>NZ_FNSI01000001.1:220000-5935066 GCF_900104955.1 Beijerinckia sp. 28-YEA-48
GGAGGAAAGGACATCAACGAGACTCCGTTAGTAGTGGCGAGCGAACGCGGACCAGGCCAGTGCCTCAGTATTTTTAATCAGAATCGGTTGGAAAACCGGGCCTTAGTGGGTGATAGCCCCGTATGGATTTCGAAATACTGAGGACTTGAGTAGGGCGGGACACGTGTAATCCTGTCTGAACATGGGGAGACCACTCTCCAAGCCTAAGTACTCCTTAGCGACCGATAGCGAACAAGTACCGTGAGGGAAAGGTGAAAAGCACCCCGACGAGGGGAGTGAAATAGTTCCTGAAACCGGATACCTACAAACAGTCGGAGCCCAAGGTTCGTCCTGGGTGACGGCGTACCTTTTGTATTATGGGTCAGCGACTTAATCTGACGAGCAAGCTTAAGCCGGTAGGTGTAGGCGCAGCGAAAGCGAGTCTGAACAGGGCGTTCAGTTCGTCGGATTAGACCCGAAACCGGGTGATCTAGTCATGAGCAGGTTGAAGGTAAGGTAACACTTACTGGAGGACCGAACGGGTGCCTGTTGAAAAAGGCTCCGATGACTTGTGATTAGGGGTGAAAGGCCAACCAAACTCGGAAATAGCTGGTTCTCCGCGAAATATATTTAGGTATAGCCTTGCGTGAATACTCCAGGGGGTAGAGCACTGGATGGGCTAGGGGGGTTCACAGCCTTACCAAACCTAACCAAACTCCGAATACCTGGAAGTAATGCGCAGGAGTCACACAGTGGGTGCTAACGTCCATTGTGGAGAGGGAAACAACCCAGACCAACAGCTAAGGCCCCTAATTCGTGGCTAAGTGGGAAAGGATGTGGAAATCCCAAAACAACCAGGAGGTTGGCTTAGAAGCAGCCATCCTTTAAAGAAAGCGTAACAGCTCACTGGTCTAAATAAGGGTTTCCGCGCCGAAGATGTACCGGGGCTCAAGCCACGAGCCGAAGCTTTGGGCGCAGCAATGCGCGGTAGCGGAGCGTTCCATAAGCCGTCGAAGGGACAGCCGTGAGGCATCCTGGAGGTATTGGAAGTGCGAATGCTGACATGAGTAACGACAAACACTGTGAAAGACAGTGTCGCCGAAAGTCCAAGGGTTCCTGCGTAAAGTTAATCTTCGCAGGGTTAGCCGGTCCCTAAGGCGAGGCCGAAAGGCGTAGTCGATGGGAACCACGTTAATATTCGTGGGCCAGTGGGTGGTGACGGATTGCGAAAGTTGTACGGGATTATTGGATTTCTTGTGCAACCTGGCGGTCCCAGGAAATAGCCCCCACATTAGACCGTACCCCAAACCGACACAGGTGGACTGGTAGAGTATACCAAGGCGCTTGAGAGAATGATGTTGAAGGAACTCGGCAATTTACCTCCGTAACTTCGGAAGAAGGAGGCTCTCGGCTTGGGCAACCAGGTCGGGGGGGCACAGACCAGGGGGTGGCAACTGTTTAACAAAAACACAGGGCTCTGCGAAATCGTAAGATGACGTATAGGGTCTGACGCCTGCCCGGTGCCGGAAGGTTAAGAGGAGAGGTTCACGCCTTGAATCGAAGCCCCGGTAAACGGCGGCCGTAACTATAACGGTCCTAAGGTAGCGAAATTCCTTGTCGGGTAAGTTCCGACCTGCACGAATGGCGTAATGACTTCCCCGCTGTCTCCAACATCAGCTCAGTGAAATTGAATTCCCCGTGAAGATGCGGGGTTCCTGCGGTCAGACGGAAAGACCCCGTGCACCTTTACTGCAACTTTGCACTGGTATTCGTGTTAGCATGTGTAGGATAGGTGGTAGACTTTGAAGCGTGGGCGCCAGCTCATGTGGAGTCACCCTTGAAATACCACCCTTATTGACATGGATATCTAACCGCGCTCCGTCATCCGGAGCCGGGACAGCGCATGGTGGGCAGTTTGACTGGGGCGGTCGCCTCCCAAAGAGTAACGGAGGCGCGCGATGGTTGGCTCAGACCGGTCGGAAATCGGTCGTTGAGTGCAATGGCATAAGCCAGCCTGACTGCGAGACAAACAAGTCGAGCAGAGACGAAAGTCGGTCATAGTGATCCGGTGGTCCCGAGTGGGTGGGCCATCGCTCAACGGATAAAAGGTACGCCGGGGATAACAGGCTGATACTGCCCAAGAGTCCATATCGACGGCAGTGTTTGGCACCTCGATGTCGGCTCATCACATCCTGGGGCTGGAGAAGGTCCCAAGGGTTCGGCTGTTCGCCGATTAAAGTGGTACGTGAGCTGGGTTCAAAACGTCGTGAGACAGTTTGGTCCCTATCTGCCGTGGGTGTAGGAGAATTGAGAGGATTTGCCCCTAGTACGAGAGGACCGGGGTGAACGTACCTCTGGTGGAGCTGTTGTGGCGCCAGCCGCAGTGCAGCGTAGCTATGTACGGACGGGATAACCGCTGAATGCATCTAAGCGGGAAACCCACCTCAAAACGAGTTCTCCCTCGAGAGCCGTGGAAGACGACCACGTTGATAGGCCGGGTGTGGAAGTGCAGCAATGCATGTAGCTTACCGGTACTAATAGCTCGATTGGCTTAAACACTCTCATTAGTCGATATCCATCTAGGTCGACTCATGTCCCTTCAGGGATGTGAGTTTGGCCTGCGATAAAAACCCAGTTTTGCTTCTGTCCGCTTTTCGCCGGCCTGGTGACTTTTGCGGAGTGACCAGACCCGATCCCATCCCGAACTCGGCCGTCAAACGCTCCCGCGCCAATGGTACTATGTCTCAAGACCTGGGAGAGTAGGTCGTTGCCAGGCCTGCAAAAAGCGGAATGTCCTCTTTATTATGAAAGTTCGAAAAGCCCGTCAGTTCTTGGTGAAAACCAAGGCTGGCGGGCTTTTTCGCGTTCTGGAACTGCCGCCCGCAGAGGCTGAGTGATGCAGTCTGCAGCAGGCCCAGAGGAAGTGGGGATAGGCCCGCGACGCTTGAGCGGTTCGATTTTCTGGGAGCTGTCAGCGCCGGACCTGTGATCGCCACCGGCCTGACGTTCCCCGGCCGCTTTGCGCTTACCCCCAGCATGCGCGATATAGGGGCAGGCAATCCTGAAGGCGCTGCCAGCTTCGGGTGCCGCCCATGAAACAATCGATTTTGCAGCAATGATGGGTACCGCGTTGGCGTATCGATCTATGAATGGCATGCAGACTTTCGAAGTGCTGAGGAGATCTTTGTTTGAAAGCGTCCACTGACAATGCCGTCATCGAAGGAGTTGCCAGGCTAGAGGCCTTGATTGGCAAGGTCCGAGTCTCGCCATGGCTTCTGATCGATCAACATCGCATCGACGGCTTCGCTGATGTGACCGAGGATCATCAATTTCTGCATGTCGATGTCGAAGCGGCGGCAAAGGGCCCGTTCGGCGGCACCATCGCCCATGGTTTTCTATCGCTTTCGCTGTTGAGCAAGATGGCTAAGATGGCCGTGCCTATGGAGGGCGCTTCAGCGGTTCTCAATTACGGGTTTGACCGTGTCCGCTTTCTGACGCCGGTTCCATCCGGTTCGCGCATTCGCGGACATTTCACGCTTTCGCAAGTGAGCCCGCGCGCCGCCGGACAAATCCTTCTCCAATATAAAGTGGAAGTCGAGATCGAAGGCGTCGTCAAACCGGCTCTCTCGGCTGACTGGCTGATGCTGTTTCTATACGACAGCAACGAAATGGCCTGACGACGCTCTTCTCTTGGCCTAAATATTCGCGCCGCCATCAAGCGTGAACGCCGTGCCGGTGGCGAAGCGGCTTTGTGAACTGGCGATCCAGGCGACGATGCTGGCGATGTCGTGTGCCTCGCCGAAGCGCGGGATCGCCATCAGCCCACGCTGCGCATCGGCCTGGGCGCCATCGGCGGGATTCATGTCGGTGTCGGTCGAACCGGGCTGCACGATATTGGCCGTGATACCTCGGCTTCCAAGGTCGCGCGCCAGACCTTTGGTCAGGCCAATCAGCGCTGCTTTGCTGAGACTGTAGAGGCTCAAGCCAGCACCGGGAACACGGTCAGCGAGATTGCTGCCAATGGTGATGATGCGTCCGCCTTCGGTCATATGTTTGGCTGCTGCCTGCGCGGCAACGAACACCGACTTCACATTGACCGCCAATGTCTGATCGTAGTCATCGAGTGTCAGCGCATCGATCGGCTTCGCAACGAAAATGCCGGCATTGTTGATCAGGATATCGAGCCTGCCAAACGTGGCGAAGGTCTGGTCCACGGCCGCTTGAACGGCTGCTGGATCCGCGCCATCGGCGGCAAGGGCCAGTCCGTGCCGGCCTTCCGCTTCGATCTTGGCGAGCGTGGCGCGGCCTTTGTCAGCGGCGCGGACATAGGTGAAGGCAACATCGGCGCCGTCGCGGGCCAGGCGCTCCGCGATAGCAGCCCCCATACCGCGGCTTCCGCCCGTGACGAGAGCAACCTTATCTTGCAAGGGAAGCATGTTTCATATCCATTTATGTATCGATCAATACATAATAGGTGGCACGCTTGCCAGGAGGCGTCAATAAGATTATTTATCGATCGATACAGAAAGAAGGATCATGGTGGATCGGGGCCGTCGGCGTAGTTTTGATCGCGCTGCTGCATTGCACAGCGCGATGGAGGTGTTTTGGGCCAAGGGTTACGATGGCGCCTCGCTCACGGACCTGACTTCGGCCATGGGCATCAATCCGCCCAGCATGTACGCGGCTTTCGGCAGCAAGGAAGATTTGTTTCGCGAGGCGGTCGAACTCTACAATGCCGCCGAAGGCAAGGACATCTGGTCTGGGATCGAACAAGCAACGACCGCGCGCGGCGCGGTCGAGGCGATGCTGCATGCCAGCGCGGAAAGCTACTTTCAGCCTGGCAAACCGCGGGGCTGCTTGGTGGTGCTTGGCGCGCTTAATGCAGGCGCCAACAACACCGCCATTTGCGACATGCTGCGTGACATGCGTGCGGCAAGCGTCAAGCATGTGCGCCGGCGTATCGAACGTGCCATGGCGCAAGGCGAACTGCCTGACACGACGGACGCGCGCGCGATCGCCAATTTCTACATCAGCGTCCAATATGGCATGTCGATCTTGGCGCGCGATGGCATGTCGCGGAAAATGCTGGCCACGGTCGCCGACAGCGCCATGGCCGCCTGGGACGGTCTTGTCGCCTCGACCTGAACGCGGCCAGCTGTACGGCCGCTGTGGTTTTCCACCTCCGGGCTTTTCTTTTTATGCTGGCGTGCCGTATGGATGATGTCTGGCAAGCGGCTCAACTTGATATGGACATGCGGCGGGCGAACGATGAAACGCGTTGATGTCTACAAGCTTGATCAAGGTCTCGGCTTCCTGCTGCGCCTGGCAAGCGCTCGCCTGAACAATCTGTACACGCTCAAATGCGATGGGTACGACATCACGCCACGGCAATTCGCGGTTCTGATCACTTTATATCAGCAGGGGGATCTGACCCCGACGGAACTGGCCGAGCACATCAAAGTCGATCGCAGCACTTTGAGCGAGATGCTGAGCCGGATGACCGATCGCCGTCTGATCAAGCGGATCCCTGATCCCGCGGATGGTCGCTCCTATCGCTTGACCATCTTGCCTGATGGGGTTGCCCGGGTGTCGTCCCTCGCGCCTCTCGTCGAGGTGAATCATACCGAAATTCTTTCCGTCATTCCGGCCGCGGATCGCAAAAAATTCCTCACCTATCTCGCGGCCATTGGGCAGATGCCGGACGAAGACTGAGGGCGCAGAGCTTCAGCGAAACAGAGCCGCCGCTCTGAGGTCAGCGATCGCGGCCGCTGGTAGCTGTAGGATGTCACTCAGAATTTCTTCCGTGTGTTGGCCTAACGTTGGCGAGGCGTGTCGCAGCTCCGTCGGCGAAACGGAAAAGCGATAGGCCGGGCCGTTGTAATCGAGCGTGCCCATTTCGGTATGCTCGAGCGGCCAGTAATGACTGCGGGCGCGCAACACGGGATCTTCAAGCAGGTCGTTGCCACGAAAAGCGACACCTGCCGGAACGTCCGTTTCGCGCAGGGCTTGCATCAGATCAAAACTGTCCCAATGAGCTGTGGCGGCGCCGACCACTGCGTCAATCGCATCTGCATCGGTTGCTGAGATGAGACACGCAGGGGTATCACCCAACGGCCATAATACGCTGACGAAGCGCTGTAGCGTGTTCTCATCGCGCACTTCGATGGCGATCCAATTCTCGGTTCCGAGGCAAGGATAAACGCCGTGTACCAGCGCGCGCTCATCGCGATTGCCTCGCCGCATCGGTTCGCTGCCGCTCAACTGCATCTGCAACAGCTCGGGGCTCAGTAACATGATGCCGGTCTCGATCTGCGAGAGCGTGATATATTGGCCCTTGCCCGTCCGCTCACGATGGATCAGGGCGGCAAGCAAAGCAGCTGTGCCAAAGCGCGGCGAGACCGAATCCGTATAGGCGCCCTTGGGCGCTGCCGGCGGGCGATCGGGCCAGCCCGTCATTGCGTGAAAGCCGGCAAGTGCTGCGCCCTGCGCGCCAAAGCCTGGATGCTCGGCCCACGGGCCATCGGGTCCGTAGAGCGAAGAACTGAGCATGATGAGGCGCGGATTGATACGGGACGCCCACTCATAGTCAAAGCCCCATCGCGCCATCATGCCGGGACGAAAGCTCTCGGCCAGTACATCGGCCCAGGCAATCAGCGGTTCGATGACTTCGCCAGCGCGGGGATGCGACATGTCCAGCGCCAGGCCGAGTTTGGACGAATTGAAATCGGCAAAGAAGCCGCTTTTGTTGATGCCGGGTGTCCCGCCCGCGAAAGGTCCGCCGAGCCTGATCGAGTCAGGATGTTTCGACGATTCGACTTTGACGACTGTGGCGCCGTTGTCGGCGAGCTGCTTGGTGATGATTGGGCCAGCGGCCGCCCAGGTGAAGTCGAGCACTTTCAGTCCGGCAAAAATCGGGCTGTTCATCGGCTGTGTCCTCGCTCCAACACCGTCTCCAGAATGGTGTGCGTGTCGGCACCGGGCGCTGGCGCTGGCCGCAGCGCCTGCAACGGTGTCAGGCTCATCTGTGCCCAGAGGGCTGGATAATCGACGTCGATCCCACGTATGCCATCATAAAGGCGGGCGAAGAAATTGCGCTCGCGGAAATGCGGGTATTCGAAAATCTGTCGCGGGCTGGAGACGGGCGCGAGAAGAATGCGTTGCTCGACCGCCTTCTGCATCAGTTCGGCGGCGGTCTTCGTCTCGATGAAGCGGCCAATATGATCGGTGACCGCATCATAGGCCGATTGCGGGATGTTGAACTGGCCTGGTCCATTCCAGTCGTGAGCATGGAGAATGGGCGCATCAAATCCACTGGCGATCATCCAGTCGACCAGCGCGGAGAAGGATTTCTCGCGCGCCGTGCCGCCGCCGCCGCCGACTGGGCCAAAGAAAATGAAGCCGTCGGAGCAAGGCCAGACCAGCCGGGTGTAGAATTTATTGGCGCGCTCTTTGCGCACCGCGCCGCCGCGTTCCTCGTTGAGCGCGAGAATCTGCCAGGACATGGTGGTGTTGAGCAGCGTCCAGACGATACATTCCTGGATTGAAATATCGACGCGTTGGCCCGGCCCGCCACGTAGCTTGTGATAATAGGCCATCAACGCGGCATTGGCGGCTTCGGCGCCGCCCTGCATGACGCCGACGGGCATGCCGATGCGAACCGGCGGACGGTCGATATCGCCGTTGAGAAACAGGTGGCCGCCGAGGGCTTGCAGGATCGTGTCGGTCGCTGGATAGCGTTCAAAGGGCAGGCCACGACCGAACGGCCATATCTCCGTCCAGATTAGATCGGGATTGGCTGTACGGGCCAGAGCGGCGAGTTCATCGTTTTCGTTGATGCCGACGCGCTCGAAATCAGTGACGACGATGTCAGCGCTCCTGGCGAGTGCAACAAACCGGTTGCGCCCGTCTTGCGTCGTGAGATCGATCGTGACGCTGCGCTTGCCGGTGTTGAACGCCAGCCAATAGCAACTCTCTTCCGCACCATTCGGCAGCGTAGCGAGCGGCGGCAAGCGCCGCGCCGCCTCGCCGCCTGGTGGTTCGATCTTGATGACATCGGCGCCGAGATCGGCGAGCAGCCGTCCGGTCACGGCGGCGGCGGCGTGCGCGATTTCCAGCACGCGGACACCGGCAAGTGCCGCGCCCTCTGTCGATCTTTCGGTCATGGCGTGTAACCGAAGTCCTCGCCGAGGCGCGCTTGCATGGGGATGGCGCCGGCCTCACTCCAGGGCGTGCCCTCGGGCAAGGTCAGCGAGACAGCGCGCACCATGAAGGTTTCGGGATGGTCGACCCCTTTGGGCTTGATGCCCTTGTCGCGCATGGCCGCCAGGGCATCGAGCATGATCCGGCGCGCCATGGCGATGCCGGTGTCGCTGGTGCCGAGATTTTCCTTGGTGCGATCATAGATTGGCGCGACACCGGACTGACAGGCGGAATCCTGCACCCAGAGGCCTGGCAGGCCGGAGAACCAAGTTGTCTCTTGGACGGTATGGTCGAACTGGAAGCCGTCGTCGGGACCATACTTGGTCCAGAACCTCGCATAAGGCACGTTGGGCGGCTTTGGCTTATAGCTATGCACGCTGGCATGGCCGGTTTCGCGGCCGCGATGTCCTTCCTCGAACACCTTACGTGACTTCTCATACATCGGTTGCGACGGATGATAGGAGAACATGATGCAGAGCGTGTGCTCATCGTCGATGGGCACCCAGGCGTGACCACTGAGTTCCGGGTATTGCTTCATCGGCGGCACCAGCGAATAGAAGGGCAGGAGGAACTGGTTGACGCGCCAGTAGCGGGTGCTTTCATCCAGTGTGCGCCGTGACGCGATGCTCAGGCCGAAGTCGCGTTTGACACATTCGAAGACCGGCGTGAGGTCCTTGGCGGCGATCCATTGACTGACGGTGCCGCCGGAATCGATGCGGCCGTGCAAAATCGCTGCGTGGGCGCTGTCGAGTTCGCCCTCAATGGCCTGCAGCCAATTGCATTCCTGCACGCGCATGGTGAGAACGACATTTTCCTCCGGCACCAGATTCCATTCGAGGCCTGGAAGCTCCGGCAAGTCATCCTGGTTCGGTCCCATATAGGTCCAGACCACGCCGTTGCGTTCGCGGCAGGGATAGGCCTTGAGGCGGACGCGTTCTTTCAGTCGGCTGCGTTCAGGCTCAGCCAGGAGATCCACCGGCTTGCCATCGACGTCGAATTTCCAACCGTGATAGACGCAGCGAATGCCGCAATCCTCGTTGCGCGCGAAGAGCAGCGGCGCGCCTCGGTGTGGGCAGGCGTGATCGACCAGGCCGACACGCCCGGCTGTGTCGCGAAAGGCGATGAGGTTTTCATTGAGCAGGCGCACTTGCTGCGGCGCGCCGTCGGCGGCGAGTTCCTTTGAGAGCATGAAGGGGATCCAGAACAGGCGCATGAAATCGCCCATCGGCGTGCCGGCGCTGACCCTCACCAGCTTCTCGTTGTCCTCGTGCGAGAGCATGTTCTTCTCCCCAATTGGAATTTATGGTTCGCTGCTGATGATCGCGAACGACGACATGTCGTAAGGACCGATATGGACGAGACCGTTGGCGGCACGTGGCAATTGCCGTTTTCCGGCGCGGCCGGTCACTTGCAGGATCGTCTCGCGCAAATGGCCGGCGCCATGCAGCCGGCCTTCGCCGAGGCTGCCGCCGAAGGTGTTGAGGGGAAGCTTGCCGTCTTGCTCGGCATGTCCGTCGCGGATGAATTGCCAGCCGCGATAGGGCTCGCACCAGCCAAAGCCCTCGAGCCATTCGTAGATCATCGAGGAAAAGCCGTCGTAGAGCTGGCCGTGATCGATGTCGTCGCGCTTGCGTGATCCTTCGAAAATCCGGTGCGGATGCTGCCAGCCGGCCCAGCCGGTGAGGTATGCGGCTCTCGGCTTCACGGCAGCGGGCACGAGATCGCCTTTCGTCATGACGAAGGCGACAGCGCCGCAGACCGGCATATCGCAATCTAGCCGACACAGAGGCGCGGCAATCATTGGCGCCGCCATGTAATCGTCCAGGCTGACATCTTTGTTGCGCCAGACAGCAAGCGGATTATCGCGCGCGTGGCGGCGGGCGAGGGCGACGATATCGTAAAGGACTTCGCGGCCAACGCCTGCTTGCTCGAGATAGGTTCGTGCCCGTGTGGCAAAGCGGGCGCCAGCGGCCATGGCGCCGAAGGGCACCGTGAACTGATCGGCGCCATAGGCGCGATCGGCAGCGCCTGTCGCATAGGCTACGTCACGCATGTGATAGAGCGCGCGCACGCCAAGGACATAGCGGCACTCGCTCGAAAGCAGCAGGTGCGCCGCGCTGATCGCCATATCTGTCGGAAAGGATTTGTGTAGATCGGCGGCGTAGGAGAGATTTGAAATTCCCAGCCCCTTGATGATGGTGCGAGCCGATATTTCGTCGGCGCCATCGACATGCAGCGCACCGGGATTGGTCGCGATCGGTGCGCCGACATAGCCATCGATGTCAGCGATATCGATCTCCGCGTCGGCGATGGCAGCAATGGCGGCGTCGAGAGCGAAAGCGGTGATCGATCGCTGCGATTGTCGTTCGATCGTCGAGCCGCCGACGCCGATGAATGCTATGGGGGATCCCGGCGCCGTCATGCGTCACCTTCAGCCGCGACGGGGAAGGACCAATCGCCATCGGTGTCGAAAGTGACTTGGATCGCCATGCCCGCTTGCAATCGATCTTCCAGTGCGGGGCGAACCAGAACCGTCATCACGAGACCTGCTTGTTCGGCGAGTTCGATCTCGGCGATCGTGAAAGGTGGTTTCACGCCTGGGATGGTTGGCAGTTCGACGCGCGTCCATGACAGCAGGCGGGCGCGGCCCGATAAGTGTTTCCAAGACAGAGCATCGCTGCGGCAAGAGCGACAGCGTGGCGCGGGAGGATAGCTCAACTGGCCGCAGGCAGTGCATTGCGGGAGGCGCAAGGAGCCTTGTTTCGCGGTTTGCCAGAAGGGCTCCGTCTCGGCGGTTGTGATGGGTTTAGGGCGTGCCATCAGGGCCTCCGCAACGGCGCATGAAATAGCCAAGCACGACCTTGCTCTCCCTAGATTGTTCGTATACGAAATACATTCAGGGACGGCTGACGTCAACAGCCGAAAGTGCGATTGTGAAATCCGCCGACCGCCTCGTCGAACTGGAGCTGCGAACCGCATGGGACCGCTCGCCGATATTCGTGTTGTCGAACTGGCCGCACTTGGTCCAGCGCCGTTCTGCGCGATGATGCTGTCCGACATGGGCGCTGATGTGCTGCGCATCGCGCGCAAATCTGAAACATCCAAGTCCGAAACATCTCTGGGTTTTTCGCCAGGATCATCCGATTTCATGGCGCGCGGGCGACGCACGTTGGCACTTGATCTCAAGGATGCGGTTGATCTTGAACAGCTCCGTCAGCTTCTGCGGAGTGCCGATGTTGTCATGGAGGGGTTTCGCCCCGGCGTCATGGAACGTCTTGGTATTGGTCCGGATGTTTGCCTGGCTGAAAATCCCCGCCTGATCTATGCGCGCATGACGGGTTGGGGCCAGGAGGGGCCGATGGCGCATCTGCCTGGCCACGACATCAATTATCTCGCCATGTCAGGGACGCTCGACATGATGGGAACGCCGAAGGAGCCGGTTTTTCCGCTCAATCTCCTCGGCGATTTCGGCGGCGGTGGCATGTATCTGGCGTTCGGGATCGTCTGCGCGCTGCACGAGAGAATGCGGTCTGGACGCGGCCAGGTTGTGGATGCGGCCATTGTTGACGGTGTCGCATCGCTCTCGACATTCATCCATGGGCTGGAAGCCTCAGGGCAATGGGGCGCTGGCCGTGGCGGCAATCTTCTCGATGGTGGCGCGCCTTTCTATGCCATCTATCGAACGTCAGACGATCGTCACCTTGCCGTGGGCGCGATCGAACCCAAGTTCTTCGCCAATCTGATCGGCAAGCTGAGCATAATAGATATAGCGCCCGCCGATCAGTGGAAGCGCGAGCAATGGCCCGACATGCACCGCTGCTTCCAAAAGATATTTTCGACGCGCAGCCGCGATGAATGGCAAGCGATCTTTGACGGCAGTGAAGCCTGCGTTTCGCCGGTCCTAACATTGCAAGAGGCGCAGAGCGATCCGCACAATCGGGCGCGACAGGTGTTCGTCGCCACCGGCGGCCAGCTTCAAGCGGCGCCAGCGCCACGCTTCAGTCGCAGCCAGCCTGAAATCGCCGAGGCAAGTGACGAAACAATCGAGGCTGCCATCAAGAAATGGGCTCGATCAGCGAACGTAGAGGGACGGGGAACGTAACCCATCGGTACATTAACGGAGGGAGGACAACATGATGAAAATCGGATTCAAGATCGGATTTATAGCGGGCGCAGCGGCCTTGATGATATGGCCGGCCGCGAGCGCGTCAGCGCAGCAATATCCCAACAAGGTGGTGCGCGTCATCATTCCGTTCGAGGCTGGCGGTGGAACCGATATCGTGATGCGGCCGCTGGCATCGGCGCTGCAGGCGAAATGGCGGCAGACCATCATCATCGAAAACAAGACGGGTGCTGGCGGCGTCATCGGCGCCCATAACGTCGCGGCTTCCGAGCCCGACGGCTATACGATGTTGGCGACGGTGAACCAGACGATCGTCTCCAGTCGGTTCCTCTATAAGAATCTGCCTTACAATCCTGATACGAGCTTCGTGCCGATTTCACTCGTGGCGAAAGTCGTTCAAATGGCCGTGGCGCGTCCGGACGTGCCGGCCAATGATCTGAAAGAATTCGTAGCCCTCGTGCAGAAGTCCAAGGGGCAATATTCCTACGGCTCCTATGGCGATGGCAGCCCGCCGCAACTTATCTTTGAAATGTTGAACAAGAAGGCAGGTCTCGATCTGGTGCACGCGCCGTTCAAGGGATTGTCGTCGACGGTTTCAGCCTTGCTGCGTGGCGAGGTGCAGGTATCGGTGTTCAGCTCCATGGGCGCGGCGCAACCGATCGCGGAGGGCAAGCTCAAAGCGCTCGCTCTGGCCGGCAACGAGCGCGATCCGCGCTATCCCAATGTGCCGACGACGACGGAGTTGGGCTTCCCAGAACTGCAAGCAGCGATGTGGGTGGGTGTCTTCGGGCCGGCCAAAATGCCGCCAGATATTGTCGCGAAAATCGCTGGTGACATCGACGAGATCGTCAACTCACCGACGGACACGCGGGCCAATCTGATCAAGGTCGGTTGGACGCCGGTTGGTGGCAAGCCGCAGGTGTTGGCCGATGCGGTGCGCGACGAGACCAAGACCATTGGCGATATGGTTGCCGCCGCGGGGCTGAAGCCGCAATAGGTGCGTAGTGTGATTAAGGAGACGCCTTTTGTTCCGTCTCTTTGAGTTTCACCATGGTTTGCAGTAGCAGGTTGATCGGCGTCGGAATGCCGAGCTGTCGGCCTTTGCGGACCACATAACCATTGAGGTGATCGATCTCGGTCGGTTTGCCACGAGCGAGATCCTGCGCGGTGGACGAACGCTGGCCGGCCATGTCGGTGGCGATCGCGAATGTCAGGTCGTGGATGTTGGCGGGTAAGGTGATGCCAGCGGCGTTGGCCACCGTCATGCATTCATCGATGGTATTCCGGATGGTGTCGCGCACGCCATCGATTTCGATCAGCCGGCCATAGGGCAGTTGGGAGACGGCCGACAACGCGTTGTAGGAACAATTGGCCACCAGCTTGGTCCAAAGCGCACTGATGACATCGGCGGAAACTGTTGTCGGAATTTTAGCCTCGCTCAGGACGTCAGCGATACGAGGGCTGGGCGCGCTGGCGCCAATGATCAGTTCGCCTCGGCCATAATGGCGGACGTGTCCGGGGCCCGCCATTTCGGTCGCTACGTAAACCGCCGTCGGCAAAACCGTTTGCTTGAGAACAGCGGAGAGCCGCTCGGCATTGTCGACGCCGTTCTGCAGGCAAAGGATGGTCGCATCCGGTTTCAAGTGTGGCGCAATCATCCGGCCAGTCGCTTCCGTATCTGACGACTTGACGCAGAAGAGCACCACATCGGCGTCTTCGACACCGCTGATCTCGGTGGTCGCCTGCATCGGCACGTGACCGTCGAAAAGCTTGCTTTCGAGGCGCAGGCCATGTCGGGCGATCGCTTCAACATGCGTGGGGCGTCCGATCAGACATACGTCATGGCCGGTGCGGGCCAGAAGGGCGCCAAAATAACAGCCGACCGCACCGGCTCCCACGACTGCAAATTTCATTGTTGAAACTCGGATGTTGGATGTCTCCGCACAGAATAAGCGATCCTGTGACTGTAAATCCATGTTGCTACAGCTGTTATCGGCTTGGCGTAAACTGATCCGTTTGGTTCCGGCCGGCTGAATTGACACCAAGGTGAGTCTACGGATAGCCAGCGACTATCGTAAGGAGCTGGGAATGACGGTATTGAACGGTTGGGCGCGTGATCGTTTTGTTTCAGGCGGTATGCCATTACGGGCAGTTGTAGCGACTGCGGCGCTTGCCATTTTGGCCTTGGGCGCTGCGCGGGCTGAGGATTATCCGACCAGGCCGCTCTCGATGGTGGTGCCCTTCGCTGCTGGTGGTCCGAGCGATGTGACCGGGCGGATCCTGGCGCAGCGTATGGGCGAATTGTTGGGTCAGCAGGTCATCATCGACAATGTCGGCGGCGCCGGTGGTTCCATCGCCGCGCAGCGTGTCGCGAAAGCCACTCCCGACGGATACCAGTTCCTGCTTGGAAATATCGGGACTCAGGTGTGGAGCCAATTACTGCCGAAAAAGCCGGGCTATGACTCGACGGTGGATTTTGAGCCCGTCGGCCTCGTCACCAATGGTCCCCGTGTGCTGGTGGTCTCGAAAGAAATGCCGGTTACGTCACTGCAGGAATTCATCGCCTATGTCAGGACCAATCAGGCGAAGTTGAATTACGCCTCGGCTGGTGCGGGGTCGGCCTCGCATATCGGCTGCGTGCTGCTCAACTCGGTGATGGGTGTCAAGGTCACTCATATTGCCTATCGCGGCGCCGGGCTGGCGATGCAGGATGTGGCCGGCGGTCGTGTCGATTATATGTGTGACGCTATATCGACGGGCGCGCCGCAGGTGCAGTCGGGCGCCGTCCGTGGTATCGCGCTGTTGTCGGATGCACGCACCGCTGTTTTGCCTGATCTTCCGACAGCCCAGGAACAGGGCTTGAGCGATTTTGATGTCAGCGTCTGGCAGGGGATTTTCCTGCCGAAGGGCACGCCGCAGCCGATTGTCCAGCGCCTGGCCCAGGCGATCGATGACACCCTGAATACCGCGGCCGTGAGCGAGAGGATCGAGGGGCTTGGCAACGATCACATCAAGGCGGAGCGTCGTGGACCGGCTTTTCTGGCGCGTTTCCTGCGCTCGGAGATCGCCAAGTGGGATGCGCCGATCAAGGCCAGTGGTATAAGCTCGGAATAGGCCGCGAGCCGGAATCGTGGCCGGAGGAGATATGGGCGCAAAACTTTATGACCGCCTCAGCTTGAAAACGCTCAAGTTGGTGCTGGCGATCGAGAAATTTGGCTCGCTGACGCAGGCGGCCGAGGAACTGCACACGGCTGTGTCGGCCGCGAGCCGTCGCATCCAGTTTCTTGAGAGCAGCCTCGGCCACCAGGTTATCATTCGCACCGGGCGAGGGATTTCCTTGACGCCCTTTGGCCGCGTCGTCGCCAATTATGCGCGCCGCATTGCCGCCGACATCGAGCAGCTGGAGGCGAATGTTCGCGATCTGGCGGTCGGAAACACCGAAAAAATCCGCTTCGCCGTGCCGGCGCCGGCGCTTTATCACGATCTGCCCGAACAACTCGATAAATTCCTGCGGAACTATCCGAGTGTCAGCTTGTTGCTGAAGGAGCTGAAGAGCCAGGATGTGGTCGATGGTCTCCTGGGCGGCCAGGCCGATGTTGGAATTATTCTTTCAAGCCATATCACGCCTTCGCTAGAGGTTTTACCTTATCGGCGTGATCGGCTGAGCATCGTCGTCAATCCTTCTCATCCACTTGCGAGCCAGCCGTCCGTTAAGTTGGACGAGCTGTTGGAGGAGACGTGGGTTCTGCCGCATGAAACGGCCATGGGGCAAACGCTGGTGCAAGAAGCCGCGAAGCGCGGCGTTGACCTGCTCACACGCGCCCAGTCTCGCAGTCCGGCGTCAAGCTTGCGAATCGTTCACAGCGGCCTCGGCATTACGATTTTGCCGCATGAAAGCTCGGCGGCGGAAATTGCCATGCGCGGGCTGGTGGCGGTTTCGATCACCGACGACTGGGCGCAGTTCGATCTGTGGCTTGCGACCTTGCGTTCGGCCAAACTGTCGTCTGCCGTCGTCGCGCTGCTCGCCATGCTGTCTTCGGAGCAGTCTGAGGCTTTGCAAGAACAGTGACGGCTTGTTCCCAAAAGAGGGACTAGCCTGGCGCGAGGATTCGTCCCATCTTGCGCGGGCAAGCACGCTTGCGCCTGAGGGAGGATACGTCAAGCCATGGCCTATCAGCACGAAACTCCAGTTTTGTTGCCGACATCTCTCGTCGGTTCCTATTCCGTCCCAGATTGGTTGATCGACCGGGCCAGTCTTGCCAAACGCTTTCCGCCACGCGTCCGGGCGCAGGAGTTGTGGCGTGTCGCGCCTGAATTTCTGCAACAGGCGCAGGATGACGCGACGGTGTTGGCCATTCGTGATCAGGAAGAGGCTGGTCTCGACATCATCACCGACGGCGAAGTGCGGCGCGAGAGCTATTCCAATCGTTTTGCCACCGCGCTTGAGGGGGTGGATGTTGATAATCCAGGTGTGGCGCTCGATCGTTCCGGCCATCCCAATCCGGTGCCGCGTGTTACGGGCCCAATCAGGCGCAAACATCCTGTGGGCGTGCGTGATGTTGAATTTCTGCGCGGCCATACCAAGCGCGTCACCAAGATCACCGTGCCGGGTCCCTACACCATGTCGCAGCAAGCCCAGAACGATTATTATCCAGGTGGCAAGGAGCTGGCTTTCGCCTATGCGGCGGCGGTGAATGCGGAGATCAAGGATCTCTTCGCCGCCGGTGTCGATATCGTGCAGATCGATGAGCCCTATATGCAGGCGCGGCCGCAGGCGGCGCGTGAATATGGTCTTGAGGCGATGAATGCGGCCCTCGATGGCGTCAAGGGCACCACCGCCGTGCATATCTGCTTTGGCTATGCGGCGATCATTCACGAGCGGCCGCCAGGCTATTCCTTCCTGCCGGAGTTCGAGGGTTCGCCGGTCAGTCAGATCTCGATCGAGACGGCGCAATCGAAACTCGATTGTGCGGTTCTGAAAGGGCTGCCGTCGAAGACGGTTGTTCTTGGCGTGATCGATCTGTCGGATATGGCGGTGGAAACGCCGGAGCAGGTGGCGACCCGCATCCGGGCTGCATTGCCTTATATCGCGCCCGAGCGGCTGGTGATCGCGCCAGACTGCGGCATGAAATACATTCCGCGCGATGTCGCCTATGCAAAGCTGCAAGCGATGGTGCGTGGCACGCAGATGGTGCGCGACGAATTGCGGAAATAGCTGCTGTCAATCTTGCCACAGCGCTGTGATGAACAGCGCTGCGGCGAGGAATGAGGCGATGGCGCGAACGTGGTTCCAGCGCGTCCACGGCGCGCTGTACTCCATCCAGGTGGCAGCGGGCGCGGCTTCCGGTTTGGCGATGGCGGCGAGACGATTGTTGAGCGGTACGTTGCAGGCCATCGTCACGCCGATCGAGCCGATGAGATAGGCCAGCGATCCCACAGCGAGGCAGAGTGCGCCAGGCACGCTCCAGTTGGCGAGGGCCGTGACGAGCAGCGCCAGGCAGATCACGGCGGTGCCGAAGAAGATCGTCAGAAACAGCGGGTTGATGATGACGAGATTGATCGTCTGCATGGCGAGGATGGCACTTGCGCCTGGCAGCCGGTCGAAACTTTTCATGATCGTATTGGAGAAAATGAAAAAGAGGCCGGCGATGAGGCCGGCACCGAGTGTGCCCAGGAGCAGGAGCACGAAGCGGATCGTTTCATTCATGGCTGCATTCCCATCTGCTGAACCAACCTAGCAGACGATCTCAGCGGATTCCACGATACATCCCCGGTGAGACCGTTGGGTCTGCTGCCGCAATGCGCTATGCCAAGATCGATGTCGTCGATGCAGGCGAGGAAGCCGGAGGCTGGGTATGCCGGATGTGTTGGTTCTGGGGGCGGGCATGGTCGGGGTTTCGACCGCGCTGGCGCTGCAGGCACAGGGGCAAGAGGTTATTCTGGTCGACCGCACGTCGCCCGGCCGTGAGACCAGCTATGGCAATGCCGGCCTGATCCAGGCCGAGGCGGCGGAGCCGTATGCCTTCCCGCGCGATCTGGCCAGTCTCCTGCGGACCATTTTCAAACGCGGCAATGATGTGAATTATCACCTCGATGCGCTGTCGGATCAGTGGCGGCCGCTCTGGGGCTATTTTCGCGCTTCGGCGCCGGCGCGGCATGAGGCGATCTCGCGCAGCTATGCGAAGCTGACGCGGCGCTCCACGGCCGATCATGCGCCGCTCATCGCCGCCGCTGGCGCCGAGAACCTGATTCGGCGCGATGGTTTCCGCAAGGTGTTCCGCAGCACCAGCGAATTCGAGCATGGAGCGGCGCATGCGGAGCGTGTGTCGCGCCAATACGATCTGGCGCTTCGCGTCATGAACAGCGCGGAACTTGCCGCTGCCGAGCCAGCGCTGAAGATCACCTGTGCAGGCGCCTGTCATTGGCTCGACAGCTGGAGCTGCATCGATCCTGGCGGATTGACGCAAGCCTATGCGGATCTGTTTGTCGCGCGTGGTGGCCGCGTACAAACAGCCGATGCCGGCAGCCTGCAGCAGGATGGGCGCATGTGGAGCGTCGGCGTCTCTTGGGGCCGGCTGGCGGCGCGGCATGCGGTGGTGGCGCTTGGTCCTTGGTCGCCGCTGCTGCTTGAGAAATTGGGCTACCGCATTCCGCTGCTGCGCAAGCGCGGCTACCATCGGCACTACAAAGGCGGCGACGCACTGAACCTGCCGATGCTCGATGTCGAGAATGGCACGGCGCTGTCACCGATGACGGCGGGTTTCAGGGTTTTGACCGGCGCCGAGATTGCCCGTCTCGATGCACCGCCGACGCCGGTGCAAATGGTCCGGGCTGAGAAAGCCGCGCGGGAATTGCTCAATCTTGGTGAGCCGGTCGAGGCCGAGCCCTGGTTGGGAACTCGCCCCTGCATGCCCGATATGCTGCCGCTGGTTGGCGCAGCGCCGCGTCATGAGGGCCTGTGGTTCCATTTCGGCCACGGCCACCAGGGGTTCACCCTCGGTCCCACCACGGCGGCTTTGCTCGCTGAGGAAATGCAGACGGCGCGGGCGCCGATGCCGGAACTTTCGCCGCGCCGCCTGTCTTAGGCAAATCGCGTTTCAACAGAAATGCAATTTGCCTACGGTTTGACTACGTCAAACTGCAAAACGCTATGATCCCCGTTCATGTCATCTCGACGGGCTGCGGCTTCGCTGCGTTTGCCTCCGTCTCGGTGCTGGCGTCATAGGCGTTCCACAGAACGACGACGCCGATGACGGCCGAGAGAATCGAAGCACAGAAGACGGCGATCTTGGCGGCGTCGAAATCGCTGGGGGTGGGGAAAGCCTGTCCGGCGATGAACAGCGACATGGTGAAGCCGATACCAGCCAGTGCCCCGGCGCCCCACAACTGCCGCCAGGAATATTCATCCGGTTTGACCGCGACCTTCAGCCAGACGGCCAGAGCCGCCGCGCCGACCATGCCGATCGGCTTGCCGACGACGAGGCCGAGGACAATCGCCAGCATCAAGCGCGGATGGTCGCTCCACACGCCCATG
Organism: Beijerinckia sp. 28-YEA-48; assembly: GCF_900104955.1. NCBI lineage: Bacteria > Pseudomonadati > Pseudomonadota > Alphaproteobacteria > Hyphomicrobiales > Beijerinckiaceae > Beijerinckia > Beijerinckia sp. 28-YEA-48. The sequence continues at coordinate 239,836 of NZ_FNSI01000001.1, forward strand.
GAGAGGACGACGCCGGCATTGGCGAGGGCGAAGAGCGGCAGAACGAAATAGCTCGAGCGCGGCGCCACATGGCGCAACATCCGGTCGGCGGGGGATTCAAGCCGGTCATGGATCGCATCGAGCGCGCGCATGGCAGGCGCGGAAGGGCCATGACGGAGGGCTTCGCCGCCGCGCATGGCTTCCGCCGTGACGATGGAATTGGCCTGGGTGATCAGCGTGCGCAGATTGGGCGGCGGCCGCGTTGGGATGAACAGGGCGAGGACGACGCCAGCCAGGGTGGCGTGCAGGCCGCCGGTGTAGACGCAGATCCACAGCGCGATGCCGAGCAGGATATAGGGCGTGGTGGCATAGACGGCGGAACGGTTGAGGAAGGCCAGCGCTGCAACGACGGCGACGGCGGCGCCCAGCGCATAGAGATTGAGCGCGCCGGAATAGAAAGCGGCGACGACAATGATCGAGCCGATATCGTCGACGATGGCGGCGGCGGTGAGGAAAATGCGCAGTTCGATGGGAACGCGGTGGCCCATCATGACGATGAGCGCCACGGCGAAGGCGGTGTCGGTCGCCATCGGCACGCCCCAGCCATGCGCCCAAGGCCCTGAAGGAATGACCAGGAGATAGACCAAGGCGGGCGCGATCATGCCGCCGAGCGCGCCGGCAATCGGCATGGCCGCTGAGCGACGGCTGGCCAGATGGCCGACCGTGAATTCGCGTTTGATTTCGAGACCGACGACAAGGAAGAAGATCGTCAGCAGCGCGTCATTGACCCAATGCAGCAGCGACATGCGGAAAGCCGCATCGCCGAAGGACAGGCCCATGTAGCTGTGCCAGAACTTCTCAAAGCCTGTGGCTAGCGGCGAGTTCATCGCCAGCACGGCGGCAATCGTGCCGACCAGCAACAGGATGCCGGTCGAAGGGGCCCAGCTGGCGAAATCGAGCGCGGCTGAACGGACGCGATGGCCGAGTGAGCCCAGCATGGCGTCGGAGAAGGAGTTCTCGTCCCAGGGACCATCATAGCGGCGGTTGTTGACGAAGAATGTCGGCGTGTACATGACGCCACTGGCGTGCGAACTGGCGATGTCGGCGTCGACCCGCTGGCGGGCGCGATAGGCCGTTTCCTCGAGGTCGTCGTCCTCGAAATAGGACAGGCCGAGATCGGACGCGACGGCGCGCAGATCATCCTCGGTGAGGGTCGTCGAGCGCGTCATCAGTTTGACGTGCGCATCCCAGAAATGCTCGCTGTCACGGGTATATTCGACCAGTTCGGCGGCGCGCCGCGCGAGTTCGTTGTTGATCAGTGGGCGATGGCGAAAGACATAACGCAGCCGGTCGCCGAACTGCTCGCGAACCTCGATAATCCTCTCATTGGCGGCGCGGCAATGGGGGCAGGCGTAGCTGCCATATTCAACCAGAGTGATTTCAGCGGTGGAATCGCCCAGAATGTGATCAAACGCCTCGTCCACGGGACGGTCGAGGCGGTTGGTCGTGCTCATTTCCGACATGCGGCGAAAATCCTACTGATGAAGCCTGATCGAGGCGGAGGCCCGAGGCCCTCACATAAGGATTTTGCACGACGGCTCAAGGTTTGAATAGGGACCTCAGGTGATCGTCGAGCGCAGACGTCGTTTGTGTGCGTTTACTTCCGCCTGTTCGAGCAGCCGTTCGAGATCGGTGCGGGCGATGTCGAAGCTTTCACCCATCTGCTGCAGCGCTTCATCGATGTCGGCAGCGACGAATGTCGGGGCGGTGGGGGCCGGCGCCGGCCTGTGTGGATAGGAGCGGCGCAAGAGGCGATGAAACAGTACGCCAGCAGCAACCATCGCGACTGAGTTGATGGCCACAGGCACCAAAGGAAACAGCAGGCCCCATTTGGCGACGACAGGGCCGCCCAAGGCCGCTGTCATGGCGATCGCGCCGCCTGGTGGGTGCAATGACCTTGTCAGGGACATGATCGCCAGTGCCAGGCTGGCGGCCAGGGCCGCAGCCCATGTCGGATCATGGATCAGCCAGGCGCAGGCGAGACCGACAAACGCTGCGATCATATTGCCGCCGATCACCGGCCAAGGCTGGGCTAGGGGACTCGCTGGAATGGCAAAAACGATGACCGCGGACGCACCCACCGGCGCGATGATCAAGGGAGAGGTCTCGCCCAGGACATAACTGCCCGTAACGCCGGCCCAGGCGATGGCGATGAACATTCCGAGACAGGACAGGGCACGGTCGCGGAGGTTTGCGCCGGTCAGTATGGGGCGGAAGAAATACAAGGGATTGCCTAGATACTATGCAGGCTGCTTGCATATTGTACACGATCGTGGGGGTCAAACTAAAATACGCACGATTTAATTGTGTAAATAGACTGTAGTGCGACTCGCATGATCCGGGGAACGTGGGGACAGGATGGCCGCTGGGCGCCTGTCGGTTCAGATTCATCGCGATCCAGTGGAAATGTCAGAGCAGGGATGCCGACATTGAGTGTCGTAGCGCGCTCGACGTTTTAGCGTTTATCCGCCGTCCACTTCACAGCGCACGATCAATAACATCTCGCCATAAAGCAAATTAGAGTAATTCTAATTGTCTCCGGATGACCTTCCTTGGGCGGCGGGAAGTCCTTTTAAATCAAATATATCTGGAATGCTTCTAAGCTATTTATTTTGACAAGCTTCGGGGCCGTTCGTAAGACGCCGTTGTCGGGAAGTGCAACGTTGTTGCAGGCGCCCGACAAAATTGCGCAGGCCTTGGCGCTGCCGGTTTTTCCGCGCGTCTGTTCGAGTGTGAGACGATGCTGATCTGTGTCCCCGATGTCCTGACCAAGGAGGAAGTCGCAGACTTCCGCCGCATCATGGATGCAACGGATTGGGAAGACGGCCGCTCGACGGCAGGATCAATCTCGGCCCTGGTCAAGGACAACACTCAGCTGCCGCCTGACAGCGAGATCTCACGGGCATTGGGCGAGCGCATCATCACGGCGCTAACGCGCAGCCCGCTCTTCATCTCGGCTTCCATACCCCAGCGAATTTTTCCGCCGCTGTTCAATCGCTATGGCATCGGCAACAAATTCGGCCTGCATGTCGACAACGCGGTGCGCGGCGACAAATTGACGGGTCTGCGTATCCGCACCGATCTGTCTGTCACTTTGTTTCTCTCCGAGCCGGACGAATATGACGGCGGCGAACTGATCGTTGAAGATCAGTATGGCTCACATGAGGTGAAGCTCGCGGCCGGCAGTCTCGTGCTTTATCCAGCCTCAAGCCTGCATATGGTGACGCCGATCACGCGTGGCGTGCGCGTCGCGTCCTTCTTTTGGCTGCAGAGCATGGTGCGAGAAGACCACCAGCGCACTCTCATTTTCGACCTCGACCAGACCATCCAGGCTCTCGCCACGCGGCTTGAGCCGGGGGATGCGGAGGTCGTGCGGTTGACAGGCATTTATCACAACCTCATCCGGCAATGGGCACAAGTATGAACAGGCGGCATCTCAGTTTCGTTGTATTGGCGGCGCAGGTTTTGGCGACGCGGGCTTGGGCGCAGGAAGGGGCTGCACCAAGCATCGTGACGCAGTCGGCAGCAACGCCACACGATCTTTCACCCTGGTCGATGTTCATGGCCGCCGACATCGTCGTGCAGGCGGTGATGGTCGGTCTGGCCTTCGCTTCCGTTGTCACTTGGACGATTTTCATCGCCAAGAGCGTGGAGCTGGGTGTGGCGCAGACGAAGCTGCGTCGGGCGATTGCCCGGATCGCTGGTTCGCGCACTCTGGCGGATGCGCAGCAGACGTTGCGTGGCGAGCACAATATTGTCGCGCGTCTGCTCGATGCCGCGGCCCAGGAAGCACATTTGTCGTCGGATATTGTCGTCGACGGCGGCATCAAGGAGCGCGCTGCATCTCACTTTGGCGAGATCGTCCGCCGCGAAACCGGCAGCATGCGCCGTGGCATGGGTCTGTTGGCGACCATCGGTTCCACCGGTCCGTTCGTCGGCCTGTTCGGCACCGTCTGGGGCATCATGAACAGCTTCATCGGCATTTCGAAATCACAGACGACCAATCTGGCCGTTGTCGCGCCGGGCATCGCCGAAGCGCTTCTGGCGACGGCGCTGGGGCTGGTCGCGGCCATTCCCGCCGTCATTCTCTACAACTACTTTTCGCGTGGTACCCGGTCCTATGGCGAGACGGTGAACGCCGCCTCCGGTCTGGTGCAGCGTTTGCTGTCGCGTGATCTCGACCGTGCTTTTGGGCGCACCGCCGCCAACACATCGGAGTGAGCCATGGCTGTCTCGCTGGGCGAAACTGACGACGAATATGATGAAGTGCATGACATCAATGTCACGCCGTTCATCGACGTCATTCTGGTTCTGCTGATCATTTTCATGGTCGCGGCGCCGCTGTCGACGGTCGATCTGCCGGTCGATCTACCCAGCTCGACCGCCAATCCGCAGAAGAAGCCGGACAAGCCGACCTATGTCACCATCAAGTCCGATCTTGCGGTGGCGATTGGCGAGACCATGGTGAAGCGGGTTGATCTGGCGCATCAGCTCGATCAATTGCCGGAGATGACCAAGGACAAGCGCATTTTCTTGCGCGCAGATAAGACCGTCCCCTATGGCGAGATCATGAGCGTGTTCGAACTGCTGCGCAGCGGTGGCTATCTCAAGGTCGCGCTGGTGGCTTTGGAAGGCGTGCCGGAGGCGAAGCCGGCGGAAGCCGGGAGCGCCACCCCATGATGCCGAAAAGCTCGATGGCCCTTTGGACACTTGCCGCTGCCAGCGCGCTGGCGTTGCATCTCGGTGGTGCAGTGGTCGCCATGTCCTATGCCAATGTCGAGCCATCGGATGAGGAGGATGGTGCGCCAGCGATCGAGATCGGGCTGGAGATGGCATCGTTGAAGAACGAGCCGTCCGATCTGCCGCCGGGACCGGAAGCGGAAGCCTCGGCTGCGTCGCAGGCGATGCAGGAGCAGAAGGTTCAAACCGAAGTGACGGAACTCGCCAAGGGCGATCCGACCGAAACGGAAGATCCTGACCGACTGGTGGCGCCGCAGGCGACCGAGAAGCCGAAGGAAGAAGAACCGCAGACGACCGCGGTGCCGACCACTCAATCAAGCGAGTCCGTTGCTTCCGAGGCCACCGCTGCGCCGACCATCGAGGAAGCGCCGCCGAGCGAAAAGTCCGTTGCGCCGGTGATCGGTACTGGCCGCAGCCTACAGCGCATCCGCGCGACGTGGCAGCGTCAGCTCGTCGCCCATATCGATCGTCACAAGCGCTATCCGACCGGCGGCGCGCGCCGCAGTGTCGAAGTGGTCGTGCAGTTCGAGCTCGATCGTTTGGGCCATGTGAAGACGGTCGCCATCGCCAGAGGGTCAGGCGATGTCATGTTTGACCAAGCGGCGGTGGAGATGATGCGCCGTTCCGATCCCGTACCGCCGCCGCCGCCCCTGGTGGCTGACGAAGGGCTGAACTTCACCATGCCGATCGTGTTCCGTACCAAGGGCTGAATGCGGCTCCGATTGCTCTTGGCCCAATCAGCCCTTGGCTCACCCCTTGGCGCGCGAACGGAACAGGTCGCAGATTTCCGGTGACTGCAACCAGCCGTCGATGCGCGGGTGCTGCATGTTGGATGGATCGGCCTTGGAGAACGTTTCGTAGCTTGAAGCGACGAAATCCTCGAGGGAGTAAAAATAAGCCCGATTTTTCGGGCCTGGGTGGCTGGCGCGCTTGAACACATAGTCGCCCTTCACGCCGAGGCGCTTGGCGATCGGCGGATAGATCGGCAGCACCGCATCGTCCACCAGCCGGTCGACGGCGAAGCGATCGAAGTCGCCTTCGCGCAGCGTGAGGCCCTCCTTGCGCAGCAGCATGCGGGCCACGTCATACATCACATGGGCTTTGGGATGCACGGGCGTGTGCATGAAACTGCCGGCGCGGCTCCAGCGGATCATGTCCGGGCCATAGTCGAGATCGCATTCGCGACCGAGCCGCAGCATCTCGTCCCAGGCCGATTGCCAGACGTCGAAATAGCCGAGCCGGGCGTACATCTCCTCGTTCATCAGGCTGAGCGCCTGTTTCTGCGACAGGCCGAGACGGAAGGCCGTGGAGAGGATCGCCGACTGCGAGAAGTTGAACAGGCCGAGCACGGCGCTCGGCGAACCCGGCTTTTGCAGGAACAGGAAGTCGGGATGATAGGCGGGGAAATGGAACAGCGGGAACCAGCGAATGCTCGGCATCAGCCGTTCCAGCGTCGTGTGGTCGCCGAAGCGCAGATGCGTCGAAATGTATTTCAAGCCGAACACATAATCGTAGTCGCGCAGCACTTTCGCCAATAGTTCCGGCGTCGTGCGGTTGCCGAGCAGGATCTGGATGGGATCGACAGTCGCGCCGGGGAGCAACATGTCCATCGCATAGGCGACGCCGAAAGTCTGGCAATTGGCGATGACGGCGATATGGGGGCCATTCGACTTGCGCCGATTGCGACCTGTGACCTGGCGTACGCGCTTAGACAACACGTTCCGGTCAAATGCGGATAGCATCTGAACTCCGACCTACGACTGATTCAAGATTCTGGCCGTGACATTCGACCAATGCGGACCTATCGTCAATCTCAGCTTAAATTCTGCGCATTTCACGAGGATTGCGATGGCCCGTGGCCCCTATAACAACCTGCCGTCACACCAGTTTTGGCGTTCGGCGGTGGCTTCCATGCCGTCTTTCGCCATTGATCCGATCGTCTCGGTGCCGTTCACGATCGCCCCCTCCGACAAGGTGGCCTCGGCGGGCAGCTGCTTCGCCCAGCGCGTGGCGCGCCAGCTGCAAAGCAGCGGCTATCACTATTATGTGCCCGAAGATACGCCGCCCGGCTTGAACAGCCAGGAGGCGTTTGATCGCAACTATCGCGTGTTCTCCTGCCGCTACGGCAACATCTACACGACCGCCCAATTGCGGCAGACCTTTGATCGCGCCTTCGGCCGGTTGAAGCCGGACATTGAAGTCTGGACGCGGCCGGACGGTCGTTTTGTCGACCCCTATCGGCCGTTGGTCGAGCCGGATGGGTTTGCCACGGCCGAGGCGCTGCATGCGTCTCGGGAAGAACATCTGCGGCTCGTGCGCGAGATGTTTGAAAATCTCGATGTCTTCGTCCTCACCCTGGGCTTGACCGAACATTTCCGCTCCAAGAGCGACAAGGTCGTCCTGCCGGTGGCGCCGGGTGTTTCGGGTGGGACCTGGGATCCGGACATCTACGAATACCACAATGCTCGTGTGTCGGAGATCGTCGCCGACCTGCTGGCGTTCATCGACAATCTGCGGTCGGTCAATCCGAAGAGCCGGATCATCATCTCGGTCTCGCCAGTGTCGATGTTGGCTACCTATGAGCCGCGGCACGTCGTGGTGTCGAATTCCTACACCAAGTCGGCCCTGCGCGTTGCGGCGGACGAGGTCTGCAATGCGCGTCCCAACGTCGCCTATTTCCCGTCCTATGACATCGTTCTGACGCCGTTCAACGCTGGGCGCATCTATACGGACGATCAACGCGAGCTCACGGAGCTCGGCGTCGACCTCGCCATGAAAACCTTCTTCGATCATTTCACTGAAGGCGGGAACCAGGCGACGCACAGCTATGAAGATGTGCGCTTCGACGCGGCGGCGGAAGCTGCCAGCGCGGCCCGGATCGTCTGCGACGAAGTGGCGATTGAAAGCTAGTCGAGCTGGACCCCGACCGCTTTGACGATCGGGCGCCACTTGTCGCGCTCAGAACGCAGAAAAGTGGCTGTGGCACTGGGGTTTTCACCAACCATTGTGGCGCTTAACGCTTGCAGGCGCTCGCGCACCTGCGGGTTGGCGAGCGCCGCTTTCGCAGCCTCATAGAGCGCGGTGACAGCGTGATCTGGCGTTCCCTTCGGCGCCAGAAAGGCCAGCCAGCTATAGCCGATGAACTGTGGCAGGCCGGCTTCGATGGACGAAGGTGTATCCGGCAATTGCGCGATGCGTCCGCTGCTTGAAACCAAGAGCGCATTGACCTTGCCGGCTCTGATCTGCTCAAGCGCGGTCGGTACATTGTCGATCATCAATTGCACTTCGCCGGTCATGACGTCCTGCATAGCGGGCCCGGCGCCGCGATAAGGCACATGGGCCATGGGAATGCCGACGAGGTTGGCGAACCATTGGCTTTGCAAATGGCCGATGCTGCCGACGCCGGGCGAAGCATAGTTCAACCGGCCGGGATTGGCCGCAGCGAACGTCTTGAGCTCAGTGACGGTGCGGGCCGGAACAACTGGCGAGATCAACAGCACATTGGGAATGTCGACGAGGTGAATGATCGGGGTGAAATCGTCGATCACATCGAAGGGCAGGCGGCTGTAGAGCGCCGGATTGATCGCATGGGTGGAAACGGTGGCGGCGAGGATCGCATAACCGTCGGCAGGCGCGCGGGCGATCTCCGCTGAACCTGTGCTGCCGCCGGCGCCGGCCTTGTTCTCGACAATGACCTGCTGGCCAAGCGGTCCGGCCATATCCGCCGCGATGATACGGGCGATGACATCGGTGGAGCCTCCGGCCGCGAAGGGTACGACGAGGCGGATCGACCGGTTTGGCCAAGTTTGAGCCCATGCCGGTGTCACGCCGAGACAGGCCGCGAGCAGGGCACAGGTGACGACGGCCAAGCTGAAGGCGGGACGGATCACGGAAATCTCCGGGCGGGAGTGGCAGATCGGTGGGGCGATGGTCTTCCATCCGAGACTATCGGTCCCGTGGTCTGGCGCAACGTCCGGAAACTGCGGTGAAATAGTTCATGTGTTGACAATAACAGGCCCTTTAGTAAAATGAATGATCGTTCGTTTTTTATTTTCATTCTAAGGCGCCGCGGACTTGCCCAAATTATCCGACGAAAAACAGCAAGAGCGGCGGCAGCACATCCTTGATGCTGCCGGGGCCTGCTTTGCCCGCAAGGGCTTTCATCAAACGACCATGAGCGACATTTGCCGCGAAGCCGGTGTGTCGGCGGGGGCGCTCTATCTCTACTTCAAATCCAAGGAAACTCTGATCGAAGGACTCGTGGCGCGCGATCGCGACGAATTTCTGGAGCTGTTCGCTGAGGTCGATACCTCCGACCTGATGAACAGCCTCGGCGCGCTGATGGATACCTGCGTCGTCCACCAGCCACCTGAAAAGATCGCCATCTTTCTTGAGATCGGTGTCGAGTCGCGGCGCAATCCCGCGGTCGCCGAGACCATGATGCGTTGCGACGCCACGATCCGCGCTTCCATCACCGACCTACTGGAACGGGCCAAGGCCGCCGGCACGATCAATCCGGACCGGCCGATCAGCGAGATCGTCGATGTCATGGAGGTGATCGCCGACGGTCTGTTCTGGAGCTTGGGGTGTCGGCCGAATGTCGACGTGGCGTCGGTGGCGCGTTCGATCCTGCCGGTAATTGCGCAAATGCTGCGTCCCACGGCGCCTGCGCCTTTCGCACCTTCTCTCTTTCAGTCTCACAAGGAAACGTCGTCATGAGACGCAGTATCGTCATTCCGGCGCTTGTCGTGCTGGGCCTGGCTGGCGCTGGCGCGGCCTGGAAGTTCGGCAGCGCGCAAGCGGCGCGCCCCGAGCCCAAGGATAAGGTGTCCGCCAATCTCGCGCATCAGCCGACGCCGCAACCGGTGACGGTGGTCGCGGCGCGCGCCCATGACATTGTCGAAACCGTGCTCGCCACCGGCACCTTGGTGGCGCGCAATGAAGTGTTGATCGGGCCGGAGATAGAAGGCCTGCGCATTGTCGAATTGCTCGCCGAGGAAGGCGACAAGGTGGAGAAGGGCGCGGTGCTGGTGCGCCTGCAACGCGATGCGCTCGACGCACAGCTTGCTCAATCCGATGCGGCTCTGACGCGCGCCGATGCGGCCATAGGCCAGGCCACCAATCAGATTGCTCAGAGCGAAGCCAATGCCGCCTGGACCAAGGTGGATGTTGAACGGGCTCGTTCGCTTCTGGGGCGCGGCGCCTCCACTCAGGCTGCGGTCGATCAAAAGAATGCCGCCGCGCTGACGGGGCAGGCGCAATTGCGTGGCGCCCGTGATGCGCTGGATCTGGCTCGCGCCGACAAGGCTAGCCTGGAAGCGCAGCGTCGCGAACTCCAGGTGCGCATCGCGCGCACGGAGGTGCGTTCGCCGTCAGCCGGCGTGATCTCGCGGCGCTCGGCTAAGCTCGGCGCCGTCGCTGCGGCGGCGGGCGATCCTCTGTTTCGCATTGTCGAGAACGGCACGATCGAACTTGAAGCCGAAGTGCCGGAAGCGCGCATGGGCGTGGTGAAGGCCGGCCAGAAAGCGGTCGTGACATTGGCCAATGGCACGCGGGTCGATGCCCATGTGCGGCTGGCCGCCAGCGAAGTGGACCGTAACACACGCCTCGGCCGGGTGCGGTTGACATTGGTTTCGCCGGAGGGCGCGGCGACGGGTTCCTTCGCGCGCGGGTTGATCGAGATCCGCCAGGCGCGGGCGCTGACGGTGCCGATCAGCGCGCTCAGCTATGACAATGGCGTTGCCCAGGTGCTCATTGCTGTCGACGGTGTGGTGCGGTTGAAGCCGGTGCAACTGGGTCTTGTCGATGGTGGCCGGGCCGAAGTGCTGTCGGGTCTCACCGAGGGCGAAGAGGTGGTGGCGCGCGCCGGGTCCTTCCTGCGGCCGGGCGATCTCGTCGCGCCGGTCCGGCAGCAGACCGGAGCGCTGTGATGAATATTTCCGCCTGGTCGATCCGCCAGCCCATCCCTGCGCTTGTGCTGTTTGCCGTGCTGACGATCCTGGGCCTGTTCTCGTTCTCGCAACTGCCGGTGACGCGTTTTCCGAACGTTGACATCCCAATCATCTCGGTGACGATCAATCAGCCGGGCGCGGCTCCGTCGGAAATCGAGACGCAGATTACCAAGAAGATCGAGGATGCGGTTGCTGGCGTCGTCGGCATCAAACATATCGTCTCATCGATCTCAGACGGCCTGTCGACCACGACCATCGAGTTTCGTATCGAGGTCAATACCGATCGTGCGCTCAACGATGTGAAAGACGCGGTGGCGCGGGTGCGCGCCGATCTGCCGCGTAACATCTTGGAGCCGATCACTCAGCGCGTTGATATCACCGGCCTGCCGATCGTCACCTATGGGGTGTCATCGCCTGGCATGTCGATTGAGCAATTGTCCTGGTTTGTCGATGACGTGGCGGCGCGCGATCTGCAAAGCGTGCGCGGCGTTGGCGGTGTGTCGCGCATCGGTGGTGTCGATCGTGAAATCCTTATCGAACTCGATCCCGACCGGCTGCTTTCGCTTGGCGTCACCGCCGGCGAGGTGAGCCAGCAGTTGCGCGCCATGAATGTCGATATTGGTGGCGGCCGTGGCGAACTGGCGGGGCAGGAGCAAGCGATCCGTACCCTGGCCGGGGCGCGCAAGGTGGAAGACCTGGCGCAAACGACCATCGTCCTCTCGGGCGGGCGCAAGGTGAAACTCGCCGATCTTGGCAGCGTGACCGATACGGCGGCGGAACCGCGCCGTTTCGCAAGGCTCGATGGCCGCTCGGTCGTTGCCTTCGGCGTCAATCGCGCCAAGGGGGCAAGCGACGTGGTGGTGGCTGCCGACGTCGCCAAGCATGTCGAGGCGTTGCAAACCAAATATCCCGACGTGAAGATGGATATGATCGACAGCTATGTCGATTATACCGTCGGCAATTATAAATCGGCGATGCAGACCCTTCTCGAAGGCGCGGCCCTTTCTGTGCTCGTGGTGCTGATCTTCCTGCGCGACCTGCGTGCGACAATCATCACGGCGATTGCTCTGCCACTGTCGGTGATCCCGACATTCTTCGCCCTCGACGCGATGGGCTTTTCACTCAATCTGGTCAGCCTGCTCGCCTTGACACTGGCGACCGGCATTCTCGTCGATGATGCCATCGTCGAGATCGAGAACATCGTCCGCCATATGCATCTGGGCAAATCGCCCTATCGCGCCGCGCTGGAGGCGGCTGATGAAATCGGCCTGGCGGTGATCGCCATCACATTCACCATTGTCGCGGTGTTCGCGCCGGTGAGTTTCATGGGTGGGATTGCGGGGCAGTATTTCAAGCAGTTCGGCCTGACGGTGGCTGTCGCGGTGCTGTTCTCGCTGCTGGTGGCGCGGCTCATCACGCCGATGTTGGCGGCCTATTTCCTGCGCCCGCATCCGCACCGAGAGGTCAAGGACGGCACATTGATGCGCCTTTATACGGCTCTGGTGCGGACCTCCGTGCGTCATCGTTTCATCACTGTCGTCGCGGGCCTGGCGATCTTCGCCGTCTCGATCATGGGGACGAAACTGCTGCCGTCGGGCTTCCTACCGGCCGAGGATGTGGCGCGGTTGCTGCTGTCGGTGGAACTCCCGCCTGGCGCTAAGATCGACGACACGATGCGTGTCACCGATATGATCGCTAAAAAGCTGCGCGAGCGGCCTGAGGTGACAGGCGTGTTTGTCGATGGCGGCAAGATCGGCCTTGGCGCGCCGGAAGTTCGCAACGCGCAGCTGACGGTTCACCTCTCGCACAAGACCCATCGCGAGAAGACGCAGAAGCAGTTGCAGACCGAGATCGGCGCCGATGTTGCCCGCATTCCCGATATTCGCAGCTGGTTCCTCAATGATAATGGCCAGCGCGCAGTGTCGCTGGTGGTCTCGGGCACGAATAATGCGGCCGTCGAGCAGGTGGGCGCTGAGCTTGCCAGCCAAATGAAGCGCATTCCGCTGATCGCCAATGTGTCATCGAGCGCGGCGCTCAACCGACCGGAAATCCTCATCGTGCCGCGAAGCGACCGCGCTGCCGATCTCGGCATTTCCACCGAAGCGCTCGCCGATGCGATCCGCGTAGCCACCATCGGCGATCTCGATGTCAATCTGGCGAAGTATAATGCGGGTGATCGGTTGCTGCCGATCCGCGTGCAGCTGAAGCGCGACACCCGCGCGGCGATGGATATTCTGGCGAACCTGCGCGTCGCCACCAATCGCGGCGGATCTGTGCCGTTATCGGCCGTGGCCGATATTCGCTTGGGGCAGGGGCCGGCGAGCATCAACCGCTATGATCGCGTGCGGCGCATCTCGGTTGAGGCTGATCTTGTCGGCACGGACGCGCTTGGCGAGGCGGTGGATGCGATCATGGCTTTGCCGGCGGCAAAGAACCTGCCGGCGGGTGTGACCTTGAAGGAATCCGGCGACGCTGAGATCATGATCGAAGTGTTCGAAGGCTTCGCCAAGGCGATGGGCGCCGGTATCTTGATGGTTCTGGCGGTGCTGATCCTGTTGTTTGCCAGCGTCTTGCAGCCGATCACCATCTTGTTCTCGCTACCGCTCTCCGTCGGTGGTGTTATTCTGGCGTTGATCATCACCGATCACGCGATCTCGATGCCGGTGGTGATTGGCATGCTGATGCTGATGGGCATCGTCACCAAGAATGCCATCATGCTGGTCGACTTCGCCATCGAGCAGATGGCGATGGGTGTCAACCGGCTGGAAGCCATTGTCGATGCCGGCCGCAAGCGGGCTCGTCCGATCATCATGACGACCATCGCCATGGTGGCCGGCATGGTGCCGTCGGCGCTGGGCTTCGGCGATGGCGGCGAGTTCCGCTCGCCCATGGCCATCGGCGTCATCGGTGGCTTGATCGTCTCGACCTTGCTGTCGCTGATCTTCGTGCCGGCTATGTTCATCCTAATGGACGATCTGTCGAAGCTGGTGAGCAGGCTGTTCTCCGGCATAGTTGGGCCAACCGACGAGCCCGAGACCTCGCCGCCGTCGGTTGCATCCGGTCATGAAGGCCGCGATATTCGCCTCGCCGCCGAATAGGCGGTGGGAGGCGGTGTGGGTATGGATGAGAGATTGAACGAGTTTCAAGGTCGGTTCGTGACGCTGGAGCCGATCAACCAGCACGATGCGGATGATCTATTCGCTGCGCTCGCCGGGGCGGATCTCGATGATCTGTGTTTCTTCATGGCGGACCGGCCGTCTCACGATCGTGAGGCGTTTACCGCCTTTGTCAGCCGGCGGGCGATGTCGAAAGACCGGCGTTATTTTGTCTGCATTCCCACAGGCGGCAAGGCGAGCGGCTTCCTGTCGTTCATGCGCGACGAACCGGCGCATCGTGTGATCGAAATCGGCGATGTGTTTTTCGCGCCGCCGCTGCAACGCTCCGCCGCCGCGACGGAAGCGGTCTTCCTGATGGCCCGTCACGCTTTCGAAACGTTGCATTACCGGCGGCTCGAATGGAAATGCGATAAGCTCAATGCGCCCTCCTATCGCGCCGCCCAGCGCTTCGGCTTCACCTATGAAGGCCTGTTCCGGCAACACATGCTCGTGCATGGCAAGAGTCGCGACACAGCCTGGTTCTCCATGCTCGATAGCGAATGGCCGGCACGCAAGGCGGTGTTCGAGCGTTGGCTGGATCCGGCGAATTTCGATGCGCAGGGCCAGCAACGTGAAGCACTTGGCGTGATGATGGCCAAGGCAATCCCTGCCACATGAGGAGTGCGGATGCCTCCGGCCGCCGACAACATCATCTCTCTTTATCGGCGCTATGCCCATGCCTGGTCGCAGGCGCGTGGCACGCTGCTGATGGAGCGCGTGTGGCTTGATCGGTTTTGTGCACTGCTGCCGGCGCAAGCCGGTGTCCTCGATATCGGATGTGGGCCCGGCGAGCCGATGGCGCGTTATCTCATCGGGCAGGGGTGCCAGATCACGGGCGTCGATTCATCGCCTGAGATGATCGCATTGTTCGCTCATCACTTTCCCACGCAGCGGACGGTCGTGGCTGATATGCGCACGCTGTCTCTCGGGCAGGTGCTCGATGGTTTAACGTTCGATGGTCTTCTGGCCTGGGACAGTTTCTTTCACTTGTCCGCGGATGATCAGCGGCTGATGTTTCCTATCTTCCGCCAACATGCGGGGCCGCGCGCGGCGCTGATGTTCACCAGCGGGCCGTCCCATGGGGAGGCGATTGGCGAGCTTGAGGGCGAACCGCTCTACCACGCCAGCCTCGACGGCGATGAATATCGTCACCTGCTCGACGCCGAGGGGTTCGACGTGGTGGCGCATATGGTCGAGGATCCGGCCTGTGGCGGCCGTACGGTGTGGCTCGCCCAGCTGCGTTAGCGGGTTGTCCCGAGCGCCTGGTAACTCTCTGAAACCGATCGGCTTTCAAAAAACTTTTGCGCGGACCTTGCAGATTTTAAGTTTCGATATATCTTATGTATCGATATATCGAATTGTTCGATGTATCTAAATGGATGTAAGATACTATGAAATTTCACAAATTCCGCCATTCCGAGGAATGGCACCGCGGCCGCCACCAGGGCGGCGAGCGATATCTGAGGGGTCCTGAAGGGCATCATCGTCGCCACGGCGGGCGTTCGCGTCTTGGCCGTTTCTTCGAACATGGCGACCTGAAGCTGGTCGTTCTGCAGTTGATCTCCGAGAAGCCGCGCCACGGTTATGAGATCATCAAAGCGATCGAGGAGAAGACCAACGGCGTCTATACGCCCAGCCCCGGCACGGTCTATCCGACGCTGACGCTCTTGCAGGAGATAGGACAGCTCACGGTGAGCGAAAGTACCGATGGCCGTAAGCTTTATGCGCTGACGGAAGAAGGTGCTGCCGCACTCGCGGCCAATCGCAAAACCGTCGATGCGGCTTTCGCTTATGTTGAGCAGGCGGGTGCGACCCGTGGTCCGGCGCCGACGCTGAGGGAAGCTTTTCACAAGCTTCGGCAGGCTCTGCGCGAGCGTCTCGCCCAAGGCCCGATTGACGAAGCGCAGCTGCAAGCGATTGTCGCGAAACTCAACGAAGCCAGCGATCTGGCGGCCAAGAGCTAGTTCAAGGGCTGAAAATGGCGACGCCGACACCGGCGTCCCATAGGCTGCACATGATCGTTTTTGATGTGCAACACGCATTAATATCTCTCATCTTTGCAATTATCGAAAGAGAATTGATCGCGTATCCGAAGGCCCATGAGCCCTCTGGACGCACCCAAGACCTTCTCCCTGCCGATCGCCGCACCGGAAAAGCCGGTGCGGTCGCGCAAAGTGGCCTGTGTTCTCATGCGCGGCGGGACGTCGCGCGGGCCTTTCCTGCTGGAAGAAGATCTGCCCAGGGAAGAGGCGGCCCGCGACAAATTTCTGCTGACGGTGATGGGGTCTCCCCATCCGTTGCAGGTTGATGGCCTGGGCGGCGCCAATGCGCTGACCAGCAAAGTCGCCATCGTCGGGCGGCCGTCCCACCCCCAGGCAGATGTCGATTATCTGTTCGCGCAGGTGGCCGTCGATCGGGCGGCGGTCGACACCGGCCCCAACTGCGGCAACATGCTTTCGGCGGTTGGCCCCTTCGCCATCGAAGCCGGCCTGGTCGAGGCGCGTGACGGCGAGACGAAGGTCCGTATTTTCAACCGCAACACCAAAAGCCTCGTCGAGGCGGTGATCCAGACGCCCGGTGGTGAAGTCGCCTATGACGGCGATACGGCGATCGATGGCGTGGCTGGTTCTGCGGCACCGATCCGCTTGAGTTTTGGCGACGCCGCTGGCGGCAAGACCGGCGCTTTGTTTCCCACCGGCCAGCGCTGCGAGCAAATCGAAGATGTCGCTGTGACGCTGATCGATTACGCCATGCCAATGATGCTGGTGCGGGCCGATGCGGTTGGCCTCGCTGGCGATGAGACGCCGGCCGAGATCGACGCCAATACCGATCTTTTCGTTCGCCTTGAGCGTCTGCGCCGTGAAGCGGGGCGACGCATGGGGCTGGGCGATGTGACGGGCCGTGTCATTCCGAAGATCGGCATTCTGTCGCCGGCGCGCCGGGGCGGGGCCATCACCTCGCGCTATCTCGTTCCCGATTCCTGCCATCGCGCCCATTCGGCGACCGGCGCGCTTTGCGTTGCCGCGGCCGCGCGGCTTGAGGGCACGATCGCTTTTGAATTCGCCACGCCCGAGGGCGATGCCATCGCCGTGGAACATCCCGGTGGACGGATCACCGTCGCCATGGAGGTCGAGGCAGGCCGTGTCCTGCGGGCGGAACTGGTGCGCACCGCGCGCCGCATCTTCGAGGGCCGCGTGTTCGTGCCGGCCTCGCTTTACGACGACGACTGAAACTTAAAACCGATCCTGAGGAGGGAAACATGCTGACACGACGTTTCGTTCACGCCGGTTTGGCCTTGCTGTTGGCAGGACTGACACCCGCACTTGCCCAAGAATTTCCGGAACGGCCGATCAAGCTGCTGGTGCCTTATGCCGCCGGCGGCGGCACCGATGCCATCGCGCGGCTTGTCGCCCAGGCTGTCAGCGAGAAGCTCGGCCAGGCCATGGTGGTTGAGAACAATGGCACGGCGGGCGGCAATCTGGCCTCGCAGATCGTCGCGGGCGCGCCGGCTGACGGCTATACGGTGCTGATGGCCAACCAAGGACCGATGGTGGTCAATCCGCATCTGTTCAAGAACATCAAGATTGATCCGCTGGAAGCCTTCGCGCCGATCACGCTCTTGACCTCGGCGCCGCTCGTGCTCGTCGTTCCGGCGAAGTCGCAGTTCAACACGGTTGCTGAGTTTCTGGAGTTCGTGAAGAAGAACCCATCCAAGCTCAGCTATGGCAGCGCCGGCAATGGTTCGGCCAGTCATCTTGCCGCGGTGCTGATGGCGCAGCTCGGTGGTCTCGAGATCACCCACGTGCCCTATCGCGGCGCTGGCCCGGCCCTGAACGATCTCGTCAGCGGCCAGACCGATTTCATGATCACGACAATGCCGTCGGTCTCCGGCTTGATTTCGGCTGGCACGGTGAAGGCGCTCGCCGTCACCACTGAGAAGCGGACCAAAGCTCTGCCAAACGTGCCGACCTTGGCCGAAAGCGGCGTCAAGGACTATTCCACCGGCGCCTGGTATGGCTTCGTCGTTCCCAAGGGAACGCCTCAGCCGGTGATCGACAAGCTGCGCTCGGCCAGTGTCGAGGCCATCAACAGCCCCTTGATCCGCGAGCGTTTTGCCAATGAAGGGGCCGAGCCGATCGGCTCAACCGCCGAGGATTTCCTCAAGATGATGGTCGAGGAATCGGCGCGCTGGTCCGATGTGGTGAAAAAATCCAACACCGTCATCAACTAAGCCAATGACACTCTTGTCGGGCGCGTCATTGCGCCCGACAATGTTTCATGCGCATCAATTTTGAACTCCTCGACCTGCGGGCCTTTCTAGCGGTCATCGACTTCGGCGGCTTTCACCGGGCGGCTGACCATTTGGCTATGTCGCAACCGGCGCTGACGCGTCGCATTCAGGGACTTGAAGCGGCCATCGGTGCGCCATTGTTCGAGCGCTCGACGCGTAAGGTGGCGCTGACGGCGATCGGCCGTGGCCTGGAGCCGCTGGTTCGTCGCATGATCGACGAACTGGAATCTTCGCTCCTGTCGATCGGCGATCTTGGCCGCGTGCAGCATGGGCAGGTGAATATCGCCTGTATTCCCACCGCCGCTTTCTATTTCCTACCGCGCGTGGTGCAGGCCTTCAACGCCCTCTATCCACGCATCCGCTTTCGTATTGTCGATGAGGGCGCGAGCGAATGCCTTGCCAGCGTGGCGCGCGGCGAAGTTGAGTTTGGGCTCAATCTGCTCGGCGCGTCCGATCCCGATCTCACTTTCACGCCGCTGTCCGAGGATCCCTTCGTGCTGGCCTGCCGGCGAGATCACCCACTCGCCGAGCGGGACGATCTGACATGGGCGGATTTGCAGGACATGCCGTTGATTGGCGTCAGCAAGTCGAGTGGCAACCGGGTGCTGCTCGATACGGCGCTGTCGAAGAGCGCCATTCGTTTGCAATGGCTATGCGAGGTCAATCATCTGTCGACTTCGCTGGGGCTTGTCGAAGCGGGATTAGGGGCCTCGGTGTTACCGCGTCTGGCGACGCCTCAGGCCGATCATCCGATCATCGTCACCAAGGCGATCCGTGATCCGGTGATCCAGCGCACGATCGGCATTGTCGAGCGCCGCCATGTCAGGCTTTCGCCTGCAGCGCAGCGCTTTCGCGACATGCTGGCCGCGAGCTGGAGCGATTGATCTCAAGCAAATCGCGTTTCGATGGAAACGCGATTTTGCCGAGAGCCTTTTTGGCGTAGAAATTAAAGCCGCTTGAGCCCGAGGGGCTTGGCGCCGTCCTTCATCCACTGCCCCTCGCCGTCGGCATTGAGTTCGAGCTTGTGGCCCTTGCGCGCGTGCAGAACGACATGGCCGCGTTCCACGCTCCAGCCAAGCGGATCGAAGATGACGATGCCCTGATCGCGGCAGGCCGGTGCCAGCTGCGCGCGGTTCATGCCACGGCCACGGCCCTGTTCCGACAGGGTGACCATGCAGCCGGTGTCACGACCGCTCTCACGGATCACCGCATAGCGACCGGCGATATCGGACATGCGCAAAGCCGGCGCAGCCGCCGGACGTTGAGCCTGGGTGCGCTGGGCTTGGGCTTGCTGAGCCTGGCCGGGGGCTGATGATTGCGCCACGTTGTAACGTGGCACGGTGTCGACAACCTTCGCCGCGTTGATGAGCTCGTAGGTCTCGCCTTCAGGGCCGGTCGCCTTCAGTTCACCGTCCTTGACGCTGTCGAAGCTCAGCACGGGCTGGCCCGTGGCCGCATTGAGGACGATCTTGCCCGAGGCCGGCACATTCCAGCCCGTGACGTCCATCAGGACGGGCATGGCGCGGCGACAGCCGGGCGGCAGGCCGATGGAGAGTTGACCGCCGCTAGGCGCTGCGTCCTCACGCAGGGTGAGGCGGCATTTGCGCTCCGTGTCATTGAGCGTGATGTCCCAGCTGCCGACGGCCGCGGCTGAACTCGCTGGCGCGCCGGTGGTTTGGGCCGCCGCTGCGAGGGCGAGCGTTCCCGTGAGGGCCACGGCCCCCGCAATGATTGTTCCGGACAGAATAGACGGGCGTAACATTACCCTGCGCCGCATGAGCTAACTCCCGAATCGCTTCCACCCCTCGCGGTGGAACTTTTCTATTTTGCCTGTTTGCCGGGCTGCCGCCAAGGCGTCTCGGCGACTGGCGTGAGCACATCCTTGCCATCGAACCAGGCGTCGAGGTTGTCCACCTGCAATTGGCTCATCGCATCGCGCGTCACCTGCGAGGCCGATCCGACGTGCGGCAGCAAGACGACATGGTCCATTTGGAGGAATTCCGCCGGGACGCGCGGCTCCTCGGCGAAGACGTCGAGGCCGGCCGTCAGGATGGTGCGATTACGCAAAGCCTCGATCAACGCCGCCTCGTCGACGATGGTTCCGCGCGCGATATTGATGAGAATGCCCTGTGGGCCCAGCGCCTCCAGCACGGCCTTGTCGACCATATGGCGCGTGGCGGGGCCGCCGGGCACGACGATCATCAAGATATCGCTCTGCCGCGCCAGTTCCAGCACACTCGCTGCATAGGGATAGGGCACGCCGGGCGCCTCGTTGCGGCTGTGATAGATCACCTTGACGCCAAAGGCCTCGGCGCGGCGCGCGATGGCTTGGCCGATGCGGCCGAGGCCGAGAATGCCCATGGTGCGCCCGCGCAGCGAGGCGGTGAGCTCGAACGGACGTTGCAGCCATTTGCCGTCGCGCAGATAGCGCTCAGCGCGGGGGAACTGGCGGACCGCGTTCAGCACCAGGCCGAACGCCGTATCGGCGGTTTCCTCGGTCAGCACGTCGGGCGTGTTGGTGACGCAGATGTGATGACCGCCGGCCCAGCGGGCGTCGATATTGTCGTAGCCGACGCCGAGATTGGCGACGATCTCGAGCTTCGGCAGCCGTTGCATCAGCTCCGCCGTGATCGGATAGACCATATCCTCGGCGAGAATCGGTGCGGCCGTCGCCACGGCGCGGATGTCGGAAGCGACCCTTGCAAGGGCCGCGTCCTTGTCGGTTTCAAGCCAGAGTTTGTGCACCCGGTAACGGGCGTCCAGCGCGTCCCTGACCAGTTGCGGCACGGGCACTGGCATAAGGATATCGATCTGGCTCACGCTTTGTTCTCCCTCTGGCACAAGCTTGTTAGCGCGCTTTGCGGTGCGACTTCGTCAACGCCGCATCGACAAAAAAACAGGGCAAATTGCGTTCTGTTGAAACGCAATTTGCCCGGGCGCGTTAGCGCTTTTCGATGTTGGCCTTGTCGATCACCGCCGTCCAGCGGGTGATGTCATCGGTCAGGCGCTTCAGTGTTTCTTCCGGCGTACCGCCACGGGATTCGACACCGATCTGGAGCATACGCTTCTTGGTGTCTTCATCGGCCATCACTTCGCGCATGATTCCGTTGAGCTTGTTGACGATTTCGTCAGACACGCCGGCCGGCACGTAGATGGCATTCCACGACAGGACGTCGAAGTTGGGCACACCTGCTTCCTGCGCCGTCGGCAGATTGGGGAGCCATTGCGAACGGGTGCCGGAGGAGGTGGCAAGCGCGCGCAGCGAGCCGTCTTCGATGTTCGTCTTCAGCGAGGCGTAGGAATCGACGATGAGGTCAACGTCCTTGCGCATCACCGCCAGCATGAGATCGGGCGTGGTGCGGAAGTTGACGACGCGGATGTCGACATCGGCCTGCGACTTGAACAGTTCAGCCGACAGATGCTGGGTGCTGCCAACGGCGATGGTGCCGATGTTGAGCTGACCCGGCTTGGCCCGGGCGGCGGTCAGAACATCGCCGAGGGTCTTGTAAGGCTGGTCGGCGGCGGTGACGAAAATGAAGTCGAAGAAGCTGATGGTCGAAACCGGGCGGAACTGCTTCACCGGGTCGAACGGCAGTTGCTTGAACAGGCCGACGCTGATCGCCGTGCCGTTGGAGAACAGGGTCACGGTATTACCATCGGGGTTCGCGGCGGCGACCGCGCGTCCGGCGGTGATGCCGCCCGCAGCCGGCTGGTTCTCGATGTAGAGACGCTGGCCGAGCTTGTCGCCGATCTTTTCGGCGGCGATGCGCGCGGTGATGTCACCGACGCCGCCGGCGCCGAAGGGCACGACGAACTTGATCGGGTCGTTCGGCCATTTGGTCTGGGCGAAGCTCACGCCCGGCAGAACCGACGACGCAGCGGCGGTGCCGAGCACTTTCAAGGTGGATCGGCGGGTGAAGTCGAGGCGATTTGCCATCAAAACAGTCCTTTATGGGAGGTGGATGTTGAATTTGCGTGCATCCTGCATGGAATCGACGCAGCTTCAAGCGTGGCTATTGGGACGTGATGTCTCATGTTTCGTGCCCGCGTTCGCTGTCGTGCCAGCGGCCGAGCAGTAGCCGGGAGAGTCCTGAAAAGAACAGGAATATGGCGATGCCTGTCACTGAGATCAGGACGAGCGCGGCGAACATGCGCGGAATGTTCAGCCGGTAGCCGGCTTCGGCGATACGGAAAGCCAGGCCCGTGCCTTGACCAGCTGAGCCTGCCGCGATCTCGGCGACGATGGCGCCGATCAGCGCGAGGCCGCCGCCGATTTTCAGGCCGCCGAGGAAATAAGGCAGCGCCGAAGGCAGACGTAGCAAGGTCAATTGCCGCCAGCGTGAGGCGCGATAGAGCTGAAACAATTCGACCAAGCCGCGATCGGCCGATGCCAGTCCGATGACTGTGTTGGAGAGGATCGGGAAGAAGGCGACGATGAAGGCGCAGACCAGCACCGCATTCTGCGCGTCGAGATAGACCAGCAGCAGCGGCGCTATGGCGACGATGGGGGTCACCTGCAAGATGACGGCGAAGGGGAAGAACGAACGCTCTACCCACTTCCATTGCGAGAACAGGATCGCCAGCAACACGCCGCCGGCGATGGCGAGCAGCAGCGCTGAAAAGGTGATCTTCACCGTCACCCACAGAGAGCCCGACAGCAGCGGCCAATCCTTGACGATGGTTTGAGCGATCAGGCTTGGCGCTGGGAGCAGATAGGGCGGGATGTCGTTGAGGCGCACCATTGCTTCCCACAGGCCAATGGCGCCGAGGAAGACCAGGATCGGCAGAACGATATCCATGAGAGAGCGTGTCGTAGCCCGCCGGCGTGGTTCGCTCATGCCGCCTGGTCCTGCATGGCCCGCTGCAACATCTGCGAGGCGACGCGGCAATGCTCGGCATAGGCGGGGCTCAGCCGGAAGCTTTCGTCGCGGGGCAGCGGTTCAGGGATCTCGATCTCGCCGATGATCCTGCCAGGGCGCGCCGAGAAGACGGCGATGCGGCTCGACAGATAGACGCTTTCGAACACCGAATGGGTGACGAAAACAATCGTGGCGCCGAGTTCGGTCTTGAGCCGCAGCAGGTCGTTGTTGAGCTTGAACCGGGTGATCTCGTCGAGCGCTGCGAAGGGTTCGTCGAGCAGGAGGAGCGGCGGATGGGTGACGAGCGCGCGGGCGATCGAGGCGCGCATTTTCATGCCGCCGGAAAGCTCGCGCGGATAGACATGGGCGACATCGGCAAGGCCGACGAGATCGAGCGCTTGCTCGACCTCCTTTGTAGCGGCCTTGCGTGACTGGTTGCGCAGGCGCAGCGGCAGCCAGACATTGTCGAACACGCTGGCCCAGGGCATCAGCGTTGGCTCTTGAAAGACGAAGCCGATTTCTGGCGCGGCGCCAGCTTGCCAGGCGACCACGCCTTCGGAAGGAGGCATAAGACCGGAAAGCAGGCGCAATGCCGTCGATTTGCCGCAGCCGGAAGGGCCGAGCAGGGTCAGGAATTCACCATCGTCAATTTTGAGATCGAGGCCGCGCAGGGCCAAGGTTCCATTGCCGAAGGTTTTGCTGACGCCACTGAGATGGGCGAGCATAGCCATCGTCAGTTCTTCGGCCGTAGGTCGAGCCCGACTTTCTTGTTCACGAATTGCAGCGTGTAAGACTTGCGATAATCGAGATCGGCCTTGATCACTTTCGCCTTGGCCATCTTGTCGAAGAAGCTCTTCATGCGCGCGTCGGTCATGGCGCCGATGCCCAAGGTGAGGGAATCACCGGAGTCGACGATGCCGAATTCTTTCATCTTGGCGATGGAGAAGGCGATCTGCTCGTCCGTCATCTCCGGATTTTCGCGCTTGATGAGTTCGTTCGCCTTGCTGTTATCGCCGTACATATAATTGTACCAGCCGATGATCGAAGCATCGACGAAACGCTGCACTAGATCAGGGTTTTGGGCGATCAGGTCGTTGCGCGTCTCGATCGTGGTCGAGTAGCTGTCGAAGCCGTAGTCAGCCATCAGGAACAGATTGGGCTTGAATTTGCCGACTTGTTCGATGGCGAAAGGCTCGGAGGTGACGTAGCCCTGCTGGACTGACTTCTTATTGGCGATGAAGGGCGCTGGGTTGAAGGCGTAGGGTCTTACATTCTCGTCCTTGAAACCATAGTCCTGCTTCATCCACTGGAAGATGTTCACCAGGACTTCCTTGCCGACGAAAATGGTGGCGCGGTTGAGATCGCTGAATTTGTCGAACCCCTGGCCGGGATGCGACATGAAAACGATCGGGTCCTTCTGGAACATCGAAGCGACGACGCGGATGGGGACATTTTCCTCGACCGCGGTGAACGACGGAATCATGTTGCCGTTCATGTAGAATTCAATCTTGCCGGCGATGAGCTGCAGGCGATTGTTGGTCTGCGGGCCGCCAGGCAGGATTTTCACGTCGAGGCCGTATTTCGCATAGGTGCCGTCGACCAGCGCCTGGTAATGGCCGCCGTGTTCGGCTTCGGCCAGCCAGTTGGTGGCGAAGGTCACCTTGTCGAGGGCTGAGGCCTGACTGGAGGCCAGCGCGGCGGCAGCCGCGAAAATAAGGGTGGTGATTGCATTGCGTGACATGCTGCCTCCTGCGGCCGATGCGGGCCCTCTGAGTGGAAAGTCCGCGCATCTTTCGCCACTCCGGCGGCCAAGTGCAAGGCCGCCGGTGACGCAGGGGGCTGAAAAGTCAGTCTAATCCAGTCCTCAGAAGTTGTAGATCTTCCAGGAATAGGCCCAGGTTTCGGTCAGGCGGCGGCGGCCGGCCTGCAGAAAGCAGGTCATCGTCGTGGTGTCGTCGGCGCTCACTTCCAGGTCGAGCATGACGCGGAAGCCCTTGATCGCCGGGTTTGGCACCAGGAATTTACGGAATACCTTGCCGTTGGTGGCATCGGCGACGATCTCGATGGCGTTCGGCTGATTGAGATAATAGGCGAGGTCGCCTTCGTTGAAATCGATCATGAAGCGACGGGTATTGTGGCCCACGGCCTCGGCCGAACCCAGTGCATAGGCGGGCGCATTGAAGGTGTGGAGCACCTTGCCGAGCGAGTTGAGATTGTTGCCGTCGTGCATGGAACGCATGCGATAGGCAAAGCTGAACTGCTTGCCCGCCTCGATCGGGGTGTTGGGGATGAAAGCGGTGATGATATTGTCGAAGGTTTCGTCCTTGGTGGCGAGTTCGATCAGCTCGATCCGGCCGTCGCCCCAATTACCCTTCGGCTCGATCCAGTAGCTCGGCCGCTCTTCGTAAGCCAGCTCGATGTCCTGGTAGCTGGAGAAATTGCGGTCGCGCTGCATCAGGCCGAAGCCCTTGACGTTGCTGACCGGGAAGTTGTGCACCTCCTGCACCAGCGGATTGCGAAGCGGGCGCCAGATCCATTCACCCTTGTCGGTGTGCATCAGAAGGCCGTCGGAATCGTGCAGCTCGGTGCGGAATTCGTCGTATTTGTTGCGGTCGTTGAGGTGGCGATCGTTCTCGCCGAGGAAGAACATGGAGGTCAGTGGCGCCAGGCCCATGCGGTCGATGGGCTTGCGCGGGAACAGATTGGCCTCGACGTCGACAGGCGTTTCCGGACCGGGCGTGAAGACGAATTTGTAGGCGCCGGCCAGGGACGGGCTGTCGAGCAGCGCGTAGATCGTCAGGTGGTCCGTGTTGGCATCGGGCGTATCGATCCAGAACTCGCGGAAGAACGGGAATTCCTCGTTATTGTCGAGGAGGCCGGTGCCGATACTGAGCCCGCGGGCAGAGAGGCCGTATTTCTGGTCGCGGCCCAGCCAGCGGAAATAGCTGGCGCCGATGAAGGACAGGATCTCGTCGCTGCCGCGCGGGTCGTTGAGCGGGTAATGGACCCGGAAGCCGGCGAAGCCAAGGTTGACCGGCAGCGGCTTATCGAACTTGGCGCGGCCGTAATCGAACAGATTGGCGGTGTAGGGAATCGGCGTGGCGACCCCGTCGCGGATCGTATTGATGGTGACCGGGCGCAGGAACAGGTGGCCGAGGTGGAAAAGTTGCAGGCGGAAGCGTCCGCCGGTGGCGCCGAGCATGGAACGGTCGGAGCGGAAGCGGATCTCGCGCCAAGCGTCGAAGTCGAGCTTGGTCAGCTGTTCGGGCAGGGGCGTCACGGAGGCATCGTAGGGAGCCGCTGAGACCTCCCGGGCACGCTTGATCACATCCTCGAAGCCAAACGTCGGCTGATTGGCCGGCGGAGCAGTTTGTGGCTGCGGCGCAGGCGGTTTTTGCGTGGACTGGGCGTTGGCTGCGGCCGGAATCGCCGCCGCGGCTACTGCCATTCCAGCGACAATGGTACGGCGTGTCACTTCGGTCATGGCGCTCCCTTCAACTGGGCTTGCGGAGGATGTGTCGTTGCGAGATGAGATGCCAGTAAAGCGGTTTTGGCATGGCGGCAAGATGTGGTTCTGGTGCCATGAACGTGGACGCATTGTCTCAGCTAACAAAAAAAATCACAGATTACGAAAATATCACTTGAACCCAGCGCGATGATGCGTATTTTCCGCCTTGCCCAAATCGCACGTGCCTGTGGTCGTGTGTCGGTTGACGGGGTCCGGACAAGAGGCCGGTTAACCGTCAGTAAAAACCGGCAGCCGGAGCGAACCGGCGAACCCCGCCAAACGGGGGACGCGACTTAAAGCAACGACGGACCGGGCTTTTTCGTCTCTGCCAGAATCCAAATCTGGCTTACCGAAGAGGCTAGTCTTTCTTGCCGGGCGTGCGGAACGGGGCTCCCCCATTCCAAACGAAGGCTTCCCAGACCACCAAAGGTCCATGGACATGTCCGTGGCCTGACGTGGCGCAAGAGCCAACGGCGCAGCACCCGACCGGGGTGGTTTCGCAGGTCCTTACTCAAGGTTCTGCAAGCTGCTCGCGGTCACGGTTGATGCTCACACACGCTTGCCGCGTCTCCACAGCGCGGCGGCCCAAGTGCGCGTCTTCCACCCGATGTTGAATGGTATTGCGCGGCTGAGGCCGCGCCATTGGAAGGGATGCCGCGATGACCGATCGCATTCTGGAATTTTTCCGCGCTCGCCGTGCCGAAGGCCGCGATACCGGACCTTGCCTTGTCGTCGACCTCGAGGTCGTGCGCGACAATTACAACGCTTTTGCTCGGGCGTTGCCGGACACGCGCGTGTTCTACGCCGTGAAGGCGAACCCGCAGCCGGCCGTGCTCGATTTGCTCGCCAAGCTGGGCTCCTGCTTCGACACCGCTTCGGTGGTCGAGATTCAGCAGGTGCTCGCCACTGGCTGTTCGCCCGATCGCATCAGCTTCGGCAACACCATCAAGAAGGAGCGTGACGTCGCGCGCGCCTACGAGCTCGGCATTCGTCTGTTCGCCGTGGACAGCGTCGCCGAGGTCGAGAAGGTTGCACGTGCTGCTCCGGGCGCGAAGGTGTTCTGTCGCATCCTGTGTGACGGCGCCGGCGCCGAATGGCCGCTGTCGCGTAAATTCGGCTGCGTGCCGGAAATGGCTGTGGGCGTGCTCGAACATGCACATCGCTTGGGCCTGACCGCCTATGGCATTTCGTTCCACGTTGGATCGCAGCAGCGTAATCCGAAGATGTGGGACGGCGCGCTGAAGTCCTCGGCTGGCATCTTCCGTGAACTGGCCGAACGCGGCATTCACCTGTCGATGGTCAACCTCGGCGGTGGCTTCCCGACGAAATATCTGCGCGACGTGCCGGCGGTGAAGGCCTACGGCCAGTCGATCTTCCGCAGCCTGCGCAAGCATTTCGGCAACCGTATCCCGGAGACGATCATCGAGCCGGGTCGCGGCATGGTCGGCAATGCCGGCGTGATCGAGGCGGAAGTCATTCTGGTCTCGAAGAAGGCGAATGACGATAAGGTGAAATGGGTTTACCTCGACATCGGCAAGTTCAACGGACTGGCCGAGACCATGGACGAGATGATCCGCTATCCGATCCGTACCGCCGTCGATGGTGACGAGATGGAGCCGTGCGTGATCGCCGGGCCGACCTGCGATTCCGTCGACGTGCTCTACGAGAAGGAGCCATACATGCTCCCCGTCTCGCTGGAGATCGGCGCGAAAGTGTTGATCGAAGGCACGGGCGCTTACACGACGACCTATTCGGCCGTCGAGTTCAACGGCTTCCCGCCGCTCGAAACCCACGTGATCTAACAGATCTTTGATCTGAGATCGTTTCCCAGTACCGAACGGCCCCTGTGCAAGAGAGAAACTTGCCGGGGGTGCGAGGCTCGCCTGATCTCCAAGAGGAGGATCGGATGACCCTGTCTGCGCATGTTTCCCAACCGGCCGTTGCCGGACATCAACCGGTCGCCGCGGCCTCGCTGCGGGCGCTGCCGGATCGTCGTCGCATCGTGATCCGTGAGGAGCGCGCGGCTGACCTGAACGCGCGCGAAGCGCTGCTCGACAGCGCCATGGGGCTTGACCGGCGGCTGAAGTCGAGCGAGCGGCTGCGCGAGGACCAGGCGCCGGCGCGCGGGCTGGCGCTCGTCGCCACCGTTGACCGGGAGGTCGTCGGCAGTGTTCGCCTGTGGCACGTGCGGGACGCCGATGGGCGTCCGGCGCTGCTGCTTGGCCCGCTTGCTGTTAAGGTCAAGGATCGGGCGCTTGGGATCGGCGGCATGCTGATGCGCGAGGCGATTGCCCGTGCCGCCGCGCGCGGCCATGGCGCCATCCTGCTGGTGGGCGACGCCGCTTATTACGAGCGTTTCGGCTTTTCAGCCGCGCTGACCGGTGCGCTCGACATGCCGGGGCCGGTCGATCGGGCCCGTTTCCTGGGGCTTGAATTGAAACCGGGCACTCTGGCCGGCGCGCGTGGTTGCCTCCTCGCGCCGGCATCTGCGAGGGATGTTCGTCGCGCGGCCTAGTTTCAGCCGCCTGTAACACCGCCCGCACCGTCCCGGCCAATTTTCATTGACCGTGACGGTGCGGTTTGCTTTTTGGCAGCACATCGACCGGCTCTCCCGTGGGGCCGGCTCCCCGAACGTATGGGCTCAACATTCGAGCCCGCTATTTTCCAAAAAATTCCAGGAGTAAGAAAAATGACGGATTGGCCCGTGCATGGCCGGATTGATGGCGCGATCGTCATGATCGGCTTTGGTTCAATCGGCCGCGGCACCCTGCCGCTGATCGAACGCCATTTTCAGTTCGACAAGTCGAAATTCGTGGTCATCGCGCCCGACGATGCTGATCGCCGCCTGCTCGATGAGCGCGGCATCACCTTCCTGCATGAAGCCGTGACCAAGGAAAACTACCGCACCTTGCTGGAGCCGCTGCTGAAGGCCGGCAAGGGGCAGGGCTTCTGCGTCAATCTTTCGGTTGATACGGGTTCCGTCGACCTCATGGAGTTCTGCCGTGAGATCGGTGTGCTTTATGTCGACACCGTCGTCGAGCCGTGGCCGGGTTTCTATTTCGACAAGAGCAAGGGGCCGGAAGCGCGCACTAACTACGCGCTGCGCGAGACCCTGCTTGCGGCCAAGCGGCGCAATCCAGGTGGGACGACCGCGGTGTCGACCTGCGGTGCCAACCCCGGCATGGTGTCGTGGCTCGTCAAGCAGGCGCTGGTCAATCTCGCCGCCGATCTTGGCGTCAGCATTCCTACGCCGACGGCGCGTGAAGGCTGGGGCAAGATGATGCAGCAGCTTGGCGTCAAGGGCGTGCATATCGCCGAACGCGATACGCAGCGTGCCAAGTCGCCGAAGCCGCAGCGCGTTTTCGTCAACACCTGGTCGGTCGAAGGCTTCGTGTCGGAAGGCTTGCAGCCGGCGGAGCTGGGCTGGGGCACCCACGAGAAGTGGATGCCGGAGAACGCCCGCACCCACGCGGAAGGCTGTGGCGCGGCGATCTTCTTGCTGCAGCCTGGCGCCAACACGCGGGTGCGTTCGTGGACGCCGACGGCGCAGGCGCAATATGCCTTCCTCGTCACGCATAACGAGTCGATCTCGATCGCCGACTATTTCACCGTGCGTGATGCGGCCGGCAAGCCGGCGTTCCGGCCGACCTGTCACTATGCCTATCACCCGTGCAACGACGCGGTGCTGAGCCTGCATGAAATGTTCGGCCAGGGCGGCAAGGTGCAGGACAAGGTGCACATCCTTGAAGAAGACGAGATCGCCGACGGTATCGACGAACTCGGCGTGCTGCTCTACGGCCATGGCAAGAACGCCTATTGGTTTGGCTCGCAGCTTTCGGTCGAGGAGGCGCGCAGCATCGCGCCGTATCAGAACGCGACCGGCATGCAAGTGACCTCGGCCGTGCTCGCGGGCATGGTCTGGGCGCTGGAAAATCCGACGGCGGGTATCGTTGAGGCGGACGAGATGGATTATCGCCGCTGCCTCGAAGTGCAGTTGCCCTATCTTGGCCCGGTCGTCGGCGTTTACACCGACTGGACGCCGCTGGAAGGTCGCCCGGGCTTCTTCCCGGAAGACATCGACAGCAGCGATCCGTGGCAGTTCCGCAACGTCTTGGTGCGTTAATGATCGGCCCTGGCGCGGTTTTCCGCGCCAGGGTTGCTTTGCCGGGCCAGCTCTCTGGGTAGCTCTTGGCCGGGCCAACGGCGCCTGCTATGAAGGCGCACTATGAACAAACCCGCGCAGCTCTTCCTCTGCTGGTGGCGCTCCTTCTAAGGAGCGGCCTGTCGTTCATGCACGACCGTGCCGCCGTTTTGGCGCACACGGATTTTTTCTGACGTTCGACATTGCGGCGGCTCTTTCTAGGAGACACCGATGTCTGTTCAGCCCAAATCCGAAAATCCCAAGTCCGAAAAACCAACTGCCGAAAAACCCATTATTCTCACGGGTGATCGCACCACCGGTGCGTTGCATCTTGGCCATTATGCCGGCTCGCTGCGCAATCGCGTCGCCTTGCAGCATAGCCATCGGCAGTTCCTGTTGCTCGCCGATGCGCAAGCGCTCACCGACAATGCACATGACCCGGCCAAGGTGACGCGTAATGTCCTGGAAGTCGCCACCGATTATCTCGCCTGTGGCATCGATCCGCAGGTGACGACGATCTGCGTGCAATCGGCGCTGCCGGCGTTGGCCGAGCTGACCGTGCTCTATCTCAACTTCGTCACCGTCGCGCGGCTCGAGCGTAACCCGACGGTGAAAGATGAGATCAAAATGCGCGGCTTTGGTCGCGACATTCCGGCGGGTTTCCTCTGCTATCCAGCGGCGCAGGCGGCCGATATCACCGCCTTCAAGGCGACGGTGGTGCCCGTCGGTGAAGATCAATTGCCGATGATCGAGCAGACCAACGAAATCGTGCGGCGCTTGAACCGGCAGATTGGCCGGGATGTCTTGGTCGAGGCCAAAGCGCTGATCCCGCAGGTGGGGCGACTACCCGGCGTCGATGGCAAGGCGAAGATGAGTAAGTCGCTTGGCAACGCCATCGCGCTTTCGGCTTCCGATGGGGAGATCGCCGATGCGGTGAACCGCATGTACACCGATGCCAATCACCTGCGCGTCAGCGATCCCGGTACGGTGGAGGGAAATGTCGTCTTCACCTATCTCGATGCTTTCGATCCAGACATCGAAGCCGTGGCCGAACTGAAGGCGCACTATCGACGTGGCGGCCTTGGCGACGTGGCCTTGAAGCGTCGGCTGGAACGCTTGCTGGTCGAACTTCTCGGTCCGATCCGCGAACGACGTGCGGCTCTGGCGCGCGATCCCGATAGGGTGATGGATATTCTGCGCACAGGCACCGAGCGTGCGCGCGAAGTGACAGTTGCTACGCAGGCGGAAGTGCATGCCGGACTGGGGCTGTTCAGATGGGTGTGACGGCCCGGGCGCACCGGGCCGTCGAGAGTGACTTCGCTACGTTTGCGATGGACGCGGCAGCGCCACGACCGTCGGGCGCCTGCGGCCCCGTGCGATCTTGAGCGCCGCGAGGAAGGCCAAGGCCGGCGCCAGCGCGAAGACAGCGAAGAGCCAGAAGGAGGCGCTCGACGTTCCGGTAACGCCGCCGGGATCGGTGAGGCCCGCGAGATTGGCGACGATGCCGGCGATAGGCGCGCAGAGCGCGGTGGCGACAAGCTGAACGGTGGTGAGCGAGGCTGAGGCCAGATCCTGCTCGTCCGCTGGCGCCACCTGCAGCACGCGCGTCAACAAATGCGGCCAGCCGATCCCGACGCCGATGCCGGCGCTGATCAGGGATAAGCTGATCACGGTCAGCGATTGCCATTGTCCTTGCGAGGGGCCGGGGACGAGCAGCGCCAACAGGATCATGCCGGTCAAAGAGAGGAGCGGCGCGAGAATGATGGCGCGATCAGCACCTCGGCCGCGCGCGCCCGAACTGGCGATAGCGCCCGTGGTCCAACCGGCAGCCATCGCAGCCGCGATATAGCCGGCGGCCAGTGGCGATTGCCCGTGCAGAACCTGAAGGAAGAGCGGCACGAAAATCTCGGTCGTCGTCACGGTGATCGACAGAAGCGCCATCATCGCCAAGACGAGCCCTAAGGGCGCGCTGATATTGAAGGAGCCGCGCGGCAGCAGCCTCTGCCGGGCGTTATGCTCGACGAGGCCAAACAGCACCAGCAACAGCAAAGCGACCGCCACGCCAGCTCCATTCCAGGCAAGCTCCTGCCGGAGACTGCCGAGCGAGATGGCCAGCGCTGCAAGGGTGAGAAGAACCAATTGCGCGAAGGGAAGGCCGGTGCGCTCAATCTGGTCGCGGTTCTTGCGGGGCAGAACGGTGAAAGCCAGGAAAGCGAAGAGCGCGATGATCGGAAGCATGGTCCAGAAGGCGGCGCGCCAGGCGCCGATCTCGGCGAAAATGCCGCCGACGGCTGGTCCGACGAGAGTGGCTATGCCCCACATGCCGGAGACGAGTGCCATGGCGCGCGGCCACTGGGCTTCCTCGAAGACAATACGAATCATCGCGTAGGCGAGCGCGAACAGGAAGCCGCCGCCCAGCCCCTGCACGAAGCGACCGACAAGCATGACCGGCATATTGGGCGCGGCGGCGCAGAGCAGCGTCCCGAGGCCGAAGATCAGGGCCGCGATAGCATAGGCGCCGCGCGGCCCGCTTGCTTGCAACAATTTGGCCGAGAGCGCCGACCCGAGGATCGAAGCGACGACGAAGAGGGTTGTGTTCCAGGCATAATAGTCGAGCCCGCCGATGTCATTGACGACCGATGGCAGGATGGTGGTCGCGACATAGACATTGATGGCGTGCAGTCCGACGCCGCCAGCCAGCGCAATGGAGCGGATGCCGTTCTTGCCAGAGAACAGGACGCCCCAGCCAACATGCTGGTCCTTCATCGAAAACTCCTTATGGCAAATGCCCGGGACAAGCTTGTTCGTCGACCTTCAGCGGACGGTTGCAAAAGCACGTCTCTGACTATATATCAAGTTAATGCTTGGAATATATCCGGCCGGAAAATATGTCAATACTTGACTTGGAAAATGAGCGCGCTTTATCCCGTCCCGTCGCGGATCGGTTGCTTATGCTGCTGAAGACGCGTGGACCGCAAACGGCCTCGGATCTGGGGCAGGCGTTGGGGACGACGGGCGAGAACGCCCGCCAGCAGCTGATGAAGCTCGCCGGCGAAGGACTTGTCGAGACCGAAGCCGTCGCGCGTGGCGTCGGACGTCCATCGCAATTCTGGCGGTTGACCGATCGCGGCCATGCGCGCTTCCCCGACACCCATGCCGAGCTGACGGTGAGCCTGCTGCGCAACATGCGCGAGATTTTGGGCAAGGATGCGCTCGACCGGGTGATCAGCGCGCGTGAAGATGAAACGCGGACGGCCTATCGCGCGGCGTTGGCGGATGTCGATGGTCTTGAGGCGCGCATCGCAGCGTTGGCCGCGATCCGAAGCCAGGAAGGCTATATGGCGGAGTGGCGTCCGGCGGATGATGGCGACGGCTGGTTCCTGATAGAGAATCATTGCCCGATCTGCGCGGCCGCAACGGCCTGTCAGGATTTCTGCCGTGCCGAGCTCGCTATTTTCCATGAGATGCTGGGGCCGCACTGCACGATTGAAAGAGCCGAGCATATTGTGAAAGGCGCGCGACGCTGCGCCTATCGCATCCGTGTCCGCTAGCCGCTGATCCTGTCATCATCTGGCAGCATGATGAGCAAAGTAAGCTGAGGCTTCGCGCGCGAGAGGGACCGGTGAAGGGCGATATCAAAATCGAGCGGAAGGATCTTTACGCTCCGGCAAAAGGCACATTCTCGCTTGTTGACGTGCCGGCGTTGCGTTTTTTGATGATCGACGGCCAGGGAGATCCCAACACTGCCCAGAGTTACAAAGAGGCTCTTGAGGCGCTGTATTCCGTTTCCTACACGCTGAAATTCGCAAGCAAGAAAACCTTGGACAAGGACTATGTGGTGCGTCCGCTCGAAGGCCTGTGGTGGGCGGACGACATGAGAGTGTTTCGCGCGCGAGCGAAAGATGTCTGGCGGTGGACGATGATGATCGGTCAGCCGGATTGGATCGATCCTGCCATGGTGGCGCAAGCGATCGAGACGCAGCGCAAGAAGGGCGCGTCGGCCGCGATCGATTTGCTACGGCTTGAGACCTTCGAGGAGGGACGCTGTGTCCAGATCCTGCATATCGGATCTTACGATGATGAAGGGCCGGTGCTGCAGCGGTTGCACGACGAATTTCTGCCAGCCAACGGCTTTGCCATGAGCGGCAAGCATCACGAGATTTATCTCAGCGATGCGCGCAAAACAGCGCCTGAGAAATTGAAGACGATTTTACGTCAGCCCGTGCGTGCGGCGGGCTGACGTTGTTTCGTTGAGAACGTGAAATGTCTGCAGCCGCTCAGCGCGGCAGCAGGGTCTTACCCATCAGGAACTTGTCGACCGAATGGGCGCATTGGCGGCCTTCGCGGATGGCCCAGACGACGAGCGACTGACCACGGCGCATGTCGCCACACGTGAAGACCTTCTCCACCGTCGACTTGTATTGAAGGGTGTCGGCGGCGACGTTGCCGCGCGGGTCCTTCTTGACGCCGAGCGTGTCGATCATGCCTTCGTGCACGGGCGAGACGAAGCCCATGGCGAGCAGCACGAGATCGGCCTTGAGGTCGAATTCGGTGCCGGGAATCGGCTGGAATTTAGGGTCCACCCGCACGCAGCGCAGCTTCTTGACGACGCCATGGCCGGTGAATTCGACCGTGTTGACGGCGAAGTCACGCTCCGCGCCTTCCTGCTGGGAGGAGGACGTGCGCAGCTTTAGTGGCCAATCCGGCCACACCAGGAGCTTGTTTTCCTTCTCCGGCGGACGCGGCATGATTTCGATCTGCGTCACCGACAGGGCGCCCTGACGAATCGACGTGCCGATGCAGTCGGAACCGGTGTCGCCGCCGCCGATGACGACAACATGCTTGCCGCTGGCCAGGATCGGCTGGTTGCTCGTCGGCGCTTCGTGCGAGACGCGACGGTTCTGCTGCGGCAAGAATTCCATGGCGTAGTGGACGCCGCTGAGATCCCGGCCGGGAATCGGCAGATCGCGCGGCTTCTCGGCACCGCCCGCAAGAACAACGGCATCATACTGTGCCGTCAGGTCCTCGATCGGCAGAGTGACGCCGACGTGAGCGTTGTAATGGAACGTCACGCCCTCGGCCGTCATCTGAGCAACGCGGCGGTCGATGTAGTGCTTTTCCATCTTGAAGTCGGGAATGCCGTAGCGCAGCAGGCCGCCGGCCTTGGCATTCTTCTCGTAGACATGCACGTCATGGCCAGCGCGCGCCAGTTGCTGCGCGGCGGCGAGGCCCGCCGGGCCTGAGCCGACGACGGCGACCTTCTTGCCGGTAAGCTGCTTTGCCGGCTCCGGCTTGATCCAGCCTTCCTTCCAGCCCCGATCGACGATGGCGCATTCGATCGTCTTGATGGTGACCGGCGTGCTCTCCAGATTGAGCGTGCAGGATTCTTCGCACGGCGCCGGGCAGACACGGCCTGTCACTTCGGGGAAGTTGTTGGTCGAATGCAGGTTGCGCAGCGCTTCCTGCCAATCGCCCTTATAGGCCAGATCGTTCCAATCCGGGATCTGGTTGTTCACCGGACAGCCGTTGTGACAATAAGGAATGCCGCAGTTCATGCAGCGCGCCGCCTGATTGCGTGTCGTCTCCTCCGAGAGAGGCAAGACGAACTCGCGATAGTGGCGGATGCGATCGGAGGCAGGCGCGTACTTGCGATCCTGCCGATCGATCTCGAGAAAACCCGTTACCTTACCCATCGGATTACTCCCCCGCCGCGAGCGCGGCCGCCGGCTGTTGCGCCAACATTTCGTTGAGGGCGCGGCGATATTCGACCGGCATGACCTTGCGGAACTTGCCCTTATAGGCGTCCCAGTTATCGAGAATGTCCTGCGCCCGGCTCGAGCCGGTGTAGCGCAGGTGGTTGGAGATGAGCTGATGCAGACGCTCGGCATCGAAGCGCGTCATATCGTTCATCACATCGACGCGGCCATGCACCTGCAAGTCACCGCCTTGATGATGGAGGCGCTGATTGAGCTCTTCTTCCTCGGCGACCGATTCAAGTTCGACCATGGCGAGGTTGCAGCGCTTGGCGAAGTTGTTGTCCTCGTCGAGCACATAGGCGATGCCACCCGACATGCCGGCGGCGAAGTTGCGACCGGTCTGGCCGATGACGACGACGATGCCGCCCGTCATATATTCGCAGCCGTGATCGCCGGTGCCCTCAACCACGGCGATGGCGCCGGAGTTGCGGACCGCGAAACGCTCGCCGGCAACGCCACGGAAGTAGCATTCACCCGCGATGGCGCCGTAGAGCACGGTATTGCCGACGATGATCGATTCATGCGGCACGATCTTCGTCGATTGCGCTGACGGGTAGATGACGATGCGTCCACCCGATAGGCCCTTGCCGACATAGTCGTTGGCCTGGCCTTCGAGTTCCAGCGTCACGCCGCGCGCCAGCCAGGAGCCGAAGCTCTGTCCGGCCGTGCCGTTCAGTTTCACATGGATCGTTTCGTCGGGCAGGCCATCGTGGCCATACTTCTTGGCGATCTCACCCGAGAGCATGGCACCGGTGGTGCGATCGACGTTGCGGATCGTCTCTTCGATGATGACCGGCTTCATCTCATCGATGGCGCCGCGCGCGGCCGCGATGAGCCGACGATCGAGCACTTTGCTGAGACCGTGATCCTGATCGACCTGCTTGTAGATGCCGTCGCCGGGTCGGGCTTCCGGCTTATGGAACAGCAGGCTGAAATCGAGGCCCTTGGTCTTCCAATGCTCGTCCATATGGGATCGATCCAGCATCTGCATCTGGCCGATCATTTCATTGAACGTGCGATAGCCGAGCGAGGCCATGATCTCGCGCACTTCCTCGGCAACGAAGAAGAAGAAGTTGATGACGTGTTCGGGCTGGCCGACGAAGCGCTTGCGCAGCACCGGGTCCTGGGTGGCGACGCCAACCGGGCAGGTGTTGAGATGGCACTTGCGCATCATGATGCAGCCGGCGGCAACCAGCGGCGCGGTGGCGAAACCGAATTCGTCTGCGCCGAGCAGGGCGCCGACGATGACGTCGCGGCCTGTGCGCAGACCACCGTCGACCTGTACCGTAATGCGCGAGCGCAGTCGGTTCAGAACCAGGGTCTGGTGGGTTTCGGCGAGGCCGATTTCCCACGGGCTGCCGGCATGCTTGATCGAGGTCAGCGGCGAAGCGCCGGTGCCGCCCTCGTAGCCGGAAATCGTGACGTGATCGGCGCGGCCCTTGGAGACGCCGGCAGCGACGGTGCCGACGCCGACTTCAGAGACCAGCTTCACCGAAACAAGTGCATCAGGATTGACGTTCTTGAGATCGTAGATGAGCTGCGCCAGATCCTCGATCGAATAGATGTCGTGGTGTGGCGGCGGCGAGATCAGGCCGACGCCCGGCGTCGAATGGCGCACTTTGGCGATGACGGCGTCGACCTTGTGGCCGGGCAATTGTCCGCCTTCGCCAGGCTTGGCGCCCTGGGCCATCTTGATCTGCATCATATCGGAGTTGACGAGATATTCCGTCGTCACGCCGAAACGGCCGGAAGCCACCTGCTTGATGGCGGAACGCATCGAATCGCCATTGGGCAGCGGCGTGAAGCGATCGGTCTCTTCACCGCCTTCACCCGTGTTCGACTTGCCGCCGATGCGGTTCATGGCAATGGCAAGCGTCGTGTGCGCTTCGCGCGAGATCGAGCCATAGGACATGGCGCCGGTGGCGAAACGCTTGACGATGTCCTTGGCCGACTCCACTTCCTCGAGCGGCACGGGCTTGCGGCCATCTTCTTCCGCCGACTTGACGCGGAACAGGCCACGGATCGTCAGCAGCCGCTCGTCCTGTTCGTTGAGCATTTTGGCATAGGCGCGATATTGATCCTGCGCATTACCGCGCACCGCATGTTGCAGCAGCGACACCGATTGCGGCGACCAGGAGTGGGCCTCGCCACGGAAGCGGAAAGCATAGTCGCCGCCGACATGCAGCATGGTGCGATAGACCGGCGAGTCGCCAAAGGCGTCGGCATGGCGCCGGACACTTTCCTGCGAGATTTCTTCAAGGCCAACGCCGCCAATGCGTGTCGCTGTGCCGGTGAAATAACGGTTGACGAACTGCTGTGACAAGCCGACGGCGTCGAAAATCTGCCCGCCGCAATAGGACTGGTAGGTCGAAATGCCCATCTTCGACATGACCTTCAGAAGGCCCTTGCCGATCGACTTGATGAAGCGCTTGACGACTTCGTCCTCGTCCACTTCCTCGGGGAAATCCTCGGCCATCGCGGCGAGGGTTTCGAAGGCGAGATAGGGGTTGATCGCCTCGGCGCCATAGCCGGCGAGACAGGCGAAGTGATGCACTTCGCGCGCTTCGCCGGTCTCGACGACGAGACCGACCGATGTGCGCAGACCCTTGCGGATCAGGTGATGGTGCACAGCCGCCGTCGCCAGCAGCGCCGGGATCGGAATGCGATCCGGACCGGTCATGCGATCGGACAGAATGATGATGTTGTAGACACCGCGCACCGCGTCTTCGGCGCGTTTGCACAGGCGCTCGAGCATGGCTTCCATCGCCTCGGCGCCGCGATCGGCGGCATAGGTGATGTCGAGCGTGCGCGTGTCGAAAGTGTCCTCAATCATGCCGATGTTGCGGATCTTCTCCAGGTCCTCGTTGGTGAGGATGGGCTGGCGCACTTCGAGACGCTTGCGCTTCGCGGTGCCTTCAAGATCGAGCAGGTTGGGGCGCGGACCGATGAAGGAGACCAGGCTCATGACGAGCTGTTCGCGGATCGGGTCGATCGGCGGGTTCGTCACCTGGGCGAAGTTCTGCTTGAAATAGGTGTAGAGCAGCTTCGACTGGTCCGACATGGCCGAAATCGGTGTGTCGGTGCCCATGGAGCCGGTGGCTTCCTCGCCGGTGATCGCCATCGGTGCGAGCAGGATGGCCAGATCTTCCTGGGTGTAGCCGAACGCCTGCTGGCGATCGAGCAGCGACACGTCGGTGCGCGGTGCGCGCGGCTCCATCGGCGCCAGGTCTTCCAGCACGATCTGGGTGCGGTCGAGCCAAGCCTTGTAAGGATGGGCGCCGGCCATGGCGGCCTTCATCTCGTCGTCGGAGATGATGGTGTGCTTTTCGAGGTCGACGAGCAGCATCTTGCCCGGCTGCAGACGCCACTTGGTGACGATCTTCTCTTCCGGGATCGGCAGCACGCCGACTTCCGATGACATGACCACGAGGCCGTCGTCGGTGACGATGTAGCGGGCCGGACGCAGGCCGTTACGGTCGAGCGTCGCGCCGATCTGGCGGCCATCGGTGAAGGCCATGGCGGCGGGGCCGTCCCACGGTTCCATCAGAGAGGCATGATATTCATAGAAAGCGCGGCGATCCTCATCCATTAGCGGATTGCCGGACCAGGCTTCTGGGATCAGCATCATCGCCGCGTGAGCGAGGGAATAGCCGCCCTGCACGAGGAATTCGAGCGCGTTGTCGAAACAGGCGGTGTCGGACTGGCCTTCGTAAGAGATCGGCCAGAGCTTCGAGATGTTGTTGCCGTAGAGCTTCGATTCGACCGAAGCTTGCCGCGCCGCCATCCAGTTGACGTTGCCGCGCAGGGTGTTGATCTCGCCGTTGTGAGCCACCATGCGATAGGGATGGGCCAGCCGCCAGGACGGGAAAGTGTTGGTGGCGAAGCGCTGGTGCACCAGCGCAAGGGCGCTGCCGTAACGCTTGTCTGTAAGGTCGGTGTAATAGCCGCCAAGCTGCGAGACCAGCACCATGCCCTTATAAACAATGGTGCGGCAGGACATCGATACCGAATAGAATTCAGCCGCGTCCGGGTCGGAGAGCGCGATCGCGACGCCGGAAATCACCTTGCGGGCAATATAGAGCTTGCGTTCGAAATCGTCGTCATCGGTCACGCTGGGACCACGGCCGACGAACACCTGGCGCATCACCGGCTCGACAGCTTTCACCGCCTCGCCAAGGTCGGAGCTGTCGACCGGCACATCGCGCCAGCCGAGCAGGGTCAGGCCTTCTTCTTCGATCGAGCGATTGACGATGGCTTCGATCTCGGTGCGCACGCTCGCATTCTGCGGCATGAAGAACTGGCCGATGCCATAGTGCTGTGCCGCCGGTAGGGTGAAGCCGAGCTTGGCGCATTCGGGCGCGAAGAACTCATGCGGGATCTGGGTGAGAATGCCGCAGCCATCGCCCAACTTCGGATCGGCGCCGACGGCGCCGCGATGGTCGATGTTGAGCAGGATCTGCAAGCCCATGGCGACGACATCGTTCGACTTGATGTTGTCGAGGCGGGCGACAAAGCCGACGCCGCAGGAATCATGTTCCTTCGATGGGTCATAGAGACCCTGGGCGCGGGGGAGGGCGGGGTCAAAGTACTGGCCGTTCATGGCGCTGCTCCGGAAACTGTGCTGGCCAGATCGTTTATCCAGATCGCTTGACAAATCGTCTGCGGGCTAAGCGCAGATCGCTTACTTGCCGGTCACCTGGAAAAATCTTGCCAACGTATAATGGGCGAAATCTGAATTAGACCAATTGCAAAGGGACGCGCGTTCGCGGTCCTCGACCGGCGGGTTTTCGCCGGACGTCGCCGAACCGTTTTCGCCACATACGCCCAATCATCCCCCGCTCCAGACCGGTGATGCCAATTGAATTCTCATTTGCCGGCGGCGGCATGCTGCCGGATGAGATCCCATAAAACCAGCGCGTCCGGCCGGCGTTCGACGCCACCCTTTTCGCCGTAATTTCAAGGGTCGATGCCCTTCTGCCTAAATGGTCAGCATAGCTGTCCTATTCAAGGCGGGCGAACATGGCAGATTTGCCCCCAGCTTACAAGTGGGGGAGGCCGTTGGCACGGGGATAATTATAGCGTCGTCTGGCCGCCAAACGGGCAAATTGGCGTCAAACGCAGCAGGGTTACAACTGGGGAGCCTGAGCGGCTCAGGCGTTCCCGTTTAGGGCGCGAGATGGTCGGAATGGCGCCGGCGGTCATTGCTCGGCTGCGTGTAACGGGTCCGTTTCGTTTCGTACATGCAGTCGTCGGCTCGTTTGATCGTCGCTTCCAGCCGTTCGCCGGGATGGCTGGTCGCGGCGCCCATCGACAGACTCAGGCGCGGCTCACCATAATATTGGTTGTTCAGCTCGACCAGCGCATGGATGTCGTCCATCAGCTTCTGGCCGACTGCTTCGTCAGCGCCCGGCAGCAGAACGGCGAATTCGTCGCCGCCGATGCGCGCCGCATGGCTGGGTTTCTCGACCAGCTTGGATAAGACTTCGCCGATGCGCGCCAGCAGCGTGTCGCCGGCGGAGTGACCCAGCTGGTCATTGATGATCTTCAGGCCATCGAGGTCGATGATGACGATGGTGACGGGCGTAGGCCCCTTGCGCTCCAGCCGGTGCAATTCATCGACATAGAAAGAGCGGTTGTAGAGTTTGGTCAGCACGTCGTGCTTGCCGAGATATTCGAGATAGGCCTCGGCCTTCTTGCGCGCGGTGATGTCGGTGAGCGCGACCTGCACCAGCGACCAGTCTTTCTCGTGACCGGGTAGCACGGAGAACTGCATATAAAAATGTATCTCGGTGCCATCGAGCGCATAGTTCAGCACTTCGCGCTGCTGGAACAGCTTGCCGTCCCACAGATCGATGAGCTGTTCGCGGAAATTCTGCCGCATGTCGTCGCGGAAGACCTCGTCGAGCCGGTGCAGCAAGGTGGTTTTGTCCGGCGCGCCGAAGAGCTGCAACGTCTGCTGATTGATGTCGACGACACGGATTTCGCTCATGCAACGCTCGACGAACTCAGGATGAACGTCGGTGAACACGCGGAAATCGGTGATGCCACGGAAGCGTACTTCTTCCAGAAGCCGGCGGATGGAGCTGAAATCCTCGACCCAGAGCGAAACCGGCGAGTGGGCGAACAGGCCCCGCGCATAGGCTTCGCTTGCGGTCAGATCGCGGCGCGCCGTTTCGCGATCGGTCACGTCTTCGATGGCCACCAGCACACGCTGCCAGCTGTTCTCATAGCCGGGCAGGACCGAACCTTTGAGTTGGATGTCGATGCGGCGGCCGGAAAGCGAATAATTGACGCTGGTGCCATAAAATTGGGGATGGCCATCCCAAAGCTGCGCCAGTTCCTCGACATGGGCGTCGAACATGTCGTCGCGGAAGACACGCTCGATATTGGCCGTCAAAGTGTCGAGATCGGGTGCCTCGAACAGGCTCAAGGTCTTGCGGTTGACTTTGATGATGCGAAGGAGCGCCGAGCAGGCGCGCACATGTTCACGGTCTTGGCGGAGATAGGCGCGTAGATCGCTGATGCCTCGGGCGCGCAAGGCATCGAAATGCAAGCGCAGCCCGGAATAGTCTTCCAGCCACAGCGAAACGGGTGCGAGATCGAACATTTCCGCATCATCGCCCCGCGACATAGTGATGTTTTCTGGCGCCGCTTCGACGTACGGCGTGGCATTTCCGGAGGTGATGTGTACGGCTCCTTTTCCAGGCAGGCGGCGGAATGGAGGTTCTGGCCGCCTTGCCTGCGTAAGGTACGGTAATCTAGCGATATCTGCTACCGGCGCCACAGGAATTCGGTGAAATCCTTCACAAGCCGTTGCTTGGACCGTTGCCTGGAACCGCAATTGTGGGCATGTCAGACGCCATGAAGACCGCCGAGACCTCGTCCCTCGATTTTGCCAGTGACAATGCCAGTGGCGCTTCCCGCAAGGTTTTGGAAGCCCTCGTGGCGGCCAATGACGGGTCGGTGCCGGCCTATGGCGCCGACCCTTTTACCCGCCGGGCCGAGGAGCGCCTGGGCGAAGTGTTCGAGCGCGATTGTATCGTATTTCTCCTTGCCACCGGGACGGCGGCCAATGCATTGGCGCTGGCGGCGCTGACGCCACCTTATGGGGCGATCTTCTGCCATGCCCATGCCCATGTGATGAACGATGAATGCGGCGCGCCGGAGTTTTTCTCCGCCGGCGCCAAGATGATTGGCATCGAAGGGGGCGCCGGCAAGATCACGCCCGCAGCCCTTGCCGCTAGTCTGGCTGCCTATCCAGCGGGTGTCGTTAAACAGGTGCAGCCGGCAGCTTTGTCACTGTCGCAGGCGAGCGAATCGGGCACGCTCTATCGCCCCACTGAGGTCGCCGAGCTGGCGGCTCTCGCCCATGGGCATGGCGTGCGGGTGCATATGGATGGGGCGCGTTTCGCCAATGCCGTGGCGGCACTCGGCTGCGCGCCCGC
This sequence comes from Beijerinckia sp. 28-YEA-48, assembly GCF_900104955.1. Classification (NCBI taxonomy): domain Bacteria; kingdom Pseudomonadati; phylum Pseudomonadota; class Alphaproteobacteria; order Hyphomicrobiales; family Beijerinckiaceae; genus Beijerinckia; species Beijerinckia sp. 28-YEA-48. The sequence goes on from NZ_FNSI01000001.1 coordinate 283,721, forward strand.
CGATATCACGTGGCGGGCCGGTGTCGACGTGCTGTCGCTTGGCGCCTCGAAGAATGGCGCCTTTGCCTGCGAGGCTGTGATCTTCTTCGACAAGGCGTTGGCGGCGGACTTCGCCTATCGGCGCAAGCGCGGTGGCCATACCTTATCAAAGGGACGCTTCCTGGCGGTCCAAATGCTGGCCTGGCTTGAGGACGGCCATTGGCTGGAGCTGGCGCGTCATTCCAATGCGCGCGCGGGGCGGCTGGCTGCGGCTCTCGCCGCCATTCCCGGCGTGCGCCTTCCCTGGTCTGTCGAGGCCAATGAAGTGTTTGCTATTCTGCCAAAGGTGGCCGATCTGGCGCTGAAACAGGCCGGGGCGCGCTATTATCCTTGGTCAGCCGATCGTCTGGCAGACAGCGAGAGGCCCGGGCGAGACGAGGTTTTCGTGCGTCTGGTGACCTCTTTTACCACCCGGGAGGCCGATATCGACCGTTTTGGCGGAATCGCCGCCGATGCGCGAAAATGACGGCGAAACGGCGTGGGCGCCTGTCACAGAACTCGGTAAAGCCTCTCAAAAAAGCGCCTCTGGCGTCCTATCCTTGCCGCAATCCCAATCGAAATCTCGGGGTAGGTTCACTCGTTGATGCCGTGCCCGCGATCGGCGGTGCATCGTTGTATCATCACAGGAGGCTTGAATGGCCGCTCTAAAGCGAATGCTTTCCCGCACTGCCGTTATCGGTAGCTTGGCGGCGGCGACCGCGCTGGTCGGCGCGGCGGCACCGGCGCAGGCGCAGGTTTACGGCTATTGGGGCTATGGCACCTATTCCTACCCCTCTTATCCGGTCGAGCCTTATTACAACTACGAAGCGCCGGACTATGCGCCGCGCTATAGGGCGATGGGCATGCTGTCGCCGAGTGAAATCCGCGAGAGCTTGAGCGATGACGGCTATCGCGTCATCGGCCCGATGCAGCGCAGTGGTCGGACTTACATCGTCAACGCGCAGAACCGTCGTGGGCAGCGCTTCCGGTTGGTGGTCGACGGGATCGAGGGGGACATCATCCGTTCGTCCCGGCTGAGCATGACGCCGCGCAATGAGGCGCGGGAGAACGATTATCGCGAGGGGCCGCTTGGAGGTCCGTCTCCTGGTGCTCGTGGAGCGGTCGTGCCGCCGGCCCCACATGTCGTTCCTGGCATCGGTCCGGAATCGAATACCAGGCCACAAGAACGTCCGCCTCGGGCTGCTGCTCGCCCTGACAGCGAAGGGCCGAACATGCGCCCGGGCGAAAGTAATCCGCCGGTCGCACGGCCACAGGGTCGGCCGCAAGCCACGCGTCCCGATGCAGCCCGTCCCGATGGCGTGAAGCCGGAGGTTAGGCCGGTTACGCCTAACGTGGCCAAACCTGAATTGGTCAAGCCGGAGACCGCAAAGCCGGAGACGAAGCCGACTGAGCCGGTGGCGGCTGCACCCCGCGTTGTCTATCCCGGCGGACCGGTGACCACTGCACCAACCGCACCGGCTCCGGCTGTTACGCCGACCGTGCCTGTGGCGCCGCTCGATGCGCCGCCGAGTAAACCTACGCCTGTAACGCCCGACGTTCCTGTGGCGCCGCTGGAATAAGGTTCTCTGGTCGCGATCCGATCCATTGGGGTGACGATCATCGTGCCCCAATCATGAGCGTATCCTTTCACAAACCCGTGTAGCACAGGGTTTTGTTCACCTTTCCAGGAAGGTGTTGCACCACTGCATCGAGCTCGGTGCTATAGTCCACCCCGTTCAGTCAACACTATCCGGCTTGCCGTTCTTCTCCCACGGCTGGCCGGTCACGACGGGGTTTGGGGTTATGGTCGGTCTTGTGTCCAGCGCGCTGTCGCGTCGCGGTTTTTTACAACTTGGTGGTGGCGTTGCTGCCGTGGCCGCCTTCGCAACGCCGGCGCTTGCCGCGCGTGATGTTGTGCCTTTTCCGGCCGAATATCCGCCGGGCACGATGGTGATCTCGCTGCGTCAGCGCAAACTCTTCCTGGTGGTTGGCGATGGTCAGGCGATCCGTTATCCGGTCGCCGTCGGCAAGGCCGGTAAGGCTTGGTCCGGCTGGGCCCATGTGGAAGGCAAATTCGTCAATCCGGATTGGGCGCCGCCAGCTGTCGTCAAACACGACAACCCGCGTATTCCCGATCTTATTCCCGGTGGCGCCCCCAACAATCCGATGGGTCCGCGCGCCATTACCCTCGATCGCAGCGAGATCGCTATCCACGGCACGACGCGCACTATGCGCGGCTCGGTCGGCAGCGCTGCGTCCTATGGCTGCATCCGCATGTATAATGAGGACGTGATCGACCTGTTTGATCGCGTGCGCGTTGGCATGCCGGTGGTCGCCATCTAGAGCAAACTGCGTTTCGATCGCCCCCAAATAAAAAGCCCCATCGGTTGATGGGGCTTTTTTAGTGTCGGTCCTTGGACTTGTTCCGATTCGGCGCTGACTGCGCTCACGCATACATATAAGTGCGGGTCGGCGGCATGTCGGTGGGGGTCTTCAGGCGTTTGACCGACAGGGTCTGGTAAAGGCCGCAATTGTTGCGCTCGAAAGTGATCGAGCAGGCGGCGAGATAGACGAGCCACGTGCGCGCCGTCGCTTCGCCAACTTCCTTTACCGCCGCATCCCAATTGGCGACGAGCCGGTCATGCCAGTGCCGGCAGGTGACCATGTAATGTTCGCGCCAGCATTCGACATCACGGACCTCGAAGCCATGCAGCTCGAGATTGGTGACGGTGCGGCCGATGTAATCGAGTTCGCCGCCGGGGAAGATGTAGCGGGTCAGCGCCGCGAATTCGGGGCGGCGCTTCTTGGTGCGCGCGGCTTCGCTTTTGCCGGGGCGGGTGATGGCGTGATGCAGGAACAGGCCACCGGGACGCAGGGAGCGCGCGGCGGTCTTGTAATAGGTGGGGAAGTTATCGATGCCGACATGCTCCAGCATGCCGATCGCCGCCACCTTGTCGTAGGCGCCTTCGGCCAGCGCATAATCCTTGCACTCGATGCGCACCTGATCCTGCAGGCCGAGACGTTTGATCTTTTCGTTGGCATAAGCGACCTGCTGTTCCGACAGGGTCACGCCATAGGCTTTCACGCCATAATATTTCGCCGCATGCATCGACAGGGCGCCCCAGCCGCAGCCCATGTCGAGCAGGGTCTCGCCCGGCTTGAGGCGCAGCTTCTTGCAAACCATGTCGAGCTTGTCGAACTGCGACTGGTCGATGGAGTTGTTCCAGTCGGTGAAATAAGAGCAGGTGTAGACCATCTCCTTGTCGAGCCACAGTTCGTAGAAGGCGTTCGACACGTCGTAGTGATAGGAGATGTTCTTCTTGTTTTCGCCGGCGCTGCCGTCGCTTTGCTTCTCCGTGCCCACGCTTTCCAGCGGCCAGGGGCCACCGCGCGGTACGAACAGGAATTTGGCCGCCAGTTTGGCGATCTGCATCTTGCTGAGCGATTTGACAAAGTGCTTCGTGCGCACTTTCGGCTTCTTGGCGACGAGGTCGAAAATCGTGCCATTGCGGATGTCGACGCGTGCGGCCGCCCACAGATTGGCCATGGTCTCCGGCTTGGGCTTGCGCAACATGGCGGCGACGACGCCTTCGTCGGCGATCGCTACGGCCAGGCCATCGGCCGGGTAATCCTTGGGAATGCGCGAGCCATCCCAGAGTTCAATGCCGAATTCCAGGCCCAGCTTCTGATGCGCCACCGTCAGGAACTCACGCAGGAGTTCGAGCCGCTTCTGCTTCTTCGTGTCCATTGAAAACTCCGGGCGGGACGGACTTCCGCCAATTCCGGGGCTTACATCCGGCAAAACCCCCGCTAAGTCCAGCACAGATGCCCGGTCCGGAAAGGTTGAACACCGCTTCCGGGCCCTGCATGCAGGGCAGCCCTGCGTCTAAATCGCGGGATTTCGCTGATTGAACGGTCGCCTTACTGCGGTTTAGTGGCTAATCCTTGGGCAATAATTTCTTTGGAAACACCGTGCCCAAGCCCAGTAAATTGTCCATGGCGGCCGTTCTCGTGCTCGCCGCCGGTTTCTTCGCGCTGTTCGTCAATGGCAGTGGCCGGCTGGCCGTGGGTCTGACCCTGCGTCCGATGGTTGAGGATCTGAAATGGAACCGGGCCGATATCGGCTCGGCGGTAGCTGTATTTCAGGTGGTATCGGCCATCGCCATGTTCTTTGCCGGCAAGCTGGCTGACCGGATGAGTCTGCGGTTTCTGATCGCCTCCGGCGTGGTCGTCTGCGCCTTTGGCATCGGGATGATGGGTTTTGTCACCGAGCCCTGGCATGTGCTGCTGCTGTTCGGCCTGATCTACGGCGTGGGCAATGCCGGCTGTTCGACCACCACGGTCGGTGTGATGGTGGCGCGGACTTTCCCGGGCAAAACCGGCTTTGCCAATGGTTTCGTGACTTCAGGTATGAGCCTGGGGCAACTGTTGATCGTCGCCGTGCTGGCAGCGGTACTGGTGCAGATCGGCTGGCGCTCGGTGTATTTCTGGGTGGCGGCGGCCCATCTGGCCTTGCTGCCGTTGATCTATTTCGCTGTTCCGGCCCATGCGGCCAACGGCTCGCTTATGGCCCAGGTGCCGCGCGAAGGCATGAGCTTGCGCGAGGCCATGCGCACCCGCCGTTTCTGGGTGCTGATCGGCGTGTTCGCCGTGTGTGGCCTCGATGATTTCTTCGTCACCACCCATCTCGTCGCCTATGCGGAAGATAGCGGCGTCAGCCAGCTTTTCGCCGGCAATCTTCTGGCGGTGATGGGGCTTGCTGCCTTGATCGGCGTGCTGCTGGCAGGTGCCTTCGGCGACAAGACAGGCCCGGTGATGCCGACGATCGCGTCTTTCGTTCTGCGGATCGCTTGTTTCGGCCTTGTTCTGATCGATCAGTCGACCGCATCGATCGCCATTTTCACTCTGGCGTTCGGCCTGACCTTCCTTGTCACCGCGCCTCTGACCATTCTGTTCGTGCGCGATGCCTTCGGCATGAAGCATCTGGGTGCCATCAGTGGCCTCATCACCATGGTGCATCATGCGTTCGGCGGCATCGGTGCCTATCTCGGCGCCGTCATCTTCGACAAGAACGGCTCCTATGCCATCGCTTTCGCGATCATGCTGGCATCGAGTGTCCTGGCGGTGGCCCTGATGCTGCTGTACCAGCCGCGCCCGACGCAAAGTGCCGTGGCGGCGTAGAAAAGCACAAGCTGGCAAAAGAAAAGGCCCGGTGAGAACCGGGCCTTGAGACATTTACCGCAATTGCCGCTTACTGCGCGACGACAGCTTCATAGGCGGGGTCGCCCTTGAGAATGCCGACGTCGCGACCGAAAGCGTTCATGCCACGCACGAAGTCCGGGCTGATATCGGTCGAATAATAGGGCAGGTCGCGTTCGACGATGCCAGCGATGAGGGCGGCTTGCTCGGCCGGAAAGACCTTTTGGCCAATCTCGGTAGCAAGCGCGAGATTCTGCTTCAACGTCTGATGGGCGCCCGCGATCGCCTGTTTCAACGCCATGGCTTCGTCACGGCGCTCAGCGAGGAACTTGTCGGTGACGGCAACGGACGCCATCGTGAAGTTGAACGCTTCCTTCGGGCCGTCGCCGCGCCGAATGTCGAGCACGATCTTGCCGGCGCCGCTGCGCACCGCAACTTCCGCTCCCATGCCATTGGCCCAGAAGCCGTCGATCAAACCATCCTGAAGCGCCTTGGCCGCCGTCAGGCCGAAATTGGTGCTGGGCGCACCGGTGTTGGGCACGGGCGCGATGGTGACGTTATCGCGCTTCTCGTCGATGCCGGCGGCGTGCAGCAGACCGCGCAGGCCAAGGTCAACCCAAGGCGCCGCGCCGATGGTGCGGCCCTTGACCACGCTGACGTCGCCGCGCTCGCAGGGAATGTCCGCGCGCATGACGAGGAACCAATACATGCCTTGGCCCTGAGCGCAGAGCAATTTAACGCCCTGCCACTCTGGGAAAGCATGCAACGCCGAATGGGCGGAGCCTGCCACCGCATCGACGGTGCCGTCGCGCAAGGCTTCATAGGCTTTATTGACGGGGAAGATCAGCTCGACCGTCGCGTCAATACCCTGCGCCGCCAGCATGCCGCCGTGGACCGCCGTGACTGCTGGAAAGTACGAGTTCGAGATCAAATCCGGGACGGCGATCTTCATTCTGCTGCTGCCTTTATCTTTCTGACGCTTTCGATCAGCGATGTTCTTAACAGGAAGGCCCGGTGTGCAACGGGATCGGCCGCCATCTTGCGCAGGGCTTCGAAGTTCGCTTCGCGCGCTGCCGGATCGCGTTCTTCCAGTCGCTTCTTATTGGCGATGGTCTGCTGCTGGACATATTCGATATTGGTCGGGCGGCGGATCGCGTCATAGCTCTCGAACACGCTGTCGGGACGGCTGCCGGCGAGCACGTCACCGATCAGCTCGGCCAGATGTGTCGCGTCGTGAATGCCGCTGTTGAGGCCGAGGCCGCCGATGGGATTGTTCACATGGGCGGAGTCGCCGGCCAGGAACACGCGCCCCTCGCGGAAGCGCACGGCGACGCGCTGGTGCACGCGATAAATATTGCGGTGGAAGATGTCGTAGCGGCCGGCTTTCGGGAAGAACTTCTGCAGGCGCGCTTCGCTAGCTTCGTCGCTCATCACCTCTTCGTCGGTCTGTCCCGGTACTGTCGGGAAAACGGCGCGCCAGCGGCCTTTGCCGTCGTCGCCCGCGACCTTGAACAGATTGGCCCATTCATCGGGATCGGAGAAATAGGCGCGGAAGGCGACGCCGTGTTCCGTACCGAAATCAAACGGCGTCGTCAGAACCAGGAAGCGCTCGGGGAATGTGTAACCATCGAAGGCTATGTTCAACGCCTTGCGCACCAGGGAGCGGCCGCCATCGGCGCCGACCAGATAGGAACCTACGATCCGCTCTGTGCCGCCGGCCCGCGCTACGGTGATGGCGACGCCGTCCGCATTGGCCTCGACGCTTTCGACGGGCGTGGCGAAGGAAACGCTGGCATGCGGATAAGCGGCGAGCTTATCGATGCACATTTTCACGATCTTGTGCTGCTCGCATTGCACCACATAGGGGCAGCTCGTGTCCTGCGCCAGAACCGCGTGATCGAATTCCGCCACAAGCCGGCGTGCCGGGCGATCCCAGAATTGGAATGTGCGCGCGACCAAACCCTTGGTCGTGACCTCTTCAAGCAATCCAAGGTCGGCCAGCATTTCGAGGGTCGCGGGATGCAGGGTCGAGGCGCGCGGCGCGTCGTTAATCTCGGCTTGCGCCTCGAAGACCTGCACGGGGATGCCGCGCTTTGCCAATGCCAGTGCCGTCACCACGCCAACTGGCCCTCCGCCTGCGATCAGGACGGGGCGGGTATCTGCTTTCATTTTGCTCATTGTTGTTTCACACCGGCGATATCGACAGCTTCTTTCCAGATGACCATGTCACTTGCGAGCGTGGCGGCGAATTCCGCCGGCCGTGCTGCAACTGGATCGACGCCATAGTCGGAGAGTTGCTTCCTGAAAGGTTCGTCCTTGATGGCCGCGCTCATTGTGTCGGCGATCTTGTTGATGATGGCGATGGGCGTTCCTGCCGGCGCCATCAGTCCGTTCCAGGTTAGAACGTTGAAGCCGGGATAGCCGGCTTCGGCGACAGTCGGCGCGTCGGGGGCGAGAGCGGAGCGCTCGGCGCTCGACACCGCGAGCAGGCGCACCGAGCCGCCATTGATCTGGGGCAAAGCGTCGGACAGGTTCGAGAACATGGCGGGCACGTGGCCGGCAACGATATCGGCGAGCGCCGGTGCGTTGCCGCGATAGGGTACGTGCGCCATTTGCAGGCCAGCGCGCTTCAGAAACAGCGCCATGGACAAGTGGTTGAGGCTACCCACGCCAGCCGATCCATAAGACAATTGGTCCGGACGCGCTTTGACGTAAGCGACAAACTCGGCGACCGTCTTGACTGGCAGGTCCTTGCTGATCACCAACGCGAAGGGATTGGTCGCGATATTGCTGATCGGCGCGAAGTCCTTTTGCGAGTCGTAGCGGACCTTCGACATGGCCGGAACGATGGCCATGACGGGCAGGGCGGCAATGAACAATGTGTAACCATCGGGCGGCGACTTAGCGACGAAATCAGCCGCGAGCGCGCCACCAGCACCAGGCCGGTTCTCGACATTGAATGCCATGCCATAGGCTTCGGTCATGCGTTGCGCGGCCATGCGCGCGATCCCGTCCGTGTTACCGCCTGCAGCGAAGGGGCATATGATCGTGACAGGCTTTTGTGGCCATGCCGGAGCCTGAGCGAAAGCCTTAGGTGCAAGGCCTAAAGCGGTGGCACCAACAGCGGAGCTCAGAAGGTTTCTGCGTGACAGCACGGTTCAATCTCCAACGGTCTGATTCAGAGGCCCCGTGCGGCGAGGCGGCCTGCCAAGGTCCTTCAACGATTCCTCATTTTATTTGAGGGCGGCCCCTCACGGGGCCGCGTTCTCTTATGGCTTCGAAACGCTATCTTCGTAGTAGTGGATCTCGTAGAGGACGCAGCCTTCGTTCGACTTGAACGGGCCGTGATAGACGGCCGGCGGGCGGCAGGCATAGGTCGGCGCGCCAAAGGCTTCGCCGCCATTGCCGTTCTCATCATTGCCGACGGTCAGGTCGCCGGAGACGAGGTAGACCTCTTCCCAATGATCGTGAACGAAGGGCGCGGTGGTGAAGGCGCCCGGATCGAAGCGCAGCAGGCGCGTGCGGCTGCCGGTCTTGCGCTCTTCGTCGATGTCGCTGGCCAGAATCTTCTGTTGAATGGATGACGGATATCCCGGCGGCGAGGCCCAACCCTCATTCATGTCGAGGCTGATGAACTCTTTGTGAGGCTTTGTCATGGGATAACTCCTTTATACCCGATGGATGATATTCTTTCTGAAGGACTCGATATGCACGTGCATTGCCTGGGCCGCGCCTTCGCGGTCTCGCCGTTGCAAAGCGTCAGCGATGGCTAGATGTTCATCCTGCACCGCGCGCTGATGTCCTTGCGCGGTCAGCGACAGGAACCAGAAGCGCAGGGAACGCTCGTGCAGGTTCTGCAATATGGATGCCAGGATCGGATTGCGCGCGGCCGATGCGATGGCCATATGGAATTCGCGATCAAGCAGCATCATCTGATTGGTGTCGTGAGCAGACGTGGCGACATCGGCCCGCTCAAGAATGTTGTGTAGAGCCGTCAGTTCGTTCGCATCGATGCGTTCGGCGGCAAGGGCGGCGCAATAAGGCTCGTTGATCAAGCGCACATCGATGATCTGCGCGACCGTGTCGACGCTCAAGGCCGTGACGATGATGCCCTTGCGCGGCATGATCTCAACGAGGCCATCCTGCTCAAGGCGCTCGATGGCTTGATGAACGGGCGTGCGGCCGATGCCGAGCGCCAGACTGATCTTGGCTTCGTTGAGATAGCCGCCAGGTTTGAATTCGCAGGTGATGATACGCTGCTTGATGGCGGCATAGGCCTCATCGCGCAACGGCAATCGTTCTCCGGCCTCGGAAGGCGTGGAAGGAAGCCAGGCCGCTGCGGATGAAGACGTGTTCACGGGAACCTCACGAGATGACGGGAATGACGTCGATATCGTAGGACAGAGTGAGGGTGCGCCCAAGCACCGGATCCTCGAGTTCAGCTTCAAAGCGTGTCGCCGGCCGGATGCCGCCAATGGCGCCGAGGGTGCCGCAGAACATGGCGGTGCCATCGGGCAAGGGCTTGCCGTCGTCGCGCAGCTCGACCAGGTTGCGCGGGGTGCGCAGGGCCGTGATCGGGCCGGATTGATAAAGCACGCGCTCGCCGTTGATCGTCGCATAGGAGCGCAGCAACAGCCGGTCCCAATGGGCTTCGATCTCGGCCAGACGCCAGAGGCCACGGCCGATCGGCTTGTCGCAAATCTGCTTCGAGGCGGCGACGCCGATGGCTTCCAATTCGCGGTCGGTGTGGTCGGAGCCGAGCCCAATCCAAAGTTCGCCGGCATGGCTGATGCAGACGCATTCCGCCTCGCCGCTGCTTGCCGGGCCCAGTGCCTCGATCTTCGACGCCTGGGTCAGCCGCGCCGCGGCGGCGGCATAGAAAATCGGCGTCCGCGACGGCCGCTTCACGCCGAGCTGCTCGAGTTCGACAATGTGGTGTTCCAGGGCGACCGGGTCGCGCCCGGCCCAGCCTGCGATGATCAGGCGGGAAATGGCGATGGAAGCCGCGCCGCCAGGGATTTCGAAATTGAAGGGGGTGACATCTGACATGCTTGTGATATTTCACATGTCGATTAGTGAGTCAATGGAGATCAGCAGGAGATGGCTATGTTAGGCACAGGAGCGACAATCGCCGAATTGGCTCAGAATTATCGCCAGGGCGGCCGGGCAGAAGCTGTCAAGGTTCAGCTCGCGCGTATCGCCGATCCGGCCGGAGAGGGCGTGCGCACGTTTTTCTCCACCTTCGACGAGCAGGCGCTGGCCCAGGCGCAGGCCTATGATCGCGCGTCGAACCCGCCGGCACTGGCTGGCATCACGGTGAGCATCAAGGATCTGTTTGATATTGCCGGGCAGGCCACGGCCGCCGGCTCCACCTTCCTGCGCAAGGCCCCGCCGGCGAAGCGGGATGCGCTGGTGGTGCAGCGGCTGCGCAAGGCCGGACTTATTCCGATTGGCCGCACCAATATGACCGAGTTCGCCTATTCGGGCCTCGGTATCAATCCGCATTTCGGCACGCCGGCCAATCCGTTCGATCGCGCGGCCAAGCGCATTCCGGGCGGATCTTCGTCGGGCGCCGCTGTTTCGGTCGCCGACGGCATGGCCGATGTCGGGCTTGGCACCGATACGGGCGGCTCGTGCCGCATTCCCGCTGCGCTCTGCGGTCTGGTCGGATTCAAGCCAACGGCGAGCCGCGTACCGCGTGACGGCGTTCTGCCGTTGTCGCCGACGCTCGATTCCGTCGGTCCTCTGGCTCGCTCGGTTGCGTGCTGCGCGGCTGTGGACAGCGTCCTCGCCGACGACCCGACGCCGATCGCGGAGGTGTCCGTGGCGCAGCTACGTCTCGGCGTGCCCTCAGCTTATGTGTTCGACGACGTCGATGCGACAACGGCCAAGGCTTTCGAAGCGGCGTTGTCGCGACTGTCGAAGGCCGGCGCCAAGATCGAGACGGTGGATGCCTCGGCGCTCCTCGATATTCCCAAGATCAATCACAAGGGCGGTTTCAGCGCGCGGGAGGCCTATCTCTATCACCGGGCGTGGATCGCCGAGCATGGCGCCGAGTATGATCCGCGCGTCGTGTCGCGCATTGTCAAGGGCGAGAGCCAGACGGATGAAGATGAGCGCATTCTCGTGCGCGAGCGTCAGCGGCTGATCGCCTCGGTTGCGCATTTCGATGCGTTCGACGCCCTGGTCATGCCAACGACGCCTCTGGTCGCGCCGACCATTGCGGAGCTCGCTGATGAGGCAGCGTATACGCGCGTCAACCTGCTGATGCTGCGCAATTGCACCGTCACCAATACGCTCGATCGCTGTGCCATTTCGCTGCCCTGTCACACGCCGGGCAGCGCGCCTGTCGGCTTAATGCTGATGGGCGCTCAGGGCGCCGATCGTCGTTTGCTCGGTGTGGCGCAGGCGGTTGAGAGTGCTCTCGGCTAGAGCATTTTCGAGCGAACTCGATCTGGGTTCGCGCAAAGAGAATGCGTTAAAATAGGAATTAGAGCTCGGTTCTGAGCCGAGCTCTAACGTCGCCAGCCGTGAAAGACATTGGCGGCAATGATCGCAGCTGAATAGACACAGATGCAGATTAAGGTCGGGAGTGACCACGACAGCCGCGAATCGAGCGGTTGTGCGGCGAAGACCAACACCGGCCCGAGCGCGCGAATGACTTGGCCGGTCAGATGGGGCGTGCGGGCGATGCCCGCCTGTAGGGCGAACAGGGGGATGACGATCAACGCCACGGCCGCGACAGCGATCGTGGTGAAATCGACAAGGCCGTTGATGCGCGCCAATCCGCCGCCCTGGCGAGTGTCATGCCAAGTCATCGCCGCCGCCAGCACGATGGTCACGAGATAGCGCACCGAGGTGATGCTGGCCGAGGTGGCGCCGATGTCGTGCAGGCGTTTTGAATAGAGCAGGCTCAAGGTGATCATCGAGCCGCTGACCAGCAGGGCGGCAAGGGCTGCGAGTTGGCCGGCGAAGGTTTTGCCCTGGGCTCCGGAAGCACCGCTTAGCACCACGATCCAGAGGGCTGCGAGTGATGCCGCCATCACCGCGTAACTCAACCGCTCGAGCCTGTTTGTTGCCCCCGAGCCGCCGAGCTTGATGCCGAAAGCGGCGAGCGCCAGCACCGTGAGTGGCGCCATGCCGCTGTGGATCGTGTTGACGATAGCCGGCTCGATCTGGCTGAGGGCGAAGAAGAAGCAGGACCAGGCGAGCGCCGTGGTGATATTCATCGCCACCACGGCGCGGATATCCTTGCGTAGAACGGTGATCTGTTCGGGCTCACGCAGGAGCGTCCATAGTCCGAAACCCAAGGCCGAGAGGCCGAAGGCGATCAACAGGACGGCGAAGAAATCGACGCGCTGGAAAATGAAGCCGAAATAGACATCGCGCAGCGCCTGGGAGACGGCAAAGACCAGGACGAGCAGGGGCCCCAGCAGGGACGCGCTGGCCAGGGGTTTCGCCTCGGTGGCCGTCTGGGGCTTCAGCTGGGTCGTGGGCGCGCTCATCGTTCCTCCTGGTGTGACGCCCCGTTTACGGGGGCAATCGCCGCCGAAACACCCGTTTGCTGCGATATCGAGCTCTGAGGCGGAAAATCGCCCGAAAGCAGGATTACGCAAGTAAGGGAGCTAGCCTTCGACCTTGCCAAATTAGCCGGTTTTCGCTTATTTGAATGGAGATGGCCGCTTTTGGCCGCGAATGAGGACGCCGTGGCGCAGTTTGCTGCCCCAAAGACCGTTTCTGCCGGACGCATCGCGCCGGCTGCGGTTCTGCGCGCCTCGCTGCTTGGTCTGCTTCTTCTTAGTCGCCCCTGAGGGCCGGCCGGGCCATGCCTGGGCGCTCAGGGGAGGGGTAACGAAGCAAGAGCGCCTTCGGGTCTCGCCAGCAGACCTTCGAGGCCATCAGCAGCAGATTCAGGATCAGTTCCATGTCGAACGATAACAGCAAGTCCCAATCCTCCGTTTCCAATCGCGATCGCGTGCTCATTTTCGACACGACCTTGCGCGATGGCGAGCAGTCCCCCGGCGCCACCATGACCTTCGAGGAAAAGCTCGAAGTCGCCGACATTCTCGATGCGATGGGCGTCGATATCATCGAAGCCGGTTTTCCAATCGCCTCGGAAGGTGATTTCGAAGCGGTGACGGCGGTTGCGAAGCGGGTGAAGAACGCGACGGTTGCGGGCCTTGCGCGTGCAGCGATCAATGACATTGATCGCTGTGCGGAGGCGGTGAAGCACGCGCGTCGCGCGCGCATCCACACCTTCATCTCCACTTCTCCTCTGCACATGAAATACAAGCTGCAGAAAGAGCCGCACGAAGTGCTCGAAATGGTGACGGCGCAGGTATCGCGCGCCCGTAACTTTGTTGAGGACGTGGAATGGTCGGCCGAGGACGGCACGCGCACGGAAATGGATTTCCTGTGCCGGACCGTCGAAGCGGCGATCAAGGCGGGCGCGACGACGATCAATATTCCCGATACCGTCGGCTATACGGTGCCCGAGGAATATGAGCGCATCTTCCGCACCGTGCGCGAGCGCGTGCCCAATTCCGATAAGGCGATCTTCTCGGTACATTGCCACAACGATCTTGGCCTGGCGGTTGCTAATACGCTGGCGGGTCTCGCCGGCGGCGCGCGCCAGATCGAATGCACCATCAACGGCATCGGCGAACGTGCCGGCAATGCGGCGTTGGAAGAAGTGGTGATGGCGCTGCGCACCCGCGCCGACATTCTGCCCTATCACAACCAGATCGAAGCGACGATGCTGATGCGCGCTTCGAAACTGGTTTCGGCCGTCACGTCGTTTCCGGTGCAATACAACAAGGCCATCGTTGGCCGGAATGCTTTTGCCCATGAGAGCGGCATCCATCAGGATGGCATGTTGAAGAATTCGCAGACCTACGAGATCATGACCCCGGCTTCAGTCGGCGTGTCGAAGACCTCGCTGGTGATGGGTAAACATTCGGGCCGTAATGCCTTCCGCTCGAAGTTGAAGGAACTGGGCTACGATCTCGGCGACAATGCGTTGAACGATGCGTTCAAGCGCTTCAAGGATCTCGCTGACCGCAAGAAGATCGTCTACGACGAAGATATCGAAGCCTTGGTGGACGATGAGATCGGCCACGCTGGCGAGCGCATCAAGGTCGAGGCGCTGACGGTGATCGCCGGTACCATGGGCCCGCAGACTGCGACGCTGACGCTCGATATCGACGGCAAGACGGTGACGAAACAGGCAACGGGCAATGGTCCGGTCGATGCCATTTTCAACGCCATCAAGGCGCTGGTGCCGAATGACGCGGTGCTGGAACTCTACCAGGTGCAGGCCGTGACCGAGGGCACGGATGCACAAGCGGAGGTTTCCGTGCGCCTTGCCGAGAACGGCCGCTCGGTCACCGCCAAGGGCGCCGATCCCGACACATTGGTGGCGAGCGCGCGTGCCTATGTGGCTGCGCTCAACAAGCTGATGGTCAAGCGGCTGAAGGGAAAACCGGAGCCGATGACGGCGCGGTTGAAACCTTAAATTCAGCTCTAGACAGGTCGGGCGGCCTTTGCTAAACCCCGCTCGTTCGCGTCGGCCCGGCATCGTGGCCGACGCGGTTGTTTTCGATGGGCGCATAGCTCAGTTGGTAGAGCAGCTGACTCTTAATCAGCGGGTCCCAGGTTCGAGCCCTGGTGCGCCCACCATCGGAAACAACAATTAAATCAACGCGTGGATTATATCATGCGTCAGCCGATTTGATTATGAATCGGACCCATTTTCCTAAGTTCGTTCTAGTTTCGAGCTTTATGATCGCGCTTTCCGCGAGCCTCGCGCGCTTGCCGAGATAGTGCTTGTCGAGAATCACATCGACATCCTTTGGCGATGTGCCCCGGTGATCGATGCGATCTCCAATGACGTGCAGCCTCGAGCGCGAGTCGTGAAACTGAAGCCCGCTGATCTTTGCTTTCTTGCACGCTTATTGAAGCTGGCGCGAAAACCATCGCTCGTCCATTTGTCTCCGGCAGACGAACGAAGAATCGCACCCTCTCTCTCGCGACGGATCCAGAATAACCCGCAATACCTCGGCAGCCGGGATACTGACATGGCGCCCGCTCTTGGATTGTTTCAGTCGAATTGTCTTCCCGTCGTAGGAGAAGGCATTGAGCGCGAGGACGTCGCCCTGTCGCTGTCCTGTCCATAGTGCCACCAGCACCACCTCGCGCACGTCCTTTGACGCGACCGCGAAGAGCTTCGATAGATCCGTTTCCTTCCAAATGATGTCCGTGCGGTCCACCTCGTATATACGGCCGCCTCGTTCGCACGGATTTGACAAGCTACACCGCTCGGCAGCCGCCTGCCGGATCAAAAGCCGGGGTTCTAGCACTGCATGATCGCTCGCCCTTCTCGCCATGCTCACCCTCCCGTCCGTTCGACAGTCGGGGTGAACAGCCAAAGGACGAAACCAGGTGCACCCGGGATGTAGGCCAGCGCCAAAAGCATGACCAAAAGCAAGAACACCAGCACGCACAGGATGGCGTAGAATATGAAGGCGGGGCGCCGGCTCTTTGCCGGGTCATTCATTATGAGCGCTCCTGGCCGACGATGCCTGCGGTCCATTTCTTTGACGCCGCTCTGGGCGGGAACGCGTGGCTTCATGGTTTGGCTGAGGGGGCTGTATGACAGCCAAGCTTAGCGAGGCGAGCCCCACCGCGGCCACGAGCGCGACGCCGCGACGCAGACTGAAATCGAACCGGCGTTTCACCGGTTCACTTTTTGTTTGCGGCGTGATCGGCGGATCGGCTGTGACGTCCGCCGACGGCCCGATTGCGGCTTCCCCTGGTGCAGCTGAAGCTATCGTATCCAAGGTGGTCGTATCCAAGGCGGTCGCATCCAAGACCTCGGCCTCGAACAAGTAGCCACGGCCAGATATAACGCGGATCATGGTGCGCTTATCGTCGCCCAGCGCCGCGCGGACCTCGCGGATGCATTGGAACAGGCTGTCCTCGCTGACATGGATGTTCGGCGTCGCCATTAGCTCATGCTTGCTGAGGACTCGTCCTGGGTTGGTCGCCAGCATCCGCAGAATATCGAAGCTCTTTGGCCGCAGCCTGATCGCCTCGCCATTCGGCCTCGCAGTTCGGCACGCTGCCGATCGAATTCAAATCCAGCAAACAGGAGCACTCCGCCTCCTTTCCCGGATGACGTCGCGAGAACCCCGGCATTTAGCCCAAAACCAAGTGAATCTGTTCGATAAATTGTAAATATCAGAAAAATTTCAGAATCTAGACGCCGTGGTTTCAGGACGTTTCCGGCGAACAGAGAGATAAATGGACGTGAAACGTGGAAAAGGCGGGCGGCTGGGCGCCCTGCGGGTAAGCGCGTTTCCTTCTGGGTTTGGGAAAATGTCCGCATCAACGTCTTCGGTCACGGCGCGCGGCGCCATGGGTGCTCTCCTGCATGCCGGGCTGCTGGCCTCCACCGCGCTCGTGCCGCTGATCGCCGTCCATGGGCCTGCGTTGGGGCAGAGCACGGGCGCCAATGGTGGGACCGCTCTCGATCGCGTGGGTGGGCTGTCGCGTTGAGAGGGCGGCTGACGGCAACGCCCGAAGTGCGCGCGGCGCTGCGCGCAGGCCTATACTATGCGGCACAGGAGATCATGATGCGGTCCAAGCATCAGCAGAAGCTGACGCCGGCAACAGTCGCGCTTGAGCTGGGCATTTCCGTGCGACAGCTGCATGTGGTTTTCGAAAGCGCGGAACTGACATTCGCGCGGACTCTGTCCTTGATGAGGACGGAAGAGGCCCGGCGGCTGCTGGTCGCGTTTCCGGCTTTGCCCGTTACTCAGATCGCTTATGCCTGCGGCTTCGAAAGCCTGGCCACTTTCTACCGTGTCTTCAACAACATCTATGGGATGTCGCCGGGGGAAGCCCGCGAGATGCGTTCCTTTCAGTGAGCGGCCTGGCAGACAACGTTTCCGTGCGAGACGCGATGGATTTCGCGGTGTCTCCGGGGATCGGGGCCGGCGCGTTTCGGCAGGCAACGCTGTTCCTGGCGCAGAGCTTCATCGCCATTCACCAAGCTTCCCCGCGCATCGCCGCGCTGTTCGCCACGCAACAGCGCTGGCTCCTGTGTCACGCGGGTTTGGCATATCATTTTCGCGCGGTTCAAGCGGGTCAACCCGGATTGACCCGGCGCGATATGGGTCAGCTGGCGCTTCAACACGGTATCGCCAGCCGCAATACGGCTTATGCCTTCTTCGACGAAGCGCTGAAATATGATGTCATTCGGCCGGCCGGTGGCGTCGACGATGGCCGCACCGGCCATGTTGTGCCGGCGCCCGCCATCCTCTCCATGCTGGTCCATTGGTATGGCGTCCATTTCCAGACCCTCGATCTCATGGATGGAGGGGCCAGGAGCGCCCAGTTCCTTTCGCGCTCCGACAGCTTGCTGGTCACGATTGAACCGCTCGTGGCGCAGGCCTTGTTGTCGAGCCCCGAAGTGCGCATGCCAGGACCGCTCTACACGATCTTCACCTGGGCCGATGTCGGCGGGTTGTTGATGGACCGGCTCATTGCCGGAATCGATTGGCAGACACAAGCCGATCAGGACAGAATCCTGACCGATGTGAGTACGATTTCTCTTCTGGCACAATCGTTCGGTCTGTCCCGGGCGCATGCCAGCCGGAAGCTTGCTGCGGCTGAATCGATTGGCGGTCTCGGCTGGAGCGGGCGACGGGGCCGTTCTTGCATCTGGATCTCACCAGCGTTCTACGAGGAATATGCCAGCGCGCAGAAGCGTAAGCTGCTCATTCTTGATCGCGCTTTTTCGGAAGCCTGCGATAGCCGTCGCGCCACCCGATAGGCTGGTAATTACTCGGGATATTTGAGTGGAGTGCCGTCGGACTTCGGCTGAATGATGCTTGGTTTGGCTCCAACTCGCCCTTGGCCCGCGAGGTTCGCGTGAGCAGTCAAAAATGGACGCAAACGGTTGATAGGCGTTTCCTCAGCCCGACGCTTGGAAAAATGTGCCTTAAATCACTGTATTTACTAAATTAATAATCAAAGCCCATTTCGCGAAGAGACGCCGGGCAGAGGCCGAAGTGCTTCTAACTAAAGAGATTCTGGAAGGCTTTGCGCTCAGTGAGAAGCCGAGTGCCCGCCCTCTGCTGTAAATTGTTGCGCGGTTAAGGCAGGGGTGGTGGGCTTTGCGTCAAGTGACTGGGCATGCGCAGCGGGTTGGGCTGTTCGCAGCGGCGGCGGCCGCCTTCATTTCGGCTGGACCGGTTCTGGCGCAAACCGCATCGCAGGTGACACCGCAGACATTCGAGCCGCAACTGCAAAAGCGTACGAGCGGCATCATCATTCCCGAAGGCATGGGGCCGGCGACGCCCGCCGGGGCCGAAAAGCTGCAGGTGCGCATTGCCGGCGTGACCGTTACTGGGGGACTGCCGGCTTTGACGGAGGAAGCCGCCAGGCTGAAAGCGGACCTGTCCGGCAGGACAGTGACGGCCGCCGATCTGTTCGCTGCTGCCCGTCGTCTGGAACAAGCTTATGGCGCAGCGGGCTATGGACTGGTGCGCGTCGTTCTGCCGGCGCAACGTCTGACCAATGGCGCGACCCTGCGCATCGTCATCATCGACGGTTTCATCGAAAGCATCGACACCTCTCATCTTCCCGCCAATATCCGCGATCGGGTCGCCAGCGTGCTGGCGCCGCTGGCCGGACAGAGGGGCCTGAGCAACACCCTGATCGAGCGCCGGTTGCTGCTGGCCGGCGATATGCCGGGCACAGTGCTGCGCTCGACGCTGTCGCCTGGCAAGCAGTCGGGCGCCAGCGTCTTGACCATCGAGGCTCGCTATAAGCCGGCCACCGGATCGTTGTCTTTCGACAACACCATGTCGAAGCAGCTCGGCACCTATAACGCCGGGCTTGGGGCCGAACTCAACTCCGTCTTCAGCTTCGGTGAACTCATCTATGTGAGGGCTTCCGGCGCGCCGCGTTTCGATTCCTACAACGGGTTTTTCTCGAACCATCCGCGCAATCGCACGCTGGCGGGTGGTGTCGTCGTGCCCATCGGCATCGATGGCCTGACGCTCAATCTCGAAGGCACGGTTGCGCGCACGCTGCCGGAGTCGTCGACGGGCCTCTATTTTATGTCCGACTTCACGCGCTATTCGGCGCGTCTGGCCTATCCGCTGATCCGCTCGCGCAACCTGACGGTGAACGTGACTGGAGCCTTCGATGCCCAGGATGAAACGCTAACGCTTCTCAACGGCGGCGGCTTCACGATTTCGCAGGACCGTCTGCGCATCCTGCGCGCCGGCACCAACCTCTTCTGGTATGTCACCGGCGATAGCCTGCTGACCGCAGGATTTACTGCTTCCTTCGGCATCAACGGTCTTGGCGCACGCAGCGCCGCAAAGGCGAACCTCAGCGGCACACCGTTGTCGCGCCAGGGGGCGGATGCCGATTTCCAGAAGCTTGATGTCACGCTCGGCTACCGTCAGCCGGTCTTTGAACATCTAACCTTCGATTTAAGGGCGCGGGCGCAAACCTCGTTTGGCCAACCGCTCCTCAACTCCGAACAGATCGGCCTGGTTTCGCCCACCGGTCTGTCGAGCTTCGCGCTGGGGTCGGTGCAGGGCGATTCCGGCTTTGTCGTGCGCGGCGAGGCGCAGTTCCCGTTCAGCACCGCTTTCACCCTGCCGTTCGGTGTGCCGGAGTTTCCGGGGCAGCAAGGCACGGGCTTGCCGTCAGGCAGCGAGACGAACGGCGTGGTGCTGATTTCGTCCTATCTGTTTGGCGCCTATGGCGGCGTCAAGCGTTACGACCCGACGGTTCTGGAGGCCGCTTACCTGCGTGGCGCGGCCTATGGCGTCGGTGTGCGGTTCGGCGGGGCCGCGCAATCAAGCTTCAACAATATGAATCTCAGCCTCGAATACGGCCGTGTCGAACGGTTCGGCAAAGGGCCTAACGGCAATCGCTTCACGCTGTCCGCAGCGGTCCAGTTTTAGAGCTTCATCCATGTTCCGTTCTTCTGATCGACGTTCCTACTCGCACAAGTCCCGGATCGCGGCCTTCCTGGCCTCGACGGCGCTGGTCGGTAATTCCGTTTTCGCCAATGCCGTGTTCGCCCAAGCCTTGCCGACCGGCGGCCAGGTGGCGGCCGGCAGCGCCAGCATCGGCGCGCCGTCCAACGGCGCCATGACGATCAATCAGAACAGCAACAGCGCTGTAATCAACTGGCAGAGTTTCAACATCGGCCAGAACAACAGCGTCACCTTCGTCCAGCCCGACGCTTCCTCCGCCATTCTCAACCGCGTCACCGGCTCGACCTCGACGACCATCGCCGGCCAGCTCAACGCCAACGGTCAGGTCTATCTCGTCAATCCCAACGGCATCGCCATCACCTCGACGGGCACGATCAACACCGGCGCGTTTGTGGCCTCGACCTTGGGGATTTCCGACGAAGACTTCATGTCGGGCAAGCGCACCTTCACCGGCAATGGCGCCTCCGCGCCAGTGAGCAATGCGGGCACGATCACCATCAACCGCGGCGGCTACATGGCGCTGATCGGTGGCACGGTCGCCAACTTAGGCGTTATCAACGTGCCTATGGGCAAGGCGGCGCTGGGCTCGGGCGAACAGGCGACATTAGACATTTCAGGCGATGGCTTCCTGCAGGTGGCGATCCCCACCAGGGCCGCAGGCGCCAATCCGCTCGTCAGCAACAGCGGCAGGATTTCGGCGCGGGGCGGCACGGTGCAGCTCTCGGCCGCCGCGGCGCGTGACATGGCTCGTCAGGCCATCAACATGTCGGGCACGATCGAGGCGAAGGGCGTCGCCGGCAAAAGCGGTGACATCACGCTGTTTGGCGGCGATGGTGAAGTCGCCGTGTCCGGCACGCTCAATGCGCGCAACAATAGAGGGACGGGCGGCAAGATCACGGTTACCGGCCGTCAGGTGGCGCTGACTGGCGCCAAGGTCGATGCCTCCGGCCGCACCGGCGGCGGCACCATCAACATCGGCGGCGAGCGCCAGGGCAAAGGCGCGCTGAGGCGCGCCGAAACGCTGAGCGTCGATGCCAAAACGGTCATCAAGGCCGATGCGCTTAAGAGCGGCAACGGCGGCAATATCGTCTTGTGGTCGGACAACCTGACCAATTTCGCCGGCACGATCACGGCGCGTGGTGGCGCGGACGCGGGCAACGGCGGCGAGGTCGAAGTCTCGGGCAAAGAGAAGCTCGTCTACACCGGCTTCACCGATCTGTCGGCGTCCAAGGGCTCGCTCGGCAACCTGTTGCTCGATCCCTACAATGTCATCATCTCGAACGGAACCGACACGTCAGGCTTTACCGCCAGCGGCAACGATAGCGTTATCAACGTCAACACGCTCATCACTGCGCTGTCGGCGGCGAATGTCACGGTTTCCACCGGCTCCTCCGGCACTCAGGCCGGCACCATCACCGTCGCCGATCCGCTGGCCTGGGCATCGGGTTCGACGCTGACGTTGAACGCGGCTTCCGACATCAACATCAATGCCGCGATCAATGCCCCCAGCGGCGGTCTCTCGCTTTATTCCGGTGGCACTATCTCGGCTACCGCGGGCGTCAATGTCGCCACCTTCGCGCTCAACGCCGGCAATTGGGTGCAGAACAACGCGACGCTTCCGAGCTTCTACGCCAAGGATTTCCAGATCAACGGCGGCTCCTTCCTGCGCGTGACAGGCGGCGATGGCACCAGCGGCACTCCCTACCAGCTCGCCGATATCTACGGCCTCCAGGGTGTTGGCTCCTCCCCAGCCTATCTGCAAGCCTCCTGGACACTCGCCAACGACATCGATGCTTCCGGCACGGTGATCTGGAATGCGGGAGCCGGCTTCAATCCCATCGGCAATGGATCGGTTTTCTCAGGCAATTTGGATGGCGGTGGCCATGTCATCTCAGGCCTGACGATCAACCGGCCGACCACCGATAACGTCGGTCTTATCGGCAGTCTTTCCGGTACGGCTAATCCGTCCGTCACAGGAATAGTCCGCAATATCGGTCTCTCTGGCGGCAGCATCACGGGTGGCTCGAGAGTCGGCGGTTTGGTCGGCTATGCCGAACAGGCCAGTATTTCGAATGCTTTGTCCAGCGCGCGCGTGACCGGCGCCGGCTCATCGATCGGCGGTTTGGTCGGGCAGAACTACGCGACCGCTCTCAGTAACTCTTATGCCACCGGCGCCGTAACCGGCAGCTCCAGTGTCGGTGGCCTCGTTGGCCTGAACGAGGGAACGATCAGCGGCTCTTATGCGACCGGCGCGGTTAGCGGCATGGGAGGCATTGGCGGCCTCGTTGGCGGCATGCAGACGCGAGGGCCTATGGCCGAAATCAACACCTCTTATGCGACCGGGGCTGTCGCCGTCGCCACTAACGGCTCGGGAGGTGGTTTAGCTGGCTACGTCAACAACGGGATCATTGGTCAATCCTATGCGAGCGGAGCCGTGAACGGCCTTGCCGGGGCGCATGTTGGCGGCCTGGTTGGCTTCGCTCAGAATGCGACGATCAACCAGTCCTACGCGACTGGATCGACCTCGACATCCGGAGCCGGCTATGCCGGCGGCCTGATCGGCATGGCGATTAACGCCACGATTAATCAAACCTATGCAACCGGGGCGGTTTCGGCCGCCAGCGGCTATGCGGGAGGTTTCGTCGGCTCCAGGTCAGGAGGCAGCTACGCGAACAGCTACTTCGATACTCAGACGACCGGACAAGCTGTCGCTGTTGCCATGGGCCCCTCCGATACGGTCTCGGGACTGACCACGGCACAGGCGCGCGACAAGTCCAACTATACGGGCTGGGATTTCAATTCGGTCTGGTATCAGAGCGGCGACATGCGCCCCATTCTGCGCGCGGAAGCCGCAAGCGCCGCTGCGGATGGCTATATCCCCATCTCCAATCTCAATCAGCTCGCTTTGATGGGCGCCAATCCGACCGCCAATTACAAGCTCGCCACCGATCTCAACGCCACCGCCACATCGGGCAGCAGTGCCGCGGGCATCTGGTCGACCAGCGGTTGGGTGCCGGTCGAAACCTTTTTTGGGACTCTCGACGGCCAGAACCACACGATCAGCAATCTCTACATCAATCGGCCGAGTACGGATGGCGTGGGTCTTTTCGCCAACGTGTCTGGCTGGAACACGCCTTACCCCGGCGCCATCCGCAACATCGGCCTCGTCGGCGGCAGCATCACAGGCCGCGCGAACGTGGGCGCTTTGATCGGTGTCAGCGATACGGCGGCGATCTCCAATGTCTGGTCGAGCGCGAACGTGACGGGCAACGGCAAATCGATTGGCGGCCTTGTCGGGTGGAACTATTGGACGACGATCAGCGATTCCCGTACCTCAGGAACGGTGACCGGCAATTCGGGCGCGTCGGATATCGGCGGTCTTGTCGGCCGCAATGAAGGCGTGATCAATCGCTCTTACGCCACAGGCGCAGTCAATGCGATTTCTATGGCCACCGACGGGGGTATCGGCGGCCTTGTCGGGTTCATGCAATCAAGCGGGAGCGCCGCTCAGGTCAACGCTTCCTACGCGACAGGAAACGTAACGGCGTCGGGCGGAGCGGCTGGAACCCAGGCGGGCGGATTGATCGGCCGCATGATCTCCGCGACCGTCAATCAATCCTATGCGACCGGAAACGTCTCGAGCACCGCTACGGGGTCATTGTCCAACTCCGGCGGCCTTGTCGGCCGTGCGCAAAGTTCGACGATCAATCAGTCTTATGCGACGGGATCGGCTTATTCCGCCAATGGTTTTGCCGCGGGCCTGGTCGGCTATCTCATTACGAATGGCATGGTCAACGAATCCTATGCGACAGGCTATGTCAGCGGCGGTAACGGATCTGCCGGCCTCGTCGGCTACATCGGCTTTAGCAGTACGGCTCAAAACAGCTACTTCGATGTCAACACGACCGGCCGAAGCAATGACATTAGTTACAATGTCATTTCAACGGTCACGAATGTCATCGGGCTGAACACGGCGCAGTTGCGCGACAAGGCCAACTATGCGGGCTGGGATTTCAACTCAGTCTGGTATCAGAATGGCGACATGCGCCCGATCCTGCGCGCGGAAGCAGCAATCGCCGGCGGCGACGGCACTATCGCGATCTCCAATCTGCATCAGCTTGCTTTGATGGGCGCGAACGTTGGCGGCAATTACAAGCTTGTCGCCGACATCGATGCCAGCCCCACGACGGGCGGCGCGGCGAGCGGCATCTGGTCAACGAGCGGTTGGATGCCGATCGGGGATGCGAGCGGAATGTTCACGGGCACGTTCGACGGCCAGAATCACACGATCGCCAATCTGTCGATCAATCGACCGGGCACGGATAGCGTTGGCCTGTTTGGTAAGACCTACTACAGCACGATCCGCAATGTGGGCCTCGTCGGCGGTACAGTGATCGGGTCAGTTGCCGTGGGCGCACTGGCGGGTCAGCCAGACCGCGGTTCGATTCAGAATGTCTACGCGGCCAATGTTGCCGTCAGCGGGCAGTCTCACATTGGCGGCCTCGTCGGACTCAACTACTCTTCGATTAGTGGAGCTTATGCGACGGGTAATGTCATCGGGGGGCAATACGCTGGTGGGCTGGTCGGAACAAATTTTGGCTCGATCACGAATGCCTATGCGACGGGCAATGTCTCCGGCACCACAACCGGTGGATTGGTAGGGCTCAATCAGGGGACGATTGAGAACGCCTATGCCACCGGTACCGCTTCGGGAGGCGGCCTGGTCGGCCTGAACTTGGGCGTTCTCACCAACAGCTTCTGGAACACGCAGACGAGTGGCCGAGGCAATGCTTGCGGCTCCAATATGGGGCCCCTGTGCTCGGCTACGGGTCTCAACACCGCCCAGATGAAGGATCCATTTACGTTCATCGACGCGGGCTGGGATTTCGCTTCGATCTGGGCCACGCCGAAGGCCGGCGCCGCGCCGGTGCTGCGCGGCATGACCGCCGCGCCGATCTATAATTATTATGCGCGCATCGCTGGCGATCTCTCCATCACCTACGGCGATATCGCTCCCGCCAACAACGTGCCGCTGCAGGGCGTCGGTACGAATAATCTCATCGTCAATTGGGGAAGCGCCATCAATGGCTCCACCAATGTCGGAATTTACGCCTGGAACGGCGCGAACGTTTTGTCGTTCTCTTATGCCAAGGGTTCGGCGAGCGATTATTACATCGCCTATGGCTCGGGCGGCCTGACGGTTACCCCGCGCACCATCACTGTGGTGGCGGATGCGCAGAGCAAGATCTATGGCGACGCCAATCCTAACCTGACCTATACGGTGACGGGCCTCGTCAACAACGATGGGCTCTCTGGTGCATTGTCGACCTCCGCTGGTCAGTTCTCAGGCGTCGGCACCTATGCCATCAACCAAGGCAGTCTGTCCGCCTCGAACAACTACACTATCAACTATACGGGTGCCGACCTGTCGGTGACGCCGAGGACGATTACGGTGGTGGCGGATGCGCAGATCAAGACCTATGGCGACGCCAATCCATCTCTGACTTATACGGCGACCGGTCTCGTCAATAACGACACGCTCTCTGGCGACCTCTCGACCTCCGCGGGCCATTTCTCGAGTGTGGGTGCCTATGCGATCAACCAAGGCAGCTTGGCGGCTTCGAGCAATTACACGATCGCCTATACCGGCGCCAATCTCTCGGTCATGCCAAGGACGATCACGATTGTGGCGGATGCGCAGAGCAAGGTCTACGGTAATCTCGATCCGTCGTTCACCTATACGGCGACAGGTTTGGTCAACAATGATGTTCTGATCGGTTCGCTGTCGGCCTCGACGGACCAGTACTCCGGTGTCGGTGTCTATGCCATCGGCATAGGCAGCCTTTTCGCTTCGAACAATTATACGATCAACTATACGGGTGCCGCTCTGTCGATCACGCCAAGGGCGATCTCGGTGACGGCTGATGCCCAGAGCAAGATCTATGGCGATACCAATCCGTCCCTGACTTATACGGCGACCGGTCTCTTCGGTAACGATACGCTGAGCGGTTCGTTATCGACCTCTGCTGGCCAGTTCTCGGGTGTAGGCACATACGCCATCAATCAGGGTACGCTGGCCAATCCCAACTACGCGATCAGCTATACGAGCGTCGATCTGTCGGTGACGCCGAAGGCGATCACTGTGGCGGCTGATGCCCAGAGCAAGGTCTATGGCGACGTCAATCCGGCGTTCACCTACACCGCGACAGGCCTCGTCAACAACGACACTCTGAACGGTTCGTTGTCGACAGCTGCCGGTCAGTTCTCCGGCGTCGGCGCCTATGCGATCAACCAGGGGACGCTGGCCAACGCCAACTACACGATCAACTATACGAGTGCCGATCTGTCGGTGACGCCAAAGGCGATTACCGTGGCGGCTGACGCGCAAAGCAAGGTCTATGGCGACGTCAATCCAAGCCTGACCTATGTGGCGACAGGTCTCGTCAACAACGACACTCTGAACGGTTCGCTTTCGACCTCAGCCGGCCAGTTCTCCGGCGTCGGCGTTTACGCGATCAACCGGGGCAGTCTGGAGAACGCGAACTACACGATTAGCTATACGAGCGCCGATCTGTCGATCACGCCGAAGGCGATCACGGTGGCGGCGGATGCTCAGAGCAAGATCTACGGCGACGTCAATCCGTCGTTCACTTATACGGCCACAGGGCTCGTCAATAGCGACACCTTGAACGGTTCGCTGTCGACTGTCGCCGGTCAATTTTCCGGTGTCGGCACCTACGCCATCAACCAGGGGACGCTGGCCAACGCCAACTACACGATCAACTATACGAGTGCCGATCTGTCGGTGACGCCGAAAGCGATCACGGTGGTGGCGGATGCGCAAAGTAAGATCTACGGCGACGTCAATCCAGCGTTCACCTATACCGCGACGGGCCTTGTCAATAACGACACGTTGAATGGTTCGCTATCGACTGCCGCCGGTCAATTTTCCGGTGTCGGCACCTACGCAATCAACCAGGGGACGCTGGCCAACGCCAACTACACGATCAACTATACGAGTGCCGATCTGTCGGTGACGCCGAAAGCGATCACGGTGGTGGCGGATAGCCAGAGCAAGGTCTATGGCGACATCAATCCGTCGTTCACTTATACGGCCACGGGGCTCGTCAATAGCGACACCTTGAACGGTTCGCTGTCGACTGCCGCCGGTCAATTCTCCGGTGTCGGCTCCTACGCCATCAACCAGGGAACGCTGGCCAACGCCAACTACACGATCAACTATACGAGTGCCGATCTGTCGGTTACGCCAAAAGCGATCACGGTGGTGGCGGATGCGCAAAGCAAGATCTACGGCGACGTCAATCCAGCGTTCACCTATACCGCGACGGGCCTTGTCAATAACGACACGTTGAATGGTTCGCTATCGACTGCCGCCGGTCAGTTCTCGGGCGTCGGCAGATACGCGATCAACCAAGGTTCTCTGGCGAACGTGAATTACACGATCAGCTATACGAGCGCTGATCTGTCGGTGACGCCGAAGGCGATCACTGTGGCGGCTGATGCCCAGAGCAAGGTCTATGGCGACGTCAATCCGAACTTTAGCTATGTGGCGACCGGGTTGGTCAATAACGATACGTTGAGCGGTTCGCTGTCGACCTCAGCCGGCCAGTTCTCGGGTGTCGGCGCCTATGCCATCAACCAGGGCAGCCTTGCCAACGCCAATTACGCGATCAGCTATACGAGCGCCGCTCTGTCGATCACGCCGAAGGCGATCACAGTGGCGGCGGATGCTCAGAGCAAGATCTACGGGGACGTCAATCCGAACCTGACCTATGTGGCGACGGGGTTGGTCAATAACGATACGCTGAGCGGTTCGCTGTCGACCTCAGTCGGCCAATTTTCGGGCGTCGGCGCCTACGCCATCAACCAGGGTACGCTCGCCAATGCCAATTACGCGATCAGCTATACGGGCGCCGATCTGTCGGTGACGCCGCGCACCATCACGGTGGTGGCCGATGCCCAGAGCAAGATCTACGGCGACGTCAATCCGGGGCTGATTTATACGGCGACCGGTTTGGTCAATAACGACACGCTGACGGGAGCTCTCTCGACAGGGGCCGGCCAGTTCTCCAATGTCGGCGCCTATGCGATTAACCAGGGCAGCCTCGCAAACGCCAATTATACGATTACTTATACGAGCGCCGATCTTTCGGTGACGCCGAAGGCGATCACGGTGGTGGCGGATGCGCAAAGCAAGATCTACGGCGATGTCAATCCAGCGTTCACCTATACCGCGACAGGCCTGGTCAATAACGATACCTTGAACGGTTCGCTGTCGACTGCTGCCGGTCAGTTCTCGGGCGTCGGCACATATGCGATCAACCAAGGTTCTCTGGCGAATGCCAACTACACGATCAGCTATACGAGTGCTGATCTTTCGGTAACGCCGAAGGCGATCACGGTGGTGGCGGACGCGCAGAGCAAGATCTACGGCGACGTCAACCCAGCGTTCACCTACACCGCGACAGGCCTGGTCAATAACGATATCTTGAACGGCTCGCCGTCGACCTCCGCCGGCCAGTTCTCGGGTGTTGGTAACTACGCCATCAACCAGGGTTCGTTGGCCAACGCCAACTATACGATCAGCTACTCAAGCGCCGATCTGTCGATCACGCCGAAGACGATCACGGTGGCGGCGGACGCGCAGAGCAAGATCTATGGCGACGTTAATCCCTCGTTGACTTATACGACGACAGGCCTCGTCAACAACGACACGTTGAATGGTTCGCTATCGACTGCCGTCGGTCAGTTTTCCGGTGTCGGTACCTATGCCATCAACCAAGGCACGCTGGTCGCCTCGAACAACTATACGATCAACTACACAGGCGCGGACCTGTCGGTGACGCCGAAGGCGATCACGGTGGTTGCAGATGGCGAGAGCAAGATCTACGGCGACGTCAATCCGGCGCTGACCTATACGGCCACAGGCTTGGTCAATAATGATACCTTGAACGGTTCGCTGTCGACCTCCGCTGGCCAGTTCTCTAATGTTGGCGCCTATGCGATCAACCAGGGAACGTTAGCCAACGCCAACTATGCGATTAGCTATACGGGCGCCGATTTGCTGGTGACACCGAAGGCGATCACAGTGGCGGCGGATGCTCAAAGCAAGATCTATGGCGATGCCAATCCGTCACTCACGTATATGGCGACGGGCTTGGTCAACAGCGACACCTTGAACGGGGCTCTCTCGACGGGGGCAGGCCAGTTCTCGGGGGTCGGTACCTACGCGATCAACCAGGGAACGCTGGCCAACGCCAACTATGCGATCAGCTATACGAGCGCCGATTTGCTGGTGACACCGAAGGCGATCACAGTGGCGGCGGATGCTCGAAGCAAGATCTATGGCGATCTCAATCCGTCGCTGACCTATACGGCGACCGGGTTGGTCAACGGTGATACATTAACAGGATCGCTTTCGACCGCCGCTGGCCAATACTCGAATGTCGGCAGCTATGCCATCAATCAGGGATCGATATCGGCGTCGAGCAACTATGCGATCAGCTATACAGGCGCCGACCTTGCGGTGAACCAGCGTGACATCAGTGTCTCGGCTGATTCTGTCAGTCGCCGCTTTGGGTTTGCCAATCCGGCACTCACGTATCGGGTCGGCGGTGCGGAGCTGGTGAATGGCGATACGCTCGCCGGAAGCCTCGCGACATTGGCAACGAGCTCCAGTTTACCAGGTCCTTATGCGATCACACAGGGAACGCTGATGGCGTCTAGCAATTATCGCATGAGCTTCATCCCCGGCATTCTGACCGTTGAAATGATGCTGAACATCGATTCGGACAGCCGAGCCAGTTCGGTCGCGGCGACGTTCGATACGGGCAGAGTTGTGCCGATCCAGCCTGCGTCCGCTGCCGGGGACGATGCTGATGGTCGCCGGATTCTGATGACCGATCCACGCTTCGAGGGGGCGATGCTCTGTCTCGACAACCCCGTGGGCTGCTCCACGCTCTTGTCTCAAGCTAGGCCATAACTGCTTCACCTCTCATCACATAAATAAGGACCGAATTGAATGAACGGGCACGATCTTCTCAACCTCAATGCGCCATGCGCGAACGAAAAAGGTTTTCTGACGATGAATAACAATATCCGCCGCTTTGGCCTGTCGACGGCCGCTGCCCTCGCAGTTGGCATGCTTGCAGCCTTGGTCCCAGGCAGCGTGTTGGCGCAGGCGACATCCGGCGCCGGGGCTGCGGCTGTGGCCAGTCTCCCGGGCGGCGCCTCTTCTCTCAATGAGACCTACAAGGATTGGCGTGTGGCTTGCGCCCAGCAGGCCAATTCGAAGCGCTGCGTGCTGTCTCAGGTTCAAGCACAGCAGAACGGTCAGCGCGTCTTGGCGATGGAGCTCGATGCTCCGAGTGGCAACACGGTAGCTGGCGCGTTGATCCTGCCGTTCGGCCTGGCGCTTGATTCCGGGGTGACCTTCCAGATTGACGAGAAGCCAGCGATGCAGCCGGTGCGGTTTCGTACCTGTGTGCCAGGAGGCTGTGTTGTTGCTGTCAGCTTCGATGCGCCGACACTTGCCGCTTTGCGCGCTGGCTCTGCGCTTAAGGTGAAAGCGGTTGCCGATGGCGGCACCGCCACTCCGTTCTCGATTTCGCTACAGGGCTTTGGAACCGCGCTCGACCGAGTGGGCGCGCTGTCGCGTTGAGGTTGCGACTTGAGAGGGAAGGGAACCGTCTGCTTTGGAGAAAGCGACGGTACCTTTTCGCATTCGTAAACTCGAAGAAGAACGATGCGGCCAATGCGGCCTCAAGAACGGTAAGCGGCTAAGATAGTGCGTTTGTCGTATTCTTAATTAATGGCAGACCGGGTTCGCCCAGATTTGAGGCCGGAGAGGAAACGTGCGCAATGCTCGGTCAGCCCTGGTCGAAGACCTTGCCCCTGCCGCGAGTTGGGAATCGCGACTTTGACACAGATGCAACATCGCTTGCCTTGGAGAGTTCGGAGTTCTCTCGTCGGCTAAGCGCCGATACGAACATCGCGGCGAGCAGAGGCGGTGCCGCAATGATCGCGAAGATGCCTCCTATTCCCCAGCCGAGGGCGATGAACGTTCCGCTTGCCATCGGCCCGAGCATCTGGCCGATCCGGCCCGCGGCCGCTGCTCCGCCGACGCCGGTGGATCGCAGCCTCGGGGGATAGAGCATCGCGCTCAATGCCACGATTCCAGCCACGCCGCCTCCCGCGCCGATGCCCGAGATCGTGAACAACGCTCCGGCGAACAACATCTCGGTGACGAGAAAGCCGATGGGCGCCGTCGACACCGCGCAAAGAACGAGGATGCCTGTCAGCACGCGCCTGGCGCCGTAAAGGTCGATGAGCATCCCCAGCCCCGCCATGCCGACGATGGCACCGATATTGAACAGCGCGACCATGAGGCTCGACTGCGCGATCGAGTAGCCAGCGTCGCGCAGCAGCGTCGGCGACCACAAGGGTATGAGCACGGTGAGCACGGCAGCGAAGAAGAAGGCGAGCCACAGCAGCATGGTCATGCGGAAGCGCCCTTCGCTGAACAGCGCCCGGATCGAGCTGGACGCTTGATCCGCGTGGGCGACGATCAACCGGGTGCCATCAGGCATGGGTCTCTTGGCAAGTTGCTCCAACAGCCGCGCGAGTTTGGCGCGGCCCTGTTCCGTGCGTTCAAGAAACCGCGGCGACTCCGGCAGCCAAACAGCGGCGGCTGCTGCTGCCAGCAATGGCGCCACGGCGCCAAACACGAACAGTGTTTCCCAGCCATAGCGGGGAAGCGCCACGGTGCTGACAATACCGCCCAGGATTCCTCCAAGCGGCAGGCAGGCCCAGAGCATGGTGATGGCGGCCGCGCGAAAACGCTTCGGCGCAAATTCGGACGCGAGGGCGATGAAGCAGGGCGCCGCTCCACCCAGTCCGATGCCGGCAAGGAAGCGACACGCCAACAACTGCGGGAGGTTCGTCACCCAGATCGTCAATCCGCAGAAGAACGCGAAGATCAGCGCGGATGCGATCAGCATCGGCTTGCGGCCGAAGCGGTCCGCCAGCGCCCCCAGCATAAGGCCGCCGATCGCCGCGCCCAGGAGCCCGATCGCGAACACAGGGCCAAGCGCCGACCGCGAGATGTTCAGATGATCGGCGAGTGCCGGCGCGGCAAAGCCGATGACTAGCGTGTCATAGCCGTCGAGCAGGGCGATCGCTCCGCATAAGGCTATGGTTCGCAGCTGCAGATTGCCGATCGGGGCGGTGTCGATGACGTTGGCTACGTCAATCGATTGACCGTCGGGTTGGCTGACACCGGTTTGCTGATTGATCATGGCTTGTATCCGGTCTGGTTCTCGTTGCCGATGTGACGATCCCAGCGGACAACATCGGCGCGGCCGAACAGCCCGGCGCGGGTGAACGGATCGTTGTCATGGAACCGCTGAGCGTCCGCCATGGAATCCGCTTCGACGACGAGAAAGCTGCCGACGTTCGCGGTGATGTCGTCCGTGGCGCTCATCGGTCCGCCCTGAACGACCTGAACGCCATCCTTCTTCTGGCCGACGTGCGAGCCGATGTACTCGCGATGAGTCTTTACGAGTTGCTTGCGTAAATCACCGCTGTCCTGGCCGTCGAAGCAAATCCTCAAATACAGCATGATTCTCTCCCTTCAGAAGTCGCAACCGCACGGCGGAGGTCAGGCAACCGCCGGCAGTTCATCTCGGATGTGGCTCACTCAGGCATCCGCGGTTTCGGCAGCGGCCTGCTCTTCCTGGATCAGCTTGGCCAGGCGCCGGCGAGCGCGGACGCCGCCGGCGTCATTCGCCAACAGCAACGGGCGCTCGTCCCAGAAGTCCGCCGCCATATTGGCCTCGACCGCCTCGATCATCGGTTTGTCCTCGATCTCGAAGGCCTGCTTGAACAGGGCGAGCCCTTTCGTCTTATCGACGCCGCCGACGAACGGGCCCGCGCCGGTCGGCTTGTTGGCGCTCCAGAAATAGTGGCAGGAGCCTATGTCCTGCGGCGTGATGATGTGGGCCGAGAATTGCCCCGGCAGATCGTCGCGCCGATTGTCCTTGCGGTCGGCATGAACTCCATGGGGCAGGAAGCTGACGTGGAGGCGCATCGCGCTGGGCGCCGTCCACCGCATGTCGAGGAAATGGTCCAGCCGCTCGCCTGTCGGCTGCCGTGTCATGGGATTGATGAAGGGGATGTTCGCCATCCACCAGTTGGAGTGGATCTCCGTGTTGAGATCGCGCAACTGGTATTCGCCGCGCTGGATGAGGCCGCGGCCGCCAAAGCTGTTGGCGTGCAGGAATTCCGTGTGTGACAGGTCCAGAAGGTTGTCGGTCTCGAGCTGATAGTTGGCCTGCACATGGGTGTAGCCAAACACCACCCAGTCGCCGTCGATTCCGTCCCTGTTCTGGAAGCTGAAGTCGGGGATGGTGTCCGGTGTGGCCTTGGCGGCGTCACCTGGCCAGATCCACAGCATCTGGTCCCGCTCCACGACGGTGAATTTCTCTACCGCGGCGCGGGGCGGGACCCTGCCGAAGGGATTTTCCACGCAACCACCGGCGCCGTCGAAGCGCAGCCCGTGATAGCTGCATTGCACGGTTCCATCCTTCAGCACGCCCCGGCTGAGAGGGGCGAAGCGATGCGGGCAGCGATCGCGCAAGGCCGTCGGCCGGCCTTTGGCATCCCGGAAGACGACCATGTCCATCCCGAGAATGCGGCGGGCGAGGAGAGGGGTGGCGAGCAGTTCCTCCGCCCAGGCCAAGCCGTACCAGCAGTTTCGAAGATATAGGGCTGACCCCATCTAACCCTCCCCATTTATATACGATCAAAAATGATTATAATCGATTTTATGTTCCGTAATGGCGTCCAGTGCCGGATATGAGGCCGGCGCTTGAGCGTCTGCGGTTCAATTAGGCTGTGGCGGACGCGGTCGCCGCGACCGGGACAACACTCGCCGGAGCATCAACTGACGGGGCATAGGTGCTCTTGACCGCTGGGCGGCCGCGCATCCGCTCGAGCCACGCTTCAGTCCGCGGCGTTTTGGAGCCTGGGCCGAGGATGTCGGGGAAATAAGTCGCTATCCTGTCGACGTAGGGAAGCAGATCGATGTCGGCGAGCGTATAGGCTGCGCCCATGAGCCAGGGGCCTTCCCCGATCCCGGCCTCGATCTTGCTGACAATGCGCTTGGCGGCGTCCACTGCCTTTTGGTGGTCGTCCTGGGTGAAGCTGTTGTCGCTCGCTTTTTTCCACTGTTCGCGCCGTTCATCGGTGGGCACACGCGCGATCATCCGCTCATATTCTTGCGGGCTCAGCTTGGCGATGACGGGCTGGTAGAAGGCCCAGGTGTTGGGGACCACAGCGGCCAGGCCGTAGTTGTCGGCCAGCTTCGTCCACAGTCGCATCCGCGCGAGTTCGAGCGGATTGGTCGGGCGCAGCGGCGGCGTCGGGAAAACCGTGTCGAGGTATTCGTTGATCAGCATCGACTCGAGCACGGGTTCGCCGTCGTGCACGAGCGCCGGCACCACGCCGTTGGGATTGATCGCGAGGTACTCGGGGCCGTGATGTTCGAATTTGCGCAGGTCGAGAAAGTGGCTGCGGTAGTCGAGCCCCTTCTCCGCCAGGCACAGCCTGACCTTCTTCGAGCATGTCGTCAGCCCGGCATGATACAGCTCAAGCATGGTGTTCCTCCCCACAGGCTCACTGCGTCGTCTGGTTTTCTTGGGCAGATGCGGTGCGACGACCCGCCGGTGCGGCCGGCAGATCGTCTTGGGCCGCTAGATCAGCTTGAAGCGTCCCGTGGCCAGGCCGATCTCGAGGGTCATCTTGCCTTCATTCACCAACCACGGCCGGACCTGGAAGGTGCGCGCGCCGCTCGTATGCATCGGGTCCTTGGCCGCGATCTCGCGCGCTTCTTCGATCGACGATGCGCGGTAGATGACGAGGCCATCGCCTTCCCAATCCTGTTCATTGTCCGTCCAGTGCGGGCCGGCGGCGAACATGATGCCTTCGCGCTCAAGATATTCCTGGTAGCCCAGGTGTTCTGCGAGATTTTCCATGATCGGCCCGATGCCGTTCGTCGGCCGCGTGAAGATCGCGTAGAGCTGTTTCGCCAGATAGCCGCGCGTCCGGCACTCGTTGACGATGTCGGCGGCGGGAACAGATTTTTCACTCATAGGGTCTTTCCTCCTTGGAGTTGTAATCGCAGCAGGTGCGGAACAGTTGACTGATCAGGTGTCGGCGAGTTGGCGACTTGTTGGCTCGGCCGCGATGGCGAATATCGCGCGCGGCATTGCGGCGATTAGCGACCCGCAGCCGGAGCCCTGGGGCCCCGGCATTCGCGGGCGATCATGCGCCGTCACGCTACGTCATGTCGCGCGTCCTTTGACTCAATGGTCGGCTCCTCCCTTGGGCAGAAGCCCTTCGGGTCGCTCGAACTTGCGGAGCGGTCGCCCCTCCGCCAAGGCGGTCAGTTCCTCGGTGTAGAGCCGCCGGATGGCGACGATGCCGACATCGGTGGCGCCTAAGTTCTCGATGCCGCGGCGGCGATCGGCGATCACGCCCTGGCCCACCTGCACCACCTCGTCCTGCGCCAGCGGCACGTGATGGCACATCTCGGCGATCTGGTCGTAGTGCAGTTCGCCGCGCAGAACGCGCTGGGCGACGTCGTGCGCTTCTGCTTCCGCGTTCGCGAAATCCTTCCAGCGCTTCTTGTATTCCTCGCTCGGCGGGCCATTCATGAATGTTGCGATGGTGTGAACCTGCAGATGGGTCTCGTCATCGACGGGAACCCGGTAGTCGAGGAACATCTGCCACATGGTCTCCTCGCGGGTGCTCTCCTCGCCCTGCCGCTTGATGTTGTCGGGATGTACCATGAACATGCAGACGTTGGGCATGCCAAACTGCACGATCCGTTCGTTGCCATCCTGCTTCTTGGCGACCATGCGCAGGCCCCAGGGCGTCTTTTCACAAGACAGCTTCGGCAGAGCGTTCAGGTCCAGCCCTTCTAGAGCGGAGCGCTTGTGGGTGAACCACACGTGCGCCTCGTCCTGATAGTTCTCGATGTTCTGGAACCAGTTGCAGGCGCGGGTGTCGATCTGCGGCGACACGAACGACGCCTTCTCCCACTCCGGGTAGCGGACGAATTCGGGCGGATCGCCTTCGCCAAGATACACCCAGATGAAGCCCAGATACTCCTGCGTCGGATAGCCGCCGATGCGGATGTTCTTCTTGAAGCCGGCGATCTCCATCGGCTGATCGACGCATTGCCCGTTCGGACCATAGGCCCAGCCATGATAGGGGCAGCGGATCACGTCGCCCTCGACCCAGCCCGTGCTCAGCATGGCGCCGCGGTGCGCGCAACGGTTGTCGACGCAATGGACCGCGCCTTCCTGGCTGCGGTACAGGGCGAGCTTCTGGCTCATGATGGTGAGCGGCTTTGAACGGCCGGGCTCCAGGTCACGGCTGCAGTAGATCGGATGCCAGAAGCGGCGCATATAGGTTCCTGCCAGAGTCCCGGGCCCGGTGCGGACGTAATCGACAGTTCCAGGATCGGCGAGGGGCGCCTGCTGCATGGGAATCTTCGTGTGCTCGTTCATGACTGGTCTCCTTCGAATTGGGGGGTGCTCCACTCGGCGGCTGCGCGCGCCAGGTCCTGGGCGATCTTGAGGTCTTGGCAGTGAACGCCGACGGCGCCAGCGGATGCTGGAGGTGTGCCCAGAGGATGGGCGCCCGGCAGGGCCAGCATTCGGAACGGAACGATGTCCATCAATCTGTCGAGGCTGGCGCCATACTGCGCGTGGGCCGCGATGTCGCCTGAGGGGATGGCGAAGTTGACGGCCGCGACGGCGGTCGCCTGCGCGACATCGACTCCCATCGGCGCGGCGCCGTCCATGCGATCCAACGTTATGGGATCGCCGGATGCATCGACGATCACCACGCTCACGCGCACGTCACGGGCTGCGGCAAGTTCCAGAACGTAATCCGAGAGGGCGCGCGCCCGGGTCAGGACGGGTTGCCGGGAGGCGGGGCGCGCCGGGTCCATGGCGACGCCTTTCAGTCCGGGGGGCGGAGGGGCGCCATAGGCTTCAACCCAGCGCGCCCGATCGTCGCCGTGCTGCGGATTGTAGGGCGTGTCGAGTGCATAGCTGATGAGGATGTCCTCAAGATTCGCGGGCTCGCCGTCCGCGAGGAAAGCCGTGGGATCGACGCCAGGCGACTTGATGAAGGGGCCGATCCCCAGGCCTGTCGCGATGGCGCCCGTCACCCGGTTGCCCTCCTTGATCGGCATCCCGCCACCGCCGGGGAAGGGCTGATCGCGCATGACGGCTTGGTAGACGGCGAAGACCGGCCCCCCGAACTTGGCCATCCGGGCGGCAAATTGCGCGCTGGGCTCGCCGTTTGCCGCGACACCGAAGGCCTTGGCACGCACCAAAGGCAACGCTCCGGGCGCGCACCCGTCCATCCTCACCGCGCTCACCGGAGCGCCCGACGGGTCGACCACGATGAAGGCGCCGGCCTTTTTGAACGACTCACATTTATCGACCGCCCGGCTGAGCTTGGCCCGGGCCTTCGACAGAGAGGTCGCCTTCGTAACGTCTTTCGGGTTCATTATTTCTGAACTCGCTCTTTTTTGATCGTGATCGAATATAGAGCGGCATCAGAATTCGAGTCAATGGCGGAATGGGCCTGAGATGTCTGGAGCGTTTCGCGCTTTGTCCTTGGGCGTGTCCTCGGCGCGCGACCCCCACCATGCGGGTCCCGGCCAGAGTGAGGGGGCGCATTTTAGTTCTTTGACGAGAGGACAATGGGCTATGAGTGCAACGATGCGCAGAATCGACGCCGCGGACCTTCTTCTTGCGCCGGGTCCGTGCGGCTGGCGGGAAATGGTCGGAGGCTTGCTATGAACGGTGGCGCGAAAGACGGACAACCGCCCATCGGTCTGCGGGAACGACGCAAGGCTGAAAAGCTTGCGGCCATCCGGGGCGCCGCTCGGCACCTCTTCACGACACATGGTTTTCATGAGACACCTATGCGCGAGGTCGCGCGGATCGCGGACGTCGGGTTTGGTACCGTGTCGGCCTATGCCAGCGACAAGGTTGGCCTCGCGGCGATGCTGTTCGTTGAAGATCTCGATCAGCTGAATGATCTGTTCACCACGATCGACCCCACCGGGCCGTTGCTGGATCAGGTGATCGCGAACTTCTCGCGGACCTTCCGGTTCTGGGCGACCAAACCGGAACTGAGCCGCGTCGTGCTGCCTAAGCTTGGTAATGCGGACAACCCGTATGTCGAGAAGATCATGCAGCGCCGGGCTACGATGCGCGCGGCGCTGATCGCCTGGCTGTACCAGTTCAAGCAGCACGGCGTCATCGCCAGCGGTTGCAACCTGGAACAGGCGGCGGAGCTTCTCTTCACGCTATACATTGGTTGCGTGAACGAGTGGCTGGGCGCGGGAGAAACCGTGATCGAAAGCGGCATCGAGCGTATGCGCTACCTCATGGAAATCCCTGTACTGGCGTTCCAGCATCTGGAGACCGTGTCCACCGTTCCGAACGCGCGCAAAACACGCGGGCGCGATCGATAGTCGCGTCCGATTGTTTCCTAGAAGTGTCTGGTCGACTCGGCGTTCGCGGAAGAGCTCGGCATGCAGCTCCTAATCCGTGTCAAACACCCCTGGGTGAAAAAGGGCTCTATGATCGCTCTGTTCGTCTGCGTGCGCCGACCGCTCTGTTGCGCGCAGGTGCGACGGCGTCGAACGACGTTACTTGGTGGGCGCTGCCCCGACTTTCGTACCATCGATCTTCCCGGCAACCATGAGATGCTATTCGAAGCCGAGAACGCCACCGCATTGCGCTACGCTTTTCTCACAGCGACCACGGCATAGATCGTGGCTCTACTATTATGTCTGGGGTTAGCTCCGCGGGTGTAAGGCGTATGAATGCTTCTCACGCCGCCAAGTACTGTCTGCGGATAATTTCAGCGAGCCGGAATAATACTGGAGCGTAGATAGGCACTCTTCCGCAAGCGGAGTCATAGGCCAGGGCAGGGACGGTGATCATGCCAACATAGGACGAGCCTTGATAGGTCGTTCGCGATGTCGTTGTGCTGGCATCGGCGCAGGTGGCGCTGAAGTCCACCTGGTTGCCATCGACGAGTACATCGTGAATTTGGCAGCCTTTCCAGTCGGACGACGTCTCTAGCCCCTTGCGGACGGACGCTGCCGGTCCGTTCATCGCATCGGCTTCCTGCTGGGAGATACATCGCGGGCCCGTTTGTCGGGTCGTCTTGCCGTTGATGACAGCGGTCGAGCGCCACAGGCCCGGTTCAAAGCGATCGGCAGCCCAGCCAACCTTACAACCAAGGACAAGTAGAGCCAGCACCAAGATGGGTTTCACGATCGATGCCTCAGTGCTTGACCAGTTCGACACGGCGGTTCTTCGCACGCCCGATCTCGTCACTATTAGGAGCGAGTGGAGCCGCCATGCCCGCTCCAAACGGAATCAGACGGTCGGTAGCGACACCATGCGTCTTCGCCAATACCTCGACCACGGCCCGGGCACGACGCTGCGACAACCCCAGATTATAATCGAATTCGCCCTTGCCATCGGTGTGGCCGGTCACGATCAGGCGCAAGGAAGGTTGGGCTTGTAGGAGCTTGGCGATCTCTTGCAGTGTCGGCGCAGATTCTGTTTTCACTTTCGCTTTGTCGAAGTCGAACTGAATTCCGTAGAGGGCGACGCGTCCGGCATTGTCCAGCCCTGCGCGCATCTGCCCAGCATCGATGAAGGCAATTTGGTCGCCTTGCATCGGCTTGCTCTCGACAATGCGCATCGCGATAGAGGTGGAGCCCAAACCTTTGCCGGCCATGATTGCAACATAGACATCACCGGCGGGACGGCTCAGACGGGCGAGACGGTAGGTGATCGCCTGCCCATATTGGGCATTGCGGCGTGTATCATCAAGGAAGCCGCCGAGCTGATAGAAGCCGGTATTGCCCGACAGGCATTCGCTATCGATGCAGGAGAAAAGGGTTTCGAATCCCTTGGCCTTCAGACTATCGGCAAAGTTGGCATCGATCTCCAGCGCCGAACGATCAGCGGGACCGCGATAGACGATACGGATGCTCTTGCCTTCCACGCGCAGGCGCAAATCATCAGGCAGAACAGCGGGCCATTCGAAGCGTCGCGGAATCGGCTTGGACAGAAAGTCCACACGGTCAAAATCCGAGGTCTGGTAAACGCTGATCTCCGAACCCTTGTAACGGCCGACGAGCGGGTGATCGGCTGAGCCGGGAGCATCCTTGGCCATGACCGAGTGTGCGGCAAAAGCTAATAAACTGGCGAGTAGAGTAAGCACAGGGCGGCTTTTTGCCTGTGTGAGGGAGGAGCAGACCGGCATGGGAATCCTGTGAGTGGAAGCGAGGCGCATGAACGCTTGATCTCGTTCGGCTTTACTTCACGGTTACGCTACAAAACATTCCCCTGGCGGGGAGGATTTGCTAGCCTCGCCGCTCGGCAGGCCCGCGATCGTGACCAATGGCAAGACCCAATAAGCGCAAATGGCATGAACTCGATCTTCTCTGCCGGACGGGCGCGGGGGTTGCCGCCATCGCGCCCTTAGCCTGCCGGCTGCTACGTGAACTCATTGGCGCCGATGCGGCCGCCCTATTCTGGATGGATAAGAACGGGCTACCGGAGGGGTTCTTCCACGAGGATTCTCCAGCCAGTGCGCAGGATCTCTTTCTGAACGAATTTGAACGGCTGTTTCTGGGGCCGAAGGAGCTCAATGTCGCGACCCTGGCAACGCTTGAAGGGCCTGGAATCGGGAACCTACTGGCGCCACCTACGGCTTACTATCGATCCAATACGTTCAATCTTCTCGTCCGTGCGAGCGGCCACCATCATGCGCTCGATCTGCGAATCAACCATGAGGGGCGTCCGCGCGCCATAGCCCTACTGTTTCGGGCTCGTCAGCGGCCGTTTAATGACGCCGATCTTGCGACTCTGAAGCTGGCTACGGGTCCACTCGGGCGCGCCTTCATCGGCGGTGATTTCGAGGAGCAGTGGGAGCCAACACAGCTGCGGGGCCATGTCATCGTTGGTGCATCGGGCGATAATCTCTTGTTGATGAGCGAAGCGGCCCAGCAGATTTTGCAGCGGATGAATGCGGTCGGGCAACATATCCAAGTTGGTGGGGCGATCACTATGCCACCGCGTTTTATCCGCGATCTTTGTAAAGCGATTGAGGCTGGCGGCAATGCGCCCGGGCTGATGGAAATTCCAAATGGGCGTCTCGTCATCACACCCGAACGGCTGCGAACCCCCATGGGCGAACAGCCGGCGATCCTGGTGTCTATGCACATCGAGACACCACGCAGTGTCAGGCTGATCGAGCAATTGCTCGCATTCGATTTGTCACCGAAACAGCGTAGCATCATGCTGGCTGCTGCGCTCGGACAAGATCGCGCTCAGGTTGCGGCACGGACCGGAACAAGCGCTGAAGCGCTCAAGAAACACCTCGGCGTTATCTATCAGGCAACAGGTACAGCATCTTGGGATTCCATGGCACAGTTCCTGGCGCGTTGACCGTTATTCCAAAAGAGGGCGACGGCCGATTACAGCCTGGTAAGACTTGTCATCGAGACAAGATGGCATTCCATTCAGCGAAACAGCCGGACATTCCGCGGGCAGCTGCCATCTCTCCACCGTAGAAGCTAATAGGGTGCCGCTGACGATGGCGACAGCAACAGAAAACTTTGAGGGAGTTGGAACCGCCGATGCAACCGCGCGTCCTCATCACCTGTGCCGTGACGGGCAATCAGACCACGCCGGAGATGACTCCGCATCTGCCCGTCACGCCAGAGGACATCGCCGAAGCATGTTTTGGCGCAGCCGAGGCTGGCGCGGCCGCCGTGCATATCCACGTGCGCGACCCCAAGACCGGTCGTCCCTCCATGGAGATCGACTATTATCGCGACGTGATCGATCGCATCCGCGCCAAGAACACCCAGGTCATTCTCAAT
Source organism: Beijerinckia sp. 28-YEA-48 (assembly GCF_900104955.1). Taxonomy (NCBI): domain Bacteria; kingdom Pseudomonadati; phylum Pseudomonadota; class Alphaproteobacteria; order Hyphomicrobiales; family Beijerinckiaceae; genus Beijerinckia; species Beijerinckia sp. 28-YEA-48. The sequence goes on from NZ_FNSI01000001.1 coordinate 325,979, forward strand.
CTCACGACTGGTCCGGGCGGCCGTTTCACACCGGATGCTGACGATCCGAAGGTTGCTGGTCCTGGCACTACGCTGATGAAACCCGAAAACCGAGTGGCGCACATCGCACTTCTCAAACCGGACATCTGCACCCTTGATCTTAATACCATGAATTCCGGCAAGGAAGTCGTCATCAATACGCCGGGCAACATTCGCCGCATGGCGGCGGTGATCCGCGCAGCCGGCGTGAGGCCGGAGATCGAGCTGTTCGATTCTGGCGATATTGCCCTGTGTCGCGATCTCATCAACGACGGCACGCTCGGTGGCCCGATTTTGTGTTCGATCGTCATGGGCGTAAAATACGGCTTCCAGCCGTCGCCTGAGACGGTGCTTTATGCGCGCGGGCTATTGCCGCCTGGCACGATCTGGACCGCATTCGGCACGGGCCGTATGGCCTTTCCGATGGTGGCGCAGTCCTATCTGGCTGGCGGGCATGTGCGCGTCGGGCTGGAGGATGCGGTCTACCTGGAGAAGGGCGTTCTCGCGTCGTCAAACGCGGCGATGGTTGAGAAGGCGCGCGGCATTGTCAAGTCGCTTGGCGGGGAAATCGCAACCGCGCGGCAGGCCCGCGAAATGCTCGGCCTGTCTGCTTAGGTTTGGGTTCATAAGCTAGCGATGGCTGGTTGGGCATTATGTGCGCTTTCTTTGCGAAATATGCCTAATCATTTTGCAAGAGTGCAAGGACCTAGCGAGTCTGCCCGTTGAAACGCCGTTGGAAGAGCGTGGACGGAGATGGCACACGAGTTGCTTCTCGTAAGTGATGTCGGGATTTTCTTATCGCACACCTTGTCAGCGCCGCGCGGGTCGTCCCCCGCGCGCGCATGGGCTTGCGCGTGCGCGCGGGCGGTGGCGACGAACGGCTTGACTGAAGCAAGGCTGCGCTCGGCACACGAGCGGCGGCCTTTTCTCGCTTGGCCAATTCCACGCTCATAAGCACGTCTGAAAGAACTTCATGACTCATGCCAGCTCGTCCGCACTTGATGTGCGGCTGAATGATGATCTCGTTGCAACGTCCTATCCAAATATAGACTGGGTGCGGCCGGCCTTCGGGCCCGATGGCCAACCGGCGCTCGACTGCGCGGTGATCGGCGCAGGCCAGATGGGTCTGACCATCGCCGCCGGTCTCAAGCGTGAATGTGTCGGCCGTGTTACTCTATTCGATCGAGCCGCCGCTGGGCTGGAAGGGCCGTGGCTGACTTTCGCGCGCATGCAGACACTGCGCACGCCGAAGTTCGTCACCGGGACAGACCTCGGTCTTCCATCCCTGAGCTTTCGCGCCTGGTGGATCGCACAATATAGCCAAGAGGGCTGGGACAGGCTTGGGCGCATTCCACGCACCGCGTGGATGGATTATCTCGTCTGGTATCGGCGGGCGATGGGCCTGGACGTCCGCAATGGTTACGACCTCCAAACCATCTCGCCGCTGGCCGACGGACTATTCCGCCTGCTGTTTGCAACGTCTGCGGGATCTCAAGAGGTCTATGCGCGGACGGTCGTTTTGGCGACCGGTTCGGAGGGAGGAGGAGGGCATATTGTCCCTCCCTTGATATCGAAGTCCGTTCCGCCGCACCTCTTCGCGCATACGAACGACACGGTCGACTTTGACCGTCTCATGGGGAAACGTATCGGCATCTTGGGCGCCGGTGCCTCCGCCTTCGACACGGCTGCCGCCGCCCTGGAAGCTGGCGCGGCATCCGTCGATCTCTGCTTTCGACGCGAAACCTTGCCGCAGGAAAATCCTCGTCGCTGGATGGAATCCTCCGGCTTTCTGGCGAGCTTCGGTGCTTTTTCGGACGAACTTAAGTGGCGCTATATGCACCGCCTCTACACCATCGGGCAGCCGCCGCCGTTGCCGACGTTTGAGCGAGCGGCTGCCTTTCCGTCGTTTCGGATGCATGCCGGCACACCTTGGGATGAATGCCAGACGAACAACGATACGATCGAGGTTAGGTCCGGCGATCGGACATTTGAATTTGACTTCGTTGTCGCGGGAACGGGGATCAGCGTCGATCTAGGGTTGCGGCCAGAACTTGATGAGTTGCGCCCCAAGATCGCTCTTTGGAGCGATCGGTTCAGTCCGCCATCCGAATTGCACCACGATACGCTGGCCACCTTTCCCTACCTTGGTCGACACGGTGAATTCACCGAGAAGGAGCCGGGGACAGCGTCTTACTTATCCCGGATCCATTTTCTCGCGCGACCTTCGACGCTCAGCTTGGGGCCAGTCGCAGCCAGCAATTCGGCTCTCAAATATGTCGGGCCGCGCATCATCCGGCATGTCGTGCAGACGCTCACGCTCGATCAGACCGAAGCCGACTGGTGGCAGTTCATGTCGATCAAACACTTGGAACCGCCGATTGAAACGAGGATTTCGAAATGACAACCGAACTGGCGCTACGCCCCACACAGATTTCGGTCGACGAGTTTGCTCTTTATGGCGAACTCATCGTTCCGATGGATGATGGAGTTCTTTTCGGGCCGAACGATGCGCGCCTTGATATCAAGGGTGGTATACCCCGGCTTTACATCATGCGATTGCAGCCGCGCGAGCTGCAATTCAAACGCATCACGCGTCACGCTGCCGTCACCCAATGCTTGGCTGCTTTGGGGGGACGTGAGTGGCTCATTGCGGTCGCTCCGCCTATCGTGTCAATCAATCGCAGCCTGATGCCAGATCCATCTTCTATTCGCGCTTTCAGAGTGTCTGGGAATTGCGCCATTAAACTCCACAAAGGCTGTTGGCACGCCGGCCCCTTCTTTGAAGGGAGCGAGGTCGACTTCATCAATCTCGAGCTCTCGGACACGAATGAAGTCGATCACATCAACTGCGCGCTTGATCAAGAGTTTGGCATAACCATGCGATTCGAGGTCTAAATGGATTTCGAATGGCAACTCTTCCTAGACTCTCTGCCGAGTCTCATTCACGGCGCGCGCACAACGATCGCGCTTGCCACGGCCTCCGCCATCTTCGGCCTCATCATTGGGGTAACTCTGGCGTTGCTGCACGCAACGGCATTTCCGCCTTTCGTATGGTTTGTCACGGCGTGGACAACATTGATGCGCAGCCTCCCGCTGCTCGTCACTCTGCTCTTTCTTTATTACGGGCTTCCTTCGATCGGCATCCTGTTGAACGCAGTCACGGTCGCGATCCTCGCAATGTCCATCACCACGGGAGGCTTTGTTACGGAGATCATGCGGGCAGGTATCGAAAGCATCGATCGCGGGCAGATTCGCGCTGCCAAGTCGTTGGGAATGTCATGGGCTCAGTCCATGCGCTGGGTCGTCTTGCCTCAAGCTTTTCGTCGGGTGCTGCCGCCTCTGACGAGTGAGGCCATAACGCTTCTCAAAAATACGGCGCTTGTCTCCGTCATAGCCATTCCAGATCTGCTGCGCGCAGGCACCGATATCATGACCTGGAAGGCCAATACGTTCAGCCCATTCGCTGGTGTCGCCCTCATCTATCTGTGCATGACGCTGCCGCTGGTGGCCCTCAACGCGTACCTCGGGCGCGGCATCAAACGGAGCCAACGGTAATGAAACGGGTTTTTACAGGGGCCACTTTTCTGCCGGGGGGCAAGGATTGGCAGCCACGCAGAGGACAGGACATTCTCATATCGGATGGGATTGTCTTGGAGATAGGAAGCCGGATCGCGGTTCCAAGTGACGCGCAGATTGTCGATGCATCTTCATTGCTGTTGCTGCCCGGCTTCAACAACGCCCATACTCACTCGCCGGAAATGCTCGGTCGCGGACTGGCTCCGATGGCTGAGCTGAACGAATGGCTCGGCCATGCCTACGGCAGTGGTCGAGACACGTTGGACGACGATAGTGTCTCGCGCGCGATCCACCTTTGTGCCGCCGATATCGTGCGCGGCGGCGGCGTTGCTGTCACCGATCACTTTCGGCAGGTTCCGCTTCGTCCCGATGCGGTGCGGGCTGCGGCGCGCGCTTGGGCAAAGACCAAGCTCAAAGCACGCGTCGCAATCAACTTGCGTGACCGCGCCACGGCTGGTGGTGGCCTCGTCGGCGTTCCTGAGGTCAGCGCGGCACGTCACTCGACACGTGATGTCTTGGTGCAAGCTGAGGCTCTCCTCGATGAGGGCCTGCCGGCGGCGATACTTCCTGGGCCATCCGCGCCACAACGGGTCACAGACGAGCTCCTGATTGAGACGGCTCGCTTCGCCCGTGCCCGAAGACTTTCCCTGCACATGCATAACAGCGAAAACCGCAAGGATGTTGAGGCTTGCAGAGAACTTTACGGCGAAAGCGCGATCGCCCATCTCAATCGCCTGGGCGTGCTCGGCCCAAATGTTGAACTGGTACATTGCGTGCATATCGATGACGGCGACATCGAACTCATAGCAAAAAGTGGAGCCCGTATCATTCATAGCCCGATTGCAAACCTTCGGCTCGGATCTGGTGTGGCGCCGATAGCGCGAGCGCTCAGGCAAAATGTTGATATACGGCTTTCGACCGATGGTGCTGGCAGCAACGACAGCCAAAGCATGCTGGAAGCGGCAAAATTCGCCTTGCTGGCGCCGCGCGCCGCCTTGCCGCCCAGTGAGTGGCTCACACCTGAGCAGGTTCTTTCCATGGCTACCGGCGGTGCCCAGCTGCGAGCTGGCGCGGATGCCGATCTCATCGCTTTCGATCTAGGTGCATCTGCCTTTGTCAATGTCGGCGACAATTTCGCCTCCAATGTCGTGCTCGCCGCGCGAGACGCAGATTTGGTGCATGTCATGGCGGACGGCGAATGGCTCATGCGCGACAAGGAGTTGCAGCTGTCATGACCGACATTCCCATCAAGATCAGAAATCTCTACAAGAGCTTTGGCGCCAATGAGGTGTTGCGAGGCATCGATCTCGACGTTCATCGTGGCGAAGTGGTGTGCGTCATCGGGCCATCAGGTTCGGGAAAATCGACGCTCCTTCATTGTATCAACGGGCTTGAAGCGTTCGATTCCGGCGAAGTCGTTTTCTGTTCGGAATATGTGGGATGGGGCCCTGAAAGCGGCGGTGGCCGGCGCCGGGTTCCTGAAAAAGAGATGGAGAAGCTGCGCCAGCGTATCGGCATGGTGTTTCAGCAATTCAATCTTTTTCCGCATATGACCGTGCTGAGTAATATCACCGTGGCGCCGATCCAAGTGTTGGGGGAAGAGCGGGAAAGCGCGGTTGAACGGGCGCGTTCTCTTCTGAAAAAGGTCGGTCTTGCTCATAAGTCCGATGCCTATCCAAGCCAATTGTCTGGCGGCCAACAACAGCGTGTCGCCATCGCGCGAGCTTTGGCGATGCGGCCGGAAGCTATGTTGTTCGACGAAGCGACATCGGCTTTGGATCCGGAACTTGTCGGCGAAGTGCTCGGCGTTATGCGCCGTCTGGCTGATGAGGGAATGACCATGGTCGTCGTGACCCATGAAATGACATTCGCGAGAGATGTCGCAGATCGCATCGTGTTCATGGATCAGGGCGTCATCGTGGAGCATGGGACGCCGGACGAAATTATGACGGCGCCCACCAATCCCAGAACACGTGAATTTCTTACCCGCAGCCTCGGTACCTGAAATTTTACCTAAGGAGACATCGATGAGTGCATATTCGCGTCGCGTGGTTCTGCTCGGCGGTAGCTTTGCAATGCTCGCCTCCGGACCGTTGCTGGCCCAGGCCAGCGATGCGCTGGCCAAGATTCGTTCCAAAGGAACGATTGTCATCGGTAATGGTGGTGCGTTCCCGCCGTTTGAATTCATGGAGAATGGCCAACTCACGGGCTTTGATCGCGATCTTGGCGAAGAAGTCGCGAGGCGTCTCGGTGTCCGTGCGGAATGGATCGTTTCTGATTTTGCCGGGCTCATTCCGGGGCTGACGTCCGGGCGCACCGACGTCATCATATCGGCTTTGACGCGCACACCCGAGCGGGAACAGCGGATCGCCTTTTCACGCGCGTACTATCAAACCGGCATCGCGGCTGCTTATCGGGCTGATGTCACCGTGGAGACCCCTGACGACTTGGTGGGTAAGATTGTCGGCCTCCAGACCGGCACAGCGGGAGAGAAATTCACACGGGACTCTTATGCTGACAAGGTGAAAGAGCTGAAGAACTACCCGGAGTTTCCGTTGGCCCTGCGAGACCTTGAAATTGGTCGCGTCCAGGTGGTCGTGAATACGATGCCGGTCTTGCGCTACAATCTTGCCCGCGCAAATAGAGCGGGCCTGAAGTTGTCGAATGTTTGGGACGCACGCGATATTGGTATCAACACGCGTCTTGCCGACACCGGCTTGATGGCTGAGCTTAACAAGCTGTTGGGCGATATGAGCAACGACGGCTTTTTGAAGTCTCTCGAGACGAAATGGCTTGGCACGAATTGATGGGTCTGGCGGAATGCCCGACGCGTCTGGCTCTGACGCGTCGGGCTGCCTCTGGTCTGCCTATCAGTTGCGTTCGATATTAGGGTTCAGAGTGTTTATAGTTGTGTCCCATTCATGATGGCGCTGCCATCATAGGACATTGACCATGCTGGAGGGCCGACATGCGCCGATTCTTTGCCTTTTGCCTGCTTTTCGCAGTGGCCATCGTTTTTACGGGCGAAAGCATGGCCGCGCCGAGAGTTGGTGGCGATGCCGATAGCCATGGGTGTCGCGCATCGGCGGGCTATAGCTGGTGCCCGAGGACAAAGCAGTGCGAGCGGCCGTGGGAACTGGCGCGCGCTCGCAGCTTTAAAAACTCGGCGTCGGCATTCCGGAAATTCTGCGACGTCAGATAAAGTACGTCAGCGCCGTACTTTATCTGCCTGCGTCACACCGGTCTTGAGTGCGGTCACGAACATATCGACGGCTACTTTGCGACGTTTTTCTTCGAACTCGGCGTTCAGGGGGATGCCGTAAAGGACATTGCGCTTGGTGCTCCCGACGATGAGATCGAGAAACAGGCCGGCGGCTATCTCGGGCTCGTCGACATGAATGCAGCCGCGTTCGATGGAGCGCTTGAACAGCAGACTAATGGCTTGCACCGCTCGTGCCCAGGCTTCCTTATGGGCGAGTTTGGCGAGTTCGGGAAACTGCGTGGCCTGCGCCGCAAGCATTCGTTGCACCAAGGCCGATTGTGGCTTCAAGGAGTGATCCAGCAGGTGACGGCTGATCATATGCAGCGTTGACGAGATGTCATCGGGATCATGTTCGTGGGATGGCGCGGCGGCAGCAGCCATCGGCGCCAGCCAGGTCTCGATGCGCTCACGCATGACGGCCGTGAAGAGTTCCGCCTTGTCGCGATAGCGCGCATAAATGGTCGGCTTGCCGACACCAGCTTTTTCCGCCACGGCGTCGATTGATGTGCCTTCAAACCCCCGTTCCATGAACATGGTAGCCGCGACCTCAAGCAAGCGCGCATCGCGGCGCACTGCTTCCTCCCGGGTCGGACGGCCACCGCTGCCTCGTCGGGCCTGTTCGGGTGGCGGCATAGTGAGTGTCATCTCTTTCATCGGTCTGATCCATTTTCTTGCGCTTGCGACAGCGCAGTTATTTAGTCCATCACAGCTGCGTGGTCATTTCCACCGGAATTCTGAGCCGTGCGCAGCAACAAGAGGAGGGGGGCGACTGCCAAGGTCAGGACCATCATCAGTTTGAAGTCATCGATATAGCTGATGACGGCGGCCTGCTGCTGAACCAGCTGGTCCAGAGCCGCGCGCCCGCCTGCTGTCCACGGGCTCAGGTAGTGCAACACGGTACTATTGTGGAACGCCGGATTCGTGGCGGTGACATGGGCGCCAATGGTCGCGTGATTGATCTGGTTGTTGCGCACCAGCAGATAGGAAAGAACCGATATGCCGATGCTCGAGCCGATGTTACGCGACAGATTGTAGAGGCCGGTGGCGTCGCCACGCTGCTCAGGCGAGATCGTGGCGAAAGTCACGACCGAGAGCGGGACAAAGAGAAAGCCGAGGCCGGCGCCCTGCACGAAGCCAGTTACGATCACCGTCCATTGCGAGACGGCTGGTGTCCATCCGCTCATGTCGTACATCGCCCAGGCGGTGAGCAACAGGCCGGTCAGGAGCAACAGCCTGATATCAACCTTGCCGACAAGGCGACCGACCACGAACATGCAGAGCATGGTGCCCAGGCCACGGGGGCCCATCACGAGGCCGGCGGTCACCACCGGATACCCCATGAGGGTCTGCAGATAGGGCGTCATCAGCGACATCGAGGCGTAGTAGGTGAGGCCGACAACGAAGATATACAGCATGCCCAGCGTAAAATTGCGGTCGAGGAAGAGGCGCGGATTGACGAACGAGCCGGTTTTGACCGTAAACGTGTGAACCAGGAAGATATAGAACGCCGCGGCGCAGACGGTTGCTTCAAAGACGATCTCGAAGGACGAGAACCAGTCGAGCTGCGAGCCGCGATCGAGAAAGACCTGTAAGGCAGCAATGGCGATACTTAGGCTGCCAAAGCCAATCCAGTCGAGCTTGGTCTGCGCATTGGCCTTGGTTTCGCTGATGAAGAACCAGACGCCGGCCAGCGCCATAATGCCGATCGGCAAATTGATATAAAACACCCAGCGCCAGCTGATGTTTTCCGTCAACCAGCCGCCGATCACCGGGCCAAGCACGGGGCCGACCATGACCGAAACACCAAACAGTGCCATCGCCGAACCGCGCTCTTCCTCCGAATAGATATCGAGCAGGATCGATTGCGATATGGGGACCAGCGCCGCACCGAAGAAACCTTGCAGCAGACGGGCGCCGACGATCTGAAACAGCGATTGCGACATGCCGCACAGCATGGACGCAATGACGAAGCCGGCGATGGCCACCATCAGAACGTTTTTGCGGCCGAACCGGCTGGCGAGAAAGCCCGACGGCGGGGTCATGATCGCCGCAGCAACGATATAGGAGGTCAGCACCCAGTTGATCTGGTCGGCGCTCGCCGACACGCTGCCTTGCATATAGGGCAGGGCCACGTTGGCAATGGTGGTGTCCAGAGCCTGCATCACCACCGAGAGGATCAAGCACGCCGTGATCGCCGCGCGGTTGGCAATGGGCGCGCTGGCGGCGGCGCTAGCCATTGCTCGCTCCTGTCGACGTGTGGAACCAGCTGGTCAAGAAATTCGGCAGGCCACGGCTATGGCCGGTTTCGACATTGACTTGGACGCTCATGCCAATGCGCAGGGGCGGTGCATCGGCCGGCGTTTCGATACGTATACGCATGGGAATGCGCTGGACGACCTTGACCCAGTTACCGCTGGTATTTTCCGCCGGCAGCAGCGAGAAGCTCGCGGCCGAAGCTGGGCTGATGCTGTCGACCGTGCCGGTCCATGTTTTGCCCGGATAGGTGTCGACATCGACCGTCACCTTCTGGCCGGGCTGCACATAGGTCAGCTCGGTTTCTTTCGGATTGGCTGTGACCCAGACGTGGTCGGTGGAGACGATGTTGAAGGCTGTCGTCGCGGCAGTCAGATATTGGCCGGGTTGCAGCGAAGGAACGTTGGTGACGATCCCGTTGAACGGCGCATGCACGACCGTGTGAGCGAGCTGCCGGGCGGCTTCGTCACGGGCCGCCAAGGCTTCCTTGTAGCTGGGCAGGGTCTCGACCTGTGCATCGGGCGTGTCGTTTAGATTGGCGGCAACACCAGCGAGCTGTTGCTGCAGAGAAGCAAGCTTCTGCTGCGAAGTCTGTAAGGTGTTGCGAGAGGCATCGAAAGTCGCCCGGGGCGTGAAGCTGTTGGTCAGCAGTTGCTGCTGGCGGTTAAAATTGGCTGTGTTGAAGTCGACGTCTTTCTTCGCCTGTTCCACCTGCGCTTGCAGATCGCGATAATTAGTCTGCAAGGCGTGCAGATTGTTGCGCGTCATATCGAGTTGCGCCTGCGTGCGGTCCAAGGCCAGTTTGAACTGCTGGTCGTCGAGCTTGAAGAGAATGTCGTTCTTGGCGACTTTCTGATTGTCGTGCACGGTCACTTCGCGGACGATGCCGGAAACGTCGGTGGTGATGCCGACGGTGTCGGCCTGCACATAGGCGTTGTCCGTCGACATGGTGGCGCCGCCGGTGACGTAGAAATAGCCGCCGGCGACAAGCATCACGGGGAGAAGGGCGAACAGTACGCGCCGCGTCATTGAACCTTTCGGCGCTTCGGTCTCTTTGACAGGAGGTTCTTCAGCCGGAGGTGGAGTGGCAGGCATCAGATCATCCGGCCGTGCTTTGGTTTCCGGCGGCGTGATCTCGTCGGTTACAGGTCCAGGCGCGGTATGAGCGGTGCGCAGCTGGCGAATATTGGTGATTTCGGCCGTGGTTTGGTCGCTGGAATCGAGGCCCGTCGTAGACATGGAAAGTCCCTTTATTTCTTTTTCCAGGCCGACCACTGGCAACCCTTAATCGTGTCGGGTCGGTCCAATCCGTCCGAGCGCGGGTATGGCCGCAATGGCCCGCTCACTCGCTTCTGGCGAATTATCTTAGAACGATACCGTATCGTTTTGTTTTTTTCAAGGCAGAGGCTTAGCCATTGTGCATTGCGCTGGTGAATGCTTACATCTTAGAAATATCATAAATATCAGTGTATTGAGCGAAAGCTTCTTCCTCGGCTTGACAGATTGCGATGTGATATTTCACCTTCATTTCAGAATCGCTCGATGTGGAAGGTTGCAAGCCTCCCGGCGTGCAGGAGTGTCAGATGAGTTTTTCGGACCGTGATTTCCGCAATGCGCTGGGCCTGTTTGGCACTGGCGTGGCCATCGTCACCGCCGAGGTCGAGGGCACTTTGCTCGGCACCACGGTGAGTTCCTTCAACTCAGTGTCGCTGGCACCGCCGTTGGTTCTGTTCAGCTTGGCGCGTTCGGCGATGGCGCATGGCCTGTGGACGAAAGCCAGTGCATTCGCCGTGACGGTGCTGCGCGAGGATCAAAACGAATTGTCGAATCGTTTCGCGCGCGGCGGGTCCGACAAATGGGCTGGCATTACGCCGGCGCGCAGCGATACGGGCACGCCTTATATCGCTGATGGCTTGGTCAGCTTCTTTTGCGACACCCAGGTCATTCATGAAGGTGGCGACCACGACATCGTTGTCGGTCGCGTAACCTCATTCCGGTGCAATGAAGGATCGCCGTTGTTGTTTTTCAGCGGACGCTATCGCCGGCTGCAAACCGATCAGCCGATCGAAACGCCGGCCGATGCGGATCTATGGCTGCACGGCTGGTGAGATCAGGCCAAATGAGTTGAAGACTAGCCGCGTGCCTCTCGTTTGCGGCGGCGCACTTTGGCCAGCGCTTCGTCTGAATTGAGAATGAGCTGGCGGGCCACTTGTCTAGCGGTTTCCAGCGCTGCCGGGTCGATGCCTTCGAACAAAGTGTCGTTCACCAGGCGGACCAACGGCGCCACATGGGCGATGGCTTGTTCGCCGTCTGGCGACAGCGATACATGCACACTGCGTCGGTCCGAAACATTCTGCCGCTTCACCAGCAGGCCTTTGCGTTCGAGCCGGCCGACTTCAGTGGTGACATGGGTGGAGGCGAGGGCGACATGCTCGGCCAGTTCCTTGATCGTGACACCTTCGGCGTTCTGGCGATAGGCAACGCCCATCAATACGGCGAACTGGCTTGCTGTCAGTGACAGGTCGTTGCCAAAAGCGTCGCGGCAGGAGAGCAGGCGGCCGGTGCATTGGACCATCGCATAGATGCTCTCGCGGAAAAGCCGGTCGGAGCCGTTGCGCAGATAGTCGTTGCGCGAAATGGTGAGCGGCGGCTTGTAGGCTTTGACGGACATTTTCTCTCGTTTCAGCACAGTGCAGCCGGGCAGGCTGCCCAAATCGATCACATCCCTCGCAGAGAGCAAGGCACAGTGATCAATGACTGAGTCTTAGGGAAACGCGCAACACCGATTGACACCTACAAAATGTAGCTATATTTTGTAGCTATATTTTGTAGCTATATTTTGTAGCTATTATGACGTAGCCAGACGCTTGGGGCCGCTCGTGCTTCCCCGCGGAGGCCAACAAACAACAAGCAGATGGAGACGAGACATGAATGCGAATGCAGCCGGCCAGCTGAAACAGCAGGCCAAGCTCGCCACCGCGATACCGCTGCGCAGCGGTGAAAGTTTCCTCTCGGATCTGAAGGCGAGCAAGCGCACCATTTTCGTCGAAGGCGAGCGCGTGAGCGATCCGGCCAATCATCCGGCTTTCCGCAACGGCGCGCGCACCGTGGCCCGTCTCTTCGACTATGCTGCGGCGCCTGAGAATCGCGAGCGTATGACCTACATTTCGCCAGACACCGGCGCTCCGGTCTGGCGCTGCTTTCAAATTCCGAAAACCCATGCAGATCTGCGCGCCAAGCGTTTGGCGGCGGAAGGCTGGGCCGAGCAGACCTTCGGCCTGATGGGACGCACGCCCGATCATGTCGCTAATTTCTTTGCCGGCTACGCAGCCAAGCCGGCGTTCTTCGCTCGCGGTGGTCAGCAGTTCGCCGACAATGTGGTGAATTTTTATAAGCACATCCGCGACGAGCATAAATATGTGGCCTATGCGATCGTGCCGCCGCAGATCGACCGCAGCAAGCCAGCGCATCAGCAAAGCGATCCGACGCTCTATGCCGGTGTCGTCAAGGAAACAGATGCGGGCATTATCGTGCGCGGCGGCCAGCAGCTCGCCACCGGCGCGGTCTTCGCCGACTATTTGCAATTGAGCTGTATTCATCCGCTGCGGGCAGGCGACGAGAATTATGCGATCAGCGTCGCGCTGCCGCTCGATGCGCCGGGCGTGAAACTGTTTTCGCGCCGCGCCTTTCCGTTGCAGGCAACGAGCGCCGAAGATTATCCGCTCACCAGCCGCTTCGATGAGACAGACTGTTTTGTTGTGCTCGACGACGTGTTCATTCCCTGGGAGCGGGTGTTCATCTATCGCAACACCGAGCTTTGTTTTGGCCAATGGTGGCAGACGCCATCGCATTCCTACGGCAATCACCAGGCGCAGGCCCGCTATGCCACCAAGCTGCGCTTTCTGCTGGGCCTTGCCAAGCGCATGAACGAAGCGACGGGTAACGATGCCGCGCCGCCGGTTCAGGCCGAGATGGGCGAACTGGCTGCCTATGCGTCGATCGTCGATCACATGCTGCATTCGCATGAAATCGATGCGCCGATCGATGAGGATGGCGTTCTCTGGCCGTCCAAGACAGCGCTTTATGCGGTGATGGCGCTCCAGTCGCAGATCAATCCGCATATGATCGATATCGTGCGCGAACTTACGGGCGCGGCCATGATCACGCTGCCGTCTTCCGCCAAGGATTTCGACAATCCGGAAGCACAGCCCGATCTCGATCGTTATTTCGTCTCTGGCAATATGAGCGCGCGCGATCGTGTGCGTTTGATGCGGTTGGCGTGGGATTTCATCGGTTCCGAGTTCGGCAATCGTCACCAGCAGTATGAGAAGTTCTACGGCGGCGCGTCTTACTTGGTGAAGATGAATATGTTCCGCGCTTATGACTTCCCGCGCGCCGGACGGTTGGTTGACGCGGCGCTCGCGCTGCCTGCGCTCGACGCGTGATGTTGACGCGGGCCCTTCTCATGGCCCGGTCTTTGCAACGCTGGCGATGGCATCATGTGCCATCGCCGACGCAAGTCGCTCTGGGGCCGCGGCGAGTGTCGATCTGCTTCGCGACAAGAAATTCTTTTCAGGGAATGGGGGCGTAGATGAGTGTTGATAATTCCATTCAGTCCGGTTCAATGCGTGCTGCAACGGTCTCGATGACCGACGCAACGGACGTGAAGCCCACCAAAAAGCGTTGGGCGATCGCCTTTATTCTCTTCCTCGCTGTTCTCTCCGCTTTCTTCGATCGCATCAGTGTCGCGGTCCTGTTCACCAACACCGATTTTCAGAACGCCATGGGCACGGGTTTCAACCCAACCTTGCTCGGCCTTCTGATGACATCTTTCGTTTTCGCTTATGGCTGCTCTGGTGTGCTGCTGAGTTTTGTCGGCGACATTTACGGCTTGCGCCGTTCACTGGCGATTGGCACCGCCTGTTGGGGCGTGTTGATGGCGCTGATGGGTGGTGCCGGTTCATTCACCGCCATGCTCACCTTGCGCATTCTGCTCGGCGTCGCCGAAGGCCCGCAATTTTCCATCACCAATTCGCTGGTGAAGCGCTGGTTTCCGCGACGCGAACAGGCGCGGGCCAATTCGATCTGGATGGTCGGCAGCCCACTTGGTTCTGCCATCGGCTTTCCGCTGATGATCTATCTGGAAACCGTCTACGGCTGGCGCACGGCTTTCTATCTGCTGGCCGCGCTCAATCTGGCGGTCATCCTGCCGCTGGTTCTATTTGTGTTGCGCGATGCACCGACGATGGCGCCGGTACCAAAGCCGGTGGCGCAGGCTCAGCCCGAAGCGCAATCGTCCTATCTGTCCCAGGTCGGTTTGTTCTGCCGCGATTGGCGCTTCTGGATGCTGGTGATCTTCAATTCGGCGGCGCTGATCTATCTTTGGGGTCTCAACAGCTGGCTGCCGAGCTATTTGATCCGTGAACGTGGCTTCGATCCGCGGCAGACTGGTTTCTATTCCTTCCTGCCGTTCTTCATGATGTTTCTCGGTGAGGTGCTGGCGGCAATTTTGTCGGATCGGCTTGGCCGGCGCGCCATTGTCTGTTTCGTCGGCCTCTTCATGGCGGGCATCTCGATGTATGCGGTCTCGGTCGTCTCCGATGCGCAGAGGGCGGCTCTGCTCATCGCTGTCAGCGCCTTCTTCTGGGGCGCCGCGCTGCCGCCGCTCTTCGCCTTGTCGCTGCAGATCTTGCCGCCTCGGGCGATCGCTTCAGGTGTCGGCATGTTCAACGGCATCGGCAACATCATCGGCGCGCTTTCGCCCCTGGTAATGGGCATGTTGATCGCCTCGACTGGCACGTTCAATGCCGGCCTGATGGTCTTGGTCGGCGCGACGCTGCTCGGCTCCTTGGCGATGCTGCCGCTGGTGCGCCGCTACTAAGCAAAACGCACGGTGGACGGATCAGATGATCGCGTCCGCCGTGCGTAATTCGTTATGCAAGCGCCGCTTTGATGGCGCGAGCGACGGGGCATTCGGGCGCCAATGGCCCGCGCGGCAGCAAAGGTGGTTGAGCGAGAAAGCGCGGCTCATGTCCATATGAGGTTGCGCCGCATGCACGAGGAAGGGGTGGCGGAGGTAAACTGTCCCAGTTTCACCCGTCGCCAGAACGATTTGCCGATGAGCAGAAGACTCAAAGCCATCGGCTGCGAGCTCGTGTAAAGTCAGCCCTTCATCCCCGGTTAGGGCCAATCGCCGTGCGATATCGCGGTGAGAGCCAAGACGTATGCGCGTCGGAGCGGCATTCTCACCGACATCGGAGAACAGGAACAGCATCAATAGGGCACGGCCCCTGGATGAAAGATTGACGCGCCAGGACATGAAGTCGGCGCTGTCTTCGAAGCCAAAGCTCACATCGACGTGCCAGCCCGTATCGCCTGGGTCGTCATGTGAGGGAAAACGTATGGGAAATGTGCCCATGCTTCGGCACGGCAGCCACTGCCCTGGGCCGATGAGTTGATCGAAAGCCTGGTGCAGGGTCGGCATGTTGGCCGCACGCAGGAATGGTTGCTGGCCGTACATGCCGAGGCGCACTACGGGTTTCGTCCACGTCTCCCGTCGGTCGGGATCACAGCCGGTGTCGCGCCAGAGTAAAGCGCGTGCCTCTTCGGCGACGGGGCGGGGGAAAGCGTCGTCGATGCGGATAAAGCCATCGGCGATGAATTGCTCAACCTGCATCTCGCTGAGGGGAGGGGCGACGTGTTTGTTGGTCATGATTTTTGCTCCGGATGCGCCGGTCATTTTTGGCGACGTTGGTACTGGCTTCCTCGGCGAGCCGCAGGCTCGCGGGGCGTCAGCGCAAGGGGAGGGAGAAGGAGAATATCATGATGGAGTCTTCTTAGCCGGACGAGTGGATTCTGGCTACGAAGCATCATTGCTGGACCGAATAACGGCTTCGCGCGGTAGTAATTTCCGATATTAGTATCTGAAATAACACCACAAATAGGCTCCATGAATTATTAGTTGACAATTTTTATGGACTAAATAGTTTTTATCTTATGTGAATGAGGTGAAGCCATGTCAGCACAGGTTCGGCGACCGGAAGAGATTGCGAGTGGTGGTGGGGTGCGGGAGTTCCGCGCCGATGTTCTGGTTCTAGGCGGCGGGCCGGCGGGGACTTGGGCAGCGATCAGCGCTGCTCAGCGTGGCGCCGGTGTCGTGCTCGCCGACAAAGGGTTCTGCGGCACGTCGGGCGCCACGGCCCCTTCCGGCACGGGCGTCTGGTATGTGCAGCCTGATGCGGCCAAGCGCGAAGCCGCCATGGCCTCGCGTGAAGTGCTTGGCGGCTATCTGCAGGATCGCCGCTGGATGGCGCGCACGCTCGACCAGACCTTTGACAACGTCGGTCAGCTCGCCCAGTGGGGCTATCCGTTCCGGGATGACGCGGCCGGCTTTCAGCGCTACGGCTCGGTGATGGGCCCAGAATATATGCGTCTGATGCGCAAGCGGACCAAGCAGGCTGGGGTCAAGATTCTCGATCATAGCCCGGCGCTTGAGCTGTTGCAGGACGAGGGCGGCGCGGTCGTCGGCGCGAGTGGTCTTTTTCAGCAATCGGGTGAGCGGTGGAATGTGCATGCTGGTGCGGTGGTGCTGGCCACAGGCGGTTGTGCCTTCCTTTCGAAAGCGCTGGGTTGCAATGTGCTCACCGGCGATGGTCTGCTGATGGGCGCCGAAGTGGGCGCCGAGCTATCGGGCATGGAATTCTCCAATGCTTACGCGATGTCGCTGGCCGAAGGTTCGGTGACGAAGACGCGTTTTTATGATTTCGCCGAATTCACGGACGCCAACGGCGATCCGATCCCCGGCGCGCAGTCGAAGGGCGGGCGTTCGATCATTGCGCGCTGGTTGATGAGCGGGCCGGTTTACGCACTTTTGAAAGATGTCGATGCGGCAACGCAGCAAGCAATGCGTCTGGCGCAGCCGAATTTCTTTCTGCCGCTTGATCGCTCCGGCATCAATCCGTTCACGGATCGTTTTCCGGTCACGTTGCGGCTCGAAGGTACGGTGCGCGGCACGGGTGGTCTGCGCCTTGTTGACGAGAGCTGCGCCACCAGCGTCGAAGGCCTCTATGCGGCTGGCGATGCGGCGACCCGCGAACTGATCTGCGGTGCTTTCACGGGTGGCGGCAGCCACAACGCAGCCTGGGCGATGTCGTCAGGTTATTGGGCCGGCGCGGGCGCCGCGAGCCATGGGCGGACGCGTCGGGTGCTGGGGCAGCCGACGAAGGTGATCAGAGCCGGCAAAGCTGCTCTCGTTGAGCAGGCCAAGCGCGCCTATGATCCCCTCGACGTGGTGCAGGCGGTGCAAGACGAAGTCTTCCCCTATGACCGGAACTACTTCCGCAGCGAACTCGGCCTGAAACATTCGCTCGAACGGCTCAACCGTTTGTGGGGCAAGGTAGAAGGCGCTGACCAAGCTAATGTTTTGAACGTGGTGCAGTCGCGCCAGGCCGCGGCCATGGTGGCGACAGCGCGCTGGATGTATCGCAGCGCCTTGGAACGCGATGAAAGCCGCGGCATGGCGCGTCGCGTCGATCGTCCGCAGCAGGATGCCGGGCCGCGCTATTATGTACGTTCGGGCGGTCTCTCCGACGTGTGGACACGGCGCGATTTGCAGCAGCCGGCCCGCGTTCTGGAGGCGGCCGAATGATTGAGGTGATCGACAAGGAGCGCTGCACCGGTTGCAATATTTGCGTGCACGCGTGTCCCACCAATGTGTTTGATACGACGGCGGATGTTCCCGTTATCGCGCGGCAGGCTGATTGTCAGACTTGCTACATGTGCGAGGCGTGGTGTCCGGAAGATGCGATGTATGTCGCGCCCAATGCGGACAGAGCTGTTGCTGTCGATCTCGCCGCACTTAAGGCCGGCAATGTCATTGGCAGCTACAGGCGCGCCATCGGTTGGTCGCGAAACGCATCGCCGGTCTGATTTTCTCTCGAAGCGCGGAGCGTTGATCGCTCGTCTACGTGCAACTCAATTTCGAGGTCTCATATGCCCAGATTTTTTCGTAAGTCGTTTGGTTTGGCGTTCATCGCCGCCATCGTTTCTATCATCTCGGTCAAAGCGGAAACGCTGCCTTCCGTTATTCGTCTGGCGGGGCCGGGGAATGCCGCTGGCCAGCCCTATGGCACCAATGTTCTCGGTGTCGTGCGCGCTAAGAAAGTCTTGGAAGAAGAGTTTAAGGCTGACGGCGTGAATATCGAATGGCAGTTTCCGCGCGGAACGGGACCAGCCATCAACGAGGCCTTCGCCAATGGCCAGCTTGATTTCGCGACTTACGGCAGCCTGCCCAGTATCGTTGGGCGTGGAGCGGGCCTGCGGACCAAGGCGATCGGCTCTTACGGTGTCGCACCGGTCTACGTGGTGGCGCGCAAGGATACGCCGATCGCGGGCATAGCCGATCTCAAGGATAAGAAAATTTCCCTGCAGCGCGGTACAATCTTTGAGTGGTCGCTCAACCGCATTCTGTCGACGACGAGCTTGAAGGAACGTGATTTGCAGATCTTTGATTTGCAGACCGCCGATCAAGTGTCGGCTTTCACCGCCGGCTATATCGACGCGGTCGTCGGTAACAACACCGTTCTCGATCTGGTCGATCGGGGGCTTGGCAAAGTGATCTATTCGACCAAGGGTACGCGGGATCCTGGTACGAGCTTCGGTGTCTTCACGGTCAGCGAGGATTTCGCCAAGAAATATCCTGAGACGACCCAGCGTGTCGTTACAGCCTTCACACGCGCGGCGCGTTTCGCTTCCGACGATGCCAATCGTAATGAGCTTTACGATATCTGGGCTCTCACTGGCACGCCGCGCGCGGCTTTCGTCAAAGACTACGGCGGAGACGATCTGCGCGAGCGCCTCAACCCGCTGCTAGATGAATATTTCGTCTCTAGCGTCAAGGACGGCGTTGATTTCACGCTCGGTGCCAAACTGGTGCGCAAGGGCTTCAAGCCGGAAGATTGGATCGATCGCTCCTATCTTGACAAGGCCATCAAGCAGCTTGGTTACGAAGGCTTCTGGTCGGCTTATGACGCGAACGGCAAACCGGCGAGCTGATCTCGCCTCGCGGCTGAACCCCTGTATCGATCAAGGTGTGACATGACTATCTTTGCCGAAGCCGGCCGTCGTCGACCTTCCTCCTCGTTTCAGTTTTCTGGGCGTGATGGCTTTGCTGCCGTCGGCGCAATCTATCGCCGTAGTCGTTGGCTCGGCGCTGTGGCTGTCGGGTTGGTTGTGCCCATCGCCATCCTGGCGCTCTGGTCGCTTGCTGTTCGGCTCGAACTGTTGGCACCGCAGATCCTGCCGGCACCATCTCTGGTCTGGACGACTCTGAGTGAGTTCCTGATTAGTGGTGATCTGCCTTATGAACTCGGGGTGAGCATGCTGCGTCTGGCCGCCGGCATTGCTATCGGCGCTGGTCTTGGGCTTGCGACAGGTGTTGCTCTGGGGCTCTCGCATCAAGCGGATGACTATCTTGGTGCCTCGGTGCGAGCCGTTTTTCTGGTGCCATCGCTCGGCTGGCTGCCGTTTTTCATGCTGATGTTCGGCATTGATGAAACATTGAAAGTGGTCCTCATTGCCAAGACATGCTTCCTGCCATTGATGGTTGGGCCCTATCACGCCATTAGGACGATGCCGTCGAAATATGATGATATCGCCCGCTGCCTGGAGCTCAAGCGCACCGACTATCTCCGCAAAATTCTTTTGCCGGCTCTGCTGCCCTCGATCGCCACGGGCTTGCGTCAGGCGGTGAGCAAGGGCTGGAAGGTACTAATCCTGGTCGAAATGATCTCGTCCGCCGCTGGCATCGGCTATCTGATGATGTGGGGCCGTAAATCTTTTCAGCTCGACGTGGTCTTCGCCACCATCCTCGTCATCGGCCTCGTTGGCTTGTTGTTTGATCGGGGCATCCTTTGGTTCGAACGGCGCACGGCCCAATGGTCGTTGCACGCGGCGGCGTGAAATCATGGCCACGCAGCAGTCCAGCCTGACATCTTGGTCCTGGCGTCCGCTTGTTGTGCCGCTGGCGCTGGTCGCGGTCTGGGGCGCTTATAGCCTGGTGCGCGGAGCCGGCGATACGGGGACATTCACCTCACCTGAAGCATTCGCCTCGGCGGTGGTGAAAGACACGGCGAGCGGCTTCTTGCCGGCAGCGATCGCCGCGACTTTGGCACGCGCCATCACTGGCTTTCTTGTCGGGGCCGGTGCCGGGCTTGCGGTCGGTTTGGCCATCGGGCTTTGGCGCCCGGTTGATCGCCTGCTGTCGCCGACCATCGACAGTGTTCGTCAGGTGGCGCTCTTCGCCTGGATTCCGCTGCTCAGCGCCTGGCTCGGCAATGGCGAAGCGATGAAAGTGACGTTGATCTCGCTCGGTGCGTTTTTTCCGGTGGTGCTTGCCACGGCTGTCGCCTGCGCTAACGTCAGCCGGCACTATCTGGAGGTGGGGCAGGTTCTGGAATTGTCGCGCCGCCAGGAAGTGCGCAAGATCATTTTGCCTGCCGCCGCGCCAGCCATCATTACCGGCCTTGAGCTGGGTCTCAATATCGCCTGGCTTGGGACGATCGGCGCCGAATATCTGATTGGCACCGGCTATATCAACGGCATGGGCGATGGGCTTGGCGCCTATCTGGCACAGGCGCGCGAATACGCCCGCATGGATCGTATTCTCATCGGCGTGATCTCGCTGGCGCTGGTCGGGTTGGCGCTTGATCGTCTCGTCTCGTGGTCATCAAGAAAGGTTTTCCCGTGGCATCGGCAGTAACCATTGGCGCGGCGGAAGCAGGCGTCGAGATTCATCAACTCTCGAAATGGTTCGCGGTGGATGATCATCGCGTGCAGGCGCTCGACCGGGTATCTCTCACTGTCGAGGACGGTGAGTTTCTGACTTTGCTCGGCCCAAGCGGCTGCGGCAAGTCCACATTGCTGCGCATGCTGGCGGCCCTTGATGTGCCTGATGAAGGGGATGTGGCCGTTTACGGCGCGCGGGTGGAACGCCCGTCGCTGTCGCGCGGCATCGTCTTCCAGGATCATCGGCTTTTGCCTTGGCTCACCGTGCGTGAGAACATCGGGCTCAGTCTGCATAAGTCCGGCCTGTCGCCGCAGGAGCAGGACGCGCGCGTTTCCGAACTCATTGCGCTGGTCGGGCTCACGGGGTTCGACAGGGCCAAGCCCTATCAACTTTCTGGCGGGATGTCGCAACGCGCGGCGATTGCCCGGGCTTTGGCGCCACGCCCGCGCATTCTGCTGCTCGACGAACCGCTCGGGGCGCTCGATTCCCTCACACGCACGCGCCTGCAGAATGAGTTGGTGCGGTTGTGGGAGACGGAAGGCATCACCATCGTCATGGTGACCCATGACGTGGAGGAGGCGGTCTATCTCTCCAGTCGGGTAGTGGTGATGGAGCCACGTCCGGGGCGTATCCAGTCGATTGTCGATATCGATCTGCCACGCCCGCGCAAGCGCACCGACGTGCGTCTCGTGACGCTGCGCGAGCAGATTTTGGCGAGCCTCGAATGACAATACCGGAGCTGCTGCATCGCCTGAGCGACGTGGTGAAGATCTGGTATGACAGGCAAGCGTTGCAGGCCGATTGGGAATTGGAGCGTCAGATCCGGCTGGCGTTTCCCGAAGATGCGGCCGACATGGTCGCATCGCCTTTTGGTTCCTCGGCGGCGCGGGCGATCAGAGGCTTGTGGCCGCGCGCCGATCTCGCCCAGGCGGATATTACTCCGCAGCAACAGCGGTCGGCTGCACCTGTTCCTGCGCCGCCAGCCGGCTCAACACCTGACGCATCATCAGACCAGGCCGATCGCTGCGGAAGCTGAACTCGCGATAGTCATCGCTCTCTGTGGTGACGATCTCGGAGATCCAACCCAGGGCGTCGACGTCTTCGACATAGGCCGCATGGGAGGCCTCGTAGAGGAATTTGCTGGCCGCTTCGTCGTCGAGGCCGAAGTCACGACTGTTGAACCACCAATAATGCAGGGTGTTCTGCGTCTCCGGCGTGAAGACGTGCAGAATGTTGACGCGGAATTCCTCACGTTCATTGGCGACGGGTTCGGACACGGTGATCTTGGCCAGTGCCAAATGACCGGCTGGGCCAAAGAACGAGGCTTCTGACAAACGATCGACCATGCGGCCTTCGAGCTTCATGGGCGTGCCGTAAATGCCGGGGGGGAGCGAGTTCTTCAGCTCTCGGCGCAGGGAGACGCTGTCGCCGTTCTGGCTGACTTCCAAAGGCGAGGTCGCCCATTCTGGTGTGCCGACGGAACCTGCATGCAGGAAGGTGAAATGGGTTTGGTCGAGCAGGTTCTCATGCATGGCGACATAGTTGGAGCGCATGCTGAACGAACCGGAGACCGTCTTCCAATTGGGATCCGAGAGGAAGCTGAAATCGGGGATCAACGCGGGATCGGCCTTTTCGGCATCGCCCATCCAGATCCAGACCAGCGGCGCTGTTTCAATGACCGGAAAGTGCCGGATCTTGATGTTGGCGCCGGCACTGGGGGCGCTTGGCACATGCAGGCAACGGCCGCTGCCATCATAGGTAATGCCGTGGTAGCCGCAGACGATCGTGTCGTCTTCGAGCCGGCTCTTTGATAACGGGAAAGACCGGTGCGGGCAGCGATCATGCAGGGCCGAGATCGAGCCGTCGCGCTTACGGAACAGCACCACGCGGGTCTCAAGCAAGGTGCGCGGCAGCAGATCGCGTCCGGTCTCACTCGATAGGCCTGCGATGTACCAGGCGTTGCGGATGAGTGGGGTGGTGTGATCGGCGTGCTGACGTTGCGGGGCTGTCGTGCTGATCATGATCGGGCTCCCTCGTTGTGCAGTTGGGATCCCAATTAGATTGAATTTGGGATCCCGTCAATGCGATTTATTCGCTTTAAAGGCGGAGTTTTCCAATTTTTGTATCCCAAATCGCGCGCCGAGATGACGGTAGGTCGGTTTTCCTTGGTCCTTTCTGTAAGTTACGGTATCCAGTACAGCCATGCTGTTGTCCGCCTTCGGAGTGGGAAGCATGCTCGGGATCCAATTCGAGGGCCTATGAAGCAGGAAGCAGATGTTTTGCAGCGGCTGCGGGACATGATCTTGCAGGGCGATCTGGCGCCGGGCCAACGGGTGCCGGAAGCGCATGTCGCGGCGCTCCTAGGTCTCTCGCGGACGCCGGTGCGCCAGGCGTTGCCGGTGCTGGCCAAGGAAGGCTTGCTGGTAGCCGCGGGCGCGCGCGGCTTTGCCGTGCGGGCGTTCACCAAGGCCGAGATCGCGGAAGGGGTCAACGTCCGTGGTTTGCTGGAGGGCTATGCGGCCCATGCGCTGGCGCAGCGCGGTGTCGATGCTGACACGTTGGCGCATCTGCAAGTTCTGCTAGCGCAGGGCGATGCGATCTTTGCCAAGCGTCACTTGGTGGCGGCGGACGAGCGCGCTTATGGCGAGATGAATCGGGCATTCCATGATGCGATTGTCGATGCGGCCCATCTGTCCATCGTCAAAGGACTGCTTGAGACGTTGAACCGCATCCCCTTCGCTTCACCTGAGATGATCGCCTTCGATCGGCTCGGTCTTGATGAAATGTATGACGCGCTTTGGTATTCCCATCGCCAACATCATCAGATCGTCGATGCGATTGTGGCCGGGGAAGGGGCGCGGGCGGAAAACTTGTTCCGCGAACATGTCTACAATCAGATGTACAGCATGTCCTTGCGTGGCACGGACAATCGTCGTTCGCCAATCGCGCGGCTTGAACCGCAAGAGGTGGTCGAGAAGCGTGCGCGACGGCCGCGTAAGAGCAAAGCGCAAGAGCCGCTCTAGCTATCTCCCGCCCCGGTAGAATTACCGATGTGTTTTTTAAGCGCGTTGGATCGTGATACCTTGCACATTGGATGACGTAATTCAGTCGTCACAATTCCCCGGCATGTGCCGATGATCGACCACGAAAAAGGGGAAGTGCCATGCTGAAAGCTATTTTGACCAGCGCCATTATTCTTGTCGGAACGTTTGCCGCCGGCGCGCAGACCATCGATAACAGCGCGCTCGACAGTCCTGACTTCCGCAAGCACGCGCGTACATTCGGCCTCGTCTATACCCTACCGGAAGCGGTCAATGAAAAGCTTGCCTCGACGATCGGCGGTATGCTGCGTGAGGATCTGCTGAATGCCGGTTTGTCGACCGAAGCGCAGATGTTCAACATTCCCCATGTCACCGTCGTCCACATCCACAATGCGGATCCGACGACGCCGGAGAAAATGCTGAAAGCCCTGCCGGCCTTGCCGGGCCGGCTCGATGTGACATTGAAGACTTTCTATACAACCGAGGCGGCAAAAGACGCTGGCCGGCCCTGGTGGCTTGATCTGGGAATCGTCAAGGAAGGCCAGGACTACGAGAAGATGATGGCCTTCAGCGTCACCGCCACGGCGGCCCTGGCGCCGCTGCGTGACGGCCCGCTGCCGCGCGTCACGGGTCCTGTCTATGCCAAGATGGGTGAGGCCGCGAAGAACCTCGTTAAAACCATGGGCGTGAGTGGCGTTAATATCATTCAGGACGGCAAGGCGACGACGTCGCACAATCCGCATAACACCCTCGTCTACAGCATGGCGCCCTTCACGCCTGCTATTCAGGCGGCGATGAACGAGACCGCGAAGAACTTCAATCAGGTTCTGCCTGACGGCATCAAGACCACCTTCCGCACGGTTTCGATCGTTGAACTCGCCTTCGCCGGAAATGTATTGCGCGAAATCTATCGCATCAATCTGGACGATGGCTCGGTGCTGGAATTGGCGACCGGCAAGGCGATGAAGTTGGCGAACAAGTAACGCTCATCCTCCTTCAAAGTCTGTTTCAACTATGCCGCCGCTTCGCTTGCGAGGCGGCGGTTGCTTTTTGTCGGTTGCCTCCGCGTCAAAAGTGGAGCTGGCGCTTGACGCTTATTTTATTGTCTGACAATCTTTTTGTATGACAATTTTGGCCGCTGTGGCTGCTGTCAGGTTCGGCTTGCTTGGAGGATTTTCGATGATCGGTCCGCGTGCTGCCTTTTTGATGTTGGCTGCCTCATTGATATGCAGTGTGCCTCTGCCCAGCCAGGCGCAAGAGCCAACGCTCATTCGCTTCGGGCGACAGACCGCTGCGGAAGACAATTTGTGGCTGATGATTGCCAAGCCAGAACTATCGCCAGAAATAAACAAGTCCTACAAAGTGCAATGGACGCAGTTCCGTGCTTCGGACATGGCGTTCAAGGCTTTTGAGGCCGGACAGGCTGATATCATCACCACCAATGCTAATGCGGCGATCACGGCGGCCACGAAGGGCCTCGACATGAAGATCATCGCGACGCTGAGCCGTGAATCCAACGCGGCCGCGAAGACCTATTTTCTCGTTCGTAAAGATGGGCCGGCCACGATCGCTGAGATGAAGGGCAAGAATATCGGCATTATCGGCTATCGCACCGGTGTGGAACTATGGGCACGCCAGGCGCTGAAAACGGGTGGCCTCAACCCTGACAGGGATGTGACCTGGAGCGTCGTTCCTTTCCCTGCGATGATCGAAGCGATCAGGGCTGGTAAAATCACCACCGGGCCGCTGCCGGAGATTTTTGCGACCAACGAGCTGCGCAAGGACGAACTGCGCGTGCTGTTCACCTCAAAAACCGGCGTGCCTTTTGACGAAGACCTTATTGTCGTTCTGGTGCGCAATGACTTTGCCCGCGCGAATCGCAAAGCCATTCAAGCCTTCGCGCAGGATCTAATCGCGACGTCCACTTATTACGACTCGCATCTGAAAGAGGCGCGGCAGGCATTGTTGGATGCCAAACTGGTGCCGCTGCCGCCAGATGTCTATCTGAATATGCGCGAATATGCTCGCGATCCGAAGCTTCTGCCTAATGTCGAGGCCTTGAACAAGCAGCAGGATATTTTGTTCGATGCCAGCTTTATAGACCAGAAGCTCGACGTCAACGGGCTGATCGATCGCTCCTACTTCGATGCCGCGACAACGGACGCACGATAAGAGGATGAAGTATCTGCATAGCTGCACGGCGTTTCCGCGAACTGGATGAGATTGTCGATCAACTATAATCTCCGCTCCACACAAGAAATTTTGGAGGAGCGCCGATATGTTGAATTTGGACGGCAAGGTCGTGTTGATTTCGGGAACGGCTGGTGGTCAGGGGCGGGCGGCAGCGCTGCAATTTGCCGCCGCCGGCGCCCGGGTTCTGGGCGGTGACGTCAAAGCCGATGAGGCGGAGGAAACCGTCGCTATGGTGCGCCGTGCCGGCGGTACGATGGAAAGCCTGCATCCCATCGATGTCTCGACACCAGAGGCAGCCAAACGTTGGGTCGATAAGGCGATCGAGGCATGGGGCTCTATCGACGTGCTCTACAACAATGCCGGTCAGATGCGCGCCAAGGGGCCGTTCGCCGAGACCTCGATGGAAGATTGGAACGCGACCCTTCTCTATGAGCTGACCATGCCCTTTGTGTGCACGCGGGCCGTGTGGCCGCATTTCGTGCGCCAGGGCGGCGGCCTTGTCATCAATACAGGCTCGATCTCCGCCCATCTGGAATTGATGCCGCTGCGCAGTTGCGCCCATGGCGCGACCAAAGCCGGCCTACTCGGCCTCACCCGCATGCTGGCGGCTGAGGGCGCGGCCCACGGCATCCGCGCGATCAGTTTGAGCCCTGGTGTCGTCCGTTCTCCGGCGACGGCGCGTTTCTGGTCCGGCGAGGATCCGCAGCAAACGGCGGTCGGTGAGGCGCTGGTGCGCAAAATCCCTTTGGGCCGCGAGGCATCGTGCGAGGAGATCGCGAGCGTCGCTGTTTTCCTTGCCTCGCCTATGGCCGCTTACATCAACGGAACCGATATTCTCGTCGACGGCGGTTTGCTTGGTGTTGCTCATCATCCTTACATACCTGCGGCCGGGAACGCTTCGTCGGTTACATGACGGGTGGGGCTGCCTTGTCCCAGAAAACGAGCCGGTCGCGAGCGAAAATCAGCAGACGGTCCAGCACGAAGCCTATCAAGGCGATCATCAAAAAAGCCGCCAGCGCCCGCGCATATTCGAACGACGACGTGGCGAAGGTGATGAAATAGCCGAGACCGCGGCTCTCGCCGATGATTTCGGTAACCAGGGTGACGATCAGGGCCACCGGCAGCGCGATGCGCAGGCCGGTGAATATGGTTGGCGCGGCGGCTGGAAGCAGGACGCGAGTGGATATCTGCCAAGGCGAAGCGTTCATGTTGCGCGCCGCCCAGATCAAGGCTTTCGGCGTGGCGCGGACACCAGCGTAAACGTGGATGGCGATGGGGTAGACACATTCGAGGAAGATCAGTGCGACCTTCGATCCCGTGCCGAGGCCGAAAACGAAGATGAAGATCGGATAGAGGGCAATCTTCGGCATCGGATAGCCGAAGCTGAAGATCGGCTCGATCAGAGCTTCAGCCCGCCGGGAACGGGCCATGGTCCAGCCGATGGCTAGCCCGACGATGGCGGCCAGAGCAAAACCGATGAAGGCCCGCATCAACGAAATGGCCGCATGGTAAGGCAAGTCGCCATTGAGCGTGTAGCGCCAGAACTGAATGAAAATGGCTTCGAGGCTCGGAAACAGGCGCGGCGAAACGAGGCGGAGGCGACTGGCCAGTTCATAGAGGGCGAAGGCCAGAATGATCGAATAATTGCGGGTGATCGCATGGGAGAGGTTTGTAAGAGCGTTCATCGCCGGGCCTCCGTGCCGAGCTCCTGGCCGACGACGATATGCCGGCGTGCCAGCAGCAAAAGCCTATCGGCGGTAAAGCCGATAATGCTGATGGCGAGAACCGCGACATAGACGAGGTCGAACCGCATGCCCTGTTCGGCGAAGACGACGAGATAGCCGAGGCCTTCGGAGGAGGCGACGAGTTCGGCGACAAACATGACGACGAAGGACAGGGCGAGCCCAATGCGCAGGCCATTGAAAATTGAAGGCAAGGCCGCCGGCAGAACGACCCGCCGGATGATCGTGGTGGGCGATGCGCCCATGTTGCGAGCGGCCCATATCCAAGTCTTCGTCGTAGATCGGCCGCCGGCCAGGGCGGCGATATAGACAGGATAGAAAATCGAGGTGGAGATGATGACGATCTTCGACAGATCGCCGAGCCCGAACCAGGCGAAGACCATCGGCAAAGCGGCGATTTTGGGAATGGGATAGGTCAAGGATACCAGCGGCTCGACGAAGCCCTCAACCGGACGCAAAGTTGCGGCGGCGAGGCCTGTGAGCACACCAACGCTGGCGCCGAGAACATAGCCGGAGAGGGCGCGCTTCAGACTGGCATAGCTGTGATAGAAGAGCTCGCCACTCACCAGCATGTGCCAGGTCTCTGTCAGAATAATCGATGGAGGCGGAAGGTAGGCCGGCAACCAGTCAAACCAACCAGCGCCTTGCCAGATCAGCAGCAGAACGGCTGGAATGATCAGGCCGACGCTGGTCTGGCGCCACTGGCGTGGCATCAGCCGAATTCCTTGCGGGCTTGTAGAACTTCGTCGCGCAGCAAGTCCCAAATCTGATTGCGATATTCGAGATAAGTGGCGGTTTTCTTCACCTCGATGTCGCGGGGGCGGGGCAGATCGATGCGAATATCGGCCTTGGTGCGGCCGGGGCGGGCAGTGAAGACGATCACGCGATCGGCGAGATAGATCGCTTCCTCGATATCGTGCGTGATAAAAATGGCGGTGCGCTTGAAGTCGTTGAGTAGGCGCTGCAGTTCTTCCTGCATCAATTCGCGGTTCTGTGCATCGAGAGCGCCGAAAGGCTCGTCGAGCAGCAGGACTTCTGGATCGAATGCCAAGGTTCGTGCTATGGCGACGCGCTGCTTCATGCCACCCGACAGTTCGGCTGGATAGTGATCGCGGAAATGGGTGAGACCAACTTTGGCAAGCAGCATATCGGCGACAACTTTACGTTCCGCGCGGCTGCGGCCCTGAATCTCTAGCGCCCAGGTGATGTTATCGGCGACGGTGCGCCAGGGATAAAGCGCATATTCCTGAAACACGACTCCACGATCGGGCCCCGGCTTGGTAATCGGCCGACCATCAATAGAAAGGCTTCCGCTTGTAGCACGCTCGAAGCCGCCGAGAATGTGCAGGAAGGTGCTTTTACCGCAGCCCGAGGGGCCGACAATCGCAATGAACTCGCCACGTGCGACGTCGAGATTGAAATTGTCGATGGCGGTCACCGTACGTTCGGCACGGGAGAAGCTCTTCATCAATCCTTGCACGCGGATGAGCGGTGTTGCCTCACGCTTGATTTGATCGACGCCAGGGTGGTAACACGCGTGCGGCGGATCGAGCTTCATCGTGGCCGTCAAGGTTTCGGTTCTCCGGTGAGCGCGAGAGACTTACCGGAGCTTCGGATTAAATGGTGAGGCTGTCAATATTGTCTGACAATTTTGGGTAGGTGGAATTTCTACCTCAGCACATTCTGGTGTCATGGCAGATTGAGCCGATGAAAGCGCCATCCTGCCTAAGCAAGCATCAGTCCTCTGTCAGGCAATCTAAGTAACCGCCATCGCGATGGATAGAATGCGATAGGAGGAAGGCTAAGTGCCTGCGCATCATCTGATGCCGTGGGCGGTATTCAATCGTTTTGCTGACAAGCCGGCAGCTTCCAGATCATCGGTGAGATGTTCAGCGATGGTCGGCAGCATTTGCATGCGGCCGAAAGCAGCGCGCACATCAATTGCGAATTCGGGAAATTCGCGTTCGAGATAATCGATCCACTTTTTAGCGGCGGAGCCATTTCCCTGCTGATGCAGGGCGACGATCCGCGCGATAGCGCCCAGTGGTGTCTTGGCGATCGAAGCTCGAAAGGCGTGACGTTTAGCCTCGAGTTTGTCGCCGTTACGATAGGCGTTGAGGAAATAATAGAACTCGAGCCAGCTAGCATGGTTGTCGGCAATGGCCGACACTTCATTGAGCAGGTTCATGCCGGTGGCGAAATCGCCACGCAAAATGTAAGCGCTGCCAACGCGGCTGCGGATTTCCATCGAATACGGATTGAGTGTCAACGTCCGTTTGGCTGCGGCGAAGGCCTCGCTAAAACGACCATCGTAGAAGCGAGCTAGAAACAGGGCACGGTGAGCTTGGGAGGAATTCTGGTTAAGTTCGACCGCTGTGTTGGCGGCTTGCAGGGCGCCTTCGAGGGCGCTTTCCTGTGCTTCCCCGGTCGGATAGCCTTTGAGATGGCCATCGATGAGCATGGCGGCCTTGAGTGCTTGGCCCAGGCTCGATTTCGGATTGGCGGTGACGGTGCGATTCGCGCAATCAAGCACCTGTCGAAAGGTCGTTGAAGAGGGGGTGTTGAAATATTGATAGCCGTCGATGCTACAGGCAAAACCAACGGTGGTCGCGTCCGACGGCGGCATGCGGTTGTAGCGATCGGTGAATACGACGCCATAGGTACGTCCAAGAACACTGGCGACCTTTGAGACGACCGGGCGACGTCCGTCGCCGGTGAAATTGAGCGGCAGATTGCGGAAGGCCTGGGTCCATATCACCTGGTCGGTGGCGGTGTGCAGCAGGCGAAAGAGAATCGCCAGTTGTCCCTCCATCTCGCTGGCATAGGCTTCGAGGCGATAGTCTGTTCGCCGCTGTACCTGGCCCGCGCCGAAATCATAGACGCGTAGGAAATCAAAGCCTGCCAGAGCGGCGAGGATTTCTACATTCAGTGCGTGTGCCTGGGCGGGTTTGAGCAGCCCGGCATCGAATTGTAGCGGCGCGATCGAAATCGACGGCGCCCGCTCCCAGGCCGTTGTACCGATCTCGATCTCGTCGTCCAGGTAGGATTGTGAAAGGAGCGGTGAAAACGCCAAGCCGACGATGCCCATAAGGAGAACGAGGCCCAATGCGGCCAAGGCCGGCAAGGGAAGATGGCCTCGCTTTAGGCTGGCCGTAGGTCGATCTGTTGAAAGAACGCTAGAAGATAAGGGCAGTGCGGGCTGCTGGCGGGCGATGAATTGGGGTACATAAGACCCCTTGGGGAGTTGGATCTCGAACGGACTGACGTTGGGGTTTCTGGCGTAGTGAATGGCCAGCAGCCGGCGCAGACGCGTGGCTTCGACACGAACCAAGGAGTTGGTTTGCGGGTTGAAACTCTCGTTGCGGCCGAACACGCTGAGCGCAATCGCATAGGCCTTGAGGCGGACGGCACGGCCCTCCAACGTCTCCGTCACGATATAGCGCAGGAAGCGCGAGAGACCGTCCGAGGCTGTGAAAGCTGGGTCGCGCAATACATGTTCAAGCGCGGCCAGAACCTGGGCCTTGTTCGTCTCCTCCTGCGAATCCAAGGACGAATCCCCCTTTGTTTCGGCTTGGGAGTCTCGTCCCTTGACTGCCAAACTCTAGCAGAGCTGATCGTGTAGCGATAGTTCCGCCATAGGTTTGTCGAGAGTCTAGTTTATTGAAACGAAAGGGTTTAACGGGTTTCAACGCAGGTTAGCACTAGTTATAGCCTACCACCGCTCAACCTCCCCTCCGCAAGCTCTTCCGACCCGGGGGCAAAGCGCCGGGCGCCCTGATCGCGTGACGCGATCGGAAAGCAAGCCGGAACGAAGCCCGCCACGAAGTGGGTAGAGGCCAGAGGAGAGCAAGGTGAATTCATTCAAGATGGCGCTGGTGGGCGGCGCCGCTTCATTCACATGCGTGGTTGCGGGTGTATCCATCGCTATGGCGGCCGATCTGCCGTCGCGCAAGGCCGCGCCCGTTGAATATGTCCGGGTCTGCGATGCCTATGGCGCGGGCTTCTATTGGATCCCTGGCACCGACACCTGCCTGAAGGTCGGCGGTCGCGTTAGGGTCGATGCCTGGTACACGCCAGCCAAGAATGCGGTCGTGCACCGTTCGACGGCGGGTGGTGGCATTGCCGCCAACACCTTTGTCAGCTCGAATGCGGTTGACCAATATGGTTGGTATGCGCGTGGCATCATCAACATGGATGCGCGCACTCAGTCCGCCTGGGGTACGGTGCAGACTGTTTTTGCTTTACGTTTGCAGAGCGCTTCCGGCCTCGCCAACACCCCGCCGGGCTATACTGGCGGTATTTTTGCCGCGGGCAACGCGAGCAGCGCGACCATCGAAGCGGCTTATATCCGCTTTGCTGGCTTCACCATCGGTCAGGCAGCTTCCAACTTCACCTTCCTGCCGCCGCTCCAATATCACACGATGTGGACGGCTGGCTTCCCCAACGGCATCCGCCAGCTCGCCTATACGGCGACGTTTGGCAGAGGCTTCTCAGCGACGATAGCGTTGGAAAACCGCGCTGAACTGACCAACGGGCAGCGGCCGAACACGCTTGGCGCCAATCCATTTACCGCCACGGCGGCGACTGCCATTGGCGGCCCGCAGCGTTTGCCGGCGATTGTCGCCAATCTGCGCGTCGATCAGCCGTGGGGCGCCGCGATGGTGTCCGGCGCCATCATCGAGAACACGGCCAACTTCAGCAATGCGCCGTTGGCGGTCATCGGAAATGCCGGTCCGCTCGTGCGCCATACGGGGTGGGCGGTCAGCGGTGGTCTGCGGATCAATCTACCGATGTTGGCTGCTGGCGACAGTATCCAGGCTTGGGCGGCCTATGGAGTGGGCGCGCTGAGCTATGTCACCAACTCGGGCATCAATTCGAACCCACCCGTGTCTGGCAGCTTCCTCGGTGGTTTCCTGCGCAATGACCGCGATCTGACGATGTTCTGCGCCAATGCGGCCTGTACTGTCGGTGGCGTTGAGCAGACCCGGGCGTTCAGCCTTGCCGGTATCTTCACTCACTATTGGACGCCATCGCTGCGCTCGCACTTGATTGGCTCCTATGTGCAGATCACACCGGGGAGCGTGACCCGGGCAACCTCTTGGGCTAACGGCGGCCTGTCGCGCGCTACCGTGTGGAACGTCATGGGCAGTCTCGTCTGGTCGCCGGTGCGCAACTTCGATATTGGCGTTGAACTGTCCTATGCGCGCCTGAACCAGAGCCTGCCGCTTTCGGTGCCCGTCGGCCTTGGCACGTTGGCTTCGGTCAGCCCGAACAATTGGACAGGCCGTATGCGTATCCAACGCACGTTCTGATCAACCTCTTCCGGCTGGAGCCTCCGCAAGCGGCCGGCCGGAAAGACCGCTCCTCGTGACACCCGGGCTTTCGGCAAGATTGAACAGCCTTCGTCAGTCCGCTCCCTCTGAGCAGCAGATTCGGGACAACAGGA
Organism: Beijerinckia sp. 28-YEA-48; assembly: GCF_900104955.1. Taxonomy (NCBI): domain Bacteria; kingdom Pseudomonadati; phylum Pseudomonadota; class Alphaproteobacteria; order Hyphomicrobiales; family Beijerinckiaceae; genus Beijerinckia; species Beijerinckia sp. 28-YEA-48. The sequence goes on from NZ_FNSI01000001.1 coordinate 359,295, forward strand.
ACGGTAAGAACTCAAGCCTCGGCGATAAGCAGCGCCGAGGCTCTTTTTATGGCCGCAGTGCATCAAAGATGGCGACCGCCATCGACGACGATTTTGATGCCGGTGCTGGCCTTCAGATGTGTCACGCAAGCGGTAATGGCCGCCGCAACATCGTCGGGTTCGATGACCCGGCGCAGCGGCGCGGATTTAGCGCTGGTCTCGAGAGCTGCGCGATCCCGCCCCGGAACGAAGTCTGTGGCGACGGCGCCTGGCGATACACTGAGGACGCGGATTTCTGGGCCAAGGGCGCGGCCGAGTGACATGGTGATGTTATCGAGCGCGGCTTTCGAAGCGCAATAGGCGACATTGCTCCCGGAAGCCGTGAAGCCGGATACGGACGAGACGTTGATGACAACGGCGTCGCCTGAGGCGCGCAGCAACGGTGCCAGAGCGCGGATGGCCGAGTATGGTCCGCGCACGTTTGCCATGAGAATTTGTTCGAACAGGATATCGTCGAGCTTGTCGAGATCAGCGTGCGGAATGGCGCGTGTAAAGCCGGCTGAATTGACCAAAACGTCAACTTTGCCAAATCGTTCCCTTAACTGTTCGGCGAGAATCGCGAATGTCTTGGGGGCTTCGAGCTGAACGCGCGCGATCGCGTGATCAGCTTTTGGTAGCGAGTCTATGAGAGCTTGCGCGCGTTCCTCACCATTGTGATAGCCGACGACGACGCTGGCCCCGAGCGCGGCGAAGTGTCGAACAGCAGCCGCGCCGATCCCGCTGCTACCGCCGATGACAACGATGACTTTGCCGGTCAGTTCCATAGATCATTCTCTCTGTGCTTATGGGCCGACATCTAAAGCCGAATGCCGGCATTCGTTGCAATCTGCTTCCATCTGGCGATATCGGCCGCGATGAACTGGTCGAACTCCTTTGGCGAGGAACCTATTGGTTGCATGCCGAATTGTTCGGCTTTCTTTTTGAATTCATCTGATTTGACGAATGTGGTGATATCTGTCGCCAATTTTTCCACGTGCTCCGTCGGCGTTTGCTTGGGCACGATCAAGCCGAGGATAGAGCTGACCTCGTAGCCGGGCAGTGTCTCGCCGATACAGGGGTATTGGGGAGCGGTTGGAATGCGCTGCCCATTGATAACGCCGAGAATCTTGAGAGATTTATCTTCCACATAAGGCCGTACTGAATGCCAGAGATCGAACATGAGCGGCACTCGTCCTGCCAGAACGTCGGTAAGTGCCTCGGTGGCGCCGTTGTAGGGCACGTGTTGCAATTTGATTTGCCCGGCTCGTTGCAACAGCTCCGCCGCCATGTGCGGCGCGGTTGCTATGCCAGGCGTCGCATAAGCCAGCGGATCTGGCATTGATCGTGCCGTCTTCAGCAGACCTGGAATATCGCTGGCGGGAAAATTTGGATGAGCTGCCAGGACAAGGTAGGATGAAGCAAGTTGCGTCAAGCCGCGCAGATCCGTGCTTGTGTCAAACGGCATCTTCTCGCGCACGGCGGGATTGATCATATAGGAACTCGTGACGACACCAATCGTGGTGCCATCTGGCTCTGAACGCGCGACGAAAGTGGTGCCGATCATCGAACCCGCGCCTGCTCGGTTTTCAACGATAGTCCCGGCGGGCCATTTGCCGCGCATCGCGTCGGCGACAATTCGTGCCAATACATCGGTTGGGCCGCCTGGGCCGAAAGGGACGACAAAGCGAACGATGCGCGCAGGAACGACGTCCTGGGCGATGGCGGGCGTCATCAGGCCGGCTGTGCTTGCTGCCGAAGCTTTGAGAAATGTACGACGATCGATCATAGCCCACTCCCATTGGGTAGATGTGTTCGTGCGGAGCCGGCCCTGTCAGACCCATCCGGCTCGCACGTTTTGTTGGTCTTCAGAAGCCGCGTTGTGGCGGCGTACCGTCATAGTGCCAGGTCTTGATCGGCTTGTTCTGCATGATTGCCGTCAATTCGCGCGTGAATAGCCGGCGCAGGATGGCGATGCAGACGTCAGATGCGCCCAGACGTTCTCGGCTGCGATCGGCAATCGCACCTTGGCCAAGCTGGGCAATCGCGTCTTCGATAAAGACGAAACGAGGATGATCTTTATAATCCGCCAGGACCTTCTTCCCCGATAGGACAGCTTCCGCCACTTCGCGGATTGACGGCGCCGATTTGACGAACTGGCGAACCTGTTCGCGAATGGCCCAATACTCATTGAGCTGTTCTTGCGGCACGTGGACCTGGCGGGTCGAGAATAGGATATGGTTCTCATCGTCGGTCGGCACGAGAGTGAGATAGCTATCGCGCCAGCCGCCGATCTCCTTGCCATTGGGTGCGCGCTGCGGGGGCAGGAATATCCGCATCGTGTTGGGGAAGATGAGATGAGCCGCGCGCTCCGGTCCACCGGAAATTGATGTGATGCGCGACATACCGTAGTCGGTTTCATGGGCAGATAGTTTGGGCAGTTCGACCGTGCGCTTCAGGTCATCGTGAGAGCCGCCGCCGCTGTGGACAAAGGCGAGATGCACCTCGTCGGCGAAGTTTTCATAGGTCTGGAACCAATTGCAGGGAAATTCGGTCACCAGATTTTCGATGATGCCGCCGTCGGAAAACGGATAGGGCGGAAAAGCCGGTGGCTCGCCAGGGCCGAAATAGCCATAGATCAGGCCGTGATATTCGCGGGCGGGAACGCCGCCGATGCTGATGTCTTTGTGGGGGCCAGGCGGATTTTCAGCCGGCCGCTCGGTACAGGCGCCAGTGCCGCTGTACTTCCAGCCATGATAGAAGCATTGGATCTCTTCGCCGCGCACCCAGCCCGTCGACATTTGCGTGCAACGATGCGCGCAGCGATAGCCGACAATGTAAGGTGCGCCAGATTCGCCGCGATAGAGCGTGAACTGCTCGCCCATGATACGGATCGGTTTGGCGGTGCCGATGGCGAGATCACGCGAAGCGTAGACGGGCTGCCAAAAGCGACGAAGAAATTCGCCTCCAGGTGTGCCGGGGCCGGCGGAAGAAAAGTCCATCAATTGTGACTTCCTGCCAAGAGGCTTGCGGTCGCTCGCCTTGTTATCGCTTTGCATTTGCTGGCTCTCAGCTTGCACGATCCGCTCCCGCGCTCATGTTTTGAATTAGTCCGAGTATAGGGAAGCGAGAGGTCTTGAGAAGAGATCGAGCCTTGCCATCTGCAGCGCCATTATTATCGGAACTGTCATAGATCGCAGGCATACCCTTGGCATTTGGCCAAAGCTCAGGGCGATATCGGCCGAGCGGGTCAGCTGTTCTTTGACGCCGCTTTCAGGCTGTCGACGAATACTTTCTCAAGTTCTGACAGTTTGCGCGAAGCGAGCCGTGCAACGCAGACCGTTGAGGAGACGTTGTCGCCGCCGACCGGTAGAACTTTGAGATCGCGCGTCGACTGTTCGAACCATTTCGCCAAGCGCGATGACATGGCTGTGAGATACTTGCCGCTTTTTAGAAATTCGATGACGTAGTGCAATTCCATTGTCTCGACGACGACAGGATTGAGCTGCCCCGCACTGACCCGCAGATTGCGCTCGACGGTTCGACGCGTCGATGTTTGAACTGGCGTAAGGACCCAAGGATAGTCGGAGAGTTCTTTCCAGCCGAGCCGCTTGCGGCGTGCGAGCGGATGGTTTGCCGCGGAGAGGACGGAAATATGCTCTTCGTACAAGGGTTCTGCGACGAGATCTTCGCCGAACTGTCTGACGTCGAGATGGGTCAGCAGCAGGTCGCAGCGACCGCGCATGAGATCTACGACAAGCGCGTCGGCAAAATTGCTGTGAAAATGTACCACGAGCTTGGGTGCGACGGTTCGCGCCCGATCAGTGGCTTTAGCGAGTATGCGCGGCGAAAAAGCTCCGATGATGCCGACATTGAGCGATCCCAGGTCGCCACTGGCGATGGCATTGAATTCCGCCTCGGCTTTGTCGAGCTGACTTAGGACCTGCTCCGCATGCCAGGCAAGATTTTGCCCCAATGGCGTTGAATTGAACTGCCGGGTGGTGCGTTCAAAGAGCTTGGCGCCAAGCAGGGTCTCGGTTTCCGCGAGAGCTCGGGAAACAGCGGATTGAGACGTATGGAGGACGGTGGCACAGCGAGCGATACTGAGTTCTCGGGCCAGAACGCTGACAAGCCGCAGCTGTTTGACTGTCAGTCTTTGTTTGAATTGCACTGGATCGACCCTTTGTCAGCCTCTTCTCTATCTTTCGGTTTAGTGCCCCTGTCGTCAAGGTGTCCGATGTTCTCGCGCCATCGTTGACGCTACTACGTAAAACCGTGTTTCATGATCGTGTCGCGGCGCGTTCTGCGACGAGCGGGGGCGGGTATGGCTAAGAACATCGTCATCTGTTGCGACGGCACCGGCAACGAGATCGGCGAGACGATGTCGAATGTACTCAAACTTTTTCGCATCCTCACCAAGACTGCGCGGCAGCGCGTCTATTATAATCCCGGCGTTGGCACGATAGGCCAGCAGAATGCCTGGCAGCGTTTCAAACAGCAGGCGCGCGGTGTGTTCGGGCTCGCCACGGGCTACGGGCTCGATGATGACGTTTTGTCGGCCTATCGCTTTCTGTGCCTTAATTACGAAAGCGGCGACAAGATCTATCTCTTCGGTTTCAGCCGGGGCGCTTATACGGTGCGGGTGCTGGCAGGCTTCGTCAATGTCATCGGCCTGTTGCGGCCTGATCAGCTCAACCTCGCGCCTTATGCTTTCTCGGCTTATAAGAACTCCAGTTCTCGCGATGGTAGCGTCCGGCCAAATGGTGACGCGGGCGATGATGAGCAAAACGGCGCGCCGTCTGTGTCCGTGGATCCTGCGCTTGCGGCTGCCTGGCATTTCAGCCGGGTCGCTAGTGCCTATTCTGTGCCTATCGAATTTATCGGCGTGTGGGATACCGTGGCCTCCATCATCGTGCCTCGGTGGGACCGGCTGTCGCTTGGCTTGCAGGCGCTCCGTTACACGCGCACAAATCCGCGCGTGAAGATCTTTCGTCAGGCGATTGCCATTGACGAGCGGCGACGCATGTTCCGCCTCAACGTCTGGACAAAGCGGCAGATGTTTCGGCCCAATCCTTTCGATGCCACTTCGGAAATTGCTCAGGATATTCGGGAAGTCTGGTTTTCTGGCGTGCATGCCGATGTCGGCGGTGGCTATCGCGAGGTCGAAAGCGGTTTGTCGAAATTTCCATTGCTGTGGATGATCGAGCAGGCCGCCGCCGCTGGGGTTATCGTGAATCGCGCGATGGTCAATCATCTGGTGCTGGGACGGCCGCGCAAAGGGAGCAATCATGTTTATGTGCCGCCGTCCGCCACTGCGGCTCTGCACGATTCAATGACGATGGCCTGGCGCCTGCTCGAATACTGGCCTAAGAACGTGCGCTGGCGTGAATGGCCGCTACGACCGGTTTTCGCAGGCCTTTATCTGCCCCGAGCCGAGCCACGTCCCATTCCCGATGGCGCGTTGATCCATCGTTCGGTTCTTGAGCGGCGTCGGCTTATGCCGGATTATCGCCCCGAAAACTGGAACGACATTCACGAGGTCGAGGAGGATTCGGCCATTGATAGAGGTGCGGTAGGAGCGGATGAAGGCGATGAGACGCCTTGAAGCAGCCACGGGAATGCCGCTGACTGCGATTTGAGGAAGCGAGGCAGGATGGCTACGCGTGAACAGAGGTTGGCTGATTTCACCACGGAAGGCATTCCGCCGGAGAAGGTGTCATGCCAACTGCTCTGCGAAGATCACGTCGGCACTTATATGCTGCCCTTTGTCTGCCAGTTCCATCAAGGGCAATGGGTTAACGAGAAAACCGGATTGCCGATCGACGCCAAGGTCGTCGGCTGGCGGCCGGCGGGGCGCAGTGCGCCCGCCATTTAAGGCGCATTAGCGGGTCAACACCGTGACCCGGCTGATCGCGGCGGCAAAGCCCTCCAGCGACAGGGAATAGACCATCGGCATGCCGTTATCGGCGCGCGTGGCGAGGATTTTCAGCGTCGTTCCCATGCGCAGTTTATCGGTGGTGGCGGAATCGAGTTGCAGGGATACGAGGCAGCCAGCGGGCCCGCAATGGCGCACACGCAGGGGGCGGCCGATCGGCCGGTCATCGACCTGCAAGCTGGCGCCTGCCTCAGCCTGCAGGTCAAAGGGCAGGGCCAGGGTGCCGGTCAGTGTATTGCCCGCTGCTGGGATCAGTTCGACGGCGAGAAAACGCTGTCGCTGGGGGCCGGCCTGTTGCTGCGAGGCGACGCAGCGACGGGGGCCCGTCTGTGATGAGCAGAGTACTTGCCAATTCTCGAAGGTTTCGTTGAGCGACTGGGCTAAAGCAGCGAAGATTGTGGAGGACGATTGCGCGATGACGCAACCGGCGATCAGCGCGGCTATCCCTGCGGAACGGATAATGTTTCGTGTTCTTGTTTTCATGCGTAGGCCCCCTGGTAGTCTTTTGCAGTCCAGTTATAAATTTTTCAATAAAATCGGGAGTTTACGCATTCTCTAGGTTGTGATTCAAATACTGCTCGAGCTTTAGCTATTAACGCTACATTTGTTAAACCAAATGCGCAATCGCTCCACACTAAAATGCAAGGGTATACTTACTGATACTGGGGGTATTGTTAAGACCGAACGAATCGATCGTGACGCGAACGTCGGGCCGGGGGTGGGGGTATGAAACCGTTCGATCTTTCGAGACTGCGGCAGTCCTGTGTCGTTTCTATGCCCTTAATGGGATTGGTCTTGCCGGTGGTTTTCGCGCCCGGTGAGGCAGTGGCGGCCTGTAGTTCGACCGCTCCGACCACCGGAACCACGGTGACGTGCGACACGTCGGCGCCCAATCCATGGACCACCGCTATTCAGGCCGCAGCCGCCAGTAGCAATGTCACGGTCAACGTGTTGTCTGGTGCGCAGCTGACGGTGAATGGCGCCAATGCGATCGGTCTGTTCACGTCGAGTAGCGCAACGAACAGCGGAACGTTGACGATCAGCGGCAATGGCAGCACCGGAATTTATGCCGAAGGCGACGGCAATCAGCTGACCAATGCGACCGGCGGTCTCATTCAGACGTCGAGCGCAAACGTCAATGCCGTTGCGGTGATCGGTAACGGCAACGCGCTGCTCAACAACGGCACTATCACCACGCAGAACGGCCAATCGCGCGGCCTTGCCGTGTTGATCGCGAACCCGGGCGACAGCAGCAATGGCAATACGCTGACGAATAACGGTTCGATCACGACCCAGGGAACGCAATCGCACGGCATGTATGTGCAGACCGGCAATGATAGCGTCTTCGTCAACAATAGTACGATCACCACCAACGGTGGTGGCGCGCGCGCGATCTATTCGACTGGCGCGCGGGCGTTGATCACCAACAACGGCACATTGTTGACGACGGGCTCGAACGGCGGTGGTTCTGTCAATAATACCGTCTACATGCAGGGCAGTTCGAACCACCTCATCAACAATGGAACGATCGAGGCGCGCGGCGCCAATGCCGATGCTGTATTTTCCAATACTGCGGGCGCCAATTTCTCGGCGTTGATCGAAAATAATGCAGGTGCGAAGATCATTAGCGCAGCGGGGCCGGCGATCCGCACGCTCAACGGCCCGACGACCATTATCAACGCGGGCCTGATCAGCGGTCTTGAAGCGATCCGCGGTGGAAATGGTAATGTAACGTTTCGCTTGCAGACCGGCTCGCAGGTGATCGGAGCGGCCAATGGCGGCGCCGGCAACAATGTGGTGGAGCTCGAAGGCACCGGCCGGGTCGACAATCCGTTCACCAATTTCGGCACGATGCGGATGAACGGTACGGCCTGGACCTGGGCTGGCACAGGCGATTTCCGTGATGTGTTCATCAGCTCCGGCGCGTTGACGCTGGAAAATAACGTCACCGGAAATATGAACATCGCTGCCGGCACGCAGCTTCTGGCAGGCAATGGGTTCAATCCGTCGATTGGTCCAGCACCGGGCGCGCCACCGATTACCGTCACCAATGCCGGCACGATCGATCTCACCAACGGTGGGGCACCGGCAGCTAATAGCCTGACCATCAATGGCAACTATGTTGGTCAAGGCGGTATGCTCAATCTGCGCAGCGTTCTTGCCGGCGACGGCGCGGCGTCTGATCGGTTGATTATTTCTGGCGGCACCGCTTCTGGTTCGACAGGCGTGTCGGTGGCCAACTTCAATGGCGCTGGCGCAGCCACACTGACCGACGGCATCATGCTGGTGCAGGCGACGAACGGTGCTTCTACGACGCCCGGCGCCTTTTCGCTCAATGGCGGCTCGATCTCCGCTGGCGCCTATCAGTATTATCTGTTCCATGGTGGCGTCTCGGCGGGGAGCGCCCAGAATTGGTATCTGCGTTCGACGCTGGTGACGCCGCCCCCGTCGCCTGACCCGTCGGTCCCGCCGACACCGATCCCCGAGCCGGCACCGGGCACGCCGCCACTGCCGCCGGCACCACCGCCGGGCTCGGCGCCTATTCCGCTCTTCCGCCCCGAGGTCGCGCTCTACTCCGCAGTGCCGCAAGTGGCGCGCGAGATGAGCCTCGCCATGCTCAGCACTTTCCATCAGCGCAACGGTGAGCAGGCTTTAGTGCGTGCTGGAACGGTGACCGGTGATGGTCTCACTTTGCCGACGGTGTGGGCACGGGTTTTTGGCGAACATACAAATTTGCGCTGGTCGGGCGCGACCTTGCCGCAGTTCGATGGTCGGATCAGCGGTTTCCAGGCTGGGCTGCAGCTTCTCGGGGTCGACTATGGCGGCCATCGTGATGTCTTCGGCGCGTTCGCTGGTTATGCGCGCGCCTCGGGCGGCGTGCGTGGCTTTGCGTCCGGCTTCGTCGGCCTGCCGGTCGGGCAGCTCGGGCTTGAGAGCAGCAGCGTCGGCGCCTACTGGACACATATCGGTCCTGGCGGCTGGTATGTCGACGGCGTGTTGATGGGGGCGTGGTACAGCGGCAGCCAGACATCTTATCGCGGCATCGGTGCGCAAACCAATGGGCGCGGTATCACGGCTTCGCTCGAGACCGGCTATCCGATCGCGTTGCCTGGTAACTTGACCCTTGAGCCGCAGGCGCAATTCGTTTGGCAGCGACTGCAGTTCGACGCGACGCGTGATGCGGTGTCTTATATCACGCAGAAGCCGGTCGATGCTGCGATGGGCCGGGTTGGCGTGCGCCTGCAGGGGCAGTGGGAGGTCGGCTCGGCGTTGCTCATGCCCTATCTACGGGTCGGCTTGCGCCATGATTTCCGCGGCACGGATCTGCTGGTGTTCGATGGAATTGACGCGATACCGACTCGGCGTGGTGGGACATCGGCGGAAGTCGGCGGTGGATTTGTGCTGCGCATGAACAAGATGGTCAGTGCCTTTGCGACCGCCGATTATCGGGGCGGTGGCGGCGGTACCTATCGTCGTAGCTACGGCGGTACGCTGGGCTTGCGCGTCAGCTGGTAAAGAAAAGGGCGGCGTTGCCGTCGCCCTTCGCTTTCAAACTCATTCGCTGTTCAAGACTGAGGCAGGCGACCGCCGGGGGTATATTGATCGACCGCCGACGGCAGAACAGTCGACAGGCGCTGCAGAATTTCTTGCTCCGACATGCCCGTCGCCTGAGCGATGGCTTTGGTGATTTCGGGGCCTAATACGCTTTGCAGATTGGGCGGCGAAATCTCTTCGTTCTGGCCGGTGCCAACCCAGGAGTCAGCGACCTTGCCTTGACCATTGTTCTTGAATTGCTCGATCAGTTCGCCGAGCCCGCCGGAGAGGAGACCACCTGCGCCCGCGGCGCCGCCAACGCCGGCCAGCAATTTGTCGAGACCGGACAGGGGACCAGCGGACGGCTGGCCGGGGGCGCTTGCGGTTTGCCCTGGCGGTAGGCTTTGCGGCTGTTGGCCCGGGATCTGACCCGGCGCTCCGCCCTTGCCGAAGTTATTGATGATCTCCGCGATCTTGTCGCGGTTCTGGTAGCCAGCTACGGCCAGCAGGCCGAGCAGAGCGGTGAGGGAAGGGAAACCACGGGAGGCCATCGTTAAACTCCTTGTCTACGTACTCTGTCTACTGTGCTTACAATTGCGCCTGTCACATGCGGTGATCTATCCTTTGGCGCATCGCTTACTGGCATGTCGCTGCTACGCGACATTTCTATGACCGTGTCAGGCCCGTCGGCCAGCGACCATGCCCCACAAGACGAGCACAATAATCGCGCCGACGATCGCGCCGATGAGGCCAGCACCCTGGCCAGCCTGATAAAAGCCCATTGCTTGGCCGAGAAAGGTGGCGGCAAAGGCGCCGACGATACCCAGAATGGTTGTTAGGATGAAGCCTTGCGGGTCATTGGGGCCGGGGACGATGAACTTCGCGATCACGCCGGCAACGAAGCCGATGATGATGGTCCAGATAATGCCCATGCGGAGACTCCCTTTATCCTTTTGTCACCCGAATGCGGCGGGTGCGCCGATCGGCAAGGTGGCACGCCCAAGCTACGTGCGATAGTGGGCTGACCTCGGATTCTTAGAATGCGGTCGTAATGGCGACATGACAAGAGAGACGATCGGACAAGCCGGAAACAACGCTGGATGGTTATTATGGTTCCGACGCGGATGAATCAGGGTGACATATGACTTTCGTCATAGGTTTGTTTTGCCTTTGTCACGAGATTTACTGATCGTATGGCTGGATTTGTCGATCATGCCTGTGCGTATTATTGATCTGGCCGCGAGATAATCCTATCGTCCCTTGCCGCCGCTCGTGGCGCTTGCGATGATGCACTGCCTTTTAAGGAGTCAAAGACATGGGTATCTTCAGCCGTATCGCTTCCGCCATTTTCGGATCTCCCGCCAAGGCGGACGAAGCTCCGGCCAACCCGGCTGCGGCAGGCGGCGCGCCTGCTGGCGCGACCGTTGCTCAAGCTGGTGGTGCTGCCGCTGGTGCTGCTACCGCAGCGGCGCCGATGACACTCGACCAGGTCCAAGCGTTGATCGCCAAGATCGCGGATAGCTCTGGCCATTCGAACTACAATTGGAAGCAGTCTATCGTCGACCTGATGAAGCTGCTCAACCTCGACTCCAGCCTTGCTTCGCGCAAGGAGCTGGCTGAGGAACTTGGCTATAAAGGCGCACTCGACGGTTCCGCTGAAATGAACCTGTGGCTGCACAAGCAGGTCATGGAAAAGCTGGCGGCCTCCGGCGGTGTCGTGCCCGATAGCCTGAAATAGTCTTTCGCAGCACAGCTATAATAGCAGCCGGCGTTTGCGAACGCCGGCTGTTTTCGTTCAAGCCTCCAACGGGCGCGTTGGTAATGCCTGCGCCAGAACATCAAATTCCGCCGGCCAATCCCTGCGCCATTGTTGTTTGGTTTCTTCATCGATCCAGGCGCCGTCGATGCCGTTGAGCATGAAGTTTTTGAGATCGTCGATAGCGAAGCCGAAGTGGCTAAACATCAGTTCCCAAGCTTCGCTTGGGTTCACCTTATGAAGGGTGGGGTCATCAGTATTGGGATGAATCTTGAGGCCGAGCTGCGGCATGCGTCGGATCGGATGGAGTTCGGCCCATTGTTCAGGCGGTAGGGTGCGCATGTAGTAGGAATTGGTCGGTACGACCGTGAATACGAGGCCGCGTGCGGCGCAGCGCGCGGCGAAATCAAGATTGTCGACGGCCGTATAACCATGATCGATGCGATCGACTTCTAGAAGATCGACCGCCGTTTCGACATTGCGCCAAGGCATGCCGAATTCACCGGCGTGGGCTGTCGTGCGAAAACCCGCAACGCGAGCTTCGCGATAGGCTTTCCAGAAGAGTTCGGGCGGACGATCGTTTTCGCGATAGTCGATCCCGATGCCGGCCACATGGTCCGAGCGATTTTGCTTCATCCATTCGACGAAAACGACGGCCTCTTCCGGGTCTGCCTCGCGATCGATACTGGGAATGAGCTTTGCGGTGATGCCGAAGTCTTTGTGTGCATCCTCGATGGCGGTGACGATGGCTCGTTGCGCGTCGGCATAGGGAATATGAGAGACGCGCACTGTACCCGTGGGGTTCCAGAAGAATTCCGCGTGACGCACGTTATGGTCGGCAACATCCTCAAGATATTCATAGGCCAGCCGATGCAGATCGTCGGCTTTGGTCAGGATATATTCGTCGAGGGCGCGTAAGACGCGCAGCACGCCGATGGGCTTCTCGCCACGGGTATAAAAAGCTTCCATCTCCTCGTCGGTGATCGGTATGGGCTTGCGCTTGGCGAGTTCAAAAAATGTATCGCGCCGCACCGCGCCGAGGAGATGGCAATGCAGCTCGACCTTGGGGATGGCCTTGAAGAAGGCGCGATGAGCATCGGTGATGACGATGCCGGTGCGGGAGGGCGGAACGTTGCCGGGACTGTTCATGTTTCACTCAATGCGGTTTGACGACGGTCCAGAAATAGATGCCAAGCGGAATCGCTAGGATGACAAGGCCCCAGTGCACTTCGCGCCAGCGGCCGGCCAGCAGTTTCACCAATACGTAGCAGAGAATGCCGCCGGCGATGCCGGTGCCGAAACTGTTCGACATCAAGGTCAGCAGGACCATCAGCAGCACCGGCAGAGAGTCGGTAAAATCGTCGAAATGCGTAAGCCTGATGGTGCTGAACATGGAGAGACCGATGAGCACCAGAGCCGGCGCCGTCGCTTCCTTCGGAATGGCCAAAGCGATGGGGACGAACAGAAGCATCAGGGCGAACATGACGGCCGCAGCGATGGACGAGAGCCCGGTGCGGCCTCCCACCTCTACGCCGGCAGCCGATTCCACCAGTGCCGTCATGGCTGGAATTCCCATCCAAGGGCCGAGCGTCGCGGCAATGGAGTCGACCAGGAAAGGGCGATTGATGTCGGGGAGGTCGCCGTGTTCATCGAGCAAGCCAGCCTTGCCGCCGATCGCCAGGGTCGTGCCCATGGTGGAGAAGAATTCGGAGGCGAAGAAGGCGAAGAGATAGGGGATGGCTGATAGGGTGAGTGCTCCCCAAATATCGACCTGGAAAGCCACCGGCATGAAATCATGCGGCCAGGTGATGAAGGCATTGGGCACTTTCGTGACGCCGAGTGGTACGCCGGCGAGGGCGGCGATCAATATGGCCCAAAGAATGGCCCCGGGTATTTTCATGGCTTGCAGGGTCACGGAGGCGGCGAGGCCGATCAGGGCTAGAATTGTGCCGGGTTTGGAAAAATCGCCGAGCGCCAAGGCATTGGTTTGGGCGTTGGCGACGACGATGCCAGCGTTGCGAAACCCCAACATGGCGATGAACAGGCCGATTGAGGCGCCGAGGCCGAGCTTGATCTGGGTGGGAATGAGCTGGACGATGAGGCCGCGCGCGCCAGCTAATGTGAGGATCAGGAAAAGCACGCCCGAGATGCAGGCGATGCCCAGCCCGGTCTGCCAGGGCACATGTTCGGTGGCGGCGAGCGTGACGCCCAGGATAGCCGAACCGCCAATGCCGGGGCCGACGATAAACGGCAGGTTGGCGTAGAGCCCCATGAGGATGCAGCCGAACACGAAGACGATCATTGTTGCTGTTGTCGCTGCGGCGCGGTCCATCCCACCTGTCGAAAGCAGGGAGGGAATGACAATCAGCAGATAGGCGGCGGCCAAGAAAGACGTGATGCCGGCCAGGGTTTCGGTGCGCAGGTTCGACTGACGCGCGCTCAGGGAGAAATATCGATCGAGCCAGCCTCGCGATGTTTCAGGCGGGGGCGTATCGACGACGACGGTTTCCGAAGATGACATCGCAGCTTCTCCGATGAGCACCACTATTGTGGGCGGATCGAGGGTAAGCGCAAGCGGGGAGGGCATATCGGGCGGTCTTGGGAGCCTGTCTGTGAGGATTCGTAGTCCGATCTATCCTGAAGAATGCTCAGCCGACGGGTAGTGGTTCGTTGAGGTACTCGATCGTGTCATGGTGTTCGTTCAGGTCGAACAGATCGAAACGGCGTAGCAATTGGGCGGCGCAATTCTGAATTCTCCAGCGATCCTTCACGGCACGTTCGGCCATCCGTTCGATTTCGCGGGCCACGTCCTCGGTGACGTCGCGCAGCAGGTCACCGATATGGCCTTCCAACACATGTAACACAGGGCAATCTGGCAGGTCGCTGTCACAGAGTGCCTGGGCGATTTCCGCTTGGGTGGCGTGGCAGTCGAATTCGGTGACACTGATATGGCCGAGGCGGTCGGCCTGGATGACAAAGATAAATCGTTCGAGGTCGCGCTTGGGTAAGGTAGGGGCAGACATCGTAGCATCTAGGGCGAGAGGTTCCGCTGCATCCCGTTCCTGCCTTGGAGCCATTTCATTCTCCGCCTGTCGCGCCAGATTCGCGACTTACGGATATTAATTATAGCTTGATATCGGTCAATCTAAATATCAAGTATAGATTGATTTAAATGCGCGCACCTCAGCGCATGGCGCAAACGCCGGTGCAAGGCTGGGAAAGAAACTGCTCGATCGCACTGTCGATTTCCGGGCGGTCGGCAGGAGGCAGCAAGACTTGAGACGTTTTGAGCTGGGTGGCGATCCTGAGGCGGTCGCTCTGGGACAGGGCCGGCGCGATCAACGGCATATTTTCCGCCAGGGTTTTGGCGAGCGCTGAACGATTGGCGGCCTGGAGGTGCGGCATGGCAATAATCTCATTAACGTTCATCAGAAACGGTGCGTAGCCGACCTTGAACGAGGAAACGCCGAAGCGTTTGACGTCGTCCATCTGCCGATCCTGAATCAGCATGCTGATATCGGTGGCGACGGCTGCCAGGGCGCCGACGATCTTCAATTGGACGATCTGGGCACGGACGATTTCGTTCTGAAAAGTGATGATATTTTCAGCGAGTTTCGCGCGTTCCGAGTTATCCCGCGTGAAGAAAACATAAGCGCCGAGGATGCTGCGCTGCCGCGCTAAAATGGCCACCAGAGCCTCGCTGTCGGCGGCGCCATAAGGGGCTTGCCCGATAATCGCTGGGTTCCAGAAGGCATTGAGCAGTTCGGCGTCGGAGGGCGTTTCGAGCCTAGGCATGCCTCCTTCGGCGCGGCGGGTTTTGATCAACTGCTCGAATTTTTCATAGAGCGCATCGGTCTTCTGTGCCGCATCCGGCGGGGCGGCAGCTCCTGCGGGCGAGCAGACGAGAAACACCGCCAGAAGGCACCCCGAAAAGCTGTGGCTGAGCAACAAAGATCGTTTCATCATAAACATCGGCAACCCGGCATGAGCAATGTCAGGAGGACGTCGATGTTAGAACGCAGGCGGGCTGGCGAAGTTCCGCCTTACTGTTAGGCGAACCGGAGATAGAACAGTCGGTACCGATAAAATACGTCGGGGTAATATTTGTTGCTTCAACGCACGTCCCATTGGCGTAGGACCGTGACATCTTGAACCGGCCCCGGCCATAAATGGAGCGTATAGCGATCGTCGCCGGTGAGGCCATCGGTGCTGAGAGTGCCAAGACCAGTGGAGACAACCATCACGCGCAAGTCGCCGGGCGGGACCTGTAAACGTGGCGCGGTGGGGAGATGGTCGGTCAGGCCGGCAAGAACGATTTCTCCGGACGTATGCAGACTGCCGATGACAACGTGGTCGGCTGCTGCGATGTCGATGATTGGCGGGATGTCATGTGATTCCACACGCACCGGGACAGGCATGTTGCGCTCCGTCATGGCGATCAGCATGCCGTTGCCGATGAGCATGCGTGCCCTCAGGGTGGTCTCGCTATAGTCCGTCGGCATATCTAGCGCGATGGCGGCGTCCGCCAGATAGAACTGGTGATAGTCCGCCATCAGCTGGTCGTTGAACAGAAGCGCCATGCGATTTCCCTGTCGAAAAGGGGCATTGGATCGCGATCTGGATGTCAGAAATATGACGCGCTGCCGATGCGAGCGACATCGAAAGGCGTTGTTTGGTAGATTTCATTGATCCAGTTGCCAAACAGCAGATGGGCATGGCTGCGCCAGCGGTTCTTGGGTTGGCTCTGCGGGTCGTTATCTGGAAAATAATTGCTCGGCAATTGCATGCCGTTTTCGATGTCACGTGCATATTCCTCGGCCAGTGAGACCGAGTCATATTCGACGTGGTTGAACATATGCAGGGTGCGGCGCTGCGGATCGTCGAGCAGGCACAGGCCGGTCTCTTCGCTGTCTGCCAAAACCGTGAGGCCACTGCCAAGTGGGATATCGGCGCTGCGCGTTTCGGTCCAGCGCGACACTGGCACGGAGAAATCGTCGGAGAAGCCACGCATGAAGGGAGAAGACGGGATCAAGTTCCGCTGCCTGTAGACGCCGAAAGCCTTCTGCGACAGCGCGTGTTTGGGCATGCCATGGAAATGGTGAACGGCCGCCTGGGCGCCCCAGCAGATGGTGAAAGTGCGATGCACGTGGGTCTGCGTCCAGTCGAGGACGAGCTGTAACTCTTCCCAATAGCCGACTTCTTCAAAGGGCATCCGCTCCACCGGGGCACCGGTAATCAGAAAGCCATCAAAACGGTCGGACTGCATTTCACTCCACGGGCGATAGAAGGCGCGCATGTGATCGGCTGGCGTGTTGCGGGCGATATGATCGGTCATCCGCACCAAGGTGAGTTCCACCTGCAGGGGCGTTGCCGCCAGGAGGCGGGCGATCTGCGTTTCGGTGCGGATCTTGTTGGGCATTAGATTGAGCAGCCCGATGCGCATCGGACGGATGTCCTGGCGCACCGCATCTGTCTCACGCATGACCATAACGCCCTCGGCGTTCAATGTGTCATAGGCAGGCAAGTCATCGGGAATTTTGATCGGCATTACCGCGTAGGTCCTTCACTCCAGGGCGAGACAGACGCGGTGGCTTGATCCGTTTGATTGCCGGTTCGGCCACATCCTCCCTTCAGAGAGGCCACCTTGCTCGGTCAGCAGGTTGGCGTTGGGCTCGCCCCAACTCTTGATGCGGCCGCTATTTTAGACGGATCGTCGGGGTGATTTCAACTGCCGTTGCAGGGCGGGCTGTGTTTCAGTAAAAGGCGACGGTCGAAAAAGGAGAGATCGGTGCGGTTAGCCCGATCCCCACGCAAGTGGGTCCTGGCCGTCGCTTCGGCGTTGAGCCCCGAGACTTTTCCGCTGGTGCATGGGGCGCCGGCGCATGAAAGGACTTGGGTATGCAACAGCAGATTTCGATCATTACGCTTGGCGTCGCCGATCTGGCGCGCTCGAAGCGTTTCTACGGCGAAGGTTTCGGTTGGTCGCCGGTCTTCGAGAACCAAGAGATCGTCTTCTATCAGATGAATGGTCTCGTACTGGGCTGTTTCCTCAAACCCTCTCTTGAAGCTGATATGGGCCGGTCGTTGGCGACAGCGGCTGGTGCTTATTCATTGGCTCATAATGTGGGGAGCGAGGCAGCGGTGCTGGCGACCATGGACCGGTTGGCGCTGGCCGGGGGGCGTATCATCTGCCCCGCCGATGCTCCGCCCCATGGCGGCTTTCGCGGCTATGTGGCTGATCCCGACGATCATGCCTGGGAGATCGCGTTCAATCCGGCCTGGACGATTGATGCGCAAGGGCATGTAACCTTCGGCATCTGAGAAGAAGCGGCAGGTGAGCGGCCTTTCAGCCACTCACCTGCCAGGTCGCGAAACGTTCTGTCGATAGCCGATACGTGTTAGAGCGATTGCCTGGCGGGGAGCTTCCAGATGGACAATTTGGAAGCGGCATCGGATCTAACGGGACGGCGGCGTATCAACCAACATGCGCAACCAACTCGTCAAGTTGAGGCAGTGTGTTCGCGTGCGAACATCAATGCGGTCTGCCCCTCGTTCATTGTTTTGCTCCATGCTCATGGGGCATCGTGTTCACAGTCAGGCGTGAGTGAAAGCCGAGAACAACTCGCCGCGTTTGATCCAGGCGAGGATGAGAAAGATCAGCGCTGGGACGAGCGCATGAAGGGCGTCGTGATCGAGAACTAGAAGATTGGCGGATGTGGCGCCGATCATGATGGCCGCAGCAAGGATGGCGCCGAAAGCTGCCATTCCGCGTGTGACGAGCAGTCCTGCTGCCGTGAGTTCGAGGAGCCCGGTCACGACGCGGAACCATTGTCCGGCGCCGATTATATCGAAGATCTGCACGGACTGACCGGCGCCATAGAGCTTGGCGAGCCCGTCGCTGACGAGCCAGAGGGCGAGTGCGAGTTCAAGAAATCGCAGCGAGATCGTTTTCCAGCGGCCGGCAGGCGCCGGGGCGGCGACAGGCAATGACATGACTGCTGTCCCCACTCAGACGCCGTCCGCCAGCGCGACGAGCTGGCTGCGCCTCTCCCAGGCGATAGCGAGGAAGGCAATGGCGATCACCGTCGAATGGATGGGGTCATGGCCGATGGATACGTTGGCGAGGGTCGCGAAGGCCATGGTGATGGCGCCGAGCAGGGCGCCAAGGCCGACGGTCGCCGGATACAGCAGCGTCAATCCGATGACGATTTCCATCGCTCCGGTGAAATAGCGCAGCCATTGGCCGATGCCGATGGTGGCGAACAATTGCACCATATCAGCGGTGCCGTAGAGCTTGGCCACGCCGGCGCCCACGAAAAGGAGAGCGAGGGCGATACCAAGTGCCCAGAATCCAATGGTTTTCCAGCGATATCGATAGACGGATTTGGTGGTGATAGCCGAGACGGACATGACGACACCCCTGGCACTTGTTTTCTCTGGGGTTGAAACTGCCAGCCGAAATGTCGATGTTAGTCTGGATTTACAAGTAGGATGGATTTTCTGCTGTAGTATGGAAAATATGGTGTAGTATGGAAAAGGTGACTACCCCGGAATGTGCTCAGGCCGAGTGTCTCCGTGAGCCTCCGCCTGAAATTGCCGCGACGCTCGCCGTTCTCGACGGCAAGTGGAAGATGCTCATTCTCTGGCAATTGTTCCGTCGCACCTGTCGTTTTAACGAAATGCGCCGCGCCATTCCAGGCGTCAGTCAGCACATGCTGACGGTGCAGCTGCGCGAGCTGGAGGGCGAGGGGATCATCAGCCGGACGGTCTTTCCGGAAGTGCCACCGCGTGTCGAATATGCTTTGACTGAACACGGGCGCAGTCTCGGCCAGGTGATGCATGCTCTATATGCGTGGGGCGAGACGCATCTGGCGCGGATCGCGCCGGAACGGCGCGTCACGACGGACGCGCCGCGCGAAGAGCGGGTATGAAGACTTCAACAGGGGCAGTTACATATCGGTCACTGCCAGCTGTTTACGCCAGACCTTCGCTCTTGAAGACCGCTTGAACGGCGGGACGCGCCTTCATTCGGTCGCGGAAAGCTTGCAGCGCTTCTGGTAGTTGCACGCCAACCTTCTCAGCCCAGAGGGTGATGATGAACAGGTAGCAATCCGCAACGCTCAGCTTGTCGCCGAACAGATAGTTTCCCTTCATATTGTCGACGATATATTTGGCGCGGCGGTTGATGATCTCACTGGCCTGGGCTTTCTCTTCGTCGCTCCCGTTCCGGAAGAAGGGCTTGAAGCTCTTGTGAACCTCGCTGCTGATGAAGGCGAGCATTTCCAGAAGCCGCGTCCGGCCGAGCGGCCCTTCGAGCCCCAGCGCCGGAGCCTGCTGGGCGATATAGTCGAGCACCGCGACATTCTCAGTCAGAAGCGCGCCGTCGTCGAGCGCCAGCGCCGGCACATAGCCCTTTGGCGAGATGGCATTGTAGTCCGCACCCGAGGCGGTTTTCTTGGCCTTCAGATCGACCCGTTCACTTTCAAACGGCAAGCCCGCTTCTTGAAGAGCGATATGGTCGGCCAGGCTGCAAGCGCCGGGGGAGTAGTAGAGTTTCATTCGGTATGTTCTCCATTTGGGACGTCAAGGCTAGCATCCGACGGGGTGTGTAGCAGCGGGCGGCATGGACAGCCATCCGCTTCCGGTCACTTCAATTTGAGCGCAATGGCCTGCGAGGCGACAAGCTCAGGGGCTTTCGGATTGGGATTCCCGTGGTCCGCGCCAGGCCCAGCGGATCAGCGCCCATGCGCTGCCGCCCGTCGCCATGCCGAGCAAATAGACAATGACGATCTGCACCGCCAAAGGCGCCGTGACCCTGAATCCGAGGAAGGATAGGGTAACGTTCTCGAGATTCTGGAGTGCGAAAATCAGAATGGCCGCGCCAAGAATGACGATAGTCGCCGTGTTCAACCAACGCATGATCCGCCCCCGTTAGATTCCTTATCGCAACAGCATTTCCTCGCGGACGGCGCCCGTCAAGAGGAGGAAGTTTAGCGGAAAAGCATGGTTAAAACAGGTGTGTGAGTATCACGCCTGCCAACGCGCAGAGCGCTAGCATGGGGATCATACCTAGTTTCAAGCGGAACACAGCCGATATGGCAAAGGCTGACAGCGCGGCGGCGCGCCAGTCGACGGAGATCAATACCGACCACTCTGGGGTTAGTGGACCAAGCTGCAGCGGCGCCATTTCGCGAAACAGCACGTGTAAGGCGAACCCGACGGCGAGATTGAGAATGATGCCGACCACGGCTGCGGTGATTGCGGAAAGTGCCGCAGCGATGACCTTATTGCCGCGCAGGGTGGAGGCTTTCGCCTCCACCATCATCGTTCAAATCGCGTTGAAGGCGCTTAACAAGGCCTTGATTGAAGCCGTCGCCACATCTGTGTCGATGCCCACGCCGAAAAAGCGGCGATCGTCGGCCGTACGACATTCGACATAAGCGGCGGCCTGCGCATCCGAACCACGGCGCAACGCATGTTCGTGATAGTCGACAACCTCGACCTCCATCTTCAATCCGTCGTTCAACGCTGCCACGGCGCTGGAGATGAGGCCGTTGCCGCGACCGTTGACGGCGATCTCGCGGTCTCCGGCGCGGATGCGGCCGGTGAAGATGCGGGACGGACCACCACGCTTGCCACCTTCTTCATAATCGACAAGCTCGAACTTCTGCTGGCCGTTGAGGTGGTAGGCATCCTCGAAAGCGGCCCAGATGTCGGCGGCGCTTAGTTCCCTGCTGGTGCCGTCAGCGATGGCTTGCACCTTGCGGCTGAAATCCATCTGTAAGCGCCGTGGCAATTGCAGGCCGCGATCCTGTTCCAGAATCCAGGCAACGCCGCCCTTGCCGGACTGACTGTTGACGCGGATGACCGCTTCATAGGTGCCGCCGACGTCGGCCGGATCGAGCGGCAGATAGGGCATTTCCCAATAGCCATCGTTACGCGTCTCATGGGCCGCGAAGCCCTTGCGGATAGCATCCTGATGCGAGCCAGAGAAGGCAGTGAACACCAGCTCTCCAGCGTATGGGTGGCGCGGGTGGACGGGTAAAGCGTTGCAATGTTCCACCGTGCGGACGATGGAGGCCATGTCCTCGAAACGCAGCTTCGGGTCGATGCCTTGGGTATAGAGGTTGAGGGCCAAGGTCACCAGATCGACATTGCCAGTGCGTTCGCCATTGCCGAACAGGCAGCCTTCGACGCGATCGGCGCCGGCGAGGACGGCGAGTTCCGTCGCCGCCACGCCGGTGCCGCGATCATTGTGCGGATGGACGCTGATGATCACGCTGTCGCGCCGCGAAATATGCCTGCAGAACCACTCGATCTGGTCAGCGTAGACATTGGGCATGGCGACCTCGACCGTTGCCGGCAGATTGAGAATCGCCGGATGGTCTGGCGTCGGTTGCCAGACGTCGAGCACGCGCTCGCAGATTTCGAGCGCGAATTCGGGCTCGGTGAAGCAGAAGGTTTCCGGCGAATATTCAAATGTCCATTTGGTCTGCGGCTGCATCGCAGCTTCGCGTGCCATGGCCTGTGCGCCGGAAACGGCGAGCGCAATCACCTCCGGCTTGTCCATCTGGAAGACGACGCGTCGGAACAAAGGCGCGGTGGCATTGTAGAGATGGACAATGGCTTGGCGCGCGCCTTTGAGCGACTCAAAGGTGCGGGCGATCAGATCTTCGCGTGACGGGGTGAGAACCTGCACAGAGACGTCGTCGGGGATGAGATTGCCTTCGATCAAGCTGCGGACGAAATCAAATTCCGTCTGCGATGCAGACGGAAAGCCGATCTCCATTTCCTTGAAGCCGATGTCGAGCAGCATGTGGAAGAAGCGCAGCTTCTTCTCCACGTTCATCGGATCGGCGAGGGCTTGATTGCCGTCGCGCAGATCGGTCGAGAGCCAGCGCGGTGCGGCCGTCATGGTTTTCGATGGCCATTGCCGGTCGGGCAATTGGATCGGGGCAATGAAGGGACGGTATTTGGTTTCTGGATTGGTCAACATGATGCAAAGCCGTGTGCGAGTATTCGGGAAGAGTGAATACGGCGCGATACAGCCGCCGGGCTGCCGTCAGTCCCGACGGCCGCCGCTAAGTCGCAGGCTGTTGCACGGCGTCAGGGCGCGGCCTTGCGCGAACAAGTTAAAAGAAAACGTCAATCCGTTGGGAGCAAACATGACGGCACCAATACGAGCAAACCAAACGACGAAACCCCGCCTTCCTCAGAAGGTCGGGCCTAGAAGTCGAAGGTTTGCCGGGCGCGTGAATGTCATGGTGGCTTCGTATGACATCGTGCGGGCGGATGCGCAAGCCTGCTCTGTGGGCGGATCTGCGCAACTGGCCTGCTGTCAGCTCTCACTGCGCCGGAAATCGCGCCGCAAGCGACTGAGAAAGCGTCGATAACCTGGCTGTTCACGCAGCAGCCGGCGGCCCAGGGCGGCGATAAAGTCGACATCCTCGCTCTGCAAGGTCAGCCGGTTGTGCAGGGTGAGGATGCGTTGGGCAACGGTGGGTTCGGTAATGTCCGAGAGAGCGATACGAACGAGACCGACGTCGAGATCCTGGCAGCGGGGGGCGCCCTGACATCGCCAGCGTACAATCTCATCGCGCCAGATCGGCAGGCGGCGCCGCAGCATGTCGTAGCTCTGCAGGCTGGGAATATTGATCAACGCGTCGACCGCGCCAATCACCGTTTCCTTGGCGTCGGGCGCCGCCGCCGTTTGCGAGACATTCCCGCCGATTCTGGTTGAAGCATCGACGACGATGAAGAGGAGGTGTTTGATGCGGCGTGCCTTTGCTTCGGGCAAAGGTTCTGGCGATGGGCGGCTCATGAGATGCAGCAGGCTCTGCGTGCCAATGCCGTCAACGAGGCCACCGTCATAGAGCTTGAGATAATTCAAGTCGGTTGCGGTGCGATAGCGTGCGATGGATTCACGATAATATTGTTCTGTCAGCGAGGCGTGGGCATGGCGTGTGCGGGGAGACCGGGGTTCGTTCGCGACCGGACAGGCGGCGTTGTAATTGCGCAAGGTGATGGGAGCGAAGATGATGGGAACGGCGGCGGAAGCGGCAACTGCATAGGCCAGAGGATAGTCGTCATGGCGGCTGCAAATCGCCGAGAAGGAGGGGCGGTCGAAGATGAAGGGCGTGCGATTATAGAGATCGGTCGCATGAATGATGAGGCGGGGGCGATCTGGATGACTGACCGTGCCGAGGGTAGCGCCACGGAAGAGATGGGTGTCGAGCCAGGAAGGGAAGCCGGAAAGATCGTTGACGCCGCCCTGATAGCCGCGCAGCAAGTTGGCTGGCGTCAGTGTGGTGTGTAGGGCCGCTTCGACGTCTTGGCCGAGGAAGGATTGGCGGAACGCGGGCAGGCCGTCTGGCCCGTAGAGCGCGAAATGGGCAGCGAGTACCGCGCCACCTGAAACACCAGAGACGACCGCCACCTCATCTGCAAGCGTGCGTCGTGCAGGCGAGGTAGCGGGCGACGCTTGCTGCGCCAGTTCCGATAGAACGCCATATCCGAAGGCCGCAGAGCGGGAGCCGCCACCGGAAAAGGCCAGCACGATGGCAGTGTCGTCGGTTTCATCTGAAGCGGGTGAGGGCGAGCTAGGCACAATGGAGCCGGTGGTTAGTGCTAGCGGTGCGTTTGTCACACGCACATCGGGGCCGGCGCAGGCGGCAAGGAGTAGCGAACAGGCAAAAGGAAGCGCGATAGCCTTGTGGCGGACGACACGGCGAAAGAAATTGGGCAAGCGCGACCGTCCAGGAGAACCGATAGGTGATGCTTCACAATTGCCGGTCGCAGGTTGCGGCAACATGGCGTGGATGGTCTTGAACGCTGATTCTAAAGGTAAATTTTTCGTCTCTTGCAATGTTGATGCAATGTTCGCGCAATGCGGAGCGCTCAGGTTTGCCGAATCTGCTGGTCGACCCGGTGCAGGAGAGTGTTTGGATGCGTGTGCTGTTGGTGGAGGACGAGCCGGAAATGGTGTCCGCATTGCGTGCGGCTCTGACCCGGCACGATATGGTGGTCGATCATGCACCGAATCTCGCCGAGGCAGAGGCAAGTCTGGCCGAAGGGGTGCACGACGCGGTCCTGCTCGATCGTCAATTGCCCGATGGTGATGGGCTTTCGCTGATCCCGATCTTGCGGGCGGGCGGCAACACGATGCCGGTACTGGTTTTGACGGCTCGTGGCGATCTGGTGGACCGGGTGGCGGGCCTCGACAATGGTGCCGATGATTATCTCGGTAAGCCGTTTGCTTTTGAAGAGCTGTTGGCGCGTCTGCGTGCCTTGTTGCGTCGGCCTGCCCATGTGCAATCGGACGTGGTGCGGGCCGGGCGACTTGCGTTCGATTTCGTCCATCGCGAAGTGAGTGTCGATGGCGTTCGGCTTGATATGCCGCGCCGCGAACTTTTAGTGCTCGAAGCGCTGATGCGGCGCACGGGGCGTATGGTGGTGCGCACCTTTCTGATGGAGGCAGTGTTCGGCCTCGATGACGAAATTCAGTCGAACGCGCTTGATACGCATGTGTCGCGCTTGCGCCGCAAGCTCGCCGAGGCTGATGCCGGAGTGACCATCAATGGCATTCGCGGTGTCGGCTATCTTCTGCGTGAAACGCCGATTGAAGCGCGATGACGGTCTCCCTGCGCAGCCCGCGCTCCCTCAAGTGGCGCCTCGTGGTGCGCCTTGTCATTTTCCAGACAATCATGCTGGCGCTCATTGTCTTCTTGGCGGTGAGCACCGTGTGGAGCACGGTTCTCATCGTCAATGCTTATGAGGATAGCACACTCGATGTCCTGCGCGACGCAGTGGCGCGCGATGCCGATGGCGGCTTGAGACTCAGTGCGACGTCGGATCTCAATCGTCTGCGCTCGGAGGCCACCGGCCTCTGGTTTCTGATCCGTGATGAAAATGAACACAGGCTGGCAGAAGGCACGGTTCCGCCGGAGTTCGCACCTGTCGTCGCTGGGCTCGACAATATCAGCCAGGCACGGCTCGGCTGGAAGTTGAGAAGTTCGGATCGTCCCGATGGACTGGTCAAGTGGGTCGACAGTGCTGCTGGCCGCGTGCAGATTCTCACGGGTACGCAGGGGCGTATGTCATGGCGCCGGCTCGCCTCTGGCGTATTCCTCAGTTCACTTTACATCACGCTGCCGATCTTGGCTTTGATGGCGTTGGTGACCGTTCTGGCCACTCCGCTTGTGGTGCGCAAAGCCATGACGGGCTTGAATCTTGCCGCCGCGCAAGCCGAGCGTGTTGATGTCGACCAGCGTGGCGTCCAATTGCCAGTCGACGATGTACCAACCGAGATCAGCCCCTTGGTCAAAGCGAT
This sequence comes from Beijerinckia sp. 28-YEA-48, assembly GCF_900104955.1. Lineage (NCBI taxonomy): Bacteria > Pseudomonadati > Pseudomonadota > Alphaproteobacteria > Hyphomicrobiales > Beijerinckiaceae > Beijerinckia > Beijerinckia sp. 28-YEA-48. The sequence goes on from NZ_FNSI01000001.1 coordinate 384,864, forward strand.
GAACGATGCGTTGGCGCGGCTCGATAAGGGCTATGAACGACATCAACGTTTTCTTGCCGACGCGGCGCATGAGCTGCGCACGCCGATCGCCATTCTCAACACCCGCATCGCCTCGCTCCCGCCGAGCCCGGAGAAAGCGCGTCTGCTCGAAGACACGACGCGTCTGTCGGTTCTGACCGGTCAACTCCTCGATTTGCAACGCCTCGATCAACAATCAAGCCGCTTCGCCCCGATCGACCTTGCTGCGCTTTCCCAGCGGGTCGTGGTCGATCTCGCACCCTTGGCTTTTGCTGCGGGCTACGAAATTGATTTCCAAGCCGAGGCTGGTTCGACGCTTGTCAGTGGGGACCAAACATCGCTGGAGCGCGCCCTGACCAATCTGGTGCAGAACGCTATAGAACATGGCGGCCGGCGAGGTACGATCACGGTGCGCGTCAGCAGGATGAACGGGCAGACGGGTGAGATCGAAGTCTGCGACGAGGGCGATGGCATTGCTGCTGGCGAAGCCGAGCGGATTTTCGAGGCGTTCCATCGTCTGCGCCATGATGGCAAGGGCGCGGGTCTTGGCCTCAATCTGGTGCAGGAAATCGTGCGTCTGCACGGTGGGCAGGTGATCGCCATTAATTTGCCCGCGGGGGGGGCCTGTTTGCGGATGGCCATTCCGCTGACACCGCGTCAGCAGCAAGCTTGAATGGCATCAATCAAGGTGCTTGCCGTCAGCCGGTAGATCGTGGCTTTCCCAATCACGCGCTGGGATGGCGTCACCAACGTGGAAGGCAAAAGCTGTGACCTTCTTGTGATCTGATGTCAGGTCACATTGGAATTTAAGATTGTACCACTGGTGCTTGCTATGAAAGGCCGCGCCATCGGCGAAGAGCGTGTCGCCCGCAACTTTCGTGTCGGTCATCGCGTAGGCGACGAGACTGTCGGGTTGAAACGCCTTCTGCCAAGCCTCGACCTGGGCCATGGCTTCGAGCGAGCAGAGCTGCACCATACGCTCTTCCGATTCAAGCTTTGGTAATGTCTCGCGTGCCTTGCGACTGCGCGGATCGGCGAGGATTTTTTCCGAGAGCATATGTGTCGGGCGCATCATGGCGAGCGGAGCTTCGGGAACAGGCCCAGGACGCGTGGCCTCGGTCGCCGGTGGCGGTGCACTTTGAGCTGGAGCAGGCAGTGGCTCAGCTTCCCTGGCGATCGACGGCTGTGGTTGCGGCTGCGGTTCGCTCGTGGGAGTGGGAGGTGGCGGGGATGCCAATATCTCGACTTCTATCGTGCGCTCGAGCATCGGTTCCAAGCGTCGGGTGGCCGGCGCAAGCACGAGCACGATGGCGATCGCCGCATGCAGGAACAGGGAAGCGAGAATGCTCCCTGTAATCAACCGGTCCCGCGCATAGTCCCGCACCGGTGTCTCCACATGTCATGCCTGTGCCGGCACTGTTGTGAGTAAAGCAAAGCGGCGATTTTGCGACGGGTTTTAGTTCGCTTTTACGTCCGCTTCTATCCTTGAGGTGCCGGCGGTGAGTTGCTTCGCCAACTCCTGCAATTGTTTGAGCTCCAAAACGCCGCTGATCTGCAAGGCGCCGCCGAGGATTGGCGTTCTGATCGTCGGGGATACGACTATCTTGCCGTCAATGCTGATGGTGATCTGCTTGCCGACCAGATTGCTTGTCCACGTCGCGAAGGCTTTGCTGCTCTCGGGCGTCAGTTCTACATTGAGAACGGGTGTTCCAAACTTAGGATCAGTGGTCGCCTGCGCTTTGGTGATGGAGAGAGACAAGGGGTCGGCAAGAGCTGGCGCGTGGGCCAGCACAGTCATCACCAGAGCGGAGGCGATCATAGCCGTACGCCGCAGGTATAATGCTTTTTGACCGCTGTGCATGCTCGGCTCTCTCCTATGGCAGGCCGAGTGTACGTCCTTTCGTCACCGACCAAGCGCCGGCGCCTGCGGCGGCCAGAACGAGGAAGCCGCCGGCCATGACCACGTGCTCCATAAACACCGTCCGATTTCCGACGTGGACGATATAACCGGTTGCCAGGCACCAGAGCGCCAGCAAGACACTCGTGGTGCGAAAAGCGAAGCCGCCGATGATGGCCAGGCCACCCACCAGTTCGCATAGGCCGACGAGGTAGGCGAGGGCGAGCGGAGACGGCAGTCCCATTTTTGCCAGAGCGCCGGAGAAACCGGCCGCGCCTGTCAGTTTGAGAATGCCCCAGACGATGAAGGGCACGCCCAAAAGCAGGCGCCCGAGCAGCAATCCGGCATTGTTCATTCTTAGTCTCCGCAGATCAGGATTTGTTGCGTTGCGAGAGGCTGGATGGAACGAGGTTGTGTCTAATTCAAGTTGCACGGAGGCGATCGCAATCAAGTCGCCGTGATCAGCTTTATCGGTGTGAGGTCGGCCGACGTTGGATGACTCGTGTCAGGACCTGCTGTGACGAATAACCTTTTGAAATTGAGGCATTACCTGGCCCGATGCTCGGTCTAGGGAAGATGGTGGTCAGGTAGGTGGCTTGTCTCGCTTGTACCGAGCTGGCACGCAGCCGGAGCTTTGCAAATTTTGCATGCGGGGCAGATGCATAGGCATCTTGTGCAATGCAAAATAAGGGCAATATTAGCTGGTATCAAGAATCGGCGCTGGCCGCGCGCTGACCTCATTCGCCATTTTTCCGGACCTGTCTCGTCCCGCTCGCGGGGCGCGGTGCGTCTGCTGTCGCCTTCAATCGGACCCTTTGGGATTTCCATGCGCACCAGTTTTGCCCGTAATGCCCTGACTCTGGGCCTTCTCTCCGCCATCGGTCCCTTTGCGATCGACATGTATCTGCCGGCTTTGCCGGCTCTGGGCGCTGACCTCAAGGCCAGCACCTTTGGGGTGCAAATGACCCTGATGGCCTATTTCGTCGGCTTCGGTCTCACCCAGATCATCTATGGCCCTCTGTCGGATATATTCGGCCGGAAACTGCCACTCTATTTCGGCCTTGGCCTGTTTGCTCTCGCCACCCTTGGCGCGGCGATGGCGACGTCGATCGAATGGCTGATTGCCCTGCGCGTCATTCAAGGCGTCGGTGCGGCTGCCGCGATGGTGATCCCGCGCGCCGTCATTCGTGATCTGCATACGGGTGTCGCGGCCGCGCGGCTGATGTCGCTCGTCATGCTGGTGTTCAGCGTGTCGCCCATCCTGGCGCCCTTGTTCGGCAGTGCGTTGATCGTGCCTTTCGGCTGGCGCGCGGTTTTCTATGCCGTTGCCGTGACGGCTCTGATCGGTCTGGCTTTGGTTGCTTTCTCGCTGCCGGAGACGCGTCCGCCGGCCACGCGGATGAAGGGCGGTCTCAAGCCGGTGCTGTCGAGCTATGGATATCTGCTGCGCGATTGGCATTTCATGAGCCTGTCGATCATCGGTGGGCTCGGCATTTCGAGCTTCATGGTGTTCCTGTCGACTTCCGCCTTCATTTATATGGATCATTTCGGCCTGACGCCGACGCTCTATAGTCTGGCGTTTTCGATCAATGCCGTTGGCTTCATCGGTGCGTCGCAGTTGAGCGCCTCGCTCGGTCAGCGTTTTGGCATGGGGCGCGTCGTTCTTGGAGCGGTGAGCGCTTTCGCGGTGATGGCTGTCGCCCATCTTCTTCTGGCTTTGAGCGGCATCGACAATATCGCGGTCGTGATCCCTATGCTGTTCATGACCTTCACCTTCCTGGGACTGGTCATTCCCGCCAGCATGGTGATGTCGCTTGATCCCCACGGTCCGATCGCCGGTATGGCTTCGGCCCTTGGCGGCACATTGCAGATGGTGATCGCAGCGGTGGTGATCGTACTGGCGAGCTTGTCCTTCAACGGGACCGTGCTGGCCATGGTGGCGGCGATCGCCCTCTGTGCGATCGGAACTGTCATCCTGGCCTGGATGAGCCTCGGCACGAGAATGGTGGCTGCACCGGCTGAATGATCGTCGCGCCCTGGTCTATCCCATAGACCAGGGCTGCTTCGCAGTATTACGGCTTCCGGCTGTCCGACGGAGCTGTCCGTCTCGCAGCCTCATAGTCATCGGCGCGATTAAAGGGCCAGGCGGTGACATCCCCAGCCGCTTCAAAGGCTTTCTGCGCTTGGTCGTGACGAGCATGAATACGCCAGTCAAGCCAGAACAGCAGGACGACGACGGGAATAGCGGCCATCCAGCCGAAGTTGGCCCATCCAATCAACGCCGCCAAGAGACCCACGGTGATGATGAAACCGCCGAGTCCGGTTGCGGCCTTGAAATCACGTGGCGGCCATTCGTAAGGCAGATCGCTATCGGCGAAACACGCGAAACGGGTGAAAGCCTCGTGTCCGTCTGGCTTCAGCGTGTGGCGCCAGGTTAGCGTATGCTCGTAACGAGCGTCGTAAAATTGCCAGATCATATCTTTGAGGGCGGATAATGCGGGATCCGTGGATCCTTTTGGCCATTGGTTCTCGAACTGGTCATTGCTGATCTCGCCATCGCGGAAGCGACGGATGAGGCTGGCGGCTGTGTCGCGGGCGGGCCGATCGATCGTAGAGGTCATCGCCTGTCGATATAGCGTTCCGGATTGGATTTGTCGCGCCCATAGGGTCGTGAATGTGGCCAGCCGCGCGATGCTTCTTTTTGCTATTGTGGTAGGATTTATCCCTCGCCTGAGCGAATAGGATGCTGAAAATGTATACGCCGCCGGCCTTCAAAATCGAGGATCTCACCGATCTGCAGGAAACTATACGGGCTGCGCGTCTGGCTAACCTTGTTACCCATGGCGCCGACGGGCTCTGCGCGAGCGCCTTGCCGCTGCTGCTCGATCCGAGTGAGGGCGAGTATGGCGTGCTCTACGGGCACGTGGCGCGCGCCAATCCGCACTGGCGGACGTTTGGTGAGGCACTCGGTGGTGAGGCGATGGCAATCTTTCTGGGGCCGGATGCCTATGTCACGCCGGCCTGGTATCCGACCAAGGCTGCGACCGGCAAAGTGGTGCCGACGTGGAATTATGTCAGCGTGCAGGCCCATGGCCGCGTCGAGTTTTTCGACGATGTGGAGCGGCTGCGCGATGTTGTCACCCGCCTGACTGATTTGCATGAGCGGGAGCGGGTTGAGCAGTTGGACAGTGCGCCTGGGGCAGAAGCGCCCTGGAAGGTAAGCGATGCGCCCGCCGACTATCTTGCCAGTCAGTTGCGCGCCATCGTCGGCTTGCGGCTGCCCATCACGCGCCTCGAAGGATCGCGCAAGATGAGTCAGAACCGCAGCGTGGAAGATCGGGCCGGGGTGGCTAAGGGCCTTGCCGCCAGCCCGCGTGAGGGCGAAAGGGCGGCGGCAAAGCTGGTGCCGAAGTAGAGCGGATGAAGCTCGCCTAGATTGGACGATCTCTTGTCTCGCTGGCGATGATGACGGCCGCGAGCGAGATGGCTGAGACGACGGCGAAATAAATCAGCACATAGGTCAATCCACCGCCCCAGGCCAGCAGGCTCGCCGCGACGACGGGCATGATGCCGCCGCCGAGGATGGTGCCAAACTGACGACCGAGAGACACGCCACTGAAGCGGACGCGACTATCGGAAAACAGTTCCGGATAGAAGCTCGACGTGACGCCGATCTGCATCGGCTGCAGAAGAATGCCGGGGATGGCTATGGCGAGGGCGATCTTGAATGTATCGCCGCTTTGCAACAGCGGAAAGAACAAGAAGCAGACATATAGCGCTGCAAGCAGGAAACTGGCGCCCAGAATGAGGCGGCGGCCAACTCTGTCGGAGAGGGCGCCCATGAACGGCACCATGGCGATGGCCAGGACATTGCCGATCAGGACGCCGTGCAACAAAGTCGCCTGGTCGATGCCCAATGTTCTGCCGCCATAAGAGAGGCCGAAAATCGAGGTCAGATAGAACACGCCGGATTCCGATAAGGCGCAGCAGAAGACGATGAGAGCCGGTTTCTTGTATTTGGCGAGCACCGTCATCAGAGGCACCCGCAGTGGCGCCGTTGTAGAGCGGAACACCGGAGATTCCTCGACTTTGAAGCGCACATAGACGCCAAGCCCGACGAGAACAACGCTTAACAGGAACGGAATCCGCCAAGCCCAGGCGAGCAGGTCGGTTTCAGGCAGGCTGGCAACAGCTGAAACCGCGATCGTGGCAGCAACGACACCAGCGAAATTTCCCGATTGGGCAATCGATGAAAAAAAGCCACGCTTTCCTTCAGGCGCGCTTTCGAGCATCAGCACGGGCGCGCCAGTCGATTCGCCGCCGAGCGCGAAACCCTGCAAGAAACGCAAGGCCAATAGCAGTACCGCCGCCCAGATGCCGAATGTTGCATATGTTGGCAGGAGGCCAATAGCGGTGGTCGACAGGCCCATCAGGATCAAGGTTGTGGCCATCACCGGCTTGCGACCGATCCGGTCGCCAAAATGGCCGAAGAACAGGCCCCCCAACGGCCGTGCCACAAAACCCACCGCGAAAATGCCGAGCACAACGATGCTGCTGACCACCGGATCAAACTTGGGGAAGAACAGTTTGTCGAAAACAATCGGCGCGAGGAAGCCGTACAACATGAAATCGTACCACTCTATCGCCGATCCGAGGAAGCAGGAGAGAGCGACTTTCACGCGAGAATGGCTATCGCCAGCGATCGCTCCTTGCGCAACCTCAATAGTCATGTGCTTCTTCCCTCCCGATTCATTGTGCGCAGCCTTGTTGTGCCCAGCCTTGCCTGGCTCAGTCGCCAAGGACGGCGGGCGGGAACATGAGGAGCGGTGGTTGGCGTGTCGATGACCATTTGGGCAAGCGGTTTTGTCTTTCCGGCAAATGGGTGACGTGCCGCCGGCGCGAGGACCGCTATGTGTGGTGGCAATGGTCTTGATTTAAAAGGGGGACGGGTGCTTGATCGGCGCCCGCCGGGAAGCTGCGAAGGCCATGATTTGGCTGGGCCTGGTCTGTAGACCGATGTGGAATTTGGAGGGGAGGCGGGCTTGAAATGGGAAGCTCTGGACGATCAATTGACGCCCAGAACGTTGCGTCTGATCGCAGCCATCGGCCGCTTTGGCCATCTTTCGCGTGCCGCCGAGGAATTACACATCGTACCTTCAGCTGCGAGCCGAAGGGTTAGTAAACTCGAAGATGTTTTGGGTACGGATATCCTCAACCGCCAGTCGAACACGTTGAGCCTGACCAATGTTGGCTTGGCGATAGCCGAACTCGCCCGCCATCGCGCCGAAGAGATCGACGCTTTGCAGGCTGATATTGCCCGTCTCAAGCGCGGTTCGACTGTCGATCTCAAGCTTGCCGTCAGCGGACCGGTTATCTTCGGCGGGCTTCCTGAGCAGTTGCGCGGCTATTTGCGTGCCAATTTTCAGGTCCGTTTGTCCGTCATAGAGCAGACCACCGACACCATTATTCAAGGCTTGCTCGCGGGCGATGCCGATATTGGCATCGTGCTTGGTTTCCATCCCTCTCCCAGCCTGGATTTTGTATTGTACCGAGCTGACCGGCTTGGGGTCGTGGTGCCACCCGATCATCCTCTGTCCCGCAAAGCGGCATTGCATCTGAAGGATATTGTGAGCGAACCCCTGATCGTCCCGCATGCGTCGATGATTGCCGATCTGCTGGAAGCGAAAGCCAGCGAAAGTGGCGTTGGACTGCAACACGGTATCGCGGTCAGCGATTTTGCCTCGATCTGCCGGGTAGTCGAAGGTGGCCTCGGGATCACTGTGTTGCCGATGGGCATATCGGCGAGCGAGGTTGCTAAGCGGGGACTCGTCTGCATTCCAATCGACGAAGACTGGGCGCGTTGCGATATCTATCTGGTCACTCGCAACAATGTGGAGGCGGGCAGTGATATCGCTGGCCTGAAGCAGACGCTTCTTGCGTAACGTGCTGCACAGCGGCCCCTCGGCGAGTTTCTTGCTATTTTAAACTGATTGGTTTACTTTTTGCTGGGCCTGGGAGGGCTTGTCTGGCCTATGCAACGGCGGAGGGGTTGATGCCTGTTACTTTGCTCAATGTGTTCATTGTGCCGGAAGACAAGGAAGAGGAGTTCCTGCAGCATTGGCGCAGGACCACGGAAGTCTTTCGCAAAAAGAAAGGCTTCATCGAGACGCATCTGCACCGCAACACTGGCGTCGGCAATCAGACTTTTCAGTTCATCAACATAGCGAAGTGGGAGAGCGCTGAAGCTTGGCGCTCGACGCATGACGACTACCGGCCGACCGAATACACCATCGAGGGTGTGCGGGGACATCCCGCCATATTCGAGGCCATCGTCAACCTTCACTATGATGGCGAGGCGCCGCAGCCGAGGACAGACTGGTCGTGGTGATTTAACGACGAGGCAGGCGTTCGCTCGTTGTTCTCGCTATTTACGCTTCAGCGAGCCGCCTGTCGCTTTTTTGATGAACCGAATTTTCTCGCGAGGGGAGAGGCGCTGCCAGTGGCCGGCGCGCACGACGAGATGGACGCGTGAAACCCACTCGAGCTTAACGCCGCGGATCGGCGGGGCGTTGTAGCTCTCAAGGTCGAATGTACCTTTCTTCTGTCCCTGTAGAATGCGCTTAAGATAGCGCCTGCCGTCGGATGTACGCACCGCGGCTTCCCAGCCGACAATTTCATTCGTACTCGTGGGTTCGCCCCAGCAGATCACCACGTCGCCGGCGTCATAGCGCGGGAACATGCTGTCGCCTTCCACCTGTAGCGCGACAGCGCCCTCAGGCACAGGCACCAGCACGTCGATGTCATACAGCCCGTCTGGAATCTGCTCGTAGTCGGGCATGATTTCCGCACCGGCCCCGACGAGGCCGGCGACACGCACCACGGTTTTGGAGGGGGGCGCGGGATCCGGCCTTATCTCTGCGTCCTCCCACGACAATTCGTCGAGCGAAACCCCGAGAAACTCCGCGAGCTTCATCACCTTTGGATATTCGGGCGTAGTTTCACCCTTTTCCCATTGCGAAACCGCTTGCACCGAAACGGCGAGCGCTTCGGCGATGTCCTTCTGAACAAGGCCACGATCCTTGCGCAGGCGTCTGAGGTGGGCGGAAAAGTGACTCGCGTTCATGGGATGATTGTAAAGCCTAACTTGAAAAGATAAAGCAAGCATTACTTGACTTATTAATCAAGTTGCGCTTGAATATGGTTATGGACGGATAGCGATGCGAATCTTCCTTATCAGGGCCTGAGCCGCCGCGGCGGCTAGGCCAGCGCTCACCAAACAGCAACGAAAACAGCGACGCGGAAGCGGCGCATGGACCGGCTTTGCCCGGCGAAGCGGAGGCACATGTTCACCCACGATTTGCGCTATGAAGACGCCTATCACGACCCAGATCGTGCCCGTGTAGGCGACGGCGATCTCGTTACCGTCAGCGGCTGGGGCTGCGGCGAAGATATTCGGCCCGGCGATTACATTCTGATCGGCAGCGATGGGGCTGGCCTGCGCTACAAGGTGGTGCGGATTACCAGCCGATTTGCGCGCGGCCTGTTCTTCTGGACGGCCGCTTGTTTGAGCGCAGGTGGTCCGCAGGATCCCGATCCGGAGCGGATGGCCCTACATCTGGTGCCGCGATGAGCGCGCCGGCCAATGCGCGCTGGGGCGTCGATGAGGATGCGATCCTGCGCACCCTTTGGGCCGAACATCTGCCGACGGCTGAAATTGCTGCGCGGCTTGGATGCAGCCGCAATGCGGTGATCGGTCGGGCCAGCCGGCTTGAGCTCCCAGCGCGTCGCGCGTCGAACAAGGTGGCTCGATCAGTTCAATCGGAGGGAGATGACATGCCGCGTCCACGCGTTCCTATTCCGATTGCCAAGCCGCGTCGCGAGGAGGTCGAGGATTCTATACAGCTCCCGGCGGCGCGAGCCTCTGGGATGCCGACACGTTGGGCTGATATGGCGCCCGGCCAATGTCGCAACATCATCGGCGAAGAGGAGGATGTGTTCGACCGCTTGGTCTGCGGCAACGTGGCGGTGCTTGGTTCGTCCTATTGCCCAGCTTGTCGATCGCGCATGTGGTGCACGCCCGACCAGGTGTTGAGGGTCCTCAAACGAGCCTCCACGCGTAGCAGTGGAGGGACTGCATGAGCCTCGATGCTGACCGGCCACCCTACAAGATTGCCTACAAGCGTCCTTCGTTTTCCGTGCAACCGGTGATGCGTGAGGGGCGGCTGATGATGGTGCGTATTGAGAAACGCATCATTCCCTCTGCACCGAAGCCGGAAGCCGAGCCTTTTGTTCGGTCGTCCAAGAAATCCGCACGTCTACAGGGCCGTCTGGCGCAAGACGTCGCGCATCTGCTGCGCACGAGACCGAGCGCGCTGTGGGACAATAAGACATGAAAGGTCCGGTGGTGAACCAACAAACATTGCCGCAGGAGGCGTCTTTGGCTCCACCGGTGGAGGCACATCCCATATCGCGGCGCTGGCCGATGCGGCGTATCGCCTGGGCCTGCTTCCTTTGCGGCCAGGGCGTTTCCTATGAGGCGATTGCGACCGATCCTTGGGTCCGATCTTCCGCAGCTTCCGTCCGCCGCCAGCTCAATCGTCTTGGCGTGCGTATCCGCGACGTCGTCGGTGGCGACGTCCGCTTCAATGCGTCGAAGGCCGCGTTTGCCGTGTTCGAGGTGGCGGCTGCGCGCCGTGGCGTCACCCCTGCGGAGCTGATGCGTCGCACGGTCGAGATTCTCGGCCGTGATGCTGCCTTGCTCGACAATGTTCTCGATGACCAGAATTGAGGAGACAATATGCGTGCTTATTCGGTCTCTGAACTCGCAGCCCTTCGGGTCAATAGTCTTGAGTATCCTTACGTCGCACAGGTTGAGCCGATTCCGGAATTGTGGACACCTGATCATCTGTCGCGCCGACTTGTGGAGGCTTTCGCGGTTCTTCGTCGTTTGCCGCGGGTGAAAGGCCCACGCGTGCCCGGCAATCATGGCCCCGCCTATATGCACGACTGGGCCGATCGGCTGGCGCAGGTGGAGGATCCAGAAATCCTGAAGGAGCATCAGGCTGAGCAAAACCGCGATCGCTCGCAGCCGTCTGCTCTGGAAATCCAGAACATGGAACAGTGCAACGAATTCTTGCGCGCCTTCCGCGACCAGGACGCGCTGGGCGCGCAGGTTCTGGCCCGCTGGGCCATGGCCTCTGCCTTCGGTCAATCCGTCGCCAAGAAGGCGCAGGCGTTGGGAATGGCGAAGAGCTCTTTCTATGCGCGTCGCGAAAGCGGATTGAAGGCTTGTGCAGCCATGCTGAACCGGCGCGGAATAGGGGTGTTCTGAAGGGGAAGGCTTTTAGGATATTGCCGCTTTGGCCCGGGAACGTTGATCAGAGGGCGGTCTGGCGTTTTGCCAGCTGGCAAATCCGGTTATAGGCTAGACAGTCCCTCCCGTCCCCCTGACAACGATGCGCACCGCCAAAGTCGTAAAGAAAATGCCGTCAATGCCTGCCGATGTGGCTGCGGTTTTCCGGAGCTATCCGTCGCAGGTCAGTACCTGCCTGATGGAGGTTCGGCGGTTGATCTTCATCACGGCTGCTACGATTGAAGGCATCGGCGTGCTCACCGAAACCCTGAAATGGGGTGAGCCGGCTTATCTGACGGAGGCCTCCAAAAGCGGCAGCACCATCCGACTTGGGCGGGTCCCCAAGCAGCCGGACCGGTGCGCCGTCTATTTCAATTGCAAGACAACATTGCTGGACAGTTTTCGGGCCCAGTTCGCAGATACGCTCACTCTGGCTGGTGACAGGGCGATCATTCTTGATCCAACACGCAACCTGCCAGAGACACCGCTGCGGATATGTTTGGCGATGGCGCTGACCTATCATCGCGCCAAGCGAGTGATGCTGGTACCCGGTTAGCGCCAGATTTCGTCCGCGTCCTCGCTTCTCGTCGGTGTATCGCTGCGGCTTACCGCGACGATGCTGAGGATGGAAGCCAGAAGCGCGATGGCGACACGCAGCCAATGCAGGTTCAGCCATGTGTCGAGCATGGCGGGTACCTTATCCGAGGTCATGGTCCGCGACAGAAGCTGGCTGCTTACGGGAAGATGCCAGGCAAAGGTGATAATAAAAATACCGATCATGCAGGCGTAGACACCGAGCCACAGGCCTCGACGCCATGAATCATTCCAGTCGTACCACAGCGAGCCAGCGAGGCCGATGAAGCTGACAATGACAAAAAGCGGGATTGTGCGGCCGACGAACGGTGCATAGGCAGCGAACCATTCGAGAAAGGTTGTCGGTGGCAGACTCTGCCAATAAGCGCCAAAGGAAAAGCCAATATGCGCCATGATGCCTGCGAACATGGAGATGCCGCCGACGGCGAAGACGTTGAAGACAAGACGCGCGGACACGGGGCTCTCCTGCGGCGAATCGCGCTGCTGCCGATAGCGGGGAATGAAAGCACTAAAAGTGCAGGAAGCCGGGTTGGCCGTCAATGGGACGGTCTCGTCAAAACGCGAATATATTCGCAGCCGTAGGGGCCTCTCGTGGGGTCGGAAACGGGACATCTGCGCCCCAATGCGGGCGGCAGGTGGGAAAGGGCTGATGGCCGGAAAGCTCAATCGCGGGTCGATGAAGAGAGCCCTAAGGCATTGTATTGCAAGCCCTGTCTTCTTTTGCCAGGCTGATCAGTTGGAGCAATGAGCTACGATCGGAGCTGGCCGGGGCGTTGACGACGGACGGGTCTGGAATGCTATACGTGCGGGGGTGAGAGGCGCACTGCGTTCGCGCTGACGACGCTATCAAACAAGTCTCATTTATCAATCTGTCCTAATGGATTGCCTGATCCGCGTGAAGAAGCGCGCGGCGATATCGGCAGCAATTTGGCAGCGTGATGCACCAATCTTTCCGTACTGTGCCATCATGATGTGGCTGAAGGACGCTTGCGAATATATTCGTGGCCATCGGCTGAACGGAGCCTCCAAGGGAGGCTTCGCGAAGGCTGTGATGAAGCCAGCGGAGCAGAGCGATAAGCTCACTATAAGATGGATAAAAGTAAGAGAAGTCGCTGTATCGCAGTGTATTTCTTCATCATCTCATAACCCCGGTTTGAGCAAAGTGTCGCGGCGGATATGCGCCATGGCGTTGACGATGGACCGGGTTGGAATGCTATACGTGCAGGGGGTGAGAGGCGTACTGCGCGCCGCGCCGGGCACGGTTGATTTCACTCAGAGGTGCCCATGAAAGACGAATGCACGTCCTGCCGGTTCTGGCGTCGTTTCCGTGAGACTCATGTGGATGGCTCTTGCCGGCGGCGCAGCCCACAACCATCGATGCTGATGGTTGAACATATCGCCGATATGCTGGGGCACATTTCGACTGCGCAATATACGGCTGTTGGAACCAATCCCGACGAGGTCGACGACTATTATCCGGTGCCGAGCGAAAGCAGTTATCAAGCCCAGTGGCCCACGGTCCACCAATCGGATTGGTGCGGTGAGTTTGAAATGGCGCCCTTAGATGCCGCGTAAGCGTGCCGCAGTTGCTGCCGCGCCGACGCAAGATCGTGTTCCGCTTGATCCTGCAACGCAGGGTCTTTCGCCTCTGGATGTCATGCTGCGCGCCATGCGTGAGCATGCGGCTCGAGGCGATTGGGATACGGCCGCCGCGCTCGCCAAGGATGTCGCGCCCTATATGCATCCTAAACTTGCCTCGTTGCAGCATTCGGGCGCCGATGGCGGCCCGATTCAGACCCTCGATTTGAGCCATGCGACGGAAGAACAGCTCGCGGCGCTCGAACAACTCTTCGGTCCGATTGTCCAAGATTTTGAACAAGACCTTGCCTTCGCCGAAGTCGGTGATGGGCGCGGTGAGGGCGGAACGGGTGCGTCGGGCAGCCGAGAAACAGAATGATCATTGGCAGACCGAGATAGCGACCTGTGGCGCCGACATCCTGCATTGGTTCGACCATTGGGTGTGGACCTATGATCCACGCCTCGTCGGCAAGGCCGGTGGCGCTTTTGTACCGTTGAGGTTGTGGCCAAAACAGCGCGAGATCGTGTTGTGGATGCTGGCGCGTATTCAGGCTGGGGAAGAAGGACTCCTCGAAAAGAGCCGTGATGTCGGCGCGACCTATCTTTGCGCTGGCGTCGCTTTGCATCAATGGCTGTTCATGCCCGGCTTCAAGGCGACCTTCGGTTCACGCAAGGTCGATTATGTTGATCGGCGTGACAACCCAGACAGCATTTTTGCCAAATTGCGTCTGATGCTGCGCCGCCTGCCCCGGGCGATGCTGCCAGAGGGGTTTAACTTTGCCCGGCACGATACGTCCATGCGCTTGGTCAATCCGGCCAATGGCGGGGTGATTTCAGGCGAGGGCGGCGAGGACATGGGGCGCGGCGGGCGCTCGTCGGTTTATTTTCTCGACGAGGCTGCCTTCGTGCCCCATGCCGATACGGTGGAGCGGGCGCTGTCTGGCAATAGTGATTGCGTGATCTGGGCGTCGTCGGTGAATGGCATGGGCAATCTCTTTGCCCGCAAGCGTCATTCGATCCTCAAAGCGCATCAGATTGCCCGGCTGCATTGGCGCGACGATCCCCGTAAATCGGAAAGCTGGGCGTTGGCAAAGCGGGCGAGTTTCGCCGATCCTGCCGCCTGGGCGAGCGAATATGACATCGACTATGCCGCCTCACTAGAGGGGGCATGCATTCCAGCGGTTTGGGTTGAAAGCGCCAAACGGTTGGGGCTGCTTGAGCCGGGGCTCGTCGCTGAAAGCGCCATTGTCGGTCTCGATGTGGGGGCCGGCAAGGCAAAGTCGGTGGCGGTCACGCGGCGTGGTGCTTTCGTCGATCCGCCTATTTCACGCGATGATCCGGATACGACCGACACGGCCTTGTGGGCGCTCGATATCGCTCGGTGCGCCGATGCGCGGGTTCTGAGTTTCGATGCGCCTGGCGTTGGCGCCGGGGTCGCCTCTACTCTGATGAAGCAGGATGTATCGGGTCGCCTTGCCATTGCGCCGATCAACACAGGCGCCTCACCATCGCGCCGGCGCTGGCCGGACGGGCGTCTGTCGAGCGAGATGTTCGGCAATCTGAAGGCCGAGATCTGGTGGTTGTGCCGCACGGCTTTGCAGCGCACCCACGAACACGTGCAGTTTCTGCAAGGTAACAAGGGGAGGGCCCATGCCCGCGCTGATCTCCTTGCTTTGCCGAGTGGTGACGCGGAATCGGACGCGCTCTGCTTGCAGCTCTCCCTGGTGAAATGGGAGCGCAACGACAAAGGACGCATCGTCATTGAGGGGAAGCCGGCATTGCGCCAACGCGGCATTGCCAGCCCCGATCATGCCGATGCGCTGATGCTTACTTTTGTGGAACCCGATCTTTATGGCATGCTGGAGGTGGTTTGAGCGATGCTTTTGTTTGACCGCCTCAGTAATCTGGTCACCGGGCTTGGCACGGGTAAGGACAAGTCGACGGCGCAGGCCTTCAGCCTTAAATTGCTCGGCCGTGACGAACTCGATGCCATGTACCGCTGTGATTGGTTGTCGCGCAAGATTGTCGATATCGTCGCTTTCGACGCGACACGGGAATGGCGTTTGTGGCAGGCGGCGCAAAGCGAGATCGACCGGATCGAGCGCGAGGAACAGCGACTGAATCTGCGTGAGAAATGTACCAGGGCCTTGCAGTTGGCGCGGCTCTATGGTGGTGCGGCGGTCTATCTCGGCACCCGCGATGGCGATGTCGCCGCGCCGCTTGATGTCGAGCGTCTCGGTCTTGGCGGGCTCACCTATCTGCATGTGCTAACGCCATTTCAAGTGCGTTGCGGTGAGATCGACCGTGATCCGCTGTCGGCTCACTTCGGCGAGCCGCTTTACTATGAGCTCGCTGACGGGCGCGGCCAGGCGGTACGGGTCCATCCCTCGCGCATGGTGCGCTTCGTCGGCGCCCCGCATCCTGAGCCGATGTCCTCTCTGTCGGCGGCGGGTGCACAGGGCTGGGGCGATCCGGTGTTGCAGATCGTCTATGATGCTGTGTGTAACGCTGCATCGTCGCAGCAGCATGTGGCGGCGCTTTTGCCGGAGCTGAAGATCGATATCGTCAGCGTTCCGAACCTGCAGAACACGCTGGCGACGGAAGAGGGGACGAACCGGCTGGCGGCGCGCTTCTTCAATGCCAATCTGCTCAAGAGCCTGCATAGCGTGCTGCTGCTGCAAGGTGGCGACGAAGCGGTCGCCGAGCAATGGCAGCAGCGCCAGATCGATTTCACGCAATTTCCAGAGCTGCTACGCCAGTTCCTGCAAGTGGCGGCCGGTGCCGCCGACATTCCAGTGACGCGGCTCGTCGGCCAAGCGCCAGCCGGCCTCAATGCCACGGGCGATGGTGACATCCGCAATTATTACGATCGCATCGCCGCCCATCAACGTGTCGATCTTGCGCCACGCCTGGAGCGCATCGACCAATGCCTCATTCGCTCGGCGCTCGGCTCACGTCCATCAGGCATCTACTACGAATTCACGCCGCTCTGGCAACTTAGCGCCGTCGAGAAAGCCGATATTGCGCTGAAACTCAGTCAGGCGGTGACTGCGCTTAAAGAGAGCGGGCTTGTCCCGACTGAAGTGTTAGCCCTGGGACTGCGCAATCGCCTGATTGAGGACGGGATGTTTCCGGGGATTGAGGCGGCCTACGGGAACGCGGCCGTCGGTCGAAATTAATTCATAGGACTCTTACATCATGCATCTGACAGACAGAGTGCCGCTCGGCGACGTGCGGGAGACGGTGGACGGCTATCTGGTCGGCGACGCCAAAATCGCGCGGGCCGGCGTGCAGATCTATGCTGGCCACGAGGTCGGGCAGCCGAACCGTGAACGGGTTCGTGTCTGGCGGCCGGAGGCGGAAGTGTTTTCGGCTGCCGCCATGACCTCTTTCGCGCACCGGCCGGTCACTGACGATCATCCCGATGAGCCCGTGTCGGCGTTGAATTGGAAGCGCCATGCGGTCGGCATGACCGGCGACCAGGTGGCGCGCGACGGTGGTTTCATCCGCGTGCCGATGATCCTGATGGACCGGGCGGCGATATCAGCTGTGCGCGGCGGTAAGCGCGAACTCTCCTGCGGCTATTCCTGCGATCTGCGGTTCGAGACAGGCACGACGCCGGAAGGCGAACCCTATGACGCGGTTCAGCGCAACATCAGAGGCAACCATCTCGCGATCGTCGCCATGGGTCGGGCGGGTGCTGCCTGCCGGCTCGGCGACGGACAGGAGCGGCAATCGGAAGAAGAGGATCTGATGAAATTACAAAGGGTGATCCTTGACGGCGGTACCGTCGACCTGCCGGAGGTCGCAGCAATCGCTGTGGCCGCTCTTCGGGACGGGCTTGAGGAGGCACGGCGCACCTTGGCGCTGCATGACAAAGCGCTGGCCTCGCGCGATGCCGAGATCGAGAAGCTGCGCGCCACACAGATTGATCCGGCGCGCTTCGACGCGCTCGTCACTGAACGGGCTGAACTGATCGGGCGCGCTCGC
Source organism: Beijerinckia sp. 28-YEA-48 (assembly GCF_900104955.1). Taxonomy (NCBI): domain Bacteria; kingdom Pseudomonadati; phylum Pseudomonadota; class Alphaproteobacteria; order Hyphomicrobiales; family Beijerinckiaceae; genus Beijerinckia; species Beijerinckia sp. 28-YEA-48. Next base: position 402,293 of record NZ_FNSI01000001.1, read on the forward strand.
GCCATCGTCGCCGACCTTGACGTCAATGGCCTTGATGCGTCCGCCATCCGTCGCGTCGTGGTGACGCGGGTGTTGGGCGATGGCGCGGTGGCGAACCGATCCGACGACTATGTCGAGGCACGCTTCGATCTTATCGGCGAGCGAACTGGAGATCCGGTTCGTCCCGTCATTTCCAATGGCATCCAGAGTGATGCTTCCACCGTCGGCAAGGCCCATCGCGGCATGGTCGATTTTGTTCAGAGCGCCTGGAAGGCGCCATCGCAGAAGGGAGCGGCTTGATGCCCGCAGTTCAAACCACTTATACCGCCGTCCATGCCGCCGCAGTTGAAGGCATGATCGCCAATTCGGAACCGACCATCATCGTCTCGAAGATCGTCGAGGATGCGGAAGGCGTCGGCTTTGGTAAGGTCTGCGTGCAGGGCGACCAGGACAATACGGTGACCGATGCGGAAGCGGCGAAGAAATTCGTCGGCATTGCGGTACTTGATCCGACGCAGGCCGGCGATACTTATGCTCAGAACGCCACCGTCGCGGTGATGAAGAAGGGCGTGATCTGGGTCCAGGCCTCGGTCGCTGTCGCTATGAACGACCCGGTCTATTTCGTGCCGGCGACCGGCGTGCTCACCAATGTCGCCGCGTCCAACACGCTGATCGCCAATGCAAGCTGGGACTCTTCGGCTGCTGGCGCTGGCCTGGCCAAGCTCCGCCTCGCCTAAGCATCGCCCTTTCGAAAGGATCCTTCATGACCATGCATATTCTCGACGCGCCGCAGAAAGCGCTGGCCTTTCTCGTCGCCCAGGCGGCACTGATCGAGCCGACCATCTATGAGGCGCGTTATCAGGACATCCAATATCCGGCGCTGCTTCCCGTCGATATTTCGGCACCGGAGTGGATCAGTTCGGTCACCTATTTCTCCATGGACGGTGTTGGCAAGGCGGATTGGTTTTCCGGCAAGGCACAGGACGTGGCGCATGTGGAGCTGACGCGCGAAAAATTCGAGACGACGGTGGCGATGGCCGCCATCGGCTATCGCTATGATCTCGATGAACTCGGCAAGGCGCAATTGCTGGGCATGAATCTCTCCGCCGATAAGGCCAATCTCGCCCGCCGTGTTGCCGAGGAGAAGATCGAGCAAGTGGCTTTCGCTGGCGACACGGCCAAGGGCTTCACGGGCCTCGTCAATGCCACAACGCCGACGGCGACGACAGCGCCAGCTGACGGCACCGGGTCGGCCACCACCTTCGCGTCGAAATCACCGGATCTGGTGTTGCGCGACATCAATGCGCAACTCACCGGCATCGCCAGCGGCACATTGGGGCGTGATCTCGCCGACACGTTGCTCTTACCTTACACGGTGCTGCTCGATCTTTCGACGCGCCGGCTCGACATGGTCAGCCCGACGACGATCCTTGATTGGATCGAGCGCAACAATATCTATACCCGCTCCACCGGGCAGCCGCTTACCGTGCGCGGCATGTTTGGCTTTCTCGACACAGTGGGGGCTGGTGCCACCAAACGTATGGTCGCTTATCGCCGCTTGCCGGAGGTGGTCAAGCTGCATATGCCGATGCCCTTCCGCTTCCTGCCGGCCTGGCAGGCGGGGCCGATGCTGTTCGAGGTGCCGGGCATTTTCCGCCTCGGCGGCGTCGATATTCGCCGGCCGAAGTCAGTGCGCTATCTCGACGGCATCTGAGGACGCATCATGCTTGTGACGAACCTGCAGAAGGGCCCGCGCGGCTTTTACGCGCGGGACGAGTTGGTGTTGTTGGAGCCGGGCGAACAGCGCGAGGTCGCGCTGTCGGCAGTGGAGCTCAAAGTCGCCAGGGCGACGGGCTGGTTTCAGTTCGATGTCCAGGCATCGGATGCCGGGACGAACGATAACAAGCCGAAGGGCCGCAGGAACAGCGCCGGTTCTTAGTAGGGCTTGCTGTCGGCAGCGCGGACGAGGCCGCGGATGACGCGATACAAGTGCCAAACCGCCAGAAGGAACAAGATGACATAGCCGATCAGAGCAAGTGCCGTGATGACACCGACGATAGCGACGCCGAGGCTGATCCAAAATGTGCTGATTGCCGACCGCATATGCGATGCGAACGGTGTGCCTTCCAGATCTTTCCGCTTCATATAGGCAATGACCAGTCCGACCAGATAGGTCAGAAAGAACGTCACATAAGAGGCGAGATACAGGCCCCAAACAATCAACGCCCATGTTCTCGGCTTGACCGACGTTTCGGCCACTTCAGTACTGTCTGTCACTCTATTCCCCCAGGATTTCGTCAGCCCTCCACTCAAGCACAAGTGGTGAGTGCGTGACAATGCGAAACGGGGGCATCCTATCGACATTCTCGCAGGAGCCATTCCATGCCGCTGCCTTTCATCAGCGCCGCCGATCTAGCGGCGCGCTATCCGGCCTTTGCCGGCGTCGATCCGGCTTTGGTCACGCTGGTCCTCGACGAAGCCCGTTCAGCGGTCGCCGACACTTGGATTGCAGCCGATCAAAAGCCGGCGTTATTGGCCTATACGGCGCATCGATTGGCGCTGGAAGGCCATGACGGTGGCCTGGGTGATGGCGGTGGCCATAGCGTACCCATCGGCGAAGAGACGATGAGCGTCTCTGGGCCGGTGGAGACGGTGGAGGTTGGCGACACCAAGGTGAAGTTTGCCGATGCGAATGGCGCGACCATGCCGGGCGCTGCCGCCGTCACGGGCAGCGGCTTCGAGGCCACCATATATGGCCGCTATTATCTCGAACTGCTGCGCCGCTCGCAGCCGGCGGTGTGGGTCGCATGATCTCGATCACCACCAAAATCCAGCGCCGTGGCGATGCCGACAAGGTGCTGAGGCAGCTGCGGGCGGCGCTGGAAGGCGCCCAGACCGTCAATGTCGGCCTGATCGATGCGCCGCCAGCGGTGATGGAGGTCGCCCAGCGTCTTCACGAGGGCGCGGGCGCCGACAACCCGCCACGGCCTTTCATCAGCACAGCGATGTTCGACGGTCGCTCGGCGCTCAAGGCGCAGCTGCGAGCGCAGGGCAGGGCCATCCTGGCGGGCGACGAAACGCTGGCTGACGCGCTCCCCAAGCTGGGTGAGGCGGCGCAGCAGATGATCCGGGATCGGATCGCCGCCGAGAAGGTGGCGGATAGCTTGGCCATCGCCGCCGTCGTGACCTGGAAGATCGAACCATGAGCGCCACCGCTCTGTCAGCCCTGGCGCTGCGCTTCTATGCCCGGCCGGCGACGCGCGAGCGTATCGATGGCTCCTGGCAGGGGGGACGTTGGACCGAGGGCATCCCCGTGCGCGAGCCGATCCGCGCCGTCCTGCAAAGCACCCAAGAAAAAGATTTATCGCAACTGCCGGAAGGCGAGCGGGCCGAGATCTACCGCGTCATCTGGAGCGAGGCCGAGCTGCGCACCAGCGACGACGGCAGCGCCCGGGCCGCCGATATCGTGATCACCGAACAGGGCGATCGCTACCGCATCATTCAGAGCGTGCCGCGCCGCGAGGGCGGCTTCACCCGCGCCATCGGAGAAAAGGTGGATGACCGAGGACGACGTATCGGCGGCCGTTGAAACCTATCTGATCGCTATCAATGACGAGCGCCGTTTCATCGATCCGCTCTATCAGCCGCTGGTCGGCATCGTCAGTGCCTTCCAGAGCGCGCCGCGCCCCGATGGCCCCTATGCGCTGGTGACGCCGCTTGGCCTCATCGACAATGGCGAAGCCGATCATGTCACCTATGGCGAGGCGGTGATCCTGTCCCGTTCGCATGGGGCGACCAATCCAGCGTTGCAAGCGCAGCCGGTTGTCACCGAGCGGCGTATCCGATCGATCCTGGCCAAGGTCAGGATCGATGTCTTTGCCGCCAAGGCCGTCGATTATGCGCAGGTTCTGCGCAGCGCGTTCCTCTCCTGCCGCGCCTCGACGGATCTTGGCGGCATCCTGCCGCGCACGGTCGGCAATATCGATTACCAGCCGCAGCTCATCGGCCAAGAGTGGGAAGGCCGGGCCAGTTTCGAGGTCGAACTCGCCGGCCTGACTGGCGAGGCCAATGCCATCGACGTGATCGAAAGCGGCAGTGTCGGCGTCGAAGCCGCCGGTTTCTCGCTGCGCACCGCACCATTCACCTACCAGAAGGATTAGCCTATGGCCCGCATTCCCTATAGCCGCGTCGTCGATGTGACGGTGACGCGGGAAGATCGCTTTGCCTCGGCGCAAGGCTTTTCCACGGCGCTGCTGCTGACGCCGACCACCATTACCGGCCAGCTCGATGCCACCCGCCGCACCAAGCTCTATGCGACGATCGAGGAAGTCGCCGTGGATTGGCAGCCCACCACCGAGGAATACAAGGCGGCGCAGCGCTTCTTCCAGGCGCGCGTCCGCCCGCCGGCGCTGAAATTCGGCTATTTCAATCCGGCCGGCACCTTTGCTGCTGAACTCGACACGCTCTATGCCGCCGACCCCGATTGGTATTGGGGCCTGCACCTGAAGGCGCTGAACGATACGGTGAACCAGCGTGCGCTCGCCGATTGGGCCGAGAGCCGCAACGTCATCTTCGGCCTCGATTCCAACGATATCGACACCGAGACACCGGGCACCGTGGCCGACAGCAGCGCCACGGTGACAATGACCATCGCCTCGCCTGGCGTCGTCACCTGGAACGCTCATGGCCTTGCCGCCGGCGACCTCGTGCGCCTGGCCACCACGGGTGCGCTGCCGACGGGCCTCCTCGCCGGCACGCTCTATTATGTGGCGGCCACTCCCACGCCCACCGCCAACACCTTCTCTCTCGCCGCCACCCTCGGCGGCACGGCCATCGCCACCACGGGCACCCAGAGCGGCACGCATACGGCAACAGCGCCGAAATTCGGCGGCTCCATCGCCGAATATTGCGAGAGCAAGAGCTATGATCGCTCGCCGGTGTTCTATCACACCGATCCCGACAGCTATCTGGCCGCCGCCGCCTGGGGCTATGCCGCCGGGCGCAATCTCGACCGCTCGAACTATGCGCTGGCGCGGCGCGGGCGCATCGACAGCGGCCAAGCCTATACGTTGAAATTCAAGAATCTGCCTGGCGTCGTCGCGCTCAACAAATCCTCCGCCGTGGTGCAGGCGATCACCGGCTTCGTGCCCTCGCTCGGCGTGCAGGGCGACGCGGGCCATGCCGCCAATTGCTATGTCAACATCGGCGGCCTCGACATGCTGCTCGAAGGCACGGTGCCGAGCCGCGCCTTCATCGACGAAATTCACGCCACTGACTGGATGCGGGCGCGCATGCAGGAGAGCGTTCTGTCGCTCCTCGCCAATGCGCCGCGCGTGCCGATGACCAATACGGGCGTCGGATATCTGATCTCGGGGGGCGTGGAGCCGCCGCTGCGCCGCGCCTTCGCCGCCGGCATCATCGCCGACACGGTCGATCCCGCTTCCGGCGATCTGGTGCCGGCCTTCGAGACCGAGGTGGACGACGTTCTGTCGATCCCCGTGGCGCAGCGGCGCAACCGCATCGCGCCCGACATCAAGGTGCGCTTCCGCTATGCCGGCGCGGTTCATTTCGCGTCCGTCACCATGACCATGCAGTTCTAAGTTTAAGGAGAAGAGGCAATGGCCCAGGATAGCGCGCCGTTTGGCACGTATAGTATGGACAATGTGGCGCTGCACATCGATGGCGCCCGCGTCACCGGCTTTGGCGATGGCGACGATGTCATCAACATCGAGCGCAACACCGATCTCGGCACGCCGCAGATCGGCGCCGATGGCGCTTCGGTGCTGTCGATCTCGGCCGATCGCAGCGCCAAGCTCACCTTGAAACTTTTACAGACCAGCCCGATGAACCAGTTTCTGCAGAACAAAGTGGCGCGCATGCGCGCCGGCGGCCTGACGGCGCTGACCTTTCCCGTCGGCTTCGTCGACATGTCGAACGGCGAAAGCGGCGGCTGCACCCAGGCCCTCGTCATGCAGGAAGGCATGCCGCAGAAGGGCAAGAACGCGAGCGAGCGCGAATGGGTGCTGTTCTGCCCTTGCTGGGAACCGGGCAGCGTTGACGTGGTGAGGGGCTGATGGCTGAGAAGCGGATTGGGAAACACGTTTATAAGTTCGATGAAATCTGCGGCTGGGACGCGTTCGATCTGGCCGATCTGGCCGTAGAAATTCTGGTGCCTTTCGCCGATATCATCGAGTCCATGGTGAAGAACGACAAGGCCTCCGCCCCGGAGGGGGAGGCCGCCTTCGTGCGCGCCTTCTCGCTGGCGATCCGCAATCGCAACACCCCGGCGATCCGGCAAATCATGGAGCGTCTGCTCGCCGATTGCCGGGTCGATGGCGAACCGGTGGTGGTGGGCGTGAAGCCGGCGACCTTGGACGAGATCATCGCCGTCAGCGCCTTTGCGGCGGAGGTGCAGTTCTCCCGTTTTTTCGCCGCCGGCGCGCTCAACAAAGTGCTTCAGCAGGTGGGGAAAGCCTCCTGACGGCCGATGAAGCGCGCCGGATCGCTCCGAACGCTGCCCATCGCATCATGGCCTGGCGGCCGATCATGGCCGATCCGCCGCTCTACAGCGTGGCGGACGTGCGGACATTGACGTTGAGCGAAATGCTCGACGCCAATGAAATCCTCGATCTCCGCAATGCCCTGTCCGCGCGGGCGATGGAACGGGCGCAGCGAAAGGGATGACTTGATGACGTGTGAACCTTGCGCGCGCGCCCGTCGGGCCTTGGCGGAGGCTGGCCGCCACGCCAAGGCGGGGCATTTGGGGCAGGCCTTGCGGCACGTGCCCGAGATTGCCGATGCCTTGGCGGAGAAGATCGAGGCTCAGCGCGTGCGAAGCCAGTTGCGGCAACTGCTCCGTGATAAGCGGTAAGGAAATAGGAGCGGCAGGTGGTCGTTGAAGAACTCGTCGCCAATGTCGGTTTCAAAGTTCAGGGCTTGGGCGAGCTCAGGCAATTTGAAGATGCGTTAAAGTCGGTCGCGAACCTGGCGAAGGGCCTTTCGGGGGCGTCGGGCTCCGGTGGATCGAATTCCGGCTTTGCTGGATTGAGCCAAAAACTTCAGAAAATTGGCGCGGCGCTGGACAAGTTTGATGTCTCGGCAATCACCGGCCTCGCGGGGCGCCTCCGAAACGATATTACTACGATCAAATCTGCATCCGGCTCTTGGGCTGGAATTGGCAATATTGCGGGGCAGATCGTCCAAAGATTTGGTCCTGGCGTTGCGGCGGTGACGCAACTCGTGACCGAGCTTACGCAAGCGGGAATCGAAGCGGCGACCCTACGTAGTCGGTTGCAGATCAGCGCTCAAGGCAAGGGCACAAGCGCTGCCCAGCTCGATGCTCTGTCTCGCACGTATGAGTCGATGGGGCTGACGGCGGCCGATGCCGAGAAGCAGTTTGGGAGCTTCGCGAGTGAGCTAAATCAGAGCCTCGATAATGGCAATATACCCGACTTCCTATCGAATTTGGGCATCGATCCGCGAAGCGGAAATGAGCGGCGCGATACCGCTGAAGTGATGAAGGAGACGCTTTCTGCTCTAGCCGATCGTATCGCTAAGAATCAGGAAGCTTCGGCTCGTCCCCAATCGGCCGAAGAAAGCAAAAGACTTGCGGACGAACGAGACAAGCTTTGGAAACTCATACGCTCGAAGTTCGGTGAAGAAACGCTCGGGATAATGAAAAAGGGAGGAGGGGCTGCCGCTTGGGAGCAAGCCAGGAAAGAAGGAACATCTCGTCGGCCGTCAGAGACAGAAGCGGACAGGGAGCAGAACGCCCGTGTCAGCGCAGCGGCAGCGAAGTTGCAGCAACAATTGGGTGCGTTCGCTGACGCGTCGCAGAGATTTGCCATTACGATCGCGGACAATCTTCTACCGCCTGTTATTGCTGTTATTGATAAGGTGACGTGGGTAGCCAAGAAGCTGGGATTGCTTCGCGAAACCGAGGAAGAACAAAAAGCCGAACGAGAAAGAAAGGTAACAGAACTGCAACGCAGAGATAATGTTGGTGCCGCGGACGTAGAATATTCTGGAGCGGTGGGTCTCGCGCGGAAACTCTGGGGAACGCGTGAGACCGGAGCAAAGGAAGCCAGCGCAGTTGTTGATGCAGCAAGGCTGGTTGATCAAGCGAAGCATCAGCTAACGTTCTTTGCAAAAACTCCTGAAAAACGCGCCGAGCGAGAGGAAAATTTGCGTAGCTCTCTCCAGACACTTCAAAATGCGATTGAAGTATTTCGCTCTGTTCGGCCAGACGCAATTCGGGGCATTAGTCAAGACACGATCGGTAGGAAGGCTGAGGTGAGCAACAGCGATTTTGCTAACGATCAGCGCGTTACAAGTGTAACCGTAACAGCCAACTATAATGAAAAGGATGTTGCGACGGCCGTACAACGCGTGGTTATGGCGAGTGGCGCCAACATTCCCAAAGGCTGGAATGTCGCGACGCTCGGCAGCAGTTTGACAGCCTGATCCGCACTGTCCTTCCGCTTCGTCGAGCCGTCGTTCGGTATCGATCGTCGCTGATGTAGTGAAGCGTAAAAAAGCCTTTCCGTTTACAGTGGTTCGCGTTATGTTCTTCTGGGGCTTGGAGGGCTGACATGCGCGGAATTCTTGCGGTCGTTTTCATCTTGGCGGCGTTTGGGGCTGGCACTGCCCGAGCGCAACAACCAGTTCCGAAAGAGGAACTGAAGGTATTGTTGAGTACCTTGATGATTACTGTTGTATTTTCTTCCTCACAAAATAGCGAGGCTGATGCTTGTCTCCGGAAGACGTCTGAGGTGGGTAAAATCGTCTGCTTGAAAGAAAAGATTGATGGAGACAAGGCGCAGTACGCGGTGATGTTGGAAAAAGTTGCGAAGTCTAAGCAAATATCAATATCGAACTCGGGTCTTCTGAAGGGCGCTTCTGAGGCGGTGAACGAGATTTTTGCAGGCGCCAAAGATGTTCGAGAAGAATTGGAATTTTGTCTCAAAAAACTGGTGGCTAGGGACCAGCTTGCGTGTGTTGAGGAGACGAGCGCCCAAGGTTTTGTTGGTACCGTGTTCAAGCTGCCCTTGGCTGTGTCGATCGCCACTATGCTCGAGTCTCTTGTGCAATAAAGACATTCATGAGCGGATGTTGATACGCAACAACTTGGGGGCTGACATGCGCGGAGTTTTGGTAATCGTTTTCATGTTGACGGCGTTTGGATCTGGTTCAGCGCAAACGCAACGGTCTGTGCCAACACAACAGATTCTCTTTACGAGTTTAATAATCGAAAAGATGGTCAATGAAGCTGAGAAGTTTCGATCATCGATCAAGACGTGTTTGGACCTGAAGTCAGTAACGCCAAAATTCGAGTGTCTTCAACGTTTCGTTCTAGCAAGCAAGCTTGTTGTTGATCAAGCTGATCAAGCGATCGATGCATTCTTTGAAATCTATAAACCGGAGAAGATTTTTCCACGAGCCTCGTTGGATGTCATCACCGACTCGCAGGCAGCGGTTTCCACCTGGCGTGACTGGGTCGCAGATTGTTTGCGAGGTTCTTCAACGATTGAAGTGAAATCGAGCTGCGTAGATCTTCTTTGGCAAAGTCAATCTTCGGTCATGGAACAGCGAGCGGAAGGGGCGAAAACTGTTTCCAGTATTTTGCAGGAGCTAGCGAGGCAGTAGTTCGCCTGTCTGTTGTGTTAGACGACGGAATCCCATTATATTTCAATAAGATTGTGCTTAATCTTATACTATCGAAAATGGGGAGCTGGGATGCGAGTATTGGTGGGCTTGGTCTTTGGAATACTGGTGGCATGTTGGATTGGCGTGGCTCAGGCGCGTGACGATTTCGGCTGGACGCTGGACGACGCGAAAGCGCTGGTCAAAGATCTCACAGGCAGAGCGTTGGAGTTGAAGGGCTGTGTTCCAGGAGTTGTGCATGACGGACAGGATTGCGCCTTCTTTGGCAAAGGCCCAAGTCAGTATCAGACCAATTGGGAATTTGAAGTGTCGCCTGAAGGAAACGTTGCCGGTGTAGTATTACGTTATTTTACCGACGATGGATTAGATTTGGGCAGACCCAGCGATGCAAGATTCCCGGGGCAGGCGATCGCGGGAGTGGTCGCCGTTGCCGCAGGCAAGGTGATACGGGTGCGCTTTTGAAGTACCTTCTGGCTATGTTTAACAAAGAGGTGCTTCCGCCGAAGCCGGCGGGTCTGATGATCATGCCGCAATTTTTAGGGGATGGGCTTCGGCTATCGATCAAGACCCCATATTTTGGCTCGTCACGCCGATAAATGATCGTCTCTTACATCTCTGCCGTGCTCGAATGCGCCCATTCGGGCATGATTTGGTGCCGTGATAGCAAGTGTCACTCTTCATTGAGGCTGTTGAGTATCTGCAAGATTCACTTTTCGCGATATTCGTCTCCGGCCGTTTCAACCACCGTAGGCGCACGTGCGCCAATCCATAAGAGGTCTCATGCCCTGCGTCATCTTGCGTGACATTGGCGGCGTCGTGGTCGATGTCGTGCTGAAAGAGAGCATCGAGGCGGCCATGGAAGTACCGGAACATCCGGTCGAGAGTGGCGCCAAAATCGCCGATCATGCGTGGCGGACGCCGACTTCGGCGAGCCTGGAATGTGTCAGCCTCGACGTGATGGGCACCTATGAAGCCCTCTTCGCCGTGATGAAAGAGGCCGAGCCGTTTTCCATCGTCACTGGCTTCACCGTTCTCGACAATATGCTGATCAACAAGCTGGCGCACGAGCGTGAGCCGGCCACGGGGCAGGTGCTCAAGTTCACCTGTTCCTTGAAGGAAGTGATCCGCGTTTCCTCGCAACGCACGCAGGCAAGCGGTGGCGGCAGCAAACGCAGCGGCACCCCAGGGCCTGGCAGCGATCCGCGTGGTCAGCGCCAGAACAATCGTGGCCAGGTGCAGGCGCTGGATATGACGGGTGCCTCTCAGACACTCGCTGGACCGCCGCGCGCCTTTGCCTGATCCGAACATCGGAAGGGTTTCATTGTGAGCAGCTACGAGATACCGATCATCGATGTTCCCTATCAGCGCCTGAAAACCTTTCTCAATGGCGTCGACGTGGCGCTGTCGCTGAACTGGAACGACTGGCTCGGCCGCTGGTCGCTCGATGTCGAAATCGACGATGAAACGCGGGTCGCCGGCCTGCGCTTGGTGCCAGGCACCGATCTTGTGGCCGGCTTCAATCTTGGCATCGGCCGGCTCGTGCTCGTCGACTGGGCGGGCCGGGGCGGCAATCCCGGCCGGGCGGATCTGCCCTCGGGCACCTTTCGTTTAATTTCGATGGCGTAGCGGCGGGCCGTAGGCTGTTGCAAGGTCTTCCGTGTCATCCTCGACGCGCCGCAGGCGCGAGCGAGGATCCAGGGGCGAGTGGTAAAGCGTTGCGCTAGATGCTGCCGCGCAGCCTTCCGACACTCTACCGCTCGCCCCTGGATCCCCGCTCAGCCGCTGCGCGGCCGTCGGGGATGACACTGAGGCCCTTGCAACGATCTGCTAGGGAACCTTGCCCGCCTTTCCGACTAACGCGGGGTCTCATGCTCAAATGGAAACGCAAGGTGCGCCTGACCATCTCAGGCGTCGGTGGCGGCGCCGTGTTCGAAGGCTCGCAGGCGCCAGAGGATGGTTTCAAGATCGATTTCAGCGTCAAGAAAACCTTAGGCTCAAAGCAGAACAGCGGCACGGTGACGATCTGGAATCTGACCAAATCGAACCGCGAGAAACTGGGCGAAGAATTCAAAAAGCTCACCCTCGAAGTTGGCTACGAGGACGGCGGCATGGCCGTTTTGGTGGAGGCCGACATTCGCGATGTCGAGCACGACAAATCTTCGCCCGACATTTCCTCGCAGATCTCTTTCGGCGATGGCGACAAGGGCGTGAACAAGGGCGCGGTGTCGAAGACCTTTCCCAAGGGCACCAAGCCCAAGGAGGTCATCCAGCATGTGGTCAAGCAGATGCCCGGCGTCGAACTGGGCAAGACCAAGGGGCTTGACGATCTGCCGGCCTATAAGCGGCCGATCTCCGTCTATGGCTGGGCCTTCCGCGCGCTCGACGGCGTTGGCCGCGAGCAGAAGCTTTATTGGAATATCGACCGGGGCAAGCTGAACATCGTCAAGAACGACGAGCACCTGGGCCAATGCGCCGTGATCTCGAAGGAGACCGGCATGATCGGCGTGCCGCAGGAGACCGACAAGGGCGTGAAGGTGAAAGCCCTGATCGAGCCCGATGTGGTGCCAGGCTTCATGATCAAGGTGGAAAGCAATTTCCTCGACCTGTCGTCGGGCCGCGACAAGCGCCAGTCCGACGCGGGCGGTGGCGAATTCCGCGTCAATGCGGTGACCTTCACCGGCTCGACCCGCGACGAGGAGTTTTACATGGAGATCGAGGGCAACCGGGTGCAAGGCGGCAAGGTGGTCAAGTAATGGCAGGCTATCAGGGAACCGGCACGCGCTTCGACGAGCATGAAAGCCTCGGCGCGATGATTGAGGCGGAGCGGCGCGAGCACAATGGGCCGACGCTGGGCAAGGTCATCGCCTACGACGCCAAGCGTCAGAAGGCGACCATTCAGCCGCTGCTGACGCAAAGTTTCGACGGCGTGAAACTACGGGCGCCGGAATTGCAGGAAGTGCCCGTGCAGGTGCCCCGCGCCGGCGGTCTCGTTTTGCATAAGCCGCTGAAGGCCGGCGACGAGGTGATGCTGCATTTCGCCGGCCGCTCTATGGACGGCGCCTGGGACGATGGCAGCGATGTCGATCGCCACCCCGGCCGCATGTCCGATCTGTCCGATGCCTATGCGGTGCCGACCTCGACCTCCAAATCGAAGGAGATGGCGAACCTGCCGGGTGATCGCCTGCACATTGGCACCGAGGATGGGCAATCGGGCTTCCAGATGAAGGATGACGGTTCGTTCGACATCAAGAAGGGTGGCGACACGTTTCTGTCGATCTTCGTCGATTTCCTGAAGGCCTATAAGGACCACAAGCACGGCGGCGTGCCGATGGATCCGCCTGATATCGAAAAAGCGAACCTGCTCCTCCAGCGGGCGCAAGCCATGAAGGCGTCTTGATATGCAACGCGTCGGCATCGCCATGATCCCGCATAACGACATCGGCCTCGACGCCAGCGGCAATCTGGCGCTGGTTCGTGACGCTGAAGCCGTGGGCCAGCACGCCCGTCAGCGGCTCTCGTTCTACAAAGGCGAATATTTCCTCGACACCAATGTCGGTGTCGACTGGCTTGGCACTGTTCTGGGGCAACAGCCCCGCGCTGTTGTTATCGCCGAGGCGATGGCCAAGAAGGTCATTCTCGATACGCCTGGTGTCACCGGCATTCTCGAATTGCAGTCGGATTTTGATCGCTTGCAACGCGGCGTTTTCGTCCGCCGCTGCCTGATCGAAACCGAATACGACGCAATCTCACTCCCGATCTGAGGTTCCATGACCACCTATGGTGTGACACCCGCCGGCTTCGTCAGGAAGCCGCTGGCGGCGATCCTTGACGACCTCGAGGCGCGGGCCGCGTCGCCCGACGTGTTCGGCGCTGGCGTGATCCAGACGCCGGAAAGCCCGCTCGGGCTGCTGAATGCGCATCTGGCCTCGATCGCGGCCACCGCTTGGGAAATCGCCGAGGCGACGTATCAAAGCTTCGATCCAAACCAGGCGGAGGGCGCGCGCCTCGACATGCTGGCCAAGCTGCGCATTCTGGCGCGCGCTGACGGGGAGCAAGATGTGACCCTGCGCGCCGACATGCTGAATGCCGGCCGCGCCAACATCGACATCTCCGATCTGGTGCGCGCCGTGCGTGGTGTGGCCGATGTGATCTGGTCGCAGGTGTGGGTGAACGACGGCGCTTATTTGGACACGAACGGCCAGGAGCCGCATTCCATCTGCATCGCGGCATTGGGCGGCGCCGATGATGCGCTGGCGGCCATCTTCCGCAGCTATGTCGCGCCGGGGATCAGCTCGCATGGCAATAGCCCGATTCAGACGGTCGTGGACGGCTTCTGCCAGACCTTCCGGCTGATGCGCCCAACAGAGCTGCGCATTGGTCTATCGATGCAAATCCGGGCCTATGTCGACCGCAACGGCTGTTCGCCGCCCTCCAATGCTCAGATCGCACAGACGCTGGCCGCCTTTTTTGCCAGCGCCGACCGGCCGGCGAACGGGGCCGATATCACTTTGCCTCTGCTCAATCAGGTCATCGCGCGCCTGTTCGCCAACATCGAGATCGTCGCGGCGCATGTAACCTATCAGGACGTTTCCTATCCACTCCCCTATGTGATCGCCTTCGACCAAATCGCGTCCGTCGGCTTCGACAATATCGCCTTGTCACGGAGCTGATCCATGATCCAGGCGCGCTATGCCTTTGGCGAGGACTTCCGGTTCTCGCGCTTCCTAGACCTGCCGTTTGGCTATGTGTGGCGTGCGGCCGCGACGTTGCGCGATGAGACCGGCGCCGCCATCGGGCCACTGAACTGCCAGATAACGGGCATCGAGCCGAGCGAGATCGTCGTTTCAGCCACGGCCGCCGCGGTTGCGAGCTGGCCTCGGCCGGCACCAAGCGGCGAGCGGACGTTCTATTTCGACTATGAGGTGTCCGAGACGGATGGCGGTACGGTCATGTCGTCGGAAACCGCCCAGCTGCTCGTCGAATATAACACGGCCTTCGTAGGGGACATCGTTTCGCGCGAGTTCCAAACCATCCCGACCGAATACCGCGAGGCGCACAAGCTGCTCGGGTATATGCGGGCAGTGTTGGCGGAAGTCGAGGCGGCAGCGCAGGCCACCGCACGGATCCCGACCTTCTTCGATATCGACAGCGCCGTCGGCGATCAGTTGACGATCATCGGCAAATGGCTGGGCTTCCCGCGCTGCCACTGCATCTGCATTCCCAATCCGGTGTTCGGCTTCGATTGCGGCGGAGCGGATGCCTTTCCTGGTCCCATCGTCGGCTTCTGCGACGGCGGCAACTGGCTCGGCTGCGATGGTGGTTCCCTCGGCGAGTACTGCATCGCCGATGACGAGGTCTATCGTGGCTTCCTGAAGGCCCGGCGCTATCAGATGCTCGGCTTGTTCGACCGCGAGAGTCTGACAGCGGCTATTCGTCATGTGTGGGGGCCGAGCGCCTACATTATTCAAGCCGATCGCTGCCGCGTCGTCGTGGCACCCGGCCGGCCGCTTGGCCCAGACGAAGTGACCCGCAATCAGATCCTCGCGCGCATCCTGCCTGTCGCGCCGGGACTCTCGCTGGCCTTCTGGATTGATCAGCGCCCGGTGTTCGGCTTCGGCGACGGCTGGGCCGGCATGTGCGACCCGCCCCAGAACCCGACGAAGGTGTTCGGTTTCGATTGCGGCGGCGACTACGCCTACAACATCACCGGTTTCTGCGCCACAGGCAGCACCTGGGCGAACTGTGTTCCGCCGGCCGCTGGCCGGGGCGTCTGGCTTTGTCCGGACGATGCCAAAGCAACCTGCTGAAGGACATCCAAATGAAAGCAGCCTTTTCCAGCCCGTGGGCCAATGTGCCCACGACGCAGCGCCGTGAGCCGACCAGCACCGAGATTGCCAACGGCTTCCCCTGCGGGCCAGCCGACCAGCAGCTTTTCAACGAGCTGTTCTATCGCGAATCTCAGATGATGAAGGAGATTGAGAACGTCATCGCAGGCGCTGGAATGGCACCGAATGATGCTGTTCTGACTCAGCTACGTGATGCGATCCGGACGGAGATCGGCACTGCGGCGGGGACAGCCATTTTCTATATTCACGCGGCGAGTGGCAACGATGCGAACGCAGGCACGAATGCTGCGCCACTTCAAACCCTTCATGAAGCGTTCAATCGCGGCAAACGCTATCGTGCTGTCACCTGCCTTTTGAAGTCAGACATTACTCTGTCGACACGTTTACCACCCATGATGGGTTCTCAGATTTACATTTATCCAGACGCTCCAGGTATGCGCACGCTGACCTTTGGATCAACGGCCTGGGGCGAAGACGGGGACGGCATATATTACTCTCTTCGCACGATCGGTGCGGCCGACATTTACTTCGACAGAATGAACATTGTGAACAACATCACTGAGACATCGGTCACGGCGCTGATGATGCTTGGGGGAGGGCAAATCGCGGTAGGAAATGGCAGTTACTCCGTGGTCTCAGCTGCCGCTCGTCCCCTCATTCGTGCGACGAACGGCTTCAGCTTCAACTGGGTATCGATGTCGTACAATACGATGGCTGGCGATAAGTTGCTGTTTGGATTGTCTAGCGGACAGAATCCAAATGTCTGGCCAATTCGCAGCAATCTGACGTCGATCTGATGCAGGCTGTCCGCTTCAAAGCCGGCGACACTTTCTCGTTTGTCGGGCAGGTAAACGTCGCCGATGGCGTCTCCTGGGCCGGGCGCGGAAAAATCCGCAAGGCCGACGGCGACGAAGTGGGTAGCCTCGACGTCTATCTCACAGGCGACCTGCAAAAGTGGGTCGTGATCGAGAAGACCGCGAGCGCCACGGGCGCCTGGCCAAAACCCACAACGCCCGGCGCCACCGTCGAACTATTCTTCGACTATGAATTTCTCGACCCGCTTGGCGACACAGTGTTGTCGTCGGAAGCCGTGCGCGTGATCGTCGAATATGACCCTACAAGAGGATAACGATGGCTGATCTTGCCCCGCAGCTCCTGGCCGCCATGAAAGGTGACAAGGGCCTCTATCCAGATGGCGTGTTCACGCTGATCAAGTCCTATCGCAAGGACTCCATCGTCAAATGGGATGGCAGCCAGTGGCGTGCGCTGCAACTCGTTCCGGCAGGCACGATGCCGGTTGTCGGTGCCTATTGGGAACGCTGGATCGATGGGACGCCGGTGGCCGATGCTGCCCAGGTCGCCTCCGATCGGGTTCTGTCTCAGGCTGCCGCGGCGACGGCCTCGGCCGCGATGGACAGCGTCTCGGCGCTCGCGCTCCAGGTCGCCGGCTATACCAGCGCCGCTCAAATCGCGGCGCAGTCGGCGGCGGCCGTGTCTGGCCTCGCGAACTTGTCGGCGGCCTTGCGCGCGATCCTTCTCGATCCGAATACGGTTGCAGTCCATGTCTATGACACTCGCCGCGACGCGGACGGCGGCGGGTGGGTCCGCGTGCTTAACAACTCGATCATCAACGAGCCTTTGAATACCGCGACTCGTGGATCGCGCAGAGACCTGCCGACCCTGATCTATGTAGTGGTGACGAGTACGGCGGTTAATATCTTGGATGGGGATGACCCGAGCGCGCCCATGTGGGCCATTTGGCAGGCACTTGGTGCCGGTGCTACAACCAACTTCTTTTCGGGCGGAGGGCTCAGCGGCGGAACGGTCAGTGTGACGGCTTGCCAAGGTGCAATCGGCATTGGTCACTCAGCTTATGGCCTTTGGATCATCGACTTGATTTCCGAACGTTGCTCGCGCGTTGTTGCGGGGTCGAGCGCGGTAGTTGGACTGTATCTCGGAAATCTAGCCGATAGGAATGCTGGTAAGGGCTTTGATGGAGTGAACGGACTTCACTTTGAGGGCACCCGCATTGCTCTCACCAGTTTTAATGTGAATCATGTCGCGATGACGGTTATTCCCCAGACGCTACCAAATTCGAACCGCTTCGGTTTGCCGAACCCGACGATTTTTGTGGCGACGGAGTCCGGGACGAATGTCATTCGTCCGGACGGCACCGTAGTGAATTCGGTCAACACGGGTCAGGTTAAGCGTGTTGCTATTACCGACGATAGCACTTTGTACATGAAGTTCGGCGGCGGCGACACGTCACTCATCATGATCCCGTACCCCAACTATCTAACCGCGTCGTTCACGGGGACTCTTCTCTCGGCCGGCACCGTTCCAGCCACCATGTACAATCTTTGGAGAGTCGGAAATAACGGCGCGATGGTACCGTTGAGCAACGGCCGAGTTGCCTTTGCAGCAAACACGTCTGGAGGAATTAGTATCTTCGATCGTGACAAGGGCTCTATCGTCAGGAGTCTTGTCACCTATATCGATGATTATAGGAACTCTGGTTGGCTCCCCACTGGGATCAAGGCTGCCTTTGCGGAGAGCACGAAGGTGTCGGCTCAGCTAACCGGAGCAACGATCTTCTTCGACTATTTCAGTGATAATGATGCGTCAGATTGGTCGTCGACGTTCGGCGCTGTTATCTCCGGTGTGGGAGGAGAACTAAGCGTCGCCGTCGGCAGCATGTCGGCGACCAACTATGCTCGAAAGACTATCTCGGGGTTCACTATTGGGCAGTCATATGCAGTCATCTTTAAATATAGAACTGACGGAACCCATGGCGCACGTTTCAGCGTCTTCGATGGGGTCAATACCAGCCTTGGGCTGGCGACCGGTGCCACCTCATCGGTCACATATGTGACCGGCCGCTTGTCGTTTACGGCTGTGTCCACCAGTGTTGAGCTTCGCTGCATCGTTGATCACCCCACTCCGACGATGGGAGCGAAAACGAGTTTCGGCGATATTGTGGTCAAGGAGGTTGTTGGAGACCGATCGGTTGCACGCATTGATCTGCCCGGCAACTTCGCCGAACTCGCCGGCTCGGTGAACCGGGCCGCTGTTGCGGTAGGTGCGGAGCTGGCTTGCTACAGCAACTTGAACGCGAGCAATGGCTATCTGTTTGTGACGAACACAGGTGGCATGTTTAATGTCGGAACAGGGGATTTCTGCGCAGCTGTCTGGTTCCTCCGTACAAACGGTGCTGCCAGCGAAAGCATTTTCCATTTTACCGATCAAGCCGGTGGCGCGAGCGACGGCCGAGGGCTTAATACAAATTGGAATCTGTACATCCCAAATACCGGGGTAGTCACCTGCGCCACCCGAGATCAAGCCGGAGTAATTGGCGGCGGTGTAATCACAGACTCATTGGTCGTCGGTGCTTGGTCCTTCATCGTCATGCAGAAGCGCGGGACGCGCCTCGAATGTTACGTCAACGGGCGACTCGCCGGCTTCTGGAGCGTTTCAGGAAACCTCACAAACTCAGCCGCCAACCTGCTTATTGGCGCTATGTTTTACAATGGAGTTGTCGGATATCGTCCGCAGGGTTCAATTGCCCTGCCGCGCGTATCGATTGGAAGCGCCCCGTCATCGGATCAAATCGTCGCAATGTATCGCGACGAGATTGGACTTTTTCAACCGAACGCCAAGTGCCTGCTACAGGGGGGCTATGTGGTTCAAGATCTTTCCCGTGATCGCGATACAGATCTTCTTTATGTCGCCAAATCGATCGGTGGGACGGACGTATTTCAGGGTCTGGTCAACAAAGGAACGATCCTCAGTACGGCGTCGAGCAATCTTATCCCCGGTTCGGGTAGACTCGCTTGCTGGACCACCACCAGCGGCTCGTCAATAGGCGTGCCTGTCGCGAGCAATATCAATTGGGGCTCCGGCAAACTACTGCCGCTGATCGAAACGTCGGCGAATGTTGCCCATTATATTGCTGTTGAGAACGTTACGATTCCCAATGTCGTCTGCGCCATGATCATACCTATCAAGTCTGCCGGACGTGGGTTGGCCTGGGTGTCCTCCACTGCAATCCCCGCGTCCTTCTGGGTCAATTTGGCGACAGGAGCACTCAGCAATCTAGCAGGATGCACCGCGTTGCCTACTATCGACCTCGGCAATGGGATCATGGGCGTTCAAGTTAACGTGACGGGCAACGGGGTGTTGGGCTCAATCCGTACCGGTGCCTCCACCATTGTCAATGCAACTATCTATGCCGGCGTGGACGGTCAGACAGCAACTCTCGTTGGCGATCCAGTGATCCGTACCGGTGCGGCTGCATTCACTGCCAACGATTTCGTCCCATCCTTGTCTAGGAGCGACAATCACAAGTTCGTCTCAGCTCATGACGGCAACGTCCTGATCGGTACCGCTGCCGGCGCAGACATCATCATGCCCGCTTTGCCGCTGCGCAGTGGTGTCCGTGCCCGGCGTGCTGTGGCGTCCTATGATCCTAACTTCAGCGAATTCGATGGTCGTGGGACGTCTGATGTTACGCCGACATACCTTGGTAATCCGTTCTATGTGCCGGAGGGAGGTAAGGTGCATTTTCATATTAACATTAACGGAATGGTCCCAGGTGGTACGGCGACTGATCGCGCTACACGCCCTGTCGTGGGGTATGCCTATCGAAACGTTGGCGATGCCAACGCTACCGTGGTGATCCCAACTGGTGGAATCCCAATCGATAAGACCTCCGGCACCATGGACGCAGGTGTGGTCGCGGGTTCGGGAGGTTGGGTCTATCCTTATGGCAGCGGTAAGGCTGCAACCCAGCTCGAATGGTTCGGCAACCAGCGGCTCAAGAGGGGAGCGGCATGATGGATATGATGGACCTCACCAGCGGTGGCCTCGTCTATCGCTGGACCCTTGTTGCTGGCTATCCGCGCTGTATCGAGGACGCCATCCGACCGACCGACGCCGCCCTACCGGCGCTACAGCGCAACGCGGCCATCCGGACCGCGTTGCCGGTGGTCACAGCCTATGAGGTCGCACAGGCGTTCGTGGTGCGCGGTGAGCCGGACAATGGCGAACCGAAACTGATCCAGGCGACCGGCGAGGACGGCGAGCTTGACTTTGACGAGGACGGTAGGGCGATTCTGATCGACAACCCGACGTGGGCGTTGGCGGCGCGCACCGTAACGCGCACGGACGCGGAGGGCCAGGAAACTGAGGAGCCGGAACCGCGCTGGGTCGTCTACGACGCAGCTGTGGCGTTGATCGCCGGCGCAGCGCCGCTGACGGTGGCCTGGGCCACCTGGCGCCAGCCGGAGCCGTCCGAGGACGATCCTGATCGTCTCGATTGGCTAGCTGCCGGCCAGCTCGTCGAAGCCTCGATTGACGTTGCGGCCGAAACGCCACTTGCCGATGATCCGCGTCCGCTGCCGCTGTCGGTGACGGTTCGGCAGTTTGCGCAGGCGAGCGCGATGCTGGGGCATATCACCCAGACCGAGGCCTTGAACTGGGCAACGCGGCGTTCGCTGCCGGCGCAGATGGAGGACATGCTCGACAGCGTTCCGGAGCAATATCGTTGGGATGCGCGGATGCTGGTCGAGGGCGCGTCGACCTATGAGCCGAGCAACGATTTCATGTCGATGTTCGCCATCGTCGCGAACATTTCGGAAGACCAGCAATTCGCTATCTGGCGCACCGCAGCTGCGCTGGCCTAAGCAAAAAGGGGTCGCCGCTAGTTTGGGTACGACGGGACGCGGCGGCCTCCCTTAAGGGGGCCCATCTTCTCTGGCATTTGAAGGCTAGCGGCATCGCGCGTTGCCGAAAAGCGGTTCCGCTGCAGACAGTTTCCCATCCGTAAATCCAAAGGACGAAAGACCATGAACGTTGAAGCGATTCAGCGCGCGCTTGTGCGCGCCGGTTTTGAGCCTGGTCTGATTGACGGGAAGCTCGGCCCCAAAACCATCGCGGCCATCAAGGCTTTCCAAAAGGCGCACGCTTTGCTGGTCGACGGCATCGCCGCCCAGATAACGCAGGCCGCTTTGTCCGCATATGCGGTGCCGAGTAACTCCATCCCATCGACCCTGCGCCTGAGCCTTGTGCCGTCCGAATGGATGCCGGCGGCGACTATGAAGCGGGTCATCGTCCATTGGACGGCAGGTGCTCATAAGGCGTCGGCGCTCGACATGTCCCATTATCACGTGCTGATCGAAGATGACGGGCGGCTGGTTCGCGGCAAGCCGTCAATCGTGCTGAACGATGCTCACGGCACCAAGGCCGGCTACGCGGCGCACACGCTCAACTGCAACACCGGTTCGATTGGCGCTTCGCTCTGCTGCATGGCTGGCGCGATCGAAAGCCCGTTCAAAGCTGGTTCGGCGCCGATGACCCGCGTGCAATGGGAGCAGCTTCCCCATGTCGTGGCTGATCTCTGCCAGCGATATCAGATCCCGGTGACGCTGCAGACAGTGCTTTCCCATGCCGAGGTGCAGGGCAATCTTGGCATCAAGCAGCGGGGCAAATGGGACATCTCGCGTCTGGCGTTCGATCCGTCGCTGGTCGGCGCCAAAGCCTGTGGCGACGCGCTTCGCACGGCGGTTTCGGTTCTTCTTGATTAAGCGCACCGGCGGCTTCCGGCAGTTCCAAATAGCAGGTGGATGATGACACAGGATCAATTCCTGGCTGTCTTGCGACAGCTTTTGAGTTTTGCGGGTGGCTTTGCTGTCGCGCGCGGCTGGCTGACCAATGAGCAATTGACCGCTGTCGCCGGGCTCGTTCCACCGCTGGTTGCCATCTGGTGGGTCTGGCGTCGCTCGAGCCCAGGTGGCCAGATCGCAGCCGTCGCCGCCAATCCCGATGTGAGCCAGATCGTCGCCAAGGCGGAAGTGGCCAATGCGTCGCCCTCAGTAAAGGTGGTGCCGCAGTGAAGCGATTGATCATTATCGGTGCACTGGCGGCTATGCTCGGCGGCTGTTCCATCACGCCAAAGTCAATCCTCGACGATCCCGCTTTCGCAACCGCGGTTGGCAAGGCCACCTCCGTCACAAAGACCGCTGCCGAAAAAGCCAACGAGACGCTCGATGGCATCTGTGCAAACTACAAAACCGCCGACGCCGCCTTTCAGCTTGTGGTCTTTGTGGTCGGTGATCGCATGCCGAAGAACGTCATCGAGTCTGAGAGCGCTGCGGTCGCTTATCTCAATGACCTTTGCGCGAATCGACCGACCGATGCTCGCACCGCCTTGGAAGCAGCGCAAAAGGCATATGGCGTGATCGACACTTTGCGCACGCGCTTCAAGTCGTAGCAGGGGAGGGCGGCACCTTGAGCGATCCACAATCCGAACTCAGGGCGATTGAAAAGCTCAAGAACGCCGCCGACTGCGGCCTTCCGGTCTCTTTCACGCCAGAGGAGGCCGAAATCCTTCAGCGGTTTGCACGCACCCTTATG
The DNA here is from genome assembly GCF_900104955.1 of Beijerinckia sp. 28-YEA-48. NCBI lineage: Bacteria > Pseudomonadati > Pseudomonadota > Alphaproteobacteria > Hyphomicrobiales > Beijerinckiaceae > Beijerinckia > Beijerinckia sp. 28-YEA-48. Next base: position 425,191 of record NZ_FNSI01000001.1, read on the forward strand.
GGCTTTGAAGCCTTGGGGCGTGTTGCCAAGTTGCTGCGGGCTATTCTTACCTACATCGGCTGGGCCTTCGCCGCTTATCTGGCTTTCAAAAGTGGGTTGTTTGGTTGGATCAGAAGTGGCCTCTAGGGAGGCCTATTCGAATGAAATTGATGTTCGATGTAGCTTGATCCAGGCTCGCGCAGAAATTGAGCAGCGAATATTGCGCGCTAAAGCCCCGCTCCGGTTCGCCGGAGCGGGGCTTTTTTGCGTTGATCTAGCTATTTGCCGAGTTTACCAAACCAATCGTTGATCTCTTTGTCGGCCTGTTCCTTGGTGTATCCGTAGCGCTCCTGAAGGCGTCCGACGAACTCGGTCTGCTTTCCTTGGATCACGTCAAGATCATCATTGGTCAGTTTGCCCCATTGCTGCTGGGCTTTTCCGCGAACCTGGTTCCAGTTTCCTTTGATCTGATCCCAATTCATGATTGTTCTCCTTCAGTGCGTTGAGACGTTGAAGTGCATGGCTTGCAGGATTAACGTCGGCAGCGTGAGGAGGTTCCACACGATCTGGGAAAGCCGTTTCGCGGGCCAAAGATACGCCCATTTATTCAATGTGTTCATACGTGCCTGGATGATGATTTCTATCAATATGCAACGATGATATTCGCGATGAGAGCCGATACCGAGCTGTTGAATTGGGGTGTTGTCCATTTGATAGTTATGAATGTTGGGCCAGTGCCGGTGCGGCGGCGGTCTGTTTCGCTCTCATGGAAGCGAAGAGTTCGGTGATGGAGCGGGTGCCAACTTCGACAAGACCGAATTCTCTGCCGAAAGTAAGCCAGTCTGCCCACAGCCCGCGCATCATGGCGCCAAAGACATGGGCTGCGGTTTCCGGTGTCCAGTTCTGTGCCAGTTGCTTTTTCATATGGGCCATGCGGAAGAGCTGGGCGATATGGAGGCTCATTTTCTCGCTGGCTTGTTTTTGGCGCTCAAGGGCTTGCGTCATATCTCCGACGTATTCGCAGCGCATCAGCAATATTGTGTAGACGTGTTGCATGCGCGTATCGCTGGCAAGCGTGTGGACGCAGTCGATCGCTATATCTTCCAGGAAACGTAGCGGATCTGGGTGGCCTTCGTTGGCCGTGTTCAGAATAATGTCTTCTTGGGGCAGGCGGACGCGCTGATGCATGGCCTGAAAGAGTTCGATCTTGTCGGCAAAGTGCCAATAGATCGCGCCACGCGTCACGTTGGCCTCCTCGGCGATGCGTTCAAGCGATGTCTGGGTGACACCGAGCTCAAAGAACAGTTTCTCGGCGGCGTCGAGGATTCTGCTCTTGGTCTCTTCAGCTTCGGCTTTGGTGCGGCGCGCCATTCTGCCTGCCCCTTTACATACGTTCATGTATGTATATATAATCTGTCCCAACTATAAAACCCCCAAAAATCCATTTTTGACTGGCGCCGCTATGTGCTTGAAAGCCAACGCATTCCGTATTGTATCTGTGCTGACTGCCACATTTATGCTGGCGGCCTGTAACAACGCAGCAAGCCCGCCGGCGGCTCCTCCGCCGCCCAGCGTGTCCGTGACGGAAATCAAGCCGCGCGAAGTGCCGCTGCGCTTTCAATATGCTGGTCGTGTCGCGGCCTTTCGTGAGGTGGAGATCCGTGCGCGCGTCTCCGGTGTACTGAAAGAGAAATCCTTCATTGAGGGCTCGACGGTAAAGGCCGGGCATGTGCTGTTCCGCATCGATCCGGTGTCGTTCGAGATTGAGGTGGCACGGGCCAAGGCGCAATTAATGGAAGCTCAGGCGCAGGTGTCGCGCACTCAGCGTGACGCGGAGCGTGCCAAAACGCTTTACGACCGACAGGTGGGCACGCTGAAGACGCGTGACGATGCGCTTTCCGCCTACGAGCAGGCGCAGGCCGCGCTGGCGGGCGCGCAGGCGCAACAACGCGCCGCCGAGATCAATCTTGGTTATACGACCATCGCTGCGCCGATTTCCGGCGTCACCAGTTTGCGGATCTTGCCCGAAGGTAGCCTTGTCGGCACGGGCCAGAACGACAGTCTGCTGACGCGCATCAGCGAGATCGAAAAGGTTTATGTCCACTTCTCGTTTCCTGAAAGCGAGTTGACGGAAATTCGTCGGATGATTGATAGCGGCGAAGCCAGTGGGCCGACTGGCGGTCGTCTGTTAGCGACGATCATGTTGAGCGATGGTACCCGCTACGAGCATCAGGGCTATGTTGATTTTACCGACAGCGGCGTTGACCTGCAGACGGGCACGGTACGCGGGCGCGCGCTGGTTCCCAATCCGGACTTGAAGTTACGGCCGGGGCAGTTCGTGCGTATTTCCGTCGAAGGCGTGACGCGCAAGGATTCCGTTGTCATTCCGCAGGCAGCGGTGATGCAGGGGCCGCAGGGCCAGTTCGTCTATACGATTGATGACAAGAGTATGGCTTCGGTCCGCCCGGTTTCGGTCGGCCGTGATGTGGCAGGTGGCTGGATTATTGAACAGGGTCTCAAGTCCGGCGATCGCGTTGTGACAGAGGGCGTTATCAAGGTGAGGCCGGGGTCGCCGGTGTCGGCCACCATTATGAAGGCCGACGGCACCGATCCGGCGTCGAAAGTGACGCGCTGATGGCCATCAATCCATTCATCAATCGTCCGGTTTTCGCGGCGGTCATTTCGGTCGTTCTCGTGCTCGCCGGACTGGTCGCCATGCGTGTTCTGGCCGTCGAGCAATATCCGCAGATCGTTCCGCCACAGGTCGTCGTGCAAGCGACCTATCCGGGTGCCAGCGCCGAGACCGTGGCACAGGTCGTTGCCGCGCCGTTGGAACAGCAGATCAACGGCGTCGAAAACATGCTGTATATGCAGTCCACCAATTCCAGCGCGGGCACGATGCGGCTGACGGTGACGTTCCGGATAGGCACCAATCCGGATCAGGCCACCATCAATGTGAACAACCGCGTGCAGCGTGCGGTCTCGATTCTGCCGGCAGAGGTGACGCGCCAGGGATTGATCGTCAACAAGCAGTCGAGCGCCATTCTGGCGCTGGTGACCATGTCGGCGACGGATAAACGCTACGATTCGATTTTCGTCAGCAATTATGCGCTGCTGAATGTGATCGATGAGCTCAAACGTGTGCCGGGCGTTGGCGATGCGTCGCTGTTTGGCGCCAAAAATTATTCCATGCGGATCTGGCTGCGGCCGGACAAATTGGCGCAATATAATCTGACGCCTGGTGACGTGGCCGCCGCCATTCGCGAGCAGAATGCGCAGTTCGCCGCAGGTCGTTTTGGCGAGGAGCCATCGCAGAACGATCTGGCTTTCACTTATTCGGTGAATACGGAAGGACGTTTGCCCGACGCAAAGGCCTTCGAAGACGTCATCATTCGATCCGATGAGAACGCCGGGACGCTGCGACTCAAGGACATCGCGCGTCTTGAGCTCGGTGCTCAGAACTATGCCTTTAACGCGACCCTTAACAGTGAGCCGGCAGTGCCGATCGGCATCTATCTGCAACCGGGTGCTAATGCACTTGGTACGTTCGCGGCCATTCAGACCCGTATGGCCGAACTACAGAAGAGCTTTCCAGCCGGTATCGACTATGCCATTCCCTTCGATACGACGCGTTTCGTGCGTGTCTCGATCGAAGAGGTCGTTAAGACGTTCGCCGAGGCGATGGTACTGGTGATCGTCGTCGTCTTTGTTTTTCTGCAGAACTGGCGTGCGACCCTGATTCCGATCCTCGCCGTTCCGGTCTCGATCATCGGGACTTTCGCTGGCATGTATGCGCTGGGCTTTTCGATCAATCTCCTGACGCTATTTGGGCTGGTTCTGGCCATCGGTATCGTCGTCGACGATGCGATCGTCGTTCTGGAGAATGTCGAACGTATTATGATGCAGGACAAGCTTCCACCGAAGGAAGCGACGATCAAGGCTATGTCGGAAGTGACAGGCCCGGTCGTGGCCATTGTTCTCGTGCTCTGCGCCGTGTTTGTGCCGGTCGCCTTTATGGGCGGTCTGGCGGGCGAAATGTATCGACAGTTCGCGGTGACCATCGCCATTTCGGTGACGATCTCGGGCATTGTCGCGTTGACGCTGACGCCGGCTTTGTGCACGCTCATCTTAAAACCTGGCCATCACGAGCCGATGGCGCCGTTCCGTTGGTTCAATCGCGGTTTCGACGCATTGACCAGTGGCTATACGGCAGGGGTTCGCTTCTTTCTGAAGCGCGCCATATTGGCCGTTACCATGTTCGGGCTGCTGCTGGGAGCCACCGGCTATCTGTTCATGCGCCTGCCGGGTGCCCTGGTTCCGGAAGAAGATCAGGGCAGCGTCTTCACGGTGGCGATCCTGCCGGCGGCGGCGTCCCTGTCGCGCACGCAACAAGCCATGGACACGTTGAATAAGTGGATCATGGACAAATCGGCCGTCGCCGATGTGATCTCTTTCACCGGCTTCGACCTTTTGGCAGGTGTGCAAAAGTCGAGTGCCGGCGCATCCTTTGTTCAGTTGAAGGATTGGAAAGAGCGTCCTGGCGCGGCTGAAAGCTCGGCGGCATTGGCGCGCAGTTTTTTTGCCTTCAACGGTCCGATCAAGGACGCCAATATCCTTGCTTTCACGCCGCCGCCCATCATGGGCATGAGTAATACTGGCGGTTTCGAAGCTTTCGTGCAGGATCGCGGTGGTGCCGGTTCGCAGGCGCTTGCGGATGCGGCGCAAAGGCTCGTCGAAGCGGCGTCGAAGCGACCGGAACTTGCAGGCGTTCGGTCGACTTTCGTGACCGATGTTCCTCAATATCGGGTGCTTCTCGATCGCGAGAAGGCAAAGGCGCTCGGCGTGCCGATCTCGGCAATTTTCGAGACAATGCAGAGCACGTTCGGCAGTCTTTATGTCAACGACTTCACCTTGTTTGGGCGCAATTATCAGGTCAACCTGCAGTCGGAAGCGAATTTCCGCGAGCGGCCTGAGGATCTGAAACAGGTCTTCGTCAGATCGAGCTCCGGCAGCATGATTCCAATCGATACGCTGCTGCGTGTCGAACGTATCGTTGGTCCCGATCAAGTCGATCGCTTCAATGCTTTCGGAGCGGCCAAGGTCATGGGCAATCCGGCGCCTGGATTCTCGTCCGGGCAGGCGATCAATGCGATGCGGGAACTCGCGGGCGAACTCCCCGCAGGGTTCCAGCTGGCATGGACCGGTTCGGCCTTTCAGGAAATCGCCACCAGCGGCACGGGCAGCCAAGCGCTTATATTCGGCCTGATCATGGTCTTCCTGATCCTGGCCGCGCAATATGAGCGCTGGTCGCTACCTCTGGCGGTTCTTCTCGCGGTTCCCTTCGCACTGTTTGGCGCGTTGGTGGCCATCTGGCTGCGCGGTCTCAACAACGACGTGTATTTCCAGATTGGCCTCGTGACCTTGATTGGCCTGGCGTCGAAGAATGCCATTCTCATCGTCGAATTCGCGGTGTTGAAACGGCAGGAGGGTCTCAGTGCGAAGGATGCGGCCGTGGCTGCAGCCACCTTGCGCTTCCGGCCGATCATCATGACGTCGCTGGCCTTCATCCTTGGTTGCGTGCCGCTGGCGATCTCCACGGGTGCTGGTGCGGCGAGCCGTCATTCGATCGGCACCGGCGTGATCGGCGGCATGCTGGGCGCGACATTCATCGCGATCTTCTTCATTCCGCTCTTCTACAGTCTGATCTCAGGACGCAATCGACCGGCAGCGCAGACGGAACCGGAGAAGGTGCATAACATCATCGCTTAGGATATCGGCGGTCGCTTAGGCCTCTCCGAAACAAATTGGCCCGCTATCGGTTCGCCGGTAGCGGGCCCTTTTTCGTTGGCGCGAAGCCCTTGAGGGCCGCGATTCCAGCGATTGTTCCAGTTAACCAAGCAAAAGAATGGCTTGCTTATCGGAGATCCAAAGGCTGGAGGTTCCCTCCTAGGTGTTGCGCCAGGGCGAGATTTGCGGGAACCGCTTTCCATTACCGGGAGGCGATGGGCGTGTGGGCGATGGAACTTGCGGGAACCAATCCGTAAGCGTTTTGGGCCATGCTGGTCGCTTGGCGCGCCGCGAAACTCGCACATGGGAACCGGTCGCATATTTGTTCGTTATCCGGTTGAGAGGGTGGGGTTTCGTGAGGGCGTGTTCTTTTAGGAACTGGCCTTCTAGGAACCAGAGTGTGAGAGCGCAGTCGCATCATGGATAAGAGCGCGGGATACACGGCGGAGAATCGATTGGAGACGGAGAGGCCCTCCGTCGGCTCCGGAACCACCTCCGTTGTCCTCGTGGTTGAAGACGAGCCCTTGCAGCGTATGATGGCTGTCGACATGGTCGAGGAAGCAGGTTTCGCGGCGGTGGAAGCTGTGGATGCTAGTGAGGCAGAGCGCATCCTTGAGAGCCGCTCAGGTATCCGCCTGGTTTTCAGCGATATCGATATGCCCCATGGTATCGACGGCATGCAGCTCGCGGCGCGCGTTCGGGATCGTTGGCCGTCGATCCATATCATTCTCACGTCAGGTCATGTCTTGCGTCGCGACGTGGTGATGCCATCCGGCACCATCTTCTTTCCGAAGCCCTATCGGCCAGCCGATGTTGTGGCCCAGATCCGGCGGTTCATGACGGAGGATTAATGTGGATCAATTGGTGGTTTCGATCGCCGATCCGTCGTCGCTGTTGTCCATCCAGTAGGGGATCGCTCCGGCCAGAGCTGCAACGGCGATAACCGCAGCCAAGAGCAGGATCAGGGATCGAGAGAGGCGGAACGGCCGGAACATTGGCTTGTGGTGGAAATAGCGCATCTAGCCTCACAACAGATTGCGATCAGCGACGGTGCGAACCATCCGCAGTTTACGGGCCAATGTGGCATTTTAATGCGCTGGTTTTTAATGCGTCTGTCAGGCCTTGAGCGCCACGAGCACCGTGCCACTGGCGATCAGCGCTACGCCGAGCCAGTTGATGCTGGAAAGCCGCTCGCCGAGGAAGACGACGGCGAATATGGCCACCAGCACCACGCTCATCTTGTCGACGGGTGCCACCCTTGCGGCATCGCCCAGTTGTAGGGCGCGGAAATAGCAGATCCACGATGCGCCGGTGGCAAGGCCGGACAAGACCAGAAAGCCATAAGTCCGGCCGGAGATCGTTGCGGGTGATTGCCAGTTGCCGGTCGCAGCCAAGATGATCGCGAGGACACCGATGATCACCAGGGTGCGGATGAAGGTGGCAAAGTCGGAATTGACGTTCTGCACGCCGACTTTGGCGAAGATGGCGGTTAGCGCCGCGAACCCGGCCGACAACAGGGCCCATATGATCCAGGATGTTTCCGATTTCATGCCACGCTCCGCTTCTGGTCGATGCCCTGATTCTAGCGCATCTAGTGTCGTGATGGGCGATTTTGATCGGAAGTTGCGGGACTGACCGGTGCAAGGAATTGGGCTAGGCTGCGGCGGAAGACAGGAAACGGCGCGTGGAGCCTACGTGATGACCGGATCATTCTCATCCACTTGGCAGGCTCAGTCGCAGCGGCTTGATCTGGGCGCCTGCACCGTTGAGCTGGTGACAGCCAGGTCGCTCAATCGCCATCGTTTCTTTTACGAGGGCGAGCGGGCGCTGGTGGCGATCGGTCTGTCAGGGGAGCGGCGGGGCGGCGAGACACGGACGCGGCATTTTTCCTCGTCCCATCGGGCTCTCGGCGGCTATGTGATGGCCTTGCCAGCGGGGGCGAGCGTCTCGAGGGATGGAGCGAGCCGGCGACCCGTTGTTCGTGGCTGATCCTGTATCTGCGCTCGGATTATCAGCTTGGGGGCGGGCTAGCTCTGCAAGAGCTTCTTAACCGGCCCTATGTGCGCAGCAACGCCTTTGAACTGGTGTCGTTGGCGCGCCGAGCCCAAATGCTGATGGCGCGCGGATCAGATCGTCTGGCAGCTTATCTGCAAAGCCTGATCACGCTCATCCTTCTCGACGAAGACGATGACGTGGCAGTACCGGCCGATCCAACTGACGGGCCGCTTGGCAAAAGCCGGATCGATCGAATCAGACGTTATGTAGATGCGCGCGCGCCTGGCACCGTGACGGTGAGCGATCTCGCCGGTGAGCTGGATATGTCGCCCGATGGCTTCATTCGCGTCTTTCGGCGTACCTATGGCGTCACGCCGCACCAGTATTTGCTGACGCGCCGGCTGGCGGCCGCGGGAATGTTGCTGCGCACCACCGATCATTCTTTGACACGGATCGCGATGGAAACCGGCTTTGCCAGTTCCAGCCATTTCTCGGCGGCATTTCGAGGTGAATTTGGCCTGACGCCGAGCCAGTATAGGCTGGCGCGCTGCTGAGCAGCTCGCTTTTCACAAGTCGCTTTTTCGCAAGCGGCGTCGATTTCATGAAAGCGCCAGTTGCCGTTGTCTGCGCAACCTCCGGCAGGAAGCAATCTCCACGGAGGTTATGTCATGCCGCAGTATAATGCCGACCTACAGCGCCCACGGAAAGACCGTCCAAACGGCAGCTACGAAAAATACCAGGTCATCGACAATGTCGTTCAGCAGACGCGCTCGGGCGCGCCAGGCGCTGCCGAGATGGCGCTGGCCATGGGGCTCGAAAGCGCCTTCCGCGATGGGGTTGCGACCCTGCCTGCGTTGGTCTCCCATTTGAATGCTGCTGCCCTTGTTTCGCCTGCGGGCCAACCGTGGGACGAGATGTCGCTCGTGCGCTTTCTCGAACAGAATGGAGAGTTGGCGTGAGCATCAGCGTTACGACGGAGGTGCGAGAAGCGCGGATCAATCTTGGCTTGCGGCAACTTTGGTATCCAGTTCTGGCGAGCTGGCAATTGGGCCATGAGCCGCGTGGCATCCTGCGCCTTGGTCAAAACATCGCGGTGTGGCGCGATGGGACGGGCGGTATTCGGGCGATCGAAGACCGATGTCCGCATCGCGGCGCGCGGTTGTCGCTTGGCTGTCCGCGTGGCGAGCGGCTGGCGTGTTGGTATCACGGTGTCGAAGTCGACGCGGATGGTGTAGTGACCGATGTGCCAGCCACGGATCAGTCGGCCATGCGCGGTAAGAAGATGCTACGATCTTATCCGGCGCAGGAGGCCCAGGGCGCGATCTTCCTGTGGTTCGGTGATGGACCAGCACCGCCGCTGCGGCTGCCCGAACAACTGACATCAGAATCCTTTTCCGGCTTTTTGTGCACGGCGGTCTGGCGCTGCAATTACCGCTATGCTCATGACAATCTGATGGACCTCATGCATGGCGCCTATTTGCATGCCGTGTCGCATTCGATGGCGGGCGGCGCGAAACAGGCGCGCATGGAGGTCGCCGACACGCCCGATGGTTTTCTGTTTCGTAAGACTGATCAGGCCGATCTCAACTTCGATTGGGTCGAGTTCTTGGACATCGACGCGCATTGGATGCGCGCAACGGTTCCTTACAGCCCTGAAGCGGGGCCCGGCGGCCCGTTCTGGATCGTCGGCAATGTCGTGCCGATCGATACCGACACCTGCCAAGTATTTTTCTGGCGCTTGCGCGAGGTCTCCGGCTGGCAACGGGCAGCTTGGCGGTTCTCGTATCGTACAAGGTTGGAGCTCAAGCACTGGAACGTGCTCGAACAGGATAGGGAGGTGCTGGAGGGGCTGGTTTCCGGCGCTCGTACGCAGGAGACGCTCTATTCGCATGACGCCGGTCTTGTCCGTCTGCGCCGCCTCCTCAATCAGGCGGCAATGCGGGAGTTGGACAAAGTTCTCTAAAGTTCTTCCTGTCTGACGCTGTTGCTATCGGATTTGAATAGCCGCAGGATGGCGAGCGTTGTGTTCGCCATCCCAAGGCCAAACGGCCTTGTGCTGTCTCACGCAACGGCGGTCACACAATCGCCGCAGCAGGACTGGCTAATCGCACGAGGCGATGATGCTGGATCTGGCGACAGAATGGAGAGCCGATGACAACCGTTGATCTCCCCCATAAAGCGTATCTTCTGGTCTGTGATGGTGCCAAGGCTCTGTTCTTGTGCAATGTCGGCAATGCGCTGCGGCCGCAGCTTTCGGTCGAGCGCGAACTGCATGGGGATACGGCGCGGAACGGAGAGCTCGCCAGCGATAGGCCAGGGCGGATGAGCACGCCGGCGGGGCCCAAGAGCGCGATGGAGCCGACAGACCTGCAAACGCTTGAAGAAGAGGCGTTCGTGAAAAATGCTGTGGCAGAGTTCGAGATCCATTGCCGCGCGCATAAAGTTAAACAGGTGATCATCGCGGCGCCGCCGAAATCGTTGGCGATCATCCGCCAGATCGCCTCAAAGGAATTGATGGATCGTTGCGTGGCGCAGGTGGCGAAAGATTATGTCAGCCACCCGATGTCGGACCTCGTCCGACTTCTGTCACGCTGATCGAAAGGAACGTGTCATGAGCAATGACGATAAACGCAAGGCGGAGAAAGCTGAAGCCGACCGAGAACTGACGGAAGAGTTGAAACAAACTTTTCCGGCGAGCGATCCACTGAGTATCACGCGTCACCCGGCTGACCGGCAGCATGTGGAGAGCGAGACGGCGGAAAAGAAAAAGAAGAAGCACTAGCGTTGGCGGCCTTCAGCCCATTCTGCGGATGGAATGGGGCTGCCGACACTGCTTCCCACTTCGCGCAACCGCATGGTGACGAAGTCTAGAAACTGGCTTGCCGCCGCGCTGAGTGCGCGCCGGCTCGGGAACAGAGCGAAGATGTTGGCGTCCGGCGGGCTCCACTCGGGCAGGATGCGGACCAGCCGCCCATCGGCAAGCTGATCTTCGCAGCCGGGCAGGGGCAGGGCGGCAATGCCAAGGCCGCGTAGCGAGGCGGTGTGCAGGGCCGACAGTTGCGTACTGGAAAAGCGCGGCGCGAAGCGCACGCTTTCGGTCTTGCGGCCCTTGGTCAGGCTCCAGCGCCAGTCCATGGTCTTGCTGCCGAAGCCGAGGCAGTCACACTTCGTCAAGCCTTGCGGATCGCTAATGAGGGGCTGGCGCGCGGCACAGCCCGGGCTGGCGACAAGGCCATAGGGTGTCGTCAAAAGTTTCTTGGCGGTGAGGTCGGAATCGGGCAGCTCCGACAAAGCACCGTAGATGATCATGTCGGCGGCAACGGCGCGGGGATCGAAAATCGCCGTCGTCGCATCGAGATGCAGATGCACTTTTGGGGCGATCTCGGCGAACTCGACCGCCCATTGCTCAATGAACATGTGGCTGAGCAGTGGTGGACAGATGACATGCAGGGAGCCGGAGGGTTCGGCCGCGTTGCGATCGGCGAGGGCGAAAATGCCATCGGCCTGTTCCGCCAGCTTGACGCAATGGGCATAGCATTCCTGACCGAAGGCGGTCAGTGCGAAGCGTTTGCTGCTGCCGCGGTGCAGGAGTGGTGAGCCGAGCTGGCGTTCGAGCTCGGCGATGCGCCGCGCGACCGTCGATTTGGGCTGATGCAGGCGTCGGCTGACGGCGGCGAAACCGCCGTTGTCGACGACGAATTTGAACAGATAGAGGTCATCCAACCCGCGCATCATCGTCCCGATTTCGGTTCAAAATCGTCCCGAAATTAGTCCGATTGCGCCGAAACATCAATGTTAGGCTCCACTCAACTCAAAGGGTGGGGAGCAAGCGGGTGGATCCGACGATCGTTGAAACGCCGTTCGGGACGGTGAAGGGTGCGAAAACTGGCGATGCCATCGCCTTCCGCCGGGTGCGTTATGCGCCGGCCCCCACGGGCACGGCGCGTTTTGCCTTGCCGGGTGAGCCGGTGTCGTGGACCGGCGTTCTCGATTGCACAGCGCCAGGGCCAATCCCGCCGCAGAGCCCGTCGCGGCTCGCTAAGGTCATGGGCGATTATCCGGCGGCACAGGACGAGGATTGCCTGCATCTCGACATCTGGGTGCCGGCTGCGCGGCCACAGAAGGCGGCGGTTCTCGTCTTCATTCATGGCGGCGCCTTCATGACCGGCGGCGGGTCGGTTTCTTGCTACGACGGTGCGGCGCTGGCAGCTCGCACCGGTGTCGTTGTTGTCAATATCACCTATCGCCTCGGCGCTTTGGGCTTTTTGCCAATGGAGCCGGGTTCGCCGACCAATCTCGGGCTGCGTGATCAGATCGCAGCGCTGCGTTGGATCCAGCAGGCGATTACCGCGTTCGGCGGCGATCCGGAGTGTGTGACGGTCGCTGGTCAGTCGGCCGGTGCTTACAGTATCGCCGTGTTGATGGCGGCCGGCGCGAAACTGTTCAAGCGCAGCATCGTGATGAGCGGCCCGCTCGGACTTGCGGCGCCAGATGGCGAGAAGGTCGCAGGCCTCCGCCATGCCTTTCTGCAGGCGCTTGGATTGGGCGCGAACGATGGCGCCAGATTGCGCGATGTTCCCATCGATCAGATTTTGCAGGCGCAGATCGCACTGCTGCGTCGCCCGGCGAGTGCTGCAGGTGACGTCACGCCGCCATTCGTGCCGATCCTCGACGACGATCTCATGCCGCGCGATCCGTTGCCGGCGCTTCTCGATGGCGCCGGAAAATGGTGCGAGACGATGATCGGCTGGACCCGCGAGGAGATGGCCGCTTTCTATGTCGATGACGAACGGCCGAGAGCGCAAGTGGACGAGATCGTCCGTGCCGCTTTCACGCAGCGTTTCGGCGACAAGGGGCTGACGATCTATCAGCAGCTTCTCAACAGCCGCGCGCCGTCCTCGCCGCTAGCGGCGCTCGGCGATCTGCGCGCATCGGACATGTTCATCGCGCCGAGCCTTGAAGTGGCGGCGGCGCAACGCGCACACGGCCAGCCTGCCTATGTCTATCAGTTCGACTGGTCGGCCGCGCAGAGCGGTGTCGAGGCCTGTCATTGTATCGACCTGCCATTTCTGTTCGGCGATTTCGGACACTGGGATGCACGCATGCTGAAGGGCGCGTCTCTCGAGGAGATGCAGGCTGTGAGCGCCGCCTTCCAAGACGCGTTGACAGGCTTCGCAAAAACGGGGGCTCCCAATGCCGCGGATCGGCGGGTCTGGCCGACGCATGGAGATGTGGGCGAAGTGATGCATTTTGGTCGGCTGATCGCCGCGACGCCCGTGCGTGGCGCAGATCTGGCCGTCACGGGGAGGGGGATCGATGGCTGACCATATGACCGCACATCTTGCCGGCGAAACTGCATCGCAGGCGCAGAAGATCGCAACACTCGCGGTCTGTTTCACCATCGTCACGCTCGATGGTCTCGACACCACGTCCATTGCTTTCGTGGCGCCGGTGCTGTCGCGGGCCTGGAATATCACGCCGGCGGCGTTCACTCCGGCCTTTGTGGCCACCAGCGTCGGCGCGGTCATCGGCTATATGCTGAGCGGCCCGGTGGCGGCGCGTTGGGGCAAGCGCCAGGCGGCGATCTGGAGCGTGCTGGTCTTCGGCCTGGGCACTTTGGCGACGGTATTGGCGACGGATATCGTCAGCATTTCGATCATTCGCCTCATCACGGCCATCGGCCTTGGCGGCTGTCTGCCGATCGCGGTTGCAGCCGGCGCCGACATCATGCCGTCGCGCTATAAAGAAACTGCGGCGATGCTGGTGGCGACTGGTCTGTCGGCTGGCTCGGTCATCGGTGGCTTGATCGCCTTGCCGCTGATCCGCGACCATGGCTGGACGTCGATCTTTATCGTTGGTGGCATTGCGCCGTTGCTGATCCTGCCATTGTTTGTCTGGATCTTGCCGAAAGAAACCGAGGTGGCGAAGGGCGGCAATCCGGTGCTGGCTTTGTTCAGCGACGGATTGGCGACATCGACCATTCTCCTGTGGGCCTTTGCCTTTCTGGTGTTCATTGACGCTTATGCGCTGATGTTTTGGATTCCGACGCTGCTGGTCGATTTCGGCTTCGAACCGTCACAGGCGCCGCTGGCGACAGCGGCGTTTGGTACCGGGGGGTTGGTTGGGAACATCATTCTGATGTTGCTGGTGGCGCGCTTTGGCATCAAGCCGCTGTTGATCGCCATCTGCCTGTTCGCCATCGCTTGCATTGTCGCCTTGAGCAAGGCTGCCACCGCTTCGATGCTGCTGCCGCTGATCGCCGGGCTTGGCGCCGGTTTCATCTGTTGTTGTGTTGGCCAAGCCGCGCTTGCGGTCTCGCTTTATCCGCCAGCGCTACGCACCACCGGCGTCGGCTGGGCATCGGCGAGCGGTCGTGTTGGTTCGATCTTCGGCCCGGCGCTGGGTGGTTTGATGGTGTCCTTGGGCTGGGCGCCGCGCGACATCATCCTGACCGCAATCGCGCCTGCGGTTCTGGCCATCGTGGTTCTGCTGGTGATGCGTGGCATCGGGCGCCGGACGGCGTGAGAACGTCGATTTTTATCGTTCGGCCTGTTCGCGTCCGATCTCGGTGAGACGGAAGACGGACAGGCCGACGCGTATTTCTGAAGTATCCTCGATGATGTAATCCCAGCGCAGCAAGTCGTCGAAAATATCCGCTGCCACATAGACCACCGTGCCGCTGACCAGTATGGGTGCCCAATCGGTGGTGCAGACGGAAATCAGGTTTTCGTCGAGCATGAGGAAATTGCCCTCGTGGTCGGCGAGTAGGCGCAAGATGTCGGCGGACGAAAGCTGCATCGACGCTCTCCTGTGAGCGGCGTCTCCAGAGCGTTTTGACGTTTGACGGAATCGTCAAACGTCACAAAGACGCGTCCAAACAAAGACCCCAGGCAAAATTGCATTTCTGCCGAAACGCAATTTGCTCTTGGGCTGGGGGCCGGCGCGAGACCGCGTTCGGGCGGGCTGGCACCCTAAATCATGAGACTGACATTATGTCGTCTTCGCGGCGTAAGTGCTTGCCGGGGTGGTTCCAGGCACCCGACTGACTTCACATTCTGGCCGGGATGGCGCATGGGAGGGGGAATTTCGACCGCCGGAGCTCCCATGGCCCTCGACCCGCATATCGTGAAGACGCTGAAAGGCGTCTCGACCGCGACGATCACCACCGTGATGCTGAAAAAGGGCCTGCGTAACCTTTGGATTCGCGGTGCTATGCCGCTGAAATCAGATCAAGAACGGTTGGTAGGGCCGGCCTTCACTCTACGCTTCATCCCGGCGCGAGAAGACCTCGCCACCCCAGAATCCTGGGGCAATCCGATCTCGACCCGCACTGCCGTCGAGGCGATGGAGCCTGGCGATATCGCGGTCATCGATGCGATGGGCGTCACCGATGCGGGTTGCTATGGCGACATCCTCATCGCTCGCATGGCCAAGCGCAAGGTTGCCGCTTTGGTGACCGACGGGGCGGTGCGCGACATTGAGGGGATCACCGGCACCGGTCTGCCGGTCTGGTCCCAGGGCTGGGCCGCGCCGTCCTCGGTGCAAGGACTCACCTTCGTCAATTGGAATGAGCCGATCGGCTGCGGTGGTGTCGCGATCTTTCCGGGCGATGTGATTGTCGCCGACAAGGATGGGGCCATCGTCATCCCAAAAGCTTTCCTCGACCACGTGCTCGACACGGGGCCGGAGCAGGAGCGGATGGAGGCGTGGATCATGGGTGAGGTCGAACGCGGCGAAAAATTGCCGGGCCTCTACCCGATGAATGCGGAAACCAAGGCCCGCTACGACGCCTGGAAGAAGTCACAACACGATTAGCCTCAAAGGTTTATTCTATGTCTTTCGATCAAAATGCGCTTGAAAATGCCTTTGGTGTTTACGCAATCGCTGCTACGCCGTTTCATCCCGATGGTCGGCTCGACCTGGCTTCGGTCGCGACGATGACCGATTTCTATCTGCGCTGCGGCGTTTCCGGCCTGACCATTCTTGGCATCATGGGCGAAGCGCCGAAGCTTGATCCTGATGAATCCATGGCCGTGGTGAAAAGCGTTATCGCGCATGCCGCAGGTATTCCGATCATTGTCGGCGTCTCTGCGCCGGGCTTTGCGGCCATGCGGGCTTTGGCGCGCTCGTCGATGGAGGCGGGGGCTGCCGGGGTGATGATCGCGCCGCCGCCGCATCTGCGCACCGACGATCAGATCATCACCTATTATCGCCAGGCGGCGGAGGCGATCGGCGCTGACGTGCCTTTCGTCATCCAGGACTATCCGCTGCTGCTTGGTGTGGTGATGACGCCGAAGGTCATTCGCCAGATCGTCATGGATCACCCCTCCTGCCGCATGCTCAAGCATGAGGACTGGCCGGGGCTGGAAAAGATCAGCACGCTGCGTGGCTTCGAAAAAGACGGGTCGATGCGGCGCACGCCGATCCTGTGCGGCAACGGTGGCCTGTTTCTCGATTTCGAGATGGACCGTGGGGCCGATGGTGCGATGACCGGTTATTGCTTTCCCGACATGCTGGTCGACGTGGTGCGTCTGGCTCGGGCGGGCGAGCGCGACAAGGCGCATGATCTCTTCGATGCGCATTTGCCGCTGGTGCGCTACGAGCAGCAGCAGGGCGTTGGCCTGGCGGTGCGCAAATATGTGCTGATGAAGCGCGGCGCCATCGCTTCCGATGCGCAACGTAAGCCCGGCAGCGCGCTCACCGCCCAGGCGCGGGCTGAGATCGATTATCTGCTGCAGCGCCTGGCCCGGCAAGATCCCCGCGCGGCCTTGTGACTGTCTCTTGGCGCGAATCAGCGGTAGATTCGCACCCGAGGACGAAACGATGAGGATTGAACGCGCGGCGTTGGAACAATCGGCCTCGGCTCCTGGCCGTGGGGCGGGTTGGTCTGCGCCGGCGGCCGAGGAGGCGGGATTGCCGCGTTTCTTTGGTCTGGCGCGGGCGGCCTTTGTGGTTTTCTGCATCGCCATCGTGCTGCGCGTGATGATCGGCGACGGCATCCTCAATCTGGTCGAGCGCTATACCAGCGAGGGTGGTAGCCTGATCGAAAAGATCCATCCGGCCGTCTATGTGATGCTGCTGTGTGGCTTCGTCATCTATGCAACGGTGGGGTTGCGCTTTCTGCCGCAAGAGCGTCCGGAAGTGCGCGCGTTCCTGATGTTGGCGGGGCTGTTGGCTCTGATCGGGACCATTAACATTCTGGTGGGCCGTGGTTCCTCGGCCGGCTATGTCATCGACAGTTATATTACGACACTGCTGATCGCCGTCTTGCTCTATGCCATGCCGCACAGCTGGCGTGGGACGGTGGGCCTGTTGGTCATTGGCGCCATCGCCTTCAACTCCGCCTTCATGATGCTCGAGTTTGGCCTTGGTCGGACTTTGGTACCGGCAGCGATGGAAGCAGCGGAATTCCGCCCCGCTGGCTTCCTTGGCACGCCGCTCACGGTGGGTGTGCTCAATCTTGCGACGGCGATCCTGGTGGTTTCCCTGCCGATCAACACATTGATCAAGGCGGGTACTATCGCGCTGTTGGTTTTGGGTATCCTCATTGCCGGCGCGCGCACCGCTATGCTGTTGACGAGCGTGGTGATCCCGGTGGCGCTCGTCCTTGCTGCCTGGCAGCGGCGCTCCGGAATGAGTGCGGGCGTAACGGCAGTGACGATCCTGCTGGTGGCGATTATCGCTGGCCCGCTCATCTTCGTCGCCGCCAACGAACTCGGCTTTCTGGCGCGCTTCCAGAGCGGCTATATCGACGACAGTGCCCAGACGCGCATCGAAATCTACCGTGTGTTCGACTATGTGAGCTGGAAAGAGATTCTGTTCGGCAGCGATCTGCTGACGCTGAAGAAAATCGTCAACGATAAGCTCGGCATTCAGTTCATCGAGAGCGCAATTGTCTTTTTTATATTCGATTTTGGCCTGATCGGCTTTATCGCTTTTTCGATTTTGTTCGGCTGGCTGCTCTATGTGCTGAGCCGCGGTTCGCACATTCTGCTGCCGCTGGCGACGCTATGTTTTCTCGGGCTTGCTCTCACCAACAATACGCTGGCGACCAAAGTACCATCGCTTTTTGCGATGCTCGTCATGCTTATCGGTGTTCGGGCTATCCACCTGCGTAGCGACCGGGGGCAGCTCGACTGACGCTTGTGCTGGCGGTCGGTTGCCGGTGATTGACACCAGCTGCGGATGCAAGCTGCTAGCCCGGCTGACGGCGTCGAACACGGCTTCGATTTTCGTCGCGTCGGCCTCGTTGGCATCGGTGGCGATGATACAGTCGGACGCCGCTTCCGCCAGAAGTCCAATGAACGGATTGGAGACAGCAAGGCCGGCGTCTATGACGAGCATGTTGACGTTGGCGCATAGCCGTTCGAGCCGATCCACCAGGTCACGCCGCACTTCGCGGGACACGGGCTTGTCGTCCGCCATGGCGGCGGACAGGAGATGTGGCAGGCCATTGCGCTTCCACTGCACACTGCCTTCGATGTTCATACCCTGGTCGAGCTGGTCATAAAGGCCAGCCTTGCCGGCGGAACCGCTCAACTGCGACAGGCCCATTGTCGTGATGTCGCCATCGACGGCGATGACGTCGAGACCCTCCCAGGCGAAGCTGCTGGCAAGCGCCAGGCTGAATTCGCTGCCGATCTCGCTATCGTCGACGGAGCAGACGAGGATAATGCGCAGCGGGTCATCCGGCGCGAGGCGTTTGATGAGGCCGGCGACTTCGTTCAAAGCCGGCGGTGGGGCCAGGGCGCGCTGGAATTTGCGCTTCGCTACGTATTGATGGACGTAAGCGCGATCGATTTCTGCGAAAATCGGAATCGTCGTGCGCTGTGTCTGCTTCAGGAGGGGCGCGCCCGGTCGCGGCCTAGAGCCGCTTACCGCGCCGCCTGCTGCACCACTTGCTGCACCGCCTGCCACACTGGCTGCGAAGAAATGCGTCAGCAAGGCCAGGCCGACGCCAAGCGGCAAGCCGGCAATGCCGCCGAGAATGGTGAGCATCGGCGCCGAAAGGCCGGTCGGCGCTGCCGGCTCGTTGGCCGGGGAGATGATGCGCGTCTGATTGGGCTGGAAGCCCGCCTGCTCGGTGATTTCCCGAGCGCGAACCAAGAATTGTTCATAGACCTTGCGGTTGGCGTCGGCGGCGCGTTCAAGTTCACGGATGCCGATGAGCGATTGGCCAGCGTCGGTGGTTGCCTTTTGGGTTCGGTCGAGCTGGGCGACGATGGCCTTCTCGTTGTTGAGTGATTGGGTGAGTTCAAGTTCAGCCGCTTGCCTGCGCCGCGCGACTTCCTGATCGATGGCGCGTCTCGCTTCGGCGACGCGGGCGGTCGCGGTCGCCAGTTCCGGATGCCGCGGACCCAGGCTCTGGCGTAAATCATTTTCCTGCCGGGTCGCTTCAGCGAGGCGCAGGCGCAATTGCACGATGGCGGCGGAATCGAGCACTTCGGCCGCTGCTTCTTGCGAGGCGCGGCTGCCGAGGCTGCGGATCTGGTCGACCCGGGCGCGGGCGCGAGCGGTGCGGCCGCGCGCTATGTTGAGCTGGGTAGTGAGTTCGCCAGCATCTTGGTCGAGCGTCAGTTTGCCGTTGGAAAAGACGAGGTTGTTCTTGGCCTTGTAGTCCTCGACCCGCTTTTCCGCAGCTTCCACTTGGGTGCGTAGATCCTTCAGGCGCGCAGCAACTTCCTCGCCGAGACGCTTGGTGACGAGTTGGCGGGTGTTGACCTGTTCGTCGATATAGGCTTCCGAGACAGCCTGGGCGAGGCGTGCCGCCTTTTGCGGTGTGCTGGCGGCGACAGCGACGTCGACGACGAAGCTGCGTTCCGAACGCCGCACGGTCAGCGCCTTTTCTAGAACGGCGGCGGCCATCGCTTCCGGATCGGCGGTGCCTGCGGGCCGTCCCAGAACCATTGCGCGCAAGCGGCCGAGAAGGCCGGGGCGTGGCACGTAATCGGGATCGTTGGTGAGATGCTCGCGATCGACGACCGTGTGCAGCACCGCATTGGACGTTAGAATGCGAAGCTGGCTTTCGAGGTCGGCATTCAGAGTATCGGCGTTTTCAAAACGCTGGTTGATGTCGCCCTCGATCACCTTGAGGCCGCGCGTGTCGATCAGCAATTGGGTCGTGGCGATATAGCGCTTTGGTGCGGTGAGGCCGTAAATGCCGGCCGCGATGGCCAGAGCGGCGACGCAGAAGGCGATCAGCGGCCAGCGGAGCCGCAGGATATGGAGCAGTTCGCGCAGTTCGAAGATCGGGGCTGGTGCGGACGCGGCAGCCGTCCGCACAGGTGCGGCGTCGGCTCGCGTGGCGCGAAACCAATCCTTCGCACCCAGATAGGCCGGCCCATATCTGTCATCCATGGTCGAAACCGATGTCCGCGATTATCGTGAAAACGCCGATGGTTACGCGCCCCAGGCAATGGGGTCGTTAATAATCCAGAAAGGTTAATTTTTATTTCTGAATTACGTCGGAGACGGGGCGAACCGTGGCCGGGTCCAAGAGTACTGTCATGACGGCCTCAGCGGCCTCGGCCGAGCGGGGCCAGGCGTAGCGGGCCGCGTTATGACGGGCGGCGGCGGACAGGCGGCCGTAAAGGGCGTCGTCCTGGACAATGGCGCCGATGGCGTCGGCCAAGCCTGCCGGATCGCCCAGGCTAACCAGGAGCGAGCCTTCCGGGGCGACCTCGCGGAAGGCTGGAATGTCGGTGGCGATGACCGGCGTGCCACGATCCTGGGCCTCGATCAGGGGCAGGCCGAACCCCTCATAGCTGGAACAGGAGACCAGGGCGCGGGCCTTGCTCAGGATCGTGTCCAGCTCGGCATCGCCAATCGCCCCCAACGGGGTGATGAGGTCTGCGGCACTGGCCAACACGTGATCGGGGTCGCGGCCGACATGGTAGGCGGCGACCGGGGTACCGCGCTGGCGCAATTGGTTCAGCGCTTCGATCAACAGGCCGGCATTCTTGTTGGGCGTCAGATTGCCGAGCAGCAGGACATAGGGTTGGTGCAAGCTTGCGGGCAGGGGCGCTTGCGGCTCGAAATGCGCCATCACGCCGGCGCCGGGCACCAGCCGCGTCTTGTGCGCAGCGCCACGATGAAACCGCCGGACGTCGTTTTGCGTGTTGTGTGAGACGCAAGCAATAGCGTCGGCGCCGCGTGCGGCGAGGCCGAAGAACAGCGACCACCACAGGCGATGGCGGAAGCCATACATCTGCGGCAGGGTCTTCATGTAAAGATCATGCGCCGTAACGACGGTCGGAACGCCGGCTGTCGGAGGACACATCGGGTTGATCGCGTAGACGAGGCTGGCGCCTGTCGTCGCTACCGCCTGGCGCAGCATGGTACGCTGGCGCAGGTAATTCAGTGGTGTCGACTCGATCAAAGGAAAGGTCAGGACCTTTTCGAGCCGGGACGCGATCGATGCGGGCAGTTGTTCTGCGGTGAAAGTGGAGGCGAGCGCATAGCGATAGGTGCCGCGATCGAGCAGCGCCTCGATCAGGCCGAAAGCATAACGGGTGATGCCGGTGATGCGGTCCGCCGGTTCGACTAGATGATTGACCAGAACAAGGGGACGGGCGGTGAATGTCCGCGGTGCGGGCGCGCTGGCCGAAGAGGGCGGTATGGTGATCGCACGGCTTTCGAAGGCGAGCGTCATGGCTGCTGCCCCGCGAACAGATGGTGCTCCCACGGGGCGGCGATGAAACGGCGCAGATCGAACCGAACGATCGCGACCAGCAAGGCGAAATAAGCGCCGCCGTAAATGACGCCGCCGACGACGAGTTGCAGCCAGGCGTTTTGCGGCAGCAGCGCCTGGGCCGCAAACACGATGGCGGTAGCTGTGATGGTGCAGGCAAAGACGCGCAGGATCGACTGCACGGGAATTTGGAACGGCCATAGTCCACGCGAGACCAATGCCGACGCGAGAACCGCGGCGCAACTGCCGATCATGAAGGACACGGCGGCGCCGACTGGGCCGTACATTTTCACCAGGGTGATGGACAGGGCGAGTGTCGCCAATGAGACGCCGCTCAGATAGGCGAGCAGCAACCAGTTGCGTCCATAGGCATGGAAAATATTGTCGAAGACGACATGTTTGATGCCCAGAGCAACGGCGCCGATGGCAATAGGTCCAATGAGTTGGACCGCGATCGCACGGTCAAAACTGGGCAGCACGCAATCGACGATGGGGCCTGCCAGCGCAATGCAGGCGCCGGCGGCGCCGAAGCCGAGGATGCAGCTCGCGACCAGATAGCCAGCGATCTTGCGGTCACCCTCGCCGCCTCGGTCCTGGGAGAGGAGCGCGGGAAAGGCTTGTTGATTGAGGGCGAAGAGAACGAGGTCGACCGGCTGCCGGGCGACGGCGGTGGCCGCCACATAAAGGCCCACCATGCTGGGGCCAAGCCAGGTTTGCAGGATCAGGCGATCGACCCAGCCGAACTGGAAGGTCAGCGCGGTGACGAGAATGGTCGGGATCGCGATGGCCTTGAACGTGCCGGCAGCGAGGTGTTTCGACAGGATTTGGCGGAAACTACCGCCCAACACGGGCAGGGAGATCAGGATCGAGAGGCCGGCGGCCAGCGAAAAGGCGATGGCGGTATGGAAGAAGCTGCCCCAGCCGCCGAGAACGGTGCCAAACACCAAAACCAGCATGGCGACGCCGCGAATGCTTTCAACCAGGCCAAACAGGCCCTGCCGGTTCAGCGCCTGCAACAGGGTCAACACCAGGCGCAGGATGGCGAAATTGACCACATAGATCGAGACCGCCACGCTCAATTCGAAGTCCGGTGCATCCGGCATGAGGGGCGCGATGAAACAGGTGGCGATGACGCCGATGAGGATCGTGCCGATGGCCAGGGTCGAAAAACTGAAGCGGGTTGTGGGCACCTCTGGTGCAGCCGGCGCGCTGCTCTGGACCGACTGGCGGATGAGCAACAGGCGGAACCAGTTCGCCGCCGTCATCTCGATGATTTCGCCGAGGGTGATGACGAGCGCGAACAGGCCGTAATTATGCAGGCCGATATAGGAGGGCAGCAGAATGAGGACCGCGAGGGTAGCCAGCCGCGAGCTCACGCTGCCTGACAGCGTGAACAGGTATTGAACGCGTTCAATGCGTTCGAACAAACCGTGGCGGCCTGAGATGAGGGCCATTGTCATGGTCAGCCACGCGGAGCGGGCTTGCCTCCTACATTCGGCAGGTTGGAACGGGAGCGTGCCAGCGTGCGCGCTATCATATCCTTCACCAACAGGCCCGCGAAGATAGTATTGGTCGTTAGGTAACGTTTCCACATACGCCGGGGCTCTTGCAAGAGCCGATAGAGCCATTCGAAGCCGGATTTCTGCCAAGCGATGGGCGCGCGCTGCACGAGCCCGGCGGCGACATCCAGAGTCCCACCAATGCCCATCACGAAGGGCACGTTCATTTCGGTGCGGTAGGCGGCCATGAACCGTTCTTTCATCGGGGTCGGCATGGCCAGGAACAGGCAGTCGGGCTTGGCGGCCTTGATTGCATCGACGATTTCGCGCTCACGGCCCTTGAAGTAGCCATTTTGACGGCCAGCGATCTGGAGGGTCGGATGGCGCGCTTCGATCCGGCGGCAGGCTTCCGACAGCACTTCTTCGGTGGCGCCGAGCAGATAGGGGCGAAAGCCCTGGGCGGCGCAGGCGGTCATCAGGTGATCGAAAAGGTCGACGCCGGTGACGCGCGGGACATTGCCGTGACCGGCGAGTTTGAGCGCCAGCGCGATGCCGGCGCCATCGATGCCGATGATGTCGGCTTGGCGCACGTCGCGGTCGAGCTCTTCGTTGGAGCGTGCCGACACGAGTTTGGCGACGTTCAGCGCCACATGTTGCACAGGCTGGCGCTCGCGCATGGCGGTGGTCGCCGCGTTGATCGTCTCGTCAAGGGTCAGGATATCGACCGGGCAGTTCAGAACCGTCGTGCGCATGCTGAGCCTATTTTTCCATAACCGCGACGCATTCGCCGCAATAGCGGCGCAGGCTGGGGAACGCGCCGAGCAGGACATCGTCAGCGCCTTTGAGTGCGCGCAAGCCGGCGCGTACCACCGGATTGCCGGTATGGGCTTGGACGATCCGCTTGCCCATGAACAAGAGCGACATCTGTTCGAGCCGATAGGAGCGAAAACCTTTGCTGAAATCGGCGATATCGGCGGGCTCGAGAATGACGTCGCCCTTGGCTTCTTCACCACGCATGCTGACCTTGCGCATCATATCGAGAACGGCATTGCCGCGCAGGGTTTCGCTGATGATCACTTGACCGCCGGGCTTCAGCACGCGCAGCGTTTCCTCACGCACACCCGGGTATTTGATGGCGTGATGCAGGACTTCGTGGAAGAGGATGATGTCGAATTCCTCATCCGCATAGGGCATGGCTGTCGCATTGGCGACCTCGAACCGGCAGGTGTCGGCGACGCCATTCTCACGCGCCAGTGCATTGCCAGCCTCGACGCCGACCGGCGACAAGTCGAAGCCGCGCACGTCAGCGCCTTTCAGCGCGAAAAAAACACCATACTGACCGATGCCACTGCCGACATCGAGAACCTTCTCGCCCTTGAGATTGTCGACATCCATCAACTCGAAAACCCGCCGCGTGCGGTGACCGCGATCGGGACGGGCTCCCGGTTTGAAACAGTAGTCTTCCCATTTCAGTACATGAGCAGGATCGATCCGGCGCGAGCGCTGGCCGAAGGGCATCATACCGTCATAGACACGGTCATGTTCCTCGCGCTCGATGCGCTCCCATTCATCGGGGGAAATCGCATTGATATCAGCAGGACTGGCACTCATTAGATCGACTCCGGTTCCTGGCTCTGGCCAGGTTGAATGACGGGGCGGCGCAGGAGCAGGGGCGCCTTGCCATTCGGTTCTCTTACTGGTCGATCTACGAGCACGAAGCGTGCCGGGATGTCAGGGGGGAATTTCAGGGAAAGATTGCTCTTGATCGCCGCGATCGTGGCCGGGCCATAGCCCTCGCTCGGGGCGATATAAAGGGTGAGGCTCTGGTCCCGCGTATAGTGAAGCTGGATCGAGGCGGCGCCGCGCACGCCACGCTGAATATGGTTGAGACCGATGATGCGGCGGCCGTTCGGTAGATCGATATATTCGCTGTTGCGCCCGTCGATGGCTTCAAATGCCTGATGCCCGGCAGCGATCCGCGCGAGAACGTCGGGGTCATGGCTCGGCACGCGGACCCGATCGCCTGTGTCATAGCGCACGAAAATCTGGCCATGGTCCCAGAGCGAGGTGGCGATGATGCGGGCCAAGCCTTCTTCGTCGGGCACCAGTTCCACATGGCCGTAGAAGGGCAGGAAGCGGCAGCCCTCATTGTCGATGTCGGCGGCGGCGACGATGCGCTCGGCATGGCCGTAATAATTGACGATACGGGCGCCGAGCATTTCGCGCGCCAATTCGGCGGTCGCTGGCGGCAGCGTTTCGGACGATGCGAAGATCACCGGGATGTGCAGGCCCGAGTCGATGGGCAGAGCGTGCAGCAGCGCGCCGAGCGAAGACGGGTAGCAGAACAGGATATCGGGCGCGAAGTCATGCAGCGCGCGGATATAGGCACCGATACTGTCGCGGTTGAGATGATGCGCCGAGAACAGGCGTTTGCGCCGTCCTTCGTCGACCCAGAAGGGCGGCGACATATCGACCGGATTCTTGATGGAATCGCCGCGCAGCACGGCGACGCGCGACAGTGCGCAATCGGCACCGGCCTTGCGGCACAGCATGTCGATGGTGGCTTGCTCGAAGACGACGCCAGCGGCGGTACGCGTCACCTGCATCGGCTGGCCGGTGGTGCCGCCGGTCGCGCCGTTGGCGCGGGGGAGGACGCCACGGGTGGCGAAGAGCTTCTCGCGTCCGATCAACTGCGGCTTGGTGAGGATCGGCCAATCCTGCAGGCGCTGGCTTGTCGATGCCGGCGTATAGCCGGGCAGGGTGCGCGCTCGGTTGAGGATGGCGGTGATGCGCGTTTGCGCCCAGGCGGCCTGTTCTTCAGGCGTAAGCGTGGACACACGCGTGATGGTGCGTCGCGCATAGTCATAGAGGCCGGGCGGCCGGCGCAAAAGCCGGTCGGTGAGCGCCGTATGCTTGAGCGTGTCAATAATGCTCATGTCTGTCACGCGATCGCCCGGAGGGCTCGAACATTATGCTCGAGTAGATAGAACGCCCACAATTTGTCGGGAATATTGGCGCGGCCGCTGAGATGCCAATCCACCATCTTGTCGAGGGCGCCGGGGCGGAAATAGTCGCGCTGCCAAGTGCTGGCGAGGGAATCCATCAGCCGCTCCTTCAACGAGGTGCGGAACCAGCGTGACAGCGGCAGATCGAAGCCGACTTTGCGCCGGTCGATGCAGGAGGCCGGAATGTGTCGGCGGGCCAGTTTTTTCAGGATTACCTTCTGCGAGAAGCCGTTGATTAGGTGGTGATCTTCGAGGCCGGCGGCGAAATTGGCGACCGAGCGGGTGACGAAGGGCACGCGCGCTTCGACGGAGGCATGCATGGTGGCGCGATCGGCCGCCGTCAGCATGTCGTCGGGCAGGCGATACTCCTGGTCGAGCAGCAGGGCTTTACTCAAGGATTTGGCGAAGGGTGCTTCACCCACTGGCACCGCGAACAGCTCCGGCGCGAGCCAGGGTTCGACGATCATGCTGGTGCCATGGAAGGTGCAGTCGCCGGTGGCGAGCCGCGCCGCATGGACGAGACGGGTGCGGTGGGGCGCGAATCTTTCCAGGCCGTGGGCGATGGCGGAAAAGTGGCGCGCCGCTGGATTGAGCTTGCGTGCCATGGCGAAGCGCCACTGCTGGTGATAGCCGCCGAAAAACTCATCGGCGCCTTCGCCGGCCAGCAAGACTTTGTAGCCAGCTTCGCGGGCGAAACGCGACAAGGCGTAGAGCAGGACGGTGGAGGGATTGGCCACCGCATCATCCATGATCAACGGCCAGTCGGCGATCAGGCCGATGAACTCATCGTCCTCGCAATACATGACGTGGTGGCGCAGGCCGTAGCGTTGCGCCACGGCGGCGGCATGCTGGCTCTCGTCATAAGTCTTGTCGCGGAAGCCGATGGTGAAGGCGGCGAGATGATTGGTGTGGCGCGCGGCGAAGGCCGTCATCAGGCTGGAATCGATGCCGCCGGAAAGGAGAGCTGCGACCGGCACATCGGAGATCAGATGGCGCTTTACCGAGGCATCGAGAATCTGTTCAAGCTGATCGAGCAGTTCGGCTTCGGTTCCACGCACCGGATCGAAGCGGCGCGGCTCCGCCCATTTCAGGCTTTCCAGGGTCCAGGTTTCGAGATCGAGCACGAAAGCATAGCCGGGGGCGACCTCGACCACATCCTTGAAGATGGTGTGTGAGGAGCGCATGCCGCGCGAGGTGTAATATTCGACGAGCGAGTCAGGGTTGATCTCCTTCTTCGACAGCGCCATCAGTGGCGGCAGGGTCGAAGCGAAGGCGAAACGCTCGTCGTCCTTATAGAAATAGACCGGTTTGATACCGAACTCGTCGCGGGCGATGACCAGGCGCTTGCGGGCCTCGTCGAGATAGCCGAAGGCGAACATGCCTTCCATGCGGTTGAGCGCCGGCAGACCGCCGGTGCCCATGGCCTGCAGCAGGACTTCCGTATCCGAGGTTGTGCAGTAGCTAAAGGCGGGGTCGCGCTGTTCGCGGAAATTGTAGATCTCGCCGTTGAAGACGATCGCGCCTTTGGTGTCAGCCATCGGCTGCGCGCCGCCGGCAAGGTCGATGATCGACAGCCGGGTGTGGATCAGATCGACCTCGACGCCGGGCAGCGGGCGATAGGTCTCGTGGCCATGGGCATCGGGACCGCGCAAGGCCAGATGGTTGAGGGACAGGCGGACGAATTTGTCGCGCAAGACCGGATCAGGTTTGCGCAGCGCCAATCCCGCAATTCCACACATGCCCACAATCCCGTTTGGCTTCTTGACCGGAGGCATGCCCGTTCGGCGACGGCGGACCAGTCCACCCCGCTTTTACACACACCCTGTTCCCGGAGACCTGTTTCAAAATGAAACACGGTTTGGTCTCCTCGTTTTTCTTCCAAGTGTTGTGCCATACCTCTCATTTACAGAATGCTTCTACGATCTGAGAAAACAGGCCCTTTTGGCCCTGACGAGGATTTTTGGGCCGATGTGGGATCGATTGCGTTGGTATGGCGCGCGGCTTTCGACGATGAGCGTGCCGGAAATTGGCCATCGCGTTCTTGAACTGGGCCGTAAATCCCGGTTTCGTGCCGAAAAGCGCGGCTGGGATGCTATTGCTGCCGGCTCCGACGCGCCGTTTGCCGTGCTGAGCGAGCTGCAAACGCGGCTGCGTCAGGTGCCGGCGTCCTGTGGCGTGGGCTTCGATCCGGCGTTGGCCTTGGGCCGGCGCTGGCCAGCCTCTCATTTCGATGGCGCGCGACCGCGCGACAGCCTGTGGCGTTTCGATCCCATATCGGAACGAGCTTGGCCCGGCGCGGAGCAGGCGGGTTTTGACATTGATGTTCGCTCCACCAACGCCACGCCGGATGATCGGCTTCGCACCGGCGACGTTAAATTCGTCTGGGAGCCGGCGCGACTCCAGGCCTTGCAGTGGCTGGCGGTGCGTGCGGCGCAGGGAGATCGCGCGGCTTTCGAAGATGGCATGGCCTGGGTGCAATCGTGGATGTCGGCCAATCCGCCGTGGCGGGGCGTGCACTGGACCTCGGGCATCGAGATCGCGCTGCGTATTGTTTCCGTCGTCTTGCTGATTGCGGGCGACGGCACGGCGGCTGCAGAGGCACCGCATCGCTCAACCTTGCTGCGCTTTCTCAAGGCGCATGCCATTTGGCTGGTTCGCTTTCCTTCCCTCCATTCCTCGGCCAACAACCACCGGGTCGCCGAAGGGCTCGGCCTGTTTTTGGCCGGCATGGTTCTGCCTGCCTCGCAGGAGGCCACGGCCTATGCGCGGGAAGGGCGGCATATTCTAGAGGTTGAGGCGTCCCAGCAGATTCTGCCTGATGGCGTTGGCGCCGAACAATCGCCGACCTATCAGGGCTTCACCATGGAGATGCTGGCTTTGGGCCAGCTTGTGGCGCGTGCGCTCGGCGTGCCGCTGGCAGCGGTTGTCGACGAGCGGTTGCGTCGGGGGGCTGCCTTCCTGGCTGCTTTGCAAGACGACGCGGGGCGGGTGCCGGCGATTGGTGACGATGATGAAGGCCGGGTCGTCGCCAGTTCGGGTGTCGCCGAGCCGCTTTACGTCGCCTCGATTATCCATGCGGTCGCGGGTCTTCTGGGTGAACCGAGCCAGTCCTGCGTTGCGCCTGGCTATCTGCGCGAGGCTTTGTTCGGCGCTCTTGATGTGGTCGCGTCCGCGCCGCGCCGGTCGTTCAAGGATTTTGCGGCAGGTGGTTACGTCGTCGTTCGCGACGAGGCGGCGAACCATCGCTATCATTTGATCTTCGATCGCGGGCCGCTGGGCTATCTGTCGCTTGCCGCCCATGGACATGCCGATGCGCTGGCGATCTGGCTAAATGTCGATGGCCAGCCGCTATTCATCGACGCCGGCACCTGGCTTTATCATTCCGGCCGAGAAACGCGGCGTGAGCTGCGCCGTTCGCAAGCGCATAATACTGTGTCAGTGCAAGGCGGATCGCAAAGCGAGCCGTCGAGCGCGTTTTCGTGGAAGAACGCCGCCAAGGCCGAAGCCTTGTTCACCTCGCCGCAAGCTTGGTCGGTGGAAGGGGCGCATGATGGCTATCTGCGTGCCCTCGGTGTGCGCCATGCGCGGCGGATCACGCGTGCCGCCGATGGCTTCGTCATTCAGGATCGTTTGATCGGTGCGAAGAGCGCTCTTCCCTGCACTTGGAACTTCCTTCTCGCGGAAGAGGTTGAGGCTGAAATCGTTGGCGATAAAATCCTGCTGTCGCAGGCGGGGCGTTTTCTCGCTTCGATCGCTGTGCCGGCCGCGTTAACCGCGTCTGTTGAACGCGGGCGTTATGCGCCGCAATTTGGCATGTTGCGCGATACCTGGCGTATTGCGCTCGCCGGTGACATCGGCGAAGAGGGATGTATGATCGCCGTTTCATTTGTCGCGACGACGGAAAA
Organism: Beijerinckia sp. 28-YEA-48; assembly: GCF_900104955.1. NCBI lineage: Bacteria > Pseudomonadati > Pseudomonadota > Alphaproteobacteria > Hyphomicrobiales > Beijerinckiaceae > Beijerinckia > Beijerinckia sp. 28-YEA-48. The sequence continues at coordinate 455,051 of NZ_FNSI01000001.1, forward strand.
TTCATGACCGAAGCCGCATCCGCTTCCCCGAAACGCCTGCTCATTGTCTCGCCTGTCGGCCTTTTCGGGCAGGGCGGGATCGATAGGCTGTTATTCTATTTCCTCGATGATTTGCGCGAAAGAGGTCAGGACATGACCTTCGATCTCGTGGGCGCGCGCGGCGATGCCAAGGGTTGGCGGTGGGTGCCGCATTTCTGCCTGGCGCTCGCGCGCTTCGCCTGGCTGCTGATGACCCGCAGCTATGGCCTTGTTCACATCCATGTCTCGACCGACGGCAGTGCTCTGCGCAAACAGGCGTTTGGCGCCGTCGCTCGATTGTTCGGCGTGCCCTATATCATTCATTTTCACGGCATGATCAGCAATGAGACGATCGAACGCAATCCTCCATGGTTGCGCGCGCTCGGTCGTCTGGCGCGCGGCGCCGATAGTGTGATTGTGCTAGGCGAAGCCTTTCGCCGGCCTTTCCGGGATGTACTTCGCGTCGACAATCATTGTATCGAAGTCATTTACAATGGCGTGCCCGATATCCGCTCGGATGCAGTCATCCCGCGTCCCTATGACGGTGTGCTGTCGCTGTTGTTCTGCGGCGAGATCGGCAATCGTAAAGGCATGGACCTGTTGATTGGGGCTCTGTCGCTGCTCAAATCCGACGGTTGGGAATGCACGATCGCCGGTAATGGATCGATGCAACCTTATGAAGCGGCCATTGCAGCGGCCGGGATGAGTGATCGCCTGGATATCAGGGGGTGGTTGACCTTGCCCGAGGTGCATCAGCTGATGCAGCAAGCGGATGTCGTCATTCTGCCGTCTCGCGCTGAAGCGCTGCCTCTGTCTCTCATCGAAGGCGCTTGCGCTGGAACAGCGCTTATCGCCACCAATATAGGGGCGGTGGCGGAAGTGGTTCAGGAGGGCGTCAACGGCCTGCTGATTCCACATGATCCGGCCACCATTGCTCAAGCGATCAAGCAACTCATGCAAGAGCCGATGAACCTGGCCGGGATGCAGGAGCAGTCGCGCGTTCTCTATGAAAAAAGATTCACCGTGCCCGTTTTCGTCAATGCGATCCTGGCGATCTATCGCCGCTATGGTGTCGTCTGACGCGGCGGGCGTGATGATAGCCCCAACGCGCTGAGCGTGCCGTCGTGCAGCGGCAATCGATTGCGCTGCTCGACGAGGCCCATCTGGGTATCGTTGATATCCCATAAGGCCCAGCCGAAACCGCGACGTTCCGCGGAGGCGCGAATGGCCCGCATCCAGGCTTCGCGATCGTGGGATTTGGCGCCTGGCTGTTCCGGCGTCTCGCGCATGATGCCGAATTCGCCGAGATAGATGCGCTCGGATGCGATACCGTTGTCGCGCGCCCAAGCCTCGACCTTGCCAAAATCGGCTCTGATACGATCCTCGGAGAATTTTGACTTTTCGTATTGTTCGACCGCGTCGAACGCTTCTTGCTTGAGGCGCTCACGATCGGCGATCGGCGGGCGCGGATCGACGTCGATCTTGGCGGCGATTAACGTCGTCACAGCTTGAACATTGGTGCGATCCGCTGGCCAGGCGAGACCGGAGAGATAGCGGAAGTAGAGCATGTTGGATTGGGATGTCACGACGCCCTGATGGGTGAAGACATGCGGATCGTAGTAGTGGAAGGACCAGAACAGATTGGGATCGTTGAAGTCACTTGGCTGGAGCGACAAAAGCCCGGGGATGCCGCCGCCGGCAGCGCCGGAGATCACCAGTGGTAAAGCCGGATTGACCTGCCGAATGGCGCGATGCATGGCAGACAGCATGCGCCGCCAGCGTGCCGCTGTGAAACCGTCGTAGCCGTAGGGCGGCTCGTTCATCAGTTCAAGCGCGACGCGGGTCGGATCAAGTTCCTTCATCGCCTCGGCGACCGAGGCGAGGACGACGACGTAAGCTTTGAACAGGGCGCCGGTCTCGTTGGCGACGATGCGTTCGGGCCCGAAGCGCTCGACCTGTTGGGTCGGATGGAAATCGACCACCACTTGCAGGTCCTCGGCCAGGATTTGCCGGCAGCGTTCTAGCAGGATCTGGTTCGCCTGTTTCAACTGTTCCGGATCAGCCTGCAGGAAGGGGCCGGAATCGATGGTCATGCGGATGTGATCGAGGCCGCATTGCCGGTAGGCCCGCAGCAGGCCGGCACCGATGTTGAAATGCGGAGTGCTGAAGGGCGGCCAGGCATAGCGTTGCGGATCACCGGGCTCGACATCCGCCCAGTTCATCATCGTATGGATTGAACCGCCGCGGCGCAGACGTGGCGCGGGCGATGCGGCAAGCGGCGGACCAGCGCCTATCAAAGGCAATGCCGCGACGCAGGCCGCGCCGGCGGCGGAGGCCAGCACAATGCGGCGCGACAGGAGCTTCTTGTTTCTCATCTGTCCACTTCCCGGATCGGCATCATGGTGAATGTTTTGAAATGGCACAGATACGTGCCGCTTCCCATATCACTGGCCGCTGTTCCCCAGAGGGAGCAAGGCGCGCGCCGTTTGGTTCTACCTTAATGAGAACCGAGAATTTAGGTTACCGGCCGATCGGCGAGCGCTGCCTTTTGCAACAAGCTCCTGCGGCTGCCGCGCTCGAAACGGCTCATCAGCATATAGATTAAAGGTGTCGAATAGAGCGTCAGGATTTGCGAAATCAGAAGTCCGCCGACGATGGCGATGCCGAGCGGCCGGCGCAGTTCGGCGCCGGGGCCATGGCCGAGCGCCAGGGGCAGAGCGCCGAGCATGGCGGCCATCGTGGTCATGAGGATTGGGCGGAAACGCTCGCGACAAGCTTCGACGATCGCCTCGGTGGGCGTGAGGTCGCGAGCGCGGCGGGCGGCGATGGCGAAATCGACCATCATGATGCCGTTCTTCTTGACGATGCCGATCAGCATGATGATGGCGATGAAGGCGACGAGCGATAGTTCCGTCTTGGTGACATTCAGCGCCAGCAGCGCGCCGAGGCCGGCCGAGGGCAGGGTTGAAATGATCGTCAACGGATGGATGAGGCTCTCGTAGAGAATACCGAGAACGATGTAGACGCAGACCAATGCGGCGACGATGAGCCAGATCTGGCTTTGCTGGTTCTCGCGGAAGGCCTTGGCGTCCCCGGCGAAGTCGGCGGTGATGGTATCGGGCAAATGCAGTTCGGCAACGGCTTGGCGCAGCACCCGCGTACCTTCGTCCAAGGTCACACCTGCCGCCAGATCGTAGGTGATGGTGATGGCGGGGAAGGGGCCTTGGTGGTTGACGGACAGCGCGGTCTCGCCGCGATGAACGCTGGCGACCGCCGAGAGGGGCACTTGGGTATTGTTGGCGCCAGGCACGTAGATGCCGGAAATGTCGCTCGGGTCGCGTTGGCGCGAGGCTGTTACCTCGAGAATGACTTTATATTGATTGCGTTCCGTATAGATCGTCGCGATCTGGCGTTGGCTGAAGGCGTTGGACAGCGCAGCGGTGATGCTCTGGATATTGACGCCCAGGCGCGCGGCGGCGGTACGATCCACCGCGATATTCGCCTGCAGGCCACCGTCGTCGCGGTCGCTCTCGACATCGACCAGTTGTGGTGTCCGGCGCAAGCGCGTCAGCACTTGTTCGGCGGCGGCGTCGAGCGCGGTGAGATCGCTGCTCCAAAGGGTGAATTGATAGGTCGAGCGCCCCTGCCGCCCGCCGATGCGCACATCCTGCTGGGCGATCAGAAAGGTTTGCATGCCGACGACGCGGGCCAGTTGCGGGCGCAGGCGCGCGATGACCGCCTGGGACGAGGCGCTGTTCGGTCCGCTGGTGCGCACGGAGATGTTCAACCGGCCTGAACTTGCGGAGCTGCCGGTGCCGATGAAGGAGGCGACGGCCTCGACCGCTGGATCGGCCTTGATGATCTCCGCCACGCGCTGCTGCAAAGCGAGCGTGGCTTCGAAAGAGGAATCGTCGGAGGCGCTGGTCCAGCCGCCGAGCAGGCCGGTATCGTCCTGGGCCAGCCAGCCCTTTGGCGTCGTGCGATAGAGGTCCACGGTGAGGCCGATGACGACGAGAAAGACCAAAAGACCGGTGATCGGATAGCCCAGGGCGAAACGCAGGCTGCGCTCATAGGCGCGTAGCACCCAGGCGAAGAAGTCTTCCATGGCCTGATCGATGCGGCCGCGTTGGCCATGGATCGGTGGCATGGTGTGAGCGCAGAGCATTGGCGTCACGGTCAGCGACACGATCATCGAAACGACGATGGCGAAGGACAAAGTCACCGAGAATTCGCGGAACAAGCGCCCCGGAATGCCGCCCATGAACAGGAGCGGGATGAACGCGGCGATCAGCGATATGCTGATCGAGATGATGGTGAAGCCGATCTGCCCGGTGCCGGCGAGCGCCGCTTCCAGCCGGCCCATCCCCGCTTCCATGTTGCGGTGGATATTCTCGACCATGACGATGGCATCGTCGACGACGAAGCCGACCGCGACCGTGATCGCCATCAGCGACAGATTGTCGATGGAAAAGCCGCAAAACCACATGGCGCCGAACGTGCCGGCGAGCGACAGCGGCACCGACACGGCGGCCGCCGCCGTGGATGAGACGCGGCGCAAGAACAGGAAGACCACCATCATCACCAGGCCGATCGAGATGGCGAGGGTCAGCTGCAGGTCGAAGATCGAGGCGCGGATGGTCTTGGAGCGGTCCGACATGATCGAGAAGTCGACGCCTGCCGGCATCCATTTGCGCAGTTCTGGCAAAACCTCCTTCACGCCCTCGATCGTGTCGATGATATTGGCGGCCGCTTCCTTGGTGACGTTGATGATGACAGCGGGCTGGCCATTGTACCAGCCGGCGGTGCGACTGTTGCGGACGCCGGGCGCAACAGTGGCGACGTCGCCGACGAGCACCACCCGGCCGTTCTGCAGGCGGAGAGGAATGCGGGCATAATCCTCGCTGGTCTCGAGTTGGCCGGCGATGCCCAATGTTTCCGCCCGTCCCTCGCTGTCGAAGGCGCCAAGCGGCGAGGTGACGGACGCATTCACGATGGCGGTGCGGATATCGTCGAGCGCGATACCCATGGCGGCCAGGCGTGCGGGATCAGCACGGATACGGATCGCCGGTTGTTCGGCGCCGCTGACCGTAACCCCACCGACGCCGCGCACCTGGGCGATCCGCTGGGCGACCAGCGTGTCGGCGATATCATAAAGTGCCGATGGCGGCAGATTGTTCGACGTCATCGCGAGGATCAGCACCGGCTGCGAGGCCGGGTTGAACTTGCGCATGCGCGGGAAGCTCGGCAGGTCGGACGGTAGATTGGTGGCGGCGGCGTTCAAGGCCGCCTGGACGTCGCGGGCGGCGCTCTCGACTTTCCGGTTGAGGTCGAACTGGACGACGATGTTCGAGGATCCGAGCGCACTGGTCGACGTAATCTCGGTCACGCCGGCGATCGAGCCCAGCGCGCGTTCGAGCGGCGCGGCGACGGACGAGGCCATGGTTTCTGGATCTGCGCCCGGCCGGTTGGCGCTGACGACGATCGTGGGGAACTCAATTGACGGCAGGCTGGCGACCGGCAGGAAGGCATAGGCGACAAGGCCGGCTATCATCACCGCCACGGCCAGAAGCGATGTGCCGATGGGGCGGGCGATGAAGAGGGTGGAGGGGTTGAGGCCGGAAGTCATGTGGCTGCCTCGCCCTTGCGGGCTTCCGCCAGAGCCGTCTCGGCACTGATCTTACGGCTGCCGCCGAGGCGCAGGCGCAGGCCCTCCACCGCCAGATAGACCACTGGCGTTGTGTAAAGCGTCAGCAGCTGGCTGAGCAGCAGGCCACCGATGATCGAGATGCCCAGGGGCACGCGCAATTCGCTGCCGATGCCCGTATCGAAGGCGAGCGGAATGGCGCCGAGGAGGGCTGCCAGCGTGGTCATCATGATCGGGCGAAAACGCAGCTTGCAGGCGCGCACGATCGCATCGGTCGGCGACAAGCCCTGTTCGCGCTCCGCCGATATGGCGAAGTCGATCATCATGATCGCGTTTTTCTTGACGATGCCCATCAGCAGCACGATGCCGATGAGCGCGATGACCGACAGATCATGTCCCGTCAGAATCAGGGCGAGCAAAGCGCCGACACCGGCCGAGGGCAGGGTGGTCAGGATCGTGAACGGATGAGCCAGGCTCTCATAGAGGACGCCGAGAACGATATAGATCGAGATCACGGCGGCGAGGATCAGCCACGGCTGGTTGGACAGAGCGCTTTGGAATTCTGCCGCATCGGCGTGGAAGCTGGCCGAGATATTCGTCGGCAGATCTATGGTGCGCTGGGCGCGGGCCATCGAGGTCACCGCATCGCCCAGCGAGGCGCCCGGGCGCACGTTGAAGCTGATGGTGGCGGCCGGGAACTGATCCTGGTGGGCGATGAGCAGCGGTGCGGTGGTGCGGACGATGCGGGTGAAACTGTCGAGCGGCACCTGCACGCCGCCGACGCCCGCCACATAGAGCCGCGACAGCGACGAAGGATCGTCCTGATAGGCGGGCGCTGCTTCGAGAATGACACGATACTGATTGGCCTGGCCGTAGATGGTCGAAATCTGTCGCTGGCCGAACGCGCTGTTCAGCGTGTCGGCGATCGACTGGATGGAGATGCCGAGGCGCCCCGCCTTTTCACGGTCGATGTCGACGAAAGCGCGCAGGCCACCGTCCTGGCTCTCGTTGGCGGGATTGCGGATGATCGGATCGTTACGAAGTGCGTTGAGCAGGCGCTGGCTCCAGCGGTCGACTTCGGCCGGATCGGCGCCAGACAACGTATATTGGAATTGCGACCGGCTGCTGCGTGTCGAAATCTGAATATCCTGGACCGGCTCAAGATAGATATTGGCGCCGGCGACTTCGGTGACGGAGGCACGCAGGCGCGCCGCGATCTCCGTGGCGGAGTTGGTTCGCTCCTCTTTCGGGCGCAGGACAACGGTCATTCGGCCGGTGTTGCCGGTGGCGTTCAGCGGCCCGATGCCGAGCACGGACACCACATCGGCGACATCCTTGTCATCGCGCAACTTGCGGGTGACGACAGCCTGTAGATTGGTAATTTCGCGGAACGAGGTGTCGGGCGCGGCTTCCAGCACGGCGCTGATCAGGCCGGTATCCTGGGCCGGAATGAAGCCCTTGGGCATCACTGCGTAGAGATAAACGGTCAGCCCGAGGGTCGCGATCGTGATCAGGATGATCAGCAGCTGATGCTGCAAGGCGCGATCGAGCGTGCGTTCATAGACATTCGACATCCATTCAAGCGGCGCCTCGACCAGGCGCATGAAGGCATTGTGCTTCTCGTCGTGAGCGCCGGCTTTCAGCAGTTTCGCCGACAACATGGGTGTGATGGTGAGCGAAATGATCGCCGAAACGACGACGGCGATGGTCAGCGTCAGGGCGAATTCGCGGAACATGCGCCCGACAAGGCCGGTCATGAACAGAAGCGGGATGAAAACGGCGATGAGCGAGAAGGTCAGCGAGACGACGGTGAAGCCGATTTCGCGCGCACCATCCAGCGCCGCATCGAGCCGATTCTTGCCCTGCTCCAGATTGCGGACGATATTTTCGATCATGACGATGGCGTCGTCGACGACGAAACCGGTGCCGATGGTGAGCGCCATCAGCGTGAGATTGTTGAGACTGAAGCCCGCCAGATACATCACGCCGAAACTGGCGACGATCGACAGCGGCAGGGTGATGCCAGCGACGATGGTGGCGCGCAGCGAGCGCAAGAACAGCAGCACGACGAGCACCACCAGGCAGATGCTCAGCACTAGAGTGAACTGCACTTCGTTGACGGACGCCCGAATGGTTTTGGTGCGATCCTGGACGACGGCAATTTCAACCCCGGCCGGGATCAGCCGCTGCAGGCGCGGCAGTTCGTGGGTGATGCGGTCGGCGGTCTCGATGATATTGGCGCCGGGCTGTTTCTGTACGTCGAGGATGACGGCCTGGCGGCCGTTGTACCAGCCGCCGACCCGGACATTCTCCAGGCCGTCGACCACCTCGGCGACGTCGCGCAGGACGATCGAGACATTGTTGCGCGAGGCGACGACGATGTTGCGATAGGCCTCGGCTGTGGCGATCTGGTCGTTGGCGGAAATGATCCAGGATTGCGAGGCGCCGTCGAGCGTGCCTTTGGAGCCGGCGACATTGGCATTGGTGATGGCCAGGCGCAGATCGTCGATGCCGATCTTATAGGCGGCAAGCCGGGCGAGATCGGCGCGGATGCGCACGGCCGGACGCACGCCACCTTGGACGGAGACAAGGCCGACGCCGCTGATTTCCGATAGGCGCGGCGAGATCAGCGTATCGGCCAGATCGCTCATGACGCGCAGTTCGACGTTTTCCGACACGAGCGCGATAGAGACAATCGGCGCGTCGGCCGGATTCACCTTCGAATAGATTGGCGGATAGGGCAGGGTTCTGGGCAGCAAGGCCGAAGATGCGGAGATGGCGGCCTGTACGTCCTGCGAAGCGGCTTCAATGTCGCGATCGAGGTCGAACTGCAGGGTAATCTGGCTATAGCCGAAGGAGGATTGCGAGGACATTGAGACGAGCGAAGGGATCTGCCCGAACAGTCGTTCGAGCGGCGCCGTCACGGTGGAGGCCATGGTCTCCGGGTTGGCGCCCGGCAACTGCGTCTTGACGAGAATGGTCGGGAAATCGACCTGCGGCAGCGATGAGACTGGAAGCCGCGCATAGCCGAGCAGGCCGCACAGCAGGATGGCGACGGCCAGCAGGCCGGTCGCGACCGGTCGCAGGATGAATGGCGCCGATATGTTCATCTCACCATCGCGAAGTTGTTGCCTTTGGGTGTTGGTTCTGTGTCGTTAGTCCAAGTCAGCCGCAGTCCAAGTCAGCCGCAGTCTACCTCAGCCGCGGCGGCCGCCGCGTCGCCGCTGTTGCTGCGTTTCTTCAGCGGCGGGTGTTGGCTGGACTTCGTCGGCGTTGGTGGCCGCGACCTTTGCTTGATCGGTCAAACGGCCGAAGCCGGTGACAACAATCTGGGTACCGGCCTCGACGCCTTTTTCGATCACCGCCAGCTTTTCGTCCTGCCGGGAAATGGTCACGTCGGTCATTTTCACCGTGCTGTCGTCGCGCAGCACATAGACATAAGCGCCGCGCGGGCCGCGTTGGATTGCGGCGGAAGGGGCTGTCGTCACGCCGCGCAACACGTCGATATAAGCGCGCACATTGACGAACTGCCCAGGCCACAGGCGGAGTGCTGGATTGGCGAATTGCGATTTGATGCGCACGGTGCCGGTGGCCTGATCGACCTGGTTGTCGATGACTTCCACGGTGCCGGTCTCGATCACCGTTGTATTGTCGGGTTCCAGCGCCTCGAGCACGATCTTGTCGCGCGCCTGGGCGGCATTGAGGGCGCGCAATTGCTGCTGCGGCAGGTTGAAGAAAATGCTGAGCGGACGCAGTTGCGTCAGCGTGACGATACCGGTCTGGTCGGATGAGCGGACGATATTGCCGGTATCGACCAGACGGATGCCGGTGCGCCCGTCGATTGGCGAACGGACTGACGTATAGTCGAGGGTGATCTTGGCGCTGTCGATCAGAGCCTGATCGACGCGGACCTGTGCTTCGAGCTGGGCGACGAGGGCGCGCTGCGTGTCTGCCTGTTGTTTCGAGCCGAAATTGGTCTGCGCCAGCCGGGTGTATCGTTCGAGATCGAGACGAGCATTGGCGAGCTGTGCTTCGTCCTGCGCCTTTTTGGCGACGGACTGATCATATTGCGCCTGATAGGTGCGCGGATCGATGCGCGCGATAACGTCGCCGACTTTTACGTCCTGGCCTTCGCGGAAGGCGATCTCCATGAGCTGGCCGTCAACCTGCGCCCGCACGGTGACAGTGTTGAGCGCCTGTACGGTGCCAACCGCGTCGGCCGTGACCGGGACGTCCTCGGTCTTGACGCGGGTGACGAGGACAGGGATCGGCTGGCCGCTCGCGCCGCCAAAGCCACCCCGCCCGCCGCTGTTGGACGCTTGTTGGCTACGTTGTGGAAGCCAGCCGCCGAGCGGGGCCGGCAGCTCGATCCAGCGGGTGAAATGCGCGTAGACAAGCCCGATGGCAATAACCACGGCGATGGCGATGAACCGTTTCATGGCGTCACCGTCGCGGCCTGGTCGATGAAGCGGGGGGAGGCGGTCATGGCGGGGTCGGCGGCCAGCATCGGGTCGCTATATTCACGGGTGAAGCCGCCGCCGAGCGCCTGGTAGAGGCTGACAACAGCTAGCAGACGCTGATAGCGCACAAGCGTCAGCGCGTCCTGCGCCGAGAACAGATTGGTCTGAGTGGTGAGCAAGACCACGATGTCGATAACCCCTTCGTTCAGGCGTTGCTGGCTGATGTCATAGGCGCGACGCGCCGCCGTCACCGCCATGGCTTGCAGGCGCTCCTGCTCGGCATATTTGCGCACCCCGATCAAAGCATTTTCGACGTCGGTCAGGGCGCTGACGATGGATTTGCGATAATTGGCCAGCATTTCATTGCGCTGGCCGCGCCGGTTGTCGAGCTGGCCTTGCAGATTGTAGCCGTCGAAGATCGGTTGGGCGAGGCTGTCGGCGACCGAAAGCGCGAGTGCATCGGCGCGCAGCAAATTCTTGAGTGCCAGGCTGGCGAGGTTGGCATTGCCTGTCAACGTAATCGACGGCAGGAAGGCGGCGCGGGCGGCGACGATATTGGCTTCGCCGGCGAGAAGGCGCGCTTCGGCGGCGGCAATGTCTGGGCGGCGCAGCAGTAATTGCGAGGGCAGGCCGGGCTTTACCTGCGGCAGCGCCAAGGCATTGAGCCGGCCGCCTTTGACGTTGACGCTTTCGGGTGTGCGGCCGAGCAGGAGGGCGACGATATTCTTCTGCTGCTGAGCTTGGCGTTCCAGCACCGGAATATTGACGCGCAGATTAGCGAGCACGCTTTCCTGCTGCGCGACATCGAGCGCCGTCGCGGTGCCGACATCGACGCGGGCGCGGATGGCACCCAGCACATGTTCGGCGGCGCGGATGTTGTCGCGGGCGTAGAGCAAGCGATCCTGTGCCACCAGAATCTGGAAATAGGCATTGGCCAATGTGGCGAGGGTGGTCACCACCAACGTATCGTAGTCAAAACGGCTGGCCACTGCGCCGATACGTCCGGCTTCAGCAAGGGAGGCATTGCGGCCCCAGAAATCGACCACATAGCTCGCCGACAAGCCGACGTTGAAATTGCTATTGTAGTTGGGCGAGAACGGGCCGGTCGAGGACCCCAAAGTGCCGGGCGAGCGGCTGCGCGAGGCGCTTTGGCCGCCATTGATTTGTGGATAGAGCGCCGCACCGGCGATCATCATCTGTGCTTCCGCCTGGGAGAGGCGTGCGAGCGCGGCGTCGAGATCGAGGTTGCCCTCTAGGGTCATGGAACCGAATTGGGCCAACTCGTTCGAGCGAAAGGCGGCGAGCCAATCCTGGCTGATGGCTTTGGCGGAGCGTTCCGGCGCGGCGCGATACCGTGCGGCGAGTTCCGGGCCCGCGGCACCAATGCGCTCAGAATCGAGCGCACAGCCGGAAACCAGAGAGGCCGACAGCATGATCATCAATGGCCCCACGGGACGCGCGCGCCTTTGGAAGAAAGACCTAAAAAATCGCCACACCACGCCTGAACCTGTCCCCTTTGGACCGCCGATGCCTACTTCGAACGCCTGTTCGATTCCCGGTGCAGCGAGATTAGTCTTAATGGAAGCGAACTTGCCGCGAAACTGATGGGGTGCCCGACCGCTGACAAGTTACAACTTGGTCATGCATCCGCCTGTCAGCCGGTATGCGACTTTGTCGTCAGTGTTGTGACATTGCGGCAACACTGAGTGGCGATTTTCCCCCGATCCTCATCAGCACAACCTAGGGCGTAGGACTGCCTAGAGGCGATGCCGCAGAAGCGCGTCCGAGAATGTCCTTGTTTCGCAGGGCGCTGAAGCTCTGATTCAATTTAGAAGAATTATAAAAAAGGCATTTCCGGGGCGTTCAAATTTAGAATCAGAATAAATATGATCGTGGCCCGCTCCATTGACAGTAAAACCTGACTCAAACTAGGTCGAATTACGTCAAAAATACGAAAATACTAGTGTTTTTGCTTTGATTCTAAATTTTGGAGGCAAGAAAGTCGATGAGCGCGCCGTCAATTCCCGCGTCGTTACGTCCACTCCCACTCGTTACAGGGGTTAAATCGAAGCGGAAAATGGATATTCCGGCGCGCGCCATGACTGCGGCCGCGATTATTGCTGCAGCACCTGTGGCTCCGGCCCTGGCGCAGCAGGCCGGAAGCTCGGCCTTGCCCTCCGTCACTGTTGACGCACCCCAGCAGCGCGCCCGTCCGGCTGCCGTGCAGGCGACCCAGCGTCCGAGCCGTGCCGCAGCCGCGCAGCGCCGGCGTGCGCCGCGCGCCACGGTGGCCGCTCCGGTCATCGCTGCGCCTAATCCTGCGGGCGCCGGCGCGCCGACCGTCCCCGTTGAGGCTGATGCCAATCCTTATGCCCAGCCGGGCGTGCCCTATAAGGTGAACCGGCTGGCCTCGCAGAAGTTCGTCGAGCCGATCGTCAACCAGCCGCGCACCATCACGGTCCTTTCCAAGGAAGTCCTGGCCGACAAGGGCGCGACGTCGTTGCGCGATGTCGTCCGTTCGACCCCTGGTCTGACGCTCGGCACCGGCGAAGGCGGCAATGCTTTCGGTGACCGTATCCTGATCCGCGGCTTCGATGCCCGTTCCGACATCTTCATTGACGGCGTGCGCGATCCCTCGATCGGCATTCGTGAAAACTTCAATGTCGAGCAAATCGAAATTCTCAAGGGGCCGGCCTCGAGCTTCGCCGGTCGCGGCACTGCCGGTGGCGCGCTCAATCTCGTCACCAAGAAGGCGACCGATGAGAGCTTTCGCCGCGTCGATGCCACGTTCGGCAATGGCCGGACCAAGCGCGGTACGATCGATATCAATCAGGTGATCACGCCCGAATGGGCTGTGCGCATGAACGTGATGGGTCAGAAGTCCGGCGTTGCCGGCCGCGATTTTGTCGAAGACGATCGGCATGGCGTCTCGCTGTCGACGACTTTCAAGCCAAGCGATCGGCTGAAGTTCGTTGCCGACTACACCTATGTCCACTTCGATGGCTTGCCCGATTGGGGCGTCCCGTACAATCGCACAGCTTTGACGCCGTGGACCGAAACCGGCGTTCGCCGCAGCAACTACTATGGCCTCGTCAACCGCGACTTCCAGCGCTACACGACGTCCGCTGGCTCTTTCTCCGCCGAAGCGAAGTTGACCGACTGGATCACGCTGAACTCGCGCTTCCGCGCTGGCAAGTCGATCCTTGATTATGTCGCGACGCCGCCAGAATCGGTTAACACCAGCAATCCCAATCCGCTGCTGTGGACCACTCAAGGCAACCCGAAAAGCCGCTATCAGCGCACGAACTTCTACACCAATCAGACGGATGTGACCTTCAAGTACGATACTGGCGGCGTACGCAACACGACGATCGCCGGTGTCGAATATTCACGCGAAGAGACCATGCGTGATAGCTATACCGGCTTGGCATCGGAGGCGTTCCCGTCGCCGACGACCGCAACTGGCTCGTATACGTTCAACCTCTTCAATCCTTATAACAGCGCGCCGTTCCCGAACGCGCCGCAGCGCGCATTCGCGCCGACGGCGATCAATATCGATACCAAGGCCGCCTATATCATCCACAACGCCAACTATAATGATTACATCATTGTGAATGCTGGCGTGCGTTACGACGACTACACAGTTGCTCTCCAGCCACCGCTGGCGGCCATTCCCGCGCAACAGCAGCCGCGGTTGTCGCGTCATGACGGCCTCGTCAACTACAATGCCGGCATCACCTTCAAGCCTCTGCCGAACGGCAGCATCTATGCGGCGATCGCGACATCGTCCAACCCGGTTGGCGCTGACGTTGACGGTGGCGCCAACGACTACGGCGGTCTCGTTGCTGGCAACGTTGCGGCCGGCCCAGAGCGCAATACGGCGCTTGAAGTCGGCACCAAGTGGGAGTTCTTCAATCAGAAGCTGCTCGCCACCGCAGCCTTGTTCCAGACAACCAAGGACAACGCGCGTGAGCAGATCAATGCTACAACTGTCGTAGGCTCGGGCGCTTACCGTATCCGGGGCATCGAGCTCGGCCTGAACGGCAAGATCACCGATGATTGGAGCATCTACGGCGGTCTCGTCTTGATGGACTCGAAGGTGACGAAGACGGCGATCGCGGCGAATCTCGGCAAGCAGCTCGCCAACGTTGCGCATCAGTCGTTCAACCTGATGACGAAATACAAGATCAACCAGTATTTCGAAGTCGGCGGCCAGGCGACGTATATCTCGAAACAGTATGGCGGCACGCTCGCAGCGACTACCGGCAACGTCTTGCCGTCCTCGTGGAAGTTCGACGTCTTTGCTGACGTCCACATCAGTAAGATGTTCGCGCTGAAGTTCGCCGTCTACAATATATTCGACTCGCGCGTGTATGACGGTTTCTACCGCAGCAATGTGCCGTTCACGTATATCGCGCCTGGACGTCTGGCGACGGTGACCGCGACGATGAAGTTCTGATTTTTCGCGACAACCCTATTGGACGCCGGGCCTCACCGCCCGGCGTCTTTTTTATGGCGCGCGCAACGCCTGTTCCATATAGGCCTCGACCCGCGACCAGGCGCCACCCGCGCTCAGCGCGTCGCGATAGGATGCGACGATCTTGGCCGTCAGAGGGCTGGCCTTCGCCTTGTTGTCGAGGACGATGGCTGTTTTCTCGCGCGCGTCCTTGATGAAGTCGGCCGGGAAGGGCGTGATCTTGGCGCCGAGCCTTGCGAGTTCGACTATGGCAATCGCATTCAGCTGTTCAGCTTCCGCAAGGCCAGCGGAATGTTCGGCGGCGCAGGCGGTCTCGATGATGCGCTGTAGATCGATCGGCAATTTGGCGAAGGCCGAGAGGGAGATCAGCGCTTCACCGGCGCCATTCGGTTTGTTGAAACCGGGCATGTAATAGAAGGGGGCGATGCGGTGCAGGCCAAGCGGCAGATCGTTCACCGGCGCTAGAATTTCCACCGCGTCGATGGCGCCCTTTTCCAGTGACGTATAGATGTCGCCAGGCGGAATATTTTGCGGTGTCGCGCCCATGGCGGCATAGACTTCGCCACCCATGCCGGAAACGCGGATGCGCATGCCGGCGACATCACGGCTGCTTTCGATAGGCTTGCGGAACCAGCCACCCATCGACGGCCCGGTATTGCCGGCAAGCAGGCCACGCACGCCGCGCGGCCGGTAAAGCTCATCCCAAAGCTGTTGGCCGCCGCGATGTTCAATCCAAGTCTGATGGGCGAGGGGGCCCAGGCCAAACGGCGCGGTGGTGAAGAAGGCTGCGCCGGGTAATAGACCGTCCCAGAAGAAAGAGGCCGTATGGCCCATTTCGACGGCACCGGAGGCGACGCCATCGAAGACGCCGAAGGCGGGCACGATGGCGCCGGCGGGAAAAACGTCGATGCGCAACCGGCCGCCGCTCATCGTCGTGATGCGCTCGGCCAGTCGATCGGCGGAGACGCCAGGGCCGGGCAGGCCTTTCGTCCAGGACGTCGCCATGCGCCAGACGATCGGTGTCTGCGCGCGCACGATGGCTGGTGCGGCAAGTGGCAGGCTGGCGGCGCCGGCGAGGAGGCGTCGTCGTGTGGCGGACATGGATGCAATCTCCCTAGGGCCTGAGTGCGGGCATCATCCGGCTCGGCTCGTTATTGGTGGTTCGCATGCCCGGCCGGTGCCGGGCATGCGTATATTTTATTGCTCGACGTAAAGCTTGCCGCCGCCTTCGAGGAATTCGCGGCTCTTTTCGGCCATGCCTTCCAGCGCCGCCTTCTCGTTGTCGAGCATGGCCGCAGCTTCCACCCGCAGATCCTGCGTGATTTTCATCGAGCAGAATTTCGGGCCGCACATCGAGCAGAAATGCGCTGTCTTATGCGCGTCCTTCGGTAGCGTTTCGTCGTGATAGGCGCGTGCCGTATCGGGATCGAGGCCGATGTTGAACTGGTCATCCCAGCGGAACTCGAAACGCGCCTTGCTCATCGCGTCATCGCGGATCTGTGCGGCCGGATGTCCCTTGGCGAGATCGGCCGCATGGGCGGCGATGCGATAGGTGATCACGCCGGTCTTCACATCGTCGCGGTTGGGCAGGCCGAGATGTTCCTTCGGTGTGACGTAGCAGAGCATGGCCGTGCCGAACCAGCCGATCATCGCCGCGCCAATGCCCGAGGTGATGTGATCATAGCCCGGCGCGATGTCGGTCGTCAGCGGCCCGAGGGTGTAGAAGGGGGCCTCGTGACATTCCTTGAGTTGCTTCTCCATATTCACCTTGATCTTGTGCATCGGCACATGGCCGGGGCCTTCGATCATCACCTGGCAACCCTTTTCCCAGGCGATCTTGGTGAGTTCGCCGAGGGTTTCCAGCTCGCCGAATTGAGCGGCGTCATTGGCATCGGCGATGGAGCCGGGGCGCAGGCCGTCACCCAGGGAGAACGACACATCATATTTGCGCATGATGTCGCAGATGTCGCCGAAATGCTCGTAGAGGAAGCTTTCACGATGGCCGGCCAGACACCAACGCGCCATGATCGAGCCGCCGCGTGAGACGATGCCGGTGACGCGCTTGGCCGTCAGCGGAACATATTTCAACCGCACGCCGGCGTGGATGGTGAAATAATCGACGCCCTGTTCAGCCTGTTCGATCAGCGTGTCCTTGAACACTTCCCAATCGAGCTTCAGCGGATCGCCGCCGACTTTTTCGAGCGCCTGATAGATCGGCACCGTGCCGATCGGCACCGGCGAATTGCGGATGATCCAGTCGCGGATGTTGTGGATGTTGCGGCCGGTGGACAGGTCCATCACCGTGTCGGCACCCCAGCGGATCGACCACACCATTTTCTCGACCTCTTCCGCCACCGAGGAGGTAACGGCTGAATTGCCGATGTTGGAATTGACCTTCACCAGGAAGTTACGCCCGATGATCATCGGCTCGACTTCTTGGTGATTGATGTTGGCCGGGATGATGGCGCGTCCACGGGCGATCTCGTCGCGGACGAATTCTGGGGTCACGAAGGCAGGAATCGCGGCGCCGAAGCTTTCGCCGTCGGCGAGCTTCTCTTCCGCGCCGGCGAGCATTTTCTCGCGACCGAGATTCTCACGATGGGCCACGTAGACCATTTCTTCGGTGATCAGGCCGGCGCGAGCGAATTCATATTGCGTGACATATTTGGCGTTCTCGCCGGAGAGCGGCTGCGTGTTGGCGGGGCAGGCCGGCACCAGTTTGTCGCCAGTGACGCCGCCGTTATCGACATCCAGAACGCTTCGGCCTTGATAAGACGAGAAGCCGCGTCGCGCCATCCACGGCTGGCGAATTTTCTTCAAACCCTTCGATAGGTCGACGCCAATATCGATCTCCGTATAGGGGCCGGAGGCATCATAGACGCGCAGGGTTGGTTCATTGGGGTCGGTCAGGATGATCTCGCGCAACGGCACATGCACATCGGGATGACCCTGCGGCGTATGATAAATCTTGCGCGAGCCGGGCAGTGGGCCAGTGGTCACGGTTTCTGGAATCAGCGAATTGGGTTTGGGCTGGATGTTCATGCGGCGTCTCCGTGACGCCAGACCACGGGCGTCTTTTGTTCTCAACGAACCCGGAGGTAAGAAGGAGTCCTGCCCTGAATAGGCTTCGCCCGCTCGCCGTCCCTCCGCTGGTGCAAACCAGATCAGGTTCTAAGGGTGTGATCTCAGCCGCCGGCAATCCGGCAGCACCCCTGGCTGGCGCAAAGCTAGCGGGAAAGCGGGGCGGGAGCAAGAGTGGCGTATTTGAGGCCTGCATCCGATCACGCCGGTTTGACGAGCTATGGCCGCGATGGTCCCGTAAGGTGACGCGCATGGGCGGAAAAGCCTCGCGGCAAATGCTGCGATTAAACAATGAGAAGGCATAATCCATGACGACCAAATCCATGTTTCTTGGGGCGCTCCTCGCTCTCACAATGACGCCTGTGCTGGCGCAGGGCAGCAATGCCATCAACGTTTCCGGTACCGTGGACAAAATCGACGCTAATTCGCTCGTGATCACGGTCGATAGCGGTACGCCGCAGACCTTCGCCTTGTCGCCGAACCTTGTCGTTCTGCAGAACAAGGCAGCCACCCTCGCCGATATCAAGCCGAACGATTTCGTGGCGAGTGCTGCAGTGCCGAAAGAAGATGGCAAACTGCACTCGACCGAACTGCGCATCTTTCCCGAAGCCTTGCGAGGCTTGGGCGAAGGCCAGCGTCCGATGAATGATGCGCGTCAGCAGACAATGACCAATGCGACGGTTACCGGCGCGGCGGTGGTCAACGGCAGCAACAATATTAAGGTCAAATTCGCGGGCGGCGAGTCCGAGCTTGTGCTTGATCCGGGCGTTCCGGTGACGCGGATCGATGCGGCCGATAAAAGCCTGCTGAAGAGTGGCGTGAAAGTCCGTGCCCAGGGCGTGCGCGGGGCCGATGGTGCAGCCATTACTCGTATTACGATTCTGCAGTAGGCGTTGACGATGTTTGAATGGCGCGCCTGGCCGCCGCTCGTTCAATATCAGACGACCGCTATTTCTTTTTCTTCCGGCCGTAAGGCGGGGCCGGGATGTTGAGATGCGCCTGCCGCAGCGCCGTCGACCAGCGATCGCGCAGATCGTGGAAATAGGGATCGGTATTGTCGATGCGGGTGTCGAGCTCCAGTTCGATGGCGTCGCGTTTCAGCACCGCCATGTCGATGGGCAGGCCGACGCTGAGATTGGAGCGCATGGTCGAGTCCATCGAGATGAGGCTGAGCTTTAGGGCGTCGCTGACATTGGTCTCGTAGTTGACCGCTCGGTCGAGCACCGGCTTGCCGTATTTCAACTCGCCGATCTGCAGGAAGGGCGTGTCGGTGGTTGCCTCGATGAAATTGCCGGCGGAATAGATCATGAATAGGCGCAGGCGCCGGTCTTTCATCTGGCCACCGAACAGCAAGGTGGTGCTCGACGAGACATTTTCCTGTTCGAGCATTTCGCCGTTCACCTGGCGTACTTTGCGCACGGCGCGCCCGATCATCTCGGCGGCAGCGAACATGCTGGTGCAATCGAGCAAGCGCTCGATCTCCTTGGTTTCCGGGTTTTCCATGCCGTCGGTGATGTAATTGACCACCGTCTGCGTCAGCGACAGGTTGCCGGCTGTGGCGAGCATCATCACCTTTTCGCCGGGCTCTTGGAAAATATGCAGCTTGCGGAAGGTCGAAATGTTGTCGATGCCCGCATTCGTGCGGGTGTCGGCGATCATCACGAGACCTTCGCGAACGAGTACGCCGCAGCAATAGGTCATGGCGAAACCTCCGGACCGCGATGGGCCTGAAACTATTGGTTTTGGCTATCGACGACGTTGATGCGTACGTCAAGGGCTTCGCCCACACCGCCGGTCTGGGCGCCGCGCACGGAGGCGGCCCCGAGATAGTCGAGGGCGCAGGCGACACGCACATGACTTTCTTCCGGGCATTTGCCGAGGGCGGGGTCGAAACCGACCCAGCCATATTCGGGAATATAGGCCTCCGCCCAGGCATGGGCAGCGTGGCGGACGCCGCTGTCCTCGGGCAGAGCAATATGGCCGCTGACATAGCGGCTCGGCACGTTCATCTCTCGGGCGCAGGCAATGAAGATATGGGCGAAATCGGCGGCCACGGCCGCGCCGGCGGCATAGGCCTTGGCCGCGGTGGTGACGCTATGGGTCGGGTCGGTGTCGAAATCGAGCTTTTCGTGCAAAATATCGAGAAGCCCATGCATTCGCGCGAGATCGCTGTCGCCCTCGATCGACGCCGTCAATGTTCTCAGATGTTCGTCGGCGATCGCGAGCGACGATGAGCGCAGATAGAACTCCGGCGGAAACCGTTCGATCGTGTTGCGGACGAAACCGGAGGTGTCGAAGGTCTCGACCTCGCCTTCGGCGCTAACCGCAAGCTGAAGAATGGGGCCCATGGCGGAGAAGGTGTGGACGAGATTGCCGAAGCCATCCTCGGAGCGCTTCAAGACGCAGTTGGCGTCGACGTCGAGCCGCCAGTCGATCACATGCTGGCCTTCATGGTTGCGCGGTGTCATCCGCAGCACCTGGATCACCGAACGAGCCGGCGTCGCATATGTGTAAATCGTCTCATACTGGATGCGGATGCGCATGGTGTCTCAATGATGCAGATATTGCTCGGCGACCAGAGCGGCGAGCCGGTTGTTGTCGTCGATGAATTTGGTCACGAATTCATGAAGTCCCTGCTGGAAAATACTTTCCATCGATGAACTGTCGATGCGCCGCAGGACGTTGCGGGCATGGCGCTGAGCAATGCCCTGCTTGCCATAGGCTTTGCCGAGGTTGTCGAGGAAACGCGTCAGGCCATCATAGCAATAGGCGAGCGAGCGCGGCATTTCCTTACGCAGGATCAAGAGGTCGGCGATCAGCCAGGGTTTGACGCTCTCGCGATAGACCCAGTGATAGGCGGTATGGGCGGAAACCGCGCGCAGGATCGCCGTCCACTGGAAATAGTCGAGCGAGCCGCCGACCTCCTCGGTTTTCGGCAAAAGCACGTTGTATTTGACATCCATTAAGCGAGCGGTGTTGTCAGCGCGTTCGCAATAAAGGCCGATGCGGTTGAACCAATAGGCGTCGTTGCGCAGCATGGTCCGATAGGAGGCGCCGTCGAAATCGAGCGAGACGGCTTTCACGAATTCCAGGAAGGGTTGGATGCTGTCGGCGCCCGAGTATTCGCCACCGCGCCGCTTTTCCTCCATGGCCTTCAGCTCAAGCCAGCCGGCATTGATCGACTGCCACATTTCCGCTGTTAGCGCCGTGCGGATGGTGCGCGCATTGATGCGGGCCTGTTCCAGGCAACGGCGGATCGATGACGGATTGGCTTCGTCGAAGGTCAGGAAGAAGACAACATTGCTTTCGGTCGCTTCGGAGAAGCTGGCCTTGAAACTGTTGAGGGCGCCGACGGCGGCCAGTGCGCTTTCCCATTCTCCGCCGGTGCGGCGATAATTCTGCGGCAGGGCGGCGAGGCGCGCCGTGACTTCGATGACGCGCGCGGTGAAATCGGCACGCTCCACGTAGCGCGCCAGCCAATAGAGATTTTCTGCGGTGCGAGCGAGCAAGGATCACGCTCCCTTTTCTGAGGGTGTGTCCTCGATGATCCAGGTGTCTTTGGTGCCGCCCCCCTGGCTTGAATTGACGACGAGTGAGCCGGCACGCATCGCCACTCGCGTCAGGCCGCCGGGCACCACGTGCACGCCATTGGCGCCTGAGAGCACGAAGGGCCTGAGGTCGACATGGCGCGGGACGATGGCATCGTCGACGAAGGCGGGGCAAGTGGACAGCGCCAGGGTCGGCTGAGCGATATAGTTGGCCGGATCCGCCTCCAGCCGCTTAGCGAATTCATCAATCTCGGCGCGGCTGGCGTGGGGGCCAACCAGCATGCCATAGCCGCCAGAGCCGTTCACTTCCTTGACGACCAGTTCGTCGAGATGTTCGCGCACATATTTATAGGCGTCGGCCTCACGACAGCGCCATGTTGGCACATTGGCGAGTCTCGCCTCCTGGCCGGTGTAGAATTTCACAATCTCCGGCATGTAGGAATAAATCGCCTTGTCGTCGGCGACACCGGTGCCGACAGCATTGGTGATAGCGACATTGCCGGCATAATAAGCGTTCATCAATCCGGGTACGCCGAGGGCGGAATCCGGATTGAACGAAAGCGGGTCGATCCAGTCGTCGTCGACACGGCGATAGATGACATCGACACGCTTTGGGCCTTCAGTCGTGCGCATATAGACGACCTCGTCGCGCACCGAGAGGTCGTGACCTTCGACCAGTTCTATGCCCAGCCGGTCGGCCAGGAAGGAATGCTCGTAATAGGCGGAATTGTACTGACCGGGGGTGAGTAAGACTACGGTCGGCTCGCCGCGCGTTGACAATGGTGTCACCGAGCGCAGGGCGGCGAGCAGGGCGTCGGCATAGTTGTCGACTGGCGCGATGCGATAGGCCGAGAACAGATCCGGCATCAGCCGCATCATCACTTCGCGGTTTTCCAACATGTAGGAAACGCCGGAGGGGGTGCGCGCATTGTCCTCGAGCACGAAGAATTCGCCTTCGCCGGTGCGCACCAGGTCGATGCCCGCGATATGGACCCAGATGTCGTGAGGCACACGGCGCCCGGCCATTTCCGGACGAAAATAGGCATTACGATAGATGATATCGGGAGGTAGCACGCCGGCTTTGAGGATTTCACGTGCGCCGTAGATGTCGGACAGGAACATGTTGAGCGCATTGACCCGCTGAACCAGGCCGATTTCGAGCGCGGACCATTCCGACTGGCTGACGATGCGGGGAATGATGTCGAAGGGGATCAGGCGTTCGGTGTCGTCATTGCCGCCGTAAACGGCGAAAGTGATGCCGATGCGGCGAAACATCAGTTCCGCCTGGGCCCGGCGCGTGGCCAGAATATCGGCTGGGGTTTTCTTCAGCCAGTCGGCGACACCAGCATAAAGAGCGCGGGTGGTGTCGCCATATCCGTTCATCTCGTCAAAAAATCTGGTCTTGCTCATGCGCGCTGGAGACCCCCGTGACCGTTGGTTCGGCCGGAGCAATCATCGTACCAGCAGCGCGTGAGCGCAATATCCGCAATTTGATGAATGCGCGGGCGTTTGTGCCCGCGCAATAGCCAAGTCGCCTAGGGTGAGTGCAATTCTTCGGGTGGCGATTACTCGGCGGCGGCGCCGGCGACTTGCGGGCGTCGCGTGCGCTGACGACGGCGGAAGGTGCGTCGGCCCCAAATGATCAGGCCGGTGGTCAGCAGCAGAGCGAAAGCAAGCGACAGAATCAAATTCATCACGCCGCCCCACATGCCGAAGAAGACACCTTCGTGGAACGTGCGCGGCAGGTTGAGCGGCGCCGGCTTCAACCCTTCCGGCGTGACGAGATACGTGCGTTGGGTCGTGCCGTCGCTGATCCGCGCCATTTGGCGGCCGCCGCGTTCGCGAATGAAGTCGAGGCCGGAGAGATCGTGTTTGGCGGCCAGCATGCGCACGGCGTCACTGATTGGCACCGGTTTGCCACGCGGCAACGGATCGGAGAAGGTCAGGCCAAGCGCCATGAACAGGCCGCTCAGGGCACTGAGGGCGAGCAGTGGCAGCAAGATCCAAGCAGTGATTTTATGCCAACCCGCCATGGTGTTAGCCATGCGTGGCAGGCCCATGAATGTGCCGATCACAATGATGAAGAGCATCGCCACCGTGGACCAGGTGACGACCCAGCGCTGGTCGAACAGGAAATGTTCGTGGAGGCTGCGCGACGAGCGGATGATCTCGCTCAGAGTATCCCGGTCCGCCGTTTCGGCACCAGTGCGGGTGTCGATCACGGTGCCTCGGTCGCCTCGGCCGCCGCCGAGCGTGAGAGTGCTATTGTAGGTGTCGATGGAAAGCGCCCGCGCCTTGCCGTCCGCATCGTATTTCTGCATCCAGCCCTCGATCTTGTCCAAGGTGATCGAGGCGGGTTTGACCGAGGCGGCCTGGAGAAGCGGCTGGAGCGACAACAGCAGGCCAGTCACGATGATGATCGCCAGCGGAATGGCGAAAATCACCGCGATCCAACGGTGCAGGCGCAACAACAAGGCTTTCGACATCGGGACCTCCGGTTCGGTCTCCCTGGATGCCAGAGCTGATAGGTCTGTGCAAATAACTAATATGTAATTTTACCCTTGTATTTCCTCAGTTTAGAGCGATTCAAAATTATTGATCTCGGTGCCAATTGAGCCCGCGCGGAGGTCGTGCTGTCGAGAAAATTGGCTTTCGCCGACGGATGGGATATGGCAAACGCCTTCCCTGGCTGCCCTCCGGCACCTTTTCCCATTCACTTTCAAGCTTTTGTCATGACCGATCCCGTCAGCCGTCGGCGTACCTTCGCCATTATTTCCCATCCTGATGCCGGTAAAACCACGCTGACTGAAAAGCTGCTGCTGTTCGGCGGCGCCATTCAGCTCGCCGGTGAGGTGCGCGCCAAGGCGAACCGCCGGCAGACCCGTTCCGACTGGATGGGTATCGAGCGTGAACGCGGCATTTCGGTCGTCACTTCGGTGATGACGTTCGAATATGGCGATTGCGTCTTCAACCTGCTCGACACGCCGGGCCATGAAGACTTCTCCGAGGATACCTATCGCACGCTGACGGCGGTCGATTCAGCTGTCATGGTCATCGACGCCGCCAAAGGCATCGAGGATCGCACGCGCAAACTGTTTGAAGTCTGCCGCCTGCGCGATATTCCCATCGTGACCTTTATCAACAAGCTCGATCGCGAGACGCGCGACCCGTTCGATCTGCTCGATGAGATCGAGAAGACCCTGGCACTCGACGTGGCGCCGATGACCTGGCCGATCGGCCGTGGCCGGTCGTTCGCTGGTACCTATGACATCCAGGCCAGCGCGGTTCGCTTGGTCGAGGGCGAGCAGGAATTGCGGCCGGTCAACGGTCCGGAAGACCCCTCCATCGCCGCATTGTTACCAGGACATGAGCGCGAGGCTTTCTCCGAGGAATTGATGTTGGCGGTGGAAGGGCTCAAGCCGTTCGACAAGCAAGCCTTTCTGGAGGGGCATCTGACGCCGGTCTATTTTGGTTCGGCGCTGCGAACGTTCGGCGTCAAGGATCTTATCGATGCGATGGCCGCTTTCGCGCCGCCGCCGCGCGGGCAGGAATCGGCAACGCGTGTCGTTGCGCCGCGTGAGCCGAAAATGAGCGGCTTCGTCTTCAAGATCCAGGCGAACATGGACCCGAACCACCGCGACCGCATCGCCTTCATGCGCGTCTGTTCCGGTAAATTGGCGCGCGGCATGAAAGCCAAGATTGTGCGCACCGGTAAGCCGATGGCGCTCAATTCGCCGCAATTCTTCTTTGCCCAGGAGCGTGCCATCGCCGATGAAGCCTATGCGGGCGACGTGGTCGGCATTCCTAATCATGGTGTGTTGCGCATTGGCGACACGCTGACCGAGGGCGAGGACATCGTGTTCCGCGGCGTGCCGAGCTTCGCACCGGAAATCTTGCGTCGGGTCAAGATCGGCGATGCGATGAAGGCGCGCAAACTACTCGAGGCTCTGCAGCAGATGGCGGAAGAAGGTGTGGTGCAGCTCTTCCTGCCAAGCGACGGTTCTGGCGCGCTCGTCGGGGTGGTCGGCGCCTTGCAGCTTGACGTTCTGAAGGAGCGGCTGGCGGCCGAATATGGTTTGCCCGTGAGTTTCGAGAACAGCCGGTTTGAGCTTTGCCGCTGGGTTACGAGTGAAGACAAAACCGAACTCGAAAAATTCATCCGCGCTTTCCCCTCGTCCATGGCTGCTGATTTTGACGGGGCGCCGGTGTTCATGGCCGCCTCAGCCTGGGCCTTGAATTACGAGCAGGAGAAATGGCCGAAGATCGCCTTTTCTGACATTAAAGATTATCAGAAGAAGGCTGCTTAGTGCCGGACGCGAGAGTGGGCGAGAGTGGTATGACTCAAATTTTACCAGTCGTGGTGTGTGGTGGCTCGGGCACGCGCATCTGGCCATTGTCGCGTGAAAGCCTGCCGAAGCAATTCCTGCCGCTGGTCGGTACGCAATCGACCTTCAAGACGCTGCTGTCGATCCTGGCGTCGGATGAGGCTTTCGCGCCGCCGGTGGTGATTTCCAATCACGACTATCGTTTTCTGGTGGCCGAGCAGATGGCCGAGGCGGGGGTCGAGGGCGAAATTGTTCTCGAAACCACGCAACGCGATACCGCAGCCAGCGTTGCTGTGGCGACCGAACTGGCGTTGCGCCAGGCGCCGGAGACGATTGTCGCGGTTTTTGCCGCCGATCACGCGATCGCCGATGCACCGGCTTTTGCGGCGCTGTGCCGCCGGGCGGCGGCTGCCGCATCGACCGGGGCGCTTGTCCGGCTGGCGGTGAAGCCAGCCTATCCGGCGACGGAATATGGCTACATGCAACCTGTCGGTCCGGTGGATGCCGGCCTTTGCAAGGTTGGCGCCTTTGTCGAAAGGCCCGACACGGCGACGGCCACTCGTCTTATTGACGAGGGCTATCTGTGGAACTCCGGCGACCTGTTTTTCCGCGCCGATGTGATGGCCGGCGAAATCGCCGCCCATACGCCCGCGCTTGCTGAGGCGGCACGTGTCTCGCTCGACCTCGCCAAGCCGGATCTGCAGTTCTTGGTTCTGCCGCGCGAGCCGTTCGAGACAGCGAGCGCCGAGTCGATCGATACAGCGGTGGTGCGCAAATCCGCCCATGCGGTGATGATCGCCGGTGATTTCGGCTGGGCGGATACAGGCAATTGGCCATCCGTCCATGCGCTGTCGCCGCGCGATGAGCATGGCAACAGCGTGCGTGGCGACGGTATCGTGCTCGACGCCTCGAATGTCTTCATCCGTTCCGAGGAAGGGCTGACGGCGGTCATCGGCGTCGACAATGTGGTGGTGGTGACGACGGGCGACGCGGTTCTGGTGACCAATGCCGAACAGGCCGGCAAGATCCGTGACCTTGTTGAGCAGATGAAGCGCGCGGGCCGCCGCGAGCCGCTGGAGCACAAGCGCATCTATCGTCCGTGGGGCTATTATCAGAGCGTCGATCATGGTGCCCGTCATCAGGTCAAGCGCATCAGCGTTAAGCCCGGTGGGAAGCTGTCGTTGCAGAAACATTTCCACCGCGCCGAACATTGGGTGGTGGTCAAGGGCGTCGCCGAGGTGACGCTCGACGACAAGATCACGCTGCTGCAGGAAAATGAATCGATCTATCTGCCGATCGGCTGCGTGCATCGCCTCGCCAATCCCGGCAAGATCGACCTCGAAATCATCGAGGTACAGACCGGCGGTTATCTCGGCGAGGATGACATCGTGCGGATCGAAGATATCTACAATCGCAACTGATCGGTTTCGAACGTTTGTGGTCCGGCCTGCTTCCTGCGCTCGCTATGGCGGTCGTCCGTTCGCGCAGGCTCTAGCCGGCGTTGCTATAGGCCTTGCGCGAGAAGACGGTCAGCAACATGATTTTGACGTCGAGCCATAGCGACCAGTTGTCGATATAGGCGAGGTCGTGCTCGACGCGGGCGCGCATCTTTTGCTCGGTATCGGTTTCGCCGCGATAGCCGTTGACCTGAGCCCAGCCGGTGATGCCAGGTTTGACATTGTGGCGACGGGCATAGAGCGCGATGTGATGAATATAATGCTGGTCATGCGCCATCGCATGCGGCCGTGGGCCGACAAGCGACATGTCACCACGCACCACGTTGAGCAGTTGCGGCAGTTCATCGATGTTACAGCGGCGCAGGATACGACCGAGACGGGTGATGCGCGTGTCGTTGGCGGTTGCCTGCTGGATGCTGCGGCCATTGTCCATGGTCGTCATCGAGCGGAACTTGATGATGTTGAACGGCATCTGATTGAAACCGTAGCGGCGCTGCAGAAAGAAGGCAGGGCCGTTCGAGTCCAACCGGACCGCGATTGCTACGAGCAGCAGGAGCGGGCTCAACAGAACCAGCGCCAGCGAACCGGCGACGATATCGAACGCGCGCTTGGTGACGATTTCCAGGGTTGAAAGCGGCCGGCGCACCAGATGCAAGGTCGAAATATTACCGATCCGCTCGATGTGCACGTCGCGGAAACGATCGAGAACGCGTTCGGGGCCAAGATGAATGGCAGCTGGCACGAGCATGAAGGAACTGATGCATGCCTCAATGGTTTCCCGGTTCGACCAGGGTACGAGGATGAAGACTTCTTCTGGCCGCAGGACGCGGGCCGAAGCGGCGGCGAGCGCCAAGTCGTCTCTGAGGCTATCGGGGCCGCGCAGGACAGAGGCGGCAACGACCCGCATGCCGATGTCGCTGGGTTTGTAGGTTTCGTTGAAGCGCTCGATCTCTTCCTCGAAGCCGACGAGATAGATTCGCTTCTGGGCGACGCTGCCGTTACCCGAACGATCGGCGACAATGCGCACCAGGGCGAGGCGCATCAGCAACACCGAGCTGAGGCCGCCGACGTAGAAAAACACCATGGCGCCGCGCGAAAAATCGGCGCTGGTCTTGGCCAGAAAGGCCAGCATGATCGTGCTGGCGAAGGCAACGTTCCACAAAACGACAGTACGTCGCAGATGGCTGCGGAAACCGAGGTAGTTGGAGAACATATATTCGCGCCGCATCATGTTGGACACGATGAACAGCGCCGCCATTACATAGCCCTGCGCGCCGAGCGGGGGGATGGCTTGGGCGTGCGGATAGGCCAGGTAATGATACAAAACCCAGGTGACGACGGCGCTGGAGAGGATCGCCAAAGCGTCGCACGCGCCGGCGACGACGGAGAAAACGATTCGCACCACCGCCGGAGAAACGATGGAACGCGTCGCGCCGCGCCAGCGGACCAGGGAGCCTGTCTCCCGATGGAATGTCGCATAATCCTGCGTAGACACCGATGCCTGCCTCAAAATGACACACCAGCGCTCCGTCCTGACACAATCGGACCTGCTTTCGCCGGGTTTGCGCCTTTGGCTGCAAGGCGCGCGCCCTGGGTGGGTGTCGGGGCGTGAAAAACCGGGGTTGAGGCTGCGTTTCTCTTGACCAGCTGGCGCCAGTAGCGGCATCGTCAGGCATCATTTCAGCGGTTTGCGCAGGGGTTTTGCGATGGCATTCACATTCGGAAAGCTTGCCGGAAAGTTTGTGTTGGCGGGCGCGGTGCTCGCGGTCCTGGGGACGGTGCAGCCGACCCTGGCGCGGCCGCAATTGCCGGCCGAATATCGCTTTCAGCCCTACACGGGTTCGCTGCCGGCCTGCGAGGACGGGGGGGTGCTGGGCACCATCCAGAGCCGTTTTAGCTCCAAGGAATCGGAATACTGGAATTCGTCACTGCAGATCGTCGGTTACGACCGCATCCGCGAGACCGGCTATCGCAGTAATGGCTCCGACTACATCCCTCGCCGCTATTGTACCGCGCGGGCCTATATGAACGACGGTCGCTGGCGCCAGGTGACCTATTGGGTCGGCGAAAATCTCGGCTTCATCGGTTGGGGCTGGGGTGTTGAATGGTGCGTCGCTGGTGTCGACCGTAACTACGCTTATGGACCGGCCTGCCGGGCGGCGCGACCCTGACCATCCGGTTGATGCTCATGCTGGTGCGGTCGATTTTGATCCTGCTGCTGGCGGCATTTAGCTTGCCAGCATCCGCCCAGTTTCGTGGCGGCAACGACGATTGCGTTCTCGATCGCTGTCAGGATCGGCAGGATAACGGCAATCGCACGCAGGGCCGTGGGCGCTCTGGCCCGGATGACCGCAGCCAAGATAATAGTCAGTCGCGTGGCTGGTTTGGTGGTCCGCGCCGCGATCAGGCGACGACGGTGGCGCCCGGACGGTTCGACTTCTACGTGCTGGCGTTGAGCTGGTCGTCCAGCTTCTGCGCTTCGGGCAATAATGACGATCGCGACCAGTGCCAGATCGGCTCGAGCAAAGGGTTCGTCGTTCATGGCCTTTGGCCGCAATACGTGCGCGGCTTCCCTTCCGATTGTCCGAGCTCGGTGCGCAATCCGCCGGCCAGCGCCATGCGGGACGCCGAGGGTGTGTTCCCGGATATCGGCCTGGCCCGCTATGAATGGCGCAAGCACGGCACCTGTTCCGGTCGGTCGCCGGTGGATTATTTCGCCGACGTGCGCCGCGCCCGTGACAAGATCGAAATTCCGCAGGAACTGCAGAAGCCGCGTTCAGCTCAGACCATGTCGCCGCTCGATATCCAACGTGCTTTCATCGACGCCAATCGCGGCCTGCGTCCCGGTATGATGGCGGTCGCCTGTCAACGCGGCCAGTTGCAGGAAGTGCGCATCTGCCTGAGCAAGGACCTGCGCGATTTCACACCTTGTCCGGAAGTGGCACGCCAAGCTTGTCGCACGCAGCAGATCAATGTTCCACCAGTGCGCTAGAGCTGGTATGAACCGCATTGGCCGCGCGCCATGAACTATCGCCACGCTTTTCATGCAGGCAATTTCGCCGATGTGTTCAAACACGCGATCGTTGCGCGCATCCTGCTCTATTTGATGCGTAAGGATGCGCCCTTGCGCTATGTCGATACGCACGGCGGCACGGGCCTCTACGATCTTGGCGACGAACGCGCCGTGCGCACGGGCGAGTGGCGCGATGGCATTGCCCGCGTTCTCACCGCCGCGCGAACGCCGGTCATTGAGGCTTTGCTGGCGGACTGGCTTGCTGCTGTCGGCCCTGGCGACAAGGAAGGGCGTCCTCTCGTTTATCCTGGCTCGCCGGCCTTGGCGCAGCGGCTGTTGCGCGCACAGGACCGCCTCACCGTGTGCGACCTGCATGAAGAGGACGTGCGCACGTTGGCGCGCAAACTCGGGCGCGATCGCCGACTGAAGGTGATCGGCATCGATGGGTATACGGCGTTGAAAGCCTATGTGCCGCCGGCTGAGCGACGTGGTCTGGTTCTCGTCGATCCGCCGTTTGAGGCGACGGACGAATTCAAACGTATGGGCGCGGCGGTCGCCGCGGCTTGGCACAAATGGCCAACCGGCACTTATGCGCTTTGGTACCCGGTGAAGGACCAGAATGTCGTCGATGACTTCTACGCTGGTCTGGCAGAGGCGGGCGTGACGCGCCTGCTGCGGGCGGAGCTTGATGTCGGGCGTGCGGACCAGACATCGACGCGGTTGTCAGGCTGCGGCATGGCGATCATCAATCCACCGCACACCTTGCCGGCGGAGATCGAGGCTTTGGCGCCATGGCTGGCGCATGTGATGGCGCAGGGAAAACCGCGCTGGACGTGTCGGTGGGCTGTCGGCGAGACAGCGTGATCGCAAAGAAAAACCGGCGGCCGAAGCCACCGGTTCATCGTGTTTAACAGTGTTATCAGAAGCGATAGTTCAGGCCGGCGCGGATGATCGAGCCGCGATAACCAGCGTTGCTGACGGTCGGAAGCGTCCCGCCGTTGTTGTTGTTGCCGACCTGCGTGTAGAGATATTCGGCCTTGGCCGAGATATTGCGGTTGATGGCATATTCGACGCCGCCACCGATCACCCAACCGTTACGCCAGGAATTGGCGGAATAAGCGGCCGGCACGGTGGTGTCGGTGATTGTCGAATTGATGTTGCCGCCCGCGTAACCGCCGGTGATGTAAAGCAGCGTGCGGTCGAAGGCGACGACGCCGGCGCGGGCACGCACCGTGGCAAAGCTGTTCATCTTGGCGCGCATGAAGATCGGTCCGGGCAAGGTGTGATTGCCGGTCATGCCCGCCCAGCTCATGTCGCCTTCGAGGCCGACGACGAACATATTGTTGACCTGATAATTATAGCCGACCGTACCGCCGACGAGGCCGCCATTGGCGGAGCCGAAATCATTGGAGCCGCGACCGAGACGGCCAAATGCGCCGCCACCGGAGAGACCGGCGTAAAAACCTGTCCATGTGAAAGCGGGCTGCTGCGTGAAAATGGGTGCCGGCGGCGGGGGCGCTTCCGAGCGGCGTGGCAGGTCGGCGGCCAGTGCAGCACCGCTGATCATCACAAGTGCGATCGCAGCCGTCGCAACCGAATATTTTTTCATCGCAAGTCTCCAATTCCGAATCCACATGTGGCCCGTCTGCACCTGTCATTTGGCCTGTTGAATGTGTCGCTGAATCGGTCGCAATCGTGCGGGTTCGAGGAGATTTCGTGCCACCTTCGCCTTGGATGGGGCCGCTGGCCTCACATTTGTCGCCCTGCAAGATGGGAAAAATTGCCATAGAGTGACATCCTGCCCATCTTCATTGTCGAATTCACCGCGCTTGCCGCTATTGTGGCTCCGTGATGGTGGAAGATGGGAAGGCGTTAGGAGCATTTTCGAGCGTCGGTTCGCGCGAAGAAAATGCGTCGAGGCAGAAAAGGGTGATTGTGGAGCAAACAACTTCGGCGGGCGTGGCGCTCGTCACGGGCGCGGCACGACGGATCGGCCGCGCTATTTCAAAACGGCTGACGCAGGAGGGGTACGCCCTGGCGCTGCATGCCTCGCAACGTTCGCGTGAGGAGGCGCAGCTGTTGGCGCGCGAGATCGCCGACGCGGGCGGCCGTGCCGAGGTGGTCATCGCTGATCTGATGGACATGCAAGCGCCGGCGCAGCTGTTCGAGGCGGCGCGTCGACTGGGAGCGGTGACGCTGCTGGTGAACAATGCATCGTTGTTCGAGCAGGATACGCCTGACACCTTTGACACGGATTTCTTTGATCGCGCGATGGCGGTCAATCTGCGTGCGCCCTGCGCGCTCGCGGCGCTCATGGCGCGGGCCCTGCCGAAGGGCGCGAGTGGCGCCATCGTCAATATTGCCGATCAGCGCGTGTGGCGTCTTAATCCGCAGTTTTTCAGTTACACGCTGACCAAAGCAGCGTTGTGGACGGCGACGCAGACCATGGCGCAGGCTTTCGCGCCGCGTCTTCGCGTCAATGCGGTGGGGCCTGGTCCCGTCCTGCCGAACACGATGGATGGTGATGATGGCTTTCAGCGTGAAGCCGCGAACATCCCGCTCGAACGGGCGGTGGCGCCGGAGGAAGTGGCTGAGGCCGTGGCCTATCTGGCGCAGGCACGTAGCGTGACCGGGCAGATGATCGCCGTCGATGGTGGCCAGCACATCGCCTGGAAAACGCCCGACGTGATTACCGACCTTTAGAGCTGTCCGCGTCGCGCCAGCCGATGCTGCGTTCCGGCGATAAGGCGCGGCGACCGCGGATCCGTTCGAGGATCAGCGCTTTATCGGCAGGCGCGGCGGCGCTCTCGGTGAAGGATAGGAACATTTGTTCCAGAAGGTCTTGTTGCGCGTGGCTGCCGCCGAGCCGGTGCATCATGCCCAGGACCGGGCGCATCAGGTCGAGCGCTTCGATCGGCCGTTTGTCGGCCTGAGCCAGGATCGCTTTGCAGATCGGCAAAGCGATATCGCGCACCAGCGGTGACAGATCGCCAAGATTGCGCAGGGCGAAATCCTCTATTCCCTTGATGAAATGCACGGCCTCGCCGTGGTGGCCGGCACGGGCCAGTGCCAGGACCCAATGGGGCAGGGTGAACGGACTCCGGCCATCCCCGATGCGCGGTTGCGCCTTTGCCGCAATCTCCTGCCAGCGATCACCGACGTCAACACCGTGGCGCTCGAGACGCCAGAGTGCCGAGGCGGCATTCTGGATATCGATGTAAAGATCCGGCATGGCCGTGGTGGTGACGGAGTTGAGATCACGGAAGCGGCCGTCATAGAGTTTGAGCGCCGTCTCGAATTCCTCGCGCTCGATATGATACAGCGCGCGGTGCCACCACAGATGATGCAGCAGATTGTTGCCGCCTTCCCAATGCGGCTCCATCGCGGTGAGGAAGGCGATGCCCTCAGTGCGGCGGCCCTGCATTTCGAAAACATGGGCAAGGGCATGGGTCGCCCAAACATCGGATGGGTCGATGGCGATGGCTTCGCGGGCGCAATTCTCGGCCACCAGATAACTGCCGCATTCCTCATGGGCGAAAGCGCGGCAGGCGAGTACTGTGCCATAGGCTGGGAGCTCCCGGCCATAATGCGCCAGAGTCGTTTCCGCTTGGGCCAGCAGTAATTCTGGCTGGCCGCACCAGAAGCCGAGCAGGTGATGCATGCGGAAGGCGAGAATGTCGTGCGGCCATTGCGTGGCGATCGCGCCCCAAGCCGCCAATGTGCGGGCGTGTTCGCCCGCGATCCAGTGCGCCAGGGCGGCCACATGAGCTTGCTCGCGCGGACTGGTGCGCGGGGCGAGCGCTTGCGCCTTGGCAAGCGAGGTGCGGGCGAATTCGACGTTGGCCTCATTGAAGGACATCATCGAAAAGGCGCTGCGCAGCACATGCGCCATGCAGAAATCGGGGTCTTCGGCGAGGCAGGCTTTCAGCCGCTGCGAAACGTTGAAGCGATTAAGCAGATAGCCGTCGATGGTATGGTCATAGGCCACTGCGGCGGTGGTGGAAGCGCAGGTGAGTTCGAGCCCATGCGAATCGCGGAACATCCGCTTTAGTCCGCTGTCGGCAGTCGCCGAATGGTGAATTCGATACGGCCGTCGTCGAGTTCGCGCCAGAATTCGATCTCGGTCATATAGGCGGCCTTGGGGAAACGGTCGAACCATTCGCGCGCTTTGGCGCGCGCGTCGGAGCGGGGCATGGTGAAGGTGTCGCGCCGCCAACCGCCGGCGCCTTTCGACCGATCGCCCAGCGCGCGGGCGATCTCGCCCGGCGACTTTCGCTGTACCCGCATACTCAACTCCGCGTTCAACGTCGCAAACATAGCGTGCCTCACCGGTTGTTGCGAGTCGCAGCAGGGTGCGAGACCGATACGACCGGGGCGTGACGCGCCTGGCGCGTATTTCCTGGGAACGGAAAACCGATTCGCCTGAAGAAAGGGTGTCAAAACGGAGAATCGAACCCGGTCGGAATTGGGCTCTAGCGGCGCGAATCAGCGATCGATTCGTCGATAAGGCGGGCCAATGTTTCCGGATCCTGCGGAAAACCCGCGCGAATCCAGCGGGCTTGCAGATGTTTCAGGGTGACGCCGATGGCGGGCCCTGCGTCGATACCGCGCGCCAGGATATCGGCGCCGCTGACGGGCAGGCGGATTTCTGGGGTGTCGCGCAGGAAATGCAGGGCCGAGCGCCAAGCCGAATCGTCCGCCGGTGCCGGGCTTGCTGCTTGCGCCAGCATCAGGCCGTCGAGGGCGGCCCGTCGTCCATGGACGTAGAGGAAAGCGCCGAGTTCGTTGTGGGGGGGCGGCGCCAGGCGCCCGTGCAAGGCCGTTGACGCGGCCGCGGCCTGGGACAGGCGTGTCTCCTGCTGGTTCGAGAGCCGTAACCGGTCGCGCAGCCGCGCGGCATCCTCCGCGATGAGAACGCAGGCGGCCGCGAGACGGAGGGTGGCATCGCCCGGCAAGTCATGGAGCTGTTCGATGGCGATGAAGCGGGCGAGCGGCGTCGCGTTGACGACACCGGCAACAAGGGCTCCGAAAATGCCGGCCTGCGTCATCTCGGCCACCACATCGGCGGCGCGCCGGGTGAGCAGCAGTTTCAGGATCTCGGCCTGGATGCGCTCACGCGACAAGCGCTCAAGCCCATGGCGTTCGGCGATGGCGGCCGCCATCGCTTCCCGGTCTGGCGGCCCCTCGCCATAGGCGGCGTGAAAACGGAACAGGCGCAGGATGCGCAGATAATCCTCGCGGATACGCTGCCTTGCCACGCCGATGAAGCGCACATGACGGGCGCCGATGTCACTCACCCCATCGGTATAATCGTGCAGCTTGCCGGCGGCATCGACGGACAGGGCATTGATGGTGAAGTCGCGGCGCAGCGCGTCGGCGCGGAAGTCGCGACCAAAGCGCACGACCGCATGGCGGCCATCAGTCGCGATGTCCTCGCGTAGGGTCGTCACCTCGAAAGTCGTGCCCTCGATGAGGACGGTGACCGTGCCATGTTCGATGCCGGTCGGGATGGTGCGGAGCCTTGCCGCATGGCACCGCTCCTGCACGACAGTTGGCAGCGCCGTGGTCGCCAGGTCGAGCTCGTGCACAGGCTCGCCCATCAAAGCATTGCGCACAGCACCGCCAACGACGCGGGTTTCCTCGCCATCGCCATTCAGAATGTTGAGCAGGTGCTGCAATTTCGGATCATTTAGGAAGGCAGCGCCTTCGATCCGGCCGTTGACGATCAGTGCCGCTGGCTTGGCATTGGCATGGTTGGTACTCGCGTGGTCGGCGCTCACGCGTAAAGCCTTTCGTAGAAATTATACATGATGCCGGCAGTCGCGCCCCAAATGTAATGTTCGCCGAAGGGAATGGCATAGAAAGAGCGCATGATGCCTTCGAATTCGCGATGGTGCAGCTTGCGGTTGCCGGGCTCCATCAGGAATGCGAGCGGTACTTCGAATGCGGCGTCCACCTCATCGGGGTTCAGGACATAGGTCAGGTCCGGTTTGATAATGGCGACCACCGGTATGATGCGATAGCCCGTGCCGGTCTGATAGGGATCGAGATAACCAACTGGTGTCGCATCAGCCGGCTGCAGGCCGATCTCCTCATAAGCTTCGCGCAGCGCCGTATCGATCGGTGTCGCGTCTTCCGGGTCCATGCGGCCGCCGGGAAACGCGACTTGTCCGGCGTGGGCGCGCAATTTGCTGGTGCGCTGGGTCAGCAGAATGGTGGCGCCCTGTTGATGGGCGATCACTGGCACAAGGACAGCGGCGGGTTTGCCGAGGCCATCATAACTGAAGCTCTCGCGGTTGAGGTTGTGATCGCCTCGTCTTGGTAAGGCGCGCGTGAGGGCGTCGTGGGGCAGATCCAGACTCAGCTTGTCACGTCCGCGCGCTTCAACCTCCGCCGCCGTGAAGGCGGCGATCTTTTGCGCCTGTGCCTTGTCGATGTGGTCGTCCATCCAACGTTCGCTCACACCAAATTCTCGATCTCTTGCGCCGACGCCATCGGAAAGAACGCCCCGGCCGAGGCGACCCCGAACATGGCCCGGCCATCGATATCGCGGGTCTCGCCCCGTTCGACAAGATCATAGAAAATCGGCCGAGTGACCAGTGCCCAGAGGCCGCCACGCACCAGCACATAGGGTTTGACCCCTTCCGAGGGCCCACGTTCGAAACGCAGCGGATGGTCGGCGTCGGCGTTGACCCAGTCGTCGACATTGGTGCGAAACGCCAAGGCGCCGTTGCTTTCGGTGCATTCGACAGCCAGGAATGGTGCATCCTCGACCGCGACGGCGACCTTTTCGACCGGGGTCACCAGCATATGGCCTTCCGGGTCCTTGCGCAGGACTGAGGCGAAGAGTTTCACCAGGGCGGGGCGGCCGATGGGCGAGTTCTGGTAGAACCAAGTGCCATCGCGGGCGATGCGCATGCCGATATCGCCGCAATAGGGCGGGTTCCACAAATGGACCGGGGGCAAGCTGCGTTTATCGCCGCTATCGCCGGCCAGGCGCGCGGCGGCTGCCAGATTGTTCAATCCCGCCGCTGTTTCGCCGCCTGTTATTGCCTTCTCCGCCATATTCCCGCGCGCTTTCAGTGAACACTGCCAGTTGAATCACGATTTGGCTTGGATGCCCAATCCTGGATGTCCAATTGGGAACCAATCTTGCTAGCAGAATATGCTGAGAATTCGATCTATCGCATTTTCCTGTGGCAAAGGGCGCAATGCCGGTGGTCGCGCGCTACAACTGCCGGGATTGTGAAGTCCCGGTCATCGACAACCGGGAGCGGGCCTCTAAACTGGCCTAAATCTCGTATCCGGTGGGCCAATCGCGGTCCGCTTTGTCTGAAGGAGGCACAATGAGTGCGGTGACGGAACAGCAGCCGGTCTCCATCGAAGAGGCAGCGGTTCGGCAGGCCGAACAGGCGCTCGAAAAAGTCGCCGCCGCCCGCGCCGCCATTGGGACGGTCATTTTCGGCCAGACCCAGGTGGTGGAGGAGACGCTGGTGACTTTAATCGCCGGCGGCCATGGCCTGCTCGTCGGCGTGCCCGGTCTTGCTAAGACCAAGCTGGTCGAGACCTTGGGGACGGTTTTGGGCCTGGATGCGCGCCGCGTGCAGTTCACCCCCGACCTGATGCCGGCGGATATTCTCGGTTCCGAGATCATGGAAGAGGCGGCTGACGGCAAGCGCGCCTTTCGTTTCGTGCGCGGCCCGATCTTCGCGCAATTGCTGATGGCCGACGAGATCAACCGCGCCAGCCCCCGCACCCAGTCGGCGCTTTTGCAGTCGATGCAGGAATATCACGTGACGGTGGCTGGCGAGCGTCATGATCTGCCGCGGCCCTTCCATGTGTTGGCGACGCAGAATCCGCTGGAGCAGGAAGGCACCTATCCGTTGCCGGAAGCCCAGCTCGATCGCTTCCTGATGCAGATCGACGTGTCTTATCCTGATCGCGCCGCCGAGCGCCGCATTCTCATCGAGACGACGGGCGAGAGCGAGACGACACCGCGCGCTGTCATGACCGCTGACGATTTGATGGCGATACAGCGGCTGGTGCGCCGGTTACCGGTCGGTGATCGCGTCGTCGAAGCCATTCTCGATATCGTCCGCGCCGCCCGTCCTGGCGAAGGCGATAAGGAAATCACCCAGCACGTTGCCTGGGGGCCGGGACCGCGCGCCGCACAGGCGTTGATGCTGGCTTCGCGTGCCCGGGCCCTGGTCGGCGGCCGGCTGGCGCCGTCGCTCGACGACATCAAGGTGCTGGCCGAGCCGGTGCTGAAACACCGCATGGCGCTGACCTTCGCTGCGCGGGCGGAAGGCGAAACGGTGACCGGTGTGATCAAGCGCCTCGTGGAAAGGATCGGCTGACGGATGGTCGATGCCCGCCTCCTCGACAGGCAGGAGGGCGCGCTTAGCGCCATGCACAGCCACGACGCGCTGTCCCTGGCGCGGCGTCTGCCCAGTCTCGTCGTTGCCGCCAAACAGGTCGCGGCGACAGTGATGCATGGCGTGCACGGACGCCGGCGCGCCGGTATCGGTGAGACGTTCTGGCAATTCCGGCCCTTCGTCTGGGGCGAATCGACGACGCGTATCGATTGGCGCCGCTCGGCGCGTGACGATCGGATCTATGTGCGTGAGCGCGAATGGGAAGCGGCGCACACGATGTGGATCTGGGTCGATCGCTCAGCCTCCATGGCCTATGTCTCGTCGCTGGCGGCGCAGTCGAAGATCGATCGTGCCGTGGTTCTTGGCCTTGCCGCTGCGGATCTTCTGGTGCGTGGTGGCGAACGGGTCGGCATTCCCGGTCTCATGCGGCCGGTGGCGGCGCGTAATGTGGTCGATCGTTTCGCCGAGACGATGATCGAGGAAGAAAAGCGCAAGAGTTATGTCGCGGCCGAACTGCCGCCGCATGACGCGCTGGCGCCGCGTTCGCAGGCGATTGTCATTGGTGATTTGTTGTCGGACCCCGCTGAAATCGAAGCCAGTGTGCATGGCATGGCGGCTCGTGGCGCCATGGGCCATGTGGTGATGATCGCCGATCCGGTCGAGGAGACCTTTCCTTTCGCTGGCCATGTGGAATTTCTCGACGTCGACAGCTCGGCGCGGCTGCGCGTCGGCGAGGCACAATCGTTCAAGGCCGATTATGTGGCGCGGCTGGCTGCTCATCGCGACAGGGTGCGCGCTATTTGCATTTCGCGCGGCTGGAGTTTCGCCATTCATCGCACCGATGGCCCGGCATCGCAGGCACTGCTCGCTTTGCGGCTGCGCGTTGAAGCGGCGCAGGGAGGCGGCTGATGCTCGGTCTGCCGCTGGCTTTCACCGCACCGCTGGTTCTGGCTTCGCTCGCGCTGCTGCCGTTGCTTTGGTATCTGCTGCGCATCACGCCGCCGCGGCCAAGGCCGATTGCTTTTCCGCCGCTGAAACTGATCCTCGATCTGCAGCCGAAAGACGATACGCCGGCGCGCACGCCCTGGTGGCTGATGTTGATGCGGCTCTTGTTGGCTGCTGCCATCATTTTCGCCATGGCTGGGCCGATCTGGAATCCGCGCCCGACGACGGAGACCGGCAAGGGGCCGCTTCTGGTGATCGTCGACGACGGCTGGCCGGCGGCGGTACAGTGGAATTTACGCGTGTCGGCGGCGAGCGAGGCGATCGCTTCGGCGACGCGCCAGGGCCGGGCAAGCGCCGTTGCCGCCGTGTCGGAAGGGGTGCGCGATATCGCCATCAGCGATCCGGCCAAGGCGACGGAACGGTTGCGCGCCATGAAGCCGGTTCCCTATATGCCGGAACGCGCAGCTGCGCTGACGGCCATCCGCAAATTCATCGCGGCTAATCCGCAAAGTGACATTTTCTGGATCGCCGATGGCGTCGCCACCGGCAATGCGCGCGGCTTTGCCGAAGGTTTGATCGATGCTGCAGGCGACAGCGCCAGCGTGCGGGTGCTCACCGCCACACAGACGCCTTTGGCGCTTGGTGGGGCGCAGAATGCCGCCGGTGCACTTGACGTGCGCGTGCTGCGGGCAGGGCCAGCCGGCGCGCCGCAGGGCCAGTTGCGCGCCTATGACCTCAAAGGCTTGCCAGTCGGCGAAGCCGGATTTGCTTTTGCCGGCGGTAGCAATGAAACCAGCGCCCGGTTCGAATTGCCGATCGAATTGCGCAATGAGATCGCGCGGATTGAGATCGATCAGGAGCATTCGGCAGGCGCCGTGACCTTGCTCGACTCGCGTGCCAAACGGCGGCGTGTCGCCATTGTCACCGGCGTGACGGCCGATGTGGCGCAGCCGCTGCTGTCGCCGTCTTATTATGTCATGCGGGCGCTGGGTCCGTTCGCCGATGTGCGCGAGCCGCGCGCCGGCACGCGCGATCCGGTGAGCGCGGCGTTGGACGATCAACCCTCGGTTCTGGTTTTGGCCGATGTCGGTGTTGTCGGTGGCGCGGTGCAGGAGAGGCTGCGTCAATATATCGAAGACGGCGGTGTGCTCTTGCGCTTTGCCGGCAGCCGTCTGGCGGCTTCGACCGATGAGTTCGTGCCGGTGCGGTTGCGCCGTGGCGGCCGCGTGCTGGGCGGTTCGTTGTCGTGGGACACGCCGCGCCGGCTGGCGCCCTTTGATCGCGAGTCGCCGTTCTATGGCCTGCCGGTCAGCGAAGAAGTGACGGTGAGGCGGCAGGTGCTTGCCGAGCCCGAGGCTGGTCTGCCGGGCAAAACATGGGCGGCGCTGGAAGACGGGACGCCGATGGTCACAGCGATACGGCGCGGCAAAGGTATGGTGGTTCTGGTGCACGTCACAGCTGACACGACATGGTCGAACCTGCCGCTGTCCGGTCTGTTCGTTGATATGCTGCGCCGGATCGTGGCCATGTCGGGCGAGAGCGCGGCGGGTACGGAGAGCGGTACAGCTTCCGGCGAAGGGCAAGTGAACCGCGCCGAGACGGCGGCGCCGACGCGTACCCTCGATGGCTTTGGCGTGCTTGGCAATCCGCCTATCACCGCCAAGCCGATCGCGCTCGATCATGATGGCATTGGCAGCGCCGATCACCCGCCGGGTTTCTACGGCCCGATCATGGCGTTGATCGCGGTGAACACGTTGTCGCCGAAGGACAAGTTGGAGGCCGCGAATTTCAGCGGCCTGCGGCTCGAAACCCAAGCCTTACGGCCGGCCGATCCGGTGGATCTGCGGCCCTGGCTCATCGCGCTCGCCTTTGCGCTTTATTTGGCCGATGCGCTGGCGTCGATCTGGCTCGGTGGCGGTCTCGCCGCCTTGCGGCGCGGCGGCAAGAAAGTCGGCGGTGCGGCGGTCGCCAGTTGTCTGCTGCTGCTTGCCCTCGCGGCGATGCAGATGGTGCAAAGCGTGCCGGCTTCGGCGCAGGCGCAGTTCAGCCCGTCGCCATTTCCTCGACCTGATCTGCGCTTTCCAAGCCAACGGATGCAGATGCCGGCCACGCTCGGCGATATTCATCCGGCGCTGGTCACACGTCTCGCTTATGCGGTCACGGGTGACGCGCGGGTGGACGAGGCCAGTCGCGCCGGACTGATGGCGCTGTCGCGGGCGCTGGCGGCGCGCACGGCGTTGACGCCAGGCGATCCGATGGGCGTCAATCCGGCCAAGGACGAACTTACCTTCTTCCCGCTTATTTATTGGCCGGTGGTTGCCGCGGCGCCGCAGCCTTCTCCGGAAGCGGTGGCGCGTATTTCCAACTTCATGAAACAGGGCGGCACGATCGTTTTCGACACGCGCGATGCGATGACCAGCCGCCCGGGGGAAGCACCGACGCCGGAAACGCAATGGCTGCGCACGCTGCTGGCCGGCGTCGACGTGCCGGAGCTGGAAGTGGTGCCGCGCGATCACGTAGTGACGAAGACGTTTTATCTGCTCGACAATTTTATCGGCCGCACGACGGTGGGGCAGACCTGGATCGAGGCTTTGCCGCCGCCGACGGAAGATCCGGCGCAGCGCCCGGCGCGAGCTGGTGACAGCGTGTCACCGATCATCATTACCTCGAACGATCTGGCGGCTGCCTGGGCGATGGATAACAGCGGCCAGCCGCTCTATCCGCTTATTCCCGGCACCAACCGGCAGCGGGAAATGGCGATCCGGGGTGGTGTCAATCTGGTCATGTATACGCTGACCGGCAATTACAAATCCGATCAGGTGCATGTGCGCGACCTGCTTGAACGACTGGGGCACTGACCATGACCCAGTTCAACATCGCCCTTTCGCCTCTGGTTCCGACCCTCGTTCTCGTGCTGTTGGCGCTTGGCGCCATCATCGTCATTGGGCTGAGCTTTTGGGCGCGGCGCAAGGGCGCGTGGCTGCGTGCGCTGGGACTCGGGCTGATCCTATTCTCGCTCGCCGATCCCTCGCTGGTGCGCGAAGATCGCGATCCGCTGAAAGACGTGGTCGCCGTTGTTCTGGATCGCAGCGCCAGTCAGTCGATCGGTGAACGTACCGCGCAGACGGACCAAGCCAAGGAGCAGATCGAAAAATCCCTCGCGGCGCTCGGCAATGTCGAAACCCGGGTCGTCGAAGCCGGCGGCGGCGATGCGGATGTCGACGGCACGCGCTTGTTCTCGGCCCTGTCGTCGGCGCTGGCCGATGTGCCGCCGGAACGCGTCGGCGGCGCCTTTATCGTCACCGATGGTGTCGTGCACGATATTCCGGCCCATCCGGATCTGCTAGGCTTTAAGGCACCGGTGCATGCGTTCATCACCGGTCATGAGGGCGAGCGCGACCGGCGCATCGAACTGGTCGAGGCGCCGCGGTTTGGGCTTGTAGGCAAGGATCAGACGATCACCGCGCGCATTCTGGACTCCGCCGACCGTGGCGAGCCGGTCGAATTGGTGGTGCGCCGTGATGGCGCCGAAATCTCCCGGCAGCGGGTGCGTACCGGCGCAACGATTCGCGTCAACGTGCGCGTCGAGCATGGCGGCCCGAACGTCGTCGAGCTGGAAGTGGCGACGCTCGACGATGAACTGACGGCGCTCAACAACAAGGCCGTCGTCACCATCGAGGGCGTGCGCGACAAGCTGAAAGTGCTGCTCGTTTCGGGCGAGCCGCATGCGGGTGAACGGACGTGGCGCAATTTGCTGAAGGCCGACGCCAACGTCGATCTCGTGCATTTCACCATTCTGCGGCCGCCGGAAAAATCGGGCCTCGATGGCACGCCGATTTCGGAGTTGTCGCTTATCGCCTTTCCGACCGCTGATCTGTTCGGCCGCAAGATCCGCGAGTTCGACCTGATCATCTTCGATCGCTATTCGAACCAGACGGTATTGCCGCCAGTTTATTTCGAGAACATCGTCCGCTTCGTGCGCGAAGGGGGCGCGCTGTTGATCGCCGCCGGGCCTGATTATTCAGGGCGCGATGGCCTGTTCTTCTCGCCGCTGGGCAAGATCGCGCCGGCACGGCCAAGCGGCGATGTGATTGAGCGGGCGTTTCGGGCCCATATCACTGCCATGGGCAATAAACATCCGGTGACGCGCGGCCTGCCGGGCGGCGCGCAAACGCCGCCGGCCTGGAGCGAGTGGTTCCGCCAGGTCGATGCCGAGCCGTTGCGTGGCACGTCGGTGCTGTCGGGCGTCGACGACAAGCCGCTGCTGCTGCTGTCTCGCGAGGAGAAGGGCCGCGTCGGCCTCTTGCTCAGCGATCAGATCTGGCTGTGGGCGCGTAACTATCAGAACGGCGGTCCGCACCTTGAATTGCTGCGCCGGCTGGCCCATTGGCTGATGAAGGAGCCGGAGCTCGAAGAGGAGGCGCTGCGCGCCACGGCGCGCGGGCGGGAAATTTCGATCGAGCGTCAGAGCCTGAAGGATGTGATCGAGCCAGTGACGGTGACGTCGCCCTCGGGCAATTCGCAGATCGTGACCTTGAAGGAAGGCGAGCCCGGCCTGTCGCGGGCGCAGGTTCGTGTCGGCGAGCCGGGCCTTTACAAGCTCACCGATGGCGAGCTGACGGCGCTGGTCAATGTCGGCGCCGAAAATCCGGTCGAATTCCGCGAAGTGGTTTCGACCATGGATAAGCTGCGGCCCCTGGTCGAGGCGACGGGCGGCACCATCAGGCGCATCTCTGCCGGCAGTGGCGATGCGATCAGCCTGCCACGCTTCACGAGCATGCGCGACAGTCCGCTTTACGGCGGCTCTGATTACGTGGCGATCCGGCGCACGGGCGCCAGCGTCGTCACCGGCATCGGCGTCGCGCCGCTGGCTATCGGCTTTCTGGGTCTGCTGGCGCTGCTTGGCAGCGTGTTGATCGGCTGGCTGTGGGAGAGCCGTCGGCGCGGGCCGGCATAATCGGCATCTGGCCGGTTTCGGAAACTCAAAGAGCCGCCGCTGGCTGTAGCCGGAGAGTGCCCATTTGACTGAGATATAAGTTATGACTTATATAAGTGAAATCTTCAGTCTGAATGGTCGAGGTATCCACGATGTTTGAGGTTGCCAATCTATTGGGCGCGGAAGTGCGGACGGTGGTGAAGCGCGAGCATCAGGGCAAGCCGGCCAATGTGGTCATCGCGACCGTGACCTATGACACCGATGTGGAGGATCTGTGGGATGCGATCACCACCGCTGAACGTATTCCACGCTGGTTCCTGCCCGTCACAGGAGACCTGCGGTTGGGCGGCCGCTATCAGCTGGTTGGCAATGCTGGCGGCTCGATCGCCGAATGTGA
The DNA here is from genome assembly GCF_900104955.1 of Beijerinckia sp. 28-YEA-48. Taxonomy (NCBI): domain Bacteria; kingdom Pseudomonadati; phylum Pseudomonadota; class Alphaproteobacteria; order Hyphomicrobiales; family Beijerinckiaceae; genus Beijerinckia; species Beijerinckia sp. 28-YEA-48. The sequence continues at coordinate 499,727 of NZ_FNSI01000001.1, forward strand.
AGCGCCGAAGCGGCTGGCCCTGACTTGGGAACATGGCGGAACGGTAAGCTGGGTAAATGTGGACCTCGCTGCCCTGAGCGACGGCCGTGCCTCCCTTCGTCTTGAACACATCGCCGAGGCCACAGGCGATTTCTGGGATAAATATGGGCCGGGTGCCGTCGGTGTCGGGTGGGACCTCGCATTGAGTGCGTTGACCAAACATCTTGCCAGCAAGGCGGCGGTTGATTCCGCTGCGGCTCACGCGTGGATGGCGAGTGCTGAAGGCAAGGCTTACATTACGGCGAGCAGTCTCGCCTGGCGTGACGCGGCTCTCGCTGCCGGCACGCCACGTGCGGCGGCAGAGGCCGCCGCCCAAGCGACGACCGCCTTCTATACGGGCGAAGGATAAGACGATCGATGCACGCGTTCGATGTTCTGGGGGACCCGGCGCGCCGGCGAATTTTGGAATTGCTGGCGGATGGTGAATTGACCTCCGGCGCGGTGGTGACGGTCATCCAGAGGGAGTTTGGAATCACCCAGGCGGCGGTATCCCAACATCTGCGGGTGTTGCGCGAGAGCGGCTTTGCCGTCTCGCGTCCCGAAGGCGCGCGGCGCCTCTATTCTGTCGATCCGGCGCCATTGCGGGAGGTCGATGCCTGGCTCAATCAGTTCCGACATTTCTGGACGCGCCAGTTGTCGGCGCTGTCGACAGAAATCGCCCGTGGCAAGAAACAGCGTGCCGAAGACCCGAAGCCCTAGACAGCTCGTCCGATCCTGCCGCTCAACGCGGCGAAGGCGTCGGGCTGCAATTCGCAATAGAGCAGGCGTGCCGGATCTACCGGGCCTGGCAGGGTGATCTTGCCCATGGGCGCTGGCTTAAAGCCAAGACGGGCATAATAGGGCAGGTCGCCAACCAGGACGATGACGCCGTGGCCGGCGGCGCGGCACGCCTCGATCGACTGAAGAGCCAGGGCCTCACCGATGCCGCGCGAGCGATAGGCGGGTTCGACAGTCAGCGGCCCGAGCAGAACCAGTTCCTGATCACCACAGCGAGCCAAGGTCATCAGATTGGCGCCGATGAGCAGGGAGCCGACATAGGCGACGCGGGACAGATTGAAATCCGGCGCTACGCCTTCGCGCAGGCGGTAGGCGGAGCGGGTGAAGCGGCCAGGACCGAAAACCCGCTCGTCCAGGCGCTCGATGAGCGGCAGGTCAGCAGGGCGCAGAGGCCGCAGATCAAGGGCGGCAAGGTCAGGCGGCGGAACGGAAGGGGTGGCGGAGCCGAGATCGGACATGCGGTTCCCATAGAGCAATTTAGGGCTCGATAGAACCGCCAATTGCTCTCTCATCTTTGTTTTAAAGCGTCTTTACGACGCTCGCGCCGTCAAGCGCTCTGGAACATTTCGGTAGCGAACGGTAATCGTTACCAGTATGCCGCCGGCGGCTTGCCTTGGAAAATCTCATCGAGGCGCTCGCGGGTGCCGCGCGTCGTCGCTTCAGGCAGGTCGTCGAGGGGGAAGAAGCGGGCCTCGACGATTTCCATGTCGGGCAGGCGGGGGCCGATCACAGTGAAGTCGCGCACGATATAGAGCAGCACATGATCGCGGCGTGAGGCCCGGTTGTTGAAGAAAATGCCGTGCAGGACTGGGGGACCGTCGAAGCGGATATTGCCTTCCTCAAGCACTTCGCGGCCGAGCGCGTAGAGGGCAGTTTCGCCGGCTTCGACGCCACCGCCGGGCATATGCCAGCCGGGAACGTAGGAATGGCGCACCAGAAAAATCCGCCCCTCCGCATCGATGATGGCACCACGCACGCCTAGGGTGATGGGCCGGGAGAACCGAAAGAAAAGATGAAAAAGCCGGCCTCTCAGGGTGTTAAGGCGATTTGTCCAAGTCATGATTCATCTGCTGCGTGCGGAGCCCTATGCCATCCGCCCGAGATTCGCGGCGAGAGCAAGTCATAAGCGCAAATCATGAACCGGGTTTCTCCTGCACAAGGCTATGGCTCCCATTCTATCTTTGAATTAGAATTATTCTAAACTATAGATGGTGCGTCGACCAAAAGTGGCTGCGTGTGCGGCTTCCGGTCTGAAGCGATCCTGTTGGAGACTTGATTTTGAAAGCTTTTGCCGAGCTCAGCGAGCGTGAGCTGCTCGCGGTGGCCATTTCTTCGGAAGAAGAGGACAGCCGGATTTACATGTCCTTCGCCGAGGATCTGCTGGAGCGCTATCCCGCGACCGCCCAGGTCTTTGTCGACATGGCGGAGGAGGAGAATCAGCACCGCCGGCAGCTCCTCGATATTTATGAGGATCGGTTTGGCCTGCATTTGCCGCCGATTCGGCGCGAGGATGTGAAGGGGTTTCTGAAGCGTCGCCCGGTCTGGTTCAGCAAGAATCTGCCGCTGGAAACCGTGCGCAAGGAAGCCGAAACGATGGAATTGCAGGCGTCGCGCTTTTACACCCGCGCCGCCGAGCAGACGACCGATGTCGGCATCCGCAAATTGTTGGGCGATTTGGCGCAGGTCGAAAAGGAGCACCGTCAGATGGCGAGCCGGCTTGAGCGGGCTCATCTCACCGAAGCGGCCATCGCGCGGGAAGACACGACCAAGCGACGGATGTTCGTCCTGCAATATGTGCAGCCGGGCCTGGCCGGCTTGATGGATGGTTCGGTTTCGACCCTGGCGCCGCTGTTTGCGGCCGCTTTCGCGACCCATAGCAATTGGCAGACATTTTTGGTCGGCCTCGCCGCGTCGATCGGGGCAGGCATCAGCATGGGGTTTGCAGAAGCCCTGTCGGATGATGGCTCGATCACCGGGCGGGGCTCGCCCTGGCTGCGCGGTGGCATCTGCGGCCTGATGACGGCCCTGGGGGGGCTTGGCCACACCTTGCCTTATCTGGTGCCGGACGCGTGGCCCAATGCATTCTGGATCGCCACCGGCATCGCCAGTTTCATTGTCATGATCGAGCTTTGGGTGATCGCTTGGATCAGGGCGCGTTTCATGGATACGCACTTCCTGCAGGCAGCCTTCCAGGTGGTGCTGGGCGGCGTCATCGTGCTGATGGTGGGGATATTGATTGGCGGGGCCTAAAGCCGTTTTTCGTTTTGCTGGAATCGGAACGAGGCTTTTGTTCAGGCGGCTTGTGAAAACGCCGGCGCATTGGCGCCGGCGTTGGAGAGTGTGCTGAGCGCTTGCTTTAGTAGCAGACGCGGACCGCCCGGCGGACCATCCCATAGGGCGACGGCACCATGCGGTATTGAATCGTGCAGCGTGGCGGCCGGGGACGCATCATCGGCGGTACGAACTGCGGGCGTCCGGGGCCCCAATTGCCTTGCGGAGGCCGCGGCTGCTGCCACTGGCCCGGCGGGCGGCCGGGATAACTAGGGGTCGGCCGGGTGACTGGACCGCCCGGTCGCATGCCCGGCTGACCACCCGGACGCATCCCGGGCTGACCATATTGCTGCGTGGTCGGATAGCCCTGGGCGAAGGCATCGCCCGCCACGGCCAGTCCGCCTGCCACGATCGCGGCGGCGAGAGCCAATTTGCGAAATTCGATAGCCATTCTGCCAACTCCTTGATTCTCTTCTCATCTCTGAGCGTACAGCAACAATGTCGATGTTCGACTGAATAAGGGTTGAATTCCCCGTTCAACTCCTGTTCATATATGTTAATCAGGCGCTTAGAAGTTTTATCCCGAGCGGGTGGAACTCCTTCATTCTTCACGCGTTTTGTCTTTAACAGGGGCTTTCAGGCGATCACAGGTCGCCCTACGAACAAAAAGCGCAAAAGCCGCTTTGGCTGGCAGTCAGGAGCAGAAGATGACGATAGCAGGACTTACTGCTGTTCTCCCTCTCCAACGTTGGGCGCGGGCGTCGCAGAAGGCGACGGCTGAAGCAGACCCTCCGTTGCACGATTGCGCCACCACCTATGTGCTGCGGTTTCTCGGCGCCATGACCGTAGCCATCGTCTTTCTGGGTGTCGCGGCCTTCTTCGTCTAAGGGCCGCGTGGGAGAAGGCATTCCTACAGGGTCCCCAAATCGACGCGCGCTTCGCTGCCAGTGGAGCGCGCGTTGCCGTGTCTGGCCGCGGCTCACGAATTCTAGGGGAGGGGCAAGCGCTGGTGCCGGATGAGGGGATTGAACCCCCGACCTTCGGTTTACAAAACCGCTGCTCTACCGCTGAGCTAATCCGGCTGCCGGAGCGATCAGCTAGCAGTGCTTGGCCGCCGGTGCAATCGGGGGTGAGGCAGTTTTTCCAAAGCCATTTGAGAAATCGAAACCCTCCGGCTTGCGGCGGCAGCCGGAGGGTTCTTCGTTGAGGCGGGAGGAGAGGGCAGTCTGACCCGCCGTCACGAAATCAGTAGCAGACGCGCACCGGGCGGCGGTAGCCGACGACTTCGCCCCAGGAATTGTAAATCGGGCGCTGGCGCAGTTCGCAGCCGCCGTAGCCGTAGGCGGGAGCGGCATAGGCGGGCTGGGAGGCGGCGATGGCGCCACCGACGATGGCTGCGCCGAGCAGGCCGACAGCAAGACCGCCGCCATAACCGTAACCGTGATGCTTCCAGCCGGCCGAGGCCGGGGTGGAGGAAACCGCGAAGGTGGCAGCCAAAGCGAGGGCGCCGACGGTGGCGGTGAGGGTCTTCTTCGAAATCGCGTTCATGATGCTCTCCCACAAATCTTGGCGTTGAGATCAATCCCGAGCGCCGATGATTGCAGGATAGGCGTCTTGTGGGCCGGTGAATGTGCGGGCGCGCACGCAACAGGCATAACACGCACGTTGCAGGCGCAAACAAAAGCCCCGCGGTTTCCCGCGGGGCTCTCGCTGCGCTGCCGTTTGCTTGCGGCGATTACCGCTTGCCGTCGTCCGCGTAGATGTCGCGGTTCTTCGTCTCCGGTAGCAGGATGAGACCGATCACGAAGGTCATGAGTGCGACGATGATCGGATACCAGAGGCCGGCGAAGATATTGCCGCTGGCCGCCACGATGGCGAAGGCGGTGGGCGGCAGGAAGCCACCGAACCAGCCGTTGCCGATGTGATAGGGCAGCGACATGCCAGTGTAACGGATGCGGGTCGGGAACAGTTCGACCAGCAAGGCTGCGATCGGCCCGTAGACCATCGTCACGAAGATGACGAGGATGAACAGGATGCCGGCGGCTGCGAGAGCTCGGCTACTGCCGAACAACTCGCCGATCGACGGCGTCTTCAGGATGGTCGGATCATTGACCGTGGGATAGCCGGCCTTGATCGCTGCCGCGACCAGATCGGCTGGGGCCGACGGAGCCTCGGCGCCATTGATCGTTGCTTTCATCGGCGAGCCGGCGGGGCCTGGAACAAGATCGTAATGGATCGAGCTTGTCGCCAGGGTCCGGCGCACCACGTCGCAGGGCTTGGTGAAAGTGCGCACACCCACCGGATCAAAGAGCAGGCTGCACTCGGCCGGATCGGCGGTGAGGCTGAGTCTGACGTTCTCCGTCGCGTTGATGAGCTTCGGATTCGCTGTTTTGGCGAGCATGCCGAACAGCGGGAAGTAACTCAACGCGGCGATGAGGCAGCCGGCCAGTAGGATCGACTTGCGGCCGATCTTGTCCGACAGCCAACCGAAGAAGATGAAGAATGGCGTGCCGACCAGAAGCGAGAGCGCGATCAAGAGATTCGCCGTCGTGCCATCGACCTTCAACGTCTGGGTGAGGAAGAACAGAGCGTAGAATTGGCCCGTGTACCAGACCACCGCTTGACCGGCGGTGCCGCCGAACAAGGCGATGAGGCCGATCTTGGCGTTTTCCCAGCGGCCGAAAGCTTCCGTCAGCGGCGCCTTGGAAGCGGTGCCTTCGGCTTTCATCTTCTGGAAGGCCGGCGATTCAGCGAGCTGCAGGCGGATCCAGATCGACACCCCGAGAAGCAGGATCGAGACCAGGAACGGAATGCGCCAGCCCCAAGCGTTGAAGGCCTCCGGCGTCATGCTGAGACGCAGTGTCAGAATGACGATCAGCGAGAGGAACAGGCCGACGGTCGCCGTCGTCTGAATCCACGATGTATAGAAGCCGCGCCGTTCTTGCGGTGCGTGTTCGGCGACGTAAGTCGCGGCGCCGCCATATTCGCCACCGAGCGCGAGGCCCTGCAGCAGGCGGCAGATGACGAAGGCGGCGGGCGCGAGATAGCCGATCGTATCGTAACTCGGCAGAAGGCCGATGACGAACGTGGCAAGGCCCATGATCGTCATGGTGACGAGGAAGGTGTATTTGCGGCCAATTAGGTCGCCCAGGCGCCCGAAGAACAGGGCGCCGAACGGGCGCACGGCGAAGCCGGCGGCGAAGCCGAACAGCACGAAGATGAATTTCGCGGTGTCGTTGGTGCCAGGCACGAAGGTTGCCGCGATATTCGCGGCCAGCGAGCCGGCCAGATAGAAGTCATACCACTCGAAGACGGTACCGGCGGAGGAGGCGACGATGACCTTTCGTTCCTCCTTCGTCATCGGCCGGGCCTTTCCATCGGCCGCGATGCTCGCTGTGCTCATTTTTAGCTCCACTTTCTTTCGCGCAGGCGACGGCTGGCTTGGTGTGTGCGCAGGCTGTCGCGTGCGGGCCCTCCACTTGAAATTCGGCGATGGCGCCGGAACGCCGTTTCAACTGAAGCGAAGCGGGGGCGGCGCTGGTGCGCCGCGATCCCGAGACCTTCGATTCAACCCAGCCTTATGACGCCGGGCGTCATCTGCTTTACGACTGGGCTGCGCGAAGTCCATGCATCACGATTAAATACTTCGTCTAATGCGCGTATGATTTGTCCGGCGACGAGGTAATTTTATCGCTGTGGCGCAGTCCTATTTTCGATTCACTCGACTTTTGTCGAGTGTCAGGTCGGAACCAAGGCTTCAGGCCTATTCTTGGGGGTGGAATAGAGCGCCGGCCTGTTCTTGTTCGCCTAAAGTCTAGGGAGACGACAACTATCAGTAGATCGATTGTGGCGTGATCGCGCGGGGGTATCCGACCTTCACGGATTGCTGCCCATGGGCATGGCGAAAAGATAATTGCCAACAGGGCGGTTCATCGCGCTAGAATGGTGTCGAGGAGGCCACCTCGCGTCGGAGTTTGCAATGCGAACCTCTTCCACGATGGCTACTGCCATGGGCGTGATCGTGCTCGCCCTATCCGGTGCCGTAGGGGCGAAATCCGCTCCAGCCGCGCCCATGGCCGCGCCTCGTCCCGCACCCGCCCTTCTGCCGCGCATCGGGCCGGCGCCGGCGCTCCATGTCCAGCCGGCCCATCGGCCGCCATCGATGCAGGGCCAGTTCCGCCCGCCAATGGGTGGTCCTCATAGGCCGTGGCCAGGGCGTCGATTCGTCTACGGCGCGCCTTTCCCAGCCTATGGCGTCTATCCGTCCGGATTGGCTGAGCCACCGCTGGAGATGTCTTCAGAGCCGCCGCTCGATGCGGGCTTGCAATATGGCGGGTACTACAAGGTCCCGACGCTTTGCGTGCCGCCGACCATCATCATTATCGGCAGCGGCATGAAGGGCGCCATTACGCCGCCGGTGGCGCGTGCCGGCGGCTGCACCGCGCCGCAGGTCGTCTATCAAAAACGCGCCGACATGCGGCCGCAGGCGATTGAACGCGAACCGCGTCGTGGCAAAAAGCGGGCGCGCTAATAGGCAAATCGCGTTTCCGTAGAAACGCTTTTTACTTCAGCGAGAGAGGCTGACACGTATCAAGGTCAGCGCCACTGCGCAGGCATTGGAGACGTTCAGGCTGCGGATCGCACCGGGCATGTCGAGCCGGGCGAGGACATCGCAGTTCTCGCGGGTCAAACGACGCAGACCCTTGCCTTCGGCGCCCAGCGCCAAAGCGATCGGCGTGCGCAGCGGCGTTGCTTCGAGCGAGGCGGGGCCGTCGGAATCAAGTCCGACGCGCAGAAAACCCTCGCGACCGAGATATTCCATCGCGCGGGCCAAATTGACCACGCTGACAATCGGCACATGTTCCAGAGCGCCCGAGGCAGCCTTGGCGAGAATGCCGGTCATCGCCGGGGAATGACGCTCGGTGGTGATCAAGGCTTGGACGCCGTATGCAGCGGCCGTGCGCAGGATGGCGCCGACATTGTGCGGATCGGTGACCTGATCGAGTATGAGAACGATGCCTTCCGGCACCAGATCGGTGATGTCGAGCGGCTCGAGCGCGCGACCCTCCACCAATATGCCCTGATGGACGGCATCGGGCGCCAGCCGGGCGGAAATCTCTTCGGCCTCGACGACGATCGGCGTCAGCTTGCGGGCCGACAGCTCCTGTTCAAGGCGCTGTGCTGCTGCCGCCGTGGCATAGACGCGGACGATTTTACGGCGCGGGGCCTTCAGGGCCTCGGTCGCTGCGTGAAATCCGAAAATCTGGACGATATCGGGATCGGGGCGGTGGCCTGGCGGGTGCGACCGGCTGCCGCGCTCCTGATGGCCGCGGCCCTGGCGCGCAGGAGGGCGGCCCTCGGGATTCGGGCCGCGTCGGCCTTCACCGCCTTTGGAGCCGCCTTTATTGCCGCTGAAATTTTTAGCCAAACCGTCCTCGCACTGTGAATTCGGTGGGTCTCTTCTCATGGGCGGCCCGGATAAGCAATGGAAGGCCCGCGAGGGGTTGACAGGCGCGGGTCGTCTTTCCATAAGCGGCGCACACGGAGACGCCCCGTTCGCGGGGTCCGTCAGCCGGCCTAGGCCGGCACGCCAGTCCCCCGGGACAGGATGGCTCCGGGGGAATGTCCCGAGCGGCAAAGGGGGCGGACTGTAAATCCGCTGGCTATGCCTTCGCAGGTTCGAGTCCTGCTTCCCCCACCACCATTCTCAAGAGCTTCGGCTGTGAATGGATCGGCGGTTTACATCAAGCTGCGATGCCGGCGAAGCGTTTGCGATACTCTGCAGGCGTGACACCGACGTGCCGCGCGAAGGCGCGTCGTAAGGTGTCGGCATCGGCAAATCCGCAATGCGCAGCGACCTGCTTGGGCGCCTCACTCCCTTGTTCGAGAAGCCGCCGCGCCGCGCTCACGCGCGCTTCTTCAACCCAGGTTGCCGGTGTGATGCCGACCTCGCTGCGAAACAGACGCGAGAAGTGGCGCGGGCTCAGATCCATGCGCTTGGCAAGGTTCGCCACGCTGTGATCGAGCGCAGGGTTGGCAGCGACCCAGCGCTGAAGCTCCTGTAGCGCGGCCCGACCAGCCGGCATGGCTTCGCCCTTGCGGCTGAACTGCATCTGCCCGCCGGGCCGCTTGAAAAACATCACGAGCTGGCCGGCGACTCGCATGGCGATGTCGCGACCGAGATCTTCCTCGACGAGCGCGAGCGCCAGGTCGAGCCCCGCTGTCACGCCTGCCGCGGTGCGCAGCGGCCCGTCGCTGACCAGGATCGCGTCCTCATCCACGGTTACGTTGGGGAACTGCTGCGCGAGCCGCTCGGCAACCGCCCAATGCGTCGTTACGCGCCGACCATCGAGCAAGCCCGCCGCAGCAAGGAAGAAGGCGCCACTGCAGACCGAGCCAAAGCGCCGGGTCATTGGTGCCCGTCGCCGCAGCCAGTCGATAACGAGGCTATCCGCCGGGACCTCGGCCGCGTTCGGGCATCCGGCGACGAGAAGAGTGTCGATAGCCTCTTCGAAGTCGCGGTCTAAAATCCGGTCCGGCATCAGTTGAACACCAGATGAGCTGCGCATCGGACCCGGCGCGCCAGCCGCGACGATAAGTCGATAAGCCTCATGGCCGGTCTGTGCGTTCGCTTCGGCGAAGACGTCGAGAGGCCCGCAGACGTCGAGTAGCTGCACGCCAGGCAACGCCACCATCACAATCGTTTTTGCCTTCATGCGCATTCGCGTCCGCCTCGGTCTGGTTTTGTCCGTTTATGACGTATTCAGTTGATTGCAGACAACGTACCCCGATTTTATCCTGCTGACGACTGAAAAATGCAGGAGAAAGCAATGGGGACTATCGTCAAAGACGCTGCGATTCCAGATAGTAAGCTGGCGCGGATTATCACCGAGTTCATCCGCGACAACGAAACGGAATTGCTCTTCAATCATTCGAGCCGCGTCTATCATTTCGGCGCCCTGGCCGGCATCCATCGCGGCCTGAAGTTCGATCGAGAGCTGCTCTATGCAGGCGCGATGTTTCACGACATCGGGCTGATGCCTAAACACAGCAGCCAGGACGAACGCTTCGAGGTCGACGGCGCCCATGCGGCGCGCGCCTTCTTGCAGAACCACGGGATATCGGAGGCGGACGCCACCACGGTATGGACCGCGATCGCACTCCACACCACACCGGGGGTGCCGCAGCACATGCACCCCGTCGTCGCCCTCGTCACCGCCGGTGTCGAGATGGACGTGCTCGGGCTCACTTACAAACAATATTCCGATGCCGAGCGCGAAGCCGTCGTCCGCGCCTTTCCGCGCACACCGAAATTCAAAGAAGATATTATTCAAGCCTTCTATGACGGCATCAAGCATAAGCCGGACACCACCTTCGGCAACGTCAAGGCCGACGTCATCGCCGACAAGGAGCCGCATTTCCATCGCGGCAATTTCTGCAGCGTCATCCGCTGCTCGCACTGGCACGGCTGACCCTATCCGCCACCCGAACCGCGCTTCATCGACGCGTGTGCAGCGCCACCAGAAGGAGTATGTTCATGACTGATAAACAGCCAAATCTGACTCATGCGACCGGTGCACCGGTCGGCGACAATCTCAATATTCTGACGGCGGGGCCGCGTGGCCCAGCACTCTTGCAGGACATCTGGCTGATCGAGAAGCTTGCGCATTTCGATCGCGAAGTGATCCCGGAACGGCGCATGCATGCCAAGGGCGCAGGTGCCTTCGGCACGTTCACCGTGACCCACGATATCACCCGTTACACCAAGGCGAAGATCTTCTCCGAGATCGGCAAGGTGACGCCGATGTTCGCGCGCTTCTCGACTGTCGCGGGCGAACGCGGTGCGGCCGATGCCGAACGCGACATTCGTGGCTTCGCGTTGAAATTTTACACGGAGGAAGGCAATTGGGACATGGTTGGCAACAACACGCCCGTCTTCTTCTTCCGCGATCCATTGCGTTTCTCCGACCTCAACCATGCCATCAAGCGTGACCCGCGCACCGGCATGCGCTCGGCCGACAACAATTGGGATTTCTGGACGCTGCTTCCCGAGGCACTGCATCAGGTCACGATCGTCATGAGCGAGCGTGGCATTCCAAAAAGCTTCAGGCACATGCATGGTTTTGGCAGCCACACCTTCGGCTTCATCAACGCCGCCAATGAGCGCACCTGGGTGAAGTTTCATTTTCGCACCCAGCAGGGCATCGACAATCTGACGGATCAGGAAGCGGAAACCGTCGTTGGAAAAGATCGCGAGACGCATCAACGCGACCTCTTCGAAAGCATCGAACGCGGCGATTTTCCACGCTGGACGCTGTTCGTCCAGGTTATGAGCGACGAGCGGGCGAAGGCATTTCCCTTCAATCCATTCGATCTGACCAAGGTGTGGCCCAAGGCGGACTTTCCGCTGATCGAGGTCGGTATTTTCGAGCTGAACCGGAATCCGGAAAATTTTTTCGCCGAGGTTGAGCAAGCAGCGTTCTCACCGGCCAATATCGTGCCGGGAATTGGCTTCTCGCCGGACAAGATGTTGCAAGCGCGGTTGTTTTCTTATGGCGACGCGCAGCGCTATCGTCTTGGCGTCAACTTCAATCATATTCCCGTCAACGCACCGAAATGCCCATTCCATAGCTATCACCGCGATGGTGCCATGCGCACGGACGGCAATCTCGGTCGCACCTTGAATTATTTCCCCAACAGCCGAGGCGAATGGACGGACCAGCCCGATCTCAATGAGCCGCCGCTCGAGGTCGATGGCGCGGCTGCCCACTGGGATCATCGTGTCGATGACGATCATTATCAGCAGCCGGGCGATCTCTTCCGCAAGATGAACTCCGCCCAGCGCCAGCTGCTGTTTGACAACACTGCTCGAGCGGTTGGTGGGGCTGCGATCGATATCCAAGAGCGTCACATCGTCAACTGCACCAAAGCCGATCCTGCTTATGGGGCCGGCGTCCGCGAAGCTCTGTCGCGCCTGGCCTCCATCCGTCCCGTGAAGAATGACACGGCGGCTGAATGACGGTCCTGATATCTATGAGATGGCCGGGAGCGACTGCCACCACAATGCGTTGATCGGCGGTCGCTCCGTCCTACGATCGGTTCAATAGCTAGCCCGCGGAAGCCTCGACGGCCTCGGCTGCAGCCTCGATCAACTCCGCGACCCCACCGGGGTGGGACATGTAGATCGCATGGCTGCCGTCGAGTTCCACGACAATGGAACCTGCGCGCTCTGCCATGGCGCGTTGAGCATCGGACGGGATCATTCGGTCGTCTTTGGCGACCAGATACCAGCTCGGCTTCGTCTTCCAGGCCGGAGCTGTGGTCGCATCATTCAGAGCTTCAATGCCCCAAGGACGCTGGGAAGCAGCCATGAAGGTTGCCTTGTCAGGGTCGATATCCGCCGCGAAGGCATCAGTGAATTTCGCTTTGTCTAGCAGAAGAAAGCCATTTCGCTGCGACACAATCGGAGCGACAGGCGCGCCCGGCGAAGGATTTGCGATCAGTATCGCGACGGACTCGCCGGCTTCAGGGATGAATGCCGTGACATAGACCAATCCGGCTACCTTTGGATGGTTGCCTGCTTCCGTGATGACAACGCCACCGTAGGAGTGGCCAACGAGGAGGACGTCGCCGGAAGCGGCTGCGATGGCGCGTTTGACGCCGGCAACATCGTCGGCCAGAGAGGTCGTTGGATTTTGGACGACGATTACTTCGTAGCCGTCGCGCTTGAGGATGGAATAGACGGCCTGCCAGCCCGATCCATCGACAAAACCACCATGCACGAGGACAATGGATTTCACCCCCACAGTGTCCGTCTTCGGAACAATCGGCATCTGATAACCCCTCCCGAAACGTTTCCGGCGGGGACCATAAGATCTAGACGTGCCGGATTCTCATGGCGCCCAACTACCGCATAGTCGCGCGTCGGCGCTCGCTTCCAAGTGTCACCTTTGCAAGTGTTTCGTCTTGCAAATGTTTCGTCTTGGTCACGAGCGCCGACATAGCTTCGGTCTGGCCGGTTACTTGGCTTCGGCGGCAGCGGCTTCAATGAGTTTCGCCACCGCTGCGGGCTGCGAGACGTAGACGGCGTGGCTGCCTGCCTGATCGATAGTCTTGGCGCCGGCGCGCTTGGCCATCATGCGCTGTGCGCCGACAGGGATCATCTTGTCGTCGGTCGCCACGAGATACCAGCTGGGTTTGCTCTTCCAGGCGGGCTCGGTGACCGTGCCATTCAAGGCGTCAAGGCCCCAGGGAACCTGGGAGTCGGCCATGAAGGCGGCCAGGTCAGGCTTCACATCCGCAGCGAAAGAAGCAGCGAATTTTGTCTTGTCCAGATACAGGAAGCCATCCTGCGGCGGGAGGATCGGCGGTACCGGCGCCCCGGGAGGAGGATTGGCAATCAGCGACGAAACAGATTCGCCCTTATCGGGCGCAAACGCGGTTACGTACACCAGCCCGGCCACTTTGGGGTCGGTCCCGGACTCGGTAATGACAACGCCGCCATAAGAATGACCGACGAGGATGACGGGTTTTGTTTGGGCGCTGATGGCGGCTTTGGTCGCCGCGACATCTGCTTTCAGGGTCGTCGTCGGGTTTTGAACGATGGTGACGTCATAACCCTCCTTTTTCAGGATCTTGTAGACTCCCTCCCAGCCCGATCCGTCGACAAAGCCGCCATGGACGAGGACGATCGCCTTATCTGTTCCTTTGGCCTGGGCCGATCCGAGTGCGGAGATCGCTGCCGCTGTCATTGTCGCTCCTACGAGTAGTTTGAGTATCGTCTTCACGCTTCCCTCCATCGGGTGGGGCTGCTGACCGGCGGAATGCTGCCCAGTTCTCACTTGCGGCGATCAGCCAAGACATCGACTGGGTGCGCTGCTGAATGGAAAGGGCGAACGGTCGTAACGTGAAGGAGTGTGGCGATGGCGACCGCTGGCGTATTGAAGGGGCGTCGAATAATATCCGAACAATTCCCGAAGCCGTTGCGGTTCAAAGTCATATGCAGGGACAGCGTTTCACCTTCGGTCCATTTTTACTTAATCTCGACAATGGAACGCTGCTGCGGAAAGGTGGGCGCGTGGCGGTTGGGCGCCGCGGCATCTTGCTTCTGGAAACACTGCTCAAGCGGCAGGGTGAGATTGTCACCAAAACTGAGCTGATGGATGCGGCATGGCCTGGGACGGCTGTCGAGGAGAGCAATCTCTCGGTTCAGATCGCTCTGCTGCGCAAAGCGATCGACCCCGCGCCCGACGGGGAAGAATGGATCACCACCATTCCGCGCATCGGATATCTTTTCAAAGGTTCCGCTGGTGCGGCTGAGGAAGCTCTCAACGCTCCTGCGCCAAGGCCGTCACTGGCAATCCTGCCGTTCGCAAATCTCAGCACCGATCCCGATCAGGATTTCTTCGGCGACGGGCTGGCCGACGAGATTATCACCACCTTGTCGAAGATCCCGGGCTTGGTCGTGATCTCTCGAAGCTCCAGTTTTGCCTATAGAGGCATGGCGACAGACGTGCGTCGCATCGCCAGCGATCTGGGCGCCCGCTATGTCGTAGAGGGGAGTATTCGCAAGAGCGGTGCCCGTCTCCGCGTGGCCGCACAATTGAGCGATGGTGTCAGTGGTAATCATCTGTGGGCCGAACGGTATGATTTGGAACCTCACGACCTCTTCGCCGTCCAGGATGAGGTCGCTCGCAAGATTGTTGCCGAACTCAGTGCTGCGCTGAACCCGGTTGACTTAACTTCATGGCCCGGCATTGCGCCGAGTGGAACAACGCATGTCGAAGCCTATCAGTCCTTCCTACGGGGGCGGGTGATACAGCGTGGCGTGACGCAGAATGTTGCCATCTTCGAGCGAACGCGTGACCTGTTTCGGCGAGCGATCGCCCTCGATCCGGGCTATTCGGCTCCCTATGCCGCTCTCGCCATGGCACTCGCCCATGCTTACTACAATCGCTGGACCGACGATCCCGAATGCGCGCTCGCGGAAGCCGACGCACTGGTCAATAAGGCGATTGAGCGTGATCCTGGCGAACCGTTCGCGCATGGCGTGGCTGCATTGGTCGCGATGTACAGGAAGGACTTCGGACGCTGGGCTTGCGAAGTCGACAAGGCGCTCTCGCTCAATCCGAACTTCGCCCCCGCGCTGTCGTTGCGTGCGACACTCAATATCTATTCGGGCTTTCCCCGTGCGGCCATTCATGACCTAGAGCGGGCCATGCGCCTCGACCCGTACTTCACTCAGGCCTACCTGCATCATCTCGGTGTGGCCTATATCGTGGCCGGCGAATATGAAACGGCTGCCGCGATCCTCAAGGAACGTATTCTTCTTGTTCCAGAGACGGATATGAGCCGGCCCTATCTCGCTGCGGCGCTTGGCAACCTCGGCTATCTTGATGAGGCAAGGCACGTCTGGGATGAACTTATGACCATCAACCCAGGCTATTCTTTTGCCGATCGCGTTAGCGCTATGCCGTTCAAGAATCCGGAGGATCTCGCCCGGATCACTAAGGGCCTCGAGAGGGCCGGATTGTTCATTCGTTCCGAAGCTCTTCCCTAAGGTTGTGCGGCACAGCTGGGGCCGTATAGCCGCTTCCAGCCGTTTGAGACGGTGGCTCCCCGAGCTTTACCTGGGGACGTAATGACGCTGCCACGAAGCCAGGCGTTCCTCGAATATAGCCTGTAGAATCAATGCGCTCGCTTCAAACGAGGAACGCATTCGATCGGCCTCGAAATCCATTCCAGCCATAATTGCCACGCCGGTTGAGGGCGGCATTCTATTTTGTGCATATAAATATTATTTTGCGCAAAATAATTTTTGTGCAAATATATCTTGATTTTGCCGGAAACCGGCAAGTCGGCGGGCTCGCTTGCTCGTTTTTCCTGGGGAGGCAAAACTTATGATGCTTATGAGGGGGTTATTGTTGGGCTCGTCCGCGGCTCTGGTGGCGGCGACGGGCGCGCAATCTGCGGATCTACCGTCGCGGAAGGCCGCACCGGTGGAATATGTGCGTGTCTGCGACGTCTATGGCGCAGGCTTCTATTGGATTCCTGGCACGGACACCTGCTTGAAAATCGGTGGCCGTGTCCGTGTTGATGCTTGGTACACGCCGGCAAAGAGCGCAGTTGTTCATCGCTCGACGGCAAGCGCTGCCGCTGCGGCGAATACCTACGTGAGCTCGAATGCCGTTGACCAAAACGGCTGGTTTGCCCGCGGCATCGTGAGTATGGACGCCCGTACGCAATCGGCTTGGGGAACGGTTCAGACCATTTTCACGCTGCGTTTGGCTGCGGCGTCGGGCCTCTCCAACAGCCCGCCGGGCTACACCGGTGGTGTTTTCTCAGCTGGAAATGCCAACAGCTCGACGGTCGAGGCGGCCTACATTCGCTTCGCGGGCTTCACGGCGGGCCAGGCGGCTTCCAACTTCACCTTCTTGGCGCCGCTTCAGTATCACTCGATGTTTAACGCCGGTTTTGTGAACGGCATTCGGCAATTGGCTTACACTACAACGTTTGGTGGTGGCTTCTCGGCCACCCTCGCTTTGGAAAACGCGGGCGAGTTGGCCAATGGAACCACAGCGAACACGCTCGGCGCCAATCCGTTTACCGCTACAGCGGCGACGACTGGGCCGATTGCGACGCGTTTGCCGGCCTTGGTCGGAAACGTCCGTGTCGACCAGTCTTGGGGCGCCGCCATGCTCTCTGGCGTTGTCCTCGAGAACACGGCCACATTCGGCAATGCCAATCTCGCGGTTGTCGGCAATGCCGGTCCGCAGATTCGCAGCACCGGTTGGGCGATGAGTGCCGGCCTCAAAATCAATCTGCCGATGCTCGCCGCTGGCGATAACATCCAGGTGTGGGCCGTCTATGGCGCTGGCGCGCTCAATTATGTGGTCAATCAGGGCTTCAACTCGAATCCGGTCGTTACGAGCAACTGGCTGGGTGGGTTCCTGCGCGTCGACCGCAATCTCACCCTGTTCTGCGTGAATGCCGCTTGTACGGTTGGCGGCTCCGAGCAGACCAAGGCTTGGTCAGTCGCCGGTATCTTCACTCATTATTGGTCTCCGACCATCCGGTCCGACCTGATGGCCTCATATGCACGCGTGACACCAGGCGCCGTGACTCGCAATACAGCCTGGTCACAAGGCGGTCTGTCCGAGGCGTCGGTCTGGGGCGTTCTAGGCAAAGTGGTTTGGTCGCCAGTGCGCAATTTCGATATCGGCTTTGAATTGTCGTACGCGAAGCTGACGCAGAGCCTGCCTTTGGGTGTTGCTGGTTTCGCGCCGGCGCAAGCGCTTCTCGCCTCTTCGGCGAGCGTCAGCCCAAGCAACTGGACCGGTCGTGTTCGTTTCGAGCGCACGTTCTGAGTTCATGAAGTTCCGGCCAGGAGCCCCAAAATCCTGGCCGGAATGGCCGTCAATCTGCATCCAGGCGCCATCGGTTGAAATCCTCCCTTCCTTCAATCGGTGCCTTCTGGACAACAGATCTGGAGCGATTGACGGCCTCAATCTTTTAGGCGCGGAGCCGTCCAAGTCAGTCGTCCAAGTCACGGGGAATGAAATGACGATGTTGCGTAAAGCGATTGCGGTAGCTGGTCTTTGGTTCGTCTTCTGTGCACAGCAAGCGCCAGCGCAGACAGTCAATGAGGTTAAACCATTCTCACTGTCCTCACCGAGCTTCGAGGATGGGGGCTATCTCGCGCTCAAATATGGCGGGAACAACCCGAGAAGCCCGAACTGCTTGGGCGCGAACGTGTCGCCTCCGCTCCACTGGAGCAATGCTCCGGCCGGAACCAAGAGTTTCGCGCTGATCATGGTCGATCTGCAGGGGCGGGCAGGTCAGGGACTGACGCACTGGACCATCTACGGCATTCCAGCTTCCGTCAGTGCGTTTCAGGAAGGCGAACTCGGCAAAGCCTCAGGAAAATTCGTGGGTGGAAAAGGGCTGACAACGGATGGCACTTATATGGGCCCCTGCGCACCTCCCAATTCCGTACGCCACTATTCCTTCACGCTGATCGCTACGGATCTTGAACCGTCAGCTCTTGCGCCCGGACTCACGCGGGAAGAACTGCTCGCGAAGCTTGAAGGGCATGGCAAGGAAGCGACGGTGTTGATCAGCGTCGCCAAACATCCCGGATCGTAACCTCTGACGTATCGGAGATAGCATGCACTCTCAGTCAAATACGCAAGCGCATATCGTTGAATATCTCAGTATCAACGGCAGAAATGTTGACGGATCCGATCGTATTGAAGTCAGAAATCCTGCACGGCCGGATGAGGTTGTCGGAACGATCGTTCGTGGGACACCGGATCACGTCAACGAGGCGGTCGCTGCGGCGAAGGCGGCTCAACCGGCTTGGGCCGCTCTGACCTTTTCGCAGCGAGCATCTGTCTTGCGTCGGGCCCTGGCTCGACTGGAGAGCGATATCGATCGGCGGGCAGCTGTGTTTGTGCGCGAGAATGGCAAACCTCTGGCTCAGGCGCGCGCCGAGCTGTTGGGTGTGCCGCAGCGTCAGAGCATGGCGCTCGACTATGCTGCGCAACTCGACGACGAGCGCAGATATGTCGCTGCCAATGGCAGAACATTCGTTGCGAATCGGCCGTACGGTGTTGTCGTTTCCATCGTACCTTGGAATTCGCCGGATTCTCTAGCCTTTACCCAGATTGTGGCGGCCCTTCTTGCCGGCAACTGCGTTGTCCTCAAGCCGCCGGAAAGCTGCCCACTGACGCTGACTCAGTCGGTTCGGATGTTTGCGGAGGAACTCCCAGCGGGTGCGATCAATATCGTCACGGGATTGCCGGCCGAGATCGGCGATACGCTGACGATGCATCCAGATGTTGGCAAGATCGGGTTTACGGGCAGCATTCCGTCGGCCAGACATATTATGTCCAACGCAGCCCAATCGATCAAAGGCTTGACGCTGGAGCTAGGCGGCAACGATGCCGCGATCGTTCTCGACGACGCGGAGTTTAATTCCGCCATGCTGTCGCGCATGTTCGGGGCGACATTCAGGATGAGCGGCCAGGTCTGCATGGCCATCAAACGCATCTATGTTCCAGAAAAACGGAGTGCGGAGTTTCTCGAAAAGTTTGGCCAAGTCGTTGATTCCATCGTCGTGGGTGATGGGCTTGAGCCTTCGGTCACGATGGGACCGCTGCATACGCAAACGGCGCGTGCCCGGGCCGGCGACCTTGTCGAAGACGCAAAGCGCCGTGGCGCGACGGTGCGGGCGCTCGGCAAGGTCGCGGATGAAGCAGTCTTTTCGGCGGGATATTTCATGCGGCCAACGGTCGTCGCCAATCTCGCCGACGATGCTCCCCTGATGAGCGAGGAGCAATTCTGTCCCGCGATTCCGGTTGCCACTTATGGCTCGGTGGACGAGGCGATTGCCCGCGCAAACAATACGGCGTTTGGGCTGAGCGGCTCTGTATGGGGCGGCGATACCGAAAAGGCGGTTGCCGTAGCCCGGATGATCGAAGCCGGGCAGGTTTGGGTCAATACTCATGGACCTCAGGCGATCAACCACCTGGCGCCCTACGGCGGGGTTAAACAGAGTGGCATCGGCAGGAAGTCGGGAATCGAGGGCATTTTAGAATATCTGCAGAGCCAGACGATCACCACACACGAAAATGCGTAATGACAAGGCCCATCTCGAATTTCGGGATGGGCTCACCAAACCTGTCAGGATCTGACACGCTGCCTCAAGTCTGAAGGCGTCATGTCGTGCGCCCTTCGAAATACGCGATTGAAGGTCACAAGGTTACGAAAGCCGCAGGCAAAGGCTATGTCGATGATGCGGTGATGTTGAAAATGAGGATCACGTAACATGGCTGTGACCTTCTCTAATCTTTGTTCGCGGATATAGCGCCCAATGGTGAGACCGCCGCGCTCAAAATCCTTTCGCAACTGGCTGACCGACACGCAGAGATGGGCAGCAATGTCTTCCTCGTCCAGATAGGGATTGCCAAGACATTGGGAAATATATCTGCGGGCAGATAGCAGGCGCCCGCGACTTAGAACTCCAAAGGAAGAGTTGTCCTTCTCCAGCACGTTGTCGCTGGGCGAGATGGCCGCAGCTATGAGATCCGCCATATGTTCGGGCGCAAATTGCTGTATGAGGGGAGAGATGGATTGCTGCGATCCAATCAAGACGTCCACATAGGCTTGCACCAGGCTGCCTGCCATCGAGGGGCTAGGCACCACCATCATCAAACGATTTTCGAAGCTGGCGCACCGTTGGCGAATTCGCTCGCGTTCGGTCTGGACGGCGATGAGATCGCATTTGCCGTCAGTGACTCTAATCAGTGAGGGTTCACACTGCTCGATCAGTACGGATGCCCCAGAAACGAGCTCAACACTGCGGCCGGATTGATCAACACAGAGGGGCGATTCCCCCGCATTCGAGAGCAACACCACATTGTTGGTATTCTGCGCGGCGATATTATCAGCGGCGCGTGATATTGATTTTACCGAGCCCCGGATTGTTCCGACGGCAACTTCGTTGGTTCGAGCGATTCTCAGTTCCCCTCGGAATAAGATGTCGTCCGTGGGGTCGGCGTGCAAATGAACATACCCAGACGACAGCGAAGAAATCCATTGCTCCTTGCGCAACGCTTCGTCGCCGATCAGGTCATGGGAGCTGTAGACGATTTTTTGCACAGATCACATCTGCGTCGCAGATGCAGCATCTGCTTGGAGTGAGACCTGAATATATCGGTCAAAATCCATAGGCACGATCGTCAAAACCTCACTGCGACACCGCAACTGGACAGGGCAACCAGGGCCGGAAGTGTGCGTGTCACTCCCAAGCTAGCAAAATCGCGGAAACCCCTCAACTGACCGCTCCAATCGCGTGGCCGCGGTACAGCAGGGGCTGCGCAGAGGGTCATGACTGGCGCCGCGATGGGTACAGGACGACTGGCATGATCCCAAGAAGTGGCAGTTTTGACTATTAAGTTTGACGTTTTCGATAAGATTGCTCGAGCGCCATTTTCTATCGTCCTGCGGCAACGGCGATCCTTTTGGGGCGAGGGCGGCTCGATGTTTCTGTGCTCACAGCGCCCGGCTTTGCCCGGATGTGCAATCGTAACCTTTACCATTGTTCCGTTGTCTTACGGCTTAGCTTCGACGGCCGGCCACACGATCGGAACGGACATCGCTGGCGCGCTCAATACCATCGTCACCATTCTCTGCGGCCCACCGATAGGTGAATCGAGGACTTTTTCTATTGCCTGAGAAGACGATCTTTTCTTCGAAAGACTTACCGCAACATCTTAACGAGAGCGCGCGGTTCGCTCTTTGGCAAGATATTCACGTTGCTGAGATATGGTCGGTTGAATACGACATATCGAATAATCTGCCCTTCGAGGCACAGATCGAAGCCACCGCCGTTGGCGAACTTGTTTTGGGTCAGATGGCCGGGACGATCCAAAATGCGACCCGGAAGGCGCGTAACATTGCCGATGATGGGCGCGATGGCTATCTGCTGTTGGTCAATCGGGCCGATACGGTCCTTACAGGAAAGCAGGCCGGCCGAGAGTATGGCGTCGGCCGTGGGGAAGCAGCTCTCGTATCGGCATCAGAACCTCTGAGAATGATTGGCGCCGAAAAGAATGTTTGGACGAACGTGGTGATTCCGCGTGCCATTCTTACGAAGGCCTTTCCCAACATGGATGACCGGCTGGCGTTGCCGATCGATGCGCAGAACGAGGCCCTGACACTGCTGACACGATATTGCCATCTTCTTGAGACCGGTCGTCCGCTCATCTCGCCGGTTCTCATCGCGCACGCGACCGACACAATCGTCGATCTGGTCGGTTTGGCGACGGGTGCCAAGGGCGAGGCCGCTGAACTCGCCGGCCTGCGTGGTTTGCGTGCCGCCAGACTGCAGGCTGTTATAGCAAAGATGCAGGAAAGTTTCACCAATCCCGCCGTCTCCGCGCAGGGCGTCGCACAAAGCCTGGGATTATCTGTGCGCTATGTTCACGATCTTCTGCAGGAGACAGGGCTAACGTTTGCCGAGCACATTCTCGAACTTCGCCTGCAACGCGTTCTCCGGATGTTGTCCGATCGACGATATGATCGAAATCGCATCAGCGAGATCGCAATGATCAGCGGGTTCAGCGACGTGTCCTATTTCAATCGCTGTTTTCGCCGCCGTTTCGGCTGTTCTCCTGGCGGGGCCAGATAGAGATCTTTCTTCTTCTGCTTCGGCGATAGTTTCTAAGCCGCCGGCCGCGTTTCCGAGCCTGCGATCCGCTGATTCGATAACGGCTGTGATCAGCGACTTGCCTCTGCATGATGGTTACAAGGCGTTGCCGAAGACCAATGGGTGAGCTGATGGCTCGCTCCTGCTGGCGCTCACCGTCGCAAAACGACAACAGCCCGTGGAAAAATACGGCAGCGCGTTCCACGACAATTGCATTGCACTCCGGCCCAAGACGATGGCGACGGACTCTGCGACACACGAAGCGATTGCTATCAAATCGCTGGGGTACATTGATGTCGTTGAATACCATTGGAGAAAACGCGACCGCAGTTGCTCGGCGTCAGTGTCATTTAAATAGCTCAAGCTATCTGGTAAATAGCTCAAGCTATCTGGCAATGACGCTGGCGATCGGTGCTACCGCGTTTCTTGGTGCTGTGTTGTCGACATCGGCAGAAGCGGCCGATTGGACGGGAGCAACCTCTAACGATTGGTTCACGGCCGGAAACTGGAGCACCAGCGCTGTTCCCACATCGAGCATCAATGCCATCATTGATACGACATCGCCAAATCCGACGTCGGTGGATGGAGCCAACGCAGTCGCGCAAACTCTTGATATTGGTCATGCCTCGGGTGGTGTAGGTTCGCTGACAATTTTGAACGGCGGCACGATCAACAACGGTAAGGGCTCGATCGGCGTGAACGCCGGCTCCAGCGGTACTGTGACGGTCGACGGTGTGGGCTCGGCATGGGTCAACAGCGGTATTCTATCTGTCGGGGACTTTGGCACCGCGAAACTGGACATCCTCAATGGCGGGGCAATCTCCAGTAATCAGGGCTTTCTTGCTTTTAATGCCGGCTCGAACGCCACGATGACGGTCGATGGCATCGGCTCGACTTGGACCAACGCGGACTATGTTTATGTCGGCGCCAATGGTGTGGCTTCTCTGACAATTTCGAACGGCGGAAAAGTTCAGAACACGTTTGCCTTAGTCGGTGCAGGGAATGGTTCTGGAACAGTCAACGTCACGGGAACCGGATCGACCTGGACAAATAGTGGCGATCTAACCGTCGGCGCGCTCAAAACCGGAGCGCTGGTGATTACGAGTGGCGGTACGGTCAGCAGTACCAATGGCGTCCTGGGCAATGTTGCGGGTTCGACCGGCACAGCGACGGTCGACGGCGCGGGGTCGATCTGGACCAATAGCGGTAGTCTTATTGTCGGTAACGTCGGTGTGGGTACGCTGACGATCTCGAATGGTGGCAAAGTCAGCAATAGCTGGGCCCATCTTGGCGGTTCGGCCGGCTCGACCGGCACGGTGTTGGTGGACGGCGCCGGCTCAACCTGGACAAACAGTTCCAACCTGTTCGTTGGCAATCAGGGCACGGGGACGCTGACCATCTCGAGCGGCGGTGTGGTCAGCAATGCCTCGGGTCTTGTAGGCGCGTTTTCGGGCTCGATCGGAACAGTGACGGTCGATGGTGCGGGTTCGGCTTGGGTCAACAGCTCGGACGTGTTCGTCGGTGGTATCGGCAAGGGCACGCTGACGATCTCGAACGGTGGCACGGTCAGCAATGGCTGGGGCTATGTTGGTGAGGGAGCCGGCTCGACCGGCACAGTGTCGGTGACGGGCGTTGGCTCAGCCTGGGCCAATACTGGAGATATTACTGTCGGCAACAATGGTACTGGCACGCTGTTGATTTCTAATGGCGGTATGGTCAGTAACAATTTTGCTATCCTCGGCAACGTTGTGGGCTCTCAGGGGACGGTGGTTGTCAATGGCGTCGGCTCAACCTGGGCCACTAGCGCGGATCTTTCCATCGGTTGGAATGGTGTGGGCGCACTGACAATCGAGAATGGCGGTACGGTAAGCAGCGCTTTTGGTGGTCTAAGTGTGAATATCGGCGCTGTCGGAACAGCTGTCGTCGATGGCGCTGGTTCGACTTGGACTAACACTGGCAATCTCATCGTCGGTGTCCGCGGGATTGGTATTTTGACGATCGCGAACGGTGGTGTAGTTAGCAACGCCGATGGCATTTTGGGGTACGATCCAGGCGCGACCGGAACGGTCACGGTCGAGGGATCGAATTCGGTCTGGACGAATAGTGGCAACCTCACTGTTGGTCGCGACGGCGCGGGCACGCTGACGATCGCGAACCGTGGCGTCGTCTCGGCGAGTGGCGTGGTGCTGATCGCGAGTCAGGCCGGTTCGATCGGCACGCTGAACATTGGTGGTGCGGTCGGAGCACTGGCAACCGCCGCTGGCACTCTGAACGCCGCCAATCTGGTGTTCGGCTTGGGCACCGGGGCGATCAACTTCAACCATACCGATACCAACTACACCTTCGCTCCGGCGATCAGCGGCGTCGGCACGATCAACCAGGTCGCCGGCAACACGGTCCTGACCGCCGATTCCAGCGGCTTTGCTGGCGCAACTACTATCACCGGTGGCCGGCTGGCGGTGAATGGCTCGCTCGCCAACTCGTTGGTGACGGTTTCTGGCGGCGGCATTCTGGGCGGTAACGGCATCGTTGGCGGCATCGTCGCCAATGCAGGCGGCATCATAGCGCCGGGCAATTCGATCGGTACGCTGAACGTCAACGGCAATATCTCTCAAGCGGCGGGCTCTACCTATCAGGTCGAATTGACCTCGACCGGGCTCTCCGATCTCGTTAAAGCGACCGGCACCGTGACGATTGCCAACGGCGCGACGCTTAATGTGATCAAGCTGGACGCCGCGCCCTATGCGCTTGGCACCCACTACACGGTGCTGCAAGCTGATGGCGGTGTCAGCGGCGCCTATACGCTCACCGGCGACACATCGCTCTCAGCCTTCATCGGCCTGATCGCGAGCTATGATCCGAGCCACGTCTATCTCGACGTAGCGCAGACCAAGTCGTTCGCGTCGGCGGGCCTCACGCCCAACCAAGTCGCCACCGGCGGCGGGGCCGACAGTCTTCCGCTTAGCAACCCGCTGTTCAATGCAATCGTCTGGCTGCCGACGAACGCGGTGGCGCGCTACGCCTTTGACCAACTCTCAGGCGAGATCCATGCCTCGGCACGGACCGCGCTGATCGAGGATAGCCGCTTCGTCCGCAATGCGGCGAACGACCGACTGCGCGCCGCCTTCGACAGCGCTGGGAGCTCGACAGCCACGGTGGTGACCTATGATGCTCATGGCCGTCCGCGTGCGACCGCCGCTAACACCGACCGCTTCGCCTTCTGGGGGCAGGGTTTCGGCTCCTGGGGACGCACCAATGGTGACGGCAATGCGGCGCGGATCGAGCGTTCGACCGGCGGCTTCCTGATCGGCGCGGATGGCCAGCTGCCAGACACTTGGCGCATTGGTGTTCTGGGTGGCTACAGCCGCACAACGTTCAACGTGAAGGACCGCCATTCGTCGGGGGCGAGCGACAACTATCATCTCGGCCTCTATGGCGGTACCCAGTGGGGCGATTTCGCCTTGCGCACGGGCATGGCCTACACTTGGCACGACATTTCGACGTCGCGGAGCGTGATATTTCCAGGCTTTGTCGACAGCCTGAAGGGTAACTACAATGCTGGCACGACGCAGATCTTTGGAGAGCTCGGCTATGGTATCCGTGCCGGCAGCTTCGCCTTCGAGCCCTTCGCCAACCTCGCCTATGTGAACCTGCATACCAATAGCTTCCGGGAGACGGGCAAAGCGGCAGCGCTGACTGGGGCTGGGGCATCTACAAGCACCACCTTCACCACGCTCGGCCTGCGCGCTACAACCAGCTTCACGCTGGGCGGCACCACCGCGGCGCTCAGAGGGATGCTGGGCTGGCGTCACGCTTTCGGTGGCACTGTTCCGCTCACGACAATGGCCCTTGCCGGAAGTGGCAGCGCCTTCACCATTGGTGGCGTGCCGATTACCCGTGATGCTGCGGTGATGGAAGCCGGCCTCGACTTCGCGCTCTCTCCCAACGCCATCCTCGGTGTGTCCTATGGCGGCCAGTTCGGCTCGGGCCTCTCTGTCCAGTCCGTCAAGGCCAACTTCAATCTGAAATTCTGAGGGAGTCGCGGCGTTAACGAAAAGGTCCATCTCGCATTCTCGAGATGGACCTTTATCTTCTTGAAAAGACCGCTGCACAGTGGTCATTCGCCTCGGCGATGATGGCTATGCTTTATATATTGAGCTGATAGCTGTGGGGAACCCAGACATGCCCGCTTCCCCTTCGCTCGATCAATCCGATGCCGGGGAAGGGCATGTGATAGCCAAAGACGAAAAGCTCGTCCGCCGCCGCCATGTTGAGCAGTCTGCCGCGCGTTGTGGCGGCTTTCTCTTTGTCATCGTCGACATCAAGATAAAGATCGGGCCGTTGGATTGATATGGCGTAGTGGCCGCAGGTGTCGGCCCAATTGAGAAGGCGTTTTCCGCCGCTTTCTATCAAATAGGCCATCATGCCGGCAGAGTGACCGGATGCATCCACAGCGCGGATACCGCTCACGACGTCCTCGCCCGGGGATATGAAGCTCGTTTTTTCGGCCAATGGGCCGACGATTTTCATAAAGAGTTCCCGGTTGAATTTGCGGGCATCGCTGACATTCTCGCCGCGCTTCCAAAAATCATATTCGGCGGCGCCGACAACGTAGGATGCCTTTGGGAAGGTTGGCTGTCCGTCCTGCATCAGGCCACCGATATGATCGAAATGGCCATGGGTGATCACGACGACATCGACGTCTTCAGGGGCGTATCCGATCTTGCGCATTCTCTCGACAAGGGCTCCTGCGGGTAACCGGCCGCGGAGTGGCTCATAATCGCGGGATAAGGTGCCGCTGCCCGTATCGAACAGGATCACCTGCTTGCCTGTGTCCACGACCATCGGGGTGAAGGGATGCTCATACCGATCCGGATCGATGTGATTGAGCTTTGCCAATGCTTGCACGGTTTCGGAGGCATCTTGGCCTGAGTAGCTCAGGCCAAGCCCTTTCCGAATGACCGTACCGTCGAGAAAAATTGTGATTTTGAGTTCTCCAAAGGAGAACTGATAGCGATTGGGTCTGGTGTCATCTGTGGTTGATGCTGACATCCGATGGGTTCCGTTTTCCACTTGTTGTTTGCTGTGTGACCGGCGGCTCAGTCGATTATTATTGATCGGCTTTCCTAGAGAAAACCAGGAAGATTGCGAGCGACAGTGCTGCGAGCAGGGGAGCAGCGGAGCTGATCTGGAACAATTGTGCCGGGGAAAAGCCCGCTGCAACCAGAGAACCGCCCACAAGCGGGCCAATGAGTGATCCGCTTCGTCCAACGACCTGCGACCAACCGATGCCGGTGCCGCGAATGGCGGTTGGATAGTAGCCGGCGATCACTCCCTGCAGCGAGAGTTGAACACCGATGACCAGGAAGCCGCTTAGGAAAACTGTAGCCATGATCGCGCCAAAAGTCGGTCCGACCAAGCCGATCGAGGCCACGGCAATCGCGCCCAGGAAATAAACCGCGATCAATATGATCAGCCCTTGTTTTCTGTTGCGGTCGATAAGCCAGCTGCAGGCGATGCTGCCGAAAATGCCGGCCAGGTTGAAAATCACCGTGCCGAGCAAAGCATTTTGTAAGGACAGCCCCGAAGCGCGCAGAAGCAGGGGAATCCAGTTTAGAAAGAGGTAGACGAGGAGCAGGCTCATGAACAACGCCAGGCACAAGAAGATGCTTCCCAGGGCTAAACCATTCTGAAAAATGGCGGATATTTTTGCTTCCGAGAGTTTCTCGTTGCGAACGGTATAGGTATCGTCCGCGCTATAGGTGCCCTGCGGATTGATCCTGCGGACGATCGCCGCGATGGTTGAATTGTTCTTGGGCGACAAGCTCAGGAATTTCACGGATTCGGGAAGCTTCCAAAGGATCAGCGGCGCCAGGATCAGTGGCAGGAGGCCGCCCAACACGAACACGGCATGCCAGCTTAAGGCCGAGATCAGCGGAATGCTGACAAGGCCACCGAGCACTGCTCCGAGCGCAAACCCAGCCCACGTGACTGAAATGAGAGTCGCGCGTCTCTTCTCAGGCGCATATTCCGACACCATCGCAACGACATTGGGTATGGCGCCGCCGAGGCCCAGCCCGCAAATGAACCGGAAGATCACAAAAGTATCCGCGGTCGTGGCGAAGGCGGTCGCCAGGTTGAAGATACCGAACCATGCGACACAGGCCGCCAGGATATTCCGACGTCCCAGCCTGTCCGATATGTACCCCAACAAAAAGGCGCCGATAATGGCGCCGAGCAGGACTGAGGAAAACATCGCGCCCAAGGTTCCGGGGCTCAGCTTCCATTCGGCCATCAATGTGGGAGCGACGAAAGCCGCGGCTTGCGTATCGAAGCCGTCAAGCATCATCACCAAAAAGCAGATTGCAAATATTCCGCCGCGAAAGCCATTGATGGGCGTATTATTGATGATCTCTCCAACATCTCGCACGTTACCGGTCATGTTACCCCTCCAGTTATCATTATGAACGTGTTGCGATAGAGCGCGACACCAATTGATTTCTTGTCGTTGCAGAAGCGTCGGTCGCCGAGCAGTTGTTTGCTAGATTCAAGGCCGATCATTCATGGCGTCTTGTGGAAAAGCTGGGACGAAGCCAGGTGCAAGTGGCAGGTTCATCGCGTATAGGCGTTCATAGACGTGCTCCGCGAAGCGCCAGCGCCCGTCGTGACCGCGACGGCAAAGCGCGCGCAGATTGCCGACCCACATCTGTACCTCGGTCTCGCTGACCCGTGGTTCGAAGATATAGTTTGTCAGTACGGCGCGAAGGCTTACTTCATCTTCATTAGCTGCTGTCCGTTCGACATTGGACCAAAGGTGGCGGGCGATCCGGCGTGGGTCGGCCAATCTGGTTTCATAGAACGCTAGAATCGCGGGCCGACCTCGCAGCTCCGGCGCGCCTAGCCGGAACACGCCGTCTTCGGTGAACAGTTCTGCGATGGTGTGTGGCTGACGCCAGTCCACTGCGTCGGCGAACCGGTACAACACCAGTTGCGCAGCTTCGGCCCCGCCAATGGGTGCGATGCTATCGACGGCCATCGGAGACCGCGGACTTTGATGCAGGAGGTGTGCGGCCGGTGTAGCGAAGAACCCAGATGCCTTTCTTGCTGCCATCGCTGACGAAGGCATTGCCGCGCGTATCGACGACAACATCTTCAAGGCCGCGATCACCGGTTTCCCAAGCGCCGACGAAAGGCAGGAACCAGCCGGCTTCGCGCGGCTCGTAAGGGTTGCTCACGTCATAGACCCGCACGCCGGCAGTAAAGTAGGTCATGTAAATAAGTGGCCCAGGCGTTTGCAGGGCGGGGGCGTGGATTTCTCCGTTGACATTGTGTGGGCCGAAGCGGCCGCCTTTGTCACAGAAGCTGCGATAGGGCGCGCCTTTCGGCGGCACAGGACGGGGATAATAGGAGACCAGCCGAGGATGGCTGGGGTCGTTGTTGTCGACGATCGCCGCGAAATGCGCGTTTTCTTTATCGCACCCTTGTTTCGACGGCTCGGTGTTGACATGAACCATGCCGCCTGGAAGCGGAATGCCGGTGTGCAGAGCCTGGGCGCCAACCTGGGCCAATGGCGAGAAATCCAGTTTGCCGATGAGCTTGGGCTGGCTGGGATCACTAATGTCAAGATTGACGAGCGACGGTGTGTAAGCCGTCGTCAGACGTTTGCCGTCAGGGCTTATCGTTGCGGGCCCATGATAGCCGTTGGGGGGAGCGCGATCAGGCTCGCCGTCTTTCTGACCTGGTTGCCACCAATGCCCGACCTCGACCGGCTTGCGTGGATCCGACACGTCGAGAATTGTCAGTGTGGCCTGGCCTTTGTAGCCAGGAATCCATGCCGACATGTAAGCATAACGCCCGCCGGGATAAACATTGCGATGGGAGGCCCAGCCTTCTCGTTCCCAGCTCGATAGCCGCGTCGGCTGACGTGGATCGCTGATGTCGAAGAACGTGGCGAGGCTGCGGGTTTCATTGGGAACGCCAGCGAAGGCGTTTTCCTGCGGCGAGTTCCGCGCATAGGGCACTTGCTGCGCGATGATCAGGAGATTGTCGTGCAGTGTCAGCTGGCCGTTGCTGCCGGGGACTTGAACGGCGGTGACGCGAACGGGCTTGGCAGGATCGGTGACGTCGATGACTTCGAAGCCACCGCCGTCGCGACCGCCGGTGGCCGCGAACAGGTACCAGCGATCGTCGACGCGCTTCATGCTCATCTTGAAAGCGCGAGTGCTGTTGGGGGCCGCCTGGATATAGGCGAGTGGCTGCATGTTGCTGGCCTGCCAACCGGCCGGAAGCGCGTTCGTCGCGCGGGACTTGGTGAGTGGCGCGGCATTGAGATTGAACGAACTGCCCATAGACACCGCAGCCATCAGCACCGCAGCGAAGCAAATCTTGGTCTTGTTCCCCACTTGTCGCCCTCCCAGGCCCGTATTGATACTAGATAACTGGTGTCTCGATCGTGAGGCTATTTCTATGGAATATTTGGCGCCATGGCAAGATATCAGATAACTGTTGATTTGCGGGCTGCGTGGGATATCTGAATGTCCGCTGCGCGGGATCAGGGTTTCCGCGCTCGTCAGAAACCATCGATCTTCAGAGGCGTCCTATGTCGTCCGCCCACGTCCTCCGCAGCCTTCTGTTTGCTCCAGGCAATCGGCCTGAATTATTCGCCAAGGCCACTGCCAGCCCCGCCGACGCGGTGATTTTGGACATGGAGGATTCCGTGCCGCCGGCCCAGAAGGCGCTGGCGCGGGACCATGTTGCCGCCGAACTCGCCGCGCGAACTGATCGATTGACCTTCATCCGCATCAATCATCCCGATCGAGGAGAACTCGCGGCTGATCTTTCGGTGCTCGCCGGTCATGAGAATCAGGCTCTCATGATTCCGAAAATCTCGGAGCCTTCGCAGTTGGAGGAGATCGACCGGCAGCTCGCCGCGTTCGAGGCACGGGCCGGGTTAGCCCGCGATGTCTTGAGCATGATGCCGGTCGTTGAAACAGCACTTGGCGTGCGCAATCTATTCGACATTCTAAGCCGCTTTCCTCGCGTGCGCGGTGCAGGGCTTGCCAGCGCTGAGCAAGGCGATCTGATGGTCGA
Organism: Beijerinckia sp. 28-YEA-48; assembly: GCF_900104955.1. Taxonomy (NCBI): domain Bacteria; kingdom Pseudomonadati; phylum Pseudomonadota; class Alphaproteobacteria; order Hyphomicrobiales; family Beijerinckiaceae; genus Beijerinckia; species Beijerinckia sp. 28-YEA-48. Next base: position 531,114 of record NZ_FNSI01000001.1, read on the forward strand.
GCTCGCAGGTCAATGGACTCCGACCGGCGAAGCCATGAGCTACGCCCGAGGCAAGTTCGTTTGCGATGGGCGCGCCGCGTGTGCCCGATGGTTGATTGATGGCGCCTTCATGAATCTAGCTGATGACGCGGCCCTTGAAACGGAGACACGGCTCGGGCGCGTCATGGGATTCAACGGCAAAATCGCTATCCATCCCCGCCAGCTTGCGACCATCAATCGTGTCTTTTCGCCAACGGTGGATGAGGTAGAGCGCGCCAAGGCGGTTATTGCTGCGTTTCGCGAAGCCGAGGCCGGCGGTCGCGCCGCGGTGAAAGTCCGGGGCATGATGGTCGACTACGCCAACGTCCGTTGGGCAGAGCAGGTGCTTGCCCTCATCGATGTCCGTATCGACTAAACAAGTATGATCTCGTAAGCCACGGCATATTGGTTCATCGCTCCGTCGATCATGGTCTTTAGCCGAGGATATTCGGTATCCTCGGCTAAAACTCTGATGGACACGAGCGAGCCATGGGTCGCGTGCGGCTGTACGACGACTTGCAGGTTGGTATCGGGACAGGCGTCGGCCAGCGCCGCGCGAAAAGCGCGCTCCGCCGCGTCTTGCCGCAACGCTGCCTTGATGGGCTTGCCTACGTCGGTCAGCGGCATCTTTTCAAGAATGATGACTTCTTTCGGCACGGCAGGTCGTTCGTTCACGCGAGCGGCGGCGAAGGCGATCAATTCCGCCTCTGTGGCGGTCGCGCCGGGAACGAGTTGCACATAGGCGATTGGCAGTTCACCCGCATAGGCGTCCGGCTTGGCCACGGCTGCCGCGTGAAGGACGGCGGGTGAGCGCAGAAGTGCCTCTTCGATCGGCCCTGGATCGATATTGTGCCCACCACGAATGATCACATCCTTGGCGCGGCCCGTGACGTAAAGCATGCCGTCTTCATCGATGCGGCCGAGATCGCCGGTGATGAGCCAGCCATCGCGGGTACGGCTGGCGGCCGTTTGCACGGCGTCAAGATAACCCAGAGTGATGCCTGGGCCTCGCACGTGAATCATGCCCGTCTCCTGCGGGCCGCTGAGACGCAACGTGTCATTGCTTGCGCCAAGCGCCACAATGCGGACCTCCGTGTAGGGAACTCGCATGCCCGAACTACCTTGCTTGGGGATGCCATCGCGAGGCTCGACGGCGACCGTGGCGGTATTTTCGGTCAATCCGTAGGAATTGAGAATACGAACGCCGGAAATCCGCTCGAACTCTTCACGCACTGCGAGAGGCAAGGCGGTTGAGCCGGTCATGAAATTCGGCTGCAAGGATGATAAATCCTCTCCTTGCGGCGGCGCTTTGGCGAGCGCGGCAAACATGGTCGGCACACCCGACAGCCGTGTGATGCGGAACTGTTCGACGAATTTCCAGTAGTTCGCCATGTAGCGCTTGTCGCGCGCGCCGAGGATGCTGGGGATCACCAGGCTGGCGCCGCTCGCCAGCATTGGTAGGGAACGTCCTGCCAAACCGCCCACATGAAAGATCGGCGTGTCCTGCAGCATCACCTCGCCGAACTGGATTTGCTGGGCAAGCTGCAATGTCCAGTGACGATAGGAAATATTGCGATGGGCGAGGCGGACAATTTTCGGCAGGCCTGTCGTGCCGCCAGAATGCAGATAGGCGGCGACGTCTTCTCCCGTCGCCGGTATTGATACGTCTTCAGTGGCACTGGTCGCGCCCAAGCGATTGATCGCTAGAGCGAGATCGCTCCCGGGCAGAACCTCGCCCCCAGGACCCGGCACGGTCCAGATGGGCAGATCGGGCGGCAGCCGATCGCGGATCGCCGACAGCGATTCCCAGATTTTGAATCCGGGCGTCGGCCCGAGCGCGATGACGGCTTTCACGCGCGCTTGAGACAGCAGATCAAGAACGTGATGCGGTTCAAGCATCCAATTAAGAGGGAAGGGGATGGCGCGCGACATCGTTCCGATGATCGACCAATAGATCGCTGGCACGGTCGGCAGGAGGATGGCGACGACATCGCCACGGCCGATCCCATGGTCGCGCAGCAACGTTGCTGTCAGCGCGATGTTGCGACGGAGCTCACCAAACGAAACCGTTTCCGACACCGCTTGGGGATCGCCATCGGCTACAAAGGAAATTGCCGTGCGGCCCGGATCGTGCGCCTCGAGTGCCAAGGCGATACGGCGATAGAAATTCACAACTGATAGCCGCTCGTCGAGCGGCACCCGCTCAATCTCTTCGATATCGGCAGCGCCGCGCAAAGGGCGCGCCAGAAGTTCAGCGTCGGCTGTTTGTGCGACCACCGGCATAGATGGAATGGTGGTCTCGGTCGATTTTTTCATCATCCTTCCCCAGTGGCCGTCGTCGGCCACCGCCCAGGTTCCGGACGGTTCAATGGCTTACGATTGACAGAGCCGGACGCTAGGATCACAACAGATATCTGTCAACTGGTCACTTGGGTAAGATGGAGATTGGGGTGAGTGACTTCGGGCGAGGATCGGCTTGTGGATGCAGCCGGATCGACGTGCATCATCATTTTTTGCCGCCGGCGTTCGCTAAAGCGGCAAGCGAGCGCAGTTTACTGAATCCGATGCTGCGTTCTCTCGATATTGCCCGCTCGTTGGAGGAGATGGATCGAAATGACATCGCAAGCGCAGTACTGTCCATTCCCAATCCTGGCGCTTGGTATGGTGAGGCCTCGTTTGCAAGATATATCGCGCGAGATGCCAACGAGTATGCTGCCCGTGTCGTCGACGAGCACAAGGGGCGCTTCGGCTTCTTCGCCACGTTACCGCTGCCCGACGTGGAAGGGGCATTGAGCGAAGCGGCTTATTCTCTCGATGTCCTGCATGCCGATGGTATCCATATGTGGACGAGCTATGGCGATTTCTGGCTCGGCGATCCGCGCCTCTCGCCCTTGCTTGAAGAGCTGAACCGGCGACATGCGGTGGTGTACACCCATCCGACCATGCCTGGATGCTGCGGATGCACCGTGCCGGAAGCGCCGATCACCATGATTGAATATGGCACCGACACGACGCGGGCGATCGCCAGCCTAGTGCTCTCGGGGGCGGCCAGCCGTTATCCGGATATTCGTTGGATATTCTCTCACGCCGGCGGAACGATGCCGTTCCTTCTCGAGCGTTTCCTCCTGCAGGAGAAAGTTCAATCGCGCAGCCCCGAGGGCGCTACCAAAATACCGAACGGCGTCCTCTATGAATTGCAAAAGTTGCACTACGACACGGCTCAGTCGTCCAACGCCAATGCGCTAGGGCCGTTGCTGCGCATTGCGCCGGTTAGCCAGGTTCTGCTCGGGAGTGACTTCCCGTATCGGGAGATAGCTGACAATGTCAGCGGTCTGGCCGCGTGCGGTCTGTTCGATGCGGTTGCGTTGCGAGCGGTGGAACGCGACAATGCGGCACGTCTGCTGCCGCGTCTGATGTGCAACTAACGCGCCTGCACGCGTTTCACCGCGCGTCGCATGGCCGCGTCGGCGTCTTTCGGGCCAGCCGCCAGCCCGTCGGCGACCAGCTGCTTGGTATGGGCATGATATTCGGTTGTGAGTGCCGTCGCGCGGGCAACGTCTCGGCTACGCAGCGCCTCAGCCAAAAGGTGTCGGCGCGGGCCCAGTTGTGCGGCGACTTTCTTCCAGCGATCGCCTAAACCGATCTGCTCATCTTGAACGATCTCGATCAGCAGGTCGGACAGGAAAGTAACGAGTGTTGAAATCAGCGCATTGTGCGAGGCCTGGGCCATCAACTTCAGGAACTTGCCGAGATAGGCCGCCAAATTCTCATTGGTCTGCGCCTTGTCCAAGTCATCCAGCACGGTCACGAGTTCGCTTAACTCTTCGTCCGTGCCGTTCTCGCAGGCCAGAACGGCGGCCTTGCCCAGCAGTGCTTCCATGATATCGAGAATGTCGAGCAACCGAACGCGTTCGAGCTCGATCAAAGTGCTGGCCGCCATCGCGAACATCATGTCGGCGGCGGCCGTTACGTAGATCCCCGTGCCGTGCCGTGCTTCGACCAAGTGGACGGCCGATAAACCGCGAATAGCTTCGCGCACGGTCGGGACGCTGACCTTGTACCAGGCGGCGAGCTCCCGTTCCGAGGGAAGCTTGGAGCCTTTCGGATAGCGGCCTTGAAGGATTTGGTCGCGCAGATCGGCGATGATCTGCTCGGCCGCATTGCCTCGGGCCAACGGGATTGGAGATGGCTGCTTCGAAGACTCGGTCATTCAGCTCTCGTATCAAATCCACGCCGGCGGATCAGAAAAAAATAGCTCTAACTGGCTAGTTACTCGTAAATCACCACCACACCGCCGGCTCCCGCCTGCCTTCTTGGTCCAAAACCGCGCCAGCCGGCAACTTGCCGGCTGGGCGGTTGTGGCGGCTCAGCCTATGGGCTGAGCCGCATTCGCCCTGGCCAACCTCGGCTTGATGGTCAGGACCGCGAGGGCGGAACCCAAAGCGACGGCGGCTGCTACGAGAAACAGCGCCTGAATCGATATCTGCATGCCGATCAGAATGCCGCCGGCGATCGGTCCGACAACAGCGCCGACCCGACCTATGCCGAAGGCCCAGCCGACCCCCGTCGAGCGGATAGAAGTCTCATAGAGGTGGGACGACAGGGCGATGGCACACATCTGGGCACCGACCGTGAACAATCCGGCCAGGAAGGTGATGACGAGCAAGCCGAGATTTGAGTGACCGATCATGCCGATGAGCGAGATCGCCACGGCGCCCAAGACATAAGCGGCTGCGATCGGCTTGGCGGAGGCGGTGCGATCACAGAGCCGGCCAATGACAAAGCCGCCGATGATGCCGCCCACGTTCAAGGAGGTGATTGCCAATACGGCGGCCTCCATGCCGAGGCCGGCCTCCCGGGCTAGCAACGGCAGCCAACTGGCCAGGAACACGGTCAGCAGCAGGCTGAGAAACAGAGTCGCCCACATCAGCGCCGTCATCCAGGCACGGCCTTGCCGGAAGAGCGTGAACACCGAAGCCGATTGTTCCTGAGCGCCAGACTGAGTGGCGCCGCTCCACGTCAAGGCGCTGCCCATTCTTTCAAATATTCGCCGCACCGCATCGCGCTTGCCGCGCAGGGCCAGGAAGCGTGCCGACTCCGGGACGAAGAACAGAAAGAAAGGGAGGAGAAGCAGGGGAAACAGTCCTCCGCCCCAGAAGAGGCTCTTCCAACCCAGGAGAGGGATGATCTTGGCTGAGATGATGCCACCGATCGCCGATCCCAAGGGGAAGCCGCAGAACATGAACGCCACGATATTGGTGCGATGGCGCTTGGGAGAGAATTCCGAGGCGATGGAGATGATGATGGGCAAGGCGCCGCCCAAGCCTAAGCCTGTGATCAGTCGCACGATCATCAGCTCGGTAACATTTTGGGTCAGACATGTGGCCAGAGAGCCCAGCGAGAAGAGCAAGATCGCGGCGATCAGGACAGGCTTGCGGCCCCAGCGATCGCCCGCCTGGCCCATCATGAGGGCGCCGATCATGCCGCCAAACAGCCCGGACGAGAACACAGGGCCGAACAAGGTGGGATAGACATTCCATTCCGCGGCGATGGCGGGGGCGACCATGCCGATCACCTGGGTGTCGAAACCATCAATCATGGCCACGATGGCGCAAAGCGCGACGACGCTGATCTGAAAGGCGCCAAATGGAGCAGAATCAATGACCTCGTCGAGGTCTGCCGTTTCTCGCATAGGGGCTTCCTTCCCTCAAAGAACTCTGTTAACTGGTGACTAGCCCACTTAGCCGCGGTTGTCTACCAATGTTGCCAGCGCGCGAAAACACTTGAGAGGGGGAAGGAGACGAGAATGGCGAAATGGAAACGCTACGTGCTGACATCAAATGCGGAGGGGCGCTCCTATGTGAAGTCCAGCGAAGCCGATATGGTGAAGGAGGAAGCTGGCGCCTATTACCGGGTCGAGCTTTGGACGACGCGGGAGATGCCCGTCGACAACAGTATCGAGGATGACCGGGCGCGATCCTCCGTTTCGCGGGAGCCTCCCCCTGGCGGCTCGACATTTCGGATGCTGGAAATTTTTCCAGACCTCGACGATCCGCAGGAGCAGCGCCGCAAGATCGAAAAACTCCACCGGGAGACCCAGCAGAAACACGTGCCGACCGAGCAAGACTACGCGCGGCATCCCTCGATGCATCGGACCGATACCTGTGACGTCATCTTCTGCGTCAGCGGCGAGATCTATCTGATGACCGACACCGATGAGGTGCTGATGCGGCCTGGCGACTCGACGGTCATTCGCGGCGTGAACCATGGCTGGAGCAACCGTTCCAACGCGCCTTGCCTGCTGGCCGTGACCATGCACGATGCCAGCTTGCCGCCAGCTTGAACTCGAACGACCTGAAGCTCCGCCCCGTGACCAGCTTAACTGGCGCGGGGCCAACTCAAACCCTCACTCAGATCACCGCGCTTTATCTTTGCGGAGCTGGCGGGCGGCATGGCGAAGCTCGCGAATGGCATACCGCGCTGCGGTGGATGGCGTGCTTTTCGCGCGTCTTATAATGCCGGTTGGCTGACTGGGAAGCTTGAGCCCGAGATCGAGCGTCACGAATGTTTGCTGCAACCAGCCGATACGAAAGAGTTCATGCGGCGCCACGCCAAGGAGATCAGTTTGTGAGATGACCGTTAGCATCGTCATGAAGCTATCGCTGTCCATGACACATTTAGGTGCGAGGCCGGTCTTCTCATAAAACGTGCGCTGCAATGCGGTTCTTGCTGGGCTATCGTTGCCTGGCAGGAACCATTCGTATTTTTCCCAATCAATTTTGGACAATCGCTTTTCTTTGGTCAGCGGATGGTCTCGCCGTGCAAAGACAACGAGGCTATCATTGAAAAGAACATCGATGTTGAATTCATGAGGATCGACATCATCGAAGATGCGTCCGAAAGCGAAGTCGAAATCTCCTTGCCGCAATCGGTTCAAGAGGCCGGCGCCGATGCCGTCGCTGACGGTGACACGCAGGTTGGGCCGCGCTTTCTTGATTTGAGCTAACACCATCGGCAGAAGGCTGAATGCCGCCACCGGGGTGGCGCCGATCCGTAGATCGCCCTGCGTCGCAGCGCGTAGATGCGCGATGTCGTCGCGCGCCTGGCGCAGCTCGGCCTCGACAATTTTGCTGCGCAGGATCAAAGCCTTGCCATAGACGGTCGGCTCGACCCCGAGAGCCGTGCGATCGAGAAGTTTAACGCCGACCTCGAGCTCAAGCTCGCGAATGCTGCGACTGAGGGCTGGTTGCGACAGGTGCATCTTGTCGGCTGCGCGGCGCAAGCTCCCCGTCTCAGATGCGACCACAAGGGCCGCCAGCTGGTGTAATTTCATAAATCCACCCGATAACTAGACTCTATCACGTTCTACCTTTTTCTCATGCTCTCATCATCACCATAAAACCGTATACTTGCAACCAAGTGTGAAGCGATGGGAGTGATGAAGTGAAGATCGTCTCCGACGATTCAGTGCCGTGGTTGAAAGATCACCCGACTGGATCTCTTGCCTTCAAATATCTGCTGACCGGTGACGAAGACGCGGCGGACAATTTCGTTCTGCTTCTTGCGCGCCAGGACGCGGACTTCACCACTGAACGCCATCGTCATAACTTCGATCAGTTTCGCTTTCCCCTGTGCGGCGACATGAATGTCGGCCAGGGGATTAAATTGCGCGAAGGTCAGCTTGGATACTTCACCGAGGGTGCACCCTACGGCCCGCAAGATGATCCACTTGGGGCGAGCGAGCCCGGCAGCCGGTTTCACTTGACCCTGCAGTTCGGCGGATCTTCAGGTTATGGCTATCTCGGGCCAGACCGCTTGCGTGCCTGTCGCGAGGCTTTACGCCAGGAAGGTGAATTCATTGACGTTCTCTACCGCCGACGCGATGGCAAAATGATGGGCGGCCTTGATGCGGTCTGGCAGCATGCCTTCGGTACGCGGCTCGAATATCCCAAAGCACGATATCCAAGTCCTATCATCATGGACCCAAAATCTTTTCGTTGGATTCCCGATCCTGGTTTAGCCGGGGTCAATCACAAACATCTGGGGACCTATACGGAACGTGGGACTTGGGCGGAAATCGTCCATGTTCAAGCCGACGCACGATGGATCGCGCAGCGAAAAGATGCGCGCGTTCTCATCACGGTTCTATCGGGAACGGGACGCTGCGAAAATACGAGCTTGTCGCGCCTTTCCACCATTCAAGCCGAGCCGGGCGAGCTTGTCGACGTCGTCGCCGAGAGCGATCTGGAACTGCTCATCTTTGGCTTGCCTCTACTGAACAACGACGCTCGTCGGGCTGCGTGAAAAGATTCATCGAAAATTGTGCCTGGGGGAGGGCATCATGCTTATAGTTCGAGTTATTACGGGTCTCGCGATGGGACTGGTGGCGACATCGGGTTTTGCTCAGGACTATCCGAGTGCCAACGTAAGGCTGATCGTCAACGTGGCGGCCGGCGGAGTGACGGATGCGGTTGCCCGCGTCATCGGGCAGGGCTTGTTTGAGAAGTGGGGCAAGCCGGTCATTGTTGAGAATCGCGTCGGAGCGAATTCCGCTGTTGCCGCCCAAGCCGTGGCTCGCGCCCCCGCCGACGGCCATACGCTCTTCGTGACCGCGGATGCGCCATTCACATCGACCCCCTTTATGGTCAAAGAGCTCAATTTCAATGTGAGCGAATTTGCGCCCATAGCGCTGATCTGCCGCCTGACGCCGGTCATTGCCGTTCAAGCGTCGCTGAAGGTCAAAACATTGGAAGAATTCTTGGCTCTCGCGAAGTCCAAGCCGAACGTACTTAACTACGGTTCTCAGGGCCTGGGTACTTACGGCCATTTGGGCATGGAGGATTTCATGCGTCGCGCGGGTATCCGCATGACCCATGTACCTTATCGCGGTGGCGCTCCGGCTATTGAAGGTCTGGTCCGTAATGATGTGAATGCTCTCATCATCAACTACTCGAATATTTCTCCGTTCGAGCAGTCCGGTGATGTTGTCATCCTGGCCGCAGCGAGTGAAAAGCGAGCATCTGTTCGCCCGAACCTGCCGACTGTCAGCGAATCTGGTGTGCCAGGTTTTTCAGTGAGCTCCTGGTTCGGTATTTTCGGACCCTCGCAGATGCCTCCAAATCTGATCAATAAGATCCGCGATGGAGTGGGAGAGGTATTATCTAACGAAAAGTCATCCGGCTTCTTGGGGCTCAATAGTTGCGAACGTGAAACCGCAACACCGCAGGAATTCGCACGTCTGATCGCCGCGGATGCCGAACATTGGAAAGCGGTCATTCAATCGGTTGGCATCAAGCCAGAATAGGTTCTGATCTGAAGACTACGGTTTCGAAGAACATCGAGTGGCGAAATATTTTTTAACATGACTCAAATGGAGACGAGCTAGGCGTCGTGTATATCTAAAGTTCATCCGCCGATTGTCGAAAGTGGATCATGATTGTGAAGCCATGAATCACAAGATTCTCATCATGGGGCTTCCGGGTTCGGGCAAGACCACTCTTGCCCGTAAATTGGCGCCCCTACTTCATGCCGTGCACTTCAACGCTGATGACGTGCGGCAAAATCTCAGCAGAGATCTTGGGTACAGTCTTGATGATCGCATTGAGCAGGCCCGTCGGATGGGCTGGCTGTGCGATCAGGTTGCGAAGGTCGGCGTCTGTGCTGTCGCCGACTTCGTCTGCCCGACGCCCGAAACGCGGACCGCGTTCGATGCACGGGGAAAGGCCTTCATCATATGGATCGATCGTATCGAAAAAGGTCGGTATGAGGATACCAATCGCATGTTTGTCCCGCCGGATCGCTTCGATACACGTGTCACGAGCGAAGGGACGGCGGAATACTGGGCTGATTTTATCGTTGAGCAACTGGCAAGCTTGATGGTCGACAAACTGCGAGCCGCAACCAGTCGCGAGAAAGTTTATTCAGATCCGCTCCTATGGTGACATTCGCGGTTTGCTTGGCAGTTTGATATGCACGCGCAATCCGTGTGGCTTGCGATCGCAGAGATCGATCTGACCGCCATGGGCCTGAATAATATCGCGAGCGATTGAAAGGCCGAGGCCGAAGCCGGTTCTATTGAGGCCGGATCTCGAAGGGTCTCCCTTGAAGAACGGCTTGAATACCTTTTCCTTTATGTCTGGAGAAATACCAGGTCCATTGTCGGCAATCTCAATACAGACATCGCTTTCCAGGTATTTCAAACCGACGACAACCTCGGAACTATACTTTGTTCCATTCTCAATGAAGTTTGTGATGGCTCGCTTCAACGAGGCCGCGCGGCACACATATATTGCTCGATCGATTCCCTGATAGGACACATTAAATCCTGAATCGATATAGGCCGTGCAAATGGTTTGCAGAAGGCTTGGCAGATCCACCGAGCTGAGTGGTTCGGAATGACTGTCATCTTTTAGATAGGCAAGTGTGTCGCTGAGCATATTGTCTATGATCGTGATCTCGCGAACCATTCGATTCCTTATCACAGCGGAATCGACCTGCTCCGCATGCAGCCTCAGTCTGGTAAGCGGCGTGCGGAGATCGTGGCCAATGGCGGCGAGCATCAAAGTTCTTCGTTCCACAAGCTCGCGGATACGGTCGCGCATTTCGTTTAATGCGCGCGCAACCAACGCGATTTCGCGGGGGCCATCTTCGCTCAACGCATAGTCCGATTTCGGAGAGCGGCCAAATGCCTGAGCGGCGGCGGCAAACGACGAAAGCGGCGCGATGACCCACCTTGCTGCATAGAACAGCAGAACAACAGAAAAGGTGGTGACGGCGATGAGAACGAACATCAGAGGCACCCCCATAAATCTCGGTACCCGTCCTGGTGGTGGCGTCCAATTGGCGGGCATTCGGAGTTTGAGGGAAACCTTATCCAGGACGACGATGAGGGCGTTGTCGCGAAATGCGATTTTTTCTATTCCGTGGATGTCCAGGGGCCCACCAAGACGGCGAAAATATCTCGCCAAAACCGACCGTCCCTCGTCGCTCAGGTTCTCCAGGGATTTCGGTGTATCGATCTTTTCGACAGGGATCCCCGCTCGATTTGCATGGGCGAGAAGGGCATCGATCTCGGCATCGGATTCTGAACGTTGCGCCAGCTGCACGATTGTCGTTGCTCTAACGAGTGCGCTCGCTTGCCCCAATCTCGCCAGCGGCTCCGGCTGGATGAAGTGGAGAGCAATAGCCGTCATTATGCATGAGAGCGTGAGCGAGATCGCAATCAGAACGGTAATCTGTGCCACGATTGTCCGAGGCCAGGCCCGCGCGATCTGCTGCCTCATATCAGCTCCACCAGTGGGGTGAATATATATCCGGCGAGCCGGACAGTCTTGATCAGTTGCGGAGCGGCTGGGTCCAATTCTATTTTTTGCCGTATCCGGCTGATGTGAACGTCTATGCTGCGTTCTATTGGACCGGCGAGGCCACCATGGGTCAATTCGAGCAATTGTTCGCGGGACAGAATCCGCCTCGGATTAAGGCAAAGGGCGGCCAGAAGATCGAATTCGGCGCTGGTCAATGTCACCATCGCACCCTCCGAGTTATGGAGCTGGCGAGCGGTGGGATGAATTATCCAGCCGGCGAAACGTCTGGGGGCGTTTTCGGAACTGGCTACAGGTTGGCGAATATTGGACCGACGTAAGAGAGCTCTGATTCTAGCGATCAGCTCACGCGGATTGAAGGGCTTCGTGATGTAGTCGTCGGCACCTATTTCAAGTCCTATGATGCGATCGATGTCTTCCTTCAGCGCGGTCAGCATGATGATCGGAATTGTTGATATCGATCGCAAGCGCCGACAGATGCTGAGGCCGTCTTCGTCAGGGAGCATGATGTCGAGAAGAACGAGATCGATCTGTTCTGTTTCGAGAGCGGCGTCCATTCTCTGACCAGAAGCCGCAGAAACGATTGTGAACCCGGCGTCTTCGAGTACATCCGACAGGATGGCGGATATTCCGGCATCATCTTCAACAAGTAGGATGGTGGCTGAAGAATTCGGAAGCGAAGGCATTGTATCCATTTGTTCTAAGACCACTGGTCAGCGCCCGGATAGGATGATGTTGCGACCGAATATGGCGGCAAGTTGTCGTATTTCACGACTGGCCTGACTTCGCGGAAAGTTTCGTATCCCGCAATATTTCTTAATATCACTTAATCCTGCTGCACGGCTGGTGAGAGTACACATAGGCTCGGTTAGGCTTCCGCCTATCTCGGTTTAGAAGTCAAAATCTCTGTCCACTGATGCATGATCAATGCCATCAGGCGCATGCAGCGCGCCTGTGCTTGGGCGGTCTTGACGTTCTCGAGCCGATGAAAATGGAGGCAGAATTCTTGAGGCAATTTGATGGGTTCGGCAGCTGTGTATTTCCTACCACACGTCCCGAAGTGTGCAGGGTCGACGATCATCAACCATATGCGTCTACATCGTGATCAGGTCGTGATCATAACTGAGAAGTCGCAGCGCCATTCCGTTGACATCAGCGAAAGATCCACATTGGAGAATGTCCGGTTCTTCGCGGGGCACTATCTTCCGAGAACCGCAGTCAAGATCTTTCTGGGGCAAGAGATTCGAGAAATTGGGCTTCTGAGAGATCCAGTTGGCTACTTCCAATCTCTGTATGCGTTCAACATCAGGACATCAGCTCGCCGCGATCGGGCCATGACGATGGATTTTGACTTCTGGTATCGGTGTCATCGCAAGAATCCGATCAGTCATTTCCTGCTTTCCCGATATTTTCGCATGCCTGCAGTCCAGGAGCTGCTCATGTCGCAGAACCAAACCTTGGATTTCCTGTCCCGGCAATTGGATCGGTTTTGGTTCGTCGGCTCGTATCGCCACTGCAACCTTCTGCTCGATGCTTTGTCCGAGGAGTTTCAGATCGGGCATGCGGTTGAAGACAAGAACGTGAGCCGGGACAATTTTGTTTTATCGCGCCGGCGTCGGGATATGATCCGGGACGATAATCGCCTCGATCAAGCCCTCTATGAGATATGGGCCGATCGATGTTGGCGCGGCGGTAATGTAGCGCGGAGCGCGGTCGGTTTATCATCGTGGAACAGAAAAATGGTGGATGAAGCGTCTGTGTGCGTGGCGCGAATTGAGCGCCATCTGATCGCGTGAAGACTGTACAGTTGGCCGGGTTATAAAGGGCACAAAACGGCCGGGCATTTACCCGGCCGTTTCGTTTTGTTCGGTGTGGTCGGGTCGAGGGAATGCGCCACGCGTTAGCGGACGCCACCGGTGTTTACCACGGGGCCCGTATACTTCTCGAAACGGGCCCTCAGTTCGGTCATGAGCGCGTCATTGGAGACGAGCTCGCGATAATTGTTTGCCAGGCGATAGGACGAAAGCGGCTGGAAGCCTTCCGGCGGTCCGACATCGGTGCGCGCCGAAAAGCTACCTGTCCGGCGCTGTTGCTCGGGCGCCATATACCAGTTGAGAAAGAGCTTCGCCGCATTGGTATGGGGCGCATCCTTGAAGATGCCGGCGGTCAACGTAAAGGCCGGCGTTTCGTCCTGTTCGGATACAAACATTTCGACCGGCTGGCCTGCCTTTCTGAGGTCTTCAACGTTGATCGTCGCGTCAAATGTTGCGGAGCTCGAGCCATCGGCGAGGCCACGAGCAACACCGAGATGGCCCTGAACGAACTTCGGCTTATTGGCCATATAGCGATCCATATAGTTCCAGCCGTATTTTTGAACGATCGTGTAGAAGACGTAGAGCGTCGCATCATCATCGGCGGGATAGCAGGTGATGAGCTTGCCGTTGTATTTCGGATCAAGGAAGTCGAGCGCGGATTTCGGACGCGCGTTTCCCGCGATCAAGTTTGTGTTCGAGCCGTAAGTCAGCAGGCTCACGCGTGTCGTCGTGAATGCGCCATCGGGATCGCGCAAGGCAGGAATAATCTGCTCGTATCCATCGGGCTTGAAGTTGAGGAGGACGCCGTCCTTTTTCCAGCCTACAAGATCCTGCACGGTCTGAAAAATTGCCAGGTCCACTTCCAGCTTCTTCGCCTTGATCTGGCTGTTGATTTTCTCGTTCAGGACGTTGCTGAAGCCGCCGACGACGGTCACGGAAATGCCCGGATAGGCTTTCTCAAACTCGCGCGCGAATTTTTCGTTTGGGGCAACGGGGCCGCCAGCGTAGATCACGAGCGATTTCTCTTGCTTAGCTGCTTCGTAGCGCTCGGCATCGGTCTCTGCGTGGAGAGTGCCTGAGGTCAAAACGCCTAACGCTAAACAAAGAGACTGAAATAGTGATGCTTTCATCTTACCCTCCACAGATGATCGACGGTGTGACTGACTTCATCGCTATTGGGGCGTCAGTTGCGCAGCGGCGACGAGCGGAGGCCAAATCGCGATTTCGTCGGCCAGGCGTTTGCTGGTCTCTTGTGGTCCGCCTAGAAGTGGATTCGCCGCGATTTTGTTGAGAAACTCTCGCGTTTCATCGCTCTTGGCAATTTCCTCGAACCATTTCGACAACTGGTCGACAATGGGTTGAGGTGTGCCGCTCGGTGCCCAAGCCGCCCACCATGGCGCAAAGGACACGTCGATATTGAGTTCTTGCATTGTTGGGACATCGGGGAGAAGGGCCACACGATCGTTCGATGTGACCGCGACCGCCCGCAAATTGCCGGATCGCACCTGACCTGCCGCAAACGTGCTATCCATGAACATGAAGTCCAGATCGCCATCGATGACGTCGCGCAACCCGTCCGGCGAGGTCTTGTAGGCGACGCCGCTGGCCTCGATCCCGCTCACTCGCTTGTAGAGTTCAGCACATATGATGCTGGTCGGGTTCGTATAGCCGAAGGTCGCCGTCTTCTTGGTTTTGAGTGCGGTCGTCATCTCGGCCAGGTTGCTTTCCTTCCTGCGTGGTGAAGTCACAAGCACGAAGGCAAGTTGAGCGATGGTCCGTATCGGTACGAAGTCCTTCCGCGGATCGAATCCTGGGTCTTTGAGAAGAAACCCCGGGCCGATCATGCTGGAGCTTGAATTGAGGCTGATCGTATAGCCGTCTGGCTTCGCGCGTGCCGCGTAGACCGTGCCGATGTTGGCGCCGGCTCCAGGCTTGTTCTCGATGATGACCGGTGATTTGCAGGCGATTTCGAGTTGTCGCGCATACCACCGGCACATGACGTCGGCACCGCTGCCAGCAGGGAAGCCGACAACGATGCGTATATGCCGATTGGGATAGCTGTCTTGAGCCCTCAGCAAGTTGGGCAGGGAGGTCGCGACGCCAACAGCGGCGACGGCCTTCAACATTGTACGCTTGGAAAGCATGGAAAATCCTCGATATCGAAGAGATTTCTCTCTCAGTCCGTTGTGACCGGTTTGAGGTTTCGCAGGTATCCGATGAGCGCTGTCAGATCTTCGTCCGTCATGGCGGCATACATTTCGAAGTCCATGACCGGGACAAGCGGCGTTCCATCCGGCCGTACCCCTTTGGTGATGATTGTCTTCACCTGTTCATCCGTCCACTGAACAATGCCGTGCTTGTTGCCGGGTGTCAGATTGGCGGCCACCATGGTTCCGCCGCCCGGCACCGCATAGGGCGTGCCGCCGGCTCCGGCGCGCGTCATATCCGGCGTGAGGCCGACGCGCGGCGTGTGGCATTGCATGCAATGAGCCACTGCCTCGGCGAGATATTTCCCGCGTTCCGCAGGAGCTGGCTCGGGTATGGTTGTGGTCAGATCATAGCTCTGATCGGGCCGGGTCGACGGAAGCCGCTCCACGTGGTTTTTGATTGGCGGGATGCTTTTGAGGTAAGCAGCGATCGCGTGGGCGTCTTTATCCGAGAGGTGTCGGTAGAAGAAGATGCCCATCGGAAAGCGAATGGGCTCGCCGCTTGGCCGCTTGCCATTTCTTAACGCGTCGACAATCTGTGCCTCGGTCCAGCTACCAAGACCCGTTTCTACATCGGGTGTCAGATTTGCCGTATTGTATGGACCGGACCGTTTTCCGCCTGCCAGATGCATGCTTTGATTAAGGTGGCCGTCAGCATTCGGCTTGGTATGGCACGAGGCGCAGACGCCGATCTCAACCAGATACCGGCCGCGTTCGACGTCGCCCTTCTCTTGCGCCCAAGTTCCGTTCGCCCATGCCGATACCGCGGTTAAGATAAACAACGCAGAGAAATGCGTCCCTGTCACTCCCATGGTTCCCTCCCTCTCAGTGCGTTATGCTGCGGCCTTGGCGTCCTGGCAGGCGCCGATCAGACGATCGATTGCCGCCAGAGCGAATGTGATGCTTGCCGCGTCGGCGAGCCTGTCTTCCTGAATCTTGGTTGCGATGCTGCCGATGACGACTTGCGGACCAGAAACAATATTGGCCTGACAGGAAATCAACGTCTCGTTGGCTTGCGTGTGAGCGCGGGCGCCCCCGGTGAAAGCCGTCGAGTTCGAGATGACAAGAACGGGTTTGTCCTTGAGGCAGGACTTGCCGTTGGGCCGCGACGCCCAATCAAGCGCGTTCTTTAAAACACCGGGAATGCCGTGATTATATTCTGGCGTCGCAATCACGACGGCATCGCTGGCCATGATCCGGTCGCGTAGATCACGCACGCTTTGCGGTGTCGCGGCGCCGTCGTGATCGAGGTTGTAGAGAGGCAGATCAAGATCAACGATATCGAGCTTGATGCTGAGTCTGAGAGCCGCCTGTAGCCCTAGGAGAACGGCCCGCGAATGAGACTGCTTTCGCAGGCTCCCCGTCAGTCCAATAAGTTGGATTTGTACATCGGAATTCTGTCGCATCGTATATTCCGTACTGCTTTCTAGTTCTGCCAATCGCGGGAGAGTGATCGCTCACGGGCCTCCGCAGACCACGTTAAGAACGACTTGGCGCTTCTCATTGCCGATGACCTTGAGGGAACGCTCGAGCGCTGCTTCCATATGCGCGGGATCCTCGACAGTTTCGCCGTAGCCGCCGGCGATTTCAGCCGCCTTGGAAAAATCGAGTGCTGGGTCGAAATAAGTTAGGGGTTCACGATTGCTGCGCGCGGCGAAGCCGTCGGGGTAGACTTCTCGTGTGTTACGCTTCACGGCGCCCCACATCTGATTGTTGAAGACGACGGTGAGGATCGGCAATTTTTCGGCTGCGGACACGTAGTGAGCCGGAATTGGATTGCCGAACATGTAGGCGCCGTCACCGACAGTGCAGATAACCAGTTTGTCCGGTGCCGCCGTCTTGACGCCTAACGCGGTTCCGAGCCCCCAGCCGAGGCCGCCCGCTGCACCAATTGAATACATGGTCCCGGGTTTGGTGAAACGCATCTGCTCGAGCTGCAGCGGCGATTCCTTGATGACAATTCCATCTTCGCCCTTCACGGCATCAATGCAATGACTGATCCAGGCTGGTGACATCGGTGTATTGTTGCGGGCTCGCTTCAGTGCTTCCCGCCACTTGTCGCGCTGGGCCGTCCGCTGCTGTATGAGCCGAAGACGTCGCTCTTCGATACTATCGATCGCTGCAGTTTGCCGTGTGGCGAGCGCTTGCGTCAGTTGCGTCAATGTTGCGCTCAGAACGCCTGTAATGGCGAGGTCACAATCAAATGCGCGCATCGGATAATGGGAAAAGAGCGGATCGACGCCGATATGGATGATCTTGGCGTCCTTCGCCGGGCTCTGCTTGAAAGGAACCCACGGAACATCGCATTCGATCACGATGACAAGGTCCGCCGCCGCCAGCATGCTGTCGGGATCGTAGCCAAGATGCATGGCGTGATCGGTGGACAGCGCCGTGTAACGAGGCTTGCGTTGGGTCACGGGGATGGCAAAAGCATCGGCGAGGGCGGCCAAGCGCTCCGCATCGCCTTCGTCACGACCGGCGCTGGACGTAATGATCAACGGATTCTTAGCTTTGGCGATCATATCCGCCGCTTCGTCGATGGCGCGAAGATCCGGAAAGGGCGGGGAAGCCGTGCGGTGGCGGCTTGGTGAATGATAGCCGATGCCGTTCGCAGGCGCGGCAAGAACCTCACGGGGCAATGTCAGATAGATGGGGCCCTTCGGCTCGGCGCTCGCCATATTGATCGCGCGATCGACCGTGTTTTCCAGAACCTTACCGTTGGGAAGCTGATAATCCCATTTGACGAATTCACGCAAAATCGACGCCTGATCGCGCATTTCCTGCGGCCAATGGATTTCGCCTGACCTTCCCCCGGGCACATCGCCGCTCTCGGTAAACGGCGTGCGACCGGCGGAGAATAGAACTGGAATGTTGGCGCGCGAGGCATTCATAACGCCGCAAACCGAATTGGCGGTTCCGACATTGACATGCACCATCACCAATTGCGGCCGGCCCGACTTCAGATAGTGTCCCATGGCCATGGCGACCGCGACATTCTCATGCGGTACCGTCACCGGCTTTGGCACCTTCGCGCCTTCGGCTTCAGCCTTCGCATAGGCTTCGATCAGCGGCGCGAAGTCCGTTCCAGCATTGGCAAACAAATATTCAACGCCACGATCGGCCAGTATGCGCAAATATACGTCAGCAACGGTGGTGTCATTTTCCAAAGTCTGCACGTTCTCACTCCTACGGAGGCTTGAAGCCGGGAATAAAGGCAAAGGGGTTCCATCACGCGGCTTGGCCGCGCGTTCACAGTTCACTGGTTGGTTCGTTTTAGTTTCTGGCTAAGCGCTTTACTGAATGCCCGCTGCTCGCAGATACTCCAGGTCGATAAATCGCTCTGGGGCTGGCAGCGGCTTCTGCAGCAGGCTTGCCGTACCGAGAAGTTCGATCACCTTGGCGACGCCTTCGACATTGATTTCGCCGCGCTTCGGCATCACGCCTTTATTGGGCTCGTAATAGAGTTTGTAGATTTCACGGGAATCCTCGGCTGAGGCGCCGGTGGCTTCAACGACGATTTTGACAACTTCCTCGCGATTGGCGGGGTTTGCCGTGAACGCGTAGGCCTCCTCGATGGCTTTGGTAAAGCGCACGACTACGTCCTTGTTCTTCGCAGCCCAGGGCTTGCGCGCCGCAAAGACGGTGAATTGCATCGTCGGGGTAACTTCGTGGGAGTTCCCTAAAACGCGATAGCCTTTGCGGAGAAAGCTTAAATCCTCCGGCTGGCTGAGCGGCGCGGCAGCGCATTCCGCGCTCTCCAGACATTTTGATCGAAGGGGCGTACCGATCAGCTCCTTGCCGGCATAATCCTTCTCCTGAAGGCCGTGCTTCGCCAGGATCATGCGCGTCGTGATGGAGATCATGTCCTCAGGCAGGGATAGGGCAACGGTTTTGCCGCGCAACTGTTCCATGGAGGTGACCTCTGGCCGACCGACGATGTTGTAGATCGTATTGGCCGGTCCGCCGATGATCGCGGTTGCGTCGGAGCCATTCAGAACGGCTTTGACCAGATAGGGCGTTGCCACCATGCTGATATCGACGGTGTCCTTGTCCAAAGCATTGGTCATATGCTCGACGCCGGGTAGGGGAACGACGTCTACCTTCAAGCCCTGTTTTTCGAACATGCCCTTGCGTTGGGCGATATGAATGCCCGCAGACTGAAAGAGCCGCATGGAGGCTGCTATCACGCCGAATCGAACGGTGGCAGGTTCTGCCGCGATCGCGATCGATGGCAGCGCCAACACCAAAGCTGTTGCATATAAGACGGCTGTGCCGTTCTTCATGACGTCCTCCACTCGAACTGAAATCTATTGCGAGGCATCGGATCTTGACGCCCGATGCCTCGATCGATCATTTAAGGATAACCTTCGAAATTGCCGTGAGATCCGAAGCCCCATTGACTGCGCAGGGTCGACTTGTCCCAGACTTTCGGGCGGAGCGGTCGTTCTTGATGCCAGGGCCGCGGCTCCCAATAGCCGAGGTCCTCGTCCAGCATCATATCAAGCTCGGTGAAGAGCTCGACGCGGATATGGTCGGGATTGCGGTGATAGGCGGCGATGTTGTGGCCGACAATATGTCGGAGCGGCCCCCAGACGAGCGGGATCTTCTTCTTGTCCAAAAAGTCGCACGCGTCGCGGATGGAGCCCCAGTCGCGGAGTTCGAAGGCGATGTGGTGCAAAGCTTCTTCTTCGTAGCGAACGAAATTGATCGTATGGTGATCGACGCCGCAGCGCAGAAACGAGAAATGATCACCAAGCCAATCGGAGGCGCGAAAGCCGAGGACATCGCAGTAGAAGGCGGAGAGCTTCTGAACGTCTTTAACTCGATAGGCAACGTGACCGAATTTCTGCGGCTGAATGCCATTGTCCAAGTTGTCACTCGGCGCAAAATTATAGTCGGCGTAGACCTCGATCAGCGTGCCTTTTGGATCGTAAAAGGCGATAGCGTTGGATACGCCAGGTGAAATATCCTTGCGCATCTCGCTTTTGACGCCATGTTTTTGAAGGTTGGCCGCCAATTCGCCGAGATCGCTGCCAGGTTTGACCTGAAAGGCGAGGCGCTGAAGATGACCTTTGTCCTGACCGCGCTCAAGCGCAATGGATTCCTGTCCCAGGCGGGTGGCGAGAAAGGCATGGTCCTTGCCGCGTTCAACAAGCGAAAGGCCAACGACTTGGGTCCAATAGTCGATCTGCTGCTCAAGATCGGGCGTGCTGAACGTAGCGTGCCCGAGACGCTTTACCTGAATCATCCCAATTTCCTTTTTTTAAACTGTTAGTTGAGAGTTTTGGCCAAGAGGTCGATGACGTTCTGTGGCACTTTGTCGACTTCGGTCACGAGGTCGGCAATGGCTTGGCCCGATACCGGATCGACTTCGACGCCGATGCGCCGAGAGTCCTCGATGAATTGCTTGTCCTTCATGGTTTCCATGAAGGCGGCACGCAGCGCTTCGACGCGATCTTTCGGAACTTCCGGCGGCAGCATGAAAGGGTAGGCCGCTTTGAATTTGACCGAATAGGTTCGCAGCGCTTGCTTGATGTTTTCATCCGTCGCCAGCTCGATAGCTGTCGGAACATCTGGTAGCTCCGCGATGCGGTCGGCACCGAACTGGATGAGGATTCGCGCCTTCTTGTCGCGCATCCAATCGCTCTTGCCGGCGATGCTTGAATAATTGACGGTTCCCCCGTCCAGTTCACCGCGTTCACCAGCGAGGAAAACATCGTTGACGGCTTTGTAGCCGGTCACCACGTTGAATTTCGTGCCGAGAAGCGCATTGGACATGACCGGCAGGATGTAATTGTCGCCGCCGAACGATGTCGCGCCGACAATTGCCTTTTGGTTTCTGAGGTCGTCGATGCCGGTGAATGCGCTCTTGTGCCAGACCCAAAGAATTTGAGGCTGTTGAGTTGGAGAGCCAACAAAGATCATCTTCCGAACGTCGAAATTTGTTGCGCCGCCTTCGCGGGACAACAACTTCAGGCGGGGTTCTAGGACAATGCCATTGATCGGAAGACCCATCACAGTGCCGTCGCGGGGCGCCCTGTTGTAGAGCGTGTTCACGGCGACGAGGCTGCCGGCGCCTGGCATGTTCTCGACTACGATGCTCGGCGAACCTGGGATGTACTGGCCCAGATGGGCCGCCAGAGCGCGGCCAACGAAATCATATGCGGCTCCAGGGGCAGCGGCGACGATAATCTTGACCGTTTTGCCACGAAAAAACTCGGCTGGAGTCTGAGCTTGCGCTGCAGCGACGCAAATCATGAGCGAGGTACAGAAACTACCCCACTTGATAGCCAGCAGCCGGTCTTTATGTCTGTTCGTAAGAGCCGACGAGTTCGTTCGCTCGAGCCAGGACAAACGCATGGACATCCTCTGAGGTTCGTTGAATGTGCTTCTTGATGAGTTCGCTGGCCAGGTCGGCGTCGCGTGCCAAAGCTGCTTCCATGAGAGCCTTGTGTTCGCCGCCGGTATCGCGGGCCTCGCGACGCTTGACAGCGCAAACACGGCGGTAGCGCTCGGCATGATCGAACAAATTCCAGCTCTGCATGAACAAGCGCTGGGACGGGCATTGCGAAATGAGCGCCATATGGAATTTTTTGTGGCGGGCCGTCCAATCGTCGTCGAACCAGATCTCGGGCCGTGGAACTCTTTGCTCCGTGCGCTTCAGCCCATGAAACGTTGCAACAATCCGTTCCTCCCACTTGTCGTTGGCGGCAGCAACGGAACTTGCCATGGCGGCGGGCTCGACAAGGAGGCGCATCATGGTGACGTCGTGGAAATCTTCTTCCGACATCGGCGCAGCACGAAAGCCGCGATTCTCGTCCATCGTGACGAGGCCTTCAGCGGCCAATCTGTTCAAGGCTTCGCGCAGGGGGCTGCTTGAGAAGTCATACTCGCGCTGCAGGACATCCATCTTCAACTTGCTTCCCGGCTGAATGACGCCGTGAAGGATCTGTTGTCGCAACAAGCGAAACGCGCGCTCTGAAAGCGACGCCGGTTCGCCGCTTTCTGTCTTCGCTATCTGCATTTCGTACGCGTTCATTGGATTGAGACCTCTGTTCTGGGGCGGTGGCAGCATCGCTTCCGATTGCGCACATTGTTTCCTCTTCTCCACATGCGCAACCGCTCCGCAGAGTTGTTTCATCTACGCATAAAAATATTTTTGTGCAAGATATTATTTTTGTGCAAATTATCTGGAAATATGCTATTTGCGCAAAATGAGATTTTCTCCCGCATAGGAAAAGCGGGATGAAACCATTTTAATTCAAATGGTTGTGTTGAGTTAAGGCGCTCAGCCAAGGGGAAGCGAGATGGAGAGCGCGGTACAGGAGCAAACCCGCAGTCATCCGAAATCGAACAGGGATGGCCTTCGGGATTTGCTAGTGGACTTCGAGGCCATGGGAGAATTGGCTCACGTCAACGGCGCCGACTCACATTTGGAAATGAGCGCCCTGGCTGAAACTGTCGCCGCCCTGCGTCCAGGCGAGGAGCCCGCGCTGCTGTTCGACAATATTCCAGGATATCAGCCGGGCTTTCGCGTGCTGGCTGGGGCCGCCAATTCCTATAAGCGCTTGGCTCACGTCCTTGGCCTGCCGGCACCGCGCGAACGCCTCGATATTGTCCGCGCTTATAAAGCGCGGATGAAAGAGAAATTCGAGATGACGCTTCCACGGGTCGTCTCCACGGGGCCGGTGTTAGAAAACACTTGGCGCGACGAACAGATCGATCTGACGAAGTTTCCCGCACCCTTCGTGCACGAGCTTGATGGCGGGCGCTATATCGGCACCGAAGATATCGTGATCATGCGTGATCCAGATAGCGGTTGGGTCAACGTTGGTACGTATCGGATTGCTGTCCACTCCAAGAACACAGTTGGAATTTGGATTTCGCCGGGCAAACATGGGCGCATGATCCGCGAAAAATATTTCGCGCGGGGCCAATCCTGTCCGATCGTTATCTCGTGTGGCCAGGATCCCTTGCTGTTCCTCTGCGCGAATGCCGAAATGGCCGAGGGCGTGTCGGAATATGACTATGCCGGTGGCCAGCGTCGCCAGCCGTTCGAGGTGATCGAAAGCGAACTCTACAAACTGCCATTCCCCGCGGCGTCGGAGATCGTCCTTGAAGGCGTCATGCATCCGGGCGAAACGCAGCTTGAGGGGCCTTTTGGCGAGTTCATGGGCTATTATGCCAGTGAAGCCAGTCAGCAACCCGTGGTGCACATTCAGCGGGTCCACTTCCGCAACAATCCGATTCTGACACTTGCTATTCCCTCACGGCCGCCATCGAACTTCACTGTCGCGCGTGCCGTCGTCAAAGCCTCGATGATCTGGGACGAGTGCGAGAAAGCCGGCCTTGCCGGCATTCAAGGGGTTTGGTGCCATGAGGCGGGCGCTGGTCGTCTGTTCAATGTCATCTCGATCAAGCAAAAATATCCCGGGCATGCGAAACAGGCGGGCATGCTGGCCGCGAATTGCCAGTCTGGCGCTTATGCCGGGCGTTGGGTTGTCGTTGTGGATGACGATATCGACCCTTCCAATATCCACGATGTGATCTGGGCCATGGCGACGCGGTGCGACCCGCCCAATGACATAGACTTTGTGCGTCGCCATTGGAGCACGCCCCTCGACCCTATGCTTTTTGGGCCGCCCTGGGAGAACAACCGGGCCGTGGTTGATGCCTGCAGGCCGTGGGGAGCGCCATTCCCACCGGTTGCCGAGGCAAGCCCTGCTTTGAAACGGCAAGTGATGGAGAAATGGCCGCATCTCTTCGGCTTCTGAGCTGGAGATGAGGCATAGCGCGATAGCGGGCGGCGACATCGCAGGCTTGCTTGGCACTGACCCCGCCCGGTTCGCCGTGCCACAGAAGATCTGCTGACGAAACGAAGTTGCGAGGGGAGAACGCGATGGCAACCTACGAACTTTCCATCAATGGCCAGTCAATGAAAGTCGATGCGCAGCCTGACACGCCGCTTTTGTGGATCGTGCGCGAGCATATCGGCCTGACGGGTACGAAATTCGGCTGTGGAGCAGGCCTTTGCGGTGCCTGCACAGTGCATGTCAATGGCGAGGCTGTACGCTCCTGCCAGACCCAGGTGTCGCAACTTGCCGGCAAGAAGGTGACGACCATCGAGGGACTATCGGCCAATGGTCTGCATCCTATGCAGAAGGCCTGGATCGCTGAACAGACGCCGCAATGCGGCTATTGCCAGTCAGGCCAGATCATGCAGGCGGCAGCCTTGCTCACCAAAACGCCGAAGCCGACGCGCGAACAGATCGTCGAACATATGGATGGCAATCTTTGCCGTTGCGGCACTTATCCACGGATCGTTCGCGCGGTGGAACGCGCTTCGCGGGAGGGTTAGGCTCATGAAGACGAGACCGCACAACGATCGACAGGTTCTGGAAGTCTCCCGCCGTGGCATTCTCGTGGGCGCAGCTGGATTGTCCTTTGGCTTCGCATTTCAGTTGGCCCCACAAGCGGCGGCCCAAAGCGGCCCTTTGACCTTCAATGCCTTTGTCCGAATTGCACCCAATGGCACGATCACCATCGTGTCGCCGGCCATCGAAATGGGGCAGGGGGTGAATACGTCTCTGCCGCTGATTTTTGCTGAAGAGCTCGATGCCGACTGGTCAAAAGTGGTGATTGAAACGGCGCCGGTGGCGGAGGTTTACAATCACCCTGTTCGACAGACGCAGGTTGTGGTGGGCAGCCTGACGATCCGCGGCTATTGGATGGCGGCTAGGACAGCGGGGGCGCAGGCGCGCCAGATGCTTATCGAGGCGGCGGCTACGCAGCTCGGCGTGCCAGCAAGTGAGTTGAAGACCGAGCCGAGTCTCGTCGTCCACGGTACGAGCGGTCGCAAGCTCCCTTATGGCGAAATTGCCGCAGCGATGAAGCTGCCGGAGAAACTACCCGACATTAAACCGGACCAGCTCAAGCCCGTCGCCAATTTTCGTCTGATCGGCGCCGACATCCCGCGTATCGATATCGCGGAAAAATCAACGGGCCGCATGATTTATGCCATCGACGTGCGCGTTCCGGGCATGGTCTATGGTACGATCGCGCGCTCGCCGGTGCGCGGCTCGGGGCCAGTCTCCTTCAATCGAGAAGAGCTCAAGGGCCTGCCGGATATTATCGAAGCTGTTGCTTTTGATCATGGTGTCGGCATCGTTGGTCGGACCGTGGAAGCGGTTTTCTCGGCGCGCAGCCAATTGAAAGCGCAATGGCGCGCGGCGCCGGGGTCGAACACCGATTCCGATACTGCGATGCAAATCGCGTTGGATCGTGCGCGCGACCCGAAGGTGCAAGGCGTGATCGGCCGTTCCGCCGGAGACATCGCAGCCGCTTTCGTGGCAGCGGCGAAAGTCCATTCCAGCGAGTATATGACCGACTATGTCTATCACGCGCAAATGGAGCCACATGCCTGCGTCGCTTCCGTTGAAGCGCAGAGCGTTGAAGTCTGGTCGGGAACGCAATGGCCGACGCAGGCCCGAGACGAGGCTGCGAAGGCGACTGGCCTCGGCAAGGAGCAGGTGAAATTCCATCTCATGCAAATGGGCGGCGGCTTTGGCCGGCGCGTCTCAGTGGAATACGTCATCGATGCGATTATGCTCTCCAAGGCTGTCGGCAAACCGGTGAAAATGCTGCTGAGCCGCGAGGACGATGTGGCAACCGGCCGCCTGCGTCCGATGACGGCGCAGCGCATTGACGTGGCTCTCGACAATGCGGGCAAGATCACAGGTTGGCGACATCGTATTGCCGCCGACACGGTCGTTCCCTACCTTTATGGCAAGGGCCGGCTGGAAGCGCAGAAGGGCGTCGACCATATTGTCATGGCCGGCGCCGAGATGCCGCACTACGACATCTCGGCGATGACCGCCGAACATATCTATGAAGAGCGCGGCATCCGCACGGCGGCTTTTCGGGGCATCGGCGCTGGTCACAACAATTTCGCTATCGAAGCGGTGATCGACGAGCTGGCCCGTGCGGCAGGGAAGGATCCGGTCGACTATCGACTTATGGTTCTTAAAGACCCGCGCGC
Source organism: Beijerinckia sp. 28-YEA-48 (assembly GCF_900104955.1). NCBI lineage: Bacteria > Pseudomonadati > Pseudomonadota > Alphaproteobacteria > Hyphomicrobiales > Beijerinckiaceae > Beijerinckia > Beijerinckia sp. 28-YEA-48. The sequence goes on from NZ_FNSI01000001.1 coordinate 557,512, forward strand.
CAAAAAGATTATCGAACATGTCGCCGGCATGGCTGATTGGAAGAAGAAGCGGGATGGACGCGGCCTGGGGGTCGCATTCGCAAAGTTGGGAACGGCTCAAACCGGCTTTTCTGTCGCGGGAACGGTCGTGGAGGTATCTATCGAGGCGTCCACTGGTAAGCTAGCCATCCATAATCTTTGGTGCGCCGTTGATGTGGGCTTACCAGTTCAGCCGCGCAACGTTATCGCGCAGATAGAGGGATCGCTTCTCTACGCTCTGGGAAGTGCGTTGAAGGAACGCGTGACCATCAAGGGGGGGGCCGTCGAGCAGCAGAACTTTCATGATTATGAATTGATCCGGCAATCCGATGTGCCGCCGATGCATGTCGAGATCGTTCGCAGCGGCGATATTCCAATGCCGGTGGGTGAGCTTTCGATCTCAGGTGTCATACCGGCGATCTCAAATGCGGTTTTTACGCTCACTGGGAAGCGGTTGCGTCATGCACCGTTCAGTCCGGACCGCGTCAAGGCTGGGCTTGCCTAACGGAGTTTGGCTGGCGCTCAGGCCGGTGTTGTGTACGAAACGATCCAGGGGGAGAAAGTAATGGAACGGCAGTCTACAGAAAAAATTATGATTTTGTATTTTCGCGTCGTTATGGCCTGGACCTTTTTATATCCAGGCATTCGGCAGGTGCTGGCTCCGGAATTCAGTGTTTCTGGCTTTCTCAGTCACACCAAGACATTCAACGGGCTGTTCTCGCTATTGGCCTCCCCACCTGTCTCTTCAATTGTGTCCTTCCTCGTCGCATACGGCCATCTTCTCATTGGTGTGTCGCTTTTGCTCGGCTTTATGGTCCGCATCAGCGCGCCTTTGGGCGCGCTGATGATGATCTTGTATTGGATGGCCCACATGGACTGGCCCTATATTGAGAACAAGACGAACTTCATCGTCGATCAGCATCTGGTTTTTGCAGGATTGCTGATTTTCCTGGCTATCGTTCAAGCCGGCCGATTTTGGGGGCTCGATGCCATGCGAATGCAGGCGAATAAATCCGGCGCGCCTCAGAGCTGATACTTTGCAGCATAATGAATGGAACTTCGCCCGCTAGAGCGAAGCCACTGGCAGGCCGGTGACTTGCTGTCTGGGCATCGGCTCTTTCGATGCTCGGTTCCATCTACTAACTTAACCCGCTGTCTGGCCTGGCCGGCGGCGGGTTTTTCATGCAGGATCGGTTGATCCTAACGATCGAGTTCGCGAGCCGTTTCGAGCATGAAATTGCGCATCCAGATCGTCGATTTGTCGTGATGGCGCAAACGATGCCATTGCAAATTCTCGACCAGCGCTGGCACTGCGATAGGAACGGGAAAAATCTTTAGCGGCAGGGTGGGGGGTAGAAGGCGCGCCATTCTCTCATGGATCGTCGCCAGATAGGGCGTGCCGACGATGCATTCGGGCAGGAGCACGAAGTTCGGCAGCGCCACGGCCACTTTCAGTTCGATATGATGTTCTTTGATGAAACGCTCGAAATGGCTGTCGCGGCCCTGCACGCCGAAGGCGGTGGTGATGTGCGCTTGAGCGAAATAGGTCTTCGCATCCAAGGTGTCGCCGATATCAGGATGATCGCGCCAAGCGATACAGACGAATTCGTCGCGAAAGAGCGGCGCATAAGGATGCTCGGTATCGAGCACCATGTCGGGCGCGACACAGAAATCGATCTCGCCGCGCGCGAACATGGCCTCCGAAGCGGTATCGATCATGATGAAGCGCAGGCTGATGCCGGGGGCTTCCACCGCCAGGCGCGGCAGCACCTTGGTGAACAGTACGCGGATCACGAAATCCGATGCGACGACCGTGAACTCCCGCTTGGCCGAACGCGGGTCGAAGTCCGGGCGGATCTGCGCGAAGCTGCGCGTTTCATTGAGTAGACGGCGGGACAGTTCGAACAGGTGTTGACCGAACTCGGTCGGCACCATCTGCCTGTCCGTCAGAATGACGATGCGATCATTGAAATGATCGCGCAGCCGGCCGAGCGCCCGGCTGATCGCCGGCTGGGTCAGGCCGAGCTCTTCGGCCGCGGCGCTGACAGAGCGATGGCGGACGATGGCTTCGAGCGCGACGATGAGATTGAGATCGAGATTATCGATGCGCATGGCATAGCATTACCAAAAATCATTTAAAATATTAAGCCTATTCATTTGACCTATACAAGCCTCCCATTCACCTTGCGCGCGAAGGGGCCGCAGGATGCTGCGGCGTACCGGGAGGACGTGGTGTTGAAATCCGCCAACGCGCCGTCGGCTATCGAGTCCCCGATAGTCGATCTGGTGACGCGCCAACCGATGACGCCGGGGAAAGCAGAGGCTAAGTCTCTGGTTTCCTTGCGTCAGGTCGGCTTGAACTTCGGCCCGATTGAGATTTTGCGCGGGATCGACCTCGACATCCGACAAGGCGAGTTCGTCTGCGTGGTGGGCCCCTCAGGCTCCGGCAAGACGACCTTGCTGCGTATCCTGGCCGGTCTTCTGCCGGCAACCGCTGGGTCGGTTACCTATCGCGGCGTGGCCCATGGGGCGCCGGCGCCCGACATCGCCATCGTCTTCCAGGATTATGCCAATGCGTTGCTGCCGTGGCGAACGGCGGCGGGCAATATCTCGCTGGCGCTGGAGGCCAATGGCGTGCCGCGCCGGGAGCGCGACGGGCGGATCGCCGAACTTCTCGGCAAGGTCGGGCTGTCGCGCCATGCCGAACGTTTTCCAGGCGAGATGTCGGGTGGCATGCAGCAGCGTTTGCAGATCGCGCGCTGCCTGGCGCAGGAGCCAGCGGTACTTTTGATGGACGAACCGTTCGGCGCGCTCGATGCCATGACCCGTCAGCGCCTGCAGGATGAAGTTCTCTCGATCGTCAGCGACGCGGGTGTCACCGCTTTCTTCGTCACCCACGATCTTGAGGAGGCGATTTATCTTGGCGACCGGGTCATCGCGCTGGCGCCGCATCCTGGCCGCATCGCCGAGGTCTTCGACGTGCCGTTGCCACGTCCGCGCAATCAGTTGGCCACCCGCGAAATGCCGGAATTCCTGCAATTACGCCGGCAGCTGTTCGATTTCATCCAGCGTTACGAATAACGATGATCACCTCCGCCAAAGCGCTCGCGCTGCCGATTGGACTGCTGCTGCTGTGGCAGGCGATCTGGGTTGCCGTCGGCGTACAGAGTGACACGCTGGCCGCGCCAAGCGCGATCCTGGTCGCGCTCAGTCATGGCTTCGCCGATGGCTCGCTGCTGTCGGCAACCGGTGAGACGCTGGCCGCTGGCGGCATTGGCCTCGCGCTCGGGACGGGGCTGGGCATGATCTTCGGTGTTGTCTTTGGTCTGATCCCACCCGTGTCACGGCTCATGGGACTGACCATCGAAATCCTGCGCCCGATCCCTTCGATCGCCATCGTGCCGATCGCAATCCTGATCTTCGGCTTTGGTTATGCGCTGGAAATCGCCATTGTCGCCTTCGCCTGTTTCTTTCCGATCCTGCTTCTGACGGAAGCGGCGATCCGGCAAATTACGCCACGTCTCCTTGAAGTGGCGCGCGTGTTGCGTCTGTCGAGCGCGCAACAGGTCTACAAGATCGTTCTGCCGGCAGCTCTGCCGCGCATCTTCGTGGCGTTGCGGCTGGCGGCGGGGATTGCTTTGATCGTCGCCGTCACAGTCGAAATCGTCGCCAATCCCATCGGCCTTGGAACGCGGCTGATGCAGGCTGGATCGTCGCTGCGGCCAGCTGACATGTTCGCAACCTTGCTTTGGGTTGGCTTCCTCGGCTGGTTTCTCAACTGGATCTTGGTCAAGGCCGAACGCGCCCTCTTTCCATCTTATGCAATGAAAGGGCCGGCCCAATGATAAGGAATGGCCATCGCCTCCTTTGGCTCGCCGGCAGCCTCGTTGTTCTAGTCGGCATAGTGGGGCTTTGGAGCGCCTTCTCCAACTCCGGCATTCTGCCGCGCGCTTTCTTTCCGGGTCCAGAGCGAGCCTGGGCCGCGCTTGTCGCCGGCGTGATGCAAGGCACGATGCTGGTCGAGACAGCTGAGACCATTCTGCGCATGGTCTATGGCTGGGTGCTGGCCTCCTTCATCGGGATCGCGCTTGGTAGCATCATCGGCATCTCGCCTTGGGCGCGCACTTATGTTGCGCCGATGCTGGAGGCAATCCGGCCGCTGCCGGCTTCGGCCGTCGCACCGGTTCTCATCGTGCTGTTTGGCATGACCAATGAGATGATCGTCATTCTGATCGCCTTCGGCTCACTCTGGCCCATGCTGCTCACCACGGTTCATGGTTTCGCCAACGTGCATCCGCGCTTGCGCGAGGTCAGCCGGTCGCTGGCCATTTCGCGCTGGGATTTCGTGCGCAAGGTGGCGCTGCCCAATGCTTTGCCCGACATCATGACCGGGCTACGGCTTGGTCTGACGATCGCGCTCATTCTGGCGGTTGTTGGCGAGATGATCACGGTGCAGGGCGGGCTCGGCAGCCGCATTCTCATGGCCGCCCGCAGCTTCCGTTCGCCAGATATTTTCGCCGGTGTGCTTCTGCTCGGCCTCATCGGCCTTGCCAGCAATGTGCTTCTGACGGTCGCGGAACGCCGTCTTCTCCGCTGGCGGCCCCACTGACCATTCTTAATCAAAACCATACAGAGCGAGGGGAATCGTGATTTACAAGGCTCTTCTGAAAGTGATCGTATCGGGCGTCGTCATGATGCCCCTGGCAACCTTCGCCCAAACGAAGGTCAGTCTGATGTACACGGCGGCGGCGCCATTCGTGACGGCATTCGTGGCCAAAGATCAGGGCTTCTTTGAAAAGAACGGCGTCGATGTCACCTTACAGCTTGCCGCCAATGGCTCGGTGATTGTGGCCGGTCTGGTCTCTGGCTCAGCGCAGGTGGGGTTGCCCACACCCACGGTCGCTTTCCAGGCGATCGAGAACGGGTTGGAGCTGAAAGCCTTCGCATCGAGCAATATCTTTCCGGACACGACAGCCGCTGGCGTCGTTGTCGGCGCTGACAGCGGTATCAAGACCGCCAAGGATCTGGAGGGGAAGAAGATCGGCGTGCCGGGTCTTGGCGGCCTGCTCGATGTGACCATGCGCAAGTGGCTGACTTCCAACGGCGCCAACTTGTCGAAGGTCAATATCGTTGAAATTCAGTTGCCGCAGACAGCGGATGCTTTGCGCGCCAAGCAGGTGGATGCGGTCGCGAGTCTCGACCCGTTCGTTTCGCGCGCCGTCGATACGGGCGTTGGCGTGCTCATCGGCAATTATTTCGACATTATTCCGGATGGCACCGCGGCTGGTATTTTCGCCACCTCGACTGCCTGGGCCAAAGCTAATCCAAAAGCGATCCAAGGCATGCAAATCGCACTCGATCAGGCGGTGGTCTTTATCACGGCGAATGAGAAATCGGCGCGCGACAGCATCGCCAAATATACGACCTTGCCGCCGCCGGTCGTTGCCAACATGCGCATCACCAATCTCAGCACGCATCTCGATCCGCAGAAGAGCTTGGGCTTCTGGAACAGGCTTGCCAAGGAGCAGGGGCTGATTAAGAGCGATATCGATCTCGACGCCTTCGTCATCAAATACCCGGGCGAATAGCCGCCCTCACATCCTTAGTCTTCGATCAACGCTCAGGAGATTGCCTTGGCGCGCCATTTTATCGACATTTCCGTGGCTATCAAAAATAACGTCAAGTCGGACCCGCCCGGTTTGGTGCCGAAGATCGTTTATCGCGACCATGTCTTCGGTGCCCGCGAATTCGAGGACATGGCGGGCATACCAATCGACAAGCAGATCGACGGCGAGGGCTGTGCAGCAGAGGAATGCGTGCTCACGACCCACTCCGGCACCCATCTCGACGCGCCCTGGCACTATCACTCCACCATGAACAATGGCGAGCGAGCCTGGACGATCGACGAGATTCCGCTGGAGTGGTGTTATGGGCCTGGGGTCAAGCTCGACTTTCGCGATAAAGCGGATGGCTATGTCTGCACGGCTGGGGATGTGGAGGCGGAGCTCATCCGGATCGGCCATGTGCTGCAACCAGGCGACATCGTACTGGTCAACACGGCGGCCGGCGCGCGCTATGGCCAGGATGATTTTCTCGATCGCGGCTGCGGCATGGGGCGCGAGGCGACGCTCTATCTCACCCGTCGTGGCGTTCATGTGACAGGCATCGATGGCTGGAGCTGGGATGCACCATTTTCCTTCACCCGTAGGCGTATTCAGGAGACCGGTGATTATTCGTTGTTCTGGGAAGGGCACAAAGCCGGCATGGAGCGTGCCTATTGCCACATGGAAAAGCTCTCTAACCTGGAAAAGCTGCCCTCGACCGGCTTTGAAGTATCCTGTTTCCCGGTGAAGATCGAAGGCGCGTCCGCCGGCTGGTGCCGCGCCGTGGCTATTCTAAACGACTGATGTCGTTGGTTGCTGATCGCCTTGGGGGAGATATGAACATGGTTGAATCCGCGCGATCGCCCCTGCCGACCGGCCCGCAGGCGCGTGCCGCAAACACGCGCATTATCGACATTCATGGGCATACCTTCGCTCCCGAAGTTGAAAAGCTGATCGCCGACCGGCCGGAGCGCGCTGCCGAGATGGCGGCCATGGCCGTGGCATCGGGGCCGGACTCGCACCAGCATAATCTCACCGACATGCTGCCCAAAGCGGCAGAGCGGATGGCATCGCTGGAGAAGCGCCTGCGGGACATGGACTGGATGGGCATTGATCTGCAGCTCGTCTCGCCATCCCCCACGCAATATGGCTATTGGGCCGACGCAGTGCTGGCAGACGAGATCGTCGCAGCGACCAATGCGGCGGTCGCCGCTTTGGTGGCCCGCAGTCCCGACCGATTGGCAGGGCTCGGCACAGTGTCATTGCAACATCCCGAACGCGCCGCGGCGCAATTGTCTGTTCTGGGTGATAGACATGGTCTCAAGGGCATCCAGATCTCGGCTTCGGTCGGCGAACGCGAGCTATCGGATCCTAGCTTCGAACCGTTCTGGCAGGCCGCCAATGCCAGAAAGCTCCTTGTTTTCATTCATCCGATGGGATCTTCGCTCGGGGCGAGGCTCGATCGGCACTACCTCTCCAACACCGTGGGTCAACCGATCGAGACGACAATCGCGCTCTCCCATCTGATCTTCTCGGGCGTGCTCGATCGCTATCCCGATATTCGCTTTCTTGGCGCCCATGGTGGTGGCTATCTGCCGGCCTATATCGGCCGCTCCGACCATGTCTGGAAGGTCAGGCCGGAGGCGCGGCGCTGTCGCGAACGCCCCAGCGCGTATCTGCGACGCATCTGGGTTGATACCGTCGTTTTTGATGGCGATGAACTGACACGGTTGATCGATGTCATGGGGGCGGACCGTGTTCTGTTCGGCACGGACTATCCCTACGACATGGGCTCTTACACGCCTGGTGCGCTGCTGAAGCAGGCCGGGTTGGACGATACCGCGCGCCGAGCCGTTCTGGCAGATAATGCGATGGCATTGCTTGGCTGATGATTTCGGCGCGATGCGCCGCAGGAGAAGACAGATGAAACTTTCCACCATGAGTGACGGCAGCAAAGACGGCCGGCTCCATATTGTCAGTCGCGACCACAGGTTCTGCGCGCCGGCAGCCGCAGCCAAAACCATGCAGGAAGCGCTGGAGAGGTGGAGCACCGTCGAAGGAGCGTTGAGCCAAGAATATGAGGCGCTGAATAAGGCCGGCGGTGCCGCTTTCGACCCGGTGCGGGCGCTCGCGCCGCTGCCGCGCGCCTGGCAATGGCTCGATGGTTCTGCCTACGACAGCCATGGTAAATTGATGCAGCAGGTCTTCAAGCTTCCGCCGGTCGATACGCAGGGGCGACCGCTGATGTATCAGGGGATCAGCGATCGCTTCTATGGACCGCGCGACGATGTGCGGCTGCCGTCGGAGGATGACGGGATCGATTTTGAGGGTGAGTTCGGCATCATCACGGATGCTGTGCCGATGGGGATCAGTGCCGGCGACGCGGGCCAGCACATCCGCCTCATCGTTCAGATCAACGACTGGAGCTTGCGCCGGATCGCTCCGATCGAAATGAAGACCGGCTTTGGCTGGATCCACGCCAAGCCCGCCAGTGCCATGGCACCTGTCGCGGTGACGCCTGACGAACTCGGTGCCGCCTGGCGCGATGCGCGCGTTGACTTGCCCCTGAACGTGGAATTGAACGGCGGCCGCTTTGGCGCAGCGAACGGCTATCACATGAGCGTCGGGTTTGACGAACTTGTCGCGCATGCTGCTTATTCGCGGGATCTGGTCGCTGGAACCGTCATCGGCTCAGGAACGGTTTCAAACGAGAATTACCGAGAGGTTGGATCGTCCTGTATTGCCGAACGGCGCGGGATCGAATTGCTCGATCTTGGTGAGCCAAAGACGAGCTTCATGTCGTTTGGTGATCGCGTCCGTATGGAGGCGATCCTCCTGGATGGCACACCGCTTTTTGGAGCGATCGACCAGAAGGTCGTGAAGCACTAGCTGCTTCGGAAGAGCTGCGAGGGGCGGGAGCTATTGCATTTCGCGGTCGGCGTCGCCTTGGATCCAGTCGCTCGGAGAAGCACGTAATTTCGAGAGAGAGTTAGCTCGCTCGATGGCTCGGGCCTTTTTGAACGTGGCGATGCGATCCGGTGCTGGTCGATGAGACGCGTTTCGGCATGGTGGTGGCTTTCCTCGCCATGCTGTTCCTGACCAGTCTGACCGGCTCGCGCTTCCCGTGTTCCGTGCAACGTCAGCGATGGGACCGCTGCTGGCCGTGCTTCTTGGCGTCGTCTTCGCGCTGTTCTTCATTATGCCTTATGGGAAATTCGTGCTCGCCTGTCATATCCGCCGGGCTATACCCACTCCCGAAAGATCATATGGCGCGTGTCGCAAACTAACGCGCTGTTTGATTGACGTTGCCGAAACAGAATGCGCATGATGTGAGCGGAACAGTCCGCTGATATTCAAAAGAAGCATTGTGGGGAGGCGATGGCATCACACCGCAAAATATCCGACGGCCGCGTCATCATTCTTACCGGCGCCGCCGGTCTGCTCGGCAATGCCATGGCGCTAGCCTTGTTGGAGGCAGGGCATCGCGTGCTACTCACCGACCTGAATGAAGCGCCGCTGCGGCAGTTAGCTGAGGCCAGTGGCGCAGACCAGGAGAAGGTCGCGGTTTGCGCTGTGGATGTGACGACGGCATCGGGGCCCAAAGCGATAATGGGTGCGGCTCTGGAGGCTTTCGGTCAAGTCAACATGCTGATCAATAACGCGGCGCTCACGGCCTTCGCGGCCTGGCCAGAGGGCAATACGCGGCCGAAGCCGTGGGAGCTGGAGACCGCCGCGGTACGTCGCTTTTTCGAGATCAACGTTCTTGGACCGCATGCGCTGACCAGCCTGGTCGTGCCTGGCATGATCAAGCAAGGATGGGGCAGAGTGGTCAATGTCACCTGCAGTTATGATACGATGCAGGCCATTTTCCCTTATGGATCGACCAAGGCGGCGCTCGAAGCCTATACGGCGGCGTTGCAGATTCAGCTCGCCAACACCGGCGTGACCGCCAATACGATCAATCCCGGCGGTCCGGTCGCGTTTCCAGCGCATGTGGCGTTGAATCCCGGCCGCAAATGGGTGGAGCCCGAGGTGATGAACGCGCCGATCCTGTGGCTCGCGTCGGAAGCGTCCGATGGGATCAACGGTCGCCGCTATATCGGGCTGAAATGGGATTCCGCTGCGCCTTGGGAGACGGCCTTGCAGCAGGCAGGCGGCCCCATGACGTGGAAAGGCGGCGATGAGGCGCTGAAATAACTCTGCGAACCGTCAAGCCAGGGGGTTGCCTTCGGCCTGTTCGCTCAGCCCTGTTTCTCGATATTGGCGATCCGAACGAACTCGCCCCAGTCCTTGATCTGATCGCGCATGAAGGCCTGCCCCTGTTCAGGAGTCTGTAGCCAGGGATCGGAGGCAATGCTGGCGAGGAATTTTTTGCCGTCCTCACTAGAGACGACTTCGCCAAGCAGCTTGTTGAGTTCATCGATGATCGGTCGCGGTGTGCCGCTCGGCACCAGACCAGCCCACCAGCCGACCACGCTCATAGGATAGCCGAGTTCGGTCATAGTCGGATAATTGGCCGCCGCCTGAATGCGCTGCGGTGTGCTGACGGCGAGAACGCGCATGCGGTTTTGACGTTCCTGTGTGACAGCGAAAACATTGTCCGCGATGACGAAGTCGATCTTGCCGCTGGCGAGATCGTTGAGGTAGTCGAAACTGGCGCGATAAGCGATCTCGACAGCCTTCAGGCCAGCCTTCTCCAGATAGAGCGCGCCAACGACCTTGACGGCGCCGCCGGCAGCGAAGCCATAGGTTGCCTGATCGCCCTTTTCCTTCATCGCGGCGGTCAGTTCGGCCATCGATTTATAGGGCGAGTCATTGCGAACCGAGATCATATAAGGCGATTTGTTGATGGTCCCAAACACCTGCAGCGCGTGGGTGACATCAACGGTCGGGGTCTTTAAGATGTGTTCGTTGGCGGCCAGAACGCCGGCGCTGGTGACATAAAGTGTGTGTCCATCGGGCTTGGAGCGGGCGACATATTCGGTCGCGATATTGCCGAGCGCGCCGACCCGATTTTCGACAATGACGTTGCGGCCGAGCAACGGGCGCATTTTTTCGGCGAAAAAGCGCACAGTGATGTCGGCGCCGGAACCCGCCGCGAAGGCGCAGACGAACATCACGTCCCGGGTTGCGTAAGATTGTGCCCGCGCGCTGCGAACACTTATGAGGCCCGTGCCGATGGCCGCCGGTAAGCTGGCGTTAAACGTGCGTCTGGAAATTTTGCTCAAGACGTCCTCCCCCGAGAACTATATGGCGCCTGACGTGTGACGCACGCCGTTGCGTTCCCTCTCGCAACCGACGGTCCAGCCGTCGGTGTGTTCCCCCAAAATTTTCGCGCACTTAATACGGTGCGATTGGCTACCGCCCTTCATTGTGAGGCTGAATATAGCGGTGCGTCCATGCTCGACCACCCCTTTATTACCTATACCCGTTCTGCCTGTCAGATATGGCGGTGCCCCATTGATGAGGCGACCCTGTTGAATTGGCTATATCCCGCTTTCCGAATCATTCGTATCGGTCGATGTGGTCATCTCCTAGAATGCGTCGATGCGCTGGTTGGCGCCGTGCGGCTTTGGGAGGGCTGGTCCGATGAGCAATGACTTTACGTCGCGTGAGCGCGCGAACATGTACAGCGCCAACAGATTCAAAATCGGCTTGTTCGCCGCCAACAGCTCGTCGGGACGCGCGGTCACCTTGGTGCCTGAGCGCTGGTCGGCAAGTTGGGAAGATAATGTGCGGCTGGCGCGTATCGCTGATACAGCTGGGCTCGATTTCCTGCTGCCGATTGCGCGTTGGAAGGGCTATGGTGGCGAAACCGACTTCCAAGGCGCCTCGCTTGAAACCTTCACCTGGGCTTCCGGCCTTCTGGCCTCGACCCAGCGGATCACTGTGTTCGCCACCGTGCATGCGCCGCTCTTTAGCCCCGTGATCGCCGCCAAGGCCTGTGTGACAGCCGACCATATCGGCAATGGCCGCTTCGGGCTCAACATGGTGGTGGGCTGGAACGAAGGTGAATTCGAAATGTTCGGCGTGCAGCAGCGCGAGCACGAGAAGCGTTACGAATACGGTCAGGAATGGCTTGATGCGGTCAAGCTGATGTGGTCGCCCGAGAACGACTTCGATTTCGAGGGGAAGTATCTCAATCTCAAAGGTATCCGCCTTAAGCCAAAGCCTGTCGGCGGGGTTCGGCCGTTGATCATGAATGCGGGTGCGTCTGGCGTCGGCCGCGCCTTCGCGGTGCGCAATTGCGATGCGTTTTTCATCCAGGCCTCGCGCGTTGCGAACGAGGAGACCGCCAGCAATGTGCAGGCTGCCAAAGATCTGGCCAAGGAACAGGGACGTTCTCTCGACGTCTACTCGGTTGGCTCGATCACCTGCCGGCCGAGCCGAAAGGAAGCGCAGGACTATTATCATCATGCCATTATCGAAAACGCCGACTTCGGTTCGATTGACGGCCTGCTCGCTCTGCGCGGTGTCACACCGCAGAGCAAGGGCATTGAGGAGTTCGAGCGCCAGCGGCGGTTCTTCGCCAATGGGATGAGCGGCCTGCCGCTGATCGGCGATCCTGATGACATTGCTGAAGCTTTGGCGCAGCTCAGCGCAACCGGCCTCACGGGCATTGGATTGTCGTTCATTAATTATCTCGATGAACTGCCGTACTTCTGCGAAGAGGTTCTTCCCCGGCTGGAGCGACTGGGATTGCGGGAGCCCGGGCGAGCACGAGCATCGATCGCTTAAGCTGCGTGCAATGGCGACGTTAGCACCCTATAACAGGTAGCCTATATCCCCCTCGCTAGATCAACAGTGCCGTTATGGTGATTTCCAGATACGGTCGATGGAATTTTCTCGCTTCGCTGCGGCGGAAGCTGATGGCGAGACGCAGAAAAACGAAAGGCACGTCTGGCGCCATTGCGCCGCCTTTCGTCGAAGATCAGGGGAGGGATGGATGAAATACGGCGCTAGCATCGCACTAGGCCTTATCTTCGCGTTCTCGCAGACCATACCAGTTTACGCGCAGCCAAAGCCCAGTCTAAAGACCGTCGTGCGTGCGACGGTCTCGACCACCGCCGTGGAATGGCCGGATATTATCGCCAAAGACAAGGGCTTCTATGAAAAAGAAGGGCTGAACGTCGAGCATATCATGACGTCGCCGACGACCATTACGCCAAGCTTGATCGGCGGCACGACGCAATTTGGCTTTATCAACGCCTCGCAACTCGTCTTGGCGATCGAAGGCGGGGCTGATCTCGTCGCGATCGGCCAGGGAGCGGATCCTTCGCCTTATTCCTTGATGGCGTTGTCCTCGATCAAGAGCGTCAATGATCTTAAGGGCAAGACCATTTCGCTCGCCGAGCCTGGGGATGTTTATGCCGAGGCAACCAGGGACATTCTCAGAAAGGCGGGTTTGGATCCGGCGAAAGACGTTATCTTTCGCTATGGCGGCAATTCAAACCAGCGCATGGCAGCGATCATGGCGGGCGCCGTCGATGCAGTTCCGGTGGTTCCGCCGCAAGATCGCATGCTGATCGACCGGGGCTTTAACGCGATTGCCTTTTATCCAGACTACTATCCAAGATTGGCATTGAGCCTGACAGCGGTCCGGCGTCCTTGGGCGCAGCAGAATCCTGAATTGGTCAAGGCTTTCCTGCGTGCCCAGGCTGCAGCCATTCAATGGCTCTATGATCCCGCTAACAAGAAAGAAGCGCTGGAGCTTTTAGCGAAGGAAACGCGCAGCGATGTTGTGGCCGCGGAACATGGCTACAACGTCTATGTGACTAAGCTGCGGATGTTTCCGGAGAACGGCTGTATTCAAGCGCCGGGCATGGAAGTCTTGATGCAGGTGCTGAGCAGGGTGAATAAGAACGTCAAAGCGGATCAGCCAGTTAATAAATACATTGATACGCAATGGTGCCCGTGACTGGCTATCATGTGCGTCGCGCGGCAATATTCATTCATGTGGCCTAACAAAGGACCTATATCCCCCTTCGCTAAATCGCCACTTCCGTTATGGGGACTTCCAGATACGGTCTTTGAAACAGTCTCATCTGCTGCCGGGAGGTTTCCTGTGGAGCGATGAGATGAAGGGAGGCAGCGCATAGGCGGCGTCACGCGCCAGGCCGTCCTGAATTTCCTTCGCGGCAATTTCCATAACCGCGCTGATGAGGTCCATCCATGCTGACGCAAGAGCAAAATGAAATTCTGACGCGGGTGGGGCCGGGCACGCCGATGGGTGATCTCATGCGGCGCTATTGGCACCCGGTTGCGGCGAAGGGGCAGTTGCTGGAGCGCAAGGTGATGTCGGTGCGGATCTTCGGCGAAGACCTTGTTCTTTTCGTCGATGAGCAAGGGCGGATGGGCCTGGTCGGCGATCGCTGTGCTCATCGTCAGGTCAAACTCGATTGCGCTTACACCACGGACAAGGGGATTAAATGTCCCTATCATGGCTGGACTTTTGATGCGCAGGGACGTTGCGTCGATCAGCCAGGTGAGCCGGCCTCGAGCCGGCTCAAGGATCATGTGGGCATTCCCTCCTATCCGGTGGAAGAGCTGGCGGGGCTGATCTTCGCTTATCTCGGCCCGCAGCCGGTGCCGTTGCTGCCGCGCTGGGACCGGCTTGTCTGGGACAATGTTTACCGGGTCATCGGCTTTGTGAAAATTCCCTGCAACTGGCTGCAGTGCATGGAGAACACGCCCGATCCAGTGCATGGCGTCTATCTCCACGGCCATTACTTCAAGCATTGGCTGAAAGAAAATGGGATCGAGGAGGAGAAGCTTCATCGCCTTGCTGATGGCTTTTCCACGCCCGTTATCAAACATGAATATGCGATTGGAAAATATGGCGTGGACCGGCGTTGGTTGCTGGAAGGCCAGACCGCCGAAAAGGATGTTTGGTCGGAATCGCTGCCGCTGGTGTTCCCCGATATTCATTGCACCTCGGGCAGTGGCCGTCACACGTTTGGCTGGCGCATGCCGATCGATGACTACAATACGATGGAAGTGTTCGTGCGCGCCTTCGATCCGGGACAGGATATCGATATCCCGAAGCAGGACCCGGTGCCGTATTGCGAAATTGAGATGGTCGATAAAGACGGTAGGTATACCGCGTTGCAGTCGGTCACCGGCCAGGACGTGATGGTGTGGGTGGCGCAGGGGCCGATTATGGATCGGACCAAGGAACATCTGGGCACCAGTGATCGTGGCATCGCCATGTTCCGGCAATTGCTGTTCAAAGAAATCGAGCGCGTTCAGAACGGCGAAGACCCGCTGAACACGTTCCGTGATCCGACGGAGAACCAATGTATTGCTTTGCCGGTTCCATGGGACCGTGGCTATGCCTGGGGCTATGCCAAGGATGGTTCTTATAAGCGGGGATCGGCGACGGCCGCCGATATGATCCCGCAACACATCAAGGACGAGGTCGAAGAGCTGTATATGCGCGCGGCGGAGATCCGGGCGCGTGCGGAACCCGCAGGTGTTAAATGAAGTTTGGTTGCATCGCGCCGTCCGTGATTCAGCTTCCGTGGGATCTGCCCGCGCTGTTGCCGGACGAGGTGCAGGCGCTGACGGTAACGCTGAACGTGCGCAACGGGCTGCCAGGGGAGCATGAACGTGCGCTGGACGCCATGCGCCGCGCCGCCGATGTTTTGATCGATGAAGGCGCCAAGGCGATTGTCGTCATGGGCGTGCCCGTGGCGGCCCGCCGTGGGTTTGGCCCGGATCGCGCGGCGCTCGCTGCCCTGATGGCGGAGCGCGGTGCCATTCCCATTATTTCATCGCTTGCGGCATCGGCGCTGGCGCTGGCCCATGCCGGCGCGAAGCATCCACTTTTCATCACACAATATAATGCCGAGGTGAATGCGCAGATCGTGGCCTATTGCCGTGAAGCCGGCGTAGAGGCAGCTGGTATCGTTGGCCTGGGGGCAAGCAATGCCGCGCAAGTCAATGTCCTGACGGTTTCCGATTACGATACCCTCACCAAACGGGCGCTTGAGGAGCATCCGGAAGCGGATGGCATTTTCTTGAGCGCGCGCGGAAACCTGCTGAACCTGTCGCGGGAGCTTGCAGTGTCGTTTCAGCTTCCCGTCATCGAACAGATCAAGGCCAGCGTCTGGTGGTCGCTGTCGCAGCTTGGTGTTGCACGAGATATCATTCTCGAGGATCGTCATCATGTCCGACGCACGTTCAAGACTGCTCGATAATTTCGCCCATCGCCCGGCGATCGAATCCTTCACAATTGAAAGTGGGCCAGCCTTTTTTGAGACGACGAAAGGCGAGCGCACCACCGGATATGCCACGGTGCTGGTGTCACGATCGTCCATGACGATCCGCTTTGCCCCAGACGCATTCTTGGCCGTCACCAAAGCCGCCTATGGCGAAGCCAATGGCCGGATCGGCGCCGTGAACGGCGCCTGGCTGGCCCGACGGGTGAATGATGCCAGGCGGTCCGCCGCCGGGGATCAGTTATTTGTCACCCAGGAAGTGGCGATGGACAAGGGCGCTGCGCAGGACGCGGTTGCCACTCGCCTGATCTTCGCCGGCGCAGCCTGGCGGGGAACGGAGCTTCTTGACGGCCGCAAGGTCATCATCACACCGCTCTCCAAGGAGCCGGTGAACCATCATGATGCCAGGGTCTCGATCACGGTCGAGGGCAGCCTTGACGAGGCGACGATTGAAACGATCGGACGCGCCAGCAGTTTTGTGGCGGGGATTGATCTCGAGCTTTTGCGGGTTGAGACAATCTCGGCGCAAGGAGACGTGGTTGGTGTCCGGCATCTACGCGGCTTCCGCCGCGTTGGCCGTGGCCCGCATTGCCCCTTCACCGATGTGGCGGACGAGCATCGGATGCGGGCGTGGGTTGCTCTTGTGCAAACCATACCGCGGCTGGAGAAAGAGGGCTTTCCGATCGTTGCGATGATCAACTACATCGCTTCGCACAACCTTGTCGCCGAGATCAATTCGTCAGCACCGTTGCTTTTGCTCGCCTCTCATGTCGCGGCCTACCATTTCGGGCATGGTTCGGCGCTGTTGGATGGCGCCATTTCCCGCCGGCCGGAAATGCAGCTTTTGAATCGCGAACTGAATCTGGGTCTCAGGGACGAGGATTTGGATCGGTACGAGAAGCTACGCATTGAACTTCTCGATGCGGGCTATTTTCATAAGCCAGGTTATGAAACCGGCCGGCCGCAGAAGGATATCAAGTTCTTGCGTGATATCGCGCACAAGACCGTGCTGCGGCTGTGCGGCTACTCAGGTCCGTTCTACGGCGCGGAGACATTCGTCACGCAGGTTCTGGCCGAGCAAGTGTCTTAAGCCTGTTCAGCTTGCCAATCCGACGAGATCGCTATCCGCTGATGGTACGGATCTCGCGACGGCACGTGCGGTTTCGATGAAAATTTCGGCGACCGAACTCAAGCGTCGATTTTTGAGCTTGATGATGCCGATGGAGGCTGGCTGCTGAGGCAGAGATACGGGCAGTATCTGTAGGGACGCCGTCTTCGTCAGTGAAGGCAGGACGGAAGCTGGTAAAAGCGTGATGAAGGGGCCTTCTTCCAGCAGTTTGTGAGAGAGTTGAAACGACGAGGTCTCGACGGTACAGCGCGGCACATCGAGCCCGCTCGCCCGGAACACTTCCGCCATGCGCTGCCCGCGTGCGCCCGTTGGAGAGGGCAGGATCCAAGGCTCGTCGATCAGTTCGGCCAGTTCGATCCGGCTGCGGCGGGACCAGGGATTGTGCCGGCCTGCCACCAGGAAATAGCGCTGCTGGAACAGCAGTTCGGTTTCAAAATCCCGATCCGACGAGGCTTCCGTTATGCCGCCAATCGTAAACTCTATTTTGCGCTCATAAAGCTCCCGGCGCTGCTCGGTGAAGGTGTTGACCAGGGTCAGCTGGATGAAGAGGCGCGGGTGTTTGCGCCGGATTTTTTGGATAATGGCGGGAACAATCCCCAAGGTCGAAGCTTCGTTGCTGCCGATTGAAAGCTCGCCGGCGGCGGGGTCGGTCAGATGTTCGATGTCGATCACGCCCTGGCGCAGTTCATCGAAGATCGCGTAGCTGGAGGCGAGAAGCCGGCGCCCGTAGATCGTCGGTTCGACGCCGCGTGGGCTGCGATCGAGCAGGCGAACACCGAGCATTTGCTCCATGTCAGCGATGACTTTCGACATGACGGGTTGCGAGACGGATAGAAGCGTGGCCGCCTTGGCCATGCTGCCGGCCTGGACCACCGTCAGCAGATAATGCAGGTCGCGCAGCTTCAGGCGTCGGCCTATCTGTGCATTCCACCGCATGTGGCGACACTCCTCTCAGGACGTTTCTCGTATTTCGATCGCAACAATCAGTTGCTTCCCAATCTTTCGGCGCTCGGCGAAGCGTGCGCATGCACCGAGCGGTCTTGTTCGCTTCTCCCCTGCATGGCCGGGCTCCCCGCTGTTCTTCATTTGGCGCTAGCGGGACCCTTCAATAATTCCTACTATAATTTAAAGAGCTGGCAAGGCGCCATCGCCATTGCAGCCGGGTTATGATCGGAGAGGTCATGGACTGGGAGGAACGTATCGGCCGCCGCTTGACGTTGCGGGATTTGAGTATCCTGCTGACGGCGGTCGAGACGGGCAGCATGTCGAAGGCAGCCGATCAACTGCGGATGTCGCAACCGGCGATTTCGAAAACCATTACCCAGCTCGAGCAAGAGATCGGCGCGCAGCTGGTCGTGCGCAGCTCCCGTGGCATCGAGCCGACGGAACATGGGCGTGCTCTGCTCACGCGTAGTCGTGCGGCACTGGATGAGTTGAAACATGCCGTTGAGGCGATGGATGTGCTCGCCGATCCGAAACTCGACAAACTACGCATCGCCGCGAATGAAGTCGGGTTATCCGGGGTGGTGGGGACGGTCATCAACAGGCTGCACGCGCGCTATCCGGGCATCGTGGTCGAAGTCGTCCCGGCCTATACCCATGCGACTCAGATTCATGAGCTTGAGCAGGGTCATGTTGAACTGGTGGTCGGCCATCTCGCGTGGTCCCATGATGAGCCTGGCCTGGAAGCGGATGAGCTGTTTCAGGAACAACTTGTGATTGGTGTGGGCGCCCGCAACCCTTGGGTGCGTCGCAAGAAGATCGAACTGGCCGAGCTGATGGATCGGCCCTGGGTTTTCCCGCCGCTGAACACGATCAGCGGGCGGTCGATCGAGCAGGCGTTCCGCGCCCATGGTCTCGAACTGCCGCAGATCATGGTCGTTGCTTCCTCAATGCAGTTCTCCCGCCGTCTGATCATGGACAATGAATTCCTGGCGGTCTTTCCCAATTCCGTCGTCCGCTCTACGCCGGGGATTTACGCGCTTCCCGTGAGTATCAACGCGCAGTGGCCGCTTGGCATTCTCACCGTCAAGCACCGCACCTTGAGCCCGCTGGCGAAACTGTTCATCGAATATGCTCACAGTGCCGTGCGCGACGTCGGCGGTTCCGGGGGCACGCGCTACTAGCGTTCAACGCGGGCAGAATTTGAACTGGCAAAAATGCCGGTTCCGGAGCTCTCTCGGAGAGATGAGGCGCTGCTCCTTCGGCATAACGAAAGAGCTATAGCACCCCCCTCGCATTTGCGGCTTCCGTCATGACCCCTACTTGCATTTAAAGTTATTAAAACCAATGGGAGGAGGGTTTGTCTGGTGAATAGGCGCATCAGCGACTCGGACCTTGTTCACACCGGGCCAGACACCATCGGCGGCCAATATATGCGCCGCTTCTGGCATCCGGTTTATCGTTCACAAGACTTGCCGGCGGGCCAGGCCAAGCCGGTTCGCATTATGAGCACCGACTTTACGCTCTACCGGGGCGAGACAGGCACGGCGCACGCGGTGGATTTTCGCTGTTCCCATCGCAAGGCGCAGTTGTCGATTGGTTTCATCGAAGGCGATTGTATCCGCTGCTTCTACCATGGTTGGAAGTTCGACGCGCAGGGCCACACGGTGGAACGCCCTGGCGATGTCGAGCATGAGCGGCCAGCGACGCGCATTCGCGGCTATCCGACGGAAGAGTATCTTGGCCTCATCTTCGTCTATTTCGGCGAAGGCGAGCCGCCACCATTGCCGCGCTTCAAGGAGATGGAGGAGCCGGGTATTCTCGATGCCATCGTCGACGAGCTGCCGTGCAATTTCTTCTTTTCGCTCGAGAACGATGCGGTTCACTTTGCCTTTGCCCATCGCGATCTGCTGCCGGAACGCAATCTGAGCGGCATTCCGAAGGTTTGGGCGGAAGAAAGTGATTGGGGCGTCACCATGTTCGACCAATGGCCGAACAGCAATCGCATAGGCATCGCGCAAAAGGGCATGCCCAACGTCGGATATATCGTGCCGACAGCCATTCTTCTGGCCAAGGGTGCCAGACATGCGTTCCATGTATCGTGGCGCGTGCCTGTCGATGACACCAAGCACGTGACTTTCCGCGCTAATCTTCTCACCGTCACCGGGGAGGAAGCGCGTCAGGTGCTCGAAAGCCGTTCGCCGAGTTATTACGACCGCTCGAATCTTGGCAAGTTGGGGGATGCGATACTGGCGGGTGAGATCCGTCTCAGCGACATTAAAGACCGCACCCATATCGAACATATTCAGGACTATATCGCCCAGGTCAGCCAGGGCGACATCTCCATGCGGCAAAACGAACAGCTGTCGCCCGCAGATATCTGTGTCGTCACGTTTCGACGGGTCTGGAAACGCGAATTGCAGGCCCTGGCTGATGGGCATGAATTGAAGCAATGGCGGCTGACCGAAAAGGTCGTGCCTCCCTTGTCGACGATCTAAAGAATCGTGCTTGTGCCTCGGACGGAGCGCTGAGGCAAGACGTGGTTGGGCGAGACGTGATTGGGGAGGAGATCGCCGGTGGCAAGTCTGACTGTCGTAAAATCCAATCGCCCGACGCGCTTCCGTTGGAAGGTGAAGCCCGCTTTATGGCGCGGTGTTCTCTCCCTGATTTCAGCCGCGATTATCTGGGAGCTTACCGCCACCTATCTGATCAAGAACCGGCTGTTCTTCGCGCCCTTGTCGGCGGTCGCGGTGCGGCTGGTCGAGATGTATCAGGAGGGCATCCTTCAGACCGATATTCTCGCCAGCATGCAGACATTTGTCGTCGGCTTCGTTCTGGGGTCGACCGTGGCGATCTTGCTTGGCGTGCTGATGGCTCTTTCGGATTGGGCCCGCGACTTCCTCGATCCGTGGATATCGGCGATGTATGCGACGCCCTATATCGCATTGGCGCCGCTGTTCGTCCTGTGGCTAGGCATCGGCCTGGCTTCCCACGCCGCCGTGGTGTTTTTGGGCGTGTTCTTTCCGGTTCTGATCAACACCTATAGCGGCCTCGCGACGACCGACCGGATTTTGCTGGAAGTGGCGCGCTCCTACAATGCCAATGAGCGGCAGCTGTTCACCAAGGTGCGCTTCCCGGCCGCCTTGCCCTATATCATCACAGGCCTGAGGCTTGGCGTGGCGCGCGGTCTCGTCGGCGTTGTCGTCGCGGAAATTTTCGGTGCTAGGGCCGGCCTCGGCTATCGCCTGCTCATCTCCGGCAACTCCTTCGATACCGCAGGTCTGTTTGCCGGCATCTTTTTGTTCGCCTTTGCTGGCGTCATCAGTGTTGAGATTTTGAAGATCGTCGAGCGGCGCCTCGCTCCCTGGCGGTTCCAGGCGAATGAGGAGTGACATCGTGGCCGTTCCCAAGCTGACGACATCGCAAATATCCAAAGTTTTTCGCAAGGGCGAAAACGAGATTGAGGTGCTGCGCGACATTAATTTGTCGATCAATGACGGCGAGTTCGTCAGCATTGTCGGTGCGTCAGGGTGCGGCAAGACCACGCTGTTGCGCATCTTAGACGGTCTCATCCGGGCGACGTCCGGCTCTGTCATTGTCAACGATAAGGAAGTGACGGGACCCGGGCCAGAGCGCGCCTTCGTGTTCCAACAAGATGGATTGATGCCGTGGCGGACGGTGGAGGCGAACGTCTGGCTCGGTCTTGAGATACGTGGCGCATTGGACGAGGCAGCGCGGAAACTTGCCCATGATCATATCCGCCTCGTCGGATTGGCCGGATTCGAAAAATACTATCCGCATGAACTCTCCGGTGGCATGCGCCAGCGCGTTAATATTGCGCGCGCCCTGACGGTCAATCCCGATATCCTCCTTATGGACGAGCCGTTCGCGGCGCTCGATGCTCAGACGCGCGAGATCATGCAGGCAGAGATGATGCGCATCTGGCAGCAGGCCAAGAAAACGGTTTTGCTCATCACGCATCAGATCGACGAAGCGGTCTTCCTCTCCGATCGCGTCATCGTGTTCACGGCCAGGCCTGGCCGCGTCAAGGAGGAGATCGTGGTCGATCTGCCGCGACCACGCGAGCTGTCGGTCAAACGCACGCCGGAATTTACGCAACTGACGGAGCGGATCTGGAATTTGATCGAGCAGGAAGTTCGCGAAGGCATTCGACATGAAGGCCTTGCTGCCCTGAAAGCTCGCGCCGGGTGAAAGACGCGCCGTCTTGATGCGGCGCCACTAGGCGCCTCCCGCTATCCCATTCGAAATCAGGCGGAACTGGCGCAGCGTGCGGCCAGGACCGTGCAGGCCGAACTTTGCTTAAGGAGATCATGATGCCCATCGACGAACGTCAATGTTCCCCCATCTCGCGTTCCGAGCTCGAACGCCGTTGGGCGCTTGTTCGTGATATGATGCGCGAACATCGTATCGATCTTCTGTTGTGTCAGGCCGCGAACATGATCACCGGCATGGGCGGGCATTTCCGCTGGCTGACCGGCATTCCGGTGCAGAGCTCATACCCGCAAACGGTCATCTTTCGGCGCGAGGGGTTGAGCACGATCGTGATGCATGGCGATTTCGATGCTGTAGCCCAGCTCGATGACAAGGACCCGGCATCGCCGGGTGTTGGGGTTCGGTTCACGGCCCCGAGCTTTCCAGCCGTCAATTATGTTGCCGACTATGACGCGGAACTGGTCGCCAAGGAATTGCAGAAGAGCAAGCTCCAGCGTATCGGCATTCTGGCGCCGAACACGTGGTTTTCCAGCATGACGACTGGGCTTCGAAAACTTCTCGGTGATGTCGAGTTCGTCGACATCACATCGCAAATTGACGAAGCGAAGGCGACCAAGAGCGCCGAAGAGATCGAGCTGATCCGCCGCACGGCCGCGATGCAGGACGCGATCCTTGAGAAGGTGCGGACTCATATCAAACCCGGTATGCGGGACTTTGAAGTGATGGCTTATGGCCAATATGTCGGTCAGATGATGGGCAGCGAGGCCGGTTATTTTCTGGGATCATCGGCGGCCGAGGGCGATCCCATTCTCATTCGCCGCCGAATCGAGCATGGCCGCGAGCTGCGCGAAAATGACGTTATGTATTTTCAATGCGAGAACAGCGGGGCAGGGGGCGAGTTTACCCATGTCGGGCGCTATTTTGCCTTGGGCAAAGTGCCTCGTGAACTTGAGGATGTATTTAGCGCGATCATTGAGGCGCAGGAGTTCACCATCAGTCTTTTGAAGGTTGGCGCGTCGTGCAGCGAGATATTCGCGGAGTACAATGCCTATATGAAGGCGCGCGGCTTTCCGCCAGAGCGCCGTGTTCATTGCCATGGCCAGGGCTATGACGTGGTGGAGCGGCCGCTGATTAGGCAGGATGAGACCATGAAGCTTGGGCCCAGCATGAATATGGGTCTGCATCCTCTAGTGATGCGCAAGGGCTTGTTCGTCACTTGCAGCGATAACCTATTGATCACGCCACAGGGCAAGGTCGAACGGTTGCACAAGACGCCGCGTGAGATATTTCGTCTGGGATGAATGACAGAACGGGATTTTCGGTTGGACATGCGGTTCACATGGCAGGATAGGGACAGGATATGAGTATCGATCAGGATGCGCAGCGGAAGGAGGATCTCGTCACGGCTTACCGGGTTCTCGTGAACGAAGGCATTCTCGACAGTTTCGGCCATGTCTCTTTCCGTTCGACCATGGATCCAAATGTTTTCCTGGTCCCGCGTGCGATGCCGCCGGCGCTTGTCGAGAAAGACGATATTCTTGAATTACGCGTGGCGGACAGCCAGCCGATCGATCCACAGGGGCGCCGCGTGAATGGCGAGCGCTATATCCATGGTGAGATTTATAAGGCCCGGCCGGATGTGATGTCGGTGATTCATTCCCATTCGCAGGCGGTGATCCCGCTCAGTCTGACCGACATTTCGATGCGGCCGGTGATCGCACAGGCCGGCTTTCTGCCGCCGGAGACGCCGAATTTCGAGATCAGGGATGCTTGCGAGCCTGGCTATCGCGGATTGCAGATCACGGATATGGCGAGAGGCGCAGCGCTGGCCCGTACCTTGTCGTCGCATCCAGTTGCCTTGCTGCGTGGGCATGGCAATGTGGTCGTCGGTGGTTCGATCAAACAGGCCGTGGTCTATGCCGCCTTTGTCGACATCAATGCCCGCATGCAGATGCAGGCGATGATGCTGTCCCCCAGTATCGTTCCTATGAATGCGGCGGAATTATTCACGCCGGAGGAGTTCGATATCAATCGGCCGTGGGAGCATCTGCGGTTGAAGGCGCTTGGGACGGAGAACCGCGACAAAGTCGATCGCGCTCAGTTCGGCCTCGATCAGACCCAGGCGAAAAAATAGCCGCTTGTTGTCTTCAAACAAAAGACCATGGATCTGGTCGATCCAAAGTCTCATTAGGCGTTTCAGATTTGACCGGCGCTGCAGGCCGGTTCCGCTTAGCGGGGTCGGACCAGCATCATGCCGTCACCGACAGAAATGAGGACGCGGTCGACCCGTTCATCGGCTGCGATCTTGGCATTGAGCGCGCGGATACTGGTCACGCTGCTATGGTCGACGGAAGGGTCGGCGACGCGACCTTCTCGGAACATATTGTCGAGAACGATCAAACCGCCCTGACGTACCAGAACGAGGCAGCTCTCATAATAGACATCGTAGCTTTCTTTGTCCGCATCAATGAAGGCGAGGTCGAAATGGCCGGTCTTGCCTTCCGCCTCGAGCTTCTTCAACGAGTCGACGCCAGCGCCGAGGCGCAGCTCGATCTTGTTGGCCACGCCACCGCGCTTCCAGGCATCTTCGGCGATGCGGGTCCAATCGGCACTGCGATCGCAGGTGACGACTTTGCCGTCCGCAGGCAGAGCGAGGGCCATGGTTAGCGAGGAGTAGCCGGTGAACGTGCCGATTTCGAGCACATTGCGCGCTTGAACCAATTTGACCAGGAAACTCAGGAAATGGCCTTGCTCGGGTGCGATCTGCATGCTGGCGCGCGGCATTTCTTTGGTCGTGGCGCGCAGGTGAGTGAGTTCCGCATGTTCCGGCGGGCAGCTGTTCACGATGTAGTTGAGCAGAGTGGAATCGATGGCAATAGACGCACGGGTCATATGGAACCTCCCAGTGTGGCGACTATAGTTTCTTAAAAGGCGTGGGTGATCGCACAATCCCGATATATCGGGCATAACATTGGCGTTATGGGGCTAAAATCTGTCGTCTCGCGCGAATGGAACTCTGACGCGCGTTCCGCTCCGATTTTTCCGATAGGTATGTGACGAAAGTCATAGTGGCACGGCAACTATGTAATGTTGGCGTCAGCTCTCGATGTCATGAAGGGGCGATATTATTCTGGCAGAATCGACAGTTGTGCCGCTGCATGAGTGGCGCGGCGCGCGGATTGATACTTGTCAAAGTCAATTTGCATGGGAGCACGAGTTTCGCAGATATACGACCTCGGAAATGCGGTGCGAGCGCGGTACTCCGTGGATTTTCACTTTTGGTTAAAAGGCCGAGCCTATATGTTGCGATGATGATGCATCACGTGCTCGTTCCCAATTGCGATAAGGATCAGCCATGAGAAATCTGAACGACGACAAACTGATGTGGCTCTGCGTCGTTGTGTTGGGCGGTTTCGCGCTCACGTTCATTTCGATCCTCTACATCTATCCGCTTGAGTTCTGACAAAGTCAGTCACTGTCCGACGAGATAGGGAATTCCAGCCGCATTGAACTCCGCTGGCGACGGCACGCCCCAGAGATTGCGCACGAGGCTGGTCTGCAGATCCCAGGTGCGCGGTTCGTACAATTCATCATTCTCGATCCGGGCCAATCCTACCGAAGTTTCGACGGCGCAGCCGTTGGGATCGCGATAATAGGAGAAGATGTTGTCGCCGGCGCCATGTCGGCCGAGGCCCCAGAGTAGCGTGCGGCCTTTCACCGACAGATTATCGGCGATGCCGGAAAGATCTTCCAAGGAATGAGCGTCGAAAGCATAATGATGCAGATTGTTGCCACGGCCGGCAGCGATCGTGTGATGAAAGCCGTCCCAGCCGCGAAACCAGATCAGCTCGTCATTGCTCGTGCGGTCTGAGATCTTCATGCCAAGTGCGCTGGTGAGAAAATCGCGAAAGCCGGGCATGTCGGCAACGCGTACATTCACATGTTCGAGGCGGCGCGGACGGTTGCCTGGTCCAATATAGCGTGCGGCCTTGTTGCGCGGCACGGGCGTGTGGATCTCAAACACCGGGCCGAAAGGCGTGGCGAAGCGGAAGGCGCGGGCAATACCAGGCAACAATGGCTTATCGTCGAGGATGCGGAAACCCGCAGCCTGCACACGCCGCTGTGCCTCCCCGACGGCGGCAGCATCCATGGCTTCGAGACCAATTGCCATCACGCCCGCTTCTTCGGCCTGTCGATAGACCACCTCATACTGGCGCTCATTTGAGGACATATAGACCGTGTCGGCTTCACTATGGGTGACGCGCAATCCGACAATGTCCGAGAGATCAGCGGCTGACTCTTTCAGCTTTGTCGTTGCCATCAGGATATGACCCATTTGGCGGATCAGATGTGCCATGTAATTTCGTTCCCCATCTATCGCGGAATAATTGTGACTGCACCCAACGGTGCTATCGCTTCTCGATCTGCTGCTGTTCGACCGTTCGGGTCCACAAGGCGATCTCTTGCTCGATCTGGTTCCGCATTTCGTCCGGGCTCGAGGGATCGGGCATGACGCCGAGGCGGCTGAATTGCGTTTCGATTTCCGGCATGGCGAGCACGGCGCGCGTCTCGCTATTGACCAAATCAATGATCGCCGGCGACGTTCCCGGTGCCATGGCGAAGCCGAGCCAGGACATGGCTTCGACGCCGGGCAGGGTTTCGTTCATGGTCGGGATATCGGGCGCCAGGCGATAGCGCGTTGGCGCGGAGAGCGCGAGTGCGCGCAACTCGCCTTCGTGAATGCGCGCGAAAGACGATGTCGCGGTATCGAACATCGCATCGATACGGCCACCCAGCAGATCGAGGATCGAAGGCGGACTGCCTGGATAGGGCACAGAGACGATCGAAATGCCGGCTTCGTTGCTGATCAATTGCGCCAGCAGATAGTGAATGCTGCCGACAGTGTTCGTGCCCCAGGACAATGTGCCGGGTCCCGCTTTGGCGCGGACGATGAGGTCGTCGAAGGATTTGATAGGCGAGTTCGGTTTGGTCAACAGCACCATCGGATAGGCGACGACCTTAGTGACCATGGCGAAGTCATTCACGGGGTCGTAAGGCAGGGACTTCCGTGTCGCGACCGTGCCGGGGTGGGACGCCGTCAACATCAGCAGCATGTGGCTGTTCGGTGGCGCCTTGGCGACCATGGCATTGGCAACGGTGCCGCCGCCTGCGGGCACGGATTCGACGACGATGCGCTGGCCGAGGCGGGGCCCGAGTTTGTCGGCGACGATCCGGCCGATGATGTCGGGGCTTGTCCCGGGGATAAAGCCGACGATCAGACGGATGGGCTGCGTCGGCCATTCCAGGGCTTGCGCGGTTTTAGTGAGCCCGGTGGTGGCGGAAAGGATCGCCAGTGCGGTCAAAGAGCTGCGCAGAAAGTGGCCTACCGAACGGCGATCGCGTGCCATGGATTGTCCCTCCCTATGTGTGATGTGCTTGTCGCAGTGCGCGTTTGTCGGGCTTGCCAAGCGGCGTGAGTGGAATTTCCTCAACCACGGCCAGAGACTTCGGCGCATGCACCGGGCCCTTGTGCTGGCGCACAAGCGCGATCAGTTCGGTGGTCGAAACCGTGGCGCCGGCATGCAGCCGCACGCAGGCGGTGACGGCCTCGCCCCATTTTGGGTCTGGTATGCCGTAGACGGCCGCAGCGGCGACATCGGGGTGCTGGGTCAAGACATCTTCTATTTCACGCGGGTAAACATTGAAGCCGCCGGAGATGATCATGTCCTTCTTGCGGTCGACGATGAAGTAGAACCCGTCGGCGTCGCGGTAGCCGACATCGCCGGTGTGCAGCCAGTCGCCTTTAAGGGTTTCGGCTGTCTGCTCCGGTTGTTGCCAATAGCCGCTCATCACCAGGGAGCCGCGCACGCAGATTTCGCCGGCCTGGCCATCGGCAACGGGATTGCCGTCATCATCAAGCAGCGCGACCTGCACACCCGGATAGGGTTTGCCGGCGGAGCTGAGACGCGCGATGTCGCCGCTGACGTGATCGTTCTGGTTCAGCATCAGCACCGTATTGGGCGCTTCTGTCTGGCCGTAGGACTGGATCAGCACGGGGCCGAGCATGTCGAGGGCCTCGCGCAAGCGGGCGGGCGCGGCCGGCGCTGCGCTATAGACGAGGGCACGAATGCTGGCGAGGTCGCCAGCGCGGTCTTTGGCCTTGTCGATGAGGTCATAGATCATGGTTGGCACAAGCCAGGTCAGTTCCGGCTGATGCTTCCGCGCGGCGTCGACGAATGTTTCGACGTTGAAGCCGCGCAGCAGAATGGCGCAGCCGCCCCGTGCCAGCGTCGAAAAGACCAGCGAGCCGGCGCCGTGTGACACCGGAGCCGGGCAAAGATAGCGCACGCCATCAGGTAGCGGGATGCCGGCCAGCCAGCTCAACGTATTGGTCATCAAGGTGCGATCCGACAGCATCACACCCTTGGCGCGTCCGGTCGTGCCACCCGTATAGGCGAGGCGTATGATATCCTCGGATGATGTCCGCGCTTCCAAACGTGTGGTCGGGCAAAGGGCTGCCTCGTGCCAGAAGCTGGGAATGGAATCGTCAGCGTCGTGCGAATACCAATGGGGGATCTGCGGGCTCTGCGCCTGTAGATTGCGCACACGTTCCGCGTAGTATTTCTCGCCGATGAACAGTTTTGGGCCGCAATCGGCGAGGACATGCACGTGGTCGGCGATGCCGGCTGTGGCATGCAGGGTCACGGATCGCAGCCCATAGATATAAGCGGCGGCGATAATGGCGACCACGTCCGGCCGGTTGCCGGAAAGTTGCGCCACGGGGTCTCCTGGTTGCAGACCGAGTTTTTTGAATAGGCCGATGGCCTTGGCAATCTGAGCGCCAAGGTCGCGATAGGTGATCGATCGATCATCCTGGATGAGGACGATGCGCTCGGCATAGCGCTCGATACAGTCGACGATCAATGCGCCGATGGTGCCATTACTACGGATCTTCGCCCAGTCCATGGTCAGGCCCTCACGACCGGCTCAGGATGGTGACAGCGGCGACCGCTTCCTCGCCATCGTAGAAACCGCCGCCGTTTTCGGCAATGGCGATGCGGGCATTGGGCACTTGGCGTTTGTCCGCTTCGCCGCGCAATTGCGTCACCAGTTCATGCAGCTGGATGGCGCCGGTCGCGCCGATCGGGTGGCCCTTGCAGATCAGGCCGCCGGAGGTGTTGACGGGGATGCGCCCACCAAGCTTGGTTTCGCCGCGCTCGGCGCACCTGGCGCCTTCGCCAATCGCGCACAGGCCCAGATTCTCGACATGGCGGATTTCGGCGAAGGACGTGGCATCGTGTACCTCCGCGACCGAGATGTCGGACGGGCCGACACCGGCCTGTTCATAGGCTTTCTTGGCGGCGATGCGGCCGACGTGATTTTCGTAATCGTCAGGTGCGCGCTTGCGGCCGCTGGCAAGCTGCGTCGCTAGAACGCGGATGGCGCGCTTGCGATCGAAACGGTCGAGGGCGCTTTCGGCGCACATGATGATGGCGCCCGCGCCGTCGGAAATCGGTGCGCACATGGAGCGGGTCAGCGGCCAGCTCACCATCCGGTCGGCGAGCACTTCGTCGGCTGTCATTGGATGGCGATATTGCGCCAGTGGATTGAACTGCGAGACCCAGTGGTTCTTGGCGGCCACCGCTGCGATCTGTTGTGGGCTGGTGCCGTAGAGCTTCATGTGATGGCGCGCCATGGCGGCGTAGCTATCCATAAAGATGCTGTGCTCGCCCGTATTGGCCAGCGGTGCCGGTGCACCTGGGAGGTCCGCCGAGAGCGCCAGGAGTTGTTTGATCTGATCGCTGGCGATCTCGCGGTCCATACCGCCGAGGAAGGCTTCGAACATCAGCTCGCGCTTTTCCGGATAGTTCATCTTCTCGGTACCGACGACGAGGGCAACCTCGCTCAGGCCGGCGCTGATGGCGGCGAATGCCTGATTGACGCCGGTGGAAGAGCTGGCGCAGGCATTGTCGCAATTGACGATCGGGATTTCCTCAAAACCCATGGCACGCAGGGCGCATTGGCCGCGAATGCCATGTTGTCCCTCCATCACCCCTTGCCGCGTGTTGGAAAACCATGCTGCTTCAATCTGGTCTTGCCGGGCGCCGGCGTCAGTGAGGGCGGCGTTCACCGCCATGGCAGTCAATTGTTTGACCGATTTGTCGAGATGCTTGCCGAGAGGCGTCATGCCGACGCCGATGATGTAAACATTGCTCATGGTTCTGTCCGGCCATCCATGTCGGTGGGGGAGGGATGATCCATGTTCTAACCTTGCAGGAGCTTTGGCAACCACAGAGCGATTGCCGGAAAGAGCGTTAGAAGCAGCAGCAACAGAAGATCCGCGGCAATGAACGGTGCGACGCCACGATAGATGGTCGAGAGCGAAATCTGCGGCGCCATGCCGTGCAGGATGAAGACAATGATGCCGATCGGCGGGATGATCATCCCCAGTTCGATCACCACCACATTGATCACGCCCCACCAGATCACGTCATAGCCGAGCTTGTCGATCACCGGCAGGACGAAGGGCAGAGTGATGAGCATGGCGGCAATCTCGTCGAAGACCGAGCCGAGGATGAGATAGACCACCAGCAGCGACAGGATGATGGCGATGCCGGGCATTTGCGCGGCATTGATCATCTCGATCAAAGCTTCGGGCACGCGGGCCAGGGAAATGAAATAGGAGAAGATCGAGGCGCCGATGATGATCGTATAGATCATCGCCGTGGCGCTGGCGCATTCGCGCATGCCGAGCCATATGGAGTCGAGGCTCAAGCGGTTGCGCATGAGGGCGAAGGCGAGCGACAGCACCGCCGCGACGGAGGCTGCCTCGTTGACCGTGAAGATGCCGCTATAGAGCCCGCAGAAGATGATGAGCATCAGCAGGCCGACAGGGGCTGCGCGGCGGATCAGCGGCCAACGTTCCGACCACGGCATTTTGGCGGAGACCGGCGCGATCTTTGGTTGCAACCGCACAATCAGCGTGATGGTGGCGACGTTCAGGGCGATGGCGAGCAGCGCCGGCACGAGGGATGCGACAAAAAGATCGAAGATGAAGGCTTTCGCGGCGATGCAATAGAGGATCATCACGATCGACGGCGGGATCAGTGATTTCAACGTTCCGCCGGCCGCGATGGTGGCGGCGGAAAAGCCTGGCGCGTAGCCGCGCCGGATCATTTCGGGCAGGGCGGCTTTGGCGAAGGTCGCCGCTGTCGCGGTTGATGAGCCGCAGACGGCGCCGAAGGTGGCGCAGCCACCTATGGTTGCATAGGCGAGGCCGCCGCGCCGATGGCCGACGAGCGCTGCCGCCGCATTATAGACATCGGCCGAGAAGCCAGCCGCGGTGGCGAAGGTGCCCATCAATAGAAATAGCGGCACCGAAGCGAGATCGAGGCTCGACAGTAGGCCGGATGGTTCGCTGGAGAGAAAAGTCAGCGCCGGCGCCCAGCCAGCCTGTAGCGCGAAGCCGGCAACGCCGACCACGATCATAGCGATGCCGATGGGGATTTGCAGCAGCATCAATACGAGCAGCGCGGCGAGCCCCAAAGCGCCGATGGCGAGCGGACTCAAAGCACGGCCTCGGTGGAATCGGTGTGATTGTCCTTGCGGGGTGTGCCGATGTGGTAGACCTCGAGGACAATAACGATCGCTTGGACGCAAACCGAGAGCCATAGGATGGCTGCGACCACATACCAGAACGGCGCCACGGGGATTTTCAGCACCCAGGTCGTCTCATGCGCCTGCGCCATTTTGCCGGCGAAGGACGTGAACTGCCAGGCGAGCGCGATATAGACGACGCCGGTGACCAGAGCGGCAAAGGCGTCGAGAATCCGGCCGATCACAGGCGCGCCGAGCGAGTTGAGGAAGTGCAGCGTGATATTACTGCGCTCCATCAGTCCGACGGGCAGGCAGGCGGCGACACCGATGGCCACCGCCAGGCCGCCCATGTCGCGCACACCGTCGATCGGTGCATTGGCCAGCCAGCGCAGCAGGCCATCCGCCAGCGTCATGACCGCGAGGAACATCAACGCGGTCAGGCCGGCAATCGAAATCATCCGCGTGATACGCAGACCAAACTGCTCGATACGGTCGAACAACAGCGACCTCCGCTATTTGCCGGCGCGATAGGCGGCTGTTTCCTTGCGGACGAGGTCGAGCAATTCCTTATTGCGCGGCTGTTTGGCCACCCAGGCGTCGATCACTGTGTTGAAGATGGGTTGCGCTTGATCGAGTTCTGCTTGCGGCGGGATGACCACCGTGCGCTTGGGGTCGTCGGCCAAACGCTTCATCAGCAGGTCGTTATAGGCGGTAATGCCATCGTTGAAGCGCTCCGCCGTCCAGTCGCCGCTGTATTTGCGGATGACGTCCTGGGCCGCTTTCGGCAGGCTGTCGAATTTGGCGCGGTTGAGCAGGATCGCCAGCGGCACGACGCCGAGGCGGATGAAATAATGCGCGTTGGTGACGCGGGCGATGCCGAAGTCGAAGAGCGGCGAGGGATGAGACGTGGTGCCGTCGATGGTGCGGCGGCTGATGGCTTCCGGGATCTCGACCGTGGTCATGCCGATGGGCACGGCGCCAAGTGCCTTGACGGTCTCGCTCTCGATGGCGCCAGCGGCGCGGATTTTCTTGCCCTTGATGTCGGCGAGGGTGCGGATCGGCTCACGGGTATGGATCGAATAGGGCGCGGTGCCGAATACGCCGATCGGGAAGAACTGATCATAGCCCTTGATCTGGCCTGAGTTGATCAGCCGGTTCATGACGATCGTCGACTCTTTCAAATCGCGGAACAGGCCGGGCAGTTCGAAAACTTCGTTCTCTTGAAAGCGCCCTGGTGTGTAGGAGGCAACGACCCAGGCGATGTCGGCGACACCATCGAGCACCATCTGCGCTTGCTGCGCTGGATTGCGGCCCAAGGCGCCATTGGGAAAGAGCTCGATTTCGACGCCGGCGTTTTCCTTGTTCACCGCTTCGGCGAAAGGTTTGAAGACCGTGAGATAGGTCTGCTCGGTGTCGGGGGAGAAGATTGCGAAACGGAGTCTGACCGTTTGCGCTTCGGCAAATGCGGTCATGGCGATCAAGCCGGCGCAAGCTGGAATAAGCGCCTTCAGCGCACGTCGCGTGATGTGCATGGCTCCCCCCTTTGAATATCTCGCCGACAAAAGGGCTCCCCTCGAGCGCTTGGTCAACGATCTGTCGTCAAAGATAGACAGGAATCATTGAATGTCAAATAATGATACTGAGGAACAAAATTGACTTGACGATTGCGAGTTGAGAGATTGTATTATCAATATATGAGACAACGAAATAAGTCGTCAGAGGAAACGAAAGCTGTTTCGCCGCCGCGGGATGAGCGGCCGGCTGCGCGGCGCGAGCGGCCATCGAGCAGTTTGTCGCGCACCTTTGCCTTGCTGGATTTGTTCACGCCTGCGCGCATGGTGTGGAGCGCCGAAGCGATGATCGACCATTGCGGTTATTCGCGCCCGACAGGCTATCGCTACATTCGCGAACTGGTCGAGACCGGGCTGCTTGTGCGTTTCGGCGACGGCTTTTATTCGCTCGGGCCACGAGTGGTCGAACTTGATCTGCTGATCCGTCAGGCCGATCCGCTGTTGTCGGCGGGCTTGCCGATCATTCGCGACATCGTCGCGCGCACGGGCGTCGATATCAATCTGATCCGCCGCTATGACGAGCGTATCGTGACGATCCATCAGGAAAGCGGGGGCGATCATCTGCTGATTTCCTTCGGGCGCGGGCGGCAGTTGCCGGCGCTGCGCGGAGCGGGATCCAAGGTCATCATCGCGCATCTGCCCCGGGGCCGTTTGAAGCGCATCTATGACAGCGATCCGGAACTGGCGGCCCAGGTCGGCTATGGCGAGAACTGGCTGGAATTCCGCAACACGATGAGCGCCATCAGGCGGACCGGATTTGCCTTGTCCTATGGTGAGCTTGATGACGGTCTTGCCGGTGTTGCAGCGCCGATCTTTGGTATCGATGGGGTGGTTATCGGCTCTATCGTCGCGGCTTTGACGCAGCAGCGCCTGGCGCTGATCCAGATCGACAAGCTGACCGATACGATCAAGACGGGTGCGGCGCGCATCAGCGAGGAAGTCGCCATTATCAGCGATCCGGCGCGGCACATTGGGGAAAAGATGGGGGCGGAGATTTGAACGCGCCAGAGGCCTCCACTCCATCCATGGTCGATGTCGCGCTTGTCGGCTACGGGCCGACGGGTGTTGCGCTGGCCAATATGCTGGGTCTCTACGGGCTGTCCGTCGCGATATTCGAACGCGAGGCGGAGCCGGCCCATCTGCCGCGTGCGGTCCACTTCGATGGCGAAGTGATGCGGATATTTCAGTCGATGGGGGTGGCCGACGCCTTGGCGCCCCATGTTCACATTTCGAAAGGCATCAAATATTTCAACACCGAGGGGCAGTTGCTCCTGGAGCGCAAGCCAGCGCATGAGATCGGCCTGCATGGTTGGGCCAACAATTTTCTTTTCCATCAGCCGGATCTGGAGCGCATTCTGCGCGCGGGCGTTGCTCGTTTTCCTTCTGTTCGCGCCTATCTCAATCACGATGTCTTGCAGGTCGTCGACAGGGAAACCCATGTCGAGTTGCGGACGCAAGAGACGGTCAGCGGGACGACGTCCACTCACTTGGCCCGTTGGGTGGTCGGTTGCGACGGCGGCCGGTCGATGGTCCGGCAAGCGATTGGCCCTGACTTCGAGGATTTCGGCCTGCATCAGCTCTGGCTGGTCGTCGATGTTCTGTTGTCGAGAGATATCAACTTACCCGATGCGACGGTGCAGTTCTGCGATCCGGCGCGACCGATTACCTGCGTGCGGGGCACGGGGCGTCGGCGCCGATGGGAGATCATGGTCATGCCCGGTGACGATCCGCAGACGATCGATCGTTCGGAAAATGTGTGGCAACTGCTGTCGCGTTGGGTCACGCCTCAGGATGGCGAGCTGGTGCGTCGGGCACTCTACACTTTTCATTCCCTGATCGCCGAGAAATGGCGCGGCAACCGCTTGTTGATTGCCGGCGATAGCGCTCATCAGACGCCGCCGTTCCTGGGCCAGGGATTGTGCGCGGGCATTCGCGATGCAGCGAATCTCGGCTGGAAACTGGCGCGTGTGGTGAATGGCGCCTCCGAAGGCTTACTCGACAGCTATCAAAGCGAGCGCCACGCCCATGTCCGCGCCTACATTCAGGAGGCGGTGCGGCTCGGTTCCATCATTCAGACGACCGATCCGCAGGTTGCCGCTGCCCGTGACAAGGCGCTGCTCGAAACCGGACCAGAAGAAATGGTCAACCTCTCACCACCGCTCGGGCCAGGCCTGCATCAGGGCAAAGGTGTTGCCGGCACAATCTTGGCGCAGCCACGGTTGAGCGATGGCAGACTGATCGACGATGTCGCTGGAAAAAATTTCGCGTTGGTCGGTGAGGCAGCGATCCCGCCGCATCTGTTCAAATCCGTTGAAGACATTTGCGCGGCTGTCGGCATGGTGTCTATCGCCGATGCTGCGCTCGCCCCATGGCTTGCGCAGGCCGGAGCGCGTTGGATCGTCCTGCGGCCGGATCGATATGTTTTTGGAACGGCCAACAGTCCTGACGAACTGGATGAGCTTGTCAGGTCGCTGCCGGCGGCCCTTGAAGCACGGACGTTGCAGCACGTCTTGAACTAATGGTCCGCAGATCTTGGAGGGAGAAAGCGATGAACCGTAAGCCACTCAACGACATTAGCGAAAGTGATATCAAGAAATTCAACGAAGACGGCGTTATCTGTCTTCGTGGCATGTTCGATCAGGATTGGATCGAACGCATGAATACGGCGATCAACCGGACGATGGATGCGAGCCATCCCGATGCCCGGCAGCGCGAAGTCACCAAAGCCCTGGGAGGGGACAAGGGACGTTTTCACATCAATTCTTTCGTCTGGCGCTGGGACGATGATTTCCGCGCCTTCGCGCTGGACTCGCCGTGTCCGCAGATCGCGGCTCGGCTGATGGGCCTCGACAAGGTGTCGCTGTTCTACGATCAGGTTTTCGTCAAGGAACCGGAGACGGCGGAGAAGACGGACTGGCACCACGATCTGCCGTTCTGGCCTCTGCGGGGCGCCAATATCCTATCGGTCTGGGTGGCGCTGACCTCGGTCAACAGCGAGAATAGCGCGCTTGAATATATTGCGGGCTCCCATAAATGGGGCAAATTCTATCGCGCCGCGATCCCCGACAACGATCCGCATTTCAAAAGCGACTTTGAGGAATGCCCGGATTTCAGCAAGGAACGAAGCGATGGCAAACACCGCTTTCTGAGCTGGGAAATGCAGGCCGGTGATTGCCTCGTACATCATCCGCTGACCGTGCATGGCGCCGAGGGCAATTTCTCGCCAAGTCGGCGACGGGCGGCGATCTCCGTGCGCTATATGGGCGGCGATGCCGTGTGGGATCCGCGCCCGGCAACGATGCGTATCCCTGGCGATCCGCAATATCCGGCAGGGCAATTTCCTGACATCCCGGACGTGTTTCCGCAGGCCTGGCAGGCTCGCTAGTCAAACATCGAAGAGCGGACGGGTTTGTTCCCGTCCGCCTCATGAACGCTGCGGCGCATCGCCGTGGCGCGGGGAGTTCTGTCATGCAACCGCACACGAAATCGCACGTAGGCATTTTCGATGATCCGCGTGAAAGCTACGGGATCTTCTCGGCGGAGGCCGTGCAGAATCCCTATCCGGTCTATCAACGTTTGCGCGAAACCGAGCCGGTCCATTGGTCGGAGCGGGCACAGGCCTGGTATTTCACCCGTTACGAAGATGTCTTCGCATTGCAGACGCGTGGCGATCTCAGTGTCGATCGGCTGGAAACGCTCTATTCCTATCTGCCGCGCGCCAATTCCGAGCGGTTCAGTGCCATTGTCGAGCACTATAATCGTTGGTTGCTCTATCGTGATGATGTCTATCATGATCGCCTGAAGGCGCTGTTCATGAAGGCGATGACGCCGCGCGCGGTCGACCAATTGCGCCCGAAGATCGAGGCGCGGGTCGATGCACTTTTTGACAGTCTGGCCGAGCAGGATGGCTTCGACGCTTATCTCGACTTTGCGGCGCGCATTCCCGTCCAGGTAATGCTCGATCTTCTCGGCCTGCCACAATCGGACGAGGCGATGGTCCGGCATTGGAGCGACCGTTGCTCGAATTTTCTGTTTCAGCCGGTCAATCCAGACTCTGAGGCACTAGCCGAGGAGCAGCGACAGATTCTCGATGCGCAGCAAGACTATTTGATGCCGATCATTGCCCAGCGGCGGCAGCGGCCGCGCGCCGACATGATCAGCGCCATGGTGCAGGCCACCGTCGATGGCGAGAATCTGTCAGATCTCGAAGTGCTGGCGACTTGTAATATGATGCTCACGGCCGGGGGCGGAACCTCGCGGAGCGCCATTTCCATGGCGCTGTGGCGGTTGCAGCAATTTCCCGATCAGCTCGAAAAGCTAAAGGCCGATCCTTCCCTGATCAACCTCGCTGCGGAAGAGTTCTTGCGCTACGAGGCACCGACGCAGCGGGGCATTCGTACCGCGCGAACGGGCTTTGAGGTCGATGGCCATCGCATTGAAGCGGGCCAGACCCTGCATTTGATGCTGGGCGCCGCCAATCGCGACCCGGCGCAGTTCGAGGCACCAGATGAATTGCGCGTTACGCGGAATCCCAACCGGCATGTCACGCTTGGGCATGGCGTTCACTATTGCCTCGGCGCCAGCCTGGCGCGCATGGAGCTTCGGATCGCTGTCAGCAAATTCCTGGCACGCTTTCCGAACTATCGATTGGTGTCCGACAAGGTCGTTTTCATGAACAGAACCGCCAGCCGCCGGCTGGAGGCTTTGCCGATCATGACGCAGTGAGGAACTGTATGTCGAAGCGTGTGCGGATCGAACAGTTTGACCGGGAAATCGTCGTCGAGGATGGCGATACCATCCTGCAGGCGGCGCTCGATGCCGGGCTCGACTATCCGTTCATGTGCCAGCAAGGGCAGTGCGGGGCGTGCAAGGCGCAGCTGATCAGTGGCCAGGTCGATTTGGGCACCTATTATAATCCGCTCGTGCTGACCGAGGAGGAGCGCGTCGGCGGACAGATT
Source organism: Beijerinckia sp. 28-YEA-48 (assembly GCF_900104955.1). Lineage (NCBI taxonomy): Bacteria > Pseudomonadati > Pseudomonadota > Alphaproteobacteria > Hyphomicrobiales > Beijerinckiaceae > Beijerinckia > Beijerinckia sp. 28-YEA-48. The sequence goes on from NZ_FNSI01000001.1 coordinate 595,783, forward strand.
CTCGCTTGCCAGGCCGAACCGCAGACTGACTGCGTCATCTCCATCGGTGTTTTGGATGGCGAGGTCAGCCATGTGCTGCGAGATCTCGATTATGAGGTCCTATCCGTTTCGCCATCGACCGATTTTATTGCGCTTCGTTTGCGCAATCGCTCCGCCGAGCCGTTCCATTTTAGCGCTGGTCAGTTCGCGCGACTGTCGTTCGATGGTTATCCGCCGGTGGAAGCGGGTATGGTGAACCGGCCAGATGACGAGGAGTTGCTGTTTCACTTGCCCCATGTTTCCGGCGATCTGTTTTGCCAGTTCGTTGCCGGTCTGGCTGAGGGCGCGATCATTGGCGTAGAGGGGCCGTTCGGCTCGGCCTATCTGCGCGAGGAGCATTTCGGGCCGATCCTGCTGGTGGGGCTCGGTGCCGATCGCGGCAAGTTGCTCTCCATCGCCGAAACAGCTTTGAAAAGCGGCATGGCGCAGCAGATTGTTTTCTTCGGGGACGCTCGTGCAGATGCGTCGACGGCTTCCAGAGTGTCGGATTTACAAAACACGTACCGTAATTTTCAGTGGCGCGCTGTTGCCATTGATCTGGCAGCCAGCGCTTCCTCGCAAACTGGGGAAATGCGGACGTCAATTGGAAATACCTTCGATGATTTCCAAGGCTTTCATGTTTATCTGGCCGGGTCGTCAAGCTTCTGCGCTTCGATGTGCGAAAGTTTGGTCGCGCAGGGGCTCGAGCCCGGCAATTGCTATTTCGACCCGATCGAAACACATGCCTGACGCAGCTGTTAGGGCGGCTTTGCGCTCGTGGGGAATTTCCGCATAATTGCCAGACTCATCCGGGAAGAAACGTCTGGGGCTTGGTGTGTCGGGAATTCAGCAGGCAGTTTGCCGGCTTCTGGTTCTGGTTTGCGGGTTGTGCTGCACGCCGGCGTTCGCTGCCGAACCGCAGCTTGATGGTCGAGCCGTTGGCGTTGTCTGGGTGCTGCCTTTCGTTGGCATGCTGCTGTCTATCGCCTTGATGCCCTTGGCGCTGCCTACTTTCTGGCACCATCATTATGGCAAGGTTTCCGCCTTCTGGGCGCTGGCCTTCCTGCTGCCTGCTGCCGTCCTTTTTGGTCCGGGTCTGACGGGGCATGAGCTGCTGCACACGCTGGCGCTGGAATATATCCCCTTCCTGATCCTCATCGGCACCCTCTATTGCGTGACGGGGCATATCCATATTCGCGGCAATCTGCATGGATCGCCGCTGTTAAACACCGGTCTGCTCGCGCTTGGTACTGGGCTGGCGAGTGTCATGGGGACGACGGGTGCCTCCATGCTGTTGATCCGACCGCTGATCCGCGCCAATGACGACCGCCGCTACAATGTGCATGTGGTCATCTTCTTCATTTTCCTGGTCGCGAATATCGGTGGATCGTTGACGCCGCTTGGCGATCCGCCGCTGTTCCTGGGGTTTCTTCAGGGCGTCCATTTTTCGTGGACCTTGGTGCATCTGTTGGCGCCCATGGCATTCACCTGCGCCATTCTGCTGGCGCTCTTTTTTGTGATCGATTTCTATCTTTATAGGAAGGAAGGCCGCACCCGGCCGGACCCGACGCCGGATAGCGCGCTGTCGATCGAGGGCACCCGCAACCTGTTGTTGATCCCAGCCGTTCTTGCAGTGGTGCTGGCGAGCGGCAGCTTGAAGCTGGGCGAACTCCATTTTCTGTCGGTGACATTGGAGGTGCAGAATGTTCTACGCGACGTACTGTTGTTGCTGATCGCCTATGTCTCCTTCGCGACCACACCGCATGGCACACGTGTGGCCAATGGCTTTGATTTTGAGCCGGTGGTCGAAGTGGCGAAGCTGTTCGCGGCGATCTTCATCACTATTGTGCCGGTGATCGCCATGTTGAAGGCCGGGCGCGAGGGCGCTTTGGCCACCGTCATCGGGTTGGTGACCACGCCGGACGGACTGCCGATCAACGGCATGTATTTCTGGCTGACGGGTGCATTGTCGAGCTTCCTCGACAATGCACCGACCTATCTGGTGTTCTTCAACGCTGCCGGCGGCGATGCGCAACAGCTGATGGGACCTCTGGCCTCGACCCTGACAGCGATTTCCGCTGGTGCGGTGTTCATGGGCGCCAACAGCTATATCGGCAATGCGCCCAATTTTCTGGTCAAGTCCATCGCCGAGAGCCGCGGCATCCCGATGCCAAGTTTCTTTGGCTATATGCTGTGGTCTGGCTGTCTGCTGTTGCCGATCTTCGTGCTGCTGACGCTGATCTTCTTCAGCTAGGCATTGGCAAGCAGTTTGGGCGAGCAGCTTGCGGCTGCTTCAGCTCACTTCTTGCCCGAACGCTTGATCGATTTGATGATCCGGGGCGGCTGGCCAGATTGAGCCGCGATTTCCCGATCCTGGGCCTCGATAATGGTTTTGGCCGGGCTGTCGCCGTCGAGGCCGCCCACAGCGGACGAAGGGACGCGACGGTTCGAGCGGATGGCGCCGTCCTCATAGGTGACGTCGAACAGTACGAATTCGCTGTCGCTCGATTTTTTGTTTTTGCTTGCCAAGGTGGAGCTTCCAGAAAAGACGACCGCAGGAGCTGTGTCGTACAAGGATTGAAGGGAAGGCGCTCGCGCCGCCGGGGAGAGGTGTAGGCCTGTCCCGTCCGGCGAGCAAGCGGCCTGGTGTTCCGGTGTGCAGCGGGACGATATCCTCCAGCCTGCCAAGGTACAGCGATCAACCGACCAGAACATAGTCTAATGACAGTAATTTGTTTTATTTCAGTCTATTGAGCTATTTTGTGCACCGCCGTGCGCAGGGACTGAATCCGCCGGATTGGGACTTGCTGAATCGGTTCGGCAGGCGCATGTATAGGGGCATGACTAATCTTCCTGAACTGAAACTGATCGAGGCGCTGAAACAGGTCGATGCGCACGGTGACGTTGCGCCTCCCCATGTTCAGGACCCGACCACGATGGTGATCCGTCAGCTCGCCGTGCAGGCCGACCTGATGCGTTGGGATGGCGACCGCGGCCGCTTCGTGCTGACCAGCACGGGCCGCAGCCGCATCAGCAAGCGCGCCAGTTCGACCGGAACCGTTCTGCGCTTCCGAAGCCGGGAAAAAGACGGCTCGTCGGCCCGCCAGAAGGTCTGATCCGGCTCGTTACGCTCGGCCATTGTGCTCGATCGTCGCCCGTGGCTGGCTCGCCTTGAGGCGTCCGCCAGTCTCCCAAGTTTGCTCGTGAATTGCCAGCAGGCGTGCCGCTCTGCATAGTGCTGTCGATGCGCATGGAGGGTGGGCGTCGATGGGTGAGATTGTTCTCGCGGCGAAGATCACACACGTACCTTCGATCCTGATTTCGGAACGCCCGGGGCCACTGTTTGGGCAGCGTGCGGAGGCCATCCATTCTTTGCGCGAACTGGGCACACGGGCCCGCGCCCGCACGGCCGATACCTTCCTCATTTTCGATGTGCATTGGATCTCGAATTTCGGCTGTCACATGAACGCCAATGCCCGGCATGTCGGCACATACACCTCACATGAGGCGCCGCACATGATTCAGGACATGGCCTATGATTATCCCGGCAATCCTGAGTTGGGGGAAGCGATCGCGGCGGAAGCCAAGAAGGATGGGCTTGACGTCATGGCCCATCATGTGCCGACCCTGCCGCTGGAATATGGCACGATCGTTCCGATGCACTACATGAACCAGGACGGGCACTTTAAAGTGATTGCCGTCGCGGCGCCGATCTTCTCCACATGGCAGGAAAATCGAAAGTTCGGCATGGCGGTGCGGCGGGCGGTCGAAGCCTCGTCCCATCGGGTGGCGGTGCTTGCCAGTGGCTCCCTTTCACACAAGCTCGTCAGCAACGAGCAGGTGGGCGACGGCCAATGGGATGTGGTCGGCAGCGAATTCAACCGGCAGGTTGATCTGCGCGTCCTCGATCTGTGGCGCGAGCGCCGTTACGCCGAGTTCTGTCGGATGCTCCCGGACTATTCGACCAAGTGCAACGGCGAGGGCCTGATGGTCGACACGCATATGCTGTTTGGTGTGTTGGGTTGGGATAAATATGCCGGGCGAGCTGAAGAGCTGTGCCCGTATTTTCCCTCAAGCGGCAGCGGCCAGATCACCGTCGAATTTCATCTCGACGCATAATTCCAGTGCGGTTTTCAAACGCAATTTGCTTTAGGCGGCGACGATCGTGCCGAAACCGCGGGCTTGCCGAGTGGCGATGCAGTTGCGGCCGGCATTCTTGGCTTCGTAGAGGCTGAGGTCGGCGGCTTCGAGCAGTTTGCGCGCATCCCAATTGGTGTCGGCTTTGTCGACTGTCGCCACGCCGATGCTCAGCGTCAGCATGCCGGTGACGCCATGGCTATGCTGGATCTGCTGTTGGGCGAGGGCATCGCGAATGCGCTCGGCCACCGCACAGGCGCCATCGGCATCGGTGTCGGGCAGGATCAAGGCGAATTCCTCGCCGCCATAGCGGGCCGCGACATCGATCTGGCGGCGTGCTTCGGTTTCGATGATACGCGCGACGCGGGAGAGCGTGCCGTCGCCAGCGGGATGGCCGTAGTGATCGTTATAGGCTTTGAAATGATCGATATCGATCAACAGGAGCGAGAAGGGCGTGCGCTCGCGGTGGTGGCGCGCCCATTCCCGTTCGAAGGCGAGGTCGAAACTGCGCCGGTTGGCGAGACCAGTGAGGCTGTCCGTCAGCGACAGATGTTCGAGCTGGCGAGCGGCTTTCTGCAACGCCAGTTCTGCCTCCCGGCGCCGGTCAAGTTCACTGGAGAAGCGCAACAGCAGAATCGCGGCAAGGGTGAGGAGCAGCACCATCGCCAGCACGATGATCATGGCGCGCCATTTCCAATCGGCCAGAATCTCTGACTTGGATTCTGAAATGGCCAGAACGATGGGCAGTTTATCCAGCCGGGCATAGGCATAGAGGCGATCTTCGACGGGTGATTTGACTTCGAAGACGCCGCGGCTTTCGCGGGCGACGATTTGCAACAGATCTTTGGCGGGAAGGCTGATCGTGGTGTCGGCGATGTTCGGCGAGCGCACTAGCAAAGTGCCGTCGGTGCGCAGCAGCAAGACGCTGCCGCGCCGTCCGAGATCAAGCCGGTTCAAGAGGTCTTGCAGGTAGGACACCTTGAGGGCGCCAGCAACAACCCCGCCAAAGCCACCATCGGCGGCAGTGACGCGCTGGGAGAACATGATGACCCATTCTCCCGTCGTGCGACGCTGGAACGGCTCGCTGACATAGAGTCCAACATCGTCTCGCTTGGCGTGAACCTCGAAGAAATTTCGATCCTGCAATGTTGCTGTGGCCAATTCTCCTTCGCCCAGGCCCAAGGCTTCGTTGCGCGAATTCATGATCACGCGCCCGTGCGCGTCGAGGATGGTGATCCCACCGAATTGCGGCGCCAGTGCCGACCGATCGAATAGAATCGCGCGCTGAACGGCTGGCGGATAACTGGTGATGTCGAACTTCTCCAGCCCAAAGACGACAGCGTCGAGCGAGAGTTCGAAGGAGTGAATGAGGCTATCCAGGCTGGTCTCAGCGGTCGAGCGCAGATTGCTCAAATGCAGCTTGGCGCGGTCGACAGCATCGGACCGTTCCTGAATCAGGATGAGGCCGATCAAGCCGACGAAGCTCGCGAACAGCAAAATCACCGCTATGATAAGCAGTGCTGTTTTACGTAGCTTTGTGAGACGTTCCATCGGCAGACCTCAGAACCGTCAACTTAAAGCAATCGCCGCTTGTATAGGTTAAAGGAAATCAACTACGTAAGAACATCGAAAATGAACTGTTACCGCAATGGCCACACTATGCGGGCTGGCCTGTGCCCGGCAGGGTCAGCGCGGAGGGGTGCTCAAGCAATTCCTTGATGGCTGAAACGAAATCCGTCCGGTCGGCTTCCGATAGCGGACTCAGCCCATGCATTTCAAGTCCACGCAGGCCCTCGACGGCTAGCCAAGCGAGCAGGACCGCCTGGGGGTTCTCCGCGTCAGCCATGAGCTGGCCGTAGGATTCCTCAATGGTGTGACGGACGGGAGACAAAAGTTCGCGCCTTTCGGCCGAGGCCGCCAGAATTCCCAGGGCCAGATCTTCGGTTTCCGGCTCCTGCAGCTCCAAAAGCACGGTCGTCACCACGCGCGCTTCAAGATTTGGCCCAGATTTCAACGTACTGCGCAGATGGTTCTTGCGCGCGCAGACTTCGTCGACGATTCGCTGGATCATGCCCTGGAGCAGGGCATCCTTGGAGGGGAAATTATATAAGAGTCCGCCTTTGCTGACTCCCGCGCGCTGGGCCACAGCGTCGAGGGTGAGCCGGCCCGCGCCAACCTCCCGGATGATCTGGGCGGCGGCGTCGAGTATTTTTGTGCGCGAGTTGATACGCTTAGCGGTGGGAAAAGGTGGCATCGGTCCCTTGTGGCTTTACCGTCCGGTCGGTATAGGAACCGCTCTGTGCTCGGTCAATAACGTTCCTGTCCAATCAAATTCAACGTTACCTCTGGAGTTGCGACGGCTATGAAGCGGCGTCTTGTTGTATCCGCGGTTTTCCTCCTTGTAGCGCTGACCTGCGGCGGGCTGATCTGGTTCAACTTCTTCAAAGCGAAGATGATCGCCCAATTCTTCGCCAATATGCAGCCGCCGGCCCAGGTGGTGGCGACGGCTAAAGTCGACCGGAGTGCCTGGAATCCGGTCATTCCGGCCATTGGTACGGGCCGCGCGTGGAACGGCGTCGATCTGGCGGTACAGGTCCCCGGCGTTCTCAAGAAAATCAACTTCAAACCGAACCAGCGCTATAATCAGGGCGATCTGCTGCTCCAGGTTGACGACACGGTCGATCAGGCAGACTTGGCCAATGCGCTGGCGTCCGTGAAGCTCTATGAAGCCAATTACGAGCGTTCCAAGACCCTGTCTAATCGCGGTTTCGCTTCGGATGCGACCCTCGATCAGGTGGCTTCGCAACTGGCGACGGCCCGTGCTCAAGAAGCGCGCGCTCGCGCCGTTATCGATCTGAAGGCTCTGAAGGCGCCGTTCCCCGGCGTGATCGGCATTTCGCGCGTCGATGAAGGGCAATATCTGCAGGCTGGCACCAGCGTCGCGACCTTCCAGAATCTTGATTCGATGAGGATCGACTTTACCGTTCCGGAACAATCGGCGGAGCAAGTGAAGCTCGGGCAGCAGGTTCGCGTCGGCACCAAGGAAGGCGATCTTCCCTATATGTCCAAGGTCATTGGTATCGATCCGAAAGTCGATCCGAAGACGCGGCTCGTCTCCGTGCAGTCGCTGATCGAGGACAATCGCAAGATCGGCATTCTGCCGGGCCAGTTCTTGCAGGTTGAAGTGGTGTTGCCGGAGCAACCCAATGTTCTGACGGCGCCGCAGACAGCGGTCGTGACCTCGCTCTATGGCGACTACGTCTTTGCTGTCGTCGAAGAAGATAAGAACGGCCAGAAACAGCTGACAGCGCGTCAGATGTTCGTGAAGACCGGACGTCGGCAGCGTGGATCGATCGAAATCATTTCGGGAATCGAGCCCGGACAGCAGGTGGTTGCGGCCGGTCAGAACAAGATCCAGTCGGGAGCGCCGATCAAGATCGACAACTCCGTCGACGTGACCAAGTTCAATCCTGACTCCTTGCAGTCAGCAAAGTAGGCCCAGCATGAGCCCGATCGAACTTTTTATTCGCCGTCCGGTTCTGGCGACGGTCGTCAGCCTTCTCATCCTGCTGCTGGGCGCACAGGGGTTGAAGAGCGTTCAGATTCGCCAATATCCCGAAATCAAGGAAACGACGGTCACGATCACCACGGCTTACGTGGGCGCGAGCGCCGACCTGATGCAGGGCTTCATCAGTAATCCGATCGCCAAAGCGGTATCGAGCGCGGAAGGCGTCGACTATGTGACGTCGTTGAGCCGGCTTGGTACCAGCACGGTGTCGGTGCGTATGCGCCTCAACACCGATCCCAATGCGGCGCTGACGGAGGTGATCGCCAAGGTTCAGCAGGTGCGGGCCTTGTTGCCGCCCGACGCACTCGATCCCGTGGTGGTGAAGGGCACCGGCCAGACCTTCGCGCTGATGTATCTGACCTTCGCCTCGACGGAGATGAATCCCGAAGAAGTGTCGGAATATCTGACGCGCGTCGTGCAGCCACGCTTCGCGACGCTGCAGGGCGTTGGCTCCGCCGACATCCTTGGCGGCCGCGACTTCTCCATGCGCGTTTGGCTTGATCCCGTGCGTCTGGCTTCGCTGGGCGTCACCGCCACCGACGCGGTCTCGGCGATCAACACGAGCAATTTCCTCGCCGCGCCGGGCAAGACCCAGAACGAATATGTCGCCTATGCGCTGCAAATGCAGTCGACCTTCCAGACACCGGAAGCCTTTGGCGCGCTCCCGGTTCGCTCCGATGGCGACAAGGTGATCCGTCTGCGTGATGTGGCTGACATCAGCCTCGGGCCGCGCAGCATCGATGTGCGCGTCGCCTTCAACGGCAAAGAAGGCACGTTCATCGGCATCGTGCCGTCGCCGTCAGCCAACCCGCTCGACGTGGCGAAGGAAGTCACGCGCTCGATCAACGAAATTAAGAGCACCTTGCCGAAAGGCATGTCGGTCGAAATCGTCTATGATGCTTCAAGCTTCATTTCGGCATCAATCTATGAAGTGTTCAAGACCATTGGCGAAGCGGCGCTCATCGTCGTTTTCGTCATTCTCTTGTTCCTGGGATCGTTTCGATCGGTTCTGATCCCGATCGTGACCATCCCGCTGTCGCTGGTCGGCGTCTGTTTCGTCCTTTTCTTATTGGGATATTCGATCAATCTGCTCACCCTTCTGGCCATGGTGCTGGCGATCGGCCTTGTCGTCGACGACTCGATCGTCGTCGTCGAGAATATCCATCGCCATATCGAGGAAGGCTTGACGCCGGTTGACGCGGCGATCGTCGGTATGAAGGAAATTTTCGTACCAATCGTTTCGATGACGATCACGCTGGCGGCGGTCTACGCGCCGATCGGCTTCGTGCAAGGCCTGACCGGTTCGCTCTTCCGAGAGTTTGCCTTCACGCTGGCCGGCGCCGTGATCATATCTGGCATCATCGCCGTTACTTTGTCGCCGATGATGTCGTCGCGCTTGCTGAAGGCGCATAGCGCTGGCGTTCAGACCGGCTTTGCTGGGACAGTGGATCGTTATTTCACCAAGCTGGAAAGCTGGTATGCGCGCCGCCTCGCGGGCTCGCTGGTCTACCGCTGGGTGACATTGGCGATGGTCGGCATCCTCTTGGGGACGACCGCTTTCTTGTTCATGAAGACGCCATCCGAGTTGGCGCCGGAGGAAGATCAAGGCGCCTATTTCGGTCTTGCTCTCACCCCGCCTTACGCGACGGTCAATTACACGGCTGCTTTCGCGGAAAGCCTGCTGCGGCCGTTCGAGCGTATTCCGGAGGTAGATGCGACCTTCTTGATCTCGGGTATCAATGGCGATGGCAGTGGCTTCATCGGCTACAAGCTGAAGGAATGGAGCCAGCGCACGCGTAAAGGTCCGGCGATCAAGCAGGACATCCAGACCATGTTGAACGAGAACCCCGGTATCCAGGCGTTCGTGTTCGCACCGCCGTCGTTGCCTGGCTCGAGCGGTGGTCTGCCGATCCAATATGTGCTGCGCACCACCAACGATCCGTCGCAGGCCTATGAAGTGGCCGAGCAGGTTCGCCTGAAGGCGATGGCCACCGGCAAGTTCATCGTCGTGCAGAACTCGGTGACCTATCAGACGCCACGGGCGCGTATCATCGTCGATCGCGACCGTGCTGCGGCACTCGGCGTGCAGGTGCGCGAAATCGGCAATACGCTCAACGCCCTGGTCGGCAACGTGTTGACGGCGCGCTTCGACCGCGATAACCGCAGCTACGACGTGGTGACCCAGGTCGAGCAGATCGATCGTCTCAATCCGGAGCAACTCGGGACTTATTATGTCCGGTCCGCGAGTGGCACGATGGTGCCTCTGTCGGCGCTCATCACCGTGCGGACGGATGCTTCCCCGGCGGCGATCGAGCAGTTCAACCAGCTCAACTCGGCGACGCTCTCGGCCTTGCCTTTGCCTGGCTTGACGACTTCCGAAGGTCTGGCGACGTTGCAGCAGATCGCTCGCGAAATCATGCCGACCGGCTTCTACGAGGATTATGCTGGCCAGTCCCGTCTGGAGGTGCAGGAAGGCAGTTCGCTGCTGATCACCTTCGCGCTGGCCATCATCATCATCTACCTGGTGCTGGCGGCGCAGTTCGAGAGCTTCCGCGATCCTTTCATCATCATGATGTCGGTGCCGCTGTCGGTGTTCGGGGCGATGGTCTTCCTCAATTTGGGGCTTGCCACGTTGAACATCTACACGCAGGTGGGTCTCATCACCCTCGTCGGGCTGATCACCAAGCACGGTATTCTACTGGTGGAGTTCGCGAACGAGTTCAAGCATAAGCACCGCGTCTCGAACATGCAGGCGATCCAGGAAGCGGCACGTGTCCGTCTCCGGCCGATCCTGATGACGACGGCGGCCATGGTGCTTGGCGTCGCGCCGCTCATCTATGCCTCGGGGGCGGGCGCGGCGGCGCGCTTCTCCATGGGCCTGGTGATCGCGTCGGGCATGTCCATCGGCACGATCTTCACGCTATTCGTGGTGCCGATGTTCTACACCTTCATCGCCCGCGAATTGCCGGCGGAGGAATTGCGCAAGGGGCCGTTGGCCGATCCGGCCCCGGCGCATTGAGATAAGGGAGCCGTCAGTCGATCTTAAAGTCTGACGGCTTCCACGGCATTTTGGGATATTTCAGACCCATATTTTCCAGCGTATCGCGGACGATAGCGGCGATGATCACGTTGCGCGCCCATTTGCGGTCGGCTGGTACGACATACCAGGGTGCGTGCTTGGTCGAGCAGCGCGCCAGCGCCACTTCATAGGCAGCCTGATAATCGTCCCACAATCCACGGTCTTCGAGATCGGCTGGATTGAATTTCCAATTCTTGGTCGGATCGTCGAGGCGGTCCCGCAGGCGTTCGCCTTGTTCCTTCTTGGAAATATGCAGCATGAATTTCAGCACCGTGGTGCCGCTTTCAACCAGCAGTTTCTCAAACGCATTGATCTGATCGTAGCGCTGCTCGATGATCTCCTTCGGCGCCAGCTTGCGGACTTTCCCGATCAGCACGTCTTCATAGTGAGAGCGGTTGAAAATGCCGATCGAGCCGCGACGCGGGCACGCCGCATGCACGCGCCACAGGAAGTCATGCGACAACTCAAGATCGTTCGGCTTCTTGAAGCCGTTGACCGACATGCCGAGCGGGCTTGTCTTCGAGAATACGGCGCGGATCGTTCCGTCCTTGCCGCTTGTGTCCGTCCCCTGGAGGATGACGAGGAGCGACTTGCTGCCGTCCGAGAACATATGGTCCTGCAGCGCGTCGATCGCGACAACATCCTCATCGAAACGCGCTCGGGCGTCCTTTTCGGGCCCAAGAAAATCGACATCGCGCTGGTCGATTTTCTTTAGAGCCGGCTTGGTGCCGGGTTTGACACGTATCTGCTCGGTGATCTTGTCGGCGAACTTTGACATAACAGCCTCCTCGTCGATCAAGCGGGGTCCCAACGGTCTTGTGCCTGAGCTTCGCCGACGGCGATGGCCGTCATATTGACGATGCCCCGCACGGTGACCGAGGGCGTCAGGATATGAGCGGGCTTGGCCGTGCCCATCAGGATCGGGCCGACGGGCAGGGCGTCAGCCAGCACCTTGACCAGCTGAAAGCCGATGTTGGCTGCTTCAAGCGAAGGGAAGAGTAGAACATTGGCTTCGCCCTTGAGGCGCGAGTTCGGCAGCACATGGTCGCGGATGGCCTGCGACAAAGCACTGTCCGCCTGCATTTCGCCGTCGACTTCGAGTTCGGGCGTCGCGTGGCGGATCATGCCGAGGGCCTCGCGCATTTTCAGCGCGCCGGGTGAGTTGAGCCCGCCGAAATCGCTGTCGGCGAGCAGGGCCATTTTTGGCTTCAGGCCAAAGCGCTTCACATGTTCGGCCACTTGGAGCGCCATCGCCGCGATCTCGTTGGCGGAGGGATTAGCCGTCACATGGGTGTCGGCGAAGAAGAAATGGCCGCGCGACGTGATCAGGAGAGAGAGTGCTGCCATGGCGCGGGCGCCCGGCGCCAGGCCGATGATATCGCGGATGAGGCGCAAGCGCGTATCGAACCGGCCTTCGAGGCCACACAGCATGGCGTCGGCATCGCCGCGCTGCACGGCCAGCGCGCCGATGACGGTCATGTTGGTGCGCACCATATTGCGCGCCGCATCGGGCGTGATGCCTTTACGTCCGGCGATCTGCTGCAAGGTTTGCACATAGTCGCGGTAGCGATGGTCATCCTCTGGATTGATGACTTCGAAGTCGCGACCGGCAACGATGGACAGGCCGAACCGTTTGATGCGGCTTTCGATCACCTGCGGGCGGCCGACCAGGATTGGCACCGCCATGCGCTCTTCGAGAACCGCCTGGGTGGCGCGCAACACGCGCTCATCCTCGCCATCGCAATAGATGACGCGGCGGGGATCTTCCTTCGCCTGGGCGAAGATCGGCTTCATGATGAAGCCGGAGCGGAAGACGAAGCGGTTGAGGCTGTCCTCGTAGGCGTTGAAATCGGTGATCGGCTTGCGGGCGACGCCGCTGGCCATGGCCGCCTTGGCGACGGCAGGCGCGATGCGCAGGATGAGACGCGGGTCGAACGGCGAGGGGATCAGCGAGGCCGAACCGAAGAGCGGCGCGGAGCCGCCATAGGCCTTGGCGACGACGTCGGAGGGGGCTTCACGGGCGAGCTGGGCGATGGCCTCGACCGCTGCGAGCTTCATTTCCTCGTTGATCGCCGAGGCCGACACGTCGAGTGCGCCACGGAAGATGTAGGGGAAACACAGGACGTTGTTGACCTGGTTGGGATAGTCAGAGCGGCCGGTGCAGATCATCGCATCGGGGCGCGCTTCCTTGGCGACTTCCGGCATGATCTCGGGTGTCGGATTGGCGAGCGCCATGATCAGCGGCTTCTCGGCCATGGCCTTCAACATCTCTGGCTTCAACACGCCAGCGGCAGAGAGGCCCAAAAATACGTCGGCGCCAGGAATGACATCGGCGAGGGTGCGCGCCTTGGTGTCTTGCGCATAGACCTCTTTCCAGCGGTCCATCAGGGTGTTGCGGCCCTTGTAGACGACGCCGTCGATGTCGCTGACGAAAATATTGCTGCGCGTGGCGCCAAGGGCAACGAGAAGATTGAGGCAGGCGAGCGCTGCAGCGCCAGCGCCAGAGCAGACAATCTTCACATCGCCGATTTTCTTGCCGGCCAGTTCCAGCGCATTGCGGACGGCGGCGGCGACGATGATGGCGGTGCCGTGCTGGTCGTCATGGAAGACGGGGATCGCCATGCGCGCGCGCAGCTTTTCCTCGACCTCGAAACATTCCGGGCCCTTGATATCTTCAAGGTTGATGCCGCCAAAGGTCGGCTCAAGGGCTGCGATCACATCGACCAGGCGGTCGACGTTCTTTTCCGCCACTTCGATGTCGAACACATCGATGCCAGCGAATTTCTTGAACAGAACCGCCTTGCCTTCCATGACGGGCTTGGAGGCGAGGGGGCCGATATCGCCCAGGCCAAGCACGGCCGTGCCATTGGTGATCACGGCGACGAGATTCTGGCGGATGGTGAGGTTGGCGGCCTCGGCTTCGTCGGCAACGATCGCCTCGCAGGCGACGGCGACGCCAGGGGAATAGGCCAGTGCCAAGTCGCGCTGGTTGCCCAGGGGCTTGGTGGCTTGGACCTCGAGTTTTCCAGGTTTCGGTAAGCGGTGATAGACGAGCGCGCCGGTGCGCAGGTCGTCGGAAATGTTGTTCGCCATGGTCTCCTCATGCGCCGCTTTTGATCGCGGTAAAACGCGATCGATTCCATCGTGTAGAGCGGGATTTTCCGCGAAGAATCGGTACCCGCTTTTCGCATCCCGCCCTGGCGGCTGCGGGCGCAGTTAAGGCGAGGTGGGCCGGAGGTACAAGGCCTCTTTTCAAACGCGGGTTTGAGGTGGCCGAAGGGAGGATTCTCGGAAGGTTATATAAAACAGCTGTTTAGCTTGGCTGAGAGGTCTTGCGCCAAGTCCAGAGCCAGTAGAGCGCCGCACTGGCCGCGACAATAAGGATATTGGGCGGCCATTTGCCTGGATTGAACGAACTGAGGGAGGGCATGTGCAGCACATAATAGGCAAGTGCGACGGCGATCGCCAAAGCGATAAAAGTAAGAAAGCGCGAGATATCGAGAACGCGAGCGAAAAACCAAATCACGATCAGAAATGCGACCGTCGCCCAGATGCTCGCCAACGATCCGAGTGCGAAAATGTAGAAAACCTCTCGCAGCACGAGTTCGCCGTCAGCGATTTGCCTGAACAGCATTGTCAGAAGTGAGATCGGCATCACTCCAACGGCGATCAGAACAATGGGTGTCAGAACGATCTGCGCAAGGCTCGCGGCCAACAGGGCCGCGAAGGACAGAGGGACACCACGGTTCTGCGTTGCATCGACAAAGGGCCACATCGCATTTCACCCGCACTTGCGCGTTTTGGGTTGCTGAGCGTCGCGAAGAGCTTGCTTCACCTGCGGTCCAGAATTCGGGCCAAAATCGGCGGCCGACAGATAGCCTGTCTCGATCAAGTTTTTTAGATTTTCGAAGGCTTCTACGTCCTCGGGGCCATCCCAATTGGGGTGAAGGTCTGCAAAGAAAGGCTGATCGGCAGCCAAATTCCGGGCCTTAGTATGCTCGTAAAATGCATAGAAGTTGACGAGGTCGGCACGTTGGGCTGCGTCGCACAATCTTTCGACCTTTTTCGCTGCGTGGCAGTTGAGAAAGGCTACGACGTCTTTGTGACGGCCGCTGACAAAGCCCGATTGAATACTGTTTTCGGACGCTCGAGGTCTTTCTTCTTCATTTTTATTTTTGGCGCTGATCACTTCGGAGGTGCAGTACTGCATCATTTCTGCTTGCGGGCTGCCGAGCATCATGCGTCCGCCAAAGGTCGCCATCGCGAATTTGGGGTCGCCCCCCGAGCGATGAAATTGCGCGGCCGACTTCGCGATAGAGTCCCAGACCCTTTCAGTGTCAAGGTTTCTGGCCCTATTGGCATCTTCCGTTTTCGGGCTTGGGGGGCCGAATTTGGATTCGACGTCTGAAAATTTAGATTGAACGGTTGGAAATGAAGCCGAGGAAGCAAGCAGCCAGCTCGTGATCACGTAGCCGACGATCACTAGAGCCACAAACTGCATGAAGACGACTTTGAATGCGCTACCGGACATTTGCTTCCTCGGAGCCAATGTCTGGGCAGCTTAGAGGTTGGGCCGTTAATAGGTCGCCAATCGACTTCCTTAACAAAGCGCAATCGCTTTGCTTCTGCTTTGATGTTTTCGGGTGAATGGCGTCGCTTTGTCTGAGCGCGCAATCAGACCGGCGCGGGCTTAAACCACGCCCCCAGGCGAATGGCTGTCAAAAGGGACAGGCCATGGACGACGAAGCCGATGGCGATCGCGACAAACAGCCACGTCAGCGAGCCTGTCAGGCGCAGCGCGATCCAGCCGCCGAGTACGGCGATGGCGAGGCGGAAAAAGCCTGTGGCGAGCGGCCAGAGCAGCCGGCCCGCACCCTGCGAGGCGAAATAGAGTCCCATGGCCAAGCCGAAAAAACCATAGGCCGGGCCGACGATGCGCAGATAGGTCGCGCCGGTCTCAATGACATGGGGGTCTTGGCTGAATTGTGACATCCACGCTTCCGGCCAGATCGCCGCCGACAGGCCGACGATTTCCGTGGCCACGAAGGTGATGGCGCCGCCGATATAGGCGATGCGCAGCGCGCGTTCCTTTTGGCCCGCGCCCATATTGACGCCGACCATCGCCACCAGCGGCGCGCCAAGGCCGAAGGAGAGCGGGACCAGCAGATATTCAAGCCGTGCGCCGGTGCCATATCCCGCTGCTGCCGCGGCGCCCGCCGTGCTGGCAGCCAAAGCCGTCGTCAGCGCGATGATGACATTGGTTTGCAACGACGTGATCGAGGCCACGGCGCCGACCGACAGAATAGCCTTGAGCATCGGCCAGCGCAGGCGTGTCCAGCGAAACCGCGCCGGATTGCGGCCCGACAGGACATACCAGCCCAGCGCGATGACAGCGCCGACGTAATACAGGGTGAATGCCAATCCACCACCGGCGACACCGAAGGCGGGGATCGGTCCGAAGCCGAAAATCAGCACTGGCGACAGGGGCACGAGAACGATCACGCCGAAGCCCGTCACCATGGCGGGGACCACCATGTTGCCGGTGCCGCGGATGACGCTGGCGAGGCCATTGGTCAGCCAGAGCAGAATATTGCCGGCGAAGATGACGTTGGAATAGGCGAGCGCCGCATCGAGTTCAGCTCCAGAACCGCCGAGCAGACGATAGATGTCGCGGCCAAAGAGCAGCATGGTCACGGTGAAAAACAGGCCGATGGCGGCATTGATGAACAGGGCGTGCAGGACGAGCGCGTCGGCATCGTCATGGCGGCCGGCGCCCAGGGCCCGGGCGATGGCGGAGGAGATGCCGCCACCCATGGCGCCGCCCGAGATCATCTGGGTCAGCATGACGCCGGGAAAGACCAGGGCCATGCCGGCCAGGGCGTCAGTGCCGAGTTTGGCGATAAACCAGGTCTCGATCAGGCCGGTGGCGGCCTGGGCGATCATGACCACCAGATTGGGGGCAGCCATCATCAGCAGGGTCGGCAGAATCGGGCCGTGCAGCAGCCGTTGGGTGCGGGCGTCCATGGTCCGCGCGGCTGGAGCGGCGGCGATTTCGCGGGGGTGAACGGTCATGCCGGACCTGCGGAACGCGACTTTGTCTCGCCGGTGGACAAGTTTTTGACGAGATAATGAGGCGCCTGGATCGGCTCGCGGGTCGCCGGATCGACGAAGATGGGCTCAACCGGCTTGCCGGTACGGGTGTCGATGACGGTCACTCTGGGGCCTTCAGGTGCGAAATGGCGGTTGCCCCAGGACATCAGGGCGAGCAGGACGGGGCGGAAATCGCGACCACGCTGGGTCGGCGCATATTCGTGGCGCAGGGGTCGCTCGCTATAGGGCCGACGTTCCAGCAGGCCGGCCTCGACGAGGGCATTGAGCCGACGCGTCAGCATGTTGGGGGCAATCCCGAGGCTGGACTGGAATTCGTCGAAGCGGCGCAAGCCGTTGAGGGCATCGCGCATAATCAGCATGCTCCACCATTCGCCGACGTGTTCCAGGCCACGGGCGATCGGGCACGACATATTGGCGAAGCTTTTGTGTTGCATGAAGCCTGGTACGCCACTAACTAGCATCATGCAAGTCACGAAGGGGTGAGACCATGTCTCAGGCTAAGTTGGAGCCTATGTCGGGTATTCGCGCGCCGTATTATCTGGACGATTTCCAGGTCGGCCAGCGTTTCGTCACCGAGAGCCATGCGCTCGATGCAGCGCAGATCAAGGCTTTCGCGGGTGAGTTCGACCCGCAGCCTTTCCACCTCGACGAGGAGGCGGCGAAGAACACTCTGTTTGGCGGCTTGGCGGCGAGTGGCTGGCACACGATGGGCATCACCATGAAGCTGCTGGTTGGGTCTGGCGCGCCGATCGCTGGTGGCATTATCGGCGCCGGGGCGGAAGTCGCCTGGCCGCGTCCGACACGCCCAGGCGACGTGCTGACCGTGGAAAGCCACGTTATGGAGGTCACCCCGTCGAAGTCGCGCCCCGATCGCGGCATGGTGTTGATGCGCAACGAGACGAAGAATCAGAAGGGCGAGATCGTTCAGGTGATGACGGCGAAGCTCGTCGTGCCAAGACGGTCGCAATAAAGGCGGCAGGAATAACGGACATATAGTTCACCCTTGACCGCTGCGGTACGTGTCCTAGAACGGCGCCAGCAAAGCTGGTGTCGCGAAACAAGAATTGGAGGAATACGCCGTGGTGGAGAAGGTTCTCGCAGCTGTCAGAACTGCGCCAAGCAAGACCGAGATTCTTGAATATCCTATGCCCGACGTGCCCGTCGACGGCGCCTTGATGAAGATGGAAGTGGCTGGCATCTGCGGCACGGACGTGAAGCTCTATGCGCATCCGCCGACCAAATCGCCGGTGATCATGGGCCATGAGAACATCGGCTACATCGCCAAGGCTGGGCGCGAGTTCACCAGGCGCAAGGGTTTTAAGGAAGGCGATCTCGTCTTCGTCGAGCATTATGTCATGTGCGGCAAGTGCGAATGGTGCCATCGCGGCGAATATCGTCATTGCGAGAACACCGATTGGCGCAACAATCCCGACAGCATTCGCTATGGCTATACCTCGGCCGAAAAGGCGCCGCATCTGTGGGGCGGTTTCGCGCAATATGTCTATCTGCCGTGGAATTCGGTGGTTCACCATGTGCCCAAGGGCGTCTCGCCGGAACTCGCTGGCCTGGTAACGCCCATGGCGAACGGCATTGAATGGTCACTGTTTGAGGGCGGCGTCGGCTATAATTCGACGGTGCTGATCCAGGGGCCTGGCCAGCAGGGCTTGTCGCAGACGGTGATCTGCAAGCAGGCGGGCGCCAAGAACATCATCATCACCGGCACGTCGAAGGACGGCGCGCGTCTTGAAGTGGCCAAGAAGCTCGGCGCCGATCATACGATCGACGTGCAGAAGGAAGATCCGCTCGAAAAGATCATGCAATACACTGAAGGCAAGGGCGTTGATGTCGTGCTTGATTGCACGGCGGGCGCGGGCACCGTGCCGATCCTGCTTGGCATCGAAGCGTTGAAGCGCAAGGCCGGCGTCATGGTCGTGCAGGGGGAAATGCCGGAGTTTCCGAACTTCCCGATCGGCAAGATGACGACGAAATACATCACTTTGCGCAGCGCCCGTGGCCACAGCTACCGGGCTTGCGAACTGGCGCTGGAGCAGCTTGCTTCGAAGCGCTTCCCGCTGGAACTGGTGACGACCCATAAGTTCGGCCTGAAGGATGTCGATCTAGCCATCCGGTCCGTCGGCAACAAGGACGGCGCCGTGAAGGATGTGATCCATGCTTCGCTGATGCCGTGGATGTGATCGACTGAATTTATCCAACTGGCTCGAACCACCGTTCACAGGTGGTTCGAGCCTATCTTGATATCTGTTTGGTTGAGGAAACCCATGTCCGAACCCGTCACCATTCCGATGCTGCAGCAGATGAAGCGCGACGGCAAAAAGAGCATCGGCGTTGTCGCCTGGGATTATCCGACGACACGTTTCGCTGAACGGGCCGGGGTCGATTTTATCTCGATTGGCGATTCCGTCGGCGCCAATCTGTGGGGCCACAGCAATCCACTGCAGGTGACGCTCGATGAAATTCTCGTCTGCTGCAAGGCGGTGCGGCGCGCTGCGACCCGCGTGCTCGTGTCCTGCGACATGCCCTATGGGCCGCTGCAGGAGGGGGTCGACAGTGCCCTGAAGGCGGCGGTGCGCATCGTCAAGGAAGGCGGTGCCGATATGATCAAGCTCGACGGCGCGGCCGATTATCCGGAGGCGGTCGACGCGTTGACGCGGGCTGGGATTCCGGTGTTCGCGCAGTTCGGCCTGACGCCGCAGACGGCGCTGAAACTTGGTATTCCCTACAGTGCGCAGAATTCCGCTGATGCACAGGCGAGCGCCGAAGCGGCGACGCGTCTGGTCAAGGAGGCGAAAATGCTCGAAGAGGCCGGCGCAGCCCTTCTTGACTTCACCAATTCCGGCCCGATGGCCGGCAAGGCCGTGGTGGACGCGGTGAAGATCCCGGTGATCGGTGGTTTCGGCGGCGGGCCGTGGCTCGATGGTCGTGTGCGTTTGGCACAGACCGTTCTCGGCTATGGCGAGAAATGGCTGACCTCGAAGACCGATACCTATTTCAACACGGCACAAGGCACGGTCGATGCCTTCGCGGCACTGGTTGCCGACGCTCGGGCGGGCAAGCAGATCAAGGGTTGAAGGCAGGGGTTGAATGAATGCATACCGTACTCATTGACGGCATCGCGACGCGTTATCAGGTTATCGGTTCCGGAGATCCCCTGCTGATGTATGCGCCCGGTGGCTTCGATGCCACCTTGGAAAAATGGTCGACGCAGGGTGTCTATGCGAAGATCAAGCCGGTCGATCATCTGTCACGCCACTATTCCTGCATCATCTTCGATCGCCGCGAATGCGGCCAGTCGGGCGGGCGGGTCGAGAAGGTCGGCCTCGCGAGTTACGTCAAACAAGGCTTGGGCCTGCTCGATCATCTCAAGATCGACAAGGCGCATCTAATGGGCGGCTGCATGGGCTGCTGTCCGGTGGCGGCTTTCGGTGTCATGCATCCTGAACGCGTGCGCAGCATGGTGCTGTTCTGGCCCGTCGGTGGCGCGAAATATCGTCTGTCGAGCCAGCAGCGCTTCGCCGATCATCTGGCTTTCGTGCGTGCCAACGGTCTGCAAGCTGTGGTCGATCTGGTGAAAGCCGACGGCAAGGCCTTCAATGCCGATTCACGTGGCGGCCCTTGGGCTTCCGTACTCAAGCACGATGCGAAATTCGCTGCCGACTATGTGCAGCAGGATGTCGGTCGCTATGCACTGATCGTCGAAGCTTTCGGCCGCACCATGTTTGATCGCGATACCGCGCCCAGCGCTGAGCCGGAAGAGCTGTTGGCCTGCCAGGTGCCGGCGCTGGTCGTGCCGGGTCATGATGCCGCCCACGCGACATCGGCCGCATGGTATCTGCACGAATGTCTGCCGAAGTCGGAATTCTGGAACGTGCCGGTGTCCGAGCAGACCGAAGAGGCGACCAATCCGGTTCTGCTCGACTTTCTGAAGAAAGCCGCTTGAGAGACGAAGGCTTAAGCCTTCGTCTCCGGTAGTCCCAGAGCCGCGAGCGCCGCCTGGGCGACGATCACGTCTTCTTCCGGCTTGGCGCCACCGGCGCCGATGCCACCGATCACCTGGCCGTTGACAACTATCGGAAAGCCGCCGGGCATATTGGTGAAATCGCCATCCATGCGAATCTGCATGCTGAGCACCTGATCTGGTGGCGCATAGCCGCTCGGTAGGCGCTGTGACGCCGCCGTCATGGCTTTTTTGGTGGTGGTCCGGGCGGCGAAGAACCGCGCGCCATCCATCACCAGATAGCCGAGAAGCTGGCAGCTTTGATCGCAGACCGCGAGGGCGATCTTGACGCCGATCTCGTCGGCCTTGGCGACACCGGCGGCGAGCATTTTCATGGTCGCCTCATGGGTGAGGCGATGGGTGGGGACGATATCTGGCATTATCCGACAAGCCCGGTGGTGCCCTTGGCGAACAGGTCTTCGGCTTTGACCTTCTGCTTGATGATGCCTTGCGTCAGTGCATGGTCGATGAGGGTTTCGATGACCTTGCGGTTCGGCTCGAGGCCATAGGGCAGGGGCTCGCCGGTGATGTCGAGGACGCGTTTGTGGACCTCATCGACCTCGGTCATTTTCTCGATCTGCCCAGCTTTCAGTTTCTCGACATAGAGCCGCTTCGACTCAGCAAAAGCGTTGAACACGTCGGTCGCGAGTTCCGGATGTTGTTCCAGCAGTTCGTCCTTGATGACGACAAGATGGTTGATGGGATAGTGACCGCGCTCGCGCAGGGCCTTCAGGCCCGCTTCCAAGGCATTGGGAATAAGCGGTTGGACATCGGGATGTTTGACATCGACGCCGATCGCAGCAGTGAGTTCGCCCGAGATCAGCATGTCTTCCATTTTCTTGCCGGCTTCGATCGGCACCACATTGGCTGGCGCCACATATTCAGCCACATGCTCGTCGCCGGAGAGAACCCAGGTGATCTTCGACAGATCGACGCCATGCTCTTCCTGCAGGATGGCGCGGGCCCACACGCCGGTGGTCACCGTATAACCGCGATTGACGCCGACCTTTTTGCCTTCGAGATCTTTCGGCGTTTTGATGCCGGCCTTGTTGTTGACCAGGATGGCGCCGTGATGGAAGGCGCGCACCAGCGGTGTTGCCACCGCGGTCATCTTTTTCCCGTGCGCCTTGGCGCAGATATAAGTGGTGATCGCCATCTCGCAGATGTCGAATTCCGAGGCGCGGACCATGCGGCGGAAGCCGGCAATCAGCGGTTCCACTTCGACAAAGTCGAATTCAAAGGTCTGCGGCCTCACCGTGCCGTTTTTGACGGCGGCATTGTTGCCTTGGAGGCGGGTGACGGTTTTGAGTTTAGGGCCGGTCATCGGGCGTTTCTCTCCATTTGTCTGTTTTTTGCTGTGTGGCCGGTGTTTTATGTCAAACATGGCCATGGGGAAAGGGGTTCCGGCGGCGGTTTTGCCTGGATAGCAGTTCATGCTAGGAGGCGCGCACCCCTGATTTTATGGAATCCCGATGTCTGAAGAACTTCCCGACCACCTGTCCACCAATCCGCAGAGCCCGTTCTATAATGAGGCCGTTTTGTCGCGCGACGTGGGAATTCGCTTCAACGGTGTCGAGAAGAACAACGTTGAAGAATATTGCATTAGCGAGGGCTGGATCCGCGTCTCCGCCGGCAAGGCCAGAGATCGCTACGGCAATCCGATGACCATTAAGCTGACCGGGACTGTCGTGGCCTATTATCGCGAAGCAAAGTCCGAGAGCTAAGGCTCGTTAACAGCAATCGCAGCCGAAACTGTCGTGGATGATGAGCGCCTTCTTCATCCAGCGCGGCGGTAAGTCGTCCTCGGTCACGTCGAGCGCTGGTTTGAAAATCTTGATGTGATGGCGGTCGGCGCCGTCGTTCGTCCAGAAAGCGATGACGGTTTCAAGCGGTGGGCAGCCGGGCTGGGCGCAGGCGAGTTCGGCGACGACGATGGTTTCGTCTTCGCCGAGCTGGAAGCGCTCGCGGGTCCATTGTTTGATGTGCCGCAAAGCGGAACGCTGCGCCGGGTTCTTGCGCAAAGACATGCCGCCGCCGTGGCCGGTCGGGTCAAAGCCTTGCCACAGCGCCAGTTTCTCTCTGTCCTTGCTTCTGTCCTCGACCAGATCGTCCAACTTCTTTCTCCGACGAAAAGCTACAGCAAATCGCGTTTCGGTAGAAACGCGATTTTGCTTCGAATCTCCATTTCGACGCGTCTTCGTGGCGTTTGATGCTTCCATCAAACCACGAAACGCTATGCCTGCTTTTCGTCGAAAAAGCGATTTGACGGGCGCGGCAAGTCGAGATTTTCGCGCAAGGTCTTGCCTTCATATTCCTTGCGGAAAATGCCACGCCGCTGCAGTTCCGGGACGACCGTGGTGACGAAGTCTTCCAGGCCGCCCGGCAGATAGGGGAACTGCACGGTAAAGCCGTCGGAACCTTCGGTGACCAGCCATTCTTCCATGGCATCGGCGATCGTCTTGGGCGTGCCGATAAACTGCAGGCCGGTGTGGCCACCGAGCCGTTGGGCGAGTTGGCGCACGGTCAGGTTCTCGCGGCGGGCGAGTTCGATGGTGCGCTCGCGGCCGCTCTTGCTGGCATTGGTGTCTGGAATGTCCGGCAGGGGGCCATCGAGGTCAAAGCCAGAGGCGTCATGGCCGAGCGCGATCGACAGCGAGGCAAGGCCGCTGTCGTCATGCACCAGGCTGTCGAGCAGGGCGCGTTTGCGCTTGGCCTCGTCGACCGTCTCGCCGACGACGACGAAGGCAGCGGGCAAGATTTTCATGTGATCGGGTGAGCGACCGAATTTGGCCATGCGGCCCTTCACGTCCTTGTAAAAAGCCTGGCCGACCGCGAGGCTTGATTGCGCCGTGAACACCGCTTCGGCGGTTTCAGCGGCGAGCTGGCGGCCGGGTTCCGAAGAGCCGGCCTGGACGATGACCGGCCAGCCCTGGATCGGCCGGGCGATGTTAAGAGGCCCGCGCACCGAGAGAAACTCACCCTTGTGGTCGAGCACATGCATTTTGTCGGGATCGAAGAAGACGCCGTTTTCGACATCGCGTACGAAAGCGTCGTCAGCCCAGCTGTCCCACAGGCCAGTGACGACGTCGATGAATTCACGGGCGCGGCGATAGCGGGCGCCGTGTTCCATGTGTTCGTCCATGCCGAAATTCAGCGCCGCATCGGGATTGGACGTAGTGACGACATTCCAGGCCGTCCGCCCGCCGCTGATATGGTCGAGCGAGGCGAAGCGCCGGGCGATGTGATAGGGCGCGTCAAAGGTGGTGGATGCGGTCGCCGCGAGGCCTAGCCGTTCGGTCGCCTGCGACAGGGCTGAGAGCAGGGTGAACGGCTCGAACGAGGTCGACGTATGGCTGCGCTTCAGGGCCTTCGTCGGCATGTTGAGGACGGCCATGTGGTCGGCCATGAAAAAAGCGTCGAACTTGGCCTGTTCCAGCCTTTGCGCCATCTGCTTGATCTTGGCGAAATTGAAATTCGCATCGGGCCAGCCGCCGGGATAGCGCCATGCACCGGTATGGATGCTTGCTGGGCGCATGAAGGCGCCGAGGCGCAGCATTTTCTTATCAGTCATAAGATTTCACCGTAAGAATCTGGAGGTTTGATCGTTAGCCAAGCTCCACACGGTGAAGCTGTCAATGCGTGCGTAAGCGCCATGACGGCCGGTGGTGCGTGAGGATGATATTCAAGGCCGATCAAATCATGTTGAAGGCGCGCCTTCATCAGCTGTCCCGCAGTGTGGGCATGGTGTTAGGCAGGACTTGCCGCGTTGATTGGTCGTTCGAGGGCGTCACTTTCCGCTTTGCGGACCGTCGCCAAATTCCGCCTTGCGGCTCATCCCGGAAAAGTGCCAGCATGCCCGAGAGGGCAGGCTGCGCGAGCGGCCTGAGAGGGAGGGCGCTGGGAAACCGTCATCTGCACGGGGCGTCCTTAAGGGAGAAGGACATGCTTCCAGTAAAATTGTCATCGGGAAAATTGCTATTTGCCCTGGCGTCGGTGGCGACGCTCGGATCCGCGACCGTTGCCTCGGCGCAAACCATCAAGATCGGCTGGGTCAACAGCTATTCAGGCTTTCTCGCCCAGGCCGGCGATCAGATGGAAAAAGGCCTGAACCTTTATGTGAAATTGCATAGCAAGGATTTACCGCCGGGTGT
This sequence comes from Beijerinckia sp. 28-YEA-48, assembly GCF_900104955.1. Classification (NCBI taxonomy): domain Bacteria; kingdom Pseudomonadati; phylum Pseudomonadota; class Alphaproteobacteria; order Hyphomicrobiales; family Beijerinckiaceae; genus Beijerinckia; species Beijerinckia sp. 28-YEA-48. The sequence goes on from NZ_FNSI01000001.1 coordinate 620,862, forward strand.
CAAGGTCGAGTTCGTCCGCCGCGACGACACCGGTGCGCCGGAGGTCGGCAAGCGCGTCGCGCAGGAACTGATCACGCGCGAACGGGTGCAAATGCTCATGGGGGTTGTCGCCTCGCCGGTGGCGGCGGCGATCGCGCCATTGACGGCCGAAGCCAAGATCCCATTCGTCATCACCAATGCGGGCGGCGTCTCGATCCCGCGGATTTCGCCTTACGTGGTGCGCTTCTCCTTCACGCTCTGGCACACCGCTTTGCCGATCGGGACATGGTCGGTGAAGCAGGGGTGGAAGCGCGGTTTCTCAGCCGTGGCAGACTTTATTCCCGGGCACGATGCGGAAGGCGCCTTCATCAAGGGCTTCACCGATGCCGGCGGCCAAATGCTCGGCTCGATCCGCTTCCCGCCCGCTTCCGCCGACTATGCGCCCTTCATGCAGCGCATCAAGGATGCAAAGCCGGATGTGGCCTTCGTTTGGGTGCCGGCGGGACCGGCCGCGACTGCCATTATGAAAGCGATTAAGGACCTTGGTCTGCGTGAGGCGGGGATCAACATCGTCTCGGCCCACGATCTTCTGCCGGACGAGGAACTGCCGAATATCGGTGCTTTCGGCGCTGATATCGTGACGGCGGGTAATTATTCGACGACGGGCGTTCGCCCTGCCAACGCAGCTTTCCTGAAAGCCTGGGACGAGGAATATAAGGGCAAGGCTATTCCCAACTTCACGTCGGTTGCCGCCTGGGATGCCGCGCACGCCGTTTTTGAGATGATCAAGACGACGAAGGGCAAGTTTACTGGTGATGAAGCGATGAAATTCTTCAGCACCTGGAAGGATCCCGATAGTCCGCGTGGTCCGATCGCCATCGATCCAGCGACGCGCGACATCATCCAGGACATCTATATCCGACGCAGCGAAATGAAGAACGGCAAGCTGGTGAACACGGATATCGAGACCATCAAGGCGGTCAAGGATCCGTGGAAGGAACTCAATCCACCGAAATAATTGCTGCCGAAATAATTGCCCTGCGGCTGGCGGATCCATTGCGAACCGCCAGTTTGCCACCTGCTTGGCCGGTTGAGAACATCCATCGAATGGCTGATCTTGTTTCTTCGATTGTCAGCGTCGGCTTCCACGGCCTTGCCCTGGCCATGGTGCTCTATCTGATCTCTGTCGGCTTGTCGGTGACGATGGGGCTGATGGGCTTCATTAACCTTGCCCATGGCGCCTTCGCCATGCTCGGCGGCTATCTGATGACCTGGCTGATGAGCCGCTACAATGTGCCGTTCGCTCTGGCGCTCGTCTGCGCAGTCATCGGCGTGGTGCTGATCAGCATCATTCTCGAGCGTCTGTTGTATCGGCGCTTTTACGGTGGCGAGGAGCTCGATCAAGTGCTTCTCACCATGGGCCTGATCTTCATCTCCATCGCCTCGGTCACGTACATCTGGGGGCCGGTGACGCAGCCGATGCAGCCGCCGGCGGCGCTCAGTGGGCAGATCGATCTCGGCTTTCGCACCTTTCCAACCTATCGCAGTTTCCTGATTGTCTGCGGCGCCGTGCTTGTCACTCTGTTGTGGCTGGCCTTGGAGCGCACTCGCTTTGGCGCGCAGGTGCGGGCTGCCGTGGACAATCTGCGCATGGCGCAGACCATTGGCATCAATACGTCGCGGCTGTTCGCCAGCACGTTTGCGCTGGGCAGTGGTCTTGCCGCACTTGGTGGCGGGCTGGGCGCGGAAATCCTGCCGATCACCACCTTCTACGCGCTCGATAATCTCGTCTATTTCCTGATCGTCGTTGCCGTTGGCGGTCTTGGCAGTATTCGCGGGCCGTTCGTCGCGGCGCTTTTGGTCGGCATGTCCGACACCGCCTTCAAATACATCGCGCCCGAATTCGGGGCTTTCTTCATCTACGCGCTGACCATGGCGATCCTGCTGTGGTTTCCACGCGGTTTGTTTGGTCGCACCTGATGTCGCATGTCACGCCTTCCGCCGCTCAGCGCGCGGCCGATATCGCTGCCTTCTCGACGCGGCACCGCTTCCATTGGTTCGAGGCGCTGCCCTGGCTCGTCGCCATCGCCGCCTATTTCATCTTTCCCAACTATCTGGCGCTGGGATCGCAGATTCTGGCGATCATTCTGTTCGCGCTCTCGGTCGATCTGGTTCTGGGTTACGCCGGCATCGTCACGCTTGGCCATGCCGCCTTCTTTGGCGTTGGGGCTTACAGCGCCGGCCTGCTGGCGGCGAATGGCTGGGGCGAACCGCTGACGGGCCTGCTGGCTGCGGCGATCGTTGCGGCCTGTATCGGCTTGGCCTCGGGCTGGATCGTTTTGCGCACCACGGGTTTGACCTTGCTGATGCAGACCCTCGTGGTCGCGGCCATGCTCTATGAATTGGCCAACAAGGCCTATCGCTTCACGGGCGGTGCGGACGGTTTGCAGATGTCGGTCTGGCCGATTTTTGGCACGTTCCGCTTCGATATGTTCGGCAACACCGCTTATTTCTATTGCCTGATCGTGCTGTTTCTTTGCTGGCTTGTGATGCGCAACACGGTCAATTCGTCGTTTGGGCGATCCTTGACGGGTATCCGCGAGAACGTTGGGCGTATGCATGCTATCGGCGCGCCGGTCGGCCAGCGCCGACTGATCGTCTACGCGTTGTCGGCGGCTATGGCTGGCGTTGCCGGCGCGCTGACGGCGCAGACGGCGCAATTCGTCGGGCTGAACGTGCTCAATCTTGAGCGCTCCGGCACCATACTTGTGATGCTCATTATCGGTGGCGTTGGTCGACTTTACGGCGCGTTCATCGGCGTGCCGCTCTATATGATCGCGCAGGATCGGTTCGCCGAGGCCGATCCGACCTATTGGTATTTCTGGATTGGCCTCGCCATGGTGTTCATCGTCGTATTTCTGCGCGGCGGGATTTTCGGCGTTGTCGAGCGGCTCTTGGCGCGGAGCCGCAAGCGATGAGCGGAAGCGGCCTTCAGACGATCGCGCTGTGCAAGAATTTCGGCGCTCTTACGGTCTCGAACAATGTGGATTTTCGTCTCGAAGCGGGCGCGCGCCATGCGCTGATTGGCCCCAATGGCGCGGGCAAGACGACATTCGTCAATCTCGTGACCGGCGTACTGCGGCCGACCTCCGGCCAGCTTCTGCTCGATGGTGCTGATATTACGACACTGCCGCAGGCGCAGCGCGTCAAGCGCGGGCTGGTGCGCACGTTCCAGATCACGGCTTTGTTTCGCAAGCTCTGCGTTCTTGAAAACGTCGTGCTCGCGATTTCCGAGCGCGAAGGTATCGGTGGCGATTTCCTGCGGCCCGCTGGCCGGCACCGCGCCATTATCGAAGAGGCCTATGACGTTCTGGAGAAGATGGGGTTGGCGGGGGATGCCATGCGGCCGATCACCGAATTGGCCTATGGTCGCCAACGCATGGTCGAGATCGCGCTGGCACTGGCGCTAAAACCGTCCGTGTTGTTGCTGGATGAACCGGCCGCTGGCGTGCCGGAAGGCGAGAGCGTAACGATCATCGAGGCGATCGAACGGCTGCCGGAGCGGATCGCCGTTCTATTCATTGAACATGACATGGAGCTGGTCTTCCGGGTGGCACAACGCATCACCGTTTTGGTGCAGGGCGCGGTGCTCGTCGAAGGCACGCCGGCCGAAATCGCCGCCGATCCGCGTGTGCGGGAAGTCTATCTTGGGGAGGGGCGGCATTGACGGACGCAGCTCCCAATCGCGGTCTGAGCCTCCGCGGCGTCAAAGCCGGCTATGGCGAGACGGTGGTGATCGACGATATCGATTTCAGCCTGCAACCAGGCGCTACGCTCGCTGTGCTGGGCCGCAATGGTGTCGGCAAGACCACTTTGCTGGCGACGATCATGGGGCAGACGGCGCGCCATGGCGGCCAGATCCACTTCAATGGTGCCGATATCTCCACTTATCCGATCTACCGCCGCTCGGCCGCTGGCCTTGCGCTGGTGCCGCAGGAGCGCGAGATTTTCCGGTCGTTGACGGTTGAGGAAAACCTCATTGTCGCGGCGCGGCCAGGACGCTGGACCTTGGCGCGCGTCTACGAGTTTTTTCCATCGTTGGCCTCGCGCCGGCGCAATGGTGGCGATCAGTTGTCCGGTGGCGAGCAGCAGATGCTGGCGATCGGTCGCGCGCTGATGGGCAATCCTACATGTCTGTTGATGGACGAGCCGATGGAAGGGCTGGCGCCGGTGATCGTCGATGCGGTTTTGGCGGGTCTCGATCGGCTGAAGCGCGAAGATGACATGGCGATGATTTTAGTCGAACAGCATGCGCGGTTGGCGCTTGAGTTTGCGCAGGAGTGCATTGCGTTGGATCGTGGCCGTATTGTTCATCGCGGGCCGAGCCGGGCTTTGCTTGACGATCCGCAATTGCTCGCTGAGCTGGTCGGCGTCGGTGGCGGTGATCGCAAGCCTTGACGTGTTGCAAGCCTTGAACGTGTTGTTAGACCCGGCGGCTTGCGCCGCCGGGTGTTTAATCGCTCAGTTATAGCGAGAGAAGTCGTAACCTTCCTTGGCAGCGATTTCGAGCAGGAAGGGTTTGCCCTTCTGCGTCTCTGCGATGGCTTCCTTGATCTTCGGTGCGATCTCGGACGGCTTTTCGACGCGATAGGACGCAACGTTCAGGGATTCCGCCAGCTTCATGTAATTGCCGCCGATATCGAGCGCGTCATATTTGGCGGCTGACTTCGGCAGCGATACCCGTTCGCAAGCCATCATGGCATTGTTGAACACGACCGTCAGGATGCCGATGTTGTTGCGGGCGGCGGTTTCGATATCCATGCCGCTCATGCCGAAGGAGGCATCGCCCATCACGTTGATGCAGAGCTTTTCAGGCGCCGCCAGCTTGGCGCCCATGGCGAGGCCTAGGCCATAACCAAGCTGCGTGGTCTTGCCCCAGCCGAGATAGCCGAAGGGTTTGGTTGATTCCCACATCGGCAGCAATTGCTCACGCGGGCTGCCGGCTTCGTGGGTGATGACGACATTGTCGCGATCGGCAGCCTTCATCATCTCGTTGATGACGCGATACTGATTGATCGGCGTTTCATCGGAGTTGAGCTGCTTTTCCCAATCGGCGCGCCATTCCTTTTTGGAGGCGGCGATCGTCGCTTTCAGATTTTCCAACCGCGTCGCATCCGGCTTGGCGCGCAGGCGGCCGATTTCTTCGATCAGCGCCGCGATGATGAGCGCGGCATCGCCGACGAGGCCGAGATCGGCGCGGATGTCCTTGTTGATATCGCCGGCATCGTTGGTGGCGTGGATGATCGTCTTGCCGACCGGCAGCGCCGGGCCGAAGGGCGTGCGTGTCAGGCTCGAGCCGATGGCAAAGACAAGATCGGCGGCGTTCATGCAGTCGGCATACATTTTCGGCCGCGATGCGGTCGACGCGCCAAGCGCCAATGGATGGCTTTCAGCGATGGCGCTCTTGCCGGGATTGGTTGCCGCGACCGGCGCGGGGATGAGCTCCGCCAGTTGCGTCAACAATTCACCGGCTTCCGCATAGTGGATGCCCTGGCCGGCCCAGATCAGCGGCGACTTGGCGGCGAGCAGCATGCGCGCGGCAGCTTTCACCGCGTCGGGATCGGGCGCCGAGCGCAGAACGGGAACCGGCTGATAGTCGATCGCACCGGTGAATTCGGCGGCGAACACTTCGTTGGGAATTTCGAGCAGAACGGGACCGGGCTTGCCAGAGCGCATGGCTTGGAAAGCGCGGCGCATCAGATCGGGCAATTCTCTGACATCATGAGCGAGCGCTGACCATTTGCTGACCGGTGCGAACACATCGGCGGCGCGGAACGTTGGGCGGGTATATTGCCGCTCGAGGCTCGACGCGGCGGGGATCACCAGCACTGGCACGTTTTCGGAAAAGGCCTGTGCCATGCCCGGAAATGCATTCTCGATGCCGGGGCCATGTTGGGCGGCGAAAACGCCGTTCTGGCGGCCACGACGCACACGGCTATAACCGTCCGCCATGGCGACGCCCATCCGCTCCTGACGGCACAGGATCGGACGAATGTTGATGTCAGCGCAGGCTTCGATCAGCGGATTGCGTGGATAGCAGGCGAGGAAATCTGTTCCTTCGCGCTTGAGGATTTCGGCAACGACATCTGCACCGTTCATGTGGGCTTCCTACCAGCTATTTGAATTATGCTGGCAAGGGCGCGGATGAAGCACAGGTTGTCAAGCCGGATATTCTGGGGGCATGGCGAATATCCGGCTGTTTGCAAAAATGGCAAACCTTAGCTGGCCAACAGATAGCGAATGGGCCGACCGATGGTCATAGCTTGAGCAGCGGCGATGATGCCGTGGGTATCGATGCCAAAATAGCGATAGAGTTGCGCGATCGATCCCGTCTGTCCAAATCTGTCGACGCCGAGCGCGCGCGTGCGATGGCCTCTGACCGCGCCCAACCAGGCCAAAGTGGCGGGATGCCCATCATGGACGGTGACTATGGCGCAGTGGGACGGTACACGGGCCAGCAGCTGTTCGATATGCGAGGTGGCGGCCATGTCGCCGTCCTCGCGTGCCTTGGCCGCCTCGGTCCAGCCCGCGTTCAGGCGGCACGGCGAGGTGACGGCGAGGAGCCCGACGTCGCGGCGATCCTCGGCGAGCCTACCGACGGCGGCGATGGCTTCCGGCGCCACGGTGCCGCAATAGGCGATGACGATTTCAGCATTGGGGCCAGGCTCGCGCATCCAATAAGCCCCGTCGATGATATCGGCGGTTTTTTGTGCATCGAGCTTACGCGTCGGCTGTTCCAAGGTGCGTGTCGACAGACGCAGATAGAGGGCGCCGCCCTTGTCGTTGTGCATCCATGAGGGGCGCGCACTGTCGCGCTGCTCGGGCGTCAATGCTTCCCATTGCAGATAGTGGAAACCAAATCGCATGATGGCGGCGAGTTCATCGACAAAGGCGGGCTCGTAGCTGGCTAATCCGTCCTGCGCCATGCCGATGAGCGGCGTCGACATTGATTGATGGGCGCCACCTTCACCGGCGAGCGTGATGCCCGAAGGGGTTGCCACCACCATGAAGCGGGCATCCTGGTAACAGGCATAGTTCAGCGCATCGAGACCGCGTTGAATGAACGGATCGTAGAGCGTGCCGATCGGCATCAGGCGTTCGCCGAACAGGGAATGCGCCAGACCGAAGGCTGAAAGCGCGAGGAATAGATTCATCTCGGCGATGCCGAGTTCCAGATGTTGGCCTTTCTCAGAGAAATGCCAGTTGAAGGTCGAGGGAATGCGCTCGGTGCGGAACGTGTCGGCCATCTCCCGGTGGGCGAATAGGCCGCGCCGGTTCACCCAGGGGCCGAGATTGGTGGAGACCGTCACGTCGGGCGATGTAGTCACGATCCGTGCTGCAAGCGGGTCGCTGCCTCGTGCAAGTTCGTTAAGCAAAAGGCCGAAGCCTTGCTGGGTCGACAGTTCAGCCTGGGAGAGCGGGGCCAGTGCATCGGGGATAGTGATGGCGGGCGCGGCATGCCGCCGACTTTTGCCGGCGTTGAACGGCACATCTTTGAGGAAGCGCGTCAGCGCCTTGTGATCGATATCGAGACCTTCGAACTTCTCCCACTCATGGCCTTCGCGGATGCCGGCTTCCGTTCTAAAACCTGCCATCTGTGTCGGAGTCAGCATGCCGGCGTGATTGTCCTTGTGGCCGGCGAGCGGCAGGCCAAAGCCCTTGATCGTATAGGCGATGAAGACGGTAGGGCGGTCATGGTCGATCCGCTCGAAGGCCTCGACCAGGCTCGGCAGGTCGTGGCCGCCGAGGTTGGTCATCAGGCGCGCGAGTTCCTCGTCGCTCCGCTTTTCGATCAAATGGCTGACGTCGCCCTGATCGCCGATTTCGTCGGTGAGGCGCTTCCGCCAGGCCGCGCCCCCCTGAAAGGTGAGCGCGGAATAGAGTTGATTGGGCGCATTCTCGATCCAGGTTCGCAGCTTGTCGCCACCCGGCTCGGCAAAAGCGGCTTGCTGCAAAGCGCCATGGCGCAGGACAACGACATCCCAACCGAAGGCGCGGAAAATGTCTTCGAAGCGGGAGAACAGACCCTCGTGGATGACAGCATCGAGACTCTGGCGATTGTAGTCGATTACCCACCAGACATTGCGGACATCATGTTTCCAGCCTTCGAGCAAGGCTTCGAAAATGTTGCCTTCGTCCATCTCGGCATCGCCGAGCAAAGCGACCATGCGACCAGGAGGCGTGGCCGCCGCACCATGGCTGCGCACATAGTCCTGGGCCAGGCTGGCAAAGATCGTCTGGGCGACGCCGAGGCCGACGGAGCCGGTGGAGAAGTCGACATCGTCCGTATCCTTGGTGCGTGACGGATAGGACTGGGCGCCCCCAAAGCCGCGAAAGTTTTCCAGCTTGTCGCGCTCGATCAGGCCGAACTGATAATTCAGCGCATGGAAGGCTGGGCTGGCGTGGGGTTTGACGGCGACGCGATCTTGCGGGCGCAGCACTGCGCCATAAAGCGCCGTGAGGATCGCCGCCGAGGAGGCCGAAGAGGCCTGATGACCGCCGACCTTCAGACCGTCGTCGTTCGCTCGCAGATGATTGGCGTTGTGAATCATCCAGGTCGACAGCCACAGGGTCTTGCGGGCGATGGCGTCGAGGAAGGGCAGGCGGTTGTCGAATTTGGTTGGCACGGGCGCTCTCCTCGGTATGGCTGCCATAAAATGCCAAAAAGAGCGGCGATACTTGCTAAACTGAGCCTTATTTCTCCTTTCTTTGGCTATTTATTTCGTATTATAATCAGGAAATGGCAGAAAATACCAAAAAGCGGCTGGATGAAATCGATCGCAAGATTCTGGCGAATCTGCAGCGCGACGGGCGGCTCACTGTGCAGGATCTGGCGGCGCGTGTTGGACTGACCATTTCGCCCTGTCTGCGACGGGTGCGGATGTTGGAGGAGGCTGGCGTCATCCGCGGCTATTCCGCTGTGGTCGACCAGGCCAGTATCGGCCTGCCGATCAGCGTTTTTGTTCAGGTTAAGCTAGAGCGCCAGCGCGAGGAGGAACTGCAGCGTTTCGACCGGGCGCTGGGACGCTTTCCCGAAGTGGTCGAAGCCTATCTGATGACCGGCGTGTGCGATTACCTATTACGCGTGGTCGTGGCCGATCTGCCTGCCTATGAAGCTTTTCTGCGCGACAAGCTTACGCGTGTCGAAGGCGTGCGATCGATTGAATCGAGCTTTGCGCTGAAACAAGCCAAAAGCACCCTGGCGTTGCCGATGGGATGACCTGTCAGTGCGACGCATGCGTGAGGCTTAGGTTTTCGCGGGCTCCCCTGGCTTCTGCGCGCTTGACCTTCACGCCCAACAGAAGCAGTTCACCTTCGATCGCGCCCTTCAGCAGTTGCATGCGAAACTCCAGCGGGGCGTGTGTTCGCGTGACTTCGAAGGAGACGTCGATGGCGTAGGTGCCGCGACGAGGCAGGCGCAAGGAAACGGCCCCTAGGATCTCGCCGTCGAATACATCCACCATGGCCATCGTATCGGTCCGGCAATCGTTGAGTTCGATCTGGATTTCGCAATCCCAGCGGCCTGGCGGCAGGTGTGCGTGTGGGCCAAAAAAGAGTATGCGGGCAGGGCCGTTAAGAGTTTTAGGGCCCGTCAATTGACGATCTGACGCGTCGCCATCCTGGAAGCAGCGACGCGTCCAGTTCACCGCCTCCATGGGGTGTCTTTTCGTCAACGGGTCATAACCTTTGGCAACGCTCTCCAGGGCGAGCCGGTCCTCGTCGGAGAGTGTTTCTATGAAGCCGGCGGTCGACTGCCATTGTGGAAATTCTGCGGCGATGAAATCGCGGAGTGTTTTGCTTTTGTCATTCCCCAATCGGGTCTGAAGCCTTTCCCATTGTTGGGCGTCTTGCCGAATGTTGAAGAAACGCATGATCTCTTCAGCAAGCTCTGTGATCGGGGCATCATAGCGGTCGGGGCCTATGAAGAAATTCCTGGCATGTATGAGCTGTGACCACTGCACCACAGTGTACGTCGCTAGCCGCAAGGCAATCATAAATTCCTTGCTGCCATTGAGCATGTCGAAAGCAAATATTTCTTCGAAATTGTCGTTGCTGAGGACGATGGGAATATCTGAATCAATCAGTAATTTAATCATCGATGCTTGCGGTGCATCACTATATAAAAGCATAGATGTGCGTTTTTCTTGGGGTATATTTTTCCATGCGTCTCTGAGCTGTCCTACTTCGACGGCATGGATATGCTCGGGCACGCCGATCGTTTCTTCGGCGATGATGGAAACAAGCCGTCTTGTCGCTATTGAAATCGGCGACAGAGTGCCGCAAACACTCAAAAGCATAGGAATATTATCCTTGTATTCCGCGAATCGCGCGAATGAGGTGGTGTCGAATTATGGGCGATTCAGGCACGGACAGGTGCCATATTCCAAATTGCCAGCGATTGCCGACGCTTTCACACGATAGTGTGTCTGAAGTTGGTTTCCATAATTTGGCGCAAAGCCTCAATATTTGGCCTTAGAAACGAGGTTTTACCCCCTCCGGAGCCTTAGATGGAATTTTGCCCTAATTGGGGGTAAAAGAAAGGGTATCAAAACCTTGCGACAATCATTTTGGAACAATAGCTGTTTGGCGGCGCGATATGGTTGCCAAAAGTTGCAGGCTGCCGTTCGCATGCCTCCAAAGGAAGCCGACTGAATGAGCCTGAATTTGCCAGATGTGGTTGCCGGCTTTTCGAGGCCAAAGGCGCTCCTCGCGCCTGGTTCCGTCAATCAGATTCTGAATAAAGCGGAACGTCGGGCCCGACTCATCAAGAAGCTCATTCTGGCGGTCATGTTCGTCCCGCCGATCTTCGCCGTTTTCTACTACGGGCTCTTCGCGGCGGATCGGTATGTCTCGGAGACGAACATCATCGTCCGAAGCGTCTCCAGCAAGAAAGCGGCTGGCGGCTTGGATATGGTGCTTCAGACGTTCGGTATTTCACGAGCTGTCGACGATACCAACGCCGTTCAGAACTTCATGCTGTCGCGCGACGCGGTGCGCGCGCTCGAAAGCCGGATCCCGCTGCGCGAAATTTTTTCCAATTCCAATGCCGATATTTTCACGCGGTTTCCGCGCTTCTGGCTATGGAAGAACGATAGCTTCGAGCGGCTTTACGAATATTACCTCGATCGGGTGACGGTCGTCCAAGATGCTTCGAAGGGTATCACGACGGTTAAGGCTGTTGCTTTCCGGCCCGAAGATTCTCTGCTCATCATTCAAGGGCTGCTGAAAATTTCCGAAGAGCTGGTCAACCGCATGAACGTGCGGGCGCAGTCGGACACTGTTAAATCGGCCCAGATCTCGGTTGATGAGGCGGGCAACCGATTGATCGAGGCGCAGAAGGAGCTGACCCGGTATCGCAATCGCGAATTGATTGTCGATCCGGCAAAGTCGTCCCAGTCACTGCTCGAAACGATTACAGCGCTTGCGACCGAATATGCGCAGACGCAAGCGCAGGTTCAGGAAATGACCCGGTTGGCGCCCAACAATCCGGCTATTGCCTCGCGTCAGGCACGGGCGGACGCGCTGCGGGGGCGCATCGCAGACGAGCGGAATAAGCTTGCCGGCGGCGATGCAGCCTTGGCCAAGAAGATCGAGGGCTATGAGCAATTGTCGGCTCGGCGCGACATCGCGGAGAAAGCTCTCGCGAACGCCAGCAGCTCTCTGGAAACGGCACGTCAGGAAGCGCGTCGCCAACAAATTTACATCGAACAGATCGTTTCGCCGAATCTGCCCGATCAATCGACGGAACCAGAGCGGTTGCGAATGATCCTGACCTATCTTGTCGTTTCGTTCATGCTGGGCGCCATCTTCTGGTTGCTGAATGCCGGTACGCAGGAGCACGCAGGCTGATGTTTTCGGATGTGCTCTCTGCTTTCGATAAGCGTTCTCGTAAGGCCTCTCTCTTCGTCGGTGCCAAGGTGCAGGCGCGGATTATTTCGGCCTTGATGATCCGTGAGGCCATGGGGCGCTACGGGCACGACAATCTCGGCTTCTTCTGGGTTATCGGTGAGCCGCTGCTGTTGACGTCGGGCGTCATGGTGTTGTGGAGCCTTACCCACGTGTCCCATGATGCGTCGGTCGGTGTCGTGCCCTTCGCTCTGACGGGCTATTCCATGTTGACGTTGTGGCGCATGATCGTCTTCCGCTCGCTGCATGGCATGCGGTATGGAGCGGCGCTGACGTTCCATGCCAACGTCAAATATCTCGACATTCTGTTGGCGCGTTCACTCCTGGAAACCGTAGGCATCATATCGGCATTCACGGTCGCTTATGTACCCTTGTATCTTCTGGGCGCTTTGCCACCGATCAACGATCCGCTCCTGCTTTACGGCGGGTGGCTCTTGACAGCCTGGTTTTTTACCGGCTTTGGACTGATCATCGCCGCCCTGACAGAACTCAGCGACATCCTGGAGCGGTTCATCCATCCGGTCATGTATCTGACGCTGCCGATTACAGGCACGTTCTATATGGTCGATTGGATGCCGCTGAAGCTCCAAAAGTATCTTTTGATGTCTCCTTTGGTGCACGGAATTGAAATGTTTCGAGCAGGTGTGTTTCCGCCAAGCGTTGTCACCCACTATGACCCGTTGTTCCTGGCGCTGTGTGCCCTGATTTCGACGGGGATTGGCTTTCCGTTGATGCTGTATGCTCAGCGTCATGTCGAGCTTTGACCTTTATGACTGATACCAAAACTGATACCCCTCTCGTCGTCCGTCAGATCGAATTGCGACCGTTGGAGTCGCGGGGCTATCTCACGCCTATCGATGAGATTTGGGTCGAACCTAAGCCGCAATCGTTCTTCCGCCGCCATGCGCTTTTCCTGCTGACGGTGGTCGTGCCGGTTTTCCTTGCTTTTGTGTATTTGTTCTTCATTGCGTCCGATCGCTATGTTTCCGAGGCGCGCTTTATCGTGCGTACATCGTCCGGCGGTTCGGGATTGGAAGGATTGGCGTCGCTTGTCTCGACACAGGGCATGTCCCGCGCCAATGATGAAACCTTCGCCGTCAATGAATACATCATGTCTCGTGATGCGGCTGACCTCTTGATCGCTCGCAACGGGTTGCGCGATGTTTTGAGCCGGCCGGAAGCCGATATCTTCAACCGCTTTCCGAATTTCTTCACGCGCGACAGTAAAACCAAGCTGTACAAGCAATATGAGAACATGGTGACGGCCGAGATCGAAGGATCGACCGGTATCAGCACCCTGGAGGTTACGGCCTTTCGGCCGGAGGATGCGCAAGTCCTGGCGCAGGCTCTGCTGAAATACGCTGAAGAGCTGATCAATCGCCTGAACGAGCGCGCTCATCGCGATGCGCTGCGCTATGCCAAGAGCATCGTGGACGATTCCAAGTCGGACTTTGTGCAGCTTGAGCGCCGTATCTCAGAATGGCGCAATCAGTCCGGCACTGTCGATCCAGGTAAAGAATCCATCGCGGGCTTGGAACAGATCGGTAAAATGAGTATGGAGCTGGCGACGATGGAAGCCAGCCTGGCTCAAACGATTGCTGTAACGCCGGCCAATCCTTCCATTCCGGCTATGCGCGAAAAGGTGACGTCGTACCGAAACACAATCGATAAGCTCCGTCAGAGCATTGTTGGCAACGACGCTTCGGTTGCCAACAAGTTGGCCGCTTACGAGCAATTCACCGTTGAGAAGGAAATCGCTGGCAAGGCCATGGCTGCAGCGGAGCTGAATTATCTGAAGGCCCGCCAGGATGCGGAACGGCAGCAGCTTTATCTGCAGACGATTGTCGAGCCCAATTTACCCGATCAGCATACCTATCCGCGCCGGTTCCTCTATTTACTCGGGGTGATCGGTATCTTTGGTCTCATCTATATGATCATACGTTCGCTCACTCAGATCGCGATGGAGCACTCGGCGTGAGCATGATCGGACGCGTTCGCGATCGGCTGATGCCGCAGGCCATTCGGGGCGGGCGACGGATGTACGAGTGGGCGGAAAACGAGATCGAAGCGGCCGGCTTTGCGATGCGTCAGCGCCGCGAGGAGCGGGCGGCGGTTGTAAAACCGCGAGATCGCGCGATCCGGTTAACCAATATTGTCAAGGAATATCATACCCCGATTGGTCTTCGCAGGGTGCTCGACGACGTCAACTTCGAAGTCAATCCGGGCGAGAAGGTTGCCGTTCTAGGTCGCAACGGCGCTGGTAAATCGACCTTGGTCAAGTTGATCGGCGGCGTCGAGCCCCCGACTTCTGGCGATATTTACAAGGGCCTTTTTATGTCTTGGCCGCTGGCGTTCAGCGGCGGCCTCGAAGGTCAGATGACGGGGATCGACAACATTCGCTTTATCGCGCGTGTCTATGATCGGCCGGTCCAGGATGTGGTCGCGTTCGTCGATAATTTCGCCGAGTTGGGCAAGCAGCTGTTCGTGCCGGTTAGAAACTATTCGTCGGGCATGAATATGCGTTTGGCGTTCGGGCTTACGTTGGCGATCGACTTCGAGTGTTTTTTGATCGACGAGGTGTTGTCCGTCGGCGATCAGCGCTTCCACCAGAAGTGTTACGATGAACTGTTCGTCAAACGCGCTGATACGGCGATGATCCTCGTCAGCCACGACGTCGCCATTCTGAAGAAGTTTTGCGATCGTGCCGTGATCCTAAAAGGCGGCCGCAGCCGCGTCTTCGACGACGTCGATTTCGCGCTGAGCATCTATCACACCTTATGAAGTGGGGTTAGAGGGCCTCGGTATCGCGCCAGGAAGCGAGAAGATTCTCGAGTGTCTGACGTAGCGGAATTACCGGTTTCCATCCGGTTCTCTCGCGCAGCCTGCGGGACGTTCCACTTGCCTTTGGAATGTCGGAGGGGCGCAGGCGTGCCGGGTCTATCTGGATTTGGAGCGAAGCGTGGGCGGCGCTTCTGAGGAGGGCCAAAGCCTCTTCGATAGCTAGCGGCGCTTCGGAGGAGATATTGAGGATATCGCCGGTGGGGAAGGCTGCGGGATTGGCGAGGATCGCGATATAGGCCTCCACCACATCGCGAACATCAAGAAACTCCCGCACTGCCGAGAGATTGCCGACTTTGAGGATCGGCGGCTGCCGGCCCTGTTCGATTGCCGCGATCTGAGCGGCAAAGGCTGGCAGGACGAAGCGCTGATCCTGTCCAGGGCCAGTGTGATTGAACGGGCGTACCGTGATCAGTTTCGTCGCTGGCGGTAAAATGTCGGCGAGAGCCATTTCCGCGGCAAATTTTGAGCGGCTGTAAGCGCTCATCGGGCGCGGTGGCGTATCCTCCGATGCTGGTCCATCACGAAAGCTGGCGCCGTAGACTTCGGACGTGCTGACATTCAGGAAGACGGCGTTCGGCACGTGCCGTGCGCTGGCCATGGCAAGGTTGATGGAGCCGCCGAGATTGGCATCCCAAGTCAGGGCGGATTGTTCGAAAGAGGATCCGACCGAAGCCTGGGCAGCAAGATGTATGATGAGGTCGGGGCGCGTTTGGGCCACGGCCTCGTCAAGACTATCTCGATCACCGAGATCGCTGATGATGGGCGTCCAACCGTCTCGTTCCACCTTGTCGGCGGACCGGCGCAACAGAAACAGTTGCGCCTTGGGCCATTGCTGCGCGAGACGGGGCGTTAACCAGCCGCCAACGAAGCCGGTTCCTCCGGTCAGAAGGATGCGTTGATAGCTGCCACCCGACGATGCGTCCGCCGACATTGTCCTAGTTGTCCACGGCTGTGCGCCAACGTTGTAGATCGGCGTCGACCATTTCTTGGATCATATCCTCGAGCGAGGTTTCAGCGGACCATCCGAGCTTCTGATTGGCCTTGGCAGGATTACCAAGAAGAACGTCCACTTCCGCCGGCCGATAGAAGGCGGGATCGATGACCACATATTTGTTCATGTCGAGCCCGACATGCTCGAAAGCGATTCTGCACATGTCACGTACCGTCGTGGTTCGGCCGGTGGCAACGACATAGTCGTCGGCTTTCTCTTGCTGAAGCATGGCCCACATGGCTTGCACATAGTCACGTGCATGGCCCCAGTCGCGCTTGGCATCGATGTTGCCGAGCCGCAGTTCCTGCGCCTTGCCGAGTTTGATCCGGGCGACACAGTCGGTCACCTTGCGTGTCACGAACTCTGTCCCGCGCAGCGGGCTCTCGTGGTTAAAGAGGATGCCGGAGGAGGCATGAAAGCCAAAGCTCTCTCGGTAATTGACGGTGATCCAGTGACCATAGAGCTTGGCGACCGCGTAGGGTGAACGCGGATAGAAGGGGGTCTTCTCGCTTTGCATTTCCTCTTGGATAAGGCCGAACATTTCCGACGACGAGGCCTGGTAGAAATGCGCGTCGGGTTTGGCGATGCGCATAGCTTCCAACATGGTGGTGACAGCTACCGCCGTGATGTTGGCGGTGAGGAGCGGTTGCTGCCATGAGGAAGCAACGAAAGACTGGGCCGCCAGATTGTAGATTTCGTCAGGCATCACCTGCTGCACGATGCGAACTATGCTGGAAAGATCGGCCAGATCACCGTCGAGCAGCGTGACTTTGTCGGCGACCCCGAGCCAACGCAGACGATGGTCCTCAACGCCGCGGTGCGACGAGCGGCGGATGACGCCGAAAACCTCGTAACCTTTCCCGAGCAGGAATTGCGACAGGTAGGCGCCGTCCTGTCCGGTAATACCAGTAATGAGCGCGCGTTTAGCCATGGTAAAGGTGCCTTGTTAGACGGTTAGACAGCAAAGAAACGAGACGCCGAGGCTTGGCCTCTCAGGCGGGAGAGATATATCGGTCTGTGATATAATCTGGCACTTGCCGCGTAATATCGATTTTTCAACCCTGAGCGCCACTGAATGATGCCCGGCTTCCTCAATAATCTGCCAGCGGTGCCCCGGTTGGCGCGGACCTGCAGATTTTCAAGAGTCCCTTCGGACATGGCATGATCGGCCTCGATCGCATCTGATCCGAAATCTGCCTTATTTTCTGGCACCATTAGCCCGCAATCTTCTCCTATAGGAACCTGACGGGAAGCGCGCCAAGTCAGGGCGTTGGTAGACCATGAGGTCATTTTTGTCTATTTCTGAGCTTCACGATTTTAGGTGATTTGGGTGCCCTTTCAGATGTTTGATGCCTATGATTCTTGGCGAAATGCATTGTTTCGGCTAGGGATCGGCCGGCACGCTGATTTTCGCCGGCAGGCGGAGGCGTTTTGGCGGGCCAAACAGTTCGGCAAGGCTGCGACTTGCTACCGCTTGCATCTGTCCCATCATCCAGAGGATTTTACCTCCTGGTTGGATCTCGGCTTCTGCGAGGCGTATAGCGGACGACGAGACCGTGCAGAGCAGGCTTATGCCGCCGCCCGATCGGCCGCCCCGCAGTCAGTGACCGGGATTTTATCGGTGGCGCGTGAGCGGGCCATCAGCGAACGTCCTTTGAGTGCCTTTGCCTATTATCGACAGGCGGTCCTCGCAGATCCGCAGCGTGAGATGGGAACCGAGGATCGGCCCTTTGTCGGCGAGGGCTTTCTGCCAGAAGCGCTGTCTGATCGTTCTCTCGTCGGTCGCCGCATGTTGCTGGATGTCACCGATCTCTTGCGGTACCTGCGATACAATCCGCACGGAACCGGAATCCAGCGCGTTCTGCTGTCGATGATTGCGGCTTGGTTTCGAAAATTTCGCTATCAAGATGTGGTCTTCGTCTTCTGCCGCGAAGGTCGAAGTGAGGTTTTCGAGATTGCTGAACAGGAGCTAGCTGCTCTGGTCGACGCGACCGAAGACCCCGCCACTACGGTCAAAATCTATCAGCCTTACATTGACAAAATTTATGCGGAATCGCCGCGCGTCGAATTTAGGCCCGGTGATGCCTTTGTGGTGATGGGGGCATTCTGGAGCTCCATCGATTATCTTCGAACTCTTGTCGACCTGCGTGCGCGTGGTGTGCTGGTAGGAGCCTACATCTACGATCTCATTTCGATCACGCATCCCGAGTTCATCAACAAATCTGATTTGAATAGCGTTCTTGATCGCTTTGGCGACCTTCTTTCCGAGGTCGATTTCGTCTGCGCCATTTCCGAATTCGTGGCGGAAGAGGTGCGGGATGTATTACGTGATCGGCTGGGACGTTCCGTCCCTGTGGTTGCAGTGCCTTTGGCGCACGATCCGCCGCGCAGCGGAGACGGGCAAATCGAAAGCACGTTTCTGAAAACTCTTCCGGCCGAATATGTGCTGTGCATCTGTACGATCGAGGGACGCAAGAATCATCTTCTGTTGTTCGAAGTCTGGCAACAGCTTCTGGCGAAATATGGCGATGCAACGCCGCCATTGATTGTCGTTGGACGATGGGGATGGCGCGGCGAAGCGTTCAAAAAGCGACTCGAAGAGACGCAATCGTTGTCGGGTAAAATCATTGTTCTCGGCAATCTTTCGGACGCGAAGATCGATTATTTGTATCGTCATTGTCTGTTCACGGTTTTTCCGAGTTTCGTCGAAGGCTGGGGTTTGCCGGTCGGCGAAAGCCTGGCGTGCGGCACGCCCTGTATCGCCTCAAATGCGACTTCGATCCCTGAGGTCGGTGGCGATCTTGTTCGCTACATCGACCCGTACGATGCCCAAAGTGCATTCGCTGTTATCGAAAAGCCGTTGATAGATCGGCAGAATCTTGCGGAGTGGCGCTCGAAAGTGGCGTCAACGTTCCAGCCGAGAACCTGGATTGATGTCGTCGACAATTTCCTAGTGCAAGTGGAGTACTGTGCTCGGTCGGTGAAGCCGCAGCAGGCGACCGAGGTCGTACCTTTGATTGCGGGGCGTACTTACCATTTCAGCACAGATACAAACGATTCTTTGGCGAACTGGCGCGATCGTGCGCATAAATTTATATTTTTGGACGGTTGGCATGGCATCGAAAGCTGGGGCATATGGTCTTCGAAGCCAATTGCGCAATTGTCCATTTTAACGGAGCTGGCTTCTGAATCTCGGGTGCGTGTCCGTTTTTTGATCCGAGGCGCCCCTCCCAAGCGCGAAGCTCGGATCGGTCTCAGAGATTTGCTCGGAGGCGCGATGAAGTGCATCACCGTTCCAACCGATAAGGCTGTGTGGGTAGAGACAACAGCGGTTGTCGATGAAACGCATAAGCTCCTGTTGAACCTTGAACGGATTGACGGCGATTATGCTCAGGCAGAGCTCGAACGTGATCTCTATCTGGGGTTATGTGCCATGGTTTACGATGCCGAGCAGACGACAAACACCCCTGTCTTGTTGAGTTCAAATGATCTTGAGCGAGCGGCGCAGCCGATTAGTGGTGGGGCCTCCTCGTCATGAAAATCTCTCTCATGGTGCCTCTACGAGCAGTCCGTAGACAAATCGTGCATCAAGCGCTCAGACTTTCGGGAGAAGGTGTCGAGCGTGGTGATAAGCGCTACCAGGCCGGCGATTGGCGGCGTGCGTATCGCGCCTATCGGACACATCTGGTCGATCGTCCGCAGGATGGCAAAGTTTGGGCGAAAGCGGCCGATTGCGCCAGGCGCGCGGGTGATTTTTCCGGCGAGTTCTACAGTCTGCGACAGGCACTCCTTTTGGAGCCGAATGACGTTGCCATTCTCGTTGACGCTGCCCGTCAATACAAAGATCGAGGTTATCTACTGACCGCGCGCGCCTGCCTTGCATCTGCGCGGCGCGTAGATCCGATGCTTCCGTTTGAGGCCTTTGAACGTGCGGTCGCGCCTTTGTCGGTAGAGAGCGGACATCGATTGTTGCTTGATGTGACCGATATGTTTGCCTTCTTTCGCTTGAACGTGCGCAAGACTGGCATGCAGCGCGTGCAGGCGCAGGTCATGACCTCTCTCCTCGAGCGTCATGTCGGCGGTGATATTATTTTCACTTTTTATAATGAATTACTCCGCGAGTATAAAATCGCATCAACTCTTCTGGCTTGCGAACTCGTTGATGCATCAAATGCGGATGAGGTAACGGTTGAGCAGCTTGCCGTCATTCTCAATCAGATTTTCATCGATGCTGAACCGCTAAAGTGCAGGAAAGGTGATTTCTATCTTGTGTTGGGGGCATTCTGGTTCGGTAACGACTATCTGGCGCGCCTCGAGGATTTGAGAAAAGACGGCGCTACGGTTGGGATTAATTTTTTTGACCTCATCCCGTATACGCATCCAGAATATGTCGACGTGGCAACCCAGCGCGACTTCACGGGTAAGCTTGAAGAGGCTCTCGCCAGTATCGACTATGCTTGTACCAATTCGGCCTTTGTCGCCGACGAGTTGCGGAGACTTCTGGCATCTCTAGGGCGCGAGAATGTTCCTGTTGGGCCAGTTCCATTGGCGCATGATATTACCGCTTCGGATAGCGAACAGGTTGTATCTGACACTTTCAAACAATCCGTTCCGAAGGACTATGTCCTTTGTGTCGGCACGATAGAGCGCCGCAAGAATCATGCGCTTCTTCTTGAGATTTGGAAGCGCCTGTATGCCCAGCATGGAGATAAGACGCCTTCGCTCGTCATTGTCGGGAAGTGGGGGTGGCGTATCGAGGAATTTCGCGAGGAACTCGCCGCGTCCAAGAATGTCCATGGGAAGATCATGATAAGAGAAGGGCTTGCCGACAGCGAGCTCGAATATCTTTATCGCAATTGCCTTTTTACCGTCTTTCCGAGCTTCACCGAAGGCTGGGGCTTGCCGGTTGGCGAAAGCCTTTATTTTGGCAAGCCGTGCATTGCTTCGAATTCAAGCTCGATCCCAGAGGTCGGCGGCGACCTTGTCCGTTATTTCGATCCCATGAACACCAACGAAGCCTATCGGGTCATTGACGCGGCTTTGTCGGATCGTTCCGATCTTGCGGTCTGGACCGAGCAGGTTCGCAACCATTTCAAGCCGCGTTCATGGGATCAGGTGACCGACGACCTCATGCAACAGATTTTTAAACTGTCAGCGATTGCTAAAAGTCTTCCCATGGTCTGAAGACGAGTATGCCGGCTGCGCAGCTGTCGGGGATGAGGCCTAGGTTCTTCAACAACCTGCTAGGCGGACTTCCGCTCTCTCGATAATGTTGGTTTACCTGCGACGACCGATCTCGTCGCAAAGGCCAAATCGGAGAGGGCGGATGCAGGGTGGGGCAGCATTGGACGAGGAACGTCTGCGATCCTATCTGGAAGTGGCCATCGCACTGCGCGGGCCGCTGCAGCTTCAGCCGATCGCCGGCGGACAGTCCAACCCGACCTATTTTGTCACGGGTCCCGAGCGCTCCATTGTTTTGCGCAAACAACCAGACGGGCCTCTGCTGCCATCGGCGCATGCGATTGACCGGGAATATCGCGTGCAGCGGGCGCTCGCGGAGGCCGGTTTTACAGTGCCGCGCATGCTGCATTTCTGCACCGATCCAGCGGTCATAGGCACGCCGTTTTATGTGATGGAGCGGCTCGACGGCCGCGTACTCCATGATTGCCGCTTGCTTGACGTCGCTCCGGATCAGCGCCGGGCGATGTATCGATCGGCGGCAGAAACCTTGGCGCGGCTGCACGCGATTGACTGGCGGGCGATAGGCCTTGGTGATTTTGGCCGACCGGAAGGCTATTTCGAGCGGCAGGTGGCGCGTTGGTCGAAGCAATGGCAGCTCTCACGCACACGCGAAATTCCTGAGATTGATTTTCTGCAGCAATGGCTCCCCCAGCATATGCCTGCGGCCGGCCTGGCGACGATTGCCCATGGCGACTATCGCATCGGCAATCTGATGTTCCACCGGGAGGAGCCGAAGGTGATCGCGGTTCTCGATTGGGAACTGGCGACGCTGGGAGACTCAGCTGCCGATATCGCGCACTTTGGGATGATCTGGTACAGCGCGCCGGAAGAATATGGTGGCCTGCTGGGCGAAGATCTGGACGATCTTCGTCTGCCCGACTTTCAGGAGTTTCTCGCGACCTACGAGGAAGCGGCACAGCGGAGCGTCGGCTTCGTGCCTTTCCATATGGTGTTCGCGCTGTTCCGCTTCGCCGTGATCTTCGAGGGCGTGGCGGCGCGCGCTAAGGCTGGCAATGCCGCAGGCGAGAATGCCGCCGCTGTGGCGCATCTGGCGATCAACTTCGCCAGGCGCGCAGCGGCACTCGCGCGGCAGAGCTAGTTGTGGGCTGGGATGGGCCGCTGTCCGCCTATTTGGCTCGGGCGGCGGCGATCCGATCGGCGATTTTTTTCTGGTAGTCGGCGATGGGCATATAGCCTTCACAGGAGCGGCAGAACTGCTCCGATTCAGCTCGAATGTCTGCCGCCGGCTTGGACAGATCGAGATCGTCGATCCGCGGCTGCGGGATGTACCATTCAGAATCGGCGAAAACCTCGACCCGATTGCCCTCCGGGTCGAAGAAATAGGTCGACCAGGCATTGCCGTGATTGGTGGCATAGATGCGGCCTACGCCAGGCGCATCCTTGGCGCGCCGCCACGCTGCCTGCACATCTTCCAGCGCCGGGACGCGGAAAGAAATCTGATTGATCTGCGAGAAGGAGTCTTTCGGCCGCCCGCCGACCAGGACGAGCTGGTGATGTTCGCGTGGGTCGCCACTCAGGAAGACGAGGGGATTGCCGCGGGCTTCGCCCCGGTCGGTCACGATGAAACCGAGCATCCGGGTGTAAAACTCTTCCATCATGGGCAGGTCGGTGACGTAGATGCCGAGGTGGCTGAAGCTCATACGGCCGGTTGCATCTTGCTGGGCCACTGTATCCTCCGTCTTTACCGGGTCTGACTGTCCCAATAGGCAAGCGGTAGCGTGGGCGCCGGGACAAGGCAATATCCGACAATTGACAGCGCCGCGGTCGTTGGCGCAAGAGCCTGTCTGGGCGGCTCGATCTTGGATCAAACCAAGCGAGCCTAAGCGAATGGCGAGGAAACACGATGGCGGAAGGCATTATCGTCAAGAAATCGGACGATCTCCTGGAAATCACGCTCAATAATCCGGAGCGGGGCAATGGCCTCTCCGATGAGCAGATTGTTTTTCTAGGCGATACGTTCATCAATGAGCACGACAAGGTGCGCCTGATCGTTCTGCGCGCCAATGGCGATGATTTCTGCATCGGCCGCGCCGGAATGGGGACCCGACCGCAGACGCGGCCCGAGGCGCTGGCTCTGCGCAAGATGAGCGATATCGTGTTTCGCTGCTACGGCGCGGTGCGGGCATCCAAGGCGCCGGTCCTGACCATGATACAGGGCAGGGCGCTGGGCTTTGGCTGCGCGCTCGCCTGCGTGTCTGACATAACGATTGCGGCGGAGAATGCCTCCTTCGCCATTCCAGAATTCAGCCATAACATCATGCCGACAATGGTGATGTCGTCGCTGGTCGATCGGGTGCCGCTGAAGTCGCTGATGTATCTGGTCTGGACCAGCAAGGTGATTTCGGCTCACGAGGCCCAGCGGATCGGCGCGGTGAGCGACGTGGTGCCGCGGGCCGATCTTGAAAAGACGACCCAGGCGCTGATCGACAGGCTGATGAAAGCGCCGCGTCCGGCGGTTCTGGCGGTCAAGGAATATGCCCATGGCTCCATGACCATCGACACCGCGAAGGCGATCGACTTTGCCCGCAACATCCACAGTCTGATCAATTCATCCAGCGAGATGGACGTCAAGAAGTAGGCAAAATCGCGTTTCTCTCGAAACGCGATTTGCTCTAGCGCGCGGTGGCTCCACCATCGATGGGAATGACCTGTCCGGTGATGAAGCTGCCGGCGCCCGATGCCAGGAGCAGTGCCAGCCCCTTGATCTCGGAGGGGTCGGCCATGCGCTTCAAGGGCACGGAATCGCCCATGGCCTTGGCGCGCTCGGGCTCGCGAAACAGGCGGCCGCCGG
Organism: Beijerinckia sp. 28-YEA-48; assembly: GCF_900104955.1. Lineage (NCBI taxonomy): Bacteria > Pseudomonadati > Pseudomonadota > Alphaproteobacteria > Hyphomicrobiales > Beijerinckiaceae > Beijerinckia > Beijerinckia sp. 28-YEA-48. Next base: position 644,693 of record NZ_FNSI01000001.1, read on the forward strand.
CGATATTGGTCATGAATGGTCCTGGCGCGACGCCGTTCACGTAGACATTGAACGGCGCGAGTTCGAGCGCCGCCAGGTGAACCAGATGGATTACGGCGGCCTTGGTGACGGTATAGGGATAGCCTGAGACTTCCGACGTTCGCAGGCCCGAGATTGATGCGGTGACGATGATCCGGCCGCTGCGTTGCTGCTTCATGATCGTAGCGGCTGCCTGCAATGTGGCGAAGACACCGGTCTGGTTGATCTTCACCACGTTGTTCCAGACATCGAGATCAATGTTTTCAATATAGCCGGCTTCTTCGCTGATCGGGGCGCCGCCGGTGATCCCGGCATTGGCGACGACGATGTCGAGCTTGCCATAGTGATTGGCGGCATTCTTCACGGCTGTGCGGATCGCGGTCGGTTCGCGAACGTCGAGTTCGATCGCGGTGGCCTGGTGTCCGGCGGCGTTGAATTTGGCTAGGGCCTTGTCTAGGCCGGCGCGATCGGCATCGGCCAAAGTGACGAGGGCGCCATGCTCAGCGAAGCCCTCGGCCATCGCATAGCCGAGGCCGCTCGCGGCTCCGGTCACGAAGGCGGTCTTGCCGGTGAGATCAAACAGTTTGCTCATAAATATTTCCTGGGATTCTTTTGCGAGGTCTGACAATTCAATTAGTGCATCACGCTGCCGCCATCGACGACGAGGGTTTGCCCGGTCATGAAATCGCTATCCGGGGAGCAGAGAAATACCAGCGTTCCAGTTAGATCTTCCGGTTGCTGCTCTCGCTTGAAGGCGCGGCTGTTCACGGTGGCGTTGAAGCCTCCGCTGTTCATGTCGGGATTAGCCAGCACGCCCTCGCTCATGGTGAAGCCGGGTGCAATAGCATTGACGTTGATGTTGTAGTCGCCGAGTTCGCGCGCGACACAACGGGTCAGGGCAACAATGGCACCCTTTGACGCGACATAATGGGTGATGCCGGTCTGTCCTTTGAAAACCGTGCCCGAGGCGATGTTGACGATCTTGCCGGACTTCTGGCGCATCATGATCGGCGCCACGGCTTTGCATAGCAGGAACGGGCCGCGAACGTTCACGGCCATCACATCATCCCATTCTTTCTCGTCGATCTCGAAAAACTTCTGCCGCTTCAGATTGGCGAAAATAGCGGCATTATTGACTACGGCGTCGATGCGGCCGTGGCGTTTGACAACTTCTTCCACGAGGTCCGTGGTGGATTTCGCCGAGGCGACGTCACAGGCGATGAAAGTGGCGCGTCCGCCGGCGGTTTCGATCTCCTGCACCGTGCCGATGCCGTCGCGCACGTCGGAAACGATGACGATGGCGCCCTCGGCTGCGATCGTTTTGCAGAAGGCCGCGCCGATCCCGCGCGCGCCACCTGTCACAATGATGATTTTGTCTTGCAGGCGTCCCATGACCGTTTCCTCATTTGTTCTTTGACCGAAGCCGGCGCCAACTTATGTGGATGTCCAGCTGAATTCAATGTCTTCGGCCGGGCATTGACAGTGGATGTTCCACCTGGTGGGCCGCTAGACGGTCCCGCGAGCGCATGGCAAGAACCGCTTATAGGCGTCGATCAAGAACGGAATGAGGAGGGCTTGATCGACGGGGCCGTCATAAAGGGGGAGGTTATGAACGCAATCGCCGAACGGATCGTCGCGCCAATTTCGACGGGCGAGCTGGAAAGACGCTGGAAGCTCGTGCGCGGGGCGATGAAGGCGCGCAACATTGATGTTCTGATCATGCAGAACAACAATGATTTCATGGGCGGCTATGTCAAATATTTCACCGATATTCCCGCGACAAACGGCTATCCGCTGACCGTGATTTTTCCGCGTGACGATGAGATGACCGTGATTATTCAGGGTCCCTTCGGCATGGATACTCCTGTTGCAGCTGGCGATCCATTGTATCGCGGTGTCAAACGCCTCATGGGCGTGCCCGGTTATGCCAGCGCATCCTATTGCAAGCACTATGACGCGGAACTGGCGGAGAAGGCGCTGTCTGCCCACACGCGCGCCACGATTGGGCTCGTGGGCACGTCATCCATGCCCTATGCCTTCGTCGACTATCTGCAGCGCGGCAAGCTGTCGAATTCGGTCTTCGTCGATGCAGCCGATCTGGTCGATGAAATCCGCGCCATCAAAAGCACCGAGGAAATCGCCGTAATGCGGGCGACCTGCGCCATGCAGGACATGCAGATGGAGGCGGCGTTCAAAGCCGTCGGGCCAGGCAAGAGGGACATCGAGGTGATGTCGGCGGCCCGCCACGCGGGCACATGCGTGGGCAGCGAACAAGGCTGGTATATGAGCGCGTCGGGCCCGGTGGGGACGGCTGCGGTGATGTCGCCACCGCATTTGCAGAACCGCATCATCAGGGCCGGCGATCAATATACGATCCTGATCGAAAACAATGGTGCCGGCGGTTATTACACCGAACTGGGCCGGACTTGCGTGCTTGGTAAAGCCTCTCAGGAGATGAAGGACGAATTTGCCTTCGTCCTGGAGGCGCGCCAGCACACGTTGAACCTGCTGAAGCCAGGCGCCTCCTGCAAGGACATCTGGGAGGCGCACAACGCCTTCATGAAGAAGAATGGCCGGCCGCCGGAAGAGCGGCTTTACTGTCACAGCCAGGGCTATGACATGGTCGAGCGGCCGCTGGTACGCTTTGATGAGACCATGACCATCGAAGCCAATATGATCGTGTCGGTGCATCCTACCTATGTGACGTCGACGACCTACAGCTGGGCTTGCGACAACTTCCTTGTCACCGACAAGGGCACTGAGCGTCTGCATAAATCCCCGGAGAAGATCACCGAGCTCGGCTGAGCTCGGTGGGATTATTTAACGAGCAGCTTTTTCATGCGTTCGCGGAAGTTCAGCAGCGCCTGTTCAAGGACAGGCCGCTGCTGGGCAAAACGCTGTTCCGGGACCGGGATTGAAATGGCGACTGGGCGACCGAAACTGTCGAGCAGAGCGGTGCCGACGGCGTTGATGCCTTCGCCATGCTCGCCGAGGTCATAGGCGAGATGGCTTTTACGCGCGCGATCAAGTTCGCGTAGCAACCCCTTGCGATCTGTAAGGGCGTAGTTTGTATGTTCGGCGACGCTGCGATCGATCAGGTCGTTCATGTCTTCGCCAGCGAAACAAGACAGAATCGCCTTGCCATTCGACGTGCAATGCAGGGGGAAGCGTTCGCCCACAGCTGAGAGGGCGACAAGCCTCTGCTTGCCTTGCACCTGATCGACGAACATCGCCGATGCACCTGACAGAACCGAAAGATCGACGGTCTCGCCGACCTCATCGCCCAACGCGCGCAGATGCGGCGCGATGATCTCGGTTGTCGTGGAGCCTGCTGTCGCCGCCAGGCGAACGAGACCGGGGCCGATGCGGACACCTGAACCAGTGCTGCTTGTTGAAACGAAACCTTCCGCGGCGAGAGCGCCGACGATGCGCTGTACCGTGGAGCGGGCCAGGCTGACACGCTTGGCGATCTGTCCGAGGCTCAGGCCATCGGGCTTGTCTTCGAGCGTGCGCAGCACGTTCGCCGCGCGGGCGATAACCTGAATGCCACCATGCGAGCGTCGCGCGGTCGCCGGGCTTGTTCGGCCAAAAGACACAGTGGGCATTCCGTTCCTCAGTCATGTCGCGTTGTTGAGTTCATGTACCGCATAGCGAGCGGCAAAATCTGCATGAACCGCTTCGTGGTCATTGACCACTATATGATACACTTGTATCGTATTATGAAAATCGGCTAAACGCCAACTGCATTTTTCAACTCGCGCCAAGAGGGCGCCGTGCAGAGAGGGAGGACTGATCGATGTCGATCACGGTTCGCGGCATTAAGTTCGACAGCAATCTCGACAATCCGATGGGCTTGAAGTTTTACAACCTGTCTCATCGCTTCGGATATCAGTCGCCGAACTGGCCGTATTTCGAAGACGTGAAGATCGAGCGCATCCATTACATGGCGAAGTCGGGCGTGCTGTCGCAGCGCATTACCACCAGCATGCACAATACCACTCACATCGACGCCCCGGCGCATGTGGTGGCGGGCACGCCCTTTATCGATGAAGTGCCGTTGCCGCATTTCTTCGGCTCGGGCATCGTCATCTCGCTGCCGAAGAAGCAATGGGAATCGATCACCTATGACGATCTCGAAAAGGCAGCTGGCAAGATTGTCCGTCCCGGCGATGTGGTGATCGTCAACACCGGTTGGCACCACATTTACGAGGACAACGAAGATTATTTCGCGCGTGCGCCGGGCTTCGTTTCGTCGGCCGGACATTGGTTCGTCGAGAAGAAGGTGAAGGTTGTCGGCCATGACACCCAGGCCAACGATCATCCGTTGGCCACCGCCATCGGCCCGCACCGCAATGGTCCGCTGCTGCCGCACCTGGCTGAGGAATACAAGCAATGGTCCGGCGGTCGCGACTGGAAGGATGACTTCCCGGAATGGGAGCCGGTGCATCGCATTCTGTTCAAGAATGGCATCCTCGGCATTGAGAACGTCGGTGGCGATCTCGACGCGGTGACCGGCAAACGCGTCACCTTCGCGTTCTTCCCGTGGAATTGGGATCGCGGTGACGGCTGCATCATCCGTCTCGTCGCCATCACCGACCCGGGCCAGGCTTATCGGATCGAGAAGGGGGAGGCCTTCTAATGCTGGTCAAGCGCTATCAGGACGCCAAGCCCTATGAGGCGGCCAATCACCGTGAGGTGAAAGGCCTACGCCTGCAAGGATTCGAGAAAGGCGGGCCGACCAATCAATGGGTCGGCCTCTCCCACTTCCTTCCTGGTGGCGGCGCCGGGCCAGATTCGACGCCGTTCGAGAAGATCTATGTGGTCGTCGAAGGCGAGATGACGGTGATCATCGGCGGGCAGGAGACCGTGCTGAAGAAGTTCGACTCTTGCACGATCGCACCCAACGAAGTGCGCGAGATCATCAATCGCACGAACCATGTCTGCGTGATGATGGTCGTCATTCCCTATCCGCCGGGGTACAAGCATGAGTGATTATCTCAAGAATCCGCTGTCGCTCTTTGACGTGAAGGGCAAAGTTGCCGTCATCACCGGGGCGTCGGGCGCCTTCGGTGCGTTGGCGGCGCAGATTTTGGCGGGAGCAGGCTGCAAACTAGTGCTCACCGCCGGCAAGAAAGCCGATCTCGACGCAGTAACGAAAGGCTGCGTCGAAGCCGGTGCCGAAGTCGAGGCGCTCAACGTGCGTCCCTCGACCGAAGCGGCCTGCGACGGCATTATTGCCGCGGCGGTCAAGCGTTTCGGTCGGGTTGATATTCTTGTCGTCGCTTCTGGCAAGAATGACGTGGCGAAGATCGTCGATATGGCGCCCGAGCGTTTTCTCGACGTCATGGATGCCAATGTCACGCAATCCTGGCTGATGGCGAAAGCCTGTTCCAAGCAGATGCTGGCGCAAGGGCAGGGCGGCAAGATCGTGCTGATGTCTTCAGCCCGTGGTCTGCTCGGCCATCCGGCTGGCTATACGGCCTATTGCGCGTCCAAATCGGCGGTCGATGGCATGACCAAGGCGCTCGGCTGCGAATTGGGGCCAACGGGAATCACTGTCAACGCTATTGCGCCGACGGTGTTCCGCTCGCCGCTGACGGCGTGGATGTTCGAAGACAACGACAACGCCAAGGCGGTGCGCAGTGGCTTCCTGTCGCGTGTGCCGAAGGGACGTCTGGGCGAGCCGGAAGATCTCGCCGGTCCGCTGTTGTTCCTAGCGTCGAAGGCTTCGGATTTTTACACCGGGCACATCCTTTACGCTGATGGCGGCTATACGGCGGGGTAGGTCATGGCAGCCAAGCAAAAGATCGCGGTGATCGGTGCTGGTCTTATGGGCCATGGCATCGCGCAGGTATTCGCCGTCGCCGGCCATCAGGTTGCCATTACCGATCCGGTGCCGGCGGCCTTGCAGCTGGCGCCGGAGAAGATCGTCCGCAATCTGAAGGATATGAAGCTTGATCCGTCGGCGGTGGAGCGTATCTCGCTGCATACTGCATTAGCGGATGCGGTTGCGGGCGCTGATGTGGTTTTCGAGGCGGCGCTCGAAAACATGGAGTTGAAGCAGAAGCTCTTTGCCGAAATCGAAGCGGCCGCGCCGCCGGATGCGATCCTGGCGTCGAACACGTCGGTGATGCCGATCACGCAGATCATGGCGAATATTCGCAATAAGTCGCGGGCGCTCGGCACCCATTGGTGGAACCCGCCTTATCTGGTGCCGCTGGTCGAAGTGGTGCGCACCGTCGATGTGTCGGACAAAGTGGTGGCGGAGATGATGGCGCTGCTCGCTTCGGTCGGCAAAACGCCAGTCGAAGTGAAGAAGGATGTGCCAGGCTTCGTCGGTAACAGGTTGCAGCATGCGCTCTGGCGCGAAGCTATTGCCATTATCGAGGAAGGCATCTGCGATGCCGCCATGGTCGACCAGGTGGTGAAAGCCAGTTTCGGTCGCCGCCTGCCGGTGTTGGGTCCGATCGAGAATGCCGACATGGTTGGCACCGATCTGACCTTGGCGATCCACCAGCAAGTGCTGCCCTATATCGACAGCCGGCCGGCGCCATCGCCGCTCCTGGAAGAGAAAGTCAAGAATGGTCAGCTTGGTTTCAAGAGCGGGGAGGGATTCCGCTCATGGACCGAAGCCGAACAGAATGCGCTGCGCAAAAAAGTGCTGGACCATCTGATGGAGATGGACGCGAAGGAGCGCACCGTCAAGGAAGAGTAACGCTAAGCAAGCATAACACTGGTGGCGCTGTCACAAGGAGGGTGGGATGAGGGAGAACGATAAGACGAATACGACGGGCGGCGCGACGCGGCGTCAGGTTGTCCGTGCCGGAGCCGCGGTTCTGGCGGCGCCCGCGATCTTGCGGGCGATTCCAGCCAACGCGCAGAGCCGAACCCTGAAGATCGGTTTCGTCAGTCCGCGCAGCGGGCCACTCGCTGGTTTTGCCGAAGCGGATGAATTCATTCTGGCGCAGGTGCGCCAGATGATCGGCCAGGGCATTACCAACAATGGTGTGCGCTATCCCGTCGAGATCATCGTCAAGGATAGTCAATCTAACCCCAATCGCGCCGCTGAAGTCGCAGCCGAACTGATCAATGGCGACAAAGTCGATATCATCACCGCCATTGCCGCGCCGGAGACGACCAATCCTGTTGCCGACCAGGCGGAAGCCAACGAGATTCCCTGCATCACGACGAACTGCCCATGGCAGCCGTATTTCTTCGGCCGTAACGGCGATCCGAAGAAGGGCTTTGATTGGACCTATCATTTCTTCTGGGGGCTGGAAGACGTGATCGCGGCTTTCCTGAGCATGTGGGATGAACTGCCGACCAACAAGGTTGTCGGCGGCATCTTTCCCAACGATGCGGATGGTAATGCTTGGGGCGATCCCAAGATCGGTCTGCCGCCAGCTTTGGCCAAGGCTGGCTATAAGCTGATCGACACCGGCCGCTATACGCCGATGTCGAACGATTTCACCGCGCAAATCTCGGCCTATAAGCAGGCCGGCTGTGAGATCGTGACCGGCAATATGATTCCGCCGGACTTTGCAACGTTCTGGGCGCAATGCGCCCAGCAGGGCTTCAAGCCGAAGATTGTCACCATCGGCAAGGCGCTGCTGTTCCCCTCTGTCGTCAACAATCTTGGCGACCGTGGCGATGGCTTGTCTTCGGAAATCTGGTGGGGGCCGACGCATCCGTTCAAGTCGAGCCTCACCGGGCAATCGGCCAAGGACCTGACGGATGCCTATATGGCTGCCACCAAGCGGCCGTGGACGCAGCCGATCGGCTTCACCCATTCGCTTTTCGAGGTGACGCTCGACGTGCTCAAGCGTGCCAAGGATCTGAAGAGCCCCAAGTCGATCCTCGCCGCGATCACCGAAACGAATGTGAACACGATTGTTGGCCCGATCAAATGGGGCAATGGTCCGGTGAAGAATGTCACCAAGACGGAGTTGGTCGCCGGCCAGTGGGTCAAGGGGCCGAATGGCTTTGATCTGGTGATCACCACCAATAAGCCGGCGCCGGATATTCCGGTTGGCGGCAAGTTGAAACCGCTGGCCTGACGAACTTGCCGGACGAACAGGAAACGGTGGCGTCGCCATGACTGCTATTCTCACGCTCGAAAAGCTGAGCAAGCGCTTTGGCGCCGTCACCGTGGCGGACGCTCTTGATCTGACCTTGGCTCCGGGCGAGGCGCTCGGGATCATTGGGCCGAACGGGGCCGGCAAGACCTCTTTGTTCAATATGATTGCCGGCGCGATCAAGCCGAACAGCGGCCGTGTTCTGTTCGAGGAACGGGATATCACGGCGCTATCGCCAGCGCAGCGCTGTCGCATAGGTATCGGCCGTTCATTCCAGATCCCGCAACCGTTTTCGGGCCTGACGGTGTTCGAGAATCTTTGCGTGTCCGGCTTCTTCGGCAATACGCGCTCGAACATCGATGTGACCCAGCGCTGTGTCGAGGTTTTGGAACTGACCGGTCTTCTACCAAAAGCCAATGTGGTGGCCGCTTCGCTCTCCTTGCTGGAGCGCAAGCGGCTCGAACTGGCGCGGGCGTTGGCCGGCAACCCGAAGCTCCTTCTGCTCGATGAAATCGCCGGTGGCCTGACGCCGCATGAATGCGAGGAATTGGTGATCGCCATTTTGAAAGTGCGTGAGACCGGTGTCGCCATCATCTGGATCGAACATGTGGTGCATGCGCTGTTGGCGACCATCGACCGGTTGATGGTCCTAAACCAGGGGCGCAAGCTGATGGACGGCGATCCTAAGATGGTCATGGGCAGCCGCGAAGTGCGCGAAATCTATCTCGGGGTCGAGGCCGATGCCTGAGACTAAATTGCTCGAAGTCAGAAACCTCGATGCGTTTTACGGGGCATTTCAGGCGCTGTTTGGCATCAGCCTGTATGCGGCGCGTGGTGAAACATTGGCGATCATCGGCGCCAACAGCGCCGGCAAGTCGACCCTGATGAAGGCGATCGTTGGTCTCGTGACGACCCGCAATGCGGAAATCTGTTTTGGCGGGGGGGAACTCGCCGGCCGGCCGACACAGCAGATCGTGCGTCAGGGCATTGCCCTGGTGCCGGAAGGGCGTCGTTTGTTTCGCTCGCTCTCGGTGGAGGAGAACCTGCTCGTTGGCGGACATCTGCATCGCCCCGGGCCGTGGTCGCTGGCTGCGATTTATGATCTCTTTCCAGTGCTTGGAGAGAAGCGTCATCAACCATCAACGTCGCTCTCCGGTGGCCAGCAGCAGATGGTCGCCATCGGTCGGGCGTTGATGGCCAATCCGGATCTGGTGTTGATCGACGAATTGAGCCTTGGTCTCGCGCCGATCGTCATCCGCGATATCTATGCGGCTCTGCCGCGCGTCACGGCGGCGGGAACCTCCGCCATTATTGTTGAACAGGATACGTCGCAGGCGCTGGCGGTGGCCAATCGCGTCTATTGCTTGCGCGGCGGACGGATCACGCTGGAGGGCACGCCAGCTTCCTTGACGCGCGATGCCATTTCTGCAGCCTATTTCGGGGTGTGATGATGGAATGGGCTAATGTGATCTTGCAGGGCATTCTGGTAGGCGGGCTCTACGCGCTGTTTGCCACCGGCCTGTCGCTGATCTTCGGCGTCATGCGGCTGGTCAATATTGCCCATGGCGATTTGATTGTTCTGGCTGCTTATGTGGCGATGCTGTGTGTGACGCAGACCTCGATCCACCCGCTGGTGGCGATCTTTCTGGTGGCGCCGGTGATGGCGGTCGCCGGTTATGGCTTGCAGCGAATCTTGTTCAATCGGACGCTCGGCGCCGACCTGCTGCCGCCGCTACTGGTCAGTTTCGGTCTGTCGGTGATCATTCAGAACGTTCTGTTGCAGGTCTTCACCGCCGATAGCCGCAAGCTGAACGCCGGCGCCATCGAAACCGCCACTCTGCCGCTCGTCAATGGTCTGTCGGTGGGGGTTCTGCCATTGTTGATGTTCGTCGCTGCGGTTGTGATCATCGCCGCTTTGCAGTTCATGTTCTATTCGCTGCCGATTGGGCGGGCGCTGCGCGCCACGTCGGATGATCCGGAGGTGGCGCGGTTGATGGGCTATGACAATCGCCATCTCTTCGCAGTGGCGATGGCGCTGTCGCTTGCTGTCGTCGCTGTGGCCGGTGTCTTTCTAGCTGTGCGCTCCAATTTCGATCCGGCGCTCGGACCGTCACGATTGATCTATGGATTCGAGGCGGTGATCATCGGTGGTCTCGGCAATCTGTGGGGCACTTTGGCGGGTGGCGTTATCCTCGGTGTTGCCCAGGCCATCGGCGCCAAGATTGATCCGGGCTGGCAATTGCTGGCGGGCCATTTGGTTTTTCTCGCTGTCCTGGCATTTCGGCCGGAAGGGCTATTTCCGAAGGTGGAAGGATGAGCGCGCCGTCCTTTCGTATTTCCCGTTCGACGCCGGAAAGCCGTGTCGCGCTGGTGCTCGGTATCCTCGCGCTTGTGGCGCTGATTGCGGGTCCTTATTGGATCGACCGCAATGGCATGCGCATCGTCGGCGAGTTTCTGATCTATCTCAGCCTCGCCAGCATGTGGAATCTGCTCGCCGGTTATGCCGGGCTCGTCTCCGTTGGGCAGCAAGCTTATGTCGGTTTCGGCGGCTATTTTCTTTTCGCCTGGGCGATCTTGCTCGGATGGCCGCCGCTGCTCGCCATTCCTTTCGCCGGCATTGCCGGTGCGATTGTCGCGCTGCCGGTGTCGCTGCTCGTCTTCCGGCTGAAGGGGGCTTACTTTGCCATCGGCACCTGGGTGGTGGCGGAAGTCTTTCTGCTGCTGGCGGCGCAGATTTCTGTGCTGGGCGGCGGCTCGGGCATCAGCCTGCCGATCGCGGTGGTGCGTTCCATCGCCGAGAGCCGCGATGGCCGCGACATGGCGATTTATTGGTCGACCCTTGGGGTTGCGGTCGTGATCCTGATCGGCACCTACCTCCTGCTGCGTTCGCGTTGGGGATTGGCGTTGCAGGCGATCCGCGATGGTGAACTGGCGGCGGCGACGTCCGGCGTCAGCGTCGCGGCGGCGAAACGACTGCTCTATGTGGTCGCTGGCGCTGGTGGCGCGATGATCGGCACGCTGATTTTTCTCGCTAAGCTGCGCATTTCGCCGTCGGCTGCTTTCAGCGTCAACGATTGGACGGCCTTTGTTATCTTCATCACCGTGATCGGGGGGATCGGGCGCATCGAGGGGCCTATTGTGGGAACCTTCGTCTATTTCCTGTTGCGCGGTGTGCTGTCCGATCTCGGCCCGACCTATCTCATCATTCTTGGCGCCGTTGCTGTCGGCGTCATGCTGTTTGCGCCGAAAGGCCTGTGGGGGCTGGTGGCCGATCGTTTCGGCTGGCAGCTCTTCCCGGTCAGCCGTCGCCTCGTTCTTGACCCATCCGTATCTGTCGTAACCTCAAAAGGAGCATGACATGGCGAAAAAGCCGTCCAGCAACAAAGTCATCATTACCTGCGCGGTCACGGGCGGTATTCATACGCCCACCATGTCGGAATATCTGCCGATTACGCCCAACGAAATAGCCGAACAGGCGATCGCTGCTGCGGAAGCTGGCGCCTCGATCCTGCATTTGCATGCGCGTGACCCGAACGATGGCCGGCCGACGCCAGATCCGAAAGTGTTCATGCAGTTCCTGCCGCGCATCAAGCAGGCCACCGATGCGGTGGTGAACATCACCACCGGTGGTGGCCTACAGATGACCGTCGAGGATCGTCTCGCCGCGCCGTTGCAGGCGTCGCCGGAAATGTGCTCACTCAATATGGGATCGATGAACTTCGCCCTTCATCCTTTGGCGGATCGTTACAGCAATTGGAAGCATCCCTGGGAAGAACCCTATCTGCGCTCGTCCAAGGGCGGCATCTTCCGCAATACGTTCGACGATATTGAGAAGATTTATCGCCTGCTTGGCGAGGGCCATGGCACGAAGTTCGAGCATGAGTGCTACGATGTCGGCCATCTCTACAATCTGGCCCATTGCCTCGACGCGGGCCTGTTCAAGCCGCCGGTGTTCCTGCAGCTTATTTTCGGCATTCTCGGTGGCATCGGCACCGATCCGGAAAATCTGATTTTCATGAAGCAGACGGCTGATCGGTTGTTTGGCGATGAATATCGCTGGTCGGTTCTCGCTGCTGGTCGCTTCCAGATGCCGTTCGCCACGCAAGCGGCGATGATGGGCGGCAATGTGCGCGTTGGTCTTGAGGACTCGCTGTTCATCGGGCGCGGCAAGCTCTCGACGTCCAACGCGGAGCAGGTGAAGAAAATCCGCCACATCATCGAAGAGCTGGGCTACGAGGTCGCCAATCCGACCGAGGCGCGTGCCATGCTCGGCCTCAAGGGTGCCGATCTGGTGAAGTTCTAGAGCATTTTCGAGCGAAGTGGACGCCGGTTCGCGTGAAGAAAATGCGTCAAAATAGAAAGCTAGAGCTCGGTTCTGGACCGAGCTCTAGGATTACTGGCGGTCCGCGGTGCCATCATCGCGGACCGCTTTGACATAGCGGGCGACAGAGCTGCGCACCGCCTCTTTACCGCCTTGCTTGATATCGCGCTCGAAGAAAGCGCCGTAGATGACATCGAAGGCGAAAGGTTCGAGGGCGCGGCCGATCCGTTCGACGGAGGGGGCGGAGAGCGGCAGATAATTGGGATAGCTGCGCATGAAGGCCACGTGCTTGTGGTCTGCAGCCACCTGGGCGATGTCACCGGTCAACAGCGCGCCGCGTCCCGCGCCCCCTTTGGCCCAATGCAGCACCGCGCCGCCAGCGAAGTGACCACCGCAGTGGATCAGGGTTACACCCTCCGCCAGGGCGAGCGTTTCGCCTTCCCAGAAACGGATGGCCGGATCGGGCCGCATCACCCATTGGTGGTCCGCCTGGTGCAGATGGATCGGCGCGTTGAAGGCATGGCTCCAATCCACCATCGTCGAATAATAATGCGGATGGGAAATGGCGATGGCGGCGAGGCCGCCGAGGCCGTTGACGATGTCGATCGTCGCCTGGTCGAGCAGGGGCACGCATTCCCACAAAATATTGCCGATCGATGTGCGCAGGATCTGGGCGCGCTGGCCGATGGCGAACACCGGAGTGGTGGCGAGGCCGAGTAGGCCGTCTTCCAGGGTGCGGAAGGCGTTCATGTGGCGCCGGCCGATCGCCTCTATCACCGTCCATTGCTGGCCGGAGAGGGGAACATATTGCCGCTCGTCCTCGCAGATCGGGCAGTTGCTGGGTTCCCTGTCGCTTGGCGGGAAGCCGGTGCCGCAGGTGATGCAAATAAAGGACTGCATGGAACCCCTTGTCGTTGAGCGAACCGATAGTGCGATGTTGCCGCGGATTTCCCAAGAATTGGTTCTGAAAGAGTTGGTTTCAAAGAACTGGTTTTCAAAGCGCGGATCCGCAGGCTAGAAGGCACTGACGGGTCGATGAACAGACTCAAGAGGAAACGCGAGGCAGGGTTCCATGCGACAGCTGAAGCTGACGATTGCGACGACGGACTATGACCATTTTCGGGATTTTCGCACCGGTGCGGTGCAGGCGGAGGGGATCGACCATACCTGGCTGACGCTCGGCCACCATGAGGTCTTCGCCCGTTTCACGCTCAACCGGGAATGGGATGTCTCGGAATTGAGCTTCGCCAAATTCATGACGCAGGTGACGCGCGAGGATAGCGACATCGTCGGCCTGCCGATCGTCTGTTCGCGGCTATTCCGCTTCAGTTCGTTTTACGTCAACAAGAAGAGCGGCATCAAAACCGTCCAGGACCTGAAGGGCAAACGGGTGGGATCGCCGGAGTGGGCGCATTCGGCCGCCGTCTATATGCGAGGATGGATGCACAACGAGGCCGGGGTCAAGCTGCAGGATGTGCATTGGTATCAGGCCGGCGCCAATGCGCCGGGCCGGGTGGAGAAGGTCGAGCTGAACCTGCCACCTGGTGTCGAAATCACCCGCGTGGCCGACAAATCACTGTCGCAGATGCTGGCATCCGGCGAGATCGATTGCGCCATCATCGCCCGGCCGCCGACTTGTTTCCTGGAAGGCCATCCGGATGTGGTGCGGCTCTATCCTGACTATCTCGGGATGGAGGAGGAATACTACCAGCGCACCAAAGTCTGGCCGATCATGCACATCATCGCTGTGCAGAAGCACATTGTCGATGAAAATCCGTGGGTTGCCCGCAATCTGGTCAATGCTTTCGAGGAATCGAAGCGGCGCAGCGTCGAGCGCCTGCTCGATCCGGCGGTCTCGCGCTATCCGCTGGCCTGGCTGCCGACCTATGGTCGAAAAATGCGCGATATGTTCGGCGGCGACCCGTTCCCGTTCGGAATTGAGGCCAATCGGCCGACTTTCGAGCAGATGCTCCTCTACACTTACCAGCAGGGGATCGCCCATAAACACGTGACGCCGGAGGATCTGTTTCCGAAGGGCGTGATGACCAAAATTGTAGTTTAGGAGGCGTAACCCTTTGGTCGGTCAGCGAAAGAGGGATGTTGATCTGGATAATTACGTTATAAAAGCGTAATATTATATTTTATCCTAAACATAAAAGTGAATTGACGTTATAGTCGTCGGCGCTTAGATGAATGGAACAATTCCAGATTATCTCTGGATTATGGCGTTCCTCAGCCCAGGAGCCTTCGACTATGTCTAATCCGAAGCGGGTGCCGCTTCCGGCCATGCTGTTGGCCAATGACCTGCTGGACGGCGATGTCGTCTTCAGCACCGGTGCTGGCTGGACGCGCGATCCAGCCGAGGCGGTGATCGCTTACGACGATGTGACCGCCGACAAATTGGAAGCTCATGCCAAGGCGGCTTTCGCCGCGCAGCTGGTCGTCGACGCCTATCTCGTTGACGTCGACATTGACGCGGAAGGGCGGCCGACGCCGCGCCATTTCCGCGAACGTTTCAAGACATTGGGGCCCAGCAACCGGCCCGATCTCGGCAAACAGGCGATCTACCGGACGCAGTAATGTGTTCGAACGCTATTGCGCCCGAGATATCAGCCGATCGCAAGGATTGAAAAATGTACCGCTATGATGAGTTCGATGAACGGTTTGTCCGCGAGCGCGTCGCGCAGTTTCGCGATCAGGTCGCGCGCCGGCTCGACGGATCGCTGAGCGACGATGAGTTCAAGCCGCTGCGGCTGAAGAACGGCGTCTATCTGCAGTTGCATGCCTATATGCTGCGGATTGCCGTGCCTTACGGCACCTTGGCCTCGCGCCAACTGCGGCAGCTGGCTTTGATCGCCGATCGTTACGATCGTGGCTACGGTCATTTCACCACCCGGCAGAACATGCAGTTCAACTGGCCGAAACTGCGTGACGTGCCCGACATTCTGGGCCTGTTGGCCGATGTGGAAATGCATTGCATCCAGACTTCGGGCAATTGCATTCGCAACGTTACCGCCGACCATTTCGCGGGCGTCGCTGCCGATGAGCTGGAAGATCCGCGTCCGACCGCCGAACTCATTCGGCAATGGTCGAGCCTGCATCCGGAATTCAGCTATCTGCCGCGCAAGTTCAAGATCGCGGTGACGGGCGCTGAGCATGATCGCGCTGCCGTGAAGGTGCACGACATTGGTTTGCGCATTCTCAAGCATCCGCAGACCGGCGAGATCGGCTATGAGGTCATCGTTGGTGGCGGCCTGGGACGCACGCCGCTGATCGGCAAAGTGATCCGCGAATTCTTGCCGAAGGACGAGCTGCTCGCCTATCTCGAAGCGGCGATGCGCGTTTATAATCTCGAAGGCCGCCGCGACAATAAATATAAGGCGCGGGTGAAAATCCTGGTGCACGAGATCGGCGCCGAGGAATTTCGCAAGCGCGTCGAGGCCGAATACGCCAAGCTCAATGGCCCCTCGATCAATGCCGATCCGGCCGAGGTCGAGCGGATTGCTGCTTATTTCGCGCCGCCGACCTATCAGAAATTGCCAGGCGACTCGAAGGCCTATGCGGCGCAGCGCGCCGCCAACACGGCCTTCGCACAATGGGCCGATGCCAGCGTGTTTCAGCATCGCGTTCCCGGCTATGCGGCGCTGACGATTTCGCTCAAGACCATCGGTGAAGCGCCTGGCGATATCACCTCGGCGCAGATGCGCACCGTCGCCGATCTGGCGGAGAAATATTCCTTCGACGAATTGCGTGTGACCCATATGCAGAACGTGGTTCTGCCGAATGTGAAACAGTCCGACCTGTTCGCGATCTGGAACGCGCTGCGCGAAGCGGGGCTGGCCGAAGCCAATGTCGGGCTTGTCACCGACATCATCGCTTGCCCCGGCCTCGACTATTGCGCTTTGGCGACGGCGCGGTCGATTCCGATTGCCCAGGCCATTGCCAAGCGGTTTCAGGATCAGCAGCGTCAGCGCGAGATCGGTCCTCTCGGGATCAAGATCTCCGGCTGCATCAACGCCTGCGGCCACCACCATGTCGGCAATATCGGCATTCTCGGCCTTGAGAAGAACGGCGTCGAGAATTACCAGATCACGCTCGGCGGTGACGCGACGGAGAATGCCGCGATCGGTGATCGACTGGGGCCTGGCATCGATGCGGACGAAGTGCCGGACGCGATCGAGAGGCTGGTCGAAGTCTATCTGAGCGAGCGCCAGAAGGACGAACCATTCATCGATACGGTGCGGCGAGTTGGTGTTGCTCCATTCAAGGATGCGTTCCTGGCCAAAAGCAAGGAGGCTGAACATGCCGTTGCTTGATCGTTCCGGCTTGAAGCCGGAGACTTTTGCGCGGGCCGAAAGCCTGATTGATGCGGCCGGTGACGTCATCGTGCCGTGGGCGAATGTGCAGGCCGTGATTGAAATTGGCGCGGGCAATCATCGCCTGGGCGTCGATGTGCCGAACAACCTTCCTGTCGATGACATTCTGCCGTTGGCCGATAAGTTCGATCTGATTTCGGTACCTTTCCCGTCCTTCGCGGATGGTCGCGGTTTCAGCATCGCCAGGCAATTGCGGGATCGTGGCTATCGCGGTGTGCTGCGGGCGCAAGGCAAGCTGATTGCCGATCAGTTCGCCTATGCGCTGGCCTGTGGCTTTGATGAGGTTGAGCCGGCCGACGATGTCTTCGCGCGCCAGCCGGTCGAGCAATGGTTGGCGGCTGCGTCGCGCATCACCGCTGTGTATCAGCGCGGGTACAACGGCGCGGCGAATATTCTTGACCAGCGTCGCGCCGCGCGCGCCGCCAAGGTTGCCGAGGTCAGCCATGTCTGAGCCGCGCATCGCGCTTGCCGCGCAACTCGATGAAAGCTTTCGCGCTCTCGATACGCTCAACCGGTTGCGGCTGCTTTGTGATGAAGTTGGCGGTCGGATCGTCTTTACTTCCAGCCTCGGGATCGAAGACCAGGCGCTGACCCATCTGATCCTGGCGAACGATCTGCCGATCGAGGTGGTGACGCTCGACACCGGCCGGCTGTTCCAGGAAACCTATACCGTCTGGACCGAGACTGAAGCGCGTTATGGTCGGCGCATCCGCGCCTATTATCCGCGCCATGAAGCGCTGGAAGAACTTGTCGCCCGTCAGGGCATCGATGGTTTCTACGAGTCCGTCGCGGCGCGCCACGCCTGCTGCGATGTGCGCAAGGTCGAGCCGCTGAAGCGAGCGCTTGAGGGCGCCAGTGTCTGGATCACCGGCCTGCGCGCCGGGCAATCGGCTGGCCGCAGCGCTGTTGGCTTCGTTGCTTTCGATAGCGGCCATGGTGTGTTGAAGGCGAATCCGTTGCTCGATTGGGAGCGGGAGCAGCTGACCGACTTCATTGCAGAGAACCATGTTCCGGTGAATGCGCTGCATGCGCGGGGCTTTCCCTCGATCGGCTG
Organism: Beijerinckia sp. 28-YEA-48; assembly: GCF_900104955.1. Classification (NCBI taxonomy): domain Bacteria; kingdom Pseudomonadati; phylum Pseudomonadota; class Alphaproteobacteria; order Hyphomicrobiales; family Beijerinckiaceae; genus Beijerinckia; species Beijerinckia sp. 28-YEA-48. The sequence goes on from NZ_FNSI01000001.1 coordinate 662,537, forward strand.
CGCGCCCTGTACGCGGGCGGTGGCGCCGGGCGAGTCGGAACGGGCCGGGCGCTGGTGGTGGGAAAACGAAGACCAGAAGGAATGCGGTCTTCACGTCGATGACAGCGGCAGGCTGGTGCGCGCCAAGGCGCCCGCTACGGCCGAAGGACCATTCAGATGATACAACTGACCCATTTGCAGAAGCTGGAAGCTGAATCGATTCACATCATTCGCGAGGTCGCGGCCGAATGCGAAAAGCCGGTGATGCTGTATTCGATCGGCAAGGATTCCGCCGTGATGCTGCATCTGGCGATGAAAGCCTTTTATCCCGGCAAACTGCCGTTTCCGTTGTTGCATGTCGATACGACCTGGAAATTCCGGGAGATGATCGAATTCCGCGACCAGCGCGCCAAGGATCTTGGTCTCGACCTGATCGTCCATATCAACGAAGAGGGCGTCAAGGCGGGTATTAATCCGTTCGACTCCGGCTCGCGTCTGCACACCGACGTGATGAAGACGCAAGGGCTGAAGCAGGCGCTCGACAAATATGGTTTCGATGCCGCCTTCGGTGGCGCGCGTCGCGACGAAGAGAAGTCGCGCGCCAAGGAACGGGTATTCTCGTTGCGCTCGGCCGAGCACCGCTGGGATCCGAAGAATCAGCGTCCGGAACCGTGGCGGCTTTACAATACGCGCAAGCGGCCGGGCGAAAGCTTTCGTGTTTTTCCGCTGTCCAATTGGACCGAGGCGGATGTGTGGTCCTATGTGGCCTTGGAGAATATCCCGGTCGTCCCGCTTTATTTCGCCAAGGAACGGCCGGTCGTGCGCCGCGATGGCGCCCTGATCATGCGTGATGACGAACGGATGAAGCTGCGACCGGGTGAGGTCGTCGAGAATATGAAAGTCCGGTTCCGCACGCTGGGGTGCTATCCGCTGACAGGCGCCATCGAGAGCGATGCGGAAACCCTGGGCGAAGTGATCGAGGAGATGCAGCAGTCGCGTTCGTCTGAACGCCAGGGCCGCATCATCGACCATGACGGCAATGGCTCCATGGAGCAGAAGAAGCAGGAAGGTTATTTCTGATGGACGCGTTGATCGATGTGCGTCCTCGGGACGAGAACAACCTGGCTTTGGCCGTATCGGAGCTTCCGGCGCAGAAGTCGTTGCTGCGCTTCATCACCTGCGGATCGGTGGACGACGGCAAGTCGACGCTGATCGGGCGCATCCTGCACGATACGGGCGGTGTGTTCGACGATCAGCTGGAGACGTTGGAAAACGACTCCCGCAAGTTTGGCACCCAAGGCGCACGCGTCGATTTCGCTTTGCTCGTCGATGGCCTTTCGGCCGAGCGCGAGCAGGGCATTACGATCGATGTCGCCTATCGCTATTTTTCGACGCCGCGCCGGTCCTTCATCGTCGCCGATACGCCGGGCCATGAGCAGTATACGCGAAATATGGCGACGGGCGCCTCGACCGCCGAACTGGCCATCATTCTCATCGATGCCCGCAAGGGCGTGTTGCCGCAGACGCGCCGCCATTCCTTCATCGTCTCGATGCTGGGTGTGCGCGAAATCGTCGTCGCCATCAACAAGATGGATCTGGTGGCCTGGAGCCAGGAGGTCTACGAGCGCATCGTTGCCGACTACCGCGAGATGGCGAAGCATCTGGGCTTTACCAATGTGGTTTTCGTTCCGGTTTCCGCGCTTGAGGGCGACAATGTCGCCGCCGCTTCGCAGGCGATGCCTTGGTATCGCGGCGTGACGCTGCTGGGGCATCTTGAGACCGTGGTGCCGCAGGTGGCTGCCGCGCGCGACGATGGTTTTGCCTTTCCTGTGCAATGGGTCAGCCGCCCCAATCTCGATTTCCGTGGTTATGCCGGTTGGCTGACCCGTGGCCAGGTCGCGGCGGGCGATGACGTCGTTGCTCTGCCGAGCGGACGGCGCAGCCAGGTGCAAAGGATTGTCACCGCTGACGGCGATTTGCCGACGGCTGTTGCCGGCCAGGCGGTCACCCTGACCTTGGTCGATGAGATCGACATTTCGCGTGGCGACGTATTGGTTTCCGCCGCCTATGCCGGCAAGCCGCGCTCCGAACTGACGGCCAAGCTTTTATGGATGTCGGAACGGTCGCTCGCGGATGGATCGACTTATCTTCTGAAGGTCGGTACCACGACGGCACAGACCAAAGTGAATGTCTCGCGCACCGTCGATATTCATACCTATGAAGAAGCGGCGACGCAGCGTCTCAACATGAATGAGATCGGCATCGCCACGCTGACGCTCGATCGTCCGATCGTCGTTGACGATTATCGGGATGACCGGGAGCTCGGTGGTTTCATTCTCATTGATCGTTGGACCAATGAAACGATGGCGCTGGGCTTGGTCGATTCGAGGCTCGCTGCGGCGCCGCCGGTTGCCGATGGTGAAGCAGCGACGACCGTCTCGCGGTCCTGGCTGGCGCGCACGTTCGACGTGCGTCTGCCACTCAGAAGCCAGGCCAGGCGCGATCTGATCCGGCGCTCTCTCATCGGCCATGGGCCGCTGTCGGTCCTGATCGGCGCGGTTATTTTCGGGCTGACCGGAACCGTCAGCGTGGCTGTTGGCGTCGCCCTGATTGATCTGGTGGCGCGCAATTTGCTTGCCTTTTATGTCGCCGGTGCGGGTCAGCAAGTCACGGACCTGAGCGAAGTCCCGAGCGTCAACGTCGATGGCGACGGCATTTGAACGGACTGTGGTCATGAGTAACAGCACGTGGGCAGATCTTCCGGAACAGGGGCGGCGCATTGATGCGCTGAGCAGCCTGCCGCTGTTCCACAAGTTGCAGGGCGCTTCGGTTCTGCTGGCCGGGCAGGGCGATGCGCTGACCTGGAAAGCCGAACTCCTCGCTGCCGCCGGCGCCCATGTGGTCGTCGTCACCGACGAGACGTTCACGTCACCATCGCTGGTAGACGGGGCGTTGGGCCGGATCGAATGGCGTGAGTACACTTGGTCGGATGAAGACTTTTCCGGCATGCGGCTGGCGATCGGCGCCTTTGACGCGGCTGCCGAAGCCAAGGCCTTTTCGGATGCGGCACGGGCGCGAAATATCCCGGTGAATGTTGTCGATCGACCGGAGTTCTGCGACTTTCAGTTCGGCGCGCTGGTCAATCGCTCGCCACTGGTTGTTGCGATTTCGACCGATGGCGCCGCGCCGGTTTTCGCGCAGGCTTTGCGGGCACGGATCGAGGGATTGCTGCCGAACGGATTCTCCGACTGGGTCAGCACGGCGAAGACCTGGCGGACGTTGCCGGCCTTGCGTGAGGCGAGCGCCAGCTTGCGCCGTAATTTCTGGAGCGCCTATGCGCGGCTCGCCTTCTCGCGCCCGCAGACAGCGCCGTCAGAGGAAGATCGGGAAGTGCTGATGTCTCAGGTTCTGTCTGGCGGTGGCAAGACGGGTCGGGTCAGCCTGGTTGGGGCGGGTCCTGGCAATCCGGAACTGCTCACCCTGAAGGCCGTGCGGTTGCTGCAAGCCGCCGACGTGATCCTCTATGATCATCTGGTCTCGCAAGAGATCCTCGACTTCGCGCGTCGCGAGGCCAAGCGCATGTTGGTCGGTAAGACCGGCTATGGACCCTCCTGCAAGCAGGATGACATCAACCGGATGATGGTGTCGCTGGCACGGGAAGGTCGTCATGTGGTGCGGCTGAAGGGCGGCGATCCCGGTATCTTCGGGCGGGCGGGCGAGGAAATCGCGGCGTGCCGGGCGGCCGGTATCGCAGTCGAGATCGTGCCGGGCATTACCACCGCGCAGGGCGCGGCAGCGGATCTGGGAATCTCCCTCACGCATCGCGATCATGCGCAACGCGTGCAGTTCGTCACGGGTCATGCGCGCAGCGGCACGCTGCCCGAGTCGATTCGTTGGGAGGCCATCGCCGATGGTGCGGCGACGACGATCATCTATATGCCGCGCAAGACCCTTGGCGGATTGCGGGACGCGGCGCTGCAAGCTGGGCTTTCGCCTGACACGCCGGCGGCTGCGGTGTTCTCCGCCACCCGCGAGAACAGCCGCACCTTCATTGCCACGATCGCGACTTTGCCGGAACAGCTGGAGGCGATCGATCTCGACGGCCCGGTGATCGTGATGATCGGTTCGGTGCTGAACGAGGTCGCGGCCTTGGCCGATGATGTGACTGAGTCTCTCGTTGAGACCGTGCCGCAACGGTCCGCGGGCGCGGCATAACCGACTCACAGCTCGGCCAGGAAAGCCTCAATCCCGGCGAAATAATTTGCCCAGGTCGGTGCGACAAAGCGGCGAGCCAGGGCCTTTGCGGCCTGTGTTGCCGCCGAATTCTCATCAGTCAGTTCAAGGATTGCCCTCTGCCATCCGGGGCCATCGAGCGGCGAGAGCAACGTTGCGCAGCCTTGCGCGATTTCTCTGAAGACTGGGATGTCTGAAGCGATCGCAGGCGTGCCGACGGACATGGCCTCGACGATCGGCAAGCCGTAGCCTTCGCCAAAGGTCGGCATCAGCAGGGCGCGGGCATTGCGCACGAGCTGCTGCAGGTGAACCGATGGAACACCGGAGACCTCGGCCACATGGGTCTTGAGCGCCGGCGTGCGCTCAAGCATATCGACCACCTGTTCGCATTCCCAGCCGCGACCGCCGACAATCAGAAGGCGCGGAGCATCAGGGCTTTTTTCCACCATCTCGCGCCAGACCTGCAGCAACAGCAGATGGTTTTTGCGTGGTTCGATGGTGCCGACGATGACGAAATAGGGGTGGCCTCCAGCGATGGTGCTGGTGCTTTGCAGCGCGGCTGTTTCAAGCGGCGAGGGAAAGTGCCCGACATGGATCGGCCGCTGCCGTGCACCCATGCGCGTCAATTCTTCCTGCAGGCGCTCTTTGACGACTTCCGCGGACACCAGAAACGCGTCGGCGTGATGACTGGCTGTCTGCAGACGGCGCCGGAACAGGTCGAGATTACCGGGGCGGAAATATTCAGGAAAGTCGATCGAAAGCAGATCGTAAATATAGAAAACCTTTTTCAGGTCCGGGCGGCTGTCGAGCCAGCGCAATTTCTCCGGCTTTTCGAGAATGTGCTGGGCGATGTTGAGATAGACGGTACCTGGCGGAATCTTGACCTGGGGGCTGTGGGCCAGACGATTCATGGTCATCAGTGCCGAGCGCTGATGTTTGCGCAGGTAAGACTGTCGCGGCGGTTCCCCCTGGGAAATAGCCAGGGGCGCGCCGGGCTTGGAGGCGAGCCATTCCGTCAGGAGGCGGAGGGTATTCTCGTCGCCGGCCCCGGGCTTTTCCTGCCAAAAATGTTCGGCCAACTCGACGAGCCGGTTGGTCCGGCGCAGGGAATGGCGATGAAACGGCCCAAATAGCCCGTAATGCAGCCCTCCGGCCACGTTGGCCTGCCGACCGGGCACATGTTCGGCGGCGAAATGGCGTGCAAAGGCGAGGTCGATCCGGTCGATTCCGGTTGGTGTCGGCACGGTCAGGCGCGAAACCAGGTGGGTGACGTCAAATGTAACGTGGAAAGGAGGGGGCAAGGAACCGTCTTTGGCGCGTGGAATCACAGTCGGAACAATAGATTGCCAGAGAAACTGGTGATTGGCGACCGGGATAGGAGGTAAACTATGGTCATGATTTTTGATGGCCGGGAAGAAGCTGATCGTGTCACTCCAGTAGGCCTTATCTGGACCGTTCGGCAATCTTTTGGTAACGAAAGTTTGGTGGAGATAGGCTGCGTGCAGGGCTACTCCCGCGTGTTTTTTTATGTGTCTTGAAAAGAGGTCTGGGTGCAAAGTCCAGCCGTGCACGTCCGTCCGGCAGCCATAAAGGGCACTCCTTTCAAGCTGTCGCACGCCCTTCCGTGGCTCAAAGACACTGCGTTTGACGTTTGGTCGAACGCGGGCCGCGATCCCAAAGGCGGATTTTTCGAAAGCCTCGACCTGTCGGGGCGTCCCATTGTGGAACCGCGTCGGGTGCGGGTTCAAGCCCGTCAGGTCTACAGCTTTTCCCAGGCCGGGGATTTAGGTTGGGAAGGCGACTGGCAGGCCCAGGTTGAGCATGGACTTGACTATATCGCCCGGCATGGACGCGATGAACAGGGTTACCTGCGCGGCACGATCGCGGCTGACGGAAAGGCCATCGAGGCGGCGCCGGATCTTTACGACCAGGCTTTCTATCTGCTGGCCCTGGCACACGGCTTCCGCGTCACGGGCGATGTGAAATACCAACGCTTGGCGCTCGATCTCTTGCGCCAGCTGCGTCGTGATTTCAGCCATCCGCTGGGTGGTTTCTACGATACGCCCGTCAGTCGGGAGCGACTGTGCGCCAATCCGCACATGCATCTGCTCGAGGCGGCTTTGGCCTGGATCGAGGCAAGCGATAGCCACGCCTGGCGGCAATTGGCGACAGAGATCGTCGACCTGTGCAAGGCCCGCCTGATCGATCGCAAGACTGGTGCGCTGCTGGAACATTTCAATGCGGATTGGTCGCCGGTAGATATCGGCCCTTTGGCATCTATCGAGCCTGGACATCAATTCGAATGGTGCTGGCTGCTGATCCGCTATGAAACGCTGGTAGAGGAAGTTGATGCGTCGGTTTATCGGACGCTCTTCGACATCGGCCGGCACCACGGCGTCTGCGCGGAGCGCGGCGTCGCGATCGACGAATTGCGCCGCGATCTGACCTGGAAACGGGCGCAGGCACGGTTGTGGCCGCAAACCGAGCGGTTGAAAGCAGCTGTTGCTTTGGCTCAATTGTCGTCTGGCGCGGTACGCGCCGCTTATGTGGTTGAAGCGCGCGAAGCCGTTGCCGGGCTTGGCCTCTATTTCAGCGGCGTTCCGAAAGGATTGTGGCGGGACAAGCTTTTGCAGGATGGCACGTTCGTTCAAGAACCGGCACCGGCGAGCACGTTCTATCATATTGTCTGCGCCATCACGGAACTGTCGCGCAGCGATCTGGGCTTTGACAGTCAATCGGCGGACTTGAAGTCCCCGTTCGAGCTGGCGGCATCGACCTTCCGCTGATGAGCGGTTGATTGCGCAGCATTATCCTTTTACGTGGATCGATGTAGTTTACCCAAGGCGCGCCGGGCCTGTCGTGCTCAGCGCTATTCATTGCCGATTTCGTGGAGATAAAAGTGACGATAAGCGCCGCCCAGATCATTCCGGTCGTCCTGAGCGGTGGCAGCGGCACGCGACTGTGGCCGCTTTCGACACCGCAGAAGCCGAAGCAGTTTCATCGTCTCATCGACGACAATACGATGTTCCAGCAGACGTGTTTGCGGGTATCGCCCAGTGTGGACCCGCGCTTCGGCAGTCCCATGGTCATCTGCAATACGCGCCACGAAGACTATGTCATCGCGCAGCTTGAGGAAGCTTCGATCACGACGGGCACGGTGATTGCGGAGCCGACCGGGCGCAACAGTGCTCCGGCGATCGCTATCGCCAGCTTGCATGCCCATGCGAAGGATCCTGACGCTCTCTTGCTTATTCTGCCGTCTGATCATGCCATTCCCGATGTCGAACGGTTCCGGGACAGCATTTTCCATGGCATCGCGGCGGCGCAGCGCGACTTCATCGTGACGCTGGGCATTCGCCCCACCGGCCCCGAGACCGGTTATGGTTATATCAATGCGGGCGAGAAGTTCGACGACCACGCCGCGAAAGTGAAGCGCTTTGTCGAGAAGCCGGATCGCGAAACCGCCGAAGGTTATCTCGCCGCTGGCGACTATCTGTGGAACGCTGGCATGTTCCTGTTCAAGGCGTCGGCCATGCTGGCGGCTTTGCGTCAACACGCACCTGATCTGCTGGCGCAGGCGCAGGTGGCCTATGCGTCGGCCAAGCCCGGCGGCCGACATATTCGCCTTCCGCTTGATCAATTCAGCAAATGTCGCTCGATCTCCATCGACTACGCGGTCATGGAAAAGGCCGACAATGTCGCGGTTGTTCCGGTCGATTTTGCCTGGAGCGATCTTGGATCCTGGGCGTCGATCTGGGAACAATCGAGCCGCGACGGCGAAAACAACAGTCTGCATGGGGCGGCCGTCGCGTCCGACAGTCGTAACAATTTGATTTTTGCTGAGGGTATTTCTGTCGGGGTTATCGGGGTGGAGGGGCTGGTCGTCGTTGCTACGCCCAATGGCGTCCTGGTGGTCCCACGCGATCGCACCGAGGAGGTGCGCAAGATCGTCGATGCGCTGATGCCCAACAGCTAGAGCAAATTGCGTTTCGGCGGAAACGCAATTTTGCCTGGGATCTTTGTTTGGACGCGTCTTTGGGTCGTTTGACTCGGTCAAGGCGCAGACCCTGATAAACCGCAATATTTTGCACTAAACTCTATCCCTCCTTCACGAAATTACGATTTCGCGAGCTTCCACATTCAGGTTAGTCTCATTCCAGAGAGCGCCGGATAAGTCATTGCCGGCGCTCGACCTAGGGAGAGACCGGCATGGCGACGTTGAACGTCAATGGGAAATCGTATGACGCGGATGTTGATCCGCGCACGCCGTTGTTGTGGGTGTTGCGCGATTCACTTGGGCTGACAGGCACGAAATATGGCTGCGGTATCGCCCAATGCGGCGCCTGCACCGTCCATATCGATGGTGTCGCGATGCGCTCCTGTTCCGTCCCGGTGAATATGGTGGCCGGCAAGAAGGTCACCACCGTCGAGGGCCTGGCTGTCAAAGGCGCGCTGTCGAAAGTGCAGAAGGCCTGGCTCGACAATGAAGTGCCGCAATGTGGCTATTGCCAGAGCGGTATGATCATGGCCGTCACGGCTCTGTTGAAGGACAAGCCGAAGCCGACCGACGCCGACATCGATGCTGCCCTCACCAATATCTGTCGCTGTGGGACCTATCAGCAGGTCCGCCAGGCGATCCATGCAGCAGCGAAAGCGTGAGGAGGCGGACATGAACGACATGCTCAGATTCGATCGTCGCAGCTTCCTGGTTGGCACCGCTGCTGTCTCCGGTGGCCTCTCGCTCGGCTTCAGAACCGATGGCGCGTTTGCCGCTGGTGAAACGCCCGAGGTCAATGCCTGGGTCGTGGTGAAACCGGACGACACGGTGGTCATTCGCATCGCGCGCTCCGAAATGGGGCAGGGCTCGCTCACAGGCTTGGCGCAGATGGTCGCCGAGGAATTGGAATGCGACTGGTCGAAGGTCACATGGGAATATCCGTCGCCCGCTCAAAACGTGGCGCGCAAGCGTGTGTGGGGGAATTACAATTCCACCGGCAGCCAGAGCATTCGCCAGTCGCAGGACTATGTGCGCAAGGGTGGAGCGGCGGCGCGCGAAATGCTGATTCAGGCGGCTGCCAATGAGTGGAAAGTGCCGGCTGGGGAATGCAGCGCGGCCAACAGCATCATCACGCACAAGAAGAGCGCTCGTAAGATCAGCTTTGGCAAGGTTGCCGCGGCCGCGGCGAAACTTGAACCGCCGAAAGAGATCGTCCTCAAGGATCCGAAGAACTGGAAGCTGATCGGTAAGGGCGTCAAACGGCTTGATACGCTCGACAAACTCACAGGCAAGCAGGTCTATGGCATCGATATCCAGCTGCCCGGCATGCTGATCGCTACCGTGCGCGCCTGCATGGTCAATGGCGGTAAGTTGACGTCGTTTGATGCTGACAAAGTGAAGGGCATGCGCGGCGTCAAATCGGTGGTGCGTGTCAGCGACGACAGTGTCGCTGTCGTTGCCGATACGTTCTGGAACGCGCGCACGGCTCTGGCGGCTTTGCCTGTGGTTTGGGATCTCGGCGAGAACGCCAAAGTATCCAGCGCCAGCATCGCCGACATGCTGAAGGAAGGGCTGTCTGCCGAACAGGCCTATGTGGGCAATAAACAGGGTGATGCCGCCGGCGCTATCGCCGGTGCGGCGAAGAAGGTGGAAGCCGTCTACTCCTATCCCTACCAGCATCACGTCACCATGGAGCCGATGAATACGACGGCGCTCTATACGGCGGAAAAGTGCGAGATCTGGTGCCCGACGCAGAACGGGGAAGGAGCGCTGGCGGCCGTGGCTGAGGCGTCAGGTCTCCCGGTCGATAAATGCGACGTGCATAAACTCCACCTGGGCGGGGGCTTTGGCCGGCGTGCACGAACGGACTTCGTGAGCCAGGCGGTCAGCATCGCCAAGCAGATGCCTGGCACGCCGGTGAAGCTGATCTGGACGCGTGAAGAGGACATGGGCCATTGCGCCTATCATCCTGTCACGCAGTGCAAGTTCAGCGCCGGTCTTGATGCGGATGGCAAGGTGACAGGCCTGCATATGCGTATCTCGGGTCAATCGATCCTGGCTTCGCTCTTGCCGCAAGCCCTGCAAAACGGCATGGATCCGGCGGTGTTCCAAGGTCTGACTGCGAACAGCCCGGAAGGACATATCGGCTACGATATCCCGAATGTTCTGATCGATCATGCCATGCGCAACACGCATCTTCTGGCGGGTTTCTGGCGCGGCGTGAACTTGAACCAGAACGCGCTCTATCTGGAATCGTTCATGGATGAGCTGGCGAAAGCGGCGGGGCAGGATCCGCTGGAGTTTCGCCGCAAGATGCTGAAGCCGAAACATCGCGCGGTGCTCGATGCGGCGGCCGCTAAAGCCAACTATGGCAAGGCGCCGAAAGGCATCTACCAGGGCGTGGCGCAGATCATGGGTTTTGGCAGCTATGTCGCCGCCATCGCCGATGTTTCTGTGAGCGACGGTGGGCAGCTGAAGATCCATCGTATCGTCGGCGCTACGGATTGCGGCTATGCCGTCAATCCAGCGCAGATCGAACGCCAGATCGCCGGTTCCTTCGTCTACGGTCTCACGGCGGCGATGTATGGTGAAATCACGGTCAAGGATGGCGCTGTCGAACAGACGAACTTCGACAGCTACAACATGATGCGCATTGATGAGATGCCGAAGATCGAATGCGTGATCGTGCCGAGCGGTGGCTTCTGGGGCGGTGTCGGCGAGCCGACCATCGCCGTTGCGGCGCCGGCTGTTCTCAACGGGATCGCGCTGGCGACGGGTAAGCGTATCCGCGACATGCCGTTGATGAACCATAGTTTGAAGAAAGCGTGAACCAACAGGAGGCAGGCCGATGGTCCGCCTTTCGCAATATGTAAAAGTAAGCCTGCCGTTGGCGCTCTTCATGGGCGCCACGGCAGTAACCTCGATCCCGGCGGCCGCCCAGTCCCTGGTGCCGCCGCCGGGAGCCTTGTCGTGTTCGGGCTGTCATCCGATCGATCCTTCGGTCGACAGCCCGGTGACGCGCCTCGATGGTCGCGATGCCAATGAGATTACTGATGCTGTTATCGCCTTCAAGAGCGGCAAAGCGCCGGCGACAGTGATGGATCGGATCGCCAAAGGATTCACTGACGACGAGATCCGCGCCATCGCCGGCTGGTATGCGAAGCGGAAGGAATGAGCGACGCATGACACACGCGATGGACCGGCGAAAATTCGTGACGGGCGCGGCGGCTGGCGCGTCGACGGCGTTGCTGGCGCGCCCGGCGGTTGCCCAGGGCGTCAACGGAAATGTGGTGATCATCGGCGGCGGTTTTGCCGGTGCGACCTGCGCGCGGGTTTTGAGTAGCGTTCCCGGCAACCTGTCGGTGACGTTGGTCGAACCGAACGAGACTTACACGGCCTGTCCGTTCAGCAATCTGGTGATTGCCGGGCTGCGTGACATTCACGATCAGGAGTTCGGCTATGAACAGCTCGCCTTTCGCGGGGTGAAGGTGCTGCAGGCCAGTGCGTCCAATGTCGATGCCGATAAAAAATTGGTTACGCTGTCTGATGGGGCATCGCTCACCTATGACCGTCTCATCGTCGCGCCAGGCATCGATATCCGCTGGGATGGCTTGCCGGGCTATAATGAAGCGGCAGCCAATGTGATGCCCCATGCGTGGAAGGCGGGCGCGCAGACATTATTGCTGCGCAAGCAGCTGGAAGCGATGGACGACGGCGGCCTCGTTGTCATGTCCGCGCCGGAAAATCCGTTTCGCTGTCCGCCAGGGCCTTATGAGCGCGCCAGTTTGATCGCGCATTATCTGAAGACCAAGAAGCCAAAATCAAAACTGCTGCTCTTGGATGCCAAGGATGTGTTCTCCAAACAGCACCTGTTTCAGGATGCCTGGAAGGCGCTCTATGGCGATATGCTTGAATGGGTGTCGCTGTCGTCTGGTGGCAAGGTCATCTCCGTTGATCCGCAGACGATGGTTTTGAAAACCGATTTTGCCACCCACAAGGCGCAAGTCGCCAATGTCATTCCACCGCAGAAGGCAGGCAAGATCGCTGAACTGGCTGGCGTGACCGATCGCAGTGGTTGGTGTCCTATCGATCCGGTGTCGTTTGAATCCCGGTTGCGGCCGGGCATTCACGTGGTTGGCGATGCGGCCATCGCAGGCGCCATGCCGAAATCGGCCTTTGCGGCCAATGCCCAGGCCAAAGCCTGCGCGGTCGCCGTCGCGATGATGCTCGCGGATAAGGCGCCCGTGGAACCACGTTTGATCAACACCTGTTACAGCCTCGTCTCACCCGACTACGGCATCACCGTTGCCGGTGTTTACAAGCCGACCAATGGCCAGCTCATGGATATTCCAGGCGCAGGCGGCACAAGCCCACTCAACGCGCCGGCGGAAACGCGTCGGCAAGAGGCGGTTTTCGCGAATGGCTGGTTCGAAACCATCACGGCGGAAGTCTTTGGCTAGGATCGCGATCAGTCTGACGATGGCAATTGGCATGGGGGCGATTGGCTTGGGCGCGACGGCCGCGCGGGCACAGGAGGTGGTCGTGCCGTTCAAGATTGAGGGCGATGCGATTCCCTTGTCCCTGACGGGTCAGCCTGGCGATCCGATGCAGGGACGTGGTTTGGTGGTGAGCCGGCAGACCGGTCTGTGCCTGCTGTGTCATTCCGGACCATTTCCGGATGAGCGTTTCCAGGGCACACTCGCGCCGAGCCTGGCGGGGGCGGGAACGCGGTTGACGCCGGGCCAGTTGCGCTTGCGGCTCGTCGATGGGAAGCGGTTGAAACCGGACACGATCATGCCATCCTATTATGACCTTGATGGCCTGGATCGTGTGGCGCCAGGCTTTGCGGGCAAGACGATTTTGAACGCGGCGCAAATTGAAGATGTCGTGGCTTTCCTGTCCACGCTGCGCGATTGAGAACAACTGCATGATCGAGACGCGACGCATTTTCCTTCTTCGCTCGGCGGGGTTCGCCGTGGCCGCGAGCGGCGTTGTTTTAGCCGGTGGGCAAGGTCAGGCAACGCCGGAGGCGATGGCGCAGCTCATCGCAGAAATCGCTGCAGGCCGTCCGATCACGAAGGGTAAGGTGACGCTTGATCTGCCGCCGTTGATCGACAATGGCAATGCCGTGCCGATGACGGTGACTGTCGACAGTCCGATGACCGAGCAGAATTATGTGAAGTCCATCCATGTGGTGAATGAGAAAAATCCGCAGCCGCATGTCATCGTCTGTCACCTCGGCCCACGCTCCGGCCGCGCCGCATTTTCGACTCGTATCAAGCTGGCGGATGCTCAAGTCGTCACGGCAATCGCGGAAATGAGCGACGGAACGCTGTGGATGGATTCCGCCAATGTCATCGTCACGCTGGCGGCCTGCCTGGAGGATATTCTCTGATGGCCCGCGCGCTGATCAATGTGCCGCAGCAAGCGAAGCCCGGCGAGATTATCGAGATCAAGGCGCTGATCTCGCATCCGATGGAAACCGGTTTCCGTGTCGGGACGAACGGTCAACTGATCCCCCGCAACATCGTGCAGAGCTTCACTTGCACATATGGCGGTGAGGAGGTGTTCAAGGCTGACTACTCCCAGGCGATTGCTGCCAATCCGTTCATCTCCTTCTTCACGCGGGCGACGCAGAGCGGGGACATCGTTCTCACCTGGCGCGGAGACAATGGTTTCGAAGCGTCCGAAACCGTCCACATTCAAGTCGAATGAAAGCCGCTCTCGTCTTCTCTCTGGTGCTTGCGTCGACGGTGCTTGCTCTTGCAGCGGAGATCGCGCCAAGCGAGCGTAAATCCGGCTTTGAGTTCATGGGGCGGGATACGCAGGCCATGCAGCAAGACGACACGTCCAATCCGGGCATGCTGTCGGTCCTTGATGGCGGTGCGCTTTGGGATCGGCCTGATGGTGCCGACAAGAAAGCCTGCGCTTCCTGTCATGGTGATGCGAGCCGGAGCATGGAGGGTGTCGCGGCGCGCTATCCGGCTTTTGATCCGGCCGTGGGGAAAGTGATTGATCTCGAACAGCGGATCAATCTTTGCCGGAGCGATCACCAGAAAGCGCCAGCATTCGCCTATGAGAGCCCCGATCTTCTGGCGCTGTCGGCCTTTGTCGCACGCCAGTCGCGCGGCCTGCCGATCGCGATTGCATCTGACGCGCGCAATGCTGAAGCTCTGGCGGAAGGGCGCAAACTGTTCACCGCGCGGGTGGGGCAGCTCAATCTGTCCTGCGCGATCTGCCATGACGACAATTGGGGGCAAAAGCTCGGCGGCACGTCGATTCCGCAAGGACATCCCAACGGCTATCCGCTCTATCGGCTCGAATGGCAGGCGATGGGATCGCTGCAGCGCCGGCTGCGCAATTGCATGATCGGTATGCGGGCCGAACCCTATTCCTATGGCTCGACGGAGTTCGTCGCCCTGGAACTGTTCCTGATGCAGCGCGCGCAAGGCATTGCGATGGAATCGCCCGCCGTGCGGCCCTAGAGGGCGACGATTTTCAATCCTGATGTCCAAGGCCGACACGCGCCAAGTTTCCCGGTGCGTCCGGGTTGGCGCGGCTGGCCTTTTGGTTTAACTAGGATATAATTAGCCAATTAAGCGGGCTTGCGGTTCGGCGCATTGGTCCGGAAGTCTGGGGGAGGGATCAGGGATGGGTGTGCTGCAACGACGCCTGTTCCCGCGTTCTGATAAGTCTCGCCTATTCGGCTTAGAAACCGTCCGCACAGGTCTGGCGGAATGCCGGCCGTGACGTCAGATATGGCCTTCGAACACCAGGCTCTTGGCGGACGCGGAGACGGCGACCTCACCGGCCGAGTTCACCATTTCACCTTCGAAACCAACGATATAGCCCTTATGGCTCGGCTTCGGCGTGACCGAAGCCACGGTCCAGCGGATGTGCATGGGTTCGTCGGCGAGAACCGCCCGGCGAAAGCGGTAGTACAAGTCGAGGCCCAGGCTCGCCGTCCGCTGTGTGACGATATTGGCCGTGCGGCCGATCATGATGCTCGACGTTTGGGCGCCGCAGGCGATCAGCCGGCCGAAACGGCTTTGGCGCGCGAAGGCTTCATCGTGGTGCAGCGGATTGGTGTCGCCGACCAGGGTGGCGAAGCTGCGGATGCCCGCCGCGTCGAACGTGACGTCGCTCTCGAACGTCTCACCCACCGCAAAGGGGCAGGGCCAGACCACGTCGGATGTCGCAACCTCGGATTCGGACATCGGAAACCTTTTCAAACTGTCGCGGGAGCGTTGCCCAAATTGGAAGGTGATCAACCTAGCGCCCTGAACGAGCAAGCTCTACTGCTTCCTGGCTCTCAAATATTGCTTAGCTTTAGCTTTGTCGTCAACGGAGGAAACGCATGATTATTGACTGCCATGCCCATGTGAGCGCGCCTGCGGCTCTCTGGGCGTACAAAGCCTCAATTCTGTCGCATCGCGGCGCCCATGGGCGCGGCAAGGTCGAAGTGACCGACGAGGAGATCAAGGCCGCTTATTTCAAGAAGGAAATGGGTCCGGTCGGGCACATTCCGATGATGGAAAAGAACGGCATCGACAAGCAGCTGATCTCGCCGCGGCCGTTCCAGATGATGCACAGCTTCCAGCCGCCGCGTGTCGTGCAGTGGTTTACGGAAGAGACGAACGACGTCATCGCGCGCTCCGTTCAACTGTTTCCGGACAAGTTCTTCGGCGTTTGCGGCCTGCCGCAAGCAGCCGGCGAGCCGATCAAGGCGGTTCTGCCCGAACTGGAACGTTGCATCACCAAGCTCGGCTTCAAGGGCTGTCTGCTCAACCCGGATCCTTATGAGAACGGTGGCCAGGAAGCCCCGGGCCTCGGCGACCACTATTGGTATCCGCTCTACGAGAAGCTGTGCGAACTGGACGTGCCGGCGCACATCCACGCGACTGGTTCTAAGTCTGATCGCACGCCCTACACGCTGCACTTCATCAACGAAGAATCGATCGCCGTTTACAACCTCGTGAAATCCGACGTGTTCAAGGATTTCCCGAAGTTGAAGATCGTTGTTTCCCATGGCGGTGGCGCGATCCCGTATCAGATCGGGCGCTTCATGCGCGGCGGTGATTTCCTCGAAGGCTTGCGCAAGCTGTACTTCGACACCGTGCTCTATACGGAAGCCGGTCTGCGGCTTTTGATCGAGACGGTCGGGGTGGATCGTTGCATCTATGGCGCGGAATGCCCTGGCGTTGGCTCAGGCCTCAACCCGAAGACCGGCACGACCTGGGACGATATCGTGCCGATCATCAATCGGTTCGATTGGCTGAGCGACGCCGACAAGAAGACCATCTTCTCGGAGAACGCGACCAAGGTGTTCAAGCTTTAAGCCACGAGATCGAACCGAATGCGTTGACGCCGGCCGGAATTTTCCGGCCGGCGTTTTTCTTACTCGAGCCGGAAAAGCTTCGCCGCATTGCTCCAGGCGACGGCTGAACGGACGTCTTCGGGCACCTGGACATCGTCCATGAATTTGCCGGCCGTTACCCAATTCTCGAAGGGATAGTCGGCCGAGAACATCACGCGCGATTGGCCGAGCGCCGCGATCGAGCAATTGAACGGCTCGGCCGAATACATGCCGGACAAGGTGGCGTACATATTTTCGCGGATGTAGTCGGATGGCTCGCGCTTCAGTTTCACGCCATAGAGCTTGGCGCGGCTGTCGAGCCGCCACAGCAGGAAGGGCATGGTTTCGCCCAGATGTCCGACAGCAAGAATGGCCTTGGGAAAGCGATCGAACACCCCGCCGAACACCATGCGTAGAACATGGGTGCCGGTCTCAACCGTCCAACCCCAGGTGGCTCGGCGCAGGGCGTCGTAGCCATCGAAGGACTTGTACTGCACTGGCGGATCGGCCGGATGCAGGTAGACGGGCACTTGCAGTTCCTCGGCCTTGGCCCAGAACGGATCGAATTGGCGCTCGTCCAGATAGTGGCCGATGCTATGGCCGTTGATCAAAGCGCCCTTAAAACCGAGCTGCGTGACGCAACGCTCGAGTTCCTTCGCCGCCGCATGGGCATCCTGCAGGGCGATGTGGGCGAAGGCGTAGAGACGATCTTTGTTCGGCGCGATCTGCGCCGCTAGATGATCGTTGGCCTCAGAAGCGGTTTTCAGCGCTGTCGCGGTGTTCGTTTCAACCTGCACGCCGGGGCCGGCAACCGAAAGGATCGATTTGGCGATGCCGGCTTCGTCCATTTCGCGCAGGCGCATTTCGCCATAGTCGAACAGGCGGGTGCGGATGCGTTCATAGATCTCCTTGGGCACGTCGGCCATCGTGCCTTCCCAATAGGCGGCGAGGCCTGGAACCATGCAATGCTCTTCGAGCGCAATCTTCTTCAAGCCCTATCTCCCTCGGTGGGTCCCTCAAACTCCGTGGGCCCGTCAAAATCGGCGCGATTATGCAGCGGGGCGGCCATCTGTCTAGAAGACCGCCATGCGGTGCAGAGACGAAACTGCCACGCTACCAGGCGCAGATCCGCGTGCGGCTTTCGTCGTTGAACCAGCAGGCGAGGTCCTGCTTGTTGCGTTTGAATTTGCCCGGCAGGGAGACGTTGCGATCTGTGCCGAGATTGACGAAAGCGGAGGCTAGGCCGGGCTCCTCCATGACCAGAATATAGCGCGGCTTCCTTTTCGCGCTGATCTCGAAACTACCGTCCTTATCGGTCGCGCGGAAATCGCAGTCGTAATATCCGTCGCTTGTCGTGAAGCAGCGCGCCAGTTTCGCTTCCGCGATCGCGGGCAGAAGCAGCAGGCTAACGGCAGTGCTCAATCGAGAAAGAAGACGAAAGGACATGAGTTCCCCGGACCTCTCTTCGCTGGCTAGAGTAAATCACGTTTCGCTAGAAACGTAATTTTGCTTAGATCCTCTTATTTGGACGCGTCTTCATTGCGCGACGTTTTTGTCGAGCTGTGAAACGCTATAAAGCAATTGAAATAGGAAGTGCGGGGGGAGATCAATAGAGCGGAATTGTGCTGGCGTGGGCCTACGATGGGTCCTTTCGCCGCCGCGGGCGTTAAAGTCTGATGAAACCGCGCGGTAGCTGATGCATCCGCTCGATACCGGTTTCGGTGATGAGCACCATTTCGCCGCTCTGTACGCCAGCCTTACCATCAAGCGTCACCACATTCGGCTGGATGACGACAAGCTGTCCGGCGGCGAAAGGTTGCTCGGGAATCGGCCCGTTGGAGCGTGAGCGGGCGCCGAGCACAGGCGGGAAATAGCCACCGCCATAGCCATGCAGAATATCGTCGATGACAGTGAAGCCGGCGTCTTCGATCAGTCCGGAGGCTTTGACGACATCAGCCGGCAGAGCGCCGGCGCGCAGCACAGCAGCCATCGCGTTGAAAGCGGCCTCCGCCACCGTATGGAGCTCGCGATAAAGCGGCGCCGGTTCTTCGCCGATCGTGAACGAACGCAGGATTTGCCCGGAATGGTCCCAGAACGTGGCGGTGATTTCAGCGAAGACGATATCGCCCATTTGCAGCCGACGCGTTGAGCAATATTGCGTCGGCACGGCCACCTGCGGATCGTGCATCGACGTGGTGCCGATGTAATGGATGACGGTCTGTCCGCCGAGGCCGACATAAGCTCGCTCGATCGCATTAGCGAGTTCACGCTCGCTGACACCTGGTTGGGCTGTATCACGCAAGGCCGCCATGCCGAGATCGGAGAAATAGGCGCCGAGCCTGAACCAATCGAGTTCTTCCGCTGATTTGATGCGGCGCAGATTGACGTAAGCGCGATTCAGATTGACGAGCGGACCGAAACGAGTGCTGAGCACCGCATGGGCATCGAAGCCCAAGGGGCCGATGACGCCGACGCGGCCCGGCTTGGCATTTCGCTTCGCCAACTCTTCGACAAGATTGGCCGCCGTGTTTTCTCCGGCCCAGCGCATATCCGCTTGCGGCGCCATCCGTCGCGCGAGGGGCAGGTGATTGTAATAGTGGATGAAGACCTTGTCCTGTTCGCCGGGCGTGAAGATGCCGGCGGCCTCGTTCGTCACCATCCAATGGGTTAGCCATTGCACGGATGAGCCGGCACGATTGGCGCCATAGAAGATCAGATGATCGACATTGTTCTCAGCCATCGCCTGGGCAACGGCGGCGCGCCGCCGCTGCATTTCGTTGTCCGAGGCGCGGGGATAGTCGGTCTCCAGCAAAGGCCGTAGGCGTTCAGGCAATACAGGCATCATCGGTCGTCTCGCCCTCTGAAGGCTGCTGGATCTCAGGTTCGGTCTTTGACCGTGCGGCGGGGCACCTTGCTGGCGATATCCTGGGGCGGCGCTGTCGAGTTTCGCACCACGAGATCGACCGGCAGAACGATATGCTGCGGCACGGGGCGGCTCGACAGCTCGCGCATCTGCTCGAACAGCAATTCGGCCGCCACATAACCGACCTTGTGCTGCTGAATGCGAATCGTCGTCAGCGGTGGATCGATGCGATCGACCATCGGCATGTCGTTGAAGCCGGTGACGGAGACATCGGTCGGGCAGACAAGGCCACGGCGTCGCAGCGCTGAAATGGCGCCGATCGCCAGGCGATCGTTGGAGCAATGCACAGCGGTGAATTCGATCCCGCGCGCCAGTAATTCTTCCATGCAACGTTCGCCTGAGCTTTCGTTGAAGTCGCTGGCAAAGACGATATTGGACGCATCGGTCTGGATGCCGAATTCAGGGGCGATTTGCAGAAAGGCCTCATGACGGCGCTGGCCGGTGGAGATCGTTTGATCGCCGGCGATGGTGCAAATGCGGCGATGACCGAGCGCTGCAAGATGGGTGAGCATGCGGCGCACGCCATCTTCTTCATCGCTAGTGACGGAGGGAATGGTGGGATCGTCCATACGTCGGTTGACGGTGATCACGGGCGTGCCTTGGGTGGCGAGATCGCGGATGCGGCCATCGTCACGATGCACGGAGGCGATGACCAGACCGTCGACGCCGCGCGCCGCCAAGGCATCGATCATCGCGGCTTCGCGTTCCATGCCGCCATCGGTGTTGACGAGCACGGTCGCATAGCCGTGTTCCATCAAGGCGTCTTCGACGCCACGGATGATTGGTGGGAAGATCGAGTTGGTGATGTCGGGCACGACGACACCAACGATCTTCGTGCGCGTGGTGCGCAGGCTGTAGGCTGCGGTGTTGGGGATGTAGCCCAGCGCACGGCTGGCGGCGGCGATCTTACGGACGATGTCCGAGGTGATGAGGTGGCGCGTTTCTGGATTGAGCGCGCGGGAAACGGTCGACACATGGACGCCGACACTTTCGGCCACGTCCTTCAGGGTTGCACGCCGGCGTTTCAGCATCTGAATCCTGTCATGCTTTGGGGAAACCAGAATAAGCGCGTATGCAAACGTTT
Source organism: Beijerinckia sp. 28-YEA-48 (assembly GCF_900104955.1). Taxonomy (NCBI): domain Bacteria; kingdom Pseudomonadati; phylum Pseudomonadota; class Alphaproteobacteria; order Hyphomicrobiales; family Beijerinckiaceae; genus Beijerinckia; species Beijerinckia sp. 28-YEA-48. The sequence goes on from NZ_FNSI01000001.1 coordinate 683,109, forward strand.
GCCAAGTGTGTTTGTAATTTTTGCACCGCACACAAAAAGTTCTCTATTGACAGGGAAGGAGAGGGCATCAAGAATATGCAATCGATTGCACAATAGATCGCGTTGTCGATCAAGCCAGGCTCGGCGTAGCATCGCCGTAGCGGAGGAGAGGCGGCTATGAACATTGCGAACGCGCTGCGGCCCAATATCCTGAAACCCGAGGATCTGTCGCCGAACTGGCGCTGGGAGCGCGCCATCCCCGCCTATGGGCACACCTCCGTCGATTTCGAGCGACGGGTCGATCACGACCGGCTCCGTAAATATCGCCTGGCGCGGGCGCGGCAGGCGCTGAAGAACTCCCAATGCGGCGCGCTGCTGCTCTTCGACGTCAACAACATCCGCTACGTCAGCGGCACCAAGATCGGCGAATGGGAGCGCGACAAGCTCTGCCGCTTTGCTTTGCTGGCGGGCGATAATGAGCCGATCGTCTGGGACTTCGGCTCTGCCGCCATCCACCACAAGGTCTATTGCGACTGGCTGCCGGAGGCGAGCTGGCGCGCTGGTATGCTCGGCATGCGCGGCACCGTGCCGCCGTCCGTCGGGTTGATGAAATTCCACGCCGAGGAGATCATGGATCTGCTGCGGCAGGCCGGCGTCGCCGACATGCAGGTGGGCGTCGATCTGGCCGAGACGGCGATGTTCTTCGAGTTGCAGAAGGTCGGCATGAAGGTCGTCGACGGCCAGCAGATCATGCTGGATGCGCGCGAGATCAAGAACATCGACGAGATCGTGCTGCTCAATCAGGCGGCCGCCATGGTCGATGGCGTCTATCACATGATCCACACGGAGCTGAAGCCGGGCATCCGCGAGAACGACATCGTCGCGCTGGCCAATAAGATGCTCTACGAGATGGGTTCTGACGACGTCGAGGCGATCAACGCCATTTCCGGCGAACGCTGCAACCCGCATCCGCACAATTTCACCGACCGCATCATTCGGCCGGGCGACCAGGCCTTCTTTGACATCCTGCAGTCCTATCAGGGCTATCGAACCTGCTATTACCGCACGTTCAACGTCGGCCGCGCCACCGATGCGCAACGGGATGCCTATAAGAAATGTCGCGAGTGGCTCGACAATGCGATTGCGCTGATCAAGCCGGGCGTGTCCACCGATACGGTCGCGAAAGTGTGGCCGAAGGCGGAAGAGTTTGGCTTCCCGAGCGAGCTGGCGGCTTTCGGCCTGCAATTCGGCCATGGCCTGGGGTTGGCGCTGCACGAGCGCCCGATCATCTCGCGGCTGGTCTCCCTCGACAATCCGATGGAGATCAAGACCGGCATGGTCTTCGCGCTCGAAACCTATTGTCCGGCAACGGACGGCTATTCGGCGGCGCGCATCGAGGAAGAGGTGGTCGTCACCGATCGCGGCTGCCAGGTGATCAGCCTGTTCCCGGCCGAAGAACTGCCGATCGCCAATCGCTACTAAAAACAAGCCGGGAGGTGCGCCGCATGACCGTCGCAGAAGCCATCGTCAATGATGATATCGGCCTCGACAAGCGCCGAGAGCTGTATCGTTCGCAGCTTGAAATCAGACTGTTCGAGAAGCGGGCCTATGATCTGTTTCTGCAGAATCTGGTGAAAGGCACCAGCCATCTGTCGCTTGGACAGGAGGCGATCGCCGCCGGCTTTGCCGGCGCGATGAAGAAAGGCGATCTGTCGTTCTGTACCTATCGCGGCCATGCCCATACTTTGGCGCGTGGCGTTTCGATGGAGAAAGTGCTCGGCGAGCTGATGCAGCGCGACAACGGCCTGATGCGCGGCAAGGGCGGCTCGATGCATCTGACATCGGTCGACCACGGCGTGATGGGCTCCTATGCGATCATCGGCGCGCATTTGCCGATCGCCTGTGGCGCCGCCTGGCGGGCGCAATATCTTGGCCAGGACGATGTGACCGTCTGTTTCTTCGGCGATGGCACAACCAATATCGGGGCGTTTCACGAGGCGGTTAATTTCGCCAAAGTGTGGATGCTGCCGGTGGTCTTCGTCTGCGAAAACAATCTCTATATGGAATATACGCCGATCGGCGATGTCACGGCTGTGGAACATCCAGCGGCTGATCGCGCCGCGGCCTATGGGCTCGAAAGGATTATCGTCGATGGCAATGATGCGGACGCGGTCTATCGCGTCGCGCAGACAGCCTTCGCGAAAGCGCGCGCCGGGCAGGGGCCGTCGCTGATCGAGTGCATGACCTATCGCCATTCCGGTCATTCCCGTGCCGATCCCGGTGCCTATCGCCCCAAGGGCGAGTTGGAGAAATGGCTCAAGCACGATCCGATCAAACTCTATCGCCAGCGGCTCGGCGAGTTCGGCATAGCCGAAGCCGATATCGCCGCCATCGATACGGACGTTGCCAAACAGGTCGATGAGGCGACGGAGGCGTGCAAGGCAGCTGGCCTGCCGCCGGAATCGATCCTCTGCACAGATGTTTATGCCGATGGAGGCTGGGCGTGGCGGAACTGAGCTATCGGGACGCGGTTGCACGCGGCATCGCCCAGGAAATGGAGCGCGACGAACGCGTTGTCTTTCTAGGGGAGGATGTCGCCAAGGCGGGCGGCGTGTTTAAGGCGACGGTCGGGCTTTACGATCGTTTCGGCCCGAAGCGCGTGCGCGATACGCCGATCTCCGAACAGGCCATTCTCGGCGCGGCCATGGGCGCGGCGATGACGGGCTTGCGGCCGATCGCCGAAATCATGTTCTCGGATTTTCTGGCGGTCTGTTTCGACTTCATCGCCAATGAGTTTCCGAAAGTGCGCTACATGACCAACGGACAGCTTGGCTGCCCTCTGGTGGTGCGCACGGGCAATGGGGCTGGATCGCGCTTTGGCGCCCAGCATTCGCAATCGGTCGAAAACTGGTCGATGATGATTCCGGGCCTGAAAGTGGTGGCGCCATCGAGCCCCGCCGATGTGGTCGGACTTCTGGCGGCGGCCGTGCGTGATCCCAATCCGGTGATCTTCTACGAGCACAAGTCGCTTTATGCCGTCAAAGGCGAGGTGCCGGATGGCGAGATCCTCGACACGCTGGGTACGGCGAAAATCCTGCGGCCGGGTCGTGATGCAACGATCGTCGCGCTGGCGCTGATGGTGCCGCGCGCCCTGGAAGCAGCCGAGATTCTGGCCCGCGATCATGGCATTGATTGCGAGGTGATCGACGTGCGCTCGCTGGTGCCGCTCGACACCCAAACAATCCTGGGTTCCATCGTCAAGACTGGCCGTCTGTTCACGGTCGAGGAAAATCCGCGTCTTCTGGGTTGGGGCGCCGAGATCGCCTCAATTGCGGCCGATGAGACCTTCTATGATCTCGATGGACCGATCGTGCGGATCACGACACCGCATATTCCGCTGCCGGCTGCCGATAATCTGGAAGATATCGTGCTGCCGACGCCGGCGCGGATCGTCGAGAAAATCGTTCGCGCGATGAATTGAAAGCGAGGACCCCATGGATGCGAAACCGATCATGGATGTACCCACCGGCCTGTTCATCGGCGGGAAATTTGTCGATGCCTCCGATGGCGGCCGTTTCGACGTCATCAACCCGGCGACCGAGCAGGTTCTGACCTCTGTCGCCAGCGCCACGGTGGAAGACGGCCTGAAGGCGCTCGATGCGGCGGAAGCCGCGTTCGCCGGCTGGGCGCAGCAGACGCCGCGTGCGCGCGCCGAAGTGCTGCGCAAGGCTTATGAGTTGATCATCGCTGATCAAGACCGGCTGGCGCGGATCATCACGCTGGAAAATGGTAAAGCGCTGTCCGATGCACGCGGCGAGATCGCTTATGCAGCGGAATTCTTCCGCTGGTATGCGGAAGAGGCGGTGCGCAATATCGGCGAGGTGATGCGAGCGCCGTCGAGTGGCGCGCGCATTCTGGTGCAGCACAAGCCGATCGGCATCGCCGTTCTGGTGACGCCGTGGAATTTCCCCGCCGCGATGGCGACGCGCAAGATCGGCCCGGCTTTGGCCGCCGGTTGTCCGGTGATCGTCAAGCCGGCTTCGGATACGCCGCTCACGATGCTGGCGCTGATGCCTATTCTGGAAAAGGCTGGCGTGCCGGCTGGCGTCGTCAACGTGCTACCGTCGCGCAAGTCGGGGCCCCTGGTCGATAAGCTTCTGCATGATCCGCGCGCGCGCATCGTCTCCTTCACTGGATCGACTGGCGTTGGACGCACGTTGCTGCATGCAGCCGCCGACAATGTGGTCAATAGCGCCATGGAATTGGGCGGTAATGCACCGTTCATCGTCTGCGCCGATGCGGATATCGATGCCGCGGTCGAAGGCGCGTTGATCGCCAAGATGCGCAATATGGGCGAGGCTTGCACGGCGGCCAATCGCTTCTATGTGCACCACGACGTCCACGATACCTTCGCCGCCAAACTGGCCGAACGTATGCGCAAGATGAAAGTCGGCAATGGCCTAGAGGATGGTGTTGAGGTCGGTGCGTTGGTCAATGCGGAGACGCGCAACAAGGTGGAGCATTTCGTTGGTGATGCTGTCGCCAAGGGCGCAGAGATCGTTACCGGCGGCGAGGTGACGCCTGGCAAGGGCTATTTCTATCCGCCGACGGTATTGGTCAATGTGCCCGATACGGCGGAATGTCTGCGCGATGAAATCTTCGGTCCCGTCGCCGTGTTGCAACGTTTCACTTCGGAAGAGGAAGTGGTGCGCCGCGCCAACGACACGGAATATGGCCTAGTCGCTTATCTTTATACGGCCGATTTGAAACGTGGCCTGGCGCTGAGCGAGAAGCTCGAGTTCGGCATGGTCGGCCTCAACCGCGGCCTGGTTTCCGATCCAGCGGCACCATTTGGCGGCGTGAAGCAATCGGGCATTGGGCGCGAGGGCGCGCACGAAGGCCTGATGGAGTTCTTGGAGACACAATACATCTCCGTTGCTTGGTGATCAGAACTTGGTGATCAGAGAGACAGGGCTGGTTCTATGGACGTTTTGATGCCGCAGTTGGGCGAGACCGTGCGCGAGGGTAAGATCTCGTCGTGGTTCAAGGCGGTCGGCGATCAGATCGTCGCCGGTGATAACCTGTTCGAGATCGAAACCGACAAGGTGTCGATGGAAGTGGAAGCCATCGAATCCGGCATTTTGTCGGAGATCGTCTATGCCGTTGGCGAGACCGTGCCAGTCGGTGCAACTGTCGCGGTGATCGGCAACGGCGTTGCGACAGGAGAGAAGCGCGCCAAGGCGAAAGCCGAAGCGTCTCCGGCCAAGAAAGTGTCGGCGACACCAGCACCGGTTGCGCCAACGCCTGCCGCGCGAAATTCTGCTGTGTCCGCACCCACCGGTGCTCTCGCGACGCGCGGCTTCGCGCCCTTCAATGAAGTGTTCACGCCGACGCGCAACTACGGCAAGGCCCAGGTGGCGCCGGACTTGCGCGCCACACCCCTCGCTCGCCGCTTGATGGTGCAGAACGGGCTCGATCCGGCTCAAGTGGCGACGCACGTGCGCCAGCGTGGTGGCACGCGCGTGGCTGCGGCTGATGTGCACGCGGCAATACAGGCTGGCCCTGCAAGCGGTTTTGCGCCGACAGCGGCTTTGCCGCCGCTGCCAATCACCGGACCGCGCGACCGACACCCCCTTAATAAGGTGCGGCAGCAGACGGCAAAACATTTGACGCGCGCCTGGCAAAGCATTCCGCATGTTCTGCAAACGGTGGAAGTCGACTTTGGTGTGGTGGCCGAGGTGCGCGCGGCGCGCAAACGCGAGTTTGAACAGCAGCACGGCACGAGCCTGAGCTATCTGCCGTTCATCGCCCGGGCGGTGTGCCTGGCAATCCGGCAATGGCCGAAAGTGAATGCGTCGGTCGATGGCAATGAGCTACTGGTGGCGCAGGAAATCAATCTTGGCATTGCGGTTGATCTCAGCCACGAGGGGCTAGTGGTTCCGGTGCTGCGCCATGCGGATCGGCTGAACGTCGTGGGTCTTGCGGCCGGCATCGCCCGTCTGGTTGACGTGGCCCGCGCGGGTAAATTGCGGCCTGACGATCTCGAAGGCGGCACCTATTCGATTTCCAACAATGGCAGTTTCGGCACCTTGTTCACGGCGCCGATCATCAACGCGCCGCAGGTCGCTATTCTGTCGACGGATGCCATTCGCAAGCGACCGGTTGTGGTCGAGACGCAATACGGTGACGCCATCGTCGCGCGTCCGGTCGGCATGTTGGCGCAGAGCTTCGATCATCGGGCTTTCGATGGCGCATATTCGGCGTCGTTCTTGAACGCGGTGAAAACCATCATCGAGACGCGCGACTGGAACGCGGATTTTTAAGAGCCAAAATCCTAACGGCAAGAATCCTAGAGGAATCCCAATGGAGGGGAATATGATTGCGAGCAAAGATCGTTTGGGCTGGATCGGCATGGGCCGCATGGGGACGCCAATGGCGGAGCTTTTGCTGAAGGCCGGCCATGATGTGCAATTGTGGAATCGCACCAAGGCGAAAGCCGAGCCGCTGGCCGCCAAGGGCGCCAAGCTCGTCGATCGGCCGATCGATCTCTCGGGCACCGACATCTTGTTCACCATGGTTTCGACGGGCAAGGATCTCGAGCAGGTCTATTTCGGCGAAGGTGGTGTTGCCACGCGTGGCAAGAACGCTTTGCCGAAGATCTTTGTCGATTGCTCGTCGATCGGCGTTGAGGATTCGGCCAAGATTTCGGCGCGGCTCGGTGAGATGGGCGCGCAGTTTCTGGCGGTGCCGGTGTCGGGCAATGGTAAATGCGTGAAAGCCGGCAAATTGTCGGCGGTGGCCTCTGGTCCGCGCGCGGCTTTCGACGCGGCCAAGCCCTATATCGAAGCGTTCGCGCGCTCGGGCCTGTCCTATGTCGGCGAGGGTGAGCTCGCCCGCATCTGCAAGATCGCTCACAATGTCATGCTGGGCGTGGTCATTCAGAACCTGGCCGAGATCACCATTCTGGCGCAGAAACATGGCGTGCCGCGCCACGCCTTTCTCGACTTCATGAACAACAGCGTCATGGGCTCGACCTTCACCCGCTATAAGAGTAACGCCCTCGTCAATCTCGACTGGACGACGACGTTCACCATGGAACTCTTGCGCAAGGACATGGATCTCGGCCTGACGGCGGCGCGCAAATATGATGTGCCGATGCCGGTCACGGCGGCGACCCGCGAGGCGATCCAGTCGCATTTCGGCGTGGCGACCCTGAAGGCCGATCCGAAGGCCTATCTCGACATGGATTTTGCGACGCTTTTGGAAACCCAGGCATTGGCGTCGGGCGTGTCGCTGAAAAGCGAAGGCGTGCCGGTGCCGACAGGCTTGGAAGTCGACCACTGACTTGCTAGACCCGTCCTGTTGGTCCGCGAGAGCAGGGGCAGGATATGTCGCAACAAGGCGCAAGACTGGCGACGTGCCGTATCGACGGCACGTCCGCATGGGGGCTGGTGCGCGACGACGGTTTCGTCAATCTCGGCGCGCGCCTTGAGGATCGCTATAGGTCCCTGAAGGACGTGGTTGAGGCGGACGCCTTACAGGCGGTCGTCGACAGCGGCCTTAAAGTGGCCGCCGATTTTCCGCTGTCGGCGCTCACCTATCTGCCGCCCGTGTCGCTGCCGCAGAAAATCATCTGCATCGGCGTCAATTATCCTGACCGTAATGAAGAATATAAGGACGGCCAGAACGCCGCGACTTATCCGAGCATTTTCCTGCGCTTTCCAGGTTCCTTCGTCGGGCACGGACAGAATCTGGTGCGCCCGCCCGAGTCAGAGCAACTGGACTATGAGGGCGAGGTGACGCTGGTCATCGGCAAGGCCGGGCGACGCATCGAGCGGGCTCAGGCTTTCGATCACATCGCCGCTGTCACACTTTGCAACGAGGGTACCTTGCGTGACTGGCTGCGCCATTCGCGCTTCAATGTCACGCAAGGCAAGAATTTCGATCGCAGCGGTAGCCTCGGCCCATGGATCGTGCCGTTTTCCGGCGAAGCGCAGATTGCCGATATTCGGCTGACGACGCGGGTGAATGGCGAAGTCCGGCAGGATGATCGCACGTCGCGCATGATCTACGATTTCCGTTATCTGATCTCCTATGTCTCGACTTTCACCACTCTGGTTCCAGGCGATCTGATCGTCACGGGCACGCCGACTGGCGCGGGTGCGCGGTTCTCGCCGCCGATCTGGCTGAAGCCGGGGGATGTGGTTGAAGTGGAGGCCGAAGGCATCGGCCTGCTGCGCAACGGCATCGAGGACGAGACGATCTGAAGGACCGACAATGCTGACACAGGATCAGGTCAAATCCGCCGCTGAGCGTCTCGAACAGGCGGAGAAGACGCGCCAGCAGATCCGCATGATCAGCCTTGATCATCCAGGCATGGATATGGCCGATGCCTATGCGGTGCAGCAGGCCTGGATCGAGATGAAACGGAAGCAGGGCCGCACGATCAAAGGCCACAAGATCGGTCTGACATCCAAGGCCATGCAATCGGCGCTCAATATCGACATGCCGGATTCAGGCGTGCTGCTTGACGACATGTTCTTCCCGGACGCGGGCGATATTCCGACGGATCGTTTCATCGCCACGCGCATCGAAGCTGAATTGGCCTTTGTCCTGAAGTCGCGGCTGGAAGGTCCACATTGCACGCTCTTTGATGTGATCAACGCAACGGATTTCGTTACGCCGGCGTTGGAAATTCTCGACACACGGATTTTGCGGGTCGATCCGCAGACCAAGGCGACGCGCACAGTGTTCGATACGATCGCTGACAATGCCGCCAATGCGGGCATCGTACTGGGCAGCCGGCCGTTCAAGCCGACGGATGTCGATATGCGCTGGGTCGGCGCCATTGTCTTCAAGAATGCCCAGGTCGAGGAGACGGGGCTTGCCGCCGGCGTGCTCAATCATCCCGCCATGGGGATCGCCTGGCTTGCCAATCGCCTGGCTGAGCGCGGCGGGACGCTTGAGCCGGGAGACGTGGTGCTTGCCGGGTCCTTCATTCGCCCCATCGAAGCGCGTAAGGGTGATACGTTTCATGCCGATTACGGTCCGTGGGGGACCGTCAGCTGCCACTTCGCGTGAGGATGCCATGCCGTCGATGACCAACACATTCAAAGCCGCGATCAAGGCGAAAAAGCCGCAGATCGGCCTCTGGCAATCGCTGGCGAGCCCCTACACGACGGAATTGTGCGCCGGCGCTGGCTTCGATTTCCTCGTCATCGATGGCGAACACGCGCCCAACGACATCCCCTCGATCATGGCGCAGCTGCAAGCGATGAAGGGATCGTCTTCCCACGCGATCGTGCGCCCGCCCGTGGGTGAAACCTCGCTCATCAAACAGGTGCTCGATATCGGCGCGCAGACCATTTTGGTGCCGATCGTCGAGACGGTGGAGCAGGCTCAGCAACTGGTCGCGGCCGTGCGCTATCCGCCGCTCGGCGTGCGCGGTGTCGCCGGCCTGACGCGCGCGACGCAGTTCGGCAAGGCCACCAGTTATCTGCAGCGGGCGAATGACGAAGTGTGTTTGCTGGTGCAGGTGGAGACCCGCAAGGGGCTGGATAATCTCAATGAGATCGCGGCGGTCGACGGCGTCGACGGGGTGTTCATTGGCCCGGCCGATCTTTCGGCGGCGCTCGGGCATCTTGGCAATATGTCGCATCCGGAGGTGCGGGCGACGATCGAGGATTGCATGAAGCGGATTGCCGCTGCGGGCAAGGCGCCGGGCATCTTGATGGCTGACGAGGTCTTCGCCCAGCGTTGCCTCGATCTTGGCGCGCTGTTCGTCGCCGTCAATACGGATATCACGCTGTTCGCGCAGAGCGTGTATGCAACAGCGACGAAATACAAACGCGGCTGATCATATCGTTGGAGCCATTTGCGTTTCGAAACGCAAATGGCTCTCTCGCTTGACTAAATCTATGGCGAGAACATCGGCGTGCCGTTGCGTACCGCGTCGGTGATCGCGGCATCAGCTTCCCAGCCCGGACCATCGCGCGTCTGCATGGCCTCGATCTCGGCGAGGATGCGTGGCGCGCCAATGCGGTCGGCCTGGAACATCGGGCCGCCCAACCAGTTCGGCCAGCCATAGCCGTTGACGAAGACGAGATCGATGTCGGAGGCGCGCTGGGCAATGCCTTCGCGCAGCACCTGCGCGCCTTCCTTGGCCATGGCGGCTACGAGGCGGATGCGGATGTCCTCAGTGCTAAACTGGCGCTGCGGCAGGCCACGGGCCTTGGCGGCCTGATCGATCAGGTCGCGGACGACCGCATGCTCCTTGCGTTCGTTGTTTTCATAAAGATACCAGCCAGCGCCGGTCTTCTGGCCGAAATGGCCGGCTTCGCAAATGCGGTCGGCAATGCTGACATAGCGCTCGCTGGGGTCACGCGTCGGCGCGAGCCGTTTGCGCTGCGCCCAGGAGATATCGAGGCCGGACATGTCGAAGACGCGGAACGGACCCATCGGCAGGCCGAAGCTTTCCATGGCTTCGTCGATCTGCCGCGGCGTCGCGCCTTCTTCCAGCATGTATTCGCACTGGCGGCGATACATGGCGTAGATGCGGTTGCCGATGAAGCCCGGGCAGACGCCCGAGACGATCGGCAGTTTGCGCAGCTTCTTGCCCAGAGCAAGTGCTGTGGCCAGAACATCGGGCCGGGTGCGGGCGCAGCGCACCACTTCCAGCAGCCGCATGATGTTGGGCGGCGCGAAGAAATGCATGCCGACCACGCGGTCGGGGCCCGGCGTCACATCGGCGATCAATTCGGGGTCGAGATAGCTGGTGTTGGTGGCAAGGATCGCGTCCGGCCGAACGATTTTCGCCAGCGTCTTGAACAGCGTGCGCTTGACCTCGAGATCGTCGAACACGGCTTCGACGATGAGGTCGCTCGGGGCCAGCGCTTCGAGCGTGTCGCGCACGTCGATGCGTGACAGGCGCTCGGCCGCAGCAGCTTCGCTCAAGCGGCCGGACTTGACCGTGCGGGCATAGATGCCGTCGATGCGGCCCTTGCCGGCTGTCGCCGCAGCCATGTCGCGTTCGGCGACGATCACTTTGTAGCCGGCATCGGCGAAGGCAACTGCAATGCCAGCGCCCATGGTGCCGGCGCCGGCGATGCCGACGGTCGTCACGGGCAGCGCCGCCACACCGTCCAAGCCATCGACCTTGGCAGCGTCGCGCTCGGCAAAGAAAATGTGCCTGAGCGCCATGCCCTGTTCGGAGTGAGTGAGGCGCAGAAAGGCTTCGCGCTCCAGCTTCACCCCGTCGGTCACGGAAACCAGCGGAGCGGCGAGGACGAGGCTTGCGGCTTCCCTGGGGGATTTTTGGCCGCGTGCCTTGCGTTCGATCTCGTTCAACTGGCGCTTGGCTGCTTCAGTGTCGAAAGCCGGCACCGGCCGATCGCTGGTTCGCGTTGGCGCGGTGCCCACACGGCTCTTGGCCAAATCAATGGCGGCTTCAAGTACATCGCCATCCGTGAGAGCGTCGGCGATGCCGAGCGTCTGCGCCTCTTTCGCATCGATCATGCGACCGCTGGAGACAATCTCCATGGCCTTCTCGACACCGGTGAAGCGCGGCAGGCGCTGGGTGCCGCCGGCGCCTGGCACGACGCCGAGTTTAACTTCCGGCAGGCCGAGCTTAGCGTCTTTGCGCAACACACGGGCGTGGGAGGCGAGCGCGATCTCGCAGCCACCGCCCAGCGCCGTGCCATGAACGGCGGCGATCACCGGTTTGGGGCAGGCTTCGATCGCGGCGGTGACTTCGAACAGGATTGGCGAAAGCGGCAGCTTGCCGAATTCGCGAATGTCGGCGCCAGCGACGAAGGTGCGACCGGCGCAGGCAATGACGATGGCATCAACGGCGCTATCGGCGCCGAGACGTTCGATCGCCTCTTTCAGGCCGGCGCGCACCGCCTGCGAGGCGGCATTGACGGGCGGATTGTCGATGGTCGCGATCGCGATGCGATTGCGCGTGCTGACGGAAACGGGTGCGGTCACTGGCCGGCTCGTGAAATCGCGGCCAGAAGATCGCCGGTGCTGCGTTCAAGGGTGGCGCCTGATGTGTCGATCGTCGCATTGGCGCGGGCGTAGAGCGGCTCGCGATTGGTCAGAATGGCGATCAGCTCCTGCATGGCGGTGCGATCGTTCCGATCGCTGGCTGTCGGTCGTAAATCACCCTGATCACGCACGCGTTTCATATGTTCCTCGGGAGTGGTTTTGACCCATACCGTATAGAAAGACGACAGCAGGAGTTCGAAGGACAGGGGCTCGGCGACGATGCCGCCGCCGGTGGCCAGGACCATCGGTTCGTTGGTGTTGATCAGTTCGCGCAGGGCCGCCAGCTCGGCGCGGCGGTACCCATCCTGGCTGTAGAGCCGATAGATTTCGGTGATCGTCAGGCCGAGAGAGCGTTCAATCACCTTGTTGAGTTCGACGAATTTCCAGCCGAGCTTGCGGGCGACGATCTCGCCCAACGTGCTTTTGCCGGCGCCGCGCAGGCCGATCAAGGCGATGCGGTCGGACGGCAGCTTCTCCGCCTGCATGTTGAGCGGCAGGCCCTGGCCCGCGAGGATCGAGCGGGCGCGGGCGATCCGCTCCGGCGCGGCGGTGCGCAGCAGCTCACGCACGGCGAGCCAGTCGGGCGGCGTGTCCATGACGAGATCTTCGACCGGCATGCCCAAAGTGCGGGAGATGCGGCGCAACAGAACAATGGAGACATTGCCGGTGCCGCCTTCGAGCTGGGCGATGTAGCGCTCCGAAATGCCTGATGTCTTGGCGAGCACCTTGCGCGACATGCCGCGAATGGCGCGGATGCGACGGACGCGTTGGCCGAGATCGTTGAGATAGGTTCCATCCGGCACGGTCGCGACCGTCAGCACCGCGGAGGCCGCCGAGGACAAGGACGGCGCGCTGTCCTCTGCTTTCGCAGCAGTCGGGCTACGGGACTGCCCTGGTTTGGGCGGCGCGGAGGAGGGGGAGGAAGGAGGGCTCATGTGCTCAGAAAAATAATACATGTTCAGCCCGGCAGCAATCGACATGTTTGTGTATTATAGTGCGTATCGTCGGTTGCGCGGCGCCGATGTCAGCTCTCCGTTTTGGGCTTTGGATTGTCCGTTCCCGGCTTGAACACATTTCACCTCCCGCCTATAAGCCGGTCACTGCCTCGGCAGATGCGGGTGTAGCTCAATGGTAGAGCAGCAGCCTTCCAAGCTGAATACGAGGGTTCGATTCCCTTCACCCGCTCCAATTTATCTCCATAATTTTAAATGATTTTATCGTCTGGCGGCTGGGGCCGGACGTAAGATGTTTTGCGCCAGGGCGGCACGGCCTTCCGAATCTCTGAGCGGTCTGACATCTCCGCGCGGTCTGGCGAACTCGGCCGACATCGGAGTGTGTGTCCGCTACTGGCCATAGGCGGGTGCGGTCGCGAAAGAGTGACAGCGCTCACGCATCTATTTCTTGCTTTCGCGAGCCATGTCGCCGAGCCTGCGCTCGCTCGGGGGGCACAGGAAGACGGCGCATCATGGTTCTCTCGCCCCGGAGGCTGCTGGCCGGGGGCATTGCCTTGGCCCTGTCGGTACCGGCGTTGGCGGCAAGTCGTTGGAGCATCGATCCCGCCCGCACCACCATCGGTTTTGTGATCGATTCAACAGCTTGGCCACGCACACAAGGCACCTTTAATGCCTTTTCGGGCCGGATTTCGCTTGATTTCGAACATCCCGAGCGCAGTCGGGTCGATTTCACCGTCCAGGCCGCGTCGGTCGAGGTTGGTTCAAACGCCATGAACGATTACTTGCGTAGCGAGGTCTTCTTCAATGCAGCGCGCTATCCGGCCATCAGCTTCGCCTCCACCCATGTCGAGAAACTCGGTCCCCGTCTCGTCCATGTCACCGGCAACCTGACCCTGCTTGGTGTCACTCGGCCGATCAACATCAATGTCGAGGTCGATCAGCGCAAGGGCGGAGAAAGGGTCGGGTTCAGCGCGACCGGCAGCCTGAGCCGCTCCGCCTACGGCATGAATTCGGGCGTGCCAATTATCAGCGACACGGTCCACATCACCGTCGTCACCGAAGCCAGGCAGGATTAACAGCAGCATGCAGTGGCGCAACACCACCGGGCAATGGGGGGCGCTGCCGAAGGGCCAGCATTGGCTCGGCGCCGCGCTGATTCTCGCCATGCTCTATCTCGGCTACGACATGACGCACTGGATCGCCGGTTCGGCGGCGCGCTTCGATGCCTACCAATTGCACAAGTCGATCGGTTTCTGCCTGCTGGCGCTGACGCTACTGCGCGGCCTCTGGTTGCTTTGCGATCCGGGTCCGGTCTTGCCTGAGAGCATCCCGGCCTGGGAGCGTCGTGCCAGCCTTATCGGCCATGGCACGCTCTACGCCTTGGTTTTTGCCATGCTCCTGTCGGGCTGGCTGATGGTCTCCGCCGCGCCGCTGCCGGTCCCGAGCCGGGTTTTCGGCCTCGTCACCGTGCCTAACCTCGTTCGGCCGAATGCGGCCCTGTTTACGTGGAGCAAGACGGCCCATGAGCTTCTCAGCCAGCTGCTGATGACAGCGATCATCCTGCATGTAATAGCCGCACTCAAGCATCACTTCATTGATGGCAACGATATACTCAAGCGTATCCTGCCCTTCGGGGGCCCCGGCGGGGCAGGCTGAGCCGTGACGTCGCCGGCAATCAGCCGCCGAACATTGTCGGCCTTGCGCAAGAGGGGAAAGTTTTCTCGATCCGGTCTGGCACGCAATCAGCCCTTTGCCCTTGAGCAAAAGGCTGCCGATCGGTCATCCATTCATTCGGCTGTCGTGGTTAGTGAGATGGCGTTTGGCCGTGCCATATCACGGCTTCTTCCCTTGAGGCGTTTGGATCTTCGACGACGCGGGCGCAGCGCGCATATAGTTTTAAAACGCTATCGACTTCGTTGTCGTCGGCTCCGATCAGATAGCCCATGAGCTTGAAGGCGATTTCTTCTCTTTTGGTGTTGGCTTCCGGTTCGGCATCGTAAGGCATTAGACAGGCCCCCGATGGTTGTTGGCATTGAAGTGCAACACAAGCTTCCCAGATTCGGCGCGCTCATGGGCGGCTCTTTTCTGGTGGGCGCCAGGCCTGCGTGAGAGGCGACACGTTCCAGTGGCGCATCACGGTCTTGGCCTGAGAGCGGCTCGGTCAGCCCACTCTCATATTTTCAATACATTAGATCTGTTTTGGCCTTTAGCCGGACAACAGCTCACTTTTGAACGCTGTGATAGGCAATAAGGACGGCAACCGCAGTTGCCCCGCCGATGAACAGGAAGGAAAACAGGTAGATCGCGAAATCCGTTTCGGCTGAAAAATGCATTTGCGCCACTCTCATGCGCAATCCCCGCTTCTGAAGTCCCTTTATCGGTGGCGGTTGCATAGTGCCGAAGGTCATAGGATCGGGAACTGTCGAAAAATGACCGGATGCCAGTGGAATGTTGTCGAAGGCACTTGCGCCTTCGCACCGATGCGGCAGAATGGGGGTATGATAAAGCTCTCGATCGCCGTCAGCATCATCGCGCTCACGCTCACTGGGTGCGCGTCGTCCCCCCCACCCGCGTCTGCGCCAATCCAAGGTCAGGCCAAGCGGATTCAGCGCGATGGCGGGCAGCTCGTGCTGCCTGACGGTGCGCGTGTGACGCCCGATGCCAGCGGCGGTTTCACCCTGCCGAATGGCGATCGGGTGAATCGCGACCGGAGCGGCGCGCTGGTCCTGAAGACAGGCGCGCGTTGCTTGCCTGATCCGGCGGGCTATAGCTGCCCCTGATCCGCTTCACTCTTCAGCTTCGGACGGGCGCCGCATAGGCCGGCGCTTTGCGCAGGCGTTCCATGGGAAAGCCTGCGACCTCCTCACATAGTTTGAGTAGCGCATCGGACGCGCGGTCCATCAGGATTTCGCCGCGCAGTGCATCCGCTGCCGTGGCATCGCCACAGGCGCCTTCCGTGCAGAGATCCTGCGCTTGCCAGCCAAAGCCGACCGCGCCTTCCGGCGTCAGCAGGCCACCGGCCTTTTCCAGTTCGACGGAGAGAGGCACGAAGTTTTTCGCATATTCCATCCGTACCAGACCGGGATGGATGGCGAGCATGACGCTGGTTTCGATTTCGCCACCATGAATGCCGTGGGTGCGTTCGTGTTTATCGAAGAGATCGTTCTCTTGCGTGATCCGGCCCCACATGGTGCCGACCGCCAGCATGCCATGGCGGATGCGCAGTTCGCGGCAAACCATTTCAACCAGTTGCGGCTGGCCACCATGGGCGTTGACGATCAGCAGGCGCTCGATGCCGGCGCGGTGGACCGAAGCGCCGATTTCCAGCCACATATTGGCGAGTGTTTCCCGAGTGAAGGTGAGGGTGCCCGGAAAGGCGGTATGTTCTTGCGATAGGCCGACGTTCAATGCCGGCAGAAGCAGCACCGGCGTCGTCTCGCTCATCTTGGTGACTGTGCGTTCCACCACGGCATTGATGATGGCGGCATCGACCCGCACCGGTAGGTGTGGGCCATGCTGTTCGACGGCGCCGACCGGGAGCACGGCGACGATGCGGGTCATATCGAGGCTGGCGAAATCGCGCGTGGAAAGATCCCACCACCAATGCGACGGCAGTTTCTGCCTGAGCGGCTGGTTCATGCCATGGCTCCCGCCGCGACAAGCGCCTGAAGATCGGCCTTGGAAATCTTGCCGGTCGGCGTCATCGGCAATTCGTCGACGATGCGAATCTCAAGCGGCGACAGATCGTAGTCGACGCGGCCGGCGATCGCGGCCTTGAGGCTCTTACCATCGGTCGAGGCGTCGTCGGTCACTGTCACGAAGGCGGTTGGCAATTGGCCACTGCCATTGGGGAGGCCGATGAGCGCGGCCTGGCGCACGCCGGCTTGTTCGCACAGAGCTTCCTCGACATCTCGCGGATACCAGGCGATGCCATCGACGGTGATGAGTTCGGCGCGGCGGCTGCGCAGGGTGATGTAACCCTCTGTGTCGATGACGCCGAGGTCGCCGGTGCGCAGCCAGCCGCCACGGGTCGCTTCGGCGGTTTTTTCCGGGTTGCCCCAATACCCTTTCATGAAGCCGCCAGTCAGGGCGATATCGCCGATTTCGCCAGGCTGCGCCGGCTTGTCGTCGGGGCCGAAGATGCGCACTTCCTTGTCGGGCAGGGGCGGGCCGATGCGCACGAGATCGGCGCCATCGGGCACGAGTTCGGGATAGCCCAGCGCCACGAAGCCGCCGAGCTCGCTTTGGCCATAGCTTTCGACGATCGGCAGGCCGAGCTTGTCGCGCCAGGCTGCCTTCAGAGTCGGCGGCAGCGGGCCGCCGCCGGTCAGAGCCATGCGCAGCTTGCCGGGCGAGCGTCTGCGCTTTTCCGATTCACGCAGCACTTCGTCGAGCAAGGTTGGATTGCCGACGAGCACGGTGGCAGCGGCAGCATCGACGGCATCCCAGCCTGTTGCCGGTGTCCATTTGCCCATCACGTGGATGCTGGCACCAGCCGACAGCGGCGGCAGCAGGTTGCCGACAAGCTGGTAAGAGCTGGAGAGCGCCGTCGGCCCAAAGGAAACATCATGGGCGCGGATTTGTAGGCGCTCGGCGATGCAGCGGGAGGCGCGGATCGTTGGCTCATGGCAAAGGCAGGCGCCCTTCGGCTTACCGGTGGTGCCGGAGGTGTAGGAAAGATGAGCGATGGCGCTCTCGTCGCCTGGATCCGGCGGTGGTGCGAAGCCGGCGGCCATCAGCTCAGGTAGCGACAGGGCGCCGGCCTGCGGACCATCCATGCAGATCAGCGTTTTGACGGCGGGCACGGCGCGCTGGGCGCGCAGCACCACGTCATGCAGGTCATGGGTGTAGATCACCACCTTCGGTTCGTGATCGGCCCAATAATATTCGAGATCGTCGGCGAATTTGACATTCACCAGCGCCGCGATCGCGCCGATACGCCAGGCGCCAAGCATGGCGAGGAGATAGTCCATGCCGTTATGGGCGAAGACGCCGACCCGGTCGCCCTTGCGCACGCCGCAATCGTGCAAGAGGCCGGCCATACGCTCCATCTGCGTGACGGCCTGCGCATAGGTAAGGGATTTGTCGCGATCGACCCAGCGCAGGGCCAATTTGTCGGGAGTGCGTTGAGCGGTGTCGCTCACAAGTCGATGCATCAGCATGTGGAATTCGACCCAAGTTAAGCCAGCGCAAAATGGCGCGCGTTCTTACCTCAACCGAAAACCGGGGCTTTTCGCCATATCGTGGCGCCTATAGGCACTATTAAGCACTAGCTAGACAGTTTTTGTTGGCGTTCTCCGGTGGATTTGCGACAACAGGGACAAGCAAGGACGAGGAACCAAGGTCACTGTCATGGGCATTTTGATCAACGGCGTATGGACGGGCGAACGATTGGCGCAGGAGACCGGTAAGTCCGGTGAATTCCTGCGGGCGGACAGCGCCTTCCGCGACCGGATCAGCGCTGATGGCAGTTCTGCTTTCCCGGCCGAGGCTGGGCGCTATCATCTCTACGTGACCTATGGCTGCCCGTGGGCGCATCGTACTTTGCTTTATCGTGCCGCCAAGGGGCTTGAGGAGGCGATCAGCGTCAGCTGGGGGCTGCCCGACGAGCGCACCTATGGCTGGACCTTCGGTCGCCCGCAGCGCTGGCCGGAGTGCAATGGCGATGAGGTGAACGGCTTCACCTATCTGCATCAGGCCTATACGGCGGCGAAGCCTAGCTATACCGGCAAGGTGACGGTGCCGACCCTGTGGGACAAAACGACGGGGCAAATCGTCAACAATGAATCCTCGGAAATCATCCGCATGTTCAATACGGAGTTCCGTGGCACTGCCGGCAATGACAAGGATTTCTATCCGGTGCATCTGCGCGACGCGATCGATGCGATGAACGCGAAGGTCTATGCTAACGTCAACAACGGCGTTTATCGCTGCGGTTTCGCTCAATCACAGCAGGCCTACGAACAAGCCTTCGACGATGTGTTCCGTGTGCTCGACGAGTTGGAAGAGCTGTTGGACAAGCAGCGCTATCTCTGCGGCACGGAGATCACCGAGGCGGACTGGCGGCTGTTGCCGACCTTGGTGCGCTTCGACGTTGCTTACTTCCCGCTGTTCAAGTGCAACCGCCAGCGCATCGCCGACTATCGCAATCTGTCGAATTACATGCGCGAGCTTTGCCAATATCCAGGCGTTATGGCGACCGTGAAGCCTCGTCACTATATCGCCAATTACTATTCCATCACGCGGCTTAATCCGACCGGCATTATCCCGAAGGGAACGCCGGTGGATTACGCGGCGCCTCACGATCGGGCCCGGTTGCCGGGCTGATCTTATTGAAGGATCGTTCATATGGCGGAGCGGAAATCGGCTCTTATCGTTGGGGCGGGAAGCGGGCTCAGCGCCTCGCTGGCACGGCTATTGGCGCGCGAGGGGTGGGCTGTCGGTCTTGCGGCGCGCAATGCCTACAAATTGTCGGCGCTTTCAGCGGAAGCGGGCGCGCGCGCCTGGAGTTGCGATGCGACCGATCCAGCGGCGGTGGCCAAACTGTTCGACGAGGTCGATGCGACGCTCGGGCCGCCCGACGTGGTTGTTTACAATGCCAGCGCGCGGGCGCGGGGCACAATCGCTGAACTCGTGCCGGAAGAGGTGCGCCAGGCGATCGAGGTCTCGGCTTTTGGCGGCTTTCTGGTGGCGCAGCAGGCGGCGCGGCGCATGTTGGCAAAAGGGCAGGGCTCGATCCTGTTCACTGGCGCTTCGGCCAGCGTGAAGGGCTTTCCCCAGTCGGCGGCATTCGCCATGGGCAAATTCGCTTTGCGCGGATTGGCCCAGAGCATGGCGCGGGAACTGGCGCCCAAGGGCATTCACGTGGCGCATTTCGTTATCGATGGCGGTATTGCGCGGGACGGTCGCACGCCGCCTTCGGAGGCGCCCGATGCGCTGCTTGATCCCGATGCGATCGCGCAATCCTATCTGCAGATCATTCGCCAGCCGCGCAATGCCTGGACTTGGGAGATTGAGTTGCGGCCGTGGGTCGAGAAATTCTAACGCTCAGAAAGCGGGTGGCGGCACGTGTCGCGCCGCCACCGTATTCGATTAGTGGGCGGTGGTGCCCCACACGTCCTGCGCCACTTCGGCAACGAGTTCGAGCTTCTTCTTCTCGATCTCTTCGGTAAGGCGATTGCCGGGCGCGCTGGAGGCGAAGCCGCATTGCGGGCTCAGGCACAGCTGGTCGAGCGCGATATATTTCGAGGCTTCCTCGATCCGCTTCTTCAGCACGTCCTTCGACTCGAGCGCTGCTTCCTTCGAGCTGATCAGGCCGAGCACGAGTTTCTTCTTGCCCTTGGGGAAGAAGCGCAGGGGTGCGAAGCCGCCGGCGCGCTCGGTGTCATATTCAAGGAAGAAGCCATCGACTTCGGTGACGTTGAACAGCGCGTCGGCGACAGAATCATAGCCGCCTTCCGCCATCCACATGCTGTTGTGATTGCCGCGGCAGGTGTGCAGCGTCACCGTCAGCTTGTCGTCGCGGCCAGCGATCAGGCCATTGATGATGCGGGCGTAGGTTTCCGGCAGTTTGTCGGGGTCGAGCCCATCGGACACCATCTGCTTGCGCACGCCAGCGTCGCACATGGTGGCGAAGGAGACGTCGTCGAGCTGTAGATAGGTACAGCCGGCGGCGACGAGATCGGCGACTTCGGCGCGATAGGCTTTGGTCATATCGGCCCAGAACTCATCTTGATTGGGATAGGCCGCATCGGCGATCACCTTTTTGCCGCCGCGCATATGCATATAGGTCGGCGAGGGGATGCAGAACTTCGGCGTCTTGGTCGTCACCGACTTCAGGAATTTGAAGTGATCGACCATGATCGGCTTTGAACGACCGACCTTGCCGGTGACGGCGATCATCGAGCTCGTGCTCTCGGTTTCGCCCGCGGTACCCTTGAAGCTGACAGCGTAGTCGCTCTTGGTCGCCTCGATGCCGTCGAAACCGGTGAGGAAATCGACGTGCCAGATGGCGCGGCGGATTTCTCCGTCGGTGATGGCGTGCATGCCGGCGGCTTCCTGTAGTTTCACCACATCGCGAATGGCGTCGTCTTCGACCGCGCGCAGCGCATGGGCGTCGATCTCGCCACGCGCCTTCTTGGCGCGGGCTTCCTTCACCGCCGGCGGCCGCAGCAGGCTGCCGACGTGATCAGCGCGGAATGGTCCTTGAGACATATCAGTTCTTCCCTGTGAGAGAATGTTTGGCGTGAAGCATCACGGCTTCTGGTTCGGATAGGTGGCGAATTCCGCGTGATAAAGTTCGCCATCCTTACGTTCGACGCGGCGGATATAAATGTTCTGTACCGGCTCGCGGGTCTGCGCATCGATGGTCAGCGGACCGCGCGGGCTTTCCCATGACAGGCCCTTGAAGGCTTCGATGAGTTTCGGGCCTGCGCTGTCGCCACTGGTCTTGGTCAGAGCCGCATAGACCGCATGCAGGCCGTCATAGCCGCCGACGGCGATGACATTCGGGCGCGCGTCATTGTTGGCCTTGCGATATTCCGTGACAAACTTCTTGTTTTCGGCTGAGTCATGGGCGGCCGAATAATTGTAGGAGGTGACGGAGCCGAGTACGCCGTCGCCCATAGCATTCAGCTGTTCGTCATCGAAGGCATCGCCCGGGCCGATGACCTTGATGCCAGCTTCCGGCAAACCGCGATCGAGCACCTGGCGCATCACCGAGCCCGCCACGGGCGCCGGTACGAAGAGCATCAGTGCATCAGGTTTCAGATCCCTGGCGCGTTGCAGGAAGGGCGCGAAATCCGGATTGACGAGTGGAGCGCGCAATTGCTCGAGCACCTTGCCGCCCTTCTCCTCGAACTTCGCCTTGAAGGCGTTCTGCGCGTCGAGCCCGGGGCCGTAGTCGGAGACCATCGATACGACGGTCTTGATGCCATTGGCGGCGGCCCATTCGGCGCCGGGTGCAGTCTGTTGCGGCAGAGTAAAGCTGACGCGCACGAAATAGGGCGAGGCGGCGACAATGGAGGCGGTGCCTGCCACCATGATGACAGCTGGAACCTTGGCCTGGGTGATGAGCGGGCCAACGGCGATCGCCAGCGGCGTCAGGCCGAAGCCGCTGATGACGGCGGCCTTGTCGTTGACGATCAGTTCCTGGGCGAGGCGGCGAGTGACATCGGCCACGCCGGTATCGTCGCGCACCAGAAGTTCGATCTTTTTGCCAGCGACCGTGTCGCCATGGAGCGCCATGTAGAGTTTGGCGCCGGCAACCATCTGCCGGCCTGCGGCGGCCTGCGGGCCGGTCATTGGCGCGATCAAGCCAACCTTCACCACGTCTTGTGCTTGCGCCGTTGCACCTGCGGCAATGAGGCTGGCGGCTGCCAGCACAGGGGCGATCATCTGTTTCATCATAGTCCTCGTCTTGGTCAGGGGTATTGTTGTGGAGAGTGTGCGCCGATCAGTCTTCTTCGGGCTGATGGCGCGGTGAAAGGTCGGCGCTGCGCGTCGTTTGGCTGCGCGTCAGCCGCATGCTGCGTTTCTGCGAATAGATATGTTCGCGGAACAACGCTTCGGCGCGGCTGCCTTCGCCAGCGTCGATGGCATCGACGATGGCGTGATGCTGGCGATGCGCATGCCAGAGCGCGTCGAACATTTCCGGCAGGCCGTGTCGGTCGAAGGCTATTGCCGCCGGGGAGGCGAAGGGGATGCGATCGATGCGTTCCAGCGTGTCGCGCGCGAAGCTATGTTCGGCGGCGTCGGTGATGCAGCGATGGAATTTGAGATTGACGCGGCTGTAGGTCGCTTCATCCGCTTCGATCAGATGACGCTTGGCGAAAATCTCGTCGCCCTCGGCCAGGCTGTCGCGCAGGGTGCGCATCAGCGCGCGGGAAGCGCCGCGCTCGGCCACGATGCGCGCCGCCAGGCCTTCGAGCGCGCCGCGCACTTCGACGGCTTCGAGAATTTCCAAAGTGGTGAAGGCGCGCACCGAATAGCCGCGTGCGCCGGCAGGAACGAGCAGGCCTTCTTCGGCGAGAACCGGCAGGGCTTGGCGAACAGGTGTGCGGGACAGGCCGAGCATGTCGGCGACGCCGGCCTCAGCCAGGCGCTCGCCCGGTGCGAGCTGGCCCTGGAGGATCATCTCACGGATTTTCATCACTGCTTGGGACTGCTGCGTCATAGCGCTCCCTCCAGGCCCCGCCCTTTGTTGACGCGACCCTAGGCAATGGGATCCCATTTTGTCAAACGGGGTCCGAATAGGGCGCATGGCCTGTGGACGGGCGGATGGACGAAGCTTGGCGGGAGGGCTATCACGCAAGACAAATCGGGAGGATGTCGTGACCCCAGTCTTATCGCTGCCCCGCCTTTTCCTTAGCGTCGGCGCCGTGCAGGCCTTGCCGCAGGCTTTGATCGAACTTGGCGTGAGCCGGCCGCTCTTGGTCAGTGACCGTAATCTCGCTGCCTGCGGCGTGCTTGGCCATGTCGAGGCCGTGCTGAAGGGCAAGAGCGGCTATGCGGTGTTCGATGCCATCCCGGAAAATCCCACGTCGGCCGGTGTTCTCGCGGCGCTCGCCGCCTATCGCGACAACCGATGCGATGGCGTCGTCGCCATTGGCGGCGGGTCGGTGATCGATAGCGGTAAAATGCTGGCGCTTCTGGCGGTTCAAGGTGGTGTGCCGGAGGATTATCTGGGCGCTGCCGACAAGGTGAAAGCCGTTGCGCCACTGATCGTTCTGCCGACCACGGCGGGCACGGGCAGCGAGGCGTCGCCCGCGTCCAGCATCCATCCGACCGCGAGCGAACGCGGTCTCGGGGTCGCCTCGCTCTTGCTGGTGCCGAAGGTGGCGATCTGCGATCCGGAACTCACCTACACCCTGCCACGACGCCTCACCGCGGCGACGGGCATGGATGCGCTCTCTCACTGCATTGAGGCGCTGTTCGCGGCGCCCGAAAACCCCATAGCTGAGGCCATGGCTTACGACGGGATTCGTCGCGTCAGCGGCTATCTGCGCCGGGCGGTTGAAAATGGACGGGATCCCGAAGCCCGGCTGCAGATCATGGCGGCGGCTTTCATGGGGGGCGTCGCTATCCACAAGGGGCTCGGGCCGGCCCATGCGATCGCCATTGCCTGCGGCGATCAGGACGTCAATCACGGAATTCTCAGCAATATCGGCGTCGTCGCCAGCCTCGATTTTGTGGCGACTCATGCGCCGGAGCGGGCCCGGCGCATGGCCATCGCCATGGGGCTGGCCGATGGGGTCTCCCTGAAGGCGGGTGTTATCGCTCTGTCACAAGATATTGGCCTGCCGCTGACCTTGAGCGCGGCCGGCTACACCGTGCGTGACATGAAAGAGGTTGCCCAAGCGGCTCTGGATACCCATTTTAACCGAACTGCGGCCCGCAAACCGACGCTTGATGATTATCGGGCGATGATCGGTTCGGTCACGTAAATGTCGCAGATCGTGTGGATTGCCCGTTTCTCGGTGGTACGGGTGAGGCGGAAATATCATTTTCCTTGCGATCCGCGCGAAAACTGCCTATCGAACCGCCGCCTTTCCGCCGCGCTCGTGCCATGGCGGATTTTAACTTTTGGGAACACCGGAAAGTACCATGGCGAAGGAAAAATTTGAACGGAACAAGCCGCATTGTAACATCGGCACGATTGGTCACGTTGACCATGGCAAGACGTCGTTGACGGCAGCGATCACGAAGGTTCTGGCCGAGAGCGGCGGAGCGAAGTTCACGGCGTATGATCAGATCGACAAGGCGCCGGAAGAAAAGGCGCGTGGCATCACGATCTCGACGGCGCATGTCGAATACGAGACGAAGAACCGCCACTACGCCCACGTCGATTGCCCGGGCCACGCCGACTATGTGAAGAACATGATCACGGGCGCGGCGCAGATGGACGGCGCGATCCTGGTCGTGTCGGCCTCCGACGGCCCGATGCCGCAGACCCGCGAGCACATCCTGCTGGCGCGCCAGGTCGGCGTTCCCGCGCTGGTCGTGTTCATGAACAAGGTCGACCTTGTTGATGATCCGGAACTGATCGACCTGGTCGAGATGGAAGTGCGCGAACTGCTGTCGAAGTACGACTTCCCGGGCGACGACATTCCGATCACCAAGGGGTCGGCGAAATGCGCGCTGGACAACACCAACCCGGAAATCGGCCATGACGCCGTTCTGGCGCTGATGCAGACGGTTGACGACTACATTCCGCAGCCGGAGCGTCCGATCGACCAGCCGTTCCTGATGCCGGTTGAAGACGTGTTCTCGATCTCGGGTCGTGGCACGGTGGTGACCGGTCGCGTCGAGCGCGGGATCGTGAAGGTTGGCGAAGAAGTCGAAATCGTCGGCCTGAAGGACACCGTGAAGACGATCGTGACGGGCGTCGAAATGTTCCGCAAGCTGCTCGACTCGGGGCAGGCTGGCGACAACGTCGGCTGCCTGCTGCGCGGCACGAAGCGCGAAGACGTCGAGCGCGGCCAGGTGCTGTGCAAGCCGGGTTCGGTGAAGCCGCACACGAAGTTCAAGGCCGAAGCCTACATCCTGACGAAGGATGAAGGTGGTCGCCATACGCCGTTCTTCACGAACTACCGTCCGCAGTTCTACTTCCGCACGACGGACGTGACGGGCATCGTGACCCTGCCGGAAGGCACGGAAATGGTGATGCCGGGCGATAACGTGACGATGGACGTGGCGCTGATCGTTCCGATCGCGATGGAAGAGAAGCTGCGCTTCGCCATCCGTGAAGGCGGCCGCACCGTTGGCGCCGGCGTCGTCGCCAGCATCGTTGAGTAACTGCATCGTCGAATAAATTCGACGCAAGAATGCCGCATATCGCGGATTAAAAGGGGGGCCTTCGGCTCCCCTTTTTGTTTGTTTTGGCGTTGAATGGGGCGGCGGCAAGGGGTCTTCATTTTGAGGCGTCTTTGGGGCGTTTGACACAGTCAAGCGGCGGAACGCTATAGTGGCTGACGGGCAGGAGCTTGTGATGATCGTTTCGACTACCAATGACATTTCCGGTTACAAGGTTGTCCAGCATCTGGGTGTCGTGCGTGGCATCACCGTGCGGTCGCGCTCTGTCGTCGGCAATTTCGTCGGTGGCGTGCAGTCGCTCTTCGGCGGCAAACTGTCGGTCTATGTGAATTTGGCCGAAACCGCCCGGCAGGAGGCTTTCGACCATATGGTTGAGCATGCGACCCAGGGCGGCGCCAATGCCATCATCGGCATGCGCTACGATGCCAATGAGATCATGGATGGAATCACCGAAGTGCTGGCCTATGGCACGGCGGTGCGGGTGGAACCGGCCTGAGCGTGGTTGTGACCCTGGGGGGACTGGGGTAGAGATGCCACTTGTGCAATGCACACGTCATTCGATCGTAGGACCGATGCAGACTGATTTTTTTCGCATGCCGGGACAGGATCCGCACAAGACGCGGGCGCGCGCCATTCTTGCAGCACATCCCGAGGTGCGCAGTCTGTTCGGCCGCAATCCCTGGACGGCGGCGATTACCTTAGGGATCGTCGCGGCGCAGACGGTTATCGCCTGTTACCTGGGCACGTTGGGCCTATCCTATTGGTGGCTGGCTGTGTTGGTGGCGCTGGTGATCGGCGTGTTCGCCAATCATGCGCTCTACGTGGTGATCCACGACGCGACCCACGAAACAGTCTTTCGCAGCCGTTTCCTCAACCGGATCGTGCTGATCGTCGCCGATCTGCCCAATGTGGTGCCAGGCGCCATGGGCTTTCGCGGCTATCATAAGCTCCATCATTCCGGCCGCAGCCACTATGACGGCGATCCCGATCTGCCGAACGAGTGGGAGGCGCGGCTGGTGCGCGACGTCTGGTGGCGCAAGGCGATCTGGCTGTTCTGCTTCCCGTTCCTGCAGATTTCACGGGTGCACCGGGTGCCGCCGGTCAATCTGTTCAGCGCCTGGTCTATCGCCAGCTATGTGGCCGCCGCTGCCTACGCGCTGTCGATCTGGTATTTTTTTGGCCTGAATGGTGTGGTCTATCTGTTCGCCTGTTTCTGGTTTTCGACCGGCCTTCACCCTCTGGGTGCGCGCTGGATTTCCGAGCACTACACGCTCGATCCGAATCAGGACACGTCGAGCTATTACGGGCCGATCAACAAAGTCGCTTTGAATATCGGCTACCACAACGAGCACCACGATTTTCCCCGCGTGCCGTGGAATCGGTTGCCGCAATTGCGGGCCATGGCGCCGGAATTTTACGACAACCTGGCTGTCCACACCTCTTGGACCCGGCTTTTCATCGATTTCCTGTTCGACCCGCGCTACACTTTGTTCGCGCGGGTGGTGCGCTCCGGCTAGCCGACGGTGGTTTTTGGGATCGTCGCGGCTGAAAATGCGCTGGAGCGGCCGCGATCCCCGTTGCAATCCGTCGGCGAATGCGGCAAGAGAAGCCGCCTGACGGCACACAGGAGTGTAGCTCAACTAGGTTAGAGCGCCGGTCTCCAAAACCGGAGGTTGCGGGTTCGATTCCCTCCACTCCTGCCATTGGCTTCTTGCCATTGATATAGTTAAGCTTTCCGCTGATTTTCGTCTCGTAGGTTGGCCCAAGGCCTCGCCAGCATTTGCCGGCGAGGAGCGAGCCTTCGCATCGAGGCGCTTAGTGGTGCCGGTGACCACCGAAAGCGCCACGGGACGGCATGGCCGGACGGACGACGCCACCACCGCGCCAGCCACCACCTCGCCATCCACCGCCATAGACCCGGCCGCCGTAGGGCCGATAGATCGGGCGGTAGCCGCCGTAATATCCATAGCCATATCCGGAACCGTAGACCGGATAGACCGCAGGCGAAGGGCCATAATACCCATAGCCGTAACCAGTACTGTAGCCGCCGTAACCGGGGCCTGCCGGAACGCAGCCGGTGAGGGAAAGAGCGCCAGCGGCGACCAAGGTTACAATGGCGGCGGATTTGATCAGAGACGATTTGATCAGCGGCAATTTGTTCAGAGACATGGCAACGCCCTCACGAACCAAATTAAGACGCTGGGAGCATGATCCCGTGCCGCCACCATGTCCAGCTTGTTGCGCTCGCTGGTTGTTGCAACGCGCGGACGTCGCCGTTCGAGTGTCAGTCTGTTTGGCGACAGAACGCGCCCTGCGGGTTAAAGTAGGGCCGCCATCGCCGAGCTTTCACAAAGCTCCTTGATCAAAAAGGGCCACGGTCATGGGCGGAAAACGCATTCTCGCAAAGCTGGTCTTTGTTGGGGTTTGCCTGGCTTGGTTGCCGGAGGTTTTCGAAAACGGTCTCGCGGCGGCCCCGCTTCACAAGGTCGTGACGTGTCCCTATTTGAAGGCGCCGGATTTGCAGTTCGACGTTCCTGCGAAACTTGGCGACGTGCCGAATATCGAATTTGATTATCCGGCGAAGGTTACACGATTTAGCTTGCGCGACGGAAGTCTCTTGTTGGTGGCTATGGATGAGGGCGAGCCTTCCCGCGTTAGGATCGTGGTTTCAGCTCAGCTCAACAAAGCCAAGAGCACCTATGACGGCCAGATCATGGTCGATATGGGAGGCAATCAGTTGCAGCTCTACAACGGCCCCGTCAGATGCAAGGTCGATGCGTCTGCCCGGTAGAGCGGGGCGGAGTTCTTGCGTTTTTGAAGGGTGCTTTTGTCACGCGAACCGCACCTCTTCACGGCAATCGCACATCGTTCTACGATGCTCTAATCTTCGTCGCCGTCGTCATCTTCATCGTCTTCGCTGGTGAAGTTTTGCGTGTAGGCATTACAGCCAGCGCGGAAGGCGTCGTCGAAGCTGTCGCAACGGTAGCCTTCGGTAACGTGATTGCGCAGTGCCCAGAAGTATCCAGCGGAGAATCCGTCGCCTTGTTCTGGTGCCCACTGGGCGGATGCGGGTTGTACAGCGCTCAAAAGAAGGGACATCGCGGCCGGAGCGAAAACTTTCATCGAGAACCTCAATTGACTTGCCCGCACAGCGATTCTTTAGAGGACCACTAGGGCAACACGATGTCGCTTCGCTGACGGCAGGCTGAATGTATGGCTGTGCCTGCCGAGGTTTCAGGCAAATGGTATTTCTCTCGAAACGCAATTTGCTTTAGTCGCGCTCGTCCCCTCGGACGCGCCGAATGAGTCCGCGACAACTGACAAATAGAACAAAGAAAAAGGTCACAAGCAGGCCCAATATGCCGATGCTTGTGCACACGAACATCAATGTTTCTTGCACTAAGACCACGCGTACTCAAAATCTCGGTGGGGTTTTGGGACTGGGCGGTCGAGAATCAAAATAGCCAAGCGCCCCATGATTGCATGCCTCTTGAACTATGGTCTTCTTGGCGAATGTGTGTCCAGTCGGGGCAAACGAACCTGTGGGGCCGGTCGGTTCGGCGCGGGGGCGTGGATTTAACACCAGCCCGCTGAGCCTCCATCGTGGCGCGAAAGCCAACAATTTTAGTGATTTCGATTTCGCGGTGTTGACGGGTCCTGGGGCATGGTCCAGCGACGACGGAGTTTCTGAATGAAAACGCTGATCTTGCTTGCCGCTGCCGCCGCCCTTGTGTCTGCCACCGTCGCTGAGGCGAAAGGTGGGCGAATCCGGTTCGGTGGACCGCGGGCCTCCGCGCCGGCGCCCAAGCCGCAAGCTTTGCCGCAGCCTGTCCAGCCGCGTGCGTCGGGTTCGTCCGGTGGGTTGATCATTGTGCCGGTCATGGGGTCCAGCCGGGCCTCGGCCGCGCCGTCTGATCAGCGCCGCGGGCTGCAGTCACAGGATTGGCGGGCGCCTGAAGCACGCCAGCAGGCGACACCGGAATGGTTCAAGGCCGCCGCCGCCGAGGCGGCGCGAAGTGCCTCTTCGCGCGAGCAATCGGCGCTTGTGCCGCGCCCGCAGAAGGCGGGTTTCCAATGTCCGCCTGCGCAACTCGCAGGCGGCTTCTGCGTCTTGAACTGACCTCGCCAGCGGCATCGCTGAAATCCTTCTCATCTGGCATGATCGACACAGAGTCGTCGTGCCCGCCATATCTCATGGCGGGGAGAAGGATTGTGCCGGCGCATGGAAATTTTTGAGTGGATCATCATCCTGCTGCTTGGCGCGGCGCTGCTGACCATGTTGGCGCGCCGACTGGGCGCGCCTTATCCGACATTCCTCGCCATCGGCGGTGTCCTGATCGCCTTTGTGCCCAACAGTCCGCAATGGACGCTTGATCCGCACCTGGCGCTGGCGCTGTTCGTGGCGCCGGTGCTGGTTGATGCTGCTTTCGATACGTCGCTGCGCGATCTGCGTGACAATTGGCTGCCAGTCGCCGGACTCGTGCTCATGGCGGTGGTTCTGACGACGGTCATTGTCGCCGTCACCGTGCGTTGGTTGACGCCTGGCATGTCGTGGCCCGTGGCGATCGCCTTGGGCGCCATCGTCGCGCCGCCCGATGCGGCGGCAGCTGCGGCGATCATGCGCCAGGTCAACCTGCCGCATCGGCTGTTGAAAATTCTTGAAGGCGAAAGCCTGCTCAACGATGCAAGCGCCCTTCTGATTTACAAGCTGGCTCTGATGGCTGTCGTTGCCGGCGGACTGTCGGCCAACAGTTTCACGCCTGTTCTGCTGCTGACGCTGTTAGGCAGCGTCGCCGGCGGCTTTCTCTGCGCTGTCGTCTTTCGCCCGTTGACGAGCCGGATCGAAGATGTCCCGACGGCGTTGATCGTTCAATTCGTGGCGACTTTCGGCATTTGGATTTTCGCCGAAAGAATCGGTCTCTCCGGCATTCTGACCATCGTCGTCTATGCGATGACGATCGCGCGGATCGGTGGTGTGCGCATGCCGGCGCGACAGCGCGTGCCGGTCTACGCTGTTTGGGAAACGGTGGTCTTCATTCTCAATGCTTTCGCCTTCGTCCTCATCGGCATGCAGTTGCGGCCGATCTGGGAGCGGTTGTCGGCGGATCTGCGTTTTGAATATGTGGTGACAGCCGCGACTGTTCTACTTGTCACCGTTCTCGTTCGCTTCGCCTGGGTGATGAGCTACAACAAGCTCATTCGCATGCGCATCGCCCGCCGTGGCTTTCATCCGCGCCGGCCGATGGCGGAGCCGACCTTGGGCGGTGGCATCGCCATCTCCTGGGCCGGCATGCGCGGCATCGTCACCCTGGCGGCGGCTTTCGCGATCCCCGAGACCTTGCCCGGTGGCGCACCGTTTCCTTATCGCGATCTGATTTTGCTGACGGCTTTCGGTGTGGTGCTTGGCACGCTGGTGATCCAGGGGCTGACGTTGAAGCCGTTGATCCGCTGGCTCGGCCTCACCGACGACGACCCTGTCGGCCGCGAAGTCACGCTGGCGCGGACGCAGGCCTATCAGGCGGCTCTACGCACGATCGAGGGCGACAAGACGATGCATGGAGCGATCCTGCGCAAGGAATACAATGCCGCTATTGAGTTGAACGAGACCAATTTCGACGCCTCCGGTGAGAGACCTGGCGGACCTTTGCGTCGTGAGGCAATCGCGGCGGCGCGCGAACGCGCTATTGCGCTGCGCCGTCAAGGCGTGATCGGCGACGACGCCTATCACATCCTCGAAGAGGAGTTCGACTGGGCCGAGATGAGCGCCGGCAGAGCTAGAGCAACTTAAAACGTGAGAGGCGGGAAAGTTCCTTTGATTTGCCCTTGCATGGGGTTGTTCCTCAGAATCTCGCGAGCCCCCCCTCTGAACGCGATCATGGGCCCCTCGCCAGCGGTTGCTCCCTAATAGCTCGGCTTTCGATAGTCCGTCCGATCCAAGAGCCTTTCTCCCATGCCGGCCCACGACGCTTGCCGCAGTGAAACCGTGTCCAAAGATACGAAAGGAGGGCGGCGGAATTATGCCGTTATTCTTTATCGAGGTGTCTGCGGCGTGACGCTCTAACGAGCAGTCAGTGCCGCCGACAGATCGAGACCCTTGCCGAGCGCATAGACCGTCCGGCTCACAGGCACGGGCTCGCCGAGCCGATCGGCGATCTCGACGATGCAGCCGAGGAGGCCGTCGATCTCAAGCCGCCGGCCAGCGTCCGCATCTTCGAGCATGGAGGTGCGAAAATTGCCGAGCCTGGCGGTGATGATGAGGCGCTCGGCGGCAGGCATCTGCGCGGTCATGCCAAGGCGACGGCCAACGGCTTCGAACTCGGCCATCATCGCCAGCAGGAGCTCGCGCAGGACCGGTGTTTCCAGCAGCGGCGTCGCCGACAGACGCGTCAGGGCGCTCAGCGGATTGGTGTTGGAATTGCCGGCGAGCTTCATCCAGATCTCAGCGCGGATATCGCTGGTGATCGGACAGGGGGCGCCGCCACGTTCGACGATGGCCGCGAAGGTGCGCGTGAGGTCCGAGGTCTGGCGTGTGGCATCGCCGATGATGAGCCGATCGATTTTGACTGCACGGATCACGCCCGGGCTCTCGACACGGGTCGAGGCATGCACGACGGCGCCGATGGGGTGGCACGGGGCGAAGGCCGTGGCGATGGCGTCATCGGGATCGATGCTGCGCAACGGATCGCCCGCCAATGGGCCGCCGTCGAGAAACCACCAGGGCAGGCCGTTCATCGCGGTCATGATCGCTGGCCCTTTGGCCAGGACGGGGGTGACGCTGCGCGCGGCCTCGGCCAGCGCATGGGTTTTGACGCTGAAGAGGATGAGGTCTGGCGTCGGCAGTTCTGTCGGATTGGCGGCGGCCGCCAGTTGATAGGTTGAGGTCGCCTCGCCCTCGCGCAACGTCAGGCCTTGCCGCCGCACCGCGTCGAGGGTGGCGCCGCGCGCCAGCAGCGAGACATCGGCGCCGCCGCGCGCCAGAACAGCGCCCAGCCAGCCACCGATGGCGCCAGCGCCGACAATCATGATCTTCATGGTGGGCCTATTGACGGTAGCTGTGATCGACTTTGTCGATCTGGCGCACGAGCGCATTGAAAACATCGACGCCGGCGCCATAGGCGGCATCGAACTGTAGGGAGACCCGTGCGCATTGTTCGAGGACGTTGTTTGGGATCGGAAGCAACGGTCCCAACGCTTGCGCGGCGACCTGGATGTCGCAGGCGCGCTGTACGGTCCACAGATAGGAGAAGGCTTGCGGCAAGGTTTCGCCCCAGGCCAGAAGGCCGTGATTGCGTAGGATCAGGACGGGCTTGCCGTCGAGGCTCGCCAGCATGCGCGGCCCCTCGTCGGCATTGACCGTAATGCCCTCGAAATCGTGGTAGGCGACGCGGCCGTTGAGTTGGGCTGCGTAAAAATTGGTCATCGACAGGCCATCTTGGAGGCAGGCAACGGCCGAGCCGGTGGTCGTGTGCGTGTGCATGACGCAATGCGCCGTATCGATATGGCGATGGATGGTCGAATGCGGGGCAAGGCCGGCCGGATTGATCGGATAATTCGAGTCGGAGAGCTTGTTGCCGTCG
Organism: Beijerinckia sp. 28-YEA-48; assembly: GCF_900104955.1. Lineage (NCBI taxonomy): Bacteria > Pseudomonadati > Pseudomonadota > Alphaproteobacteria > Hyphomicrobiales > Beijerinckiaceae > Beijerinckia > Beijerinckia sp. 28-YEA-48. The sequence continues at coordinate 716,476 of NZ_FNSI01000001.1, forward strand.
AGATCGATCTTGATGAGGTTCGACGCCCGGACCTCGGAATAGTGCAGGCCGAACGGGTTGATGAGGAAATGCCGCTCGGGGCCCGGCACGCGCAAGGTGATGTGGTTGTAGATCAGCTCGGTCCAGCCGAGATGAGCGAAAATGCGATAGCAAGCTGCGAGCTGAACGCGCGCGACCCATTCCTCGCGGCTCACGCCTTTCAGTCGTGTCTCGCCATAATCAATACTGATCTCATGCCCAGCCATGCGCCCTCCGTCGATCTGTCTGCTCATAGTTTCACATTTGCGCGCTGATTTCGATGACCGCCTGAGGTCAATCTCTCCTTGCGTCTCGCAAACGTGATGAAAGGCAGGGGATGGCGGCCTGTCGGCATGTTGCATGCTTGGGTGTAGGGACCACATGATGTTGTGGAGGGGCGGTTGGCAGGTGAGTCATGTGCTGCCTGCCCAGACACGAGCGAGGTCGCGAGATGACGCTGCCCAGAATCGCCGCCGTTGCCGCGGCCGTGCTTATGGCTGCCATGCCGGTTCGCGCCGGCGCCATCGAGGGCACGTATCGGGTGGAAGGCAAAAACCCTTCCGAGGGCAGCAGCTATTCCGGCGAGGCGCAGATCAAGCAGACCGGGCAAACCTTCGCGGTGATCTGGCGGATCGGCCAGTTGCGCCAGATCGGGACCGGCGTGGTGATCGATAATGTGTTTTCGGTGGTTTTTCAGTCGATCGTGCCGGGGAGGCCGGCCGGACGACCGGGAATCGCCGTGTTTCAGATCGATAACGACCAGATTCGCAGCGGCATCTGGTCAACCCTGGGGGACGACGTGACCGGGCAGGAGGTCTGGACCGCGTCCGACCGGCATTGATCCGGGAGTGTCGATTCTGGCGCTCAGAAAAGGCGTTCAGAAAAGGCTTGGCGTCGTCCGTAAGTGCCGCTATAAGCCCTCCGTTGTGGCGCGCGACCTCCCGGTCCCGCGCCGCGATCATTTTCGGGAGTCGGCGCGTCAGCACTGGCGTAAAGGCTTCCGGCAGCAGAGATAAGCAATGGCCAATCCGTTTGAATTTCTTCAGCAGGTCCGCTCGGAAGCGTCCAAGGTCACGTGGCCGACGCGCCGGGAAACGCTGATTACGACCGGCCTCGTGCTCTTGCTGGTGGTCGCGTCGAGTTTGTTTTTCGTCGCCGTGGATCAGAGCATCCGTCTGATTCTGGCCTTCATTCTCTCTCTCGGCAAGTGAGCTGGATTTAACCCATGCCTATGCGTTGGTATATCGTTCACGCCTATTCGAACTTCGAGAAGAAGGTCGCTGAATCCATCCGCGAATTTGCCGCTCAGCGCGGTCTCGCGGATAAATTCGAGGAAATTCTGGTTCCGACCGAGAACGTCGTGGAAGTGCGTCGGGGCCGCAAGGTCAACGCCGAGCGCAAGTTCTTCCCCGGCTACGTTCTGGTGAAGTGTGACCTGACCGACAACGTGTTCCATCTGATCAAGAACACGCCGAAGGTGACGGGCTTCTTGGGCGCCGACAACAAGCCGATGCCGATTTCGGACCTTGAGGCCGATCGGATCAAGGGGCAGGTTCAAGAGGGTGTCGAACACCCGAAACCGTCGATTTCCTTCGAAGTCGGCGAAACCGTGCGGGTGGCGGACGGTCCGTTCGCCTCCTTCAACGGCATTGTCGAGGAAGTCGACGAGGGCCGCTCGCGGGTCAAGGTCGCCGTGTCGATCTTTGGCCGTGCAACGCCGGTCGAATTGGAATTCGCGCAGGTCGAAAAGACCTGAGCGGAAACCCTGCCCAGTCGGGCAGGGCAGACGTGGCGGACATGCCTGGAGGCCATCCGGGAGATCATGTCGGACCACGGACTTCAACCGTCGCACGGCCGTGCCGTGACGACATTGTGTGGAGACTATTATGGCAAAGAAGATCGCGGGTTACGTGAAGCTTCAGGTGCCGGCCGGGGCGGCCAATCCGTCGCCGCCGATCGGCCCCGCGCTGGGTCAGCGCGGCCTGAACATCATGGAGTTCTGCAAGGCCTTTAACGCAAAGACCGCGCAGCTGGAGAAGGGGACGCCGATTCCGGTCGTCATCACCGCCTACCAGGATCGTTCGTTCACCTTCGAAATGCGGCAGCCGCCGGTCACCTTCTTCCTCAAGAAGGCGGCGAATCTGAAGATGGGCAAGAAGCCGGCTTCCGGTTCCAAGACCCCGGGCCGTGGTTTCGTCGGTCAGGTGACGAAGGCCCAGGTGCGCGAAATCGCCGAGAAGAAGATCGTTGACCTCAACTGTCACACGATCGAATCGGCGATGTCGATGATCGAAGGTTCGGCGCGGGCCATGGGCCTGCAGGTGGTGGAGTAAGACGATGGCTGATGGAAAGCGCATCAAGAAGGCGCGCGACGGTATCGATCGCGTCAAGCTCTATCCCCTCGACGAGGCGATCAAGCTGGTTAAGGACCGGGCCGCCGCCAAGTTCGACGAAACCGTCGAAATCGCGATGAACCTCGGCGTTGATCCGAAGCATGCGGACCAGATGGTTCGTGGCGTCGTCAATCTGCCGAATGGCACGGGCCGTACCGTGCGCGTGGCGGTGTTCGCCCGTGGCGCCAAGGCTGACGAAGCCAAGGCGGCGGGTGCCGACATCGTTGGTGCCGAAGAACTGGTCACCATCGTCAACGGCGGCACGATCGATTTCGATCGTTGCATAGCCACCCCGGACATGATGGGCCTGGTCGGTCGTCTCGGTAAGGTGCTGGGCCCGCGCGGCCTGATGCCGAACCCGCGCGTCGGCACGGTGACCATGGATGTGGCCGCGGCCGTCAAGGCCTCGAAGGGCGGCGCTGTTGAGTTCCGTGTCGAGAAGGCCGGCATCGTGCAGGGCACGGTCGGCAAGGTCTCGTTCGGCGCTGAAAAGCTGTCCGAGAACGTCAAGGCCTTCGTCGATGCGGTCGCTCGCGCCAAGCCGGCAGGTGCCAAGGGCACCTATATCCAGCGTGTCGCAGTGTCCTCGACTCAGGGCCCGGGCGTGAAGGTCGATCCGACCACCGTCGTGACCCAGGGCACCGTCGGCGCCTAAGGCAAGATGCGTTTCCCCGGAAACGCATTTTTTGACCCATTGTTCGATCTCGCATCTTTTCCGGCGCCACCCCCTTGTGGAGGCGTCGGAATAGGTCTAGATAGGCAATCCGGGGCCGATCGCGATTTGCGGCCCCTTTTCAGATTCAGCTTCCGTGCGTTCGCGCCTTTCCAAAGGACAGGTTCGTGCGCGCGGTGGATAGGCCGGCGGATATCAGGCGATAAGCCAGGTATCATGTTCGGCCATGTCCTGTCCGAGACTGCCGGCGCGGCGAGGTTTACCTAGCTGCTTAATTTCACGACGGTTTCCCCGGATTTTTCCGGAGAACGGTGAGGCCTGCATAGACGGGGAAGACCGGATTTTTGGGCTGCGGCTTTGCTGCAGTCGATGTGATTTGGTTCGAACCTTCTGTCCGGTGGCGAGACCATCGCTCCGGGGACAGGCATCGGATGCCGGATTGATCCATTGCGGGTCGTTCGGTTCATGCAACCGGCGGGGTTCGCCCCGCCAACCGGAGAGTGCAGAGTGGACAGAGCGGGTAAGAGAGAGCTCGTCGCGGAACTCGGCGGTGTCTTCAAGAAGACTTCCGTCGTGGTCGTGGCGCACTACTCCGGCCTGACCGTCGCCCAGCTTCAGGATCTGCGTAAGCGGATGCGTGCAGCTGGAGCCTCGGTGCAGGTCGCCAAGAACCGCCTCGCCAAGATCGCCCTCGATGGCACTGACGTCGCCTCCATCGCGCCCCTGCTCAAGGGGCCGACCCTGATCGCCTATTCGGAAGATCCGGTGGCGGCGCCAAAGGTCGCCGTGGCTTTTGCTAAGGATTTCGACAAGCTCGTAATCCTCGGCGGCGCTATGGGAACGACCGCCCTGAACCCGGATGGTGTGAAGTCGCTTGCGACCATGCCGTCCCTGGATGAACTGCGCGCCAAGATCGTTGGGCTCATCAATGCGCCCGCGACGAAGATCGCTCAGCTCTCCACCGCGCCTGCTGCCAAGCTGGCGCGCGTATTCGGGGCTTATGCCAAACGAGACGCGGCCTAACGAGGCCATCGCCTATTCATCAATGGTTTGAACCAATCTAGTCAAGGAACTGAAATATTATGGCAAATCTCGAAAAGATCGTCGATGACCTGTCGAGCTTGACCGTCCTCGAGGCGGCTGAACTCGCCAAGATGCTCGAAGAGAAGTGGGGCGTTTCGGCTGCTGCGGCTGTGGCCGTTGCTGCGGCTCCGGCCGGCGCTGCCGCCGCCGCTGCTGAAGAGCAGACTGAGTTCACCGTTGTCCTGGCTTCGGCCGGCGACAAGAAGATCGAAGTCATTAAGGAAGTCCGCGCCATCACCGGTCTGGGCCTCAAGGAAGCCAAGGACCTCGTCGAAGGCGCTCCGAAGCCCGTCAAGGAAGGCGTCAGCAAGGACGACGCTGCCAAGCTCAAGGCTCAGCTTGAAAAGGCTGGCGCCAAGGTCGAGCTCAAGTAATTCGACGGGGATCGCCAAAGGTTTTGCCGCAAGGCTTACCTCGCGCGGTCTCCTCTGAACGTCGACGGTCCCGGGGCTTTGCCGCCGGGGCCGTTAATCCTTTCTGGAAAACGCCTTATTCCCGGCGTATCCGGAGCTAAAAGACCGCTTCACCGCGGTGATTCCCGGGGTCCAACCCCAGCCGTGTGCATCTGGCATGCGGGATGTGCGCGGCCTCTCCCAGGCTGCCAACAGACGAGGTACGAGGAGCGATATGGCTCAAGCGTCGGCTCAAGCAACTCAGCAATCCTTCACTGGCCGCAAGCGTATCCGCAAGTTTTTCGGGCACATCCGCGAAGTAGCGGAAATGCCGAACCTGATCGAAGTCCAAAAGGCTTCCTATGATCAATTCCTCATGGTGGACGAGCCGCAGGGTGGCCGTGGCGATGAGGGTTTGCAGGCTGTGTTCAAATCGGTCTTCCCGATTTCGGATTTTTCGCAGACGGCCCTTCTGGAGTTCGTGCGCTACGAATTCGAGGCGCCGAAATATGACGTTGACGAGTGCCGTCAGCGCGGCATGACCTTTGCGGCGCCGCTGAAGGTCAAGCTGCGTCTGATCGTGTTCGACGTCGATCCCGATACCAACGCCCGTTCCGTCCGCGACATCAAGGAGCAGGACGTTTACATGGGCGACATGCCGTTCATGACCTTGAACGGTACGTTCATCGTCAACGGCACCGAGCGCGTTATCGTCTCGCAGATGCATCGTTCGCCTGGCGTGTTCTTCGATCACGACAAGGGCAAGACCCATTCGTCCGGCAAGCTGCTGTTTGCCGCGCGCATCATTCCCTATCGCGGTTCCTGGCTCGATATCGAATTCGACGCCAAGGACATCGTCTATGCGCGTATCGACCGTCGCCGTAAGATTCCGGTGACGTCGCTTCTGTTCGCGCTCGGCATGGACGGCGAGGAAGTGCTGAACACCTTCTACAAGAAGGTGAACTACACCCGTATCACCGACAAGAAAACCAAAGAGCATTACTGGCGCGTGCCCTACGATGCCGAGCGCATGAAGGGCGTGAAGGCGACGGTCGATCTGATCGACGCGGACACCGGCGAAGTCGTTATCGAAGCCGGCAAGAAGATCACCGTGCGCTCCGCACGCCAGCTCGCCGAGAAGGGCGTGAAGGCGCTGCGCCAGCAGGACGAAGATCTGTTCGGCCAGTATCTCGCCGAAGACATCTACGACCCGAGCACCGGTGAGATTTTTGCCGAAGCGGGCGATGAGATCACCGCCAAGACGCTTCCGCTGCTCATCGAGCATGCCGGTAGCGAGTTGGTGCTGCTCGACATCGATCACATCAACATCGGTCCCTACATCCGCAACACGCTCGCGGTCGACAAGAATTCGAACCGCGAAGAAGCGCTGTTCGACATCTATCGCGTGATGCGTCCGGGCGAGCCGCCGACGATCGAATCGGCGGAAGCGATGTTCCACTCGCTGTTCTTCGACTCCGAGCGTTACGACCTGTCGGCCGTCGGTCGCGTCAAGATGAACATGCGCATGGACCTCGATGCCGAGGACACGGTGCGCATCCTGCGTAAGGACGACATCATCGCCGTCGTGCGCGCGCTCGTCGACCTGCGTGACGGTCGCGGCGAGATCGATGACATCGACCATCTCGGCAACCGCCGCGTGCGCTCGGTCGGCGAACTGATGGAAAATCAGTATCGCCTCGGCTTGCTCCGCATGGAGCGCGCCATCAAGGAGCGCATGTCGTCGATCGATATCGACACGGTGATGCCGCAGGACCTGATCAACGCCAAGCCGGCGGCTGCCGCCGTGCGTGAGTTCTTCGGTTCCTCGCAGCTGTCGCAGTTCATGGATCAGACGAACCCGCTGTCTGAGATCACCCACAAGCGTCGCCTTTCGGCGCTTGGCCCGGGCGGTCTTACCCGCGAGCGCGCTGGCTTCGAAGTGCGCGACGTGCATCCGACGCATTACGGCCGTATCTGCCCGATTGAAACGCCGGAAGGCCCGAACATCGGTCTGATCAACTCGCTGGCGACCTTCGCTCGCGTCAACAAGTACGGCTTCATCGAGGCGCCTTATCGCAAGGTGCACGACGGTCAGGTGAGCGAAGAAGTCGCTTACCTGTCGGCGATGGAAGAGCAGAAGCATTACGTGGCGCAGGCCAACGTCGTCATGGACAGCAAGAACCAGCTGACCGAAGATCTCATCGTTTGCCGTCATGCGGGCGATGTCATCATGGTGCCGCGCGATCGCGTCGACTACATGGACGTCTCGCCGAAGCAGCTCGTTTCGGTCGCCGCGGCGCTGATCCCGTTCCTTGAGAACGACGACGCCAACCGCGCGCTCATGGGCTCGAACATGCAGCGTCAGGCCGTGCCGTTGGTGCGTACCGACGCGCCGCTGGTCGGCACGGGCATGGAAGCTGTCGTGGCGCGCGATTCCGGCGCCGCGATCGCGGCACGCCGGACGGGTGTCATCGATCAGATCGATGCGACGCGTATCGTTATTCGTGCCACGGAAGATCTCGACTCGGCTCGTCCGGGCGTCGACATCTACCGGCTGATGAAGTTCCAGCGTTCGAACCAGTCGACCTGTATCAACCAGAAGCCGTTGGTGAAGGTTGGCGACTTCGTGCGCAAGGGCGACATCATCGCTGACGGTCCGTCGACCGATCTCGGCGATTTGGCCCTTGGCCGCAACGTGCTCGTCGCGTTCATGCCGTGGAATGGCTACAACTTCGAAGATTCGATCCTGCTCAACGAGCGGATCGTCAAGGACGACGTGTTCACGTCGATCCACATTGACGAATTCGAAGTCATGGCTCGTGACACCAAGCTTGGTCCCGAGGAAATCACCCGCGACATTCCGAACGTTTCGGAAGAAGCGCTGAAGAACCTCGACGAAGCCGGCATTGTCTACATCGGCGCCGAAGTTCAGGCGGGCGACATCCTCTGCGGTAAGATCACGCCGAAGGGTGAAAGCCCGATGACGCCGGAAGAGAAGCTTCTGCGCGCCATCTTCGGCGAGAAGGCTTCGGACGTGCGCGACACCTCGCTGCGGGTGCCGCCGGGCGTGCAGGGCACGATCGTTGAGGTGCGCGTGTTCAATCGACATGGCGTCGATAAGGACGAGCGCGCTCAGGCGATCGAGCGTGAGGAAATCGAGCGTCTCGCCAAGGATCGCGACGACGAACAGGCGATCCTTGACCGTAACGTCTACGGGCGTCTCTCGGAAATGCTGAACGACAAGAAGGCGATCAGCGGTCCGAAGGGCTTCAAGAAGGAAACCGTGCTGACGCGCGAGATCTTCGAGGAGTATCCGCGCTCCCAGTGGTGGACGTTTGCCGTCGAAGACGATCACGTGATGAGCGAGATCGAAGCAATGCGTAAGCAGTACGACGAAGCGAAGAAGGGGCTGGAAAGCCGCTTCCTCGACAAGGTCGAGAAGCTGCAACGTGGCGACGAACTGCCGCCGGGCGTGATGAAGATGGTCAAGGTCTTCGTCGCTGTGAAGCGCAAGATCCAGCCGGGCGACAAGATGGCCGGCCGTCACGGCAACAAGGGTGTCGTGTCCAAGATCGTTCCGACCGAGGACATGCCGTTCCTGCCCGATGGTACCGCTGTCGACATCGTGCTCAATCCGCTCGGCGTGCCGAGCCGCATGAACGTCGGTCAGATTCTCGAAACCCATCTGGGTTGGGCTTGCGCCGGTCTCGGTAAGCAAGTCGGCGACACGGTGAATGCCTATCTTAAGGATGGCAACGTCAGGCCGCTGCGTGACAAGCTCACGGAGATCTACGGCAAGGACGAGACCGTCAAGTCGCTCGATGACAAGTCGCTGGTCGAGCTCGGCCAGAACCTGCGTCGTGGTGTTCCGATCGCAACGCCCGTCTTCGACGGTGCGCGCGAGAAGGATATCGTCGAGATGCTCGGCCAGGCCGGTTTGGCTTCGTCGGGGCAGGTGACCCTGTTCGACGGCCGCAGCGGTGAGCCTTTCGATCGTCAGGTGACGGTTGGCTACATCTACATGCTGAAGCTGCATCATCTTGTCGACGACAAGATCCATGCGCGCTCGATCGGCCCGTACTCGCTCGTCACGCAGCAGCCGCTGGGTGGTAAGGCGCAGTTCGGCGGCCAGCGCTTCGGTGAGATGGAGGTGTGGGCGCTCGAAGCTTACGGCGCGGCTTACACCTTGCAGGAAATGTTGACGGTGAAGTCCGATGACGTTGCCGGCCGCACCAAGGTCTACGAGGCGATCGTGCGCGGTGATGACGCGTTCGAGAGCGGCATCCCGGAGAGCTTCAACGTGCTCGTCAAGGAAATGCGCTCGCTCGGCCTCAACGTGGAGCTGGCTGTGACCAAAAAGATCGAGGGTTCGACGGCGGAAGCCGCGGAATAACGAACCCGTACCGGTGGCGGCCTTGGCCGCCACCTTTCACGACGCAATATGCTGCGGTCGCCAGGAGATCAAAGAGATCATGGCTGGTCGCAAGTCAGGAGACAGGCAATGAATCAAGAGGTCATGAATCTCTTCAGTCCGGTCGTACAGCCGCAGGCTTTCGACCAGATCCAGATTTCTATTGCGAGCCCCGAGAAGATTCTGTCCTGGTCGTTCGGCGAGATCAAGAAGCCCGAGACGATCAACTATCGTACGTTCAAGCCGGAACGTGACGGTCTCTTCTGCGCGCGTATTTTCGGGCCGATCAAGGACTACGAGTGCTTGTGCGGCAAGTACAAGCGCATGAAGTACAAGGGCGTCATCTGCGAGAAGTGCGGCGTTGAAGTGACGCTGTCGCGCGTGCGCCGCGAGCGCATGGGCCATATCTCGCTGGCGGCTCCCGTCGCGCACATCTGGTTCCTCAAGTCGCTGCCGTCGCGCATCGGCCTGCTGATGGATATGACGCTCAAGGAACTGGAGCGCATCCTCTATTTCGAATCCTACATCGTTCTTGATGCCGGCCTGACGCCGCTCAAGGACCGCCAGCTCCTGTCCGAAGATGAATATCTGCGGGCGCAGGATGAGTATGGCCAGGACAACTTCACCGCTTCGATCGGCGCGGAAGCCATCCGCTCGATGCTGAAGGGGATGGACCTTGAGAAGATCGCGGCGCAGCTGCGCGTCGAGATCTCCGAAGCAACGACGGAACTGAAGCCGAAGAAGCTCGCCAAGCGTCTGAAGATCATCGAAGCCTTCATGCAGTCCGGCAACAAGCCGGAGTGGATGGTGCTGACGGAAGTTCCGGTCATTCCGCCGGATCTGCGTCCGCTCGTGCCGCTTGATGGTGGCCGTTTCGCGACCTCCGACCTCAACGATCTGTATCGCCGCGTCATCAACCGCAACAACCGCTTGAAGCGGCTGATCGAACTGCGTGCGCCCGACATCATCATCCGCAACGAAAAGCGCATGCTGCAGGAAGCTGTCGATGCGCTGTTCGACAACGGCCGTCGCGGCCGCGTCATCACCGGCGCCAACAAGCGTCCGCTGAAGTCGCTCGCCGATATGTTGAAGGGCAAGCAGGGCCGGTTCCGCCAGAACCTGCTCGGCAAGCGCGTCGACTATTCCGGCCGTTCGGTCATTGTCGTCGGTCCCGAATTGAAGCTGCATCAATGCGGCTTGCCGAAGAAGATGGCGCTCGAACTGTTCAAGCCGTTCATCTATTCGCGTCTCGACGCGAAGGGCTTCTCGGCAACCGTGAAGCAGGCGAAGAAGCTCGTCGAAAAAGAAAAGCCGGAAGTGTGGGATATCCTCGATGAGGTCATCCGCGAACATCCGGTGCTGTTGAACCGCGCCCCGACCCTGCATCGTCTTGGCATTCAGGCTTTCGAGCCGGTGTTGATCGAAGGCAAGGCGATCCAGCTACATCCGCTGGTCTGCGCCGCGTTCAACGCCGACTTCGACGGCGACCAGATGGCCGTGCACGTTCCGCTGTCGCTTGAAGCGCAGCTGGAAGCGCGCGTGCTGATGATGTCGACCAACAACATCCTGCATCCCGCCAACGGCCAGCCGATCATCGTGCCGTCGCAGGATATCGTGTTGGGTCTCTATTACCTGACCTTGATGCGCGACGGTGATGTCGGGCAGGGCATGGCGTTCAGCAACATGGCTGAAATCGAACATGCCATTGCAACGAAGGCCATCACGCTGCACACGAAGATCAAGGGGCGGGCCTGGACCTTCGATGCCAATGGCCAGCGCGTTTCGAAGGTGTTCGATACGACGCCAGGTCGCATGATCCTCGGCCAGCTGCTGCCGCACCACGTCAAGGTGCCTTTCGACGTCGCCAACAAGCTGATGACGAAGAAAGAAATCTCGGGGATGATCGACACCGTCTACCGCAACTGCGGTCAGAAGGAGACGGTGATCTTCTGCGATCGCATCATGGCGCTGGGCTTCCGCGAAGCCTTCAAGGCGGGCATTTCGTTCGGCAAGGACGACATGGTCGTGCCGGAGACGAAGCCGAAGATCATCGCCGACACGTCGGCTTTGGCGAAAGAGTACGAGCAGCAGTACAACGACGGCCTGATCACCCAGGGTGAGAAGTACAACAAGGTCGTCGATGCCTGGGCGAAGTGCACGGATAAGCTCGCTGAAGAGATGATGGCGCGCATCTCCACCGTCCAGAAGGACGAAACGGGACGCGACAAGCCGATCAACTCGATCTTCATGATGTCGCATTCAGGTGCGCGCGGTTCGCCGCAGCAGATGAAGCAGCTCGCCGCTATGCGCGGTCTGATGGCCAAGCCGTCAGGCGAGATCATCGAAAGCCCGATCATCTCGAACTTCAAGGAAGGTCTGACCGTTCTTGAATACTTCAACTCGACCCACGGCGCCCGTAAGGGTCTGGCCGACACCGCGTTGAAGACGGCGAACTCTGGTTATCTGACGCGTCGTCTCGTCGACGTTGCGCAGGATTCGATCATCACCTCCTTCGATTGCGGCTCGACGGGCGGCATTCGTATGCGGGCGATCATCGATGCCGGTCAGATCGTCGCGTCCTTGGCGACGCGTATTCTGGGCCGCACCACGGCCGAGGATCTGAAGGAGCTCGACGGCAAGATCATCGTGCCGGCTGGCGAGATGATTCAGGAATGGCATATCGATCGCATCAACGCTGCCGGTATTCAGGAAGTGAAGATCCGCTCGGTGCTGACCTGCGAAGCGACCAATGGTGTCTGCGGCAAGTGCTACGGACGCGATCTGGCGCGCGGGACGCCCGTCAATATGGGTGAAGCGGTCGGCGTCATCGCGGCGCAGTCGATCGGTGAGCCGGGCACGCAGCTGACGATGCGCACGTTCCACATCGGCGGCGCGGCGCAGATCGCCGATCAGTCGTTCATCGAGTCGAACTTCGATGGCACGGTGCGCGTGCGCAACCGTCATCTGGCTCGCAACGGCGATGGCGATCTGATGGTCATGGCGCGTAACGTCGCCATCGCGATTGTCGGCCCGGATGGCACCGAACGTGCCGTGCATCGCGTCCTGTATGGCGCGCGGCTGAAGGTCGACGAGGGTGATGTCGTCAAGCGCGGCCAGCGTATTGCCGAGTGGGATCCCTACACCCGTCCGATCCTCACGGAAGTGGATGGCGAGGTCGCGTTCGAAGATCTGGTCGAAGGCATGTCCATGTCGGAAACGGCGGACGAATCGACCGGTATCTCGAAGCGCATGGTCATGGACTGGCGCCTCAACCAGCGCTCGGCGACGCTCAAGCCCTCGATCATCATCAAGGGTAAGGACGGCAAGGTGGCCAAGCTGCTGCGTGGTGGCGATGCCCGCTACGCACTGCCGGTCGACTCGATCATCACCGCCGAACCAGGCGCGCCGATCAAGGCCGGCGACATCCTGGCGCGTATCTCGCTCGACTCGGCGAAAACCCGTGACATCACCGGCGGTCTGCCGCGTGTCGCGGAATTGTTCGAGGCACGCCGTCCGAAGGATCACGCGATCATCGCGGAGATCACCGGCACGGTGCAGTTCGGCCGCGACTACAAGAACAAGCAGCGCATCTCGATCATTCCGACCGAGGAAGGCGCTGAGCCGGTCGAATACCTGATCCCCAAGGGCAAGCACATCCATCTGCAGGATGGCGACGTTGTGGAGAAGGGCGACTATATCGTCGACGGCAACCCGGCGCCGCACGACATTCTGGCGATCAAGGGCGTGGAAGAGCTTGCAGCCTTCCTCGTCAACGAAATCCAGGAAGTCTACCGACTGCAGGGTGTGATGATCAACGACAAGCACATCGAGGTGATCGTTCGCCAGATGCTGCAGAAGATGGACGTCTCCGATCCTGGCGAGACGGACTTCCTGCCGGGCGACCAGGTCGACCGGCTCGAGTTCGAGGAAGCCAACGAGAAGGCTGTGGCCGAAGGCAGGAAGCCTGCCATCGGTACGGCGGTTCTGCTCGGCATCACCAAGGCGAGCCTGCAGACCCGCTCGTTCATCTCCGCCGCCTCCTTCCAGGAGACGACGCGCGTCCTCACCGAGGCCGCCGTCAACGGCAAGGTGGATACGCTCGAGGGCCTGAAGGAGAACGTCATCGTCGGCCGCCTGATTCCGGCCGGTACGGGCGCGGCGATGACCAAGCTGCGCACGATCGCAACGAATCGTGACGAGCTGATTCTTCAGCAGAAAGCCCAGTCGTCGGAAGGTGAACACGTGCAACTTCCCGCCGCCGAATAAGCGGATCGAAGCTGTAACCTGACTATCAAGGGCCGCCTTCGGGCGGCCCTTTCATTTGCAATCAGCGTCTTAGCAGGGGCAACACGGAACAGCGCGTCGCCAGAAAAACACGAGTCGATTCAATTACTTTTTAGCTTTGAAGGGGTTGACGACTCCATCGGTTGCGACTAATTTCCGGCCAATTCGACAGGCAGTAGTTTTGCATCGTTACGAACGCCTCGTTCCTAACACATTGAAACTAAACGCTGTTGGCCTCTACCGCGACCTTTAAAGTCACATCCTGAATCTCGTTTTTCGAGGGGATGGATTCACGGGGCAAGATCCGGGTTCGTCCTGGGTCCTCTGCCGAATTGCGCGCCGAAGCCTGTAGAGGGCTGAAGGCGTGAATTCGTTTTGCGTACGGTTTCGGCCGTGCGGAAGGCGGAATTGGGACTGAAAAACCCTTTTTCGTCAATGTTTTGGTTCAATTTTCGCTTGTCTGGAAAGGCGAAGGATGCCGACGATCAGCCAGTTGATCCGCAAACCGCGGCAACAGAAAGTGTACCGGGAAAAAGCGCGCCATCTGGCGCAGTGTCCGCAGAAGCGCGGCGTGTGCACGCGCGTCTATACGACGACCCCGAAGAAGCCGAACTCCGCCCTGCGCAAAGTCGCGAAGGTGCGTTTGACGAATGGCTTCGAGGTCATCGGTTATATCCCGGGCGAAGGGCATAACCTGCAGGAGCATTCGGTGGTCATGATCCGCGGCGGTCGCGTCAAGGATCTTCCGGGTGTCCGCTATCACATTCTGCGCGGCGTGCTCGACACGCAGGGCGTTAAGGATCGCAAGCAACGCCGTTCGAAATACGGCGCGAAGCGTCCGAAGTAAGGGGAATTTGCGATGTCGCGTCGTCACAGCGCCGAGAAGCGGGAAGTTATCCCCGATGCTAAGTTCGGTGATATTGTTCTCGCCAAGTTCATGAATTCGATCATGTACGAAGGCAAGAAGTCGGTGGCTGAAGCCATCGTCTATGGTGCTTTCGATCAGATTCAGGCGAAAGCCAAGGCTGATCCGATCGGTGTGTTTCGTTCCGCGCTCGACAATGTCGCGCCGGCGATCGAAGTGCGCTCGCGTCGCGTCGGTGGTGCCACCTACCAGGTGCCCGTCGAAGTGCGTCCGGAACGTCGTCAGGCGCTCGCTATCCGCTGGATCATTTCGGCGGCGCGTGATCGCAACGACAAGACGATGGAAGATCGTCTGTCGGCCGAACTGATGGATGCCGCCAACAATCGCGGTAACGCGGTTAAGAAGCGCGAAGACACGCACCGGATGGCGGAAGCCAACCGAGCTTTCGCTCATTATCGCTGGTAGTTGAACGGCTCGCGCCGACGAGGACAAGACAATGCCCCGCCAATATCCTCTGGAAGATTATCGTAACTTCGGCATCATGGCTCACATCGATGCCGGTAAGACGACGACGACCGAGCGGATTCTGTATTACACCGGCAAGAGCCACAAGATCGGCGAAGTGCACGATGGCGCTGCGACCATGGATTTCATGGAGCAGGAGCAGGAGCGCGGCATTACGATCACGTCTGCCGCGACGACCGCTATCTGGAATAACAAGCGCCTGAACATCATCGACACCCCCGGCCACGTCGACTTCACCATCGAAGTCGAGCGTTCGCTGCGTGTGCTCGACGGCGCGGTGTGCGTGCTCGACTCCAACCAAGGTGTTGAGCCGCAGACGGAAACCGTTTGGCGCCAGGGCGACAAGTATAAAGTGCCGCGTATCGTCTTCGCCAACAAGATGGATAAGACTGGCGCGGATTTCTACAAGTGCCTCGACGACATCAAGGTTCGTCTCGGCGCGCGCCCGATTGCCATCCAGCTGCCGATCGGTGCTGAGGCCGAATACAAGGGCCTCGTCGATCTCGTGCGCATGCGCGCCATCGTCTGGGAAGAAGAGCAGCTCGGCGCCAAGTTCAACGAAATCGATATTCCTGCCGATCTCGTCGACAAGGCACTCGAGTATCGCAACATGCTCCTTGAAGCCGCCGTCGAACTCGACGACGCCGTCATGGAAGCTTATCTCGATGGCAAAGAGCCGGATGAAGCGACCTTGAAGCGGATGATCCGCAAGGCCGTTCTGACCGGCGCCTTCTATCCGGTGCTGTGCGGCTCGGCGTTCAAGAACAAGGGCGTGCAGCCGCTGCTCGACGCAGTTGTCGATTATCTGCCGTCGCCGATCGATCGCGGCGCGATCAAGGGCATCGACTATAAGACCGGCGAAGAGACCGATCGTAAGCCGAGCGATGATCAGCCGTTGTCCGTCCTGGCGTTTAAAATCATGGACGATCCGTACGGCATTCTGACCTTCGCACGTGTTTATTCGGGCACGCTGGTGAAGGGGCAGGCTTTGCTCAATTCGACGCGTGACAAGAACGAGCGCGTCGGCCGCATGGTGCTTATGCATGCCAACAATCGCGAAGAAATCGCCGAGGCTTATGCCGGCGACATCGTCGCGCTGGTCGGCATGAAGGATACGCGCACGGGCGAGACCCTGTGCGATCCGAACAAGGCAGTCATTCTCGAGAAGATGGAATTCCCGGACCCGGTCATCGAGCAGGCTGTTGAGCCTAAGACGAAGGCCGACCAGGAAAAGATGACCACGGCGCTTCTCAAGCTCGCCAACGAAGATCCGTCGTTCCGCGTGACGACTGACCAGGAATCTGGCCAGACGATCATCAAGGGCATGGGCGAACTGCATCTTGACATTAAGGTCGACATTCTCAAGCGCACCCACAAGGTGGAAGTGAATGTCGGCGCCCCGCAGGTTGCTTATCGCGAGAGAGCGACCCGCGACGTCGAATACGACTACGTGCACAAGAAGCAGTCGGGCGGTTCCGGTCAGTTCGCGCGCATCAAGTTCGTGCTCGGCCCCAATGAAGTGGGCAAGGGGACGGAATTCGAGTCGAAGATCATCGGCGGCGCGGTGCCGAAGGAATACATCCCGGGCGTTGAGAAGGGCTTCAAGTCCGTTCTCGGTGCGGGCGTGGTTGCCGGCTTCCCGGTGGTCGATATCAAGATGTCGCTGGTTGACGGCGCCTATCATGACGTTGACTCCTCCGTGCTGGCCTTCGAAATCGCGGCCCGTCAGGGCACGCGCGAAGCGCTGCAGAAGGCGGGTTGCGTGTTGCTCGAGCCGGTCATGAAGGTCGAGGTGGTGACGCCGGAAGAACACACCGGTTATGTCATCGGCGATCTCAACTCCCGCCGTGGCCAGATCCAGGGCCAGGACATGCGCGGCAACGCGGTTGTGGTGAATGCCATGGTGCCGCTCGCCAATATGTTCGGCTACGTGTCGAACCTGCGTTCGGGTACGCAGGGGCGCGCCAGCTACACGATGCAGTTTGATCATTACGCGGAAGTGCCGCGTAACGAAGCCGAAAAGATCCAGGCGAAGTACGCCTAACACAGTCAACGAACACGATAGGTTTGTAAGGAGCTCCGCGATGGCGAAGGAAAAATTTGAACGGAACAAGCCGCATTGTAACATCGGCACGATTGGTCACGTTGACCATGGCAAGACGTCGTTGACGGCAGCGATCACGAAGGTTCTGGCCGAGAGCGGCGGAGCGAAGTTCACGGCGTATGATCAGATCGACAAGGCGCCGGAAGAAAAGGCGCGTGGCATCACGATCTCGACGGCGCATGTCGAATACGAGACGAAGAACCGCCACTACGCCCACGTCGATTGCCCGGGCCACGCCGACTATGTGAAGAACATGATCACGGGCGCGGCGCAGATGGACGGCGCGATCCTGGTCGTGTCGGCCTCCGACGGCCCGATGCCGCAGACCCGCGAGCACATCCTGCTGGCGCGCCAGGTCGGCGTTCCCGCGCTGGTCGTGTTCATGAACAAGGTCGACCTTGTTGATGATCCGGAACTGATCGACCTGGTCGAAATGGAAGTGCGCGAACTGTTGTCGAAGTACGACTTCCCGGGCGACGACATTCCGATCACCAAGGGTTCGGCGAAATGCGCGCTGGACAACACCAACCCGGAAATCGGCCATGACGCCGTTCTGGCGCTGATGCAGACGGTTGACGACTACATTCCGCAGCCGGAGCGTCCGATCGACCAGCCGTTCCTGATGCCGGTTGAAGACGTGTTCTCGATCTCGGGTCGTGGCACGGTGGTGACCGGTCGCGTCGAGCGCGGCATCGTGAAGGTTGGCGAAGAAGTCGAAATCGTCGGTCTGAAGGACACCGTGAAGACGATCGTGACGGGCGTCGAAATGTTCCGCAAGCTGCTCGACTCGGGGCAGGCTGGCGACAACGTCGGCTGCTTGCTGCGCGGCACGAAGCGCGAAGACGTCGAGCGCGGCCAGGTGCTGTGCAAGCCGGGTTCGGTGAAGCCGCACACGAAGTTCAAGGCCGAAGCCTACATCCTGACGAAGGATGAAGGTGGTCGCCATACGCCGTTCTTCACGAACTACCGTCCGCAGTTCTATTTCCGCACGACGGACGTGACGGGCATCGTGACGCTGCCGGAAGGCACGGAAATGGTGATGCCGGGCGATAACGTGACGATGGACGTGGCGCTGATCGTTCCGATCGCGATGGAAGAGAAGCTGCGCTTCGCCATCCGTGAAGGCGGCCGCACCGTTGGCGCCGGCGTCGTCGCCAGCATCGTCGAGTAATAAAGGTTTTCGCCGCGGCGTCGCGAGACGCCGCGGAGAGTTCCGGGGGCCTCAATGCAGGCCTGCTGTCCCGGTTGTTTTGAGAGAAGCGCCGGGACTGACGGCTGCAAAGGAATGAGAAGATGAACGGCCAAAATATCCGCATACGCCTTAAGGCGTTTGATCACCGGATTCTCGATACGTCGACGAAAGAAATCGTTTCGACGGCGAAGCGGACCGGCGCGCAAGTGCGCGGCCCGATCCCGCTGCCGACGCAGATCGAGAAGTTCACGGTCAACCGTTCGCCGCACGTCGACAAGAAGTCGCGCGAACAGTTCGAAATTCGTACCCACAAGCGCGTCCTCGACATTGTCGATCCGACGCCGCAGACGGTCGATGCACTCATGAAACTCGACCTCGCGGCCGGTGTGGACGTCGAGATCAAGCTCTAAGGTTAAACCGGGCACCTCTTCAAGAAATGTGCCCTTAAGGACAAGAACAATGCGTTCAGGTGTCATTGCACAGAAGGTCGGCATGACCCGCGTCTTTACAGACGCAGGCGAACATGTGCCGGTCACGGTTCTCAAGCTCGACGGCTGTCAGGTCGTCGCGCATCGGACCAAGGATCAGAACGGCTATACCGCCGTGCAGCTCGGCTTCGGCCGCGCCAAGGTGAAGAATGTTCCGAAGGCGGAGCGCGAGCGCTTTGCCCGCGCGCAGGTCGAGCCGAAGATGAAGCTCGCCGAATTCCGCGTGCCGGAAGAGCAGCTGATCCCGGTTGGTGCGGAGATCACCGCCGATCATTTCGTTGCCGGCCAGTACGTGGACGTCAGCGGCACGACGATCGGTAAGGGCTTCGCCGGTCCGATGAAGCGTTGGAACTTCGCCGGTCTGCGTGCCACCCACGGCGTGTCTGTCTCGCACCGTTCGCACGGTTCGACCGGTCAGCGTCAGGATCCGGGCAAGACCTTCAAGCAGAAGAAAATGGCCGGCCATCTCGGCGCCGAGCGCGTGACGACGCAGAACCTGCGGGTTGTGCAGACGGACGTTGCTCGCGGCCTCGTGCTGGTTGAAGGCGCCGTCCCGGGCCATGCCGGCGGTTACATCTATCTGCGTGACGCGGTGAAGAAGCCGCTGCCGAAGGATGCGCCGCAGCCAGGCAAGTTCAAGCTGCCGGAAGCAGCCCCCGGCGAAGAAAAGAAGGAGGGCTGAGCCGTGAAAATCGACATTCTGTCCATCGACGGCGCCCAGTCCGGCTCGATCGAGCTCAACGACGAAATTTTCGGTCTTGAGCCGCGTGCTGACCTGATCGCTCGCATGATCCGCTACCAGCTGGCGGCGCGTCGCGCCGGTACGCATGCGGTGAAGAACCGTGCGGACATCAACCGCACGACCAAGAAGATGTACAAGCAGAAGGGCACGGGCGGCGCTCGCCACGGCTCAATGCGCGTGCCGCAGTTCCGCGGTGGTGGTCGCGCCTTCGGCCCGGTCGTTCGCAGCCATGCGCATGATCTGCCCAAGAAGGTCCGTGCCCTGGCCCTGCGTCATGCTCTGTCGCAGAAGATGCGCGACGGCGGCGTGGTGATCTGGCAGTCGGCTGATATCGCTGAAGCGAAGACCAAGGCGCTCGCCGCGTCCTTCGCCAAGGCCGGCCTCAACTCGGCTTTGATCATCGACGGCACCGAGCCGCAGCAGAACTTCTGCCTGGCGGCCCGCAACATCCCGAACATCGACGTGCTGCCCGTGCAGGGCATCAACGTCTACGACATTTTCCGCCGTGAGAAGCTGGTGCTGACCAAGGCGGCGATCGAGGCGCTGGAGGCGCGATTCAAATGAGCCAGGCAGCGCGTTTCGCCGATGCTCGCCACTACGACGTGATCTTGTCGCCGGTTATTACCGAAAAAGCGACGATGGCGTCCGAGCAGAACAAGGTGGTCTTCAAGGTCCGCAAGGAAGCCACGAAGATCGAGATCAAGCTCGCAGTCGAGCGGCTTTTCGACGTCAAGGTCGAAAGCGTGAATACCAATGTCCGCAAGGGCAAGAATCGCGTATTCCGCGGCCGCCGCGGCACGCAGAGCGACGTCAAGCGCGCCGTTGTGACCCTCGCCGAGGGCCACCGGATCGACGTGACGACCGGTCTGTGAGCGGAAAAGGATTGGATCGATGGCACTGAAATCATTCAAGCCCGTCACGCCTAGCCTGCGCCAGCTGGTGATCGTTGACCGCTCTGACCTCTGGAAGGGCAAGCCGGTCAAGACACTGACGGAAGGCAAGTCGCAGAAGGGCGGTCGCAACAACCACGGTCGCATCACGGTGCGGTTCCGCGGCGGTGGCCACAAGCAGACATACCGTCTCGTCGACTTCAAGCGTCGCAAGCTTGACGTCGCGGCGAAAGTCGAGCGGTTGGAATATGATCCCAACCGCACGGCGTTCATCGCGCTGATCAAGTATGCGGACGGCGAGCTGTCTTACATCTTGGCGCCGCAGCGCCTGGCGCCGGGCGATGAAGTCATCTCCGGCAAGCAGGTCGACGTGAAGCCCGGCAATGCGATGCCGCTGTCGAACATCCCGGTGGGCACGATCGTGCACAACATCGAGATGAAGATCGGCAAGGGTGGTGTTCTGGCCCGTTCGGCTGGCACCTACGCGCAGATCGTCGGCCGCGACCAGGGCATGGTGATCATGCGCCTGAACTCGGGCGAGCAGCGTTTGGTTCACGGCCAGTGCTTCGCCACGATCGGCGCGGTGTCGAACCCGGACCACATGAACATCAACCTCGGCAAGGCGGGTCGTAACCGTTGGCTCGGCCAGCGTCCGCATAACCGCGGCGTTGTCATGAACCCGGTCGACCATCCGCACGGCGGTGGTGAAGGCCGTACCTCAGGTGGTCGTCACCCGGTGACCCCGTGGGGCAAGCCCACCAAGGGTAAGAAGACCCGTTCGAATAAGTCGACGGATAAGTTCATCGTGACCTCGCGTCACAAGAGCAAGAAGAAGGGCTAAGCCATGACGCGTTCGATCTGGAAAGGTCCGTTCGTCGACGGCTATCTGCTCAAGAAGGCAGAAACGTCGCGCGCCTCCGGCCGCTCCGAAGTTATCAAGATCTGGAGCCGCCGCTCCACGATCCTGCCGCAGTTCGTCGGTCTGACGTTCGGCGTCCATAACGGCCACAAGCATATCCCCGTGAACATCAACGAGGACATGATCGGTCACAAGTTCGGCGAGTTCTCGCCGACCCGTACTTTCCATGGCCACGCCGCCGATAAGAAGGCGAAGAGAGGCTGATATGTCGAAGCCGAAAATGGAACGTAAGCTCGGCGAGAACGAGGCCAAAGCGGTGGCGCGCATGCTGCGCGTCAGCCCGCAGAAGCTGAACCTCGTTGCCCAGCTCATCCGCGGCAAGAAGGTCGAGACGGCGCTTGCCGATCTTGAGTTTTCGCGTAAGCGGATCTCCGTCGAAGTTCGTAAGGCGCTGCAGAGCGCGATTGCGAACGCCGAAAACAATCATTCGCTCGATGTGGACGATCTGGTCGTCTCAGAGGCGCATGTTGGCAAGGCCATGGTCATGAAGCGCTTTCATGCCCGTGCTCGTGGTCGCGCCGGCAGCATCGAGAAGGCCTTCTCGAACCTGACGATCGTGGTTCGCGAAGTTCCTAGCGAAGCGAAGGCCTGAGGAGAGAACGATGGGTCAGAAAGTCAATCCGGTCGGTCTGCGTCTCGGCATTAACCGCACCTGGGATTCGCGTTGGTTCGCAGGGCGTGGCGAGTACGCCAAGCTGCTGCACGAGGACCTTGCCATCCGCGCGGCGCTGATGAAGGCGCTGAAGCAGGCTGCGGTCTCGAAGATCATCATTGAACGCCCGCATAAGAAGTGTCGCGTGACGATCCACTCCGCCCGTCCGGGCGTGGTGATCGGCAAGAAGGGCGCCGATATCGACAAAATCCGTAAGTTGGTGTCTAAGCTGACCGAATCGGAAGTCGTCATCAACATCGTCGAAGTGCGCAAGCCTGAGATCGATGCAACCTTGGTGGCGGATTCGATCGCTCAGCAGCTCGAGCGCCGTGTTGCCTTCCGCCGCGCCATGAAACGCGCTGTGCAGTCGGCGATGCGTCTGGGCGCCCAGGGCATCCGGATCAATTGCTCGGGCCGTCTTGGCGGTGCTGAAATCGCTCGTCTCGAGTGGTATCGCGAAGGCCGCGTGCCGTTGCATACGCTGCGCGCCGACGTGGATTACGGCGTTGCTACCGCGCATACGGCTTACGGCACGTGCGGTATCAAGGTCTGGATCTTCAAAGGCGAGATCCTCGAGCACGATCCGATGGCGCAGGATAAGCGTCAGAGCGAACTGGATGCCGGTGGTGGTGGCGGTGAACGCCGTCCGCGTCGGGAAGGTCGTGAGGGCCGCGAAGGCCGCAATAACCGCGACGCTGCGTAAGCGCCGGACGGACATCGAGAGCTTTAGTCATGTTGCAACCCAAGCGCACCAAATTTAGAAAGGCCTTCAAAGGCCGCATCCATGGCAATGCCAAGGGTGGCTTCGAACTCAATTTCGGCCAATTTGGCTTGAAAGCTCTTGAGCCGGAGCGTATTACCGCGCGTCAGATCGAGGCGGCCCGCCGCGCGATGACTCGCCACATGCGCCGTGCTGGCCGCGTGTGGATCCGCATTTTCCCGGACGTGCCCGTGTCGAAGAAGCCGACCGAAGTGCGCATGGGTAAAGGCAAGGGCGCGCCGGAATTCTGGGCCGCGCGCGTCGCGCCGGGCCGTATCATGTTCGAGATCGACGGCGTCCCCGCTGATCTCGCCCGTGAGGCGATGACTCTTGCGGCGGCCAAGCTGCCGATCAAGACGCGCTTCGTGCAGCGCATTGCCGAATAAGGGGAACGAGATGAAAACGAATCAACGCGTCTCCGATCTTCGCGCGATGACCGAGGATCAGTTGGTCGACGAAGTGATGAAGCTGAAGAAGGAGCAGTTCAACCTGCGCTTTCAGCGCGCTACCGGGCAGCTCGACAATACGTCGCGCGTCCAGGTCGTTCGCCGTGACATCGCCCGCGCCAAGACTCTAGCGGCGCAAAAGCGCAGCGCCGCAAAGTAAGGACATACGAGATGCCGAAGCGAATTCTCCAAGGCGTCGTCGTGAGCGACAAGCAGGCTAAGACGGTTGTCGTCAAGGTCGAGCGCCGTTTCACGCACCCGCTGCTCAAGAAGACCGTGCGCCGCACTAAGCACTACCATGCGCACGATGAGAATAAGGCTTACAAGGTCGGCGATACCGTCTCCATCGTGGAGTCGAAGCCGATTTCGAAGCTGAAGCGTTGGGCCGTTGTGGAAGCGGCGCCAAAAGCTTAAACGACTGGTCGAGGGAGCTTTGGCTCCCTTCAGGCGTAGTCCGGGGCAGGCAGCTGGTCCGGAAACCGATCTGAGAAGGAAGGCTTGAAGCCATGATTCAGATGCAGACCGCCCTCGATGTGGCGGATAATTCAGGTGCACGACGTGTAATGTGCATCAAGGTGCTCGGCGGTTCAAAACGCCGTTACGCCGGTGTTGGCGACATCATCGTCGTCTCCATCAAGGAAGCCATTCCGCGCGGTCGCGTGAAGAAGGGCGACGTGATGAAGGCGGTTGTCGTTCGTACAGCCAAGGACATCAAGCGCGCCGACGGTTCGGTGATCCGCTTTGATTCCAACGCCGCCGTTCTGATCAACAATCAGAGCGAGCCGGTCGGGACCCGTATCTTCGGGCCGGTTCCGCGCGAGCTTCGCGCCAAGAACCACATGAAGATCATCTCGCTCGCGCCGGAGGTGTTGTAATGGCCGCTAAGATCAAGAAGGGCGACAAGGTCGTTCTGCTCGCCGGTCGCGACAAGGGGCGTTCGGGCGAAGTCGTGCGCGTGATGCCGACCGAAGAGCGCGCCATCGTGCGTGGCGTCAACATGGTTCGTCGTCATCAGCGTCAGACCCAGACCCAGGAAGGCGGCATCATCTCGAAGGAAGCCTCCGTCCATCTGTCCAACCTCGCCGTGGCTGATCCGAAGGACGGCAAGCCGACGCGCGTTGCGTTCAAGATTCTCGACGACGGCCGCAAGGTTCGTGTCGCCAAGCGTTCCGGAGAAACGATCGATGGCTGAAGCTACGACCGAGAAGCCCGCCAAGGGCAAGGCGAAGCGCGGCGAAGCCGCAGCTCCCGCCAACCTGGCGACGGCTGAATCGCTGGCAGTGCCGAAAGGCTATCTGCCGCGCATGCGCAAGCATTACGACGAAGTCGTACGCAAGCAGATGATCGAGGAATTCGGCTATAAGAATCCCCTCGAAGTGCCGACGATCGAGAAGATCGTCATCAACATGGGCGTTGGCGATGCCGTCAACGACACCAAGAAGGTGACGACCGCTGCGGGCGATCTGGCGCTGATTTCCGGTCAGAAGCCGGTGGTGACCAAGGCTCGTAAGGCGATCTCGACCTTTAAGCTGCGCGAGAACATGCCGATCGGCGCCAAGGTGACTTTGCGCAAGACGCGGATGTATGAGTTTCTGGACCGTCTGGTGACGATCGCGCTGCCGCGCATTCGTGACTTTCGCGGCCTGAATCCGAAGTCGTTCGATGGCAATGGCAACTATGCCATGGGCATCAAGGAACACCTGGTGTTCCCGGAGATCGACTACGACAAGATCGACTCGGTTATTGGCATGGACGTGATTGTCTGCACGACGGCCAAGACCGACGACGAGGCGCGCGCCCTGTTGCGCGCATTTAACTTCCCGTTCCGGCAGTGAGGCCTGGGAAATCCCTTTCGGGTCTCAAACGCGGAATCAAGAGGTAGGCTCATGGCAAAGAAGAGCGCAGTACAGAATCAGAAGCGCAAGGAAAGGCTGGTCAAGAAGTTCGCTGGCCGGCGTGCGCGTCTGAAGGAAATCGTGAATGATGAATCCCTCAGCATTGAGGAGCGTTTTGACGCTTCTCTCAAGCTGGCGCAGGTGCCGCGTAATTCGTCGGCAACGCGTTTGCGCAATCGCTGTGAAGTGACGGGCCGTCCGCGTGCTTTCCATCGCAAGATGAAGATGTCGCGTATCGCCGTTCGGGAACTAGGCTCCAAGGGCCTGATCCCCGGACTCGTCAAGTCGAGCTGGTAAGGGAGCGAGATCATGAATGATCCTTTGGGCGATATGCTCACCCGTATCCGTAACGCACAGATGCGTCGCAAGGGCTCGGTCAATACGCCGGGTTCGCGCTTGCGCGCTAACGTGCTGGAAGTCCTCAAGGATGAGGGCTATATCCGCGGTTATTCGTCCACCGATTACGGCAATGGCCGTTCGGAGTTCGAAATCGAACTGAAGTACTACGAAGGCGAGCCTGTGATCCGTCAGATCCAGCGCGTCTCCAAGCCCGGTCGGCGTGTTTACGCCGCCGTTTCGCAGATGCCCCGCGTCGCCAACGGCCTCGGCATCACCATTGTTTCGACTCCGAAGGGCGTCATGGCCGATCATTCTGCTCGCGAGCAGAACGTCGGCGGTGAAGTGCTCTGCCGGGTCTTCTGAGCGAGGACGGATCAACATGTCTCGTGTCGGCAAGAAGCCCGTCACCATCCCGTCCGGCGTCACCGCGAAGGTCGATGGCCAGAACGTCGCCGTCAAAGGCGCCAAGGGCGAACTGAAGTTCGCGGCTCCTCCGGAGATCGCTGTTACCCTCGATGGTAGCGCGATCAAGGTCGATCCGCGTGGCAATTCCAAGCGTGACCGTGCCATGTGGGGCATGTCGCGCGCCATGATCGCCAATCTGGTGACCGGCGTGACCAATGGTTTCGAGAAGAAGCTCGAAATCACCGGCGTCGGTTACAAGGCGGCCGTGGTTGGCAAGACCCTGCAGCTGTCGCTTGGCTACAGCCACGACGTCAACTATCCGATCCCCGCTGGCATCGCGATCGTGACGCCGCGTCCGACCGAAGTGGCGATCTCGGGTATCGATCGTCGTCAGGTTGGCCAGGTTGCCGCTGAAATCCGCTCGCTGCGTGGTCCGGAGCCCTATAAGGGCAAGGGCATCAAATACGCTGGCGAATTCATCTTCCGCAAGGAAGGCAAGAAGAAGTAAGGAGACGCAGCGATGGCGAATACCAATCAGGTCGCCGCCCGCCGCAAGGCGCGCGTCCGCCGCTCGATCCGTGCCCGGGCTTATGGCAAGCCGCGTTTGTCCGTGCATCGCACGTCCAAGCAGATCTATGCGCAGATCATCGACGACGAGAAGGGTGCGACGCTCGTCGCGGCCTCTTCGCTCGAAAAGGATCAGCGTTCGGCTCTCAAGACCGGTGCGAACGTGGATGCCGCTAAGGCGATCGGCAAGTTGATTGCCGAGCGCGCCAGCAAGGCGGGCATCAAGGAAGTCGTGTTCGATCGCGGCTCCTATATGTTTCACGGCCGCGTCAAGGCGCTGGCCGAAGGGGCGCGCGAAGGCGGCCTCGACTTCTAAGTGTTTCCCGCGCCAGGTGGTGCGGGCGATCCCAGCGAGCGGTTCAATGAGAACCGCGCAAGTGACGGAAAGAGAATATGGCAAGAGATTCTGAAGGCGGTGGCCGCCGCGATCGCGATGACCGCGATAGCGAGTTCGTCGACCGTTTGGTGCACATCAACCGCGTCGCCAAAGTGGTGAAGGGCGGCCGTCGTTTCGGCTTCGCCGCGCTGGTTGTTGTCGGCGACCAGAAGGGCCGGGTCGGTTTTGGCCACGGCAAGGCGCGTGAAGTGCCGGAAGCTATCCGCAAGGCGACGGAAGCCGCCAAGCGTGGCCTGATCCGCGTGCCGCTGCGCGAAGGTCGTACTCTGCATCATGACGTGCGTGGCCGCCACGGTGCGGGTCGCGTTGTCGTGCGTGCCGCTCCGGCTGGTACCGGCATCATCGCCGGCGGTCCGATGCGCGCTGTTTTCGAGACGCTCGGTGTGCATGACGTTGTCGCCAAGTCGCAGGGGTCGTCAAACCCCTACAACATGGTGCGCGCCACGTTCGATGCGCTGAAGCATGAAGATTCGCCGCGCACTGTTGCCGCGCGCCGCAATCTGAAGGTTTCGGTTCTGCAGTCGCGTCGCCAAGGCGTCGACGCCGACGCAACTGACGCGTGAGGAGGGCAGTCACATGGCAAACTCTTCCAGCAAGCAAATCACGCTCGAACAGCTTAAGAGCCCGATTGGGCGTCCGCTCGAACAGCGCGCGACTTTGAAGGGCCTCGGCCTGAATAAGATCGGCCGTCGCTCTTCGGTTGAGGACACTCCGGCTGTTCGCGGCATGGTCGCAAAAGTTGCGCACCTCGTGCGCGTCGTCGACGGCAAGTAAGGAGTCCGGGCGATGAAACTCAACGACATTCGGGACAATCCCGGTTCCTCTCAGGAACGCACCCGCGTCGGCCGTGGTATCGGTTCCGGCAAGGGCAAGCAGGCCGGCCGCGGCGGCAAAGGCCAGACCGCACGTTCAGGCGTGCGTATCAAGGGCTTCGAAGGTGGTCAGATGCCGCTGCATCGGCGCCTGCCGAAGCGCGGCTTCACGGCTCCGTTCAGCACTGATTACAACGAGGTCAACGTTGGCCGCGTGCAGCAGGCTATCGAAGCTGGCAAGCTCGATGGCGCCAAGACGGTGACCCTCGAGGCGCTGATCGCGGCGGGCGTTTGCTCGAAGGCGCGTGACGGTGTGAAGCTGCTCGGCAGCGGCGAATTGAAGGCGAAAGTGGCCTTCGAAGTGGCCGCTGCGTCGAAGTCCGCCATTGCGGCCATCGAAAAGGCGGGCGGCAGCGTTAAGCTCTTGAACGAAGCCCCGGCCGAAGGCGCTTGATCCGCAGTTTTGCGGGCTTTTCAATCAAGCTCAGAACCGCCATATGAGTTCGGACGGGGCGTAAGGTTAAGGCCTTTCGCCCCGTTCCCGTGTTCTAGGGTAGATCACGTTTCGATCGAAACGCGATTTGCCGAGAATCTCGAGTTTGACGCGTCTTCATTGCGTTTGGCGATTCCGCCAAACTTTGAAACGCTATAGAGACAAATGCATTTCGACGCCTGTCCTGGCGTCATCGGAGCGAAAATATGGCATCGGCAGCCGAACAGCTCGCAGCCTCCATCAACTTTTCGGCCATCGGCAAGGCCGAGGAACTGAAAAAGCGAATCTGGTTCACCCTCGGCGCGCTGATTATTTATCGGCTCGGCACGTATATCCCGCTACCCGGCATTGATCCGGTCGCTTTCGAACAGAGCTTCACTGGCCGCCAGCAAGGCGTGTTGGAACTGTTCAATATGTTTGCCGGTGGCGCTGTGCAGCGCATGGCTATCTTCGCTCTTAACATCATGCCTTATATTTCGGCATCGATCATTCTGCAGCTTCTGACGTCAGTCGTACCCTCGTTCGAGGCGCTGAAGAAAGAAGGCGAGCAGGGCCGTAAGGTTATCAATCAATACACGCGCTATCTGACGGTGGTGCTGGCGGTTTTCCAGGCCTGGGGTATTTCCATCGGTCTGCAAGGGCAGGAGGGCGTGGTCGCCCATCCCGGTCTGTTCTTCCAGATCTCGACGGTGATTTCGCTGGTCGGCGGCACCATGTTCCTGATGTGGATTGGTGAGCAGATCACCGCGCGCGGCATTGGCAACGGTTCTTCGCTCATCATCTTCGCCGGTATCGTCGCGGCTTTCCCATCGGCCATCGTTTCGACCTTGGAATTGGGTCGGCAGGGCGCTTTGAACACCGGCCTGATCATCTTCGTGATCTTGATGGCGCTGCTCGTCACCGCGTTCATCGTCTTCATGGAGCGGGCGCAGCGCCGGTTGCTCATCACCTATCCGAAGCGTCAGGTCGGCAACCGCATGTACGAAGGTCAGACTTCGTTCCTGCCGCTGAAAATCAACACCGCCGGTGTCATCCCGCCGATCTTCGCCTCGTCGCTGCTGTTGCTGCCAACGACCTTGGCGAATTTTTCAACGCCGGACGCAACCGGCTGGCTGGCGACGGTCAATGCTTATTTTGCCCATGGCCGGCCGCTCTACATGCTGTGCTATATCGGCCTGATCGTGTTCTTTGCCTTCTTCTATACCGCCGTCGTGTTCAATCCGACCGAGACCGCGGACAATCTGAAGAAGCATGGTGGCTTCATTCCGGGCATCCGGCCGGGCGAGCGCACCGCTCAATATATCGACGAAGTGCTGACTCGAATCACGGTGATCGGCGCCGCCTATCTCGCGGCTATCTGCCTGTTACCTGAAATGCTTATTTCCTACGCAGCGCTGCCGTTCTATTTCGGTGGAACGTCGCTCCTGATTGTCGTCAGCGTGACGATGGATACAGTGGCGCATATCCACGGACATTTGCAGGCTCAACAATATGAGGGCCTGGTGAAGAAGGCGAAGCTGCGGGGTAGAAGGCGATGAGATTGATTCTGCTTGGTCCGCCTGGAGCCGGTAAAGGCACGCAGGCTGAGCGGTTGATGAAAAAGCACGGAATCCCGCAGCTCTCGACAGGAGATATGCTGCGGGCGGCCGTGAAAGCGGGGACGCCGGTTGGCCTGAAGGCTAAGGCCCTCATGGATGCGGGCAGTCTGGTGCCCGACGAGATCGTGGTCGGCATCATTGCCGATCGGCTGAATGATGACGATGCTCACAAGGGCTTCATTCTTGACGGCTTTCCGCGCACGGTCGCGCAAGCCGAGGCGCTCGACAAAATGTTGGCGCAAAAGGATATGGCCCTCGATAGCATTGTTGAGCTGAAGGTTGACGAGGCCGCTTTGCTGGCCCGGATCGAAAAGCGGGCTCGGGAGACCGAGGCAGCGGGTGGCACGGTGCGCGCCGACGACAATCCGGCAGCCTTTAAGATCCGGCTGGACGCCTATCGCGATCTGACGGCTCCGGTTTCGGCCTATTATGCCAGTCATGGTGCGTTGAAGGTCGTCGACGGTATGGCCGCTATCGACAGTGTGTCGCAGGCGATCGACGAGGCCCTGTCGGCCAAGGCTTAGTCTGTCTGGCATAACCCGGTTTCCGGGCTTGACAGCCGGCTTTTTGCGTTGACGAGGGCGCTCATAGTCCTTATATGAGCGCTATCATCGAAACCGAATGGTCCGGTGGCCTCTGGCATGAGGCTGCGGGACCGTTTGCACGTTGGAATCCCCTGCATGGGCCGGCCTCCACCGGACGCAGGATAACCCAGTGCCAGCTACGGCTGGCCGATATGGAGAGAGCAATGGCGCGTATCGCCGGTGTAAATATTCCCACGAACAAGCGTGTTATCATCGCGCTGCAGTACATTCACGGTATTGGCGCCAAGAACGCCGGTGAGATCTGCGAGAAGGTCGGTATCCCGGCCGAGCGTCGCGTGTCGCAGCTGACCGACGCGGAAGTGCTCCAGATTCGTGAAACCATCGACCGCGATTACATGGTCGAAGGCGATCTGCGTCGTGAAGTGGCCGTCAACATCAAGCGCTTGATGGATCTGGGTTGCTATCGCGGTCTGCGTCATCGTCGCCAGCTGCCGGTTCGTGGCCAGCGCACGCACACCAACGCCCGCACCCGTAAGGGCAAGGCGAAGCCAATCGCCGGCAAGAAGAAGTAATTTCGTTTTAG
Organism: Beijerinckia sp. 28-YEA-48; assembly: GCF_900104955.1. Lineage (NCBI taxonomy): Bacteria > Pseudomonadati > Pseudomonadota > Alphaproteobacteria > Hyphomicrobiales > Beijerinckiaceae > Beijerinckia > Beijerinckia sp. 28-YEA-48. Next base: position 746,947 of record NZ_FNSI01000001.1, read on the forward strand.
CGGCGCCTTTCACGGCGCCGCTTTTTGCCGGTTTACGCCGGCCAACATTGAGCCCTAGCGCCTGGAATCACGGGCGCGCCAGAAGGACAGAGAGTATCCATGGCTAAAGAAGCAACGCGCGTTCGTCGTCGTGAACGCAAGAATATCGCGTCGGGTGTTGCCCACGTGAATTCCACTTTTAACAACACCATGATCACCATCTCGGACGCGCAGGGCAACACGATCGCCTGGTCGTCGGCCGGCACGATGGGGTTCAAGGGGTCGCGTAAGTCGACTCCCTATGCCGCGCAGATGGCGGCCGAAGATGTGGCGCGCAAGGCCTCTGAACACGGCGTGCGCACCGTGGAAGTCGAAGTGTCTGGTCCGGGCTCCGGCCGTGAATCGGCTCTGCGCGCTCTGCAGGCCGCTGGCTTCACCGTCACCTCGATCCGTGACGTGACGCCGATCCCGCATAACGGCTGCCGCCCGCGCAAGCGTCGCCGCGTCTGATTCCAATCTGGCTGCGCCACCGACGGGTGGCGCGGTCTTATTCCCGACACCGTGAGGCCATGGTCGACGGACCGATATGCCCACGGGCCATAGAAAGGCGCAGTCGTGATTCAGAAGAACTGGCAAGAACTCATTAAGCCGACCAAGCTCGACGTGACGCTCGGTGATGATCCGAAGCGTTTCGCGACGGTCGTTGCCGAACCGCTGGAACGCGGCTTCGGTTTGACGCTCGGCAATGCCCTGCGTCGCATTCTGCTGTCGTCGCTCCAGGGCGCGGCCATCAGCTCCGTCCACATCGACGGCGTGCTGCACGAATTCTCTTCGATCCCCGGCGTGCGCGAAGACGTGACCGACATCGTCCTCAACATCAAGGACATTGCCGTCAAGATGCAGGCCGACGGCCCGAAGCGCATGATCCTGAAGAAGCAGGGTCCGGGTGCTGTGACCGCTGGCGACATCACGCTGACCGGCGACGTCCAGGTGCTCAATCCTGAGCTGGTGATCTGCACGCTCGACGAGGGCGCGGAGATCCGCATGGAATTCACCATCAGCGGTGGCAAGGGCTATGTCCCGGCCGACCGCAACCGCGCCGAGGATTCGCCGATCGGTCTCATTCCGGTCGATAGCCTGTACTCGCCGGTTCGCAAGGTCAGCTATCGCGTCGAAAACACCCGCGAAGGTCAGATCCTCGACTACGACAAGCTGACGATGACGATCGAGACCAACGGCGCCATCAACCCGGAAGATTCACTGGCCTATGCCGCGCGCATCTTGCAGGACCAGCTGAATGTCTTCGTGAACTTCGACGAGCCGAAGCGCGAAGAAGCGGCTCCGTCGATTCCGGAGCTGGCGTTCAACCCGGCGCTGCTCAAGAAGGTCGACGAGCTCGAGCTTTCGGTGCGTTCGGCCAACTGTCTCAAGAACGACAACATCGTCTACATCGGCGACCTCATCCAGAAGTCGGAAGGCGAGATGCTGCGGACGCCGAACTTCGGCCGCAAGTCGCTCAACGAGATCAAGGAAGTGCTGGCGCAGATGGGCCTGCACCTCGGCATGGAAGTGCCGGGCTGGCCGCCGGAAAACATCGAAGAGCTCGCCAAGCGCTTCGAAGAACATTACTGATCCCTCTCCACGCAAAGGGCGTGGGGCATAAGGAACGGCCGACCCTTGGCACGGCGGCCGTAAAAACGAAGGAGTAAGCCATGTATCACGGACGCGCTAAGCGCCGCTTCAACCGGACGGCCGAACACCGCAAGGCGATGTTCGCCAATATGTGCCAGGCGCTCATCAAGCATGAGCAGATCGTCACCACGCTGCCGAAGGCTAAGGACTTGCGTCCGGTCGTCGAGAAGCTGGTCACGCTCGGCAAGCGGGGCGACCTGCATGCCCGCCGCCAGGCGATTTCGCAGATGAAGGATGTCGAACTCGTCAAGAAGCTCTTTGACGTGCTCGGCCCGCGCTACAAGGCCCGTAACGGCGGCTATACGCGCGTCCTGAAGGCCGGTTTCCGCTATGGCGACAATGCGCCGATGGCTGTGATCGAATTCGTCGATCGTGATCCCGATGCACGCGGCAAGGACTCCGGTCCGGTCGAGGGCACGCGTGAGAACGCGACGGCGGCTGCCTGATCCAAGTCGATATTGAAGTCGACATGATTTGAGAGAGCGGCCGCTGGCCGCTCTTTTCATTTGAGGAGCGAGCGATGCTGATCAGGCCAGCGCAGTCGAGTGATCAGGCCGATATCTGGCGCATCCTCCAACCGGTCATCCGGGCCGGCGAGACCTATGCTTTGCCGCGCGACATGAGCGAGGCTGATGCCTTGGCCTATTGGCTCAGCGCTGATCGCAAAACCTTTGTAGCGGAAGACGAGGGCGCCATTGTCGGCACCTACTATCTGCGCGCCAATCAGATGGGCGGCGGCGCCCATGTCGCCAATTGCGGCTATGTCACCGATGCTCAAGCGACAGGGCGGGGGATCGCCCGGCGCATGTGCGAACATTCACTGCAGCAGGGGCTGGATCTTGGCTTCCGCGCCATGCAGTTCAACTGTGTGGTCAGCACCAATGCAGGCGCGGTGCGCCTCTGGCACGCCATGGGTTTTGAAACCGTGGGGCGTTTGCCAGGTGCGTTCTCTCATCCGCTTCATGGTTTTGTCGACGCACTTGTGATGTTCCGTGCGTTGTGAACGTCGGGTCGCGATGCGATGATCTCGCTTCGGAGGGACCTGATGAAATTTGTGATCGCTTTCCTATCGGTCCTGTTCGCGCAGGCGGTGATGGCACAACCCGTTTCAACCCAGAGATTGCATGAGGCGGTGACGCGCGGCGACACCAAGGCAATCGCTGCTGCGCTCGACAGCGGGACGGCGGTTGATGCGGTCGATCGCAACGGCCAGACAGCGCTACTGCTTGCCGTTGCTGCCGGGAAAACCGAGGCGGCACGTCTGCTGTTGCAGCGTGGCGCCAACGTCAACGCGCAGGCGGCCAATCAGGATACGCCATGGCTGTTGGCCGGCGCTTTGGGCCGCACTGCCATTCTGGAGCTTATGCTGTCGCACAAGCCGGATCTGTCGCTGCGCAATCGCTTTGGCGGCAGCGCCCTGATCCCGGCTTGCGAGCGGGGTCATGTCGAAACAATCCGTCTTCTCACGACAAAATCTGGTATCGATGTAAACCACGTCAACAATCTCGGATGGACCTGCCTGCTTGAGATCGTGATCCTGGGCGATGGCGGGCCGCGGCATGTGGAGGCGACGCGCCTTGTTGTTGCGGCCGGGGCTAACGTCAATCTGGCCGACCGGGACGGTGTGACCCCACTGACCCATGCCCAACGCCGGGGCCAGACCGTCGTGGCGCAGGTGCTGGCGGCGGCTGGGGCCAAATAGAACCGTTAAGTAGCACCTTCGAGCCCGAACCTTCTTCCTTCCAAGGGAACGCATTTTGCGGCTCCGCGATTGAGCGGGGAGGGGTTCGAACCTATATTTTCACAATCGCTGTTTTTAGGAAGCTGGTCATGTTGTTCCGCGTCGCTTTGCTCCTCTCCCTGTCTTGCGTTGTCTTGCCTGCTCACGCCCAGGCGCCAACGCGCCAGGTTCCAGAGAGCCGCCAGCAATTGGTTCTCTCCTATGCGCCGGTGGTGAAGCGCACGGTGCCGGCGGTGGTGAACGTCTATGCGTCGCGCACCGAGCGGACGCCGACCAACCCGTTGTTCGATGATCCGTTCTTCCGCCAGTTCTTCGGGCAGGGCGGCCGTCCGCAGACCCAGCAATCCCTGGGGTCTGGTGTGATCGTCGATTCGGCAGGACTGGTCGTCACCAACAACCATGTCATCGAGGGCATGACCGATGTGAAGGTGGCGCTGTCCGACCGGCGTGAGATCGATGCCGAGATCGTGCTGCGCGATCCACGTACCGATCTCGCGATCCTGCGCCTAAAGACCGGCAAGGATTTCCCCTCCCTCGACATTGGTGATTCCGATGCGTTGGAAGTGGGAGACGTGGTGCTGGCTGTCGGCAACCCCTTCGCTGTCGGTCAGACGGTGACGCAAGGCATCGTCTCGGGATTGGCGCGGACGCAGGTCGGCATTTCCGACTATGGTTTCTTCATCCAGACCGACGCGGCCATCAATCCGGGTAATTCCGGCGGTGCGCTCGTTGATATGGATGGGCGGCTCGTCGGCATCAACTCGGCGATCTATTCGCGTTCCGGCGGTTCGGTCGGCATTGGTTTCGCTATTCCGGTCAACATGGTGAAGGTCGTTCTCGCCACCGCCAAGGGTGGTGGACGACAAGTGCGTCGCCCCTGGCTAGGTGCGACCCTGCAGAGCGTTTCACGCGAGATCGCCGATTCCATCGGCCTTGATCGTCCGTCTGGTGCTCTGGTCGCCGATGTCATCGCCAAGAGCGCGGCAGAGGACGCGGGCCTGAAGCGGAGCGACGTGATCGTGGCGGTCGATGGTCAAGCCGTGGTGGATCCGGAAAGTCTCGGCTTCCGCCTCGGCACCAAGCCAGTCGGGGGAACCGCTTCCTTGAGCATTCTGCGTGGCGGCAAACCGCTTACTCTGCCGATCAAACTTCAGGTCGCGCCGGAAGATCCGCCGCGTGAGGAAGTCAAGATCAGCGCGGGACGCTCGCCTTTCGTTGGCGCGACCTTGGTCAATTACTCGCCGGCGATCGGCGAAGAGTTCTCCGTGCATGGCGTGCGCGAAGGTGTGGTCGTCATCGATATCGAGGATGGTTCCAACGCGCAGTCGCTCGGCCTGCAGAAGGGCGATGTCATCGTTTCGATCAACGATGTGAAAATGGCTCGCACCAAGGATATGCAGAACGCGACGTCGCAGCGCCGTCTGTTCTGGCAGATCACTGTTGGGCGTGATGGTCAGCTCTTCACCACCGTCATCAACGGTGGCTGAAAAGAAAAAGCCCGGGCGATTAGCCCGGGCTTTAAGCTTTAAGGCTTGAAGCTTACGCCGCCCGGCGGGACGACGCGGTCTTGCCGACGCGCCGCTTGAGCGACGTCCAAAGCTTGCGGATCTCTTCGGCGGCTTCGCCGGAAGGATGCAATTCGGTGACGCCGAGACCGAGGCGAGATGCCTCCTGATAGTCGACGCGCGAAGCGATCATCGGATTGAGCAGGCCGCCCATGGCCTCCAGCGCCTTGGCACCCTGTTCAACACGGGCGCTCTGCTGGGACGGCGGGCATTGATTGAGCAGGAACGCATATTCCTTGCGCAGGGCGCGCAACTGCTTGCGGGTCGTCTCGCTGGCCCACAGATCGAAGGCATTGGGGCGAGCCGGGATGACGCAGAGGTCAGCGACTTTCATCGCCGCTTGCGAGGCGATCGAGTCGGTGCCGGGCGTATCGATGATGACGGTGGTGACGCCAGCCTTTTCCATGGCGGCAACGGCGCTCGACAGTTTGCCGGGCGTAAAGGTGGTGACACCGATGTCTTTTTCTTCACGGACCTTGGCCCAGCGCGCGAGCGAAGCCTGCGGATCCATATCGACGACAATGACCTTTTCGCCACTTTCCGCGGCCGCAACGGCGAGCGAGGAAGCAATCGTACTCTTACCGGATCCGCCCTTTTGGGTGACCAAAGCAATAATTCGCATATTATGTCCCCTGTTTCCTAACATCCCTTGGCGCTAGGTCCCTGGGAGACGGCGCCGCTTCTTTTCGTTCGCACGGAAATGAGCGAAGGAAATATGGTTAACTTGATTAAAGAATCTAACTGAAACGTTAACGAATTGTCGCAAAATGATCCAGCTCCGGTCAAGCCATGTCTGATCTGTTCGCGAAGCCTTCGTCAGAAAGCCTTGCGCCACGGCCACTTGCTGATCGCATGCGGCCGAAGAAGTTGGCTGAGGTTGCAGGGCAAGATCACCTTCTTGGCCCCGATGGCGCGCTGACGCGACTGATTCGCTCCGGCTCTTTGGGCTCGCTGATCTTCTGGGGGCCGCCTGGAACGGGCAAGACAACAGTGGGGCGTTTGCTGGCGCAGGAGACGCACGCCGACTTCGTTCAGATCTCGGCGATCTTCTCTGGCGTTGCCGATCTGAAGAAAGTGTTCGAGGCGGCGCGTCGTTCTCATGGCGCTGGGCGGACGACATTGTTGTTCGTCGATGAGATCCATCGTTTCAATCGGGCCCAGCAGGATTCGTTTCTGCCGGTGATGGAAGACGGCACGATCACGCTGATCGGCGCCACCACCGAGAACCCGTCGTTCGAACTCAACGCGGCGCTCCTGTCGCGCGCGCGGGTGATGACGTTTCGCTCGCTCGACGAGGAAGCGATCGGCAAGCTTCTCGCCCGAGCCGAGAGCCTTGAAGGTAAGGCGCTGCCGCTTGATGAAGGCGCGCGCCACAGTCTGGTGCGGATGGCGGATGGTGATGGCCGCGCCGCGCTCACATTGGCTGAGGAAATCTGGCGTGCGGCTGGCGAAGGCGAGATTTTCGACATCGAGCATCTGGGCGAGATCGTCCAGCGTCGCGCCCCGATCTACGACAAGGGGCAGGAGGGGCATTACAATCTGATCAGCGCCCTGCACAAATCGGTGCGCGGTTCAGATCCCGATGCGGCGCTTTATTATCTGGCGCGCATGCTCGATGCCGGTGAGGATCCTTTGTTCATCGCCCGGCGCGTGGTTCGCATGGCGATCGAAGACATCGGCCTGGCTGATCCGCAAGCGCTTCTCGTCGCCAATGCGGCGAAGGAGGCCTATGATTTCCTGGGTACGCCCGAAGGTGAACTGGCGCTGGCCAATGCGGTTCTCTATGTCGCCTCGGCGCCGAAATCGAACGCCGCCTATGTCGCCTGGCAGAAGGCCACCGCCCTGGCCAAGACCTATGGCTCGCTGATGCCGCCGCAGACCATTTTGAACGCGCCGACCAAGCTGATGAAGGACGAGGGTTATGGCGCCGGCTATCGCTATGACCATGACCAGCCGGACGCTTTTTCCGGCCAGAACTACTGGCCCGAGAAACTGGGGCGGCGGAGCCTTTATGAGCCGGTGGAACGCGGTTTCGAGCGCGAAGTGCGCAAGCGGCTGGAATACTGGGCCAAGCTGCGCCAGGAACGCGGCGAATCCTGACATTCATTCCCGGATTCATTCCTGGATTCTTGCCCTTTTGAAGTGATGACGGGGCCGGTTCCGCCCTCTATAGAGGGGGCATGATGGGTTTTTTGATCGTATTTTTTGGCGCCGGACTTGGGGGCGCGCTCCGCCATGGGGTGAATTTGGGCTGCGCACGCCTGTGCGGGACCGATTTTCCCTGGGGGACGCTGGCCGTCAACGTTCTGGGTTCTTTTGTCATGGGCGGGCTGGTGGCCTGGCTGGCGTTCCGCGCCAGCGAGAGCTGGACGCAGCATACGCGGCTGTTCCTGACGACCGGCATTCTTGGCGGCTTCACGACATTTTCGGCGTTTTCGCTGGATACCATGCAGCTGTGGGAGCGGGGCGAGGTGGCGACCGCCGGGCTCTATGCGCTCGCTTCCGTGGGTGCGTCGGTTGCGGCGCTGGCCATAGGCCTTGCTTTGGTTAGGGCGCTGTCATGAGCGATGGACAGAGCACAGCCGTGCAGACATTGATCGTCAGCGCCGACGAAGACGGCATGCGGCTTGACCGCTGGTTCCGCCGGCACTTTCCCGCGCTTTCGCTCGCCCATCTCAACCGCATCGTTCGCAAGGGCGAAGTGCGGGTTGATGGCAAACGCACCGAGACGTCGACGCGCATCGCCGATGGCAACACCATCAGGGTGCCGCCGCTGAAGCTCGATGCGCCGCCGGCCGCTCCGGCGGTCAAGAAGGCACGGCCGGCTTCGCCCGACGACGTGCGCATGCTGAAAGAGCTTGTCCTGTTCGAGGACAAATATCTGATGGCGATCAACAAGCCCTATGGGTTGGCCGTGCAGGGTGGTTCCGGAACGACGCGCCATGTCGACGGCATGCTGATGGCCATGGCCAACGAGAAGGGCGAACGCCCGGTGCTCGTGCATCGTCTCGATCGGGACACGTCGGGCGTGCTGCTGATCGCCAAGTCGCGCAAGATCGCCTCGGACCTCGGCGAAATCTTCCGCTCGCGCCAGGCGCGCAAAATCTACTGGGCGGTTGTCGAAGGCGTGCCCAAGCCGTTCCAGGGCCGTATCTCGTTGTTCCTGGCCAAGGGGCCGGGCATGGGCGACAAGCGCGGTGAGCAACGGCCCGCTTCCTCCGCGCGCATTGATCCCGAGAAGATGCGCGTCGCCAAACACGGCGAAGAGGACGCGCAGCATTCGGTGACCTTCTATGCCACGGTGGACAAGGTGGCGCCGCGGCTCGCCTGGCTGTCGATGAAGCCGATCACCGGCCGCACCCATCAGTTGCGCGCCCATGCGGAGGCCATCGGCCATCCGATCATCGGCGATCCGAAATATGGGCTCGATCTGAAGAGCAATGATCCGCGCCGCACCGATCCGATGCGCGCCATCCCTGCTGAGATCGAACGCAAGCTGCATCTGCTGGCGCGGCGTCTCGTCCTGCCGCATCCGCGCGGTGGCACGCTCGATATCACCGCGCCGCTGCCGCCGCATATGCAGAAGACCTTCGATTTCTTCGGCTTCGACGTGAAGCAATATGATCCCATCGAGGATGCCCCACAGGAGTAGTTCGTGAGCGAATGTCGTCTGCCCCCACTCGCTGAAAAAGACTTCACGCCCGAGCAGAAGCAGGCGCATGACGAGTTCGTGGCCGAACGCAAGGTTGGATTTTCCGGGCCGTGGCATGTGTTCATCCGTTCGCCGGAACTGCTGACCCGCACGCACCGCGTTGGTGAGTTCCTGCGTTATCGCTGCTCGCTGTCGGGCCGGTTGAGCGAGTTCACCATTCTGATGGTGGCGCGGCACTGGACACAGGATTTCGAGTGGGGCGCCCATCGCAAACATGCACTGGCCGCTGGCGTCACCGAAGAGACGGTGGCGGCGATCCGCGACGGACGCCGGCCGGTGCCGCTGACCAAGGAAGAGCAGATCGTCTGGGATTTCGTTTCCGAATTGCTCGCCACGCGCCGGGTCAGCGATGCGACCTATGAGCTCGCCAAGGTGCAATTCGGCGAGACCGGCGTGGTCGAGCTCTGCGGCCTTGTCGGCTATTATTCGCTGCTGGCGATGACGATGAATGTGGCGCGCGTCGCGCCGCCGTCTGGCGAAACGGCGTTGCCGCGCTTTCCGGAGTGATGATGGGCGACGATCCCAAGCGTGATCCCGAGCGCGATCTCTTGCGCGACCTGCTGCCCACCACCGGAGAGAATATCGATCCGGTGGAAATGGCGCGGCGCGATCAGCGTAAGGCCTTGCCGCGCCGCTTCTACAAGAACGCCGACACGCGCGAAGAAGATGGCCAGTTTACGCTGGTGCTCGACGGCCGTCCGGCGCTGACCCCGGCGCGCAATCAGCTGGCGGTGCCGGATGCCCGGCTCGCGCAATTGCTGGTGGCTGAGTGGGAGGCGCAGAAGGAGGTCATTGACCCGTCCGCAATGCCGCTGACTCGTCTCGTTAATTCGGCGCTCGATGGTGTGGCGCGCGACATCGCGGCCGTGCAGGCTGAAGTGGTCAAATACGCTGGCTCGGACTTGCTGTGTTATCGCGCCGGCGAGCCGGAGACGCTTGCCGCCGCACAGCGCCAAGCCTGGGATCCTGTCATCGCCTGGATGCGCGAGACCCATGGTGCTCGCTTTGTCCTGGCTGAAGGGGTGATGCATGCGGCGCAGCCGGAAGAAACGCTCGCGGCCGTTCATGCGGTGGTGGCGGATCTGACCGGGCAGGGCGTGGCGGCGCCTTTGAAGGCCGCCGCCTTGAACACGGTGACGACCTTGACCGGCTCGGCGCTGCTGGCGCTGGCGCTGGCATCAGGTAAGCTCGCAGCCGATGAAGCCTGGGCCGCGGCGCAGGTGGATGAGGATTATCAGATGCGCGTCTGGGGCGCCGACGCCGAGGCCGTTGAGCGCCAGGCGCGACGCAAGATCGAAATGGATGCAGCGGCCGCGGTGCTGGCCGCGCTCGCCTAAACACCGGGCCCACAGATTAGCCGGAGGATGCTCGTGAAACATATTATTGCTGATCTGAAAGAGCGGCGGGGGAAAGCGGCTCTGGGCGGCGGGCAGGCGCGGATCGACGCGCAGCACAAGCGCGGCAAGCTTACGGCGCGGGAGCGGATCGACCTCCTGCTCGATCACGATTCCTTCGAAGAATTCGATATGTTCGTGCAGCATCGCTCGACCGACTTCGGCATGGACAAGGCCGAGAAGATCCCGGGCGACGGTGTCGTCACCGGCTGGGGCACGGTGAACGGCCGCACGGTCTTCGTCTATGCCAAGGATTTCACCGTGTTCGGCGGCTCCCTGTCGGAGACCCATGCGCAGAAGATCATGAAGATCCAGGATATGGCGCTGAAGAACCGCGCGCCGATCATCGGGCTCTTCGATGCTGGCGGTGCGCGTATTCAGGAAGGCGTTGCAGCACTTGGCGGCTATGCGGAAGTGTTCCAACGCAACGTTCTGGCTTCGGGCGTTATCCCGCAGATCTCGGTGATCATGGGCCCCTGCGCGGGTGGCGACGTCTATTCGCCGGCCATGACCGATTTCATCTTCATGGTGCGCGACACCAGCTATATGTTCGTCACCGGACCCGAGGTGGTGAAGACCGTCACCAATGAAACGGTGACGGCGGAGGAGCTGGGCGGCGCTTCGGTGCACACCACCAAGTCTTCCGTTGCCGATCATGCCTATGACAATGATGTAGAGGCGCTGCTGCAGATCCGGCGGCTGATCGATTTCCTGCCGTCGTCAAACCGCGACGATGTGCCGGAATGGCCGGCATTCGACGCGGTGGATCGCTTCGATTATTCGCTCGATACGCTTGTCCCTGACAATCCCAACAAGCCTTACGACATCCGCGAGCTCATTTCGAAAGTCGCTGACGAAGGTGACTTCTTCGAAATCCAAGAAGCGCATGCGCGCAATATCGTCACGGGCTTCGGGCGGATCGAAGGGCGCACGATCGGTTTCGTCGCCAATCAGCCGATGGTGCTGGCGGGTGTTCTCGACAGCGATGCATCGCGCAAGGCGGCGCGCTTCGTGCGCTTCTGCGATGCGTTCAACATTCCCATCGTTACCTTTGTCGATGTGCCAGGCTTTTTGCCGGGCACGGCGCAGGAATATGGCGGCCTGATCAAGCATGGTGCGAAACTGCTGTTCGCCTATGCGGAAGCGACGGTACCAAAAGTCACAGTCATCACGCGCAAGGCCTTTGGGGGCGCCTATGACGTGATGGCGTCCAAACATCTGCGGGGCGATTTCAACTATGCCTGGCCGTCGGCGCAGATCGCGGTGATGGGTGCCAAGGGCGCGGTCGAGATCATCTTCCGGGCTGATATCAAGGATGCCGAGAAGATCGCAGCGCGGACCAAGGAATATGAAGATCGCTTTCTGTCACCCTTCGTTGCCGCTGAACGCGGCTATATCGATGAGGTGATCATGCCGCATGCAACGCGCAAACGTATCGCGCGCGCATTGGCCATGCTGCGCCACAAGGATCTGGAAAATCCTTGGAAGAAACACGACAATATTCCACTGTAGAAGTCTTAGAAACGCATCATCGCCCCGGCGCGCATGGCGAAAATGGCATTCTTGTCGTTGTGCCATTCGCCTCTGAGATTGGCGAACAGGCTGTAGGCGCCCTGGCCGCGCCATTCGAGGCCGGCAACAGCGAACAGGCCGAGCGTCGTGCGCGGGCCGGTCGGGTCGATACTGACAGCGGAGCCGGCGAGTTGGGCCAACACATCCGAGCCATTGCTTCGGCGTGAGATGACGCCCAGTGTTTCGTAGACATGCAAGGTGCCATCGAGATAGCGATAGATGTGGCTACCGGTGATTTCGGCGCGCATTTCGCTGGTGCGCGTGCTGCGGCCGCCAAGCGTCATGCCGGCGACGGGATCGTTCTCGGTCGTGCCGTTCCATCCGGTCACTGTATAGCGATAGTGGATGGAAGGTTTGATGCTCGTGGTGTCATTGACAGCGATGTCGACGCCAGCGCCAATCTCCGGGCTCAAGAATTTGCCGCTGGTATGACCGGTGACGGTGGCCTGGCCCGTGGCGAGCATGTTGCTGACGACGGTGCGCGTGCTCTGACCTGAGGTGATGCCGCCCGTCACCGCTGCTTCGACGAAGAAGATGTCTTGCGAATAGCGTCCGTAGACACCGGCGACGCCATAGGTCGCCTGGTGCGAGAGTGGGTCGGTGCCGCTGGCTTTCGAATTGCCCATGGCGCCACCGACGAAGGCGCCGATGCGCAGGGGCGCCATCTGGGCGCTTTCGATGCCAATGACCGCGCCAGTGCTGGTTGCCGTATAGCCCGCGGTCCTGGTGGTTTCGCCTTGTCGGCGCGCGCCGCCGAACGGCTCGATGTAAAAGCCGGTATTGCTTTGCCGGCGATTGACGGGTTCGCTGATGCGGCCGAGCGTGATGTCGCGCACCGCGTCGGTTACGTCGCTGACACCGCGATCGGCCATCTGCTGGGTCGTCGTGTCGACCACGACGATGGCATTGCCAGTGCGCTGCCACCCCGGCGCATTGCTGACGTTGATCTGCGCACCTTGCAAGGTGTCGAAAACCAGAACCTGCGAACGATGGCCGCCGGCATCGAGATTGATCGTGTCGCCGCCACCGCCGATCGCGATCAGGCCGCTGATGCGGGAGTTGCGGCCGATGGTCAGCGTATCGGCCGCGCCGGTGAGCTGGATCGCGACGCCTGACGTGCCGATAATCGTGCCATTGTTGTTGATGACGGAGCCAGCGGATGGCGTCGATGACGCATTCACCTGAACGCCGGTGGCCCCAGAGATGGAGCCGCCGTTGGTGATGTTGACGGAGCCGCTGGCGCCAACGCCGACCGCTGCCCCCGAGACCTGGCCGCTGTTGTTGAGATTGGCTGTATTGCCCGCGAAGAAGCCGATTGAGCCGGCGCCCGTGGCGAGGACCGCGCCAGTATTGGTCAAAGTCATATTACTGGCGCCGGCCACGGCCACGGCGCCATTGCCGGTTGCCGAGATGCGGCCTTGATTGGTGACGGTGCTGTCGCCGGTGCTGTAAACGCCATAAGCGGCTTGGCTGCCATTGCCACCAGCCAAGATCACACCCGTATTGGTGATGGAGGCGCTGTTGCCGATGGCGACGCCGATCGAGGGTGTCGCGGCGCTGGTCGATACGTCGGCGGAAATCTGGCCGCTGTTGGTGATCGTCGCGTTGCGGCCGATGTTGACGGCGACACCGTTGTTGGCCGCCGAGATCAAGCCGTTATTGGCGACCGAGGCATCGTTGGTGACGCGAATGCCGGTCGAGCCGTCGCCGCTGGCCGAGACCTGGCTGTTGTTGGTGAGCGACAGGTTGGTGGCTTGGATCGCCGTGCTGCCGGCGCCTGATGACAATATGGCGCCGCCATTGGTGATACTCGCAGAGCCATCGACGGCGATAGCGCCTGTTTTGCCGGTCACCGTGCCGTTGTTGGTCAGGTTGAAAGCGCCGATACTGTAGAAAGCCGCGCCCGCCTGGCCATCGATCGTACCGGTGTTGGTGGCATTGACGCCGAAGGCGCTGATCCCGCCAACAATCCGCGCCCGGTTGGTGAGCTCTAAATTGCCGGCAGCGCGAACGGCCAATCCAGACGTGTTGCCGACGGAGATCGTGCCGTCGTTGACGACTTTGGCGTTGCCCGCGGCATTGCCGGTCACGTCAACGCCGACATCGAGAGCATCGATCGTGCCATTGTTCGTCAACTGCAGGCTCTGCGACTGTGTGCCGATCCGGCCGGAGATGCGGCCATTGTTTTCCAATTGCAGGGATGAAGACGTGGAGATGCCGACGGTCTGTCCCTGGATCAGGCCATTGTTGGTTCCGTTTATGCCGCCTTGGCCGGCAACGCCGCTCGCCCCCGTGCCACGAATGACGCCGTTGTTGTGGAGGATCAGCAAGTCCTCGCCGGTGACGCCGTTGGTATTGCCGGTTATTGAGCCGTCGTTCAGCAAGGTGCCCGATGGGCCCATGGAAACACCGGCATTGGTGCTCGCGGTGCCGCCGATAACCGTGGTGCCATATTGGATGTGGACGTCGCCGATGAGGCCGGCGTTATCGACACCATTGGGGCTGATTGCGCCGGTGCATTCCAAAGTGCCATTGCCAGAGAGCGTGCAATCGGCGTGAGCGACATCAAGCGGGAGGGTTGCGGCCAGAAAAACGGTGGCGCAGCTTGCAAGCGGCGCAACGCCTTTTCTGCCGCGCCGGCGCTGACCAGCCCTAGAACCCGAATTCATTCCCAATCCCCGACGCCGTCGCGTCCCAATGGCTCACACTCTGCAGCTCGCAAACTGGGGTGTCGGGCTTAACGGACTTATAAATCAAGGCTCTTCGGATTGTAGTGATCGCGGATTCAATTTGTTTACGTAAACAAGGTGTTACGGTTTTAGCTGGTGGCGAACCGGTTATGGAATCGGCAACCAAACCTGTTGCGTGGCCTTTAACCCTGTGCCGCGAAGCCTGCGGCGCGTTCATCGGATGGCAACGGCCATGACCTAGAGGTTAACGTCATCAAGACGGCGTCGTTAAAGAAGCCGCAGAACGGGGTCGAGCAAATGGACATGAACAGGACTGGTCTTGGTGAACATCTTGATCGCGGCCGCGCCGCTGTCGTTTCACTGACGAATGCCAACGAAGTCACGACGGAAGATGTGGTGCGGTTGCGCCGATTGATCTTCTCGCAAACCAGTGTCGGGCGTGACGAAGCCGAGGCGCTGTTTCATCTTGAGCGTAGCAGCGCGGTGAAATGCCCCGAATGGACGGCACTGTTCGTCGAGGCGATCACCGATCACGTCGTCTGGCAGGCGCGTCCGACCGGCGTCGTCAACACACCGCAAGCCGAATGGTTGATCCAGCAGGCAGACAAGACCTGCACGCTCAACACCTTCGCTTTGCTGGTCAATGTCCTGGCCGAGGCGCATCGGGTACCGGCTTGGTTGCCGGCGGCGGTTCGCGGTCGCGCGGGCGCAGGCTGGCAAGGGCTCGGAAATGTCTTGGAAAAGGCCGTGCAGAAGGCCGCTTGAGCCGTATTTTCTGTAAAATTGACCTATAGACGGCTGTGCGTGCCCCTTTTAGAACAGTCGGGCCGGCGCTTTCCTTGCCGGCCGTCGGGGCATGAATGTTCAAGAAAATTCTGATCGCCAATCGGGGCGAGATTGCTTGCCGTGTCATCAAAACCGCCCGCCGCATGGGAATTGCCACGGTTGCGGTTTATTCGGACGCTGATCGTGATGCCCTGCATGTGGCGATGGCCGATGAGGCCGTCCACATCGGCCCAGCGCCCGCCGCCGAATCCTATCTCCTGATCGACCGGATCGTCGCCGCCTGCCAGCAGACGGGGGCCGAGGCCGTGCATCCGGGCTACGGCTTCCTATCGGAGCGCCAGGCCTTCGCCGAGGCGCTAAAAGCGGCCGGCATCATCTTCATCGGCCCCAATCCGCGCGCCATCGCCGCCATGGGCGACAAGATCGAGTCGAAGAAATTCGCCAATGCGGCCAAGGTTTCGACCGTGCCGGGGCATCTGGGCGTGATCGACAGTCCGGAACATGCGGTGCAGATCGCCGACGAGATCGGCTATCCGGTGATGATCAAGGCGTCGGCGGGTGGCGGCGGCAAGGGCATGCGCATTGCCAACTCGCGCGATGAGGTGGCGGAAGGATTTGAACGGGCGAAGTCCGAGGCCCTGTCGTCCTTCGGCGACGATCGTGTCTTCATCGAAAAGTTCATCGTCAATCCACGCCATATCGAAATTCAGGTGCTTGGCGACAAGCACGGCAATGTCATCTATCTCGGCGAGCGCGAATGTTCGATCCAGCGCCGCAACCAGAAGGTGATCGAGGAAGCGCCGTCACCGCTGCTCGATGAGGAAACGCGCCGCGCCATGGGCGCGCAAGCCGTCGCTCTCGCCAAGGCGGTCGATTACGATTCCGCCGGCACCGTCGAATTCGTCGCCGGCCAGGATCGCAGCTTCTACTTTCTGGAAATGAACACCCGTCTGCAAGTCGAGCATCCGGTGACCGAACTCGTCACCGGCATCGATCTGGTGGAGCAGATGATCCGTGTGGCGGCCGGCGAAACGCTGGCGATCCGCCAGAGCCATGTGCATCTGCGGGGATGGGCGGTGGAAAGCCGCGTCTATGCGGAAGACCCAGTGCGCGGCTTCCTGCCGTCGACCGGCCGCCTGGTGAAATATCGGCCGCCGACGGAAGGCCATTACGATGGCGTCACCGTGCGCAATGACACGGGCGTGCAGGAAGGCGGCGAGATCTCGATCTATTACGATCCGATGATCGCCAAGCTCGTCACGCATGCGGGCGATCGTGAGGCGGCCATCGACGCGCAAGCGCGGGCACTCGATGAATTCGTCATCGATGGCATCCGCCACAATATTCCGTTTCTGTCGTCGTTGATGCAGCACAAGCGCTGGCGCGAGGCCCGCTTGTCGACTGGCTTCATCGCCGAGGAATATCCGCATGGCTTCGCCATGCCGATGCCGGAAGGGGAAGCGCGCTTCGCTCTCACTGCCATCGCTGTTCATGCCGACCATGTCGCCAATGAGCGCAAGCGGCAGATTTCCGGCCAGATGCAAACGCAAAATCCGGTGGTGTTCCTGCGCGAACGCGCCGTCATTCTGCATGGCGAGCGCATCAACATTGTCGTCGACGAAGCTGACGATGGTTTGCTGGTTCGGATCGACGATGCGTCGGCGCGGGCGCTGCGCGTGCAATCGAGCTGGGTGCCAGGTGAATTGGTGTGGCGCGGTATGATCGACGACACGCCCTATGCCGCGCAGCTTCGTCCTGTGCTCAACGGTATGGCGTTGACCAGCCACGGCACCGCCGCGATCATTCATGTTTACACACGGCGAGAGGCCGATCTCGCGGCGATCATGCCGGAAAAGAAACAGGCCGACACGTCGAAGGCATTGATCTGCCCGATGCCCGGGCTGGTGAAAACGATCTTCGTCACCGAAGGGCAGCAGGTGAGCGCTGGCGAGCCGCTCTGCATCGTCGAGGCGATGAAGATGGAGAATGTGCTGCGGGCCGAGCGCGACGTGACCGTGCGCAAGTTGTTGGCCAAGGCCGGCGACTCGCTGGCCGTCGATGCGGTGATCATGGAATTTGCTTGAGGGTCTTCATAGCGTTTCACAGCTCGACGGACTCGTCGAGCGCCATGAAGACGAGTCCAAATAAGAGGATCTAAGCAAAATTGCGTTTCTACCGAAACGTGATTTGCTCTAGTCGCGGGTCCGCAAATCCTCAGGCATCGGCTCGTCGGGGCTTTCCGTGTCCCAGGCTTGCGCGACGATGCGCCAGGCTCCGGCGTCTTTGATCAGAAGCATCATTTCGACGCCGTGGCTTATCTTCTCGTTGTTTTCGGTGATCCGACAACCCGCCGCCGCAATGGCGACATTGCCGAAAATGCGAATGTCCACGCCCAGGACGTCTTCATGGAAGGCGCGAAGGTTGGTCTGGGCCAGGCCCTTCATACGAGTGACGAAATCCTCGACGCTCTGTGATCTGGCCGGGCGCACTGCTGCAAAGAGGGCGGCGCCGGGAAGAAAATCTCCGGCAAAGCCGGTCCAGTTGCCGGAGGTTCCTGGTGTCCAGGCGAGGCTGGCGAATTGCCTGGCAATAATGGCATCGATGGCTTTACGATCATCGCTCATGGCGGCTCCGATGGCTGCCTATTGGTGAGACAATAGTGAGCGCAGTGGCGGGCTGGACGCAAGCCAGCGAGGGCGTTATCGCTTTGTTGATCTGAAACTTGAGGCCGTTATGCCGCTTTATTTCGCCTATGGCTCGAACATGGATGTGGCGGCGATGCAGGTGCGCTGCCCGCGTTCGCGGCCGGTAAGCCGGGCAATCCTGCCGCGCCATCGCTTCATCATCATGGCGGAAGGCTATGCCTCTGTGCAGCGCGATGGCACGCGCAGCGTGCATGGCGTGTTGTGGGACGTGGCGCTGGGCGATATGCGGACGCTCGATACCTATGAGAGCATTGGCAGCGGTCTCTACACCAAGATTTCCCAGCCGGTGTTGCGCGATGCGGGGGCGTCGGTGCGCGCGCTGGTTTATGTCGGACGTGGCAAAGGCGGCGGTCGCCCGCTCGATGGCTATATGGAAGCGGTGATCGCGGCGGCGAAATCCTGGCAGTTGCCGGAGAACTACATGCGCGAATTGTCCGCGCTGGCGCCAGGTATGGGGCAGACGACGACGTCGCAAGGTTTCACGCAACCGACGGTGGCGCCGAAAGTCAGGCCGCGTTTCGCGACGCCGTTGGATCGGCGCTGATTTGAACCGTCGCGGGGTTGAGCCGCGGCGGTTCCCTATCGAAGTCCGATCAATTGATGACGGTGTTGGATTTTTTCACCACGTCGGACCAGCGGGCCGACTCTTCGATCATCATCTTGCGGAAGTCTTCGCCGCTCGAGCCGATCGGATCGGTCCCTTCGCTGGCGAAGCGCTCACGGACGAACGGGCTGCTGACTGCATCGATGCTGGCCGCCCGCAGCTTTTCGACCACGTCTTGCGGCGTTCCCTTCGGCACGACGAAGCCATACCAGGCGCCGGTCGCATAATCCTTGATGCCGGCTTCCATCAAGGTCGGCACGTCGGGCAGAGCCGTGATACGCTTGTCCGGGCTCACGGCCAACGCCTTCACCGTCCCTGACGAAATCAGCCCGGTGACGGATGGCAGGCTGGTGATCATGAAATCGGTCTGTCCACTGACAAGATCATTGAGGGCAGGGCCAGCGCCGCGATAAGGCACATGGGTGACATCGAGATCGCCGAGCTGAGCCATCAGCATGACCGCCAGGTGGCTGGCCGATCCATTGCCGGCGCTGCCGTAGCTGAGTTTCCTGGGATTTTTTTTCGCGAAGTCGATGAACTCGGCGACCGAATTAAACGGCGATTTCTGCGGCACGACGAGCACCAGCGACACCGAGGCCAGAAGCGTCACGGGTTCGAAAGCCTGCAGCGGGTCGACTTTCAGATTTTTGAACAGATGAGGGTTGACCACCATCGGACCTTGGTTGGCCATGAGCATCGTATAGCCGTCGGCCGGTGCGGCTGCGACGATCTGCGAGGCAAGATTGCCGCCGCCCGTGCCGTTGTTTTCGACGATCACGGCTTGTCCCATTCTCTCGCCTACGGCCTGCGCCACGATGCGCGCGACCGCGTCCGTGCCGCCGCCGGCCGCATAGGGAACGAGCAATTTAATAGGACGTGCAGGGAAGTCCTGCGCGAACGCGGGTGGGAGTCCAAGAAGCGCCAATGCCAGGCCGGCTTGAACGAGACGCTGTTTGAACATGTTACCTCCTCCAAAATTCAATACTGTTTTCATCGCATCTCACGCGGTAAGCGTGCTTCGTCGGTGCTGATCGGCATGAGCACACGACCCTCCATCAAACGGCGCGCCGTGCGAAAAACGATGGCTTCTTCAGCAATGCTTTCATCGCCGTCCTGTCGTACCGTCGCGTCGACAGGCAGAATGCCGCTTGGATGTCCGATCCGCAGTTTGGAGCGGTCGGCCGGCTTCTGAGAGAGTTGGTTTGCGATTGTGCCGGGGATTTGGGACGCGACCGCAAGACACATCGCAGCCGTCAACGGTGTCGCCTTGTGCGGCTGACCGGCGGAGATCATCCGCGCCGTCAGATCCATCTGGGAGGCTTGGACGATATCTCCCGAGCTCATGGTCGTCTGTTGGGGTGGGCTCAAAATGCCGACGATTGGCAAATTCTTCAGTTTGGTGCGCGCTTCCTGCGGATCGCTCACCAGCCCCATGGCCACGGCAGCGGCGACGCGAATGTCCTCGAAGGCCGTCATGGCGCGGGCATTGTTGGTCAACGCCTCCGGCGTCTCCGTGCCACTCAGGCCAATCGTCTCGGCTTTGACGAAAACCGCCGGATTGGCGGCATCGACGAGCGACATCTGGATCCTGCCGAACGGGGGAATATTCAAGTCATCGATGGCTTTGCCGGTTGGCAGAAGTTTGCCGGTCGTCGCGCCGCCGAGATCGGTGAACGCCAGTTCGATTTCAGCTCCCGTGCCGCCAACACCCTGAATGGCGCATGCGCCATTCACCGCCGCCTTGCCATCCTCGACAGGAAAGTGCGCGACAATGATCTTGCCGGTATTGGTATTGTGAATGCGCACGGTGGCGCGGTCACCATCGGCTTTCACCAGGCCTTCATCGAGCGCGAACGGGCCGACAGCGGCTGAAATATTGCCGCAGTTTCCACGATAGCCGACAACCGGCTGTCCGATCGCGACCTGCGCAAAGGTGTAATCCACGTCCGCATCAGGGTGGGTCGGCGGTCCGATGACCGCGATCTTCGACAAGGATGAAATACCTCCGCCCAGGCCGTCGAGCTGGCGTCCGTTGGGGTCGGGAGAGCCCAGGGCCGCCAGAAACAGAGGATCCCACGGCCGGTAGTCTTTCGGCGTCGTGATCGGCGGCAGGTCGCGTTGATGAAAGAACAAGGCTCGGCTCGTTCCACCGCGCATATAAACGGCCGGAATGGCTATCTGGCCCATGTAGAACTCCTTGGACACACTTTGCTTGGGGCACGCGGCCGCAACGGACGAAACTGGGTGACGGATCGCGCCTAGGCCATTTCGCGCGTTTTCTCGATCAAGCCGCTGGTTTGCGGCCCTGTCCATACAGTCGATGGCACATAGACTTCTCCTGCCATCAGCCGGCGGGCGTGCCGAACCAGAGATGCCTGTTCCACCACGACGGAGCCATCCTTGTCTTGGACTTTGACATCGACGAACATCTTTCCTTGCGGATGTTCAATCGCGATATGCGTGACGCCGTCCGCGGCTTGCGACAGGGCGGCGACGTCGTAAGCGACCGTGCCGGGTATGCAGCTTGCTGTCGAAAGGCAGACGCCGCCGGTCACGGCATAGGCTGTCGCGATCGCGTGGGGCATGAAGTAGCGCGAAGCGATCGTGCCCCCTGCGCATGGTGGAGCGACCAGGGCAATTTTGGGAATGACGCGACCAGTCACGTCGCCAAAGCCCATCCGCTCTCCAGCGATCAGCCGAATTTTCTCCAGCGTCGCCAACAGTTGCCGATCGGTATCGAGTTCGATCTTGGTTTCGTAGCCGGTCTTGCCGACCTGTTGGGCGGGCACGAAGACGATCGGCATGGCCATGTCCACGCAGGACACGCGGACGCCATTGATCTCTTCCGCGCGCTGGCCGGTCGGGAAAAGCTTGCCGGTCTTGGCGCCGACCATTGCTTTAAAGTCCAACTGAATGGGCGCGTAGGCATCGTTCACGCCATCGATCCGGTGGGTGCCTTCGTAATCGACGCGGCCTCCAGGCGTTTGCACCACAGCCTCGACCAATGAGTTGGTGTTGACGTCGAATATGCGAACGCGTGTTTCGCCGTCTTGCGCGGCCACCAAGCCTTCGTCGATCGCGAACGGCCCTACGCCGGTGAGAATGTTGCCGCAAGAGGGCGACGTATCGACTTCGGCGCGATCGACCCAAACCTGGCTGAACAGATAGTCGACATCCGCGTCGGCGCGCATCGACTTGCGGACGACGGCGACCTTGCTGGTCACGGGATCGGAGCCGCCGATGCCGTCGATCTGGCGGATGTGCGGGCTACCCATCACGCGCAGGAGAACCTGTTTCCGCGTTTCCATATCGGCGGGAAGATCCCCGTCCTTGAAATAGGGCCCGCGTGAGGTTCCGCCACGCATCAGAACGCATTTGATGGGTGTTTGCATATCTCGCGCCTCTTGGTCGTCAGAAGTTGGGTGGTTTTCAGCGGCCCTGTGTCCGCAATGGTTCCCATGCGCTTGCGCACCGGAGGTCGATGCTTTGCGTTACAAAGCTGCGGGAACGACGGTTTTCACGATCGAGGCATCCAATGCCTCGAACGCGTGGTAATTAATCAGCTCGTAGAGCTCCTCGCGGGTCTGCATCTTGCCGACTTGTTCGCGCGTGCCGCCATGAGCTTTGATCGATTGATACAGCTCGCGATGGGCGGCGGCTGCGGCACGCAGAGCACTTACGGGCCAGATCACCATGCGATAGCCCATCGCCTCAATGTCCGCGGCGCTGAAGAAGGGCGTCCGGCCGAACTCCGTCATATTTGCGAGCAAAGGTACGCCCGGCATGCGACGGGCGAATTCTTTGAACATCTCGGCATCGGTCAAGGCTTCCGGAAAAATTCCATCGGCGCCAGCTTCCAGATAGAGCTTCGCCCGCGCCACAGCACCGTCCATGCCTTCGCTGGCGACTGCATCGGTGCGAGCAATAATGTAGAGGTGGCGTCTTGCCTTGCGGGCGGCAGCGATCTTGGCCGCCATATCGGTTGGATCGGCGAGTTTTTTATCGTTCAGATGACCGCACTTCTTGGGAAGAATCTGATCTTCGAGGTGAACGGCCGCCGCGCCTGCGTCCTCGAACGTGCGCACCATATTCATGACGTTGAGAACTTCGCCGTACCCCGTGTCGCCGTCGACGAGCAAAGGCAGTCCGGAGGCCCGGGTGATCTGTTGAATGAAGAAGGCAACTTGCTCGACCGTGATGATGCCGGTGTCCGGCAATCCCATCGAGGCGGACATCGCGGCGCCCGACAGGTAGAGAGCTTCAAAGCCTGCTGCCTTCGCTTCCAGCGCGGAAAGACCATTGTAAGCGCCAGGCAATCTGACGATGTCGGGCCTTGCGAGCAGCGCCCTGAAGCGATCCCCCGCTGGCACGGCGCTATAGGTTTCTCCCACGAGATAGGTCACGGCTTCGTTGCTCCTTCACAGCAGTCAGCTACGCCTACGGTGCTGATTTCTTGATGTGAATTGCAATTTTTGCTATGATAATTGCATAATTTGCAATTATAGGTGGCCCGTGTCGACCGACTTTGAATCGCTTCGCTCATTTGCGGTTGTGGCTGAGCTGGGCTCGTTTCATGACGCAGCGCAAACGCTCAACATCTCCGCGCCGGCGCTGACGCGACGCATCCAGAATCTGGAGAAGAGTCTTGGGATCGAATTGCTGGAACGCACGACGCGCAACGTTCAAGTGACGATTCCCGGGCGGGAGTTCCTGCCGAAGGTGCACAGGCTGCTCGATGATTTCGACGCGTCCCTGGCATCGATCAAAAACCTATCGGCGCAGCGAACCGGCCGCCTCGTGATCGCCTGCATTCCAACGGTCGCGCACTATTTTCTGCCGCGCGTCATCGCTCAATTCAATGCGCATTTTCATCAGGTCCGGATCCGGATCGTCGACGAAAACGCCAATGCGGTGATCCATCGCGTGAAGCGGCAAAATGCCGATCTTGGGATCACCTTTCTCGGCGGACGTGACTCGGATCTCGAATACATCAACCTCATCGAGGACCCTTATGTTCTGGCATGCCGACATGATCATCCGCTGGCATCGAGCAAGCGCATCGCTTGGCGTGATCTGGCGCCATATCGTTTCGTCACCGCCAATCGTCTGAGCGGAAATAGGCTCGTGATCGATCGCGCGCTGCAGAATGCGGGATGGCATCCGAACTGGTTTTATGAAGTCCAGCACCTGCCGACATCGTTGGGCCTCGTTGAAGCTGGTCTGGCTGTCGCGGCTTTGCCGCGGCTGGCGTTTCCGACCGAACCGCCGCCCACATTGACCAGCCGGCCGCTGATCAAACCGCAGGTCCATCGCACGATCAGCGTCATCCGCCATCGCGGCGCTTCGCTTTCACGCGTCGCGGAAGCTTTCCTGGATATCTTGCGGGAAACCGTGAAGCAGAAGGATTTCGTTGGCTAGATTAAGCCGTCGGCCCGAACACGGTTTCGAATGTGCGGCGCATGACGCTGTCGACTTCAGGCATGGTCACGGGAATGCCGAGATCAACGAGGCTCGTCACGCCGTAGTGGGCGTTGGAAATGCCGCAGGGCACGATGCCGGAAAAATGCGACAGGTCCGGCTCGACGTTCAGCGAAATGCCGTGGAACGTCACCCAGCGGCGCACGCGAATGCCGATGGCGGCGATCTTGTCCTCGGCCATCGCGCCGTCGAAGCCGCGTGGCTTGTCGGGCCGCTGCACCCACACGCCGACGCGGTCGGCGCGGCGTTCGCCACGGATGTTGTAGGCGGCGAGGGTGGCGATGATCCAATCTTCCAGGGAGCAGACATAGGCGCGGATATCGGGCCGGCGCCGGCGCAGGTCGAGCATGGCATAACCGACGCGCTGTCCTGGCCCGTGATAGGTGTACTGGCCGCCACGCCCGGTGTGGTGGACCGGGAAGCGGGCATCGATCAGGTCGCCGTCCTTGGACGACGTGCCGGCTGTATAGAGGGGCGGGTGCTCGACCAGCCAGACGCATTCCGGGGCGGTGCCGGCAGCGATGGCGTCGGCGCGCTGTTCCATGAAGGAGATTGCGTCGTCATAGGCGGTGAGACCCTCGGAAACGATCCATTCGACCGGAGGGGCGCCGGCGGGGGCCTGCATCAGGTGGGAGAGGCTGCCGCGTTCCGGAGCCACAGGGCAGGCGGCGGCGGGAATAGGGGCATCCAAAACGCTATTTTGCATGGTTCCATTTTGCCACGAATGCCGGCCGGCCGCCAGAAAAGCGATAACAGCTCTCAGAACCGTGATTTGCCCCCAGGGCGCGCTTGTCACCCGGCAATTGATTTGTTAGACGGCTGCCTGTCGCGCGCCCCGGAGTTCCGGCGGCACGCAGCCGGGCTCGCGCCCGGTTTTTTCTACCAGCGGCCATGGCGGAATTGGTAGACGCGCTAGCTTGAGGTGCTAGTGGGGAGACCCGTGGAGGTTCGAGTCCTCTTGGCCGCACCAATCAACGATCTGCCAAGTGCAGGTTGTTGATTTTGTTGGTAGAAAAGCCCCGTAGGGGGCGCGGAATGCGGGTGAGGGACGAAACCGTTCACTCACCGTTTCGCAGCCATCTCCGAAATTACTCCTTTGGTGATCGACGGTCTTCTTAAGGAGGGCAGCCATATTGCTGTCTTCCCGGCCAAGAATCACCTTGGACTTAGCAGTAGGCCGCCCTTATTCGCCGCCTGAGTCGCGGCGATCTTGCGGGCACCAGGGATTCTGGCTGCGTTACGGACTTCCCCGAATGATTCTTTGGTGAGTGGCAGACCGTTCTCTCCGACAATCCACATCAAGTCGCCGACTGGGTCGGCATCTGGGGAAGGCGGCTAATCTCCCTCAGCCCTATGTCGGCTGATCGGGCGCGGCCCAAGAGAATGACGATCGCTGCCTGCGGTAAACTCAATTCACGACTGCGCGATTGTTCATCATCGCCGCGAGAGCTGTAATGCCAAAAATGACTGCGACACAGCGATAAGTTTTTTGGCTTCCGCGATTGCATTACCGAATGTTCATCCACCGTGGCGAGTCTGCCAAAATTAGGTCGGATTGCATTCGCAATTGCAGAGCAGTGAAGGCCAAGGCATCTTTTAAGGGAGGATCGCCATGTCTGATGTCCTTAAAGGGCTTGTTCCAGTCCTTGCTGCGGCGGCTTTGATCTCCGGTTTTGCAACCTCTTCAGCTTCCGCGGCCCATGTCGTTGTCCATCAGCGCGCCCACTACGTTACGCCCGTTGAGCAGCAGCCGGAACAGCAGTCGTCAGCCCACAATTCTGGCCTGCCTGCGGCCTGCTATCGTAGTCGTCTCGTCGAACCGGTGGTTGGCGCTGGTCTGGAATGGGAAAACCTCGTCACTTGCTATTGAGGCATGACGAGGCCCGATCAGCCGTCACCGCTTAGCGCCTGACTCGCTTCATATTCCAGATTCGGGTGAGTTCCGGATGTTCCGGTTCCGTCGGGGTGCCGTCGGACGTGTCGCCCGATCTTTGCTCGGAGACCCTGATGAGGACCTCGTGACCATGTCTGATGGCCAGCGAGGCGGCCGGGATGGCTGCCTCGAAGGCCGCTTCCTTGGTGACATATTCGCCGGTGGTCTCACCGTCATGACGGACGCCCCAGCCATGGGCATTGGGGACAATATCGTAGAACGCTCGATTCATCGTGGCATTCCTTCGTGGAAAAGGCTGTGCAAGACGATTGATGCTGCCGATGGCGACCTATCAAACCCCAAAATTCCGGCCTCTAGGAATGCTCAACCGGCCGCTACCAGTAAGGTTCCGCGGGATCGTTTGCGCCGGAGGAAATTATCTCTCGGCGTGTTCGCTTGCGTGGCTTCAATAAGCCGACAACTTGCGCAGTTCCTTGACGATATTTTCGCAGCGCGCCTGATCGTCCGTGTACTTGCAGCGAACTTTGTCGACTTGAGCCCAGTTGTGTCGCCGAAAATGCTTGTCTACCTCCTTATCCGTCATGGGACGCTCGCGGCCACGTTCGGTGATGGTGCATGAGTCTCCGTCGCACATGGTCATTTGGGCGATCGCTCGCTCCAAAGGCGCGACGGACGCCGTGATTGAAAAAAGTATGAAAGTTATCGCGAGCGCTTTCCCGGTAAGCGAACTGCCTTTTGCCATCTCTTTCCCTCAGCCGAATGTTTGATTTCGTCCCCAGGCGAACTTATCGGGTGATATTATTTTCTGTCGAGCAGTCGCTGCCCGTCCCCGTAAAAAAGTTTTCGGACAAGGACTTGAGTGCCATTCGGACTGTGGCGGAAGGTTAGAGCGGTTGCTTGCATCATCGGGCCGCCTTGCCTTTTCGCGGCGCATCCCTATTCTGGCGCGCATCATGATGCGTCTGTTCCGCTCACTGGTGATGTTCCTGGCGCTGCTTGGCCTTTCGGCTGGCGGCATGTGGGATGTTGCCAATGCGCATCCCATGAAAACTCATGGAATGCCAATGACGCAGGCCATGAGCCATCACCACGGGATGGCGGAAGCCGCCAAGGCTGATCTTAAAGCCGATCATAGCACCCATCATCAACATCAAGTTGCTGACACCAAGCCCTGTCTTGATGCATCCGCGCGTTGCGGTGGCGATATGCCCGATCACATGGGCAGCATGTGTTGCGCCGCCATGGCCTGTCACATGGCCGTATTACCGCAAATCTGCCTCAGCGTTTCCGCTGTCGCGATCCGGGCCGCCAATCCTCTGCCGCTCGAAACCGATGTCGAGGGTACGCTCGGTCCGCGCCTCGAACGTCCGCCCAGATCGCTCGCCGTCTAACCGTCGGCGAGACACCTGAGCGGAGCTCAAGCTCCGTCCCCACTCTTTCTCTCGGGTTCGCGCCGGCGATCCCTGCCGCTTGATTTCTCGCGGCAAGGGCACGCTCGACGACACGCGGCAGTGCCGCTGAGGCCATAGGCCTGTTCCGAGGAAGATGATGAAATTCGCTGTTATGACGGCTGTGGCCGTCACGCTTGCCGGCGCCCTGGCTGGGTGTTCCGCCTGGCCAAATCTCGATGCTGTCCGCGATCCCGCCGATCCGACGGCGAAAGTGCCGCGCCAACGCGTCGCGCCGGTCATGGCCGGCACGGTCGATTATCGGCCAGTCCAGCCGAAATCCTGGATCGACAGCAATCAGCGTGTCGCGCCCAAGAGCAGGGGGCACTGATGGCTCCTTCGCTTTCTCGCACCTCGTTTTCTCAGCGCAGCCGTTTGCTTGCTGTCGGTTTGAGCGCGCTGACACTCGGTGGCTGTGCCTCGTTCACGCCCGATGGGGGGATGGAGGCCGTGGCGACGCAGGTCTCGGCCACGCTCGGTGCCGATGCGGTCAAGATCAACTCGCAATGCGAAGCCGCATCCGCCGCGGCACGCGTCAAGGCACTTCTTGCCAAACCGCTCACCTCGACGAGCGCGGTGCAGATCGCGCTTCTCAACAATCGTGGACTGCAGGCGGAATATAATACGCTGGGCCTGTCGGAAGCCGATTTTGTCGAAGCCAGCCTGCCGCCCAATCCAACCCTTGCGTTGGGTCGAACGGTGACCAACGGCGGATTGGACATCGAGCGGCGCATCATCGCCAATCTGCTGTCGCTCCTGACCCAGCCGACACGGCGGGAGATCGGCGAACGACAGTTTGAGGCGGCGCGCTACCGCGCCATCGATGCGACGTTCCGCACGGCCGCCAATGCGCGCAAGGCTTATTACGCGGCGGTCTCCGCGCGACAGAAAGTGACTTATCTCGAACAAGCGCGGACAAGCGCCGATGCGGCGGCCGACCTGATGCGCAGCCTGGGCGAGACGGGCGCAGCCAAAAAACTCGACCAGGCACGTACAGCGGCCTTCTATGCCGAAGTCTCCAATCAGCTTGCGGCGGCACGTCTCGAAACCAGTACGACGCGGGAGGCGCTGACGCGCAGCCTTGGCGTTTGGGGCAGCGACATCAATTACAAACTGCCCAGTCAGCTGCCCAATCTACCGCGCGGCTTGCCGTCGACACAGCAGGTGGAGACGCAGGCTATCCGCCAGCGTGTCGATCTCATCGCCTCGCGTCTGGAGCTTGACGCGCTTGCCACGTCGCTGCGCCTTTATGAAGCCACCCGCTATGTCTCGGCCTTCGAGCTTGCTGGCTTTTCGAAGTTCGAGCGCAGCAAAAGCGACGGCGTTGTCGAAAAGAAGAGGTCGGCGGGCAATGCGCTCGATTTGGTGATCGAGATTCCGATCTTCGATTTCGGCGAGACGACGCGGCGGCGCGCGGCCGAAACCTATATGCAGGCGGTCAATCGCTTCGCCGAACAAGCGGTAAATATCCGCTCCGAGGCACGCGCGGCTTACCTCACCCATCGCGGATCTTATGAGATCGCGCTGGCCTATCGCAACAAGATCGTGCCGCTGCGACGCACCGTCAACGAGCAGTCGTTGCTCGAATACAACGGCATGCTCATCGACGTGTTCGTGCTGTTGACGACCTTCCGCGAAGGCATCGACAGCAATCTCGCCGCGATCTCGGCGCAGCGCGATTTCTTCGTCGCCGGTGTCGATTTCGATACGGCAATTCAAGGTGGCGGCTCCGGAGCTGGCGCGGGTGTCCGCGTCGCTTCAGGCAGCGGCGAGTGATCGGAGAACATCATGTCAGTTTCACGTCGCAATTTTCTCAATGCCGCCGGCGGTGTCACACTCGTTGGTGCGGCGGTTTCCGGCCGCACCGCCTTCGCTTCGGTGCCCGAGGCGCCAACGATGAAGAGCGCGGAGATGCATCCGCCGCTCGTGCCCAAAACGGGGCCGGATTACAATCCTGTGGTGACGCTCAACGGCTGGACCCTGCCGTGGCGCATGAACGGCGACTGGAAGGAATTCCATCTCGTCGCCGAGCCGGTGTTGCGCGAATTTTCGCCGGGCATGGTCGGTCATTTGTGGGGCTATAACGGCCAGTCGCCGGGGCCGACCATCGAGGCGGTGGAAGGCGACAAGGTGCGCATCTTCGTCACCAACAAACTGCCGGAACATACGACAGTCCACTGGCATGGGCAGCTTCTACCCTGCGGCATGGATGGTGTCGGCGGTCTCACGCAGCCGCAGATCCCCGTCGGCAAGACCTTCGTCTACGAGTTTCAGCTGCAGAAGAGTGGCACGTTCATGTACCACCCGCACGCTGATGAAATGGTGCAGATGGCGATGGGCATGATGGGCTTCTTTGTCGTCCATCCGAAAGACCCAGCCTTCCGCCGGGTCGATCGTGACTTCGTTTTCTTGATGGCGGCCTATGACATCGAGCCCGGTACCTATGTGCCGCGCGTCGCCGAGATGACCGATTTTAATATGTGGACATGGAACACCCGGGTGTTTCCCGGCATCGACCACATCGTCGCCGCCAAGGGCGACAACGTCCGCATCCGCTTCGGCAATCTGACCATGACCAATCATCCGATCCATATGCATGGCTATGATTTCAAAGTGTCGTGCACGGATGGTGGCTGGGTGCCGGAGCAGGCGGCGTGGCCAGAGGTGACGGTCGATTGCGCGGTCGGGCAGATGCGCGCTTTCGATTTCGTCGCCGACAAGCCGGGTGACTGGGCGATCCATTGTCACAAGTCGCATCACACGATGAATGCCATGGGGCATGACATGAGCAATTTCATCGGCGTCGACAAGAAGAAGGTGTCGCAGAAGATCAAACGCCTCGTCCCGGGCTACATGCCCATGGGCACGGCTGGTATGGCCGATATGGGCGAGATGGAAATGCCGCTGCCCGAGAACACCTTGCCGATGATGACCGGTTGGGCGCAGTTCGGCGCGGTTGAAATGGGCGGCATGTTCTCGGTCGTCAAAGTACGCGAGGGCCTGGCGTCCGGCGATTACAAAGATCCCGGTTGGTACAAACATCCGGAAGGAACCGTCTCCTTTGAATGGAAGGGCGACGTCAAGAAGGCCGAGCGCCCGTCGCAGCCCGTATTCGACAAATCGAAGACCACCGAGGTCACCGTCGTGAAACCCGGTGCGAGATCCAAACACGGCAATCATTGAAAGGTATGTCCATGACCATCAAAACCTTGATGATCGCGTTTGCGGCGTTGCCCCTTGCAACGGCTGCCCTCGCGGATCCCGGCCATTCCCATGGCGGCGATCGCGCCTATGGCGTGCCGGGCGATCCGAAGAAAGCGTCGCGCACGGTCGCAGTCGTCATGCGCGAGGCAGACGGCAAGATGGAATTCGTTCCCAACAAGATCGAAGTCCGGCGTGGCGAGCAGATCAAGTTCGTTCTGAAGAACGACGGTGTGCTCGATCATGAACTCGTCATCGGCACGCTGGCGGAGAACCTCAAGCACGCCATTGAAATGCAGAAGAACCCGGACATGGAACACGACGATCCGAACGCCAAACGCCTGGCGCCGAACAAAGCCGGCAACATTGTCTGGAGATTCACAAAAAAGGGCGCGTTCGATTTCTCGTGCCTGATCCCCGGACACCGGGAAGCCGGCATGTCCGGCAGCATCACCGTCAAATAGTTTCAAACACAGGAATGGAGAAGAATATGCGTAAACTGATCGCTGCCGCCACGGTCTCGCTGGTGGCCACCATCGCACTCGCGCAAACAGCCCGCGTCTCGGGCGAGGTTACAAAGATCGACGAGGCGCAGGCCAAGATCACCCTGAAGCATGGGCCGATCAAGAATCTCGACATGGACGGCATGACGATGGCGTTCGCCGTCGCCGATCCGGCGGCCCTGAAGAAGCTGAAAGTCGGCGACAAGGTGATGTTTGAGGCCGACCGCGTGAACGGGCGCATTACCGTCACCAAGATCGACAAAGCCAAATAGGCCTGCTGGTCAGGCGCCCAATTTGGAGCAGAAATACGGACGGAGACCTTCGGGCCTCCGTCATGATATTGATCCGAAAATCTTTTTTGAGGATGGGGCGCGTTTTGGCGCCAGGGCGGGGCGCCTGGCCGGTTGCTCGCTCGCCTGATTCACCTTGATCGCTAAAATTTGGCGTCGTTTACGAGCCGTTACCAAGCTGTGGTTTATTTAGCGTGCATGCGATTTAAGTTTGAACGATTGGGCCTGAAGGCCATTGCACCGGTGGCGGCTTTAGCCGCGGCGTTGATGCTGGCTGCCTGCGGCGGTGGCGGCTCTGCCATTCCCATGCTCGATGGGGTTGGCGATGGCGGACGGGCTGGGGCGGGCAACGAGCATTTCGTCGGTCTGCACCCGAACAATTTCACCATTCATGGCATCGACGTTTCCAAATACCAGGGTGACATCGACTGGCAGGCGGTGCGCGCCTCGGGCGTCAAGTTCGCCTGGATCAAGGCGACCGAGGGCGCCGATCATGCCGATGCCAAGTTCCGGCAGAATTGGGATGCTGCGAAGGCCGCCGGTGTGCCGCGCGGCGCCTATCATTTCGTCTATTGGTGCCGCCCGCACCATGAGGAGATCGGCTGGTTCAAGAGCACCGTGCCGGTCGATCCAGAGGCGTTGCCGCCAGTGCTCGATGTCGAGGCGACGCCGACCTCACGGACCTGCAAGCGCACCCTCTACAAAGACGAAGTCGTCCGTGAGATGCGCGAAATGCTGCTGGATCTGGAGCGTCACTACGGCAAGCGGCCGGTCATTTATGTGACGGTCGATTTCTACCAGTCCATTCTGGCCGACGGCGAGTTCAGCGATTATCCGATGTGGGTGCGCTCGACGAAACATCCGCCGCAGGTGCCCTATGGCAGCCGGCGTTGGGTGTTCTGGCAATATCAGTCCGACGGTTATGTGTCCGGCATTCGCGGTAAGGTCGACAAGAACGCTTTTGCTGGTAGCGAAGGGCAATGGCGGGCCTGGCTTGCGGGCAAGCCGTATTGAGTGACGGCGCAGGTTGGTTCTGGCCAATTCTTTCTGGCCAGTTCGTCTTACTCGTTAACCCCGGCTGTCGGCCTCGGCTTTTTGAAGTTTGAGGATGCGCAGCCGGAAGGCCGTGCAGAGGCGAATACGCAGAACAAGCTCTGTTTCGATTTCGACTGTCGTTGCACGAGATGTATCTTCGAGCTTGTTGGCGATGATTTCCAAGATGTCGTGCGCTTCAAGCGCATTGTCCAATTCGCGCCGCGTTATAATGACGTCTGGTTTTTGCACGTCTGATTTTCGCATGCCGGTGCCCGCAATCCCTCAACGGATCACATCGACTCTTTATCGTGAATGATCGAGCGATGCCGGTGACTACGTTTGGCGGGTCAGGCAAGGCTAGGTGCCTTTGGTCATATGCGACGAACCGCCTCGAACGGTCAGCGTTTGCTGCTGCCGTCGGCGCATAGCGTCGTGCGGGCCGAGCAGACGCGCTCGGCATAATGCCCAGCATTGCATTGCCGCGAAGGCTTTTTGGGCAGGCGTCCGCGCGTAAAGCTTAAAGCCAGCGGCGGACGGCGTTGGCGTAGTCGCGATAGGCTTCGCCGAAGTTCTCGGCCAGATCAGCCTCTTCCGGTTCGATGGCGAGTTTTTGGACCGCCAGCACCGAGATGATCAGGGCCAGAAACGGCCAGAAGGAATCGGCGACGAAGCCCAGGCCGAATAAAACCAGCGCCAGACTGAGATAGATCGGATTGCGTGAGAAACGGTAGGGGCCGCCTGTCGCCAGCGCGCGGGCCGGTTTGTCCGGGCTGACGGGCGCATTGGCTGCTTTCAAGGCCAGGTCGGCCCAAAAGGCGATTCCTATGGCTGCCGCGACGATGAGCCAGCCGAACATGGCGCCGGTCTCGCGACCGGTGCCCGCGCCGAGGAAGCGCAGGGGCACGATCAGCTTCAAGATCAGGGCGACGACCAGGGAGCCGAGAAAAATCTTCTGCGGAAGCCAACCGGCGGCATAGTCTTTTGGTTGCATGGCTCTCATCCGGCTGGGCGTTTCAACGACAGGCTATCGCGTGCCACAATGGCTGTCCACGCCGGGGCAGACACCCGGATGTCTGGAGGGATGAATGATCGCCAACCAGGGCCCCATTTTCAATTTCGACCTCGGCGAAACCGCCGACATGATCCGCGCCACCACCCGCGATTTCGCCCAGGATGAGATCGCGCCGCGTGCCGAGGAGATCGACCGGACCAATACCTTCCCCCGCGACCTCTGGCCGAAAATGGGGGCGCTCGGCCTGCATGGCATTACGGTCGAGGAGGACTATGGCGGGTCGGGGCTCGGCTATCTGGAGCATTGCATCGCGATGGAAGAGGTCAGCCGGGCCTCCGCCAGCGTCGGTCTCAGCTACGGCGCCCATTCCAATCTCTGTGTCAATCAATTGCGTCGTAACGGCAGCGAGGACCAGAAACGGCGTTATCTCGGCAAGCTGATCTCGGGCGAGCATGTGGGGGCGCTGGCCATGTCGGAACCCGGTGCAGGCTCCGACGTGGTGTCGATGAAGACACGGGCCGACAAGCGCGGCGATCGTTTCGTCCTCAACGGCAACAAGATGTGGATCACCAATGGGCCGGTGGCGGAAACGCTGATCGTCTATGCCAAGAGCGATCCGGGCGCTGCGTCGCGTGGCATCACCGCCTTCATCGTCGAGAAGGGCATGAAGGGCTTTCGCACGGCGCAGAAGCTCGACAAGCTCGGCATGCGCGGGTCCGACACCTGCGAACTGGTGTTCGAGGATTGCGAGGTGCCGGAGGAGAATGTGCTGGGCAGTCTTGGCAAGGGCGTCAATGTATTGATGTCGGGGCTTGATTATGAGCGCGCCGTTCTGGCGGCGGGGCCGCTTGGCATCATGCAGGCGGCAATGGACGTGGTGTTGCCCTATATCCATGACCGCAAACAATTCGGCCAATCGATCGGCGAGTTTCAGTTGGTGCAGGGCAAGGTCGCCGACATGTATGTGGGCATGAATGCCTGCCGCGCCTACGTCTATGCGGTGGCGAAGGCCTGCGATCGTGGCGAGACGACGCGCGAGGATGCCGCTGGCGCCATTCTCTATGCGGCCGAAAAAGCGACCAAGATCGCGCTTGATGCGATCCAACTTCTCGGCGGCAATGGCTATATCAACGATTACCCGACCGGGCGGTTGTTGCGCGATGCCAAGCTCTATGAGATCGGCGCCGGCACGAGCGAAATCCGCCGCATGCTGATCGGCCGGGAGTTGTTCGCAAAATCCGGCTGAGACTACCGATCGATCTTTGCCAATTGACCTTTAGCAGGGGGGCAAATACCTCTGATCCAGAGCAAATTGCGTTTCCATGGAAACGCAGTTTTGCCTAGGGCCTTTGTCCTGACGCGTCTTTGTGACGTTTGATGATTCCATCAAACTCCAAAACGCTATCGCGCATGGAGAATAAAGATGATCAAGGTCTGGGGCCGCAACAATTCGCTCAATGTTCAGAAGGTGTTGCTGACCCTGGAAGAGATCGGTCTGCCCTATGAGCGGACCGATGCCGGCTTGCATTTCGGCGTTGTCAATTCGCCGGAGTATCGGGCGATGAACCCGAACGGTCGCGTGCCGACCATCGACGACATGGGTTTCACCTTGTGGGAATCCAACGCCATCGTTCGCTACCTCTGCGCGCGCTATTCGGAGGGCAAGCTGTGGCCGCTCGATGCGCACCGGCGTGCCGACGCCGATCGCTGGATGGACTGGCAGCAGACGACCTTTCTCGATCCGATCAATGCGATTTTCCGACCGCTGATTCGTAAGGATATCGAAGCGAAGCCGGCGGCGATCGAAGCCGCCCGGGTGACGGCGGAAAACAATGCGGCCGTGCTGGACGCGCTGTTGTCGCAGCAGGCCTGGATGTCTGGCGGCAGTTTCGGCATGGCCGATTGCGTGCTCGCCACCGTGGCGCATCGCTGGATGCATCTGCCGATCGAGCGGCAGCCGCGTCCCCATCTCGAACGCTGGTATAAGGCGATCTGCGAGCGCCCGTGGGCCAGCAAGGTACTGATCCTGCCGCTTACGTGACGGCGTTCCGATGTTCTTCTACCTGTCCAAAATCTTGTGGTTCTTCGCCGCGCCCTCGAACCTGATGGTGGTGGCCACCGCATTGGCGTTGCTGGCGCTCTATGCCGGGTTTCAGCGCATCGCCCGCTGCGTTCTTCTGGCGGTCGTCGTGCTCGCTATCTTTTTTGGCCTGGGGCCGGGCGGCCAGATCTTGCTGTCGCCGTTGGAAAACCGCTTTCCGCAGCTGCCGGACGATTTCCCAGCGCCGACCGGCTTCATCGTGCTCGGTGGTGGCGTCGACGAAGTGGTGAGCACCGCGCGCGGCAGCTCCGAATTGTCGGATGCCGGCACGCGCATGACAGCTTCGGCGGCGCTGGCCTATCGCTACCCCAATGCACGGATCGTCTTCAGCGGCGGCTCAGGGCGCATTCTGGGCGGTGACGTCAGCGAGGCGGAGGTTGCCCGCCGCATCTATACGAGCCTGGGTATTGCCGCTGACCGCATGACCTTGGAGGAAGAGTCCCGCAACACCTGGGAAAACGCGGTGTTCACGCGCGATCTGGTCAAGCCGAAGCCCGGCGAGGTGTGGTTGCTGGTCACGTCGGCCTATCATATGCCGCGTTCCATGGGCCTGTTCCGTCAGGCTGGATTTCCGGTGGTTCCCTGTCCGGTCGATTATTCGACGCGCGGGACTTGGTACGACTTTATCCGGCCGTCGGCGGAGACGTCGCTTGGCCTGCGCCGGACCGACCGTGCCGTCCGTGAATATATCGGGCTCGTCGCCTATTATCTGTCTGGCAAGACAGACGCGCTGTTTCCAAAACCGTAAACGACTCTGAGCGCTTACTCGCTGCGCGGCAGGCCGAGGCGGTAGACGCCGCGGAAATCGTCCGGATCGGCCGGCTTGCCCTTGCGGTAGATCACCAGATCGCCCTTGCGGGCCATGCCGATGGCGGTGGCGCGGACGCGGGTCAGCCAGGAGCGCCAGGCCAGATCGTCCCCGCCCTTGGCGGCGGCGATGGATTTGGCGGCGTCTGTCGGGCAGATGCTCTTGCCGGGGCCGGCTTCGATGCAAAGATCGAGAATGGCGGCTTCGAGGGTCTTGTTGGGGGCCGAATCTTCGGGGGCCGTTGCCTGTATCATCCCGGGCCTATGGGGCGCAGAGCGCTTTACGTCAACCGGCTTGACGTTAATGGGTTTGGGATCACGTTTACGAGGCATCGGCGTCGGACACGTGTTTGGAGGGGTCGATGGCGTCATGGGCCTCGGAGCGATATTGGCGCGACCACATGAAGAACAGGACGACCCCGGTCGTCACCATCAGCACATAGGGGCCGAGGAACCAGCCAAGATAGGCGAGGGCGAAAAAGAAGGCGCGCTGGCCGCGGGTGAACTGCCGCGCCGCCGCGATGTTCATGCGGCCGGCATAGGTGGCGATGCGGCGGCGCTCGTCGTCGTTTTCGGATTTGGCCGGCGGCGTGGCGCCGATGAGAATGGCGCAATAGTTGAACAGCCGGTAGGCCCAGGCGAATTTGAAGAAGGCGTAGCCGAACAAAATCAGCAGGCCGATGACCTTGATCTCAAACATGGCGCGGGTCGGCACGAAGCCGAACGGAAAGTCGGTGGCGACGCGCATCATGTCGTCGCTGGAGCGTAACAGGGCGGCGGTGCCGCCCAGCGCCAGCAGCGAGGTCGAGGCGAAAAAGGCGGTGCCGTTCTGTAGCGAGGCGATGATGGCTGAATCGACGATCCGCACGTCGCGCCCGGCCATCTCCTGCATCCAGCGCAGGCGGTAGTAGGACATCTGCGCGTTGAGCGCCGTGCGGGCATGAGTACGGAGCATGTGGTGATAAATCACCCAGGCGGCCGCGAAGAGGCAGATGGCGATCAGGTCGGCGAAGACGAATCCGGACATGGCGCAAGTCTACCGCGCCTGTCGCGCGCCGTGAATGTGCCAGTTTCGCCTCGTTCGCTCTTTTGCTACTCATAAAATCCAACAAACGTCGGGTTCAGATGCAGATTCGTCCCCCCATTCCCCAGGATGAGGCGCGCTGGCGCCAGCTCTGGGCCGGCTACACCAGCTTCTACCGGGCCGAGGTGTCCGAGGCGGTCACCGCCGATCTTTGGGCCAGGCTGCTGCACGGCGATGGCCCGGTGCGCGGGCTGGTCGCTGACGCCGAGGGCGAAGGGCTGATCGGCTTTGCCACCTTCCTGTTCCATCCTTCCACCTGGAGCCTGCAGCCAAGCTGCTATCTGGAGGATCTGTTCGTCGATCCACAGGCGCGCGGTTCCGGGGCGGGGAAGGGCCTGATCCTGGCGGTCGAGGCGGCGGCGAAAGAGGCCGGCGCCTTCCGGCTCTATTGGCACACCCAGGAATTCAACGCGCCGGCGCGCTCGCTCTATGACACGCTGGTCAACCGTTCCTCCTTCATCGTTTATCGCAAGGCGCTCTGACCCATGCTGACACTGGTCATCGGCAATAAAGCTTATTCGTCCTGGTCGCTGCGGCCCTGGATTCTGCTGGCGACCCTGCACATCCCGTTCGAGGAGAAGCAGGTCAATCTCTACGACGAGCCCGGCAAGAAGAAGCTGAAGCGTCTGTCGCCGACCGGCAAGGTGCCGCTGTTGATCGACGGCGAGATCGAAGTCTGGGAATCCACCGCCATTCTCGAATATCTGGCGGAAAAATATCCGGCCAAGAATATATGGCCGAAGACCCGCGCGGCGCGCGCCCATGCGCGGGCGCTGGTGGCGGAAATGCACGCTGGCTTCATGGCCATGCGCCGCCATCTGCCGACCAATTTCCGCCGCGAGGTGCGCTTGCGCGAGCTGACGCCGGAGGTGCTGGCGGACGTGGCGCGGATCGAGGCCGTTTGGGCTGGCGCGCGTCGTCAATTTGGCAAGGGCGGGCCGTTCCTGTTTGGTAAATTCAGCGCCGCCGACGCCATGTTCGCCCCGGTCGTCAACCGTCTGCATATCTATGACGTGAAGGTGAAAAAGGACACGCGGGCCTATATGGACGCGGTGATGGCCCTGCCGGCCTGGCAGGCCTGGATCAAGGATGCTTTCACCGAAAAGCAAACCCACGAGATCTATGACGCGATATGATCGGGTCCGTCTAAGGGCTGGTTTGCTTCAGCGGCGTTTCGCGCCATAGTCGCCGAAATGGCAGACGGGGGCGAGACACGTGGCGGTCCTGAAATCGAATTTCGATGCGGTCGGACCTGACGCCACGACCAATCGGCAATCCTGGGCGGAGCTTGTGGCGCAATTGCAGGCGCGCCGCGCTACGGCGGCGTTGGGCGGCCCCGAGCGGGCGCGCCAACGCCATGTCGATCGCGGCAAGCTGTTGCCGCGCGATCGGGTGCAGGGCCTGATCGATCCGGGCTCTCCTTTTCTGGAGATCGGGGGGCTCGCTGCCTTCGGCATGTATGAAGGCGATATCCACGGCGCCGGCATGATCGCCGGCATCGGCCGCATCGAGGGGCGTGAGGCGATGATCGTCTGCAACGATGCGACGATCAAAGGCGGCACTTATTATCCGATCACCGTGAAGAAACATCTCCGCGCACAGGAGATCGCGCAAGAGAACAATCTGCCCTGCGTCTATCTGGTCGATTCCGGTGGCGCCAACCTGCCGCATCAAACCGAGGTGTTTCCTGATCGCGACCATTTCGGCCGCATCTTCTTCAACCAGGCCAATATGTCGGCGCGCGGCCTGGCGCAGGTGGCGGTGGTGATGGGCTCCTGCACGGCAGGCGGCGCTTACGTGCCGGCCATGTCGGATGAGACGATCATTGTCAAAGGGCAGGGGACGATTTTTCTCGCGGGGCCGCCGCTGGTGAAGGCTGCGACCGGCGAAGTGGTTTCGGCCGAGGATCTGGGCGGCGCCGATGTGCATACGCGGCTCTCTGGTGTTGCCGATCATCTGGCGCAGAATGATGAACATGCGCTGGCCCTGGCGCGGCGCGCCATTCGCAATCTCAATACGGCGAAACGTTCGCCGCCGGAGCGCCGTGCATCGCAACCGCCGCTGCATGATGTCGCCGAGCTCGACGCCATCGTGCCGACCGATCTGCGCAAGCAATATGACATTCGCGAAGTGATCGCGCGTCTGGTCGATGGGTCCGATTTCGATGAGTTCAAGGCGCGCTACGGCACGACGCTGATCTGTGGCTTCGCCCATATCGAGGGCATGATCGTCGGCATTATCGCCAACAACGGCATTCTGTTTTCCGAAAGCGCGCTGAAGGGTGCGCATTTCGTCGAGCTGTGCTGCCAGCGCGGCGTGCCGCTCTTGTTCTTGCAGAACATTTCTGGGTTCATGGTCGGCCGCGAATATGAGACCGGCGGTATCGCTAAGGATGGCGCCAAACTGGTGACGGCGGTGGCCTGTGCGCGGGTGCCAAAGATCACGGTGATCGTCGGCGGTTCGTTCGGCGCCGGCAATTACGGCATGTGCGGGCGGGCTTACGGCCCGCGCTTTCTCTTCACCTGGCCCAATGCGCGCATCAGCGTCATGGGGGGCGAGCAGGCGGCGAGCGTGCTGGCGACGGTGCGGCGTGACAATATCGAGGCCGAAGGCAAGCAGTGGAGCGCCGCCGAGGAAGACGCCTTCAAGGCGCCGATCCGCGCCAAATATGAGGAAGAGGGCTCGCCTTATTATGCGACGGCGAGGCTCTGGGACGATGGCATCATCCTGCCTTCGGAAACGAGGCGGGTTCTGGCGCTGGCGCTGTCCGCCACATTGAACGCGCCGGCCGAGACAACGAAATTCGGCGTGTTCCGGATGTAGGGCGAGGGGCCAGCCATGTTCAACTCCGTCCTGATTGCCAATCGCGGTGAGATCGCCTGCCGGATCATCCGCACGGCGCGACGTCTGGGGCTGCGCACCATCGCCGTCTATTCGCAGGCGGATAGGAATGCGCTGCATGTGCGCCTGGCTGATGAGGCGCATGAGATTGGCCCTGCGCCAGCGGCGCAGTCTTATCTGAATGGCGATGTCATTCTCGAGGTGGCGCGCGCCGCCAAGGCTGAATGCATTCATCCAGGCTATGGCTTTCTGTCGGAGAATGCCGGCTTCGCCGAGGCCTGTGCAGCGGTTGGCGTGGTCTTTGTCGGCCCGCCGCCTGCTGCCATTCGCGCCATGGGCCTAAAGGACGAAGCCAAGGCGCTGATGCGCAAGGCCGGTGTTCCCGTTGTTCCTGGCTACGACGGCGCCGAGCAGGCCATTGCGCATCTGGCTGATGAGGCCCAGCGCATCGGCTATCCCGTGCTCATCAAAGCGGTGGCCGGCGGTGGCGGTAAGGGCATGCGCAAGGTGGAACGTGCTGCTGATTTCGCCGATGCCTTGGCCGCCGCGCAACGCGAAGCGCAATCCTCTTTCGGCAATGCGCGTGTGTTGATCGAGAAATATGTCAGCACGCCGCGTCATATCGAGATTCAGGTTTTCGCCGACAGCCACGGCAACACCATTCATTTGTTCGAGCGTGATTGCACCATGCAGCGCCGGCATCAGAAGGTGATCGAGGAAGCGCCAGCGCCGGGCATGAATGAAGAGACGCGGCGCGCGATGGGTGAAGCAGCTGTCGCTGCGGCGCGCGCGGTGGGTTACGCCGGCGCTGGCACGGTCGAATTCATCGCCGATGGTTCCAGGCCGCTGTCGCCGGAGAGTTTCTGGTTCATGGAGATGAACACGCGGCTGCAGGTGGAGCATCCCGTGACGGAAGCGATCACCGGGCTCGATCTGGTGGAGATGCAGTTTCGTGTTGCCGCGGGCGAGACGCTATCGCTGCAACAAGCGGACGTCAGGCACTCCGGCCATGCGATCGAAACGCGGCTTTATGCGGAGGATCCCAACAGCGGCTTTCTGCCCTCGACCGGGCGCATCCTGGCGCTCGATCTACCGCAAGGAGAAGGTGTGCGCGTTGATGCCGGTGTGACTGATGGCAGCGAGGTGACGCCGTTCTACGATCCGATGATCGCCAAGATCATTGCTCATGGGGCGACCCGCGCGCAGGCGATCCAGCGGCTAGCCGATGCCTTGGCGGCAACCAAGGTTGTAGGCCCTCGGTCCAACGCGGGTTTCTTGCATCGGCTGGTGACGCGGCCGGAGTTTGCCAGCAACGCGTTCGATACGGGATTCATCGAGCGACATCTCGATGATCTCGGTGCGGCGCCGCAGCCTTTTGACGATGCGGCGGTGGCCTTCGGTGCAGCGGTGGCGCTGGCGGATCACCGTGAAAGTGTGAATGGCTTTGCCGATCCGTGGGCGCGTGCTGATGCTTTTCAGCTGGGGGCGCCGCGCAACCAGAAGATTGCCATTGCTGTCGAAGGTGAACGTCAGACGGTGCAAGCGAAGTGGCATGAAGGTGAAATGGCGGTAGCCTTCGCCAGTGCTCGGCTATCGGCGCGTTGCGAAAATAGCAAATGGATGTGCGCCGATCCGCTGCTAAGTGCTTATCGGGATAACAGCGGTGTGTTCGTCTTGCGCGAAGGGCGGCAGGTTCATGTGAGCCTGTTCGACGCGCTCGATCATGCCGATGAAACATTGGCTGTCGATGGCAACGTCGTGCGTTCGCCGATGCATGGCAAGCTTGTCGCGCTCTTTGTTGCTGCGGGAGAAGCGGTGGAGAAGGGCGCGCGGCTGGCTATTGTCGAGGCGATGAAAATGGAGCATGTGCTAGTGGCGCCGGTCGCGGGCCGTGTTGGTCCGATTGCTATTCACGCCGGCCAACAGGTGGCGCAAAATGCCACGCTGCTGATAATCGAAACAGAAACGGGAGACGCCTGAATGTCTGATCAGAAAATCGCCTTAGTCACCGGCGGTGGCACCGGCATCGGCCGGACGGCGGCGCTGGCACTCGCCGGCATCGGCTATACGCTGGTGGTGACCGGCCGGCGCCAGGAGCCGCTGGATGAAGCGGTGGCGGCGATCGAAAAAGCTGGCGGCAAGGCGATTGCGGTGGTCTGCAATGTTGGCGACCCGAAACAAGTCGACGCATTGTTCGCCAAGATCAAGGGCGAGTTCGGCCGTCTCGATCTGCTCTTCAACAATGCCGGCATGGGCGGTGCGCCATCGCTGTTGGAAGACCTGCCGTTCGAGAGATGGCAGGAGGTGGTCAGCGTCAATCTCAATGGCGTGTTCCTGTGCACCCAGGCGGCGTTCCGCATCATGAAGGATCAGAAGCCGCAGGGCGGGCGCATCATCAACAATGGCTCGATCTCGGCCCATACGCCACGGCCGAATTCGATTGCTTATTCGGCGACGAAACATGCGGTGACGGGCATCACCAAGACGGCGGCGCTCGATGGCCGCAAATATGACATAGCCGTCGGCCAGATAGACATCGGCAATGCGGAGAGCAGCATGGCCGACAAGATGAAGAAGGGCGTGCCGCAGCCGGATGGATCGATCCGGCCGGAAGCGACCATGGCGCTGGATCATGTCGGCCGGGCGATCGTTGCCATGGCCAGTCTGCCGCTGGAGACGAATGTGTTGTTCATGACCATCAAGGCGACGAAAATGCCGTTCGAGGGACGCGGATGATCCGCTCCGCTGTCATTGCAACGGGGGGCGCTTTCCTTTCGCTGCTGGCGCTGACGGAGCAGGCTTCGGCCTGCTCCTGCGCCAAGCAGACACGCGAACAGGCGGCCGCTCAGGCTTCGATCGTGATCACCGGCCGGGTGCTGAACGTGCGCCGGGACGGCGCCAACATCTATGCGCGCATCGAAACGGTGCAGATGCTGAAAGGCAGCGCGCCGCCGGTGGTCGAAGTGATGACGCCCGTTTCGGCGGCGGCCTGCGGCTATAATTTCGAGCGCGGCAAGACGCTGGCCATTGCGGCGCAACTGGCCGAACAGCAGTTCCGCACCAATACCTGCCTGATGAACGCCATCAATAGCCCGGCCCATAAATAAGGCAGCCGGGCTGTGCCTAAGACGCACGGCTTTGATTCCTCAAGGCAAATGGCGACGGCATTGGCCTGGGACCAGCATTATTGCATGTTGACGATGCGCAGGGGCCGCTTGTTCCGCACCCGCTGCAAGGCCAAAATGGAGCCATGGCGCTACATTTAATCAAATTGTCGGTCGGATCGGAGTCGATCCGCGATCACGAAGAGTGGGTCCAGCAGCGGATGGCCGCCAAGAAGCAGGCTGGCGAGCCGGCGGAGTACACGCATCGGACCCGCATGGTGCCCAAGCGCGTCGCCGAGCTGCTCGATGGCGGTTCGATGTATTGGGTCATCAAGGGGCAGGTTTCGGCGCGGCAGAAGCTCATCGATATCCGGCCGTTTACGGATG
This sequence comes from Beijerinckia sp. 28-YEA-48, assembly GCF_900104955.1. Classification (NCBI taxonomy): domain Bacteria; kingdom Pseudomonadati; phylum Pseudomonadota; class Alphaproteobacteria; order Hyphomicrobiales; family Beijerinckiaceae; genus Beijerinckia; species Beijerinckia sp. 28-YEA-48. Next base: position 790,572 of record NZ_FNSI01000001.1, read on the forward strand.
ACCAGGGCATTTCGCGCTGCTTCATCGTGATGGAGCCCGACGTGGTTCCGATCATGCCACGATCTTGCCGGCCGTTTCAGGGCTGGCGTTATCTCAAGGATAACGAGAAGCCGGAGGATGTGACAGCCGGCTTCGGCGAACTGGCGCAAATGCCGGAAGATCTGCGGCGCGAGTTGCGCGAGCTCGGGCTGCTATAGCGAGGCGAGGCTGCCCGACCGGGCAATCGCATCGAGAACATTCCAGCGGCTTTCGTTGAAAACTTCCGTTGCATCAGCCTGCATCTCCTCGGCAATCCGTTGCGCAACGTGCCGACTCATCTTTTTCATATGGAAAGATTGACTGATCTCGGGTGCAGCGCGCTGGTTGAAACCTGCGCCGTGAGATCGACATGAGCGACACGATGAACTGTCGCGATGGCTGGCTGTTCTCGAATCGAGAGAAGGCAGATCGCTCAATAGTTCTTGTATTGAGGGTTCATCAAAACGTATTGCAACTTTGTCGCGATGACTCAACGGTAATTTTCGCGCGCGACTCCTACGAGTTTGTAATGCGAAAAACTTTTCGGCTTGTCTGCCCAAAGCGATTGTGACGAGACACGTCGCGTAAAATCATAAGTCTAAATCGATCGACGATGTGATTGCTCTGCATTGCAAGGCTTTGTGACAGATCGTCTTGCGATCTCGTCACATGAATGAAATTTTAGATTTCTAGTTCCGCGCCCAGATTTGATCGCGTGCGTTTCGCGCGTCAAAGGGGGCTATCAATGCGGAATTGGCCGGTACGGCATCAAAGACGCGTGCGCATCGAAATCATTCCGATGATCGATGTCATGATGTTCTTGCTCGTCTTCTTTGTGCTCATCAGCGTCAATGTTCTGCCTGCGCTTGGCTTGAAAATCACGCCGCCCAGTTCGGCTCAGCCTGACAAAGTCGTCGAGCGAACACGGGTTCTGATCGGCATAGATCGTGAAGGCAAAACCTTCATCGATGGTCAACCGCTCGCATTGGATGCGATCGCCGAGAAGCTCAAATCCCTGCCTTCCGACAAACCGACATCGGTTGTTGTCTCCGGCGATGAAGGCGCCTCCCTGCAAAATCTCATTAGCGTGATGGACGCCCTTAAGTCGGCCGGGGTGACGAGCATGCAAATCGTCACAAGGCCGAAATAGGTGCGAAGACCTAATGAAAACAGATCGAACAGAAGTGTTGAGCACGTCGATTTCGGCCGTGCTCACCGCGAGCCTGCTCTGGGCGTGCTGGCATCTGCCAGCGATGACAACGCCCACGCCTGTGCCAGTGCTGGATGTGTCTGCGATGGAAGTCGCTCTCGAGGCTCCGCCGGCAGAGCCCGCGCCTGCCGCGCCGCCTGTCGAACAACCCACCGAGCCTCCTGTCGAACCGCCGCCGCCGGAGCCGCAGCAGGAACCACCGCCGCCAGAGCCGCCAACAGCGATGGAGGAGAAGCCGCAAGAGCCTCCGCCTGTCGAAGAACCGCCTCCGCCAGTGGTCGAACCTCCGCCACCTGTCGTCGAGCCTCCACCACCGGTGATCGAACCGCCGTTGCCGGAGATCGAAACGCCACCACCTTCGCCAGTCGGCGAATTGCCGCCGCCAAAACCTGCCGTTGTGCCGCGTCCACACCCAGAGCCTCGTCCGCAGCCCAAGCCGGAGCCGAAGCCAGAGCCGAAGCCGCGACCGGAGCCAAAGCCGCAACCCAAACCTCAACCCAAGCCCCGGCCGGAACCCAAGCCTCTCAGAGACCACACGCCCGCGGTGGCGCGACCGGCGCCAGCGCAGGCGGCCGCGCCCGCACGCCCCGCCGCTGGAAATGCGTCGGCTTTCCGCAGTTGTCTTGCCGGTGCGCCATATCCGCAATCGAAAGATGCGCGCTTACAAAAGCCCTCTGGCAGCGTCGGTATTTCGATTTCTGGCGGCAGCGCCAGCATCACCCGCAGTTCCGGATCTTCGATCCTCGATCAAGCGGCGCGTTCTCGAGCATCAGCCTGCGCAGCTTCGGCTGGCGGCGGAACGCTGAGCGGCGTCGTCAACTACATCCCCCGATAACCGTTATCTCTTGAAAGGAATAAACTCGTGTTCTTGCGTCATCTGACTATCACGTTGCTAGCTGGTACATCTCTCATCGCCACCGCCGTGGCGCAAACCGCTCCGAATGAAACGGCAAACGCCCGTGCGGCGCGCAATGCGCGTGCTGCCGCTCAGCAGAGCGCACCGCCGGTTCAGCCGCACGAGGCCGCACAACGCCGGCGCGATGGGGCGGCTCAAAGCGGATTGACCGCCGCGCCAACGGACTTCGGTCGCATCGATATTCGTGAAGGCGGCGATGGGGCCACGCCCGGTGGTGTGACGCGCCAGGATATCGGCGGCGGCTATATGATTCAGGAAGAGACGCCGAAGACACGTTCCACGGTCACGCGCGATGCCATCGACAAGCTGTCGCCGACGGCCAATCCCTATCAGATGATCGAAATGCTGCCCGGCGCCAACGTGTCGAGCCCCGATGCGGCAGGTCTGAACGGTGGCAACATCACGATCCGCGGGTTTAACTCGGATCAGATCGGCATGACCGTCGAAGGCGCGCCGGTCAACGATTCCGGCAGCTATGCCCTGTATCCGCAGGAATATGTCGACGGCGAAAATATCTCGCAGGTGTCTCTCGCGCAGGGTGCGCCTGACATTGACTCGCCGCATATCGGTTCGACCGGTGGCGTCATCAACGTCTACATGCGCGATCCTTCGAAGACGTACGGTGGCCTCGTCAAGACGACGCTGGGCTCCTACAATAAGCGCCGGATTTTCGGCCGCATCGAAACCGGCGATATGAATGGCCTGCGCGGCTATGTTTCGTTTTCGCGCTATCACGCCGACCATTGGGCCCAACCCGGCCAGGACGACCGCACCCATATCGATACGAAATGGGTTTACGATATCAGCGCCGGCAACCGGATCAGCGCGTCGCTGATTTACAATCAAGCCATCAACAATAATTACATCAACCCGACGCTGGCTCAGTTTCACACACTCGGCTTTAGCCCGGCCTATGCGGGGAGCCTGCCGTCCACCTTCATCACTGGTCCCGATCAGAGCGCCGGCAGCGCTTTCAACTACTACAAGATGCGCATCAATCCATTCCGTAACCTGATCGCCAGCGCGCCGTCGGTCTTTACGATCACGGACAAGCTGACGTTCGATACGGTTCCTTACTTCTGGTACGGCTACGGCAACGGCGGCGGCACATCGACCCTGACCGAAAATCCGATTGGAACGGTGTCTGGTCCCGGAACCTTCTGGGGCAATCAGCGCATCACCGGCGTCGACTGGTTCCCCAATGGCATCATTTCGAGCACCAACAAGGGACTGCTCTTTAACCCGTCGATCACCGAAACCTATCGGCCGGGTATCATCAACAAGCTCACCTATCAGTTGGATGATCATAAGATCATCTTCGGCCATTGGTTTGAGCGCGCCACTCACAAACAGACCGCGCCCTATGCTTATCTCACGGCGGCCGGTGAGCCGGTCGATCCCTATGGCTCGGGCGGTATCGTTGTGCCCGCCGGACAGCCGGGCGCTGGTTCGCTGATCCAGCGTCGCGATACGATGACGACGACGATGAGCAATACGTTCTTCCTTGGCGATACGTGGTCGCTCTTCAACGATCGTTTGAGCATCGAATACGGTCTCAAGCAGACCTTCATCAATCGCCGTGTCGAGAACTTCCTTCCCGGTGCGACGCCGGTCGTCACCCGCAATGACACGGCGACACTGCCGCAGATTGGCGTTCGCTACCGTCTGACGGACGAACATTCGGTGTTCGCGAGCATTAACACGACGTTTCGCACAACGCCGAATTTCGCGCTTGCCGACGCCTTCAGCAACACGACAGGCCTTAAGACCACGGCGGCCAACAACACCCAATCGCCGGAAAAGGCCATTACGTTTGAAGTTGGTCATCGCTATCAGGGCGAGCTGATCAACACGTCGCTGTCGTTCTTTGCGACGCAATATCGGAACCGCCAGGTCACGACGAATACGGTCGATCCGAGCGGTGGCACGGCGCTTCTTACGCAGAGCATCAACGCCGGACGCGTCAACAGCTACGGTGTCGATTTCGAAATCGGCACGAGGCCGATCTATAATTTCCGCCCCTATCTGTCGGCGGAATATCTGCGCACCCGGCTTATGGACAATCTCCCCGTCACCCTCGCTGGCGGTGCTCAGGATTATCTGCCGGTGGCGGGGAAGGAACTGCCGCGCGCGCCGCGTTATCAGCTTGGTCTCGGCCTCGACTATGATGACGGCAAGTTCTTCGCCAACGTCCGCTACAAATTCTACGCGCGTCAATATTCGACCTTCACGAACGATCAGCAGATCGGTCCTTATGGTTTGATGCATGCGGGCTTCGGTTACCGGTTTGACGATTTCCTCGGTGTCAAAAAGCCGGAGATCAAGGTCAATCTCTACAATCTCTTTGACCGCCGCACGCTTGTTGGCGTCAACGGCGTTCAGACGAATGCGCTGGCGACGCGAGGTGTCAACGGCGGCATCATCTCCGGGTCCGCGCCGACCTATTACCAAGGGCAGGGCTTCGCGGCCAGCCTGACAATGCAGGTTGCTTTCTGATGCCACACATCGACAACACGCTTCTGCATCATATCTGCATCAACATCCTCTACGGCGCTCTGGGGCTGATGGTGTTTGTCATCCTGGAACGGATGATCTTCTACGGGATGCTCGGGATCAAGACGCAGCAGATGCGCTCCGTCCTGCGTCGATCCAGCCTTTCGGCGGGGGCTGCACCGTATTTTCCGGGCCGCGACGTTCTCAGCACGAGCGTCATGGAGTTCCTGAACAAGCAGAGCAGGGAGGGTGGCATCACGCGCGCCCAGGTCGAGGACTTGTCCTCGGCTCTGTTCCTGCGGGTCAGCGGCAAGGTGAATGCCCGGCTGTGGCTGCTCGATACGATTGTCACGGCAGCGCCCTTGCTGGGTCTTTTGGGCACGATCCTTGGCATCATGGATACGTTTGATGCGCTGTCGTCGGGCGGTATCTCTGATCCTGCGGCGGTTAGCCGTGGCATCGCTGCGGCGCTTTTGGCAACGGCCATCGGCATCGGTACGGCGCTTCTCGGTCTCGTCGCCTTCAATGTTTTGCACAGGCAGGCCGACGTGATTACCGAAGGCTTCAAGGAAACGCTGCTCACCGTGACGCACTAGTCGATTGTTCGCCGCTGTCACCCCGATAGCCGCAGCGCGGCTGTCGGGGATGACACCGAAATATAATAAAGAGATCGGGATAGTTTCATCATGCGTATTTCCCGCCGTCATCTCATTGGCTCGGCCGGCGCGACGGTTGCTTCCGGCGTTCTGGCGCAGGTTCCTGAACAGCCGACGCCTTTGCGCCTGCGTGTTCTGGCGACGTCCGATTTGCATATGTTCGCCCTGGATTGGGATTATTACCGGGCGCGACCTGAGCCCACCGTTGGCCTCAACAAGGTTGCGGCCCTGATTGCCCAGGCGCGCCACGAAGCCGCGAACGTCGTGTTGCTCGACAATGGCGATCTCATTCAGGGCAATCCGCTCGGCGACTATGTGGCCGCCAAGCGCAAATTGCATCCCGGAGAGAGCTCACCCAATCTCCACCCGATGATCCGGGCTCTGAACGACCTGCGTTATGACGCGGCAACGCTCGGCAATCACGAGTTCAACTACGGTCTCGATTTTCTGCACGCGGTACTCGCCGGTGCGAAGTTTCCGTTTGTGTGCGCGAATTTCCAGAACGCGGATGGCAGCACCTATCTGCCGCCTTTCCATGTTCTTGAGCGTAGCTTCGTCGATGAAGCGGGGCACGCGCAGCCGCTGCGGATCGGTGTGATCGGATTCGTGCCGCCGCAGATCATGACCTGGGACAAGTCTCACCTGGATGGGCGAGCGATCTGTGGCGACATTCTGGAGTCCGCCCGTCGCTTTGTTCCGCTCGTGCGGAAAGACTGCGATGTGCTGATCGCTCTGTGCCATTCCGGTATCAGCACGTCGCCCATGCTGACGGGAGAGGAAAACGCCTCCTTCCACTTGGCTGCGATCCCTGGCATCGACGCGATCATCATGGGCCATTCGCACCGGGTGTTTCCTGGGCCTGACTATGAGGGACGCCCCGGTGTCGATGCCTTGCGCGGCACGCTTGCTGGCGTTCCCGCGGTCATGCCCGGATTTTGGGGCAGCCATCTGGGTCTGATCGATCTGACGCTGACGCGTGATGGCGGGCGCTGGCGTGTCGGCGATTTTCGTTCCGAGGCGCGGCCGATCGCCCGCCGAGACGGCAGCAAGGTCGTATCGCTGGTGGAAGGGGAAAAGTCGGTCGCGGCTTCCATCGAACCTGACCACAGCGAAACGCTGGCATGGGTCGAGCAGCCGGTCGGCGTCTTCGCCGAGCCTGTGCATAGCTATTTCGTGTGGGCAGGCTACGATCCTGCCGGCGCCATCGTTAATGCCGCGCAGACGAGTTACGCCAAACAACTCTTGAGCGGGACGGAACATCGCGACGTTCCGGTGCTGTCAGCGGCGGCGCCGTTCAAAGCGGGCTATACGCCGGATTTTTATGTCGACATCAAAGCCGGGAAGGTGGCGCTGCGTGAGGTCGCGGATCTTTATGTCTTCGCCAACACGCTGACAGCCGTGCGGCTGAGCGGCGCGATGGTGCGCGAATGGCTGGAATATGCGGTCCGTCTCTTTAATCGGATAGATCCCGCCGTCGCGACCTCGCAGGTGCTGATGGATCGCCGCGTCCCGTCCTATAATTTCGATGCGATCTCGGGTGTTTCCTACCAGATCGATCTCACCCAACCCTCGCGTTATGATCAGAATGGGCGTGTCATCCATCCCGATGCCCACCGTATCGCCGATCTCAGCTTTGCCGGCACGCCGATTGATGTGAACCAGGACTTTATCGTGGTGACGAATAACTATCGGGCGGACGGCGGTGGAAAGTTTCCGGGCCTTGATGGGCGCAACATCGTGTTGCGCGCCCCAGATACAAATCGGGACACGGTTATTCGCTATATCAGCGAAGCCGCCGCGCCTGTTCGACCTGGGCGGGCGCCGTGGACCTTTAAGCGGTTCGGCCAAGGCGTGACGGTCAGTTTTGAAAGCGCGAACGCGGCCGCCAGTCATGTGGGCGAGATCGCGGGCCTAAGCTATGTGGGGCCGGCGTCCGAAGGTTATTCGAAATACGAGTTGAAGCTGGACTGAGAACTGGCAGAGGCAATTAGGCCCTTGCCCTTTCCCGCATCCGGAGGATGAAGGGGATCGCGCCGAAGAACAGGCAGAGCAGGGCGCCGACGCTGGTGACGATGATCATCGGCCTCAAGCTGCCGTCGGCCATCGTGCCGTAGATCTGGGTGAAGATCGCGCCGAGGAAGCTTTGCGTGAAAATGGCGACGCCGGCGGCGGTGCCGGCGAGGCGTGGCGCGATCTGCATGGCGGCGCTCTGCGCATAGGGCATGGCGATGCCCTGGGCGAAGGGATTGAAAAAGCCGGGCAGAAAAATCGCGAGCGGATGCAGATAGCCGAGCATCAGCAGCGAGAGAATGGTGACGACGGAGGCCATCAGGATCAGCGAGCCAGCGAGAACCATGACCTCGTTGGGAACCCGGTTGCCGATGCGGCTGGAGATAAAATTGCCGCTAAAAAAGCCCAGGGGGAACAGGAAGAAATAGAGGCCGAACTCCGTCGAGGGCCGGTGCAGCATGTCCTTCATGACAAAGGCGGAGGCGGCGGAGATGGAGAAGAAGACAGCGGTGCTGAAGCCCGGTTGCAGAACATAGGCGATGAAGCGCGGATGCGCGAAGAGTTCGCGATAATTGCCGAGCACGCTCTGGCCAGGCGCGAGTTTCACGCCTGGCCGCGTTTCCGGCACATAGAGATAAGTGCCGAGCATGATGATGGCGCCGGATGCAAAGGAGAAGATCATCACGGCGCGCCAGGTGAAATGGTCGAGCAGCAGGCCGGCGACAGTCGGCGAGACCATCGGCCCCAGCGTGTAGAACATGGTCAGGTAGCTAATCACCTTCACCAATTTGTCGGGGCCATAGGCATCACGCGCGATGGCGCGCACCAAGGTCGTGCCGCAGCCGGCGCCGACCGCCTGGACGACACGGGCGATAATCAGAGTGGTGATCGAATTGGCCAGCATGCCGAGCAGGCTGCCAATGAGGAACAGAGCCAGGCCCGACAGCAGCACCGGGCGGCGGCCGTAGCGGTCGGCCAGGGCGCCATAGACCAGGTTGGCGAAAGCCATCACCAGCAGCGGCAGGCTGAAGCTGATCTGCGCCAGGGCGTCGGAAATGCCGAAGGCCTCTTTCAAAACCGGCGTCACCGGCAGAAAAAGGTGGATAGCGAAGGGCGTCAGCAAGCCAATCGAGGCAAGCGCCAACGCAAATATTCTACCCGGTTGAAATGCCATTCGTCAGCCTCCGCGCGCCTTCTCACACGTGGGTCGCCGGCAGGCAATCGATGCGGCGACATGGCCGCTGTGCACGAATATTTGTCACGAAAGAGCAACCATTCGTTGACAATCTTGGCCGTACAAACACAATATATGGTGTTCACGGTCCGCAGATTCGCCTCTGCGGTGAAAAGGGAACCCGGTGTAATTCCGGGGCTGCCCCCGCAGCTGTAAGTGGTGAAGCTTTGTTCGACTATGCCACTGACGCCAAAGGCGTTGGGAAGGCCGGGCATGGCGATGACCCACGAGCCAGAAGACCTGCCGGGAACATGGATCGACCACCGGCGGGGTGCCGCGTTGGCCGTTGCGACATACCAGTCGAGGCTGTGCTTCGTCGGGCGTCGCTGCGCCAACGCAAATCCCGGATCGAGCAGCGACGGGAATTTCGCATGGGGCAGGCAGCTTTCGACTTCGACAGAAATGGTCATCTGGTTCCGCTTCCGGAGCCGGCCCAGCGCACGATCGTGCGCGAGACGTTACGCACGGTGGAGCCGCAGCGCGAACTGCACGCCCCGCCGCCTTATCCGCTGGCGCCGCGTCCGCAGCCGGCGAATCTGAAACTTGATCGCTCGCGCGACAGCCTGCTGACGGCGTTCGGCAAGGCGACCCTGGATGATCGCTACCTGATGCCCGGCGAGAGCTATCAGGACATGTTCGCCCGCGTGTCCTGCGCCTATGCCGATGATGTCAGCCATGCGCAGCGCCTCTATGATGCTATGTCGCAGCTGTGGTTCATGCCGTCGACGCCGATCCTGTCGAATGGTGGCACGACGCGCGGCCTGCCGATCTCTTGTTTCCTCAATACCGTTCCCGATTCCCTCGATGGCATTGTCGAAACCTGGAACGAGAACGTGGCGCTGGCCTCGAATGGCGGCGGCATCGGCACCTATTGGGGCCAGGTGCGCTCCATCGGCGAGCCGGTGAAGGGCAATGGCGCCACGTCGGGCATCATCCCCTTCATCCATGTGATGGACGGGCTGACCTTGGCGATCAGCCAGGGTTCGCTGCGTCGCGGCTCGGCTGCCGTCTATCTCGACATCCACCATCCAGAGATCGAAGAATTTCTGGAAATCCGCAAATCCTCCGGCGACTTCAATCGCAAGGGGCTGAACCTTCATCACGGCATTAATGTCACCGATGAGTTCATGGAAGCGGTGCAGGCCGGCGCCAAATTCGCGCTGAAGAGCCCGAAGGACGGCAAGGTCATGCGGCATGTGGATGCGCGCCAGCTCTGGCAGCGCATTCTGGAAACGCGCATGCAGACCGGCGAGCCCTATCTGCTCTTCATCGACGCGGTGAACCGCGCCATGCCGAAGCATCAGCGCGAACTCGGCTTGAAAGTCTCGACCTCCAATCTGTGCAGCGAGATCACGCTGCCGACAGGCAGAGACCATACCGGCGAAGACCGCACGGCGGTGTGCTGCCTCGCTTCGCTCAATATCGAGACCTGGGATCAATGGGCCGACGATCCGGGCCTGGTCGAAGATGTGCTGCGCATGCTCGACAATGTGCTGACGTCCTTCATTGAGAACGCCCCTGACAGCATGGCGCGGGCGCGCTATTCGGCCCTGCGCGAACGCTCGGTCGGCCTCGGCGTCATGGGCTTTCACTCTTTCTTGCAGTCGCGGCGCATTCCGCTTGAAAGCGCGATGGCCAAGTCGTGGAACTTCCGGATCTTCCGCAAGATCCGGCGCGAGGCGGATTCCGCCTCTGTGCTGCTCGCCAATGAGCGCGGCGCCTGTCCGGATGCGCAGGAGCGCGGCATGCGCGCCCGTTTCAGCCACAAGATCGCGATCGCGCCGACGGCTTCGATCAGCATCATCGCTGGCGGCACCAGCGCCTGTATCGAGCCGATCCCGGCCAATATCTACATGCATAAGACCCTGTCGGGGGCCTTTGCCGTACGCAACATCCATCTCGAAAAGCTATTCGAGGAAAAGGGTCTCAACACCACTGAAACCTGGCAGTCGATCGTCGCGCAGGAAGGTTCGGTGCAGCATCTCGATTGCCTGACCGATGACGAGAAGACGGTGTTCCGCACCGCCTTCGAAATCGATCAACGCTGGATCGTCGATCTGGCCGCCGACCGCGCGCCCTATGTCTGTCAGAGCCAGTCGATCAATCTCTATCTGCCCGCCGACATCGACAAATGGGATCTGCACATGCTGCATTGGACGGCGTGGAAGCGTGGTATGAAGAGCCTGTATTACTGCCGCTCCAAGTCGATCAGCCGTGCTGCCTTCGCCGGCGATGGCCAGCAGAAAGCCGCGCTCACCACCTCCGCCAGAACCGACTATGAGGAGTGCCTGGCATGTCAATGATTGATCTCGGCCAGGCTCTTGGCCATGCGCCGCTTCCGCTCGATCTCGGCAAAGCCGATCCGCGCCAGTTCATCGGTACTGGTCAGATCGGGCTGCTGACCGCGACCGGCACCTATAACGTCGATCGTTACCCGTGGGCCTATGAGTTCTGGAAGCGTCAGCAGCAGACCCATTGGATGGGCGAGGAAGTGCCTTTAGGCGCCGACATCAAGGATTGGGCTTCCGACCGGGTGACGGAAGGCGAGCGCAATCTGTTGACGCAGATTTTCCGCTTCTTCACCCAGTCGGATGTGGAAGTCGGTGACAACTATCTCAAGCGCTATATCCCGCTTTTTCAGCCGCTTGAAATCCAGATGATGATGGCGGCCTTCTCCAATATGGAGACCGTGCATATCGACGCCTATGCGCTGCTCCTGAAGACGCTGGGCATGCCGAACACTGAGTTCGCCGCCTTCCGTGACTATGAGGCGATGCGCGCCAAGGCCGATTACATGCACACCTTTGGCGTCGGCACGGTCTCGGACGTGGCGCGTACTCTGGCGATGTTTGGGGCTTTCACCGAAGGCATGGCGCTGTTTGCCAGTTTCGCCATGCTGCTCAACTTTCCGCGCCACAACAAGATGAACGGCATGGGCCAGATCGTCAGCTGGTCGGTGCGCGACGAAAGCCTGCATTGCGAGGGTGTGATCAAGCTTTATCATGAATGGCATCGCGAGACCGGCGCGGTGACGCCGGCTGTGCGCGATGACATCATCGATGTGGCGCGCACCATGGTCGGGCTCGAGGAGCGCTTCATCGATCTGGCCTTCGGCCTCGGCGATATCGCCGGCATGACGGCGGGCGATATCAAGTCCTATGTGCGCTACATCGCCGATTGGCGGCTGTCGCAACTGCACCTGCCTGGTGTCTACGGCTATTTCAGCGAGACGGCCAGCGGCCACAAGCAGGTCAAGCCGCATCCGCTGCCCTGGCTGGTCGAAAGCCTCAATGGCGTCGAGCACGCCAACTTCTTCGAACAGCGGGCGACGGAATATTCCAAAGGCGCGACCTCGGGCTCCTGGGATGGCGAGGACGGCGTTTGGGCGGCGTTCGATCGAACGGCGCGGGCCGAGAACCCGGCGCATTAATTTGCTTCGCTGCGGCGGAGGCGCTGTCCTCCGCCGCGGTTGGCTTCTATCTGATGAAATAGTAGCTCACTGCGCCACCTGTCGAGCCGGCGGCGTTGATCGTCTTGGTCGAGCTGGCGAACATCCAATTGATGGTGTTCAGGATCAGTTGATTGACCACCATGGTGATGTTCTCGGACGAGACGGTCGAGACCGAATTGAAAGTGATGTTGCGGCTGGGCAGATAGATCAGTCCGTTAAAGCTATGCCCGGCTGAGCCGTTGACGGAGAAGCTCGACTTCGACAGGCCAACCGGCTCGTACATCAGGAGATTGGCGTAGGTGCCGGTGGTCGGTGCGGCAATGTTGATGGCGACGCCGCTGTTCACCTGAATATAGGAATTGGAATCGGCGAAGTAGAAGGTGACGTCGGTGCCCTTCACCGTCCAGCCGCTATTGAGATTCCAGCGTGTGTTTTTGAACACATAGACGCCGGGCTGCAGGTTCAGCGTGCCGGAGCCGTTGAAGTTGAAATTGCCGCAATAGACGCCGGGTTGCAGCGTGTTGGTGCCGCTGTAATTCTGGTTGCTGACCGTGCAGGTGGCCGAGGCGGGGGGCGGCAAGGTGCCAGCGAAGGGGTCAGTCGCGGTTTTACATCCTGTCGAGAGAGATGAGACGGCGCCACCGTTCTGAATCACATTCGTCCCGGCGACGCAGATCTTCGAAACCTGGAAGTTTCCGCCCGAATTGAAAATGGCGGCGGGGTTTCCCTTGGAGGCGACGTCGATCTGGCACTTCGGCGCATTGATGGTGACGCCGCTGTTGACCAGCAGGGATTGGCTCGAGGTGGGGTCGAGCACCAGGATGCAGACATTGTTGGTCGTGGCGGAGCCTTGGGTGGCGACGACCGACTTCGCCGAAATCGTCACGTCGGCGCGGTTGATGAGGCTCAGGAAGGTGGTGGCGATTCCGGCTGTCGCGGTGCCCGTGACGGTTCCATCGGTGATCTTTCTGGTCCATGTGCCCGAAAGAGCGGAATAATGGCTGCTGGCGACCGCGGCGTTGAGCGCGGCCGAGCCGATGGCGGTCGCATCTCCAGCGGTGTTCTGGGCGACTGCCATGGTGGCGCTGTCGAGCGCGTTTTGCAGGTCGGCTTTGGCGGCGAGGCTGCGGCTGTAGTCGACGGCGACACCCGTGGCGATCAGTACGGGGACGAAGGCGAGCGCGAATGCAACGGCGATGGCGCCCGACCGATTGCGTTTGAAACGGACGATTTGATCGGCGAGCAGGCGAATGAGTGGGCCGCGTATTCCCGTCTTGCGCATCTATAGCTCCGGACACAGGTCAAAATGTTGGCCTGTGTTCTGCACGGCGCGGCATAAAGGAGTCGTAAGCGGACCGCCTTGAAAAGCCTAAAAAGGCATTAATTTTTGGCGGATGGTTTTAGCGATCGGGGTGGGGGCTTGTGCGGCCAGAAGAGGTGGCCGGCCAGTGCAACTCCGAGGAGGCCACTCCTGAATCGCGCCCGGCCGGCCTGCCCCACGGACCCAGGAGATGCGGCGGACCTGAGCAACCCGTAGGGTGTCTGAATAACGTCAGAGACTCATCGCTGACGGAGGGGACGTTATCGTGACAGCCAGCCTGAGCGCAATCGCTCAAAGTTCCATCCGGCTGTTAAACGCTTGTTTACCTAAAGGAATGGGGTTAACGGTCAAAGACTTAGCCTTGACTTTAAGGTCGCTTCGTCGCTAGGCCGCGTCCGCGGTGACGCGATTGCGGCCTTCGTTTTTGGAGCGGTAAAGCGCCTGGTCGGCCCGGCGGAACAGCGTGTCAGGATCGGCATCGTCGATGGATTGGGACAGGCCGATCGAGACGGTGATGGGAATCAGCTTGGTGCCGTTGCTGATGCCAAACAGGCTCTCCTCAACGGCGCGGCGTACCCGTTCGGCGATTCTGCGGGCGACCACCATGCTGGTGTCGGGCATGACGACGACGAATTCTTCGCCGCCGAGACGGCAAATGAGATCGGCGCTGCGAATGACATTTTTGACGCGGGCAGCGAACCCCTTCAGCACGTCGTCGCCGGCGTCGTGACCATGGGTGTCGTTGACCGTTTTGAAGTGGTCGATGTCGAGGATCATCAGCGCCAGCGGGCGGGCGCGCGTGGTCGCTTGAGCCAACATCTCAGCCAGATGCATTTCGAGATAGCGCCGATTGTAGAGGCCGGTGAGGGCATCGATCAGGGCCAGCTCAATAGAGGCCTGGACGTTATTGTTGAGCGCGTCCGAATAGCGTTTGCGGCGCACCTGGGTGCGCGACCGGGCGATGAGTTCGTTCTTGTCGACGGGGCGGCTGATATAGTCGTTGACGCCAAGATCGAGGCCGCGCAGCACCTTCGCCCGGTCATCAAGGTCGGCCACCAGCAGGATCGGCAGATGGCGCGTGCGTTCCAGTGAGCGCAGCTGGCTGCACAGGCGCAGGCCATCGAAATCCTTCAGCGACAGGCTGACGACAATCAGCTCATATTCGCCTTCGGCGGCGCGGAACAGGGCGTTCTGCGGTTCGTGTTCGAGATCGACGAAGTGGATCTTCTCGAAGGACCGGGTGATCCGCTCGGAGGAGCTGGCGCGGTCGTCGACCACCAGCACGCGGGCGCCGGTGCCCTGGTCGGCAATGGCGGCGGCCAGGCCGCTGCTGGCGCCCATGCTGGCGGCGGTGCGCGCCCGGTTGCGCAATTCGTCGACGGTCACCTTCAGGCGCGCCAGTGAACGGACACGGGCGATCAGCGCCACTTCATCGACGGGCTTGGTGAGGAAGTCGTCGGCGCCCATTTCCAGGCCCTTGACCCGGTCGGCGGGCTGATCGAGCGCCGTCACCATGATGACGGGTATATGCGCGGTCGCGGGATCGGCCTTCAGTCGGCGGCAGACCTCGAATCCGTCCATCTCCGGCATCATGACGTCGAGGAGGATGATGTCGCATTGGCTGTCGGCGCAGAGGGCGAGGGCGTCCGCACCGTTGGTCGCGGTGAGCACGTCAAAATATTCGGCTGTGAGCCGCGCTTCCAACAGTTTGGTATTGGCCAAAATGTCGTCAACGACGAGAACGCGCGCGGTCATCCGGGTCCCTCTACTTGTCGCCCGTATAGTTGCGGATCGTTTCCAAAAACTTCACGACGGAGATGGGTTTTGAGAGATAGGCCTCGCAACCGCCCTGGCGAATCTTCTCCTCATCGCCCTTCATGGCGAAGGCGGTGACGGCGATCACCGGAATATCGCGCAGGGTTTCGTCGTCCTTGATCCATTGGGTGACCTGCAGCCCGGACACTTCCGGAAGCTGAATGTCCATTAGAATCAGGTCGGGATGGTGTTTGCGCGCCAATTCGACGGCCTCCACACCATTCCGCGTCTGGACGGTCAGGTAGCCATGGGCTTCAAGCAGATCGTTGAAGAGCTTCATATTGAGCTCGTTGTCTTCTACGATCAAAACCGTTTTTGCCATCTTGGATGCATGTCCTCGGGCGCCGGCTCGCCAGGTCGCGAGACATGTGCTCACCCTGACGCTCTTGTATCCCATGAACATTTACGAAAAGAGAATCCAACCTTCAAATGCCAGGGCAAATGACTCGTCAAATCAATCGCCAAATCAGTCGACAAGCCGCTGAAGCCTTAGCTGTGGAAGCCCTGGGCTTCCTGGCTGCGGACGAAGAGCGCCTGTCGCGATTCCTCGCGCTCAGCGGCATCGATCCAGCCAATATCCGGGAGGCGGCCGCCGATCCGGGCTTCTTTCCGTCGGTTCTCGAATATCTGGCAAGCGATGAGCAATTGTTGCTGGTTTTCGCCAGCAACGCTGGTCGTGATCCTGGCGACGTTAATAAGGCTTTAATCCAGATTTCGTCGCATTCCTCTGATATTCCTTAGGCTTGCCCGAATCTATTGGATTCCGTCCTGATCGTTTGGGGCCAGCTTTTGGCTGCGAGCGGACTGGAAACGGTTGGTTTGCCAGCCGTCCGCATTGAAAAATGAGACAGAGTGGATTAGCTCCACGTCATTGCTGCGGTCGAGAAGATCGCGCTTATTGGAGAGCAAGTGAGTAATTTTAGAGAACCGGACCTGAGACAGCGCCAGAACATGGCCGCTGCTGCGAAAAAAGCGACACTGGATAAAATCCGTGCCTTGGCCAGCGACCCCGCCATTGAGGAACGTCGCGCCGAACGCGAAGCGGTCATCAAAGCCCGTGCCGTGCGTGAGGCCGAACGGGAAGCCGCTAAGAAAATCCGCGATGCCGAGCTCGCTGCCCAGGCCGCTCGCGATCTCGAATTGGCCAAGCAGGCCGAGGCGAAAGCCAAGGAAGAAGAAGAACAGCTCAAGGCCCAATTGGCAGCGGCCGATGCCGCGCTGAAGGCCGAGCAGAAAGCCGCCCGCGATCTGCGCTATGCCGAACGCAAGGCCGCCAAGAAAGAACGCCGCAAGGGCTGATTTCGATCGGCTGCGTCATGGCAGCCGTCAGTTTGAGCCCCGCTAGCCGGTGATCCCGGCGGCGGGGCTTTTGCGTTTTTGAGGGGTGGCCGGAACTCTGATGCAATGTTGCGTCGGTGCCGTTTGGCAGCGGCCGTGGATCAGTGGCAGTGGATCAGCGGAAAGCGTCGTTGCGGAACTGCAAAAAGGTGGCGATGGCTGCAGCGCCGATCATGCCCCCAATCGTCAGAAACCAGCAAATGCCTAGCAGAACCGAATCCATCTCACCTGTTCCCTTGAGTGAACTTGGGCGAGATGTGTCGCTTCGGGCCGCGCTGAAATAGTGCCGAAAGTCATTGGGCCAGCAGGCCAAGCCTCGTTATCCGTCACGATACTGTTGACCACTTTGGACCTTGGCGGCCCCAGGCGGGCGAACTACACCTGGGACGCTTCAAGCCAATCAATGGCGAAATAATCGGGAGGAATGCATGCGCCTGTTCAGGGGCCTTTTTGGCATGGCTGTCTTACTGCATGTGCTGATGGGATCCGCCCTCGCGCAATCGCCGACCGAGGCGGTGCGCGAAAACCGCCAAATGGCGCCAGACATCAATCCGGACTCGCTGTCGCGCCTGCCGCTGGTGAAGCGGGAAGACCTGGATGAGGCCGGAAAGAAAGCCTTCGACGTCGTCACCGATCCGAAAAGCCGGCTGCGCGCGGCGCTCGCCGGGCCCGCTGGCATTTGGATGCATGTGCCGGAGTTGTCGCCCCATATCCGGGAAATCAACTGGTACCTGCGCAATCGGATCAGCCTCGATCTGCCCTTGGCGGAGCTCGCCATTCTGGCGACCGTCCGCGAGACCGATGGCGAATTCGAATGGGCTTCCCATGAACCGGCGGCCCTAAAAGCCGGTATCAGCCAGAATGTGGTCGATATCATCAAATATCGCCGGCCGATCGAGGGTGCTTCGCCAAAAGAGGCGATGATCATCAAATTTGCGCGCCAGCTATTGGGCGAGAAGCGGATGCCGCCGGACACCTATGCTGAGGCGCTGAACCTGTTCGGACAAAAGACCCTGGTCGAACTCGTCCTGCTGATGGCCAATTATTCGCAGACATCGGTCATTCTGCGCGCCTTCGATCAGCAATTGCGCCCGGATCTTAAGCCGATGCTGCCGGTGGCGAAGCGTTAGTCGATGACGAGCCTGGCGGGAGCGCCGGGCTTTTGTCATGATCTGTCAGGAGACCCGATCTCGGAGGCCGGGAGGCGGGGGAAATGTCGGGCGGCATTCTTGCCGGTTCTCGCTTTGTCCGCCAATGTCCCAAAGCAAATCGACGCGTCTTCGTGGCGTTTGATGATTCCATCAAAATGCGAAACGCTATGAGCGCCATGGACAACACCCTTTTGTGCCGCGACTGTCACGCAAGAAGCCCGGCGGGCGGCCGGCGTTGCGCGGCTTGTGGTTCGCCGCGCATTCTCGTCCATGACGAATTGGATCAGCTGAGCGTCGCCCATATCGATTGCGACGCTTTCTATGCGGCCGTCGAAAAGCGCGACAATCCGGCGTTGCGCGACGAGCCGTTGATCATCGGCGGCGGCAAGCGCGGTGTGGTGTCGACCTGCTGCTATATCGCGCGAACCTATGGCGTGCGTTCGGCGATGCCGATGTTCAAGGCATTGGCGCTGTGTCCCCATGCCAAAGTCGTGTCTCCCGACATGCAGAAATATGTCGCCGTCGGCCATCAGGTGCGCGAGCTGATGTTGGAATTGACGCCGCTGGTCGAGCCGCTGTCGATCGACGAGGCTTTTCTCGATCTCGGTGGCACCGAGCGCTTGCATCAGGCGAGTGCGGCCGCGGTTCTGGCGCGATTTGCCGGCCGGATCGAACGCGAGATTGGGATCACCGTGTCGGTCGGCCTGTCTTATTGCAAATTCCTGGCGAAAATGGCGTCCGATCTCGACAAGCCGCGTGGCTTCGCCGTGATCGGCGTGGCCGAAGCGAAAGCGTTTCTGGCGGCGCGCCCGGTTTCGGCCATCTGGGGTGTCGGCAAGGTGGCGCAGGAGCGTTTCGAGCGTGAGGGGCTGAAGATGATCAGCGATATCCAGGCGCTCGAGGAAATCGAAATGTTTCGGCGCTTTGGCCCGGAAGGGCGCAGACTGTGGCGGCTCTCGCATGGGCTTGATGATCGCATCGTCTCGCCGGAGCGCGAGCGCAAAAGCGTGTCTGCCGAAACGACATTCGAGGAAGACATATCGGATATTACGACCCTGTCGCGGAAGCTGTTCCTGCTCAGCGAGAAAGTGTCGGCGCGCTTGAAGGCGCAGGAGATTTCCGGCGACAGCCTGACCCTGAAACTGAAGACGGCGGATTTTCGCATTCTGACGCGGGCGCGCATGCTGTCCGAGCCGACGCAACTGGCCGGCCGCATCTTCGAAGGCGCGCGCGATTTGCTCTCCAGGGAACCGCAAGGGCGGCGCTATCGTCTGATCGGGGTTGGTATTTCCAATCTGGTCGAGGGCGCGCAGGCCGATCATGGCGATCTTGAGGATACCCGGGTGGTTCGCGAGAAGGCCGCGGAAACGGCGGTCGACAGTCTGCGCGAGAAGTTCGGCCGTGCTGCCGTCATCAAAGGCATTGTCTTTGGCAAGACCACGCGGCGCTAAGCGCTATCCCGTCATTGCGAGCGCAGCGAAGCAATCCAGGGGTCAAGATGTGGAAATAAAAAATATGCCTGGACCATAGGCATTTCTAGACATCTTATCACACGTTCCTGGATTGCTTCGTCGCTGTGCTCCTCTCAATTGTGCATGTTCACATGCACAATTGAGAGCAATGACGGTACTGCGCTCGGCGATTCCGTCGAATTGTGAAACGCTCTGGCGGGCTTGAAACTCTCCGTTGTCATTCCCGACGCACCGAAGGCACGAGCAGGAATCCAGAGCCACCGCACGAATGCTGAACTTGGTGCTGTCGTAAGTTGGCGCAGCATTTTACCGCTTGCTCTAGACGCTCGCCATGCCCTTTCCACGCCGGGCGCCAGGGGATTGTCCGGTCGAACGTTTGAAAGCCCGGCTGAAGGCGGCCTGCGAAGCATAGCCAAGCCGCTCGGCGACCTTGTCGATCGACATGTGATCACGTTCGAGCCATTGCGCGGCAAGGCGCATGCGCAGGTCCGTGGCGTAACGCAAAGGTGTTTGCCCGACGATGGCTTGGAAGCGTTCGGCGAAGACCGAGCGCGAGGTGCCAGCTTCCGTCGCGAGATCGGCGACGGTCCAGTCACGGCTCGGATTGCGATGGAGAGCGGCGATGGCGCGGCCAAGGCGCGGGTCGTGCAGAGCGACAAACCAGCCGGTGCCGTTGAGACAATTACATTCGATCCAATCGCGCACGATGGAGGCGGCGACGACATCGGCAAGGCGGGCGGTGATGCCGACCGAACCGGCGCGCGGCTGACAGGTTTCCCGTTCCATCGCGTGGAGCATCGGCCTGATTTCGGGTTGCCGGTTCAGCAAATCATCGACCTGCATCACATCGGGCATCTGATCGATGAGGGGACGCATGCCGCCGAGATCAAAGTCCATACAGGCGCTGAAAATCAGCGCGTCGGGATGGTGCCCGGTCTCGTCAAGGCAGGCCGATGTAACGCTGATGTTTTCGCAGAGCGGCTTCGTCGCGAAGCTTTCGACGGGGCGGCTTGGCTCGTCCGGTGCCGAAACGAGATCATGAGGGCCGCCGCGTGGCATGAGCAGGGCGTCGCCGCTGCGCAGGTGGATCAGCTCTGTCCCATGGCCGCGCAGAAACAGGTTGCCGTCCGCCACGAAGTGAAACTGCGCCCGTCCGGCTGTGGTGTTGAAGCGTAGGCCGAACGGCTTGCTCACCTGCGTGCGCCGGTAGGTGACGCCCAGAAGCCGCATGCCCAGCATGATTTCGCTCATCAAGTCATGGGCGGTGTTCATCACGTATCCGGACGAATGATCAATAGTTCCAGATTTTATGGCATATATCGTCCGAGTTGTCGATCCTATTTATGTTGCAACGCAGCGTGAATAGGAGCTGGACGCAAAATGAGTGCGAATGCCGACATCAATATAGAACCTTTTACGGCTGTGCCCAAGCCAGCCGTCTGGGCCGGTGTGATCGCCATGATGCTGGGCGTCACGTCCCTGCTAACGGCGGAATTGCTGCCGGCGAGCGTTCTGACGCCGATGGCGCAGGGCTTGGGCGTGAGTACCGGGGTGGCTGGGCAAGCGGTGACGGCGACCGCTTTTGCCGGCTTGATCGGGGCGCTCCTGAGCGCAACGGTGACGCGCCGCTTCAATCGCAAGCCGGTCTTGCTGGTGTTCTCGCTGCTTTTGATCGTCTCGAACCTTCTGGCGGCGGTCGCACCGAGTATAGAGTTTCTGCTGGCGGCGCGGATCGTGCTCGGACTTGCCATTGGCGGTTTCTGGACCATGGCGGCGGCGACAACGATCCGCATGGTGCCCGAGGCGATGGCGGCGCGTGCCATAGCGATCGTCATGAGCGGCATACCGGCGGCGATGATCATCGCCATCCCTGTCGGCGGCTATTTGAGTGATCTCGTCAATTGGCGCGTTATTTTCGCGCTGGCCGCGGCTCTGGGCGCCTTGGTGCTGGTTTTGCAGATGTTGTTTCTGCCGCGTGTTGCGCCCAAAGGACATGCCAGTCTTGCGGTGTTTGGCGACATCATTTCGCGGCCGGGAATCGGTTTTGGATTTGCGGCGGCGATCTTGGTCTTCACCGGGCACTTCGGTTATTTCACTTATATCCGCCCTTATCTTGAAACCGTGACCACCGTGAACGTTGGCACGATGGCGATAATTCTCTTCGTCTTCGGTGTCGGCAGCTATGTCGGAACATTTGTGAGCGGCGCGGCGGTCGAGCGCAGTCTCAAAGGCACGTTGATCGTGGCGGCATTGGGCATGGGGGTGCTTGGTCTGCTGCTTGCCGCGTTCGGCGGTGCGCTCGCTTTCGATACGGCGATGATCGTGATCTGGGGCGTTCTCTTTGGCGCCGTGCCCGTGGCCTTTACCACGTGGATCACGCGCGCGGTGCCAGACGAGATCGAGAGCGCCACGGGGCTCCTCGTTGCGTTGATCTTTGTCGGTATCGCCGCTGGCGCTGCCGGCGGCGGAGCGATCTTTGATCTGAACGGCGTGCGTGGTGTGTTTCTGGTCGGCGGTCTTGCCTTGCTCGGTGCAGCGGTGCTGGTCGCGACCCGCGTGCAAACCAAGGAAGTGTGAAAAGCCAAGGAAATACGAAAAACAATGTCAGGGGCAGTTTGCTGCCCCTGACAAATTAAGGGCAGGGGCTCTTTAAGGATAAGGGCGCTTTAAGGACAGGGGCTCTCGGGCAGCATTTCCAGTTTCGACATGGTGCCCTTCAGAGCGAAGTCGCCATAGTCGAGAACGAGATCGCTCGAAATGCCATTGTCCCACATCTGGAAGGCCATTTTGTAGCTCGGGTTGGCGTCGGCCTTGGCATTGTCGAAATAGCTGACGTTGGTGCGCCAGCGCGCCATGCCCTTCATCGCCGCCACATCCTTTGTCGGATCGGTGAGCGGCTCCTGCGAGCGATGACCGAAGATGTTCAGCGTGTGATAGACTTTATCGCCGCCGTCGGAGCCGTCGTAGATTTTCATCTCCATCGCCGTTTCTCCGGCCCGCGCCGCGATGATCGAATGCAGCATCTGCGCCGTCGGGAAGGTGACGTCCACGTCGGCATCGGATCGCTTCGGCATGGGCTCTTTGATATTGATCGATAGGGCGCCGTCGCCCGAGCGGGTGGCCTCGCCCTGATTGGTGCTGACGACGCGATCGCCGATCATGTTCTCGATGCGGAAGTTCAGCGTCTTGCCGTCGCCGCTTTCAAAGGTGGTCGAGCGCGTGTCGGTCATGCGCGGCTCGCCTTCGGACGGGGTGATTTCGGTGATCTGGCGAAAGGACACCTCGTAGCCTTTGCAGGCCGATCCGTTGAATTCGTAGACGATGCGACCGCTCACCGCGACCGGGGCCGAACTGCCGTTGCCGCGCAGCAGCGACAATTCGTAGACGGCGAGATGGGGCGACATGCGGACCGTTTGGGCGGCGGTTTCGGCGCTGGCCATCCCGGCACTGGCTTGCAGAAAAACCGCGGCGCCGGCGAAACCTGCGAGCTGGGATAAACGGGCGGAACGATACTGTGTCATTAAGCGCCTCAAAGCAGAATCGATGCCGGATAGGGGTCTCTCATGGCGAAATTAGGGTTTCGGTGGGGGGCTGCAACCGGCATACTCATCAATTCGACGTGCTGTCCGCCAGATGCGCCCGTCGATCCAGAGATTCGTCTAACGATCCGTCGCGAGGTTTCTATGTCTACGGTTGAGGGGCGTCTGAAAGCATTGGGAATTGAGCTGCCGTCGCCGGCCGCGCCCGTCGCCAATTATGTCCCTTGGACGATATGCAGCTCGATTTTAACGATCTCGGGACAATTGCCCTTCGGCGCGGACGGCAAGCTGGCGCCGCAGTTTCTCGGCCGCGTGGCGGGAGAGGTTTCGCAGGACGACGGCCGGGCAGCGGCGCAGCAATGCGCCGTCAATGTGCTGGCGCAGGTGCGCGCGGCGCTGGGCTCGTTCGACCGCGTCAAGCGCTGCCAGCGGCTCGGCGGCTTTATCGTCGCGGCGCCCGATTTCTTCGGTCTGCCGGCCATCATGAACGGCGCGTCGGACCTGATGGTGGCGGCGTTGGGCGATGCCGGCCGCCATGCCCGCTCCACGGTCGGTGTGGCGCAACTGCCGCTGAATTCTGCCGTCGAGGTGGAAGCCTCATTCGAGATCGTTGCCTAGGATGCCGCGTCCATCGTGGCTCGTGGCCCATCCGATTGCCCATCGCGGTCTGCATGATCGCACGGCAGGGGTGATCGAAAATTCGCTCTCGGCTGCCCGCCGCGCCGTCGCCGGCGGCTATGCGATGGAATGCGACGTGCAGCTGACGGCCGATGGCGAGGCCGTTGTCTTCCACGATTTCACGCTCGATCGGCTGATCGGGCGCGCCGGCCGGGTGATCGAGACGCCCTCTGTTGAACTGACGCAGATGCATCTGCGTGGCAGTGCCGACACCGTGCCGACGCTCGCGGCTCTGCTCGATGTCATGGGGGCCGGCAACACGCTTGTCGTCGAGATCAAGAGCGCTTTCGACGGTGACATGAGGCTGGCGGAGCGCACGGCGCGGATCGTCGCGCGCCATGGCGGCCAAGTGGCGTTGAAAAGCTTCGATCCGCAAGTGATGACGCATTTGCGCGTCAACCGGGCTGCGCTTGGCATCACGGACGTGCCGCTCGGCATGATCGCGGAAGCCCATTACGACGATGCGGAATGGGCCTTTCTCACCGATGCCGACAAGCAAGCGCTTGCCAATTTTTTGCATTGGGACGCGACGCAACCGGATTTCTTGTCCTATTACGTCAACGATTTTCCCCATGCGGTGCCGCATCTGTTGCGCCGGGCGCTGGGCCTGCCAGTGATGACCTGGACGGTGCGGACGACGGCGCAGAAACAGGCGGCGGCGCAATGGGCCGATCAGATCGTCTTCGAGGGGAACATCGCTTAGATGCTTTATCCCTTTGCCCTGTGTGCTTTGGCTTCGGCCATTTCCAACAGGGCGATCGATCCTCTCATCACGCTCATCGCGCGCGAATTTTCCGTGCCCGTCACGACAGCGGCGCTGGCGGCGTCGCTCTATGCGCTGCCCTATGCGTTCGGTCAGCCGATCCTTGGGCCGATCGGTGACTTCTATGGCAAGATCAAGGTGCTGCGCACCTGCCTGTGGCTGCAGACGGCCTGCCTGGCGCTCGTCGTCCTCTCGCCATCGCTGACGATCCTGCTGGTGGCGCGGGTGATCGGCGGTTTTGCCGGCGGTGGCATCATGCCGGTGACCATGGCGATCGTCGGCGACAAGTTTCCGCCAGCGACTCGCCAGCTCGCCATGGCCCGCGTGCTTTCCGCCGGTATGACCGGCACGATCTTCGCCACGACGGCGGCGGGACTGCTGGCGCAGTTCGTCAACTGGCGCACGGTTTTCATCATCGGCATGGTGATTGCGCTGACGGCGGCGCTGATCATGACGTTCAAGGCTGATGAGCCGACACCCGACAGGCAGGGCGGGCGCCTCAGCTTCGCCCACGCCATTGCGGGCTATAAGAAGGTCTTCGCCAATCGGCGCTCCTTCATCTGCTATGGCGCGGTCTTCGTCGAGGGCGTCGCGATTTTCGGCGTCATGCCGTTTATCGGTGAAATCCTAGAGCGCCGCGGCCTTGGCAGCGTCAAGGAAGCGGGCATTATCATTGCTGGGATAGGGATTGGCGGCTTGTTCTATACGCTGATCCTGAAATGGTTGTTGCAGATGTTCAGCCGCTATCAGTTGATGTTCATGGGCGGTCTATTCTGCGCCGGAGGCATGTTCACGCTGGCCTATGGTCTCCCCTGGGAAATCACCGCCGTCACCTTCTGCGCCACGGGCTTTGGCTACACGCTGATGCATAACTCGATCCAGACTGAAGTGTCAGGATTGAGCGCGAAAGCGCGCGGCTCGGCCTTTTCGCTGCATTCGTTTTCGCTGTTCAGCGGCCAGGCGCTCGGACCTTTGATCTTTGGGCCGTTGATTATCGGCCTTGGCCCGACCACGGCGCTGATCTGCAGTGGAACGATCCTGCTGCTGCTGGGGCCGACGATCTCATTCCTGTTCGCGCGGCAGCGTCGCCAATCCGGAACAACGGGCTTCTGAGCGGTCTGTTCAGACGGCGCCGCGCATTTTTGCCAGCCACCATCTCAAGCCGACGAACAGGAAGCGCCAGTCGCGGAAAAACTCGGGCGGTTTGTGTTCGTAGAGATGGCCGACGAATTGCAGGATCCAGCCGAGGATGAAAAGGGCCGCGGCCCAGATCCAAAGATGGCTGACGAACGGTGAGAGAATGAACATCGCGATCGCGACGACGATCATTGGTATGCCCCACGTGTGGCATAGCCGATTGCGGGGATCGCGATGGCTGGTCTCGTATTCGGCGATCCATTCGCTCCAGGGGCGACCGAAAAACATGACGACCTCCTCAGGCAGGCGTAACCGTAGGCTCCCACAATGGCAGCAGTGGGGTCAATTGGGCCTTTGGCTGGAATGGCTTGCGCTGGCCCCGGCAGGGGCTCGATCCAAGGCCTGAATTTTAGGCTTGGCTTGCTCTGGGCGCTGCCGCCAGTCGCGCCTATATTCGTGCCGATGTCCGATCCTGTCTTCCAGATTCGCATTGCCCGTTCCATGGCCGATATCGATGCGGCCGCCTGGGACGCTTGCGCCAATCCGCCCGGTGTCGACTGCGATCCGGACGATCCGCAACGGGAGCGGTTCAATCCGTTCCTGAGCCATGCTTTCCTGAATACACTGGAAACATCCGGCTCGGCGACATCGCGAACCGGTTGGTCGCCAGTGCATCTGGTGGTCGAGGATCAGGCGGGCGCCATCCTGGCTTGCGCGCCGTGCTATCTGAAAAACCATTCGCAAGGCGAATATGTCTTCGACTATGCCTGGGCGGACGCCTTCGAGCGGGCCGGCGGACACTATTATCCCAAGTTGCAGGTCAGCGTGCCGTTCACGCCGGCGCAGGGGCGGCGGCTGTTGGTGGCGCCCGGCACCAATGTCGCCGCCGCGCAGGCGGCGCTGGTCGAAGGCTTGCGCGCCTTGCAGCAGCGCACGGGCGCATCGTCGACCCACATCACCTTTCCCTTGAAGCAGGAATGGGAGGCGCTGGGGCAAAATGGCTTCCTGCGTCGCACCGGCAAGCAGTTCCATTTCTTCAATCGTGGCTATGATGACTTCGACGGTTTCCTGGCCGATCTTGCCTCGCGCAAGCGCAAGAACATCCGCAAGGAACGAGCGGAAGCCATTGTCCACGGCATCGACATCGAATGGGTGACGGGCCGCGATATCACCGAAGCCCATTGGGATGCGTTTTTCGCGTTCTACATGGACACCGGTTCGCGCAAATGGGGCCAGCCCTATCTGACGCGGCGTTATTATTCGCTGGTGGGCGAGGCGATGGCGGATCGCATTCTGCTGGTGATGGCCAAGCGCAACGGGCGCTATATCGCCGGCGCAATCAATTTCATCGGTGACGATGCGCTCTACGGTCGCAATTGGGGCGCGATCGAAGAGCATCCGTTCCTGCACTTCGAGGTCTGTTATTATCAGGCGATAGACTTCGCCATTGCTCGCAAGCTGTCGCGTGTTGAGGCTGGGGCGCAGGGCGAACATAAGCTGGCGCGCGGTTATGGGCCGGTCGAAACCTATTCCCTGCATATGTTCGAAGACCCACGGCTGGCGCGTGCCGTCGACGGCTTTCTGCAGCAGGAGCGGGAAGCGATCAGCCAGTCGATCGAAATCTACGGCGAGCATGTGCCGTTCCGGCGCGACTTGGAACGTGAGCTGGATTAAGCTCGCTTTGTAGGGGATACTGAGCGCTGGCTAAATCCTGAAAAGCGAGCTTTTTACACAGATGACTGACAATCACCCGAGTCAGAGCGCTGATCTGATCAGCGCCAATATTATCGTCAACTTGCCCGCTGATGTTCCGGTGCCTGAAATATCGGAGTTTGCGCTCTACAAAGAGGAAGTGGTGAATGGGTATCGCCACGCCTATTACGCGAGTTCCATCGGCGACCAGGATGATCTTGCCGTTCAGGATGGACTTGAGCTTCTAACAGGAGCGATTGAGAGCGCGCGCGACGATCTTCAGACGGTTCTCAAGCTCGAGGGCTGCACTGTGACGTTGGATATTGCGATTTTTCCGAACCTTGGTTTCTCCACGGTTTCTTATGCGCTGCCGCCGGCTTTGGCGCGTCAACTCGTCGAGCTGGGCATCGTCTTCAGCGTCATGATGATTATGCCATCGGATCTGTCCGAATGAGGCAGGCGGTTGTCAGTTCATAGAAACAGACACGCTTGCCGCGTCGGAACGCGGCAAGCAATACTATCCAGAGCAAATTTTGACGCGTCTTTGTATCGTTTGACGATCCCGTCAAACTCCGAAACGCTATTGCGGCTTCAGTTCAAGAAGAACTCATGGTCGCACATGCGCAGTTCCGCCGGTTTGATCAGGCGGGCATGGGCGACCCGAACCGCATAGAGCTGGCCATCGAGCTTGGTCGTCCAGAAGTCCAAGAACTTCGTCAGCTCTGGAAAACGGGGATGTAGGTCGTAATCCTGCCAAATGTAGCTTTGCAGGATCGCTGGATGATCCGGCAATCGATACAGGATTTCCGCCGTCGTCAGGCCGTAGCCAGCAAGCTGAAGTACAAAATCACGAGACGCCATCTGGTCCTCCGCGATAATGCTGAGGTGAAGATGATACGCGTCAGCGTGTCACAACAAAGTTAAATATTAATAAAATCCTCGTGAAAACAGTTTGTTAGCAGCGCTCCTCAGTGAGTGCCAAAAATCCGTCGATGACCGATTGTCTTGACGCGTGCCAACGGGCAGGTTTGAGCTTGGCGCGGAGAATTTTCATGTCGTACCGTCTTGAATATCAACCCGATAATATCTTCGCGAAAATGCTACGCGGCGAAATCCCATGCCATAAAGTGTTCGAGGACGATGTCGCCTTGGCGTTCATGGACATCATGCCGCGCGGCGATGGCCATACGCTGATTATTCCCAAGATGGCGGTGCGCGGCCTCCTGGACATGCCGGCCGAAGCGCTGGGCCCGTTCATGGAGCGAGTGCAGCGTGTCAGCCGTGCCGTGGTGAAGGGCATGGATGCTGAAGGCCTGACCTTGCAGCAGTTCAACGAGACGGCCGGCGGGCAGGTGGTGTTTCACCTCCACTTCCATGTGCTGCCGCGCTGGGAAGGCATTCGCCTGCGCCCGCACACGGGCGAAATGGAGAAGCCCGACGTGTTGCGCCAGAACGCCGAGCGTATCCGCGCCGCGCTTTAGAGACCCGTCCAAAACACGGCTTTCGGCAAAGTCGCGTTTCTGTCGAAACGCGATTTGCTCTAAGGCGCGAACCACCAAGCCGCGCCGACGATGGCGATTTCGCCTATGGCGACGCCGGCGATGACCGAACGGCGGGTGAGGGCAAAGGCCGTCAGGCCGATGGCCATGGCGCCGAAGCGAGCCAGCAACGGCACTGTGGCCAGCGCCCCCGAGGGCGTCAGCAAGATGTTGGCGACCACCCCGGCGAGGAGCGCCGTGGCCACGGCGCGCACCCATTCCAGCAGTTCCGACTTCTCGTCGATACTGTGGCCGACGAGGACGGATAGCATGCGCCAGACCTCGCTCGGCAGGAAGCCGAACAGGATGAGGGCGAAATAGGGCCACAGGCCACCGCTCCAGGCATCGGGCGTCATAGGTGGGCTCCGTGTCGGCGGATGCGCTTCTGCCAAAGCCAGGCGGCGGTGCCGCCGACAAGGCCGATGATCATCAGGTCGAGCCCGGCGCCGACGATTCCCTTGAGCAGGGGGGCCAGCACGAAGCCTGACGAGAGCGCGATCCAGTCGATCGGCTCGCGGGCGTTTCGCGCCAGCGTCGAGGTGAAATAGATCGGTGTAATGAACAGCAGGCCGGCAGCGAGGGCATGCGGCAAGGCCGCGGCGAGGGTGTAGCCGATCCATGTGGCGATCAGCGCTGCAAAGACGAGGCTGTGCGCGAGACCCATGAACCAGGGAAGGCGGCCGGCCGGCGGAATGTGACGGATGGCTTGGATTGATTCCGCCCAGACCGTTACCGCCACCTGATGCATGGCGTATAACAAAATGGGGCGCGACCTCGCTGATTTGCGCAGGGTCGGCAGCAGCGACACGCACATCGGCAGCAGGCGGATCGACGAGAGCGAGATCGACAAGGCGATGGCGGGCAGGGCGACGCCATTGATCAGCGCGCCAAAATAAATCACCTGCGCAGGCCCGGCCCAGATCGTCAGCGTCGAGAGCAACGCCACGCCCAGCGGAACACCGGCTTCCCGCGCCAAGCCGCCGATGCCGAGGAAGGTGAAAGCCATGACGAAGATCGGCAGGCGGGCGGCGACCATCATGCCGCGGCGCAGCCAATAGGGCCAGCCCTCCTTGCCTAAGGGATCGATCTCTTGCACGGACATGCCGTGTTAGGTGCATATGCGCCGATTCATGTAAAGTCAGCTCATAGTCAAACAACAGCAGATCGCCAGCAGGCGGATCATCAACAGGGAGCCGGATCGTGACTCATGCCCGCATTTTTTCTCCAGTTCGAGGATGGATGGCGGCGTTCGCTTTCAGCCTGGCTGCGACTGGCGTCCTCGCGGTGACGATGGGCCAGGCCAGGGCGCAATCAACCACCGATCTGTTTAGCCGGGCGAGCACTCAGCAGATGCTGATGCGTATGGAAGTGGCGCTGGCGCGCGTGCAAGCGCGCCGTGGCATCATTCCGAAAGCGGCAGCGGACGAGATCGAGCGGACGGCGAGCATCGATTTCGTTTTGCCGCAACGGGTGGCGGAAGAGCAGCGCCGTGTCGGTCATCCGCTGGTGGCGCTGATCAATGTCTGGGCGAAAGTGACCCAGGGCGACGCCGGTGAATATATTCACTACGGCGCGACGACACAGGACATCTACGACAGCGTGCAACTGGCGCAATGCCGCGATGCGGCCCGCCTCTTCATCGCCGATCTGCGCAAGGTGGAAGAGGGGCTGTTGAACCTGGCGCAGGAGCATCGCGCCACGCCGATGATTGGCCGCACCGTTGGCCGTCACGCGCTGCCGCTGACTTTTGGGGCGAAGGTTGGCAGCTGGCTTGCCGAGAACCGGCGCAATATCGAACGGCTGAAAGGCTGGATCGAACGCTCGAACACCGCGATGCTCTCGGGCGCTGTGGGCAGCTATGCGGCGCTGGGCGCGGATGCTTTCGCTGTCGAAGGCGAGGTGGCCAAGGAGCTTGGCGCCGGCACGCCGTTCACCGCCGATTGGAAAGGCGCTCGCGACATGCATGCTGAATATGGCGAGCTGCTGGCGATCGCCGCGCGCTCGCTTGGCCGCATGGGACAAGAGGTGTTCCTGCTGCTCGGCGATGACTTCGGCGAATTGGAAGAGCCGACGGAGAATGTCGGCTCTTCGACCATGCCGCACAAGGTCAACCCGAGTTATGCGCGCACGGTGGTGCAGATGTCGCGGGTGGTGCCGGCGCAGGCGCAAATTCTGCTCGATTGGATGATCACCATCTATGAGCGCGACCAGATCTCCAATGCCGATACGTTGGGCGATATTTCCATCGCCATGGAGCGGGGCACCAAGGCGGCTGTGCGAATGGTCGCCGTTCTCAAAGTTCATCCGGAGAATATGGCCCGCAATATCGATCGCACGCGCGGGTTGATCATGGCCGAAGAGGCGATGTTCATCCTGGGCGAGAAGATCGGCAAGCATACGGCCCACGAAGAAGTGCGGCTTGCGGCGCGTGCCGCCTGGGAGAAGGGCACGACCTTGATCGAGGAGATCAATGCGCGGCCCTCTTTGGCGGGTGCAGCCAAGGAACTCAATCTGGAAACGCGTCTCGACCCGAAGAAATATATCGGCCTGTCGGCGGAGGCGACTGACCGGACCATCGCCTTCATTAAGCGGGCCCGAGAAACAGACGCTCCGGCGTTGAAGCCGGAGCGTGGGTAGTCAGCAAAGTATTTTCCGGTTCTGATTTTGATCAGAACCGGAAAAGTTTAGCTCTTCAGCGGCTCCGGCGGCGGCTTGATGTCGCTTTCGGGCGGCTCGTTGGTAGCGCGCTGCTTGGCGCGGCGCACTTCCGGCTCTTCGCGCGGGGCGCGCTTCTTGCGGCTGGCCTCGACCACTTCGCGGTCGGGCTTCGGCAGAACCGGCCCTTCCGGATAGATGAAGGCCAATTTCTTCTTGCCGTTCTCGTCGTCCTGCACGACGACCTGCACCGTGCCACCGCCCTTGAGACGGCCGAACAGCACTTCGTCGGCCAGCGGCGTCTTGATGTGCTGCTGGATGACGCGTCCCATCGGCCGGGCGCCCATCGCCTGGTCGTAACCATTGTCGATGAGCCAGCTGCGTGCTTCGTCGGACAGTTCGATCGTGACATTGCGGTCGCCGAGCTGGGTCTCGAGCTGGGCGATGAACTTGTCCACCACCTGAGCGATGACTTCGCGGGGCAGGTGGCCGAACTGGACGATGGCGTCGAGACGGTTGCGGAATTCCGGCGCGAACAGCCGGTTGATCGCTTCCAAATCCTCGCCCTCACGCTTGCTGCTGGCAAAGCCGAAGGCCGCACGGGCCATGTCGGCGGCGCCGGCATTGGTCGTCATGATCAAGATGACGTTGCGGAAGTCGATCTGCTTGCCGTGGTGATCGGTCAGTTTGCCGTGATCCATGATCTGCAACAGGATGTTGAACAGATCCGGATGGGCCTTCTCGATCTCGTCGAGCAGCAACACGCAATAGGGATGCTGGTCGACCGCGTCGGTCAGCAGGCCGCCCTGGTCGAAGCCGACATAGCCCGGAGGTGCGCCGATCAGACGGCTCACCGTGTGGCGCTCCATATATTCGGACATGTCGAAGCGGACGAGCTCGACGCCAAGGGCGACGGCGAGCTGGCGTGCCACTTCGGTCTTGCCGACGCCGGTGGGGCCCGAGAACAGATAGCTGCCGATCGGCTTCTCGCCGTCGCGCAAGCCGGCGCGGGCCAGCTTGATCGCCGCCGACAGGGCCGCGATCGACTTGTCCTGACCGTAGACCACGCGCTTCAGCGTATCTTCGAGATGCTGCAGCACTTCCGCATCGTCCTTCGACACGGTCTTGGCCGGAATGCGCGCCATCGTCGCGATGGTGGCTTCGACTTCCTTCGTGCCGATGGTCTTCTTGCGCTTGTTTTCGGGCAACAGCATCTGGCTGGCGCCGGTCTCGTCGATCACGTCGATCGCTTTGTCCGGCAGCTTGCGGTCATGAATGTAGCGCGCCGAAAGTTCGACGGCGCTCTTGATCGCGTCGTTGGTGTAACGGACGCGATGGAACTCTTCGAAATAGGGCTTGAGGCCCTTCATGATCTCGATCGAGTCCGGGATCGACGGTTCGTTGACGTCGATCTTCTGGAAGCGGCGCACGAGTGCCCGGTCCTTCTCGAAATACTGGCGGTATTCCTTGTAGGTGGTCGAGCCGATGCAGCGCAGCGCGCCCTGGGACAGGGCAGGCTTCAACAGGTTCGATGCGTCCATGGCGCCGCCCGAGGTGGCGCCGGCGCCGATGACCGTGTGGATCTCGTCGATGAACAGAATGGCGTTCTTGTGCTGTTCGATTTCCTTGATCACCTGCTTCAGGCGTTCTTCGAAATCGCCGCGATAGCGGGTGCCGGCGAGCAGCGTGCCCATGTCGAGCGCGAAGACCGTGGCGCGGGCCAACACGTCCGGCACCTCGCCCTTGATGATCTTGCGCGCCAGACCTTCGGCGATCGCCGTCTTGCCGACGCCGGGGTCGCCGACGAGCAGAGGATTGTTCTTCTGCCGGCGGCAGAGGATCTGGATCGTGCGCTGTACCTCGGCTTCGCGGCCGATCAGCGGATCGATGCGACCGTCGCGGGCCTTCTTGTTGAGGTTGACGCAATAGGCTTCGAGCGCGCCTTCCTTCTTCTTGCTGTCGCCTGGTTCGCGGCTCTCGTTGCGCTCGCGCTGGCTCTCTTCTTCCTCAGCACCGCGCGGCGCCTTGGTCGCGTCGGACATGCCGGGGCGCTTGGCGATGCCGTGGCTGATGTAATTGACGGCGTCGTAGCGCGTCATGTCCTGCTCCTGCAGGAAATAGGCGGCGTGGCTTTCGCGCTCGGCGAAGATGGCGACGAGCACGTTGGCGCCGGTCACTTCTTCGCGACCAGAGGACTGCACGTGAATGACGGCGCGCTGAATGACGCGCTGGAAGCCGGCCGTCGGCTTGGCTTCATCGCCGCGCCCGTTGGTGGCGAGATTGGCGAGTTCGTGGTCGATGTAATTGACGAGGCTCTTGCGCAGGGCTTCGAGATCGACCGAGCAGGCGCGCATGACGGCCGAGGCGTCGGAGTCCTCGATCAGGCTGAGCAGCAGATGTTCCAGCGTGGCGTATTCATGGCGACGCTCGTTGGCCGTCGCCAGCGCCCGGTGCAACGTCTGTTCGAGATTTCTTGAGAACGACGGCATTGGCGCTCCTTACTTCTTTTCCATAATGCACTGCAGCGGATGCTGATGCTTGCGGGCGAAATCCATCACTTGAGTCACTTTGGTCTCGGCTACTTCGTAGGTATAAATGCCGCATTCACCGACGCCGTGTTGATGCACGTGCAGCATGATGCGCGTAGCCTCATCGTTATTTTTGTTGAAATAGCGGCGCAGCACCGAGACGACGAATTCCATCGGTGTGTAATCGTCGTTGAGCAGCAGCACGCGATACATGCTGGGTTTGCGCGTCTGGGTGCGCGTGCGCGTGATGACTGCCGTGCCGGTGCCGTTGTTGTTCGCGCCGTTGCCGTTGCCGTTGTTGGCCTCTTCCGCCGCCCGGGTGGGGCTGGCGCGATCCTGGCCGTTAGCCGGGTCAGTATAGATCTGGCGACCGGCGTGCCGATCGGTGGCCTCGCCGTCAATCGCGGAAGCGCGGAATGCCGATATCTGCCTCGCCGGTAAACGCAAGAAGCCCTCCAAGGGATTCGACCCTGAAAGTCTACCTTCAATCCCAGGGTCGTCTGCAACACTTATTCGATGTTTCACCCGAGTAATGTAGGAGCGATGCAGGAGTTGCGCCAGTGGGGGGAAGGTTATCCGCACCATTAAGGTGGTTGTTCACAAATCCGCCCCATTCCGCGTCGTCTTGCAGCGCCTTCTTGCGCGGTGATTTGCCGCGAACCGTGCGTCTTGTCTGGAATAAGAATGAAAAAAGGCCCGGCAATCAGCCGGACCTTAACGCTCAGAGATTAATAACGCGCGCGCTGATTGCGCTGCATCACGGCGTGACGTTCACGCCGAGTTGACGCGTCCGTTTTACTTGGCTGCGGCCTGAACCTTGGCGACCGCCGTTTCGACGGGCTTGAAGGCATCCTTGGCAAGGGCGGTGTAAAGCTCACCCATCTTCGTCGACTGAGCGACGAAAGACTCATAGGCGGACTTGGCGTATTCGCTCTGCGCCTGGAAGGCGACATCGACTGACTTGGCGGTGACGATCTTTTCGAAAGCCGCGGTGGCGGCTTCGAGCGACTTCTTGGAATAATCGGTCGCTTCGGTGGCGATCTGCTGGAAGCCCTTCGACAGGGCCGAGCTGGCGGCCGTAGCGGCCTCGAACTGGTCTTTGCCGAACGACTGGAAGTCTTCCACACTCTTGAACATAGGTTGCCCCTCGAATTTTGGCCGACGTGCGACGCTGTCTCGCGGGCGGCCGGGTTTGGCTGGCGTGCAGCCTCTTATATGTGCGGTGCACAATAAAAGTCAATCAAAAAATTGTGCGGTGCAAAAATATTTCGCACGCCAGCCGGCCGATCCGCGGCCTTATCGTCAAAAACGCCTCAAATGCGGTCGCCGGCGTCAGGACCTGATTAACCGGCGCGTAACCGCATTCCATTACGGTCGCATTCTGTTGTGCGGCGGCAACACGGCGAGCTGCCTTAAAAATTGGCATCGCCCGAAGGTAGTGGGACATTGTGATGGCATTGCGTAGCGTTTTTTTGACAAAGCCAGTTCTTCACCTCGCTATCGGCCTCGGAATTGTGACTATCGCCGGCAGCCTCGTGTCCACCGCCGAAGCCAGGCCGCGGCATCGCCGTCATGCCGCGGCGGCGGTCTCGACCTATTCGCCGCCCTATGCGGCGATCGTGGTCGACGCCAATAGCGGGCGAATTCTGCACGCGGTTAATGAAAACGCGCTGCGCCACCCGGCTTCGTTAACCAAAGTCATGACGCTCTATATGCTGTTCGAGCAGCTTGAGCGTGGCAAGCTCCGCCTGGACAGCGAAATTCCGATCTCGTCCTATGCCGCCGCGAAGCCGCCGACCAAGCTTGGCCTGCGCCCAGGCCAGTCGATCACCGTCGACAATGCCATCAAGGCTGTGGTGACGCGCTCGGCCAATGATATCGCCACGGCGATCGGCGAGGCCATCGGTGGCGACGAAGCGACCTTTTCCGACATGATGACCCGCAAGGCGCGGTCTCTGGGCATGACGCGTACCCGTTTCGTCAACGCGTCCGGACTGCCCGATCCAGATCAAGTGACCACCGCTACGGACCTGAGCATTCTCGGCCGGGTGATCCAGGAACGGTTCCCGCGCTACTACGGTTATTTCCAGACCCATACCTTCTATTACGGCCGTCAAGCCATTCGTAATCACAACCGCCTTTTGGGCAGTGTCGAAGGCGTCGATGGCATCAAGACGGGCTATACCCGGGCCTCCGGCTTCAATCTTCTGACGTCGGCCAAGCGCGATGGCCACCGCATCATTGGTGTGGTGCTCGGCGGCAAGTCGGGCGGGGCGCGTGATCGCGTCATGGCCGGCCTGGTTGAGGATTATATCGACAGCGGTTCACGGACGCGTAGCGCGCCGATGATCGCCGAACGTCCGGTCGAGCGGGATCCGGCGCCGGTGGTGGTCGCCGCGCTGCCGCCGCCGCGCCCGGAGCCAGTTCAGGCCGTACTGCCGCCGATGCGCGCGGAAACGCCGGCACCGCGTCCGGTGGGTTTGGTGACCGCTGCCTATGCAGCTGAGGAAAGGCCGCGTCCGGCTGTGATTTCCTCGGGCACGAAATTCGAAGAGCGGGTCGCGACGGCGACCATTCGCAGCGCCACGCCTTCTGTGCTTGATGGCTCGACGTCATCGCGTCCGGTTGCGGCCGCGGCGGCGACACCGTCCAACATGCGCTGGATCTCAGGACCGCGCGGCGTCGAGACCGATGCGCGGACCAAGGCTGCTTTCGTCGCGCCGATCAAGCCGAATGAGACCAAGGCAGAAACCAAGGTCGCCAAATTCACGCCGCCGGCGGCGATCCCCGCCGCCCGCGAAGCGGCGTCCCGTCCGGTCGTCGCCAGTGCCAAACAAGGCCTGATGATTCAGATCGGCGCCACCGACGATCAGAGCAAAGCGCAGGATCTGTTGAGCCGCGCCAAGGCGCAGGGACGTTCAGTGCTCGGCGCCGCGCAGCCCTTCACCGAGAAAGTGCAGAGGGGCAAGGACACGCTGTGGCGTGCTCGCTTTGCCGGTCTTTCGGAAGACGGCGCGGAAGCCGCCTGCAAAACTTTGAAGCGGTCAGGCTTCGCTTGTTTCACCACGCGCAACTGAGTTGGCTTTCACCAGTTTGGCGTAGAGTTGGGTACGGAGTTTAGGCATGGCGGCGGATCAGAATATCCTTGGCCTCATTGACGCGAGCGGCGAGGGACGTCGTGCCCCCCTGGTCGGGGTGGATTTTCTTCATCAGATTGCGATGCGCCCGCGAAATGTCTTCGGTGCTCGCTCCCTTCTGAAGCCCAAGGACTTCGTAGGCTTCATCCTCGGTCATCGTAGCCGTGCGGAGACTGTTGGCGCTCCTGTCGCCATTAGCCTGAGCTGCGTCACGCCAGCCGGGGAACCGGCGGTCGAAATACGCTTCAAGTAATCGCGCGCCGTCGGGATCGCTTTGCAGGCAGAGGCGAAACAAGGCCTCCGCATCGCTGCGCGACAAGTCCGCGAGCCGGCGTCCGGCGTAAGGACCAGCCGTCACCGAGCCTTCGATCGCGCCGGTGTCGTGATCGAGCTGCATCGCGATCGTTGCCGAACTGACGTTTGAGGTTTGGCTGTTCGAAGTTCCGGTGTTGCCGGCATTCTTGCCGATGTTCTTGGCCCAGTCCGGTGGCTGTGCCCAACCCATCAGCCAAAGTCCGACGCCGCCAGCCGCGACAGCAATTTCCCAGTGTCCGCGCATGAATAGAAAGGCGGCGATCGCGAGCGACCCCATGCCGCCGACGCGTTTGACGGTTTTGGCGACGACGGCGGGGGGCGCATTGGCAAAGCTGCGGAGCAGCCAGAGGCCACCGAGAACTCCGGCGAGGACGATAAAGAGGATGGGCAGATTCATCGTGGCAGCTTACTTCATCTGTCGCAGAAGCGCCTGCGCCGTCTGACTGCCTTTGCCAGCGATTTGCTCAAGTGCTTTACGGCCACCGGCGGCATAGGCGGCCGCAGCGGCGAGCATTTCGCCAAGGCGATGGGCCGCCGAGGCATCGAAGTGGGCATAGGCGCCGCCGGTCAGCCGGGCGATTTCCCGGAAGGTGGCGTTGGCCGCGGGGTCATTGCCTTCGTGAAACATGAAGGCTTTGACGCCGAGAAGGCCGATCTCGCCGGCCAGCTGGCAGAGTTCGTCGGGATTTTCCTCCATCGCATCGCCGATATAGATCAGCGCCGCCACGCGTTTGCGGCGGCTTTCCT
The DNA here is from genome assembly GCF_900104955.1 of Beijerinckia sp. 28-YEA-48. Classification (NCBI taxonomy): domain Bacteria; kingdom Pseudomonadati; phylum Pseudomonadota; class Alphaproteobacteria; order Hyphomicrobiales; family Beijerinckiaceae; genus Beijerinckia; species Beijerinckia sp. 28-YEA-48. The sequence goes on from NZ_FNSI01000001.1 coordinate 828,386, forward strand.
CGGCGACGTGGCGCAGCACTTTGGCGATCTGCGTATTGCCGCCGGCGACCGAGATCTTGGTCATCAGCTCGGCGAGGCCGACGCCGTTGGCGATGAAGCGGGAGGCGCGGCATTCAGCCAGCCCGCGAAAATAGAGCAATTGCACGTCGAGCCCGCCGAGGCTCGAGGCCGTCTGGAACATCTGGCTTTGCAGACTCAAGGCCAGATCCCAGGTCGGCTGCCGACTCATCGTTGCATCCAGCGCAAAGACGAGTCGCCCGCGATCGGCGCCGGCATGGGCGGCGGGCAGGCGATTCACCTGGTCGAGAAAAGCGTCGACGGCACCGGTGGCAGCCCCCTTGGAAACGACAGGCTTCTGATCCGAGGATTGGGCCAAGATTTCGAACTTCCCGTGTGCGAGGCGGTGGCGCGTCGGTTCAAAGATCGGAACAGCCTGGCGAAATAACAAGCGCGATGAATCGGATCGGCCGCAAGACTGAGGGGTTGATTCCGATTATCAGGCTAACGGCATGAAATACATGCGCTAATTTTAAGGTGAGGGCGGTGGCGTGCCGCCTCTGGAAGCTCAGAGGTTGATTCAGGGCGCTGACATTCTGATTCAGCTGGTGATGGTAAGTCCATCATGTTTTGAGTCCGGATATTCTACTAACGCATTGTGATTTAAATATAATTTAAGTTCGTCTTGTGTTTCGCTGCGGCCAAACAAAAACGGGGCGCTAGGCGCCCCGTTTTTCGTGCAAACCGAAAGATCGCTTACTTGATCTTGGTTTCTTTGAATTCGACGTGCTTCTTCGCAACCGGGTCGTACTTCCGGTAGGACAGCTTTTCCGTCTTGGTGCGGGCGTTCTTCGACGTGACATAGAAGAAACCGGTGTCAGCGGTCGAGAGGAGCTTGATCTTGATTGAGGCGGCCTTGGCCATGGCATAATTCCTGAATTTGAATTCGCCGGCAAAATACGGATCGGGGGCGCGAAGTCAAGGAACGCCGGCCAGATTTCGGAAAAAGCTGCGGAATCCATTTCGGGGCAGGTCCGGCGGCAAGCTCCCTGGCCGGGAAAGCTCTCTCTAACTCTCTCCAGCTGCCAGCCTCCTAGGGCGCCACCCCTTTACGGCTGCCTCGATATATGGTTCCCTTAAATCGTTCGCAATCGAATGAATTGGGAGGCAGTCGATGGCCACGAGCTTTCTGCGCAACTGTTGGTATGTCGCTGGATGGGCGAGCGAGGTCGGCGAGCGGCCGCTGGTGCGGACCATCTGCAACGAGCCTCTCCTGTTCTTCCGTGACGCGGAGGGGGCGGTGAGAGCGCTTTCGGATCGTTGTCCGCACCGCAAGGCGCCGCTGTCGACCGGCTCGATCGAGAGCGGCGAAATCACCTGCGGCTATCATGGCATCCGCTTCAACGCCGAGGGCCGCTGCCTGCATGTGCCGGGTGGGCTCTCGTTTGGCAGCAATTTTGCCGTGCGGGCCTATCCGGTTGAGCAGATGCACGGGTTCATTTTTATCTGGATGGGCGATCCGGCTAAGGCCGATACGGCGCTCATTCCTGATTTCAGTGAGAACGAGAAGCCGGGCTGGGGGGCTGTGCGCGATACTTTGCCGGTCGCCTGCAATTACCAACTGTTGACCGACAATCTGCTCGACCTCACCCATGTGGTCTTTGTCCATAAAACGACGCTGGGTGGCAGCCAGGTGGCTGATACGCCGCTCGACGTCACGGTGGACGGCGATGTGGTGCGGGCCGAGCGCTTCATGAAGAATGTCGATACCGCGCCGATCTACAAGGCGGCGCGCGGTCTCCACGACAAGATCGACCGCTGGCAGATTTTCGAATGGCGGGCTCCCTCCTATATCCGGTTGACGCTGGGCGCACGGGCGGCGGGCACCGATCTGCCCTATGGCACGCCTGTGCATCGGGTGCTCAATGCGCTGACGCCGGAGACGGATACGACGACCCACTATTTCTGGTCGACGGCGCGCAACTGGGCGCTGGACGATCCGAAGATCGACACGCTCTATTTCAACATGATCACCGAGGCTTTTGCCGAGGACAAAGTGATCGCCGAGCACCAGCAGCGCTACATCGACTCGGACACGAGCGGCACGCCGCTGATCGCCTTCAGCTTCGATAAGGCGGGTCAGTTGGCGCGGCGCATCCTACGTGCCAAGATCGAGCAGGAGCAGGCGGCGCTATTGGCGCGGGCTGGCTAAAAGGGTGCGGGGGGCAGCCATATGGCGATGGGAACGATCGCAGGCGACACTGCGATTGAGGATTTGGGCGAGATTGCGCGCCAGCAAAGTAACCTGCCTTCGGCATCGCTGCCGACCAGGCTTGTTCGCTTCACAGCCGATAGTGCGCGGCTAGGGCTCGCGGCTGCCGCCATCAACTACTTTACGGCGGCCCGCAAGCCTGTCGGAGCGGAAAAGACCTGGCGTTTCTTCACGCGTAGGTCTCCGGCTCTGCTGCAGGCCGTGATCGATGGCTATCCTTTTCCGGCACAGCGCCGGCGCGTGATCGACGAGATTTTTCGCCGCTCAAGCGCCGATGGGATCGAATACCATTACGATGTGTCGAACGATTTTTATGAATTGTTTCTCGACCGTCGTTTCATGTTTTACTCCTGCGCCGACTTTAATGCTCCCGGCGACAGCATCGAAGATGCGCAGCTCAACAAGGCCAACCACATCCTTGGATTGCTCGATCCAAGAGCCGGCGAAAAGATCGTCGAGTTGGGCTGCGGCTGGGGTTCGATGTTGCGCCATGTTTACGCAGCTACAGGCGACCGCGACAACCTCTCAGGCATGACGCTGTCGAAAGATCAGCTGCAGCATATCCGCACCAAGTTTGGTTTCAACGTGATGCTGGCCGATTTCATTCGGGCTGATCATGGGGTTGAGGCTTACGATAAAATCTATTCGATCGGCTCGATGGAGCATGTGCGGCCTGACGATGTCCTGCCGCTTTATCGCCGCCTCCACAAAGCGCTGAAGCCCGGCGGACGAGTCGTTCAGCATTTCTTCTCGCTGAACGGGACCGACAGATTGCCGACCTCGATGATGGGCGCGCAAGCGATCTTCCCGGGCTCGATCCTGTCGCTGCACAGCGATCATCTGGAATGGGCGCGGCAGGCGGGCTTCCGATTGACGCACGATTCGCTTCATGACTACCGGCCGACGTTGCGGGCCTGGTTCGATCGGCTTGTTGAGAACCGCGAGCGGGCACATGAGCTCGTCGGCGTTCAGACCACCAACAAGTATCTGGCTTATTTTGCCGCGTCCTGGAGCTTTTTCGACCTTGGTCAGGGAACACTTCATCGCCTCGTGCTGAGGAAGGATTGAGCCCGATCCATCGTCTAGCCAGCTAGATTTCCGTGCGGATCCAGCCCTTGGGGCCGACGCGATACCAGGGCGCCGGCAGGTAATGGCCCATGCCGGCGGCGATGCGGCGGTCGAGTTCGTAGAGGACGACGCTGGTGATCAGCGGCAGTTCCAGAGCATGAGCCTGGGACAGGGGCACCCAGACCAGCTCGACCAGCTCGCGATCCGGGCCGACGGCCCCTTCGATGGTGGTGGCGATGTCGCTGACGTCTGCTGCCAGGAAAATCGTGTCGAAGCGGCGGGACTGGCGCGGCGGCGTCGTCGCCCGGGCGATGAAGTGGATATTGTCGATGAGGGGATAAAACCCTTGGGCGGCGAATTTCTGCCATTCGCCGGCGGGCGCTGTTTCCGGCGCCCCCATGTCGGCGGCGCCGAGCACGATGCCGGTTTCCTCGAACGTCTCGCGGATGGCGCCCAGCGCCAGGGCGCGGGGCAGGGAATGGGATTTCGGGTCGATGCGGGCCAGCCGCTCTTCGACCGGCAAGGGCAGGGCACCGGCGGCATTCATCTTGCGGTCGCCGGGCTCGATGCGTCCGCCGGGGAAGACGAACTTGCCAGGCATGAACTTGCTGGCTGGATTGCGGCGGCCCATCAGGACCTTGGGCTCGGGCTCGCCACGATCAAGCAGCATCAGCGTTGAAGCAAGCCGGGGTTTGACCCCGGTTGGCGGCTGACGCTGGAGACGAGCCCAGATCTCTTCGTTGAGGACGGTCGTTAGGTCGGTATTGCTATCGATCGTGCGTGTCACATCTGCCCCGGACGTCGGGCCGGCATGGCGGTCCCGAATCCGTGCATTTTGAGCGCCCATTGCAGACCGATCAAGGCGCCTTTCACCGAGGGCAGCATGATCAGACTGAGGACGACCGACAGGGTCGTCCACATGGCCATGTGAAGCCACATGGACAATTCCGGATAACGCTGGTCGACCACCATCAGCAATCCGACGACGATATGCCCGACGATGACGATGGTCACGTAAGGCGGTGCGTCGTCGGCACGATGATGATGCAATTCCTCGCCGCAGTTCGGGCAAGCATCGTTGGGCTTGAGATAGGCGCGGAACATTTTGCCTTCGCCGCAATGCGGGCAGCGCAAACGCATGCCGCGTTTCATTGCAAGCCACCAGTCGCGCGGCGCTTCCAAAGGCGCTTTCAAGACGGCGTCGAAGGGAACACTCATATCGGCCTCCTCGGTCCAGCCTTTCGATTAACGACCGGAACGCCTTTTATTTGAGGCTTGCGCCTTCTTTCGGGAAGGAGGCTTCTTGTCGCGCCTGGGGGTTGCGTGCGCTTTTGTCGCGTGCATGCCGCGCCTAACATGACCTTTGCTGATGATTTCAAAGCGCAATGCGCCAGCCAGTGGCGCGGCTTCGACAAGCTTCACCTGGATGTGATCGCCCAGCCTAAAGCTTTCGCCGGTGCGATTGCCGACAAGCGCATGTAGGTTTTCGACATAACGATAATAGTCGGCACCAATGGTCGCAGCCGGAACGAATCCATCGGCGCCGGTGTCGAGCAGTTTGACGAACAGACCGGCGCGGGTGACGCCGGAGATCCGTCCTTCGAAGGTGGCGCCGATTTGCGTCGACAGGAAACTGGCGATGAGCCGTTCGGTGGTTTCGCGTTCGGCGGCCATGGCACGACGTTCGGACGCGGAGATGCGCGCCGCGACTTCGGCCAGTTCTTCGGGCTCCATATTCGGCAAGCCATCTGAGCCAAGCTTCAACGCACGGATCAGCGCGCGATGCACGATAAGGTCGGCATAGCGGCGGATCGGCGAGGTGAAGTGCGCGTAGCGCTTCAGGTTGAGGCCGAAGTGACCGTAATTGTCGGATGAATATTCGGCCTGCGCTTGCGTGCGCAACACCACTTCATTGACGGCATTCTCATGCTCGCCATCCTTCACGCGGTCGAGAATACCGTTGAACTGCTGCGGCCGTAGCACCTGGCCTTTGGCGAGCTTTACGCCGATGGTGGCGAGAAATTCGCCGAGCGCATGCATCTTCTCGACCGACGGTTCGTCATGGGTGCGATAGATGAGCTGCTGGCCTTGCGTCTCCAGCGTCTCCGCAGCGGCGACATTGGCGAGGATCATATACTCCTCGATCAGCCGATGCGCTTCGAGACGTGGGGGGATGATCACCCGGTCGATGCGGCCATCGGCGGTGAGCAGCAATTTGCGTTCCGGCAGATTGAGATCGAGCGGGCTGCGCTTGCCGCGTGCTTCATCAAGCGCATGCCAGGCGGCCCACAGTGGCTTCAGCACCGTGTTGAGCAAAGGCGCTGTGGTGTCGTCGGGCGTCCCGTCGATGGCCGCCTGGGCCTGCGGATAAGCGAGCTTGGCGGCCGAGCGCATGAGGATGCGGTGAAAGGTATGGCGCAGTTTGTGGCCATCACGCGCGATCACCATGCGCACGGCCAAGGCGGGGCGATCTTCGTGCGGACGCAGCGAGCAGAGATCGTTGGAGATGCGCTCGGGCAGCATCGGCACGACGCGATCGGGGAAATAGACCGAGTTGCCGCGCTCCACCGCTTCGCGATCAAGCGACGAGCCTGGTTGCACATAGGCGGCGACATCGGCGATGGCGACGGTCAGCACGAAGCCGCCGCTGTTGGTGGGATCATCGTCGGCGACCGCATGGACGGCGTCGTCGTGATCCTTCGCATCGGCGGGATCGATGGTGACGAGCGGCAGCTTACGCCAGTCCTCGCGTCCGGCCAGCGTTGCCGGCCTCGCCGCCTCGGCCTCTTTCAAGGTCTCGGGGCGGAAGACATGGGGAATGCCGTGCGCGTGCAGGGCGATCGTGGTGATAGCGCGTTCGTTATCGATGGCGCCGAGCCGTTCGCGCACGCGGGCTTGCGGCAGGCCGAAGCGGCCTTCGCGTCCGGCTTCCACGGCGACAAGATCGCCGTCACGCGCTTCGCCTTGCGCGCCTTCGGGGATAGACCATTCCTTGCCGCGCGACTTCTTGTCGACGGGGATCAGGCGTCCGCCGCCACCGGGCAGGGTGCGATAGACGCCGATGAGCTGGGCGCGGGAGCGCGACAGCAGTTTGATGACCCGGCCGTGATATTGCGGTTCCTTCTTGCCGGCATCGGGATCGCGCTCGGTGCGCACCAAGGCGCGGTCGCCGACACCTGGTACGGGATCACCGGGGCGGCGCTTGCGTGGCATGTGAATGGCGATACGGGGCGGTGCGCCTGCGTCCTCGTCCCATTCAACCGGCGTGGCGATGAGTTCGCCGTCCCTGTCGCGAGACAGAATATCGGCAACGACGACTGAGGGCAGGCGGCCCTGTTCAATGATTTGGCCGTGGCGGCGCTCGACGACGCCATCAGCCTCAAGTTCCTTGATCAGCTTTTTAAGGGGAATCCTGTCGGCGCCTTTGACATCGAAGGCGCGGGCGATCTCGCGTTTGCCGATTTTTCCCGAGGTCACCTTGCCCGCTTTGGTCGCTGCCTCGTTCTCGCGTTTGATGAACGCGATGATGTCTTCGCGCGTGGGCAGGGAAGGTTGGGTGTCGGGTTTTTTCGTCAATGCCTGCAGGTTTCCGTTGATGGCCGCGGCGCGTGGGAATGGGTCGTTTCGGGTCCGCTCACCTCCATATATAGTAGTCTCCGAATCTTTTCATGGGGTATGGAGAGCAAATTGCGCTCGCTTTTTGACAGTCTTTTTCCGCTGGCGGGCCGTGCCCTAATCAGCTTCATCTTCATCCTGGCCGGCTATAACAAGCTGGTCGGCTATGCGGGGACGGTGGCCTATATGCACAAGGCCGGTCTTCCGGGCTATCTGCTGCCGGTCGTCATCGCCGTCGAACTGGGTGGCGGCTTGCTGCTGCTGACCGGCTTCTTGACCCGGATCGTGGCGTTTCTCCTGGCCGGATTCGCCCTCCTGACGGCCTATTTCTTTCATTTCAATTTCGGCGATGCGGGCCAGTTCGTGCAATTCCAGAAGAACCTGGCGATTGCCGGCGGGCTTCTGTTCGTCGTTCTCAATGGCGCTGGCCGCTGGTCGCTCGACGCCAAATTGCGTTAACGGCCGCAAGATCAGAATCAAAAGAGCGGCCGCGTGGGAACGCGGCCGCTCTTGTTTTCTAAGGGCCGTGCTTAACGCGGCCGCTCGCTGGCGCGCCGCAAGGCATCAGCCAATGCACCACCGCTGCCGCTGGTCTCCTTGCCCGAGGAGAAGTTTTTAGCGGCGGGACGGGGGCCGCCCTGCGGGCGATTGGCCGAGGCGCCGGCGGTATTGATCTCGTCGTCGAGACGCATGGTCAAAGCAATGCGCTTACGCGGCTTGTCGACCTCCAGAACCTTCACGCGGACGATCTGGCCGGGCTTCACCACGTCGCGGGGATCCTTGACGAAGGTCTTCGACAGCGCCGAGATATGCACCAGCCCGTCCTGGTGGACGCCGATGTCGACGAAGGCGCCGAAGGCGGCGACATTGGTCACAGCGCCTTCAAGCACCATGCCGGGCTTGAGATCATTCAGCGTCTCGACGCCTTCCTGGAACTCGGCGGTCCTGAAGGCCGGGCGCGGATCGCGGCCGGGTTTCTCCAGCTCCTTGAGAATGTCGGAGACGGTGGGCACGCCGAAGGTCTCGTCGGTGAACTTGCGCGGATCGAGGCCGCGCAGGGTCTTGGCATTGCCGACCAGCACTTTGATGTCTGACTTGGTGGCGTCGAGAATGCGGCGAACCACCGGATAGGCTTCCGGATGCACGCCGGAATTGTCGAGCGGATCGTCGCCGCCGAGAATACGCAAGAAGCCCGCCGATTGCTCGAACGCCTTGGGGCCGAGCCGCGCCACTTTCTTGATATCGGCGCGACTGCTGAACGGGCCATGGGTGTCGCGATGCATGACGATGTTTTGCGCCAGGCCTTCGCCGATGCCCGACACACGCGCGAGCAGGGGGGCAGAGGCCGTGTTGACGTCGACGCCAACCGCGTTGACGCAATCCTCGACGACGGCTTCGAGCGAGCGCGACAGTTTGAACTCAGCGATGTCGTGCTGATACTGGCCGACGCCGATCGACTTGGGATCGATCTTGACCAGTTCGGCGAGCGGGTCCTGTAGACGCCGGGCAATGGAGACGGCGCCGCGCAGGGTGACGTCGAGGCCCGGTAATTCTTGTGAGGCAAAGGCCGAGGCGGAATAGACCGAGGCGCCGGCTTCCGACACGATGGCTTTGGTCAGCTTCAGTTCGGGAAACTTGCGCAGCACTTCGAGGGCAAGCTTCTCGGTTTCACGCGAAGCCGTGCCGTTGCCGATGGCGACGAGATCGACCTTATGGCGCAGGCACAGCGCAGCCACGGTGGCAATCGACTCGTCCCAGCGGCGCTGCGGTTCATGCGGATAGATGTTGGCCGTATCGACGACCTTACCGGTGGCATCGACCACGGCGACCTTGACGCCGGTGCGGAAGCCCGGATCAAGCCCCATGGTGGCGCGGGTGCCGGCGGGCGCTGCCAGCAGCAGATCGCGCAGATTGCCGGCGAAGATTTTCACGGCGTCATCTTCGGCCTGCTGCCAGAGGCGCAGACGCAGATCGACGGAGAGGCTCGACGACAAGCGGAAGCGCCAGGCGGAACGCACGGTGTCCGTCAGCCATTTGTCGCCGGGGCGGCCGTTGGGCTGGATGTTGAAGCGCAGCGCGATCTTGCGCTCATAGAGACCGGGGATGGTCAGGTCGGTGCGGCCGGGCTCGGCGTCGAAAGTGAGATCGAGGAATTCTTCCTTCTCGCCGCGGAAGAGGGCCAGCACGCGATGCGAGGGCATCTTGTCCATCTTCTGCGAGAAGTCGAAATAATCGGAGAATTTGGCGCCGTCGTTTTCCTTGCCGGCCTTCACCTTCGACAACAGCATGCCTTCGTTCCAGAAGGTCTCTCTGAGGTCGCCGATCAACTCGGCATTTTCCGAGAAGCGTTCGGTCAGGATCGCCTTGGCGCCGTCGAGGGCTGCTTCCGGCGTTTCAATGCCCTTGGTCGTATCGACGAAAGCCTCGGCCACATCGCGCGGCGTGTTCTGCGGCTCGGCGAGGAGTTTGTCGGCCAATGGTCCCAGGCCGGCTTCGATGGCGATCTGCGCCTTGGTGCGGCGCTTCTGCTTGAAGGGCAGATAAATGTCTTCGAGGCGTGCCTTGCTGTCGGCTTCCATGATCTGGCGACGCAGCGGATCGTCGAGCTTGCCCTGGGCGTCGATGCTGTCGAGGATCGCCTTACGACGGTCTTCCATCTCGCGCAGATAACGCAGCCGCTCATCCAGCGTGCGCAATTGCGTGTCGTCCAGGCCGCCGGTCACTTCCTTGCGGTAGCGTGCGACGAAGGGAACCGTGGCGCCTTCGTCGAGGAGGCCGACGGCCGCCTTGACCTGGCTCTCGTTGACACCGAGTTCGTCTGCGATGCGCGCGTCGATCGATTTCATATGTCTTCCTGATGCAGAACTTGCTGATGCAGAACTTGCCGATCCCGGACTCGTCGATCCCGGACCCAGCGCATCTATGAAGATCAGACCGCGCCCGTCAAAGGCTTGACAGGCGCGATTCTGTGGAAACGCCGACCGTTATTTTTTCGCGGCGGCTTTCTTCGCGGCCGCTTTTTTGGCAGGCGCCTTCTTTACTGCTGCTTTCTTGGCCGGTGCTTTTTTGGCGGCAGCCTTGGCTACCGGCTTGGCTGCCGGCTCGTCGTCATCAAAAGGCGCTTCGTCGGAGTCCTCGACAGCCACCTTCTTCTTCGCCGTTGTTTTGGCCGGAGCCTTCTTGCCGGCCTTGGCGCCGCCCTTCTTGGCTGCTGCCTTCTTCGGCGCCGCTGGTCCCCCCTTTTCGTCGATCAGTTCGATCGCTTCCTCAAGGGTGATGGCGTCGAGGGACGACGACTTCGGAATGGTGGCATTGACCTTGCCGACGCTGACATAGGCGCCATAGCGGCCTTCGCGCGCGACGATCTTGCCGCCTTGCGGATGGTCGCCGAGCACACGGCCGTCTCCGTCGCCGCCAGTGCCCGATTGTTTCGCGGCAATGCAGGCGATCGCTTCTTCAAGCGTGGTCTTTTCCGGGTCCGATCCCTTCGGCAAAGTGGCGTTGATCTTGCCCCAGCTGACATAGGGGCCATAACGGCCGGCCTTGACGCTGATGGCGCCGCCTTGCGGATGATCGCCGAGGGCGCGTGCCGGCGTGGCATTGCCGAAGCGGCCGCGTCCGCCGCCTTGTTCCTTGGTGACGATGAGATCGATGGCGCGATTGGCGCCGACTTCCAGCACGTCGTCGTCGCGGGTCAGACTCGCGTACATCTTGCCGTGCTGCACATAAGGACCAAAGCGACCGATGCCGGCGACGATCGGCTCGCCGCTGGTCGGATGTTTGGCGACTTCGCGTGGCAGCGACAAAAGGCCGAGCGCCTTTTCCAGTGTGACTTCGTCTTTCGGCAGACCACGGGGCAGGGAGGAGCGTTTTGGCTTCTCGCCTTCGCCCTGCTGCACATAGGGGCCGAAACGGCCTTCGCGCAGGGTGATCTCATCGCCGGTCACGGGATCGATGCCGAGAACACGGACGCCGGGGCGGCCCGCATCCTCGCCCTCAGCCTGATCGCCATTGGGGGGCGTCAGGGTGCGGGTGTAGCGGCATTCCGGATAGTTCGAACAGCCGATGAAGGCGCCGAACTTGCCGAGCTTCAGCGACAGCTGGCCATTGCCACAGGACGGGCAGCCGCGCGGGTTGCCACCGTCGGCCTTGGCCGGGAAGATGTGGGGGCCCAGCAGATCGTTGAGATTGTCGAGAACCTCCGTCGTGCGCAGGTCCTTGGTGCCAGCGATCGCGGTCGAGAAATCCTTCCAGAAATCACGCAGAACGTCTTTCCAGTTGATCTCCGCATTCGAGACGCGATCGAGCTTCTCTTCGAGATCGGCTGTGAAGTCATATTCGACATAGCGCTTGAAAAAGCTCTCGAGGAAGGCGACGACCAGGCGTCCCTTGTCCTCGGGCACCAGCCGCTTCTTATCGATCCGCACATATTCGCGGTCGCGCAGAACGGCGAGCGTCGAGGCGTAGGTCGAGGGCCGGCCGATGCCGAGCTCTTCCATGCGCTTGACCAGGGTCGCCTCGGAGAAGCGCGGCGGCGGCTCGGTGAAATGCTGGCTCGCTTCGATCTTATCCTTCGTCGCCGGATCGCCCGCCGTCATCGGCGGCAAGCGGCTGCCGTCTTCGTCTTCTTCGTCGTCCTTGCCTTCTTGATAAAGGGTGAGGAAGCCGTCGAAGCGAACGACCTGGCCGGTGGCGCGCAGTTCGATCTTGCGGGTGCCGGCTTCCGCCAACACTTCGACCGTGGTGCGCTCGAGTTCGGCCGATTCCATCTGGCTGGCGACGGTGCGGTTCCAGATCAGCTCGTAAAGGCGGAACTGATCTTTCTCGAGCACTTTGGCGAGCTGGCGTGGTAGCCGGGTAACGTCGGTCGGGCGGATGGCCTCATGGGCTTCCTGCGCATTCTTCTGCTTGGTCGTATATTTGCGCGGGACTTGAGGCACGTATTTCGCGCCATATTCCTTCTCGATCATCTGCCGGGCGGAGGCGATCGCCTCCGGCGCCACGTCGACGCCGTCGGTTCGCATATATGTAATGAGACCGACGGTCTCGCCGCCGAGATCGACGCCTTCATAGAGGCGCTGAGCCAGGCGCATGGTGATGGCCGGTGCAAAGCCAAGTTTGCGCGAGGCTTCCTGCTGCAGGGTCGAGGTGGTGAACGGCGCCCAGGGATTGCGGCGGGCGGGCTTCGCCTCGACCGACGTGATGGTGAACTTGGCGTTCTCCAGGGCCGTCTTGAAATCCTCGGCTTCCGTGCCGGAACCGATGTCGAGACGCTGAATCTTCTTGCCATCGGCGCCGACAAGACGGGCGACGAAGGGCGCGTCGTCTTTCGTCTTCAGATGGGCGGCGATCGACCAGTATTCGCGGGTAACGAATTTTTCGATTTCGAGTTCGCGGTCGCAGACCAGGCGCAGCGCCACCGATTGCACGCGGCCGGCCGAGCGGGCGCCCGGCAGTTTGCGCCACAGCACCGGCGACAGGTTGAAGCCGACCAGATAGTCGAGAGCGCGTCGCGCCATATAGGCATCGACCAGCGCCTCATCGACCTGGCGCGGGTGGCGCATGGCTTCGAGAATGGCGTTCTTGGTGATGGCGTTGAAAACGACGCGCTCGACCTTCTTGTCCTTGAGCACGCGTTTGTCGCGCAGCACTTCCAGCACATGCCAGGAGATGGCTTCACCTTCGCGATCCGGATCGGTCGCGAGAATGACTTTATCCGAGTCTTTGACCGCCTTGGCGATGTCGGACAGGCGTTTGGCCGCCTTGCCGTCGACTTCCCAGCGCATGGCAAAGTCATTCTCGGTATCGACCGAGCCATCCTTGGCGGGCAGATCGCGGACATGACCAAAGGAGGCCAGGACTTCATAGTCCTTGCCCAGATATTTGTTGATCGTCTTGGCCTTTGCCGGCGATTCGACGATGACGACAGCACTCATTGCGGGGAACGCCTCGCAGGCTAAATCATTGAAATATTTTGAGGATACCCATTCGAAGAGGATCGGGCTTAAGACACCCGGAGCCGGTCCGCATGGACATTCGATCGGCCGGGAACATGGTGTAGGGTCTGCCAAGTGTCAAATTGTGGGCGCTGCGGGCGGGGGCTCAGGCCTGCATCAGGTGACTTTCTCAAGTCATTTAATTGTCTGATTTTGAAGGTGTTTATATCTCTGGCAGGGCACTGGCGGGTGCTTTTGTGGCCACATCACGATTTTGCGCCCGATTGCCGAAGGCGGTGCGCAAGTGCCACCGATATCTTGCGGATTCCGCATCTTGGCCTATAGACCAGCCGATATGACCGCTCGCGCCACTCCCGTCTTCCCCCATCGGCACCTGCTCGGCATCGAAGGGCTTTCCCGGCCGGATATCGAGGCTTTGCTCGATCTGGCTGAAGAAGCCGTCAAAGTTTCCCGCCAGGTCGAAAAGAAACGCGCCGTGCTCAGCGGCCGCACATTGATCAACCTGTTCTTCGAAGCGTCGACGCGCACGCAGGCGTCCTTCGAACTGGCCGGCAAGCGCCTGGGCGCCGACGTCATGAATATGTCGGTGGCCACGTCGTCGGTGAACAAGGGCGAGACCCTGATCGACACGGCCGCGACCTTGAACGCGATGCGGCCCGATCTCATCGTCGTGCGCCACCATCATTCCGGCGCGGTGCATCTGCTGTCGCAGAAAGTATCCTGCTCGGTCATCAATGCCGGCGACGGCAGCCACGAACATCCGACGCAGGCACTGCTCGACGCCTTGACCATCCGTCGCAATAAGGGCCGCATCGAAGGCCTGACCGTGGCGATCTGCGGTGACGTCGCCCATTCCCGCGTTGCGCGCTCCAACATCATTCTGCTGACCCATCTGGGGGCGCGCGTGCGCGTCGTCGGCCCGTCGACCTTGCTGCCGGCGGGGATCGAGCGCATGGGCGTTGAAGTGCACCACTCGATGGAGACGGGCCTTCGCGATGCCGATATTGTCATGATGCTGAGACTGCAGCGTGAGCGTATGCAAGGCGCCTTCATCCCTTCGCTGAAGGAATTCGCGCGCTTCTACGGCCTCGACGAGGACAAGCTGAAGTGGGCCAAGCCCGACGCGCTGGTCATGCATCCGGGTCCGATGAACCGCGGTGTCGAGATCGACTCCGCTGTCGCCGACGGGCCGCGCTCCCTCATTACCGAGCAGGTCGAGATGGGCGTTGCTGTTCGCATGGCCGTTCTCGAAGCTCTGTCGCAGAACCTGCCCAATGGCTGATGCAATGACCTCTTTGCCCGTCGCTCTCCTCAACGCGCGCCTGCTCGATCCGGCCACCGGCACCGAGACGCCGGGCGGCGTGTTGGTCGAAAACGGTTGCATCGTCGAAGTCGGCGCCAAGGTGACGAAGGCCAATGTCGGTGCGCGCACCGAGGTTGTCGATTGTGCTGGCGACATCGTCAGCCCGGGCCTCATTGATATGTGCGTCTTCGTCGGCGAGCCGGGCGCGAGCCATCGCGAGACGATTGCCACCGCGAGCCGGGCGGCAGCCGCCGGCGGCGTCACGACGATCGTTGCGGCGCCCAACACCAATCCGCCGATGGATGGCGCGGCCAGCGTCGATTATCTGATGCGCCGGGCGCGCGACAATGCGCGGGTGCGTGTTCTGCCGTGCGCGGCGCTGACCAAGGGCCTCGCCGGCATCGAGATCGCCGAGATCGGCCTGCTCCAGGAAGCGGGCGCTGTCGCCTTTTCCAATGGACCGAATTCGGTGGTGTCGTCGCAGGTGATGCGCCGCGCCATGATCTACGCGCGTGACTTCAACGCCATTGTCATCCATCGCGCCGAGGATCCCGAGCTAGCGCGCTCCGGCGTGATGAACGAAGGCGAGTTCGCTAGCCGCATCGGCTTGCCGGGCATTCCGCGCGAGGCGGAAGCGATCATCCTCGATCGCGACATGCGGCTCGTGGCGCTGACCTTTGGCGACGGCGCGCAGGGCGGCCATTATCACGCGCAGATGGTGACGACGACTTTGTCGCTCGAGATCATCGCCAAAGCGAAGGCCGCCGGCCTGCCGGTGAGCTGCGCCACGTCGATCAATCATCTGACTTTGAATGAAAGCGATATCGGTCAGTATCGGACCTTCCTGAAATTGTCGCCGCCACTGCGGGCGGAAGAAGAGCGCATGGCGCTGGTCGAGGCGCTCGCCGGCGGCCTTATCGACGTCATTATGTCTGATCACAATCCGCAGGATGTCGAAGCCAAGCGCGTGCCGTTCTCGGAAGCTGAATATGGCGCGATTGGTCTTGAGACCATGCTGTCGGCGGGACTGCGCCTGGTGCGCTCCGGCCAGGTGTCGCTCGGGCGCTTGATCAACGCGATGACGGTGCGGCCGGCTGAGATTTTGGGGCTGCCGCAGGGCCGCTTGCAAAAGGGCGCGCCCGCCGATCTGATCCGTTTCGATCCCGACGAGCCCTATGTGGTCGATCCGTCGCGTCTGCAATCGCGCTCGAAGAACACACCGTTCGACGAAGCTCGCTTGGAGGGGGTCGTCAAACTGACAATGGTGGCTGGCACAATTGTCTAAGGCGGTTGGGTGGATGCGGTTTGCCGTTGCGGCGAAGCGCGTTAATGTCACCTTTCTTGCCGGGCTCTAGACTACGAGAAGACATGTTTCTGGATCTGCCGCAAAACCTGATCGCGCTTGCCATCGGCTATCTCCTGGGCTCGATCCCCTTTGGCCTGGTGCTGACGAAGCTCGCCGGGATGGAGGATCTGCGCTCCATCGGCTCGGGCAATATCGGCGCGACCAATGTGCTGCGCACCGGGCATAAGGGACTCGCGGCGGGAACCCTGGTGCTCGATGCGCTGAAAGGCACGATTGCCGTGCTGATCGGCGCGCAGCTCGGCGAATATCAAGCGATCATCGCCGGCCTTGGCGCTTTTCTGGGTCATCTCTATCCGGTCTGGCTCAAGTTTAAGGGCGGCAAGGGCGTCGCCACTTTCCTTGGCTGCGCCTTGGGTCTTGCCTGGCCGGGCGCGCTTGTGTTCGCGGTGGTCTGGCTCGGTGTCGCGGCGATCACGCGCTATTCGTCGGTGGCGGCGCTTGCCGCGAGTGCCGCGACGCCGCTGGCGCTGTGGCTCATGGGACGCCCCGAAGCGGTCGAACTCTTCGTCGCTCTAACCGCGTTGCTGTGGTTCAAGCACTGGCCGAATATTTCGCGGCTGATGGACGGCACCGAAACCAAGATCGGCCAGAAGCCGTGACGGAAGCGCGCGCCGAAAGACATCGTCTTTCCGACGCGCATTTGCCAGACGCGCATTTGCTGGACTGGCTGCAGCTCACCCGCAGCGACAATATCGGTCCGCGCACGTTTCAATCGCTCCTGCAACGTTTCGGCAGCGCCACAGCGGCGCTGAATGCCTTGCCGCGTCTCATCGCCAAGCAGAGCGGCGCGCGCGCCATTCGTCTCGCGGTACGCGAAGATTGCGAGCGCGAGTTGGACATGCTGCGCCGAAAGGGCGGGCAGTTCCTGACGCTGGATGACAGTGCTTATCCGCAGGCGCTCCGCGCCATCGACGCGCCGCCGCCAGTGATCGCCGTGCTTGGCAATCTCGATGTTTTGGCGCGGCCGATGGTGGCGATCGTTGGTTCGCGCAACGCCTCGGTCTATGGCGCGAAATTCGCGACCGCCACGGCGCAGGAATTGGGCGAGGCCGGTTTCGTGATCGCCTCTGGTCTGGCGCGCGGTATCGATGAGAGCGCGCATCGCGCATCGTTGGCGACAGGCACCGTGGCGGTGCTCGCCGGTGGTCTCGACAAGATATATCCGGCGGAGAATGTGCCGTTGGCCGAGGCGATGTGCGAACGCGGCGCGGTCATCTCCGAAATGCCCCTGGCATGGGTGCCGCGCGGACGCGATTTTCCGCGCCGCAATCGCATTGTCTCGGGCTTGGCGCTGGGCACCGTGGTTGTCGAAGCGGCGCGGCGATCTGGTTCGCTGATCACGGCGCGCTATGCCAATGAGCAGGGCCGGGAAGTGTTCGCGGTTCCAGGCTCGCCGTTCGATCCGCGCGCTGAAGGCACCAATGATTTGTTGCGCCAAGGTGCGACGCTATGCACACGCAGCGCCGACGTGATCGAAGCGCTGGAACCATTGATGGTGACAGGTCCGCAACGTCAGGGCGCGCAAGCCGCGTCTGATGAAGACGCGCCGGATCTCTTCGAGGCCATCGCGCCGCGCGATGGCGCGGATGAGACGGTCTCGCAGCAACCGCTCGCGCCTGCCTTTGCCCGCAGCGTCGTGCCACAGGATTTCGTCGAGCGTTTGCGCGCCTTGCTGGGGCCATCGCCGGTGTCGATCGATGATCTCGTGCGCGTCACGGGACGTCCGGTGGCGGAAGTTCAGGCCGCGATCCTGGAGCTTGACCTTCAGGGCGCCATCGGCCGCCAAGGCGGCAACCGTATCACACTGATGCCATAGGCTGTTTTGGCTCGATTTTAAGCATCACAACCTGTGATTGCATACCGGCAATGCAACTCCTTGTCTGGCAAAGCGTTCAACCTACATTCAGGTAGGTGCCGATAAGTTCAGCCCCAAATGGTCGGCTGAACAGGCCGGCCTCTTTCATAAGGGGACTGCGTCATGTTTTCGAGCAAACCGATGAAGGTACTGCCGGTCTTGGCCGGCGCGGCCTTCGCAATTGGACTGATCGGCCAGGCTTCGGCCTTGCCGATGGACTCGTCGCTGGGCAAGGCGGCGACTGAAGCTTCGCCAATGGTGCAGGATGTGCGCTATGTCGCGAAAAAGCGGCATGTGGTGAAGCGGCATAGAGCGACGCGCCATCATGTGCGTTACGGGCGTCATGTGCGTTACGGGCATCGCGGCTACGGCCCGGCGGCTGCGTTCGGCGTGTTCGCGGCCGGTATCGGCGCCGCCATCGCGGCGGATAGCTACAACAATGGCTACTACTACGGGCCGGGCTACGGCTACGGACCGGGCTATTACGGCTACAACTACGGCTATGCGGCGCCGGCCTATTACGGGCCGCGTTATCGCTACGGCGGATACGGTCACCGTCCGTTCTACGGCCGCACGACGGCGATAGTCCCGGGCTATCGCGGCTTCCATGGCGGTGGTTTTGGCGGTGGCGGCCGGGTTATCGGCGGCGGCGGCTTTCACGGAGGTGGCGGTTTCCATGGCGGTGGTTTCCATGGTGGCGCCACGACCATGCGCATCAAATAAGCCTGAGCCGTTGGATTGAAATCAAGACGTCGCGGCATCGATGTGCCGCGACGTTTTTCATTCAGCCTTTTCGTTCAGCCTTGGCTGAGCCGCTGCAGTCGGTCGAGAACGCCTTGCAGAATATAAGCGGCGGCCATGCGATCGACCACTTCGGCCCGCTTAGCGCGCGAGACGTCCTGTTCGATCAATTGCCGGGTGACGGCAGCTGTCGACAGGCGCTCGTCCTGCAACAGGAACGGTCTTTGATCGAGCGCGGCGAAACTGCGGATGAAGGCGCGGGTCGATTGGGCGCGCGGGCCTTCGCTGCCATCCATGTTCAACGGCAGGCCGATGATGAACGCGGCGATGTCATAGGTCTTGGCAAGCTCCAGCATGCGGGCCGCATCCTTGCTGAACTTGACCCGCTTGATGGTCTCCAGCGGCGTGGCGATGCGCCGCTCGACGTCGGAGATCGCCAGACCGATGGTTTTCGTGCCGAGATCGATGCCCATGAGACGCGAGCGCGCGTGCAGCCGGGGCAACAGGGTTTCGGGGGTGACGATTTCGACGCTCATCGGGGCGGCCTATCATGGCGGTGGCTGTCTGTCTCGTCGCCCGGCAGCCAATCCGGTGCCAGAACGGACCGGCTGGCTAATATTCAGGCTGATTCGGCTTAAATTTGCCCGGCGGCCCGCGCAAATGCTATAGCCGCGCAGCTTTCAACCATATGGGGATTTCATGTCGGTCGATCACGCGACCGTGCGGCGTATTGCGCATCTGGCGCGGATCGCCGTCACAGAAGAAGAGGTGCCGCACCTCGCCGGCGAACTCAACGCCATCCTGTCTTTCGTCGCCGAGCTCGACAAGGCGGACGTTGCCGGCGTTGAGCCGATGACATCGGTCATTCCCATGAGCATGCGCATGCGTGCCGACGTGGTGAGCGACCAGGCGGGCGCCGATGCTGTCGTCGCCAATGCGCCGCAGCGCGAGGAACATTTCTTCGTCGTTCCGAAGGTGATCGAATGACGCGGCCGACCGACCTGACCCTCGCCGAGGCGCGCGACGCTCTTACCAAGCGCAGCCTCTCGGCCACCGAACTGACCCAAGCGCATATCGATGCGGTTGCCGGCGCGCGCGCCCTGAATGCCTTCATCGTCGAGACGCCGGAACAGGCGCTGGCCATGGCGAAAGCCTCCGACGAGAAGATCGCGCGCGGCGCCGCTGGTCCGCTCGAGGGGCTGCCGATCGGCGTTAAGGATCTTTACGCCACCCAGGGTGTTCACACCCAGGCGTGCAGCCACATCCTCGATGGCTTCAAGCCGGTCTATGAATCCAGCGTCACCGCGCAACTGTGGCGCGATGGCGCGGTGATGCTCGGCAAGCTCAACATGGACGAGTTCGCCATGGGCTCGTCGAACGAGACTTCGTTCTATGGACCGGTCGCTTCGCCCTGGCTGCCGCCGAATTGGACGGTTGAACAGGGTAGGGCGGCGGCGCTCAAAGCCGACAAGCATGGCTTGCTCGTGCCCGGCGGATCTTCGGGCGGTTCGGCTTCTGCTGTCGCGGCGCGCCTGTGTCTTGCCGCCACCGCGTCCGACACTGGCGGTTCGATCCGCCAGCCAGCGGCGTTCACCGGCACGGTTGGCATCAAGCCCACCTATGGCCGCTGCTCGCGCTGGGGCATGGTGGCGTTTGCCTCCTCGCTTGATCAGGCGGGCCCCATCGCCCGCACGGTGCGCGACTGCGCCATCTTGCTCGGCTCGATGGCCGGGTACGATCCGAAGGATACGACGAGCGCCGATCTGCCGGTGCCCGATTACGAGAAGGCCATCGGCGCCTCCGTGCGCGGCATGCGCATCGGCATCCCGAAGGAATATCGCCTCGACGGCATGCCCGAGGAAATCGAGACGCTGTGGCAGCAGGGCATTGCCTGGCTGAAGGACGCGGGCGCCGAGATCGTCGACATCAGCCTGCCGCACACGCGCTACGCTTTGCCGGCCTATTACATCGTCGCGCCGGCGGAAGCCTCGTCCAATCTCGCCCGCTACGACGGCGTGCGCTACGGCCTGCGGATGCCCGGCAAGGACATCGTCGGCATGTACGAGAACACGCGGGCTGAAGGCTTCGGCAAGGAAGTTCGGCGGCGCGTGATGATCGGCACCTATGTGCTGTCGGCGGGCTACTACGACGCCTATTACGTCAAGGCGCAGCAGATCCGCACGCTGATCAAGCGCGACTTCGAGACCGTGTTCGCCGCGGGCGTCGACGCCATTCTGACACCGGCGACACCGTCGGCGGCTTTCGGCATTGGCGAGAAGGGCTCAGCCGATCCGATCGAGATGTATCTGAACGACATCTTCACGGTGACGGTGAACATGGCGGGGCTGCCCGGCATCGCGGTGCCGGCGGGCCTGTCACGTGACGGGCTGCCGCTTGGCCTGCAGCTCATCGGCAAGCCGTTTGAAGAACAGACCCTGTTCACATTGGCCGTAGCGATCGAACAGGCGGCAGGTCGGATCAGCCTGCCCGAGGCGTGGTGGTCCTAGGACCCGGTTAAACCGGATCCTAGCTGTTTTGTTTTGATGCATTTTCTTGGCGCGAACTGGCATCTGCTGCGCGCGAAAATGCCATAGAGAACTCTGGAAGACAGACATGAGCGCATCCGCAGCAACCAAGTCCGCAGCAGCCAAGTCCTCGAAGCTCGTCAGGGGCGCCACCGGCGATTGGGAAATCGTCGTCGGCATGGAGATCCACGCGCAGGTGAATTCGCGCGCCAAATTGTTCTCCGGCGCCTCGACCACCTTCGGTGGCGACGCCAACAGCCATGTCTCTCTGGTCGATGCCGCCATGCCCGGCATGCTGCCGGTGATCAACGAGGAATGCGTCAAGCAGGCGGTGCGCACGGGCCTCGGCCTCAAGGCGCAGATCAACCTGCGCTCGGTCTTCGATCGTAAGAATTATTTTTATCCTGATTTGCCGCAGGGCTATCAGATCAGCCAGTACAAAAGCCCGATCGTCGGCGAAGGCGAAGTCGTCGTCGATGTGTCGCCGACCGAGCAGATCCGCGTCGGCATCGAGCGGCTGCATCTGGAACAGGACGCCGGCAAGTCGGTGCATGACCAGTCGCCCGACAACAGTCTGGTCGATCTCAACCGATCCGGTGTGGCGCTGATGGAAATCGTCTCAAAACCGGACATCCGTTCGGCCGACGAAGCACGCGCTTATGTTTCCAAGATGCGCACGATCCTGCGTTACATCGGCACCTGCGATGGTGACATGGAGAAGGGCAATCTGCGCGCCGACGTGAACGTTTCGGTGCGCCGTCCTGGCGAGCCTCTCGGCACGCGCTGCGAGATCAAGAACGTCAATTCGATCCGCTTCATCGGCCAGGCGGTTGATGTGGAAGCGCGGCGGCAGATCGCCATCCTGGAAGATGGCGGCAGCATCGATCAGGAGACCCGTCTCTTCGACCCGGCGCGCGGTGAGACGCGTTCCATGCGCTCCAAAGAGGAGGCGCACGACTATCGGTATTTCCCCGACCCGGATCTCCTGCCGCTCGAATTCGATCAGGCGTTCGTGGATGCGCTTGCGGCGGAATTGCCCGAGCTGCCGGACGCCAAGATCGCCCGCTTCATGAACGACTATGGGCTGCAGGCTTACGACGCCAACGTGCTGGCGAGCGAACGCGAGTCCGCTGAATATTTCGAAGCCGTTGCCCGTGGGCGAGACGCCAAGACGGCGGCCAACTGGGTGATCAACGAACTGTTCGGCCGGTTGAACCGGGAAGGCATCGAGATCACGGCTTCGCCGGTTTCGGCCGAGCAGCTTGGCGCCATCCTCGACCTGATGGCGGCCTCCACCATCTCCGGCAAGATCGCCAAGGACGTGTTCGAGATCGTTTGGAAGGAAGGCGGCGACCCGCACGCCATCGTCGACGCGCGCGGCATGAAGCAGGTCACCGACACCGGTGCGATCGAGGCGGTGATCGATGCCATCGTCGCCGACAACGCGGACAAGGTCGCGCAGGTTCGGGTGAAGCCGACGATGCTTGGATGGTTCGTCGGACAGGTCATGAAGCAGAGCGGCGGTAAGGCTAATCCGCAGGTCGTGAACGACCTCCTGAAGCGCAAACTCGAACTCTAAATCGGTCGAATCATACCACCCCGATTCGGGGCAGTTGCGCGATTTTGGGTTTTGGCGGTGATCACAAGCGCCAAAATTTTCTCTATTCCCAAAATTTTTTTTGAGGTGTTGCCGACGCGTCGGCGACACCCTTCGGAATGCTTGCGCGTTAATCCGTAAACACGCGCCGGCATCCTTTGACTCGCTGCCTTCGACGTCATGCGCGAAGCGTCGGCGCTGATGCGATGATGATCGATGCGATTGCGATGCGCCACCTTGCACCGATGAGAATCGGAAGCCGTTGCGCTTTACGTCGTCAATTCAGTTTTTCAGGAGAATCAATGAGTTTTCTTATTGAATCGATCTGCGGTGCATCTAAGCGAAGATCATCGCTTGATGCTTCTTGGCATCGCGGCGATGCGCGAAGGGAATGGATTGAAAGGGCGTGATGACCCACGTCGATGGTGGGTACACTTTCTTGAATCCGGATCGATAAGTCTGCGTGTTGGATGCGTCGTCGGACGTGTTGGAAAGAGCGTCGCGACCATGCTGAAAGGCCCCGCAACACGGCTTGTTGCGCGCAGACGACTTGCACAACTAGTTAACCTCGCTAACTTATGTCTGCCTGATGCCGACGAAAGCTCGTCGGCTGTCAACTTAGAGGGGACCTCAGATGGCTAAGGCAGCTAAGCGTAAACCGGCCAAGAAGGCCGTGAAGAAAGCAGTGAAGAAGGCGACCGCCAAGAAGAAGGTTGCCAAGAAGAAGACCGCCAAGAAGAAAGCTTCTAAGAAGAAGTAAGTGGCTTTCGGGCGGACCGGCTTAGGCTGGTCAGGCTCGAAGCGCTGACCAGACTTCAGCGGTTCGGAGACATAAGCGAAATGTTTTGGTCGGCCTGTTTGCCGAGGGGTTACCTCCAGACAGTCTAGGCAATTAACAGATCGTTTCGTTCAGGTCTCATCTTCATCTGGTCCCTCGCATGGCAACATGCGGGGGACTATTGTTTTGGGGCCTGCGGTTGGGGGGCTTTTGCCACTCCCACCTTGAGGGCCTCGGCCCTAAGACGCGGGCCTTCGACGCCCTGGAGCCTAGCGCTTGTCGCGCCGGTTTTGCTGGGCGCAGTCCTGGGCGAAGTCGCGCCAGAGACGGCCCGCCGCGGTTCCATCCAGTTTCATCGCCTGCCAGCGGGTGGCGCAATAACGCAGCGTCGCGCGGTCGAGGGGCGGGCGTTCCACCTCTGTCTCGGGACGGGCGGCGGGTGGTTGCGGCTCGGTAGCTGGTGCCGGCTGATCGAGGTTTGGCGGGCGGGGCGGCGGCAGTGGGACATTGGTCGGAAGCGTCGACCGCGTGCCTTGGGCAAGCGCGGGAGTGATGGCGACCGAGGCAAGCACTGACCCGATCGAGAGGATAAGCGAACAGATCGCGCCGGGGCGGTACACCAGCCATCGCCGGGTGCTTGTGTTTCCCATCATGAGCCTTTCAGGCCACAGGATGACCGCACATGCAAGGGTGCAGGCGCTTCTACGCGATGCGCATGCATGCCGGTGGCGGAATAAAGCATCTTACTCCGCATGAATCTCCTTCGCGATGAATCTCCCGTGGGAAAATGGCGTTTCGTCTGACGGAAAGTTGGACGGAGATGTCCGCCGATGGTGGCACACCTTGGGCTTCAGTTGGCCCCTTGCGTCGTTCAGGCACCCGAGTACGATCCTCGCGAGAGACGGGTAGTAAACCCGCCGCTGGGAGAGCGCCCGCATCGAAGTCGGACAAAGTTGGACACGGCACGCCTGGAGATTTCAGCGGCTAACTCCAGGGCTTGGGAAGGAAATTGCGAGATGAGCGCTGGTGATGTGAAAGCCGAAAGCAGAGCGTCGGACTACCGGTGCGATCAGGTCGGCAGTCTGTTGCGGCCGCCCCATCTCCTCGATGCGCGGGATGCTTTCAAGACGGGCCAGATCGATCGCCAAGCCCTGCGGGCGGCGGAAGACAAGGCGGTGCTGGAAGTTCTGCAGGTGCAGAAAGACGCTGGCATGGCGATCTTCACCGATGGCGAGATGCGGCGCGATTCCTGGCAGACGGTGTTCAGCGAGGCGGTTGACGGGTTTGAGGAAAAATATCCGATCCGGGAGTTTAAGCGGCCGGATGGCACCGTCGCCCGGTTGCAGATGCATACCAAGGCGATCACCGGCCAGGTGCGGCAAAAGCAGCGACTGGCCGGTGTCGATGCCGCCTTTCTGAGCGGCCACGCGCCGGGGCCGTTTAAGATCACCATGCCGAGCCCGGCGATGATCGCACGGCAGAGCTATCGCCGCGGCGATACGGACAAAGCCTATCCCGATGCCAACGCGCTGCGCGTCGATCTTGGTGACATTGTCACGGGCGAAATGAAGGCGCTGGCGCGGGAAGGGTGCGCCTATCTCCAACTCGACGAGGGCTTCACCGTCTATGCCGATCCGGCGCGGCTAGCGATCATGGTGGAGGAGGGGCTCGACGCCGACCAGGCGCTCGAGGAAGACATCGCGTTGGAAAATGCCTGCTACGACGCGGTGCGCCGGCCGGGGCTGACCTTGGCGATGCATCTGTGCCGGGGCAGCCGTGCTGGTTTCGCGCGCGGCAAGGGTGGCTATGACTGGCTGGCCGAACGTCTGTTCGAGCTGCTGCATGTCGATCGCTATCTGCTCGAATATGACAGCGACAAGGTGGGCGGTTTCGAGCCGTTGCGGCATCTGCCCAAGGGCAAGGTGGCGGTGCTGGGCCTGGTCAGCAGCACGAACCCGCGTCTTGAAAGCCGCGATGAATTGCTGCGCCGCATCGAGAGCGCTGCCGAACACTGCCCGATCGAGCGCCTCGCCATCAGCAGCCAGTGCGGTTTTCAAGGCGCGGCGACCCGCGACGGGGCGCATATGAGCTTCGACGATCAGCGCCGCAAGCTGGAGCGGATCGGTGAGGTTGCCCAAGAGGTTTGGGGCTGAGATCGAGCTCAGTTGATCCGGCAGAGGGAGGGCAGGTGATGCGCGTCAGATTTCTGCGCCGATGGAGCGCCGTCGTTGCCCTTGTCTGTCCTCTCGCCTTTCCTCTGGCTCTGGCGTCATGGCCGGCGCTGGCGGCCTATCCCGACCACCCGATCAAGGTGATCTGCACCTATGTGGCGGGCGGCGGTGGCGACCTGATGGTGCGCTATTACGCGAAGGGGCTCAGCGACCTGACCGGTCAGCCGGTCATCGTCGAGAACCGTCCGGGCGCCAACGGCCATGTCGGCAATCAGGCCGCGATGGATGCCAAGCCGGATGGCTATACGCTGTTGATCACCGGCGCCTCGGCCTATGTCGGCAATCCGCTGTTCATGAAGAGCGCCGATTACGATCCGGTCACGGCGTTGAAGGCGGTAGCGACCTTGAACGAGTTGGGTCTGGCGCTGGCTGTCAATCCGAAGCTCGACGTGCATTCGGTCGCCGACCTGACCAGGTTCATCAAGGAGAAGAACGGCCGGGCCCGCTATGGTGCGCAGACGTCGAGCGCCATGGTCGCCGCCAGCCTCTTTCTGCAGAAGATCGGCGCCGAGGCGACACAGGTTAACTACAAAAGCGCTGGCGATGCCGCCGGCGACACGACCGCCGGTCTGATCGATTTCTTCTTCCCCGACATTACGCTGGCCATGGCGCAGGCCGCGCAGGGGCGGCTGCGCCTGCTGGCCTCGACGCCGGCCACGCCGGTGTCGGCGGCGCCTAGCCTGCTCACCATGCAGCAGGCGGGCGTGCCCGACTTCGCCTATTCGGTGATCTGGGCCGCCTGGTTTCCCAAGGATACGCCCGATGCGATCGTCAACCAGATGCACGGCTGGCTGACCGAGATCGTCAAACGGCCGGAGACCAAGAAATTCCTGTTCGGCGTCGGCGCCGATCAGCGCATTTCGCAATCGCCCGAGGATATGGCGCGGATCGTCAAAGCCGAATTCGAGAACTGGAAGAAGATCGCCGAGGCGGCGAAGATCCAGAAGGAATAGGCGCCACGCGCGATCCTGATCGCTTGCCGCAACCTTGGTGTCATACCGGACACGCAAAGCGTGATCCGGTATCCAGGGGCAAGTGGTCGGATGCCAAGTGACGGCCGCTCATAGGCCTGCAAAGCGAATATGTCAGCGTTTGCCCTGGATCCCGGATCACCTGCTGCGCAGGCGTCCGGGTGACACAGAGCAGGCGACTAAGGCTACGTCACCACGGACTCAAAGAAGCGCGGCGACAGTTCCGGTCCCCATTGCGCCAGGTTTTCCTGGGTGGCTGGATAGTCGCCGGGCGGCACGCTGGCGTTGAGCAGGTCGCCATCGGCGTAGTGTTCGAAAATATGGCCCCAGGGGCTGCGCCAATAATCGAAGACCTGGCTGCCGAGCAGGTGGCGGCCAACACCCCATTCCTGCTTCCAGCCCTTGCCCTGTAGCCAATAGTGCCCGAGCTGAACGGCATCCGGATCCTGCACTTCGAACGAGACGTGGTGGACGTTGATGTCGCCGGGGGCGTGCAGGGCGAAGATGGTGTGATGATCGGCCGGCTTGTCGCCGCGATTGCAGCGCATGAACGTGCCGAGCGTCACCTTCGGATCGTCGGGCACGTGCAGGCGGTCCGTCACCAGCATGCCGAGCGTGTTGACGAACCAGTCGCGGGCGGCGCTGCCGTCGGTGAACTTCAGCACGCAGTGGCCGAGCCGGATGATCTTGGCGGACTCGTTCTTTGGCCGTTGCAGTTCGAACAGGCGGTTCTTCTCGTAGCCGAAATTGATCGCCAGCGGGTCGCGGATGTCGATGCGCTCGGTGCGCTTGATGCCATGCACCAGATCGATCCGATAGCCGTCGGGGCCTTGCAGGCGCACGCGCTTGCCGCCGCCGGGCGCATCGATGGTCTCGATGGCGGAAGAACCGGGCAGGCGCGCCGCCTCTTCAAGTTCGGCCTCCGAGCCCGCCAACATGCCGACGGCCGCGAAACCGGGCTCGCCTTTCTCGGTCACGTGAAGATAGGGATAGTCGCCGGCGCCGCGCATGTAGAGTTTGTCGGGCTCGCGCAGTGCGCGATACATGCCGAAATCGATCAGAAACTGTTCCATCTTGTCGAGATCGGGCGCCCGATACACGACATAGACGATATCCTGCACCTTGATCATTAGGCGTCCTCCCTGGTGGCCCGCTGGCCTCCCTCGCCGGGCGGTAAGCTTCCACCTTTTTCCCTGGATGTGAAGGCCTTTGAGTGGCAAAGCAGGCCTGCATGGCGAACGTGTCCTGGCGACGTATCCTGGCAGGCGTGGGCAGGCGAATTTTGCTGGAGGAGACGACATGACAGACCAATTCATCCATCCCGAGAAGCGCAAGCGGCAGGCGTTCCGGGCGCTTTTGGCCAAGGACGGGCTGACGGTGATGCCGGGCGGTTTCAGCCCGATGTATGCCAAGATCGCGGCCAGGGCCGGGTTCGAATGTTTCTTTGTCGCTGGATCGCAGATGTCGGCGTTCCTGCTTGGGGTTCCCGATACCGGCGTGATCGGCTTGCGCGACATCTGCGACCATGCCCGCCATGTCGCCGCGCGCTCGGACATTCCGATCCTGCTCGATGCCGACACTGGTTTCGGCAATGCGGTGAACGTGCATTTCAGCGTGCAGGAGATCGTCCGCGCCGGTGTCGCCGGCATGTCGATCGAGGATCAGGAGGCGCCGAAAAAATCCGGCACCAGCGCCGGCCGCCGGGTGATCCCGAAAGAGGAGATGGTCGGCAAGTTGCGCGCGGCCGTGGCGGCGCGTGATGCCATCGATCCCGATTTCGTCATCTGCGCGCGCTGCGATGCCATCGGCGCGGAAGGATCGAGCGCGGAGGATGCGATCGACCGCTGCGTCGCCTATGCCCGCGACGGTGGTGCCGATCTCGTCTGGCTCAACTCAGCCAAGTCGCTTGAGCAATTGCAGGAGGTCTGCAAGGCGGTGCCCGCGCCGGTACTAATGATCTGGGGCGGGACGCCGCCGGGGCCTGACTTCGAGGCGCTGGAGAAAACCGGCCTGCGCATCGCGCTCTATCCGACCTTGGCGGCGTCGGCGGGCATGCAGGCCGCCTGGCATGTGCTGGCCGACTTCAACAAGCGCGGCGTCGCGGCGCTGAGCGACTGGCGCAAGAGCATCGCCAGCAATCCGTTCGGCGCCCTCGAGTTCGCCGAAATGACCGGCTACACCGGCGTGCGCGACCTGGAGGCCAAATATCTGCCGCAGGACGCGCAACGCGATTACGACACGACCTATGGTCATGTCTCGCCGCTGGGCTTCGGCGATGGGCCAGACAAAGCCAAGACATGATCCTAAAGGCTCAGCAAAGGCTCTAGGCAAGGCCCTAGGATGACCGCTGAGCCCGTTCGTCGTTTATTCGACGCTGAGGCCGAGGCTTTGTACCATGGTGCGCCAGCGCGCGATTTCGCGCCGGAAATAGTCCTCGGCTTCTTGTCTGCCCGCGTTCATCGGATTGAAGCCGATAGCGATCAGGCGTTCGCGGATCGCCGGCTCGCGGACGATCTCGTCGATCTGCTTGTTGAGTGTGTCGATCTCAGCGGAGGGCGTGGCGGAGGGGGCGAAGAAGCCGACCCAGGACTGGGCGGTGAAATCCTTAAAGCCGCTCTCCGAGAAGGTCGGGACTTTCTCGATCACCGCGATGCGCTGCGGCGAGGCCACGGCAAGGCCGCGCAACTGGCCGCCGGCGACCTGGGCGGCAAAGCCCGACAGCGACGAGACGACAAGCGGCACATGGCCGCCCAGCACCGCATTGGTGGCATCGGGACCGCCGCGGAACGGCACATGTTTGGCGTCGACCTTGACCAGTTCGCGGAAGAAATATTCAGCCGCGATATGGGAGCTCGTGCCAATGCCGGCGGTGGCGAAGGCGATTTCCTTGCCTCTGTTCTGGGCGACGAAGTCGCTGAGCGACTGCGCCGAACTGTCGGGGTTGATGGCGAACACCTCTGGCGTCGTGGCGACGACGGCGATCGTCTTCAACTCGTCGGCGGAGAAACCCTTGTTGCGATAGAGCGTCTCGTTGATGGCGAGCGCCGCCGTCGACATCAGCAGGGTAGCGCCATCGGGCGTGGCGCTGATCACGGCGCGGGTGGCGATATTGGCGCCGGCGCCTGGTCGGTTTTCGACGACGATCTTGCGCTGATATTTCTCGCCGAGCCGATTGCCGACCACCCGGGCGATGGAATCGGCCGAGCCGCCCGCCGCGAAACCGACGATGAGGGTGAGGATCGAGCCTGGCGTCTGCGTTTGCGCCTGCGCGCTGGTGATCTGCGCACTCGTGCTCGCGGCCAAAAGCATCGCGACAGCGAAAAAGTTCGCCCTCTTCATTCCGTTTCCTCCCCATGTCGGCTGACGCCGTTACAGGCAAGCTAGGACGAGTGTGGCGGGGCTTGCAAGCATAGCCAGGGAGATGCGTGCCGGCGCGTCACGCGAATGTGACCCGGTACTTTACGTTGCGATTTATTTGGCAGTCTTACTTGCCAGCGCTGGCCAGCGTGCGAGCCAATGCCTGTTCGCTGGAAATATGGCTGGAAATCTCGCGCGCCGCCGTCAGCACGATATCCTTGAGCCGGCCGACCATTTCTTCGGGCGCGACGGTGGTGTCGACAGCGGTGACGTTGATCGCCGCGACGATCCGGCCGTTGTTGTCGCGCAGGGGCGCCGCGATGGCGCTGATGCCGCGTTCGAAGAAGGATTGGCTCACCGCATAGCCGCGCTCGCGATCCTCCTTGAGCAGCTTCTTCAGAGCGGGCAGCGTCTTCGGCGTCTGCTCGCTGAAGCGCGGCAGGGCCGGCTCGGGAAAAAGCTCCCGCAGTTCCGTGTCGTCGAGTTCGCAGATCAGCATGCGGCCGAGAATGGTGCCATGCACGGGAAAGCGCGTGCCCACCTGCACGCTGCTGGCCAGCGCCGAATGGGCCGGGAAGCGGGCGAGATAGACCACTTCGCGCCGGTCGCGCATCACCAGATGCGAGGACATGCCGGTGTTGTCGCGCAGTTTACGCAGCGCCGGCTGCGCCACTTCGACGAGATCGAGGGAGGCGAGATAGGCGAAACCGCGGCCGAGCACGGCAGGCCCCAAGCGATATTGCCGGTCGTTGATGTCGCGCTGCAGGTAGCCCAGGGTTTCGAGCGTGTGCAGCAGGCGGAACACCGTGGCGCGCGACAGGCTCAGCTCGCGGGCGATATCGGGCGGTGCGAGAACGGGACGTTCGCGCGAGAACAGGCCGAGGACGGACAGTCCCTGGGTCAGCGCCGGGACAATATATTTGCCCTCCGGCATCATGTCAGGGCCGTTCATCATGTCCCTCCAGAAATGCATCGATGACAGCGTTGAAGGCTTCCGGCATTTCCACATAGACGGCGTGGCCGCCGTCGGGGATGGCCGTGATCGGCGTGCCGGGCCGCGCGGCGGCGACCCGCTCGTTGGCGGCGGGCGGCGTGATCACATCGGCGGTGCCGTAGACGACCTGCACCGGCATGGCGGCGGGTAGGGTGGCGACGTCATCGAGCATGTTGCCTTGCGACAGCATGCGGGCGGCCTGGGCATAGCCCTTGGGATCGACGCTCGCCATGACGTCGACGACCTTGCGGATGGCGGTTTCGCTGGCGCGTGGTCCCAGCAGGCGCGGACCGCGCTTCTCGGCCATGGCGCGCGGGCCAAGCGTCATCACGTCGTCGACGCGGCCGTTGAGCATGCGCGCGCGTTCCTCTGCCGGCAGTTTGGCGTGGCCGATGGCGCAGGAGGCAAGGGTGAGCGTGAGAATGCGCTGCGGATATTGCGCGGCGAAACGCGCCGCCATCAGCGCGCCAAGCGAATGGCCGACCAAATGCACTTGGCCGACACCCAGCCGGTCGAGCAGGCCGGCCAGCGCCTGCGCATAGGCGGAGGCTTCAGGCGCTTCCTCGTGCAGGGGCGTAGAGCCGCCATAGCCAGGCGCGTTCCAGGCGATGGTGCGATGGCGTTGGCCGAAATAGGCGAGCTGCGCCGCCCAGGAGGCAGCCGACGAGCCGATGCCGTGCAGCAGCACCAGCGGCGTGCCGGTGCCGTTTTCCTGCCAGACGATCTCCTGCGTGTCCTGCATCGCACTCACTTCAATTCATGACAAAGCCGCCGTTCACCGGAACGAGCTGGCCGGTGACGAAACCGGCGCCGGGCCCGAGCAGGTAAACGACAGGGCCGGTGACGTCTTCCGGCATCTGCTGGCGCGGGATGGCGCGATTGTTGACGTAAAGATCATGCCGCTCCTGCGGCACATATTCGGTGGATTCGCTGATGACGATGCCGGGCGCGATGGCGTTGACGGAAATGCCGTCGGGGCCGAGTTCACGCGATAGCGAGCGCGTCATGGAGATGATGGCGCCTTTGCTGGCGACATAATGCAGAAGGTTCGGTGCGCCCCACATGGCGGTGTCGGAGGCGACATTGACGATGCGGCCGCCGAGGGTGGATTTCTTCAGCAGGGGCGCCAGCGCCTTGATGACCAGCCAGACGCCCCGCACATTGATCGCCATGACGCGGTCGAACGTGGCGATCTCGATCTCGTCATAGGGCACGCCGCCGATGCCGGTGGCCAGGGCCGCATTGTTGACGAGGCCGTCGATGCGGTCGAAGCGCTCCGCCAGCGCCTTGCCGAAGGCCTCGATCGACTGCGGTTGCGACTGGTCATAGGCGATGAACTGCACGTCGGCGCCACGCTGGCGCAGATCCGCCGCGCAGGCTTCGCCCAGTTTCACGTCGATGTCGGCGACGATAACGGTTTCAGCGCCGGCAGCGACGCAAGCTTCGGCAAAGGCGCGGCCGAGGCCGCGTCCAGCACCCGTGACGACGATACGACGTCCAGTCAGCTCCATTTTAGGCCTCTCCTACGACGCGCGACGGGCGCGGCCGGGCAGCCAATGCAGCACACGGTTTTCAATCAACACGATCGCGCCATAGAGCACGATGCCGATGATAGTCAGCATGATGATGGTGACGAAGACCATCGGCGTATTGCCGGCGCCTTCGCCGAAGGTCAGCAGATAGCCAAGGCCCTGGTTGCCACCGACGAGTTCGCCGACGAGGACGCCGATGACCGCGAGCGTCGCTGCGATACGCAGGCCAGCGAAGAACGGCGGCAGCGAAGCCGGGAATTCGATCTTGCGGAAGATCTGCACCTTGCTGGCGTTGAAGGAGCGGGCCAGGCGGACGATGTCGGGGTCGATGGCGCGCACCGCGCCCAGCACATTGATCATAATTGGAAAGAACACGATCAATATCGCCACGAGAATCTTTGGATAGACCGTATAGCCGAACCAGATGACGAAGAGCGGCGCAAAAGCCACTTTCGGTGCGATCTGCAAGGCCAGGATGTAAGGCGAGAGGACGAATTCCGCCGTCGGCGACATGCCGAGGACGAAGCCGACCGCCATGCCGAGGATCATGCCGAGCACGAAGCCGACAACCACCTGCATGGCGGTGATGCCTGTGTGATACATCAGGCGATCACGCGTCAGCATCTTCAGGAACTCGTCCCAGACTTGGGAAGCCGGTGGGATGATGAATTGCGGAATGCCCAGCGCGCGCGGGCCCCATTCCCAAGCGGCGAGGAAGGCGATTGCCAACACAAAACTGGCAAGCATCATTCGCTGCGTGGAAGGATTGCTGAGTTCGCTACCCATCTTTTAACCCCACCGGCCTAGACCGTCTGATCGATTTCAAAACAACGAGCGCGGGACGCGAAGATTTCCGCATCCCGCTCTTGTGCTACTGCAGGAACTGGTTGGTGTAGAGATCCTTCACCGGCGTCGTCTTCTCGATGATGCCTTCCTTCAGGTAGAAATCCTGAAGCGCCGAGAGGCGGGACTCATCCATTTCGCCCAACACCTTCTGACCCGGATAGACCAGGGTGTCGTAAGCCTTGAAGATTTCCGTCAGATCGGCTTCCTTGCCGGCGAATTCCGGAACCGCCTTGGCATAGTCGACAGCCGCGGCCGCCGGATCATCCATGAGCGCCTTCATGCCCTTGAGGGTGGCGCGCACGATCTTGCGCAGCAGTTCCGGGTTCTTCTGGATGGTCTCGTCGGAAGCGACGATGGCCTGGGCCATGCTCTTGAACACGGTGTCCGACGGGATGGACTCGATGTTCATCTTCGGCGCTTCCTTGCGGGCCTGGATGGTCCATTCCGGCGTGCCGGCCATTGCGTCGGACTGGCCAGCGGCGAACAGCTTCCAGATGTTGACGGGGCCGACGGCCTGGGCGTTGACGTCGTTCTTGGTCATGCCCTGGGTGGCGAGCATGCCGAGGAGGGCGAAGAAGGTCGTGTCCTGATAGGCGAGAACCGTGATGGTCTTGCCCTTCAGATCCTTGACCGAGTTGATGCCCTTGTCCTTGTTGACGGCGAGCTGCATCAGCGCCCGGCCGCCGATCACCGCGATCGCCTTCACCGGCACGCCATTGCTGCGCACGATGATCGGCGTGTCGCCGATGGCGCCGCCAACGATCGCATTGCCGGCGCCGACCTGTTTGGCGACATCGACGCCGCCGCGCGCCACCTGGAAGTTCACGTTGAGGCCTTCATCGGAAAAATAGCCGCGCTGCTTGGCGACCATCCACGGGCCGAAAGCCGGCAGGGAGCCCGGAGCGGGCAGGAGATAGGTAATGTCTTGAAGCGGCGCCTGCGCCATTGCGCTTTGGGTGCCAGCGAGGCCGAAGGAACCGGCGAGGCCGGCGAAAGTCAATGCAAGAATCTTGCGACGCGAATTCATGACCCTTCTCCTGTTTTGATTTTTCAATGAACGTCTTCGCCGATGTTCAGAAGACTCATTAGTTGTGCAATATAGGGGCCCGTTTTCGGGCTCTTGCGGCGTTCCATCGGATTTTCCCGGCCGGGAATATCGATGACGATTTCTTCGATGATCGTGCCGGGGCGCTGGCTCATCACCAGAACACGATCCGACAAAGCGATGGCTTCGACGAGATCGTGCGTGACGAACAAGGTCGTCTTGCCGGTTTCAGCCAGAGTGCGGCCGAGGTCCTGCTGCAATACCATTTTGGTCTGCGCGTCGAGCGCCGAGAACGGTTCGTCCATCAAGAGCACGGCGGGATCGACGGCGAGCGTGCGGGCGAGCGCCGCGCGCTGGCGCATGCCGCCCGACAGCTGGTGCGGGTAGCTGTCGGCGAAATCCGGCAGGCGGCACTTGCGCAGCAGATTGAGCGAGATCACCTTCCGCTCCGAAGCGGGAACGCCACGGATTTCCAGGCCGAACTCGACATTCTGACGGATAGTGCGCCAGGGCAGCAGCAGATCCTTCTGCAGCATGAAAGCGACATGTTCGTTCGGCTTTATCACCTTCTCGCCATCGACGAGAACTTCACCTTCGCTTGCCGGATCAAGGCCCGAGCCCATGTTGAGCAGGGTGCTCTTGCCGCAGCCCGATGGGCCGATCAGCGAGACCACTTCACCATCGGCAATCTTGAAGTTGAGATTCTGCACGGCGGTGATGGTGCCAAAGCGCTTGGCCACATTGCGGCATTCGAGGCGGATCTGCGCCATCGCTGTCAGCTCCGCTTCTCGGTGATGAACTTGCCATCGGGGGCAGGCGTGCTGGCGCTCTTCTGGCGGCGAGTCTTGCCGTCGATGCCACCGGAGATCGCCCATTCGGCGAAGAGGTCAGGGCCAGGCACGAAGTCGCGGGTCTTCCACTCTTCGGTCAGCACGTCCTCGTCGGCGTAATATTCGATGAGGGAGCCGGCCGGATTCTGGAAGTACCAGAAGAAGGCCGAGGAGATCGGATGCTTGCCCGGTCCAAGCTGGGTATCCCAACCGAGCCGCGACATATGCATGCCGCCGCCGAATACTTCATGAATGTCGCGCACAGCGAAGGCGACGTGGTTGAGGCCAGGCTTACCTTCCGGCGTCTGCAACAGGAACATGTCGTGGTGGCCGCCGCGCGGTGCGGTGCGCAGGAAGTGGCCGCGACCGGGATAGCGATCCGACATGCAGAAGCCGATGTCCTCGTAGAACTTGGTCGTCTCGTCGAGATTCTTGGTGAAGAACACCACATGGCCGACTTCGATCGGCGTCGCATGATCGTAAGCCGCGCTGGGCTCATTGACCCGCGAGGCCTTGTCCCAGGTGTTGGTCTGGCCGCCATGCACGTCGATGGCGCGCTTGCGGCTGACGCGGACGCCAACAGCGAGACCGTTGGGATCGGTGCAGAACAAAGTGCCGTCGGCTTCGCGGAAACCCGGCGCTGCCCGCATCTTTTCGCGGCTGGCGGCGATGTCGGCGTCGTTCTCGGCGCTCCAGATCACTTCGCGCACGGTCGGCCCGGCTTCGATCGCCGGCGGCAGGGCGGGGTCGTCATGCAGGCGGACGAAGACCTCGCAGCCATTGAGGGTCTCGAAGTCGAGCGCTGTCTCGGAATCGCGTACCAGCGACAGGCCCCAATCGAGGAAAAAGCGACGGCAGAGGGCGATGTCCTCAACGCC
The DNA here is from genome assembly GCF_900104955.1 of Beijerinckia sp. 28-YEA-48. Taxonomy (NCBI): domain Bacteria; kingdom Pseudomonadati; phylum Pseudomonadota; class Alphaproteobacteria; order Hyphomicrobiales; family Beijerinckiaceae; genus Beijerinckia; species Beijerinckia sp. 28-YEA-48. The sequence goes on from NZ_FNSI01000001.1 coordinate 864,144, forward strand.
GTACGTCACGCGGTCGATGCCAGATATACTCACGGTCAACTCCAGATGTTCGGGCTGCGGCGAAGTTGGCGGCACCGGAGCGCCGCCACCTCAATCAGCGTGTCAGGCGACCTGTCGGCCGGCTTCGGCCAGGGCGTTGAGCTGCTGGGCCGCCTGGTTCTTCATGACGCGGCGCAGGCGCACGAGACCCATGTCGTGGGCGTAGAGGTTCTCATGCTTGTTGGCGTCGGGGTCGCACGCTTCGAGCATGGTGCGATCCTGTTCGAGCACGTGCCAATGGCGCGCTTCGAGGCGGTTCTTATAGAGGAAGCGCCAGGTGTCACGCTGCCAGCTGTCGACCTTACGGCAACGCCAGTGGATGACCACGGACTTGCCTTCGGAAATCGGCGTGTAGGAGCCGATGATGTGGAAGTTGCCGCCCGGACCGCCGGTCTTGGGATAGGGGATTTCGAGACGCAGCCACGACGTGCCGGTCTGGCCGTATTCGGTCCAATCGAAATTGACGTTGCGCTGGCCTTCCTTCTCGAAAACGAAACCGGCTTCGGTGTCTCGGATGCGGAAGTTGGCCTGGGTGTCGCCAAACGACATGGAATGGGACTGCTTGTGCAGGAAGGTGCCATGCATCGGGTCCATCACATTGTCGATGACATAGCGATAGTCGCCGTTCCATTCGGCATAGCAGAGGAAGGCGCTGAACTCGGGCGAGGTTAGTTCTTCCGGCAGGACCAGTTCCGGCGGCTCTTGATGCAGCTCGTCGCCGACATAGGCGAAGATGACGCCAGCGCGTTCCTGCAATGGGAAGGATTTGGTCGCCTTCGAGCCTTCAAGCTTGCTGCCGGGAGCGCCGGGAACGACGACGGCGACGCCGTCCTTGTTCACTTGCACGCCGTGATAACCACAGGCAATGCGATCGCCCATCAGGATGCCGCAGGAGAGCGGCACGCCACGATGCGGGCAGCGGTCTTCGAGCGCATAGGGCGTTCCGTCAATGCCGCGCCATAAAACCATGCGATAACCGCAGCGACGCAGGGACAGAGCTTTTTCAGTGACGAAATGCGTCGGGCAGATCGCATACCACTGGTTGCGGGGCCCGACGGAGAGAAGCTTTTCAACGGCGATATCGGAAACGGCGGCCATTTCACTCTCCTAATTACGCGCCGAGGCGCTTCATTTCCTGCTGGAACAGTTCCGGCGTCCAAGGCGAGCCATTCGGCGAGGGGACGCAGTCATTGTTGAGCATCTCGCAGATGCTGGGCAGATCATGAATGCCGGCAGCATAAGCTTTCTCGATGCCGTCGCCGAGGAGATTTTCATAATCGGTCGGCTCGTGGTCTCGGGTCTGATGGGGGTTCAGATACTGATCCATCATTTGCCTCCTTTACGCACACGTTCTTTGATCATCTCGCGCACCGGTACGAAATCGTAGGCCGGATAGCATTCGGTTGTAAAAACACCCCAGGCCGAGCGTTCGAGTTCGACGTTGACGGCGGGGATTTTCGAGGGCGGCAGGCGCAGGGTGACGATCTGTCCAAAGCCCATGGCGACGACCCAGGAGACGACTTCCACGCCCTGCGGCGGAAACCGTTCCCACCAATCGGCGTCTTTCAGTTTCGTCTGCACGGCGTCGAGATTGTTGGATTGATCGTGACGGAGAAAAACCGTCATCAGCATCGTTTCCGATGCTGTCTCGCTCGTCGTGCTGCGCCCCTCGTTCGCCATGGACATCCTGCTCGATGACAGTGGAAAGCGTGTTTCATTAGAGAAACATCATTTCATATTTGCAACAACCTAAAACGTCGTGTAATCTTTGTCAAAATAAAATTCCGGTGGTTGGCGGGACGAATGCGGTGCATGTGCCAATGCTTTCGAAACGAGCACGCAGTGATCACGTGTTCGGCAGAGAACGAGGAGATTGCGTCATGAATCAGCACTGCAAGGCTGAGCTAACGCGTCGGAGGCGCGCGCGCGATCGAGCTGCCAACACTGCGCGGTCCAGCGGATCGGCTGTTGTCGAAAATCAAGCGTAACAAGGTCTAAGCGGTCAGGAGAGTCGTATGGATTTGGGGCTTTCGGGGCGCACCGTCGTTGTGACCGGTGGGACGTCAGGCATCGGCCTGGCGACGGCCGGTTTGTTCTTGAACGAAGGTGCGAAGGTGGCGATCTGCGGACGCGACGAGGCGCGGCTGGCGAAAGCCTTGGCCGATCTCGAGGCGCGCTTTCCCGGCAAGGTGATGGCGCAGCGCTGCGATGTGACCAAGAAGGAAGACGTCGAGGCTTTCGCCGCAGCCGTGCAGACATGGGCCGGTGGCACCGACATTCTCATCAACAATGCCGGGCAGGGGCGCATGACGACCTTCGCCTCGACCACCGATGAGCAATGGCGGGCCGAACTCGATCTTAAATTCTTCAGCCAGATCCATCCGGTGCGGGCGTTTCAGCCGCTGTTGCAGAAGAGCGATGCGGCGGCGATCCTCGCCGTCAATTCGCTGCTCGCCTATCAGCCAGAGCCCTATATGGTTTGCACCTCGGCGGCGCGCGCCGGCGTGCAAAGCCTCATCAAATCATTGGCGACCGAGTTCGCCCCGCGCATCCGCGTCAATTCCGTCATGCTCGGCCTGATCGATTCCGGTCAGTGGGAGCGGCGTTTCCAGGCGCGCGAGAACAAGGCGCAGACGCGTGACGAATGGATGGTCGAACTGACCAAGACGAAACACATTCCCTTCGCTCGTCTCGGCCTTCCAGACGAGGTGGCGCGCGCCATTGTTTTCCTCGCTTCGCCGGCGGCCAGCTATGTGACTGGCGCTTCCCTTGAAATCTCCGGCGGAATTTCCCGCTACATCTGAGAGGACGCGATGAACATCGCAACCGCAACATCATCTACGACGACCCGCGACGAGCCGGTCGGTGATCTGATCGCCCGCACGCTGGCCGAAGCCGGCGTCACCCATGTCTTTGGCGTGATCTCGATTCACAACATGCCGATCCTCGATGCGATCTTCCGCCAGGGCCGCATCACTTTCGTGCCAGCGCGCGGCGAAGCCGGCGCCATGAACATGGCCGATGCCTATGCCCGCGTGTCGCGTTCGGTCGGTGTCGTCATCACCAGCACGGGCACGGCGGCCGGCAATGCCGCTGGCTCACAGGTGGAAGCGCTTACCGCCGGTTCGCCGGTTCTGCACATCACAACCCAGATCGATACGCCCTGGATGGATCGCGATCGCGCCGCCATCCATGACGTGCCGCGCCAGCCCGACATGCTGAAGGCTGTGTCGAAGGCTTATTTCCGTCTGTGGGATGCCAATGGCGTCGTGCCGGTGGTGCATGCGGCGATCTCGGCGGCCTTGAGCGCGCCGACGGGGCCGGTGAGCCTGGAAATTCCCGTCGATGTGCAGCGCATGCCGGCGATCATCCCGCCGCGCATCGGCAAGCCGGTCGTCGTGCGCGTCGCGCCCGATGCCGATCATCTCGATCTCTTGGCCGACATGGTCAAGAAGGCGAAGCGGCCGATGCTGTATCTTGGCGGTGGCGCGCGTGGCGCCGAAGCCGCTGCGACGGCTTTGGTCGAGCGCGGTTTCTGCGCCGCCACCAGCACCAATGGCCGCGCCAGCGTGCCGGAAGATCATCCGCGCAACATCGGCGCTTTCAACATGACGCCACAGGCGCAGGAGATCTACGATCGCTGCGACCTGATGATCGTCATCGGTTCGCGCCTGCGCGGCAACGAAACCCGCAACAATGCGCTGCGCCTCGGCAAGCCGTTGGTGCAGATCGACGCCGATGCGAGCCAGGGTGGCCGCAACTATCCGATCGATCTCTTCGTGCATGGTGATGCCAGCCTGGCGCTTGAAGGCCTGCTGCAACGCCTGCCGGCGAAGGTCGGTGGCGATGCGGATTTCGCCGCGGCCGTTCTCGCCGCCCGCGTCAAGGGCGAAGAGGGCGTCGCGCGCGGCCTCGGTGTCTATCAGAAGCTGGCCGACGTGCTGCGCGATCGCGTGCACACCCAGGCTTTGCCTTTCGTGCGCGACGTGACGATCGGCAATTCCACCTTCGGCAACCGCTATGTGCGCCTCGCGGCGCCACACCTGGGCGTCCATGCGCTCGGTGGCGGCATCGGCCAGGGTATTGCCATGACGGTGGGCGCCACCTTCGCGGCACAGGGCAAGAAGACCGTGTCGCTCGTCGGCGATGGCGGCGCGATGGTCAATATCGGCGAGCTCGCCACGGTGGTCGACAACGCCTGCGATACGGTCATCGTGATGATGAACGACAAGGCCTATGGCGTCATCGCCAACATTCAGGATGCGCAATACGGCAATCGTCACGCCTATTGCCATCTGCTCACGCCTGATTTCGGCCTGCTCGCCAAGTCCATGGGCTTGCCCCATGTGCGCATCAGCAAGATCGACGATTTTGAGCCGGCCTTCGACAAGGCGTTGGCGGAGCGCGGCCCGATCATGCTCGAAGTCGATATGATCGCGATCGGCCCCTATGCGGAAGCCTTTGGCGGACCGCCGGCGGGTGCGGCGGGCGGCGCGCGCTGATGCGGCTGGCTCTGATCGGATATGGCAGCATTGCCCGCCAGGCGCTCGGCGCCCTGGCGGACACCCTGCCGTCGCCGCTGGAAGCCGTGATCTGCCTGGCACGGGAAAAGGGCGCCAATCGCGCCCGCGACCTGCTGGAAAGTTTTGGCGGACGGCTGGCGCGCCAGCGCCTGGTGGTCGGTTCGATGGCGGAGTTGCAGCAGTATCGACCGCTGCTGGTGGCCGAGGCTGCCGGGCATGGTGCACTGAAGATGTATGGCGCCGAAGTGTTGCAAGGCGGCGCCGATCTGATCGTGACTTCCGTGGGCGCGCTGGCCGATAGCGAGTTGCGCGGTCAGCTCGATACGGCGGCGCAAAGCTCGGGCGCCTCCTATCATCTGTGTCCCGGCGCCGTTGGTGGGCTCGACCTGCTCGCCGCCGCGAAGCTGTCGGGCCTCGATCAGGTGACCTACACGTCGCGCAAACCGCCAAAAGCCTGGATGGGATCGCCGGCTGAAAAGGTGGTCGACCTTGCGGCGCTGACATCGGCTCACGTGTTCTACGAGGGCGCCGCGGCCGATGCCGCGCGCGACTATCCGCAGAACGCCAATGTGGCGGCGACCGTGGCGCTGGTGGGGGCGGGATTTGAAGCCACCCGGGTGCGTCTGATCGCCGATCCGGCCGTCAGCCGCAACATTCACGAGATCTCGGTGCGGTCGAAAAGCGTCGATTTCGAGCTGCGGATCGAAGGCCGGCCGTCGCCCGACAATCCCAAGACATCGCTGACCACGGGCTTTGCCCTGGCGCGGCAGATTCTCGACAACCTGAAATTGAATCGGCCTTAAGACGCGCCAAAACAAAGTCCCCGGGGCAAAATTGCGTTTCGAAACGCAATTTGCTCTCGGGTTGCCACAATCGCAGGCAACCCTGGGCGGCCCTTGTGCGTTGAGGTGGGGAGGCGGCCGCGCCTCACCCTTTCTCATCAATGCAGGAGGACGAAATGGTCGCTCTTGATGAAACGACATCTCTGATCGCGGCGGGAAAAGTCACCGGCACGCCGGTCTTCAACACGGCGGGGGAAGCGCTGGGCGAAATCTACGACATCATGATCGACAAGCAGTCGGGCAAGATTGCTTATGCGGTGATGTCGTTTGGCGGCTTTCTGTCGATTGGCGAGCGCTATCACCCGTTGCCCTGGAACAGCTTGAAATACGACACGCGGCAGGGCGGCTATGTGGTTGGCCTGACACGAGAACAGCTCGAAGGGGCGCCGACGATTACGCAAGCCGACCCGCTGCATTGGGAAGAGCGTGGACCAGAGCCAGGCATCCATGGCGCCTATAAGGCGCCGCCGTACTGGCCGTTTTGATCCGCGCCGAAAGGCCGCTGCCAAGCAAAATTGCGCCGTGGCATCTGCGCGATGCAACGGCGTTGCTTATGAAAAGCAGGGAGCAGAGGGCTGATCGGACGCTGACGAATGGATTAAATTGAGCGTCTGATCGCTAGAGCTGGGATTGTTGGGAGGGCTTGTTGGTTGACAGATCCCGCGAGGTTTCAGCCTTGGAGACGAGGTGCAGCCGCAGCGCGTAAAGCGCGACCGCGGCAATACCGAGCATCAGTACCGAGCCGATGCCGGCCATCCACATGAAATCCGCATAATCGATAATCATCTGTGGTCCAAACTCAATAAATGTACACAAACTGTACGCACCGCTTCCTAAGGGAGCCGGTTTAAAAGTCCTTAAATCTGATCTCCGAAAGAGAAGAAAAAAATCGTCAGATTGCGATAGTCGCGCCCGCTTATGGTTTTCAAATCATGAAATAGCGTTCGGGTCAGCCCTTCTTCAGCCGTACCAGAATGGTGTCGAGCGTCGATAGGAAGGTTGAGCGGTCACGTGGACTAAAGGGTTTGGGGCCGCGCGTGACGGCACCAGCATCGCGCATATCCTGCATCAGATTGCGGGTCGCAAGCGCCATGCCGATCGAACTGGGCGTGAACTCGCGGCCGTTCGGCGCCACGACGGCAGCGCCAACCTTCACGCAGCGCGCCGCGAGCGGCACATCGGCCGTGATGACCACATCGCGCGGGGTCGCATGGTCGGCGATCCAATTGTCGGCCGCATCCATGCCGGCGGGCACGAGAATGCGCTCGATCATCGGATCTCTTGGCACCTGCATATAGCTGTTGGCGACGATCAAGACGCGCAGCTTGTGCCGGGCGGCGACGCGATAGACTTCGTCCTTCACGGGGCAGGCATCGGCGTCGATGATGATGCGGGAAGGGGCGTCGGGCAAATCAGTGGACATCGGGCGGCAATGTGCCATCCCGCGACCTGTGAGGAAAGGTGGTCGGGATTTTAATGGCGGGAGATCGCCGTCTCTTTCAGCCTCGCTCAACTCACGCCGCGTGCGGCGTCAGGCGCTGTTTCGAAGCTGCAAAGAGATCGCGGCCAATGGTGCGCGCGGTGTCGAGATGTGACTGGGCGTCCGAGCCGGGTAGAAGTTCGGAGGTGACCACAGGTGCCCCGCAATAATTGAAGATCCCATGATCGATCTGCGTTTTCATCGCACCGAAATAGCCGTGCCGCGCATAGGTGCGCAGGTCCGCGCCACCGATTGCGACCAGATGAACCTTCAGGTGGCGCAGCTTCTTGACCAGCTTGGTGTCAGGGCCTTCGTCGTAAGCCCAGCCGTTGGCGAAGACGCGGTCGATCCACCCCTTGAGAAGGCCAGGCATCGACCACCAATAGACCGGATAGACCAGGACCAGCGCATCGGCGCGATCGATCCTGGCCTGTTCGGCGGCGACGTCGGCGGGAGGCGCTGCCTCACGACGGTGCAGGGCGAGATCAGCAGCGGTGAAGCGCGGATCGAAGGCTTCGGCCGCCAGATCGGCGATTTCATAGGAATGGCCCGGGCCGGACAAGGAGAGGCCCTCGGCCACTTGCCTGGCGATGCTGTGGGTGAGCGACTGCGGCTCGGGATGGGCGACGACGATGAGGGCATGCATGGCGAAACGCGCTCCTGCCGGCAGTTGCCGGCACGTGATCTGTCTTATATACTTTTAGTAAGTTACTAATGGTATATTATCATGTCAAGTCCTGAAGCGCTGGAAAAGGCTAAGGGTCCGCGTCGCCGCCTGTCCCGGCAGGATCGGCATCGGCAATTGATCGAAGTTGCCTGGCGGTTGGTGTGCGCCGAAGGGACGGAGGCTTTGACGCTCGGGCGGCTCGCCGAACAGGCTGGCGTCACCAAGCCCGTCGTCTACGATCACTTCGAGACGCGCTCTGGCCTGCTGGCAGCGCTCTACCAGGATTTCGATGCCCGTCAGAACGCGCTCATGGATGTGGCGCTCGCGGCCAGCACGCCGACGCTCGCGGGGCGGGCGGCGGTCATCGCTTCATCTTATGTCGACTGCGTGCTGCTACAGGGGCGCGAGATTCCCGGCGTCATCGCGGCTCTTGCCGGTTCGCCGGAGCTTGAGAAGATCAAGCGTGACTACGAGAAGGCCTTTATCGAAAAATGCCGCTTGGCGCTCGCGCCTTTCGCCAGCGCGGGTGCCATTGCACCGGCCGGACTGTGGGCGATGCTGGGGGCGGCGGAAGCGCTCTCCCACGCTGCCGCGACCGGGGATATCACGCCGGTGCAAGCCCAGGACGAATTGCTGGCGACGATCGTTGCGATGGTTGGCAGGCAGGGGGCCAGCACGGCGCGGTCGGGCAAGCGTGCTTGAAGCCGTGTATCCGGCTTCAAGCTTCTCTTTCTTTTTTCTTGGCTATTGCACGCCGCCCTTGTTGACCACGGGGCCGGTATAGGCCTCGAAACGCTTGCGCAGATCGATGATCAGCGGCTCGTTCGAGACGAAGGCGTTATAGTCGAGGGCGGCATTCGCGGCGGAGAGCGGTTTGAAGCCGGCCGGTGGTGGCACGTCGGTGCGCGCCGAGAAGACGCCGGAGCGCCGCTGTTGCTCGGGCTGCAGATACCAGTTGAGAAAGAGCTTGGCGGCGTTGGGGTGCGGCGCATCCTTGAAAATGCCGGCTGTGAGGGTGAAGGTCACGATGGGGTCGTCTTGCGGGATGACGAGTTCGACCGGCGCGCCGCTCTGCTTCAATGATCCGGTGGTGGAGGTCGTTGCGTCGAAAGTCACCAGGCGTTCGCCGGAGGCGATGGCGCGAATAACGCCGAGATGGCCTTGGATAAAGCTGGGTTTGTTGGCCATGAAGCGGTCCATATAGGACCAGCCGTATTTTTGAACGATGGTGTAGAAGACGTAGAGCGTGGCGTCATCGTCCGCCGGATAGCAGGTGATGATCTTGTCGGAAAATTCCGGCTTGAGAAAATCCAGCGCCGATTTCGGCACTTCGTTCGCGGCAACCGCGTTCTTGTTATAGGCATAGGCGATCGCATTGACGCGCGCGGTGGTGAAGGCGCCGTCGGGATCCTTGAAGACGGGGGCGATGTTTTCATGACCCTCGACCTGGAAATTCAGCAGCAGGTTGCGCTTCTTCCAGGCAACGAAATCCTGGGCCGTCTGAAACAACGCCATGTCGGCTTCGAGCTTGCCGGCCTTGAGCTGCTGCTCGATCTTATCGTTCAGCACATTGCTGAAGCCGCCCGTCACGCTGACTTTTATGCCGGGAAACTTCTGTTCGAATTCGGCGACGATGCCTTGATAAGGTGCGACCGGGCCGCCGGTATAAAGAGTGAGCGCGCCTTCGGCTTTTGCCTTCTCATAGAGATCGCTCGTCATGTCGGCCTTGGCGCTCGCCGCACTCATGGCGACGACGAGTGCCGCAGCCGGGATCACCCCGGCTGCTGTGCGGAAACTCTTCATCATGTCCCCCCTCCCAGTTTACCGGAAGACCTTCACAAAGCTTCCGGCCATCTCTCTATTTTTGCGGCGTGGCCTGCGCTGATCGCTCCGCATCCAAAACCGGCACGATGAGTTGCGACGGATAGTCCTTGCTGTGGAAGAAGGTATCCGTGCCGTTCTGCCGGGCGCTGTAGGGATGGGTGAAGATCGCGTCGGTGATGGATGAATCGCCGTTGCTGATCTCAAGGCGCAGGCGGCTACCCTTTTTGAAGAGATAGGCCGTGGGCATGACGGCGATCTCATATTTGTACACCTTGCCCGGCTCGATCGGCTGTGGGTTTTCGTGGGTGTAATAGGGGGCGTTTTCCAGCGATTGCTTGGCATCGATGGCGCGATGGGAGGCCATCAGCCAGCCCTTGGTGACGATGCGGGCGCGGGGCTGCACGCCACGGGCATGCTCTTCGTCGGCCTGCTGCGATTGATCGGAAATTTTGACGATGAACTGCGTGTCCGGTTGGGTCGATGCCGCATAGAGGACGAGCTTGATCGGTCCCGTAATCTCCGTATCGCGATCGAAAGGTTGCGTCACGAAGGTCAAAACGCGCCGCGCCGGATCGGGACGCCCATCGGGGCCAGGGCCGACGACGCCGTTGCGCCAGCCGGCGTCGGGATAAGTATAGGTGGTCTTGCCGTTCGCGCTGTCTGAAACCTCCGACGTCAGAAGACCGTCGTTGAGGGACGTGACGCTGCCGCTGGGGCCTGCCGCCAGATAATAGCTGCGATAGTTCGCGGCTTTCGGCGGCCAGGCGTCGGCTGTCTCCATACGGTTGCCGTTGACGAGAGCATAGCGAACGGTCGGCTCCTTCTGATAGGCCGTCGGCTCGCCTTTCAAGCACCAGTCATAGAACGGCAGCAGGTAGCGCTCGTGGAACTTGATGCTGGCATATTCGGCAACGGCTTCGTTCACATCGGCGCCGCCCAGAACCAGAAGTTTCTTGGGGCCGGCGACCCGTTGAAAGCCCAGGATATTGCCGTTCAGATGCAGGTCGACCTTGCCCCAGACGCCAATGGAATAGACGGGGATTTTGACCCGATGCAGATTTTCGCCGGCTGAACGTTCGCGCCAAAATGCGTCATAGGTCGGATGGCGCCGCATGTTCAGCGAATAGTCCCAGGGCACTTCACGAGACGGGCCGGTCAGCGGACGCTGGTTGTAGTTGCGAACCGTGCTCCACCACCCTTCCGGATAGGCGCCTGGAATGCCGCCTGTATAGGCGGATTGCCGATAGGTATCGATGTGGCCGTCATAGGGCGCGATACAGGCCAGGTGCGGTGGCGCCTGCGTGGCCGCGAACCATTGAGAGCGCGCGTAATAGGACTGGCCGACACCGCCGACCTTGCCGCTCGACCAGGGTTGCTTGGCGATCCATTCGATCACTTCGTAGAGATCGCGTTGTTCGCGCCGGCTTTGATATTGATACTGGCCGCCGGAGCGGCCGGTGCCTCTGACATCCATATGGATATAGGCGTAGCCATGCGCATTGTAGAAGCCGATGGGGCCGAGCTCTTGAATCGGGTAGATCGAAACCGCCGGCAGGCCGTCATTGTCGAAGCGATAGGGCGAGGCGGCGAGCAGGGTCGGGGCGGGGCCCGGTGTCTTGGGCAGATAGAGCGCAGCGGAGATGGTGATGCCGTCGCTCATGGGGACTTGAATGATGCGGGCAGGGGAACGTTCTGGTGCGCGCTCTTGCGCGCGTTCTGGCGCAGGCTCTTGTGCAGTGGCGTAAAGAGGCAAAAGCGTGAGCAGGCCAACCAAAAATTGGCGCGCATGCGATCCATAGGTGCGCATGGTTTCCTCCCTGATGTCATTTCTATAGCCGCTCGATCTTAGCGAGAGGTCTTGGAAACTGCGAGCCTTATTCTACACTTATGGGTTTAATTCACTCTGAGCCTGGTCGGACTTCTGTCGGATTCCGCTTCACACCTAAAGCCCGTTTTCCTTCAGATATTTCGAGACATTGGCGGCCGTCTTCTCGATGTGGTCGACAATCAGCGTGCGGGCCTTTGCGGTATCGCGTCGTAGGACACAGTCCATGAGGGCCTTGTGCTCGGCGACCGTGTTGCGCGACTTGCTGCGAACATTGGCCGACAAGCGACGGTAGCGTTCGGACTGATCGAAGTGGTTCTCGCAAGCACTGATCAGGCGTTCCGATCCGCATGCCGAAATCAAAGCGATGTGAAAGGCCTTGTGCAGTTGCGTCCAGGTATCATCTCGCTGCGCTTCGCCGCGATTGATCTGGCGCTCGACTTTCTCAAGCCGGTGGAACGCTGCGACGACACTGGCTTCCCAGGCATCATCGCCATATCGGATCGCCAGTTCGAAGGCGCCGGCTTCCTGAATGGTGCGGCACTGGGTGAGATCGCCGAGATCTTTCGCCGTCATCGGCGCGGTACGAAACCCGCGTCGATCGTCGGAGGTGACAAGCCCTTCGGCGACCAGCCTGTTCAGCGCTTCACGCAAGGGACTGCTCGAAAACTTATGGAGCTTCTGCAGCGCATCGACCTTGAGCTTTTCTCCCGGCGAGATCTGGCAAGCGATGATGGACGCACGCAGCGTTTCATAAGCCTGCGAGGCGAGAGGGCTGTTGCGCGGGGCGAGGTCGGCTTTTTCCATGGCCTTGATTTATGCATAAAATTGTGTTCCCTGCAATAAACTGTTTTGGGAGGATTTGTTGTTGAAGCTGAAATTGCAGCTAGCCGCCGTTGTCATGGCCCTCGTCTCGGGGGCTGCGAAGGCTGATTATCCGGAGCGGCCGATCACCATTGTCGTGCCCTTTGCCGCGGGTGGGACGGCCGATTTGCTGCCGCGGATCGTCGCCGAAAAGCTGCGTCCGGTTCTCGGTCAGGCGATCATCATCGAGAACCGGCCTGGGGCTGGCGGCAATCTCGGCGCTTCGATCGTGGCCAACGCCAAGCCCGATGGCTACACCTTGCTCTGCGCACCGCAGCTCAACTACAGCGCCGCCGATCTGATCTATAAATCCCTGAATTTCGACCCGCTGAAGCTGGAGCCGGTCGTCGTTCTGGCGCGCTATCCCAATGTCATCGTGGCGCGGCGCGACTTTGGCCCCAACAATCTGGCCGAACTGATCGACTATGCCAAGAAATCACCAGGCAAGCTCACCTATGCGTCGCAGGGCATTGGCCAGGTCGGGCATCTCACTTTCGCGCTGCTGGCGAAGGTGACCGGCACGGAACTGGTGCATGTGCCTTACAGAGGTAGCGCACCGGCGATCACCGATCTCCTCAGCGGACAGGTCGATCTGCTCGCCGACAATCTGCTGCCGACCGCATCGAATATCGATGTTGGCAATCTGAAACTGATCGCTGTTGGCGGAACGCGTCGTGTCGTCGCTTATCCCAATGTGGCGGGCATTTCGGAAACCATCCCGGGCTTTATCTCCGATACGTGGATGGCCATTTCCGCGCCGCAGGGAACGCCGCCGGAGATCGTGAGCAAGTTGTCCAAGCTGATCACCGAGGCGACGCGCTCGCCTGAGTTTCTGGAGAAGACCAAGAGCCTGCAAACGGAACCGCTGGAGGGAACGCCGGCCGAGATGGGCCAGTTGATCAAGGGAAGCCGCGACCAATGGGCGCCGATCATCAAGGAACAGTCCATCCAACTGGAATGAGATCAGGCCGCGCCTTCCGGGGCGCGGCCTCAAACAACCGCTCCTGCAACATGCTCAACACAGGTGATCCATGCCCGAAGATTTAAAAACAAAAAGCGGTCTGTTCCCGGTCGGTGGTGTGCTGCTGGAGCGGCCCTTTGCCATCCGCCGGCTTGGCCATTTTGGTCTTGACGTCGATGACATCGATCGTGGCATCGATTTCTATACGCGCATGTTCGGCCTGAAAATTTCCGATCCGATCGATTTCGGCGCGCGCCTGCCTATTGAAGAGCAGGGCAAGCATGGCTCCGGTATCGGCTATTTCATGCGCCATGGCACCGACCACCATTCCTTCGTGCTGTTTCCGCGCCGCGTGCGCCGCAAGCTGCTGAAACAGATACCGCCGGGAATGACGATCAACCAGATCACCTGGCAGGTCGGCAGCCTGCGCGAGGTGGTCGATGGTTCCACCTGGATGAAAGGCTCGGGCATCCGCATCGCCCGCTCCGGCCGCGACAATCCCGGCTCCAATTGGCACGCCTATCCGGTCGATCCGGAAGGTCATATCAACGAAATCTATTACGGTATCGAGCAGATCGGCTGGGATGGTTTCAGCAAGCCAAAGGGCATGCATCGGCGCGACTATCACGACGTGCCGCCGCTGCCGCATCGTTCCGAATTCGTCGAGGTCGAGGAAGGATTGGCCGCCAAGATCGCGGTGGCTGACGGCTATCGCTTCAAGGAGCCGTTGGACGAGAAATATGACGTCGGCGGCATTCTGCTCGGCCGTCCGTTCAAGGTCGCGAAAATCGGCCCGATCCGCATTTTCGTCGATGACGTTGCCGCTGTCACTGCCTTCTATCGCGAGACGATGGGGTTGCGGCTGACGGAAGAGATCTCCTGGAACGGCCATTCCTGCACGTTCCTGCGCGCCAATACGGAGCATCATTCGCTGGCCATCTATCCAGCGGCGCTGCGCCAGGAATTGGGCCTGAGCGATCACACGTCGCTGTTCTCCTGTGGCTTTCAACTGGGCGACTACACGCAATTGAGGGCCGCCGTCGACTTTCTGCAAGAGCAGGGCGTCACCGTGCGCAAACTGCCGCCGGAGCTGTTTCCAGGCGTCGACTACAGCGCCTTCGTCATCGATCCCGATGGCCATGCCATCCAGATCTATCATCACATGGAACAGATCGGCTGGGACGGTCGGCCGATGCCGGCTGAGCAGCGCCGCAAGATCGACAACGACCGTTGGCCGGAGGTATTGCCGGCGCAAAGCGACAGTTTCAACGGCGAGGTCTATCTTGGCCCGTGGAATTGAAGCTGGCTCTCGCCGTGGGTGTTGAATAGGCTTCGAAGAGGGCGCCGTCACGAGCGCCCCACGCCTGGGAGGAAAGCATGAACCTGTTTGACCCGGTACGCCGCGCCGTCAGCCGTCGCGCCATGCTGCAACATATGGCGGCGGCATCCGCTGTCCTCACCGCCGTTCCAAGCCGCGTGCTGGCGCAAGCGCCCGCATCGCAGCCGGTGACGACGGCGCTGCCGGCGCGCGGCGAATATCTCATCCGCAATGCGCTGGTGTTGACGATGGATGCCAAGCTCGGCGATGTGCCGAAGGGTGACATCCATGTGCGTGACGGCGCCATCGTCGCCGTTGGTCTGTCCCTGCAAGCGCCCGGCGCCAGCGTCATCGACGCCACCAATATGATCGCGCTGCCGGGATTGATCGACACCCATTGGCATATGTGGGGCTCGGTCGCCCGCAACATGGCGGGCGAAGATTCCAAGACCGGCTATTTCCTCTTCGCCCGCGCCGTCGGCGATGTGTTCACGCCCGAGGACAATGCGCGCGGCGTGCGCCTGTCGCTGGCCGAAGCCATCCATTCCGGCATCACCACCGTGCACAACTGGGCGCATAATCTGCCGCGCCCCGAGTTCGCCGATGCGGAGCTGCAGGCCCATGTCGATTTCGGCGGCCGCGCGCTCTATGGCTACGGCTATGCGGGCGTCGGCATGACCAATCAGCCGGTCAATCTGGCCGATCTGCCGCGCGTACAAAAGCAATGGTTCGGCGACCGGGCAGGCCTCCTGACGCTGGGCATCGCCTCGCGCGGACCTGAGAGCAATTCGCCGGAGATCTGCAAGCGCGAATGGGACACGGCGCGCCAACTCGGCCTGCGGATATCGACGCACATCGGCACCGGCATGGCGCGTGTGAAGCAGAGCCAGGGTGTGAAGGCTTTGGCGGCGGCGGGCCTCCTCGGCCCGGATGTGATCCTGGTGCATGACACCAACTATCTGCCCGAGGATCTCGAGCCTCTGGCCAAGACCGGCACGCATATTTCGATGAGCCCCTATACGGAGATGCGCACCGGCTTCGGCTTTCCGCCGATCCTGCCGATGCTGGAGAAGGGCATCAACGTCTGCCTGTCGGTCGATACCACTGTGCTGGCTGGAAATTGCGATATGTTCGCGATCATGAAGGCGATGCAGAATGTCGCCGATGGCGCCAAGCAGAGCGAGTTCGCCTTGGCGCCCCGGCGCGTGCTGGAAATGGCGACGATCGATGGCGCTCGCGCTCTGGGTATTGAAGATCGTGTCGGCACGCTGACGCCGGGCAAGCGCGCCGACATTATTCTGGTGCGCATGGACGATCTCAACATGGCGCCGTTCACCGATGGCGTGCGCATGATCGTGCAGGCGGCGCAGCCGGCCAATGTCGATACGGTGCTGATCGATGGCCGCATTCTCAAGCGCGGCGGTCGCCTGCAACATATCGATACGGCTAAGATCATCGCCGATGCCGGCGAGACCATGGGGCGCGTGCGGGCTGGCGTCGAAAAGGTGCTGGAGCGCAGCGGTGTCAGCGTCGTGCGCTGACGTCAGTCCTCAGAAGCGTTCGCGATAGGCCTGAGGGGAGACATTCAGCAGGCGCAGGAAGCTGCGCCGCATGGTCTCTTCGGAGCCAAAGCCGCAGCGCTTGGACGTCTGCGCGACGCTGGCGCGCTCCTCCAAGAGGCGTCGAGCGGCTTCGACGCGGATCTGCTCGATGGCGCGGGCCGGGGTGATGCCTGTCTCATGGGCATAGTGGCGTGAGAAGCTGCGGGCGCTCATATGGGCCTGGGCCGCGAGCGTTGGCAGCGAGAGATCGCCGCGCAGATTTTCCATGATCCAGGCATGGAGACGGTCGAAGCGGCCATCGCTTTCCTGCAGGGCCAGCGTGGCACTGTACTGCGACTGGCCGCCGGGGCGCTTGAGAAAGACGACGAGCTGGCGGGCCACGGCAAGCGCGGTCTCGCGGCCGAGATCGTCCTCGATCAGCGCTAGGGCCAGATCGATGCCCGCCGTGATGCCCGCCGAGGTCCAGATGTTGCCGTCGCGCACGAAGATCGGATCGGGATCGAGTTTCACCTCGGGGTAGAGCCGGGCGAATTCGGCGCAGCGCCGCCAATGGGTGACGGCGCGGCGGCCATCGAGCAGGCCGGCGGCGGCAAGCAGAAAGGCGCCGCTGCAAACGGAGGCCATGCGGCGCGTCGTGCGGGCGCGGCTCTTGATCCAGCGGATCAGGCTTTCGTCCTCGCTGGCGACGTTGACGCCCTGGCCGCCCGCCAGCATCAGCGTGTCGAACGGAGCTGAGCGCGCCGATAGAGGCATGGTCTCCAACACCAATCCCGCCGTCGTCCTCACCCGCTGTTCCTGGGCCAGGACCATGGTTTCGTAAGGCAGGGGGCGCTTGCCGGACGCCGCCAGATCGTTCGCCGAGGCAAAAGCCTGCAATGGCCCGGCCACATCTAGGAGCTGGACATCGGGAAAGGTGAGGATGGCGATACGGCGAGGGGCGTTTGGCATGAGTAGCGTTTGGCATGAAACGAGGGATTATTGGCAATCTCGCCAGAGCCTGATCGGTTAGGGTCCGAACGTCAAGCCAAGAGGCGGTCAGGAGATCGTGATGAATACGCGCTTTGGAATTCTCGTCTTCCCCAATGTCCAGCAGCTCGATCTCACCGGGCCCTATGAGGTCTTCGCCGCCGCGCGCGGCGCCGAGGTTCATCTGATCTGGAAGGATCGTAACCCGTTGACGTCATCGACAGGCTTGGCCCTGACGCCAACCGCGACCTTCGACGACTGCCCGCCACTCGACGTGCTGTGCGTGCCGGGCGGTGGCGGCGTGAACCCATTGATGGAAGACGCGGTCGTCCTCGATTTTCTACGCCGCCGCGCCTCTGAGGTTCGCTATCTCACCTCGGTCTGCACGGGTTCGCTGGTGCTGGGCGCCGCCGGATTGATCAAGGGCCGCAAGGCGACGAGCCACTGGAACGCGCATGACCTGCTGGCGCGCTTCGGCGCGATCCCGACGCAAGGCCGCGTCGTGCGTGACGGATCGCTGATCACCGCCGGTGGCGTGACGAGCGGGATCGACTTCGGCCTCACCGTGGTGGCGGAACTGTTCGGCCGGGAAGAAGCGGAATCGATTCAGCTCGCCATGGAATATGCACCGGCGCCGCCGTTCCATGCCGGCACGCCTGATGAGGCGTCGCCCGCCATTCTCGCGGCGACGAAGAGCAAGCTGGCGCCCTCACGCCAGGCGCGCGAGGCGATCATCGAGAGAGTGGTGGGGAGCTGGGTGGCGGCGTGAGGAGAAAAGTGGCAGGTATGTGCTTTTCTATCGAGTTTTTCTTGTTTTCAGTTGACCTGGAGGCTGAGGATTTCGGTTTCCACGTATGTGCGAAAATCTGTAATTGACGTGAAGCAACGAAAGCCCGCAGCGTTTGCAAGACCTAGCACGCTGGCGGGCTCGTTCAGGAGAACTGTAACTGGCCCGGTGAGGCCCAGCTGAATACCTTTCGGCCACGCTAAGTCGAAGATGGCTTTTTGTTCTCCGGTATTGGAGTCGGCATAGTCGAACGCCATTTGTCCGCGGGGTAGGCCTTGTTCTTCCATCCAGGCGTTGAGTTCTTGCAGTTCTAGCTCCTCGGCTTCGCTGGTAATGCTGCCGATCTCCGCCTTTGCAGGTTCTGTTGGTGTGACCGTCGAGCCGGTTAGCCAGTGCGTGTCATCGTGTAGAAGGTCTTTAAACCGCTTGTTCGCTTCCGTAGTTAGTAGGATTTTCCTTGCCTCCAGAAAGTCGAGATAACGCTCGATCTTCCACAGGGCTGGATCCTTGGGAATCCATTGAGAGGCGAGTGCGCCCGGATGCTTTTCTTCCACCTCAGCGAAGTATTTCTCAGGCAACTGGTCGCTGATGTTGAGATTGGTGTCTTTGGTCAGAAAACAGAAATTGGCGAGGGCGTTGACGTCAGGTCGTTTCTGACCTCGCTTATAAAGTTGCGCTTTCGGGAAGATATGGTGAACCTCAAGACGATTCATGTTGCCTAGCATGTTCGCTTTCAGGGGTAAGCCTGTGCCCCAATCGCGGGCTTCGCCCATGCGCGTCAGCATGTAAAGGACGGGATAAAACCGTGCGCCAAGACTCCAGCCCGTGAAATGGTCTGGCTCGATCAGAAGGCTACCGTGCCACAGACGCAACTGTTCAATCAATGAATCGAGGCCACCGTTTGCCCCCTCCAAAGCAGCGAGATCTTGATCTATTACCGTTTCGGTAGAACCAGAGAAGCGGCCCCACATTCCGGCCTGGGCAAACCAGAATAAAAGCTTGTCACGTTCTCTTGCATCCAGCCTACCATTTTTCTTGTCTAAATAGCGCACCATCACTGGTACACCGAAACGTCCGAAAAATACTTGGTCGTGGTCGAGACCTAGGCGGCCGGCTATCAGATTGAGTGTCGTATCGATATGTTTCGAAGCGCGTTTCAACCCGTCTCGAATGTCGAGAGCGCCTATATCATGTAGGTAGCTGAATTTGGCTTCGCCAGTCAGGATTGTATTCACCGACCGCAGCAACCAATCCAGGTTGAATTGGTAGCCGGCATCAGTCCATTCGTTGAGTTTGCTCTTCATGGAGTCGCGAGCATCGGGCCACTCGGCGCAGATTTTTGCTAGGGCCAGGTCGCCTTTGGAAAGTTTTGTGCCGCCACTGTTTACGCGGTTGAAAATGTCGACGACGATGTCGAGTGTCTTGTCTTGTCCGGTGACTTCTTCGATGTGCAGATCGATATCCGTAATGCCGAGAAGATGACTAAGGCGTCCAATAAACTCGCCGACTCGAGCTGTATGTTCCGGGTGCGCAGACAACTGAGCGATGAAATTGCCGAGCCCCGCAGCGCCCGCCTGCATGAGCACCGTCACATCGATCCACAGAGGATCATCTTGCATTTTGATCGGTTGATAGAATGCGAAAGTTTCGGTGCCGAGATGAAAACGCAATCCGCTGAATACTTGATCGTTTCCATCAAAGAATTTCGGCGGCCTGCCACGTACAACGCCGTAAAGTGATGTGATGCGTTGTTGTCCGTCTAGCAGTAGCTTGACGATGCCGGAAGCCACAGGACCATCGCCGCGACGAATTGCCGTGTTAGCTTCTGTTGCCCATACAAGAAGCCCACCTACCGGGTGGCGACGATAGAGAGAGTCAAATAGTCCGCGTACCTGATCACGGTTCCAAACATACCCGCGCTGAAACTCCGGCAGCGCCATATGTCCGTTATCGATGTGATCCAATACCGTTGAAATTCGCATCAGCGCCCTCCATGAACGCTTGTTTATGGCATGCGCGATCGTCTTGACCAATCCGCAGCGTCGGTCTGAGGAATGCGAGACTTTGGGATGCTTAAAATGGTGGAAATGGGGGCTACGAATCCACGATAGGTGTTGTAGTCCTACAGTGGTTCTGCAAACTTCCGCCTCTCGACCAAGTTCTGCTTGCATGGCTCCTCGATTTTCGGCGCGGTCGGGATTTTTCCTTCCGGGGCCGTTTTCGGATCGGGCGTCCCCCGGTTCGATCCGTCACGCTCCATGCGCATTGGGATTTTGCGCCATCGACGACTGCTCGATCTTCGCGAACAGCGTCAGTTCCTTTTGCGACATTGCCGAACCGTCGCGCACCGGCAATTGGCCGATGCTGACTCATCTGATGGAACATACCCGCTTATGTCGCGAGGGCGCTGGACCGACGCGCTGTTGCCTTCGCCCATGGCAGGAAGCCATCGAGGAAGCGCGTCGTCGCCGGCATGAAGTTGCTCCCGTGGTGATAGAAGGGATCGAGCGTGGCGATGAGGGCGCGGCCGGCAAAACTTGTTCTGTCGTCATAGAGCAGAGCGCCGCCTTGATCGCGCCCTTGCCGTTCAGGCGGTACATCGATCAGCACTTGCGCGCCAGCCGGCGGCGTCAGCACGCCGTGATAGTGCCAGATGGTGTCTGAGAAGGGCAGCGCGTTGAACAGCCCATGCTCAGGGGCTGCAAGGCGCTGTTCGGGGACCGCGTTCTTGTCGAGCCACCACCAGAAATTCGTCGGTCGTGGCGACCAGGCGATCCCGGGCAGCCAGGTCTCGACCTGATTTTCGCCGAACACGACGAGCGTGCGTCCCTGAGCCAGGAAAGTTGTGAACACGTCCTTATGCTGGCGCAGCACGTCCGGATTGATGCGATCCGGCACGATCAGGACAGCGGTTGCTGCAAGCGCCTGTAACGTCAGGTCGCGGGCATAGATCACGCTGTCGAACAAGCCGTTATAACGCGGGCCATGAATGGTGGCGTGGTGATAATAGGTACCACCGTCGAGAACGGTGAGTGTCACGGCGAGACCTCTGGAGCGAAGAGCCAGTGGAAAAACTGCGGCAGGAGGCGCGCGGTGCTGTCGCCGCCACCGAATTGCCAGAGGTCGTTTCCACCATGCAGAAGAACACGGCCGCGCCCGACCGGATAAATGATGTCGAGGGCGCGTTGCGGCGCTCCAACAGCATTGATCACGAGAGCATCTGACGGAGGATCATGCCAGGCCCGGCCGTAGAAGCCGGCAACACCGCGCCGGAAGGTGAGGTCTTCGCAGGAGACACCCGCCCAGATCGGATGATCGGCGAGCCTGAGGATGCGTAAATCCTCCAGCCCCTGCTGGGCCAGGATACGCGCCTGTCCAATACCGGGCAGAAACGGATAAGCGATGTGGCCGTTGGCCACGACGGTGCCCCCTTGCGCCAGAAAGGCGGCAATGCTGCTGGCCTGGCTTGCGAGAAAGCGCTGGTCGCTGTGCATGCTGATCAGCAGGGCGCCATAGTCGTTCAGGTCGAGACGATCCAGATCATAGATGTCACGGCTGACGACCGCGCCCAGGGCCTCGGCCTTTTGGGCCAGAGCCGCGCCCGACCCTTCGGGATGACCGAACGACGGGTAAAGCGCGGGCTTCATGTCTGCGGTTGTCCAACGACGAACAGGTCTTGTCCGGCGCGACTCAGGATATCGCCGGCAATGGTCCTTTTGAGCAGGCTCAATTCGGCATTATCGGCTTCGCTGCGGTTGGGCGTGAAGTTGAGTTCGAAGAAGCGCGGCGGCAGGGCGTCGGGCTTCAACGCCAGCTCGATGGTTTTGCCATCGAGCGTGATGCGGAAACTGTAGGAGATGTCGAACCCCGGCACGAGGCGGCCATGCGGCAGCGCGCGGTCCACCACATAGACGCCGCGCGTCACCGCGCGGGTGACGCATTCGAAGGCATCGCGCACGCCGGGGCCGGGATGGCCGCTGACGATGGAGATGCTGCTACGCCGGGCGGGCGCCTGTGGCGAGAGGATAGAAAGCGCCACCGCCTGTGCCTGGAACGTGACCGCCAGCATGGCGAGCGCCGCCTGGCCATGATAGGCGGCGAGCATGTCGAAGCCGATCGCGATCGGCTCCTCCTCCGCCTGCACGGTGATGACGGGCCAATGCGCTGGTGAGGTTTGGGATGTCATGACGATCTTCCAGCCTAGAAGTTGTGTTGCAGTTTGACGGTGAAGTTGCGGCCCATTTCGACCAGCGGATTGGTCATGCTTTGGGCATAGCTGCGGTTCACGAAGGTCGAGGCATCGACATAGGTCTTGTTGAAAATGTTCTCGATGCCGAGAACGAGCCTGGTATCGCCGAGTGTAGGCGAGATCAGTTTGCCGAGCTGCAAGGTCGCGTAGATCTTGGGGACGACATAGCCGCCGGTCGCATATTCCTGCGTCGTATCGATGCGCGTCTTGGCGCTCGCCCAATCGACCACGCCCATCACAGAGTAGGACGCGTCGGGCGCTGCATATTGCACGCCGACGCGGCCGCGCCAGGGCGCCAGGAAGGGCAGGGGCCGGCCAGTGGTTTTGTTATCGCCGCGCAGATAAGCGACCGTGCCGAAGATGTTGACGGTCTCGCTCGCCTGCCAACGGCCTTCCAGCTCGAGGCCGCTGACTTCGGCCTTGCCGATGTTCTGGCTCTGGGTGAAGCCGGCGACGCCGTTGTAGGTTACAGCGGTGGTCTGCAGGAAGTTTTCGTAGCGACTGTTGAAGGCCGTCACCTTCAACGTGGCGTTGTCCATGTGGAAGCGGAAACCACCTTCATAGGTGACGCCGCTCTCCGGCTTCAGCGCCGGATTGGGCACGGTCGTCGCTGAGAAGGCGAAGAGCTCCGAATTGGTCGGCTGCCGGAAGGAGGTTGCAACACTGGCGAGCAGATCGAAGTTCGGCAGGATGCGATAAACCGCGCCGATGCTGCCTGTCGGCGCGCTGCTGGCAACCTGCGAGTGGGCGAGGAAGGCGGGCAATACGGCTGCAGGCAGCGGCGCCAGACCGGTCGTCGTGTTGAACCAATCGAAGCGGCCGCCGGCCGACAAGGTGAGTTGGCGCACCGGCGTCCACTCATGCAGCATGAAGATGCCAGCATTGGTCTGCGTCGTATCCGGGCCGTTCTTGGCCGGGGTCACCAGGCTCGTGCTCGTCAAAGCGCCGGTGGTGGCGGTGAAGTTGCGCGTGGCGGACCAGCCCTCGCTGCCAGGCCGGAACTCCTTGAAGGCGTCAGCGCCCACAAGCGTGTTCACCTCGCCGATGCCGAAACTCCACGGAATAGTGCCGACCACGCGACCGCCGACCACCAGAGGGCCAATGACATGGCTCGTCGACTCGACGCTACGCGTGATGATGTTGCGCGCGTTGATCGTGTTGTTGATGGTCTTGAGGTAGGTGTCGAAATAATTGACGTAGACCGAGGCCTCGACCTTCTTCACCAGGCCGTCGAACTCGCCCGTGTAGGCGAGGCGGCCCATGGTCACTTCATTCGGGCTCTGGCGGACGTTGAGATAGGGCGCGCCAGGCGCGCCGCCAACGCCGCCGGCGCGGCCATCGGTTTCCGTATAGCGGCGGAAGGAAAGTTCGACGCGCTGGCCGGCGGTCGGCGTATATCCAAGCTTCAAGCTGCCGCCGAGACTGCGATAGTCGCTGTTTGGCGCAGCGCCGAGCGGGGTCTGATAATTGTCGCCCCAGCGACCGTTGACGCTGGCGAGGAAATCGAAGCCGTTGCCGGCGCCTTGCAGCCAGGCGTCGGTGGTCAGCGATTTGGCCGCGCTGCCATAGCCACTCGAGACGCCACCACCGCTGATCTTGAACGGGCCGTTGATGTCGCCCGCTGGCTTGCGCGTGACCACATTGACCAGACCCGTGAGCGCTTCGCTGCCGTAAAGCACGGACGCCGGACCACGGATCACTTCGACGCGTTCAATTTCGCCGGGCGCGAAATAATTGAGCTGCAATGTGTTGCGGCCGCGGAAGCGATCGCCATCGACATAGAGCGGCGAGCGGAAATTGTTGGAGCTGAAGCCGCGCAGATAGATCTGTCCTCCGATGCCACCAGCGCGGGCAATCGAGATACCGGGCACGGTGGCAAGGATGTCGAGAAGCCCGGTCGGTGATGTTTGTTCGATCTGCGCACGCTCGATCACCGTCGCGCTTTGCGTCACCTGCTGTTTGAGGCTCTCGACCTGAGGCAGCTGGCCGCCGCGCGGCAGCAGCGAGTCGCGGCCAGCTTTGCGCATATTCGTCGCAGGCGCACTGGCAACAGGCACGGGCGCTTGAGCGCGTGGCGCGGCGACACGCGCCGGCGCGCGGCGTGCCGGTGTTGCTATGCGTGCGGGACGTGTTGCCGCGCGATGGGAGGCTGTCGCGGGGGCGTCGACCGTGACGCTGGGCAGATTGGATTGCGCCTTTGCCGTTGTCGGAAGGCTTAAAGCGGCCGTCATCATGCCTGCGGCGACAGTGATAGAGAGCTGCCACGCTTGGGCGGAAGGCTTGTACCAAACGCGATTTGAGGCGAGCGCAGCGGAACCGGAGGAGAGCATCATCATGGCCTTTGTTTTTCTTAGCGGCCGACGCTTATCCGATTAAGTAAATTCACAGCAAGAGCATGGAGAAAGATCATAACTATAAGAATTATAAAGAAAAACTAGGATTTCTTATGTTGCGATTTAACTAGAGCTGATCCACAAGGCTGGCTGAGGGCGCAGTTCATCTGGGCCATGGGAAATCGTCATGCCGTATCGCTCCCACATCTTTGCCGCCGCCGTCAGCGCCGTCTTCTGCCAGTCGGTCGGAGCAACCGAGGTCACCGATCAGCGCGGTCAGTCGTTGTCTTTCGACAAGCCGGCGGCGCGCGCGATCTTCCTGCCGATGCCGGCGGCGTCGACCTATATGGCGATCAACCGCAGCGAACATGGCATCGCCGGCATGAATGCTTCGTCGGCTGTTGCCATGCGTGATGGCATCCTCGGTAAGCTCTTTCCCGGCTATGCGAAGATTGCGACCAATATCACGCTTGGCGCCGGGACCGCCGCCAATGTCGAAAGCATTCTCGCCTTGCGGCCGGACGCGGTGTTTCAATGGGCCGCAGCCGGCGACGATGCGCTGGCGCCGCTCGAACGCACAGGGCTCAAAGTGCTGGGCATGCGCTATGGCAGCCAGGAGGATATGGCTGGCTATATCGCGATGATGGGGCAGGTGGCGGGAAAGCCGGAGCGGGCCCAGGAACTTGTGGCGCGGCAAGAGACGCAGCGCCGACAGATCGAGGCGGCGCTTGCTGGAGTTGCCAGTCAGGAACGGCCGCGTGTGCTTTATCTGGCGCGCGCCTCCGATACCTTTCGTGTCGCCGGCAAAAAATCCTACAACGATTTTACCATTCGCCTAGCGGGCGGCGAGAACATCGCAGCCGATACGCCCTCGTCGACGACCGTGACGATCGAACAGATACTGACTTGGAATCCACAGGTCGTGCTGCTCGGCAATTTCGATACGGTGATGCCGGCTGATCTTTATGCCGATCCGCGCTGGCAGGGCGTCGAGGCTGTGCGAAGCCGCAAGGTCTATCGCATGCCGCTGGGCGGCTACCGCTGGGATCCACCGAGCCAAGAGTCAGCTTTAACCTGGATCTGGCTCGCGGACCTGCTGCATCCCCAGCGCGCCGGCATCGATCTGCGTGTCAGCATGCGTGGCTGGTTCGATTTTCTCTACGGCTATGCGCTGAGCGATGATGAGATCGATACCATCTTGTTCGCTCCAGAAAACCGGCGTTCGGCTGGCTATGATCGGCTGCTGGTTCGATGACACAGCACAGCGCCATGGTGGACGGGCCACGGATTTCGAGCGTCAGGCGGAGGGGTGAAAGCGCGCTCATCCCGGTGCTGCTCGCTGGGCTCGTTGGCGTTTTGCTTTGGTCGGTGACGTCTGGTCGCTATCCGGTGCCGCTGGATCATGTTTTGGCGATCCTGGTCTCGCGGTTTGTCGACGTGACGCCGATCTGGACGTCGACGGAACTCGTGGTCGTCGAAGTCGTGCGACTGCCGCGCGTTTTGATGGCGGCGATGGCCGGGGCAGGGTTGGCGCTCAGTGGCGCGGTCTTGCAGGGACTGTTTCGCAACCCGCTGGTCGGGCCGCAGACGATCGGGGCTGCTTCGGGCGCGGCGCTGGGTGGAGTCGTCGCCATCCTCTTCCTCGGCTTTGGTCTTGGCGTTCAGGTCGGCGCTTTCGTTGGCGCGGCGCTGGCGCTGATCGCCGTTCTCGCCATCCATCGCAGCGATGGGCTGTCGCCAATTCTGAGTTTGGTTCTGGCGGGCGTCGTTGTCAGCGCCTTCTGCGCGGCCCTGGTCGGTCTGGTCACTTACGTGGCGGATCCGGAAACCAAGCTGCCGGGTATCGTCTTCTGGCTGCTCGGCAGTTTTGCCGCGGCGAGCTGGACGAAACTGGGATTGATCAGCGTCTGCACCGTGCTGGCTGGTATTGTCATGCTCGGCATGCGCTGGCGCATCAACGTGCTGTCGCTGGGCGATGAGGACGCGCGCTCGCTTGGCGTCAATCCGGCGCGCGACCGGCTGATCCTGATCACGGCAACTTGCTTGGCGATCTCGGCGCAGGTGGCGGTCAGCGGCACGATCGGCTGGGTTGGACTCGTCATTCCCAATTTGGCGAGAATGATCGTCGGCGCCGACCATCGCCGGCTGCTGCCTGTCGCCACCTTGATGGGCGCCATCTTTCTGGTGGTGGCCGACACATTGTCGCGCGATCTGACGG
The DNA here is from genome assembly GCF_900104955.1 of Beijerinckia sp. 28-YEA-48. Lineage (NCBI taxonomy): Bacteria > Pseudomonadati > Pseudomonadota > Alphaproteobacteria > Hyphomicrobiales > Beijerinckiaceae > Beijerinckia > Beijerinckia sp. 28-YEA-48. The sequence goes on from NZ_FNSI01000001.1 coordinate 890,602, forward strand.
CGGCGGAAATCCCGGTCGGGATTGTCACGGCCATCGTCGGCACACCGATTTTCGCTTATCTCCTGCGTCGCAATGCTGCGAGTAAGGCACCATGATCGCGCTGCACCAGGCTGGCCATTGGTTTCAGCCGTCACGCTGGCTGTTTCGTCATCTGTCGCTTACGCCAGCGCCGGCGCAAATCACCGCCATCCTCGGTCCCAACGGCACCGGCAAGACCACATTGCTGCGGGCGTTATGCGGAATTTTGACGCCGAAGGAGGGCGCGCTCACGGGCAGTGAAGTGGTTGGCTATGTGCCGCAGGCTCTTCACGCGGACCAGGCTTACAGCGCGCTCGATATGGTGCTTCTGGGCCGCAGTCGCTTTCTCGGCCGTTTCGATGCGCCCGGACGAAAAGATCTGGCGCGGGCGCGGGCCTGTCTTGAGGAGGTTGGTCTTTCGAGTGTTGCGGACGCACGCTATGACCGATTGAGCGGCGGCCAGAGGCAACTCGTTCTGCTCGCCCGTGCGCTGGCGAGCGACGCGCGCGTCCTTGTCCTGGATGAGCCGGTCTCGGCGCTCGATCTGGCCAATCAGGGGATCGTCCTGCGTCTCCTGCGTCGCCTGGCCGATCAGCATGGCCTGGCTGTTTTGTTCACGACCCATCATCCTGAACATGCGCTCGGCATTGCCGACCGCGCCCTGCTGATGTTCCGCGACGGCGAACATGTCGAAGGCGGTGCCGATACTGTGGTGAGCGAGGCCAATCTGGAACGCATGTATGGGGTTCCCGTGCGACGGCTGGCGCTTGGGCAGGACGACGCTTCCGCCTTCGCGATCATACCGCTTCATGGTCTGAGATCAGCGACGACGTCTCGCGGGACGGGCGAGGCAGTCACGGGCTGAGGCTTCGGACAAGCCACACGCCGACGCTGAGCGCGCCGATGGAGAGAACCAGGCTGAGAATAAGGTAGGCAGCGAGGTGCGCCGGCTGGTTGCGTTCCCACAGCAAAACGGAATCAAGGGAAAAGGCTGAGAAGGTGGTGAAGCCACCCAAAATGCCGGTGGTGAGGAAAAGGCGCCAATGCTGGGAGGCGTCGCCTCGGAAAGCGAAATAGCCGGCGAGCAGGCCCATGGTGAGCGAACCGACGATGTTGACGGTGAGCGTGCCAAAGGGAAATGCGGTGCCGAGCAGGCGCGCAGCGGCGAGATTGACCCCGTGTCGCAAAGCCGATCCGATGCCGCCGCCAATAAATACGATGAGATAAGTCATATCGATTGCCCTTTATGTCGTTTGATCGGGCAATAAAAAACCCGCCTATGGCGGGTGCTGGAAATGCTCCCACCACGGCAGGGCCTTCACGGCCCGTGTCGCAGTAGGAGTCATCAGCCTTACGGCGGGTATCGGGGGACTCCATCCCCATCGCGATCAGTGTATCGCGAACAAGGGGCGATCGTAAAGTCGCTGCGGCCGCGCGCGTCAAGCTTAGACTTCACAAATATGTGTCAACTTGCCAGGCTGATTGGTGCCGCAGCTGCCGATGACAGCCGTTCCCTGGACGCGCAAGCGATTTAACCACGCGATTTAACCAAGCGACTTAACATGTGGTCGTTTCACCGGGCTGACGTCATCGTCGAAATTCCGCGCGGTTTGCTGTGCACTGTTCCGTCGCTGTTTGAATGGCGCATCATGATTTCAAAACGGGAGAAATCATCGGTGTTTCCGATCGATAATTTCGATTTGATCGATTTGACCGGCGGCCAAAACCGTCGCAACATTGTTCGGGTTCTAAACGGCGTGGTGAGGTCTCTACGATCCGCCGGCCCGCGCTTGGTGTTGTTGCGCCAACGTTGAAGCTGGCGTTTTCAGAGCGAGCGTCGTGGAGGAGGAGCTGGCAGTGTCGAGCAAGGATAAGTCCTACAAAGCGACGACAGCGGAACAGGTGGCCTACTTTATGATGAAGCTGGTTGCGCGAAACGAAGGCAAATCCCTGGAGCAGGGCAGCACTTCGGATGGCTCCATTCATCGCGATTACATCTTGGACCTTTATGCGGAGTGCCTGGAAGCGACGAGCGGAAAGCGCCAAAGGACAAAGTCCGTGGCCAAAAAGCCCGTAGCGAAGAGAGTAAAATAATTCTGCTCGGCAAATCGGGAGCAAGCAGAGGAGGAGCAGCTTTATCGCAGTGGTTCGTCATCTGAATTGAGGACGACGATCTCGAATGTTCGATGAGCTCTGCAGCGCATGCAGACACGAGTTGGCAAGCAAACTTGGTAAGCAAACACTTGGGTGGAGAGAAACATGGACGCGAAGACCGACAACAATGCTGGTAAATGCCCCGTCGTTCATACGGCCAAGACCAATCGAGAGTGGTGGCCCAATCAAGTCGACGTTCAGATCCTGCACCAGCACTCCAAACTTTCCGATCCGATGGGCGAGGCCTTTGACTACGCCAAAGAGTTCAAGAGCCTGGACCTGAACGCGGTCATCAAGGATCTGCATGCGTTGATGACGGATTCGCAGCCGTGGTGGCCAGCGGATTTTGGTCATTATGGACCTTTCTTCATCCGCATGGCTTGGCACAGCGCCGGCACCTATCGCATCGACGATGGTCGCGGCGGTGGTGGTTTCGGGACGCAACGGTTCGCGCCGCTCAACAGCTGGCCAGACAATGTCAATCTCGACAAAGCGCGCCGGCTGCTGTGGCCGATCAAACAGAAGTATGGCCGCAAAATCTCATGGGCCGACCTCATGATTTTGACGGGCAATGTGGCGCTCGAGTCGATGGGCTTCAAGACGTTCGGCTTCGGCGGCGGTCGCGCCGACACTTGGGAGCCGGGAGAAGATATTTACTGGGGGCCGGAAGGCAAGTGGCTCGAGGACGAGCGCTATACGGGCGATCGCGATCTTGAAAAGCCACTGGGCGCCGTTCAGATGGGTCTGATCTACGTCAATCCGGAAGGTCCGAACGGCAACCCTGATCCGCTTGCCGCAGCCCGTGACATTCGCGAAACCTTCAAGCGCATGGCCATGGATGATGAGGAAACCGTCGCGCTCATCGCCGGTGGGCACTCATTCGGCAAGACCCATGGCGCCGCCGATCCAGCCAAATATGTTGGACCAGAGCCAGAAGGCGCCCCGATCGAACTGCAGGGTCTCGGTTGGAAAAACACCTATGGCAGCGGCGCGGGCGGGGATGCGATCGGCAGCGGCCTGGAAGTGACCTGGACGAAAACGCCGACAAAATGGAGCAACAATTTCTTCGAAAACCTGTTCGGCTTTGAATGGGAATTGACGAAGAGCCCGGCCGGCGCGCATCAATGGCAACCGAAGAATGGTGCGGGCGCTGGCTTGATCCCCGATGCCCATGATCCGTCGAAGCGGCGTGCTCCCACGATGCTGACCACGGACCTTTCCCTGCGGGTCGATCCGGCCTACGAGAAAATTTCAAGACGCTTCTTCGAACATCCGGATCAGTTTGCCGACGCGTTCTCGCGCGCCTGGTACAAGCTGACCCACCGCGACATGGGGCCGATCGAGCGCTATCTCGGTCCGCTGGTGCCGAAGGAAAAATTGCTGTGGCAGGACCCGATTCCGCCGCTCGATCATGAGGTGATCGGCGAGAAGGACATCGCCGATCTGAAAGCCAAGATCCTGGCGAGCGGGCTGTCCGTCTCGCAATTGGTGTCGACCGCTTGGGCCTCCGCTTCGACCTTCCGTGGCTCGGACAAGCGTGGCGGCGCCAATGGCGCGCGTATTCGCCTGGCGCCGCAAAAGGGTTGGGAGGTCAACCAGCCGGCTCAACTGGCCACTGTTCTCCAGAAACTTGAGGCGATCCAGAAAGAGTTCAACGCGACGGGCGGGAAGAAGAAAGTTTCCGTGGCTGATCTGATCGTGCTCGGCGGTAGCGCGGCTGTCGAGAAGGCGGCCAAGGATGCTGGGCATAACGTCACGGTGGCGTTCACACCAGGGCGTCGGGACACGACCCAGGAGGATACGGACGTCGAGTCCTTCGAACCGTTGGAGCCGGTCGTCGACGGCTTCCGCAACTATGCGCGTGGCAAGCATCGCTTATCGATCGAGGAAGCGCTGGTCGACCGCGCGCAACAGCTGACGTTGACGGGACCGGAGCTGACGGCTCTCATCGGCGGCCTGCGGGTGCTCGGCGCCAACACGGGACAGTCGCCGCATGGCGTCTTCACCAAGCAGCCAGGCACTTTGACGAATGATTTCTTCGTCAATCTGCTCGACATGGGTACTGAGTGGCAGCCTTCGAAGACCGAGCATGTCTATGAAGGGCATGATCGTAAAACAAAGGCGGTCAAGTGGACGGGCACGCGCGCCGATCTGATTTTCGGATCGCATGCGCAGCTGCGCGCCTTCGCGGAGGTCTATGCGTCCTCTGATGCCAAGGAGAAGTTCGCGAAGGACTTCGTCAAGGCTTGGACGAAAGTCATGAACCTCGATCGCTTCGATCTCGCCTAAGCGCGAGGTCTTCGCAAGCATCTTCCCGCCGCCTGAGAAGGGCGGCGGGATCTATCTGTAAGGGCCAAAGCGCGTCGCTAACGCGCCAGCACCTCACGCAGGGTTATCGGTGGGCGACCGATGAGGCTCTTGAGTGTCGGATCAGTGGCGGCGAATTCGCCCGCACGAGCCGCGCGATACAGGCCGAGGGCTATGGCGATGATGGCTGGCGGCAGACCGCGCGCGGCGAGGCGGGCTTCCTGCTCGCTGTCGGCAATCATCCGCCTTTCGATGGGTCGACCGGAGAGATCGCTGAGGATTTTGGCGATATCGGCGAAGTCCAGCGCGTCAGGTGCTGTCAGCGGTGGAGTAGGGCCGTCGAGCCGGCCTTCGTCTGTCAGCGCATGTGCCGCTGCAGCTGCGAGGTCCGCGTGGGCGGTCCAGGAGACCTTGCCATCTAGCGGGGCTTCCAGCACGCCCGATGCGGCGGTATTGCCCAGATACTGAGGCACGCTCTCGGCATAAAAACCATTGCGCAGGGCGGTCCAGGCGATCCCGGTGTCGCGCAGCATGGCTTCGGTGGCGGCATGGTCGTGCATCGGCGGGAAAGCCGAAGACGCGCTGGCGCCCATATGGCTGGTGTAGACGATCCGGCGCGCGCCGGCTGTGCGTGCGGCGTCGATGGCGGCGCGATGCTGGGCGAGGGTGTCGCCACCATGGGCGCGGGCGTTGGACGAGACGATCAGAACCTGGGTCGCCCCTTCAAACGCGGCTGCCAGACTGTCCGGCTCGGAAAAATCGCCGCGCCGCACCTGCACACCGCGCGAAGCCAGATGGCCGGCTTTTCGCGGGTCACGGGCGCTCGCCGCGACCTGGCCAGCGGGAATAAGCTCCAGCAATCGCTCCACAATCAGGCTGCCAAGCTGCCCCGTTGCGCCGGTCACAATGATCATCAGAACTCTCCATCCTGGGTGCCGATATCGCCGCTAACGATATTTTGTTATCAGTAATTATCAATGGAAACAAGATCGAGATAGCGATGATAAGTTGGGCGGGCTATGAATAGTCATGTCCACTTCGATGCCCCCGTCCGACGATCCCCTGAGTAGCGACACCCGCGCGCGCATCATCGCGGCCGCTGCGGCGCTGGTCGCCGCTGGCGGTAGCGAGGCCGCCACCACGCGGGCGGTTGCCAACGCTGCGTCCGTCCAGGCGCCGACCATCTATCGTCTGTTCGGCGACAAGCGCGGTCTGCTCGATGCGGTGGCGGAAGAAACATTCTCCAACTATGTCGCCGGCAAAGCGCAGCGAGCGCGGGATGGCGATCCGGTGGAAGACCTGCGCCTAGGATGGGACGCCCACGTCGCGTTTGGTCTGGCCAATCCGGCGATCTTCACCTTGATCAGCGCGACCTATCCCGAGCCGTTGTCGCGCACGGCCGCCGCCGGCATGGCCGTGCTGCGTGAACGGGTGCGCCGCGTCGCCCGCACGGGCCGGCTGCGCGTCAGCGAGGAGCGGGCCGTCGATCTCATCCATGCGATGGGGACGGGTACCGTACTTACACTGCTGGAGAAGGCGCCGAACGAACGCGCCGGCCTGGCGGAGGCCGCGCGTAATGCTGTCTTCGCGGCGATCCTCGATGAGCGATCGGGCCCGGTCGCAGGTGCAAGCAGCGTTGCAGGGACGGCGTCGGCCTTGCGCGCGCGTCTTGATGAGGTGACGGGGCTCACACCCGGCGAGCAACTTCTCCTCGATGAACTGCTGCGCAGAATTGCTGGCGCGCAATAGCGATTTGCTCCTGAAGATGGAGTAGCCGCTCGTTGCTGCCCCACGGGCACTCTTCGGTTCAGCAGTCAGCACTTTATCAACACGGGCGATCTGTTGATAAATTTACTTCATTCGCTTGTGCTGATTAGTATGGAAAGGGCTTGATGGTTTGGGGTGGGGCATTTGATGCGTGGATTTTGTGGCCGGGCTTTTTTTCGATCTTCGTTGTACGGCTCCGTTTCCCATCTAACCTTGCTTGCAGGTCTGAGTTTCATGGGGCTCGGGGCAAACCAGAGCTTGGCTGCTTGCGTGGCAGGGGCGCTACCTAATTATACTTGCTCTGGCACTGAAACGACGGTTCAAGCGATCACCACCAACACGGCCAACGTCACAACCAACGCTGGATTTAACGTGACGGTGAATGCTCCCAACACTGGCGCGTTGGACATTCGTGCGAACGGCGCTCTCAATTATAGCGATACCAATTCGTCCAGTTTGCTGAACAACAGCGCTGACGGCTATGGTCTCTATGTTGTTTCACACGGCGATGACGGAGGCATTCCGAGCGCGATCACCATCAACACCAATGGTGCGATTGCAGGTGGCCGCGGCATTTACGCTGCGGTGAACGGCCTTCACGGAAGCGGACTGAGCGTGACAGCAGCAAGTGTCAACGGTCTCCTTGAAGGCATTTTTGCGCAGAACAACGGCGTCGGAACAACCAGCGTTATAGCCAACGGCACCGTTGTTGGAGTGAATGGCACTGGCATTTATGCTGTTGCTACTGGCATCGGCGGCAGTGGGCTCAGCGTGAACGCCGCTGATGTCAGCGGTGACGGGGGCATCTTTGCGCGCAACGCGGGTGGTGGGATAACCAGCATCACAGCCAGTGGTTTGGTCACGGGAGCGAGCCGCGATGGCATCAATGTCTATGCGGAGGGTACCTCCGGCACTGGGTTGAGCGTCGACACTGCCGCTGTCAGCGGTCGCGGCACTGGTATTTTTGCGCAGAACGGGGGCGGTGGGACAACCAGCGTCAATGCCAGCGGCACCGTCACGGGCATGAGTTACTTGGGAATCAGCGTTTACGCCGCGGGCATTGGCGGCACCGGACTAAGTGTGAGCGCTGCCTCTGTCAGCGGCCATACCGGCGGCATTTACGCGGTCAACGCTGGGGGGGGGTACGACCAGCGTCAACACCAGCGGTGCGATCAGCAGTCTAATCGGTACGGGCATAGATGTTTATGCCCGTGGCGTTAGCGGTATCGGACTGAACGTGACCACGACGGCCAGCGTCTACGGTTTTTACAACGGCCTGAGTGCGAGGAACGATGGCGGTGGGACCACCAATATCAATGCTAGCGGTTCCGTCATCGGCTCGGACTCCGCCGGCATTTCTGCTTATGCCGGAACCAGTGGAACAGGGCTGAGTGTAACCGCGACGGAGAGGGTCTCTGGTCGCTATTACGGCATTCGCGTACGAAACGAGGGGGGAGGGACAACCAGCGTCATCACCAGTGGCACGATTACGGTCACCGACTCGAATGGCGTGGGCATTTATGTCGACAGCCAAGGTTCAAGCGCAACGCAAATCACCACCAACGGCTTGGTGGAAGGCGGCAGGAGCGCGATTTTCGTCAACTCCACCGGCCAGCCTGTTACGATCACGGCCAATGGCCTGGTACGCAATGTGCTGCAGCGTTCCACTAGCCTAACGGTTGAAGGCGGTGGCGGTCCGATCGCCTTCACCAACGCTGGCGGCCTGATCGGTACGGTCCGTTTTGGCGCCGGTGCTCATGTCATGACCAATGCCGCGACTTGGAATACCGCTGGCGGCAGCAATCAGTTTGGTGGTGGCACGCTGATCAATAATAACGGCAGCGCTATTATTGCTGCCAACAATGGTGGCGTTATCGAAAATACGACGTTCGACGGACTTGCCAGCTTCGTCAATCGTGGCGTGCTTGCCTTAGCCGATGGCAATGCTGGCGATACGGTTCGCCAGAGCGGCGGTAATGCCCGGTTCGAGGCAGGTTCACTCCTGGCCATCGATATCAACAGTGCCGGTCAGTCCGATAGGTTCATGACGACGGGAACGGCCACGTTGTCGGGAGCAAGACTGGCGGTGAACGTCGTCGGTGGCATCGCCGCTTATGGAACGCGCTATTTGGTGATAAGCGCTGACGGTGGCTTGAGCGGTCAGTTCGACGGGGTGTCAGGCATCGAGGCACGCACGGCTTTTACACGCCTGCAAGACACCTACGACGCCAATCACGCTTATCTCGAAGTTCTCAAATACCGTAATTTCGCTGATGCGGGTCTGATGCCCAATCAGATCTCCACCGGTCACGGGCTCGACAGCCTCGGTCCTGGTGTGCTGGTCGGCGTGATCGGCGCCATGACCAGTGACGCCCAAGCACGCGCCGCCTTCGATCAACTGTCGGGCGAACCGCACGCCTCAGCCATAACGACGCTCATCCACGACAGCCAGTTCCAACGCGCGGCGGTGATCGATCGTTTGCGGGGCTCCTTCGATGCGCCGGGTGCATCGACGATCCCGGTCATGTCCTATGCGCCGGGTGGACCGACCAGTGTGAAGGCCGGTCCCAGTGAACTCTTCTCGATCTGGGGGCAAGGCTTTGGTGGTGCCGCGCGATGGAACGGCAACGGCAATGCCGCGCGTCTCAATCGCTCGATCGCGGGCTTCAATGTTGGTATCGATATGCCGGTGTTCGGCGGCTGGCGCGTTGGTGCTTTGGCTGGCTATGGTTCGACGGGGCTGGGCGCGCGCAACGGCAGCGGCCAGGCCGACAATTATCATCTGGGCGTCTATGCCGGTGCGCAATACGGTGCCTGGGGCATTCGGGCCGGCGCCGTCCACAGCTGGCACGACATCGCCATGACGCGCATGGTTGCCTTCAACGGCTTCTACGATTTGCTGCGCGCCCGCTACGATGCCCGCACCACACAGATTTTCGGCGACATCGGCTATCGTGTCGCCTATGGCGGCGCTGCCTTTGAGCCCTTCGCCAATCTCGCCTATGTCAACTTGCGCACGCAAAGCTTCCAGGAGATTGGCGGCCCGGCGGCACTGGCCAGCTTTGGCAATGGCACCAGCCTCACCTATACGACCTTGGGCGTGCGGGGCTCGACCGACTTCGTACTCGGGGGCGTGTGGGCGACGGCGCGCAGTACGTTGGGCTGGCGTCATGCTATCGGCGCGACGACACCGACGGCTCGCTTGGCATTCGTTGGTGGTACGCCCTTCGATATTGCCGGTGCCCCGATCGCCCGGGACGCAGCGGTGGTTGAGGCTGGCCTCGATCTGCGTATCGCTCCTGGTGCCGCTCTCGGTTTCAACTACAGCGGTCAGTTCGGCGGCGCTTTCCTTGATCAAAGCGTCAAGGCAAATCTTGCAGTGAGATTCTGAAACGGTATCAAGGATGGCGGCGTGATCACCGCGTCGAGCGGAACTCGACGCGGTGATGAAAGGCCGAGGCACCGATGTCTTTCGCGCGCCTGGCTTCGTGCCGTCTACCAACGATGGTAGCGTGGCCCATACCAACCATAGGGGCGATACATCGGGCGCGGTGCATACCAGCCATAGGGGCGGTACATCGGGACCGGTGCGACCCAAGGATTTGGAGCGCAGCGACCCCAGGGGGTCATATGTGCGGCAGGGCCGCATGGCCAATCCACCTGCGTGGCCTGGCTTGCCATGTCGGGCTTGGGGCTTATCGGCATGGCCGATGCGGCCGTCACCGAAAACGTTGCGATGCCGCCAAAGAGCGTTGCGGCGATAAGGCTCGTACGATTCATATCGGTCTCCTAACGATCCAGCCCTCCTTTGCCCGATGAGAAAATTGCCTCGTGCAGCTTAACTAAAGCTGAACGATAATGCGGTTCCAAGGCGATGACCGCCTCCGACATATCTCAGCGCATGACTGCAGGATGAAAATCCTCCGCCATTGCAATTCAAAGATGCAGCGAAACACGACAGGCTCAGGGGAGCCTGCTAGGTTGGCGCACGTCTTATGCGGGAGGTTCGTTATGATCGTTGAATTCGTGCAGTTCCGGCATCCCAAAGGTTGGTCGCGAGAGCAGGTGCTGGCAGAGGCGCGAACGACTGTCGCGAAATGGCAGGCCAACGATAAGCTGATCCGCAAGCATTTTCTGATCGGCGATGATGACATGGCCGGCGCCTTTTACATCTGGCCGACACGGGAAGACGCGGAGAGGGCCCACGATGCCGCATGGCGCGACGGGGTTATCAAGCGGACGGGTGCTCCCCCCAACATTCGCTATTTTGATCTGCAGATGATCATCGACAATGCGGATGGGTCCGTGCGGGAGTTCGCCGCCGATGAAACGCAGTGGCAGACGTGAGCGTTGGCCATCCGGCGGCGATGCGACTTATTGTGAGCCTTCCAGTCCTGCTTTGCGCACAACATCGCCCCAGCGTATGAGCTCCGCCTTCACGAATTTCTGAAGGTCCTCGATATTGCGGGGGGGAAGCGGCAACATGCCGGCCTTGCTGATGGCCTCGGCGATGTCAGGCATTTCGAGCACCGACCGGATATCCGCGCTCAGCTTTTCGAGAATGGGTTGCGGCGTGCCGGAAGGCGCGGCGAACATCTGCCACGAAGCGACATCGAAACCAGGCAGCGTGTCGTTGATCGGCGGCACGTCGGGCAGCACATCGAGCCTTCGGGCGAGCGAGACGCCAAGGGAGCGGACGGCGCCCGATTGCATCTGGCCCAGGCCGGGGCCGAGGTCCACGAACATCACCGGCACATGCCCCGCCACCACATCGGTGAGCGCGGGCACGCTGCCACGATAGGGCACCGGATTCATCTGCACGCCGGTCATGCTCTTGAGCAATTCCATATAGAGATGATGCGGCACGCCATAGCCCGCTGTCGCATAACTCAGCGGTTGCGGGCTGGCCTTGGCGTAATCAATGAATTCCTTCACCGTCTTGACCGGTACCGACGGGTTGACGACCAGAACGAATGGCGTCGCCGCGGCCATGGCCAAGGGCGTCAGTTCTTTTTCGGGATCGTAGGGCAGCTTCTTGAACAGGGTGACGTTGACCGTGAATTGCGGACTGGCGCCCAAGAGCAGCGTGGTGCCGTCTGGCGTGGCGCGCGCCACCGCGGCCGCGCCGATATTGCCGCCGGCGCCAATGCGGTTCTCCACGACGACGGCTTGGCCCCACTTGGTTTCCAGTTTGGCGCCGACCAGACGTGCCAGAATGTCTCCGCTGCCGCCGGCCGCGTAGGGCACGACGATGATGACCGTCTTGTTTGGAAAATTCTGGGCTTTGCTCGATCCGCCGGTCAGGAGCGCCACCGTGAACATGGCGAAGCAGAATACGGCCATGCGGCCGATGCCTTTGCGGATCATGATTCCTCCCAACACGCGGCTCGTTCGAACTCGCTGCGCGAGCATAGGCTGCCATGAGAGGGCGTGACAAGTTTGGCGCGTCAATCGAACGTCATGCCTCCACGGGCGTTCGCGCGGCCATGGATAGAGCTGTGCGACTCTCCCCACCGCCTTGAAATATCTCTTGCTTTTACCCCGGCCGGCATGTTCCACAGCCGCTCATGGCCGGCATAATGTCGGTCAGCACCTTAGGACTCCCATTTATGTCGACCAAATCACGCATGCTTTTGGCCGCGTTCGCGATGACGCTCGTTTCTTTTTCTGTTTCCGCACAGGTTACGGACCCGGAAATGAGCTGCGCCGACTATCTCAAGGCCGTCGCGACCGGTGGCGGAACGCCCAAGACCGGTGATGCCGCCATGGACAAGATGGCCGCTGAGGTCGACGCCAAGATGAAAACCTATTGCACCGCCAATCCGAAGGAAAAGGCGATGGACGCTGCCATGAAAGTCATGGGCGGCTAAAAGGCTCGGCCCTGCGCTCCTTCGTGAACGTAGGGCCAGTTCGTTTTTAAGCGTTCCGGCAGCCGATTTGCGTTGCGTCAGGGTCGACGTCGCAGAGGAAATGAGCTGCAGGTCATAGTTGCTACCTGGGGTTGGGAAACTCAAATGCATATTGCTCGCATCCTCTTTGCGACCTTCGTCGCGTTCCTGCATGTCATGCCGGCCTCCGCGAAGAATTTCGCCGTTCCGGACAAGAATCCGGCCATCACCCTCACGGTTCCGAACAATTGGAAGACCGAGGAAATCGAATACGGCTACTCGGCCCGGCCGCCGGACGAAGCCATTTTCTTCTCCGTTGAGTTCGCCAACGCCCGCAACATCGACAAGATGATGGCGACCAACGAAGCCTGGATGAAGGAAAACGAGATCAAGCAGGTGAAGCCCATCAAGGCCGAAATGCCGATCAATGGGATTTCATCGACCGTTTTCCAATTCCAGACGACAGACGCCAACGGCCCGACAAAAGTCGATTTCATCCTGATGCCGGCCGGCAATGAGCGCGTGATCATGATCACCGTTTGGGGCAATGACGAAGAGCGCGAGAAGCACGGCAAGGCGCTCGACGATATCTTCGGCAGCATCAAGCCGATCAATTGATCCATTGAGAGAAAGCCCGGTCGCGCTAAAGCGTGATCGGGCCTATGCACTGAGAAACGCCGCGCGGCGATTGGATATCCTGCGGCGCATCGGGATCTATCGCCCAATAGCGATGGAATCCGCCCGAAAAATGAGGAGCGGGCGGCCGGCCCGGTAACCCATAGCCGCCATCACGCCGCAAAGCGCGAGGCAGATCAGCAGTGGTGTCGTCCAGCCATGGGAACGATCATGGATGAAGCCCGCTGCTGGAGGAGCCATGGCGGCAACGAGATAGCCGACGCATTGCGCCATGGCCGATAGGGCGGCGGCCTGGTGCGCATTGGCTGTGCGCAGGCTGATGAACGCCAGCGCGAGAATGAAGGTTGCCCCCGCGCCAACCCCAAACAAGGCGACCCACACCACCGACCATCCGGGCAGCACGAGCAAGCCCAGCAGGGACAGGGCGGTTATCGCCGATATCGAGACGGCTATGATCTTCTGGTCCTTGAAGCGGCTGAGGACGGCGCCGAAGACAAGGCCGGGAATGGCCGTGGCAAGCTGCGAGGCGCCATGAAGCGATCCCGCTGCGGCAGCCGAATATCCAGCTTCCCTCAGGATCGCGGGCAGCCATGTCACGATGACGTAATAGATGAGTGAGTTGAGCCCGAAGAACAGCGTCACCTGCCACGCCAGCGCCGAATGCCAGGTGCGGCCGCCATGGGGCGGGGTCGCGGTGCCCTTCGATGGCGCGGTGTGCCCGGCCAGTTGCGGCAGCCACGCCGCCATCGCCATCAGGGGAAGGATCACAAGCGATCCGAGCGCCCAGGTCCATCCCGCTTCGAACAGGCCGGCAATGGGAATAGCGGCGGCCGAGGCCAGGGCGGCGGCGATGCCGGCTGTCACTGAATAGGCGCCCGTCAGCGAGGCGATCCTGTCGGGGAAATCGCGCTTGAGGAGGCTCGGCAACAGCACATTGGCGATGGCGATACCGACGCCGATGATCGCGGTTCCGAGGAAAAGGCACCAGACGAAACCGAGCGAGCGCAGGACGATCCCGCAGGCCATCAGGAAAAGCGCGCCGAACAGGCTTCGCTCCAGCCCATATTCACGCGCGACCAGAACGGCAAAGGGCGAGGTGACCGCGAAAGCCAACAGCGGCAGTGTCGTCAACACGCCGGCTTCGGTCGTGCCGAGCGAAAAGCTTTCACGGATCATGCCGAGCACCGGCGCGATGCCCGTGATCGGCGCTCTCAGCGTCGCGGCGATCAGCAGAATGCCGACGATCAGCAGGGCCGGTCGCGCGACGGGGGCAATTTTCTTGGTCATGAGGGGCTATCCACCTTTCTGCCTTTCTCGTAGTGGTTTGCGCCTCCGATGAATTCAGATAGAATGCCAATTTATCGCTAAATCATGCCAAGCCTCATGCCATCGCGTTTCGCCCACACCGACTTCGAACTCGACGGGACTGACCGGCCCGCCGTCGCCCTGCATCTGGACTTCAAGGATTACGCGACGGAGGTTCCAACCCATCGGCATCGCAAGGGTCAGCTCGTGCTGGCCTTGCACGGGGCCGTGACGTGCCATGTCGCCGATGGCTGGTGGATGGTGCCGCCCCAGTGCGGTGTGTGGATTCCAGGCGGCATGGCGCACAGCAATCGCGCCACGGCCAATGCGCGCCTGTCCTACCTGTTCGTGGAGCCCGAGGCCGTCGCCTTGCCCCGGCAGTGCTGCACCCTGTCGATCTCGCCGATGATCCGCGAAATGATCAGCCACCTTGCGCGACAGCCGCCGGACTATGAGCCGGGGAGCCATACCGATCGCCTGGTCGGGGTTCTGCTCGATGAATTGATGCTGATGCCGAGGGAAGATTTTCATTTGCCGGTTTCCAGTCACCCGAAAATCCGCCGGATCGCCGAGGCCCTCGACGTGGATCCAGGCGATCGCAGCACGCTCACGCAATGGGCGGCGCGCGTTGCGGTCAGCGAACGCTCGCTGGCGCGGTTGATGGTTCAGGAAACCGGGCTGACCTTCGGCCGCTGGCGGCAGCAATTCCATCTCATGCTGGCGCTGCGCGAAATCGCGGCTGGCGCTTCAGTCCAGAGCGTCTCCGAAATGCTCGGCTATGAATCCGTGACGGCCTTCATCACCATGTTCAAGAAAGCCCTGGGGCAGACACCGGCGCGTTATCTGGCGGAACGCAGAGGGGACTGACGAACGACCTCTCGTCGGGCTTCTCCATGATCATCGCTCGGGGCAATCACGAGAACGCCAGACGCACGCCCAACCTGTCAAAGAAGCTGGGGCAATCTCGTCTAGCTTATTGGATTTCGAGCGTTTATCTTCGCCGCTTCGATAAGCTGAAAAAATCGTGAGATGATCGAGCGAACGCGCCCTTCTTTATCTTTTTTGCTCTTTTTGGCAGCGAGCGCTTCTCAAGAATTGGAGGCGAAATCCCTCGGCAATCGAGCCGAGCCAAGTCGTATCGTATCGGCCTGCACGGAAACGCCGCCTGACAGCTATTCGCTCGATAAGCCAAAGGCGCAAATCCAGGCGGAGGATGAGGAGGATACGGAGAGCGACGACGACGATGATGCGCTGCCTTCAGGCCGCAAAGGAAAGGGGATTGCCCCTGGTCTTTACAACGCGCCTTTCGGATGTCTCCTGATCGACGGTTCGGTCGACACCGGAACGCAAACCTCGATCATATCGACGGATAAATCTCGGTTCTCGGGGGCTTCCAGGTTAACCGATACGCAGTCGCTGCTGTTGGGGACGGTCAACTTCACGCATCAAACGTCAACCGAATTTGGAAGTTTGACGACCCGGTTTGGCGTCCAGGCAGACCCGGATGGCAATGCAACGCTACCCCATGCTTCGATTCAATTCGGCAATGCCGTCGTTGGCGTCCAACCCTCCTTTTTCAATGCCTGGCTGGCATTGGAGTTTTCCTTCCGCGCGCTTGCCGCAACGCAGTCGCCGCTTGTCGCTGCCTATATCTTCAGGCCGACCGACAGCAGCACACTCAGCATTTCGTTGGAAGATCCTTCCTATCGACGCGTCACGATCTCGGGTTATGGCCCCACGAGTTATCCCGATGTTGTTGGTCGCTATCGCTACTACTCCGGAAACTGGCAATTCATTCTCAGCGGAGCCATCCATCAAACGACCTTCGCCAATTCCATTTTAAAAAATCCCGCATCGAACAATTCGCCGATATGGGGGGCGGCCATTCAAGCTTATGCCCGATATGCCCTGCCAAACGAGGCGCAGAGCGACAACTCCTTTGTGGTTTTACAGTTCGCTTATGCCAAGCAGGCTGCGGGCTATCTTGGGATAAACACACCAACGAGCGGATTTAGATTGCAGCTGCCTGGCGCATTCGGTGCCGACAACGCGGAGCGGTCTATAGGCTGGAATGGCGCTGGCGTCGTGAGTTGGGCGTGGAGCGAAAAGTGGCGCTCGGCTGCATTCACAAGTTTCACGAAATTGAATCTGCCAGACCTCGTCGGAAACGGCTCCGTTCTATCGACCAGGAGCGCGATCAATTTGACTTACACACCGGTTGCCAGCTTGGAATTTACACTGGAAGCGGGCTTTGCCCGGGTGATATCGGCCAACTCAGGTATTCCGTCAGCTCGGCAATGGTCCGTCATTCTGAGCGCTTCACGGAGTTTTCCGTGACGGCTGAGGTCTGTGAAGTGTTGTGAGACGAACGAAGCGAGGCACAATCCAGCGAATAGCCTTTTATGGCAGCAACTCCATCTCATGCTGGCGCTGCGCTAAATCGCGGTCGCGCTTCAGTCCGAGGGGCTCCGAAATGCTCGGCTATGAATCCGTGAAAGCCTGATCGCGCTGCGGCTTGAAGTGCTTGGCCCGGTGCTAGGGCCAATGCTTATACATGGCGTTTAGAAACGTCGTTTCAGCGATTGGATATCTTGAAGCGGACCCGATTGCGGAATTGCGCCCAATTGCTGGTTCTCAATGTCTCTCTCTACGGTCCGGATAGCGGAGGCACGTTTGGGTAGAGGCGAGTCCCACCGCTGCTCGCGGTGCCGCAATCAGCGCGAATCCGCCCGTTAGTTATCATCTGCGCACTCTTGGGTCTTCAGATCAGCGATGGCGCTCGACGATGTTCGCCCGTTGGTTGCGCTATATGATAATTAGTCATTGGTAGGGGCGGGCGGGATAAAACCGATACGCTCACCAGGTTCGGCTTCATCACCTGCAAACCACTCGTAATTGACCGCATCAGCTACGTCTCGAGGCGGTTCCTTGTTTTCGATGATGGCTACCTGCACGACTGCCGGGATCTTTTTCAAAGAATCCCAGAACGCAGTCTCGACACCAGCGTCAATTGCGCCATCGGCACCTCGTACCCTCGAACTCTGCTTCTTTTTGTAACTGGTTAGGGGAGAATCAATTACGACAAAACCAGGGTGAGGCAAATTCTCTCTATGACAATAACGCAGCAAAGCGATAACGAACGCTGAGTATAAAACCGCGCGCACTCCCTTGCCGTGTGATTGCCTCGCCTGACCGTCAACAATAATGTCATATTTTTTTGGGTCGAACTCGACCTTGCACGCACCTTTAAATTGCCAAGCTTTGAGTACAATCTCAATCTCATCGCACAGCGACCGAAGGGATTTGCCCGGGAGTTCTTCCCACTGCTTCTTGCTGGATTTTCCTCCTGCGTTCTGTTCAATTTGGCCCTTCATGACGCGGAGGGCATCGGCCTGCTCGATGTCGTTTCGGGTGGATTCCAGCTCGATCCGCCTCGCGGTCAAACGGCGCAATTGCGCGCTGGCATTGGTAAGCGCAGGCTGGACTATCGTAGTCAAACGTTGATTGGCGTCCTCCTCTGAGGCTTTTGCTTCAACCCAATCTTTTTCTCTCGCTTCGCGTCGCCTTTCCAAGCTGGCGATCGCATCTTCTAGATCGCTGTACTGCGCTAAGATCTTCGACGCTTCGGCCTGTGACGCTGAATAGACATCGGCGCTAGATTGCGCTGCGGCGTGAAGGTGCTCATCGGACATCTGCTGCCCGCACATAGGGCACATGATTTCTTGGAGTCCTTCAAAATAGTGCGCACCTTCCGCGATGAAGTCGAGGCGTTCCAAGTCTGATTTATATCGGTCGCTCAGCAAGTGGTACCTCGTGAGCAACTCGTCTATAGCGATGACCTGCGTCTCAGCCTTTATGCGGCGTTCGGCCGCCGCTTCTCGCAGTTCCTGAAGGTCAATACGTTCGCTCTCTACCTCGCCGATCTGGTCGGTTAGGCGTTCTATCGCAGCTTCAACCCTCTCGATTGTCTCGTCATTTTCGGGCGCTGGACGATTTTGTAAACGTTTTTCCAGCGGGGTAAGAAGATCATTTATCAGCGAAACCTGCGCGTTCATTCGCGCCGTTGCGATTTCCCTTTTCTCAGCAGCGATGATGCCGCTGTCGTCTTTCCCGGAGAGCATGTACGCAAACATTCGTTTGCGCGCGGTGGTATCAAAACCCCGTTTTCCCAAAACAGGGGACTGTTCTTCGATAACCGAGACTTCATCGACAAGTGTGATCGGGATGAATGTCCGAATTGTTAGACGTTGTGTCTTGCCGTCATCGTTCTTACGGAGCCTTGCTTCCATTATGCTCGCGAACTCGAACAAAACTGAAGTGACGTCGGGCGCGGTGTTCTTGCCAGACCGACTCGAAGTGACTGCCTCACCCATTTCTTCGATTTCGGCGATGGTGCAGTGATGAACCGCAACGTCACCGCCGCTCAGGCTACGTTGAAGAGTGAGGACCGCGTTTGAGGCATTCTCAAATTGCACGAACAACTGGGAGTATGACTCCGCTTCCGGGATACGCTTTTCAAGTTCGTCGGCGGCAAGGATGTAGTTGAGAAGGTGAAGCAAGTAGCTTTTGCCGGTGTCGGAATCACCCGCAATAATGTTTGCTCCACCTTTTAAACGCACAGACGCATCGGGAAGATTTATGCCTCTCAATAGGATTTCGCGGATTTGGAGCATATTATAGTTCTAGCTCCCTGATTGCCGTTAGCCGTTCGAACTCCGCGCCCCAACGCCCAATGCTTTGTGTCATGTAGTTTTCGAGTAGATCATCGGTGAAGCTCGCGAAATGGTTTGTCACCCATTCGGCGCGTGACCGGAGGGCGGAAGCGTAGGGTGAGACGAGCAATCTAAGAAATGGCGCCGTTAAGTCGTTGGAACGGTACCAGATCCCCGACGGTTCGAACCGCTTTGTCAGAAGCTCCCTGGCGAACATGACATTAAGGCCGGCCTGCACGAGGTCGCGTTTGACGAGCAATTCGCCCCCACGGAATGGTACTGCGGGGTGCAGGCTTGTCGGCCCCATTTCAACGTCGCCGGAATGAACCAACAGATAATCGTAAGCCACCAAGCGTTGTAGATCTAACGGACATCCACGGGCTGCATCGAGCGTGAACAGCAGGCGCAGCCCGCATTCCAGCGGCGTATTGAAGGGGCGGATTCTGACTGCGGTTACACTCATGGCTCGCACCACTCAACCCGGCCGTCATTGGCCATTTGATGGCACATGCCTTCTCTATCGTTTGGCACAACATGTGGCGTGAGCGCATGGGCGCTGAGTTGGAGGCTTTGAGCAGCTTTGATGGTGCTAACAAGACGATCATATCCGTCTGGAGAGCCCGTATACCAATGATACAGTCCGTCGCTGAACTCGTCGAACAGCATATCGAAATAGCCCTTGTCGGCCATCTGGTCTCGTGCCAACTCCTTCAGACCTTCGGCGCAGTAGAAGGTGAGCCGTGACCTGTCAAATAGCTTTCGATGTTTGTCCGAGTGCAGAAAGTCGGCAAGACCCGAAACGGGTTGTCCGAGATCTTTCGCGACAACCGTCAGCAGCTGGGCAACGTACTGATTTTCGCCTGGAGCAACCGCTGACGGTGGCTGAGGGGGCTTCGGGCGCTGTATCAGCGGCGCGCCAAATACGGTCAAATGGTATGGGGTTTGCTGGTGCTCTTCGAGCAGCGCTTGGGGTTGTTTCGCTCTAAAGATTGAAAATGGAAATTTGTTGATATGATCCTTAAGTTCCACAGTGAGTTCGACCGGGTCTTTTTGGATTTTCTCGCGACAATATTTATCCCAGTTGTCGAGAATTGATTTTCTCAGATTTTCCGGACTATCTAATAGGTCTTGAAAGTTTGATGTCATGCCTTTGTGGGTGATGAAGTGATACTCTTCAGGAATCGTGTAGTCGCCTCGCTTGGTATAAAATAAAAGCTTGGCGATCTCGGCTGCGGCGGTGCCTTCGCCTAGTGCCGCGGCGTAGTGTTTGCATTGGTACAATCGCCACCGACGAATTGAAGCAGTGTTCGTATCTAGCCAAGCGATTACGTCTCGCCCTTTGTCGCCCGCGCCGCCACGTTGCTGTACCTCGACGATTTCCGGGACTTTTTTTGCCAGGTATCCAGCGACCCATTCGAGCGTAAAACGTTCGAAGTCAGCGGCGCTGAATTGGGCCAGCCGAACAAGCGGGTCCACGGGCAGGCCGACGCCTAGACCTAAGAGTCGCGCATTGGCGCCGGGCCATGCTGATGGCGCGCCGATTGGCTCTAAGGTAGCCGCAACTAGATCTGACTGTAATTTCTTCACCTTGCCCCCAGGTGATTTTTGCCTCTTTTTCGTCCCTAGCGCTAGAGCGATTTGGCGCAGTCTTCTGAAGTACAGGCCACTTTCTAATTTGCTATTGCTTGGGAGCTGTTGGTCCGCAGATGGCCGGCTGCTGTCGTGAAAGCGCGATCTTTTGAATGGGGATCATGGTCCTCCCAAGCGAACTCGCAGTGGTGGCTATGGCAATGAGGTGGAAACAGCGATTCGATATTCCGCGTGGTGTCATGCGGTAACCTGAGGGAATATCTAGCCACAGAGGGCAATCAGCGGTGCTGGCGGAGACGGAGGGATTCGAACCCTCGATAGGGCTTTACAACCCTATAACGGTTTAGCAAACCGCCGCCTTCAGCCTCTCGGCCACGTCTCCGGCTTCCGTCGCGATATCTGGCGCGGAACGGATCGGCAGGGCCGATCCGGCGGGGAACCATATGCCCGAGGGGATCGGCCTTTGCAAGGCGCAGGTGGGCGGTTGCGGTGGCAAATCGTGCCTCACGGGCCGGATTTCTGGGGGAGGCCGGGCGAGGGGCGGCCGGGGCGCCGTAATCCTCTGATTTTTGATGCGGAAATCGGGGTGTGAGCCGTGTCGAGCTGGCGTCGGCGGGGCTTGCTTCTGTGGATCGGCGACTCAGTCCGCGACTCAGGCCGGATCGGCCTCGGCAATGAAGCGGGCGAGACGGGCGATGGTGGGGGCATCGAGCAGCAGCGGCGCGTGGCCCTGGTTGTCGACCACATGGGCCTGGCAGCGGGGATGGCGCTTTTGCATCTCGGCGACGGTTTCCGCCGACAGGAGGTCGGAATTGGCGCCGCGCAGCACCAGGGTCGGGATGTCGCGCAGTCCCTCGAACTGCGGCCAGGCTGTTGGCAGCGGCTTTTCCAGGTCGATGCTTTCCAAGGTGCGGAACAGGGCGCTGTCGTAGCGCGCCCGCAGCTTGCCGTTCTTTTCTTCGAAGGTGAGGCGCGCGAAGGCCTCCCAATCAGCATCCGACATGTCGGTGAATTGCGCGCTCATCAGGCTCTTGGCGATGTCGACGGTGTCGCTCCAGTGGCGTGGCTGCGGCAGTTTGCCGATATAGCCGCGCAGGCGCGCGAGGCCCTTGGTCTCGATCACCGGGCCGATGTCGTTGAGGACGGCGGCGTGCAGCAGGGCCGGCCGCATGGCGGCGATGAGCATGATGTGCAGGCCGCCGCGCGACGTGCCGATGAAAATCGCGCGGTCGATGCCGGCGGCCGCCAGCGTGTCGAGAATGTCGTCGTTCTCGATGCGCAGATCATAGTTCTGCCAGGTCGGGTCGCGGTCGGAGGCGCCGCGGCCGCGATAGTCCAGCGCCAAGACGCGGCGCGGTTTCGCGGCGGCGCCGTCGGCCAAAGCCAAAGCGAGCCGTTCGAAATCCTGCCCCGTGCGGGCAAGGCCCGGCAGGCAGACGACGGGGATGGCCGATGTCAGGCGCGGGCCGAAATCGAGCATGTGCAGGCGCAGGCCATCGCGCGCCGTGTAGAAGCGGCTGATGCCGGTGTTCGTTTCAATCATGCGGGATGGCTACATGCGAGATGGCTAGCTGGGTGAGCATGGCGGCGATTTAGAGCCGTGCTTCGCGGGCGCGCAAGTCGGTATCGACCGGGCGGGGCGTCGCAGTCGTCGAGTTCAGGCGGGCGCGATACATGCCAAGGTTTTCGACGACACGCTGGACGTAATTGCGCGTCTCGGTGATCGGAATGCGCTCGACCCAATCGATCGGATCGACGTCGCCCTTACGCGGATCGCCGTAAGCCGCGATCCATTCCTTCACCCGTTTGCCGCCGGCATTGTAGGCGGCGAAGGTGAGGATGAGCGACTGGCTGTAATCGTCCATCAGGTCGGCTAGATGGGCGGCGCCGAGCTGAGCGTTGAAGGCGACATCGGCGGTGAGGCGGCTTTCGTCGAAAGCGACACCGGCGCGTTGCGCCGTGCGGCGTGCCGTCGGCGTCATCATCTGCATCAGCCCCTTGGCGCCGGCATGGGAAATAGCGTCGCCTTGAAAGGCGCTCTCCTGGCGCGCGATCGAATAGACGACGGGCAATTCGGCCGAGCGCGGCAGCGGGGTGAACGTGGGCACGCCAAAGGTCGGGAAGGCAATGTCGTCGAGGGCGACGCCGCGTTGCGAGGCGAGCTTGCCGACAATCAAGGTGGCACGAGCATCATTGCCGCGCCGCGTCACATCGGCGAGCGCCGCGATCTGCGCCTTGTCTTCGAGCGTGCGCGCCAGCTCCATGGTCAGGCGGAAAGCCAGGTCCTTTTCGCCGACTGAGAGAAACATTTCGACGGCGCGGATCGGCTCGTCGCGGGCATCGCCTTGCGCGATCGTGTCGGCGACGCGCATCGCCGGGTCGGGCAGGCCGAGGCGGGCGCGCGCCAATTGACCATAGTATGTGCTCGTTTGCTCGGCGGCGATGGCATAAAGGCGGCCGGCATCTTCCGGTTCCTCGCCCTTCTCGGCGGCGCGCGCCTGCCAATAGGCGGCTCTGGCGCGCGAGATCGGCGTCTGCGCGATTTCCAGCGCGGCGGCGAAATGGCCGAGCGCGCGCGTCGGATCGTTGAGGAAGCGCAGCGCGATCCAGCCGGCGTGGAATTCCGCTTCGATGCGGGCTTCGCCGGATTCCGCATTGTGTTTGGCGGCGACGCGGAACGCGGCTTCGGCATCGCCGGAGTCGAGCAGCTTGCGCGCCAGCAGGCGACGCTCGGTCCACCAGTCGTCGCCGCTGACGACCACATTGGCATCGTCGGGAATGGCGTCGAGCACGGCGGCGGCTTCCTGCAGCTTGCCGGCACGACGGAATTGCTGCAGGCGGGCGAATTGATAGGACGCATCGGCGCGCATCGCTTGCGGCACCGCGTTCATCAGCTTGTCGGCACTGGCTTCGTTGGCGACGGCATTGCGCGCCTGGGCGAGCTTCACATAGTCGGGCGAGACGAGCCCGGCAACGCGCAGTGAAGCGGCGAGCTTCTCCTTGTAAAACAGCCGGTCGGAGCGGAAGCGATGATCCTGCGCGGTGAGGAGCTGACCGAACTCCTTCTGCAAGGCGTTCTCGGTCCAGGCGCCGATGTCGTCCATGCGCCAGACGCGGGCGACAAGGGCGGTGGCTTCCTTCTCATGTTTCTCGGCCATCAGCAGCCGCGCCTTGGCGAGGCGACCCGATGAGGTGACGGGGTCGTGGTTGGCGAAATAGCGGCGCACGGCGGCGAGGTTCTTGTCGCCGTAGAGCGCGTCCTCGGTGCGGGCGCGCAGGAAGTTTTGCGATCGCCATTGCGGATTGCCGTCGGCGAAAGCCGCCAGGCGGGTCGGGCCGGCGAGACGGGCCTGCAGGCGCAGAACGCTCCATTCAAGCGCGGTGCGTGCCAAAGGATCGGTCACGCCCTTGGCCGCCTGGTCGCCGGCGGCGAGATCGCCCTTGCGATAAGCATCGAGGGTGTTGCGGATGGCGGCGGCTTCCGGATGGGCGGGAAAGGCCACGACCACGGGGGCGGGGACATCAGTGGCCGGCGCCGTCGGGCTGACCGCTTCGGGCGCATAGGCGGTGACAATGGGCGCGTCGGCCGATGGGGCCGGGGCGGTCAGGGCGTCGATCGCCGCGACCGCTGAACGGGGCTGCAGGGCGTTATAGGCATCTAGATGGGCGCCGAAGCCGGCGGCGGGATCGGGCGGTGCGGCACCATCGCGCAGGCTGTTATTAAGCTTGGCAATGATCGAGGTGGGCAGCAACGAGGCGATCGAGCCAGTGGGGCGCCCGTCCGGCATTGGCGGTGCGATACCGACGACGGTGGGCGCCAGCACGAAGATGGCGGCCGGGCCTATCGCATAGAGGGGACGGGAGAATCTGAAGCGCAAAGGCGAAATCCTAGGCAAAAATCCTGGTCGCTATTCCTGGTCGTGTCGTCCGCTGGCGTCCTGCATCAGATAAAGCGTGCCCGATGGCTCTTTACGAATGCTTAACCACGTCTCGCTGATCCGGGGGCGACATGATCCCGGCCAGGCGTAACCTTGACAGTGGCTAAGTCTACCGAGCGCCAAGGCATTCAAAAATCACCCTGGCCACTGGTCGCCAGGGTGATTGTTTCACAGCCTCTTTCCAGCAAAGGGGCAAAGGGCTATCAATTCGGGTTCAGAGTCGCTTGCGAATGCGGCGACCGTGCGGCGGCCCCTGCCGTCCGTACAGCAAGGGAATTCCGGTGATGACCAAGGCCCCGCTCAAGGGATGGATGACAGCTCTCGTGACGCCGTTCCGCGACGGCAAGGTCGACGAGGCCGCCTTCCGCAAACTGGTCGACTGGCAGATCGCGGAGGGCATCCATGGCCTCGTGCCTGTGGGCACGACCGGCGAGAGCCCGACCCTGACCCATGACGAGCACCGCAAGGTGGTCGAAATCTGCATCGCCGAGGCGAAGGGCCGGGTGCCGGTGATCGCCGGGGCGGGCTCCAACAACACCGCTGAAGCGGTCGAGCTTGCCCGCCATGGCGAGAAGGCCGGCGCCAGCGCCGTGCTGGTGGTGACGCCCTATTACAACAAGCCGAACCAGGAAGGCATGTACCGCCACTTCAAGGCGGTGAACGATGCCGTCGGCATTCCGATCATCATCTACAACATCCCGCCGCGCTCGGTGGTCGATTTGTCGGTTGAGACGATGGCGCGGCTGTTCGAGCTCAAGAACATTGCCGGCGTGAAAGATGCGACCGGCAATGTCGGCCGCATCTCCATGCAGCGCGCCGCCATGGGGCCGGATTTCATCCAGTTCTCCGGCGACGACATCACGGCTCTGTCGTGCCTCGCCGCCGGCGCGCATGGCTGCATCTCGGTGGTGTCGAACATCGCACCGAAGCCCTGTTCGCAATTGCAGGACGCCTGGGATCGCGGCGATGCCAAGCAGGCGCTGGCCATTCAGGATCGGCTGACGCCGCTGCATCTGGCGACCTTCCTGGAAGCCGGTGTCACTGGCGCCAAGCATGGCCTGTCGGTGCTTGGCCGCATGAGCGAGGAAGTCCGCCTGCCGCTGGTGCCGATGGTGGAAACCAACAAGGCGAAACTGCGCGAGGCCATGGTCCACGCCGGTTTGATCGCCGCTGCCGCATCGCGCGCCGCCGAGTAGGGCTCGCAGTCGCGGTGCTTGCTTCCTATGTATAGTGCATAGGTGGGGTCGCGCAGGATTGCGCGACCGTGAGTGTGTGTTTTGACGCGTCTTGCCGTTTGATGAAGTCAAACCGCGAAACGCTGTGGGAGTTTGAGTTTTGGCGCAGAAGCCGGAGCCGCGTTTCAAGATCGCGGCGGAAAACCGCAGAGCGCGGTATGAGTTTGAGATCGGCGACAAGCTTGAAGCGGGCCTGGTCCTCACCGGCACCGAGGTGAAATCCTTGCGCTCCGGCAAGGCGACGATCGCTGAAAGCTATGTCGGCGTGACCAAGGCCGGCGAAGTGCAGCTGATCAACGCCAATATCCCCGAATATCTGCAGGCCAATCGCTTCAACCATGAACCGAAGCGGCCGCGCACGCTGCTGCTCAAGCAGCGCGAGATCGCCAAGCTGGCGCAAGGCATCGAGCGCGAAGGCATGACCATCGTGCCGCTCAAGCTGTATTTCAACGAACGCGGTCGGGCCAAATTGGAAATCGCTCTGGGGCGCGGCAAGAAGCTGCACGACAAGCGGGAAACCGAGAAGCAACGCGACTGGGGCCGCGAAAAGGCCCGCCTGATGCGCGATCGCGGTTAAAGCGCTTCGCGGTTTGGTTCAAACGTCCAAGCACGCGCCTAAGCCAAGATTTTTGGTCAAGATTCACGGCAAACTGATTTGCACCGTTTTGGCCAGCGCATCGGCGGCTTCTAGGTCGGTGAGAATGCGCTTGCGGATGGGCGCGGTCATTTCCAACCGCGACAGCGCGCCGGGAATGTCTCTGGCGAAGCGCGGGAACTGCTGCGTCAGATGCGTCTGCCATTTGGCAACGAGACGCGCGTCCTGATTGTAGTTGGCCATGATGATGCGGGCGATGAGACCGAGCGGCGTGCGAACTGTTTGGGTCCGCGCGGTATAGCGCGCGGCGAGTTCGTCATTGTCGGTCATATAGGCGTTGAGGAAGAGGTAGAACTGCAGCCAGGTGGCGCTGTTCTCGGTGCTCGCCAGCACCTCGTCCAACAGGTTCTGGCTGATTTCGTGCTCGCCGCGCAGCGCATAAGCGCTCCCGAGCCGGGCCTTGATCTCGGTCGAGAAGGGATTGAGGGCCAGCGCGCGCCGGGCCGATACGAAAGCATCGGTGAAGCGCCGTTCATGGAAGCGGGTCAGGAAGAGGGCGAGATGGGCCCGTGCCGATTGCGGTGCGAGCTCCACCGCTTCGTTGGCGGCATTGGCGGCACGCGATAACGGTTCATCGCCATCGTTCCAATAGCCTTTGACGTAACCGTCGACGAGGAGGATCGCCAGCATTGAATGGCCGAGGCTGGATTTCGGTTCGGCTGCGACGGTGCGCTGCAGGCAGGCTTGCGCTGCGTCGAAAGAGGTCCGGGTCGGCGCGTTGAAATAGCGCGAACCATAGATCATGCATTCGAAGCCGATGGAGGCGGGCCCCAGATCCGGGGTCTGCCGGTAGCGGTCGGCGAAGATCACGCCATGGATGCGCCCGAGCGTGCTGGCGATGTCGCCGACGATCTTGATCCGATGGTCGGCGGTTAAATCGCTGGGAAGCTGGTCGTAGGCCTTGCTCCAGATGATCTGGTTGTCGCTGGCGCGGACGAGGCGATAGGAAATGGTGTGCCGATCACCGGCTCGGCCAACGCCGCCCGCCAATACATATTCGGTGCCGGGCGCGGTGGTGGCATCGGGATCAACCTCGCGGACGCGGATCGTCTCGAAACGGCCGAGCCCTGCCGCGATTTCGCGGGCGAGCGCGCCGGCCTGGAATGGCGATATGTCACTTTCAGGTGGCAGTTCCAGTCGCGTGACGGCAATCGAGGGCGGCGAAGCCCAGACCGGGCTGAAGGCCGTGGACGGTCCGTCGGAGAAGGACGGTTGGGCCACCCAATAGGCGAGACCGGCCATCGCCAGAAACAGCGCGGCGACGGTCGCACCGGCCAAAAACCAGGGTACTTTCGAATTGCTGGCGACAGATTTTCTTGTCTCAGGGGCATCTTCGGCGATCGGCGCACCCGCCGGAGCATTTGTGCGTTCAATAAATTCAGGGACATAGCTGCCACGATTGACGCGGATTTCGATCGGGTCATCGGTGCCGGGGCCGGCATAATAGGTGGCGAGTTGCTTGCGCAGTCGGGTGGCTTCGACGCGAACGACGGAATTGGTCTGCGGGTCGAATTTTTCGCCGCGGGAGAACACGCTGAGGGCGACATTGTAGCCTTTCAGCCGGCTGCCGCGATCGGCCAATGTTTCGGTGACGATATAGCGCAAAAAGGCTGACAGCCGATCCGACGTCGCGAACGTCTGATCCTGCAAAATCTTTTCAAGACAATGCATTACTGTGTCTGCACACAGTGTCTTGGATGTTTCCAAACCCATTCCCTGATTGTTATATTTATTGTTATGCTTATGCTCGTTGTCGGGCAGAAGTGGCGCGTCTCCTACAAGCATCTGACTCGTGACCGTGCGTTTATAGTTCGTTGCAGCATTCTCTGCAAAATTTTTCTTAATTGCTTTCTCCTCCGCAGACGAGAGGAAGCAAGATGAAATCGCTTCATAGTGATGATGACGGATAGCGTGGTGTGTCTTGTGGCCTGCGGCAGAGACGAGGCAGCGGATTTACATTTCCAGAAGCCATCCCAATTGAATATGTACGCATTTGTCATTGTTATGGCCCCATTTATTACTGGATCTGGGGCGTGGATACTTGTCTGAAGGCTGGGTGTAGGGGCGATGATGTAGGTGCGCCGCCGGGAAGGGGGCAGGCGATGGCCTCGCGATGGGACCCATTCGTTCGCCGATGCCGTCGGCGGTTATTGGCGGTAAGGCCCGCTGACGTGCTGCTCGAGTCGGGGAGGCGACGCTCTTCCCTCTTTCCCTATTGCCTCTTGCCCTCTCGGCGTTTTGGCGTCGACCGCGACCCTGCTCCCAACGAATAGGGTCTGAATTGCCGATTTCAGCAGTCTCAATTGTGGCCGTCATGGGTGCCGAAACGCTTTTCGGCCGCGAACGGCATTTCTTCGCTCGGTTGAGATATGAAATGGGAAAATATTATTATATATCAAATAATTAATTTGTTTTTGTGAGATTTTGAATCCGATTGGGTGAGTGGCGCCGCCATATGTTGCCATTGTCAATTGTGGCGAATTTGGTCCAGTTTTGGACGGTTCTAAGAGGCTGAAAATCAGCCTAACTGCCGTGCTTATCTATTTATAAATAAACAATTTTCACTGTTACAAACTAGTGCGCATGGCCTTGTAGCCTACAGCCGGCCGTCACAATCCCGTCAAAGTCTCCCTGGCTGCGACTCGATCCCTCACGGATCGGGCGGGGCGTGACTTGAATATGCCGAGGCCGACACAGGCGGGGGCGTGTCAGAGGAGAGCACTAGTGAAACACCTTAAGATGGTACTGGCGAGCAGCGCGGCAGGTCTCCTGTCCGTAGCCGCTGCCCAGGCGGCCGATTTGCCATCGCGCAAAGCCGCCCCTGTTGAATATGTCCGAGTTTGCGACACCTATGGCGCGGGCTTCTACTTCATTCCCGGCACCGACACCTGCTTGAAGGTTGGCGGCCGCGTTCGTGTCGACATGTGGTACACCCCGGCGAAGAACGCCGTTGCGCACCGCTCGACGGCGTCCGCCGCTGTTCCCGCCGGCACGTTCGTCAGCTCGAACGCTGTTGACCAGAACGGCTGGTACGCGCGCGGCATCGTCAGCATGGACGCTCGCACCCAGTCCGCTTGGGGCACCGTGCAGACCGTGTTCACCCTGCGTCTGGCAGCGACCTCCGGCCTGGCCAATACCCCCCCGGGCTACACCGGTGGCGTGTTCGCGGCTGGTATCGCTTCGAACGCGACGATTGAAGCGGCCTACATCCGCTTCGCCGGCTTCACCGTCGGTCAGGCTGCCTCGAACTTCACGTTCCTGCCGCCGTTCCAGTACCACACGATGTTCACCTCGGGCTTCCCGAACGGCATCCGTCAGCTCGCTTATACGGCGACCTTCGGTGGCGGTTTCTCGGCGACCATCGCCTTGGAAAACCGTGCTGAACTGACCAACTCGGCTTCCGTCAACACGCTTGCCGGCAACCCGTTCACCGCTACGGCGGCGACCGCTGGCCCGAACGCGCAGCGTCTGCCGGCCCTCGTTGGTAACCTCCGCGTCGACCAGTCGTGGGGTTCCGCGATGTTGTCCGCCGCGGTTCTGCAGAACAGCGGCACGTTCGGCAACGCGGCTCTCGCGGTTGTCGGCAATGCTGGCCCGGTGGCCCGCAGCACCGGTTGGGCTGTGAGCGGTGGTGTCCGCATCAACCTGCCGATGATCGCCCAAGGCGACAGCGTCCAGGCTTGGGTGTCTTACGGCGTCGGCGCGCTCGACTACGTGACCAACTCCGGCATCAACACGAACCCGCCGGTTTCGGGCAACTTCCTGGGCGGCTTCCTGCGTGCTGACCGCAACATGACCCTGTTCTGCGTGAACGCGGCCTGTACGGTTGGTGGTTCGGAGCAGACCAAGGCTTGGTCGGCTGCGGCGATCTTCACCCACTACTGGACCCCGTCGCTGCGTTCGAACCTGATCGGTTCTTATGCGCGCGTGACCCCGGGTTCGGTCACTCGCAACACGGCATGGGCCAACGGTGGTCTGTCGAACGCCTC
Source organism: Beijerinckia sp. 28-YEA-48 (assembly GCF_900104955.1). Taxonomy (NCBI): domain Bacteria; kingdom Pseudomonadati; phylum Pseudomonadota; class Alphaproteobacteria; order Hyphomicrobiales; family Beijerinckiaceae; genus Beijerinckia; species Beijerinckia sp. 28-YEA-48. The sequence goes on from NZ_FNSI01000001.1 coordinate 920,796, forward strand.
CGTGTTCGGTGTCATGGGCAGCCTGATCTGGTCGCCGGTGCGTAACTTCGACATCGGTGTCGAGCTGACCTACGCCCGCCTGAACCAGAGCCTGCCGCTCTCGTTCCCGGTTGGTCTCGGTACCCTGGCTTCGGTCAGCCCGAACAACTGGACGGGTCGTGTTCGCGTCGAGCGCACGTTCTAATCAAGCCAGGTTTCGGCCGGGGGGCGCAATACCCCGGCCGGAACGGCCGCACCCTGTAAAACCCGGACAATCGGCACGATTGAAATTGGCCTCCGTTTCAATCCGCTCCCTCTGAGCAACAAATCCAGGATTACGGGAATCGGGCGGACTTCGGCCCCGGCGTCTAACGCCGGGGCTTTTTCATGGGGCAAGTGTACTTTGAGCCGGTATTTGGGAGCAGCTGCTCGGGAGCAGGCTTGTTCCCGTCGCATTCCTCTGGTTGAAATCGATCTGGTTTCGAGAGGGCCTGAAGCATGCGGTTCGCCGGAAGTTTTTCTATCGTTTCGGCATCCTTGCTGCTTGCACTGAGCGCACAGGCGGCAAGTCCGGAACCCCTACGTCCGCAATCGCCACGCAAGGCCACGGCTGCTGAAAAGGCGGGAAATTGCGATGCCTATGGGCCGGGCTTCGTGCGCCTTCAGGGCAGCGATACCTGCATCAAGGTGGGCGGTCGCGTCCGGGTTGAAACCTGGTATACGCCCGGCCAAAACGCTGTGACGCAGGGGACGACCACGGGCCGCTAGTCACGCCGGGTTCGACGGAAATACGGATTTTAGCGTTTGACGCAGCGGTCAAACGGCCAAGCCTTCAGCCGGGACGGCCCAGGTCATCCACAGGCAAATCGGCCGCGAATCCACTGAATCGCCGTAACATCCTGACTGGGACATGGCTGTTTTATGACGGCTGCGTTTTTGTCATCGACGCCAGAAAAAGGGTTCCTCCAAGCCCACCTGAGCGTCCGTCGCCTTGCGCAAAAGCTCAAGCAGGGCAGGGCTGAACGCCAAATTGTGACCTTCTCACAACACATTGCGGGAAACGACATGTTCCGCTGCCCGGAATGGCTCGTGTGGCGAAGTTGCCCCTTTTTGGTCACATTGCCCAGCCCATGTCACCGGCGTTGCACAAAGCCAAGGCTATAAGCTAGAGCTTGGCTGATAGCGTCGGAATCAGAGGCCGGCGCTTCGCATAAATGGAGGCTGAATAAATGACGTTTACCAAGAGCCTATTGCTCGGTTCTTCGGCGGCTTTGCTCGCCGTGGCCGGCGCCCAAGCGGCGGATCTCCCGTCGCGCAAGGCGGCTCCTGTCGAATATGTTCGCGTTTGCGATGCTTATGGCGCGGGCTTTTACTGGATCCCTGGCACCGACACCTGCTTGAAGGTCGGCGGTCGCGTCCGTGTTGATATGTGGTTTACCCCGTCGAAGAATGCGGTCTCCAGCCGCTCGACAGGTGGTGGCACCGGCACGTTCATCAGCTCGAACGCTGTTGATCAGACCGGCTGGTATGCCCGCGGCATCGTCAACATGGACGCCCGCACCCAGTCCGCTTGGGGCACCGTGCAGACCGTGTTCGCGCTGCGTCTGGCAGCGGCTTCCGGCCTCGGCAACACGGGTCCGGGCTATTCCGGCGGCGTGTTCGCGGCTGGTAACGCCAACTCGACGGCGATCGAAGCGGCCTATATCCGCTTCGCCGGCTTCACCGTTGGTCAGGCGGCCTCGAACTTCACGTTCCTGCCGGCCTTTCACTACGGTTCGACCTGGGCCTCGGGCTTCCCGAACGGCATCCGCCAGCTCGCCTATACGGCGACCTTCGGTGGCGGCTTCTCGGCGACCATCGCCCTCGAAAACCGGGGTGAGCTGACCAACTCGATGACCGCCAACACGCTCGGCGCCAACCCGTTCAGCGCCACCGGCGCCGTGACCGGTCCGGTTGCACAGCGTCTGCCGGCGCTCGTCGCCAACCTGCGTATCGATCAGGGCTGGGGTTCGGCCATGATCTCGGGCGCCGTGCTCGAGAACACCGCGACCTTCGGCAATGCAGCGCTTGCGGTTGTCGGCAACGCTGGTCCGCAGGTCCGTCGTACGGGCTGGGCGGTCAGCGGTGGCGTTAAGGTCAACCTGCCGATGCTCGCCGCTGGCGACAGCGTCCAGGTGTGGGCTGCCTACGGTGTCGGCGCGCTCGACTATGTCTCGTCGGCTGGCGTGAACTCCAATACGTCGATCTCCGCCAACTATCTCGGCGGCTTCCTGCGTATGGATCGCAACATGACGCTGTTCTGCGTCAATGCGGCCTGCACGATTGGTGGTTCGGAGCAGACCCGGGCGTTCAACGTGACGGGTATCTTCACCCATTACTGGAGCCCGTCGCTGCGTTCGAACTTGATCGGCACTTACACGCAGATCGATCCGGGCAGCGTCACCAAGAACACCGCCTGGTCGCAGGGTGGTCTGTCCAAGGCCAACGTGTGGGGCGTCATGGGCAGCCTGATCTGGTCGCCGGTGCGTAACTTCGACATCGGTGTCGAACTGTCCTACGCCCGCCTGAACCAGAACCTGCCGTTGTCGGTTCCGGCTGGCCTTGGCGTTCTCGCCAACGTCAACCCGAACAACTGGTCGGGTCGTATGCGCGTCGAGCGCACGTTCTAATCTAATCTAAGCTAAGGTTCCGGCCGGGAGGCGCAATATCCCGGCCGGAACGACCGCACCCTCGCAACCTGGGCGGTTCGATTGAAAACCTCCGTTTCAATCCGCTCCCTCTGAGCAGCAGTTCCGGGACAGTGGGGATTGAGGGCCTAGAGCCTCGGCGTCTAACGCCGGGGCTTTTTTTATGTCGACTACCGCCATGCTTTGTCGCCGCCGCCGCTAGACGCCAGCGGCTGTTCAACTTTCTGTGTCTGCTAGTCTCCGGCTTCTTCTTCGCTGCCGCGACACCCGGCTCCGCCATTGGCGCGATGTATTATCCCGTGGCCGCCACGGACCGCCTTTTGCCGCCTTTTTACTAGGTCACTGCAGACTATCGGCTTCAATTTGTCGCCGTAGAAATACGAGTGCGTCAATCGAGCGAGGCTAGGGGATAGTATTCGTATGTATATTTTTTATTTTAAAAGTAATTTTTAGTATATATAAGTATACACTAGGCTGAATGTGTCTATAAAGTCACATTTTTGAATAATCAGCGTCCGTAATGCGGCTAAATACATGCGAATGCTCGTCGGATGACACGATTCGGCTATAATGGGGCCGATCGGAATCGCGGGGGTCTAAAGTGAGTTCAGGTCCTGGGAAGCGGGCCCGCCGATCTTAAAGGTTCCGACCGCTTCCTGTAGTGGCTTTGAAATCAGTATTTTAGAATTTTGTACGGAGAGAAACGAATGACGCTCACCAAGAGCCTTCTGTTCGGAACGTCGGCGGCTCTGCTCGCTGCGGCCGGCGCACAGGCCGCAGATTTGCCATCGCGCAAATCCGCCCCTGTCGAATATGTGAGGGTCTGCGACGCCTACGGCGCAGGCTTCTATTGGATTCCGGGCACCGACACCTGCTTGAAGGTCGGCGGCCGTATCCGTGTTGATATGTGGTACACCCCGGCGAAGAATGCGGTCTCCAGCCGCTCGACCGGTGGTGGCGCCGGCACGTTCATCAGCTCGAACGGGGTTGATCAGAACGGCTGGTACGCACGCGGCGTCGTCAACATGGACGCGCGCACCCAGTCCGCCTGGGGCACCGTGCAGACCGTCTTCGCTCTGCGTCTGGCGGCAGCGTCCGGCCTCGCCAACAGCCCTCCGGGCTATTCGGGCGGCGTGTTCTCGGCCGGCAATGCCAACTCAGCGACGATTGAAGCGGCCTACATCCGCTTCGCCGGCTTCACGGTTGGTCAAGCGGCTTCGAACTTCGTCTTCCTGCCGGGCTATATCTATCACTCGCCCATGTACGGCGGCTTCCCGAACGGCATCCGCCAGCTCGCTTATACAGCGACCTTCGGTGGCGGCTTCTCGGCGACTATCGCCCTGGAAAACCGCGGTGAGCTGAATCTGTCCACCACGGCCAACACACTCGGCGCCAATCCGTTCTCGCCGACGGCGGCGACGGCTGGCCCGAACGCGCAGCGGCTGCCGGCTCTCGTCGGTAACGTTCGTGTCGACCAGTCGTGGGGCACCGTCATGGTGTCGGGCGTCGTGATGCAGAACAACGCGACCTTCGGCAATCCGGCGCTCGCGGTGGTCGGCAATGCAGGACCGTCGCTTAATCGCACCGGCTGGGGCGTGAGCGGTAACGTCCGCATCAATCTGCCGATGCTCGCCCAAGGCGACCACATCATGGCGACGGTTGCCTATGGTGTTGGCACGCTCGACTACATCACCGGCATCGGCGCCAACGCCAACTTCCTCAACACGGGCAGCTGGCTTGGTGGCTATCTGCGCGTCGATCGCAATCTGACACTGTATTGCGTGAACGCGGCTTGTACGGTTGGTGGCTCAGAGCAGACCAAAGCGTTCAACGTGACCGGCATGTTCACGCACTACTGGACACCGTCACTGCGGTCGGTCTTCGTGGTGGCGTATACGCAGATCACGCCGGGCAGCGTCACCCAGAACACTTCGTGGGCCAATGGTGGTCTGTCGAAGGCCAATCTGTGGCAGGCCGCTGGCCAGCTCGTCTGGTCGCCGGTGCGCAACTTCGACATCGGTGTCGAACTCTCCTACGCCCGCCTGCAGCAGTCGCTGCCGCTGTCGGTTCCGGTTGGCCTAGGCACGCTCGCCAACGTCAACCCGAGCAACTGGACGGGTCGCGTTCGCGTCGAGCGTTCGTTCTAATCGATCGAGTTTCGGCCGGGATCCGCAATATCCCGGCCGAATGGCCGCGCCTCTGATACCTGGGCATCGGTGAGATTGAAATCGACCTCCATTTCAGTCCGCTCCCTCTGAGCAACAGATCCGGGACATGGGGAAGTGGGCTAAACCTTAAGCCCCGGCGTCAGGCGCCGGGGCTTTTTCGCGCCTTGTGGTCCGTGCCGGTCGCCGCCGCGCGGCATTTCGGTGGCATTTGTGTGGCTATCTGACCACACCCCCCGGCGAAGTTTGCGCGGAATGCGAACAAATCCGCTCTGCTACAAAACTTTCACAAAACCGTTGTGTGGGCCGCTTACCCGCGCCTGGTGCAGGAGAGAAGTCCGCGGAGCCGGAGCCTCCTGCGCTTAGTTCCACTCTGGAGGTTTTGTAATGACATTCACCAAGAGCCTATTGCTCGGTTCAGCGGCGGCCCTGCTCGCCGTGGCCGGTGCGCAGGCAGCGGATCTGCCCTCGCGCAAGGCGGCTCCTGTCGAATACGTGCGGGTTTGCGACGCTTATGGCGCAGGCTTCTATTGGATTCCCGGCACCGACACCTGCTTGAAGGTCGGCGGCCGCGTCCGCGTTGACATGTGGTACACCCCGGCGAAGAACGCCGTTGCGCATCGCTCGACCGGCACCGCCGGCACGTTCATCAGCTCGAACGGCGTCGATCAGAACGGCTGGTACGCTCGCGGCATCGTGCAGATGGATGCCCGCACCCAGTCCGCTTGGGGCACCGTGCAGACGGTCATGAGCCTGCGTCTCCATGCCGGCAGCGGCCTGTCGAACGGCAACTACACCACCGGCAGCTTTGCTGGCGGCAATGCCAACTCCACCACTCTCGAAGCGGCCTATATCCGTTTCGCTGGTTTCACCATCGGTCAGGCGTCGTCGAACTTCACCTTCCTGCCGTCGTGGAACTACCACTCGCTGTTCAACTCGTCGTTCCCGAGCGGCATCCGTCAGCTCGCTTACACGGCGACCTTCGGTGGCGGTTTCTCGGCGACGATCGCGCTTGAAAACCGTGGCGACTTGCCGATGTCGATGGCTGCCAACACGCTCGCCGCCAATCCGTTCACCGCCACGGCGGCGACGGCTGGTCCGATCGCGCAGCGCCTGCCGGCGCTCGTTGCCAACCTGCGCGTCGACCAATCGTGGGGTTCCGCGATGCTGTCGGGTGTCGTGCTCGAGAATACCGCGACTTTCGGCAACGCCAATCTTGCGGTTGTCGGCAATGCCGGTCCGCTCGTGCGTAACACCGGCTGGGCTGTCAGCGGTGGCGTGAAGATCAACCTGCCGATGATCGCCGCTGGCGACAGCGTCCAGGTGTGGGCTGGCTACGGCGTCGGCGCACTCGATTACGTCGTCGGCAACGGCATCAACGCCGGCGCCACCTCGACCACGGGTAACTTCCTCGGCGGCTTCCTGCGTGCCGACCGTAACGTCACGCTGTTCTGCGTGAACGCGGCCTGCACCATCGGTGGTTCGGAACAGACCCGCGCCTTCTCGGTGGCTGGTATCCTGACCCACTACTGGACCCCGTCGCTGCGTTCGAACCTGTTGGCTTCGTATGCGCGCATCACCCCGGGTTCGACGACACGCAACACCGCTTGGGCCAATGGCGGTCTGTCGAACGCCACCGCGTGGAACGTCATGGGCGACATCATCTGGTCGCCGGTGCGTAACTTCGACATCGGTGTCGAACTGTCCTACGCCCGCATGAACCAGAGCCTGCCGCTCTCGGCTCCGGCCGGTCTCGGCACGCTGGCTTCGGTCAGCCCGAGCAACTGGACGGGTCGTGTTCGCGTCGAGCGCACGTTCTAATCAAAGGTTTCGGCCGGGAGACGCAATCTCCCGGCCGGGACGACCGCGCCTCGTGACACCCGGGCATCCGGTGAGATTGAAATTGGCCTCCGTTTCAATCCGCTCCCTCTGAGCAACAGATTCGGGATTATGGGGAATCGGGCGGACCTTGAGCCCCGGCGTTGGCCGGGGCTTTTTCATATATGCTGCCCATTGAGCCAAGCTTGTTTTGGAACACAGTGGGTCGTGCATGAAGAACGTGCTGTTCGTTTGCAGCCAAAACCGATTACGAAGTCCGACCGCCGAGCAGGTGTTTGCCACCTACCCAAATATCGAGGTCGCTTCAGCCGGTACGAACAATGATGCTGAGACCCCTTTGGACGCCGAACTGGTGCGCTGGGCCGACATCATCTTTGTCATGGAGAAGGCCCATCGGGGCAAGCTCCAGCGTCGTTTTAAATCCGACTTACGGGCTCGTCTCATCTGCTTGGATATACCCGACGAGTACGACTACATGGATCCGCGGCTGATCGAGATCCTGAAGACGAAGGTGCCCCGGTTTTTGCCTGCTGCCTCCTAAAGGAGACAGGCGCGGGAAGTCGTGCCTGTCAGGGCAGGGCAGCGCGGACGGCGGCGAAGACCTGTTGGAACATCTTTGGCGTCAGCACACCGGTGTTCGTGTTGTAGCGGGAGCAATGATAGCTGTCGTAGAGGCGCACGCTGCGGCCGTTCGCCAGTTGCAGCGCATGTTGCGCGCCATGGCCGAAGGGATGTGACGCGAGCTTGGCGCCCACGGTCCGCAGCAGGCTCTCATGGGCGATCCGCCCGAGGGCGACGATGGCTTCGAGACGCGGATTGTCGGCGAGGGTGGCGTTGAGAAAGGGCCGGCAGGTGTTGATCTCGGCCGGGGTCGGCTTGTTCTGCGGCGGCACGCAGCGCACCGCATTGGTGATCCGGCAATCGATCAGTTTCAGGCTGTCGTCGGGGCTTTGCTCGTAGATGCCTTTGGCGAAGCCGTAGTCGAGCAAAGTGGCGTAGAGCAGATCGCCAGCATAGTCGCCGGTGAACGGTCGGCCCGTGCGGTTGGCGCCGCGCAGCCCGGGCGCCAGGCCAATGATCAGCAAGCGCGCGTCGGCGGGGCCAAAGCTCGGCACCGGCGCATTGTGCCACAGCGGTTCTTTCGCCCGCGCTTCAAGGCGAAACTCCATCAGTCGGGGGCAGAGCGGACAATCCCGCCCGGGCCCGGCGCTGAGGGCTGTCGCTTTCGCAGCTTTGGCCATCGGCGAGGCGATCAGCTGTCGGGGTCGTCCAGAGGATGGCTGGCAGGGCCAACGGGCATCGGCCGCCGCTCACCAACGGGGCGCTGCGGGCGCTCGGTCTGCTCGCGGCCGACCTTCTGGATGAGCGAGATGAGATCGACGAATTCGTCGGCCTGGCGGCGCAGTTCGTCCGCCACCATGGGCGGGTGGGTGGTGACAGTGGAGACCACCGAGACGCGCACACCGCGGCGCTGTACGGCTTCGACCAGCGAGCGGAAATCGCCATCGCCAGAAAACAGGATCATGTGATCGATGAAGCCGGCCATTTCCATGGCGTCGACTGCGAGCTCGATGTCCATATTGCCCTTGACCTTGCGGCGGCCGAGGGAATCGACGAATTCCTTCGTCGGCTTGGTGACCACCGAAAAGCCGTTGTAGTCGAGCCAATCGATCAGCGGGCGAATCGAGGAGTATTCTTGATCTTCGACCAGCGCCGTATAGTAGAAGGCCCGGATCAGGCGGCCTCGCGTCTGGAATTCTTTCAGCAACTTTTTGTAATCGATGTCGAAGCCGAGCGTTTTCGCGGTCGCATAAAGATTGGCGCCATCAATAAATAGTGCAATCCGTTCGTCGTTTGCCATTGTAGGATGCCCGCATTTCCCGGAATAAGAAAACAGTCGCCGTCAGATAAAAAACTTAAACAGACGAATTGCGTCTGGAAATATTCCCAGCCAACATAAAATATGCGGCCTCACTGGCTACATACGCGACATTCGCGGCAATATTTTGTGTCGTCTTTGGAAAGTCTACGCCGCAGCCGCTCTTCCCATACCTATTTGCCGGCACGCCGTAAATTCGTATGTTATTGGCAGCGCGGGTAAATTTACAACCGACTCCGATGGGCAAGATAGTTGTCGCCATGATTACTGCAAGTGAAAATTGGTGACTTTGGTCAAATTTGCGCAGACTTTTCCGGATAGTAGGGATCTCTTCAGGGTTGCTTTCGCAGCGCCCACCGTGTACCCGGACAAGAATCTCAGCATTTTTTGGCATTCTTTTGCCCGTTTGGAGGCTCCATGGCCCGCGTCACCGTCGAAGATTGTATCGACAAGGTAGAAAACCGCTTTGATCTGGTGCTCGTCGCCAGCCATCGCGCTCGTATGATTGCGTCCGGCCAGCCGATCACCATTGATCGCGACCGTGACAAAAACCCGGTCGTGGCGCTGCGCGAGATCGCCGACGGCACCTTGCAGCCCGAGGATCTCAGGGAAGATCTGATTCACTCGCTGCAGAAGCACGTCGAAGTCGACGAGCCGGAGGCCGAGGTCGTGCCGGCGCTGGCGCCGGCTGGCGAGCAGAGCGATGGGTCCGGCGACGTTCAGTTCGATCGCATGACCGAAGAAGACCTGCTGCGGGGCCTCGAAGGCCTGGTGCCCCCGGCCGAAACCGAAGAAGACGCTGAATAAGCGTTTTTTCATCGGCTTACGCGCCGCCAAGGCAGTGTTTGGCTTGCCAGTGTCGGCAAATGCCCCGATATGTGATCCAGGCGCGCCCGTGAGCGCGCCTGAGCGTTGGCACGACACAAATGATGAGGCAATACGAGCTCGTCGACCGGGTGCGGAAGTACAATCCGCAGGCCGACGAGGATCTGCTTAACAGAGCTTACGTCTATGCGATGAAGGCGCATGGAGCGCAGAAGCGCGCGTCGGGCGACCCCTATTTTTCGCATCCGCTCGAAGTTGCCGCCATCCTCACCGGCCTGCGCCTGGACGATGCCACCATCGTCGCCGCGGTCTTGCACGACACGATCGAAGACACGGCCTCGACGCGCGAAGAGATCGATCAACTCTTCGGCGAGGAGATTGGCCGGCTTGTCGAAGGCCTGACCAAGCTGAAGCGGCTCGATCTGGTTTCCAAACAGGCCGAGCAGGCGGAAAATTTCCGCCGCATGCTGTTGGCGGTCGCCGACGACATCCGCGTGCTGTTGGTGAAGCTCGCCGACCGCCTGCACAATATGCGCACCCTGCAATATGTGCCGCCCGAGAAGCGTCGGCGCATCGCCCAGGAGACGCTCGACATCTATGCGCCGCTCGCCGGCCGCATGGGTATGCAGGCGATGCGTGACGAACTGGAGAACCTGTCGTTTCGCACGTTGATGCCGGACGCAGCCGTCATGATCGACGAGCGGTTGGACGTGTTGCGGCGTTCCAACGGTGAGCTGATCAAGCGCATTGAAAAGGAATTGTCCGACGCGTTGAGCGATCGTGGCATCACCACGGACGTGAAGGGACGCGAGAAGACGCCCTATTCGATCTGGCGCAAGATGGAACGCAAGTCGATCGGCTTCGAGCAGCTGTCGGATATTTTTGGCTTCCGCGTCATCGCGCCGACGATCGAGGATTGCTATCGCGTGGTCGGTGTCGTCCACACGCGTTGGCCGAACGTGCCGGGTCGGTTCAAGGACTATATCTCGACCCCGAAGCAGAACGACTATCGTTCCATCCACACCACCGTGGTCGGTCCCGGCAGCCAGCGCGTCGAGCTGCAGGTGCGCACGCGCGAGATGAACGAAGTCGCGGATAACGGCATTGCCGCCCATGCGCTCTATAAGGACGGCCATACGGTCGATACCGAGCGGCTGTCGAGTGAAAGCCGTGCTTATGCGTGGCTGCGGCGCACCATCGACGCGCTCAACCAGGGCGATACGCCGGAAGACTTTCTCGAGCACACCAAGCTCGAATTGTTCCACGACCAGGTGTTCTGTTTCTCGCCGAAGGGCCGGCTGATCGCGCTGCCGCGTGGCGCGACGCCGATCGACTTCGCTTATGCGGTGCATACCGACGTCGGCAATCACGCGGTCGGCGCGCGCATCAACGGCCATATCGCGCCACTGCTGTCGGAACTGCAGAACGGCGACGAAGTGCAGATCGTGACGGCGGAAGGCCAGACGCCGCCGCCGGCTTGGGAATCCCTCGTCGTCACCGGCAAGGCGCGCGCCGCCATTCGTCGCGCCACGCGCGATGCGGTGCGTGAGCAGTATTCAGGCCTCGGCCGCCAGATCGTCACGCGCGCTTTCGAGCGCAGCGGCAAGACCTATTCCGACGATCGGCTCAAGACGGCGCTGCCGCGGCTGGCGCGCCAGAGCGTTGAAGATGTGCTGGCGGCGGTGGGTCGTGGCGAAATGTATTCGGGCGATGTGGTGAAGGCGATCTATCCCGATGTCGCCCTCGACCGTCCGGTGGCGCGCACCGCCAAGTCAGCCAAAGGCAAGAAGACAGCGAATGGGACAGCGCCGGGCACCTTGGCCGCCGACCAGGGGACGGGCATTCCGATCCGTGGCCTGCGCGGCGATCTGCCGGTGAGCTTCGCGCCCAACGGCGGCGCGGTCCCCGGCGATCGCATCGTCGGCATCCTGACGCCAGGCGAGGGGGTCGTCATCTATCCGATCCAGTCGCCGGCACTGACGCAGTTCGACGACCAGCCGGAACGTTGGCTCGACGTGCGCTGGGACGTGGAGAGCGCGTCGGGCAGTCTGTTTCCCGTGCGCCTCCTTATTTCTGTCATCAACGAACCGGGCGCGCTCGGTAATGTCGCCACAGTCATTGGCGAAACTGGCGCCAATATCGACTCCGTTGATATCGCCAAGCATTCCGACGATGTCCGCGATTTGATGCTGGATATTGAAGTGCACGATTTGAAACATCTCAACGCACTGATCGCGCAGTTGAAGGCGCAGAACGTCGTCTCGCGCGTTGAGCGGGTGAATGGCTGATGAGCGCCGCCGAAGAAGAAGCGGCGGCGCCAGCGCCCTCGCGCGCAACCTATCGGCGTGTTCTCTTTTTCGTGACCCATTACTGGCTGCGTTGGCCAGGCCTTCTGGCTGGCATCCTCGCGGCGCGTATTGGCTCGACGCTGATTGACGTCAGCATTCCGCTGGCGTCTGGCCATCTGATCGATGCCATCGCCTCTGGATCGCGCGACAATCCAGCGCCCGTCGTGCGGGCGCTGGCGATTTTCATTGGCCTTGGCGCGCTGTTCGCGTTGTCGCGCCAGATTGTCGGCTTCCTGCTCAATCGCCTCAGCGCGCGCTCGATTACCGCAATTGGCCGCGATGCCTTCGCCAAGGTGCAGCGCTTTTCGTCGGAATGGCACGCCAATTCTTTCGCCGGCTCGACCGTGCGCAAGATCACGCGTGGCATGAGCGCCTATGACACATTCACCGACACGATCATCTTCGGCCTGCTGCCGGCGCTCATCGTCATGCTCGGCGTCAGCGCCATCTTCGCCTGGCGCTGGCCGATCCTCGGTCTCATCGTTGCTGCGTCCATCGTCATCTTTCTGACGGTGGTCATCTCGATTTCGGTCATCTATGTGCAGCCGGCCAATGTCGCGGCGCGCGAATGGGATTCGCGCATGAGCGGCACTCTGGCGGATTCGATCACGTCCAATCCGGCGGTGAAGACCTTCGCCGCCGAGGAGCGTGAAGACAAGCTCTTCGCCGATGTCGCCGGCAATTGGGAATGGCGGGCGATCCGCTCGTGGGACCGTGGCGTCCTCAGCGGCATGGTGCAGTCGGTTCTGCTGGTGTTCTTGCAGATCGCCATGCTCAGCACCGGCCTGAAATTGTGGATCGATGGCCAGGCGACGCCAGGCGACATCACGACGCTGATCACTACGCAGATCCTTCTCAACGGCTATCTGCGCGACATCGGCCAGCATGTGCGCACCATCCAACGCAACGTCAACGATATGGATGACGTGCTGGAGTTTCGCGAGACGGACGTGCAAATCGCCGACCGGCCTGGCGCCAAGCCGCTCGCCATCACGCGCGGCAAGGTCGAGTTCGATCATGTCACCTTTGCTTATGCAGGGGCGGGGCGGGCGCTGTTTCGCGACCTGTCGGTGGTCATCGAGCCGGGGCAACGGGTCGGCCTTGTCGGCCATTCGGGCGCGGGCAAGTCGACCTTCGTCAAGCTGGTGCAGCGGCTCTACGATCTGCAGAGTGGCCATATCCGCATCGATGGCCAGGACGTTGCCGAGGTGACGCAGGACTCGCTGCGGCGCGGTATCGGTCTGGTGCCGCAAGAGCCGATGTTGTTCCACCGCTCGCTGGCGATGAACATCGCCTATGGCCAGCCGCAGGCGAGTCAGAACGAAATTGAACAGGCGGCCAAGCTTGCCCATGTGGACCGTTTCGTCGGCGGTCTGCCGAAGGGCTATGAAACCCTGGTTGGCGAGCGCGGCATCAAACTGTCCGGCGGCGAACGCCAGCGGGTCGCCATCGCCCGCGCCATTCTGGCGGCGACGCCCGTGCTCATTCTCGACGAGGCGACATCGAGCCTGGATTCGGTGTCCGAGCTTTATATCCGCGACGCTATCGAAAAGCTGTCGAAGGGCCGCACCACATTGGTCATTGCCCACCGGCTGTCGACCATTCAGAGCATGGACCGCATTCTGGTTTTCGACGACGGTAAAATCGTGGAAGATGGCACCCATACGGAATTGATGGGGCGACACGACGGCATCTATCGGCAATTGCTTGAGACGCAGATGCGCTCGGGCGAGATCGCGGCGGCCGCGGAATAGAGCTAGCAGACGAGGAATTGTGTGATGGGGCAGTTACGCCTGGGGGTGAACATCGATCACGTGGCGACGGTGCGTAACGCCCGGGGCGGGACGCTGCCCGATCCGGTGCGCGCCGCGCTGATTGCCATCGCCGCTGGCGCCGATGGCATCACGGCGCATTTGCGTGAGGATCGGCGCCACATCCGCGACGAGGATATGGCGCGGCTGAAGCGCGAAATCTCCAAGCCGCTCAATTTCGAAATGGCGGCGACCGACGACATGGTCGCCATTGCGCTTAGTACACGGCCGCACGCCTCTTGCCTGGTGCCGGAGAAGCGCAGCGAACGGACGACCGAAGGCGGTCTCGATGTGGTCGGCGGCCACGATCATCTGAAGATCGTCACGACGGAGTTGAAGCGTGCCGGCATCCGGGTGTCGCTGTTCATCGAGCCATCGCGCGATGCGCTTGAAGCCTCGCATTCGATCGGCGCCCCGGTGGTCGAACTGCACACGGGCGCCTGGTGCGATGCGTTGGCCCATGGCGAGACGCAGCGCGCCGCTATGGAGTTCGAGCGCCTTCGCACGGCAGCGGCCCTGACCAAGGAGCTCGGCATCGAATGCCACGCGGGTCACGGGCTCGATTTCGACACCGCGCGCACGATTGCGGCGCTGCCCGAGATCGTCGAGCTCAATATCGGCCATTTCCTCATCGGCGAGGCGATCTTCATCGGTCTTCCGGCCGCCATCGCGCAGATGCGCAAGGCGATGCAGGAAGGCCGGGCGCGTCTAGCGCCAGGCGAGCCCCAAAATGGGGGCCAGACATGATCATCGGGATCGGCTCAGACCTGGTCGACATCCGGCGGATCGAGGAAACACTGGAACGGTTTGGCGACCGCTTCACCCGGCGCTGTTTCACCGACATCGAGCAGGCGCGCTCCGACCGCCGTGCCGCCCGCGCCGCCTCCTATGCCAAACGTTTCGCGGCCAAGGAGGCCTGCGCCAAGGCCCTGGGCACGGGCATCCGCATGGGGGTAGCCTGGCGCGACATGGGCGTGGTCAACATGCCCGGCGGCCGGCCGACCATGGCGCTGGCTGGCAAGGCCGCGCTGCGGCTGGAAGAATTGACGCCGATCGGACAGACGGCGCTGATCCACGTCACCATCACCGACGATTATCCTTATGCTCAAGCTTTCGTGGTGATCGAGGCCTTCCGTCCCTGAGAATCACCTGCCGGTTCAAGGGGCAGGTGGGCTCCTGGGCCGGCTGGAAGCGGCCAGGGGCGGGGGCTGGCTGGGGTGGGCGCGGTCATCCACTCCCTTCCGTTGCGCCCTACAAGAGCCTGATTTCGGGATCAAATCGCCATAGGTTTGCGGGAAATACAGGTGACGCTGCCAAGGATTAGCCTTGGCGGGTCCGTGTTCCAGGACTATACGGACGGAAGGGTTGGCCGTCCTGTTATGCTCGGTGCAACTGCCCCGCATTGGCGGCGCGAACAGACGGATGACGGCATGTCGGACCGGAAGGTGGAGCGGGTGGCGAAAAAGGCCGAAGGCGGCATAGGCGAGACCATCAAGGTCGTCATCGAAGCCCTTCTCATAGCCATCGTGGTGCGAACGCTGCTGTTTCAGCCGTTCAACATCCCCTCGGGCTCGATGATCCCGACATTGCTGATCGGCGACTATCTGTTCGTCTCGAAATATTCCTACGGTTATTCCAAACATTCGATGCCGTTCAGCCCGGACCTGTTCTCCGGCCGCGTGCTCGCCTCCGAGCCCAAGCGTGGCGACGTCGCTGTGTTCAAACTGCCGCGCGATGGTTCGACGGACTACATCAAGCGCGTCATCGGCCTGCCGGGCGACCGGGTGCAGATGATCGAGGGCAAGCTCTATATCAACAGCCAGCTGGTGCCACGCGCGCCAATCAGCAAGATTCGCACCCGCGATGCGTTTGGGCGCGACGCCGAAGTGCCGACCTATAAGGAAACCCTGCCCAACGGCGTCAGCTACACGGTTATCGAGCGGGACGGCGACACCGGTTTCTACGACAACACCAATGTCTACACCGTGCCGCCGGGCAATTACTTCATGATGGGCGATAACCGCGACAATTCGACGGATTCGCGCGTTCCCAGCAATGATGGCGGTGTTGGCTATGTGCCGTTCGAAAATTTCGTCGGCCGCGCTGAGTTGATCTTCTTCTCGATCGATGAAGGCGAGCCGGCCTGGCAAGTGTGGCGCTGGCCCTGGACTGTCCGCTGGGATCGCATCTTCACGCCTGTGCGGTAGAGCGATGGCGCGAAAAGCCCGGCCCGAATTCGGACCGTTAGAAGAGCGTATCGGACATCAGTTCAGCAACCGCGACCTGTTGGAGGCGGCGCTGACCCATGTCAGCGCGGTCACCACGGCGAAGCGGGCTCACTCCTATCAGCGGCTTGAGTTCCTCGGCGATCGGGTGCTGGGGCTGGTCATCGCCGAAATGCTGTTCGAGACCTTTCCGAAGGCGACCGAAGGGGAGATGTCGCAACGTCTCACCGACCTGGTGCGCCGCGAGGCTTGCGCCGACGTGGCGACCCAATGGGGCGCCAGCGACTGGTTGCGGCTGGGCGGCGGCGAGGTGAAGACCGGCGGTTCGCAGAAGAAGGCTATCCTCTCAGACGTCTGTGAATCGATCATCGGCGCGGTGTTCCTGGATGCCGGCTATGAGGCGGCGCGCGGCCTGGTGCGCCGCAGCTGGTCGCAGCGGATGATGGCGCCGAAAAACCCGCTGCGGGATCCCAAGACCGTTCTGCAGGAGTGGGCGCAGGCGCGCGGCAAGGAGCCGCCGCATTATCGCGAGACCGGCCGGTCGGGTCCCGATCACGCGCCGCACTTTACAATTGCTGTCGAAGTGACAGGCTATCCGCCGGCGGAGGCGGAGGGCGCGTCGAAACGAGTGGCCGAGCAGGCCGCGGCGCGCGCTTTCATGACTCGCGAAAAAGTTCGCGACCGCAAGGACAAGGTATAAAGTTGACCACTGACACTCAAACGCGCTGCGGGTTCGTTGCCCTGATTGGGGCCCCGAACGCCGGCAAATCGACGCTGCTCAACACGTTGGTTGGCGCGAAAGTCTCGATCGTTTCGCGCAAGGTGCAGACGACGCGGGCGCAGGTGCGCGCCATCGCCGTGCACGAGAAGACGCAGATCATCTTTGTCGACACGCCGGGTATCTTCCAGCCCAAGCGCCGGCTCGACCGCGCCATGGTGACGAGCGCCTGGGGCGGAGCGGTCGACGCGGATGCGGTATGTCTGCTGATCGACGCGCACCGCGGGCTCAACGATGAAGCGCGCGAGATCCTGACGAAGCTGAAGGACGTGCGGCTGCCGAAGGCGCTGGTGCTCAACAAGATCGACACGGTGGAGAACACCACGCTGCTTGGCCTGGCCCAATCGATCAACGAATTGTGCCCCTTCGACGACACCTTCATGGTGTCGGCGCTCAAGGGCTATGGCGTGCCGACCATGCTGGAGAAGTTGGCGGCCAAGATGCAGCCGGGCCCATGGTTGTTTCCCGAAGACCAGATCACCGAGGCGCCGATGCGCGTCTTCGCCGCCGAGATCACCCGCGAGAAACTGTTCGAGCGCCTGCACGACGAACTGCCCTACAACCTCACTGTCGAGACCGAACAGTGGAAGGACCTGCCGGATGGTTCGGCGCGCATCGAGCAGACGATCTATGTGACGCGCGACGCGCATAAGAAGATCGTCATCGGTGAGGGCGGACGCACGCTGAAATCGGTCGGCAGCGCGGCGCGCAAGGATATCGCCGAAGCGGCCGAGCAGAAAGTGCATCTGTTCCTGTTCGTGAAAGTGCGCGAGCGCTGGCTCGACGATCCCGATCGCTATCGCGAAATGGGTCTCGACTTCCCCAAGGAATAAAGGTGACGCAAGCGGCTGGGACAGGGCGGATCGCCAAGGGGACGCCGCAATATCGGCGCACGTCGCTGGCGATCTTTTCCTGCGGCTTCTCGATCTTCGCGCTGCTCTATTGCACCCAGCCGATCCTGCCTTTGTTCGTCGACGAGTTTCATGTCTCGCCGGCGCAGAGTTCTCTCGCCCTGTCGCTGACGACCATCACGCTGGCCGTGGCGATGATCTTCGCCAGCTCCTTCGCCGAAGCTTGGGGTCGCAAACCGCTGATGTTGGGCGCGCTCGTCTCGGCCTCTGTGTTGACCCTGCTGCTGTCGGTGGCGACGGAATGGAGCCAGATCTTGTGGCTGCGGGCGCTGGCCGGCGTCGCGCTCAGCGGCATGCCGGCGGTGGCGCTCGCCTATCTCGGTGAGGAGATGGAGCCGCAGGCGGTGGCGCCGGCCGTCGGCCTCTATATCGGCGGCGGCGCGCTTGGTGGCATGTCGGGCCGGCTCTTTGTCGCGGTGTTGGCCGACTACGGTTCCTGGCGCATCGCCATGGCTTTTATCGCCGCGACCGGGCTCGTCTCGGCCGTCATCTTCTGGAAGGCCTTGACGCCGTCGCAGCATTTCGTGCCGCGTGGGCTGCATTTTGGCGGGCTCGCCGCCTCGCTGTTTCGCCATTTCCGCAATCCTGGCATTGTCCTTCTGGTGTGCGAGGGCTTTCTACTGCTCGGCGGCTTCATGGTGCTCTACAATTACATCGGCTTCCGCTTGCAGGCGCCGCCATTCAATTTCAGCCAGAGTCTCGCCGGTCTGGTCTTCGCCTGCTATCCGATCGGCAGTCTGGGATCGGCGACCATGGGCAATTTGGCGTCGCGCTTTGGGCGGGGTCGTGTGCTGGTCGCCTCGATCCTGATCATGATCTGCGGGCTGGTGGTGATGACGCCCGACAATCTCATCGCCATCGTCTTCGGTCTGGCCGCCATGACATTTGGGTTTTTCGGCGCCCATGCGATTTGCAGTGGCTATGCGCCAGCGCTGGCTGACCAGGACAAGGCGCAGGCTTCTTCGCTCTATCTGCTATTCTATTATATCGGCGGTGGCATCGCCGGCTCGGCGGGCGGCCTGTTCTGGAGCACGGCCGGCTGGCCGGGCGTGGCGATGTTCTCGGGCGTGTTGATGCTGGGCACGCTGACCGCAGGCTTGTTTCTGGCGCGTCGCGCGCCATAGGCTCAAAACGCTATGATTGAGGTTGCGCGTGGAATGGCGCGATGAAGGCATCATCATCGGATTGCGCAAGCACGGCGAGACCAGCCTCATCGTCGAATTGATGACGCGCGCCCATGGCCGCCACATGGGCATTGTCAAAGGCGGCCGCTCGCGGCGCATGCAGCCGACCCTGCAACAGGGCAATAGCGTCGAGGTGACGTGGCGGGCGCGGTTGGAAGAGCATCTTGGCCTGTTCACGCTCGAGGTGGGGAAGGCGCGCGCGGCCGAGATAATGGCGACGCCGCTGGCGCTCGCCGGTATCAATCTGATCGGCGAACTGCTGCGGCTGCTGCCCGAACGCGATCCGCACGAAACGCTTTACGAGATGGCGAGCGCCATGGCCGATCGCCTGGGTGATCAGCAGTTTGGTCCGGCGCTGATGGTGCGCTTCGAGCTGGAAGTGCTGTCGGAACTGGGCTTCCGTCTCGACCTGTCGCAATGCGCGGCGACGGGAACGAATGACGCTTTGATCTACGTGTCGCCGAAGACGGGGCGTGCCGTCAGCGCCAGCGCTGGCGAGCCCTATAAGGATCGACTGCTGCCGCTGCCGGCTTTCCTGCATTCCATGTCCTGGCAATATGCGCCCAGCAAAGCGGAGATTGCCGATGGCTTTCGCCTGACGGGGTATTTTCTCGACCGCGATGTGCTGCAGCCGCGCGGCGGGAGCGATAAGCTGGTGCGCCGCAGTTATCTCGCTGCCGCGGGACTGACGTCGGGCGATCTCTCCGGCACCGGTCATTGAGCACACGGCTGCATCATGGTTGCAGATCCCAGTTGCGATCTTGCACGGGCAGGGCGCGCATCAATCGGACGAATTCTTCCGCATCGGGTGTCGTGAGCCAAATCAGTGTGGCGAGCCGAGAAGGGCAGGACATCGGATGGGTGCGTGGCCTGTCCCGTCCGGCGACTGGGACAACTGCTTTCCAGATGCCGAGAGCAGTCTCTACCGCATGGGGCGCGCGTTTGAGATCGATCGGGGCGTGTGCCGGTCGTCCACGGACTAAAACTTGTTCTTCGCGGGACATGTGGCTTCTCCTGCGGGCTGAATGAACCGCAGGTTAGGAGTGGTTGGATTTCTTCAGCACACCGGTTCTTGCTGTCGAATCGAAGATTCATCGGTCCGGTTCGATACCAGGGCAATATTCGGAGTTTGATGGGCGTTGTCTCGACCTAGGTCTGCTTCCGCTCGCGCCGATGCGAGCTGACAGGAGATCGAGATGTCCAAGATTGATGATAACAAGGCCGTTGTCGGCCGTTGGTTCACCGAGTTCTGGGGCGAAGAATGCAACCTCGACGTCGTCGACGAAATTGCCGCGCCCGACATGCTGCTGCGCTATTCGCTGCATGAACCGCGCCGTGGCCATGCCGACATCAAGGCTTTCATGACCGACTTCCGCGCCGCTTTTCCCGATCTCAAATTCTGGGGAACGGCCGATCTGATCGCAGAGGGCGACTATGTCGTTGGCCAATGGGAAGGCGGCGGCACTCACACGGGCGCGGCCTTCAGCGACTTTCTCGTCGGATCGCTGCCGGCGGCAAGTGGGCGCAAGATGCACTTCACCGGGACCACGGTGCTGAAGATCGAAAACGGCAGGATCGTTTCCGAGATCGGTCTCGATGACGGCGTGACGGCTCTGACGCAGCTGGACCTGATCCGGCAGCTGGCCTGACAGCCTTCGGCCCGCATGCGCAACATGCGGGCCGTTCTATTTATTCCGCCCATTCCTCGTCCGTCGTGAAGACGATGGTGAGCCAGCGATCCGACGTGTCGCCGCCGATCGACTCGCCGATTTCATCGCGGAGGCGGTCCCATTCCTCCAACCGCTTTGCCGGCCAGCCCGTTGGCACGATGAAATAGAGCTCGATCTGGCGGCCGCGTCCGACCCGGGCGACATAGGCGCGATAGGAGGCGAAGCCGTAGCGCGCGACGATGTTTTCGGCGATTTCGTCGACGTGCTGTTTGAGTTCCGCCGGCGTCACCAGCAGGATATCGGCCAGCGCCTGTCGCACCGTGCCGAGGGGAATGGGGATCACCACAAGGCAGACGACCGCAAGAATGGCCGGATCGACATAAGGCGACATCCACTGCAAGTGGGTGCCCTGGATGAAATAGCCGAAGATGAAGGCGACCAGCAGGGCGGCGGTCAAGGCCGCCGACATCACCCACGCCTTGGCATCCATGGCGAGAAAATCCGAACGGATCGTCTTGTTCGCGCGCTTGCCATAGATGGCCATGCCGACGGAGAGCACGACGGTCACCACGGCATAGATGATCGCCATATTGAAGCTCAGCACGCGCCCGCCCGACAGGATGCTGCCGATGGCGTTGATGAGGGCATAGATCGAGGCGCCGATCAGCAAGATGCCGTTGAGGCCGAGCACCATGGGCTCGAGATGCCAGAAGCCCATAGTGAAGGTTTCGACGAGCTTGCTCTTCTTGGTGCCGATGGCCGTCGAGGCGGCGATGAGATTGGTCACCAGAAGCGACAGAACGGTCATACTGGCGTCGGTTAGGGCGTAGAGGCCATCGAAGACGATGGAATACGAGCCCGACAGCAGGCCGAAGAGGATGCCAAATCCGGCCAGGAAGAAGGTCATGACGATGGAGAAGCGAAGGACGCTCTGTTCGGTCTTCATCGTGCGGTCCTTCCGGGATTCGACCCCACATTTATAGTTCAAACTGTGATGACGGCGTGAATGCTCCGGGTTGCCCAGATCCGGAACGTGGGGCTTTCAGCGTAATCGGGTGGTTTTCAGCGCCGAGGCGGCCAACATGGGAGCCTGATTTCGGAGGCGGCCGCGCGGCAGCGGTGTGCCGCGCCAATCCGCATAGAGCCGGCCGATGACCATATTTTTGAAGAAACAAACGATTTCGCAAGCATTTGGCGGCGATGATGGGCGCTGGACGCAGATTTTGGCGCGCGACCGTAATGCGGACGGTCAGTTTTGGTATTCAGTCTATACGACTGGTATCTATTGTCGCCCCTCCTGTCCCTCCCGTGCCGCCAACCCCAAAAACGTGCGTATTCACGCCACTTTGGCCGATGCGAAGGCGACGGGCTTCCGGCCTTGCCGACGCTGCAATCCCGATGGCGCCTCGGTCGTGGATGATCAGGCGGCGCTCGTCGCGCGGGCCTGCCGCATCATCGAGGCGAGCGAGGAGGAGCCGGCATTGGCCGATCTGGCGCGGGCGCTCGGGCGCAGCGCCGGCTATTTCCACCGGCTGTTCAAGGCGACGACCGGCCTGACGCCGAAGGACTATGCCGCCGCGCAGCGCGCCAAGAAGGTGCGGCTGGCCCTGGCGCAGGGAAGTGGCGTGACCGAGGCGATCTATGATGCCGGCTTCAATTCGAGCGGCCGCTTCTACGAGCAAGCTGTGGGCATGCTCGGCATGACACCGACGCGCTATCGTGCCGGCGGCGCGCATGAAGACATTCGCTTCGCGGTCGGCCAGTCCTCGCTCGGGGCGATCCTCGTCGCTTCGACCCGCAAAGGCGTCGCCGCCATCCTGTTCGGCGACGACCCGGATCAACTCGTGCGCGATCTTCAGGATCGTTTCCCGAATGCCAGCTTGATTGGCGGCGATGCCGATTACGAGACGCTGGTGGCGCGTGTCGTCGGCTTTGTCGAAGCGCCGCGGCTGGGGCTCGATCTGCCGCTCGACGTGCGGGGCACTGCGTTTCAACAGCGGGTGTGGCAGGCGTTGCAGGATATTCCTGTCGGCGAGACGATGTCTTATGCGGAACTCGCCCGCCGGATCGGCAGGCCTAGTGCGGTGCGCGCCGTCGCTGGCGCCTGTGCGGCCAATCCGTTGGCCGTGGCGATCCCGTGTCATCGTGTCGTCAGAACCGATGGCGCGCTGTCTGGCTATGCCTGGGGTGTCGAGCGGAAGCGAGCCTTGCTCGATCGCGAAGCGCATCCCTTCGTTGAGCGGGCGCAGCGCCAATGATCACCAGGCCCGCGCGGCAGGCGCGGAGCATTGCCACGCTCCGTGTCATCAGGCGCGACGATCCGGACAAGGCGCTTGTTCTGTCGATGATCGAGCGGCTGGTTCGGCGCGGGTTCGCTAAGCGGCGCGCTCTCGACAATGGCGATTTCGAGGTTCGCTTTCACAGCGGCGAGGTCTTTCTTCTGGGCGACGCCGATGTCACCCGCATTCGCTGAAGGGCGGGGCATGTGCTCAGAAATGACGAGATGAATTTGCAAAAGTCGATTTGCAAAAGTCGATTTGAAAGCAAGGACCGGAGTGTGGCCCTACGTTCGCGCCTCTAGAGTCAGCCTTGTCGCAACACAGGAGTGACGAAGATGAAACATGTTGAAATCGAGCGTCTCGTTTACGCGACGGCTGAGACCGCGCTGGGGACGGTTCTGGTGGCGCGCGATAGCGGCGCTATCCGGGCGATCCTGATCGGGGACGATGCCGAAGCGGTTCGTGCGGAACTGGCAACGCAGTTCGGTGCCGGTCTCATCGAGGATGAAGCACGGCTGCGCGCCGATCTTACCAGGGTTCGCCGCCATATCGAAAACCCGAATGAAGCTCTCGATCTGGCGTTGACGATGCATGGCACGTCGTTTCAAAAACGCGTTTGGGCGGCGATCCGCCAGGTGCCTGTTGGATCGACGATCACCTATACCGAACTGGCGCAGCGGATCGGTGCGCCCCAGGCGGTGCGGGCCGTTGGCAGCGCCTGCGCGGCGAATGTCACGGCGTTGGCCATTCCTTGCCATCGCGTGATCCGCAGCGACGGGACGCTCGCCAGCTATCGCTGGGGCGTCAACCGCAAGCGGCGACTGCTCGATCTGGAGGCGGCCGCGTGACCCGTCTTTCGATTGAAGACCGTATCGGCGCGGCCGACTGGATGTCGGCCGCTGACGATCTCGATGCGCAGGGCTGGACGGTTCTGCCGAAGCTTTTGCAGGATGGCGAATGCGATGCCATCGCCGCTCTCTATGGCACGGGCGGCGAAATGTTCCGCAGCCGGGTGGTGATGGCGCGCCATGGCTTTGGCCAGGGCGAATATCGCTATTTCGCTTATCCGCTACCAAGCCTGATCCAGGATCTACGCACGGCGGTCTATCCGCGTCTCGCTCCGCTCGCCAACCGCTGGCACGCGCGCATGGGGATGCCGGCGCGCTTTCCCGAGGATCACGCGGAGTTTCTCACGCGCTGTCATGAAGCCGGGCAAAAGCGGCCGACGCCGTTGCTGTTGCAATATGGGCCGGGCGACTACAATTGCCTGCATCAGGATCTTTATGGCGAGCATGTCTTTCCGCTACAGCTCGTGGTGCTCCTGTCGCAACCGGGAGCGGATTTTCAGGGCGGCGAATTCGTCCTCACCGAACAGCGCCCGCGCATGCAGACGCGTCCCGCCGTGGTGCCCTTGAACAAGGGCGATGCGGCGATCTTCGCGGTCAACAGCCGCCCGCAAAAAGGCACACGGGGCGATTATCGTGTGGCTCTGCGCCATGGCGTCAGCAAGCTGCGGGAAGGCCACCGCCACACGCTGGGCGTCATCTTCCACGATGCGACATAGGTTGTGGTTGCTGTCATGAATGATCTCTTCGAGAACGATCTCTTCGACACAACGCGGGCAGATGTTTCGCTCGGGCCGGGCGCTGTGGTTCTCGCAGGGTTTGTCCGTGCCGAAGCGGAAGCCTTGTTGACTGCCGTTGCGGCGATCGCGCAAGCCGCGCCGTTCCGGCATCTGATCACGCCGGGCGGCTGGAAAATGTCCGTGGCGATGACCAATTGCGGCCAACTCGGCTGGGTCAGCGATCGCAGGGGCTATCGTTATGATCCGCTTGATCCTGAGTCCGGCCGGCCCTGGCGGGTGATGCCGCCGCTGTTTCTCGATCTGGCGCGACGGGCGGCGGCGCAGGTGGGCTTTGCCGACTTCGCGCCAGAGGCCTGCCTGATCAATCGCTATGTGCCGGGCGCGCGGTTGACCTTGCATCAGGATCGCAACGAGCGCGATCTCGACGAACCGATCGTCTCCGTCTCGCTCGGCTTGCCGGCGACGTTCCTCTGGGGTGGCCTGTCACGCGCCGACAAAACGCGCCGCCTGCGCCTCGTCCATGGCGATGTGGTGGTCTGGGGCGGGCCGGCGCGCATGACGTTTCATGGCGTCGACACCCTGCGCGATGGTGATCATCCGATGACGGGTGCCGTGCGCTACAATCTGACGTTCCGGCGCGCCGGCTAAAGCAATGCGCGTTTTGCGACTTCGACGAGATAGCTCGACGCGCGCGGCAGGATGGCGTCGTTGAAATCGTAATGTGGGCTGTGCAATTCGCGGCCGCCATCGGTCGGGCCATTGCCGATCCAGACGAAGGCGCCCGGCACTTCATTCAAGAAACAGGCGAAGTCTTCGCCGGTCATGGCGGGCGGCAGATCGCGGCGCAGGGCGCCACCGACGGCGGCGGCCGTGGCGGCGAGGTCGGCTTCGGCCGCATGATTGATGGTCGGCGGAATGATACGGCGGAATTCCAACCGTCCGCTCACCTCAAACGTGGCGCCGATGCCCTGCGCGATGCGCTGCAGGGCGGCTTCGATGATGTCGCCATCTTCCTGGCGCAGCCAGCGCGCTGTGCCGCGCAAGGTGGCGCTGGCGGGAATTTGGTTCATCGCCGTGCCGGCTTCCATCATGGTGATGGAGACGACGCCACCGCCGGTGACGGGATCGAGATTGCGCGCCACGATCGATTGCGCGGCGACGATGGCGTGGCCAGCGGCGACCACCGGATCGCGGGTGAGATGGGGCAGGGCGGCGTGGCCGCCATGGCCATCGAACTGCATGTCGAAACGGGCGCCGGCCGCCATCACCGGGCCGTCGTGGACGGCGATCGTGCCGGCCGGGAGACCCGGCCAATTGTGCCAGCCGAAGATGCGCTCCATCGGGAAGCGCTGGAACAGCCCGTCCTTGATCATCGCGTTGGCGCCGCCAGCGCCTTCTTCCGCCGGCTGGAACACCAGATGCACGGTGCCCGACCAATCGGGGTCGTCTTGCAATAAAGCGGCGGCGCCGAGCAGCGCCGTGGTGTGGCCATCATGGCCGCAGGCATGCATGACGCCAGCGTTGCGCGAGCGCCACGGCAGCTCTTCGGTCGCTTCCTCGATGGGCAAGGCATCCATATCGGCGCGCAAGCCGACGGAGCGATTACCGCCACGACGCAGCGTGGCGACCACGCCATGACCGCCGATGCGCTCCGTGATCTCGGCGACACCAATCTGTTTGAGTTTTTCGACGACGAAGCCAGCGGTCTCGCCTTCATGCAAGGAGAGGCCGGGATGAGCGTGCAGATGGCGACGCCAAGTGGTCAGTGTGTCGGCAAGGGAAGCGTCCATGGCCGAATGGTGCGCGGCTTCCGCGTGCTTGGCAAGCCTCAAGCTTGAGCAGATTTATGCGGCAGAAACACTTAAGTCGTTGAGGAAGCGCTTAGTCTTTACAGACCTGCTGCGTCACCATGGCGGTGATGCCATAGCCTTCGTCGAGCGGCACTTCGATCTGGCGGCAGTCGCTGTTCTCGCGTGCTTTGAGCTGGGCCGACGGCGGCGTCAAAGCAACGAGCGCCAGGCTGCCGACGAGAGCGAAGCTGAGAGCGAAAGTGACGAAGCGTGTCATGATCTTGCCTTGGCGGACGGCGGCTTGACTTGAATGGTGCGAAATTAGTCCGAGGGCGACCGGCGCGATGTATCGAATCGCACGGGGCCGGGGGAGGCTGTGTAACCTCCTGCCGCCGCGGTATCTAGTGCATCCGTGCAACAGTTTGGCGTCGGTTCGAAGGTTGTTGTTTCCGCTGTGTTTTTCGTCAATTTTTAATCCACAGCCGTCAATATCCAGGGCCGCCTGGGCCACGCCCGGTCGGCAGGGCGAACAGAGCGGCGAGCGCGCGGCTATAGTCCTGGTCTCATTGCCTTTTTGAACTTGCGGCGGCTAATCTCGTAGGACGTCTGATCGAGCTGGAGTATTCCTTGTTTCTTGGATAGCTCTCTGTGATAGCAGGGGTTTCGAAGGCAGCACCGTTCATCGAGCGAGGCACAATTGGTGGCAACGAAGAAGCGTCAGGCGGCCGATTCCGATCGAGAAGGGCCGCCGAAGCTCAGCAATCTCTCTCACCAAATTCTCGGCGTGCTGCTGCGTGAGCCGCGCTCGGGATATGACATCGTCAAGGAGCTGCACGCCTTTCGGCCAGCCAAGACCAGTCAGGTCTATCCGACCCTGGCCGAATTGGAGGAGGGCGGCTTCGTCACCTCCGTCGATGTCGATCAGAAGGGCCGGCCCAATAAGCGCGTCTATTCGGTGACGGATACGGGCCGGGCGGCGCTGACCGACTGGATCGGCTCCGAGCCCGAACCGCCGACCCAGCGCGACGACTTCCTCACCATGATCTATTCGTCCTGGACGAAGGAGCCGGCGGTGGTCCTGGCCATGTTCGAGCGGCGGCTGGCCTATTTCGAAGATCTGATCACAAGCTTCGAGGCCACGGTCGGGGAGCTGCGGAAGAACTTCCCGAGGGAGATGGAGGATCCATTGCACTGGCGCTTTTCGCGCTATGTGCTGGTTCTGCGCCGGCTCGAGATCTATCGCCTGGAAGTGACGTGGTGCCAACAGGTGATGGATAAGCTGCGTGAGAAGATGAAGGGCTGAGGCCCTCTCTTCGCTGACCGTCGCTCAGGCGTTGAGCCAGAGTTTGAGTTCCGCCACCGTGGCCGCCGGCTTTTCCATGGGCAGCAGATGGCCTGCGCCAGGCACGACGACGACACGCGCCTTTGGCGCTGCGGCTGCCGTGCGCTGCATTTCGGCCAGCGGTACGACATTGTCGGTTTCGCCCGCCATCATCAGCATCTCGTGTTGCAGCCCGGCGAGGACATGATAGCGCGCCGGCCGTTCCAGGGCGGCGCGGCTGTGGGCGACATAGCGCTCTGCGCCATAGTCTTTCACCATCGCATCGCGGCGCGCCATCAGCCGTGCGTCGGTGAGGCTGTCTGGATGAAAGGCTGCATTGGCATTGGCTTTCACCATGGCCTCGTACTCGCCGTTCTGCGCCCGTGCGATGGCGGCCTCGCGGGCGCCACGGCGCTCCGGCTTGTCGGCGCCGGGGCCCGCACCGATGAAGGCGAGGCGCTCGATCCGTTCCGGCGCCTGTTCGAGCATGGCGGCGGCGACATAGCCGCCGAAGGAAAAGGCGCACAGGTTGAAATGTTCGGGGCAGCGCGCCAGGACATCGGCGGCGATCGCCTCCAGCGTGTCGAGCGGCGGATATTCAAGCACGGTAACATCGACCGTGTCGGCCAGCAGCCGGATCATGTCTTCAAACACGGCGCGGGTGTTGTTGAGGCCAGGAAGCATGACGAGAGAGGGTTTGGACATGAGAGAGGGTCCTTCAGTTTGCCGTCGCGCGGTTTGCGTGTGCGACTTGTGCTGGATGATTGAGAAAATCGAGGAAGATTTGGGCGACGCGGTCGCGTTTCTGGCCCCACTCGAGCGCGGCTTTTTCGAGCTGCGTCTGCGCGGAGATCACGTCGTCATGCAAAGTGGCGGACGCAAGCAGATGGCTCAGGGTTTGCGCGGCGGTGCGTGTATGGATCGGGTCATTGCCCGCGATCACACAGGTGGGAGCCGTGATGGCTTGCAATTGCGCCGCGGAGGCGCCGATCACCGGCATGGCGGCTTCGCGCAGGAAAGCATCGCGCCAACTCTTCATGACGGCGACAAAGGCGTTGACCTGCATTGCCATCAGCCGGTCACGATTGCCGGGGCGGGCGTGGATACAATCAGCAAAATGCGGCGTGGCGCAGACCGCGGCCATGCCGCCTTGCTCGGCGATGCGAATGAAATCGCCGTAATAGGCCTCGGCCAGCTCCGGCGCGGAAGCGCCACCGGTGATGCGCCATAGGAGCAAGCCCCTGACGCTTGCGGGATGACGGATGGCCAGGAGGAGGGCCAGCCGCGCCCCGGAAGAGCCACCGCCCGCATAAAGCGGCAGCAGGCCAAGTGTCTCGGCCAAGGCGTTGAGGTCATCGGCCCAGACCTCATATTCCGAGCTTGTCGCATCGAAAGACACGGCGCTGGCGCCGCAATTGCGCCGATCATGCAGCAGCACGCGATGACCGGCTTTGGCCAGGCGCTCGGCCAGGGGCTGCACATCGCCAAGTGGGCGGCGGCCGCCAGGGCTGAGCGCGATAGCGGGGCCGCGATCGCCCAGAATGCGATAGTTCAGACAGACGCCACGGATGATCGCTTCAGCCACGGTTTCTCCTTCGACCGTTCGCGGCTCTCACTCGGCCAGCTGGATGTCGCCATCCTTGATGAGCTTGCCGAAGCGGTTGAGATTGGCCTCGACCGTGGTGCGGAATTCTTCGCCGCTTGAGCCGCGCACGGTGTAGCCGATGTTGCTGTAGATCTTACGGACATCGGGATCGTTGATGGCTTCGCGCATGGCTGCTTCGAGTTTTTTCGCAGCGGGCGCCGGGACGTCGGCTGGCACGACATAGCCCACCCATCCCTCGGTGACGAGGTCGACGCCTTGTTCGCGCAAGGTGGGAATATGGGGGAGGGAGGCGATGCGGTCCGTGCCGGTGACGGCCAGGGGAACGGCTTTGCCTGAATCGATATAGGCGCGACCGGCGGCTGCGCTGGTCAGCAGAAACTGGATCTGGCCGCCGGCGAGATCGTTGAGCGCATTGCTGTCGCCTTTATAGACCACATGCACGGCATTGAGACCGAGCTCCTTGGCCAGGATGACGCTGTAGAAATGATAGGATGTGCCGGCGCCTAACGTGCCGTAGTTGAACTTGCCCGGATTGGTGCGGGCATTGGCGGTGAAATCCTTCAGCGTCTTGCCGGCGTCCGCATTGGCCATCAGAACCATGAACGTATCCACCGCGATCGTCAGCGGCGTGAATTCTTTCAATGGATCGATGCCATAGCTCTTGTCGGTGAGCGGCAGTGAAACCATGGTCGCCGGCACGACGGTGCCGATGGTATGGCCGTCGTGCGGTGCTTTCAACATGGCCTGCAGACCGACCTTGCCGCCGGCGCCGGGCTGATTGACCACGATCACTGTTTTGCCGAGGAGCTTGCTGAGCTTGGCGGCCATCGGCCGGGTGACCACATCGGTCAAGCCGCCGGGCGGATAGGGAACGATGATGGTCAATGTCTTCGTTGGCCAGGCCTCGTCGGCGATGGCGAACACGGGCGCCATCACCGCGAGGGCGGCGACGCTCAAGAACATAATCGTGCGACGTGACAGCATGATAAGACCTCCCCAAGTTTCTTATCTTCATGGGCTGCCTGATAGAGCAGCCCGCGTTCCCAATTTGTTAGGCTCTTGCGCTCGTTTTCGTCGCGGGCGCTTCCGCCGGCCGGCTGTTGTTGGCAATCCAGGCCACGATTTCGTCGGTTGAGGCGACATCGCCGAATAGGGCGTAGAACGTGCCGAGCGTGGCGTTGTGGGCGTCATCGTCATAGGTGGCGTTGGCATCGCTCACCATGATGGTCTTGAAGTTGAGCATGGCGGCGTCGCGCGCCGAGGATTCGCAACAGACATTGGTGACGGTGCCAACGATGATCACCGTGTCATATCCGCCCGCGCGCAAGCGAGCGGGGAGGTCGGAGCCCCCCTCAATGAAGGCGCTGAAACGGTACTTTTGGACGCAGTCATCCTGCTCGCGGACGTCTAGGCCGGCATAAAGCGCGTGGCCGGGGGAGCCGGGTTTCTGCGTCTCCAGCGACAGGCTGGTGGCTTCGGGAAGATTCATCTCAAACCAGTTCGACCAGGATTGCACGGTCTCTGGCGTGAAGGTGTTTTGAATCCAGAAGACCTTGCCGCCTCCGCCGCGCACCGCCGTAGCGAGGCGATTGACGTTGTCGACGATGGACACCGCGCTCGCAATCAAAGACACCGCATGTTCCTTGACCATGAAGGCATTCTGCAGATCGATCACGACGAGCGCGGTTTTACGCGGATCGAGATCGGCATGGGGATGTTCGGCCTTGCGCCGGCGCATGGCGCTTTTTTTCGCCCATGCCGGCAGATTGGTCTTGTTCATCGATCCATCTCCCGTCCGTTCATGCCGCCAGAGGATAGCGCCAGCGCCAGATGATCGGCGTCGCGACGATGGCCACCAGGGCGAAGAAAGCCACGTAATGCGCCGGTGCGATTGGCACGATTGGCGCCAGCGCCCCCAGGATAACCGGCGAGAGCCCGCCGATGATTGCCGCCGCGAGATTGTAGCCAACGGCGATGCCGGTGTAGCGCACCTGCGCCGGAAAGCTGCGGATCATCACCACATAGAGCATGGTCTGGAAGCCGATCAGCAGGCCGAAGAAGAAGAAATAGGTCGCCGTCGTGAGCAGAGAATTCGAGACGTTCAGATAGAAGGCGTAGACGGCGACAATCGCACACATCGCGACGCTCATGATCGTGCGCACGGCGCCAAACCGATCGACCAGAAGACCGCAGACAAAGGTGCCGATGGCCAAACCGCCGGAAGCCCAGGGCGCCGCGTCATGGATGACATGGCGGTCGATGTGCATGAACGTCTGTAGATAAGTGACGGGATAAAGCAGGCCGCCCGCGACGATGGCGGCCGGCACGGTGGAGACGACAAAACAGCCGAGGGTTTCGCGCGGGTAAAAGCGCAGCAGGTCCATCAGCGGCATGGTGCTGGCTTTTTCCTTGTTCCGGCGCATTTCCTCGAAGACCGGCGTCTCGCGCACGTAGCGGCGCAGATAGGCGGAGATCAGGCCGAAGATGCCGCCCAGGATGAAGGGCAGTCGCCAGCCGTAGCTGATCTGGTCCTGCGCCGGCAAAGAAATGATGATGGCGACGATGCCGGCGGCGAGGAGGCCGCCAATCGCCAGGCCTGAGCCCATTAGTCCGCAGGCAACGCCGAGCCGGCGCTCGTGCAGATGTTCCGACATGAAGACCAGCGCGCCGGGGATTTCGCCGCCGATGGCGAGGCCTTGAAACAGGCGGCAGACGAGCAGGAGGAGCGGCGCCAGCGCGCCGACCTGGGCATAGGTCGGCAGCAGTCCAATGAGGAAGGTGGGCACGGCCATGAGAATGAGGCTGACGGCGAACAGGCGCTTGCGGCCGAAGAGATCGCCGAGAACGGCCAGGATGATGCCGCCGACCGGCCGGATGAAATAGCCGAGCGAGAAGATCGCCAACACCTGCAATTGCGCGATCCACGGCGGCATGTCGGCGGGGAAGAACAGCTTGCTGAGGATCGGCGTCAGATAGATGAAAACGACGAACTCGTAATATTCGAGCATGCCGCCCAAGGTCGCCAGGCCCATGACCCGGATTTGTTCGTGGGTCAGTGTGCGCTGGACTTGCGTATCTTCCGCGCTGATATCCAAGCGTGCCGTGCTCATGCCTGTTCCTCCGGCTTGTTCCTTCCTGGGCGCCAATCGCGTCAGATGATGGTTGAGCGTCCCTCGTCTTTGATGCGATCGCCCTCGACCCAGCAGGCATGGGTGCCGGCGGAGATGCGGTGCGGCAGGATGATGCGGGCAATCGGCTCGGCCGCGATATTGGCGGCATCAAGGATGAGGCATTCCGACTGGTTGGCCTTCATGTCGGTGATGTAGGTCAGCAGATAGCCGTCGTCCTCGCTCTTGGCGTTGAGGCGGCGGGCGATCTGCGGCTCGCTGCCATAGCGGCCCTCGCCGAATTCCATGCGCTCGGTCGTGTCTCTGGCCAGGTCATAGCGCTTGAGGCCGCGGAACAGCCATTCGCCGGGTTGATAGAGCACATTGTAGCTGAAGCGATAGGGACGGCCGACATAGTCGTTGCTGCACACCGGGAATTCGGTGATCTCGTCGTCGATCTGCTGTTCGGTGGTCTGGCCGGTGCGCATGTTGAAGCGCCAGCGATACATCAAGGTCGGATTGTTGTGCTTGTCGAGATGGGCGCGGATGCGCTCATACTGCTCCTGCTTGGTGCCGCCTTCGCCGACGCGCGGCTTGTGCGGATCGTTCTGGATGCAGCCGTCCATCACGACTTCATCGCCATCCTCGTAGCAATTGGCCAGATGCAGAATGAAACAGGGCTTGGCCTCGAACCAGCGCACCTGCGCATTGTCGCCATGGCG
Organism: Beijerinckia sp. 28-YEA-48; assembly: GCF_900104955.1. Classification (NCBI taxonomy): domain Bacteria; kingdom Pseudomonadati; phylum Pseudomonadota; class Alphaproteobacteria; order Hyphomicrobiales; family Beijerinckiaceae; genus Beijerinckia; species Beijerinckia sp. 28-YEA-48. The sequence goes on from NZ_FNSI01000001.1 coordinate 953,507, forward strand.
CGGAATGACGCCGAAGCGGGCCGGTACGTCGCGGTGGAAAGCGAGCTTGCGCTGGCCTTTCTTGAGCAATTCATGATCGAAGAAGAACGGCAGATCGTGCAGGACCGTGTAATTCTTGGTGATCCCGAGATCGTGCGGCCAGCGCGGGCCGGGCAGTTCGATCGGGACATAGTGAACGAGCTGATTGTGCCGATCGATGACGCCATAGTTCATGAATGGCGCCACTTCCGGGTAGTTGAAGAACATCATCTCCCCGGTTTCCCAATCGACCTTGTAGTGGGAGGCAAGGCCGTGGACGACCTTGCGCGCCCAGGAGCGATCGGCGCCGAGGGTTTCCAGCGTCACCGGATCGAGACGCCAAGGCTCGCTGCCTTGCGACATGGAAGCGATCAGCTTGCCGGCGTGGCAGATCACGTCGGTGCCGGCATTGTCCTTCATCGCGCCCATGGAACCCCAGCCGCGCCGCTCGTAGAGCTGCGGCGCGAGGATGCCGGGCCAGAGCGATTTGCCGGCGCCTTGTTCGGCGAGAAAGCCGGTGGTGCGGACGAAGCGGTTGCGATAGGTCGCCTTGCCGTCCTCGAAAGACATGGCATGCAGCATGCCATCCCCATCATAGGGGTGATACATGCCGATCGATTCATGCACCTGATTGTGGGTGTTGCGCACATAGATGCCGTGGAGATCGCGCGGAATTTCGCCGATCACCTTTAGGTCCGGCGTGCTCGCCGTATATTCCTTGTCGTTGGGCGTGAACGGGCCGTTGAGGAACGGGTGATCATTGTCGGCTGCGAGGGTGAGCTTGATCTGATTGGCGATCTCAAGCATGGGCGCTCTCCTTGGCTTTGGCGACGCGGCGTTGGATGAAGTCGAACACGGCGCTGTTGAATTCGCCCTGGTTCTCGGCCCAGCCGTAATGGCCGGCACCGCTGACAACGGCGAATTCGGAATCGGGAACGAGCGCCGCCGCGCCACGCATGCCTTCGGGCCGGCCGACGCCATCGCATTCGCCGGCGATCAAAAGGGTCGGGAGACGCAATTGCTTGAGCGTGTCGCGCCCGTCATAGGCCATGATGGCGAGGATGGAGCTGCGAAACGTATCGGCTTCGGTTGATCCGGCGACCTGGGTGACGAGATCGACCATCGGGCCACTGGCTTTCGGACCGAACATGGATTTGATCACCGGCATCGCCGATTCAGCCAGCGTCTTGCCCTGGTCGAGCGGCGCGAGGCGTTCGGCGACGTAGTTCTTCTGATCTTCGGCGCTGCGCGTGGCGAAGGAGCCGACCGTCGCCGAAACGATCAGGCCGTGGACGAGATCGGGAAAGAGCAGGGCGGCGCGTGGCGCGATGATGCCGCCGAGACTGTGGCCGAGCACGACGTTGGTGTGGCCGCCTGTTGCCTTCAGCAGTTGGCCGAAACTGCGGGCCAGATAGTCGATGTTGTAGCCGCCAGCCGGTAGGTCGGGCAGAGGGCTCAGGCCATAGCCGGGCGCATCCCAGGCGATGACGCGATAGCCGGCGCGCACCAGTTCGGCGATCTCGTAGCGCCAATAGTCCTTCGAGCCATAAGCGCCGTGCAGCAGGTAGACGGTGATGTCGCCATCGCCTGTGACGGAATAATCCGGAAGCCGTTCACCTCGAGCCACGAAATCCTCCCTTAGGCGCTTGATTGCCGCGCGCGTCTGTCGCTTTGGGAAGCTAAGCTTGGCCCAGACTTGGCGTCGTGTTGCTTCCCGGCGTAGGCGATGCTGGTCTAAGACAAACTCTTTCATATGTCAAACATTACATATATAACTTTCTTTCAAGGAGGCCCGATGCCGCACCAAATCATCCGCCGTGATGTGACTTTTCAGTCCGAAGGCGACCCGATCAGCGCCTGGTTCTATGAGCCGGCGAATGCTGGAGCAGAGGGCGCACCAAAACTTCGGCCCGGCATCGTCATGGCTCATGGCTTCGGGGCGACGAAGTCCATGCATCTCGACAGTTTCGCCTTGCGCTTCGCGGCGGCTGGCTTCGTTGTCGTGGTCTTCGACTATCGACGTCTGGGCGAAAGCGGCGGCGTGCCGCGCCAGGAAATCGATCCGGCGACGCAGATCGAGGATTATCGCAACGCCATCACCTGGCTCTGCACTCAGCCCGGCGTCGATGCCGATCGTATCGGCATCTGGGGCACGAGTTATAGCGGTGGTCATGTGCTCGTCGTCGGCGCGACCGATCTGCGGGTGAAATGTGTTGTTGCGCAAGTGCCGACCATCAGCGGTTATGCGGTGGGCAAACGCCGTTTCGGCACGGCCGAAGCGCTGGCGAAACTCAATGCCGATCTCCATGCGGATCGTCTGGCGCGGCTGCAAGGCGCGGCGCCGGAATTGCGTCCGCTTGTTGCTGCCACGCCGGCCGATGTTGGCGCGATCTATGCCGCGCCCGATGCGATCAAATGGTATGTGGAGGCGGGCGCCGCCGGCGGCGGCTGGGTTAATCAAGCGACCCTGCGGTCCATCGAATATTCGCGCGCCTATGAGCCTGGCGCCTATGTGTCCTTCATCAGCCCGCGTCCGTTGCTGATGATCGTGGCGCGCGAGGATTTCGTCACCCCAACCGATCTGGCGCTGTCGGCCTTCGAGAGCGCGCGTGCGCCAAAGAAACTTGTGCTGGTGCCCGGCGGTCATTTCGAACCCTATGGCGCGGCATTGCCGCAAGCCGCCGGCGCCGCGACCGACTGGTTTGTCGAACATCTGAAACCTTGACGAGTTCTTGAACGAGTTCCTGCAATCCTGAATGAGGACATTATGGCTGTTGATCTTTTCGACCTCACCGGACGCGTCGCGCTGGTTACGGGCAGTGCATCCGGCATTGGCAGCGCGGTGGCGCGTCTGCTGGCGCAAGCCGGCGCCGACATGGTCGTGCATGGCTTCAATCAGGCCGAGGCGAGCGCGGCGCTTGTCGCTGAGATCAAGGCTATGGGGCGTCGCGCCATTGCGGTCGATGGCGATCTGACCGATGCGAAGGTCGTTGCCGGCATCGCCGAGACGATCGGCCAGCAGATGGGCGGGCTCTCGATCCTGGTCAATTGCGCTGGTGGCTCACCGCGCAAGGCGCTGTTCGCGACGATGGACGAAAGCGATTGGGATCATGTGATCGACAAGAATCTCAAATCGATGTTCCTGACGACACGGGCGATGCTGCCGCTGCTAAAGGCAAAGCCCGAAGCTTCCATCGTCAACATCACTTCTTGCGTGACGCGCTCCGGCGGCGTGCCTGGCGGCGGCGCCTATGCGACGGCCAAGGGCGGCGTTGATGTTCTGACACGCGCGCTTGCCAAGGAGCTGGCTGGCAATGGCATCCGCGTCAATGGCATTGCGCCGGGACTGGTAGACAGTCCGTTCCATGAGGGTGATCCGAAGAGCAAATACGCCCATTTGATCGGCCGTATTCCGCTCGGCCGCATCGGTGAGCCCGAGGATCTGGCGGGGCCGGTGTTGTTTCTTGTCTCCAAAGCGGCGCGCTATGTCACCGCCGAGATTATCGAAGTGAGTGGCGGGACGCGCCTGACTTAACGAGAAGCAGAAGAGGGGCGCGGATGAGGTCCGCACCCCTCGTGTCTCAAAGTTTTAGGCCTTCGCCAGCTTGTCCTGCGTCTTGGTGTCGAAGTCGCTGGCGTCGTGGCGCTCGTGCAGTTGGGTCTCCGGGTCGCCGCTGGTGCGGTTGACCATGCGGCCGCGCTTCACGGCGGGGCGCGCATAGAGCTGGTCGGCCCAGCGCAGCAGGTTCTTGTATTCGTGCACGGCGAGGAATTCGCCAGCGCCGTAGTTCCAGCCCTTCACCAGGCCGCCATACCAGGGCCAGATCGCCATGTCGGCGATGCTGTATTCGCTGCCGGCGATATATTCGTGCTCGGCCAGCTGCCGATCGAGCACGTCGAGCTGGCGCTTGGTTTCCATGGCGTAGCGGTCGATGGCATATTCGATCTTCGTCGGTGCATAGGCATAGAAATGTCCCAGGCCGCCGCCGACGAAGGGCGCGCTGCCCATCTGCCAGAACAGCCATGACAGCGTCTCTGCGCGCGCCGCTTGTTCGGTCGGCAGGAAGGCGTCGAATTTTTCCGCCAGATGCATCAGGATGGCGCCGGATTCGAACACGCGGATCGGCGTCTTGCCGCTGCGATCCACTAGGGCCGGAATCTTGGAGTTCGGGTTGACGGCGACGAAGCCGCTGCCGAATTGATCGCCTTCACCGATCTTGATCAGCCAGGCATCATATTCGGCGTCGCTGTGTCCCGCCGCCAGCAGTTCCTCCAGCATGATCGTCACCTTCACGCCATTGGGCGTGCCGAGCGAATAGAGCTGCAGCGGGTGCTTGCCGATCGGCAGTTCCTTGTCGTGGGTCGGCCCGGCGATCGGGCGATTGATGTTGGCGAACTGCCCGCCATTGCCCTTGTTCCAGGTCCAGACTTTGGGCGGCGTGTATTCGGATGTCTCTGCCATGTTCGGCTCCGCTGATGGATGGATGATTGGTAATCTGGGTGCTTGTTATGCGAACGACAATCGGGCTGATCGGTTTTCTGAAGGGGACGTCTAATTCACCCGTTGGTCGTAGCTCTGCTGCGCATCGATGACGGCAGCGAAATTGTTTTCGGCCCAGAGACGCAGGGCATCGACGGCCTGTGCCAAGGTGCGGCCGAGTGGGGTGATCGCATATTCGACTGTCACTGGAACGGTGGCTATGGCGGTGCGTGTCACGAGGCCGTCGCGCTCCAGGCTTTTCAATGTGTGCGACGCCATTTTTTGCGACAGGCCGTCGATCTCACGGCGCAGCTGATTAAACCGCTGCGGTCCGCGATCGAGGAGGCCCAGGATCAGCACGGCCCATTTGTCGGCGACGCGATCGAGCACCATCCGGGTCGGGCAGAGGGCGGAATAGGGGTTGGGCGGCAGGGTATCGCCAGAGGCGGTTTCGGTGAGGTGACTTAAGCGCATCGTGGTGCCTTCTTTACAGCAAGATATCTATACAGCATCTAGTATCCATTGGAAACCAATAGAAGGATACTGTCATGAAAATCGCTCTTATCGGCGCCACCGGGAACGCCGGCTCGCGCATTCTGGCCGAACTTTCCCAGCGTGGTCATAAGGTTACGGCGATCGTCCGGAAGCCGGAAGCCGTGCCGGCGCTGCCCGGCGTCACCGCCCAGAAGGGCGATGCCGACGATCAGGCGGCGCTGGCCAAATTGCTCGCGGGCCATGACGCGGTGATCAGCTCGGTGCATTTCTCGGCCAGCGACCCGCATAAGCTGATCGAAGCGGTGCGCGCTTCGGGCGTGAAGCGCTATCTGGTGGTCGGCGGCGCTAGCAGTCTGGAAGTGGCGCCGGGGGTGAAACTCATTGATACGCCAGAGTTTCCGGCGATTTACAAAGTCGAGGCCTCGGCCGGTAACGTCTTCCTCGACCTCCTGCGCCCCGAAAAAGAGCTCGACTGGACCTTCCTGTCGCCATCGGCCGTGTTTACCGCCGGCGAGCGCACCGGCAAGTTCCGCCTGGGCAAGGACACGCTCCTCACCAACGACAAGGGCAGCAGCATTTCCTTTGAGGATTATGCCATCGCCTTGGCCGATGAGCTTGAATCGCCAAGACATTCTCGCCAGCGCTTCACCGTCGGCTACTAACCGATTTGAGGGCGGGGCGGGGCGGAAAAAGGTCGGAAAACGCGCCGATCCACATCCAAAAACTTGCCCCGACTCGCCCCTTCCATTACCCGTGCGGCCATGAGCAAAAACGTCACGCCGCCGAGCGCGTCGGGTGGTTCCGGCGCCGATATCGTTTCGCTGAAAGATGCGCTCGAAGAGCGTTATCTCGCCTACGCGCTTTCCACCATCATGGGCCGCGCCCTGCCGGACGCGCGCGACGGCTTGAAGCCGGTGCATCGCCGTATTCTTTACGGCATGCACATCCTCAAGCTCGATCCGGGCACCGCCTTTAAGAAATGCGCCAAGATCGTCGGCGACGTGATGGGTTCGTTCCATCCGCACGGCGACCAGGCGATCTATGACGCGCTGGTGCGTCTCGCCCAGGATTTCTCCTCGCGCTATCCGCTGATCGAGGGGCAGGGCAATTTCGGCAACGTCGATGGCGATAGCCCGGCGGCCTATCGTTACACCGAAGCGCGCATGACCGAAGTGGCGCGCATGCTGCTCGAAGGCATCGATGAGGATGCCATCGACTTCCGCGAGAATTACTCCGGCGACCAGAAAGAGCCGATCGTTCTGCCGGCGGCTTTTCCGAACCTGCTCGGCAATGGCGCGCAGGGCATCGCGGTGGGCATGGCGACATCGATCCCGCCGCATAATATCGGCGAGCTGTGCGATGCCGCCCTCTATCTGGTGAACCATCCGAAGGCCAATTCGGATCAGCTGAGTGCCTTCGTGCCGGGACCGGATTTTCCGACCGGCGGCATTATCGTCGACACGCCCGAACAGATCCAGGAAGCCTATCGCACCGGCCGCGGCTCTTTCCGCATCCGCTCGCGTTGGGAGAAGGAAGAGGGCGCGCGCGGCACCTGGAACATCGTCGTCACCGAAATTCCTTATATGGTGCAGAAGAGCCGGCTCATCGAAAAGATGGCCGAGCTGATCAACGACAAGAAACTGCCCCTCGTCGCCGACATTCGCGATGAATCGGCGGAGGACGTGCGGGTTGTCATCGAGCCGCGCTCGCGCACGGTTGACCCGGCGGTGATGATGGAGACCCTGTTCAAGCTGACCGAGCTTGAAAGCCGTTTCCCGCTCAATATGAACGTGCTGGTCGATGGCGTTGTGCCCCGCGTGGTGTCGCTGTCGGAAGCGCTGAAGCAATGGCTCGACCATCGCCGCACCGTGCTGGTGCGCCGTTCGCGCAATCGTCTCGGCCAGATTGAACACCGGTTGGAAGTTCTGGCCGGCATGATCATCGTCTACCTCAATCTCGACGAGGTGATCCGCATCATCCGCGAGGAGGATGAGCCGAAGGATGCGCTGAAGGTCCGCTTCGAACTCTCCGACGTGCAGGCCAATTACATCCTCGACACGCGACTGCGCTCCTTGCGCCGCCTGGAAGAGATGCAGCTCAAGAAAGAGCACGACGACCTTACGCAGGAGAAGGGTGGCATCGAGGAACTGCTGGCGGACGAAGCCAAGCAGTGGAAAGTCATCACCATCCAAATTCGCGACATGAAGAAGAAGTTCGCCACCGATGCCAAGCTCGGCAAACGGCGCACGACCTTCGAGACCGCGCCTGTCACCGCCGATATCGATCTCACCGAAGCGCTGATTGAGCGCGAGCCGATCACCGTCGTCCTGTCCGAAAAGGGCTGGGTGCGGACCATGCGGGGCCATCAGGCCGATCTGTCGTCGCTCGCCTTCAAGGGCGATGATTATCTGAAGACCGCCTTCTTCACCGAGACGACGCAGAAGATCCTGCTGTTTGCCACCAACGGCAAAGTGTTCACGCTCGAGGCGTCGAAACTGCCGAGTGGTCGCGGTTTCGGCGAGCCGGTGCGCCTGATGGTCGATATCGAGGAGGGCGCCGACGTCACCGCGCTCTTCCCCTATCGATCCGGAACGAAAATGCTGGTCTCCTCGTCCGACGGACGCGGGTTCATGGTGTCGCAGGACGAGATGATCGGCAATACGCGCAAGGGCAAATCCCTGCTCAATGTCGATCCGGGCGAGAAGGCCGTCATCATCGTCGAGGCCGATGGCGATCATGTCGCCACCATCGGCGAGAACCGGAAATTGCTGGTCTTCAAGCTCGATGAAGTGCCGGAGATGGCGCGCGGCAAGGGCGTTCGCCTGCAGCGCTACAAGGATGGCAGCATCGCCGACGCGAAAGTGTTCAAGCTGTCGGAAGGACTCACCTGGAAGGACAGCGCCGGGCGCACCTTCACTGTCGAGCGTGGCGAGCTGAAGGAATGGATCGGCGCCCGCGCCGAGGCCGGGCGCCTGCCGCCCAAGGGCTTCCCGAAGACGAATAAGTTCGGGTGAGTTTCAAGCTCTGATGAATTGCAAGTTCTGATAAATTAAAGGCCGCGGCTTAAATGCAGCGGCCTTTTTTATGTCTGCTGATAGATGCTCTTCACCCGGTCGAAGCGGCGAGCCGCGAGATCGTCCTCATGCAGGATGAGGAAGGTGTTGCCGTCTCCACCCATGTCATGGGGCATGGTTCTGGTGCCGGCATAGCTCTCCGCGCCCCAGGAGAAGAGATGACGCCAGGGCGTGAGGCCGGGGCTTATGATCTCGCTGTTGTCGATTTCCTGCTCGGCATTGCCTTGGATGTCGGATGGCCAGCCGCCGAGACGATCGCCGAAATTGGCGGTGACGGTGTCGTCGCCGCCGACGAGTTCAGCGCCGGGATGGAAAGCCTGTTTGTGCGCGCCCTCCTGAAACCAGTCCCAAATCCTGCTCCATTTGGCGCTGCCATGGGGGAAGGCATATTTCCAATGGTGCGGCACGGTCAGCGCGGAGAAGGGGAACAGCACTTCGGCATGGGTCAGCCGTTCCCATTGCCAACTGCCGTCCCGGCGTTCGGCGCCTTGGCCGAAGCGATCGGAATAATCGACGAGCCGATGCGGCCAGGCGTGCCGTTCGAGCGTCGTTGTCTCTGGATGCCAGTGGACGGAGAACTGCTCGCCGGTGATGTCGCTGAAAATGCTCAACAGGCCGGTGTCGGGAAAATCGGCGGGGAAGCCCGCTTCGTGAACCAGGGTCGATAGATTGATCTGCGCGACGAAGGCCAGCGGCATCGGCACATACATATAGGCGGCCATGCCCTTGTGCCGGGCCACGACGCCGTCGAGATGGTCGGCGGAAATATGCGTGTCTGGATGGTCCCGCTGTAATTGCTCGAGACCTTCACGGATCATGCTGCCGCGCTGGTGCAGCGCCTCGGCCCGTTTCGCGGCGTCGGCAAAGGCTGGGCGCTGCGGCCAGATGAAATCGTGCGGCAGATCGGGATAGCCGCCGATCTTGCTGGTGCCGACCGGCAATGTATCGTCAAGCTGCTGCTGACGCACGAACAGGATCGCCGGCCGAACGGTGGCGGCAATGTCGCGGCTTTCGGCGCCGAGACCGGCGGCCCAAAGGGATTTTTCCAGATCATATGTCGAACGAAAGGCAGGCATGGTCGTGGCGTTATCGCCGATTTCGGCGCGTCGAGAAACGCCCTGGGGACCAGATGTTCACATGTTCCATGCCCTGCAGCAGCATGTAAGACGCTGAAATCCGGGGCAAATGCCATTAACCATCTTGTTATGGCTTGACCGTGACTGTGGATGTCCGGGCCAAGAGACCGTCCTCATTTGATTTTCGGCGTCTTGATGCAGCGATGCAGATCGTCGACCTGAGCATCGCTCAGCACGCGGCGCGGCAACATCTGGAAGAGGCGGGACGAATGATAGAAGAGGATGATGCGTTGATCCTCCGCCCATCGGAACAGATCGGTCCAGGGGAAGGCGGCGCGTCCTTGCTGGTTCTGAACCTCGATGCCATCGTCCGACCACGTCAGGGTCAGGGGGTATTGAAAGCCTTTCTGTTCCTGGAAGGCTTTGCGCGTTTGGCGTGGAACGAGGAAGAAATAGCTGACGAGTGACCAGAGAATGCCGCCCCAGAAGGCGCCATGAACGATGACGGCAAGCGGCGCGGGCGGGGCGCGATGCCAACTCATGACGATAAAAACGAGATAGGCCAGGGTGACGCAGATCGAAAAGACAAGCAAAAGCGGCTTTCGATATTGTTTGCGCACATGCAGCTTGTTGGCGGTGACATAGTCCGCCGCTTCAAGTTGAAAAGTGACGCTGCGATTTGGCTGGTCTGTACCCAATATACTCACGACGGTCTCCAATTAATGCGGTAGAAATATGCATCCAGTGATCGTCGCTTTGATGAATCCATTCAACGATGGCGCGGTCTATCGGCCGATCATAGTGTTCGGGCAGGAGCTCCCCGGTTGTAAGAATGCGAGCTTCGATTTTGTTGGTGGGAAAATATTGATTTAGGACCGTATCGACTTCTCGAACCAAAGCTTCATCGGTTGCATTGTCAGTTGCGAACGTAGCCTCGATGCGCAAGGGATTGTGGAGGCAATCTTCGACCTGACCGGCAACGCGATGTTTGGTGTCGTGGATTTTTCCGTATGGATGAATCTTATGGGAAAAGCCGTGGAACTTTATCTCGAATATTGTTCCAAGCTGCCAAATATTTTCATAGCACGGAGGCCTTCTCGACAACTCTTTCTCCGATGGTTTCTTGCCGGCAATGAGGAGAAGATATGACGATGTCGGACGCGATCCGGGTGAGTAGATGCTGATACTTTGGTCTTCAGGCTTATAGATATCGCCTTTCGTATCAATGTTTATTTGCAAGATGTAGCTATCGGAAAAAGCCTTTGCGAGGGCATCGACGACACTGCTCGCAGTTCTGACAGTCGCCGCGAAGCTCACGTCATAATACGTGGTTGCCCCAGTCAGATCGATGTAAGGTCTATCGTCATCGTCTTTTTCATTTTCGGTTGGGAGGGCTGGAACCTCGCCTTGAATAGAGATGCCGGCGTAATGACAGAGTTGTCCTATTGAAAGCGAAGCATGTAAAGATGGGCCTATACGCTCATTCAACAGGTGGGCGGCGTCGCTATGGACGTCCGACTGGACAGCTTTTGCAATGTCAACTGACAGCCATCCGTTTCGGTAGCGACAGTACACTTCCCGCCCGTCATGAGTTCTCCCATCGAATTGCGCGGGCCAACCATTCCGCTTCCTAAGCGATGCAAGATCGAGATTCAGGGGACTCAACTTCGGTGGCGTGAAGAAGCGCATTGATTGAGTATCGGTCACGATTGTATCCGTTAGATTCAGTATGGATTTCGCGCGGTCACGCAATTACGCCGCCGGGAAAAATTAACGACGTGGCTAAAGTCGGAACCGGTTAGTCTGGACAGCTTATCGAGGCCCCTCATTCCTCAAGCGTGAAGCCGACACGGATCGTCACCTGATAATGCGCGATCTTGTCGTTATCGATAAAACCACGTGTATTGGTGACTTCGAACCAGCGCATGTTGCGAACGGTCTTGGTGGCCCGCGCGATGGCGTTTTCGATCGCTTCCTCGATTGAGTCTTCCGAGGAACCAACGAGTTCGAGAATTTTGTAGACATGTTCTTGCATGTTCATTCTCCCTGGTTGGCGTGAAGCGCGATCGAACGCGTCCTCTCCCAGCGTGGCGATTATACGACGTTGGGCGTGGCTAGGCTAAGATTAATTGGGGGGATCAGCGTCTGAAGATGCCGGCGAATGTCGCAATCGCGGCTTCGGATTCAGCGCGGTCAGGCGTCTCGTTGTCGATGCCGTAGCCCCACATGTCATTGTCGCCGGCCTGTTGCACGACGATGCCGTCGGGACGCGGCAAAACGACGACATTGCGATAATAGACGCCGTAGCGCACCTCCGGCTGCGCCGGCAGCCAGGCGATCTGGCCGCGCACGGGTGTGATCGTCTCGTCCTTCCATAAAGCCCGCGCGCCATAGCCGGTGCAATTGACCACCACGGGCTGTTTGAGCCGTGCCAGATCAGCCGGCGTGTTGAACGTCATGGTTTCGATCTGGCCGCCTTCACGCAGAAAATCCTCAAGCAGCATTCTGGCCAGTTCGGTGACATTGAACTGCATGCTGGTGCCGTGTCTGACATAGTTGACCGGGAAGGGATGGGAGCCGGGCGCCAGGAGACGGAAGGGCGGTGTGATGTCGGCCAATACTTTCTTCTCATATTCGGCGAAGTGAATGTCGCCGATGGAGCGTGGCTTCGGCGCATCGTCGGACAAAGCGTAGCGATCGGTCCAGGCGACGGGCTCTCCCGGCAGGCCGAGCAGGGTTTGATAGGTGGCGTAGGAGGTGCGCGCCATGTCTTCCCACAAAGCCGGGAAGGTTGGCGCCACCCTATCGGCATCGGCGATGCGCGAGTCCGGCGACCAGGTGCCGGTGGCGCGGAAGGAGCGGGTCTGCGGCGTGCGCTCCTTGGTATAGATGGTCACCCTGGCGCCGGCTCGTCGCAGCAGCAGGGCGGAGGTGAGGCCAAGCGCACCGCAGCCGATGACGGCGATGTCGCGCTTGCCGCCTTCCAGCGCATAGCGCGCGGCGATCGTGCTCGACCCCCAGGACAGCGACCAGCCGCTGCCGCCGTGGCCATAGTTATGCACCACGCGCTTGTTGCCGACGCTCTCGACTTCAAGGCGTGGACCGGTGGCGCGGAACGGGCGCATGCAGGCGGTGATGCGCGTGATGCGATCGGCGCTGAGATGCACCGGCGCCAGAGAGGGCACTGTGAAACGAGGAGCTTTCTCGGTTGCTGGCGGCTTTGGGGCGCTGGCCTCCTCGGCGAAGGCGCGGGTGGCGGCCACGGCGCCAAGGCCGGAGAGGCCGATCATGAAGGCACGCCGGTTGTTCGTCATCTGAGGCATGGGTTATCTCGAAGTGGCGAGGCGGGATCGCCGATGTCGGCCAGAAAGACGGCAAGATTACGGGCGTAGGCTCGTCATGATTGTCGGCGAGGCGGGTAAAAGGCCATTGCGGTTTGGTTTTCTGTGAATTCCTATAAAGTCGCGCCCGGCCAGATGATTGCCCTGGGGCTTTCTGCGATACAAGCTGGCTCGAGATTTCACCGGCGCGACGTCGCTACCCGCCGGATCATAGGGCTGACGATCATGTCCTTTCCATACGATGATCCGTTCTGGACGTCGGCCGCTACATTTTTGTCGTCGCACGCACGCCCTGTCGACCGGGTTCTGGCACCTGAATTGTTCTGGCGGATTGTTCCGGTGGTCAGCACCTATGGCACGACGTTCGCGCCGCAGCCGCCCGTCTACGACTGGATGGTGCTGCACAAGGGCGAGCTTGAGCTTGTTGAGCGCCAGTTTCTAACGCGAATTGCGCAAGAGGCGGTTCCGGTTTTCGCCAATGAAGTGTTCGTTATTTTCGCAGACGTGCCAGACCGGAATTTAGCGTCGGTGCGCGAGAGCGAACACGTCCGCGCCTTCGAGGAGATCGTCAAGGCGTTGCCGCCGGCACAGGCGCCGCCCGTGTCGTCGGCGCCCTTGGTCATCCGGAATTTTTCCGCGATGAACTCCGCCGAACTCCGCGAGGCCATGAACGCATTCTGGCGCATCGGTGGCTATGAATATGTCACCTTGCGCGACAAGGTCTATTACGGCGAGGTGGATACCTACGTCGATGAATTCATCGAAGATGCCCGTGACCTGGAGGTCCTGGATCTGTGTTGCGGCGATGGGCGCGTCATCCCTAAATTGCAGAACGCGCGACGGGTGATCGGCATAGATTTATCGGACGAAGCCGTCCGGCTGGCGAACGAGCGCAACAGCTCACCGAACCATTCGTTTCAGGCGATGGATGCGGAGGCTCTCACATTCGCCGATGCCTCTTTCGATCTGGTGCTGTTCGTCGATGCGATCGAGCATGTACTGGACGCTGAAAAAGTCTTTCAGGAAATTGGACGGGTCATACGGCCAGGTGGCCGTCTCTTCGTGACTGTGGCCAACCGCGCCAGCCTGAATCAGGTCATGACCCGGAAGATGGGATTTCCCGAATTCAAAACCAACTATCAGCATATCCGCGAGTTCGACATGGCCGAGACGCGGCGTCTGTTCGCCGATGCCGGGTTTTCGATCGAACGGGAAGGGGGATTGTTTCTGTTCCCCTATTGGGGCGTCCCTGGCGTCGATCAACAGGTGCGCCACATCATCGACCATGACGCGGAAGTCGTCGAGCTGCATCGGCTTCTTGGTCGGGCGGTGGGGGCGGAACATGCCTATTGTTCAGTGGTGCTAGGCAGAAAAATCTGAAGTGCGGCGGCGGAATTTTATCGGATTGAGTTGAACCATGCGCGTTTGTCTTGACGCTTATTCAATAGATCTTCCGCATCAAACCGGCATTGGCGTTTATGCGCGCAGCCTCGCCGCGGCCTATCGCGCCAACGGCGTGATGGTCGACGGCTTGTTCGGACGTATTGCACCCCGGTTCGATGATCCCGAATTGGCGGAGATAGCCTTCCATCGTCAGGGCATAGTGGTCGGCGATCTGCCATTGCGGGAGCGGTTGCGGTGGTTCACAGATGGCCTGATGGGAAAGGTCCAGGCGTCTCGTGTCGAGCGGTCGGGGACCGTGCAGTATAGGCCGGTTGCCGAGCGGTTCAGCTGTCTTGACGGTGTTTTGAATGCGCCCATGCCGTTGGGGCGGGCGCAGCGCCATTTCGCCAAAACCGGCCGGTTTCTGACAGTCCGTCTGCCCAAAGACGTGGAGCTGATGCACTGGACCATGCCCGTGCCAATCCGGGCTGAGGGCATCAAAAATATCTATACGATTCTCGATTTGATTCCGTTTGTTCTGCCCTATGCGACGCTCGGCAATGCGGAGCATGAAATGAAGATGTTCCGCACCATTCTTGAGACGGCTGATCAGATTGTCACGATCTCGGAGTTCAGCCGTAGCGAGATTGCCCGCATCTTTGCCGTCGACAAGGAGAGCATCCTAAACACCTATCTTAGCGCGAGCACCGAGGCGACGATTGCTGCTGCGCCCGAGGATGAAATCGAGAAATTCGTTGCGGCGTCGGCGGGACTGCAACTGCGTAACTATCTCCTCTTCGTTGGCGCCATCGAACCGCGCAAGAACGTTGAGAGAATGATCGACGCCTATTTGAAATCCGCCACCACGCTGCCCCTCGTGGTCTGCTCGAGTTCCGGTTGGCTCAATGAAGAGACGATCACGCGTCTGGACTTTCTGTCCCGCAGTCTTGATGGGACGAGCCGGATGAATGGGGGAGGCAAGCGGATCATACGCATCAACAAGGCAAAGGATGCGGATATTGCGCGTTTGATCCGGGGCGCTCGCGCCGTCGTGTTTCCTTCTCTCTATGAAGGGTTTGGCTTGCCAGTTCTCGAGGCGATGCAATTGGGAACCCCGGTGATCACGTCCAACACGGCATCGATGGCCGAAATTGCGGCCGATGCCGCGATCTTGGTCGATCCTTTTGCAGTCGATGAACTGGCGCGCGCGATGGAGACCATCAGCAGCGACGACGTAACTTGGAGCCAGCTTGCGGCGGCTGGGCTGGCCAGGGCGGAGACGTTTTCGCCGAAGGCTTTCGCCGAGCGCATGCGTGTTGTTTTGAATATGCCGGACCGTGTCCGCGCCAAGGTGCCGTTGACGAGCGCAGAAGGCGCGCCTGCTGGTCTGTGACCTATCGGATTTGGCGCAGGTGTGGCTTGGCTTATCTTAGAACACCGCTGGTGAAGGCGGCGAGCGCGAAACAGGCGAGCGCCACCACCAATATGAACCAGTAATAGCCGGTCGGGTTTTCCAGCGCCGCGTTCGAGGGATTGGCCGGATCGTAGTGAACGTCGACATCGCTGCCGAGTGGATAGTGAGCGATGGTCTTTTCGGCGAAGCCACGCGCGCCGGAGACGCCGATGCCGAATTTGATCTGGCGGCCGTGGTAGTCGAGCCCGCGCACTTGATAGGTATATTCGACCGCTGGCGCGTAAGCGGTGCGCGAACGTCCGTCCTCCATCTTGTGAATGGTTTCCACTTCGCTCGTGATGATCCGTCCACGCACGACCGGCCAATTGGCGGCGGCGCGCGAAGCGCGGTAGCCGGCGACGAACGCCAGGAGCAGCAGCAAGCCGAAACAGATGGCGAAGACCGTGGCAGGGGCATTGCCGTTTGGCAGATGATCGCCGAGGAGGCGCGTCGCATTGGTGACAAGATACCAGACGACGAGCGCAAATAGCGCCAGGGCCGCGAAGCCGATGAGGCAGCCTTTGCCCATGCCGGAGGGCGGATCGCGCTCCAGCACGCAGTCATTTGGGTTCTTCGGATTGTAAAACACTTTGACGACGGCGCCGACAGGATAGCGTTGCAGGGTGGCCTCGGTGTTGGCGCCACCAGAATCTTCGCCGATGCCGATACGCTGGCTGCTCCACCTGCGTCCATCGGTGGTGAATTCATAGGCGACCGACGGCACGTTATGGACTTGAAGCGTGTCGCTCGTTCCCTTGCTGTGGCGCGCTTCGAGGGTCGAGCGGGTGATCCGTCCCATGGCGCTCGGCCAATGCGCCGCCTTGCGCATTTCGATCATCTTCACGGCGAACGCGAGGATGAGGAGCATGAGGATCGGCAGGAAGATCAGGCCGATCCAGAACGTATGATAATTGGTGAAAGGTAGCGCATTGCGCCAGGAATTGTCGCTGCCGTCCAGCAGCGTGAAGGCCAGGACGACGAGGGCGATGGTGCCGACCATGATCGCCACGGCCCAGGCGGGTGGTTCCGCCATGCCTCTGTTGGTGGGGATTGCGGCGGAGCTCGCCTCGGCTTCCTGCCGCCATTTGCAGGCGCGGGCCCAGGATCGGTCGCGGTGCAGATATTTGCCCAACAAGGCTTTCAGCGTCGCGGCATCGATGGTGTCGATCGAACGCTGACGTTGATCGTTTCTCCGGCTATGGAGACGGAAGGCGCTGCCTTCGGCAAAGGCCTCGACAGAGGTGCCATCGTCGGACGCGAGACGGAGGAACCAGCCGGCTGGATAGGGCGTCGCGTCGATCGCGGCGGCGATATCGTCAGATGTCGGGCGGGCGATGAGGCGGTTGTTGACGTTGAGTTCCAGGGCCCGGCTCCATGGCAGTCCATGGTCAGCCTATGCCTGTCCAGCGGTTGGCGAAATGTGTGCGGGCACACAAGGCCGTTCAGTCGACCACGTCCCAGCCGTCCATGCCGAGCCGCTCCTGCGGCAGGAAGCGGGCCTTGTAGGCCATCTTGCGCGAGCCATCGACCCAATAGCCGAGATAGAGGTGGGGTAGGCCGAGGCGGCGCGTGCGCTCGATATGATCGAGGATCATGAAGGTGCCAAGTGAGCGGTCCGCGTGTTCGGTATCGTAGAAGGAATAGACCATCGACAGGCCATCGGCGAGCACATCGGTGAGGCAGACGGCGATCAATGGACCGGTGCCGCGTCCGTTGATGGAGCTGTCGGGGCCACGGCGGCGATATTCGACCAGCCTGGTTTCGACATGGGTGTCCTCGATCATCATCGTGTAATCGAGCACGTTCATGTCGGCCATGCCGCCATCGCCGTGGCGGGCGTCGAGATAGCCGCGAAACAGCGAATATTGTTCCGAGGTCGGCCGTGCGGGCAGGGAGGCGCCGATGAGATCGCTGTTGGCGTCGAGCACGCGGCGCATGTTGCGGGTCGGCTTGAACTCGTCGACGCGGACGCGCACCGAAACGCAGGCGCGGCATTCCTCGCAGGCGGGACGATAGGCAATGGTCTGGGAGCGACGGAAGCCGCTTTCGGTGAGCGCATTGTTCAGCGCCACCGCCTTGCGCCCGACCAGATGGGTAAACACCTTCCGCTCCTCCCGCCCCGGCAGATAAGGGCAGGGCGAAGGCGAGGTGAGATAGAATTGCGGGGCGTCGCGCGGTTCGCTCGTCACGCTCCGAAGACTCCAGCGTTCATCATCCCCGTAAGGTTAGCAAAAAGGCTTACGAAAGCCAGAACATCTTCGGGGCGAACCTCCAGATATTAGGTGTAAGCGGCCCTCTATTACCGCATGAGCGCATAAGGCCCGCCCCGTTCGACGGCGGCGAGATAGGCCGGGCGGGCGTGGATGCGCTGGAGAAAAGCGGCGGTTTTCGGCCGCGCCTTGCCGTCGCCACGGGCGGCGGCGGCCTCGATGGGAAAGCTCATCTGGATGTCGGCGGCGGTAAAGGCATCGCCGGCGAACCATTCGGATTGGCCAAGCGCCGTCTCCCAATAATCGGCATGCTGGGCGAGCTGCGGATCGATGAAGCCTGCGACGGCGCCCTCCGTGTTGGGCAGGCGCGAAAGCACCAGTTTCATCAGCAACGGCGGCATGGCGGAGCCCTCGGCATAATGCATCCACATGCGATAGCGCTGGCGCTCTGGTGTGCCCGCCGCCGGGATCAGGCGGCCGTTGCCATAGGTCTCCACCAGATGTTCGAGAATGGCGCCGGACTCGGCATAGGTCTCGCCGTTGTCGGTGATGACGGGCGATTTGCCGAGCGGATGAATGGCGCGCAGCGCCGGTGGCGCGAGCATGGTTTTGGGGTCGCGCTCATAGCGGACGATTTCGTAAGGGAGCCCCAATTCCTCCAGTAGCCAGAGCACGCGCTGGGAGCGGGAATTGTTGAGGTGGTGAACCGTGATCATGAGGGTTCCTGAAGGGTTCGAGGGGCTTGAAGCTCAATGTAAATAGAATTAACATTACAAAATCAAGGAATCAACGACGGGCCTCCCTTGCGGCTTTCGCAGCTGAGCGGACGCCGCGACCGGCTGAGGGTGCGGGTCAAGAGTGGCCAAATTGGAGAGAATTCATGTCGCTTGCGCCGCTGCTGGCCGCGCCTCTCGCCATCCAGATTCATGCCTTCGCGGCGATGGCCGCCTTCGCGCTTGGCGTCGTTCAGTTCGCCGCGTCGAAGGGCACGCTGCCGCATCGCACGTTTGGTTGGATCTGGGTTGGGCTGATGCTGGCGGTGGCGCTGTCGTCGTTCTGGATTCACGAACTGCGCCTGTTCGGGCCATGGAGCCCGATCCATTTCCTGTCGATCTTCACCTTGGTGACGCTGCCGCTCGCGGTCTACGCGGCGCATAAGCACAAGGTGCGCGTGCATCAGCGCGCCATGATCGGCTTGTTCGTTGGGGCGCTGGTGATCGCCGGGCTGTTCACCTTCATTCCCGGCCGCTTGATGGCGCGGGTGGTTTTGGGTGGTTAGGCCGGGCAGCTGCGATCGGCATTCGCTTCCTGCTTCGTGCCGTGGGGCATGTCCTTCGACGCGGCGCGATCGAGCCACAAAAGCGAGAGCAGCGCGCCAGAGAGGAAAAGGATGACGGCGAGGGCGAGAGACAGCAGCATGCCGTCCATGAAAGCGTGTTCTGAGATGTCGCGCACGAGATAGCCGCAGACTGCCACGCCCAGCATGCCGCCGACTTGCCGGGCGGTGTTGAGCACACCCGAGGCGAGGCCGGCGCGCGAGGGCTCTACGGCGGAGAGCGTCATGTTGGTGATGGTGGGCACCACCAGGGCAAGGCCGCCGGCCGCCATCAGCATCGGCACGATGAGCAGCGCATAGGAGCCCGTCGTCACGGCGCCCAGGAGCAGCAGATAGCCGCTGGCCGCCAGCATTTGGCCCAGCACCATCAGACGACGCGCGCCAAGACGGGTGATGAGAAGGCCGCTGGCGATATTGGCGATCATGAGTACGATGGTCATCGGCAGAAAGGCTAGCCCCGTCTCCTGCGGCGAGAACTTCTGTTGCCATTGGAAGTAGAGGCTGAAAACGAAGATCAATCCATAATAGGCGAAATTCAAAAAGGCGCCGCTGATCGAGGCGATCGTGAAGGCACGTGATTGGAACAGCGTCAGCGGCAACATCGGCTCCGTCGTCCTGGCTTCGATCGCGATGAAGGCGACGGTGGCGATCACGGCGACCGACAGGGCAATGATGATGGTCGGATTCGTCCACCCGAGATGTCCGGCTTCGATCAACGCCGTGGCCAATGCGGCGAGCGCGATGATGGCGGTTCCTTGTCCGGGCAGGTCGAGCGATCGGCGCGCATTGACGGGGCTGCGCGGGGCATAGCGCAGCGTGATCGCCAATCCGATCAAGCCGATCGGCAGATTGATGAGAAAGATGCTGCGCCAGCCGAAATGGGCGACGAGAAAGCCGCCGATGACGGGGCCCGCGGCCAGCGCACTGCCGCCGGCGGCGCTCCACCAGCCCACGGCACGGTGGCGTGTCGCCTCGACCGGGAATGCCTGTTGAACGAGCGAGAGCGAATTGGGAATGAGCAGCGCCGCGCCCGCACCCTGAACGAGGCGCGCCATAACCAATGTCATCAGCGTGGGGGCGAGGCCACAGGCGACGGAGGCGGCCGTGAACAGGACGAAGCCGGCAACGAAGACCTTGCGCGCGCCAAAGCGGTCGCCCAGCGTTCCAGTGGTGAGAAGCAGGGCGGCGAAGATCAGCGTATAGGCGTTGACCACCCATTCGAGGCCGGCGACGTTTGTTGAGAAGTCGGCACGGAAGGCGTCGAGCGCGACATTGACGACGCTGACATCAACGACAACGACGACGAAGCCGAGGGCGGCGCCGATGAGCGTGAGCCGCGACCGGGAGGCGGGAGAAGGCGACATTGCAAGGATCCAAAAGGGTTTGCCAAAATGGGTCGCCCCGCAATACGCCCGTGCGCACTATGCGAAAATTCGGTATATATGCGACTGATCCTTGAGATTTCGCACAGATTGTCGATTGGCAAATGGTTGACTGGGAAGACATCCGGCATTTCCTCGCCGTGGCGCAAAGCGGGTCGCTGTCTGCCGCTGCCCGCAGCTTGAAAGTCGATCATGCGACGGTGAGCCGGCGGCTCGCTGCCCTTGAGGCGGCGCTCGACGTGCGGCTGGTCGATCGCCTGCCGCGATCCTGCCGTCTCACCACGACCGGCCAGCAGGTGTTCGAGCGCGCGCTGGAAATGGAAGCCGGCGCCCATGGCATCGCCCGGTTGGCGAAGGCTGCTCATGCGCCGCTTGTCGGCCGGGTCACGCTGAGTGCGGCGCCGGTTCTGGTCACGCATCTTCTGGCGGAGCGCTTGACGCGCTTCCGCACCGAATATCCCGATATTCGCCTTTCGTTGTCTTCTGAAGGGCAGCAGATTTCGCTCAGCCGGCGCGAGGCCGATGTTGCCCTACGCATGGCCCAGCCCGATGAAGCGAGCAGCGTGGCGCGGAAGATCGGCAGGATGCCCTTCGGCCTCTACGCGCACCGGGCCTATGTCCATTTGACGATACCCGAGCGCTGGCAGTTCATCGCCTTCGACGAGAGCTTCGCCGACATGCCGCAGCAGGTGTGGCTGCTCGGCATTGCCGGCAAACGGCCTGTGGCCTGCGAATTGAACCTTATCAGTGAACATCTCATCGCCGCGCGGGCGGGGGCCGGTGTGGCCGGCTTACCCTGCTTTATCGGGGAGAGAGACCGCGATCTGGTGCGGATCGATCAAGACGTCCCGGCTTTCGCGCGCGACATCTGGCTCGCGGTCCATCACGACTTGCGCCAAGCGCCGGCGGTTCGCGCCGTAATGGATTTCGTCGCGGCCGCCGTTGTCGAGAACCGCGATCTGTCGTTGCGATAAAAAAGCTTGGCGCGCTCTAGTCGCGGCGGCGGGTGATGATCACGTCCGACAGGATGTCGTGCAGGCAGCGCTTGTTGCGGGTGAACAGGCAGACCAGCAGCGAGAACGGCGTCAGGATGGTGAAGCTCAGATAGAACAGCACCGCATGAGCGGCGGCATTGATGAACGGCACCGGATGGCCGTCGGTGAGGCTGGCTTCGAGATCCATGAAGCGCATGCCGGGCGTGCCATGACGCCAGCCCGAGACCGTGAGGCCGTTGTAGAAGAATGCGACCAGCGGAAACAGGAAGGGGATGGGTAGCCAGGCGAGGCCGAACGTGACGACACCCAGGATGCCCAACACCATGAAGGCGACGGTCACGAGAATGGTGACGAGGATCAGGTCAAGACAGACCGCGATGATCCGACGCGTCCGCACGCCCTCAAGGGCAGCGGCCGGTAGATCTTGATCGAAGATCACCGGGGCGGGGGAGTTCTGGCCGGAATAGCTCATCTTGGTCCTCTCGAAGCAGCGAAAGCCGCGACGCCTATCATTTGGGGAACGCCGAGCCGCGCGCAAGGTTCAAATGGGGTAAGTACCGGTCTGGATGGCGATTTATTGTGATGAGGGCCGTTTTTGGATTTTGGGCATGAAACGCAGGCTGTCATCATCAGCCTGATTTAATTGCGCAAAACGTATTTGCTGAAATCAGGCGGCTGTAGGGATCGCGTGCAACGGCAGCCCGATTACCGGTTCGTTTTCTCCTGACCGGCCGCCGCGCTATTTCCCTGAATGATCAGATCCTTCATGGCGTCCGTGAAAATGGCCACGCCTCTGCCGCCGAAATGGCAGCCGTCCATGCGGTCTTCGGCCGATATCAATCGATCCGTATCGACGCCGGCATAAATGCCCTTGGACGGGTCTGGCATCTGGTCCAAGGCGATACCGACGGGATTCTCGCGCACCCACGGAATGTCGGGCTCGCAAAACGTGGCGCGGGTTACGAAAATAGGTGCGCCAACGCCCTTGCCACGGATGCTGTCGACCAGTCCGAGGAAATGCTGGCGATAGGTCGCCGTATCGGTGCCTTGGCTGCGGTCGTCTTCGCCTTGAACCCAGACGATATGGGTCGGGAAATAGGTCGGCGTCAGTCTGTCCAACTGCTGCATGAGCATGGTGAAGAGATCACCGCCAGGGCTCCAGCGCGCGACTTTGGTTCCGCCGATGGCGAGAGGGACGATGACGACGGTGTCGTAGGCGCCCGCCTCGATGAGCTTGTTGGCGAGGATCGTCCAGCTCTCGCCACGGTCTCCGCTGGTCCCAAGGAGGGGAGACTCGGCGATCTGGCACTTTCCGTCGAACCACGAAACGATGTTGGCGCCATGGTGCGATTTCCCACGCTCGCCAGCCTCGTTGGAGGCGTTGGATTGGCCGATCGCGAGGATGACGGCCGTGCGTGGACCAGCGGGCGGGCAGGCCACGTCGGATTTGCCGGGATAGGCAACAAGCCGGCCAAAGTTGTCGATTTCGATGCGCCGCGCGGCCGGCGTCCGCCATTCGGCTTCAAAGCGCCGGATGGGGTTGGCTGGCCACTGGCCCTGATGGTCGCGCAGCGCCCCGTAAAGGAAGGCCAGGGCTAGGAGCAGCGCAGCGATTGTGAGACGCACCAATCTCGTGATCATCGGAAGCCCCAGTTCGCCATCGCCACGTTTTGACGCGCGGATCTCATTGTAGCCCTTTGCCAGGTCTCGGTCGAAATGGCTTCGGCCCAATCCCTTGAGAATGGCGCGCCATGGGACAGGCCTGCCGGGGCGGGGTAGCGAATTCTAGGCAACGAGGCTCAAACGATCGACTTCGACGCGATTGCGGCCTGAGCTTTTCGCTTCATACAGCGCGATATCGGCGCGGCTCATCAGCGTTTGAATAGCTTCAGAGCCTTCGGAATAGGCAAGCCCGACGCTGACGGTTGTCTGAATCAGTCTTGATCCGATCCGCATCGTCGTCATCTCCATCTGTAACCTGATGCGATTGGCAACAGCGGTGGCCAATTCCAAAGACGAACCGGTGAGGACAATGCAAAATTCCTCGCCGCCGAGGCGCACGACGATGTCTGTGGAGCGGACGCTATCGAGAATGAGGCGGCTGAAGCGTTTCAGCACCTGGTCGCCAGCGTCATGCCCAAAGCGATCGTTGACTGTTTTGAAGTGATCCAGATCCAGAAGAAGCACGGCCGTGTCGGGAGGCACGACATCCGGCCAGACTTCGAAGAGCACGCGCCGGTTCATCAGGCCGGTCAACGCGTCCGTCATGGCATTGAGTTTATGCTGCTCCGCGATCCGGGCTTGATGAAGCGTGAGCGATAATGTGCCGACGGCGGTCAATCCCATAATCACGACAACGGCATTGATATCTTCGGCCCAATTCGCGGGGCGTGCGTCGAGGGCAAATTGGCCCTGTTGGAGAAGGGCATAGCCACAGGCGATGAACGACGCCGAGGCCAGGAAGAAGCAAACGGCGTTGACGCCCATCAGAACGGGGGATTCGGCGCGTGCGATCCAATATTGGTGGCCGCTCAGTGCGAGCAGAACACCGATGACCACATTGCCGACCATTGTGCCGATGCCGGAATAACCAAGTCCAAAGCTGACAGACAAGGCGAGGGAGCCGGCCGCGCAAATCGACAGGGCTGTTCCCAACCTCATTCGGTCCGAGCAGAATTTCGCCGAGCCCAAATAAAGCAACCCAAAGCCAATGGTCAGGAACGTAAAGGACCAGAACAGATAGGCGTTATTGTAGCGCTCGATGATCCAGCCAAAAAAGATGACGCCGACGACGATAAAGACGAGGCCGACGGACCAGACGAGCAAATGCGCCTCTGATCGGGCCACGGTCCACATCATGAACAAGGTCAGCCCAAGGGAAGCCCCTGAGAAGCCGATCGCGACGAGAATGGAAAACTGATCGAGAAGCATGCTGGGGTGATGTTGCCGCAGGAAGGTGACTTCGTCATAGGTCAGCAATCGTACCTAACGGAACATCTGCCGAATTATTCTATATAAGACAGATAATTCGTTAAATTTTTCGATTTGAAGAAGATAAAATGGGCCGGGCTCTTGGACGCGCCGCGTCCCTTCTGTGATAGGAAGAATCTCTAAGCCCCCGGAGCCGTGCGCAATGAAACGCCAGATCAGACGCGCCATTGTCGCTGTCTCCCTTTCGGCCGCTGCTGTTTTGCCGGCGTCGGCCCAAGGGCTTCCGCCGGGTTTCGTGCGGGTTGCCGATGTGGTGCCGGGCGCCTTGCAGGACGTGCGCTACGCCGGCAGCAATAATTTTTACGGCCGGCCGGTGCCGGGCTATAGCGCGGCCGAATGCTGGCTGTTCAAGCCGGTGGCCGAGGCGCTGGCGCGGGTCGAGGCTGATGCGCGGGTGCGCGGACTGCGGCTGGTGCTGTGGGATTGCTATCGGCCGCAACGGGCGACGGATGCTTTCGTGCGCTGGGCCGCCGATCCCTCGGACCAGGCGACCAAGGCGCAGTATTATCCCAATATCGATAAGAGCATGTTGTTTGTCGCCGGCTATATCGCGAAAAACTCATCTCATTCCACCGGTACGGCGATTGATCTGGGTCTCGCCACGGCCGACGGGCGCGTGCTCGACTTTGGCTCGTCCTACGATCTCTCCGATCCGATGTCGGCGACGGTTTCAACCGCTGTGCCCGATGCCGCGCGGGTCAATCGCGCGCTCCTGCATGGGATGATGGCGGCGCGCGGGTTCAAGAATTACGCGCGCGAATGGTGGCACTATTCCTATCCGCCAGCTGGTCGGCAGCCGACCTATGACGTGCCGATCACGGCACGTTGAGCGACCCATATCGCCATCCCCATATCCCCATCCCTATGTCGCGGTCTTGAATCGTCTTCGCAATCGTCTTCGCAATCGTCCTGGCATCAACCTTGTTCCGAAAGGGGTTTTGTCGGTGTGATGTCGTGCGACATGCTTCCGTCATGTGGCCGACGCGCGAGCGTCATGCGACTCGCATAACCGGCTCCGGCAATGGGCGGCGCGATGGCTCCGCCAGTTCGGGAGCCCGCCCTTGTCAGATATCGCCGCCGCCGTCCGCCGTCATACCACCAGCAATCTGAAACAGGCCGTGCACAAAAACGGCACCCTGTCGCGCGAAGGCGTGTTGGAGCGGCTGTTCACATTTGCTTTTCGCGGCCTGGTTTATCCGCAGATCTGGGAAGATCCGGTGGTCGACATGGACGCGCTGGCGATCCGCCCCACCGATCATGTGGTCACCATCGCCTCTGGGGGCTGCAATGTGATGAGCTATCTGGTGGCCGGTCCCGCCAAGGTGACGGCGCTTGATCTCAACGGCGCCCATGTCGCCCTCAATCGGCTGAAGCTCGCGGCGGTGCGCGCCGTGCCGAGCCATAAGGAATTCTATCGCTTCTTTGGCGCCGCCGATCGGCGCGACAATATGGATCTCTACCAAGAGCATGTCCGGCCGCAGCTCGACGAGACGACACAGCGCTATTGGGAAAAACGCAGCCTGTCCGGACGCCGCCGCATCGGCGCCTTCTCGCGCGGCTTTTATCGCAGCGGCTTGCTCGGCTCCTTCATCGGCGCGGCGCATCTGGTGGCGCGTCTGCATGGTTGCGATCCCAAGCGCATCCTCTCGGCCAAGACGCGCGAAGAGCAGCGCGAGCTGTTCGAGAAACATTATGCCCCGGTGTTCAACAGCTTCCTGCTGCGCCGCATCGTCGCCAATCCGGCGTCGCTCTACGGCCTTGGCATTCCGCCGGCGCAATATCGCGCGCTGGCTGGCGATGAGGGCATGGCGGCCGTGCTGAAGAAGCGGCTCGAAACCCTGTGCTGCGATTTCGACATCGCCGACAATTATTTCGCCTGGCAGGCCTTCGCCCGCCGCTATGACGCGGGCAATAATCCGAGCCTGCCGCCGTATTTGCAGCCGCGCCATTTCGAGACGGTGCGGGCGCGGGCGCATCGCGTCGATGTGCGCCATCAGTCGATGACGCGCTTTCTGCACACGAGCCCGTCGGCCAGCGCCGATTGCTACGTGCTGCTCGACGCGCAGGATTGGATGAGCGATGTCGATCTGACCGAATTGTGGGAGGAGATCACCCGCACGGCGCGGCCGGGCGCGCGCGTCATCTTCCGCACCGCCGCCGACGAACGCCTGCTGCCGGGCCGCATCCCCGAGCGCCTGCTATCGCGCTGGACCTATGAGGAGAGCCGCAGCCAGGTGCTTGGCGCGCGCGATCGCTCCTCGATCTATGGCGCCTTCCATCTCTACACCCTGCGGAATCCTTAAGATGTCGGGCGCCGCCGAACATATGGATCGCATCTACCGCTGGCAGGCGCCGATCTATGATCTGACACGCAAACCCTATCTGCTCGGCCGCGATCAGTTGATTGCTTCGCTTGCGCCGCCGCCGGGCGGAACGGTGCTGGAGATTGGTTGCGGCACCGGGCGCAATCTGGTTGCCGCCGCCAGGCATTGGCCGCGCGCCCGTTTCTATGGCTTCGACATTTCAACGGTGATGCTCGCCAACGCGCGCCGCGCCGTGCAGGATGCGGGTCTCGAAAAGCGCATCACGCTGGCTGCCGCTGATGCGGCGACCTTCGAGCCGCAGCAGGTGTTTGGACGCGGCAGTTTCGATCGCGTCTTCATGTCCTACACGCTGTCGATGATTCCACCATGGCGCGAAGCGCTGGCGCGGGGCTGCGATGCGTTGACGCCAGAAGGTGAATTGTTCGTCGCCGACTTTGGCGATCAAGCCGGTCTGCCCAAAACCTTCCGCGCGGTGCTCTATCGCTGGCTGGCCGCGTTCTCGGTCACGCCGCGGCTTGATCTTGATGAAGAGCTCGATCGGCAGGCGCTGGCGCGCGGGCGCGCTGCGTCGGTCGAGCGGCCCTATCGTGGCTATGCCGTCCTGGGACATATTGGCCCAGTGGCGTAAGCCTGCAACCATTCGACTGTTGAACCGTTAGCATCCCGGATCATTTTTCAGGGATGTTGGCATGCGCTTTCTGATCGGCCTTATTTGTGGCGTCGCTCTGACGATCGGAGTGGCCTGGGTCATCGATCATTCTGGCGGTTCGGAACACAGGCTGGTCAATTGGGACCAGTTCGAAAAGACCGTCGATGGTGCGCGCCAAAGCGTGCGCCGACTGGCCGAATGATCACAATATAGAACTGGTTTCCTGGTAGATTGCGCCACACGCCCCCTGCGAGCCATACTGGGCGGGCAAGAGACGAGGGCGCCATGGGTTGGTCGGTTATGATCGGGCGTATCGCCGGGACGGCGGTGCGCATTCACATCACCTTTCTGCTGTTCCTGTTGTGGATCGGCTTCGCCTCCTGGCGCACCGGCGGTTCCGAGGCCGCCTGGAACGGCGTCGCCTTCATGGTGCTGCTGTTTGCCTGCGTGCTGGCGCATGAGTTCGGCCATATCTTCATGGCGCGCCGCTTCGGCATCGCCACGCCGGACGTGACCTTGCTGCCGATCGGCGGCGTGGCGCAGCTTGAGCGCATGCCCGAAAAGCCGATCGAACAGCTTTGGGTGGCGATCGCCGGGCCAGCGGTGAATGTAGTGATTGCCCTGGTGTTGATCTTCGCTTTGGGCGCGACGACGGATGTGCAGCAACTGGCGCAGATCGAAGACGGCCGGCATGCGCTGATCGCACGGCTCGCCAGCGCCAATCTGTTTCTCGCCATCTTCAATCTCATTCCCGCTTTTCCGATGGATGGCGGGCGCGTGCTCAACGCCATTCTCGCCATGCGCATGGATCCGCGCCGCGCCGTGCAGATCTCGGCGCGCATCGGGCAGGGCTTCGCTCTGCTGCTAGGATTCTTGGGCCTGTTCGGCAATCCGCTGCTCGTCTTCATCGCCATCTTCATCTATATGGCCGCCGCCGCCGAAGCGCAGGGCAGCACGATGCAGAGCACGACATCGGGGCTTTTCGTTTCCGACGCGATGGAGACGAAGTTTCTCACCATTCCGATCGAGGCTGATCTTGCGCACGCGGTCGAGACATTGCTGTCCACATCCCAGCATGAATTCCCGGTGGTCGATGCTTTCGGCAAACCGATCGGCGTTCTGACCCGCGACGATCTGTTGACGGCGCTAAAGAGCAAGACGCCGGATGCGCCGGTGGCGGAAGCCATCAACGCCGGCGCCCCCAGCGTGCATCCGCGCGATAGCCTCGACAGCGCCTTGCGGACGCTCAATTCCACCGGTGCGCCAGCGATCAGCGTCATCGACGAGCAGGGCCGGGCCGTCGGCATGCTGACGGCGCAGAACGTGCTGGAAATGATGATGGTGCGCAGCGCGCGGCCGGAGTGGAATTTCGGACGTAAGTGAAGACCTCGCTGTCATTCCCGACGTCTGCGCAGCAGGCGAGCGGGAATCCAGAGCAGCCGCTGGTTGCTCAGTCAGTCGGATATCATGCCACGATCTTATTGGGTCTATATTCTGGCCAGCGAACGCAATGGCACGCTTTACATTGGTGTGACCAACGATCTTGCGCGGCGCGTCTATGAACATAAAACCAAGGCCGTTCCTGGATTCACTTCGCGTTATGATGTCGGTCTCCTCGTCTGGTATGAGGAATACAGTGACGTGAATGATGCGATCGCGCGCGAAAAGGCGCTGAAGCGCTGGGAGCGGAAGTGGAAACTTCAGCTGATTGCGGCAACCAATCCGCAGTGGTTCGATCTTTACGAAACCTTGAACCGCTAGCTCTGGATTCCCGCTCGGCCGCTTTGCGGCTGTCGGGAATGACAAGTGAGCCTTTTACTGGCGCATTTGCCAGATAGCCTCGCTGTCATTTCCGACGTCTGCGCAGCAGGCGAGCGGGAATCCAGAGCGCGTGGTAGGATCGTCGTGCAGTTATCATGAGTGTAAGGCGGGCGTTGAGCCGGTTGCTCTGGATCCCGGATCGCCTGCTCCGCAGGCGTCCAGGATGACACCGAGGTTCTACGATCAAGCCATCTCCGGAGCTCTGAACCCCCTTCGCCTGCTTTAGTTCCCTCAAAACGGGCGAAACCTTCAATGGAGCTCTCACAATAGAGTGACGTCCTCCCGCTGATCTACCGGGGTGATTGCCTCGTTGTAGATCTGGTCACTTCGGCCATCCCAGAGGGAGCCTCATCATGAAGACAATCTCCAAATTCGCCTTCGCGGCAGTTTTTCTAAGCTCTGCTTCGTTGTTTACGCCGATCGCATCGGCAGCACCGTTCAGCTTCACGCCGGTCGGGACACAGGGCGATGCCCAGATCGTGCCAGCGGCCATGACGCGCCACGAGCGGATGATGCATCGCCGCGAGATGGAACGGCACCACATGCGGCGCGGTCATCGGGCGATGCGACCCAGTCAAATGCGGAGCAATCGCACGATGGGCCGCAAGGACATGACGAATTCCGATGCGGGCGCGATGACCAATTCGCGCGCGCCGACGAGTGAACGCGGTCCGATCAGCCCGCCGAAGGATATGTCCACGTCTGATGCAGGGGCGCGTAACAACTCGCGCGCGCCAGCCAGCGTGCGTGGCCCGATGACGCGGCCGAAAGACATGTCGACGACGGATTCGCCGAGATAGCCTGGCTGTCATTCCCGCTCGCCTGCGCAGGTGAGCGGGATGAAACGGAGGCTCGGCGTAGGGGTTCAGAAGCTCACAACCCCTTCGCCAGCTTCTCCGCGATGAACGGCGCGAAATAGGTCAGCACGCCCTTGGCGCCGGCGCGTTTGAAGGCGATCAGGCTTTCGGCCATGGCCTTCTCGTGATCGAGCCAGCCGCGTTCCACCGCCGCCATGATCATCGAATATTCGCCCGATACCTGATAGGCATAGGTCGGCACGCCGAATGTATCGTGGACGCGGCGGATGATGTCGAGATAGGGCAGGCCGGGTTTCACCATCACCATGTCGGCGCCCTCGGCGAGATCGAGCTCGACTTCGCGCAGCGCTTCATCGCTATTGCCGGGATCGAGCTGATAGGTGCGCTTGTCGCCCTTCAGCAGGCCGCCGGAGCCAACCGCATCACGGAACGGGCCGTAGAAGGCCGAGGCATATTTGGCCGCATAGGCCATGATTTGCACATGCTGGAAATTCTCCGCATCGAGCCCTCTGCGGATGGCGCCGACGCGCCCGTCCATCATGTCTGAGGGGGCGATGATGTCGGCGCCGGCGCGCGCCTGCGTCAGCGCCTGGCCGACGAGCACATGCACCGTCTCGTCGTTGAGGATTTCATCGCCGCGCATCAGCCCGTCCTGGCCGTGGCTGGTGTAGGGATCGAGCGCCACGTCGGTGAGCAGGCCGATCTCGGGCACGGATTTCTTGATGGCGCGGCAGGCGCGGCAGATCAGATTGTCGTCGTTCAGCGCTTCGCTGCCGTCTTCGTCGCGCAGTTTCGGGTCCGTATAGGGAAAGAGGGCGATGGCCGGGATGCCAAGCTTGGCGGCCCGTTCGGCCTCGCGCACCGCTTCATCCACCGAATAACGCTCGACCAGCGGCATGGAATCGACCGGAATGCGCTGGCGGGCGCCGTCGACGATGAAAATCGGCCAGATCAGGTCGTCGACCGTGACGACGTTCTCGCGGGTCAGCCGGCGGCTCCAGTCGGTGCGGCGCAGGCGGCGGGGGCGGTGGGTCAGGTCGAGGCTGGGGGCAGCTTGCGTTGCGGGGACTTTCCGGCCTGATTTCGACGCCATTTCATGTTCCTTATGTCTTACAGCGCGCAGGTTATAGCCCTCATTCGTGCCGCAGATGATGGATAAAACTGTCACATCTGCTGAAAAATGAGCGAAAAGCAGGGGAAATGTAAGCGCCATCTTACATATCGAGGGAAGTTTCCTCACGTTGACGCGGCGGGCCGGCGGCTCTATCCGGGAAGCCCCTTCCGCGCCGATTCAGTTGGCGCGTCCGGAGCTTGCGCATGCCGATCGTCCAGGCGGACCGATCAGACCCATTTGACGACCGCGAGGCCATCCAGGTCGGGCCGGAGGCGGAACGCCGCCGCCGCGCCTCGCTGCGCTGGGCCATCATGCTGGTGGTTTACATGCGGGCCCTGGCGGCGCTGTGGATGGTTCTCGGCCTCGTTAACTGGATGAAGTTACTTTTCCCGGCCGGCGGCCCGCCAAACCTTCCCGAAAGCCTGAATTCGACCGTCGCCGTGCTCGCCGTCGTCCAGGTGGTGGCGGCCGCGGGCCTGTGGCTGGCCAATCCATGGGGTGGGGTGCTGTGGCTGGTGGTGGCTTTTGGCGAGGCGCTGGCGGCGCTTTTCGTGGCCGGATTTCCCAATGGCGGGGCCCTTCTGATGGCCCTCTACGCGCCCCTGATTTTGATCTATTTCCTACTGACTTATCTCGCTTCCCGGGAAACCGAAGTGCGTTATGGAGGCCGTCCAAAGCCTCTGATCGGGCGCTTCAAGCGCACCGGTGGTTAAGCGATTTTTACTCAAAAAACAGAGGGTTAGTTAAGCATCGATTCAGCCCAAGTGGTAAACCTGGGATTCATTCTGTTATTTAAACTCGTCTTCATTCGAGCAACCTATCTTCCTTATCAACGAGCCGGCACAGACCGGCCGGGCAAGGTGTTAACGGGGTGATGAAAATGAGCACGGCTTTGAAGTCCGAAATGTCGCAGAACCGGTCCGAGCGCACAGCGCAAGTGCGTCCCGCCTATTTGGAATCGCTGACCCTGGTGGAGCGGCTGCATCGCCGCCTGCTCGATGTCATCAAGGATGAATTCGACCGCCGCGGTCGCAGCGACATCAACGCCGTGCAGGCGCTGCTGCTCTATAACATCGGCGGCAGCGAGTTGACGGCGGGCGAACTGCGCACACGCGGTTACTATCTCGGCTCCAACGTCTCCTACAACGTCAAGAAACTGGTCGAGATGGGCTATCTGCATCATGCCCGCTCGCGCGTCGATCGTCGCTCGGTGCGCATCAGCCTGACCGACAAGGGCAAGGAAGTGCATGACGTCGTCAGCGCGCTCTATGAGAAGCATGTCCTGACGGTGGAACAGATCGGCGGTATTCCGGCGGAAGATTTCGTCCGCATGAACCAGGCCCTGGTGCGCCTCGAGCGCTTCTGGACCGACCAGATCCGTTATCGTCTGTAGAAATTGAGTTAGGTCCCCCCGAAAGCAGCCCCCTAGTGGGGCTGTTTTTGCGAGAAGGAGGGCGCGATGGAGTTTCTCTTCAATCTCCTTGGCGAGTTTTTCATCGTGCTCGGCGCGCGGGCGGTGGAATCGGTTGCGAAAGACGAACGTCACGTTGATGGAAACAGTTTCTACGCGCGGGCAGCCGGCCTTGTTGCGGGCATCGCTGTCGTGGCAGTGTTCGGGGCGATGATTGGCGGCGTGCTTTACATATCGTTTGCACGATGACGCCCTCGTTTCTTTCCGCAATCCTCAACGCGTATCCGGATTGGGGGCGGTTGCCGATCATCGAACGGTCGGGGCCGGGGTGGCGGGGCCGCGCGTTGATCGTGCCGGCACCTTCGACTTCCGACCTCGAAGGAGGTCTCGATCTCGAAGAAGTTGACGATGAAGTGACGATCAGCTTCGATCATAGCCACATTCATCGGAACTGGCCGGCGGAACGACCGGGCGATCTGTGGTCGGACGCTTTGATTTTAGTCGGGGCGATCCTGAATGAAAAAGTTGCCGCATCGTCCGGTTGGATCGATGATGAGCTGCGGGTAGGGGCGCTCCATGAGTCCGACAATGAACCGAACCTGCTGGTCCCTGGGATCCAGCTCATTCGTATCAGGTCGTGGCTTGGAACCTTTGACCGGGATATTTCGCCAGTTCGGTGAAGAGCGGTAAGGGTTGAATTTCATGCTGCCGAATTGGGTCATCCGTTTCTGGCGTTCGTTCGCGATGACCGGCCTGTTGCTGGCCACGCTATTCTTCGCGGCCTCGCTGACACCGACCCTGATCCCGCGTAATTATCTCGCCCAAGGCGCATTGTCCGGCCTGTCGGCCGCCGCCGGTTATGGTCTCGGCTTCTTTCTGCGCTGGCTCTGGCGCTATCTGGAACTGCCGGAATTCAAAGCGCGCACCCAGCGCATCTGGAAAGTCGTGGCGGCGCTGATCTGCGGCGTCGTCGGCCTCGTCTTTCTGTGGCGCGCCGCCGAATGGCAGAACTCGATCCGGCATTTGATGCACCTCGATCCGGTGGACACGGCGCATCCGCTGGAGGTCGGCGGCATCGCGCTGGCCACCTTCGTCGTGGTCATCGCGCTCGCCCGGTTGTTCAACCTTCTGCTCTATTTCATTTCCGAACGGCTGAACCGCTTCGTGCCGAAGCGCATCTCCTATGTTGTGGGAACGGCGATTGTGGCGCTGCTGTTCTGGTCGGCGGCGAACGGCGTCATCTTCCGCTATGCGCTGCGCGCGCTCGACAGCTCCTTCCAGCGGCTGGACGCCCTGATGCCGCCCGACATGCAGCGGCCAGCCGATCCGCTCAAGACCGGCAGCGCCAGTTCGCTGGTGCGCTGGCAGGATCTCGGCCGCATGGGCCGCTCCTATATCGCGACGGGGCCGACCGCCACCGACATCGCCTCTTTCACCAAGGCGCCAGCGAAGGAGCCGGTGCGCGTCTATGTCGGGCTCGAATCCGGGGCGACGCCGCAGGAGCGGGCCCGTTTGGCATTGGAGGAGTTGAAGCGGGCGGGGGGCTTTGAGCGCTCGACGCTGGTCATCATCACGCCCACCGGCACCGGCTGGGTCGACGGACAGGCGATTGACCCGATCGAGTTTCTTCACCGTGGCGATGTCGCCAGCGTCGCGGCGCAATATTCCTATCTCGCCAGCTGGATGTCGCTTCTGGTCGAACCGGGCTATGGCGCCGAACAATCGCGCGCCCTGTTCAGCGAGATCTACGGCTATTGGCACACGCTGCCGCGCGCCTCGCGGCCAAAGCTCTATCTGTTCGGGCTCAGCCTCGGCTCGCTCTCGACCGAACTGTCGAATGAATTGTTCGAGGTGTTGGGCGATCCCTATCAGGGCGAGCTGCTGGCTGGGCCGCCGTTCGCCAGCCGCATCTGGCGCTCGATCACCAATCGCCGCAACCCCGGCACGCCGGAATGGCTGCCGCAATTCCGCGACGGCTCCTATGTCCGCTTCACCGCGCAGAAGAACGCGCTGGATATTCCCGATGCGCAGTGGGGACCGTTGCGGGTGGTCTATTTGCAATATGCCAGCGATCCGATCACCTTCTTCGATCCGAGCTCGTTCTACCGCGAGCCCGACTGGATGAAGACGCCGCGCGGCCCCGATGTTTCGCCCGAGCTGCGCTGGTATCCAGTCGTCACCTTCCTGCAACTGGCGCTTGATCTCGCTGTCGCCACCACAACGCCGATCGGCTTTGGCCATGTTTATGCGGCGGAGAATTATATCGATGCGTGGAAGGAAGTGGCCAATATCAAGGATTGGTCGCCGGTGGAGACCGATCGGTTGAAAGAGCGGTTTATTGCGCAGCGGGCGGTGAAGAATTGAGGGCCGATTGGTACAAGAGCGTTTCGCGGTTTGCTGGAAGCGCTGAATGACCACCGTCATTGCGAGGAGCGTAGCGACGAAGCAATCCAGGGGCGTGTGGAAATATGCCAAGAAGTGTCTGTGGTGCAGGCATATTTATGCCTAGGATTCTATCCTTTGACTTCTGCCTTTGACTCCTGGATTGCTTCGCTGCGCTCGCAATGACGGTTATTTCTCTACCGCCGCTTCACCTCATGCGGCGATCTCCCAAACGCCGCTTTAAACGCGCGGCTGAAGTGAGACAGGTCGCTGAAGCCATAGTTGAGCGCCGCGTCCGTCACCTGTTGCACCTTGCCTTCGCTCAACGCGCGATAACTCAAAGCCAGGCGCTGTTGCCAGAGCCAGCGGATCGGTGTCGTCTCTTCCGCCGCGAACAAACGGTTTAGGGTGCGCGGCGCCATGTTCTGGGCCTTGGCGATGGTGTCGAGATCAAGATCGGGATCGTGCAGGTGGGCGCGGATGAAGGTTTTGACGCGCTCAAGCCGTGGGTCGCCGCGCAGGCCGTCGGACGCGGTGAGTTCGGTTTCCAAAGTGGTGGCGAAAATGTCCAGCGCCGACTGGCTCAGGCGGTCCACCACCGCGTCGGAGGCTTCATCGAGGCTGGTGATCTGGCGGATGAGCGTGCCGCAGAGATTGCCGAGCTTTGATGTACGTGGGATCGCGCGGGCGGTGAGCGCGGCCGCATCGGGCAGGCGCGCTGTGAGCAGGGGTCTTGGGACCGAGACCATCATGGCGCGGGCGCGCGGGGCGAATTCCAAGGTGAAGGGTTGTGACTGGTCGTGCAGCACCATGTCGCCCTGGCGCAGCGGTGCCTCGCGGCCGCATTGCGTCAGGATCGCTTCGCCGCCGAGCGATAGCCAGAGCATGAAATAGTCGCGCGGGTCCTTGCGGATATCGTGCGGGCTGCGGGTGACGCAGATGCGCTCGTCCTCCGGTGTGGCCGACCAGATGTCGTTGATGGCGAGCGCGCCGAAGTGGCGGATGGCGATGCGGGCGCGAAACGCATGATGCGGCGCGCGACGGCATTCGGTGCGCGAGAAGTCGCGGCAGGTCACCTGATGCCAATGGTCGAAACCGTCGCTGGGTTTGACGGCGGTGACATCCGAGATGTGAGCCGACATGGGCATTCCCCAATGCATGAAGGGGCGCATTAAGCCCCGAAGGCGAGGCCGTGGCAATGTTTGGGCCAATTGTGCGGGATCATTTCTCCGCAACCTCAGTGTCATCCCGGACGCGCAACGCGCGATCCGGGAACCAGGGGCGTGTGGAAGAGTGCTGATCGAAACGGCGATACGCGGTCACGACGCAAGGCTTTACCGCTCGCCCCTGGGTCCCGGATCGCACCTGCGGTGCGTCCGGGATGACACCACGGTGGCCGCCTTGCAGGGATCGTCTGTCCATAAATCCGCCGTCCTCCCTGTCTATTCTGAGCCCGATCGATTGCGGCGAGCGCCGTCGGCGCGCAAGGGGGAGGGGGTTCCGCGCAATTCTGAGGAACAACCCCATGCGAGGTCAAGTCAAGGACACGCCTGAGATCATGTCCCTTTGCATTGAGCCAAGCGACACAAAGGCTTCTGTATCTTCAACTGAGCTGATGATGCCGCTGATGAGGCGGCCTGGCACGCAGAGGCCAAAAGCTGGCGAGCGCAGGCAAGCGCGCTGGCGGGGCACGGTGTTAGGGAGAAGCCTTCACCAGAGCGGGAGCAATGCCATGCCATATCAGGTCCAAACACTCGATCCGGCCAAAACCGTGATGATCGTCGTCGACATGCAGAACGATTTCGTCGCCGATGGCGCCAAGCTGCAATCGAAACAGGCCCACGCCATGGTGCCGAAACTGGCGCAGACCTTGAAGGCCTGTCGCGAACAGGGCATCCGCATCATCTACACCGCTCATGTGCATCGCCGCGATGGCAGCGACATGGGACTTTACGACGATCTCTATGGGCCGATCGCCGATCGTTCGTCCCTGGTCGATGGCACCGCCGGCTCGGAGATTTACGATGATCTGGCGCCCGCAGCCGGCGAGCATGTGATCAAGAAGCACCGTTACAGCGCTTTCTTCGCCACCGATCTCGATCTGATCCTGCGCGAATGGGGCATCGACACCGTGATCGTCTCGGGCACGACGACGGAAAACTGCTGCCACGCCACGGCGCGCGACGCGATGTTTCACAATTACAAAGTGGTCTTCCTGTCCGATTGCACCGGTACGTTCGATTATCCCGATGTCGGGCAGGGCGCGATGACGGCGGCTGAGGTGCATCACGCGACGCTTTCGATCCTGGCGTTCTCGACCGCCCATGTGATGACGGCGGACGAATGCCTGGGCCGCGTGCAGGGCGGTCCGGTGGTGCTGCGCAAAGCAGGGTGATCTTTGGAAAGGCGTCTTGCCTTCCGATAAGATCTGAATGGGTTGTGCGATTTGCGATAGGTCATGCTATGTCTTGCGCATGCATGGCTTTCGCGATCAGGCCCGACAGTGAATACACGCACCAGCAAGGCAAAACCCGTCGCGCGGCGCAACGCTGGCGAGAGCGCGGTTTCGCGCACCACCAAGAGCGACAAAGGCAGCGTGCAGTCGGCGGAGGTCGGGCTCAACCTGCTCGTCACCCTGGCGGAGAATGGTGGCGACCTGACTTTGTCGGCTTTGTCGGCGCAATCGCAGATGGCGCCGGCCAAGGCGCATCGCTATCTCGTCAGCCTGATCCGCGCCGGTTTTGTCGAGCAAGATCCGCGTTCGGAGCGCTATGCGCTCGGGCCCCAGGCGATCCGCGTCGGGCTGGTGGCGTTGGGCCGCCTCGACATGATGGAGGAAGCGACCAACGCGCTCTACCGATTGCGCGATCGCATCGATGAGACGGTGCTGCTCGCCGTTTGGGGCGCTTATGGTGCGACGGTGGTGCGGCGCGTCGATGCCAGTCGGCCGGTGACTGTCAATGCGCGTATCGGCTCGGTTCTGCCGTTGTTGCGTTCGGCGACGGGCCTCGTGTTCGGCGCCTTCCTGCCGAAAGAGATGATCGAGCCTGTGCTGGCTTCCGAATTGGCGCTGGCGCGCGAAGGCGCGCCGCTGGCGCTGGCGACCACGGAGCAGGCGGCGCACCGGCTCTTCGATACGGTGCGCCAGCGCGGGATCGGCTTTGTCGATGGCGCCAGGCTCGTGGGCATCCAATCGTTCAGCGCGCCGGTGTTTAATGCCGAGGGCGAACTGGCCTGCGCGCTGACGACGCTCGGCCCCACAGGCAGTTTCGACGATCGCCCCGATGGCCAGACGGCGCTCGCGGTGCTGGACGTGGCACGCGACCTGTCGGTACGGCTCGGCAGCTTCAAGGCGTGAAGGCCGCGCTTTACGCGCGGCCGGTCGGGAACGGGCTCCAGTCGCACAATTCCATCATGGTGCGCGACATGTCCTCGAAAAGATCGGTACGGATGCGCGCGCCCTCCGGCGTGTCGGCCAGATTGGTCTGCTCCAGCGGGTCGTTGACGAGATCGTAGAGTTCGACCAGCGGCAGCTTGTCGTAGATGCTCATGCGATAGCGTTGGGTGACGATGGAGCGTGTGCGCAGCGGGCCGTCGAGGCCGGGGAAGGCTTCATGTCCGTCCTCTTCGATCAACACGGCCTTGCGCCAGTCGGCCTTCGGATCGTGCAAGAGAGGGCGCAGGCTTTGGCCCTGCATGCCGTGAAACGGCGCGAGGCCGGCGGTGTCGAGGAAGGAGGGCGCGAGATCGATGGTGCTGGTGAGCGCATCGGTCGCCGCGCCGCCGTTCTTTTCGCCGGGCTCGCACCAGATCAGCGGCACGCGCACCAGGCCGTCGTAGTGCAGCGACGATTTCAGCATCAGGCCGTGGTCGCCCATGAAGTCGCCATGGTCGCTGGTGAAGACGATGACGGTGTTTTGGGCGAGACCCAGCCGTTCGAGGGTGGCGACGATGGCGCCCACCGCATCGTCGATCATGGTGATCATGCCATAGGTCAGCGCGATGGCCTGCCGCGCTTCCTCGACATCGACCACGAAAGGCACGGTGCCCAAGGTCTTGGCCTTGCCCGCTTGGCGCAGCTCACGCAGGCGCGTGATGATCGGATGATCGGCCGGCTGGCCGCAGATCGGCGACAGCGGCACTTGGGCGGGATCGTACATGTCCCAATAGCGGCCGGGTGGCGTGAAGGGGTGATGCGGATCGGGAAAAGAACAGTGCAAGAAGAACGGCGCATCGCCGCCCGCCAGGCTTTCGAGACGCGCGACGGTGCGCTCCTGAATGTAGCGTGTCGGATAAAGCTCTTCGGGAGTGCGCGTGCGATAGGCTTGCGGCACCGTGTAGCGATCATCCGGTAGAGCGTTGGCTGGGCCGCGCACGGCGTCGGGATCGGGTAGGCGCTGTTTCAGCCAGCCATAGTAATCGCCATGCACCATGTCGCCGTGCATCGTGCACAGTTCGATCTCATCGAAACCGTAGTAGGGACCGGAAATCGGCTGCGGATCGCTCTGCCAGCGTTTCAGGCTTTCCTCGTCATAGCGGCCATCGCTCCACATCGCCTTTTCGGTCTCGCTCAAAGCGGGTTGCGGCGCCGTGAGATCGGGATTGGCGTGCTGTTGCGCAGCAGCCGGCGGCAGGCCGGTCATGTTCTGCAGATGCGACTTGCCGACGACCCCCGTGCGATAGCCCGAGGCGCGCAACAGATCGCCAAACGTGTTGCTGCGCAGCGCCAGCGGCACGCCGTTGCAATGCAAGCCGTGCACCGAGGGCATGCGGCCGGTCATCATCGTGGCGCGATTGGGCATGCAGATTGGCGAAGCGACATAGTTTCGCGTGAAGCGACGCCCGCGTGCGGCCAGGGCATCGATATTCGGCGTGGCGACCACCGGGTTGCCGTAGCAGCCGAGGTGATCAATGCGATGTTGGTCGGTGGTGATGAACAGGATGTTCTTGCGGTCGGCGCGCATGGTCGCTCGCTCTATTGCTTGATCTGCGGCAGGCGTTCGATCTTCTGGGCCCATTCGTCCATATCGCGGCGAACATAGGCGGCAGCCTCGGTCACCGAGAGGGACTGCGGCGCCAGAGAATGGATTTTCAGGCTGTCGGCGAAGCCCGGCGAGGCGGTGGCGCGATTGATGGCGCCATTCAGCTTCTCGATGATGTCCTGGGGCGTGCCGGTGCGTGCGAAGATGCCGAACCAGTAATAGCCGGTGTCGAGATCGACGCCGCCTTCGCGGAAGGTCGGAACATTGGGCAGGACATCGCAGCGTTTGGCGGTGGACACGCCGAGCGCGCGCACTGTGCCGGCTTCGATAGCGCTCACCGCGGAGACAGCCGAGACGAACAAGGCATCGAGATGGCCGCCGATGACATCCTGGAAGGCGGGGCCGGAGCCGGTGTAGGGCACTTTCTGCATTTTGGCGCCGGCGCTCGCCTGAAACTCGATAGCGACGGTTTCGGCCGGCGTGCCAAGGCCGGAGCCGCCGTACATGACTTCGCCGCTTTTCGAGCGCGCCAACGCCACGAAGTCCTTCAACGTCGCGGCGGCGAATTTCGGATTGACGACGAGCACGTTGCACCCGCCGGAAGCAAAGACGGCGGCAGGCACAAAGTCGGTTGCCGGATTGTAGGGAATGTTCTTCTGGACATGCGGGTTGATCGACATCGGGCCTTCGCCCGCCATCAACAGCGTATAGCCATCGGCGGTCCCGCCCTTGACCGAGGTGGCGGCGAGGGTGCCACCGCCGCCGACCTTGTTCTCGATGACGACACGCTCGCCGATTTCCTTACCGAAAGGTTCGGACAGGAGACGGGCCGCGGTGTCGGCCGGTCCGCCGGCGGCATAGGGAACGACGAGAACGATCGGCTTGCGGGGATAGGTGTCGGCCCAGGCGGTTGTGGAGAGCCCGGCGGCAGCCAGTACGAGACCAAACGAAAACGACTGTCGGATGTTCATGACGTCCCTCCCTTCACTTACGGCACGCGCGATCAATTACGAATTTTAGGTCGACGCGCGGTTGCAGTTGACTTCCGAATTAAATCGTAATTCATTACGTATGTCGTAATCAAGTCCGGTGCGCGACTTTTTTCGAGGCGCGACTGGCTGGCGGCATGGCACTAATATCGGCGCACCAGGATGCGACAAGGAAAGACCCATGGCAGAAACCGCGGCAGCATCCGGTTGTCCATTTTCGGGGCGGAGCGACGCTGCGCCGCTGTCGCCGACGGGCTGCCCGGTTTCCCATCACGCGGCTGCTTTCGATGCCTTCGAAGGGCCGTATCAAGTCGATCCGGCCGAAGCTCTGCGTTGGGCGCAGGAGAGCGAGCCGGTCTTCTACAGTCCCAAGCTCGGTTATTGGGTGGTGACACGCTATCAGGACGTGAAGGACATCTTCCGCGACAACATCCTGTTCTCGCCATCGATCGTGCTGGAGAAGATCACGCCCGCGCCGCCGGAGGCACAGAGCATCCTGGCGAAATATGGCTATGCCATGGACCGCACGATGGTGAACGAGGACGAGCCGGCGCATATGGAGCGCCGCCGTCTGCTCATCGATTCTTTCGCGCCCGACGAATTGAAGAAGCAGGAAGCTGATATCCGCCGCTTGACGCGCGACTATATGGACCGCTTCATCGACACTGGGCGGGCCGATCTCGTCGATGACATCTTTCGAGAAATTCCGCTGACGGTCGCACTGCATTTCCTGGGCGTGCCGCAGGACGGCATTGACGAACTGCGGCAGTTTTCCGTCGCCCACACGGTCAACACCTGGGGGCGGCCGACACGCGAGGAACAGCTCGGCGTCGCCGATACGGTGGGCCGTTTCTGGCAGGCGGCCAATCGCATCCTCGATGAGATGATGCGCGATCCCGCAGGTTCGGGCTGGATGCATTTCTCCATCCGCCAGCATCACAAGCACCCGGACGTGGTAACGGAATCCTATCTGCGCTCGATGATGATGGCCATTCTGGTCGCGGCGCACGAAACGACGTCCTATGCATCGGCCAATGCGTTCCGCTTGCTGCTCTCCGATCGTCAAGCGTGGGAGGAGCTCTGCGAAAATCCCGAGCTTATTCCTAACGCGGTGGAGGAATGTCTGCGCCGTGCCGGCTCGATCGTCGCCTGGCGTCGCCTGGTTACTGCCGATACGACGGTCGGCGGGGTTGATATCCAGAAGGGGGCAAAGCTGTTGATCGTCATGGCTTCGGCCAATCACGACGAGCGGCAGTTCGAAAATCCTTTTAGTCTCGATCTGCATCGCGGCAATGCGATCGATCATCTGTCCTTCGGCTATGGCAGCCACCAGTGCATGGGCAAAAATATCGCCCGCATGGAAATGCGGGTCTTCCTTGAGGAATTCACCAAGCGGTTGCCGCATATGCAACTGGAGCCGCAGACGTTCGAATTTCTGCCGAACACGTCTTTCCGTGGCCCAAAACATTTATGGGTGAAGTGGGATCCCACGCAAAATCCAGAACGACGCGATCTAGCGCTGCTCGACAGGCATCAGGATTTCAAGATCGGCGCGCCGTCGAAGCGCGAGATCGCCCGTCCGCTGCGGGTCAAGCACATCCATCGCGAGACGGATCAGGTCGTGCGGCTGGTTCTGGAAGATCCGCATAGCCGCCGCCTGCCGAACTGGACCGCGGGTTCGCATATCGACGTGCTCGTCGATGGCTTCGACCGCCAATATTCCCTGTGCGGCGATCCGGCGTCATCGACCTATGAAATCGCCGTCCTGCGCGAGGACAACGGACGCGGTGGGTCCAGGTTCATCCACGGGCAGGTCACGGAAGGCATGATCCTGCGCACACGTGGGCCATCGAACCGTTTCCGCCTTGATGAAGCGGCGGATGGCTATGTGCTGATCGCGGCGGGCATCGGCATCACGCCGATCATCGCCATGGCCGATCGCCTGAAGGCGCTCGGCAAGCCCTATGAACTGCATTATGCCGGGCGCTCGCGCGGCGAGATGCCTTTGATCGAGCGGGTCGTGCGTGACCATGGCGCTTGCCTGCACGTGCATTGCAAGGCCGATGGGCGTCGGCTGGCGCTTGCGGCCCTGGTGAACGAGCTGGCTCAGGGCTGGCAGGTCTATGCCTGCGGGCCGGAGCGTCTGCTCAGCGAGATCGAGGACCTGACGGCGGGCTGGCCTGACGGTCGCCTGCATGTGGAACATTTCAGCGGCTCGGGCCTGCTGCTCGATCCGTCGAAGGAAATGGCGTTCGAGGTTGAATTGCGTGACTCCGGCCGCACGCTTCATGTCGCGCGGGATCAGACCTTGCTGCGGGCTTTGCATGCGGCAGGCGTCGATGTCGCCTGCGATTGCGAGGAAGGTCTGTGCGGTTCCTGCGAGGTCGGCGTCATCGATGGCGAGATCGACCATCGCGACATGGTATTGACGCGCGCCGAGCGGACGGAGAACCATCGTATGATGACATGTTGCTCACGTGCGCGTGGCGGCAAACTGACGCTGTCGCTCTAAGCGGACATTGGCCTCGGCTCTGCAATAAAACTGTCACAGAGGGCGCATAGGCCGAGAACAGCTCTGTTCCAGCTGGAGACTGCCATGCGTCGCTCTGTTCTTGTTCTGGGAGCGCTAGGCGCGCTTTGCGCCTTGGCCGAACCAGCTTTGGCCGAACCAGCCATAGCCGCCGCTCGCCCGCACAATGTTTTGCTCTTCGTCGCCGATGGTTTGCGGCCGGGGATGGTCAATGCGCAGACGGCTCCGGCGATCACGGCGCTGTGGAAACAGGGCGTGCATTTCACCAACACCCATTCGATGTTTCCGACCTTCACCACCGCCAATGCCTCGGCCATGGCGACAGGCCATAAGCTCGGCGACACCGGCGATTTCAGCAATACGATCAATGCCGGCTTTCAGGTGCCGGGCGCCGGTAACAGCCTGACGCCGTTTCTGGAAAGTGATCCGGTGCTGGCCGATGTCGATGAGCATTTCGCTGGCGACTATCTCAATCAGGAAACGGTGATGAAGGCGGCGCGGCTTGCCGGCATCAGCACGGCGACGATCGGCAAGCTTGGGCCGGCCCTGATCTTCGATCATACCGAACGCACGGGCGCGCAGACGCTCACCATCGACGACATGACCGGACGCGCCGGCGGCGTGCCCTTGAGCGAGGATGTGCAGCAGCGGCTGAAGTCCGCCGGTCTTGGCCTGGAAGCGCCGGGGCGTGGCGACAACGGTCAGGCCGGCGATATGCTCAAGCCCGGCACCTTGCAGGCCAATGTCACCCAGCAGGATTATTTCCTCAACGCAGCGACCAAAGCCGTGCTGCCGCTGTTCAAGGCGCGGGCCAAGCCGTTCATGATGGTGTTCTGGTCACGCGATCCCGACGGCACCCAGCACAATCAGGGCGACAGCCTGAACCGGCTGGTTCCTGGCATCAACGGCCCGACTTCGCTTGCCGCCATCCGCAATGCCGATCACGATCTGGCCGAACTGCTGGCGACGCTGAAGACGCTCGGCCTTGATGAAACGACTGACGTGATCATCACCGCGGACCATGGTTTCTCAACGATCTCGAAGGAGAGCGCGACGAGCTATGCGGCGACGCAGGGCTATAAGGATGTGTTCCAGCGCTTCCTGCCGCTGGGCTTCGTGGCGATTGATCTGGCCCATGGTCTCGACATGCCGATGCTCGATCCCGATGCCAAATATGCGGCGATTGTCGCAGGCGCCCATCCCTCGAAGGGCAAT
The DNA here is from genome assembly GCF_900104955.1 of Beijerinckia sp. 28-YEA-48. NCBI lineage: Bacteria > Pseudomonadati > Pseudomonadota > Alphaproteobacteria > Hyphomicrobiales > Beijerinckiaceae > Beijerinckia > Beijerinckia sp. 28-YEA-48. Next base: position 997,976 of record NZ_FNSI01000001.1, read on the forward strand.
GCTTTGATCGGCGGTGACCAGGATCACTCCAAGGTCGTCATCGCCGCCAATGGCGGATCAGATTTGGTCTATATCCCCGAGGGCGATCGCAACCTGGCGCGCAAGGTTGTCGATATCCTTTCGGCTCAGGATTATGTTAGCGGCCTGTTCGTCTCCGACGATCTCGGGCCTATTCCCGGCACGCTGCCGATCTCGGCCATCGATCTGAAGGGTTCGGCCGTGACGCCGATGCCGGCGATCGTCGTCAACTTCCGCAGCTTCTCGACGGGCTGCGCCGATCCGCTGGCCTGCGGCGTCGAAGTGGCCGACACGGTGTTGCAGCAGGGGCAGGGCATGCACGGCAGTTTCAGCCGCGCCGATACGGCGATCATTGGCGGCGCGCTCGGGCCGGACTTCCGCCAGGCCTTCGTCGATCCGGCGCCGGTGAGCAATGCCGACATCGGCAAGACCATGGCGCGCATCCTGGGGCTGCACATCAAGGATGTCGGCAAGCTCGTCGGCCGCGTCACCATCGAGGCGATGCCGAATGGCGCCATGCCGAAATGGCAGTCGACCGTGCAGGTCTCGGCGCCGGATGCGCACGGGCAGATCACCAAGGTGGTGATGCAGGTGCTCGGCGCGACCCGCTATTTCGACGCCGCCGGCTATCCGGGGCGCACGCTCGGCTTGCCGGATCCGGCGGTTGCGCCCGTCCGGCATTGAGGGCGGAGAGCGGCCTATTCGTGGCGAATTTTTCGGCCGATTTCCTTGTTATGTGCCAATCGGCACATCTTTTCGCCCTTGTGCCGTGTTCTGTCTCTCCCTCAAGAAAAGGGAGTGCGATGAAGATGACCCGTTGCGACGATCTCAATCGGATCGCCGACCAGCTTTGGCAGGCTGGCGGTGAAGACCGCAAATATGCCGGCGTTGCGCGCGACGCGGCTGAAAAACTGGCGCGTGAGCGGTGCGATGTGTGGTTGGCCGTCAAGGTGGACGTATTGGTGCGCCGGCTCTGCGCCCAGGGCAAGATGGAAGAGGGGCAGGCGTTGGCCGAGGCCGCCTTCATTTTGCGGGCCGAGAAAATTCGCGATCATGCACAGGCTGCCTGATATGAGCGGTTCGCGTTAAACCCGCATTTTCATGCGGGTTTTCGCGCTTATTTGAATCCAAAGCTGCTGGCGACTGTCATCAGATTTCCAACTTTTTCGACGATACTCGCTGCAACGAAAGTTGGTGTTGTGCGTTGAGTAACGGGAAATGCCGGGCGGGCCACCTAGAGCCATGACTTAAGACCGGCAAAACGCGTCACGGAGAGGCGGAGGCTCATATGAACGACCGCATTGCCCGTTTGGTGCATTTGTCGCAGCGTCTCACTCAGGCTGAGGAAAATTTCGCGGTGGAAGCGGAAGCCGTCCGCACCGCTGCTACCCGTCTCGCCGAAGGGCAGGGGGACGCCCGGCTCGCCGGCGTCATGGACGATCTCTTCAAACATATGCGCGCCCGCGCCCGCCTCGATGACGGCCAGCTTCTGGCCGAGACGTCGCTGCTGCTGCGCCGCCGGGGCGGTCCCTCGGGCACCAACCCAGTGTCGGAAGCCGCCTGATTGGTCAGGTAAAACTGACCGCTCAACGCCTTGCGCCGCGCATCCCACTGTGTGACCTTGGTCACACCCTTGATCTTTAACGGTCTTTCACAAGCTTGTGTTGCCCATTTACGCCGCAGTCGCCCTAATTTGGCCCGACTGTTCGTTCCTTTTTAAGCATATAACGGTACATCACTGTTGCTCGCGGCGGATTTTGCAATCGCTCGAGCGCGGGGCGCACGGCGCCGTACCAATACGAGGTTCAGTTCCCGTGTAATCCGCGCCCGCTTTTCGCGAGCGTTTTTTATAGCGGTGATTCAGATTTCTGGAGCAAGGCTTTGGGTGACAATATGAAATCAATTTCGCGGCGCGCCTTCACTTTGGGCTTCACCGGCGCGGCGTTGGGGCTTCCCTTGGCCTCCGCCTTTGCGGCCGATGACTTCGACAGCGGCCAGGCCGAATGGCAGCAGAAATTCGACGGCGACGCGCGCCTGCGCGTGCCGCGTTCCGAAACGCCGCTCCTGTCGCAGCAGACCATTTCGGGCACCGAGCAGGCGATCGCGCAATATCAAGCGCTCGCCGGTCGCGGCGGCTGGCAGACGGTGCCGTCCAACGCCACCCTCAAGATCGGCTCGCGCGGCCCGGCCGTGGTGTCCTTGCGCCAGCGCCTGATCATCACCGGCGACCTTGACCAGCAGGCCGGCGATTCTCCGGTGTTCGATTCCTATGTCGAGGCCGGCGTGCGCCGTTTCCAGGCTCGTCATGGCATCGGCCAGACCGGCATTGTCGCCAAGCAGACGTTCACCGAGATGAACGTGCCGATCCAGACCCGCATCCGCCAGCTCGAGACCAATCTGGTGCGCTTGCGTGCCTTTTCCGGGAACCTCGGCAACCGCTACGTTATGCTCAACATTCCCGCCGCCGCCGTCGAGACGGTGGAGAACGGCCAGATCGCCACCCATCACCAGGCCGGCGTCGGCAAGATCGATCGCCAGTCGCCCGTCATGCAGGCGCGCGCGCTGTCGGTGAACTTCAACCCATTCTGGACGGTTCCTGCCTCGATCATCCGCAAGGATTTGATCCCCAAGATGCAGCAGGATGCGAACTATCTCACCGAGAACAAGATCCGCATCTTCACCCGCCAGGGCCAGGAATTGCAGCCCTCGCAGGTGAACTGGAACTCCAACGAAGCGACGAACTATATGTTCCGCCAAGATCCGGGCGGCGAGATCAACTCGCTCGGCTTCGTGCGCATCGACATCGCCAATCCGCATGGCGTCTATATGCACGACACGCCGGCCAAGGGCATTTTCGGCGACGACTATCGCTTCGTCTCCTCGGGCTGCGTGCGCGTGCAGAACGTGCGCGACTATGTCGCCTGGCTGCTCAAGGACAACCCCGGCTGGGATCGTCCCAAGATCGACGAGGCCATCCGGTCCGGCCAGCGCATCGACGTGCGCCTGACGCCGGCGGTCAATGTCTATTGGGTTTATATCACCGCCTGGGCGAACGAGAATCTCATCCAGTTCCGCGATGACATCTATCGCCGCGACGGTTTCGGTGGTGGCGCTGTGGCGCAGAGCGCCCCGATCAACAATGCCAACGCGGCCGACGACGATCTGCTGCCGCCGATCCGCTAAACATCGGCTGGATTGAAACGACGAAGCCCCGGACCGAGAGGTCTGGGGCTTTTTGTTTCTTGTGCGGTCATACGGGATTGGATCATAAAAATCGTATAACGATAGTATTATTACGTCCGTAAATTCATTGCGAAGCCCTCAGGGGTTGAATAGGCTGGTATCCTGCTTCCTTGAGGATATGCCATTGCTCGCAAGATCAGCGCGCATCGCGATAGGAGCTCTTGCTTTACCCCTGGCGGGGTGTAGCGGCGTGCTTGATCCGCAGGGACCAGTCGGGGCCGCCGAAAAGCTGATCCTGTTCAATGCGCTCGCAATCATGCTGGTCATTGTCGTGCCGACAATCGTAGCGACGCTGGCCTTCGCCTGGTGGTTTCGCGCTTCCAATACCCGAGCCCAATACCGTCCTTACTGGGCCTTCTCCGGGACGTTGGAATTGATCGTCTGGGCGATCCCGGCCTTGGTCGTCATCTTTCTTGGCGGCATCGCCTGGTTCGGATCTCAAGCTCTCGATCCGTATCGTCCGCTGCCGAGCAAGGATAAGCCTGTCGAGATCGAAGTGGTGTCGCTCGATTGGAAATGGCTCTTCATCTATCCAGACGATGGCATTGCCACCGTCAATCAGCTGGTCATTCCTGTCGGCAGGCCGGTTCATTTCCGCCTGACGTCTTCGGGTGTGATGAACAGTTTCTTCGTGCCGCAGCTCGGCAGCCAGATCTACACGATGGCGGGCATGACGTCGCAGCTCCACCTGCAGGCCGATCGTGCCGGAACCTTCGAAGGTCTCTCGGCTCAGTTCAGCGGCGAGGGCTTTTCCGGCATGCGGTTCGAGACGCGTGCCATGGCGCCCGCTGATTACGCGGCTTGGATCTCCAGCACGAAGGCGACGGGGCCGCATCTCGATCAAGCCGCCTATGCCGATCTGGTGAAGCCCAGCAAGAACGTTGCGCCCAGCATATTCAGCTCTGTCGAGCCGGGCTTGTTCGACAAGATCGTCTCTGGGACCGCGTCCAGTGGATCCTCGTCAGCTGCTGGGAGCGGCATGGAGCATGGTGCCTCCCGACGGATGGAAAGGAAGCCGTAATGCTCGGCAAGCTGAGTTGGTCGTCCGTTCCGCTCGATCAGCCGATCCCGTTGATCGCTTCCCTCGCGGTGGTCGTTGGCATTGTCGCCGTGCTCGGATGGATCACCGTCAAAGGCTATTGGCCCTATCTGTGGCACGAGTGGATCACCTCGGTCGATCACAAACGGATCGGCGTCATGTACTGCCTGCTGGCGCTGATCATGCTGCTGCGCGGGTTCATCGACGCGCTGATGATGCGCTCGCAGCAGGCCATGGCCTATGCTTCGCAAGGCTATCTGCCGGCCGATCACTTTAATCAGATCTTTTCGGCCCATGGGACGATCATGATCTTTCTGGTGGCGATGCCATTCGTCATTGGGCTGATGAACTTCGCCGTTCCCTTGCAGCTCGGCGTTCGCGACGTGGCGTTTCCCACCTTCAATTCGGTGAGCTTCTGGTTGACCGCGTCGGCGGCGCTGCTCGTCAACATGTCGCTTTTGATCGGCGAATTCGCGCAGACCGGCTGGCTGGTTTATCCGCCGCTGTCGGAGCTGCAATTCTCGCCAGGTGTCGGGGTCGACTATTATCTGTGGGCCATCCAAATATCAGGCGTCGGAACGCTTCTGACCGGGATCAATTTCGTCACCACGATTCTGAAGGTGCGTGCGCCAGGCATGACACTGACGCATATGCCGATCTTTTGCTGGACGGCGCTCGCCGCCAGCCTACTCATCGTTGCCGCATTCCCGATTTTGACGGCGACGCTCGGCATGCTGCTGCTGGATCGCTATCTCGGCTTCCACTTCTTCACGGTGGAAGCGGGTGGCAATCCGATGATGTATATCAATCTCATCTGGGCCTGGGGACATCCGGAAGTCTACATTCTGATCCTGCCCGCCTTCGGCGTCTTTTCCGAAGTGGTCTCGACTTTCTCCGGCAAGCCCTTGTTCGGCTACCGCTCGATGATCGCGGCGACGATGGCGATCTGCGTGCTCTCCTTCATGGTGTGGCTGCATCACTTTTTCACCATGGGGGCAGGGGCCGATGTCAACGGCTTCTTTGGTGTCGCGACGATGATCATCGCCGTGCCCACCGGCGTGAAGATTTTCAATTGGCTGTTCACGATGTGGGGCGGCCGGATTCGCTTCTACACGCCGCTGCTGTGGACGATTGCCTTCATGGTGACGTTCACGATCGGGGGCATGACCGGCGTGCTGATGGCGATCCCGCCCGCCGATTTTGTCCTGCACAATTCGCTGTTTCTCGTCGCGCATTTCCACAATGTGCTGATCGGTGGACTGCTGTTTGGCTGTTTCGCCGGCTACAGCTATTGGTTTCCGAAGGCGTTCGGTTTCAAGCTCGATGAACGATGGGGGAAGGCGGCCTTCTGGTTCTGGGTCGTTGGCTTCTACGTAGCTTTCATGCCGCTTTATGTTCTCGGTCTCCAAGGCATGACGCGACGCATGCAGAGTTATGATGTTGCGGGTTGGCAGCCATGGCTGCTTGTGGCCGCCGGCGGCGCCGGGCTCATTCTGTGTGGGATTCTCTGTCAGATCGGCCAGCTCGTTTACTCGATCAAGCATCGCGCCGCCTTGCGCGACACCACCGGCGATCCTTGGGACGGGCGAACCCTGGAATGGATCACGGCTTCGCCGCCGCCGGCCTATAATTTCGCGGTGCTGCCCAATGTGTTTGGGGAAGAGGCCTATTGGGGGATCAAGCAGATCGCGCTTGCGCAGCATCAGCTGACCGATCTGCCTGATTACGCGGATATCGAATTGCCGCGCAACAGTCCGACGGGCTTTGTGGCGTCATTCTTCGCTGTCGTGACGGGCTTCGCTTTTATCTGGCACATCTGGTGGATGGTTCTGGCAGGTCTTTTCGGAGCTTTTGCCGTCTTTGTCGTCTTCGCCTGGCGCGACCGTTCCGAATATGAACTGCCGGCCGCGGAGGTGGCTCGGATCGATCATGAGCGGCGTCAGGCGCGCATTGCTTTGGTCGAAGGCCGTGAACCGGGCATTACCGCCATCGCGCCTGCGCGCGAGATCGACCACGATCCCAATCAACTGGGCCTGTGGCCGGGGGCCAACGAGGAGTTCAAGGGGCCGGCCTCCAAGCGGATCATCAGTGCCTATGGCTTCTGGATCTTTCTGCTCTCCGATTTCGTCATGTTCTCGGGATTCTATGCGGCCTATGCCGTCCTGTCGCACGCGACCGCTGGAGGGCCTGGCCCCCAGGATCTGTTTGATCTGAACACGGTGGCGCTCGAAACAGCCTTCCTCTTGCTGTCGAGTTTTGCCTGCGGCATGGCGACGATCGCCAGCAACGTCCGCAATATGCTTTGGACACAGATCTTCTATCTGATCACCGGCTTGCTGGGCGCCGGCTTCCTCTATCTCGAACTGCGCGAATTCGCCCATATGCTGGCGGCAGGCCACGGGCCCAGCAGCAGTGCGTTCCTGTCGTCGTTCTTCGCGCTCGTCGGGCTGCACGGCGCCCATGTGACGGTGGGCTTGTTGTGGCTGGGGACGATGATGGCGCAGTTCTGGGCCAAGGGTTTTAGGCCCGACATCATGCGGCGCGGGCTGAGCTTTGCTTTGTTCTGGCACGCGCTCGATATCATCTGGGTTGGCATTTTCACCAATGTCTATCTTCTGGGAACAAGCCCATGAGCAACCATCATCACAACCACACCGATTGGCACACGGATACCGCGCCTGGCGATCAGGAAGGCGACCATCACGATATCGCGGGCGCCGTCCGCAATTATCTGATCGGCTTCGTCTTGGCGGCTGCCCTGACGGCCGGTTCATTCTGGGTCGCGAGCGGAACGAGCTTTATTTACACGCCTGGCGTGCCGATGGCGCTGGCGGCGCTCGCCATCGGCCAGATGGGCGTGCATCTGGCGTTCTTCCTGCACATCACGACCGGCCCCGACAACACCAACAATGTCATCGCGCTCGCCTTCGGCGTTCTCATTGTCGGCATCGTCATCGCTGGATCCCTGTGGATCATGTATCACCTCAACGCCAACATGATGGTGCCGGGCAATCTCATGGATATGCGCATGCAGCCGGGGCTGTAAGCTCAGTGAAATACGACTAAGACGGGTTGAAGCGAGGAGCCAGGCAAAATCGCATTTCTTTCGAAACGGGATTTGCCCTAGCAACCGCGGCAAATGTCCTGGATCTTTTTGAGGGTCTGGTTGCCACCATTGATCAGCTTCTGATAGGAGCGCTCTTCTTCGTCGCGGCTGGCGCTGTGGGGTTCGGGCTGCTGCATGACTGGCAGGGCATTGACGGTGAAGATGCGAACGCCGGCCTTTTGCGCATCGGTTTCGAAATTCTTGAACGGCTGAGAAACCCTCCAGCCATCGGCTTCCTGGGTCGTATTGAAGGCGACCAAAAAGAACGTTGTCGGTGGCACGCCGTCTATGGCGCTGGGGCTGGTGTCGTGGGAGACAAGCCGGCCATTGAAAGCTGGCAGGCTCTCGGTCAGCTTGGTGGTTAGGGCAGGGACGAGGGTTGCGTCTGTCGTCGACGTCATCTCGACCGCAGCATAGGTGCTGATGGCGATATCGGAACGGTTCGCGCGCCGTTCACCGGGAACGTGCAGGCCATGTGGACCATGGACGCCATGGATCCCGCTGTGGAACCCGCCGCCTCCGCCAAAGCCACCGCCCATATGGCCGCCTCCCCGAGCACTCGCCAGCGCTGGCCAGAGGGCGAGGGGGATGAGGAGAAAAAGCGAAACAGGTCTCAACACGATCATTCTCCCGGCTGCCCGCGGCCCGAAGCCGGAGGAGCTATCACGGGATTGGAGCAACACTACGAACGGTCCTCGAAAGATTGGGGGAGAACTCACAGCGAGCGGAGGGCACCATCTTCGTTTGCGCTTGGATGGCACCGCCCGCTGACTGGCCGCAAATGCTTCCTCCGGCTGAACAATCCGAGGTGGTTTAGACGGGAACGATCATTGCGCTGGTAGCATGGCTCGTCTTCTCTTTGCGCCTTTGCGGGAGCCAGCGAACAGGAGCAGAATATTGTCATTGATGTCGTGATGGGACGCAACAATTGCGTTAGCGCGTTTGAATTATCAGCTGGCGATTGTTCCGCTGGGTCGCGTGAAACGGTCGCCGCTTATTCGGGAGGTCGCGATGCCAAACGGGTCTGTCCGCTGGCTGCTTATTCTTCCTTACATCGGACTGTTGTGGGTGCCTTTCTATAACAGGCACGATCCGGTGTTGTTCGGCTTTCCATTTTTCTATTGGTACCAACTGGCCTGGGTTCCGCTCTCGGCGCTCCTGACGTGGATCGTCTATAGGAGCATGCCCCATGACGACTGAAGTCGACACCACCGCACTTGCGGTCTTCACCTTCTTCTTCGTGCTGGTCACGGTGATGGGATTCATCGCGGCGCGCTGGCGCCGGCCCGCGACGCTGGCGCGGATCGATGAATGGGGATTGGGCGGGCGCTCCTTCGGCACATGGATCACCTGGTTTCTCATCGGCGGTGATTTCTATACCGCCTATACGGTGATCGCTGTTCCCGCGCTGGTCTATGCTGTCGGCGCTTACGGCTTCTTTGCCTTGCCATATACGATCATCGTTTATCCCTTCGTCTTCCTCGTCATGCCGGTTTTGTGGAAACGAGCGCGCGATCTGAACTACATCACTGCCGCCGATGTGGTGCATGGGCAATATGGCTCGCGGGCGCTTGAACTGGCGGTGGCGGCCACCGGCGTCATCGCCACCATGCCCTATATCGCCTTGCAGCTCGTCGGTATGACGGCGGCGTTGAGGGCGCTGGGCCTGCATGGCGAAATCCCGCTGGCGATCGCCTTCATCGTGCTGGCGCTTTACACCTATTCGGCGGGCTTGCGCGCCCCGGCACTGATCGCCTTCGTCAAGGACATCATGATCTATATCGTGGTGATCGCAGCGGTGGCGTTGATCCCCTCGCGGCTCGGCGGCTATGCGCATGTGTTCGAAGCTGCCGATGCGGCCTTCAAGGCTAAGGGGTCGGGAAGCCTGTTGCTCGAGGGCAATCAATATGTCGCCTATGCGACCCTGGCGCTTGGTTCGGCGCTGGCCGCCTTTATGTATCCGCACACGCTGACCGGTATTTTCGCGTCGAAGAGCGGCAATACCATTCGCAAGAACGCGGTCCTGCTGCCAGTCTATACGCTGCTGCTCGGTCTGCTCGCGCTGCTCGGCTATATGGGCCATGCCGCCAGCTTGAAACTGTCGAGCCCCAACGACGTGGTGCCGCAACTGTTCAAGACTCTGTTCCCGAGCTGGTTTGCGGGTTTCGCTTTCGCTGCCATTGCCATCGGCGCCTTGGTGCCGGCGGCGGTCATGAGCATCGGCGCGGCCAATCTGTTCACGCGCAATTTCTGGAAGGCTTATATCAACCCGGCGGTCAGCGAGGCGGGGGAGGCCAATGTGGCGAAGATGACGTCGCTGGTCATCAAGGCTGGGGCGCTGCTCGTCATTCTGTTCCTGCCGACGCAGTTCGCACTCGACTTGCAGCTGCTTGGCGGCGTGTGGATCCTGCAGACATTGCCGGCGGTGGTGTTCGGCCTCTACACCAATTGGTTCCGCGCGCCGGCTCTGTTCGCGGGATGGTTTGTCGGTTTCTTCGGCGGCACATATCTCGCCTGGGACGCCGGCTTGAAACCGCTGCATGCGGTCAGCCTGGGCGGTACGCCAGTGACCATCTATATCGGCCTGTTGGCGCTGGCCGCTAATATCATCGTCGCCTGCGTGCTGAACGCAATTCTGCCGGCGCGGGAGACGGCCAGGGCGTAAGCGCCTTAGCCGCTTATTCCGCTGGCTCGCAAATCGCAGCGTCGACCGGCGCGTTGGAGCCATCGCCCGCGAGCGTGCGTTGGCCGAGCAGCACGGTCGTGAGGGCGATGAGGCTGGCTGCGACCGAAACCCAGAAGCCATTGTAGGCGCCGAATGTGTCGACCACCCAACCGGTGACAAAAGCGCCGAGCGCCATGCCGATGCCGATCCCCGTCATCACCCAGGTGATGCCTTCGGTCAGTAGGGCGGGGGGCACACGCCGTTCGATCAGGCCGAAAGAGGTGATGAAGGTCGGCGAGACCGCGACGCCACTGACGAAAAGCGCCAGCGCCAGCACGGGCACCGTGTTAGCGAGGAGCAGCGGCAGCGTCGTCACGACGATGACGGATACGGCGATGGCCAACTGTTTTTGCAACGGCATGCGCAAGTTCAGCGCGCCGACAATGATGCCGACGAGGAAGGACCCAACCGCATAGACGCCGATGGCGAGACTCGCCGCGCCAGGCTGACCCAATTGCTTGGTGATCGCGACTGTCGTTACCTCCGCCGTGGCGAAGATCGCGCCGATGAAGATCAGGGCGAAGGTGATGATCTGCACCGGCCGCAACAGGATGGCCGATTGCCGCCCGCCAAGCTGGATCGGCCGCACCTTGGGTTCTGTTGATCGCTGCAAAATGAAAGCGGTGGAGCCGATGGCCAAGCATAAAGTCGAGACGAGCACGCCTGCTTCAGGAAAGAGCGAGACGCTCAGGCCGACCGACAACGACGCACCGGCGATATAGACGAGTTCGTCGGCCACCGATTCAAACGCGAAAGCGGTGTTGAGTTGCGGGCGGCCGCGGAAAATCTCGGTCCAGCGGGCGCGCACCATGGCAGGCATGCTGGGCATGGTGGCCGCGAACAGGGCGGCCACGAACAAGGTCCAAGTGGGCCAGCGCAGGTGCGTGGCCACCATTAAAGCGGTGAAGGCGAGGACGGAGATGACGGTCGCGGGCACGAGCAGCCGCGTCTGGCCGTAACGATCGACCAGGCGGGAGATTTGCGGGGCGATCAGCGCATTGGTCAGCGCGAAGGTGGCCGCGACAGCGCCGGCCAGCCAGTATTCGCCATGGGTCTGCGACAGCATGGCGACGATGCCGATGGCCTCCATGGCGATCGGCAGGCGGGCGATGAAGCCGGCGGCGGCGAAACCTTTGGCGCCCGGGGTGCGGAAAATCTCTGCATAGGGATTGGGCATTGCCCGGGCTCCTCGACCCTTGAAAACTTACATACATTGCGTATGTTGATCAAATAAGAAGATACGTCGCGTATGTCAACCGTTCGCGACAGCCCTGTGACCGGAGTTTTTGATGGCGCACAAACCGCGCAAGGAGATGATCGCCGAGACCCGCGCCAAGCTGATCGCTGCGGCCCGCAAGGCGTTCGCCGAAAAAGGCTATGCTGAAGCCTCGATGGATGATTTCACCGCCGAGGCCGGCCTGACCCGTGGCGCGCTCTATCACCATTTCGGCGACAAGAAAGGCCTGCTGGCGGCTGTGGTGACGCAGATCGACGGGGAAATGGTGGAGCGGCTCAACGCCATATCCGCCAAGGCGCCCTCGCGCTGGCAAGGGTTTTTGGACGAGAATATTGGCTATCTCGAAATGGCGCTGGAGCCGGAAATCCAACGGATTGTCCTGCGCGATGGCCCAGCGGTGTTGGGCGATCCATCGCTGTGGCCAGAAACGGAAGGCTGTGTTGCCACGATCACGGCCACTGTCGCGCGCCTGAAAGCGGAGGGGGTGATCGCCGACGTCGATGCGGAAGCGGTGGCGCGGCTGATCGTCGGCGCCTCGGCCTATGCGGCGAGTTGGATCGCCAATTCGGGCGATCCGAAAGCGACCTCGGAAAAGGCCATTCCGGCATTCAAGGCGCTGATGGAAGGGGTGCTGTTGCGGGATTGATCTGGCTTAGTTGTGTGACGGTGTCACGTCGTTCCCAGGATCATAGCTGACCCCCGGCTCGAAGCTGATGCCTGGATCGCGCGTGGGTGGGAAAACTGATTTGGCCTCATCTTTCGGTGGTCGGAAGGCCCAGTATAAGGCGCCTCCAACGACGACTAAGCCAACCAGCAGACCAAGAACGACCGAAAGCCAACTGGACATAGGTGTGTTCCTTTGTCTGCGCTCATCTGGCGACAGCAACACCGTACACGAAGCTGATCATTTCAACGATTATGTCGATGTTGCAGGGCTAGGCATAATATCATGCATTGGTGCTTCAGGCAGGCTCACATCGCAAAGTTGTTTGCATCGAGCCGTTAGCAGCCTTTGAAATCTTGCCGCGCGCGCACCTTTGAAGTGGCGGGTGACGAAGCGGAGGCGCAAATTCTTGCAAAGATTTCGATTGACGCTGAGGGGATCGCTGGTGCTCATTCTCATGTATCGCGCAGGGGGGATCGAATTGCGCCGCAGGTGTTTCCGGCGGTGAAACCTCGCATACGCTCTGCATAACGTCTGCGTTGCGGAAGATGGATATTGCATATGAAACGCGTGCTGATCCGTTGCGGTTGGTTGGTTACGCTCGATCCTAAAATAGGTGACTTCCGCTCCGGCGAATTACTGTTTTCCGGCAATCGTATTGAAGCCGTTGGCCGCAATCTCGGTGCGACGGCGGACGAAATCATCGATGCCTCCGACAAGATTGTGATGCCGGGTCTCGTCAATGCCCACATGCACACCTGGGAGACGGCGCTGCGCGGCATCGGCGCCGAATGGATGACGCCTGATTATCTGCGCACCATCCATCTCAATCTCGCCACCCGCTACACGCCCGAAGACAACTATCTTGGCAATCTCGTCGGTGCACTCGGCCAGATCGATGCCGGCGTGACGACGCTGGTCGACTGGTGCCACAACATCACCAGCCTCGACATGGCCGAGCGCGCGGTGGACGGCCTGATCGACAGTGGTATCCGCGCGGTGTTTGCGCATGGCACGGCGAAGCCGCCAACCAAGGAAGGCGGGGTGCCCTTTACACACATTCCGCATCCGCGCGAGCGCATCGAAGCGCTGCGCAAAGGCCGGCTTACGAGCGACGACAATCTCGTCACGCTGGCGATGGCGATCCTCGGACCAGACTGGGGCGCGTGGGAGGTCGTCGAGCATGATATCGCGATGGCGCGCGAATTTGGTCTCGTTTCTTCCTCGCACACGCGGCGGCGCGAGGATTGCGTGGTGCCCGATGGCTATCATCGCATGGCCAAGGCCGGCCTGCTCGGACCCGACCACAATCTCGTTCACGGCACCAGCTACGACGCGCGCGACATCCAGGTCGTGGTGGACAATGGCGCCTCGCTGACCTCGACCGTGCTGGTCGAACTGCATCACCACATCGGCGATCCTCAGGTGGCGGCGTTCCGCGAGGCGGGAGGCGTGCCTTCGCTGGGTATCGACGTCGAGCCGTTTACTTCCGGCCACATGTTCCGCGAAATGCAGGCAGGCCTGCTGTTCACGCGCGGTCGCGAGATTCGCAACAATGCCCTGCGCGGCAACTCGCCGTTCAAGCAAATGCCGGTGCGCTCGCGCGAGGCACTTGAATGGGCGACCATCGGCGGGGCGAAAGCCTTCCGCATGGACGACAAGATCGGCACGCTGTCGCCAGGTAAAAAGGCTGACATCGTGATGCTGCGCGCCAATGACATCAACATGGTCCCGATCTACGATCCGATTTATTCGATCGTCGAGATCGCCGGGGCGGGCAATGTCGACACCGTCATCATCGATGGCATCGTGCGCAAGCAGGATGGCAAGCTCACCTTCCCAGCCGATGTGCTGGCGCAACGGGTCGAACAGCTCGCGGAATCCGGTGCGCGGATCATGCGCGAAGGCGGCTATCAAATAGCCGGTGCACTGCAATAGGAGGCGATGATGACGCAACTTACGCGCCGTGCTGTTGTTGGCGGGCTATCCGCTCTGGGGGCTGCGCCTGCGCTGGCGCAAAGCGGTCGGCCGATCGCCATGCTGCATGGTTTCACGGCGGGTGCGAATGTCGACTTGGTCGCGCGCCTCATTGCTGATCAGTTGAGCCGGAAACTCAATCAGTCGATCGTGGTCGAACCGCGCCCTGGCGCCGGTGGCACCATATCGGCGGCAGCGGTGGCGCGCGCCGCGCCCGATGGCGCGACACTGACGGTGCTGCCCGGCGGCCATGCGGTGTCGGCGGCGATCTACAAGCAATTGCCCTACAACACCGCCGAGGATTTCAGCTTCATCAGCATGCTCACGGACTTTCCGTTCATTCTGGTGACCCATCCCAATCATCCGGCGAAGACCGTCGCCGACGTGATCCGTATGGCGCAAGCCGATCCCGGCAAGCTGATCTGCGCCACCGCCGGCAACGGCACGGGCATGCATCTCGCCCTCGAGTTGTTCATCTCGATGGCCAACGCGAAGATCCAGCACGTGCCCTATCGCGGCTCGCCGCAAGCCATCACCGATCTGATGGGGGAGCGCTTCGATTTCCAGATGGATACGCCGACGGCGCTGCTGCCTTTCATCAATGATGGAAAATTGCGCGCCATCGGCGTGACCGGGCCACGGCGTTTCTTCGCTTTGCCGAATACGCCCGCTATCGCGGAAACCGCCGTGCCGGGCTATTCGGTCACGTCCTGGCTCGGCCTTGCCGGGCCCCCAGGATTACCGGCGCCGTTCGTCGCCAAGATGAATGCCGACATCAAAGCGATCCTAGGGGATCCGGCGGTGGTCGAGCGGTTGCAGAGCTTCGGCAGCGAGCCCATGGCGACGACGCCGGAGGGATTCAAAGCCCGAGTCGCCGACGACGTGGCCAAATGGACCAAGGTCGTCGCCGAGGCCAATATTCAGCGGATCTAGCAAACACGGCCGTGCGCCCTGGAATTGTTGCGCCTGTCAGAGGCGCTGAAATGCCGCTGGAGCGCGAAATCCAGGGCATTGCCCTGTGCGACGGCCGGCGTGCCGCTTGGAGAGGGATTGCCGCGAAAACGAGGCTATTCAATCGTGTGACGGCGTTACCCCATTTCGACGCTGATCCGTGGGGCGGAGGGCCTTGGCAGGCTCGCTGATTATTCGTCCGTCCCATTCCGAGCGTATTGTACAGTTCAAATGACACTATATCTGGACGCGGACGGCCATTTTCTCTATTGGCAGGGCGGACCGAAGATCGAATCCGCGCCGGACGCGGGATCAGGAAAAAATCAGATGAGCCAGTCGTCAGCAGCCATGGCCGGTCAGGCTAGGTCGAATTCTTTCTTTTCCGCCAGCCTCGCCGAGGCCGACCCGGAGATCGCCCGCGCGGTTGACCTGGAATTGGGTCGCCAGCGCGATGAGATTGAGCTGATCGCTTCGGAAAACATCGTCTCCCGTGCCGTTCTCGAGGCGCAGGGCTCGGTGATGACCAATAAATATGCCGAGGGCTATCCGGGCCGGCGCTATTACGGTGGCTGCCAGTTCGTCGATATCGCCGAATCCCTCGCTATCGAGCGGGTGACGCGGTTGTTCGGCTGCCGTTTCGCCAATGTGCAGGCCAATTCGGGCTCGCAGGCCAACCAGGCCGTCTTCCTGGCGCTGTTGCAGCCCGGCGACGTGTTTTTGGGCCTCGATCTCGCCGCTGGTGGCCATCTCACCCACGGTTCGCCCGTCAATATGTCGGGCCGCTGGTTCAAGCCGGTGTCCTATGGCGTCGATCGCGACAGCCATCGGATCGACATGGACGAAGTGGCCAAGATCGCCCGCGCCAACAAGCCGAAGCTGATCATCGCTGGCGGCTCGGCCTATGCCCGTCATTGGGATTTCGCCAAGTTCCGCGAGATCGCCGATGAAGTCGGCGCGGTCTTCATGGTCGACATGGCGCATTTCGCCGGTCTCGTCGCTGGCGGCGCGCATCCCTCGCCATTCCCACACGCTCATGTGGTGACGTCGACGACGCACAAGACCTTGCGTGGACCGCGCGGCGGCTTGATCCTCACCAATGAGGAAGACATCGCCAAGAAGATCAATTCGGCCATTTTCCCCGGCCTGCAAGGCGGCCCGCTGATGCATGTCATCGCCGCCAAGGCCGTGTCCTTTGGTGAAGCGCTGCGGCCGGATTTCGCGCTCTACGCGCAGCAGGTCGTTGTCAATGCCAAGGCCCTGGGCGATGCGATCAAGAGCGGTGGCTATGATCTTGTCACCGGCGGCACCGACAACCATCTGCTGCTGGTCGACCTGCGCTCGCGCAAACTGACCGGTAAGGCGGTTGAGGCGGCGCTGGGCCGTGCCCATATCACCTGCAACAAGAACGGCGTGCCCTTCGATCCGGAGAAGCCGTTCGTGACGTCGGGTGTGCGGCTTGGCTCGCCGGCGGCGACGTCGCGCGGTTTCGGTGCGCAAGAGTTCCGCCAGGTTGGCGATCTCATCGTCGAGACATTGAATGGCCTTCTCGCCCACGGCGAAGCCGGCAATGGCGCGGTCGAGGCGAGCGTCAAGACGCGCGTCAGCGAATTGACGAAGCGGTTCCCGATCTACGGCTGAGGTCGGTGCAAAGGAGACAGGATGCGCTGTCCGTATTGCGGCACGCTCGATACGCAGGTGAAGGATTCTCGGCCGACGGATGATTCCGCGGCCATCCGTCGCCGTCGTGTCTGTCCCGATTGCAACGGCCGTTTCACCACCTTCGAGCGCGTGCAATTGCGCGAGCTCACCGTGCTCAAGAAGTCCGGCCGGCGTGTCCCGTTTGATCGTGACAAGCTGGCCCGGTCCTTCGAGACGGCGCTGCGTAAGCGCTCGGTGGCGCCTGAGCGTGTTGAGCGCATGGTCAACGGCATCGTGCGCCAGCTCGAAAGCTCCGGCGAATCCGAGATCGACAGCGGCAAGATCGGCGAATTGGTGATGGAGGGGCTCAAATCCCTCGACAGCGTCGCCTACGTGCGCTTCGCCTCGGTCTATCGCAATTTCCGCGAGGCGCGCGACTTCGGCACGCTCATCGACGAATTGAACGAGGAAGGGCCCGACGGCACGATCAAGTCCGTGGCGGGCGGTGAGTGAACATGCGGACGGCCCCTGAGCCGGGCGGCGTGATGGCTGACCAGGACGAACGCTTGATGGCCGCCACGATCGCGCTGGGCCGGCGCCAACTGGGCCTCACCGCGCCTAATCCAGCGGTGGGTGCGCTGGTGGTGCGCGATGGCGTCATCGTTGGTCGCGGCGCCACGCGCAAGGGCGGGCGGCCCCATGCGGAGACCGAGGCCATTGCCCAGGCGGGCGCACTGGCGCGCGGCGCCACGCTTTATGTCAGCCTCGAACCGTGCAGCCATTTCGGCGTTACGCCGCCGTGCGCGCAGGCGATCATCACGGCTGGCATCGCCCGCGTCGTCTCGGCGCTGGAGGATCCCGATCCACGTGTTGCCGGGCGAGGCCATCGCATGATGCGCGAGGCCGGCGTCGAGGTGGTTGTCGGTGTCGGCGCGGCTGCGGCGCGGCGCGCTCATCTCGGCCATATTCTGCGCGTCACCCAAGGCCGTCCGCAGGTGACGCTGAAACTGGCGGAAACCGCCGATGGTTTCGCTGCCGGTGGTCCGCACGACCGGCGCCTGCACATCACCGGCATCGCCGCCAACAATCATGTGCAAATGCTGCGCGCCACCCATGACGCGATCATGGTCGGCATTGGCACGGTGCTGGCGGATGATCCGCTGCTCACCGTGCGCCTGCCGGGGCTCGACGAGCGCCAGCCGTTGCGGGTGATCCTCGATTCCGCTCTGCAACTGCCGCTGCGCTCGCGTCTGGTGACGACGGCGCGGGAGGTGCCCGTGCTGGTGCTCTGTGCCGCCGATGCGGACGGTGGGGCAGAGGCCGCGTTGACGCAGGCTGGCGTCAACGTCGTGCGCGTCGCGCGTGGTGGCGATGGCCATCTTGATCTGGAGGCGGCGCTGCGGGTTTTGGCTGGCCGGGGTTTGACGCGGGTGTTTAGCGAGGGCGGCCCGCAGGTGGCTAGCCGGCTGATCGGCCTTGGTCTGGCCGACGAATGTGTCCTGCTCACCGCGCCCAAGCCCTTCACCCGCGAGGGCGTTCCCTCGCTTAGTGCCGAAGCCCGGGCGCAACTTGAGGATTCTCAGCTTTATCGGCTCGTCGAAGACGGCTTTTCCGGGGTCGATCGGCTGCGCCGCTACGAGCGCGTTCCGTAATATATCGTATTACCGCAAGGCGGCTTCTGGCCGCGCTTGCGCCGGTTGCCGCCGGTCTTTAAGGAACTGTCTCCCGAAGTTCGTGATAGGCTGTGTCGGCGTTACGGCTGGCACTGACTTCATTGGACTTGTCTGATTTCAAGAGTTTACCATGGCAGAACCCCGCCGCTCCACCTCGCAGCCACTGCCGCGCGCCGATGGAGCCCGTTTCCTCATCGTTGAAGCGCGTTATTACGACGCGATCGGCGATATGCTGCTCAACGGCGCCAAGGCGGCGCTGGAGCAGGCTGGGGCGACATGGGACATTGTCGGCGTTCCCGGTTCGCTGGAAATTCCCGCCGCCGTGCGCATGGCCACGGCCGGTGGTACCTATGCCGGCGCGCTGGCGCTTGGCTGCGTCATCCGTGGCGAAACCTACCATTTTGAGATTGTCGCTAATGAAAGCTCGCGTGCGTTGATGGATCTGTCGGTGTCGCAACAATTGCCGATCGGCAATGCTATTCTCACCGTTGAGAACGAGGAGCAGGCGGTTGTGCGTGCCGATCCCAAACAGGGCGACAAGGGCGGGGATGCAGCGCGTGCGGCGCTGTCGCTTTACCAGCTCAAACGCAGCGTGGTCCGGTCATGAGCGCGCGTCGTCAACGGGCCGCCGCGCGGCTTGCCGCCGTCCAGGCGCTCTATCAGATGGAAGTGGCCGGCAAGGGGCTGAATGAAATCCTGGCCGAGTTCGAAACCTTCTGGATCGGTGGCGAGATCGAAGGCGATCAGTATGAGGAAGCCGACGTCGCTCTGTTCCGCGACATCGTGCAGGGCGTGCTGACGGACCAGCTCGAGATCGACCAGGCCGCCGACAAGGTTTTACAGGAAGGCTGGCCGCTGCGTCGTATCGAGGCCGTGCTGCGCGCCGTGTTGCGCGGCGGCGTCTATGAATTGAAGCGTCGTCCCGATGTGCCGGCGCGTGTTATCATCACCGAATATGTCGATGTCGCCGCGGCCTTCCTGGCCGCTAACGAAGTCGGTATGACCAATGCGGTGCTCGACAAGCTGGCGCGGGAGTTGCGTGCCGATGAGTTTCTGACGCGCGCTTGACCGCGTGGAGGAGGGGAGATTGGCTGCCGATTTTTCGGAAGACGATCTGATCGCGACTTTGTTGGCGCCGCTTGCCGGCCGCGCTGGCTTGGGGCTGCGCGATGACGCGGCGTTGATCGATATTCCCGAAGGCATGCAGGTTGTCGCCACCAAGGATGCTTTGGTGGCGGGCGTGCATTTCTTCGCCGACGATGCGCCCGATGACATCGCGCGCAAGGCGCTGCGGGTAAATATTTCCGATCTCGCCGCCAAAGCGTCTGACCCGCTCGGCTTTCTGCTGTCGATCGCCTTGACCGAGAACATTGATCGCAAGTGGATGACGGCTTTCGTGCAAGGGCTGCGCGAGGATGGGGCACTGTATCATTGCCCCCTCATCGGTGGCGACACGGTGCGCACGACAGGCCCCTTGGTCATCTCGGTGACGGCGCTGGGCACTGTGCCGCGCGGCCGCATGGCTTTGCGCACGGGCGCCAAGGCCGGCGACATCATTTATGTGAGCGGCACAATCGGCGATTCAGCGCTTGGTTTGCGCCTGCGGCTGAAGAGCGAGCGCGATGCCGGATGGTGTAGCCGATTGAGCGTTGCCGTGCAGGCGCATTTGCTGCGGCGCTATCTTCTGCCGTCGCCACGTCTGGCGCTCGCGCATGTGGTGCGCGCCTATGCTCACGGTGCCATGGACGTCAGCGATGGTCTCGCGGGCGATCTGGCGAAAATGTTGCGTGTGTCGAACGTCGGCGGCGATGTGCGCCTCGCCGACATACCGCTGTCGGACGCGGCGCGCGCGGCGGTGGCGCTCGATAGCAGCTTGATCGACGGCGCCGTGACGGGCGGCGACGATTACGAAATTCTCTGCACCGTGCCGCCGCAGAATGCCGCGGCCTTCGAGAGTGCTGCGAAGGGCACAGGCGTGCCGGTGACAGCGATAGGCGAGGTCACAGCCGATGCCGGTGGTCTGCCGCGTTTCATCGATGGAGCGGGCGTGGCACGGACGTTTGAGAAGGGCTCGTATAGCCACTTCTGAACGACTGCGTCACAGCGGCAACGCGTTGGTCTCTTTCAGCGTTGCCAGCACGATCGCGGTTTTCACATGCTGCACGGAGTCGTGTGGCAGCAGCACGTCGTTGACGAATTGCGATAGCGCCTTCAGGTCCCGCGTCACCACCTTGAGGATGTAGTCCATCTCGCCGGTAAGCGCGTGCGCCTCCTGCACTTCGGGCAGGCGCGACACCAGTTCGGCGAAGCGGCGGGCGTTGTCGCGGTTGTGGGTAGCTAGCGTCACGGTGATCATGTTGACGAGCCCGAAGCCGAGCCGGTCGCGATTGAGCACGGCGCGGTAGCTGTCGACGAAACCGTCCTCTTCCAGCCTTTGCCGACGGCGCGAGCATTGCGAGGCCGAGAGGTTCACCCGTTCCGCCAGATCGTTGTTGGTCAGCCGCGCGTCGGCCTGCAGGCTTGCCAGGATCTTGCGGTCGAATTCGTCAACGTGCTCGATATTGCTCATAAAAATGGCCTTATATGCAAGAAATACGCGTAAATTTCTCATTACGAGCGTCAGAATGCAAGCTCAATGCGCGCTTCTGCGCTTAAACTTGCATCCAGATTCGAAGCTCACGAGCCGGACAGTAGGAGAGGATTATGGGACCGTTTCCGCACGATGCGCCGCCTGCCACCATCAGCGCTGAGAACCCGGCTGGTACAGATGGGTTTGAATTCGTTGAATTCGCCCATCCGGAACCGGAGAAACTGGAAGCCCTGTTCGCCCGCATGGGCTATGTGGCCGTGGCCAAGCACAAGACCAAAAACATCGCGATATGGCGCCAGGGTGACATCAATTACGTGATCAATGCGGAGCCGGGCTCCCATGCGATGACCTTCGCCGGTGAGCACGGGCCGTGCGCCTCGGCCATGGCCTGGCGCGTGGTCGATGCCAAACATGCCTTCGATTACGCAGTGGGCAAGGGCGCGACGCCTTATGAGGGCAATGATAAGATGCTCGATGCGCCGGCTATCGTCGGTATCGGCGGATCGCTGCTCTATTTCATCGACAGATATGGCGCCAAGGGCTTGGCCTATGAGGCGGAGTTCGATTGGCTCGGCGCGCGTGATCCGCGCCCGGCTGGCGTCGGCTTCTATTATCTCGACCATCTCACCCACAATGTCGTTCGCGGCAATATGGACACGTGGTGGGATTTCTATCGCGAGAAATTTGGCTTCAAGCAGATCCATTATTTCGACATCGACGGGCGCATCACCGGCCTGGTTTCGCGCGCGATCACCTCGCCCTGCGGCAAGATTCGTATTCCGCTGAACGAGTCGAAGGACGAGAGCAGCCAGATCGTCGAATATCTGAAGAAGTATAAGGGCGAGGGCATTCAGCACATCGCGGTCGGCACCGACGGCATCTATGACGCGACCGACAAGCTCGCCGCAAACGGCCTGAAATTCATGCCGGGGCCGCCGGATACCTATTACGAAAAATCACACGCACGCGTGCATGGCCATGACGAACCGATCGATCGCATGAAG
This sequence comes from Beijerinckia sp. 28-YEA-48, assembly GCF_900104955.1. Lineage (NCBI taxonomy): Bacteria > Pseudomonadati > Pseudomonadota > Alphaproteobacteria > Hyphomicrobiales > Beijerinckiaceae > Beijerinckia > Beijerinckia sp. 28-YEA-48. The sequence goes on from NZ_FNSI01000001.1 coordinate 1,019,841, forward strand.
ACGCACGGCATTCTCATCGACGGCGAGGGCGTGATCGATGGCGGGATGACCAAGATCCTGCTGCAGATCTTTTCCAGGACGGTGATTGGGCCGATCTTCTTCGAATTCATTCAGCGCAAGGGCGATGAAGGTTTCGGCGAAGGCAATTTCCGCGCGCTGTTCGAGTCGATCGAGGAAGATCAGATCCGGCGTGGCGTGCTGAAGGGCGACAAGGCGGCGTAAGCCGCCGTTCAGCGCGGCGGACGATCTGTCTCGCCGCGCGCAAGGTCGTGATGCCGGATCACTTCCTTGATGATGAAGGCCAGGAATTTTTCGGCAAAATCAGGATCGAGATGGGCATCTTGCGCCAGCTTGCGCAGTTTCTCGATCTGTCCTTTTTCACGCATCGGATCGGCCGACGGCAATTGAAGGCGCGCCTTCAATTCGCCGACCCGCTGCGTGCATTTGAACCGCTCGGCAAGAATATGAACCAGCGCTGCATCGAGATTATCGATGCTGTTGCGAAGGGTCTGCAGTTCGGCGGGCGTTGTCATTGTGTCTTTCATCTAAAACAACCGCATCACGTCTGCCGCCGCCGCCTTCGGATCATCGGCGCCGATAATGGCCGAGACGATGGCGAGGCCGTTGGCGCCAGCCTTCAGCACGTCGGCCGAATTGCTGGCCTTGAGGCCCCCGATGGCCATCACTGGCTTTTGTGTCAGCGCCCGTAAAGCCGTAAAGCCTTCAACCCCGAGCGGCGTCGCCGCATCGGCCTTGGTCGTCTGCGCATAGAGCGGGCCGATGCCGAGATAATCGGCCTGGCGCGCGTCCTCGCGTTCGATCTGCGTACGGTTGGTGATCGACAGGCCGATGATCTTTTGCACGCCGATGAGCTGGCGCACCTGCGCCACGGGCATATCGGTCTGGCCGACGTGCACACCTTCCGCATCGACGGCAAGCGCGATATCGACGCGATCGTTGATGATCAACGGAACGTCGAGCGGCTGCAGCAGCGCTTTCAGCGCGCGCGCTTCTTCGAGAAACTGCCGTGTAGTGGCATCCTTCTCGCGCAATTGCACCATGGTGACGCCGCCTGAGACCGCCGCGCCGACGACATCGACGAGGTTGCGGCCGTGCGACAGGCTACGGTCAGTGACGAGGCACAGCCGCCAGATTTTCGGATCGAAACTCATAACTGTACTTTCAAGCGTGTGGCGATGTCGGCGGGCGTGATGGCATCGAGCGCATCGATGAAGGCGACGCGGAAGCTGCCGGGATGTTTGGTGGTTTCGGCGGCGATGTCGCCGGCGACGCCATAAACGGCGAGCGCGGCGATAGCCGCATCGAATGGCGGCGCGATGGCGAGGAAAGCGCCCATGACGCTCGATAGAGAACAGCCCAGTGCAGTGACGCGGGTCATCAATGGCGAGCCGTTGGCGAGGCGCACGATCTGCTGGCCATCGGTGACGACATCGACTTCGCCGGTGGCGACGACGACGCAGCCGGCGCGTTGGGCCAGTTCAACGCAGAGCAGCTCGGCTTCGCTCGTCGTATTGGCGCTGTCGACGCCGCGCGGCGCGGCGCTGGCTGTCGTCAAGCCGGCGAGGCGGGCGATGGCCATGATCTCCGAGGCATTGCCGCGCAGGATGGCTGGGTGGTTTTCCATCAGTTCCAGGGCGACATCGTTACGATAGTCGGTTGCGCCAACGCCGACCGGATCGAACAGCCAGGGCCGGCCGAGCTGGCGGGCCGCCGTGGTCGCCACTTGCGCGGAGCGGGCGGTCTCGGCCGACAATGTGCCGATGTTGATGACGAGCGCGCCGGCCAGCGCCACGAATTGCGGTGACTCCTCAGGCGCATGGACCATGGCTGGCGAAGCGCCGACCGCCAGCAAGGCATTGGCGGCGATGTCCATGGAGACGTAATTGGTGATGTTTTGGACCAGGGGCCGAGCGGCCCGCATCTGGTCGAGCAGGGCGCCGCAACGCGTGGCGACGGTCCGGGCATCAATATCCAAAGAATTTTCCTCCTGAGAATCTTCACACAAGCCTTGGGTGTGGTTCATATCATTGCCGTGCATGATCTGTAAAACTATTTAAAATCAGTGTGGTAGCTAGGGATGAGCTTGGCAATCCGCTGCTCAAGGTCCTAATGTGCCCGCTGCTTTTGTAAAGAGACCGGGGCGGACACAATGACAACAACAACGGCTGCCGTGCCCGATATCGATGATCGTACAGCCAAGAGCGCCATTCTGCGGCTGGCCATCGCCCAGGCTCTGGCCGGTGCCAATTCCACTGTGGTCATGACCACGGGGGGTATCGTCGGCTCGATGCTGGCGCCGCGCGCCGATCTGGCGACGCTGCCCGTCACGACCTTCGTCATTGGCACGGCGCTGTCCACGCTTCCGGCGGGCTGGATCGCTCGCAACTATGGGCGACGCGCGTCGTTCATCGCCGGGGCCGTGTGTGGTGTGCTGATCGGTCTGATCGCCGCCTTCGCCATTTATATCGGGTCATTCGCGCTGTTCTGCTTCGGCACCTTTATCGGCGGTGCTTATCAGGCGGTGGCGCAATCCTTCCGTTTCGCGGCGACCGATGCGGCGAGCCCGGCGCTGCGCCCGAAGGCGCTCTCCTGGGTGATGATCGGTGGGATTTTCTCCGGCGTGCTGGGGCCGCAGCTGGTCAACACGACCATGGATTGGGCCATGCCCTATCTGTTCCTGGCGAGTTTTCTGGCGCAGTCGGTGGTCGCTCTGCTGTGCATGGCCGTTCTCAGCACGATCGATATCCCGCGACCGGTGATGACGACACTGGCGGTCGGCCGTCCTCTCAAGGAGATTGCGCTGCAGCCGCGTTTCATCACGGCCGCTGCTTGCGGCATGGTTTCCTATGCGCTGATGAATCTGGTGATGACATCGGCGCCGTTGGCGATGAAAATGTGCGGGCTGCCGTTGTCGGATGCCAACTGGGGCATCCAATGGCATGTGCTTGCCATGTATGCGCCAAGCTTTTTTACCGGCAGCCTGATCGCGCGCTATGGCGCGCCGCGGGTCGTCACTGTCGGTCTCGCCTTCACTGTGCTGGCCGCCATTTCCGGCCTGACTGGCATCACCGCCTGGCATTTCTGGATTGGCTTGATCCTGCTCGGCATCGGTTGGAACTTCGGTTTTGTCGGCGCTTCCGCCATGGTGATCGAAACCCATCGGCCGGAAGAGCGCAACAAAGTGCAGTCGTTCAACGACTTTCTGGTCTTCGGCTTCATGGCCATCGCCTCGTTCTCCTCCGGCCAGATGTTAGCCAATTCAGGCTGGGCGCTGGTCAATTGGGTTGTGTTCCCGCCCATCGCTCTAGCACTGCTGCTGTTGATCGCCACCGGCGCGTTCAAGCGCCGGGAGCGGGTGGCCTGATCGCTATTGGTCGCCTTTGGCGCCGGTCAGTTTGATCCGCCGTTCCGTGCGCGTCATGTCGGCGGCGATGACCTCGCTGAACGCCTGAGGCGTTGAGAAGATCGGTGACGTCCTTGGCTATTTTTTCCCGCCGAAGATTGGATCGTCAATCGGGATGGCCGCACATCGTGTCGATGATTGCATCGTAGGATAGGGCGATTCCTCCGGCCGCCCCGGCATTCATCGAAACCGTCAGGTCCCATATCGCGGCGTTGTAAGTCGTCTTCCGCTCGGCAGGCCGGGGAGGTGGCTTAGGTTCCGCTGCCGCGCTTGTGTTGCCGTCGCGGTTCGCCGTGGTCTTGGTTTGCTGTGGGTCGATTGCTTGTATAGTATTGATTTTTATGAATTTTATTGGATGTCTCGTCTGATTGCTCGTATCCAAGGTTGGTCGCGTTTTAAAGTGCACTGCACGTTTCCGGGTGCCAGAAAGCGGTGAACAAGAAGCGGTTTGCCACCTTCAGCATTGCCTAACATTGCCGTTCAGGCATCTTTCTGGCATAGGCGGATTGGGTTGGCGGCCACCATGCTGACATAATTACGATAGGGCCGCACGAATGGGCGGGCTTCTGTCCGTCTCGTGAACTGGAGAGGGCGGAGCTCAATGAGTCCAATTCTATGGATTATTGTCGGCGGCTTGCTGTCGATTGTGTATGGCGTTGTTACCGTTTCCGCGCTGATGAAGGCTGATGCCGGCTCGCAGCGCATGCAGGAAATCTCGGATGCGGTCGCTGAAGGCGCGCAGGCTTATCTCAAGCGTCAGTATCTATCGATTTCCATTGTCGGCATCGTCATCTTTCTTGCACTTGGCTATTGGCTCGGCTGGCTGGTTGGTATCGGCTTCCTGATCGGCGCCGTGCTGTCGGGGGCTGCTGGCTTCATCGGCATGAACGTCTCGGTTCGCGCCAACGTGCGCACGGCGCAGGCGGCGACGAAGTCGCTGGGCGCAGGTCTCGACATCGCCTTCAAAGCGGGCGCTGTGACCGGCATGCTGGTCGCCGGTCTCGCCCTTCTCGGCGTTGCCGTCTACTACTGGGTGCTCACCGGTCCGCTTGGATTGCAGATCGCCAATCGCACGGTCATCGATTCCCTGGTGGCGCTCGGCTTCGGCGCTTCGCTGATCTCGATCTTCGCGCGTCTCGGCGGCGGCATCTTCACCAAGGGCGCTGACGTCGGCGCCGATCTGGTCGGCAAGGTGGAAGCTGGCATTCCGGAAGATGATCCGCGTAACCCCGCCACCATCGCCGACAACGTCGGTGACAATGTCGGCGATTGCGCCGGCATGGCGGCCGATTTGTTCGAGACCTATGCGGTGACCGTGGTCGCCACCATGGTGCTTGGCGCGATCTTCTTCGCCAAACAGGCGGTGCTTGGCAGCGCCATGCTCTATCCGCTGGCGATCTGCGCCACCTGCATCGTGACCTCGATCATCGGCACCTACTTCGTCAAGCTGGGCGCCAACAATTCGATCATGGGCGCGCTCTACAAAGGCCTCATCGTCACGGGTGTGTTGTCCGTCGGCGGTCTTGCCCTGGCGACCCACCTGCTGATCGGCTGGGGCGAAATGGGTAGGGTTGCTGGCCAGTCGATCACCGGCACCAACCTGTTCGTCTGCGGCGTCATCGGTCTGATCGTCACCGGCCTGATCGTCTGGGTGACGGAATATTATACCGCGACCGGCAAGCGTCCGGTCGTCTCCATCGCCCAGGCGTCTGTCACGGGCCATGGCACCAACGTGATCCAGGGTCTGGCCGTGTCGCTTGAATCGACGGCGCTGCCGGCCATGGTCATCGTCGGCGGCATCATCGCGACATCGCAGCTCGCGGGCCTCTACGGCACCGCGATCGCGGTCACCACCATGCTGGGTATCGCCGGCATGATCGTGGCGCTCGACGCCTTCGGTCCGGTCACCGACAATGCCGGTGGCATTGCCGAAATGGCCGGCCTGCCGAAGGAAGTGCGTCACTCGACCGATGCGCTCGACGCGGTCGGCAACACCACCAAGGCCGTCACCAAGGGCTATGCCATCGGTTCGGCCGGCCTTGGCGCGCTGGTGCTGTTTGCTGCCTATACCAACGATCTGCAGGCGTTCATCGATGAAGGCCGTCCCTACTTCAAGGACGTTGGCAAGGTCTCGTTCGACCTGGCGAACCCCTATGTCGTGGCCGGTCTGATCTTCGGCGGTCTGATCCCCTATCTGTTCGGTGGCATCGCCATGACGGCGGTGGGTCGCGCAGCGGGCTCGGTGGTCGAGGAAGTGCGGCGGCAGTTCAAGGAAATGCCTGGCATCATGCAGGGCACGCAGCGTCCGGATTACGGCCGCGCCGTGGACATGCTGACCAAGGCGGCGATCAAGGAAATGATCATTCCGTCGCTGCTGCCGGTGCTTGCACCGTTCGTCGCTTACTTCGGCGTGCTGTGGATCTCGGGCTCGAAGGCCAATGCTTTCGCGGCACTCGGCGCTTCGCTGCTCGGCGTGATCGTCAACGGCCTCTTCGTCGCCATCTCGATGACCTCGGGCGGCGGCGCTTGGGACAATGCCAAGAAGAGCTTTGAAGACGGCTTCGTCGACAAGGACGGCGTCAAGCATCTGAAGGGTAGCGAGGCCCATAAGGCTTCCGTCACCGGCGACACCGTCGGCGACCCCTACAAGGATACGGCGGGTCCCGCCGTCAATCCCGCGATCAAGATCACCAATATCGTCGCGCTGCTGCTGCTCGCCATTCTGGCGCATTAGTTTTCTGTTTAGACGCCGCACGGCCCATAGAACGAACGAAGGGCGGGGGAGACCCCGCCCTTTTTCGTGGTTATTCAAAGGTTAACAAGGCGGCCGCCGGGTTCATAAAGCTGTGCTTTAGGCGAGCTAGTTTTGCCTCCGTAACTCCACGGAGGCGGGCAATGACAAACATTACAATGCCGGGAGGCATGGCGACAGAACAGCCGCAAGGCCAACGGCCATCCCTTGAGACCGGGATCAGTCCTCTCACTCTTCTCATTCTTTTCAGCGTTATTGCGATCGGGCTGTTTTATGTGGCCTGGAGCATCCGCACCGACGTTATCGACGCTGGCGTGCCGGCGACGACCTGGGCGCCGTTCCTGCTGCTCGGCGTGGCGCTGCTGATCGCGCTGGGCTTTGAATTCGTCAACGGCTTCCATGACACCGCCAACGCGGTGGCGACGGTGATCTACACCCATTCGCTGCCGGCCAATTTCGCGGTCATGTGGTCGGGCTTCTTCAACTTCCTCGGCGTGCTGATGTCGACGGGGGCGGTGGCCTTTGGCATCGTCTCGCTGCTGCCGGTCGAACTGATCCTGCAGGTCGGCAGCAGCGCCGGCTTCGCCATGGTGTTCGCGCTGCTCGTCGCCGCCATCGCTTGGAACCTCGGCACGTGGTGGCTCGGCCTGCCGGCTTCGTCCTCGCATACGCTGATCGGCTCGATCATCGGTGTCGGCGTCGCCAATGCGATGATGCGTGGGCGCGACGGCACTTCGGGCGTTGACTGGTCGAAGGCGACCGAAATCGGCTATGCGCTGTTGCTGTCGCCGCTCGTCGGCTTCGGTCTTGCCGCGGCTTTGTTCCTGGCCATGAAGGTGCTCATCAAGAATAAGGCGCTTTACGAAGCGCCGAAAGGCAATCAGCCGCCGCCGTGGTGGATCCGCGGCCTGCTGGTCTTCACCTGCACCGGCGTGTCCTTCGCTCACGGCTCGAACGACGGTCAGAAGGGCATGGGCCTGATCATGCTGATCCTGATCGGCACGGTGCCGACGGCCTATGCGCTCAACCGCTCGCTGCCGGAAAGCGAATTGGCTGCGTTCCACAGCCGTTCGGAATCGGCGTCGAGAGTGGTGCAGGAAAAGGGCTACGGCCATGCGATCATCGGCGATCCGCGCCCGGCGGTGACGGCCTATGTCACCGAGCACAAGATCAGCGAAGGCACTTATCCGTCGCTGGCCGTGTTGCTCACGGACATTTCGCGGCAGATCAATGATCACGGCACGATGAACAAGATCCCCGCTGCCGCGGTCGGCAACACCCGTAACGACATGTATCTCGCGTCCGAGGCGATCCGCTTCCTGATGAAGGATAAGGAGAACGATCTCAGCGCCGGCGATGTGAAGGTGCTCAAGGAGTACAAGGAGTCGCTCGATGCGGCGACGCGCTTCATCCCGACCTGGGTGAAAGTGGCGGTCGCCATCGCGCTGGGGCTCGGGACGATGATCGGCTGGAAGCGGATCGTCGTCACCGTGGGCGAAAAGATCGGCAAGACGCATCTGACTTACGCGCAGGGCGCTTCGGCCGAATTGGTGGCGATGGCCACGATTTTTGCCGCCGACAATTACGGCCTGCCGGTGTCGACAACTCATGTGTTGTCGTCAGGCGTGGCGGGCACGATGGCGGCGAACAAGTCGGGCTTGCAATTGTCGACGGTGCGCAATCTGGCGCTGGCCTGGGTGCTCACCCTGCCGGCGGCGATCCTGCTGTCGGGGTCGCTGTACTACATCTTCTCGCATATCTTCTAAGCGATGTGCCGGCGCGGGTGGGAAACCGTCCGTGCCGGCTACAGCCATGCACGACACACTCTCTTCCCAAAATCGCGAAGCCGTGGTCTTCGCCTATCGCTTCGACGAGAGCGGACGCGCCAGCGCGCTGGCGGGTTGTAGCGTCGATGAACTTGCCTCGACGGCACGCGGCTTCGTCTGGGTGCATCTCAATCTGGCCGACGTGCGGGCGCGCAAATTTCTGACGGAGCTGCCGGGTGTGCCGGCCGCCGGCTTGCAAGCGATGCTGCGCTCCAGCGATCACCAGCAGATGCATCACGAAGCCGGGGTGCTGTGGGGTGTTTTCTCCGACCTGGCCCAGGACTTCGATGGCGTCCGGGACGATTTCGCCCATCTCCGTTTTCTGTTGTCCGACCGCTGGCTGGTCAGCGGCCGGCACCATGCCACCCATGCGGCGGAAACCCTGCGCCGGACGATCGAAGCGGGGACCAGTGTCGAGGCGCCGGTGGCGCTGTTCGAGACCCTGGCGGATCATATCGCCGACGGCCTCGACGGGGCGATGATGCGGATGGCGGACGAGCTTGAGGCCAGCGAAGACCGGCTTCTTGCCGACGATAGTTCGAAAGAAGCGCGGGCGCTCGGGGATTTGCGCCGGCAGGGCGTGCGGATTGAACGCAAGCTTGCTGGCGTCCATGCGATTCTGCGCCGGCTCGAGGTTGTCCGGTCAGACGGTCTGAGCCCAGCCATTTTGGCTGCCGTGATCCGGGTCAGCCATCGGTTCGAGATGCTGCACCACGAGGCGCATGGGTTGGTCGAGCGGACACGGCTATTACAGGACGAGGTTTCGAACCAGCTGCAGAGTTCGGCCAATGCCCATCTCTATGTGCTGACCATTCTCAATTCGCTGTTGGCGCCGGCGGTGCTGGTGACCGGATTTTTCGGCATGAACACCGCCGACCTGCCGTTCAAGGATGATCCGGGTGGCACCTGGTATGGCGTGGGGCTGTGCGTCCTGGCGTCCGGGCTGACATTCTGGTTCATGCACCGTCGTGGCGCGGTCGGCAGGAGAAAATACTAAGCTTTGAAATGGGTTATGTGGATTTGATCGGATTCTGATTCAAGTTGTTGTCGTGGCAAATGAAAAGGGCCCAGGCAAAGCAAATTGCGTTTCGTTAGAAACGCAATTTGGCCTGGAATCTTTGTTGTGACGCGTCTTTGTGCCGTTTGACTAAGTCAAACGGCAAAACGCTATGGTCGCGCCCTGAAAATTGCAATGAACTGCACTTCTTAGGTGAAGCGCAGCAGGTTCGACATCATGTTGCGAATGAACGAGGTTTCCGCGCCGGCCGTCGGAGTGGTGCGGGTCACGAAATCGATGACCTTGCCGTCTTCCAGACCGTAATTGGCGATGCGCTGGACTTTTTTGTTCTTGTCGAAATAGACAGCGAAAATGCGCTGGTCCGTGATGGTCGGCTGCATGAAGGCGACTTTGCGCTCGACCTTCTGGCTGATGTAGTACCAGGCGTCACCGCCGATGGTGGACGTGGTGGAGGGCGTGCCGAGCAGCACCAGGGTCTGTTCAGCTGAACTGCCGACCTTTATTTGATTCATGGTCGTTTCGTTGACGACATAGCCGCGATTGATGTCGCCGTCATAACCGAGGCAACCGCCAAGGGACACCGCGAGCGCCGCTGCCAGTGCCAGACCTGCCGATTTCGTCCCGACCTTGAACTTCATCTCTGATTCCCCTCTGCGCTCGCCGGTCCGCCATCGGAGCGCGCGCAACTGCCGCATCTGCGTGATTTTTCTTGCATCAGCGACCGGCGATGCCTAACCCCCGGAAACGCGAAATGCAAGAATAGCGTTTATTGTGGCCCGGGGTGCCGGGCGGTTTCTTGCCAGTGCAGACAGACAAAGCCGATGGCATTCAGCTTCTTCCGCCGCTCCCGCAACCGCCCTGTGATCGAACGGCTTCAGGGCGAGATCATGGCAGCCTCGCGCCAGCCGGCGTTTTTCCTCGATTATCAGGTCACTGACACAGTGTCCGGCCGGTTTGAGCTGTTGTCGCTGCACACCGGCCTCCTGGTCTGGCGGGTCGAGACCTTGCCGGCGCCGGGTCCTGACCTGGCGCAGGACCTGACGGACGCGGTGTTCCATAATATAGACACAGCCCTGCGCGAGATCGGCATCGGTGACGTCTCCATGCCCAAAAAGATGAAGTCCCTGGCCCAGGGCTATCTCGGGCGCACGCTGGCCTATCGAACGGCGCTCGAAGCAGGCGATTTGGGCGCGCTGGCGCAAGCCTTGGCCCGGAATGTTTACGGCGACGAGGGCCGGGCGGGGGATCCTGCCTGCCAGCGTCTCGCCCGCTATACGCAAAGCCTCAACGCCGCCTATAGCCGGCTTGACCTCGAAAGCGCATGGTCTTCGCCGCTGCCGGTGGTCGATGCTGCCACAATCGTCTGATTTTCTGTGTCTGATTTTCTGTCCTGCAATCCTGATCGAACCTTCGGGAGGCCCCATGATCAAGGAAAACCATACCGCGCCGGCCTTCTCCCGTCCGACGCTCGTCAGTGACCTGTTGCGCGATCCGACCCGCCGCTTCGACATCGAGGCCGATGCGAAGGAGCGGGCGGCGCTTGCCGCGCTCAATGGGCTTGATGACATCGCCAGCTTCAAGGCCTCTTTCCAGGCGGTGAAGGCGGGCAAATTCATTCGCATCACCGGCCGGCTCAAGAGCCGGCTGACGCAGCAATGTGTCGTCACCCTCGAGCCGTTCGAAAGCGAAGTTGCCGAGGAGATCGACACGCGTTTCTTGGAGGAGCCGACCGGCCCGGCCATGCGCGCTGCCAAAACGGCCAGAGCGATCAAGGCGGCTGGCAAGGTGACTGGCAAACCGACTGGGAAAGGGGAGAAGGAGGAGCGCCGCACCCCTGCGCCGATCACCGACCCGATGTCCATGGACGAGGATGAGGCGGAGGAGATCGTCGATGGTAAAATCGACCTCGGGGCGCTGGCGGGGGAGTTTCTGACCCTGGCGCTCGACCCCTATCCGCGCAAGCCGGGCGCGACTTTCGACCTTCCGGCGGAGGATGATGGCGAGAAGTCGCCGTTTTCCATGTTGGGCGACCTCAAGAACGGTGCCAACCGCAAGAAAACGTAAGATTTCTTGTCAGAACGTGGTCGGCTTTGGGATTGCCTTCCGATTGCAAACGGCTATTGTCCGCGCCTGAAATTTGGCCCGCCGGTTTGTTCGTGCAGGGCGGGAGCTTTTGTTGGATGGCGAAACCGGTCAGGATTTCTCTGGACGGTATGGGTGGTGATCATGGCCCCTCGGTCGTCGTCGAAGGCGCGGCCTTGGCGCATGAACGCCGTCCCGATACTCAGTTTCTGATCTACGGCGACGAGGCCATCATCGCGCCGCTGCTGGCGAAGCATGCGAAGCTGGCGGCGAATACGAAGCTTATTCACGCCGCCGTTGCGGTGCGGATGGACGACAAGCCGAGCCAGGCCCTGCGCAGGGGCCGCCGTGTTTCGTCCATGTGGATGGCGATCGAGGCGGTCAAGCGCGACGAGGCCGACGTGGCCGTGTCGGCTGGCAATACCGGCGCGCTGATGGCGATGGCGAAAGTCTGCCTGCATACGATGGCGCAGATCGATCGGCCGGCACTGGCGGCGCTGTGGCCGACCGTGCGTGGCGAATCCGTCGTGCTCGATCTTGGCGCGTCGATCGGCGCCGACGCGCAGCATCTTGTCGATCTCGCGGTGATGGGCGCCGCGATGGCGCGGATTGTCCTCGATATTGAGAAACCGACGGTGGGCCTGCTCAATGTCGGCGTCGAGGAGATCAAGGGGATCGAAGAGGTCAAGGCGGCCAATCGCATCCTGCGCACCGTCAACCTGCCGCATCTCAATTATCACGGTTTCGTCGAGGGCGACGATCTGGGCGCCGGCACCACCGACGTGGTGGTGACGGAAGGGTTTACCGGCAATATCGCCCTGAAGACGGCTGAAGGCACGGCGCGGCAGATCGCGCGCTATCTGCGCGAAGCCATGGGCGCGAGCCTGATGTCGAAAATCGGATATCTGTTCGCGCGCAAGGCTTTCGATGCGTTGCGTGCGAAAATGGATCCGCGCAGCGTCAACGGCGGTGTCTTTCTTGGTCTCGATGGATTGGTGATCAAGAGCCACGGCTCCACCGATGCATTGGGCTACTGCGGCGCCATTGAAATTGCCTACGACGTGGTACGTCATGATCTCATGAGCCGTATCCGCGATCTCATCTCGCTGTCGCAGGATCTGCGCACAGCGGAAACGCGGTCTCTGGCCGCAGAAACTGAAGCGCCTGTCGCCAGCGACGGCGCAACTCTCTAGTCGGACAAAATGGTCGAAAGCTCGCAGAAGATTTGGCGTTCGGTGGTTGAAGGCGTAGGCGCCTTTCTGCCGGAGCGCGTTATGACAAACGCAGATCTGGAAAAGGTGGTCGATACGACCAGCGAATGGATCGAACAGCGCACGGGGATTCGCGAGCGGCATATGGCCGCCGATGGCGAGACCACATCGGTGTTGGCGACTAAGGCGGCGCATGCGGCAATGATGGCCGCCGGCTGCACGGCCGACGATATCGATCTGATCGTCCTGGCGACCTCGACGCCCGACTACACGTTTCCCGCGACGGCGACGCAGGTGCAGGCGGCGCTTGGCATCACGCGCGGCGCGGCATTTGATCTGCAGGCGGTCTGTTCTGGCTTCGTCTATGCGATGAGCGTCGCCGATAAATTCTTGACCACCGGCGCCAGCGAGCGAGCGCTGGTGATCGGCGCCGAAACATTTTCGCGTCTCCTCGATTGGAACGATCGCACCACCTGCGTGCTGTTCGGCGATGGGGCTGGCGCTGTCGTGCTTGGCCGCCAGCGCGGCGAGGGAACGATAGAAGATCGCGGTGTGCTCACCTCGCATCTGCGCTCTGATGGGCGGCATCGCCAGAAGCTCTATGTCGACGGTGGTCCCTCGAGCACTGGCACGGTCGGCCATCTGCGCATGCAGGGACGCGAGGTTTTCCGGCACGCGGTCGGCATGGTCGCCGACGTGATGGACGATGCGTTTAAGGCGACCGGCCTTTCAGCTGAAAAACTCGATTGGTTCGTGCCGCATCAGGCCAACGAGCGCATCATCGATGCTTCTGCCGATAAGATGGGCCTTGCCCGCGAAAAGATCATCAAGACGGTCTCTCTGCACGGCAATACGTCGGCGGCATCGATCCCTCTGGCCCTGAATGCCGGGGTGGCCGATGGGAGGATCAAGCCGGGCGATTTGGTGATGATTGAGGCCATGGGCGGCGGCTTTACATGGGGTTCCGCCATTATTCGGTGGTAAGTCACTGTATACATTTTCAATTTGGCGTTATGCTCTTGACATTCGGGTGATTTTTTTAGAGACCGTAGGTTGTTTTTGATAAATTATTTTGGATGTTTCTATGACCGACAGCAGTGGAAAGAGCCCCACTAATATTACCCGGGCCGATCTCGCCGAGGCAGTCTATCGGCGCGTTGGGCTTTCCCGGGTGGAATCGGCTGAGCTTGTCGAACTCGTCATCAACGAGATTTGCGACGAGCTGGTGCGCGGCAACAATGTGAAATTGTCGTCGTTCGGCTCGTTTCTCGTGCGTTCGAAAGGTCAGAGAATCGGCCGCAATCCGAAAACCGGCGTCGAGGTTCCGATCACGCCGCGGCAGGTCATGGTGTTCAAGCCCTCCAATATCCTCAAGGCGCGGGTCAACGGCGAGACCGTCCCGGACGAGGAAGAGTAAGGCTCTCAGCCGCAAGCTGTCGCGAATCGCCCTGGCGCGATAGACTGGCCGCCTCCTGTCCCTCGCGACGGATTTATCGGCCATGGACAAGCAAGCAGACGCATTTCGGACGATCAGCGAGGCAGCCGATGCGCTCGGATTGCCGCAGCACGTCTTGCGCTTCTGGGAGACGCGGTTTCCGCAGATCAAGCCGCTGAAACGCGGTGGCGGCCGGCGCTATTACCGGCCCGACGACGTGCATCTGCTCTCGGCGATCCAGCGTCTTCTCTATAACGATGGCTATACGATCAAAGGCGTCCAGCGCATTCTAAAAGAGCAGGGCGCCAAGGCCGTCATCGCGCTCGGCCAGAATGGGCCGGAGGGCGGCAACCCCGCACCGGCGGGGCCGCAACTCGTCGGGCGAATGCACCCCGATATTCTCGACGACGACGATACGGAACAAGACGAGCCAGCCGGCTATCCGCGTGCTCTGGAAGCGCCGCCGGCGCGCCGCCCCAGCCCGTCAGGCGCTTCAGCCCAGGACCTGCGGGCGCTGCTGACGGTGATCGACGGCTGCATCAACCTGCTGGAGACCGCCGAAGCTTAGAGCTTTTCGGTTTGATCCATTTTCTTCACGCGAACCGAAGTTCACTTCGCTTGAAAATGCATTAGGCAACACATCCTGTTAGGATCGTTCGTCTGCGGTTGCGAGTGCCGAACCCTTTGTCTATAGGTGTCGCCGTCGGAGTGTAGCGCAGCCTGGTTAGCGCACCTGTCTGGGGGACAGGGGGTCGTGGGTTCGAATCCCGCCACTCCGACCACTTCAAGCCATTGAAGTCTCGTTTCGGGCCGCTGCGAAGCAGTGCGGATAGGCTTTGCCATCGTCGATGGGCGGTTTCGGGGCGCTTGGCGTGGCTCTTAAATTCTCAAGGACACGCCTACCGTCCTGTGTTAAGCAGCCGGCCGGGTCGTGAATCTTATATAATATATTCCATATCTATCATTTAAGATATTGAAAATAAATATCTTTTTATTGTTTCTGGGTTGGATGAGAAAGCAGGGCTGGTCAGTTTCCATTTCGAGACTGCCGCTCGGGAGGCGGACGGAGGAAACAGTGGATCTCGACGAGTTTGTGCGCGAATCAGATCGCCGTGGCGGCCCTAACACGCCGGATTGCACCGCCTATTGGATGAACTGGATCTATCAGCCGCAAGTGGCGATCGATCAGACGCTCGATCCACGGAGCGATGAGTATTGCGTGCAACAGCTGGCGCTCTACGAGGAAATGTCGGGGCGTCGTTTCGACCAATATGCCAATGAGCTCACCGCTTTCGACCTGGAGCGGAATATTCTCGCCCCGAATGGCTATGACCATTCCGATCCGAAGATTTTAGCCCACCAGATCGCACAGCTGGCTCATATGTTTCGCCGCGTGCCGATGGTGCGTGGCCAGCATCTCCTGGATATGGGATGCGGATGGGGGCTGTCGTCGGAATTCGGTGCCACGATTGGTCTCAATGTCACGGCCGTCGACATCAATCCGCAGTTCATTGAACTGGTGCGCCGCAGGGCTGAACGCCTGAGCTTGCCGATCCAAACGGTCATGGGATCGTTCGACGATGCGGCGTTGCCGCCATCCTACGATCTCGTCCTGTTTTATGAATGCCTGCATCACGCCTATAAGCCGTGGGAGCTGATCGCGAAACTTGCTCGCAATCTGTCGCCTGGTGGCCACTTTCTCATCGCCGGAGAACCGCTGATCAGTGACTGGAAGCACTGGGGCATGCGGCTCGATCCCTTGGCCACCTATTGCATCCGCAAGTTCGGGTGGTTCGAATCCGGGTGGTCCCTGGAATTCGTCTGCAGCATGTTCGAGGAACTCGGTATGGGCGTCGAGGTCGATCATGGCGGCCCAGCGCAGTTCGGCGCCAATTTTATCGCCGGGTTCAATATTCCCCAACGGGTACGAGTGGCGGCGACGGCATCGCGTCCCTGGCACGCACGTCTGCGTTCGGCATTAAACCTGGCTTGATTTTCTGCCCAACATTTGCCCATCGAAAGCTCGGCAACTCCGACTGGTCGAGTCAGGCTTAGCGTGCACTGCAACGGCACAAAGCGCTGCAAGATCAGTGCTTCACGCATCGTCCTCCGTATAAATCACGGTTGAGGTCGTGCCTCGACCGTTGTAGGCTTTGCTCGTTCGCGTGGGTGGGTCTCGGAAACCACTGGCACACAATGCATAGGGGAGCGGTGTGCCAGCTTCAGGACCACGCAAGCGAGCCATTTGAAGAAGGGGTTAGCTTCAGAGCATCCGGTTCAGCAGGACCGCAATAAAAATAAAAAAAGCGTCATTCGAGTGGAAGGGCAATGACAATGAACACAGCCGTGAACACCGCTGGAAAATCCAAACGTGGTTTTGCATCCATGAGCGTGGAGAAACGCCAGGAGATCGCTCGCATGGGCGGCCTCTCGGTCAAGCCGGAGAACCGCGCTTTCTCAAAAGACAAGAAGTTGGCGGTTAAGGCCGGCCGTAAAGGCGGATCATCCGTCGGCCCGCAAAATCGTGCCTTCACGCGCGATCCGGCGCTAGCCTCAGCTGCTGGACGCAAAGGCGGTTTGGCCCGCGCGGCGGACAACGAGTAGCACGGATCCAACAGCGCTGATCTTCGCGCGCCGTCACACGGCTCTAGGCCGTGCGGCGGCGTGTTTTGCATGTGGAGCTCTTTTTGATGATGCAGTGCGCATGAGGCGCTTGTTCGTTTAGATGATCATCGGCATCGATCCATCGGACAAGAGAAAGCAAGCCTGTGACTGGTACGTCGACATCACCATTCTGGACATTCTCATTGCGCTTCTATCGGCTCGAAGGGGTCGCGCCCGCCTGTCTTGAAATGCAGGACTTGAAGGGCGTCGACGTGAACGTGCTGCTGTTCCTTTTGTTCCTCGGCCACAACGGCAGGGCCTTGTCGCAAGCCGATATGGCGGCGATCGATGCGGCGGTGGCTGGATGGCGCGCCGAGGCGGTCGTGCCGCTGCGGGCGGTGCGTCGTTTCCTGCGCGCGCCGCCGCCGAGCGTCGATGCCACCGCTGCCGGCGCTTTGCGCGAGCGGATCAAGGCGGTCGAGCTTGAAGCCGAGCGGTTGCAGCAGGAGGCGCTGTTCGCCCTGCGGCCCATAGCTGACTGGGGCACAAACGGGAACGCCGGGGCGCCTTCCGGCAATGTTGCCGCCTATGGCGCTCATCTGCGCACTATCTTGCCGGCGGCCGCCGTCAATCTGCTGCTGGAGCGGCTGGCCAGCCTGCCGGCTGCATCGTCAGCTTGACGAGGCGCGTCCGAGCAGGCACTTCGAAGTCAATCAAGGAGTGAAACGTGGCAAGCGCAGATAAGCAGCGGATCATCGTCGGTATCAGTGGCGCCTCGGGCGTCGTCTATGGGGTGCGCATGCTCGAAGTGCTGCGCAAGGCCGGCATCGAGACCCATCTGGTGATGAGCAAGGCGGCGGAAATGACGCTCGGCTATGAGTCCGATCTCAAGGCCAAGGACGTGCGCGACATGGCCGATGTCGCGCATCCGGTCGCCGACATCGGCGCCTCGATTTCATCGGGCTCCTTTCGCACCTTGGGCATGGTGGTCATTCCCTGTTCGATCCGCACCATGAGCGAGATCGCCACCGGCGTCACCTCGTCACTGATGAGCCGCGCCGCCGACGTGGTGTTGAAGGAGCGTCGCCGGCTGGTGCTGGCGGTGCGTGAAACGCCGTTGCATACGGGGCATCTGCGCACCATGCTGCAATTGTCGGAGATGGGCGCGGTCATCTCGCCGCTGATGCCGGCTTTTTACAACAAGCCGCAGTCGGTCGAGGATATCATCGATCACAGCGTTGGGCGCATTGTCGATCTCTTCGGCCTCGATGCCGGCATCGTCAGACGCTGGAAGGACGATGGCTCGGAATCTTGAGCGACAACGATTGAACAACAATGATTGAACTTGCCTGCGCCGATGCGCGCGCCAGCATCGCGCTGCTGGGCGGCGAGTTGCGTGCATGGCGTGTCGGCGGCCAGGAGCTGATCTGGACACCAGATCCCGCGATCTGGAATGCCAGCGCGCCAGTGTTGTTTCCGATTGTCGGCTGGGCGCGCGAGGGCGCGATCCGTGTCGGCGGCAAACGCTATCCGATCGGCGTCCACGGCTTCGCCGCCGCTTCGTTGTTTGCCATCGAAGCGCAGCGGGCGGATGAGGTGACGCTGGCGTTCCGTGACGATGCACGAAGTCGGGCCCACTATCCGTTCGGCTTCCGTTTCTCGATCACCTATCGCCTGTCGCCCACGGCGCTGGGGATTGATATAGCGGTCGCCAACACGGGCGACGAGATGATGCCCTATGCCTGCGGGCTGCATCCGGGCTTTCGCTGGCCCTTTGCTGGTGGCGCGCAGGAGCAGTATGCGATCCGCTTCGCCGAGGCCGAGGTACCGAGCGTTCCCGTCATCGCGCCGGGCGGGCAGTTCAGCGCGCGCCGGCGGGCAATCCCCCTCAGCGGCCGCGATCTGCCGCTGATACCAGGTCTGTTTGCCGCCGAGGCCCTGTGCTTCCTTGATGCTGCCAGCCGGCAGGTCGATTTTATCGCGCCGGATGGGCAGCGCCTGTCCGTCGCCACCCAGGGCTTTCCCCATTGGGCGCTGTGGTCGCGGCCCGGTGCGCCGTTCCTGTCGATCGAATCGTGGAGCGGCCACGGCGATCCGGAAGGCTTTGACGGCGAACTGGCCGACAAGCCGTCGATGATCCTGCTGCAGCCGGGGCAGACGCGCCGCCACGGCGCGACCTATGCCTTGCATCCCGCCGTGTGAATGCGCGCCGTATTGACGCGGCGAAAGTGGGCCAGCAGCGATCCCATGGCGCACAGCCATGCATTCCAAGGCTTTATCGAACGGTGGGATTCGCCCACAAAATAAGGCCTGTTCGCAGGCGAGCGATGCTGCAATCACCGCCCTTGGCATGAGCCGCTATCTCTGCGAAGAGGGCGCGTCCAGATTTCGCCGCCCTGAAGCTGAGGCCGCCGCCATGTCAGAAACTCTCGCATCCAATGCTCCCGCCGCCGCCAAGCCGGCGTTCATCATCGATGGCAAGGCGATCTCGCAGCGTGTCCTGCAGGACGTGGCGGCTGAGACGGCGCAGCGCGGCCTGAAGCCGGGGCTGGCGGTGGTGCTCGTTGGCGAGGATCCGGCGAGCCAGGTCTATGTGAAATCGAAGGGCCGGGCGGCGGAAAGCTGTGGCTTCCATTCCGTTCAGCACACGTTGCCGGTCGATACCAGCGAGGCCGATGTGTTGGCGCTGGTGGCGGCGCTCAACGCTGATCCGGCCATCCACGGCATTCTGGTGCAATTGCCGCTGCCGCCGCATATCAACGCCACCCGCGTGCTCGAGCTGATCCTGCCGGCCAAGGACGTTGACGGTTTTCACCCGGTGAATGCCGGCTTGCTGTCGATCGGCGATATCGAGCGGGCTCTGGTGCCGTGCACGCCGGCGGGCTCGATGGTGCTGATCGACGAGGCGGTGAAGGCCCTGGGCGTGCGTCTTGCCGGCCTGGAGGCCGTGGTGGTTGGTCGCTCCAACATCGTCGGCAAGCCGATGGCGCAATTGCTGCTGGGCCGGAACTGCACGGTCACCATTGCCCATTCGCGCACGCGCGATCTGGCCGAAACGGTCGGCCGGGCCGATGTTCTCGTCGCTGCTGTCGGGCGGCCCGAAATGATCAAGGGCGAGTGGATCAAACCCGGTGCCATTGTCATCGATGTCGGCATTAACCGCGTTCCGGGGGAGGGGCTGACCAAGGACGGCAAGCCGAAAACCCGGCTTGTCGGCGATGTCGCCTACGCCACGGCGGCGGTGCGGGCTGGGGCGATCACCCCGGTGCCGGGCGGTGTCGGCCCGATGACCATCGCCATGCTGATGCGAAATACCCTGACGGCAGCGACGCGCACCAGCATGTGACAAGCCACACCCCGCAGGGCGCGGCGGAGTGGCAGTATAGGGTAGCCCCGTCGGCGGTTCATGCTAGATTGCCGCACACTGATTTCTGGGGCCTAACAGCGGCAGGGACCCGTTATGCAGACTTTGGCGCGTATACCCTTCTTCAAGGACACGTCGGACATCGATCTGACGTTGTTCGACCGACGTTGTACGTGGAAACGCTACGACCAGAACGAGATCGTCGTCGATTTCGAGGATCGTTCGTCCGACGTTTACTTCATCCTGTCTGGCGACGTGCGCGTTCTCATCCGCACAGCCGCGGGCAAGGAAGTGATCCTGGCCGAGATGAAGGCCGGCCAGTTCTTCGGCGAAATGTCGGCGATCGACAGCGTCGCGCGCTCCGCCAATGTCACGGCGTTGACGCGTAGCGAGCTTTGCATCATGCCGGCGGCGGTTTTTCGCGAACTGCTGTTCGGTTCCCGCTCAATTTGTGAAAAGGTGATGCGTCTGCTCACCGGCCGCATTCGTGAAAGCAATGCGCGCCTCACCGAATATTCGATCTTCGACCTCAAACACAGGCTCTATGCTGAATTGTTGCGCATCTCCGCTCCCCGCACTGGCCACGATGGCCAGCGTATCGTCAGTCCGCCGCCGTTCCATCATGTACTCGCGGCCCGCATCGGCTGCCGGCGTGAGCAGATCACGCGCGAATTGTCGGCGCTCGATCATGAAACACTGGTCGAGAAATCACGCGGTGGTCTCGTTCTCCTGAAGCCCAAGGTTTTGGAGGCGCGCCTCGCCGAAGCCATGCGCAACGAAGGCTGACCTGCACCATCATGCAGCAGCCTTTGGTCCGCATCGACGGCGTCAGTAAACATTTTGGTGAAACAACAGCCGTCGACGACGTGTCGCTCGAGATCGGCGCGGGAGAATTCTTCGCACTGCTCGGTCCCTCCGGCTGCGGCAAGACCACGCTCATGCGCTTGGTTGCCGGCTTCGAGACGCCTGATAGCGGCCGCATTCTGATCGATGGCGTCGATATGGCTGGCGTCCCGCCGAACCGGCGGCCAGTCAATATGATGTTCCAGTCCTATGCGCTGTTTCCGCATATGAGCGTCGAAGCCAACATCGGCTTTGGGCTCAAGCAGGCCGGCATGGGCAAGGCCGATATCGCGGCGCGCGTGATTGATCTCCTGAAGCTCGTGCAGCTTGAGAAACTGGGAAAGCGCAAGCCCGATCAGCTTTCGGGCGGCCAGCGTCAACGCGTGGCTTTGGCGCGCGCTCTGGCGCGACGGCCGAAATTATTGTTGCTCGACGAGCCGCTGGCAGCGCTCGACCGCAAGCTGCGCGAGGAGACGCAGTTCGAGTTGATGCAATTGCAGCGCGATCTGAAAATGGCCTTCATGGTCGTTACCCATGATCAGGACGAAGCCATGGCGATGGCGCAGCGCATCGCCGTGATGCGGGCCGGGCGCATCGAGCAATTGGGCAGCGCGCGCGACATCTATGAGATGCCGGCGACCCGTTTCGTGGCGCAATTCATTGGCGAGATCAATCTGTTCGCGGCCAAGGTGGAACACGGCCAGGTCGTGCGTTGCGCCGCGCCGGCTTTCACTTGCGCTCTGCCTGAGTCGATGACGGAAGGCACGGAGGTGTCGCTGGCGGTGCGGCCGGAGCGTATTCGTCTGACACGCTCAGAAGCCAGAGACGGCGAGATCGCGCTGTCGGGCGAGGTGATGGACAGTGTCTTTCTCGGCGATTTGAAAGTCTGGCGCGTGCGCACCGCCGATGGCGCGCTTTTGCGCGTCAGCGCCGTCAACAGCGGCAATGGCAGCGACGATGTCAAACGCGGCGAACATGTTCGCCTCGCTTTCGCGGAAAGCGACGTTCGGATCTTGCCGCGATGAGCGCCGCCAAGCGCAAGCTCGGGGTGGGGCAGCGCGTCCTGCTTGCCGTGCCCTTCCTCTGGCTGCTGTTGTTCTTCGCCGCGCCGTTTCTGTTCGTCGCGAAGATCTCCCTGTCGCAGGCGGTGGCGCAGCGTCCGCCCTATGAGCCGGTCTTTGCCTGGGGCGAAGGTTGGAACGTGATCGTTGAGAAGCTCGGCCAGCTTTCGCTGCAGGCCTACGGTCTTCTGTTCGAGGACGAACTCTACATCGCCTCCTATCTGGGATCGCTGCGGCTGGCGGGCCTGGCGACCCTCATCGGCCTCTGCCTGGCCTATCCGATTGCGCTGGCGATGACGCGAGCGCCGCGCGCCTGGCGGCCGGCGCTGATCGTGCTGGCCATCGCGCCGTTCTGGACGAGCTTTCTCATTCGCGTCTATGCTTGGATCGTCATCCTCAAGGACGAAGGTCTGCTCAATCACGCGCTGATCTCGCTCGGCCTGATCGACAAGCCGCTGCAAATCTATGCGACCGACTGGGCGGTGCTCATCGGCATCGTCTATTCCTACATGCCGTTCTTGATCTTGCCGATCTACAACGCCATCGACCGGCAGGAGCCGCAATTGGTGGAAGCGGCGCGTGATCTGGGCGCGAGTGGGATGTCGGCCTTCTGGCGCGTCACTTTTCCCTTGTCCTTGCCAGGCGTCTTTGCCGGCGCGCTGTTGATGTTCATTCCGGCGGTCGGCGAATTCGTCGTGCCGGATCTGCTCGGCGGCTCCGACACACTGATGATCGGCCGCACCTTGTGGAACGAATTCTTCGCTAACCGCGACTGGCCGACGGCTTCGGCCGTCGCCGTGGTGATGCTGCTGGTGCTTCTCGTGCCGCTGTTGCTTTACGAGCGCAATGAGGCGCGCTTGTCGGAGAGGCGGCGATGACGGGCACTTTGCGCAAGCGCGACGTGGCGATCCTGCTGGCCGGCTTTGGCTTCCTTTACGTGCCAATCGCGCTGGTGATCATTTATAGTTTCAATGCGTCGAAGCTCGTCACCGTCTGGGGTGGCTGGTCGACGCGTTGGTACGGGTCGCTGCTCGACAACGCCCAAGTGCTCGACAGCGCCTGGCTCAGTCTGAAAGTGGCTTTTCTGTCTGGCGTTCTCTCGACGATCTTGGGCACGATGGCGGCGCTTGTGCTGTCGCGCTACGGGCGGTTTCGCGGCCGTCTTGTCTTTTCGTCGCTGATCTATGCGCCGCTGGTCATGCCGGAAGTGATCATGGGCTTGTCGTTGTTGCTGCTGTTTGTCGCCATCGACATGGACCGTGGCTTCTGGACCCTGTTGATCGCCCACACGACATTTGGCCTGTGTTTTGTCGCCATCGTCGTCAATGCGAAACTGGCGGGCTTTGACCGTAGTCTCGAGGAGGCGGCGCGCGATCTGGGCGCGTCGCCGGTCGCGACCTTCTTCCAGGTGACTTTGCCGATCATCGCGCCGTCGGTCATCGCCGGCTTCCTGCTCGCCTTCACCATTTCGCTCGACGATTTCGTCATCGCCAGTTTCACCACCGGGCCGGGGGCGACGACCCTGCCGATGCGCATCTATAGCCAAGTTCGTCTTGGGGTGACGCCGGAAATCAACGCGATTTCCACGTTGATGATCGGCACGGTTCTGGCGCTGGTGCTGTTTGGCTTCGCTTTGACGCGGGCTTTCGGCGGCCGTCAGGCCTCTGGACGCGCTTGAAACCAGTCGTCGGCCGCTATATCCTTGAAAATATATCGATCCGCCCCCGTGCTGCGCGCCCGGGAGTGTTTGGGCACGATGGTTCCCGAAGCGATCGTTCTCCAGCCCGATTTTCCCCTTTCAGGAGGACGCCCTTGCGCGCGCATATTCGTACGTTTTTGACTGCTTTCGCCATCGGCTTTACCGCCATGCACGCGCCGGTGCGCGCACAGGAGCCTCTGGTTGTTTTTGCCGCCGCCAGCCTCAAGGATGCGCTGGATGATGCAGCGAAAACCTTCAAGGGCGCCGGTGGCGTCGATGTGAAGTTCAGCTATGCCGGTTCGCTCGCTCTGGCGCGTCAGCTGGAGCAGGGTGCGCCTGCCGACATTTTCGCCTCCGCCGATCAGGAGTCGATGAACTACGCGGCGAGCAAGAACAGCATCAAGCCCGACAGCCGCTTCAACCTGTTGCAGAACAAGCTCGTCGTCATCGCATCGAAGAACAGCAAGCTGCAATCGCTGCCCTTCACGGTCGAAGGATTCAAGGAAGCACTCGGCAGCGGTCGCCTGTCGACGGGTGAGGTCAACACCGTGCCGGTGGGGCGCTATGCCAAATCAGCGCTGGAGAAACTCGGCCTGTGGCGCGAAGTCGAACCGCGTCTCGCGATGTCGGATAACGTCCGCGCGGCGATGAGTTTCGTGGCCCGCGATGAGGCCCCGCTTGGCATTGTCTATGCGACCGACGCGGCCGCTGACGCGAATGTTAAGGTGATCGCCACTTTCCCGGCTGATTCCCATGCGCCTATCATTTATCCTTTCGCTCTGACCGCCACGAGCAAGAATCCGGCGGCGGCGAAGTTCCTTGAATTCCTGCGTTCGGACGCGGCCAAGCCGATTTTCGAAAAGCAGGGTTTTACTGTCGTTAAATAGGCGGAGATTGTCATGAAGATCAGCGCGCGCAACGTTCTCAAAGGCACGATTGTGGAAGTGACGAAAGGTGCCACGACCGCTCATGTGAAGATTGAGGTCAATGGCGCGGTGATCACCGCTTCCATCACCAACGAGTCGGTCGATTCCCTGAAGCTGGAAAAGGGGAAGAGCGCCTATGCAGTGGTGAAATCCTCCGACGTGATGGTTGCGATCGACTGACGCCGATGCGTTATCGCTCTCTTGCTTTGACGTTCGTGGCGGCGCTTGTTGTCGCCACGAACCTTCATGCGGCGGAATTCACCGATTCTGCCGGACGTAAGGTCAATTTGCCGGATAAGGTTGGCCGCCTGCTGCCAGCCGGGCCGCCGGCCGATGTCCTGCTCTATGCGCTGGCGCCCGATCTGCTCGTCGGTTTGGTCGAGCCGTGGAACGACAGCCAAAAGCAGGCCGTGCCGCAGCGGTTCCAGGCCTTGCCGGGCGTGCCGCGCCTGACCTCGCAGCACCTCAGTTCCGACGATCTCGAAAAGCTGCGGCAGCTCAAAGCCGATCTCGTCGTCGACTATGGCGATATCAATCCGAATTATGCGGCGCTGGCCGATCGCATTCAGGCCTCGCTGGGCGTGCCCTATGTGCTGATCGACGGCAAGTTGCGCGAGGCGCCGCAGGTGCTGCGCCGTTTGGGCGATATCATCGGGCGGTCTGAGCGCGGGCAGGAATTGGCGGGCGCGATCCAGAGTGCGCTCACTTTGATCGAGGGCGCGGGAACCGTGGCGCCGCAACAACGGCTGCCCTTCTACTATGCCCGTGGTGCTGACGGTTTGCAGGGCGTGCGCGCCGGCTCCAGCGTTGGCGAGGCGATCGAACTGGCCGGCGGGCGCAATGTGGTGCCGTCGGCACGCGGCGCGTTTGTCGGTCTGAGCGCGGCTGAGGTGGCGCAGTTGGCGCCACGGATCGTCATCGTCGGTGATGCGGCAGCGGTACAGTCGGGCAGTGTGTTGCGCCAGGCTTTGCCTGACGGCACGCGTTTTCTCGTCGATCTCGGCGCGCCCTATGGCGCGATTGAGAAACCGCCGTCGCTCAATCGCATTCTTGGCGCGTTGGCGATCGCAGCATTGATCCATCCCGAGCAGGCGTCAGCTTACAACGCGGCGGCGACGCGCTTGGCTGCCGTGCTGTTTGGCGATAGCGCTAAGTTCGAAGGCCTGCGCTAATAGCTATTGCTCTGGCCTTTGCTGGCTCAGAGTTCACCCCAACGACAGATCATGGTTCCATGCCCCAAGCTTCTCCTCAGCCCCCCAGCCGCACGAGGGTCGAAGGAGGCTCACCATCGCGGATGGACTTGACCGGCCTGTCGTCCTCCCGGACACCGCTCTGGTTGGTGAATTGCAATTTCGAGGAAGCTGACCTGTCTGGCCTCGACATGGTCGATTGGCGGTTCGAAGGGTGCATTCTGAAGCGCACTAACTTGGCGGGGGCGATGCTTGAGAACGCCGCTTTCCAGGGGTGCAGGGGCTCGTTTACCAATTTCACCGCGGCTAAACTTATCGAAGCGGTATTCCAGTCGAGCGATTTCAACAATGCGCTCTTCACCGGTGCGTCGCTCTCCCAGGCGACATTCACCGGATGCAAGCTGACGGGGGCAGATCTCACACGGACGAGTTCAACTGGCACTTCGTTTAGGGAAACCACCTTGTCGGCGGCGCGGCTTCATGGCTTTTCGTTCCGAAAGGCTGAAATCCATCGGGTGGATTTCAGCCTCGCGGACCTCGCCAAATGCGACTTCCGCGAGGCCGTCTTTGAGGAATCCAGTCTTCGTGAAGCTCACCTTGTGGACGCCAGGTTTGAAGGGGCCGACCTGCGGGGCGCGGACCTTGGTGGCCTGCGCCTCAACGATGCGCGCAAGTTCAAGGGCGCGACGATCTCGCGGAGCCAGGCCGGCAACCTTCTGGCTGAACTGGGACTGAAAGTTCAATAAGGATGACGATGAGGCTTGAGGACGCCTCGGCTCACAAGGGTAGGCTGCACCAACGCCATTCGTGACGCTGCTCTAGCTGCTTCTACGTGCCTTGGCGATCTGACGGATCATGCTGCCGGTGGCCAGAAGCATTTCGGCGATGAAAGCCCAGAGCGACAGCGACAGACACAGCAGGCCCATGCCAAAATTCCAGTAGAGCCAGTCTTCCTTGATCGTGCGTTCGATCTGGCCGACGAAGAGCCCAAGAATGGCGGCGCAGACGAAGATGCCGGTCAAAGCACCGAAGATGACAGCGATCTCCAGCGCGATGGTCCTGCGTCGTAGCACCCGCAATTGGGCGTTGCGGACATCAGCTGTTACGTCGCCGGTCCCCATTCCGTCGACAATGTTGTTGATGCGATCGGAGACGCGCGCGAGCCGTGATGAATAGACATTCAAGAAGCCCGCTGTGCCCGCCAGAAGGAAAACCGGTGTCAGCGCTGACTGAATGATTTTGACGATGCCCTCGACATCGGCCGTTGGGAGCTCAGTCATGGACCTGTTACCGCGCGATTTCCGATCAATCCGTCACGCGATACTTCGGCGCAAAGCATGCGTCGCGCATCATTTCGCGGCTTTGGGACGGTTGCAAGCCGTCGCCCTAGGGATTGGATGTCGCGTCGAGCGTGAAGGCCGGTGGCAGCGGCAGGGGGGCTTCGGGCGGCTTGATCACTGCGCGCAGTAGAGCAGCGGCAGCTTCGGAGCGGCGGATCAGGCCATCGGTGTCGAGCGAGAAGGTCGGCGCTTCCCAGGGGCCCGACAGATCGAAGTTCAGTTGCATCGGCGCGGTCGGATTGGCAGGCATGGCTTCCGGTCGGCGGGGCGGCGATACGCCGATGTCGAGATGCAGGGTCTGGTCCGGCCCGTTGATCACGCCGCCGAGGTTGATCATCGCACCTGGTCCCGCGACCTGGCCGCGTTCCAGCGACAGGACGCCCTTGTTGATGGTGCCGCCGATTTCGGCCGTGGCGAAACTGGTGCTGCCAGCACGCACTTCGCCGGGAACCGAGAGCGGCCGTTTTTCCGAACGCCGCAAAGCCTGTTCAGCATCGAGGCCGGCGAGTTCGCCATTTTTGGCTGAGAGCTTGAGCTGGCCGGACAAGGTCTCGACATGTTCGCCGACGCTGCCGCCGCGGCTTTGCAGGGCGATTTCGCCGGTGACGATGCCGCTCATGCGCGGCGAGCGGACCATGTCTTTCATGAGCGCGCCGGCATCGACACTGGTGAGCGACAAGGTGCCCTTGAAGTCACCGTCGCCGCCGGCTGGTGAAATCGTCAATTGCCCTTTCATCCGGCCGCCATAAGCCTGTGCGCCGGCGAGCAACACTTCCAGCTTGCCGTCGTTGGCAAGCACCGAGAGGCCCGTGGCGGTCATGGTCATTTTGCCGATCACGGCGCGTTGCGCCGACAGCCGCAGATCCAGGTCGGTGCGCGCCAGCGCGGCGAGCGACAGTGGTTCGCGGCTCCATTGCCGGTCGACACGCAGTGTCGGCATGATCTCGCTGCTGGGGAGCATCAGCGAGGGCGTGGCGAGCGTCGCCGATATCAGGGGACGTTCGCCTTCCAGCCGAACGCCGATCGAGCCACGAAACACGTTGGCGTCGAGGGTGATGCTGGCGTCCGACAGAGCCAGGGCCTGTTGGGTGACACGCAGGGTGCCGTTGGCGGAGACGGTGGCGAGTGGACCGGGCAGGGCCGGCGCGAAGTTTAGCACTTGCATCAGGGCGCGGGGCTGGGCGGCGGTGCCGGCGAAATGACCGTCGAATTGCCAACGCGAGCCGCCTTGCAGCACACCGTCGAAGGCGGCATCGGCGAGCGGTGAACGCAGTTTGGCGGTGAAGGGCGATGAGCCCTTGTCGAACAGGTCGGACAGACGAGCGAACAGCACTTCGGCCTCGCCGTTCACGTCGTTCCAGAAAAGGCGACCGGCGAAGGACAGCGGGCCTGGCAGACCGCGTGGGTCAAGGATGCCGTCGATCTGTGAAATCTGAATGGGCGGACGATCACCGAGCTGCAGGTCGAGCGAGCCGCCAGCGATGGTCAGTGGTCCCAGTTTCGACAGTTCGGCCAGCAATTGCGTCGAGGGCCGGGTCAGGGTCGCCTGCGTGGTTTGTAGGGACAGCTGCGGGCCGATCAGCGTCAGCCGCTCCAGCTCGATGCGTCCGCCCAGCAGCGGCAGCAGGCGGATGTTGCCGCGTATGAACGGTGTGTGCAGCGCCATGGCCGGATGGGTGCCGATGGCGACATTCTCGGCCCTGACTTGTGGTCGCGGAAGAAGAGAGAAGGACAGCCGGCCTTTGATGTCGGTTTCGAGACCGCTCACCTGTCTGACCTGTTCGGCGATCTGCTTGCGCAGCGCAGCCTCAAAGGCGCTGATCGGAAAAAATGCTCCAGCCGCTGCCAGGAGCAGCAGGAGGCCAATTCCCCATTTGAGGCTTCGGTTCATCAAGGACGGTTGATCGATGGTTTGAGAAGGGGCAGGGCGCACGAGGCAACCGCCATCATGACCTGGTCAGCTTAGAAAAGAAAAGTTGAGCAAATCCATGGCCGGGACAGGGATTCCTGATGCCATCCCCAAGCAAATAGCGCCAAGAACAAGGCTGGGAAGGGGCGGCGCGGCGGGTCAATGGGCAGCGCACGCTTGCGGCTGGGGCATCCGGATTGGCGATCTGCGCGACATCTGGTCCTCGGTCGAATGTTGAAAACATTCGGATAATCAATGATTTCGCACATATTTAATCAAGGTTTAGGGGAGTGACAAGAGCCTGTGAAAAGGGCCCGTGCTCGGCACGGGCCCTCAGCATCTTGGGGAGGCGCGGCGTCTACTCGGCCGCGTGGCGGACTGGCACCGGCTCAAGGTCAGGCTCGGCTTCGGCGCGTTGCTGCGCCCCGCCGGAAATGTAGCTGTCGACCTTGTCGAGGTAATAATAGATCACCGGCGTGATGTAGAGCGTCAGCAATTGCGAGACGCACAGGCCGCCGACGATGGCGATGCCGAGCGGCTGGCGCAGCTCAGCGCCCGCGCCCGCGCCGATGGCGATCGGG
This sequence comes from Beijerinckia sp. 28-YEA-48, assembly GCF_900104955.1. Classification (NCBI taxonomy): domain Bacteria; kingdom Pseudomonadati; phylum Pseudomonadota; class Alphaproteobacteria; order Hyphomicrobiales; family Beijerinckiaceae; genus Beijerinckia; species Beijerinckia sp. 28-YEA-48. The sequence continues at coordinate 1,049,106 of NZ_FNSI01000001.1, forward strand.
ATGGCGCCGAAAATCGCCGCCAGCGTCGTCATCATGATCGGGCGGAAACGGATCAGGGCGGCTTCGCGAATGGCGGGCAGGGCTTCGATGCCGTCGCGGCGCCGCTCGAGCGCGAAGTCGACCATCATGATGGCGTTCTTCTTGACGATGCCGACGAGCAGCAGCACGCCGATGATGGCGATGACCGACAGATCCAAGCCGAACAGATGCAGCGCCAGCAGCGCGCCGATGCCGGCAGACGGCAGGCCCGACAGAATGGTGATCGGATGGATGTAGCTCTCGTAGAGCACGCCGAGCAGGATGTAGATGGTCAGGATGGCGGCGATGATCAGCGGCACCTGGCCCTTCTGCGCTTCCTCGAACAGGGCGGCTGCGCCGGAGAAGTTGGTCGAGATCGTCGCCGGCAGTTCGATCTCTTTGGCAACGCGGCGGATCGCTTCGTTGGCCTCGGAGAGGGCGACGCCGGGCGCGACATTGTAGGACAGCGTCACGGCCGGTTGCAGTGCCTGGCGGTTGATGGTGAGCGGGCCGACCGACCGGCGGATCGTCGCCACCTGATCGAGCGGGACAATCGGGAAGTTGAAGATATTGGCGGTCGGTGCGGGTGTCGCCGCCGCGGCGCTCGTGCTGGCGCCAGCGCCCGTGGTTGGGGCGACCGGGGCCACCACCGTGCCGCCGGCGCCAGGCTGGGCGCGGATATAGATGCGGCTCAGCGCTGAGGGATCGTCCTGGAAGCGGCGGTTGGCGAGCAGGATCACCTGATAGTCGGCGATCTGGGTGAAGATGGTCGAGATCTGGCGGGCACCATAAGTGTTGAACAGTGCCGTTCGGATCTGGTCAGCGGTCAGGCCATAGGCGGCGGCCTTCTCGCGGTCGATATCGACGTTGAGCTCGGGATTGCGGATCTGCAGATCACTCGTCACGTCGCGCAGGCCCGAGAGGCCTTGCATCCGCTCGAGCATTTCGGGACCCTTGGCGTAGAGTGCCTGGAGATCGCCCGATTGCAGGGTGAACTGATATTGCCCGCGCGACTGACGGCCGCCGGACAGGTTCATGTTCTGCACCGGGTTGAACACGGTGTTGATGCCAGGAACTGCGGTTGTGGCACGGCGTAGGCGCGCGATGACATCTTGAATGTTGCCGCGCTCGGCCTTCGGTTTCAGCGCGACGAAGACGCTGCCTTGATTGGCGGCGCCGAGGAAGCCGACGTTCGAGGCGACATATTCGACAGCCGGATCCTTGAGGACGATGTCGACCACTTTCAGGTTGAGATTGGACTGCAGCGGGAAGGCCGTGTCAGGCGCCACTTCCGTCGAGCCGGAGAGGAAACCGGTGTCTTCGGTCGGGAAGAAGCCCTTCGGCATCCACATGAACATCGCAATGCTCAGCCCGATCGTCAGGACGGTGATGCCGAGCATCAACAGGCGCGCCCGCAGCACCGCATCGAGCGTCACGCGGTAGACCGAGTTCATGCCGTCGATGAACCAGTCGACGCTGCGGGTGAAGGCGTTCGGCTTAGCGTGATGGTCGATGGGCTTGAGAATGCGCGCGCACAGCATCGGCGTCAGCGTCAGCGAGACGAAGCCCGACACCAGGATGGAGCAGGAGATCACCACGGCGAATTCGCGGAACACGCGCCCGACCACGCCGCCCATCAACAGCACCGGAATGAACACGGCGACGAGCGAGAAGGTGATTGACAGAATGGTGAAGCCGATTTCGCGCGAACCCTTCAGCGCCGCCTCGAACGGGCGCATGCCGTTCTCGATGTGGCGCATGATGTTTTCGAGCATGACGATGGCGTCGTCGACGACGAAGCCGACCGCGAGCGTAATCGCCAGCAGCGAAATATTGTCGATCGAATAGCCGAAGAGATACATGAAGGCGCAGGTGCCGATCAGCGACACGGGCAGTGCCAGCGCCGGGATGATCGTGGCGGTGAACGTCTTCAGGAACATGAAGATGACGAGCACGACCAGGGCGATCGACAGGAGCAGGGTGAACTGCACGTCGTGGACGGACTCACGGATCGAGTCCGATCGGTCCATGATGATGCGCGCTTCAACCGACGGCGGCAATTGCGCCTGCAATTGCGGGATCTTTTCCTTGATCGCATCGACCACGGCGACGGTGTTGGCGTCCGACTGGCGGAAGATCGCGAGCTGGATCGAGCGCTCGTTGCCGAACCAGGCGGCGGTGCGGTCGTTTTCCACCGAGTCATAGACATTGGCGATTTCGGACAGGCGAACCGGTGAGCCGTTGCGCCAGGCCACCACGATATCGCGATAGCCGTCGGCCTTTTCGATCTGGCCGGTGGCTTTCAGCACGGCGTCCTTGTTCTCGCCGCGCAGGCCGCCGACCGGCGCCGAGGAATTGGCGGCGGCCACGGCGGTGCGGATTTCGTTCAAGGTCAGGCCGCGCGCCGCGGCGGCATCGGGATCGGCCTCGATGCGGACGGCGAATTTCTGCTGGCCGAAGATCAGCACCTGGGCCACGCCAGGGATCTGCGAGATCTGCTGGGCGAAGGTGAATTCGGCGTAGTCATTGGTCGCCGACAGCGGCAGCACCGCCGACTTGAGGCTGAGGAACAGGATCGGCGAGTCGGCCGGGTTGACCTTGCGGAAGCTCGGCGGCGCCGGCAGTTCCGGCGGCAGGCGTCGCAGCGTGCCGGAAATCTGCGATTGCACGTCGAGCGCCGCGCCGTCGATGTTCCGATCAAGTTCGAACTGGATGATGATGTTGGTTTGGCCGTTCGACGACCGCGACGTCATTTGGGTGATGCCCGGAATGGTCGCGAAGGCGCGCTCGAGCGGCGCGGCGATCGAGGAGGCCATGGTCTCGGGATTGGCGCCCGGCAGAGTGGCCGAGACGCTGATTGTTGGGAAGTCGACGCGCGGCAACGCCGCGACAGGCAATTTCGAATAGCCGAAAAGTCCGAAGACGATAAACGACATCATTAGCAATGTCGTCATCACAGGACGGCGAATGCATAGTTCAGAGATGTTCATTTAACGACCTTCCAGCCCTTCCGTTCAGCCGTCCGTTAGCTCAGCTATCCGTCTTTCAGCTATCCGTCTTGCCCGTTTCATTGCGAATGATGACGCGTGCGCCATTGGAGAGCGCCAGCGCGCCTTCCACGACGACGGTTTCGTCACCCTTCAAACCTTCCGCGATGATGTCGCGACCGTCCTGGGTGCGCGCCACCTTGACCGCGCGCACGCGGGCCGCGCCATTCTCGATCACATAGACGAAATTGCCGGTCTGGCCCGACTGGGTGGCTTCGCGCGGAATGCTCACCACGTCCTGGTCGATGCGTATGACGATGCGCAGGTTGCACAATTGGCCCGGCCACAGGGCCTCGTCGGCATTTTCGAAGACCGCACGGACGCTGACCGTGCCGGTCGAGGGATCAATCATATTGTCGACGAAGGCGATCCTGCCTTTGATGGTGCGGTTCGAGCCTTGCGGCGTCGCCAGCACTTCGGCGCCGGTCGCGCCGATGGAATCGCGCAGTTCGGGCAGCAGATACTGGGCGAGTGAGAAGGCGACATAGATCGGCGCCGTCTGCACGATGGTGGCGAGCGTGCCGGTCGCGGTGTTGTCACCGGAACGCACGATATTGCCAGCCTTGGCGCTGATCATGCCGACGCGTCCGGTGATCGGCGCGGCGATCGTGTGCCAGCCGAGTTGCACCTTCAGATTTTCGATCTGTGCCTGGTCGCCAGCGATATTGGCGGTGGCGGTTGCCGCAGCGGTGCGGGCATTATCGACATTGATTTTCGTGCCGGCGTTCTTGGCCAGCAGTTCGGTATAGCGCGCGACATCGCGATTGGCTTGGTCGAGAGCCGCGACATCGCGAGCGAGAGTGGCTTCGGCCTGTTTGATCTGCGCTTCGATCTGGCGCGGGTCGAGACGAGCGATGACGTCGCCGGCTTTGACGAGGCTGCCTTCTGAAACGCCGATCTTGTCGATCTGGGCATCAACGCGCGTCTTGAGAGCAACGGTTGCCATTGGCTGAGCGGTGCCCAGCGAATTGATCACCATCGGCATGGCGCCGCGGGCTGCCTTGCTTGTCACCACGGGCGTTGCCGGGCGGCCGCCAGGCGAGCCGGGCGCTTGCGCCTGGGCCACGCCGATGGCGCCGCCGGATGCGCCGGACGTATAGGCCGGCAAGGCGCCAGCGAGGGAGGACGGTAGATAGGCACGCAAAGCATTGCCGCGATCGCCCGCCCCCGGGAAGATCGTGTTCGCTGCGCCCGGCCAAATGACCGCGGACGCGATCACGGCGACGGCCACACCTGTGAGCGTCGTCGCGACGCTGGGCCTTTTCATCGAATAAAGTCTCCCTCCGGCGGACGTTTTTCGTCGCGCGCTGTTTCGGTTTCGCTCCCCCGTCAGGTATTTATACCACGTCGGAGGTAGATGCATCTAGATTACATAAAGTTGAGCGGGCTACGAGTTACGATAAGGCAATGTTCGCGCCAGCCACGCTCAACGACGGTGGAAAAGCCCGCAAAGCCCGGTAACCAGCCACCCAACGATCATCAGCACGCCGCCGGCGGGCGCCGCCATCGGAAATGCCCGCACGCCAGCCAGGGCGCGCAGGGCCAGATCGCCCGAAAACAGCACAGTTCCGAGCAAAAGTGTGCCGCCGCCGGCCAGGAGCATGAGCGGCGGGCCGCCGCCCAGGGCTAGCGCGAGCAAGGCGGCAGCATGAAACAACAGCATGTGCGAGGCGGGATTCAGCAGTTCCGGCGCACCTGTGTGGGTGGCGGCTGCGGCCAAGGCGACGCCAGCCGCGCCCATCAGGCCGGCAAACAGAATGAAAAAGCGGCTTGAGGTCGGCATTAACGCTTCCTTGATCGTGGCCGGGATTCGGCAAAGTCTGGCCGGGCCGGGCGCGGTGGCTTCAATCTTGAAGCAAGGTTTTGAGAGCACGGTATCCGCGCGCCACCGTTGTGCGCCTCATTCGGATTTATATGCATATCTTCATCCTTGCCGATCACGCCTATATCAATGGCGGCCAGTCGAAAGTCGCCATCGAAAGCGCGCTCGGGCTTGCGGCGCGTGGCCGCAAGGTCACTTATTTTGCTGCTGTTGGGCCAGCCGACTCGCGCCTGGAGCAGGCCGGCATCGAAACCATCTGCCTCGAACAGTTTGACATCGATACGACACCTTCGAAACTCGGTTTCCTGCGCCAGATCATCTGGAACCGGCCGGCGGAGCGGCGGCTTGAAGCGGCGCTGGCGGGCCTCGACCGGCATGAAACGGTTGTCCACGTGCATGCCTGGCCGAAGGCGCTGTCGCCGTCGATCGGCGCGGCGCTGAAGCGGGCCGGACTGCCTTGCGTCTACACCATGCATGAATTCTTCCTGGTGTGCCCCAACGGCGGCTTTTACGATTATCCGCGCGCCGTCACCTGCCATCGGGTGCCGCTGTCGCTGCCTTGCATCAGCACCAATTGCGATTCGCGCAGCTACCCCCGCAAGCTGGTGCGGGTCGCCCGGCAGGTGGTGCTCGACCACAGCGGGCTGAAGGAGGCCATCGGCCACGTCATCACGATCAGCGCGCTGCAGGACGAGGTGTCACGGCCCTATATGCCTCGTCATCCGATCTATCATCGGGTCGACAATCCGATCGAGGCGCAGGATCTCGGCCCCAAGGATAAGCCGGGCGCGGCCTTTCTTTATGCCGGGCGTCTGTCGCGGGAAAAGGGGATCGAACATTTCTGCGCCGCCGCCGAACTGGCCGGCGTGACGCCTGAGATCGCCGGCGATGGGCCGCTGATGGACGAACTCAAGACGCGCTATCCCAAGGCCGGCTTCCTCGGCTGGCAGACATCCCAGGCGGTGCGCGCCCATATGCGGGCAGCCCGCGCCCTCGTTTTTCCCTCGGTCTGGTATGAAGGCCAGCCGCTCACCGTCTATGAAGCGCTGGCGCTCGGCACGCCTGTGATTGTCAGCGATGTCTGTGCTGGCCGCGAGGCGGTGGAGGATGGCGTCAACGGCCTCTGGTTCAAGTCGGGCGATGCGGACTCCCTGGCCCAGGCGCTGCGGCGTCTGAGCGATGAGGAGGAAGCGGCGCGCATGTCGCGTGCCGCCTATGAGCGCTATTGGGCGCGACCGCTGACTTTGGATCGTCACCTCGATGCGATCGAGGCGATCTACAAGCAGGCGTTGGCGGACTAGTCGAGCGGTTTAATCACGGCCTGCCTCGACCAGTTTGTCGGCGAGGCCGACAGGGTTGGTGAAGAGCACTTCGTGGCTACCGGGCATCTGCACCAACCGATAGAGACCAAGGCGGCTCGACATGCGCGGGTGCCAACCCCATTCGCCTGGCGGCAGCGCGATGTCTTCGGTGCAGTTGAGATAGCTCTTGGGAGTTTTGGTCTCGTAGAACCGCTTGAGATCGAGCTTGTCGATGAACGGCTGATAGGGCTCGGGTGACAGGGTATCGTAGGCGGATTTGGCCTGGGCCCCATCGGCATCGTTCATGAAGGCTTCGCGCCAGATCGGATAAGGCATCACGACAGAACGATCGGGTGAGGCAGCCGAGAGCTGTTTGAACAGCGCGCGATAATGCGGGGGCGTCTCGTCGTCGAGACTATTGCCCGGCAGCGGCACGAAGGCATTCCAGAACACCAACCGGCGAATGCGATCGGGAATTTCTTCCGCCAGCCGGGCGATGACCGTCCCGCCATAGGAATGGCCGGCGAGGACGAAATCTTTCAAATCTGCCTTGGTGATCTGGCGGACCAGATCGTCGATTTGCTGGGCATGGGTGACGTTTTTGTCGACGCCTTTGCCGTGGCCAAGCACCGTAGGCGCCGTGACCTTGTGGCCGAGCTGTTCAAGTCGCTTGGCGACCGGCGCCCAATGTTCTCCTGTATGCCAGGCGCCGTGGATCAGAACGAAATGTGTCATTGGAGTCTCCCTCTCTCGCCTTGCGCTCTAGCATGACCGGGCTCCCGTCTCTTGGACAGAGGCGCCGACGATTTTGGACACAGGCGCTGATTTGCCGGCCGCGTCCGCAAGGGTATGCTGATCGTCGGAGGGGCGTGGGAGATCGTCATGCGGGTGTGGTCGACCGATGATGTCGCCGGGAGGGAACGTTTCTCCTTCTGGAATGATGCGGTGTGCGATGCCTTCCTGAAGGTGCGGACGGAGTGCGACGAGCCTGAGGGCTTTCAGGGGCGGATCAGCAGCGTTACCGCCGGTCCGCTGGTCGTCAATCATGTCAGCTCGCAGATGCATCTGGTGCGGCGCAGCCGTTCCTCGGTCCGTGTCGATAACAGCGATCATTTCCACGTCAACCTCCACACCGGCGGCGCGTGCATCCTGACCCAAAACGACAGGCGGCAGAGTCCCGAGGTTGGAGATTGCCTGTTTTTCGACAGCACGCGGCCATTCGACTTGTGCTTTCCGACAGCCATGTCGCTGACCAGTTTCATCGTGCCGCGCGTCCTGCTTCTGGCACGCGCCGCCGACGCAGCGGATGCAGCGGCATTGCCGTTGTCGCAGAGCGGGGCGGGGGCACTGTTCAATGCTTTCGCCAAGACGCTGGCGACGACGGCCGATCGGTTGACGTCGGCCGAGGCGGTGCAAGCGAGCGAGATTTTCATCGATCTGTTGGCGTTGGCGCTTGGTGCGCTCAGGGTGAGGGAGGCGGGTGGCAGTGTACGGCAGGCGCGCTTCCAGCAGGCCTGCCTGCGCATCCGCGCCCAGTTGACAGATCCGGCGCTGACTTTGACGCAAGCGGCCTGCATCACGGAGCTCGCGCCCCGCACCTTGCAGACTTTGTTCCGCGAACACGGCACCACGTTCAGCGACTATGTGCTGGAGCAGCGCCTGCTGCTGGCGGAGCGGCAGTTGGTCGGGGGATCTCGGGCCTCGCTGACCGAACTTGCCTATGCGGTTGGATTTTCCGATCTGTCTTATTTCAGCCGCGCCTTCCGTCGCCGTTTCGGCGTGACGGCGCGCGAGCGCCGCGCCATGATGCGGCAGGACAATTCATGATCGCCTGATCGGAGGTTCCAGCATGTCATGCCAACACACCAGCAGCATCAAGACGGTCAAGCCGAGTGCGCTGGGCTGCGAGGAATGTTTGATGACCGGCAGCTGGTGGGTGCATCTGCGTCTGTGCCGGAGCTGCGGCCATGTCGGCTGCTGCGACCAGTCGCCCAACAAGCACGCGACCGGGCATTTTAAAGCCACCGGCCATCCGATCATCGAGGGCTACGATCCGCCGGAGGGCTGGGGCTGGTGTTATGTCGATGAAGACTTCATCGATCTCCCCGATCAGACCCCGCACAACGGCAAGATCCCGCGCTATTTTTGAACGGGTGTGCTTAGAGCCGTTTTGCCTGCCCGGCACGTTCGTCGTGTCGGGCTTTTTCCGTGCGATCGATCGCGATGCGCAAATCAAGTAGCGCTTCATCTATCTCAGCTTGATTTTAGCTTGACAAAAATCAAGCAAAACTTTATTTAGAGAGGGTCGGACGCGCCCGGGGGAGAAGCCCACGGCCGACACACCGCCCGCGACCTGACGCTGGCGGCGAGCGTTGTTTTCCTTGTTGAAAATAGGAGATCGGCATGGGTTACACCGTGTATCCGGACAATATTGTCTATGTTGCGACTGGCGGGACCGGCACGCTCCAGGACGCCATCAACCAGGCTCAATCGACCAGCAAGCCGCTTTATATTTCGCCGGGCACTTACTCCACCGGTGATCTTGTCATCTCCGGCGCCGTTGAAATCTATGGAACACCGGGAACCGTTGTTCTGCAGCCATCTTCGGCGACGAGCGGCTTTACGCTCAACATCCGCTCAAACACAGCCGGCGCCACGATCACTGACGTAACTATTCGTGGCATCACCTTCTACGGTGCGCTCAAGCCGTTCGCCACGGCTGTCAATCCCACCGACCGCTGGATCTTGGATCACTATACGCTTCCCGGCAATTTCAATGCGATTATCAGCGCCTACAAGGTGACGCGTCTGACGATCCGCAATTGTGCCGTGAACTATTCTGGCTCCAACGGCATCGCCATGTGGCAATGCACGGCGACCGTCGAGAACAATGACTTCGGTGGCAATCGCTTGTGCGCGGTCTATTCATGCGATGCCTGGGCGACATCCATCGTCGATAACTTTGTCCATGAAGGTGAGAATGCTGCTATCGTCGTCTGTCGCGTCTCGCAAGCATTCGACGGGACGGTCATTCGTGGCAATCATATCTATGATACGCGCGCGACCTATGGGGCCAATACGGGCGCCGGTCAGGTCAGCGGATCGGGATGGTTCGGCAATGCCATTTATGTGGCGCATGCGTCCAATACCATCATCGATCAGAATGTGACGGCCTACAGCGCTTTTTCGGGAATTCGCGTGATCGCGGCTTGGAACTGCACCATGACCAACAACCAGATTTTCAGCAGTCAGGAGGTCGCGGTGTTCCTGGAAGCTCCAGGAGGCACGCCGTCACCGACCAATCCTGAGCGATATGAAGGAGGTATTATCGCCAACAATGTCATCAATGGTGGCGGTCTCGGGATCAATGTTGCGAACGGTTGGTGGGGCGCGAGACGTGCGGTGGTCAGCGGCAACACAGTGACTGATATTGTACGCCGAACCTTTTCCACGACCGACCCCAACTATCCGACCTATACGACGACGGGTGCTGGCATTTTCGCCGAATCCGACGTCGTGGTCAGCGACAATATTGTCGATGGGGCTACGCAGGGGCCAGGCATCGTGATTTCGCCGGGTCAGATTTCAGGCAGCACGATGAAGATCACTGCTTCCGCGACGGGGAATACCGTTAAGCAGTCTCTCATGGGCATCGGCTTCTTCAAGGAATACGCCAACGGCTTCTCGCTCGTGGCGAGCAATATCGTCGAAGGCGCTTCGGGCGGTGCCATTGTTCCGGTGACCTTGCCTGGCCCGGCCTATGACACGGTAACCCGTGTTCCCGGCTCGACGGACTACGGGACGGCAAGTGGCGGCACCTATACTGGCAAGCCATTCACCAACGTGATGATCGGTCTGAACTTCGCCGTTTAAGCTGTAGGATCACTCACGAAACACGCGAAACCGATGGGGTGGCTGTCCGGCCTCCCCATCTTTGCAGCCAAGTCGTCAACGGCCGTTCGAACCAGCGATAGGCGATCACAGAGATGATGATGGTTGCGATCAATGTCGAGAGAATGAAGAGCCATGGCGGCAGACCGGCCGAAAGGCCCATCTTGTCCCAGAAAACCCGCAGCGCGCGGATGATTATCGGGTGCAGAAGATAGATCGAATAAGATGCGTCACCGAGCAGGATCGCCGGGCGAGCCAAAGCGCTACGCAGGGACGCGTTTCCACTCAACGTCGCGCCAGCCAGTATTAGAATAGCCGGGATACCCCAGAGGAGTGGACGAGCCGTCCCGTAGACTGTTCCAGGTTCAGGAACGGGAGCAAGCGAGAGCCAAAGGATAGCCAGTGCGGCAAGAATCCATCTCATTTTGGCGGGCAGGCGAACACCATCGATATAGAGGGAGGCAAGTAGAGCGCCGGCACCGAATTCGAGAATGATGGGATGCGTCCAGAAGGACGCGGGCTCGCTTCCCGCAGGGATGAATGCGCCAGCAACGACGAGCGTTGAAAGGACAATCAATAATGCGGCCACGGCCCGGCGACGCGGCAAGGCGATCATGCATGCAAGCAGCGTGTAGAAAAGCATCTCGTAGTTGAGAGTCCAGCCAAGTTTGTAGACCGGCTGGGCCAGGGCTGTTCCCGGTGCTGAGAATGGGATGAATAAATATGATTTGATGATCTCGCCGGGCGTCGGCGCGCCACTGGAAAGCAACGCGGGAGAGGCTGCCAGCACGAGGAGAAACAAGCTCGTTACGGCCCAATAGAGAGGTACAATGCGGGCGATGCGTCGGAAAAGGAATTTCCAGCCAGCACCTTGCGTCGCGAAAAGCTTTTGCGACGCGTAGATCATGACAAAGCCAGAAATGGCAAAGAAGAGATCTACGCCGGCTCCGCTTCTGTCCATCACGAAGGTGCTGAACGAGCCGCCTGTCATGCCTGGGAATGATAGGGTTTCATGCAAGGCGTGGCCCAGTACCACCGACAGGGCTGCCAAAGCGCGCAGAGCTTGAACCAGCTCGAGACGGTTCGCCTCACTACGGTTCCCCTGCATCGTGAAATATCTCCTCGTTCGTCGTCTTGTTTATCTTGCCGAGGCGGGCAAGGGGGCTTCGCGCGCGATGTGACGCTGTTGCCATTGCCAACGTATGCGAGCGGCCTCCATGCCCCAAATCATGCCGAAGCCCAGGAAAACCCAGCGCCAATGGTCGATATCGATTTGAAAGCCTTGCAGAAGCATCGCGAAGAGGGGAGGCCAACAGACGTGCGCAAGATCGCGATAGGGCGACTTCATGAATGTCAGCCGAAAGCCGATGAAGCATGTCGATGCGACCAGGATCAGCCAGGTGAAGCCACCAACCCAGCCATAGGAGGCGAAGGCGTTGATGTAGGAATTGTGCGGTTCAAGGAAGAAGAACAGGCGGAAGCGCAATGGCCCGAAGCCGTTTGGTAGTTCCAGCAGCATCGGTAAGGAGCGAAGCTGATTGCCGAACCGGCCCGTGAGGCCTTCGTCATAGTCTTGCGTGACGGTGGCGCGTTGTAAGAAGAGTTCACGGGTCGTGTCGAATGAAAGAATGACAATAATGCCGAGGATCGCGATCGTTATAGCCGCCGCCGCCCATAGCAGCATACGGCGGCGCGTCGGGGCATCTTCTGCAGTGAAAAAGGTTACAATAAACATCGTGACGAGCGCGATGACCGCTGCGCCCCAGGAGCCACGCGAGAATGACAAGAATATGCCGAGAGCAACAATTCCGGTGCTGACGATCACGAGAAACGGGCGACGCGTGCGGCCAGTGATCAGTCCATGGGTGAGGTAGACAAGCGCCATGACCAGATAGGAACCAAACACGTTCGGATCCTTGAACGTGCCGCTGACACGGCCTTCATACATAACCGTGTAATCAGCTAATCCGAAGAGACCAAGATAGCCAAGAATGCCGAGGAGGGAACTGGCGACGCAGCCAAAAGTGAAGGCCTTGAGGCACAGGTCTATTCGGTCATGAGTCTTTTCCGAGAAGAACATGGCGAAGAAGACGACTGTCACGATCAGATAAAGCGACTGAAACTGAAACAACCACGAGTCGTGCTCGTTCCAATGGGGCATGAGAGCGACAAAGCCAGCGACAGTATAGATCACCCAAAGGAAGATCATCGGCATTAGCACGACGTTGAGCCGAAAGCCTCCGAGTGCCCACACTGCGATCGCGAGCAGCGAAAGGAAATCGTAGGGCGAGGGCTCGATGATCGAAATGCAACCCGAAGCAATAAAGGCTGCGAAGACGATCCGCAGCAGAGGTTCGAGATCGAGCCTGCGTCGAGTGTGTGGCCCGATGTCGGCGTTCTGTGGTCTCGGATAGGTCGCGGTGTCGCTCATCGGGCCGTGGCCTCCGGTGTGATCGTCACCTTGCGGCGCACCAGCACGCGATCAGAGGTGTGGGCGCAGCCGTCGATGCGCATCGAGGCGTAGTAGAGCCAGGCCTCATTGCCGACGTCTTCGAAATTGCGCGTCTGCGCCTGCTCGTCGAGGAGCGCGGGATAGGAGTTGAGCCGGTCGGCGCCGCAGGCATTGTCGAAGAGCGTCTTGGTGGCAAACAGCAGGCGCGGCTCGCTCCAGGCGATCAGATCGCGCGAGGTGGCGTAGTAGAAGCCCGGCACCGGGTAGCTCTTGTCGTCCTTCCACGCCTGCACGACGGCGATCCAGGTGCCTGAGGCGCGCTGGCGCACGAGAGCGCCGGGCGCCACCGGGAAAGGTGCGATCGGTTGGCATTCGGCGGGGGCTGGCTGTTGCGGACCGTAGGGATCCGCGTAGCGGATGCTGAACCCCTTGCCGTCATAGGCGCGCCAGGTGCCGGCTTTCAGCGGTTCGGCGCTGCGGAACAGGCAGGCGCCATAGCGCTGGCCGGTCCAGCCGGTGGTGTTGCTGAGGAAATAGCGGTTACCGCCGAGGCCGACGATGTTGGATGGATTGAAAAAGCCGCGATGGCGGCCTTGTTCGACATTCTGGCGGAACGGCGCTGAAGCGACGACCGGCGGCGCCATTTTGGCGAAGGTCGTACCGCCATCGTGGGAGACGGCGCCGATCAACGTGTTGAACCAGCAGCCGAGCGCCGCCTTGTCCTTTGGTACGTCGCATTGACCGTTGCGGTCGCCATGGAATTCGTGATGGACGACGGCGGCGACATCCTTGCCGTTGTCGGTCCAGGTGGCGGCGATCCAGCTCTGGTGATCGTAGGCGGCGGGATCAGCGCTGAACGACGCCTTGAACGCGATTTTGCAATCGAGCTTGAGGTGAGACAGATCCTTGCCGCGCAGAGGGCGGTTGACGTCATGCAGCGCGAACATCACGACCTGATTGTCGCCATCGCGAAAGGCGCGGGCGTTGACGTCTGGCACATCATGGCCGTCACAGGCGTCGCGCTTGGGATCGAACATGATCTGCGTATCGTCGCCCAGCGCCAGCTTGAGCCGTGGCGCGTCGGCCAGCGCGGGCGCGCCGATGCTCATCACAGCAATGCTGGCCAGCAATCGGATTTTGCGCGGGCTGGGGCTCAATACGCGTTCTCCGCTTTCAACAGGGCGAAGGGCGTGACCGCGAGAATGTAGATGTCGAAGAGGATCGACCAGTTCTCGATGTAGAACAGGTCGAATTCGACACGCTGCTGGATTTTTTCCTGCGTATCGGTTTCGCCGCGCCAGCCGTTGACCTGGGCCCAGCCGGTGATGCCGGGGCGCATGCGGTGGCGGGCGAAATAGCCGTCCACCACTTTCTCATATTCGCGGTCGGCGGCCTTGGCGGCGACCGCATGCGGACGCGGGCCGACGAGGGAGAGATTGCCCTTGAACACCACGTTGAACAATTGCGGCAGCTCATCGAGAGAGGTGCGGCGGATAAAACGGCCAACGCGCGTCACCCGCGGGTCGGTGCGCGTCACCTGTTTCTGCACGGTCGGGTCGAGCTGGTCCGAATACATCGAGCGGAACTTCAAAACTTCGATGAGCTCGTTGTTGAAGCCATAGCGTTGCTGACGAAACAGCACCGTACCGCGCGACTCGAGCTTCACCGCGATGGCGATCGCCAGCATCACCGGTGACAGCAGGATCAGGCACAGCGTGCCGACGATGCGGTCAAAAGCCGATTTCAGCACCAGGTCCCAGTCGACGATCGGCCGATCGAAGACGTCGAGGACGGGTACGTTGCCGATCCAGGAATAGGAGCGGGGCCGCAGCCGCAATTTGCTGGCATGGGCGGCGAGGCGGATGTCGATCGGCAGCACCCAGAGCTTGCGCAGCATCTGCAGAAGCCGCTGTTCGGCGGTGATCGGCAGAGACAGGATGACGAGATCGACGCGGGCGTGACGGGCGAATTCGGGCAGATCGTCGACGGTGCCGAGTTTTGGATAGCCGGCCACCACGTCGGGCGCGCGGTCGTCGGAGCGGTCGTCGAAAACGCCGTAGATGCGCAGGCCGATGTCCTTTTGCTGCGACAGAGCGGTCAGCAGTTCCGCGCCGAGTTCGCCGCCGCCGACGATGACCGTGCGGCGATCGAGCTGGCCCCGGCGGGTCAGCCAGCGCACGCCGATGGCCACGAGGAGGCGTCCAGCCATGAGCATGACGAAGCCGACGGAGAAAAAGCCGACGGCCCAGACGCGCGAAAACACTCCTTCGAGCTTAAACAGGAAGATGACCGACAAGGCGGCCAGAAAGACCAACGTCCAGGCGCAGGCGAGGCGGATACCCCGTCTGATCGGCGCGCGGAACGCGGTGATCGTGTTCAAGTCGAAAGCCTGGAACAGGATGACGGCGAAACAGGCCAAGGTCGGAATCGCGGCGACATAAACGGCCTCGAGCCTGTGCAACGGCAGCACATAGATCGCATGCACGGCGAAGCCCGTGGCGCAGATGATGAGGATGTCGAGGAGGCGGACGAGACCGGTCAGAACGATGGGCGACCAGGCCGGCCGTGTGTCGCTGCCGGCCAGGGTCTCGGCCAGCTGCGCCATGCGGAGGCGCCGCGCGTCCTGCTGCGCCTGTTGTTCGGGCGTCAGCGGCGTCGGCGGTTCGATCCGCTTCATATCGTCGACGGTGAACGTGTTCATGACCGCTCGCTTCAACTGTCGTTCGGCAGACGATATCAAAATGCCAAGGCCGTGCTTTTGTCTCTATCTTCGATGCTGGGCAATTTTCTGGCCAAGGCGGCCCGGTACCCATCGATTACAGCGTCGACCATTTGATGAATAGTAAATCGTGACGCGACATAGTCGGCCAGCGCCGTCGCTTCCTGGGCCAGGACCTCGGCTGGTTTGCCGACGAGGTCGATCATGGCCGAGGCGAGGGTGCTGGGCTCGTTGCTGGGAATGAGCCGGCCGGCATGGGGGCCGAAGATTTCTGGAATGCCGCCGACCGAGGTGGAAATCATCGGGAGACGCGCGGCGGCTGCTTCAAGCACGATATAGGGCAGCGATTCGGCGCGCGATGGCACGATGAGCGCGTGGCCAAGTTGAAACGCCTCGTGCGCCGGCAGGGGGCCGGGGAAGGTGACGCGCGATCCCAAGCCGTTGCGGGTGGCCTGGGCCTGCAATGCCTCCCGATCCGGGCCGGAGCCAACCAGCACGGTGCGGATGCGCCGGTGGGTGCGCAGTTCAAATTCGAGATGGGCATCCAGAAGGGTGTCGATGCCTTTGGCGGCGCGCAGTTCACCGACATAGAGGAAGTTGGCGGCATCGGCGCGGGGCGTGACGGGCACGAACTCCGCCTTGCTGATCCCATTGGGAATTACGCGGGTGAAGGCGCCCGGCGCCCGGACGTAGCAGATGAAACAGCTTTGGATGAAAGCGCTCTCGAACAGGAAAATGTCGGTGGCGCGGGCGAGCTGCGATTCCGTTGCCATATAAATGGAATGGAGCGTGGTGCCGGGCCGGTAGTTGAAACTGCCGCCATGGGGCGTGTAGGCGCGCACGGCCGGCGCGGCACCGGGCAGAAAACCGGGCAGGCGGGCGTAAAGCCCCCCCTTGGAGCCGTGGCCATGAATCACGTCCGGCTGCAGCTGGCGCATGAGCTTGCGAATCCGCGACAGATTCATGATGTCGCTGGGATGCGGATTGCGCTGCATGGGCATGCGGGTGAGGCCCAAAGCCAACTGCGGTGCGAGCTCAGCCAGAACCGTCTCGGTCCGTTCGCCGCCTGTGAGCGAATCGCAGACGATGCCGACTTTATGGCCGCGCTTGATTTGGGCGCGGGTCAGATCGAGGACATGCCGGAACAGGCCGCCGAGCGGGGCACGGAAGACGTGGATTATTTTAAGACGATCATCGGGGGGCGGCGTTTCCAACATGACACATGCCTATACGCGCCCTGTCTTAAAAGAATCGCTCCCGAACTGTGATCGTGTCGCCCGGCAGGACCGGATAGGTCAGCGGTACAGATCCCGTGACGGGAGCGCCATTGATAACCCGTGTCAGATCGGCGCTCGATCTTGCCGCCCGCGGCCCGAAACCTCCGGCAACGGCAACGGCGTTTTGTACCGTCATGCCGTTAATGAATGGGTACTGGCCGGCGGTCAGGACCTCACCGAGGATGAAAAACGGCCGGTAAGCCTCGACTTCGACAGACACTTTTGGCTCGCGCAGATAGCCGCCGCGCAACCGCGCCTCGATGATGCGCTCAAGCTGGGTGGTGGAATGGCCGAAAGCATCGACCGGGCCGATGAGCGGCATCGAAATGCGGCCGGCGCCATCAACTGCATAGCTGTTGGACAGCGAATCCTGTCCGAAAACGATGACGCGCAGGCGATCGCCGGACGCCAGAAGATAAGGCGCCGCCGCATTCGCTTCGAGCAGCTCGTTTTGATAATGGGTCCTGGCACAACCCTGCAGCGCGATCGCTGTGAGCGCCAGGGCCGCAATGAACGAACGCCGTATCATGCTGCAACCACACGGGACTTTACCCGCCGGGCATCGGCGGGATCACAGCCTGAGTCTTAGGGTGGTATGGTTAACAAAGCCTAAGCAGGTCCGCGCCAAAGGATTGGCGGGTTAACCAGCCCTCAACCATAAGGCGCTCTAATCCGCCCAGTTTCCGAAAGGGCGTTGAATGAGTTCCCAGGCGACCGATTCTAACGATCAAAGATATGACGGCCGCAGGCTGGATATCGATCTGCCGGGAATCTGGCAGACGGTCTGGCGCAAGCGCAATGTTGTCCTGGGCACGACGGCTCTTTGTTTCGCTCTCGCAACCGTTTTCGTTCTGGTGGCGAAGCCGCGTTACACGGGCGAAGCGAAAGTCCTGGTCGAGAATCAGGAAAACTATTTCACGCGGCCGGCGGGGCAGGCCGAATCGGCGGCACAGGGGCAAGGCCCCGACCAGGAAGCCATCGCCAGCCAGGTGCAGGTGGTGACGTCGCGGGATCTTGGCCGCGAGGCGATTCGCGCACTCGGCCTCAAGGGCAATCCGTTTTACGATCCGCTTGCCGGTGGCGGTGGGCTTTTGGGCAATCTTCTGTCGCTGCTCGGCCTCAGCCGCGCGCCGACCCATCCGGAAGACCGTATCCTCGACAATTACTTCGATGCGCTGGCGGTGTTCCCGGTGCCGAAGTCGCGCGTGTTGCAGATCGAGTTCAAGGCCCCTGATGCCGATCTGGCGGCCAAGGGCGCCAACACGATCGCCGACCTTTATATAGACATGCAGTCGCAGGCGAAGCGCGAGCGGGCGAAGGCTGCGGCGGAATCGCTGGGGACCCTCGTCGCCGAATTGCGCAAGCAGGTGGCGCAGTCGGAAGCGCGTCTCGAAGCCTTCCGCGCCTCGTCCGGCTTGATGCTGGGCGCCAATAATATGACGCTGCCGACGCAGGCCCTGTCCGACATCAACGGCCAGCTTTCCACGGCCCGTTCGGTGCAGGCCGAGGCGCAGGCGAGGGCGAAATCAATCCGCGATGGAATCCGCAACGGTCGTCTCACCGAGATGCCGGATATCGCCAAGGATGATTTGATCCGCCGGATCTCCGAACAGCGCATCAATCTGCGCGCGCAACTGGCGCTCGAGTCGCGCACGCTCGGGCCCCAGCATCCGCGCATCAAGGATCTGAACGCGCAACTCGCCACACTCGATGCCGATCTGCGCGCCGCAGCCGAAAGGGCGGCGCGGGCTCTGGAGAATGAAGCCAAGATCGCTGGTGGGCGCGTCGATAATCTGGCCGCCGCCGTCGATCAGCAGCGTCGCAGCATCGGCAATGCCAGCGGCGACGAGGTGCGGCTGCGCGAACTCGACCGCGACGTGAAGCTGCAAAAGGATCAGCTCGAAGCCAACATCACCAAATATCAGGAAGCCGTCGCCCGCCAGGACTCGGCGTCGACGCCGGGTGATGCGCGCGTGATCTCGCGCGCCGTGGCGCCGCAGCTGCCGTCCTTCCCGAAGAAGCTGCCGATCATTGTCCTGGCGACGCTGGCTGGCCTGATTCTTTCGATCGGCGCGGTGCTGATGCGCGAGTTCCTGACGGGCAATAGTTTCGTGCCGAACGGACCTGATGGCAGCTACGCGCCGCCGTCGCCCCGTTACGATCCCGATCCGCGGCCTGGTCGGGGGACGGCCCGCATGTTTTCTGAGGCGGCTGCTTCGTCAGCTCCGGCAGCGAATCCTGAGACGCGTCTGGGTGCGGAGCCTGATGTTCGCCCCGATCCTCGCTCTGATGTTCGTGCCGCCGCCGCTGATCCGCTTCCTGAAGCAAGCCTCCATCCGCTCTCCGAGGCGAAAGCTGAGGCAAGTCCAGAGATAAGCCCTGAAGTAAGCTCCAAGGCGAGCCGGATCCGCAGCCTGTTCGCGTTGCCCGTGCTGGCGTCCCTGTTCGCGGGATGGCGCAAGCCCAAGACGGTGGAAGATTCGAAGGCTGTGCTGGCAGTGCCGGTTTTGACGGAGCCCGTGCCGCAACCTATGTCGCAATCTGTGTCTCAACCTAAGTCACTTGCCGAGCCGGTTGCGGAAGCGGAAGCACCGCTTGAGACGCGTCAATCCTTCGCCATTGTCGCGCGCGGCCTGCTTGAGGTGGCGCAAGCCGATTACGCCACGCGCGTCATGACCGTCGCGACCGATGCGATGCTCGACAGCCGCGAGACGGCCTATCCGCTGGCGCGCGAACTCGCCAACGAGGCGCGCACCATTCTGATCGATTTCCGTCGCTCGCCGGCGCGTACCCATCTGGAAGGTTTGTCGGATCTGTTGAGCGGCGAAGCGTCGTTCGAGGACGTGATCCATCGCGATCGCGGCTCGCGCCTGCATGTGCTCGAAGCGGGCGAGGGCAGTGTGGTGATCGGCGAAGATCTCGAAGCCGTCATCGACGCTCTGTCGCAGACCTATGAATTCCTCGTGCTGTCGGCGCCACCGGTGGCGGATGACGGCATCACCAAGGGGTTGGCGCCGGCCGCCGATTTCGTCTGCGTGGTTGCGCCGATTGCTGGGCCACCGGCTGTGGCGCTTGGCGCGTTGCTGGTCGAGGCTGGCGCGGGCGAAGCCATCGTCGTATCGCCGGAGGTCATGCCGGACATGCCGCGTCCGCACCGTCGCCCGATGGTCAGCGACGCGGCCTAAACAAACCGCGTTCGATATAAGCCTGACCTGCCTCGCGATGCGCGTCGATGATGACGGGTGAAACTGTTGCCCGAAAGCGATGGCCGACGCTTAGGTGTGGGGTTCCAGCTCGCTCAGGATGGAGGAGACGACGGAGCCAAGTCGGGGGTCTTTGAGGCTGACTTGGCGAGCCTTTGGCAGGGACGTCACCTGGAAAATCGCGTGCTGATGAAATTCCTCGGCAGCCTTGGCGGCGGCCTTGGCGTCCCGGCGTTCAATGGCCTGGACAAGGCGGAGCCGCAATTCATGCAGTTCCGAAAACATCTTTTGCCAGGCGCCGATCTTCCCCTCGGTCATGATGCGGGCGAATTCGACTTGAATGTTCGTTAGGAAGCTGCAGATGACCTCGAGCAGAGCATTATGCGATGCCTTGGCCAGAGCATAATGAAAGGCGCGGACACCGGCGGCCGCTTGTTCGCCGTTCTGCGCAGCGCCGAGCGCGGCGCATGTTTCCTTCAGCCTGCGAATATCGGCATCCGTGCCTTTTTCCACGGCGCATGTCGCGGCATGCACGCAAAGCACCTTCTGAATGTTCAGCGCATCGGCCACGCCCACCGTTTCCAACTGCATAACCGCGGAAAGAGACATGGCCACGAGGGCTTCGCCATTGGCGCTGACATAGGCGCCGCTGCCCTGTCTGACCTCGATAAGGCCGATGACCGAAAGGCCACGTATTGCTTCGCGAACCGTCGGGCCGCTCACGGAATAGAGTTCGGACAACTCCTTTTCCGTTGGCAGTTTCTGTCCCCGTTGCAACGCGCCGCTGATGATTTGATCCTTCAAATCATTGAAGATCTGGTCGGCGAGGCGGCCTTTGTCGATCGAGCGTGTGGCTAACGGCATGGCTCTGTTTCAGAAGTGTTTGGCAGGTCGCTCAAGGTTGCCTCCTGCAGGGTCGGCAATCGCCGCTGCGACTCATGCCGCGGTGACGCCGCGAAGAGTATCGCGAAGTGTTCGCTTCGTCTTGGCGAGCAGAGCCCGTGGGCGAACAATCCGAAGCTTCGGTTCATGGCTGAAGCGCCATCTGTGGGGCGGGCGAGGTTGAAACTGGGCGCATCCTATGGCGCAAGGCGAATACCGCGCCGGCTGCCATCACGGAAATAAAGGCTGGCACCAGGAAGAACGAGCCGTTCAAAACCCCAGTCCCGATGAGTAGACCGCCGAGCACGGGGCCGACAAAGGCGCCGATTTTGCTGATGCCGCTGGACCAACCTATGCCGGTGGCGCGAAGCCACGTGTCGTAAAAGGCTGCGGTGAGGGCGACCGCGCACATTTGGG
This sequence comes from Beijerinckia sp. 28-YEA-48, assembly GCF_900104955.1. Lineage (NCBI taxonomy): Bacteria > Pseudomonadati > Pseudomonadota > Alphaproteobacteria > Hyphomicrobiales > Beijerinckiaceae > Beijerinckia > Beijerinckia sp. 28-YEA-48. Next base: position 1,070,135 of record NZ_FNSI01000001.1, read on the forward strand.
CTCCGATGCTGAGAAAGCCCGTGGCGAAAGTGGCCGCGAGAAGCAGTGCGACCGATTGGTCACCCAAGCCGATCGCCGCGATCGCGATCGAACCAATCGCAAAGGCCGTCGATATGACTTTCACCGCGCCTCGCCGGTCAGCCAGTCGGCCAATCACCAGGCAGCCTAGTATCGCACCGATATTGAGGGTGACGACACTCATGACCGCGTGTCGGATGTCCAATCCAGCGCGCACGCTCATCAGCGGGAGCCAGCTGATCAGGAAATAGGTCAGCAACATGCTCAGGAACAGCGTGGCCCACAGCAGCAATGTGCCGACGCCACGTCCTTCTTGAAAGAGGCTGGCCACGGATGCTTTTGGCGGGTGCGCCGTGACCTCTCCTCCGGTCTTGGGGGCCAGCTTGAGACGGCTACGTATCCGCGCGAGCAGCTGATGCTTCTGTTTCAGTTCAAGAAAGGCCATGGATTCCGGCAGCAGAAGCGCAAGGATGGGGAGGAGCAAGAGAGGGATGACGCCGCCGGCGACGAATATGCTTTGCCAGCCCAGGACAGGCATGGCGGCGGCAGTTGCCATTCCTCCCAATACCGCACCGAGAGGAAAGCCGCAGAACATCCCGGCAATCACGGTTTGCCGCATTCTGGCCGGCGTATATTCGGCGGTAATGGCGATAATGCTGGGCAATGCGCCGCCGAGACCAAGCCCCGTGATGAAGCGGATCGCAACGAGCAATCCGAAAGATCGGCAGAATGGGGTGACCAGGGACGCACCAGCAAACAGCAAGACCGCGAACAGCAAGGTTGGCTTGCGTCCAAATCTGTCGGCAAGGCCGCCGAAGAGCATCGAGCCGATCAAACTACCGAGTAGGCCCGCGCCGAATATGGGGCCGAAATGGGCCATGTCGATCTGCAAGTCGTGCGCCATCTGTGGCGCGACAAGGGATATGGCCTGGGTGTCGAATCCGTCGATCATCGCAACGACGCTGCAAAGCGCAATGATGGTTATTTGATATCGCCCAAGGTTGCTCTGATCGATCGTCGTCCGCTGATGGAGAACCTCCGTCATGATTTCGACCCTCCCGATGAAATGTCCGTCCCCTCACGAAAATTTAACAGGAGACTTAGTGAATTTTTTCAAATCTCGTCAAGCGGAAAGTAGATAAATAGCAAATTTCGAAGGTTTTGCCTTGCACGCCCGGGCAGCTTAGATATATTTACCAGGTGAATTTACGAGAGGGGCCAGCGGTCCTTTGGGCGCGCGTCGGGACCTCACCGCTTGGGAGGCAGGCATGAAAATAGTTCACTACAGCGAAGACAATTGGACCATGGACCATCCGACGGGCCTGGTTGCGTTCCAGCATTTGGCGAAAGGCGATCCGCGCTCCAACGACAACTTCATGTTCATTCTCGGCCGGCAACAGGGAGAGTTCCTGATGCCGAGGCACCGGCACAATTTCGATCAGATCCGGCTCGGGGTCACCGGCGACATGAACCTGGGCGACAACTTTACGCTTCGCGAAGGCGAGATCGGCTATTTCGGCGAAGGGATGCCGTATGGGCCACAACATGATGTGGGACACAGGCTGCAACTCGTGCTGCAGTTTGGCGGCGCCTCCGGCTATGGGTTCATGAGCATCGAACAGCGTCGCGAGGCCTGGAAGGAGCTTGAAAAGACAGGGCGCTTCGAGGGGCCGAATTATCGCCACGCGGATGGCCGGCTCGAATGGGGATTGAATGCCATCTGGCGGCAGATTTTCGGCGTGGAGCTGCGCTACCCCAAACCGCGCTATCGCAAGCCCGTTATCGTTACGCCCAAAAGCTTCAACTGGTTGCCCGTTTCCGGCCAATCAGGTGTTGAGCGCAAGTATCTCGGGGCATTTTCCGAGCGCGGTGTCTGGGTGGAACAGATACGCATTCACAAGAATTCCACATGGACGCTCTCGTCGCCCGTGCGGCAACTTCTCACCGTTCTGAACGGTACAGGCGCAGCGGCTGGCAAGAAGCTCAGCAAGATGAGCGTAATTCAACTGGAACCGCAGGAAACCATCGAGATTACTGCCGAAGAGGAAATGACGTTCTTCGTCATTGGTTTGCCGCCAGTTGTGACGCCCGTCGAAGAGTCGCGGGAATATGACCTTGAGGAAATGCCGGCTCAAGAAGTCGCCTGACGGGGAATGCCTTGGGCCTCGTGTTCGAGCAAGCTCTGGCGTTTCGGCGGAATAGAAGATGCAGGCGGATCGCTTTTCTAATGAAGCGCGTCCGCTTCAGTTTTTGCGCAGAAAGCCGAGGCAGGCGCGCAGGCGTTTCGCCATCGGCCAGGCCCACTCGCTCTGCTTGATGAGGCGCTTGGCGCGGCGGCGGGTCTTTTCCATCAGCACGAAAGCCTGGCCGGCGCCGCTTTGGCCAATCAGCGTGTCGAACAAGGGTTCGGCCTCGTTGCACCAAGCGCTTTTGTAGCGGCCCTCGCCGATGCCAAGATCGAAGCGCGTTAGGCCGTCGTAGCATTTGGCTTCGATCAGCCGTTGCAGCAGCAGATCGCCGGGGCTTGAACGCGCAATCATCGGATCCATGTCGAAGGAATTGACCATGCCGTGGAAGCGGCCGCGATGCACGCCACCGCCGTAGATGGCGACGATCATCGTGTCGAGATAGAGGGCGTGCAGTTCGACCGCTGGCGCCTCATCGCCTTGCGGCAGGCAGGAGCGGCGGAAGTACGCGACCGCAACGCTGTTGTGCATGTCGGAGGCGATGTTCATCTGCGCGAAGCGGGCGCGCTTCTGCGCGAGATAGGTGCCGATGACCTTCTCGATTTCCTCGGCGGTCGTGGCCTTGCGATAGGTGACCTGGCCCAGCTCCTCGAGCTTGCGCAGTTTCCAACGCTGTTTCTTGCGTGCGTCCGACGAGAGCCGTTCCTTGGCGAACGAGTCGAAATCATGATGAAGCGCGGTCGAGTAGCAGAAGCTAGGGCTGTCTTGTCGGGCCAGGGCGGCGAAGGGATTGGGCCGGCCTTCCCAGGTGAGCGGCTGATTGGCCAGCACATAGGCGTCAGGCCGCAGCGGGCTGGCCTGCGCCACCTGCATCAGGATGGCGGTCAGGATATGGCGCGGCGGTTCGCTGCCAGGCCGGTAGAGGCCGAGGTTGGCGTTGGAATCGCGGCCGCCCAGGAATTGCACCAGCCTCAGGCCGCCGACCTTCTGAATGCCGAAGGGCAGCAGCATGAGCGGCGAACCGCTAGCGTCGCGGGTGAGGATCAGCAACGGGCGGATGCCGGCGGCGGGACAGACGGTCTCGATCCACGGCAGCAGCCAGCGCCGCGTCTGATAAACGGACGCGGGCGCGATCGCCTCCAGTTCGGCCCAGGCGTCGAGGACGTCAGCCGGATCGTCGTAAATCTCGATGCGGGGAAGGATGCTCACGCTGTCGATGCTCTTGTGTGGCTGCGCGACGGGCCGTCGCGACGATTTGTTCGTAACTGCCGTCTATGATGGACTGTGAAAATAGACCGCAATTGTCAATGCGGGCTTATTGCTGGTGTAGAATTCGGGTTCGGGATCTGTCATGCGCGCGAGCGTCAAGGAAAAGGCCATCGCCGCCGGTTTCGCGGTGTTTCGGGCCACCGGACTGCATCGGGCGGCGCGTTTTGCCCGTGGATCGGGCGTGATCTTAATGTTCCATCACGTGCGGCCGTGGGCGGGGCAGAGCTTCGCGCCGAACCGGCTTTTGGAGATCACGCCGGAATTTCTGAATACGGTGATCGAAACCTTGCGCGGCGAAGGGTTTGACATCGTCAGCCTGGATCAGGCTGTTGAACGGCTGGGGCGGGCCCAGGAGCGGCCGTTCGCCGTGCTGACCTTCGACGATGGCTATAAGGACAACCTTGAGCATGCGTTACCGATCCTGCGCCGCCATCAGGCGCCATTCACCCTCTATGTGACCACCGGCTTCGCCGAGCGCACAGCGCGGTTGTGGTGGGTGGAGCTGGAAGAGGCGATCCGCGCGCTGGACCGGATCGAGGTGGAGATCGATGGCACGCGGCTGACGCTGGAGTGTCGGAGCGATGCGGAAAAAGCTGCTGCCTTCCGCGCGCTCTATTGGCCGCTGCGCTCGGGCTCGGAGCAAGACCTGCTTGATCGGATCGCGGGGCTGGCCGAGCGCGCCGGCATCGCTCCTGCCGCCATTGTCGAGCGCCTGTGCCTCGACTGGGACGGCTTGCGCCAGATGGCCGCCGATCCGCTGTGTACGATCGGCGTTCACACGCTGACCCATCCGATGCTGGCCAAGCACGATGACGCCTTGGTGCGGCGTGAACTGGCCGACAGCCGCGCCATTATCGAACGCGAGATCGGCCGCCCGGCGCGCCACCTGGCTTATCCGGTGGGCGATCCGACTTCGGCAGGGCCGCGCGAATTCGCGCTTGCGGCGGAGCTGGGTTTTGCCAGCGCGGTGACGACAAGGCCTGGCATGCTGTTTCCAGACCACGCCGCTCATCTGACGGCGCTGCCGCGCCTGTCGGTGAACGGCAATTGGCAGGACCGGACGTTTCTTGAAGTGCTGCTTTCTGGCGCGCCCTTCGCGCTGTGGAATCGAGGCAGGCGCGTCAACGCGGCTTGAACTGGTCTTTGCGCTGCACTGCGGTTACGCTCGCGCAGTGATGGATTCTGGATCATCGGACATGGAACAGGTGCAGACGGTTGAACGGCCCTGGCGGCACGTCGCTGTTATCATCGGTGTTTTGATGATTTACGCACTGGGCAGCAAGATTCCGTTGCCGGGACTGGACGTCGATAAGCTTATAGCTGTCGGGGCTGGAGGCAACGCGCTCCGCTTCTCCATCATGGCGCTGGGCCTGACGCCAGTTTTGACGGTGCTCATCGTCTTCGAGGTCGCTAAGCTGCTCTTTCCGAAGTTGGACCAACGGCAGGCGGCCGCACCCAGCAAGACGGATCGTATCCTACGGACGCTCGCCTTGGTTCTTGCCACTGTGCAGGGGGGCAGCGTCCTTATCGCCATGCAACGCGCGGGATTGTTCGAGGCGGACGAAGGCGGCCTCGTGCTGGCCGGTGTCGCAGCCTTGGTCGGTGGGACGCTCCTGCTGATTTGGCTTGCCGATCGCATTGTGCTGCCCGGTCTGGGCAACGGCTTCTGGTTGCTTTGGATCGCGCCGCTTCTTGCAGGCCTCGCGCCGCAGGTGGCAACCGCGATCATGGTGATGCGGAATGGGGCCATGGGCACACCGCAGATTTTGATGGGCATCGCTTACGTGCTGATCGCGAGCGCCGCTGTGGTTGTGGCCAATGTCGTCATGACGAGGGGACGTGGCGAGCAAGAGAAAAGGCAATCGGTCCAGGCGTTAATTTGGCCGCCGCTCCTCGCAAATGTCGCGGCGGGGTACATTGCGACATTGTTCTATCTGGGTTTCTCCCTGTCGACGTGGGGGCTCGTTGTCGCGCGATGGATTTTGCTCGTGCCGTTGATCGTGTTGTTTGTCTTTGCCTATGCACGAAAGCCCGTTGCAGGCAGAGCGGCGGATCAGTTGACGCGTGAGCCGGTGATGGCACCTGCGGCTGTGTGGCTGCTGCTGTGTCTGTTGCAATTAGCCCTATGCGTTGGCGGCGAATTGCTGACCGACCTTCTTGGTCTGCCATGGCAACTCAATGGCGGGCTGCTCATCATCACCGTAACGGTGATGACGTCGCTGCTTCGGCTGGTGTCGTCGCCTCGGGTGAGCGCTACAGCGAGCGCTTAAAGTAATGGGCTATCTCGCCGATGATGGGGAACGCAGGGGCGACTAAATACTATGAGCTTATTGTTTCTTTGACTATTTCTTTTGCTCGCCGATAACAATACTCAATCAATTCATCGGGATCTGTTCCCGTCTTCTCGACGGCATGTCCACTGAGATCGTGTCCTGCTGCATGAAAAACGTTTGCCGATATCTCGTCGACAACGAATGACCATCCTGGAGCATCTGGGAACGTAAGCTGCTTCATCGGAGTGTCTCTCAGGGGCCTACCAGCTACAGCGAACGCTTAAAGTAATTCGCGATCTCGCCGACGATGCCGCGGCGGAAGGTCAGCACGCAGATCACGAAGATCACGCCCTGGATTACGACCACCCATTGGCCGAACTGGGCGAGATATTGCTGCATGGTGATGATGATGAAGGCGCCGACCACGGGGCCGAACACCGTGCCGAGGCCGCCGAGCAGGGTCATCAGCACCACTTCGCCGGACATCGACCAGTGCACGTCGGTGAGCGAAGCCGTTTGCGCGACGAGCACTTTGAGGCCGCCGGCGAGGCCGGAGAGGGCGCCTGAGAGAATATAGGCCATGAGTTTGTATTGCTCGGCCCGGTAGCCCAACGAAATAGCCCGTTGTTCGTTCTCGCGGATCGACTTCAGCACTTCGCCGAAAGGCGAATTGATGATGCGGAAGATCAGCAGGAAAGCGAGCAGGAAGACGATCAACACAAAATAATAGAGTGTCAGCGACTGGGACAGGTCGATAAAGCCGAGCAGCTTGCCCTGCGGGATGCCTTGAATACCGTCCTCGCCATGGGTGAACGGCGTCTGGATATAGATGAAATAGAGCAGCTGCGAGAGTGCCAGCGTGATCATCGCGAAATAGATGCCCTGCCGGCGGATCGCCACGAGGCCGGTGAGGACCGCCAGCGCGCCGGAGGCGAGCACGCCGAGGACGATGCCCGCTAAGGGATCAAAGCCCCAGACCTTGAGCGCATGCGCGGTGACATAGCCTGCCGTGCCTAAGAACATGGCGTGGCCGAACGACAACAGGCCGCCATAGCCGATGAGCAGATTGAAGGCGCAGGCAAACAGCGCGAAACACAGCGCCTGCATGACGAAATAGGGATAGATGCCGGTGAAGGGGACAATCGCCAGCACCGCCGCCATGATGATGAAGGCGATGTTCTCGTCACGCGGGCGATGGGCGGGGGCGGTCTTTTCTGCGATCGATGTCATGTCAGTTGGTCCGTCCCGTGAGTCCCGTCGGCTTGATCAGCAGCACCAGCACCATCAGTACGAAGACCACGGTGTTGGAGGCTTCGGGATAGAAATATTTCGTCAGTCCCTCCATGACGCCGAGGGCGAAGCCGGTGATGATCGATCCCATGATCGAGCCCATGCCGCCGATGACGACGACGGCGAAGACGACGATGATCAGATCGGCGCCCATCAGGGGGCGTACCTGATTGATCGGCGCCGACAGCACGCCGGCGAGCGCGGCGAGGCCGACGCCCAGGCCATAGGTGAGTGTGATCATGCGCGGCACATTGATGCCGAAGGCCTGCACCAGGGTAGGGTTTTCGGTCGCCGCGCGCAGATAGGCGCCAAGCCGCGTGCGTTCGATCATGAACCAGGTGAGCAGGCAGACAAAGAGCGAGAAGATCACCACCCAGCCGCGATAGATCGGCAGGAACATGAAGCCGAGATTGATGCCGCCTTGCAACTGCGGAGGAATGGCATAGGGCAGGCCGGCGGCGCCGAAATAATTCTGGAACAGGCCCTGGATGATCATCGCCAGACCGAAGGTCAGCAACAGGCCGTAGAGCTGATCGAGCCCGGCGAGCCGTTGCAGCATGGTGCGTTCCAGCACGATACCGAAAAATCCGACCACGATGGGCGCGAGCAGGAGCGACCACCAATAGCCGAGGCCGCCATATTCGAGCAGGAAATAGGCAACGAAGGCGCCCATCATATAGAGCGCGCCATGGGCGAAATTGATGATGTTGAGCATGCCGAAGATGACGGCGAGCCCAAGGCTCAGAAGCGCGTAGAATGACCCGTTGATCAGACCGATCAGCAACTGGGCGTAAAGGGCTTGGGACATCTGTCTCTCTTGAGTGCCGGTTCAAACGCCGAGATAGGTATGCAGCTTCGTGAGATTGGCTTGCAGCTCGGCGTTGTCGAAGCCGTCGATCACTTTGCCGTGCTCGACGACATAGAAGCGATCGGCCACCGTCGAGGCCCAGCGGAAATTCTGTTCGACCAGTAGAATGGTGAAGCCTTCTGATTTCAGGCGAGCGATGGTGGCGCCGATCTGCTGGATGATGACCGGTGCCAGGCCTTCCGTCGGCTCGTCGAGCATTAGGAAGCGCGCGCCGGTGCGCAGGATGCGGGCGATGGCCAGCATTTGTTGCTCGCCGCCAGAGAGTTTCGTGCCCTGGCTGTTCAGCCGTTCCTTCAGATTGGGGAAGAGTTCGAAAATCTGCTCCAGCGACAGACCGCCGGGCCGTACCATGGGCGGCAGCATCAGGTTTTCGCGCACGTCGAGACTGGCGAAAATGCCGCGTTCTTCCGGACAGATGGCGATGCCCTGGCGGGCGATCTTGTCGGAGGAGGTGCGCACGATCTCCTGGCCGTGGAAGCGTACCGAGCCCGTGCGCTTGCGGATGATGCCCATCACCGATTTCAAGGTCGTGGTCTTGCCGGCGCCGTTGCGGCCGAGGAGCGTCACGACCTCGCCTTCGCGCACGTCGAAATCAACGCCGTGCAGCACATGGGATTCGCCATACCAGGCTTCGAGACCGCGCACGGAGAGCACCGTGTCGGATGCGCTTGCCGTGTTCCGAGCGGAAAAGGCTGTCTCAGACATGACCCGCTCCCAGATAGGCTTCCTTGACCCGCTCATCCTTGGTGAGATCGGCGTAATTGCCTTCCGCCAGCACGCGGCCGCGCGCCAGAACGGTGATCTTGTCGGAGAGGTTGGCCACGACGCTGAGATTATGTTCGACCATGACGATGGTATATTTCGCCGAGATGCGTTTGATCAGCGTGGCGATCTTGTCGATGTCTTCGTGGCCCATGCCGGCCATCGGTTCGTCGAGCAACATCATTTCGGGATCGAGCGCCAAAGTGGTGGCGATCTCCAAAGCGCGCTTGCGGCCATAGGACATTTCCACGGCCTGGGTGTGGGCGAAGGCGCTTAGGCCAACATCGTCGAGAAGTTCCAGCGCGCGATCGTTGAAACGATCGAGAACGGTCTTGGAGCGCCAGAAGTCGAAAGAGCTGCCGTGCTGGCGCTGCAACGCCACCCGCACATTCTCCAGCGCGCTCATGTGAGGAAACACGGCTGATATCTGGAAGGAGCGAACGAGGCCGAGGCGCGCCACATCGGCGGGTTTCAGCGCCGTGATGTCTTTTCCATTGTAGAGGATTTGGCCACGGGTCGGCGTCAGAAATTTGGTGAGGAGGTTGAAGCAGGTGGTCTTGCCGGCGCCGTTGGGGCCGATCAGCGCGTGAACGCTGCCGCGCTTGATGCGCAGGTTCACGTCATTGACTGCGACGAAGCCGGCGAATTCCTTGGTCAGTCCCTGCGTCTCAAGAATATACTCTTGTGCCAATCAGATCTCTCCCAACAGTCCTCTGGAGCGCAGCGAAAGGTCTCAGTGCGATGTCATCAAACCGTGCCTAGGCAGGCTGGATGCCCTTTGCTGCGCATGCCGCTCTCCCAATGCTTCCCTTCATGGGTCCCTCGGCGGCAATGTTCTTGAAAGCGAATTCGATCTGGTTTCTGACGGCGCGGGCCGTGCAAACATGAACTTGCTTCATATTTGGGCGCCCCGGCGATGGCTCCTGTCGCTGAATGCCGGCAGTGTGGAGGACCAAATCGGCAAGTGCAAGATATCTCTATGGTTCCGCCTGTTGCGGGATTCCCCGAGCCGGAGCTACCGCGCGGTCTGTCATGCTCTTTACGTCTGGGTCCTTTTGCGGGAGGCTTACTTGTGGACGATTGGGGCGGGAAATTTAGCTTGCCACCCATGTTTCGTATGACGGCCATTCGGGCCTGCGAATTGGCAATAAGTCTGATTGCACCTGACAGGGCTTTTCTATCGGATTGGCTTTTCTATCGGATCAGCGGTTCAATCGCCCGACCCTGATCGGTGGCTGAGACCAGACCCATCGATCGCGGCGCGTCTTGGGGCGTTTCTTGGAGGGATTTATGACAGCAAAACTTTTGTCCGCGGTCGCTGCCTGCAGCCTGTTGCTCGGCGGTTCCGCCTGGGCGCAAGGCGTCAAGATCGGCATCCTCAACGATCAATCGGGTGTTTATGCCGATTACGGTGGCAAATGGTCGGTGGAAGCCGCCCGCATGGCCATCGAGGACTTTGGCGGCTCGGTTCTTGGGCAGAAGATCGAACTGGTCACCGCCGACCATCAAAACAAGCCGGATCTTGCCGTCAGCATCGCCCGCAAATGGTATGATGTCGATGGCGTCGACATGATCACCGAACTGACCACGTCGTCGGTGGCGCTTGCCGTGCAGGAACTGACCAAACAGGCCAAGAAGATTGATATCGTCATCGGCGCGGCAAGCTCACGCATCAGCGGCGATGCCTGCTCGCCCTATGGTTTCCATTGGGCCTTCGACACGCGCGCGCTGGCCGTGGGCACCGGCGGCGCCTTGACCGAGCAGGGCGGCAACACCTGGTTCTTCCTTACCGCCGACTATGCCTTCGGCTATTCGCTGGAAGAAGACACGACGGCGATCGTCAAGGCCAAGGGCGGCAAGGTGCTGGGCTCGGTGCGCCATCCGCTGAATTCATCCGACTTCTCCTCCTTCCTGTTGCAGGCGCAAAGCTCGAAGGCGAAAGTCATCGGTCTGGCCAATGCTGGTCTTGATACGATCAACTCGGTCAAGCAGGCGTCCGAATTCGGCATTGTCGCCGGCGGCCAGAAGCTCGCCGGCCTGCTGATGACGCTTGCCGAGGTCAACGGTCTGGGCCTGCAGGCGGCGCAGGGGCTGGTGCTGACGGAATCCTATTATTGGGATCGCGACGATCGCTCGCGCGCCTTCGCCGACCGCTTCTTCAAGCGCACCGGCCGCATGCCGAGCATGATCCAGGGCGGCACCTATTCGGCGACCTTGCAATATCTCAAGGCGATCAAGGCGGCCAACAGCAAGGACAGCGACATCGTGGCCAAGAAGCTGCGCGAAATGCCGGTCGAGGACGATGTCTTCAACGGCGGCAAGGTGCTGGCCAATGGCCGCATGGTGCACGACGTCTATCTGTTCGAGGTCAAGAAGCCGTCCGAGTCGAAGAAGCCGTGGGACTATTACAAGCTGCTCGCCACGGTGCCGGGCGACCAAGCCTATCCGACCGCGGCCGAAAGCGGTTGCCCGCTGACGAAATAAGGTCTGCGATAAACGAGAAACGCGAAAGCCCGGTTCCTGGAACCGGGCTTTTGTTATGCGGCGGTTTTTTCCTCTAAGCGTGTCTCGTCCCAGGCCACCTTATAATCGTAGACCCAGGCGAAGCTCGGAGCGAAACGCAGGAACAACGGCATCAGCAAGCTCTGGATGAAGGTCATCACCGGGCCGTGCCGTTTGCTGTTGCCGCTGAGGCGGCCAAAGGCGATCACCTTTTCGGTGCGCTCGCGCCGAGCCTTAACGAAGGCTTCAAAGGCAATTTCCGGCGCGGCCGGCGCGTCGCGCAGTTCTCGCGCCATGATGATGGCGTCTTCCAAAGCCATCGAAACGCCCTGGCCGGAATGCGGGCTCACCGCATGGGCGGCGTCGCCAATCAGGGCGACGCGGCCGGCCCACCAGAGCGGCAGCGAGGGCATGTCATAAATGTCGAGCGGCGGGATCGCCCGCGTTGTTGCAGCTAGCATGGCGCGGATCTCTGGCGACCAGCCCTTGCCTGCGTGCAAAAGCGCCTGCATGCCGGCTTCGCCCATGAGCGCCGCGCGACTGTCGGTGTCGAGTGGCGTTTCGCGGGCGAGCGCATACCACCAGAAGGCGCCGTCGGTTGCGCCGCGATCGCCGCAGGCATAGCCGATGAAGGCGCCGGTGCCATAGCATAGGTGCATCACGTTTTCGTCGCGCGGTTCTATCGCCGGCACCTGGCTGCGTGGCAGGAAGCCGCCGGCGCCGGTCAGGCCGGTGAAGGCGGGTTCGGGCGCATCGGGCAGGAGGCAGCGCCGCACTCGCGAGCGGATGCCATCAGCGCCGATCAGCAGATCGCCGTCCGCCTGCGTGCCGTCCTCGAAACGCACGCTCACGTGCGTGCCATCATCGTCGATGGTGGCGAGGCGCTTGCCGTAGTGAATGGCAATGCCGCGTTCGGCGGCAGCCGCCAGCAGCATCGCTTGAAAGGTCGAGCGCGCCAGGGCGATGGCCGGGCGACCGGCGCCGCTGGTGCGGCCATAGGACATGCTGCCGAGGAAGCGGCCTTTGGGGGTGTGAAACGCCATGCTGGTGATCGGCGTGCCGGCATCGGCGACCCGATCGGCAAGCCCGATCTGGGCAAGCACATTCATGCCGTTGGGCGCAATGCAGATGGCGCCGCCGATATTGGCCAGCTCGCCATGCGCTTCGTAAATGGTCGCTCGGATGCCGGCCTTGGCGAGGAACAGGGCAAGCGCCGGGCCGGCGATGCCGCCGCCGACAATCAGGACATGGCGTGGCGACGCGGGTGGTGGAAAGGCGTTAGGCATGTCGAGCATAGCGGGCTCCCAAGAAAGCCGCCGGAGAAACCACTGGCCCCGGCGGTGCGGGCGAGGTATGATGAATATCTTATAATTAGATAATCAAACTATCAGAATGTCAAGCAAACAACGCCAAGACCCACAACGGCAAGAACTGATGCAGGCGCTCGGAACGGCCATGGAGCTGTTTCAGGACGCGACCGATGCCTTTGACGACACGGCTGCGGTCGCCCTCGGCCTCAACCGGACCGACCTCAAATGCGTAAGCATCATCGTTCGCCACGGCCCGGTCGCGGCCGGTGACATTGCGCGGTATACCGGCCTGACGCGCGGCGCCATGACCACGGCGCTCGACCGCATCGAGCGCGCCGGCTATGCCCGCCGCCGCCCCGATCCCAACGACCGGCGCGGCGTGCTGATGGAGTTGACGGAGAAGGGGCGGGAGGCGCTCGACGCGATCTGGGGCGTCTATATCCGCGAGGCCGACACGTTCTTTGCCGGCTATACGACAGCGGAACTGGAGACGATCCGGCGCTTTCTCGTGCACGCTCGCGAGGTGCAGGACGCTAATCGCACGCGGGTTAGTGGGCTGCGGTTGGGGGCGTCGTAATCAGCTTTTGCTGTCGCCCCCGCCTTCCATCCATTTGATGAAAGGGAACATCGGGATGATCCAGCCGATGCCGAGGAAGGCGTAGCCGAAGCCGCGCAGCACCGCATTGGCCTCTTGGAAGATGCGCGCCTGCGCCAGCGCCATGACGAGCAGCGCGTAGACGACCACGAAGGCCAGAACCACCGCCGCACCGATCAGTTTCCGCGTCCGCCGTTTCATGATCCAATATCGTCCAATTTGGGGGCCAGTTCAGGTGCGACGTGACGTCCGTGGACGCCCAAGCGCCGAGGGCTTATCTCTCCCTGCGCTTTAAAGCAAAATGCTTTTCCATCGAAATGCCTTTTGCTCTCTTGTATGTCTTTGTTTTGACGCGTTTTTGTGGCGTTTGACTTTAGTCCCGTCGCAAAGCGGTCTCCACGCGGAATTCACTCATGACCTCTCAGACGGTCGCTTCGCCCGTCCACCCCGCCGCCGACGTGTCGAGCGGCACCACCGCCATGCGGATCTGGCTGTGGGGCGTGGCTTTGCTGGTGTTCGCCATGGTGATCGTCGGCGGCGCGACGCGGCTGACCGAATCCGGCCTGTCGATCACCGAATGGAAGCCGGTGCTGGGGGCGATCCCGCCGCTGTCGGAGGCGGCGTGGCTGGCAGAGTTTGAGAGATATAAGCAGATTCCACAGTATTCTCAGATGTTTCCCTCGATGGCTCTGAGCGATTTCAAGTTCATCTACTATTGGGAATGGTCGCATCGGCTGCTTGGCCGCCTGATCGGCATCGCCTTCGCCCTGCCGCTCGCCTGGTTCTGGCTACGCGGCCAGGTGAAGGGCAAATTGCGCTGGCAGCTGCCGGCGGTGCTGGCGCTCGGCGGCCTGCAAGGGGCGGTCGGCTGGTGGATGGTGGCTTCCGGTTTGGCCGGGCGCACCGAGGTCGCTCCCGAGCGGCTGATGATTCATTTGATCCTCGCCTCGATCACCCTCGTCGCCCTGGTCGCCATCGCGGTGGGGCTGACGGATCGGCGTGATCGCGATGCGACAGCGTGGACGCGGCGTGCCGCCTTCATTCTGCTCATCGCCGTATTGTTGCAGATCGCGCTTGGTGCCTTGGTAGCGGGCTCGCGCGCCGGGCTCTCCTACAACAGCTGGCCGCTGATGGATGGCTCCTTCGTACCGAACTTCATGTTCCGCACCGATCTCGAACCGACCTGGCGCAATTTCTTCGAGAACGTCACCATCGTGCAGTTCCAGCACCGCATGTGGGCCTATGCACTGCTCGCCATCGCGCTCTGGCATGCGTTCGCGCTGCGCGGCTCGCTCGCCGCTGGTCGTGCCTGGCTGCTACTGGCCATGGTCATCGTCCAGGCCGGTCTCGGCATCGCCACTCTGCTGCTGGTGTTTCCGGAAGGGCGTATTCCCATCGGCTGGGCGCTGGCGCATCAGGGCTTTGCCATGTGCGTGCTGATCGTCGCCACCGTGCATTGGCGGCGGTTGGCGGCGGCGAAATCCTGAATCGTTCAAGTCGTTTGGCGGTTTTGCTTTAGAGTTTGATTCAGGGGCGCTCGACCTTGGTGTCATGCCCGACACGCCGTAGGCGTGAGCGGGCCAAAGGTGTTTGCAGGCGCTTTGCCACTTGCTCTGGTTCCCCGCTCGCCTGCTGCGCAGGCGTCGGGGATGACAGGCAGAACACGTTGCCGAAGCCCACGTGTTTATCAGCTACCTTGACACATTGCGGCACGCGGCGAATGATCAAACGATAAGATCACCGGGTAGGACTGCCGCGTCCGGCAACGGCGCGCAAAGGGTACATGCAAGTTTTCTCAACCGTCGATGTCGCCGCCGCCGCGAAGCTGGATGCCTGGAACAAGCTCTGTTCCAGCCTCTACAATCCGCTCGACATCGAGCCGATGGATCGCGAGGCCTTCGCCGGGCGCATGGAGATCTTGTACGACGATCTCTTTCGCGTCACGCGCTTCACCTCCGCGCCGGTGCATATGAATCGCACGCGCGCGCGGACGCGCCATGCCACAGGCACGTCTCTCACGGTTTTTCTGCGCTTGACCGGCGAAGCGCAATTCATGCTCAGCGATCGCGACGTGACGACACGGCCGGGCGACTTCATGTTGCTGGATGCCCATACGCCGTTTGGCTGCCGGGCCGAGCAGGGAACCTCGGCGCTGGCTATCGGTCTGCCGGATCATCTGCTGTCGGCGCACCTGCCCAACGTCGGGCGCGTCGTTGGCCGCGTGATGGATGGCGGGGCGGATCTGAATGCCTGCATCGCCGCCACCATGCGCACGATCGCCAGCCAGGCCGCTGCAGGGCGGGCGCCGTCGCTCAATCTGGCGCGTGGTCTGCTCGAACTGATTTCAGCGTCCTGTGCCGAGGTCGAGGCGCAGGCCGAGCCGGTTTCGCCCTCAGTGCAGCGCTGGCGCCGGCGGATCGCTGCCTATGTTGGCACCCATCTGCGCGATCCCGAGTTGACACCAGCGCGGATCGCCACGGCGTTGAACATCTCGCAGCGTTACCTGCGCCTGTTACAGAGCGAAGATGGCGAGACGATCGCGCAGCAGATCCTGCGCCTGCGGCTTGAGGAAGGCGCGCGCTGCCTGCTCAACCCGGGCTGGAACGCTATTTCCATCACCGAACTGGCGCATCACTGGGGTTTTGAGGATTCCGGTTATTTCGCCCGTCGCTTCAAGGAGCGTTTCGGCGTGACCCCCAGCGCCTATCGGGCGGGAGCGATCGCCCGCTGCTGATTGCCGCTTTGTCCGGGTCGGTCTGCCGCTCTGTCAGCGCGGCATCCGTTGTTTTCGTTCAGTCTGCTTCCTGCCGCTATCGGTGATTTCGATGGCGCATGTTCCAAAGAGGCAGGACCGGGATGAAATTCGGAGTCTTCGACCACGTCGATTGCAGCGATGTCGATCTGGCGACCCATCTGGAAAATCGCCTGCGGCTGACTGAGGTCTACGACCGCTGCGGCATGTATGGCTATCATGTCGCCGAACATCACGGCACGCCGCTCGGCTATGCGCCGTCACCCTCCGTGCTGCTCTCCGCCGTGGCGCAGCGCACCAGCCGCCTGCGCATCGGGCCGCTGGTCTATCTGCTGCCGCTCTATCATCCGCTGCGTTTGATCGAAGAAGTCGCCATGCTCGATCATATGTCGCATGGACGCTTGATGCTCGGCGTCGGGCGTGGCGCCTCGTCGATCGAGATGGGGTTTTACGAAGTGCCGGCCGAGGAACAGCAGGGCCGCTATGAGGAAACGCTGGAGATCTTGCTCCAGGGCTTTCAATCCGACACGCTGACCTACAAGGGCAAGTACCATTCCTTCGCCAACGTGCCGATGACCATGAAGCCGTATCAAAAACCCTATCCGGAGCTTTGGTATGGCGGCCGCAGCCTGGAGAGCGCCGCTTGGGCGGCGCGACGGGGGATAAACATCGTGACGCTGGCGCTCGACGCGGAGGTGCGCGCCATGACGGACCTGTATCGCCGCGAATGGGCTGCCGCTGGCGGCAAGCCGGAAGATGTGCCGCTGATGGGCGTCAGCCGGCACATCGTCGTCGCCCCGACGGATGAGGAGGCCAAGGCCATCGCGCGTCCGGCTTACGAGCATTGGCGGGCCAGCTTCATCAAGCTGTGGATCGATAATGGCTGGAAGACGCCGATGCTGAATCTCTATCCCGAGACCTGGGACGAGCTGGAAGCGGTGAAGAATGGCTGCGCCGGTTCGCCGGAAACCGTGCGCCGCTTTGCCCATGAGGAAGCCGAGCAGGGCGGCTTCAACTATCTGATCTCCTGGTTCGCCTTCGGCAGCATGGGCCTGGCGCAGGCGACCCGGTCAGTGGAACTGTTCAGCCAGCATGTCATGCCGAGCTTTGATGGCCGGTGAAGTCTTGGGACGTGCGGGGTGACGACCTTTTCCGTCATTGCGAACGGAGTGAAGCAATCCAGGAGCCTAGGCGTAGAGCCTTAGACGCCGATATGCCTATGCCACAGGCGCTTCTTGGGACTATATCACGCGCCCCTGGATTGCCGCGTCGCTGCGCTCCTCGCAATGACGGAGAGCAAGCGGTTCGTGTTGCAGGCGTCGGGCATGACACCGATTTACTTGGCTTGCGAAAGACTGTTTCTATAGTCCGCGATGCGTTCCAGCAGCTTGTTGGGCTTCTGGCCGATCATCGAGGTGTTGAAGGAGATCGTCGGTGGCTTCGGTTTGCGGATGCCGCCTGTGTCGATCGCTGTCCCGGCGATGGTGAGGTTGGACTTCATCACTGAGACATCGCCGAGTTCAGCCCAAGGAATGGTCGTCTGCTTGAGGCCGAAGCCTTTGCTGAAACCGGTGATGCCTTGCGCCGACAAGCTCAGTGGCGGGATGCCGCTGAGCCAGCGCCGCAGAAAGACAACACCGCCCAGAGCCGTCACCGCCGCGATCAAAACCCAGAAGCCAGCGCGCAGCGGAACCGGGACGCTGTGCATCAGATCGCCGAACCAAGCATAGCGACCATTTGAATGGTCATAGAAATGGGGACTGAGCGAGAGCCATCCCATCCAGAGGAAGCCGGCGGTGAGAATAAAAAACAGAAAAAGCCAGAGCAACATACGGATGGGCTTGAACGGAAAGTTGAGGACGTCGCTCATTCTATTCTGCCTGTTTCGGGACGCTACGATCAATTCCGCATTGATCTTTGCGAGACACTTGGTCCGTACTGGGAGACAATGCGTCGCCGAAGACGAGATCACACTGCGGGCTGGCGGATGACGGTTTGTCTCCGGCGGTACGTGTGATTTTTCACTTCTTGATTGTCACGGCCTCAAGCGCTTCGATACGCATCTTGATTGCCTCGCACATGGCGGCGCGGTCTTCCGCCGGCATTTTCTCGAGCGCGTCGATCTGTTCGTTGACCACGTAGCTCACCATTGATGGCTCTTTCCAATGGGTCAGCAACTTAACAGCTAGGTCGCGTCGCAAGTCCGGCGAAATCTTGGCCTCGCAGGTTTTAACGGCGGCCATGACGGAGCTAGCCTCCTTGCTATCACTACGCATATCTGCCTGGCCCATCGACGCTGTGAAAAAGAAAACAGTTGCGCACAGGCCGCAGAAGAAAGTTTCAAAGCCCCACTCCCATCTGTGTTCGTCTGGCATATTTATGCAAATTGCATAGGCATAGGGAAGACGTCCTCGGCATAGGGAAGACGTCCTCAGACGTATTTCGACCGATCACACGATCGACACACCGATCAGGATGGGGTGCAGGTAGACCATCGCCACGGCGGCGATCGTGCCGACGATGACGGCGATGGCGTCGCCCTTGGTGAAGCTGGCGCTGGCTGGAGCGCCGAAGTCGCCGCGTCTTTTCACAGCGATCCGATCCCACACCGCCCAGGCGAGCAGCGAGCCGAACAGGATGATGCCGCCGAGATCGCCATTGGCGAGCAGATGCGCCAGCGCCCAGATTTTCACAGCCGCAAGCATCGGGTGATGCAGCCAGCCTTTGATCTTGCCCGGCGGCGCATAAGTGGAGATCAGCGCGATGAAGGCAAGCCAGACGAGCGGCATCGCCAGATGCCGCGTCCAGGTCGGTGGATCCCACACGGGGATATAGCCCGCCGCGCGATAGCTGCCGAAGCCATAGACAATGAGGACCAGGCCGACGGCGGAGGCGAGGGAGTAGAGGCCTTTGTAACCGTTCTCGCCAAAACGGGCGATGAGCCCTGCGCGAGTCTCGCGCAGGGTCGTCAGCGTGTGGGCGCCCAGGAAGATAACGAGGCCGAGGATCAGGATTGCCATGGTGTCATCTTCCTTGGGTTGTGTAAGCAAATCGCGTTTCTCTTGAAACGCGACTTGCCCTAGGTCGCGGCCAGCGCCTGGTCGAGATCAGCGATGATATCGGGCACGTCCTCGATCCCGACCGACAGGCGCACGACGTCAGGCCCGGCGCCGGCGGCAACCTTTTGATCGTCGCTCAGCTGACGATGGGTTGTCGAGGCCGGATGGATGACCAGCGACCGGGTGTCGCCGACATTGGCGAGATGGGAGAACAGCTGCAGGTTCTTCACCAGCGAAATGCCGGCGTCGTAGCCGCCCCTGAGGCCGAAGGTGAACACGCCGCCGGCGCCCTTCGGGCAATATTTCTGCGCCAGATTGTAATAGCGGTCGCCCTTCAGGCCCGGATAGGACACCCATTTCACCGCCGGATGGCCCGACAGATATTCCGCCACCTTCTGCGCATTGTCGGAATGGCGCTGCATGCGCAACGGCAGGGTCTCGATGCCGGTCAGCACCAGGAAGGCGTTGAACGGCGAGAGCGCCGGCCCCAGATCGCGCAGGCTGAGCACGCGGCAGGCGATGGCGAAGGCGAAATTGCCGAAAGTCTCGCCGAGCGTCATGCCGTTATACTCGGGACGCGGCGCCGAGATCATCGGATAGCGCTTGTCGGCCATCCAGTCGAACGAGCCACCATCGACGATAACGCCGGCAATGGAATTGCCGTGGCCGCCTAAGAATTTCGTCGCCGAATGAATGACGATGTCGGCGCCGTGCTCGAACGGCTTGATCAAATAGGGCGTCGCCAGGGTGTTGTCGACGATCAGCGGCACGCGGGCGCGCTTGGCGATCTTGGCGATGGCCTCGATGTCGACGATGACGCCGCCGGGATTGGCGATGGATTCGATGAAGATCGCCTTTGTGCGCGGGCTCACCGCCGCCTCGAAGGTCGACAGATCATCCGGATCGGCCCATTTGACGTTCCAGCCAAAATTCTTCCACGAATGATTGAACTGATTGATCGAGCCGCCATAGAGCTTGTTGGCGGCGATCACTTCGTCGCCCGGCTGCATCAGCGCATGAAAGGCGAGGAATTCGGCCGCGTGGCCGGAGGCGACGGCCAATGCCGCCGTGCCGCCTTCCAGCGCCGCCACCCGTTCTTCCAGCACCGCATTGGTCGGATTGGTGATGCGCGTGTAGATGTTGCCGAACGCCTGCAGGCCAAACAGCGAGGCGGCGTGGTCGACGTCATCGAAGACGAAGGACGTCGTCTGATAGATCGGCGTGGCGCGCGCGCCTGTGGCCGGATCGGGCTGGGCGCCGGCATGGACGGCGAGGGTGGAAAAACCAGGGGCGGCAGGCGTGTCGGTCATGGCACCTCGCGGAGGATTTCATAAAACAGGACGATTTGTTCTTTTTATAGAACGTGCGGCTGGCGTCAATCGCCAGCATCCCTTTGCCTTGTGAAGGCTTGCCTTTGGGTTCGCCACCTTAACCGCCGGCGATGACGGGTGGAAGGCGGGGCGTCTTGATGCAAAGGTTTGCAGCCTCTTGACCGTGAAGCGGGGACGCGAGAGACCGCGTAACACTTCTAAGGAGGGGACGATTGGCAGAGGGCAAGGGAACGATCGTACTGGTGCACGGCGCCTGGTTCGGCGGCTGGGTGTGGCGTGACGTGGCGCGGCTGCTGCGGGCCGAAGGGTTCGACGTGACGACCCCGACGATGAGCGGGCTTGGCGAACGCCGGCATCAGCTTGGTCCAGAGATCGGCCTTTCCACCCATGTCGAGGACATCGTCAGCCATATCGAGATGGAAGATCTCAGAGATGTGACCCTGGTTGGCTGGAGTTATGGCGGCATGGTCGCCAATGGCGTTTTGACGCGCATCAAGGACCGTATTCGCACATTGGTCTATTTCGACGCCTTCGATCCGAAGGATGGGGAGTCGCTCGCCGATATCGTGAACAGCCCGCTCTCGCAGAGGGCACGTGACCTGGAGCAGGCGGGACAGCCGTTGCCGCCGCCCAATCTGACGCGACAGTGGAATGTGACCGATGAAGCCCTTCTTGCCAAATGCGCTGATCGCGTCGGTCCGCATCCGGCAAAGACGATGACGGAACCGGTGAAGGGGTTTCATGAGCGTCCGCAAGGGGTGAACTATGTCTATGTCTGGTGTGGCGCCAACCCCGCTTCGGTCTTCGCACCATTCTATGAGCGTGCCGGCAAGGACCCGCAATTTGCCTTCGCCGAACGCCTGCCGCACGACCATGTGGTGGCGTTGACGGATCCGCCCGTGGTGGCCGAGGTGATTGCCAAGGCCGCGCGGCTTTGATTTTTGGAACAAGCGTTTTGAATAAGAGGAAATGGAATTGAATATGGATCAGGACGTGCTTGACGGGATCGCCGTGCGCCAGCTTGTCGACAATTGGGTGTTGTGGCGTGACGCCGGCTATTGGGAGAAGTTCCGCACGGTCTGGCATCCGGATGGCAAGATGTTCGCCACCTGGACGCAGGGCACCGGCGATGAATTCATCGCCATGAACAAGAAAGCCTGGGCCGCTGGCGTCAGCATTCTGCATTCGCAGGGCGCGCATACGTCGGAGATTCGTGGCAACCGCGCCATCGCCGAAACCAAGATGCACATCTCTCAACGTGACACGGTGCACGACATCCTGGTGGATGTGGTCTGCGTCGGCCGCTTCTATGATTTCTTGGAGAAGCGCGACGGCAAGTGGGGCTTCGTGCTGCGTCAGCCGATCTACGAAAAGGACCGCATGGATCCGGTGCGCGCCGGCGAGAAGGTGCCGCTCGACGAGAAGCTGCTCAACTCATTTCCCGAGGGCTATCGGCATCTCGCCTATATCCAGTCGAAGATCGGCTTTCCGGTGAAGACCAATATGCCGGGGCTGAAGGGCGAGCGGGTCGAGGCGCTCTATGCCGCTGGCGAAGCCTGGCTCGCCGGTAAGCCGCTGTCTTGGGGCCATGATTAATCGGGCCAAGATTAATCGGGCCATGACTAGAAATACGCTGAGAGATCACGTTTCTTGAGGGGATAGTATGCGCGAACTCGACGAAAACAGCATCACGCAGGCGGTCATTGAGCGTTTCGCCAATGCGCCGAATGCGCGGGTGAAAGAAGTCTGCACGTCGCTGGTGAAACACCTGCACGATTTCGTGCGCGACGTGCGTCCGACCGAAGACGAATGGGGGG
Organism: Beijerinckia sp. 28-YEA-48; assembly: GCF_900104955.1. Lineage (NCBI taxonomy): Bacteria > Pseudomonadati > Pseudomonadota > Alphaproteobacteria > Hyphomicrobiales > Beijerinckiaceae > Beijerinckia > Beijerinckia sp. 28-YEA-48. Next base: position 1,092,167 of record NZ_FNSI01000001.1, read on the forward strand.
TTGCCATCGACTTCCTGACGCGCACCGGCAAGATCTGCGACGACGTGCGGCAGGAGTTCGTTTTGCTCTCGGACACGTTGGGTGTTTCGACCCTGGTCGATTCCATCAACCATCCGGTGCATGGCGACATCACGCAGTCGACGGTGTTGGGGCCGTTTTGGACGGCGCAGATGCCCGACTGCAAGATGGGCGATGACATCCACGGCAATATGAAGGGCGAGCCGGCTTATATCTACGGCACCTTGCGCTCGGAGGATGGCACGCCGCTCGCCAATGCGCAGATGGATGTGTGGCACTCCGACGACGATGGCTTTTACGACGTGCAGCAGATGGAAAAGCTCGGCGGTCCGGGCGGTCGCGGCCGCTTCAAGACCGACAGCGAGGGCCGTTACTTCTTCTGGTCGATCAAGCCGACGTGTTATCCGGTGCCGACCGATGGGCCGGTCGGCGAAATGCTGCGCGGGCAGGGGCGTCATCCGATGCGCCCGGCGCATCTGCATTTCATCTTCACGGCGCCAGGCCATCGCCGGCTGGTGACGCATATCTTCGATCCGACCGATAAGTACATCGATTCCGATGCGGTGTTCGGCGTCAAGGAATCGCTGATCCGCGAATATAAGGAACATCCGCCAGGCAAAGCGCCCGACGGCAAAGTGATGAACGAGCCCTTCGTCACCATCACCTATGATTTCGTGATGGCGAAGGAAGGTAAGAAAGCGGCTTAAGCCGAAGCCTTGGTGTCATACCGGACACGCCAAAGGCGTGATCCGGTATCCAGGGGCAAATGCTTCTGCGTTGATCGCTCTGCCACGCGCTCTGGATCATCTGCTGCGCAGATGTGGCACGTCTACTTGATATCGATCTTCGCTACTTCAGCCACCTTGTTCCAGGCGGTGATGGCCTCATCGAGTTTCTTGGTCATGAACGCCGCGTCGCCCTTCACCGGCACGCCGCCGTTGTTGAGCAGGAAGTCGGCATAGGCTTTCGAGCCGGCCGCCTGCATGAACCAGTTGGCCAACTTGTCGAGGATCGGCTTCGGCGTGCCAGCCGGCGCCCACATGGCCCAGATCGGCGTCGTGTCGGAGGTGCGGTAGCCAAGCGAGTCCATGGTCGGCACATTCGGCATGGCCGGATTGGGCGTCGCCGTCGTCACGGCGAGGAGTTTCACTTTGCCCTGTCGCTCCTGGCCGCTGGCATAGAGCGTGTCGACGAAGGCGAAGTCGATCTGGCCGGCGGAAAGGTCGCGCACCGCATCGGGCGTGATCTTGTAGGCGACCGGCGTCATGTCGAGGCCGGCGCCCGTGGTATAGGCGACGGAGCCTGCGAGGCCGACGGTTGTCGCCCAGCCATAGGTGGCGCGCTTGCCCTTGGCCTTCAGATATTGCGTCAGTTCGGCGACGGTCTTCGAGGGATTGTCGGGCCCGATCGCCAAAGCGAAGCCGTTCTCGTGCAGCGCGGCGATTGGCACCAATTCCTTCTTCACGTCGAAAGGCACCGGCTTGTAGAGCGCCGTATTGCCGGCGGTGGTGGCGGTGGAGGCGAGCAACAGCGTGTAGCCGTCGGGCTTTGCCTTGGCGCCGGCATCAACCGCGATATTGCCCGAAGCGCCGGGCCGGTTGTCGACGATGAAGGTGGCGCCATTGGTGATCTGGCGCAGCTGTTCGAGCAGGAAGCGGGCGGGAATGTCGGCGCCGGAGCCGGCAGCAAAGCCGAGCATGATGCGGACCGGTTTGTCGGGGTAATTGTCCTGCGCGCGCACCGATGTCAGGCCGGCGCTAACGGCAATTAGGATCGCCACGATACGTGCGAGTTTCATTGTTCCCTCCCAGAAACTTATGGGAGGGAGGATCACAGGCTTCCTGCCATCGGTCAATGACGAAAGCGGAGGGGAGGGTTATGCCCGCCCGGCTATTTCTTGTTCTTCTTCGCCCGCTCGATCGCCTCGACGATCAGCTTGCGCGCTGCTTCCGCATCGCCCCAGCCCTTGGTCTTCACCCATTTGCCGGGCTCGAGATCCTTGTAGTGCAGAAAGAAATGCTCGATCTGCTGCAGGGTGATCTCCGGCAGGTCGGTGTAGTTCTGCACGCTCTTATAGCGTTGGGTCAGCTTGTCGGAAGGCACAGCGATGATCTTCTCGTCACCGCCGGCTTCGTCTTCCATCAGCAGCACGCCGACGACGCGGCAGCTCATGATGGCGCCCGGCACGATGCCGCGAGTGTTGGCGACGATCACGTCGCACGGATCGCCGTCTTCCGACAGCGTGTGGGGGATGAAGCCGTAGTTCCCCGGATAGCGCATGGCCGTATAGAGGAAGCGGTCGACGACGAGCGCGCCGGATTCCTTGTCCATTTCATATTTAATCGGTTCGCCGCCGATGGGGACCTCGATGACCACGTTGACGTCGTGGGGCGGGTTTTTGCCGATGGCGATGGCTTCAAGATTCATGATGGTTCCATATGCAGGACCCGTGCCCCTTTGGGGCGCGGGGAGGGTATGTTGTTGACGGCCTCGGCGCCATGCCTGACGCGCAAGATCCCGGATCGCCTGCGGGCAGACGTCCGGGATGACAGTGAGGTGACCAGTAGTGGCATCACGACAGCTGTGGCAAGTGCTTCTTCTGTCGCAAGGCCGGCCCTGAATCAGGGCAAATGATCAGGGTTTACCGTTCATCTTGATGAGCTGGTCCTCGAGCTTGCCGAGGGTCTGCATGGTCGAAAGAGCTTCGGCCACCGAGCAGTTCGGGACGCGCTTTTCCTCGATCGCGGCGATGAATTCACGGTCCTGGTTCTCGAAGCCGTTCATCGACGGAGCGACGCCCGTGAGATCGATCTTCTTGCCAAAGCCGTCGGTCAGGTCGTCGTAGAAGGAGACCCAGGTGCCCTTGTCGCACATATAGCGGTAGGGCGATCCGATCGGACCTTCGTCATTGAAGGAGAGGGACAGCACGCAGATGGCGCCCTTCGGCGTCTTCATGATGATGCCCATGTCCATGGCGATCTTCAGTTCCGGATGATAGGGGCCCTGGACCGCATAGGCCTCGGAGACCTTTTCGCCGGTCTGATAGGAGAACAGATCGACGGTGTGGCAGGCGTGGTGCCACAGCAAGTGGTCGACCCACGAACGGGCATGGCCGAGGGCGTTCATATTGGTGCGGCGGAAGAAATGGGTGTGGGCCTGCATCTGCTGCAGGACGACGCCTTCCTTCTGCAGCTTCTGGTGCATCAGCTGGTGGCTGGGGTTGAAGCGGCGGACGTGGCCGGCCATGGCAGTGACGCCGGTTTCCTTCTGGACGCGGACGATGCGCTCGGCATCGGCGACGGAATCGCACATCGGGATTTCGATCAGCACGTGCTTGCCGGCGCGCATGGCGATTTCGGCCTGGTCAGCGTGAACCTGGGTCGGGCCGGTGATGATGACGGCGTCGACGTCCTTGCGATTGACCGCTTCTTCGAAACTCGTCAGGGCGACGGGGACATTATATTCGGCAGCAGTCTTTTCCGTGCCTTCCTGGGTGCGGCTTTGCAGCACAGTCACCTGAGAGCCCTCGATCGCCTTGATGGCTTTCAGATGGGCGACGCCCATCGCGCCATTGCCGCTGATGCAAAACCTCATTGTCATTTCCTCATTTTGGCAGAGAGCCGTTACGGGAAAACCGATCGTAACTTGCGAAAAGTCCTGGTTTTCCCTTCGGCCGGAGTTACAGGCGGCCGGATAGCATGGCGGGGCCGAAATAGGAATGCCGGTTCCCATCCGCCGCGTCTGCATTTTGGGTCGTTTACACTCTGTTTGCGCTCATTGAAATCGCTCGAATTACATCCGTTAAGGTATCTCTCCCTTAACTTTAGCTGCCTAGGAATGGGGCGAGCCGGGCGGTGGTTCCGGAAGAGAGTTTGGGGTTCTGCGTCGTGGCACTAGCGCAGGGTGAGAAGCAGTTTGGTAATCGCCGGCCAGGGGGCGTCGCCGCTCCGCCGGTTCGTACAGCAAAGAGCGGGGCGCGGGTCGGCGCCAGCATGACCGATGTGTTCGACGAACAGAATCGCACCCGCCTGATGATCATCGGCGGGGCCGTGGCCGCGGTTCTGTTGGTTGGCTGGGCCTACTTCAGCCTGCTCTCGGCGGAATCCATCGACGGGAAAGTGCTGCGCAGCCCGGACGAATGCGCCTCTTTCGGTTCGGCAAAAATAGACGATTGTACAGAGCTTTGGCGCCAAGGGCTCATTCAGCATGCGAACACAGCGCCGGCCTATGAGACGAGCGAGGCCTGCGAGCGCAACCATGGTGCGGGGCGCTGCGCGCTTGCCAGTCGCTCGACCATTGCCAATCGGCAAAACAAGTTCATTCCAGCCATGATGGCGATCATGCCGGTGGCGTCCGCGAATGGTTGGGCGGTGACGCCGCTCTATCGCAATCCAGGTGACGGTCCGGATCAGTGGCGTCAGACTTTGCCTTGAAATATTATTTATTCCAAATAGATGCGCCGAAGTCCTAAGGATTGAGGCGAGGTTTCTGCTTTTGCCTCGGCCGCTGGAGCGGTCGCACATATCGCTGAATTTCAGATTTTGTTTACCATATTCGCCCACGCTCATCTCGCTGGCGTCCTGTGAGGGAACGCCAGTCCGACAGTCGGCCCGGCACATTCCACCGGCCGCGTCATTGGAATGCGAGAGATGAGCCAGTTCAGCCAGCAATTCCGCTATTTGCGCTCCCGTTTCGGCGCGCCAGCGCTGCGCGCCTTGCCGGCTCCGGCCGCCGTGCCGCCGAGCCAGAGCGCTCTTACTATAGAATCTGAGGCTGTTGCCCCGGCGGGCGCCGCGCAACGGCGCAAGTCGGTCTTGGCGCACCCGTCGATGGGGGCGCTGCTGATCGCGCTGGGTGCGGTGGTCGGCGCCAAGTTTTTGGCTTCGACCGAACGGCCGGAAATCGTCCGCGAGACACCGACCATCGCCGCGCCGACACAAAGTTATAAAACGCAGGTCGCCCAGACCGGAACGACACCGCCGATCCAGCAGAAAACAGCCCGGGCTAGCGTCGAAACGCCGGCCGGCCCGGTGGGGGCGACGCCGCTGACCGCACCGGCTCAAGTCGCCTCGAATGTCTATTTTCCAGAACCGAAGACGGTGAAGTCGGTCGCCACCGATTCCCGTGGCCGCATCGTCGACCCGACGCCGACCGGCACCATCCGACCCGCGCCAGTCGCCACACCGTTTGTCGTGGCCACCGCCAAACCTGAAACCAAGCCGGAAACCATCAAGCCTGAAACGACCAAACCTGAAGTTGCTAAGCTGGCGGCTGCCAAGCCCGAGATTGTTAAGTCAACAGCTAAGGTTGAGGTTAGGGCGGAGCCGACGACGATCGTGGCTTCGAATCCCACCCCTTCCGCCGCGCCGGCTAACGTGGACGTCCGAGTCCAGTTGCCGCCGGACGCGCCGCTCAACCTGAGTGTCGTCGCAAAAGCCCCCGATCCACTGCCTCCCGTGGCGCAGGATCAGCGGCCTCCGGCCACTGTGGTCGATAGCGCCCGTTTCGGCCGTTCCGGCGGCGTTTCGATCCAACTCGCCGCCGCCAGCACGGAGGATGAAGCCCGGGCCCTTGCCGAGAAGCTTCAGCATCGCTTTTCATACCAATTGGACGGACGGCCGCTGGAAATCATCCCAGCCAAGCCACGTGACCGAATCGTCTATCGCTTGCGCCTGACCGAAATCTCCCGCGATGAGGCCGATGCCATCTGCGCCTCGCTGCGGGCCAACCGGGCCGGCTGTTTCGTCGCGCGGGACTGATCTCCGTCGTACTTGCGGTCAGCCGCCCCGCGGCTTAGGTCTCCGGTCAAAGCAAATCGCGTTTCGAGAGAAACGCGATTTTGCCTTGGATTTTCTTTTTGACGCATTTTCTTCACGCGAACCGGCCTCCGCTTCGCTTGAAAATGCTTTGAAAAACCGGAGTGATCATGCAGGCGAATGGCGAAGTACGGATCGGCACAGGCGCGAAGTCGGTGGTTTTTGGCAACCAGCGGCCGTTGTCCTTCATCGCCGGCCCTTGCGCGCTGGAAAGCCGGGATCATGCGCTGCGCATGGCTGGCGCCCTGCGCGACATCGCCGACCGGCTCGGCGTCGGCATCGTCTACAAATCCTCCTTCGATAAAGCCAACCGCACCTCGCTGACTAGCAAGCGCGGCATGGGCATCCATGAGGCTTTGCCGATCTTCGCCGAAATCAAGGAGCGCTTCGGCTTTCCCATCCTCACCGACGTTCATGAGAACGAGCAATGCGCCATCGTCGCGCCGGTGGTCGATGTGTTGCAGATCCCGGCTTTCCTGTGCCGGCAGACGGACCTGTTGCTGGCGGCGGCCAAGACCGGCCGGGCGGTGAACGTCAAGAAGGGCCAGTTCCTGGCGCCGTGGGACATGAAGAATGTCGCCGCCAAGATCACCGGTGCTGGCAATCCGAACGTGCTCGTCACCGAGCGCGGCGCCAGCTTTGGCTACAACACTTTGGTGTCCGACATGCGTTCGCTGCCGATCATGGCCGAGCAGACCGGCGCGCCGGTGATTTTCGACGCTACCCATTCGGTGCAGCAGCCCGGCGGGCAAGGCACGACCTCTGGCGGCGAACGCCAGTTCGTGCCGGTGCTGGCCAAGGCGGCGGTGGCCGTCGGCGTCGCCGGTGTGTTCATCGAAACCCACGACGATCCGGCCAACGCCTTCTCCGATGGACCGAACCAGGTGCCGCTTGGCGAGCTGGAAGCGCTGCTCAAGCGGCTGATGGCTTTCGACCAGTTGGCGAAGTCGTAAACTCACTCAGCCAACGATCGAGAAAATCCCTTCGATCTCGACCGCCATGCCGTGCGGTAGGGACGGCACGCCGATGGCTGAGCGGGCGTGTCGGCCGCTCTCGCCGAAGACATTGGCCATGAGATCGGACATGCCGTTGGCGACGGTGGGATGTTGCGTGAAATCCGGCGTCGCATTGACCAGGCAGAGCATCTTCACCACCTGATCGATCCGGTCGAGGGAACCCAGCGCCTGTCGCGCCACGGCGAGCAGGTTGAGGCCGCAGAGCCGTGCGGCCGCGATGCCTTCCTCGACCGAAAGATCCTGGCCGAGCTTGCCGAGCGTGAGGTGGCCGCTGAGATCGTGCGGTCCCTGGCCGGCGAGATAAAGCATGTTGCCGCAGACACGAAACTGCACATAGGAGGCGAGCGGCGTGCGCACCTCCGGTAGTACGATGCCAAGCTCGATCAATCGGGCTTCTGCACTCATGGTTCTTTCCTCAACTTAACTGGCTTGCAATTGCGGGCGGCCGGCGCGCCGCTCAAGGCGGGCGATCAGTTCAGCATGATCATCGCGGGTAAGGGAAGGACCGGGGCGCGGACATAAGCGCTGGTGATCGAGCCGCAGGTCGCGATGAAATGGTTGTGCTGTTGTTTTTTGATCGGGTGCGAGGGCAGGCCGTAAGGCGAGCGCTTATCGCGCGCTTGCCTTGCCGGCTGAACTCTGGCATAAATGTAGCTCATGCTACACTTTAGTGTGTAGGCTTTAATGGGAGCTAGCCATGACGTTACAGCAGGCGGCGGGGGCAACCTGGCGGGTGCATCTTGCCGGCAGGTTCAGCAAATTGGAGGACGTGGAATCCTTCGCCAAGACATGCGGCGCATTTGAAAGCGGCTATGCGGGCACGCTCTATTTCGCCTTTCGCGAAGCCGCTGAGGCGCGCCGTTTCGCCGCCTTTAGTGAGTTGAACAATCCGAAGACCGCGGTCATCGTCGTCAACGTTTAGCACTCGAATGCGTGACATCCGTCATTGCGAGGAACGCAGCGACGAGGCAATCCAGAGCGCGTGATAGAATGTCAGAAATGCCTGTGGCGCAGGTCTGATTACGTCTATGGCGCTACCTTTGGCCCTGGGTTGCTTCGCTGCGCTCGCAATGACAGTGGGCGTCAGGCGACACGTCCGGCGCGGAAGGCGCGTTCCATCGCCTCGGTGCGCACGGTGCTGCGCTGATCGACGAAACGGCACACCAGATCGCCGAATTCTTCGCGCGCCCATGGCTGGGTGAGCATGTGGTCGGCGTTCTTCAGAATATGTTTGGAGACGCCGGGCAGGGCGTCGGCATCCATGCCGTCGCCATCGAGATATAAGCCCATGTGCCGTTCGAGTTCTGTGAGGCCGGCATCGTTCTCACTGTAGACCAGCATGATCTTGGTGCCGCGTCCGGCGATGGTGTGGAACGCTGCCTCGACCGGGTTCTGCTGCGCCAGCACGTGATTGGCCCTGGCCGAGAGCGCCATCATGGCGTCCAAACTGCTGCGGGCAAAACGCTTGGCGAGCGGGAACAGGCGCGCCATCAGTTTGGCCGCGTCGCTTGCCGCCTGTTCGTCGCTGTCGAGCGCCGACAGTTTCGTCTGCATCTCGCGGGCTTTCGACTTCTGCCAGGCCGCCAGTTTCATCGCATGGGTGGCGCTCCATACGAAGGAACCTTGATTGAGCAGCACCAAGCGGTCGATGCGGGGATCGGCCAGCGCCGTGCGGAAGGCATGATAGGCGCCGCTGCAAGCGCCAGCGAGGGAGATCTCGGCGAAGCCGCGCTCTTTCAGCCAGTCGATGATCGTTGAAATGCGCGCCGACAGATCTTGCGAAATGACAGCGACCGCTGAGGGGCCGCCGGGCCAGGCGCTGTCGGCGAGGCCGGGCAGGTCGATGCGCAACGATGAGGTGCCAAAGCGCGCCAGCTTGCGGGCGAGATCGACATGCATGCGGCCCCAGCCGCTGCGCGGAATGCCGCCGGCATTGAAGAAGACGATGATGTTGCGGCGCTGCTCGCCGCCGGGGGGCCGGCAGAAAATGCCGTTGACGTGGCCATCGGCGCCGATCTGCACGGGCGTTTCGACGAAGTCGGCGCCGACGAGCGGTAGGCAAGGCGGGTTTGCCGGTCCGCTTTCCCGCAGGGCATTGCCATGGGGGAGATGGTCGGCGATCAGGGTCAACGTCGGGATGGGCGGCTCGCTCGCTGTCGGATCGCACATCATCGCGCCATAGCCGGCGAACGGCAGGACTTCGACTTTATCCGATGGTCCGCCAGCGCGTTGCGCCAAGGCCTGGGCCTCCTGCGTCTGTTCACGCGACAGGATCAGGAGCGGGGTGGAGGCTGTCTCGAAGCTCGGCCAGGTGAGGGCCTTCAGGGCGGCCGCTGTTTCGCTGGTCATGCGATAGCCCGCCAGGGTGATCTCACTCGTGGCGGAGGGCGCAGTAGGTTCGCCCAGTGGTGGCGCGATCATCGCCGAGAAGGCTTGGGTTTCGCGCAGCCATGCCTTGCCGCTGAGCGGTGGGGCGATCAGCACCAGTTGGCTAAGCTGTTCGATGGACGGTGCGGCGTTTGCCGCCAGCAGCGCGCCGAGGCGCAGGCCGATCAGCGAGATATCGGAAACAGCAGCATTGGTTTTCAGCCAGGCGGCGGCGGCGCGGATATTACTGATCCAGCTCTCGACCTGATGCGGATGCAAGGGCCCGCCGAGGGCATCGCCGGTGCCGAAATAATCGAAGCGCAGCACATTGATGCCGCGCGCAGCCAGCTTATGGGCAAGCAGTACCAGCGATTTGCGGGCGCAGATCTCCTCGAAGCCGAAGCTCGAACAGATGACAACGCCGCGTGTTCCCCGTGCCGGATGAAAACTACCCGCGCACCCCTCGAAGCTGACCGGAACCATTGAACCCCCACCTCGCCGTTTACCGGCTTTGGTCCAGCATGGGGCTGGCGAGGTTAGGGGCTCGTGAACGGAATCGTTTGAAACGTCGGTGTGGTTATCCGTTCGTTGCGATGAACCCTGTGTGTGGCCAGGGCGTTGCCGCTATCAGCCACGGCCGCGGTAGGTGGGCACGCCCTGGTCGGGCGCCCAGGTGCCGGCGGGAAGCTTGCCGGTTTGCCAGAACACGTCGATGGGCATGCCGCCGCGCGGATACCAATAGCCGCCGATGCGCAGCCAGCGGGGTTTAAGGAGCGTGGCGATGTCTTTGCCTATGCGCACGGTGCAATCCTCATGGAAGGCGCCGTGATTGCGGAAGCTGCCGAGATAGAATTTCAGCGATTTGGATTCGACCAGCCATTTGCCGGGCACGAAATCGATGACCAGATGGGCGAAATCTGGCTGGCTGGTGACGGGGCAGAGCGAGGTGAATTCCGGCGCGGTGAAACGCGTCACATAGATTTCGCCGGCCTGCGGATTGGGAACGCGCTCGAGAATCGCGGCATCCGGATGATCGGGCATGGTGGCGGGTCGGCCGAGCAGGCCGAGGGACAGGGCGGGGGCACTCTTTCGAGCCGGGCTTTTCGAGGTTTTGGCCATATTCGTCACCAGAAGGAGAAATTTGGCCTCTGATTAGAGCAAATTGCGTTGCGACAGAAACGCAATTTTGCCCGTGAAAGCGTGAAACGCCTGCAGCCCTTGCCGGGTGCGCCAACTTGCGGCCTACTGTGGTCAAGACCAGGGTCAAAGCCCGGGGCTTCAGGGGAGGACATCTTGATCAATCGTCGCGACATGATTGTTGGCGCGGGGGCGGCTGCGCTCTCGTCCGCCGGTCTACCGGCTTTCGCGCAAGGCTGGCCGGACAAACCACTGCACGTCTATATCGGCTTTGCCGCCGGCAGCGGCGCCGATATCCTGTGCCGCTGGTTCACGACGAAAATGCAGGAACTCAGCGGCCAGACCGTGGTGATGGAAAACCGGCCGGGCGCGGTCGGTTCGATCGCCATCAATGTCGCGGCCAAGACGAAGCCCGACGGCGCCAACATCCTCTTCACCGGCAATACGCTGATCGCCGGCGGCAAACATCTCCTGAAGGATTTTTCGGTCGATTATCGCACCGATCTCGATTGCGTGTGCGGCCTGGTCGAGACACCGTTCGTGCTGGTCGTCGGCACCAAGTCCAAGGCCAGCAACGTGAAAGAGCTGCTGGCGCTGCTGAAATCGAAACAGCAGAACCGCTATGGCTACACCAACCCAGCGGCGATGGTCGCGGGCTTCGCCCTGAAAGCCTTCGCTGGCGTGCAGGCCGAAGCCATTTCCTACCGCACCACGGCCGATGCGGTGGGCGACCTGGAAAGCGCCACTCTCGATTACATGATCATGGATGGCACCTATGCCGCCGGCCAGCTCAAGGCGGGGCGTCTGCGCATTCTTGGCGCCACCATGGAGAAGCGCATCAATGTGCTGCCCGACGTGCCGACCATGCAGGAAGAGGGCGTGCCGGATTTCTTTTTCAGCCCCTGGTGGGCCGTGTGGCTGCCCAAGGGCTCGCCGCAGGAAGCCAATGCCAAGCTGGGCGAATTGGTCCAACGCATCTGTAAAATGCCCGAAACGGTCAAATTTCTTGGTGACATGGTGGCGATGCCGGTGGTCGGCGATGCCAAATATGTCCTTGCCAAGCTTGATGCCGACCGGGCGCGCTGGGACAAATTGGCCGCGGCCGCCGGATTGACCCCACAATAGCCAAATTGGCGGTCAAAACCGCGTCAGAGCCTTGTTTTCAGGGGAAGATACGCTTGCGCGGGATACGACCCTCTGCTTAATGGCCGCATTCGCCGGGCGGCGTCAGCCGTGCCGGACGCAACGGGAGAAAAGAAATGGATCGTAGGGACGTGGTCAAGGGGCTTGGCGCTGGCGCTCTGTCGCTGACGGTGCCGGGCGGGGCGTTCGCTCAAGCTGAGAACTATCCGGCGCAGCCCATGCATATTTACATCGGCTTTCCGGCCGGCAGCGGCGCCGACATTCTCGGCCGCTATTTCACCAACAAGCTGACCGAGCTGACCGGCAAGACGATCGTTGTCGAAAACCGGCCGGGCGCCAACAGCAATATCGCTCTTGGTCTTGTCGCCAAGGCGAAGCCCGATGGCTATTCGATCCTGTTCTCGGCCAATTCGAACATGGCCGGCTCGCGCTATATGTTCAAATCGCTGCCCTTCGACACGGTGCAGGATTTCGTGCCGGCCGGCACCTTCGCGCAGATCGTGTTTGTCGTCGTTGTGGCGGCGGACTCGAAGCTCAATTCGATCGCCGATCTGACGGCTTTCCTGAAGACGACCGACCGGGCCAAATATGGCTACACCAACCAGATGGGCATTCTCTGCGCCGAGCTCTATAAGTCGACGACGGGCACCAAGGCCGAGCCGGTGTCCTATCGCACGGCGCCGGATGCCTTGCCTGACGTTGTCAACGGCACGCTCGACTTCATGGTGATGGACGGCACCTATGCTGCGGCGCAAGTGCGCTCCGGTCGCCTGAAGTGTTTGGCCGTGACCACGGGGCAGCGCAGCGACTCGTTCCCCGGTGTGCAGACCATGCAGGAAGCCGGCTTGAAGGATTTCGATCTGTCGCCGTGGTGGGCTGCTTACTTCCCCAAGGGCACGCCGCAGCCGATCATCGACAAATTCTCCGGCTGGCTGCTGCAGATAGCCAAAACGCCTGAGACGGCGAAGTTTCTTGAGTCAGTCGGTGCGGTGCCGCATCACGACACGGCGAAGGAAGCGAATGCACGTCTCCTCTCCGACATCGAGAAGTGGGCGCCGATCGTCAAGGCCGCGAACATCGTGCCGATGTGATCTGAGCAACGGTTCTTTTAAAATTTTGGCCCGCCGGATTTTCCGGCGGGTTTTTTGTTCAAGTGAGGTCCCGAGGTCTGATCGCAACATCGCGCAGTTTGGATGATTTACAATCTTCCATCACAGCAATTTGTTTCGGGTTTATTTGCCGTGGAAATGAAAATCGTACATCGGGATTATGGTCGTGACTTTTGCAATTTGGAGATGGAATGTTTGGTAATCTGAATGCAATCAGCCCGTATTTGCTGAGTGTTTTGCGCATTGTCTTTGCGCTTGTTCTCTTCAGTTATGGCACTCAGAAAATACTCGGATTTCCTTATTCCGCGCGCGGGCCTGAGGTCCTATCTCTGTCTTGGATCGCCGGCGTGTTCGAATTGGTGGTCGGCTTCTTCCTGTTGATTGGATACTTGAGCAGACCGGCGGCCTTTATCCTGTCGGGGCTGATGGCTTGCGCTTATTTCATCGGTCATGCGCCAAAGGATTTCTTCCCCTCGCAAAATGGCGGTGTGGCCGCGATCCTTTTCTGTTTCGGCTTTCTCTACATCGTGGCCGCTGGGCCCGGGCCTTTCAGTGTCGATGCGTGGAGAAAAGCGCGCGCTTGATTTCACGAGCTGGAGGAGAGCCGTGTGGCTCTTATCTTGTATGGGCGCGGGGCGAGGGCTGAATACTCGCTTCGCGGCCAAGCCCTTTTGTAGCGGTCAAGCCTTTTTATAATGGCCTGCTCCATTGCATTTGCGAACCGGTCATTCGTTTTCACGGGCTACGAAGCCAGATTGTGCAAGCGCGCGATTTATTGTTTCGACGGCGTGCAACAAGGGAGCCGTCAAACGGTCGCGAACTTGTTCGGGATTTTCCGCGCCTGTCAGCCAGCCCGCGCCTATCGCCGCGAATGTGGTTCCTCGCGCATCGATGAGGGGGGCGGCTATCGAACATAAACCTGTGGCGTGCTCGTCCCGCACGAATGACCAGCCTTGTACGCGATCTTTTTGAATCTGCCTGGCCAAAGTCTTTTTGTCAGTAAGAGTGGAAGGCGTGAGAGGAGGCAGCGTTTGCTTCGCCAGCAGAATGTCGATTTGGCGATCAGACATCCCCCCTAAAAGGGTTCGACCCAGTGCAGTTACAAAAGCTGGAAATCGCTGGCCAATGCTGAATGTCATCGTGATCCGGTCGGCGACATCGTAATTGACACGATCCAGATAGATGACCTCATCATCTTCAAGCACAGCGGCGTTGCATGGCAACTTTGTTGCCGCCGCCAACGCCGTAAGTTCTGGTCGCACGATGCCGAGCCATCCCTGCGATGAAAGATAGGAAAACCCCAGTTCCAGTATCTTGGGCCGCAATTTGAAAATGCGGCCTTGCGCCTCGACATAGCCGAGGTTTTGAAGCGTCATTAAAATGCGACGCGCAGAGGCTCGCGTGAGCCCGGTTTTTTTCGCCAGGTCGCTCAGGCTCATGCCCGATGGCGCATCCGCGAAGGTCTTGATGACAGCCAAGCCGTTGGCGAGCGTTCCCAGTAACTCTCGTTCTGGGGCTTTGGATTCTGGGGCGTTCATGCTGTCCAGCTTAAAGTGTTTTGGCGGGGTGTGAGCGTTGATTGGCTGTTTCACTAATCAATCCGATCCGAACATTGAAGGGGACGAATATTGACACCGACGCAGAGCCGATGAATATTGTCGCGTGCGTTATACGAACAAATGTACGGTATGCGAACAAATGAATCAGCTCTTTCCATCTGCCAAGCAGCCAATTCCGTCCGGGGCCCGCGCGACTCCGGTTTTAAAGCAATATTTTCCTGGGCTTAGCCTCAAGGAGCGAGATCGTCGATGGGACAAGGCGCGTAAGCGCATGTTGATGGCGGGCCTCGATGCGCTGGTGTTCTTCGGCAACGACATCTTCTGGGGCGCTGGCATGGCCAACATGCGCTACATGTTCCAAGTCGACTCGCAGAGCGGCGCTCAAGCGCTGTTTCCGCTTTCTGGCAAACCGATTGTCTGGAACGGCATTCCCCACAATTTGCGGCCGACACATATGTATTTGTCGCTGCAGGATTGGGTGGATGATTTCCGCTGCAATGGTGGCGTGGCCGCCGTTGCAGCGCAGCTGCAGGAGCAGGGCCTCGACAAGGCCCGCATCGGCCTTGTCAGTTTCTCGTCGACAATTCAGACGACGCCGACACTGCTTCACCAGGATGCTCTGACGCTCCAGAAGCTGCTGCCGAATGCCGCCTTCATCGATGCCAATTGGCTGACGCAAGAAATGCGAATGGTGAAGAGCGAAGAGGAGATAGGACAACTTCGCAAGGCCGGGAAAATCGCGCGCAAAACGATCGATGCGATGATCGATGCGGCGCGCCCAGGCCGAACGGAGGCCGAAGTTTATGCGGCGATGATCCATACGCAGATCGCCAACGGTGGCGATCCGAACATTTTCAATTTCCTCGCGTCGGGGCCGGTCGAACATTCCGATATGGAGTTGTGGCATCTGCTGCACGGGTGTGAACAGCCCCTATCTCCGACAACGCGGCCGTTGGCGAAAGGCGATCTCATCATCGCCGAATGGCACACGAAGTATGGCGGCTATCGTTGCCACACGGAATATACGGTCTATCTCGGAGAAAAAGCGCCGCCGGAGCTGCTCGATATCTGGAAAGTGTCCGTCGAGTGCCTTGAAGCGAGCAAGCAAGCACTCGTTGCCGGCAGAACAATACGGGAAGCCGTAGAAATGATCCGGCGGCCTGTCGAGCGTGCGGGGATCGACTTCGTCGAGCTTGGTTTCCACGCCATGGGAACGGCATCGCCGGAATTTCCGACCGTGGTCTACAAGGAGGGCTATGGCTACGACACCATGAACGGTCACGGCATCGGAGACCTGGTTCTCGAAGAGGGCATGTGCTTTGGCAACAATATCGACCTGCACAATTCACGATGGAAGCCCGATGTGGGCTGCATGCTCTCCGATTTCATGGTGGTGAGGGAAAAGCAGGCGGAATGCCTGATCGGAACGCCAATCGAGATGGCTCAGATCGCCTGTTGAAGGCGATCTGTTCGTGGGAGGGGATCATGACGTTTTATCGTGACATAGCCAGCTATCTGCTTGCGTTTGTTCTTGCTTTCAATCTTGCGCCAGCGATGGCGCAAGAGCCATTGAGGCTTCGGCTGGGTGTCGGTCCAAGCTGCGTTGAGGAGGTTATGTGTCTCATGAAAGCCCGGCCGGATCTCACGCCGGGGCAAGGGAAAGACTATCTCTTGGATATCACGCCTTTCCGTGCCGGTGACATTCGCTTTCAGGCTTATGTCGCTGGGCAGATCGACGGCGGAACAACCAGCTTCTCAACGCTCATGCTATCGGCCTTAAAAGGTATTCGGACGACCACGGTTGCCGCTATCTCGAAAGAGAGCAACAGAACCTATTCGACATCGTTTCTGAGTTTAACCGAAGGCGGTATAAATTCGGCGAAAGATCTCAAGGGCAAGGTCATAGGAATTCCTGGCCTGCGCAATACTTTCGAGCTGATCGCGCGCGCCGAGCTGAGCAAAATTGGCCTCAATCCTGATCGCGATGTTCGTTTGGTTGTCGTCCCCACGCAAGTGATGGAGCAGGCACTGCGAGATCAAAAGATTAGTATTGGCGCCTTCGTGCAGCCCTTCTATGCGAACGCGATCGCTGGTGGCGGCGTGAAGGTTTTGTTTAATTCCATCAACACGCTTGGGCTTGCCGAAGAGTTCAACATTTTCTTCCAGCCCGAATTTCTAAAATCACATGACAGGGTAATCCGCTCGTTTTTGAGCGACTTTGTCGCGTCCACGAAATACTACATCGCCAATACGGGGAAAGCTCGGAAGGCGCTGCTGGCGAGCAAGATGGTTGAGATCCCAGCGTCGGTCTTTATCGGTATGGCCAACCTCGAGCCCGTTCCAGACGCACGACCGTCACCAGCCGACTGGGAGAAGATGCAGGATTGGATGTTCAAGCTTGGGTTCATGGATCAGAAGGTCGACATTAATTCGATGATCGACACGAGCTACCTGCCAAACTGACGTTGCTCTCATAACCGCCAATCAATTTGGCTATTTGGATCTGTCCATGAGTTCCCCGGAAGTCGCACCGAACCTTCATCGTGTTGTTACCGGCCATGATGCGGGCGGTACCGCGATCGTCATTCTCGATGACGATGCCCAAAATGCGCGCCTGTTTGAAGGGGGTACCGTCTCTCGCCTGGTTTGGAGTACGGACCGAACGCCAGCGGATATTCGGATGGGGACAAGCATCGAGGATGCGGGCGCGCGCCGGTTGGCCACTGCTCCGCCTCCCAATGGATCTCGCTTCGCGGTGATTGATTTCGCGCCATATTCCATTGGTCCCATGCATCGCACCGAGACGCTCGACTATGTGCTGGTCCTCTCCGGAGACGTTGAGATGCAACTGGATAACACGTGTATTTCTCTTAAAGCAGGAGACGTGCTTGTGCAGAGAGGAACCAATCATTCTTGGATCAACAAGACAGATCAATGGGCGCGCGTTGCATTTGTTCTGCTTGATGCCAATCCGCTCGGCATAGGCCGACCGATCACCGGTAATCAGTCCCCCGTTGAGTAGCGTCGCGGCAACGATAGATCATGAACCGAGCAGCGGTCGTCGCGTCGAGCCGAATTCGGCAAATTGCGATCTCCCGAATTTTTCCGTCAGCTCAAGGCCGATTTCAGCGCCTCCATGGCCGTGATGCTGGATGTAGACGTCACCATTGATACAAGCGAAATCTCGCCGGAGGCTGCCGGCATGACGATCGAGAAGGTGGCGGGGCTGTCGCGGAGGCCGCCGCCGTGAGAGCACCCAATGCAGCGTGCGGACGGGCTCGCTACAGCGCCTAGATTAGAACGCGTATAATCTAGAAGCAGATTTAATATCAATTGTCTGTGCGGGTGCTGCCGACGGCCTTTGTGGCGCTTGCTGATGGGCGGTGGCGGCGCTATCACGGCGCATTCGGCGCCGACATCCCGGCGCTGCTGCGGCCGATATGATGACTATGGGCGAAGAGATCGATACGCGTCAGCACATGCCGTTGGGGCAGGCCCGGCGCGGCTATCGCGGCATTATTCAACACCTGGACACGGCGGGCGTCAGTTCGGCGCTCTCGGACCTTGAGCTCGAAAGCCGGTTGCTCGAACTGGGTTTCGTCGAGGGCGCCAGGGTTGAGATTTTGCACGAAGGGATCGTTGGACGCGATCCGATCGCGGTGCGTGTCGACAACGTCACGATCGCCGTGCGCCGGCGCGAAGCCATGGCCATTATCGTTTCTGATCTGACTGGACTGTGAGCCATGGAACCCCCTCAGATGCATCTTGCCCTGGTGGGCACGCCGAACAGCGGCAAGACGTCTTTGTTCAATGCGCTGACCGGCAGCCGGCAGAAGGTCGCCAATTATCCGGGCGTCACCGTCGAGCGTAAGGAAGGCTCGTTCGTCACCCCGAAGGGCCGCCAGGTTTCGCTGGTTGATCTGCCTGGCACCTATTCGCTGCGCGGCCGCAGCCCTGATGAGGAAATTACTCGCGACTTCGTGCTTGGCCGTGTCAGCGGCGAGTCCCTGCCGGACCTGGTGCTGTGCGTCGCCGATTCAACCAATCTGCGGCTGACGATCCGCCTGCTGCTGGAACTCAAGAGCGCCGGCCGGCCGTTGGCGCTGGTGTTGAACATGTTCGACATCGCGACGCGCCGGGGCGTGAGCGTGAACGTGCCGCTGCTGGCGGAGCGGCTCGGCGTGCCCGTCGTCACATCGATCGCGATCCGCAAGGGCGGCACCGCGGATCTGTTACGGTTGACCGACGATCTTTTGATCCAGGCCGCGGCGGGCCACGCAAGCTCCTGGGAACCGTTGACGGTGGCGCAATTGCGCGGGCTGCAACGCGACGCCGATCGCATCATCGCCGAGACGATCAGCCTGCCGGCGCGCCCCGACACATGGACCGCGCGGATCGATGCGGTCGTGCTGCATCCGGTCGCTGGCCTGCTGATCCTGGCCCTGATCCTCTTCGTCATGTTTCAGGCGGTGTTCGCCTGGGCGCAGCCTTTGATGCAATTGCTGTCGTCGAGCTTCGATTGGGTAGGGCAGTTCATTCACGACACATTGCCGGCCGGGTTGCTGCAGAGCTTCTTGCAGAATGGTGTGATCTCGGGCGTTGGCAGCGTCATCGTGTTTCTGCCGCAGATCATCATCATCTTCCTGTTCATCCTGCTCTTGGAAGACTTCGGCTATATGTCGCGCGCGGCCTTTCTGATGGATCGCATCATGGGCGGCGCCGGGTTGCATGGCCGCGCGTTCATTCCGCTGCTGTCGAGTTTTGCCTGCGCCATTCCCGGCATCATGGCGACGCGGGTGATCGACAATCGCCGCGATCGGCTGACCACCATTCTGATCGCGCCGCTGATGACCTGTTCAGCCCGCATTCCCGTCTACACATTGATCATCTCGGCATTCATTCCGCAGAAGATGATCGGGGGATGGGTCAATTTGCAGGGGCTGGTGATGTTTGGCCTTTATGCGGCGGGCATCGCTAGCGCGCTCTGCGTGTCGTTTCTGATCAAGTTCTTCATGCTGCGCGACTATGCGCCGGCGCCTTTCATGCTGGAACTGCCCGACTATAAGATGCCGCGCCTGCGCAGCATCTTGATCGGCGTGTATACGCGGGCGAAGGCCTTCCTGCAGCGCGCCGGTACGACGATCTTCGCCATGATGGTGCTGATCTGGTTCCTGGCCTCGTTCCCGCAGCCGCCAGTCGGCGCGACGGAACCGGCGATCGACTACAGCTTGGCGGCGATGATCGGCAAGGCGATCGAACCGCTGCTGACGCCGATTGGCTTCAACTGGCAGATCGCCGTGGCGCTGATCCCGGGCATGGCGGCGCGCGAAGTGGCGGTTGCCGCGCTCGGCACCGTTTACGCGATCGAGGGCGGCAAGGAAGCGGCGGAGCAGATCGGCCAGGTCCTGGCGACCCAGTGGAGCCTGGCGACGGCGCTGTCCTTGCTTGCCTGGTACATTTTCGCGCCGCAATGCGCCTCGACCCTGGCGGTTATTCGCCGCGAAACCGGGAGCTGGAAATGGATGGTGATCACCTTCCTTTACATGCTCGTGCTGGCTTATGCGGCGAGCTTGCTCGTCTATAATGTCGCCAAGTCCCTCGGCGCAGGCTGACTAGAGGCGTTAAAACGCCCCGCTTTTGGCATGAATTCTTACGGTTTGATAACCGTATCCGGCAGGAAACGGGCCGAATTGGGCCATTTCGGCGCCTGGAGCGGCCGCTGGCGGCTTCCCGGTCGGCCGCGCTCACGATCCCTTAAGGTTGATTGGCTCAGCTTAACGATCTACCTTTGAGACCACTGATCGTGTCTGCGTTGCGTAGGAGTTCGTCGTGGCTGCACCCGCACGTCCCTATTGGAAGGGCTATCTTCAGCTCTCGCTCGTTTCGTGCCCGATTTCGCTTTACACGGCGGCGTCCTCATCGGAGCGCGTCGGGTTCCGGCAAATCAATAAGCAGACCGGCAATCGGCTGCGCCAACAACTCATCGACGAAGTGACACAGAAGCCTGTCGGCGCCGAGGACAAGGGCCGTGGCTATGAATATGCCAAGGGCGTCTATCTCCAGGTTGAAGACGAAGAGCTTGATGCGATTGCCATCGAGAGCAGCCATATGATCGGCGTCGATCGTTTCGTGCCGCGTTCCCAGATCGACGAGCGTTACCTCGAGAGTCCTTATTACATCGTGCCCAATGACAAAGTGGGGCAGGAGGCTTTCGCAGTCATCCGCGAGGCGATGCGCGTCAAGGATATGGTGGCGCTTGGTCGCGTTGTCCTGGCCAAGCGCGAGCGGGTCATCATGCTGCAGCCGTGGGGCAAGGGCATTTTGGGCGAGACCCTGCGCTACGATTATGAGATCCGCAACGCCGACGAATATTTCGACGATATCTCCGATATCAAGATCAAGAAGGAGATGCTCGATCTGGCGCAGCACATCGTGGCGTCGAAGACAGGCGATTTCAATCCGAAGGAATTTCGCGACGAGTATGAAGAAGCCGTCGTTGAAATGCTGAAGAAGAAACAGGCCGGCGCGCCAGTGCCGAAAGATCGGCCCGCGGCGGCGCCAAGCAATGTCGTTGATCTGATGCAGGCGTTGCGGCGTAGCATCGGCCAGAGTGCCCCCGCCGCGAAGGTCGAGGCGGCGAAGCCCGCGAAGACGGAAACGAAGAAAGCCGGCAAGCGCAGCAAGGCCATTCCAGGCCAGCGCGAACTGCTGCTGCCGATCACGGGCAGCGGCAAAGGCAAGGTGGCGGCTGAAAGCGTGGCGGAGCCGAAGAAGGCTTCCGGCAAGCCAGCCGCGACGCGGCGCAAGGCGAGCTGAGCAATCACGGCCTCAAATCTCAGTGTCATCCCCGACGCCTGCGGAGCAAGCGAGCGGGATCCAGAGCGCATGGCAGGGCCATAAAAAATCCGTGATGTTCCATCAAAGAGAGACGCGGGACATAGACGCCGTTGCCCTGGATTCCGCTCACGCTTTGGGCGTGTTGGAATGACACTGAGGTGTTCTCTCTCCCTGACGGAACTCATCGCATCCCCATCGGTTTGAACAGTAAGTATCAACCGATGAGAGATGTACATGATGTTTGTGAACGGCATGCCGCCGACCGAACCAGACCACCCGCAACCGCCGATCACGGAACCCGAGCCGCCGCCGCAGGAGGTGCCGCCGATGACGCCGGTTCCAACGCCGATCGAGAAACCGTTGACGGATCCCGATCGCATTCAGCCCGGACGCCGCACGCCGGATACAGATCCGCAGCCGGTGCCTGTGGAACCGCCGCCGCCCGCTGCAACATAATCGAATAAAACAATGCGGAACCCATCTTCGCAGGTGACGTTAGCTTGATGCCGGGGCGCTCATCCGCAGATGTCATATCTGCGGCAACATGAGAGAACGATCATGAGAAACAAACACCTGATGGCAACGGCTATCGTTGCAGTGCTTGCATTTCCTGTTCTCGCTCACGCGCAAGGTGTCGTTGGCGGAGCTGAAAGTGGCGCACGTGAAGGTAATAGAGCGGCTGGCCCAGTCGGCGGTGTTGTTGGCGGCGTCGTCGGAGGCGTCACAGGTGGCGTCGCCGGATTGATCGGTGGCGATCAACGGCCGCGTTTCCACGAATATGTCGTGACGCAAAGACGACCGTCTTATGTCTATCGCGAGGAGCTTCGCGATGGTGTTGTTCTGCCGTCCGAAGGCCTCCAATATTACGACGTACCGCCCGAATATGGTCCGAGCACTTATCGCTATACGGTGGTGAACAATCATATCGTTCTGGTTGATCCTGCGACACGCCGGATCGTCCAGATCATCGACTAATCAGCGATAGGTTTGACGTGAGGGTGGACAGGGTGACCTGTCCACCACGAGAAAATTGCGTGTCGGCAGAAAACGTAATTTCGTCGCGGACTTTTGTTTTAATGCGTCTTTGTGGCGTTTACTGCAAACGCTCTAGCTCCGTAGAAAATCGACGATCTGCGATAAAGTTGCGTCTCGCCCCCGTTCCGGGCGATCGAGCAACACGTAGTGTGTCGCATTCTTTGGCTCCCATCGGCGCACCTGCTCTGCGTTGACGAGATCACGTTGCAGTTCGTCGACATCTTCGACGCGGGAAAAATAGTCCAGCTCCCCTCGGACGATGAGGACCTTGCAGGACACTTGGTTGGCATGGACGAGTTTCTCGCCGATGCCAATATAGAAACTGTCTTCGAGCATGCCATTTGGGCTGCGGAAGGTCGGGGGATCGCGGCTCAAGGTGGTTGGATCACCATCGCTGAGAGCTTGGACGAAAGCCTTGGCGACAGCAGGATCGCGCCATTCATCCTTGTTGGCGAGAGGGATCGACGTGTCCCATTTCTCAAGCAGATGATCGAGCGTGTTGAAATTATAGCCGCCGAACTTCTCGACATTGAAGCGCAGAGGGTTGTTGGGATCGGCCAGTTGCGCGCCGCGATAACGCGCATGTTCGGAAGCGCCGCCATAGAGCGGGTTATAGAGAACGAGATGGCTGACCTTCTCCGGCCAAAGCGCCGCGTACATAAGGATGAGCGTCGCGCCGACACCCCAGCCCAGCAAAGCGACTTTGTCGACCCCGCAGGTTTCGCGCATCGCGTCCACTGTAGCGTCAACGTCGCGGGTGATTTCAAGGCAGCGTGCCAGTGGCCGTGAAGCGCCTGGCGGCTGTGACATGGCGGCGGGGCGATCGGAACGGCCAAAGCCGCGCGCATCGGGAATGAAGCTGTCGTGCCCTGAAAGCGCCAGGGTCTCGGCCACCGAGCCATTTTCGACCGGAAGGTCGAACTCGCTGATCCCGGGCACACGCGTGCCATGCATCAGAAGGATCGGCGTGCCCTGGGTCGAGGTTTCGTCACCACGGACTTCGCGAACCGCGATCGTGACCTGGTCGATTGTCTTTACCGTGATGTCCCGACGAACGATACGCGTCACTTTATTCCCTCGTTTGGAGATCAGTTGAAGAAGAGTTTGAGGGCGGTCAGGTCCATCGCCCGTCGCACCGCTTCATCGGGAAAATTGGCCGCATAGCGTTCGAGGGTTTGGGCATAGGTCACCTTGTCCTCGAAGGCGGCGAAGGGCCAATCGCTGCCCCAGAGCAGGCGCTCGGGCCCGACGTGTTTCAACAAGGTGGCGGCGAACACGGGGCAATCCTCCGATGGTTCGATCCGGAATGCGGCGGAAGCTTTGACCCAGGTGTTGCCGTTGTCGAGGGCGCGTAGGACAGCCTGGAAGCCTGCCGAATTGACGCCCTGACCGCGCGTCGGCCGGCCGAAATGATCGATGACAAGTTTGGCGCCGGACGCTGTAATCTTGGCGATGTGATCGGGCAGGCGCACGCCTTCGTCGTGCAGCTGAACGTGCCAGTCGAGATCGGCGATGCGGCGCATCAGCCGACGGTATTCATAGCTCGTCAGGTCGGGCGGCGTTTCGACGTTGCGGAACTGGAAGCGGACGCCGACGACGCCATCCTCCTTCATCCGCCGCATGGCGTAGAGATCGATGTCGGGCGAAACGATTACCGTGGTGCGCAGGCGCTTGTAGCGGCGGACAGCCTCAAGCTGATAATCGTTGTAATCGCCATAAATGCTCGCGGCGGCAAGCACGGCGAAATGCACGCCGTGGCGATCAAGCGTCGCGATATAATCATCGATCGGCGCATCGGCTGGTGGAATATGCCAGGCGGTGGCGCTTGTCGGCATCGATCTGGTGTAGACGTGCGCGTGGCAATCGATGAAGGGCTGTGCAGCCGGCATGGCGGATTTCATTATGGATCGGCCAGTTCTTTGCTGATGAGCCATTTCGAGATCTTGTCGGCAATCTCGCGATTGTTCTTATCCATCATCATCATGTGGGAATTGCCCTTGATGCCGATTTGGGGGAGATCGATAATATCGACGCTGCCGCCGGCGGCCTTGACCGCATCGAAATAGGCGAAGTCGCTTTTGCGATAGGCGACCCAGCGCGAATCCTGCTCGATATAGTCACCGAAGACACCGAGGATCGGGATTGATTTCAGGAGTGGTGCCTTGTCGAGATTGCCGGCGCTCGCCGCCTCGACGGAGACGATCCCCTTGATCTTGTCGGGACGGGCTTCCGCCGCCTTAAAGCCGAACACGCCGCCCTGGCTGTGGGTCAGGAGAACGCAGGGGCAGACTTTGTCGATGAGCGCGATATAGGCGGTCAAAACCGCATCGTCGGTCGACAGCCAGCGCGGCACGATCTGTTTGGTGAAAGCGTCGAAGGCTTCGATCGGGAACTGATTGCCGGGCAGGAGTTTGCGCTTGGCCGGATCGGCATCGAAGGAGCCGGCGCCGGGGCCGATGCGGAAGCGCTCCCACGGATCGGTCTGGGTTAGGAAGAGGGGCTGGGACTTCCAGATGTCGGGGGAGGCGAAGCTGGAGCGGCCGCGTTCCATGGCATCGCTGACATAGACGTCCCATCCCTTGCGGATGAACATGTCGCGCCAGCCCTCGCGGCCATCGGGCGTTGTCTCATAGGTCACACCGGTCAGGCCGCCGCCATGCCACATCAGCAGCGGCCATTTGCCTTTGCGGTTCTGCACCAGGAAATATTGCACATACATCTGCTCGACCTGATAACGGCCGTTGGGATCGAGCTTGGAGGTCGGGCCGCCGGGAACGCGCACGATGTCCTGTACGGGGAGGCCGGACAGTTCGGCGATGCGGCCGCCGACATGGAAGGAGCCCATGTCGCGTAAAGCGATCGGATCGGCGGCGTAGGAAGCTGTTCCTGTCAGACACAGGAGCGTAGCCAAGAATGCGTTGCGGAGTTTCATGTTAGGGCTCCCTCTCAGTCTGACGGATAGGCTATTGGCCGAAGGCGCTGCCCAGGGCTTTCAAGACTTCGGGCGGCGCGGCATAGAGGCGCTGGACATAAGCGCGCATGTCCATTCCCGACAGGCCGGAAACATCAATCCGCATCTTGTCGGCGTCGGCTTTCAACTCGCTGCTGGCGAGTGCATCGAGGAAAGCCTTCTGCAGAATCTCCAGCCGGTCGGCGGGAACTTCAGGCGGCGCAACATAGGGACGGCTGAGATCGTTCTGCGCGTAGAGAATGGTGAGAACCTGGCGTTGGATGTCGGTCTTGGCGAGGGCGGGCATCAGGGGCACGCCGGCGGCATTCAGTTCAGGATCGCCCTTCATGTCTTCCTGCACGAAGATGCGGGCAAAGCTGTTGCCGGTGAGGAGGTCGGGGTATTGCACCTTGAGCGTCGACCAGCCGATGCCGCAGATGCCCTGGACCTCATTCTTTTCGATGGCGCCGCCGACTTCGCGCGTGCCTTGATAGCCGGGAATGAGCTTGAATTTCACGCCGAGCAGATTGCGCTCGACGGTGGGAAAATCCACGACCTGACTGCCGCGCGTCGTTCCGCCGATGGTGATGTCCTGGGTCAGCAGATCTTCAATCTTCTTCACGCTGGCATCATTGCGCAGCATGCAGACCGAGGCTTCCACCTTGGCGTTACCGATGAAGCTGAACTTGCTGGCGTCCAAAGCATTGGCGCCAGGCGCCAGCAGGGCATCGATGAGAACGCTGGGAAAGAAGGTGCCGATCGTGGTGCCGTCTTTGGGCGCGCGGAACATCAGATGCCTGGCCACGATCTGGCCGCCGGCTCCGGGCATGTTCGAGACGACGACGTTCGAAGCGCCAGGGATACGCGAGGTGAGATGGCGCGCCAGGAGACGCGCATAGGTGTCGAGCCCACCGCCGGCTGCTGCGCCCACGGCGATGGTGATCGTTTTGCCTTGAAAGAACTGGCTTGCCGGCTGGGCGAAGGCAGGCGCGGCCGCGAGCGCCGAGACCAAGCCATAGCCGAGTGCGGTTCGGATTGTACCGACGAGCAGCCCCATTGCGATCTCCCTAGCGCCTATCGGCCTATAATTTTGGCTATTGATATTCGACCGTAGGAAGCAAGAGTGCGCCAATATTCGTTGCAACGCTTATCAAAACCAATACTTTCGATATAAAAAATACGCCATAAATTTTGTAGCGAGCCATCACGTGGAGCGAATTCCTGATCTTCGGCGTTTGCGCGCTCTTCATGAAGTGGCCCTATCGGGATCGCTCGTCATGGCGGCTGAGGCTCTGCGCATCAGCCAGCCGGCGATGACCTATCTGATCAATCAGCTCGAAGCCGATCTCGGGATCCGATTGGTGGTTCGTGGGACGACGGGAACAGCGCTGACCACGATCGGGGACCTTTTCGCCAAGCGTACCGAACGCTGTCTGCAGAAGATCGCGGAGGCCGTTGAAAACCTGTTGGGGGAAGGGATCTCTCTGCGGCGTAGACAGGCCGTCGTGTCGCGGATTGGTGGCACGCAGTACAACGCCATCCTGGCGCTCTGGCATGAAGGCGACGGCGCCTCGGCGAGCCGATCGCTTGGCGTATCGCAGCAATCCCTGCTGCGGCCCATTCGGGAGTTGGAGAAACTCCTGTCCATCAAGCTCGTCCGTTCGCTGGGTGGTCGGGTTCTCTTCACGGATGCTGGGCGCGAGTTGGCGCGGCACCTGGTGTTGGCGGGACAGGAGATTGGATCGGCGCTGGAGGAGATCGGTCGCGGGCCAACAGGGGCGCGGAACCTGCGCATCGGTGCGCTGGTGTTGTCGCCACGGCTCATCTTGACTGAGGCGCTCGACGAAGCGCTTCGCTCTACACCTCGGCAAACGGTGGAGATCGTCGAAGGGGCCTATGAGGATTTGGTGCTGCGGCTTCGCGACGGGTCCATCGATGTCATTTTCGGCGCCTTGCGGGCACCACCGCCGTTCTCCGACCTTGTCGAGGCGCCGTTGCAAAAGGATCCCTATATCGTCGTCTGTCGGCGCGGCCATCCCCTTGCTCGCTTGAAGCGGATCAAAGCGAAAGATCTAGAAAAATTTGACTTCATATTCCCGACGGAAGGGTTGCGTCGCGAGGTGCTGGACGCGCTTGTGCAACGCTGGAAGCTTTCGCCGCTCTCCCAAGTCTATAGCAATTGGCTGCCAACGGTTGTCGCCATGGTGCGCTCAAGCGATCGTCTGGCGGTGCTGTCGCGCTGGCATATCGAATCCGATGAGTCCGCCGATCTTCAGGCGCTCGACACTTTGCCGGTGCCGCACGCGCCGCGTTATGTCGGCCTGACAAGCCGGGCGTCGTGGTTGCCGACGCCATTCCAGCAGCATTTCATGGACGTGTTGACGAAGGTTGTGCGCGCGCGGGCTTCTTAGGAGCCCCGAGCTAGGTCGCCAGAATGCTGGCGCGGCCGAAGCCGTATTGATCGAGCGGCACGACGCGGCAGGGATCGCCCTTCTGCGCTTTGGGCGCGTGCGGCTGGCGCACGATCAGGCCCTGCGCTTCGGCGAGGATGCCGAGCATGGAGGAGTCCTGGCGCTTGAACGCCGTGGCGACAGGCAGGCCGTCGCTGTCGTGCTGCAGGCGCGCGCGCAGATAGTCCTGGCGCACATCATTGGCCGGCACATCCTCGCCGAGCACGGCGGCGATGGTGGGATCGCGGCCGGCGGCGCTGTCGCCGCACAGCGCGCGGATCATCGGCAGCACGAACAACACGCAGCAGACAATGGCCGAC
This sequence comes from Beijerinckia sp. 28-YEA-48, assembly GCF_900104955.1. Taxonomy (NCBI): domain Bacteria; kingdom Pseudomonadati; phylum Pseudomonadota; class Alphaproteobacteria; order Hyphomicrobiales; family Beijerinckiaceae; genus Beijerinckia; species Beijerinckia sp. 28-YEA-48. The sequence goes on from NZ_FNSI01000001.1 coordinate 1,119,924, forward strand.
ACCGGATTGCCGGGCAGGCCGGCGATCAGCATGTCGTCGATGCGGCCGTGCATGAACGGCTTGCCGGGGCGCATGGCGATGCGCCAGAAGCCGAGTTCCATGCCTTCGCGCTTCAGCGCCGATTGCACCAGGTCATGGTCGCCAACCGAGGCGCCGCCCAGCGTGACGAGGACATCGGCCTTGGCATCGCGGGCGCGGCGGATCGCGGTTTCCAGCGCTGCGAAATTGTCGCCGGCGATGCCGAGATCGAGCACTTCGGCGCCGGCCTGGCGCAGATAGGCGCCGACAGCGAAATTGTTGGAGGCGATGATCTCGTCGGGGCCGGGTGAGCTGCCCGGCGGCAGCAGTTCATCGCCGGTGGCGAGAATGGCGACGAGCGGCTTGCGCACCACATCGACCGTGGCATGGTTCATCGCCGCCGCCAGCGCCAGTTCGGCGGGGCCCATCAGCCGGCCGGCTTCGAGCAGCACATCGCCTTCTTTAAAGTCGAGACCGGCGCCGCGCACATGGCGGCCGAGCGGTTCGCTGAATTTCGCGGTGATGATGTCGCCATCGACCTCAGCGTCTTCCTGGATGAGGATTGTGTCGGCGCCTTGCGGCACGCGCGCGCCGGTGAAAATGCGCACGGTCTCGCCGGGGCTGATGGCGCCGTTGAAGCCGTGGCCGGCGGCGCTGGTGCCGATCAGTTTCAGCTTTGCGGGAAGGGTGGCGATATCGGCGGCGCGCACCGCATAGCCATCCATGGCGGACAGATTGGCGGGCGGCTGGGTGCGGCGGGCGGCGAGGGGATGGGCGAGCCTGCGGCCATGGGCCTGCGCCAGGGCAACCGTGTCGCTGAGGCGCGGCCGTTCAGCACTTGCCAACAAGCGCTTCAGAGCCTCGTCGACCGACAGCATCGGTTCTTTCGCCACTTTACGCCTCGTGTTTCCAATCGCCGGATTTGCCGCCGGATTTCTCGACCATGCCGATGCCTTCGATGCGCATGAAGCGATCGACCGCTTTCACCATATCATAGACGGTGAGGCAGGCGACGCTGACGGCGGTCAGCGCCTCCATCTCGACGCCGGTCTGGCCGCTGACTTTGGCGGTGGCGCGCACGCGCACGCCAGGCAGGCTTTCGTCGGCCGTCAGATCGACTTTGATGCTCGAGAGATTCAACGGATGGCAGAGCGGGATCAGCTCGTGGGTACGCTTGGCCGCCATGATGCCGGCGATCCGCGCCGTGCCCAGCACATCGCCTTTCTTGGCATCGCCGGCGATCACCAGCGCCAGGGTTTCCGGCTTCATCACGACGCGGCCTTCGGCGATCGCGATGCGATCCGTCGACGCCTTGGCCGATACATCGACCATATGCGCCTCGCCGGAGGCCGCGATATGCGTGAGCTTGCTCATGCCTTGGTTCGCACGGTCTCGCCATGCAGCAGGGTGTGGGTGGCCTTGCTCACATCGGTGTGGCGCATCAGGCTTTCGCCGACCAGGAAGGCGTCGATGCCGGCGAGGCTCAGGCGCTTGCAATCCTCATGCGAGCCGATGCCGCTCTCGCCGACGATGATGCGGTCCTTCGGCACGAGCGGCGCCAGCTTTTCGCTGATCTCGAGCGTGGTCTTGAAGCTGTGCAAGTCGCGATTGTTGATGCCGATGAGGCGCGTCTCCAGCGGCAGGGCGCGGGCCAGCTCCTCTTCATTGTGGATCTCGACCAACACGTCGAGATGCAGATCATGGGCGGCCTTGTTGAGCGCAAGGGCGGTCTCGTCGTCGACGCTGGCCATGATGATGAGAATGCAATCGGCGCCCCAGGCGCGGGCCTCATAGACTTGATAGACGTCGTAGAGAAAATCCTTGCGCAAGGCCGGCAGCAGAGTGGCGTCGCGCGCGCTGGTCAGGAATTCGGGCTTGCCCTGGAAGGAGGGCTCGTCGGTCAACACCGACAGACAGGCGGCGCCGCCGTGCTCATAGGCCTGGGCGAGCTTGGGCGGATCGAAATCGGGACGGATGAGGCCCTTCGACGGGCTTGCCTTTTTGACTTCGGCGATCAGGCCAAAACCGCCGGCATTGATCTTCGTCTCGAGCGCATGGACGAAGCCGCGCGTCGGCGAGCGCTGGCCGATGATCCGCTCCAGCGCGGGCAGGGGCATGCGCACCTTCGCTTCGGCGATTTCGCGGCGCTTATAGGCTTCGATCTTACGCAGAATATCTGACATTTCGGATCGCTTTCTGCTCCGCACCAGCGTCTTGCAGTTTGACAAAGCCGTCAAACGCCAAAAAGACGCGTCAAAACAAAGATCCCCGCAAATCGTGTTTAGATGAAACGCGATTTACGAGGGACGATTGGTTACTTCCGCCAGTTTGGCAAGCGTGGCCTTCGCCCTGCCATCGGCGATGACCTTGGCGGCGATGGCAACGCCTTCCTTCAGTTCCTTCGCCTTGCCGGCGACGATCAGGGCCGCGGCTGCGTTCATCAGCGCGATATCGCGATAGGCGGAGGCCTTGCCGTCGAGCACGTCGCGCAGTGCGCGGGCATTGTGCTCCGGGTCGCCGCCCTTGAGATCGGCGCTCGTCGCACGCGCAAGGCCAGCGTCCTCGGGGGTGACCTCGAAGCTTTCGATCTTGCCATTGGCGAGCGCCACGACGCGCGTCGGGCCGGTGGTGGTGATCTCGTCGAGCCCATCCGAGCCATGCACGAACCAGGCGTTGTCGGAGCCGAGATTGCGCAGCACTTCGGCCATCGGTTTCAAAAGATCGACCGAGAAGGCGCCGACGAGCTGGCGCTTGACGGCGGCGGGATTGCACAGCGGTCCAAGAATATTGAAGATCGTGCGGGTGCCGAGTTCGATGCGCACGGGCGCTACATGGCGCCAGGCGGCATGGTGGGTCGGCGCCATCATGAAGCCGAGACCAACTTCCCGCAGCGATGTTTCGATCTGCGCCGGTTTCAGGCCGATGCCGATGCCGAGCGCGCCCAGCACATCGCTGGCGCCGGAGCGCGACGACAAAGCACGGTTGCCATGCTTGGCGACCGGCACGCCGCAGGAGGCGACGATGATGGAGGCGAGCGTCGAGACATTGTAGGAGCCCGAGCCATCGCCGCCTGTGCCGACGATGTCTATGGCGCCCTCGGGTGCGGTCACCCCCAGCATCTTGCCGCGCATCGCGGCTGTCGCACCGGTGAATTCATCGACGGTCTCGCCGCGCACGCGCAAAGCCATCAGGAACGCGCCCATCTGCGCCGGCGTGACTTCACCCGACAGCAGATTATCGAAGGCGGCCTCGGCTTCCGGCCGGGTCAGGCTGGCGCCCGCGGCCACTTTGGCGAGGATCGGCTTGAAGGACTCCATTCATGCAGCTCCGCTTGCAGTTCTACGCGCTTGGCTCGGTACGGTTTGGGTAGGCACGGCTTGGTGCGCCGCGCGGCCGCGTGCATTCCAATCGCCAGCCATGTCGAGAAAGTTTTTCAAAATGAGATGACCATGTTCGGAGAGGATACTCTCCGGATGGAATTGCACGCCATGGATGGGCAGGCTGCGGTGTTGCAGCGCCATGATCAGGTTGTCGGTCCAGGCGGTGGCTTCGAGCACGGACGGCAATGTGTCGGCGCGGACCACCAGGGAATGGTAGCGCGTTGCCTGGAAGGGTCCGTTGATGCCCCGGAAGAGGCCGGCGCCGCTATGGGTGATTTCCGACAGTTTGCCGTGGATCGGGGTCGGGGCGCGCACGACCTCGCCGCCAAACGCCTCGCCGATGGTCTGATGGCCGAGGCAGACGCCGAGCAGGGGCACGGTTTCGCCCGCAGCCGCCACCAGATCGAGGCAGATCCCCGCCTCGCGGGGCGTGCAAGGCCCCGGCGACAGGACAATGGCGTCGGGCGCGGCCGCCATGACGGCGGCGACGGAGATCTGATCGTTGCGGTGAACGGTCACGGACGCACCTAGAGAGCCCAGGTAATGCACCAGGTTCCAGGTGAAACTGTCGTAATTGTCGATCAATGTGACGGAAGGCATGCAGGCCCCTGTTTCCGGCGTCCTTTTCGACTTTGGCAGGGGCAAGGTCAAGCCGGCTGTTTGGACGGCAATCCGGCGCCGTTTGGGAGGCCGGTTCCGCCTTATTCTTCCGTGATCTAGCTTCTGTGATCTTGCTGTTACCGGCCTGTCAATCGCCTGTCAGGGAATCGGCGCATGCCGAGGTCATGTTCGACCGGACCAGACCTCTGTTGGCGACACGGCGCGACCTCCTCCTTTCAAGCGCGGCCCTGGCCAGTTTCTCGGCCTTATCGGGCCTGGCCCGCGCCTCGGAGCCCGTCCAGGCGGGCGTTTTGGTGGGCGTATGGGCCAGCGGGCGGGTCCTGGACGTTGATCGCGATGTGGGCCTTCCCGGCGTTTTGGTGTCGAACGGCCTCGACATCGTGGCGAGCGACAATGACGGGCGCTATGTCCTGCCGGAAGCCGACGACGGTACGCTCTTCGTCATCAAGCCGGCGCATTATCACGTGGCGGTCGATCCGCTGACCGGCCTGCCGCAGCACTATCGCCCCTATGGCGCAAGCGCCGGTCCGTCTGATTTCAGATTGCGGGCCGGCGATGAGCCCGCGCGGTTCGACGTGGCGCTGTTTGCCGATCCGCAGCCGGAAACCCATCGCCATATCGATTATATCCGCGACGGCGCGGTGCGCGACGTCGCCAAGGCTTTACAGCTGCCGGCCTTCGGCCTGACGCTTGGCGATATCTGCGGCGACAATCTGGCTTTGCTTGACCGCCTAAATCTGACGATCGGGCAGGCGGGCGTGCCCTGGTGGAATGCCGGCGGCAATCACGATCTCGATTACGGCGCGACGACGAAGGTTGGCGCGCGTCGCACGTTTCGGCAGAAATATGGGCCGAGCCACTATGCCTTCCATTATGGGCCGGCATTGTTCGTCGTCCTCGATAATGTCGATTACGAAGGCGCCCGCGCCGATGGGTCGGCTGGGCGCTATCGCGGCGCGCTTGGCGCCCGGCAACTGACGTTCGTGCGCAATCTCCTGAAACACTGGCCGCGCGACCGGCTGGTGGTGTTTGCCATGCATATTCCGCTGACCACGGCGTGGAACCCGCGCAGCACCAGCGACAATACCGCCGATGCGGAGGCATTTCTGCGTGTTATCGATGGCTATCGCGCCGTCAGTTTTTCCGGCCATATGCACACGACGGAACATGGCTATCTGCCGCAGCTGTCCGGCGTGCCGCATCATCACCACGTGCTGGCGGCGGTGTCGGGTTCGTGGTGGAGCGGGCCGAACGATTATAGGGGCACGCCGCTTGCCATGGGCTGCGATGGCTGTCCGGCGGGTTATCATCGGCTTTCGGTCAGTGATGCCGATTACACGACGACCTTCCGCGCGCCGGCTGTGAGCGAGCGGCTGCGCCTTCATTGCACCGTTGGCGACGATACGGTTGATGTCATCGTCAACCTGTTCGATGGCGGCCCGCGTTCGACGCTGTTTGCGGCAACGGGTTCAACGCGCGTCGAGATGACGAAGGTGCGCCGCGCCGATCCTTTCGTCGAGAGCTTGTTCGCCGATCCCAGTGTGGACCGGCCCTCCTGGGTGAAGGCGGAGCCGAGCGAACATCTGTGGCATGCGCGGCTGCCGCTGGGTTCGGCGCTCGCGCCACAGCGCATCGCCGTTGAGGCCTATGATGAGTATGGCCAGCATGTCGATGACATGGTTTTTGTCGAGCGCGCGGTGCAAGAAATGGCTGTCTCGCACGGGTAAGTCTATCATTCCTGGTCAGCCGCTACGCGGCTGTCGGGAATGACAGAGGGGTCGCCTTACTGCCCCCGCCTGGCGCTGGTGGCGAAGCGCACCGCTTCTTCCGCCGCGCGGAACAGCGCCTGCGCCTTGTTGATGCATTCGCGGTGTTCGCTGGTCGGTACGGAGTCGTAGACGATGCCAGCGCCCGCTTGCGCATGCATCTGGCCGTCCTTGATGATGGCCGTGCGCAGCACGATGCAGGTGTCCATTTCGCCCGAAGCGCCGAAATAGCCGATGCAGCCGGCATAGATGCCGCGCTTGTCGACTTCCAACTCGTCGATGATCTCCATGGCGCGCACTTTCGGCGCGCCCGACACCGTGCCGGCGGGAAAGCCGGCGGACAGCGCGGTGATGTTGTCGTGCTGGGGATCGAGCTTGCCCTCGACATTCGACACGATGTGCATGACGTGGCTGTAGCGTTCGACGAAGAAACGGTCGGTCACTTCCACGGTGCCGATCTGCGCCACGCGGCCGACATCGTTGCGGCCGAGATCGAGCAGCATCAGATGTTCGGCGCGTTCCTTTGGATCGGCTAATAGTTCCTGCGCCAGAGCCTCGTCCTCGGCCGGCGTCTTGCCGCGCCAGCGGGTGCCGGCGATCGGGCGGATCGTGACCTTGCCGTCGCGTACGCGCACCAGAATTTCCGGGCTCGAACAGACGATCTGGAAACCGCCGAAATCGAGATAGCAGAGGAACGGCGCCGGATTGACGCGCCGCAGCGCGCGATAGAGCGAGAAGGCCGGCAGTTCGAACGGGCCAGTGAAGCGCTGCGACAGCACCACCTGAAAGATGTCGCCGGCGCGGATATATTCTTTGGCGCGGTCGACCATCTCAAGGTAGCGCGCCTCCGACGTGTTGGAGGTGGCGGGCAGGGCCAGCATATGCGGGTCGGCCGCCGGCGGCGCATGGGCGAGCGGCGCTTCCAACAACGTGACGATGCGATCGAGGCGCGCCTGCGCGCTTTCCCAGGCGGAGCGGGCATTGACGCTTGGCTGCGGACGCACCGGCGTGACGATGGAGATTTCGTCGCGGACCGTATCGAACACCACCATCAGGGTGGGGCGGATCATCACCGCGTCGGGCACGCCGATCGGATCGGGCTTGGCCGGCGCCAGATGTTCCATCTGTCGCACCATGTCATAGCCGAGATAGCCGAAGACGCCGGCCGCCATCGGCGGCAGGTCGCCGGGCAGGTCGATCTGCGATTCCGCGATCAGCGCGCGCAGGCCATCGAGCGGCTTCTGCGGCATCGGCGCGAAGTCATCGCGATCGGTGAGGGCGCGTCGATTGATCTCGCAGGTATCGCCCTGGGCTCGCCAGATGATGTCGGGATCGAGACCGATCATCGAATAGCGGCCGCGCGAGGCGCCGCCTTCGACGGATTCGAGCAGGAAGACATTGCCGTCGCGACCGGTCGTCAATTTCAGAAACGCCGAGACCGGCGTTTCCAGATCGGCGATCAAAGTGGTCGCGACTAGAACGCTTTTTCCGGCGCCGAACGCCTGCGCGAAATCCTCATAGGTCATCGCCGACATTGCGTGCGCCGTTTCAGTTGATGTTGTCGCCACCGCCAACCGCCATGCGAACGGCTGCGTCGTTGATGGTGACGCCGAGGTCGTTCTGCAGCCGCGTCACATATTGCGCCAGGATGTCTTCGGACAGCGCCGGCTTCAGCCTGTCTTCGACAGCCTTGAGGCCTTCGTCGTCGGCATCGAGCGGTGGCGTCACCGAATCCACGACCTTGAAGATAACGCGGTCGAGACCATCGGCGACCGAGGCGATGGCGCCATTGGCGACGGAGAAGACGCGCGCGACCACCGCCGGCGACAATTTCTCCGAGCCGGTGCGCTTCACGTCATTGGCGAGTTCCACCGTGGCGCCCAGTTCCTTCGCCGCGTCCTCGAAGCTGACGCCGCCCTGCAAGCGCTTGACGATCTCGCCGGCCTTTTCCTGCAGGGTGCGGACGACTTCGTCGTCGCGCCAGTTCTTGGTGACCTGGTCGCGCACTTCGGCGAGCGTGCGCTCGCGCGCCGGATCGATCGCTCTCACCTCGTACCAGATGTAACCGTTATCCTTGGTGGTGATCACGTCATTGTCCATGCCGATGTCGGAGGCGAAGACAGCGCGCAGCAACTGTTCACGTTCGGGAATATCGGCGACCTGCTGGCCGTCGTGGCTACGGCCGCTGGCATCGACGCTGTCGAAGGTGAGCGCCTTCAGCTTCAGCGCCTGGGCGGCGTCGGTGATCGACTTGCCGGCGGTGCGCTCGTCTTCGATCTTGTCGCGCAGGCTCAGCACTTCGTCGCGGGCGCGGGTGATGGCGAGCTGGTTCCTCACCTCGTCGGCGACCTCGGCGAAGGGCTTGACCGCCTGCGGGTTGATCTTGACGACACGCACCAGCACGGCGCCGAAGTCGCCCTTGACCGGCGCACTCACGGCGCCTTCGCTCAGGGCATAGGCGGCCTTGCCAACGGCGGCGTCGACGAAATCGCGCTGCGTCAGGGTGCCAAGCGCGATGTCCTTGTCCGACAGCTTGCGCTCCTGGGCGATGGCATCGAAGGTCGTCCCGGCCTTGATCTTGTCGCTGGCTTCCTGGGCCGCCTTTTCGTCGGGGAAGACGATCTGCTGCACTTCCCGTGTCTCGGCGCTCGTGTAGCGCTCGGCCTTGATCTTGTCGTAGTAGGCCACCGCGTCGGCGTCGGAGATTTTCGCCGTGTCGGCGACGGTGGCCGGCGTGATCGCCAGGGCGGTGAAGCTGCGATATTCCGGCGCGCGGAAGGCCAGCTTGCGCGCCTCATAGAAGCTCTGCAACTGCTCGTCGGTCGGCGCCTTGATTTCGCCGGCGGCCTTTTCGGGCAGGCGGAAATATTCGACGCTGCGCGTTTCGGAGCGATAGCGATGGATCGCCTCGCGCATCGCCTGCGGCAGCTTCAGATTGGCGGTGAGGGAATCGGCGATCTGCTGGCGCAGATAGACGCGCGCCTGCTCCTGAATGAAGCGCTGTTCATTCGCGAAGCCGGCTTCGCGCAGGGCGTCGTTAAAGCGGGCGCGGTCGAACTTGCCGGTCGGACCCAGGAAGGTCGGATCGCTGACGACCGAGGCGGCGATGTCGCTGTCGGCGAGGGCGAGGCCCATGGCCTTGGCCTTCTGGTCGAGCGCCGCTTCGCCGATCAGCCGTTGCAGCACGAGGCGGTCGAGGCCGGCGGCCCGGGCCTGGTCGCTGGTGATCGACTGGCGTGTCTGGCGCTGCAAATTGGTGAGCTGCGTCTGATAGGCGGCGCGATAGGTTTCGAGGTTGATTTCCTGACTGCCGACATAAGCGATACGGCTCTGGCCGAATCCCTTGAAAATGTCGGCGATGCCCCAAACAGCGAAGCTGGCGATTAGAACGCCGAACAGCAACGTCATAATGGTTTTGCCGACCCAATTCTGGGTCATCCGCCGCATACCTTCGAGCATTGTCACCCTTCCAGACCAGTAAGCGCCGCAGTCTCCTGTCGCGTACGCCATCGCGTTTTGCAGTTTGACGGAATCGTTAAACGTTACAAAGACGCGTCAAAATACAAATCCTTGGCAAAATCACGTTTCTATCGAAACGCGATTTGCTCTAGGGAAGCGGTTCACATACCTGCCCCAGCGCGCTTTGCATAGCTTGGCGGCTCTGCTAACCCCGGCCATAGAAGGGGAATAATGTCCTTGGGAGTATCAATGAGCCGCAGCCGCCGTCCGCTCGTCGCCGGAAACTGGAAAATGAACGGTCTGAGGGCGTCTCTGGCCGAAATTGCGGCTATTGCAGCGGGTTCCGGGCCGGCTCAGGCGGCAGGCCTCGAACTTCTGATCTGTCCGCCGGCGACCCTGGTGGCGGCCGCCGCCGCCCAAATCACCGATTTGGAGGGAGCCGGTGTGAGAATCGGTGGCCAGGATTGTCATCCGGCGGCCTGTGGCGCCCACACCGGGGATATTTCCGCCGACATGCTCCGGGATGCCGGCGCCAGCCATGTAATCGTCGGCCATTCCGAACGCCGCGCCGACCATGGTGAGACCGACGCCATGGTGAAGGCCAAGGCTGAAGCGGCGCAGCGCGCCGGCCTGGTCGCCATCGTCTGCATCGGCGAGACCCAGGCCGAGCGTGAGGCAGGTAAGACGCTGGACGTGGTCGGCGCCCAGCTCGCCGGCTCTTTGCCCGATGGCGCCAGCGCCGCCAACCTCGTGATCGCCTATGAGCCCGTCTGGGCCATCGGCAGCGGCCTGACGCCGACGCTTGAGGATGTGACCGAGGTACACGGCTTCATCCGCGAGCGGCTGGTGAAGGCGCTGCCCGGAACAGGGACGAACGGAGGCGATGCTGTGCGCATTCTCTACGGCGGCTCGGTGAAGCCCTCGAACGCTGCCGAGCTGATGGCCGTGACGAATGTCGACGGTGCGCTTGTGGGTGGTGCGAGTTTGCTGGCGAAGGATTTTCTGGCGATCGCGTCGGTGTATCGCTGAGGCGCTGTGTGACGCGTTAGCAAACAACCGCAGGCTAGATACGTCGCGATCAGACTAAGAACCTCGGGGGCGTAGACATACGTGCTTCGGCCTGACGGGCACGACATCTTTGATGCGGCTCCTGTTTATGGCGTGCGGATGTGGCTTGTTCGGCCGTTCGCTTCTGATACCAGCAGAGCTGCGACGCCTCTCAAAAAGATGTGTCGTTTCTCGAACTATGGGTCGGAAAACTATGATCGTGCGTACCGCTCTTCTGTCTGGCTTCGTCGCGGGCCTTCTCCTTGCTTCACTTCCGGCGGCCGTTGCGGCCGACCGCAACGTGGACATCGTCAACAACACAAAGAAAACGCTGAAGGAGTTCTACGCGTCGCGCACGAACAAGAACGCCTGGGAAGAAAACATCATTGGCGATGATCCGGTGAAGCCCGGCGAAACGCAGCCCGTCGACATCGATGATGGCTCTGGCGGCTGCCGATTTGACTTCAAGGCCATCTTCTCCGACGGCGATGAAGTCATCAACAAGAACGTCGACGTCTGCGCCGTCAGCACGATGACCTACAAGTAATTTGCCTTGATCGTTCGAGATGCGCGGCGCTGAAGCGCCGCGCATTGGCAGCTATCGATGCCTGCGTCCGTTGTAGTAAAGCGACCTGCCAAGCTGCCTTCACGGTCGTCTAAAGAAAAATTGAATTGCATACCTCCGGACACTGAGTGTTTTGGCAATCTCCAGTCAGGATAGGAGGTTGCTCATGACAGTGCCGTTCAGGATCGCGCTTGCAATAGCCGTTTTCTCGACACTCGGTGGTGTTGCATTTGCGCAGTCGACGCAGCGAAACTTCGCGTCCGAGGAAACCAATCGAAAATTGGTCGTCGAATTTTACGACCGCTTCTTCAATAAGCACGAGACGGCCGAGGCGGCACAGGTCGTGGCCGACGATTATAAACAGCACAATCCCAATGTTCCCGATGGGAAACAGGTCTTCGTTTCGTTCTTTACCAAGATGTTCAAGGACAATCCGGAACGCCGGTCCAGAATCGTGCGCAGCGCCACGGATGGCGATCTTGTCTATCTGCATGTCCACTCGCAATTGAATGCCAACGACCTCGGATCGGCCATCGTCGATATCTTTCGCGTCAAAGACGGCAAGATCGTCGAGCATTGGGACGTCGTCCAAAAAGTTCCGGAAAAGGCAGCCAACCAGAATACGATGTTCTAAGAAGGGACTTTGTTGGCTGCCATACCGGCGGCTCGAATGGAGAAGTCCCATGTTGGCGCCCATCGTTGGCAATCCGGTTGTTCAGGTCAAAGCGCCGGCCTTGCTCAACCCGCGCTATGCGGCGGCGGGCATCGACCTTGAAGTGGTTCCCATGGAACTGCCGCTTGACGGTTTCGACGATGCCTTCTCGGCTCTGCTCAACCGTCCTGATGTCGCCGGGGTGATTGTCACGGTTCCGTTCAAGGCGCAGGCGGCCAAGCATTGCGCCGTCCTCGACAGCGCAGCTGAAATCGCCGGTGCGGCAAATCTTGTCACGCGCGATGAGGACGGCCGCTGGCGCGGCGCGATGACCGACGGCGTTGGCATGGTTCGGGCGCTGCGCAAGGCCGGCTTCGATCCGGCCGGACGACGGGGCTTCATGGCGGGGGCTGGCGGTGCGGGGAAGGGGATCGCGGCCGCGCTTGTTTCAGCAGGCATCATCGCGCTCGATATTTTCGATCCGGCTTATGAGAAAACAATCGATCTCGCCATTCGCACGGGCACGATGGCTTTGCGCCGGCCGCCCGACACGCTTGCCGGCTATGACCTCTTGATCAACGCGACGGCGCTCGGACTAAATGAAAACGATCCGTCGCCGTTCGATTTCGCACAGGCGGCCGTCGATGCCTTTGTCGCCGACGTGGTTGCCGAGCCTTCGCCGTCTCGCCTGCAACAACGCGCTGCCGCACACGGACTTCGCAATATCGGCGGCATGGACATGCTGTCAGGACAACTCGATCTGCTGTTCGACGGGCTGGCCGCTTCCCTTGTCAACACGCGCAAGATCAGGCCGTCGTGACGGACCGGAGATCCTTGAGATAAGCGCACAGCATGTCGGCTACGGCATCGGCATAGGTTTCGATCTCGGCAGCCGTGCGCGGACGGCTCGAAAACTGTTTGCCCACCGCGCTGAGCGTCGTCGTGATGAGCTCGCCGGCGAGGATATGCGTTTCTTCCGGCGTGTCGGGCAGGGCCTCGCGCATGAAGCGCTGCACCGTCTGCGTGCCTGACGCCTTGGCTTCGCGCGCCTCGGGCGCGTCGCGATAGAGCGGTGCCGCGTCATCGAGCGCGCCACGTATGGTGGCCTCGTCACACTCCGAGCGGATGAAAGCGTGGACCAGCGCGCGCAATCGTTCGGGCGGCGGCGTGCTGGTGTCTTCGAGGATGGTGCGCAACAGCTCGGTGGTCTGGCGCCATTCGTCGCTCTGCAGCCGGAACAGGATCGCCGCCTTGTTTGGGAAATATTGATAGAGCGAGCCGACGCTGACGCCGGCCTTTTCGGCGACACGCGTGGTGGTGAAACGCTGCGCGCCTTCGCTCGTCAAAACCTGAACAGCCGCTTCCAAAACCGCCGCGATTAGGTCGGTCGAGCGCGCCTGCTGAGGCCGTTTTCGCGAGGAAATAGAGGTGCTTGGACGATCGGTCATGAAGCGGGCCGGGCAATGCGAATTGGAAACCTGAAGGATTATTCGTATTTTCCAGGTCGACGCAAGAACGCATTTCCGGAGACCCATTGGATGACGACCCTGACCACCACGCCACTGGCGCCGCTGCTCGACCGCCTGTTCATGGAAGCGGATGCCATGCAGCCGGCGATGAATGCCTTCGTTACAGACCTTTCGTCCGAGGAGCGGGGGCGCCTGATGCGCAGCAAGACCGACTATCTCGATCTCTACGGACGGCTGAAGGATCTGCCGCTGCCCGTGTCGCGCGAGACCGGCGCGCTGCTCTACATGTTGGCGCGTGGCACGCGGGCGCGCACGATTGTCGAATTCGGCACGTCGTTTGGCATCTCGACTTTGCATCTGGCGGCGGCGCTGCGCGACAACGGCGGCGGCCGGCTGATCACCAGCGAGTTCGAGCCGTCGAAGATCGCACGCGCGCGTGACAATCTCACCGCCGGCGACCTGATCGATCTCGTCGAAATCCGCGAAGGAGACGCGCTGCTGACGCTGAGCGTCGATCTTCCAGACACGATTGACCTGCTGTTGCTCGACGGCGCCAAGGCGCTTTATGCCGATGTGCTGAGCCTGGTGGAGAGCCACCTGAAGCCCGGCGCCTTCATCGTCGCCGACAATGCCGATTATAGCCCGGAATATTTGAAGCGCGTGCGCGCGCCGGCGCGAGGCTACATGTCGATGCCGTTCGGTGGAGATGTCGAGCTATCGATGCGGCTCGGCTGATCGCAGCTCACAAAATTATCGCTGCGGTGTTCGCACCGCAGCCGTAAGCGTTCACGTCAACCAACGCATTGCCCGATCTCGTTCGGCAGTGCGTTGGCATGTTCGTGGCGCACTCCGTCGATGTCCTATGGAGTGTGCAGACATGTCTGCGATTGTTCATCCCGATACCGCTTATCGCCACGTTCTCGCCCTGACGGGCGCGTTGTTTCTATCCTACCTCACCGTTGCGATGTCGCTGCCGGCCGTCTCGATCTATGTCGTCAATGGCTTGCATCTGAACAATGCCTATGGCGGGCTTGCCGTCGGCATTGCCTTTCTGTCGACCATCGTTACGCGCGGTCAGTCAGGGATCATCACTGACCGGATAGGCGGCAAACTCGCCATGCAACGGGGCCTCGTTCTCTATGCGGTGGCTGGCGTGATCTGCCTGCTCGCCAGCCTGCCGCAACTGCCCGTGGCTGGGCGTTACGCCGTGCTGATCGCCGGGCGGCTTCTGCTTGGTCTGGGTGAAAGCCTGGCCATGGTCGGCATGGTTAGCTGGGCCATCGGCCTGATGGGGCATGGGCGATCCGGCCAGGTGCTGTCGCTGGTCGGCATGGGCATGTATGGCGCGTTCGCCGCTGGCGGTCCGCTCGGTCTGGCCTTGCTCGATCGGATTGGTTTTGGCGGTCTCATGGGCATTTGCGCGACCTTGCCGTTGCTGGGGCTGATCGGCATCCATTGGCTGCCGGCGGTGGCGCCGCAGGCGGGCCAGCGCGAACCTTTCTGGCGGATCATAGGCCGGATCTGGCGCGCCGGCGCTGCGGTCGGCTTGCAGGGCGTTGGTTTTGCGACCTTGGGGGCATTCTTTGCGCTCTATTTCCTGAGCCGTGGTTGGCCTTACGCGGGGCTGGGCCTCACCTGTTTCGGTGTCGGCTTCGTCGCGGTGCGTCTGTTCTGCGGCCACTTGCCCGATCGGATCGGCGGTACCCGTGTCGCTATCGTCTCGTTGATCGTGGAAGCCTGCGGCCAATATCTGCTGTGGCTGGCGCCTGGGCCTGAGCGGGCGCTGGTCGGCGCTTTGCTCACCGGGCTCGGCTGCTCGATGGTGTTTCCGGCCATGGGCTCGGAAGTCGTCAAACAGGTGCCGCCGCATCTGCGGGGAACGGCGGTTGGTGGCTTCGCGGCTTTCCAGGATCTCGCCTATGGCGCGACGGGGCCTGTGGTGGGCGTGTTGGCGGATGTCTCTGGCTATCCGAGCGTGTTTTTGATCGGTGGGTTGGCCGCGACGCTGGGAGTGTGGATGGCGATGGGTGTGCGTAAGATGACCGCCCAGCCGTGATAGGCATGACATGCGAAAGGGCGGCCGATGGCCGCCCTTTGACTTTCTATTAGTGGATGTCGCCGGCTCAGTTCGCGCCAGCCAGTGCGACAGCGTCGGCGCCGGCGGGGAAGCGCAATTGCCCGGACACATCGTTCGCGGCCAGCCACACAGCCTCGGCCACATCCGTCTCCTTCGTCACCAGGGCCGGCTTAGCAAACGCGGCGAAGATCGGTTGCGCGAAAGCGGCATAGACCTCAGGGATCAAGTCTTCGATGCGCACGTCCGTATTCTCAGCGAAGCGGGTGGTCGGGGCATAGCCTGGCTCGACCAGTTTGACGCTGATGCCGAAGGCTTGAAGCTCGTGGGCGAGCGAGCCCGTAAAACCTTCGATCGCCATTTTGCTGGCCGTATAGGCCGCCGCCAGGGGCATCGGCGTAAGTGTCACGCTGGAGGTGACGTTGACGATCACGCCCGATCTGCGGGCGCGCAACTGCGGGATCACGGCCTGGGTCATCGCCATCACACCGAATGTGTTGGTCTCGAACACCTTGCGCACATGGGCCATCGGTGTCGCCTCGAAAGCGCCGACCACACCAATGCCGGCATTGTTGACGAGCACGTCGATGGGCCCGCTGCGGTCGAGTGCCGCCGAAATGCTCTTAGGGCTCGTCACGTCGAGCGGTAGCATCAGCAGGCGATCCGATGGCGGCAGAAGGCCGTCGCGCGGGGTGCGCATGGTGGCGACCACCTTCCAGCCCTGGGCCAGGAAATGACGGGCGGTCTCAAGTCCATAACCGGACGAGCAGCCGGTGATCAGTACGGTCTTCATTGCGAGGTCCTCTGGGTTCAAAACTCTTGGGTTGACGGGCCAGAAATAACCTCCACAATCAGGACTATCATCAATCATAAGTCCAAATTTAGTTGGCAATAGTCCTGAAATGGCTGATCCGCTGTCCCAGGTGATCGATCTCCTGAAACCCCGTGCCGTCTTCTCCAAGGGGATCAGCGGCGCCGGACGTTGGGCCGTGCGCTATTCGGCGTTTGATCAGCCGGGCTTCTGCGCGGTGATCGAGGGCCGCTGCCGCCTCGCCGTCGATGGCGAAGAGGCGGTCACTCTTGAGGAAGGCGACTTCGTGCTTCTGCCGGCGACGCCAGCCTTCACCATGTCGAGCTTCGAGACCGTGCCGCCGCGACATATCGATCCCAAGGTGGCGCCAGCGCCAACGGAAGAGGTTCGCCATGGCAGGCCTGATGGTCCGCCCGACGTGCGCCTGCTTGGCGGCTATTTCGTCTTCGACTCCCCTGATGCAGCGCTGCTGGTGTCACTCCTGCCGGTGATCGTTCACGTGCGTGGCGCCCAGCGGCTCTCGGTGCTGGTGCGTCTCGTTGGCGAGGAGGCGAGCGCTGAGAATGCCGGCCGAAATCTCGTGCTGAGCCGTCTCGTTGAGGTGCTGCTGGTCGAAGCCTTGCGAGCCACCCAAAGCAAGAATGCGTCTCCGGGATTATTGCGCGGGCTTGCCGATGCGCGGGTCGCGGTGGCGATCCGGCAGATGCATGGCGATCCCGAACGCGCCTGGACGGTGGTCGATCTTGCCGCAGAGGCTGGAATGTCCCGCTCGGCTTTCTTCGACCGCTTCACCCGCACCGTCGGCCTGCGGCCGATGGAATATCTCCTGACCTGGCGCATGGCTATGGCCAAGGATCTTTTGCGGAGCCGAGACATGGCGCTCGATGAAGTGGCGCGGCGGGTTGGCTACGGCTCGGCCAGCACGTTCAGCACCGCGTTCAGCCGACATGTCGGGCAGCCGCCGGGGCGTTATGCGCGGGTTGGGGTGGTGTGAGGAGGGTGGGGAGTTCGTCAGGCCTCCGAAGCTTGATCTCTCTGGTGACGCTTTGTTGACCGGGCTCGGCGGCTCAATGGTGTTTCCGGCCATGGGTTCGGAGGTCGTCAAGCATGTGCCGCCGCATCTGCGCGGCACGGCGGTTGGTGGTTTCGCAGCTTTTCAGTATCTGGCTTACGGCGCGATGGGGCCGGTGGTAGGCGTGCTGGCGGATTACTCCGGCTATCCGAGCGTGTTCTTGATTGGCGGTTTGGCTGCGACGCTGGGTGTGTGGATGGCCATGGGGGTGCGGGGCAGATAAGGCTCGGTAGCCGAGCTGATAGTCGTGACGAATGTTGATGGCGCGTTAGTCGGCCCCAGGAGCCGGCTACTGCTGTGAACGATGAAGCCGCAATTGATCGGTTGACGTGTTGCAGAAACGGTCAGAGGTAAAAGGGTATCTGTTCAAGATGTCCTACGATGATCTTAGAACGGAAGATCATCATCATCCGTAGATGCTGGGACCGCACCGGCAGGAAGGGGTAAATTGGTGACGACGAATAGATTTAATATATCCTCGCGATCCATGAAAAGGATCTGGCTGCGTTTCGTCGCGTCGAGTTTATTGCCCAACCAGTTGCGCGCTGACTTCGTGATCTCACCACCCGCAACTATGAAAGCATGATCAACCAGAACGCGCTTGCCTATCTCGGGATCAAATATCTCATGGCCGAGCATCATTGTTACTTGGTTGTGGATCTCGGCTATGTTGGCGTTGGAAGCTTTGCTTGTGCCCGACGCGTCGAGCTTTCCCTTCTTTACCTGGATGCCGAAATAGAGGACGTGCTGCGTTGGTAGCATGAATTTCATCCATACGTCCTTACCGTATTCGAGCTGCTTGTCCTTATGGCCGGCGGCGGTCACTCGATGAAAGCCAAGCTGCCGAAACAGCGGCAGCAAAACCTCTTCAATTAGTGCATCCTCGGATACCTCTCCAAGATAGGAGAGAAGTTGATCACGGCGTATTAACTCGGCAGCGGAAAATGGCCTGTGTGGATTTGGACCGGGTGCCAAGATCGCGTTGGTCTTCAAGTGCCGTAAGTAGCACAGTTTATCATCAGCGTAGAAGGCTTCGAACCCCTCGCGTACCAACGATGCGTTCAGCATTGCCAGAGCGCTCTGTCGTTGGGGAGATTCATTCAAGGCGTCACCCTGATCCATAAGCGTGCGTATCACGCGTCCGAAAGCGTCGGGCGGAATATTTGGACCTGGCTGCGGCGCTGACAAGATTTGCCTCAGGGTCTCAGCGACCCAATAGTTTCTCGTCGAACCGTCGTGAACGTAGTTCGTGCCACAGTCCCTGAAAAAATCCGTCAAGTAGCTGCTACTTCGATACCGAAAAAAGCTATCTTCCTCTTTGTAATTTCCGCAAATCATGTCGGCGATCTGCATCAAAGTACGTTGCTTGAAATCCATTCGTCCTCGCTCCGCTACTCATCCGGCACGATCTGACCTTCTGTTGGTTCGGGAACAACGGTCGCACGATCACCGACGGCAGATTCAACCTTCACGCCAAAACGAGCAACGCGCCGGGCATTGATCGCGGACTCTGAGCCGATCTGCTGGAGCGCCTCTCTCGCGCGCTGTGGAATTCTCCGCATGTCATCTGAAGCCCCTGCTATACGGTCGAATTGAAGCACATTGGCGAGTATTCGTCGCAACTGTCGTCCCGAATGCGACTTGAACACTTTTTTATACTCGTCAATGGATGCGGTCGCGAGAGCATTTAACTGATCTTCATTCCAACCATCTTTGATGCCCGCCATGACTGCGGCCAAGTCGGGAAGGGCTTCGGCTTCAGCGGCGCGCGTAACAAATGCTGCTCGGACATCCTCGTCATCGATGCCATCGCCAAACGGGTTATCGTCTAGATCAAAGAACCTTCGATCCTCATTTCGATTGGCCATATAATAATCTAGTAGCTCCTTCGCTTGTTCTGCGCGTCCTAGTTCCTTGAATAGCTTAATCGTACCATTCAGGTTTGTTGGGGTGATGTACCGGGCATTTTTCAGGAAGGACTCATAGAGGTCATCCAAAACCTCTTCCTGATTGTCGTCGAATGAATCGTGATAGCCATTCCATGCTTCTCCGAAAGACCCATCGGCCTTCGTCGCTATTATGCGGTCATGAACCGCCTGCGCAGTATTTCTCACGCGCTCCGGATCAAAATATCCATCGCAAACACCCTTCAACAGCACCAGATCGAAATCGTCGGTCCATGTATAGCCGTAAGCTTCAAGTAGGCTATTCCATGCCGCTTCCTCTGGCGGAACTTCGTTCTTTGGTCGTAACCCAAACTTATCTACCGCCTTGTTTTTGAGGTACGCTAATGACGGTGCCTGCTCGGGTTGATCATGAGACCATGAGAATAGTACAATAGAACTGATCGCGATCTTCAGAACATCGGGATCGTAGTTCTTTAGAAGGGGTTGGATAGATGCTATGAAGCGGAGAACTCGCTTCATGACGCGAATGTTGGTGATGCCGAGAGCGATACAACGATCACGTACGTCCTTGCTGATTTGGTCGGTACTGGCAACTGCGATGTCTACCGACACCTCCGGCGGTGGCTCATAGACGACCGATACATCGACCACTTTTTCAAGGTTCTTCTCGAAGTCACGTTTGGTGTCTCCATCCAGTTGTTGGTCGTTCAGGATCAAGACAACCTTGCAATTCCGCTGTTCTCGCAAATAGGAAATCAAGCCCAGCACGTCATTGACGTCGAGCTTTTGTCCCCGACGTTCGAGATCGTCGATGCAAATGATTTGGTCACAGATCGTCATGAACGAGATGAGTGACGTCGCGTCGGTGGTGAACACATTTCTGAGCACTGGTAGTGATGATGCTATTCTCGTTAGCTTGCGCCAAGAGCCAAGCTTCGAAACATATGCGTCCAGGGTTTCTAGATTTGCTTTCTTGATACCTTCGTTCAGCGTGATCACGTTTTCGAAGATCGCAAACTTCAGCTCGTCAAGAGTATTCACTCCGAAAAGTGAAACGTAGGAGTATCGGTGCAAATCTATTTTGCCAGCCTTTTGGGATGCTTCTAGTTGCTTCGACCAAGTGTACGTTTTTCCAACTCCCCACTTTCCACGGATACATAAAACCTCGGGGTCTGCTCGACTGAGAAACCGTGAGATTTCCTCGTGCACCAGTTCAACGGACATGATCTGTGCAATCCTTCTCAATCGTGGTTGTGGCAATAAACCTACCGGCATTTTTTATTCTTTCCAGAAGACTGGAGAGATACTCTTTAGGTAGAGCTTATCGAACTGTGAGCCCTGGGATATAAAAAGGGCGGCCTATAAGGCCGCCCCTCGTCTTCTATTGATGGACAATCAACCCTTACGAACACCCGGTCGTGCTTCCACACGTGTCGCACTTCAGACACGTCCCGTTCCGTACCAGCGTGAAGTTCTGGCACTCGGGGCAGGCCTCGCCGACATAGCCTTTCATGCGCGCTTCGGCGCGGCGGTCGGCGACGGACGGCGCGGCGGCTGTCGTAGAGTTTGCTGCCACCGGCGCTTGCCAGTTCAGCGTTTCCACCACTTCTGCCGTGTCGCGCAGAGCGGTCGGCGCGTCCGCGCCGTGGGCGCGGGCCACGGGTTCGTCCTTGCCGCCGGCGGTCTTCACCAGCATCAGTCGATCCTGCTTGCCGCGCACGAAGCCCGAGGAGACGAGTGGCGCGTTCTGGCCGCGGCTCTGGTCTTCGCCGCCGCCGATGCCGGTCGAGCCGATGTCGGCTGGTTCGACGTGGGCGAGGTCGTTGCGGTTGAGGTAGGAAATGGCGAGTTCGCGGAACACATAGTCGAGGATCGACGTGGCGTTCTTGATCGCGTCATTGCCCTGCACGAAGCCCGCCGGTTCGAAGCGGGTGAAGGTGAAGGCGTCGACATATTCCTCCAACGGCACGCCATATTGCAGGCCGACCGAGATGGCGATGGCGAAATTGTTCATCAGCGAGCGGAAGGCAGCACCTTCCT
Organism: Beijerinckia sp. 28-YEA-48; assembly: GCF_900104955.1. Classification (NCBI taxonomy): domain Bacteria; kingdom Pseudomonadati; phylum Pseudomonadota; class Alphaproteobacteria; order Hyphomicrobiales; family Beijerinckiaceae; genus Beijerinckia; species Beijerinckia sp. 28-YEA-48. The sequence goes on from NZ_FNSI01000001.1 coordinate 1,140,805, forward strand.
TGTGCATGTCGATGAAGATTTCGCCGATGCGGCCATCGGTATATTCGCCGGTGCGCAGATAGACCTTGTGGCCACCGACAACCGCCTTTTGGGTGTAGCCCTTGCGGCGATCGGGCAGGCGCTCACGCTCGCGCGTGCGCTCGACCCGTTCGACGATGCGCTCGACGATCTTCTCGGCCACCTGGGCCGCGCGGGCGGCATTGGGCAGTTGCACGAGATTCTCGACCGCATCGTCTTCCTCGTCGTCCTCATCGGAGATGAGCTGCGAGTTGAGCGGCTGCGACAGTTTCGAGCCGTCACGATAGAGCGCGTTGGCCTTCAGGCCAAGGCGCCACGACAGCATGTAGGATTCCTTGCAATCCTCCACCGTCGCATCGTTGGGCATGTTGATCGTCTTCGAGATCGCGCCGGTGATGAAGGGTTGCGCCGCCGCCATCATGCGGATGTGGCTTTCCACCGACAGGTAACGCTTGCCGGTGCGGCCGCACGGATTGGCGCAATCGAACACGTTGTAATGTTCGACCTTCAGGAAGGGCGCGCCTTCGAGCGTCATGGCGCCGCACACGTGCGTGTTGCAGGCTTCGATTTCGGCGCGCGAGAAGCCCAAGAAGGCCAGCAGCTCGAAAGCCGGATCGTCGAGCTTTTCCGCCGGCACTTTCAGCGCGCCGGTGAGGAAGTCGGCGCCGAGCGTCCACTTGTTGAAGACGAACTTGATGTCGAAGGCGCTCTTCAGCGATTTCGCCAGCACGTCGAGTTTTTCGTCGGTGAAGCCGCGCGCCTTCAACGTAGAAGTGTTGATGGCGGGCGCTTGCGCCAGCGAGGCATGTCCCACAGCATAGGCTTCGATCTCGGCGATCTGCGAAGGCGAGTAACCAAGCACGCGCAGCGCTTCTGGCACGGCGCGGTTGATGATCTTGAAATAGCCGCCGCCGGCGAGCTTCTTGAATTTTACGAGGGCGAAGTCAGGCTCGATGCCGGTGGTGTCGCAATCCATGACCAGGCCGATCGTGCCGGTGGGCGCGACGACGGTGGTCTGGGCGTTGCGATAGCCGTGCTGTTCGCCCTTGGCCAGCGCCCGGTCCCAGGCGGTCTTGGAATGTTCCGACAGAGCGCTCCAGTTGGAGCCGAGCTTGATCAGCGAGGCGTGATCGAGCGGCACCGGCGCGACGGCGATCGTCTCATAACCCGCCGCTTCGCCATGGGCGGCGCGGCGATGGTTGCGGATGACGCGCAGCATCTGCTCGGCGTTCGGCTTATGGCCGGGGAAGGGGCCGAGCTCCTTGGCCATTTCGGCCGAGGTTTCGTAGCAGACGCCGGTCATGATGGCCGAGAGCGCACCGACGATGGCGCGGCCTTCGTCGCTGTCATAGCCGAGGCCCGACGACATCAGCAGGCCGCCGACATTGGCGTAGCCGAGGCCGAGCGTGCGGTAGTCGTAGGAGAGGCGGGCGATTTCCTTCGACGGGAACTGCGCCATCATCACCGCGATTTCGAGCACGATGGTCCACAGGCGCACGGTGTGCTCATAGCCCGTCACATCGAACGCGCCGGTTTCCGGATGACGGAACTGCAGCAGGTTCAGCGAGGCAAGGTTACAGGCGGTGTCGTCGAGGAACATATATTCGGAGCAGGGGTTCGACGCGATGATCGGACCCGAGGCCGGGCAGGTGTGCCAGTCGTTGATGGTGGTGTGATACTGGATGCCCGGATCGGCCGAGGCCCAGGCGGCATAGCCGATCTTTTCCCAGAGATCCTTCGCCTTGAGGGTCTTGTGCAGCTTGCCGTCGGTGCGGCGGATCAGGTTCCAGTCGCCGTCTTTCTCGACGGCGCGCAGGAATTCATCGGTGACGCGCACCGAGTTGTTCGAGTTCTGGCCGGCGACCGTCAGATAGGCTTCCGAATCCCAGTCGGTGTCATAGGTGTCGAAGGCGATCTCGGTATAGCCCTGACGCGCGAACTGGATGACGCGCTTCATATAGCCGTCGGGCACGCTGTCGCGGCGGGCGAGTTTCACGGCCTTCTTCAGCGCCGGGTTCTTTTCCGGGTTGTAGCAATCGTCGCCCGGGCCTTCGCAATTGACGCAGGCCTTCATGACGGCGGCCATGTGCTTCTTGACGATCTTCGAGCCGGTGACGAGGGAAGCCACCTTCTCCTCTTCCTTCACCTTCCAGTCGATATAGGCTTCGATATCGGGATGGTCGGCGTCGACCACGACCATTTTGGCGGCGCGGCGCGTCGTGCCACCCGACTTGATGGCACCGGCGGCGCGATCGCCGATCTTCAGGAAGCTCATCAGGCCGGAGGACTTGCCGCCGCCGGAAAGCTTTTCGTTCTCGCCGCGCAGGCGCGAGAAGTTGGAGCCGGTGCCCGAGCCGTATTTGAACAGGCGCGCTTCACGCACCCAAAGGTCCATGATGCCGCCTTCGTTGACGAGATCGTCAGCGACGGACTGGATGAAGCAAGCGTGCGGTTGCGGATGCTCGTAGGAGCTCTTCGACTTGGTCAGCTTGCCGGTGAACGGGTCGACATAATAATGGCCCTGGCCCGGGCCATCGATGCCATAGGCCCAATGCAGGCCGGTGTTGAACCATTGCGGCGAATTCGGCGCGGCCATCTGGCTCGCCAGCATGAAGCGCATTTCATCGAGGAAGGCCTGGGCGTCGTCTTCGGTGTCGAAATATTTGCCCTTCCAGCCCCAATAGGCCCAGGTGCCGGCCAAACGGTCGAAGACCTGCGTCGAGGTCATTTCGCTGCCGTAGCGGGCGTCCTTGGGCAATTCGGCGAGGGCTTCTTCGTCGGCGACCGAGCGCCAGAGGAACGAGGGGACGTCGTTCTCTTCAACCTTCTTCAGGCGGGCGGGGACTCCGGCCTTGCGGAAATACTTCTGGGCGATGACGTCGCAAGCGACTTGGCTCCAGTCGGCGGGTACGTCGATACCGTCGAGCAGGAAGACGACAGAGCCGTCCGGGTTGCGGATCTCACTCTTGGCCTTACGGAACTCAAGTTCGGCATAAGGCGATTGATTGGCTTTGGTGTAACGACGTTCGATCCGCATTTTAGTCCCCCGATATGCGCGGACCGCACAGGCCCGCTGAGGCCACGCCTGGCCCCTGTTTTCCGTCTGACTTGGTCCCCGAAACTGGCGGGCCGCTCAACGGTCCCGTCTGCACGCAACGGATCAGGCTCTGCGGCGCTTCAAGGCGTCCGTGTCGTGCCATCCATTGAACAGAAAAATGCGCCTCTGTCGTGGCAACGTCAAGGATTAGTGGTGGGCTTGACGGTCGGACGCAAAATGTAGTGGGGAGGCTGTGAACAGCGGGGATTCGTCGCGACCATATCCCAAGTGTCTGACGAGTCGTGAATTTCTGCAACGGACCGACGCCAATCCTGTGGGAGAATCAGATCGCCACAGAGGTTACGATCGATTCATCATCCTGTTGATCATCCCCATACACCACAGGGTAGTGACAGGAGCTGTCACGAGCCGACCGCGTGTGGTCGGCGCGCAGGGTTGCAGAGCTGTCGGAAATTCAGAACCTTGGCCGAGAATCGAGGGGCGAAACAGGCTGCGCGGGTCGGACGACCTGTGGAGACGGGCGGCTGCCGGAAAGAAAAAATTTTATCGATCGGCTGGCGCGCGCCGGCCCGCGAATTCAGCGGGCGGGAGGGGCCCTGGCGATCACGGTGGATATGTCAGCATCGTCGCGGCCGTCTATCCGAACGGGTCTTTCCTGCCGGTCAACGGCAATGGCTCCGACCGGCGCTCTACGTAAAGTCTTCGCTAGTCTTTAGATCTTCCGCTTATGAAACGAAGGCTTACGATCCCACGGGCGTTTTGCGCCAATGACGATGATGGCGGCGCACAGCGCAGGGAAACCGATTAAGGCCGAGGCGAACTGAATGGGTGAGAGCCCCAATAGCCCCGCGATCGTACTGACCAGCAGCACCAAGATAGCAACACCGCTCGCTGCGATTAGTAAGACGCCTGAGAGGGCCGGAAGAAGGACGGCAAAAACCTTCAGATAATGTACAGAATCTCGCATAGGGATGGTGCCTAAATCCGACGTAGCCCAGATATTTCCAAGCAGAGAATAGGCGAGACGTCTGACAGCAGCCTTACTGGTTAACTGAATGAATTCAGCCCGCCGCCGGTTCGCCGGCGGCGGGGCTTTGTGCGTTTTGAAGGGCTTCAAAACGAGGAGGAGACCCTAAGACGATCCTAGACCGAGCCGTCCGCGCGATGGATGTCGCCATTTCCGATGGCGGCCAGTCCGAAACTCACAGGTAAGCCGCATAGGACTTAGCCCAGAGCAGGATGTGCGCGATCAGCCCAATGACGCCGGCCGTTTCGGAGAATACGGTCGCCGTGCCCGATGTTCCCAGGCGAAGCACGTCAGGATGGGTATCTGGCGGGATCGAGATGACTGCGGGATAGGCGCTCGTACCTCCGATCGATCCGACCCGAGCCAGCGTCCCTGAAACCGCGATTTCGCCCTCGCCAACGCCCTTTGGAATGGCCAGAATCGTCGCCTCATAGAGGCGGCCCGGTTCGGCATCGAAGAACAGTCGCACGGTGGCGCCCGGCTGAATGGTGCGGAACCCATTCTGTAAGAACGTGCCGACGATCGTGGTATCGGACTGGACGATGAAGGACATCGCCGCGCGGGCTTGCAGCGCCCGAGCGCCGACCGCGAGCGCCATGGTGCTCACATAGCCGTCCGATGGCGCCTTGACTGTCGTCTGCTTAAGCTCCCACTTAACATCGTCAAGCTGGGCGCGTGTCTGAATGACGGTCGTGTTGATGCCATTGATGGAGGAATCGAGGCCTGCGCGCGCGCTTTGCCGTTGGGCCTTGGCGGCCTGCAACTGTGCCGTGGCGATGTCGAGCTGTTCGAGCGTTTCCTGCTCGCGGAACGTCGTTGCCGATCCGCTCTTCGTCAGCTTCGCGATGTCCGCCAGCCGCTGTTGCTGGAACGCGACCTGTTTCTCAAGCCCCGTGACATTCGCGTTCGCCTGATCGAGGTTGGCCTGAAGTGCGTCGGCCTGGTGCTGTGCGGCGACGAGCGCCGCTTCGAGCTGCCGGACCTTGTACTGAAAAGGCGCCGGGTCAATCTGGAAAAGTACAGTGCCGGCCTTGACGGACACGTTGGGTTTGACCGGAACGGCTATGACTTCGCCGCTGACGTTCGGCGTCACCTCGACCACGCGCGATCCGACAACGATACGTCCTGTCGGCGTGAGAGAGTTCAAGAGTGCTGCGAAAATGGCGATAATGAAGATGCAGATCAGCGCGGCCAGGCTTCCGCTCAGCCATGTCAGCCGAAGCAGCTTGAACTTAGAAAATATGAGCCAGACCAGGATAAGATAGCTTCCGAAGATGATGAACAAGGGCCGACTCTTTCTCAACGCGCCTGGAGGCGGCGCTCAACAATCCGCCCGAAGCGTGCCGCCCCACCAAGGCATGCGCCGCTGCGGCCGGCACAGTTCGCGCCAGTTTTATAGCCTCCTGCAGTAGCGAGATCGGTCGGCGAGTCTTGCCATTCCGCGCCAATCACTGGGCTCAGGTAGCCTTCGCGGGACGCGGTGCACCCATCACGCCAGATAGTCATGCACCACTTTGCCCAGACCCAGGGTGAGGTCGGCGACAAGATGGGTGGCTGACAGCACTTCCAGCACCGGCAGTTCCGAGACCGGCGCCAGGGCATGGGCGAAGAGTTCGAGCGCGGCAGGTCCATGCCAGGCGCCTTTCACCGCCACATCGACGAGATCGAAGGTCACCAGCTCGCAGATGCGTGGCGTGGCATCGACATGGGGGATGATCTTGAGGAGGTAATTGGGCACGAGCAGTGATTTGCGCACGTCTTCTATGTCGGCGGTGGTGTGTTTGTAGCCCATCGTGCCGGTGGCGATCCGCACCGGGCCGTAATCGAGGGTGCCGACGAGGGTGTCGCGATGCACGGCGAGGGTGGGCTGGGCGTATTTCTTGGGAAAGCCCCAGAGTTCGCGGCCACCGAAAATCGGCGGCCCGTCATTGAGATACATGGCGTGGGTGTAGTTTCCCGGCTTGCCGTGGAAGCGCACGGGAATGACCTGGCCGGATTCGGTGTAGCTGCCGAAGCCGGTCGAATCGGGCATGCGGATGAACTCGAACTTGACGATCGGGTCGGCCATTTCGAGCGGCTCCGGAATCACGGCCCGCAGCCGCTGCGGATCGGTTCGGTAGGCGATAATGAGGAATTCGCGGTTGAAGAACCGGTAGGGGCCTTTGGGGAAAGCCGGGCTCGTCAGGGGCATGGAATAGGCGTTTTTCTTGATGTCGCTGGCTTTCATCTGCGCCTCTTTGCCGGGTAAAAATCCCTCAGACCCTTTGTGCCGCGCCCTTTGTGACAAATTAGCGGGTTTGGGGCGGATTTGGGCGGCGGTCCGATAATATTCCTGTGAGGGCCGGGTGGGCTGGCGGTGGATCGCGGCAGGACATCGCGCCTCATCACCCCTCGACATCGCCCCTGGACATCACGCTTGGGCATCGCCATAGTCCGCGCGAAATTCACATTAATTTCCCTTCGGATTCAGATCGGGCGCAGCCGATGAAATGGTTTCTGCAATTCTTTACCTGGTGGCACGGGCAAACGCTCAACACCAAGTTCAACACTTGGCGTAAGGGCGAGCTCGTCGGCGAAGACGAGTTCGGCAACCGCTATTTCCGCACCAAGGGCGGCCGGCTCGATCCGGCGCTTGGTTTCGAGCGGCGCTGGGTGATTTATCCTGGCATCAGCGAAGCTTCGAACGTGCCGCCGGGCTGGTATGGCTGGCTGCACCACACGGTGAAAGAGCCGCCGACCCGCGAGAACTACAAGCCGCGCGACTGGCAATTGCCCCATAAGCCGAACATGACCGGCACGCCGGATGCCTATCGTCCGCCGGGCTCAACCTTGAGCACAGGTATACGCCCGCCAGCGACGGGGGACTACAAGGCCTGGACACCGGGCACCTAGGCGCCTGAGCGCCATACCCTTGCTGCAATTTTCGGCGAATCGTGGCTTGAGTTCAAAAAAGGCGCCGCTGGCTGCGCCAGCGGAAGCGATATGAGACTTAGCTCTTTGAAGATCGGGCCTATGAAAATCGACAGAGCGGCGGCCGTCCTCCTGGCCGGCGCCTTGGTGGCAATCGCCTCGCCCGCCTCGGCCGACAAGATCAAGCATCCGACAGCCGTGTTCGCCGGTCTCGACAAGATCACCGGCCGGATCATTTCCTTCGATGTGGCGATCGACGAAACGGTGCAGTTCGGCACCCTGCAGATCACGCCGCGCGCCTGCTATACGCGCCCGGCCACCGAGGCGCCGCTGACCGACGGTTTCGTCGAGGCCGAGGAGATGATCTCGCCGACGGAAACCAAGAAACTGTTCGCCGGCTGGATGTTCGCCGCGAGCCCCGGCCTGCATGGCATTGAACACCCGGTCTATGATGCCTGGCTGACCGACTGCAAAGGTGGCAAGGAAGTCATTGCCGATCCGACACCGGCACGCCTCGACGATCCCGCAGACGTGGTGACGCCGCCGCCGCCAAAGCCTGGCACCCAGCCCCGTCCGCGCCGCCGCGAGACCGCGCCGCCGGCGCGCGAAGTGCGCCCGAGCCTGCCGCCGGGGCAGGAGACCATGTCGGAGCCGCAGGTTCTAGCGCCACCGCCGCCGCGCCCGTCGCAGAACCGCAGCGGGCCGCCGGGCCTGATCCCGCCGGGCGACATTCCCTTCGATAACAGGCGCTGAGACGTCATTTCCGGAGTCTGATGTCCTGTCGGACGCGCGTGAGCGTGATCCGGCATGTCATTCTAGCGCCCTAGCACCGCCAACACTTCTCGGCCGTACATCACTTCGCCCTTCGGCCAGCAATGGAATTGCGCCGGGCGTCCAATCGCTTCGTCGAGACGGGCGTGATACTCGGCGCGCGGAATTTCGACAGCGCCGAGCGTGATCAGATGCGGCGTGACGAATTGCGTGTCGAGCAGTTCGAAGCCGCCTTTGTTGAGCCGCGCCACCAGATGCACCAGCGCCACTTTCGAAGCATCGGTCTCGCGGTGAAACATGCTTTCGCCGAAGAAGGCGCCACCGATGGCGACGCCATAAAGGCCGCCGACAAGTTCGCCGGCGTTGTAGGCCTCGACGGTGTGCACATGACCTTGGTCGAAGAGATCGCGGTAGAGTTTGCGGATGCGGGTGTTGATCCAGGTGCTCGGTCGGGAGAGGCCCATGCCGGCGCCGGAACATCCGTCGATCACCGCGTCGAAGTCGCGGTCGATGTGAATTTCAAAACGATCCGAGCGCACCGCCTTGGCGAGCGAGCGTGAAATCGCCAGTCCGTCGAGCGGAAAGATGCCGCGCTGTTCCGGGTCGACCCAGAAAATCGACGGATCGTCGGCGCTCTCGGCCATGGGGAACATGCCGACCGAATAGGCGCGCAGCAAAAGCTGCGGTGTGATTTCGAAAATCTGTCCGGCTTCGCTCATGACTGTCGGCTCAAGACTTTTGACTCACGGCACCTGATCCTGCGCAAAGGGTGGGTTCGCTACCGGCGCTCGTCAAGAGGCGGCTTTCGGTTCCCCGCCGGTTTGCGATTGTCGAGGCGTAACCTTTGCCGGGCTGCATTGCGATGTTTGCTCATCTGCCGCCGCCAAGACACGGTAAAATACAACTCTTAAGGTAAATCCGGCCCTTCATCGAGGCACGATTTGTTTCGACAAGTTCTTTCGACAGGTTCTTCGGGAGAACGGTTGCATCGAGGAGCAGCGCGGTTCCATGGCAAACGTCTCGTCTTCAATCCATCAGACAGCGGCCGGCGGCTATGCCGTGGGCGCCGATTTCTACACGAAGGGACGGCCGGAATATCCAAGCGAAGTGTCGGACTGGTTGCGTGACGGTCTTGGCTTGCAGCCTGGGCGGGTGGTGGTCGACCTGGGCGCGGGCTCCGGCAAGTTCTCCGGCTATCTGGTGCGGACTGGCGCTTCTGTGATCGCAGTGGAACCCGTGCCGCAGATGTTGGAGAAGCTGACGCAGGCATGGCCTGACGTTATCAGTCACCTTGGTATGGCGGATGCCATTCCGCTTCCCGATGGTTCGGTGGACGCGGTGGTCTGCGCGCAGGCGTTCCATTGGTTCGCGCATGCCGGCGCCTTGAAGGAGATCTGCCGCGTCTTGAAGCCGGGTGGTCGGCTCGGCTTGATTTGGAACATGCGCGACACATCCGTCGGCTGGGTCAAACAGCTCAATGCGATCGTCGATCGCTACGAAGGCAACACGCCCCGTTACGCCAATGGCGATTGGAAGCAGGCCTTTCCGTTCGCCGGTTTCGGACCGATGCAGACGGTGCATTTCCGTTACGGCCACACCGGCGCACCGGAAGATGTCATCGTCAATCGTGTGCGCTCGACGAGCTTCATCGCGGCGCTGCCGAAAGATGAGGAAGCCAAAGTGGTGGCCGAGGTCCGCGCCTTGATCGAAGCAACGCCGGAGCTGAAAGGGCAGGGCACCGTGACAACGCCTTATGTCACCGACGCCTACAGCATGATCAAGGTCGCAGGGTAATCAGTGCTGGTTGTTGCGTCGTCTAAGCGCAGTGCAATGTTGAGTGATGGTCGTAGTCTAGCTCGAGGATCAGCGTGTACGGCAGAGTGGGCCAATTCTTCTCGAAAGAAATACGAGCGTGAAACGGCTGATTGCAACATGTTGCATAGTGGGCGCGGCGGCGATCTTGTGATGCCTATCGCGGTAACCGGTTGACAGTCCGAAAGCCAATCGTCAGTCTCCAGTCTTATAACGAATAGAACCCGCCTGGGGAGGTCCGATGATTGAAGCGCCGCGTCGTTCGCGCGTTTTTGGTGTTAGGGCGCTATTGTGACGGGAGCGACGGTTGGGAGTATCAGCCTCGGCCGGCAAGTCCCTCTCGGCCTGACAAAGCAACGGCCACCGTCGCGCTTCACGCGCCTGTTCAGTCTGGAATATCTCATCATGGGCGGCGCGATCGTCGCCCTGTTCGTGCTTGTGGTCTTGCCGCTCTGCTCCTTACTGATCGGGAGTATCTGGGGGGAGAATGGCTTCACCCTCGAATATTTCAGCGAGGCTTTCTCTGGCCGGCTTTATGTTCAGGCGCTGCTCAACTCGTTGATCTTGGGCGCCTGGACGGGATTGTTCAGCCTGCTGCTCGGACTGCCGTTAGCCTGGGCGGTGGCGCGCACGAATATACCGGGCAAGCCGCTCATCACTCTGACCGCCAATCTATCCTATCTCTCGCCGCCTTTCCTGACCGCGATCGCCTTCGTCAATCTGTTTGGCCCCAACGCTGGCCTGATCAACGCCTTCTCTCGCGACGTCCTCGGTCTGCCTTGGCTTGGCTTCAACATTTTCTCGATGTCAGGCCTCGTCCTGGTCACGGTGCTGCACACTTTTCCTTACGTCTATCTGCTGGCCTCAAGCGCGCTTCAGTCGGTCGATGCATCCTATGAGGAGGCCGCCCAAATCTTAGGGGCCAGCAAATGGCGCACGGCCCTGGTGATCACGACGCCGCTGGTGATGCCGGCGATCCTGTCGGGCGTTCTCCTTGCCTTTGTTAACGCCATCGCGCTGTTCGGCTCGCAAGCGATCATCGGCCTGCCTGGCCGCATTGTGACCTTGCCAACCCGCATCTATTCGCTTTTCGATTATCCGCCGCAGTATGGGCTGGCCTCGGCTTTATCGTTGCTTTTTGTCTTCATCACGATCGCAGCGCTCTACCTGCAACGCGCCTACCTGGCGAAGCGCTCCTTCGTGACGCTGGGCGGCAAAGGCGCGAGGCCGCAACTGATGGACCTGGGTTGGGTCAAATGGCCGCTTTTTGGCTTTTGCCTCTTGGTCTTTTTCATCGCGATCGTGCTGCCCTACATGACCTTGATCGCGGTTTCGCTCTCGAAGTCGTGGGGGCTTGCTTTTTGGCAGGGGCTGACGCTCGAGCATTATCGCTTTGTGCTGTTCGACTATGATGTCACGCAGCGCGCTATCCGCAATTCCCTCGGATTGGCGACCATCGCCGCCACCGTCGCTGTTTTTCTCGGCGCGATCATCGGCTGGATCGACATCCGCACTCATCTCCCTGGCCGCAAATTCCTCGACTATGCCGCCTTGGTGCCACTCGGCTTGCCAGGGATCGTCATGGCGGTGGCGTTGATCCAGTTTTGGCTGTCGATGCCGATCGCGCTTTACGGCACGCTGGTGATCCTGCTGCTTGCCTATGTCGGCCGCTATATTCCACTGGGCGTGCGCGCCGCCAATACATCGCTGCGCCAGATCGATCCGACGCTCGAGGAAAGCGCTCGCATCCTCGGCGCAAGCTGGGGCCATACGCTTAAGGAGATCACCTTGCCGCTGATGCGGCCTGGTCTCTTTGCTGGTTGGCTGCTCGTCTTCGTGCCGGTCATCCAAGAACTCAGCGCCTCGATCCTGCTGTTCTCGTCGAGTTCGATGACGTTGGCGGTGGCGATCTACAACCTCTACGAAACCGGCTATACCGAGCCTGTCGCCGCGCTTGCCATGATCAACATGGCGATCATCGTCGTGGCGATCGCACTGGCGCGCAAGATCGCTGGCGGAAGCATTGGCAAAGAGTCCGATAAAAACCTAACAGCACAGGGAGGAACCGCCTGATGGCCGGTATTACGATCTCCTCGCTTTCCAAAAGCTATGGTGGGCATCATCTGCGGCTGACGGCTGTGCAGGATCTCGACCTGGCGGTCCAGGACAATCAGTTTATCACGCTGCTCGGTCCTTCGGGCTGCGGCAAGACGACGACGCTGCGACTGATCGCGGGCTATGTCACCCCCGATACCGGTTCCATCCATGTCGGTGACAGGTTGGTCTCGTCGCCATCCGGCGTGGTCTCGCCTGAACGGCGCGGCATGGGCATGGTCTTCCAGAACTATGCGGTCTGGCCGCACAAGACGGTCTACGAGAACATCGCCTTCGGCTTGAAACTCAGGAAGCTCTCCTCGACACAGGTCCGTGACAAGGTTGAGGGAGCGCTCGACCTGGTCAATCTGAAGGGGCTCGCGGCGCGTTTCCCCAATGAGCTTTCCGGTGGTCAACAGCAGCGCGTCGCGCTGGCGCGCTCGCTCGTGGTCGAGCCCGACATCCTGTTGTTGGACGAACCTCTCTCGAACCTCGACGCCAAGTTGCGGGAGAAGATGCGCGGCGAACTCAAACAATTGCAGCGGCGCACGGGCATCACCTTCATCTATGTCACCCATGATCAGGCCGAAGCGTTGGCTCTCTCCGACCAGATTGCCGTGATGCATGCCGGGCGGTTGCAGCAATTCGGCTCGCCCTTCGATGTCTACACCACGCCGGCGAACCGCGTCGTCGCCGACTTCATGGGGCTCGTGAATTTGGTTCCAGGCCGCATCCGCTCGATCAGCGGCGACAGGGCCGAAATCGAGGCCGACGGCGGATTGGTCCTGGTGGCGCCACGGCCGCCCGAGATGGCGGTGGGTATGGAGATCGACATCGCGATCCGCCCGGAGAATATCCGATTGAGCGTCGCACCCGAAGCCTTTGCCGGTGTCGTCAGCGAGCGAACCTTTCTCGGCAATCTCTGCGAATATGTTGTCGTCATCCCGGGCGGACGGGCGCTGCGCGTTCAGACCCATCCCTTGCAGCAATTTTCTATCGGCGAAAGCGTCGGCATCACCATCGACCCAAGCCAGTGCAGCCTGTTCGCGTGCGAGCCGGATGCCGTCGCTTCGGCCGCATGAAACCATCAGAGACGGAGACGGATATGAATCAGCATGCAACCATGCAAGGCGCCATCAAGAGCGAGGAGCACTGGACCAAGAAGGGGGATGTCGATCTCTTTCTATTCGAAAAATATCTAAACCATCCCAGCGACGACAAGGGCACGATCTTGTTCGTACATGGCTCGTCGATGGCCTCGCAACCGACCTTCGATCTCAATGTTCCTGGCCGGCCGGATTCCTCGGTGATGGAATGGTTCGCCAAGCAGGGCTACGATACCTGGTGTGTCGATATGGAGGGCTATGGTCGCTCGACCAAGACCCGCGACATCACCAGCAACATCGCTGACGGCGCCGATGATCTGGCGGCAGCCTCCGAGTATATTATGAAACTGCGCGGCAACCGTCCTTTCCTGATCTATGGGATTTCTTCGGGTGCGCTGCGCGCCGCGAGCTTTGCCGAGCGTCATCCCGAGCGGGTGCGTCGGCTGGCGCTCGACGCTTTCGTGTGGACCGGCGAGGGGAGTCCGACGCTGGAAGAGCGCAAGAAGAAGCTACCGCAATTCCAGGCGATGAAACGCCGGCCGATCGACCGTGCTTTCGTGCATTCGATCTTTGAGCGGGACCATCCCGGAACGGCCGACCACGCGACGATCGAGGCCTTCGCCGACGCGATCCTGGCGCTCGACGATTCCATGCCGACAGGCACCTATGTCGACATGTGCTCGCGCCTGCCGCTGACCGACCCGGCCAAGATTACCGTGCCGACGATCATCATGCGGGGCGAATATGATGGCATCGCCAGTTTCGAGGATCTGATGGCTTTCTATGCGCGGCTGCCGAATGCCGACAAGCAATTCATCGTCATGCCTGGCATCTCGCATGCCTCGTTTCAGCAGAAGAACTACAAGCTGGTTTATCACATCTTGAGGAGTTTCTTCGAACAGCCGGAGCCGCTCTATCGCGGTGAATGAGCCCGCAAGGCCGGCGACTGCAAAGGAATATCAACGAACCAGGGAGGATCGCATGCGCAGACTGGCTTACACGATCGCGATGGGCACCGTGATATCGCTGGGCGCGGTCAGCGTCACGCTTGCGCAAGACAGGGCCGACCTGGAGGCCGCCAAAAAGGAAGGCAAAGTCGTCTGGTACACGTCGACGCCGGTCGAGACCGGCCAGAAGATCGCGAAAATGTTCGAGGCAAAATACGGCGTAAAGGTCGAGATCTTCCGCTCGGGCGGCTCGGCGATCCTGCGCCGTTTCCTGCAGGAGGCGCAGGCCAAGCGCATCAACGCCGATCTCCTCACGACATCGGATCCCGCCGCTGCGGCGGAACTGGGCGACCAGGGCATGTTCGTCCCGTTTAAGCCCGTCAATTTCGATAAGATCCCCGACAGCGCGAAGGATGCCAATGGCAATTTCATCGCTCAACGGCTCAATATCATCACGATCTATGTGCGCAGCGACAAGATGCCGGCGGCGATGGCGCCACGTACCTGGGATGCCTTGCTCGATCCTAAATATAAGGGGCTGCAGGTCATGACCGACCCTTCCTTCACTTCGCTTCAACTGACGGTGGTTGGCATGAATGCGAAGGAGAAGGGCTGGGGATATTATGAGAAGCTGCGCCAGAACGACATTATGATCGTGCAGAGCAACCAGCAGGTCTCCGACATGATCAAGCGCGGCGAACGCGTGATCGCTGCTGGCGCGCTTGATTCTTACGCTGCCGAGGATCGTAAGGACGGTCATCCGATCGAGACGATCTATCCGACCGACGGCACCTATGTGATCCCGTCGCCAACCTCGGTGGTCAAGGGCTCGCCCAACCCCAATGCCGGCAAGCTCCTGGCCGAATTCATGATCAGCGACGACGTTCAGAAGCTCTTCCCCGAGGACGGCGCCTATTCGGCGCGTATCGACATGCCGCCACCGGCCGGCAGTCCCGCCATCAAGGACATCAAGGTGATCGGCGTCGACTATGCCTTCCTGCGTAAGCAGGGGCCGGTCGTGAAGAAGAAGTTCAATGAGATATTCCAATAAGTGGGGATGAACCGATTTCGCTTTGTCTGATGCTTTCGCCCCGTCCTTGGACCGTTCGTCTCGATGGGGAGATGAAGGTCAGCTTCGCGTCGTTACGACTTGATCAGCGCGTAATAGGCGATGAGCAAGATCGGCAACGCCAGCGCGAGCCAGGACAGTATGTCCCAAAATCCGTCCCCGAGCAGGGCCGAGAGCAATCCGAAAGCTACTACGCCACCGACGACGGCCGGTGCGCCAAAGATGAGCTTGAGCGGCCGATGCCGCGACAGGAATGTCATCGCTTAACGTCCTGGCGCGTGTTGGACTTCGGAAGTCTGGCTGGCTGCCTGCGGACGGCGGATGCGTGCCAACCAGAGGTAAAGACCGCTGCCTAAAACCATGATGGCCGCCAGATCGAGTAGAGCCCACAGAATTTTCAGGGACATTCCACCATAGTCGCCGAAATGCAGCGGCTTTGAGAGGAAGAGCACCTGCGCATACCAGGGCAGGCTGCGCATGTCGCTGATGGAACCATCCTCGGCGTTGATGAGGACAGGCATGATGAGTTTTGAGGTCAGCGGCTGATTGCCGCTGAGAAAGACATCGTAGTGGTGGCCACCGGCCATCATGGTGCCGGGCATCGCGACCGTGTTGATCGTCATGCCGGGCGCCGCCGCGAGAGCCGTCTCGGCCGCCGATTGAGCCGAGATGATTTTCGCTGGCACTGGCGTATTGCGCCAAGGGCGGATCATCTCGGCCAGCTCTGTCGCCGCCCAGTGATTGGCGATTTGCAGCGAGAGCGTGTTGACGACGCCGGTCAGGCCGACGGCGAGCAGCCAGACGGTGAGGACGATGCCGCCCAAATTATGCAGGTCGAGCCAATACAGCCGTCGGCTGGTTTTGCGCACGGTGCCGAAATCGAGGCGACGCATGAAGGGCGCGTAGACGACGACGCCCGAAACGATTGAAGCGACAAAGCACACGCCGACAATGGCGAGGATCCACATGCCTTTGTCATCGAGGAGGAGTTCTGAGTGGAGATCCCTGAGGAATTGCATCGCGGGACTGCGGAGGCGGTCGCCGGTTCGCATGACCTTTCCGGTTCGCGCATCGACGGTGACGATTGCCGTCAGTTTGCGGGACTCGACCGAGCTGCCCATCGCCATGTTCCACAACGGTTCGCCCGGCACCGGTGTGGCGAAGCGAACGGCTTCGCCAGAGCGAGCCTGGCTCGCGATCTCCATCAGGCGGTCAAGCGGAAGGTGAGGCATTGTCGCTGTCGCGGACGGATCGGGAATGCCGCGCTGGCCGAAGGCCCGATCGATGTCCTCATGGAAGATGAGAGGCAGCCCGGTCACGCACAGCAGGAGCAGGACGAGCATGGGGAGTAGGCTCGTCCAGGTGTGCACACGGATCCAGATGCGAAGCGTCTTCGAGGTCATGGATTTACCATGTCATGCGCAGGCTCGCCGTCACGACGCGGCCCGCGCCATAGAAGCAGGCGCTGAGGCTCTGGCAGGTCGCAACATAGGGGCGATTGAAAATATTCTGCGCGTTGATGGCAATCGTCGCGCCCTTCAAGGTCGGGCTGAGGTTGGCCAGATCATAGCGGAGCGCCGCATCGACCAGCGCATAGTCAGGAATGCGCATGGTATTGGCCGCATCGCCATAGGATTTGCCGGTGTAGCGAACGCCCGCACCAAGGCTGAGACCGCGCGCCGCGCCGTCTTGGAACGTATAGTCAGCCCACAAGGCCGCCTGATTGCGCGGCGTGATGATGAGTTGCTTGCCGAGTTGCGCGGCGGTGTTGCTCTTCGTCACCTTGGTGTCGGTGTAGGTATAGGACGCGATGAGTTTGAGGCCTTCGGTGAGCGAGGCCATGGCTTCCAATTCGACGCCTTTCGATCGAGCTTCGCCGGTCTGGACCTG
This sequence comes from Beijerinckia sp. 28-YEA-48, assembly GCF_900104955.1. Classification (NCBI taxonomy): domain Bacteria; kingdom Pseudomonadati; phylum Pseudomonadota; class Alphaproteobacteria; order Hyphomicrobiales; family Beijerinckiaceae; genus Beijerinckia; species Beijerinckia sp. 28-YEA-48. Next base: position 1,157,507 of record NZ_FNSI01000001.1, read on the forward strand.
AGGAGCACCCGGTATCCCGGAAGGATTAGGCGTGAGAATGTTTTGTTGCGTAATGTCGAACACCGCCGCCGTCAGCATCACATTGGTGCCGACGGGCTGATATTTGACGCCGGCTTCGATCTGTTCGCCCGTGGTCGGGCGTGACGGACCGGTGGTCGTGACGGCAAGCGTCGGCTGGAACGACCGCGCATAGGCCACATAGGGCGACAGGCCGAAATCGAACACATAGTTCAAGCCGACGCGGCCGGAAAAGGCTGAGTCACTCTGATTGAGCTTTGGGGTGGTGGCGCTGAGGTAGTTGCGCGTCTCCGTTGACACCCAGTCATGCCGGCCGCTCAACGTCAGGCGCCAGCGATCGAACGCGATCTGATCCTGCGCATGGAGGCCGAGCTGATCTTGCACCTGTTCCGTAAAGGTCGTCAGCGGCGGTAAGGTGATCGGCTGGCTGTAGACCGTGTTGAAGATGTTGATGGAGGGAGCGGGGCCAAAATATTGTTTGAAGCTGCCCGTCGAGTGCCGGTAGTCGAGCCCGAACAAGGCTGTGTGGGTCAGCGGCCCGGTGTTGAAACGTGCTTCCGCCTGATTGTCGAGTGTGAACGCGGTAGCCTTTTCAGGCACCCGGAAGGCGAAGCGATTGAGCGTGTACATATTGGCGGCCAGGCCGCCTTGTCCGATAACCGCCTTGATATTGGTATCGAGGGATGCGTAGCGCAGATTCTGGCGCAGGGTCAAAGCGTCGTTCACGCGGTGTTCGAGCTGATAGCCCGCCCAATATTGCGTGCGCCCGTAGTGATCGAAGTTGGAATCACCGACGAATTTGTTGATCGGAATCTTGCCATAGGGGTTGGGATAGAGCGTGCCGTAAGCCGGCAGGAACTGAATCTCAACGCCGGTATCGTCGCGCTGGAAGGAACCGAGCACGGTCAGCGTCGTATCGGCATTCGGTTTCCAGGTGAACGACGGCGAGATCACGCCCCGAAAATCGTCGACGTGGTCGACCTGCGTGCCGCCGGCATGAACCAGTCCCGTGACGCGATAGAGAAATTCGCCGCTGGGGCCGACAGGGCCGCCGACGTCGAAGGCCGCCTGGCCGCGGCCAAACGTGTTGGCCTGAAATTCGACGGTGCGGATCGGCGTGGACGGCGGCAGCAGGCTGACGAGATTGACCAAGCCGCCGGGCGCGATCTGGCCATAGAGGGAAGACGACGGGCCCTTCAGCACCTCAACCCGTTCCAGCATGAAGGGATCGACCTTCGGCCTTGCGAACAGGCCGGTGCCGTAGGGCAGTTGCATGCCGTCGAGGTAAATGACGGGCTCGAAACCGCGAATGCGGAGCGTCTCGAAGCGCCCGTCGTTCGGATTGGCGTTAGCCGCGACGCCGGCGGTGTAGCGCAGCGCCTCGACCACGGATTGGGCGTTCTGGTCGCGGATCTGATCGCGCCCGACCACGGAGATCGCCTGCGGCGTTTCCAAAAGCGGCGTGTCGGTCTTTGTGCCGGCGAGGCTGCGACCGGCGACATAGCCGTTGATCGGGCCGTTGCCGCGCAGGATCGTGGTCGGATTTTGCAACGGCTGGGGCGGGATCGGCCTTGGCGTTTGTGCGACTTGGCTTGAGCGCGCTCCGGCGCGGGGCCGGCCCGTGGCGGCTTGTCGAACATGTCGTGGGGCACGAGGCGCGATCTGCCTTTGCATCGGCGCATCGACGGTGACCGCGGGCAAACTGCTGGCGCCGTTGGTCGATTGCGCGGAAACCCGATCGATGCCGAAGGCGAGCGCAGCATAAGCCGTCGTCAGCATAAGGATGCCCTGCATTCGGAATGTCGGCGTCATCAAATTCTCCCGCTAAGGTATCGCTCACGGCTAGCGGGCCATCGCCAATTTGGTCAAACTCGGCGCCTTGCATATCCTGCGTATACAAGTCACATCCTGCGCGCATCGACGGTTCTACCGTCAAATAGTTGTCCTGCGTAACAGCAAAGACACAGAGTATATTTAGACAATTTAAAAAATATGCCTCCGCCGCAGTGATATTTTGTATTTCGCCATCCAATTTGTATTAATGGCAACATGACACCGCGCCGTTTCGTGCAGAAATCATCTGATGGTACCCTCGCCAGAGGAGACCAGGGCGTCCCTGTCGATCATACTGCAATCGGGCTGCGCGCAGACGGCGCGTTCCGCCGCACGCGAGGTCCATCGGCCCAGACTGCCAGCAAAGAAGGCGGACACGGCGTTGAATTGCTCCTGACGAACCAGAGCGGCGATGTCCGGCTGATGTATGCGACATATGCGGCAAAAGAAGGCGAGTTCGCGAAGCTTTCCGACACATGGATTCATCTATGCCGCGACGGCGGCGGCCATCTTTACAGAACCACGGATCGCAACCGGCTCGATGGGCAAATGCGGCCAGGAGTTATCGCGCTTGCCGGACCCGATGCGCGCGTCGTCGGTTCCTGGCCGTCGATGAGCCTCTTGAGCCTGGGGATATCAACCAACAAGCTCGGCGCCATCATTGCCGATCTGCATCGGCAAGGCAGCGCCGGTTTGATTGATTACTCGCGTTTCTATCAAGACCCTTTGCTTGAGCAGCTTCTGATCGCGATTGCAGCCGAAGCAGAAACACACGCGTTGTCGACACTCTTCATCGAACACGCCTTGACACTGCTGGTGTTGCGGCTCACCTCGATGCCGCCGAAGAACACTGAGGGCGCATTGTCACCGAGGCAATTGATTCACGTTTGTGATTTCATCGCCGAACATCTGTCGAATGACATCTCCCTGCCGGCTTTGGCCTCCATCACGGGTCTGAGTACGGCCGAGTTCAGCCGGCGCTTCAAGACGAGCACCGGTGAAGCGCCCTATGCCTACGTCACTCATCAGCGCATCAGGCGGGCCATGTGGCTTCTGCGCGACGCGTCGGTCAGCATCGATAGCATCGCTAAGTGCGTTGGCTATCTGAATGGAAGCCAATTCGCACGTGCATTTCAAAGGGTGGTTGGGCGGTCTCCGACGCACTGGCGTCGAGAAGACGCCGCGCATTCTTGATTTGCTTTTTGAGTTGTTACGCACTGAGAGCGAGAAAGCGTCCGGTCACTATAGCGCTTCACAGCTCGACGGAATCGTCGAGCGCCATGAAGACGCGTCCAAATAAGAGGGGCTAAGCAAAATCACGTTTCTTCCGAAACGTGATTTTCTCCAGGCCGTCACCTCGTCGTCACTCGTGTTCAATGCTGGTTCGTTGCGTCGTCGAAGCGCAACACGTTGCCGAACGGATCGGTGAGGTTCATTTCCTTGGCGGTCGGGCTTGGCCGGGCGAAGCGAGCCTTCTTGGCATGCAGTTCCGCCGCGAGCGCTGGAACGTCATGACCCCGGATATAGACGGCGCTGCCGGGTGTGCCGTCGCCGTAATGTTCGCTCAGATGCAGCTTCGTGCCGGAGCGCGACACCTGCATGTAGAGCGGCGCATTATCGTCGAAGCGATGTTCCCAATCGATCTTGAAGCCAAGGAAGTCGACGTAGAATTCCTTGGCTTTCGCGATGTCGTAGATGCGTAGAATGGGGATGGCGGCGTCGAGTGCGAGACGAGACATGCGGTGTGACCCTTTTGCTCGCTCGCGATCCGACGTTCTACCGAGACGGATCCATGCCGCCGGTCGCGAGGAATTTTTCCAGCCAGTGGATGTCGTAGTCGCCGTTCTGCATGTCGGCATTGCGCACGAGCGTGCGGAACAGCGGCAAGGTGGTCTCGACACCATCGACGATGAATTCGTCAAGCGCGCGACGCAGGCGCAGCAGTGCTTCGTTGCGGCTGCGGCCGTGGACGATCAGTTTGCCGACCAGCGAGTCATAATAGGGCGGGATCGTATAGCCCTGATAGACGGCGGAATCGACGCGCACGCCAAGGCCGCCCGGCGGATGGAAATAGCTGATGCGGCCAGGCGAGGGTCGGAAGGTCGCGTGATGTTCGGCGTTGATGCGGCACTCGATGGCATGGCCGGAGATGCGCACGTCATTCTGCGTGATCGTCAGCGGCGCGCCGGCGGCGATCTTGATCTGCTCGTTGACGAGATCGATGCCGGTGATCATCTCGGTCACGGGATGTTCGACCTGGATGCGCGTGTTCATTTCGATGAAATAGAACTGGCCGTCCTCGTAAAGGAACTCGATCGTGCCGACGCCGAGATAAGCCATTTCGCGCATCGCCTTGGCGACGACCTCGCCGATCTTTTCGCGTTCCTCGACATTGAGCGCGGGCGAGGGGCCTTCTTCCCAGACTTTCTGGTGGCGACGTTGCAGCGAGCAATCGCGTTCACCCAGATGAATGGCGTTGCCCTGGCCATCGCCGAGCACTTGAATTTCGATGTGGCGCGGCTTCTCCAGATATTTCTCGAGATAGACCGCATCGTCGCCGAAGGCAGCCTTCGCCTCGGTGCGCGCGGTGGCGAGCGCATCGACAAGATCGTCGGCGGTGCGGGCTACTTTCATGCCCCGTCCGCCGCCGCCAGCCGCCGCCTTCACCAGAACCGGGAAGCCGATCTCGGTGGCGATCTTCATCGCTTCGACGTCATCGGTGACGCCGCCTTCGGAGCCGGGCACGCAAGGAATGCCGAGACGGCGGGCCGTCTTCTTGGCTTCGATCTTGTCGCCCATGGTGCGGATATGCTCGGCCTTGGGGCCGATGAAGGTGATGCCGTGATCGGCGCAGATGTCGGCGAAGCGGGCGTTCTCCGACAGAAAGCCATAGCCCGGATGCAAAGCGTCGGCGCCGGTGATCTCGCAGGCGGCGAGCAGAGCAGGGATGTTGAGATAGCTGTCGCGCGCGGTCGGCGGGCCGATGCAAACCGATTCATCGGCCAGCTTCACATGCATGGCGTCGGCATCGGCGGTGGAATGGACAGCGACCGTGGCGATCCCGAGTTCCTTCGCCGCGCGCAGAATGCGCAGGGCGATTTCGCCTCGGTTGGCAATGAGAATCTTGTCAAACATCGGCTGGGCCGCCCGTCTATTCGATCACGAGCAGCGGCGCGCCATACTCGACCGGCTGGCCGTCATCGACGAAGAGCGCCGTGATGGTGCCGGCGCGCGGTGCGACGATCTCGTTGAATGTCTTCATCGCTTCGACGAGCAAAATCTTCTCGCCTTCCTTGACGACGCTGCCGATCTCGACGAACGGCTTGGAATCCGGGCTCGGGCGGCGATAGGCGGTGCCGACCATCGGCGACTTCACCGTGCCGGGATGCTCCACAGGAGCGGCCGCTGGTGTGGCGGCCGCAGGGGTGGCGATCGGCAGCGGCGGCGGCGCAATGACGGAGGTCGGAGCGGCTGTGGCGATCACGGTCGGCGGCTGACGCGACACGCGCACGCGCATGCCTTCATGCTCAACCTCGATCTCCGACAGTTCGAGACGCCCCAGGATCGCGCCCAGTTCCTCGACCAGCGAGGTGTCAAACCGGGGCTTTTCGTCTTCGGGCTTCTTGGTCATTCGGTCTTAGCTCTTCTTCTTTGCCGCGAGCGCGATGAGCGCATCGACGGCCAGGTCATAGGACAGGGATCCGAACCCGAGGATGACGCCGCGCGCCACCGGCGAAATCAGGGAACGGTGGCGGAAGCTTTCCCGGGCGTGGACGTTGGAGAGATGGACCTCGATCACATCGGCGCCGGAGCCGGCAATGGCATCGCGCAGGGCAATAGAGGTGTGGGTATAGGCGCCGGCATTGAGAATGACACCCGCGCCGCCTTGGCCGGCTTCCTGGATCCAGTCGACCAGATCGCCCTCGTGGTTCGACTGCCGGCATTCCAGGATCAAGTTCGCGGCCCTGGCTTTGGCGATGAGGCGCGTCTCGATATCGGCAAGCGTTTCCGAGCCATAGATTTGCGGCTCGCGTGTTCCGAGCAAATTGAGATTGGGCCCGTTGAGGACATGGATGGCTTGCATCAGTGGCTCGGCAGGACGGTTTGGTGACGCTCGGAAACGGATGAACAACCGCAGGACTGCGGTGCGGGGGCGTGCCCGCCGGGGTGCCTCATAGCCCGGTTATCCTTGGGATGGAAGGGTTTGGGCTCTCCTGGCGTGCTTTGCGCACGTGAAACGCGGGGCGGGTTCCGGTTGCGCAAGAACAAAAGAGAACAAAAAAGAACAAAACATGAAAATTTTTGATGCAAAGCGCGCGAGGTTCTGGCAGCATCGGATCGGCTGCGTGGGCGGCGACAGGTTGGGAGTTGGCGATGGTGGCAAAGACGATCGTTCTGGCGACGGGACTGGTGCTTCTGGCTGGGCAGGCTTTTGGTCAAGCTTCTGGATCTGTGGCTGGCCAATCGGCCGGCAAGGAGACCCTGGTGCGGCGTTCGACCGAGGCCGGCAAGCCGGTGGAGGTGTGGAGCCATTCGTCGATGCGGCCCGATTGCTCGACCAAGGCGCCGGTGGTCACCGTCGTGCAGCAGCCGTCAAGCGGCACGGTGGCGGTCAATGATGGGCCGCGCGTGCTTTCCGGCAACAAGGGCGATTTCGCCAAGTGCAATGGCCAGACCGGCTTTGGCAGCCATATCGTCTATCAGCCCAAGCCCGGTTTCGAGGGCCAGGACCGGCTGCGCTACACGGTGCGCTTCGATTCCGGCACGGAGCTTATGGTGACGGCGCAGATGCGGGTCGGCACTGTGGCCCGCAGCGACGAGGGCTGGCATCCCGCGAGCAATGCGGCCAATGCCACCGCGCCCGTGCCGCAGCAGGCGGCGGCGCGGTAGTTCGCCTTGAGCCTCAAAAAATAATCCCCGAGGCGAACCTCGGGGATCGGTCAGTTCCGGAATAGTGAATGGCTCAGATGCAGCCAGGCTTTTAGATGCAGTCGGTCTTGCCGCATTTGCGCAGGTTGCTGATCTTGTCCTGCAGCTTTTCCACGCCGACGGCGCCGACGACGATTTCGGAGCCGACGATATAGGACGGCGTGCCGTTCAGGCCGAGGGTCTCGGCGATGTTCATCACTTCACTGAGGCCCGCGCGGACATCCGGGCCAGCCATGTCGGCTTGCAGCTTGTCGAGATCGGCGCCGGTTTCCTCGGCGACGGCGAGCGCCTGCGCCTTGCTGACCGGGCCGCGGCTGCCACCGAGAAGTTTCTGGTGGAACTCCCAGTATTTCGGGGCATCGACCTGTTTCTTGAGCGCGATGGCGACTTGCGCAGCCTCGACGGAGCCCGGTCCAAGAACTGGAAATTCCTTAAGGACGACACGTAGATCGGGGTTGTCCTTCATCAACTGCGAGAGGTCGCTGAGGGCGCGTTTGCAATAGCCGCAATTGTAATCGAAGAATTCCGCAAGCTGGATCTTGCCGTCCGGATTGCCCAGAACGGTCTGATATTTGGACTGGAAAATCTGCGGGCTGAGCTTGGCGACGGACTCTTGCTTGCGCGTTTCTTCCTGCGCCTGGGTGTGCCGCTCCATCTCCTCAAGCGCCATCCGCACCACATCCGGGTTCTTCAGCAGATAGTCCTTGATGATGGCTTCGACCTGCGTCCGTTCCGTTGTCGGTGCGACGACGGCAGGGCTGCGGGCGAGGATCCCGACGCCGAAGGCCAGGAGGGCGACTACCGCGAAGGCGGCGATCTTGCCGGCCATAGAATCAGGAAAACGCATGTTTGTATCCAGAATGAGGGTGCTTGACCTGAAGCTATAGGCTGAAAGCGGCTGAATCGCGAACGGCGGCCAGACAATTTGGTGTGAACGACCACAATCTTGGCCTGATCGCCCGCCGCGCGGGGATGCGGGAAGATATTGCGGCTTTCAGTCCTTCGGCGGCCGGTATTCGAGGATGTCGTCGGCCTTCAGCCAGCCGGGGGAGTTGTCCTTGAACAGGCGCTTGGCGCGATCGGCCTGGGTGCGAGCTTCGACGAATTTGCCGACGAGGAACAGACCCTGGGCGGCGCTGAGCATGGCATTGGCCTGGTCGCCCTTGCGCTCATAGGCCATGGCGAGGAATTGGAAGGCCTCGGCGTTGTCGTCTTCTTCCTGGGTGGTGCGGGTGAGGACGCGGATCGCGTCATTGGCATAGGTCGGATTGTTGGTCGCCACATAAGCATGGCCGAGCATAACGCGGATCGGCACGCCGCGTGGCGCCAGGGCCGCGGCGCGGCGCAGCGGCTCGATCGCCTGGCCAGCACGGCCGGCTTCGAGCAGGGCCTGGCCTTTCAACTCGTGGAAATAGGCATTGTTGGGCTGCGTCGCGATCAGCGCATCGATCTGCCCCAACGCATCGGGCAGGCGGCCGTTGCGATAGGCGGCGACGGCGCGGGCGTAGCGCGCCGCCAACGACGTGTCGCTCAAGGGATAGCGCCGGCCGGTCTCCGAAGTGTTGCCAACGAAGGCAATCACCTTGGCGCGCACCAGATCATGCCGCGCCTGCAACGCTGGATTGTCCGGTTTGTCGAAATTCGGACTGCGGCGCGCTTGCTGCTGCAGATTGGAAACGCGCTCGGCTGGCAGCGGATGGGAGAGCAGATAGGGATCGAGCGCCTGCGACTTGAACAGCATTTCATTTTGAAAGCGCTCAAGGGTTGTCAGCAGGCCCTTGGGCGATTGGCCGGAGGCATTGAGATATTTGACGGCGGCGATGTCGGCGGCCTGTTCCTCGCTGCGTTGATAGGAGAGCAAGGCGCGCCGCACCATTTCCTGCGGCCCGAGAATGGCGCCCATGGCGCCGCCGGAGTCCGTGCCGACCTGACGGCTGCGAGAGGCTCCGACCACCGCGCCGGCGCCGAGCAGCAGGCCGGCGACCGAATAGATCTGCGCATTGGCCAATTCGAGACGCTGGCGCACCAGATGGCCGCCGGCGATATGGCCGGTCTCATGGGCGATGACGCCGATCATCTCGCCGGGCGTTTTTGCTTCCATGATCGTGCCGAGATTGAGGAAAATCTTGCGGCCGTTGGCGACGAAAGCGTTGAAGGCGCGGTCCTGCACCAGGATGATCCGTGTCGCGCCGGCATTGACGCCCGCCGCGCGGAAAATCGGCGTGGCGTAATCGCGCATCAATTGCTCGGTCTCGGCATCGCGCACGATGATCTGGCTGGCCTCCTGCGCGCGCGCTGGCAGGCCTGTCGCAATCCCTGTTCCTGTCACAATCCCTGATATGGCGAGGCCGTAGGCCAGGGTGATCGCGGCTAGGCGCATGGGCGAATACGCGTTAGGGCTGCGCCGGGAGATCGTTGGCGGGAAGTCCAGCGGGCGGGACATGGCTACTCTTGAGCAATTCTCGGACAGTTTCGGATCACGTAAGGCAAGTAGTATGGCGACAGAACGGTGGCAGGGACAAGAGCGAGCATTGCCCGGCAGGTTGCGTAACCAGGCTGCGTTGCGCAGCCAAGTGGCGCCATTCCTTGCCATGGAGGTGTTCAAGGAGGCCGCCGCGCTGGAAAGCGGCGGGCGCCGCATCATCCGCATGGAAGCAGGCGAGCCATCGGCGCCGGCGCCGCGCATCGTGCGCGAGGCTGCCATCCGTGCGCTCGAAACTGGCCGCATCGGCTATACCCAGTCGCTGGGCCTGCCGTCGCTGCGCGCGCGCATCGCCCAGCACTATCACGACACCTATGGCGTTCACGTGCCGATGGAGCGGGTGGCGGTGACGACCGGCTCGTCCGGCGGTTTCATTCTGGCATTTTTGTCACTGTTCGACGCCGGAGCGCGCGTGGCCGTCGCTTCGCCGGGCTATCCGGCCTATCGCAACATCCTCGAGGCCATCGATGTGAACGTGGTGGCGCTCGAAACGTCCGCCCGTGACCGTCATGTGGTGACGGCGGCGATAATCGAGGCGGCCCATGCGCAGCAACCGCTCGATGGCGTGCTGCTGATGAGCCCGGCCAATCCGACCGGCACGATGATGACCGATGCGGCGCTGGCAGAGATCGGCGCCACCTGCCGACGGCTCGGCATCGCCTTCGTTTCCGACGAAATCTATCATGGCCTGACCTATGAACGGCCGGCGCAGACGGCGCTGGCCTTCGACGATCAGGCGATCGTCGTCAATTCCTTCTCCAAGTATTATTGCATGACCGGCTGGCGCATCGGCTGGCTGGTGTTGCCGGAATGGCTGACGCGCTCGGTCGAGCGGTTGGCGCAGAGTTTCGCCATTTCGCCGCCGACCCTGAGCCAGATCGCGGCTGAGAAGGCTTTCGATGCCATCGACGAACTCGAAATCGTCAAAGCCGGCTACGCCCGCAATCGCGCCTTGCTGATCAAGGAGCTGCCGCACATCGGTCTCGGCGACTTTCATCCGGTCGACGGCGCTTTCTACGTCTATTGCAACGTCAGCCGCTTCACCAACGACTCGCTTGATTTCTGCAAGCGCATGCTGAACGAGGCTGGCGTCGCTGCAACACCCGGTGTCGATTTCGACCGCCAACATGGCTCAAGCGCCGTGCGCTTTTCCTTCGCCGGTTCGCAGGATGACATCGCCGAGGCGCTGGATCGTCTGCAGCGCTGGCTGCCGAAATCATAGAGCGGTCGCGCCCCGTTATCTCGATCGACTATGGGCCTATGGAATGCGCGCTTCCCAGCCGCTTGGATAAGATATCCGCAGTCTTGAGGATAATGCCTTCAAGGCGCTTCAAGGCATCATCGTCAATCCGGCTTCTCGGCCCGCTGACGGTGATGGCGCCGGCTAACTCTCCCCCGGTCTTGAAGACCGGGGCGGCGATCGCCGCGACCTCCTGACTGACCTCGGCAAGGCTCACCGAATAACCCTTCTTTCGGATTTGAGCATTCCGCGCACCTTCGCCACCAGAAAACGCTTCGAGGATGTGACCGGCAGCGCCGTGCTTCAACGGAATGACGTCGCCAACCGTGACATGGTCGCGGAGACGATGATGCGACTCGATGCGGTAGAGGCAGACGCGATTGTCGCCATTGCGGATATTGAAGCAGGCGCTCTCGCCGGTTTCTTCGACCAATAGCCGCAGGGCCGGAATAATCACCTCCGCGGGCTCGAACGCTTCCTGATGCAAGCGCGCGAGCTGCAGCGTGGCCGAGCCCAGATAGTACTGACCACTTTCGCTGCGAGACAAAAATCCAAGCGCTTCAAGAGTCTGAGCCAGGCGTAAAATCGTACTCTTGTACAATCCCGTCGCTTCCGCGAGGTCGGCCAGCGTCATGCGCGGCCGCGCGATCGAGAATGCCAGCAACAGATTGAGCGCACGCTCCACCGAAGCAACATTCTTGGCGTCGCCATCGTCCTGTCTAAGGTCTGTCATGGGGTGACACTTCCAAAAAATGGCGGCAATTGTCAACTTTCAGAATGGCGTTCTATTTTCTTGAACGTCCTCCCGAGTTGCTGTAAGGCAAAAACAGAATGATGTTCTGTTTTTTGGGGAGAGAGATGATATTTTCGAAGGGGGCGCTCCGTTGCTGCGCCATTTTGGCAGCCTGTTTGCCGATGGTCTCGGTTGCCGAGGCGCAAAGCCCAGCCTTTTACAAAGGCAAGACCATCACCATTATTGTCGGCTTTTCGCCGGGGGGCGGCTACGACCTCAGCGCGCGCACCATCAGTCGCTACATTGGAAAGTATATTCCGGGTAATCCCACCGTCGTCGTTCAAAACATGCCGGGCGCCGGCAGCCTGACGGCCATCAACTACCTTTCGAATATCTCCCTGAAAGATGGCACTTCTCTCGGCACATTTTCACGTGGCATCGCCTTCGAGCCGTTGCTCGGCAATAAAAGCGCACAGTTCGATCCGCGTAAGTTGAATTGGATCGGCAGCCCGAGCCGCGAGACCAATGTGGTCTTTGTCCGTCAACAAGCGCCCATCAAAGTCTTTGATGATCTCAAGACAAAAGAAATGGTCGTCGCGACCACGGGAGCAGGTGCTGATACCGCGACATTTCCGCGTATCGTCAATACGATTTTTGACACCAAGTTGAAGATTGTGACGGGCTATCCGGGCGCCACGGAGACGCTGCTGGCGGTTGATCGCGGCGAAGCTGATGGCATGGCCGGGCTGTCCTGGGGATATTTGAAAGCCAGCCGCCCAGCTTGGATCAAGCAACAGCAAGTTCGCATCCTGATGCAGCTTGGTCTGACCAAAGCGCCCGACTTGCCGGACGTTCCGTCATCCCTGGATCTGGTCACCGATGACAGCAGCCGCCAATTGCTCCAGTTTTTTCTCGCGCGGCTCGAGATCGCATGGCCCTTGGCTGCGCCGCCCAACGTTCCAAGCGAACGCATCGAAATTCTTCGCTCTGCTTTCCAGCAGACCATGAAGGATCCCGAGTTTATCGCGGAAGCTGAAAAGCAGTCGATCGATGTCTCTCCGGTTTCGGGCGACGAAATCGCGAACATTCTATCGAAGGTCTACGCCACCGATCCGGCCATCGTGGAGCGCGCCCGCCAAATCTCCGACGCCGCGCGCTAACTTTTTCAGGACATCGCATCGTGAAAAGTCACTATCAGATCATCATCGTTGGCGGCGGTCCCGTCGGTGTCGGGCTCGCCACCGAATTCGGGCAACGCGGTGTTTCGTGTTTGCTCGTCGAGCCGCGCACAACACTGAGCAAAGTGCCAAAAGGGCAGAACCTCACGCAACGGACCCTTGAACATTTTGCGACATGGGGCTTGGAAAAAGAACTTCGCGCCGCGCGCCTCATGCCGAAGGGCTATCCGATTGGTGAGTTGACCGCCTACGGCAATTTAACCAGCGACTATTGGCATGCGCCTGCAGGGCGCGAGCTTGTCCGTGCTTTCTACGCGCAAGATAACGAACGTCTCCCGCAATATCAGATGGAAGCCGTTCTTCGTAAGAACGTCGTCACGCTTGCCTCTGTTGACACGCTGTTTGGATGGGAGGCTGGCCCTGTTGTCCAAGATGCCAACGGTGTGCGCGTCGAAATTCGCTCGATCGATACAAACGAGCGGGTTTTGGTCTCCGGCGATTATCTGGTGGGGTGTGATGGCGCCCATTCCACGGTCAGAACCCAATTGGGGATCGAGCGAAACAAGCAGGATTACGAGCAGAACATGCTTCTGGCCGTGTTCCGCTCCCCGGAATTGAGCAAGTATCTCGAGAGATTTCCGCAACGCTCGACCTATCGCGTGCTCCGACCCGAGTTGAAGGGATACTGGCAGTTCTTTGGGCGGATTTCAGAACCGGACGAATGGTTTTTTCATGCCCCGGTGCCGATGGACGCGGATATCAAAACCTTCGATTCCGTGGGCCTTATTCGTGAAGCGGCGGGCTTCGACTGCAACTGCGATTTCGAGCATGTTTCATTTTGGAAAATGCGTGTCGCGGTCGCCGAGCAGTATCAACTTGGCCGGATCTTCATTGCTGGCGATGCGGCGCACAGCCATCCGCCCTATGGCGGATTTGGACTGAACAACGGATTGGAAGACATCCGGAACTTGGGGTGGAAGATCGCAGCCCGTGTGCAAGGGTGGGGAAGCGATCGCCTGCTTGAGAGCTACAGCATCGAACGCCGCCCGGTGTTTTGGGAAACGGCGGATGATTTTATTACCAGCCGCATCAAGCGCGACGCTGCATTCCTTGATCGTTATAATCCGCAGGTCGACAAAACCGAGTTTGAAACGGCCTGGCAGGGTTACGCAACGGACATTGGCTCGCGGTTCCAGCAGTATGAGCCAAATTACGAGGGCTCGCCCGTCGTCTGTGGTCCGGTTGGCGGGGTGAATACGGCGCACGGAACGCATGCTGTGCGTGCCCGGGCGGGACATCATCTGGCGCCCGTGCCGATGTCATCGGGCCGCAATAGTTTTGAAGAGCTGGGCTTCGATTTTACGCTTCTGGCCTTTGGCGCACCTGACGACGATGTTGCATCGTTCACGTCAGCGGCCGCCGATTTGGGCATACCGCTTAAAGTTGTCCGCGACAGCTTGGATGGCGGGCGTGAGAGCTATGAGGCCAATCTCATTCTTGTTCGTCCTGACCAATATGTTGTTTGGCGCAGCGACCTGAACCATGTCGATGCCGCCAGCATTCTCGCACGAGCGACAGGCCGTTCTTAAACGGCGCTGGCGCGGTCAAACTGCAATACGCCGGAACGGCCTTCTTGAAACGACAAAGCCGGGCATCAGCCCGGCTTTGTTTATTCAGATGAGGCGATCTCTTATTCGCCGTTAAACGTCGACTTGGCGCGCTGCCACCAGCCGCCACGCTTTTGCTGCGGGGGCGGGGCCTCGGGCAGCAATTCGACTTCGCGATGGGCTGCTTGCGCCTGTTCCTCGGCGGATGGCGTCACGGCGATCGGTGCCGTCGGCTGCTCCGCTTCGTGATGGGCATGCACCGGGGCCGGGGGGGCCTGCGGCTCGGGGGCTACGTCGTGATGCGCTTCGTGAGTGCCGGACGCGGGTTCGGCTTCAGCTTCAGCGGGTGCCGCATAGGGGGCGAATTCGGCGTCGGGCTGACCGTCGTCCGTTTTAATCCACGCGCCTTCCTGCGAACGGCGCGGTTCATGTTCGTCACCGTCACCATTGCGCGGCAGGCCGTAAGGACCACGGCGATTGCCGCGCCGCGAGCGGCGCCGACCACGGCCTTCGCGCTCCTCGCGTGCTTCCTGGGCTTCGCCATTGGCGGTTTCCGGGGCATCGTCGTTAGCGGCGGCTTCCGGATCGCCGGCGAACGGCGTTTCGAGGCCGGCAGTGATGGCGAGAGCGTCGTCGGAGGGCTGTGGCGCCGACGGATCGATGCCTGAAGATTCACGGTTGCGACCGCGGCGTCTGCGCCGACGGCGGCGACCGGCTTCTTGTTCGCCATCGCCGCGCGCTTCCTGCGGGCTGTCGGCCTGTTCGTTGCTCTCGTCTTCGTCGTCGCTCTCTTCGATGGCTTCATCGTCATAGGGCGAGATGGAGTCGACGCGCACCAGCGGCTTCTGCACGGTCGGCGCCGGCACGGCCGTTGCCGGCTCGCCGCGTTCGAGCGTGTGGTAAACCGAGCCCGCCAGCGTGTCGTCGCCGAGCACGGTGATCGCCACGCCGAAACGCTCTTCCAGCTCGCGCAGATGTGCGCGCTTCTGGTTGAGGATGTAGAGGGCGACGACGCTGCGCGTCTTCACCGTCATATTAAAGGAGGCGTTGCGGATCAGCCCGTCTTCGAGCACGCGCAGGACATGCAGGGCGATCGACGAGGTCGAACGCACCGTACCGGCGCCGGCGCAATGGGGGCAGACGACGCTGGAGCCTTCCAGCACGCCGGGGCGCATGCGCTGGCGCGACATTTCCAGAAGGCCGAAATGCGAGATGCGGCCGACCTGGATACGGGCCCGGTCGGCGCGCAGCGCTTCCTTCAAGCGGCGCTCGACGGTGCGGTTGTTGCGATGCTCCTCCATGTCGATGAAGTCGACGACGATGAGGCCGGCGAGATCGCGCAGGCGCAGTTGCCGCGCCACTTCATCAGCGGCCTCGACATTGGTGCGGAGCGCCGTGTCTTCGATATTGTGTTCGCGGGTGGAGCGGCCGGAGTTGACGTCGATGGCGACGAGGGCTTCGGTCGAATTGATGACGATATAGCCGCCCGACTTCAGGGTGACCTGGGTCGAGAACATGCCATCGAGCTGCTGTTCGACGCCATATTTGGCGAAGAGCGGCTGCGGCTCGTTCCACTGGCGCACATTGCGCACGTGGGTCGGCATCAGCATGCCCATGAAGCTGCGTGCTTCCTCGAAACCGGCCTCACCGGAGACGGTGATATCGTCGATGTCCTTGTTGAACAGGTCGCGGATCGAGCGCTTGATCAGCGAGCCTTCCTCGTAAACGAGGCTCGGCGCGGTGGATTCGAGCGTCAGTTCGCGCACCGATTCCCACATGCGCAGCAGATATTCAAAGTCACGCCGGACTTCCTGCTTGGTGCGCGCGGCGCCGGCGGTGCGCAGGATCACGCCCATGCCTTCCGGCACGTCGAGCTCCTGGGCGATTTCCTTGAGGCGCTTGCGGTCTTCGCCGTCGGTGATCTTGCGGGAAATGCCGCCACCACGCGCCGTGTTCGGCATCAGCACCGAATAGCGGCCGGCGAGCGACAGATAGGTGGTCAGGGCTGCGCCCTTGTTGCCGCGTTCTTCCTTGACGACCTGGACGAGCAGGACCTGGCGGCGGCGGATGACTTCCTGGATCTTGTATTGACGACGGCTGCGCGGGGCGCGGCGCGGCATTTCTTCCAGCGCGTCGCCGCCGAGCATTTCGACATGCTCTTCTTCTTCCTCGCCGTTGCCGTCTTCGTCCTCGTCGTCCTCATCGTCGGCGTGTTCGCCGTCGTGTTCCTCGTCGCCGTGGCGCGCCTCGGCAGCGTGGGCCTCGGTCTCTTCGCCATGGGTTTTGTCTTGGGCTTCGCCAGCGTCTGCGTGATGCACGGCCTCGACGTCAGACGAATGCTCGTGCGACGTGTGTTCGGCAGGGGCGGGTTCAGCCTGCGGCTGGGGTGCCTCAGCCAGCTGGAGCGCTTCGATCGGCTCGGGCGGGCTGGCCTCGGAGCCTTCGATCAGGCGTGCCGGTTCCTGCTCGTGCTCATGCGCGACCGGCGCGGCGCGATGTTCGCCTTCGCCATCGTGCGGCAGGAAGTCGGCGTCGGGTTGCTCAGCCGGAATGTCGAGATGCGGCTGATCGCCGTTCTCGCTATTTTCTCCATTCTCATGCGCCTCACCCGAGACGGTCTCGTCGCCATTGCTGGCGCGGCGCTCGGAGCGGTCGCGGCCACGCCGATTGCGGCGGCTGCGACGGCCCCCGCCATTGCGCGGCTCTTCTTCTTCCTCTTCGCTGTGCTGGCGAGCTTCCTCGTCGAGCAGGGCCTGCCGGTCGGCGACCGGGATCTGATAATAGTCGGGGTGGATTTCCGAGAAGGCGAGAAATCCGTGACGGTTGCCACCGTATTCGATGAAGGCTGCCTGCAGCGACGGTTCAACCCGTGTCACCTTGGCGAGGTAGATATTGCCTCTCAGCGGTTTCTTGTTGGCTGCCTCGAAATCGAAATCTTCAATGCGGTTGCCGCGCAGCACCACAACCCGAGTTTCCTCCGGGTGCGATGCATCTATAAGCATCTTGTTGGCCATAGGGGTCTCTTGTGACTCTGTAGTGATGAGCCCGCGACGGCGGCGACACGGAAAGTCCGCGTGCTGGTGCGCGCTCCGCTTGAGGGCGGGGCGATGGCGTCGGGGCCGGATGGATGGGAAAAACGGTTAGGGTCAGGACAAGGTCGATCGCGTTCAGCCGCGATGCCGGCGACTGCCGGTCGAAAGCGGAACGGAGCGAATTCGTGAAAACAGGAGCCGGGCGTCTGCCGACGCGACCGGGTTCGCCTCTCCAGGGAAAGGTCGCTGCCAGGATATTTCGTCTGCGCTGTCCGGGCCTATCGCCCTTCGCGTGACGGATCATTTCCTACTCACCTGTGCACATCAGCGTGCGCCGGCGCCGGGTGGGGCCGGAATGCCTGCCCGAGGGCCACGTGACCATTCACGTGGTTCTGGGGCGGCCGGACTTGGACCGTCTGATGCAAACCCCGCAAAACTCGGGAGGCATTTCGACGTGGACCGCGGCGCCCATTAACGGTGCGCCGGCAGGCTGGCCCGCATCCGGCAGGCAATTGATACATATGACGGTTGCACGAGCCTGACAAGTTTCCTGGGACCTGTGGCGAAAGAGACACAGGCTTTGGTAACTGTCTGTCACATCGTTACCGGGCGTTAACCGCTGCGTGGCTATGGCTTACAAGTCATTAATGGCGGTCTTACGGGCGGATTCCGGGCCAAATGCGTTCCAGCACTGCATTTTTTCGCGTCGGCGCCGGTCGGTCCCTCTGGGCCGGGCGGCGCGTTGCCTTGGCATTGACCCTCTTCGCCGGCTGCCTTTACCCGGCCGCCGGACAGCAAGGGGCGCAAGCGCCCGCTCAGGCGGCCTCCGACTCAGCTGCCACAGCCAAGCCCGCCGAGATGCCTGTCGTGACCGGGGCGCGGATCGTGCGCCAGGACGACCTGACGCGATTGGTGTTCGATCTTTCGGGGCCGGTGACGCCGCGCGCCTTCGTGATGAGCGGGCCAAACCGGGTCATCGTCGATCTTCCAGAAGTCATTTTCCAAATAGATCAGTCGGTTGGGCAGATCAAAACGAGCCGGGGGCGGCCCGGAAGCCATGGTCTCATCTCGTCCTTCCGCTTTGGCCGGCTGGCGCCGGGCAAGGCACGAATCATCGTCGACCTGACCGATCCGGCGCGTATCGCGCGGGTCGAAACCGAAGTTGATAGCGAGGGCGCCCAGCGGCTGGTGCTCGAATTGACGCGTACCGACGCTGAAAGCTTCGCCCAGGCGGTGCGCGATTCGGCCCGGGACGCGGCCGCGCCACAACCTTTGCGGGTAGAGACCGACGCCGCCCGGCAGATTGCCGCCGGCGCCAAGCCCGTGGTGGTGATCGACCCCGGTCATGGCGGTATCGATACCGGCGCGATCCGGCCAGGTGTGCCGTTTGAAAAGGATTTGGTGCTCGATTTCGCCCGCGCGCTTGCCGAGCAATTGCGCCAGAGCGAGCGTTATCAAGTGGTTCTGACCCGCGACGAGGACATTTTCGTGCCGTTGGGCGAGCGCGTGCGCATCGCCCAGATGGCGCAGGCGCAATTGCTGGTGTCGGTGCATGCCGACACGATGCGGGCGCCGGGCGTGTCCGGGGCGACCGTTTATACGGTTTCTGAAAAGGCATCAGACCGTTACGCGGCAAAGCTCGCGGAACAGGAGAACCTCGCCGACCAAATCGCTGGCTTCGACGCGAAGGAAGAGACCAGTGGTGTCACCGACATTCTGTTCGACCTGACCCGCCGTGAGACCCGCGCTTACAGCCATTTGTTTGCCCGCACCCTGGTGTCGGTGTGGAAAGAGGCTGGCAATCTCAATAAGAATCCCATGCGTTCGGCGGGGTTCCATGTGCTGAAAGCGCCGGATGTGCCCTCGATCCTGCTCGAAATCGGCTATTTATCGAGCGCCCATGACGCGGCGCAGATGCGCACGCCCGAATGGCGCGAAAAGGCGGCCAGCACCGTGGCGCGTTCGATCGACTCGTTTTTCGAACCGCGGCTGCGCGGCCACACTGCCGATGTAAATCAAGCTTCGGAGCGGGACGGGGGCGGTACGCCCGTTGCGGCTGCTAACAAGTGATGTAATAAGCGCCATTGTATTGTATTGCGTTTGCCATATTTGGATTTTTGCTGAATCGCCGCCAAATGAACACAAAAAGACGCGAGTGAGGCTTTGGCGAGTGCATAGATTCCGCTGGACGGACAGTGCCGGCTGATTTCCGAGAGCTATTGCGGAGCTACGATCAGAATGCGCGGTATTGGCAGGTTTTTTGGGTTTCTGTTCGCCACCGGCGCGATTCTGTTCGTGTTGGGTGCCGCGGCAGCCGGCATGCTGATCTGGGGGTACGAAAAGGACCTGCCGGACTACACGCAATTGCGCAACTACGAGCCGCCGGTGATGACCCGCGTGCACGCGGGCGACGGCAGTATCTTGGCCGAATATTCGCGCGAGCGGCGCCTGTTCCTGCCGATCCAAGCGATTCCACCTCTGGTGAAGAACGCCTTCATCGCGGCGGAAGACAAAAATTTCTATAGCCACTCGGGCATTGATCCCGAAGGCATCGTTCGTGCCGCGGTCATTCTGATCCAGGGCAATCGCAGCGTGCAGGGCGCCTCGACCATCACCCAGCAGGTCGCCAAGAACTTCCTTTTGACGAATGAGCGCACGTTCGAGCGCAAGATTCGCGAAATGCTGCTCTCGTTCCGCATCGAGGCGGCCTATTCGAAAGACCGCATTCTCGAACTCTACCTCAACCAGATTTATCTCGGCCTGGGTAACTATGGCGTCGCCGCCGCGGCGCTGAACTACTACGGCAAGTCGGTGAATGAACTGACCCTGGCGGAAGCGGCCTATCTGGCGGCGCTGCCGAAGGCGCCGAGCACCCTGCATCCGTTCCGCAATCGCGACGCGGCCATCGCCCGCCGCAACTACGTGCTCGACCGCATGGTCGCCGACGGCATGGCGAAGGCGGCCGACGCCGAGAAGGCGCGCAAGGAACCGCTCAACGTCAACCCGCGCTTCCTGTCGCCGAATCATTATGTCGCCGGCTTCTTCGCCGAAGACGTGCGGCGTGAACTGCTCGACCGCTACGGCGAGAAGAAGCTTTACGAGGGCGGCCTCTCGGTCCGCACCACGCTCGATCCGCAGATGCAGGTGCAGGCGCGTAAAGCCCTGACCGATGGTCTGGTGCGCTTCGACGAGGCGCAGGGCTATCGCGGCGCCATGCGTGTCATCAATGTCAACGCTGGCGATTGGGGTCCGGCGCTGGCCGATATCCCGGCGCTCGGTGACGTGAAGCCCTGGCGCCTGGCCGTGGTGCTCGACGTCAGCGACGCCTCCGCCCGCATCGGCCTGCAGCCGTCGCGCGAAGCCTCGGGCGAAGTCAGCCGCACCCGCGAGACCGGCCTGGTCACCAATGACGGCGTCCGCTGGACCCGGCGCACGAGTGTCCGCGCCGCCTTGACGGCGGGCGATGTGGTCTATGTCGAGCCGATGGCTGACCGTCCCGGTCAGTATCGCCTGCGCCAGATCCCTGACGTGTCCGGCGCCATCGTGGCGATGGATCCCTACACCGGCCGCGTGCTCGCCATGGTCGGCGGCTTCTCCTACGACCAGTCGGAGTTCAACCGCGCCACGCAGGCGTTCCGCCAGCCGGGTTCGTCCTTCAAGCCGTTCGTCTATTCCACCGCTCTCGACAACGGCTATACGCCGTCGTCGATCATCCAGGATGCGCCGATCGAAATCGATCAGGGCAATGGCGAAATCTGGCGGCCGGAAAACTACGGCAACTCGCAGAACTTCGGTCCGCACACACTGCGCTACGGCATCGAGCATTCCAGAAACCTGATGACGGTGCGACTGGCGCGCGATGTCGGCATGCCGCTCATTGCCGAATATGCCAAGCGCTTTGGCGTCTATGACGACATGCCGCCGATGCTGGCGATGTCGCTGGGGGCGGGCGAAACCACCGTGCTGCGCATGGTGACCGCTTATTCAATGCTGGCCAATGGCGGCAAGCGCATCCGCGCCTCGCTGATCGATCGCATCCAGGATCGCTGGGGCCGCACCATCTATCGTCACGACCAGCGCGTCTGCCAGGGCTGCGATGCCGAAGGTTGGGACAATCAGCCGGAGCCGCGCCTGATCGACCAGCGCGAGCAGGTGCTTGATCCGCTGACCGCCTATCAGATCACCTCGATGATGGAAGGCGTCGTCCAGCGCGGTACCGCCCAGGTCCTCAAGGCTGTCGGCAAGCGGCTGGCGGCCAAGACCGGCACGACCAACGAAGCCAAGGATGTGTGGACCGTCGGGTTCTCGCCGGACCTCGCCGTCGGCGTGTTCATGGGCTACGACCGGCCGCGTTCGCTCGGCAATTCGGCGACCGCCGGCCAGTATGCCGCGCCGATCTTCCGCGACTTCATGCTTCAGGCGCTGAAGGGCAAGCCGGACGTTCCGTTCCGCGTGCCGCCGGGCATCAAGCTGATCTCGATCGATCCGCGCTCCGGCCTGCGTTCGTCGGGCGCTGGCTCGATCCTGGAAGGCTTCAAGCCGGGCACCGCGCCGCCGGACTATATCGCCGGCGACGGCATCTCGCGCGCCTCGACCTCGCCGTCCTCCGATCGGTCGATCGGCTCGGGCACCGGCGGCCTTTACTGATAGCCAGAACCAGCGGCTTCAACGCCGCTGGTTTATGCTCGCGCAGCTTACACTTGCGCGGTTTACACATGTGCTTGGCGTCGATATGACGAGCGCAGTTTCTTTCCCTTTTTGAGAGCCATTTCATGCGCGCCGAGGCGGAATCCCTCGTTGAACAGATCAAGCAGTCCGTGGGACTGCTGAGGAGGCATCTTTGACGTCGGGACTGCCACGCGCCGTCTCGCGGAACTGAATGCCAAGGTTGAAGACCCGTCGCTCTGGAACGATCCGGACGCAGCGCAGAAGATCATGCGCGAGCGGACGGAGCTTGAGGACCGGCTCGGCGCGCTGTCGCGCTTCGAGCGCGATCTCGAGGATGCGATCACGCTGGTCGAGCTCGGCGAATCCGAGAACGATGCCGACACCGAGAAGGAAGGCGTGACCAGCCTGAAGGCGCTGCTGGCGGAAGCCGAGCGCCGGCAGATCGAAACGCTGCTGTCGGGCGAGGCCGATGCCAACGACACCTATGTGGAAATTCATTCGGGCGCCGGCGGCACGGAGAGCTGCGACTGGGCGCGCATGCTCTTGCGCATGTACACGCGCTGGGCCGAGCGGCGGAAATACAAGGTCGAGCTGATCGAAGAGACGCCGGGCGATGAAGCCGGCATCAAGTCGGCGACCTTGCTGATCAAGGGCCACAATGCCCATGGCTGGCTGAAGACGGAATCGGGCGTGCACCGCCTGGTGCGCATTTCGCCGTTCGATTCCAATGCGCGCCGGCACACCAGCTTCGCCTCGGCCTGGGTCTATCCACTGATCGACGACAAGATCGATATTCAGGTCAACGAAAGCGACTGCCGCATCGACACCTATCGCTCGTCGGGCGCCGGCGGCCAGCACGTCAACACGACCGATTCAGCGGTTCGTATCACCCATATTCCAACGGGCATCGTCGTTGCCTGTCAGATGGAACGCTCGCAGCACAAGAACCGCGCCACGGCGTGGAACATGCTGCGCGCACGCCTTTACGAGCGCGAGCTGGAAATCCGCGAAGCCGCCGCCAATGCGCAGGAGTCGGCCAAGAGCGACGTCGGCTGGGGCCATCAGATCCGCAGTTATGTGCTGCAGCCCTATCAGATGGTGAAAGACCTGCGCACCGGCCATGTCTCGGGCACGCCCGACGACGTGCTCGACGGCGACCTCGACGAGTTCATGGAAGCCTCGCTGGCACAGCGCGTCTACGGCGGTGGGCCTGAGGATGTGAGTGACGTGGATTAAGCGATAACGGAGCGCCGCGATGGCCGTGGCGCTCCGATCCGTTTCCCAACATCTATCGGAACGCGATTTAGATCGCGTGCGGCATTCGCTATCCGAATGCGCTAGGCTGGCCGGCGATTAAAGATCGGCGGCGTTGACGACGGTCCGTGATTGTGCGGAAATCGTCAGAAGCCATTTCGGGAGGATGGAATGTTGGCAAGACATCTCTTTCCAAAGCATCTGTTGTTCTGCGGGGCATGTGTCGCGGCGCTGATGTCGCAGACGGCCCAGGCGCAAGTCTCCGCGCAAATCTCCGACGACATCGTGAAGATCGGCGTGTTGACCGACATGACCGGGCCGTCGGCCAGCGCGAATGGACCAGGCTCGGCGGTCGCCGCGCAGATGGCCATCGACGATTTTGGTGGCAAGGTTCTCGGCAAGCCGATCACTCTCATCACGGGCGATACACAGAACAAGCCCGACATTGGCGCTGGTATCGCACGCCGTTGGTACGATACCGAACAGGTCGATCTGATCCTCGACGTTCCGGTCTCGGCGGTCGGACTGGCGGTCCAGAATATCGCCAACGACAAGAAGAAACTCTTCATCACGCACGCCACCGGCACGGCGGATTTTCACGGCAAGTTCTGTTCGCCTTATGCGATACAATGGGTCTTCGACACGCATGCGCTCGCCGTCGGCACGGCGCAGGAGGTGGTCAAGCGTGGCGGCGATACCTGGTTCTTCATCACCGATGACTATGCTTTCGGCTATTCGCTTGAGCGCGATGCCTCCGCGGTGATCGTCAAGAACGGCGGTAAAGTCTTGGGATCCGTGCGTCCGCCGTTCGCGACATCGGATCCATCATCTTTCATCTTGCAGGCGCAGGCTTCGAAAGCGAAGATTATCGGCATTGCCGGCGGCCCGCCCAACAACATCAATGAGATCAAGTCGGCCAGTGAGTTTGGCGTCTTGCAGGGCGGACAGTCGCTGGCCGGTCTCCTGGTGCTGATCACCGACGTTCATGCGCTTGGCCTACAGGCGGCGCAGGGGCTTCTGCTGACGACATCGTTCTACTGGGACATGGACGACAAGACGCGGGAATGGTCGAAGCGTTATTTCGCGAAGATGAAGCAAATGCCGACCATGTGGCAGGCGGGTGTGTATTCGGCCACCATGCACTATCTTGAGGCGGTTAAGGCCACGGGCTCGGATGAGGCCTTGAAGGTCACCGCGAAAATGCGTGAGACACCTATCGAAGACGCTTTCGCTCGCAATGGTAAGCTGCGCGCCGACAATCTCATGGTGCATGACCTCGTGCTGGTGCAAGTCAAGTCGCCAGCCGAAAGCAAATACCCGTGGGATTATTATAAGGTGCTGACAACTATCTCGGGGGAGCAGGCCTTTGGCCCGCCAAATCCGGAATGTCCCTTGGTGCGATGACGCATTGATGCGTTGAGAGGACAACGCTTCTTCCGTTACGCCGCGTTTGCCCGGTCACGCCGCCTTGTTGTCGCGCGACGCCACCCAGACGCCAACCAGGATCAGCGCGCAGCCGACGATGTGGAACCAGCGCAGATGTTCGCCGAGCAGGCTTGTCGCCAGCACCGCGCCATAGAAGGGGATGAGGTGCAGGAAGACGGCGGCGCGTGAGGCGCCGATCGCTTCCTGGCCGCGATTCCAGAAGACATAAGCGAGCGTACCTGAGAACAGCGTGATGTAGGTCATGATGCCGAAGGTCAGCCAGGTAAACTGGATCTGCAAGCCGCGCATATGTTCCCAGATGGCGAAGGGCGCCATGGCCAAGCCGCCCAGGAACGCGACAAAGAACACGAAGGTCATCGGGTGCACGGGCGGGCGCAGGCGCAGGCAGGTGCAATAAGCCGCCCAAATCCCCATGTTCGCCACCAGTATGATGTCGCCCCAGTTGAACTGGACCGACTGCAGTACGTCGAGACTGCCACGGCTGACGATGATCATCACGCCAATGAAGGAGACGGCGATGCCGAGGCAGTTGATTGCAGCCAGTCGATCGCGAAATAAAATGGCGCCTGCGGCGGCAATCATCGGTGGCGCAAAGGAGTTGAAGATCGAGGCGTTGAGTGCCGACGTGTAGTTGAGTGCGACATACTGCAATGTCGTGAAAACGCCACCGCCGAAGACGCATAGCGGCACGACGATTTTCCAGTTCTTCCGGATCAGTGGCCAGTCGGCGATGACCTGGCGACGGACGAAGGGCCACAGGATCAGGGCGCCGAGCAGCCAGCGTCCGCTCGCCATGGTGACCGGCGGGATATGGCCGGCGCCGGCTTTGCCGGCGATGTGGTTGCCGCTCCAGAACAGGCCGGCGAGCGCCAGAAGCAGATAAGGGCTGGTGACGATGCGCCACCACAGGCTGGGCGCGACAGCTTGCGTCGTCTGATCGTCGGTCTGGGCGGTCATGGCATCTCCTCGCCCGATCCATGCTTGTTTTTCAGGCAGTCGGCAATGAGCCTCACCGCAGGGCGGGGTTACCTACAGAGCAGGTCAGTTCAAAGAGGCAGTCCGATGAGGTCGGTTCAGCGTTGCGCAAAAAATTGCGCGCCAGCGCGTAGGAACCGGGTCGGATCGACCGGCTCGTCGTCGATCCGTACTTCGTAATGGAGATGAGCGCCGGTGGAACGACCGGTGGATCCGAGGCGGCCGACGACGGTGCCGGCGGTCAACTGCTGGCCTTCCGAAACCAAGATGGCCGACATATGGCCGTAGCGGGTGGAGACTCCATGGCCATGGTCGATCTCGACCATATTGCCGTAGCCACCGTTCCAGCCAGCGGTGACGACTTTCCCGGCGGCGGTCGCCACCACCTGCGCGCCGTAGGGCTCGCGCAGATCGACGCCCGTATGCATGGCGGCACGGCCGAGAAACGGATCGGTGCGGGCCCCGAAGGGCGAGGTGACATCGGCGACGGATGACAACGGCCGACGCAGGGGAATGAAGGGCAGGGCCTGGCGCAGGCGCTGGGCGAGGATGATCTGATCTTGCTGGCGGATGACTTCGCGCTCGAACGGCGAGCCGTTGCTATCGCTCTTCAATGGCACGAAGGGACCACCGACCGCAGCTGGCTCACCAGCAGAGGCTTGGCGTGCCGGGGTGAAACGGTCGAGCGAGACACCGGCCGAAGCGAGAGCGGTGCGCAATTGCGCCGTCTTGCGCTGCGCCGTGACGGCGATCTGGTTGACCGAGCGGACCTGCAAATTTTCGACCCGGTCGAGCTTAGCGGTGATTTCAGCCAGATGCAGCGCCAGCGGCACGGCGCTGGAAGCATCGGAGGTTTTGCCTGAGCGCAAGGGCAGCGTCTCGGGCGTGGTGTCTTCGACGATGGGTTCGGGCCGGGGTTTCTGCGGCGCGAGGGAGCGTTCGAGCGCTTTCAGCGCCGGCGCATCGCGGGTTTCGAGTGGCGCGAAAGCCGGCGCCTGAACAAAGCCGCCACCGATCGCTTGGTTCGCTTGGCGGTTCTTTGCAGCCGGCCGGCCCATTGGCAGAGGCGTGCTGGTGTTTGCCTCAAGGCCAGCGCTATCGGCGAGGCTGGCGACGACCACGGCGCGGGTTTCAAGCTGGGCCTGGCGGGCGACGAGTTCCTGTACCCGGTTCTCGATCGAATCCTGATCGAGCAATTGCCGTGAGGCGACCCGGTCGACATGGGTGCGCATGGCAGCCAAGCGATCCTCGTAGGCCGACTGCATCTCGGCCTGACGGGTCATCAGCGCCTGCAGCATGCGGTCATGAAAAAGGGAATAGGCGGCGCTGCCGATCGTCAGCAGGGCGACCAAGGGGACGACACCGCCGGCCAGGTACAACGCCCAAGGCCGGATCGCGATGCATTTGATGTCGTCGCCGTGCGCCAGGGTAATAAAATAGCGGGAGGCGGGCCGGCGGCCTTTGGTCGTCTTTTGGCGGGAAGTCTTGAGGGAGGAAGCGCGCAAAGACATCAACCGAACTCCGGCGCCGCATCGAGGCGCAATCAGCAGGTTGATTAGATATTGTTAGGGTTAATTTTTGAGAAACGAGCCTAAAACAAGGGATTAGCCGTAGCGTTTTGCAGTTCGCAAAGACGCCTCCAAATAGAAGCCTAGGCTAGGCCGCCAGGTGGGTGATCAGGATATTGCTGCCGATGGCGATCAGGCCGAGGCCACCGAACCGTTCGGCCCAGGCGCCGGCGCGCCGGCCGATTTCGCGGCCGAGATGCAGCCCGATCCAGGCCATGGCGAAGGTGACGAAGCCGATGGCCAGCAACGTCATGGCGATATCGGTCTCGACCAAAGCCAAGGTGACGCCGACGGCGGTGGCATCGACGCTGGTGCCGAGAGCCGTCGCGAACACGGCGGCGACTGACAAAGGCATGGCGACGCCGGTGGGCGTGTCCGTTTTGAAGCTCATCCAGATCATGCGCACGCCGAGGAAGCCGAGGATGGCGAAGGCGATCCAATGGTCGACGCTCTCGATCGCACCGGCGAAGTGGCGGCCGAGCAGATAGCCGATCAGCGGCATCACCGCCTCGAGCAGGCCGAAGCTGGCGGCGATGGTGGTGGTGCGCACGATCGACATGCGTGGCGCCCGAGCGCCATTGGCGATCGAGACCGCGAAAGCGTCGGACGACAGGCTGAAAGCAAGGAGGGCTGTCTGCAACATGATGCGGCGAGCTGTAAATCTCGAACGCAAAATAAGCAAGTAAAAACAATTAGATGAAGTGCTTACTGCATGTTGTAGCTGCGGCTACGCATTGGTGCCAAGTCTGACAAACACCCGTCTCAGGCGAGTGCTTTGGCAGCGGTTAGGACCTCCTTGGCGTGGCCGTCTACCTTCACTTTCCGCCAGATACGGGCGATCTTGCCCTTACTATCAATCAAAAAGGTCGAGCGTTCGACGCCCATATATTTGCGGCCGTACATGCTCTTTTCCGTCCACACGCCATAGGCTTCGAGCATGGTCTTGTCCTCATTGGACAGGAGCGCAATGCTGAGGTCGTGTTTGGTTTTGAACTTGTCGTGGCTTTTCACCGAATCGGGCGACACGCCGAACACCTCGGCTCCGGCTTTGGTGAAGTCCTTCTTCAGGCCGGAAAAATCGATCGCCTCGCGGGTACAGCCGCTGGTGTCGTCCTTGGGGTAGAAATAAAGCACGATTTTCTTGCCCGCGAGTGACTTGAGCGAGACCTTGCCGTCGCCGTCGCTGGACAGGTTGAAAGCGGGCGCTTTGTCACCCTCCTGTAATGCTGCTGTCATTTCGCCATCCTTTCGCTCAACTGACTCTCCAGATGGACGAAGCTAGCGAACCCCTTCTGTCAGGTCCATGCAAGACGAGTGGGAATAAGGTTCGAATCGTGGCGAATTCCTTTATGTTTGCAGTGTCCCGCAACCGAGAGATGCGATCCTATTGTCTGACCAGGTGAACCCCGCCGCGATCTGCGACGTCGCACCTGCGCCGACGAGGATCTGCGCCCGGCCGAGTTTTGCCCGGCGCTGCGCCTTGTTTTGCGCCGGCACGGTCTCGCTGATCGCGATCCTCTGCCTGGGCGCCGGCGGCTATCTGTACTGGCGCCTCAGCCAGGGGCCGATCCATGTGGAATGGCTGTCGACGCGCATTCAAGACGAGCTCAATGCCCGCTTGCCCAGCGGCTATGCGGTTCAGCTCGGCCATACGGTCATCGAGAGCACCGACAATGGACCGGTTCTGTCCATCGATGGTTTGGAATTGCGCGGCCCGGACGGTGGCCTGGCGGTGACCGCACCGCGCGCCACCGTGTCGATCGACCCACTGCGGCTCGCTGGCGGCGAGGCGCGACCGCGCCGTCTCAATCTCTACGATCTCAATATGCGGCTCATCGTTCTTGAAGACGGCATGGTGGCGCTGTCGGCGGGCGAGAAAGAGATCATGCTGCCAAAGCCCGCGGCCATGGACGATCCGGCGCTGACGACGCCGCAGGCGCGTCTGGTGTCCGTCGTCGCCCATATCATCGCGGCGGCCACCGCCGGGGCCTCGCCGCTGGGCGATCTGGAGCATGCCGGCCTCATCGGCGGTCATCTGGTCTTCGAAGACCAGCGCACCGGCGTGAAGAATCGATTCAACAACCTGTCCTTGTCCTTTGATAAATCGAACGAAGGCGCCGATCTGCAAGTCACGGCCGATGACGGTCCGCGGCAGCGCGAGGTGCGTATCAAGGCGGCGGGGTTTAGCGGCGATGGGGCCGATGGCGCTGCCCGCCTCGACATGTCGATGCGCGATCTCTCGCTCGACGACTTGGCGCTTCTGTCGGGTCGGCGTGAGCTGCCGTTTGATTTCGACATGCCGGTTTCTGGCAATGCCCGTTTCGCCATCGGCAAGGATGGGGCGCTCTATGTGGCGCAGGGCGACTATACGATCGGCGAGGGTCTCTTCGTCTTCCGCCATCCCGATCACGAACCGATGGCGGTGCGCGCGGTCAACGGCTCTTTCGCCTGGCAGCCGGATCGTCAGGTTTTCGATCTCACCGGCACGCGCTTTTTGGGCGGCGGCACGGACCTGGGTTTTTCCGGAACGATCGTTCCGCCGGCGCCGAACGAGGATGCCTGGCACGTCAATATCGATATCGCCCCTGGCCAGTTTGGGCCGGAACGGCCGAAGGAGACCGATATCGTCATCGAGCGTGGCGAGCTGGCGGTCACCGTCAATCCGGTGGCGCAGACGTGGTCGCTTGATCAACTGAATGTCGCCGGGCCGGCTCTGTCGATGAAGCTCAGCGCCCAGGGCAGCTGGCGTGAGGGCGAGAACCGGCTGGCGCTGTCAGCCGACGTGCAGAAGACGCCGGTGCGCACGGTGATGCGGCTGTGGCCGACCTTCGCCGCGCCGGAAACACGCGCGTTCCTCCTGCAACATCTGCTCGGCGGTCAGCTCGATACCGGTTCCGTGCGCATCGATCTCGATCCCGATGCCATGGCGGCGTTGCGCAACGCGCATCCCGTGCCGGAGCAGGCCTTGAACATCGAGTTCAATGTCTCCGACGGCGTGTTCGACTATTTGCCCGGTGCGCCGCCGCTGTCGCGCCTGGTCGGCAGCGGCCAAGTCTCTGGCAAGAGCACCCAGTTCACGGCGAGCCAGGGGCAAATCGATCTGGCGCAAGGGCGCAAACTCTCGCTCGTTTCAGCGAAATTCGAGATTCCAGATCAGACCAAGTGGATATTCCCGGCGTCGGTCAACGTGCAATACACGGGCACCGTCGATGCCATTATGGATTTCGTTTCGCGCGATGCGCTGAAATCCTATGGCGCCGTGCCGATCGATCCGAGCACGATCAAGGGGCAGGTCGATGGCCGCGCGGTGATCGACCTGACCCTTGGGCACGAGGCGCCGGGCCGTGACCCCAATATTCGTTTCTCGCAACAGGTCAGCAATCTGACCATCGAGAAATTCGTCGGCAAGGAGCGGCTGGATCAAGGGACGCTCACTGTCGCTGGCGACAGCAAGGGCATGACGGCCTCGGGGCAGGGCCGTCTCTTTGGCACCACCGCGAAGATCGACATGCGGCAAGCCAACCATGGTCCGGCGGAGGCGGCGGTCTCCTTCGTGCTCGACGATGCCGCGCGCGCCAAGCAGGGCTGGGCCAGCGATGCTTATTTGTCGGGACCGATGGGCGTTCGACTGACGGCGCTTCTTGGTCAAAGCGACAAGCAGCGCGGCACGGTCGAACTCGATTTGCAGAAGACGGCGATCAACTTGCCGATCCCTGGCGTCGGCAAGCCGGCGGGCCGCGCCTCGAAGGCGACATTCACGCTGACCGGCGACCAGGATAAGATCCAGTTGCAACAGCTCGCCTTCGATGGCGGGACGTTCTCAGCGCAGGGACAGATCGATCTCGATGGTGGCGGTGGCTTCCAGAGCGCCCGCCTGAGCCAGATCAAACTCTCGCCCGGCGATGACATGCGCGCCGATATCCAGCTTAGCGACGACGGACTTAAGATCGTCGCGCGCGGCAATGTCTTCGATGCGCGCCCGCTGTTGCAGCAAGCCAATGAGGGGCAGGGGCGTAGCAATGGCGGCGTCGATCTCGATCTCAAGTCGGCGCTGGTGACAGGTTATAATGGTCAGTCCCTGGCCAATGTGGATTTGCGCTTGATCCGCAAGGGCACGACCTTGCGCGATATCAAGATGACGGCGCGTTCCGGCCGTGCGCCAGTGACCGTCGGCCTGACGCGCGACGACGGCCAGCCGCAGGTGACGGTGCGGGCCGGCGACGGTGGCGCGCTGCTGTCTTTCTTCGACTATTACAAGCGCATGGAAGGCGGCCAGCTTGTGCTGGTCACGCAAGGGTTTGGCGAGGATGTGAGCGGCGTGCTCTCGGTGCGCGATTTCACTTTGCGCAACGAGCCGGCGCTCGGCCGTCTGTTGCAGGAGGGCGTGCCGCAGCGGGCCGACGAACGGGCGGCGCAGCTTGATCCGAGTGCCGTCGCCTTCAATCGTCTCGGCGTTACCTTCCATAAGGTCGATGGCCGTCTGGATATCCGGGATGCGATCATCAATGGTCCGTCGATCGGCATGACCCTGGAAGGCTCGATCGATTATCCCCGCAATCGCGTCAATATGAACGGCACATTCGTGCCGGCCTATGGCGTCAATAATCTCTTCGCGAAAGTGCCGTTGTTCGGCCCGCTGCTGGGCGGTGGCACGAACGAAGGTCTGTTCGGCGTCAACTTTCGCGTGTCGGGGCTGGCGAGCGCGCCAACCTTGAACATCAACCCGCTCTCGGCCATCGCGCCTGGCTTCATCCGCAAGATTTTCGGCGCCATCGATGCCTCGCAGACGCCATCGCCGCCGGCTCCGATGCCACAGCAGCGTCAACGCCAGCCGTCGATGCCGATGTCGATCACGCCAGGGCAGTAAGAGCTTATTCCGGGTACAGCAAGAAGCGTTCTGATTTTGCCGTGTCGATAGGATCATCGTCTATACGACGTCCATGCTGGTCGACGCGCGAACGCAACCTCGTCGTGAGTGCGTATTGCGCTTAGTAACGAGCAGGGAGCTTAGTCTGCAAATGTGTTCGTGAGGTCTGATTACGGATTCCGAACTGCTTAGTGTTTTAGATCGCTAGGGGGGGGCGCCTCAAGGTCATTCGATAATTTCTGTTCGTTGGTGTTTGGAGTGTTCGCGATTAGAGCGCTTGCCCCTCGTGCAGTCACTGTCGAGTTGTCTTGCGATAGATCCTCACCGTAGATTTTAGAAAACGCGCCTGAGAATTTGGAATCGTCCCGAACCCAAGAGAATACCGGCCACTCTCGGTAACATTCTTTTTTAAGAGAATCGCTCGCCGCAATTCGAGGCATCAATTTTACGACTCCGTCCACGTCTTCCTTCAGTGAAAGCACACAGATTTGGAAGTCATCGGTTGCTGCACTCCAATCGGTTTGCTCAATTAGGTTGCTAGCCTTCTCTGTCTCTTCTAGATTTTTATATGCATTCGCAAGGTTGATAGTAAACATTTTTAGTAAGCGATCATTTATTGGTGCTTTTGATTTTACGATAGCGAATTCGATAAGTCTTGAGCTAAGTCTGTATCTTCTCTTTGTGATCAGTTCGTATGTAATATTATTTAGTTCTTCGTATGCTTTTGTGATCTCGTTTTTGAAATTTTGCTTCCAAAGTAAGCAGATTAATTCGATGCCAATTTCGATTAGTGTGTCTGCCGATCTATTTAGATAATTTGGGGTTAATTCCAGCTTATCGCCAATTTTCATGTCGGCGGTTGTAAAGTTGCTTTTTTGACAATTTGAAAGATACGTGGCGTTGATTAGAAGGTCTCCATGCGCAACTAAGTTGCGACGTTCAAATATTTCTACAAACTCTCCCCATTTTTCGTGTTTTTCTTTCGGAAATGAGACGTTGAACGTGCGCTCAATATATTCAATCTGCTTTAGATGACTTTCACGCATTACGTTAGATACTTCGTCGTCGATCAGTCTGGTAATTACATCGTCGAACGAGTTCATTGACAGAATATCAGAAATTGCCATCTTTTTGTCTGAAGAGCGAAGTCTTTCAGGCAGAGCCATGATCATAGTTTTGATTAGATCAACTATCAGAGAGTCGAATGTTGCGACTAAGCTGAGTAGAATAGCACCGGGTATCACGGCTTTTGCGGACGACATGTCTTGCAAGCGTTCTAGGTGTCGCATAACTTTAGACAAATCAGTATTGTAAATACCGAAAGTAGCGAATGAGCCATCATCGCTAATTTTCGCTGTTGTTTTCTCGATGTCGACTAGCATTTCTTTTTCAAGATATACTGTCTGTAGGATCGGGTAGATAGCTAATACGTTCGTCGTGATAGTTCTGTATCCAGATATTGATATCTGGAAACGGTGCATCAATTCGGAAAGTTGCTGCCATGGAAGCTTTTCATGTGATGCTTCGGTCTTATTTTCCGAGGAGTTTCCTATTTCTAATTTATAGGAATCGTCCTGGACTTTTAGTTTCCATTGTTCTGTTTGCTCTAATGTCTTGCAAAAGATTGCGCCGCTATCGGGATCATCTTTTTTCGGTTTTGCAAAGCAAAGAAAGCCTACGTACTCCTCCTTAGATCCTGTCATAAATCCCCCTCCCCAATGCTCTTAGGAGCAACAATTAGTATTACACACAGCACGTATATTGTGGCGGGGATGAAATACTAGGTCAATATTCTAATCGTTTTTCGCATGATAAACAGGTCGCGTTCCAACGCGTTATAGAGCCTCTTAAGCGAGAGAGGGGCTCGTTCACACTACTGCTGCGCTGGATAGCCGCGTCTAGGATTCGGCGCGGGTTATGACGTGAGAAGCCTACTCCGGCCGCAGCAGGATGTGCTTCTTCTTGCCAAGCGACAGTTTCACGGCGCCATTAACTAGATCGTCGCGCGTTAGCACAGCTCGCTCGTCGGTGACGACTTTATCGTTGACGCGCAGTCCCCCAGCCTTGATTTGTCGGCGTGCTTCGCCAGTTGTAGCTACAAGCCCTGCAGCGACATTGGCGGTCAGCACGCCGATGCCGGCGTCGAATTCGGCGGTGGTGACGGTGATCGTCGGCAGCGTGTCGGCGGCGACGCCTTCCTCAAAGGTTTTGCGTGCCGTTTCGGCCGCCTGTTCGGCGGCCTCGCGGCCATGCATCATCGCCGTCGCCTCATTGGCGAGCACTTTCTTGGCTTCGTTGATCTCGGCGCCGCCGAGCTTTTCGTAGCGGGCGATCTCGTCGAGCGGCAGGTCGGTGAACAGGCGCATGAAGCGGCCGATGTCGCCGTCCTCCGTGTTGCGCCAGTACTGCCAGTAGTCATAGGGGCTGAGCATGTCGCCGTTGAGCCAGACGGCGCCTGACGCGGTCTTGCCCATTTTGGCGCCCGACGCGGTGGTCAATAGCGGCGCGGTGAGCGCGTAGAGCTGCGGCGTGCCCATGCGGCGGCCGAGATCGATGCCGGTGACGATATTACCCCACTGGTCCGAGCCGCCCATTTGCAGGACGCAGCCATAGCGCCGGTTCAGCTCGACGAAGTCGTAGGCCTGCAGGCACATGTAGTTGAATTCGATGAACGAGAGTTCCTGGTCGCGTTCGAGGCGCATGGCGACGGAATCCATCGACAGCATGCGGTTGACCGAGAAGTGCCGGCCGACATCGCGCAGGAAGTCGATGTAGTTGAGCGCCGTCAGCCATTCGGCATTGTCCGACATGTAAGCGTCGGTCTTGCCGTGGCCGAAGTTCAGGAAGCGCGCGAAGGTTTTGCCGATCTCCGCCTTGTTGGCGTCGATGGTCTCGACCGGCAGCAGTTTGCGGCTCTCGTCCTTGCCCGAGGGATCGCCGACGCGGGTGGTGCCACCGCCCATCAGCGGGATCGGCTTGCCGGCGCCGGTCTTCTGCAGCCAGTGCATCATCATCGTCGGCAGCAGATGGCCGATGTGCAGGGAGGGGGCGGTGCAGTCGTAGCCGACATAGGTGATCAGCTCGCCGGCCCGCGCCTTGTCGTCGACCCCGGCAAAATCCGAGCACTGGTGCACGTAGCCGCGCTCCAGGAGGACAGAGAGAAAATCGGATTTCGGGCGGAATTCGGCGGACATGGGAACCTCTTAGCGCGGCCTCTCGCAGGAATGGCGCGCGAATGCGGCGTGTTTAGGGGCCAAAAGGCCGGAGCGCAATGGTGTTGGTGCGCGTCAGGCTGGGGTGGGCGAAGGGGCGGGCGCTGGCGTTGGCGCGGGGCTTGGCGCCTGAACCGCTGGCTGATCCCGGTCGGCGGGGAGGTGCCGTTTCGAGGGGCCGGCGAGGCCCTCGCCGGCATCGGGCGGCAGCCGCAGGTAGATCACGATCGACAGCAGCATCAACACACCCAAAGCTAGGAAGGCGGGCGCGAAAATATCCGGGGTGAGGGCGCTTTCGCCACGGGCGAACTGGGTCATTTCCACGAAGATGGCGCCCAGTGCGATCCCGCCGGAGGCGGCGATCTGCTGGCTGGTGGCATTGATGCCGGTGGCATTGCTCATGCGCGGGCTATCGACGTCGGAAAAAACCAGGCCGTTGAGGGTGGTGAACTGCAGGGACCGGAAGAAACCGCCGACGAGGAAAATCGACAGCAGGATCACATGCGGTGTCGCCGGAGTGAACAGCGCGTTGACGGCGAATGTGCCGGCGCAGACGATGCCGTTGACGATGAGCGTGTTGCGGAAGCCGAAGGTGCGCAGCACCCAGGCCGAAGCGACCTTCATGAACAGGGCGCCGATGGCGCTGACGAAGGTCAGCAGGCCGGAATGAAACGGCGACAGGCCGAAGCCCAGCTGCAGCATCAGCGGCAGGAGGAAGGGCACGGCGCCCATGCAGAGGCGGAAAATCGTGCCGCCGAGGATGGCGCGGCGAAACGTGACCAGCTGGAACAGGGTGAGGTCGAGCAGCGGATTGGGATGGTTGCGGGCGTGGCGGACATAAAGGCCAAGAAAGCCCAGGCCGGCCAGCACCAGCAGGATGTTGGGACCGGCGGAGATGAAATGGCCGCCGGCGAGCGAGAAGCCGAAGACGACACCGGTGAAGCCCAATCCGGCGAGGATGAAGCCCTTGAAGTCGAACACGCCGGGCTTCTCCTCGCGCACGTCGGCGATGTACTTCGTCACTAGGATCGCCCCGATGATGGCGATGGGGACGTTGATGAAGAAAATCCAGCGCCAGTGAAAATAAGTGGAGATGAAACCGCCGACAGGCGGCCCGAGCATCGGCCCCACCATGGCGGGAAAGGTGAGCCAGGTGAACGCCTCGATCATCTGCGAGCGCGGCACCGAGCGCAGCACGATGAGCCGTCCGACTGGCGTCATCATCGAGCCGCCGATCCCTTGGATGACTCGGCAGGCGACCAATTGCTCCAGCGATTGCGACAGTCCGGACAGGATCGAACCGGCGATGAAAATGACGAGCGCGACCCGGAAGACGTTGCGGGCGCCGAAACGATCCGCAACCCAGCCGCTGGCCGGGATGAACACCGCCAGCGACAGCATGTAGGAGGTCATCGCCAGCTTCAAAGACAGGGGGCTGGTGCCCAGATCGGCGGCGATCAGCGGCAGGGACGTCGAGATGACCGTGCTGTCCAGATTCTCCATGAGCAGTGCCGAGGCCACGATAAGCGCGGTGAGTAGGCTGCGGTCCAAAACGGAGAATCCTTGATGTCGGCACTGTTATGCGCCGGCACATTAGACCGCTCAGCTGCCTACGTCCAAAGCGTTAACCGCGTATCAAGAGGGCGAGAAATGCGGTTTTTGCAGAGGTCGCGGCCGGGGCGGGTCGGGCAGCTCCTCGGTGATCGCCTGGCCGGGCTTGGGGTGGACCTCCTGGGCCAAGACGATGAGCACCGTGTCGCGCAATTGTTTAAAGTTGAACGGTTTACACAGGAAGTCACTGGCGCCGGCGCTGATCGCCGTCTGCCAGTAGTCGAGCGACATGTTCGCCGTCATCATGATGAAGGGCTTGCGAGCGAGCGTCTGGTCGGCGCGCACCGAACGCAGCAGATCGATGCCCATCGCCGGCTCCATGTTCCAGTCGCTGACGATGATGTCGACGCGGGACTTGGTTAAGATATCCCAAGCCATCTCCACATCTGAGGCCAGGGCGACGCGCTTGAAGCCCATTCGGCGCAGCATGAAAGCCATGACTTCGCGAAAGCTTGAATCGTCTTCGACGACAAGCGCAACCATTGATTTCGTTATCATTACTGCCACTATTTCGGGGGTGGGACTTCCGAATCGCGAGAACGACGCAACGGCGATTGAGGGGCAGTGTTTACCTATGGAGGTGAATCCATACTTGCCGAAGTCGTTAAGATTTTAGCGATCTCGCGCGTCTTTTGTGGATCGGACGGCTTTTGAAATGGCGGCGCGGTTCTGTGCCGGAGCTCCGGCTCTGCGAGCCCTATTTCTGCTCCATCCAGCCATTGACCTCGCTCAGGACCGTTGGCGAGGTGGCGTATAATTTCTCGATCAGCGCGTCCACCTGGGGACCGCTCATGGCGCCGGTGGAATCGAGATTCATCTTCGTCAGGTCCGCCGTGAAGGCTGGATCAGCCATCGTCTCCTGGAAGGCGCGGCGCCAAAGATCGACAATCTTTGCGGGCGTACCGGGTGGCGCGATATAGGGCCTGGCGATGTCCTGCGACGAGAACACCAGCTGAATCGCTGAGCGCTGCTCGTCGGTCTTGGCCAGATCGGTGACGAGCCGAATCCCTTCCAGATCCGGGTGCCCGGTGAGCGCCAGCTGCAACAGAATCTTGATCTGCCCGCTTTTTACCCAGTTGAGACGAGAGGCCTTGATGCTCGACCAATTCCAGCTCGCCACGCCCTCGACCTCGCCGCGCTCCATCGCCAGGGCGATGTCTTCGGAAGATTTATAGCCGCGGACGATCTCGAACCTGGTGCCAAGCAGGCCGTTCAGGATCGAGGGAAACACGATGTTTCCCGACGTGGGGCCGCCGCCGCCGACAAGGACTTTGCGTGAGAAAGCATCTTGAATCGAGGAGACCCCAGACTTCGCGGTGACGGCGACCACGCCGACTTCGCTGGCCAGACTGGCGAGCCAGATCAGGCGGCGCGGATCGAAGCGAACGTTCGGCACTTTGTAGAGTTGGACGGTGGCGATCGATCCGCCGACAGCGCCAATCTCGGTGCCGTCCTTGCGCGCCGCTTCAGCAATGTAATTGGCCGACATGAGAGTGCCGGCGCCCGGTAGCTCTCTGATGATGACGGACGGCGTTCCCGGAAGCCGTTTGCCGATATGCGCCGCCAGCACGCGCGCATAGAGTGCATAGCCGCCGCCCGACGCGTAGATGGAAATGGTTTTTCCTGCGAAGTTCGGTTCCTCCGCCGCTTGCGCGGAGGCTGCGAAAAGGCATAGCGATACCAAGCTCAACACAGGCCATTTCGCCATCGGTCCCTCCCTCTGGCAGCACTCTTGCCTCTGGTCGCATTCTTGCGACGTACTTGGTGGACAGGTGCTACGGATAGCCCGGCATGTTCGCGGTTGAGCCAGAACCGAAACCCCAATAGTTGCGCAGGGTCTCGGGGCCATGTTGTTTCGGCCGCAGAGGCGTTTCCTGATGCCACGGACGCGGATCGAAATAGCCGAGCGCTTCGTCCTTCATCTGATCCATTTCGGTGTAGAGCTCGACGCGCACGCCATCATGGTTGCGATGGTAGGCCGCGATGTTATGGCCGATGACGTGGCGACCCGGGCCCCAGACAAGCAGCAGATTGTTCTTGGCCAGGTAGTCGCAGGCGCGGTGGATTTCCGGCCAGTCCTGGAGTTCGAAGGCGATGTGATGCAGCTGCGCCTTCGGGTCGTTGACGAAATTGATCGCGTGGTGGTCGGAGTTGCAGCGTAGGAAACAAAAGAAATCGCCGCGAATGTCCGACAGCCGGAAGCCCAATATTTCCATATAGAACTTCATCACCGGCTTGATGTCTTCGCAACGATAAGCGACATGCCCCAGCTTGAGGGGCATGATGCCGATGGGCTTCTCCAGGTCCTTGGCGAATTCATATTCGGCGTAGACGTCGATATGGGTGCCCTTGTTGTCCTTGAAGGTGATGGCGTCCTTGACGCCAGGCGAAATCTCGCTGCGCCGCTCAGCCTTCACACCGTGCTTGGATAGGGCCTTGATGCAGTCGTTGAGATCGGTACCGGGGGCGACTTGGAAGGAGAGGCGAGATAGTTCCGCGTGATCACCCTCAACCAGGGCGATGGCTTCGAGGCCCATCTTGGTGGCGAGGATCGCACTCTTCTTGTCGCGGGCAACCACATTGAGACCGATGACCTCGTTATAATATTCGATGGCTCGATCGAGGTTCGGCGTGGTCAGGGTGGCATGGCCGAGGCGGCGCACATCAATCATGAGCGTAGCCTCCCATGCATGAGGTTTTGCATGAGGCTTCGCCACCGTCCTTGTCGTTCTTCATGTTGTCCTCCCTTTTTTCGTTTAGCGCTTTTTATGGGCGCCTATAATATTTGCCGCCGCGTCGAGATCGGATTGTTCGCGCGTGCGCAGGCCGGGCAATCCGACCAGATCGGTGAAGGCGTCGAAGGTCACCATGCGATCCTGCTGGCCGCGGCTGATGCCATCGACCGCCAGCGCCCGCATGAATTCCTGCAAGGTGCGCGTGACAGCCAAGAGTGCCGAGACCGGCCAGATGGCCGCGCTGAAGCCAACGTCCTGCAATTCGCGCGCGGTCAGTTCTGGCGTCATGCCAAAGTCGACCATATTGGCGAGATGCCTGCCTTCGACCTCGCCGCAGATACGGCGCATCTGCGCCAAGGTGCGCGGCGCTTCGACGAAGAGCAGATCGGCGCCGGCTTCGCGAAACAGATTGGCGCGCTCGATCGCCGCTTCGATGCCTTCCACCGCGATGGCATCGGTGCGGGCGAGAATGATGAAGTCGCCGTCTTCGCGCGCGTCAACGGCGGCTTTCACCTTGGCGATCATGTCCTCGACCGGAATGATCGCCTTGCCTGGCGTGTGACCGCAGCGCTTGGGGAAGACCTGATCCTCGATCAGGATGCCGCCGGCGCCGGCGCGCTCGAACAGCTTTACGGTGCGGCGCACGTTGGTGACATTGCCAAAGCCCGTGTCGGCATCGGCCAGGACGGGAATGGACACCGCATCGCAGATGCGGGCGGTGTGATCGGCCATTTCGGTCAATGACAATTGCGAGGAGTCGGGCTCCGCCAAGGTCGCGCCGGTGGCGGCGAAGCCGCCGAGGAAGGCGGCCTTGTGTCCGGCCTGTTCGGCGATCCGTGCGGACAAAGCATCGTAGATGCCAGGCATGGCGCAGATCGCCGGCGCCTCGATCAAGGTCCGCAATTGTTTTGTCGGTTTCATCAAGCGTTTCCTGTGGCGTCCATCCGTGTTGGCGCGTGGTTACAAGGTTAGGACAGATATGTCCTATCGATTTTGCCGGTTGCATCGACATACCAGCGTTCACTTGTCGTCATGGGGGTGCCGGCGAGGCGGGCCTGCATCCAGTCGGCGATGAGCGTCGGCGCGAAGGGGCCGAGCGTCGCCGCTGGCACGGTGCCGATGGCGTGACGGGAATCCTGGTAGATCACGAGCTGGCGCGGGCCTTGGATCTTACTCATCATCTCTTCGACGAAATGCAGCGGGCTCAGCTCGTCGGATTCACCGGTGAGGCAGAGCAGGGGCGCCTTGATCTTCTCGGCGTGGCCGCGCCAGGACAGGTTTTTCGCGAAACGGTCGAAGGCCGCTTCGTCGGTATAATTGGCCATGAACATGAAGCGCATTTTGAACGTCGGCGACGCCTCTT
Source organism: Beijerinckia sp. 28-YEA-48 (assembly GCF_900104955.1). Classification (NCBI taxonomy): domain Bacteria; kingdom Pseudomonadati; phylum Pseudomonadota; class Alphaproteobacteria; order Hyphomicrobiales; family Beijerinckiaceae; genus Beijerinckia; species Beijerinckia sp. 28-YEA-48. Next base: position 1,198,258 of record NZ_FNSI01000001.1, read on the forward strand.
CGAAAATCGTGTGGCAGCCGGGTTCGAGACAGGGCGCGTTGAGCGCGATGGCTTTGATGCGCGGCTCGTTGGCGCCAGCCAGCGTCGAGAAGAACGTGCCGAAACTGGTGCCCGACAGGCCGATCCTATCGCCGTCGATCTCAGGCCGCGTCAGCAGCCAGTCGACGCAGGCCGTGCCGGTGGCGGCCCAGGCTTCCGGCGTGACGTAGATGCCGAGCAGGGGGCATTCGTATTGGCCGGGGCCGTCGATGGCGAGAACGGCGATGCCGCGATTGAGCCAGCGATCGCCGTAGAGAGAGACGCTGCATTCCTTAAAGCTGTCCATGCCTGGCACGGCAATGACCACCGGCACGCGCCCGCCGGCATAGCCATAGGGCAGGTGCAGCCAGGCCGGCAGCTTTTTGCCGCCGAGCGGAATCCAGACTTCCTCGACCTGATGGTCGGCGATCTCCGCATAGGCGCGGTAGTTGGCGCGCTTGGCAGCGTTGTAGCGCTGATTGGTGGCGTCGGCCGCGTCGATCGGCCATTGCGCCGCGCCCCAGTGGACCGCTGCGATGAAATGATTGTCGCGGGCGGTGACGGTCTCGCCCGCCGCCGCAGCCGTTTCGGCGCGGGCCTGCCGACGCTTGGCCAAGGCCTCGAAGGCGGGCGCGGCATCGGCATATTTGCGGATACGCAGGCGCGCGGCGGAAAAATCCGCATTGGCCTCCGAGCCGCAGGGCGCCGACAGATAGATCGAGCGCGGCTGGTCCCAATCGATGCCATTGGCCTGGATGATGTTGTCGAGGAGCCAGCGTTGCTCGGTCCAGCGCCGCGTGGAGGGGTGAGCGGCGGTGTGTCCTGTGGTGTGGGCGGGAGCGCCCTCGGACGGCGCGCTGTGTGGAATCCTGTCGAATCGCGAAATTTCGTGCCGCATCCTGCCTCCCGTTTGGCTTTAATCGCCATTTCCCCAGGCATATCGCGCAACCGGGCCGTTTGTCGATCCGAGCTATTCGCGCTGGTCAGGTCTGCTAGTTGTGGTCTCAGGGGCAAAATTCGCAATATTTAGTTGCGCATCGTCGTATGCATGCTAAGAGCCGCTGCCAACCCTGTTCCCTATGACCAAGCGGAAACGAGTCGCCTCGCGAGCTCGTACCCGTTTCGCATCCGAAACACATCCAGGAGTTTGGCAATGGCCGCAATTGAACGTCCGACCTTCGAAACCGCACTGACGTTCGACGACGTTTTGCTGAAGCCCGGCCATTCCGAAGTCATGCCCTCTGGCGTTGACCTTCGCACCCGCCTTACGCGCTCGATCAGCCTCAACCTGCCGATCATTTCCTCCGCCATGGATACGGTGACGGAAGCACGCCTCGCCATCGCCATGGCCCAGGCCGGCGGCATTGGCGTCATCCATCGTAATCTCGATCCGGAAGTGCAGGCGGAAGAGGTCCGGCGGGTCAAGCGCTACGAGAGCGGCACGGTGATCAACCCGATCACCATCTATCCCGATCAGACATTGGCCGACGCGCTTGAGCTGATGAAGGCGCATGCGATCTCCGGCATTCCGGTGGTCGAGCGCGGCAATCCGGGCAAGCCGTCGAAGCTGGTGGGCATTCTCACCCATCGCGATGTGCGCTTCGCCGCCGAGCCGGCGCAGCCGGTCTCCGAACTGATGACCAAGAAAGTCGTCACGGTGCGCGAAGGCGTGACGCAAGACGAAGCGCGCCGCCTGTTGCATCATCATCGTATCGAAAAGCTGATCGTGGTCGATGACGACGGCCGTTGCGTCGGCCTGATGACCGTCAAGGACATCGAGAAGGCGACGCTGCATCCCAACGCCTGCAAGGACGAGCAGGGCCGTCTGCGCGTTGCCGCTGCCTCGACCATCGGCGACAAGGGTTTTGAGCGGGCGCTGTTGCTGATCGAAGCCGGCGTCGACTGCGTTGTCGTCGACACCGCCCATGGCCATTCGCAGAACGTGCTCGACCAGGTGACGCGCATCAAGCGCATCTCCAACAAGGTCGCGGTCATCGCCGGCAATGTGGCGACGGCTGATGGCACCAAGGCTTTGATCGACGCGGGCGCCGATGCGATCAAGGTCGGCATCGGCCCGGGCTCGATCTGCACGACACGTATCGTTGCTGGCGTTGGCGTGCCGCAGCTCACCGCCATTCTCGATTCCGCCGAAGAGGCGCGTAAGCAAAACATTCCGGTGATCGGCGACGGCGGCATCAAATTCTCCGGCGATCTGGCCAAGGCGATCGCGGCCGGCGCCGAATGCGTGATGATCGGTTCGCTGCTGGCGGGCACGGATGAGAGCCCCGGCGAAGTGTTTCTCTTCCAGGGCCGCTCGTTCAAGGCCTATCGCGGCATGGGCTCTGTCGGCGCTATGGCGCGCGGCTCGGCCGATCGCTACTTCCAGCAGGACATCAAGGACACGCTGAAACTGGTGCCGGAAGGCATCGAGGGGCAGGTGCCGTATAAGGGGCCGGTTGGCGCGGTGGTGCATCAGCTCGCCGGTGGTCTCAGAGCGGCGATGGGTTATGTCGGCGCGCCAGACATCACCGAATTCCAGAAGCGCGCCCGCTTCGTGCGCATCTCCAGCGCCGGCCTGCGCGAGAGCCATGTGCATGACGTCTCGATCGTGCGCGAGAGCCCGAACTATCCGATGGGTGGTGGCTAGGCGAAAGGGCCTTACTTCGGGGCGTATCTAGGGCCTCGAGGGTGTGCCGACATTCCTCTGCGGTGAAGGCGGAGAGGCAATCGGCGACGACCGGCCAGGTCGTCGACGGTTCTGGCCGTTGCCTTTTCAGTAGGGCTTTGGGCCTTGGGGAACGGCTGTGCGGGCGATCAGCTGCCGGCTGGTTCAAGCGTTGCGACAAGGCGCTCTATCGCTGTCGTCAGAGAAATCGTGCCGCGCCGGTGCTCGCTGTCGTTCTGGCGGATGAACAGGCCGTTGGCGATGCCCTCATACATGCCGACAAGCGCGCTCGCGACCTCGCCGGGCACGCCTGCCTCGACCAGCAGCGCGGCGCGGCGCTCCGGCAGCACCAGCACCGGCGCCACCGGGCGGCCGAGAGCTTGCGCCAAGGCCAACGCCACATCGCTGGCGCTCCAGTCTTCGGGGCCGGCCAACTCCACGATCCGCTTGCCGGTCCATTCCTCGCACAGCACGGTTGCCGCTGCGCGCCCGACATCGATCGTGCTCACCATCGGGATTTTTTGTGAGGGTTCGAGAAAGGTCGGCAGCACGCTTTCCGACATGACGGCTTCCGCCACCTCGCTCCAGGTCTCGACAAAATAGCCCGACCGCAGGAAGGCGGTCGCCGGCGCCACGCCGTCAAGCAGCGCCTCGAACCGGTTGAGGGTGGCGATGACGCCCGTGCCGGCGATATGCTGCGCGCCGATCGACGACAGGACAACAGCCTTGGGCAGACGCGCCCGCCGAACTGCATCGGCCAGTGCCGCGCCGAGTTCGTCCGTGCGCGCATAGGGATCACCGCTCACCGGCGGCGGATTGATCAGGAACGCTCCCGACGCGCCCTTCAGCGCATCGGCCATCGCGTCAGCGTCCTCCATGGTTGCGACGGCCACTTCGGCGCCGAGGGCTACCCACTTTCTACCCTGTTCCTTTCGACGCAGAATGACACGCACGGCCTCGCCGCGTTCGATGAGGGCGCGCGCTGCCTCGCCGCTGGCCCGTCCATTTGCTCCAAAGATGACATGCATGATCGCCACTCCGTCCGTTCTCTCGACGGAGGAACGGATAGGGGCGGGACTTTCATGCGTCCAATGCATGTCATATATAGTTAGTATGCGCGAAGTGGATTTTCGACGGATCGACCTCAACCTGCTGGTGGCGCTTGAGGCACTGCTGGACGAAAAGAGCGTCACAAGGGCTGCCCAGCGGCTCGGTATGAGCCAGCCGGCCGCGAGCCGTGCCCTGGGGCGGTTGCGCGCGCTGTTTTCAGACGCGCTGCTGGTCGATGGGCCGGGCGGCTACGTCCTCAGCTCCCGTGCCGAAGAGGTGCGCCCGATGCTGCGCAGGATATTGGCAGACGTGGGCGACATGTTGGAAGCGAACACGTTCGATCCAGCGACGGCGACGGGTCGAATCCGGCTTCTCATGCCCGATCTCCAGGCCGCCGCGCTCGCGCCGCATTTGCTCGCCCGCCTTGCCCGCGAAGCACCATCGCTTGATCTCGATATTGTCGCGCCAGGCACCGATGGGGTTGAAGCGCTGGAGCAGGGTGTCGCGGATGCGATGGTGGCGCTGATCGATGAAGCGCCGGCCGGCATTCACCGCCGCCGCCTCTATGACGAAGAACTCGTGACGCTCGTGCGCGCGCATCACCCCGCGCTCACCGAAGAACTCACCCTCGAGCGCTTTCTGGCGCTCGAGCATATCGTGGTGAGCGTCACCGGCGTCGGGCCTGCGCCTGTCGATGAGGTGCTGGCGCGGATGGGGCGGGGGCGACGGGTGAAGCTGCGCGTGCCGAACTTCTTCGCGGCGGTCGAGATCGCCGCTCGCTCCGACCTGATCATGACGCTGCCATCGAGCCTGGCGCGAGCGGCCGCGAACATGAGGCGCTTCGTGTCGCTCCCGCCGCCCCTCGATCTTGGCAGCTTCACGATGAGCCTTGCCTGGCACGCGCGCCAGCAAGACGCGCCCAGGCACATATGGTTGAGACGCGCCATTGTCGCGGCGGCGAGCGATATGTCATCGGACGGGCATCACACGCGTGACATTGAGGCTTGACTTGCAGGGCTGGTGACGAGCCTCCTAGACTCCACCCTCCCAGGCGATTGGCTCGCCGCAGCAAAGGTTCACGCATGTCAGTTCAGGCCATTCTGCTGCCGGTGTTCGTCTATGTGGCGCTGATCCTCATTCTGCTGCTCGAACTGGGGCGGCGGCGCGCCGGGGCGGTGCGGACACGGCAGGTGGGTAAGGATGCGGCGCTGCGCGAAAACGCCTGGCCGGATGATGTGACCCAGGTGTCGAACGCGTTTCGCAATCAGTTCGAAGTCCCGGTGCTGTTTCTGGCGCTGGTGGCCTTCGCCATGTTCACGCGCAAGGCGGACTTTCTGTTCGTTGTGCTGTCCTGGGTGTTCGTCATCTCGCGCTATCTGCATGCCTTCGTCCACATCACGTTCAATGCGGTGGCGTGGCGCTTTTCGGCCTATTTCATCGGTGTGCTCGTGCTGGTTGTGATGTGGGTGATCTTCGCCGTGCAGATTCTTGGGGCGATTTAGAAAACTGGACTTTCCGGCCCGGATCGTCACAAGGGGCGCATGACACCCGCAGCCCGCATCGCCGCCGCCATCGAGATTCTCGAAGACATTGAAACCCGCCGCCGCCCCGCCGGCGACGCCCTGAAGGATTGGGGCCTGCGCCACCGCTTCGCCGGCTCAAAGGACCGTTCGGGCATCGCCAGCCTAGTCTATGACGCTTTGCGGGTGCGCGCCTCCGCCGCCTGGATCATGGGGCAAGACCAGGGCCAGCCGACCCCGCGCGCGGTCATGCTGGGCGCGCTCAAGCGTGGGCGTGGCATGCAGGTGGACGCCATCGCCGGGCTCTGTGGCGCTGGCCCGCATGCGCCGCCCGCGCTGACCGACGACGAACGCCAGCGGCTGACGGCCGACGATCTCAGCGCCGCGCCCGACCATGTGAAGGGCGATTATCCGGAATGGCTGGCGGCCTCCTTCGCCGCCGCCTTCGGCGATAAGGCCGTGGCGGAAGGCATGGCGCTGGCGGAACGCGCGCCGGTCGATCTGCGCGCCAACACACTCAAGCTTGGTCGTGACAAAGCCCTGGAAGGGCTGAGCCATCTGGGCGCGCAGCCGACGGCGCTGTCGCCCTGGGGTCTGCGCATCTCGGTCACCGCCGATGGGCGCGGCCCGGCGCTGGCGGCCGAGCCCGCCTATGTCAAAGGTCAAGTGGAGGTGCAGGACGAAGCTTCGCAGCTCGCGGCCCTCATCGCTGGCGCCAAGCCCGGCTGGCAGGTGCTGGATCTGTGCGCTGGGGCCGGCGGCAAATCCCTGGCGCTCGCCGCCATGATGGACAACAAGGGCCAGATTTTCGCCACCGACAACGACGGCCGCCGGCTGATGCCGATCTACGAGCGGCTGGAGCGCTCAGGCGCGCGCAATGTGCAGGTGCGGGCGCCGAAGGCCGGCAAGATGGATCTCGCCGATCTCGAAGGCCGCTGCGATCTCGTCTTCGTCGATGCGCCGTGCACTGGCACCGGCACCTGGCGGCGCAGCCCCGACGCCAAATGGCGGACACGGCCGGGCGCGCTGCAACAGCGCCAGAAGCAGCAGGACGAAGTGCTGCGCCAGGCCGCATCTTACGTGAAAACCGGCGGCCGCCTCGTTTACGTCACCTGTTCGGTGCTGCGCGAGGAGAACGAGGAGCGCGTCACGTCATTCCTGGAGAGCAACGCCAGCTTCCTGCCGTTGGAAGCAGCGCATCTGGCGCGCGGCGCCGGCAACGAGGCTTTGGCGCAGTTCGCCTCGCCGCATGGGCCTGGCCTGCGGCTATCGCCGGCCAGCGCCGGCACCGACGGGTTTTATATAGCCGTCATGCTGAAAGCATGATCGGCAGCGTCACGCTGCGTATGTGATCGGCTGTTGCAGGCTGACCGGGCACCAGCGGCCCGGCCGGCCGCCGTTCTGATAGGTGACGTTGAGCAGCATGAAGGCTTCGCGCTGCATCGGCCGGAAGCCCAGTTCCGCGGCGCGGCTGCTGCGCATGTCGTGCAGCTGAAAATCCCACTGCGAGAGCTGGTTTTCGAGTGCCGCCAGCGCGAAGGCCAGGGCGCCCTTGCGCTTTTCAAACAGGCTTTCGCTGACAAACACACGGCCCGAGGCGACGCCGAAGCCGCCGGCCAGGAGTTCGCCGGCCCGGTTGCGCACGGCGAAGCAATGGCCAAACCCCTGGTCGAACAGATTGGCGAACACCTGCAGTGCCGTCGGGCTGAGGCCGAAGCCTTCGCCATTCAGGGTAGCGGCGGCAGCGCAGGCGGCAGAGACCTGCTCAAAGCCCTGGTCGAGCTCGAAGACATAATCGCTGGTTGGCCACAGCTCGTCGGCGACGGGCTTGCGGATCATCCGTTCCTGCGGCGACCACCAGGTGGCGCGGCCCAAGATCCAGCGCGGAAAGAAGCCGGCCGCGTAGCCCCCGGCGATGGCCACCGGCGACAGATCGTCGATGACGCCGGCGAGCCCATCAGGCCGGCGGCGCACCTCTTCCAGGCCCGGCAGGCCGGTGTGGCCGAGGACGGCGGTGCGGACGAAGAAATCAGCGGTCTGGGGCAGGTCGCGGATGTGGCGCAGCAAATAGCCGACATCGGCGCCAATCCGCGAGAGGCGCGTTAAAACCGTCTCGCGGAACATCCGCTCACGGTATTTGCGACGTTCGGCGCGGGTCATATCGGTGCCCCAGTCGGATCCGTCCGAAAAGAGTGTCCCAAACTGCGCGATTCGATAATTCAGCATAACCTGTCCCTGCCGGTTCCGGCGCATTCATTCCCGGTTGCAGCCCCGGTTGCACACAGGGCTTAGCCGGCAGGGTGTTGCAGGCGGCTCAAGCAAATCGCTCAAAACCCAGTTAAAACCGGTTCACCATGGTGGCTGCGGCACTCCTGCCGTTGCACCTTTCCGGGGGGTGCCTTAATCGAAGTCCTTGCCCGGAGACCCAGAATTCCATGACCGCCGCCCAAAACGACACCCACTCGGACATCACCGCCCACCACGACAAAGTGCTGATCATCGACTTCGGCTCGCAGGTGACGCAGCTCATCGCCCGCCGCGTCCGCGAAGCCGGGGTCTATTGCGAGCTGGCGCCGTTCCAGAGCGCCGAGAAAGCCTTCAAGGAGCTGAATCCAAAGGCTGTTATCCTCTCGGGCGGACCGTGCTCGGTAACCGATGAGGGTTCGCCCCGGGCGCCGCAGGCGGTGTTTGACGCCGGCATTCCGATCCTCTCCATCTGCTATGGCCAGCAGACCACCGCCGTGCAGCTCGGCGGTGAGGTCGAAGGCGGGCACGCCGCGGAGTTCGGCCGGGCCGATATCGAGATCAAGGAAAACAGCGCGCTCTTCGACGGTTTGTGGGAAATCGGCGGCCGTTATCCGGTGTGGATGAGCCACGGCGATCGCGTCACGCGGTTACCGGAAGGTTTCACCGTCAAGGCTGTCAGCGAGAACGCCCCCTTCGCCATCGCCAGCGACGAGAAGCGCCGCATCTACACCACCATGTTCCACCCGGAAGTGGTGCACACCCCCGACGGCGCCAAGCTGATCGCCAACTTCGTCCATAAGATCGCCGGCCTGAAGAGCGACTGGACCATGGCCGCCTTCCGTGGCGAAGCGGTGAAGGCGATCCGCGCGCAAGTCGGCGAGGGCAGGGTGCTCTGCGGGCTCTCGGGCGGTGTCGACAGCTCGGTGGCCGCCGTGCTGATCCATGAAGCCATCGGCGACCGTCTCACCTGCGTCTTCGTCGACCATGGCCTGATGCGCCACGGCGAGGCCGACCAGGTGGTGACCCTGTTCCGCGACCATTACAACATCCCGCTCGTCCATGTGGACGCCAGCGACATGTTCATCGGCGCGCTCGAAGGCGTTTCCGATCCCGAGACCAAGCGCAAGACCATCGGCAAACTGTTCATCGACGTGTTCGAGGAACAGGCCAAGAAGATCGCCAGCGACGGGCGCGGCGCGCCGCAGTTCCTGGCGCAAGGCACGCTCTACCCGGATGTGATCGAAAGCGTCTCCTTCACCGGCGGCCCCTCGGTGACGATCAAGAGCCACCACAATGTCGGCGGCCTGCCAGCCCGCATGAACATGAAGCTGGTCGAACCGCTACGCGAACTGTTCAAGGACGAAGTGCGCGCGCTCGGCCGCGAGCTCGGCCTCACCAAGGCCTTCGTCGACCGCCACCCCTTCCCAGGCCCCGGCCTCGCCATCCGCATCCCCGGCGCTATTTCGCGCGAGAAGCTCGACATCCTGCGCAAGGCCGATCTGATCTACCTCGAAGAGATCCGCAAGGCCGGCCTCTACGACAAGATCTGGCAAGCCTTCGCCGTGCTGCTACCGGTGCGCACCGTGGGCGTGATGGGCGACGGCCGCACCTACGACCATGTCTGCGCGCTGCGCGCCGTGACATCAGTCGACGGCATGACGGCGGACTTCTTCCCGTTCGACATGAACGTGCTGGGACGCACCGCGACGCGCATCATCAATGAAGTGCGGGGGATTAACCGGGTGGTTTATGACGTGACGTCGAAGCCGCCGGGGACGATTGAGTGGGAGTGAATGCGAGACGTTTCCCGACAACAGGCCTTCCATCATGAGTTACAAAGACAGCACGTCAGCGCTTGAGCGCCGTATTCGCCGCATCGCGGTGCGTCACGGGCTGCACATCCTAAAGCCACAGACTCCTGATCCCAGGGTGGACCGGCATGGCGGCTATATGTTGCGCGACGTGGAGACCGCCAAGATCGTTTTTGGTGACCAGCCCTATCCCTTCGCCGCCGACATCGAGGAAATCGAGGCGTATATCGAGAAACTATGACCGCGACTTCGTATCCCTTCGACACGGGCTTCATCGGCTGGGTGGCGACGCGCGAGATACGACATCGTCTGGCAGGCCTTTGCCGTGCTGCTGTCGGTGCGCGCTACGGGCTTGATTGGGGATGTGCGCACGTATCATCAGGTGAGTGCGTTGCTCGCGTTGACGTCGGTGGATGGGATGGCGGCGGATGTCTTCCCCTTCGACATGAACGTGCTGGGCCGGACCGCAACGCGCATCATCAATGAAGTGCGGGGAATTAATCGGGTGGTCGGTGACGTGACGAGCAAGCCGCCGGGGACGATTGAGTGGGAGTGAGGGGTGTCGTGCAACGAGAATCACTGGGCGAAACATCTCGCTAAACCCCACATGGTCTTCAACGACGCAATGTCGACCCGTGGGAGCAGATAATTAATCGATGAGAGCCACGCGTCATCGCGACGTAGAGATTTCGGGCATCAAGATCGTTTGCGTCGAGAATAACGGACACATCCGCCTCTAATCCCTTGAGTAGCAAAGTGCTGCCGACCGCTCGTTTTGGTAGCGGTCGCCCCAATAGGCGATTTTGTTCACGTGAGCGAACGGCGGTATCGTGAAACGTGTTTCCTTCTGCGCCATTGCATCCTTGCAGAGCTTTGATACATGCGCGCAGTACCGCGGGACGATGCGCGCGCACGCCACCTTCCTGGCCGATTTCTACCAGCAGATTGACTGTCGCTCGTGGCGAGCGTTCGATGTTAAAGGCCATTGCTGCCCGTTCTACATCTGATGCCGCCCTGCGTTCCGCTCCGCGCTCAAGGATATCGACCCGGCGCAATAAATCGGTTGCGCCCACGCCCGTCATCACAGACGCGGCAAAGTTTATCACACTCTGAAGCGCATCTTCGGCCCGAAAATCCAAAGTGCGGGCAAACTGTACCAGATCTCGTAGATCGACCGCCTCAACGGTGACGGCTCCAGGGATCTGGCTTGCATAGAGCTGTTGGCTCGGCGGGCTACGGCTGTTGCCGATGATCAGCACTCCACCATTCTGAGTCGGTGCTTTCGTTTGTGCTGCCTTTAATTGTCGAACGCGATCTTCCGTTCCGTCTAAATCGACCCAAGTGATCTCTTCAGGAGCTGTCAAGAGATTGATGGGCTGGCCATTTTGCAATTTGCGACGTGCGTCCAATAGCCACTGTCCAAAATCTTCTTTTCCGGCGTTTCGCCACCGCCATGGGACATCGAGTTCGCCAACAAGTGGAAAGTGCTTGCAAACGTGCTCGTTCCAATCGGCTAATGTGTTGCCTTGCCAGCCGAAGATCGCCTGCATGGGGTCGCCGAGCAGGCAAGTTGGAAGCGCCGGTGCAGCACAATAGATGATTGCATGTTGTGGTATGGAGCAGTCTTGGTATTCATCGACGATCAGTCGCGCATAGCTTGCCTTTAGTAACTCCTGGATATGTCCGGCCTGGAGCAATTTCCAGGCCGCGTTACGAATAGTCGGATAGTCCGTTTGAGGGTTTCCTAGTTTCAGGATAGTTGGATCGCTAGCACTTCGTTTTGGGAACATCCCGATCAGGCGCATGGCCCAGCCATCGATAGTGGATAGCCTGTAAGCGCGAGATGAGACATCAGCCTTGTTGAGCCGTTCTCGCAAAGCGGCAACACCCGCATTCGTATGCGTCAGTACAAGTATGGGTTTTGGTCCGCTGTGGCGCTTTAGTGTTTCTGCTATTAGGTGCGTCTTACCACATCCGGCAGGTGCCGCGACTGTGCCGCACTCAATTTCGAGAAGATCAATTGTTCTGTCAGGCATTTTGCGTCCACGTGAACACCCGGTCGACGACATCACTTAAGCCCGGGTCCGTATTCGGAAACTCTGGAGCCACAATCTTACGCGCAACCTCTTCCATCCACGAGATAGACTTAAACCAGCCGGCTTTTTTCGCACGCGAGGCCCTGCCGAGCGCGGCTAGCGTGTCTGCACTTATTGTCCCATCGGCCAGCTCGGCACGAATGGATTCGAGGTCTTTTAAGTTCTGTGTCGCAGATTTTATGTGCTGATTGATCAGCTCATCGCCGTGAAGTTCGATCGCGAAATTGAGTAACTTGCCGATGGCCGCTATTGGCAAGCTTTGAAATAGCTCATCTTCCAACGTACGGCCGTTACGCCATGAAAACACTGTGCCTTCTTGGTCGGTGAAGCTACTTTCTACCCCATGCGATGGATGCGTATCACTGTCCCGAAGCACCCCGACACGGTATCCAAGCTGACGAAAGGCCGATGCTCGCTTGAAGGGTCTATCGGCTTCCCCCCCACCACAATCGACCAATGCAACGCCGTATGCAGATATAGACGCGCCACCGCTCGCCGCTCGATATTGGTCGACTCCTCTAACTAGCCCAACCTCGCTTGCTCCTTCGCAAACTAAAACGGACTTTGCTAAGAATGCGTCCGGGTAGAGTCGAATGGTGCTCTGTACGTCATTATCTGTGCCAACGTTCATCGCCACGTGCTTTTCGTTGATCTTCCGCACTACGATTAGTTGGCTGCCAGCGAGTTCACGCAACGCAACTGGTGAATGCGTGGTCATGAAGACCTGGAGCGGTGGCGTTTTATCCTTGGCTCCCAGTGAGCCCAGAAACCGAATTATTCGATGCGGCTCTAATCCATGCTCAAGCTCATCAACTAACAGAATCGCTGCCTGTGCCGCTGCTTTGCGTTGAAGGCCCGCAATTAAGAGGCGGGTAGAGCCGACGCCCAAACCTCGCAGTGGCACGCCGTCTTCATCGTGAAGAGAAATGGTGCCTCCCCCAAACGTAGCAGAATGGGTATCAAGTAGTGCTCGAACCTTGTCTCCAACATTAATCCCTAGTTCTGTTGCTGCTTCACCTACAATGCGCAGCGTTTCCCCTAATTGCTTTTCGGCATCGTCCCCAAAGGCACTTCGCGCATCGCGCGCGGCTTTTGCTAATGCTGCTGATGCATCTGCTTTCTCGTCGGTCAGGCGGTTTAGTACTGAACCTCGGCGCCAACTGAGATTAAAATCTGTTAATACGCCGATACGCGTGGGGGCGAGGCGAATACGGTCATTCCAGGCTAAATTACGGATCGCATTCTGCGTTTTGGCCCGATCGGAAACGAGAGTCCAAGCCGGTTCGAGGTCGCTCATTACAGTCAGTGTTAACGTGAGAACGGTCTCAAGGTCCTTTTCCGGCTCGTCCTCGACATTCCCGCTGCTTGGGTCGAAACCGCGCAAGAAGAGGCCATACGTCTCGATATTCTTTAGCGTGTCGTCCAGGTCACCAATCGTCAACGTAATGACGATTGGCACGTCAACGTCGAGGTTATGAAAATCAGCGTCAGTTAATTGAATGGTTCGACGTGCGCCTAGACAGAGGTCAATCGCATCGAGGATGGTTGATTTGCCGCTATCACCGGGACCAATCAGGCAATTAATACCACTAGAAGGCTGCCACGACATCTCTTTGACACTGCGGAAATTTGCGATCTCTACTTTACGGATTCTCGGCATATCGCTCCCCTCGGGCTCGTCTGCCGATTGGCGCGCGATCCCACGATTGCTAACAGTCACATGCCATCGAGCTGATCACAACGTCGGGGCTCTACTCCAATCTATTCTCCACATCCTTTCCTTTGGGCTTGGTCCCCTCGGTCCGATTAAGGATTTCTCGCCCAGGCGTGCCTGGAGCCGTCGCCGTTGCTTATCAAACGCGCGCGCTGCGCCCGCTCAACCTGTCTGATATTTTCGGCTGCCCACGTCCATACCCGGCAAAAGACGCGCCAAGGGGGCTAGTTCTGTGATCTTGGGGGCAGCTTGACCGCAACATCGCGATCAAAATTAAGTCATGCATGAGCGGCTGCGCTCCCTCTTTGATGATAATGCCTTCCCTCAGAAAGGGATGTCCGGGCTTGAAACCCGGAAGCGCGATTGCGCAAGCCGCAGCGGCCTGCTGTTATGCGGGGAGCACAAGCGATGTCCGAAGAGGCAAGACCGATCAAATCCCCGCCGTGCGTGCAGGCTTATTACACCGCGACCTTCCGACTCTCCCGCTCCGCATAAATCGGCGCCACGTCCATGAATACCCGCAGCTCGCCAACCTTGTCGCCGTCCGGTTTTAGGATGGCGACGCTGGGTAGCGTCAGGGTCTGGCCGTCCTGGCGGGTGTAGGTCACGGCCGCCTCAAGGATCGATTCATCCGGGTGGTCCCAGCGGTTGATGAATTTGTGTTTGAGGCCGCCGATGGTCGACCAGAACTGGCCGATGGCGCCGGCGATCTGATCGGCGCCAACGGCCGCCGGGAAATTCGCGAAGGTCATCCGCGCGCTCTCGCTGTGCATGGACTTGAAGGCTTCGAGGTCCATCGCGTCGACCGCGTCGTAATAGCGCTTGATCAGCGTGTCGCGGGCGGTCTTGGCTTTGCGGATCGCCGCGAGCGTCGCGTCCACGGCCTTCAAATAATCCTGCTCGACAATTTTACCGTAGGCGATTTCTTCCGGGCTGCCGTCGGCAACGCCCGCAAGCTGCAACTTGAAGCTGAAGCGCAGGCCGAGGCCATCATCGTCATCTTCGATGAGGTTGAGAATGGTGCCCAGCACCGAGCCGTCGAGCCGCACGAATTCCACCTGCTGTTGCGGCGTCATCGTGATCCGCTCGCGGCAGCGCTCGCCGCGAAACTCGATCTCGCGCACGAAGACATTTTCGCCTTCACGGTTGAGAACCTTGCAATGGGTCATCGCCGGCACGAAGGGCAGGGCATTGTTGGCCTTCAAGACAAGGCCCTGCCACACGTCGCCGCGCGTCAGGGTGGGGTGGCCAGGCGCGTTGACCGGAATACGTTTCGACACTTCGATCATAGGGTGCCTCCCTGGATTATCATCGGTGCAATACGGCGCGGGCAGGCGAGAGCGCGTTCCTAGACGTATGCGCTTCCTCAGCCGGCCGGCGAAAATATGTACCGTAACGAACGTTACGGAAAAAGCCACCCAGTGGCTAGCCAAAAGTTTGGGGCTGGCTTCAAAAGCGATTAGCTGGCATAGCTTGGGTATGGATTCACGTAAGAAATCAACGACGCGGCCTGCGGCGTCTGACACCCGACGCGCTGCCGACACGCGCACACGGACCGAGATCAAACGCGAGAAAATCGTGCGCTCCGCTGCAAAGCTGTTTTTGGAGCGCGGCTATGACAGCGTCTCCATCAACGAAATCATTGCGGTCGTCGGCGGTTCAAAAGAAACCATCTATTCGAATTTTGGCAACAAGGCGCAGTTGTTCGAAGCCGTCGTTCGCCAACTCTGTTCGGATGTCACCATTCACGTCGATACCAGCCCCGAGGGGACGCTCGAGGAGCAGGCGACGCGCCTGGCACGCTCCTTCGTCGCGATCGTGTTGACCCCGCAAATCATGGCCTTTCATCGGCTGGTCACGTCGATAGGGCGGGCCTTTCCAGAGGTCGGCCGGCTGTTCTATCAGACCGGCCCGGAGACGATGTATCGCATCTTTGCCGAGTGGATCGCGCAGCATCAGGCGAAGGGGAATATCCGCGCCGACAAGGACCCGCGTCGGCTGGCCGTCTTGTTTCATGACATGCTGATCGGCGAACAGCTCCTCAGCTGGCTCACCTCCGCCTCCAGTCAGAAGGACCGGGCAAAGCGGATCAATGAGACTGTCGAGCTTGCGGTTTCGGTGTTTATCGGGGGCTGCGCGACGGAAGCTGGAACACGGGCTGCGTCGGCCAAAGCGAAAGCGTCACGGTCGAAAAGCGCCTGATCGCAGTGTTGCGGCTGCCTCAAGCGCGGCCTGTCTTGCCGCTTATATCTTCCTGAAAAATCGATCGTTGCAGCGCTGCGGCCACTGGTCGTTGCGACTGTGGCGGTTGCCTGCGCCCGCGCTCTGCGACGCGAAAACCTCCCGCGCATAATCTCCATTGTAAAAATTTCCAAAGATGCGCAGAATACGTACCGTAACGAACGTTACGCTTTTGGGAGGGAGCAAACATGCAACAGGAAGCGACACGCGTCCTAGCCGTTCACCCGCTGGCGGCGCGGCCTGACTTTTCCGACATCATCGCCAGAATTCGAAAGCTCGCACCGGAGATCGACGCGCGGGCGCTGAGCACGGAGAAAGCCAAGCGCGTTTCGGTGGAGACCATGGAGGCGCTGCGCGACGCAAATGTGTTTCGCACGATGCAGCCCCGGCGCTTCGGCGGCTACGAATATGGTCCCGCCGAGCTGGCGCAGATCGGCTTCGAGCTGGGCCGCGCCTGCGGCAGTACCGGCTGGTGCGGCACGCTCGCGGTGTGCTTTGGCTGGATGACCGCCTTCTTTCCGCTCGAAGCGCAACAGGAGGTCTGGGATAACACCGACAACCTGCTCGCGGTCTCCTACACGCCCTCGCCGAAAGTCGAGGTGGTTGACGGCGGCATCAAGATCTCAGGCAGTTGGCCCTGGGCCAGCAGCGTCGACAGCGCCGCCTGGCTCATCCTGGCCGCGTTGATCCCCGGCAAGGATGGACCGCCGGCCATCGCCTGGTGCCTCGTCCCGATCGGCGACGTCACCGTCGATCACGACAGTTGGAATGTCAGTGGACTGCGCGGCACCGGATCGAAGACCGTGCATATCACCGAGCCGGTCTTTGTCCCGCAGCACCGCGTGCTGCCGCTGAGCGTGGTTTTTTCCGGCCAAGTGCCGGGGCTCGACGTGCCGGACAACGCTCAGGCGCGCTTTGGCTATCCGACCTTCGGTCCGACCGCTCTGGTCGCGCCCATCGTCGGCATGGCGCAAGGCGCCCTCGATGCCTTCACTGAGAATACGCGGGAGGCAAAGCGCATGATGAGGCCTGGCGTGTTCGAGAAGGTCGCGGACCAGCCGATGACCCAGAGCCTGATCGGCCGCTGCGCCGCGCGCCTCGACGCCGCGCGCACCCTGATGGTGACTAGCCTCACAGAGGGCCAAGAGCTGGTCCATCACGGCGGGACGCTCGAGATCGAGCAGCGCGTCCGCATCCGGCGCAACCACGGCTTTGCGGCCCGCACCGCCGCCGAAGTGGCGAGTGACATTTTCACCAAGTCCGGCGCGTCGGCGGCCGATGAGAAGAACCGCGTTCAGCGCTTCTGGCGCGATGCCACGGTGGCGGCCCAGCACGCCAGCCTCGATTGGGACGCGCTATCGGCCCTTTACGGCACGCAGCAATTGGGCCTGCAGCCGCAGGGGGTGTTTTGAGCGAAAGGGCGGGACAGGGCTTGCCTTCGAAGCCGGTCGCCTCTTCGAAAGCCAAGGGCTTAAGTGGCGCCGACCTTGGATTTTCGCAGGCTTGCCCCATCCCTTCCGGGCGGATGGCCGAAGAGACGGCGATATTCGCGGCTGAACTGCGAGGGGCTGTCATATCCAACAGTCAGGCCGATGTAGGCGACATCCTGGGATGACGAGAGCAGCCGCGTCCTGGCCGTATCCAGACGGATCTGCTTTTGAAATTGAAGCGGACTGAGTGATGTCACGGCTCGGAAGTGGCGGTGGAGCGAGGTGGCGCTCATCCCCGCCACGGCGGCCAAGTCCTCGATCCGGATGGTCTCGGTATAGTGGCTTCTAATCCAGGCGATTGCCCGGCCGATCTGGGTCATGCGGCTGTCGGCGAGCCCGAGTTGCCGCACCATGGCGCCTTGTTGGTCGTTGATCAGCCGCCATAGGATCTCGCGTTCAATGGCCTGGGCCAAGACCGGAATGTCCTGTGGCCGGTCCAACAGCCGCAGCAGGCGAACGACGGGATCGAGCAAGTCGGCGGTGACATCGCTGACGGCGATGCCGCGTTGCTCGACTTTGTTCCTTGGAGCGGCGCCGGTCTCCAGCAGCAGCGCGGCGATCGCCTCTGGTCTTAAAGTCAGCCCGAGGCCGAGAAGCGGACCCTCTTCGCTGGCTTCGATGACGTGGGCGCTCAAGGGCAGGGTAACCGAATAGACGAGATACTGGCCCGCCGCATACACGAGCACCTGATCGCCCAAGACCACGCGCTTGGCGCCTTGCGCGATGATTGCAAAAGCGGGGTCGGCCATGTGGGCGGTGGGCTCGGTCGGCAGTGTCGATGCCGACAGCACGATGTTGGGCAGCGTCGTGCGGCTTTCACCTGGTGCGGCGTGACGGGCGATCAGCGTGCGCAACTCTTCCAGCAAGTAGGCACGCATATCCATTCCGCGTTCCTTTCAGTCCGCTTCCGCCGCTCCGCTTTCAGTAGGCGATCGTATTTATTTTGGGCCGATCGTGCAAGCCAACGGCAGCTTCGATTTACCGTCCGCCGGGCGATTTCCTGTAGTCCAAAGCCTGTCTTCGCAACGCCCGTGATGGCGCGGCGAACACAGAGACAAAGCGGAGGTCATGGTGAAGCGTCGAACCTTTCTTCAGGCCGCCATCACCGCCGTTGCCACCGTCCCATTTCGCGCGTCGGCGCAATCCGCCGCAGCAGCGCGGCAGACAAGGATCATGCACATGAAGCAACAGCCAGTTACATTCGACAGCGCGGGCCTCAAGCTCGCGGGCATCCTCCATATGCCCGAAGGCAACGCCAGCGCGCCGCGCCCAGCTATTATTGTTGGCCATCCCGCCTCCAGCGTGAAAGAGCAGACCGCTGGCCTTTATGCCCGTCGCCTCGCGGAGCAGGGCTTCATCACCCTTGCCTTCGACACAGCCACCCAGGGCGAGAGCGAGGGTCAGCCACGCGGCGTCGAGGACCCGGCGCGCCGCATCGAGGAGTTTAGGAACGCGGTGTCGTTCCTCAGTGTCCAGCAGGGGATCGATCCCGATCGCATCGGTGTGCTCGGCGTCTGCGCTGCGTTCGGTTATGCGATCCCGGCCGCCGCCACGGATCACCGCATTAAGGCTGTCGCGTCCGTTAGCGGTTTCGATGTCGGCGCACAGTTCCGCGTCGGCGCCGACGGCAAGCAGGATCCAGCCGTCCTCCAGCATATCCTCGGCATGGTGTCGGCGGCCCGTACGGCGGAAGCGCGCGGCGAGGGCATCGGCACGCTGCCGCTCTTTCCGGCCAATGAAGCGGAAGCGCGCGCCGGCGGCCGGCACCTCTTCGAAGGCTGGGAATATTATTGCACCGACCGCGCGCAGCATCCTCGGTCGGCGAAGACTTTTACGCTGAACAGCCTGGATCGCCTCGCCACGTTTGATCCCGTCCGGTTCGTTGGCATGATCGCGCCGCGCCCGCTGCTCATGATCGTGGGGACCGAGGCTGTCACCAAATGGGTCGCCGAAGACGCCTTCAGGAAGGCTGGGGGACCCAAGGAGCTGTTCTGGATCGACGGGGCGACGCATGTCGATCTTTATGACAAGCCCAAATATGTCACGCCGGCTTCGGCAAAGCTGGGCGATTTCTTCCGCTCGCACCTGGGCGCCTGATCCGTCTGCGCCTCTGCTCGAATGCTTGCCTGATCCTGCCAGCCAGATCGTACTGCCAGTATCCAGCATCTAGTGGGCCCGCGGGGCACAGTGCTTCTGCGTCGGCCCTCGATAGCCCGGTTCTTTGAACCCGGCAGTGCGAGTGCCGACGCAGATGCAGTTTCGGCTACTATTTGACTTCTGAGGCAGCCGCTTCGATGAGCTTGGCGACCGCTGCCGGTTGCGAGACATAGATCGCGTGGCTACCGGCGTGATCGGTGGTCTTCGCGCCGGCGCGCTTGGCCATCATCCGTTGCACGTCGACAGGGATCATTTGATCGTCGGTCGCGACGAGATACCAGCTGGGCTTGGCTCTCCAGGCCGGGACAGTGATCGTGCCGTTCAGGGAATCGAGGCCCCAGGGAACCTGGGAATCGGCCATGAAGGCAGCCAGTTCGGGCTTTACGTCGGCTGCGAACGAGCCCGCGAATTTGGCCTTATCGAGGAACAGGAAGCCACCGACCGGTGGAACGATCGGCGGAACCGGCGCACCTGGAGCCGGATTGGAGGTGAGTTTCGCGACGGACTCGCCCTGATCGGGCGCGAAGGCGGCGATATACACCAGTCCGGCAACCTTCGGATCGGTCCCGGATTCGGTGATCACCGCGCCGCCGTAGGAATGGCCGACGAGGATGACCGGCTTGGTTTGAGCCTTGACCGCAGCCTTGGTGGCCTCGACATCGGCCTTCAGCGAGAGCGTCGAATTCTGGACGATGGTGACATCGTACCCGTCCTTCTTCAGGATCTGATAGACGCCCGCCCAGCCCGAGCCATCGACGAACCCGCCGTGAACGAGGACGATCGCCTTGTCCGTTCCTTTGGTCTGCGCGGAGACCGATGCGGAAGTTGTGGCGATGGCTATTGCTGCTCCTGCTATTAGTTTGAACATCGTTTTCATATGCGCCTTATCCTTCGAATGTTGTTTGCGCCAACGGGGAAATGCGCGCTTTCACTTGCGCGCCTGGGCGATCTGCCCGACGAGCTTCGCCCACGGCATGTCGAGAGCCTCGTAGACGGCGCCGGCCTCTGGCCGCCCGTTGTCCTTCAGGATTTCGACCATCAGCGTTGCGTAGTCCGAGAGGATGACGCCGGCTTGCTGCATGCGCAGGAGACCGGCCTGGCGCTTCGTCTCGCTGAATGTGCCGGATGCGTCGACCGCGACGTAAGCGTCATGGCCTTTGCCGATCGCCGTGATCGCGGGAAATGCGGCGCAGACTTCAAGGGAGATGCCGGCGAAGATCAGCTTCTTGCGGCCGGTCGCCTCGATGGCGCGTGCGACGGAGGGATCATCGAAGGCGTTCACCGACGAGCGGTCGATAATGCGGATGCCCGGCAAGGCTTCGACGAGCTCGGGGAAGGTCGGTCCCCACATGCTGTCACGCGCCGTTGTCGTCGCCACGATCGGCAGATTGAGCGCCTTGGCGGCCTTCGCCAGCGCGACGACATTGTGCTTCAGCTCGCCCGTCGAATAATCGCGCACGCCGGTCATCAGGCCGATCTGATGGTCAACGAGGATGAGCGCGGCGTTTTCGGACGTGAGCGGGGCATAGGGATGGGCTTGGTCGATCATTGCAAACTCCTGTTGGCGTGGATGAATGGTGGCCGGGAGCGACGGGGCGATGCCGATGACGGTCGCCGTTGCTCCGGCCGCTGCAATTTGGAGGAACTGACGCCGTTCCATGGTGCCTCCATGTGAGTCCTGGCTGGCCGGTGCGGCGCATCCAGGGTCGCGGCCTTAGGGCGGCGACGGGCGATACCTAGGCGCTGGATTTCCGGCTAAGAAGTCGCTTAAATCGCAACTTAGCGTCCGACCTATTGGACGATGGAGGGTGCGTGCTCGATCTCAATGATTTCTACTACTTCGTCCAGGTGGTGGACCGGGGCGGCTTCACCGCCGCAGGGCGCACGCTGCGCGTGCCTAAGTCGACGCTGAGCCACCGGATTCAGCAGCTTGAGAGCGAGCTTGGCGTAAGACTGCTCAACCGAACGTCGCGGCGCTTCGGCATGACCGAGGCTGGCGACGAGTTCTACCGGCATGCCGTCGCGATGCTGCAACAGGCCGAACATGCGGAGACGGCCATTCGTCATCGGCTGACCGAGCCGACCGGCACGGTGCGATTTACAACGGGTGTGGCGACCGCGGAGTTTGCGATGCGGGACATGGTCGCCGACTTCCTGGTCCGGTTTCCCAAGGTGAATGTGGTCTGTCATGCGACGGACCGGATCGTCGATATCGTCGGCGATAATTTCGATGTGGCGATCCGGGCGCACACCGGACCCTTGCCGGATTCCGCGCTGGTTCAGAGAACCCTGGCGCCGGCGCCCTGGTTCCTCTTCGGTGGGGCGGCCTATCTCGACGCCAATGGCGACTTGGAAACGCCGCAAGATCTCACCAAGCATCGATCGCTGTTCATGATGCGAACGGGGGTCGCTCCAACCTGGCGGCTGCGGCACGCAAGCGAAGGGAAGGACGAGGTGATCATGCCGCTCGCGCCGCGTCTTTTGAGCGATAACATGATTGGTCTCAAGCAGGCGGCGATCGCAGGCCTGGGGATCGTCTCGCTGCCGGGTTACATCTGCCGGGACGACGTGCGGTCGGGGCGCCTGCGGCGCGTCCTGCCGGATTGGCTCGCCGGCGATTCCACGCTGACAGCGCTGGTTCCTTATCGGCAGGGTCTGCTGCCTTCCATTCGCGCCTTTATCGATCACCTGGCTGTGGAGTTCCCCAAGGTCGTGCGGATGTAGGCAGCGTCGACAGCGCCGTCTGGCTCATCCTGGCGGCGTTGATCCCCGGCCGGGATGGACCGCCGGCCATCGCCTGGTGCCTCGTGCCGATTGGCGACGTCACTGTTGATCACGACAGTTGGAATGTCAGCGGACTGCGCGGCACGGGATCGAAGACTGTGCACATCACAGAGCCGGTCTTTGTGCCGAAGCACCGCGTGCTGCCGCTGAGCGTGGCTTTTTCCGGCCAAGTGCCGGGGCTCAGCGTGCCGGACAATGATCAGGCGCGCTTCGGCTATCCGACGTTTAGTCCAACCGCTCTGGTCGCGCCCATCGTCGGCATGGCGAAAGGGGCGCTGGATGCCTTCACGGAGAATGCGCGGGAGGCAAAGCGGATGACGAGGCCCGGCGTGTTCGAGAAGGTCGCTGACCAGCCGCTGACCCAGAGCCTGATCGGCCGCTCCGCCGCGCGCCTCGACGCCGCACGCACGCTGATGGTGACCAGCCTCGCAGAGGGTCAGGAGCTGGTTCGTCACGGCGGGACGCTCAAGATCGAGCAGCGCGTCCGCATCCGGCGCAACCACGGATTTGGGGCCCGCACCGCCGCCGAGGTGGCGAGCGACATTTTCACGAAGTCCGGCGCGTCGGCGGCCGACAAGAAGAACCGCGTTCAACGCTTCTGGCGCGATGGCACCGTCGCGGCCCAGCACGCCAGTCTCGATTGGGACGCGCTGTCGGCACTCTACGGCACGCAGCAATTGGGCCTGCAGCCTTAGGAGGTGTTTTAAGCGAAGGGGGCGGGGGGAGGCGAGAACGTTCGCGCGGACATCCTCGAAGCGGCTTGGCAGCGTCCGGCCAAGCAACGCGCTTGCCGCCTGGGATTGTCGGAGATTATCATGGGCGATCACCGCTCACTTGGACCTACGCGACGCCAGAACTACAAGATTCTGAGACCGCGATCTTTTTTCTCGATGCCGACAGGGGTTAAACACCCTTCTCTAACAACGCGATGCGGAAGGCTAACCATCGTGCTCAATGGGTATGCGGCACGAACGCGGGCGCGATAACTAACGTGGCGAGGATATTCCGGCGATTGTCGTCGCTCCCAGTAGGGATGTATTTCTTCACATTAGGACGTGATTTCGACGAGCGCTTTTCTGGCAGCGTCGCGGCGATCAATCAAGCTAAGTAATTGGGTTTCTTCTGACGGGGACAGATTTCCGCTTTTGCCTGCCTTATAGATCTCAAGATGGAATGCGTACCAATCCTGATAGGCAGTCGCAAACTTCGTAAGGGCATCAATGTGGTTCGGTGATACGGAAATCAGCTCTAATACATTTTCTGGAAGGGAGCTCTCATCCTCATCTTTGCCGATGATTCCGAGCGATTTTGATGCCTTCAATACTGACCATGCGATGACCTGACGAAGTATTTCTTTTGTGAAGATCATAGTGTCCCCGAAAAATGAACTGCGCTCGTAACGATACATACATACGAGGCTTGGATAGTGGAAGGGGTGACGTGTTGCGAGCAGTGTCTACACGGAGCGGAACTTCGTTACGGAGATGCCAAGCTTGCGAACCTTGTCGGTGGGATTGTCCTGGATGCCAGTGCGGGGAAATGGATCACGCTGATAAGAATCGTGTTCAGCTTAACGTCGTTGCCTTTCGTAGTTTTGAGACGACGCTCAGTCCCGCTCCTGCTCGATCGTGAATCGCAGGGATCCGACGGTCCAATCGCTGGGAGGCTCGGGAAGATAATGCTCCTCCTCGGGAACGCTCAATATCCTCAACTCATCAAGGAGATCGTCCACCGTGGGGACAGGCTCTCCTCGTTCCTGCAATCGTTCGACCGCGGTAACCAGTTGAGACCAATTGGAGAAGACCGCATCGTTGCCGTCGACGACCAACCGTAGCGAATGAGCATAGTGGCGCGTCAAAGCCAGGAGGCTTACAACCGGGCTGGTCATGGAGGACGGAAGTCGTAGGGTCGCCCGCACTTCGGATGTGCTTGCAGCGGCGAACCATGAGCGCACTTTGCGCAGCCAGTCGCTGACCTGCTGATTCAGCCGACCCGTCCGCGCTTGCATGGTGGCCAAGTCTGCGCCGTACGGATCCTGATGCTTCAGTTGAATGAGGACCACGCGATCGGTGGAGGGCTCTATGACTACTAGGTCGAGGTCCGTTAGGACCTTGCCGGACTGCCTCAGCTTGACGTTGCCTCGAAACTCCAGTTCTGGAAGCAAAGGGCGCAAGGTACTTTCGACAGCCCGCTGCATCGCGCCCTCCCGCGTCCGTTGGGCTCGGTCGTAGTCCTTTGGGAAGCTGTGCTGGAGCGAGTTCAAAAGGAACAGCATGACCTCATCGCTGGTCGCGCCGGCCAAGGGCCTGATGACGTGGTCATCTGAGCACTGGATCAACGGCGGTATCGGCGCTCCGGGGCGATCCAGTAGCGCCAAGTTCCGCCGGTTCACGGATAGCACATCGAAAATGATCCGGACGTCCTTGTCGGTGACGGGTACATGTCCCCCAAAACGCTTGCCGAACTCGTTGATGAATTCTCGCAGGCCTTCGAGGAAACCGTCGGTTGCGACCGACACTGTGAGTATGTCCTCGATCCGGATAGTTGGCCTCTTATCCATGAGCGCCCGCACAAATGCGCGATGTTTCATCCCAATCGACACGATGAACATCGCCGCTAGCTTGTAGTTCGAGAACGTGATGCCACCAAATATCGTGGAGAAGTGGAAGGTGTCGAAGCCTTTAGCGAGCATGATTTCATTGTAGGCATGGCCGAAAAAATAGAAGTCGAGGGCGGGGTCGGCCTCATACCCGATAAAGTGATCGCGGAACGGATAGACGAGCTCGGTGAGTAAGGCTCTCACCTCGTCACCTATCTTAGAGCCAATAAGCGCTTCATAGTCGTTCGCGAACATCGCGCGCTGCTGCGCGACATGGTAACGCTCGAGCTCGCGCTCATGCAGTTCGAGGTCGATTAGCTGGGAAGGTAGGACGATGTGGAAGCAATCAGGCAACCTCTCGATGCGGCCTGACTTCACGGTCACGCTTTGCGCCACCCGCCGGCCATGCTCAATAGTGCCGACTTTTCTGATCAGGGAAAGCACTGAGAGCGAATATCGCAGATCGCGCTGGAACGTCAGCGTTGGCGCCTCGAACTGCTGGTGCGCCTGCATTGCCAGCTTTATGATGCGGATCACACCGATGCGCATGATATACCAGCGCTCATGGTTGGCATCGCCTACGGTATTGATTAGATGCACCCCTTCGAAATCGAGGTCGAGCTCGTTGATGGCGATGCGCATCAGGAGACCTAGCCGGTCGGCCGCAATATCCGCTGCGAGGTCTGCCTCCTCTCGGTTCAGGCTGTGGTAGAACTCTCGCAGATTATCAGCCACCTATGTCAGCCTCCCTTCAAAACGCGATACCCGCGAACCTATCGCAGTTGCGATCTACGTCACAGCGAATTGAGTTCCCTGCCTTCCGACGGAATTTATGCTGAATTTGGGATCGCGATACCGAGGATGGATCAATGGTAGAGGGATACATTGCTGGGTGGCTGGAAGATTAAGGGTGCCGCTGTCATCGTGGCGCGCATCAACAAGTTGTCATGGCGCGAAGTGCTCGATAGCTGCATCGGGGTCGGCGCGCTTCTGCGTGCTGCAATAGCAGGGGCGCGGCGATTTATTTTGAGCAGCCGTTTCATAGTGTCGCTGGCCGTTGATCGTCGATCGCGTCTTCTTGGAGCTGGTGTGTAGGGCTGACCAGATCGTGCCTGACCGACCGTTCACTCGCGGCCGATCAGGTCGCCAACGCAGCGCCTCTCAGCGCGCGCGACCCAGATGATAGCGATCCAACCTATTTGGAAAGGCGGAAGCAGTGGAAACAAAATAAGAACAAAAATCCGCCGCCCTGGCTTCGTATTTTCGCGATGAGGGCGGACCCGAGGCAAGAACCCGAGAGATGATGCGCCAGCGGGGCAAAGGGTCGTTCGCAGGATCCCTCTGGAAGGAGGTGGGGAGGGGGTGTCGGGCAAAACTGAGGAACAACCCCATGCAAGGGGCTTTTTCCATGCCGACGGCGAGGGGCGTCATGGCTCCGTAGCTCTACTGATCGCCACGTCGTCGCTGGCCTCTTTGCCTGCAAGTCTTTGACGAAGTTCATTCATCTTAAATTTATCAACGCGGTATACTGGAGACGGAGTGGGTATGGGGGACTGAAGTGTTGGGGAAACCGGACGATAAGGGTGCCGTGGCCAGCGCCGCGCGCATCAACACATTGTCACGACGCCAACTGCTCAATGGCAGTGCCGGTGTCGGCGCGCTGCTGCTGACCGCAGGGGCGGCCCGAGCGCAACACGCGGGTCATGCCGGGCACGACAATCACGGCGATATGGACATGTCGCCGGCGCTGGGCCGGGTGGCGGACAAAGTGGTGCCCGCCATGGATCAGCCGCTGCTCGAGCCCGAGGTGCGGCGCTCCGTCAATGGTGTGCTGAGCACGACCTTGCGCGTCGGTTATGCCTATCGGCGGATCGGTGGCGTCAGGCTCTATGTCCGCTCTTATGAGGGTGGCAGCCCGGGGCCGACTCTGCGCATGAAGCCTGGCGAAACCTTGCGTATCAAGCTGATCAACGACCTGCCGCCGAACCGCGATGCCATGCCAGCCGACATGAGCCGGCCGCATCAGTTCAACAACACCAATTTTCACTTCCACGGTGCGCATGTCAGCCCGAGCGGCATCGCCGATAACGTCATGCGCTCGATGGCGCCAGGCTTCAGCTACGACATTGAAATCAAGCTGCCGGAGGATCACACCAAGGGCACCTATTGGTATCACCCGCACCACCACGGCAGCGCCGATATTCAGATGTCGAGCGGCATGGTGGGCGCTGTCGTCATCGAGGGCGATTTCGCCGATGTGCCGGAAATCGCTGCGGCGCAAGAGCGCCTGCTGGTGCTGACCCAGGTCGTGCACGATGCGCATGGCATGGTCGAGAATTTCGAGACGCTGTTTCCCGAGACGGCCACACGCTTTCTGGCGATCAATGGACAACGGCGGCCGATGATCGCCATGCGCCCTGGCGAAGTGCAGCGCTGGCGCATTCTCAACGCGGCCTATCAAGACGATATGCTGCTCGATCTGGAGAAGCATGATCTGCATGCCATCGCCTATGACGGCATTCAGCTCGGCGCGGTGCAGCCCCTTAAGCAGTTGCTGATCGCGCCGGGCCAGCGCGCCGATATTCTGGTGCAGGCCGGCCCCGCCGGCACCTATGCGCTCGAGGCTATGCCTTACGATCAAGGCCATCCTTCGCCGACAGGGTCTCTCGCCCGGGTGGTGGTCTCCGGCGCGCCGATGAACATGAAACTGCCGGGCGCCTTGCCGCGCCCGCCGTTGGAAAGCATCAAGGCGTCCGAAATCACCAACCGCCGCAAGGTGATTTTCTCGGCCACCGCGCCGGAGGCCGATGCCGCCGGCCATTGGCAGGAATTTGAGTTCTTCATCGATGGCAAGAAATTCGATCCGCGCCGTATCGATCATCGGGTCAAGCTCGGCGCGGTCGAGGAGTGGACGGTCGTCAACACCCATGAGCATGACGATCATGTCTTTCATATCCACACCAACCCGTTCGAGGTGGTGTCGATCAACGGCAAGCCGCTCGCCGTGCCGCAATGGCGGGATTCGGTGATCGTCGATCGCAAGGGCGGCGAGGTCGTGTTCCGCTCTCGCTTTCTCGATTTTACCGGCGTCTTCATGGTCCATTGCCACATGATGAACCACGAGGAAATGGGCATGATGCAGACGGTCGAAGTCTACAAGCCCTGACGAAGTCTACGAGCGTGAGCGAGAGACGATCATGAATTTGAGCACGATAACCGAAGTCAAACGCCCGACATCCTGCGACGACATTGGTGGTTGGCGCGATGGCTATTCGTGGCTCGCCGGCGGCACCTGGCTGTTCTCCGAGCCGCAGGTGGCCGTTGACACGCTGATCGATCTCGACGCCTTGGGCTGGACGCCGCTGACGGTGACGGAAGCGGGCCTCGACATCGCCGCGACCTGCCGCGTCGTCGAACTGCATGATTTCCACGGCGACTTTCAAGGCTTGCCCGGATGGCGCGCGGTGCCGCTGTTTCGGCAAACGATCGATGCATTCCTGATGTCGTTCAAGATCTGGAATGCGGCGACCATCGGCGGCAATGTTTGCATGTCGCTGCCTGCTGGCGCGATGATCTCGTTGACGGCGGCGCTGGAAGGCGTGTGCACGCTGTGGCCACGCGAGGGCGAGCCGCGCGAAGTGTCGGTCGTCGATTTCGTCACCGGCAACCACCAGAACGTGCTGCAGAAGGGCGAGTTGCTGCGCAAGATCCATCTGCCGGTGGCGGCTTTGTCGAAACGCGCCGCCATGCGGCAGGTGTCGCTGACGAAATTCGGCCGCTCGGCAGCCCTCATCATCGCCACGGTCGAAGACAATGGCGCCGATTTCCTGCTGACGGTTTCGGCCGCCACGCCGCGTCCCGTGCAGTTGCGCTTCGCCAAGTTTCCGTCGGCCGCAGAGCTGCGCCAGGCACTGGAGGCGCGATTGCCGCCGGACGCCTATTTCGAAGACGTGCACGGGTCGGCGGCCTACAAGCGTCACGTCACGCTCTATCTGGCCGAACAGATCCGAGAGGAGCTCGCGTGAGCCATTTCCATGTCAACGGCCGTCACTATGCGGCTGAGCCCGCAGCCGGCCAGTGCTTGCGCACCTTTTTGCGAGATCTTGATGTCTTTGGCGTCAAGAAGGGGTGTGACGCGGGCGATTGCGGCGCCTGCACGGTGCATATCGATGGCAAGCCGTTCCATTCCTGCCTGGTGCCGGCGTTCCGGGGCGAAGGCCGTGAGATCACGACGATCGAGGGCCTGGCGACGAATGGCGAACTGCATCCGATGCAGAAGGCGTTTCACGATGCGCAGGCCTTCCAATGCGGTTTCTGTACTGCCGGCATGATCATGACGGCCGTGACGCTGACCGAGGCGCAGAAAAACGATCTGCCGCATGCGCTGAAGGGCAATCTCTGCCGCTGCACCGGCTATCGCTCGATCAATGACGCGCTGCATGGCACCTGCAACATCGAGGCTGATGTGGCCGGCAAGGCGCTGGGCGCCAGCCTGCCCAATCCGTTCACCGATGCCATCGTCACCGGCACGGCGCGCTATACGATGGATCTCGCCATCGAAGGGCTGCTGCATCTCAAGGTTTTACGCTCGCCGCATGCCCATGCGCGCATCGTCTCCATCGACCGCCGCGCGGCGCTCGCCGTGCCCGGCGTCCTCGCCGTCTATACATGGGAGGACGTGCCCGGCCGCCTGTTCAGCTCGGCCTTGCACGAGGATCATCTCGTCGATCCCGATGACATAAGGCTGCTCGACAACGTCGCGCGGTTCGTCGGTCAGCGGGTTGCCGCCGTGGTGGGCGAAACCGAGGCTGCGGCCGAGGCGGGATGCCGGGCGCTGCATGTCGATTATGAGATCCTGCCGGCCGTGTTCGATCCGGTGCTGGCGATGCAGCCGGGCGCACCTTTGCTGCATGACAAGGACCAGCTCACCGCAAGCGATAATATCTTCTGCACGTTGCAGGGCGAAATCGGCGACGTCGCCGCGGGCTTCGCGCAAGCAGATGTGGTGCACGAGCAGACCTATTCAACCACCCGCGTGCAGCATGTGCACCTGGAGACCCATGGATCGATCGCCTGGAAGGGCGAGGATAACCGCTGGCATGTGCGCACGAGTTCACAGGCGCCGTTCGCCGCGCGGCAGAAGCTCGCCTATATCATGGGCATTCCGCCCCGCGATCTGCATGTATTCACCGAGCGCGTCGGCGGTGGCTTCGGCGGCAAGCAGGAAATGGTGTCGGAAGATCTCGTATTGTTCGCCACGATGAAACTGGGCCGTCCGGTGAAGTGGGAGTGGAACCGCGAGGACGAATTCATCGCCGCGACGACGCGCCACCAGATGACCACCCGGGTGAAGATCGGCGCGCGCCAGGACGGCACGCTGACGGCGCTCGACGTCGAAGTGTTCTCTAACACCGGCGCTTATGGTGGCCATGGCAGCGAAACATTGGCGGCCGCGATGGCGAGCCCGATCGCGGCCTATCGCTGTGCCAACAAGAAGGGCATCGGCCACGCCGTTTACACCAATATGACGCCAGGCGGCGGGTTTCGCGGTTATGGCGCTTCGCAGACCACATTCGCGGTGGAATGCGCGATCGACGAACTGGCAAGACAGCTCAACATCGACCCGTTCGAGATGCGGCGCAAGAATGTGGTTCGGCCGGGCGACAACATTGAATCGATCTGGAAGGAACCGAGCGACGCCAGCTTCGGCAGCTATGGCATCGGCGAATGTCTCGACATCGTCGAGCGCGAGCTGAAGAAGGGCAATGGCGTCCCCAAGCCCGAGGGCGCCGATTGGGCCGAGGGCCAGGGGATCGCCTTGGCCATGCTGGAATGCGGGCCACCGACCGAGCATCGCTCGGGCGCCGAGATGCGGTTGCTGCCGGACGGCACCTATCATCTGGCCTGCGGCTCGACCGAAATGGGCAATGGCATCACCACGGCGCATAAGCAGATTGCCGCTTCGATCCTCGGCACGCGCGCCGATGATGTCGACATCATCAATGCCGATACGGATCGGACCCCCTATGACACCGGCACCTTTGCCAGCACCGGCGTCGTGGTCGGCGGCAAGGCGGTTCATCTGGCGGCCGAGGCGATGTCGGCCGACATCCTCGATTTCGCCAGTCGGCATACCGGTGTGCCGATCGACCAATGCCGCCTCGACAACGATGGCGTCATCTGCGGCAACCGGCGCATTTCGCTGCGCGAGCTCTATGCGGAAGGCACGAAAGTCGATCATCGCTTCTCGGTGAGCCGCCGGGCCTATCTGTCGCCGCGCACGATCGCCTTCAACGTGCAGGGGGTGCGTCTTGCCGTGCATCGCGCGACCGGCGAAATCCGTGTGCTGCACAGCGTCCATGCGGCCGATATCGGCCGACCGATCAACCCGATGCAGTGCCGTGGCCAGCTCGATGGCGCCGTTGCCATGGGCTATGGCTGGTCGCTGGTTGAGAACATGGTGCATGACGCCAACGGACACATGGTCAACCCGCAGCTGCGCAACTGCCGCATCCCGACCTTTGCCGATACGCCGCATACCGACATCTTCTTTGCCGACACGACCGATGCGATCGGTCCCCTTGGCGCGAAGTCCCAGGGCGAATGCGGCATCAATCCGGTGGCGCCGGCCGTTTCGAATGCCTTGGCCAATGCCACGGGCGTGCGGTTCTCACATCTGCCTTTCACGCCCGATCGTCTGTTCGCTAAACTCAGCACCGCCACATGAGCGATCCGGCGACCAGCGTCAGTCTCGTCACGCAAACCAGCGTGCGGCCCGAGTGCGGCGAAGCATTCGCGCAATGGCAAGGCGAAACCAGCCGGGTGATTTCCGGGTTCCCAGGATTCATCGAGCAGCGGCTGATGCCGCCGCATCCGCCGCTGCAAGTCGATTGGGTGATCCTGCAGCGCTTCGTCAGTCTGGACGATGCCAAGCGATGGCTGGGCTCGTCCGAACGGCAATCCCGTATCGAAGGCGCTGCTCCCATGCTCGTGGGGCGCGACGATGTGCATATCGTGCGCGACGCTGCCAGTGCGGCGCGCACGGCGCCGGTCTCCGCGGTGATCAGCACGCGGGTGAAGCCCGGCATGGAGGCCGAATATCTGAAATGGGAACAGAAGATCGCCGCGGCGCAGTCGAAGGCCGCGGGATTGCAGGGCTATCGCTTTGAACCGTCCGTGCCCGGCGTGCAGGAGGATTTTGTCGCGATCTTGCGGTTCGACAGCGAGGCCAATCTGAACGCCTGGCTAGAGTCACCGCAACGACGTCAGCTCATCGAGGAAGCCGCACCGCTGACGGCGGAATTCCATACGCGCATGGCGGAAAGCGGTTTCGAACAATGGTTTCGCGACGCCACGCCCGAGGGTGCACCGCCGCCGGCGGCGTGGAAGATGAACATGATCGTCCTGCTGACGCTCTATCCGGTCGTATTCCTGTGGGGCCTCCTGGTCGGCACGCCCATTCTTATGGGGGCGCTCAAGCTGGATTTTCCGGTCGCGCTGTTCATCGGCAACGCGTTCAGCGTTATTCTGACCTCGTATCTGGTGCCGTGGACCGCCAATAGGCTCAGCTGGTGGCTAACACCGCCGAAGGCTGGGCGAACGCGTGTGGACTTGCTGGGCGCCGTTTTGCTGGTGGCGACCTATGCGATCATGATCTTGCTGTTCTGGAAGGTTTTTTAGGCGGCCGGGCGGGTGACGTTGAGTACCCGCGTTACTGCGGCAGAGGCTGTTGGGCTTCGCTGAGTTTTTGCCGCGCTTCCTCAACTTTGGCTCGTCGCTGGGCGATTTTTCGCGCATCCCCCGTGCGTTCGGCTCTTGCCAATTCGGCCTGCCGTTTCGCGAGTTTTGCCTTAGCATTCTCGATCTTTTGATTGCGCTCAGCCTCAAGCGAAGCCGTCGTGCAATGGCTTATGTTGGCGCGCAAAGCCCTTTGGAGCCCTCGGACCTCTCGGGTATTGCCGCGCGCTTGCGCGGCGGAAATGCCTTTCTCGATTTCGGCACGTTTAGCCAGACAGGCGGGAGATTGCTCGGCGGCCAAAAGCGGGCTGCTGCTCAGCACTGCGATCAGACCAAGGATGTATGACTTCATCAATGAACCCCTCTCAAGTGACTGTGCAATGCTGGTCGCCAAAGATGAATGTAGACCCACTTTCGGGAGAAGCAATTGACGCATTCATGTCTTCAACGGAGTCGCCAGCGTTGGTTTCGTGGTTGATCGGTCGTCCCTGAAGGCCAGGACATTCCGGAGCAGTCAAATTTCTCTTTAAAATCAAAATCCATGTGCATCGGACAGAGTAATTGCGTTTCGGCGCAACGCGCTTTGTAATAGGACCGTCGCCAGCAAAGCCGTGTCGGGACTAAGACGTATGGATCCAACGCATTTATTCGAACTCGTGATCGGCATGTTCGTGGCGATCATTGCGTTGCACTATGCCGCCCATCGGATCGGCCTGCCGCCATCCGTGGCGCTGCTTGTCGGGGGCGGGGCGCTGGCCTTCGTGCCGGGCCTGCCGGCGATCACCGTCGATCCCGCTTTGGTGCTCGTCATCTTCCTGCCGCCGCTGCTGATGGACGGCGCCTGGTCGATTGCTCTGGGCCGCTTGCGCCGGCACATGATCGGCATTGCCTCGCTCGCCGTTGGCGCGGTGTTGTTTACCTGCGTCGTCGTCGCCGTGGTGACGCACCTGCTGTTTCCGTCGCTGCCCTGGGCGGCATGTGCGGCGCTGGGGGCGATCGTCTCGCCACCTGACGCGGTCTCCGCCCGTGCCGTGTTGCAACGGGTCAGAATGCCCCGGCGTCTGCAAATTCTGCTTGAGGGGGAAAGCCTGCTCAACGATGCGAGTGGCCTGGTGCTATTCCGTTTCGCCATTGCAGCGGGTGTCACCGGCATGTTTAGCGCTGTTGATGCTGTCGGCAATTTTTTCCTGCTGGCGGTCGGTGGCGCTCTCGTCGGCATCGTTGTTGGCACTGCCTGGGTCTTGCTCGTGCGTCGTCTTGGCGATGAATATCTGATGATCGCCGCGACGGCCTTGTTGTCCTGGGCGTCTTACCTGCTCGGCGAATTGATCCATGTTTCAGGCGTCATCGCCACCGTGACCACCGGCCTGATCGTGGGCTGGCACCAGCACACCGTCCTGTCGGCGGCAACCCGCATGCGCGGCACGTCATTCTGGACCGTGATCGTTTTCCTGATGGAAGCCGCAGTCTTCATCTTGATTGGGCTGTCGCTACGCGGCGTCGTCGAACGTGGTGGTGGCTTCGACGTGGTGGTCGCCACGATGGGATGGCCGATCCTGGTGATTGTGCTCGCACTCACTCTGGCGCGCTTCGCCTGGGTGTTTGGATCCGACGTGGTGATCAAGCTCTGTAATGCCTTGGGGCTCAATCGCTACGCGCCGCTGGGCGCGCGCGGCGCCACCGTGTTGAGCTGGGCAGGTGTTCGCGGCGTGGTCACGCTGGCCCTGGCGTTGAGCGTGCCGGAAGGTTTTCCCGGCCGCGACTTCATTCTGGTGACGTCCTTCGCCGTCATTCTCGGAACCGTGCTGGTCCAGGGCACGACGTTGGGGCGGGTGATCAACTGGGCTGGCCTGGGCGAGCCGGAGTCTGAGAAGGCGCGCCTCACCATGAGCCAGGCCGAAGCCGCCATGGCCCAGGCGCAGTTTGCGACCGTCCAGACCTTCGCTTATGATAGCGAAGGCACGCTCATTCATCCGCAATTGCTGGATCGGTATCAGCGTAAGGCGGTCATGATCGTCGACTATGCGGCGCGCACGGATCACTACACGCCGATGCTTCATGCCCATTTCGATGTGGTTCTGGAAGCGGTCGCCACCGGACGTCGCGAACTGATACGATTGCACCGGGCCGGCGATATCGATGATGAGACTCTGCACGAACTGGAGCGAGACCTCGATCTTGAAGAGTTGAGTGCTATGGCCGCGAAGGGGTAGGGGCGGCCATTTCTCTCATCTCGCGTGAGGGATCTCATTCATTGAGGGATTTTGGACCGCTGACGAACGGACTGTTCCGAAGATAAAATCGTAGGAGGCGGTGGGCGTCCCGCGAAATGCCGATCCTGATGCTTTCGCCGATTTCGCCGGGCTCGGGGTCGCCGCGCTCGAGCCATAGAGGGCCTTCCTGGCAAAGGTCGAGCCCATCAAGTTGACGATCAACCTGCAACGCGGCGGCGAGGCGTCCTGGTCCGCGCGCCAGGTCACGCAAGCGCTCGACACCACGATTCTGCCGCATGATCGGGATGCCTTCGCGCGGCTCGAGCGCTCTGATCAGGACGCCGGCTCCGATGCCGGGCGCCTCGCTTGAGACATTCAGCATGTATGAGGTGCCATAGGCGATATAAACATAGGCGTGCCCATGTTCGAGAAACAGCGAACGATTGCGCTGCGTCATTCCCCGATAGGCGTGCCCGGCGGCGTCGCCGACGATATACGCCTCGGTCTCGACAATTCGGCCGCTGACGGTGCCTTCTGGCAGGCGCCGCACCAATATTTTGCCGATGAGATAACGGGCGAGGGAGGCGGTATCCGCTGGCAGGTCAGCGCGCGCGAGCGGCACATAACTCTCCTTGCGTTTCAGGACATTTGCTCGACCCATTGCGCGCGTGAAGGCCCCGGTGTGAACGGATCGCCAAAATACTGGGTCTCACGGGCCACCTTTTCCTCGCGGAACTCCATGATGCTCACCGTGTAGGACGGCTGATCGTCATAGGTGAGGATATATTCGGTGACCCAGAGGTCGCCCGAGCCGATTATTCGTCGCACCGTAAAACGCTTCCGGTTCGGCTGCGCGGCGCGCGACAGTTGGATCGCCTGCCGCCCGCGCAGGCGCTCGCCCGACTGGGGATATTCGAGCACCGCATCCTCTCGATAAATC
Source organism: Beijerinckia sp. 28-YEA-48 (assembly GCF_900104955.1). Lineage (NCBI taxonomy): Bacteria > Pseudomonadati > Pseudomonadota > Alphaproteobacteria > Hyphomicrobiales > Beijerinckiaceae > Beijerinckia > Beijerinckia sp. 28-YEA-48. The sequence continues at coordinate 1,233,540 of NZ_FNSI01000001.1, forward strand.
TGGTGCTCCGCCTCGAAGTCGTTGGCATCGGAGGCGGCCCAGTGGCGATCCAGAAGCGCGCGAACCTCTCGGTCTTCCATGTCAAATCTCCCTGGCCATCGCCATCGATATTGACGGAGTTTACAGCGATAGGAAAAGTTGGGGCTAAAAATAAACCGTTACAGCCGATCGGAACAACCCAATGGAGATGGGTCATGGCGTAGGTTTGGCTGTGACTTTCGTTGCCGTTAAGCGCAACGTGCCTCACACGTAATGAAATTGAGTACTGGAGCGCGATGTAACCGGAAGCCTTCCGCCACGCAGCGAGAAGCCGGCCTGTGTCTCAATGCGTTCGCGGGAGCTCAGAACGCGTCGTCTGCATCTCATGACAAAAACTTTTCTGTTCAAGTCTGACGTTCGTCTGATCGCATTTCCTTAACAGACGTTAATCGTCATCAATCTGTCATTCAGTAGTTCTACGGGGTCGCCAGGGTTGGTGCTGGGGCTTTGATATAAATGTCGTTTTCTGTGCAGGGTGTTGCTCGCGCGGCTGCGAGCGTGAGCGTGTATGGTCAATCTCAAGGGAGCGTCCTGCGGCGTTTCACGCTTTTGTGCTCCGCTTCGGTTGTCGCTCTTGTCTTCGCCGGTCATGGTATGGCCGGGCAGCTCCCAGCGACGGCCTTTCAGAACTACGATCCGAGCGCCGCGTCCGGCATTGTCGCCGGCCCCCTCGCGCTGTACACGGTGCACGTCAACGACATTCTGCCGACGCAGCTCAACCTCGGTTTCGCCGAGGTTGGCAAGAAGGTCACTGCCTATGATCTACTCACTGCGGCAGGGGTTCAGAACGATCTTTTGAGCAGCCTCGAGCCGGTGGTGATAGGGCCGGGCGGCAAGCTCTATCTGACCAATGGCCATCATACATTCACGTCGCTGCAACAGTCCGTGTATGGCGCCTCCAATCCGTCGGTTTATGTCAACGTCATCGCCAACTATTCGAACCTGACCGAGGCCCAATTCTGGGCCAAGATGCAGTCCAGCAATTTTCTGCTGCCGCTCGACAATGGCGTCGTGAAGTCCGTCGACCCGCTCACTGGGGCTCCTATTCCATCATCCTTTTCGGGCATGACCAATGACCCTTATCGGGGATTGGAATACAGCATCCTGAAGAACAAGGGATCGAAGCTGTTCGATACGGCTTCGAATATCAGCGGGGCGGTTGGCTCGACGATCCCCGGTCTCGACAAGACGGCGGCTTTTTACTCCGATTTCATTTGGGCCAATGCCTACCGCTACGCCAACAACGGCCTCGGCCTGGCGTATCTCTCGCCCGGCGATATCCTGCTGGCGACCCAGTGGAATTTGAACGGTGCCAATGTGACCAAGCTGCAGCAGGGCGGCGCCGATGTTACCGTGGCGCAGTTGCCGGGCTATATCCTTCCGGCTGCTGGTCTTAATATCAGCAGTGTCATCGACACCGCGACTGTCAACAGCGGCGCGCTCGATGGCTACGGCACCTTCACTGGCTTGCGCGGTCTCAATCTCGGCACAGTGACCATTGGCACGCCGGATTCGACGACGGGCCTGATTCTACAATTGGGTGCCGATCGCGGCGGCAAGGTTACACTGTCAGGCAACAATACCTATACCGGCGGCACCACGATCCTCGCCGGGACGTTGATTATCAGCAGCGATGCCAATCTTGGCGCTGCAAGCCCGTCCAATCTGGCGGTTTCGAGCATCCTCACAGCCGACGACGTGCGTGCCGCGAATGGCATCGTTTTCAATAGCCTCAGCGAGGGCAAAGGAACGCTGCAGATCAACAGCTCGATGACGTTCAACCGGCCGATCGGCGCTGGTGGCGAAGTCGCGACCATCAATCCCAACGGCAACATCATCACATTGACCGGTCCGATTATTTCTTTGGACAACAATGCCACCGGCTTCTCCGATCTCTCCATCGGGGGAAGCGGGACCGTCGTTCTCGCTCCGACCGCTGGCAGCAATCCCAATTTCTACGGCAATTGGATCGTCTCGGCCGGTACGTTCCAGGCTTCGAGCGACGCCGCGCTGGGCAATACAAGCGGGCCGGCTTATTCGATCGGTCAAATCATTCTCGATGGTGGCACGTTCAAGCCCGGCGCCTCCTTCAGTTCAGTTCGCAGCGTGACGCTGACTGGCGGCAGCGTGTTCGACACGAATGGCTTCAACACCTCGTTCGCTGGCGTTTTGACCGACGTGCAGCGCCGGTTGGACATCACCAACAGCAGCGCGACGAGTAACGGCGCCGTGACGTTCGGCTCACTTAATATCAGCGGTTCGAATACGACGAACGCCACTGGCGCAACCTCCACCTTGCGCTTCGTGGCCGGCGCCGGCAAGAACACGGCGGTTACGCTGACGAATGGCGTGACCCGCACCGATCGTTCGACGCTCTTCATCCAGCCGTCGACGGCGACGTCCCTTGGGACAAGCGAATTCGTCTATTCTGGCGCGCCAGCACTGACCAACACCATGGCGCCCGCTTGGATGATTTCAAACACCAGCGGTGCGGATGCCTATGATTTTCTGACCTACGGCCCCAATGGTTACGTCAAGGCGACCTATACCAAAGCTGGAAGCGGCGCGAGCGGCGGCATCAACGATGCCTCGACGACGGTCCCCAATGCTGGGATCGTGGAGCAGACGAACAACGGCACGATTGCGACCAATCGATATGCCTATGCGCTCAAAGTCGACAGCAAGGCGACCGTTACGATCAACGCCAGCAACTCGCTGACGCTCGGCGATGGTGTCAACCCGGCCGGGCTCATCCTGGGCGGCAGCAGCAGCAACACCGCCAATATCATGGGCGGCAAGCTGATCTTCGGCGGCAGCGAGGGCATTATCTACTCCAGAAGCACCGCGGTTTCTGGCACGACCTTGGGCAATACCATTTCGTCCGAGATCGTCGGAACGAATGGATTGACCATCGCGGGCGAGGGCATGCTGACGCTGAGCACGGCGTCTCCCAATCTCACCGGATGGATCAACGTCGACTCCGGCATGTTGAACCTCACCGCTGCCAACGCGTTCCTCAATGTCAGCGGCGTCAATCTGTCGAACGTCAAGAGCAATCCGGCGCCTGCGGGCCTGACGATCGCCGCCAGCAATGCCTTCAGCTCGCTCAATAGCGGCGGCAGCAACAGCACGATCAAGGTCTCCGGCGCTAACACCGTGCTGACCATTGGCCAGACCAACAACACCAATGCGGCGCTGAACAATCTGGATTCGACGATTTCAAGCACGATCACGGCGACTGACGTGGCCGCCGGATCGGCCGCGATCGTCAAAGTCGGGACCGGCATGCTCGATCTGTCCGGCGCGACGATGACGCTGACGACGGGCAGCAATATTGCCGTGAATGCCGGAACGCTGCGGGTGAGTGCCTCGTCGTTCACCAATACGAACAATATCGTGACGTCGGGCGCCAGCGAGGTGCAGTTTGCGCAAAATGGCGGCGGCAAGTTCGCCGGCAACGTGACGGGCACGGGTGTGCTGCATCTGATCGGCGGCACCTTGCAGTTGACCGGCACGGGCAACACCTATTCGGGCGGCACCATCGTCGAGCAGGGATCGACGCTCGATCTCACCACGGCCAATGTGTCGAGCGGGAACGCGAATATCATCAATGCGGGCGGCCTGATCGTCTTCGATCAAGCGAGTTCCGGTATCTATAGCGGCGTCATCAGCGACGGCTGCCAGATGCAACAGGCTTGCACCACCAAGCTCGCCGGCAGCCTGGTCAAGGACGACAGCACCGGCGGCAATGGCGGCAATGTCACAATCGCAGCGGTGCAGACCTACACGGGCGGCACATTCGTCGAGGCAGGTACTCTGACGCTGGGCGTCGGCGATGCCGTCGCCTCCAGCGCCGGAGTGGATCTCGGCCGCATCGGCGGCGGCGCGACAGCGACGTTGGCGCTCACCGCGAACAACACCATCAAGGGGTTGATGAGCGAGAAGTCGAACACGACGATGGTCCAGCTCACCGACAAGACCCTAACGGTCAACACGGCGAGCGGTCAGGCGTGGGATTTCGGTGGCGCGATCACCGGAACGGGCAATTTTGCTAAATCCGGCGCTGGCGTCCAGATCTTGAGCGGCGCCAGCTCCTATACCGGCACGACGACGGTCGATGCAGGTGTGCTGCGTGTCGACGGGTCCATCGCTTCATCGTCGCTTCTCTCGGTGAACAACGGTGCCACGCTCGCCGGCAACGGCACGGTCGGCAACACGATCATCAATGCTGGCGGCAATTTGGCGGCCGGCAATTCGATTGGTACTCTGACGGTGCAGGGCGATCTCACCTTCATGAGGGGATCGACCTATCAGGTCGAGGTCTCTCCGACTTCCTCCGATCGCGTCAATGTCTCCGGCATCGCCACGCTCAATGGCGCCAGTGTCGCCGCCTATTATGACTCGGGCGCCTATATCACCAAGCGTTACACCGTGCTCAATGCGGCCGGCGGCGTCAGCGGCACCTTCTCGGGGCCGGTGAACACCAATCTGCCGAGCAATTTCTCGGCGGCGTTGGACTATGACCATAACAACGCCTACCTCGACCTGACCCTGAACTACACGCCGCCGGGACCGACGCCGCCGAACTTCGGCAGCGGACTGACGGGGAACCAGGCCAGTGTCGCCAACGCGCTGGTGAATTCGTTCAACACCTCCGGCGGTATTCCCCTGGTGTTCGGCGCCCTGGGGCCGAGCGGCCTCTCGCAGGCTTCGGGCGAATCCGCCACGGGCGTCCAGCAGGCGACCCTCACCGCGATGGATCGCTTCCTCAATCTGATGACCGATCCTTATTCCAGCGGTCGCACCGTCGCGATGGTGCCAATGTCCTATGCGCCGCTGCCGCGCGGTGCGCAGCCTCTGATGGTGACCCAGCAACCGCGCTGGAGTGTGTGGGGCGCGAGCTACGGCGGCACGCAGACGACGCGCGGCCAAGCCCTCACCGGCACCAGCACGGCGATCAACGGCATCTTCGGCGTCGTCGCCGGCGCCGACTATCGCGCCACGCCCGACACGGTCATTGGCTTCGCGCTCGGCGGTGGCGGCACCAGCTATCGCCTCGCCAGCGGCGCCGGCAGCGGTTCGGCCAATATGTTCCAGGCGGGTCTCTACGGCCGGCAGACGTTTGGTTCGGCCTATGTCGCCGGTTCGCTCGCCTACGGCTGGCAGGACGTCACCACCGACCGGCGCGTCATGTTCGATCAGCTGCGCGCCCGCTTCAACGCGAGCGCCTTCTCGGGCCGGCTTGAAGGCGGATATCGCTTGGCAACCCCGTTCGGCGGCGTGACGCCTTATGCGGCCGGCCAGTTCACCAACATCGCTTTGCCCAATTACAGCGAGCAGGCGATCACCGGCCCCGGTCTGTTCGCGCTCAACTATGGCTCGAAGAGTGTCACCGCCTGGCGCTCGGAACTGGGTCTGCGCTCTGACACGGCCTTCGAGATGGGTGATGCGACGCTGACGCTGCGCGGCCGTCTCGCCTGGGCGCATAACTACAACCCGAACAGCTCGATCTCGGCCTCCTTCCTCAACCTTCCTGCGTCCGGCTTCACTGTTAATGGTGCAGCGGCGGCGCGTAATGCGGCGCTGGTTTCGGCCGGAGCGGAGATGAAATGGCAGGGTGGTCTGTCCATCGCCGCGACGTTCGAGGGCGAATTCTCAGGTCGTGGCAACAGCTATGCCGGCAAGGGAACGCTGAGGTATCAATGGTGAACGAGGCGGGCTTGATGCGACAGCTGCCGACTTAGCTGAGTGGATCGGGTTGCTTTCGCTGTGGGCCACCGCCGGTCTCCAAAGCAAATTGCGTTTCCAAGGAAATGCAATTTGTTCTAGGCGGCTGAGCCGATCGCCACACCGCTGCTCATGCTTACCCCCTTGTCCATCTCTTTCGCCTTCGCCACTGCCTGCCTCAACACCTCGGGTGTGAGCAAGGTGAGCTGGCCGCTGGCGATGAGGTCGGGGAGGGGCGCGGGGCGGCCGAGGAGGTAGCCCTGGGCTTCGTCGCAGCCTTCGTGCGTGAGCAGAGAGAGCTGGCCCTGCGTCTCGATGCCTTCGGCGAGAACCGAAATATCGAGGCTTTTGCCCAGCGCCAGGACGGCGCGCACGATCGCCTTGGCCTGCGGGCTGGATTCGACCTCGCTGATGAACGAGCGGTCGAGCTTGATCTTGTCGAAAGGGAAGGTCCGCAGCGTATCGAGCGAGGAATAGCCGGTGCCGAAATCGTCGAGCGCGATATCGACGCCGAGCGCCTTGATCTGGTGCAGCATGTCGAGCGAGCGTTCTTTGTCGGTGAAAATGGTCGTCTCGGTCAGCTCCAGTTCGAGGCGATTGGGGGCAAGGCCGGTTTCCTCCAGCACGTCGCGCACCAGCTTGGGCAGATCGGCATGGGTGAACTGGGCGGGAGAAATGTTCACCGCAATCTTATAGGGCTGCACCCATGCGGCAGCTTGCGCGCAGGCGGTGCGCAACACCCATTCGCCGATGTACAGAATGAGGCCATTCTCCTCGGCGATCGGAATGAACTCTGCGGGTGAAATGTTGCCGCGTTGCGGGTGCTTCCAGCGCGCCAGCGCCTCGAAGCCGAGGATACGGCCGCTCGGGATCGAGGTTTGCACCTGGTAGTGAATGTCTAGCTGGCCAGCCTTCATCGCGTCGCGCAGATCATTGGCCAGGGTGCGGCGAGCGCGGACGGTTTCGTCCATGGACTGGTCGTAGAAGCAGATCACTTTGCCGAGATCGGCCTTGGCGCGATACATGGCGAGATCGGCATTGTTGATCAGGGTCGCTTGGTCAGTGGCATTGTCGGGATAAAGCGCGACGCCGATGCTGGCGCCGGTAACGACAGGGTAGCCATCGACGGTGATGGATTCGAACAGCGCAGTTTGCAGCCGAGCCAGGAAATGGGTGAGGGTGCTGTCGTCCTTGACGCGCTGTACGGCGGCGAATTCGTCACCGCCGAGCCGGGCGATGAATTCGCCGTCGCGTAGGAGGTCGTTCATGCGCTGGCCCAAAACCTTGAGCACGTAATCGCCGACGCTATGGCCGCGCTGGTCGTTGATATCCTTGAAGCGGTTGAGGTCGATGCCGACCAATGCGACTTTGCCGCCGGTCCTGGTGACGGTTTCGAGATCGTGTTCAAGCCGGGCATCAAAACTCACCCTGTTGGGCAAGCTGGTCAGGCTGTCGATCAGCGCCATCCGGCGTAGACGTTCGTAGGCTTCGGCGCGCAGGCTATCGTCGATGAAATAACTGGTAACGCCGGCGCCGAGGATGAGGACGGCGACGCCGGCAATGGCCAGCGCCAACGCCTGCATGGCGTCGGGATTGGAATAGTCGCCTTCGATCAGCAGGGGATAGACCTGGAAGGCTGTCATGGCGGTGAAATGCAGGCTGACGATGGCGGCGACCAGAACGCCGGCGGCGAGGAACTGGCCACTGCGGGTGATCTTGTTCATGGCGATATGCAGCGACAGGCTGCCGAAGGCGACCGCGAGGGCGATGGAAGCAATCAGATAGGGCATGTTCCAGGAGACGAGGCCCTGAACGCGATAGCCCATCATGCCGGTGTAGTGCATGGCAACGATGGCGAGGCCGATGAGGGCGCCACCAAAGATCGGGGCCATTCGGACCAGCTTGCTGGTCGAGACCATGAGACCAACAGCGCCACCGATGACGGCGACCAGCAGGGATACGATCGTCAAAACTGGATCGAAGCCGATGGGAACGCCAGGGTTGAAACCGAGCATCGCGATGAAATGCGTGCACCAGATCGTCGCGCCCAGCGACGTGGCGGTCAGCACATGCCAGCCCAGTTTTTGTGTCCCGGTTGCGGTGACGGCGCGGTGAAACAAACGGATCATCACCCACGAGCCGACGACGCAAATGGCCGCGGCGATGAGAACCAGCCAAATGTTATGGCTTTCGGTGATGCACGAAAGAACACTCATCATGCGAGGATCATGCTTGTTTGGTTGAATCCAGTGACGCTAGTCTTGGGAATGAAGCGGTATCCCATGGTATCAAGCCATTGAAGAATTAATATCCCATTGATATAGCGTCTCTAATTGCGATGAGGCTTGCGGGTGGCTTTGAAAATATGTGCCTGGTCGCGCACTCGCGAAGCAGGTCCAATGGGCGCTGGCCTTGCCCGCGCCGCCCGCCATTTTCCAGGTTTTGGGGCACTGTTTGGTCTCTAAAGACCTCGGAGATTGTCGCTCTCGGAGCGTCCTAGGCGCTGACGAGGCCGCAGGCCGCTATAACAGGCGACGTTGCGCGTGACGTTCCGTGGCTGCAAGCAGCAGCTTTAGTTGGACGTCAGCCTTCGCGTGGGTGCTCAATTTCGCCGATAGGGGCGCTCGGCCTCAGGCGGCGGAGCTGATGATCATGCCAGGGCTTGAGCGGGTGTCGTTAGGCATGTTCTTGTCCAGGCTCTTCTCGGCCTCCTTCACTTTCGCCACCATCTGCTTCAGCGAGTCCGGTGTCGTCAGGGTGAGTTGGCCGCTGCCGACGAGTTCGGTGAGAGGGACGGGGCGGCCGAGGAGGTAGCCTTGGGCTTCGTCACAGCCTTCGCTGGTGAGCAGCGTGAGCTGTCCCTGGGTCTCGATGCCTTCGGCGAGAACAGGAATCTCCAGGCTTTTGCCGAGCGCCAGCACGGCGCGGACCATGGCCTTCGCCTGCGGGCTGGACTCGACCTCGCACATGAACGAGCGATCGAGTTTGATCTTGTCGAACGGAAAGGTGCGCAGCGTATCGAGCGAGGAATAGCCGGTGCCGAAATCATCAAGCGCGATGCCGACGCCGAGGGCCTTGATCTGGCGCAGCATGTGCAACGAGCGTTCCTTGTCGGTGAAGATGGTCGACTCCGTCAGCTCCAGCTCGAGGCGCTCGGGCGACAGGCCGGTTTCCAGCAGCACGTCGAGAACCAGTTTCGGCAGATCGGCATGGGCGAACTGGACGGGGGAAATGTTCACCGCGACTTTATACGGCGGTTCCCATGAGGCGGCGCGCGAACAGGCGGTGCGCAGCACCCATTCGCCGATCTGCAGGATAAGGCCATTCTCCTCGGCGATCGGAATGAACTCGGCGGGCGAAATGTAGCCGCGCAGAGGATGCTTCCAGCGCGCCAGGGCTTCATAGCCCTGGATTTGGCCGGTCGAGATCGAGGTTTGCACCTGATAATGAATGTCGAGCTGGCCGGCGTTCATCGCCTCGCGCAGATCATTGGCGAGGTTGCGGCGAGCGCGGACCGTTTCGTCCATGGACTGATCGTAGAAGCAGACGACTTTGCCCAGATCGGCCTTGGCGCGGTACATGGCGAGGTCGGCATTGTTGATCAAGGTCGCTTGATCGGCCGCATTGTCGGGGTAAAGCGCGACGCCGATGCTGGCGCCGGCGATCACGTCGAAATCGTCGACGGAGATGGAATCGAACAGCGCGGTTTGCAGGCGGGCCAGAAAGTCGGTGAGGCTGTCATCGCCTTTCGCCTCGTCATCGTGCATGCGCTGCACGGCCGCGAATTCATCGCCGCCGAGCCGGGCGATGAATTCGCCGTCGCGCAGCAGGCCGTTCATCCGCTGGCCCAAAACCTTGAGGACCTGATCGCCGGCGCTGTGGCCACGCTGGTCGTTGATGTCCTTGAAGCGATCAAGGTCGATGCCGATCAAGGCGAGTTTGCCGCCGGCCTTGTCGATGCCCGTGATCTCATGTTCGAGCCAATTGTTGAAGCTGGCCCGATTGGGCAGGCTGGTGAGGCTATCGACCAGGGCCATCTGGCGCAAACGCTCGTAGGATTCGGCGCGCAGGCTGTCGTCGATGAAATAGCTGGCGATGCCGGCGCTGAGGATGACGATGGCGACGCCGGCAATAGCCAACGCCAGGGCCTGCATGGCATCGGGATTGGAATAATCGCCGTCGATGAGCAAGGGCTGAACCTGGAAGGCGGTCATCGCGGTGAAATGTAGGCTGACGATGGCGGCGACCAGGATGCCGACGGCGAGAAACTGGTTGCTGCGCGTCATCTTTTCCATGGCGTTGCGAAACGTCAGGGCGGCGAAGACGACGGAGAGGACGATCGAGGCGATCAGATAGGGCACGTTCCAGGAGACGAGGCCCTGGACGCGATAGCCCATCATGCCGGTGTAGTGCATGGCGACGATGGCGAGGCCGACGATGGCACCGCCCAGGACTGGCGCCATCCGCGTCACATTGCTGGTCGCGGCGATGAGGCCAATGGCGCCGCCGATGACGGCTACGAGCAGGGAGACGATCGTCAAGACCGGATCGAAACCGATCGGAACGCCGGGATCGAAGCCGAGCATGGCGATGAAATGCGTGCACCAGATGGTGGAGCCAAGCGACACGGAGGTCAGAACATGCCAGCCCAGTCTTTGCGCACCGGCCGTCGTGGCGGCTCTGTGGAACAGGCGGATGGTCACCCAGGATCCGACGACGCAAATAGCGGCGGCTACGAGAACCAGCCAGATGTTATGGCTCTCTGTAATGCACGAAAGAACGGTCATCATGCTCAAATTGCGCCTGTAAAAAGTTTAGCCCAACGAATGCGGCGCCTTGCGATAGAGCAAGGCGGGGAAGAAAAATCGATTAGACTTAAACTGCGATCTTGAACTGCGGTCTTGGGGGAAAAGCCGCACAGCGATCACAGAGACCACAAGACATTAATATCGTCTTGCGTCAGCGCTTCGAATTGCCATCAAAAATGTCGGGGCGCTTGGATACCGCGGTGTTCACAAAGTTGGGTTAATGGGCGATGGCGTTTTATGGGAAGCATCCGTCGCGCAGGCGGCGCGACGGATGCTGTGTTATCCGCGCTTCGGCCTTCTCACGGCCCGAACTTTCCCGCTGTTGCCACCGCCGCAAAAGAACCGACCATCGCCATCGGATTCCAACCCCGACACGACGACGCCTTCGGGCATATCGATCCGTTCCAGTACTTCGCCGCTTTGCGGATCGATGCGGCGCAGGTCGCTCTCGTCGCCTTCCCAGGTGCCGTGCCAAAGTTCGCCATCGACCCAGGTGACGCCAGTGACAAAGCGTTGGGATTCTATGGTACGCAGGATGATACCGGTTTCAGGGTCGATCTGATGAATCTTGCGATCGCGATATTGGCCGACCCAGAGCGAGCCTTCCGCCCAGGTGAGGCCGGAGTCGCCACCGCCGCCAGGCGCGGGGATCGTGGCGAGTACCTTGCCCGTCTGCGGATCGACCTTCTGAATGCGGCTCTCGGCGATCTGAAACAGATGCTGGCCGTCGAAGGCGGTGCCGGCATGGGCGGCGACAGGCAGGGTGCGCACCGTCTTGCCGCTGTCGGGATCGATCGCGTTCAACACGTCGCCGAGCGCGACCCAAATATGGCGACCGTCGAACGATACGCCACCCACTTTGTCGAAGCCGGGAAAGGGGCCGTATTCGCGGAGAATTTCGGCGGCTGAACGGTTGGCTGTTCGGGTCATGATGCGATCCTGGGTTTGAGTGAGGCCGTCGTGCGCTATTCACGTCGCATGAGAATGCTTTAATCGCCGGGCAGGGGCGCGGGGAGTAACAAGGTTGTCGTGAAACCGGGCACGGGCGGGGTGAGCCAGCGCCGCGCGCGACCGCGCCCGAAGGATTGCACCTTGTTGGCCGCTGCCAGCGCATCGAGCGCGCGCTGCACATTGCGCTGGCTGACGCCAAGCGCCAGAGCCAGCGCCGAACTCGACCAGGATTCGCCGTCGGCCATGAAAGCCAACACTGCCGCGTGGGTCTCTTCGACCGGCCGTGCCAGCACAACGATCTGTTGCGCCTGGTGTGGCGCCAGCGTGAAGCCACGCGCCGTCGCGTTCACATCGACGAGCGGTTTGAGCAGGCGGCGCAAGCGGCCAATCTCGACACGCAAGCGGGCGCGATGGGACTCGTCGGCCTCCTTGGCGCGGAAGGCGCTGATGACTAGCGTGTCACGCGTGACGTCTTGCGGCCAGGCTTCGGCCAAGGTGCGGGCGAGGGCGAACAACACCGGGCGCGTCGCCAGCGCTACGATGGTGCCGCCGCTACGCACCCCATGGCGGCAGGCGTCGACGATGAGCGCTTGCGAGGCAAACAGAGCTTCGACATCGTCGAGCAGGAGCGGGCGTTCGGCGCCGTTGGCGATCAATCGTGCGGCGGGTGCGTTCAAGATCCGCGCGGCGTTCTCGACCTCTGCCGTGAGCGCCGGAATATGCGCTTTGCGGGCGGTCTGTTCGGCGCGGGCGAGGGCGGCGCGCGCCGCTTTGGTGTCGAGGCGTCGCAGGGCGATGCCGGCGATCACCAGTTCATAGGTTGCCTTGAGCGATGATGGCAGCGGCGCGGCATCGAGACCCGTGAGTGCGTGTTCGGCCTCGTCGAGACGGCCGATGAGCAGCAGGCGACGAACGTTGAGCAGGCGCGCATGGGCGGTGTTGATGGCATCGCTATGGGCTTCGAGGGTGGCGCGCGCCGCATCGAGCGCCTTGACGGGCCAGGAGAGGTCGCGGGCGGCAAGGGCGATTTCGGCCTCGGCGACGATGCAGCGGGCGCGCGCCATGGCTTCGCGTGGCCCGAAGGCACGAGCAGCACGGCGCACCAGCGCCTTGGCGCGGGGGAGGTCGCCGAGCTGCGCCATGGCGATGCCGCGTAGCGCCAGCGCCGGGGCATCCTCGCGCAGCGCCACGCGCTTGAGGGCGCCGAGCGGATCGCCCGCCGCTAGCGCTCGTGCCGCTGCTGTGATCAGCGAGTCCATTTAGATCCTGTCCCCAAAAAGTTCCGGCCGAAAAAATCCCGCCAAACTTGTCACTCCCACCGGGGGCTGTCCCGGGATTACCACCTCTCAGGACGCTGACTGACGTTGGAGCACGAGTCAGCAGGATTCCTGACAAGAGGAGACAGTGATGACGACACGTAGAACCGGGACACGTCAAGAGTGGCTGAAAGCACGGATGGACCTGCTCGAGGCTGAAAAAGAATTCTCGCGCCGTGGCGACGAACTGGCGCAACGGCGGCAGGAACTGCCATGGGTACGTCTCGACAAGGACTACCGTTTCGAGACGGAGGCGGGCGATGCCTCGCTGAAGGATCTGTTCCGGGGGCGCTCGCAGCTGCTCGTCTATCACTTTATGTTTGGGCCCGATTACACGGCCGGCTGTCCGTCCTGCTCGTCGATCGCCGATGGGTTCAACGGTATCTCAGTGCATCTGGCCAACCATGACGTGATGCTCTGGGCCGTGTCGCGGGCGCCGCTCGCCAAGCTGCAGGATTATAAGAAACGCATGGGCTGGACCTTCCCCTGGGCTTCATCGTCCGACAGCAGCTTCAATTTCGACTTCAACATTTCCTTCACGCAAGAGCAGCAGCGCCAGGGCATCGAATATAACTTCCGGCGCGAGCCGGGGGCGGTTCAGCGCAAGGAAGAGACTCAGGGCGTTGGGGGGCAATCGGCGACCATGTGCGGCACGGACATGCTGACCTATCAACGCGAGCGGCCGGGTCTCAGCGCCTTCGTGCTGGAGGATGGCGCCGTCTACCACAGCTATTCTGCTTATGCGCGTGGTGTCGACGGCATTTGGGGCATGTATCCTTGGCTGGATCGCGCACCCAAAGGCCGCAACGAAGCGGGCATGTGGTGGCGTCGCCACGACGAATATGCCTCGGCCTGAGCGAAGCCGTGGCTTTCGTGCGCCGCACTGAAGACTGGGAGAGTTCGCGCAGCGTTGTCGCTGCGCGGATATCCACTTGGGTCTTCTTCACCGTTCTGGCGTTGCTCTTTGCCGCCAATGTGGGGCTGATCGTCGTCTGGTGCACCTCCATGTCGGGCATGGCGGCGATGCCGATGCCCGGCGACTGGACGATGTCCATGATGTGGATGGCCGTGTGCGGGCAGACGTGGCACGACGCCGGTTTCTCGTTCCTGGGCATGTGGATCGCGATGATGATGGCGATGATGCTGCCGTCACTGGCGCCCGTGCTATGGCGCTATCATGAAGCGGTGCGGCGCGCCGGCGGGATGCGCCTTTGCCTGCGCACGCTGTCCATGGCCCTGGGCTATTTCGCCGTGTGGGGCTTGCCGGGGCTGGTGATCTTTGCGTTCGGCGCGCTGTTCGCCGATGTGGCGATGCGGGAACCGGCGCTGGCGCGGGCCGTTCCGCTCGTGGCCGCCGTGGTCGTCGTGATGGCCGGTGTCTTTCAGTTCACCGCATGGAAGCTGCGACATCTCACCTGCTGTCGGGACATGTCTGGGTGGGGCTGGATATGTCCCGCGCAGGCCACGTCGGCCTGGCGACACGGACTGCGACACGGACTGAGTCTTGGCCTTCATTGCCTGTGCAGCTGCGCCGGCCTGACGGCGATCCTTCTCGTCACCGACATTATGGACCTTCGGACGATGGCAGCTGTGACAGCGGCCATCACGATCGAGCGCCTTGCCCCCAATGGCGCGCACATGGCACGCGCCATCGGAGCCGTTGTGATGGGGGTAGGGCTGTTGCTGATCGCGCGCGCTGTCGCGCTGGCCTAAAGCAAACGCGCGCTAGTCTGAGTTGAGCCGGGAAACTCGATTGCTTCGTCGCTGCGCGCCAGCTCTCATGCCGCCTGCGGCACGAGGGAACCGGCCAGATGTTGGATTTCACCTTCGAGGAAATGCGGCAATCGGGTGAAGGTGAGGGCGCCGCCGCCTGTCTGTGCCGCGCTGCTGAGCTGCGAGAGGGCTGTCGTCAACTCGGCCAGGTCGGCATCGGTGAGCGGCGGTGGTTTGGCTTTTCCCTGTTCGGCTGCCTGCTCGAGAGCCCAGCAGGCGGCGAGGGTTCGATAGGCGAGGCGCTGGGTGGCGACGACAGCGGGCCACATGCGCTCTGCCGCGCCTTGGTGGCGCGATAGGCCACCCATTTCCGTTTCAGTCGAGGTGACAAGAACGAAGACATTGTGCTGCAGCATGCTGCGCGCGCGGCGCGCGGCCGGTGTGGTCACCTGGCCGGCCGCGATATGTTGGAGCACGTTTTGGAGGGTCGTCAGGGTTTGGGCGATCTCCTGGCCGATGGAAGCGGCGGGGCTGCGCGCGGCCGTCAGTGCGTGGACGACGAGCGCGATGAGGCAGCCGACGAGCGTATCGATGCCGCGCGCCCAGAGCAGATGGCTATCGTCAGCCATGGGGCGTCCACCAGAGGCGATCAGCAGAGCGATGGCGGTGATGAAGACGACAGCCAGCGCGTAATTACGCGTGACCACGATTTCGATGGTGAATTGCAGCAGCATCATCGTCGCCACAAGCCACAGGCCCGTTGGATGCAGCGTGAGGATGGCGGCGGCCAGGCATAGGCCCAGTAGCGTGCCGCTCATCCGTTCCACGCCGCGCTGCAGGGTCCGGGTCCAGTCCATGCCTTGATGCAGCATCAGAACGGCCGAGGCCATGACCCAATAAGCATGTTCGAGGCTGAAGGCAGCACCTGCTACGCCGGCTACCGCCACGGCGATACCGACACGTGCGGCGCTGCGCGCGGCCGGCGAGCGCAAACTTAAATTCTCAAACAGCAGTCCCTTGAGGCCGGGCCGTCCCAAAGGCACTTGCGTCGGATCGGTTCGTTCGCGGCCGGCCTGCAATGATGTGGCGGCGGCGCCAATCTCGCGCGCCCGCGCGGCGACAGCGCTCATGCTGTCACCGGGCGTGCCGGCGGTGTTGATGCAGGTGGCGAACAGCAGATGCAGTTCGCGATTGAGTTCGCGCAGACGGGCCAGAGCGCCGTTGGGGCGCGGCCGGGCTGGCTGCAAGGTGACCAGGGCGACCCAGGCTTCACGCAAAGCGAGTGCCGCGCCATGGCGTGCCGTGTCCTGTCCGGCGGTGCCGGTGGCTTGCGCGAGTTGCGCCACCGCTTTGGCGGCGGCGGTGACGGCGGCTTTTTCCGGCCCTCGGGGGGAGAACAGGGCGCCGGCCATGTGCAAGACCCAGGACAGGGCGCCCCCAGCCAACACCAGAAGGCCGATATGCCAGACGGAAATGTGAGCGGCGGGAAGCGCCGTGCCGGCGGCGCAAGCCAGCGCGAACATATAGGCGCCCGGCGGTCCGATCCTGAAGGCGTTGCAGATGAAGGTGGCGGCGATGGAGATCAGCACCACGAAAGGAACCACAAGCCACGGTTCTTCCTGTACCCAGGCGCCGAGGCTGACGACGAGAGCGAAAGCGAGCGCGATGCAAGCCACGACCGAGGCGCGGTTGCGATAGGGCCGGTCGCCGGCATAGAGCGCGGTGAAGGCGCCGATGGTCGCCATCATGCCGGCCGGCACGTCGCCGGCCATCCAGCCGGCAGCGACCGGCAAGCCCATGCTGAGCGCGGCACGCACCGCGCCGGGCCAGCGTGGGGCAGAGGGGCGCAATACGAACATGGCGCCCATTCTGAGGGTCGATTTTGGTGGCGGCGGTGTATCTGGCGATGTGGGGACCTGTGGTGTCATGCGCTCATGCGGAATAGGTAGTTGCAATTTGAATTATATCGATATTTTCGTGTGGGCTCTTAACTGTGTCACCACCTTGCTGCTGGGTTTCCGTGGCTCGGCCGAGTATCTTCGGGCTTACGAGTATCTTCGACTTAAACGCCTCGCGACAACAAGTTTTCATGAAAGTCGGTGACGATGCGCCTCCTGATGGTCGTGCTTGCCTTCCTCGGTCTAGCCGGCGTGGTCTCGCCAAGTTTGATCTCGCCAAGCGCGGCGCAGGCTCCCGCGACCGATCTTGCAGGGATCATCTCGCGCGGAGAATTGCGGGTTGCATTGCCGGCCTTCGATTCCGTGCCATTTTTCTATGTCCGAGAGGGTGCGCTTGAGGGCTCCGACATCGACATGGCCCGCGATATCGCCTCTAAGATCGGCGTCAAAGCCGTCTTCACCCGTGCTGGCGGCAGTTTTGACGATGTGGTGGATCGGATTGCAACCGGCGGGGCCGATGTCGCGATCTGCAAGCTTAGCCGCACGTTGGCCCGGGCGCGCGTCGTCATCTTTACGCGGCCCTATATGGCGCTCAAACATGGGCTCGCCCTCAACCGGGTTAAGTTCGCTCAACTGGCGCGTGGCGAAGATCCGGCCGCGATTTTGCGCAAATACACGGGCAGTCTCGGGGTAATCCAAGGGTCGTCCTTTGCGCAGTTCGCGCGGACGAACTTCCCCACGGCGGATACCCGCGAGTTTGACTCGTGGGAGAACGTGCTCGCGTCGCTCCGTGCGGGCAAGCTCATCGCCGCCTATCGCGACGAGTTTGAGATCAAGAAAATCCTTATCGATGATGCAGCGGCTTCGCTGACCCTGCGCACGGTCACCTTGCTCGACCTGGAGGATACGCTCGGCATGGCCGTGCCGGCTGGATCGATTCAGTTGGCGGCCTTCCTCGACATGTACATCGCCAACGAAGTGAAGAGCACGTCGGCGGATGCCGTGATCGCCCGCTATGATCAGCTGGTCAAACAGTCCCCCGCCATGAAGCAGGCGACAACGCAGACCATGGCGCCTTGATCATGCCCCTCATCTCGCGCTTCCTGCGTTCTCCCCTTGCCGTCGTTGTGGCCGCCACCGCCGGTATTGGCGTCGGGCTTGCAGCGCCACAAGTCGCTTTGGCGATGGCGCCGCTGAGCAAGCTCTATATCGACCTTTTGAAGATGGTGGTGCTGCCGTTCATCGTCTCGTCGATCATCTTCAGCTTGCGCTCGCTCATCCGCGATCCCCAAGCGAGTTCCTATGTCGCGAAGGTGATTGCCGCGGTGATTGGCATTTCGGCCGCGGCCGTGGTGGTCGGCGTCGTCGGCACGCTGGTGATCCAGCCCGGTGTCATCCACGATCCGGCGACGAGTGCTGCTTTCGGCAACGTCATCAACCGCGATGGCGGCGTGGCGACCGAGCTGCAGATGACCTTGCGCGAGCCGGAGAATAAGGTGCTGGAACCGGGCATGGTCGACATGCTGCTGCGTTTCGTGCCCGACAATGTGTTCCGCGCCCTGTCCGAGGGCGATACGATCAAGGTTTTGGTGTTCGCGCTGCTGTTTGGCTTCGCCGTCGGTCGCGTGCCGCACACCGTCTCCGAACCCTTCGCGCAGGCGCTCGAAACGGTCTACCGAACCTGTCTGATCCTGACGCATTGGTTCAATCTGATGCTGCCGTTGGCGACCTTTGCCATGATCGCCCAGCAGACTGCTTCGATCGGTTTTCAGGCGCTTGGCCTGATGATCGGCTTCTTGACCGTGCTCGGCCTGTCGGTGCTGGTCTTTGCCGTCGTCACTTTCATGGTGATCGCGGTCAAGGTGCGCCAGTCGCCCTGGCGGGTGTTGAGTGCGCATAGGGACGTGCTGGTGATGGCGATCGCCACGCGCAGCAGCGTCAGTTGCGTGCCGCTGCTGATCGAAACACTGGTCAGCAAGCTGGGGTTCGGTCGCGCGGTGGTCGAATTGCTGGTGCCTCTGCAAACGGCGCTGTTGCGGGTCGGCCCGGTCCTGATGTTCGCGATCGCGCCGATTTTTATCGCCCAGCTCTATGGCAGGACCTTGTCGGCGTCCGACATCGTGCTGATCAGTCTGGTCGCTCTGCTGCTTGGCCCGACGACAGCTGGTATGAGCGGCATCACCACCATCGCCCAGATTGGTGTCATCTGCGGCTATCTCGGTCTGCCCTTCGATGCCGCCTTCGTGCTTTTCGTTGCGGTGGACACGATGTGCGACACGTTGCGGACGCTGGCGATCGTCATCACGGTCAGCGGATCGACGGCGGCGATCGCGCCACGCGATCAGGCCGCCGTCGTGCTGGACGAGGAGGATGAATTTGCCCCAGCGGTGGAGCGGGCATGAGCCTTGCGCCGAAAAGATCCGGCCCGAAACTGCGGCTCGGCATCCTCGGCGGCCTGGGGCCGCTCGCCTCGGTCGACTTTTACGCCAAGCTGACCGAGCTGACGCAGGCGACGCGGGATCGCGAGCACGTGCCGCTCGTGCTCGTCAGCGCGCCGGAGATTCCAGATCGAAGTGCCGCCATTCTCGATCAGGGTGTCAGTCCGCTTGCCGAGCTGGAAGAGGCGGTTCGCTTGCTCGACGATCTCGGCGTCGAATGTATCGTCATCACCTGCAACACGGCCTATCACTGGTATGACGCCTTGGCGAAAGTCAGCCGCGCGCGCTTGCTGCACATAGCCGATGGCGTGATCCGCGCGCTTTCAACCCGGCTGGCGCCGGGCGCGCGTGTCGCGGTGCTCGGCACGCGCGGGACGCTGCGTTCTGGCTATTACCAACGCCGTCTGACCGCAGCGGGTTTCGACCCTGGGCCGCTGCCGGAGCCGAAGCTGCAGGCGGGCGTCGATCGCGTCATCGCCGCCGTGAAGGCCGGTCGAATTGCTGAAGCGGCTGTGGCGCTTCAAGAGGCTGTCGATCAGCTTGCCGCGGACGGTTGCGAAGCTGTTGTTTTCGCCTGCACGGAACTACCGATCGCCCATGCGGCTCGTACACAGGAGGTGGTGGGGCCGATCGTGCCGATCGATGCCACTCTCGAGCTGGCGCGCGAAGCGTTGATCGTCCTCGGGCACCCAATCAGAGAGCGGCCGTAAGGCGCTCGCGCAGTTCACGGATAAGCTGTTCGAACCGGCGACAGAGGATCGCTATTTGACTTTTATATTTCCATATGGCTATATAGCTAAATGGAAATAGAAAGCAGACCCACGCACCGTTTGGATAGAGCCTTCTACGCCCTGAGCGATCCGACGCGGCGGGCGATCTTGGCGCGTCTCGCCTTGGGCGAGGCCAGTGTTTCGGAACTGATGGCGCCGTTCGAGCTCAGTCAGCCGACGATCTCGAAACATCTCAAAGTTCTTGAGAGCGCTGGATTGATCGAGGGCGGCCGGGATGCGCAGCGGCGCCCGCGCAGGCTGGCGCCGCTCGCCATGAAAGACATCGCCGAATGGATCGAGCCTTTCCGGGCGCAGTGGGAGAGTAGGTTCAACAATCTGGATGCTCATCTCAGCAAGCTCAAAAAACGGGAGAAGTGACATGCCGGCTCACGTGCAAACCCAAGCGCAATCTCACGTGCAAACTCAAGCCAGGACCGATCTCGAGATCGATCGCGCGGCTCACACCATCAGGCTGACGCGCAGCTTCGACGCATCGCGGGCCGAGATATTCGAAGGCTGGACGAAACCGGAGCATGTCTCCCAATGGTGGGACCCAGCCGGTCAGCCTCTCGTGGTTTGCGAGATTGATTTGCGTCTAGGTGGCGCATTCACATTTACCACCAAGGCTCGTCCGGACATGCCGTTCACGGGAATCTATCGCGAGATCGCGCCACCCGATCGTCTCGTGTTCGAGGCCTTGGCTGCCACCGGACGCGTCATGCTTCAGGATGTTGCGGGCAAAACCAAGATGACGGTCGAGATCGAATGTCATTCGGCCGAACAGCTCGATCAATATCTGAAGATGGGCATCGATGTCGGCACGTCGCAAACTCTCGACAATCTCGTCGCCTTCATGCGGCGCTGATCGTCGTCTCTCAGAGCGCTGAATTCACCACACGCCCGGGACGAACCTGTATTTCACTCGCTGGCTATAGGCATCGTAGTCAGCGAACTGGTGGCGCAGCGTGTCTTCCTCATGCACCGAGCGCCAGGCGAGCGCGAGGCTGAGCAGGATGGAAATCCATAGGCCGTTCCAGGAGCCCAGCAGAAGGGGAACACCGAGGAAGAAGAAAAGCGCGCTCGTATACATCGGGTGTCGGACCAGCGCGTAAGGACCGGTGTCGATGATCTTTTGCCCCTCTTGGATTTTCACCACCGGCGCGGCGAAGGCATTGGCATTGAAGGTCCAGGCGCAGCCGGCATATTCGAGAATGATGCAGAGCGCGCCGAAGCCTTGCAGCCAGGGCGGCACGGCGGTGAAGCCTGTGCGCGCCGCGTCCCCGGCCATGAAGGCGAGCCAGGCGCAGGCGATGACAATGAACAGGCTGAGGAAGATCTTGTCCCAGCGCTCTTGGCCGGACTGGAACGGTGAGCCCATGCGCTTCTTCAACAGTTCCGGGCTGTAGCGCGAGAGCCAGGCGATGAAGGCGGCGCTGCCGATCGCGAAGATGACGAGCAGCGCCCAGGCACCGGGATAAGCGAAAGTGCCGGCGGGCCAGAACAGCAGTGCCGCCATGAATACGGTCCAGGCAAATGTTTTCAGCTGATAGAGGACCATGGATCGCTCCGTAATGTTCAGTGATCACGCGGTTTGGCGATCCATCCGACGTAGGTCAGGTAAAGGCCGATCAGCGTGAACAAGCCGAAGCTCAGGCGCAGCAGAGTTTGATGCGGCATCAAGGCCTCGCCGCCGCGTATCATCAGATTGGGTGCGACGAGCACTATGGCGCCACGTAACACCAAGAGCCAGCCGAACAGTGAGATGAGGACGGCTGCTGGAGCCCGCCAATATTGATGAAGCGCGATGATGATCATGCCGCAGAGCAGCAGCAAAGCGCCGGTGATCCACACCACCGCGCCATTGGCGAAAAAATCCGAGAACATCGCGGCCATGGTTGGCATGCGATAGGCGGCCACGGCTGTGACGATGGCGAGAAAGGGGCCGAGGACCCTTGCGAACGCGCGGGTGCGGGCCGGGGATGAACTGGAATAGGACATGGTGGCCTCCAACGTCAGCGAACCGCGCTGTGGCGAGGCGAAGTCCAAGTGTCGGCTGAACGAGCGGACACGATGGACATTCTCACATCATCTAGTATATTCGATATATGTCGAATATGTCAAATCTTGAGCCGGATCAACGGCGTTTTATCGACGAAATTGCCAGGCTGTTCGTGCCCTGGGGTGTGCCGCAGTCAGCAGCCAGCCTCTATGGCTATCTGTTGCTTCGCCCCGAAGCCGCCGATCTCGATGAAATTGTGCGCGATCTTGAGATCAGCAAGAGCAGCGCCAGCGTCGCGGGCCGGTTGCTTGAGCAATATATGCTCGCGCGTCGTCTGCGCGTGCGTGGCAGTAAGCGTATCCTCTACGAGGTTTCTGAGAATTACGAGGAAATGCTGAGCCAGCAGAACCGGCTCTTGGAAGCACTGGCGAACCAGCTGCTGGCGGGAGCGGAGGTGAGCCAGTCGAAAAAGATTCAGCTGCGGCTGAAGGAGATGGCGACCTTCAACCTGGCGGCACGCGATGCGATGAAGGATCTGCTGCGCGCCATGGCCGCGAAACGCCGCGGGTAAGTGCCGGGCAAACGTGCTGCCCGGCACAGATTTCAAGACGGATCAGTTCAAGCGAATGTTGTTCTTCTGGATGACGTCGCTCCACTTCCGGCCTTCGTTGTCCAGGAAGCGGCCGAAAGCCTCCGGCGGCTCGTCGACGGGAACAAGCGACTGGCCTTCGAACCAGGATTTCAGTTCCGGTGTCTTCAACGCGGCGCGGATGGTGGTGTTGAGCTTGTCGATGATCGGGCGCGGCGTGTTGGCAGGCGCCAGCATGCCGACCCAGGATTGCACTTCGAAGCCCGGATAGGTCGTGGCGATGGTCGGGACCTCGGGCAGGACGGGAATGCGGTCGGCCGTGGTGACGGCAAGGGCCTTCAGCTTGCCAGCCCGGATGTGCTCCAGCACGGACGGCACGCTGACGAACATCACCTGCACCTGGCCGGCGACGATATCGGCGATCGCCGGGGCGCCGCCGCGATAGGGCACATGGGTGATTTTGATGCCGGCCATTGTGTTGAACAGTTCGGCCGTGAGCTGATTGGAGCTGCCGATGCCGGTCGAAGCATAGTTCAAGGCGTCGGGTTTGGCCTTCGCCAGCGCGACCAGTTCGGCCACGGTGTTGGCTGGAACTGAAGGGTGAACGACAAGCGCGAGCGGCGACGTGGCGATCAATACAACCGGTGCCAAGTCCTTATGCGGATTGTAGGAGAGTTTATAGAGCTGATCGCTCACCGCATGGGTGTCGAACGTGTTCAGGAGCGTATAGCCATCGGGCGCGGCGCGGACGACTTCAGCGGTGCCAACGGTGCCACCGGCGCCGCCTTTATTCTCGATGAGAAACTGCTGCTTCAGCTCGGTGGTGAGCCGCGCGGTGAGGGCGCGTGTCGTGTTGTCGACGATGCCGCCGGCCGGGAAGGGCACGATGACGCGGATCATCCGATCGGGATAGGTCGCTTCAGCGCCAGAGGCATGAGGCAGAAACGCCGTGGTGAGGCCAGCGAACGCCAGGGTAGCCGCGTGGCGGCGGGTGATCGGAAGCACGGAGTTTTTCACTTGTTTCAGCCCTCGAGGATTGCGACCGCGCGGCACCAGGCCGCCGATCCGTTTTTAATTTTGATAGGGAAACAGCTCACGGTGAAACCATGAGACGGGAGCTGATCCAGATTGGTCAGCTTTTCCATCTGGAAATAGCCGATGTCACGGCCGGCCTTGTGGCCTTCCCAGATGATCGCCGGATCATGATCGCGGCGATAGCGTTCGACGACGAATTTGAAAGCGGGATCCCAGCTATAAGAATCCGTGCCGACGACACGCACACCGCGCTCGGTTAGCCACAGGGTGGCATCGCGGCCGAAGCCGCAGGCGCTTTCCCAATAGTCTTCCAGGCCCTGGCGGGCGCCGGCGCGCGTGTTGGTGAGGACGATATCGAGTGGTTGCAGCTCATAGCCGATGCGGGCGAACTCGGCCTCAACGTCGGCTGGCGTCACCACATAGCCGGCATCGAAATGGCGGAAGTCGAGTTTGACGCCAGGGCGCTGGCACCACTCGAGCGGCACTTCGTCGATGCCGGGCGCTGGCCGCCCACCGGGGACGAGCGCGTGATCGGTCGTCGGGTGGTAATGCCAGGGCGCGTCCATATGGGTGCCGGCGTGGGTCGATAGTTCCATCTGCTCGACGGCCCAGGCTTTGCCTTCTGGCAGATCCTGCGGGCCAATACCGTCGTAGAGTTTCGAAAACAAATCGAACGACTGATCATGATCGACATAGTGGATCTTCGGCCGATGGTGCGGCGGCGATGTCATCTTGTCTTCGAGCGTCACGGAAAGATCGATAAAACGGCGTGCCATGTGCGGCCATAATCCCAGGGCTTGCTCCGCTGGGCGAAGCGAGGTTCAGAGCTGGCCGGAAGCATGGATTCAAGGCGTGGAGGAGTCGCGACGGACCGCGCTTCGCACGAGAGCCCCCAATCCAGCGCGCGACCGCGTCTCATTGTTGGGTGGCTTAATCATTTATATAATTGTGGTTGTCAACGATGAGCTGTCGCGGCGTTGTGAACAGGCGAAATGGAGCAGGAATAATGCTAGGCTCCGACCTCCTCGCAGGAGATGTCATCATGTTGGCCCCGCAGCGAATTTGACAAACGACCCTTCTCTGAAATCGACGACGAGCCTCTCTCTTTCCGTCAATCGCAGGCCGTACTGATGACAAGCGCCGAAAAGCCGGTATTCCCTTCGCCGACACAGGTTTACCCGCCATTCGCGCCACCGATCTTGCCGCGGAGCGCCTTGCGTGAAGCCATCACCGCGCATGATCGCACCCCGGAAGCGGCGTGTCTCGCGCCGCTCCTCCAGCAGGCGAGTTTCGACACTGAAACGAAAACTGCGATCGCTGCATTGGCGCGCAAGTTCGTCACGGCGCTGCGCAGCAAGCCAAAAGCCTTTGGCATCGGCGAACTGGTGCAGGAATATTCGCTGTCGAGCGAGGAAGGCGTGGCCTTGATGTGCCTGGCCGAAGCCTTGTTGCGCATTCCCGACGCTGAGACGCGCGACGCGCTGATCCGCGACAAGATTTCGACCGGCGACTGGCACGCTCATCTTGGCCATGATCGGTCATTGTTCGTCAACGCGGCGACCTGGGGGTTGGTTGTCACGGGCAAGCTCACCGCCACGGTCAACGATACTGGCCTATCGGCCTCGCTGCTGCGGCTCATCCATCGCCTGGGTGAGCCGGTCATTCGTGGCGGCGTCGACATGGCGATGAAAATGATGGGCGAGCAGTTCGTCATCGGCGAGACCATCGAGGAGGCCTTGCACAGGGCGCGCGACCAGGAAGATCTGGGCTTCCGATATTCCTACGACATGTTGGGCGAGGCGGCCCTGACGGCGGAAGATGCCGCGCGCTATTTCAAGAGCTACCAAGAGGCGATCCACGCCATCGGCAAAGCGTCGGCCGGCCGTGGCGTTTACGCCGGCCCCGGCATATCGATCAAGCTTTCTGCACTTCATCCGCGCTATCAGCGCTCGCAAGCCGCGCGCGTGATGGATGAGTTGCTGCCGCGTGTCAAAGCACTGGCCGCGCTGGCGAAGACTTACGACATGGGTCTCAATATCGATGCGGAAGAAGCAGACCGTCTCGAACTGTCGCTCGATCTGCTGGAGCATCTTGCCACCGACGTCGAGCTTGCTGGCTGGAATGGGCTCGGCTTCGTCGTGCAGGCCTATGGCAAACGATGCCCCTATGTCCTCGACTTCGTGATCGACCTGGCGCGACGCAGCGGGCGTCGCCTCATGGTGCGGCTGGTCAAGGGCGCCTATTGGGATGCGGAAATCAAGCGCGCGCAGGTCGATGGGCTGGAAGATTTTCCCGTGTTCACCCGCAAGGTGCATACGGACGTGTCCTATATCGCCTCCGCCCGCAAATTGCTTGACGCGACGAATGTGGTTTTCCCGCAGTTCGCCACTCACAATGCGCAGACGCTGGCAACGATCTACCATCTGGCCGGGCCTGAGTTTCACCTCGGTCAATACGAATTCCAATGTTTGCATGGTATGGGCGAGCCGCTTTATTCCGAGATCGTCGGGTCGGCTGACCTCGATAGGCCCTGTCGCATCTATGCGCCGGTGGGCACGCACGAGACCTTGCTGGCTTATCTTGTGCGTCGTCTTTTGGAGAATGGCGCCAACTCGTCCTTCGTTCACAAAATCTATGATGAGCATGTCGAGATCGATGAGCTGATCCGCGATCCAGCTGTCGTCGTGCAGGGCGAGGCGGTGCCGGGGCAGGGCCATCTGGGGATCGCGCTGCCGGCGCATTTGTTTGGTGACGCGCGTCTGAATTCGCGCGGCCTGGATCTGACAAACGAGAATGTGCTTGCCTTGCTCTCGCAGGCGCTGACGGCGAGCCGCCGCGCCAATTGGGAAGCCAGGCCACTGCTGGTGCATGATCCGGTGGCACAGCCGCCGCGAACCCTCATCAATCCGGGCGACCATGCGGATGTCGTCGGCACGGTGATTGACGTATCGGAGGCGGATGCGCGATTGGCGGTTCGCTCCGCCGCTGGCAGTTCCTGGTCGTCCGTGCCCTTGGCGCATCGCGCCGCGTGTCTCAAGCGTGCCGCCGAGCTGCTGGATGCCAGGCGTTTCGATCTGATCCCGCTGATCATGCGCGAAGCCGGAAAGTCGGCGGCCAATGCGGTGTCCGAAATTCGCGAGGCCACCGATTTTCTCCGCTATTACGCGGAGCAGGCGCACGCGACCTTGTCCGTGGAGACGCCGCCGCTTGGCCCTGTCGTTTGTATCAGCCCGTGGAATTTTCCCCTCGCCATCTTCACCGGGCAGGTCGCGGCGGCGCTCGTCGCCGGCAATGCGGTTTTGGCCAAGCCGGCCGAAGAAACGCCGCTGATCGCTGCCGCCTGTATTGCCATTCTGCATGAAGCGGGTGTGACCCGCGACGGCCTGCAGCTGGTTCCAGGGGATGGCGCCATCGGAGCCGCGCTGGTGGCGGCGCCTGAGGTCGCCGGTGTGGTTTTTACAGGTTCGACCGAGGTGGCCAAGAAAATCCAGGCGCAGCTCGCCAGCCGTCTTTCGGCGCAGGGCCGCGTCATTCCGCTGATCGCAGAGACGGGCGGACAGAATGCGATGATCGTCGATTCCTCCGCGCTGCCGGAACAGGTGGTCGCCGATGTCCTTGCCTCGGCATTCGACAGCGCCGGGCAACGCTGTTCGGCGCTTCGGGTGTTGTGCCTGCAAAGCGATGTGGCCGAGAGGATCATGGACATGTTGCGCGGAGCGCTACGCGAACTCGATATCGGGCCGACGGATCGGCTTTCAACCGATGTCGGCCCCGTCATCACGCAGGAAGCGGCTGAGACAATCACAGGCCATATCGAACGTATGCGCGGGCGTGGCCATCCTGTCCATCAGGTCGCGCCGGACGCAGCGGCAGCGAACGGAACCTATGTGCCGCCGACAATTATTGAGATCGCCGACATCGCGGAATTGCAGCGTGAGGTCTTTGGCCCGGTTCTCCATGTGGTCCGCTTTCATCGGGAGGATCTCGATAAGACGATCGCCAAGATCAACGCCACCGGATACGGCCTGACCTTCGGCCTGCACACACGCATCGACGAGACCATCGCCCATGTGAGCGAACGCGTGCAGGTCGGTAATATCTACGTCAATCGCAATATGATCGGCGCTGTCGTTGGTGTGCAGCCGTTTGGCGGCCGGGGCCTGTCAGGTACTGGGCCGAAGGCGGGTGGGCCGCTGTATATTCACCGCTTGGTGGCCAAAGCTGGCACGCTACCCAAGCGCGCTTCGGCCCGGGCTGACGAGGCGCTGCTGCAGTTCGTCGCCTGGCTCGAGCGAAAGGGCCTGGCCGAAGCGGCGCGGATCGCGCGCGATCAGGGCGATCACTCGCCGCTCGGCTTCAGTTGCGCATTGAAGGGCCCAGTCGGGGAAAGCAATCGCTATGTCCTGCAGCCGCGCGGCCGCGTGCTGATTGTGCCGCGGACGGAGGCGGGGCTTTTCTGCCAGATCGGCGCGGCGCTCGCGACCGGCAACGATATCGTGATCGATACCCATCACGGATTGGAGGGATCGCTGGCCAATCTGCCGATTGTGATCCAGCAGCGTGTGTCTTGGTTGGCGGACTTGAAAACCGCAGGTTCATTCGCGGCGGTGCTTGTCGAGGGGGATGGCGATTTCGTCACATCTGTGAATGAACGCATGACGCAATGGCCGGGGCCGATCCCCATCGTTCAGGCCGCCACGTCGCAAGAGGTTCGCTCAGGGGCCGATGCCTATTGCCTGCATTGGCTGGTCGAGGAGGTGGCGACGTCGATCAACACAGCGGCTGCGGGCGGCAATGCGAGCTTGCTGGCGCTGACGTAGAACGCGAAAATCTTACCGTCATTGCGAACGTAGTGAAGCAATCCAGGAGTTAAGGCGTAGAGTCGCAGGCGCAACTAGATCTGCGCTACTGAAATTCTTGACATTTTACCACGTGCCACTGGATTGCCGCGTCGCTGCGCTCCTCGCAATGACGGTTAGCCTTTGCGCGGCTTCAACCCGATCGCCTGACGGCAGAAGGCGAGCACGGTCGCACCGAGCGCTTTGTGGTTGATCTTGCTGCCGCTGTCGACCGCGTCATCGACTGCACCATGCAAGGCATAGAACAGCATCATCGCGGTCCTGCGGGGATCTTTCACGATCCAGGCGCCCTGTTGGGCTCCTTCTTCCAATAGGGCCGCGAGCTGAAGGATTATAGGATTGTCGTGCTGGATGCGCTGGTGAACCGGTTGCGATTCATGGAAGACGAGATCGTGCAACGGGACCTGGTCGAAATATCCGCGCATGGCCGCTTCGATCCAGGCATCGAAACGCCGGTCCCAGGCATCGGGTGGACAGCGCTTCAGCGCATCTTTCAGGCTGTTGTGAAAATCATCGATGAAGCGGGCCTGCAAGGCCAGCAGGACATCGTCCTTGGTCTTGAAATGCAGATAGAACGTGCCCTTGGCAACGTCGGCGATCTTGACGATCTCGTCGACACTCGCCGCCGAAAACCCCTTTTCAAGGAAAAGCGCCTGGGCTGCATCCATCAGCTCTTCGCGGCGTACTTCCGCGGGCTTGGTGCGAGGCCGTTTGGCGGTGATTTCGGTCATCGTCTGGGCTGGTCTGCATCGTTGTTGTGACAGATTCCAAACTAATGCAGATCAGCCTGAATTGAAAGATTTAAACGAGATCGACCGAGCGATTCCGCTGCTTACTGAAACGCCTCGGCGGATGTGATCAGACGCGCATAGACGCCGCCTTTTTCGACAAGATCGGCATGCCGGCCTTCTTCCACAATGCGGCCGCCGTCGAGCACCAGAATCCGATCGGCGCTGCGGATCGTCGAGAGGCGATGCGCGATGACGATCACGGTGCGATCGCGGCGGATCTCGTTCATGGCCGTTTGCAACGCTTTCTCGTTTTCGCTGTCGAGGCTCGAGGAGGCTTCGTCGAGAAGCAGGATCGGTGCGTCGAGCAATAGGGCGCGGGCAATGGCGATGCGCTGGCGCTGGCCGCCGGAGAGGCGCGCGCCGCGTTCGCCGCAGACCGTGTCGTAGCCTTGCGGCAATTCGGCGACGAAGTCATGGGCCTGCGCCAGCCGCGCGGCGCGTTCCACCGCCGCGATCGGCGCATTTGGCAGGCCGAGACGGATGTTGTCGGCGATACTCTCGTTGAAGAGATGAACGTCCTGGGGAACGTAAGCGACAAGCTTGCGCAGCGCGCTGATAGGACGGTCGCGGATATCGCAATCACCAATCGCGATGCGGCCATCGTCGACGTCCCAGAAGCGCAGCAGCAAATTGCTGCACGTGCTTTTGCCGGCGCCTGATCGCCCGACCAGCGCCACGGTCTCGCCGGGCCGCACGGAGAAGCTAACACCATTCAGCACGGAACCGCGTTCGTCGTGGCCATAGCCAAAGCGCACATTGTTGAAATGAACCGTGGTGTCGGGCGAGGGGCCGTCACGGCCGGTGTCGTGAACGGCGGGTTGCTGATGGAAGATGGTGAGGATGCGCGCGGCGCCGGCGCGCAATTCGCCGAGTTTGCGCGCGGTCTGGGTGACTTCGACGATCGGGCTGAACGCCGCACCGGCTAAAACGATGAGCAGCGGGAAATGGGCGCGATCGAGGCTGCCACGGGACACAAGCCAAATGCCGACGATCGCCGAGGTCAACACGGCGAGCGCGACCAGGCCATCAATAGCGGAATGTTCAAGGCCAGCGCGCGAGCCATAGCGTTTCTGTGCGGCGGCGAGATGGCGCGTCTGTTGGATCAGGCGGGCGAGCCTGTCCGGCATCCGGCCAAAGATCGCCAGTTCGCGCTGCCCTTGGATCACCTCAACGGTTTCGGCATTGAGGGCACCGAGTTCATGCATGACCTGGCGACCCTGTTCGCCGGCGCGGCGCGCCAGCCAGAACGGCACTGAGGCGACGAGCGGTAGAAACGGTAGCAAGGCTAATGCAGCGAGCGGGGAGAGCATGAAGATGACGATCAGCGCGCCAAGCGGCACCACGACGGCGCCGACGTAATCGGCGATCGTATGGGCATAGAAATGCTCCATCAGTTCGGCATCGGTGGTGGCGACAGAGGCCAGTTCGCCGGTTCGCTGGCCCAGTACATAGCCAGGCGCAGCGCGTTCCAGCCCGTCGTAGATGCCGACCTGCAAGGTCTCGATCAGCGCGAAGGCGAGATCGTGCGAAATATAGGCCTGCCACCAGCGCGCCGCCGCGGCGAAGACAGCGACGATGCCGAGGATGATAAAGCCCGGCACGAGGCTTGCCGGCGTCGCACCTGTGACGGCGTGCCCGACAAGCCAGGCGCCGACGGCAAGGCTCGCCAATGTGCCGGCCTGGGCGAGAATGCCGGAGAGAATGGTCAGCGCCAGGACCAGGCGCCGGCTTTTGAGCAGGGGGATGAGGCCGAAAATGCCGCCGGCTTTGGGGGCGCGCGTCGCAGGCCGGGGCAGGGTTGCGTCGGTCATGCGGCTTCTCCTTGCGCGGCCATCAGGCGGGAATAGATCTGTCCGTTCTGTTCGAGGCTGTGGTGATCGCCTTCCTCGACGATGCGGCCATCTTCGATCACCAGAATGCGATCGGCCTTGCGGATGGTGGACAGGCGATGGGCGATTACCAGCGTGGTGCGACGCCCGACCAGCGCGTCGAGGGCATCCTGGATGGCGCGTTCGCTGCGCGGATCGACATTGGACGTGGCTTCGTCGAGGATCAGGATCGGCGCGTTCTTTAACAGCGCGCGCGCGATCGAGAGACGCTGACGCTGCCCGCCGGAGAGATGAGCGCCGCGCTCGCCGATTTCGGTGGCATAGCCCTTGGGCAGACCAAAGATGAATTCGTCGATATGGGCGGCGATGGCGGCGGCGTAGATTTCATCCATCGTCGCATCCGGCTTGGCGATCCGCAGATTGTCTTCGATCGTGCCGTGGAACAGATAGGTGTCCTGCGAGACGACGCTGACGAGCGAGCGTAGGTTTTCGAGCGAGAGATCGCGGATATCGGTGCCGCCGATCCGGATATGACCGGAGGTCGGATCGAAGAAGCGCAGGAGCAGCGAGATGATCGTCGATTTGCCCGAGCCCGACGGGCCGACCAAAGCGACGAATTCCTTCTCCTTGATCGCGAAGGAGACGGCGGACAAAGCCTTGGCGCCGTCGGCTTCGTAAGCGAAGCTCACATTGTCGAAGGCAATGCCGTGGGCCGTAGGGATGGGCGCGCTCATTGTGGGCTCATGGATGTTGGGCATCAGGGCCAGGAAATCGCTGATCGAGGTGGCGGCGCCGCTCGCTGCCCAGGCGGTGTGGAATTCCTTTTCCAGTCGATCAAGCGGGCGGAAAGCTTCGCGCACGAGGAACAGCGCGGTGAAGAGAGCGACCGGCGTGAGCAAGCCAGCGGCCGTGCGCCAGCTGTTGAAGGAAAGCACCAGTGCGACGCCGATCAGGGTGATGAAGCCGGTGAGTCCGGTGCGCATCAGGGTCACGGCCAAAGTGGCCATGGCTTCCTGGCGTAGGGCCGCGGCGCGGCTTGCCAATTCCTTGCGGCGCGCGGTCGTGGCGTCGAAGGCTTTCAGTGTGACGATGCCTTGCAGGCTGTCGAGCAGATAAGCGCCAAAGGCGCCCATGGCCGCGAACACACCGGAACTCTTGGGCATGCGCCAGCGCAGCCATAGTCTGTCGGCGATCGGGAAGGCTGTGACGAAGAAGCCGAGCAGGAGGGCCGAGGGCCAATCGACCCAGGCGAGAACAGCGAGCACGCCGCCGCAGCCGAGAATGGCGATGAAGATCGCCGGCATATAGCGGCTGTAATAGCCCTCCAGCGCTTCGACGCCGGCAACGAGCACAGCCTGGAGATCGCCAGTCTGCTGACGCAGGGTGACGCCGGGGCCAAGCGCCGCGAGATGGGAGAGCAAGCGGGCGCGCAGATGTTCCTTGGTCCGTTGCGCCGTGGTCTGCGCGGCGATTTCTGCGCACCAGAGGAGGAGGCCGCGCAGAAGGACGATGCCGGCGAAGGCGATGATCCAGGGCGTGATGTCGGCGATGGCGCCGCCGGCGAAGAGGACGGCCAGGGCCTGTGCGAGGGCGATGCCTTGCAGCCCGTAACAGGCGGTGACGAGCAGACCGAGGCCGGTGCTGATGGCGACGCGTGTTCTGATTGGGCCGGCAAGGGCAAGCAACTGAGCATTCATCGGCGAGTCTCCAGCAGTCTCGTGTCGCGTCAAAATTTGACTGACTGTCGGTCATATGTCAATGCTCCATCATTACTTAGGGATTGACCTTAGTATTTTCCCGCGCTAGCTCTGTCGTCATGAGAGGAGATGTCGTGGTGATCGGCGGGTATCAATCAAAGGCTGGATCAATCAAAGGAAAGAGCGAACCATGATGCAGGGCATGTCGGCGGAGTCGGTGGTGGTCGACGGCATTTTCCGCGCGCTGGCGGATCCGACGCGACGCGATGTGGTGGAGAGGCTCAGCGCCAAACCGTCATCGGTCAGCGAATTGGCGTCGGCCTATGACATGGCGCTGCCGTCCTTCGTCGAGCATTTGAAAATGCTCGAAGGTGCGGGGCTCGTCAGCTCGGAGAAAGTCGGCCGGGTGAGAACCTACGCCCTCGTGCCCGAGCAGTTCGACATTCCTAGAGATTGGCTCAGTCGGCAGCGTTCCATGTGGGAAGGCCGGCTCGATCGTCTCGACGCTTATCTCTTATCGCTGAAAAAGAAGGAGAAGCCTGAATGATGTCGCCTTTTGGAAAAACCGATCCCGCGCTCGATCTTGTGTTGGAACGGGAAATCGATGTTCCTGTTGAACTGGTCTGGCAGGCCTGGACGGATCCCGACAGCGTGAAGCACTGGTTTGTTCCAAAGCCCTGGACCGTGGCCGAATGCGAGATCGATCTGCGTATCGGTGGCGGCTTTCGCTCGGTGATGCGCTCGCCGGAAGGCCAGGAGTTTTCGAACCTCGGCTGCTATCTGGAGATCGTGCCGAATAAGCGGCTGATTTTCACCGATGCGCTGCTGCCGGGCTTCCGGCCGTCGCCGAAGCCTTTCTTCACCGCCGGCTTGTTTCTTGAGCCGAACGGAAAGGGCACGCGCTATACGGCGATCGCGGTCCATGGTGACGAAGCGGGTCGAAAGACCCATGAAGACATGGGCTTCCATCACGGCTGGTCGACGGTGGTGGATCAGATGGTCGCGCATATCAAAGCGACGACACACTAACGGCCTGGCCGTAGCAGAGGGGCCGCTATGATCGCTGATCAATCCTATATCCGCCTGTTGCTGTTGGCTGGAATCGCGGCAGGACTGTTGTTCTTTGTCGTTCCAACCATCGAGGTCTTCCGGCGTCCAGGGTTCAGTATCGAGCGGCATGCGGTCAGCGTGCTCAGCCTTGGCGAAGGCGGCTGGATCATGAAGGCCGTGTTCGTGATCAGTGGCCTCCTGACGCTTGCCTGCGCGCTTGGGGTGCATCAGGTCATCGGCAGCAAGGGGAGCGGGCTGGCCTGCGCTCTCCTGATCGCTGTCTATGGCATCGGACTAGTGCTGGCGGGCGTTTTCGATGCGCCCGCCGGATTGGGGTTTCCGCCAGGAACGCCAGATGATCAGCAGCCCGTGATGACGCCGACGGCGATCGTGCACAGCATGGCGTTCATGCTCGCCTTCGGAGCGCTGATCATTTCCTGCTTCGTCTTCGCCTTCCATTTTCTGAACGATCAGCAGTCGATTTGGGCTGCCGTCTCGCTGATCGCTGGCCTGGCGCTTCCTGCGCTGATCGGGCTTGGCATATCCAGCACCATCGCGCCGGGGATCGCCTTTTATTGGGCGGGGATGCTCGGATGGGGCTGGCTTGGTGTCACGGCCTATTTGTTGTCACAGCCATGATGCCACATCGATCATATCAGGGTCCTTGAATTGCTTTCGGGCGGCCAAAACCGCCCGGTCAAAATAGGCAAAAAATTCGTTCCCGATGTCGGAATGACCGAGGCTCCTGCGTCCTTGAGAAAGACGACGGCATCTCGGGCAGGGTTTCGGGAGGCCGGCAGGATCGCAACCTGAGGACAGCCGGACATGAGCTCTTATCGTTGGGTGATCGTTGGCGCTGGTGCGCTGATGACCTGTGTCGCGCTCGGCGCGATGTTTTCGTTGGCTATTTTTCTCGAACCGGTGGCGACCGACACCCATTGGTCGCGCGCCGGCATATCGAGCGCGATGACGTTGAATTTCCTGGTCATGGGCTTTGGCGGCTTTGCGTGGGGCGCGGCGACCGACCGTTTCGGGCCGCGTGTGGTGGTGTTGAGCGGCGCTGTGCTGCTCGGCCTAGCGCTCGTTTTGGCGAGCCAGGCGGGAACGCTGACGACCTTCCAGCTCATTTACGGGATCTTGGTCGGGCTCGCCGCCAGCGCCTTTTTCGCGCCGATGATCGCCACCACCACGGGTTGGTTCGAGACCAATCGTAGTCTCGCGGTCTCACTGGTTTCCGCCGGCATGGGTGTGGCGCCGATGACGATCTCGCCTTTCGCGCGCTGGCTCATCACCGCTTATGACTGGCGCACAGCGATGTTCACCATCGGCGTGATGGCCTGGATATTGTTGATCCCGGCGGCGTTGCTGGTGCGCAAGCCGCCTGTCGTCACCAGTGGTGGCGCAGGACAAGCGCTCGGCAACGGACCCGGCATGTCGGTGAAGGACGCTCTGCGCTCGCAGCAGTTCTGGGTGCTGGGCCTGACGTTCTTTGCCTGCTGCGCGGCGCATTCCGGCCCGATCTTCCACATGGTCAGCTATGCGACCTTGTGTGGGATCGCGCCGATGGCCGCAGTCAGTATTTACAGTGTCGAAGGTCTGGCGGGCTTGGGTGGCCGGGTTCTGTTTGGCGTCCTCGCTGACCGGCTTGGTGTCAAGCGGGTGCTGCTTACCGGATTGACGTTGCAGGCGTTGGCGATCGCGGCCTATCTGCTGGTTAGCCGGCTCAGCGAATTCTATGTGCTCGCCGCCATTTTCGGGATGATCTACGGCGGTGTGATGCCGCTCTATGCGGTGCTGGCGCGGGAATATTTCGGGCAGAAAATCCTCGGCACGGTGTTTGGCGCGGCAACTTTGTTGTCGAGCATCGGCATGGCATTCGGCCCGATGGCTGGTGGTCTGATTTTCGATGCTTATGCCAGCTATGCGTGGCTCTATATCGGCTCCGCGCTTGTCGGGCTTGGTGCCGTGGGAATAGGGCTGGCCTTTCCGCCATTGGTGCGTCGACAATTGCAACCAGCCTGATCGCTCCACTTTGTCATCCCGATGCCGGCGTAATCGGTATCGGGAATGACACCGAGGATTTAGAACCCTATCTCGGCGAGGAACCGTACGATCCTAGGTCCGGCGAAGCCAGCAAAGCTCGTATCATCCACCGGGTCGGTGACGAAGAAATGGCCGGCGCCGGGAACGACCACGGTGCGGACGTAGAAACCCGCTTGTTTGAGTGCGAGGAGAAACGCGCTCGACTGGGTAGGGGGATCGACGATGTCGTCATCGGTGCCATGGATCAGCAGGAAACGGATTTGGTTCCGGTCGACGGTGGCGTAATTGATCGGCGACGACTCAAAGAAGACTTTTCGATTGGTATTAGGTGCGGCGCCCAAAAATTTCTCCGCGATATTGTCGCGTGGGCGGGTGACGAGATCGTGCTGCCACTGCGCCTGCATGTCGTAGACGCCGTAGAATCCGACGACCGCCTTTACCTTCGCCGAAACAGAGGCGTTCGGATCGGACTTATACTCGCTTGAGTACAGCGGTTCCTCGCCGGCGAGCGCGACGAGCGCGGCGAGATGGCTACCGGCGCTGTCGCCGATCAGGCCGAGGCGATCGGGATCGACGCCGAGCGTCGCTGCATTGGCGCGTACATATTGGATCGCCGCCTTGGTGTCGTAGACCGCGCCGGGATAGCTGCGCGCCTGCGGCTTGTTGAGCCGGTATTCGATGGCGAAGACCGCATAACCGTTCTTGGCCAGATAAGGGCCTAAATTCTGGTAGATTTTGCGGTCACCGACCTGCCAGCCGCCGCCATGGACGGCGACCAGGACCGGGGCTTTCTGGACGCCTTGCGGCAGATAGAGATCGCCGACGAGCTTCACCTGGTCATGTTCGACGAAGGTGATGTCATTGCGCGTGGTCACCGCATTTTCGGCATGGGCGATGGGCGTGATAAGAAGCGCAACAGCTGCGGTCAGGGATAGAAAGCGCCACGATCTGAACATCCAAGCCTCCCTCAGACGCCGGACTAGGCGGGTTTGCTCGCCAGTCGGTCTTGACTCTTTTAGCTTAACGTCGATTATCTTAATCTCAAGACATACCGATTTAGACTTTGAGATATAGACTTAAGGAGGGTGAGCACATGAGCCATCCAGAAAACACCGGTGTTACATTTAAATCGGTTTCCGACGAATTCGAAGCAGCCTGGAATGATCCAAACCACAGCCGGTTCGAATTGCCGGCCGTCGCCGTCAACAGCAAGCTGCGCGAGAAATATACGGTGGCGCCCTCGGTGCGCATGTCACGCGATAAGCTGTGGGATATGGAGCGCAAGAAGGCCTGGGATCCGGCCAGCTTCATTCCCTATGTGGTGTCGGAAGGAAAATCCTGGGGACGACATAAGCTGAACGACGGCACGGAACGGTTCTTCCGCGCCTCCGACCAACTTGGTTGGATCGACAACAAGGCGCACGGCACGGTGCTGGAGGAAGTGCTAATCGACAATGAAGCGCAGCGCATCCTGTTCATGGGCCGGGCTCAGTTCGCCGATGACACAGGCCATCAATTGCACGCCGGCGACTTCCAGCCCTTGTTTCATGTGGAGCATGCGGCCGGCGGCGACGACAGCGATCCCCTGAATCTCTGGCGCATCGTCGTGCTGACCAAGGCGCGTGACGATCGCTATACAGAGCCCTTCAGGGATATGGTGCGCCAGGGTTGGCTGCCGGGCTTCGTCGAAATCTACATCGAGCGAGAGTTCAACTGTAAGCTGACGCGCAAAGCGGCGTGATGGCGCGTTAGATGATGAGCTTGCTGCCTTCGATCTTGACGCGGGGCAGCCGTGCGAGATCGACTGCCTCCAGGCAGCGCACATTGATGGCCCATCCATCGAAAGGCGCAGCACCGGCCGCGAGTTCGCTCGCTGTCGGTGCGCTTGGCCGGCGAAACGGCAGGATGCCGCAAACCCGGCAGATGTAATCCGCCGCCGTTCCGCTGCCCCAGCGATAGATCATCATGTCTTCAACGGGTGTGAGGATGCGGAGGGCTTTGTCGGGGACGCGAAACGTCAGCGCGCCACGCCGCCGGCAGATCGAACAATCACATTCGCGCACGTGATCAATCTCGGCTTCGACCTCGAAGCGAACCGCGCCGCAGTGACAGGAGCCGTGATGAATCGTCATCGCGCGAGCATATCATTGCTGGATTGTCCGATCATGGCGCTTGCGTTTTGTTCTCTTTTTGTTCTATTGTAATGATTGGGGACTGCAGGCGGCGTGGGAGTAGGCGTCATGCAGTATGAGTTCGATTTCGATGAACGTGCGCTGCCTAGGCCGAAGTGGCCGGAGCGGATATTCTTCGCGTTGTTTCCCGATGCCGAAACGGCGGTTCGCGCCGAACGGTTTGGGCAGGTTTTTCGTCGTGAGCATCGGCTCGCTGGGCAACCGCTTTTGACGGAGCGCTTGCATATCTCCTTGCATCTCATTGGCGACTACAAGCGGGTGCGCGGCAAATTCATTTACGCAGCGCGGCGGGCCGGTGATGCGGTTGCGATGAAGCCGTTCGAGGTTACGCTGTCCGGGGTTTCCACTTTCGCCAGCGGACGTCCCAACCGGTATCCGCTGGTTCTGCTTGGTGAAAGCGAGGCTTTGCGTGACCTTCACCGGCGGCTCGGGGTGGCGATCGACAGCAACGGCCTGCGGGCCGCTGATCAATTCGCCCCCCACATGACGCTTTCTTATGGCCCAGACACGATCCGTCCGCGCGAGATCGAGCCGATCCGCTTCGTGGTGTGGGAATTCTGCCTCATTCATAACGAACGTTGGCTTGGCGAACTCGGCACTTATCATCTGCTTGAGCGCTGGCCCTTGGTGCTGCCGGCCATGCGCTGAAGGCTTAGCTTTCAGACGTTTCAGCATTGCCTTAGCATTGACGCCGTAATGGGCCAGGGGATAGAAGGAGCGGCCGAAACGAGAGCAGGTCGGATGGTTAGCCCGGCCACTTCCCAAGAAACACTTGGGGCAGCATTCTCGACCTAGCGGATCCAAGGCAGCGCATCGCATGCGCCGATGCATCCGCTCTCTGTCCAAAGCAGCCGTCATGAACGTTCAAGAAAATTTCGATCCTCGCCCGGACGAAAGGCTCGGCCTCAGGGAAAAACGGGCGATCGTCATCGGCGTCATGGTCGTCATGCTGTTGGCGGCGATCGACCAGACCATCGTGACACCAGCCATGCCGACGATCGGCAGCGCGCTGGGCGATACCGAATATCTGCCCTGGATCGTCACCGCCTATCTGGTGACGGCGACGGCATCGGCGCCGCTCTATGGCAAGATCTCCGATAGCTATGGCCGGCGCCCGGTGATCGCTGCGGCGGTGATCATCTTTCTCCTCGGTTCGGTGATCTCAGCGCTCGCGCCCACCATGCTGATCCTGATCGTCGGCCGCGCCGTGCAAGGCATCGGCGGCGGCGGTCTGCTGGTCCTGGCGCAGACCGTCATTGGCGACACGGTGCCGCCGCGCGAGCGTGCCGCCTATGCCGGCTATATTTCGGCGACCTGGGCGATCGCCAGCCTGGCCGGGCCGCTGCTGGGGGGGTTCTTTGCCCAGCGCTGGCATTGGTCGCTGATCTTTTGGGTCAACATCCCCCTGGGCATCGCAGCTTTGTTCATTCTGGTCGGCCCGCTGAAGAAGCTGGTGGTGCCGTCGCATCGTCATCGTCTCGATTTTGTCGGTGGCCTGTTGACCCTGGCGGCGACGACGACGTTGATGCTGGCGCTGACCTGGGGCGGCGGCACCTATCCATGGCTCTCAGCCCCCATTCTGTCGCTGCTTGGTGGGTCTGTCGTCTTATGGCTGCTGTTCGTGTTCTGGCTTGGCCGGGTGGAGGAGCCGCTGATCCCGCTTGAAGTGCTGCGCAACCGGATCGTCGCCGCCGCCACCCTGGCGTGTTTCTTCGGCATGGGTGCGAGCCTGGCAGTGGCCGTCTACGTACCGATCTATCTGCAGGCTCATCTGGGACTGTCGGTGGCGGCATCCGGCGTGGCGTTGGTCGCTTATATTATGGGAACGACCATCGGCAGTGCCGTGATCGGCAAGATGGTGGCGCATGTGCCGCGCTACAAATATCTGGCTGTGGGTGGTTATGCTCTGGCCGCTGTTTGCCTGACCATACTGGCTCTGCACTCCACCACCGCCTCGTTGTTTCTGACGGAAACCCTGCTTTTCCTTGCTGGCTTCGGCATGGGCTCGATGTTTCCCATCGGCACGGTCACGGTTCAGAACGCGGTCGACTATCGCCATCTCGGGGTCGCCACGGCTGTCTTGAGCTTCATGCGCAGTTTGGGCAGCGCCATCGGCGTGGCAGCGGTGGGCGCTATCGCGCTGGCCAGCGGATTGCCGGGCTTGCGCGAAGGCGCCACCGGCAATGCCGCGCTCGAACTGGCGACCGCCAGCGCTTTCCGCGACATTTTCCTGGCAGGCGCGGTGATCTCAGCGCTCGCCGCCCTGTGTTTCCTCGCCCTGAAAGAAATACCGCTGCGGGCAACGGTGAAGGGCGAATAACCCGGTCGTCTATCCCGTGCCGACCGCAGCAATGCCCAGGCCGGAAACGCGGAAGCCGACTGTCTGCGCATGCGCCGGGTTGGTGATGATATCGATCACGGCCTTGCCGACGATCGCTGGTGTTACCGGCGGGGTCATGCCTTTCTGTTGCTTGATGTCGTCTTCGGAAACGCCGAGATATTTTGAGAAATCCTTGAGCGCTTCGCGACCGACTTCCGTGTCTGGCGCCATCACCGGCAACAGGCAGTGAACATTAATGCCAAACTGGCGGGCTTCGCCCGCTACGCCCTGCGCGAAGGCGAATATGGCGGCCTTGGCCGCCGCGTAACTGGCATTGACAAAGACCGGCCGAAGCGCAGCGCCGCTTGAGCCGAGAATGACCGTGCTGCCCTTGTCGAGAGGGAGCAACAAAGCTTCGCGCATCCAGAGAAAGGCAGCCTTCACATCGGTTTCATACTGAACCGAAAAGGTCTCCCAGCTGTGGAGGCGGGTTGGACGATTGAGGCCACGGGCGCCGGCATTGAGCACAACGATCGAGGGCCTTTCGCGCTCGATGGTCCGCCCCGCGAACACCGGGTCCGTCACATCGCCCTGCGCCGTCGCAAGATCGCCTTTCACCTCACGCTTGAGCGCGTCAAGCGATTCAGAGTTGCGCGCGATGGCGACGACCCGCGCCCCCTCGGCCGCCAGGGCCTCGACGATACCGCGGCCGAAACCGCGCGTGCCGCCTGTGACGACGGCGGTCTTGCCTGTTAACGTACCCATCGGGCCTCCTCTGCCAGCGCGTCGGCGGAAGGTTCCGTGGCGCCAGCTCTCAGGAAGAGTACTCCGGCCGGGTCGGCGTGAATACGTCGAGATTCATCACCGGCTCCTCGCCGATCACTTCGCCCCAATGTTCGACGTTCGGCGGCACGACGAGCACGCTGCCGGGCCCGAGGATATGCTCCTCGCCACCGACGACGAACTTGATTTTGCCGCTGATGATATAGGCGATCTGCTCGTGCGGGTGCGAATGCGGCCGGGGCTCGTGGCCAGGCATCAGCCGGTTGATGGCGATGGTGGCGCCGGTGCCGGAAAAGCCCTTGCGATCGACGCCTTCGCGCACGTGCGTCCAGTCGGTTTTGCTCCAATCGATCTTGCTGATGTTCATGGCAGGTCCTTTCCAGATGTTGATCGATTATATCACTTGCTGGCGCCGACGATGCCGCCGGGGCGCAGGAACAGGAAGATGAGCAGCATCGACAGGGCCGCGACATTCTTAAGCCCAGAGCCGAAGCCGGCGATCGCCGCCGCTTGCACCACGCCCAGCAGCAGGCCGCCGAGGAAGGCACCGGACGGTTTGCCGAAACCGCCCACGATGGCGGCGATGAAGCCGGAAATGGCGAAGGGCACGCCGACATTGAAGGCGGTGTATTGGGTCGGCGTGATTAGCACGCCGGCGAGCGCGCCCAGCGCGGCGCTGAGCGCGAATGACAACGCCAGCATGCGCTTGACCGGAATGCCCTGTAATGCCGCCGCCTCGCGATCGATGGCGCAGGCGCGCATGGCCTTACCGGTCTTGGTCTTTTGAAAGAAGACGGCGAGGCCGGCGACGATGAGGCAGGAGGTGGCGAGGATCCAGATCAGTTGCAGGCTCACCGCGACGCCGCCGAATTTCAGCGGCGGCAGATCGGTGAAGACGGGCAGGGTGCGCGGCTGATCGCCGACCGCGAGCAGGGTTGCCCGTTCGACCACGATCTGCGCCGCTAATGTGGCCAGTATCATCACGAACATGGTGGCGTTGCGGTCCCACAACGGGCGCACCACCAGCCGTTCCAGCATCGTGCCGGAGGCCGCGACCAGGAGAATGGCGATGATGGCGGCGATGGGCAGTGGCAGACCAAACCGGCTCAGCACCACTTGCGTGAGCATGCCGCCCAGCATGACGAAAGCGCCTTGAGCGAAATTGACGATGCCGCTGGCGTTGTAGATGACGCAGAAGCCGATACCGATCAGGCCGTAGATGCAGCCGGTGCCGAGGCCGCTGACCAGAACTTGCGCGAAATAGGTATAATCAGACATCGGCGATCTCCACGCCGCCCAGATAGGCTTCGAGCACGGCCGGATGTTTTCGCACCTCAGCTGGTGTGCCCTCGGCGATCTTGCGGCCGAAATCGAGCACGACCACCCGGTCGGCAACCGACATGACCAGCGACATATCGTGTTCGATCAAAAGGACGGTGACGCCGCTGGCGGCGATCTGCCGGATCATCGCGGCGAGATGTTTGGATTCGTTGGAGTCGAGGCCGGCGGCTGGCTCGTCCAGCAGGATGAGGCGTGGTTGGGCGGCGAGCGCCCGTATCAGTTCGAGCAGGCGTTGTTGGCCATAGGAGAGAATCTTGGCCGGCTGGTCGGCGAGGGGCGTCAGGCGCGCCATCTCAAGAAGCTCGCGCGATGTCGCCTCGACGCGGGCTTCTTCCGCGCGCGTCGAGCCCGGGCGCAGCACGGCGGCGAGCAGGCCGCTCGATGTGTGCAGATGCTGGCCGACTTTCACATTGTCGAGCACGCTCATTTCGGGAAATAGCTGGACGAGCTGGAACGTGCGCACGAGGCCACGCGCCGCGAGTTTGTCTGGCGTCAGCCCGACGATGTCGTCGCCCTCGAAACGGATCGTGCCTTCGGTCGGCGGCAGGAAGCCGGAGATCAAGCTGAATAGGGTGGTTTT
Source organism: Beijerinckia sp. 28-YEA-48 (assembly GCF_900104955.1). Taxonomy (NCBI): domain Bacteria; kingdom Pseudomonadati; phylum Pseudomonadota; class Alphaproteobacteria; order Hyphomicrobiales; family Beijerinckiaceae; genus Beijerinckia; species Beijerinckia sp. 28-YEA-48. The sequence continues at coordinate 1,276,308 of NZ_FNSI01000001.1, forward strand.
GCCGGCGCCGTTGGGGCCGATCACCGCCGTCACGCCGTCCGCCGGCACCTCGAAGCTGACGTCGCCGACGGCGATGAGGCCGCCGAAGCGCTTGCTCAGCCCGTTGATCGACAAGCGGGAGGTCATGGAAGCACTCATGACTTAACCCTCAAGGGGCGGCGCTCGAAGAAAGCGGCGAGGCCGCGTGGCGCGTAGATCAGCAGCAGGATCAGCGCCGCGCCATAGAACAGGTCCTGGTAATCCTTGAAGCTGCGCAGCACTTCCGGCAGCAGGCTGATCAAGAGGGCGCCGACGAGCGGGCCGGCGATGCTGCCGATGCCGCCGACATAGAGCATGGTGAAGCCGAGAATGACCATATGCAGCCCGAACACTTCCGGGCTGACATAGCCGACCACGTGAACGAACAGCGCGCCCGACAGCGCGGCGAAGGCGGCGGCGGTGAGGAAGGCGATGAGCTTGGTGCGCGCCACGTTGATGCCGAGCGCCAGCGCCGCGTTCTCGGAGGCGCCAAGCGCCAGGAAGGCGCGGCCCATGCGAGAGGCCTTGATGCGCGCGGCGACGAAGGCTGAGAGCAGCGCGATAATGGAGAGGGTGGCGAGCAGGCCGCGATCGGAAATGATCTCATAAGAGCCGATGCCGAGCGGCGGAATGCCGGAGATGCCGAGATAGCCTTGCGTCAGAGATTGCCATTCGACGGCGATCTCATAGGTGATGAGGCCGATGGCGAGCGTCGCCATCGCCAGATAGTGGCCCTTGAGGCGTAAGGTCGGATAACCGATGACGAGCGCGATCAGCACGGCCAACGCGATGCCGGCGCAGATCGCCGGCACGACAGGCCAGTTATAGGTCGTCGTCAGGATCGCCGAGCCATAGCCGCCGAGAGCGGCGAAGGCGTTCTGGCCGAAGGTGACTTGATTGGCGAAGCCCATGAACAGGTTCAGGCCGGTCACAAACACGGCATAGACCAGAGCGAAGGCGATCACGGTTGCGGCATAGCCGCCGACCACGAAGGCATAGCCGACGATGACAGCCGACACCGCCCAGGGCCAGATGCTCAAGGGCAGCGCGCGCAGCAGCAAGCCGCCGCGATCAGTGGAAGTAATATTGCGCAAGATCGTCATGTGAGGTCAGGTCACGCGGATCGAGACAGGCCACGATACGGCCGAGAACGAGCACATAGGCACGCTGCGCCAATTTCAGCGCGGCGGGCGCCTTTTGTTCGACGAGCAGGATCGGCAGGCCCTCGTCACGCAGCAGAGCCAGCTTTTCCATGATCTCGGCGATGACGCGCGGCGCCAGGCCGAGCGAGGGTTCGTCGAGCAGGAGAATTTTCGGATCGCTCATCAGAGCGCGGCCGATGGCTAGCATCTGCTGCTCGCCACCGGACATGGAGCCGGCGGTTTGCGCGAGACGTTCGCCGAGACGGGGGAAAAGCGCCAACACGCGGGTGAGCCGGCGCTCATATTCGGGCTTGTCGCCGCGCAGGCGATAAGCCCCGAGCTGAAGATTTTCCGACACCGTCATGGGGCCGAAAATGCCACGCCCCTCCGGCACCAGAACCACGCCACGCGAACTCACCGCCACCGGATCGTGCCGCGGCAATGGCTGGCCGCGAAAGCTCGCGGTGCCCGTGGTCGTGGCCAGGCCCAGGATCGCGCGCAGCAGGGTCGACTTGCCGGCCCCATTGGGGCCGAGCACGGCGACGAGCTCTCCGGCGCAGACATGAATGTCAGCGCCAGACAGCGCCTGCACATGGCCGTAGCGGGCCGTCAGGGCTTGCGTTTCAAGAACCCGCGCGGGGGCCTCTGTCATTCCACGACCTTCGGTTTGCCATCGACGATGGTGGCGATGAAGAACGGATTGATCGTCAGGCCCTGATGCACGGTGGGGCTCATATTGTAGACGCCCGTGGTGCCCTGGAAGCCGGTCAGTTGTTCAAGCGCGTCGCGTACCGCCGGGCCGTCAAAGGATTTCGCTTTCTCGATGGCGGCGACCGTCAGCATCACCCCGTCCCAACCGCGCGAAGCCCAGTTCGGATCGCGATCGGCGAATTTCTCGTGCCAGGGTTTCAGGAATCTGCCGATCTCGGTCTTGAGCGCACCGTCGGGCAGGGCGTTATTGACCTGCGACGGTGAGGCAACGAAGAAGAATTTGTCGCCGAGCACGTCCGCCACCGGCTTGAAGACGGCGATGTCTTCGAGGCTGGTCAGCAACAGCAGGTTGGAGCCGAGCTGTTTGATGTTCTTGGCGGCCGTCAGCGTGGTGCCACCGAGGCCGATCTTGAGGATCGCGCCAGCGCCGGCCGCCTGCATCTTGGCGATTTGCACCGAAAGGTCAGCGTCGTCCTGCTTGTATTGTTCGATACCGACGACCTCGATGCCATATTCGGCCGCCGCTTTCTCCGCCACGCCCTTCTGCAGATTGGCATAGGGGGTGGGGTCATGCAGCACGCCGACTTTGCGGATATTGGTCTTGTTCTTCAGATATTCGTAGCGCTTGGTGATTTCGAAGCCGGCCGGCGGCAGCGTGGAGAAGGCCCATTTCACCTGATCGGGCTGCTGCGGCAGGATGGAGCAGAGCACCATCGGCACTTGCGCGCGCACGACAAGGCCGGCGGCGGCGAAATTGCCGGCCGAGACGCAGCCTGAGATGAAGATATTGACTTTGTCTGAGGTCAGCATCTTGCGATAGACAGTCACCGCTTCCTGCGGCTCGGAGCGATTGTCCTCGACGATCACTTCAAGCTTGCGGCCATTGACGCCGCCCTTGGCATTGATGGCGGCGGCGGCCAGTTCGACGCCATCGCGCCAGGCGCGATCGACAGTGGCGGCATAGCCGGTGAGGCCGGCGGAAATGCCGATCTTATAGGTCTCCTGCGCGCTGGCGGCTGAGGCGGTGAGGACGGCAGCAAAGCTGGCGGCCGCCAATACGGCGTAGTGTCTCCCTTGCATATTCTTTCTCCCTCTCCTGTTTATGCTTAAATCAGTAGTTGGACGATCCGAAACCGCCCCCTCCGGGCGTTTCCAAGAGAACAACGTCATCGGGCTGCATGGTCAGCTTACGTGGTTCGCTGACATCGCGGCCATTGACTTGAAACACACCCTTCTGGCCCGGCGAACCGCCGCCGACGCCGTCAGGCCCGGAGGCGAGACGGCTTGGCACGGCGTTGAGCAGCCAGGGATCTTCAGTGAGCATATGGAACTGGATGATCTGGCCGTCGCCGCCGGCCGTGCGACCCTGGCCGCCGGAGCCGCGCCGCAATTCCTTGCGGTCGAAAACGATCGGCATGGCTGCTTCGAGAATTTCGATCGGCACGGCCGCGACGCCGGTGGGATAGCAGGTGGCGCTGGGGCCGGGTTTTGTGGCGCGCGCGCCCATGCCGCCGGAATAGTTGAACATGGACGAGGTGAAGGCGTTGCCGTCGGCTTTCTTGCCTTGGATCTGCATGGTCCAGACCGCGCCCGAGCCTTCCGCCAGCACCCGCTGCGGCATGACCTGATAGAGCGCCTTGAGGATCGGCATCGGCACATACATGCCGACCACGTGGCGCGCATTGACGGGCGCCGGATAGCGGCAATTGACGATCGAGCCTTCGGGCGCCTTGACGATGATAGGCGCCAGGCTGCCGGTGTTGTTGGGCAGTTCCGGGTTGAGGCAGCTGCGGATGGCGAAGGTGGTATAGGCGTGGGTGTAGTTGAGCACGACATTGATGCCGGTGGTCGTCTGCATCGAGGAGCCGTCGAAATCGACGGTGATGCTGCCCTTGTCGGCATCGACGGTGAGCGCGGTCTTCAAGGTGATGATCTCGCCGCCGGGCACGTCGAACTTGCTCTCGCCGTGATAGACGCCGGGTTTGAGCTTGCGGATGGCGGCGCGCGTCGCCTCCTCGGAGCGGGCGATGATCTCGTCCGACAAGGTTTCGATATCGTCGAGCCCGTGGCGACGGCACAGCGCGATGAGATGATCGGCGGCGGCATGGCCGCTCGACACCTGGGCGGCGAGATCGCCGAACACGGCGTCGGGCGTGCGCACATTGCGGCCGATCATGGCATGCAACACTGGATTGGGGACGCCGCGCTCATAGAATTTGAGCGGCGGAATCCACAAGCCTTCCTCGTGCACGTCACGCGCACCAGCGCCGATGCCATAGCCGCCGATGTCGGTGTGATGGATGGTCGAGCCGATATAGGCGATGATTTTGGTGCCGTCGTAGATCGGCGTCAGCAGAGTGATATCGAAGAAATGGCCGGCCGAGAGCCAGGGATCATTGGTGATCAAAACGTCGCCCGGCTCGCATTTGCCCTCGAAGAGCTTGACGAGATGAGCGCCAGCGAAGGCGAGCGAGTTGATGTGGCCAGGCGTACCGGTATTGGCCTGCGCCACCATGCGGCCGCGCTGGTCGAATAGAGCGCAGGCAAGATCGCCCGCCTCGCGCACGATCGGGCTGAAGGCGATGCGCTGCAATGCCTTGGCCCGCTCGCTGACGATGCCAATCAGGTTCGACCACAGGATTTCAAGTTCAACGGCGTCCATGAATTTTATCCTTTTGTGGCGACGATGCAGCCATAGGCGTCGATGACGGCGGTCCAGCCAGGCGGCAAAGCGGTGGTCGTTTCGCGCTCTTCGATGATGGCGGGGCCTTCGATCTTCTGGCCGACAGCCAGATCGGCGCGCGCATAAACCGCGACCTGCTGATTGTCTTCCCAGGCATGCACCGTGCGATGGCGCTTTTGCGCTGTGGCCTTGCCACCGGCATTGGTCGCGGGCTGGAACGGGATCGCCGGGCCGCGCGCCGTCAGCCGCCAGGTGACGACCTCGATCTGCACATGGGAGGGGCTGACGCCATAGAGTGTGCGATAGGCGGTCTCGAAACGATCGCCGATGCCGCTGATGTCGCGGGTGACGCGCGGATCGCCCTCGAAGGTGACCGGCACTTCGTGCTGCTGGCCGACATAGCGCATGTCGGCGCCGAATTCGAAGCGCACGTCCTGGGGCGCGCAACAGGCCTCGACGAGGGCCTCGGTTGCTTCCTTGGTCAGTTCGCCGAGAATGTGGTTGACGCGGTCCCAGTCGAGATCGTTGAGGCGGCCGAGGTCGCTGCGCACCAGATCGAGCCGCACCGGCGTCACCAGAGTGCCAAAGGCGGACAGCACGCTCGACTGCGGCGGCACGATCACCGAGGCGCTCTGCAGCAGGCTCGCGACGCCGCAGGCATGCAAGGGGCCAGCGCCGCCAAAGGCAAAGAGCGGCAGGCCGCGATAATCGATGCCGCGATCAGTGGCGTGGGCGCGTGCGGCCGACGCCATGGCTTCGGTGACGACGCGGTAGATGCCGCGTGCGGCTTCCACGGGCGTGAGTTTCAATTCGCCCGCCAGTTGATCGAAGGCCTTTTGCATGGCGGGGCGATCGAGCTTCATGTCGCCGCCGAGGAAATTGTCGGCGTCGATCAGGCCGAGCATCAGGTCGGCGTCGGTGACGGTGGGTTTGGTGCCGCCACGGCCGTAGCAGGCTGGGCCTGGCATAGAGCCGGCGCTTTCGGGGCCGACCTTCAAGAGACCCAGATCATCGACATGGGCAATCGAACCGCCGCCGGCGCCGATTTCGATCATGTCGATCGACGGCACCGTCACCGGCAGGCCGCTGCCATCCTTGAAGCGATAGCGCCGGTCGACCTCGAATAGACCGGTGACGAGAGGCACGCGATTTTCAATCAGGCAGGCTTTGGCGGTGGTGCCGCCCATGTCGAAAGACATCAGCCGGTCGATCTTGAGCAATTCAGCATAGTGGCAGGCGGCGAGCGCGCCGGCGGCCGGGCCGCTTTCGATCATGCGCACGGGATTGCGGCCTGCGGTTTCAGCGCCGACGACACCGCCGGACGAGAGCATGATCAGCGGCGTATTGGCGAAGCCCTCGGTCTCCAGCCGTTCGCTGAGCCGCTTCAGATAGGGCTGCGAGATCGGCATCGTATAGGCATTGACCGTGGTGGTGGAGGCGCGGGGATATTCGCGGATCTGCGGCGCCACGTCCGATGACGTGCAGATGAACAGATCGGGCAGGGCCTGGCGCAGGGCGGCGGCCACCTGCCGCTCATTTTCCGGATTGGCGAAGCTGTTGAGGAAACAAATAGCGATGGCCTTGGCGCCGCTGGCTTTCAGCTGGGCGATAAGCGCGGCGATGTCCTTTTCCGCCGGCCTTGCCAGAACGCGGCCATCGGCCAGGGTGCGCTCGGCAATGCCGAAGGTGAGTTCTTGCGGCACCAGCGGCTCGGGAAATTCGATCTGCGGATCGTACATTTCGTAGCGGTGTTCGTTGCGGATGAAGAGTACGTCGCGAAAGCCTTCCGTCACCACCATGGCGGTCGGCTGGCCCTTGCGCTCGATCAACGCATTGGTGACGACGGTGGTGGCGTGGACGACGACGCCATCGACGCTGTTGGGGGCGATATCGGCCTTGGACAAGACCGCATGCACACCGTGGAAGAAGCCCTCCAGGAGATCGTGGTGGGTGGTCAGCGTCTTGTCGACCGTCAGCGCGCCGGCATCGTTGCGCAGCACGATATCCGTGAAAGTTCCGCCGATATCGACAGCGAGCGAATAGGTCATGGCGTTACTGTCTCCAACCTAAAGTTCCGGAAATACGAGCGGCGGTTTCGAGTGTCGCCGTGATCTGGGCGGGCGTCGGCGTGGCCGGGATGAACTGCTTGGCGCCGACGATGGCGATGGAGGCGATCAGCGTGCCGTGATGGTTGCGCACTGGCGCCGCGAGCGTATTGACGCCGCTGATCACCTCGTCCGGTGCCGTGGTCCAGCCCCGCGTCCGGGCTTCTTTGACATCGCGGATGAGTCTCTTGGGATCGGTGATCGTGTCCGGCGTCCAGGACTGCAGCGGCGCGCTCGCCACTTTGTCGAGCAGATGATCGGGGCCGAAAGCGAGCCAGACCTTGCCATGGGCGCTGGCGTGCAGCGCCATGCGCGTGCCGGGCCGAGTGGCGAATTCAATGACGGTGCGCCCTTGCGTGAGTTCGAGGACGACGACTTCGTCATCGATCAGAGTGCAGATGGTGACGGCCTGGCCGGTGGCATCGCGCAGCGCCAGTAGTTCGGGCCTTGCCGTCGTGACGATGTCGAAACGGCTGCGCGAGGCCTCGCCCAGCACCATCATCTTGACGCCGATGTCGTAGCTGCCGGTTGCCGGATCATGGCGGACGAAGCCGTGGCGCTGCAGTGTTTGCAGATGGCGATAGACCGTGGATTTGGAAGCATCGAAGGCGGCGGCGATCGTACCGAGAGGCGTCGGCCCGCTCTGATAGGCGAGGTATTCAACAAGCCGCAGCGCGAGATCGAGCGTGCTCGTCCCTGGCTCGGTGTTGACGCTCTCCGCCTTGCCCATGCGGTTTCCTCGGTGCGATCCCATCGTTTCATTATTCAAAACGACGTTTTGTTATATGGATCATGCGCCGATGCCCTGAGGCCGTCAAGGGGGCGATTTGCATTGGCGTGGGATGTCTTTTCGGGGCGGGGCGGTATCCTCCGAGCGGATTTTCTGGGAGCGCCCTATGATCGATCATCCGAACGCCAAGTCGTCTAGTACGATGAAGATTGTGGAGAGCGACGGTCTCAAGACGGTTATCGTCGTTGATACAGACCTCAAACTGAATCGCGACGATCCGGGTTACGACGGCGTCAAACTGCAAAGCTTGCGTGATGCCTGCAAAAATTACGTTGCTGCGCATCACGGTCAGATTGATAGGTACAGCATTCGAAGCTGGAACTGAGAGTTGGGTCCTAATTGAAACCCCGGCCAACTGAACGGCATTGCCGACACCTGGGTGTCATTCCCGACAGCCGCATAGCGGCTGAGCGGGAATCCAGAGTCACTGCTTCAGTCTTTCATGGAAGCTCGTCGCTTCAAATAGTTTACCGCTTGTTCTGAATGCCGGATCGATTGCTGCGTAGTCGTCCAGCATGACAGAAGTCGCAGCGTGATTGCTATGCAACACTTTGTCCCGAACAGCATCCTGCCGCTTGCTCTGGATACCCGCTCACCCGCTGCGCGGGCGTCGGGTATGACACCGAGGGGTCTTCTACAACCTCCTAAATCAGACGAGAGCGATCTTGCCCGTCGCTAGATCGTAGTGTGCGCCAACCACTTTCACCTTCTTGGCCTGAACGAACTCGCTGAGGATCGGCTTGGCGGTTTCGAGGCGGCGCACGCCGTTGCGAACGTTCTGGGTGATCGACGCGGCGAGCAGATTGGCCGGCTTCTGCTTCTGCGCGGCTTCGACGGCTGGCTTGATGTCGCGCACCAGCTGCTGCAAATGGCCGGGCAGGGTGACGCGATCGTTGAGTACCTTGATGGCGGCATCGACGGCGCCGCAGTTGGAATGACCGAGCACCATGATCAGCGGCACGTTGAGGATCTTCACCGCATATTCGAGACTGGCGAGACCATCGTCGTTGACGAAATTGCCAGCGAGGCGAACAACGAAAAGATCACCGGGCGCCTGGTCGAAGGCGAGTTCGGGGGCAACGCGCGAGTCGGCGCAGCTCAAGATGGCGGCGATGGGATATTGCGCCGTGGCGCGCGCGGCGCGGCCGGCCGAGTAATCTTGATTGGAGGAGGTATTGGCGGCGTAGCGCGCATTGCCGTCCATGATGCGCTTCAACGCCTCGTCTGGCGAAATGGCATTCTGCGGTGTCGCCGTCTGCGCCGAAGCTGCTTGAAATGGCGTCAACGCAGCGGTGGCGAGTGCCGCACCGCCCCAAAGAAGATGTCGGCGGGACAAGTTTGATCGGTCGTTTGACCCGTTAGAAGAACAATAGTCGCACATGAAGCCCCCAGCCATGATCGATGTTGCTCGTGCACCAGCGGTATATATTTGCGATATGCTGGCCGTGGCAACGCGGGGAGGATTTTCTATCGGATCGTGAACGGCTGACCAGTATTTTCGGCAAGTCTGGTTCATGAATTCGAAACCCAGGCCGCAGCTAGACAGAGCCAGCCCTCGATCAGCCTTCGTCAGCCGGTGGTTTGTCGGAGCGGCCGACGACCAGATGTCGTGCATAGGCGCCGAAGTGATTTTGCACGGAGGCCAGTCGCGGATCGCTCTGCCCCGACGGTAGTTGGCCACGCGCCTGGTTCGGCGTCACGGCAAAACGGGCGCGGAAGGCGCGGTGGAATTGCGTGCTGCTGGAGAAGCCGAACGTATGGGCAATTTCCGAGATCGACTGGACGCGGCTGCCGGGCAGGGACAATTCGCGGAAGGCTGCATCGAGGCGCTTTTCGCGAATGATCGTCGCGACACCGCCTTCGGTTGCGAACATCCGATAGAGATGAGCGCGCGACACTTGGAAACGCTGCATGAGCAACGCCGGGCTGAGTTCTGGATCGGACAGATTGGCGTCGATGAAATTGAGTAGACGGTGACGTAGAATATGGGCCAGCGCCGGGTCGTGCGAAGTGGGGGCATGCTGGGCCAGGCTTGTTGCGACCAGCGTCGTTACCGCTTCCTCGATGGCCAACGCATCGGCGCTGTCCTGATCCGTCAGCTTGGAGAAGGTGACGATGAAGTCGGCGAGGAAGCGCGTCAACGGCGTGTCCGCCTTCAGCACCAGTCCATGCAGATTGCGCCCGTTGGTGGCTTTGTCGATCAGGGCTCGTGGCAACACCATCGATAGGGTGGAGCCGGTTCGCACCTGTGTCTCAAAAGGATGGGCGAGGTCGAAGACGCAAATGTCTCCGGGCTCGACAGATATGGCACGGCCGTTGCAATCGCCTTCAAGCGCGCCGGAAACGAACAATTGTAGGAAATACTGATCCAGTCCGCCTTGCAGGATGGTGCGCCGGTCGCGGCGATATTGTTGCTGGCTGAACGTGGTGGGGCCAATCAGGAGCGCGCCGATGGCGCGTGAGCGGATCGAAACTTCGAGAGGTGTTCGGGCTTCGCCAGGGTAGGGCGTCGCTTCGAAGAAAGGCCGCGAGATTTCACGGCACATGTCGGTGCGCAGGGATGGTTCGACCATATCGGTCGAAAGAGAGATTTCATCCGCTGCCATTGAGCCGCCCCCAGCTCGCGCACCGCCAAACACGACGGTATCCCGTTTATTGCTAAGCTAAATTGCTTGATGGATCAAGTGAGCTGCCCAGGGAGCTCCCGAAAGCGAGATGGCGCGTGTATTGGCCGAAAAGGCCCTGCAGTGGGTCAGTCGCTGATTGGCCAGGGCGGAGAGGCGTTCGCGGCGCGCCTGGTTCGGTGTCAGCGAGAAGCGCGCGCGAAAGGCGCGATGGAATTGCGTGCTGCTGGAAAAGCCAAGGCCATCGGCGATCTGGGTGATCGAACGGCTGCCGCTCTGCGGCGTGGACAGGGTGTGGAAGGCGGCGTCAAGCCGCTTTTCACGGATGATCGTGGCAACGCCACCTTCCGCCGCGAACATCCGGTAGAGGTGAGCCCGTGAGACTTGAAATCGATGCATCAATAACGCCGGACCAAGCTTGGGCGAGGAGAGATTGGCATCAATGAAGCGGAGCAGACGGTGGCGCAGAACATGCGCTAACGCAGGATCATGTGCCTTGGGCGCTTCTTGAACGAAACAGGTGCCGATCAAGGTCGTCGCAGCCTCTTCGATGGCTTGTGAGCTGGTATCTGCTGTTTCCGCCGCAAGCGCGGAGAAACTCACCATGAAATCAGTTAGAAATTGCGTCATCGGCGCGCCGGCTTTGAGGATCAGCCCGTGCAGATCGCGTCCGCGGGTTGCTCTGTCGATCGGCGCGCGTGGGAGAAGCAAGGACAGCATCGAGCCTTGATCGACACGGCCTTCGAAGGGGCGAGCGAGATCGAAGAGTATGATGTCGCCCGGGCCAGCCGACATCATGCGGTCCTCACAAGCGCCCTCATGCGTGCCCGTGCGGAACAGGCGCAGGAAATACTGGTCCAGTCCGCTTTTCAGGATGCGGCGACGGTCCCGATAATATTGCTGTTGGCCATGGAGACTGTCGGCAACCATCACCCTGTCGATCATCTGCGAGCGGATGGAGAGTTCGAGAGGAGCAGGTCTACCGGCGAGCGGCGTCGCCTCGAAAAAGGGGCGTGACATTTCGCGGCAAAGCTCGGTGCGCAAGCCAGGCTCGACCATGTTGGTCGAAAGGATGACTTCGTCGGTCGCCATCATGCCTCCCAGGCTTGTGAATTCGCCATTTTAGTGAGGCGAGCATAGAGGGCTAAGGTTAAGAGGATTTGTCAGTGCGATCAATATGATTGACAGCGAGTAAACGCCGCCGATGGCGGTTCACCACAACCGGTTTTGAGACGCAGCGCCATTAAAAATGAGACGCGGTGTTACGTTCAAAGCGGTGCCGATGTGCGAGCATTCCGTGCAGTGCTGATTCATCTTCGCCACGCAGTCTCTATCGGGGCCGCGCGGGTGGGGCATTTTATCCAATCGATTGGCTGAGCCGGGGGGCATAGCAGTATGTTTTCGACGTCTAATTCTTTGCGTGGACTTTCGCTGCGTGGATATGCAATCGCCGCTTCCGTGGGTTTGGCGACCCTCGCTGCGGCCATGCCAGCGGGTGCCGCCGACATGCCGGCACCGCGAGCGCCGGTGCCGACCTTCGTTGCGCAGAAGGATTGGTCGATTACCGTCACGCCTTATCTTTGGGCGGCGTCGCTCAACGGCAATGCCGCCGTGCTTGGCATCCATCGCCCTGTCGACGTGCCGTTCCGCGATACCCTGAAAAATCTCGACTTCGGCTTCATGGGCAATGTCGAATATCGCCAGGGTTCGGCCGGCGCCTATCTCAATGCCGAATATACCAAGGTCTCCAACAACGCCCATCTTGGCCCGTTCAACATCGGCGTCAGCATGCGCTCAGCCTTGATCAGCGCCGGCTTCTTCTACCGCGTCTATGAGGCTGGGCTCGGCGGCAATACGGTGTTTGGCACGCCGCGTGTCTTCGCTATCGAGCCGACGGCCGGCATGCGCTGGACCAGCATGAGCGCCCGCGTCCACCTTGGTTTCTTCAACGTTTCCGAGCGGCAAAGCTGGGCCGATCCGTTCGTCGGTGCCCGTTTCAACTACGATCTGACCGACCGCTGGAATCTGTTCGTTGAAAGCGATGTCGGCGGCTTCGGCGCTGGTTCGCGCTTCAGCATCAATGCCCAGGCGGTGCTCGGCTATCGCATGCTGCTGGCGGGTTATCAGACGACGTTTGGCGTCGGCTATCGCGTGTTGAAGCAGGATTACCGCAGCGGCGGTTTCCAGTGGAACGTCACCCAACATGGGCCGCTGGTCGGCGCCTCGATCCGCTTCTGACGGCGTGAGATATTTCAAGGAGATCTACGATGTGCTTGGCTTGTAACCCCGGCCAATTAGCCGTTCTCCGCAGCGCCGCATCGCGCCGCGGTTTTCTCAAGTATATGAGCGTTGCCACCGCATCGGCCTTCGTCGCTTCGGCGGTGGAGCCGGTCATGGCCCAACCGGCTTCGGGGCCTGCTGACGTTATTTTCCGCGGTGGCCCGGTTCTCACCATCAACAGCCAGGCGCCGCGCGCCGAGGCTCTTGCCATCCGTGGCAACAAGATTATCGCCGTCGGTAAATTGGACGATGTGCAATCCTTCAGCGGCCCCAAGACGCGTGTGGTCGATCTGAAAGGGCGCACCTTGATGCCGGGGTTGATCGATCCGCACATGCATTTCGTCTTCACCATTTTCGAAGACTGGATCGACGTCAGCCCGATCACGACGCCGGATTACGCGACGGTGTTGACGAAACTCAGAGATGGTGTGGCCAAAGCCAAGGACGGCGAATGGGTCCGCGCCCAGCAGTTCGACTCCAGCATCACCCGTGACGCCCACATCCCGACATTGGCTGAGCTTGACCAGATTTCACCGAAGAATCCGTTCTTCATGCAGGAGAGCAACGGCCATATCGCTTACGCCAACAGCCTCGCCTTCAAAGCCGTCGGCGTTACACGTGACACGCCCAATCCGTCGGGAGCGCGTTTCGTTCGCGATTCGAACGGGAACCTGACCGGGCGCCTCGAGGAGATGGCCGCCCAAGAATTATTCATCAAGGCCATGCCGGCGCCGAGCGCGGCCGAGATGGTCGGACGGACGCGGAACTTGATCAACCGCTGCGCCTCGGTCGGTTGCACGATGGTGCACGACAACGGCATCGGCTTGATGGCTGGCATGCAGGACCTGGCGCTGCTCGACGCCGTGGCCGGCAATGCGAATTCGCCGCTGCGCTACCGGGGCATGCTGGTTTCGACGTTGATGGACGAATGGGAGAAGCAGGGCATCAAGCCGGGACGCGGCAATGAGTTCTTCCGTGTCGACGGTATCAAGGCCTGGGCCGACGGTTCGAACCAGGCGCAGACCGGCTATCAGCGCGAGAACTATCTCGGGACCAACGCGCGCGGCGCGTTGAATTACAGTCTTGAGCAGGTAACCGAAGTGATCCGCAGGTCGCACGCCGGCGGCTGGCAGGTCGGTGTGCATGCCAATGGCGACGCGGCGATCGATATGGTCATCGATGCCTATGAGGCTGTGCTCGGACCCAATCCGAACACCGATCTGCGCCATCGCATCGAGCATTGCAGCGTCCTCCATCCAGAACAGATGGTGCGGATGAAGAAGCTTGGTCTGTCGCCGTCCTTCCTGACGGGGCATATTCGCTGGTGGGGCAAGGCGTTCCGCGACCGGCTGCTGGGGCCGGAGCGGGCGCGCTTCTATGATCCCTGCGCTTCGGCTCTCGCGGCTGGTCTCAAGATTTCATTCCATTCGGACTGGAACGTGACGCCGATCGAACCGCTGCGTTGTGTCGAGGATGCGGTGACGCGTGTAATGAACGAGGGCGGCGACGTCTTCTTCCCCAACGAGCGCATTCCCGTCGAAGCGGCGCTGCGCGGAGTCACGATCGACGCCGCCTGGCAGTGCCATATGGACGACAAGATCGGCACGCTCGAAACAGGCAAACTGGCGGATCTGGCCATTCTCGAACAGGACCCGACCGCTGCCCAGGTGCAGATCAGCAAGATCAAGGTCAGCGAGACCTGGATGGATGGCGTGCAGCGCTACGGCGCTTAAAGAGCCCTGCTGACGAAATTTTGAAGTGCCACGCCGGCCCCGGCGTGGCACTTTCATGGGATGAAGTTGCGATCCCTCGCGCATTGTCTGGTTCTGGCGCTGTTCATGGCGGCAGGGACCCTGTCGGCTTTCGTCAGTCCTGCGAAGGCCGGCTACGGCATGCCCGGGGGCGAAAATGCGGCCATGGAAGCTGGCATGCCGTGCTGTCCTTCCGACGACGGCAAAACGCCCGATTGCGCCACGCATTGTCCGGCATTGAATCTCTGCCTTATCAAGAGCTTCGCGAGCGGTGCCGGAAAAAGCTTCGTCAATCTCGTTCTGCCCGTCGTCGCGGTGATCGCCCTGGAGGACGACGCGGCGCGCAGCTCCCGGCTGTCGGAGCCGCCGGCACGACCTCCTCGAACCGTCAGCATCGCCGGCGCTTGAACGCCGGCTACGGCCGCATGGATCATCCGCGCGGTCGTCGCGCCGTGGCCTTTTTTGCCACGCCATGAGCCGTGCCTTTGCGCGGCAGCTGATCAATTTCGAGTCTGAACATGAACTTCTTTCATCTGTCGCGCGCCCTCGTCGCGGCGTTTGCGCTCGTCCTGGCCACCGCAACGGGCAGGGCTGACATCAAGGACTACGAGTTTCGTCTGCTCGAAGACGGCTTCCAACCGGGCGATGCCGTGGTCGCCGTGCGCCTCATCGACAAGCGCTCGGGCCAACCCGTGTCGGGCGCTGAAATCGTCGCCCGGCGCATGGACATGGAGCCGGACGGCATGGCCGAAATGACCACGTCGCTGGACATTCTCCCCGTGTCGGAGCCAGGGCTTTATCGTTTCAAGACGAACCTGACCATGGGAGGTCGCTGGCGCCTGTCGCTGACTGCGAATGTGCCCGGCGAGAGCGGAGTTTTGCAAAGCAGTTTGGTTGTGAAAGCCGTGTCGGCGCCCGTGCCGGCGCAGGGTAAAGGCCGGCTGCTTTATTACCGCAATCCGATGGGCCTGCCCGACACGTCGCCCGTTCCCAAAAAGGATTCGATGGGGATGGACTACTTGCCCGTCTACGAGGGCGAGGACGGCGACGGCACCACGATCAAATTATCGCCAGGCCGAGTGCAGCGCAGCGGCGTGCGGTCGGAGCTTGTAAGCCGACAGGCGATGACCCGGACGATCCGCGTGCCTGGCGTGGTGCAGCTCGACGAGCGCCTGATCTCCGTGGTGGCGCTGCGCGCCGATGCATTCATCCAAGAGGTTGCACCCGTCACCACCGGCGACCGGGTCAGCAAGGGGGCACGTCTCGCACGCATTTATTCGCCTGACATCAGTGCGGCGAGCGCGCAGTTCGTCACTGAACTGAGCGCCGCGACGCGCGGCGCGCTGGAAGGCGGGGCGCGGCAACGGTTGGAAAATCTTGGTGTTCCATCGGCGATCGTCGCTGAGATCGAGCGCACCCGGAAAGTACCTTCCACACTCAACTGGACGGCGCCACGGGACGGCATCGTACTCGAACGCAATATTGTCGACGGCATGAAGGTGGTGGCGGGCAGCACGCTCTTTCGCTTGGCTGATCTGTCGACAGTCTGGGTTGTCGCCGACGTGCCGGAGGGCGATCTGGCCGCCATCGGCGTTGGCACGTCGGCCTCCGTCCAGCTGCGCGGCCGACCGGAGAGCCGATTCACCGGCCGGATTGGCCTGATCTATCCGCAGGTGGCCGAGGCGACGCGGACAGTGAAAGTGCGGATCGAACTCGCCAATCCCGAAGGCTTGTTGTTGCCGAACATGTTTGCCGAGGTGGATATCCGCTCCGGCGATGCGGCGCCGGTGCTGGTGGTGCCCGATAGCGCGGTGATCGATAGCGGCACGCGCCGTGTCGTCATTCTCGATCGTGGCGAAGGCCGGTTTGAAGCACGTGAAGTGGCCATCGGTCTGCGGGGCGACGGCATGGTCGCGATCCGCGATGGTGTCAACGATGGCGATCGCGTCGTCGTGGCCGCCAACTTCCTGATCGACGCGGAAAGCAATCTCAAAGCGGCGCTGCGGACGCTTTCCATGACGGAGAACCAGCCGTGATCGCCCGCCTGATTGCCTGGTCGACGCGCAATCTAATTCTTGTCCTGGTCGGCGCGGCATTCGCGGTAGCGGCTGGGCTTTACGCGCTGAGAACTCTACCGCTCGATGCCATTCCCGATCTCTCCGATGTTCAGGTGATCGTCTATACGGACTTTCCCGGCCAGGCGCCGCAGGTGGTCGAAGATCAGGTAACTTATCCGCTGACCACTTCGATGTTGACGGTGCCGAAGGCGCGGGTTGTGCGTGGCTTCTCTTTCTTCGGCGTTTCCTTCGTCTATGTGATTTTCGAGGAGGGCGTCGATCCGTATTGGGCCCGCTCGCGGGTGCTTGAATATCTCAATGCCGCCGCGCCTCGGCTTCCGTCAGGCATCGTGCCGACGCTCGGTCCGGATGCGACGGGCGTCGGCTGGGTCTATCAATATGCGGTCATCGCGAAAGAGATGACCTTGGCTGAATTGCGGTCCCTGCAAGACTGGGTGGTGCGTTTCGCTTTGTCGCGCGCCGAAGGCGTGGCGGAAGTAACGAGCGTGGGTGGGTTCGTCAAACAATATGCGATCGTCGTCGACCCCATTCGTCTGCGAGCGCAGGGTCTTTCACTGGTAGCGCTGCGCGAAGCGGTGCGCACAAGCAATCAGGATGTCGGGGGCCGCACGATTGAGCTGTCCGAGTTCGAATTCATGGTGCGCGGCCGTGGTTATCTGAAATCCGTTGCCGATATCGAGAATATCGTTTTGAAGAGCGAAGCTGGCGTTCCGCTGCGGCTTCGTGACGTGGCGCGTGTGGAGATGGCTCCCGACGAGCGCCGCGGTATTACCGAGCTGAACGGCGAAGGGGAGGTGGCAAGCGGCATCGTGCTGCAGCGGTATGGCGCCAATGCGCTGAGTGTGATCGGGCATGTCAAGGCACGCGTGGCCGAGATCGCGCCGAGCCTGCCGGCGGGCGCAGAGATCGTGCCGGTCTATGACCGCTCGCAGCTCATAGAGCGGGCGATCGATACGTTGAAGAGAACATTGCTGGAAGAGAGTGCGATCGTCGCTCTGGTGTGCGTCGTTTTTCTACTGCATCTGCGCAGCGCGCTGGTAGCGATCCTGATGCTGCCGGTTGGCATTCTGATGGCCTTCGCGGCGATGCGGGCGCTCGGGATCGGTTCCAACATCATGAGTCTCGGTGGCATCGCCATCGCCATCGGCGCGATGATCGATGCCGCCATCGTGATGATTGAAAATGCCCATAAACATTTGGAACGCGCACCGCCAGACAAATCGCGCGTTGCGATCCTGGTCGAAGCGGCGAGCGAGGTCGGGCCGGCTTTGTTCTTCAGCCTGCTGGTCATCACGGTATCCTTCTTGCCGATCTTCACTTTGGAGGCGGAGGAAGGGCGATTGTTCGGCCCGCTTGCCTATACCAAGACCTTCGCCATGGCGGCGGCGGCGTTGCTGTCCGTGACGCTGGTGCCGGCGCTGATGGTTGTTTTTATTCGCGGCAAGATCGTCGCCGAGCACCGCAATCCAATCAACCGAGTGTTGATCGCACTCTATCGCCCACTCATTCGCACCGTGCTTCGTGCCAAAGTGCTGACCATCGTCGTGGCGCTGATGGCGCTTGGGGCTAGTGTCTGGCCAGCGCGCCAACTCGGCTCTGAATTCATGCCGACCTTGGACGAGGGCACGCTGATGTATATGCCGACCACTTTGCCTGGTCTCTCAGTGACCAAAGCGGCCGAATTGCTCCAGACACAGAACCAGATCATCCGTTCCTTTCCCGAGGTTGTCTCAGTGTACGGCAAAGCGGGGCGCGCCCAGACAGCCACCGATCCGGCCCCGATGGAGATGTTCGAGACCATCATCAATCTGAAGCCCCGGGCCGAATGGCGCGCCGGCCTGACGCTCGATGCTCTCAAGGCCGAGATGGATCAGGCCTTGCAATTCCCCGGCGTTACCAATGCGTGGACGCAGCCGATCCGCGCCCGCATCGATATGCTGGCTACGGGCATTCGCACGCCGGTCGGTGTCAAACTGTTTGGCACTGACCTTGGCCAGATGGAGGCGATTTCGCGCCAGATCGAAAGTGCTTTGAAGAAGGTGCCCGGCACGAGCAGCGCCTATGCCGAGCGCTTCATCGGCGGCTATTTCCTCGATATCGTGCCAGATCGCATCGCGTTGGGTCGCTACGGTCTGTCGATCGCCGATGTGCAAGGTGCGATCAGCATGGCTTTGGGCGGCGAGACCGTGACAACGATGGTCGAAGGCCGTGAACGTTATGGTGTGAGCATCCGCTATCCGCGCGACCTGCGTTCCGATCCGCAAGCGATTGCGCGAGACGTTCACGTCGCGATTGCATCGGGCGGGTCGATTCCTCTGGGAGAGGTCGCCTCCATCGAGCGCCGACGGGGTGCGACATCCATTAGAACCGAGAATGGGGAGCTGGTGATCTACCTTTTTGTCGACATCGCCGGCCGCGACCTCGGCGGCTATGTCCAGGCGGCGCAGGAAGCGGTCGCACAGGCGGTGAAGCTGCCGCCGGGTTACCGCATCGCCTGGAGCGGCCAATACGAATATCTCGAACGGGCGGAGGCACGATTGAAATTGGTGGTGCCGCTGACCTTGGCGATCATTTTCCTGCTGCTCTATTTGAATTTCGGCCGTCTGACCGAAACATTCATCGTTCTGCTGTCGCTGCCTTTCGCCTTGGTCGGTGGCGTTTGGTTCCTTTGGTGGCTGGATTTCAACATGTCGATTGCCGTTGCCGTAGGCTTCATCGCTCTTGCCGGCGTCGCCGCTGAAACCGGCGTGATCATGCTGATCTATCTCGATCATGCGTTGAAGGAGGTGCGAAACCGCTGTGCTGTAGAGGGGCGGGCCTTCACGCAGGCCGACCTGCACGAGGCCATCATGATCGGTGCGGTCGAGCGTGTCAGGCCCAAGGTGATGACGGTTATTGCCATCATCGCCGGCCTGCTGCCTATTTTGTGGAATACCGGCACGGGATCGGAGGTGATGCAGCGCATTGCCGTGCCGATGATCGGCGGCATGATTTCCTCAACCGCGCTGACGTTGATTGTCATCCCGGCCATATACGGATTGGTCAAGAGTTGGCGGTTGGCACCTTCATCAGATTGCTCGACTACGGGCTGTTGACCGACGCGGGCGCGCGCGAGGGAATAGCCGGCCGGCTGGCAGAGAATTGGTCGATATAGCCGCGTGTCAGCGGCACGACATCGTTACGATGGGTGAGCTGAATCTGGAACACCATCAGCTCTTGCCAGCGGAAGGCAGCTTCCGAGGAGGCGAGGTAGAATTCCCACATCCGGCAGAAGCGTTCGTCGTAGATTTCCTTGGCGCGGTCGCGATGCGCCTGGAACCGTTCCTGCCAGGCCTTCAGCGTCTCGGCATAATGGAAGCGCAGGATCTCGATGTCATTGACCATCAGCCCGGCCTTCTCGATCGCCGGCAAGACTTCGGACATCGAGGGAATATAGCCGCCCGGGAAGATATATTTGCGAATGAAAGCGCCAGTGGCGATGGGCGGCCCGTTGCGGCCGATCGAGTGCAGCACCATGACGCCGTCCTTCTTCAAGAGCTTCGCGCATTGCTCGAAGAAGGTGTGGAAGTGGTTGACGCCAACATGTTCGAACATGCCGACCGAAACGATGCGATCGAAAGGCTCGGTCAGGTCGCGATAGTCTGTAAGCTCGAAGCGGACGTGCTTGTCGACGCCGGCGACACGTGCCCGCTCCACCGCCACCGCATGCTGCTCCGTCGACAAGGTGATGCCGAGCACATCGGCCTCGCAATGCCGCGCCAGATGCAAGCCGAGGCCACCCCAGCCTGAACCGATATCGAGGACGCGCTGGCCAGGCTTGATCAGGAGCTTTGCCGCGATATGGCGCTTCTTGGCGAGCTGGGCTTCTTCCAGCGTCATGTCGGGGCGCTCGAAATAGGCGCAGGAATATTGCATGTCCTCGTCGAGGAACAATTTGTACAGTTCGCCGGAGAGATCGTAGTGCCGGTGCACGTTCTCCTTCGCCCGGACGGCCGTGTTGATCTGCTGCAAGCGTTTGAAAAGATTCCGCGTTCCCTCGATGATGCGGGTCAACACGTTGCCGTGGATGCTGAGGCCGATGTTGTTGTAGACGACCGACAGCAGCCGCAGCACGTCGCCTTCAAGGAAGTCGACCTCGCCGCTCATATAGGACTCAGGGAAGGCGAGCATGGGGTCGCGGGTGATCGCCCATTCGGCGCGGCTGTTGTGAATGACAATATGCGCGGGTGGACCGCTGCCATCGCCAAATCGGTTCACCTTGCCCTCGGGATCGGTGACGAGAAGGTTTCCGTTGCGTATCACGCGTTCAAGGGTGCGCTGCAATAGAGTGTTCATGGCAACAACCATTGTTGTCGGCAGTACCGCCTATTGGGTCCGATGAACTTAATTAACGCCAGTTTTCTTTCAAGGGCTAGACCTTGGGTTGTGGGGCAGGCCCGCCGTCCCGTCATAGCTGCCGCGATTGAGTAGCACTTAAGTTGCAGCGGGCTTCCCGGTGGATTTGCACAGATCGGCGATGCAGGGCGAAACGAACAGATTGCCACGCCAGGCGCCAGCGACCGTGCGTGCCGTGACCAGGGTCCACATCGTGGCCAGGACCGCGGTGAGCAGGGTGCCGGCGATGCCGAAGAAAGTCAGATTCAAGGTGGTGCCGAGTTTGAAGGTCGTGACGGCATAAACGCCGATGGGAAAGGTGTAGCCCCACCAGCCGAGATTGAACGGAATGCCCGAGCGCAGATAGCGCAGCGTGATCATGGTGGCGAGCAAGAGCCACCACAGGCCAAAGCCCCAGAGCGCGAGGCCGGCAACGGTGCCGATGCCCTGGGCCACCTGGCCGGCGGTGGCCATGCCGTGGGCGGCGAAAATTGTCGGGGCATCCGTGCCCAGCACCAGAAGGCCGAGCGCGCCGGTGCCAATCGGGCCGAGCGCCAGCCAGCTTGAGGCGGCCATGCTCTCGTGCGGCAGTTTGTGCAGGGCCATGCGCAGCATCAGGATGACGAGAATGGAGAAGGCGGCGGGCACGGAATAGGCCCACAGCACATAGCTGGTGACGAGCGTGGCATATTGGGCCGCAGGATCGGCCAGGTGCGGCGCCAGCAAACCGCCGCTGACGGCGGCGACTTCCGCCGCGACCACCGGCAGGAGCCAGATGGCCGTCATCTGATCGATGCGATGCTCCTGGCGCGTGAACATGAGATAGGGGATCAGCACGCCGCAGAGGATCGAGAGGGCGCTGTCGATCCACCACAGGGTTTGCGCGATGGTGATCGCAGCCGCGCCGAAGCGAGGAATGCCGAAAACGAGAAAGCCGTTGATGATGGTGGCAAGGCCCATCGGGATCGTGCCGATAAACATCGAAACCGAGTTATGGCCGAAGATGCGTTTGGCTTCGTGGCCAAACAGCAACCAGCGAGCCCCATAAAGGGTGCTGAAAAGCAGGAAGAGCACGATATTGGCAAGCCATAGCGCTTCGCCCAGGCCCTCCAGCGACGGGCCGATGCCGGGCACCTGCGGCAGCGCCAGGGCGAGGATGCCGGTGCCCATGGTGGCGGCAAACCAGTTGGGCGTGAACTGACGGATCACCTCGCGCGGATGGTCGAGTGCGGCGAGCGGGCTCAAGCCGTTGAGAACCTTTTGAACGCCAGCGGGGGCATGTCGAGAGAATTGACGAGGGAATTGAAACGTCATCTTCCGTTCTCCGTGATGAGGTCGAGCAGGGCCTTGGCGGCGCGGCTGCTGTAACGCTCCTTGTGGCGCAGGCCGAAGAACGGCCGGCGCGGCAGATCGAGTTTGAGTTCGGCCAGCATACCAGCGCGCACCGCCCGCAAAACGACGAGTGACGACAGCGCGGCAATGCCGGCGCCGGCTTCCACGGCACTGCGTACCGCTTCGTTGGACGGCAGGGTCAGGGCGATATCGAGCGTCGCGGGGTCGAGGCCACGGGCGCGCAACACGTCCTCGAAGGTCGAGCGTGTGCCGGATCCTTGTTCGCGCATGATCCAGCGCGCGCTTTGCAGCCAGGCCTTGTCGATGGCGGGCGGGGCGGTGCCTGGCGCCGCGACCAAGGTCATCTGGTCTTGAGCCACTTCCCAACTGATGAGGGCCGGATCGTCGATCTGTCCTTCAACGAAGCCAAGTTCGGCGGCGCCATCGTGGACGCGCTCGGCCGCGCCACCGGTGTTGGCGATGGCGAGATCGACCGCCACGTCGGGATAGCGCTGTCGGAACGCCGCGAGATGGCGGGGCAGCCAGTAGCCGGTGATGGTCTGGCTGGCGACGAGTTTGAGCGTGCCGCGCTTCAATCCGCCGAATTCGGCGAGCGTCAGCTCGGCGCTGGCGGCGCGGCCGAGGACGGCGCGCGCTTCCTCGAGAAACTGACGCCCCGGCTCGGTCAGTTCGATGCGGCGGCCGACCCGGTGGAACAGGGCGACGCCGTGCTGGGTTTCCAGGGTGGCGATCGCGGCGCTGGCGGCGGATTGGGTGACGTTCAGCGCTTGGGCGGCCTTGGTCATATGTTCGCGCTCGGCGACGGCCACGAAAATCCGCAGTTGTTCAAGAGTCATATCGGTCTCCGCCGTCTTGATGCGCCGATCTAATCAATCTGTCTAACTGATTATTATAATCATAATGATCTATTTTTACGATTAATTGTCGGCGCCGGAAGGAGGTGCCTGATGGATGGGTGAGCCGCTCTCTCGGGCGTGCTAAGCCTGTGCTAGGTTTCTGTACCAACCGAAGGAGACGACCGATGGCACGGCTGAGACATTTTGCGATCAGCGTGAAGGACCTGGAGGCGTCGGCGCGCTTCTATTCGCAGGTTTTCGACCTCAAGGAGGTGGGCCGCGAGAGCAACGAGATTGGCTCGGGGGTGTATCTCAGCGATGGCGTGATCAACCTGGCGCTGCTCAGTTTCAACGGTGAGCGTGGCTCCGGCCTCAAGGACGCGAAGAGCTTCGCAGGCCCGCATCATTTCGGCTTTCAGGTCGACGATCTCGCCGATGCGCAGCGCCGTATTGAGGCCGCCGGCGGCACGTTCTTCTTCGATTTAGGCGAGGAGCAGAAGGGCAACTTTGAACGTAAGTTCAAAGATCCCGATGGCGTCATCTTCGACATCTCCAAGAATGGCTGGGTCGGGACAGACGGCTTTTCTTTCGCACACGCGGAAGCGGAGAAGGATTGACGGCTAGCCGCGGGCAGCTTTTGCCGGCTTCCGCGGCTGCATGCCTTGGGACATGTTGTTGCGGAAACGCTGCAACAAGGACCTGAGCTGCTGGCGCTCCTGGTCGGTGAAGTCCGACATGGAGGTGTTTGTCACCACTGAAATCTCGGGGATGACGAGAGCGTGGAGGCTGCGGCCGCTGTCGGTGAGTGTCACCAGAACCTTGCGTGCGTCCTTTTCATCGACCGAACGTTGAATATAGCCGGCTTGTTCGAGTTGTCTTAGCGCCACGACAGTCGTCGAGCCGGTGACGCCGATGCGATCGGCGAGTTGCCGTTGCGTGACACCGTCTTTTTCCCAAAGTGAGCGCAGGAACGGAAACACGCCCACCGAAATGCCGTGTAGCATCAGGGTCTGATTGTAGTGTTTCGTAAGCGAACGCGCCGCGTCCCACATCAGGAAGCCAATCGCGTCTTCAAGCTTTTCATGCGGTGGTTGCATTGGGTCCTTGCCGGTTGTCTGCCTGTCCGACGAACGGCATTACACCATTTCGTTAGACCATGAATCGATACCGTTTGACAAAACAGAAGCGCCTCCTGACGATCTGGCGCGCAAGACGGTCCAGTCGTTCGCTTAACGTCTGGCCTCCTAATTGATTGGCGCGATCTGGCCTGAGCGGAGATGAGGTTTGAGCGAAGCGGCGAACGACAGCGAGATGCCGAAGCGACGCCGCAGGGAGGCTGTGAAGTCATTCCTGAGCGGCGATCGCACGCCGATGTGGTTTTCTCTCTTCGTCCTGCTGCTTGGCGGGGGCGGAACCTACTTTCTGGCACCGCGCGTCAATGCTCAATTCGAGGAGCAGAAGATCAAATCCGATTTCGTCATCAAGAACTACGGCGACCTGCGCACGAAAATGGAAGAGTTCCAGGGGCTCTATGCCGTCGTGACGCAAAAGCTCGTGGCTGGGGAGGACGTTCGCGCCGATGTCTTCAAACTGCAAGAATTGAACGCACGGATCAGTGCGCAGAATCTTTCGCTGCTGCCCATGTTCAGCACCGAATCCGGCCCCAAAGCGGCTTCAGAGTTGAACGCCGCCTTGAACGGTATGATCCAGGTGATCTTCGCCAATGCCGGGAAGAAGATCGAGAGCGAAGCGGAGGTCGCTGCCTACCAGGCCCAGGTGGCGGAGGCGATGCAGAAAATGGTTTCGCCCTTGCTCGAACTCTATGTGCGCATCGGCGACGTCGGCCGGTTGCGGCCGATCGAAAAGAACCAGCAGCTGGCCAAGCCCTGAAGCAGTCTCGGCCAACGCGGTGTTTGCCAATTCGGTGCTTGTTTGTCTCGGTGGGGTATTGGCCACCCGTTAACCGTCCCTTTGGGCGGCCCACGAGCCTTTGCAAAGGCGCCGTTGGAACGGCGCGGCCGGTGGCATAGAGTGGCCGAGAGACTCATGGGGGACGGACGACGTGGCCGGTTTGCGCATTCTGCTGGTCGAGGACAATGTTGAACTCGCCGCCTTGGTCATGTCTGGCCTGCGGTCGGCCGGGTTTCTGGCTGACCACATGGGCACGGCCGCCGATGGCCGCCATGCCCTGCGGCTTAGTCAATATTCGCTGCTTATCCTCGATCTCGGCCTGCCCGACGCGGATGGGCTGACCCTGTTACGGGAAATCCGCCAGGCGAACGATGCGGTACCGGTGCTGGTGCTGACGGCCCGGTCCGGCGTCTCCGACCGGGTCGAGGGGCTACGGGCGGGCGCCGATGACTACCTTGCCAAGCCCTTCGCCTTCGAGGAATTACTGGCCCGGATCGAGGCTCTGCAGCGCCGGCCGCGCCAGCTCGCGGACACGATGCTGTTTATCGCCAACCTGAAACTGGATGTTCCCAACCGCCAGGCCTTTGTCGATCAGCTGCCGATCACCCTCAATTCCCGTGAAATCTCGGTGCTTGAGCTGCTGCTGCGGCGCAAGGGCAGGGTGGTGCCGAAACAGGTCTTCGAAGACCAGCTGTTCGGCCTGTCGGGCGATGGCTCGCCCAATGCGGTCGAGGTCTATGTCTATCGGCTGCGCAAGCAGCTCGGCGATCATGGCGCCTCGGTGAAAGTGCATACGGTGCGCGGGGTGGGCTATCTCATCTCCGAGGCCACGGGGTGATGCGTCGTAATTCGATCGTCGCGCGTATCGTCTGGCTACATATTCTGGTGGTCGGCAGCGTCTCTATCTTCATGCCGGTGGCGCTGTATTTCCTTTTGGCCTCGGAAACGAACGAGATCCAGCGCCAGTTCATCACCAGCCAGGTCAATCAGATCGGCAAATATTTGGAGCGCGGCAGTGACGGGACCTGGCAGCTGAAGCTGCCGGAAGGCATCCAGGACATCTATTCAGAGGCCTATGGACGCTATCGCTACGCGATCATCAATGACAAAGGGCAGGTCGTGTTCTCGTCCCTGGCGGACAAATCCGCCGTCTTTCCCGACGCTGGGTTGACCGACGAGCCGCAATATCTTGATCGGCGCGATAGTGGCCTGGCCGTCGCGGGCGCTCGCATCCCGGAAACGATCGATGGCGAGCCGTTCTGGGTCGAGGTCGGAGAAGACCTGTCGCATCGAGACGTTATTATCGACGATATCCTGGGGCGATTCCTGCAACGCGTCGCCTGGGTTACGTTGCCGCTGCTGTTGCTGCTGCTGGGGCTCGACATCGCCATCGTCCGAACCGTGTTCAAGCCCGTTCTGAGGGCTTCGGAGGAGGCCGAGGCGATCAGGCCCTCGCAGCCGGGTCTGCGTCTGTCGAGCGCGGAACTGCCCAGCGAAATCCGCCCCCTGGTCCAAGCCATCAACAATGCCCTTGATCGTCTGGAAAGCGGCTACAAGCTGCAACACGAATTCGCGGCCGATGCCGCCCATGAATTGCGCACGCCGCTGGCCATCCTGCGCACGCGCATCGACACGTTGACCGATCGGGACGTGTCGCGGCAACTGCGCAGCGATGTCGAGCGCATGTCCCACACCGTCAATCAGTTACTTGAAATGGCGGAGTCAGAGATTTTCATCGTTGGTCCCGACGAACAGGCGGATCTGCATGCGATCGCTGTCGATGTCGTTTCCTTCCTGGCGCCGTTGATCTTTGGCGAGGGGAGGTCGGTCTCTGTTGTCGGCGCCGATCAACCTGTGCTGGTGAACGGCAACGTTGAGATGATCGCGCGTGCTTTGCGCAACCTGGTCGAGAATGCCGCCAAATACTCTCCCTCGGGCAGCGAGATCGAGGTCATTGTCGATAGCGCCGGGGCGTTGCGGATCACGGATGAGGGCGCTGGGATCAGCGACGACGACAAGCAGCTTCTCTTCCGGCGGTTTTGGCGGCGTGACCGGCGCGGCACCAACAGCGTCGGCCTTGGCTTGGCGATCGTGCAACGGATCATGGCGGCGCACAGCGGCGAGATAGAAGTCCATAGCCGTTCGCCACGCGGGACTGCTTTCGTCCTTCGCTTCAAGCCCTTCGAGACTGACATTTCGTCAGACGGCGCCATCGCTTGAGCCGCTTCGGGCGGCTCGTGTCAGTTTCGCGTTAGCTTGGCGTCAGGCATTTGTCAGCCAGCCCTCCTATGAGACTCAGAGCTAGATTTAGCGCGAGGGCGCCCAAGTGGTCGACAATGTGAGCAATCGGAAGCGATACGTGCGGTCGCTACCAGTCGTCGCGGGCGTTCTTGCGATAGGTGCAGGTTTGGCTTGGGCCCTGCCTTCGCAAACGGCGTCGAAGGCCGAGACCGCAACCACACTGCCGAAACCCGCTGCGCCGTCGTCGTCGTTCAAGCTGTCCGAGGATCAGATGGCGGCGGTGACTCTTGAGCCCGCGACCGAGATGCGGTTCCGCTCGACTTTGACGACCGATGGCAAGATCGCGGTCAATGAAGACGAAGCCACGCCGGTCTATCCGGCCTATGCTGGCCGCACCGTGCGCATTCTGGCGAAGCCCGGCGATCAGGTACAGCGCGGACAAGTGCTGTTTACCCTTGAAGCCGCGGATATGGTTCAAGCGCAAACCGATTTCATTTCAGCTGTCGCTACGCTCAACAAGGCTATCTCGCAAGAAAATCTAGCGAAGACGGCCGAAAAGCGGGTGCATGGGCTCTATCTCGTTCACGCCCTGGCGCAGAAAGACTGGCAGGAGGCACAGGCCGAGCTCGTCAGCGCGCAGAACGACACACGTTCTGGCCAGGTTGCTGTTGAGGCGGCGAGCAATCGACTGCGACTGCTAGGTCGCAGCGACGAAGAGATTGATCGCTTCAAGAATGAGGGGCGCATCAGCGCCGAGACATCCACCTATGCGCCGCTGAGTGGCACGGTGGTCCAGCGCAAGATCGGCCCCGGCCAGTTTATCGCGGCAGGTTCGTCTGATCCGGCCTTTGTTATCGGGGATCTGTCGTCGGTCTGGATCGTCGCCAATGTTCGCGAGAGCGACGCGGGCAATATCCGCCTCGGTCAGACGATCACGGTTTCGCTACTTGCCTATCCTGGCCAACATTTCAACGCGACGGTGGATTATGTCTCCTCGTCGGTCGATCCCTCGACCCGTCGTCTCCAGGTTCGCGGCACCATCGCGAATCCGGATCGTAAGCTGCGACCGGAAATGTTCGCCACCGCGACGATCGATATTGCCAACGCGACCTCGTCGATTGGTGTTCCCCGCCATGCGCTTGTCTATGAGGGCGATAGCATCCGTCTGTGGGTCTATCAGGACGGCAAAATCACACCGCGCAACGTGACCACGGGCCTCATCAACGACGACTTCGTCGAAATCAAGGATGGGTTGCGTCGCGGTGAAACCGTGGTGACACGGGGTAGCCTGTTTATCGATCGGGCGAATGTCGCAAACGCCGGCTGATCGTTGCACGTCTAATCGAGGATAAGCGCGTGAATACGCTGATCGAATTCGCACTGCGGCAACGCGTGCTGGTGATCCTATTGCTCCTCGGCGTCTTCGCGGGCGGCTTTGTCGCGTTTCAAAACCTCAATATCGAAGCCTATCCCGATCCAGTACCGCCTATGGTTGACATCGTCACGCAGAGCGATGGCATGTCGGCGGAGGAGGTCGAGCGTTACATCACCATTCCGATCGAAACGCAGACATCCGGCCTTCCCAATTTGCGCACGATGCGCACGATCTCGCTGTACGGCCTGTCGGATGTGAAGTTGCAATTCACCTTCGACTACACCTATGAGCAGGCGTTGCAGCAGGTGCTCAACCGCCTGTCGCAGCTGCCAAACCTGCCGAATGGCGCGCAACCCTCGATTTCGCCGGTGTCGCCGATTGGCGAAATCTATCGCTACAAGCTGACGGGTCCCCCGGGCTACAGCGTTCTCGATCTCAAAACCTTGCAGGATTGGGTGTTGCAACGGCGTTTCCGCGCCATCCCCGGCGTGATCGATGTGACCGGATGGGGCGGCAAGACCAAGACCTATGAGGTTCAGGTTAAATTCGACAAACTGGTGGCCTATGGCCTGACCTTGCCGCAGGTCATCCAAGCCATCAACAATGCCAATATCAACGTCGGCGGCAATACGGTCGACATTGGTTCGCAATCGGCTGTTATTCGCGGTGTCGGCGCTATTCGCACGGTCGACGACATCCGCAACACCATGTTGACGCAAAACGGGGGCAGTGCGGTCCTGGTGAAGGACATCGCCGACGTCATCGTCAGCAACCAGCCGCGCCTCGGCATCGCCGGCAAGGATGACGACAACGACATCGTGCAAGGCATTGTGTTGATGCGTCGTGGCGAAAAGAGCATGCCGACGATCCTCAACGTGCATGCCGCCGTCGAGCGCATCAACAGTTCCGGTGTCCTGCCGCCGGGCGTCAAGATCGAACGCATCTATGATCGCAAAGAGCTGATCGATCTGACGACCCACACCGTCTTGCACAATATGATGGTCGGCATCATCCTCGTCTTTCTCATCCAATGGCTGTTTCTGGGCGATTTACGCAGTGCGGTCATCGTGGCCGCGACGATTCCGTTTTCGTTATGTGTCGCTATCGGCATCATGGTCTTACGCGGAGAATCCGCGAACCTGCTCTCGGTCGGCGCCATCGACTTTGGCTTGATCGTCGATGCGACGGTAATCATCGTCGAAAATATCTTCCGAAATCTGGCGCATCGTACTGGCGGTGTTCCCACCGGCCCGTTCGGCAAAAACGCCAAGCTTAATATCATCTATAACTCGTCAACGAGCGTCAGCCGGTCGATCCTGTTTTCCGGCGCGATCATCATCGCCGCCTTCCTGCCGCTGTTTACGCTGAGTGGCGTCGAAGCCCATATTTTCGGGCCGATGGCGAAGACCTATGCCTATGCGCTCGCCGGTGGTCTGCTTGCGACCTTCATCGTCTCGCCAGCGCTGTCCGCCGTGCTTCTGCCGGAGCGCGTGCGCGAGACCGAGACCTGGCTCGTGCGCGGATTGGATTCGATCTATCGGCCCGTGTTGCGTGCGGCGATGGCCAATCGGTTGAAAACGGTGGCCAGCGCGCTCATCCTCTTTGTCGGCGCTTTGGCGGCGGGACGGGGGCTGGGTCTCGAATTCCTGCCCAAGCTGGAAGAGGGCAATCTCTGGATTCGCGCCACCATGCCCGCGACCATTTCGCTGACCGAAGGCAATGGCTATGTGAATCAGATCCGTTCGGTCATTCAGTCGATTCCGGAAGTGCAGTCGGTTGTCTCACAACACGGCCGGCCCGATGACGGCACCGATGCCACGGGCTTTTTCAACGCCGAGTTCTTCGCGCCACTGGTGCCGGCTGGCGATTGGCGGCCTGGGATGACCAAGGACAAACTGACTGCGGAAATTCTCGGCCAGCTCGAGCGCCGCTTCCCTGGCATTGAGTTCAATTTCTCGCAATATCTGCAGGACAATGTCGCTGAAGCGGTGTCGGGCGTGAAGGGCGAGAATTCGATCAAGCTCTATGGCAATGATTTGGCGCAGCTGACAGCCACCGGCAACAAGATCAAAGACGTTCTCGCCACTGTTCCGGGCATCAAGGATCTGTCGGTGTTCACCTCGTTGGGCCAGCCGACGATCCAGATCGATGTCGATCGCGAACGCGCCTCCCGTTATGGCCTCGCGCCTGGCGATATCAATACGGCGGTTCACGCGGCGATCGGTGGTCAGTCGGCAGGCGATCTCTTCGAGAACGGCAGCGATCGCCATTTCCCGATCATGGTGCGCCTGGCGCCGGAGTTCCGGCAGAGTGCCGAAGCCATTCGCAATCTCACCATCGGCGTTGCCGGACAGAACGGATCGATTTCACAAATCCCGCTCAGCGACGTCGCCTCGATCCGCTTGGTCACGGGCGCCTCCTATATTTATCGCGAGCAACAGGAGCGTTATCTGCCGATCAAGTTCAGCGTTCGCGATCGCGACTTGGGTGGTGCGATCGAAGAGGCACAGCGGCGGATCGCGGAGGAGGTTAAGCTAGGGCCGGGCATGCGTCTGGAATGGGTTGGCGAATTCGGCAACCTTCAGGACGCGATCGCGCGGCTGAAGATCGTTGTTCCCGTCACGCTGCTGCTGATCGCGCTGCTGCTCTATCTGAACTTCGCGTCGATCACCGATACGCTTCTGGCGCTGTCGGTCATTCCGATGGCGATGGTCGGTGGTGTCGTCACCTTGTTCCTGTCCGGCACGGCGTTTAGCGTCTCGGCGGCGATGGGCTTCATTGCGCTCTTCGGTATCTCGGTGATGGAAGGCGTGATCCTGCTGGCGACGTTTAATGGCCTGATCAACACGGGAATGGAACGCTCGGCAGCTATTTTCGAAGCGGCCACCACCCGCATGCGCCCGGTGATGATGACCTGTGTCGCGGCTTGCGTCGGCTTGTTCCCGGCGGCGATTTCCACGGGCATCGGCTCGCAGGTGCAAAAGCCATTGGCCATGGTCGTCGTCGGCGGCATTCTTCTGGCGCCGATCCTGATCCTGGTCTATCTGCCGCTGCTCATCGATTTCTTCTCGCGGCGGAAACTGGCCATTATCGATGATAGCGAGGGCGAGGCGCCTGTGCCTGAGGCGCATCCGCATCAGACGTAACCTCGAACAATTCTCCATTGCCATTCCCGACACGGCTGTCGGGAATGGCAACGAGCGTTTTTAGCAGGCGTTATCAGATGGCCTGAAAACGGCGATAACCGTCCGCCCGCAATTCGCAGGCGGGGCAGGTGCCGCAGCCAAAGCCCCAGGGATGGCGCATGCCGCGTTCGCCGAGATAGCAGGTGTGGCTGTCCTCGACGATAAGATCGATGAGGGGCTGGCCGCCGAGCCTTCCGGCCAGGCGCCAGGTCTCGGCCTTGTCGATCCACATCAGCGGTGTTTCGAGTACGAAGCGCTTGTCCATGCCCAGATTGAGCGCCACCTGCAGCGCCTTGATCGTATCGTCGCGACAGTCGGGATAACCGCTGTAGTCGGTTTCGCACATGCCGCCGACGATGTGTTTGAGACCACGGCGATAGGCCAGAGTCGCCGCGAAGGTGAGAAAAACGAGATTACGCCCCGGCACGAATGTATTGGGCAGGCCCGCATCGGTCATCTCGATGGTGACATCGCGGGTCAAGGCGGTGTCGGAGATCTGGCCCAGCACATTGAGATCGATCGTGTGGTCGTTGCCGAGCCGCGTCGCCCAGCGCGGATTCATGGCGGTGAGGCCATCGCGAATCCGGCCTCGGCAATCGAGCTCGATGCGATGGCGCTGGCCATAGTCAAAGCCGACCGTCTCGACCCGGTCAAAGCGCTCCAGTGCCCAGGCGAGGCAGGTGGCGGAATCCTGTCCACCGGAGAACAGGACGAGGGCAGCGGTGTTCAAATCCATATCTCCTTCACGGCTTTCCTTCACGACTCGGCTTTCACCGGGGCTCTGGCCACGGTGAAGTGATAGACGAGCACGAGCAGCAGCAGAACGCCGAAGGCCGAAACGCCCAGCGACCAGTGGATGCCGGTCCAGGCGCCGAGCAGACCGACCGAAATGCCGCTGAAGGCGCGCATGCCGAGCCCGGCCATATTGTAGAGGCCGACGACGCGGCCACGGCTTTCCGGCGGCGCGTTCAACTGCACCAGTGCCTGCGCGATGGTATTGAACGACAATTCGCAAAAGCCTGCGATCATCAGCAAGGCGATCGCCAGTGCGAAACTTCCGGCGGTGGCGAAGCCGAGGAGGGCGGTTGCCCAGACCGCAGCCAGAATCATCGCCGCCTTCGCGGTCGAGCGAATGACGTTCCAGCCTTCGAGCAGGACGCCGGCGAGCACCGCGCCGGCTGCATCCGCCGCCAGCAGCAGACTGTAGGAAATGCCGGGATCGCCATGGCCGAGATCGGCGGCGAAACCTGGCATTTGCGCGCTATAGGCATTGCCGACGAGGAACGAGGTCAGACCCGCCAACAGGGTCATCGAGGTCAAAACGGTGTTCGGCCTAATATCGCGCATGGTCTGGATGATGTCGGCGAAACCGCGCACAGCGCGCGCCAGAGGCTGCGCCGCCTTGCCTGGCGCCCAGAACAGCCACAACAGCATCGGCAGGTAGAACAGGGTGTTCAGCATGATGCCCTTGATGGGCCCCAGCGTGTACATGATCAGGCCGCCGACGGCGGGTCCGACCAGAACGCCGAGATAGCGCGCCATGGCATTCAGACGCACGGCCGATTGCAGATCACCGGGGCCGACCATGTCATAGAGCAGCAATTGGTTCGGTGTTTGCCACAGCACGCCAGCGCAGCCGTGGATGATCAGGATGAACATGGCGCTCCACATCGTCAGCGTGTCGGTGACGAAGAAGAAGGCCCAGCCGGCCGAAGCGATGATGAACAGCAGCATGCCGCATTGAATGATGCGGCGCCGGTCCATCCGATCGGCCAAGCCGCCGACGGTGACCGAGAACAATAGGAATGGCAGCCAGTGGGACAGGATGGCGAAGCCACCGAGCGCCGGCGAATGGAATTTTTGATAAATGAACCAGTAGCTGATCACATGCTCGATGTTGTCGGCCATCATGGCGACGACATAGGAGATGAATTGCAGGCGGTAGGCGGGGTGCCGCATGGCGGCAAAGGAGGTCCGAGGCAGACCGGTTTTGACAGGGGCAGTCACGTCACTTTTCCAATGCAGGTGTGTCCAATGGAGGTGCGGCCGCATAACACGGAAGCGGCGGCAGTTTTTTGATCTTGTACCGGAAGGTGTACTTCTCGGTGTACCTTTGTCCTAAGCAATCGCCACGCCATCTATGGCGCTTTCGGAATATCGAGGGTTTCGAGGCGGCTCAATTCGGCATATTCGGCGGCGAGAAAGTCCATCAATGCGCGCACCGAGGGCAAAAGGCCACGCCGGGATGGGAAGGCGGCGTGGATGATGCCCGTGCGCGGCGCCCAGCCGGGCAGAATGTCGATCAGCCGGCCGGCCCGCAGGTCCTCTTGGACCACCATGGTCGGAAATTGGCAGACACCGATGCCAGCGAGCGCCGCCTCGCGCAGCGCCACCATATCCTCGGTCAAAAGCCGGGGGCGGTGCGGGATTTTCGCCGTCGCGCCGTCCGGGCCATCGAGGCACCAGTCATGATCACTGTGCGCCGGGCCCCAGGCCAGGCTCGGTAGGGTGGTGAGATCGGCCGGCACCAGTGGATGCGACAGGTCTTTGATCAGCGTAGGGCTCGCCACCAAGCGTTGGATGCTGTCGGCAAATTTGCGGATGATCAGATCGCTGTCGTCGAGCGGCGGAAAGCGCACGCGGATGGCGAGATCGAAGCCTTCGCGAATGACATCCACCCGCCGGTTGGTGCTGTCCAACATCACTTCGACCTGCGGGCAGGCGGCCATGAAGCGGGCGATCATGGCGCCAAGCTGAAAGTAGATCACCGATGAGGGGCAGCTGACCCGCACGAGACCACGCGGCTCGCCGCGCATGCGCTGGACGGCCTCCGTCGCTGCCTCGGCTTCCACCACCATGGCGACGCAGTGGCGATAGAATTCGCGGCCGACGTCAGTGACGGCGAATTGTCGGGTGGAGCGTTGGATAAGGCGGACGCCGAGACTTTCCTCCAGCAGTCCGATGCGGCGGCTGAGCCGCGAGCGCGGCATGCCGAGCTTGCGAGCGGCGGCTGAAAAGCCCTTTTGCTCAACCACATCGACGAAGAGCTTGTAGTCGTTCAGATCCGGCATGGCGGGGCTTTGATTGTCCTATCTTTGGGACAGTCTAGCGTGAAATCGCCGTCTACAGGAATTTTTGATGCGTATCTATCTCGCTGCCAACAAGGAGAGTGAGATGAAGAAAGTTCTCGGAACCTACAGTAGCCCGCGACCCCACTGGGTTGGCGACGGCTTCCCCGTGCGCTCGCTGTTCTCCCATGGCAGCCATGGCGAGCATATCAGCCCGTTCCTGCTGCTCGACTATGCCGGCCCGGCGGATTTCAAGCCGACAGACACGCCCCGTGGTGTTGGGGTTCACCCGCATCGCGGCTTCGAGACCGTGACGATCGTCTATAAGGGCGAGGTAGAGCATCGCGACTCCACCGGCCGAGGCGGTGTCATCGGACCGGGCGACGTGCAGTGGATGACGGCGGCCGGCGGCATTTTGCACGAGGAGTTCCATTCCAAGGCGTTCACCGCCAAAGGTGGCACGCTGCAGATGGTGCAGCTCTGGGTCAATCTGCCGAAGAAGGACAAGGACGCCGAGCCTGGCTATCAGAGCATCGTCAACGGCGACATTCCCGCGGTTGATCTGCCCGAAGGGGCCGGCACGCTCCGGGTGATTGCTGGTGATTATGACGGCAAGCGTGGTCCGGCGCGCACCTTCACGCCAATCGAGGTGTGGGATGTGGCGCTGAAACCGGGCGCGACGGCGCGGTTGCCGGTGCCCGAGGGCCATTCGACGGCTGTGGTCGTGCTGGAAGGCGTGGTCGAGGTGAACGGCGAGGCCATTGCGCGTGAGGCGGAATTCGTTCTGCTCGATCGCCAGGGCAGCGAGATCACCATCGAGGCCAACGGCAATGTGCGCCTGCTTGTGCTGGCTGGCGAGCCGATCGACGAGCCGGTGGTCATGCACGGTCCGTTCGTCATGAACACGAAGGAAGAGATCGTGCAGGCGATGACCGACTTCCAAAGCGGTCGCTTCGGCGCCATCCCGGCCTAATGCGTTCTTGCCTAAACGAAAGCGGCCGCCGCTCTGGAGTTCTCTCCAGAGCGGCGGCTTTTTGCTATGGGTCGATGATCTTCTTCACGTCGACGGCGGCCGGTCGCGACGAGAGATAGGCGTGGATCGCCTGTAAATCCGGCTCGGGGAGAACCTGCTCGCGGAATGGCGGCATCTGGCGCGAACTGCTTCTGACGAAGGCTGAGAAACCTTCGTAAGGCAGCGGGTCTGGAGCAAGTTTGGGGCCGGCCGAAGTGCCTTGGCCCTCGGTTCCGTGGCATTGCCAGCAGCCATATTTCAGGAATTGCGCATGGCCGGTGTCATCAGCCGCCGCCGCCGGCAGATAAGAGCCGAGGAGCACCGCAAAGCTGAGGGACGTGAATTTCAAGGTTCTCATCATCACGTTACCTCGGCTGGCAGACGACATCGACGAGAGCAGGCTCGCCACTTTTGACAACTTCCACCGCGCGTTTGAGCGCTGCGGGCAGATCCTTGGGATCTGTGATCGGCCCGGCCGACCAGACGCCGAGCGATGACGCCAGTTTGGCGAAATCGATATTCGGGTTCTCGATACCGGTGCCGACCGGCACCATGCCGCCGCCGAGATTGGCGACACGATTATGCCGGTTCGCCATGCGCTGCACGTGCATCACCTCCTGATGATAGGCGCGGTTGTTGTGCATGACGTTGAGCAGCGGGATCTTGTGATGGGCAGCTGTCCACAGCACGCCCGGCGCATACATGAGATCGCCGTCCGCCTGGATATTGACCGAGAACCGGCCGAAGGCCTTATTGGCCAAAGCGGCGCCCAGGGCTGCCGGTGCGCCGTAGCCGACGCCATAGCCTCCGGCACCGCCGATGAACTGATAGTACTTGTCGAAGGGCCAAAGCCGCGTCGGCCAGGAGCTGTGAAAGCTATCGCGGCTGACCATGGACCAGTCTTCGCCCTTGATCTGATTCCAGATTTCAGCGCAGAGCCGCGCCGTGCTGATAGGCTGGGCATCCCAGGCGATGCCGGCCGCGGCGATTGAGCGTGCGCGGTTTTCGCTCCAGGCTTTCTTGTGGCGATCGGCGCGCTGGCTGAGCGCGTCCTTCTTGCTGGCCGGCAGAGCCGACTTGATGAATTCAATCAACTGCGGCAGCGAGGCTTCGGCATCGCCGGCCATGCCGATGTCGACCGACTGGAAGCGCTGGAAATCCTGGAAGTTGGCTTTCGTCAGCAGTTCAGCCGATGAGATCGAGATCAGCTTGGCTGACGGTTTGGTCGTCGGCTCCTGTATGCCGTGGCCGTGATTTTCCTCATTGTCGATATAGCCGTTCACTGTGCCCCAGAAGTCGGACAGTTCGAGGCCAAGTACGACGTCGGCTTGGGCGATCAGCGCGCGCCCGCGCGCCGATTGATTGAGATAGTGGTTGGTCGCGATATTGAGGCGGCCGAGCTGGTCGATGACCGGTGCCTGCAAGGTTTCGGCGAGTTCGGTCACCAGGCGCAGGCCAGCTGGCGTGCGCGCGGCGCGATCGGCGATGATCACCGGGTTTTCCGCTGCTGCGAGCAGTTTGGCGGCCTCACGCAAGGCTGCGGTGTCGGCCTGTGGCGGGGCGCTCGGCACATATTTGGGAATCTGGAGTTTTTCGCCCCTCGGAGCTTCCTCTTGCAAGCCGGCGTCGAGGGAGATCGCGACCGGTTCGTAAGGCGGCGTCATGGCGATGCGATAAGCCCGGACCATCGATTGCGCGAAGTGATTCAAGGAAACCGGTTGATCATCCCATTTGGTGAAATCGCGGATGATGGCATTGGGATCCTGCGCCGCATGGAAAGTCGGCACACCAGGCGGCCGCGTCG
Source organism: Beijerinckia sp. 28-YEA-48 (assembly GCF_900104955.1). Classification (NCBI taxonomy): domain Bacteria; kingdom Pseudomonadati; phylum Pseudomonadota; class Alphaproteobacteria; order Hyphomicrobiales; family Beijerinckiaceae; genus Beijerinckia; species Beijerinckia sp. 28-YEA-48. The sequence goes on from NZ_FNSI01000001.1 coordinate 1,313,649, forward strand.
CGGCGTCGAGATGATTGCCGCCGATGACGATGATGGGGACGCGATCGCACCAGGCGTTAAAAATACCCATGGTGGCGTGCTGCAATCCGACCGTGCCGTGAACCAGAACGGGTAAAGGCTTGCCGGAGATCTTGAAATAGCCGTGCGCCATGCCGACCGCTGACTCTTCGTGCATGCAGGTCAGCATTTCCGGCATTTTATTGCCGCCGTAGTTGATCAGCGACTCGTGAAAGCTGCGAACGCTCGATGCCGGATTGGTGAGCAGGTAGTCGAAGTTGAGGGATTTCATGACATCGACCATGAAATCGGAGCCTGGCTTGCGGGCTTCCTCAACGGAAGCCGTCGATATCTGTCCGACCTCGGCAGCGGCGACCTGGGCATTGGGCGGCAAGGCGCTGGGTTTGGGAGGCGGGAGGTCGAGATGATCGGGCGGTGCCGCCGCGTTGGCGATGGATGCGCCGGCAACCGTTCCGGACGCACCTGCCGCCACGACCGTTTTTAAAAAGACGCGACGCGAACTTCCTCGAGCATTAGCCATGCCAGCCTCCTTGGTTCAGATCATCCCATCTCAGCGCACAGTATTTGTGCGTCGGTATTCTTGAGAGCTAGGTTGATCCTAACGAGGCTCCGGATCAAGCGCGAAAAGACGCGCTCAAGCTGCAATATTTTGCATCAGTTTGGGGTTCCGGTGTCATTCCCGCTCGCCGCCATGCAGCTGTCGAGAATGACACCGAGGTTTTTTCGTAGCCTGTTAGACCTCGATCTTCTCATACCGCCCGACGCCTTGCGGCGGCCGATGGGCGATGATGACGAATGTGGTCTGCGGTAGCGTCGCCTTCAGCCGTTGCAACAACGCCGCTTCACTCTCCTGGTCGAGCGCGCTGGTCGCCTCGTCGAGAAAGGCCCAATCCGGTTGTTGCAGGATCAAGCGGGCGAGCGCCAGGCGCTGTCGTTCGCCGCCAGAGAGGCCGCGCCGCGCTTCCTCCCAGGCTGTGCCTTGAAGCGAGCCCAACCTCTCAAGCCCGACGATTTCCAATGCCCGGGTGAAACGCTCTTCGGCGAAGTCGTCGGGATTAAGGGGATAGGCCATGGCGGCGCGCAGGCTGCCGAGTGGCAGATAGGCTTGCTGCGGCATGAAGGCGATGTCGCTGGCGGGTTTGCCGATACGCCCTTCCGCATGGCGCCAGAGGCCGGCGATGGCCTTTGCCAATGTGCTCTTGCCACGGCCGGAGGGGCCGGAGAGCCAGTAGGACGTGCCGGCCTGCAGATCGAGACGGTCGAAGGGCGCCAGTACCTTGCCAGCCGGCGTCAGCAGGCGCACGTCATCGATCGTCAGGCGATCGTTGGGCGCGGTGGCGATGACCGGCCGTATCGCTTGCTGGCTGGCTTCTTCCGCCGCGTCGAGGAAGAAGGCGAGGCGGTTCGCGGCGGCGGCGAGTTCGGCCAGATCGCGATAGGAGAAGATGAACCAGGACAGGGTGGTGACCACATTGGAGAAGGCCGAGCTGATCTGCATCAAGCCGCCGAAGGTGATCTTGCCAGCGAGAAAGGCTGGTAGAGCCAGGAACAGCGGAATGCGCAGGACCGTCTGCATATAGGGACGGGTGAAACAGCCCAGTATCAGGTCGCGGCGGGCCAACAGTCGCCAATTGTCAAGCACGGCGCGAAAGCGATCGCGCAACAGGCGGCGCTCGGCGTTCTCGCCATTGGCCAAGGCCACGGCCTCGACATGCTCGCGGAAGCGCGACAGGGCGAAACGGAAATCGCCTTCGCGGCGCTGCTGTTCGAAATTGATGTCTTTCAGCGGCGCACCGAGAAAGTGCGTGGCGCCGCTGGCGATCAGTACATAAATCGGTGCGGCCCAGACCATGTAGCGCGGAATCTCGATGCCGAGGCCGAACACTGAAAACGACAACGGAAAGGTCGAGAGCTCCCAGACGATGCTGACATACCAGACGATCGCCACGATATTGACCATCAATTCGACGGCCTCGCCGGTGAGCTTGTCGACATAGATGCGGCAATCCTCGGCGATGCGCTGGTCGGGATTGTCGACGCCGCCGTCCTTGCGATCGCGCAGGTGCCAATAGGCCTTGCCGGCGAGCCAGCGGTCGAGCACCGCCTCGGTCAATGTGCGGCGCCAGCGGATGATCAGCATTTTGCGCAGATAGGTCGCTGTGAGGAACATGGTGGCGCTGGCGCCGATCAGGCAGAAGAATACGCCGATCTGCCAGATTGCCGTGTCGACATCGAGCTTTTGCAAGGCGTTGTAGAAAACGGCGGTCCAGCCGATGATCTGTACCGTGATCCAGATGCCGCCGAGGCCGAGCGCGAACAGGATGACGACATAGAGCAGGCCGATCCTGCCGCCTTCGCCGGTGATGCACAGGCGTGTGAGCCGGACGAGCTGGCTGGCTAGAACGCTCATGGTGTGGCTTTCAACGCGACGGGCCGTCGTTCGGCTGGTGGCTCCGGATAGGCGAGACGGAACAGGCCATCGGCAATGCCGGGGAGCACGTCGGCGTCATGGCTGTCGCGATCGGTCGGCAGCAGAACGCCGATCCGGCTGACGCCAAGATCGTGCAGCTGATAGGGCGTGCCATGGCCATATTCGAGATGGCCGCGCCCGATGATGCCGATCACGAGGGGATCATCAGCTTGCCCCTTGAGGCAGTCGGCGATGGCGCAAGCGAAGGAACGATCCCAGACCTGTTGCGCGCGGATGAAACGATCGAACCGTTCCGGGGCTGCGAAGGGGGCCGCAACACCCGCCATCAAGCCCGTGAGATAGTCGCGATAGGCCTGCGTCGCCGGCGCTGAAGGCGTGACGCTGTCACGCTCCTCCAGCGGAATAACGTCCCAGCCGAGCTGGCCGACGCGGGTGACCAGCGACCGGGTGCAGTTCAGCGCCTTCATCGGCACATTCTGCTGCCGACAGAAATAGAACAGCGGCAGGTAGATTGCCGGATCGAAGCCCCAGACGGTGGCCCATTCGCTGCGCTCGATGAAGTCCGCTGTGGTTAGCTCCTGCGCCACCCAGGCATCGAGCACCGGCTGGACGCGGCGTGGAAACATTTCGAAGCCGACGACCATGTTGGGGCGCAGCAGATGCAGGCAGGTCATCACCTGCAATTGCCAGCGATGGATTTCGGCGATGTCGTGGGTTTCGCCCAATAGCACGACCTGCTGCGTCGCCATGCGCGCGATCAGATCGCTTTGCATCTGCTCCGCGCCCGTCTGCGGATCGATCCAACAAGCGCGACGATGCGGAATACGGCGTGGCTCAACCATGGATGACAGGCTCCGCGAGGGCGGGTACGTGCAGGCCCGGCACCCGCGCAAAGGCCTGCGGCGCGCCACGCAACACAAGACCGCTCGCCGCGCCGTCGGCCGTCTCGGCATGCAGTTCCACTTCTCGTGCGTCGCCGAGCTTGCGCCAGCGCGCGACGGCTCCCGCCATCAGGTGCAGGTGAAAATCCTTGCTCATGACGTTGACGAACCCCATGGCCGGTTTTGGCGCGGGCACATCGCCGGTCCAAGCCTGGACCAGACCGGCGCGGCGAATCTCGATGGTGACAGGTTCGCCACTTTCGTGCGCAGCTTGGAACGTGGCCGCGGCGAGATCGTCCGCCGGCACGTCCTGCGCTGGCGATGATGAAGGCTTACGCTCGATGGGAGCCACGGATGTGCCGGGGCCAAATGGCGCGAGCGCCTTGTCGAATAGGTCTGGGCCGTCAAGCGCGTGCAGGCTGAACAGCGTCTTGCCGTTCCGATCCTGCATTTCGAGTTTCGGCAAGATGCGATCACGCATGCGCCCGGTGCGGTCGGCGATGACGGTGGCGATCTGCGACACGTCGATCTGACTGTTATGGCATGGCCCTGACAACCGTGCGGTTTCGCCCTCGATGGCAACGGTCTCGACTTCGCCAAGCCGCTCGTGGGTGGCGCCGCCGGCCTGAGTGCCGAGCATGATGCGACCCATCTGCGGCAGAAGGGCGAGAATGACTTTTGCCGAGGCGTTGAGGACTGCGCGCTCGGGTGATAGCTCTGACATGATGGTACTCCCTGACGAGAACGGCGCCGGGCTTATGCCGGCACCGTTCCTCAATTGCGGTTTCTAGAAATCGATGGTCGCGCCGATCTTGAACGTGCGGCCCGGAGCGGTCTGCAGTTCAAGCGGATTGACGGCGCGCACGCTGGCCAACGGCGCCATGTCGTAACGGAACACATTCGAGAAATAGCGGCGGTCGAACATGTTCTGGATGCCAGCGCGGAGTGTCACGTTCGGCAAGGGCTTCCAGTTAAGAAAGGCGTCGAAGACGCTGTAGCCCGGCGGCTTGAACGTCGTCGCCGTTGCGGCGCGAGTGACGCCGGCCGCGAACGTGCCGATGAATTCAGCCTCAAGACCGTATTCGGGCATGAGATATTTGACGCCGGTGACGGCTGTCAGCGGGCTGATATCCGTATAGGCGGTCTTGGCCGCGCCTGGCGTGGTGCGCTGGTCGCCGTATTGATAGCTGACGGAGAGATTGGCCAACCAACGCTCGTGGAAGCGCCATTCGGCCGAGGCCTCGACACCTGAAATGGTCACCGACGACAGATTGCGCGAGGTGATGTCGGTGGCGTTGACCTGGTACAGCTCCTGGATGAAGTCCTTGTAGCGGGTGTGGAAGACGCCGAGCGAGAACCAGCCTTGAGCGAACTTGCCGCGAATGCCCGCTTCATAGGATTGCGCCTGTTCCGGCCGTAGATCCGGATTGGGGATCACGACTTGGTTGCCGGCGGGCAGGGAGGTGAACAATTGCTGCGCCGTCGGCATTTTGAAGCCTTCGGAATAGCGCGCATAGACCGCATAGGTGTCGTTCAGCTTGAACATGGTGCTGATCTGCGGCACAAAACGATGGGCGGCGAGATCGCGCGGCAGCTTGCCAGGAATATAAATGTAACCTGGGCCCGGCTTCGGATTGATCTCGTAATTGGCGTAGCGAACGCCAGGTGTCACCGTCCAACGGTTTCCGAACAGCTCGATCTCATCCTGCAGGAAGAAATCGTAGCGCTTGGTCGTCGAGTTGGCGAAATTGAAGCCGGTGGCAACCGTCGTCGTCAACACATTGGTGGTCAGATTGCGCGCATCGTCACGCCGATTGTAGTCGGCCTGCATGAGGTCGCCTTGGAAACCATAGGTCAGCTTGTGCCGGCTCGGTCCCAGAACGAAGGTCGACTTGGCTTGAATGTCGAGCTGGGTAAATTTCTCCTGATAGCCCAGATAGGAGTGGGTGTAGCGGAGCTGGCCATTGGCGAGTTGCTGCACACGGTCGCTGATGAACTGGCGTTGTTGCTGCGAATGCGACACCTGCCAGCGCAGGCTGTCGAGGAAGGGTGCGCCGACGTTCCACTCATGTTCGAGCGAGAGGGTTTTGCGCGTCAGCACCTGATTGCGCAGATAGGGCCCGTTGCGAATGCCAAGGCTGACAACATTGTAGTCGTAGATCTGGTTGACGGTGCCGTCGCGATCATACCATTCGCCGGTGAGCTTGAACTCGTGGTCCGCACTCGGCCGGTAGACCAATTTCCCGAAAGCATTCACCGTCGATTGCGAAACGGGATTGAGCTGGTTGCACGGCAAGAAGCGCAGGGTCGGAACCGGACAGCCGTAGATGCCGCCATCGGCGCGCGCCTGGCTCAACCGGCCCTCGTTGTTGCTGCGCTGGCTGAAACCGACAAGCGCCTCAAGGGACGGATTGATGCGGACCGCGACAATGCCGGTTTTGACGAAGGACCGGTCGAAACTGTCGAAGGCGGTGTCGAGCTTGCCGCCGTAGGATTTCGTCGGATCGCGCAGGAGATCGGACGGATCGAGCGTGCGATAGGCGACGATGCCGCCCAGCGCATCGGCGCCCCATAGCACAGTGCCGGGGCCGCGCAGGATTTCGATGCTTTTGGTGAAGGGTAAGCCGACGAAGTCGCGCGTGCCGTCGGTGATACGCTCGATGACGCGCACGCCGTCAACACGCACCTGCACGCGGTTGCCGCCGACGCCACGGATGGTGAAGCCGCCATAGTTGCCGAACGGATCGGTGCCGCTGGTCTGGCGGTTGACGCTCACGCCCGGCTGATAGCGCACCAGGTCCTGCATGTCGCGGATGCCGCGATCTTCGATTTCCTGACGGGTGATCACGCTCACGGTCGCTGGCACATCGAGCACCTGCTGCGGACTGCGAGTCGCTGTGACGGTGATCTGATCTAGATCAATCGGCGATTCAGCCGTCGCGCCGGAGGATTGCTGGGCCGATAGACCACCGGGAAGGATCGAGGCCGTAACCAAGGCTAAGGCCGTAATATGCCACTTAGAATTCATAAAAGCGCCCCATTTATTGATGAAGCGCCTTAAATTAACAATATATCTGAGAGCAAGCTAAATATAACTCAGATATGTACTATATATTTGGAATATATATAGATTATAACTCGCATAGAAACAGATAAAGTATATTGTCTTTGAAATTCAAGGCGATCTTCGGTCCGCGCGCTATTTTGGATCGCCAGACGGCAGAAATCACTTTTCTGCGGAATATGTGGCTTTAAGGGCGAAATTATCCGTATAACTACGGTATTAGTGGGCTTTTCTGCCCTTTGCCTGGGACTCGCATCGACAGATCGTGACGGCAATGCATCGAGTGATTGTGGTGGATGAAACTTATAATATTTAAAAAATACATCTGTTGCGCGAAGGAAATACTTGGCTATAGACGATTGATGCCGGAGACCGCGCATGACCTGTCCTCCGGCTATCGGATGAGAAGGCCATGTTGAACAGCTACGATTTCGGACAGCCTGCGGACGGAAAGAGCCTCTGGGGCATGCGCCTGCGCTGGGTCGCAGCGGGGCTGTTGGTCGCATTCGCCCATGGCGCGGTGGTCTGGCTGGCGGTGAGCTGGCGGCTCAATCCGGCCGAGGCAGCGGAACCCGCCCAGAGCATGATCATCGAACTGGCCTCTTTGGCTGTCGATCCCGAGACGGCCGAAGAGGATGCGCCCCCGACGCCGGACGTGGTGAAAACCGAACCGCCGCCGGTCGAGGAGCCGGTGCCCGCGGAAACGGCCGAGAAGCCAACGCCGGAGCCCGAGCTTGAACAGGCGGTGGAAGCGTCGCCGCCCACGACGCATGAGAGCGACGTGGTGATGGAGACGGCGAAACCGAAGATTGAACCGAAGGTCGTGCCGAAGCCGGTGCGCGAGGTGAAGCCGAAGGAACCAAAGCGCGAGGTTCGACAAGCGAAGGTGGAGCATCATAAGCCGGAACATGCGGCACCGCCGCGCGCTGCCGCGTCGCGTCTCGCGGCCCAGCCCAGCGCCGCAGCGCCGGTGGCGGCTTCAGCGCCTGTCTCCGGGGCGGCGATAGCGTCATGGCGCGGTAGCCTGATCGCTCATCTCAACCGCTACAAGCGTTTCCCAGCGGGCGCGAATGGGGCTGGGGCCGCCTCTGTCTCTTTCACCATTGACCGATCGGGCAGGGTGTTGTCATCGAGCCTGGTGCGCAGCTCCGGCGATCCAGCGCTGGATGGCGAGGCGGTGGCGATGATGCGGCGGGCAAGCCCGGTGCCGCAGCCGCCCGAGAATATGGGCGGCCGCACGATTTCGCTGGCGGTGCCGATCCGCTTCAATCGATAGAGCGGTATATGTTGGAGACAGCTCGCTGTCTCCAACCTGGTTACGGGCGTTGCGCCTCGATCTCGGCGAGCGCTGCGAAGAATTCATCCTTCGAATGCACCGGCTGCGGAAGCCACAGACGGGCAAGCGCATCCGTCGTTGCGAGATCGATTCCCGTCGGATCGATGGAGGTCACGCGCCATCGTCCGAGTTTCGCGCCGGAGCGAACAGCCAGGTTTGACGGTTGCTCGCCGCTGTTCAGAACAGCGATGATTTCAGATGCGCTCGCCATCAGCGCTTCCGCGCCCGCCAGCTCCGTAAGCAGGTCTTGCGGTTGCACGTCGTTGGCGTTGCGGGCGGGGCCGCCATTCAGCTGCACGCCCTCGACCTGGAGACGGTAAAGCCGGCTGTCGCGCAACGACAAATACAGTTTGCCTTTGGGGTATCGGTCGACATAGCGCTGCTTCAGTTCGGCGATCTCATGGTCAGGAACCAAGACGGCTCGGCCCACCAGTGTCAGCCTTGGCGTAGTCATGACATCGGTACTGGTCTCGGCAACGGTCAGTGAAATCCGTTCGTCGCCATCGATGTTGCGCGCATGCAGTGCCAGGCCTGCCGTATAGAAAAACGGTGTTCCGTTCGGCTCAATCGCCAGATTTGTGACGGTGCTATAGGGGTAGCCGCTGGGATCGATCGTCGCCAGGGCGGCGATCCGCGACGTTCTCAGCAAGGCGCGGGCGACGTGCACCGCTTCAAGTGGCAAAGCCGCGTCCAAATTGATTTCTAGCCCCCGTGGGGTGATGACCGGCATTCTCTGACCTTCAACTTCTGGCTTGCAACCGAAATTCCAACATTGACGAAATAGCTGCGGCTCCGCCGCTTATGCGGCTTTTCCGGAGGATTTTCCGTCAATGACCTGCAAGACATCAAAGCCTTCGAACTGCGAAGGGCCGATTGTCATGGGCTGCTTTTCGGGTTCCGACTTTTCATCGCCGGCGGTCTTGCTCGCTGCCGACTTATGGGCGGAGGCGAATTGCGGCGATTTGGTCCAGGCTTCGAAAGCCTCGCGCGAGGCCCACAGCGTGTAGGAGGAAAACAGAATGTGATCCTCGCGCTGCGGTCCGCGCAACATATGGAAAGACAGAAAGCCCGGCACTTCCGGCAGTCGCGTCTCGCGCTTCAGCCACATCTGCTCGAACGGGGTGGCGGCTTCGGGGCGGACTTTGAAACGGTTCATGGCGACATACATGGGCAGACCTCTCGACGGGGACATGGCCGCGAACGAACACATGACGATAGCAAACGTCAACGGAGAGAGGCGAAGATTTAGTTTGTTATAATCCTACGTCGGGCGCGGGCAGAGCCCATCTGATCTTGGCTGTTTGCCGATTTTATGGCTGAGCCGCGCTGGCCATCGTTGGTACGCGAACGCTTCAACGTCATCGCAATGACGGACGTTACGTGTCGGAGAGTTTTATTCGGATTTGATCATGCGATCCGTCGTTGCCCGTCCGCTTGGCGTGCATGCGCTGCATGGCGGCCGGCCAAGCGATAAGCGACGCGTCTATCTTGGCCGGGAAAGTAGTAGCGTTCGAGGGCGCCGACGGTCATGAGATCGATCAGCGCCTGCAACGCTTCCACGCTCAGGGGAATTTCGTCGACGATCTCGTCAGCAACGTTTTTCAAAACCAGCCGCGGTCGAGCCGCGTGCGGAATTTCTTCGAGATATTGGCTGGGATCGCCGCTCAGTTGCCGGAGAAGATCTTGGTGCCGAGACGAAAAGTCGGGCAAATCTCTATCAAGATGAATGGTCATTGGCGTTAAACTATCGCTCCCTTGAGGGGCTTATCGTTGAACAATCAATTCAAATGATTTGAATTCAATGACGCTAAAAAAGCATCACCGCGATCGTTACAATTTGAACGATCGCGGTAATCCGTGGGGATAGCTTTGCAATGTCGCGTTTCGATCGAAACGCGTTCTACTCTAGCGCAAGGGTGGGGCGTAGAGGATGCCGCCGTTCGACCAGAGCTGGTTTAGACCACGCGGGATGCCGAGCTTGGACTGTGCGCCGACATTGCGCTCAAAAATCTCGCCATAGTTGCCGACGGCGCGCACAGCCCGGATTGCCCAATCGGGTTCGAGCTTAAGTTGCGCGCCAAAGCCGCCTTCGGTGCCGGTGAAGCGGCGCACGTCGGGCTTGGTCGATTTCATCGCCTCGTCGACCGTTGTCGTGGCGATGCCGAGATCCTCCGCATTGATGAGTGCGAAATTGGTCCATTTAATCAGATTGAACCAGGCGACATCGTCGCCGCGCACGGCCGGGCCGAGCGGCTCTTTCGAGACAACGTCGGGCAGGACCACGGCAGTGCCGGGCTGGGACAGTTTCAGGCGTTCACCGTAGAGGGCTGACTGGTCAGCGGTGAAGACGTCGCAATCGCCTTTCTCCAGCGACTTGATGGCATCGGCCGGCGAGGCGACAAGCACCTCGCGGTAGGTCATCGAATTGGCTTTGAAGAAATCGGCAAGATTGGCGCGGGTCGTCGTGCCTTCCTGCACGCACACAGACGTGTTGTTGAGTTCGAGCGCCGAAACCACCTGTGGCTTGCGCGCGACAAGGAAGCCCATGCCGTCGTGATAGGTGATGCCGGTGAACAGCAGGCCGAGCCCGGCCTCGCGCTCGAAGGTCCAAGATGAGTTGCGCGACAGGAGATCGATGCGCTTAGCTTTCAGCGCCTCGAAGCGATCGGCGGCGGAGAGCGGAACGAAGCTTACTTTCGTTGGATCGTTGAAGATCACCGCCGCGACGGCACGGCAGAAATCGACATCGAAGCCGTTCCATTGTCCTTTGCTATCTTGCTCGGAAAAGCCGCCGAGACCGGTGCTGACGCCACACGACAAAGTGCCGCGTTGCTTGACGTCATCGAGCGTGCCGGCGTGGACGGGCAGGGTGATAGCGGTTAACGCCAGTCCAAGCGCTAGGCCTGTGGTGCGAAACTGATCGAGCATGGAATGTCCTTGCGATCTGATTAAAGTTGCGCCGAATGGCGAATGATGACTTTCGCGCCGACATTGGTGCGAGAGAAGAGATCGATGACGTCGCCGTTGGCGAGACGGAAGCAGCCGGAGGAGATCGATTGGCCAATGGTTTCCGGCTGATTGGTGCCGTGGATGCGATAGACGGTGGAGCCGAGATACATGGCGCGCGCGCCCATCGGATTACCAGGGCCACCAGCCATGAAGCGCGGCAGATAGGGCTGGCGGGTGATCATTTCCGGCGGTGGCGTCCAGTCGGGCCATTCAGCCTTACGACTGACTTTGACCAGGCCCGACCATTGAAAACCCTCGCGGCCGACGCCGATGCCGTAGCGCAGCGCCCGGTTGTTGCCGAGAACGTAATAAACGAAGCGTTCGGAGGTGTGGATCACCAGTGTGCCGGGTGCCTCGTTGGAGCGGAAGAACACGAGCTGGCGGGCATAGGGGCCATCACGGATGATGGTTTCCTCGGTCGAAATGCGGCCCGGTTCGTCGCCGACATTCATGGTCTCGCGCTGCGCTGCAGCGGAGGCCGCCTGCGCCTGCGCGAAAGAAGGGGCCAGCAAGGCCACGGCGGCAACCAGCGCGGCTGCCAACCATGGGCGGGTCGATATTTTATCTTGCGTCGTCATGCCCGCCCTTTCTTAACACCGTACATAGATGAAGGTCCCGTAGCGGTTGTTCGCATCGGGATCGACAAAGCGCATGATCATCTCTTTGTCGGTCATCGAGATGATTTCACGATCCTGCGGATCGCCAGGTGGCGTGGCGAAGCCGAGATAGGTCTTGCCATCACGCGCACGCTTGAGCGCCAATTCATATTCTTTCGGATCGTCGGCGACATGCATCAGCACGCCGTCAGTCGGGCCCTTGGCAATCACATAGGGCTGGCGACATTGCCGCGCGATGCGCTCAGTGCGGGCGCGATCCTTGTCTTCGCGGTAGGAGGCCATGCCCCATTTGCCGATCATTCGGTCCGCCGGCAGGGTCTGATAGTTCCCGGAAGCCGGCGCTTGCGCTGTCGTCGGCGTCAGGTTCTCGACTGTGGCGCAGGCGGACAAGCCAAGCGCCATCGCTAAGCCAACAAGTTTTTGGCAGACGAGCTTTTCGGCACGGTACTTCATGTGATCTGTTTCCTCCAGCACGGCAAAGACTAAGGTAAGGCTCCGCGTGTGTCCAGTTAGGCACTTGCCGACCTCACTTGCTGACGCGTTGACCGCTACAGGGGACGCGGCTATGCACACGCTTAAGAACGCCGTTGAGCGCGTCATCACTTGTGAATGTGAGGAGGAAGGCCATGGAATTTCGGACAGTTGGCCGTTCGGGCCTGCGCGTCTCGACGCTGGGCATCGGCTGCAACAATTTCGGCGGCCGCCTTGACGAGGAGAATTCGCGCAAGGTGATCCATGCTGCCCTCGACGCCGGCGTTAACTTTTTCGACACGGCCGATGTCTATCCGATGAACCGCTCCGGCGCGTCGGAAGAGATCCTTGGTCGCGCGCTGGGCAGCCGCCGCGCTGATACGGTCATCGCAACCAAGTTCGGCCTGCCGCTCGATCGCAGCAGCCATGACTCCAACGGGTCGCGCCGCTATATGATCGCGGCGGTCGAGGCAAGCTTGAAACGTCTCGGCACCGACTGGATCGATCTGTATCAGCTGCACTTTCCCGACCATGTCACGCCGATCGAGGAGACCTTGCGTGGTCTCGACGATCTCGTGCGGCAGGGTAAGGTGCGCTACATCGGCATGTCCAACATGCCGACATGGCAGCTGGTCGATGCTTTGCATGCGTCGGATAAGCTCAACGCCGAGCGCTTCATCTCCAGCCAGAACCAGTACAGCCTCCTGGCGCGCGACGTGGAAGCGGAACTGCTGCCGGCGCTCGAACATCACGGGCTTGGTTTGTTGCCGTTCTTTCCGCTGGCAAGCGGTTTCCTGTCCGGCAAATATCGCCGCAACGTGCCATTGCCGGAGGGACGGCTGACCAAGAGCGAAATGCTCGCCGATATTTTCCTGCGCGACAACAATTACGAGATCGTCGAACGGCTCGATGAATTTTGCACGGCGCGCGGCATCACCATGCTGCAACTGGCATTCCGCTGGCTGCTATCACGCCGGGTGGTGCCGAGCGTCATCGCCGGCGCTTCGACGCCGGAACAGGTGCAGCAGAACGCCGATGCGGTGAGCGGATTCTTGAGCGGCGATGACGTGGCGGAGATCGAACGGCTCGCAGGCAATGCGCCGAGTGTCTTCTGGGTGCATTAAAGCAGCCTTATTTCATCAATGTATCAAAATCGGGATCAGCACGCTGACGGCAACTCGTTTGCCCAGCTAGCTCGTCCTTCCTGCGCAATTCAAGGCGACCGACCGCGGTCGCATCGTAGGGCTTCGTCGTTAAACCATCAGCGCTGTATGTCGTCGCATAGCCGGTTAGAGGTCTATTCGTTATCGATTGCAATTTCTCAGCGACGTCTTCGAGGCCCGTTTTGCTCTCACAATGAAAGTTCCCTGCAGAGCAAGAGCATCTTCTTGTTTCGTTGACGATACCGCTCCAGTTTCGCTTTAGGTAGGAAATAGGTGCTGAACCTTCGCCACTGACGCGTGACCCAGGATTAAATGAGCCGACAATAACAGAAGATACAGTAGCCGTGGTCGATATGCGCCAGTCGATGGCTTCATACGATGCCAGCCAGAGGATCAGCGGCTTATCAGACGCTGGTAGCACAACTGTCACGCTCGTGTCTTTTGCGCGACTTTCGTACATACTCACATAATATAGGTCGGCATCGTCCGACTTGTTGTTCATGAAATATTGAGCGACCTCGGTTTCAGTTAGCAGAGTCCTTTTATCGTCGATCGTGACCTTATATTCAACGGTGTGCCAATTATTGATGTATTCGACTTCCATGACGTGTTCGCCAGGACTGAAGTCGTACACAAAAGATTTGCTGGTGTTTTTATCATCGAACACTATACGGCCGTCGATGAAAATTCGTGATTTTGCCCAGCTTTGACTGATGCTGATCTGCTTCGTGGCCGGCTTATCGAATTTCAATTTGCCAACCCAGTAGGCGCCGAAATTTTCAGATTTTATGCTGTGAAAATCGGACCATGAGTACTTGATCGCAACGTCTTTGATATTTTCTTGGAATATTGCGCGGGTGGGACGATTTCGATCGAAATAGTACGCCGCAAACCCGTCATTTGGGATCACGCCGGCTGGATTTAATGTCTTACCCCAACTGCTACTGATTGAAAGTTGCGCGGCAACGGGATTATCAGCAAGAGCAATGACCGGCGTGGCAAGCGCGGATACGATGGTCAGAATTGCGCCGAAGATCTTGAGCATGTTCGAAATCCTAACGGTGAGCCAAGCTAGGTATTTCTGGTTGCGTTCTCATTAAGCCGAACGTGAAAAATTGCTCATGTCTAAAGTTCGAGCGTCAGGTCCAGGAGCGCAGCTCACGCGAGCGGGGTCGGCTTGCTGCGATCACCATCGTTCAGCGCGCGCTGCATCATCACCGTGTCGACCCATTGGCCGAGCTTGAAGCCGACGGCTTGAAATGTGCCGATGTGGCGGAAGCCCATACGGCGATGCAGGGCGATGGACCCGGCATTGCCGCTATGGCCGATGACCGCCGTCATTTGCCGCCACGGCCCTCTCTCGCAACGGGCGATGAGTTCGCCGAGCAAGGCGGTGCCGATGCCGTGTCCGTCGAGGCCATGGGCGACATAGATCGAGTCCTCGATCGCATAGCGGTAGGCCGGGCGAGGCCGGTAGGTGGCTGCATAACTAAAGCCAACCACTGCGCCATCGCGCTCGGCGACCAGATAGGGCAGGCCGGAGTTCAGCACGGCGGCGCGGCGCGCGATCATCTCGTCGAGTGAGGGCGGAACCTCCTCGAAGGTGGCAAGGCCATGGAGAACATAGTGCGCGTAGATCGTCTGGACCGCGGCCATGTCGGCCGTCTTGGCGTCGCGGACGACGGGCTGCGCGCGATCGGGCGCAGCCGTGTTTCCGGTGAGGTTGTCGTTCTCCATCGCGTATCTCGAAGTCTTGAGGCCCAAATATCAGCTTACCGCTGCGTCATGGGTTATGGCCAAGCATAAGAGACGTTTGCAAGCCTCATTCGCACTTCATTCGCCCGGACAGGCTACCACAGCCGTGCGATAGGCCTTGCGCCGCTCCAGCCGCAGGGCGAAGAGCGCCACAGAGAGGGCCAGAAGTGGCACGAAGCCGGCGATGAGGGTGACGGACCCCAGGCCCGGCCCATGATCGATGACGAAGCCGCCGAGCCAGGCGCCGATGGCATTGCCGAGATTGAACGCGGCGATGTTGAAGCCCGACGCCAGGCCCTGGCCGGCGCCTTCGGCCTTTTCCAGCACCCAGGTCTGCAGCGGCGGCACGGTGGCGAAGCCCGCTGCGCCAAGCAGGCCGATGGCAATCACCGTCAGCACCTGGTTGTGCAGGGTGAAGCTCATGGCGATCAGCACGACCGACAGGGCCGCGAGGCTGCCGAGCAATGCGGGCACCAGGCGCTTATCGGCCAGGCGACCGCCGAGCAGATTGCCGACGACAAGGCCGCCGCCGAAGACCAAGAGGATTGGTGACACCGCCGCATCCGAAAAGCCGGTGATGCGGGTGAGGATCGGCGCGATATAGGTGAAGGCGGCGAAGACGCCGATCCAAGACAGCACGGTGGTCAACAGGCCAAGCAAAACCGGGACGCGGCCGAGCACGGCGAGGAGATTTTCAGATCCTGCCTCGCTTTCCTGCTGCTTTTCATCGCGCGGCACGAAAAGCGCGATCACGCCCCAAGCGATCACACCAATGACGGAGACGGCCCAGAAGGTGGAGCGCCAGCCGAAATGCTGGCCGAGCCAGGTGCCGAAGGGGACGCCCAGAATATTGGCGACGGTCAGGCCGGTGAACATGATGGCGATGGCCGAGGCCTTGCGGTCGGGTGCGACAAGGCCAGTGGCGACAACCGAGCCGATGCCGAAGAACGAGGCATGGGCGAAGGCGGTGAGAACCCGCGCGGCCATCAAGGTCCAATAGTCCGGCGCCAGGGCACAGGCGATATTGCCGATGGTGAACACCACCATCAGCGCCATCAGCAGCGCTTTGTGGGACATGCGCCCGGAGATGGCGCCGAGGATCGGCGCGCCGACGACCACGCCCAGGGCATAGCCGGAGATCAGCAGGCCGGCGGCGGAAATCGAGACGTGCAGGTCGGCGCTGACATCGAGCAGCAGGCCCATGATGACGAATTCGGTGACGCCGATGCCGAAGGCACCGGCGGTGAGGGCATAAAGAGCGACAGGCATGGGTTTTCTCAAGGGTGGAGGCTGCCCGAATCCGGCGCCGGGCGTGAGCTTCACAAATGAGGGGGCAGGCGTTTGTGAACCAGTCTTGATTTAGGCACAGTTTTTGTGAATTGAATTCACAATGGCCCGTCCTGACATCAACCGCTCCGGCGAAATCGAAGTCTTCGTGCGCGTCGTCGAGGCGGAAAGCTTCTCGGCGGCGGCGCGCGACCTGCGCATGACCCCCTCGGCGGTCAGCAAGCTGATCGCCCGGCTGGAAGACCGCCTCGGCGCCCGCCTGATCCGCCGCTCGACCCGGAAACTGCAGGTGACGCCGGAAGGCTTGGCTTTTTACGAGAGCGGCCTGCGCATCCTCGCTGACCTCTCAGCGGCCGAGCGCGAGGCCTCGCTGGGCGCCACGCCGCGCGGCCGGCTGCGCATCAATTGCCTGGTGCCGTTCGGCCAGCACTACCTGATTCCGCTGATCCCGCGTTTTCTGGAACAGAACCCGGAGATCACCATCGAGCTGACGCTCACCGACAAAGTGGTCGACCTGATGGAGGAGCGCGCCGACCTCGCCATCCGCGCCGGCCAGCTCACCTCGCCAGGCCTCGTCGCGCGCCGGCTCGGCCAGAGCCGCATGGTGATGGTGGCCTCGCCGGCCTATCTGGAAGCCCATGGCCTGCCGCAAACGCCGGCCGATCTTGCCCAGCATAAGCTGCTCGGTTTCTGCTTCCGTCGCACCAGCGAGGGTTGGCCGTTTCTCGAGGCCAAGGGCCAGAATGACGGCAAGATCATCAATGTGGTGCCCGACGGCTCGTTGGTCAGCGATGGCGAACAGATGCGGCTGATGATTTTGGCCGGCGGCGGCATCGGGCGCCTGTCGTGCTGGCACTCCGCGCCCGACATCAAGGCGGGAAGGCTGGTGCCTTTGCTGGAGGACTTTAACCCCGGTGACGAGGAGGCCGTGCACGCGGTCTATGTCGGCCAGGGCAAACACCTGCCGGCGCGCGTGCGGGCGTTTCTGGATTTCCTGGTGGCCAATGTGAAGATGCAACAGGGTTGGAGGTGAAAGCCCTCGGCGATCACGTTGCGGCAGGTTGGACTGCTATACGTGCGGGTAAGGACGATTTGTGCCCTTCAATTGGCAACGAATTGGACACAAGGAGCTACGGCGGTAAATTTTTTCCCGGAGCATCAAACGGGCCGCCAAGGAAAAAAGCTAAATACTCAGCTATGAGATCGACCTGATCGTTCTCCTGTCCTTGGGGCGCCCTTGTAAATAATTCCAACGCAATGGCCAGCAGTTTGCCAAACGGCCTCGGATGAATCGAAAAGCGATTGGTAACGGGAATTCCTAACTCGTAGGCCATGGCAGCAAAAAAGGCTCGCTGGATATGCCCGGTTCCGTCCAAGAACGGATGGATTTTGCCTAGCCAGCAAAAGGTGCACGCTAAACGCCATAGCTTTGTGGCGTCGTCGATACTTTGGCGGCTCGATATCGTCGTGGACGCTTGATTTAGAACTTTATCCATGGCCGGGCGCACGAGGGAAGCGTCCAAAAAATTGTAGGTCGTTCCCGGTGCCAACTGGCTGGGCGAACTAGCCGCTCTCTTGGCGAGTGTTGTTGCGGGCGTTCCTCGATAGGTTCCCGCATATTCGGAATATCCTGCCGGGGCGAAATCTGCCAACAATTCGGCGTGTAGATGCCTTGGATCACCAATTATCGACTGGCGACGCGACTGATCACTCTTGATTTCATGTAGCAGTTGGTCGCAACGTTTGGACATTTTGGCGTCATAGTCGTTGGCTTGGTGCGCCTGCCACGATGGGAAACTCATCTCTGCTCCAGAGTAATTAGCTGCGAATTAAATCAAAGGAAATCAAACTTGGCACGTGGTGGCATGAGCACAGGAGCATTCAACCAACAGGATACAAACCGTCGGCGATGCCGCTCCATCGGAAAATGTGTGGTGGATCACGGCCCTTTCCAAATTGCGAGGCCGAGAACGCCGGTCGGAACATAGCGGCTCAGTGAACTGAGGACGAAAGTGTGTTGTTTGGGCTCATTACCCTCTTTCCAAACGCAAAGAGCGGAACCATCAGCTCTTAATTCGCGAATTGTCATAGGTTGGCCGTTCGGAGCAGCTGTGACGTCATCGCCTACTTGCAATGGGCGGTTTAGCTTCTTTGATTTTCGTGGCATTAGGGGCTCCTATTCTTAGATAAAGTCATCCAGAAATTTGCTTAGCGCCTTTTGGAAGCTCTGCTAGATTATCTGTATTGCAACCGAGAAAGCGTATTTGCCAAGAAACACCACGCTCGGCTCGTCGCGGGTGAATGCTTGCGCTTAGCCTTTCGACCATGGATAGGTGGAGGAAAGATCTGCTTCTTTCCTATGTTCAGTAGTACCGCGGCCCGCAGCCGGTTGGTGCTACTATTGCTGGACCGTCTGCTTGGCTTCTAGACGGGTCACTGAACCTCAATCTTGCCAATCCGCACCGCGTCCTTCCAGGCGCCGAGAGCCGTTTCGAAGTTCGCCTTATAGTCCGCTGTATTCAGAGCACGGGGCGTGGCGCCCTGATCGGATAGAAACTTCTGCGTGTCGGGCATGTTGGTGATGTCGGTCGTCCAGCGCTCGAGCTGGCGCAGGATCTCGGGCGGTGTGCCGGTGGGGGCCCAAACGCCCCACACGGCAACGATGTCGCCGGTCTTCGTGCCGGTGGCTTCCTTCAACGTGGGGACATCCGGCAAGGTGGGAGACCGCTCGTTCGACGAAATGGCGAGGATTTTGATGCGACCCTGCCGCGCCTGACCCGTGGCATAGACGACATCGGCGAAGGCGAAGTCGATCTGGCGGCCAGTCACGTCCTGCACGGCATTCGCGGTCGCCTTGTAGCCGACATAGGTCGCTTCCGCGCCGATGGCGTTCAGATAGAGCGCGGACGACGCCACGCCGCTACCAGTCGCCGCGCCATAGGTGGCGCGGGCGCCTTTCGCCTTGATGGCTGCGGTGAGGTCGGCGACGGAGTTGATGCCGGCATCGGGCGCGACGACCATGACGAAGGGTGTTTCGGCGAAACCGACGATGGGCACGATGTCCTTCTCGACGTCGATCGGCAGTTTGCGGAACAAGGCGGCATTGCCGGCCGTGCCGACGGTGGCGGAGAAGAGAAGCGTTAGGCCATCTGGCTTGGCATGCCCGGCGGCTTCGAGCGAAAGATTGCCGGAAGCGCCGACTCTGTTCTCGACCAGGAACGTGCCGCCGGAAAGCTTGCCGAGTTTCTCCGCATACCAGCGCGCCATGATGTCGGCGCCGCCGCCGGCGGCGAAGCCGAGCATGATACGCACCGGCCGATCCGGATAGGCAGCGGCCGCAGGCGCGGCTTGGACGAGGAGAAGTGCGGTCGATAGGCAGGCAGCTGCGATGCGGGCGAACATGGCGTTTCCTCTTAGCGTTTTCTCTTGGCCGACAGGCTTGTGCGTCTGGCCGTCTAGCGCGGCCATGCTGCGAGAATGACACTGGCACGGCTATGGAGGCAAGCGCGGGCCGTCTGGCCTCGAAGGGGGCGTTTCTTGAGAGGAAAACGGATGAGACGGCACTGCGCGCCGCTCAATCGCAGAGGGCTCTACACGTGAGACGGAAAATCGGAAGAACCTATGCGTGGCGCCAGCCAACAGCGCCGATCGTTCAGAATCACCCGCACATAGGAGTCGATGAGGTCCGCCAGCAGTCGTGTTTCGAGACCTTTTGTCTCGGTGAAATCAAGACGTTCATGCCTATCTTACGGGTAGCTTCAATGGCTTGGCGCCGCTGACTATCTCGGTAGGAGGCAAGGATGTTTGAGAGCACTGGGAATATCAAGAATTGGCATCCGGTGCCGTTCTGGACCGGCTTTTCAGTGGGGGTGATGCTTACCGTCGGACTCTTCTTGCTGGGCAAGTGAGGGGCGATCCGTGTCGACGTGATCCCAACAGAAACCGCCCACAAGGCACAGAGTTTCGGCGGTTTTCCAAGTTACGATCATCCAGCTTATATCCACTCCATCTGCGATAACAGCGCGCTCTAGCTTATCAGCGTCCGATATCGCGTAACGGATCAGGCAGCATGTAAGGACGGTGTAATTGGCCGATCGTATGAATTGATGGCGGCAAAATAGGATATGACGACTGCAACAATGTCCTGCGAAACCTAGGCAAGCAATCACTCGGTATGACGTTTACAAAGGGCCAAATCGAGCACACACGATGAAGCTTAATGCGAAATAGCGCGCTGGCAGCCTGCTCATTGGCATCGATGTCTTTAATATTTGGTGGCTTCGCTCAGGCGACGGAGTGGCGTTATTGCCTTGCGCTGTCACGAGTAGAGCGCAGGATTTACATGTCGCACCCGTTTCAATGCGGGATTGGCGACTACCAGAAGATCGAGCGAATGCTCGGAGAATCGCTAACCGGTGCGGGCGTTTCTGTTGACGTTGTACAGTGCCCGCGGGGTAGCGATGAGCGCACCATTCTGGCAATGCGCGACCACGCCGTCGCATTCAATCAGAAAATGCAAATTACCGTGGCCGATGTCAATTGGCATCCCGGAGCTGGTCTTGGATGCGAGTGATAATGTTTGAACATTTCCCGCCCGTCTATCGGGCAATGAGAATGCGGGGCGGCGTGTAAGCATCTAACGTCTTGGTGCGATGACCTTGTCTCCCAGCACCAACGCACTGCTCTATCCCGGGAGAAGTGCCGATCAATACTCTTCTCGGCATCTACATCTTCGTTCTCAAACTCTCCCTCAAATCCTCCATCAACCTCGGCAAGTCCGCCAACCTTCGCCCAGCCCCAAACAAATAATAATCCGGCCGCTTCACCAGAACGTCGGCGCCGTATTCATCCATCAGGCGCAGGATGCGGCCGTCGAGATCGACGCATTGCGTTGGCCCGGCGTTGTGCGCGCACGCCATTTCAAGGGTGCGGCCGCCGAGGGATTGCCAGAATTCTTGATCGGCCTCACTTAGAACGCTGCTGGCTGCGGCGCAGCGCGTGATGATGAGAAAGCCGCGCCCCGCCACATCATCGAACAGGCCTTCACGACCGCCGATGCGCACGCGCCCCTGCGGAAAAGCGTCGCCACGGCCCAGAGTGTCGCGATGTTTGGCGGCGATGACGCCTGACGAATAGCCCGGCACGCGGAAAGCGATCAACGCCTTGTCGAAGGTGCCGGCGTCTTTCTGCGCCTGCAAGGCCATCAGCTGCGCGTCGCGGGCGCGTATTTTGTCGGGATCGCGTTCGTTGACGTTGAAGCCGACCTTCATGCTTTCGATCACCGTGGCGCGGGCCGGCGGCTCGCGTTCGTGGACGTAGTTTTCGAGAAAGCTGTCCGGCGCGAGATCACGCAGGGCGAGGTCGAGCTTCCAGCTCAGATTGAAGGAATCGCGGAAGCCCGAACACAGGCCCTGGGCGAGGAAAGGCGGCATCAGATGCACCGCATCGCCGACCATGAAGATGCGGCCCTCCTGCCAGCGCGTGGCGATGCGTGACTGGAATTGATAGGAGGCGATCCGGATCAGGTCGAACTCGTCCGGCGTCGCGCCTTCGCGCCGGTCGAGCCGGCGCCAGACGTTTTCCGGCTTCATCGCTTCGGTGTGGGATTCGCCCGGAAAGATCATGAACGACCAGCGCCGGTGCTGTGGCCCCATCTGCATGGTCATGCCGGGCTGCTGCGGATCGCAGAACTGGCGCAGATGCGGCAGGCCAGGGCGACCGCTCTTGGCCTTGGCATCGATCACCAGCCAGTCCTGATCGAAACCAAGATCTTCCCAGCCGATGCCTAGCGTCTGGCGGACAAAACTATTGCCGCCGTCGGCGCCGATCAGAAAGCGCGCTTCGATATCGCGCGCAGCGCCGTCTTGTTCGACGGTGATGCGCACCGTTTCCGCCGTCTGCGTGATCGCGGTCGCCGTCGCACCGAGGTGCAGGTCTATATTGGGCAGGCGTCGCGCCTCGACATCAAGCTCGGTCTCGAAAGCCGGCTGATAGATCGAGGTGAATTCTGGCCAGCCATGGGTGGCATAGGGCTCGACATCGTTCGAGAGCAGCACCCGTCCGTCGTGAGCCAGTTCATAGTTCGGCAGGAAGCGGGTGGCGGGCGCGACCCGCTCGGCAATGCCGATCTCCTGGAACATGCGCAGGATGTCGTCGTGGACGATGCCGACGCGCGGCAGGTTGTAGAGACAGGTGTAGCGTTCGATCACCGCGACGCGGTGTCCGGCGCGGCCGAGCAGAATGGCGGCCAACATACCGCTTGGGCCATAGCCGACAATCGCGACATCATAGATCGCTGGATGGATCGGCATGACGTGTTCCTCCCGCCGATGCTTTTCCAGCAACTGGCGAGGTTATCGTAATAATGATTTGCGGCGTAGGCTAGGGGGTGCGTCAGAAGTTGCTGGCTTTACCCTGCGCGGACAGTTTCACGCGCGCTCAACAGCGATGACGAAATCATGCAGTTCTTCCGGGAGGGCTTTTCTCGCTTCGTCGAGCGCCTCTTCCCTAAAAGGCGATATCTTCCCAAAAAGGGTTGTCTCCACGCTTGGCACAGTTTCAATAGCGACGCGAGACTGTTTGGGCCAAGCGTCCGCTGTGTGACGGAATTGCCGAACGAGGTAGCCAGAGGACTATGGACATCATCATTGATCGCGTCGAACGCGCGCCCATTCATCAAGGCAATGGCCAGGTCGATGCCAAACGTGTGCTGATCTCGACGTCGGATTTCGCGTCGATCTCACCGTTCCTGCGTTTTTCCGAAGACTGGTTTCAGGCACCCAGTGGCTTCGACACCCATCCGCATCGGGGCATGCAGACGGTGACCCTGGTGCTCGATGGCGCCTTGCAGCATCGCGACCACACCGGCGGGGAGGGCGTGCTGCGGGCGGGTGACGTTCAGTGGATGACGGCCGGCCGTGGAGTCCTGCACAGCGAGAAGCCGTGGGGGCTCGATCCCGTACACACGCTACAATTGTGGCTGAACCTGCCGTCGCGTCTCAAAATGTTGCCCGCGCGCTACACCGACCAACCTTTTGCGGGTGTGCCTGTGCATCGTGAGCCAGGTGTAGAGGTCAAGGTATTCGCCGGCAGGGCCGGTGAAGCGGAGCATCAGCATGGCAGCGACTGGCCGCTGATCTTCCTCGATATCCAGCTTGATCGTGAGGCGATCTATCGGGTTGAGGTGCCGGCCGCTTGGCGGGGTTTCCTCTATGTCATCGATGGTCAAGGCATAGCAGGAGGCAACAAAATCAAGGTCATGGCGCCGGATATGGCTTGGTTTGAACCGTCATCCGAGGCGGCCGATGCAACGGCGATATTGACGATCGAGGCCTCGACTCCACTGCGGGTGCTGCTCTTTGCGGGGCTGCCGATCGATGAACCGGTGGTCGCTTATGGCCCGTTTGTCATGACCACAGCCGAGGAGATTCAACGCGCTTTTGATGACTTTCGGCATAACCGTCTGACAAACGGTTGATTTGACGTCGAACGATCGGTTGAGCATATAAGGCGCAGATTGTTGCGTTGCGTAATTGAGTGGGCCGGGGGACTAACTTTGCACTGCGCGGTGAGGTAGGCGCTTCCGCCGGTTCATTTGATATTGAGTGAGGCTATTGAAATGCGGATTGATAGACGGGTTTTTGTGCTTGGCGCGCCATTGGCTGTTGCCGGTTGCGCCTCACAGAGAGAAATGATCGTCGCCGCACCTGGTCCGACCATCGATCCGCACTACCGCGCCATGTATGATGAGTTGCCGGACGAGAAGCATCCGGTCGACGCGGTGGATCTGACGCAGATCGACGAGCAATTCCTGCGCCGCGAGGTCAATTTCCCGACCAACGAGCCGGTCGGCACGGTGATCGTCGATCCGAGCGCGCGTTACGCTTATCTGGTGCAGGGCGGCGGCAAGGCGATTCGCTACGGCGTCGGCGTCGGCAAGACCGAAGCCTTCAACTTCAACGGCGTTGCCACCATTGGCCGGAAGGCCGAATGGCCGCATTGGACGCCGACCGCCAAGATGGTCGCCCGCGAGCCAGATCGTTACGGCCCGGTGGCTGCTGGCATGGTCGGTGGCGAGGACAACCCGCTCGGCGCCCGCGCGCTGTATCTCTATCGCAACGGCAGCGACACCTTCTACCGGCTGCATGGCACGACCGAGCCCTACAGCATTGGCACCATGGTTTCCTCGGGTTGCATCCGTTTCCTCAACCAGGACATTATCGATCTCTACAGCCGGGTGCCGGTTGGCGCGAAGGTGATCGTGCGTCCGGCGCGGGCCACCGCTGCGGCCTGATGGCGCCAGCATGATGAGCTTGTCCGTGGTATAAACGAGAGCGGGATTGAGAAAATCCCGCTCTTATTTTTTAAAATCGATCGCGTTTCATGATTTTGGACCGAATCAGTCCAAAATTATCGTGATCCAGGGTCGCCGAAGCTGGCGACGCCATCGCAGACGGCACGTGGGAACGCCATGCCCCAATTTCAGACCACGCGGCGGGTTCGCCATTCCGCCGCCGACATGTTCGCCCTTGTCGCCGACGTGGAGAAATATCCGCTGTTCCTGCCCATGTGCACGGGGCTGCGGATCCGGCGGCGGCAGACCGATGCCAAGGGCAATGAGGTGCTGATCGCCGAAATGTCGGTCGGCTATAAGGCGATCCGCGAATCCTTCACCAGCCGGGTGACGCTCGATCGGCCGGGCCAGCGCATCGTGGTCGAATATATCGACGGTCCGTTCAGCCGGCTCGAAAACATCTGGACCTTCCGCGACGTCGCCGCCGATCGCGCCACCTCGGATATCGATTTCGCCATCGACTATGAATTCCGCAGCCGCATGCTTGGCATTGTGATGGGCGGCCTCTTCGACACCGCCTTCCGACGTTTCGCCGAGGCCTTCGAACGGCGTGCCGATCTTGTCTATGGCGTGGCCTCGCGGCGTCCGGCGCCGGCGACCTAAAATCCCTCGGGTTCTCTCGCGCGGGCATGGTCGAGCATCTGTTCGGGACCTTCCACGGGAAACGCGATTAGCTTGGCCGCGACTGCTCGCGAAACCGACGCGGTGTAATGCCAGAAATGCGGCGGAAGGCACGACTGAAGTGTGCTGGATCGGTGTAGCCGGAAGAAAAGGCTACATCGATAATCTTGCAATCCGTGTCGCGCAGAAGCTTGCTCGCACTCTCATATCTGACGGTATCGAGTACGTCTGAATAGGAGAGGCCGACATGCGCGAGCTTGCGTTGAAAAGTGCGCGCGCTGACGCCCGCCATCTCCGCGACGTCAGCAAGAATTGGAATGCCTTCATCCAGATAGGACGGCAACATCAGTTTAAGGAGTTCGACGATGTCGTAGCCAGAGGAGCCATCGTCGTGATCGGACAGCGGAGGGTTTAATTCGGTCGAATGATTGGAGAGGCTGAGGAGCTCGACCGGCAGGCTGATCCAGGCGGAGTGCTGGTCTGACAGGAACCGTACATTTGGCCAAGAGTCTTGTGTCGTCTGGCTCGGCTTGTAACGGCCTTCAAATGCAATTGTCGCCGGCCTCCAGTGTGGCCCTGCGAATTGCCGAACGATGTATATAGAGAAAATGTTCTGGATCCATTGCGCATGCTCCAGATGCAGGAACCCGTCCGTCCTGGCGAGCCTGCTGCAAATCCGCACGTGATCATAATCGTGTTCGATCCACATGCTCAGAATTGTATCTTCCCGCGACGCCCAGTAGCAGGCGTGCCGCAGCGCAACAAGCAGCGTCGGGGAATGAGCGATCAGAGCCCGTGTCTTTTCTCTCATATGGCGGTAATGCAGCCGCTGGCTCGCGAGGAAGCCGAAGTCTTGAATACCCTGGGCCCTCTGGCTGGTTTCCACGAAACGGAGCGCCGGCAGAAGGGGGACGTAGAGATTGCTCTTCTCCTGAAGAGACGAGGGAAGCCGAAACTTTTCCAGAAGCGTCTCTGTCGGCGCACCGATTTCGTCGAGAATTCCGACGAAAGGCAGAAGAAACTGGGCGCGTGTCAAAGGAATGTTGGCCATTGGATCTCGCCGCGATCGTGTGCTGACGCTTTCTACTAGGAATTTCCAAGGATTCGCTACAGGCGAGGCGCGCATTTGGCGCGAAATGGCAAGACAGACGATCTGCCTATACTCGAAAAGGTCCGAACAAAGTCCGTTTGCCGATCAGACAGCGATCGGTTAGACGGCATTTGAATTGGCCCGTGCCGTGCCTTGTGGGATGGCTCCTCGGCGTTACTTGGCGCGGCCTTGAATGAAGAGGTAGGCTTATGTTGCGCTTGGTTGGGATCAGTCTCGCATTTGCATCAGTTGCACTGACCAGTGGAGCATTTGCCCAGGCGCCAGACGGCAAAATACCGGTCACTGTTGACAATTTCGCCCGGGCTGAGACCGACCATTACCTCGCGGCAAATGCAAAGGTCATAGGCGGACTGGGCAAGTTTCAGCACTCCCGAGCGCCCGCATCGATCGATAATCAAACGGTCATCCGTATGAACCGGGATACGCTTTATTCGTTCGCGGTGTTTGATCTTGCCGCCGGGCCGGTCACGCTCTCGCTGCCTGACACGGGCAAGCGCTATATGTCGATGATGGTCGTCGATCAGGATCACTACCTGCCAATCGTCGCCTACGGCACGAAGCCGGTTACACTGACGCAGAAATCGGTTGGTACCAGGTATGCGTTCGTCGCTGTCCGGACGTTGGTTAATCCCAACGATCCGAAGGATCTCGACGAGGTCCACAGGCTTCAGGACGCGATCAAGGTCAGCCAGAAGGAGACAGGGAAGCTCGATCTTCCAAACTGGGATGAGAAGAGCCTCACGGACATCCGCAATGCGCTGCTCGCGTTGTCAAAACATCAGTCGTCTTTTCGTGGCGCCTTTGGCGCGCGTGGTCAGGTCGATCCGATCCAGCACCTCATGGGCACGGCCTCCGGATGGGGCGGTATTCCGGAGCGGGACGCTACCTACTTGAGCTTCACGCCTGCGAAAAACGATGGCAAAACCGTCTACACCATCAACGTGCCAAAGACCGTGCCGGTGAAGGAGTTCTGGTCAGTGAGCGTCTACAACGCAAAGGGCTTCTTCGAGAAAAACGCCTACAACGCTTATTCGATCAACAGCATTACAGCGAAGAAGAACGAAGACGGCTCGGTGGTCGTCCAGCTCGGCGGCTGTGACGGCAAAATCCCGAACTGTCTGCCGATCGTTGAGGGTTGGAACTACACCGAGCGGCTTTATCGTCCGGAGCAATCCATTCTCAGCGGCAAGTGGAAGTTCCCAGAGGCGAAGCCCGTAAACTGAGCCTCAAGGGATTACCCTACGAAAAGGGAGAAGTCGGTTTCGTCGCCCCCATCGCCATTGGCGGATGGGGGCTACGGAAGGCACTCCTTGTTGTCTCGTCTCAACTGAGCCGGTCGCGACCTGGCGTATGAGCTGCCGCCAGCATGGTGAGAGCTGCGGCGCCGTGAATGCCGGTAAGTCGGGGGCGCTTCATCGTCCTGCCTCCCTCGAAAGCGCGGCGGAAAATGCTGTCGGCTGTGGGACGGCAGCGTGATTCAAGGAGAAACAGTGCGCTATTTCCTCATCGGGTTGATGTCGGCATCATTGTACGCTCCCGCTTGGGCGTCTGATCTCCCACAGGCCGGCGCGCCGCGCGCCCCGATCGTGGCGTCCGGCCCAAGCTTTTCCATTACGAGCTATATCTGGGCAACTGCGATCGACGGGAAGAGCGCGACCTTCCCACCGCTTCCCGCCGCCGACATCAACTTGCGCTTCCGTGACGTGCTCAGGGAGCTCAACGGCGCGTTGATGGGCTCCGCCGAGATGCGTGTCGATCGGTGGAGCTTTCTGGTTGACGGCCAATTCTCGCAGGTGACGTCCGGCGGCAATCTGCCTGGTCCTTTCTTTTCGTCTCTGAAGGTGCGCTCGCAGACCACGACCATCCAAGGCTCCGTTCTTTATCGTGTCTATGAAGGGGCGGCCGTTTCGCTCGATGCAGGGGGCGGTGTTCGGTTCTGGAACTTGAACAACAGGCTCGAGATTCTGCCCGGGCTCGCCAATCTTCGGATCGACCATCGCGAATCCCAGACGTGGGCAGACCCCATCGTCGGCGCCCGACTTGGGATCAAGCTCAGCGGCCCATGGAGCTTGACGCTGGCTGGCGATGTCGGCGGCTTCAGCGTCGGCTCGCGCCTGTCCTGGCAGGGGTTAGGCAGTGTCAACTATGCCTGGAGCGACAACTTGACGTTGAAAGCCGGCTACAGGGCGCTTCATGTCGACTATCGCCGTGGCGGCTTCTCCTACGACGTCACGCAGCACGGCCCGGCCGTGGCTGCAACGTATCGGTTCTGACCGAGCAATTTATGGGCTCGGCGATGTTGAAAGGAATGAGAATGTCTATGACTGCGACTGCGGTTCGGACCGCAGGTGTTTCCGCGTTTGCGCTGCTCGCGATCTGTGGACAGGTCTTCGCGCAATCGGGCGTGGCTCAGCCTAACGTGACCGATCCCCATTTCAAGATCGCGCCGGGCTATCTGAAGCGATCCGACCTGCCAAATAGCTTGCTCCTGCTGGGGGCGCCCCCGGACGCGGGTTCGGCCGCGCTGGCCAGGGACGAAGAGGCGCGCAAGGCGACGATTCCACTCCGTGATACCGCCCGTTGGAAGCTCGCCTACACCGATGCCGATCTCGCCTTTCCGCAGGCAGCCGACAATTTCTCCTGCGCGATGGGTGTCAAGATCGACGAAAAGCAGACCCCGCGGCTCTACGCGATGATGCAGAAGATGCTGTCGGATTTCGGCCTGTCGACCTATGGCGTGAAGAACAAGTACAATCGCGTTCGCCCCTTCGTCGTTCACAACGAAGCGACATGCAGGGCGGATCAGGAGGCCATTCTGCGTGAAGACGGTTCCTATCCGTCTGGCCACACGGCCGCAGGCTGGGGATGGGCTCTCGTCCTCGCACAGATCAATCCCGAGCGCTCGGATGAGCTGTTTAAGCGCGGCATTGCTTTCGGTCAGAGCCGCGTGATTTGCAACGCTCACTGGCAAAGCGATGTCGATGCGGGCCGCATCATGGGCGCGGCGACCGTTTCGCGGTTGCAGATCAATGCGGCTTTCCTTGCCGATCTCAAAGCGGCAAAGGCGGAGGTGAAGGCGGCGCTGGCGAAGCGACCCGGTCCAGCGCCCCATTGCGCGGCCGAGGCGACAGCTTTGTCCGAGCAATAAGCCAATCTCGCCGTGGCGTGTGTCCGGTTAGATCGAATGGATCCCCGGATAAGCAGAGGATAGGCGGTGTCTATCCCCTTGCAGTGCATCGCGTTTCATCGAAACGCGATGACAAGAAGCCTTATTTATCAAAGCGAAAATAGGGGCGTCCGCCGGCACCTATTGTCTTGCCTCCGCCCGTCAGAACCGGCAGCTTAAGCCCCAATGATCCTGCGCCGTGTAGCGCTGGATGGGGGAGGAAGATGATGGTCCGCAAGGGATGGCTTTGACGGGCCCCAGGGTCGCCTACGACGACGGAAGGCCGCGTTGAATGGCGGTTGACCTGAAATCGCTACGCCTATTCGTGGCTGTGGCCGATCTGGGCAGCATCAGCGAGGGCGCCAAGCGCTGCCATCTGGCGTTGGCGGCGGCGAGCAAGCGCATCGCCGACCTCGAAGAACGCACCCGTCTGCCGTTGTTCGTCCGCCACGCGCGCGGCGTGGTGCTCACACCCGCAGGGCATGCGCTGCTGGTGCATGCGCGCACTGTGCTCTCAGCCATGGATAAGCTCGGCGCCGAGCTGGATGATTTCCAGCGCGGCGTGGCCGGTGTGGTGCGGGTCAGCGCCAACGCCTCGGCCATCGCGCAGTTCCTGCCCGTGCCGATCGGGTCGTTCCTGCGCACGCACCCTATGCTGCGCATCGATTTGCAGGAGCGGTCCAGCGCCGAAGTGGTTAAAGCCGTGCAGGGCGGTCTGGCCGATATTGGTGTGTTCGAAGCCAGCACGCCAGCGCTGGATCTCGACTGTTTACCCTTCGCGCGTGACGAACTCGCCGTGGTGGTCGCGGCGGACCACCCGCTGACGCGCCGGGGCAGCATCGGCTTGGCAGAGGTCTTGAGCTGCGAACATGTGATTGTGCGTGAGGGCACAGCCGTGCATCGGGCCCTGCAGGCAGCGGCGCAGGAGGCCCAACGCCCGCTGCAGGTGCGTATGCAGGTCGGCAGTTTCGACATGGTTTGCCGTATGGTCGAGCAGGGCGTGGGGATCGGCGTGGTGCCGCGTGGGGTCGTCATGCAGGAGCCCGTGCCCAGCAAGCTACGCTGCCTCACGCTCGACGCGCCCTGGGCCTCGCGCCAACACGTGCTTGGCGTGCGCTGGCTCAACGGTCTGTCGGTCGCCGCGAGCGCTTTGCTGCAACACCTGCGCGCCGCGACCGCTTGAGGTACCGAGCCGCTTTCCGATTCACGTGAGCCTTCGCCCCGCGCGAAGCCTGGCGCCTGCCAGAAACGAATTGTTCCCGCCGTGATGGCGCATCACACTCGCGACCAGAGCAAATCGCGTTTCGACCTTCGCTCGAAAACGCCATGGGGAGAAACGCTTGAAGATCGTTCGCGTCGGCGCCACGCCGCTCAACGTGCCTGTCTCCATTGATCTGGTCGGTTTACATAAGGAAACCTCGCTTTCTCTGTGTCTGACTGAGATCGAGACCGACACGGGTCTTGTCGGTCACGGTATGACCGCCATCACCGAAGAAGAAGTCATTGCCACCGCCGTGCGCGAGGTCGCCGGTCCAGCGCTTATCGGCGAGGACCCGCTGGCCATTGAGCGCCTGTGGAGCAAGCTTTACTGGCTGTTGTCGCCGCGCGGCCAGACCGGCTACGCGAGCCATACGATTGCGGCGCTCGATGTGGCGTTGTGGGACCTGAAAGCCAAAGCCCTTGGCTTGCCACTGTGGCGCTTGCTCGGCGGGGCGCGTTCGCGCGTGCCGGTCTACGCGACTTTTGGTTTCGGCTTCTTCGAGCGTGACCAACTCGCCGAGGCAGCGAAACTTTTTGTGTCGCAAGGCTTTCAACGTCTGAAGATGACGGTCGGCGACCATGCGCTGTCGCGGCGCGACGAGCCACGGCCGATCGATAAGGTTATCGCCGAGGACGAGCGCCGCGTCCGCGCCGTGCGCGAAGCCGTGGGCCCGGACGTCAATCTCTATGTCGATGCCAATTGCGGCCTCGACCTGTTCCACGCGACCGAACTCGCGCAGCGTATCGAACCGCATCGGATCACTTTCTTCGAGGAGCCGTTGACGCAGAACGACGTGCGCCAGATGGCCGAGCTGCGTCGGCGCACGCGTATCCCGCTGGCTTGCGGCCAGAACGAAGGCCTGGCTTTCCGTTTCCGCGATCTGCTTGTGCAGCAGGCCGCCGACGTTCTGCAACCCAATGTCACGATCTCGGGCGGCTATTCACAATGTCTGAAGATCGCGGGCATGGCCCAGGCCTTCAACGTGCCAATCGACAACGGTGGTGCGTGGCCTTTCCATAACATGCATCTGCATGCTGGCGTCGCGAACGGCGGTCTCGTCGAATACCACTATGTCGCCGTCGCGCTGCTGCGCCAGATCTACGATGGCTTGCCGGAGCCCGAAGACGGCTGGCTGACATTGCCCGAGACGCCGGGGCTGGGCTTCGAACCGAACGTCGAGCGCGTCAAGGAAATCGCACGCCGGCCCTTGTCGGGCGGAAAGGGCAAAGCATGAAAACCTCTGCTTTAATCCTTTATATGATGCGGCGCCGCGCGCTGTTTGCTCTCGCCATCGCGGCCGGCACCGCTTTTGCCGCGCCAGCGCTCGGCCAGGTTCAAGGCGGTTACCCGAACCGTCAGTTGCGCCTGATGGTTGGCTATTCGGCCGGTGGCGGCGTCGACCTGGCGGCGCGCCTGCTTGCAGCGCGCTTGTCCACTGTGTTGGGCCAGCAGATCGTGGTCGAGAACCGCGCTGGTGCCTCGGGCCAGATCGCAGCCGACGCGGTGGCCAAGGCCCCGCCCGATGGCTACACGCTTCTCATGGGCGAAAGTGGAATGCTGATCGTCAAGATCTTGCAACCTAAGAACACGCTTGATCCTCTGACGAGTTTCAGCCCCGTGGCGGGTGTCTTCGTCTCGCCGCTGGTCATCATCGCGGGCAACGACTTTCCAGCTAAGACGCCGGCCGAGCTCGTGCGTCAGCTCAAGGCGAACCCGGGACGCTACTCCTTTGCGACTTCGGGTGTAGGCACCGTGCAGCATCTCGGCTTCGAAGTCCTCAAACAAGCGACAGGCTCGGTTGTCGTGCATGTGCCATATCGCGGCGCGGCTCAGATCGTCACCGACGTGGCCAGTGGTCAGGTGCCGTTGGGTGTCGTCAGTGTGACCTCTGCGGTTGCCCAGGCTAACGCTGGCGAGCTGCGCGCGCTCGCGCTTATGAACCCGGGGCGCGTTGAAGGGGCGGAAAGTGTGGCGCCGCTCTCGGATGCCGTGCCTGGCTTCAACGTGGCGCCGCGTCTGTTTGTGCTCGCGCCCACCGGCACGCCAGCGGACGTGGTGGGCAAACTCGCCGCGGCGGTCAAGAATGTGCTGGACCAGCCAGAGACCGCGACGGCCGCGAGTGCCCAGGGGACTGCGGGCGCTTACCTCGCGCCGGCGGCACTTGGCAAAGAAATGGTCGAAGAGGCGGCGCGCTGGCGCCGCATCGTTGCGGAACAACAAATTGTGGTCGAGGGCAACTGATAGGGGCGGTACGGCTGCTTCCGCCTTGACCTGATCGCGTCACCCCTCGGCCGGTTAAACATAAGCCAGGGTCCCTTATGCTCGCGACGAAATAATCGTGCGCGTGGCCGTTGCCGGCTTGCCTCATCGCTTAATAACCGGCAGCTTAAGGTCAAGGGCGCCGACGGCAGCGCCGAGATGGGGAGAAGATGATGCTCCGCAGGGGAGGGGCTCTGATCGGCCTGTTGATGGCGGTCGTCTTATCCGGCGCGCAAGCGGCTTTTCTGCAAGCTGCGGCCCAGCAAGCCTATCCGTCGCGACCGATCCACATTCTTCTCGGTTTTGCCGCTGGCAGCGGCGCCGATATCGGCGCGCGTTTCGTCTCAGCTGAATTGCAGAAGCGTGCAGGCCAACCTGTCATCATCGAGAACAGGCCGGGCGCCGGCAGCAATATCGCCATAGGCCTCGCCGCGAAGGCCAAGCCGGATGGCTATACGCTGTTGCTGGCGGCGAGCTCCGCCATGGCGGGCAGTCGCTTTCTCTACAAGGACTTCAAGATCGACACGGACAGCGCGTTCGAACCGGTCGCGGTGCTATTCGATGCGACCTTCGTCATCACTGTCGCGCCGGATTCATCCGTACAGACCATCGCTGCCCTGAGCGAGACGCTGAAGACGAAGACGCGCAATCGCTTCGGCTATACCAATCAGACCGGCCAGCTCGCGGCCGCTTATTATCTCGCGCAAGCGGGCGCGAGCGCGGAGCCCGTTTCCTATCGCGTCACGGCCGATGCGGTGGCCGATGTCGCCAGCGGCACGCTCGATTTCATGGTGCTCGATGGCGGTTTCGCGACAGGCGTTGTGCGCAACGGCAAGATCAAGGCGTTGGCGGTGACGACGGCGGAACGCTCGGTCAGCCTGCCGCAAATCCCGACCATGACCGAGGCCGGCATGAAGGATTTTGTCTTCGCGCCGTTCTGGGCGGTCTACGCGCCGCGCGGCACGCCCGATGACATGATCAAGACACTGCAAGGCTGGCTGCGCGAGATCTACACGTCCGATGCAGCCCGCCAACATCATGGCGTGACCGGCAGCAATGTGCGCTTCCAGGACGCTGTGGTGTTACGTCAACGCTTGCGGGCGGAAGTGGATGAATGGGCCAAGGCGGTGCAAGCGGCTGGGATCGAACCGCAATAAGCGGTCCAATAAAACGGTTCTTGGGGAGGAACAAAATGGATCGACGATACTTTCTGAACCTTTTGGGCGCAGCGCCTGTCGCCTATGCGGCGGGCTTTGAGTCGGCGTTGGCCGAAAGCGATTACCCGGCGCAAACGATTAAGGCGGTGATCGGCTTTGCGGCCGGCAGCGGCGCCGACATTCTGGCGCGCTTCTATAGTAAGAAGCTCTCGGATCTGTGCGGCAAGCCGGTGATTGTCGAGAACAGGCCGGGCGCAACCAGCAATATCGCCTTGTCCATGGTCGCCAATGCCAAGCCTGATGGCTACACCATTCTGTACTCGGCCAATTCCAACATGGCTGGTAATCCGTTCATGTTTAAGGACCTGTCCGTTGACGTGGAAAAGGATTTCACGCCGCTGGCACTGCTGTCGCAAACCACATTCTTCTTTGTCGTTGCCCCGAATTCGCCGTTCAACACCCTTGAGGAGCTGACGAAACATCTCGTGCGCCAGAAAGACAGGAACAAATACGGCTATACCAATCAGACGGCCCATGTCGGGGTCGAGTATTACAAATCCCTCGCGGGGATCAGCGCTATTCCCGTCGCCTATCGCACAGCGGTCGACGCGATGGGCGATCTCAGCAACGGCGGTATCGATTTCATGATCATCGATGGCACATTCGGATCGGGACAGGTGAAGGCCGGAAAACTGAAAGCACTCGCCGTTACATCGGCGACCCGCTATCCGAGCTTTCCCAACATTCCGACCATGGCGGAAGCCGGCATCACGGATTTTGAATTCACCTCGTGGTGGGCGGCCTGGGTGCCGAAGAACACGCCGCAAGACGTCGTCGCCAAACTCGAGGGCTGGTTCGGCCAGATCATGGCGCAGGACGAGACGCGCGAGTTTCTTGAGCCCAATGCCGGCACACCGCTGAAGGGTGGCTCGAAAGAGGCGCGCGAGAAGCAGCGCGTTGAAATTCTGAAATGGAAACGCGCCACCGAGGCGGCGGGGATCAAGCCGCTTTGAACAGGCGAGGTCGATCATGAGCCGGGCGAGCCAAGCTCGCCCGGTTTTGCAAGCTCACTCTGCCAGTTCGCGCATGACCTTGATCAGATCGGACTTGCCTTCGAAGCCGATGCCCGGCAGCTCCGGCATGAGGATATGGCCGTCCTGAACCTTCACGCCATCGGGGAAGCCGCCATAGGGTTGGAACAGATCCGGATAGCTTTCATTGCCGCCGAGACCGAGGCCGGCCGCGATGTTGAGGGACATCTGGTGTCCGCCATGGGGAATGCAGCGCGACGGCGACCAGCCGAACTGCCGCAACACGTCGAGGGTGCGCAGATATTCGACCAATCCGTAAGAGAGAGCGCAGTCGAATTGCAGATAGTCACGGTCAGCGCGCATGCCGCCATAACGCAGCAGGTTGCGGGCGTCCTGATGGGAGAACAGGTTTTCGCCGGTGGCCATCGGCGCATCGTAGAATTCGGAGATGGCGGCCTGCAGTGCATAGTCGAGGGGATCGCCGATTTCTTCGTACCAGAAGAGCGGATAGTCGCGCAGCATCTTGGCATAGGCGATTCCGGTCTCCAGATCGAAACGCCCGTTGGCGTCGACGGCGAGCTGGGCTTGTGAGCCGATCTCCTTCAGAACCGCTTCGATCCGCGCCCGATCTTCGTCAATCGAGGCGCCGCCGATCTTCATTTTGACGACGGTGTAGCCACGATCGACATAGCCGCGCATTTCAGCTTGTAGGGCGCGATTGTCCTTGCCCGGATAGTAGTAGCCGCCGGCTGCGTAGACGAAGACCTTCGGATTGGCCTGTCTGTCCTTCATCTCGGCGAGCAGTCGGAATAACGGCTTGCCTTCGATCTTGGCGACAGCATCCCAGACGGCCATGTCGAGCGTGCCGACGGCGACGGAGCGTTCGCCGTGGCCGCCCGGCTTCTCGTTCGCCATCATGGCCGTCCAGATCTTGAATGGGTCGAGATTGCTCCCCGCGTCGTTCAGCAGGCTTTCCGGGCTGGCTTCAAGGATCCGATTCTTGAAGCGCTCGCGGATCAGGCCGCCCTGGCCGTAGCGGCCGTTCGAATTGAAGCCATAGCCAACCACCCGGCGGCCATCGCGGACGACGTCGGTGACAACAGCCACCAGGCTCGCCGTCATTTTGCTGAAGTCGATATAGGCGTTGCGAATGGGCGAAGCGATCGGCTTCGTGACTTCGCAAACATCAACGATACGCATGCCGTTCTCCCGTCTGGCTCAGGTGGCCGATGAATATTTCATGGAGGAGGATGGCTTCGCCGTCCAATGCCGGCTGGAGCCATATCAGTGCCGTTTCGGCATAACCGTTTCATGCTATAGTACTGTATAAATTCCCTGAATGCAGCTTTGGTCTTACACAATGAACACTACGGGCTTGGAAAGCACTTGGCTTGCCGATCTTCAGGCACTGGCGGAGACGCTGAATTTTTCGCGCGCCGCCGAGAAGCGAAATGTCACGCAGCCGGCGTTCGGGCGACGGATCAAATCGCTGGAAGCCTGGTGCGGGATCGCGCTTGTCGATCGCACAACCCACCGGCTCAGTTTCACGCCCGCCGGCGCGATCATGCTGGACGTCGCCAAGGATGTGACGCGGCGGCTGGAACGGGCGCGAACAGAGCTTGACCAGTTGCGCGCCAGTACCGCGACGCTGACGTTCGCGGCGACCCACGCTCTCTCATTCATCTTCTTTCCTGACTGGGTGCGGCAGATCGGTGGCGATGCGCTGGCCATTCCGATGCGTCTGCTTTCGGACAATATGAATGAGTGCGAAAGACTGATGCGCGAAGGGCGAGCGCAGTTTCTGCTCTGCCACTATCATCCCGACAGCACGATCAACCTCGATAAAGCTGACTTTACCCATATCGAGTTGGCGACGGATCAACTCATTCCCGTCACCGGCAAGAACGCTGAAGGATTTCCGCTCTATCAGCTGCCGGGCGTGCCTGAAGCCCCGGTTCCCCGGATCGCCTTCGAAGAGAAGTCGGGAATGGGGCGCATCTTGTCGTCAAATCTGTTTCTGCGGACGGATCAACTTCATTTGACGACGGTGTTCACGTCGCATCTGGCCATGGTGCTGAAGGCGCTGGCGATCGATGGCAAGGGGGTCGCTTGGATTCCGCAAAGCTTGGCGGGCGACGAATTGGGGCTGGAGGGCCGTTTGACCTTAGCCGGCCCGAGCCAATGGGCCGTGCCGGTCAAAATTGTGCTCTTTCGTCCGCGTGCGCGCATGAGCGACGTGGCGGAGGCCTTTTGGGCGCAGGTCCAGAGTAGGTTTCGGCGATGAAGAAGCTGTGCCGCAGAGGCTTTTGGTCTCCGCTTTAACCTGTCGCCGGGGCGGCATAGCCGAGCGCCTGCGACAACAGATCTGCTGATGACAGCAATTGCGGGACGATCTCCTGATCGATCTCGCCTTGATCGGTCAGCGTCGAGGCGGCCGAGATGTTGATGGCGGCCACCACATTGCCGCTGACGTCACGCAAGGCGGCGGCGGCGCTGGCAACGCCTGCCTGAAAGCCGCCGATATGGACGACGAAGCCGCGGGCGCGATCCTGACGCAATTGCGCGAGTAGGGCTGGCAGGTCCGAGACAGCGCGCGGGCCGGCGCCGCTGAGCGGCGTGTCGCGATAAAGCGCGATGACCTCGTCTTCGCTCAAATGTGCGAGTAAGATGCGCCCCATGGTGGTCGCATAGGCGGGAAGGCGGCTGCCGACATGCACAATGCTGGCAAGACCTTGTCGGGTCGGGACGCGCAACAGATAGACGACATCCTTGCCTTCAAGCACGCCCAGATGGGCCGACCAGCCGGTGCGATCGCGGAGTGCCTCAAGATGCGGGAGCGCCACTTGGACGAGATCTCGGGAGGCGAGATAGCCATAGCCGAGCCGCAGGACGGAGGGCCCAAGCATATAGCTGCGCGTCTCGGGCTGGTGGGTGAGGAAGCCAAGCTCGGTCAGGGTGTAGGCGATGCGGAACACGGCCGAGCGCGTGACGCCAAGGGCATCGGCAAGTTCCCGCAGGCTCAGCTGGGGCCTTTCCGGCGAAAACGCCAGGAGAACGGCCAGGCCGCGCACCAGGCCTGGAACCAGATAACGGTCGGTCTGTCCGGTCAGCAGCTCGGAGAGGGCCGCTGTATCATCGGGATGTTTGCCCATAAAACGCTATATCGCATGTAAAACGGAATTTGGGTAGAGGTTAGTCAGCATCAGCGGAGACACCAATGAACATCATGGTTCCGAACCCCACCTCGCTGGAATCCGACCTGCGCGGCCATGTCGGTCGGCATGTCGCCAAAGTGTTCGACTGGGACGCCTTTCCCAGCAACAGCGGCTTCCCCGAACTCGAGCGGGCGCAAATGCGCTATATCGGCGCCGGCGGCTCCCCGAAGGTCGGCGACAGCTCGACCCTGAAGCCCGAACATTTCACCGTCAGCCTCATCCATCAGCCGGTCGGCAAATATGCCGCCTGCCATGCCCATGAGATCGAGGAGAGCTTCCTGATCCTGGACGGCGTGCTGACAGTTGGCTGGGAGCGCGATGGCGAAGTCGTCGAAGTTCGCCTCGGCCCGAAGGACATGATCCTGAACGCCCGCGACGTCGGCCACGGCTTCCGCAACGAAGGCATCGAGCCGGTGTTGATGTCAATCAGCGTCGATGTCGGCAAGCCGCTGCCGCCGCGTTATCTCTATCATCCCAAGAACACAGCGCCGGAACTGGCGCGCAGCTTTGGCGCCGCGCCGGGCAAGACGATGCCCTTCGATCTTGCTGGAACGCATCCGTTGCAGCAGCAGATGACGCATTACGTCATTCGTCATAACGAGCAGCCGACGCAGTGGGATCCGGCGGGCTTCACCCGCAAGGTCTATGTCGGACCGGGCGGCGTGGAATCGGATACCTGCCGCAAGGAAATGCTCGGCATTCCCGTCGGCGTCGGCGTGAAGCCTTACGAGCGCGATGTCGAAGATGCTTTCCTCGTAGTCGAGGGTAGCCTGACGGTTGGCTGGGAAGAGAACGGCGTGAAGACCGAGCTCGAACTCGGGCCGCGCGATCTCGTCCTCAATCCGGCCGGGCGTCGCCATTGGTTCCGCAACAACAGCGCCGGGCCTTGCACTGTTTGGTCGGTGATCGGCACCGAAAAGCCGGAAACGGTGGCTTTCGAACGGGCCTGATTGTACGGCGTGCAATGATATTTCAGGGCTGCCTTCAAAGGGCAGCCTTGAAGCCAAAAGACCAGCCAATACATTCGTGCTGTCTCACACCGATGAGAAGCTCCTGAGGTTTAATTCCATGGCGGGAATTAGCTCAGCTTGGGCAAGCCAGCGGTTTTCACGATGCAATCGATAAGTGCTCTCGCTGCCACCGACGGTGGCCGTCCTCGCCGGGTCGCGAAGCCATATGTCGTATGCACTTGGTAGAGATCCGGTCGCATGACCCTCATCTCGCCACGCTCAACCCAATATCGTGCGAAGTGCGCCGGGAGAAAGCCGACATAGTTGCCCGTTAAAACGAGCATCGCCATCGCCTCGATATGAAAAGCCTCGACCGCTGTGACGTCCGATTTCTGGCCCAGGAGAAGCGGCGCTTCATCGTACCATTTCGATGAGTACGACGTATTTCGAAGATCGTCGTCCGTAATATTTTTATCGTCTATGTCAAATAGCCGATGCCTGCTCCCGCAATACAGGTAGCTCTTTTCCGACACCAAGGGGATGTAGTCCAAATTTTTTGAATAGTCGTGAACGGATGTTATCGCGATATCCAGGGCATCGTCGATAATCATTTTTTCTATTTCACTTGGATGAAATACAAATATCGACATCTTAACATTTGGATTGGCGCTCGTAAAAGCTCTGAAGCCCTCAGTCAATTTGAGCTCTCGATAGTTTATAAAAGAATCGAGGAAGGCAACTCTTAGAGAGCCGCTGGCTGAATCATTTAGGGACTCCATCTCTTCTTGAAAATTGCCAACAGATTTCAGCAACTGAGCGGTCGCGTGATAAACCTTGGCACCGTCGTCAGTCAGCTTGAAGCCGCCGCGGCCCCGTTCACATAGGCGCTTGCCCAACCGTGTTTCGATGCTGGTGAGATGTGTGCTGATCGTCGAGCGACTTATACCCAGCCGCAGCTCGGCAGCGGCAAGCCCTCTGCATTCCGCCACAGCTTGAAACACCCGAAGCAATCGTAGATCGAGGTCGCTTAGCCGACCGAGCTTGGCCTTGCGTTTACTCAATTTATCGCCTCGTTTCGTCGTTTGTCAGCGCACCCACACAGACTTGCATCAAGTTGCATCGATATAGGGAGCGTAGCGCCAGACTTTTCTTTCAGCCTTCCGGGGCCGCCCAGCCGTACCCATGTCGATCCCCATGCCTACAGCCCATAACAGGGCAAATCCGAGACAACAATGATTGGCAAGAATTGTTGGCAAGTGTCCATTGTTTGAGAGTTAGCAAACGTAGCTTCCAAACTTCTTGATCGAACGAACCCCACACCCTGTCTAGCCTGCACTGCGTTTCCAAGCATGCAGGGAGAGGGTGGCCACCAATGCTCCCCTGCAATCCGAGCCAAAACTCTTGAGGGGGAGCATAAGTGACGCCCGTGCATCAGGACAAGGTCAGAACGGAAGTCGGCGTGTTTCTGCCGGTCTTCAGCGGAGGGTGGATAAAATCCACGACGTCTCCCAAACTGTCGGGATCCTATCGCGACAATCTCGCGATTACTTTGTCCGCGGAGGAAATGGGGTTCGACTTCGCCATGAGCGCCGCTCTATGGCGAGGCTACGGCGGCGAATCCCAATCGGCGAAATATTCGCTTGAATCGATGATGTGCATGGCCGGATTGGCGCAGGCTACGTCCCGCATAAAGATCTGGGCGACCGCGCATATGATGATGTGGCCGCCGACCATCGTCGCCAAGATGATCGCGACCCTCGATCAGATCGCCGGCGGCCGGATCGGTCTCAACGTTGTTACCGGCTCGAAGCCGCCGCTGATGAGGCAAATGGGGCTCTGGCAGGATTTGCGCCATGACGAGCGTTACGATCTCGCCGATGAGTGGGTGCGTCTTGTGCGGCGGATTTGGAGCGAAGAGAGCGTGACCCACAAGGGGCGGTTTTATCAAACCGAAGACTGCCTCATTCATCCCAAACCTTCGGTCACGCCAACAATCATATGCGCTGGCATGTCGGATCGAGGTTTCCGCTTCACCGCGCAGAACTGCGACGTGGCTTTCATGTCGGCTCAAGACAACGCGAAGTTCTACGAACGCGCCTTGCGGGCCAAAGAGATAGCCGCCGAAGTCGGCAATCCCAAACTCAAAACCTTCGGCCTCTTTCCGTTGATCATCGGCGCGACCGATAGGGAGGGACAGGAAAAGCTCGACATGTATAACGCCGGAGTCGATCGAGCCGCGGTGCTTCAAATGATGGAGGACCTCAACGACGACAAGGATGTCCAACACAATGTGGGGTCAAAGGTCTTCATCGACCAGGCCAAAGCATTGTCGGCGGTGATGTCGAATACCATGGCGGGTTCGGCCGAGACGATTGCGCGGCGCTTGGCGACCACCGTGCAGGAAGCCAAGCTCGATGGGATCATGATCATCCTCGCTGACTACGACGCCGATCTTACAGCGTTTGGACGGAAGGTTCTGCCGGCGATGCGGCAGCATGGCATCACGACCAACGTCGCGTCTGCCGCATGACAAAGCCTGGTGGTCGATAAGACAACACTATGTACCGGCGGGCTTCGAAACAGTCCAGTGAAGCAATGCAGTTACGGAGATGACAGTTGACGAAAGAGAGCACTGTTAGATTGCCAAAGAAATGGGCCAGCGAAAATTGGCAGGATGCATGGGTTCCTGGCGTCAAGGCAGGAAACATTCTCTACATTTCAGGCATCACGGCTTCCGATCCCGACGGAACACCGGTTGGCGTCGGGAACTTTCGAGAGCAGGCCATACGCTGTTTGGACAAGCTGAAAGACGTCGTCGAACGGGGCGGCGGAACACTCGACGAGGTCGTGAAGCTTACAACCTACATGGCGCCGGGCGTTGGGCCAGAGTCAGTCAACGAGTATTTCAACATCCGCAAGAGCTACTTTAAGGAGCCGCCCGCCAGTACGGGATTTAACGTCAACGCATTGGCAAGACCCCAATACCTTCTTGAGATCGATGCCATCGTGCATCTGATATCAAAGAGGGATTGATGACTGTTGTCATAATTTCTGGGAGTCCACGACCTGGTTCGCAATCCCGGCGCGTAGCGGATTTCATCCGCCACCGCCACACTGCCATGTTCGACAGGGTATCCATTGAACTTATAGATCTCTTCGAACTTGCGTTACCTTTTTGGACAGGAGAATTTTCTGCGCATCCGTTCACCGATCAATCGTCAAAGTGGCGCAGCGTGTCGGATATGTTGGAGCGGGCGGAATCTCTGATCGCGGTTGTTCCCGAGCACCACGGAATCGTTCCGCCGGCCTTCATGAATTTGCTTCTGCACTGCCGATATGAATTGGCGCACAAGCCCGGCCTTATTGTTTCGGTGTCGGCCACGGACGGCGGAGCTTATCCGGCTGCCGAACTGCGCGCCGCCGCGACTAAAAATAATCGGATCTGCTGGATTCCGGAACAGGTGGTCGTCAGAAACGTGAAGCAGGCTTTGAGCGACACCAGTGCGAATCCATCCGATCGCGTGAAAGCCCGCATAGATTACAGCCTGACACTTCTCGATCGGTATCGTGATGCGCTGAAGGCGGTCAGGAAAAGCAGAGTCATTGATCACGCAACATTCGCGTTTGGCCTTTGAAATACGCGGCAACTTTTTTTTCGCACCATCTACATCGAGGCGTTGCCAGAGGCTCGTCTGAAACTCGCAACTCAGTCGTGTATGTCGATTTGAATCCACTGTCCCGAATTCGAAAGAGAAAGAATCCTCTCAATATGCGGATCGTTTCGTTTCTCGACAGGATCGTATCCTTGGTTGGTACGCCACCGAATGGGATCGCCTCCCGGATGCGCGGCGTATTGCTCGGCCAGCCATTTGAAAGGTTCGCTTCCAGGCTGGGGGCTCGCGCATGATCGAGAGAGAAATCTACAGCGGATTTGGAAACTCTGTAGCCTCACACCGTAAAGCGATTGGTTTGACTCAGGCCGAGTTCGCCAAGAGGGCGAGGATGACTCGCGTCACCGTTGCGAACATTGAAAGCGGACAACAAAGCGTCCTTCTTCATCAAGCCTATATCCTCGCCGCGGCACTTGGCATTGTCACTGTGGCTGATTTGTTGCCTCCTCTTCGGGAGAGCTCCCTTGAGGAGGGACCCAAAGTGACACTCTCAAAGCAGACGTTTGCGGAGCAGGAAGGCGCCCAAGTGGCTGAGCTCGTCAGCAATGTGCTGGGCGCCTTGTTCCCCAGTCAACGGTCAGATCGGGATCGCTGACGGCCGGGATCGCCCGAGGACGGTCGTGCTCGTCGTGAAGACGGAAAGCACACTGCACCTGATGTTTTTAAAGCCCGGCTGCCATTCAACCGGGCTTTTTGGCAACCAGACGATGGATGATCTTGCCGGATGAAGCGCTGACCACCTCTTCATCGAGCAGCAATGTGGTCGCCGACAGGGGCGCGCGCACAAGCGCTGCATTGAAGGCGGCATAGAGCCTGCCATGTTTGTCGCGTTGGTCGACTGCCGGCGTGACGCGCCAGCTGAGATAAAGAATGCCGCCTGGTCGCAGAATATCGAGCAGCCGCCGTGTCGCTGGCGTGATGTCACCGTGACCGAGATGCATGATCACGGTTTCGCACAGCACGTTGTCGAAACTCGCCGATGCGATCTCCGGCAGGCCCGGCAGCTCGGCATGGCTGAATGTGAGATGCGGATACCGCCGCCGCGCTTCCTCCAAAAGACCGTCCGACGCATCAAAACCCTGCGCCGGAAAGCCATTGGTGGTGAGCCAGGCCGTGTCACGGCCGGAGCCGCAGCCGATATCGGCGGTTATTCCTTTGATGAAATAGTTTTGGACAATGACGTGGAGATCGCTCGGTGGCGGCTGGTCGTGCCAGTCCTGAGCGAAGACGGCAGCATCGCTATCGTAGGCGGAGAGCGTTTCGCGATCCATGAACCATCTCAGCGTGGTTGCGTGTCGGCGACGCGCGCGGCCTGACGTTCCAATAAGTTGAACGCGAAATCGACGGCGGCAAGGCGGATGGCCCTGCGGCCCAGATCTTCGAAGCGCTGCTCGGAATGAAGGGTTTCGCCATCGCGGCGGGCGGCGGCGAAATGGACGAGCCCGACCGGCTTCTCGTCGCTGCCACCGCCGGGACCGGCGACGCCGGTGACGGCGATGGAGATGTCGGCGTTCGAATGAGCGAGGGCGCCCTCGGCCATGGCGATCGCCACCGGCTTGCTGACCGCGCCATGTTCGACGATCAGATCGGCCGGCACGCCGATCATCTCGTTCTTGCCGGCGTTGGAATAGGTGACGAAACCACGTTCGACCACATCGGAAGAGCCGGGGATTTCGGTGAGTAGACCGGCGATCAGGCCGCCGGTGCAGGATTCAGCCGTGACCAGTTGCAGTTTGAGAGCACGAA
Organism: Beijerinckia sp. 28-YEA-48; assembly: GCF_900104955.1. Classification (NCBI taxonomy): domain Bacteria; kingdom Pseudomonadati; phylum Pseudomonadota; class Alphaproteobacteria; order Hyphomicrobiales; family Beijerinckiaceae; genus Beijerinckia; species Beijerinckia sp. 28-YEA-48. The sequence goes on from NZ_FNSI01000001.1 coordinate 1,358,222, forward strand.
AGGCGTCGAGCAGGGCTGCCGCCCGGTCCATGCGCTTCTGCGAAAACGGCTGTTCAGACATACAGGCTCCTCAAAGCATTTTCAGGCGAAGCAGGCTCCGCTTCGTGTGCAGAAAATGCGTCAAATAATAGACCTTCAGCGAAGCTCATCGCGGATGAAAGCTTTGAGAAGCCGGCCAAGGTTGGGCCTATATACGCGTTTCATCGCGCCTGGGCTGCAAAATCGAGCTGTTCGCGTTGAAATTTGGCGCCGCAGAGGTGGTAGTCGATGCAATGTCCGGCATCTTTGGTGATCGCCGCATCGACGCGACCGGCGGATGTGAAGAGAGCTGCGAAGCCGTCGATCATGGCCTGATCCATGAGCCATAGCTTTTCATATTCGCCTTGCCGATAGTGGACCGGCACCTGGACGTTGGGCGCCAGAGCGGGCAGGCGTTGTTGCCACCCCCCGGTAATGTCGGTCAGCTCAGAACGAGGAACCGTCGTATTGGCGATATGGCTGGCTGCGGGCATGTCTGCGGCGAAGGTGCCTTCGGGGCCGAACATCACCTGATCTTTCATCGGCGTGGGCAACTCGACGAGATACTGCGGCGGAAGATGCGCGTAGTTTTCCGCGTGGTCCGGCGGTGTTTTGAGGCCAACCCCGGAAATGGCGATCCCGGTCAATTTCCACGCGGGCTGGAGCGCAGCCATGGTCACCGTAATCGCGCCACCGATGGAGTGACCAATCAGGAACACGGGCGCGTCCGGACGGCCGAAATCGCCCAGCAACTCGGGAATGCATGAATTCAGATATTCCGCGTTCTTGTGGATGAGATCAGGCGCATCATCGAGGGGCGTGGAGACGCCGTATCCTGGGCGATCGACAGCTATGATGTCGAAACCTTTGGCAAGGGCCTGATCGAGGAGGGAATAGTTTGGAACGTCGAAGTAAGCGCTCGAATAGGTGCCGCCGTGAATCGCGATCACAACCGGCCGGCTCACCGCCTCGGGCTTCGTCGACCGTGCGCGGCGTCCAGCAAGTTTGGTCCGGTTCTTCGTTGATGTCTCGAAGAGTTGCACAATGCTGTTCACGCTCATCCTCCCCCAATCGATGATCCGCGAAGGTAGCAGGGAGGAGTCCGTGCGGGAGATACCAGTTTTTCCAAACTGATGCCTTCCAAGTATCGTTCCAGTATCGTTCGCGATAAATCTCAGGGCAGGCGAATGGTGGCCGAGGCCTGGGCGGCGATGCCCTCGCGCCGGCCGGTGAAGCCCAGTTGCTCGGTGGTCGTCGCCTTGACCGAAACCCGGTCGATCGCGAGGTCGCAGATCTCGGCGATGGAACGGCGGAGCGCATCGCGGTGCGGGCCGATTTTCGGCGCCTCGCAGATAACCGTGGCGTCGAGGTGGGCGATCATGCCGCCGCGCGCCCGGACCAGCCCGACGGCGTGTTCGAGGAAAATGCGCGAGGCGGCGCCGCGCCATTGCGGATCGGACGGCGGGAAGTGGGAGCCGATGTCGCCATCGGCGAGGGCGCCGAGCAGCGCGTCGGTCAGGGCATGCAGCAGCACGTCGGCGTCGGAATGGCCGGTTAGGCCCTGGCCGTGCGGGATGGCAAGACCGCCGATGGTGACGTGATCGCCCGGTCCGAAGGCATGGACGTCGAAACCGGTACCGGTGCGAATGTCGGGCAGGGCGGCGAGGAGGCGGGCTTCGGCCAGGATGAAATCCTCCCTGGTGGTCAGTTTGATGTTGGCGGGATCGCCGGGAAAGGTCGAGACCTCATGCCCGGCCCAGAGCGCTACGGCGGCATCGTCGGCGAGGTCGGTGATGCCGGCGGCCTCGGCCTTGAGATGGGCGTCACGGATCAGCGACAGATGAAAGACCTGCGGCGTCTGCACGGCGCGCACTGTTGTCCGGTCAACGGAGGCGACGATCTTGCCGGCCGGATCGACGCTTCTGAGGGCATCGGCGATTGGCAAAGCGGGTATCACGGCACCGCTTTTTACAACTGAAGCGAGCGATGATGATATTAATTTTATACTTACAAAAGGCCGTGCAATATCATGAATAAAAACATTTATTTTATCATCATTATCTTCATGTATTGCTTTAAGTCCGGCCAGTACGCTTTGCTGTCGTGTTGCTCCGCCGGGCACGGGCGCGCGCAGCCGTTGGGCGCGTGACAGCCGCGCTGCTGCCTCGAACTGGACTGTGTCGTCAGGGTGGATCACCGGATAAATGTCGGCGTCCGGCAGGGCGTCGGCGAGGGCGTTGAGGGTATGGGTCGCGACCGGCAGGCCGGCAAGCAGCAGATACTGTTTGGGCAGGTCAAAGCCAGCGCGTGTGCCGCGCCCCGCCGCCACCAAAACCACTGCCGATTTCGTCGCCACCATCATGTCACCTCTGGCGAGGGTCTGCGGTGTTTGACCGCTGGCGTCAATGTAGATTGTGACTTGGTCAGTCAACCTGATTTGGTTATAATGTGTGCATGAGCTCAGATGCACATCAATTGTGCAGTCCCTCCCTTCACGTCGGAAGTCTCCTTCTCGACGGCCGCGCGCTGCTCGCGCCGATGTCCGGTGTCACCGACGTCGGTATGCGGCGCGTCGCCATGCGCTTTGGCGCCAGCGCGGTCGTATCGGAAATGGTGGCGTCCGATGACTACGTGCGCGGCGATGAGGAGAGCCGGCTGCGCGCCGAGGGCGAGGGTGTAAAACCCCACATCGTCCAGATCGCCGGTTGTCAGCCCTATTGGATGGGCGAGGCGGCGCGGCTGGCGGAAGCGTCCGGCGCCGAGGCGGTCGATATCAATATGGGTTGCCCGGCCAAGCGGGTCACCGGCGGCTATGCCGGCTCGGCGCTAATGCGCGATCTCGACCTGGCGCTCGGCTTGATCGAGGCCACGGTCAACGCCGTCCGCATTCCTGTCACTCTGAAAATGCGGCTTGGCTGGGATGCCGACGCGTTGAACGCGCCGGAACTGGCGCGCCGTGCAGAAGCGGCTGGCGTGAAGCTGATCACCGTCCACGGCCGCACCCGTCAGCAGTTCTACAAGGGCCGCGCCGACTGGAGCGCCATCGCGCCGGTGCGCGAGGCGATTTCGGTGCCTCTGGTCGCCAATGGCGATTGCGACGGCCTGGATGATGCCCGGGCCATGCTGGCGGCATCGGGCGCCGATGCGGTGATGATCGGCCGCAGCGCCGTTGGTCGCCCCTGGCTGGTCGGCGAGATCGCCGCCGGTCTGGCAGGGCGGGAGCCGCAGGACATTGCGGTGGAAGCGAAGGCCGCGGCAGCCGTCGAGCACTTGCAGACCCTCTTGGCGACGATGGGGCCGCGAACCGGCCTTCGCCATGCCCGCAAACATCTTTCCGCCTATGCGCAGCATGCGGGCGCGCCGGAGGCGCTGCGGCTGCAACTGGTGACGACCGACAATGCCGCCGAGGCGGAAGAGCTTTTGCGGCGCGCGTTCGAGACTTCTCTCGTCGCCGCCGCTGCCTGATGACGACTTCACGGATGAACCATGGATGATGGAATGAGAGCCGATCGGGAAATGGGGCGGGCTGGCGCTTTCTCCGAGCTGATCCTGAACGCCCTGCCGTACCCGGTGCTCTGCATCAACCGGTCGGGCGAAGTGCTTGATCTGAACAATGCCGCAGAGCAGTTCTTCGAGCTTGGCGCGGCGCATCTCCTGCGCAGCAAGATCGCCGATCTGCTGCCGCCGCGCTCGCCGGTTCTGGCGCTGATCGACGACGTGCGTCGGCGTGGTTCAGTCGTCAACGAATATCGCGTCGAGATCGGCAATCCGCGCCTCGGGATTGAGCGGATTGTCGATATTCACGCCGGCCCGCTCAGCGATGATGATGAAAAAATAGTCATTATGCTTCAAGAACGGACAATCGCCGACAAGATGGATCGGCAAATGACCCATCGCGGCGCCGCCCGATCGATCACGGCGTTGGGGGCCATGCTGGCCCATGAGATCAAAAATCCGCTTTCGGGCATCCGCGGGGCAGCTCAGCTGCTGGAAACCGACCTTGAGGATGAGGGGCGGGCGCTGACTCGGCTGATCTGCGAGGAAACCGACCGGATCGTGAAGTTGGTCGATCGTATGGAGGCTTTTTCCGACGGCCGGCCGATCGAACGCGAAGCGGTCAATATCCATATGGTCTTCGACCATGTGAAACGGGTGGCGCAGGCCGGTTTCGCCCGCCACATCCGCTTTGTTGAGAATTTCGACCCGTCGCTGCCGCCGGTTTTCGCCAATCGCGATCAATTGATCCAGATTTTCCTGAATCTGGTGAAGAATGCCGCTGAAGCGATTGGCGAACATGCCATCGAGGGCGAAATCGAATTGATGTCGGCTTACCGGCCTGGGGTGCGTATTCGCGGCCAAGGCGCGGGAACGAGCGTAGCTCTGCCGTTGGAGTTCTGTGTCCGCGACAACGGGCCTGGGGTTGCTCCGGAAATCTCTGAACACCTGTTCGACCCGTTTGTGACCAACAAAGCATCAGGAACTGGCCTCGGACTTGCACTGGTAGCGAAAATCGTTCGGGATCACGGCGGGATTGTCGAATGCGATCCGCAGCCGCGCCGAACGACCTTCAGGGTCCTGATGCCTGTGTACGCGCAGCAGGACGGGCGGCATTCCGAGCCTTAGTTGAGGGGCCCGGACTTATGAGGACAAGGCCTTGATGGCGACCGGGAATATCCTAGTAGCAGACGACGACACCGCAATCCGAACGGTGTTGAGCCAGGCCCTTTCACGCGCCGGTTACGAGGTGCGGGTGACAGGCAATGCATCGACCTTGTGGCGCTGGGTGCAGGCGGGAGAGGGCGATCTCGTGATCACCGACGTGGTGATGCCCGACGAGAACGCCTTCGATCTCTTACCGCGTATCAAGAAGATGCGTCCCGAACTGCCGATCATCGTGATGAGCGCGCAGAATACATTCATGACCGCGATCCGTGCCTCCGAGCGCGGGGCCTATGACTATCTGCCCAAGCCTTTCGATCTGAAGGATCTCGTTGCCATCGTCGGTCGGGCGATGAGCGAACCAAAGACGAAGCCGGCGCGGGAAACGCCGGAAGAAATGGAAGGCATGCCGTTGGTCGGCCGTTCGCCGGCCATGCAGGAAATCTACCGCACCTTGGCGCGGTTGATGCAGACCGATCTGACGGTGATGATCAACGGCGAGTCCGGCACCGGCAAAGAGCTGGTGGCGCGCGCGCTGCACGATTACGGCAAGCGCCGCAACGGGCCGTTCGTCGCCATCAATATGGCGGCGATCCCGCGCGATCTGATCGAAAGCGAATTGTTCGGCCACGAGCGCGGCGCTTTCACTGGCGCCAACGCCCGGTCGGTCGGACGTTTCGAACAGGCTGAAGGCGGCACGCTCTTCCTCGACGAGATCGGCGATATGCCGATGGAGGCGCAGACGCGGTTGCTGCGCGTGTTGCAGCAGGGCGAATATACGACGGTGGGCGGGCGCACGCCGATCAAGACCAATGTCCGCATCGTCGCGGCCACCAATAAGGATCTGCGCGTTCTCATCCAGCAGGGCCTGTTCCGCGAGGATCTGTTCTTCCGTCTTAATGTCGTGCCGCTGCGCTTGCCGCCGCTGCGCGAACGGGCCGAGGACATTCCCGATCTCGTGCGCCATTTCTTCAAGCTCGCTGCAGCCCAGGGCCTGCCGCTGAAGTCGGTGGACAATGCGGCGATCGAGCGCCTCAAGCGTCACCGCTGGCCAGGCAATATCCGCGAGCTGGAAAACCTGATCCGCCGTCTCACCGCGCTCTATCCGCAGGAGGTGATCGGCGAGCATCTGGTCGAGACGGAACTCGCGGTTGACGCGGCGCCGATGGAACGCGGCGGCGCGCCGGCCAATTCGGCGGCGCCAGCACAGACCTCGGCCGGCGACCGGGAGCCTGAACGCGGCCAGCGCCTGTCGATCGCGGCCGAGCATTACCTGGCCGACCTGTTCAAGCAGCACGGCGATAACCTGCCGCCGGCCGGGCTCTACCATCGGATTTTGCGCGAGATCGAGGTTCCGCTGCTCACGGCTGCACTTGCCGCGACCCGTGGCAACCAGATCAAGGCGGCGGACCTTCTTGGTCTCAACCGCAACACGCTGCGCAAGAAAATCCGCGATCTCGACATCCGGCTGCTGCGCGCCTCGCGGTAAACATCGGAAAAGCGTTTCAAAACAGAGACCCGGGAGCAAGGTGCATTTCTATCGAGATGCATTTTGTTCCCGTTTGGCAACATCCAGGAGAAATGCACGGGACAACCTGATTTGGTCGTCTCGCAGCCCTGATTTTGTCGCAATCCAGCAACACCGTTGCATTATTGCAACGAGCGCGATTTGATCCGCTTGTTGGACGGCTGCGATTCCTTTTCCGCTGGCTCCCCGCTCGCGGCAAATCTTTGGAATTGCCTTTGAAATTCTTGCCTTTGAGATTTTGCTGATTAATGACGGTGCAGCGGGAAACGGAACAAGTGATCGGCCCCGAGCGCCACGATCGACGGATCGTGAGCCGGCTCGGCGCCTTGGTCGTGAGTTTGGCGCTCATTTGCGCCCTCGCGACCCTTTTGATTTTTGCCGATTACACGCCGATCTCGCCGACCAACGAAGTGGTCGTCACCCTGCTGTTGACCAATGCGGGGCTGGTTTTCATCCTCATTCTGTTGTTGCTGGCCGAGTTCTGGCGGTTGATCGCTGCCCGGCGGGCCCAGGCGGCCGGATCCGGCGTCCATATCCGGATGGTGGCGCTGTTCTCCTGCATCGCTGCCTTTCCAGCGATCCTCATCGCTTTCGTTGGTTCCGTGACATTAGACCGGACACTGAACCCGGCCTTTCTTCAGGACGTGCGCGGCTTTATCCAGAACACCTCGGAAGTGGCCCGGGTGTTTCGCGAGGCGCAGTGCCGCTCGCTCCTGCAAGAGGCGAGCTTGACGGCGAGCGACCTCGACCGGGTTAATCCGCTCTATCAAAGCAACAAGGCGCTGTTCCGCGAATTTTTCTCCGCCCGGGCCCGCACACTTGGCTTCTCGACGGCGGTGATGATGCATAGGGACGGCACCGTCACCGAATATGGCACTGGTCAGGATTCGCGCGTCGTCACGCCCGAGGCGACCGATTTCGACGATGCCGCCAAGGACGAGCCGCTTTGCCTGATCCTCGACGAGGGCAAGACCTTCGTGGCGCTCCGCAAGATGGAGAGTTTCCCTGACAGCTTCATCTATGTGGCGCGTGGCATCGACCCGTTGGCCAATGAATTTCCGGCGCAGGCGAACAATCTGAACTCGCTCTACAACGCCTATGATGGCCATCGCCGCAACATCCAGATCGCCTTCGCCGCCATGTTTGTCACGGTGGCACTGATCACCCTGTTATCGGCGACCTGGCTCGGCCTGTCCTTCGCCAACCGGCTGGTGATGCCGATCCGACGATTAATCACCGCCACCGACCAGGTGTCGGAAGGCAATCTCTATGTGCAGGTGCCGGTGAACTCGCATGATGGCGACCTTGGCCACCTCGGCGAGACCTTTAACAAGATGACGTCGGAACTGCGCCTCCAGCAGAATAGTCTCATTGCCGCCAGCCGTCAGAACGACGAGCGGCGCGTCTTTACCGAGGCGGTGCTGTCGGGCGTGCCGGCAGGCGTCATCGGCGTCGATGCAGCCGGCAATATCCTGGTTCTGAATTCCTATGCCATGCGCTTTATTGGCGATGGCCAGGAGGGCGATACCACTGAAATTGTCGGTCAGCCGATCGCGCAAACCGTGCCTGAACTGGCTGATCTCGTCACTGCGGCGCTGAATAGCCCGCTGCGCAATTATCAGGGCCAGATCGCGTTGAGCCGGCGCGGCCGCGAACGGACGATCAATGTGCGCGTCACCTCCGAGCAGAAGCAGGAGGGGAGTGGCAATCATGTCATCACCCTCGATGACATCACCGATCTCGTCACCGCGCAGCGCACCTCCGCCTGGGCGGATGTGGCGCGCCGCATCGCGCACGAGATCAAGAACCCGCTGACGCCGATCCAGCTTTCAGCGGAACGGCTGCAACGCAAATACGGCAAGGTGATTGTCGAGGACCGCGCCGTGTTCGACCAATGTACGGCGACGATCATCCGCCAGGTCGACGACATCAAACGCATGGTCGACGAATTCTCCTCCTTCGCCCGCATGCCCAAGGCCCGTCTGCAAGTGGACGATCTCGGCGAATGCGTGCGTCAGGTTCTTTTCCTGATGCGTGTCGGTAATCCCGATGTGGAGTTCGCCGAGGAATTGCCGGCGCAACCGTTGAATGTGCATTTCGATCGCCGGCTGCTGTCGCAGGCGCTGACCAACATCATCAAGAATGCGACCGAAGGCATTGCCGCGATGGACGAGAACAAGCCGGAGCACCCGCGCATTCTCGTTCGCCTGACCCGCGATGACGACGATGTGATTTCCGTCGACGTCATCGATAACGGCAAAGGCTTCCCGCACGAAAATCGGCAGCGCTTGCTCGAGCCCTATATGACGACCCGCGCGGAAGGCACCGGTCTCGGCCTGCCGATCGTCGGCAAGATCATGGAAGACCATGGTGGTGGTATCGAATTGCTCGATGCGCCCGATGGTCAGGGCGCGTGGGTGCGTCTGTATTTCCGTGAAGGAGAGGCCGCCGCCAAATCCGAAGATTCAGGCGCTGCGCGCGAAAAAACGCAGGCCGCACCATGACACTGCAGTGTAAGAACGGACGGAACAATTATGCCCGCTGACATATTGATCGTCGATGATGAAGCCGACATACGCGAAGGCGTATCCGGCATTCTAGAAGACGAGGGACATGGCACGCGCTCGGCTCGCAATTCCGAGGAGGCGCTTGAGGCCATTGCGGCACGCCGGCCGCAACTCGTCTTTCTTGATATTTGGATGCAAGGCTCGCGGCTGGACGGGCTGCAATTGTTGCAGGTGGTCAAAGAGCAGCATCCGACCTTGCCGGTCGTGATGATCTCGGGCCACGGCAATATCGAGACCGCCGTGTCGGCAATCAAATTTGGCGCCTATGACTTCATCGAGAAGCCGTTCAAGGCCGATCGGCTGGTGCTCATCGCTGATCGCGCATTGGAAAATTCGCGGTTGAAGCGTGAGTTGACCGATCTGCGCGCCCGCGCTGGCGCCACCAACCGGATCGTCGGCAAGTCGTCGATGATGAACCAGCTGCGCCAGCAGATCGAACGGGTCGCGGCCGCCAATTCACGGATTCTCGTCACCGGCGCGCCTGGCACAGGCAAGGAACTGGCGGCGCGTGTTGTCCATGAAGCGTCGAACCGCTCGTCGGGGCCATTCATTGCCATCAATGCCGCCAATATCATGCCGGACTCGATGGAGACCGAATTGTTCGGCGTCGAAGGCGGCGATGGGCGCAGCCGTAAGATCGGCGCTTTGGAAGAGGCGCACGGCGGCACGCTCTATATCGACGAAATCGGCGACATGCCGCGCGAGACCCAGGGCAAGATCCTGCGTGTGTTGATCGACCAGAATTTTCAGCGTGTCGGCGGTTCGACCCGCGTCCATGTGGACGTGCGGATTGTCTCCTCGACCAGCCGCGACCTGGCGCTCGCCATTGCCCAGGGCACGTTCCGCGAGGACCTGTTCCATCGTCTGGCGGTGGTGCCGCTGCGAGTGCCTTCGCTCAGCGAGCGGCGCGAGGACATCGGCGAGTTGGTCGAGTATTTTCTCGAACAGGTGGCGATCACCAGCGGTATGCCGCGCCGGCGTATCGGTCCCGACGCCATGGCCATTCTCCAGTCGCATGACTGGCCGGGCAATATCCGGCAGTTGCGCAACAACGTCGAGCGGCTGATGATCCTGGCCACCGGCCGGCCGGAGGACGAGATCACGGCCGACATGCTGCCGGCCGAAATCGGCGCCCTGGTGCCCTCGACCCCAAATGGAGCGGGTGGGGAGAAGCTGATGGGTCTGCCGCTGCGCGATGCGCGCGAGGTGTTCGAGCGCGAATATCTGGTGGCGCAGATCAACCGGTTCGGCGGCAACATTTCACGCACAGCCGAGTTCATAGGCATGGAACGGTCGGCCCTGCATCGTAAATTGAAGTCCTTGGCCATTGAATGATGGTTAAATCGACGGTCAAGCTATTGAATTAATTGAACTGCGCGAGAAGGCCGAAATCGGGAACTGTCGTGGACAACGCTTTAAATCGGATGGTTTGGACAGATTATCCATCCAAAGAGAACTTGCGTTGTGAAACCGGCTGGGCCTTAACTCGAACAGATGGGGAATGACGTTTCCATGATTCAGCGGTTGATCGTGGGGCGACATATCATGAAAGAGCAGGAGCGAAGGATATACAATGGCGGGAGAACGCGCACAAAACCTTCAAGACACGTTCCTAAACTATGTCCGTAAGAACAAAGTGCCTCTGACGATTTTCCTGGTGAACGGCGTGAAACTCCAGGGCGTGGTCAGCTGGTTTGACAATTTTTGCCTTCTGTTACGCCGCGATGGGCATTCGCAGCTCGTCTACAAACATGCGATCTCCACCATCATGCCTGGTGCGCCGATTCAAATGTTCGAGCAGGGCGAGGAGGGGGGCGGAGCGTCCTGAAGCGAGCCAAGTCCGAGTTACAAAGGGTCACGTTCGGCGCCAACACCAACGTTGAGCCCCAAGGCCGAGATCCCGATGCGCCGACCCGCGCATTGGTGATCGGTCCTTATCTGAACGAGCGTAAAGCTGCCTTCGATCCAGCGACTGGCATTCGGCCGCCCTCCGGGCGGTCGGTGGAAGCGCGTCTGGACGAAGCGGCAGGCCTTGCGCGCGCCATCGACCTCGATGTGGTCGCGGCCGAAATCGCCATGCTGTCGAAGCTGAAGCCGGCGACCTATCTGGGCACTGGTAAGGTCGAGGAATTCGCCGCTCTCGTCAAAGAGAAAGACGTCGAGATCGTCATCGTCGACTGCGCCTTGTCGCCGGTGCAGCAGCGCAATCTCGAAAAGGAATTCGTTGCCAAGGTCATCGACCGCACCGGTCTTATTCTGGAGATTTTCGGGCGTCGCGCCCGCACGCGCGAAGGTGCGTTGCAGGTCGAGCTGGCGCATCTGGCCTATCAGCGATCGCGGCTCGTGCGCTCCTGGACCCATCTGGAACGCCAGCGCGGCGGCTTCGGCTTCCTCGGTGGTCCTGGCGAAACCCAGATCGAAGCTGACCGTCGGCTCATTCAAGAACGTATCCTCAAGATCGAACGCGATCTGGAAGGCGTGAAGAAGACGCGCGGCCTGCATCGCGCCCAACGCCAGGCTGTGCCTTATCCGGTGGTGGCGCTGGTTGGTTACACCAATGCCGGCAAATCGACCCTGTTCAACCGGCTGACGCGCGCCGAGGTTTTGGCGCAGGACATGCTGTTTGCGACGCTCGATCCGACCTTGCGCGCGGTGGCGCTGCCGCATGGCGAGAGGATCATGCTGTCCGATACGGTCGGCTTCATCTCCGATCTGCCGACCCAGCTTGTCACCGCCTTTCGCGCCACGCTCGAGGAAGTGATCGAGGCCGATCTGGTGCTGCACGTGCGTGATCTCTCCCATGAGGACACGGAGGCGCAGAGCACCGATGTGGAACAGGTGCTGCGCGACCTCGGCATCGATCCTAATGACGGTCATTTCGTCGAGATCTGGAACAAGATCGATCTGCTCGATCCCTCCCAGGCGGACGCCTTGCGCACCAGCGTCTCGCGCCGTCCGCTTGAAGAACGTCCCTTCGTCGTTTCGGCGCTGACGGGCGAGGGCATCGACGATCTGCTCGCCGGGATCGAGGCACGGCTCTCACGCGATCATGTGACGTTTGAACTGCGGCTTGGACCGCAGGAACAAGATCAACTCGGCTGGATCTATGACAACATGCAAGTGCTGTCGCGCGATCACGACGAAGACGGCGCCGTGCATTTCAAACTGCGCGTCGCGCCCGACATGATCGATCGGTTGGAACGCCGCATGCCGCAGGCAACCCGCGTGGTGGTCCGACAACCAGCGCGCCGCCGTCCGCGTCGACCCGCAGCTGAATAGTTGAAGAATGGCTTGGCGCGCTCACTCCATGCGGGCGCGAAACAGGATGGCCGAGGCGGTCAAAGTGATCGCGGCAATGATGATCAGCGGCCAGGTGTTGGCCAGCACGTCGAGCGCCGGCATGGCCTTCAGGAAGATCCCTTCACTGACGATAAGGAAATGTTTCGGCGGATTGGCCTGTGCCAGCACCTGCAGCCAGCCGGGCATATTGTCGACGGGGCTGGCATAACCTGACAACAAGGTTGCCGGCACGGTGACCAGAAAGACGCCGAGAAAAGCCTGCTGCTGCGTCTGCGCCAGCGACGACACCAGCATGCCGACGCCGACGAGCGCCAGCAGGTAGAAAGTCAACGCCAGATAGAACAGCGGGACCGAGCCGGTGAGTGGTACGCCGAAGGCAAGGGGTATCAGCACCAGATAAAGCGACGCGTTGAACAGGCCGACGAGGAAAGGCGGCACCATTTTGCCGATCAGGATTTCGTGGACGCGCAAGGGCGAGACCATGAGTTGATCGAAGGTGCCCAGCTCACGCTCGCGCGCTACTGACAGCGCCGTGATGCCAAGGCCGGATACGGTGCTGATGATGACGATCAGCGCCGGCATGGTGAACCACAGATAGTCGAGGTTCGGGTTGAACCAGTTGGTGATGACCGATTGTGAGCGAGGCGCATCGATAACAGGCGCGAGCGACGCTCCCATTTCGGCAGTGATGCGCTCGATATAGCCGGAGACGATCTGTGCGGCGTTGGAGCGGCGACCGTCGAACACGGCCTGGATGATCGCCGGGCGGCCGGCCGTCACATCGGCGCTGAAGCGCTGGTCGATCGAGACGGCGACGATGACGCGTTGATTGTCGATGGCGCTGCGCAATTCCTCGGGCGATCGGAGCCAGACGATGCCGCGGATATTGGGGCTGCCAGCCAAGCGCTGCACGAATTCCGTGCTCCAGGCGCCGCTGTCGCGATTGTAGACGCCGACGTCGATATTCTTGACTTCCAACGTCGTCGCAAAGCCGAGGATGAACAATTGCACCAGCGGCGGCACCACCAGAATGACGCGGGCTCGGGGATCGCGCAGGATCGCCCACATTTCCTTGATGATGAGCGCGATGATGCGACCCCACATCAGGTGATCCTCCGGCGGGTGGCGCGGATGGCGAGCACAAAGAAGAAAGCGCCGAAGCCGAGCAGGATCGCGATATCGCGCAGGAACAGGCCCCAGAGATCGCCGACGGCAAAGACCGTCTGCAGCGGCGGAATGACATAGCGTGCCGGCACCGCATAGGTGATGAATTGGATGATCCGCGGCATCGAGGAGATTTCGAACAGGAAGCCGGAAAGCAGCATCGCCGGCAGAAAGGCCGAGAGCAAAGCGACCTGGCTGGCGACGAACTGGTTCTTGGTGACAGCGGAGATCAGCAGCCCTTGACCTAGGGCCGGCACCAGAAAGGCCGACGCAATGGCGAGCAGGGCCAGCGCCGAACCGAGGAACGGCACGCCGAAGACGAAGATCGCGATGAGCGTGCAGATGGTCATCGAGCAGAGCCCGAGAACGAAGTAGGGAATAACCTTGGTCGCCAGAAATTCCGGCATGCCGATCGGCGTTGCCAGCAAAGCCTCCATCGTGCCGCGCTCCCATTCACGCGCGACGACCAGGGCGGTGAGCAGCGTGCCGATCATCGTCATGACGATGGCGATGGAGCCCGGCACCAGAAAATAGCGGCTGGTCAGTTCCGGATTGAACCAGAAGCGCTGGGCGAGACTGATGGGCGGCAGCGGCTGCACGCCGCGTTCGCTGGCGAGGCCCGCCGCCCAGCCAGCGCGGATGCCTTCGGCATAGGCGGCGACGAAGCCGGCGGTGTTGGGCATGGAACCGTCGGTGATGACCTGTACGGACGCTGGCTCGCCGCGCCCGTCGAGGCGGCGGCCGAAGTCGGGTGGAATGACGATGATGCCGCGAATGGCGCCGGCGACGAGATCGGCCTTCAGCGTCGCGACATCGCGGGCGCCGGTGATCTCGAACCAGGTCGAGCGTTCATAGGCGGTGGCGAGACTGCGCGCCTGGGCGCTCGTGTCCTGCAAGGCGAGGCCGATCTTGATCCGCGTCGTGTCGAGCGACACGCCATAGCCGAAGAGGAAGAGCAGGATCATCGGCAGCACGAAAGCGATCAGGAAAGTCGAGGGATCGCGCAGGATTTGCAGCGTCTCCTTGACGAGGAGCGCGGTGAAGCGTTGCCGGGAGAAGGCTTGGCTCATGCGGCCTCCCGTTGCTTGTCGGATTCTTCGATCAGGGTGATGAAGGCACCTTCCAGAGTTGGATCATCGAGCCCGGCTTTTGCCGCCGCCTGCGATTTGAGATCGTCGGGGGTGCCGATGGCGATTTCCGCGCCGCGATAGATGAGCGCGATACGGTCGCAATATTCCGCCTCGTCCATGAAATGGGTGGTGACGAGAACGGTGACGCCGTGCTCCACCAGGCCGTTGATATGGGTCCAGAACTCACGGCGCACGATCGGATCGACACCGGACGTCGGTTCATCGAGAAATAGCACCGGCGGCTGATGCATGACGGCGCAGGCCAGCGCCAGCCGCTGTTTGAAGCCAAGCGGCATGGTCCCGCTATTGGTCGAGAGATAATCCTTCAGATGAAAGATCTCGACCATGCGCTCGATCGCCTCGCGCTGCCGCGCGCCGGTCAGTCCATAGACACCGGAGAAGAAATTCAGGTTCTGTTGGACGCTGAGATCGCCATAGAGCGAGAATTTTTGCGCCATATAGCCGAGCGATTGGCGCGCCTCGGCGCGTGCCTTACGCAGATCATGGCCGGCGACGCGGCCACCGCCTGAGCTGGGCGTCAGCAGGCCGCAGAGCATTTTGAACGTGGTCGATTTGCCCGCGCCATTGGGGCCGAGCAATCCAAAAATCTGGCCACGGGGAACCGAAAAGCTGATGTCGCTGGCGGCGGTGAAGGCGCCAAACCGCTTTGTTAGCTTCTCCGCGATGATGGCCGGTTCCTGTGTGTCAGGGATCGTTCGATAGGCTTGCGCCAGGATGCTGGTGCCGGACGGGCCACCGCCGAGAATATCGACAAAGGCATCTTCGAAGCGCGGCGCCGTCGGCTCGATGCGGGAGTCGCTTGGCGCGCCGAAGGCGGCGGGGGCAGGGGCGCCGACATCTGGTTTCATCACCAGGCGCAACGACGCGCCCTGGACGGTGCCGTCGGTGACATCCTTGTCGTTGAGGGCGCGCTCGAGCAGTTTGCGGCGGCCGTCGGCGCCGGCGAAGACGCGATAAACCCGGCCCTGGATCTGGCCGGTGAGACGCGCCGGCTCGCCCGCATAAAGCAACTTGCCTTCATTGAGCAGGAAGACGGTGTCGCATTTCTCCGCTTCGTCGAGATAGGCGGTCGACCACAGCACGCCGATGCCTTCGCCGGCGAGATTGCGTACCATGGTCCACAATTCCCGCCGCGAGACCGGATCGACGCCGACGCCCGGTTCGTCGAGCAGAAGCAGTTTCGGCGCTTTCACCATGGCGCAGGCCAGACCGAGCTTCTGCTTCATGCCGCCCGAGAGCTTACCCGCTAAACGCGTGCGGAAACGGTCGAGATCGGTGAAGGCGAGCAGCTCATGAAAGCGTGCTTCTCGTTCGCTCACCGGCAATCCACGGAGATTGGCGTAGAGCGAGAGGTTCTCGATGACGCTGAGATCTTCATAGAGGCCGAAGCGCTGCGGCATGTAACCGATATCAGCCCGATCGGCGTCAACGGCCGCAACGTTCTGCACTTCCACAGAACCGCCGTCGGGATCGAGCAGGCCGGCGAGCAGGCGGATCAAGGTAGTCTTGCCGGCGCCGTCGGGGCCGACGAGCCCGGTCATCCGCCCGGCGATGATGTCGATGGAGACCGCGTCGAGTGCCGCCGCAGCGTTCTTGCTGAAGCGTTTGGTGACGGCGCGTGCCGTTGCGACGAGGCCGTCCATCCTAGCGCCCTCCGGCTGGCCGGGCGTCGGGAATGGTGACGGTGACGGGCTGGCCCTGGCGCAAGGCATCGTCAGGATCGGTGACGACGATGCGCAGGCGATAAACGAGGTCGGTGCGCAGGCTTTCCGTCTGCACTGATTTCGGCGTGAACTCCGCTGTCGGTGAAATGAAGCCGATGGTGCCGCGATAGAGTTTTGGATTGCCGTCGCTTTTGACCTGCGCTTCCATGCCTGGCGAAATGCGCCCGAGATCAGGCTCCGACACATAGGCGCGCACGCGCATCGGCCGATCGATGGTGAGGGTGAAAACGGATTCGCCCGCCTGGACGATGGCGCCGGGCTCGCGCGCCCGTGTCAGGATCGTGCCGGCTGATGGGGCTTTCAAGGTCGCGTCGGCAAGATCGGTCTGTGCCTTATCACGTTGGGCTACGGCGACCGCATATTGTGCGTCGGCCGAGGCGATGTCCTCTTTGCGGAAGCCGGCGCGGATCAGCGACAAGGATTGCTCGGCCGCCTGCAAGCGTGCCTGATCGGCCCTGAACTGGGCTTCGGACAGATCGTATTGCGCCTGGCTGACGATGTGGTTCTTGAACAATTGCGAGCGACGGTCGAAATCCTGGCTGGTCTGCACCAGCGATGCACGGCGCTCAGCTACGGTCGCTTCGGCCTGCGCGATGTCCTGCGGACGATTGCCGCTGCGGCGTTTGTCGCGTTCCGCCGCCGCGACACTGACCTGCGCTTCGGCGGCGTTCAGCATATCGGTGAGCGGTTTGGTATCGAGCTGCGCCAGGATGGTTCCTGTCTCAACGCGTGCGCCTTCGTCCACCGGCATGGTGGCGATGCGACCGGGCACACGGAAGCCGAGATCGACGGAGCGAATGTCGACATTGCCGTAGAGGGCGAGAGGGCCGCCGGTCTGCGGTGCGAAGAAGCCAAAGCCGTGCGTGAGATAAGCGGCCAGTGCGACGGCCGCGAGCAAAGCGAGAATGATCAGCCGCGTCTTCATGGCTTGCTTTCGATGTCGCTGGAGAGAATGGCCCGGCAATGGGCATGCACGGTGCGGCGGATCTTTTCGGCATGGGCTTGGTCGATGTCGTCCCATTCCATGAAGCGCAGTGCGGTTGCGCGTGCGACACGGAAGACGATGACCTGGCCGAGGATGCTCACCAGTTTCAGGCGCGCGTCTTCTTGGCTCCATCGACCATTGCCGTGGTGCTCGACGAGTGCGATCAAGCGGCCCGCCACCCGATCGAAGATATGCCGGTAGAGAATCTGGAAAGCCTCGGTCGGCTCCATCTGCTCGCGCACGATGAAACGGGCCCAGGCCGCGCTCTGCGGATTGAGCATGAGCCCCAGCATGCCGTCGACCATGGTGAGGACGTAGGGCAGGGCCTCCTCGGGCCGGATGTCGTCAATCGCGGGCAGGCGGGTGAGGGCGGCGCCCAGCCCGCTTTCGATCTTTTCGGCGATGTGCTTGGCGGTGGCCAGGTAAAGCCCTTCCTTGCCGCCATAGTGATAGGTGATGGAGGACATGGCGGTGCCGGCAGCTGCAGCCAGCGCGCGGGTGCTGACCCCTTCGAGACCCTTGCGGCCGAAGAGGTCGACGGCTGTCTCCAACAGCCGGTCGTCGGTGGGCAGGGGCTTTTGCGGTGTTTTCGGCTTCTGGCTCATGCCTTATTTTAGTTCGATCGAACGAACAAATCAATGAAGATCTGTTGGCGCAGGCGGACGATTTAGCGGAAAAAGCTCTAAATCATTGGCATTTCAAATAAATATTGAAATTCTTAAGCGGCGCGGCGAGTAGCGGCAGGTCATAGGCGCGGTGGAATTGATTTGGCCGACGGCCATGTCGCACATTCGGTTGTCAGCTCCAGCGTCGCACGTGCTCGACTAAAGCGCGCAGCTTCGGTGCCATGTTCCGTCGTTGCGGATAATAAAGGTAGAACCCTGGAAAGGGCGGCAGGAAGTCTTCAAGCAGCCAGACAAGCTCACCCCGCTCCACATAAGGCCGGAATGTCTCGCGCATCGCGAAGGTGATCCCGGCCCCACAAAGGGCGGCGCGCAGCATCAGGCGAAGATCATTCGTCGTGATCTGGGGCTCGACCGCCACGTCAAAGGCGACGCCTTTTTCTTCGAATTCCCAGCGATGGGGAGCGATATGTGGCGCGCGGCGCCAACCGATGCAGCGATGCTGAACCAACTCGCGTGGATGGCTCGGCACGCCATGGGTCGCCAGATAGGATGGCGCGGCCACAGCTGCTTCACACTGGTTGCCCCCCACTGGCACGGCGATCATGTCTTGTTCGATCACCTCGCCTAGCCTGACACCTGCATCAAATCCTGCCGCGACGATATCGAATTCCTCGTCGGTGACCGTCACGTCGATGGTCACGGCCGGATTGGCCTCGGCAAAGCGGGAGAGGAGAGCCCCCGACAAGAAGTCTTCGGCAATCGAGGTGACGGCCAGCTTTAACAACCCACGCGGTTGATCTTCGGCCGCCAGATGCTCCAGTACAGCCATCATGTCCGACATGGGTTGCGAGAGAGCCGCACGCAATCGCTCTCCCGCCTCGGTCAATCGGACCGAGCGCGTGGTGCGCGTCACCAGGGCCATGCCAATGCAGTCCTCAAGCCGCCGCACGCCCTGACTGACGGCCGAGCGCGTCACTCCCAGACGATCGGCAGCGGCGCGGAAATTGTCAGCTTCCGCGACAGCCTGAAACAGGGGCAAGAGGTTCAGGTCGATGTTCATTGTCGAGTATCGCTAACCATCCAGTCCATGAATGGAGGAATACCGGCGACAGATGGCTTGGTCCACCTTTCCGTCAACATCACGGAAAGGAGCAGATTATGGACAAGGTCATTCTGGTCACCGGCGCCTCGGGCGGGATCGGCGAGGGCATCGCGCGCGAGCTCGCAGCCCATGGCGCAAAGGTCTTGCTGGGCGCGCGTCGAGGCGACCACATCGCAGCCATAGCGGCTGAAATCCGCGAGGGCGGCGGCACAGCGGAAGCCCGCGTGTTGGATGTCACGGATCGGGTCTCCATGGGCGATTTTGCGCAAGCCGCGCTCGATCTCTGGAACCGCATCGACGTTCTGGTGAACAATGCAGGCGTCATGCCCCTGTCGCCGCTTTCCGCCGGAAAGCTGGATGAATGGGAGCGCATGGTCGATGTGAACATCAAGGGCGTGCTCTGGGGCATCGGCGCGGTTCTGCCGGTCATGGAACGCCAAGGCAGCGGGCAGATCATCAATATAGGTTCGATCGGTGCGCTGCAGGTCGTGCCTACTGCGGCTGTCTATTGTGCGACGAAATTCGCCGTGCGCGCCATTTCCGAGGGGCTACGCCAGGAGAGCACGAAGATCCGCGTTACGTGCGTCAATCCCGGCGTCGTCGAAAGCGATCTTGCCTCGACGATTACCCATGCGGAGACGATCGCCGTGATGGACGAATATCGCGCCATCGCACTGCAGCCCAACGATATCGCCCGCGCGGTACGGCAGGTGATCGAGGCGCCCGACAGCGTCAACACGACCGAAATCACGATCCGGCCGACCGCGTCGCCGCAATGATGGCGTGGCTGGCAAGCAGCTAGCTTTTCCTACATCATGAAAGAAGCGAGAGATGATTTTCCGCATGACTCGATACGCCTGCGCTTTGCTGATCACCTCGACCTTCGTGGTTGTCGCGGCGCCGGCGCAAGCGCAGGATGCAGATGCGACGGCCCGAAACGCAGCGATCGTGCGGCAGGCCTTCGACAGCTGGGTCAAGGGTGGCAATGTCTTTGCCAAACTCCTGGCTCCGGATGTGACCTGGACCATTCACGGTAGCGGCCCTGTGGCGAGGACCTATATCGGCCTCAAGGATTTCGTCGAACGGGCTTCGGCTCCATTGATCACCCGCCTCGCGACGCCGCTGGTTCCAGAGGTCCATGACATTTGGGCCGTCGGCGATACTGTGATCATTCGCTTCGACGCATCGGCCACCACGACCTCGGGCGCGCCTTATGCAAACCAGTTCGTCTGGATCTTTCGGATGACCAACGGTGTCGTGAGCGAGGCGCAGGCCTTCCTCGATCTCGTCGCTTATCAGAAGGTCGTCGACAACAACGCGCCTCGCGCGGATTAAGCGCTGCGTTCGGCGGCCTTGGCGGCGTTCCAGAGGGCGTCCATTTCCTCGAGTGTCGCTTCGCTGGGTTTGCGGCCCTGGTCGTGCAAGGCGGCTTCGATGAAGGCGAAGCGGCGGGCGAATTTGGTATTGGTGCCGCGCAGCGCTGCTTCCGGATCAGCATCGGCATGGCGCGCCAGATTGACCACGGCGAACAGGAGATCGCCGATCTCGCCAGCGACCGCGGATGCGTCACCGGCGGTGAGTTCCACATCGATCTCGTCGCATTCCTCACGGATCTTCGCCAGCACCTGGCGCGCGTCGTTCCAATCGAAGCCGACCGCGCCAGCCTTCTGCTGTAGTTTGAGCGCGCGGGTGAGAGCCGGCAGCGGTGTGGGCACGCCGTCGAGCGCGCTCGTCGGCGTATCGTCGGCTTGGAGACCGGCGGCGGCGCGCTCACGCGCGCGCAAAGCCTTTTCTTCTGTCTTGATCTCGCCCCAGAGCTTTTTGACTTCGTCGGGCGGCAGGTCGCGCGCGCTGCCAAAGACATGCGGGTGGCGCCGGATCATCTTGGACGTGATGGCTTCGACCACGGCGGGAAAATCAAAGGCGCCACGCTCTTGCGCCATCTGCGCGTGGAACACCACCTGCAGCAGCAGATCGCCGAGCTCATCCTTGAGGTCGGCCAGATCCCCACGCTCGATGGCGTCGGCAACTTCATACGCCTCTTCGATCGTGTAGGGCGCGATCGAGGCGAAGTTCTGTTCGAGATCCCATGGGCAACCGCCGGCGGGATTGCGCAGCTGCGCCATGATGGCAAGGAGGTCGGCGATATCGCGCGAAGGTGTCATGCGAGGCGCTTTGCATAGGAAGACTGGTGGACGAGCGTGCGCACTCTCAAAACAAAACGCGCCGCAGTGCAAGTGCGGCGCGCCAGATTTGATTACAGTGCTAGGGGCTCAGGAGAGACCGATGGACACCGCTTCGCGGCCTTTCGGCGTTTCGACGACACGCATCATCACGGCCTGGCCTTCGACCAGCTGGGTGATGCCGGCCGGACGCAGGGTCGAGATGTGAACGAACACATCCTTGCCGCCGTCATCGCTCGCCACGAAACCGAAGCCCTTGGTCATGTCGAACCACTTGACCTTGCCGCCGAGTTCCACGGCCGTCGACGGATCGGGACCACGGCGTTGACCGCCGAAACCACCACCGCCGCCGCGATCGCCACCACGGTCTCCGCCGCGGTCGCCACCACCGCCACGCGGACCGTCGAACGAACGGGCCGGGCGCGGGGACATGTCCGCGGTCGACAAGTCGACTTCGAGCACGCGAGTGACCTGCAAGCCTTTGGCGCCTTGCGCGGTCGTTACTTTCAGCTTCGCTCCGGGAGGGACGGTCTCGTGACCGGCGGCCTGGAGCTGGCCGATATGCAGGAAGGCATCGCCGGCGCCGTTGCCGAGTTCGACGAAACCGAATCCTTTATCGCCCTTGAACCACTTTACTGTGGCGTCGACACTCGGAGGAGCAGCTCCACCGAAATCCGGGGGCGGGAAGGGGGAACCACCACCGAATTGTGATCTTGGCTGACGCATCGGCGGAAAATCCATCGGTCCGTCATCGTCGAAACCCCGCCGTCTGGGCCTAAAATCCTTACCTTTGCTCATCGTGTTCTCGTCAGTCTCCGCCAAACAGGCCGCCAGCCTGTAATTTCGCAAACGCACGTGCCAACAGTCGGCCGAAACGGGTGTTTCGAACCGGTGGTTTCCCATCGAACGGGCCAACTAAGTGACCGCGAAAATGTGTTGTCAAAACCGGACCTGCAGCGCCTACGAAGGGTTAGTGTAGCAGGCCCCTTCGAATTCCGCCATCTGTCCACAGTAAATATTTTGCTCATCAGGGGTTCCCGACACAAAATATTCGCAATCCGAGGGACCGCACCAGTCCTTACGATACCAGGACGTCTGATACCGGCGTTTCAAGTCGTCGCCGAACGTCATTGGGTGAAGGAAACCCGAGGAGGAAATTGCGTGCCACAGATCGCTGACGGCAAGCGAGTTGATCGCGCCTCAAGGGTTATTAAAGCTGCGCCACAGCGCATTTATCGGGCTCTCCTTGATCCGGGGGCGATCGCGACGTGGCGGGCGCCGAAGGGCATGATGGCACAAATACATCTGTTCGACGCCCGGCCGGGCGGGCGGTTCCAGATGTCGCTTCATTATGGGAGCGCGGATCATAAAGCGTTTGGCAAGACCAGCGCCGATGCCGACGTCGTCAACGGGCGGTTCGTCGATCTGGTTTCCGACCAAAGGGTGGTCGAGCAGGTTGAGTTTGTATCGAGCGATTCTGCTTTTGCCGGCACCATGACGATCACGACGACCTTAAAGGCGATCGGGTCCGACGCGACCGAGGTTACCATCGAATGTGCCAACGTCCCGGTGGGAATAGCGCCGGAGGATCATCAGGAAGGTCTGACGTCGACCTTGGAGAATCTTGCCGCTTACACCGAGGGGCCGGGCGGAGGCGGATAATCTAGGCAGCCTATAGAGCACAGGCCGCTTCGAAACCCGAATAAGTTAAAGATATGTATTATTGATTTTATAAGTATCTGGTAGCCCAAACCTCCTTCATTTCAATGCTGACCCTGGGCATTCCCGCCAATGCGTGATGGTGCTGATGATGGGCGCCATGATGATTCACAACATTGCGCCTGGCCCGCAGATCCTGACGCAGAGTACGGCGGTTATTTCCTCGCGCGCCTGAAATGCGAGATGGCGCTTGCTGCTCGGCTTCGTTCTGGGGCCGATGCTGGAAGAAAATTTCTGCCGTTCGATGCAGATCTCCCGGGGCGACCTGAGCATATTCGTAACGCAACCGATTTCGGCCTGTGCCTGGCCACGGCGCTTGTGCTTCTCGTCGCGGTCGCATCGCCGAAGATACGCAGCAAGCGCGAGGATGTACTCGTCGAATCCTGATCATGGTAGAGGAGCCGGGCAAAGCTTCGGAGAAACGACCATCGACACCGGTTTGCCGCCGCAGGCGCTGACATTTATTCAGGCTCATTTTCCGGTGCTACCGGCGCCATCGGTGCCGGAAATCCGTTTGCATAAAGCCGGGCCGAAAAGCGGCCTGTGGCGCCTGGCCGAGATGGATCGAGATTTCGGCACGCCGTATTGGGCGCATCACTGGGGCGGCGGCCTGGCGCTGGCCCGGCACATTCTCGATCATCCCGAAATCGTTGCCGGCCGTAGCGTGCTCGACCTGGGCGCCGGATCCGGTCTCGTCGGGATCGCCGCGGCTCAGGCAGGGGCTCGGGAGGTGATTTGCGCCGACACGGACAAATATGCCGTGGCCATGGCGCCGTTGAACGCGGCAATCAACGGGGTGACCGTCACGACGTTCTTGGGTGACTTGACGGGCGGCGCACCGCCCGCCGTCGAAACCATTCTTGTCGGTGATCTTTTCTATGAACGCGATCTGGCTGAGCGGGTCACGGCATTTCTCGATCGATGTCTCGCGGCACATATCGAGGTGCTGGTCGGTGATCCCTGGCGGGCGTTTCTGCCGGAGGCGTGGCTGCGTCTGCTGGCGGAATATCCGGGGCCGGATTTCGGTGATGGAGGCGGCACCGCGCACCGGAGCAACGCGGTGTTCGCCTTCATTGCTTAGACGCCTACCCGATGAAGTGGCGGCGCAGCTCTTCGAACTTCTTGACCTGATCGGCGAGCAGCTCCCGGCTTTCATCCCGGCCCATGAAGACTTTGAACATCACGTTGCCGTCGAGGTTCAGAAACTGGACCGAGAGAGAACGGCGTCCAAAGAACAGCCTGTTGACGAAGGCAATCTGCTTGCAGCGGTCGGATCGAATGTGGCCGCTGATGGGCGATTGACCGTGGACGTTGAAATAGCCGCGACCCGCACTTCCTGGCGGCAGCTCGCCCTTCGTTTCAAAGACGCCATCGGCGGAATGGACGATGAAAACGATAGGGCCGAATGCCGTCAGCTTGGACCAGACATCCTCGAAGGCCTCGCCCGCTGCAAACGCGGCCTGTTCCTTCGGCAAGGCCTCCAGAACGGTCTGCATGCTGACATCGCAGGATTCAGCAACGCTTTCGAGAACGCCATCGGGCCGGGCCGCGATGGCGTCGCTGACGAGCTTCGCCTGTTCTTCGCGGGAAGGTGCAATCACCGCCGTCATCACACTGTTTCTTTCTGGGGCGCGGCGTGCGCTTCGAGCTGTTGAATGACGTCGAAGCCTTCGAATTCCGGATGGCCAATGATCGCCGGCGGGCTGTTTCCCGCCCGCTTGTGAGAGGCCGCGAATTGCGCCGATTGGACCCAGGCGTCGAAATGCTGGCGCGTCCGCCACAGCGTGTAGGACGAGAACAGGACATGGTCCGGCTTTGCCGGTCCGCGCAGAAGTTGGAACGTCATGAAGCCTTCCATCTCATGCAGGTAAGATTCCCGCTTGAGCCAGGTCGCTTCAAAGTCATTGGCGCGCTCTAGGATAACGCGGAATCGGTTCATGGCAACATACATGGTGTTTCCCCTTCTTGGCTTTCTCGGCCTTACCAACGGACCGTCGCGTTGAGCGCGAAGGTTCGGCCCGGCGCGCGGTATAATTCAAGGATCGGATTGCTCGCCAACAGTCCACGGACGTCCTGCGCCACGAAATACCTCTGGTTGAAGATATTATAGACGTTGGCGTTGATCGAGATATTCGGTGTCGGATTGAAGAACAGCGTGAAGTCGGTGGTCGCCCAGCCCTGCGGCCGGTAGATCGAGGGTGAGCTTACGCGGTTCTTGGCGCCGGCAAAGCGCTGACGAACTTCGGCGCCCCAGAGTTTCGATGGCTGATAGCGCGCCCCGACCAGGCCGGTGATTGGATCGACGGAATCGATCGGCAATCCCGTGGCTGAGTCTCGGCCTTGCTGGAAGGCGACGTTGGCGAAGAGCGACCAGTCGTCTGTGAGCCGCAGTGTGCCTTTGCCTTCGAAACCCCAGATGACGACCTTTGATAGGTTCTTGTACTGGAACTGCTGCAGGCCCGCCGGAGAGACGCCGAGGAGGACAGATTCGATGAAGTTCTGATAGATGTTGTAGAAGCCGTTGACCTGGAAGCTTGATCCGTTGTCGAAGCGGCCGCGCAAACCAGCCTCGAACCCATCGCTGGTTTCCGGCTTCAACGAGAAGTTTGGCAGAATCTGATAGCCGAACGCCGGATTCGAATAGGCGAAATTGGCATTGTCATAGGGAGGCGCGCGGAAACCGCGCGCATACTGACCATAGAGCCGATACTGGTCTGTCAGATTGTATGTAAAGCCGAACTTCGGCGAGAGCGCGACCGTGTTGAGCTTGTCGACTTGGAAGTTCGCGAGATTGGAATTGGCGAAGGCCTGATCGGGCTTTGGCGTCAACTGATAATGGTCGATGCGCAGCGCGGGAATGAATCTCCAGCGGCCCGATGAGATGGTGTCCTGGACGTAGGCCGCGAGCTGCAGCGTTTCGGTGTCAGGGAAATTCTTGTTCGGAAAGTTCTCAAGGCCGACAAATCGCGTCGTCGCACCGGTGAGAAGGTTTGTCTCGGTCCGGTCGCGGGGGCGGGTGGTTGTCGTGTAATCGACGGTCGCGCCGTAGATGATCTTATGGTTCCAGTCGCCCCAGTTGCGCTGGGCTTCCAGTTGCACCTCGGCGCCATAGATTTTTTGTTTGAAGTCAAAATCAGAGAAACGATAACGGTTGGGTATCATGGAGGGCGCGCCCGTGACGCGGCCTTGGCGGGTCAACTCTTGCCGGTCGACCTCGGTATAATAGGCCATGGTCTTGATAGAATCGGCGATCGCCCAAGTGACGGGAAGCGACCAATCAAAGCTGATGCGAGGACGGATCGTGCGATCCTCGCCGCGCGATCCCAGAACCGCTGAACTGAGCTCGGTGTAAAGATTGGTGTCGAGCGTCTTGTGGGTCAGCTCGGCCGTTAGGCGAAACCGGCCCCAGTCGCCCGCGTCATAGACCATCTTCCCGAGCACGCTATGGGCCGTATAGTTCTGCGGATTGGCTTTCCGATAGGTGTTCGGCGTGACTTCGTGACCGTTGCGATGGGTGTAGATCAGCAAGGTTTCGAGCTGGCCGACCTTGCCGGCGCCCGTCACGGTCTGAGAAAACGAGCGGTCGGTGGAGTCATAGGCGACCTTGCCGCTGGCGAACCAATTGCGCGAACTGAACGAGAGATAATCGGCCGGATCCTTCGTTACATAGGAGACGACGCCGCCAATGGCGTCGCTGCCGTAGAGAGCGGAAGCCGGGCCGCGAATGATCTCGACCTGTTTGAGCGTATCGAAATCAACGAAGTCGCGCGTGTAAGTGCCGGCGCCATAGTTTGAACTCGGAAAGTCCGGAACCTTGATGCCGTCGACCTGCAGGCGGACTCGGTTCTCGCCGATGCCGCGAATGACATAGTTCGTCGAGCCGCTGCGCGACGGCTGATTGCCGACGGAGACGCCAGGCTCGTCGCGAACGAGATCGCGTGGCGATTGGATGTTCTTCTCTTCGAGTTCGGTGCGTTCGCGAACCGAGACGGTGGCCGGAAGGTCAAATATCTTAGTCGGACCGCGTTCCGCCGAAACAGTGATCTCATCGAGTTCGGTGACGGGTCCGCTCGTTTGTGCGCTGGTCTGTGCGCCGGTCTGTGATTGTGCCGCTACCGATGTCGCGGACAGACAGGTCGCTACAGCGAAAAGCCACTTTCCGGTCTCTCTGTTCATGCCCATAGCCCCGTATGGAATTGGCGAGCAACGCATTGCTCTTAAATGTCAGCCGGAAGCCTGAAGATCAGAACAAGTATTTCGAGTCAATAAATACCGAATATATTCTATTTATACGAATTCTAAATCTGGAAATATTGGATTTAAATAATTCTAAACTGGAAGTGTTGGCTAGTATTCTTAGTTGGAATTTTCTAATGAACAGGGGAAACATGGTCGGATTTCGCGGACAAGATTATGAAGCTCGTAGCAATCAAAGGCGCGCTCGCGTCCCTTCTTCTTCTGAGCGGCAATGGGTTGGCGCATGCCGAGCGGCCGAGCCGACTCGTTTCGCTTGGCAGTTCAAACACTGAGATCATTTACGCGCTCGATGCTGCGGACGCGGTGGTGGGCGTCGATTCCACCAGTCTTCTGCCGCCGCAGGCGCTCGCGACTAAAGCCAATGTTGGCTATCTCAGGGCGTTGTCGGCTGAAGGTCTGCTGGCGCTTCGCCCGGACATGGTGCTGACGTCGGCAGGGGCTGGGCCGCCGGACGTTTTGGAAAACCTGCGCCGGGCCGGCATCAAACTGGTCAATCTGGATGACGTGGCGAGCGCGGAGTCTCTTCTCAATCGGATCGATGCCATCGGCCACCTGGTCGAGCGGGAGAGCGCGGCGCAACAACTGCATGCCGATGTCGCCAAGCGTTTCGAAAGTCTGACGGCGAGCGTGGCGAAAATTGCCAATCGCCGTCGGGCGCTCCTTGTTCTGGGCATGCAGAGCGGGAAAGCAATGGTCGCCGGCCGGAAAACCGCCGCCGATGCGATGATCCACCTCGCTGGCGCGGTGAATGCCGGCGACGGCATGGATGGCTATAAGCCGATGAGCGACGAAGCCATCGTAGCGGCGGCTCCCGATGTCATCATATGGGCGCATCGCCCCGGCGAAGATGTGGTGCAGGATGTTTTCTCGATGCCGGCCTTTGCCACGACACCGGCTGCTACCAACAAAGCCATCGTCCGCATGGATGCGATTTATCTACTGGGATTTGGTCCGAGCGCGCCGGAGGCTGCGAAGGATCTGATGCGCCAGATCTATGGAGACGAGGCGACTTCGAAATGACGGTCTTTTAGAAATGACCACCTTGGCTGCTTCAGCCGACATCGCTCCCATCCATCGACGCCGCGGCCGTCTCGTTGCTTATGGCGGGATATTCGCGGCCGCGATTCTTGTTCTGTCCGTCGTTGTGGCGCTGGCGACGGGGCCTGTCGCCATTCCGGTCAGCCGGCTGGCCAGGCTCGCTCTATCCTGGCTGAGCGGCGAGAACGATGCGTCCATGGCCCGCGACTGGCTCGTGCTCATGAACATTCGGCTGCCGCGCGTGGTCTTGGGCATCTTGTTGGGAAGCGGCTTGTCCGTTGCGGGCGCGATCATGCAAGGCCTTTTCCGCAATCCGCTTGCTGACCCAGCCATCGTCGGCGTTTCCAGTGGCGCGGCTCTGGCCGCCGCCGCAACGATCGTTCTGGGCGACCGCCTTCTGCCGCTCTCGCCCATGATGATGCAAGGCGTCATTCTGCCTATCGCGGCTTTTGTCGGCAGTCTTCTGGCAGCTGGCGCCTTATACGCCATATCGACTCGCGAGGGACAGACATCCACAACGACCATGTTGCTCGCGGGCATTGCCATCTCGGCTTTGGCGGCGTCGGGCATCGGGCTGCTCATCTACATCAGCGACGATCGCCAATTGCGCGACATCACATTCTGGACGATGGGGAGTTTGGGCGGCGCCAACTGGTGGAAGGTCTCGGTCGCTGTTCCGGTCATGCTCGTTCTGTTCATCTCGTCGAAATTTCTGGCGAATGGCCTGAACGCGCTGGCCTTGGGGGAGGCCGCCGCCTTTCACGTCGGCCACCGGGTGCAACTGATCAAAGTGGTTTCAATCGTGCTGATCGGGCTGGCGACGGGTGTCGGTGTCGCGGCAGCGGGTGTCATCAGCTTTGTCGGGATTGTCGTGCCGCATCTCGTGCGCCTGGCGATCGGTCCTGACTATCGCAGTCTGCTGCCGATCTCGGCGCTGCTCGGGGCGAGCCTGCTTGTCGCCGCGGACGCTTGCGCGCGCACGATTGTCGCGCCGGCCGATTTGCCCATCGGCATTCTGACCGCGCTTGTTGGAGCACCGTTCTTTCTGTGGCTCTTGCTGCGACGCGAAAGATCGTTCTGACCATGATCATCGAAGCCGAGCGGGCCTGCTACGCCATTCGTGGTCAGACGATTGTCGACAATGTGTCCCTGTCCATCGACAAGGGCGAGCTGGTGGTCATTCTGGGGCCGAATGGCGCCGGCAAGACAACCTTGCTGCGGATGCTGACGGGCGAATATAAACCCACGTCCGGCGTCGCTCGCCTCGGCGGTGTGGCGATCGGCGAGATGGCGCCTGTGGCCCTGGCGCGCCGTCGCGCGGTGATGACGCAAGCCTCTCATCTGATGTTTCCCTATAGCGTTCTGGAAGTCATCAGTTTTGGTTTGCATGCGGCCAATCAACAGTCTCCGCAAGCCGCAACTGCCATCGAGCGGTCGATTGATCTGGGTGACGTGCGCCATCTGATCGACCGAAATTATCAAACCCTATCGGGTGGCGAACAGCAGCGCGTGCAGTTTGCCAGGGCCATCTGTCAGATCCTGGCTTGTCGGGAGGCGGGGAGCGATCAAGCTCTATTCCTGGACGAGCCGACGTCGAATCTCGACCTAAAACACCAGATCATGATCATGAGCGCGGCCCGCACGCTCTGCCGCGAAGGCGTGGCCGTCTGCGCGGTACTCCACGACATCAACCTCGCGGCCGCCTGCGCGGATCGGATCGTCATGATGAAGAAGGGACGGGTCGAGCGCGTCGCCAGGCCGGCCGAAGCCATCACCCATGCCACGATACGGGAAATCTTCGACATCGATCTGACGGTCCTCAGCGCGGACGCGCGGGGGCGCCCCTATATCGTTCCCGACTATGGCTCGATCGAACGGCTCTGAGGGCGGCGGCGGTCTGGCTGACCTCCAGGTCCAGGGGGTGGGACTTGGAGGGGAAGGGACTTGGAGGGGGAGGGTAATTCTATTGTTTTCTCGGGAGGTGAACGGCACTATTCAGAACGGATGTCTCTGGATGGTGGTCTCTTATGCTGAAGATCGTTCAGCAGTTCACGTGGCGCGACGTCTTGTTTTCCGTCAAAACGTTCGTTGCCGCTATGCTGGCGCTATTCATTGCCTTCCACCTTAATCTCTCCCAACCCAGCTGGTCGTTGACCACGGTTTACATCGTGTCGCAGCCGCTGGCCGGAATGGTGCTGGCCAAGTCCGTTTTTCGGATC
Organism: Beijerinckia sp. 28-YEA-48; assembly: GCF_900104955.1. Classification (NCBI taxonomy): domain Bacteria; kingdom Pseudomonadati; phylum Pseudomonadota; class Alphaproteobacteria; order Hyphomicrobiales; family Beijerinckiaceae; genus Beijerinckia; species Beijerinckia sp. 28-YEA-48. The sequence continues at coordinate 1,388,462 of NZ_FNSI01000001.1, forward strand.
TTGGGCACTGTCATCGGCGCTGTGATGTCACTGGTGTTCGTGGGGCTTTTTTCCAATGCACCGGAGTTGTTCTGTCTTGTTCTGGCTCTGTGGATCGGTGCCGGCACGTTCGTCTCGGTTTACCTGCGCGACGTGCCCCAGGCCTATACGGGCATGCTGGCCGGCTATTCCGCCGCTATCATCGGTCTTCCCGCAGCGCTTGCCCCCGACACCGCATTCGATTTTGCCGTCGCGCGATGCCTTGAGATTCTGCTCGGCATCGCCTGCGCGGCTTTGATGCATCATGTTGTTTTTCCACGCCGGGCCGGCGATGCTCTGCGTAAGGCCCTTGCCACAACGCTTCCCACGATGGCGCAATGGGTTTCCGATGCATTGCGCGGGCAGGAGGGCGAAGCCAAAGGGCTGGCGGACCGACGCCAGCTCATATCGGCGATCCTCTCGCTCGGCTCACTGCGGACATTCGCAGCTCTCGATACGCCGGCGATCCGGGTGATCGATTCCGCCATCCGCCAATTTCAAGGCAAGCTCTTGTCTCTGCTTGCCCTGCTGGTTTCCGTCTATGACCGCTTCGCCATCCTGCAACGGGACCAGCCGACCATGGCGGAAGAGCTTCGGCCGCTGTTGGAGCGGGTGGTTGCCCATGTTGCCGAGACAGCCAATGCTTCGACATCAGAGCAATCTCGGCAGGAAACCGCATTGGAAGCGTCCCTGGCGGCGGATGTCCAATCGCGCCTGCCGCCGGCGCATGCGCTGAGAAGCCATCCGCAAAACTTCCTCGTTCGCAGCATTCTGTTGCGGTTGAACGACATTCTGGCCATGTGGCAGGAACTCATCTGGATCCGCACGCACATTGCTGCCAACATCCGTCTTCCGGGGGAGGGCGCAGCGCCCTCCTTTCAACCGTATCGCGATGCGACGTTCGCCTTGATCGGCGGTGCCATATCCGCGGTCACAGTTTTGATCGCCAGCGCTTTCTGGATTCAAACCGCTTGGCCCAACGGGCCGGCGGCCGTCACCTTTGCGGGGGTGATGTGCGCGATCATGGGTGCGCGAGATGATCCAGCGGCGGCGGCACTGACGTTCCTGAAAGTCAGTGTGGTTGGAGCCATGATTGCCGGCTTCTATCTGTTCGTTCTGTTGCCACCGCTCAATACGTTTCCAGCGCTAGTGGTCGCATTGGCGCCATTCTATCTCATATGTGGCGTCTTCCTCACCGCGCCTGCTGCCGTCCCGTTCGTCATTCCGGCGATCTTCATCGGTGGCGGCCTGATGGGCGTGTCGAACCAGATGACCTACGACTTCGCCGCCTTTCTAAACAGCTTCCTCGGTTATATGGCCGGTATTGGAATCGGCGCGATGGCCTTGGCGCTTCTGCGTCCGCTTGGCTCGGAATGGATCGTGCAGCGTCTGACGCGCGGCACCAGAGCCGATCTCGCGCGGGTGGCGGGCGGGCAGACGCCGGAATCCCGTGCCAGTTTCGAAAGCCGCATGTTCGATCGCATCAATGCGCTGCTGACACGGCTCGATCCGCTCGTCGACGATCAACGCGCGGCAATGCAGGGGGGGCTCGCCAGTCTCCGGATTGGCCTCAATATTCTCGCGCTCAGGCGCTATCGTCTGCTCCTGCCGGGGCCGGCGGCCAGGGCTGTCGACAGAGCTCTCGCGGCCTTGGCTACGTGTTTCGACAAAGCTGCTCGGCAGGGACAAATGCCATCGCCGCTGTCTCTCCTTCAGGTCGCTCGCAACCGCGTTTTGGCACAGCCAGAGGAGGATCTGCTGATCCAGACCGCTGAAGCGCTCTACGGAATCGAAACAACGTTAAGGCAACACGCGGGATTCTTCGGATTGCCGGAGCCGTCCCCGTCGGCCACGACATCGATAGGAGCGGTCGAGGCATGATCAAGGAAATCAATCTGGACGGAGTCTATTTTCCGCCCATGGTCGGCTATCTGCTGGGGACGGCGCTGGCCTGGTATGTCATCCGCTATCTGCTGGATTGGTCTGGATTCTACCGCTTCGTTTGGCATCCGCCGCTGTTCAATACCGCCCTCTATGTCATTCTGCTCAGCGCCTTTGTCGGCGCGACGCTCTAATATTGGTGAGAGATCGATCCCATGCCCAATGTCAGTTCATGGATTCGCATTCCGCTCACTCTTGCGATCACCCTCGGGGCTGTCATCGCAGGATGGTATTTGTGGCGCACCTATGAGGAAAGCCCGTGGACGCGAGATGGCCGCATACGTGCCAATGTCGTCATGGTGACGCCCGATGTGAACGGGGCGGTGATTGATATTCGCGTCAAGGACAATCAGGAAGTCAAAATTGGCGATGTTCTGTTCGTCGTCGATCCGGCACGCTATCAGCTCGCTCTTTCTGAAGCCGAGGCGGTGCAGGCCGGCGCCAAAAGCCAGCTCGATCAAAAGCAACAGGAGCTTGCAGGGCGGGAGAAGCTGAGTTCAGGCTCCATTTCAGCCGAAGCGCTGAACCAGGCACGCACCGCAGCGCTCGCCGCCCAAGCCGCCTATGATCAGGCGGTCGCTGCCTTTAAGGTTGCCAAACTCAATCTTGCTCGGACGGAGGTACGCGCACCGGTGAATGGCTACATCACCAATTTGCTGATGAGCCGTGGCGACTATGCGACCGCCGGACGCGCCATGCTGGCAATCGTTGACAGCGACTCCTATTACGTCGCCGGCTATTTCGAAGAAACCAAACTGCGCCGCATTCGCGCCGGCGACAAAGTCTCCATTCGCCTCATGGCCTATGAGCCAGCGATGAGTGGTCACGTCGAGAGCGTGGCACGCGCCATCACCGATCGGGACAATGTCTTGGGCAGCGATCTGGTGGCCAACGTCAATCCGACTTTTAGCTGGGTTCGCCTGGCCCAGCGTATTCCGGTTCGCATCGCCATCGACGACATACCGGCCGGCATCACGCTGAGCGCTGGGATGACGGCGACGATCGTGGTGATGGATCGATAGCGATGAGCATGACGATGTATTTGAAAATCACAGATCCGTGAACAGGGGCAATTAGGCGGACCTTTCGCCCGACAGCGTCCGGGCCTTTCTGTCTCGCTCGCACTCCGACCTAACCCCGCTGCGATAAGCACAAGATCAGAGCGCGAGAGCCTGTGTAACAGAGCTAACATCACGCACGAGCAGGCTCCCGAAAACACTTCGGCAAGCAGATATGCATTGGGAACCGCGTTGAACCAACCTCTCTGTCAGCCTTGGTGCAGGGTGATCTCTCGTGACAAGAAAGAGTTTGCAAGGTTCAAGATCAGGTTCAAGTCAGTTTTAAATAATACGATTCTTTGTCCTGCAGCAGGAATGCATCAAAATCTAAAATAATTGCGGGGGGAGCCGAATGATTAATCGAGAGATGGCACGGGGTATTCTCCTCACAACCGTGGCGCTCTATTTCATAGTTCAGGCTTCCCAATATCAACTCGGTAGCTTTCGCAACGCTGGGCCGGGTTTGTTTCCGCTGATCGTGGCTGGTGTTCTGCTCATCATTGGCATTGCGATTATTGCGCGCGCGATGTTTCTTGCACCGGCGCCACTTGATTTTCGCATCAAGAACATTGCGTTGATCGTTGCTAGCTTTGTCAGCTTTGCCCTCGTCTCCAAATTCCTGAACATGTTCGTTGCTATCGGCGTGATGGTTATGATCGCGTCGTTAGCTAGCGATGATTTTTCGATAAAGAAGAGTGCCGTTATTGCACTGGTCCTCTGCGTCATTGCCGTCGGCATGAAGGACCTCCTCGGTGTCCCACTCCCGCTTTATTGAAAGCCACAGACATGGGCATTATTGACAATCTCATATTCGGCTTCAGTCATGCATTGACGCTTCAGAACCTTTTGCTCTGTGGAGCAGGGTGCCTCATTGGGATGGTGGTGGGGCTTTTGCCGGGTCTTGGTCCTCTCGCTGCGATTAGCCTTCTATTGCCATTGACCTTCTCGCTTCCCGCCACGGGGGCGCTGATCATGCTTTCCGGCATCTATTATGGCGCACAGTATGGCGACAGCGTCAGCGCCATCACGATGAAGATCCCGCACGCATCGAGCATCGTTGCCTGTATCGACGGCTATCAAATGACGTTGAAAGGGCAAACGGGAGTCGCGCTCTTTACAGCGGGTGTATCAAGCTTCATCGGCGGCACTGTCGCTATCATCGTGCTGGCGTGTTTTGCTCCGACGTTGAGCAGCCTTGCCTCCTTATTCGGCCCAACCGAATATTGCGCGCTGGTCTTTTTTGGGTTTGTCTGTGTAAGTTTTGTGACGACCGGAAGTGTCCTTGATGGCTTGGCCATGTGTTTCGTCGGCGTTTTGCTTGGGCTGGTCGGCACCGATGTGATGAACGGGACAGAACGTTTTACTTTAGGCTTTATATCTCTGTATGACGGGATCAACCTCGTATGCATCGCCTTAGGCTGTTTCGGCATTGCTGAGATCACTAAGAATCTCGACAACAAAGAAGACCGATCACCATTCAACGGCGCCATCAAGCTTATGCCGACCTGGCCGCAGTTCAAACGTATCATTCCAAGTGCCCTGCGCGGCAGTGTCGTGGGCTCGATCCTCGGTCTCTTGCCCGGCGGCGGACCCGTGATCGCTCAGTTTGCGGCCTACGGTCTCGATAAGAAATTCAGCAAATATCGAGACGAGATAGGTTCCGGTGCAATTGAAGGCGTGGCGGGGCAGGCTGCGGCCGATGAGGCCGCGGCGCGAACCAGCTTCATTCCTCTGATGAGCCTGGGTATCCCAGAGAACGCCGTCATGGCTCTGATGATGGGCGCATTCATTATCAATGGCATACAGCCTGGTCCGGGCATGATCACGAAGCATCCCGAACTCTTCTGGGGCCTGGTTGCGAGCATGTGGATCGGCAACTGCTTCTTGCTGCTGCTCGCAGTGCCCTTGGTTCGCTATTGGCTCTCCCTGTTCAAGATTAAATACAGCTCTCTGTTTCCTGCGATTTTGTTCTTTTGCTGCATTGGCACCTTCAGCATCAACAATAATTTGGACGATATTTATCTAACGGCTTTTTTCGGCGTCCTTGGCTATACGTTCCTGCGTTTTAAATTGGAGCCGGCGCCGCTTGTTCTCGGTTTCATCCTCGGTCCGATGCTTGAAGAAAATTTCCGGCGGGCGATGATCATCAGCAGAGGAAGTGTCGGCGTCTTTGTGACACGGCCGATCAGCGCAGGATTGCTTGGCATCGTCGCGCTCTTTTTCTCGTGGCAAGCGTTTTTATCCCTCCGAACGCAATGGCGCTTGCGAGCGTCACAGCAAATATCCTGAGCTGTCGAAGACCAATCGCAACAGCTGGCGCGGCTGACCGCGCCCGGTTTTGTGAATTCTCGCTGAGGGGAAGGGCGCTGAGCGCATTGATCAGCTCGCCGGCGCAATCACAGCGATAGCCTGGCTTCAGACGCGCCCTAAGGTCCCTCCAGATCCCAGTATGGCCATCATCCAGCGGCCGCCCTGTCAGGGTTGGCGCAAAATGGCAAGATTTGCCGCCAGCTGTCTGCGAAATGGCGAGACGAAACCGCCTCCAGCGGCACGCTCTATCAATACGACATGCTCACGCACGGGCCGATCACGGCGACGATGCGCTGTTGATCTCCGCTGCGCGTCGGGTTCTTGGCAATTTAGAGAGGCATACATGAAGATCACTCGTCGGTCTGCAGCGTTCGGCGGATTGGGCTTGCTCGGCGGCACGGCAATGGCTCGCTCGGCGCTCGCGCAGGGGGCCTTTCACGGCATTGGCGAAGGTCTCGAGGATTTTTGGCTGGCGGTCGACGCTTACATTTTCGGATACCCATTGGTGACGATGGAGATGACCCGGCGGATCATCACCAATGTCGCCGAGCCCGTGGGAACACGGGGACCGATGGGGCATATCATCAGGCTGCGCAGCTATCCTGACGCTTCGTTCAAGGATGTCACGGCGCCGAACGCCGACACGCTCTACACAACCGCCTTTTTCGATGTCGGCAAGGAGCCCTGGGTGCTCAGCATCCCGGACATGCAGGGCCGCTATTCCGTGATGCCGCTGCTCGACGGCTGGACGACCGTGTTCCAGGTTCCGGGCAAACGCACGACCGGCACTGGAGCGCAGACCTATGCGATCACCGGTCCGGGCTGGAAGGATACGCTGCCCGAGGGTGTGAAGGAATATAAATCGCTGACCAGCATCGTGTGGCTCCTCGGCCGAATCTATTGCACCGGTACGCCGGAAGACTACGCTGCCGTTCACAAGCTGCAAGACGAGTGCAGGCTCGTTCCGCTCAGTGCATACGGCAAGCCCTACACGCCGCCGCCAGGTCAGGTCGATCTATCCATCGACATGAAGACGGCCGTGCGCGACCAGGTCAATCGCATAGATGCGGTGTCCTACTTCAAGCTGCTTTGCGAGCTGATGAAGGCAAACCCGCCATCAGCCGCCGATGCGCCTCATATCGCAAAATTCGCGCGTATCGGCATCGTTCCTGGTCAGGACTTTGACGAGAGCAAGTTCAATGCGGATTCCGCCAAGCGCGTTCCTGAGATCGCGTTCGACAGAATTATGCAGCAGTTCAAGATCAACAAGGCGGTCAAGAACGAGAACGGCTGGGCGTTCACGACGAAAACTGGAATCTATGACACCGACTACTTGATGCGGGCTCTCGTGACCGCAATCGGACTCGGCGCCAACCTTCCCCAGGACGCGGTCTATCCGACCTCGACGGCGGATGCGGAGGGAAAAAAATATAACGGGGCGAACAAGTATGTCATGCGGTTCCCCAAAGGTCATTTGCCGCCCGTCCAGGGGTTCTGGTCGTTGACGATGTATGACGACCAGTACTTCTTCGTGGACAATCCGCTCAACCGATATTCGATCAGCCCGCGCCAGAACTTGCAGGCAAATCGAGACGGGTCGACGGATCTCTACATCCAGAAGGATTCTCCCGGTAAGCACAAGGAATCGAATTGGCTTCCCGCACCTCCCGGCGATTTCATCCTGATGCTGCGGATGTATTGGCCGACCGAGACAGACCCGTCGATCATCAACGGGACATGGGCAATTCCAGCAGCCCTGAAGGTCGGCTGAGAGTCCGGCTGACACCTCTTCGGCGAGCTGCGCGAAAGAGGATTTCGCGCGGCTCGCCATGCACAATCTGAGAAAAGGAGAAATGAATATGATCCGTAAGGCCTTCGTTGCGTCGATCCTGATGTCGGCATTGATTCAGTCTGCGAGTGCTCAGACCCCATTGGGCGCCTACGCTGATGACAAGGGCTATATCGATGTTCAGAAACTGACTTGCGCGCAATTGGCCGGAACCTTCCAGGAAGACGCCGATATGCTCACCACCTGGTATAGCGGCTGGTATAACGGTCTCGCCCGCAAGCACCTCCTCAACGTGAAGAGGGCGAAGGAGGCGGAACACGAGATCATCCAGTACTGCAAGGCCCATCAAGACAAGCGGGTCATGGATGCGATCGGCGTCGTGTTCAAAGACATGCGCGCGAACCTCGGGATTAAGATGAAGCCGTAGTCACACGCGGAAGCTTCGCCCTTCACGATCCGGGAAGCAGGTCTGACGACAGTTGTCATCAGGCCTGCTTGGGCGCGGAAATTTTGGCAGGGCTGGAAAACATTCCCAGTTCTGGCGGTCCCTGAGCGAACACGTCGCTATTCCATATGATCATGAATCTCGGCGTAAAACATCAACGCCGAACCAGGACAAAAATAAGGACGACACAGGTAACCAAATCGATGAGCGAAGCCCAACGCATCGCCCATCGTCGCGGCTTGAAGGCGAACGCGCGCATGCGGTCACGAGGCATCAGCAGGTCTTGCCGATCCGCCATCATCGCCTTGCGCACGACCGCGCGTCTCGCATGTCTTGGAAGCATCATGGCCAAGCCCAGTCTGGCCGCGATATTGGCTGCGCAAACGGCGATGATGGCCGGAAGGAAAAGACTTGGCGCGAAGGCTATGCCGATCAAAGCTATCGAAAGGAGTGCCATTCCGATCGCGAGCCGAGGTTGCTGGTAGCCGAGGCAGGCGTTCGTCGGGAAGAGCAGGGGAATGATTGGCCGCATGGCGGCGGGGTTACGCAGGCGATACAGCGCGTAAATCGCCCCGACCACGACAACCGTCCCTAAATAACCCCAGGGGCCGGCGGGCGTACCCAGAAACGATTTGATGCTTGCGTGATACAGTCCGAGCGCAAGAAGCAGAACAATCAATGTCTCGCTGAACCACCACTTGGCAGGGATGCTTCGTGTTATCATCTCGAATCCGAGATAGGAACTTGGATCGAGGAGGACGTGATCTTCCACCGGCAGACTGAGTTTGCCGTGACTGTCCAGATACGCGGACTCGCCTTGCTTGACGCGTTCTCGCATTGCATCGCGCCGGCGAACGAACCGCAACCAAGTATCGTAAGCGACAACCGATTTTACAGGGATGAACTTAAGCAGATATGCCTGCTGGGCTGAAAGAGCAAACTCGTTTTCGAGCCTTGCGACGATCTCGATGATAGAGCGAAAGGCGTCGTCGGCTTCGCCTTCGGGGTTTTCAGGCAGGAGCGGAAACAGCCGCATGGCCAGGCCGGCGCGCAAATGCTGGCGCGCTGTGATCCCGAGGTCGCTGGCGCGTCCCATGAAGGTTCGCCACTGAGCCTCCGTCCATTCCAGTATGATGCCATCCGCCTGCCAGTGCTGCTCTCGCGTCAACTGTTCGAATTGCTGCATGAGAGAGGAGAGGGTGGTTGCCTCGACCTGTGCCGCTGTATCGATAACAGGCGCCGAATGTACGGATATGGTCTCGCGTTGTAAGGCCTCCGCTGTGGTTGCCGGTTTCGCGGCGTTGAAGGCGCTCCACTCGATCGCCACGTCTCGGGCCTCCCGCAGCCGCTGGAAGCCTTGTGGGTCCTCGTCGGGGCGGAATTGCCGCAAGCGCGTCGCATAGGCGCGCCGAATGACGGCTTCGTCCTGTGTCGGGTCAATCTCGAGCACGTTCCAAGGGTAGTCGATCATCGGCCTGCGACCATTTAGAAGACGTTCCGCTCAAAGTCGTCGAGGAGGGCGGCGAACCGCGCGCGCAAGTCCTCAGCATTGCGAAGATGCTGATCGTTGATTTCGCGCTCGAACTGTCCGACCAGTTCAGCGATAAGGGTGCGGCGCTCGCCTAGGCTTTCGGCATAGAGGCGTTCCGCTCTGGCGATCAGAGCATGGTTGGACGCTTGGTCGCGTGGGGCCAGCTTCAAGGCCGCGAGAGTGCGAAAGCGCGCGTTGATCTCGTCGTCGGTGAGATTGCTCTGATTGCGGAAGACGCGACGTTCGACCATTTTGGTTGAGGTTACGGTGACCTCGACTTCGAGCGCGCCATTGACGTCATAGGTGAAGCGCGCCTCCGCAGACTCGTGCCCCGCCGGCGCCCTGGGGATGTCGACCAAGATTTCCCCGATCTGGATGTTCTGTGATGCTCGAAGATGCTCGCCTTGCAAAACTTTGAATTGAAGCTTGGACTGATTGTCCTGGACAGTAAAATAGCGATTTGTACGACTGATCGGGATGACCGCATTGCGTTCAATGATCGGCGACAGGAGGAGATCGTCTCTCATGGACAAGTCGACCGTCGCTACTCCCAGAGTGAAAGGACATACATCGGTCATGACGATGTCGTCGAGGGCCGCGTGCCTGGCCTTGAGACCGGCCTGTATCGCCGCGCCGAGTGCGACGACATGGTCCGGTCGCGGATCGATGAGGGGGAAACGGCCGAAGAGCTTTGCCGTCATGGTGCGCACGAGGGGCATGCGCGTTGCGCCGCCCACGAGCACGATCTGATCGATCTGCGCAGGATCGAGCCTGGCATCAGCAATCGCGCGCTCGATGGGCGCGCGCAGACGAGCGTTCAGTCCCTGTGCTCGCTCTTCAAAAGACGCGCGCGTGAGCGTGCCTTTGCAGGTTTCTTTGTCGTCGAGGTGAATGTCCCAATCAGCCTGCTCTCGTTGCGACAGGGTGTGCTTGACCGCTTCGGCGGTGGCCATCAGGCGCGCCTGATCTGCCGCTTTGACGTCGGAGAACTTGATGCCAGCGGCGGTGGCGATCAATTCCACCAGAACGTCTCTGAAGTCATTGCCGCCGAGCATGGAATCGCCTGCCGAGGCGCGCACCTCCATGATTCCCTCGTATTTGTGGAGCAGCGACACGTCGAACGTGCCGCCACCGAGATCGAGGATGAGGAAATGCCCTTCTTCGGTGCCTTGCAGGCCATGCGTCAATGCGGCCGCGGTCGGCTCGTTGATCAAGCGTTCGACCTTGAGACCAGCCAGCCGCGCGGCGTCGAGGGTCGCTCTGCGCTGCGGATCGCTGAAATACGCTGGAACTGAAACGATCGCCTCTGTAACGTTTTGCCCGAATTGGCTTTCGGCATCGTCACGCAAGGCGCGCAGCATGAGGGCGGAGAGTTCTTCAGCCCGGAATACCTTTCCGGCTAAAGTTGCGCCCATGGTTGAGCCCATCCAGCGCTTGAATGAAGCGACGGATCGGTCCGGATGGGTGATTAAGCGGTCGAGGGCCGGGCGCCCCACGAGTATGGAGCCGTCGTCGGCGATACTGATCGCCGACGGCGTCAACGTTTCCCCAAGCGCATTGGGAATCAATTCAGGGGAACTGCCGTTCCATAGGGCGATTAGGGAGTTGGTCGTCCCGAGATCTATACCGACAATCATTGTGTGCAGACGAGATAAAGGAGGACCTGGCCGCTCTTTGGCCGCTGGTTCAACAGTAGCTAGATACCGTACCCAATGAAATAGGTTTGCCAGAGCGTATGCCACGACAATCGGATAGGCGAATGCGAGCCTCTTCTAAGAGAAGGATTGATTCGCATAATCTATATTATGGAACTTAAAATCTAAGATGAAATGTGCGGAAACGCCTCTAAGCCTTTCACGCACATCCCAAATTGATGTCGCCCGCTAATCAGTCGATCAGACGAGCGCCGGCTGTTTCGCGCTGCTCTTGAAGCGCGGCATGACTTCGCGCGCGAACAAGCGCATCGACTCTTCCGAGATATAGCGCGTCTCGCCCGGCCATTCGCCGAGGAAGCGCACCAGCAGATGATTGATGCCGAGATCGGCCAGTTCCTGCACTTTGGCAGCGACCGTATCGGGCGTGCCGGCGATGATGTTGAGCATGTCGCCACCAGCGGCGAAGGCAGCCGGCGTCGATTCCTCGGGCTTCTTGCGCACGACCGGTCCATGCAGCGGACCGTGCTCGGCGACGTACTTGTCGCGCATGGCGAGATGTTCGGCCCGGGCCAGCTTGGCGCGCGCTTGGGCCTCTTCGTCGGTGTCAGCGACGACGACGGCAAGCCAGTCGCAGGTGCACCAGCGCAGGCATTCGTCGATCACGTGCTGCGGATGGTTGGCCGCCACCAGAGCCTCGCGATAGATGCGGATCTGCTCGGCGAGCGGCGATTCAGCACTGAAGATGCCGAGGAAGGCCGGCAGACCGCGCTGCGCCGCCTTGATGACGGACGAATCCCGGCTGGCCGTGCGGATCACGGTTGGATGGCGCTTGCGGTATGGGCTTGGGGTGACGCGGCGGCGCACCGTGCCCTTATAGACCGGCGTGTCGATGACGAGTTCAGGATCGCCGGTTTGGAAGTCCCACAGGCGCTCCATGATCTCGAGCGTATCCTCGGCGGCGCGGCCGGAGCTGTGATAGTCGGCGTCAAGGCCCATGCCCAGCGGCTCCAGGCCGGCAAAACCGCTGCCCAGGCCATAGAGCGTGCGGCCCTTGGTCAGCTGATCGAGCTGGTTCATGGCCTCGACCAGGCGCACGGGATGATAATACGGGATCGAAAGCACGCCGAAACCGAGATAGCGATCCGGCCCGATCTGCGGCGCGATATAGGACGCGAACTGGATCGGATTGCTATGCCACGGCCCGCGGAAATGATGCTCCGTGAACCAGGGATTGAAGCCGAGTTCCGCCGCCAGCAAGGACTGTTCGACCGCGATGCCGAGCACGCGCTCGTCCGCCGCCGGACCGTCCTCGACGGCGACATACATCGTCAAAACCATTGTCGAGAAATCCATCGCGTTTCGTCCTTATTGGTCTTCAGTGATTAAACGTTGACGCGATGCATATCGGCCAGCGGAGCTGCGGCATCGATAACTGCCAAGTCGTCGTTCGTCAAAAGTCGCTGTCCATCAAAATGACAGCGCAGACTGTCGGATTTTCTTGCGGCAGACGCCGGATTTCGCGCCAGGATTGGCGCGATCATTACACCCGATTTTTGCGCACGGCCCGAGGTCCGACAATCGCCAATTGAGCATCCGAGCGATGCGTGAATGACGTATTTGATTATGAAAGCGCGCCATTCGCGCCCCCCAAACCCGCGTCGTCGGACGGCTTGTTATGGCTCGTGCGGAGACAGGTTATGACTTTGAATATTCTCTCCAATCGCGCCCGCCAATCTCATTGACTCGCTATATTCTAAAATATATAGCGATTTAATATTGGCTGCAAAATAGCCAATATTACCGTCATATCAAGACGGAAGATAATAATTCTTACAATTTTGGAGGAAGCAATGCACGGCATGAAGGACGTGACAGGCAAAATGTTGATCGGCGGAAAGCTCGTCGACAGCCTCGATGGCGGATGGCTTGAATCGATCAACCCGGCCGACGAAACACAGCTGGGCCGTGTGCCCATGGGCAGCAAGCGGGACATGGATGCAGCGGTCGATGCCGCGGCGGAGGCCTTCCCCGCCTGGGCTGCGCTATCGATGGAACAGCGGGCTGGCTATGTTCATAAGCTGGCCGACGCCATCCTCGCCAAGGCGGAAGATTTCGCTCGTATTGAATCACTCGATACTGGCAATACGCTGCCGCCGATGCGTCATGACGTCATCAACGCCGTCGAGCGCATGCGCTTTGCCGCCGGCCTGGCCTATGAGATCAAGGGCGAGACCATCCCCTCCTCGGCTGGCAACATTCATCTGACGCTGCGCGTGCCTTATGGCGTGGTTGGTCGCATCATTCCGTTCAATCATCCCATTGGCTTTGCGGCCTCGCGGATCGCTCCGGCCATCGTCACAGGCAATACGATGGTCATCAAGCCGTCGGAACAGAGCCCGCTGTCGGCGGCGATCTTGGCGGAGCTGTGCGCGGCGATCTTGCCGCCCGGCGTCGTCAATATCGTGACCGGTGGCCGCGAGACCGGCGAAGCACTGGTGCGCAATCCGAAGGTCAAGCGCATCGCCTTTATCGGCTCGGCAGCCTCGGGCATGGCGATCCAGAAAGCCGCGGCCGAGACGGCCGTGAAACATGTGACCCTTGAATTGGGTGGCAAGAATCCGCTCGTCGCTTTCCCGGACGCTGATCTTGACCGGGTCGCGGCAGCGGCGGTCGGTGGCATGAATTTCGGCTGGCAGGGGCAGTCCTGTGGCTCGATGAGCCGCATCCTGCTGCACGAAGACATTTATGACGCCGTGCTGGAAAAGATCCTGGAGCGGGTCAAGACCATCAAGGTTGGGCATCCCCTCGATGACGACACCAATATGGGGCCGATCAACAACCAGGGCCAATACAAGAAGGTTCTGTCCTATATCGAGATCGGCAGGAGCGAAGGCGCCAAGCTGCTGTTGGGTGGTGGGCGTCCGAAGGGCGAGCAGTTCAAGCGCGGTTACTGGGTCGAGCCGACCGTGTTCGGTGATGTGAACATGTCGATGCGGATCGCCAAGGAGGAAATCTTCGGCCCGGTGATGTCGATCTTGAAGTTCAAGACTGAGGCGGAGGCCATCGCCATGGCCAACGCCGTCGATCTGGGGCTGACTGGCGCTGTCTGGACGCAGGATATCAGCCGCGCTCTGCGCGTCGCCCAGGCGATAGAGGCGGGCTACATCTGGGTCAACGGCGTGGGCACGCACTATCGTGGCGTTCCCTACGGCGGTTTCAAGAACTCAGGTGTCGGCCGCGAAGAGGGCTTGAGCGAGATCCTCAGCTATACCGAAGAGAAGGTGATCAATCTCTGCAACGGCGATATCCGCAAAAAGTAGGATCGGCTTCAGTCTTTCTGAATCAAAGAACGTCGTGTCGGCTGGCAGCCGGCACGACGCTTCTATTTGTGTTCATCCTGGCAGCATATCGCGCAAAGCGCCCTCTCCTGCCGGATCAATTGACCTTGATATCGAGTGCTTTAATCACCGGCTTCCAGCGGCTGATTTCGGCGTCAATAACCGCACGGAATTCCTCTGCCGTATTGGCGACCGGCTCCATCTGCAGAGTGGCCAGCTTGTCGCGCGAAGCCGGGGATGTGATCACTTGTGCCGCCAGCGTCTGCATCCGCGCGAGAAAGGCCGGTGGTGTCCCGGCGGGCGCGATCAGGCCCAGCCAGGCGTCGGCCTCCACATCAATGCCGGCCTCTTTGAGCGTCGGCGTATCGGGCAGAAAGCGTGAGCGCTTCGCCGTGGAAATGGCGAGAATCTTGATCTCCCCAGATTCTAGCTGCGGCGTCACGGCGATCGAGGGCAGAAAAGCGATCTGGACGTCGCCGCGCAGCAGCGCCGTCATGGCGGCGGGTGAGCCTTGCAAAGGCAGATGCACCATTTTAGCGCCGGCCTTTTGCGCGATCGCTTCCATGGCCAAGTGCGATAGGGAACCGACGCCGATGGATCCATACGTGTATTTGCCAGGCTCCTTCTTCAACAGCGCAATCAGATCCCTAACAGTGTCGACGCCCATGCTTGCATTGACGGCGAGGACGCTGGGCTGCGTGGCAAGCAGGGTGACGGCTGCGATGTCTTTTGCGGGATCGTATTTGAGCTGGCTGAACAGAATGGTGTTGATCGCGAGGGGGCCGCCGATGCTGACGCCGATCGTGCTGCCGTCGGGATCAGCCTTGGCGACGGCATCCGTACCAATGTTGCCGCTGGCGCCTGGTTTGTTCTCAACGATGAATGTCGCACTGGGCGCGCTCTGTTGCAGACCGTCGGCCAGGATGCGCGCGACGGCGTCAGGCGTTGATCCCGGGGCGAACGGGACCACGATCTTAACGAGTTTGCTTGGCCACTCGGCGGATTTGGGGCCTTGCGCCAGGGCGGGCGCGGCGCATATGGCCGCGACCGATACGAGTGCAGCGATCAATCGCATTTCGAATAACCTCCCTATTCAAAACAATTTCGTTCAGGTGTCTTCAGTTTCCTCGTTTAGGTTTCCTGGCGTCCTAGAAAGGCTCCATCCCGCTGCAAGCGCTCTTGCAAGGCGCTAACGGAAATGTTCGCAGGTGTGGATTGAGCCGCGATCGCCATGTCGGCGGCGGTTCCGGCGGCCTGCCCCATCACAAAGCAGGCTCCGGAGACGCGCGCGGCGGACTGCCCCATGTGGGTCATGGACGCGCAGCGCCCTGCCACCAGTAGATTGTCGACCTGTTGCGGCAATAACATTCTGTAGGGCATTTGATTGTAGCCTCTTGAGCCTTCCGATGCCCATTTGATAACGATATCGCCACTCACATGCGCTTCGATCGGCCAACCGTTGACACCAATCGTGTCATCGAAGCTCACACAGTTGAGTACGTCATCTTCGCTCAACATGTAGGGGCCGACGATGCGGCGGGTCTCGCGAATGCCGATCTGCGGCGCGATATCGACGATGTAGGAGTTTTCAAAGCCTGGGACTGTCTTCAGGAATTGGAATACGTCGGCGATCTGCCGCCGGCCGATCATTTCACCGCGTGACAGGTCATCAGCGTCAGTGCCGTCGATCGCGGTGCCATCATCGCGTGCGAGCTGAGTCATGTTGGCGCGCCATTCGATTCCGCTTCTGTGCGGACGCACGATGGGTGTTTTGCGCGGAAAGCGGCGATTGCTGGTGCGCTCTGCCTCAGCCATCAATTTCGCGAGGCCCGTCCATGAATAATCAACGCGCGCCGGGTCGACGGCATTGATGCGAAACATCGACGAGGGGTAGAGCATATTGCCGTTGCCGTCGCCCAACTCAAAGGGCGCGCCGGCCCAGGCCGCGAGATCGCCATCGCCCGAACAGTCGATAAACATCTGTCCCTTGACGGCCCGCCTGCCCGACTTCGTCTCGAGGAAAATCGCGCCGATGCGTCCCGGCGCTTCCATATGCAGCGCGCTCGCCAAGGCATGAAACAGAATGTCCACTCCAGCGGAGAGCAGGAGTTCGTCAGCGGCGATCTTATAGGCCGATGTGTCGTAGGCTTGCGCCTGAATGCGCCCAAACACGTCGTGCGGCTCGCGCAGGCCGCCTAAATGATCGATGCGATCGAGAAGATCGTCGGCGACGCCATGAACCACCTGCTGGTTTTCGCCATGCACATTGGCATGCAAACCGCAGAAATTGGTCACCCCTGCCGCTGTCCCCATGCCGCCCAGGAAGCCGTAGCGCTCGATCAGCAGGGTCGAACGGCCGCTGCGTCCGGCGGCAACGGCCGCCGCTATGCCCGCGGGGCCGCCGCCCAACACCACGACGTCGTATTCGCCATAGACCGGGATCGATCGAGCCGGTTCCAAAATGGCCGGGTGTGGGGTGCGCGCCATGTGCGATTTCCTCTTGTCTTCGGGCGCCGCGTCTAGGTTTGGAGCTAGTTGAGCGCTTGGAAATCGAGCGGTAACATCGCGCGATTAGGAGTAGAATATGCTTTTTTGGATGATCATTTAATCTAAATCGAGTGAGCTGATGGACATCTATCTGAATTTCAAGGCGTTCCAGGTCGCGGCACGTCGAGGAAGTTTTTCAGCCGCCGCACGCGAGCTTGGCCTGGCGGCCTCGGTCGTCACCAAACGCGTTACGCAGTTGGAACATCACCTGAAGACGGTGCTGTTTGAGCGGTCCACGCGCAGCCTTTCCCTCACCGAGGCCGGTCGTCGCTATCTCGAACGGTCCCGTCTGGCCATTGCTGGTTTCGAGGATTTATTGCGGGATACTGGCAGTTCGTCGGAGGATGTAGAGGATTTTTTGCGGGTCAAATTCCCGACATCGCTGACGATTTTTCAACTGCGGAAAATTGTCAGTCGCTATCGAGCGGACTTCCCGCGCGTCAGACTTGAGATCGTGCTGATGGACCGTCCCGTCGATCCGGTGGCAGAGGGGTTCGATCTCGCGGTTGGCGCTTATTGGACAACGTTCGGTGGTGTCGTCGAGACACATTTGCTTACCGTCGATCGGGTGCTTTGCGCAGCGGCGAGCTATATCGCCGGGAATGCACCGTTGCGCCACCCACGCGAATTGGCGGCCCATGCTTGCTTGAACTATCTGCCAACGGGCAACGCATGGACCTTCAAAACCAAACAGGGCCTGGTAACAGTCGAAGTAACGCCGACCTTGAGTTCGAACGACGCTCAAATCCTTATCGATGCTGCGGTTGCTGGAACCGGAATTGTGTTGCTTTCGGAATATATGGTGCGTGATCTGTTGGCTTCCGGAACGCTTATTCAGTTGTTGCCCGAATTCTCAATCCCGCCATTTCAGATTACAGCAGTCGCGCCTATTCGCCGTGGCGATGCACCGGCCGTGCGTGCGCTGATTGAACGGCTTCGGCAGTCCTTGGCTCTGACGTTTGAACATTCCGATCCGGATATCGAAACTGCTCGCCTTGATTAAATGCGGAGATGTCGTGTCGTCTGGCGACAGTGACGTTTCGATTTCTGTTTACCGAAAACATGATGACTTCAGGTTGAAGCAAGCGCCCTGCCCACCGACGTGATCGTCGCGTGGGCAAATGAAGCGCACCTCCGTTTCGAGTGTGGGCACCAACACACGAGAGAGCGACAACGAAGGCATTTGTGCGATTCAGGAAAATTGAGCGATAATGGTTTCGGAATGCGAGCGCTCGTGCGCATGACATCAGGCGAATATCATTGAGGGGAAAGTCCGTGGGTAAACTCAGCAATCGTGGTCTCGTCTATCTTGGTCCAGGCAAGGTTGAAGTTCAGGACATCGCCGATCCGAAATTCGAAAACCCGGGTGGAAGCAAGATCGAGCATGCTGTCATCCTCAAGGTCGTCTCGACCAATATTTGCGGTTCGGATCAGCACATGGTGCGTGGTCGCACGACAGCTCCCGCTGGATTGGTGTTGGGCCATGAAATCACCGGCGAAGTGATCGAAAAGGGCGCCGACGTCGAGATGCTGAGTATCGGTGATATTGTTTCGGTGCCGTTCAACGTCGCTTGCGGACGGTGCCCCAATTGTCGCACGCTCAACACCGGCGTCTGTGAGACTGTGAACCCGGCGCGGGCCGGCGGCGCTTATGGCTATGTGGACATGGGCGGCTGGATTGGCGGCCAGGCAAAATACGTCATGGTCCCCTATGCCGATTTCAACCTTCTGAAATTCCCCAATCGTGATCGCGCGATGGAGAAGATCCGCGATCTCACCATGCTGTCGGATATTCTACCAACCGGTTTTCACGGTGCGATCAAGGCGGGTGTTGGCGTCGGCTCGGTTGTCTATGTTGCGGGTGCGGGGCCGGTCGGCATGGCAGCCGCGGCATCAGCGCAGATCCTTGGCGCCGCCGTCGTCATGATTGGCGACTTCAATAAAGAGCGGCTTGCTCATGCCGCAAAATTTGGCTTTGTCCCGATTGATCTTGGCAAGCATGATCGCCTCGGCGAGATGATTGCCGAGGTGACGGGATCCCCAGAAGTCGACGCGGCGATCGATGCCGTCGGGTTCGAAGCGCGCGGGCATTCGGGTGGCGAGCAGCCAGCGATTGTTCTCAATCAGATGATGGAGATTACCCGCGCGGCGGGTCAGATCGGTGTTCCGGGATTGTATGTCACGGACGATCCGGGTGGCGTCGACGATGCAGCCAAGAAGGGCAGCCTTAGCCTTCGTTTAGGACTGGGATGGGCAAAAGCGCAAAGCTTCCATACCGGCCAAACGCCGGTCTTGCGCTACAATCGCCAGCTCATGATGGCGATCCTGCATGACAAGTTGCCCATCGCGAAGATCGTCAACGCGCAGGTCATTTCCTTGGAAGATGCGCCGAAAGGCTATGAGAGCTTCGATCAAGGCGCGGCAACCAAATACGTGCTGGACCCGCACGGAATGATTTCATAAGCCGATCCCTACAATGAGAGTGCACGGACCAGCGTCGATGCTGGTCTGTGCCGATCATGGATGCGTCCGACAATTTCGGGATTTCCGGTCTCGTTCGTCTCGATCTTGGGGTCGCCTCCTACGCTGCGGCAGCGCGCTCCAGCCGTTCGATGAGGCTGTGAAATAATTGTATGTTTTGTCATATTTATTATGTAGATAGAGCGGGTATTTTATATAGAACCTTAGGTTTTGGCCCGGGTTTGCATTCGGAGCCTGGCGGCCCAATCCGCCGTCAGACCGTCGGATGCCGCCGCTAGAATGAGCTTTGCTTTTTTACCAAAGCTCATCCGCTTACATTCCCAGGCGGTTTCGAATACACGCTTGGCAGGATTCACGGGCAGATCCGCCAATTAACTCGGCCAATCAACTTGGCAATCAAACACGGGATGAAACAGTGACCCAAACCCTCACCAAACCGACTGCCGCCGCCAGCGCGCCGGCCACCGCCGAGATGACCGCCGAGGCGTTCCTGTCGCGCCTCGCCGAGCGTGGCATCGACTATGTGTTCGCCAATGCCGGCACCGATTTCGCGCCGATCATCGAGGCGCTGGCCCGCAAGAACAAGAAATTCCCGCGCTTCGTCACCGTGCCGCACGAGAACGTCGCCATGGCCATGGCCAATGGCTACTACCGGCTGGCCGGCAAGCCCGCCGCCGTGATGGTCCATGTCACCGTCGGCACCGCCAACACGATCTGCGGCCTGATGAACATGGCGCGCGACAACGTTCCGGTGCTGTTGTGCGCCGGCCGCACGCCGGTTACCGAAACCGGCCACGATGCCTCGCGCAATGGCGTGATCCATTGGGGCCAGGAATCCTTCGACCAGGGCGGCATGGTTCGCGAATTCGTCAAATGGGAATATGAGCTGCGCAGTGGCCAGCCGGTCGGTGCCTTGGTCGATCGCGCCCTCGACATCGCCATGACCGAGCCGCGCGGCCCGGTTTATATGTGCCTGCCGCGTGAAGTCCTCGCCGACGATGCCGTGCCGATGCGCCGCGACAATGTTCGGCCGCTGGGCGCCCTGGCCGCGACGCCGGCGCAAGAAGCCATCGATCAGGCGGCGCAGATTCTCTCCAAGGCGAAGAGCCCGATGGTCATCACCTCGGCCTTCGCGCGCACGCCGGAAGCCCTGGCGGCCCTGAGCGAGTTCGCCGACAAGTTGGCGATTTCGGTGGCACAGCCCTCGCCGATCGATCTCAACCTGCAGACCAACCACCCGATGTTCGCCGGTTTCGATCTGCCGGCTTCATTCGCCAAAGCCGATACGATTATCGTCATCGACTCCGGCGTGCCGTGGATCCCCAAGAACGTGCGGCCGGCCGACCACGCCAAGGTCATTCACATGTCGGTTGATCCGCTGGTCAGCCGCCACCCGTTCCGCGAATTCGAAACCGACCTCCTGGTTGCTGGCGATCCGACGGCGGGCCTGCGCATGCTGCTGCAGGCGGTCGAAAAGATCGGCTATGACAAGGCTGCCGCCGAAGCACGCCGCACGGCGGCTGTTGCCGCGCGGGCGGAGGCCGTGGCCAAGCGGGAAGCCTTCGCTCTGTCGATGAAGGACCACACGCCGATCCATCCGGCTTGGTTGGCCCATTGTATCAACAAGACCAAGGCCAAGGACGCGATCGTCATGAACGAGCTGGGCACCTCCCCTGCTCGGCTCGACTTTGAAGCGCCGCAGACCTTCTTCAGCGTCGGCCTCGCGGGTGGTCTGGGCTCGGGCATCGGCTCGGCGCTTGGCATCAAGCTGGCGGCGCCGGAACGGGAAGTCATCGCCTGCGTCGGCGACGGCTCCTATATGTTCGGCAATCCGCTGCCGACCCATTTCGTCGGTCGTTCCGAGAAGCTGGCGACCCTGACGATCGTCGCCAACAACCACCAGTGGCTGGCGGTGCGCATGTCGACCCTGGCGGTCTATCCGGATGGCGCGGCCGCCAAGGCCAATGTCATGCCGGTGCAGGACCTCAATCCGTCGCCGGATTTCGAAAAGGTGGTCGAATCCTGTGGCGGCTATGGCGAGAGCGTCAAGGACCCGAGCAAGCTGGAAGACGCGCTGCGCCGGGCCCTGGAAAAGGTACGCGCGGGCATTCCGGTGGTTCTGAACGTCCATACCCAGCCGGGCACGCGCTGACCCCTGGAAATCGGCTCGTGCGGGCGGTGGCCCGCGCGAGTCGCTGATGGTCTGAAATTCAACGCTTTTCGACGGGCGCTGCCAGACATGGCAGCGCCCGAAGCTTGTAACTGCGCCTTGCAACCGCGCCTTGCTCGTGCTTCCTGCCGGGAGTTGGAGCAAATCGCGTTTCTGTGGAAACGCGGTTTGCCCAGAATCTTTGTTTTGACGCGTCTTTGTAGCGTTTGATGAGTCCATCAAACTGCAAAACGCTGTGACTAGGACCGGATAGCGACGTCGTTTTGGCCATGAGCGGCACTTCATCGAGCACCAATTCTCTGCGCGTCTATCAGGAATTGGCGCAGCAAATTCTCAGCGGCGTCCTGACGCCGGGCCACAAGCTTGAAGAAAAAGTTTTGGCCGAACAGTTCGGTGTGTCCCGCACGCCGGTTCGCGAGGCGTTGCGCGAATTGGGCGCGCGCGGGCTCGTCGACTTTACGCCGCGCCGTGGCGGGGTCGTGGCCGAGATCAGCATTTCCCAACTGGCCGACATGCTGGAAGCCGAGTGCGAGATCGAAGGGCTTTGCGCCAAGCTGGCGACGCAGCGCATGACCGCGCTCGACAAAGGAAATCTCCTGGAAATTCACCGCCTGGCGATGCAGCTTGGGGGCACCCGATCGGAAGCAACCTATCGCCGGCTCAATAACGAGTTCCATGATCTGATCTGCGCTGGCGCGCGCAACAAGACCATTGCAACGAGCGCGCGCGAATTGCGCGAACGTCTGGCTGCTTTCCGACAAACGCAATCGAGCAGTCTGAAGGAGCGCATGGAGCGCTCCAACGAGGATCACGAAGCGATCGTCCGAGCCATCCTCGCCGGGCAACCGGAAGCCGCCTATGAGGCGATGCGCAAACACAATGCACGCTTGAGTTCCGATGTGTTGCGCCAGCTCTCGCGCAATGCAGCGCCGACTTCAACGAAATAGACGGCTCGATAGATCGTGTGATCGCGATCGGATCGTTCACATCAGCTGCAAAAATTTGCGTGAGAAAACAGTCACTTTCATGGCTGAAGCGTTCGACCGCCCTCTTGACAACATCAGGCCTGGGCCAGACGCTAAGGGTCTGCGTCGGAGCGTTTGCGAGTTCGACGAACGCGTGTCGTCAAATGCGTTGACGTTTGTATGGACGCTTGAATGCCGAGCCCCGTCCGAGGCTGAGGGAGCCGCGGGGCTTCGCCAATAAGAACAAAATCACGGAGATAGTTTTAGCGGAGGAAGCGATGATCCTGTCAAAGTTGAAATGGATGAATCTGTTGCCCGTCGCGACGTGTTTGCTTTTGTCGGGCGTCGTTCATGCCAAGGAGCAGGCCATCGGCGATCCGCCTGAAGCCAAGAATATGCAGTTGGTCGGCTGGAACGACTTGCAGCAGCGCTCCGCCTATCAACCGACGGTCTATCACCAGGGCAATCGCTGGATCGCCTATATCGGCCATCACGGCGGCACGGAAGCGGCGCCGCGCCCGATCAATCCGCTGACCGGCCAGGCCGAGTACAATGGTACGTCCATTATCGACGTCACTGACCCAAGCAAGCCGGTCTATCTCCATCATATCCCCGGCCAGGAGGGGCTTGGCGAAAGCGGGGCGGCGCAGATGACGCGCGTGTGCAGCGGCGCTCAGCTGCCCAAGGGCGATAAGAACGCGATCTATCTGCTGCGCACGTTCGGCAATATCGCCCACGAAGTCTGGAACGTGACCGATCCGGCCGCGCCGAAGCTGGTCAGCCGGATCGAAGGGCTGAAAGACACCCATAAGAGCTGGTGGGAGTGCGACACTGGCATCGCCTTTCTGGTTTCGGGCGCGTCGGACTGGCGCACGCGGCGCATGACGCAGGTTTATGACCTCAGCGATCCGGCACGTCCGGTGAAAATCCGCGACTTCGGTCTGCCGGGCCAGCAACCAGGTTCGTCCGGCTCCGTGCCGACGGAACTGCACGGGCCGATCTCAGCGGGGCCTGAGTCCAACCGCGTCTATTTCGGCTATGGCACCAACAAGGGTGGCATCATCCAGATCGTCGATCGCAAGAAACTGCTGGAGGGCCCAAGCGAACCGACGCCGGAAAATCTCAAGGCACCCGAGGTTAGCCAGCTCGCGCTGTCGCCGTTGATCGGCGCCCACACAGTTTTGCCGCTGTTGAAGATGCCTATCCCTGAATTCAAGAACGATAAGGATGGCAATACGCGCGACATGGTGATGATCGTCGACGAGAGCCTCGTCAACGAATGCGCCGAGGCGCGGCAGATGGTCTGGTTCGCCGATATCACGGTCGAAACCCGTCCCATGGTCGTCTCTAATTTCACCGTCGATGAAGGATCCGGCGACTTCTGCCAGCGCGGCGGCCGCTTCGGCTCGCATTCCTCCAACGAGGCCGCCTTCGCCATCTTCAATAAGAAAGTGGTGTTCGTGACCTTCTTCAATGCCGGTGTGCGGGCGATCGATATCCGCGATCCGTTCCGTCCGAAGGAGATCGGCTACTTCATTCCAGCGATCACATCGGCGACAACGCAACGCTGCGTGAAGATCAACGGTGCCGATCGCTGTAAAACCGCGATCCAGAGCAACAATGTGGAGATCGACGATCGCGGTTACATCTATGTGGTGGATCGCGCCAATACGGGCGTCCACATTCTCAAACTCAGCGATGAAACGCTGAAGTCCATCGGACAGTAGTCGTGCGGTGGGCGAAGCACATCGGCGTGATCTTCCTCGTCCTGTTGCTTCCGGCTGCGTCCATGTCTGATCACAGGCCAGTCGATCCACCCAAGTGGGTTGCGATCGACTGGCCTTATCCCCGCGACGGATGGCCAGCGGGCCGCGCGTTCAGGTGTTCCGCTGCGTCCTGTGGCACGGATGCTATTCTTACCGTCCGGGTCAAACTCGGCATGTGCAATTGCGAGAGTGGCGTGCGCGATGATGTCGAGGTCGACGGGCTGTCGGACGTGGATATGATCAGCGCCACTTTCGATCCCAGTGGACAGGGTGTTCCCTTCCAGTCTGGCCCACTGAAGGGACGGATGCGCGAATATCAGACGGTGGTCGATGGAGCCAAGAAACGCCTCGTCGGTCTGGTTCTGAGCCGAGGCTGCGACGTGATCGCGGCCAGTCTTGTGACGCCGGCGCAAAGCGCGCGGAATTGGGATGGCGATTTTGCCCGCCTGACGCAGAAAACTCCTTAGTTTCTGGCTCTTTCCCGAACCTCTCTCGTTATCGTCTGGCAGGCTTGCTTTTCGAGCAAATAACGGCTCGGAGCGCGCTATTTTTCCCATGAGAGTTGACCGTTGCAACAGTGCCGGGCCAAACAAGGGATAGAGAACAATATGGGAAGGAAATGACATGCGGATCGCCAAGGCCACCGTCAGCTTGCATCATCTGCCGATGATTTTGCCGCTCGTCGAGAAGCCGGCGGGCGATGGCCTGCGGGTGATCTGCGAGATCGAGACCACCGATGGTCATCGTGGCTTTGGCATGAGCGGGCGCTGGATGGCCCATGGCGTCGCCGCGGCGCTCAAGAACGACCTGCTGCCGGTCATCAAGGATATGGACATCCGCGATATCGAGGCGATCCATGGCCGGCTGTGGCCGGAGATCACGCCGCGCGGCATTCGCGCCGGCGCTGGCATGACCGCCCTCTCCTGCCTCGACATGGCCATCTGGGACGCGGTGGGCCGGGCCAGTGGCCGTACCGTGGCGCAGATGTTCGGCGGGGCGCGCAAGAAAGTGCCGGTCTATGTCACCTTCGGCTTCGGCGTTTATAGCGAGGACCAGCTGGTTCAGCTGGCACGTGAACTCGCCGATCAGGGTTTTAGCTGCCTGAAGGTTCTCGTCGGTGTCGCCAAAGGCGGCGTTGCCGAGGATGCACGGCGGGTGAAGATCGTCCGCGATGCGGTGGGCGATCGTGTTTCCATCGCGCTCGACGCCAACGAAAGCCTGTCCTTCGATCAGGCGGTGCGCCTGTGCAAAATGCTCGACGACACCGATATCGCGTTCTTCGAGGATCCGATCCGCGGCAACGACGCGCGCCAGCTCGCCGATCTGCGCCGCATGGGCCGCATTCCCGTGGCCATCGGCCAGTTCGACGGCTATGCTAGCCGCTTCCGCGAGTGGATCGAGGCGGGTGCGATCGACATTGTCATGGCCAACAGCATGTATAACGGCGGCTTCACCGAGACGCGCCGCGTCGCCGCCCTATCGCAGATTTATAATCTGCCTTTGTCGGATGCAGGCGGCGGTGGCTTGTTCTCGCTGCACCATGTCGCGGGCTTTCGCAACGGCACGATGCTGGAAATGCATCTCGGCAATGCGCGACTGGAGCGCGCGCTGTTCACCAACGCGCCGGAGCCGGAAAACGGCTTCCTGGCGGTGCCGACCGATCCGGGCATCGGCCTCAATCTCAATCGGGACTTGATGCGCGACAGCCTGATCAAGGAGGTCTAACCGGCGCCGCATTTGCGCGGGATGTAGCTCCTCCCGAAACTCAGGAGAAGATTCCATGGCTCTGCGTCCGTTGCCGATCATCTGGAAGGCCCTTGATCTGCCGGACGCGGCGCTCGACCGTATCGCTTTCACGGGGCTCGCCAATCTTCCTTCTGCCTTTCCCGTCACGGAGCTAGCGGCGAGTTCCATCGGGGCGGCTTGCCTCGCTCTGTCGGAATTGATCGGCACAATCGGCGAGGCGCCGCGCGTCGCTGTGGATCGGCGCCTGTCCTCGCTTTGGTTTGGGATATCGATCCAGCCGGTCGAATGGCCCCTGCCCGCCATTTGGGATCCGCTGGCTGGCGATTATCTGGCCCGCGACGGCTGGATCAAATTGCACACCAATGCCCGGCATCACCGCGCCGCCGCGCTCAAAGTTCTCGACTGCGCCGGCGAACGCGGCGTCGTCGCGGAAGCCGTCAAAACCTGGTCGGCGAATGACCTTGAAGCCGCTGTGGTGGAGGCCGGGGGCGTCGCTGCGGTGCTGCGCTCCGGCGCTGATTGGGCGCGGCATCCGCAAGGCGCGGCCGTGGCCGCCGAACCGCTGATTGCTTTTGCTTCGGCGGACGTCGGCCAGCCGCGCTGGTCGCCCCGGCCCGCGCGTCCACTTGCGGGCCTCAAAGTCCTCGACCTCACCCGTATTCTCGCCGGGCCGATCTCGACGCGTTTCCTCGCCGGCTATGGCGCCGATGTGCTGCGTATCGATCCGCCCGATTGGGACGAGCCCGGCGTTATTCCAGAAGTGACGCTTGGCAAGAGATGCGCGCATCTCGATCTGCATGCGGATACCGACCGTCGCACCTTCGAACGGCTGTTGGCTCGCGCCGATGTTCTCGTTCACGGCTATCGGCCAGGCGCGCTCGACGGGCTCGGTTTTGGCGAGGCGCAGCGGCGCAAGATCAATCGCGATCTCATTGAAGTCTCGCTCGACGCCTATGGCTGGACCGGGCCGTGGAAGGGCCGGCGCGGCTATGACAGTCTCGTTCAGTTCAGCAGCGGCATTGCCGCCGCGGGCATGGCCTGGAAAGGAGGGGACCATCCGGTTTCCCTGCCCGTGCAAGCCCTCGACCATGCCACCGGCTATCTGCTGGCGGCGGCGGTGATCCGTCAGCTCATCGGGCGCCAGCAAGGCGGGAAACTGGCCTCGGCGCGGCTATCGCTCGCGCGCACGGCGGCGCTGTTGGTCAGCCTGCGCGAATTGGCGAGCGAACCGAACTGGACGGAGGGTGGCGTGGCAGACGTTGCGGCTGCCATAGAGACGACACCGTGGGGCGACGCGCGACGCTATCATCCGCCAGCCGACATCGTCGGCGCGCCGATGCGTTGGGAGCGCGGCGGGCAGCGGCTCGGCTCTTCCAAGCCGATGTGGTGAAGCCTGTGGCAGACTCGAAAGGCGGAGTTGTTCTTCTGCACGGACATGGCCGTACTGGTCGATCGATGGCTTCCATCGCCACCAGCCTGCAGCGGAGTGGCTATTCTACTTTCGCGCCGAGTTACCGAAGTCCAGGGCGATCGATGGCCCATATCGTCGAGCATCTGAGGCCGCAGATCAACCGGTTTGCAGGGGAGACGGGCGGCCCTCTGCATTTTGTGACCCACTCTCTTGGCGGCCTCGTCGCGCGGGCCTTGATCGCTTCGCATCGGCCCCAGAAATTGGCGCGCGTGGTGATGCTGGCGCCGCCCAATCGCGGCAGCGAGTTGGCTGATATTCTGTTTGGGCTCCGCCTCAATCGTCTGGTGCTCGGGCCAGTCGGTCCGCATTTGCGGACAGGGCGGACTCGGATCGACAAGGAGCTGCTGGGAGAGGTCGATTATGATCTCGGCATCATCGCCGGCGACCGTCCGCTCGATCCTGTCTTTCCCCGGCTTCTGCTGCCGCGCCCTAACGATGGCAAAGTGTCGGTGGCTTCGACACGCCTGCAAGGTATGCGTGATCATATCATCTTGCCCGTGTCCCATACATTGATGGTGTATGATCGCAGGGTTATCGCTCAGGTCCTGGCCTTTCTGGAAACTGGCGCTTTTAACCGATAGAACGCATGGCTTAAGCCTGTTGGTCAGGCGCCATCGTGTGGCGCCTGACCAGATCCGACTTTATTCAGCGTTGACCAAGGCGCGCATGCGCGCGCTGATCTTCGGTGACCGCTGCGCGGCCTTGTCGACGAAGGCCTGCAAGTCTTCGCCAGTCATCGGTTCGATCTCGACATTTTTGGCCTTGGTCGTGGCGATGAAGGCTGGATCCTTGACCATGGCGTCGAAAGCACGGCGTAGGATCTGCAGCCGGTCTTCCGGAATTTCGGCCGGCGCTGCCAGAGCCTGTCCAACATCGGCATAGTGGACGGAATAGGCGAGCAGCTCGCGATCCTCGGCGGTCTTGGCCAGGCTTTCGACCTTTGGCACGGTTTCGTAGCCGGTGAATTGGCGGCTGCCCATGGTGGCCAGCACTTTGATCTTGCCGTCGCGCAGCCAGTCGGCGTGCTGGGCGACCAGTCCCTCCCAGGCCACGGTCGTCGCATCGATTTCACCGCGCTCAAGCGCCAGATAGGTCGTGCCAGCACCGCCATAGCCGTTCACGATTTTGAATTTGGTGCCGTAGATATCGTTGACGAGAAGCGGATGGATCGACGTGAGTGCGCCGGCGCCAGACGAGCCGAGCGCCACCTGGCGCTTGCGGGCATCGTCGATGGTGTTGATGCCGGCTGCGTGCCAGGCGACGAAGGCGCGTGGCAGGTCAGCCGCCCGACCGATGTAGCGGAATTTAGCGGCCTTGAATTTGACCGCGTCTGGCTGCGTGTCTTCCGCCAGCAGGCCGGAGATTAGCATGGTGATCACCGTGCCGTCCTTTGGCGCAGCGTTGTAGACATAATTGGCGGCGACGATGCCCCCTGCCCCAATGCGATATTCGGTGGTGACGACGGGATTGCCGGGAATGTGGCGCTGTAAATGTTCGGCGATCAGCAGGCCGTAAAGCGAGGTCGAGCCGCCGGGCGCGGTCGGCAGGACGATTTTGACGGTTTTGCCCTTGTAGAAATTGTCGGCGGTTTGCGCTTGAGCGGCGGCTGTGAAGCTGGCGAGGACGCCAGCGCAGACGATTGTCAGCGCTCTAAGAGCCCGTGCGTGCAAGATCATGTCTCCTCCGTCCCTCAGCGTTCGGCCGGAAGACGTGAGAAGCGCTCTGCGGTTCTCGTTCCTCGGCCCTCCACCCACGTCCATGTTCTTCGTTGAGAGAGAACAATCGGACCAGGAAGCTTTAGCAGAAAAACCGCATTTCCCTCAAATCAATCGCGTCTGGTGGCGGCGGGCGCGGTCGGCGTTGGGATACCAGACGCTTTACGCCGATTTTACGCCTTCGCCGGCTTTCCAAATGGTGACTTTACGAGCGTAATCGTATCCCGACGCCTATCTTTGGACGGTCGTGGAGTACGATCCATGTTGGCGGATTTCCTGTTTCTCTTCGGTGGCCTCGTGTTCTTCGTGGTTGCCGCCCTGTCGGTCATCGCGGCCGACTACCTCTGAGGGTAACGACAATGCTCGATACCACGCTCGGCGTGCTGCTGGCCGCCGTTCTCCTGATCTATCTCCTGATCGCGCTGCTGCGTCCCGAACGCTTCTGAGGACATCATGACCCCTGATCTCATCCAGGCGGCGCTCTATGCGCTCGTGTTGGTCGCCTGCGCGGTGCCGTTGGGCGCCTATATGGCCAAGGTCGCTACTGGCGGCTTCAAAAGTCTCGCGCCGATCGAACGCGCGGTGCTCGGCGTTGCCGGTGTCAACGGCGATACGGGCCAGCGCTGGACGGCCTATGCCTTCTCTCTCCTGGCATTCAATGCGGTAGGCTTTTTGCTGCTCTACCTCATTCTGCGCTTTCAGAACTTCCTGCCGTTCAATCCGCAGGGGTTTGACGGCATGTCCGCGGACCTTGCTTTCAACACGGCGGTTTCCTTCGTCACCAATACGAACTGGCAGAGCTACGGCGGCGAGACGACGCTGTCGAACTTCAGCCAGATGGCCGGCCTGACGACGCAGAACTTCGTGTCCGCCTCGAGCGGCATGGCGGTGGCTGTCGCTGTGGCGCGTGGCCTCGCTAGCCGTCAGACACGCACGATCGGCAATTTCTGGCTCGATATGACGCGCATGACCCTCTTCGTCCTGCTGCCGTTGTCGATTATTTTCGCCTTCGTGCTGCTCTACACCGGCTCGCCGCAGACCTTGGCCAGTTCGGTCGATGCGACGACGCTTGAAGGCGGCAAGCAGACCATCGCGCTTGGCCCGGTGGCCTCGCAGATCGCCATCAAACAACTCGGCACCAACGGTGGTGGCTTCTTCAACGTCAACTCGGCGCATCCATTCGAGAACCCGACGGCGCTCTCCAATTTCCTGGAGATGCTGGCGATCCTCGTCATCCCCGTCGCCTTTTGCTTCACCTATGGCCGCTTGGTCGGTGACCGCCGCCAGGGGCGCGCGTTGTTCATCGCCATGGGCATCTTGCTGGTGGTTGGCTTTATCGGCCTCTACGGCGCCGAGCGCTGGGGCAATCCGCTTCATGCCGGCCTCATCGATACGGCCGCCGGCAATATGGAGGGCAAGGAGACCCGTTTCGGGATCATCGGCTCGGTGCTCTGGGCCGTTGTCACCACGGCGGCCTCGAACGGCTCGGTCAATGCCATGCATGACAGCCTGACGCCGCTTGGCGGGCTGATTGCCATGCTCAATATCCAGCTTGGCGAGATCATCTATGGCGGCGCCGGCGTCGGCCTCACGGGCATGCTGCTGTTCGTCGTGCTGACCGTCTTTATGGCTGGCTTGATGGTCGGTCGCACGCCGGAATATCTGGGCAAAAAGATTGAGGCGCGCGAGGTGAAACTGGCGGCGCTGACCCTGCTCGTCATGCCCGTCGGCATGCTCAGCTTCGCAGCGCTCGCCATCGCCACCGGGCATGCTCACTCGAGTGTGCAAGATGCCGGCCCACACGGCCTGTCGGAACTGCTCTACGCCTATTCGTCGGCCACGGGCAATAACGGCTCCGCCTTCGCTGGCTTCAACGCCAATGTGGTCTGGCACAATACGTTTCTCGGCCTGTCGATGCTGATCGGCCGGTTTGGCTATATCATTCCGATCCTGGCCATCGCCGGCTCACTGGCGCTGAAGAAAACGACGCCCGCCTCCGCCGGTACGTTTCCGACCCATGGCCCGATCTTCATCATCCTGCTGGTCGCCACGGTTCTGATTGTCGGCGCCCTCACCTTCCTGCCGGTCCTGGCGCTCGGCCCGATCGCCGAACACGTGTCCATGCTCGCTGGCCAGAAATTCTAAGAGGTTTCATCATGTCCAAACATGCTCCGGCCGAGATTGGGCTCTTTGCTCCAGAAATCATCTGGCCCGCCATTCTGAACAGCTTCAGAAAGCTGGATCCGCGCAGTCTCGTGCGCAATCCCGTGATCTTTTCCACGGCGCTCGTCTCCCTCATCGCGAGCATTCTCACGATCCGCGATGGCTTCAACGGCGGCGCGACTTTCTGGGTCGGCTTGCAGGTGTCCGTCTGGCTTTGGTTCACGGTTCTCTTCGCAAATTTCGCCGAAGCGGTGGCGGAGGGACGCGGCAAGGCGCGGGCGGATGCCTTTCGCGCCACCCGCTCCAATGCACGCGCCAAGGTTCTCATTAACCCGCCCAATCGTGAACTCTATGAGTTTCAGGATGCAGATCTGTTGGAGCCGGACACGGTCATCCTTGTCTCGGCTGGCGAGACCGTGCCGACCGACGGCGAGGTGATCGAGGGTATTGCCTCTGTGGACGAGAGCGCCATCACCGGCGAGAGCGCGCCCGTCATCCGTGAATCCGGCGGCGATCGTTCGTCGGTCACCGGGGGCACGCGGTTGATTTCCGATTGGCTGGTGGTGCGTGTCACCACCAAGCCCGGTGAAACCTTCCTTGATCGCATGATCGCGCTTGTCGAAGGGGCGAAACGACAGAAGACACCCAACGAGATCGCGCTGGATATTCTGCTCGCGGGCCTCACGCTGGTTTTCCTGTTTGTCGTCGCCACGCTGCCCTTCTTTGCCTCCTGGACGGGGACGCAGATCCCGATCGTCTATCTGATCGCTCTGTTCGTCACCCTGATCCCGACGACCATCGGCGGCTTGCTATCGGCCATCGGCATCGCCGGCATGGACCGCCTGGTGAAAGCCAATGTGATCGCCAAATCAGGCCGCGCGGTTGAAGCTGCCGGCGATATCGATGTGCTGCTGCTCGACAAGACCGGCACCATCACCTTCGGCAACCGCATGGCCGATGCGTTCGACCCGGTGCCGGGTGTCGAGGAACGCGACCTGGCGAGCGCGGCTTATCTGTCTTCGCTCGCCGACGACACGCCGGAAGGGAAGTCGATCGTCGATCTGGCTGCGCGTAAGTTCGGCTTGAATGCTTCAGGCGCGGATGCCAACTTTATCCCCTTCACGGCGCAAACCCGTATGTCGGGCGTCGATCTTGCCGATGGTACGATCATTCGTAAGGGCGCCGTCGATGCAATCTTGACGCTGACTGGCAACAAGGCCGATGCGGCGCTTGACGGCATCGTGCGGCGCATCGCCAGCACCGGCGGCACACCGCTTGTCGTTGCCAAAAATGGCCGCCTGCTCGGCGTCATCCATCTGAAGGACGTGGTGAAGCCGAATATCCGCGAGCGTTTCGCCGAGCTGCGCCGCATGGGCATCCGCACGGTGATGATCACCGGCGACAATGCCCTTACTGCGGCGGCCATCGCCGCCGAGGCGGGCGTCGACGATTTCTTGGCCGAGGCAACGCCGGAGAAAAAGCTCGAGCTCATCCGCCGTGAACAGGCCGAAGGACGGTTGGTCGCCATGTGCGGTGACGGCTCCAACGACGCGCCGGCTCTGGCCCAAGCCGATGTCGGCGTGGCGATGAATTCCGGTACGCCGGCCGCCAAGGAGGCTGGCAATCTGATCGACCTCGATTCCGACCCGACCAAATTGATCGAAATCGTGCTCGTCGGCAAACAGCTGCTGATTTCGCGCGGTGCGTTGACGACCTTCTCGATCGCCAATGACGTGGCCAAATACTTCGCCATCTTGCCGGCTTTGTTCGTAACGGCCTATCCGGGTCTCTCGGTGCTCGACATCATGCGCCTGGGCACACCGTCAAGCGCCATCCTGTCGGCGATCATTTTCAACGCGCTGGTTATCGTCGCGCTGATTCCGATTGCTCTGAAAGGGGTTTCCTACAAGCCGGCCTCGGCATCGTCGCTGCTGACGCGCAACCTGGTGATCTACGGCATCGGCGGCCTCATCGTACCCTTCATCGGCATCAAACTGATCGACCTCCTGGTCGACTTCCTGCATCTGGCCTGAGGAGACGAATATGTTCGCCTATCTTCGCCCTGCCCTTGCGCTGACGGTTCTGTTCACGATCCTGACCGGCCTCGCCTATCCACTGGCCTTCACTGGCATCGCCCAGGTGATCGCGCCGCAGGCGGCCAATGGCAGCCTGATCGTCAAGGACGGGCACGTCCTCGGTTCAGCGCTCATCGGCCAGGAGTTCAAGTCCGACCGTTATTTCCATGGTCGTCCGTCAGCCACGACCATGCCGGATCCGAATGATCCGACAAAGACCGTGGATGCGCCCTATAATGCGTCGGCCTCTACCGGCACCAACCTCGGCCCGACCTCGGAGGCGCTGTACAAGAGCATCTCTGAGCGGGCGGCGGCGCTTGGCCCAGGCCCGGCCCCGGCCGATCTCGTCACGTCGTCCGCCTCCGGCCTCGACCCGGACATTTCGCCGGCGGCGGCGTTTATCCAGGTCAATCGCGTCGCTGCGGCGCGCGGCATGGCCCCTGATAGTCTCCGCGCCCTGGTGGAAGCCCAGGTCCAAGGCCGGTTGTTCGGCATTCTCGGCGAACGGCGCGTCAATGTTCTGGCTTTGAATTTGGCCCTGGACCAGACTAAACCATGAGGTGTTATGGGAGAACCTGAAGCCGCACGCCCCGATCCCGACGCTCTTCTCCAGGAAGCGCGAAAGAGCGGGCGTGGCCGGCTAAAAATCTTTCTGGGCGCCTCCCCTGGGGTCGGCAAGACCTATGCGATGCTGGAGGAGGCGCGCGCGCGCCGGCGCGCCGGCATCGACGTCGCTGTGGCGCTGGTCGAGACGCACGGCCGCGAAGAGACGGCGGCTTTGCTCGCCGATCTCGAATATCTGCCACGGCGCTCCTTCGAATACCGTGGCCAGACACTTGAAGAACTCGACATCGATCAGCTGCTGGCCCGCAAGCCGCAGCTCGCCCTCATCGACGAATTCGCCCACACCAATACGCCGGGCTCTCGCCATCCCAAGCGTTGGCAGGACGTCATGGAGGTGCTGGATGCGGGCATCGACGTCACCACCACTCTCAACATCCAGCATATCGAAAGCCTCAACGATGTGGTGGCGCGCATCACTGGCGTGCGCGTCCAAGAGACCGTGCCGGACGAGGTTCTGTCGCGGGCCGACGATATCGAACTGATCGACCTGCCGCCCGAAGAGCTGATGAACCGCCTGCGGGCCGGCAAGATCTATATTCCGGCGCAGATTGGCCGGGCGCTCGACAATTTCTTCAACAAGGGCAATCTGACGGCCCTGCGCGAACTCGCTTTGCGCACGGCGGCGAGCCGCGTCGACGCCGAAATGATCAACTGGATGCGGTCGAATGCCGTGTCTGGCCCCTGGCCGGCGCAGGAACGCCTACTCGTCTGCATCAATGAAGCACCCGTCGCCAAAGCGCTGATCCGTGCCGCCAAGCGCATGGCGGACCGGGCGAAAATTCCCTGGATCGCCGCGACCGTCATCACCGCCCAACGCGAGGCGCTTGGCGCCGGCGCCCAGGAGCTGACCAGCGAGGCGCTGCGATTGGCCGAGGCGCTGGGCGGCGAGGCGGTGACCCTGCACGCGGAATCGAACGCGGCGGCCGAACTGCTGACCTTCGCACGTAAGCGCAATGTCACGCGACTTGTTGTCGGGCGGCCGCGCCGCAAAGGACTGAAAGGCTTTTTCCGCGAGGACGTTGCTGACAAACTCGTCGACAGTGCCGTCGATTTCGAAGTCACGGTGGTGGCTCAGCACGCCCGCGCCGCGCGGCGGCGGATCGATCTCACCGCCTCCGCCGGCTATCGCCATTGGACGCCGCCGGTGCGCGCCTTACTGGAAGCGGTGGCTGCGACCTCTGCCGCGACGGCGGTGGCTTGGCCGTTCTGGCCCCATCTACCGGTGGCGTCGCTCGCCGTCTTCTATCTGGTCGCCGTCCTGGTTGTCGCCTTCCGCAACGG
This sequence comes from Beijerinckia sp. 28-YEA-48, assembly GCF_900104955.1. Lineage (NCBI taxonomy): Bacteria > Pseudomonadati > Pseudomonadota > Alphaproteobacteria > Hyphomicrobiales > Beijerinckiaceae > Beijerinckia > Beijerinckia sp. 28-YEA-48. The sequence continues at coordinate 1,423,551 of NZ_FNSI01000001.1, forward strand.
TTTATGGGGCGCGGCGCTTGGCAGTGCCTTGGGTTTTCTGGCCTACAATTATTTCTTCACCACGCCCTATTACACGCTCGCCGTCGAACAGCATGAGGCCATCGTCGGCCTGCTGGTGTTCATGGTCTCCTCCGCTGTCACCGGCACCCTGGCGAGCCGGCTGAAGAAGCAGGTGGAAGGCATGCGCATCGCGCAGCGGCGCACCGAGACCTTGTTCGAGTTCGCTCGCAAGATCGCCAGGGCAACCCAGGCCGACGATGTGCTGTGGGCCGCGGCGGCGCATCTGGCGACCACGCTCAACTGCCGCTCGCTCATCATGATGCCCGATGCCGACGGCTTGTTGCAGCAGGTGCAGGGCCATCCCTCGATCGAGGAGGATCTCGATCCGCGCGTCGAAATGGCGGCCCGTTGGGCCTTCGAGAAGAATGAACCGGCGGGCGCTGGCACTGGCACTTTGCCGGCCAGCGAATGGCTGTTCGTGCCGCTCGCCACGGCGACCGCATCGCTCGGCGTCATCGGCGTCCTGTTTCGCGATCCACGCCGTTTCAACGATCCGGAGATGCGCCGGTTGCTGCTGGCGGTCGAAGATCAGATCGCGGTGGCGGTCGAGCGTTTCAACCTTGCCGCCGATGTGGAAGCGACTAAGGTGCGCGCCGAAGGGGAAAAGCTGCAGACGGCCCTGCTCAATTCGGTCAGCCACGACCTGCGCACGCCGCTCGTCTCGGTCATCGGGGCGCTGACCGCCATCAGCGACAGCAATGCGCCGCTCAGCGACGAGGACAAGCGCGTGCTCAACGCCGGCGCTCTCGACGAAGCGCGTCGTCTCGATCGCTACGTGCAGAACCTGCTCGACATGACCAAGCTCGGTTATGGCGCGCTACGACCCAAGAGCACGCCCGTCGATCTGCGCGAGATTGTCGGCCGGGCTCGCGGCGAATTGGCGCGTACCCTCACCCTGCATCCGCTGACGGTGGAAATGGCGGCGGATCTGCCGCGTGTCCATGTTGACCCGGTGCTGATCGGCCAGGCGCTGGTCAACGTGCTCGACAATGCCGCCAAGTTTTCGCCAGACGGCAGTCCAATTATCATCAGGGCACGGGAGGACAATGGTTTCGTGCGTCTCGACGTGATTGACCGAGGACCGGGCATTCCACTTGAGGACCGCGAAAAGGTGTTCGACATGTTTCATCGTTTGCGCCAGGAGGACGGGCAGCCGGCTGGCACCGGGCTCGGCCTCGCTATCGTGCGCGGCCTGGTTGAAGCCCATGGCGGCACCGTCGAGGCGCAGACGGGTGATGACGGCATCGGCACCACCATCCGCCTGCGGCTGCCGATCGCCAGCGCCCAGACCGTTCCGGAGGAAGCCCGATGACGGCGCCGCGTGTTCTGGTGATCGAGGATGATCCGGCGATTCGCCGCTTCCTCAAGATTGCCATCAGCAGTATCGGCTTTGTCATGGAGGAGGCTGATCGTGGCCGCGTCGGCCTTGAACGCGCCGCCACCTCGGCGCCCGATGTGGTGGTCGTTGACCTCGGCCTGCCCGACATGGATGGCAAGGCGGTGGTGACGGCGATCCGCGAATGGTCGAAAGTGCCGATCCTCGTCCTGTCCGTGCGTGACTCCGAGGGCGAAAAAATCGCCGCGCTCGATGCCGGCGCCGACGATTATGTGACCAAACCCTTCGCCACCGGCGAATTGCTGGCGCGGCTGCGGGCGCTTTTGCGCTCGCGCCGACCGGTCGAGACCGAGCGTTCAGTCATCACGTCGGGGACGCTGACGATCGATCTCGCCAACCGGCTTGTGCTGGTCGATGGGGTTGAGGCGAAGCTGACGCGCAAACAATTCGATGTGCTGGCGCTGCTCGCCCGGCACCACGGCCGGCTGGTGACGCATAGGCAGCTCCTCACCACGGTCTGGGGACCGGCACATGTGGAAGACGCGCATTATCTGCGCGTTGCCGTCGGCCAGATACGCGAACGCATCGGCGACGATGCCGCCGATCCGCAGTTCATCATGACCGAGCCTGGCGTCGGCTATCGCCTGCACGCGCCGGCCGACCAACAGGCGTGATCAATCCACTTTCACGCCGGATTCCCGCACGATCTTGAACCAGCCCAAATATTCCGCTTCGGCGGCCTCGCGGACTTTCTCTGGCTTCATCTCTGGGTCCGGCAGGTCGGAATCGAAACTGTCGATCCGGGTGGTGAATTCTGGATCCTTGATCGCCATCGCGTAAGCCTGGTTCAGGCGATCCAGAATGGCCTTGGGCGTGCCAGCGGGCGCGGCGAGATAGAGGGTCGATGCCTTGTCGGCCAATTGCGGCACGCCCAATTCGGCGATCGATGGCACTTGCGGCAACTGCTTGATCCGGCCGGGCGCGATGACGGCGAGCGGCGTCACCTTGCCGGCACGCGTCAGCGGCAGCGATCCCACCGGCGTGTCGATCATCCAGAGGATCTGATTATTGGCCAATTCCTGCAGCGCCGGCGCGCCGCCTTTATAGGCGGCATGGCGCAGGTCCAGGTTCAAGGCGCGGACGATTTCGGCGCTCCACAGATGTGAGGGCGTGCCAGGGCCAGCCGAGCCATAGGAATATCGCCCTGGTTCCTTCCTGACCTTTTCGACGAGATCGGCGAACGAGGTGACGCCGGACTGGGTGGATGTGGTCATAACGCCCGGTGTCGAAGCGATGAGCGAGATGTAACTGAGTTTGGGCAACTCAGCTTCGCTCGTTTTGGACCGCAGCGCTTCGAAGATCGCGAGCGACGAGACGCCGGAGACAAGCAGCATATAGCCATCGGGCGGCGCGCGAACGACGCTCTCGGCGCCCACAGTGCCGCCAGCACCTGGCCGGTTGAGCACCGGCATGGTCTGGCCGAGCAGCACGCCAAGTTTAGCGGTGACGACCCTGGCGAAGGAGTCGACATAGCCACCGGCTGGAAACGGCACCACGACATTGACCGGTTTGTTTGGGTAAGTCTGTCCCACAGCCTGGCCGTGAAGACCGCCCAGAGTGACAGTCGCGAGAATAAACGCCATTTGGCGTGCGGACATCCGTGTCATGCTTCCCTCCCCGAGATGATTGGCCGATCGCTATCCCTGCAAGGGCACGATTTTTCCGTGGCCGCTTTCGTAGCGGGCCAGCATGCGCACGTAATAAGGCCAGAACCGCTCCAAGGTGGCGCGGCTCGCCAGCTTCTCTTCCTTCATTTTGACTTCGTCTTCCGGCGGCAAAATAATGGGATAGCCGGTGGCGGCGAGGGTGATCTGCTGCCGGCAGGCCTTTTCGAGCGTGATGCCAAGCGTGCCGGCGACCCCCATGGATTCGCCGCAGAAGACCACGCCATGATTGTTCATGAGCACTGCTTTGCGTGAACTAAGAACCTTGGCGAGGTCGCGGCCAAGGGCCTGAGTGTCAATCAGATAGGACGTACCGCGATAGCGCGGCAGGTCATGGCCGAAATAGCAGCCCTCGTGACCAAGCCCGACAAGCAGCTCTTCGGTGGCCGCGAACAGGCAGCCATAGAAGGGGTGGGTGTGACCAACGACATCGATCTCCGGTCGCGCGATCATGATCTCCGTATGGATGGGCCATTCCATATGGACGGTGCCCTCTCCATACAGTTTGTGGCCCGCGAAATCGATCAAAGTGAAATCGTCGGGTCCTTCGATCTCGGCCAGGCCGACGCCGGCGCGCTTGAGCCAGAGCCCTCTGCCCTGCGGATCGCGCAGCGACAGATGGCCGAGGTTCTTGTCCTCGTGGCCATAGAGAGCCAGAACGCGGCAGCCGACAGCGATTTCGTTCAGTTGCGTCGCGATGCGATCGTCGATCATGGGTGCTCCCCTTCTCTTCAAGCCGGTTGCGCGACCGCGCCGAGCGCCGGCATGACGTGGCTGGCGAATAGATCGATCGAGCGCGACGACTCTTCAAACGACATGTCACCGAAGACGAACTGGCCAGTGAGATAGTTAATCCCCGCCTTGTCGATCTTGGTTCGCAGGAATTGCTTCACGGTATCTGGCGAGCCGGCGATGCCGCGTCCCAGTTTCTGCAGGCCGGCGAAGTTATCGGCGCGTTCGCCAAGCATGGGCGAGCGCCCGTGCAGGCGATAGAGATAGTTGAAGCTGTGGAACCACTTTCGATAGCATCTGTCGGCGATGTCCATGGCTTCCGCGTCGCTGTCCGCGACCACGATGAAGAGCGACAGGCCAGCCAGCATATCGCGGGACGGTTCTTCGCCGTGGAGGTTGCGCCATGTCTCGCGATAGCGGTCGACGCGCGAGCGCATTTCCTCCGGCTCGAGAATGCAGACCATGTTCATTTTATATTTGGCGGCGAAATCGGCGTTCTCGAATGATTGAACGCCCATCCACAGCGGTGGATAAGGCCGCTGCGCCGGTTCGAGTTCGATCGGCACATTGTCGGCTTGGCGATATTGTCCCTGATAATTGACCTGCTTCTGGGTGAGAGCTGCCAGCAGGATGTCGAGGGTTTCCTGATAGACCTGCCGTGACGTTTCCTTGTCGGAGGCCTCGCCATAGTAATGGCTCTCGATCGGCGAAATGCCCCGGCCAAGCCCGACTTGCAGTCGGCCGCGGCTGAGGTGATCGAGCATGCAGATTTCCTCGGCCAATCGCAGCGGGTGATAGAGCGGCAGCGTGTAAACGAGGCTGCCGATACGCAGGTTTTTCGTGCGCTGAATGACGGATGCGAGATAGACACTGGGTGAGGCAGCAAGGCCCAGCGGTGTGAAGTGATGCTCGGCCACGTGATAGCCGTGGAAGCCCGACTGGTCATAGAGTTCGGTCATCCGCAGGCGTTGTTCATAGAACTCATGCAGCGGCAGGTCGCTGCGATCGACATGATCAAAAATGCCAAACTTCACGTTCCGCTCCCACCTGTTGCTCTCAAGATAAGGTGGAGGATAGGAGGGAAACTGGAGTGGGCAATTGTGAATTTGAAAATGTCCGACCAGCGGACATCGCGACGGCTATGGGATTGTTATATCCGACGTTTTTCCGCGGCCAGTCGTGAGATGGTTCGCGCCGTTGCCTGCAAAGGGCGCAGATAACGCTCAAGCGCGACTGCGGTCGTCATCGCCGCGGCAATATAGGTGATGCCTATCGAAGCCACGGCTCCGCCTCCGACCATGATCGGCACGGCGATGGTGGCGTTGGTGTCGAAGATGTCGGGATAGGCGATGCCGGAAAAGACGTTGCGGTGGCGCGTGGCGAAGCCGCGTGTCTTGGTGGCCGACAAGATGCGGGCGATGCGCGTTTTGTTGCGTGCCAGATCGCCATCCAGCGACGGCCCTTGTTCACGATAGAAGCGCAAAGTGAGATCGCGCTCGGGCTTGGGACAATGGGCCAGATAGGCAATGCCGAGCGCGGTTCTGAGTACAGGCAACACCACGCCGACGTTGCCATAGTCGATAACGAAGGGGCTGTGGCGCCGCGTCGACAGGATCAATTGCATGGTGAAGTTCTGGCAGATGGCCATCTCAGTCGGCCAGACCACCTTGCGCTGCAGCTTTTCCAGTTCGAGACCAGCGATTTCGCCGATCCATTGCTCGTCCTTGAAACCTTCGCTCAAGGCGCGCACGAGGTTCGTCAGCTGATAGCGGCCACTTTCTGGATGGCGGGCGACATAGCCTTCAGCGACAAGGGTTTCGAGAATGCGATAGAGCGCTTGGCGCGATATTTCGGTCATCGCGCTCAAGCGCAATACCGTGGTGTCGTTCTCGACATTCAGAGCGCGCAGCACCGCCAGAGCACGCAGCGTCCCTCTTCCGTTATCGCGCAAGAGCCCTCCTCCCTCGCCGAACGAACAGCCTCACATATCGAACGTCAGGGTCATGCCGTCCCAAGCCGGTTCGACGCCGGCCGGAATTTCGCTCTTCAACCGCTCGAAATCGAGATCGGTGTTGAGATTGGTGAGAATGGCGCGGCGCGGCTTCATGCGGGCGATCCAGTCCAGCGCCTGGCTGAGGCTGAAATGGCTCGGATGCGGGCGGTATTGCAGCGCGTCGATGATCCAGACGTCGAGGTTTTCGAGATAAGGCAGGCTCACGTCGGGGATGCCGACCACGTCGGGCGTATAGGCGATGTCGCCGAAGCGGAAGCCGAGCGCGTCGATGTCACCGTGATCGAGGCGGAACGGGATGCCAGCCACCGGGCCACCTGCCCCGTCGATGACGCAGGCGCGGCCATCCTCGATCGGCTGAAAGTCGAGCAGCGGCGGGTATTGGCTGCCAGGCGGCGTCTGGAAAATATAGTCGAAGCGCAGCAGCACCGCTTCGGCTGTCGGCGCGTCCATATGGATGTTGATACGATGACGCATCTTCAGGATCAGCGGCCGCACGTCGTCGATGCCGTGGATATGATCGGCATGGGCGTGGGTGATGAGCACGCCGTCGAGATGCTGCACATCGGCGCTGAGCAATTGCTCGCGCAGATCCGGCGAGGTGTCGACCAGCACGCGCGTGGTGCCTTCGTCGCTCGTTCGCTCGACCAGGATCGAGCAGCGCCGCCGCCGGTTACGCGGATTGGCGGAATCGCAATTGCCCCAGCCGATGCCAACGCGCGGCACGCCGCCGGACGAGCCGCAGCCGAGAATGGTGATCTGCGCCGAGGGCGCGCTCGCGGTCATGCAGCGACCGGCGCCGCTTCGAGCGGCGGCATTTTAGAGAACAGGCGCAGGACGTTCTGTGTCGTCTGCTGGGCGATCTCGTCGAAGGACACGCCTTTGACCTCAGCCAGCACCCGCGCGGTATCGGCCACCCAGGCCGGCTGGTTGCGCTTGCCGCGATGCGGCACCGGCGCCAGATAAGGCGCGTCGGTCTCGACCAGAAGCCGGTCGAGCGGCACATCCTTGGCGATGGCGCGTAGTTCTTCCGAGGTTTTGAAGGTCAGAACGCCGGAGAAGGAGACATAAAGACCGAGTTCGAGCCCGGCCTCAGCCAAAGAGCGCGATGAGGTGAAGCAATGCAACAGCGCCTTGAAGGCGCCTTTGCTCATTTCGTCGCGCAGGATCGCCGCGACATCGTCGTCGGCATCGCGCGCGTGGATGACGAGTGGCAGGCCGGTGCGCCGCGCCGCGTCGATATGAGTGCGGAACACGGCGGCGGCGACATCGCGCGGGCTTTTGTCATAGTGATAGTCGAGGCCCGCTTCGCCGATGCCGATACATTTCGGATGGCAGGCGAGATCGACGATCTCCTGCACCGTCGTGTTCGGCTCCTCATGAGCATGGTGCGGATGAGTGCCGACGGTGAACCAAACGTTGTCATGCCCCTCGGCGATGGCGCGATAGGTATCGTGCCGGGCCAACGAGGTCGCGATGGTGATCATGCGCGCGACATCGGCCTCGCGCGCCCGCTGCATCGTGCCGGCCATATCCTGCGCGAAGTCGGGAAAATCGAGATGGCAGTGGCTGTCGATGAGCAAGGTTTTATGCGGGCGTAGCGCCCGCCTCCGTTTCTACATAACGCGGGAAGATAGGCACGGGCGCCGGCAGTGCGACGCCGCCTGTGAGAGCATGGTCCTTGCCGATGTGACGCAGCATGCGGGCGTCCGGCGCGGCCGCCAGGCTGTCGAGCAGCTTGCCGGCGGCGGTCGGAATGACCGGCTGGGCGGCGATGGCGATATTGCGCAACACCTCGGCCGTCACCCACAGGATGGTGCCCATGCGTTCTGGATTGTCCTTGCGCCGCGCCCAAGGTTCTTCGCCGGCGAAATAGCGGTTGGCGTCGGCGACGACCTTCCAGATTTCGGCCAAGGCCGTGTGCAGGGCGAACTCCTTCATCGCTTCGCTGGTGCGCTCGGCGAGTGCCCAGGCGGCGGCGAGGATGATCTCGTCATTGGCGGTCAGTGCGCCCGGCACCGGCGCCTTGCCGTCGCAGTTCTTCGTCACCATCGACAGCGAGCGCTGCGCCAGATTGCCGAGGTCGTTGGCAAGATCCGCGTTGATGCGGTTGACCAGCGCCTCGTGCGAATAATTGCCATCCTGTCCGAACGGCACTTCGCGCAGGAAGAAATAGCGCATCTGGTCGACGCCGTAGTGCTCCGCCATCGTAAGTGGATCGACCACGTTGCCAACCGACTTCGACATTTTCTCGCCGCGGTTGAACAGAAAACCGTGCACGACAATCTGTTTTGGCAGCGCGATTTCAGCCGACATCAGAAAGGCCGGCCAGTAGATGGCGTGGAAGCGCGTGATGTCCTTGCCGATCACATGAGCGTCGGCCGGCCAATAATGCCAATGCGGCGCGCTGGCGATGGGATAGCCGCAGGCGGTGAGATAGTTGGTCAGCGCATCGACCCACACATACATGACATGCTTGTCGTCGCCGGGCACCGGCACGCCCCAATCGAACGTGGTGCGGCTGATCGACAGGTCCTGCAGGCCGCGCTTCACGAAGGAGACGATTTCGTTGCGGTATTTCTCCGGCACGATGAAATCGGGATGGGCTTCGTAATGGGCGAGCAGCCGGTCGGCATAGGCCGACAGCTTGAAGAAATAGCTCTCCTCCTCCACCCATTCGACCGGCGTGCCGTTGGGCGAGAACTTCTGGCCCTCGGAGTTGGATGTGATTTCGCCTTCGTCGAAATAGGCTTCCTCACGCACCGAATACCAGCCGGCATATTTCGACAGGTAGATGTCGCCCTTCTTCTGCATCGCTTCCCAGATAGCGCGCGAGGCGAGATAGTGGCGCGGCTCGGTGGTGCGGATGACGTGATCGGCGCGGGCGTTCAGCAGCGTGCCCATGTGATCGAATTGGGCGGCCGTGCGGTCGGCGAGCTCTTGCGGCTTCAACCCTTCCCGCGTCGCCGTCTGCTGCATCTTCAGGCCATGCTCGTCCATGCCGGTGACGAAGAACACGTCTTCGCCGGCGATGCGGTGGAACCGCGCGATCGCGTCGGTCGCTATCCGCTCATAGGCATGGCCAATATGCGGCTTGCCATTGGCATAGGGGATGGCGGTGGTAATGCAGAATTTCGCCGTCATTGTCGTTTCACAAACTCATTTCGCGAGTCACGTCCGCGCGGCCTGAACAGCCGTGGACAGATCGGTAAAGGCGTTCAAGATGAAGGTCCGGCGGTCGAGGTTCAGGGCCTGCGTCTCGCGCGCCGAGAGGGCGATCTTGTCCCATACCTCCGCCAGCGGCGCAAGGCGGCCGCCCTCGGACGCACCTTGCCGCACGCGTGCGTCGATCCAGTCGAAAATCGCCGAGATCATCGCCTCGAATTCCTCCGTCGCCTCGCGCCCGGTCAGCTTGTCGGCAAGCCCGTGCACGCGCCGCCAGTCGACAATGGGCAGGTGACCGAGCAGCCCATCGACGGCCTCGATCAGGGTCAGGCTGTCGCCGGACAGGAGCCGCAGGGTGTCGCGCACCGAGCCGCCGCTGCGCCGCGCCGCTTCAGCCAGACGGCGCTGGTCGGTTTCGGCGAAGGGGGGACCGAGCGTGCCGACGGTCTCAACAATGGCCTCGGGCTTGAGTTCGCCCAGATTGAGCTTGCGGGTGCGCGAGCGGATCGTCGTCAGCACCTGCGCCGGCCGGTGGGACACAATGAGGAAGAGCGAACGTGGCGGCGGCTCCTCGATCAGTTTCAGGAGTGCGTTGGCGGACGAGCCGTTGAGATCCTCGGCGCTGTCGACGATGGCGATGCGCCAGCCGCCCTCACCTGAGGCGTGGTGAAACAGTTCGATGACGCGACGCACGTCGTCGACGCGGATTTCGGTGTAGTGGCGTTTGCCCTTGGGATCATAAGAGCGGCGCAGCACCATGACGTCGCTGTGGGATTGCGACATTACGCGGCGCAGAGCTGGGTTTTCGGGATCAACCGACAAATCGGTGGCGCGCGTTACCGCCGGCAGGCTGGGATCGCCGTGGGCCAGCAGGAATTTGGTGAAGCGCCAGGCCAGCGTCGCCTTGCCGATCCCTTCCTTGCCGCCGATCAGCCAGGCGGATGGCAGGCGGCCGCTGCGATAGGCCGAGAGCAATTCCTGCTCCGCCTCGTCGTGGCCAAAGAGCTGCATGGCGTCGCGCGGATGTGGCGCATGGTGGAACCGGTCGCTCTCGGGCGCCGCCTCGCCATCACTGGCGCGGGTGGTCGGGCGGCGGCTCATGAGGGGATCCTTGAGATGCTTTTAGCCTTGGTCTTCTTGGCCGCGACGGGATCGGCGGGCAACAGCCGTGCTTTGACGAGACGCGGTTTGACCGCCTCCCAGATGGTCGCCTCCACCTGATCAGGCGGGCGCGTCGCATCGATCACGACACAGCGCTTCGGCTCCGCTGCGGCGATATCGAGGAAACATTGGCGTAAGGCAATGTGAAACGCCTCGTTTTCGCCCTCGAACCGGTCGACGGCGGCGTTGGCGCGGCGCGCAGTGGCGCGGGCGAGGCCCACGTGTGCGGGGACATCGAGGATGAGAGTCAGGTCCGGCCGGGTCTCGCCGACGGTGATGCGCTCGAGGCCTTCGATGAAACCAGGGTCGAGATTGCCGAGTGCGCCCTGATAGGCCCGGGTCGAATCTGCGAAGCGGTCACAGACCACGATGTCGCCGCGCGTCAGCGCCGGCCGGATGGTGTGGTCGAGATGATCGATCCGGGCAGCCGAGAACAGCACCGCTTCGGCCGCCGGGCCAAGCGGCGCCGCGGCGCCTGACAGAATGACATGGCGGATTTCTTCGGCCTTGGGCGAGCCGCCAGGTTCGCGCGTGGCGATGGCGGCGAGATCGAGGCTCTGGAGATGCGCCAGCAGCCGCTTGACCTGGGTCGACTTGCCGCCACCCTCGCCGCCCTCAAAGGTGATGAAAAGGCCTCGGCGCGGCGTCTGCCGTTTCAGGACCCTGGTGGTTTTGGCCATCAGCTCTTGAACACATATTTGCGAATGAGACCGGAGAACCATTCGAGCCCGGCGTCAAGCGCCTGCTGGCGCAACGTGCCCTTCTCGATGGTTTCGGCTGCTTTCAACGGCGTGTCGAGGGCCAACACCTGCCCGCGGTAGATTCTCAGCCGCGCCACCTCATCGCCCTGTTTGACCGGCGGGATCAAGGGGCCGGTGTAGACAATCCGACCGCTCAGCCGCTCGTTTGAGCCGCGCGGCACCATCACCCGAACCGGCAGGTCGGAGACGAGGTCAACACTGCCCTGGTTGCCGCCATAGACCTTGGCGGCTCCGACGATCTCGCCGGCGTTATAGACGCTTTTATGGTCGAACCCGCGCATGCCCCAGTTGAGTAATTTACGCGCCTCTTCAGCACGTTCGCGGGCTGTCTTCACACCATTGATGACCAGGACCAGGCGCTGGCCATTCTCGACGGTCGAGCCGACGAGGCCAAAGCCGGAGTCGTCGATATTGCCGGTCTTCAGGCCATCGGCGCCAATGTTCATGGCGAGCAGTGGATTGCGGTTGGTCTGGCGTATTTTGTTCCAGGTGAATTCGGTCTCGCCGAAATATTTGTAATAGTCCGGATAGGTCTTGATGACGTAGAGCGACAGCCGGGCGAGATCGCGCGCCGTCACCTTCTGCTCCGGATCGAACCGCCCCCAGGCGTTCTTGAAGGTGGAATCGCGCAGTCCGAGCTCGCGCGCCCGCTTGGTCATCAGCAAGGCGAAGGTTTCCTCACTGCCGGCGATGCCCTCGGCGAGCGCGATGGCCGCGTCGTTGCCGGACTGGACGATCAGGCCGCGTAGCAGATCCTCGATCCGCACGTGACTGTTGACCGGGGCGAACATGCTGGACCCGCCTGAGGGCGCGCCGCCGCGCCGCCAGGCGTTCTCGGAAACGACGAATGTCTCGTCGAGCGTGTGACGCCCCTCCTTCAGCTCCTTGAACACCAGTTCGGCGGTCATGATCTTGACCATCGATGCCGGCGACATGAGCTGGTCGGCGTTTTTCTCAAACAGCACACTCTGGGTGTCCGCATCCATCAGGATGGCCCAGGTGGCTGAAGTGGTGATGGTTTGCGCGACAGCCACGGCCGGCGCCACCAGCAAGGCGGCCGCGAGCAGCGGCGCGGTTAGGCGCGCGCGCAGGCTAAGGGCAAAACAGACGGTCAGGGCGGACATGGGTCGGGCCATCCAAGGCAGTGGGCGGACTTATGAATCCGCCCGGACTCCTACCGGAATGTGCCCCTTCAAGCCTTGAAAATCAACGACCCGAGACGACTTCGCGGCGGATCAGTGACTGCAGGCCCTGGGTGTCGACGCCATCAAACGGGTGTCGCTTGATCAAGGTCGAAGTGACCTTCGAGGGCTGCGCGTAAAAGGAGGCGCTGGCGCTCTGGAGCCGCTTGGTGGCGATGATCGGCACGTCGGCGCCAGGAATGGTGCCGAGATCGAAGGGGCGCGAGGGCGGGAGTGGCGTGGTCGTCGGCAAGGCTGCGGAACGTTCCGCGGGGGCTTCGGACCGAGGCGACGGCCCGGCGACGGCCATGGCACGGGGTATTTCCACGGGAGCCGGCGCTGGCGCGCGCGGCGGCGGTGCGTAGGCCACGGGCTCGGGAGCTTCGTTTTGGGCCAACATGGTGGTCGGCGCCATGGTGGGCATGCCGGGCAGGCTCGCGGGACGTCCATCCTCGGTGAGCGTCGCCATCAGCTGCTGGTCATCCGAACCGCCGAGACCGGCTGGACCAAGATAATCGACTTTTACTTGGCCAGTGCCGGCACGGCGGAAATCGAGGGCGTCGGCCACCCGTTTCGAGACGTCCATGACGCGGCCGGCATGGAAAGGGCCGCGATCGTTGACGCGCACGATGATGGAACGACCGTTGCGCGTATTGGTGACGCGGGCATAGCTCGGCAGCGGCATCGTCGGATGAGCGGCCGAAACCGAACTCATATCATAGACTTCGCCGTTGGCGGTTTTACGCCCGTGGAAAGCATCACCATACCAGGAGGCCATGCCCGATTGGCTTTGGCCGGGTGCCATTTCGCGCGGCACATAGCGTCGGCCGGCGATCGTATAGGAGCGGCCAACTAGGTACTGGCCGCCGCCTCGTGGCACGGCCTCACCGTCGGCGACCACGCGCTGGCTGGCGCGGCCATAGCGACCTTCCGGGAAATATTCCTTGGTGGCGCTGCGGCGAACGCCGCCGCCTGAGGGTTGCTGCGCACAGCCGGCGATGGTCGCGGCGACGAGGAGCAAGCCAATGCCGGTCAGACAACGCCCGGCGAAATTGCGACCGGGGACGCTGGGACGTACGAAAAAATTTCGCACAAAAATATCTTGGCCGCTGGCGCGGTGTTCATCTGTCATCGGGCAGTACGCATCACTCGAAAGCCACAGCGGGCGTGCAAACCAAATCGAAGCGAGTCCGGATAGTCCCGATAGCCATGGTAACGCTATCGCCCAGATGGTTCAAATACACCCTACTGGGTTTATTGCCTGTTGAGGTTACAGAAGATTTAAATCGCAATGCTCCGACTTCCCCTGTCCCTCAACGCGCGCAAAGCAAATCGCGGTATCAGCCTGTATATTCCCTGAATGTCCGGCGAAATAGGACAGAATTACGGCCCTGGGGCCGGAAACGACCTCCGTAATCAATGATTTGGATGAAAATATAGCATCAATTCCTTGATATATATAATCTTAATCATGTTGTTATTTGGTGTGATTTCCTGCCTTGGCCGCCATTGTCTTGGACATGAAAAGTCCATTTGTCGCCGGCAAATCACCTTGCCAGATCATGGTTGAGTCCCTTTGGGCCGTCATCAAACGCTATTTTCCTGTCTGCGGCTCGCCTCGCCTGCCCGCAATCCGATGGCTGATCCTTACAATGACGTGGCACGATCTATATAAATCCGGTAGCAGAACCACAGCTATCTAGCCGCCTTGTCGATCAAGACGCCGGAATTTTAACCGGGGCTTGCGAATAATTGCAGAGTTGAGGGCGAGGGCTTTCCGGGCAAAATGGATTCAACCACCGCTTTCGTCATTGTCTCGGTGATGATGCTCGCCAATGGCAGCGTCCTCGGCTTGCTGCATCGCGACTTGCCGGTGAACTTGCGGCCGGCGGCGTTGAGCTGGCAGGCCGGCACCCTGCTGGTTGCCGCGGGCTGCGTGGTCTTTGCCTTTGAAGGGCATATGTCCCTGCCGGTGACGGTGACCTTTTCCAACGGGGCATTCCTGCTTGGCCTGACGGCTTATGTGTGGGCCCTGGAGCGGTTCTACGGACAGCGCCCCACTCTTCTTCACCTCATCCCGGCATTTATCGGGACCTTCTGCGTCTTCTGGTTCTCGACTTTTCATCCAAACACCAAGATCCGCATCATTATCGTCGCGATAGCCTGGGTGTGGCTCATGGGGGCCGCCGTCAGAACTTTGCTGGCGCATCCGGATTCGGCGCTCAGCCGGAGAATGCTGACTTTCATTCTCATCGCCGCCATCGTGTTCACGGCGGCGCGGGTGCTCTTTTATATATTCCTGCCCATGCCGCCGGATTTCAAAATCACTGACAATTCGAGCTGGATGAACCTGGCGACGCCTTTGTTCATGACGATCCTGCCCGTCGTCGGGGCGACCGCTTTCGTTTTGATGTGTTCGGACCAGATCCGCCGGAAATGGGAGCATGCCGCGTCCACAGACTATCTGACCGGCCTGGCCAACCGACGGACTTTGACGGAAACCGGAACCGGACAATTCAGGCTCGCCGCGGAGCGCAGCGCCAGACTTGCAGTGGCGGTTCTCGACATCGATGCGTTCAAAGCGATCAACGATACCTATGGTCATGAATTCGGCGATCAGGCGCTCATCCACGTGGCCGGCAGGCTGCAAGCTGGAACCCGCAAGATGGATCTGGTCGCCCGCTCCGGCGGCGAGGAGTTCGTGGTTTTGCTGAACGATCTCGACCAGCGCGAGGCGGAAGCAGCGGCCGAGCGTCTGCGCCTATCGGTGGAAGCGGATCCCTTCCGCATGGGCACGACGACCGTTCCGATCACCGTGTCGGTCGGTGTCGCTATCCATCAGACCGGAGACGGAAGTTTCGCGGATATCATGCGTCGCGCCGACAAGGCGCTGTATCGCGCCAAATCGGAAGGCCGAAACCGGGTCGAACTGGCGGCCTGAATGGCCCCTGGATAGCGGCGTACCGCCCCTCAACAGCTTGCGCTGGTTGTGAGCCATAGCGCTCATCCCTCCCCGGCCCCTGAAAAATTCGCACTCCATGTCACATCGTGCAGGGTGCCATTCGTCATGTCTTCACAGGCCATCCAGAAGGAGACGACGATGATCCCCCAATTGAATCTTTTTACCGCCGGTTTGGCAGCAAGGATTGATCATGTCTGACAAGATACTGATCATCGGCAGCGGCTTTGCTGGCTTCTGGGCCGCACTCGCGGCGCGGCGTATGGCTGGTCCTCGGCTCGAAGTGACCCTGCTGTCGCGTGAGCCGATGCTGGAAATGCGGCCAAGGCTCTATGAGGCGAAGCCTGAGACACTGGCTGTCGCCCTGCTCCCAATTCTACGCAAGGTCGACGTCAACTTCGTACAGGGCGAGGCCATCAGGCTCGACGCCGCCGCCAGAGCCGTGACGCTCGCCGCCGGCAACCGCTTCGCTTACGACCGCTTGGTCGTCGCGACCGGCAGCCGCATGCGTCGGCCGCCGGTGCCCGGCGCAGAGGCGGCGTTTTCGGTTGACACCCAGGCGGAGGCAATCGCCTTCGATCGCCGCTTGATCGAAATCGTCCGTGATGTCGCGGCGCCGACCATCGCTATCATCGGCGCGGGCTTTACCGGGATCGAGCTGGCGCTCGAATTGCGCGACCGGCTGCGGGTGCACGGCGCTGAGGGCGTGGCCGAGCGACTGCGCATCGTCCTGATCGAGCGAGCCGAGACCGTCGGGCCCGAACTCGGGCCGGGGCCGCGGCCGGTGATCGCGGCGGCGCTGGCGGCCGCCGGTGTCGAGTTGCGCCTCGGCGCCGCCGTGCGCGCCTTGGCGCCAGACCGTGTCAGCTTTGCCGACGACAGCGTTCTCGCCGCCGACGCCGTGGTGCTGGCGACGGGAATGGCCGCCTCGCCTTTCGCGGCTCAAGTCCCCGGCACTCGGGATGAGCTTGGACGGGTCGTTGTCGATACGACCCTTAGGGTGCCCACCGCGCCCGAGGTCTTCGTGGCCGGCGATGCGGCAACGGCCGATACCGGCGATGGCCACCGGACGTTGCAGTCCTGTCAGCATGCGGGGCAGCTCGGCCGTGTCGCGGGTGAAAACGCGGCGCGCGACCTGCTCGGCCTGCCGCCTGTGCCCTACGCGCAACTGCGCTACGTTACCTGTCTGGACCTCGGCCGCTCGGGTGCGGTCATTACCCAAGGGTGGGAGCGGCGGGTCGAGAAAGCAGGCGAAGAGGGCAAGGCGGTGAAGCGGCTGATCAACACGCAAGTCATCTATCCGCCCATCGATGGTACGGCTGAAGCGTTGCTCGCGAGTTCCAGCACCAACCTTGCCGAAAGGGCCGGCCGAGTGGACGGTGCAAAAGCCGATCTCAATCCGGTTCAAGGGGCCTGATGGCATCCGCATCGAGCCAGGACGCTGCCGCCGTCTTTGATCCGCTCCGGCCGGTGCTTATTCGCACGGCCTATCGGATGCTCGGCTCGGTCGCGGATGCGGAGGACGTGCTTCAAGACGCCTTCCTGCGCTGGCTCGATGTCGACCGGGACGCGGTGCGCGAACCGGGCGCGTTTCTGCGCCGCGTCGTTACGCGCTTGTGCCTGGACCGGCTCAAATCAGTTCGACGCGAGCGCGAAACCTACATCGGCACTTGGCTACCCGAGCCGGTCGTGGAAACGGGGGACGATGGATCGGACGACGTTACATTGCCGCTGCTGATGGCATTGGAACGTCTGTCGCCGTTGGAGCGCGCCGCCTTCCTACTGCATGACGTGTTCGGCCTCGACTTTGAAGAGGTCGCGGCAACGATTGGGCGGGAGGCCGCGGCGTGTCGCCAGCTCGCAAGCCGCGCCCGTAGCCATGTTCGTACAGACCGCCCACGCTATCCTGTGCCGACGGAGCGTGGTTTCGAGATCGCTGAAGCCTTCTTCGCTGCCTCCCGAAACGGCGACATGGAACGCCTGCGCACGCTGCTTATGGCGGACGTCACCCTCTATGCCGATGGTGGCGGCAAGGCGCCGGCGCGGATGACGCCAGTTGCCGGGATCGATGGCGTTATGCGGCTGTTCGCGGCTGTCTTTGCCGTGAGCAGCTCTCGCCTCATCCGCTATTGTTTTATCAATGGCCTGCCGGGGTTTATCACCATCGAACCGGGCGACATTCTCCAGACGACCGCCCTGGAGATCGAGCATGACCGGGTCGTCGCGATCTATGCTGTGCGCAATCCCGATAAACTGAGGCACGTGGCGAGCGCCCTGCACTGACAGCTTGCTGCATAGCGAGCGACTTCGGATCTCAGCCCCGATAACGCAGCCGATCAACCAGCAGAGCAAACGCTGGCGATGATTGTCGGCGGCTGGGATAATAGAGATGGTAGCCGGGGAATGACGGGCACCAGTCAGCGAGAACCTGAACAAGGCGTCCCGCCGCGATATCCTCCCGCACATGATTTTCCGGAAGGTAAGCCAGGCCCAGGCCGGCGAGCACCGCGTTCATGCGCAGGCCGATATTGTTGAAGACCAATTGCCCTTCGACCCGCACCTTCACCTCGCGTCCGTCCTGCTCGAACTCCCAAGCGTAGATTCCGCCGTAGGTTGGCAGGCGGAGATTGATGCAGGCGTGGGCGGTGAGATCGTGGGGCGTGTGCGGCCTCTCGCGCTGGGCCAGATAAGCTGGCGATCCGACGACAACCATGCGCATGTCTGGCCCGATGCGCACGGCGATCATATCCTTGGCGACCTGCTCGCCGAGCCGCACACCGGCGTCGTAACGCTCAGCCACGATATCAGTCAGGCCATAATCGACGATGATCTCGACCTTGATGTCTGGATAGTCCGGCAACAGTTTGGCCAGCGTCGGCCAGAGCACGGTTTGCGCCGCGTGTTCGCCGGCGGTGATGCGGATGGTGCCGGCGGGCTTCTCGCGCAATTCGCTGAGCGCCGTCAGCTCGTTTTCGATTTCGTCGAAGCGTGGCCCCACGGTGCGCAGCAGGCGCTCGCCGGCTTCTGTCGGGGCGACGCTACGGGTGGTCCGGGACAAAAGGCGAAGCCCAAGCCGCTCCTCGAGCCCCCGTACCGTATGGCTCAGAGCAGATTGGGACACGCCCAATTTCGCGGCGGCCCGCGTAAAACTGCGTTCCCTGGCAACGGCGAGGAAGGCGAGGAGGTCGTTGACGTTTTCGCGCGGCATTGATGAACTCTCCTCATGAGTCCATGTCAATTTTTCCGCCTAATGGCAAGTGCCTCCGTCTCCTACATTCATGACGGACAGCAGCCCTGCCCGGCTGCTCCGAAGTTTGTTTGGGAATTTGAAGGAGACCGACGATGGACATCAAAAGAAGTGGATCGCAGCCATCGGCCAAGGGACCGGCCGACTATTTCACCGGCACGGTGCGCATCGACGCTCCGTTCCAGGGCACTGCGCCGGCGCGGGTCGGCGGCGCGCTCGTCACCTTTGAGCCCGGCGCGCGCACCGCTTGGCATACCCACCCCTTGGGTCAGACGCTGATCGTCACCGCTGGTTACGGCCGGGTGCAGCGCGCAGGCGGCCCGATCGAGGAGATTCGTCAAGGCGACATCGTCTGGTTCGAGGCCGGCGAGAAACATTGGCACGGCGCGTCGCCGCAGACGGCCATGAGCCATATCGCCATCGCCGAGGCGCTCGACGGCAAAGTCGTCGATTGGATGGAACAGGTCAGCGACGCGCAATATCAAGCAGGTTGAACATGAAACCGCATGTCATTTTGCATATGGGATCGAGCCTCGATGGCCGGATCGTTCCGACGCATTGGCCGCAGGATCTCACCGACCGATTGACCGAGGTTTACGAACGCGTTCACCAGGCGTTGGAAAGCGACGCCTGGATCGTTGGCCGTATTACCATGGCCAGCTTTCAGACAGGCAGTCCGAAACCAGCGATGGCGACCGAGGCTTTGCCGCGCACCACATGGAAAGCGTCCGCCGCGGCGCAAGGGCCTTATGCGATCGCCATCGATCAGCATGGCAAACTGCATCTCAACAGAGGCCAGATCAGCGGCGATGCCATTATCGTCGTTTTGTCCGAGGCGGTATCCGATGACCATTTGGCCGAACTGCGCCGCGATGGCATCTCCTACATTTTCGCCGGACGAACCGAGATCGATCTGGCGCGAGCGCTGACCATTCTTGCGACGGAGTTCGGCATTAAACGCCTGTTGCTGGAAGGCGGCGGCGCCATCAACGGCAGCTTTCTTTCAGCTGGGCTGATTGATGAAATCAGCCTGATTGTCGTGCCACTCGCAGACGGTTTGGCCGGCTTGCCGACAACATTTGATCGCACGTCCGGCAAGCCGCGCCTGTTGCAATTTCAGTCTGTCGAGCAGCTCGAACATGATTTGGTGCATCTCAGATACACCGTTGTTTGAGCGCCGAATGTGGCAAGGTTAACGGGCGTCATTTGCTTCAAGGAGAGGTCCGCGCTAATTCACCGAGTTGGAATTTGTGAGAAACAGAGGACGCCGGACAGGCTTTGCGAGTCCCGTCAAATCCACTTCTCCTCCTCGGCCCGACCATTATCCTGCTTTTCGCGGTCGCGTTTATCTTTGCCTGGACGCTCGATCGACCGCGCCGGCATTTGTTATTGTTCGGCATTGCCGGGTTTCTGTTTTGCATGGGTACCCTCTGCCAAATTCTAGCGGTGCCCGCGGCCCCTGGCCCAAACGCTGTCGTCTCCGCCTTCATCTATACGATCAGCGTTTTGACCTTCAATGAAGGGTTGCTGATCCGCTCCAGCAAGCACACGCCATGGCTGGCGCAGTGTGGCATCCTGTTCCTGATCGTCGCGGGCACGGCCTATTTCTTTTACGTCGATCGCAACGTGTGGATCCGCGTCTACATTTTGAACTTCGGCTTTGGTTTGATCTGTCTGGTCACCGCGTGGCGCGTGCGCGCCTTGCGCTTGGGACAGATGACGGAACGAATCTTGTTCTGGACGCTGCTGATCTTCTCCATTCAATTCATTCTGCGCACCCTGCTCACGCAACAATTCATTGTGCCCGACGCCACTGCTTTTGGGCTGTCGCCGTTCTGGCTGGCGCTGCAATACTCGCTCGCGGTGCTCGGCGTCGCTCTGGCTCTGGCGCTTCTTGGGGTTGCCGTCGGCGATGTGATCGAGGATCTGCGGCGCGAGCGCGCGATAGACTCTCTGACCGGCCTGCTCAATCGACGTGGCTTTCAAGAAGGCGCTGCGCCGTGCATGCATGATCCGCGCAGCCTGCCCTTGAGTGTCGTCGTTGCCGACATCGATCATTTCAAACAGATCAATGACGCATTGGGTCATGCCGCCGGCGATGAAGTGCTTCGGACACTCGGCAAGGTGATCCGCCAGGCGGCACGGCGCATCGATCTGTGCGGCAGGTTGGGCGGCGAAGAATTTGTCCTTCTGCTGCCCAACTGCGACGCAGAGGGCGCCGCCGCCTTCGCCGAACGATTGCGCGCGGCCATCAGCGCCACACGGTTCGCGGGACTCCCGGACACGTGGCGCGTGACAGCCAGTTTCGGTCTGGCGGAGAAGCGGCCCGACGAGAGCCTGTCGGATCTCCTTGTGCGGGCCGATGCGGCGCTCTACCGGGCCAAGCACGCCGGGCGTGATCGCGTCGAGCGCCATACCGAAACGATGCTTGGCCAACCCCTTGGCCAAACCGACAGACTGTCGATCGATCCTGTTTAGATCTTTTCGAGCTCAGCGAGAACATCCTTCGTCAAGACCAGCTCGGCCGCCGCTAAGTTCTGCGTCAGATGGTTGACCGACGATGTCCCCGGGATCAGCAGGATGTTGGGCGCCCGGGCCAGCAGCCAAGCGAGCGCAACCTGCATCGGTGTCGCGCCGAGCTTCGCGGCCACGTTCGACAAGCTGTCCGACTGCAACGGCGTGAAGCCACCGAGCGGAAAGAAAGGAACGTAGGCGATGCCCAGCTTGCCGAGTTCGTCGATCAACGGGTCGTCGTGGCGATGCGCTAGATTATACTGGTTCTGCACGCAGACGACCTTGGCGATCTTGCGTGCCTCCGCCACTTGGGCGGATGTGGCGTTGCTGAGGCCCAGATGCTTGATGAGGCCCTGGCGCTGAAGTTCAGCCAGCGTGACGAACCGCTCTTCGATCGAGCCTTCGGCGGGACCGTGGCCATCGCCCCAGAGGCGCAGATTGACGACGTCGATCGCATCAATGCCGAGGTTGCGCAGGTTGTCATGGACCGCTTGGGTGAGTTCCGCCGGGCTTTGCGCCGGAAGCCACGACGCATCGGCGCCACGCTTGCCGCCGACCTTGGTCACGATCACCAGATTGTTGGGATAGGGATGCAAGGCTTCCCGGATCAACTGGTTGGTGATGTGAGGTCCGTAGAAGTCGCTGGTATCGATGTGGTCGACGCCGGCTTTCACGGCCTGGCGCAGCACCGCGAGCGCCCCGTCGCGATCCTTCGGCGGCCCAAACACGCCGGGGCCGGCAAGCTGCATGGCGCCATAGCCCATTCGCTTTACGCTCTGGCCGCCAAGGGAAAAAGTGCCTGCTTTGGTGAGGTCGGTCATGTTTCTGTCTCCAACGCCTAACGACGTGGTTCGAAGATAGGCGTTGACCGGCTGTGCGATAACCACCTTATATCGGCACAGGCTGTATGGAATTTCGAACAATGGCGGCTGACCTTCAGGATCTTTCGGCGTTTCTCGCCGTGGTGCAGGCGGGGGGCTTTCGCGAAGGCGCCCGTGCTAGCGGTGTGTCGGCCTCGAGCCTGAGCGAGGCGGTGCGGCGTCTTGAAACCCGATTGGGCGTCCGGCTGCTCAACCGCACGACCCGCAGCATTGCCCCGACCGAAGCGGGACTGCGCCTGGCCGAACGGCTCACGCCGGCGCTGAACGAGGTGGAAGCGGCGCTCGACGTCGTCAACACATTCCGCGACCGGCCGACGGGAACGCTGAAGCTGAATGTGCCGACCGTTGCCGCCCGCCTTATTCTTCCCGCCATCGTCACACCATTCTTGAAGGCCTATCCCGACATCAAGCTGGAGGTGATCGTCGAGGACAGTTTTGTCGACGTGCTGGCCGCCGGTTGCGATGCGGGGATCCGCTACGACGAGCGGCTCGATCAAGACATGATTGCCGTGCCGATCGGGCCCCGCGTGCAACGGTTCGCGACCGCCGCCTCACCGGCTTATTTGGATGCAAGAGGCCGCCCCGAGCACCCGCGCGACTTGCTCGCTCATTCCTGTCTGCGTGGACAGTTCGCCAGTGGCACAATCCCCGCTTGGGAATTCGAGCGTGAGGGAGAAATCGTGCGTGTCGACCCCACCGGCCCGCTGCTGGTCCGCATCGGCCTGGCGGCCGATCTGGCCCTTGAAGCGGGGGTGGATGGGCTTGGCATCATCTATTTCTTTGAAGACTGGTTGCGGCCCTATCTGGCGAGCGGCGCGCTCGAGCCGGTGCTGGAGCCCTGGTGGCAGACCTTTAGTGGCCCGTTTCTCTACTACCCCGGCCGACGCCACCTGCCCGCGCCGTTGCGTGCCTTTGTCGATTTCATCAAGACGCAGTGATCAGAGTGTCACGTTCAAAGCCAACCCAGGGAGTGTGACATGGCGCAAGACGCGGGCCTGGCGGAACTGTTGCGAGAAGATCTCGTGTCCGTGCGGGGCTTGACGGAAAAAGCCATGTTCGGCGGACGCGCCTGGTTGTTGAACGGCAACCTTTTATGCGGCGCTCGCGACGATGGCATGCTGGTCCGGCTCGGCAAAGGCAAGGATGACCGGGCGCGGGCGACGCCGGACATTGTTCCGATGATCTCCCGTGACAGAGTAATGTCGGGCTGGGTGCGCGCTGGCCCCACGGCCTTTGGCGACGACAAGCTGCGGCGCAGACTGCTCGACGCCGCCCTCGCCTTTGTCCGGTCGCTGCCGAAAAAATAATTTCACGCTGGCTCCACTTCGACCGTCACGTGCGAAAGCTCGTGGATGTGCGCCAGCAAAGCCTTGTAGTGCGATGGCTCTTTGGGGCTCGGCGACACAAGGGCGATGATCGCCGCATGATGGCCAGGGCCCAACTGCCACACATGCAGATCGGTGATCTTGTCGCCTTGCCCTTCGAGAGCTTCACGAATTTCGCCAGGAAGCTCTTCATCGTCCGACACTTTGTCGAGTAGCACACTGCCCGCGTCGCGGATCAGTCCCAATGACCAGCGCGCGATGACCAGCGCACCCACCACGCCCATCATCGGGTCGGCCCATAGCCAGCCATTGAAGAGGCCGAACAGCAACGCGACGATGGCCAGAACCGAGGTGAGCGCGTCCGCCAGAACGTGCAAATAGGCGGCGCGTAGATTGTTGTCGCGCGCCGGGCCATGGTTGTGATCTGCGTGATCGTGATCGTGCGCATGACCATGATGGTGGTGCGCATGATCGTCCTTCAGCAGCCAGGCGCTGATCAGATTGACGACAAGACCGACGACCGCGACGGCGATCGCCTGATCGAAACTGATCGCCACGGGATTGGCGAGACGCACGAGGCTTTCCCAGCCGATCAGCAGGGCCACCAGGGCAAGCACCACCGCGCTGGCGAAGCCGGCCAGATCGCCGAGCTTGCCGGTGCCAAAGGTGAAACGCGGATCACGGGCGTGGCGCTGGGCGTAGAGATAGGCGAGCGCGGCGATCAGCATGGCGCCGGCGTGGGTCGACATGTGCCAGCCATCGGCCACCAGAGCCATCGATCCGTAGATGGTGCCGGCAACGATCTCGACCACCATCATGCTTGCGGTCAGCGCGATGACGAGCCAGACCCTGCGCTCGTTCCGCTTGTGATCGTCGCCGAGGAAAACGTGATCGTGGTTGGGAAGGAAAATTTCATTCGCGGCCATGGGATATTCCTTTCAGGCGCGCCGGCCTACTTCATGTAGGTCCGCAAGACTTCGATCAGTTCCTCGCCGCCCTGTTGGCGTTCGGTTTCCGTTGCCGCCGCAAGCACGTGCTCGCGCAGATGGTCTTCCATCAGTTCGGTGGTCAGCCCGCTCATGGCGCCGCGCACCGAGGCGAGCTGGCGCAAGACTTCACCACAGGCCGTTTCGGCTTGCAGCGCCCGCTCGATCCCTTCGATCTGGCCGCGGATCCGGCGCACGCGGGCGATCAGTTTGTCTTTCTGGCGGACGGAATGGGACATGAATTGTTGCTTCGCTAAATAATATAGGGGAGTATACTATTAGAGGTGTCGTGACGCAAGCCTCATTGTCGGCATTCAGATTCAGGGCCTTCATCAGAATGAGGAGTGGCGGCACACCAAGCCGCCACCCATGGCCTTCGGAAACACGGAGCAATTAGCTCGATTGTCTCCGCAAAACATAAGCTTACTACTCTGGCCTACGCGCCCTTGACGTCGATTTGCACGTCCACATTGCCGCGCGTCGCATGGGAATACGGGCAGATTTTCTCGTGCGCTTCGGTTGCCAGCGCGGCGAGCTCGGCTTGCGGCAAGGTCGGATCCTCGACATGCAGTTTGACCGCAATGCCGAAGCCGCCGCCATCGCGCGGCCCAATCGATACCTCCGCCGTGATTTTTGCTTTGGTCGCGTCCTTCTTGTGCTGTTTGGCGACGAAATCGAGGGCGCCGCCGAAACAGGCCGCATAGCCGGCGGCAAACAGGTGTTCTGGGGTGGTCGTGCCCGGCTTGCCCGGGCCGCCCATGGCTTTCGGAACGGATAAATCAGCGCTGACTGTGCCGTCGGATGCCGCTGTATGGCCGTTGCGCCCACCAGTCGCCGTGGCAACCGCCGTGAACAGAGGCTTGATCGTATCCATCGCATGCTCCTCAAAAATGGACCTGATCTGCATCAGGCCGGACAAGAGTTCGATTGTGCGCCCTCCCTATAGTGGCGGCAATCCCATGGAGTTTCGATGACAGGCTCGAATGACAGGACGCCCGCCCTGCCCCCGCCTTTGCCTCAATCGGCGACGGCTTCAAGCTGCTCGGGAGCGGGCCGCGGCGCGCCCTGTGAAGAGGAAGCCGTCTGCTGGCCGCGGCTATATTGCCGTGGCGAACAGCCCATGACCTTTTTGAAGGCGGTGCTGAACGCGCTCTCGGACTCGTAGCCAAGCGACAGGGCGATGGTGGAAATAGGATCGCTGGAATGCGTCAGCCTGTCGCCACCCAGCAGCATGCGCCAACGCGTCAAATATTCCATCGGGGTTTTGCCAACGGTCTCCTTGAACTTCTCGGCGAAGACCGAGCGTGACATGCCGGCGCGCTGCGCCAGCTCTTGCAAGGTCCAGCGATGCGCAGGATCAGCGTGCATGGCGGTGATCGCCGCACCCATGTGCTTGTCGGCCAAGGCAAAGAGCCAACCAACGCCGCCCTTCGCCTCCGCCAGATGCAACCGCAGGGCCTGAACCAAAATCATGTGGGCGAGATGCTGGATGATCAGAAAGCCGCCAGGTTGCTCCGCGCGCAATTCCTGCATCATGCGCTCGACCGACCAACGCAAGGCCACCTGCTCCGCTTCGCTGCGGATGTGCACAATCGGCGGCAGCATCTGCAACAAAAGGTCGGCATGATTGCCAGCGAGGGCGAAGCGGCTACTGACGAAAAAGAAGTCGCCGCCTCCGTTGTAACGGACGATGCCACCACCGCGCGCCGGTGAAAACACCTCTGCTGCTTGGACCGGCGTCAACGCCATGTCGGTGGCTATGCGAAACGGTCGACCGCTCGGCAGCAGGAAGCAGTCCCCCGTATCGAGGCGTAATGCGTCAGGCACCCCTTCGACCGACAGCCAGCACTGACCGGACACCACGGCACCGCATTTGATGCTTTTTTGCTGATCGGGAAACTGGATTGACCATGGTCCACCAGCTTCGAAGCCAGCGGACATGTAATTGCGCGGCTTGAGCAGCGACAGCACGTCTGAAAGGGGATCCATGGGCATTCCGGACGATCACGAAGATAATGCGGACGTTACCGCATGGATCGTATGGGCTCAATCGCTTATCTCCCTCCCAACGCGCCGCATGCGGCGTGGGTGAAATGAAGTGAAGGAAGTTCGCCATGCGTGTCTTCGTTACAGGCGCCACCGGTTTTGTCGGTTCCGCCGTTGTTCAGGAATTGCTGGGCGCGGGCCATGAGGTCATCGGTCTGACCCGCTCGGATGCTGGCGCCAAATCTCTTGCCGCCATGGGTGCCAAGGTGCATCGCGGCGATCTCGAAGATTTGGAGAGCCTGCGCCGTGGTGCGGCAGCGTCGGATGGTGTGATCCATACCGCCTTCAATCATGATTTCTCAAGATTCAAGGAGAACTGCGAGAGCGAGCGCCATGTCGTCGAAGCCCTCGGTTCTGCTCTTATGGGCTCTGATCGTCCCTTGATCGTCACCTCAGGCATCGGCGTCCTGTCGGCCGGCCGGGTTGCCACTGAAGACGATGCTTCCCCCACGGGCCCGACCGCCAGTCCGCGTGTCGCGTCAGAAGAAGCGACCGCTTCGCTCGCTTCGCGCGGCGTGCGCACGTCGGTTGTTCGTCTACCGCCGTCGGTACACGGCGACGGCGACCATGGCTTCGTGCCGATGCTCATCGGCATCGCCCGCCAAAAAGGCGTCTCGGTCTATGCCGGCGAAGGGCAAAACCTCTGGCCGGGAGTGCATCGGCTCGACGCAGCACGTCTTTACAGGCTGGCGCTCGAAAATGGATCGGCCGGAAGCCGCTATCACGCGGTGGCTGACGAGGGCGTGCCGTTCCGCGATATCGCTGGCGTTATCGGTCGCCAGCTGAATGTGCCGGTTGTCAGCAAGACGCCCGAGGAGGCTGCCGCGCATTTTGGCTGGTTCGCGCATTTCGCCGCGATCAACACTCCGGCCTCAAGCCAGAAAACGCGAAAACTGTTGGGATGGCAGCCGACCCAGCCGGGACTGATCGCCGATATAGATCGGCCGCGCTATTTCGAGGGCTAAGCAGATCGGAAGGTTACAACAGGGCATTGCCCTGTTGTACGGCCGCCTGCTCGTCAGCGACGAAAGCTACTGTCATCCCCAATGCCTTGACAAACGTTTGCGCCGCAGCACGAACCGGCAGCGCAAACGGCCGGTCTCCCTGAATGAATATGATGCCGCGACAGAGCTCATGTAGTTGCTTTCTGATCTGCTTGAAGAAAAGCGCCCGTTCCTTGCGCTCCTCGTGCGTCTCGTCATGCCCCTCTCCGAGACGATGATGGGTGATCAGCACAAATTTCTTCCCGGCCGCGAGCAGTTCGACCAACTGATGCGGAAGCGGCATTTCTGACGGCCCCTCTTCTCTCAGGAAGACGATGGGGAAATGGGCTTGGTCCAAATACATGATCATCTCCGTGGCGTGATCAACGCTCAATAAAGATCGTTGCGGACCGCATGGTCATAATGCGCATCGAGGGCCTCGACATTGGCGTCCCGCAGTTGCGCCAGCGAGGCCAGAATCTTGCCGACGGAAGGAAGCGCACTCCGGTCGAGTTGTGAAGCTCCAGACCACAAGCGCGCGCGGTTTATGGCCTTGCCGCAGTGGAACAACACTTCGCTCACGGAGACGACAATGGCCGCCTTGGGTGCACGCTCGCCCTCCTTCAACCGCTCAAGCAGGGTTGGATCAACCGATGCGCGGGCGCGTCCGTTGATCCGCAAGAAGACTTCCAGGCCCGGGAACAGGAACAGCATCGCCGCGCGATCGTCCTCATCCAGATTGCGCATCGACTCGATGCGGTTATTGCCGGGCCAGTCGGCGAAAGCGACAGTGTGCGGATCGAGCACATGGACAAAGCCGGCCGGCCCACCACGGGGCGAAGCATCCAGTCCGCTGTCGCGCCCGCTTGCGAAGCAAAAGAATGTGGCCGCCCGCAAATAGGCTTCGTGAAAATCGATGAGGCGATCCAGCACCGCCTTCTGGATCATCTCTGAAGGCGGGGCATAAAGCGCGTTCAAATCGGGTTTTGCGTTCATCGGGCCGCCTCCATCAGCCCGAAGGCGGCGATCTCGAACTCATGGATCGGGTCAGGTCGGATACCCTGCGCGCGCATATGCCATCTCCTCGTTACAAAGCGAGAATAGCAATCCGGCGCTGGCGGCTATAAACTAGTTATGCCAATTTATATCAGAATGACGCCATGACGGATCTTTCCTTCGACCCCGCCCTCGTCAACTCCGCTGCCGAACCTTTTCTCATTGTCGCTGCCGGCAAGGTGGAGAGCGAGCGGACCTCGATTCCCCATGCGCACGCGCGCGGGCAATTGTTCGGATCGACAAACGGGGTTCTGACCGTGGGCGTAGTGGACAGCGTGTGGATTGTACCGGCGATCCACGCAGTCTGGTTGCCGCCGTATCATGAGCATTGGGCGGCGTCTCATGGCTCCTTCGAGGGGTGGAGCGTCTATATTGCAGAAAGCCTCTGTCTCGATCTGCCGAAAACGCCTCGTGCCTTAAGGACATCAGGGCTGTTGCGGGAGGCTGTGTTGCGGGCGGCAAGCTGGCCGGTGGCTCCATTGGATGCCGCAAGTGCCCGGCTTGCCACCGTCATTCTCGATGAAATCCGCACCCTCCCCACGGAGGCGCTTGGCCTTCCCATGCCTAAAGACAATCGATTGGCACGGATTGCGCGGGCGCTGATCGATGATCCTGCCGACGGTCGCGATCTGGAGGGCTGGGCGCGATGGACCGGCGCCAGTTCGCGGACGCTTAGCCGGCTTTTCGTGGCGGAAACGGGCTTCACATTCACGGTCTGGCGCCAACGCGCCCGCCTTTTGAGATCGCTCGAGATGCTGGCCGCCGATGTTCCGGTGACGTCCGTCGCCTTGGATTTGGGCTACTCAACCGCCAGCGCCTTTATAACGCTCTTCCGCCAGACCTTCGGCGAGACGCCGGCCTCCTATCAACGGAAGCTCTGAACAATATGCCTGCGGCAGCTAGCGTTGTTCGTAGGGAGAGTAATCTTCAACGCAGAGCAGTTTGAAGATGGACGATCCGCTGCATGGCATCATGCGGCGTGTCTAACAACGGGCAAACACCTATCAACGGAAGGCCGATGAAGGTTTGCGGGTTGCACAGGAATTTCAGAGAATGGTCATCGCGCTTCAAGACCGACGCTTAGGTCTGCGATTTAAGCGACGGATTGGATTTGCTCCAGCCAGCCAATAGTCTTGAACGGCGCAGCAATGTTCGCGGCTTGGAGATTGCGGTCGGCGCGCCACCGATCGCTCGCCTCGCACTCGCGACGGTGGCCAGATCGTGTTGCAGGATCATGTGTCGGATCGGCGAAGTCTCGTTCGTCCTTGGAATGGCACCAGATTGGCTGCGCCCACGTCCACCTGTTAATTCAAGAGGATAACGATATGCCCAGTACCCTTCGCTTGCACCGCGTGCTGACAACCAGCCCCGAGAAAATCTATCGCGCGTTCATCGAGGCGGACGCACTGGCAAAATGGCTCCCGCCCAACGGTTTTGCCTGCACCGTGCATCATCTGGAACCGAAGGTCGGCGGCACATTCAGAATGTCCTTCCGGAATTTTACGACGGGCAACAGCGATGCGTTTGGCGGCGCCTATGTCGAACTCGTCCCGGGGGAACGGCTGCGCTACACGAACAAATTCGATGATCCCAACCTGCCCGGCGAGATGGTGGTGACGGTGACGTTGAAAAAAGTCCTGGTCGGCACCGAGGTCAATATCGAGCAAGCCGGCGTGCCGGATGTCATTCCTCCGGAGGCTTGCTATCTTGGTTGGCAGCAGTCGCTGCGCAATCTGGCACGGCTTGTTGAGCCTGAAATCAATCAATAACGCCTCAAACCAAGCGGAAGCACACAGGCTCCGGATCGTGGAGCCGCGCGATCCGGCCAGTTCAGGCGCATCTGGGAGCCTCTCCGCCGTGCTTCCGTGAGGAAATATGAAGCTAATCTTTACAGTTTAGCTTCATATATGCTATAGCCGCCGCCATGAATGCGAAATGGGATGATCAGCAGGCGGCTGTCACCGCGGCACTGGCACAGGATCTTCGGGCCTTGGTCAGCCAGATCAGGCGGCGGCTGCGCGACCAGGCCCATCTCGGCGGCGACCTGACACCGACGCAAACCTCCGTGCTGTTGCGCCTCGAAAAGCATGGTCCCGCAACGACGTCGGAGCTTGCCCGAGCGGAAGGGATACGGCCTCAATCTATGGGCACGGTCATCGCCGCACTGGAAGAGGCCGGACTTGTGGCGGGTGCGCCGGATCCGACGGACGGACGGCGCACCATCTTGTCCCTGACGAAGGCCTGCATGGACTGGATCCAGCAAAGCCGCGCGGCGCGGCAGGATTGGTTGTCGCGGACCCTCGACGCCCGGCTTTCCCAACAGGAGCAGAACCAGGTCGCGGCTGCGGTCGCCCTGCTCCGACGTCTTATCGACGATTAAGCTTCCCTATGCCCCGTCCCGGCCAACACCCGAACCGCTAAGGACATGCCGTGCTGACAACCCTCGATCCGAACACGGCGCTGATCGTCGTCGATCTGCAGCAGGGCATCGTCGGCCACGCCTTCATCCACCCCATCGGTCCGATCCTGGAACGCACGCGGGAATTGATCGAGGCTTTTCGGGCGCTGAATCTGCCGGTCGTTCTGGTCAACGTCTCAGGTGGCGCCCCGGGGCGAACGGAGCAGCCAAGACGGGTTCCTGATCCACTGCCCGAGGGCTTCGTCGACATTCTTCCCGAACTCGGTCAACAGCCAGACGACATCGTCGTCACCAAGCGGACATGGGGCGCCTTTGCCAGCACCGATCTGGAGGCGCGCCTGAAAAAGCTGGGCGTCACGCAGGTCGTGGTGACGGGCGTGGCCACGGCCACCGGCGTCGAGGCGACGGCGCGTCAGGCCTATGAGCTAGGCTTCAACGTGACCCTGGCCGTCGATGCGATGACGGACACGTGCGCGCAAGCCCATGATTACAGCATCAGCTTCGTCTTCCCCCGACTGGGCGAGACCGGGACGACACGCGAAATCATCAAACGGCTCGCAACGAAAGACCATTGAGATGAAGGACCAAGCGACATGACCTGGCTTCCAATCCTGTCCTATTTTTTCGGCGGCGCCTTTTTGGCGAATGCTGTGCCGCACTACGTCAACGGCACGATGGGGAAGGCTTTCCAGAGCCCATTCGCAACGCCGCGGGGCCAGGGCCTGTCGTCGTCCAGCGTGAATATCCTCTGGGGCTTTGCCAATCTCGTGATCAGCTATCTGCTCGTCTGCCGCGTCGGCGACTTTGACCTGCGGAACACGGCGCATGTCGCCGCGCTCGGGCTCGGCATGCTTCTGCTGGGCCTCTTCGCCGCCCGGCATTTCGGGCGCTTCCATGGCGGCAACCTGCCAGAACGCCCGTGAATCTAGCGGTTCAAAACATTTTTCGGTCGCTGCGGAGTTACAACTACCGGATCTGGGTTGGCGGCGCCTTCGTCTCCAATGTGGGCACATGGGTGCAGCGCACCGCCCAAGACTGGCTGGTGCTGACGCAGCTCACCCACCACAATGCTTCGGCGGTCGGCATCGTGATGGCGCTTCAGTTTGCGCCGCAGTTCCTTTTCCTGCCCTGGACCGGCTTTGTCGCCGACCACTTCAACCAGCGCAAATTGTTGCTCGCCACCCAGGCGCTCATGGGGGCCCTCGCCCTGACGCTGGGCATCCTCACCATCAGCGGCTTTGTGCAGCTCTGGCATGTCTATGTCTTCGCCTTTCTCTTTGGCACGGTGGCGGCGTTCGATGCGCCGGTGCGCCAGACCTTCGTCGCGGAGCTGGTCGGCGAAAAGGACCTGTCCAATGCGATCGCGCTCAATTCGACCTCCTTCAACTCCGGTCGCATGATCGGGCCTGCGGTGGCTGGCATCGTCATCGCTACGATTGGCACCGGCTGGGCCTTTTTGATCAACGGACTGTCCTTCATCGCGGTGCTGATCTCGCTCTCGCTGCTGCGCACATCGGAGCTTCATCCCAATCCGCGCGCTCAGCGCACACGGGGCAGCTTTGTCGAAGGGTTTCGCTATGTCTGGGCCCGCCCCGATCTGAAGGCGATCTTGATCATGCTGTTCCTGATCGGCACCTTCGGATTGAATTTCCCGATCTTCATCTCGACCATGGCGGTCCGTGTCTTCGACGCCGATGCCCGGGGATATGGTCTGCTGTCGTCGATCATGGCGATCGGAACGGTCGCTGGCGCGTTGCTGGCCGCCGGTCGGGACAGGCCACGGTTCGAAACACTTATGGTTGGCGCCGCCATCTTCGGGATTGGCTGTACGCTGGCCGCCGTCGCGCCGAGCTACTGGGCGTTCGCAGCCGCTCTCGTCGTGATCGGCGTTTCGGCACTGACCTTCTCCAATACGACCAACAGCCTGATGCAGCTTTCGACGGATCCGGCCATGCGCGGGCGGGTGATGGCGCTGCGTGTCAGCGTCGCGCTTGGCGGCACGCCGATCGGTGCACCGATCGTCGGATGGGTGGCGGACAATCTGGGTCCACGCTGGGCGCTGGGCATCGGCGCGGCGTCAGGCTTTGCCGCCGCGATCGTGGCCGTTTACGCGATGACACGGAAAGGCCCCCGGCGCGGGCCACCGCCGCCGCAATCCTGACGATCGAAGAACGCCTGACGATCGAAGAACCGATGATCAAACCCTGAGGCGGTTGTCGGCTCTTGCGTCTCTCAATCGTCTTCTTATGGTGGAGATTACTTTGTTGAAGACGGTTAGGAGATATTTTGAATGGCGACGGAGAAAGTGAAAGGCCCTGCTTCCTACTTTCCTTCGATTGAGAAATCATACGGCAAACCAGTAGGTCACTGGCTCACGCTTCTCGACACCATGAAGGACAAGAAGCACATGGAGGTGGTTTCCCTCCTCAAGTCGGAGCACGGGATGGGCCATGGGCATGCCAATGCGCTGGTCGCCTATCATCGATCACAGAAGTAACCTGACTACAGTTCTATGATGGATCCAGTCGAACAGGCGCTTGCCCATCTTCGTCAGTTCTGTACAGGCGAGACGGACGGCGTATCTCTCCCCATCACCATGAACTTCCATCCGGATATTGTTGCTGGCGGCGAAAACGTCATTGAACTCCTTGCCCGTCACGATGCCTATCGCTCGCAATTCGAAACGGGGACCAGCAGCGGCGGTTTGACCGCCCATCGCGGTGGGGATCGCTGGAGCTGGGAAAGCCGGATTTTCGGGGGTGCGTATGACAAGGAGGCCCCTTCGTTCCGACCAAAATATGGTGCGCTGAACCATCGCAATGACCCGGTGGGAGGTTCGCGTCGCTTCGGTTCAAGCCATATGCGTCTCAGGCCGCACGTTCGACCCCGAACGTCGTTCTGCTATCCTGACAGTTATCTGGAGCCAAAAAACTTCGCGGTCGGCGATGCTCGTCCTCTGATCGTCTTGGCCGAAGCAAACGCATCAGGGCTCGATCCATGGCTCGATAATTATATTGAGGCGCATGTTCACGGTCCGCTGCGCATCAGCGAGGATGTCGAAGCCATCGTCCTCGATCCGTCCTTTCGAAACACCGTGATAGAAGAATCCGCTGCTTCGCTCGGCTGCCGGGTGGAATGGCACGACGGTTTCCGGTTGCCGCTGGATCGGATTGCCGATTGCGAAGCGTATCGGGGGCCGGTCGCGGCCAATGCGATCGGACGAATTGCCGAGCAGAAGGTCGTGACGCCTGCGATCCTGTGGCGCGCCCGTGATCACCTGCTCGACTACCAAACGGCAAAATGGGTCTGGCATTGCATCGCGCGATACGGGCATGTTTGAGCGAATATCGGCTTGGGGCTGAAGCGCCGTTGTCGGAA
This sequence comes from Beijerinckia sp. 28-YEA-48, assembly GCF_900104955.1. NCBI lineage: Bacteria > Pseudomonadati > Pseudomonadota > Alphaproteobacteria > Hyphomicrobiales > Beijerinckiaceae > Beijerinckia > Beijerinckia sp. 28-YEA-48. Next base: position 1,457,476 of record NZ_FNSI01000001.1, read on the forward strand.
GTTCGGCAGGCAGGGAACCCGACGATCGCTTCTGTGTTGAGAGTGCGGAACGCCCTTCGTTAAACCGCCAGCCCGAGGGTGCTACCTATTGGCCCGTCATCATGCTGCAACGCATGATGACGGGTCTTGCTGCTGGCCTCAACAGATCGAGTTTAGCGCGCAGTCCGGGAACGACTTCGGTCGTTACGGGTTAGATTTGAAGAGGCCGAAAGGCCAATTCCTCCGGAGATAGACGATGCCGGACAAACGCGCGGCTCCCAGCGCTTCTGACGATAAAGAGGCGGAAATCGTCGAAGAAATCACGACGGAGGCCGTGACGTGGAGTTCAATACTCTACGAACCGAGCTTGCTCGTGTTGATATTTATCGTCCTAATCGCGGCGGGTTCCGCGATCTGGTACCATTTTTATTGAGCCGTTATGCGTCTTGAGCCGCCCTACTCGGCCCTACTCGCTTGAGGCTTTCAGGCCAGACTGATGATCCTGGCCATCCTTGTCGCTGGGACGTGGATCTGAAGACGTCTGTTGCAAGGCGCAGCCTGCTGCCTTCTGCCAGAGGCGTGCGCAATCCAGAGGTATTTGTAGCCTCTAAAAGACAATTTCAGAACCCCTGCTCAAGATTCCATCCCTCATCTTCTCTCGGTCCTCGGCGTTATCGCCAGGCCGTATCCGAATTGGAACTTTCAGCCAGTTCCCTGAATTGCATCTATGCTGCCATTTACCAAAGAGGCCTGACATGATTGGATTTCTTATCGCCGCCTTGATCATCATCCTTGTGGCTTATGTGGTGATCCTGCTCATCGGCATGATCCCCGGATTGCCAGGACAAGTTCATCAAGCCGCGCGCATCGTCGTCGGGTTAATCGCCCTGCTCGCCATTCTTCAAAGGGCATTGCCGCTGATCGGTGGCGCTGGCCTGACGGGCCTATAATGCGCCTTCGAGACGGCTTGATCAGTAGCAGCGCGTTGTTCCCAACTTATCGGTTCGGCAACGCGTGCCATTGCTGCCCCGCGTTATCCCTAAGCGATCGGTTCTCCACCTGTTGCCGTAATTATCGCGCGTGGTGCCCAGCTTGTCAGTGCGATAGGTGGTGCCGTCACTGCCCCGCGTAGTCCCCTGGCGATCAGTTCGCCACCTGTTGCCATGATTGTCGCGCGTGGTGCCGAGCTTGTCGGTGCGATAGGTGGTGCCGTTGCTGCACCGCGTGGTCCCTAGCTTATCCGTTCGACATGTGAGCGCCAAAGCGGGCGCCGCCGAAAAGACCAAGATCGCCAACACGCCAATCAATCGCATGAATGCCCCCTATGTCGGATTTTGACCGTCCCAACCGAGGCTCATGTGTTAGCGCCAAATCATGTCGGCGCAAAATCTTTGCGTCGGTGATAGCCTGGCGATTGACCTGCGGCTTGAAACGCCCGAGCCCGTCGGCAATTTATAGGGCCGATACGCGGTTGCGACCGGCCCGTTTCGACTGGTACAGCCCCGCATCAGCGCGTGTGAGTATATCGCTGGAAAAACGATCCGGCAGACTGAATTCGCTAACACCGCCGCTGATCGTGGATTCGTAACGCACGGTTTCCTTGAGGGCGATGGGAACATGCTTACGTAACCGCTCGGCGATTTCCAGCGCATCGCTGCGATCGGTGCCGGGCATCACCACCACGAACTCGTCACCGCCGAAACGGGCGATCACATCGCTTTTGCGCAGGCTCTGGCGGCATAGGCGTGCTATTTCGACCAGAGCCGCGTCGCCTGCATGGTGTCCCATCTCATCGTTGAGGCGTTTGAAATTGTCGAGATCGAAGACCAGCACAGAAGTCTGAGCCTTTTCTCGTTCAAAGATCGTCAGCCGGTCATCCAAGGTCTCAAGCAGCTTACGGCGGTTGTAGAGCCCCGTCAGTGCGTCCGTTTCACTCAGTTGGCGCAGCTTTTGCTGAACGTCATTCTTGTCGGTGATATTGCTCGCTATCCAGACGACGGCCGCCTCGCCTTCAACCTGAAAGTTCAGTGCCTGAACGCGGCCTTCGAACCAGATGGAATGACTGGGGCCGTCGCCGGCTCCCTTCACGTCACTGCCGCTGAGTTCGTATTCGACGATATGGAGTACGCCGCTTTCCAACGCCTTTTCAATTTCAGCGGCGAACCATCGTGCCTTTTCTTCTTTCAGCACTTCAAACATGCTGCGTCCTACAAGCCCACTACCGTCATGATAGTGCCTGAGATCTTTCCCACCGAATACAGCCGCATAGCGGCCGCTGCGCGTGAGGATGAATGCCGGGTCTGGTAGGGAGGAAAGGATTGAGAGCAACTGCTGCTGAGTAAACACAGGCTAACTTCTCGCTCCACCTGACGACACGGCCCCTGCGATAAAAACCTCCGCATGTGCACTTACGCACAGCGTGTATTTCATCTGCAAATCAGCCTTCATTATTGTTGCATGGCAGCCTTTCATTTTTCTAAATGCCCAATCTGGCTCCACTTAGCCTGGCTCGAAAGTCGATCGGGTCAGCTCGACGGTTTTTTTCGCCACCCAGACTCTTGGCGGGGTCCGGTTTCTGGCAAAAGATGTCGAGAATTGCCGCAAAGCCGCTTTGTGGGCATGCGGTAACCGGCGGGAGCGCAGGCTATAGAGGGCAATTGGCAGGAGTGGCGGAAGAGGTGAGATTCGAACTCACGGTGAGCTTGCACCCACGGCGGTTTTCAAGACCGCTGCCTTAAACCACTCGGCCACCCTTCCAAACGACTGATCGTGCTTGCATTTCCCATTGGCAGTAGAACGGGTCTCCTGCCGCGAGAGTCCAGGCCGCGAACATCGCGGGCTCTCTCTAGGGCCGCGGGCCTCCTGACGTCAACCTTTGCTTACGGGCACGCCCTGCCGGCTGCGGTTCACTTCACCGCTATGTCGAAGTGCAGCACGTCCTCGCGGGTGCCGAGCTTGGAATAGAGGGCGACGGCCGGTGCGTCGGGCGGATCGGCCTGGACGTAGATCACATGAGCACCACGCGCCGCGCCGATGGTTTTGAGGGCCTCGATCAGCGCCGTCGCCACGCCTTTGCGGCGATAAGCGGCAGCCACCGCCAGGTCGTAGATATAGATCTCGTTGCGCGCCTGTTCGAACTTCGGCAGCTCATAAGCCGCGAGGCCGCCGATCACGGCACTGTTTTCGATCGCCGCCAGTGTGATGAAATGATCACCGTCCAGCAACTTTCGCAGATAGGCCGTGTCGGGCTGAGCCCGCGTATAAGTGTCGAGCTCGCCAAACGCCTCACCCATGACGGTGAGCAGATCGCGGAACAGGTCGATGTCGGCGCTGGTCAGCGGGCGGACGGCGAAGGCGTTGTCTTTCGGCATACTCTCCCCTCGGGCCCTGCCAAGGTACATCCGGCTGGCCGTGGTTGTCGCTCGGCGGCTGAAAACGGCCAACGCTCCCTCGGTGCAAGCCCTAAATTGTCCTATATTTAGAACAGATAGACGCAAAGTAGGTGTCTATCGCGAATATTGTCTCACAATTACCCTCTTTGCATTGAGGTCGGATCACAAAGCGCCGCCTCGCCATCAAGGAGCATTGTCATGAGCATTCCAGCCAATTTCAACGGCCAGAAGCCGACCATCGACCCCAATAACGCTGTCCTGCTGTTGATCGATCACCAGAGCGGCCTGTTTCAGACCGTTGGCGACATGCCGATGCCGGAGCTTCGCGCGCGCGCGGCGGCATTGGCCAAGATCGCCACGCTCGCCAACATCCCCGTCATCACCACCGCATCGGTGCCGCAGGGGCCGAACGGGCCGTTGATTCCAGAAATCCACGCCAATGCGCCGCATGCGAAATATGTCGCGCGCAGAGGCGAGATCAATGCCTGGGACAATCCGGACTTCGTCGCGGCGGTCAAAGCCACCGGTCGCAAACAGCTCATCATCGCGGGCACGATCACCAGCGTCTGCATGGCCTTCCCCTCGATCAGCGCCGTGCAGGATGGCTATCAGGTCTTTGCTGTTGTCGATGCCTCGGGCACCTATTCGAAAATGGCCGAGGAGATCACGCTGGCGCGTATCGTACAGGCTGGCGTCGTGCCGATGGATACAGCGGCTGTGGCATCTGAAGTGCAAAAGACCTGGAATCGCGACGATGCTCAGCAATGGGCTGAAGTCTACACCAAGATTTTCCCGGCCTATCAGCTGCTGATCGAAAGCTACGTTAAGGCGCAGCAGGTCGTGAACGATCACGAGCAGCTCGATTCCGTGCGCAGCTAGACGGAGCGATGCGGCAAGGCATCCATCTTAGGGCTTATGTCCGAAGCGGATGCCTTGCCGCGCTCCCACGCGCGCGGCCAACATCTCCCCAAGCTGGCGAGTGAGGTCTCGCCCGTCACGCCAGAAGCGGCACCGGCAGCTTCAAACTCTCCAGCAGCGCCTCGCGAAAGACGGCGATCGGCCGGGCGAGCCGTCCGGCCGGCGTGCGATGCAGCAGCCATGACCTGACGCGGGGATTGAATTCGGGGGAATCGATGACCTCGATCTTGTCGCGCCAGGGGCTGCCGGCGAAGGCAGCCGGCGTTACGATGCCGATGCCATGGCCGCGCGCCACCAACGACAGGCGGAGATCGGCGCTCAGCGCCTCGACGCCGACCTGAAACGGCAATCGGCTCGCCTCGAACTTATGCCGGATGAAGCCGCGAAAGCCGCAGCCGCTTTCATTCATCACCCAGGGAAAGCGCGATAGCTCCGACAGGCTCGCCGGATTGGGCACGCCGATCTCGGCTGCGGCCACCAACAAGACAGCCTGCGTTCCCAGCTCCTCGCTCGCCAGATCGTCTGGCGGACGCATGCCATCGGCAAGACAAAGCGCCACCGCATCGAGTTCATTGCGCGAGACCTGCTCCACCAGGCGTGGCGACCAGCCCGAGACGATGCGCAGCGTCAGCTGCGGAAATTCGCTGCGCAGCCGATCGAGCGGCAGCGCCAGCGCCGCGTCCGACAGATAGGGCATGATGCCGAGACGAAACTCGCCTTTGATATCGCCATCGGGCGAAACGCCGGCTTTTAGGTCTTCCAGCGAGCTCAACACCTTTCGGCCGTGCTCGTAGGCCTCGCGCCCAGCGGCAGTTGGCTTCAGCGGTTTCGACTGTCGGTCGAGCAGCACGGTGTCGAGCTGGATTTCGAGGTTTTGGATCCGGCGCGTCACGCCAGGCTGGGTCAGGTTCAGCCGGGCGGAGGCACCGACAATGGAGCCGGTTTCGACCACGGCGATGAAGGCTTCGAGATCTGGGATATTCATGCTGATCACGCATAATCATTATATATAATATTGAATTGTATCATATTGCGTGATCCAAATAAAGTCTTCGCTCTATATGCGACTTCGTTATGCGAGCGAAACACCATGTCTTCCAGTGAAATCCCTGCCCTCGAGTCCGCGCCAGCCCGTGCCGAAACGATCACCGGTCCGCTGACGCTGTTCTTTGCCGCCAGCGTGGGCGTGATCGTCACCAATCTGTTCGCGCCGCAGACGCTGGTTGGGTTGATCGGCCCTGCCATGGGGCTCGATCTCGCCGGTAGCGGCCTGATCGCGATGACGACGCTGCTCGGCTATGCGGCCGGGCTCTTCTTCCTCGTTCCGCTCGCCGATCTCCTGGAGAACCGGGCGCTGATTGTGCGCATGCTCGGCTGCGCGACACTGGCGGCGGCTGCGGTGATCTGGGCGCCGACGGCGACCGCGCTGCTCATCATCCTCTTCGTTCTCGGCGCCGCCTGTTCCGCCATTCAGATCATGGTCCCGATCGCCGCCTCCATGGCGCCGCCAGAGCGCCGTGGCCGGGTCATCGGCGATGTGATGAGCGGGCTGATGGTCGGCATCCTTCTGTCGCGTCCGCTGGCCAGCGTTCTCGCCGATGCGTGGGGGTGGCGGGCCTTCTATGGGGTGAGCGCGGCGGCCATGGCGATGCTCACCCTCGTCCTCGCCCTGCGCCTGCCCCGCCGACAGCCGGCGTCTTCGCGATTGAGCTATCCTGCCCTTATCGCCTCGCTTTGGCATCTTTTGCGCGCCGAGCCGGTGTTGCGCCAACGCGCGCTGACAGCGAGCCTCGCCATGGCTGCCTTCAGCCTGTTCTGGACAGCGGTGGCGCTGCGGCTGTCGCAAGCGCCGTTCGGTCTTGGCCTGCGTGGCATTGCGCTGTTCGCGCTCATTGGTGCCGTCGGCGCCGCGGTGACGCCCTGGGTCGGACACCTCGGCGATCAGGGCCGGACACGGCCGGTGACGATCATGTCCCATCTCGTCATGATCGGCGCTTTCGCTCTCGCGGCTTGGGCCGGGGCGGATGCGGCGGGATTGTCGCGGGCGATGTCTTGGCTGCCGCTGGTGCTGATGGGCGCGAGCGCGGTTCTGCTCGATATCGGGGTGACCGGCGATCAGACGCTCGGGCGGCGCGCCATCAACATGCTGCAGGCGGAGGCGCGCGGACGCATCAATGGCCTCTTCGTCGGGCTGTTCTTTGTCGGCGGCGCCATCGGCTCGGCCCTGGCCGGCGTTGCCTGGAACTGGGGCGGATGGACGGCGGTCTGCGTCGCCGGTGCTGCCGTTGGCGGTATGGCGCTCGTGTTCGACTGGCTGGAGGATGGCTCGGCCTGAACCGGCCTCACCTACCCCAGGCCAGCTCTTCCACATAGGTGCGGACATCCGCCGGCCACGGGCTCGCGTGTTCGGCGAAGCGCTCACGATCGATGGCGAACAGCGCGCGAGAGGCCTCCTCGAAACCCGGCAGGTTGCCGGCCATTGCCGACATGAAGCGATAGGCCGCCTCTTGCGCGGCGCGCGTCTGGCTGCGGCCGCCGTCGGTTTTGCGGGCGTCGTCGACAAGCCGGCGCAGCGCCTGGGAGGCCCCGCCCGGCTGCAGCGCCAGCCAATCCCAATGGCGCGGCAGCAAGGTGACCTCGCGGGCGACGACGCCGAGTTTCGGTCGGCCACGGCCACGGCCGCGCGGGGCATCGGCCGCTACCTCGGGCGGGTCTATCTGCGCGGGAGCGGCAAGCCGGGCCGCGATCTCGGTCGCGCTGCCCCGCAGATCGAGGTCAACCACCCGGCCTGTCGTATCGTCGAAAACGAGGACGGCCGCGTCCGGTCGCTCGGTGAGCGCACCTTTGACGGCGAGCGCCACATCGATCAAGGCGCCACGGGCCAGCAGGGCATGGCCGTCGAAGGCGGTGCAAGAAGGGGGAGTTGAGGTCGGGTTGGTCATGGCCGTTCATTACCCGGATAAAAAGGCTTGAGTCAATATTACCCGGATGATAATTGACGCCTCTCAAACAAACGAGATGAGGATAAGAGAGATGAAAGGCGCCGACAGAAAGGCGGCGGTGGCCGCCTATAAGGAGCGCAAGGCTGTCGCCGGCATTTACGCGGTGCTGTGCCGGCCGACGGGCCAACGCTGGATCGGCCGCGCGCCCGATCTATCAACCGTGCAGAACCGCCTGTGGTTCACCCTGCGCCAGAGTGTTACCCCGCACCGCAGCCTGCAGGCCGCCTGGGATGCCCATGGCATGGAGGCGTTCGCGATCGAGGAGCTTGAGCGGCTTGCCGAGGAAAGCGATCCCTACATCCGTGACAGCCTGCTGAAGGAACGCCAGGATTTTTGGCAGAAAAAGCTGGTAGCTGAGAAGGTTTGAGTATCAAATTAAAGTTTATGTAGAACTGAAAGATCCAGCCTCAACTCTATTCATTTTCGTCAAATTCGAGCTTGAGCTGCGCGCTTTCTTCCGGCACGCGCCTAGCTCGAATCTGACGTAGCGCCATGCCGACCAGGCTGCGCGCCGCGTCGCCGGCGGCCTCCATATAGGCGGGGTCGCGCTGCAGCAGCGTCACGGCGAAGGCGCCGTCGAGAAGCAGCAGCACCTGCTGGGCGAGCGGCTCAGCCGGGCCGATCCCGGCGGTGGCGAAGGTGGCGGCCATCCAGGCCTCGAACTTCTTTTTATGGGCGGCGCCAATCTTCAGCGCCGGATGACCGGGCATGGCGACAAGCTCGACCGAGGTGCGCAGGAAGCCGCAGCCCTGCCAACGTGGATGCCGGGCCGCATGCGCCAGGTGCAGAAAGATCGCCTTGGTCTTATCGGCCAGGCTCCCATCAGCCGCCTCGAACCAGCGCTGGAACAGGACCAGATTGGGCTGGTCGCGCGCCGTCAGATAGGCCTCGATCAGCTCGTCCTTGCTGGTGAAGTGGTAATAGAGCGTGCGCTTGGTGACGCCGGCTTTCTCGGCTACCGCGTCGACGCTGACGCGCCCGATCCCCTCCGCGTAGAACAGCTTTTCCGCCGCCGCGATGATCTTTCCACGGGTAGAGCTCTGACTTATCGCCATAATTATGTATACCGTCTAGTGAGTATACTTCAATCGCCAAGGGCTGTCCAAAGGGTGGCATTGTCGGCGCGTCAATGTCGGAGAAAATGATGGCCCCGCCCCTTCAGCCCTCGGAACGGATCAGGATGACCTGCCGCGATGGCGTCCAGCTGGGTGGCCATTTTTGGCCGGCGATTGGCGAGCCGCAGGGCTTCGTCGTCATCAACCCGGCGACCGGGGTGCTGGCGCGCTACTACCATCCCTACGCCAGCTTCCTGGCCGGGCATGGCTATGACGTTCTGACCTATGACTATCGCGGCATCGGCGCCTCGCGACCGGATAGGCTGCGCGGCTGCGGCTATCGCTGGCGCGATTGGGGGCAGCTCGACTTCGATGCGGCGATCCGCTTGGCCGCCGAGAAACGTCGGGCCGGCCCCCTCCTCGTCGTCGGTCATAGCGTCGGCGGCTTCCTACCTGGCCTCGCCGAAAGCGGACCGCTGGTCGATCGCTTACTGACCGTCGGTGCCCAATATGCCTATTGGCCCGACTATGCGCGGGCGCAGCGGCTGCACCTGTTTCTGAAATGGCATGTGGCCATGCCCGTTCTTACAGCCCTCGTCGGCTACTTCCCCGGCAAGCGGCTCGGCTGGTTGGAAGACCTGCCGGCTGGTGTCGCGAACGAATGGAGTTTTAAACGGCGGCGGACGGAATGGAGCTATCCGGCGGAAACGCGCGCCGACGTGCTCGCCCGTTTCGCCGCCTTCCGCGCGCCGATCCTTGCCATCGCGGTCACCGACGATGAACTGGGCACGGTGGCCGCGATCCAACGGACGCTGGCATACTATAGCGGCGCCGGGCGACAGCAGGTGGTGCTGTCGCCCGGCGATATTCGCGTCGAGGCGATCGGCCATTTCGGCCTGTTCCACGCCCGCTTCGCCGACAGCTTTTGGCCAGCGAGCCTGCTCTGGCTGCGCGACGGCATCAACCCGTGGGCTGATCGGGCCTAGGTCACACCTCGCGCACGAACGGTCAGTCGATCGCCTCGATGCCTTGCGCCCGCAAGCGTTCAATCCCCTCCTTCATTTTCTTCAGCCGTTCGGGAGAGTGGCCTTGCCACTCTGTGACCTCGCCGGTGACCTGCAACGGCTCGCGCGAGCGGTAGGACTGCGTCGGATTGCCGGGAAATTTCTTATCCGTCAGATTGGGATCATCGACGATCGGGCCAGTCGGCTCGACGATGTAAATCCTTTCTCGGCCGTCGCCGGCTGCTAGTTCGGCGCCCCAGATGGCCGCCTCCAAGGTGCCGGTGAGATAGACCCAGGACGCTGGCTTTTGCGCTCCGAAATTGGAGTTGTAGCCGGCCGCGATCAGGTCTCCCGTTTTCAGATCGGCGCGGGTGCCGTGATAAAATTGCTGCAGAATTTGATCGTTGGATGTCATCGAAGGTTGCTCCCTGTGTACGGGGGCAAGGCTCATAGACCGGGACCGGGGGCTTGCCGCAATCCCCCGGGTGAGCTAGATAATAATAGTGGCAAATGCCGGTTGATTTTCCCGGCCCGAATGCCGCCTTCCTCCCCTGAACAATCCGCTCAGCAAGAACCTCTCGCCGCGCCCTTATTTTCTTCCTACGCGCGCCTAGATTAAAAGGATCGGAGGAGCGCATGGGCACAACCACCACTCGCACCACTCAGGCCGACACTCACCTCTGGCGTATCGACGAGCACTGTATTCAGTGCGGCGCGGCGCAGACGGCCTTTCCCAATCTGGTCGCCGAGGGCAAGGATCGGTACTTCTTCCATCGCCAGCCGGAAAGCGCCGCCGAGACCGCCGACGCCTGGCGTGCGGCCCTGCTCTGCCCGGTCAGCGCGGTGCGCGCGCCCGAGGGCCTGAAAATGCCGGAAGGACTGTTCCCTCAGGAACTGGGGCCGGATCTCTATCGGCTCGGCTACAACGCCCGCGCCTCCTGGGGCGCCCACAGCTATCTGCTGCGTCGTCCGAACGGCAATGTGATGATCGACGGGCCGCGTTGGACGCGCCAGCTCGTCGAATGGCTGGAAGCGAACGGTGGGCTGAGCGATGTGCTGCTCACCCACAAAGACGATGTCGGCGACAGCGCCCGTTACGCCAAACACTTTTCCGCGCGGGTCTGGATTCATGCCGACGATCGCGACGGCGCGCTCTTTGCCAGCGATCTAATCGAAGGCACCGAGCCCGTCACCGTCGCCGACGACATCCTTGCCGTTCCCGTGCCCGGCCATACGCGCGGCAGCGTGGTCTTCCTGGCGGGCTCGGTCCTTTTTACTGGCGACTCCTTGGCCTGGAGCCATGACGACAAGCACCTCGTCGCCTTCCGCCGGGTCTGTTGGTACGACTGGCCGACGCAGTTGCGCTCGCTGGCGCGCCTCACGGCTTATCCTTTTGACCGCGTGCTGCCCGGCCATGGCGGGAAAGTGCACGACACGGCGGATGCGCTGCACGCGGCTCTGGTCGACATGCTCAGGCGTTATCGCTCGCCTGAGCCCAAAACCTAGGGCTAACGCTTCCTGGTTCCCGCCTCCATCGAAGTCATACGAAGGTTTGGGTAGGCACCCTTCCCGTTTCTTCCCACTATCGTTGTGCTGAAGCCTGGGAGGGATCGCCATGACACGGATGAGTCATCTCGTCGCAAAGTCTTTTGGCCTGTCGGTCTGGCCGGCGCTTGCGCTTTTTGCCTGGGCGACGCCCGCGGCGGGCGCGCTCGAAAAGGGCGCCTGTACCGTCAAGAAGGAAGCCGACGTCGCCGCCACCATGCGCGACGGCACAGTGCTTTTAGCCGATGTCTACCGGCCGCAAGAACCTGGCGACTATCCGGTGCTGCTGATGCGCCTGCCCTACAATAAGTCGGACGCGCAATCGGTGGTCTACGCCAAGCCGGCTGATTACGCCGCTCAGTGCTACATCGTCGTGATCCAAGATGTGCGCGGACAATTCACCTCCGGCGGCGAGTTCTATCCGTTCCGCCACGAAGGCAAGGACGGCTACGACACGGTGGAATGGGCCGCCAAACTGCCGGGCTCGAATGGCAAGGTCGGCATGTATGGTTTCTCCTATGTCGGCGCCACGCAATGGCTGGCCGCCGCCGAGAAACCGCCGCATCTGGTGGCGATCGCGCCGGCCCATACAGCATCCGATTATTACGACGGCTGGTCCTATGAAGGCGGCGCCTTCTCACTTGCGTTCAAGAAATCCTGGCCGGTGACCTCGATCGCCGCGTCAGCCATGCGCCGGTTCGGCGACCAGGGGCTGCTCGACAGCATTCAGAAAGGGGTCTCCGACCTGCCGGCGCTCTATCGGTACAAGCCGCTGATCGATTATTTGCCCGGCCGCAACGGAGGGCGCGTCGCGCCCTATTATCGCGACTGGGTGACCCACGACACCTGGGATGCCTATTGGAAGCAATGGAGCATCCGGACGCGCTACCAGAATATCGCCGTGCCAGCGCTCAATTTCGCCGGCTGGTACGACGTGTTCATGCGCGGCGGCGTCGAGAATTTCACCGGCATGCGTGAAAAAGCCAGCACCGAAGCAGCCCGCAAGGGCCAGCGGCTGGTGATCGGGCCGTGGATCCACTTGCCGTGGCTGCGTAAGGTCGGCGAGATCGATTTTGGACCAGAGGCGACCAATCCGATCGACCAGTTGCATCTTGCCTGGTTCGATTACTGGCTGAAGGGCAAAGCCAATGGCGTCGACAGCCAGAAGCCGGTTCGCCTGTTCGTGATGGGCGCCAATCAGTGGCGCGAGGCCGATAGCTGGCCTGTCGAAGGCACGCGCTTCACGCCCTATTACCTGTCGAGCCGGGGCCAAGCGAACACGCGCTTCGGCAACGGCACGCTTGGCACCGACAAGCCCGATGACGTGCAGGCACCCGACCGTTATCGCTACGATCCGGCCAATCCGGTGCCAAGCGCCGGCGGTCATTCCTGCTGCACCAACGATGCGGCGCCGGTCGGTCCTTTCGACCAGACCAAGATCGAAGGCCGCGCCGACGTGCTCGTCTACCAGACGCAACCGCTGGCCGCGAATATGGAAGTGACAGGGCCGGTGCAGGTCGTGCTCTATGCCGCCTCCTCGGCGCGCGACACGGATTTCACAGCAAAACTCGTCGACATCCATCCCGACGGCAAGGCTTACAATCTCAGCAATGGCATCATCCGCGCCAGTTCGCGCGAGACCTTGGAGCGGCGCATCCCGATCACGCCGGGCAAGGTCTATGAATACAAGATCGACCTGTGGCCGACGGCCAATCTGTTTCGCGCCGGCCATCGCATCGGGCTCGAAATCTCAAGCTCGAACTTCCCGCACTACGATGCCAATCCCAACACCGGGGCGAAGCATGGCACGACCACGGCGGTGAAGATCGCCGATCAGACCATCCTGCACGATGCGGCGCATCCCTCGCGCATCGTGCTGCCGGTGATGGCGACGCCGATCCAGTAAGAGGAAGGGCCGCATATAGCGGCCCTCCCCGATTATCCCGCCGCCACCGCTTGCCGTCGCGCGATCGGCTGCCGCCAGAGCTGCGCGCAGACGACGCCGGCGAGCGCCAGGCCGCCGCCGATAACGTGGAAGGCACGCACCGGCTCGCCGAGCATGACGATGGCCGCGGCCGCCGTCATCACCGGCAGCAGGTTGAGGAAGATGGCGCAGCGGCTTGGACCGATCTGCTGCACGCCTTTGATCCACAGAAACGGCAGCACCACCGACGCCAGGGCGCCGGCATAGAGGATGAGCGGCACGGTGTCGGCATTGAGCTGGCGCAGAGGCGCGGGTGTCGCCAGGAAAGCGGGAAACATCACCACCATGGTTGAGAGCGCCTGCATATAGGTCGATTGCCAGCCGGGGATCGGCAGATTCCAGCGCTTCAGCAGCACGCCGTAAAGCGCATAGACGACGGCGGCGACCAGCATCAGCGCATCGCCTGGATGCACGCCGTCGCGCAGGATCGCGGCGGGATCGCCGCCGCTGACAAGATAGACCAGGCCGACGAAGGACAGCACACCGCCGCCGATCATGCCCCAGGTCGGCGTTTCGCCGAGCATTGACGCACCGATGGCGACGGTGAGCAGCGGCGTCAGCGCCGTGAACACCGCCATATTGGTCGCCGTAGTCGTTTCCGCCGCCAGATAGGACAGGCTCTGGAACAGGCACATGGCGAGGAAGCCCAAGATGATGAACTGGCCGATGTGGGGCCAGATCGCCGCGCGATTGCGCCAGGCCGGGCGCGCGACGAACAGGCTCAACAGGCCGACCGCCACCACCAGACGATAGAAGGTGATCGCCTGCGGGCCGATGGCATGGGCGGAGAGGCGCGAGACGATGACATTGCCGGCCCACAGGGCGACGGCGATAAAAGGATAGAGAAAGGCCGCTTTCGAGGCTTGATTTGGGGTTTGCATGACACGATCCGGATTGGAGGTGCCTGCCGTTTAGTCCTTCCGGGAAAGTCCGTCTCACGCTAGAATGACCCTAACTAGCGAGAATGGGACATTTCGACTTTGGAGCCTGCAGACCTCGACGACCTCACCAGCCGCCATCTCGACTTTCACGCCACGGCGCGGCCGATGGTGGCGATGGAGATCGACTATCCCAATGGCACCTCCACCGGCCTGCACGCCCATCCGCGCGGCCAGTTGCTCTATGCCATCGCTGGCGTGATGATCGTGCGCTCGATGGTCGGCACTTGGGTTGTGCCGCCCAACCGCGCCGTCTGGCTGGTGGCCGACCTCGATCACGACGTGCGCATGGCCGGCGACGTAAAAATCCGCACCCTGTTCATCGACGATCGCACTGTGCCCGGCCTGCCTGCGGAAAGCTGTGTTCTTGCCGTGTCGCCGCTGCTACGCGAGCTGATCGTCGCCGCCATGAGCGTGCCTGCGGACTATGCGCCCGACAGCCGCGACGCACGCTTGATGCGGCTCCTGCTCGATGAACTGCGTCAGGAGCCTGTGTTGCCACTGCATCTGCCGATGCCGCGCGACCTGCGCGTGCGGCGTCTCTGCATGGCATTGGTGGCGCACCCCGACGCGGCGGCGACGGCGCAGGACTGGGCCGAAGGCTTCGGCGTGACGGCGAAGACCATTCATCGCTTGTTCGCCAAAGAGACCGGCCTCACCTTCGGCCAATGGCGTCAGCAGGCGCGGCTTCTGCACGCGCTCGAACGGCTGGCGCGCGGCGAGCGCATCATCGATGTGGCTATCGAGAGCGGCTATGCCAGCCAGAGCGCTTTCACCGCGATGTTTCGCAAACATTTCGGCCTGCCGCCGAGCGTGTTTTATCGCTAGCCTCGCCTTATTCGACCGGCAGGCCATGCAGCTTAAGGAAGGACAGCTTGTCCCAATAGCCGCGCTGAAAGGCAACCTTGCCGTCGCGCACGGTGAAGAAGCCGCAGCCGCGCAGGCCGAGCGGATCGCGCCATTCCAGCGCCGCCACATCGCCGGCCTCATGGATCGCCTCAACCAGGCAGACCATGTCGGCTGAAGCAAATTCCCGTTCGAACATCGCCTGAATAGCCACGGCGCCGATGATGGGCTCCTGCGTCACCTGATGATTGACCGCGTCGTCGTGATAAAGTTCAGCAAGGCCTTTGGCATCGGCCGCGTTGAAACGCTCGACCCATGTTTCGACCACTTGACGAGGCGTCATCATCGCCCTCCCATGAAGTTTCGCATCAACAAGCCTTCCACTCTATTTCAACCTGCAAGCCGCTTCTTGTGCGCGGTCCAGGACAATTGCGCCGGTCAAATTCACGATCACGAGAGCGCACAGAACGGCACAAACGAGCTCGAGCAGCAGGTTCGCCCGCTTGCGCCACGCCAAGCCATTGATGACGAGACTGACCCCATAAATGAGAAGCGCCGGCACGGCGAACAGATAGACATTGAACGGGCCGTCGCAATCGAGCGCATCGATGCCGAGCGCAGCCTGGTATTCGTTCGGCGGCATGACGGCACCCATCAGCGCCAGCGGTAGACCCAACACCAGCACGGTCCAGCCGAGCCACTTCAGCCTGTGGCGCGGCGAGGTGGCTGACGTATTGCTGGATCCATCATCGGAATCGGGTCGCCCCACGCATTCTTCTCCGTCACAAGAGCCGCCTCATATCGGAAAGGTTCTTTCATGACGACTCTGAACAACAAAATCGCGATTGTCACCGGTGCCAGTTCAGGCATCGGGCGGGCGGCGGCGGAACTGTTCGCGCGCGAAGGCGCAGCCCTTGTAGTCTCCGGGCGACGGCAGACTGTTCTCGACGAAGTGATTGCACAGATCAGCGCCGCAGGTGGACGCGCCGTGGCGGTGGCGGGCGATGTTAGCGACGATGCTCACGCGCGAACGCTAGTTGAGACCGCGATCGATCGCTTCGGCGGCCTGGATATCGCGTTCAACAATGCGGGAACCTCTGGCATCGCTGCGCCCGTGCCCGAGCTTTCTATCGAGACCTGGCGCGAGACGCTCGACACCAATCTCACCAGCGCCTTCTTCGCGGCCCGGCATCAGATTCCCGCCATGCTGGCACGCGGCGGCGGTTCGCTCATCTTTACATCCACCTTCGTTGGCCACACGGTTGGCTTTCCGGGCATGGGCGCCTATGCGGCGAGCAAAGCTGGCCTTGTTGGACTGACGCAAGTGATTGCCGCCGAATTTGGTGCGAAAGGCATCAGGGCCAATGCCCTCCTGCCCGGCGGCACGGATACACCGATGGGCCGCGCCGTTTCCAACACGCCGGAGATGCGGGCCTTCGTCGAAGGCTTGCATGCGCTCAAGCGATTGGCCGAGCCACGGGAGATCGCGCAAGCAGCCCTGTTCCTTGCCTCGGATGCGTCGAGTTTCATCACCGGCACGGCGCTACTGGCGGATGGTGGCGTTTCCATCACCCGCACGTAAGAGGCTTAAAGCCCCTTCACGAAGGTCGCGATCGCCGGCACGAGCGGCGCCGACAGAGCCAGGTTCGGATCCTTATAGGTCGCGATATTAGCCGTGCGGTCGGACGGCGCGGTTTTGAGGATGTGGTTCATGCCATCGATGATCAGCAATTTTGCGTCAGGCCGCGCCTCGGACAGGTGTTTGGCATCGTCCACGGTCACCTGGAAATCGGTAGTGCCCTGGATGATCAGGACTGGACCGCGCACCTTGCGCAATTCCGCGACCGGATCGAGCGTCAGCCAGGACATCATGTAGTTCTGCACGCTCGGCCGGTAGATCGCCATCAGGGCAGCCGGGACATCGGCCACCGACTTGCCCTGCTGCAACTGTTCGATGATCCGTCGCGAGGCTTGTTGCAGCTCGTCTGGAACCTTGGCGGCCGCCAATTGCCGGTCGATGGTGTTGGCGATCGGCTCACCGACACCAGCCATGAGGATAAGGCCGGAGACCGGCGTGCGTTGCGCGGCGATCGTCGCGATCAGCGCGCCCTCGCTGTGGCCGGCCAAAACGACGCGCGCCACCCTGCTCTGTTTGCCCAAAAGTTCAGCCCATCCCACCGCGTCGGTGACATAAGTGTCGAAGCGCAGATCGTTTTCGCGCAAACCTGACACCGCGCTGGCGGCGATGCCGCGCTTATCGACCCGCAGCGAGGCGATACCTTGGTCGGCCAGGCCGTGCGCCAGCATTTTGAGGCTGTCGTTGCGCACACCTGGCAGATTGCCGTCACGATCGACAGGCCCCGATCCGGCCAGGATCAGAACCGCTGGCACGGAATTTTCGCCGTCCGGCACCGTTAGCGTGCCGTGCAAATTGTCATTGGTGAGTTCGCGCTCGCTCCAGGCCGAGGCGTGCGATGCGTAGAAGTTCATGACCAGAACCTGAATGACGGCAAGCAGCGATTTCAAAATCACCTCGTTTGCCCGTTGAACGTGAATGGAACTCGATCTCGTTGACTTTAAATAAAAAGACCCGGTACCGCCAGAGCGGTACCGGGCAAGTCGCTCTCGAGGGACGCTCGAGGAGCTCGGTTAACTTATCAGCTCAGGTCGCGCCGATCCCGGCGGCCTTCACGATCCGTTTGATGGTCTCGTAATTGTCGCTGAGCAATTGCGAGAATTCCGACGAATTCATCGTCCTGGGTTCAATGCCCTGGATTTCAATCTTCTCGGCGACGCCGGGCATGTTGATCACCTTGTTCAGCATGCCGTTGAGCTTGTCGCGCACGTCGGCTGGAATGTTGGCTGGCCCGAGTAGGCCGAACCAGGAGGTGAACTCAAAATCGGGCAGACCGCTCTCGCTTACCGTCGGAATATTCGGCAGCGACGGGACGCGCTTTTTCGAGACGACGGCGAGAACTTTGAGGCTTGGATTCTCGATGAATCCTTGCGAGCCCAGGGTCGGTACGATCAGAATTTGCGTGTCACCGACGACGGTGCTGTTCAATGCTTCCGCCGTGCTCTTGTAGGGCACATGCACCACATTGATCTCGGCGCGATTGGTGAAATAGGCCGAGGCCAGATGGGTAGCGCTGCCGACACCCGCCGAAGCGTAATTGAGCTTGCCCGGATTGGCCTTGGCATAGGCGATCAGTTCGGCCACCGATTTCGCCGGCACGGCCGCATTAATGAGAAGCAGGTAGGCGCCGGTGCCGACATGGGCTAGCGGCGTGAAATCCTTGATCGGATCGTAGGCCGTCTTGCGATCGATCGCCGGACCGATCGAATGGCTGGACGCGGCCATCACCATCGTCCTGCCGTCCGGTGCTGACCTGGCAACGACGGAACTGCCAACACCGCCACCGGCCCCGGCGCGGTTTTCAACGATGACGGTCTCGCCCAGAAGCGTGCTCAGTTCCGGTGCGATCACGCGCGCCAGCACATCTTGGCCTCCGCCCGGCGCGAAAGGTACGATGATCTTGTAAAAATCGCTTTGCGCCGTGGCGATCTGCACACTGGCGCAAAGCGCGAAGAGGCCGCCGAGCACGCGCAGCGGCAATCCAACTCTAGTCGGTAACGACCCACTCCTCATATCGTCCTCCCATTTGTAGATTCTTGCCTTTTGTAGAGTCTCGTCTTTGCTGCCGAGCCCCTCCGCTCAGCGGGCCAAAGACGGGTACAGTCGCTCCGCCGTGCGGCGGAAGATCCACTCCTGATCGTCAACCGACAGGAAGGACATGGCCGCGAGGCTTTCGTCGACGATGCGCGACAGCGACGCGTCGGAGGTCGGAAAGTTCGAGCCCCAGGCGATGCGCGAGGCGCCGAAGGTGTCGACCACCTTCTGGAAATACGGCTGGAACGCGCCACCGCCTTCCGCGATCATCCGGACGTTGCGGATGGTCAGTTTCAGCGTCAGGTTCGGATAACGTGCCAGATCGAACAACGGCTGCGCCGCCGCGTAAGGCGCTCCGTCGCGCGCGTCGGGCGAGGCCAGATGATCGAGGATCACAGTCGCCCTGGGGAAACGCTCCAACAACGTATGCAGCTGATCGACGGCCTTGAGCTGCATCTGCACGCAAACCGGAATGCCCAGCTCCTGCGCGCATTCCCAGGCCGGGAAGGTCTTGGCATCGTCGAGCCAGCCGGCCTGCTCGCGCATGGTGCTGCCAGTGGTGAACAGACGCAGGCCAGACAGGCCCTTGCCGACCCAATGGCGGATTTTCTCTGGCGCGTCCGCGCTCAACACATCGACGGAGAAGACACCGGCGAAACGCTTTGGATAAGCGGCCACGGCATCCGCGACGAGCGAATTGTCATAGCCGTAGCAGGTCGAAGCCTGCACCAGGGCCGAGCGGCTGACACCGGCCGCATCCATCGCCGCGACCATTTGATCTGGCGTCACCGGCCGGTCGCGTGCCCAATCCGACAGGACACCACCCAGCGGCGAGCGCGGATAACGCACTTCGTGGGCCGAAATGACATGAGGGTGAATATCAACGATTTCGATGGCCATTGCGTATCCTTAAATCCTCGACGGTCTGTTGCGCGCGGCACTATTCGTGGGTGATAGCATAGACCTGCTTCAGGAGATCCGGGGACGCGGCGCGGAATTCCGCGAGCACGCCGTCGATTTCCTTCGCCGTCTTCAGCTCAAGATTCATCATCATCTTCTTACCGGCTTCGAGCGCCTCGGGATCGCTCAGCGTGTCAGCGAGAGCCTGGCGTAGTGCTTTCACCCGCTCATCGGGCGTGCCCGGCGGCGCCGCGAGGGGCCGCGTAATCTTGGCTGGATCGAAGACAAGCCGCGCGGCGCGGCGCATTTCGTCGCTCTTCATCGCACTCATGATCGGCGTGGCGCTTGGAAACAACGGCGAGGCCTGCTCGGTTGAGCTCTGCATGATCAACTGCAGCGATCCGCCTTTGATGTCATCCATATAAGCGGAGCGCAGGGAGGATTCGAATAGGCCGCAGGTGCCGTCCACCTCGCCGCGCTGCATCGCCAGCATGATGTCCTTGGTGCCGGTGTAGCCGTTGATGACTTTGAGCGGCGCGCCGAGCGCGTTCTTGAAGAACAGCGGATAGACGCTGGGCACCGCGCCTGGCGCGCTGGAACCAAAGGAGATGGTCTTTTTACTGGCGACGAGATCGGGCAGGTTCTTGATGTCGACGCCCGCGCCTTTCCACACCCCGCAATATTGATTGTCGGTGTCCATGCTGCCGATCCAGGCGAATTTGCTTGGATCGAACATCGCGCCCTTCTCGCCATAATAAGGCTGCAAAGCCACGTCGAAGGCGAAGACGCCGAGCGTCAGGCCGTCCTTGGCGGCGGCGTTGTAGATGGAATTGGCGACACGCAGGCTACCGCCGCCGGGCGCGTTCTGCACCACCACGGTCGGTTTGCCGGGAATATGCTTGCCATAGAACTGCGAGACCACCCGGGCCGTCATGTCATAGCCGCCGCCGGGGCCGTAGCCGACCTGAATGGTCAGCGTCTTGCCTTTGTAGAACGCCGCGACGTCTTCGGGTTGGGCTTGCGCGGCTGTGCCCGCGGCAAACGCGCAGACGGAGGCGATCAGCAAAGCAGTCCGGGCCGGAGTGAACAAAACCGTTCCTTTCATTGAAGTGTCCCCGTCAGGCCGCGTTCCCGCAACAGAGCCACGAACGCGCCCATCCAGACGTCATAGTCGGGGCGCCGCCAGGCGGTCACCAGATTGCCATCGACCACAGCCGTGCCCGGCGTGTGCACCCAGATGCACTGGGCGGCGAGCACATCGGCTTCGATCACCACATTGCCGCTGAGCCGTTTGCCGGTGATGCCCGACTGATGCAGCGCCTCAAGGATGACGTTCGGCCCGTGGCAGATGCCGGTCACCGGCTTGTCGTTCTCGATGAAGTGGCGAACGATCTCGATGCAACGGCGGTTGGCGCGCAGATATTCGGGGCCCGGGCCGCCGGGAATAACGATGGCGTCATAGTCTGTGGGATCGACATCGTTGAAAGCGACATCGACATTGACGATCCGCCCCGGCCGCTGCTCGAACGTGTCGACAGCCCCATTGGCGCCGCCGGCGACGATGACGACCATGCGCGTTGGCTTTTTAACATGGGCCGCGATAGTGACGTTATGGCCCTCTTCCAACATGCGGTAATAGGCATAGTCGTGGATGCCGCAGCTGGTGGATTCGGCGATGGTGAACAGGATTTTCGCCATGTTCAGGCCGCCTTCCGAGCGTTGGTGCGGGCCCGCAACAGCGCGAGGAATTCGCGGACCCAGATATGCGGATAGCCATCGCTGACGGTGACGATATTGCCATCGCGCACGGCCTCGCCGCGCGTCTCGACGAAGGTGCAGCCGCCCATCTCGACGCGCGGGCGGATCAAGGGATGGCCGGTGAAGCGCCGGCCAGGGCCGCCGGCGGTGACAAGAACGATGGGGCCACGGCAGATCGCGGCCACGGGCTTGCCGCTGGTGATGAAGTGGCGAACGATTTCAGTGCAGCGTTCGTAATTGCGCAGATAGACCGGGGCGCGACCGCCCGGCAGCAGCAGGCCGTCATAGGTGGCGGGATCGATATCCTCGAACGTGGCGCTGGCCTGGGTGACATACCAGGGCCGCTCGACGCCGGCATCCCAGCCGTCTTCCTGCTGGTGAAACACGGTCAGCAGTGGCTTCTTCTTCGGCGCGGCGACGGTGACCTCGAAGCGCTCCTCGCGCATGCGGAACAGGCCATATTCCAGCTCGGGACCGGCGCCGTCCCCGCTGATGATCAATACCCGGCTCACGCGTTTCTCCCGTCACCTTTTGTTCTGTGGCCTTTAGAGCGTCGAGCGATATGAAACAAATGGAAGTTTTTGCTCAATTGATCTATTTTTCTCATAGAAGGAAACGTCAGAAACAGCTTGGCTAGAGCGGGCGGAGACAGTCTTGAAGATCGATATGCGCGGCTTAGAGGCGTTTCTGTGGGTCGCGGAACTCGGCACCTTTGGGCGCGCCGCCGCCCATCTCAACATCTCGCAGACCGCCGTCAGCCACAGGCTGAAGAAGCTCGAGGAAAGTCTGGGGTTGCAGCTGTTCAGCCGCTCGACGCGGCAGGTCACGCTGACGCCGGCCGGCGCCGACCTGCTGCCGACGGGCCGCGCGCTGATCAGCGATTTCGAGGCTCAGCTTGAGCAGATCCGCAAGCGCCACGTGGACACCGCCGAGGAGCTGACCTTGGCCTGCGTGCCGACGCTCGCGATCCATGTGTTGCCGCCAGTCTTCGCCAAGTTCAGCAGCAAACGGCCGACGGCGCGGGTGCGCCTGTTCGACAAGTCGATTACCGAGATCGGCGACACGATCGCCTCGGGCCTCGCCGAATTCGGCATTACCTTGCTTGCCGCCAATCACTGGAAGCTCGCCACCGAGCCGCTGCTGAAGGACGAGTTCGTCTGCGTCTGCCCGGCCAAACATCCGCTGGCCAACAAGGCAGTTGTAACGTGGAGCGATCTCGAGCCCCTACCCTTGGTGCGCTTCACGCCGCACACGGCCAATCGCATTGTCATCGACAACGCGCTCGGCAGCCGTGCTGATCGGTTCAACTGGTTCTATGAAGTGCAGCACACGATGACGGCGCAGATGCTGGTCGACAGCGGCCTCGCCTTGGCGATCCTCCCCAGCCTCGCCACCCAGAACTTACCCCCGAGTCTGAAGGCCCTGCGGCTGACGCATCCGCGCGTCACCCGCACGATCGGCATCGTCCGGCGCCGAGACGAAGCGCCATCAGACCTGGCGCGGGTGTTCCATGCGGCGCTGAAGGAACAGGTGGAGAGGATCAGGAAGTAGCGCTTGACCAACCCATAGCTCGCTGGTTATAGATAAATCCATAGCCAATGGGTTATTGATCTTGATGACGAACGCGCCTGACATGCTCTTCAAAACCCTCGCCGATCCGACGCGGCGAGCCCTTTTCGAGCGGCTGTGCCGCGAGGGAGAGCAGACAGTCGGGGCTCTGACCGCCCAGGCCGGGGTTTCTCAGCCCGCCGTCTCGAAGCACCTTGGTGTTTTGAAACAGGCCGGACTAGTGCGCGACCGCCATGAAGGTCGCCAGACCCATTACAGCGCCGAACTCAGCGCCCTGGCCCCACTGGTCGACTGGACCAGCCGCATGACCGGCTTCTGGCAGGGCCGGTTCGACGATCTTGAAGATCTCCTGAAAAGGATGGACCAATGACAGATACAGCAACAGAAACCCTCTCCGTCGTTGTCGAACGGGAGATCTCTCATCCGCCGGAAAAGCTCTGGCGCGCGCTGACGCAGTCCCATCTGATCGCCGAGTGGCTGATGAAAAACGATTTTGCGCCCGTCGTCGGACACCGCTTCAATCTGCGCGGTGAATGGGGCGGCGTGCTGGACTGCGAAGTTCTGACGATCGAGCCGAACAGAACCCTGTCCTACACGTGGAACTTGGCGCACGACGAAGCGGCCTACAATCTGCAGAGCGTGGTGACCTTCACGCTGACGCCGACAAGTGCTGGAACGCATCTGCGCATGGAGCAGTTGGGCTTCCGTCCAGATCAGAAGCGGGCTTTTGGCGGCGCCAAGGCGGGTTGGCCGCAGTTCTTCACGAAACTGGAACAGGTGCTGGCGCGGCCCGTGTGAGGTCTGCCGCTTTGCGCTTGTCTTCATAGGAGGTCCCATTGGGAGTGGACATGGCCAAAACGTCCGCCAAGGTTGCGAAGAAGACCGCTGCGAAACCCGCCCTTCTCTCAGGCGCCAATCCGCAGATCGCGAAAGGCGATGGCGATGCGCCAGTGCAAGCTTACATCGCGGCCATGCCCGGCTGGAAACAGGATGTTGGGCAACGCCTCGATGCGCTGATCACGCGCACGGTTCCGAGCGTGCACAAGGCCGTCAAATGGAACTCACCGCTTTACGGCATTGAAGGCCAGGGTTGGTTTCTCGGCATTCATTGCTTCACCAAATACATCAAAGTGGCGTTCTTTCGCGGCACATCACTGCATCCTGTTCCGCCAGGTGCGTCCAAGAGCCAAGACACGCGCTACCTCGACATCCGTGAGGATGACCCCTTCGATGAGGCCCAGCTCGCAGCCTGGGTGAAGCAAGCAAGCCAATTGCCCGGCGAACGCATGTGAACGGATACGACCATGAAAAAAGCGACCATGAAGCCGAGCGGTGCGACGGAAGCCGAGCATTCCGCCACGCAGCTGATCGACGGGAGAATCAAGGAGCTGGGCGATTGGCGAGGCGAGATGCTGGCGCGGGTCCGCACGCTCATTCAGCAGGCCGTCCCCGATGTGGTCGAGGAGTGGAAATGGCGCGGCGTGCCGGTGTGGTCACACGCCGGCATCATCTGCACCGGCGAGACCTACAAGGCGGTCGTGAAGCTGACCTTCGCCAAAGGGGCGGCGGTGGAAGACCCGTCAGGCCTTTTCAATTCCAGCCTCGAAGGCAACACCCGGCGCGCCATCGATATTCATGAGGGCGACAAGATTGACGAGAAGGCGCTGAAGACGCTCATTCGCGCCGCCTCGGCCCTGAACATGTCGGCAAAAGCCAAGAAAGCAAAGAGTGTGAAGTAGCGAGAGGCACTTGTGGACCATCCTCCAGGCCCGCTTGACCATTTGGCTTGCGGCTTTTAATTAACAGACTGACCGCTCGGTATACTATCCATTCACCATGGCTCGCCCGCTCAATCTCGAAGACCATCAAGCCCGTCGCCAGGCGATCCTGGAGGCGGCGAAGGCGTGTTTCGGGCGGAAGGGTTTTCATCAGACGACGACGGCTGAGATCTGCGCCGAGGCTGGGATCAGCACCGGCAATCTGTTCCATTATTTCCGCTCCAAGAAAGCGATCATCGCCGCCATCGTCGAGCAGCAAGGCGACGAGACGAAGAGCCATCTGGAGGGCTTGGCGAGCGCGGGCGATCTCTACGGCGCGTTGCACGGCTTCTTCGACTTCGTCATTGCTTTGGCCGGCGAACCCGATTTTGCCAATTTGGCGTTGGAGATCGCGGCGGAAGCCAGTCGCGATCCCGAGATCGGCGCGCTCGTTCGACAGAATGATGCGCTCTTGCGCGAGGGCCTGACGGTGCTGGCCAGCGAGGCCATCAGGCGCCAGCAGATCGCGCCGGGTCTCGACGCGGCGGAGGTGGCGCTTGGCATAGCCGCCCTGATTGACGGCCTGTTCGCCCGCGTCGCCATCGACCCGATGTTCAATGCGCAAGGTCAGCGCAACACATTTCTGCTGATGCTCGAACGCTTTTTACAACCGAAGGCGAAGTAGCCATGCCTGCACCCCTGCCCGATCCGCGCATCCTGAACGTCGACGGGCTGCGCGGTTTTGCCTTGCTCGGCATTCTGGTCGTTAATATCACCGCCTTCGGTTCGCCCTTCTATGGGCTCGACATCGCCGATCCGATCTTCGCCGATCCGTTTGATAAGGCGATGCGCCTGTTCATTGCTTTGTTATTTGAGACCAAGTTCTATCTCTTGTTCTCCTTCCTCTTTGGATACAGTTTCACATTGCAGATGGCTGCTGCAGAGCGCGTCGGCGAAAGCATCGCACCGCGCATGCTGCGCCGTGTCGCCGGCCTCTGGCTTATCGGCCTCATCCATGCGGTGTTTCTGTTTCGCGGCGACATCCTCACCACCTATGCGGTGCTGGGTGTGATCCTGCTCTATCTGCGCGATGACAACGATGGGCCGTTGCTCAAGCTCGCCGCCGGCCTGATTGCCGCGACTGTTCTGCTCTGGGCGGCATTCGCCGTGCTCGATGTGTTTGCGCCCGTGGGCGACGATCCGATCAGGATGTTCGACCAGGCCTATCAGATCCAGTCGGCCTATGTGGGCACGGCGCGCGAGGTGATTGGCCAGAATATCAGCGCCATGTCATCCATGTGGATCATTCTGGCGCTGCTGCAGGCGCCCTGCGCGCTAGCCATGTTTCTCCTTGGCCTGGTTGCCGGACGGCGACAGATGTTGGTGCGGCCGCAGCAGCACGAGCCGTTGCTGCGTGGCCTGACGAAACTGGGTTTTCTCATCGGCCTGCCTGGTGCGATCCTCTATGCGCTGAGTGGCGCCTTTCTCACCGGCACACCCTGGGTCATTGCCGGCCTGGCGATCGGCCTCGCCACAGCGCCATTCCTCACCGGCGCTTATATCGCGCTTGGCCTGCGGCTGTTCCAAACGTCGTTTGGTGCGCGCATTCGCGCCGCGCTCGCGCCTGCCGGCCAGATGGCGCTGACAAACTATCTTCTGCAGTCGCTTGTCTGCGCGCTGATTTTCTACGGTTACGGTCTCAAGCTGATCGGCCAGCTCTCGCCCTTCATCGTCTTCGTCATCGGGCTGGAGATTTTTATCGTGCAGCTCCTGCTTTCACGCTGGTGGCTGGCGCGCTACGCTTACGGGCCGGTCGAATGGTTGCTGCGCGCCGCCACGCTGGCGGCATGGCCACGTTGGCGCAAACCGTCCGCAGCACGTGCGGCGCCGAGTGTCTGACGGATACGGCCGAATGATGGCAGATTGGAACGGAACGGTGCATTGCCCGACACTCAGGAGATGGCCGTAACCATGAATGAAGCTGAAGATCATCGCGTTCGGGTCGCTGCGGAACGGCGCGCCCGCATGCGGCTTCGCCTCCTGCAAGCGGTGCTCGACACATGCGCCACGCAAACCGAGGGCGGGTTGCCGGCCCTGGACGAGGTCGCTGCGCGCGCAACCGTCTCCAAGGCTACATTCTACAAATATTTCACCTCCGTTGAGGAAGCGGTCGACGAGGTCGGCCGCAACCAGGTGGATGAAATGATCCACACGCTCATGGCGTTGTTCGACGGCCCTGAGACACCGTTCTTTCGCATGACTGTCGCTATTCAGCTCTTTCTTCTGCGCGGTGTGCTGACGCCAGCCTGGGCCGCGTTCGCCTCGCGACCGGACACGCTTGCCTATGACAACATCTTGTTGCGGGGCATTACGACTCATCTTGAGGCCTCGCGCGAAGCCGGCATCCTCCATTTCACCGACGCGGAAGCCGCCGCGACGATTGCGATTGGAACCTTGCGGGAAGCGATGGGCCATCTGGCGCGTCGCAACGGCGATATCAGGCGCGAATATGTCGAGGAAGTGGAGGTCATGATCCTCCGCGCGATTGGTATGGAACTCGACGCCGCGCGCAAGGCGGTGCGCGATGCGGTCGTGTTCATCCGCGGCATCGGGCCGGACCGTCTCGCCTGGTGGCGAGACCCCTGGACGGCTGGCAGCGGTGGTGAGGCCAGCCGCCGCCCCGCTCTGCTCAAACCGGCATGAGTGCAGGTTCGACACCCGCCAGCATGCGCCCATAAAGCTCATAGTTGCTGGCCAGATTGACGAAGGGATGGGCGGTGCCGACTTTGACATCCTGCCAGATGCGGTTCGCCGTGTTGCCAGTGCGCGAGAAGGACCCGCCGCTGGCGTCCGCCAGCAAGTCCACGGCTTCCCAAACGAGTTGATTGGCGAAAGCGCTGTCGCGGCACAGCGCCGCCCGTTGGATCTGCTCCATATACGTGCCGGACGCGGCCCACGCGTCGATTTCGCGACACAGCTTCTCGACGATGGTGCGAGCGGCGTCGATCTTGGCGCTGGCTTGGCCGAGTTGCAGATGCGTCACCGCCGCTTCGCCCTGTTTGCTGTACGGCGTCAGCTTGATGTCGCGCTTCGGCAGCGTGTGCAGAAACTCTTCTACCATGTGTTGGCCCAGGCCAAGTACAGGGAAAGTCAGGACACTGACCATCAAGGGGGCGAACGCGCTGCGGTAGAGCGCTTCGTTGGGAAATGTCCGCGGCTGCCTCCCCTCGTTGCAAGCGAACAGACCGACGATGTGATCATCGGGAATGAACACGTTCTCCATGCTGACGTTGGAGCTACCGCTGCCTCGGATGCCGGTGGTGTCCCAGTCGTGCAGAATGGTGACATCGCTCATTGGCACGAGCGCGATGCCTGGCCCGATCGGTTCGCCCGCCGCATTGAACATGGGCACGCCGAGGAGATCCCAATCGGCCTGATAGACGCCGGAGTTGAAGAACCACATTCCCTTGTCGACGATAATCCCGCCGTCGACGCGGTGCGCCTTGACGGCGCGGTTGGAGAACACCCCCGCGACGCACGTGCCCGGTTTGGCGAAGACCTTGTCGGCAACGTGTTTCGGGTACAGGCCGGCCGCCATCCAGTTGCAGGCGGTGACCAATGTCACCGCCCAAGCGACGCCGCCGTCGCCGCGGCCCAATTCGGCGACTGTCCGCATCCAGGTCGAGATGTCCGCTTGCAGCCCGCCGTAAGCGCGCGGCACCGTCAGGGCGTACACGCCAGCGCGCTTCAGCTTGTCGACCACGTGCTGCGGCGGACGTCCGAGACGGTCCGATTCTGCCTGAGCCGCCCGCAATTCCGGCACGAAGTCCCTCGCCCACGCGACAACGTCGAACGTCGCCTCTTGAACGGCCTGATCGGCAATCAGAGCACCCATCTCCTATCTCCGGTTTTAATAATAGACTTGTAATCTACTATGAAACGGGTACGGTGGTTTAGATGACGAGTCAATCGGCTCATCAAGTCGGCATACGCGCCGCTTTCAGCCGCTTCGCTATTCTATTTCTTGGGGACGCACGAGCCATCTAAAGTTCAAAATAGACTATACGCCTACTATTCTTTGGATCGTTCGGTCCGGAGGATATCTAAGAAAGGATGGGGGGATGGAGAGGCAAAGCGGAGCCGGAACGAATTCGGTCGGTAGTGACCATGCGTGGTTGGTTTTGCTCGGCGCGGGGCTCTGCATGTTCTGCGGGCAAGCCGCCACGATGCTCTTCACCTTCGGCGTGTTCGCGCCCGAAATCGCAACCGCGACCGGCTGGTTGCCGGTGACGATCGCAGCGGCCATCGGACCGGCGACGATTGCAGGCGCACTCCTCGCTCCAATCGCGGGCCGCGCCGCCGATGCATTCGGTGTGCGCCGCATGGTGCTGATCGGTGGCCCTGCCTATGCGGTCGGGTTTGTCATGCTCGGGCTTCTGCCACATGACCCTGTCCAGTTCATCGCCCTGCTGGCGCTGGTCAGCGCGCTCGGCTTCGCCGCGACACCCGTGCTGTACGCGCAGCTCGCAACGCTCTGGTTTGCACGACGGCGCGGCCTTGCGTTGAGCCTGATTTTCGCCTGCACGTCGTTAGGCGTCGCGTTCTGGCCTCCCCTCGCCGCCAAGCTGATCGACCTCTATGGCTGGCGCATAGCCTATATGACATTGGGAACGGCCGCAGGGTCTGTCATTCTTCTCAGCGCCTTGTTCCTGCTCCGCGATCCGCTCACAATGACGCCCTCGGTCGCGCCATCGGGCTCGCACGCCATTGCGCCAGGAATGAGCTTGCCCGAGGCCCTGCGCGGCGGCACCTTTTGGGTTCTCATGGCCGTGTTTGTGATCCTGACCGGCGTCATGGCCGGCATCATCGTGAATCTGCCCGTCATTCTACGACAACTAGGTGTCCCACCGCTCAGCGCCGCCTCAGTGATGGCGGTGGTCGGAGCGGCCATGTTCATCGGCCGCTTGTCTGCCGGCCTCATGCTCGACCGCTGGTTTTCGCCCTATGTTACCGCCGCCTTCACGCTGCTGCCGATCGCCGGCCTGGCGGCTCTGCTCGTCGATTTGTCTCCGACCACGCTTTACCTCGCTGCGGTGTTCCTCGGCCTGGGGCTCGGATCGGAAATGGACGCCGCAGCCTACATCGTTTCGCGGGCGTTCGGGGTTCGCTGGTTCGGCGCGATCTACGGTGTGATCACACTGAGCTACGGTTTAAGCAGCGCCATCGGACCGGCGATGACGGGAGCGGCCCTGTCGAGCGGGATTTCTCCCCACACGGTGTTCGCCATCGGCTTGGCGATGCTGGTGCCGGCCCTGCTTCTCCTACTAAGCCTGCGGCGCCGCCATCTTCCCTTCAGCGTTGACGTCCTTGTTGAGACTGACCGTCTTGCGGAGGTGCGATAATGTTGCAGGATCACTTGATCGATCAGATGCAGCCGGGCCGCCGTGGCTTCCTGATCGCCGCCGCCTTAGTCGGTTCGGTCGTGACACCCGCGTCCGCGCAGCAGCCGCCGCGCGACGCGAACGAGCCGCGTGGTTCTCACGGATCCTTGGACGGCCCCAATGGTGACATTCTGGATGGCCTGCGGATCGCAGACCTCATTCAACGTGAGAGAGCGGCGCGGGATGCCGGCCAATGGGAGGACATGGCCGCGTCCTACCACCCGCAATCCATTGTGGACGTTTCCTGGTACCTCGGCGACGGCGCCGGATTTGTTGCCGCCAGTCGTCGCAACGCCGCCAGTGGACGGCTAAGCCTGCACCAGCTCGCCCCCACCGTGACGAGAGTAGCCGGCACACGCGCGCTTGCTGAGACACCATGCCAGCTCCTCAGCTTCGTGCCGGTCGACGGTGTTGATGTGTGTATGGTCGGCACCGTCCGGCTGTTGTGGCGCGCGCAGATGCTTGATCGCCGATGGCTGATCGCGGGATTGCGCATGATCTACATCAGGGACTTGATTCTTCCATGCGATCCCGGCCGCCTGCCATCGATCAACGCGGCAGAACTCGCCAGCTACAGAACCTCCTATCGTTTTCTGAGCTATGTTCTGGCCCGGTCGCCAAACCGTCCCCGTGATGACCTTCCCGGTATTGATCGACCAGAATTGGTCGAGACACTCCGCACAGGTGAAAAGCAGTGGCTAGGGCAAGGGTGAGTGGTTGCTTGCTGAAGGCATGGAGCCTCGCGGTTTGTGGGCGTGATAAGCGCGCGGTGATTTGCAGCCGAGCGCAAGGTGCGGCCGCACTGTTATGCGCATCGCTCCACGATCGATCACAGGGCTATTGTCAGGCCGGCAAAAAAAGATAGTCTTCTAATCAAACAACGAGAGTCCCGATCGATCGGGCTCGCGTTGGGCCAATTGTCCTGGGAGGGAACATGCGCGCTTCTTTGATCGCGGCCGGCTTATTGCCTTTGGTTTTGCCAACCGGCGCCTTCGCCCAGCAAGGTCCGATCAAGATCGGTCTGATCCTCCCACTCTCGGGAACCTTCGCGCCAAATGGCGAAGACACTTTAACCGGCACGCGTATCTACTTCGATTCCATCGGCAATCAGGTGGCGGGCCGCAAGATCGAGCTGATCGTAGAAGATGAACAGGGCCGCCCTGACGTCGGACTGACCAAGGCGCGCAAGCTGGTCGAGAACGACAAGGTACAGATTCTCGCCGGCTTCGTTTCCACCGCCGTCGCATTGGCGGTGAACGATTACGCTCGCGAAAAGAAAATTCCGACGGTGATTTCGGGCGATGCCGGCTCCAATGAGTTGACCATGCCCGGCCCGCTCTTCAATCCTTACGTCGTGCGTACATCGCAGAACGGCCGCACGCCGGCTGCTGCTGCGGCGGCCTTCGCTTACAAACAGGGTTGGCGCAAAGTCGCCACCATGACATCGGACTATGCTGGTGGCTTCGATACGATCGGCGGTTTCGCGCAGGCCTTCTGCAAGCTCGGCGGCACGATTGTGCAGGAGCAATATCCGCCCGTTAACACCAACGACTACGGCCCCTATGTCACCAACGTGCAGTCAGGTGTCGATGGCGTCGTCACCTTTTTGCCGGGCAGCGCCGGTTTGAAATTCGTCAAGCAATTCGACGAGTTGGGCATGAAGGCGAAATATCCGCTGATGGATATCTTTGGCCAGATCGTCTACGAGCCGTTTCTGCCGCAACTGGGCGACGCGGCGCTCGGTATCTACTCCACCCTGCACTATGCGCCGACGCTGCAGACGCCGGAAAACGAAGCCTTCGTCGCCGAATATATGAAGCGCGCCAAGCGCGTCCCAAGCGACAACGGCCCCGACGGCTGGGCTGGCGCCAGAGCCATCGCCGATGCCATCAAGGCGGTGGACGGCAAGGTCGAGGATACGGAGAAATTCCTGGCCGCCTTCAGGGCCGATAAGTTCCCCTCGCCGAAGGGCAATATCTCCTTCGACAAATACGGCCAGCTCATCCAGACGATGTATGTGCGCAAGGTCGAAAAGACCAAGGATGGCTATGCCAATGTGGTCATCGAGAAATTCGACAATGTCGATCAGTTCTGGCCGATGACCGAGGCCGAGATTGAATCCTACAAATATCGCTACAGCGAATTGAAAGGCTCGATGACGAACTGCGCCAAGGTTCTGGAAAAGAAATAGCGCAGCCCATGATCTGGGTCATCCACACGCTGAACGGCGTCTCCTTCGGCATGCTGCTGTTTCTGCTCGCGGCCGGCTTGTCGCTGATCTACGGCCTGATGAAGATTTTGAACCTGACGCACGGGTCCTATTATCTCATCGGCGCCTATATCGGCTCGACGATCATCGCCAAGACCGGCAGTTTCGCTTTGGCTTTGATCATCGCCCCCTTGATCGTCGCTCTCCTTGGCGCCGTGATGGAGCGCTATTTCCTGCGCCGCTTCCATCTGCAGGAACTGCCGCAGACCCTGCTCACCTTCGGCTTCCTGTTCATCTTCTCCGACCTGATGCTGTGGATCTGGGGCGGCGATCCGATCGTTCTGCCTAAACCTGCGGCCTTTTCCGGCTCGATCTCGATCGGCGACGCGCGCTATCCAACTTATCGGCTGGCGCTGATCGGCGTCGGCCTGATCGTCGCGCTCGTTCTGTGGTGGTTTCAAGAGCGCACGCGGCTCGGCGCCATGTTGCGCGCCGGCGTCGATGATGCCGAGATCGCCGGCGCGCTCGGCATCGACGTGTCCCTGCTGTTCACGCTCGTCTTTGCTGTCGGTGCGCTCTTGGCCGCACTTGGCGGTGTGCTCGGCGGTCCGATCATCGGGGCGCAACCAGGCGCTGATTTCGAGGTCATGCTGCTGGCCTTTGTCGTCGTGATCGTCGGCGGACTGGGCAGTCTGCGCGGCGCCTTGATTGGCGGCCTGCTGGTCGGCCTGCTCGACAATTTCGGCAAGATCTTCTTTCCCGAACTCGCCCTGTTCACGATCTTCGTGCCGATGGCGATCATTCTCTCTTTCCGGCCGACGGGCCTGTTCGGGCGCCTGTGATGTACCGCAATCTCATCGTCATCGCCCTCGCGGTAGTCGTCTTCGTAGCGCTACCCTTCGTGCTGCCGTCCTATTATGTCGGCCTCACCACCAAGATCCTGATCTTCGCGCTTTTTGCCATGAGCCTTGATCTGCTCATCGGCTATACCGGGCTTGCCTCCCTGGGCCATGCCGCCTTCTTCGGCGTCAGTGCCTATACGATCGGCGTTTTGTCGGTAAAGCTGCGGATGTCCGAATGGATCGCCTTTCCCGCTGGTCTCGCCATGGCGACGGCGCTGGGGGCACTGTTCGCGCTGTTGGCGTTGCGGGCTCGTGGCAGCTATTTGCTGATGATCACGCTGGCTTTGGCGCAGGTGGTCTGGGGCATTGCGTTCGGTTGGCGCACTGTGACAGGCGGTGACGACGGCCTGCCCGGCCTGCGTCGCCCAGCCTTCATTACCGACGAGACCTCATTCTATTTCTTCGTCCTTGCTTTGGTCGCCGCCTCGGCGCTCGTCCTTGTCGCGCTCATCCGCTCGCCTTTCGGACTGGCGCTGCAAGGCATTCGCGAAAGCGAAAGCCGCATGCAGGCGCTCGGCTTTAACGTCTGGCGGCATCAATTCGCGGCCTTTGTCATCGCTGCCGCCTTCGCCGGTCTCGCCGGTGCGCTCTATGTCTATTACAATCGCTTCGTTAGCCCGGATTTTCTGCATGTGGTGCGCTCAGCCGAAGTGCTGATCATGGTCATCATCGGGGGCGTCGGCACTCTGCTCGGCCCGGCCATCGGCGCGGCGGCGATCATCCTGCTGGAAGACATCATCTCCTCGCAGACCCAGCACTGGCTGCTGGCGCTGGGCATCATCTATGTGGTGACGACCCTGTTCGCGCCGCGTGGCCTGATCGGGCTCTATCGCGAGCGCTTCAAGCGGGGGCGCAAGTCATGACCCCGCAGGTGAAAGCACTCGACGTCGAGAACGTGGCGAAGAATTTCGGCGGCGTGCGCGCACTAACAGACGTGACGCTGTCTATGGTGCCGGGCGAACGCCTGGTGCTGCTCGGCCCGAACGGCGCCGGCAAGACGACGCTGTTTCATTCCATCTCCGGCAATATCATCGCCTCGGCCGGCCGCATCCGTCTGTTCGGCCAGGACATCACCCAGTTGGCACCTGATGCCCGCGCCCGGCTTGGCCTCGCCCGCACGTTTCAGATTACCAATCTGTTTCGCCAGCTCACCGTGTTCCAGAACATCCAGCTCGCGGTCTGTGGCGCTCAACAGGTAACCTTCAAATTCATTCGGCCGATGACCGACTATACCACCGTCAAGGCCCGCGCCGATGCGCTGCTGGCGGATTGGAACTTGACCGATGTCGCCGACACGATCGTGCAGAACCTGTCTTATGGCGAGCAGCGACAGATCGAGGTGGTGATGGCGCTGGCAGGCGATCCAAAAATCCTACTGCTCGATGAGCCGACCTCTGGCCTGTCGCCGGCCGAGACCCATCGCGTCGCCGCCATGGTGCGGGCCTTGCCGCGCGATATGACCATTTTGATGATCGAGCACGACATGGACGTCGCCTTCGAGATCGCCGACCGCATCGCCGTGATGCATCAGGGGCGAATCATCGCCGAGGGTGACGAGGCGGCCATTCGCGCCAACCAGCAGGTCAGCGACATCTATCTGGGCGTGGAGTGAACCATGCTCCAAGTTGAAAACATCTACACCAACTACGGCTCGAGCCAGGTGCTGCAAGATCTGTCGCTCGAGGTGAAGCCCGGCGAGATCGTCGGTATTCTCGGCCGCAATGGCGTCGGCAAGACGACCTTGATGCGCTCGATCATGGGACTGACGCCGCCGCGTAGCGGCCGCATCCTGTTCGAGGGCACGGATATCACGCGGCTGGCCTCGCACCGGATCGCCAAGCTCGGCATCGGCTATGTGCCGCAGGGCCGGCGCGTCTTCCCGTCGCTCTCGGTGCGCGAACATCTTCAAGTGACCGCGCGGGAGCGCGAAGCGAGCCCGTGGACTTTCGCCAAGATGATCGAGCTCTTTCCCAATCTCGGCCAGAGGCTCGATCAATCCGGCGCCAAGCTGAGTGGTGGCGAACAGCAGATGCTGGCGGCGGGCCGCGCACTCGTCGCCAACCCGACTTTGCTGTTGATGGATGAGCCGACCGAAGGGCTGGCGCCCTTGATGGTGCGTGAGCTCGGCCGCCTGGTCGGCGCGCTCAAGGACAGCGGCACGGCGGTGCTGCTGGTCGAACAGCAGTTGGCCTTCGTGCTGAAATATGCCGATCGCGTTTATATCGTCGCCAAGGGCCAGATCGTTCATCACTGTCTGCCGGCGGAGCTTGCCACGGATAGCGAGATCAAAGCGCGCTATCTTGGCGTGTGACGCAAATCGTGTTTCGATAGAAGTACGATTTCGCCAAAGGTTATATTGCCTCGTCTTTGCAGCGTTTGACTAATCAAACGACGCTCTGAGCGCTTTGCCTTGTGAGGCAGCCTCACATAATATCATGCCTATCCGTATGATGTTTCAAAGGTAAAACGCTTCATGACGAAGATCGTCATTGTCGGCGGCGGCATTGCTGGCGCCTCTCTTGCCATCGCGCTTAAACGCCAGTCGGTCGATGCAATCCTGATCGAAAAGGATCTGCATTGGACGCCATCGAGTTCCGGGATTTTTCTCTATGCCAACGGGCTTGAGTCCGTACGCCAGCTCGGCGTGCTCGATGCGGTGCTGGAACGCGGTTGGGCCAGTGATGGACGCAACGTCTATCTGACGGCCGACGGCGGTTTCATCACTGAGACACGTTATCCGTCACGCGATCCCGATCACGTGCCGCCGATCGTCGGCATCAAGCGTTCAGACCTGCATCGTGCGCTCGCCGATGAAGTCAAACGTTTGGGCGTCGATATCAGGCTGGGCCAGACGGTGGAGAGTTTCGAGGACCAAGGCGCAGGCGTCATCGTGCGGTTGTCCGACGGCAGCGAGATCGCCTGCGATGGATTGATCGGCGCCGACGGCATCCGCTCGACGATCCGAGAAAAACTCTTCGGCAAGATGACACCGGAGTTCACCGGCTTTGGCACGTGGCGCAGCGTTCACAAGAAGCCGAAGGAGATCGACGTCAAGATCATGATGATGGGCGTCGGCAAGCGCCTCGGCATCATGCCGATCAGCGACGATCAGCTTTATATTTTCGCCACCACCAATGAACCGTCGAAGCCGCTCTACAATATCTCGCAAATGCATCAGGTGATGCGCGAGAAGCTTGCCGAGTTCAAAGGCCCGGCGGCGGCTCTGCTCGACGAACTGACATCGCCCGAAGGCGTGCTCTATACCGCGGTCGAGGAAATGGCGCTGCCCCTGCCCTGGAGCAAAGGCCGGGTTCTGGTGATCGGCGATGCCGCCCATGCCTGCACGCCCTATATGGGACAAGGCGGCGCCATGGCATTGGAAGATTCGCTCCTGCTGGCGCCGCGCATCGCCGCGTCAAACGATCTCGTCGCCACGTTCTCTGCCTTCGGCGTGTTGCGTCACGAGCGTTGCACCTTCGTCCGAAAAGTCTCGCGGCAGGTGGGCGATGCAGGCGGCAAGGAACTGGCCGATGACGTCGAGGCGCGCAACACGCGCTTGCAGACGCAGGGCCAAGCCGACGTCGATTCCTTTTATGCGCGCATGTTCGCGGGCACATGAAAACGCCGCGGATGAACCATCCGCGGCGCTGATACTTAACGTATGAAGACGTTAGCGGCAGACGCGCACTTGTTTCACGATTACGCGACCGTACGGACCACGCGTGCGCACGTTGGTGATGCGGCAAACCGGGCGATAGACCGGACGGGCATGACGATAGCCAGGCGGCCGATAATTCGGATGGCCAGGGCGATATTGCACATGATCGATATTGGTTTGCGCGGCAAGAGCCGGCGCTTGCGATACGGGCATCGCGCTAGCCGATCCGATCGCGCCCAAGGTCACCGCGCCCAGAACCGACGCCGCCAAAGTGAGTGCATGAAATCGCATTTTTGAATCTCCTTGGGTTACTTCAACAGGCCCTTCATGACGCCTCGAACGTGAACAAACTCTGAATAGACCGCATTACGATATTGTAAGAATCACGCTGCGGCACAATGCGAAGATTTGATGGCAACGCGCCATTTTTCATGTACATGACCATGCAAAAAGCTGCGCGAAGATATTCGCGCAGCTTTGGTCGTTTCGTCATGGAAGCAGTTACCGATGATACTTGATCAGTGTGTCTTGATCAGTGCGCCTTGGTCGCAGATACGAAGAGCACTATCGTTATTCGGCGTTCGTTACTTGACGTCTATTCATTAGACATGTCCGATCAGGCTTATCTGAAACAACAACGCCAACGCGCCAAATCAGCTCTCAGCTGCTTCCGGTGTTCCAGGTCCCGCAAGACCACCTTTGCGTCCCGCGCTCGAAGCAAGCGCCGGGTTACGCGAAAAGGCGCGGTTCTGCGGGTTCACCGATGAGCCGCCCTTGCGTCCAGCTTTGACGGCCAACTTCTTGTCTTTTGAAAACGCACGGTTCTCTGGCTTGACTGCCAGTCCGCCCTTTCTTGCCACTTCCCTGCGACGTTCCGCGCTCATGGAAGCAAAGCCTCGTTTCGATTTCTCAACCGCTGTCATTTTCTTGCCCCTCACCACTTTCGTCAGGCCATCACGAACCGTCGACGGCCCCTCCCACTTCGGTTGCTACTACAGATGACAAAATCAATTTTATGCTGCAAAAACAAAGGCAATATTTGTTCTTGTAGAGAACAAATATTGCCAAGGCGCAAGTTAATTGCACAAACACATATGATGAGCTTTTGTGCTTGGTGCTGCGTCACGCATTCACTGCTGCGGACTGCTTCAACGTCATCATCATAATAGTATGAATACGTGCTATTTTAGCTTGCTCGCCAGACAAGACTTTGGCCGATCATAGGAATTGAGTATTCCTTCACGCCGCCTCGTCGTCGATGCGCGAAAACCAGCAGCGGCACCTATCTCAATTACTACATAGGGCGCGCTTTTGTTGCGAGACCTAAGGATAGCGCGACGACTGATCTATTTAACGGCCAGACGGTACAAGAGCCTGCAAACAGCGCGACTCAGTATTCCCATTCCACGCCGATGCCGACCGAGGTTCGCCCGTCAGCGCCGACTTCGCCGACCCCGCGCACACGGCGTGTGATGTCGACATTGACGCCGACAGATGACTGTTCCGGCCTGGCGCCAGCTCGCACGCCGATGCTGACATTGTCGGAAATATAGCGCGACGCACCAGCACTCACGCCATTGGCATCCTCGCGGATATCCAACGAGTCGACGCCGAGCGATTTGCGCAGTTTCTCGAACACGTCGAGGCCCGGACCAGCGCCGGAGAATTGCGCCACCGATTGCGCCAGCATCACCGCCTGGAAGGCCGACAGGCTGCCGGATGGTTTGGCGAAGAGGATGCGCGACATCACCTCATCGGTCGGCAATTGCGGCTGCGAGCCGAAGCTGAACGACGGTTGCGCCGCTGGGCCGGAGACCTGGATCTGCAAGGTCGCGTCGCTCGATGTGGTCTCGGCGACGAAATCGATCTCGGGCGTCAGTCCGCCGGTGAAGGTCAGGCGGCCTTGCGTGATGTCGAGGCGCTTGCCGGCAATGCTGATACGGCCGCGACGCATGTCGAACTGGCCGATGATGACAGGCTTTTGCACGCTGCCGGACAGGCGCAGGTCGCCGCCGAATTCCGCATCGATGCCACGACCGCGCACGAACATGCGGTTTGGTGCCGACACGGCGACGTCAAGGCCAGCGTCGAAAGCGGATCTGGCCTTGGCGCGGGCTCTGGCCTTCTTTTCCAGCGCCAGGATTTCGCGGACGAAGGGACCGGGATCGATATGTTTGGTGTTGGGCAAGGGCCGCAAATTGATTGGCAGGCGCTCCGGCACGGTCACATCCATGGTGAGGATGGTGATCTTGCCGGCGACATTCGGCCGGGTACCAAGCGTACCGGTGATGTTGAGATCGAAATCGGCGGTGCTCGAGACGGTCTGCGTCGAACTCACCTGCGCGTTGCGCCCGGTGATATGAACGGTGCCAGGGAAGCCAGCGCCGGCGAGGTTGATCTTGCCGCTGCCGCTGATCGTACCGCCGTTGGGCGTCGTCGCCGACAATTGCTCGATGTTGAGCTCCCGCCCCGAACCGACGAGGCGCGTATTGATCTTCTCAAGCCGCACGCCGTTCAGGGGATCGGCAAAGGTGCCGCCAGCGAGCGTGGCGTTGCCGGCCACCTGCGGATCGGCAAGAGAGCCCGATGCACGCAGGTCAACATTGAGCTTGCCGCTCACCGTCTGACCATTGGCAGCCAGCATGGTGTTGGCGGCGCTCGCATCGATGGCGCCGCGGATATTGAGGTCCATGCGCGCGCTGCCGTCGATCGGCACGCGGCCGGTGACATTGAGGCTACCGGCCCTGCCGGCATTGATCTGCGCATTGACCGAGGTGGAGGTGCCCTCAAGACGTCCGTTGGCGGCGATATCAAGCGACGGCAGGCCGGAGGACCGCAACGAGGGATCGGACAGCTTGCCGATTTTCACATTCCAGTCGCCAGCCATGGACGAAGGCGTGCCGGTGATGCGGGCTTCGCCGTCGAGCGTGCCGCTGGCGGCGACGCCCGGTGTGACCAAGGCCGCGATCGCCAACGGAATCGCGCGGGCATTGACCGCGAGATTGAGCTGGCTCCCTGCCCGGCCGCTTGCTGTCAGCCGACCGCTGTCGGCGGCGATCGCCAATTGATCGAAGGAAGCAACGCCGTTCTGCCAATAGATCGTGGCGGGCGCAGCCAGGCTCAGCCGCCGGCCGTTGCCTCTGGCGTTGAACGATGTGAGATCGATGCGCGTGCGTTCGCCCGGCGCCACCGTTGCCTTGCCGTCGACGGCGATGCCACGCACTTCGCCGGAAAGATCCAGATTGGTCGACGACGGCGTGCCACGCGCCACCACTTGGAAGCGCGGAATGGTCGTGCCGGAAACTGTCGCGCCCTCAAGACGGGCCGTGGCGTCGATCGAGGGCTTGCGGAGCAGGTCCAACCCCTTGCCGCTGATGTCGAGGCGCGACACGGCGATGTCGCCAGCACGGATGGCATTGCCATTGGCGTTGATCTCGGCCGATTGCGCGCCGTCCTTGCCGATAAGCGTGATGTCGGCATTGAGCCGGCCCTGCATGTCGCGCAGCGCGAAGGCTGATAGGTCTTCCAGCGAGGGCGCATTGATCTTGATCGTACCGTTGGCAAGCCCGGACGGCGCCACCGTGCCGCTGGCGGCGATCGCGACACGACCGATGGTCAGATCCGACTGTGCGATCGTCCAACCGGCAACAGCCTTGGCCACCTGCACCGAACCGCGCGCGGCGCGGTTGTCGACATCGCCATCGAGCTTCAAGGCAAGCTTCGCCTGCCCCAACACATCGGTGCCGTCTATATCGAGCTGCAAGCGCCGGATCGGTCGTCCGACCGCCGTCGCCTTGTCGAGGGACAGCCTGCCCTTGAGGTCGGGACTGTTGAGATCACCCGTCACCTGCGCCGCCAGATTGGCGACGCCGGTCAACCGTTCATCGACCTGGCGGAGATCGGAAATCGCCGCGTCGACAGCCAACGCCGGCTTGGTCGCGGCGCCGGTCGCGGTCAGTTTCGCGGTCACATATTGTCCCGCGACCGACAACGCGCTCGCGCCGAAACCGGCGCTGGAATATTCGAACGGGCCGGACAGGGTCAGCCGTTCGCCGATCAGCTTGTCGAGCGCCGGCACGCCGGTCGTGAGCTTGCCAAGGCGACCGTCGAGTTTGGCGGCGTAGCTGTTGGCCTTGGGCCGTGCGTCGATATCCATGGCGAGATCGGCGCTGCCCGTGAGATCGCGCCCGGCGAGCTTGCTGAGCGGCACCAGGCTCGGCAGCGCCAATTGCAAGCGGCCTTTGACCTGATCGGGGGTCGCCGTGCCGGCATAGGCGATCGACGCGGTGTTGGTGGCGATGCGCAGGTCGTCGAAGGTCCAGACGCCATCAGCACCGATACGGCCACGGCTGCCGAGCTTCACCGGATCGGCCATCAGACCGACGAACCGCTCTGGCATCAAAGCGGCGACACGGCCTTCGCCATCAAGGGTGAACTGGCGGCCATCGCCCGCCTTCTCCAACCGCGCCTTGGCCTGCGCACCGATCGTGGGACCGGCGGTGAAGGTGAGATCGGCGGAAAAATCGTCGAGCTTGCCGTCGCCCTTGAGATTGAGTTCGACCGGTGGCCGGTT
This sequence comes from Beijerinckia sp. 28-YEA-48, assembly GCF_900104955.1. Lineage (NCBI taxonomy): Bacteria > Pseudomonadati > Pseudomonadota > Alphaproteobacteria > Hyphomicrobiales > Beijerinckiaceae > Beijerinckia > Beijerinckia sp. 28-YEA-48. The sequence continues at coordinate 1,498,576 of NZ_FNSI01000001.1, forward strand.
GGGGATCTGCAAGGCGCCAGCGACCATGCCGCCGGCCGGTTCATTGGCGGCGAGAGCGACCGACAAGACGGTTGTCTGCGGCTCATAATTGAGTTTCGCGGTGATCGTGCCCGGCGCGTCAAGACGCTGGACATTAATCTCGCTGTCGAGCCCGGCCGCGGCATCGCCGAGCTTGGCGCGACCATTGATGGTGATGCGGGCCGCCTGCCCGACAATATCAGGCCCCAGATCGATCTCGTTGACGCGGAAGCCGCGAATGTCGACGGCGACCGGCAGATCGGGAATGAGGGACTTCGGATCGAAGGGTTCGCTCTTGGCGGTCGCAGGCGTGGGGTCGCTCACCGGCTTGCGCAGCACCTCGACCTTGCCGGCCTCAAGCCCGTCCACTTCAAGCCGGCCGCGTAGCAGCGCCAGCCGTCGCCAAACCAGCCGTGCCTGATCGAGCTTGAACCAGACGCCGTTGCGATCGGAGATTTCAACATTGCGAATGATGGCATCTGACGACAGCGGCCCATCAATCGCACCGATAGAGATCTTCATGTCGGGCGACGAGACCATGCGCGAGATGAAGGAGGCGAGCACGCCTTTGTCTTCTTCGGCGCTGCTCAGCACAGTGTAGCTGGCCCAGAGGCCACCGGCGGTGAGCGTCACCACGGTGACGACGGCAAGGGAGCGAAGCGGGCTCAGTTTCATCAGAATGCCTGTCCCAACCCGACATAGACGCCGAAGCGCGGATCGTCGGGCTTGCGATTGAGTGGCATGGCGAAGTCGATACGCACCGGACCGATGGCGGTAAAATAGCGCAGACCGAGGCCGGCCGCGACCCGGATCCCGCCCTTGAAGTCAGGCAGCGACGAGGCGAAGGCATTACCGGCATCGACGAAAGGCACGATGCCGATCGTATCGGTGATCTTGATGCGGGCTTCGGCGGAGGCTTCAAACAGGCTGCGGCCGCCAATCGGCACCCCGAACGGCCCGAGCGGGCTCAGATAGCGATAGCGGAAGCCGCGCACAGAGCCGCCGCCGCCGGCGAAGAACCGATGATTGGCCGGAATATCAAGCAGGTTTGAGCCAGCGAGCGAGCCGACATTGACGCGACCAGCGAGGATATAGCGGGCGTCTTCATCGAGCGCGTAATAGGCGGTGACCTGGGCTTTCGACTGAATGAGATTGAGGGTCGAGCCGAAGGCCTTGGCATAGGGCGAGACCGAGGCGGTGACGCGGATGCCGCGTGTCGGGTTCAGGAGATCGTCGGTCGAGTCATAATTCGCCGCGGCCTGGAAGCCGACGAGCGTATAATCGGTGGTGCCGAGGATGTCCTGGACTCGGCCGCGTTCGGCATCGATGCCGAGCTGCACGCTGGCATATTCGGTGAAGCGGTGGCGGATCGAGATGGTGCCGCCAGCGGTCATGCTCCAATAGGAATTGGTGCGCTCACGCTGGATGCCCGTATCGATCAGGAGATCGTTGCGCGTGCCCCCCAACGCCGGCTTGATGAAACTGGCCTTCAGGCGACCGACGATATTCTGCGCATCGAAGGTTTTGATGCGGCGGAACTGCTGCCCGCCGGTCGGCGCGGCGAAGCCGAGTTCCGCATCGATGCGCAGTCGTTCGGCGCCGCCGAATAGATTGCGATCCATCCACCAGGCGCGCAGCGACGGTCCGTCGAAGGTGGAATAGGAGGCGGAAGCGCCGACGGCGTGGCGTTTGCGCTCGGAGACCGTGACATCGAGCGGCAGATTGCCATTGGCATCGAGATGATCGGCTTCGTCGATACGCACCGAGCCTATGGCATCGATCTTCGAAATGGATTTACGTGTCTCGGTCAGGCGGCGCGGATAATAGGGCTCGCCCGGCTGTAGATAGATGAAGGACTGAACGACGCTGGCCGGCACGTTCTGCGTGCCTTGTACGGTCACGGGGCCGAAGCCAGCCTTCTCGGAGGGATCGATGCTGATCGCCAGATCGACAACATTCAGCGGATGCTCGACCACAGGGGCGATCGACACCATTTTGGCGAGCGGGCGCGACTCTTCCCGCAGATAATCGACGGCGGCGGCGGCGCCAGCGCGAATATTGTTCGCGCTCGCCTCGTCGCCGGCTTTCAGGGGAAAGCCGCGGCGGCGTATGAGATCGGCGGCCAGCGGCTGGTTGGTGCGCGCATCAAACACCCGCACTTCGCGCAGATGAAACATCGGCCCCAGCGAAACCGCCACCGTCAGCGGCACAAGCTGGCGACCGCGCTGGGTCTCCGCTGCCGAGGCGGCAGACCGATTATCGCCATCGACGGCGAGGGCTCGCCCGGCAACCGTCATGCGGACGTCGGCATTATAATAGCCGGCAGCCCAGAGCGCTTCGGCCAAACGGGGGAAGTCGGCGGCGGCGCGGCGCACCAGCCCATCGCCGGAAGGCGGCGGGTCGCGACGCAGCGCCCAGGTGTTGGAGGCATCCTTGAGGGTTTGCAGCAGCGTCTTGTCGTCGACGCCGGTGATCTGCAAGTCGTAAGGCAGGGTCTGCTGGGTGGGCTGCGGCAAGGCTTCTTCGCTGCCAAACAGGCCGAAGAAGTCAAACGCCCTCGCCTGCCCAAATAAGGCAGGTGTGACCAGAACAGCTAACGCCACCGCCCATACGAAACGCAAAACAGCAAAACTCCCGGCTTTCCTCTGCCCCTTTCAGAGGCTGCCGCAAAATCAATCGATCAAATAAATCCGCCCCAGGCCCATCCTTGCCTGTCCCTGACTAACAAACCACCAATTCTTCGCAATTGTTCCAGGATCCGACCCAAGTCATGGCCGTGGTTCGGCCGAACACTTAAGCCAGCCCACTCAAAACTCTCACTTGAAACTACAGATTTATGCCGTATCTATATGTTATATAATGCATTCATAGAAAAACCATTGGCGGATGGATCGAGCTGCCCACTGCGTCCATTTTACTGCCAAGGATGCGAAAAAACGAGGGCTATTTCGGGGCTAGCGCCATAGTTCAGCGTGCAGAATCGAACTCAACTAGTCCTGTACATGACTCATTGACTCCCCGCCGCACGTCCTTATGGTGCGCGGCGAGAGGTGTCCTATGAAGCGACTTATATTGACTGCGGCCGCATTGATCGTCTCGGCGACGGGGATTGCAACCGGAGTTCTTGCCCAGACTTACCCGGACAAGGTCGTCCGCATGGTCGTGCCCTTCCCGGCCGGCGGCAGCTACGACGTGATCGCCCGCCTGATCGGCGCGGGCTTGGGCGAACGCTGGGGCCAGCAGATCGTCATTGATAATAAGGGCGGTGCAGCCGGTGAGATCGGCGCAGCCGCCGTCGCCACCGCGGCGCCTGATGGCTACACGTTGCTTTTGTTCGGCGACGGCATCCTCATCAACCAAGGCCTGATGAAGAACCGGGCCTTTCATCCTCTGAAGAGTTTCAGCCCCGTCACCTTGGTGGCGCGTTCGCCGCAGGTGCTCGTGGCGAGCCAAAGTCTCAATGTCACGAGCCTCACCGAACTTGTCGCGCGCAGCAAGGCCGGCAAGCTGGACCTTCCCTTCGGCACGGCGGGGTCTGGAACGCCAGGCCATTTGGCCGCCGAGCTGCTGGCTGCCAAGTCGGGCCTGCCGCTGCGCCACGTTCCCTATCGCGGTGGCGCGCCGGCGCTGGCCGACCTCCTCGGCAACCATCTCGGTCTCGTCTCGACCGGCCTGCCCGCTCTGATCGGCAGCATTCAATCGGGCAGCATCATTCCGCTGGCGGTTTCATCGGAAAAACGCTCGACGCTTCTGCCGAACGTGCCGGCGATGAATGAAAGCGTGCCCGGCGTCTTCCTCGATACCTGGTACGGCATTCTCGCGCCCGCCGGGCTGCCCGATCCGATCGCCCAGAAGATCTACACCGACGTTAGCGCCGTCATGCGTGCACCTGAGATGTCCACGAAGCTTGCCGAACAGGGGTTCGAATTTGTCGGCGGCAGCCCGGAGGAACTCAAAGGCGTGATGGAGCGTGATTTACCGCGTTGGCAGGAGGTCATCGACCTCGCAGGGATCAAGCCGGGACAGTGATCATGAATATGTCTTCTTCTTTCGCCGGACGGCAGATGTCGGCGCGCGCGGCGGATGGCTGCGAGCTGGTTTTCGATCTCATAGCATCCCCGGTGGCGGATGCGCCGCGTGTCGTCTTGATTCACGCGCTTGCCATGGGGGCGCGGCAATGGGACGAACTCGTGCGGGAACTGCGCGGCAGTTGCCACCTGCTGCTGATCGACTGTCGCGGCCATGGCCGATCCGAGAAACGCCCCGGCCCCTACACCAGCGATCTTTTCGCCGATGATCTCGCCGCCGTTCTCGATGCGGCGGGCTGGCCGTCTGCCATCATCGCGGGATGTTCGATGGGTGGCTGCGTGGCCCAGGCCTTCGGCCTGCGTCATCCCAGCCGCACCGACGGTCTTGTGCTGATTGACACCACCGCCTCCTACGGCCGCGAAGCCATGCCGAAATGGGCAGAACGGGCGCGCTTGGCCGCGCAAGATGGCATGGCGGCGCTGGTCGACTTCCAACTCGATCGCTGGTTCACCGACGCGTTTCGCATCAACCACGCAGACGCGGTCTCGCGCTGCCTCGATATCTTTCTGGCCAACGATCCCTCTTGTTACGGCGCCACCTGCGACATGCTGGCGAAGGCCGATCTGCGCGCTGAGATCGCCACCATCACCTGTCCGACAGCAGTGATCGTCGGCGAAGAGGATTACGCGACACCGATCGCCATGGCGCAGGATATCGCCACGCGCATTGCCGACGCGAAGCTCACCATCCTGCCGAAAGCCAGGCATTTCTCGCCGGTGGAGTGCCCACGCGCCATCGCCGATGAGGTGCTTTGGGTCATCCAACAACGTTGAGCGCCGTATTCTTGAGGGAGAACACCATGTTTATGGATCGCCGCCGCTTTTTGGTCGGGGCTACAGCGCTTGCGACCTCGGCGCTGTCGCCGTTGCGTGCCGCCGAACGCCGGATCTTTGACAGCCACTGTCACATCATCGATCACGCTTTCCCGATCATTCCCAACCAGGGCTATACGCCGCCGCATTTCCCGCTCGACGATTATCTGGCGCAGACGCGGCCGCTCGGCGTTGTCGCCGGCGCGATCGTCTCCGGCTCGTTCCATGGCTTCGATCAAAGCTATCTGAAGGCAACATTGCCGAAACTCGGCAAGTCCTGGGTCGGCGTCACTCAGGTGCCCAACGACATTCCCGATGCCGAGATCGCCCAGCTCGCCGACATCGGCGTGCGGGCGCTGCGCTTCAATATGTTCCGTGGCCGCATCGACAGTGTCGATGATCTGGTCGCGCTGGCGACGCGCGCGCATGCGGCCGGGCGCTGGCATGCGGAAATCTATGCGGATGCCGCAGCACTCAAGCCCCATGTCGATCGGCTGGCGAAACTGCCGCAAATCGTCATCGACCATCTCGGCATGACCGAAGCCGGATTGCCCGTCGTGCTCGACCTCGTCGCCGCCGGCGCGAAGATCAAGGCAACCGGATTTGGCCGGGTCAAAATGGATGTGCCGAAGGCGCTTGAGCGCATTGCCGCCAAAAATCCGGACGCGCTGGTCTTCGGCACCGATCTACCATCGACGCGGGCGGAACGCCCTTTCCAACCTGACGACATCACTTTGGTCGAGCGCGTGCTGGGCCCCGAGCTGGCTCAGAAAGCATTCTGGAGCAATGCGCTGGCGCTCTACCGCGTGCCCGCCCCCGCCGGCTGATCAGGTGAGACGAACGCGATAGCGGAACCGATCCGACCGGCCATAGGCGCGCCGCCAGTCCACCGGCGCGCCGTCGGCGGCAAAGGACGTGCGTTCGACGACAATCAGCGGATCGCCGGCTTCGACGTCGAGAAGGCGCGCTTTAGCGGCATCGGCTCGCCCTAGCGACAGTTCATCCTCGACCGAGGCGACCACCTGGCCGAAGACGCGCTCGTAGATCGGATAAAGGAGCGGCCCGATCTCCTGTTCATCCATGGTGATGAAACGATCGAACAGGGGATGCGGCAGATAAAGGTCTTCGCAGATAACGGGATTGCCGGCCCAGAGCCGCAGGCGCAGCACCCGCACGACTTTGGCGCCCTCAGTCAGGCGCAGGCCTTTGGCGACCTCGGGGGTGGCCGTCACCACCTCGCGTTCGAGCAGCCGACTTTCCGGCACCGTCCGGCCGCCGCCACTCGAGGCGTCTTCAAAATTGAACCAGCGAAACAGCGAGCCATCGAAGGACGGTCGGCGGACGAATGTGCCGACGCCTTGTTTGCGCTCAAGCAGGCCTTCGCGCACCAGATGCTCGATCGACTTGCGCATCGTGCTGGTCGAGACGCTGTAGGTCTTGGCCAGTTCCTGCTCGGAGGGAATGGCTTCGCCGGCCGCCCATTCGAGGGCAGCGATGCGGGAGGCCAGCGCATCGCGCAGGCGCGCATGCATGGGTAAACGGTCGTCGCTGGACGGCAGCACTCTCAACTCCGGCAAACCTTTGACCTGTGGTAGTGCATAGGACTGGAGCAAGACAAGCCGGCGTTGCAGAGCGCGGTTAAAGATGACCCGCTCAATCTAAACTAAAATATTAGTATATAGAATTATTATTCTGATTTTATTTGCATAAATAGACCTTTTCTGTATTGAGAAAGCAGTGCTGTTATCGGCTGGCGGCTCTGCCGAGACGCGCATGGAGCAGCCAGCGCGGCATGGACATACGCGCATTTGCTTGGCATGACGCTTACCGCTGACGACTGTCTTTGGGCGCGGTGGGACGTGACCTTCAACTGGAACGACCTCAGATATGTTCTGGCCGTGGCGCGCCAGGGCTCGACCTTGGCCGCCGCTTCGGTGCTTGGGGTCAATCAGACGACGGTGGCGCGTCGCATCGACATGCTGGAACAAGCGCTCGACATCCAGCTCTTCGAGCGGCGTCCCGAAGGATACCGGATCACCCAACAGGGGCAGGAAGCCCTGGCGGTCGCCGAGCGCATCGAACGGGAGGCGGCGGCGCTGGCCGATGGGGCGCGATCCTGGCGCCGGCAAATCTCCGGTGTTGTTCGGATCACGGCGACCGAACTGGTGGCGACCGAACTGCTCGCGCCGCTGATCGCGGAGCTACGCCAGCGCCATCCGCTCTTGCAGATTGAACTCATCGCCGACGACCGGCGATTTGATCTCACCCGTGGCGAGGCCGATGTGGCGGTGCGCGTCGGCCAGATCCCTGACGATCCAAGCATTGTCCGGCGCTGGCTCGGTCGTAGTGTCTGGTCGATCTATTGCAGCCAGTCCTATGCGCAGCACCACGGCACGCCACTCAACCTTGCCGAGCTCGACGAGCACCAAATCATCGGCGGTAGCGGTCAGCTCGACAAGCTCGCGCCGCTCTTGGCCTTGCGCGAAGCGGCTCCCCGCGCCGCCATCGCTGTGCGCTGCAATTCGGTCGCCAATCTCATTGCCGCCGTCCGCTCCGGGATCGGCATCGGTCCTCTGCCGGGCTGGGCCGATGGCGACGATCTCGTGCGTTGCCCCCTGCCCGAACTCGAAACCAGCGCCGACATCTGGCTGCTTTTCCCCGAGAGCCAGCGCAGCAGTCGGCATGTCCGCACCGTCGTCGATGCCTTGATCAGCCGGTTTGAAACGGTGCGGAGCCGGTTGGAAGGACGCTCTTGATCAGGCAGCGAGTGGAAAGCCGAGCTGACTTGCCTGTGCGCCGCCATCGCGGACGCCCCAGCGCCGCGCGATCAGACCATCGCGCATCTCGAACCATTCGATCGCAACCAGCCGATAGCTTTTGCCGGTGGGTTCACTGAAGCCCAGAAACGTGCCCGTCCAACGGCCGCTTTCGATATAGCGCACCGCCACCGTGTCGCCCTCGGCGACAATCGCCGCGATCTCCAGATGCATGTTCAGCCCGTGGTGGAGATCGCGCCAGACCGGCAGAGCCATCGCGATCGGGCCACCACCCGTTACGCCCTGTACGGTCGCATCCTCGGTGAAGAGGCGCTGCAGACTGTCGAAATCGCCGGCATTCAGGGCGGCGACATAGGCTTTGACCGTCGTAAGATTCGTGTTCGCGACATCCATGGCTTTCTCCTGGTCTATGGAGACGGCTGGATGGCGGTTTCGTCCGAAGACCTCAATCAGCGAGTTTGCGGCCTGCTTCTGCGGATTTGCAGACCTAAATGACCAACCAAGCGAATTTGCCTTCGGATCACGCGCCGATCGCCTTGACACCCATGGTGGCACAGAGGATATAGCGCCCATTCGGCCTCGGGCCGGGCGATTAGCTCAGCGGGAGAGCACTCCCTTCACACGGGAGGGGTCGCAGGTTCGATCCCTGCATCGCCCACCATTCATCTCATTGTTATTGCTTGGGATTGATGGTGGGCCCGCCAGAGCCTTGCGGGACGATTCAGCAGAACACCGTTGGAACTTGGAACGATTCGGCGGGAGGAATCCGGGAGGGATGTTCCGCGCTCGTTCTCGTAGATTCGTCCGCCTCGACGGAGGCGGGACGATGAGACGGCGATATCGTCTTGAGCCCTGCCAATTCGGCAAGCCTGAAATCAAATGCGCTCAGGCGGCGGAAGATTGCATCTACACCTGGGTGCAATGCCCGGCATGCCTGGCGGCTTCCTCGTCTCGATCCGCTACAGCCGTTTCTTCGCCGTCAGGAGGCCAAGGCCTTATCGAGTTTGGGGGCTTTGGAACTGGCGAACGCTGGGCGCGTTCTACCAACGGCCGGAAAACATTGGTCCACGCGGTGGATAGGCTGAGCCGGAAGTGATTGTCGCCGTCTTCGACAACGAAAATGCGAACCTATGTGAGAGTATCGAAGGCATTGATGCCCTCGTAAACGCTTAAATGGACGTATTGGAAGTGTTTTGCTGAGCTCAAGGGTCACAGACGCGTCCTACTTCTAAATCGTAGCACGCCAAACAAGGAGCGAAACTATGCGTTTAATTGCTGTTAGCTTTATTGTTGCGATCTCAACAGTTGCGATATCCTCTTCAGCATCCGCTCAGTCACGATCCCTGCGGGAAAAAGCGCTGTCGCAGTGCATCGCCTTCGTTCAGTCCAACTCGCCGCAGCCGGTCGATGCAGCGGACCCGCAACAGAATGCGCGGTTGAACATGTACAAGTCGTGCATGAAAAAACTCGGATATCGTCCGTAGGATAGCGACGTAGCCGGTAAGAACAGGGCTGCGTACAAGCGTAGCCCTGGCGATCGTGCTCGCGCTCCGCTCATGGTCGCCTTTGCCAACGGCTTCATGTTCGCTGCCGGCGCCCTTTTAGATATCTCCATTTGCAGTCATCCTTGGTCGGCGTTGAACCTTAGCGAAAATTTCCTTATCTCGACGGGATCGCTCGATATTCCGCCCGATGATGAAGCCGAGGCGCAATGCGATGGTGTCGCATGACGCACATCCGGGTTATCTCTTGATGAGCTGAACTCGGGGGCGAGCATGCGTGCCAGAAATCTGCCAACTATCGATGCCGGCTATTGGGTCGCCATTGTCGCGGCCAGCATGTGCGGCACGAATGCCGGCGATTTGGCCGCCGGCCCCCTCGGATTGGGGCATGTGCGTGGGATATTACCGATCGGCATTGTTTTTCTCGCCATCCTTTGGGCCGAGAAAGCGCTGAGCTGGACCACGGTGGCGTTCTATTGGTTGGCCATTATCGTGCTGCGGACAATGGCGACCAATATCGCCGATTTCGCTACCCACGATCTAAAGCTGTCGTATCCGATTTTCACCGCTTTGCTGATCGTGCTGATGGCTTTGCTGCTCTGGGCTGAGCGGTTTCGAAACATCGCCGCCAATGACAATCGCGGTGTCGGACTGCCTGCCACCGACTGGAACTATTGGATCGTCATGCTCACGGCCGGCGTGCTGGGAACCGCGCTCGGCGATTGGCTCGTGGAAGATACGGGCCTCGGTGTCTATTGGGGCTCGCTTGTTGGCCTGCCCCTCTTCGCCGCCGCCGTCTGGATGGCTTACCGCTTCGGTTTGACCAAATATTGGTACTGGTTCGCCATCGCCATATGCCGGACGTGGGGAACAGCACTGGGCGACATGCTGGTTGTCGCCTTCCGCTCAATGACGTCGCGACCAACCGCGCTCTGGGTCAGTACGGCCCTAACCGCCGGCTTGCTCGCCTGCGTCATCTATTTCTGGACCCAGAGAAATCGCACGGAGCAAGAAGCGCCGGCCGCGCCTTAACGGCGTTCGACCGACGCTGAGGTCTCAGTTCGAAAACCGCAGCCCGGCCACCGCATCCCAGAGCTGATCGAAGCGGGAAATCACCACATCGGGCCTAAAAGTCTCGATCGGCTGGTCGGTATAGCCGAAATCCACTGCCACGACGGGCATGCCCGCCGCCTGGGCAGTGTGAATATCGGTTTTCGAATCGCCGATCATGACCGCATGGGCTGGATTGCCGCCGGCCCGCTCGATCGTCGCGCGCAGCACGCGGGGATCGGGCTTCATCACCGCCTTGCCGTCGATATAGATCGTGTCCTGGCCGCAGATTGCCTTGAAACGATCGGTGATATCAAGCGCCTTCAGCAGCTTCAGCGAAGCCCGCTCGACCTTGTTGGTGCAGACGGCGAAGATCCAGCCGGCCGCCTCGAAGAGGTCGAGCGCCCCGATCAAGCCGGGAAACAGATGCGATTCCTGGGCGATGCGCTTTTCGTAAACGGTGAGGTAATCGGCAAACAACTTCTCCAGCCGCTCCGGATCGAGCTTGCCGCCGCCGGACGCAGCAAAGCCATGCTGAAGCAGGACCCGGCCGCCGGCGCCGACCATTTCGCGGCCGGCCTTGAGGCTGACGGGCGCCATGCCTTCGCGCTCCAGAATGGTGTTGAGCGCGCCGATCAGGTCACCGGCGGTTTCCGCCAGGGTGCCGTCGAGGTCGAAGACGAGGATGGGGGGCTTGGAGGGAGATTTTGACATACCTGCCGCCTACCACACGGCCTCCCTCAACGAAACGTGCATAAAGCCGCGCTCGAAATCGGGCGCGTTTTCGGCCAATCGCGGTAAAATTGCCGAAACGATTCGTCGCGGCTGTCTTCTGGCCGCCAGCAGCCGTCCGGGATGTTCCAATGGCCAGTTTTAAGCGATTTTCTGCGGTTTTGACCGGTATCGGGCTGTTTGGAGCACTCGCTTTGCCCGCCATCGCCGGCAATTACCAGTTCATGGCCTCCCCCGCGACCGGCCTTAACTTGATGTATCGGCTCGACAAACTGACCGGAGAAATCGGCGCCTGCCAATATGGCCTGAAGGAAGGCACCATCGGCACCACCTTGTGCTACCGCTCGGGCGAGGGCGCCAGCGCACAGCCTCCCTCCGAATATGAGCTCGCCGCCTCTCATCACGAGGGCGAGGCCGGCATTTTCCGGGTCGATCTGCGCAACGGCACCATGTCGATCTGCTATCTGCTGAACGACGCCATCGTCTGCACGCCGCCCGGCAAATAAGTCGATCCCCGACAAGCTGGGTTAGGCAGTCAGGGTTGGGGTTGACCTGGCCTCCCCGAGTCCATAACGACCGGGCCTACAAGTTTGTTTGTTTCCAAGGTCGTTATTGAGGTCGCCCGCCCCGTGTCTTCCCTCGACAAAGCCAAACGCCTTGCTGCCGAACGCGCCGCGGAATTCGTCCGCGATGGCATGCGATTGGGTCTCGGCACCGGCTCGACCGCCGCCCATTTCGTCGATTGCATTGGCGAGAAGGTGGCGCAGGGGATGACATTCACCTGCGTGCCGACATCAGAGGCGACGCGTCGCCAGGCCGAGCGGCTGGGCATTACGCTATCGACCCTCGATGAGACACCGCAGCTCGATCTCACCGTCGATGGCGCCGACGAGTTCGATCCGCAATTGCGTTTGATCAAGGGCGGTGGCGGCGCATTGCTGCGTGAGAAGATCGTCGCCTTCGCCTCGCAACGCATGATCGTGATTACCGACAACACCAAGAAGGTCGCGACGCTGGGACGTTTCCCGCTGCCCGTCGAAGTGGTGCCGTTCGGTTTGGAAGCAACCCGACGGGCGCTCACCACCCTGCTCGCAGACATGGGCCTGAAGGGCACGATCAGCCTGCGCACAGGCGCCGACGGCCATGTTTTCGTCACCGACGGAGCCCACAGCATTCTCGATTGCGCTTTAGGCGCTATTCCCGACCCGGAACGCCTGGCCCAAGAACTGAAGACCATCCCAGGTGTTGTCGAACACGGACTGTTTTTGGGGCTCGCTGATGCGGTGATCGTGGCGGGCGAATCCGGACTGGAAATCATCGGAAATCCGGGGTCCTGACAGCAACGACCCCTTGCTGGAGTGAAACAACGTGAAATCGATCCGCTCTTCCCTGTTTGCCGTCGCCCTGCTCTCGACTGCTCTGGTGCCCTTCGTTGCGCAAGCGCAGCAGCCGGCACCAGCTCCTGTCGCGCCCGAGACCGACAGCTATTCGCCGAGCCATCTCGCGCTGGCGCGCCAGGTCGTGCTGACGTCGGGCATCGCCAACACCTTCGACCTGGTCTATCCGCAGCTCGCCGACCAGACCGTCGGCATCGTGACGCGTACGCGCCCGGAATTGCGTGCCGACCTCATCGCCGTCCTGAAGCAGCTGCAGCCGGAATTCGAAGGTCGCAAGGAAGAGATCATCAAGGCGACGACCAATGCCTTCGCTGGCGCCATGAGCGAGAAGGATCTCAAGCCGGTCGCCGATTTCTTCGCCTCGGAGTCGGGCAAGGCCTATGTCGCCATGCAGCCGAAGGTCATCAACCAGATGGTCGTGGCGATGGACGCGTGGAATCGCCAGCTGTCGACCGACATCATGGTGCGCGTGCGCGAAGAGATGAAGAAGAAGGGTCATCAGCTCTAACAAATTGCGTTTCCATTGAAACGCAATTTTGTCCTTGGGCTTTTTGTTTTGACGCGTGGCATTTGACTCTCCGTCAAACTGCAAAACGCTATTGAGAGGCGCGCCCCGTGGCCCAGTTCGACGTCGATCTTTTCGTCATAGGTGCTGGCTCCGGCGGCGTGCGTGCTTCGCGCATCGCCGGCGGCCATGGCGCCAAAGTGATGGTGGCGGAAGAATTCCGCATTGGCGGCACCTGCGTCATCCGCGGCTGCATCCCCAAGAAGCTCTATGCCTACGCCAGCCGCTTCGTCGATGATTTCGAGGATGCTGCCGGCTACGGCTGGAGCTTTCCCGAAAAGCCGACCTTCGACTGGACCAAGCTGGTTGCGGCCAAGGAGCGCGAGATCACGCGCCTGTCGGGCCTCTATCTGAAAGGCGTTGAAGGCGTCGGCGGCACCATCGTGCAGAGCCGCGCCGAGATCGAGGACGAACACACGGTTCGTCTGCTGAACGACGGCCGCAAGATCACGGCCAAATATATTCTGGTGGCGACCGGCGGCGGACCGTCCTTCGTGCCCGAAATCCCCGGCATGGTCCATGCGATTTCCTCCAACGAGGTGTTCGACCTGAAACGCCTGCCGGCGAGCATGCTGATCGTCGGTGGCGGTTACATCGCCGTCGAATTTGCCAGCGTGTTTGCGCGGCTCGGCACCAAGATCACGCAGGTGATGCGCGCCGATAACGTGCTGCGTGGCTTTGACGACGACATGCGCGTTGGTCTGCGCGACGGCCTGCACCATGCCGGTATCGAGACTCGCTTTGGCATCCTGCCGACGAAGATCGAGAAACAGGCCAGCGGCAGTTTGACCGTGACGTTCAGCGATGGCTCGACCAGCGATTTCGAACAGGTGTTGATCGCCACCGGCCGCCATCCTCATACTAACGGCCTCGGGCTCGATAAGGCCGGCGTGCTCCTCGACAGGGACGGCGCGGTCAAGGTCGACGCCTATTCGCGCACCAATGTCCCGTCGATCTATGCGGTGGGCGATGTCACCAACCGCATCAATCTGACGCCGGTTGCCGTGCGCGAGGGCCACGCCTTCGCCGATACGGTGTTTGGCGGCAAGGATGTAAAGGTCGATCACAGCGATGTCGCCAGCGCGGTCTTCTCGACGCCGGAGATCGGCACTGTCGGCCTGACCGAGACGCAGGCGCGCGAGACCTTCGATGTGGTCGATATCTATCGAGCCGCGTTCCGGCCGCTGAAAGCCACTCTCTCTGGGCGCACCGAACGCATGGTGATGAAGATCGTCGTCGACGGCAAAAGCGACCGCATCCTCGGCGTCCATATCCTCGGCCATGACGCTGGCGAGATGGCGCAGCTGCTCGGCATCGCCGTCAAGATGCGCGCCACCAAGGCCGACTTCGACGCCACCATGGCGGTGCATCCGACAGCAGCGGAAGAATTGGTGACCATGCGCACCCGCACGGCACGCTATGAAAAATAACGGGCGCACAGCGCCCGAACAAATAGATGGCGCATAAGCGCCGAATGGGAGGCAAGCGCTTGGCCAAGATCACGCGCATAGAGGCGATCCATGTGCGCATTGCGCTACCGCGTGATTTTCGCGGCAGCATCTACAGCGTGCCGGAGAAGAATGCGATCATCACCCGCATCCATACCGATCATGGACCGATGGGCGAAGCGATCAACGGCGAAGGCAATGCGGAGGCTCATGCCGCTGCCGTGCGCGTGATCGAGAATGATCTGACGCCGCGCCTGATCGGCGAGGATGTTTCGAACATCGAGGCGCTCTGGACGAAGATGTGGGCGGCGACGCATGTCTCCAACCGCGACCGCCGGCCGGAAGTGCGCGCCATCGCCTGTATCGATTCCGCCCTATGGGACATCAAGGGCAAGGAAGCCGGCATGCCGCTCTACAAATTGTGGGGTGGCGCGCGCGACCGCCTGCCGATCATCGCCATTGGCGGCCAGTACCATGACGATTACAGCGCCGCGGATTACGGCAAGGAGGTCGCCTTCTATCGCGACTTCGGCCTGGCCGGCTGCAAATTCAAGGTCGGCGGCAAGACGGCACAGGAGGACGCTGAACGCACCAAGGCCGCGCGCGCCGCCGTCGGTGACGATTTCGTCCTCTGCGTCGATGCCAATCGCGGCTGGGATCTGGCGACCGCCCTCGCCTTCTGCAAACTGGTCGACGGCCTCGGCCTGCGCTGGTTCGAAGAACCCTGCCATTGGCATGACGACAAGCGCACCATGGCGCGCATGCGCCAGACATGCGGCCTACCGATCTGCGCCGGTCAGTCGGAAATCACCGCGGAAGCCTGTCGCGACCTGATACTGACGGGCGCCATCGACGTCTGTAATCTCGACGCAAGCTGGGGCGGCGGGCCGACGGCTTGGCTGCGCGTGGCGCATATGGCCGCCTGCTTCGGGATTGAGATGGGCCACCATGGCGAACCGGTGGTCGGCTCCCATCTTCTTGCCGCTGTTTCGAACGGGACCTATGTCGAAACGCATCATCCAGATCGCGACCCGGTTTTCCATAAAATGGTTGGTGGCCGTGGTGTTATCGCCAATGGTTTCTACGAGTTACCGCAAGGTCCCGGCTGGGGCGTCACGCTCGATACGGACATGATCGCGAAATATCGAACAAGTTGAGCCATGCGCGATCTAATCGTAGATCGACATGAAACATCTGCTAAGCTTCTGTTTAAAGATGTCTTTTTTGTGTTCTGTGTTCAAAATGAAACACTGCAACATCCGCCCTGATGATAGATTGTCACAGGTAGTTTTACTACCGACTCTATGGGGGGCTATTTGATGAAGCATCCAGCGCTGATTGCCGCTGCTTTGGCAGCATCTATGAGTTCTGTTTTTGCGGCGGATCTGCCGGTAAGAGGGCCCGCGCCCGCACCTATTTTCGTTCAAGCCTTTAGCTGGAGCGGCTTCTATGTCGGCGCCAGCATCGGTTACGGCTGGGGCCAGTCGAAGACCAGGACAGCTCTTGATCCGACCAGCAGCTGGGCGATCGAGGCTCCGGCGTTCCAAGCTGGCTGGGCCGGGCTGAGCAATGGCACGACCAATCCATCCGGCGTGCTCGGTGGCGTACAGGCCGGCTACAACTACCAGATGAATTCGATCGTCCTGGGTCTTGAGGCCGACATCAACCTCTCCGGCATGAAGGGCAATTCCACCACGTTCGGAGCGCCCACCCCACCGGGACCGCCCACCTATACGTGGATGCGCAGCGCCAAGAACGATTGGTTTCTGACGCTACGTCCGCGCATCGGCGTCACCTTTGATCGCACGCTCATCTTTGTCACCGGTGGTCTTGCCGTTGGCGACATCAAGGGCGACTGGAGCGTGCTGGGCAGCAACGGCTACAGCAAGGCCGGATCGATCAATAAGACCAAGGCTGGTTGGACGATCGGCGGTGGCGTCGAACAGGCCATCAACCAGAACTGGAGCATCAAGCTCGAGTATCTGTATACAGATCTTGGCCGCGTCGATTATGCCTCGTTCTACCGGGCGGGCAGCACGTTCGCGCCTCCTGGCTTTAACTATCGGGAACTACTGTCCCAGGATCTCAAGTTCCATACGGTTCGTGTGGGTGTGAATTACCGCTTCGGCGGCCCAGCCGGCGCAGTCGTCGCCAAATACTGAAATCGCTTCAGAGTTCTTTTCAATCGGATCGCCGCGCAGCCACAAGCTGCGCGGCTTTTTCATTCTGCCGCGCCTTGCTCTAAGATGGCGACAACAAAAAGCTAGGGAGAGCGACCATGATCGACAGGCGCGCACTTTTGACCGCCGGCGCGGCAACGAGCTTGCTGCGCTACACGCCGGCATCCGCGCAGCCCGCTGACTGGGCGCAGATTGAACGCGCGGCGAAGGCGGAGCGCGAAGTCGTCGTCTACAACACCGGTGTCGGACTGCATCGCGACGTCGCCGGCGCCTTCGAGGCGCGCACTGGCATCAAGGTGAACTTTCTCGACATGCACGCCAGCGAATTGCGCGAGCGCGTCCGCATCGAACAATCAGCTGGCCGTTTCGTCACCGACATCTGCCTGAACGGCAGCACCGGCTCAATCGTCATGGATCAGCTCGGCCAGTTCCAGCCCCATGGCGGCCTGCCGAACGAGGCCAATCTGCTCGACGCCTTTCGCGACAACGGTACGCGCATTTCGATCTTCCAGAATATCTTCGGCTTCATGATCAACACCCGGCTCGTGCCCCTGAGCGAGGAGCCGAAGAGTTTCGCCGATCTCTTGCATCCCCGCTTCAAGGGCAAAATCCTCGCTGATGATCCGCGCGCCTCGGGCGAAGGCTATGCGACCTTCGCCGTGACCTACGACAAACTCGGCGTGGGCTTTCAGCAGCAGCTCGCCAAACAGGAGCTCGTCTTCACGCGCAATCTGCTTGAAGGCGCGCAGCGGGTGGCCCGGGGCGAATATGCGGTCTATTTCCCGCAGAAATTCTCCGATTATCTCTTGCTCAAGCCCCTGCCGGTAAAATTCATCTGGCCAACGGAGGGCTCGCCTTATCAGACCTTCATGCTGGCCATGGCCCGCAACGCGCCCCATCCCAATGCGGCGCGACTGCTGATGAACTTCTTCCTCGATCCCGCGGGCCAGGCATTCTACGCCCGTTCAGGCCGTGGCGTCACCGTGCGCGGAGCGCTCGATGACGTGCCAGCCGAAATCCGCGACGCCTTGAGCGCCAAACTGCTTGGCACCGCTGATGCCGCGCGCGAAGCTGAGTTCCTGAAGCTCGCGAAGGATATCTACGGCGCCTGATCGTCACTGGCCAATCGATTTTCAGTCTGCTCACCTCGCGGCAGATTGACAGACAATCTGACCGCTGTATCCTTTTTCAACACTCATGATCCACGTCCTGCCACCGCATGCGAGGCAAAGATATGACGAAGGCAGCAGCGGTCCGCCAAGCGGCGCGAGACAATCGTTGGGTCGGCAGCACACGCGGCGCGGCCCCTGGTCAAGTGCAATGCAACGTGGTGATCCTGCCAGGGTCCGAAGCGCCGGATTTTCTGGCTTGGTGTGAACGCAACCGCGCCGTTACACCTATCTTGGCGCGCTCCGTGGCAGGTGATCCCGCCTTGCCGACGCTTGGCGAGGACATCGATATACGCAGTGATCTGCCGGCTTATCGGGTTTTCGAGGACGGTGTTGATCGCGGCGAAGTCGCCGACATCAAGGCGCTCTGGCAAGACGATTGGCAGGCCTTCGCCTTCGGTTGCTCATTTTCGCTTGAAGACGCTTTACGTGCCGAGGGCATTCCCCTGGCCTATGAGGAACGTGGCTTCGGCGGCGCCATCTATGTCACCGATGTTCAGAGCGAGGCATATGGCGGCTACGGCGGGCCGCTGGTTGTCTCGATGCGCCCCATCCATCGTTCATTCACACGTCGGGCCGTTGAGGTTAGCCAAGCCTATCCGCAATTACACGGCGCGCCGGTGCATGTCGGCACGCCGGAGACGATCGGCATCGATCTCTCCCGTCCGCTCGAGGCGCTGGGCACGCTGAGCCTACTGCCTGATGAAGAGCCGATGTTCTGGGCCTGCGGCGTCACCACCCAGTTTGCAATCCAGAACGCCAAGCCGCGCATCGCCGTGACCCATGTTTCAAGCCGCATGCTGGTCACGGATCTCGCCATAGCGGCCCTGGCGCGAGCGCCGCTTGGCGCTGACGCCTAGAGCAAAATCACGTTTCCGTAGAAACGTGATTTCGCTTAGATCCTCCTATTTGAATGCGTCTTCATGGCGCTCGACGATGCCGTCGAGCTGTGAAACGCTATAGGCCCGATGCGCGCTAAGCGCTGCGGAACCAATCCGTGATCTCGCTGCCGGTCGCCATCCAGACGCCTTCATGGCGGGCAATGTGTGCCAATGCCCGGTCAAGATGGCGAGCGCGGAACGGATGCCCGATCAGGAACGGATGCAAGGCCAGCGACAGCAAGCGCGGGCGATGCGCACCCTCCTCATAGAGCTGGTCGAACTGATCGGCGACGATGTCGTAGAAATTGCCGCCGCTGCGCCCTTGCTGCAGGAAGATCGGAATGTCGCCAACCTCAAGCGTAT
Source organism: Beijerinckia sp. 28-YEA-48 (assembly GCF_900104955.1). Lineage (NCBI taxonomy): Bacteria > Pseudomonadati > Pseudomonadota > Alphaproteobacteria > Hyphomicrobiales > Beijerinckiaceae > Beijerinckia > Beijerinckia sp. 28-YEA-48. Next base: position 1,517,559 of record NZ_FNSI01000001.1, read on the forward strand.
AGGGCAGCGATAGGATCGAACCGGCGCGGGTGCGCATCTCATAGGGCAATTCGTCGTTGGCCCAATCCATCACGTAATCGATCTTCTGTTCGGCGAGGAGATCGAGCGTGTGGTCTGTCTCGGTCAGCGCCGGGCCGAGCCAGCCACGAGGCCGTTTGCCCGCTGCCTGGGCGATGCGATCGATGACACTGGCGATAATCGGCCGCTCCGCCTCTTCCGGCATGCCGGTGAACAGCATGGAATTGGACGGGCCATGGGCCACCCATTCCCAACCAAGCTTGCTGCCCTCTTCAACGATGCGTGGATATTCGTCGCAGACTTCCGCATTGAGCGCCGCCGTCGCCTTGATCTTATATTTGGCGAGGATTTCCATCATCCGCCAGATGCCAACCCGCGCTCCATAATCGCGCCAGGCGTGATTGAGGACGTCGGGCGTCAGGCCCGTGGTCATCGGCGTCATCGCCATGCCGGGCTTGCCCCAGTGGAAATGCTCGATGTTGGGCGTGATCCAGACACCGACGCGGGCGCCGCCCGGCAATTTGCGCACAGGGCGATCAATGATCGGCGAATAATCGAAGCGGTTGTGATGTGTCATCTACAATGGTCCTGAGATTCAAGCGACTTTCGGACGTGGCGGCGGAAACAGCTGCGTCGCGGTTTCATCGAACGCGGCGATGACGCGATAGGGGCAGCTCTTCGCCGCCTTCAACAGCTCCTCGTCGCTGTTCTTTGGAATGTCCGCGAGAACCACTTTCCCTTCGTCATCGAGCGTAAACGTTTCCGGCGCCCAATGGGTGCAGCGCTTGTAGCCTTGGCATTTGGCGCGATTGATTTCGACTGTGATCGTCATCTCATCTCCCTCAAATCAGAAATTGCAGCAGGGGAATTTCCTGCCCGCTGTTGATAAGAAAAACCGTCTTGCGAAGAATGCGAAAGCCGTCCCCCTCCGGGCGCAACCTGTGCACGCTCTGACCGATCCAGACTTGCTGCTCCGCCGTTCGCGCGATGCCCAGCATGAAATTGGAGCGCACCTCAATCCCGTCGCTACCAGTGTCTACTTCGATATTGGAGACGATGCGGCGCATCGCGCCTTTCTGGCCCTCGACGGCAAGCACCGATCCGCTTTTCAACCGGTCAAGCCGCTGTACCAGGCGCGTGTAATCATCGCGGATGATGGCGACGTGTAGTCCGGTCCCCGTGTCGTTGTGGTCGATGGGAACATGATAGACGCCATGCTCGTCCCAGAGCCTCAGCCATTCATCATAACGCATATCATCCATCAGCCGGGCTTCGCGATAGACAAAAGCCTCAATATCCGAACGGCTCATACCCCCTCTCCCATCAACGAAATATAGTGTCTCCAGAAGCCGCGCAGATGGGTCTCATCCATCGTCATGCCGGAGCGGCCGCCATCGGGCATGTCCCGTTCGCGATGCAGGCCACGGCCGATAAATAGCCAGTCATCGCCTTTTGCTTGCAGGCCGATCTGATTGCGCTCCATGATTTCGATATCGTCGGGCGAGACAAATCCAGCGGCGCCGAACATGAATTCATGGTCTGACAAGCGCTGTTGATTGATTTCGTCCGGTGCGCCGTCGAGCATCGCGGGAAAGTAGGAACAGGAGGTGCGATCGACACTGATGGGTTGGACGACGCGGATATGGGTCATCAGATAAAGCAGATTTGGAAACACGAAGATCAGCGGCGCCATTGTGCTCTGCAATTGCGCGGCCTTTTCCTCGCCGTAGCGCTCTCGCATGGCTTTGGTATAGGCGACGCGCGCGGGTGACGGTTCTTTCTTCGAGGGCTTGAATGGCGCCCCGCGATAATCCTCCACCATATGGCCGCCCGGCAGCGAGCGGATCACATCGGGAATTTCCTCGGCGGCTAGGGTCGAAACGTCGAGACCGGAGCGACGCGCGAACAGATCGAAGGCGATCTTGTGAATGAAGGGCCCGTGATAATCGCCCTCCAGGGAATTCTCCGGCATATATTTCCAATTGCCGCGATAGGCAACTTTCTGCACGCCGGCGTTGAGTGAGATCGACCCCTGCGGCGACAGGCTCATGAAGAGATCGATGAACTCTTTCGCCGCTCCGAGATGTTCGTCCAAGCTCTGGCCTTCGCTAGCGACGCTGGCGAAGACGAGGCCGCGATAGCTCTCCTGACGCGCTAATGGCGTCAGACCGAAGTCGCCCTTGCTGAGATTATAGTCGTAGCCTTCGTCGAAGGTCGGCTCGAGCATTTCGCCCGTATTGGCATAAGACCAACCATGATAGGGACAGACAAACCTGTCGACGCGCCCCTTCGGCGTCAGGCACAGCATGTTGCCGCGATGACGACAGCGGTTGTAGAAGACGCGGACCTGATCATCCTCGCCGCGCACCATCATCACGGGCTGCAGACCGATCTGCCGGCGCACATAATCGCCGCGATTGGGCACTTCGCTTTCGTGACCGACATAGACCCACACTTTGTACCAGATGTTTTCGAGCTCGCGCTGAAAGATCTGCGGATCGCGATAGACGCTGCCGTGGACACCAGCCTCGCGCGGGAACGGGCGATCATCGGTGCGATCGGCGAGAGAGTCAGAAGATGGACACATGACGAGCTCCAAAATGCATCTGCATCGATTTCAAGGATAGGCGAACGCTGATGTCGACGCTATAATCGTCAGACAATTTTAAGGGGGACATGATGTTCACAATGAATAGCCGCCGCATCGTTATCATTGGTGGCGGAATGGGAATTGGCCTTGCGGCCGCGGACATTCTGACGCGCCTTGGCGCGCAGATCTTTGTTGGCGATATCGATGCGTCTTCGCCTCATCGTCTTCCTCCCAAAACGCATTTCAATGTCACGGATGCGCAGAGCGCCGACAGTGTCCAAGACACGTTCGCCAAGGCGGAAGCAGCGCTTGGCGCTATCGACGGGGTTTTCACCACGATCGGTGGCGCGGCCCTCGGCCCCTTCGCCGACACGACGCTTGAAGGCTGGAACAAGGAAGTTCTGTTCAATCTCGGCAGCGCCTATCTCGTCGGCCACACGGCCCTGCCCTATCTGGCGCGCGCCGGCGGTGGTTCGCTGGTGGTGACGAGCAGCGGCTACGCGCTGCTGGCTGGCACTGACCGCGTGGCTTATTCGGCGGCCAAGGCCGGCGTGATCTCGCTGTCGCGTTCGCTGGCGGCGATCGCCGCGCCCCAGCATATCCGCGTCAACTGCATCGCGCCGGGCCCAACCGACACGCCACGTTTCCGCGACATGAATGGCGGCGATGAAGGGGTTGCTCGGGTCCGCGCTCAAATGCCTCTAGGCTCCATCCCAACACCGGCTGATTGTGCCAATCTCGCGGTGTTCCTCCTCTCGGATGCCGCCGCGCAAATCACCGGCCAGACGATCCATGTGAACGGCGGTCTGTTGACGCCGTAAGCAAACCCGCCGGTTCGCGCCGCTATTTCAGGCGCGCGCCGGCCTCCTCGATCAACGAGAGATCGACATATTTCGACGCGTCGAGCGGGGAACGGATGAAGCGAAACTCGTGCAGCATGTCGACACCACGCTGGATGGACGCAACGTCGGGCTTCAAATTCGGGTCGCGATAGAAATCACCCTTGGTGAAAGCCCAGCTTAGCCGCTTCGGATCCATCTTGTTGAACTTGGCGGCGATCTCGACAGCGGCCTCGTGATTGGCCGGATCCAGATACCAACGCGTCGCCGTCAGCACGTCCTCGAAAAAATCCACCAGAGCTGGGCGGTTCTTTTTGATCCACGCCTCCCGGCCGGCCAGGAAGGTCATATCAATCGGACCGACGGCTTCGCGCTGAGTGAACAGGGTGCGCGAATTCTCTTTCAGCTCTGGGTCCTCGGAGAACGGTTTCACCGCCATGATGAGGTCGGCCTTCTTGCTCAACAGCATGGCTTTCATCATTGGATATTCGTTCTCGACGACCACATAGTCACGCTGCGCTTCCAGCCCGTGCTTACGCAGCATGACCCGCATGAAGATATCGCTGCCGGAGCCCACCGCCGGCACGGCAATCACTTTCCCCTTCAGATCTTCGATCTTCTGGATATTGCTGTCTTTGCGCACCGAGAAGAGATTGCTGTTGTAGTCATCGACGCCGTCGCGGAATTCATCGATGACGACGCGCAGATCGGTCATGCCGCCATTGAGAACTGCAGCCGGCACCTGGGTGAAAGTCAGGTTCGCCAATTCCAGCTCACCCGCGGCCAAGGCGGTCAAAGCCACCGAACTGCCGGGATAACGCACCGCTTCCAACACGTAACTTTTGCCAAGATGTTTGGCGAGGCCGGGCTGGCTGAAGAGGATCGGCGTCAATTGGCCTGGTGTGGCAACCCATCCGGCGCGGATGCGGAGCGGTTCAGCGCTGGCCGCTCCGACAAGTGCGAACGAAACAAACACCGCGCCGATTGCCCGTATCTTCGAGACCCATCCCGCCATTCGCCGCTCCTGTCGCGATCGTTGATTTCATGAATTGTAAGACAATCTGACTCGTGACGCAACAGCCTGCTCGCTGACACAACAGGCAGAGATAAGCTTAGCAGCGCATAAAATTGCACCGATGTGGCTTCCCTTTGAGCAAGGCTCGAAGAGAAAGTGCGTGATGATTACGCTTGCCCTTCGGCGTGCCAGCGCAACAGCCGACGGCGGAGCATCGCCGCGCCCTTCACCAGAACGAAGCCAACGACCGCGACAGCAACGATGCCGGCGAATGTTTCAGGTGAATCCGCATTGCGCGAGGATTCCAGCATCGCGCCGCCAAGGCCGCGACCGCCGGTCAGCATTTCAGTGGCGATTTCGACAACGATGGCGATCGGCAAAGCCACTTGCAGGCCAGTCATGATCGCGGGAAAGGCAGCGGGTAGGATCACATCCCATAATATCCGCCGCTCGCTCGCGCCCATATTGCGCGCCGACCAGATGAGCTGTCGATCGACGCCCCTGATGCCTACGAGCGTGGCGGCGATCACCGGCAAAATCGCATCGACCACCACCATGAAAATCTTCGAGGCATCGAACACGCCGAGCCAAAGCACGAAGATCGGCAGAAAGGCGATCTTGGGCATGGGAAAGATGACCGAAATAATCGGATCGAGGAACCAGTGCACGATACGGCTGGCGTGCATACCGAGCCCAATGGCGACACCGAGCACCGCCGCGATCGCGAAGCCCGCCAGAGCGCGGTAGATGGTGAAGGCGGTGTTTTCGAACAGAATGCCGCTCATGGCATTGTCGGCGAGGCGCTCCAGAACCGAGGAGAAGGTCGGCAGCAGAAAGCGCGAAACCTGCCCCGATTGGGCGAACACTTCCCAAAGCCCGAGAACCAGGAGGACGGACAGCAGCCGAACCGCCGGCCATTTGAAGCGGCGCAGTCGCTCAAACGTCACTTTGCGTGCCGGAAAGAAGGCCGGCCCCGCAGGGGCCTCGATCACTCTCGCCAACGGAGCATCCTCGCTGAGAACAGTTGAAAGCCGCGATCGGCGATAAAGCCGAGAAGAGCCACGGTGAAAACGGTGGCGAACATGGCGTTGTAGACGCCGCCTGATCCAAGAAAGCCGATGAGATAACCAAGGCCGCTGCGCGACGCGATCAATTCCGAGGTCACGAGCAGGATGAAGGACAGCGCCAATGCGGTGCGGATGCCGCCGAGAATTTCTGGCATGGCGCTCGGCAACAGCACATCGCGCAAAACGCCGAACCAGGACGCGCCCATGCTGCGCGCCGACCAGATGAGCACTTTCTCCGTACCGCGCGCACCATTATAGGCGCCCATGATCACCGGCAGCATGGCGCCGAGAAAAATGAGCAGTATTTTCGAACCATCACCGAAGCCAAGCCAGATGGCGGTAACAGGGATCAAGGCGGTCTTGGGCAGAGGATAGAGGATCTCTACCCACGGTCCGATAATGGCGTCGACCCAACGCGAGGCCGCGAGCGCTAAACCCAAAACCGTGCCGATGGAAATCGCCAACAACAGGCCGATGACGACGCGATACAGTGAGGGACCCAGATTGGCGAGAAGATCGCCCTCGCGCACCAGATCGAGCCAGGCCCTCGCCACCGAGGACACGGGTGGCAGCACATCGGCTACGAGCAACCCGGAGCGGGCGACAAGCTCCCACAAGAGAACGAGGATCAGAAGCGGCGCATAGCGCAGCGCCGTGGTCGTCATGCGCGCTGCTCCCGAGCAATCCCGTCGGCGATCACCGCTTCCTCGCGGATCAGGTTCCACAGATGATCGACCTTTTCGACGAAAGGCCGCGATTTGAGGATCGCCGGGTCTTCTTTGTCGAAGTCGGTGGCGACAATGCTCTTCACCCTGCCCGGCCGCGCCGAAATGACGACGACGCGCTGCGACAGCAGCACCGCTTCCGCTACATCGTGCGTGACGAAGATCACCGTTTTGCGCCGTTTGTTCCAGATCGACAGCAATTCACGCTGCATCAGGCTGCGGGTCTGGGAGTCCAGCGCGCCGAACGGCTCGTCCATCAAAAGGATGTCGGGATCGAACGCCAGCGTGCGGGCGATGGCGGCGCGCTGGCGCATGCCGCCAGACAATTGCGAAGGAAAGGCGTCCTCAAATCCCTTGAGGCCGACCATTTCGATGAAGTCTTGGGCGCGCGCCTGACGTTCCGCTTTGTTGAGATTCATCCGCTCAAGGCCGTAGAGCACGTTCTGGCGCACGGTCTTCCAGGGAAACAAAGCGAAGTGCTGAAAGACAATCCCACGATCCGGCCCCGGCCGCGTCACCGGCTTGCCGTCAACAGTGATCTGTCCGCTTTCGATCGGCAGAAAACCACCCAGCAGATAAAGCAAAGTGGACTTGCCACAGCCAGATGGTCCGAGCAGCGAGACGAATTCGTGTCGCCCGATGTCGAGCGACACGTCGTTCAGCGCCAGCACCGACTTACCGGCGTTGGAACGGTAATGATGGGTGATGCCGTCGATGCGGATCTGTACATCGGCGGGCGACGTTTCCGCCGGCCTATCCTCAGCGTCCAGACCGATCATTGTCCCAGGCTCCATTCCAAAGAAAACGCAGGCATCTGTTTAGTCTCGTTCAAAATTGTAAGACAATTATTTGAACGAGGCAAACGAGGATGTGTTGTGACGATGCTTCTTTACGCGGCAACAACTTGGGCGCGCGTCAGCGTCACCCGCCTCAAACAAAGGCAAAGCGCGGCGGTGACGAGCGCGAAGAGTGCCAATACATACAATGCACCGCCGACATTGCCGGTCTTTTCCAGGCCATAGGCCAAGGCCAGGGGCGCGACCACACCACCAAGGGAGCCGACACTGTTGACGAAAGCGAAGCCGCCGACCGCCGCTTCGCCGCCGAGCAGATCGCCCGTATAGGCCCAGAACACGCCGAACATCGACCAGATGCCGAGAATGGCGACACAGATGCCGATGAAGCGCAGAATGGGATCGGTGGCCCAACCGGCATAGGCAAAGCCGACGGTGGCCAGCAAGGCGCAGACAACCAGATGCCATTTACGGTCGCCGCTCCGGTCCGAATTGCGGCCCGTCCATATCCCGCCAAGACCGCTGATGAAGAAGGCAAGCGAGATGAGCAGGCTGATCTGGATATTGGTCAAGGTCGGGAAAATGCCCTTCACGATCTGCGGCAGCCACAGCACGGTGCCAAAATTGCAGCAGACCAGGAAGAAACAGGTGGCAGCCGCCATGAGAACGCGCGGATCGAAGAAACCGGCCATCATCGAGGTGGCGCCCTCGGTTCTCTTCTCTTGCTCTTCCTGCGCCAAGGTCGCCGCAAGCGCCCGTTTCTGGGTATCATCGAGCCAGGAGCTGTCGGCGATGCGGTTGGGCAGCAGGAAATAGCACAGGGCGCCGAAAACGACCGTCACCAAGCCTTGGATCAGGAACATGGCTTGCCAGCCTTTCAGGTCACCGAGGCTGATCTGCATCATCGTCGTGGTCAGGGGAGCGCCGACCGCATAGGCAATCGCCGTCGTCATCAGCAGCGTCGCGTAAGCCTTGCCGCGTTGGCGCGCTGGCAGCCATTGACCGAGATAGAGCAGAAGGCCGGGCAGAAGCCCCGCCTCGGCTACACCGAGCAGAAAGCGCAGCACATAGAGCGACGTCGCCCCTTGCACGAAGACCATGGCGGCGACCACCAATCCCCAGGTGACCATGATCCGCGTCAGCCACAGGCGCGCGCCGAAGCGTTCGAGCATGAAGTTGCTGGGGATTTCGAAAGCCAGATAGCCGATGAAGAAGATGCCGGCGGCCGTTCCATATTGGCTCGGCGACAACATTAGATCTCTGTTCATATCGAGCGCGGCGAAACTGATGTTGGTACGATCGAGCAGGCTGAAGAAGAACATCAACATCGAGACCGGCAGCAAACGCCACATCACTTTGCGGACGGTCGTATTTTCGAGAGTTGTCATGAAAGCCTCCCTGCGCTCGCAGCGACATCCCGGTGACGCGTTGTTACGACGCGCGCCATTGCAGGATGAATTCAGTGTCTACGATTGTTAGACAATCTTAGGAAAGCGAGCTTGTCAATTTAATTGTCTGACAATATCGATCAAATGCGATGCAGGCTTCTGCCCAGCTTTGCGGCGACAAAAAAAAAAGCGACCGCCAAAGAGGCGGTCGCCAGAGAAGCATCATAAAGATGTTTCCGTTACACAGGGAGTGGCGGATATTCGATAAGACCGATGCCGGTCGCCCAGGCGGTGACCGGCTCATAGGTAATGGTCGTCGCGGGGCGCGCATTCATAACGCCGGCCAGACATATCCACGACAGCAGCTCGGTCGCGCCGGCGCCTGCCGCCATCAATTGCTGGTCGGAATAGGCCGATAGTGTCGCGCCATCGCCAGCCGACATCTGCGCCAAGAAACGATGATCGAAAGCTTCGTCGATGAAACCGTGATTGCGCTCGCCGGGGTCATGCGACATGCCACCAGTGGCGACGACAGCGATGCGTTGCGGACTTTTTTCAAGGCTGGCGCGCAGCACTTGCCCCAACTCAAAACAACGTTTGGCGCTGGCGCGCGGTGGCGCCAACGTGTTGAAGATGATCGGTACCAGAGGCACGTCGAAATCGGGCGTGAGGAAGTTCAGCGGCACCATCGTGCCATGATCGAAACGCAATTCATGAGCGTGGTTGAGTTCAAACCCATGGGCATAGGCATGTTCGAGCAAGCGTGTCGCCAGCACCGGGTCGCCGGGAACCTGGCTTTTCGCCAGCTTCAACCAAGGCTCCACTGGCCCTTCATAGGCGTCAGCCCGGCCGAGGCAGTAAGCGCCGACATGGTCGAGAAAGAAATTGGCCCAATGTTCCGAAGTCAGAACCAGCATGCGTTCGGGCTTCGCGGCCATGAAGGAAGCCCGCAACTGCGCGAATCCGTCGGTGACGGATTGCAGCTGTGCCGGTGGCGCGGCATCGCGCCAGGCGGTGATCCCCGGTGCATGCGACACGGCGCAGGCATAAACGATCGGCATAGTGCTACTCCCGAATGGCCCGCAGATAATCGGCTTCGGGCATTTGCTTCAACAAGGTGAAGGGACGCAGGATCAACCCGTGCACACCGAGCCGATAGAGCGCGCCGATGTCCTGGGTTAGAAAGGCCCCACGTTCTTCTTCAGACAGAACAAAACGTTCGGCGATCGTTTCCGGCCGCTCGAAATAGCCCTGCCGCGTTGCGGGGTTCTGATTGATCTCGCGCAGCATCTTGTTCAATGCATAGGCGCTCATCTCGTCCCTCCGCAACGCAACCGCATCAGTTCTTCTTCAGATAGGGGAAGTCACCGAGATCGGTGCCGACACCCATTTCCTTGGCCTTGGCATAGATCACCGCGGCCAGCGTGATGTCTTGAATGCCAGTACCGACAGACTTGAACAGGGTGATCTCCTGATCGTTCTTGCGACCCTGCGCCTTGCCAACGACGAGTTCGGCCAACTCGTTCACCGAATCCGGCTTCACCATGTCGCGCACGGCATAGGCATCGCCAGCTTCTTCAAAGACGCCATGACGAGTGTCGACGACGATACGAGCGCTCCTGGTAAAGACCTCCTCGTCGATCTCGTGCTGATCGCGCCGCGCCGTGCCCACTGAGTTGACATGCATGCCGGGCTTCAACCATTGGCCGAGCAGAACCGGTTGGCTAGATTTAACCGCCGCGACAATCGTATCGGCGTCGGCGACCGCTTCCTCGGCACTGCCGCAGGTCTCGATCGTCATGCCGTAGTGGCACCGAAAATCTTCGGCCAGTTTTTCGCGATTGGCCACAGTCGGGCTGAAGACACGGGCGGACTTCACCCAGCCATCCACCTGCATGGCCTCGAGCTGGGCGCGGGCTTCGACACCCGATCCAAGTAGAGCGACGATGCCGGGACCTGGCCGCGCCAGGCGGCGGGTGGCAACGGCGCTGGTGGCGCCGGTGCGCAAAGTGGTGAGATGCTGGGCATCCATGATGGCCAGCACGGCGCCGGTTTCCACCGAGTAGAGATGCACCTGATAGCGCAGGCCCTGCCCTTGCACCAGGTTCATCGCCTTGAACCCGGCGAAGCCCATGTTCTCCATGACCACGGGCCCGACGCGTAACCAGCCCTTGCCGGATTTAATATTGATCCGGCTCGGCAGATTGGCGTTGCCCTTACCCTCTTCATCGAAACCCGTCTCCATGGCGGATATTGCATCCGCCATGGTGATGACGCGTTTGACGTCTTCATGTCTCAAAAGCAGCGTCATGGTCACTCCGCCGCGCGGCGCGCCAGGGAAGGATCGCGCTCCACCGGAAACAGACCCGGGTAGAAGCCATCATCGCTCGCCGGTAGGTCGAAATTCGATGCCTGCAGACCGGCGCGCAGGCCGCGCATCTGGTTCGGGTTAAGCCGCATCTGCGGCATGCGCAGCAGGCCACCGCTATAGCCATGCAGCCAGGACACATATTTCCAGCCGTTGCGGTGGATCAGATTGGCGCCGCCGAAGGTGGCGTGGAAGGCGCCCTTGGCCTCGCGCGCCGGCTGATAGCTCCAGTAGAGCTGCATCGCCTCGTCCCACTTGCCTTCGTGCAGCAGCTTGAACCAGCGCGGCACGCGATCGCCAAACGAGTCATAGGCGCTGGTGCCCATGAAGGGCATGCCATACCAATCGACCAAGCCCGGCGCATAATGTTCCAGCGGGCATTGAATGATCGCATCATTGCCGCAGAGGCGGCGCAGATCGGCCAGACCGGAAATCATGCCCGGCGGATTGGCCTCGTATTTGACGCTCGCTGCCGTCGGCAGACGGGCGCATGCGGCCATGGCTTCCGGCGGGAAGGCGCTGGGATGTAGCGGCTTGAAACCCCAGGTCGGCACGTCGAACAGGATCAGCGCCAGATCGGTCGCATCCGCGATCGCCTTGGTGAAGGCAACGATGTCAGCGGCGGACTTCGGCCGGAACGACGGCGGATAGGACAGAAGTGCACCTTCGTAGCCAAGCGTCTCTGCTGTCTTGGCGGCCTCGATCATCTCGTCCACCGTATCAAAGCTCAGATGGGTGATGAGATTGAAGCCCTTCGGCGCGGCAGCGGCCGCGATGTCCATGAACTGCAGATATTCGCGGAACGTGGTGCCGCTCTCCTGGGCGATCAGAGTTCCCCAGAACCCCATTTTGGCGCCGAGGCGAACGTCGTGCTCGATCGCCTTTTCGTTCAAGGCATCGAACTGGCTGGTGAAGGACGGCAATGTGACATTGCAGGCGCCCTTCCAGGTGGCGCGAACGCGCTCTTTCACTTCTTTACGGGTATACGGCAGAGCCATGGCTATTTTCCTTCTGTGCGTGTTTTGACGATCGAGAGAACCCCGTCCCGGCTTCGCTCGATATGGGTGGAAAGAATGGTGCAGGCGGTATCGAGATCGTCGCGCCGCACGGCTTCGACGATCTGGCGATGTTCCCGGCCCGCCTGAAGGTGCCGGTCGGACTTGGTGTGATTGAGCCGCATGTAGCGCTGGACCTGTGCCGAGTGCGAGGCGAGCAAGCGCAGGCTGATGTCGGCTGCCGAAGGGCTGAGCAGCGCTGCGTGGAATTCGCGATTGGCTTCCAGCCATAGGTCGTGGTCGGTGAGGCTTTCCATCAGATCGCAACGGCTGAGCAGTTCGTCGATATAGGCCGGCGACATATTGCGGGCGGCGCGACGCAGCACGTCGGGCTCGATTAGAATGCGCAGGCGAAAGATTTCCTCGATCTCGGCGGTCGTCAGCGCCTGGACGAAGGCGCGTTGATTGGTCGGCGCCTTGATCCAGCCTTCCGCTTCAAGCGCTCGCAAGGCCTCGCGCACTGGCACGCGCGAGACGCCGAAATGCTGCGCGAGACCAACTTGCGACAGTTCGGCGCCATCGGCGAGTTCGCCGGACTGGATCGCGCCGCGCAACGCATGCGCCACATAGTCGACCGTGGTCATGCGCTGACTCAGATGCGGAGACACCTTGATGGTGAGCACTGGTTTCTCCACGCCGTTTCCATCCTCTCCGGTCAGCCTTCCGACTGCCAACGCGGTTACCATTCGACCGCGATATATTGGGTCTCGAGAAACTCCATCAGGCCTTCATGAGCGCCTTCGCGGCCGATGCCGCTCTGCTTCATGCCGCCGAAGGGCGCGGCTGGATCAGACGCAAGGCCACGACAAAGGCCGATCATGCCGAACTCAAGCCGCTCGGAGAGCGCCAGCCCACGCTTCATGTCGCGTGTGTAGACATAGGCGATCAGCCCATGTTCGGTGGCATTGGCTCGGGCGATAGCATCGTCCTCGTCGTCAAAGGTCTGAATGGCGGCGACGGGACCAAAGATTTCCTCGCGCAGACAGAGCGCTTTATCGCTGATGCCAGTGATCACCGTCGGCGCGAAGAAATAGCCCGGCCCCGGCAGCGCACGACCGCCGGTGATGATCTCGCCACCATGAGCGATCGCATCCTCAACCAGCTCTTTCACCTTGTCGCGGGTCTCGGCATTGACGAGCGAGCCGACCTCGACGCCCTCCTGCAAGGGATCGCCGACTTTCAGGGCGCCCATGCGGACAGCGAACTTGCGAACGAATTCGTTGTGCACGCTGCGATGGACGAGGAAACGGTTCGCCGCCGTGCAGGCTTCGCCAAGATTGCGCATCTTGGCCAGCATGGCGCCGTCAACCGCCGCATCAACGTCCGCATCGGCGCAGACGATGAACGGCGCATTGCCGCCGAGCTCCATGGCCGATTTCAGCACATTGTCGGCCGCGCCGTGCAGAAGCTTGCGTCCAACCTCGGTCGACCCAGTGAAGGAAATCACCCGCACGCGCGGATCATGCAGCAGCGTATCGACCACGGGGCCGGACCGGCGCGACGGCAGAACATTGACGAGACCGTCGGGCACGCCCGCCTGCTGCAACAGCGGCATCAATGCCAGCATGGTGAGCGGCGTATCGGACGCCGGCTTGATGATGACCGGGCAACCGGCGGCGAGCGCCGGGCCGATCTTGCGGGTGCCCATGGCGGCCGGATAGTTCCACGGCGTCACCAAAACGGCGATGCCGATCGGGCGATGTTGCACGAGAATGCGCGCGCCGGTCGAGGGCGACTGCGATACCTGGCCAATGTTGCGGACAGCTTCCTCCGCATACCAGCGGAAGAACTCCGCCGCATAGGCGATCTCGGCGCGCGAGTCCGGCAGGGCCTTGCCATTTTCCAAGGAGATCAATCGCGCCAGCCGTTCCTTATCGGCGATGATCAGATCGAAAGCGCGGCGCAGCACTTCGCTGCGGTCGCGTGGTGAACGGGCGGCCCAGGCTGGCGCTGCGGCAGCCGCGGCGTTCAGTGCGTCCTGTGCGTCCTCAAGGCTGGCGCTGGCGACGCGCGCCAGGATATCGCCGGTCGCGGGATTCTCCACCGCGAAGGAGGCGCCATCGGACGCATCGCGCCAGCGACCGTTGATGAACAACTGGGTCGGGCCGTCAAAGGGAATAGCTTCCTGCGTCCGCTCAAGAACCTGCATCAAACTTGCCTCGTTTTCGGCTTCGGCCGATGGATCTCAGTCGGATGAGTTGCTCGACAGATTGTCTGACAATTCAAATTCCGACATGTCTCTTTGTCAAGTCCCAACCAACAGATTGTCAGACAGAATTCACTCGTATCCAGGCACGACCGAGACATCGACGACCGCGACGCCGCCGGCTTCGACATGGGCAATGGCCTTGGCAAAGGCAGCGGGCAGATCGCCGATCGTCATGACGGGACCGATGCCAAGCGCGCCCTGCCCTTCGGCGAGTTTGGCCAGATCGAGCGCCGGCTCGATCATCTTCTGGCCGATCCACATATTCTCAGGCGGCCGCGAACGCGCCTGCGCCACCCGCTCCTGATGGATCTCGTCGTTATAGAAAGAGGAATTGTCGAAGACGACGATGAGCAACGGCAGTTTATAGCGCGCCGCCGTCCAGACAGCCGTGCAGCCCATGACGAAATCGCCGTCGCCGAGCACGCCGACGACAAGCCGCTTATCATCCTTCAAGGCCAAAGCCGCGCCGACCGAGATGCCTGGTCCAGCACCAATGCCACCGCCGGCAGCCCCGCCGAGATAATCAAGCGGATGGTTGAGCGGCCACCAAGCGACGTTCCAGGCGATCGTCGTGCTGGCAAGCGTGACGGGACGATCGCCAAGCGCGGCACGGAGGGCCAAGGCCGCATCGCGCTGGCGCGGCATAGTATCAGCCTCGCCAAGCTCGAAAGGTTCCGAGCGTGGGCGCGGCGACCCAATTGCTGGTTTCTTCTCCACCGCAGCCAGCAGCGCCGGCACCACCTGATCGACATCGGCGGAGACCATCAGATCGACGGCTGGCAGGCCCTGGTGATCCATGGACCAGCCGTTGTGGATGCGATGATCCATGGAAACATGAACGACCTTGGCGGCTGGCGCGCCCGCTGGGCAGGCATATTTGAACATGCCGCCGAGATCGACCGCGTCAAAAGCCAGGATCAGATCAGCGGCGTTAATGGCCGCATCCGCCGCCTTATTGGGGCCGACGCTGGGCGCGGCCACATGGAGCCCGTGCTCCGTTGGGAAAGTGGCGCCAAGTTTCAGATCAGTCAGCACTTTGGCGTTGAGCTTTTCCGCAAGGGCGACACGATCAGCCCAGCCCTGCTCCGAACGGGAGAAGCGGCCGTAGATGATGAGGATGTTGCGCGCGGCCGCCACCAGTTCAGCGATCTCGCCGATCTCCTGCGGCGTCGCTCCTGGCGCGATCTTCGGCGAGAAGCGCTTCACGTCCATCGACGGCAGGTCGGACGCCATAGCGTCCTCTTGCAGATTGACGTCGAGATTGATGTAGACCGGCCCCTTCGGCGCTGTTTCTGCAATCCATTTCGCCCGCACCAGCGCTTCGCGCGCCGCGCCAGGCGAACCGGGGATGTCGTCGAATTTCACATACTGGCGGATCATCGCAGCTTGGTCGCGCGTCGTATGGATCCAGTCGATCCAAGGCCTGCGCCGCATCGCATCGAGCGGCCCCGTGGCGCCGAGAATGACCATGGGCATGCGGTCGCACCAGGCATTGAAGATCGCCATGGTCGCGTGCATCAGGCCAACGTTGGAATGAACGGCGCAGGCCATCATCTTGTCGGTGGCCTTGGCATAGCCCTGGGCGATGTGGACCGCATGCTCTTCGTGCAGGCAGAGCAACATTTCCGGGTTTTTATTGCCCAGATAATTGACGATGCTGTCATGCAACCCACGATAGGAAGCGCCAGGATTGAGGGCGATGTATTTCAAGTCGAGATCGCGCAAGGTGGCAGCCACAACATCACTGCCGAAGCCAATTTTGGTGGCGAGCGGCCCCTGCGGCTCCTCGCGCCCCGTATCGTTGCGGCGTGCCGTGGCTTCAATCGTTGCGGTCATGAACGTTCCCTCAATTTCGATGGCCTGATGACAATCAGGTAAAAACAAATCCGGCATCGACAGGCAGAACCTGGCCGGTGAAGCACAGCGCATGGGGCGTCAGCAGGAAGACGATCGCCTCGGTGATATCTTCGGGCATCTGCGGCCCGGGCACGGCGCGGCCGCGCTCATATTCCTGGTGGCGCTCGGCCGGCACATAGTCGGTCGCTTCATTGCGCATGATGCCCGGCGCGACACCGACGACGCCGATCCGTCGCGCGCCCAATTCGCGCGACAAGGAGCGCGTCATCGAAATGATGGCGCCCTTGCTGGTGACATAGGCAAGCAGACGCGGCGGCCCCCATAGTGCGGTGTCGGACGCCAGATTGACGACCTGCGCGCCAGCTGACAGCAGCGGGCTCGCGGCCTTCGTCACCAGCCAGGTGCCGCGAATATTGACGCGCATCACCCGATCCCACAGATCGATGTCGATATCCTCGAAGGCCGCGCCACCGACATTGGTGGCGATCGCAGCATTATTGACGAGGCCATCGAGCCGTTCTTCCGTCGCGGCGATATTCTGCCCCATGGCGGTGATCGACTGTGGATCAGCGAGATCGACGCGCAAAAAACGGCAGGATGTGCCTGTGGCGCGAATTTCGGCCGCCGTCTGCTCGCCTTCCTCGGTGAGAATGTCAGCCAAAATCAATTGCGCGCCAGCACGCGCGCAGGCGAGCGCTATGGCCTTGCCGACGCCGCGCGCGGCGCCCGTGATCAAAACAATTCTCTGGTTCAGCATGATGTTTCAGCTCACCGCGCGGTTGTCAGCGGAGGCCTGCATTTCCGCCTCGACCTTGCGCCGGATCATTCGCCGCAGCCGGGTGACGCCGAGATCGTGCTGGTAGAGCATTTCGCGACGGCGGGCGTCGGTCGGCATGCGCTCCAGCATTTCGCGATCCTGTTCGAGCACATACCAATGGCGTGCCTCGAAGCGGCTGCGGAACAGGAAGCGCCAACTCTGGCGTTCCAGCTCGTTGGCAGCGGCGCGTATACGCCAGAAGAAGATGCGGCAACTGTTGTCGTCGATCGGCGTGACGAAATTGATCACATACATCGGCCCGCCAGAGCCCGCAGCCGGCGGATAGGGAATAATCACGCGACCGTGGAACACCGGACCGTCAACGACGATTTCCGACCAATCGAAATTCACATCTTGCTGGGCGACACGCTTGGTGATGAAGCCCTGCTCCCTGGCCTCAATCGTCACCGTGTCCTGAGTGGTGCCCCGCCCAAGGGTGAACGTGTCCGAATGCAGGAAAATCCCATGCATGGGATCGACCAGATTGTCGAGCACATAGCCGTAGTTGCACTCCCAGGGCGAGACGCAAAGAAAGTGAGCATAGTTTTGATCGGTGAGTTCCTTCGGCAAGGTCAGCGGCGGCGGCGACGGCTGCGCTTCGCTGGGAAAATAAACGAAGACGCCATCCGCCGCTTCTTCCACCGCATAGGAATCGAGCGGACGACGGCCTTCGAGCGCACATTCGGCCATGCCTGGTACTTGAACGACGACACCATCGCCGTTGAGGGTGACGCCATGATAACGGCAAGACAAGGTGTTGCCGGTGGCGCGACCGATCGACAGGCGTGCGCCGCGATGTGGACAGTAATCCTCCAGGCAGCGAAGCTTGCCGTCCTCGCCACGCCACAACACTAGATCGCGGCCGAGCGCGCGCACCGATGTCGGCTTTTGCGTTTTAATATCGGCCGATTTGGCGACCACGTACCAATAGCCCAAAAGTCCTTGGTGGATACGTTCCTCGATCCGGTCTGCTTGCCGATCCGCTTGCCGATCTGCCTGCGTCTGGTCCATTACCGTTCTCCCATGAATGGGGCGACCCTGCCGTATGGTGAGATCGCCGGGGCGGCGGCATAGGCCTCATCCAGCGATGCGTTGATCGCCGCCAACTCGCTCTGCAAGGCCGCGACGCTCCACGGCTCCCTGGCTCCGGAAGGCCGTGCGATGGCGCGGGCGTTCAATTCCGCAGTCACCTTTTCGAAATCATGGATGCCTGCGGCGTAGATCGCTTCCAGGCCAGCCGCCAAGGCTTGCTCCGCATCCGTCAGCTCGCGTCGAAGCGCCTGTGCGCCGAGCCTGCGATGCAAATCCGGGTCATTCATCGAGCGCCTCTCTAGTTCGGCCTTTTATATTGTCAGACAATCTTAACTCCGATAAGCTGGATGCTGTCAAGGAGCTTTCAGTGCAAGCAGCGGATATTCAGGCGGCGATCGACCAGGCGCGGGATCACTTGGAACCGTTCGCCGAACCGTTTTCCCCGCCCTCGAAAACGATCGATTTTCCTTTGGATTTCGCGGGGCTGCGCCTCGGCCATCTGGATTTTCGCGACGTGACCTTCACCGCGCCGGTGAATTTTCGCGGCGCGCTATTCACAGGCATTGCCTGGTTCGACCGCACACATTTTTTGGCGCAGACGGATTTTTCTTTCGCGGAATTCCATCTCGACGCACGCTTCGACAGTGCGCGATTCGAACGCGAGGCCTATTTCTCGGCGACGGCTTTTTCAGGGGGCGCCATCTTCGATCGGGCGCTGTTCCAACAGGGCGCGTCGTTTGATCGTTGCCTGTTCTATGCCGGCTCGTCGTTTGCCAGTGCGAACCTGCAAGGCACGACGAGCTTTCGCACTGCCGAGAGTTATGGCGGCGCCTGGTTCGATCAAACGCATTTCAACAGCCTCGACATGACTGGCTTCGCTATCCACGGCCGCACCTATACGCGCGCGGCGACCTATCGCACTGGTTACACCCGCCTGCCACTCAGTGCTTTGAAGCAACCGATCCTTCTGGGCGATTTACGGGCTTGATACCCGGTCGCATCTGACAACAATGCCATCTGACGCGAGGAGCCTATGAGCAAGCCAGTCCGCCACGCCGCCGTCGGCCGCGAACCTTCAAGCGGTCTTTATTACGAGATCATGGGGGAAGGTTCGTCCTATCGGTACCACCTTCTCTTCATCCATGGCGGCGGCAGTACGGGCGATGTTTTCCGCGCCACACCGGACGGGCGCCTGGGCTGGGCCGATCAGCTTGCCGCACAAGGCTTTCGCTGCTGGCTGACCGATTGGCCCGGCACCGGCCGCTCCGGCTATCGCGATATCCTTACCCTGCAATATCAGGACGTGGTCGACGGCTATATCCATCTGCTGCGCGACGTGATCCAGGAACCGGTGGTTATCGTCACCCATTCCATGGGCGGGCCGACGACCTGGAAACTGATCGAGGCGCTGCCCGATCTCGTCGCCGGCGTCATGGGTGTCGCCACAGGCTATCCGGGCAATCTCGCGGCGAAGAATTCCAAGGTGATCACTGACGACGGGCGCGTCGTGCACTTCACCTTTGGCGATACCGGCGTTACTTTCGCGCTCGATCGGCAGAAGCCCTATGTCTACGACGACGCCTATGTCTACAAACAGGCCATTGGCGCCAGTAAGCTGTTCCCGATGCAGGCCATCGCCGCATTCCGTCAGAGTTTCAGCGCCATCTCGCCACTGATGATCTTGCAACGCACGGGCATTATGCCGGGCATGCCGGTTGTTGAACATACGACCGGCTTCGCTAACAAACATATCCGCCTCATCGCCGGTTCTAACGATCCAGCTCATACGCGCGAGATTGAGGACCGGACCGCCGACCTGTTGAGGCAGTGGGGCGCTGACGCCAATGTGGTCTGGTTGCCGGATCACGGCATCACCGGCAACGGCCATTTCCTGCAGCTTGAACTCAATAGCGACGAGATTCTTGACCTGCTGATCAAGGAGCTGCGCGCCGTCCCTGGCGCGTGATCAATCGGCTTTAATATGGGCATCGGCGATGACGTCGCCGATGATCCGATCCTGCGTCTCAAGGAATTGTCGGGCCGCGTTCCCGCATTGGCCCACAGGCAGCATGTGCAATTCATCCAGCCGCGCCAGCAACGCCGGTTGACGCAAGGCTTGCGCGAACAATTTGCCCAAGGCCACGGTCATCGCCTCTGGCGTGCGCGCCGGCGCAACCAAAGCGAACCAGCCGGTGATATCGAAATCATAGCCCAGTTCCCGCGCGGTCGGTACATCGGGCAACGGTGCGAGACGCTCCGGCGACATGGTCATCAGGATTCTGAGATCGCCGGCGGTGACTTTCGGCAGCACCTCGGAAAAATTGACGAAGACCGCTTCGATCTCCTTGCCGGTGAGTGCGCTGACTGACGCCGCGCCGCCGGGATAAGGCACGTAGGACATCGGCGCCTGCGCGTTCTTCTTCAACAGTTCGATGGCTATCTGGAGGACCGATAGAGGCCCAAGCGCGCCGACGCTGAAACGCCCGCCGCTGCGCCGGGCGGCCTCGATCAGGTCGACCATGGATTTATAGGGCGCGTCGGCGCGCACAGCGACGACTTGCGGCGAGTCAACGAGATGACAGATCGGCTCGAAATTGGCGAGCCGCACCGCGTCGGCCTGGCGGATGCGGGCATTGATGACGAGCGCCGGCGAGACCATGCCGACAGTGGCGCCATCCGGCGCGGCACGGGCGGTCGCGGTATTGCCGATCAGATTGTTGGCGCCGGTGCGATTCTCGATGACGATGGTCGGGCCGCCCTGCCGCTTGATCTCGTCGCCCAGGAGGCGGGCCAGGATGTCGATGGAGCCGCCCGGCGGCACCGGTACAATCACCTTGAGCATGCTCGGCACTTGCGCGAAGGCCGAACCGGTCGCCGTCAGAAGGAAGGCCAGAAGAACGCATCGGGCGCAGATCATCGATGTCTCGCGGAAAGTTGCTTTTATAAATTGTCTTACAATTTGACCGTTGGGCCCGCAATGGCCGATCCCTGCATTTCCGCATCAAGCGATTGATCGGCAGGCTGTTCCGCGCCGAGGCCTTGTGCTGCCTTTGCCTTGGCAGGACAAGAAAATGACGACATGAGATGCGGTCTGCCCTCCCAAGGGCAGAAGCACTTTTCCGCATGGATACTGTATTCACTTTAGAAATCAGTCATCTAACAAACATTCCGCTTGAAATTGTCTGCCTATTCAGGCATCAGTCTGCCCATGCGACGGATGATGTGGGTTGATCCACCCAAAACAAGGATCGCTCAATCGGCCTGGGTCCTGCGCGACAAGATCGTGCGTGGCGAGCTCAAGCCCGGCGAACGGCTGGTCGAACAGCAGGTTGCCCCTCTCCTTTCAATCAGCCGGGCTTCGGTGCGCGAAGTGCTGCGCCTGCTCGAAGCCGAACGCCTCATCGATTGGGAGCCGAACTGCGGCTACACCGTCTCCGCGCTCGACGACAAAGAAGTGCGCGGCATTCATGAGGTGTGGGCGCTGCTGACGGGACAGTCCGTCTATGACTTCACCCGTCGGGCGACGCCGGCTGACATCGAACCGCTTTTGGCTCTGCCGGATCAGATCCGCGCCAAGGCCAAAGACAAGCTGAAACTGATCGAACTGATCAATCGCTTGTTCAACGACATTTCCGACAAATGCGACAACGGCCCGTTGCGCGATGTGGTGTGGGGCCTGGTGGCCCGCATCAACGTGCTGCGCGCCCGCTGTTTGAACGAAACCGTTGCGCGGCAATGGGCGGATGAGTTCGACGAGCTGCTCGTCGCCTGCAAGGAAGGCCAGGCCGTGCGCGCGCGTGCATTGGTGCGCCAACATATCGATGGCGCCTGCGAGCTGGCACTGGCGCACAGCTCGCAGATGCGGGCCAACGAACCGCTCACGACGATGGTTCGCCCGGCCCGCGCCGAGAAGGTGGTGAAGAAAACCCGCCGCTCCGCCTAATTGGGGAGAGCCCTACGGCTCTTCCATCAACTCCTGATTGATCTTGCGCGCCGCCGCGACCTGCTCCGGCGGCGTCGCCATCAGTTTGTCTACATAGGCCGCGAGTTTCTCGCCCGACATCGGCGCCAGTGGCGTGCTCGTCTTCTGCGCCTCGGCAAGAAATTCCTTATCGACGATCGTCTTGTCGAAAGCGTCGCGCAGGGCCTGCACGAAGGGTTTCGGAACACCCGGCGGAAAGGCCAGCGCCCGGCCAATGGTGCCGCTGGACGTATAGATTTCCAGGAACGCTTTCTCGTTCGTGTCGCGGCCGAACTCGGTCACGGTCGGCACGTCGGGATAATCGGGAATGCGTTTTTCGGCGATGGCGAAGATTGGCACCAATTCGCCGCTCTTCAGCGCCGCCCCCTGAATGGTCTGCGCATTGGCCAACGTCACGGCCGCGCCGTCGACTTCGCCGCGCTGCATGGCGATGTGAATGTCCGCCGTGCCCTTGTAGCCGGCTATGACCTTGAATTTGGTCCCGCCGAAGCGGTTCAGCATCAGCGGCCCGAGCGCGAAGGCCGTGTCGCGGCCGGTGGAGCCCATGGTGATTTCGCGCTGGCGCACCTGGTCGAGCGAACGGATACCGGATTGGCGTGACACCAGTCCGATGGAATCAGCGTCGGCGAAGCGGCCGATATATTGAAAAGTGCGGGCGTTGAATTTCGAGTCCGGCTTCATCAGCGTCTCGAACAGCACTTCGGCATGGACGAGATGCATCATGCTGCCGTCCTTCGGGGCGGCATTGGCCGAATAATTGAGGGCAACGATGCCGCCGGCGCCGGGCATGGCCTGCAGGATGATGACCGGCTGACCGGGCACATATTGGCGCATGTGGCGGGCGGCGAGCTGGGCGTAAAGGCCATAGGTGCCACCTACCCCGGCGCCGATTAGAACCTTGATATCCTTGCCTTTATAGAATGCCTCCAGCGTTTGCGCGGCGACCGTGACCGGCGCCAGCGCCGCTAAAGCCACAGCAAATGCCATCCCTCTTACGACCATTTTCGCCCTCCCAAGCGTTTTCTAAAGCATGACGGATTATGTCCGATTCCGCTCAGTTTGGGCCCGCCGGGTGCGGCCCGCAATGGCGGCCGGCGCCGTCACGCAAAATATCGCCAAGCCGTCTGCCCTTGTGTATAAGTCGGCCGGTTCAGATATGTGCAGGGCGGCGGGATATGAGGTCCCGGTCCGCCCCTTTGGAGTCAGGCAGATGAGTAGCGAACGCTGGAGCGTCGACAGCTGGAGATCAAAACCGATCCAGCAGGTCCCCGACTATCCGGACCAAGTGGTCCTGGGCGAAGTCGAAAAGCAGCTCGCCGGGTTTCCGCCGCTCGTTTTTGCAGGTGAGGCGCGCAAGCTCAAACGGGCGTTGAGCAAGGTCGCCAATGGCGAAGCTTTCCTGTTGCAGGGCGGCGATTGCGCCGAGAGCTTCGCCGAACATTCTGCCGACAATATTCGCGATTTCTTCCGCGTCTTCTTGCAGATGGCCGTGGTGATGACCTTCGGCGCGGCCTCGCCCGTGGTCAAGATTGGCCGCGTCGCTGGCCAATTCGCCAAGCCACGCTCCGCACCGACCGAGAAGCAGAACGGCATCGAATTGCCGAGCTATCGCGGCGACATCATCAACGACATCGAGTTCACGACGGCAGGCCGCACGCCTGATCCGAAGCGCCTGCTCGAGGCCTATCGGCAGTCGGCGGCGACGCTCAACCTGCTGCGCGCCTTCGCCACCGGCGGTTACGCCAATCTGGAGAACGCGCATCGCTGGATGCTGGGCTTCATCAAGGACAGCCCGCAGTCGGGCCGCTACCAGGAGCTGGCGGATCGGATCACCGAGACGCTCGGCTTCATGCGCGCCATCGGCCTCGACGCCGAAGCCCATCCGGAACTGCGCCAGACCGATTTCTACACCTCGCACGAGGCGTTGCTGCTCGGCTTCGAACAGGCGTTGACCCGTGTCGACTCGACCACCGGCGACCCCTACGCCACCTCGGGCCACATGCTGTGGATCGGCGACCGCACGCGTCAGCTCGACCACGCCCATGTGGAGTTCTGCCGTGGCGTGAAGAATCCGATCGGGCTCAAATGCGGCCCGTCGCTGAAGAGCGACGATCTGCTGCGCCTGATCAAAGTGCTCAACCCGGAGAACGAGGCCGGCCGGCTGACGCTGATCTGCCGCTTCGGCTCGGACAAGATCGCCGACCATCTGCCGCAGCTCATCCGCGCCGTGAAGCGCGAAGGCGCCAAAGTGGTCTGGTCCTGCGATCCGATGCACGGCAATACGATCGCGGCCGGCGGCTACAAGACGCGGCCGTTCGAGCGCATCATGGGCGAGATCCGGTCGTTCTTCTCGGCGCACCAGGCTGAGGGCACCTATGCCGGCGGCATCCATCTAGAGATGACCGGCAAGAACGTTACCGAATGCACCGGTGGCGCGCGCATGATCTCCGAGGCCGAGCTGCACGATCGCTATCACACCCATTGCGATCCGCGCCTCAACGCCGAACAGGCGATCGAGGTGGCCTTCCTGGTGGCCGAGCTGCTCAAAGCAGAGCGTGTCGCCTTCCCGCTGCCGCAGGTCAGTGCGGCCGAGTAACGGCTGCCAGAGCGCGGTTCTGATGAGATCAGAACCGCGCTCTCTTTTTGTTTTGAGGCATCTCCGGGCGAACCAACATCGCTCGAAATGCTGTACGGGGGGCTAAGTGCAGCGGATCATTGCCGCGTTCTGGAATTCGTGCGCAGGGCTCACCTACGCCCTGCGCACCGAGCGGGCCGTGCAGCAGGAAACCCTGCTGCTCGTGCTGGCGGTACCGCTGTCGCTGGTCATCGGCACGGATATGTGGCAACGGCTGCTGCTCGTCGGCATCGTGCTCGCCATGATCGGCGCCGAGCTGCTCAACACCTGTATCGAGAAGCTCTGCGATCACGTGACGCCGCAGCTTCACCCGCAGATCAAAGCGGTGAAGGACATGGGATCGGCCGGTGTCTTCTGCTTTCAGGTTTTGACCGGACTCGTCTGGTTGGCGGCGATCGCCGAGCGGCTCAGCTTGATTTAGCTCGGCCTCATTGAACGGCACAACAATAACGGGATATTTTCGATGCAACTGACCTTGATGAAGGGCAAGATTCACCGTGCGCGCGTCACCGACGCCGACCTGCACTATGAAGGCTCGATCTCGATTGACGCCAACCTGATCGAAGCGGCCGGCTTCCTCATCAACGAGCGTGTCGATATCTATAACATCGACACCGGTGCGCGCTTTTCGACCTATGTGATCGAAGGGCCGGCCGGCTCGGGCATGATCGGCCTCAATGGCGCCGCCGCACGCCTCGCCATGAAGGGCGATAAGGTCATTATCGTCGCCTATGCCAATTTCGATGAAGCCGAAGCGCGGACGTTCAAGCCGCGCGTTGTTCTGGTCAACGAGCAGAACCAGAAGATCTGAAAACGCCGGCGTGGACTACCTGCGCGTCTGCGCCGACCGGCGCGTGTCAGACGGGGTTTCACCATAGCGACGACGATAGGCGGCAGCGGCACGGCCATGGTGGATCAGCCCCGCCGTCAGGGCCAGTTCACCCGCGCTCTGCGCCTGAGCGGGATCGGCGAGCAGCGCGCGCCAGCGGCCCAGACGCGCTTCAAGAATAGCTTCCGTCAGCGTCTTGTCGCGGAACTGGCGAAAACCCGCCTGCAAGGTGCGCAAGCCGACACCCGCGGCTTCCGCAATGTCACTTGCGGCCAATGGCTCATGCGCATGGGCTTCCAGATAGTCTTCGGCACGGCGGACATGGACCGGCGCCGCAGCGCTCGCTGGACGCGCCAATATCGCGGCATGATTGTGCGGCTGCGCCGCCAGCATCAGTCCGATCAGCGAGTCCCGCAATTGCCGATGCGCCAGCGACCAGCGCTCCACGGAGCGGCCGGCGCGTTCGCTCAGCGCTTGCATGAGCAGCGCCTGCGCCCGCATTGCCGCCCCCACGGGAGTTTCAACAGCGACATCGACATCGAACTCAATCTTGTCGATGGCGCGATCGAGCAGGCAGACAGCATGTTGCTCGACCACGTGCCGGTCGATCAGCACGATCAGCTTCTGTGTGCCCTCGCGCCAACGCATTAAGGTCGGCAAAGTGGGCGACAGCAGCGAGGCATGGGTGAGCGAAGCTTCAACCGTCGTGCTGCCGCAGCGCACGTCGGCGCCCCCGATCAGCGGAATTTGCAGCAGAAAGAAACGGTCGAGCCGGCCGGGATCGATCTCGACGTCGGCGCCATAGGCGACATAATTAATGGAGAAGCCATCGTGCTGGGCGTTGTTGTGCACGGCCCGGAAATATGGCGCGCCGCTCTTTGTCGGCGTCAGGCGATGGGCGCAGAAAATCCTACCGACCTCGGCTTCGGCAGCGCCGGGATCCCTGGTGTCCACGCGCGTATAGCGCGCAAGTGGGACACCGGGCGGACTATTGACGCCGACAGCAAGCATGGCCGGTCCGATCGTCAGGTGGGCCTGCAGATACCGGCCCACGGCACGAAGGCTAGCGGAAGCCCTATCGGCAGGCAAGGAAAGCTCCCAGCCAACGGCTACCTAAGATTTCGGCGCAAGATGGACAGGGCTTTCGCAAATTGGATAAAGCCCCCGCTTCCGCCCCTTGCCGGGCGTCCTCTCCGGCTCTGTAATCCCCCTATCAAATAGGAGGAGGCAGCGATGACGGATCTGGAAAAAGGGATCACCCGCGACGGCGAAGGTTTTGCCAACAAGCAGTGGAACATCCTCGGGCAGACCTATTTCCCGAAGGCCTCATGCGACTCCACCTTCGCTTTTGAGACCAATAGCGAGCCAGGCCAATTCGTCCCCGTCCATGTTCATCCGACCCAGGAGGAGTTCATCCTGGTTCAGGAAGGCGTGTTGAGCCTGAAGCTTGACGGTGTTTGGCTCGATGCCAAGGCCGGCGATCTGGTGCGCATGCCGCGCGGGGTGCCGCATGGCTATTTCAACAAATCGGACAAGCCAGCCCGCGCCATGTTCTGGGTGTCGCCGGCGCGCAGCCTCGAAGCGCTGTTCGAGAAGCTGCATGATCTCACCGACCCCAATGAAGTGGTGAAGATTTCGGCGCAGCACGAAGTCAACTTCCTGCCGCCGGAAGCCAACGACTGAAAATGCCGGCTCGTCGTGAAGGCGAGCCCCCTATCCCACTCTCAGACGGATGAGCGACCATGGTTCACCGAAAGCAAGTGTGCATCATCGGCGCTGGCGTCAGCGGCCTTGCGACCGCAAAAGTCTTCAAGGCACGCGGCCATGAGGTAACGATCCTCGAGCGCAGCGGCGATCTCGGCGGCGTCTGGGAGCCCGCCCGCTCCTATCCCGACGTGCAGACGCAAAGCCCGAAAGAGCTTTACCGCTATACCGACAAGCCGATGCCCGCTGACTATCCTGAGTGGCCGAAGGGACCGCAAGTCTATGCCTATCTGGCGAGCTATGCCGACGAACACGGCCTGAAGCCGCTCATTCGATATGGCATATCCGTGCAGTCGATGGCGCGCCGTGCCTCGGGCGCACCCGGATGGACGCTGGACTTGAAACGGGCGGATGGCACGACGAGCCAGAAAGAATTCGACTTCGTCGCGGTCTGCACAGGCCAGTTCAGCGAGAAGAAGAAAGCGAGCTGGCCTGGCCAGGCCGGGTTCGTTGAGAATGGCGGACACGTCCTGCATTCGTCCGACTATACCAATCCGACTTCCGTCAAAGGCAAGCGCGTCGTCGTACTCGGCGCGTCGAAGTCGGCGACTGATATCGCCGTCAATGCGGTCAACTCCGGCGCCACATCCGTGCATTTCGTCTATCGCGAGCCGATGTGGCGCATTCCCTATTTCATCGGCGGCCTGATCAACTTCAAACGCATCCTCTATATCCGTGCGCAGGAGGAGATGTTTCGCGGCTGGAATCTCAGCCGCATGTCGAAGATCAATCATGCTGTCGCCAAGCCGTTCATCTGGGCCAATTGGCGGGCGCTGGAGTCGTTGTTGAAAATGCAATTGCGGCTGAAGGCCTGCAATATGATCCCCGAGCAGCGGATCGAAGATGGGGTCAATTGCTCGGTGCCCATCGCCACGCCAGGCTTCCATCCGATGGTGGCGGACGGGCGGATCAAGGCGATCCGCGGCAGCTTCGATCACTTCGACAAAGATGCGATCGTCATGACCGGCGGCGAGCGGATCGAAGCCGACATGGCTATTCTGGCGATCGGCTGGGAACTGGGCATTCCCTTTCTGCCAGACAGCTACAAGCAAAAGCTCGTCGAGCCTGATGGTCAGTATCGGCTCTATCGCCTGATCGCCAATCCCGATCTACCCGACATGGGCTTCGTTGGTTTTAACTCATCGTTCTGCACGGTGCTCAACGCCGAAATGGCAGCGAACTGGCTGGCGCGTTACGCCGACGGACAGTTGGCGCGCCAGCCCAACCCTGAGGAGATGCGCCGCGACATCGACATGATGCTCAACTGGCGGCGCAACGAAAGACCGGCGGCCGGTGTCTATGGCGGGCTCTGTGTCGCGCCCTTCCACTTCAAGCATTTCGACGAGCTTTTGGCCGACATGGGTGCCAAGGTATCGCGGCGCAATCCGGTGACGGAGAAATTTTCGCCACCGGACGCGGACGCTTTCGCCCGCTATCTTGCTTCGGTGCCCGAGTATCGGGTTCAGTAGACCAACTCCAACAATCTCGCCTGTCAAGCGACCAGCGAAACGGTGATGAAACGGCTACTCAATCAGCTTTAATCCCCAGTTTGGTGATCACCGGCGCCCAGGTTTCATAGCCCTCCTTGATGAGCGAAGCCATCTCGTCGGGTGTGCTGCCGAACGGATCGACTTGCAGGCTCTTGAACACCTCCTTCGCCTCGGGTGTCTTCAAGGCTTCCGCGATCGTCGTCGACAGAAGTTGAGTGATCGCCTTTGGCGTACCGGGCGGCGCGGCAATCGCCATCCACGTGTAAAAATGAAGGCCCGGCAGTTTTTCGGCAATCGTCGCAACATTGGGATAGGCCGGCATTCTCTCTTCGCCACCGACCGCGAGAATCTTGATCTTGCCGCTCTCAACATGCGGCCCGGCGGCGATCATACTGTCGATCAGGAGATCGACATGTCCCGCCGCCAGATCGGTCAAGGCCAGAGCGGTGCCGCGATAAGGCACATGGACGATATCCACTTTTTCGCGAAGCTTGATCGCCTCCATCGCCAAATGCCCCATTCCGATGACACCCGGCGACGCATAGTTCAACTTCCCCGGATTGGCTCGGACATAATCGATGAGCTCCGCGAATGTATTGGCCGGCAAGTCGGCGCGGGCGAAGAGGACGTAAGGGTAAGTCGCCAGAACGCTGACGGGCTCGAACTTCTGAGGATCGAACCGCAATGTTGGATTCGTCAGATGATTGACGCTGAAAGAAAGCTGAGGCGCGGTCAGCAGAGTGTAGCCATCGGGGGCCGCCCGATACACCGTTTCGGCGCCGAGATTGCCCGATGCTCCGGGACGGTTCTCGGCAATGACCGACTGCCCGAGCTTCTGCTTCATGTATTCGCCGACAAAACGGGTCATGATGTCCGACGCGCCGCCAGGCGCGAACGGAAGCACGATGGTGATAAGCCGGTTCGGATAAGCCGCTTGGGCGAAGGCACCCGAAGTGAGGGACGCCAGAACGACCGCAAGGCCAACGCTTCTCCATAGACGATTCAACATGCTCTCTGCCTCTCCCACAGACATATTTGCATAGGCTCGGAATTTATCGCCTGACGTCGCCGCAAAGCTTTTCCGACAAGGTGACCAAGACATCGCGGCGACAAAATAAGCACTCACTCGGTTGTAATCCCCGTTTTAGTGATCACCGGCGCCCAGGCTTCGTAGCTTTCCTTGATGAGCGACCTCATCTCCTCGGGCGTGCTGCCAAAAGGATCGACCTGCAGGGTTTTGAACAAATCTTTCGCTTCGGATGTCTTCAAGGCTTCAGCAACGGCAGTCGATAGAAGCTGAGTTATGGCCTTTGGTGTCCCCGGCGGGGCCGCGATCGCCATCCACGTATTGAAATAAAGTCCCGGCAATCTTTCGGCAAAGGTCGCGACATTGGGATAAGCGGGCATTCTGCTTTTGCCGCCGACCGCGATCATCTTGATCGTGCCGCTTTGAACATGCGGCGCCGCCGCGATCATACTGTCGATCAGAAGATCGACGTGCCCCGCCGTCAGATCGGTCAATGCCGGCGTCGTGCCGCGATAGGGCACGTGCACGATATCCAAGTTTTCACGGAGCTTGATCGCCTCCATCGCCAGGTGCCCCATTTGTCCGATGCCTTGCGATGCGTAATTCAACTTGCCTGGGTTTGCTTTGGCGTAGTCGATGAGCTCCGCCAATGTATTGGCTGGCAGGTCAGCGCGGGCGAAGAGGACGAACGGGTATGTGGCCAGAACGCTGACAGGCTCGAACTTCTGGGGATCGAACCGCAACGACGGATTGAGAAGATGATTGACGCTGAAGGTGAGCTGCGGCGCGGTCAGCAAGGTGTAGCCGTCGGGCGCTGCCCGAAACACGCTTTCCGCACCGAGATTACCGGATGCCCCTGGTCGGTTCTCGGCAATGACCGACTGGCCGAGCTTCTGCTTCACATAGTCTCCGACAAAGCGGGTCATGATGTCCGAGGCGCCACCTGCCGCGAAAGGAAGCACGACGGTGATAAACCGGTTCGGATATGCGCCTTGGGCGAAGGCGCACGAGGTCACGGTCGCCAACACGGCGGCAAAGCCCGCGCTTCTCCAAAAACGTTTGAACATGGCCGTTGGCCTCCCGCAGAATTATTTGCGCAAAATAGAAATTTTGCACAAAATGTAAAGCTGTACATTTTCGAAATGCACAGGCGGGCTCGCTTCGACCTATTAAGTATTTGATATTTAGACAGATTATAGTGGTGGGAAGAGCGCGGAAAAAGGTGCGGCGCGCGCGGCTCAAATACGGGCTATGCGGGGCGCACACGGCGGCGCCCAGGGCAAACAGCCAAGCAGGATCCCAGCCAAAATCGCGTTTCAATAGAAACGCGATCTGCTCTAGGCCCGCTCCCGCAGCTTCTCGACCCGCGCAGCGAATTCCGGATTCTGTCGGCGCAGCCGCTCGTGATCGACGCGGCCAGCGCGCATCATGTAGTCGTAAGCGAAAGCGACCGGCTCGAGAGGCATGCGTTCGTCGACACTCTCGTACCAGAGGATGCTCTTCATCGCCGCCGCCTGGAACGTGCCAGCCCCGCCGCGCCGCTCGCGCTGCGCGAAGGTCGCCGGCACATCGCTGCCGTTCTCCTTCTCCGCACCAGTCATACACATCGACGAAGATGCGCTGCAAATCCACGCATGCGTTCCATTTTCTCCAAGGCTCGCCTTAGCCGAACTCATCATCGTTCGCTGGCTCGCTCAGAAAGAGTGGATGCAAGTATTGCTGGACGAGTTCCTTTTTCTTCGCCTGCTCTTCGCGCGATCGACAACCCTTCGCAGCATAGCATCATGACCGTCCGCGCTCATAAGCAGTGAGCCATCGCTCATCTAGGGCAAACTCCTATGGCGCACCTTTTTGGGAACTCCAAACGTCCATTCGGCCGCGTGCTTGGGTTCGCCGAAATAAGGGATCATCCGCACGATGGCTGGGAATCTCCCCCATATGCCAGATTGCGCGGGCTGGTAAGCTTTCAAGGCGCCAACCTACACTTAGCCTCACTGCCATCGGATTCAGAATTTTCTCTTGCCGTAGCCACTGTGGGACTGGGCTCGGTTCATGTCGACAAGAAGTATTAGAGAAAGTCGCACGCTGTAAGTGATGCGTCCCAATTCACGATTCTTTGGGAGATAGTGAATGGCATGGCAACTTCCGTGGACGCCATCATCCAGAGGTCGAGTTCAGACAACCGGCGCATCTTTTGGAATTTCAATATTTTTTCGCCCCTCGGGTAGATCCTTACTCATTGGAATGCTCTTAGCCATTCCAGGCGCGGTAAGAGGACAAACAATTGGCCCCAGCCCGCCAACAATTACGACCACGACCAATGTCACCAGCGGAACAGCGACAGTCGTCGGTAACACGGCGATCGAAACCACTTTGGCGACCCATGCTACAAACGTTTCCGGCGGAACACTGATCCTAGACGGCTCCGCGGGACCTACGCCTGGTCCTATCAGCGTAAGGACGCTGAATGGCAACGCCCTTCAGGCGAGCGGTGGCACCATTACGGTTCCTAATGGAAATCTCACCCTATTCACCCAGGGCGGGCATGCCGTCCTTGCAAACGGAGCGGCCAGCAGCGTCCAGCTCAACGGGGTAGCAATTACGACAACTGGCGTTGGATCGGCCTTGGCAGCTATTTCCGGCGTCATCGATGCAACTAACGTCGTGATCAACAATACAGCGACCGCCGGCCCATCCGTCTCAGCGGGTCACGGCGCCATTGCCGAAGCTGGCGGCACCGTGAATCTTCATAGCGGCACCAGCATTACTACCGCAGCGTTTAATTCGGTTGCGTTCGGTGCATCTGGAGCAGGAAGCCGCGTCATCGCGGATACCCTTATCCCAGTTACGGTGAATGGTCGCGGATCAATGGGCGTCTATGTCCACGATGGTGGTCAGGTTCTGCTTCCCTCCAATTCAGTGCTCAATTTCAATGCAACCAGCAGCATCGGCGTTTCGGTGGACAATACCACTGTGCTGCCGGGTACCATCGGAAGTGGATTAACCGTCAATTTTAATGCAGCTGGAGTTGCGGGCCAACCTGGAGGAACGGGAGTTGTCGCCTTCAACAACGGGAGTATCACTCTAGAAAATCTGACGGTAACCGGCCCAAATACCGCTGCAGGCGCTTGGGCTCGTGCAAGCAGCAACATCACGCTTACCGGGCGTAGTGTGATCAATGTCAACTCAGAGCAGAATCCAACTTTTTACACGCTACAGACGCCCTATCTCGTCACGCCGGCAGGGAACGTCGGTTCGATTTTCAGCGTGACCAGCGCCATTCCCGTAAGTGGGCTTCTAGCTCAAGGAGCGGGAGCCGTGATCACGAGTATCGGCACCACAATCAACGTAACTTCCGGCAATGGGGCAGCGGGTGCTGATGCCGGCATCGGCGGTCTCGTCGACATGACCGACAATACGATAACAACGACAGGGCCTAATTCTTTTGGGGTACGGGTGGATTCGGATGGGCGCGTTGTCGGCCGGGATTCTCAAATAGCTACCTCGGGTGGCGGCGCAGCTCTCTTCATCAACGGTGGTCCAGGCTCCATTGATCTCACCAATACGGCAGCGTTGGCGACAGGCACAGATACGGCGGGGTTGGTATCGCTGAATTTGTCTGCGGTGGCCACTAACACAGTAAATCTGACTGGTGGCAGCCTGATCAGCACGAATGACACGGCGGTGATTGCGCAAGGGCCGCTCGCTCTTACCGCCAATCGGACCACGCTGACGGGCGGAGGCGGGTTTCTGCTGATTGCCTATAACAATATTGCGGGCTTTCAACCAACAGCGGTTCAGTTCCAAGCATCGAACGGGAGCACCCTGACGGGTGACGCCTTGGTTCAAACGCAGAGCATTGCAAACATCAACTTGTCGACGAATTCGAGCTGGACCGGTGCGGCTTTTGACGTAACGAATATCAGTCTCGATACAACCAGTCGCTGGACGATCACGGCGAATTCGACGGTGACTCAGAATACGGCGAACGCCGGTCTCATTCAGTTTACCTCTCCTGTCGGTGACCTAACTCAGCTTGCCAGCTACAAGTCGCTGACGACGCAAAACTACATTGGCGCGGGCGGAGCGATTGGGCTGAATACTTTTCTGGGGACGGATGGCTCCCCGTCTGATCGCCTGATTATCAATGGTGGGCGTGCATCCGGAGTATCCTCTCTGTTGATCGCCAACACGATAGGCCCTGGTGACCTCACACGCGGCAATGGCATTCTGGTTGTGGATGCCATCAATGGGGGCACAACGGACCCTGGGAGTTTTGCGCTCAGCCGAGCGGTTTTAGCCGGGCCCTATGAGTATACCCTTCATCGATCGAGCGCGGACGCTTCAGGCCCACAGAACTGGTATTTACGTTCGACCCTTAATCCGGATCCCCCCGTTCCTCCCGAGCCCCCTGTTCCGCCAGGGCCTCCCCCTATTCCCGACTATCGCCGCGAGGTTTCGCTTTATGCGGCCTTACCGGCGATGGGCCTGCTCTATGGCCGGACTTTGATGGACAGCCTACACGAGCGCGTCGGTGAGCTCCGATCGCTCGAGGAGCCAGTGGTGACCGAGGAGCGCACTGTCTGGTGTAAGAATCCAGAAAAAAATTTTCGCTGCACGACCACCGCGCAGACACCGGCGAGCAATTCGACTGCCGGGCGATCATATGCCTCGGCGAGCTGGGCTCGTATTATTGGCACCCGTGGCAACCATGACGGCGGCAGCATTTTCAGCAATGGACCTGCTTTCGACTATAAGATTTATGGTCTGCAGGCAGGTCTCGACATATATCGCAACTTCAATGCTGACGGGAGCCGAGACTATGTGGGCGTCTACGCCGCGATTGGTCGCATCCAAGGCAATGTCACGCATTTCAATGGCATATGGGCTGGAATCAATACAATCGATGGCTATTCACTGGGCGCCTATTGGACTCACTTCGGACCATCCGGCTGGTATCTGGATGGCATTGTTCAAGGCACGTGGTTCGATGCCACAGCGGATTCACAACGGCTCATAAAGCTCAAGTGGAAGAGCTTTGGCTTCGCCGCTTCGCTGGAAGGCGGTTATCCAATC
The DNA here is from genome assembly GCF_900104955.1 of Beijerinckia sp. 28-YEA-48. Lineage (NCBI taxonomy): Bacteria > Pseudomonadati > Pseudomonadota > Alphaproteobacteria > Hyphomicrobiales > Beijerinckiaceae > Beijerinckia > Beijerinckia sp. 28-YEA-48. The sequence continues at coordinate 1,552,136 of NZ_FNSI01000001.1, forward strand.
GCGCTGGGGCGAGGTTGGATCATCGAACCTCAGGCACAACTGGTTTATCAAACACTGGTCAACGGCTCGGGATACGATAGCGCTGCTTTGGTTCGCTTCAGCGACGTCAATTCGCTAGCTGGGCGCCTCGGGGCACGTATCGCCAAGACCTGGTCGCTCGAAGAATCCGCGCCACATGCCCGCCTCATGACGGCCTGGCTGAAAGTCAGCGTTTGGAACGAGTTTCTGGGTAACCCAAAAACGTCCTTCTCGTCGGCAACAGGCTTCATTCCGTTCAGTGCCGATCTTGGTGGCGCATGGGCTGAGATCAAAGCTGGTGCGGACGCGCAGGTCAGTAAAAACACCTCTCTTTACGCTTCTGCCGGCTATTCCGTCGGCTTCAACGGTCGCTCGCACTCCTACAACGGAAGGCTAGGGATCAAAGTCGTCTGGTGAGCCCACGAGGATTGACGAAAGTGGCCAACGTTCGCGTCATGCCTTTTAGAAAGCTCCAGAGCTTCGAAATAGGCAAATCTGCTCTAGGCCCGCTCCCGCAGCTTCTCGACGCGCGCCGCGAATTCCGGATCCTGTCGGCGCAGCCGCTCGTGATCGACGCGGCCAGTGCGCATCATGTAGTCGTAAGCGAAAGCGACCGGCTCGAGATGCATGCGTTCGTCGACACTCTCGTACCAGAGGATGCTCTTCATCGCCGCCGCCTGGAACGTGCCAGCGCCGCCGCGCCGCTCCCGCTCGAACTGCGCGAAGGTCGCCGGCACATCGCTGCCGTTCTCCCGCAACGCTTTGGCCAAGGCGATGGCATCCTGTAGCGCAACGCGCGTGCCCGACCCGATCGACGGATGCACGGTTTTCAGGGCATCGCCGATCAACACCACATTCTCGTGATGCCAGTGGGTGCTGGTGACAAATTCCGGATTGAACCAGAGTGAGCGGTTGGAGATCAGGGACTCCCCGCCGAGAAAATCCTTGAAAACGCCCTCGCAGATTTTTTGACTTTCTTCGTCGCTTGCTTTGTCGAGCCCGGCGGCGCGCCAGCTCGCCTCGCTGCATTCGATGACGAAGGTGCCATGATCGGGCGCGTAACGATAGGTATGGGCGATGAACGTGCCATAGGGCGAAGGCTGGAAAACCAGATTGACGGAGTCGAAGCGCTTCGTCGTGCCGTACCAGATCCACTTGTTGAGGCGTGGCTCCTTGGTCGCCTGAAAGAAATCATTCAGGGATGTGCGCACGATGCTGTTGACGCCGTCGGCGCCGACGACCAGGTCATAGTCGCGACGCAAATCCGGCGTTGTGACGCGTTTTTCAAAGATGATCCGCACGCCCTCTTGTTTGGCGTTCTCCTGCATCAGTTGCAGGAGTTTCACACGGCTGACACCCATGAAGGCGTTGCCCTGCAGTGGGATGGCTTCGCTTTTATGGGTCAGAGTGATGTGTGTCTGGAATTCGGCATTCTCAGAGATCCGGCGGCGCAGATCGGAATCGACGTCATCGAGAATGTTGAGCGCCACGTCAGCGAGGACGACGCCAAAGCCATAAGTGGCATGGGCCGGGTTCTGCTCGAACACGTCGATTTCGTGCCTGGGATCAGCCTGTTTCGCCAATTTAGCGAAGAGCAGTCCCGCCGGCCCTCCTCCAACCACCGCGATGCGCATCCGGCTCTCCTGGGCATGTTTCATCATAAGTGTTGATATATTTACACAAGCGTTGATAAATTGCAAGGGTCTAGACGGGATCGCACCGAGAGGCGCAGCATGACGGGTGATTCCAGGCGAAGCTGGCATCCCTGACCGGCCCACCCGCGAACGATAAAGCGAGCAAATAGAACGAGGAGACCCGGATGGAAACGGAAGCGCTCAACGTCACAAGTCTGATCGATGATCGCCCCATCGGTGGCCTGCAGATCGCCGTTATCATCCTCTGTGCGCTCGTCAACATGCTGGATGGTATCGACACGCAATCGATTGGTGTCGCGGCCCCGTTCATCGCCGAGGGGCTCGGCATTCCCGTGGCCCAGTTCGGGCCGATCTTTTCCGCCGCGCTTCTTGGCGCCGCCCTTGGCGCAATCGGTTTCGGTGCTGTCGCCGATCGTCTTGGCCGCAAACCTTTGTTGCTCGTGGCGCTCCTGCTGATCGGCGTCTTCACCTTGCTGACCGCCCATGCCTCGTCGGTCAAATGGCTTGTCGTTTATCGTTTTCTCGCTGGCGCTGGCCTTGGCGGCGCCACGCCTTGCTTCATCGCTCTCACGTCGGAATATGCACCGGCCCGCAATCGTGCGGCCTGCGTGACGTTGATGTGGGCGGGTTTTCCGCTCGGCGCCATGCTCGGGGCCTTCGCCAATTCCTTTCTCTTGCCGGCCTTTGGATGGCGGGCGATTTTCTATATCGGCGGCCTTCTGCCGCTCATCGTCGCCATGATACTCATCATCTGGTTGCCGGAATCCCTGAAATTCCTGGTCAACCGCGGCGCCTTCGATGCGGCGCGGCGCATCCTGCAGCGCATGGGTATCAAGACCGAGCCTGGGACGAAACTCACGACGAACGAACATAAGCAAGAAGGCCTGCCGTTGCGGCAGGTCTTCAGCGAAGGGCGCGGGCTGCTGACACTCCTGCTCTGGGTGCCATTCTTCATCAGCTTCGGCATTCTGACGGTCGCTGTCTTGTGGACGCCGACGTTGCTGCGGCTGAACGGCATCTCGCCGGCCATGACGGCGTTCGTCGTTGCATTCAACGGGCTCGGCGCCCTCTTCGGACAGGGCCTCGCCGGCCGGCTTGTCGAACGTTTCGGTGCGTTGCGGACTTTGGTGCCAGCCTTCATCCTCGGTGCGCTCGCCACGGCCGGCCTCGGCTACGGCGCTTCGTCCGTGGCGGCGGCTTCGTTTTTCATCGGCCTCAATGGCCTGTTCCTCGGCCTGGCGTCGGGGGGAGCGATCGCCCTTGCCGCCCTGCTCTATCCAACGGCCGTCCGCTCGAGCGGCGTCGGTCTCGGCATGGCGATGGGGCGCTTCGGACAGGTGGTCAGCCCGCTGATCGCCGGCGGCATGCTCGGCGCTGGCTTCAACGCTGGACAGATCATGGTGGTGATCGGCTCAGGCGCGCTGGTCGGCGCTCTTTTCGTGATCTGGTTTCGTATCCTCGCCGCACGGCGACACATCGCCACCGTAGGCACAGAGGCCAGCACTGGCTGATCACCCAAGAACGCCGCGCGTCGGCGTCTTCAGCGATCGTAAATGCCGCTGTTACTCATCTGAACCAGCATATTATACTGGTTGAAGATGTTCTGAACGGTGAGTGACGCATTGCCACGGCGCAGATCGCCCTTGCTGCGGGCCAGCTGTTCGCGCAGCCCGCGCAGATCGCCCAAGAGCTGGCTGGGCGTCGACGCGAAACTCGACAATGCCTTCGGATTGCTGGCGGTGAACGCCACCATCTCCTTGATAGCACCAGCGTAGTCGTTGAGCGTCGCGTCGAAGACCGCCAGATCGACCGGCTGGCGGCCATTGCCTGGCAAAACATCCATCACGCGACGGATTTTCCACATCACATTGGTCCGCTGCCACTTCGCCTGCCGGCCTTCCTGCTTTTCAATGACGTCAAGCCGTTGCTGGTCGGCTTTGTCTTTCTCGACGCGGAAGGCAACCTCTAAACGGGCCCGCGCCGTCTCATAGGCATCGATCGCCGGCACCAATTTGGCGTGCAGTTCCTTGCCCTCAGCCATTTTGTCGGCCAGGTAATCCTTGCGTTCGTAATAGCCGCTGGCTTGGTTCAGCAGCGGGCTGATCGCCGTGTTGGCCGCAATGAAGCTCTTCATCGCCGCATCGAGATCCGGCATGGCCGGCTCGCGTCCGGCTGCCGCTTCAGCAGCTGCCGTCTCGCCCGATGTGTCATAGACTTCATAGAGACCGTAATCGATGTAGCGTTCCTTGCCGGTCGGACCGCTCTTCATATTGACCCAGCTTCGGTAGCGATTGATCGAATCCTCGACCCGCAACGTCCGGTTCATCAGAGCCACATAGGCGTTGAACTTGGTCGTCGCCGCATTCAGAAGCGCGGAAGGATCGGTGACGGCGGCAGCCGTTGTCTGCGCCAAGGCCTGTGGCCCGCCGACGCTCGCAAGGCTGAGAGCCGCCAATAAAAGCGCCGCGCCGGTCTGATGAACCTTCATGGTTCCGCTCCAATCATGTCTCTTGGCAGTTGTTATACCGCAGCCGATTTCGACGAATATGGCAGCGGTCAAGTTTCCGGAAAGACATACAATTGGATGATGCTGCCGGCGTGTGCGCCAGCGCACAGAACCGGGGCGCCTAATCCTTTTCCGCCAACCGCTCGATGAGCGCGAGATTCTCACGGATCTCGCGCGACAGCGCGCTGACCGTCGCCGCCTTCTTCGTCGCGGCCGTGCGCTGCACCACAGCCATGGCGTTTTCGGCCATCCGCTGGGCGATTTCTTCCGGCCGCTGCTCCCGGCTCGGATAAAGCCACCAAGCCGTCCACATGGTCATGCCGATGATCGAGAAGGCGCTGACCCGCCGATCGGTCGCCCGCGCCTCTCCGGCCCGTTCGGCCGCTTCGATCAACCGCATCATCTCGCCCAGGATGTGACGCTTGGCTTCTTTGTGCGCGATGGCTACGGCCTCTGGCAGTTCCGCCTCGCTGCGCTCCACCAACCGGAAATGGGTGTGGGGATCGGAGACCCACAGCACCAGCCGGCGCACCACTTCGCCGATCTTGGCGAGGGGTGTCAGCGCTTCGCCATCAACCTCCTGAAAGATCTGCGCGACAGGCAGCGTGACGCCCTGGATCAACTCCTGCAGCAGCGCGTCCTTGTTGGGATAGTAGTAGTAGATCGACGAACGATGGAGGCCGACCGCGTCGGCGACATCTTTCAAGCTGGTCGCCGCAAACCCCTGTTTAGCGAACAGGTCCGCCGCCTTGTCGAGCACTTCCGTCGCCAACAGGTCACGGCGAATGCCACCGGCTGGGTCAGGCTCAATAACCGGCTTAACCGCTTTGCCCGGCTTCGCCGTCTTGCTCGGCGCCTTCCTGCTGGAAGTCGTCTTGCTGTTTTCAGACTTGGGATTTCGGGAGCGAGCGACGGCCATGTCCATCCCTGTTCGATTGCTAAGGTCTCTCGGCATAGAGGGTCCCAATACCGCCCGGCAAGAGGAACCTTGGGCGAAAACCGTTGCCGTCTCCGTCGGTTCGCAGTCCAATTTGACGGCAACGTCAATACATCAACACCATAGTTGAATATCGGACAGAAACGTTGTAATCAATCCTGATCGGCGGTCTGATCACGCAGGGAGGAACAGGTGGGGATCAAGCAGCAGGGCGCGACCATAGATGCCACTTCGGCAAGCGCTTTCGGCCCACATCAGCCGATGCCCGGCGTCACCTATCGCTCCGCAGAGGAAGCGCGACGGCACATCGATGCCGGCGACTGGCTGGACTTCAACATCGGCGACAGCCTGCGCCGAACGGCCAAAGCCCATCCCGCCAAGACCGCCATTGTCGATGCCGACCGCGCGCTGACCTTTGCCGACATCGATGCCCAGTCGGAATCCGTCGCCGCGAGCCTGCTGGCGCTCGGTCTGAAGCCCGGCGACTGCGCCCTCTTCCAGGTCGGCACCTGCAACGAATTCTTCAGCGCCTTTTATGGCTGCTTGAAAGCCGGCGTGGTTCCGGTCTGCACCCTGCCGCAATATCGCATCACCGAGATGCGCCACTTCGCCGAGAAGACCAATGCCAAGGCGATTTTCGTCCAGGCCGACGTTAATCCGAATTTCGATCAAGTGGCTTTCGCCCGCGAACTGGCTGAGGCCGTGCCGAGCTTGGCCCATGTCATCGTCGTGCGCGGCAGTGGCATCCCCTCTCTTGCCGATATGGCGACGGCCTTCGATGTCGAGACGGCCCGCGCAAAGACGGCGCATGTGGCGCCCGGGGTTCTCGATGTCGCCGTGTTCCAGCTCTCGGGCGGATCGACCAATCTGCCGAAGATCATCCCTCGCATGCATGGCGAATATCTCGGCTCGGCCCGTCAGCTCGGCCAATGTTATGGGCTGACCGGCGAGGATGTGACCCTGTGGAGCCTGCCGCTGATCCACAACGCCGGCACGATCTTCGCGGTTCTGCCTGTCACCGTCGACGGCCGCACGCTGATCATGCAGCCGCGCGTCGACATTCCCGAAATGCTACGCCTGATCGAACGCCATGGCGTGACCTTCACCGGCAGTATCGGCCCGATCGCGCCGAAACTGCTCGAAGTGAAGGACATCGATCGCAACAGCATCCGTTCTCTCAAACAGTTCTTCTCGCTGACCCGCGCCGAGGCCGTGGAAGCGCATGTCGGCCTGCCCGTGAGCCAGATGTTCGGCATGACCGAGGGCATGCTGTTTGGCTCCGCGCCAACGATGCCGGCCTTCGTGCGCCATCACACGGTCGGCTATCCGGTTTCTCCCGGCGACGAAGTGCGCCTGCTCGCGCCAGGCACAGAGACCGAGGTCGCCTTCGGCGAGATCGGCGAATTGTGCTTTCGCGGGCCGACGACGCTCACCGGCTATGTCGGCGATCCTGAGACGACGGCCGCCTCCTTTACCTCGGACGGTTTCTTCCGCACCGGCGACCTGCTGCGCACGCACCATATCGAGGGCCGCGTCTGCTATTCGTTCGAAGGCCGCATCAAGGACAACATCAACCGCGGCGGCGAAAAGATCGGCGCCGAAGAGGTGGAAGGCCTGGTCGTCCAGCACCCCGACATCTCCGATGTGCGCGTCGTCGCCATGCCAGATCCGATCTATGGCGAAAAGGTCTGCGCCTTTCTGATCATGCATGCCGGACGGCCGACGCCGAGCGTCGCAGAACTCGGCCAGTTTCTCCTCACGCTTGGCGTCGCCAAATACAAGCTGCCGGAACGTGTCGAGGTCATCGATGCCTTTCCGCTCACCAAGGTCGGCAAGGCCGACAAGGCGGCGATGCGCGCCTTGATCGCTGAAAAGCTGGCACGTGAATCGACGGCGCAAGGATGACGGACCACGTGCCTGGCTCCGTCACGATCGATATTCATCATCATTTCAATCCATCTTCAAAGGATAACGACGGCAATTTCTGGTCGATCGACATGGCCCTCGATCAGATGGACCAGAACGGCATCGCAACCGCGATCGCCTCGCTCGGCCCGGTCAGCGATTGGGCAAGCGCCGATCGGCCGGCCCGCGTCCGCGCTTGGAACGAATGGGGCATGAGAGCCTGCCTCGATCATCCTGGCCGGTTTGGTCTTTTTGCCTCGCTGCCGCTGCCGCAGATCGATCTTGCGCTCGCCGAAATCGCCTATGCCTTCGATGTTTTGAAGGTCGATGGCATCGCGATATCGACCAATGAAGGCGACCTTTGGCTCAGCGATGACAGGAACCGGCCGGTCTTCGACGAACTCAACCGGCGCAAGGCCGTAGTCTTTGTTCATCCGGCTCCGACCTCGAACTGTGCCGCGCTCAGCCGCGCTTATGGCGGTAGCGATATCTCGTCGCCATGGCTGGAATTTCCGGTGAACTCGGCGCGCGCCATCCTTGGGCTGCTGGCCAAAGGCATTACACGCAGCCATCCCGATATCCGCTTCATTTTCTGCCATGGTGGCGGTGTCATGCCGCCATTGCTCGGACGGATTTTCGGCTTCTCCGGTTGGAAGACCGTCGGCCCGACAAAGCTGGCCGAGCTGTTTCCCGACGGCATCTACGCCGAGTTCGCGAAATTCTATTTCGACTGCGGGCAGGCTTATGCGCCTGAAACCATGGCGCTGCTGCAACGGATCGTCCCCGTCTCGCACCTGCTGTTTGGCACGGACTTCTCCTACTTTCCCATCGGCCACAGCGTTGCGGAGTTTGCCGCGCTCGATCTGACGCCCGATGTGCGCGCTGGCATCGCCGGCGGCAATGCCGCCGCGTTGTTCCCACGTTTTAAAATTTAAGCAGCGCCAGGAGCGCTGACACTTATCGCGAGCAAACCGCTCCATAATTCTTCTGGGAGGATAGAATATGAAAATTCGCCAGCTGATCCTGGCTGCTGCTTTGTTCAGCGGCCTTTCGCAGACAGCCGTTCAAGCCCAAGGCTCCACTGGAAACTGGCCCGCGCGGCCGATCAAATTGATCGTGCCGACTGGTCCGGGAGCAGGAACCGATGTCATCGCCCGCGTCATGGCGACGGAAGTATCGAAGACCATTGGCGGATCGATGTACGTTGAGAATATGCCTGGCGCCTCGGGCCTATTGGCGCATCAGGCGGCTGCAACATCCGACCCCGATGGCTATACCCTGCTCTTCTCCAACACGTCCGGCCTCGCCATCAACCCGACGACATTCAAGAAGCTCCCGTATGATCCGGAGAAGAGCTTTGTCATGATCGCGTTGGTGGCCGATTTCGCCCCGCAGATCGTCACTGTCCACAAATCCGTACCGGCCCAGAACCTCGGCGAGCTGATCAAATATGTGAAGGCCAATCCAGGTAAAGTCAGTTACGGCGTCGACGCGACAGCCGGCGCTGGTGTCTTCACCGGCCGGCTTCTCAATCGTCGGGCACAGCTCGACATGGCTGAAGTGCCTTATCGCAATGCCGCGCAGCTGGTGCAGGATGCAGCGACGGGCCGCGTCGAAGTGCTCGTCAGCTCGATCATCGCCGCACAACCGTTCGTGCAGACAGGCGATCTCCGGCAGATCGCCGTGTCTTCCGGCAAAAGATTTCCCGGCCTTCCCGATCTTCAGACCGTCGCGGAAACCATTCCCGGCGCGGTTCTCGACGGTTGGTTCGTGCTCGCGGCACCGACAGGCACGCCAGAACCGATCGTCGAGCGCCTCAACAAAGCCGTGAAGGATTTCCTCGGTGGCGCCGATATCCAGCAGCGGCTCATCGCCCTGGGGCTTGCGACCAACGGTACGGATTCGCCAGCAAAGACGGCCGCATTCGTTCGGCAGGAACAGCAAACATGGCGCGATCTGGCCAAGGAAATCGACATTCCGCAGCAGTGAACGGGATTTTCCGCGAACAGCCCTGAGGGCGGCGGGTTTTGCCAAGCCCGCGCCAGCCCGCCATATGGCCAAATCGGTTCGGACATCCCATATGAGGGTTTAAATCCATCTGAGATGAAGACCATGTCCGATCGTATGCCCACCCTGTTCCTGTCGCACGGCTCACCGATGACGGCGTTGCATCACAGCGCCGCGCGCGATTTTATGGAACATTACGCGCCGGAATTGCCGCGCCCGAAGGCTATTCTCATCGCCACCGCGCATTTCGAGGCGCGCCTGCCCCTGCTGACCGCCGATGAAAAGCCGGAGATGATTTATGACTTCGGCGGCTTTCCGCGGCCGCTGTTTGAAATGGTCTATCCGGCCCCGGGCTCGCCCGATATCGCCGTGCGCGCCGCCAGTCTGCTCCAGGCGGCGGGCTATGAGGCGCATCCGGTCACCGATCGCGGCTTCGATCACGGCACCTGGGTTCCCCTTAAACTGATGTATCCGGACGCTGACATCCCGGTCGTGCAGATCTCGGTGCAGACGCAGAAAGGCTCCGCCCATCATCTGGCGCTGGGCGCTGCCTTGCAGCCGTTGCGCGATGAGGGCGTGCTGATCGTCGGCTCCGGTAGCCTCACGCACAATCTCTATGAACTGGCGCGTGGTGGCCGACAGCTCGATGCGCCGATCCAGGATTGGGTGAAGGACTTTGCTGAGTGGATCGCGACCAAGGTCGAGGCAGGCGATGCGCAGGCCATCGCCGACTATCGCACCACCGCGCCCTTCGCCCGCGAGAACCATCCAAGCGAAGAACACTTCCTACCGCTGCCCTTCGCCATGGGCGCCGGTGGCGGTGCGGGCAAACGGATCCACTCAAGCTATGACTATGGCATCCTCTCCATGGATGCCTACCGCTTCGACTGATTGATGCGGTGCGGCGCAGCTAGACCATTGCTGTACTTAGGGAATTCATACTTTGGTCTAGGAGCGACAGAATCCGATCGCTGGCCGTTTACGCGCGCGCCATCGATCGCCTAGCCTTGTCTCCGAGCGGTCACCGACCGCGTGATCGAATCCGGCTTCAAGACCGGAGTTTCCGGAGAGACAGGGATGACAAGCAGCGACAATGCTTCTTCGAAGGCTTCTTCACGTGCACAAACAGAAACGCGCCGCCGCTTCCTGAAGGGGGCAGCCTTTGCCGGCGCGGGCGTCGTGGCCATGCCGAATGTGGTCAAGGCGCAGGGTGTCATCAGCATGCGCTGGCAAAGCACCTGGCCGGCCAAAGATATCTTTCATGAATTCGCTATCGACTACGCCAAGAAGGTCAATGACATGACCGGTGGCGAGTTGAAGATCGAAGTGCTGCCCGCTGGCGCGGTCGTACCGGCGTTCGGTCTGCTCGACGCGGTTTCGAAAGGCACGCTCGATGGCGGCCATGGCGTGCTCGTCTATCACTATGGCAAGAGCACCGCGCTGGCGCTGTGGGGTTCGGGACCGGCGTTCTCGATGGACGCCAACATGCTGCTCGCCTGGCACAAATATGGTGGCGGCAAGGAATTGCTGGAGAAGCTCTACGCTTCTGTTGGCGGCAATGTGGTCTCCTTCCTCTACGGCCCTATGCCGACGCAGCCGCTTGGCTGGTTCAAGAAACCGATCACTAAATCCGATGATCTGAAAGGCTTGAAATATCGCACGGTCGGTATTTCGATCGACGTGTTCCAGGGTTTGGGCGCAGCTGTCAACGCGCTGCCGGGCGGTGAAATCGTCTCGGCGATGGACCGCGGCCTGCTCGATGCGGCGGAATTCAACAACGCCTCGTCAGACCGCGTTCTCGGTTTCCCCGACGTCTCGAAGGTCTGCATGCTGCAGAGCTATCATCAGAACGCCGAGCAATTCGAGATCATGTTCAACAAGACCAAATATGATGCCCTGCCCGAGAAGATGAAGTCGATCATCGGCAATGCGACCGAAGCGGCCGGACAGGAAATGGCCTGGAAGGCGATCGACCGCTATTCGCGCGATTATGAAGAGATGCAGTCGAAGGACAAAGTGCGCTTCTTCAAGACGCCTGACAGCGTTCTGCAACGCCAGCTCGACATCTACGACGATGTCATCGCCAAGAAGGCGGCGGAAAATCCGCTGTTCAAGGAAATCCTGGACTCGCAATACGCCTTCGCGCGCCGCGCGACGCGGTGGGAACAAGATACGGTGGTGAGCCGGCGCATGGCTTACAATCACTACTTCGGCCCCAAGGCGACGAAGAAGTTCTAACCTTCAGATCAAAGATGATCCGTCCGGGGCCTGTGCTCCGGACGGCGCGTCTTCGCTCCGATTCCGATGTCACGACACGCAGCTCAAAATGCGGTGCCCATGACCACACAACGTCTGCTTTATGGTATCGATGCCCTCAGCACTTGGGTTGGCAAGGCCGCCGCGTGGCTCATCATCGGGCTCATGGGGCTCGTCTGCATCGAAGTGTTCAAGCGTTACATGATGAACATGCCGACGGCCTGGATATTCGATGCCAGCAATATGTTCTACGGCACGCTGTTCATGATGTGCGGCGCTTATACGCTGGCGCAGAACGGCCATGTGCGTGGCGACTTTCTCTACAGCTCCATGCGGCCGCGCACGCAGGCGGCGCTCGACCTGTTGCTCTATTTTGTCTTCTTCTTGCCTGGCATCGCCGCCCTGCTCTATGCCGGCTGGGGCTATGCGGGAGATTCCTGGCGTATCGGCGAGCATTCCAACGTCACCGCGGACGGGCCGCCGGTCTATCATTTCAAAACCATCATTCCGATCGCTGGCGCCTTGATCCTGGTGCAAGGCTTTGCCGAGATGATCCGCTGCGTTGTCTGCCTGCGCACCGGCGTATGGCCTGAGCGCCTCAAGGACGTGGCCGAGATCGACGTGGTCGAGGAACAGCTCGCCAATAGCGAATATGTCGACGAGGAGGCGAAGAAACAGGCGATCGAACAGGCGCAATCCATCGACGAAGCGGCGCGTCAGCGCGGCATGGGCGGCAGGGAGTCAATCTGATGAGCGACCCGGCCCTCGGCCTTTCCATGCTCGGCCTCATCGTGATCTTCATTCTGATGGGCTTTCCGACGGCCTTCACCCTGATGGGTCTCGGCATGTTCTTCGGCTTCTTCGCCTTTTACAATCCGGCGGAATCCTGGGCCGACAACCGCATCTTCGACCTGATGGTCCAGCGCACCTATGGCGCGATGACCAATGACGTCCTGATCTCCATCCCGCTCTTCGTGCTGATGGGCTATGTGATGGAGCGCGGCGCGCTGGTCGATAAGATGTTCTATTCGATCCAGCTTGCCTTCCGCCGCATGCCTGCATCACTGGCAGTGGCGACCCTGATCGTCTGCACCTTTTGGGGCATTGCCAGCGGCCTGGTCGGCGCCGTGGTCGTGCTGATGGGCGTGATCGCGCTGCGGCCGATGCTCAATGCGGGCTATGACACGCGGCTGGCGACCGGCGTCATCACCGCCGGCGGCACGCTCGGCATTCTCATCCCGCCGTCGGTGATGATCATCGTCTATGCGGCGGTGGCGGGTCAGTCGGTGGTAAAACTCTATGCCGCCGCGATGTTTCCGGGCTTCTTCCTGGCCCTGCTCTATCTGATTTATATCGTCGGCTGGGCGCTGTGGAATCCACGCATCGCGCCGCAATTGAGCGATGCGGAAAACCGCGTGCCGGTTCGCCCCTGGGTCAGCGGCCTGCAGGGCGCCTACACGCCGAAAATCTTTCCGGCTCTGCTGCGCGCGCTCGTCAGTCCTGGCCGAGCACTTGCCCTGGAAACCGGCGCTGGCAAGATCACCTACAGCACCCTCATCGGCAGCCTCGGCTATGCACTGGTGCCGCTCATCCTGGCGATCGCCACCATGTGGGGCACGTGGTGGTATGTGGTCATCCACCAGCAGCCTGATGCGCCGCCGACCGTCATAACCGAAATGAACAGGCAGGCCGTGCCCGCCGCCACGGCCGATACAAGCGCAGCACCGGCAGAAGAGATGCCACAAGAACTTGGGGCCGGCGCCGATCAGGACGAAGACAAGGCCGAGCCGGAAGGCCTGCAACAGATGGGCGATCCGGAACTGCGTAATCAGGCGCAAGCCGCCTACACTGGGCCGCCAGCCAGTTTCTACAATTGGTTTTGGGGCACCTGCGCGGCCCTGGCTCTGCTGCTGCTCTATTACTACTGGGGCATGGAGGCGGAGCGCTTCGAGGTTCTGCGCATGCTCACCTCGTCGGTCATGCCGCTTGGTCTCCTCACCGTTCTTGTTCTGGCGGTGATTTTGCTCGGCATCACCACGGCGACGGAATCAGCCGCCGTCGGCGCCTTCGGCGCCTTCCTTCTGGCGCTGCAAGCGCGCACGCTCGACTGGAAGCGCACCAAGGAGGCGGTGTTCCTCACCGCCAAGACCACATCGATGGTGTGCTGGCTGTTCGTCGGCTCGGCTTTGTTTTCAGCGGTGTTCGCGCTGCTCGGCGGCCAGGCCCTGCTTGAGCAATGGGTGCTGTCGCTGAACCTGACACCGGTTCAGTTCATGATCCTGTCGCAGGCGATCATCTTCATACTCGGCTGGCCGCTGGAATGGACCGAGATCATCGTCATCTTCGTGCCGATTTTTCTGCCGCTGTTGAAACATTTCAACATCGATCCACTGCTGTGGGGCACCTTGGTGTTCGTCAATCTACAGGCGGCCTTCCTATCGCCGCCGGTGGCCATGTCCGCCTTCTATCTCAAGGGCGTGTCGCCGCCGCATGTGACCTTGAACCAGATCTTCGCCGGCATGATGCCCTATATGCTGATCGTCATTCTCTGCATGGTCATCATGTATGTGTGGCCCGGCATGACTTTGTGGCTGCCGAACTATCTCTATGGAGGCGGCTGATTAAAGAGGTTGCGCGCAGCTACTTGCCGGAGACTACTTGCCGTTACGCGCCAGCCGCGCCGCTTTCAGCTTGGCGAAATCCTCGCCCGCATGGTGCGATGAGCGCGTCAGCGGCGTGGCCGAGACAAGCAAGAAGCCCTTGGTCGAGGCGATCGTCTCGTAGGACTTGAACTCCTCCGGCGTGACGAATTTGACGACGCGATGGTGCTTGCGCGTCGGCTGCAGATATTGGCCGACGGTGAGGAAGTCGACATCGGCGGAGCGCAGGTCGTCCATCAGCTGCAACACTTCGTGCCGCTCTTCGCCAAGGCCAACCATGATGCCCGACTTGGTGAAAATCGTCGGGTCGATCTCCTTCACCCGCTGCAACAGGCGGATCGAGTGAAAATAACGCGCGCCGGGCCGCACCGAGAGATATTTCGACGGCACGGTTTCGAGATTGTGGTTGAACACGTCGGGCCGCGCCGCGACCACAACTTCGAGTGCGCCGGGCTTGCGCAGGAAATCCGGCGTCAGAATTTCGATGGTCGTATTGGGCGCGCGGGCGCGGATCGCTTCGATGGTCAAAGCGAAATGCTTGGCGCCGCCGTCGGCGAGATCGTCACGGTCGACCGAGGTGATGACCACGTGGCTCAGGCCGAGCTTGGCGACGGAATCTGCGATATGCTCGGGCTCAAGCGCATCGAGCGCATTGGGCATGCCGGTCTTCACGTTGCAGAAGGCGCAGGCGCGGGTGCAGGTGTCGCCCATGATCATGAACGTGGCGTGCTTCTTTTCCCAGCACTCGCCAATATTAGGGCAGCCGGCCTCCTCGCAGACGGTGACGAGGCCATGTTCCTTGACGATCGCGCGAGTCTTGGCGAAGGCCGGGGAACCGGGCGCTTTCACCCGGATCCAGTCCGGCTTGCGCAGAATCTCGGTATCGGGGCGGTGTGCCTTCTCGGGGTGGCGCAGCGCCGCCGTGGCCTGCCCGGCCTTACGGCGGGGGTCATTGTTGAGAAGGTCGAGAACGACGGCCATTCAAAGCTCCGTGCGGCCTGAAATAGCCGGCAGACCCTTCATTTAGGCCATGAAAGCGGCCACGCCAAGGCTTAGCGTGACCGATTGGAACTGCATGAATTGCAAGGCAGTTAAGCCCTAGCGGCGGCTGAGACCAAAATCCTTAGATCTTGTCGATCGGCGTGCGGCCTTGGGGCAGCTGCGAGGGAGCGCTGCGCCCGCGCAGGGCCTGCCAGACGAACAGCAGGATGATCGCGCCGACGGCAGCGGTGATCAGACGGCTCAGGAAGCCCTGAACGGGAATATCGGCCACTTCAGCCAAGCGCGTACCGATGAAAGAGCCGGCGATGCCGACGATGATATTGGTCAGCAGGCCGTGGTTCGAGCGCGTCACCTTCTCGGCGATCCAACCGGCGATGGCGCCGATGACCAGCAGCGAGAAAAAGCCGACGCCCGGCGTTCCGAGAACGGGATAAACCTGATCCATTTATAAGCTCCTACGCAAGGCCTGCTGCCAGGAAGCTAGTCATGGCCTCCAAGCATGACAAGTCCAAGAAGCGCCTGAAAGGACTTATGTCCTCAGCCAAAGTTCGGTGAGGCCCCGCCAGACCAGAAGACCGCCGCCGAGAAAGACCATGGCTTCGATGATCAGGTCATGAATACGCAACGACATTCGCTCCGTCAGCCATTTGGCGACAAAGGCGCCGGGCACGGCGACGAGGCCGATGATCAGCGCTATGGCCCAGGAGGCCGGCGTCATCAACCCGGTCGACTGGAACATGCCGGTCTTGGCCATGCCGAGCAGGAAGGAGATCGTCGCATCGGTGGCGACAACTGCCCTACCGCTGAGGCCCGCGGCCATCAGAATCGATAGGAGCACGATGCCAGACCCTGCCGTGCCACCGATCAGCAGACCTAAGCCGGCGCTGGCGAAGCCAAGCGATTTGGAGCGCAGTCGCACGCCAGAGCGTTTGAGAAGGCGTTTGGCTGGCACCAGCAGCATCAGCATGGCGCCGATCAGGATCGTCACCCAAGGTCCGGAGAGTTGCGAATAGAAATAGGCGCCAGCCAGACAGAACGGGAACGAAATCAGGGTGATGAACCCGACCAGCCGCCAATTGATCGCTTGGCGGAAAACGTAGAGCCGGCTGATGTTGTTGAGGATCGACGCCGCGCCGATCACCGGCACCGTTGCTTCAGCGCCGATGGTCGGCACCAGAACCAGCGGCAGGATCAGGCCCGTGCCGTATCCGGTAACACCGCCCAAAATGGCCGCAAGACCGCCGACTGTGGTGACCAGCAGCAGCTGGAACAGGGTGACGCCGATAATCGGCAGATCGGGATTGGGCAGCATCGCTGGCCGCCTTCTAGGACCAGTGGGCGGCAATGGCCAGTCCCGCCAACGCAGAGCTGGCCTGCTGTACCGCTCCCGCTCACGGCCATGTGTGCGACGGTGATTTGCCGGATCGCCGGTGCGGAGGCTAACCAAGGGCATGCCTGCGCCGTCTCGCCTGTTCTCAGGCCGCCTCCTTTCCAGCCGCCTCTTCTCGGCGCGCCGTTTGCGCCTCGCCTCGGGCCTGGTGCTGTTTGCCTATATCTCAGGGCATCTGATCAACCACGCGCTCGGCCTGTTGTCGCTCGATCGGGCCGAGGCCATGCTGCGGGTGAGTATGGCTATCTGGCAGAGCCGGCCAGGCACGATCCTGCTCTACGGTTCGGCCCTGCTGCACTTCTGGCTGGCGCTGCGCTCGATCTACATCCGCCACGACTGGCGCTTTCCGCTGATCGAGATTGTGCGCTTCTGGGCTGGATTCAGCCTGCCGCTCTTGCTCATCGGCCATATCGCCACGACGCGTCTGGCGCTGACGCTTTATGACGTGAAGCCTGACTATGCCGGCATCGTCTCATCGATCGTCGCTGGCGGTTCGGAGCAATGGCAGATCGCGCTCTTGGCGCCAGGCTGGCTGCACGGTTGCCTCGGGCTGTGGATCAGCCTGCGCCACTCTCCCCTCATGCTGCGATTGCGGCCAGTGCTGATCGCCGGCGTGATCGCCTTGCCGATCCTGTCGGCGGCCGGTTTCATGGCTATGAGCCGAGATGTCGAGGTGCAGGGTCTTGTCGCAGCCCTGCGCGATGGGGCGCAGGAGGCGCTTGCCGTTGAACGGCGGGTCGAACTCGCAATTTGGAAACGCGATATGACGATCGGTTATCTCGCCATTATCGCCCTCGCCTTGCTGCTCGGGCCAGTGCGGCGCGGCGTCCTAAGAAGCCGCGCCGCGTAACACACGTTACATATGGATGACGCGCCCATAAGCGTCGAGCACGCTCTCGTGCATCATTTCCGAGAGCGTCGGATGCGGGAAGACCGTGTGCATCAGCTCTTCCTCGGTCGTCTCGCAATTCATGGCGATGACGAAGCCCTGGATCAGTTCGGTGACTTCCGCGCCGATCATGTGGGCGCCGAGCAGCTTGCCGGTCTTGGCGTCGAAAATGGTCTTCACCAGGCCTTCCGGCTCGCCCAGCGCGATCGCCTTGCCATTGCCGATGAAGGGGAAGCGGCCGACCTTGATCGACAGCCCCTGCTCTTTCGCCTTGGCTTCGGTGAGGCCCACGCTCGCCACCTGCGGGTGGCAATAGGTGCAGCCCGGAATCATCATCTTGTCCATGGGATGCGGGTGGAGCCCCTTGATCCCCTCGACGCAGAGCGAGCCCTCGTGCTCGGCCTTGTGGGCCAGCATCGGCGGGCCGGCAACGTCGCCGATGGCGTAGACGCCGGCGACATTGGTGCGGCCGAGACCATCGGTCACGACACAACCACGCTCGACCTTCACGCCGAGCTTTTCGAGCCCGAGATTTTCGACATTGCCGACGACGCCGACGGCCGAGATGAGCCGATCGGCTTTAATCGTCTGCTTGTTGCCCTTCTCGTCTTCCACGGTGCAGGTGACGTCGTTGGCGCCCTTCTCGACCTTAGTGACCTTGGTCGAGGTCATGATCTTGATGCCCTGCTTCTCGAAGCGCTTGCGTGCCAGGGCCGAGATCTCGGCATCCTCAACAGGAAGAACCTGCGGCAGCACTTCGACCACGGTCACGTCGACAGCGAACGTGCGATAGAAGCTGGCGAATTCGATGCCGATTGCGCCTGAACCCATGACTACGATCGACTTCGGCATATCCGGCGGCACCATGGCCTCGAAATAGGTCCAGATCAGCTTGCCATCGGGCTCGATGCCCGGCAGCGCGCGCGGCCGCGCGCCCGTCGCCACGATGATGTGTTTGGCTTGATAGGTGCCCTCGCCCAGCGTGCCCTTGGGTGGCGGGACCTGCGGCTGCATGGCCGGCTTCTTGGTCGCTGCAACGGTGACTTCACCGACCTTGGAGATGTTAGCTTCACCCCAGATGACATCGATCTTGTTCTTCTTCATCAAGAAGCCGATGCCGGTGTTGAGCTGGGTCGACACGCCGCGCGAGCGCTTGACGATGGCGGAGGGATCGTAGGTCACCTTGCCTTCAATGCTCAGGCCGTAGTCCTTGGCATGGGTGGCATAGTGATAGATCTCGGCCGAGCGCAGCAGCGCCTTGGTCGGAATACAACCCCAGTTGAGGCAGATACCGCCGAGATGCTCGCGCTCGACGATGGCCGTCTTGAAGCCGAGCTGAGCGGCACGAATGGCGGTGACATAGCCGCCGGGGCCGGAGCCAATCACGATGATGTCGTATGAATTAGCCATGAAATGTTTCCGTCTGCACGATTGAGCGCGTGTGAAGTGAATAAGCCGGGGCGTGCCCCGGCCGTCCTCACACCAGCATGCTTACCGGGTTCTCGATCAGATCCTTGAAGGCCGAAATCAATTCGGCGCCCAGCGCACCATCGACGGCGCGATGATCGGTGGAGAGCGTGACGCTCATCATCGTCGCGACCTTCATCTGGCCCTTCTCGACAATCACCCGCTCCTCGCCTGTGCCGACCGCGAGGATCGTCGCATGGGGGGGATTGATGACGGCGGAGAAATTCTTGATGCCGAACATGCCGAGGTTGGACACAGCCGAAGTGCCGCCCTGATATTCTTCCGGCTTCAGCTTACGGGCACGGGCGCGCGTCGCGTAGTCCTTCATCTCGCTGGAGATGGCGGCCAGGCCCTTGGTCTGCACATTGCGCACGACCGGCGTGATGAGCCCACCAGGGATCGACACGGCGACGCCGATATCCGACGTCGTGTGTTTCAGCATGGTGTTTTCGGTGTAGGTGACGTTGGCCTCGGGCACACGCTGCAATGCCATGCCCAGCGCCTTGATGACGAAGTCATTCACCGACACTTTGTAGAGCGGCTGCTTCTCTTTGTTCTTCGGTGCGGAGGCGTTGATCGCCTCGCGCGCCGCCAACAGCGCCGTCAGGTTGCAATCGACCGTCAGATAGAAGTGCGGGATCGTCTGCTTGGCCTCGACGAGGCGCCGCGCGATGATCTTGCGCATGGAATCATGCGGCACTTCTTCGTAGCTGCCAGGCGCGTACATCTTCTTGATCGTCTCGTCCGACATGCCGGGCGCCAGCGCCGGTGCGCCGGGCTTGGCCGCAGCAGGCGCCGCCTTGGCGCCGCCGCCGGCCTGGGCCGTCTTCACGTCGCGCTCAACGACACGGCCATGCGGGCCGGTGCCGGTGATGGCAGCGAGATCGAGACCTGCTTCCTTGGCGAGACGACGAGCCAACGGCGAAGAGAAGACTTTCTCACCAGCCGGTTTTGCTGCGGCCGGCGCAGCCGCTGCCGGAGCGGCAACGGGCGCAGGCGCAGCGGCGGGAGCCGCGGCCGGCTGGGCCTTCAGCGCTTCGGCAGCAGGTGCAGCGGCGGCCTTGGGCGCCGGAGCAGCAGCCCCGCCGCCGGCGGCAACCGCCTTCACGTCTTCGCCTTCACCAGCGACGATCGCGATGAGCTGATTGACCAGCACGTCCTGGGTGCCTTCCGGCACAAGGATCTTGGCGATGACACCTTCGTCGATCGCCTCGACCTCCATGGTCGCCTTGTCGGTCTCGATCTCGGCGATCACGTCGCCGGATTTAATCTTGTCGCCCTCTTTCTTCACCCAGCGGGCCAGGTTGCCCTTTTCCATGGTCGGCGAAAGGGCGGGCATGAGGATATTGATCGGCATGGCGCGGGCTCCTCAGCGATACAGAACGGCTTTGGCCGCCTGCACGACCTCGGCGACGCT
This sequence comes from Beijerinckia sp. 28-YEA-48, assembly GCF_900104955.1. Classification (NCBI taxonomy): domain Bacteria; kingdom Pseudomonadati; phylum Pseudomonadota; class Alphaproteobacteria; order Hyphomicrobiales; family Beijerinckiaceae; genus Beijerinckia; species Beijerinckia sp. 28-YEA-48. The sequence goes on from NZ_FNSI01000001.1 coordinate 1,572,245, forward strand.
GGGCAGCGCCAGCTTTTCGAGATTGGCCGCATAAGGCATCGGCACGTCCTTGCCGGTGATGCGCACGACCGGCGCATCGAGATAGTCGAACGCCTCTTCCATCAGGCGCGCGGCAATCTCGGAGCCGACTGAGCTTTGGCGATAGCCTTCCTCGATGGTGATGCAGCGGCCAGTCTTCTTCACCGAAGCAGTGACCGTCTCCATGTCCATCGGACGGATGGTGCGCAGATCGACGATCTCGACATCGATGCCTTCCTTCTCGAGTTCCGCAGCGGCCTTGAGCGCATAGACCATGCCCATCGACCACGACACGATGGTTACGTCCTTGCCCGGACGCGCAACGCGCGCCTTGCCGATCGGCACCAGATAATCGTCGATCTGCGGCACGTCGAAGCTGTGGCCGTAAAGCAATTCGTTTTCGAGGAAGATCACCGGATTGGGATCGCGGATGGCGCTCTTGAGCAGACCCTTCGCATCAGCTGCGGTATAGGGCGCGACGACCTTCAGGCCAGGGATGGCGGAATACCAGGCGGCATAGTCCTGGCTGTGCTGCGCGGCGACGCGCGCGGCCGAACCGTTGGGACCGCGGAACACGATCGAACAGCCCATCTGGCCACCGGACATGTACAGCGTCTTGGCCGCCGAATTGACGATCTGGTCGATCGCCTGCATGGCGAAGTTGAACGTCATGAATTCGACGATCGGCTTCAGGCCCGAATAAGCCGCACCGACAGCGAGGCCGGCGAAGCCATGTTCGGTGATCGGCGTATCGACCACGCGCTTGGCGCCGAATTCCTGCAACAGGCCCTGGGTCACCTTATAGGCGCCCTGGTATTCAGCGACTTCCTCGCCCATCACGAAGACATCGCCATCGCGGCGCATTTCTTCGGCCATGGCGTCGCGCAGAGCTTCGCGCACCGTCATCATGGTCATCGCCGTTCCAGTCGGCACTTCCGGCTCCGGCTGGATGATGGCCGCAGCTGCAACGGGCGCGGCCGCAGGCGCTTCGGCCTTCTTCTCGGCAGCGGGTTCGGCCGCCTTCGGAGCGGCAGCGGGAGCTGCTGCTTGCGGCGCGGCGGCGGACGCGTCCTCGCCTTCGCCGGCGATCACGCCGATGCGCGTGTTGACGGCGACATTGTCGGTGCCATCTGGAACCAGAATCTTGGCGAGCACACCCTCGTCGACCGCCTCGACCTCCATGGTCGCCTTGTCGGTCTCGATCTCGGCCAGCACGTCGCCGGACTTAACCTTGTCGCCTTCTTTTTTAATCCAACGGGCAATCTTGCCCTGCTCCATCGTCGGCGACAAGGCCGGCATGAGAATATCAATCGGCATGTGTATCTCTCGAAGAAAACGCGGACGCGTAATGCGTGGCGAAAGGAAGGATCGGAAGAATCAGCGCAGGATGTCGGTCCACAGCTCCGAGGGATCGGGCTCGGGATCATTGGTGGCGAATTCCGCCGCCTCGGCGACGATGGCGCGGACGCTGGCGTCGATCTTCTTGAGTTCGTCCTCGGTCGCCATATTGGCCTTCAGGAGACGGTTGCGGACCTGTTCGATCGGATCGAACTCGTCACGCATCTTCTGGACTTCTTCCTTGCTGCGATACTTCGCCGGGTCGGACATGGAATGGCCGCGATAGCGATAGGTCTGCATTTCGAGGATGTAGGGACCATTGCCGTCCCGGCACCATTTGATCGCCTTGTCGGCGGCAGCTTTCACCGCGCGCACATCCATGCCGTCGACCTGTTCGCCGGGAATGTTGAAGGAAATGCCGCGACGAGAAAAATCGGTCTGGGCCGAAGCGCGGGTCACCGCGGTGCCCATGGCGTAGCGGTTGTTCTCGATGATGTAGACGACGGGCAGCTTCCACAGCTCCGCCATATTGAAGCTCTCGTAGACCTGGCCCTGGTTGGCGGCGCCGTCACCGAAATAGGTCAGCGAGACGTTGTCATTGCCGCGATAGCGATGGGCGAAAGCGAGGCCGGTGCCAAGGGGTACTTGCGCAGCAACGATGCCGTGACCGCCGTAGAAATGCTTCTCCTTGGAGAACATGTGCATCGAGCCGCCCTTGCCTTTCGACAAGCCACCGCGGCGACCGGTGAGCTCGGCCATCACGCCCTTCGGATCCATGTCACAGGCGAGCATGTGGCCGTGATCGCGATAGCCGGTGATGATGGCGTCGCCGTCTTTCGACGACATCTGCACGCCGGTGACCACGGCTTCCTGGCCGATATAGAGATGGCAGAAACCGCCGATCAGACCCATGCCGTACATCTGGCCCGCCTTCTCTTCGAAGCGGCGGATCAGCAACATCATTCGGTAAGCGTCCAACTCCTGCTGGCGGGTGAATTCCGCGATATTGCTGCCGGAGAAATCTGCGTCGGCGGCGGCAGGTTTACGGGCGGCCTTGGGCCGGGCGGACGATTGTACCGATGCCATGAGCGATCCTCTGATGCGTTCCTCTAGCGGCGTGCGTGCTTGGACGCAGCACCGCGACTAAAGGCGAAGATAGCGGACAGCGGATCAGAAAGCGAGGCCCTTCGGCGCGCGCTTTAATGTATACAATCAACTGATTTATAGACTACTTCTGAAATAAACTGGAAACCGGTTAATTCTAAGAATGAACCAGTTTTTGGTTGATTACTTCTCGTTCGGTTTGAGAAAAACCACCACGTCGCTTTTGTGGACGCGGCCCAGCTGAATCCGCGCCTCTTCTTCGAGGATATCACGCTCGACGGCCTCGGCCCGCATCATCGAAATACGGCGCTCATACTGCTCGCGCTCGGCCCGCAATCCAGCATTCTCGGTGATCAGCTCGGCCATCACCTTGCGGTATTCCTCTTTGGTCTTGAGGCCCCGCTCGCCATTCACGGCATGCCAGACAAAATAGCTCGAAACGCTGCCGGACACAGCGTAGAGAAGGAGCGGCAGGAGGATGGAGCGGAGTCGGCGGCGAATAACCATGCGCGGATCATGGCCTCGGTACGGTTAGCGAAATCCTAACAAACAGGAAACGCACAGCCCCCGACTGGTGAAATAATCCGGAATCGTGCAAGGTTGCGCTCAAGCCGGGCTGGCCCCGCGCCACAGTGAGGGGGATTCGTCATGGACCGGGACAGGCTGCATCTCTATTTGCTCAACGCCGGCCATTTCCTCGATCACCTCACCACCCTCGTCTTCGCCACCATCGCCGCCGTGGCGCTGTCGCGCGAATGGAACATGGGCTACGCCGAGCTTGTCGCCTATGCGACGCCGGGCTTCGTCGCCTTCGCCGTCTTCTCCTGGCCCGCCGGTTGGCTGGCTGACCGCTGGAGCCGAGAAGGCATGATGGCGGTTTATTTCATCGGCCTCGGCCTCGCCTCCATCCTCACCGGCTTCGCCTCCACGCCGATCGCCATTTCGGCCAGCCTGTTCGTGCTCGGCATGTTCGCCGCCATCTATCATCCCGTTGGCTTGGCCCTTCTGGTGCAAGGCCGCCAGCGCACCGGCATGCTGATCGCGGTCAATGGCGTGTGGGGCAATCTCGGCGTCGCCAGCGCCGCCCTCTTCGCCGGCTGGTTCATCGATCACGGCGGCTGGCGCTTTGCCTTCTACGTGCCGGGACTGGTCTCGATCGCCCTTGGCATTGTCTACAGCATCGTCATGCGCAGGGAGATCGCGGCGCGCAATTTCTCGTCGAAACCCAAGGCTGCGGCGGCGACGGTGGCGACACCAGCGACGCCGGAAATGCGCGCCGTTCTGCTGCGCCTGTCGGCCGTCATCTTCTTCACCGCCGCCTTCTCGAGCCTGATTTTCCAGTCGACCACCTTCGCATTGCCGAAGATTTTCGACGAGCGGCTGCAGACGATCGTAGGCTCGGCCACCCAACTTGGCTGGCTGACATTCCTGGTCTTCGCCATCGCCTCGTCCGCGCAATTGCTGACCGGCCTGGCGCTTGATCGCTTTAGCACCCGCAGCGTCTATCTCACCTCGGCGGTGGCCCAGACCCTGTTCTTCGCGTTGATGCCGGGGCTGATGGGTTGGCCGGCTTTGATCGTTGGCCTCGGTTTCACCTTCGCCGCCTTCGGCAGCATTCCGATCAACGATTATCTGATCGGCCGCCTGGCCAAGAGCGAATTGCGGGCGCAGATCTATGGCGCGCGCTACGTGCTCAGCTTCTCAGTTATGTCGCTGTCGCTGCCGCTGATTGCCTGGGTGCATCTCAACTGGGGCTTCGACCGGTTGTTCCAGATCCTGGCGCTCTGCGCTGGCGCTATCCTGATCTCGGCCACCCTGCTGCCGCGGCAATTACCCCAGGACAACCAGAAACCGGCGATGGCCGGAGCCTGACATGACCGCAACAGTCCGCCGTCAGCGCCTGCGCGCCCTTCTGGCCAGCGACCGCTGCTATTTTCCTGCCTCGGTCTTCGACGCCTTGTCGGCCCGAACCGCCGAAGACATCGGCTTTGAATGCGGCATGTATGCCGGATCGGTCGCCTCGCTCGCCGTGCTCGGCGCGCCCGACATCATCCTACTCACCCTAAGCGAGTTCGCCGAACAGGCGCGCCGCTTCGGCCGTGCCAGCGCCCTGCCCGTGATCGCCGACGCCGACCACGGCTACGGCAATGCGCTGAATGTCATGCGCACGGTCGAGGAGCTGGAACACGCGGGCCTTGCCGCGTTGACGATCGAGGATACGGATCTGCCACGGCCCTTCGGCGAACCGGCGCCGCGTCCACTCTCCCTGGCCGAAGGCATCGGCAAGATGCGCGCCGCTGTTGCCGCACGCAGCGATAGCGCGCTCTGCGTGCTGGCCCGCACCGGCGCCCTTGGCATGACCGGCCTCGCGGATACGCTCGAGCGTTTGCGCGCCTATCAAGATACCGGGGTTGACGGCGTATTCCTGACCGGCGTCACCACCATGCAGGAGGTCGATGCTTTCGCCAAAGTGGCGCGTCTGCCGATCTTGCTCGGAGGCCTGCAGGCGAAGCTGCAGGATCGCGAAGAACTGGCGGCGCGCGGTGTGCGAATCGCCCTGCAAGGCCATCACCCCTACATGGCCGCGCTCGCCGCCGCGCGGGCGACCATGCAGGCGCTGCGCGATGGCGCACCGTTACCGCAGACCATGTCGAAGGCTGATCTCGATCGCCTGAGTGGCGAGCCGCTCTGGCGGGCGCGCACCAGCGATTTCCTCGACCGCAAGGGCGACTGATCTTCGCATAAAGAAAGAGCCCATCCTGATACGGATGGGCTCTCATGAACTGACAGCGCAGCTGCGATCTTAAAGCGTTTTGTAGTTCGATGGACGCATCAAACGCCACAAAGACGCATCGAAAGCAAAGATCAGGCGAATCGCGTTTCTATCAAAACGCGATTGGCTCTAGATCACGTGGCGTTCAGGTGGTTCGCGATCGCGTTGAACTGGCTGGCGACCTTCGAACCGGTAAAGGTCACCGCGGTGATGATGGCAACGGCGATCAGGCCGGCGATCAGACCGTATTCGATCGCGGTCGCACCAGATTCGTTGCGGATGAACTTCGAAAAGAGTTTCACGTGGCAGCTCCTTGAATAACTTCGCCTGCGCTCCATCAGTGCCTGGCGTGAAGGGAATATGGGCGGTACCTCTAAAAGGGGTATTAATTGGGTATGTGCAAACCGCTGGTATCTCGCTGCTACGACCGTATAAACACAGGCTTTTTCGCGCCGAACATGGACAATAAAGTGTTTATCGCAACGCCTTGCCTGCGCGGCTCGTTTTCCCATCCCGCTGCAATTTCAAGGCAAATGCCGGAATATTCGTCGCGGTGAAACGGCGGTATCCCCTTGTCATTCAGTCCCGCAACCAAACATTAACGACATTTCAAATGCTTGATCAGAACCATGGGCATTTAACGATCAACGGTGGTCGCTCGCGGCACGAGCACACGATCTAACGCAGCACTTGAGCGAGAAAAGCTTTCGTGCGCTCCTGAACCGGATGGGCGAAGAAGCGCTCTGGCACATTCGCTTCGACGATCTCACCCCGGTCCATGAACACGATGCGATCGGCGACTTCCCGGGCGAAATTCATCTCGTGGGTGACGCAGATCATCGTCATCCCGTCCCTCGCCAAGCCGATCATCGTATCTAAGACTTCTTTAACCATCTCGGGGTCCAGCGCCGAGGTGGGCTCATCGAACAGCATGATCTTCGGTGACATACACAGCGCCCGGGCAATGGCGACGCGCTGCTGCTGGCCGCCCGACAATTGCAGCGGATATTTCATCGCCTGCTCGGGGATGCGCACCCGCGTCAGATAATGCATGGCGATCTCTTCGGCCTCGCCCTTGGGCATGTGCAGCGACCAGATCGGCGATAGCGTGCAGTTCTCCAGTACGGTCAGGTGCGGAAACAGATTGAATTGCTGAAACACCATGCCGACATCGCGGCGCACCGCATCGATGCGTTTGACGTCGTCGGTGAGCTCGACGCCATCGACCACGATCTGGCCGCGCTGATGCACTTCAAGCCGATTGATGCAGCGGATCAGGGTCGATTTACCCGAGCCGGAAGGACCGCAGATGACGATCTTCTCGCCGCTCCCGACATTCAAATTGATGTCTTTCAGCACATGGAACGTATCGTACCATTTGTGCACGTCCGACATCATGATGGCGTTGGCATTAGTGACCTGACGAGGCCGAAAATTGGTCGCGGTGATTGTGGTGGCCATGGCCTCGCCCCCTTAACGCTTGCGCCCAGCCGCGAGACGCCGTTCCATCATCAGGGAATAGCGCGACATGGCGAAGCAGAAAATGAAATAGAACGCGGCGGCGAAGATATAGCCGGTGGTGGAAATCGTCGGCCCAGCCCAGGCCGGATCCAGCCTTTGAACGTCGACCGCGCGCAGGAAATCGAAAATGCCGACGACGGCCACGAGGGTCGTATCCTTGAACAAGGCGATGAAGGAATTGACGATGCCGGGAATGACCGCCGTCAACGCCTGCGGCAGGGAGACCAGCAACATCATGTTGCGCCAATTGAGACCGAGCGCTTGCGCGGCTTCATATTGGCCGCGCGGCACCGCCTCCAGGCCGCCCCGCACCACTTCCGCCATATAGACCGAGGCAAACAGGGCCACACCGATCAGCGGCCGCAGCAGCCGGTCGGGCGACCAGGCCTCGGGCACAAACAACGGCAGCATCGTATTGGCCATGAACAGCACGGTGATCAGCGGCACGCCACGAACGATCTCAATCAGCATGATCGAGAGGAAGCGGATCACTGGCAGGCGCGAGCGGCGACCGAGCGCCAGCAGCACGCCACAGGGCAGCGAGAAAACGATGCCGACGGTCGCCACCAGCAGGCTGACGAAAATGCCGCCCCATAGATCGGTGCCCACCAGGCTCAGGTTGAGGATCGGCCACATGACGCCAACCAGCCACCATGCCCCGACGAGCAGAAGCGGTATGCCAAAGCGCCTCTGACGCATCAGGGTCAGGGCCAGACCGATGACCAGGAGCGCCACGATCGCGGTAATGGCGATCCAGATGCCAGTGGTTCCGGCGTCTGGCACCGGGAAGGGAAAGGGCGTGCGGCCGGTGAGAAGACCAAAGGCCAGCAACGGATAGACGATGAAAAACAGGATGGCCGCGAGCCCTTTGCCCCTGACATTCGGCCACAGCAGCCAGAGCGCCAGAGCGCCGCCCGCGCCCAGCACCAGATCGACCCGCCAAACCTGGTCGCGCGGATAGGCGCCATAGGTGAAGAACGACAGTTTGGCGCTGACATAGGCCCAGCAGGCCCCTGCTCCCGGCGCCCGACACGCGGCGCCGTCGGGCGCGCTCCAGACCGCATCGATGAATAGATAGCGGATCAGCTCCGGCAGATACCAAACGAGGAAGGCGATGCTGCCGAGCGTCAGGAAGACCGAGAACGGCGATGCGAACAGATTGGCCCGCATCCAGCCCCAAAGACCGCGCATGGACGCGGGCGGCGGCAGATCAGGTGAAGGAACAAACGGCCGCGACTGGCCGACGGCGGGCTCAGCCATGGCTCATCGCTCCTGCAGCGCGATGCGGCGCGCATAGAGGTTCATCGCCAGCGATGTGACCAAGGAGATCACCAGATAGACCGCCATGGTGATGATGACGACCTGAACCGCCGCGCCAGTCTGGTTCAACACCGTACCCATGAAAATCTGCACGAGATCCGGATAGCCGATGAAGACGCCGAGCGACGAATTCTTGATCAGGTTGAGATATTGATTGGTGAGCGGCGGCACGATGATGCGCAGCGCTTGCGGAATGACCACGAGGCGCAGCACCTCGCCGCGGGAAAGACCGATGGCTTCGCCCGCTTCGCTCTGGCCGCGTGGTACGGCGGTGACGCCGGCGCGAACGATTTCCGCGATGAAGGCGGCGGCATAAAGCGACAGGCCCAGCACCAAAGCGACGAATTCAGGATTGATGCGGGCGCCGGTGAAATTGAACCCGCGCAACTCCGGCAGCATAAAGGTGACCGGCACGCCTTGTAACGCGGCAGCGCCGCCAGCAAGCGCGATCAGCAAACCAACGAACACCGGCCACGTATGATAGCGCGCCCCGGTCGCGGTCTGCCGACGCCGCGCCCAGATGGCAAAAGCGAAAGACAGAAGCAACGCCAGAAGGATCGCGCCGGCCACCCACGCAAAGCCCGGGCCGACCAGCGGCTCAGGCAACACAAGGCCGCGATTGTTGAGAAAGATGCTGCCGGGAAGCGCGATGGAGTCACGCGGCCCCGGCATCGCCTTCAAGACCGCATTGTACCAGAACAGCAATTGCAGCAGCAGCGGCGTATTGCGGATGACTTCGACATAGACGGTTGCGAGACGCGCCACGATCCAATTGTTCGACAGCCTGGCGATGCCGATGACGAAGCCGATGATGGTGGCTAGGACGATGCTGATGACAGCCACGACAAGCGTGTTCAGCAGCCCGACGAGAAAGGCGCGTCCGTAAGTCGAGGAGGCTGAGGAGAACGGCACCAGGGCCTGGCTGACGTCAAAGCCAGCCGGCTGGTTCCAGAACGAGAAGTCCGTCGGAATGTTACGGGACCGCATGTTGACGATCGCATTGTCGATCGCTTGCCATGCCAGCCAGACAATCACGGCCAGGGTCAGGATCTGCCAGAACACGCCGCGCCAGCGTGGATCGTTCCACGGCGCCGGCCTCGTCAGCGAGGCCTCATGCCTATCCGCCATCAGGGACGCGCCCCGTGCGCGTCAGCGAACGGGAGGCGCGTATTGGATACCGCCCTTGTTCCACAGCTTGTTGTAACCGCGATCGATCTTCAGTCGCGAGCTTTCACCAAGATTCCGCGAGAAGATCTCGCCGTAATTGCCGACACTTCTGACGATGCGTGCCGCCCAATCGCTGGTCAGGCCCAGCGCCTTGCCGAAATCGCCTTCCGTCCCGAGCAGACGTTTGACCTCCGGATTGTTGGATTTGGCGCGCTCGTCCACATTGGCCTTGGTGATCCCCAGTTCCTCGGCGTTGAGCGTCGCAAACAGGCTCCATTTCACCAGATTGAACCATTGGTCGTCGCCCTGGCGGACGGCGGGGCCAAGCGGCTCCTTCGAAATGATCTGCGGCAGCACCATGTGCTCATCCGCATTGGCCATCTTGAGCCTTTCGGCATAGAGGCCGGAGACATCGGTGGTGAACGCGTCGCAGCGGCCGGAATCATAGGCCTTCACCGCTTCGTTCGACGTCGCAAAGGCGACGACTTCGTATTTCATATTGTTGGAGCGAAAGAAGTCGGCAAGATTGAGCTCCGTCGTCGTGCCTTGCTGCACGCAGATCGAAGCGCCCGACAATTCCAGCGCCGAATTGACGTTCAGCTTCTTGCGCACCATGAAGCCCTGGCCGTCATAATAGTTGACGCCAACCCACAGCAGTCCCAGTTCCGCCTCGCGCGACAGCGTCCAGGTGCCGTTGCGCGCCAGCACGTCGACCTCGCCTGACTGCAGCGCCGTGAAGCGGTCTTTCGCAGTCAGAGGAACGAATTTTACTTTTTCGGAATCATTGAAAATGGCGGCGGCAATGCCGCGACAAAAATCGACGTCGAGCCCGGTCCAGGCGCCCTTGTCATCGGGCATGGAGAAGCCGACGACGCCCGGGCCGGTGCCGCAGGACAGGAAGCCACGTGCCTTAACTTGTTCGAGCGTCTTCGAGCCCGGCGCTTGGGCGCTGGCAGCGCCGATCTGGGCGGCGAGCGCGACACCGGCGGCGGCCGCGATCAGGATGGCACGGACAGGCGACATGGGACGGCTCCTCACCGGCAAATGGTTCACGTGTTCTGACGGATCCACGACCCTCCGGCCGCAGTGCAACATGCGGATATCTCATCCGGTTTTAGCGAGACGGGTCAAGCCTATTCTGGATATGTCACCTGTTCGCTTGACCTTTCCGGGTACGAAACGGCAAATGCAGTGGAAAACCATAGCAATTTCGCTTCGGCAGAACTGGCAGAACGTTTGGCATGAGCAAAATCACAAAAGAAACAAAAGCCCGTCTGAAGCCCCGTACCAAACTCGTCTATGCCGGGCGCCAGCCCGAGGAACAGTTCGGTTTCGTCAACACACCAATCTATCGCGGCTCAACCGTGCTGTCGCCGACGGTCGAGCATTTGTACGACGCGAAAAAACGCTTCAGTTACGGCACCAAGGGCAATCCGACGACGGAAGCGCTCGAAACCGCCTGGAGCGAACTCGCCGGCGCGCACGGCACCGTGCTGGCGCCAAGCGGCCTTGCCGCCATCGCGCTGGCTTTCTCAGCCGTGACCAAATCCGGCGACCATATCCTCGTCACCGATTCCGCTTATCGGCCGACACGAAACTTCTGCGAGCGCTATCTGCGTCGCATGGGCGTCGAGACCACCTATTTCGACCCTTACGTCGGCTCTGGCATCGCCGATCTGATCCGTCCCAACACCACTGCCATTCTCACCGAAGCACCGGGTTCGCAAAGCTTCGAGATGCAGGACATCCCGGCGATCTCGGCGGTAGCGAAGAAGCGCGGCATCTGCGTCATCATGGATAATACCTGGGCAACGCCCCTGTTCTTTCCGCCGCACGAGCGTGGTGTCGATCTCGCCATCGAGGCCGGCACCAAATATCTCGCCGGCCATTCCGATCTGTTGCTTGGTCTCGTCTCCTCCAACGCGGAATATTGGCCACGCCTGCGCGAAACCTTCGATCTCTTCGCCAACTGCGCCGGGCCGGAAGATGCCTTCCTGGCGCTGCGCGGTATGCGCACAATGGAGCTGCGCTTGAAGGAAGCCGAGCGCCAGGGCCTTGCCATGGCCCATTGGCTGGCGGCGCGGCCCGAGGTGAAGGAGGTGCTGCATCCAGCCCTGCCCGGTCATCGCGGTCACGACATCTGGAAGCGCGACTTCCTCGGTTCGAGCGGCCTGTTCTCGGTGATCCTGCATCCCGCCTCCGACGCGGCTGTCGCGGCCATGCTCGACGGGCTCGAACTGTTCGGCATGGGTTACAGCTGGGGCGGCTTCGAAAGCCTGGTCATTCCCTTCGACTGTTCGGCCTATCGCTCGGCCACGCCGTGGAACCCGGGCGGACCGGCGCTGCGCTTCCAGATCGGGCTCGAGGACGTCTCCGACCTGCAAGCCGATCTTGACGCCGGCTTCAGCCGGCTGCGGAAGGCGTAGTCGTCGCCTGCCGGCGGCGCGGCAGCAGACGTGGGACGATCCGGCCCCCGTCTGCTTCAAAGACGATGCGACGGCGCGCGAACAGCCGCCGCAGGATGACGGCCGAGAGAATGCCGATCAACGCGCCGCCCATCGTGTCCGACAGGTAGTGCGATCCCAGCACGAGCCGCGAGATCGCTACCAGAACGGCAACGATGAGCAGCGGCGTGCGCAGCCGGGGCGCGAGGAAGCCGATCGCGACCGCCATGGCGAAGGCGGTGATGGTATGGCCGGAGGGGAAACTGGCGAACTTCGCGTTGAAGACGAAGGGATGAAAACCGAACGGGCCGTAGGTATCGATCAGGAACGGACGTGGCCGGCCGATCGGCTGTTTGATGATCACCGACGCCAGGCCAGAGACCGCGCATACCGCGAACAAGTAGAAGGCTCGGGCCGCGACCAGGCCGGCGCGGGCGCGGTCCAGCCCCCGTCGGCGCACGTAAACCACGAGTGCGGCCAGGCAGCCTAGAACGGTTGCGGCGAAAACATAGCCAGATGTGCCGATCCGGGTGACTTTCTCAAAGATCACTCGAAAGATTGGCGGTAAAGTATCGGCATATCTAGAAATTTCGACATCGAGGAGAAGCGCCACGGCGACCATGGCGACGATCCAAGCCGCGACCAGTCCATAAGCGACGGTCGGAACCGGGGCGAGATCGGTGCGTGGCCCTTTCCAGCGGCTGACGAAGGCGCGCGCCGGCAGCATCAGGTTCTGTCCGGATTTCGGCTGCGGGGCGAGGTCGAGGGGCGTTGCCGTCATCTGTCCTATGTTTCGATTCTACTTTTGGCTCTATTTCTGACCCGGATGGTCCCGATCGAGCCCCTTGGCGGCAAGCTCAGCCTGATAGGTGGCGAATTTGACATCCGCCTCGGCGCCGAGTTCGGCGAGATAAGTCCATGAGAATATGCCGCTGTCGTGGCGATCGGAGAAGGTCAGCCGTACCGCGTAATTACCGACCGGATCGACCTTGGCGATCATCACGTCGCGCTTGCCGCCGACGGTCTTGCGCTCGGCCTCAGAATGGCCCCGCACCTCGGCCGACGGACTGCAGACACGCAGCAGTTCGGCGCTGATCGTATAGGTGGCACCATCCTCGAAACTGACCGTCAGCGCCTTGCGGTCCTGCGACAGACGGATTTCGGTGGGCCAGATGTCCTTTGCCGCGCTCATGAGCGCACCTGCTGTTGATCCAGCTTGCGAATACGAAACACCAGGGCGCTGTCGCGTTGTATGGTCTCGATCAATTCGTCCCCCGCCTCGCGAACCACGTTCGGCACGTCGATTGCCGCCATTGGATCGGTGCACGTGACCTCGATTTCATGCCCTGGCGTCAGGCGGCGCAGCGCCTTGCGGGTGCGCAGCGCCGGCATCGGGCATTTCAAGCCGCTCAAATCAAGCAGATGCGAGGTCATGAGGTTGACATGGCAGCGGCGGGCGCGGCGGTCAACTTGCTATGGGTTTGGCGAAGCGCCGCACCAGATCGGCGACGGCCTCGATATCGTCGAGCGCCACGACCGGCCGGCCGGTGTCCGCAAGGGCGGTGTCTGCCGCGATGGCCACGACATGAGGATCGTCGGGATAGAGCGATGGTTTGCCGTTTGCCGCCCGAAAAACCTCGATTTTCGGCACATGCGCGGTTTTGAACCCCTCGATCAGCACCAGATCGACCGGGCTCATCCGCGCCAAAAGTTCTTCCAGCGGCGGCTCATCGCCCTGAATTTCGTGCATCAGCGCCCAGCGCGAACCGGAGATGACGAGCACTTCGCCAGCCCCAGCCTGGCGATGGCGCCAGGAATCCTTCCCCGGCGTATCGAGTTCGACCTTGTGGTGGACATGCTTGATCGTCGAAACGCTGAGGCCTCCTGCCCGCAGTGCCGGGATCACCCGCTCGATGAGCGTCGTCTTGCCCGCCCCGCTCCACCCGGCAAATCCGATTGCTTTCATATTCTTCCCGTAACCGGCAGCGGCGCGAGCGGCAAGGCGGTGGCGTCGGCGACGAACCGGCTTGGACGGCTAAAGGTGGGGATACGTTGGCTTCGCCGGGCCAATCTCAAACGGCAAACAACTTCGGAAAAGACTGCTTCACGATTTCCGAAAAACCAGAACCTGGCTCAGCAAGAGCTTGAAGCGCCGCCAGGGTTCTGCCCGCTGCCCCGTCAAACTCAATTGTCGTGGTATTCAGATCATTCCCGTCAAACGAGAAGACATCCTTCCCGGCGAAAACCAGTGTGCAGTTCTCAAATTTGCAATTGGAAAAGTGCCTTCCGTCGATATTCACACGCTGCCCTTTGAATACCTTACCGGTGATCTTTTCCACGTGCCGCGGCTCCCCTTAAGTCCTGCGGCAAGATTAGCTCAGAAACTGAATCGAAAACAATTACTTGGCATCCTCATCTCGGGGCCTTCGACTCTCCCATTTGCATGGGCTCGTCTTGCCCTCCCCGCTCGCGATTAGTTTGTGGGAGCAAGCTCCCAGGTGGCCGACATCGTGGCCTTTACGGTGACCTCTCCAGGCTCCAACGGGATGGGCGCACCTAGCGGATTCGGCGTCGGCGCCCTTCGTGGCAAATCGGCATAGCCTTCGGGCTCGACCGGCGGCGCACCTTCGTAAACAGCAACCAGACGTCCCAACTTCACGTTCAAGGTCGCGGCATAGGATTCGGCCTGTGTCCGGGCTTTGCGCAGAGCTTCGTTATTGAGGGCCAGTTGCCGCTCCTCTCGCTTCTCCAGAAGGAAGTCTGTACCGTCATATTCGTTCGCCCCTTTATCGAGCGCCAGCCGCACGAGAGCGCCCGCCTTGTCGATATCTCGGACCTGAATGCTGAAATGATGTTGCGCGACGAAGCCGCGGGGCTTGCGCGAGATTTCCCGTCGGTCCGGCCCATATTCGATGTCGTAGTTGCGCGCTACACTCGAATTCGTAGTCCGAATGTCGAGATCTGCGATCCTCTGCCCACGTAAAGCCAAGACGACTGCGCCCGCTATACGAGAGGTTTCATCGGTCGCTTCTTTTGCACTCGGACGCTCGATGCGTATGCCCAAACGAATGCGCGCGATATCCGGCTTCTCCCGCGCGGCGGCTGTCCCCGTAATCGTAATTTGGGGAAACGTATCTTTCGAGACGGTTGCGATGGTTTGCGCCTTCACCGCGACGGATGCGCTGAGCGAAGCCAGCAAAGCTGCACCTAAAACGGAAAGCTTGAGCGACGTCATGTTTGTCTCACCCTTCTGAGGACGAACAAATGTCGCGATCATCTATGGCGGCTTTGTGCCGTCTTTTCTCCTGAGCGCAAATGTTATCACTGGTAAGATTCTGTCATCTCAGCGAAAAAGAACGGTCCCCACGCCGCCCGAAGATGAGAGAATGCACTGGCTTCTGAAACAGGAGCCCCCATTTGCAATCCTCCGATCGTTCCTATTTAGGTCAGAGAGCAAACGGCTGTGTCTGACTGGAGCCCATCTTGGCCATTACCGAAGCTGATATCCGCGCCGCGCTCGCCCATGTGGCCCTGCCTGACGGCTCGCCGCTCTCCGCCTCCGGTCGGCTGACCAATATCGTCGCCCGCGAGGGCAAGGTGATTTTCGCCATTTCCGTGTCGCCCGAGGAAGCCAGAGCCTTCGAGGGCGTGCGCATGGCGGCCGAGCGCGCCGCCGGCGCCCTGCCCGGCGTCACCCAGGTTCTCGTCGGCCTCACCGCCGAAAAGGCTGCGGCGCCGCGCGCACCCGATGACGAGACGCGGCTGCGGCCGTCGAAACCGTCTCCGGCCACCACCCGGGCCGCCGGCATTCCCGGCGTGCACCACATCATCGCGGTGGCCTCCGGCAAGGGCGGTGTCGGCAAATCGACCACCGCCTGCAATCTGGCGCTCGGCCTGGCGGCAACCGGCCTCAAGGTCGGCATGCTTGACGCCGATATTTACGGCCCGTCGCAGCCCAAACTCTTCGGCCTCACCGGCAAGCCCGCGATCGATGGCAACCGCAAAATCATCCCGCACGAAAAGTTCGGCATCAAGGTGATGTCGATTGGCTTCCTGGTCGATGAATCACAGGCGATGATCTGGCGCGGCCCGATGGTCATGTCGGCGATCACCCAGCTGCTGCGCGATGTCGCCTGGGGTGAACTCGATGTTTTGGTCGTCGACATGCCGCCAGGTACAGGCGACGCCCAGCTCACCTTGGCTCAGCAGACGCCGCTCGCCGGCGCTGTCATCGTCTCGACGCCGCAGGATCTTGCCTTGATCGACGCGCGACGCGGCGTCGCCATGTTCGAGAAGGTCAATGTGCCCGTGCTCGGCGTGGTCGAAAACATGGCGACCTTCTGCTGCCCGAACTGCGGCCATATCTCGCCGATCTTCGGCCATGGCGGCGCGCGGCGCGAAGCCGAAAAGCTCGGCGTGCCCTTCCTCGGCGAAATCCCGCTGCATATGGAAATTCGCGAGACCTCCGACGAGGGCCGCCCGGTGGTCGCCACCGCGCCCGAAGGACCGCATGCCAAAGCCTATCTGGCGGTGGCGCAAGCGGTGGCCGCCGCGCTCTCTGGCAAGGCCGCCAATCGCGCGGCGCCGCGCATCGTTATTGAGTGAGCCTGGCATGAACACGTCGGCGGTCTGCGCCGTGGTGCTGGCCGGCGGCCAGGCACGGCGCATGGGGGGCGAGAAAGCCTTCGCCACATTAGCAGGCAAGCCGCTCATCGCCCATGTGATTGCGCGGCTCGCGCCGCAATGCCACGCGGTGGCGATCAACAGCAACGACGACCCGGCGGGCTTCCAAGCCTTCGCCCTGCCTGTTCTCGCCGACACCGTGCCGGATTTTCCCGGCCCTCTCGCCGGCATTCTCGCCGCCATGGACTGGTGCGCGACGACCTACCCTGACGATACCTATGTGCTGACCGCACCGGTCGATTGCCCGTTCCTGCCCGATGATTTGGCGAAGCGGCTCTGGAACGCGCGTGACGACATGGACATCGTCGTTGCTGGCAGCGGCGAGCATCTGCATCCGACAGTGGCGTTGTGGCGCGTTGCTTTGCGCGAGGATCTGCGCGCGCACCTGATATCTGGCGGCACGCGCCGGCTCGTCACCTGGATCGAGCGCTATCGACACAAACAGCTCGACTGGCCGACGGAACCCTTCGACCCGTTTTTCAATGCCAACACGCCAGACGATCTGAACGACGCCATCCTCCGGCTGCGCTGAAATAATCTGGTTGAAGCAAGCGGCGCTGGATTGCGGCGCTTCGTCCGCATTGACGGCGTGACGTCGGATCTCCGACGATGACGCGCTATCCTGGCGAGCTTGTTCAACACCGCCGCTTGTTTCCTTCAAAACGTGAAACGCTCCTGGTCTTGAGGGAGCAATCCGTCCGCCTGTCAGCGGGATCATGAAGCGAACGTGGCGGCCTCGTTCATTGCTTTTTTTGCAATTGGTAGCTGAGGCGCTCGACAGCCGCACAGACGCTTCCTAGAAACCCAATCTTAGAATTAGAAGAATGAGGATAGCCCATGCGTTCCGATCTGAATGAAATTCTCACCCGTGTCGGCCCTGGCACAAAGATGGGTGAATTGTTTCGCAGGTTCTGGCTTCCGGCGTTGCTTGAAGAGGAAGTCGCCAAGCCAGATGGACCGCCTGTTAAGTTTCGCATTCTGGGCGAAGACCTCGTCGCCTTCCGCGATACCGAAGGCAAGGTCGGCGTTATCGACGCCTATTGCGCGCATCGGCGCGCCGGCCTCGAATACGGACGCAACGAGGAGTGCGGCCTGCGCTGCGTCTATCACGGCTGGAAATTCAGCGTGACCGGCGAGTTGCTCGATGCGCCATCCGAGCCCCCAAGCCGCCTCGACCAAGTGAAAAAGACAGTGAAGATTACGGCCTATCCAACCCATGTCGCCGGCGGCGCCGTATGGGTCTACATGGGGCCCCCGGAAGCCAAGCCGCCATTTCCCGCGTTCGAATGGACGCGCTTTCCGGCATCGCAGAGCGCCATCATCAAACGCTATCAGCCGTGCAACTACGCCCAGGCGCTCGAGGGCGGTATCGATTCAGCGCATATTTCTTTCCTGCATCGCGACCTCAAAGATCTCGCAAAGGCCGGTCAGCCTGTCGCAAATGCAGGTCAGCCTCGCTCTACCCATGCACGTTATGCTGGTGGCTGCCAGTACCCCGAATTCTCGGTCGACGAGACCGACTATGGCTTGCGCATCATGGCCCGTCGCTATCTCGACGACGCGGACAAGGACTACTGGCGTGTGACGCAATTCATGCTGCCATGTTTTCAAATGGTCCCGCCCACTCTGGAGAAGGGCGAATTCATCGCCAATCCCACATATGGCAATATCTGGGTGCCCATCGATGACTACAACACTTGGAACTGGGGCTTTAGTTCCGATGTCGAAGCGCTCAGCGAACGCCAGCGGATCTTCATGGGCAAATCCGGCATCTGGGGCGAATTGCACGATGATTTCACCGCGGCTCAAAATCTGTCGAACAAGTTCGAATGGAGCCAGGAGCGTCAGCGCAGCGTGAACTATTCAGGCATCGCCGGTGTGCGAAATCAAGATGCGGCCGTGGTCGAAAGCATGGGCCCGCTGGTCGATCGCAGTAAGGAAAATCTTGGCCACTCGGATTCGGCCATCATTCGCTTCCGTCGCCAGATTATCGCGCTCGCCAATGCTTTGGCTGATGGCAAGGAGCCGCCCATGCCCCACCGTCCGGAGTTGTTCAACATCCGCTCCTTTTCAACACTTCTCGAGAAAGATGTGCACATCCGCGAGCAGGCGCCGCTTCTGGAGGCTGGCGCACCGCTTTAACGGCGCGCCAACGCTTGATCGAATTGTGAGCGCGGCCAGGCATTCAACAGCCGCCGCGCTCACCCAACGAGCGGGTTCAGCCCGTGCAGGTACGAATGAACTCGAGGGCGACCTTGGCGAAGTCGTCGTCCTTGCTGCCCATGCTGGCGACCGTCGAGAAATGGTTGTGGCCGTCGAAGCAGCGGATGCGTGGGCTCTTGCCGTCGCGCAAGGTCAGCGCATGGGCCATCTCGAAGCCCGGCGTGATCAGATGCTGCGGATCATATTCGGCGATGGAGACGGCAACCGGCACTTTGCTCTGCGCCACGTAGTGGATCGACGAACGACGATCGAACTGGCCCGTGTCGGTGCCGAAATAGGCCAGCACATTGTCGCGGCTCTCGTCCTTGCGCACTTCGTAAGGGCCGCTTGAGAGCATGCCGCCGGCGACGATCTCGCCGCCCTTGATATCGGGATCGAACAGGAAGGTCGCCACATGGGCGGCGCCAGCTGAATGGCCCATGATGACGATCTTGTTGGGATCGCCGCCGAATTCGCTGGCATGGGCTCTCACCCATTTCACCGCGCTTTCGATGTCCTTAGCGGCGGACGGCCATTTCGCTTCCGGCGCCAGGCGATAATTGGCGACGACGCCAACCATGCCTTCGCGCGCCACGCAGCCGCCGATATTGCCGTAGAACACCGGATCGGAGCGCTTGTCGCCGCCGACGAAACCGCCGCCGGGAATGTAGATGAAGACGGGCTTGCCGGTGCCGCCGGCTTTCCAATAGACGTCGAGCTTCTGGCGCTCATGATCGCCATAGGCGATGTCGAGCTTCATTTCGACACCGTTCATCACGCCGTCGACGAGCGGCGCGTAGAGCTTACGGATCGTAGACGCATTTTCTGGCGCGGCATTCTGCCCGAGCGGCGGAATGGCCTTGCGGATATCATCAGGCATTGAAGTCATAGACAGAACTCTCCTTGAAAAACTTTCCGGAAACTTATTCGGCGGCCGCTTTGGTTGGCTGCGGCATACGATCCTTGAAATAGGGCAGAACTTCCTTGGCGATGGCGATCTGGTTTTCCTGCACCATCTGATGCGGCATGGTGCCGAACTGGGTCTTGGTGAGGGAAATACCAAAGCCTGCCATATCCTGATACTGCGCCAGCTTCTCGCGCACCGTGTTCGGGCTACCGACGATGACGATGCCGCGCGCGATCATGTCTTCGGCCGTCGAGCGGCCCGTCATGAAGCTTTTCAACGCGCGCATGCGCTTGATCGATTCCACGCTGGTATAACCCGGCGGCGCCATCATCACCGGATCGCGGGTGAGGAATTCATTGGCATAGGCTTCGAGATGCGGACGTACATCACGCAGCGCCTTCTCGTCGCTCTCGGCGACATAGATCGCATTCGACCAGGCGAATTGTTCTGGCGTCGCTTGATAGCCAAACTTGTCGGCCTCCTCGCGATAGAGCCTGAAAGTCTGTGCCACGGAAGCAATCGGCGCCAGCGTCTGGCAATAGGTGTATCGGTGCTGCGCCGCCCAGCGAATGGTCGAGAGAGAACCCGACGAGGGCGTGAAGATAGGCGGATGCGGATCCTGATAGGGCTGCGGCCATGGGTTCACATATTTGAACTTGTAATATTTGCCCTCGAAGGCAAACGGCCCCGGCCGCGTCCAGGCCTGGATGATCAGGTCATGCGCCTCCAGGAAACGCTCCTGCGATTCCGCCGGGTTCATGCCCATGGTGTGATATTCGACGCCGATGCCGCGCACGAAGCCGGCGATGAAGCGGCCGCGCGTTAGATTGTCGAGGATGGCGAATTCTTCGGCTATCGTCAGCGGATTGCTGACGAGCGGCAGAGCGCGACCGAGGATCGCCAGCTTGCCGTTCTTGATGCGTCGCGCCAGTGCGCCGGCCAGAACGCCAGGTGCCGGCATCATGCCATAGGCGGTCTGATGATGCTCGTTGACGGCGACGCCATCGAAACCAATCTCGTCGGCGAATTCGAGCTGGTCGAGATATTCGTGATAGAGATCGGCGCCCTTTTTTGGATCGTAATAGCTGTTCGGATAGGTCATCCATGACGTGCCGAGACGCTTGATCGCTTCAAGATCGGCATGGGCATAGGGCATCAGGTGGAAGTTGAAGATTTTCATGCGGCGGCCCTCTCGGCGGCGGCGAAATCGGAAATGAGACGCACGAACTCGGCTGGCTTCTCGATCGGCGGCACGTGTCCGCAAGCGGCGATGATTTCCACCTGCGCGCCGGGAATGATTTTGCCCCATTCCTGCGCATAGGCTTGCGGCAACAGACGGTCCTCGGCGCCCCAGACGATCAAGGTCGGCACGTCGATGCGATGCAGCCATTTGCGCAAATGCGGATCATAGCCACGTGGCTGCCAGGTGGTTTGGGCGATGACAACCTGATTGTTCAGGCGCATGTCCTCGCTCTCCGGCGTGAGCCGCCGCGCTGTCTCGGCCTCGGCCAGTTTCGGATCATGGAAGAGATCGGCGATCGCCTGCTCTTCCGTGCACAGGAAGGTGTCGAGGGTCGGCACGCCATCGAGCCAGAGGCCTTGGGCGTCGACCAAAGTGAGCGAGGCAATACAGCGGGTGTCGCGCGTGGCGAGTTCCGCCGCGATCCAGCCACCCATGCCGTGGCCGACAAGATGGACATCCTTCAGGTCCAGCCGATCGAGGAGATCGAGATAGAAATTGGAATAGTCGGCGATGCGATCGAGCCATTTCGGCTTCGGCTGGCCGCCGAAACCAGGATGTTCCGGCACGATCACGTCGAAGCGGCGCGCCAGTTCGTCGAGATAGGGCTGCCAGTCGTCGGATGCATCCGTGCCCCGTAGAAACACCAGTGGCGTTCCCTGCCCGGCGCGCAAAACCTTGATGCGGCAGTCGTCGAGATCGATGTGGCTCTCTACCGGCGACACGTTTCCTCCCCGTGTTCGTTATCGCGCTGGCGCGCGTGCGACCTTTATAGTCACGCTTGGGCTGATGGTTCAACTAGGGCGGCCAACGATCAATCGTCGCCGGCCTTCCGTTCATCGCTCCCTGCTATTTGAAATAGCCCAGGATCAGCAAAACCATCGTGACAGTCACGGCGCCGCCGATGCGCGTGGCGATCTGCGCGAAGGGCATCAGCTGCATGCGATTGGCGGCTGTGAGGATCGCCACATCGCCGGTGCCGCCCTGCCCACTGTGGCAGGCATTCACGACGGCGGTTTCGATCGGATACATGTTCATGTAGCGCCCGATGACGAAGCCGCTCGCCACCATGGTCACCACAGTCGACACGATGGTGATGATATTAGCGAGGTGAAAGGCCGCCACCAACTTGTCCCACGGGGTCATCGCCACGCCGATGGCAAACAGCAGCGGATAGGTCATGTTGGTGCGCACGAACTCATAGACCACCATGCCGCCCTGTTCGAGTTGCGGCGACACCGCGCGCGACAGTTTCGCCAGAACGGCGAAGAACAGCATCGCCACCGGCGCTGGCAAGCCGATTAGATGGTA
Organism: Beijerinckia sp. 28-YEA-48; assembly: GCF_900104955.1. NCBI lineage: Bacteria > Pseudomonadati > Pseudomonadota > Alphaproteobacteria > Hyphomicrobiales > Beijerinckiaceae > Beijerinckia > Beijerinckia sp. 28-YEA-48. The sequence continues at coordinate 1,594,273 of NZ_FNSI01000001.1, forward strand.
ACTCATCACGCCGAGCAGATAGAGCGTCAGCGCCGTCAGGCCGGCGGCGGCAATGGTTCCGACATCGACATGGCCGACATCGTGTTTCGGGCCCTCGTCCCCGTCATCGATCGGCGGGGCGGTATCCTCGCCTGTATGCGGCTGCAACCGGCCGTTGCCGGTGAGCGACGGATATTTCTTGCCGACGAAATTCAGCGCACCGGCCAGCAGGATCGCGGTCAAACTGCCCAGCATCACCGGCGGCAGCACCTGCGCGAAAACCTCGCCTTGCGATACGCCGGTCAGCGCCGCATAGCCGATCGAAAGTGGGATCGCCCCCTCGCCGACACCGCCGGCCATGATCGGCGCCACCACGTAAAAGAAGGTGTGATGAGCGCCCAGGCCAAGGGCCGTTCCGACGACCGTTCCGACGATCGCCGCCAGGACGGAGCCGATCGCGAGCGGTACGAAGACTTTCAGGAAGCCGCGGATCAGCACATCGCGATCCATGGAAAAGATACTGCCGACGATGATCGAGGCGATGAAAAGATAGAGAAAGTTGGTCGAGGCGGTGAAGTCGATAATCGACTTTTCCATCTTCGCTGGAATGAGATGATAAAAAACCAGCGCCGAGGGAATGAAGGTGGCGAAAATGGCGCCCGCGCCGATGCTGCGCAGAACCGGCAGACGCTTGCCGATTTCGGCACAGGTGAAGCCTCCGACCACCAGGACGACGATCATCGTCGGTCCGTCGGACTTCATCTCGCCGGTATAGGACAGGGCGGCGATCAACAGGATCAGAAGCACGTAGATCGGAACCGGGATGATCCCAATCCGCAGATTGACCACCCGCCACCAGCCTTCAGGCCAGAAACGCCGCGCGATGTCAGGAGCGCTAGCCGGCGCTTCCGCGACGCCGGATACGGGGGATGCCAGTCCGCCAACCTCATGAGGTGACATGCCCGCCTCCTCCTATTTCTGCCCTACACGTCTCCCATTGGCGCCGGAACCCGCGCCCCTGTCAACAAGCGGACGGCGATGCCGCCGTCCGCCGTTTTCCAGAGGCAAGGTTCCTAAGATAATCAGCCGACGATTTGACCGACATAGGGTCGCCCGGCGCGCTTGCACCAGTTCTCCCACGCCCGTTCCCAGGTATAGGACGACATTCCAGCCAGGATGCGCTCGACCTCGCCTTCGGTCAGATATTTGATCTGGCCCAAGGGCATCGACTCGCGGATCAGCTTGGCGTTGAGTTCGAGCTGGATCGCGGTGAACACCGACAGTCGGATGTTGCGGGTCGCGACCACGCAGCCATGGCCGCGCATCAGCGCCGTGATGCCGTCGCCGAGCGTGCGCACGAGGTCGCGGCCCATGACCATATCGGCGACGAGCAGATTGGTGTCGCCGAACTTATCGCTGGAATCCCAGATCGGCACGTCTTTGCCGATGGCCGAGCAGATGTGCATGATCGGCTTCATCCGCCAGCCGGTGACACCATAGGGAATGATGCTGGCCGCGTGGCTATGAATGATCGCATGCACATCGGGGCGCGCTTCGTAGATGGCGCCATGGATGAACCGTTCGAGATAGGGCTTGCGATCGCCTGGGCTCACCGCCGTGCCATCGAGATCGAAGGTCATGATGTCCGCTTCCTCGATGCAATCGGGAGCACGGGCGCGCGACAGCAGATATTGCTGCGGATTGTCCGGGTTGCGGGCGCTGATATGGCCGAAGGAATCGAGAATATTCTCGCGGGCAAGAACGCGATTGGCCGTGACGAGATCTTCGATCACGGCGGTAAGGCCGGTCATCCTGTCCTCCCAAGATTTCGTTAGGTGTTGTCCCGACCGGTTTCGTCGACCAGGTCGTCGTCGTCAACCGCGAAATTGGCGCGGATCCGCCGCAGCATGTCACTTAGCTGTTGTCGTTCAGCATTCGTGAAGCCGGCCAATGCCTGGTCCGAATTATCTTCAATCAACGGCAGGACAACGGAGCGCAGCCGTTGTCCTTCCTCGGTGAGCTCGATGTTGCGTTTGCGACTGTCGGTGGGACATGGGGTACGCACGATCAGGCCCTGGTTTTCGAGCTGCGCGACGACACCAACAATGGTCGGGCCGGTCAGGCAGCTACGCCGGGCGATTTCCGATTGCGTCAGACTGTCCGCGTCCCAGAGAACACGCAATACGGAGAATAAGCCATTGCGCAGCCCATGGAGCGCCAATGTGCGATCGAACTCACGCGCCACGGCGCGACGCGCGTCCCATAAGAGAAAACCAACCGTCTCGTCGCGGGGCGTGAAAGGGCCGGCCATCGAACGCGTCGTCAATTTCTCGCTGCCATCGGCCCGCAGATTACGTTCGGACATTCCCGTTCCCAAGTCTGATTTGAAACCGGCTCGTCGCAGGGGGCATGGCCATAAGCCTATGCCTACTCAGCCAGCGTGACCTCAGGAACAGCGCCCACACGCGGTCCACCCGGCCTTTGACTTCCTCCCGCGCCGATGTCGGCGTCATTGTTGTCAGGCAATGCTAGCAGCGAACCGTCTGTAAAGCCAATTGATGAATCAGCAACGCAATGTGGACGTGGCAAGGTTTGCGGCAGGGTTTTACATGCGAAGCGCTGTAATCACAGACACATGCGCGCCCCATCAGCGACAGGGCGCGCGCGTTTCTAAGAGAGGATTACTGCAGGCGTTCCAGCGCCGCCTTCAATTTAGCGATGCGCGAGAGCGCCTCTTCGCGCCGCTCGCGATTTTCCTCAACCACTTCTTCGGGCGCACGGCGCACGAAATCGGCGTTATTGAGTTTGCCATCGACCCGGCGGACTTCGCCTTCTTCCTTGGCGATCTCCTTCGTGAGACGAACTTTCTCAGCAGCAAGATCGACAACGCCGGCGAGCGGCAAGGCTGCGACGACGCCACGCACGATCATCTGCGCCGATTCCGGCGGCGGTGCATCGGCGAAGGAAATATCCGAGAGACGCGCCAGACGCTTGATCATCGCGTCCCACGCCCCTGCCCGTCGCCGCACTTCCGCATCGGCGCCTGTGAGGACAAGCGGCATTTGCGCGCCAGCCGGCACGTTCATCTCGGCGCGCACCGAGCGCACTTCCGACACGAGGTCGACAACGAAACCGATCTCGGCTTCCGCCGCATCATCGCCGGCGGTGACGTTGGTGGGCCAGGCCGCCAGGGCCAACACGCTCTCGCGCTTGGGACCTTCCGCCCCTTTGATCGCCCACAACTCTTCGGTGATGAAGGGCATGAACGGATGCAGCAGTTTGGCGATTTCGTCGATCACATAGGCGGTGGTGGCGCGCGTCTCCGTCTTGGCCGCGCTGTCGTCGTCAGCCTGCAACACCGGCTTGCCCAGTTCGAGATACCAGTCGCAGAAAATGTTCCAGACGAAGCGATAGACCGCCGCCGCCGCTTCGTTGAAGCGATAGGATTCGATCGCCGTGGTGACTTCACCGGTGGCCCGCGCCAATTCGCCGATGATCCACTTGTTCAACGTCTCCTGCACGGTCGCCGGATCAAAACCAGCGACACGGGCACAGCCGTTCATCTCGGCGAAACGCGAGGCGTTCCAGAGCTTGGTCGCGAAATTGCGATAGCCCTCGACACGTTGCGTCGCCAGCTTGATGTCGCGCCCCTGCGCCGCCATGGCGGCCAGGGTGAAACGCAGCGCATCGGCGCCATAGGTGTCGATGAGGTTCAGCGGATCGATAACGTTGCCCTTCGACTTCGACATCTTGGCGCCCTTCTCGTCGCGGACGAGAGCGTGCATGTAGACATCGCGGAAGGGAATTTCGCCCATGAAATGCAGGCCCATCATCATCATCCGGGCAACCCAGAAGAAGATGATGTCGAAGCCGGTGACGAGCACGCTTGTCGGATAGAAGCGCTTGGCGAAGGTCTCGTCTTCGCCGGGCCAGCCGAGCGTCGAGAACGGCCACAGAGCCGAAGAGAACCAGGTATCGAGCACATCCTCGTCGCGGGTCAGCAATGTCTTCCACTGGTCCGGATCCTGTGCGATCCGGCCGGCCTCGACATCGTCATAGACCTCGCGCGTCACCGCATCGGCGAGCGCCTGCGTGACAGCCTCTTCCTCGGTCTCGGCAACATAGACACCGCCCCAAGCCGAATACCAGGCCGGGATCTGATGGCCCCACCAGAGCTGGCGCGAAATGCACCAGGGTTGAATGTTCTCAAGCCATTCGAAGAAGGTCTTCTCCCAATTCTTCGGCACGAATTGGGTGCGCCCGTCGCGCACGGCAGCGATCGCCGGCTGCGCCAGGGTCTTGGCATCAACATACCATTGATCGGTCAGCCACGGCTCGATCACCACGTTGGAGCGATCGCCGTGCGGCACGGTATGCGCGTTCGGCTCGATCGCCGGACACAGGTTGCGCTCCTGCATCATCGCAACGATGAGCTTGCGCGCCTCGAAGCGATCCTTGCCGTCCAGCGCCAGGACCGCATCGAGATCGGCGCTCTCGGGCACGCCTTCGAGGAAGTCGGCATTGTCGCGCAGGGTGAGCTTGGCTTCCTGATCGAAAATGTTGATGAGCGGCAGATCGTGCCGCCTGCCGACCTCGAAATCGTTGAAGTCATGGGCCGGCGTGATCTTCACCGCGCCAGTGCCCTTCTCCGGATCAGCATAGGTATCGGCAACGACAGGGATGGTGCGGCCGACCAGCGGCAGCACCACACGACGGCCGATGAAATGACCGAGCTTCACATTGTCTGGATGCACCGCGACCGCGGTGTCCCCCAGCATGGTCTCCGGCCGCGTCGTCGCCACGGTAATGAAGGTCAGTGGATTTTCCGGATCGTAGATCGCGTCTTCGACCGGATAGTTGAAGTGCCAGAGATTGCCCTTGGTCTCGACCTGCACCACTTCAATATCGGAAACGGCGGTCAGCAGCTTCGGGTCCCAATTGACCAGCCGCTTGTCCTTGTAGATCAGGCCCTGACGATGCAGTTCGACGAACACTTTGACGACGGCCTTCGACAGGCCCTCGTCCATGGTGAAGCGCTCGCGGCTCCAGTCGCAGGAGGCGCCCAAGCGCTTCAGCTGGTTGACGATGGTGCCGCCGGATTCGGCTTTCCATTCCCAGACACGGGCGAGGAAGGCTTCGCGGCCCATGTCGCGTCGACCCGGCTGCTGGCGTTCGGCGAGTTGCCGCTCGACCACCATCTGCGTGGCGATGCCAGCATGGTCGGTGCCCGGCTGCCACAACACATCCTTGCCGCGCATGCGCTCGAAGCGGGCCAGAATGTCCTGCAGCGTATTGTTGAGGGCATGCCCCATATGTAGGGAGCCCGTGACATTGGGCGGCGGAATGACGATTGAGAACGGCGGCGCATCGGCCCGTTCCGGCCGGCCGGCCCGGAAGGCCTGTGCATCGTCCCAGGTCCGCGCGACGCGGTCTTCCACCGCGCCGGGGTCGAATGTCTTGTCCATCATGAAATGCGCTGCTCCGGCTTTCGCCTAGACTATGTCAGGAAAGCCGTCAGAAACAGGGCGATGCCGGCAAAGTCAACCATCGCGTTTTGCGGCTTGACCGGGTCAAACACCTCAAAGACGCGTCAAAATGGATATCCCGGCTAAATTTGCCTTAGCGGCCGCCGCGCGCCGCCCGCTCGATCTCGGCCCGAACCAAGCGTTCGACCAGAGGCGGCAGATTGTCGTCGAGCCATTGCTTCAGCATCGGCCGCAGCAGGTCACGCGCCATATTCTCCATCACGCCTGGATCGCGCAGCAGGACCGATTGCGCCAACGACTGGAAGGCGGTGGCGACACTGGCGTTGGTTTCTGCTGACAACAGCGGCTGAACCGTCGGCTCAGAGCGGATTTTGCGCGGTTCCGTTCTTTGCTCTGTTCTTGGCTCCGTCCTTGGCTCGGAGCGACCCTCATTCACCGTGCGGATGAAGTCCTCGTCGCTGACCCGGCGGATGCGCGGCGGCGGCACCACGGCCGGCTGTTCGACGATCGACGCGCGCAACGGCAGCGCCGCCTCCTCAAGCCAGGACATGTCGTCATCGGCAATTTCGGGTTCGGCGACGACGGGCTCTGCTGCCACCTTGGCTGCGGCGGTGGGCTTGGCAGCGGCGGGCTTGGCGGCAGATACTTCAGGCGATCGAACTTCGGCGGCTGGCGCTTGTGCCGGCGGCGGCTCGACCAGCGTCGGACGGGCCGGACGCGGCGTCAGCGGCAGCACCTGATCATCGGCGATGATGCGCCGGATCGAGGCGAGGATTTCCTCCATCGTCGGATCACTACCGGCCTTGGAAGAGGCCGCAGACTGGGCACTCTGGGGCGCTGGAATCGCATTCATGGCCGGCCGCTTCCTTGTCTCGAACCGTTTCATACTGCGGCGCAGCCTACACGCCCACGTGCCTGGACATCAGCCCGCATGGGGGCTCAAACGCCGCAGCCCACAGAATGATTCGTTGCAAGGATAGATTGATCCGGTCTCAGGGCACCGGCAAGCCCTCTTCACTCAGGAAGCTCTCTTCACCGAGCAGGCGCATCTCCCGCGTCACGGGAGATGCGGTATGTCTTCAGCGCCCGTCCGGCGTCCCGGTGCCGAACCACTTACCCTTCACCTGGTCGTAGTGAATGCTTGGGTTGTAGGTATTGACGCGCAGCCCCAGCGAACTGGCCGAGAGCTGGCCGACCGCCGACACCAGAACGTAGGAATTGACGACGCGATCGCGTTGCGCCGAGATCAGGTTGACGCGCGACTGCAACAGAGCCTGCTGCTGGTTCAACACTTCGACCGTTGTGCGCTGGCCGACCTTGGCTTCCTCACGCACGCCGTTCAGCGCGATCTCAGCGGCGCGGACGGCGGCCTGGGTCGACTGTATGACGCGCGCCGAAGCTTCCCACTGCCCCCAGGCGGAGACGACCTGGGCACGTACTTGATCACGCTGCAAATCGGCCTGCAGACGGGCCTGGCCGAGCAATTCCTTCGACTGGCGAATGGAAGAGTAGCTAAGGCCGCCATCATAGAGCGGCATGGAGAGCGAGCCGACGATGGACGCCTGCGTCGCATGCATGCCGACAATGCCCTGCTGCTCATAGAGACGGTTGACGCTGCCGGTGACACCCACCGTCGGCATCAGCGCCCCTTCGTTGATCTTCACGGCGAGCGCCGCGACATCAACATTGTGCAGGGCCGCCTGGATCAGCGGATGCTCACCCTGGGCGCGGTTGATTGCATCATTGAGCGAACGGGGGACGGCGCGATCGAGCGGACGCGCCGGATCGAGGCTCTTGGCATCGACGCCGATGAACTGCCGATAAGCGGCCAAAGACGTCTGCAGCGTCGCCTGAGAGACGATGGCGTTGGCGCGGCCTTGCTCAAGAGCGGCTTCCGCCTGCGCGACGTCGGTGCGCGTCACTTCGCCGACCTTGAAGCGGTCCTGCGTCAGACGCAGTTGCTCGGCCAGCACCTCGACGTTGTTGTTGTTGAGATTGAGGGTCGCCGTGTCGCGCAACACGTTCATATAAGACGCGGCGGCATTGGAGAGCAGCTGCTGCTCACTCTGGCGCAATTGTTCGCGCGACTGCAAAACCTGCGAGTCGGCCTGGCGCACACCGTTGATGGTGCGATTACCGTTCCAAATATTCTGGGTGACGCTCAGTCCGAACGAGCCGGGGGTCGTATGGGTCTGAATGGGGCGGCCCGTGGCGTTCGAACCTTGAAACGCGGCACCGGCCTGGGCCTGCCCCGTGATCGTCGGCCGATAGCCGGATGTCTGCCGCGGCACGTTCTCGTCAACGGCACGCGTGGCGGCGCGCTGCTGATTGAGATCAGGACTGTTGACGTAGGCGCGCGACAACGCGCCGGAAATTGTTTCCGCACTCACCGGGATAAGCCCCCCGGATGCTGCGACCATCGACAGCGCCAACAACAGGCGCGTCGAGACGCCCCCCAAGACAGGACGCTTCGCCTTCACGTCATACGAACGTTCGACCGACGGAATCAAGATTGACCTCTTTGCCCAAGCGGCGACAGTAACCGCTTCTTTAAGTTTCGCATCGCTAGTTCGTGACAGATTACGACTTTTTAAACGGTCGCGGTTCACCCCAACCGCTATTTTTCCGTGGTGACGCAAAAATGCGACACAAATCACTCATTTAAAAACTAAATACCGCTTTTCGGCGGAACGCGTCGAGCGGCTTGGCGGCGGCATCAAACAGCGTCCGGCTGCCGATCCGCCCGGAATTCTTCTCAAAAACCGTGGCCTTACCGCGCCAACCCGCGGCCCCTTCCGGCAGCACGACGGCATAGAGCCGACCGCCCTCACCCAACTGTCCAAACAGCGCCTCGGGCTCGGCCTCGAGAGCCCCATCGACGATGATCACGTCATAGGGCGCCTGCGCGGCCACGCCGTCGGCCAGAGCGCCGGTGACAGCCTGGACGTTCCCGGCACCGATTCGGGCGAAATTCGCGGTCGCGGCAGCGGTCAGCGCGGCCTCGCTATCGAGGGCGACGACGGTGCCGGCGAGCCGGCTTACCAGGGCGGCGGTGTAACCCGTGCCCGAACTCACCACGAGGACCTTATCCTGCGGCTTGAGGTCGGCAGCCTGTAGCAGGCGGGCCACGATCATCGGCGCGGGCATCGCCCTGCCCTGACCGCCCGGAATGTCCAGCATACGGTCGCTGTAGACGACGGCGGCGGCGACACCCGGCACGAAAACCTCGCGCGGCACTTCAAGCGCCGCTGCCAGGACTTCACGATTGGTGATGTCGAACGTGCGCAACTGGCAATCAACCATCGTCTGCCGCAAGGCTTCGATGGTGGGAACGGCCTGAGGATCCTGCATTTTCAACCCGAGCAATAAGGGGACAGCCTGGTCCGGGCGGGCCCGGACTCAGTACTCTCCCGACTTATAGAGCCGGGTGGGACGCCCTGTCCATGCGCAGGGCGCAAGGGTGCCTGGCGAATGGCTGCGCCAATATGGCTCAGCCAATCAGGCGCGGCCAATCAGGATCAACCCTGACCTTTGAGGCGCGTGTTGCACTGGCTGTAATAGCCACCGCCCTTCTGGATCCATTTCAGGCCGCCGTTGGAATTGTCGACCTTGTTGGCATTGTACTGGTCGAGGCAGGTCTTCTCGCGCTGCTTACCGGCCGAGAGCGTCGAATATTTCGGCGAAACGGCGGTGGGGAAGAGTGCGTTCGAGGCCGGCATGGCATTGGCGGCAGGGGCGCGAGGCGCCGGCGCGGCGGCACTGGCGGTTGGTGCGCGCGAGGCCGGCGCAGCTGCTGCTGGTGCGGGGGCCGGAGCCGCGGCAGGCGTTGCCGCCGGCGCGGAGGCCATGTCCTTACGGCATGAGGACAGAAACTGCGGCCACGTTTGATTGTTGGTGGCGTTGGCGGCCTTGGCAGCCTGCCATTTCTCGCCGCAGGCTTTCATCGCATTGGCTTGCGCCTGGGCGGGAAGATTGGCCGCGAGCGAACCGACAAATACGGTCGCAGCGACCAGACCAAAACAGCTTGCTTTCTTCATCACAAATCTCCCGAGTCTAAGGACCGGTAGGTAAAAGTTCCTCCTTTTTTCCGACACCGTCAACGCGAAACAAAACACCGCAACGCGAAACAAAAAAGCCGGGCTCACGCCCGGCTTGAGTTGCCTCTCTCGGAGGTATCAGCGAGAAACCACCAGGGGAGCGGTCGTTTCCACACCGATATCGACCCATACATTCGGATCCGTCTGCGACTGACGTTTCACGAACTTGTAGGGAATTTGCGTCCACGGCTTCACGTCATCGACCAGATTGTCGAGAATGAACTCGCCCTGGCTCGTCTTGACCGTCAGCACGGCATGGCCCTCGCCGCGCTCATCCTTCACCACGGTCACCAGCAAGCCCTGGCGCGGAAAGCCTTCTTCGATCAGCAGACGGCGCTTGAGCAGAACGAAATCCTCGCAATCGCCGACACCATCGGTCGGATAATCCCAGCGATCGACCACACCCCAATGTTCCTGGTCGGTCTTGGCCTTGATATTGTTGTTCACCCAGCTGTTGATACGCTTCATCAGCTTGGCCGTCTGGGCCGTGTAATTGACGTCGGCCGCCGGTAGGGCTGGCGTCGCGCATTCGCCTGTATAGCGCTTGCAGAAATCGACCCAGCCGTAGGGCACCAGAGTGTCACTGCCGACCGCGATAAAGGAAGACTTGAGCGACTGCGCTTCCGTGGAAGACTGAGTAACCAGATATCCCCCGGCCACAATGGCTGCCGCCACCGCAATCTTAGCAATCGACCTGAACATAACACCGCCCCTGTTTTCTTATGGGGCCAGTGTTGCAAGGCGGCTTTGCTGTCGATTGAAATGAAAAGCGCGCTTTTTACGCGAATACGTTCATATCTACTGGGATCAGCATCAAGTATAACGATCGGTAAGGAGATCAGGTAAAATTCGACGTAACCATACTATCTATTTGATTATACGTATTATTTTTCAGACCTTCGGCCTCGCGCGGCAATCGCTCCAATCCGAGTAAAACTGTATGTATTAACAGCTCGGGGGAAAACCGGCCGAAAACTGGTTAATATGGCCATTGGAGACCCGTTAATTTCGCAAAAAAGTCGGCTGGCTGGGACAGCTTGCGGATGTATTTTCCCGCTTGTAACGGCGCGCGGCAGGGCCACATTTGAGCGGTCACGCCGGATCGTCGGACGGACACAGCTTCTGCAGCAGGAGTGCCTATGCCCGACGTACATCCCTTTAATGACGGCCCGCGCCTGAAAATCGTCGAGGTCGATCCGTCCCAAATCTTCAGCCCGCTGGCGGTCGAGGACGAACAGGCGCTCGTCGAGGCTGTCCGCCTGCTCGAATATACCTCAATGACCGCGCGCCTGACCCATGTGCTGGGCAAGCAGATTTCCGGCGTCGGCAATTTCGTGCCGGCTCGGGTGCGCAATCTCGCCGGCAAGGCCGCCTCGCTGGCGCTCAGAGGCGCGATGAAGATTGCCCTGAAAAGCCTCGATCAGAAGCCCGGTACGGCCAACACCCTTTATCATAAGACGCTGGCAACGGCGTCGGGGGCCGCCGGCGGTGCCTTGGGCATCGCCGCCCTGCCTATCGAACTGCCGATCTCGACGACGATCATCCTGCGCGCCATCGCCGATATCGCCCGCAGCGAAGGGGAAAACCTGAAGGACCCCGAGACGGCGCTCGCTTGTATGGAGGTCTTCGCCCTTGGCGGCCGCTCCGAAGTCGATAATGAAATGGAGAGCGCCTATTTCGCCGCCCGCGCCTTCCTGTCGAAATCGATCAGCGACGCCGCCAAATATCTCGCCTCCCAGGGCGCGGCGCAGGAAAGCGCGCCGGTCTTCGTCAAGCTGATCACCCAGATCGCGGCGCGGTTCGGGGTGGTTGTGACGCAGAAGGCCGCGGCGCAGGCCGTGCCGGTGCTCGGCGCGATCGCCGGGGCCAGCATCAACTATGCCTTCGTCGACCATTTCCAGGGCTTGGCGCGCGGCCACTTCACCGTTCGCCGCCTGGAGCGCAGATACAGCCCCGAACAGATCAGGCTGGAATATGGGCGCCTGGTCGCGGTGTGGCGCGCCAACCGGGAAACCGAATAGGCCAGCGAATAGGTTTGGCGCGGGGCACCGGCCCCGCGTGCCAAAAAACACATCTTGCTCGAGCGGGAAGAATTAGTGATCAGCTAAGACGGCACTTGCGCCTGGAGAGCGATCATGAAAACGGCCCCGCTTCTGTTGACCCTGTTCGCGACAGCGGGCCTGCTGCATGCCGCTTCGGCCTTGGCCGCCGAAAGTCGCTACACCAACCTCGGCAACCAGGAGTGCAAGCTCGATCAAGCCGCGTCAGGCCAGATCAAGCCGCACGAGGACTTCAAGCCACTGCTCTATCGGTGCAACGGCCTTGGCGAGCGTCAGGTGAGCGTCACCTATCACGGCCTGATGGTGCGCACGACCTTGGCTCGGGCGGACGGCAAGAGCCTCGACGTCCTGACGCCTTACGATGCCGGGCCGAGGATCGAATGGCGCGGTGAAGGGCGCTCCAGCGCGTTTGCGCCGACGGCCGCGATCTTGCGGCTCTCGGCCAGGGGCGATGATGGACGCCCGGCCTCGGCGCTGGCCGTTCTGAAACTCACACCGGAACAGGACTGTCTCCTCGCCATCATCGACGTGAAGGCCAATCGCAACGCCAATGAATTGGCGCGCGACGCCGCCGATGCGGCCGCGACGGCCAGTTGCGGCAGTGCGCGCATGATCGGCGCCACGGGGTCGACGGGGACGGAAATCCTCGATCTCAACAAACGCTGATCAGACCGGAAACTTCCGTTCCGCCCATTCCGGCACCGCCTCGATCAGGCCGCCGAGATGGCCCGAGGTCAGGAACAGAACCGCCGCATCATCGCCTATCGTTTTACCGATGGCGTCGACCGCAGTGGCCTTATCGTCGATCGCTTCGACCTTATGGCCGGACGCCGCAATCCGCGCCACGATATCGGCCTGGGTGACCTGCTCATGGGTGCCGGCGCCCTGCTCGGCTGGATGCCAAACGAAGGTTTGCGCGGCGCCGTCGAACACGTCGTCGTACCAATGCATGGTGGCGCGGTTGCGCCAACTGAACGTATGCGGCTCGAAAACGACGATCAGCCGGCGATCGCCGAAATGCTGCTTCATCGCCGCGATGGCGCTCTTGGCCTTGTCATAGGACGAGCCGAACCCTTCGAAAATCGGGATGCGCGTCAGCTCCGACTTGCGGTCGAGCCGGCGCTTGATGCCCTTAAACGAGGCCATGGCGCGGGCGAACTGCTGCGCGCTCACATAGCCCTGCCCGATAAGGAAGGCGCCGACGCCGAGCATGTTCTCGATGTTGTGCAAGCCAAGTTGGCCGGTTTCGACCTGGGCGACCTCGGCTTCCCCCTGCACGATGCGAAAGCGCGTGCGCTCGCCCCAGGCGATGTCGCGCACCTGCCAGTTGCCCTGGGCAATGCCATAGGTGGTCACGGGGCGCTTCACGCTGGCGAGGAAACGGCCGCTTAATTCGCCGCTGGTCGAGGCGAGCACAGCGCCTTGTGCCGGCACCATGTCGATAAGCTGTGTGAACGGCGCCAGATAACTCTCTACCGTCGGAAACACATTGACATGGTCGTGGGCCAGCGGCGTCAGCAACAAGTGGGCTGGATGATAGTGCAGGAATTTCGAACGATCGTCTGTGTTTGACGAGGGATATTCATCCCCTTCCAGAAGGAACAGTTCGCCTTTGCCGACATGGGCCGCGGTCGGCGGCGACAGCGGCACTGCGCCGATCATGAAGGATGGATCGAGGCCGCTTTCCAACAGTGCATGGGCAAGCAGCGAAACGCTCGTCGTCTTGCCGAAGGAACCGGCGGCAACCACGGCGGTTTTATTCTGTGACAGATGACCCAGCACTTCGGCGAAGGACATGATCGCCCTGCCGCTGTCCTCGGCCGCGCGCACTTCCTCATTGGTGGCGCGCACCAGTTTGGCATTCTTGCCGATGACGAAGAGATCGGCGTCGGGGGGAATGTTGTCGGCGGCGTAAGGTGTGCGATAATCGAGCTTCTCACGACGGAGCACGTCGGAGATCGGTGGATAGACCGCTTCGTCGGATCCTGTGACGGCGAGGCCGGAATCGCGCAGCAATTTCGCGGTGGCGCTCATGCCGACACCACCGATGCCGATGACATGTGCCTTACGATAAGGAAAACCGTTCAACGCCTGCTCCGCCTTGGGCCAATCGCATCTCAAGCGCCGAATCGCGCGTGCCGACCATAGCAGAGCAGAGAAAAAGCGATCCGGGCGGGGGCCTGATTCCCCGCCCGGATCTGACCAAATTTGATCTAGGGGACCTCATTTGGCTTGGTGAATCATAGCATCCTATTGTGACGCTGCATCCGGCAAAAATGAGTCCTGAGCGAAGAAATTCCGCCGAAAATCGCGCGATTCGAGAGGATTTTGGGTATTTTTTGCTTGAAACTCGGGTTTTAGCCCTGTGCCCGCCCGGGTCGGAACGCCCTTCCACGGGGGGATGGCCGACCACTGCGGGAGGTCGCCAACTGACCGGTCGCGGCACCATGGTCGTCCACAGCGTACGCCAGCAGAATTTTTCGTTGCCGCTGTCGGCTATAAGCTCGCGCATTCGTCCTTGGTTCAACGAAGGAATGCCCGATGCTTTATGCGATCCTCTGCTATCACTCCGAAGACGTTGTCTGCTCCTGGCCGAAGGAGAAGGACGAACAGGTGATGCGCCAACTCACCGAAGTGACCGACAATCTCGCCAAGGCCGGACGCCTTGGTCCGGTGGCCCGCCTCCTGCCCACCACCGCCGCCACGACAGTTCGCGAGAACAAGCGCGAGGACATGCTCGTCATCGATGGCCCCTTCGCCGAGACCAAGGAGCAACTGCTCGGCTTCTTCGTCATCGACTGCGCCGACCTCGACGAGGCAGTCGCGACCGCCAGACAGCTCATGCAGGCCAATGACGGCGCCACCTATGAAATCCGGCCAATCGGCTTTTTCAATCCGGGCGTGCAGGTCTTGCCGGGCGTGCAGGTCATGCCAGGGGTGAAGATCACGTGACGGATCTCGCCTGGATCAATGGCGCACTGACCTCGGCCCGGCCCCAGGCCGTCGCCGCGCTGCTGCGCTATTTTCGCGATCTCGATACCGCTGAGGAAGCTTTTCAGAATGCCTGCCTGCGGGCGCTCAAATCCTGGCCGCAGAATGGGCCGCCGCGCGATCCCACCGCCTGGCTGATCATGGTCGGCCGCAACACCGCCATCGATGAGGTGCGGCGCCGGCGCAAGCAGGAAGAACTGCCTGACGAAGAGCGCATTTCCGACGACAGCGACGCGGAGAGCGAAATGGTCGACCGGCTCGACGGCGACCATTACCGTGACGACGTGCTGCGGCTCCTGTTCATCTGCTGCCATCCGGACCTGCCGGCCTCGCAGCAGATCGCCCTGGCGCTGCGCATCGTCAGTGGCCTCAGCGTCAAGCAGATCGCCCGCGCCTTTTTGGTCGGCGACAGCGCCATGGAACAGCGTATCACCCGCGCCAAGGCCCGCATCGCCAAGGCCGATGTGCCGTTCGAGACGCCCGGCGCCATCGAACGCTCGCAACGGCTCGCTGCCGTCGCGGCGATGATCTATCTGGTGTTCAACGAAGGCTATTCGGCCAGCGGCCCAACGACACCCGATCGCGAGCCTTTGTGCGACGAGGCGATCCGCCTGGCACGCCTCCTGTTGCGCCTGTTCCAAACCGAGCCTGAGATCATGGGCATGACGGCACTGCTCCTGTTGCAGCACGCCCGTGCGCCAGCCCGGTACGACGGCAACGGCGAGATCATCCTGCTTGAGGATCAGGACCGCACTCTGTGGAAAAGCGCCTTGATCACCGAGGGGCTGGCGCTGATCGACAAGGCCATCCGCCACCGCCGGCCGGGGCCCTATCAGGTGCAGGCGGCCATCGCCGCTCTGCATGCCCGGGCCAAGCGGCCGCAGGACACGGATTGGGCAGGGATCGACGCGCTCTATGCGACGCTGGAACAGATGCAGCCCTCGCCGGTCGTCACGCTCAACCGGGCTGTCGCGGTTTCCAAGGTGCGCGGCGCCGCCGATGCGCTCGCCATGATCGAGCCGCTGGCCGCGAAGCTCTCCGGCTATTTCTATTTCTTCGGCCTCAAGGGCGGGCTGCTGCTGCAACTCGGCCGCGCTGGTGAAGCCCGTATCGCCTTTAACCAGGCGATCGCGCTCGCCCAATCGCCGGCCGAAGCCGCGCATATCCGCATGCATATCGACCGGTTGATCGCCGAGACCGGCGACAAGCAGGCGTCACACGCCTGAAATTTTCGCGCATCGATGTCGGCATCGCGCCCCATCATTCGTCCTTAGATCAGAACGGCCGCAGCGCCCTTGCTGCCGCCAATGAACCAAACGACGGAGGCAGTAGTGGTAGACGTTGCATCAACAACCGGAAATTCCAACAAGAGAAATTCCAACAAGACCTGGTTGTGGACCGGCCGCATCATGAGCGGCCTGGTCGTCGCCTTTCTCATCTTCGATGGCGGGATCAAACTGGTGCCGATCGCGCCCGTCACCGAAACTTTGCAGCAATTGGGCTATAGCGGCACGGTTGCGCAAGCACGCGGCCTCGGCATTCTCACCTTGGGGATCGCGCTGCTCTATGCGTGGCCGAAGACGTCGGTTTTCGGCGCCGTGCTGCTGACCGGCCTTCTCGGTGGTGCGATGGCCACGCATCTGCGGGTCGACTCGCCGCTCTTCAGCCATCTGCTGTTCGGCCTCTATCTCGGCCTCATCGCCTGGGGCGGATTGTGGCTGCGCGACGCCAAGTTGCGCGCCTTGTTTCCGATCCGCTTCTGAACTGAATCCCAGGAGAACGACGATGACACAGACCAACACCGCGGATCGCGAACTCGTGCTCACCCGCGTCATCAATGCGCCGCGTGAAAAACTCTATCGCTGCTGGACCGAGCCGGAACTGATGAAGCAATGGTTCGCTCCCGCCCCTTATACCACACCCGAAGTGAAGATCGACGTGCGGCCGGGTGGCTCAAGCCTGGTGGTGATGCGCAGCCCCGAGGGCACCGACATTCCCTGCCCCGGCGTCTATCTCGAAGTCATCCCGAACAAGAAGATCGTCGCCACCGATGCCTTCACGCAAGCCTGGGTACCCTCGAACAAACCGTTCATGACCCTCGTGTTGACCTTTGAGGATATCGGCAACGGCCAGACCCGCTACACGGCTGTGGCGCGACACTGGAGCGTCGAAGATCGCGAAGCGCATGAAAAAATGGGCTTTCACCAAGGCTGGGGCACTTGCACCGATCAGCTTGCGGCGCTCGCAGCGAAAATCTAGAAATCGGTGCGCGCATGGCCCTGGGCGTGTGATCCCGCCCGTGGCAGAATGCAGGCTTCTTTCATGGAGCTTGTCATGCGCGCTGTTCATCTCGCTCTTGCGGTCGCGACCGTGATCCTTCCCGCCGCGACCGCGCAGGCCCAATCCTGCGGTCAGCTTTGGTATCAGCGTAACGCCGTCTATGCGGAAGCTGGATACTGCTTTCAGACGCAACGCGCCCGCGCCGAATTCGGCGAAAACTGCTTCCCACCCTATGGCCGCTTAAGCCCGCGACAGCAAGCACAGGTCAATGCCGTTCAGCGCCAGGAAGATTTGCGCGGATGCCCGCGCTGAAGAGTGCACTATGCTGCCAAATTGCGCTCACCGCCGCCATTGACTATGAAGCAGTCTTTCAGTCCACACACCGAGTGGCCCAAATTAGGTGACAATGCGATGAGCACCAGCAAGAAACTGCGACAGATCGGCAAGTCTGGCATCGAAACGCCGGCCATCGGCCTTGGCTGCATGTCTCTCACCGGCACGTATGGCGCCAGCACGGACGAAGCCAGCATCGATGTGATCCGCGCCGCGCTCGACAACGGCGTCACGCTGCTCGACTCCTCCGATATGTATGGCGACGGTAAGAACGAAGAACTGATCGCGCAAGCCATCAAGGGCCGCCGCGACCAGGCCGTCATCGCCACCAAGTTCGGCAATCTCGGTGGCCGTGGCGGCAAATTCGCCGATGGCAAGCCCGAGACCGTGGTGCGCTCCTGTGAGGCGAGCCTGAAGCGGCTCGGCATCGAGACCATCGATCTTTACTATCAGCACCGAATCGATCCCGATGTGCCAGTGGAAGAGACAGTCGGCGCGATGGCGCAACTCGTGGCGCAAGGCAAAGTGCGCGCGCTCGGCCTGAGCGAAGCCAGCCCGGAGACGATCCGTCGCGCCCACAAGGTGCATCCGATCGCTGCCGTGCAGAACGAATTCTCGCTGCTCTATCGCACCGAAGCGGAAGAGACCCGCCAGACGACGCGCGATCTCGGCATTTCCTTTGTCGCTTATTCGCCGCTTGGCCGTAGCCTGCTGACCGCAGCCGTCGTCGACGACTCGTCCTTTACCGAGGGCGATGCGCGTCGTCGCCATCCGCGCTTCGCCGCGGACAATCTGGCGCGCAATGTCGATCTCGTCGGCCGCCTCAAGACGATTGCCGAGGAAAAGCGCTGCACGCCGGGCCAGCTCGCTTTAGCGTGGCTGCTGGCGCAAGGCGACGATGTCATCGCCATTCCCGGCACTAAGCGTCGCGAGCGCCTCATCGAAAACATCGGCGCGTTGAATGTCGAACTCGGCGCTGACGATCTGCGTCGTATCGCAGAAGCCATTCCGAAGGGCGCGGCTGCCGGCTTGCGCTATCCCGAAGGACAGATGGGCAGCGTGTTCCTCTAAGCCGCGAAGCACTACGACGGTAAAACTCCGCCCATTGTCAATCTGCCCTGTCCGGTATAATTTTGGAAAGTGCAGAGGGAGACAGGCCACCATTGTGGCTTGTCTGCACAAATGGGGGAACGCATGATCAGGAAAAGCCTGCTCGGGCTCTGTGCTTTTGCTGGATTTCTTTCAGCCTTGCCAGCAGCGGCGCAAACCTGGCCGACAAAGCCGGTTCGTTTCATCCTCCCCTTTGGGCCCGGATCGGGCATCGATATCACCGCACGTCTGCTGCAGGACCGCCTCAGTTCGAAATGGGGACAACCGATCGTCATCGAACATCGACCTGGCGGCGATGCGCTGATCGCCATTGGCGCCTTCGCCAACGCCGCCGACGATCATGTTCTACTTTATGCCTCGCTTGCGAACTTCCTGGCGCATCCCTACCAGCATGAAAAGCTGCCCTATAATCTCGCCCGCGATATCGCGCCGATCGCCAGGGTCAGCGAAACTGTTCTGTCGGTCTCGGTGCCGACCGCGCTGGGCATCAACAACCTGAAAGAGCTTGTCGCACGCGCCCACGCTGAGCCCGGTAAATTGAGTGGTACGTCATCGGCTGGCATCGCCGCCTTCACCTGGTCGGCATTCATGAAGAACGAAAAGATCGACATCCCCCAGGTGCCCTATCGTGATGCGGTGATGGCGCCCAACGATCTCAGCGAAGGCCGGCTGCAAGTCATCTTCGGCGCGCTTGCCGCGATCGGCCCCCAGCTCAAATCCGGCAAGGTGAAGGTGATCGCGGTCAGCGGCAACAGTCGTTCGCCACTTGCTCCGGAAGCGCCCACAGCTGCCGAAGCCGGCTTCCCCGTTCTCAATGCCGCGAGTTCCGTAGGTCTATTTGGCCCAAGCAGCATGTCGCCGGAATTGCGCGCCCGCATCGGCGCCGATGTCGTAGCCGCCGCCTCCGATCCCGCATTCATCGAACGTGTCACGATCACAGGCCAGGCTGTGGCACCGGCCGGTGCGGCTGCGATGGAAAAGAGCTTGCAGACGCAGACTGAGAATGTCGCCGAGATCGCCGCTCAATTGAACATGAAGCGGTTGAGCCGCGAGTAATCGCGGCTCAAATCAGCAAGACCTAAACTCGTATCAATGCCCAAAGAGTTCACCTCCTCGATAGACACTGCTGATTTTCGACTGCGCCGCTTAAGTCTTTTGCACTAGGCGTGCGACGCACGTCACGCACTCTCAACAGCTCTCACAAGCCCGTGAAACGGCTCTCCCGACGGTATTCGTGCCCACATCATGTCGCATGATTTGGGCACGGCAAAACCACCCTAAGGAGAGACGCTATGATCAAGTCCCTTGTTTTTGTTGCGGGTGCCCTCGCGGCAACCTTGGCTCTATCGGGCCCCACCTTCGCGAAGAGCAGCATGACTGCCAAGCATAGGCACTATCGCGCCATGGTCACGGAACCGGCGCCTGCCTACGTCCCCTACTATCCCGCGCCGGCCCCCATTCTTTCGCCGCGCCAGTTTGATCCGCAACGCGCCTATCAGGGCCGCGACCAGACGCTGGATTTCAACAACCACTACTATTGATTCTGAACGGTATCGTATCGTTTATATCTATAATTTTCAATAACCTATCGCACTGCAATCACGAATATTCACGAGCCCGTGAGAGACCCTCGAAAAGCTGGTTTGGGCGCATACATCATGACCAGACGCCGATCGACGTCTCTACGCTCCGGTGCCAATGCGGGCCGCAGCGTCTGTAAGAAAATGGAGAATTACCATGACCCGTTCTTTAGCTCTTGTTGCGGGCGTTTTCGCCGCGACCGTTGCTTTCTCTGGCGCCTCGTTCGCGCAGAGCCGTCCGTCTGATGCCACTCTCGACTCTTATGTGGCACCGCAGGCCGCCGTGGCTGCGCCGACCATTCACCGTAGTGCCCAGGACCTGCGTCAACAGCGTCTGAGCGATCTGCGCCAGGAGACCACCTCCGCTGGCCAGCCGCTTGCCCCGACGGTTGCTCACAACATCACTGTGACCGCCAAGGATCGTGCGCTGCAGGCGATCTACAACGATCAGGACAGCACGCTCGACTAATCTCGATGCTGTCGTAAGATTGAGTTTGAGTTTCTAAAAAAGCCGCCGCGTTCTCAACGCGGCGGTTTCTTTTTTGCTGACGTCCGTTCAGACTTTTGCGCTCACCACAGCCACTTCAGCTTCTCATCACAAACACTCACGAGCCCGTGAGATAGCGATGCAAAAACGAAATCGACACCTACATCCTGATGGTGACGCCGATTGACGTCTTCGCTTCAGCGCCAACAAGGGCTGGAGCATAAGCAAGATGAAGTATGGAGAATTAAGATGACTCGTTCGTTTGCTCTTGTTGCGGGCGCTTTCGCCGCGACTGTTGCTTTCTCTGGCGCCTCGTTCGCGCAGAGCCGTCCGTCTGACGCCACCCTCGACTCTTATGTGGCACCGCAGGCCGCCGTGGCTGCGCCGACCATTCACCGTTCCGCTAAGGATTTGCGCCAACAGCGCGTGAGCGATCTGCGCCAGGAGACCACCTCCGCCGGCCAACCTTTCGTTGCCGTGCCCGCGCAGGGCATCACGCTGACGTCCAAGGACCGTGCCCTTCAGGCGATTTACAACGATCAGGACAGCACGCTCGACTAATCTCGACGCTGTCCTAGGATCAAGTTTGAGTTTTTTTTAAAAACCGCCGCGTTCATCAACGCGGCGGTCTCTTTATGCAGTTGCCCTGCCGTGTGCGTTTGCCATACTGATCGTCCCCCAGTTGGAAACGCCTTTATATGTCGACGGCTCCCGTTATCGTCTGGCTACGCAACGATTTGCGGCTCAGCGACAATCCGGCTCTTGCGGCGGCGATTGCGACCGGCGCCCCTCTCCTCGTCATCTATATTCTGGAAACAGGAGTGCGCGCACGAGGCGGCGCCAGCCGGTGGTGGTTGCATCATTCGCTCGATCAGCTTTCCAAGGAACTGAGCAAGCGCGGTGGCCGCCTCGACATATTAGAAGGATCCGCCATCGCTCTTGTCCCACAGCTCGCCGACAGACTGGCCGCAAGCCATGTGTTCTGGAATCGTCGCTACGATGCAGCCGGCATCGAAATTGATAAGACCCTTAAGGCGGAACTGCTGAACGCCGGCACGCATGCCGAAAGTTTCAACGGTCAGCTTCTGAATGAACCCTGGACCATGACGACCAAGATTGGCGGCCCCTTCAAGGTCTTCACACCTTACTGGCGGGCCTGTCTCGCCATGCCCGATCCCGATGCACCGCAACGTGCGCCTGCCAAAATACAGGCCGCGGACTGGACGTCAGGCGCGCCGGCGCGCAGCAAACTCAGCGACCTTCATCTGCTGCCTCGCAAGCCCGATTGGGCGGCAGGCCTGCGCGATGCCTGGACCCCAGGCGAAGCCAGCGCACGCCAATGCCTATCAACCTTTCTCGACGAGGCTCTGCCGCATTACGCCGACCAGCGTGACCAACCGGGTAAACGCTCGACGTCCAGGCTGTCCGCGCATCTGGCCTTTGGCGAAATTTCACCTCGCCAAGTCTGGCATGCGGCTCACCATGCCGGACAGCGTTCGCCGGCCCTGGCGTCCAATGTCGCAAAATTTCTGTCCGAGATCGGCTGGCGAGAGTTTTCTTATCACCTGCTGTTCCACAATCCGGATCTGGCACGAAAGAACTACAATGTTCGTTTCGACGATTTTCCGTGGCGAACATCAGCCGAGGACGAGAGCGCCTGGCGCAAGGGGCTGACCGGCTATCCGATTGTCGATGCCGGCATGCGGGAACTCTGGCAGACCGGCTTCATGCATAACCGCGTCCGCATGATCGCAGCCTCATTTCTCATCAAACATCTGCTGCTCGACTGGCGCCTCGGCGAAGCCTGGTTTTGGGATACGCTGGTCGATGCCGATCCGGCGAACAATGCGGCGAGCTGGCAATGGGTCGCCGGCTCAGGCGCCGATGCAGCGCCCTACTTCCGCATTTTCAATCCGATCCTGCAGGGCGAGAAGTTCGATCCCCTGGGCCGATATGTTCGCACCTACGTGCCAGAACTCGCGAACGTGCCCGACGCTTATCTGCATAAGCCCTGGACCGCACCGACCGAGATCTTGAGCAAGGCCGGCGTCGAGCTCGGCGTGACTTATCCGAGACCGATCGTCGATCATGCGCAGGCCCGCGCTCGTGCGCTGGCAGCGTTCAAGACCCTAGATTAAGAACCGCGTTTGCGCTTCTCATAAGGGTTGCTGGTGGTGCGCTTGGAGATGCGGATAGGCACGCCCGGCAGTTCGAACGTCGCGCGCAATCCGTTGATCAGAAAGCGCTCGTAGCTGACCGGCAGCGAGTCGAGCTGATTGCCGAAGATGACGAAATACGGCGGCCGCGCCTTCGGCTGCGTCATGTAGCGGATCTTGATGCGGCGGCCGGAGACGGCTGGTGGAGGCGTCTGTTCGACGGCGCCTTCCAGCCAGCGGTTGATGCGGCCAGTGGAGATACGCTTATTCCAGACTTCGTGCGTGCTCAGAATCGCCTGCATCAGCTTGTCGATGCCAGTGCCTTCGAGACCCGAAACCGGCACGACGGCAGCGCCGCGCACCTGCGGCAACAGACGGTCGGCTTTCTCGCGCAGGTCGCGCATGAGCTTCTGCGGGTCCTCGATCAAATCCCACTTGTTGACGCCGATGACCAGCGCCCGGCCCTCGCGCTCGACCAGGTCGGCGATGGTCAGATCCTGTTTTTCGAAAGGGATCGTCGCGTCGAGCAGGAGGACGACCACTTCAGCGAATTTCACCGCCCGCAGCGCGTCGCCCGCAGCCAGTTTCTCGAGCTTGTCCTGAATGCTCGCCTTGCGGCGCAGACCGGCCGTGTCGAACAGCTTCAACTTGCGGTCGGGCCCATGGCGAGGCGTCCAGACGAAATCGACCGAGATCGAATCCCGCGTCACGCCGGCTTCCGGGCCGGTGAGCAGACGGTCTTCGCCGACGATGCGATTGATCAAGGTTGACTTGCCGGCATTCGGACGACCAACGACGGCGATGCGCAGCGGCTTGGTCGGATCAAGTTCGCTGCCATCTTCCTCGTCGCCGAGAACGAGCGGTGTGGCGCCCTCCTCGTCGTCTTCGGCCGGCAGCGCGGTTTCGTCCGGCAGCGCTTCGCGCAAGGCGGCATAGAGTTCGCTAAAGCCATCGCCGTGCTCAGCCGACAAGGCAATCGGATCACCAAGACCAAGCGAAAAGGCTTCATAAGCGCCGGATTCACCCGTTCTGCCTTCCGCCTTGTTGGCGATAAGCACGATGGGCTTGTCGGCGCGGCGCACCAGGTCGGCGAAATGCCGGTCCGTCGGCGTGATGCCGGTGCGTGCGTCGATGACAAAGAAAATCGCGTCGGCCGAAGCAATGGCGGCTTCAGTTTGCGCCCGCATGCGCCCGGTCAAGGAATCCGGGTCGCTTTGTTCGAGGCCGGCGGTATCGATGATCGAGAAGTCGAGATCGCCCAGATGCGCGTCTCCTTCACGCCGGTCGCGGGTCACCCCGGGCCGGTCGTCAACGAGAGCGAGCTTCTTGCCGACAAGTCGATTGAACAAAGTCGACTTGCCGACGTTCGGCCGCCCGATGATGGCGACGGTAAAATGCATGATCGTCCAATCCAGGCTATTGCCCGGTCGTTGCCCCGGAAGCGACAAGGCCGAGAAGTGTCGAGGCGCGGTCGCGGGTTGATTGCGGTGTTTGCGGATCAGCGACGACCATGTCGAGCCAACGACCGGCGCTCTGCATGTCACCGGCCTTCAGCGCGGCGAGGCCGAGCAGTTCGCGGGCGGTATGGCGGAACGGGCTCGTCGGCGCGGCTAGCGGCTCAATGCGCTGCTTGATTTCGGCCTGATCGGCGTCGTCGATGCGCAGATAGGCGGCGCGTAGCTTGGCGGCTTGCTGCAGCAGAGGATCGACAGCGCTGTCAGCGGCGATCGCATCATAAATCTGCACCGCTTCCTTGGGATCGCGGGTGCCGATCTCATCGGCGGCGCGCAGGCGTGCCAGCACCTGGTAGCCCGGGTTGCCGGTCTTGGCGATCTCGAGGAAAGCCGCTTCGGCCTCCTTCGGCTTGCCATCGCGCACCAGTTGCAGCGCCGCCTGGAACTGGGCGCCGGAGGCCTGCGCCGCTTTCAGGCGCTGCGTTTCCCAAATGCGCCAGCCAGCGGTGGCGGCCACCACCAGCACGGCCACGGCGATGATGATGTTTTGATACTTCTGCCAAAACTTGGCAGCTCGGTCGCGGCGATATTCTTCGTCGACCTCGCGGATAAAATCGGACATGGACTTTCCGGAAAAGGGTGAGCCTGACTCAAACAGGCGTTCTGCCATGCGGTTAGCACGGACTCGCGGCGAAGGCGAGGCTCACGGCGGAAGGCGGCAAAATCGCCCCTGTCGGCGTTAAGCGCCACTTTCCAACAGGCTGCAGCGCTGACCGCGCACCTTTAAATACCTATATAATTCAAATCGATAAGATAATTTCCAAATATCTAAGTTTAATAGATATCCAACGCTTCGAAGCGGTCCGCAAGCCATTAGCTTGACGCTGCACCACCAAGCTACGAGAACGAAAACATAAAGCCCGCACCGTAATCGCGGACGAGCGGAGGAAAAAATCGACCAAACCGTGAAGACCACGCCCACACCGGCCGAGCCGGATGTGCCGTGGCGGGTTCAGCTTCCCATCTACCTGACAGGCTTCTTTTCCAACAGCCTGAACGATGTCGCCGGCATCATCTTGCCGCTGTGGCTGCATGGTCAGAACGCCTCGGCGGCGACCGTCGGCCTGGTCATCGGCGCCCGGCATATCCTGCCCTTCTTCTTCGCCATCCATGGTGGCGCCTTGATGGACCGTTTCGGCGCCCGGCGTTTGATGGTCTGGTGCTGCCTGTTAAGTATTTTCGCCATTCCGCTGTTTCCGATCGTCGTTTGGCTGCCAGGCGTCTTCCTCTTGCAGATGCTCAACGGCTATGGCTCAGCCATTGGTTGGCTTGGCGCCCAGACCCTGTTTGGGCAGAACATGCGCGGCAGTCACAAACTGGCCGGGCGCTTCGCTTTCATCCTGCGCATGGGCAGCTTCATCGGACCGCCGATCGCCGGCCTCGCCTGGGATCATATCGGCGTCGCCGGCGGCTTCGCCGTTTTGACCTTTTGGGCGCTCGGCACCCTCGTCTCCGCCCACTTCGCCCCCGCGGCGCCCGAGCGCGGCAGCGGCGCCATGGCCCACAGCTTTCGCTTCGCCGATTTCATGCCGCGCGTTGCCGACTATTCCGCCGCGCTGCGCATGGCCGCGCTGCCGGGCATGACCATTGTGCTGATGATTACGGTCATCCGTATCGGCGCCAGCAGCGTGCAGGATTCCTTCTATCCGCTTTATCTGTCGACGATCGGCTTTTCGGCGACGCAAATCGGTGTTCTCGTCACCGTCTCCTCGGCGGTTGCCGCCGTCGGCGCACTGTTGGTGGGCCCGGTCGTGCGGGTGGTTCCGCCGATCTGGACCCTGATCCTGTCCACGGCGGTTTCCGTGATTTTCGTCGCGGCCACGCCACTTTTGACCGCCTATCCGGCCTTGGCGACGACGGCGGCTTTGCGCGGCCTGGGCATGGGCCTTAGCCAGCCGCTGATGCTGTCGATGCTGATCGAGGCGTCGGGGCGGAAATCCCAGGGCATCGGCGCGGCACTACGCACAACGGCCAATCGCGCCGCCGCCGCCATCACCCCGACGAGCATGGGCATTGTCGCCTCGGTGGGCACGCTCGCCGCCAGTTTTTTCCTGGTCGGCGGCGTCATGCTGACCGGCCTGGCGGTGATCAGCATTTATGTCCGCCGCCGGCCTCATCTCACCTATTAGAACTGTGATCAGTGCCTTCCGGCAAGGTTAGAACGTCCTGCAAAAATCGCGACTTGATGCTATATATGATGAAACCTCGACAGGATCGCCGGTCGCTTGTTCAACCGGTTTTGGAGTGAATGCCATGCCGTCGCAGCCCGAGTGGAAACTTCCCTCCAGCCTGCAGCCCAAAGCGCACGACTACACCTTCGATCTGGACGACGCCCTGTCGTCTGTCGTGGCGTTGACTGCGCGCGTTCCAGAGGAAGCCTTTACGGCCGAGACGCTGGGCACAGAGCGCGGCGGCAATGCGGTGCTGATCAACGATCGCGGCCTGTTTTTGACCATTGGCTATCTGATCACCGAGGCCGAGGAAGTGTGGCTGCGCTCCAATGACGGGCGCACCTTCGCTGGCACGGTCATCGGTTACGATCAGGAAAGCGGTTTCGGCCTGGTCCAGGCCCTGGCCCGGCTCGACCTGCCGCATCTGCCGCTGGGCAGTTCGGCCGCGGCGCGCGCCGGCGATGCGGTGATTGTCGCTGGCGCCGGCGGTCGTGAGCATTCGGTCGCCGCGCGCATCGTCGCCAAGCAGGAATTCGCCGGCTATTGGGAATATGTCCTCGACGAAGCGATCTACACCGCCCCCGCTCATCCCAACTGGGGTGGTACGGCGCTGATCAGCGAGAACGGCGATCTGCTCGGCGTTGGCTCCCTGCATCTCGAACAGGGCGGCGACAAGGGCGAGCGCGGCCATCTCAACATGATCGTGCCGATCGATCTGTTGAAACCCATTCTCGACGATCTCGTCCGGCTCGGCCGCCGCAGCATGCCGCCCCGGCCGTGGCTTGGCATCTATGCCGCCGAGATCGAGGACAAGGTCGTGGTGGTCGGCCGCAGCCAGCGCGGCCCGGCGCGGCGGGCGGAATTGAAGAACGGCGACATCGTTCTGGCTATCGGCGGCAAGCCGATCAGTTCACTGGCCCAGCTCTACCGCACCATCCACGCCCAGGGGAATGCCGGCTGCGACATTCCCATGACCCTGCATCGGGATGGCGTGACCTTCGACGTCAGCGTGCGCTCGGGCGACCGGGCGCAAATGTTCCGGGCACCGAAGCTGCATTAGGGATCAGGACCCCATTGATCAGGAAAGCGGTCGAAGACGACGAAGCAGCCATTCGCGCCTGTGCCGAAAACGCTTATTCCCCCTATGTCGCAGCGATAGGTCGCAAACCAGCTCCGATGGTTGCTGATTTTGCGTCACAGATCGCCGCTGGTCAGGTCTATGTGGCGATGAATGAAGCCGATCATCTGCAAGGCTTCATCGTATTCTCTGCGCGAGAATATTTTATGTTTCTCGAGAACATCGCGGTGCAGCCTGCCGCGACGGGTCGAGGGATTGGCAAATCGCTGGTCCGGTTCTGCGAGGACGAAGCCCGGCGTGCGGGTCTAAACGCCGTGCATCTCTACACGAACGAAAAGATGACGGATAATCTCTCGATCTATCCTCGCCTTGGATACGTAGAGGTTGAGCGCCGCACGGAAGATGGCTTCAACCGCGTTTTCTTCGAGAAACATTTGAGCTGATAATGCCGAGAGCAGCCCGGCTTCTGGCTTCGTCCAGGCTGCAGTTGGTTTGAGACTAGGCCAAGCCTGCTGCGATCTTGCGCAGCTCGTCTGGCGTATGCTCGCCGGCAAGCGGCGTTCCGGGCACGAGATATTTTCCCTTCGCCAAGCCGCCGACGAGAACAGCTTCAAAGCCGATGTCCTTAATCAGACTGCTCGCCAGCGCGATCGCTTTCGCGTCGTCGCCAGCGATCGGTATTCCCAGTGACTCACCGCTACGGTGGGCCGCCTTAGGGAGCGCTGCATAGTTGATGGCATTGAAGGCGCGTACGATGCGCGCGCCCGGCAAGATTTTAGCTGCTGCCAGGCCCGCGCCGCCTTCATCGTTGACCTGTTTCACCAAGTCAGCGCCATCACGACCGGCGATGGGGTTCGATATATCCAGGACCAGTTGCTTGGTCGCCAGGCCACTGCCGAAATCCTTGCCGATCTGCGCCATCGCTGTGTAGGGCACGGCAATCAGAACGACATCGCCAAAGGCAACGGCCTGCGCAGTGGTGCCGGCCTGGGTGTTTGGGCCGGCAGCCGTGACCAGGTCTTTCAGCGCGTCTGGATCAAGAGCCGAGAACATGACTTCGAACCCCGCCTTGGCGAACAAGGTTCCGAGCGTGCCGCCTTGTCGGCCGGCGCCGATGGTCGCGATTTTGGGCTTGGGATTGCCGATCACTTGCGCAAAAGCCGGCGACGCCGCGAGCGCCAACGCACCTGTCGCTAAGCCAAGAAAATCACGACGATCGATAGAAAAAAACGGTGGCCTCATCATGGTTGACATCCGTGTAGGCCCAGCGCCGCCACGACCCTAGTCGGGGCGCAGGCGGTGGCACAAATCACGATTCCGACAGCAGACGCAGACCGCGATCATAGCGATTTAATACACTATAAAGATTGAATATTTTTCCGATCGCCAAGATGGAGGCCGGCCATGTGCGCCAACGCACGGCAACCCAACGCAGCCACGGGCATAAGAGCCTCACGAAGGCCGAGGCAATCGGCCGACAGGAGAGGCTCATGTCCCGCAATCGCATCAATATCGAAGGTGAAGACCGCGGATATGCCAATGTCCGGTTTGGCCGCACTCTGGCGATCGCTCTTTCGACGCTCGTCATCGGTGGCGCCTTGGTTCTGGCGCAAGGCAATGGCGTCAAGGCGGCCAATGGGGCGACCGTGCAAGTCGCCGTCGTGAAAGTCGCCGTGGCCGAGACTGTCGCGCTTGCCCCAACGACACCGCAGGCGGCCGTCACACAGGTTCAGCCCCGCAAGGCCGTCCGGGTCATTCCGCTCTACAATATCCCGGCGGATCAGGCTGCGGCGCAGCGCTAATTGCGAGACCGGACATCTCAAAATTTGGCGCATCCGTTGCCAACACGGTGCGCCGCCTAAAGCTATTTACCGCTGATCACTCATTTGGTCAGACGTTTGCGGTTGGCGCGAACCGTGCGCCGAACCTTACGTACCATCGCATCGGTTGAACCGCCCAAGGCCATATGAGTGGCCGCTTCCGCGAACGCGAAACCCTTTTCACTCACCATGCGGTTGGCTTCGTGCATCGCCGCAGGGCCGCCGAGAGCCAGCTTCGCCATGCGCAGACCAATCACCTGCTGCGATTCCAGGACCAGCATCGCCGTATCAAAGCTCAATTTTGCAAAAGCATTGATCATTGAAAACAGACCATTTCATTCATTTGGCCGGCGGCAAAAACCGTCGGCCAGGGGTATCTCCCCTACGGATATAGGCCAAAACACAGCCGTAACAATAACAATTGACAAGTTTCTGTACCACAATGCGGTACTTCCACCGCTCATCACCCAGACGTGAGGCTGGAATGGAGGACCGGGCGGTAGCCAGCAACCATCGCGCGTACCGTAGAGGGCGGCGTCAACATAAACGGGCGGGACAGTTCCGTCTCACTGCGCCGATAGCCCCTAGGCGACCAGACCCACGGACGGCCGCCCACCACCGCATAATCGACGTCCCCGTCCCGCACCATGACACCATCGGGCAGCGCGGCGATGGCGGCGGGTAAAACATGCAGGCGCTTGCTTTTACGCTTGTGCTTACCCCTGCCCTCGCCTTCGAGCCGTTCGCCGTGGAGAACCCCGTCCATCACCGCGACCTTCGGCAAGGCGACGCCGTTCCCCTCAGCCCAGGCCGCCTGAAAGCGCTTGGCATCCTCGCGGCGGCAGAAGAAGCACGGCCGGTGGCCAGCGGCCAGCGCCGTCGCTTCGTCGAGAAAGAACAGTTCGGTCCAACTGCGCTGCGCCATCACGGCGCGGCGACGGCCCCGGAATTCGCAGACGCAGACGATCCAGGCGTGTGTTGTCCAACGACGCTTCAGCAAAGTGCGCGTCGCCGGGTCGTGAATGATGCCGCGATTGCCTGTGAACGTGCCGCGTTCGGGAATAGCGACAATCTCGCCATCCGGCAGCACGCGGTTCTGCAGAGGCATCAGCCCAGCTTTTCGATCAGAGCCTGCGCCGCGGCGGGATTGCGCTCCTTGTAGCCGCCGATGATGTAAATGAACACATCGGTCGGTGGCGTTTTCGTTTTCGGCAGCGGCGCGATAGCAGTCATGCCCTTGGGAATATCGCCAGCGGCCCAGGCACGTGCCGCCTCAGCCCATTTGTCGATGGTGGCGGTGGTAAAGCCACCCTTCACGTTGTCATCGGTGATGGTGATGCGCGCATAAACGAAATCGGCCGTGCGGTCGGCGATTTGCAAATAGGAATTACCGGCGGCGCAAACGATGGCAACGCCATGCCGGCGCGCCAGTTCGATAAACTCCGGCGTCGAAAAGCTGTCGTTGCGCACTTCGATGACATGACGCAGCGGCTGGCCTTCAATCTCCTTCGGCAGCAGCGCCAGGAAAGCGCCCATGTCGGCAGGATCGAACTTCTTCGATGGATGGAACTGCCAGTTCACGGGCCCAAGCCGATCCTTGAGTTCGGCGATGCCGCTGCCAAGGAAGCGCCCGACGGACTCACCCGCCTCCGCCAGCACGCGCCGGTTCGTCGAAAAGCGCGTGCCCTTCATCGAAAAGATGAAACCGTCCGGCGTCTCATTGTGCCATTTGATGAAACTGTCGCGCTTCTGCGCGCCGTAATAGGTGCCGTTGATCTCGATCGAGGTCATATGCCGGCTGGCGTATTCGAGTTCACGCTTTTGCGTCAGTCCGTCCGGATAAAAGGTTCCGCGCCAGGGCTCATAGGTCCAGCCGCCGACCCCGATTCTGATATTGGCTTTGGCCGCTTTCGCCATCACGCTCTCCAAATTTACATCAACAGCAGCAGACCACCGATCACCGCCGCATTGCCGAATAGATTGCTCACATGAAAGTGCCGCCGCAGCGGGTCCTCGACCAGCCAGAAACGGTGGAAAATGGCCGAAGCCGCGAGGGTGAAGACGATCAGCAACACGGCGGCGATCGGCGCCCTCCAATTCAGCGCCAGCATGATGCCGGCGACGATTTGCACCGCGAAGCCGATCCACAACGTCACCCAGGGAAAAGGAATGCCGGCAGCGATCATCCGGTCCACATGCTGCTGCTGTTTCCACCCCGCATTCATGATGCCCGTGCCGATGAACAGAAGGGCGATCAGCAGTTGTCCCACGATCTGCAGCACGGTTTTATCAGCATACATGATGGCGCTCTTGGTTGGGGCACGAACCTAGCGGAGATTAGGCAATGCCGCCAGCAAGGCGCAGCCACGCGGCGACAACCGATAGCCGACCCGCAGGCTTTCGGTGAGGCCGAGATCTTTCAGCTTGCGAACCCGCCGCTTGAACAGTGCCTTGTCCATGCCCAACGCATCAGCCAACTCGCCGGCGGCGACATCGTTGCGGCGATCGATCAGCCGCAGAGTGTTGAGCGACCACGGCCCGTCCGGCGTCCGGTCGAAGCGGCTTAAACAGTCGCGCAAGGCGGAGATTTCCTCGGCTTTGAGCGTCGCTTGCGCCCGCAAGGCCACACGGTCATCAGCGCCAAGCCACTCAAAGACGATTTTATAAAGCTGCCCCTCTCGCTGTTTCGCCAGATCGGCGAGCAAATCCGTGCGATTGGCAAATCCGGCCCGTTTCGCGTCCTGCCCGGTCGTCGCATCGAGATCGACAGGTTCAACCTGACGGATTGCCAGCACCCCGATCGCCGTCCTCAGGGTTCCACCAGGTTTAACGGTCGGCTTGCGCCAGCGCCGGAACGCCAGCGTCACCTGCCCCTGCCGGATCGCATCGAGAACGGCGGACCTGAACAGCATGAAGCGCGGCTTATGAGAACAATTTGCCGTAAATATCTGGCTTGAAGCCGACCGTCAGCTTCCCGTCGACATCAAGCACCGGCCGTTTGATCATCGACGGCTGCGCCAGCATCAGCGCGATGGCTTTCTTCTCGTTGAGCCCTTCCCTGTCCTTCTCGGGCAGTTTGCGGAAGGTAGTGCCGGCGCGATTGAGCAGAGTCTCCCAGCCGACAACGCCGGCCCATTTCTCCAGCGAGGCTTTGTCGATCTCTGACGCCTTATAATCGTGAAACTGATAGGCAACGCCGTGTTCATCGAGCCAGGTGCGCGCCTTCTTCATCGTGTCGCAGTTCTTGATGCCGTAGATCGTAATCGCCTTCGTCTTGCCCATCGTCCTCTCCTGTTGATTCTGACTATGACGTCATGAACGGAGTGTCGGCAAGGTTTGACAGCGGGTTTGCAGCCAGCAATGCAGCGGCGAATCCGTTGTTATCCATGCGACGCGCAGGCGCAGTCACATTTCGCCACACCCATTAGATCTCGCTGAAAACAATTGTAATTTTGACCATTGTCGTAAGACGTGCAACAATGTCGCAATATCGCCGCGCTCTGTGACGTGGTTAGCGTCGCAGCAGTCCCGGCGAACACGTTGGGAAAGACGCGAGCGACACATGTTCGACCATCTCGATCCCGTTCTGCTGGCCCGCATCCAATTCGCCTTCACGGTCAGTTTCCATTTTATCTTTCCCGCTTTCTCGATCGGCCTCGCCAGCTATCTGGCTGTGCTCGATGGTTTGTGGCTGTGGACGGGCAAGCAGCTCTACTTCGATCTGTTCAAATACTGGCTGAAGATCTTCGCCGTGACTTTCGGCATGGGCGTCGTCTCGGGCATCGTGATGTCCTATCAGTTCGGCACCAATTGGGCGGTGTTTTCCGACAAAGCCGGCCCGGTGATCGGCCCGTTGATGGCCTATGAAGTGCTTACAGCCTTCTTCCTCGAAGCGGGCTTTCTCGGCGTCATGCTGTTTGGCCTCAACCGCGTCGGTAAAAATTTGCACTTCGCTGCGACGCTCATGGTTGCCGTTGGCACATTCATCTCGGCCTTCTGGATTCTCTCGGCCAATAGCTGGATGCAGACACCGACAGGCCATGAGATCGCCGCCAACGGCCAGTTCGTCCCGGGACCGAGCTGGTGGGCGATCATCTTCAATCCAAGTTTTCCCTATCGGCTCGTCCACACCGTCATCGCCGCCTATCTGACGACCGCGCTGGTGGTTGGCGGCGTCGGCGCCTGGCATTTGCTGCGCCGCCGCGACGATCCACGCACCCGCAAAATGTTCTCCATGGCGATGTGGATGGCGGCCATTGTCGCGCCGATCCAGATCTTCGCCGGCGACATGCATGGCCTCAACACGCTGGAACATCAGCCCGTGAAAGTGATGGCCATGGAGGGGCACTATGACAGCCACCCTGATGGTGCGCCGCTGATCCTATTCGGCATTCCCAACAGCGCCGAGAAGCGTGTCGACTACAAGATCGAGATTCCGAAACTGTCGTCGCTGATCCTCAAGCACGATCTCAACGCGCCGCTGGCCGGCCTCGACACGGTGGCCGACGATCGTAAGCCGCCGGTCGGCATCGTCTTTTGGTCGTTTCGCATCATGGTTGGCCTCGGCATGCTGATGCTGCTTCTGGGCCTGTGCAGCCTGTGGGCGCGCTGGCGCGGCCGGCTCTACGACTGGCCGCTGCTGCATCGCTTCGCCATCGTCATGGGACCATCGGGCTTCGTCGCGGTGATTGCCGGCTGGGTGACAACGGAAGTCGGTCGCCAGCCCTGGACCGTCTATGGCCTGTTGCGCACCGCCGAAAGCGCTTCGCCGCTCGCGGCCTCCGCCGTCGCCACCTCGCTGCTGGCCTTCGTCATCGTCTACTTCATCGTGTTCGGCCTGGGCGTCTGGTACTTGCTACGGCTGATGGCGAGCCCGCCGATGAGCGGCGAATCCGAGCCCGAGACAGGGCCGTCGCGCGCCGCCGGGCTCACGCCTGCCCCGGCCGTCGCCAGCAAATCCTTCCGGAGGTGAGATCGTGAGTGCATCTCTTATCGATCTGCCGATGA
The DNA here is from genome assembly GCF_900104955.1 of Beijerinckia sp. 28-YEA-48. NCBI lineage: Bacteria > Pseudomonadati > Pseudomonadota > Alphaproteobacteria > Hyphomicrobiales > Beijerinckiaceae > Beijerinckia > Beijerinckia sp. 28-YEA-48. Next base: position 1,628,422 of record NZ_FNSI01000001.1, read on the forward strand.
TCTGGGCCTTTATCATCGCCTTCGCCGTCTTCGCTTACGTGGTGATGGACGGGTTCGATCTCGGCATCGGCATTCTCTTCCCGGCCTTCGCCGTCGGCGATGAGCGCGACCAGGCGATGAATTCCATCGCCCCGGTCTGGGATGGCAACGAGACCTGGCTGGTGCTGGGCGGCGGCGGATTGTTCGCCGCCTTTCCCCTCGCCTTCGCCATCATCATGCCGGCGGTCTATCCCCTGATCATCGCGATGTTGCTCGGCCTGGTGTTTCGCGGCGTCGCCTTCGAGTTCCGCTTTCGCGATCCGGGCCACCGGCCCTATTGGGACGCGGGCTTCACCATCGGCTCCGTCGTCGCGGCCTTCTCGCAAGGCATGATCCTGGGCGCCCTGCTGCAAGGCATCACCGTCGAGAATCGCTCTTATGGTGGCGGTTGGCTCGACTGGCTGTCGCCCTTCAGCCTGCTCACCGGCGTCAGCACAGTGATTGGCTATGCGCTGCTCGGCGCCACCTGGCTGATCTGGAAAACCGAAGGACGGGCACAGGAACATGCGCGGCGCCTGGCGTGGCGGTTCTTCATTGGCACGTTGGTCGCCATCGTCGCCGTCAGCCTGGCGACGCCGTTCCTCGCTTTTGGCTATTACCAGCGCTGGTTCACCTTCCCCAATGTCCTGGCGACAGCGCAGGTACCGCTGCTGACGGCTATCCTTGCCGGCTTGTTCTGGCTGGCCATGCGCAAGGGACACGAGACCTGGCCATTCTTTCTGGCGTTGGCGCTCTTCCTGATCTGTTTCGCCGGCCTCGGCGTCAGCATGTATCCCTATGTCGTGCCCGATAAGGTAACGATCTGGGATGCGGCGGCGCCTCACCGCAGCCAGTCGTTCATGCTGATCGGCGTCGTGATCATCATGCCACTCATTCTCGCCTATACCGCGTGGGCCTATTGGGTGTTTCGCGGCAAGGCCGGCGCGGAGGGCTATCACTGATGGCGGCGCCCATGCAGCCGCAAGCGCCGTTGTGGCAGCGGCTATTGTGGATGGCCGCGATCTGGCTGGTCAGTATCACGGCCTTGGGCATCGTCGCCTATGGCATCCGCTTCTGGCTCAAGGGCTGAAGCGGATGCGATATCGGAAAGTGCTGGGCTAGGCCTGTTTGCTACGGGCCGCCAGGCCAAGGCCGATCCAAGCAGCGCCGGCAAACACAAGGTCGATGCCCAGGAAAATGCCGAGCGCATAGAGCCCCGACAGCGGCCAGCGCGCCAGCAGGATCACACCCAGCGCCAAGGTCACAAGACCTGACAGACTAACCCAGATCCACGGCGACTCGCTCTTCATGTTGAACGCCAGAACGATGCGCAAGATGCCCGATACGACAAGCGTGACGCCTAGCATCAAGGTCAATGCCGTCGCCGCCAGCAAGGGGTTGAGATAGCAAATCACGCCCGAGGCGATGTAGAGCACCCCAAGCAGCAGCCAGAGGATGAACTTGCCCCAACTCTTGAATTGGAAGGAATTGATAATCTCGAAGACACCCGAGAGTATCATCATGAAACCGACGATGAGTACGCTCACCACCGTCGCCATGACGACACTGCCGAGGGCGACCACGCCGGCGATGGTGTAGACCACGCCGAGCGCGACGATCCAGCCCCATTTGGCTTTCAACAAGGCAAAGGGGGCTGGCAGTGGCGTTTGGGGATTCGAGCTAGCGGATGATGCGTCGGTCATAGCCTCACCTCCTGATTCAGCGAACGCCCTACGATGCGACGAAAGCTGGCCCGAGGCAAATAGCCGACGCGCCGGCCATTATTTCTTCCAAATCGCCGGATCGGCCGTCACCGCGCCGTTGACCAGGACGATTTTGGTGGCGTCGCCGCGAATGCCGAAGTCGTTATCGTTAATCAGCATCAGGGTGCCGTCTTCGAGGATGGCCATGCCCTCGATCTTCTCCGGCGCATCCTTGATGTCGCGGAACGTGTCGAGGCGAAGCGTCTTGGTGACTGGCGTGACGTTCAACGGCCCAAGGTCATTCTGCTGTTCCAGCGACGGCGAGGTGGCCACCTCGTCCCACTTGCTGCCCAGAATATTGGTGGCGCCATCGAGGGTGATCTCGAACAGCTTCGTGGTCTTCTCGGTGCGCTCCAGCACCAGAATACGATCGGTGCCGAGCGCCAGGATTTCCGAGATGCGCGGCTCGTTCTGGCGCGGCGACGGATCGAAGCCGAAGGATTGCGGATCGGCGAGCTGATAGACCCATTCACCGACAACCTTGCCGGCCTGACGATCGAACTTGAAGAAGCGCGTGTTGCGCGCGGCCTGATAAGCCTTGGCGTCGGGATTGGCGAGCGGATTCTGCACCATGAAATAGAGGAAAGCCTCGTCGGGCGATACAGCGATGCCCTCGATGCCGCGATTGCCCTGGCGCTTCGTCAGGATCGCCGGCAGATCGGCGACGATCTTGGCTTCCGCATCCTTATAGTCAGCTGCCGCATCGGTCGGCACATGGCGCTCAAGAATGCGGCCGTCGGCGGACAGATGGGCGATGGAAGGACCCATTTCCTCGCCGATCCAGAACGTGCCGTCGGACAGACGGACGATGCCCTCGAGATCGACGTTGTCGGGATCGTCGGGCAAGACCTTGCCGGTCATGTCCATGCCGGTGTCCTTGGTGGCCTTGGTCTGCGGATTAAGGAGACCGGTGATCGTCGCGCCTGACTTGGCCTTGCGCAGCGGGATCGTCTCGAGCAGCTTGAACGTGCCCTTATCGCGATCGAGTTCGAGCTTGTAGATCGACGGCACGTAGTCGGGAGTCGGATAGATGCGGCCGTTGGAAAGCTTGCGGCAGGTCTGCGCGATTTCCTCGCCGAGGATCGCTGGCGCCTCGCTACAGGTCATGTTCGGGCCACGATCGCCCGTGGTCCACACCACATTCGGCGGATCGCTGCGATGACGGAAGGCGCCGGAGCCGACACCCAGCGTATAGGCGCCCGTCTTGCCGTTCGGCAGCGTCACCGTCTTCCACACGAATTTCGGATCCTCGGAGGAAAAAATGCGCGATTGAATGGTTTGGGCGGCGGCCTGGCTGCCGAAAGCAGCGATCGACAGCGCGACCAGGGACAGCGAAGCAAACAGGGAAAGCGGACGGTTCATCATGGCGCTCCAGATACGGTGGCGCGGCTATGGCGGGGCCCGATGACAGGCGGATGACGATCATTCTCGTCCGTCCACCCGGCACGGACTTTCCCCCTTAAACCGTGCGGTTGCGGCCAGCGGCGAGGCCAAACAGGGCCTGAACCAGCGTCACGACCACCATGGCGATCAACGGTACCGTCCAATTGTGCGCAAAATCATGCAGGAAGCCAAAGGCTAGCGGGCCCATCGCGGCCACCAGATAGCCGATCGACTGCGTCATGACCGACAAAGACGCCGCGCGATAATGATCAGACGCGCGCAGCCCGATGAAGGCGAGCGCCAGAACGAAGCAGACGCCGCTGCCCAGCCCCATCAGCAGCACCCACAGATAGGCGATGCCGGGCATCAGGATCATTCCCATGAGCGCGGCCGAGATCAGCAGCGAGGCGAAAAACACGAACAGCTTTTGATCCGACGCCAATCTCAGGAGCGGCGGAATGCTGATGCCGACCACCAGCGAAATGAGCTGAAACAGCGTGATCAGAAAGCCTGCGTTCTCCGCCGAATAGCCCATGTCCTGCAAGATCGCCGGGAACCAACCAATCGTCATATAGAACGTCATGGACTGCAGGCCCATGAAGGCGGTGATCTTCCAGGCCAGCGACGAGCGCCAGACCGAGGTGCGCGGCACGCGCACAATGTTTTTCTCACCCGGCGTCCGCCAAGCCGGTGGCAGCCAGACGATCAAGGCTACCACGGAGAAGATCGACCATGCCGCCAGAGCCGCTCGCCAGCCGCCGGGCAGCCAATTGGACAACGGCACGGCAAGCCCTGACGCGATGGCCGAGGTCAGCCCCAACGCCATGGCATAGAGCGTGGTCGTGCTCTGCACACGGTTGGCATAATCGCGTTTGATGACACCGGGAATAAGAACATTGGCGATGGCAATACCGGCAGCCAACATGATCGTGCCGCCGAACAACGCGATGACGGAGCCCTGCGAGCGCAAGAGCAAGCCAGTGGTCAGCGCCAACATCGACACCACCAGAGTTCGCTCCAACCCAAACCGACGCCCCAACTGCGCCAGCGGCGAGAAGCATGCGAAAGCCAGCAGAGGCAGACTGTTCAACAGGCCAGCGGCCGTCACCGAAATGCCGACGCCCTGTCTGATCTCTTCAAGGAGCGGGCCGACGCTGGTCAGCGCCGGCCGCAAATTGGAGGCCAGCAATACCAGGGCAAAGATCGGTATCGCGGCCGCCGTGTTGTTGCTTTTGTGTTTCATCATGATCCAGCCCGCAGGAATACGGGGCGCAGGCTGAAAAGGAAACCCCTTGCGCGCCCTGGTTATTCGCTGCGGCGATAGAGCGTCCAGGCGATGCACGCGACAAAGGATTCATAGACTTCGCGCTTCTCTAAAAGAATACGATCAAAGGCGCGGCCGGCACGCTGATCGTCACAACGGCGATAACGCCCCAGCCTGCACTATTCGTTTTTCGACAATGCGAATGGAGCGGCGTGAACAACGCGACGCCGACATAACCACGAACAGCAGACCGCGGACGATCCGGGTTGCGGTCTCACATCCCACCTTCACCCAGATCGTTCAGCAACCCCCGCGGTGCCGAGCGCGATCGTGAGGCCGCGCTGCGCCAAGCCGCGAAGACCACTCCCTTGAGAGCGGCCCCTCTTCCAACATTCTCATGGCGCGATCGGTCCGCCACATCCTGCGGTCTGACCGACGCCAGAAAGTTGCGATCTCGTTGGAGCGGCCGGATTACGCGTCTCCGCATGCGGTTGTGGGCGGACGCCATACCGGCCAAAAAACCGCCTTGACAATCACTATATGATATCACAATCATAATACGATAAGACCACAGGGAGGCCCGCTGGGCTGGTCGCACGTGCCGAAAGACAATTCTGACGCAACATTCAGCCTGCGCGCCTATCGGCGCATGGCCCACATTCGCGGTTTCGAAGATCTGTGCATGCAGTTCAGCGAGGCTGGGCTGGCGGTCGGATCCATCCATCTGTGCGCCGGCCAGGAGGCCATTCCGGTCGGCACCCTGGAGGCGCTCGGCGACGAAGACCGCATTTCGGCGACCTATCGCGGCCACGGCTGGGCGCTGGAGGTCGGCATCGACCCCTTTGCGGCGATGAGCGAGATCTGCCATCGCGCCACCGGCATCAACGGCGGGCGGGCCGGCTCGGCGCTGATGATCGCGCCTGAGCATCGCTTCATCGGCGAAAACTCCATTGTCGGTGCGGGCTTTCCCATCGCCGCTGGCGTCGCGCTGGCGCAGAAGCTGCAGAAAACCGGCGGTATTTCCGTTGTCAGCATCGGCGACGGCGCCATGAACCAGGGATCGGCGCACGAGGCGCTGGTCTTCGCCAGCCTGAACAAGCTGCCGGTTCTATTCATCTGCGAGAACAATGGCTGGGCCGAGATGACCCCGTCCGATCAGGTGGCGCCGGTACCGCGCCAGGCCCGACGCGCCGGCGCCTATGGCATCAAGGCGGCGACCGTCGATGGCGGCGATCCGGTGGCGGTGCGCGACAGCGTCGCGATGGCCCGTCAGCAATTGCTGGAAGGCAACGGGCCGATCTTTCTCGAATTCGAAACCGTTCGCCTCTGGGGCCACTATAATAAGGACGGGCAACATTATCGTCCGAAGGACGAATGGGACGCGGCGCAAGCCAAGGATCCCCTAGCCCGACTGCGCCACAAGCTGATCGAGACGGATGCGAGCCTCGCCCGCGAGCTTGATACGATCGACGCCGAGGTGAAGCAGGACATCGAGTCCTTGCGGCAGCGCGTCGAAGCGGCGCCGCTGCCAAATCCCGCCACGGCCAGAGACCACATCATCGGCGCCCTGCCCGCATCCAAGCCGCGTCCGGCGCGCCGGAGCGCGCCAACCGAGACCACCTATGGCAATGCCGTGACCATGGCGTTGAAACAGGAATTGCAGGAGCGGCCGGAGCTTCTCGTCTATGGCGAGGATGTCGGCGGCGGTGGCGGCATTTTCGGCTGCACGCGCACATTGCAAAAGAGCTTCGGCAAGGAGCGCGTGTTCGACACGCCGATTTCCGAAAGCGCCATTCTCGGCTCGGCGCTCGGCGCCGCCATGATGGGCCTGCGGCCGGTGGTCGAGATCATGTGGGCCGACTTCATGCTGGTGGCGATCGACCAGATCATCAACCAGATGACCAATCTGCGCTACATCACCCAGGGCAAGGCCTCGGCACCCTTGGTCGTGCGCATGCAGCAGGGCACGACGCCAGGCTCCTGCGCCCAGCATTCGCAATCGCTCGAAGCCCTGTTGTTTCACATCCCCGGCCTGCGCATCGGCCTGCCGTCGACGGCGCAGGATGCCTACGACATGCTGCGGGCGGCGATCGCCAATGACGATCCGACCATCATCATTGAATCCAGAGTCTTCTATCAGCGCAAAGAGATGGCCAGCCTTGAGGGCCCGGTCGAACCGATCGGCGGCCTGCGCCAGCGCCGTGCCGGCAAGGACATCGCTTTGGTCAGCTGGAGCACTGGCATGCCGGTGATCGAGAACGCGGCGGAGGAGCTGGCGAAACTCGGCATCGACGCGGCGGTGATCGACCTGCGCTGGCTCTCGCCCCTGCCCGAGGCTGAATTGATCGCGGCAGTGCGCGCGGCGGGCGAAACCGCTCTGATCGTGCATGAGGCTAATCTGACTGGTGGCGTCGGCGCTGAACTCGCCTGCCGCCTTCACGACGCCGGCCTGACGCGCGTGGCGCGGCTGGCGACGCCTGATGTGCGCATGCCTGCCTCACCTGTGTTGCAGGCGCAATTGCTACCGAACGCCGCCAAAGTGGTGGCGCAGGTCAAAGCGCTTTTAGGGAGCGACAGCAGCGTCGTGCGGGCTGTGGCGGAATAAGCCCGTGTTGGGAGAGACACGAGCCTATTCTTTCTAAAGGAGCGCGCTAGGGACGCGCGGGGAATAAGGGAGGGAAAGTTATGAGCATTACACGACGCCGTATTCTACAAGCGGGCGCAGCCAGCACGTCTCTGTGTTTTGCCCCAGCCGTTCACGCTCAGGCGAAAACAACGGTGCGTTACGCGACCTTGAACGCCGGCATCAGCGTGATCTTCGACGAATATCTGAAAGCAAAACGCTTCGATACAAAACACGGCCTCAATATCGAACTCGCCACCGCCTACACATCCGTACCGAGCTATTACAGCGATTTCATCGCCGGCAGTTTCGATCTCGCCATCGGCGCCTGGGACAGCTTTAAAGGCATGTCCGACAAAGGCGTCCCGGTGAAACTGGCCTCGATCTTCACCACCGCCGACATCATCAATATCGTCGCCGGCAAGAACGGCCCGCAGTCGGCCAAGGAACTCAAGGGCAGGCCTCTCGCCGCCGTCGTCGCCACCGGCTCTTATAATATGTGCCGGGCGGTTCTGAAAAACGCCTATGGCGTCGAACTCGGCAAGGACATGCCGGTGCAGAATGTGCCGAACCCGGTCCAGGCGGTCGCGATGGTTGTGTCTGGCAATGTCGACGCGGCCCTGTCCTGGGAGCCCAATATCATCGGCGCTTTCGAAAAAGTGCCCGATCTGCGCGCTATTTTCAATCTCGGCCGCGAATATGAAAGCCGCCAGAAGCGCCCGCTTCCCTATTTCGGCCTGGCCCTGCGCAAGGAAGCGATCGCCCGCGATCCGGACCTGCCCAAACGCGTCGATGCGACGTGTCACGACCTCGTTGCCGCGATCAACGCCAACCCTTCGGAGATCTACAGCATCGCGGCGCCGAAGCTCGGCTTGAAAGTGGCCGATATGGTCGCGGCCCATGAAGCTGGACGCCTGAAATTCCTCAACCTGTCGATGCTGACCGAAGACGGCCGCGAGTCTATTCGCGCCGCCCAGGCTTACATTGATGAGAAGAATCCGAAGATCAATCCGGACTTTTTCCCGAGCTGACGGTCTCGTTGAACCCTTCGCATAAGAGTGGCCCATGACAATCGAAGTGATGCAGGAAAAACCCGCACTGCCGCGCCTTCCCAAGCACGAGCGCTATGCGGGCATTGTCACCGCGCTGGCGATCGTCGTGCTGTTGCAGATCGCCAGCATGGTCGCGCCGCATTATATCGCGCCGCCGCCAGCTGACATCATCAGCAGCCTGTGGAACAAACTGCTGCCGCTCTATGGCGACATGCTCCTCACCCTCGGCCGGCTGGCGCTGGCCCTGGGTTGCGCCATGCTCATTGGTACCGGCGTTGGCCTCGCGATGGGCATGTTTCCCACCGCGCGGCCCTATCTGCGCTCGCTGATCGTGATCGATACGGGCATCCCGGCCCTCTCCTGGATGCTGATCGCCGTGTTCTGGTTCCGCATGCCGGAGCTGCGCATCTTCTTCATCCTGCTGGTCATCGTCATTCCCTTCTATGCGCTTGGCGTGGCCGATGCCATTCGCGCCATGCCCAAGGACCTTTTGGAAATGTGCGAAAGCTTCCGGCCAAACCGTTGGCAGGTGCTGCGCTACCTGATCGTTCCCCATGTCATGCCCTATATTTTCGCCACCACGCGCTCGGTGATCGGCTATGCGACGCGCATGATCATCTTCGCCGAACTGATCGCGGCAACGGCTGGCATCGGTGCGCAGATGGGCCTGGCCCAGGCCAATTTCGACATCGCCACCATCCTCGCCTGGACGATCCTGCTCGTCGGGCTCAACATCGTGCTGCAACAGCTGGTGACGTGGGTGGAACAATATGTGCTCAGCTATCGCCAGACGATCGAGGTGCGCTGATGCAAGCCGCTCAAATGACCACTGACCTTCCCGCCATTCAACTCCAACAGGTCGGCGTCTCCTTCGGTGACGTCGTCGCAATCCAGAACCTGTCCTTCGCCGTCGAACGCGGCGAGATCGTCTCCTTCCTTGGCCGCACGGGTGCGGGCAAGTCGACCGCGCTCAATCTCATCATGGGCAATCTGGCGCCGACGCGCGGCGAAGTACGGGTGATGGGCATCGATCCCAAGGCGGAGTTTCAGCAATTGCGCCGCGTGATTGCTGTTGGTTTCCAGACCGACCGGCTGATGCCCTGGCGCACGGCGCTCGAAAATGTCGAGCTCGGTCTCCAGATCCTGCACGAAGAGAAGTCGCAGACACGTAAGACAGCGACCGAATGGCTGGCGCGGGTTGGCCTTGAGCGCGCCGCCAACCTCTACCCGCATGAACTGTCAGGCGGCATGCGCCAGCGTGTCAGCCTGGCGCGCGCGCTCGCCATCGATCCGGAAATCCTGCTGCTCGACGAATGTTTCAGCCAGCTCGATCATGTGACGTCGCAAGTTCTGCGCGCCGACATCAGCCGGCTGATCCGCGAATTACGCAAGACCTGCCTGTTCGTCACCCATCGCATTGATGACGCCATCGAGATGGCGGATCGCATCCTGGTCTTCGGCGCGCCGGCAAAGCTGCTGCTCGAACATCGCCCCACCGAAGCCGACCGCACCGATGCGGCCGCTTTCAAAATTCTCCACGACCTGATCGCCGAGAAACTCGGCATTATTGAATAAGGGGAAACCCACATGCTCAGCGAACAAGACAACCGCCTCCTGACGCAAACCGGCGAAGGCACCCCGATGGGGCATATGTTCCGGTTCTTCTGGCAGCCCGCTTTGCTGTCGGAAGAATTGCCGGAGCCCGATTGCCCGCCGCGTCGGGTGAACATGCTGAATAAATATATGATCGCCATCCGCGACAGCGCCGGCAAGGCACAGCTCATCACACCCACCTGCCCGCATCGCGGCGCCGATCTGTTCTTCGGCCGCGTCGAGGAAGGTGGCATCCGCTGCGTCTACCACGGCTGGAAGTTCGACGTGAACGGGCGCTGCCTCGACGTGCCGACCCTGCCCGACAACGGCCAGCGGCAAAAGATGTGCGAGAAGATCCAGCTTGAGACGTTCCCGACCCGCGAGGCCGGCGGCATCATCTGGGTCTATCTCGGGCCTGCCGAGCAGATGCCGGAGTTTCCTGAGTTCGAATTCACGCAACTGCCGGGAACCCATACCTTCGCGTCGAAGAAATTCCAGGAGTCGAACTGGGCGCAGGCCTGCGAAGGCGGCCTCGATACGGCGCATTTCTCCTTCCTTCACCTACCGATCGACAAGAACCGGCAGCAGGTCACGGGGTCGGAGTTCGTTGGCCAATCCTCGGCCGACGAGCGGCGGCTGCAATGGATCCGCAATGACGGCGCCGTGCGCTTCTCCATCATCCCTCATGAAGCTGGCCTCGTTCTGGGCGGCGCCCGCCATGCCGATCCTGGCGACACCTATTGGCGCGTCAGCCAATTCCTGATGCCCAATCACGGTCTCGCGCCAAATGCGCTGCCAGGCGAAACCATGCACGGTCAATGCTGGGTTCCGATCGACGATACGTCGCACTGGATCTTCACCTACAGCTGGAATCCTGACCGCCCCCTCGGCACAGAGGAAGTCAAACGCTTCCGTTCCGGCGCGTCGATCCATTCCGAGGTCGATGAAAATTATGTGGCCTACCGCAACAAGGCGAATGACTTCCTCATCGACCGCGTCGATCAGAAGAACAAAAGCTTCACCGGCATCAAAGGCGTGTCGGAGCAAGATGCGGCCATCCAGATCAGTCAAGGGGTCATCGCCGATCGGACCAAGGAACATCTCAATTCGTCCGACCTCGGCGTGGTGCAGTTCCGCCGCTTCATTCTCGACGCGGCGCGGGTGCTCGACAACGAAGGCCTTTTGCCAATCGCCCATGCACGTCCCGATCTCTATCGGCTGCGGTGCGGCAGCCATGTCTGTTCAGATCAGATCAAGTTCGAGGACGTGATGGTGGAGCGGTTCGGCAACAAGCTCGGTCTGGCGCCAGACGTCCCCCCTCAACACACGCAGCAGGTCGCGGAGTAATCAAGATGAACATAGCAGCCACCACTCGCCCTTCCTTCAAGCAGCGCATCGTCTCGGGCGAATTCGTCTGCGGCATCTTCGCCTGCATTCCGACGTTCCAGACGATCGAGATCCTCAGCCACACCAATATCGATTATCTGGCGATCGAGGCGGAACATGCGGCCACCAATATTCCGATCCTGCATCAGCAGATCGTTGCGGCCGGTGGGCGCAAGCCTATCCTGGTGCGCATCAGCTCGGAGCATGTCGATACGTTGAAGCCGCTGCTCGATCTCGGCGTCGATGCCATCATGGTTCCCAATGTGCACACGGCCGAGCAGGCTCGCCACATCGTCTCGCTCACACGTTTTGGGCCGGAAGGCCGGCGCGGCATCGGCGGCAGCGTGCGCGCCGCCATGTGGGGCCTCGACAAGAATTACTATCGCAGCGGCCCCTCGCCCATTGCCGTGACCGTGCAGATCGAAAGCCGCGAGGCGCTGGAGAACCTGAAAGACATCTGCAGTGTCGAAGGGGTCGATGCGGTCTTCTTCGGGCCGAACGACCTTGCCGCACAGCTCGGCTTCCCTGGCCAGCCGAATGCGCCAGAGGTGCGCAAGGCGCTTGAGGACGGCATGCAATTGGCCCGCCAATGCGGCGTCATGACCGGCTGCCTGGCGGCCGCCGCCGACATTGCTCACTGGCGCAAGTTCGGCGGCACATTCTTCATCAGCGGCGCCGATATCGGCGTGCTCATGCAAGGCACCAATGCGATCGCCGCCACCGTGGCCCAGGGCGCCTGACATGACCCAGGACAACGCCAATTGGCTGGCAACGGAGTGGGACTGCCAGAAGCTTCTCTTGGCCTTTTATCAGGCCATCGACGAAGCCCGGTTCAAGGATGTCGCCGGCTTCTTCGCGCCTGACGGGGAATGGCACCGTGCCGGCGCCGTCGTGCGCGGACCGGCCGCTGTGGAAAGGATCTATGAAGGGCGCAGCACCGACACACGCGCCCGCCACATCATCACCAATCTGGTGACGACGGCCAAAGGCGTGGACACGGCCTCCTTCTCGCTCTGCATCACCTTCTATACTGGGCCCGGGGGCAAGACGGCACCCACCATTTCCGGTCCCTCGATGGTGCTGTCGTCCCACGGCGAACTGGTCCGGATTGATGGCAATTGGCGTATCCGCCGCAAGGAAACGATCCGCGAGTTCATGGTGGCGCCGGCGGCTGGATGACAATGGACGTGCCGGCGGTCCCATGCCAGTAACGGATGACAATGCACAACAGACTGGCCCAACAGACGACTGGTATGAGACCCATGAAAAACCCTGCCGAAGAGCCGCTCGAGGGCGAGCACATTGCAGCGGAAGAGACTGAAGAACAGCAGCCAAAGCCGCGCGTCCAATCGGTGGCGCGGGCCATGTCGATCCTTTTCGCCGTCGCCCAGAGCCGCGATGGGCTTGGCGTCAGCGAAATCCGCCGCAAAACTGGTCTGCCGCTGCAAGCCACCTATCATCTGCTGCACACCTTGCAGTCGCTCGGCCTTTTGCGACGGGGCATGGAGAATAGGTTTCTCCTCGGCCTACACGTCGGCGATCTCATTGACGGCTTCAACATGCAGTTCTCCTGCCCGGATGAACTGCGCGGCTTAGTCAAGAAGATCGCCGAAAAATCCGGCGAAACCAGCTATGTCTCGGGCTGGCTCGACGGCGATCTGATCACCCTGGCGGTTGAAGCCGGCACCAATCCGATCCAAGCATCGGGCGGTGCCTCGCGCCGGCGCGGCGGCGACATCCATGCGCGCGCTTCAGGCAAATTGCTGCTCGCCATCGCCTCGGAAGAAGAGCGGGAGAAATTCATCCGCACCTGCAAATTCGTGCCGCGTACTGCCAATACGATCCCCAATGCCGAGGCGTTCCGGCGCGAAATTCGCAAGATCCAGTCCGATGGCTATGCGCTCGACGACGAGGAATATGCTGAAGGGTTGCGCTGCGTCGCCGTACCGTTCCGCATCGCCGGTGAGAATTACGCGGTCTGCGTCTCCGCGCCTTCGGATCGTTTCACCGCGAACTTCGCGCAGATCCTCGAACTGCTGCAATCGCTCAGCCGCTCGATGAAGCTGCCGACCTTCGCCTAATCCCTTCCCATGATTTGATGATTGAACTTTCGGAGAGAGTTACGATGTTGCCGACAAGCATGAAGGTTGCCGAGATCAAGCAGCCCGGTGGGCCTGAAGTCCTGACTCTGGCGACACGCCCCGTGCCCGCACCTGGGCCCGGCGACATCCTCATCAAGGTGGCGGCGGCCGGCGTCAATCGCCCAGATGTCGTGCAGCGCAGCGGCCATTATCCGCCGCCGCCCGGCGCGTCAGACCTCCCGGGCCTTGAAGCGGCCGGCACGGTCGCAGCACTTGGAGAAGGCGTTAGCCGCTGGAAGGTTGGCGATGCGGTGACGGCGCTTCTGCCCGGCGGCGGCTATGCCGAATATGTCACCACGCCCGCCGACCATGCCCTACCCGTTCCCAAAGGCTTCAGCATGATCGAAGCCGCTGGCCTCTGCGAAACCTTCTATACGGTGTGGGGCAATCTGTTCATGCGCGGTAAGCTGCGCGCTGGCGAGACGGTGCTCATTCATGGCGGCACGTCTGGCATCGGCACGACGGCGATCATGCTGGCCGTCGCCAAGGGCGCCACGGTATACGCCACCGCAGGCAGCGACGAGAAATGCGCCACCTGCCTCAAGCTCGGCGCCACGCGCGCCATCAACTATCGCAGCGAAGATTTCGTTCAGGTGATGAAGGAGGCGACCGGCGGCAAGGGTGTCGATGTCGTGCTCGACATCATCGGCGGCGATTATATTCCGCGCAATCTACAGACGCTGGCGCTGGAAGGCCGGCTCGTGCAGATCGCCTTTCTCGGCGGCGTCCGCTCCGTCACCATCGATGTCGCGCAGATCATGATGAAGCGCCTGACCGTCACCGGCAGCACGCTGCGGCCGCAGTCGGTGCCGCAGAAGGCGAAGATCGCCCGCGAACTCGAAGAACATGTCTGGCCGCTGCTCAACGCCGGCACCATTCACCCACTCGTCGATTCCGTCTATCCGCTGGGAGAAGCGGCGGAGGCACATCGGCGTATGGAATCCTCGGTCCACATCGGCAAGATCATCCTCGACGTGCAAGGCTCATAGGGTTTCTGCGTTTGATGGGTTCATCAAACGCTCAGAAGACGAGTCAAAATAAGAGATTCAGGCAAATCGCGTTTCTATCGAAACGCGATTTTGCTTTGGGCCAGGCCGACCCGGTCTTGGAGCGCTCCAGTGGCGTTTCCCTATCCTAGCGCTCATGACCAAACCGCTCTCGGCAAAGCCATCAAACTATCTTTGATCAAACAAACCTATCCTTTGATCCAAATCCGATTTGTCCCAAATTGGTTGACTCAAAACGAAATGGCCACTTAGTTTTGACCGCTGAATTCGGCTGAGTTCGAACAGGTAGAGGGGTTCGGGCTCATATCGGCAACACCACATCAGCATTTTTACGATGTGCGAAAAAGCCAGCGGACCGGCTATTTGGAGGGGGACCATGTCGAGGACGTTTAAGAGAGCACTGCTTATTGCTGCGGCCTTTGCTGTCGGACAGATGTCCGCAGCACTGGCACAAACTTGGCCAAGTGGCCCCATTCGTCTCGTCGTCGCCTTTCCGGCCGGGGGCGCGGCGGATCAATTGGGCCGCCTGATCAGCCAACCTCTTAATGAAACGCTTGGCCAACCTCTGGTGATTGAAAACAAGGCTGGAGCTGGCGGAAACGTCGGCGGTGAATTCGTCGCCCGGTCCACGCCAGATGGCTACACGCTGCTCCTGACTTCGGGGGGTATGGTTTCGATCAATCCACATCTCTATGCGAAGATGCCCTTCGATCCGACGGCCGATATCGTCCCCGTTGCCGCCCTTGCCCGCGTGCCGCTTTATCTGGTCGTTCGCACCGAAAACCCGGCAAAGGATTTCAACGCCTTCCTCGCCGACATCAAAGCCAATCCCGGCAAGCGTAACTTTGGCTCACCTGGCGTCGGCAGCTCGCCGCATCTTGGCGCGGAAATGCTACGCAGTATGACGCGGACAGACATCGTCCATGTGCCTTATCGTGGCGCGGCTCCCGCGCTGACAGACTTGCTGGGCGGACAGCTCGACTTCCTGTTCGACCCGGGCATTGCGATTGAACATGTGAAGGCCGGCAAACTCAGACTTCTGGCCGTTGGCAGTCCGCAGCGCTTGCTACAGTTTCTCGATACCCCGACCCTGCACGAACTCGGCCTCACCGATTTCGATGGCGACTCGGTCTTCGGTGTCTATGCGCCAGCGAAAACCCCACCGGAAATCGTGGCACGCCTGAATACGGAAATTAACAAGTCGCTGGCCAACCCGGCCATGCAGGAACGCATCACAGCCATCGGCAATATCCCCGCGCCGATGTCTCCGGCGGAATTTGCGGAAAAGTCCCGCAAGGATTCCGAACGTTACGGAGCCATCATCAGGGAACGGGGCATTACCGCCTCGAACTAGCGCAAATCGCCTAGATTGCGGTGGAGCCGCGCACAACCAATGTCGGCCGGCAGGAGCGCACTTCCGGCTCCGCCGGCGCCTTGCCGCCAATCCGATTGAGGATCAACGTCTCCGCCGCCTCGACCATCGCATCCACCGGCAATTGCACGGCGGTCAACGCCGGCGACAGCAGGCGGCACCAGACCGGATCGCCATAGCCGATGACGGCGAGCCCATGCGGAATGTTCACCCCCGTCGCCTGGATCGCGCCCAGGCCGCCAATGGTCAATTCGGAACTGCCGATGATGAGCGCGGTTGGCGCTGGCGTGAGCGCAAGCAGACGCGCGACGCTGTCGGCGCCAAATGTCTGGCGGGGCGAGACGAGCGCGATATAGCGTTCATCGATTGTCAGGCCGGCGGCGGCTTGGGCCGCCAGATAGCCGTTCAGGCGCGCCTGCCCGACATTAATGTCCTTGCGCGTGCCGACATAGCCGATGCGCGTATGGCCCTGGGCCAGCAAATGTTCGGTCGCCTCGCGCATGGCGCCGGTATCGTCCATGCTGACGATGTCGCCGGCGAGCTTGGGTGATTGCCGAACAAACTGCACGGTGGGCACCGGCGCCAGCAGGCGTGCCGTCGTTTCCAGCAGTTCCGGCGTCGGCGTGATCAGCACGCCGGCGACACGCGCCTCCATCAAGGCGCGCACCTGTCGACACTCGACTTCGGGATGATCATCGGTGTTGACCAGAACCATCTGAAAGCCGGCACGATTGCAGCGCTCAGCCAGGGCACGCGCCACTGAGCTATAGAAGTCATTGCGGATATCGGGGATCGCCAGCCCGATGAGCGCATTGTGATTGTAGCGCATAGCCCGGGCCGAAGCGTTGGCGACATAGCCGAGCCGCAGCGCCGCCTGGCGAACCTGGTGCTTGGTCTCTTCGGAAATATTGGGATTGTCGTTCAGTGCACGAGAGACGGTCGAGTGATCGATCCCGAGATGAACGGCGATGTCTTTGATGGTGGTGCGCCGCTGCTGCATCGATCTCGAAAGCCCCTCCCTCAAAACGTGCTACGCGCGACTACACACAATCTATGGTTAATGCTCTTATGGAGTGAAGCTGCCTTGGTAAAGGGCGGTGTTGCAAGGGTGCTCCGCGCCCCAGGCAGGTCAAACCCGCAAACCAGCCTGTTTTTCATGCGATCCGGCCCCATCTTGACAACGCACACGTGTGCATTTCATACCCTATGACATGTATTTTGCGAAGAACGACGATCGCGCCCCTCGAAACGACGCCGATCGCAGGGCCACAACCAAACCGAACAGGCTGGAGAAAAAGGCATGAAGATCGCCGTCGTCGGATGCGGTGCGATGGGATCGATCTATGCCGGTTTGCTGGCAAGCGCCGGGCATGAGGTCCTCGTCATCGGCCGCAGCGCCGACCAGATGCGCGTGCTCAACGAGCACGGCCTGCGCGTCGAAGGCGCCAGCGGCGATCGTACCGTCGCGGTGCGCGCGCTGACGGAGGCTCCCCAAGAGCCGGTCGATCTTGTCATCGTCGCGGTGAAAGCCGGGCATATCGCCTCCGTGCGCGTCCACCTGCCCCGTCTCCTTGCGCCGCAGACTGTCGTGCTGACCATCCAGAACGGGCTTGGCAGTGCGCAGGCCGTAGCGGAAGCCGTTGGCGCCGATCGCCTCGCCGTCGGCATTGCCGGCGGCTTTGGCGCCATCCGCCGTGGACCAGCCCATGTCTTTCACAACGGCATGGAAACGATCCGTATCGGCGCCTTTGGCGGCCTGTCCACTGTTCATCTGACGCCTGTCATCGATGCCTGGTCGGGTGCTGGGTTCAAGACCGAGCTTTCGACCAATATCGTCGCCATGCAGTGGGAAAAACTGATCTGCAATGTCGCCTTTAGCGCGCCCTGCACGCTCACCGGCCTGACGGTCGGCGAAGTGATGGACGATCCCGAGATGGGGCCGATCAGCCGGGCGGCTGCGGTGGAAGCCTGGAATATCGGCCTGGCGAATGGCGTCGCTATCAAGGTCAAGGATCCGGTGGAACATGCGCTGGCCTTCGGCCGTGCCGTGCGCCATGCCAAACCCTCGATGCTGCAAGACCATGAACAGCGCAGGCCGAGCGAAATCGACGTGATCAATGGCGCTGTGCCGCGCGAGGCCGCCAAGGTCAGCCTGGCTGCCCCGGTGAACATGGTGCTGACCCATCTCGTCAAGCAAAGGGAGCGCGCCTTTGCAAGATCGAGCTAGAAGCGCCTCCTTGCACCAGACGACAACATCATCAGGCTACCGACTGGATGAACATGCGCATTGTCGACATCATCGAACGTAGCGTGCCGCTGGAAGGCGCGATCTCCAATGCGGTGGTTTCCTTCACCGATCATGACGTATCGCTGGTCGCGGTGGTCAGCGATGTCATGCGCAACGGTCGTCCGGTCACAGGCTTCGGCTTCAACTCGATCGGCCGCTATGCCCAGCGCGGCATTCTGACCGATCGGATCATTCCGCGCCTCAAAGCCGCTGCGCCCGAGGCACTTCTCGATGACAGCGGCACCGCATTCGATCCGGCGAAAGTGCTTGCACGCGCGCTAACCAACGAAAAGCCGGGCGGCCATGGCGACCGTGCCGGCGCGATCGCCGCCGTGGAACTGGCTTTTTGGGATCTCAACGCGAAACTGGCTGACGAGCCGGCCTATATGACGATCGCGCGCGCCGCCGGGCGCGCGGAGGTTTTGCACGATGTGCCTGTCTATGCCGCCGGCGGCTATTACTATCCCCAAGGCAGTGGCAAAACGCTGACCGACGAATTGCAAAGCTATCGCGATCTCGGCTTCGACGCCTTCAAGATCAAGATCGGCGGCGCGACCATGGCAACAGACATGGCGCGGATCGAGGAAGCTCTCGCCATCGCCGGCAATGGCAAGCGCCTGTCGGTCGATGCCAACGGCCGTTTCGACATCGATGCCGCACTCACCTATGCCCGCGCTATCGAAGGGTATGATCTGCGCTGGTATGAAGAGGTTGGCGATCCGCTTGACTATGAACTCAACCAGCAACTGACGGAGCTCTACGGCCGCCCTGTGGCGACAGGTGAAAACCTGTTCTCGCGGCAGGACGTGAAGAACCTGCTGCTATTCGGCGGCCTGCGCCCAGGACACGACATCTTTCAGATGGATGCCGGGCTCAGCTATGGCCTGGTCGAATATATGGCCATGCTGGACCTGCTCGAACACTCCGGCTTCGATCGCGCGCAGGCCTTTCCCCACGGCGGCCATCTGATCAATCTGCATATCGCCGCCGGGCTCGGGCTTGGCGGATGCGAGGCCTATCCCGGCGTGTTCCAGCCCTTCGGTGGCTATCCAACCGCCTGCCCTGTCGGCGGCGGCACGGTGCGACCGAGCGATGCGCCGGGCTTCGGCCTAGAGCAGAAGCCGGAGATCGCTGCGGTCATCAAGACGCTGTGCCTCTAAAGGCAGCTTCTATTTCTTTTTCTGGATGCTGTTGTTGACGCCCGACGACGAGATGGAGGGATCCGGTGCGCCGCCGGCAAGCGACCATTCGACCTTCTGATCGGCGCCATCGACTTTCAACTCGGACGCACCGGCCAACACCAGGTTCAGCTTTTGCTCAGCGCCGGACACATCGACCAAGCTCTTGACATTGTTCTTGCCGTCGATCGGCTGGATCGTCACCGCAACAGTGTTTTTGGCAACCTCGACATTAAGGCTCGACACCGTGCCGCCGGTGACCGCGTTATCAGCGCCCGACACCGACAGATCGGTTCCACGCTCCAGCGACACCTTGTGATTGGAACCATGGACGACGATCTTATTGCACTGGCCAGTGAGGGTGATCTTGTTCTTCGCCCCATAAACGCCGATGTCCTGGCCGTTGCAGGGAATATCGCGATTGATGCCAACACCTTCGATCTTCAATTCATCCGCGAAAGCAACAGGCGCGAAGACGGACACGGCGACCACAGCAAGCAGAAGGGACTTCATTCAAACATCCTTTGTCCGCCACGGGCTACCTCCGACGGGAATTCTTCGAGCAATGCGCAACTCAAGCGTTAATCAACGACGAAGAAAACAAAAGGTTCCATCTGGATCGCTTTTATCTTTCTGGCCGTCTGCTGGACCGCATCGACACCCTGCCATAATCTCAATCGGTTAAACTCGATAACGGCAGGTCAACGTGGCGACGGATCTTCAAAACGAACAAGTGGAAGCCGAGACGATGGAGCTGCCATCCGATCCGGTCGTCGTGCTCCTCTCTATCCTCGTATTTCTGGCGGTGTTGTGCGTCGCTTATTTTGCAGCGTCCATCGTCCTGCCGATCGTTCTTGCCTTCGTGCTGAAACTTTTGTTCCAGCCTGGCATGCGTTTTCTCGAACGGTTCAACATTCCGCGCGGCCTCGCCGCGCTTCTGCTCATTCTGCTGGTCTTCGGCGCTATCGTCGGTTTAGGCGCTGCTGTGTCCGGCCCTGCCGGTGAATGGGCGGCCAAACTGCCCGATGGCATTCCCAGGCTGCAGGAGCGATTGAAATTTCTCAATCAGCCGATCAACACGCTCCAGACTTTTCTGGGCCAGATCGATGGTTTTGTCAGTGGCACCGGACACGCATCCCAACAAAGCGCCAGCCTGACCTCTGGTATCGCCGCCAGTCTTTTCACCGGCGGCACGCATTTCGCCAGCAGTTTTTTTGAAACCATTCTGGTCCTGTTCTTTCTGCTGGTCTCGGGCAGTACATTCTTGAAACGCACGGTCGAAATTCTTCCAACCTTCAAGGACAAAAGGCAGGTCGTCGAACTGTCCCTCGATGTCGAGAAGAACATCTCGGCCTATCTCGTCACCATCACCGCCATGAACTTCGCCGTCGGCGTCGCGACGGGCGTTGCGATGTGGGCGACTGGACTGGGCGATGCGGTTCTGTGGGGCGTGGTGGCTTTCCTCCTCAACTATGTCCCGATCATGGGGCCCCTATTTGGCGTGGGTATCTTCCTCCTCGCCGGTCTCTTGGTCATTGATCAGTTGTGGCTGGCCCTGCTTCCTGCCGCGCTCTATCTCCTCATTCATGTGATCGAGGGCGAGATCGTCACGCCGATGCTGCTGGCGAAACGCTTCACGCTCAATCCGGTGCTCGTGATCATTTCATTGATCTTCTGGTTCTGGATGTGGGGCGTGCCCGGAGCCATCCTCGCCGTGCCCATGCTGGCGATCGTCAAAATCGTCGCCGACGGCATACGGCCTCTCGCGGCGATCGGTCACTTTCTGAGCGGCGACGAGTAGCGCTGGATGACCAGACTACCAGCGCAGAAAGCGGGGGCCCAAGAGTGCACCCGCCAAAGTCGCCAAGGCAATCGCCCCGCCGTACCACACGAACACGAACGCGACCGCGCTTTCATCGCACGAGATCGAATAGACAAGGGCCGATAGTGCGCCTGACGCCAGGCCACATGCGGCGCCAGCGAGCCGCAGGCGCGTGGGGCCCATTGATCGCATGGCGGAGAAACTACCGATCAGTACAGGGACAGACAGCGCCAGGATCAACCACGGGCAAGTCGCCCAGGTCTTACCCATCACGAGCGTCCTCCATGCTGCCGAAGGAGCGCCCGCGAGTTCGAAAATAGCCAACAGCGCCATGGCGATCCCAGCCCCGATGGCAATAGCCGCTGGGCCGCCAGCCGTACCGCCCGGGCGGGCCAGCCTGATCATTGAAAAGATTCCGGCAACCGCCAGCGCGATGGCGAACCCCTCCTTCAGCCAGAGCGGCCCGGTCACCAAAGAAGCACGCATGTCCGGTCGAACACCCCAAAGCCAAAGCACGGTGACGGCAGACACACACGCCCCCGCCAGCAAAGCGAGACAGATGAGTCTCGAAACGGTACCTTGCGAGGCCGGCTTCAGGTCGGATGCCAGCCGATCGATGAGGGTATCTGTTGGATTTTGCGACATCGGATCAATCATTCGCCTGACCTCTGCCGAAACGCTGGCTCAATTTTCTCAAAGCCCGATGGATTGTCACCTTTACGGCTGACTGGCTGAGGCCGGAGGAAGACGCAACCTCGGCGACAGACCGCCCTTCAACTTTCACTGCCTTGATCAGGCTCTTCTGCAACGGCGACATTGTTTCCAGCAGCGTATCCAGATCCCGATCGACAAGTTCGGTTTCCCCTTCCGAAGA
The DNA here is from genome assembly GCF_900104955.1 of Beijerinckia sp. 28-YEA-48. NCBI lineage: Bacteria > Pseudomonadati > Pseudomonadota > Alphaproteobacteria > Hyphomicrobiales > Beijerinckiaceae > Beijerinckia > Beijerinckia sp. 28-YEA-48. The sequence continues at coordinate 1,650,185 of NZ_FNSI01000001.1, forward strand.
CGCGAGCAGCCCCTCGGGTACATCGTCCAATGTCACCGTCTCCCGTCGTTTGTTCAGACGGATATAGTCGATCAACTTATAACGGGCGATCGCATACAGCCATGCCGTGAAGGGGCGCCGACTGTCATAGGTCGAACGGCGGCCATGAATGGCAATCAACGTCTCCTGGACCAGATCGTCGATGGCCGACCGTTCTCTCAGCCGGCGTCCGTAATAGGCCCGCAGCAGCCGTGCGATATCGTCCAACAGGGCACGATAGGCCCGTTCATGTCCCGCCAGACTCTGAATCATCAGTGTCTTCAGTCGCTCTTCGACTTCCTGCACCTCGATGAATTCCTATTCGTCCGACGCGGCGGAAAGTTACATGTGTCGCATCGAATTGTCACGATCGAGGACATGACTCTAGCACGCACAGATGAGATCACGAACTCGTGAAACATGACGGCGTAACCTTTTCCCACGAACTCCGAATGAACGAAGGCGTACTCGAACAGTACGATCAAAGCTCATGTGGAGAACGTCATGTCTGCAAAAAGCGCAGTGAATTCACTGATCCTCGCCAGCGCCATCACGACGGCACTCGCGACCATCGCTGCTGCCGCCCCCTTGTCGAAGGCCGAAGGTGATGCTGCCATAGCCGCCAAGAAGGAGAAGTGCTTCGGCGTCGCTCTGAAAGGCCAGAATGATTGTGCCGCCGGCCCGGGCACCACATGCCAGGGCACATCGACTGTCGACTTCCAAGGCAATGCCTGGAAGTTCGTTCGAGGTGGAACCTGCACGACCATCCAAATTCCCAATGGTGGTCATGGCTCCATGAAGCCGATCTGATCCTCGAAATATCGCAATCCGCCAATCGGAAAGCGGGGAAAATCCATGGACACCACTCAGCGCCTCGTTGCGGCAACCGCAGCGCATTTTCCCCGCTTTTCAAAAACGTTCACGACAGAACTTGTCGGCACGAGTTTCAAACATCAGCACCTGCCCAAAATCATGCAGGAAGAAGGCTTGTCCTGCTTCTTCGAGGTTCATGCCGAAAATTACATGGGCCAAGGCGGGCCGCCCCATAATGCACTCACCACCATCCGGCGCGATTATCCCATTTCGCTTCACGGCGTCTGCATGTCGATCGGTGGGCCCCAGCCACTCGATAAGGCACATATTGCTCGATTTAAAGGCTTGATTGACCGCTACCAGCCGGCGCTCGTGTCTGAACATCTCGCCTGGTCGACACATGCCACGACCTATTTTAACGACCTTCTTCCCCTTCCCTACACCAAGGGAACCTTGGCCCGGGTGTGTGACCATATCGACGAGCTGCAGGACGGCATCGGTCGCCGCATTCTCATCGAGAACCCGGCAACCTATGTCACCTTCAAAGACTCGACGATGGCAGAGACTGAGTTCATTCGAACTGTCTCGGAGCGCACCGGCTGCGGCCTTCTGCTGGACATCAACAATGTCTTCGTATCCGCCACCAATCACGGCTTTTCTTCGCACGCCTATCTAGCGGACTTTCCGCTTTCGCGCGTCGGCCAAATTCATCTCGCCGGTCACAACCAACAGACCGACGCAGACGGCGCACTTGTCTTGATCGACAGCCATGACGAACCGGTCGCTCCCCCGGTGTGGGCGCTTTTTGAAACTGTGATTGAGCGCTGCGGGCCTGTCCCCACCCTCATCGAATGGGACAGCAAAATTCCCGCGTGGTCCACACTCAAGGCCGAAGCCAAGGCCGCACGCGACATTCTCAATCCATCGTTCTCTCGCCTGACAACGGAACGGACCTATGCTGTCTGAATCATCAAGCTACAATCAAGGAGCGAGGCCGCCATCGTACACCGCGGCGTTCGCGGCGTCCCTGCTTGATCCTGCCGCGCAAGCGCCAGCCATCCTGAAGGGTTCGGGCGAGATCGGCGTAACCCATCGTTACACCATCTATCGCAACAACGTCACGGTCAGTCTGATCGAAGCGCTCGCTGCTATCTATCCCGCCGTGCAACGGATGACCGGCACGGATTTCTTCAGGGCGATGGCGCGTTCTCACGTCAGGTCCTCGCCGCCCCGGTCGCCGCTTCTCTTCGAGTACGGACGCGACTTTCCAGCCTTTATCGAACAATACGAATATGCACGGCCCCTGCCTTACCTCGCGGACGTAGCAAGAATCGAGCGCGCCTGGCTCGATGCCTATCACGCGGCAGACATCGATCCTTTGCAGCCTAGCGTGTTCGCATCGCTCCCGTCGGACAAGCTGGCCGATCTCATTCTGACGCCCCATCCGGCAACACGGATCATCCGTTCTGGCTATCCGTCGATTACCCTTTTCTCCGCCCATCGAACGGAACGAGATCCGCCCGCATTGTTGGACACCGCTGCCCCCGAGGACGCTCTCGTCACACGGCCTGGCCTTGATGTCCTCGTCCAGTATCTACCTCCAGGGCAATCGACTTTCCTTGGCTCTCTCATCACGGGGCATCCGCTGGGCGAAGCCGCGGCGGCAGCGCTTCGGACATCCAGCACCTTCGACATCGCCACCGGCATCGCCGGGATGATCGAGGCTGGCGCTTTCTGTGCCATTCGTGTGGGAGAAACCCCATGACCATTTCGAACAGGAAGAAACTCACAGAGCGCCTGACAGTTTGGAACCGCCTGCTTCAGGCTCTCGCCTCGCCCTCACTGACGCAATTTGTGCTGCGTGTGGCGCTGGCCGTTCCGTTCTGGCGATCGGGCATTCTGAAATGGGACGGATTTCTGCAGCTCAACGACAATGCGATCACGCTCTTCTCCGATGAGTTCATGCTGCATTTGCCGGGCGGGCCTTATCCGTTTCCGGTCCCGGCCGTAATGGCTTTTCTCTCCGGATGCGCGGAAGTCACCTTGCCCATTCTTCTGGTTCTCGGTCTGGCCACCAGAACGGCTGCGCTCGGGCTGCTGTTCATGACCCTGGTTGTGCAACTCACGGTCCCCGAGGGCTGGCCCATTCATATTTCCTGGGCGGCGATGGCGCTTGCCATCATGGCTTGGGGACCGGGACGTGCGTCAGTCGATCATGCCGTGCGGCACTTCTTGCAAGGACCGGCGCCGGAGGGAACCTCACCTAGCGACGAACGCCAGTCCAATTCCCCATGACGCCTGGGCGCTTAACGATCATCTTGTCATAGGTCACGAGAACAGCATCGGCGAGTTTGCCTGACGGCGTTGTGGCACAGGCGGCCGCCACCTCGCTCCAGATGCTGTTTGCATCGACGTCGGCGTCGATCTTGGCATCGATCCGGCTGGCCAGATTGAGCGCCGACCAGAAGCCAAGAATCCAGGCGTTCCCTTCCGTCTTGTGAGCGTCCGTCGATTGCCAGTTGACGCAGCTATCGGTTCCAATGCCGAAGGCTGTCCAGGACACTAGATCGCTCTCGGCTGCATTCGATGCCAGCGTTCCCAAAAGGAGCGCCGCAGCCAGCGGCAAGGCACGTTTCATGTCTGCAATATCCAGAAAATATGGCTGGAGTTCTGTACACAGCCGGTGTGCAAACGCCAGACCAATTCATGCAAAAAATTCCGGAAAAATGCATTTTTTGCAGATTAGAAATGTAAGACTTTCGTAAGCAAACGGTACCCCGCAGGATACCGTTACCGATCTCACCGACCCGATAAACCCCTAGGGGGCTTTTAAACGTTGCCCTAAACAGGCTCATATTTGGCGAGCTGCAAAAGCTCGGCGTTGCGCTCGACATAGTTTCGCGCAAAGGCCTCGAACTCGGTTGGCCCTTGGGTGATGGCCTCAAGCCCGATCTGCGCGAGACGCCCCTCGTCACCGAGCTGGCGCACCGCTTCGTTGATCGTCTGATTGAGGTGGTTGACCATCGGGGCCGGCAAAGCCTTCGGAGCCCATACGCCATACCAGGTTGAGTGGTCGAAGGATGCCAGCCCCTGCTCACTCATGGTTGGAAATTTGGGCGCAAGCACGGTCCGTTTGGCGGTCGTGACACCCAATCCCTTCACCTGATTTTCCTGCGCCATGGGCAAAAGCGCCAGCACCGGATCAATCATCAGTTGGATGTGACCGGCGGCCACGTCATTCAAGCCCGGCGCCGTTCCCCGATACGGCACGATCGTCAAATCGAGGCCGGCCGCGCGATTAAAGTCGATCGTCGCCAGATGGCCGGCAGCCCCCAGCGCGGAAACGGCGAACATCCATTTATCAGGCGCCGCGCGGGCGGCCGCGATCATCTCGCCCAGCGAATTCGGCGCCAACGCAGGCGACATGATCATCATCATCGGCGCTTCGCCGACGCGCGCGATCGGCGCGAAGTCCGTCAGCGGATCATAGGGCGCGTTCTTCATCACCTGGCGCGCCATCACATGGGTGGAGGCCGAGAACAACAATGTATAGCCGTCCGGCTCCGCGTTGCGCACGGCTGCCCCGCCGATCGCACCGTTGGCGCCCGGCCGGTTCTCGACGATCAGATTGTAGCCGTGCAGCTGGCGCACCTTTTCGGCCAGCAGCCGCGCGAAGACATCGACGCCGCCCCCTGCGGCGAAAGGCACGATCAGGCGTATCGGACGATCTGGATATTTGGCAGCCTCAGCTTTCACAGGCATCGCGCTGAGCGATGCGGCAAGCAGCGAAAGCGACGACGCGATAAATTGACGACGCTGAAACATGAATCCTCTCCCTCCCTCTGCTCGTCAACGAGCAGCATGGTCCCATGTGGCGTGGGCTGTCGGCGCGGCGCCCTCCTGTCGCCACGCCGACATCAGATCAGGCGGCTTCCGCAACTTTCGACGGGAGCAGACCGACCTGAGCAAGTGCGTCGCGGATTTCCTTCTCCGCGCCGGCGGCCAGCGGCAGAAGCGGCGAACGCACGGTGGCGTGTTCGAGCTTGCCGCGCGCCACAAGACCAAGCTTGAGGGCGCAGGTGCCTTCCATATGCGAACCGCGATGATAGACGGTCTTGGTCAACGGCAGCAGGCGGTCATGAATGGCGCGCGCCGCGTTGTAGTCGCGGGCCTTCCCGGCGGCGAGATACTCAACCAGCGGTTCCGGCGCGAGACTGCCGTAGCCAACAAGCATGCCATCGACATCGAACATGGTCGGCAGCAGCCATTCATCGTGGCAGGTGAGGATTTGCAGGTCCGGGAACTCCTTGCGCAGCACCGGGATTTCCGTGTCCCAGCGCTTCATATCGCGCACGCCGTTCTTGGTGGCGACGACGCCTGGTTGCGCTGATATCTCAAGTTGCGTCTGCAGGTCATAAGTCGCCTTGGTGGCGTTGGGATATTGGAACAGGATGCATTGCAGGCCGGAAGCCTCGTGAATGGCCTTGTAGCGATCCTGAGGCGCGCCCTTCTGGAAGCCGAAGCGCAGCCAGCCGTGGTTGGGATAAACCAGCGCGCCGATGGCGCCTGCTTCAGCCGCCCGCTTGGCCTCGAGGGCTGCGACCTTCGTACCCTCCCCGGTGATGCCGGCGATGATCGGCACCTGCTTGCCGACGGCGTCGACATAGATCCTGATCAGTTCAAGCTGTTCTTCCGAGGTCAGGAACGTGCCTTCGCCAGCATGCCCGAGGATGACGAGACTCTTGACGCCCTTCACCGACGCCAGCCAACGCGCCAGATCGGCATTGGCCTTGGGATCGAGATCGCCATCGCGGGTGAAAGCGGTGACCGGAGCGGGATTTACGCCGCGGAGGTCCATAATAGACATGTTTGTCTCCCTGATGATAAGATCGTTACCGAGAACGTTCCCAGACTTGGCCGCGAAACGCCCGATTGGGATCAGGATCGATGGCGGGAACGTTCCCAGATATAGACGGACGACTTTTTCGAGTCAATTACCAATCTGGCGCGCAGCAATTGGCGCGCCCCAATCCAACTCGATTCGTCGAGCGACCGCGTAAGAAGGATGCCAGGTGTCTCAGGACCTAGAATTTCTAGAACGGCAGTCGCGCGTGACCTTGCATGACGTCGCGGCCGCCGCCGGCGTTTCCAAATCGACGGTTTCCCGCATCCTCGACGAACGGCTGCCAAGATCCGACAGCGACACCGCCAAACGCGTGCGCCAGGTCGCGGCCGACCTCGGCTATGTCCGCGACGGCTCGGCCGCCAGCCTCCGGCGCGGCACCACCATGACCATCGGCATGGTCGTCCCCCGGCTGACCGACACCGTCATGGCCATGCTGTATGAAGCCCTGTCGCGCGCCTGCAGCCGCACCGGCCGCTTCGCTATCGTGGCGATCACGGAAGACGAGCCGAAGGCCGACCGCGCGGCGGCGCAGACGCTGTTGCAGCGGGGTGTCGATGGACTGGTGCTATCGACCGCCCGCACCGACGATGATTTCCCGCAAGAGCTCACCGCGCGCGGCGTGCCCTTCGTCCTGGCCCTGCGCACGGACGGACAAAGCCTTTCCTCGATCGCCGACGATCGGCTCGGCGGCTATCTGGCGACCCGCCACCTGCTCGACCTGGGCCATCGGCGCATCGGCCTGATCGCCGGCCCCGACTATGCTTCGAGCAGCCAGGGGCGCATCAAAGGCTATCGGCAAGCGATGGCGGAAGCCGATGTGACGGTTGATCCGGCACTGATTGTCCCATCGACCTTCGGGATCGACTCTGGCGCCGAGGCGGCGGAAGCGCTGATGCGCCTGCCCTCCCCACCGACGGCGATCTTCGCCGTCAACGACAATACCGCGATCGGTGCGCTTTCGACCCTGCAAAGATTGGGCTTGTCGGTGCCAGGCGATGTCTCGCTGGTCGGCTACAACGACATCCCGATCGTCAGCCGCCTGCCGACGCCGCTGACCTCGGTCCGCGTGCCGTTCGATCAGATCGCCAGCGCCGCGCTGGACTTGCTGACGGGCGGACCAACCGGCGCGCAGGACCGGATCAGAATCGCGACACCGACGCTTATCCCGCGGCGATCAACGGCCCGGCCAAATACGCGTTGATCGCGACGCCCCTGTTCATTGATGCAAATGCGTCTAGTGCCGGAAGAATAACGTGTTACCATTATGCCTCGGCATTCCGCCGCAGGAGGCATAGCCGTGGCTAACAAGGGCCAAGTCAAGAGCAACAAGGAAGCCAAGAAGCCCAAAGCCGACAAGGCGCAGGGCAAGACCAAGGTTTCCGCCTACCAGCAGTCGCTAGGTAAGGGAATTCCCGCCGCCAATCCAATGGCGAAGAAGCCCTAATACACAGCGCGAAAGATAGATCGCACCTACCGTCATTGCGAGCAGGCTATGCTCATCGCAATGACGGATGCAAACCTTTGCTTTGCCAAGAATGGCGCCAAAGGCGCTTCAACACCCTACTCGTCACACCTATTCGGATCAGTTGACCAAGACGGCATTGCCACAACTGACGCCTGTGACCCAGGTGTCGGCCTCACCGATGTTGATGCCGAGAGCGGTCAGGACACTGACGAGAACGCCGTCGATCGAACTGGTCGCCGCCGTCAGGGTACTGGTCACAAGGTTTTGGGTTCCCAGCAGCCCGCCAAGCCCGAGAAGATCCAGATTCAACAATCCACCAAGCGCCGTAGATTGCAGGTTCAGATTGCCGATCAAGCTCGTCAGCAGCGATGTGGTGAAATCGGTCGTCGATGTCGATTTGACCGTGCCTGCCGTGATATCGGCGTAGCTGAACGTCAGCGGCGTCTCCGTCATATTGCTCATGGAGACATGGGCGCTGCCGGTGACGGTGACAACGCCTATCGCATTGACCAAGGTGGCTGGGCCAGGCGAGATCGGCGCTGTTATATTGGTCATGGCAGCCGGCGTTACATTCGCGATCCAGGCATCGATTACACCGGGTTTGACGCCAAGGGTCACGCTGGCTGTGTTAATATTGGAGGGCGAACAGCTCAAAGCCGTCAGGCGCGCATAGGCAGTAGCGACCTCGATATAAATCGGGACATTGATTAAAGACGCCTTGCCGGACCCGATCAGACTGATGGTCAACAACAAGCGGGTCTGCGCCGTATAAGCTGTGGAACCGACGGCACCCACGGAAATCGCACTTGTCCCGACGGGCCGTTGGCCAATCGCGAGCGCCAGATTGATCGAGGCGATGCCCGGCAATGACAGGCCCAGGGACGCACTGAGCTGATTGGCGCCCCCAGAAATCTGCGCAATGGTGGAGACAAGATTCAACGCCGAAATGGTCGCGTTCAGCGGATCGCCCTCCCCTGGAACGCGCGCCCCATAGACACCGAGGGACAAAAGCGACGACAGACTGATCAGATCACTTGAGCCTTGTTTCGCGGCGGCGATCTGGGCAAGTGCTGCGATGGCTCCGGCGCTGTTAGCGGAATTGGCGCTCGCCGCGCTCTGCACCGCCTGCAACACATCGGCCGTGTGAACGCTGGTCGCCAGAATCTGCGAATAGCTCAGTGCCGTCAGGTTGAGGCGCGTCGCCAACTGATCCATGAAACTGAAGAGATCGACCTTGGCGCTAGCGAGCGATTGATAGTCCATCACCGACAGCGAAATACTCGTGCCCAACAGGCTGCCCAGAACCGTGTTGATGACACCTCCATTCAGGCTCAACAGCCGCGATCCAACCGTGAAGGAGGCCTGGGCATTGGTTGCCGCAATCGCCGAAGAACTCACATTGACCGCTGTGGAGTTCGCTCCCGCTCCGTTGAAAAGGCTGAGAATGCGACCAAAATAGATTGGCTGTTGCGTTTGCACCGTGACGCGCGCGGCGTTGATGCCTGACGATGTATTCGCGACGAAGCGCGCGCTCGGCGTCAAGGTCGGATCAGGGGTATAGGTTCCGGTTTGGACCACAACCCCCGCGGTACTGGACGTCTTGTTTTGCGCCAGCGTGGCTAGCGCCGCCGCGGATGCATGGGTCAGATCACTCGCGGCCGCGAGCGCTGCCAGATCATTTGCCGTTTGCTGGCGACGTGACTGAAGGAACAGTGAACCCATATCAACGCCCAGCGCCACGAAGCCCATCAGCGCGGTCAGAGCGACGGCCGTCACGATCATCGTTGATCCACGACAATCACGGAGGAACTTGATCGAGGGTGGTGCGAGCCGCCGCACCGTCGAAACCTCGTGAGCAACAAACTCAGCAACATACTTGGCCATTGCCATGGCAAGCGCTCCAAGCATACGCGCGCAGCCCGCTGGCTGCGGTATACTGTAATATTTGAGCGCTTAAATCCTTGAGCAAATATTACCGCTTACGCGACTAATTTATCACTTCTTGGTTCTGTTCCGGGATGAAGCCAGTTTAGGCGCGGGCAATTCTTCGCCTCACGATCGATAGCCTCATTCTAGCCATGCTGGAGCGGCGGGGTACGATCCAATGTCGGTGAAAGACAGGCATCGAACTGTTCGTGACGGCAGCGCTGCAATCCTGCTGGCGCATTTCATCGTCGCATCAAACGAGCCCACCGGAGCGAAGCGGATTGAGCATCAACATCGTTCTCCGCACCCGACTTATCGCACCAAGAGCAACCGTATGCGCGTAGCGCGCGTCACAACCGTGTCATCGATCCGCGCGGAATATGCATCGCGGGGCTGCAGCAGGAGAAACTCAATGTCGAAAGATACGCACGAGCATCATACGAAAGCTGCTGAACATCACGAACTCGCCGCGAAGCACCATCGCGAAGCGGCAAAGCATCACGAATCCGGCGAGCACGAAAAGGCTGCGCATCATTCCAAGATCGCTCATGGGCATAGCCTTCATGCCACCGAGCACCATGAGCATGCCTCCAAAAAGCATGCCGAACATCACAGCTAGGATATTTCCGGAGCGAGATTTAAACGATCTCGCTCCCCCTCACTCGGTGAAGCCAACTAAGCCGAAACAGCCTGTCGGTCCCACACAGTGCGCACGGGGGCTTCGACGCCGATGGGAACGAACATTTCCGCATCGTCGAGAAAAGCGTCGAGAATACTGACGTTGGGTGGATTGCGCAGACAAACATCGAGATATCCAGCCAAGGACGGCGGTGGCTCCATGCCTTCAGCAAGCAAGCGGCTGTTGTCGAACGTGGTATTGAGCGAGCAGAAACGATAGTACCGCTCGGCGGCGCGCACCATCAGTTTAGCCATCGAGCCCTCGTAGCCAAGCCGTTCTCGAAAGCGCTTCTGCAAGAGAGAGCGATCAGCGGGATCAAAGGGATCTGGCGGCGGCTCGGCACGCGCCTCGCCACGCAAACGGGCAAAGGCGTCGGCGAGCTCCATCCAGTTCGTGCGCGAACCAAGACCTGCCGAGAGATGATAGGTCGTGTGCGCCAAGGTGGGCTTGGTCAAAAGATGCAAGAGAGCATTGCCCGTCCAATCAGACGGAACGATATCCACATAGCAATTTCGCGATGACGGAATCAGGCCGACGGCTTCGGCGAAACGCGCAAACCAGAATATCGATGACGAAGGCCGCGCGCCAAGACGCGTGTGCCCGGCGACGATCGACGGACGTGCAACGATCAGCGGGAGATCGCGAAAGCGTTCATGCAGGAAGAACTCGGTCGCCGCCTTCGCGCGCGTATATTCGACCATGTGGTGGGTGCGGATCTGCGGATAATCGCCTTCATAGACGATAGGATTAGGCTCGCTACCGCAGATCGTCGCGGTGCTGACATGGAGGAACCGCGATAGACGGGGCATGCGATGCGCCAAACTCGCCAGAGCCATCGTGCCATCGAAGTTGGTGTCCCAGATGCCTTGATGGGTCGAAAAAGAGGTGTCGGCAGCCAGATGAAGAATGCCCGTCGTGCGCTGCAATACTGTTTTAGAGATCTGCTTCAGAGTCGAGAGATCGCCAGCAATGATGTCGATCTTGCGTGTCAGCGCCATCACTTCTTGTTCGCTCGTGCAGAAGCGCGCGAAGCGCTTCTGTAAGCGCGCACGCGCATGACCGACGTCATCGCCGCGAACAAGAGCCGTCCAATGAATGTCAGGTCGGTTAGCCAAGGCTTCGACGAGCATTGCGCCGCCGAGCAAACCTGTGGCTCCGGTGATCAGAATTTCAGCGCTATAGTCCAATGGGCACGTCCGCGATGTACGTCAGTTGGAATCGACAAACTGACAGTGCCCATCGCAGATAGAAGTATGCGCTGACAGAAACCTGACAGTAAAAGTCAGCGCGAGAGCAAGGCTATGCCACCGATAACGGCTGCGAAACCGGCTAACTCTCGTAACCCGATAGATTCTGCAAACAACCAATGACCAACGAGAACAACGCCGGCGACACCGCATCCAGCCCAAATGGCATAGACACCACCGACTGGCAGTTGCTTCAGCACCAGCGCCAGCATGAAGAAAGAGATGCCGTAGCCAACCGCAACCGGAATAAAGTAAAGCGGCCTGTCCCAGCCGTTAGCGAGCTTAAGGGAGATCGTTGCCGTGATCTCGGCGACGATGCCGATCGCAAGAAGTAGGTACGGTGACAAAGGTAGCGCTTGCATGGGCAAAGACCGCAGTGGACAATGAAGGAGCAGCGACCACTTGGTCGCTGCATCGGTTTATTAAGGGAAGCTGTGCCAACTGTACAATCTGAGTTGGTACGTTTGTTTGTGCGTGACCTTCATGATGCGTTATCTCCCACTCATTTCAGCTCTGCTCCTAAGCAGCGCTCCAGCTTTCGCTGACGACACTCCGCTCAGCGACAAGCCGGCCAAAGAGTGGCTTGTGACATTGGGTGGCATCACGGCCGTTGGCGCACGCTATCCAGGCGCGAGCGACTTGAGCTTTTATGCCCTGCCCTGGATCTCGTACCGCCGGGTCGGCCAGCCAGCTGAATTCTTTTCGCCCGACGATGGCTTCGACGTGACGCTGTTTGACAGCGGCAGCTTTTCCTTTGGTCCGGTGGCCGATCTGCGGGCCGGCCGCACAGACAATGCGCTGCTGAAAACCATGGGGGCCCGCGATTTGCCGTGGGGAATCGACGCCGGCGTCTTCGCTGAATTCTGGCCGATCGAGGGACGCCTGCGCACGCGCGTGGAGCTGCGCCAGGGGCTGACGCGCGGCAACAATGGTGCTGTGGCTGATTTCGCGGCTGACTGGGTGAGCAAATTCGACAATGTGACCTTCGCGCTGGGCCCGCGCCTGTCACTTGGCGATAGCCGCTACATGCGCAACTATTTTGCTTCGACCACCCCGCTGTTCGTTCCGAAGGCAGGTGTTAAATCGGTCGGCGCGATGACCTCCGTGTTGATCGCTCTGTCACCGCGCTGGTCGACCACTGTTTTCACGCGCGTCGATCGACTTATCGGCGCTGCCGGCGACAGCCCCCTGGTGATGCGTCAAGGCTCCCGCTGGCAGACCTACTCAGGCGTCGGCGTCGCCTACACGTTCAGCCTTTGAAGTAACGTCGTTCGTCGCCAGTTCGATAGCGGCTACTCAATCTCATCCGCCGTTTCTCCAAATCGCGGTAAGATCACGGTCGTTTCGAAATCGCCACCCGTTCTCGTAGAAGGCGCGCAGCGCGGCTCCCTGACTGAGCACAAATCTCTGCAGCAACGGCATCGGCGCACTGTCGAGCTGTCGCCTGTGACTGTGGAGGGCGATCACATCGGCCATCACTTGCTGGTTTTAAAGCTCGCATAGGCAAGACTTGCCGCCAGCGACAAAAACGCAACGAGGGCGCCGATCAAGTAGGCTTTGTCCCAGAAGGTCCAATGCATCTGCATCTCCCATCTTAAGGAGGCAGCAATATACAATAGTCCTGTGGCCAAATCGGGTTGTCAGAGGCGGCAGGTGCAGACCAATTCGGCTCTCCGTCCTCACTGTGGGTGCAAGCCAGATCAGCCCCAACCGGGCAAGGCGCGGCAAAACCCTTCACAGCCCCGCCGGCCGCACAGGGCACCGTCTCCGACGAGCACCAGCCATCGCGAAGGACGGGCCAATAGAAAAATGGAAGGCCAGTAAGAAGGTCGCGCTGCTCACCAAAAGACTTTGTTGGCCGACAGTTTCGCCAGGGCAAGTTAACGCGTAAAAGTCCTCAAATTTTCAGCCATTACAGACGCTTAAACGCGGTAAAAATGAGAGCAAATGGCAACATTCCGAACCCGCGCGGAACGACAAATACCGATATTTATTTTCTAACCTTGATTTAAACATGATACTTGTCTATATGTACCGCATCGGCTTTTGGTTGATTGTTTTGTCTCCCGCCTCTGGCGCGCTACTTTCTGTCCCCGAAAAATTCGATGCTTGCTGCACGCGAGAATACTCGCGCGCTACCGAAAATACGCGCCTAGGCGCAACTACAGAGACCTACAAAATGGCAACCGGAACAGTTAAGTGGTTTAACGACCAAAAGGGTTATGGATTTATTGCTCCCGATGATGGCGGCAAGGACGTTTTCGTCCATGTTTCCGCTGTGGAGCAGGCTGGCATGCGCGGCCTCAACGAAGGCCAGAAGCTGAACTACGAAATCGTGACCGACAGCAGAAGCGGCAAAGCTTCGGCTGGCAAGCTTCAAGCTGCCTAATTAAAGAATGCGATAGTCTCTAAAGCGCGAGCCACGGATGTACTGGTGGTGTTCAAGGGACCGTCTCAAGAGCCTCGGAGAAATCCGGGGCTTTATTTTTATCAAGGGCAGCGTGATGAGAGCCCGTGTCAGCGGCGAGGCATCCCGCCACGCCGCTCACGCCGGCCGCTACATGATATTGCCGACCGCATCAGCGGCCGCAGCGTCGGTGTAGAATTCGGGTTTCATGCGACTGGCCAAGCCCTCCTCGCGCAGGCGCGCCTCGAACTCCTGGCGCAGATGCGGATCCTCGTCACAATAGGGAATGGCACTGCCACCCTTCTTCAAGTCGATGGCGCCATAATCCATCACCTTTTCGCCCGGCAGACCGGGCTTGCGCGAACGCTGGTTATTGGGACCGTGCCAAGCACTGACGCGCAGCGGTTCGGAGCCAATGCCGAAATGCTGGTGGAACCAATCGCCTGACATCGGCGCGGCGGAAACGAGGCCGCCGTATTCGTATTCCTGCCGCTTCACCTTGTCGGCGAAACCGTTCTGCCAGGGATGCATGCCAAGCTCGGCCGGCCAAGTGTAGGTATAGCCCCTGCCCTTCAGGCAGAGCAGCACCGCCGCCGACATGTGCTTGTGCGCCTTGGAATAGCGTCCGGTCTCGTGTTGGCCGACCCACAGATAGAACCGATTACCCGTCATATGCGGCTCGACCCGGCGATAGCCCGGAGAGCGGCGGTTATCGAGCGGCAGTTCGGTGTTGACCAAATCGGGCACGAAATTGGTGCGCCGCATGGCAAGGCCGCGCACCGGATCGGGTAGCACGTCGTCATTGGGCTTGAAGTAATCGGCGGCGCCCGAGTAACGCTCGGTGAAATCATAGTCGCAGTCGAAGATGAAGCGCGGATTGTCGAGGAGGTTCATCATGTTCGGAGCGGTCGTGCCACACAGCAGCAGCGCCGGCGCATTGGTGGCGTTGACGAAGCGATGATTGGCGTTGAGCGGGATCGAGAACAGCGATCCCTTCTGCCATTCGAACACCTGCTTCTTCGGCCCGCTGCGCCACACTTCTGTCGTGCCACGCCCTTCGACGACGAAAACCACTTTCTCGTAGAGATGCTTTTCCGCGTTCAGCGCGCCACCGGGCGGCACTTCCACGACATACTGCCCCCAAAGCCCTTCGGTGCCGAAGAGCTGGATATAGCTGCCGCGACCGCCAAGCCGCTTCCACGGCTCGAGCGGCAGATCCAGCACTGTGCGCACGCCGATGTCGCGATAGACCGGGACGCCCTCATCTTCCATGAATTTGTCGTAAGGCATGGGCGGGCGGCTGAATTTGCCAAAGCCTGCATTCTGCCCCGTGGTCGGTTCATGCCAATGTTCGGGTCCGTCATGGGGCATGGAATCCTCCTGTGTGTTTGGCATTACCGCAGCGGCGTCGAGGCCTCCTGCTGGCGCGTATTGTCTCCAAATGGAGAGAAAACTCGCCTGCGTCAAGGAATGCGCTGAAGCGGAGCTAAGTCGAACGGACAACGACAGGCTGATCTTCGGCCTCTCCCCGATACTTCATTCAGGCTTGTTCAACGGCCCAGCGCTTGCTTGACACGATCGAGCACCTCCGGTGGCGAATTGGCAGCATCTTTCAAAAGAGCGTCGACCTCCTCGCCGGTGACGAGATCGATGCCCATGCGCGCACGATCGGCATCCTTCTTGAGTTCAGGGTCGCGCATGGCGTCATTGAAGGCTTGGCGCAGCGCCTTGACGCGATCGGCCGGCAGACCAGGCGGCGCGACAAACGGGCGTCCGATCACCTCACGCGCCAGCAGAAAATCCAACGCCTTTTTGTCGGTTGGATCGGTCACCGAGTCTCGGATTTTTGGGAGGCCCGGCAGGAAGGAAATGTCCGTTGTTCCCGTCTGGAACAGAACGTTGATCTTCTTGTCGCGGATCCAGTCGGGATGCACCACCATGAGCGCGCTGACCGCCCAATAGGCGATGCCGGCAAGTTCGCCCGCCTCCATGGCAAGCGCGGCGGCGTTCGTATCCTTGTATCCGGAGATGATCTTAAACTTGGAGCCGGCAAGCGTATTGATGGCGCGCGGAATGATTTCGGAATCCGCGCCCACGCCGGTGCCCGGCACGATCAGCTCTGTCTTCTTCAGATCGTCGAGCGTTTTCACCGGCGAGGTATGCCATGCCATGGCGAGCGAAGCCTCGCTGTTCATGCTGCCGATCCAGGTGAATTGCAGCGGATCCCAATTGACGTCGCGGGCGCCTAACATAGGTTCGAATGGCAGGCCACGTCCAATCGTTCCGATCAACGAGCCATCGCGCGGCGCGATGCGGTTCATGTAGTCGACGACTTTCAAGCCGCCGGCGCCGACCATATATTGGATGATGATCCCCGGTTTGCCGGGCAGATATTCGGGCAAGTATTTAGCGAGCAGCCGCGCATAAACATCATAAGGGGAGCCAGCGCCGGCATAGACAAGTATGGTGAGCTGTTTATTTTTATAGAAACTCTCGACGCTCTGCGCGCGCGCGACGCCCAGGCTCATCGCAACGGAAAGAGCCATCGCGGCGACGCGATGAAAAATGAGCGACATCAAGTCCTCCCAAAATTATTCTTTGGTCGATCATGATCGGACCTGTCGTAGACGTCAACTCGCTGCAACGAAGTGCAGTAAAATGCAGGAAACAGCCATCGGCGCATGATTTTGTGACGCGGCCAGTTCGCGCGATCGCGCGTTATGCTACCACTTAAGTCATGCTCAACATCGACACCCTCGATCTGAAACGCCTGCGCGCCTTCCATCTGGTGGCCCGACAGGGCAGTCTCAGGCTGGCGGCAGCGCGGCTCAAACAGTCGATCCCTGCGATCTCTGGCAAAATCCGCAAGCTTGAAAGCGAACTGGGCTTCGCGCTTTTCGAGCGCCTGCCCAACCGTCTCGTACTCACGCCGTCTGGCGAGCGTGTCCTCGCCGAGGTCGACGCGATCTTCGCGCGGGCCGAACAGGCGATAGCGAACCTGTCACGCGGTGCATCGGAAGGACGTCTGGCTATCTCGGTCGGCAGCGATCACGCTTGGTTCTTCGCGCCGCGCATTCGCGATTTTCTCAACCGCTACCCATCGATCGAAGTAAGCCTGCGCGTCTATAAATCAGCGGATGCCCTCGTCGCGCTCGACAAGGACGATATCGATGTCGCCCTGGGCATCTTCCCCCATCTGCCCAAGCGACTTGTCCGCGAGAGCGTGATCCAAACCGGCCTATCCCTGGCCTATCATCCGAAGAATTTTCCGCCGCACCGCAAGCCAGGCCTTGCCGATCTCGCCGGCCAGCGGCTCATCGTGCCCCCAGCGACGACAGCAACACGGCGCATGATCGACAACAAGCTGGGGCCGACCCTCAAACGCGCCTCCATGCTGCTGGAAGCGCCGACCTGCGCCACCGCCGCCGCCTTCGTTGAGGCCGGTGTTGGCAGCGCTATCGTTCATACGCTCTGCATCGATCACTTGCGCTCGTCCCATGTGCAGGCGGTGGAGCTTGGTCCCCGCGCGGGCGTGCTCGAGTTCGGCGTTGTCTATCGCAAGGGCGTGTCGCGCACGCCCCATGCAACCGAGCTGATCGAGGCGCTGGCGCAGAAACAGCGGCCAGCGAGATTAAGCAGAAGTTGAACTCAGGTACACAAACACTATCATTTACCTGATCCTCTCGCCCGTCTAGGCTGCCGTCCGAAAAGAACGAAAGGGCGGAATCGTCAATGGGGCGTTATCGGGTCACCGTCGATACGGGCGGCACGTTCTCGGATTTTGTGTATCTCGACGAAGATACGGACGAGATCACAGTCGCCAAGATTCCCTCGACCCCCGACGATCCCTCCAGAGCCATCCTCGCCGGTATCGAGCGGCTGATCGGAAAAGGCGTCGCGCCAACCGACATCCGCTACTTCTGCCACGGCACCACGGTCGGCACGAACGCGCTGCTCGAAGGCAAGGGCGTGCGCACTGGCCTTCTCGTCACGCAGGGCTTCCGCGGCATTTACGAGGTGCAGGAACAGTCGCGCCCGCACGGACCGACCATCTTCGACATCATGTACGACAAGCCGCCCCTGCTCGCGCCGGCAAGCCAGACAGGCGAGGTGCGCGAGCGCGTCACGTCCAGCGGTGAAACGCTCATCCCGCTCGATGAGGCGCAGATCCGGGCGGAAGCACGGCGTCTCGGCAAGAGCGGCGTTGAATCGATCGCCGTCTGCCTGCTGTTCTCCTTCCTCAAGCCCGAGCACGAGGCGCGCGTGCGCGCCATCATCGCGGAGGAAATTCCAGGTTGCAGCGTCTCGCTCTCAAGCGAGATCGTGCCGCAGATCAGGGAATATTACCGGCTCTCGACGACCGTCATCAACGCCTACCTGCAGCCGATCCTGGCCCGCTACATCGCCAATCTCGACGACCGCCTCAACGGCGCGGGCGTTGCCACGCCGCAGAAATACATCATGCAGTCGAACGGCGGCATGTCGACCTTCGCGGCAACGGCGAAGAAGGCCGTCGCCACCGTGCTCTCGGGCCCGGCGGGCGGCGTCACGGCCAGCCTGCAGGCCTGCCGCACGACGGGCTTTCAAAACCTCATCACCTTCGATATGGGCGGCACGTCCTGCGATGTGGCGCTCATCAAGGACGGCGAACCTTCGCTCAGCAATCGCGGCAAGATCGAAGGCCGCGACATCGCCCTGCCGATGATCGACATCAACACGGTTTCGGCGGGCGGCGGCACCTTGGCCCGCGTCGACCGTTTCGGCACGCTCGAGGTCGGTCCCGAAAGCGCTGGCGCACAGCCCGGCCCCGCCTGCTACGGGCGCGGTGGCGAACAGCCGACGATCACCGATTGCAACCTCGTGCTGGGCTATCTTTCGCCGGATAATTTCTTGGGCGGCCAGATGACGCTCGACCGCGTCCGGGCGCATCTGGCGGTCGAGAGCCATGTGGCGCAGAAACTCGACATGGATGTTCCCGCCGCCGCCGAGGGCATCGTGCGCATCATCAACGTCAAGATGCAGGAGGCGATCAAGGCGATCTCCACCATGCGCGGCCACGACTTGCGCGAGTTCATGCTGCTCGCCTTCGGCGGCGCCGGGCCGCTGCATGCTGGCCGCATCGCAGCCGATCTGGGCATGGCGGGCGTCATCGTGCCGCCGTTCCCGGGCGTCTATTCGGCCATGGGCCTCGTCATGTCGGACGTGAAGCACGATTACATCCGCTCGCGCCTGTCGCCCCTCGCCAATGTCACGGAAGGCCAGATCAACGCGATTTTCGACTATCTCGGCAGGCTGGCGCGCGAAGACCTCGCGGCCGAGCATTTCGCCGAGGCGCAAATCCGCATCGAGCCGGCGCTCGACATGCGCTACGCTGGCCAGGGTTACGAGATCACGGTTCCCTGCGACGCCCTCCTCCAGCCTGGTGCCATCAGGGCGCTGCGCCAGCGTTTCGACGAATTGCACAAGGAGAGCTTCGGCCACACGGCGCCCGACGAACCGGTCGAGATCGTCTCTTACCGCCTGCGCGGCGTCGGCCTCGTGCCGCCGGTGAAAATCCCGACATTCGAACCGACCGGCGCGAAGCTCGCAGACGCCCTGCGCGAGACGCGCAAGGCGCAGTTCGACGGCCAGATCGTCGACTGCCCGGTCTATCAGCGCGAAAAGCTCGACGTCGGCGCCACCTTTATCGGCCCCGCCATCATCGACCAGCTCGATTGCACCACGGTGCTCTTCCCCGGCCACGTGGCGCGGGTCGACGCATACCGCAACATCATCATGACCGTACAGGAGGCCTGAGCATGGCCGCTGAACATAAGCTTGACGCCGTCGACCTCGAGATCATCCGCGCGAGCCTCGATGGTATCGTGCAGGAAATGCAGAACTCTCTGTTCCGCACCGGCTTCTCGACCATCGTGCGGGAATCCCAGGATGCCTCCTGCGCGATCATGAATCCAAAGGGCGAGGTCATCGCCCAGCATGTCGTGCTGCCGCTGCACATCGGCTCGTTCCCCGCCTGCTGCCAGGCGGTACTGCAAGCTTATGACGACATCGAGCCTGGTGACGCCTATGTGATCAACCACCCCTATGAAGGCGGCAGCCCGCACGCGCCGGACATGGCGATCCTGACGCCCGTTTTCGCCGACGGCGAGCTGATGGGCTTCTGCGGCTCCATCGCCCACAAGAGCGACATCGGTGGCCCGGTGCCGGGCTCCTGCTCCGGCCAAGCCCGCGAGATCTTCAACGAGGGCCTGCATCTGCCGGCGGTGCGCTATCAGCGCGGCTACCAGCGCAACATCGAGATCGAGCGCATCATCGCCGCCAACAGCCGCACGCCCGAACTCGTGCTCGGCGATATGCGCGGACAGCTCGGCTCGAGCCGCCTCGGCGAGGATCGTCTCGGCGCGCTGGTCAAGAAGTTTGGCCGCGACAATGCGAAGGCCTGTTTCAAGCGGCTGCTGGAACTCTCCGAACTGCGCATGCGGGCCGTCATCAGCGAATGGCGCGACGGCCGCTACGAGGCCGAGCGCTTCGTTGACGACGATGGCATCGAACTGAACAAGCCGGTGCGCATCCATGTCGTCGCCGAGAAGAAGGGCGACCGCATCCATTTCGACTTTTCGGGCTCAGCCGACCAGACGCGCGGGCCAGCGAACATCCGCCCGCCCCTCGTCAAGGCTGCCTGCGCCTATGTGCTGATCGCGCTGGTCGATCCAGATATCTTCGTCAATTCCGGCCTCTTCAACGCCTTCACCGTCACGGCGCGCGAGGGCAGTGTCATGAACCCGCGCTTCCCAGCGCCGGTGAACACCTATAATCCAACCGTCCATGCGACCGTCGAAGCGGTCTTCGCGGCGCTCACCAACATCGTGCCGGCCAAGGCGCGGGCTGATGGCTGCGGCAGCCGTTCGATCATCATCGGCGGTCGCGCCACCAACACCGGCAAGGGCTATGTGCAGTATGAAATCCTCGGCGGCGGCGCCGGCGCCCGGGCGACCAAGGATGGAACCTCCGGGACATCGGTAAACCAGAGCAACGCCAAGATCGCACCGATCGAGATCATCGAGAGCGAATTCCCAACACGCGTCGAGCGGTTCGAGCTGATCCGCGATTCCGGCGGCCCGGGCAAATTCCGCGGCGGCCTCGGCATCCGGCGTGAATACATCAACCTCGCCGAGGCGCGTTTCTCGATCCGCTCGACCAAGCATGTGATCGCGCCCAATGGCGCGGCGAGCGGCGGCAAGGGCCGCACGGGCGATATCCTCATCAATCCGGGCGAGACCGACGAAAAACGCCTCCCGACGCGCTATGCCGATTACCCCCTTAAGTCCGGTGACCATTTCCAGCTCGACACGCCAGGCGGCGGCGGCCTCGGCGATCCGCTGGAGCGCGACGCGACGCTGGTGCTGCGCGACATTCGCGAGGGCTATCTTTCCGTCGACGCGGCGCTGAGCGACTACGGCGTCATCCTCGCCGGCGACGCGGTGGATGAAGCTGCCACGACCAAAGAACGCACAGCCCGCGCGCGCGGCTGAACAGGAAGCAATAAGGAGACACGCATGACCGCAAAGCTCGCCAATAAGGTCGCCATCGTCACTGGCGCCGGCCGCAACATCGGTGAAGAGGTTGCCAAGCTGCTCGCGGCGGAAGGCGCGGCTGTCGCCGTGGTCGACGTCGACAAAGGGCGCGCCGACAAGGTTGCCAGCGACATCATCGCCACTGGGGGCAAGGCCAAGGGCTTCGTCTGCGACGTCGGCCAGGAGGAGGACATCATCGCGACGGTGCATGGCGCCGTCGCCGAATGGGGCCATGTCGACATCCTCGTCAACAATGCCGCCATCTCCGACAACAGGCATATGTTCGATATCACGACGGAGGAATGGAACCGCACGCTGGCGATCACCCTGACGGGTCCGTTCCTTTTCGCCAAACACACCGCCAAAGCCATGGTGGAGAAAGGCGTCTCTGGCGCGATCGTCAACGTCAGCTCGACCTCGGGCTATTACGGCCGCGACCGCGCGATCGGCTACGCGGCCGCCAAGGGTGGCATCGTCAACATGACCCGTTCGATGGCCATCCAGCTTGCGCCGCACAACATCCGCGTCAACAGCGTTGTGCCCAACAAGATCGGCTCGCCAGTCGGCCGAGACACCTTCAACCCCGACCGCAAGGTGGTGAACCTGCGCAACCGCCACGGCCTGCCGATCGACCTCGCCAAGGCGATCCTGTTTCTCGTGTCGGACGATTCAGACTTTGTCGCCGGCACGGCGCTGTGGGTTGACGGTGGCGTCTCGGCGATCATGCCGGGCAATGAATAAGGCGTGTCAGTCCAGACGCCGGACGAGCCCCTAGGGCCTGGCGGAACAATGATTGAGGAGCGTGAAGCATGAAGACTCTGGGTTTCATTGGTACCGGCGGCATGGGCAGCGGCATGGCGGCGAACCTGATCAAAGCGGGATATCGCCTGGTCGTGAGCGACCTCAACCGCGAGCGGGCCAAGGGACTGGAGGACCAGGGCGCCTTGTTCGAAGCGACGCCCAAAGCCGTGGCTGAATCCTGCGAGCTGGTGCTTTCGATGCTGCCGAACAGCGACGCGGTCAGGGCCATCGCCCTCGGCAAGGGCGGCCTCGTGGAGGCTGTAACCGGCGCGAAGACGTGGATCGACTTCAGCAGCATCGACAAGGAAACGATCGTCAAGGTCGACGGTGAGCTCACCAAGAAGGGTTGGACCGTTGCCGACGCGTCCGCTGGCGGCGTCGAAGAGGCCGCGGCGGCGGGCGCCCTGGCGCTCTGGCTCTCAGGCTCCAAAACCTTGTTCGACGCGCATCAGCCGATCTTCAAGGCCATGGGCAAATCGATCCTGCATGTCGGCGAGCTCGGCAACGCCAAGCTGGTCAAGAACGCCATGGCGATGCTCGCCGCCGTCCAGCACATGAGCCTCGTCGAGATCGGCTCCTGGCTCGGGAAAGGCGGTCTCGACGCAGCCACCTTTCAGACCATCATCAAGAACTCGGCGCAGGATTCGGAAGCGACCCGACGCATCATGGACATTGTGGTGAGCCGCAAGTTCAAGCCGCGTAAGTCCTGGATGCCGAAAGATGTCGGCTTCGGGCTCGACATGGCCCGCGAGATGGAGGTCCCGATGCCGTTCGTCAGCCTCGCCTCCCAGATGTTCGCCATCGCCCAGGCGACGGGCCAGGACGGTTACGAAGCGACAGGCATCGCCTGCAATGTCTACGACGTGATCAATGGCAAGCCGCGCGGTAACGGAACGTAGATCGGACTCAAGGAGCTTAAAACGCGCCGCGCTTAAGCGAGCATGCCCGCCTAGTGACGTTTAAAGTATTGCACCTCGCGCTCATGTTTCTCGGCAGCGCCTCGTGTTTTGAACGTCCCAAGATTTCTGCGCTTATGGGTCTTTGGGTCGAGCTTGCGCGAATAGAGGCGATACTCGCCGGATTTGAGCTTTCGGATCATGGCGACCTCCTGCATCGTTGATAAGTCGCCACGGGCGGGATCCGTTCCATGAACGAATTTCACGGCCCCCCGCGCGGCACGCCCCTCCCCCGACGTTCGATCCGCGGCTCCCAAACGATGATCTGTGGAATTGACGCCGATAGTTCCATGCAACATCTTATCGAGCATTGGGATCGTCGGTGTCATTGCTTGAGAGGCACCGTATAAAAATCAATCCTGGGGGGAATGATGTTCGATCGTCGGAAATTTTTGCTGGCGTGCCCCGCTATCGCGGTGAGCTCTCTAAGCGCGTTTGAAGCAGCCGAAGCTCAGTCCTACCCCAACAAGATTATTCGTATCATTGGTCCCGCGCCTCCCGGCGGCATGGTCGATATCATCGCTCGCATCGTCGCGCCGCAACTTCAGGACGCATTTAAACAGAACGTCATCGTCGAGAATCGTGGGGGTGGCGGCGGATATCTGGGCACAGAACAACTGTCTAGAGCTGCGCCCGATGGCTACACACTAGGCATCGGAGGAGGCTTTTCCACTATAACGGCGACCTTGCAGAAGGCCCCTTCTTATAATCCGCGTGATTTGATCCCCATCGCTGTCTTTGGGGGAACGCCAAACATGCTCATCGTCAGTCCAAAGGTAAAGGCTCGGTCTTTTGCCGAGCTCCTTGCGGACGCGAAAGCAAATCCCGGCAAATATAATGTCGGCTCCAATGGACTTGGAACCACTATTCATCTCACGGCGGAACTCTTCAAACAGCGCACCGGCACTCAGATTACCCACATTGCATATCGAGGCCAACCGGAGGCTATGAACGCCCTGATGTCTGGCGAAACCGATATGATGTTTGATACCGCTTCAATCCATGTTGCGAATGTAAAAGAGGCAAAAATTCGGGCTTTTGGTATCGCGGGGCCCAATCGTTTTAAGCCGCTCCCTGATGTGCCGACGCTGGCGGAAGGCGGAGTTGAGGGCGTTGAAGTGCTATCTTGGTTCGGACTCATGGCGCCAAAAGGCACACCACCTGAGGTCGTTACCACGTTGGATACTGCGCTTAAGTCGATAGTCGCGAAGCCTGAATTTCAAAGGGCCGTTATCGAACAGGGTCTAGAACCGATGACGATGAATGCAACACAGGCCCAGGCTTTCTGGCGAAGCGAGATCGATAAATGGTCCGCAGTCATAAAGGCTGGAAATATGCAGCAATGAACGAACGAGCTCGCGAGCACGTGCGCTGTTGGTGAGACCTTCGGTTAAGTGGTTCCGATCCCATCCGGCGTGCGGCCGACGGTGAAACATCCGACGGCCGCTTTTGCTTTCGATGAAACTGCTCAGATTTAGCGGAGGCGCGCGAAGACAGCTTGATTTGAGTTCAAGAATTCAACGCCCCTAAAAGTTGCTATGCCGGCAGGACGACCACCTTCGTCTTGACCGGCGTTTGCGCATAGAGGTGCAACATGTCCTGGCTGAGGAGGCCGACACAGCCGCTCGTGATGCCTGAGCCGATCGACTCGACATCGCTGCTGGCATAGATCGTGTAGAGCGTGTAACGGCCGTTCTGGTAGAGATAAAGCGTGCGGGCGCCGAGCGGGTTGTCGAGGCCACCCGGCATGCCACCGGCGTATTTGGCCGCTTCAGGCTGGCGCTTGATCATCTCCTTGGGCGGTGTCCAGGTCGCCCATTCGCCCTTGCGCCCGACATAGGCGTCCCCACTCCAGCGGAACCCGTCGCGGCCGACATTGACCCCATAGCGGGTGGCGTTGCCATCGCCCTCGATGCGGTAGACGTGGTAATTGCCGGGATCGACGATAATCGTGCCGGGTGCTTCGTTGCTGCTATAGCGCACCGTCCGGCGATAATATTTCGGATCGAGCTTGCTGATGTCGGCGGCTGGGATCGGGAACTTCTCGTTCGGAACCGGCCCGTAGAGCGCCGTCGCCTCGGCGAAGCTCATGCCATCGGTTGTGGCGCAACCCGCTAGCCCCAGCGCGCCGAGACCTGCGGCAGAGCCGCTCATAAATGACCGGCGGCTGAGAAGCCCCGACCGAAGCCCAAACTGGGCGCCCTTGTTTCTTTCGCCGGTATCGGCAATCCGATCGTCTATAATCATGGTCAACTCGCTGAACGCCTGACTGAGCTGAGATTGCCGTCACACAGATCGATTGGCAAGACCAGCGGCAGAATCCTCTCACGCAGGTCTTATCAGACCGTTATTGGACAGGCCGCCCCGATGAAATCATAAGCCTTTGATTTAATAGATTTAAATGCACCGTCACCGCAATTCCTCAGAGCCTACGAAGATTAAGCCGAACCTGGATGCCATCGAGGATGATATCCAGGCCTGCGGAAAAGCCTTCGCTTTGACGGTGCTCGGACTCGGTTTTCTCAAGCTCACTGAACAGGGCCGCGGAAAGCGGGTAATTTCCGGATCTCTTGAGCGATTCAGCATATTCGGCCTGATCGGAATCCCATTGCTCTTCGGCGAGGCCTGAGCAACTTCGCCGGATCATTGGAAGCGCCAGCATGACTTGCTGGCGCTTCGTACATGGCGTCGTAGCCGAAGCTACGCGGGAGGAATGCCGATCACGACTTCCACGGACGATCCGCGCCGACCATCGGTGCGTCGGCGGCGAGGTCAACCGCGTCGACGATATCGACCGGCACCTGGGCCCGCGGCGGGAAGATCACCGGCGGCGCCGGCTTGGTGGCGTCAACAATAATCGCCGCCGACCGCTTTTTGCTCCGCGTGCCCTTGGCATCGTACTCCCACGTCGTGGGCAGCAGACCGCCCGGTCCGTTCCACTGCGGGACGACCTGGAGGTCGGTCGCCGCGTCGAAGCGCGTGCCAATCGCCCACTCGACCTCACGGTGATCGTTGACGTCGATGTCGTCGTCGACCACGTAGATCGCCCGCAGGTTCTCAGGCTCGGTGTTGAGCGCGGCGAAGGCTGCTCTGGTGGCGTCGTTGTCGGTCTCTTTGCTAATCGACAAGATGCAGTTCATGCGGGCGTGGATCGGCACGCTCACCGCCTTGAGCCCGGGGACAACCTGTTTGACGTTCTTGAAGATCGAGGCCACGCGCGGCATGCCACCCATCAAACGGTGCTCGCGCCCCGACGCCTGGATGTCCTGGAAGATCGCGTCGCGGCGATAGGTGATGGCGTCAACGACGATTACCGGCTTCAGACCGCCGCCGACATAGTGGCCTGGCCACTCGGCAAACGGACCTTCCTCGACGAGTTGACCATGCAGGATGCGCCCCTCGATCACGACCTCGGCCCGCGCGGGCACGAGCAGGTCGGACGTTTCGGCTTTGACGACCTCGACTGACTCGCCCAGGTAGGCGCCGGCGGCGTTGTACTCTCCACCGATGCCGGGCACGCGGCTCACCGCTCCCATCACGAAGGCCGGGTGATGGCCGATGGCGAGGGCAATCGGCGTGTCCTTGCCGAGCGCCTCGTAGCGGCGGTGGATGGTGCCGCCGTGGTGGGCGCCGAAGAACCACACGCCCATGCGATTGTCGTCGTAGATGTGGTGACGGTAGATACCGGCATTGAGGGCACCCGTTTCCGGGTCACGCATGATGCCGACCGCGGCGGTGAGATAAGGCCCACCGTCAAGTTCGTTATGCGTGGGAATCGGTAGTGCGCTCAGTTTGGCGGCCTCGCCCGTCAGCACGACGTCTTTGACCGGCGCGTCGGCACGATCGACTTCGATCGGCGGGTGAGCCTCGCGGCTGGCACCGAGATCGCTGGCCCCGGCACGCAGTTCGGCGGGATCAAGCCCGAGCCCAAGAGCCAGGCGTTCGTGGGTGGCGGCGATATTCGACACACACCGTAGCGGCGACCCGGCAACATTGGAGAAGAAGAACAAGGGAAAATCGCCGGCCCGATCGGCTTTCGCGCCATAGGCCGTGATCTCGAAGCGCGGGTCGACTTTGTTGGTGACGTGGCGGATATCGTTGGGGTAGCGCTCAGCGACGTCATCAAGGAACGTCCTTAAGTCCTTACTCCTGGAGTTCCCCGGCCGAGCGCCTACCCGCTCAGACTTCGAGCCGCTCGCTGGCGCACGCTGAATAATTCCCGCCTCTTTGTTCACTGCGTCTCTCCCTCGAAAGATTGCTCTTAGCTTTGTCCTAGCTTTAGGACATGTGCGCATTCTTGCACCGGTTTTCTCCGTCCGTCCAACTCTTATGTGGCGGGCGAAAAGACCGTCCCCATGCCAAACCCCATGCCAAAAAACTTTTCCGGAAAAGTGTCGCTGCTCTCCTCGCCATCGGCCTTGAAATCCCGTTCGCGGCAACCGCTCAAGCTCCAAAGCTCTAAGGATTGTGTGTTTCCACCAGCAAGGGCGTCAGCCGTTCGGCCAGACGTTCGACAAAGCCCTGACCGAAGGCAGCTCGCCACGCCAGTGCGGGTTAGCAGGGTTCAAAGCGGCCCGCCCGGCGACCAGCCCGATGGCCGACAAGATCAGAGCTTCGTTCATGCCCGAACAGCAACAGGCGTGCGAACGTGACAAGGCAGAGCGCCAGAACACCGGACGTCTACAACGTTCTCTACGGCAATTGGCCCATCGAGCACGATCGCCCCTTGGGCTGTGAAGGAAGCCCCGCCCCTACCGGTGAAACGCCTCGCAGCGCGCGTCCCACACCCAATACTTCCCCGCAGCTCCCGCTCAATCGGTCACCATTTGGACACCATGCGTGCTTTCATGGCCGCGCGCTCTCAACGGCGATTCATTTTCTCTATCCACGTCAGGGGAGATCATGTCGCCTGTTATCGTCCGGCAGGACGGGGCATCACCCCAAGATACGATTCTGGATAAAGCCATAATTTCGGCCACATGGGCATGCGGGCCGGCAGGCTAACGCGAACATGGGAAGGGCAAAAAGGAGAGCAAGCCCTACGATGAAAATTCACCAGCGTTCAGGCCCGTCCACACACGTTATATTAGACGGAAAATCAGGAGAAATCGCTAAGCGCTTGATTTAATTGGTGCGCCCAAGGGGAATCGAACCCCTGTTTTCGCCGTGAAAGGGCGACGTCCTAGACCGCTAGACGATGGGCGCGGGGATCACGGGGAGCATTTGGAGACGCCGACAGCGTTTCCGCAAGAGATGTCCCGCGAACCGCCGCCGGTATAGTCACAGCTCCCGCCCGATGCAAGCCGTCGCGAGACATTTTGCTGGTGATTTTAGCGGGTTTTGTACAGCCTCAATCCGGAGGCGGCCGTTCGGCAGTGTTTTCGGCGTAAATGGTAGATTTTAGCGGCTAATCCGGCACGGCGGCGTCGATAATACGTAGCCGCACGCGCTCATTGCCGCCCCAGCGGTCGATGGACAGCGTGCCGGCGAGGTGCAGATTCTCGCCGCGACGGCCGATCAGCGCCTGGCCAAGCGGCTTGTCCATAGCCCGGAAGGCAATCGCATCGATCCGGCTAGAATCACCTGACTGGGCGCGCACCCGCACGTGATTGGCCCCCACCTGCGCCGCTTCGAGAATGCGGAGCGACGGCAAGGCGAAAACAGGTTCAGGATTGCCGGCGCCAAATGGCCCTGCCCGCTCGACGTCGCTGACCATCTCCTTGCGAGCGCCGGCGGCCGTCAGCGCCGCGTCGATGATCAAGGCATGTTCGGCACGCGCCCGCACCACGGTCTCGCCCAGCCGCTCCTCGAGCCAGGCGCGGAAGGCGCCGAGCTTGTCGCGCTCGACCGTGACACCGGCGGCCATGGCGTGGCCGCCGCCCTTCACCAGAACATGCGCTTCGACTGCGGCACGCACCGCCTTGCCGAGATCGACGCCGGCGATGGAGCGGCCAGAGCCGGTACCCGTGAGTCCGCCCATGGCGATGGCGAAGGCTGGACGGCCAAAACGTTCTTTCAAGCGCGCCGCCACCAGTCCAACGATGCCCGGATGCCAGCCTTGCGACGCAGCGACGATCACCGACGCTCCCTCCTCGTCGAGGCCAAGCGCCGCCAGAGCTTCCGCCTCGGCTTCGGCGACAGCGACGAGTTCAAGCGCCTGGCGTTCCTTGTTGAGGCGATCGAGTTCGGCGGCGATGCGCGTCGCTTCCGCCTCGTCATCCATGGACAGAAGCCGCGCGCCGAGCGAGGCGTCGCCAATACGGCCGCCGGCATTGATGCGCGGGCCAATCATAAAGCCCAGCGAGAAAGCTTGCGGCGGCCCGTCGAGACCAGCCGCATCGAAGAGCGCGCGCAGGCCGATACGGCCGCGACCGCGGATCACCTGCAAGCCAGTGCTGACAAAGGCGCGGTTGAGGGCGCGCAGCGGCACCACATCGGCAACAGTGGCAAGCGCCACCAGATCGAGACTTGCCAGCAGATCCGGCGCTTTGCGCCCCTCCTGCCAGAAGCCTTGCTCACGCAGGCGCCGGTTGAGCGCCACCAGGGTCATGAACACGACACCAGCAGCGCAGAGATAGCCGAGACCCGACAGATCATCGAGCCGGTTCGGATTGACGATGGCAAGCGCCAGCGGCAACACTTCCGGCGCCTGATGGTGATCGAGCACGATCACGTCGAGGCCAAGCGTGCGCGCGTGCTCGAACGGCTCGATGCTGGCGGTGCCGCAGTCGACCGTCACCAGCAGGGTCGCGCCCTCGGCGGCGAGCCGGGAAATGGCGTCGTTGTTGGGGCCGTAACCTTCGAAGATGCGGTCGGGAATATGGATGGCGTGTTCTGCACCGCAATGGTGCAGGAAGTCGGCGAGCAGCGCCGAGGAACAGGCGCCATCCACGTCATAGTCGCCGAAAATGGCGATCTTCTCGGCGCCGGTGATGGCCCGGGCCAGGCGTGCGATGGCCGGCTCCATATCGACCATGGTGGCGGGATCCGGCATGGCGTCGCGCACGGTCGGATGCAGAAACGACAGCGCCGTTTCCGGCGTCACGCTGCGCCCGGCCATGACGCGCGCGAGGATATCGCTGATGCCGAACTGCTGTACCAAGGCTTCGGCCATGGCACGCCCGTCCTGCCCCAGCCGATCGCGCCAGGCTACGCCCGTCACCGAGCGTTCGACGTTCAAGAATGCGGGGCGAACCGCCGTGTCGAGCATGGCGGCATGGTAGCGTGCCAGGCAGCGATCAGCGACTATAGCAGCGGGCTGGAGCCAGGTTGTCCCGTGCCAAATGCGCGCGCCACGGCATTTTCGCCAATTGGCGTGCGAAAAGCGCCTCAAAGCAGGCCGATCAGGTGAAAATCAGATCGTCGCGGTCGGATCGGTCGATCGGCTTGCGCACGGTCTGCGGCGCCGGCGCGGCTTCAAACAGCTGTTCGGCTTGCGGCGCGGCGAGCATCATGCTGTCAGGCGTAGGATGCGGACCGGTGGCGGCAGCGGCGAGCAGCGCCTCGTCGGCTGGCGCGGTATTACGGTTCGTCTGCCCCATGGCGCGGGCCGAGCGCAGCAAGTCGGCGCCACGATAGCCGTCGATCGGATACATGGCCGAATTGCTGCGCAGAGCGATGTCCTTGCCGGCGAATTGCGGGAAGCGCATCTGCGCGAAATTGATGGCGCGGCGGATGCGCTGTTCGATCGGCACGAAATCGTCGCGTTGACGCATTTCAGCAAGCAGGATCCCGTATTCGCCTTCGCCCAGGCGCGCCACCACGTCGGAAGGACGCAGCGCCGCGGCAATGCTGTCGCGCACGCCAAGCTGCAGATCTTCGACTTCCTCGCCCGTATGGTCGAGATGCAAGGCATCGAGATTGGTCATGGCGATGAAGAGCACGCCGGTTTTCAATTCGCCGGCGAGCGCCGTGGGAATGGCTTCGTCGATCAGCCGGGGCAGATCGGCGGCGGCAACCGGCGGACGCGTGCGCGCGGCTTCGGGCGTGGCTTCTTTCTCCGGCTCGCTGGCGGCGACAGGCACAGTGCGGTGATGGCGCACGGCGTCGGCCAGACGCATGACCTTGCCGGCGCTGCGCGAGACGACAAGCCCATAGGCGCACATGATGCCGAGCACGGCGAGGCCGGCGAGGAACCACATTTCCGACATGCGACCACCTGCGTTGGCCAGAGCTTGCGCCTGCAGCGGCAGTTGCCGCAACTGGTCTTCCATCAAACCGGCGGCGGTTGTCGAGAGCATCTGAGACGACTGGTTGATGCCGTCGGCGTGGACGACAAAGTAATCGCTGCTGCGGCGATTACCGGCGAGATCCTCGGACAAGGCGCGATAGGCCGCGTCATAGCGGCTGCGCAGATCGCCGTAGAGATTGTTGAACTGAATGCGGGTGGCGCTGCCGTCTGGATAGTTGCGGGCGATGGCGTTGGCGCTGGCGTCGAGCTGGCTCATGGCCTGGGTGAAACGGGCGGTGAGCGTGCCACGCGGCACAGCCGCCTGATTGCGGAAATCCATTTCGGTGGCCGCAAGCTGCGCCGGGAAGCGGGCGAGCTGGGCGACCTGTTGGGTCTGGGCGGCGACGCGCGCGGCCACATCGCCCTGGCTGGAGACGATGTATTCAGTGCCGACCAGCGCTACGCCGAGGGCAGCGCAGGTGGCGATCAGAGCCAGGACAATCCCTCGTCCAACCTTTTGCGTCGTCAACATCAGTAACCGCCCCGAAAATAAGTCCTGCTCCCTCACATGGAGCCACCCTACGGGGCAGCGCATCGCCCACATAATCCTATTGCAGAATGTCGTTTATCTTCCGTGAAGCTTGAGGCCGGATTCAGGCCTATACTGGCGGCAAATAGAGCTGAATATGGCCCATCGTGGGACAGATCGGACACTCTTAAGCTCAACCGAGGAGATTGGGCCGACAGGAGCCCTACTTCGCCGCAGCGAATTCAGCACGGCTGTCGTGCTTGAGCATCACCACAAGAAGCGCCGCGATAAACGGCATTAGCGCCAGGATGAGAAGCCCGGTCGCAGTGTTGCCGGTACTGTCCTTGACCCAGCCGATCAGGTACGGGCCGCCGAAGCCGGCCAGATTGCCGATGGAATTGATCAACGCAATCCCGCCAGCCGCCGACGCTCCGCTGAGGAAAGCGGTCGGCAGGGTCCAGAACAAGGCGAAGGTGCAGAATATGCCGATGGCCGCCACGGTGAGCGCCACCATGATGACGATCGGATCGGTGAAGCTGCTCGCGGCGACCAGCGCCAGCGCGGTGAGAAACAACGGCAGCGCCACGTGCCAGATACGCTCGCGCGTCCGGTCCGAATGCCGCCCCCACAGGATCATGGCGACCGAGCCGAAGAGATAAGGGATCGCGGTGACAAAACCGGTCTGTAAATTGCTCAGGCCGAACGCCTTGACGATCTGCGGCAACCAGAACTGCATGCCGTAGAGCGCGGCGACAAAGCCGAAATAGATCAGGCTAAGGACCAGCACTTTCGGGGATGACAGCGCCTCGCCCAAGGTCATCCGATGGGAGGCTTCCTTGGCGACCTCCTCGCTCTTCAGTCGCGCCGCAAGCCATTGCTTTTGCTCAGCCGTGAGCCAGGTCGCTTCAGCTGGCCGGTCGGTCAGATAAAACCAGGTGACGATGCCAAGCAAAACCGACGGCACGCCTTCGAGAATGAACAGCCACTGCCAGCCATGCAGACCGCCGATCCCGTCAAGACCGAGCAGATAGCCCGAGATCGGCGCGCCGATCACCGTCGACAGCGGTACGGCGATGGTGAAGGCGGCGAGAATGCGGGCGCGATAGGCGGCCGGGTACCAATAGGTCAGATAGAGGATGATGCCGGGAAAAAAGCCGGCCTCGGCGACACCGAGGAGGAAGCGCAGGACGTAGAAGCTGACAGGGCCGCCGACCAAAGCCATCAGCGCCGAGATAATCCCCCAGGTCACCATGATGCGGGCGATCCAGCGGCGGGCGCCGACCTTATGCAGAATGACGTTGCTCGGCACCTCGAACAGGAAATAGCCGATGAAGAAAATGCCGGCGCCCCAGCTGAAGACCAGCGGCGAAAACTTCAGTTCGTCGTTCATGGTCAGCGCGGCGAAGCCGAGATTGACCCGGTCGAGATAGGCCAGGAAATAGGCCAGGATCAGAAACGGGATGAGCCGCCGCGACACGGTTCGCACGGTGGACGCTTCAATCTCGTTGAGGCTGCGGGCAACCGACGACGCGGGCGTCCTAGCTTCGGCCATGCGTTCCCCTCCACGGCGCCGCCGATGCGGCCCCCTGCGCGCGCCCGAATCCAGACGACGTCTTCCTATTTCACTGCAACAACGCGGTGAGGTCCAGCCTGATCTGATCTATCAGCAAGAAGGACTTACTATTTGATATTTTTATGTAAACTCAAAAATGAAATGGGCCGCTCCGCATGCGGAACGGCCCATCCTATCTGACAACCAACTTTAAGACTCAGGTTTAGGAGCTGGGTTTACGACTTGGAGACCCGGCTCGCCTGCCACTTGGTCTCGGCGCCATTAGTCTTGGCGGTGCCTTCGATCGCGTCGCCATTGACCTTGCCGGTGTATTCCGTGCTGCCGGCGGTAAAGGTGATCGTATCGCCCACCAGTTTGCCGTTGGAGATCGGCGCCACCACATTGCCCGTCGTCACCGTGCCGGTGAAATGCTGGAACTTCTGTTCGAGCTTGATATCGCTATTGCCACTGTGCCAGCCGCCATCGACCTTGGCCGGGACCATCCAAAAATAGGCGCGGCAATAGGAGGTGCACTCGGTCGTCGCCTGCACCTGATCGTCAGCCTGCCACTCGCCCATGTCGAATGTGTTGGAGACGATGCGCGTGCCCGGCTTCATGTCGAGGATTTTTGGACGCAGGCGCAGATTGATGTTCGGCAGAAGGAACATGGTGACGACGGTCGCTTTCGAGAAATCGCTCTCGAAGATGTCCGCCTTCTCGAATTTCGCCTTCTCGCTGACGCCGGCTTCGGTGGCGTTGCGCTGCGCCAGGGCCACCATGTCGGGATTGTATTCAATGCCGAGCGCACTGATGCCCCGTTTGGCGGCGGTGATCACCGTGCGGCCGTCGCCCGAACCGAGATCGATGACAAAATCGCCCGGACCGACCTTGGCCATGTCGAGCATGCGATCGACCAGTGCCTGTGGTGAGGGCACCCACACGACATCCTTGCCTTGCTGGCCAACCGACGGCTTGTAGTCTGTCGAGGGTGCCGGCTGAGCTTGCGCCAGCGCGGCCGAAGTCAGGCCGAGACCCAGTGCGACCGCGAGACAAGTCATCGACACAGAAACTTTCAACGTCATACATTCCTCCGATAGCGGACCAGGGGGACCGCAGTGCTGACATGATACCGGCGATTTCTGGATTGACCGCTCCCGCCTCTGAACCGGGTACGAATATGTTCCAGACTTGCCAGCGAAGGTCACGCCCGACCTCTGAAAAGTCAAGCGTTCCGGCTCCACCGAACGGTAATGCTGCAGCGCTTCCAACGTTCCAGCATAGTGATGTAACGGAGTTGTGATCCCTGCCGCAGCCTCCGCGCAAATCCCAAGGTGCCATCGGTTCGTAGGAAGCAGGACGCAGGATCGGCGCGGGCGGATCGCGCTGGAGGATTCATGAGAATATATATCGCCGGGTATCTTTCAGCCGCGCTCTGCATGCTGGCGCTCGACATTGTCTGGCTGTCGGCGACGGCACAGCCGCTCTATCGCGCGCAACTCGGCGACCTGTTCCGGCCTGATTTCGGCGTGCAACCGGCTGTGTTGTTCTACCTGCTCTACATTTTCGGCATCGTCTGGTTCGCCGTGCTCCCGGGGCTGGCCACGGGGCAATGGACGACGGCGCTTGTCAACGGCGCCCTGCTCGGCCTCGTCGCTTACGGAACCTATGATCTGACGAACCAGACGACTTTGGCGCGCTGGTCGACGATCATCACGATCGTTGACCTGTGTTGGGGCACGTTTTTGACGGCGCTCGCTGCAACCGCCGGCTTTTTCGGCGCCCGCGCCTTCGGCGGTGGCTGAAGTCTTCACCGCTCCAATGAAACAGTGAAGACTTTAGATTTTGACGCGTTTTCTTGACGCGGACCGGTGTCCACTTCGCTCGAAAATGCGCTAGCTGTTCCTATTTCGCCAGGGCGACGGTGCGGGTCAGCCCGGCCGGAAATCCCTTCAGGGAAATCGAGAAATTGACCGGCGTCGTGCTCTCGCTGGGCGTGGCGCTCAGTTTCAGCATCGCGCCAGCGCGCAGGGCATTCGACGTCGCCGCATCGAATTGCAGCGGCACGATGCAGCCGGCGGGGACGCAGGTGCGCATGCGCAGCGGCTTGCCGAACGGCTTGTCGTCAAGCTGCATGGTGATGCCCGGGTCGAACAAAAGGCCGAATGGCATGACCAACGTTCCGCTGAGCGAATTGTTGTCGCCAGGCACGAGCTCGATCGCCAGAACGCGCTGACGGTTCTGGCCGAACTGCTCCTGCCCGAGCGCGCAGCGCTTGCCGTTGCCCTGGCTGACGCAGGCGACCTGCCAATCGTCGAAAGTTTCGCGCAGAGACGTGGCGCCGCCAGGGAGCGCGCCCTGAGCCGCCGGTGCCGACGCTGGCGCCTGGGCCGAGGCCATTCCCGATATCAAAGCCGTTCCCGACATCAGAGCAGCAAAAATGACAGAACGAAACACGGTGAATCCCTTTTCTAGAACTTCACCGCGAGATTGGCCTTGAGGCTCTGGTCGTTGGCGGTGCGGGCAAACTGACCACTGTAGCTTATCCCGAGCATCGCCGCCGGCGTCAACATCAGATCGAGCCCCGCTTCCACCACTGCCGCATCACGGGCGATGGCGATGCCGGAGATGGCGAAGGGCGCGCCGCCGGCGAAGGCAAACACCGCCTGCGGCGTCACCGCGCCGAAGGCATGGCGCCAACCGAGCGTGCCACGCGCCGTCAAGGCCATGCCACCGAGATCGAACTGGCTCGAGGCGCGCAGGCCGAGCGTCGAGAAGGTGACGCTGGAGGTCCTCCCCTGGCTCGTCAGCGCCGCAGCACCGCCCATCTCACGGAAGCCGTTGGTGCGCAGGTTGACATAAGCGAGATTGGCGAAGGGTTCGAAACCGAAACGGCCGGCGTCGATCCGATAGCCGAGATCACCGAACACCTGTGTGGTGCGGGCATCGTAGCTGCCGCGCAGGGAGTCGTTGAAGCCCATGAAGGCGACAGAGCGGCTCGTGCGGATGTCGTGCCACGTGTGGACGACACCAGCGCGGAAGCCAAAGGCGCCCCATTGCGTGCCGGCATAGGCACCCATGTGATAGTTGTCGCTTGAACCCGACGAGGTGCGGCTGCCGGCGTTGAAGCTGGTGTTGCTGTAGCCGGCGAGCAGACCGACACGAACAGGCATCGCAATCGTGCCGAAGTCAGGCGTATCGACGCCGACAGTGAAGCCACCGGTGGAGCGGTTCAGCCGCGCCGCATTTCCGTCGCCGTTCCAGCGGCCCCAGGAGCCATAGGCCTGGCCCCAGATGGCGAAGCGTTCGACCGGCGCGATTTTCACCGACGTCGGGCCGCCCGGGGCATAGGACATCACCGGGACGGAGGCCGCGCCCGGCGCGCCGAACGCACTGCGCAGACGATCGAGCGCGCTGCCGCGCACGAAGCGGCTGTCCTCGACCAACGCCGTGCTCATTGAGGCATGCGCCTCGCCGGAGAGCTGATCGAAGGCGGCGCGCGCTTGCGCATCGGTGGCCAACCCGCCAACGGCATTGGCCAATTGTCCCGGAGCGAGGCTGTCGAGGCCACGGCCCGTCGAGATCTGGTTCGGTGTCCAGCCGGCATCGGCGAAGTTGCGATATTTTTGCACGTCGAGATAGGCATTGTTGGCGTCGTAGACGTCGACAAGCCTGAGAAAGGCAGTGCTGATATCGCCGGTTAAGCTGCCGTACTGCCCGGTCAACCCACTATCGGCGGTCAACACGGTATAGCGCGTGCCTGACGCTGCAAAGCCACCGGGCGCGTTCACCCTCAGGATCGAGCCAGTGATCGTCGCCGTACCAGATGTGCTGAACCTGTCGGCCTGCCCAGCCGCGTTGATATCGATCGCCAGGGTGCTGCCAGCCGCAAAAGTGGCATTGCCACCGGTTTGCCGGATCATGTCGCCGGCCCCGCCGTCAATCATGGTCAAAAGACCTTGATTGGTGAACTGAGCCAGATTGGACCATTGCGTCATCTGAGCGACGCCCGCGGAACTTCCGCCCACAACGGTGCCGGTGTTGATCAGCGTACTCGCGCCCCCACCGAAGTCGCTGGTTCCGCCGGCGCTGTTCCAGCTCCCGTTATTGAGAAACTGGGTTGCGGCGCCGGTGAACTGGACCGTACCGACGATTGAACCGGCGTTTGTGAGCGTCATCGTCGCCGCAGTGGCCTGGATCGCTGCGTCGGTGGACAGGCCGGAAAGGTTGCGGATCGCTCCGGATGACGAAACAGTTATGGTGCCGGCGCCGCCGAACAAGTTTACGCCGCGCGTCGCGCCCGTCACCGTGCCGGCCACCTGCACGTCCACCGCGCCATTGCCCGTCGCGTTGATGCCTGCGGCCGCTGTACCGGTCACCGTGCTATTGGCGATGACGCTGATCGCACCCGTGCCGAGATTCAATGCATTAATGCCTATCGTACCCGAGACATTGCCATTGGTCGTCACAGCGACCGTGCCCGCGCCGGCTCCCGAAACCTGCTGTGCGAAGATCGCGGCGCTACTCGTCGAAGACACCGCGCCCGTCGTCACCGACACATTGCCACCCGTCGCCAGTGCAAACACGCCATTGCCTGTCGTCGTGGTCACAGGACCGACCGTCTTCACCGTCGTAGAACCCGCCCCGAAATTCTCCGCGTCGATGCCAAAGCGCGCGTCAATCGCGCCATTAGCCGTCACGTTGACATTGCCGGTTGCGCCCCCTGCGAGGATCGCGCCGACGATGCCGGCATTGCCCGCCTTGATGTCGCCGTTCGCCACGATCGTCACATTGCCGGCCGTCGACTGTGCCTGAACATCGATGCCGTTTTTGCCCACGGTCAGCGCCGTCACCGCGCCCGTCGTGACGTTGATATCGCCGCCCGCCGGCGTGTCACGCACCACAATGCCGGCCCCTGCCGTCGAACTGCTGGCGCCCGAGATGTTGACCGCGACCGTGCCCAAACCATTGTTCTGAATGTTCGCCGCATCGCCGGTGCCGCCGACGAAGCCACCGGTGCCCGTCACCGAGATGTTGCCCGTGCCGCCGGTACCACCGACCAAGGTCAAGCCACGCGTCGCGCCCGTCACGGTGCCAGCCACCTGCACGTCCACCGCACCCTTGCCTGTCGCAATGATGCCTTCGGCAAAAGTACCCGTCACCGTGCCACCAGTGATAACCGTGATCGCGCCCGTACCGCTGTTGGTTGCCTCAATACCCGTCGTGCCCGAAACATTGCCGTTGGTCGTCACGCTGATCGTGCCTGGAGCCGCCGCGCTGGTCTGACGCGCGACGATCGCCGTATTGCCCGTCGAGCTCACCGCCCCCGTCGTCACCGACACG
The DNA here is from genome assembly GCF_900104955.1 of Beijerinckia sp. 28-YEA-48. Classification (NCBI taxonomy): domain Bacteria; kingdom Pseudomonadati; phylum Pseudomonadota; class Alphaproteobacteria; order Hyphomicrobiales; family Beijerinckiaceae; genus Beijerinckia; species Beijerinckia sp. 28-YEA-48. The sequence goes on from NZ_FNSI01000001.1 coordinate 1,688,568, forward strand.
TTGCCACCCGTCGCCAGCGCAAACACGCCATTGCCCGTCGTCGCGGTCACAGGACCGACCGTCTTCACCGTCGTAGAACCCGCCCCGAAAGTCTCCGCATCGATGCCAAAGCGCGCGTCAATCGCGCCATTAGCCGTCACGTTGACATTGCCGGTTGCGGCCCCTGCGAGGATCGCGCCGACGATGCCGGCGTTGCCCGCCTTGATGTCGCCGTTCGCCACGATCGTCACATTGGCGCTCGTCGAGCTCGTCTGGACATCGATGCCGTCCTTGCCCGCGGTCAGCGCCGTCACCGCACCCGTCGTGACGCTGATATCGCCGCCAGCAGCGGTGTCGCGCACCACGATGCCCTCGCCCGCCGTCGAACTGCTGGCGCCAGAGATGTTGACCGTGACCGTGCCCGAACCATCGTTCTGAATGTTCGCCGCATCGCCCGTGCCGCCGACGAAGCCACCGGTGCCCGTGACCGAGATATTGCCCGTGCCTCCGAAGCCGCCGACCAAGGTCAGGCCACGCGTCGCGCCCGTCACGGTGCCGGCCACTTGCACGTCCACCGCGCCCTTGCCTGTCGCAATGATGCCTTCGGCAAAAGTACCCGTCACCGTCCCGCCAGTGATAACCGTGATCGCGCCCGTGCCGCTATTGCTCGCCTCAATACCCGTCGTGCCAGAGACATTGCCGTTGGCCGTCACAGAGATCGTGCCTGGAGCCGCCGCATTATTCTGACGCGCGACGATCGCCGTATTGCCCGTCGAACTCACCGCACCCGTCGTCACCGACACATTGCCACCCGTCGCCAACGCAAACACGCCATTGCCCGTCGTCGCCGTCACGGGGCCAACCGTCTTCACCGTCGTCGTACCAGTGCCAAAGTTCTCAGCATCAACACCAAAGCGCGCGTCGATCGCGCCATTGGCCGTGATATCGATGTTGCCCGTCCCAACGGCTGGGAAGATCGCACCGACGATGCCGGCATTGCCCGCCTTGATGTCGCCGTTCGCCACGATCGTCACATTGGCGCTCGTAGAACTCGTCTGGACGTCGATACCGTCCTTGCCCGCGGTCAGCGCCGTCACCGCCCCCGTGGTGACACTGATGGCGCCGCCAGCAGCGGTGTCACGCACCAGGATGCCCTCACCCGCCGTCGAACTGCTGGCGCCCGAGATATTGACTGTAACCGTGCCCGAACCATCGTTCTGAATGTTCGCCGCATCGCCGGTTCCGCCGACGAAGCCACCGGTGCCCGTGACCGAGATATTGCCCGTGCCGCCGGTACCACCGACCAAGGTCAAGCCACGCGTCGCGCCCGTCACGGTGCCAGCCACCTGCACGTCCACCGCACCCTTGCCTGTCGCAATGATGCCTTCGGCAAAAGTACCCGTCACCGTGCCACCAGTGATAACCGTGATCGCGCCCGTACCGCTGTTGGTTGCCTCAATACCCGTCGTGCCCGAAACATTGCCGTTGGTCGTCACGCTGATCGTGCCTGGAGCCGCCGCACTGGTCTGACGCGCGACGATCGCTGTATTGCCCGTCGAGTTCACCGCCCCCGTCGTCACCGACACGTTGCCGCCCGTGCTCTGCGCGAAGACACCGGTGCCCGTCGTCGCCGTCACCGGGCCGACCGTCTTCACCGTCGTAGAACCCGTGCCGAAGTTCTCTGCGTCAACACCAAAGCGCGCGTCGATCGCGCCGTTCGCTGTGATGTTGATATTGCCCGTGCCGACAGCCGGGAAGATCGCACCGACGATGCCGGCGTTGCCCGCCTTGATGTCGCCGTTCGCCACGATCGTTACATTGGCGCTCGTCGAGCTCGTCTGGACATCGATGCCGTCCTTGCCCGCGGTCAGTGCCGTCACCGCACCCGTCGTGACGCTGATATTGCCGCCCGCGGCGGTGTCACGCACCAGGATGCCCTCGCCCGCTGTCGAACTGCTGGCGCCAGAGATGTTGACCGTGACCGTGCCCGAACCATCGTTCTGAATGTTCGCCGCATCGCCCGTGCCGCCGACGAAGCCGCCTGTGCCCGTCACCGAGATATTGCCCGTGCCACCGGTACCACCGACCAAGGTCAGGCCACGCGTCGCGCCCGTCACGGTGCCAGCCACCTGCACGTCCACCGCGCCCTTGCCTGTCGCAATGATGCCTTCGGCAAAAGTACCCGTCACCGTCCCGCCAGTGATAACCGTGATCGCGCCCGTACCGCTGTTGGTTGCCTCAATACCCGTCGTGCCCGAAACATTGCCGTTGGCCGTCACGCCGATCGTGCCTGGGCCCGCCGCACTATTCTGACGCGCGACGATCGCCGTATTGCCCGTCGAGCTCACCGCCCCCGTCGTCACCGACACGTTGCCGCCCGTGCTCTGCGCGAAGACACCGGTGCCCGTCGTCGCCGTCACCGGGCCGACCGTCTTCACCGTCGTCGAACCCGTACCGAAGTTCTCTGCGTCAACACCAAAGCGCGCATCGATCGCGCCGTTCGCCGTGATGTCGATGTTGCCCGTGCCTACAGCCGGAAAGATCGCGCCGACGATGCCGGCATTGCCCGCCTTGATGTCGCCGTTCGCCACGATGGTGACATTGGCGCTCGTCGAACTCGTCTGGACGTCGATACCATCCTTGCCCGCGGTCAGCGCCGTCACCGCGCCCGTTGTGACGCTGATATTGCCGCCCGCAGCGGTGTCACGCACCACGATGCCTTCGCCGGCCACCGCGATAACATTGCCGGTGATATTGATATTGGTCGTCCCAGCGCCATTCTGTGACACATCGAAGGCGTTGCCGACGCCGTTATTGATGATCGCGCCGCCAGTATAGATGATTGGCCCCCCCGTGGCGGTGACGCTTAGCGCCGCCGTGCCACCGGCGGTTGGGGTGTTGCCAGCATCGACGCTAATCGTGCCGCCATTGGTAACCGTAACGCCGCCGTTAGCGACATTGCTTATCGCTAGGCCGAATCCGCTGACCGCCGCGCCAGGGTCGATCGTGAGCTGGACTGGGACTGCCAAATTACCCACATAATTTCGATCGTTGGGCGGAGCGGTCGGAAAACTCGTGTCAGTCGTGGAGGTCGTGTCACACTGCACGGTAGTGGCGCCGACCACGCAGGCCGCCTCTGCGTCTGGCGAGAAGAGAAAAGCCGAGCCTGCGAAGGCGACGATGCCAACGGCGGATCGCATCGCAAACCGACTGGTCTGTGAGAGGAAGCGCGCACGCAAATGAGCAACTGGGCAAGCTTCGCCTGCCGAAAAAGCGTAAAATCTCATAATACCCTGCCCCTCTGGGTATAAAACTCACGCGTCTAACACTTTAGCTTATTCACTGTCGTACAACGATAGACTTAAGTTTGAGGTCTTCATCAACGGCTAAAAGCAGACTTTTCACCGCGGACGCGCCCTTAAAACGCTTTGAACTCAACCAGATTCGCAATAGCGGACGGGAGTGCCCGGATAAATATGGCATATGCCATATGCCGACCAATGAATGGCTGGCTGTTACTGACAGGATACAACTGTAACGCCTAACATTCAAAGAAAGATTGATGAACTATTGCAGATCCTTAAGCGAGGAACCGAATGGAGTTCAACAGCGCAACAAGTTGGCTCTGCTGTCGCGTCTCGGTTTTGCGAAAAATTCTCTCAAGGTGAATGCGCGCGGTACCGAAGACGATGTTTTCCTTGATGGCCGTTTCCTTCAAGGACAATCCACTTGCCAGCGATAGCGCAATAGAAGCCTCTTTCGCTGTCAATCCGAAGGTTTCGCGCAACTGATCGTGCAGGACGGGCGAGAAAGCGGACTTCGATTCGCGCGCCAGCACAACCGCGCAAGGTCCGGCCGACAGGCCGAACATTCCGCCGCTGGGTAACAATCCAATCGACAAAGCCAGCTGGTCGCCGCGCTCCGCCCTGACGATGAGATCAGCGCCCAAACCTGGCAGCTCGCCTTCGTGCACCCGGCAGACCCGCCCGACCACCTGTAGCAGCGTGTTGGTTTGCGCGGGATCGCAGGCCGCCAAATGTCCGGCGCGCGCGGTCAATGCACATATCGGCTGCGACAAAAGTGTTTGCGCGGCGGCATTCATCTCAAGAATGCGCAGGCGCGTGTCGAGCACGAAGCCAGCGAAGGGCAGATGAGCGAACAGCGATCGAGACGCCTGCCGCGCCTTAAAGTGCTCGCTCAATCTGGTGGCGCGTTGCAGATGCGGTGCGACCAGGGCGAGCATGGCATGATCGTCGACGTCGAACACCGGCTGATCGCGACCACGCTGCACGTCGAAGAATGCAAAGCGCTTTCCCGACATCTGAAGATTGCAGCCCATGCCATCGTACATGTCCTGCGGCGCCATCCATTCGTTCCAGATGGCTGTGCCCTGCAAGCGATCCCGGCCAAGCAGTTGGGCATCGCCGAACACCCGGCCGATCGGCATGCTAGTGCGTGGCATAATCAGTTCATTGATCGGGAACTGCACGGGAAGAAGCGCATTCCAACTCGGATCGGAGCCAGGCGAGAAGAAAATGCTGTCCTCGAACCGACCCAAGTCCATATTGACGAGACAGGCCTTAGAGCCGTGAAAAGTGGCCTGCAACTGCAAGATTGCGTCAAGCCAGACCGACGGATCATAGGCCGCGTCATAGATGCGGCCTATCGCGGCGGATAGGGTCTCGTGGGAAATGGAATATCCCATAAAGCCTTGCAATAAAAACAATCAGCGGGCGATGAATTTATCACAAGCCACGACTAAAGCATCGGACAAACGTCGTATAAATACTTAAATAATAACACGATAGGCCAAGTCAGAGCTGACGAGCGGCCCTTAAGCGCTCGGCACGGCCGGATTGAGCTGCTCCATGACGCGCTTCTGCACCGAGGCGAGATGGGCGCGCATGGCGCGGTCGGCCGCTTCCGGATCACGCCGCGCGATGGCTTGCGCGATGGCGCGATGCTCGTTGTCACGCACGGCGATGCGCTGGGGCGTGCTGGGACGATTGCTACTGCCAAGCCGCACGCGCGCATCGCTCGAAACCTGCCGCAGCAGGCTATAGAGCGAGGCGGCGAGTTTGTTGCCGGACGCGGCAGCGATCATTTTATGGAAGGTTACGTCCCAGGCGCCGCTGTCGACATCGTTCGCCGTGGTCGCCGCTTGTTCGATCCGCGCGATTTCCTGCGGCGAAGCTCGCAGCGCCGCCAACCGCGCTAGGAACGGCTCGATAGCGATGCGCATTTCGATCACTTCCATCGGATTGGTGGCCTGCACCAGGCTCTCGCCATTGTGGCCGACGAGCGGTTGGCGCTTGGCCCGCGCCGGCTCCAGCTCGCCCTGGGCGCGCAGGGACTGCAAGGCGCGGCGCAACTGATGGCGCTTGACCGCGAGCGTCTCGGCCAGATCCCGTTCCGACGGCAGCTTCTTCTTGGCCACCACCATGGCGCGGATGGTCTCCTTCAGCTCTTCGATATCGTCATCCGGCTTCAGCGCGCGGGCGCGTTTGGAAGCAGAACGGGAGCTGGACACAATCGCTGTCATGAAGACGGTCTTTGAACCTTGAGAAATTGAAGCCTGGAGCCGACCGGAATCGATCTCCGTTGAAATTAAAAGATCGGCGCAAAGCTGGACAGGCACGCTGGTGAACCTACCCCGCAATTTGTACATCGAGCGCCTCATTATCTCAACCAAAAATTTTGGTTGAGATTACGAAAAACAACTCAGCAACATTTTCATTTGCCGAAATAGCGCTGAAACACCGATATTTTATGGTTTTGCATCGCATCAATGCAATGTGCACTGCAATGATGCACAGGCGTCCAACATTTGACCAATACGATTGGTTATTTTTGGTTGACCAAAACTGGTTGCGTGAACTAGCCTGACGTCATTCAGCGAGAGGCTAACGGGAGGCCCGCATGTCCAGCACTGTTCTGTTGCGCAACCGTGATGTGGAACTGAAGGCGCTTTACGACGATGTCGCCGCCAACCACATGTTCCCCTTCTGGGCGACGTCAGCCGACGTCGCCCACGACGAAATCAAACAGCTCATGGCCAGTCCAAAGGCCGTGCCCTATGTCTGGCGCTGCGCCGAGGATATCGAGCCGATCCTCAATCGCGCCGTCGAACTCATCACCATGGACGATTCCGAGCGCCGCTCGCTCGTGCTGGTCAATCCGGGCCTGGCGCCGCGCCGCGCCACCGTCTCGACCATGTACACAGCCTATCGGCTGAACGATGCCAACGAGATCATGCCGCCGCACAAGCATTCGCCAAGCGCCGTGCGCTTCGGCCTCAAGGGCCAGGGCAATTTCACTGGCGTCGATGGCGAGAACATGGTGTTTGGCCCCGGCGATCTGGTGCTGACGCCCAACGACACCTGGCATAACCACGGCACCGTCGGCAACGAACGCGCCCTCAACCTCTCGGTGCTCGACCTGCCGCTGGTCGAGACCCTCAACGCCATCCATTTCGATCACGACTACCAGGAAGAGATCGACGGCAAGGTGGTGCATCTGAAGCAGCAGACCGAGCGCTTCACGCCCGACTATTCGCAGAAGACCTATGGCTATGGTGGATTGATGCCGCGCTTTGCCGGCAACAAGTCGCGCGGAGCGGGCTATTCCTCGCCGATGTTCCTCTACCGCTGGGACATGGTGCGCGAACTGCTGCACAAGCACCGCGAAAATCCGGGCGACGACCACGACGGCCTGATGGTTGAATATATCGACCCGACCACCGGCCAGCCGGTGTTCAAGACCATGACCTTCTTCGCCCAGATGCTGCATCCCGGCGGCAAGACCCTGCCCGTGCGCACGACATCGAGCCTGCTCGTCTCACCCTTCGAAGGCCAAGGCTATTCGATCGTCGATGGCAAGCGCATGGACTGGAAGGAATATGACACGCTGGCCATTCCTGGCGGCTCCTGGTTCGAGCACCACAACACCTCCGACAAGGATCCGTTGGTTCTGTTCGTCGCCAGCGACGAGCCGACGCTGAAAAAACTCGATCTCTACAAGAAGTGGGGCAAGAGCGCCTCGGGCCAAGTCTCCGCACTGGCCTGACGCCGATCTCTGGCCGGCGTCCACGCCGGCCTCCCCCGCAATACGAATGGCAGGAGTCCTCCGTGCTCGACAAACCGCAGCGCCAATCCAATACGACGCTTATTTCCCGCATCGAAACACCCGGCGGCGGCCAAGTCTGGGTCGAAGGCACGACGATGTATGTCGGGCATATGCGCCCGACGTCAGGCACGACGATCATCGATGTCGCCGACCCACGCCATCCCAAGGTGATCGCCGAGATCGAGGTGCCGGCCGGCTGGCACTCGCACAAGGTGCGCGTCAAAGACAACATCATGATCGTCAACCTCGAACGCTTCGGCAAGAACCAGCCTGGCGACATCGGCGGCGGCCTCAACATCTACGACGTGTCCAATCCGGCGCAACCGAAGCTGATCAGCGAATGGCGCACCCAGGGCGGCGGCGTGCATCGCTTCGATTACGACGGCCGCTACGCCTACATTTCCCCGACGGTCGAAGGCTATATCGGCAATATCACGATGATCCTCGACCTGAAGGATCCGGCGCATCCGGTCGAGGTTGGCCGCTGGTGGATTCCTGGCCAGTGGCAGGCGGGCGGCGAAGCCTATCCCTGGGGCAATGACTGGCCGACGCCGCGTTGCCATCATCCGCTGCGCCATGGCGACCGGCTCTATGTGAGCTATTGGCACCATGGCTTCTTCATCCTCGACATTTCCGACATGTCGAAGCCGACGCTGGTGTCGGCCTACAACACCAGCCCGTCCTACCCGCACCCGACCCACACCTGCCTGGTGATGCCGAAACCCTTGAAGGGCCGCAACATCATGATCGTGGCGGATGAGGACGTGGCGAAGCTGTGGCCGTCACCGCCGTCCTTCACCTGGGTCTATGACATCACCAACGAGCGCCTGCCGGTGCCGATCTCGACCTTCCAGGTGCCGGGGCTCGATCCCGATGGCAAGGCGCAGCCGGCGATGACCGGTTGCCATCAGCCCTCCGAGCGGTTCTCCGGCACGATCGTGCCCTTCGCCTGGTTCGCGCAAGGGCTACGCATCGTCGATTTCGCCGACCCCTATCAGCCCAAGGAGATCGGCCACTACGTGCCGCCGGCGGCACCCGGCGCCGACCGTCCCTCCTCCAACGACGTCACCATGGACAGTCGCGGGCTCATCTATCTGGTCGATCGCGTCAGCGGCGTCGACATCATCGAAGCGGCGGCTTTTCGCTAAGGACCTGTCATGACTGAGACACGTAACGACGTCTATCCGATCGGCAATAAGAACCCGAACCTGCCCTTTCATCCCGCCGTGCGCGCCGGCGATTATATCTTCGTCTCCGGCCAGGTGGCGAAGGATGCCGACGGCAACATGGTCTCCGGCACGATCGAGGAAGAGACCGCCGCGACGATCGAATCCATCCAGCGCATCATCGCACTCGAAGGTGCGAGCCTCGCCGACGTAGTGCGCGCCACCACCTATCTCGAGGATACGCGCGACTTCGGCCGCTACAACAAAGTGTTCGGCCAATATTTCAAGGACGCCATCCTCGCCCGCACCACCATCGAGGCGCGCGCGGTGATCAGCACCAAGATCGAGATCGAAGTCATCGTCTACAAGCCGATCAAGGACAAGTGAGCCGCACAGGGAGATGAAATGATGCTCGCCGAGACCATCGCTACCACCCCTCCCGTGACGCCTGCGCAGGCCACCGCCGAAGCGCAGATCATCGGGCGCCACATCGCCGTCGACTTCGACCATTCGGGTCGACGCCAACGCGTGCTGCAGAGCGTCAATATCGCCATTCCCCGTGGCAGTTTCGTCTCCCTGATCGGCCCGTCTGGCTGTGGCAAGAGCACGCTGCTGAAAGTTCTGGCCGGGCTCGTCATGCCCACCGAAGGATCGGTGACGGTTGACGGCATCGCGCCGGAAGAAGCGGCCAAGAACCGCATCATCGGCCTGGTTTTCCAGGAAGCGACTTTGCTGCCGTGGAAGAATGCCATCGAGAACGCCGCCTTTCTGTTGATGACGGCGGATGAATCCATCGCCAAATCGGAAGCTTTCGGCCGCGCTGAAGCGATGCTGAAACTTGTCGGCCTTGTCGGCGCCGAAAAGAAAATGCCTTCGCAGCTATCGGGCGGCATGAAGCAGCGCGTCGCCATCGCCCGCGCTCTAGCGCTCGATCCGCAAGTGCTGTTGATGGATGAGCCGTTCGGCGCGCTTGATGCCATCACCCGTGAAGAGATGAGCGAGTGCCTGCTCGACATCTGGGAGCGCACCGGCAAGACCATCGTGCTCGTCACCCATTCCATCGATGAAGCGGTCTTTCTCTCCAATGAAGTGCATGTGATGGGCACCGGCCCCGCCCGCATCATCGAGACCTTGCCGATCACCGTGGCGCGGCCACGCGGCGAGGACAGTTATTCGGAACCCGCGTTCAAGGCTGCCGAGAAGCGCCTGCGCGGCCTGTTGATCGAAAGCCACAGGAGGACGTCGTGACGGAAGCGGTGCAGAGCGGCGTGTCTCCCGCCCGATCCGAAAAGGTGCGCAAGCCGCTGCCGGATTTCATCCCGGCGATGGCGCTGATGATCGCCGCGCTGCTGCTATGGGAATTGGGCGTGCGCCTGTTCCAGGTGCCGGAATTCGTCGTGCCGGCGCCAAGCGCCGTGCTGCGCTCGCTGATCGAGAGCCGCTATCACCTGATGATGGCGGCGAAGGTGACGGCGATCGAAGTGCTCGTCGGCTTCATTCTCTCGGCGATTGTCGGCATCGCCGTAGCGCTGATCATCGCCCGGTTCGAACGGTTTGGCCGAGCACTCTATCCATTGATCGTCCTGTTCCAGAACGTGCCGAAGGTGGCGCTGGCACCGATCTTCATCCTCTGGTTTGGCTACGACCTGGCGCCGAAACTGCTGCTGATCGTCGTCATCGCCTTTTTCCCCGTGACCATCGACATGCTGGCTGGCTTGCAGTCGGTTGAATCGTCCTTCGTCTCGCTGATGAAGTCGGTTGGCGCCAATCAGAACAAGATCATGATGCGGGTGCGCATTCCCCATGCCCTGCCGCATCTGTTTGCCGGCCTGAAAGTGGCCATCACCTTTAGCGTCATCGGCGCTATCGTCGGCGAGTTCGCCGGCGCCAACGCGGGCCTCGGCTATGTGATCCAGTTCGCCTCGACGCAATTGGACACGCCGCTGGTCTTCTCCGCCCTGTTCGTCATCTCGGTGCTCGGCCTTGCCTTCTACTACGTGGTGGAACTGGCCGAACGGATCCTCGTGCCGTGGGCGCCGAAATACGACACGAGGCAACGTTCTCACTGATCAAAACAAGAAACCCCACCCAAACTGAACCAGAGGACCAGACCTATGAGAAGATTAGCGTTCGCCGCCCTCCTCGTTGTCACCGGCTCGGCCGCTGAGGCTGCCGACAAGGTCAGCGTGCAGCTCGACTATGTGGTGCGTGGCAATCATGCGATGTTCTTTGTCGCTCAGGAAAAGGGTTACTACGCCAAGAACGGCATCGAGGTGACGGCGATCCAGAAGGGCACGGGCTCGCCCAACGCCATGCGGCTCGTCGGCAATGGCAATGCCGAATTCGGCTTCGGCGATCTGCCGACGCTGGCCGTGTCGCGCTCGCAGAACGTGCCGGTGGTGGCGCTCGCCGCCGTCAACCAGCACAGCCCACTCGCCATGCTGTCGCTGTCCAGCAAAAACAAGCTAACCAAGCCGTCGGATCTCAAGGGCCTCAACATCGGCGTGCAGCCGTCTGGCTCGACCTATGTGTTCCTCAAGGCCTTTCTCGCCGTCAATGGCATGTCGCTCAATGACATCAAGCAGAGCACGGTGACACCGCCCTACGAGAATTATCTGCTACTGGGCCGCGTCGATGCGGTGCCTGGCTATATCGACGCCGAAGTGCCGGAGCTGGAAGCCAAGGCCGGCGGCCCGGGCTCGTTGTCGATCATGCAGGGCTCGGATTTCGGCTATAAGGTCTATGGCTCGGGACTGTTCACCACCGAGAAGATGATCGCCGAAAAGAGCGATGTGGTACAGCGTTTCGTCAACGCCTATATGCAGGCCTTCGCCGACGTGGCGAACAACCCGTCCGAGGCCGCCGACATCATTATCAAGGCCAATCCGGAATATGCCAGCCGCAAAACCGTTCTAGTGCAGCAGATCGAAGCCGACGTGGGCCACAGCTTCTTCAGCGACGACACCAAGGCCAATGGTCTGGGCTGGATGACCGAGGCGGTCTGGGCCTCGACGATCAAGACCCTGGTCGATCAGGAAGTGATGAAGCAGTCGATCCCAGCCGCCTCCGCCTTCAACGACAAATATCTCAAAGGCGCCAATCCGCTGAAGCGGTAGGCACCGAACAACTAGAGGAGACTACCCATGATCCGTGTTCTTGGCCGGCAGACCTCCGGCAATGTGCAGAAAGTCCTGTTCTTCCTCGAAGAGGTGGGCGTGCCTTATGTGCGCGAGGATTACGGCCGTCAATTCGGCAATACCAACACCGACGATTATCGCGCGCTCAATCCCAACATGAAGGTACCGACGCTGGTCGACGGCGACGTCACCGCCTGGGAATCGCACACGATCCTGCGCTATCTCGCGGCTTTGCATAAGCCGGAATTCACCGGCGCGACGCCGGCCGAGAAAACCCAGGTCGAGCGTTGGATGGATTGGCATCTCGGTTCGCTGAACGCGCCTTATCTCGCCGTGTTCCGCGATGCCAAGAAGCCGGAAGCCGAACGTAGCGCCGATTTCGCCGCCCAAGCGGCCGATCTCGTCGCCCAGATGAAGATCCTAGACGGCGCCTTGGCTGGCAAGGACTGGCTGGCTCTTGGCCGCCTGACGCTCGCCGACTTCGCCATGGCCAGCGTCGCCAAGCGCTGCCTGGAATTCCCGATCGAGAAACCGGCACTGCCGAACCTGACGCGCTGGATGAAGGCCATCGAAGAACGCCCGGCCTTCCAGGTGGCCATCGGCAGCAAGCCGAGCACGATCGCCAAGGCGGCGTAATCTTGAGGGCGCGCCGCGGGAGGCGCGCCCTTTTCTGCTTTCAGGGAGAGACCGGGCCGTGGCCGGCGACCAGTTCGACTATGTGATCATCGGCGCTGGCTCTGCCGGCTGCACGCTCGCCAACCGCCTGTCGGCTGATCCTCATCTCAAGGTTCTCGTGCTCGAAGCCGGTGGCTGGGACAGGCATCCCTTCATCAAGCTTCCGCTCGGCTGGGGCAAGGTACTGCGCGACCGCATCTATGACTGGGGCTATGACGGCGAGCCGCAGCAGACGATGGGCGGACGCCGGGTCGAGTGTGCGCGTGGCAAAGTGGTCGGCGGCTCGTCCTCGATCAATGCCATGGCCTATGTGCGTGGCAATCGCGGCGACTATGATCGCTGGTCCTCTTATGGCCTCGATGGCTGGTCCTACGAGAACGTGCTGCCCTATTTCCGTAAGCAGGAGAATTGGGAAGGCGGCGCCAACGCCTATCGCGGCGCCGGCGGTCCTCTCTCAACACGCAAGGCGCGCTATCAGGACCCGCTGGTCGAAGCCTATTTCGCCGCAACCGCCGCGGCCGGCTACGAGCAGAACGAGGATTATAACGGCGCGCGCCAAGATGGCTTCTCGCGCATGCAGATGACCATCCGCAACGGCTGGCGCGAGAGCGCCGCCACCGCCTATCTGCATCCGGTTCTGCGCCGCCCCAATCTGCAGATCCGCGTCAAGGCACAGGTAACGCGTATTCTGTTCGAGGGCACGCGCGCCGTCGGCGTCGAATATGTGCAGGACGGCCAGCTGCATCAGGTGTGCGCCGACAGCGAGGTCATTCTGTCCGGCGGGTCGATCAATTCGCCGCAAACTTTGCAACTGTCCGGCATCGGCGATCCGGAACTGCTGGCCGCCCACAAGATACCCGTCAAGGCCGCCCTGCCCGGCGTCGGCCGCAATCTGCAGGATCACGCCGCCGCTTTACTCATTTACGGCCGTGGCGACACCAGCCCGCTTCTGCGCAACATGCGCTATGACCGTGTCGCGCTGGGCGCCCTGCAGGGCTATGCCTTCGGCACCGGCTTCATGAGCGATCTGCCGGGCGGCATCACCGGCTTCGTCAAGACCGACACGGCGAAAGCCCTGCCCGACATCCAGCTGCTGTTCATCGCCGGCTCTTTGGCAGCCAATCCCTACCTGCCGCCGTTCCAGAAACCTTTCGCCGACAGTTTCGCCTGCCGCATCGTGCTGCTGCGGCCGGAGAGCCGTGGCACGGTGAAGATCGCCTCCGCCGATCCGTTGGCGCACCCCAAGATCGACATGGGCCTGCTCTCCACCACCAACGACTGGACGGTGCTGCGCCAGGGCATCAACCTGTTCCGCGATCTGGCGCGCCGGCCCGAGCTGAAAGACTTCGTGTCGCGCGAGATCGGCCCCGACGCCAGCGTCAAGGACGATGCCGCCCTGGAAGCCTATGTCCGCAACACCGCCGTCACTGCGCATCATCCGGCTGGCACCTGCAAGATGGGAGCTGCCAGCGACGAGATGGCGGTGGTCGACGGCGCCCTGCGCGTGCGTGGTGTCGAGGGACTGCGCGTCGTCGATGCCTCGGTTTTCCCCGATCTTGTCGGCGGCAACATCAACGCGCCAACCATCATGATCGCCGAGCGCGCCGCCGATCTCATTCTCGGCCGCGTGCCGTCATAGCTGGTCGTCGCACCAGCGGCTGAAGAAGCGCAGGAACGTGCGTACGCGACGCGGCGCGAAGCGCGCATTGGGAATGACGGCGTAGACCGGCCGCTGGCGAATATCATATGCGGCCAGAAGCGGCTCCAACAGACCACTCTCCAGGTCAGCCTTGACAAAATAGAGCGGCAGCTGGGCGATCCCGACGCCGGCAATCGCGGCCTGCCGGATCGCCTGGACGCTGGCCGCCGAAAAGCGGCCGGACACTTTGACGGACTGGCCATTGGTGAAGCGCCAAATTCGATCCGGCGCGAGACGCGGATGCAAAAGGCAATTGTGCGACGACAGGTCCTCAATGCTTTGCGGACGCCCGGCCTCCTTGATGTAGGCCGGGGCGGCGCACGTCGCCCAGCGCATCCAGCCAACCCGCCGCGCCACCACCGCCGAGTCCGCCGGAATCTCCCAAAGCCGAATGGCGATATCGACATCGCCATCGACGCCGCCGAAAGAATGCGAAGCTGAATCGCTGAGCAGCATCGTCACCTCGAGGCCGGGGTGCGATCGGATGAACTCAGCCAGAAAAGCGGCGAAGCTTCCGGCTCCAAACGCGCGCGGCACCAGCAGGCGCAAATGCCCCATCGGGTCGGTCTGGCTATCGCGAATGCTGGCCTCAGCCTCGTCGAGATCGGCAATCAGACGCGTACAGAGATTGAAATAGCTTTCGCCAACCTCCGTGAGGGCCAGCCGCCGTGTGGTTCGGCGCAGCAGTTCGGCGCCGAGGCTCTGCTCCAGATCCTGAATATGTTTGGTCACAGCAGCGCGTGACGCCCCAAGTTCCGCAGCTGCGTTGCGAAAGCTCCCGGCCTTCACCACACGCACGAAGGTTTTCATCGCCCGCAACCGATCCATCCAGGCAAGATTGTTCACATTTTCTGAATTGTCGAGTCGTGTTTCATTATCTTGTTTAGATTCCGCGGCTCCCATAACCTTCTAAAAAATAAGCCTGGGAAGGAAACAGATGCCGGCCTATGTCATTGGTGAAGCTGAAATTCTTCATCCTGAACGCATGCAGCCCTATAGTATCGCGGTGGCCAAGGCCGTGGCGCTGCACGGCGGCAAATATCTAGCCCGTGGCTCGGTTCCTGAAACACTGGAGGGAGCCGGCGGCCACAAATTCCTGCTCATCGAATTTCCCGACCGACAGACGGCGCGCAACTGGTTCGCTTCCCCAGAATATCAAGCCGCAAAGCAGCTTCGCTTGGGCAACTCGAACCTGCGGCTGCTGCTGATCGACGGCTAGATTTCATGGAGATTGGGCACATGGCGCATCGACCCGCATATCGCCTCCTGGCACAGCTCCCTGCTCTGGCTGCGCTCACTGCGATGACCACGTTGGCGCTGCCTGCACGCGCTCAGCCGAATTTCTACGCCAATAAGCAGATCAGCGTGATCATCTCCCACGCCGCCGGCTCGCCCTATGATTCCTTCGCGCGCCTGGTGATCCGATACTATGGCAAGCACATTCCCGGTAATCCGACGTTGGTGCCGCAAAACATGCCCGGCGCCGTCGGCATGATCGCGCTCAACACGCTCTACAATCGTGCGCCACGCGACGGCACCACAATCGCCCAAGCCGGCAAAAGCGTTGTTCTCGAGCCGCTCTTTGGCAATGAATTGGCGCGCTTCGATCCATTGAAACTGAACTGGATCGGCAGCGGCCAGGCCGACGTCAGCTTATGTTTCAGCCGCCTCGACAGTCCGATCAAGACGATTGAGGACGCACGGCGCCAACAGGTTCTGGTCGGCGGCACCGGACCGACCGGCGACAGCAATTTCATCTCGCATCTGGTCAATCAGCTGCTCGGCACCAAACTGAAGCCGATTCTCGGCTATCCCGACACCCCCAATGTCGCGCTCGCCATGGAGCGCGGCGAACTCGATGGCGGTTGCGGCTACACGTCGACCACACTGCGCGCCGCTCGGCCTCAATGGTTTGACGGCAAGTCCATCAATATTTTTCTGCAAGCCAGTCTGAAACGCACCACCGGCTTCCCCGACATCCCATCCCTGGGCGAACTCGTCACCGACAAGAAGGATCGCGAGGCGCTCGAGGTGGCGATCAGCACCGACCCGTTGGTGCGCACCTTCGTGGCGCCGCCCGGAGTTCCCGCCGAGCGGGTCGAAACCCTGCGCAGCGCCTTCATGGCCACGATGAAGGATGCCGATTTCATCGCCGATGCGACAAAGGCGCAATTCGACATCACCGCGACCAGCGGCGCGGCTGTGAAAGCCCTCGTCGAAAAGCTCTACGCCAGCCCGCAGGACGCGGTGCAAAGGATCATCGAAATTCGCAAGATCGCCAGCAACACGTCACCCGGTCCGACACGATAACCCGTCTCATACAGGAAGAACGCCCATGCTCCCGACAGTGAAGCCGCTCGATTTCTCGGAAGTCCCCGTTATCGATCTTGGCCCGATCGCTTCCGGCGGCGATGAAGCGCGGCGCGCCGTCGCCACTGCCATTGCTGAAGCCTGCGCCCGGGTCGGGTTTTTCTACGTCAAGAACCACGGCGTCGCGAACGAAGATATCGCCGCCATTTTCAAAACCGCCGAAGATTTCCATAACCTGCCGCTGGACGCCAAGATGGAGGTCTCGGTCACCAAGAACAATCATTTCCAAGGCTATCTGCACGGCAAGACCAAGGGCAACGACCGCAATATTTCCGAGAACCTACAGGAAGCCTTTCAGATCAAACGCCCGCTGGCGCCCGACGATCCTGATCTTCTGGCGGGCACGCCGCTGCATGGCCTGATTCCTTGGCCCAGCGCCATGCCTGATCTGCAGCCGCGCATGATGGCCTATTATGAGAAAGTCGATGCGCTCGGCCGCGAACTGGTAACGCTGTTCGAGATGAGCCTCGATCTGCCGCGCAAGACCTTCAGCCGTTTCTTTCGCAAAGACATGAACTCACTGCGGCTTTTGCATTACCCGCCGCAAGCGCCCGATGGTCCAGGCGACCACCTTGGCGCGCGGGCTCATACCGACACGAATGCCTTCACCATCCTGGCGCAGGATGCCAATGGCGGACTGGAAATCCGCAACAAACTCGGCGAATGGGTAGCGGTGCCGCCTATTCCCGGCACCTTCGTCGTCAATGTCGGCGAAATCCTGAAAGTATGGACCGATGGCGTCTTTTCTTCGACCGTCCACCGCGTCATCAATCGCTCCGGCCGCGAACGCTACTCCATTCCTTTTTTCCTCTACCCCACCTACGACGAAGTGATCTATCCGATCATCCGCAATCCCGACCCCGCAAACGTCGCTCCGGAGGATTTGCCGACGTCGATGCCGCGCGATCGGCACTTCATTTGGGGAGAGTTCAAAGCCCGCAATTCAGCCCGCATCATTCCGCAAAAAGAAACGGCGAGTTGAAGCAGCTTGAAAATGAAAACCGCCCCGCGCTGCGGCACGGGACGGTTCTCCGAGACGGCCCTCGGGCTGTGGAACAAAGGCCTCTCGGTTACGCCGCTTGAGCTTTAAGCAGCTTGGCGACGCTGCGCGGGGATCGCAGAGGTGACGATCGAGAAACGCGCGCAGGCTTCGAAGCGGTTGGCCAGCGAACAATCGCGCCAGACCTTTTGCGCCGCTTCATAATTTTCGAACGGACCGAATGTCTTGCCGGTACCTTCGATGATCTGGCGGAAATCGAGATCGGAGAACTCGCCGCCGACAACCCAGAATTGCTCTTGCATGGCATGCTCCTTAAGATTGGACATTGCGTTGAAGGTGATTACTCCGCCGCGACGCGGGTTTCGGTCGCGGGCTTGAACTGGTCGGTCTCGGTCGATCCCGCCATGGCGGTCGTCGAGGATTTGCCGCCGGAGATCGCCATCGCCACCGCATCGAAATAGCCGGTGCCCACTTCGCGCTGGTGGCGCACGGCGGTGAAGCCGTTGGCCTGGGCGGCGAACTCACGTTCCTGCATTTCCGAATAGGCGCCCATGCCGCGCTTGGCATAGCCCTTGGCCAGGTCGAACATCGACAGGTTGAGGGCGTGGAAGCCGGCCAAGGTCACGAACTGGAAGCGATAGCCCAATTCGGCGATCTTCTCCTGATAGTGTTCGATCGCGTGGGCATCGAGCTTGGCGCGCCAGTTGAACGACGGCGAGCAGTTATAGGCGAGCAACCGCCCCGGATGCTGGCGATGCATCTCCTGCGCGAACTCGCGCGCTTCGCCGAGATCGGGCTCGGAGGTTTCCCACCACACCAGATCCGAATAGGGCGCATAGGCCAGGCCACGGGCGATGGCATGTTCCACCGAATGGTGGTTGCCCTGCTTCAAGCGATAGAAGCCTTCGCCGGTGCGGCTGGAGCGATCGATGAAGGGATGGTCGTAATCATCGATATCCGAGGTGATCAAGGTCGCCGAATGGGCGTCGGTGCGGGCGCAGATGATGGTATCGACGCCGCAGACATCGGCCGCCAGGCGCGCCGCATTGAGCGTGCGAATGAAGGTCTGGGTCGGCACCAACACCTTGCCGCCAAGATGGCCGCACTTCTTCTCCGAGGCGAGCTGATCCTCGAAATGGACGCCGGCGGCGCCTGCCTCGATCATGCTCTTCATCAGTTCGAAGGCGTTGAGGGGGCCACCGAAGCCCGCTTCCGCGTCGGCAACGATGGGGGCGTACCAATAGGTCGAGGTGTCGCCTTCCGCCCGCGCGATCTGGTCGGCGCGTTGCAGAGCATTGTTGATGCGCTTGACGACGTCCGGCACCGAGGAAGACGGATAGAGCGACTGGTCCGGATACATCTGGCCGGCATTGTTGGCATCGGCCGCGACCTGCCAGCCGGAGAGATAAATCGCCTCGAGGCCAGCCTTGACCTGTTGCAAAGCCTGATTGCCGGTCATCGCGCCAAGCGAACGCACGAAGGGGCGTTCGGCCAAAAGCTTGCGCAAACGCGCCGCGCCGAGCTTCGCCAAAGTGTGTTCGATCCGGACGGAACCGGAGAGCCGGTCAACCTCGGCAGCGGTGTAATCGCGGCGGTTTTCCGGGCTATAGGAGGAAGACATTGCTTTTTACTCCGCTTGTAACAGTGACCCTTATGTCCATCACTGCTTGGCTGTTTGGCCGTCATCGGGCTGAGCGGAAAATGTCATCTGCCTTTGTGAATCGCAATAACTATATGAAAATGAAGATATAACTTGAAATTTCTCATCCGATTGACAATTGTTGATTTGTAAATTGTAATAATCCTGTCAAATGAGGATCCGCATATGCGTTCAGCACGGATTGGCGGCAAGCTGCGTCGCCTGCGGCAGGATCAGAAATTCAACCAGACCCAGATGGCGGCCGAGCTCGGCATTTCGCCGAGCTATCTCAATCTGCTGGAGTCGAACCAGCGCCCCGTCACCGTGAACATCCTTTTGCGCCTGGCGGAGCGCTTCAAGGTCGACCTCGCCGCCATGGGCGGCGAAGACGATAGCCGCCTCGTTGCCGATCTGATGGAGGCGCTGTCCGATCCAGCCTTCGATGCACAAGACATCAAGGCGACCGATGTGCGCGACATCGTCGCCACCCTGCCCTCGATGGCCCGCGCCATGCTGGCGCTCTATCAGACCTATCGCCGTGGCGCGGCGCTGGCGCCCGTCGAAGGCGATTCAGAAAATGACGCAGCGCCGATCGGCCTGCCGTCGGAGGAGGTGACCGACTTCCTGCAGGCGAAGCTGAATTACTTCCCCGGCCTGGAAGAAGCGGCGGAGTCGCTCTGGCACGATAACAGCCTGGCGCTGCTCACCCTGCAGCAGGACCTCGTCAAAGTGCTGGCCGAGCGTTTCGCTGTTGATCTGGAAATCGCGCCCGCTTCCGCCATGCCCGGCCATCTGCGCATGTTCAATCCGCTGACGCGCAAGCTGACGCTGTCGGAAATGCTGCCGGGGCCAAGCCGCACCTTCCAGCTCGCCTATCAGATCGCTCTGCTCGGCCATCGCCGCGAAATCGACCACGCAGCCTCCGCCGGCAAGTTCACCACGCCACAAGCAGAAGCCCTCGCCGGCTCCGCCATGGCGAACTATTTCGCCGCCGCCGTGATGATGCCCTACGATCGTTTTCTAGCTTCGGCTAAATCGACACGCTACGACATCAACGTGCTGCAACATCGTTTCGGCGTGTCCTTCGAGCAGATCTGCCATCGGCTCACCACTCTGCGTCGGCCCGGCCAAGAAGGCATTCCCTTCCACCTCATCCGTGTCGACATCGCTGGCAATATTTCCAAGCGCTTCTCGGCCTCCGGCATTCACATCGCCCGCTTCGGCGCCGCCTGCCCGCGCTGGAATGTCTATGACGCCTTCGCCACGCCGGGCATGGTGCGGGTGCAGGTGTCGCGCATGCCCGACAATTCAAGCTATTTCTGCGTCGCGCGCACCATCGACACGGCAGCACGCGCCACGCCACGCGGCGGCCTGCCGAGCCGTATCGGCCAGCTCGCGGTGGGCCTGGGCTGCGCTGTGCATTTCGCCAAGGATCTGGTCTATGCGGATGGGCTCAATGTCGACGATCCGCAGATCGTCACGCCGATCGGCGTTTCCTGCCGCGTCTGCCCGCGCGGCGACTGCGCCGATCGCGCCATGCCATCGCTGTCGCAGCGGCTTGAGATCGACGAGAACAAGCGCGGGCTATCAACCTACGCCATGCAGATTTAGACCTGCACAAATTTAGATCTTCGCACCCAGTGCCGCACGCGGAATATCAATAGCAAAGCGCGCGCCAGGCCCGGGCGCCATGGTCAGCTTGCCGCCCAATTGCCCAAGCACCGAACCGATCAGCCGCATGCCAAGCCCCCGTGCACCGTCGATCGAGAAATTCGCCGGCAGGCCAACGCCATCATCGGCGACAACCAGATGGACGTTCTCTTCCGTCGCGCTTAAGGAGATGTCGATGCGGCCACGTCGATCGTCCGGATAGGCATATTTGCAGGCATTCGTCACGAGTTCGATGACGATCAAGCCCAGTCTCATGGCGCGGGTGGAAGGTAAAGTGATCGGCGCGGCGTCGACGGTCAGCGCCTCGACATTGTCGGGATGGTTGTCTGCTAGCGCGGTGCAGAGCCCGGCCAGAAAAATGCTCATATCGACCTGCTCCAGATCGACAATGCCGAACAGCTGCTCGTGCACCGCGGCGATGCCGCAGACGCGCTGTTGCGCTTCCTCAAGAGCCGCAGCCGCAGCGCTATCGGACATACGGCGCGCCTGAAAGCCGAGCATGCTGGCAACGATCTGCAGCGAATTCTTGACCCGATGGTCGATCTCGCGCATCAAAATATCGTTGTGAGCCAGAAGCTCCTCTTTCTCCGCCAGAAGGCGCTCAGCCTCAAGCCGGGCGGCGCGCTCCTCCTGCAGAGCCGCCTTCCATTCCTCCGCCTTCATATCCTGAGGCGCGTGTGATTTGAGATCGTCTTCTTGATCTGGAGTCATGTCTTGCATCATGTCTTGCGCCATGCCCCTTGCCTGAAGATCGGACACGCACAACATGCCGATGCGAGGTCCATGAGATGTTTCGATGGGTACGCCAGGCAATATCCGCTCTAGCGGTATGACCTGTGTCGCCCAGGAAGCGAGGCTGTGGTCTCCCATCCGCCGAGCGGTTCGATCCATGCCTGACCTCCTGGCTCGTTTCCTGACCGAAACCGAAATCCTCGGCTCGTGTCTGCAAACGGAAATTAGGTATCCCAAGGCAAGCGCAACAGAGCTGGTTGCATCAGATCATGCTGATACAAATGTATCAGGCCGTGGATCACTTCGAACGGGTGGTGACTTTGGTTGTCGTCCCGATGAAGCCGCGTTCGCGCGCCCAGACGACGGCTGCGGCGCGGCTATGCACATCCGCCTTCGTATAAATGCGGGCGACATGATTGCGGACCGTGTTGCGCGTCAGCTTCAGCTTTTTGACGATCTCGCCATCGCTCAGGCCCTGGCACATCAGCCCCAGCACCTCCAGCTCGCGTGGTGTCAGGGCGGACAATTCCGCTCCTTCCACACTGGCCCGGCCGGGATGCCGCAGATTGGCGAGCTTTTCGATTACCGTGCGGCTAAACCACGAGGTGTCCTTCATCACCGTCTCGATCGCGGCGATCAGCTCGACCTCGGTACGCTTACGCTCGGTGATGTCCTGGATCACAATGAGTACGCAATCTTCACCGTGAATACTCACCGTCTCGGCCGAGACGAGACAATCCAGGATCTCCTGGTGTTTGGTGCGAATCTGAATTTCGACATTGCGGAAACTGCCGCTCTTCTCAATCTCTCGCTCGAGCTGCCGGCGTGATGCATCCACGGTCCATATCGGCAGTTCGCGTCCCATCCGGCCGATAACCTCTTCTTCGGTAAAACCCAGAACGGAGAAGAAGGCGTCGTTGGCATCAAGCAGGCGAAGACCTTCGCGTGTCGCCAGCACCGTGGGGATCGGCGTCAGACGGAAAGAGCGCGCGAAACGTTCCTCGCTCTGGCGTAGCGCATCCTCGGCCTTCCGACGAGGCTCCAGGTCCATGAATGTGAAGAGCATGCAGGCTTCCTCGCCGACCTCGATCGGCTGGCCGGCGACGATCACAAACTTCGAAGTTCCGTCCGGGAGCCGGATCGTCGCTTCCGTCTGCGGGATTGTGCGCCCCTCCCCCAGCGCGGCTATGGCCGTGTCCCTGGTGGCAGCGCCTTCCAACACATCGACCTCATAAGTCGAGCGGCCGATCACGTCTTCACGCGCATAGCCAGTCATCTCCAGAAAGCCCTGGTTGACCTTCACATAGCGTAGGTCCGAGAGACGGCAGATGATGGCGGGCGCCGGATTGGCGCCGAAGGCCCGCTCGAAACGTTCCTCCGCTGTGAAGCGCTCGGTCATGTCCTCGATGATGAGCACATAAGATTCCGGCGCCTCCTTGGCGTCAGTCAGAATAAGCCCGCGCAGCTGCTGAATGCAGTGCCAGGAGTCGTCTTCTGAATCCTCTTCCGAGCGCCCGCCTTTTTTCGCGACCTTAGTGACGTCAACGATCACATCCCTAAACACGGCGCCCGCCAACAGGCGGTCGATCGGATATTGGCTCTCCGTCAATACGTGATTGTTGCGATATTTCAGCTGAAAGCGCGCCCGATAGTCGGCGGCTGTCGTGCCGAGTTCCGCCAGTTCGGTGACGCCATGCAGGCTCAGGGCTTTATCATTGGCCCAGACGATACCCTCGGCCCGATCGATCAGCAGAATACCCTCACCCAATCCGGAGATGATCTCTTGTAGCTGACGACGATCCACCTGCTGTCGCAGAACCGCCTCGTCCGGAACCTCGTTCGTCATTGTATTCCTTGTCTCGCACGGATCGATCGACGAGAGCCTTTTTTCAACCATCACAATAGCCGGGAATTCCTACCAATGAAAAGCACCCCTGCCGCATCGCGCCAGGGGTGGTTGAAGATTTAGGAGGATGCGGCGAAACATCCTCGCTTGCTTCACTTCTTCACGGCGTCGCGGACGGAGTCCTTGGCGCTGCCGACGGCGTTCTGGACTTTACCAGCAACCTTTTCCGCCTTGCCTTCTGCTTCGGTCTTGGCGTCGCCCGTCACTTTGCCGACGGCTTCCTTGATCGTGCCCTTGACCTGCTTGGCCGCGCCTTCGATGCGATCCTTGTCCATGATATTTCTCCATGAATGTATCGCCGGCTCGTGTGGAAGCTTTCGCCTCCGACCGGCACGCTCCACATCTAGGCTTCGAAGCGGAAGCGCAAAAGACACCCCTGGATCAGGATAAGTGATACATGTGCATCAGGCTGCGGGCTTAGCCGGCCTCAGCAAATAGTGGCTGACGCCCCATTCCTTGCCATCGGCATGGCCAAAAAGGCCGGATGTCGCGAGGAAGAACAACCGCCAGCGGCGCATCCATAAATGGGTCTGTTTGCCATAAACCGGACGCAACACCTTTTCGATCTCCGTTGTGTGTGCATCGAAATTGGCCAGCCAATCCTCCGCCGTGCGCCGATAATGGGTGCCGTTCCAACGTTGCTCGGTCTCGACTTGAAACAGATCGTCAAACTGCCGGATCAAAGTATGGCTCGGCATGATGCCGCCGGTGAAGAAGTGTTGGGCAATCCAATCGCCGCGATCATTCTCATCGAATTTGTACGAGCCGAGACGGTGGGTGAAGACATGCAGGAACAATTTGCCCTGCGGGCGCAGCCAGCCACGCACATGGGTCAGGAGCTTGCGCCAATTGCTCATATGTTCGAACATCTCAACAGAGACGATGCGATCGAACGTCGTCGCCGTTTTGAAGATATTCATATCGCAGGTGATGACCGCGAGGTTCGAGAGGCCCCGCTGCTCCGCTTCGCCCATGATATAAGCGCGCTGCGAATTTGAGTTGGAGACGGCGGTGATGCGGGCGCCTGGAAATTGTTCCGCCATGTAGAGCGACAGAGAGCCCCAGCCGCAGCCCAATTCGAGAATGTCCTGGCCGTTCCTCAGATCGGCGTTGCGCACGGTCTCGACCAGCGCGGCGTTCTCCGCCTCCTCCAGGGTTGCCGGACAGTTCGGATACAGGCAGCATGAATATTTACGATGCGGGCCGAGAACCAGCGCGAAGAAAGCGGCCGGCACCTCATAGTGCTGGGCGTTGGCTGCATCCGTATGCACGGCGATCGGCGCCACGCCCATCTGCGCGACAAACCGCGCGTCGTCCATGGCATCGATATTCGCCAATTGGCGACGGGTGCGCGCGACAAGGAAGTTGATACCGGCCCGGCTGATGAAATCGGGAACCGGAATAGCCTCGGCTGCCACGATGGCTGAATCGACGAATGTCATGGCGTGCCTCCTTCAGGCGGCTGGCGGGCGTGGAAAGAAAGCGCTGGTGCGGGCGGCGTAGCGCCGAAAACTGTCGCCATATTTGGCGCGCATATGCGCTTCGAGTGGCGGAACTCCGGAGACGCGGGTGAGCAGCCAATACATGGAAAGAGCACCGGCGAAAGCGAGCCAGCCGATCGGATAGTCAGTGGAGAAGCTCACCGCGAAAAGCGGATAAGCCAGCCAGCCGAGCCATTCGAAGAAGTAATTGGGATGCCGCGACCAGCGCCACAGGCCCTCGTCGCAGAAGCGATCGCGATTTTCAGGCTTCGCGCGGAAGGCGCGCAGTTGCGCGTCAGCCACGGCTTCCCCAGCAATGGCGACCAGAGCGACGATGATGGCCAAGACATCCTGTGGTCGCCATGGGATAGGCGACCAGGCGGCCAGTGCGATCGAAATCACCAAAGGAATACTGACCAGGGCCTGCGCCTGCACCAGCCGGAACATGCCGAGTCCGACCTTCAGGCCCATTTCGGTTTTCATCTTGGCATAGCGCGGATCGTCGCTGATCCCCCGCGTCCGCCGCAATAGATGTAGGCCGAGGCGCAAGGCCCATAAGGCAACGAGGGCGACGACCACCAGAATGCGTGTCGATGACGCCTTCGTCGAGAGGAATGCCGCGAGCGCCAGGACAATGCCGACACCACCGACAGCGCAGGTCCAGGTCACATCGATCCAGCCGGAATTGCCCGTGCGTCGCTCGGCAATCCAAGCCCCGGTCATCGCCAAAGCCAGCCCTATCCACCCGCAAAGGAGAGTGAGGAGAAGGACGCGGGCACCCATGACGATCTCCGGACTATAAGCGCACGAAGGGCTGTATCAGGCGGCCCAGCAAACCCTTCAGGCGGATCGTACCTTCCATGGCGACAAGACAGATACACTCCTCGTTACCGATGCGCGGGGCATGGGCAATGCCGCCATCGGCTTCTTCCAAATCACCGACCTGGAAACGCCCGAGTTCGTGACTGAATTCCCCCTTCAAGATCAGGGTCAGTTCGGTACCGGAATGGGTGTGATGCGGCAATTCAGTGCCGGCGGCGCCACGCAGCATGAAGGCGCGCACACCACGATCTTCCAAGTTGATGCCGCGTCGATAGACGCCGGGCCCAATCCAGCGCCAAGGTCCCCGGCCATAGAGATCGATCATCGCTTCGACGCCGTCGGCGCCCGCGAGATCGCGTGGCAATGCCGGCTGCTGCGGCAGATCGACGGGAATGGCGGTGAGCGCCTGGGCGCGCCGCTTCGCATCGAACGCCCCATCATCGACCTGATCGAGGAGCATGCCGCCAATACATTCAAAATCAGCCACCGCCTGCCGGCACTGCGAACACATGGCCACATGAGCTGCGATAACGAGCGCACTCGCCTCGTCAAGGGCACCGGAGGCGAATTCGGCCAGCAAAAGGTCGCTCGGGTGATGGGCGGGAATCATGATGTTTTTTCCTCCGCCAGATCTCCCAGAGCCTGGCGCAACCTAATCATGGCGAGGCGAAGCCGGGATTTGACCGTTCCCAGCGGCAACTCGAGACATTTCGAAATTTCTCCATGGGCTTTGCCTTCGACAAAGGACATACGGACCACCTCGGCCTGTTCGGCCGGAAGGTATTTCAGTGCATCGGCGACACGGCGCTGGCGCTCGTCGAGGCTGGCACGCTGATCGGGTTGTTCCGGCGCCTCCGGCTCGATCCGATCGAGAAGAGCGTGCATCTGGGCGCGCCGGTCGCGACGGATGCCGTCGATGCGCAGATTGCGCGCGATGGCGAAAACCCAGGCAGCAGGCGCCGCGCGCTGCGGGTCGAAATATTCGGCCTTGCGCCACAGGGTCAGCATAGCGTCCTGAGCGACGTCCTCGGCGATTTCCACCGTCGCACCGGTGCGCAGGATCATTCCGCGAATGCGTGGGGCGAAGTGATCGAACAGACAAGCGAAGGCCTGCCGGTCGCGCCGCTGCGCGATCAGCCGGATCATCTCCCCATAGTCCTTGTCCGACTGGTCCGGACCCTTGCCTGTCATCTCAACTCCGCGCCGGATCGTGGTGACCCAGCGTTCTGACAATCGCCGACGGTCGCGTCCCGCCCCGATCACCGTTTCGTTTGCAACCTGGCGAATGTCGAGCTTCATAACTCCCGATACGCCTGCCGGATGCAAGTGGATCACCGATTCCCTTAAGGAACGGAACCGGCGGCCTGCCGTTGAAGGGCAGAAGCGCCAGCAGAATTCCCAATCGTCCTGATCCAACGGTCCGCCTGGGCCGTTCTATAGAGGCCCAACTGCTGTTCGGGAGGCAAATTCATGCACAAAATCGTTGTTTTAGCTGTTCCAGCAGCCATGTTTCTGAGTCTTTCGGCTCCCCTCGCCCTGGCCCAGGATGCCTCCGGCAGCTGGGCCCGAGGCGACGGCATCGCCCGGGTCAACATCGCCCCCTGCGGCGCGCAGATCTGCGCCGTCAACACCTGGATCAAAGACGGCGTGACCGATGAGAAGATCGGCGACCGGCTGGTGATGAACGTCAAACCGGCTTCGCCCAGCGTCCTCAGCGGCACCGCTTATGACCCGCAGCGTAAGATGTCGTACAATATCGACATCACCGTGGCTGCCAACAGTTTGAAAACCCAAGGCTGTGTCCTGGGCCGGTTGCTGTGCAAGAACATGTCCTGGAGCCGCATTCGCTGACGCGTATGATCGTGCGGCAGTGATCCAGGAGACGGCCAAGACCGTAGTGCAGATAAGCCGCAGATGAGAAGCGGCGACCGCACGAGGTCTGACAATGAATGCCCATGTGGCCCCGCCCCTTTCCAGAGCAGCCGGCCTGAAGATCGCCATCGTCGGAACCGGAATTTCCGGCATGTCGGCAGCTTGGTTGCTCGCCACCCGCCATCAGGTCACAGTCTACGAACAGGATGGACGTATTGGCGGCCATTCCAACACCCGCGACGCGCCGACCCATAACGGTTCGATCCCCGTCGACACCGGCTTCATCGTCTATAACGAGAAGACCTATCCCAATCTGACCGCCCTCTTCTCCCATCTCGACGTCACCACGCAGGAGTCGGACATGTCCTTCTCCGCTTCGCTGCACAATGGCGAGATCGAATATTCCGGCGAAAATCTCGCCAGCCTGTTCGCTCAGCGCAGCAATCTGTTGCGGCCGCGTTTCTGGTCGATGCTCTATGATCTACAGCGCTTCTATCGGCAAGCATCGCGCGACAGCCGTCATCATCTGCTGGCGGACTTGTCGCTCGGTGAATATCTCGACAAAGGCGCCTATGGCGCGGCCTTCCGCGACGATCATCTGCTGCCGCTCGCCGCCGCGATCTGGTCGGCGCCAGCTAGGCGCATTCTCGATTATCCCGCCGCCTCTTTCATTCGCTTTCAGGAAAATCACGGCCTGCTGAATATTTTCAAACGGCCGATCTGGCGCACCGTGAGCGGCGGTAGCCGCGCCTACGTGGAAAAGCTGACGCGTGGCTATGCCGATCGCATTCGCCGCAATGCCGCCGTCGTGTCGGTTGTCCGCCATGACGATCATGTCGAGATCATTGATGCCACGGGCCAGCGCGACTGTTTCGATCATGTCATTCTCGCCACCCACGCTGACCAAGCGTTGAAGCTTATCGACACGCCGACATTGCCGGAACGTGAATTGCTGTCGGCATTCCGCTACAGCCACAACATCGCCTATCTGCATCGCGACACCTCGCTGATGCCTCGGCGACGCAATGTCTGGGCGAGCTGGAACTACCTCGATCTGCGCACCGAGAACGAGCTTGACTGCCTCACTGTCACCTATTGGATGAACAAGCTTCAGGGCATCGACCCGGCGCATCCGCTGTTCGTGACGCTCAATCCGGCGCGCCCGCCTGAAGCCGACAAACAGATCAGCCAGGAATTCTATGAACACCCGACCTTCGACACAGAGGCCATCGCCGCGCAGAAGCAGCTCTGGTCGCTGCAGGGACAGGGCAATGTCTGGTTTTGCGGCGCTTACATGGGGGCTGGCTTTCACGAGGATGGCTTGCAGGCAGGGCTCGCGGTCGCCGAAGCGATCGGCGGCGTGCGGCGGCCCTGGCAGGTCGAGAATGAATCCAGCCGCATCGGCTTGCCGGATGGCTGGGAGGTCGAGGTTAAGGAACTGGCCGCATGACCTTCCACTCGCGCCTCTATGTGGGAACGGTGACACATCTGCGCCTGCGACCGCGCCGGCATCGGCTGCGTCATTCCTGCTTTTGGCTTTGCCTCGATCTCGAGGAAATCGATATGCTGGCGTGCAAACTGTGGTGGTTCTCGTCCGAGCGTTTCAATCTGATGAGCTTTCGCACCGCCGATCATGGCGATGGCAGCCCCACGCCGCTACGTCAGCAGGTGGAACGGCATCTGCGGCAGGCCGGCCTCGATCCACAGGGAGGCACCATCAGCCTGCTCACCATGCCACGCGTCCTCTGGTATGGCTTCAATCCGATCAGCGTCTATTTCTGCCGCGATCGCGACGGGCGGCTACAGGCCTTAGTGTATCAGGTGCACAACACCTTCGGTGAACGTCATTCCTATTTGATCCCGGTCGAACCGGACCGAGAGAATGGCGACAGCATTCGCCAAACCTGTCGCAAGGAATTCTACGTGTCGCCCTTCATGGACATGGACATGGTCTATAACTTCAAGGTGCAGCCACCCGGCGAGCGCGTGACCGTCGCCATCAGCAGCCACGACAACGACGGGCCGGTGCTGCAAGCGACCCTGAGCGGCAAGGCCATGGCGATCAGCGACAGGACATTAATGAAACTGTCGCTGGCCAATCCGTTTTTGACCCTGAAAGTCATCGCCGCCATTCATGTCCATGCGCTGGTGATCTGGCTGAAAGGCATCCGCCTGCGTGCGCGCCCGAAGGCCCCGGAACAACCGGTGACGCAGGTATCAGCCCGCTAGGGCAATTGACACCCACTCGTCTTTCCGTCATTTTCGTCTCGGTTGATACGACCTGCCGCTTGCGCCCTTCGGGGACGGTAAACGTATCGCGGCCTTAGTCGCCCTTTGCCCGAACGAGCGGGCCAGCAATGCAAGCCTCTGGCACTTCTGTCTCGTTCAAGCAAAGGATGAAGACATGCGCGATTTCCGCAACGCCAAAGCCATGGCGCAAACACTGCGTAGTGCACTCGCCGCCAAAGGCCTCAAGATCACGCACAGCCAAAGCCTCGAACTGATCGCCGAGACATTCGGCGTCGCCGATTGGAATACGCTGGCTGCGATGATTCACAGCGAACCCACGGCTGTTCGCAACAATGTCCCCTCACCATTGCGCCTCGCTATCGGGAGTGATCCGGAGGTTCCGCTTTCCGCTACGCTTTCGAGCACATTGCAAAAGACTTTTGTTTTCGCCAGCCGGAGAAAGCATGAATACGCCACGCTTGAGCATCTCCTCCTCGGCCTGATTGATGACGCGGATGCGGCCGCGCTGATGAGCGTCGGCAACGTCGATTACGGCGTGCTATCGGAGAAACTGACCGGCTACCTCGACAACGACCTCAAGAAATTGATGGTCGGCGGTATCGCCGCGCCCAAACCGACGGCCGCGTTTCAGCGCGTGATCCAGCGCGGTAGTCTCCGCGCCCAGGAACTGGAGCGGCCCCTCCTCACGGGGGCACATATCCTCGAAGCTCTGTTCACCGAAACGCAGAGCCCGGCGGTAAGATTTCTCGGCGAACAGGGGATGACCCAGCAGAGACTATCCGAGATCATCGCCCCAGAGCCCTAGCTCATCTCCGGCGCCCAGAGGAACAGGGCGAAGGGGAAGACACCGAGGAAAAGCCAGAAGGCGAGAAACAGCGCCGTGGAGAATGGTCGCCCACGCTCGCGCGCCCGCTTTGGCTTGCGCGGATCATAAATGATGTCGATCGGCGCGCCGATGATCCGTGTCATGGCATTGCAGCCGAGGTTCGAGACGAACTCCTGCGAACGGCCCAGCACATCCTTGAACTGGATGATCGGCCGATCGGGCGATTCATCGCCCGGATCGATGCCCACCACCCTGCCCGCCGCGCGCCGGCCACGCATGACCAAGACGATCTCTTCATAAGCGGCGGCCAGAATGACGGCGGCGAAAAACAGGCTCACCATTAGCAGCCAGATCCTGCCGGAGTTGAAGTCGAAACCGAGGAACTTAGCGAGAAGCACGAACGGCCGCAGCACGGCCTCGAAGAGGGCCTGGATCTGCCGGAAGACTGTGTTCCAGAGAGCTTCAATGGCCATGGGTGCAACCTGAAGATGTAAAAACCCAATAGCATGGGTTCGCAAAGCATTGATGAACGCGGGCCAATGCCACTTGCTGGATTATTGTGCAACGCACAATTTGTAGCCAGGAATCTGCCCCGGAGTTCGCATCAGCCCCCTCGTCCGGCGCGGGACCTCACCCGTGCCGTCCAATCGCGCTGGCACGACAATTGCCTAAAAATATAGCGCTTGGAGCTCATGGACAGGTACGGCCGTTGGTCATGCTTTCCGGGGTCCTCGGCTTCTGACATGCCGCACGGCAATCCGCGCGGCCATTCGATGGAATAGCACTTGCTTGATCGAAGACAGAGACGGGCGTTGAGCGACGACGCTGTTGATCTATCGGCAAAGCCGCGACGTACGGCGAGGACTGGAGCTTTGGCTGAGATGGAGAAAAAGCCGGTTTCGTCAGGTGCCGAACCGGGCGGACAGCGCGACGCCAA
Organism: Beijerinckia sp. 28-YEA-48; assembly: GCF_900104955.1. Classification (NCBI taxonomy): domain Bacteria; kingdom Pseudomonadati; phylum Pseudomonadota; class Alphaproteobacteria; order Hyphomicrobiales; family Beijerinckiaceae; genus Beijerinckia; species Beijerinckia sp. 28-YEA-48. Next base: position 1,719,855 of record NZ_FNSI01000001.1, read on the forward strand.
TTTGAAAATCGCTATCGTCGACGAAAGCGCCATCCGCGCGGCGATCCTGGAGGATGGCTTGCGTGAGGCTGGCTTCACCCACGTCACCCGTATCGAGGAAACGCGCAATCTGCTGACACGTATCTACGCCATGGACCCCGATGTCATTCTGATCGGCCTGGAAAGTCCCAGCCGTGACACGCTGGAACAGCTGTTCCAGATGAGCCGTGTGGTGAAGCGGCCGGTCGCCATGTTCGTCGATCAGAGCGACCGCGCCTCGATCCAGGCGGCCATGGATGCCGGTGTTTCCGCCTATATCGTCGACGGGCTGCGCAAGGAGCGTGTGACCACCATCCTTGATCTGTGCATCTCGCGCTTCAATGCCTTCTCACGGTTGCAGACCGAACTCGACCAGGCCAAGGGCGCGCTTGAGGAGCGCAAGCTGATCGACCGCGCCAAAGCCATTCTGATGAAGGCCAAGGGCCTCGCCGAGGATGATGCCTATGCGCTGATGCGCAAGACCGCCATGAACGAGAACAAGAAGATCGCCGAAATCGCCCAAGTCATCATCACAGCCGCGGACCTCTTCAGATGAAAATAACGCGACTTCGCATTGGGTACATCCCGTTGGTGGACGCGGCCGCGCTCCTGGTCGCCGCCGATTGCGGCTTCGCCCAGGCGGAAGGGCTCGAAATCGAGTTGGTGCGCGAAGTTTCGTGGTCGAACGTGCGCGATAAACTCAACCTCGGCCTGCTTGATGCCGCGCATCTCCTCTCGCCGCTGGTGATCGCCTCCAGCCTCGGTCTCGGCCATGTTCGCGTCCCCATTATCACGCCCTTCAATCTGGCGCTGAACGCCAACGCCATCACCATCTCGCCGCAGCTCCACGCCGCCCTGTCGGACGTTGCCACCGGCGATCTGGCCGATCCCCATGTGTCAGCACGGGCGCTGGCGCAGGTCGTGGCCGACCGCAAGGCGCGCGGCGCCGAGCCTCTGAATTTCGGCATGACCTTTCCGTTCTCCAACCACAACTACCAGTTGCGCTTCTGGATGGCGGCGGGTGGCGTCGATCCAGACGAAGACGTGCGGCTTGTGGTCCTGCCGCCGCCTTACATGGTCGAGAGCCTGGCCAGCGGCCATGTCGACGGCTTCTGCGTCGGCGCGCCCTGGAATCTGGTCGCGGTCGATGCCGGTGTCGGACATATTCTGCATCTGGGCTACGAGATCATGGCGCGGGTGTCGGAAAAAGTGCTGGCGATGCGCGAGCGTTGGGCAAACGACAACCCAGCGCCGTGCGCCGCGCTGATCCGCGCTCTGATGCGCGCCGCCGATATGATCGGCGACCCGGCCCATCGCACGACAGTGGCGGACGTCATCGCGGCCCGTATCGACGTGACGCCCGATCTCGTCGCGCGCGTGCTGGCCGGCACGATCCTGCTCTCACCGAATGGCCCTACCCGCAACAACCCACATCACATCATCATTGGCGGCCAAGCCGCCACGCGACCCGATCCGGTGCAAGCCGCCTGGTTCTACGCCCAGCTTGTGCGCTGGGGTCAGGCGCCTCTGTCGGACGAGATGCGGGAACGCGCGGTGGCCGCATTCCGCACCGATTTATACGACGAAGCGCTTGGCACATTGCCCGCCGCGGCCAACACGCCATCAGATCGCATCGGCGCCTTCGCCGGCCCAGAGTTCAATCCGGTTAACATCCAGGACTATCTCAATGCCTGGCGTAAGCCCTCGGGGCGCCCTCGGCTGTCGGTCGTGCGATGAACAACGCCGTTTTGCTCAAATCGTTGACATGCTGATGCTTTGGTCGCCAGCGAGGCAGCGCTCGCGGTTGACGTGCCTGCTTTGTAACCATTTGGAAGCAAGACGAATTCGAATCCCGCCGAAGTTGGCACGCGTCTTGTATTAAAAACAACGAGAGGCGCTGCTGTTGTAGCGTCTGGTCCAACGACGGGCCAATCAGCAATGCCGCTGTTCTGAGAGAAACGCGCACTTCGCGCGCTTTCAGGACTGCGGCTTTTTTATTGGCTCGCGCGTGGCGCAAACGGCGAACTGCAGGGTTCAAGCGAACGAAGGGACGACTAATGAGCACAAATGAAAAACGGCGCCCCAACGGCATGATCGACCGTCGCGGCCTTCTTAAAACCGCTTCGGCCACAGCGGCTCTCGCCGCCGCCGCCAGGATCGGCTTTCCGTCCGGCGCGTTCGCCCAGGGCGCCGGCCCCGAAGTCACCGGCGTCAAGCTCGGTTACATCGCGCTGACCGACGCCGCGCCCCTGGTCATTGCTCAGGAAAAAGGCCTGTTCGCCAAGCACGGCCTGCCCAATGTCGATGTCGCCAAGCAGGCTTCCTGGGGCGCGACACGCGACAATCTCGTCCTCGGTGGCGCCAGCAACGGCATTGACGGCGCGCATATCCTATCGCCGATGCCCTATCTCATCTCGGCCGGCAAGGTGACGCAGAACAATATCGGTGTGCCGATGGCGATCCTCGCCCGCCTCAACACCGACAGCCAGGCGTTCTCGGTCTCCAATGAATATAAGGGCCTTGGTGTGACCATCGACGCCAAGCCGCTGAAGGCCGCCTTCGAGAAGAAGAAAGCGGAAGGCAAGGAAGTGAAGGTCGCCATGACCTTCCCCGGCGGCACCCACGATCTGTGGATCCGCTATTGGCTGGCCGCTGCCGGCATCGATCCGGACAAGGACGTTTCGACCATCGTCGTGCCGCCGCCGCAGATGGTGGCCAATATGAAGGTCGGCAATATGGACGCGTTCTGCGTCGGCGAGCCATGGAACGAGCAGCTCGTCAACCAGAACATCGGTTTCACCGCTGCCACCACCGGCGAGATGTGGAAGAACCATCCGGAAAAATGTCTCGGCTTGCGCGCCGACTGGATCGAGAAGAATCCGAAAGCCACCCAGGCCCTATTGATGGCGGTGATCGAAGCGGCGCAGTGGTGCGACGCCATGGCCAACAAGGACGAGATGGCCACCATCCTGGGCAAGCGGCAGTGGTTCAACGTGCCGCCCGTTGACATCGTCGGCCGCCTGAAGGGCGACATCAACTATGGCGACGGCCGCAAGGTGACCAATAGCGGCCTGGAGATGAAATTCTGGAAGGACCACGCCTCCTATCCGTTCAAGAGCCACGACACCTGGTTCCTCGCCGAAGACATTCGCTGGGGCAAGTTCGAGCCGACGACGGACATCAAGGCGCTCGTCGACAAGGTCAATCGCGAGGATCTGTGGCGTGACGCCGCCAAGGCGGTGGGCGTCGCGGTCGCCGATATTCCGGCCTCGCCCTCGCGCGGCAAGGAAACCTTCTTCGACGGCAAAGTCTTCGATCCGGCAGATCCCTCGGCTTACCTCACCTCGTTGGCGATCAAGCGCGTCGCCTAAGCGACACGTGGCGGGCCCCTCCAGGCCCGCCACACACCTGATCGATATTGCTTCAGTTCATCAGCGTTCAACATCACCGCGTCCCCGTCTGAATAAAACCTGGAGAAAATCAGTGTCTCTCCCCCTTCTCAAAGCCAATGCGTCCGCCCCGGCATCGCCGCGCCCGCCGGCCGCCATCATTCCGCTGAGATCGGGTAAGCCCATGGCGCAAGTGATCCGCAACAAGGCCATCGCAGTCGCTGGCACCGTGGTGCCGCCGCTGATCGTCGTCGTGCTGCTGCTCCTGGTCTGGGAGCTCGCCTTCAGCCGTCCCGGCGCGGCATTGCCGACACCGCTCCAGGTGTGGCGCGACGCCAAAGACCTGATCATCGATCCGTTCTTCGTCAATGGCTCGCAGGACATCGGCCTTGGCTGGCGCGTGCTGACGTCGCTGCAGCGCGTCGCCTTCGGCTTCGGTCTCGCCGCTGTCACCGGTGTTTTCGTTGGCGCGGTCATCGGCCAGTCGGTCTGGGCGATGCGCGGACTCGATCCGGTGTTCCAGGTGCTGCGCACCGTGCCGCCGCTTGCCTGGCTGCCGATCTCGCTGGCTGCCTTTCGCGACTCCAGTCCATCAGCGATCTTCGTGATCTTCATCACTTCGATCTGGCCGATCATCATCAACACCGCCGTCGGCGTGCGCAATATTCCGCAGGACTATCGCAACATCGCCGCCGTGCTGCGCCTCAACTCGCTGGAATTCTTCTGGCGCATCATGTTGCCCTCGGCCGCGCCCTATATCTTCACCGGCCTGCGCATCGGCATCGGCCTGTCCTGGCTCGCCATTGTCGCGGCTGAAATGTTGACCGGCGGCGTCGGCATCGGCTTCTTCATCTGGGACGCGTGGAACTCCTCGCGCCTCTCCGACATCATCGTCGCCCTCGTCTACATCGGCGTCGTCGGCTTCCTGCTCGACCGCGTGGTCGCCGCTGTTGGCTCCTTCGTGACGCGCGGCGTCGCGGCAACTTGAGGATAATCCCATGTCCAACCATCCCTATCTCAAGTTCGACCAGATCGGCAAAACCTTCAGCCGTGGTTCGGCCACGACGGAAGTGCTGCGCGACATCAATCTGGTGATCGGCCAGGGCGAATATGTGTCGATCATCGGTCATTCCGGCTGCGGCAAATCCACTTTGCTCAACATCGTCGCCGGCCTGACGCCGGTGACATCAGGCGCGGTCCTGCTTGAAGATAAGGAGGTCAATTCGCCAGGCCCCGAGCGCGCGGTGGTCTTCCAGAACCACAGCCTGCTGCCCTGGCTGACGGTCTACGAGAATGTCTCGCTCGCCGTGAACAAAGTGTTCTCAGGCGTCAAAACGCGCAGCGAGCGGCATGACTGGATCATGCACAATCTGCAGCTCGTCCACATGGTTCACGCCAAGGACAAACGGCCGGCCGAAATCTCCGGCGGCATGAAACAGCGTGTCGGCATTGCCCGCGCTTTGGCGATGGAACCGAAAATCCTGTTGCTCGACGAGCCCTTCGGCGCGCTCGACGCGTTGACCCGCGCCCATCTGCAGGACAGCGTCATGGACATCCACATGAAGCTCGGCAACACGATGATCATGATCACCCATGACGTCGATGAGGCGGTGCTGTTGTCCGACCGGGTGGTGATGATGACCAACGGCCCGGCAGCGACCATCGGCGAAGTGCTGGAGGTGAACCTGCCACGTCCGCGTCGGCGGCTCGAGCTGGTCAACAACCGCGCCTATACGGAGGCCCGCGCCGCCGTCCTCGAATTTCTCTACGCGCGCCACAAGGCGCCGTCGATCGCAGCCTAGCGGGGAGAGACCATGGGCCGGGCGGAACATATCATCGTCGTCGGCAATGGCATGGTCGGCGTGCGCTTCCTCGAACGGCTCGCCGCGCTGGCGCCGGATCGGCACAAGGTCACGGTCATCGGCAGCGAACCTGTCGAGGGCTACAACCGGGTGTTGCTCTCGGCGCTGCTTGCCGGCGACGTCGGCCAGGCGGACGTGCGCCTGCGCGACCGCGCCTGGTATGCTGCGCAAGACTTTGCCCTGCGCACCGGCGTCACCGCGACCCGCATCGAGAGTGCCGCGTCGCGCCTGGAGCTGTCGACCGGCGAAAGCCTCGCCTATGACCGGCTGGTGCTGGCCACCGGCTCCAGCGCCATTCGCCTGCCCCTGCCCGGCTCACATCTCGACGGCGTCGTCACTTTCCGCGATGTCGCCGATCTCGACCGCATCCGCGAGGCTGCCGCCCCTGGCGCGCCGGTCGCTGTTATCGGCGGCGGCCTGCTCGGCATCGAGGCCGCCTATGGCCTGGCGCGGCTTGGTTGCGACGTCACCCTCGTGCATGTGATGCCGCGCCTGATGGAACGCCAACTCGATGCCCGCGCGGCGCAGTTCCTGCGCGATGCCCTCGCCCGCAAGCGCATCAAAATTCTTTTGAACGCCGACACCGCCAGTATTCTCGGCGAAAGCAAGGTGGAAGGGCTCGCCTTCAAGAACGGAACGCAGCTTAAAGCCAGCCTCGTTGTCATGGCGGTCGGCGTGCGGCCGCAGAGCATTTTAGCGCGCGAGGTGCTCGACACCGGGCGCGGCATCAAGGCCGACGATGGAATGACCACGTCGGTCGCCAACATCCATGCCATCGGCGAATGCGCCGAACATCGCGGCCAGATCTACGGTCTGGTCGAACCTGGCTACGAGCAGGCCGATGTCCTGGCGCGGCGCATCGCCGGCGAAGCCGACGCTGCTTATGAAGGCTCGGTGCTCTCGACCAATCTGAAGATCTCCGGCATCGGCGTGTTCTCGGTTGGCGCCTTCGATGGTGGCGACGGCATGGACAGCGTTACCTTCGAGGACCGGCGCAAATGCCATTATCGGCGGCTGGTCTTTAAGGGCGACCAGCTGGCCGGCGCCATCCTCATCGGCGAGACCGGCGACGCGCTGTGGTATCGCGACATGATCCGTGACGGCTTGGACATTTCCGCGCTGCGTCCGTCGCTGATCTTCGGCCGCACCCATGCGGAGCGTTCGCTCCGGGAGGCAGCGTGATGAGCGGCGATTTTTCCACCGACCAGAAGCGTTATCTCGAGGGCTTCGTCTCGGGCTTGCAGTCGGCGCGCACCGTTCGCGGCCTCACGCCGATCGGCGGCACCGGCATTGCCGGCCCCGCTGAACCCTCAGGCCCCGACGCCATTCATCTGAAAGCCCAGGACCGCACCGTCACTACCGGCGGCAAGCTGGCCGAGCAGGAGAAATGGAAACGCAGCGAACATCCCTTCGACGCCTATCCGCGCCTGCGCGACCAGGCGGCGCAGAACCAATATCCCAAGCCCGATGACAATTTCCGCTGGCGCTATTACGGCCTGTTCTATGTCGCGCCGGCGCAGAACTCCTATATGGCGCGGCTGCGCATTCCCAATGGCGTTCTCAAAGCCTTCCAGTTCGAGGGCCTCGCTGATCTGGCCGAGCGTTGCGGCGGCGGCTTCACCGATGTCACCACCCGAGCCAATCTGCAGATCCGCGACATCAGCGCCGATCATGCCATTCACATCGTCGAGGGTGTGCAGGAGCTGGGACTAACCGCGCGCGGCTCTGGCGCCGACAATATCCGCAATGTCACGGGATCGCCGAGCGCCGGTATCGATCCACTCGAGCTGATCGACACGCGCGAGATGGCGCGCGAGTGGCACTATCACATCCTCAACGATCGCTCGCTTTATGGCCTGCCGCGCAAGTTCAACGTTGCCTTCGACGGCGGCGGCATCATTCCGGTGCTGGAGGAGACCAATGACATCGGCTTCCAGGCGGCCCTGGTGGGTGATGGCGCCGGCGTCGAATCCGGCCTGTGGATGCGCCTGGCGCTGGGCGGCATCAGCGGCCATCGCGATCTGGCGCGCCCGACCGGCGTTTATTGCCGCCCGGCCGACTGCACCCGCATCGCCGATGCCATCGTCCGCGTCTTCATCGAAAACGGCAACCGCACCGACCGCAACAAGTCGCGTTTGAAATATGTGTTGGATTCCTGGGGCTTCGATAAATTTCTTGTCGCGGTCGAAGAGAAGCTCGGCAAGCCTTTAACACGCATCGATGACGCCTTCATCGCGCCGCGCCCGGCCTTTGATCGGCAGGCCCATATCGGCGTTCACCGCCAGAGCCAGGATGGGCTCAACTGGATCGGCGTGCTGCTGCCGGTCGGGCGTATCACCTGCGCGCAGATGCGCGCGCTCACCGCCATCGCGCGCGAAGATGGCGATGGCGATATCCGTCTCACCGTCTGGCAGAACCTGCTGCTCTCCGGCATCGCCGACGACAAGCTTGATAAAGTGAAAGCACGGATCGAATCCTGCGGGCTTGACTGGCGCGCCACCACTGTGCGCGCCGGCCTCGTCGCCTGCACCGGCAGCCGAGGCTGCAAATTCGCCGCCGCCGATACCAAGCGTACCGCCATGGCCATCGCCGAGCATATTGATGCCCGCATGACCATCGACCAGCCGGTCAATATTCATCTCACCGGCTGCCACCATTCCTGTGCCCAGCATTACATCGGCGACATCGGCTTCATCGGCGCGCGCGTGCCGCTCAACGAAGATGGCGATACGGTCGATGGCTTCGATCTCGTGGTCGGCGGTGGCTTCGCCGATCGAGCCAAGATCGGCCGATCGATCGCCACCAAGATCCGCGCCGAAGATTGTCCGCAGACTGTCGAGGCGCTGCTCAAGGCCTGGACGAAACAGCGCAGCAGCGAAGAAGAGACGTTCCAGGCCTTCACTGCCCGCCACAGCGAAGACGAGTTGCGCGCCTTCGCCGGATTGCCCGCCGGGAGCCCCGCATGACCATTCACGCCAACCCTGTGCCGGTTGAAATCCTGCCCGAGAACGCGCCTTTCAGCGCCGAACAGCGGGCGTGGCTGAACGGCTTCTTCGCTGGCATTCTGTCGCCTGGCACAGCGGCGACAGGCGCCACCGCGCTCGATGGCAATGAGGTGGCGCGACTGGCCGGCAGCGCCACGGAAGATGACGGCGCCCCTTGGCACGATGCGTCGATGGAATTGCCCGACCGGATGAAGCTCGCCGACGGCAAGCCGCTGCCCCGGCGCATGTTTGCCGCCATGGCGCAGCAGGATTGCGGCCAGTGCGGCTATGTCTGCGAGACCTATTCCGCGGCGCTCGCGGGCGGCCAGGAGAAGCGACTGAACCTGTGTGCGCCCGGCGGCAAGGATACGCTGCGCATGCTGAAGACGCTGGCTGTGGAGCTGGACAGCGCGCCTGCCCTCGCTGCGGCAGAGCCCGCTGCTCCCGTTGTGGTGGCCGCCGATGCTGGCCCATCGCGCGACAACCCAGCACAGGTGGGCTTTCTGTCGCGACGCCGCCTCAACAAAGGCGCATCCGAAAAACTCACCTATCACATCGAGTTCGATCTCGCTGGCAGCGGCCTGGCCTATGTGCCCGGCGATTCATTCGGCATCTATCCGCGTAACGACCCCCGTCTCGCCGATGCCATCGTCGCGCTGCTTGGCGCGCGGCCTGATGGGCTGGTTTCGGGCAAAAGCCTGCGCGACAAGCTGATCGAGGATTGCGCCCTCGGCCCCGCCCCCGACAGCCTGTTTCAGCTCTTCTCCTACATGTCCGGCGGCGAGACGCGCCGCAAGGCGCAGGCGCTGGCCGCCGGCGAAGATCCCGATGGCGATCTTGAGCGGCTCGATATTCTCGGCGCCCTGCATAAGTTCTCGGGCCTGCGGCCTGGCGCCGAGGCTTTCATCGAGGCGCTCGATGCATTGCAGCCGCGGCTTTACTCCATCTCCTCGTCTCCACGCCTCAATCCGGAGTTGTTGACGCTGACCGTCGATACGGTGCGCTACAAGATTGGCCAGCGTGAACGGCTCGGCGTCACTTCCACCTATCTGGGCGAACGGGTGGAGGCCGGTGCGCCAATCCGCGCCTTCATCCAGAAAGCCCATGGCTTCGCTCTGCCCGCCGATCCGTCGACGCCGATCATCATGGTCGGGCCTGGCACTGGTGTGGCGCCGTTCCGCTCCTTCCTCCAGGAGCGCGCCGCCCTCAACGCGACGGGGCGCAACTGGTTGTTCTTCGGCCATCAGCACCGCGCCCATGATTTCCTCTATGAAGACGAGTTCGACGCCTTGCAGGCGAGCGGTAAATTGCAGCGCTTGACGCTGGCCTGGTCTCGCGACGCCGCAGAAAAGATTTACGTGCAAGACCGCATGCGCGAGACCGGCGCCGATCTGTGGAAATGGTTCGAGGATGGCGCGCATTTCTACATCTGCGGCGATGCCAAGCGCATGGCCAAGGATGTCGAGCGCGCACTGGTCGATATTGCCACCCAGCATGGTGGCATGACGACGGACGCGGCCGTTGCCTGGGTGGCCGCACTGAAGAAGGCGCAGCGCTTCCAGGCCGATGTGTATTGAGGCGATGATGGCAGGTGAAACGATCAAGACCACCTGTCCCTATTGCGGCGTCGGCTGCGGCGTGTTGGCGACGCCGAAAGGCGATGGCGCCGAAATCGCCGGCGATCCGAACCATCCGGCCAATTTCGGCCGGCTCTGCGTCAAGGGCTCGGCGCTGGGCGAAACCCTCTCGACGGCAAGCCGCCTGCTTTATCCATCGGTGCGCGGCGTGCGCGCGTCCTGGGATCGCGCCATTGGCGAGGCCGCGCGCGGACTGGAGCAGACCATCGCGCGCCACGGCCCCGATGCGGTCGCCTTCTATCTCTCCGGCCAATTGCTGACCGAGGACTATTACGTCGCCAACAAGCTGATGAAGGGCTTCATCGGCTCGGCCAATGTCGACACCAATTCGCGCCTGTGCATGGCCTCCTCGGTTGCGGGCCACAAGCGCGCCTTCGGTTCGGACACAGTGCCCAACGCCTATGTCGATCTGGAGAGCGCCGATCTCCTGGTGCTGGTCGGCTCCAACGCCGCCTGGTGCCATCCCGTGCTGCACCAGCGCATGCAGATCGCCCGCGAGCGCGGCGCCCGTATCGTCACCATTGACCCACGCCGCACCGCCACCGCCGACGATGGCGACCTGCATCTGCCGATCGCCCCAGGCATGGACAGCGTTTTGTTCTCGATGCTGCTGGTCGAACTGGCGCGACGCGACAGGCTCGACAGCGCGTTCATCAGTCAGCACACGTCCGGCTTCGAGGCCGCCTTGCTGCGCGCGCAGGAGATCGCGCCCGATATCGAGACCGCCGCCACGCGTTGCGACATTCCCATGCGTGATCTGCGCCTGTTTCTCGACTGGTGGATCGCAACGCCCAAGGTCGTCACCTGCTATTCGCAGGGCGTCAACCAGTCGGCCCAGGGCACCGACAAGGTCAACGCCATCCTCAACTGCCACCTCGCCACCGGGCGCATCGGCAAGCCGGGCTCAGGCCCCTTCTCGCTCACCGGCCAGCCCAATGCCATGGGCGGGCGCGAGGTCGGCGGGCTCGCCAATCAGCTCGCGGCGCATATGGGGTTTTCAGCCCCGGAGGTCGATCGCGTCGGCCGCTTCTGGAACGCGCCCGCCATGGCGACGCATGAGGGGCTGAAGGCCGTCGATCTATTCGACGCCATCGACAGCGGCCGCATCAAGGCGCTGTGGATCATGTGCACCAATCCAGCCGTGAGCCTGCCCGATGCCGACCGCGTGCGCCGAGCCTTGGCGCGGCTCGACCTTTTGATCGTCTCTGAAGTGAATGCGGCGGTCGACGGCATTCTCGAAAATGCTCACGTGGTCATGCCGGCCGCCGCCTGGGGCGAGAAGGACGGTACGGTGACCAATTCGGAACGGCGCATCAGCCGGCAGCGGCCATTCCGCACAGCGCCTGGCGAAGCCAAGCCCGATTGGTGGATGGTGTGCGAAGTGGCGCGCCGCATGGGTTTTGGCGAGGCCTTCGCCTATACGGGGCCGGATGAGATTTTCGCAGAGCATGCGGCGCTCTCCGCCTTCGAGAATGAGGGCACCCGCGATTTCGACATCGGCGCTTTCAGAACAATCGATCGCGCCAGTTTCGACGCGATGGCGCCGTTTCAATGGCCACGTCCTGACATCACGGCGAGCGGCACGGAACGGTTGTTCGCCAATGGCGGCTTTTTCACGCCGGACCGCAAGGCGCGCTTCATCGCCATCGAGCCACCGGAACTCAAAGCCCGGCGCTCGCGCGACTATCCCCTCCTGCTCAACACCGGCCGCGTGCGCGATCATTGGCACACGATGTCGCGCACCGGCCTAGCGCCGAAACTGGCGCGCCACATCGCCGAACCCTTCGTCGAAGTGCATCCCGACGATGCACACCGTTTCAACCTGAGCGATGGCGGCTACGCCAGCCTGCGCACGCCCTATGGCTCGTCGATCCTGAAAGTCACCGTCAACGACGGCCAGAAGCCCGGCATGGCCTTCGCGCCGATCCATTGGAACGACATGACCAGTGGCCGCGCCCGCGTTGGCGCCTTGGTGCAGGGTTTCGCTGATCCGGTGTCCGGCCAGCCGGAAATGAAGGCAACGCCGCTGGCCTTGGAGCCGGCCGAGATCCACTCCTTCGCCTTCATCCTCTCGCGCCAGCCGCTGGAACTGCCGGCCTGGCTGGTGCATGCGCATCTGCCGATCGAAGACGGCCATGCAACCCTCATCGCCAATCCGCGCACGCCCGCGGGCGTGCACGCCTATCTGAGCAACTTCCTGCCCGCCGAGGGAGAATTGCTGGCGCTGGAGGATTCCAAGGCCGGCACCTATCGCAGCATCATCATGAGCGGCACGCGCATCGAAGCGGTGCTGTTTTGCGCGGCGGAGCGCGAGAGCGCCTTCTTCGATTTCATGTGCCAGCGTTTCGCCGCGCCCGTGGACGGCGACAGCGAGCGCCTGGCGCTGCTGACCGGCCGCGATTTCGATGCTAGCGCCGACACCAGCCCGATCGTCTGCTCATGCCACGGCGTGCGCGCTTCGGCCATCGCCGCGACGATCATGGCCGGCGCCGGGAACGTCGACGCAGTGGGCGCGGCCTGCAAGGCGGGCACCAACTGCGGTTCCTGCAAGCCGGAAATCCGCAAGATGATCGAGAAAGAGCGGATCAGCGAACTAGCCGTGGACGCGGCTTAAGCGAAAACCCGGCGTCTAGCCGCAACAGCCTCCACTACGCGCGCGTCGGTAGCATGGTGAAGAGCAGCATGCCGACGAGCATGGCGGCAGCGAAGATGGCGATGGGTGCGAGGCCCAGGCTGAGGCCGGCAATGGCTGGCCCTGGACAGAGACCGACAAGGCCCCAGCCGATGCCAAACAGCGCCGAACCGACGATGAGCCGTGTGGTGACGGGGCGTGTCGGCGGCCAGCCGAACTGTTTATCGAAGAAGGGGGTCGCGCGCCGGCGGGCCCAGGCCTGGCCGAGCGCCGCGACGATGACCGCGCCGGCCAGGACGAACGCCAGACTCGGGTTCCAATCCCCCGTCACATCGAGGAAGCCACGCACCCGCGCTGGATCGAGCATGCCCGACAGCGCCAGGCCGAAGCCAAAGAGAACGCCCGCGACGAGGCCAATGACGAGGCGCGCCATCATGACAGCCCCACCACGCGCATGAGGAAGACGGTTGCGACCGCCGCGATCATAAAGGTAATCACCGCCGCGATGGAACGTGGTGACAGGCGCGCCAGGCCGACGACGCCATGGCCGCTGGTGCAGCCCGAGCCGAGCCGCGTGCCGAAACCGACCAATAGCCCGCCGACGATCAGTAGCGGCAATGAAGCCGTGACGCTCACCGCCGGCCAGGTGCCCGCCGCCAGCATGTAGACGACAGGCCCCAACAACAAGCCGACGACGAAGCTGACATTGACCAGCACGCGCGCGTTATCGCGCGCCAGCAGTCCGCCCAAAATACCGCTGACACCGGCGACGCGGCCGTTGCCAATCAGCAGCACCGTAGCCGCCAAGCCGATCAGGCAGCCGCCTATAAAGGCGGAGAGAAATTGCATGGCCATGATTTTTCCTGTCCCTCTCCGTGTCATCAAGCCACAAAGACGTGCCAAAACAAAGGTCCCCAAACAAGATCCTGGGCAAAATTGCGTTTCTATCGAAACCTAATTTGCTCTAGGCTCGAAGGGTTCGATGCTGGCCAGAATGAAGCCAGCGCCAGGGTCTTCGTTTTGACGCGTCTTTGCGCGTCTAACGAAGTCAAACTGCAAAACGCTATGGGAGGATACATGTTTCTACGGTTTGCCATGATCGGCACGCTCGCCTTTGCCGCCGCCACGGCCCAAGCCGAGCCCTTGCGTGTCGCCGTCTCGCAACGTGGGTTCTGGGATAGTTCGTTCGTCGACATGGCGATCGAACAGGGTTTCTTCAAAAAGGAGAACCTCGAAATCCAGACCTTCTACACGGAAGGCGGTGCGACGACCCTTGATGCGGTTATGTCCGGCAGCGTTGATATCGCCATGTCGAACGGGCTGCTGGGGGTGGTCGGCCGCTATGCGAAAGGCGCGCCGCTACGCGTCATCGCAGCCGAATTCACGGGCGGGAGCGACGCCTTCTGGTATGCGCGCGCCGATAGCGGCATCAAGAGCTTGAAGGACGCAGAGGGCAAAACGGTCGCCTTCTCTTCGAACGGCTCCTCCACCAATCTGATGATCCTCGGCCTGTTGAAGCTGGCTGGCGTCACCGCCAAACCGACCCCGACGGGCGGCGCGCCGGGAACCTATGTGCAGGTCAACACCAAGCAGATCGACATCGGCTGGTCGGTGCCGCCATTGGCGTTGCAGGACGTGCTAGACAACAAGCTGGTCATCGTCGCGCGCGGATCCGATCTGCCGGACCTCGCCAACCAGACCGTGCGCGTCAATGTGGCGATGGAACCGGTGTTGAAGACCAAGCGCGATGCGATGCAACGGTTCATGAAGGTCTACAACGCGACGATCGCGTGGGCCTACACGGACCCGAAAGGCCTGGAGTATTTCGCCAAGGAGAACAAAATCTCCACCGAGGTCGCCAAAAAGGCGCTGGAATTCTATCCGCAGGCGGCCACGCAGACGCAGCAGGTCAAGGGTCTGGACCAAACCGTGCGTGACGCCATCGCCTTCAAATATCTGGGCCCGTCAGCGACGACAAAGGACTTGGCCGGACTGATCGACATCGTCGAGCCGGGACCAAAGTAAGCAGGCTTATTCAGCGCAGGCTTGGTCAGCGCTTGTCGGGGGCCGTCATCGTCCCCGACCCTTCCAGCGGCCGCATCTCGGCAGCTTGATCCTGCCTATTTGCCGCGTTTCATGAAATCGAGAATCTCCCGGCCCATCAGCTCGTCCTTGCTGTTGAACTGATAGACCATCGAAAGATGATTGTGGCGCTCCATGCGGGTAAAGCGCGGACAGGCGCGGTCGCGTTTGCAGAATTCCGCCAGAAGCAACGCGCCCTGCGTATCAAGATCGGGGTTGTCGTATTCGGCGATCACCAGATAGAGCGGAACGGCCGGCGCGTCCTTGACGTGGGTGATCGGCGACATGATCGAATAACGTGCGGTATCGGTGCCGAAATAGGCCTGGAAATTGGCCAAGTTCGGATCCTTCGGATTGGGATCGAACAGGTAGCGCCCGCTCATCAGTACGGCGCCGGCAATGGCCGGTTTCTCGAGACGGATATCCTTATTGAACAGATAAGTGGCGATATGGGTGGCGCCGGCCGAATGGCCGATGAGATAGATCTTGTTCGGATCACCGCCATATTGAGCGATGTTCTTTTGCACCCATTCGACAAGACTTTTCACGTCCAGCGCCGCCGCCGGCCATTTGGCTGCCGGCGCCAGGCGATAGGTGGCGTTGATACCGACCATGCCGTTCCGCGCGAAGTAGAGCGGAACATTGCCGTAAATCTCGCCGTTGATGCTGCGGTCACCGCGCACATAGGCGCCGCCGTGCAGGAACACCACCACCGGCGCACCGCCGTGCAGTTTTCGCGGTTTGAAAATGTCGAGTTTATTGCGTGGGTCCGGCCCATAGGAAAGATCGCGGCTGACATCGACGCCGGCATGCGGCGCGGCGCGCAACAGCGGCGTATAGAGCTCCGTCGTGATGGCGACATTGCCCAGGATATCACTCCCCCAGCGCGGACCGATCTCGGCCAACCGATCCTGCAGGGCCTGCGGCATGGCCGACATCTGGGCACTGGCGGCAGCGGGCATCAACAGGCCCAAAGCCAACGGTAAGGTCATCAAAATTTTCGGAAAGCGCATTGCCCCAGCCTCCATCTTGTTGTTGGCGACAGGCTATGGGCGCGGTTTAGACCCAGCAAGCCGATTTGGACCCGAGGCCAAATTTTCCCCCGGCCTATTCGACGGCGGCCTACCCGGCACGGGTGCGGCGCCCCTTCCTAACCATCCATTAGCCATGCCGCGTGGAAGCGATGGCGTGCACGGCCCAGAGCATGGAACATAACCGGGCTCGCTCTCCCATGCCGACGACGTTTCGGGGGACAAGCTGCGGCCCTGGCCCGCCCGATCATTGCAATTTCAACATCTTGCATTATAGATACGGATGGTATTTATCCTTTATAGATACTCCTGGTTTCTATAGATGAGTTGATTGAAATCGCTTTGAAAAAGCCAAAACCACGGAAATCGATCGGCCCGCTGCGCAGCCCGGAGACGCGCCGCGCCATCCTTGAGGCGGCGCGCGAAATCCTGACGGCGGAAGGCTATGGCGGCTTCACGCTCGATGCCGTGGCGAAGCGCGCCGGCGCGTCAAAACCGACGATCTACAAATGGTGGCAGGGCAAGCCCGGGCTGATCATCGAGATCTATGACCAGGAGAGCGAGGCGCTGCTGACGACACCGGACCTCGGTTCGCTCGCTGATGAACTCGTCTGGCTCACCCGCAACCTGTGGCGCTTCTGGCGCATCACCTCCTGCGGCGCGGCGCTGCGCAGCCTGATCGCCGAGGCCCAGCACGACGGGGCGGCGCTGGCGTTGCTGAAGGACCGGCTGCTGCCGCAACGGCGCAGCTATCCCCTCTCCGTCTTCGAACGAGCCAAGGCGCGCGGCGAGCTGGACACGGATTTCGACCCCACCGTCGCCACCGACCTCCTCACCGCCTTCTCCTGGTATCACCTGGTCACCGACACGCTCGACCGGGAAAGGGACATCGAGCCGGTGGTGGCGATGATGGTGAGGGGGCTGCGGGAGGGGTGAAAACCTTGGTGTCATCCCCGCGGCTGAGCGGGGATCCAGGGGCGAGCGGTAGATTGCTGTCCGGCGCAAGGCACGCAAGGTGATGCGCGGCAATCACGTAGCGCTTTACCACACGCTCCTGGATCCCCTCCCGCGCCTGCGGCGCGTCGGGGATGACACCGAGGTTCTTCAATGCCCGGCTAGGTCAGCACCACGATCTTTCCGCTCGCCGTATTGGCGTCCATGAGGCGGTGGGCCTCGACGATGTCTTCAAGAGGAAACACCCGGCCGATATTCAGGCGCAGCGTTCCGGCGGCGATGTCGTCGGCCAGCGCCTGCAAGGGCGTCTCCATGAATTCCGCCACACCGCCGGAATAGACGGTGAGACCGACGGCCGAGGGAATGGCCTCCATCGGGCTGAACTGCTCGAAGCTCCATTGATTGCCAACAATGCCGGTCATGCAGACGAGGCCTTGCTGGCGCGTACAGCGCAGGGAATCCTTCAGCGTGGTGACGCCGATCAGTTCCAGCACTTTGTCGACGCCCTCAGCATGGATCGCCCGCACGCCAGCGGCGATCTCGCCGCCATCGATCACCACCTGGTCGGCGCCGTTATCGAGAAGCAGGTCTTCACGCGCTGCATTACGGGTCGTCGCGATGACAAAGGCGCCCTGGTTCTTGGCGATGGCGGCAGCCGCCAGACCGATCGAGGTGGTGCCGCCACGCACCAGCAGCCGCTCGCCGGCTTTCAGCTGCAAAGCCTTGAACAGCGAGCCCCAGGCGGTCTGCAGCATTTCCGGCATGGCGCCGAGCACATCCCAGGGCAAAGAGGTCTCGAGCTTCTGCACCTGCCCTGAAGGCACGCAGACATATTCGGCATAGCCGCCGTCGTATTGCCGGCCCATGCCGCCCATCGCGGTCATCACGATGTCGCCTGTCGCGAAATCGCCATCCGGCGCTTGCGCGACAACGCCCGCCGCCTCGATCCCCAAAATGCGTGGAAAGGCGACACCGGGGGATTGGCCGCGACGGGTAAAGAGTTCCGACCGGTTGATGCCGAACGCCTTCACCTGAATGAGAACTTGTCCCGACTTAGGCACCGGCCGTGGGCGGCGTTCGATCTGAATGGCTTCCGGTCCGCCCGCCTGATGGATGACGGCGGCTTTCATCGTGTCAGGCATGATCTCACCCTCAGCTTTCGCCGCTCCGACTGCAATCGATATGACCCAGGTCGCGGCCGGGATCGAGACGATCGCGCACCCGTTGTTTCAGGGCTTTGGCGTCAGGAAAGCCGCCATCGGCCTTGCGCTCCCAGATGATTTCGTCGTTGAACCGGATTTCGAAACGGCCGCCGGTCGCCGGCACCAGCGCCACTTCACCGAGATCGGCGCCAAAGGTCGAGAGCAGTTCCTGCGCCATCCAGCCGGCGCGCAGCAACCATTGGCATTGGGTGCAGTAGATGATGACGATGCGCGGTGGAGTCATGTTGCCTCGGCGAACGGGCGGCGAATGTTTCGCCGCCCCGATCCTAGACCGAGGCGAACAGCAGGTCGAGCCGCCCTACCCTCAGGCGCTGCGCACATCCGCTTGATCGAACCGCCCCGAGAGCAAAGCGCCGGCATTGGGAACCTGCGTGTGCAGGCCGAGCCGGCTCAGCATCTGATAGCTGGTGCAGACGGCGCTGGAAACGACCGGCAGACCGCTGGTCGCTTCGATCAGCGGCACCGAGGCAAGCGAGGGCATCTGCACGCAGGCCGAGGCGACGATGGCATCGACATTGGCGAGATTGAGCTTCTTCCACAGCTGCGAAGGCCCGAGCGGATCGAGCGCGCCGACAGCGAGATTGTCATGCACTTCAAGCGACAGGCTATCGACCACCTCGATACCCTCGTTCTCGATATAGTCGATCACCAGCTTGGTCAGCGGTTTCATATAGGGCGCGAGGATCGAAACCTTCTTGGCGCCGATGACTTTCAGGCCATCGACCAAAGCGCCAGCGCTGGTGACGACAGGCGCCGGCGCGCCGTTCTCGACCGTGCGCTGATGCAGCCGTGCTTCCGACACCCGATGATACCCCCTCCCCATGCTCATGATGGCGACCAGGCAGGCATAGCCCAGCACATCGACACGGGCGTCGGAAAGTTCGAGCGCGCAGCGGTCGGAATCCGCGTCCATCTTCGCCAGCTCGTCCTTGGTGACGCTCTTCATGCGCATGCGGCTCGAATGGAACGTGAAACGCTCCGGCGCGATGCCTTCCCGGGCGCGCAACATGGCGGGAATTTCGGTTTCCATGGTCGTGTTGGAACTCGGCACGATCTGGCCGATGCGATAGACGCGGCTCATGACAACCTCCTGGGGCGATGCGGTACGTCAGGCGCGTGGTAGCGCAACAGCAGGCGTCGATCACTGGCGATGTCGTTGACACATCCTCAACATCCGGTTGAGTATCGAGGCCAGGAATCCCAAAAGAAATCCCAGATGAGCGAACCCACAGGCCTCAATCGTTTCGATCTCACCTCCCTGCGCCTGTTCGTCGCCGTGGCCGCCGAGGGCAGCCTGACGCTGGGGGCTGAGCGTTTCGCCATCAGTCTGGCGGCGGCGAGCAAGCGCATGCTGGAGCTTGAAGCGCGCGTCGGCACGCCGCTGTTGACGCGCAGCAAGAGCGGCGTCACCGCCACAGATGCCGGGCAGACCTTGCTGCGCCACGCCATCACCCTCGTCGCCGATGTGGAACAGCTGGCAGTGGCGATGGACGATTTCCGCCGTGGCGCCAAGGGGCATTTGCGGCTTTGGGCCAATACCTCTGCCTTCGCCGGTTTTCTGCCGGCCCTACTGGCCGATTATACGGCGGCGCATCCCGCCGTGATGATCGATCTCGAGGATGCACTCAGCGAGGATGCGGCACGGGCGGTGACGCGCGGCGCAGCGGAGCTTGCTGTCATTGGCGCCAACACGCCGTGTGACGGACTGGAAACCTTCGTCTGCGATCGGGACGAATTGATCGTCGTGGCGCGCAAGGAGCGCGGCTTCACCAGAAAATCTACTGTACCGCTCGCCGATGTGCTGCGTCACGACATCGTCGGCCTTGGCCGCTCCACCTCGCTCATGCGGCAGATTTCAGCGGCGGCCGACGCCATCGGCGGCGAACTGCGGCTGCGCATCCAGGTGCGTAGTTTCGACGCCATGTGTCGCATGGTGGCAGCGGGCATCGGCATCGCTATCTTGCCGCGCGCCGGCGCCACGCCGCATCTCGCCGCCATGGGCCTGCATGCCCATCGCCTCACCGGCATGAAGACGCAGCGCGATCTCCTACTCGCCATGCGCGAGCGCAAAACATTGTCGCGCCCGGCCGAGGCTTTCGTGCGCATGGCCGAAGCGCGGATGCAATAAAGGCGGCGAGACCGACCCGCCGCCTTCTCAATCAGACAATTGCTGTCAGGCCCTCCCCTGCCCACTGCCGGTCGCGGCCTCCGCGTAGCGGCTCTTGCGGCGGCCGAACAGACCGAACATAAACGCACAGCTGATCATGCCGATCACGCTGGCGATGGCGCCGCCGTACATCATGAAGCGATCGAGATCGAGCTCCTCGGACGCATCGTCGACGAGAACCACGCCCTCCTTGCCCGGCAGATCAGCCAGATGTTTGATGCGCACGCTGTCAACGACGATCTTGTCATCGCGGATCAGCTTGCGCGCCATAGCGCCCGACATATGAATATCGCTGGCCCGTTGCATCTCGCCCTTGCTGTCCTTCCAGGCGAGGTCGACGTAATAGCTGGTGCCGCTCTTGCGACCCTTCTTGCGCGTCGCGCCGGTGATCAGCGCCTCGGTCTCCACGCCTTTGGCTACCACCTGATTGACCCGGTCCACGTCCGCCCAGCCGATATAGGCTGAGATCGGACCGCCAATCGCCGCGACAATCAAAAGCCATTTCAACTTGCCAATAATCCAACCGATCATGCCAAATCCTTTATCTTAAAATACCCAAATCCTTCGTTTTAAATATCGATGCCAACCAGCCATCGATCTCGTCATCACGCCGTCACGATTCACGGTCCGACTGCGATTTCACGCAGACGAGAACGCGCAGGACATCAATAGGTTCGCCGATCGTCGAAAAAATTCGGCGAGAAAGAGGCTGAAACAACGGCGAAAAGTTCCGGCCGATTCATCAAGTCCCACACCGCGCCCAACCTGCGTCCCACCCAAACCGCGCTCGGCGCAAACTTATCCCGCCAGCTCAAATACTTAATTGCCAGCGTGACACTCGTGCGGCATCATCGGCGCAAATAACTGCATACGGGAGGACGCGATGAAGGTGCTTTGGTTTCACCTGATGCCGTATCAGGACCTGCCGGAGGATTTCAAAGAGAAGCACAATTCGGTGTGGGTCGATATCGACCCCGGCCTGTTCGATCCGCTGCGCGGCCACGAGCACTATCACGAATATATGGATCAGCTCGAATATGCGGCCAAGGCCGGATTCGATGGCATCTGCGTCAACGAACATCATTCCAACGCCTATGGCATGATGCCTTCACCCAATCTCATCGCGGCATCGCTCGCGCGCAACACGCGCGATGCGGCACTGTGCGTGCTGGGCAATTCGGTGGCGCTCTATAATCCGCCAACGCGTGTTGCCGAAGAGATGGCGATGCTCGATTGCATCTCGGGCGGCCGGCTGATCGCAGGCTTTCCGGTCGGCACACCGATGGATACCTGCTACGCTTATGGGCAAAATCCGGCGAAGCTGCGCGATCGCTATTACGAAGGCATCGATCTCATCTTGAAGGCCTGGAAGGCGGACAAGCCCTTCGCCTTCAACGGACGTTACACGCAGCAACGCTATGTCAATTGCTGGCCACGCCCGGTGCAGAAGCAGCCGCCGGTGTGGATCCCTGGTGGTGGCTCGGTCGAGACCTGGCAGATGTGCGCCGAGCGCAGCTTCGTTTACGCCAACCTGTCCTACTTCGGCCATCAAGCCAGCATGGCCCATGTGAAAGGATTCTGGGGCGAGATGAAGCGGCTCGGCAAAGAGCCCAATCCGTTCCAAGCGGGCTTTCTGCAATTCGTCGGCATCGCTGAAACCCGCGCCGAGGCGGAAAAACTTTATCACGAGCCGGCAAACTATTTTTACAATCGCTGCCTGCATACCGATCCAGCCTTTGCCAATCCACCAGGCTATACGAGCGAGGCGACGGTGCGCGCCCGCATCACCTCGCAGGTGCTGCGCGCCGCCGAAGAGTCACGCAAGGCGACACGTTCCGGCGGCGGCGCGAAATTCTTCGAGGAAGGCCATGTGATCATCGGCAGCCCCGACGAAGTGGCGGAGAAGCTGCTCAGCGTGTGCACGGAGATGCATGTCGGCCATCTCCTGCTCTTGCTGCACTTCGGCAATATGAGCCGCGAACTGACCAAATATAACACTGACCTGTTCGCAACCAAGGTGCTGCCGCAAATCCGGCATCTTTACGAGAAGGAGTGGGAGGATCACTGGTGGCCGACGGGCATGCCCAAAAACGGGCCCAAAAATTTATCCAAGAACGCCGTTCAACCGAGCCAGACTTTCACAGGGGTAGCGGCGCAATGAAAGACTATAAAGAGCGTTTCGTCGAAACCCCAGCTGGCCCGACGCGGGTTTGGGAAAAGGGACGCGGCAAGAAGCTGGGCTATCTCGCTGGCCTCAACGGCCTGCCGAAATGGAGCCCCTTCCTCGATAAGCTGGCGGAGACCCATCGCGTCATCGTGCCGTCCCTACCCGGCTATCCCGGCGGGCCATCGTCGGAGCCCCTCGACAACCAGCTCGACTGGGTGCTGGCGGCGCATGACGCGCTGGTGGCGGCCGGTCTCGACGGCGCCGATCTCATCGGCGCTTCGGTCGGCGGCGCGCTGGCGGCCGAAGTCGCCGCGCTGTGGCCAAAGTCTGTGCGCAAGCTCGTCCTCATCGCGCCCTTCGGCCTGTTCGATACCGAGGCGCCGATCGCCGATGTCTTCGCCCAGCGACCGGGCCAGACCACGGCGCTGCTTTCGGAACGGCCGTCCGATTATGCCGGCTATCTCTCCGTGCCAAAGGAAGGCGATACGGGCGAATGGGAGGTGCAGGCCCTGCGCGCCCATATCGCCGCCGCAGGATTGATCTGGCCACTCGGCGACACGCGCCTGTCAAAGCGGCTGGCGCGCGTCACGGCGCCCACCTTGATCCTGTGGGGCCATAACGACCGGGTGATTCCGCTGTCCTATGCCCGGCGTTTCGCCGAAGGCATCGGCCCTGGCACCAAGGTGAAAATCGTCCGCAAAGCCGGGCACATTCTCGAGTTCGACGAGCCTAAGGCTGCGGCCAGGACAATCGATGGTTTTCTGGCGAGCTGACGGATAGCGATCCGCCTAAATCTCGATCTCCGTGCCGAACTCCACGACCTGGTTTGTCGGCACGTCGAAGAAAGCCGCCGTGCGCTCGGCGTTGCGCTGCATGAAGGCGAATAAGTTCTCGCGCCACACCCACATGCCCGCCACATGCTCGCGTGGAATAATGGTCTCGCGGCCGATGTAATAGGTCAGGTCCTTCAGATCGATGTCCTTGAGCTTGCCTTGCTGGCAGGCGAGCGTCAGTCCCTTGTAGATCGTCGGATGCTGCATGAAGCCATAATGCAGGATGACGCGGGTGATGCCCGGGGCAAGCTCGATCACCTCGACGCGTTCCGTGGGCGGCATACGCGGCACTTCTGCAATTACCACGGTGACGATCACAACGCGTTGGTGCAGACAGTGATTGTGCTTGACGAATTGAGTGAGCGCCAGCGGCACGCCTCTGGGGGCCGCGGCAAGGAAGACCGCCGTGCCGGCCACTCGCGCCGTGCATTTGTCGACGGCGGTTTCGATCAGGTCTTCCTCGGGCTGCCGCAACCGGGTTCGGGCTTTTTCCACCAAGCCGACGCCGCTGCGCCAGGTCAGCATGAGAAAGGCGACGATGACCGCCAGCAACAGCGGAAACCAACCGCCCTCGAACAGTTTGGCCACATTGGCGGCGAAGAAAATGATGTCGACCATGAGAAAGAAGCCATTGACTGCGACGACCAGCACGATCGGATAGCCCCATTGAATGGCAACCAGAGCGGCGAGCAGCGTGGTGATGGCCATCAGCAGTGAGACGGCGATGCCATAGGCGCCAGCCAGAGCGTCGGACGAGCCGAAGCCGATCACGGCCCCAAGGGTCGCGGCCGCCAGCAGCCAATTCACCAACGGAATGTAGATCTGGCCGATGGCGTGGCTCGTGGTGTGGTTGATCTGCATGCGCGGCAGGAAGCCGAGTTGGATCGCCTGCTGCGTCAGAGAAAAGACACCGGAGATGATCGCCTGGGAGGCGATCACGGTGGCGACCGTGGCCAGCGCCACCAGCGGATAGTGAAACCAGTCGGGCGCCAGTTGATAAAAGGGATTGTCGATCGCACTGGCATCGATGAGCAGCACCGCCGCCTGCCCGAAATAGTTCAACACTAGCGCCGGCAGAGCGATGAAAAACCAGGCGAGCCGGATCGGCACCCGACCAAAATGGCCCATGTCGGCATACATGGCCTCGCCGCCCGTCACCGCCAGGAAGGCCGCGCCGAGGATGGCGAAGCTGATATGGAAATTCTGGTGGATCAGAAAATCGATGGCATAGAACGGGCTGAGAGCGACCAGCACGCCGGGCGATTGAACGATGCCGTGAATGCCGAGCAAGCCGATGATGACGAACCAGCCGAGCATGACCGGCCCGAAAATGGAGCCGATGAAGCCCGTGCCCATCCTCTGCACGAGGAAGAGCCCCACCAGCACGACGATGGTGATCGGGACCACGAGCGGGGCGAGCGACGGCGCGTCCACCTTCAGGCCTTCGACGGCGCTGAGGACGGAGATCGCCGGCGTGATCGCGCCATCGCCATACAGTAGCGCCGCGCCGATAAGGCCGACGACCAGAAGGTGCGCGCGCCAGGTTCTGGGCTGGGCATTGCGCGCCGACAGCAAGGCGAGCATGGCGACGATGCCGCCTTCCCCCCGGTTGTCGGCCCGCAGAATCAGCACCGCGTATTTCAGTGAAATGATGATGATCAGCGCCCAGAAGATCAGGGACACGACGCCGAGCACCGCAGCCGGGACGACCGGGCCGCCGTGGCTCGCCGCCCGCGCCGCCTCCTTGAAGGCATAGAGGGGGCTGGTGCCGATATCGCCGTAAACGACGCCGAGGGCGCCGAGCGTGGCCACCAATGGCAGGGCTTGGGAGCTTGCGGGACCGGTTGCTGGCGTAGCGGTCATAACCGACTCCCCTCGAAAGTCTCGTATCGCGCCGATTCTGGTGAGCGCGACTTCACCACTCTGCCCGCCGCACCGCGCATTGCCAAGGGCAGTCTAGAAGCGCCCTAAGTTCTAGGCTCAAGCATTGACAGTTCTTCGACAGCCTGACACGGCGTCACAAAACCGTTTCTAGAATCGCCAGGGAGCCGCTCGGCCATGTCCGCTTTTGAAGCCAATGACACCTATGCCCCGCTGATCCCAGCGCCCGCCGCCCGCCGGGCGTTCACGGCCCGCGACGCCTTCGCCCTGTGGTTCAGCCTCGGCATCGGCCTTCTGGTGCTGCAGGCGGGCGCGCTGCTGGTGCCGGGCCTGAGCCTCGGCGCGGCTTTTGCGGCCATTGTCATCGGCTCCCTGCTCGGCGTGTTGCTGCTGGCCACCGCGAGCGTCATCGGCGCCGATACGGGCCTTTCCGCCATGGCCAATCTGCGCCCAACCTTGGGCGTGCGCGGCGCCTCCATTGCCGCCGTGCTCAATGCCATCCAGCTCGCCGGCTGGGGCGCCTTCGAGATCATCGCCATGCGCGATGCCGCCGATGCGCTGACCCGCCAGACCTTCGGCTTTTCCAATGCGCTCCTCTGGACCTTGGTGTTCGGCGCGGCGGCAACGGCGCTGGCCCTGCTCGGCCCGCTCTCCTTCGTGCGCCGCTTCCTGCGCAACTGGGGCCTGGCGCTGCTGCTGGCTGGCGCCGCCTGGCTGACCTGGCGGTTGATGGCCAATTACGATCTGCCGGCGCTCTTCGCCAAAGCCGGCAATGGTGAGATGACCTTTGCCGGCGGCATAGACCTGGTCATGGCCATGCCGCTGTCGTGGCTGCCTTTGATCGCCGACTACAGCCGCTTTGGGCGCTCGCCTGGCTCGATGTTCCGTGGCAGCTTCTTTGGCTATCTCTTGGCGAATATTTGGTTTTTGGGCCTCGGCGCTGCTTATGCACTGGCCTCCGGCGGCGGCGACACCATGCTGATCACGGCGCTGGCGGCGACTGGCGGCGGCATCGCCCTGCTGCTGATCCTGGTCGACGAGACCGACAATGCCTTCGCCGACATCTTCTCCGGCGCGGTCTCGACCAGCACGCTGACCGGCTTTGGCGTGGCGCCGCTCGCCGTCGGCTATGGCGTGCTCTGCACCCTCATCGCCCTGCTGGTGCCGCTGGCGCGCTACGAGCATTTCCTGCTGCTGATCGGTTCGGTCTTCGCGCCGCTGTTCGGTGTGCTGTTTGCCGACCATTTCCTGGTGCGTGGACGGCAGATCGATGCGGCTTCCATCACTGGCCCTGGCGGCAGCTATTGGTTTTCGGCCGGCTGGCATCTGCGTGGCCTGATCGCCTGGGCGGCCGGCATCGCCTGCTACCAGCTTTTGGCAAACACTCAGGCGGCCATCGGCGCCACCCTGCCGGCCTTCGTCGTCGGTGGCGGCGTCTATCTACTGCTGATGGCGCTCCGGCCGAGGAGCAGCTGAAGCCGGGAGCCTCAGGGCATCAGCCTGGAAAACTGAAAGCCTCGCCGTTGCGACGGGGCTGTCGTGGTGGCTGGTCCGAAACTCGCCGGCACAGGTGTAGCTGACTGGTTCTGGCCGGGCACGGGAAAGGCGTAGCCAAGAATCAATTTAAACACCAGATGATCCGATGCTTTGGTCAGCCCCCAGCCGACACCAACATCAACGTCGAATTTGCCGACCTTGAAATCAGCGACCGCAAACAGTGTGTGTTGCTGCTGAGACAACTTATCGAAATGTCCTATGCGGCCGAGGTCCCCGTAATATTCGACCCCGACAAGAAGATCCTTGTCGAGATTTCGCGCCAGCCGTGCCGCCGGTGCGAAATCGGCCTCGCCATGTTTGCCGAAGCCAATGTCGACGATCGGGTTGACGATGAATTCATAGTCGGCATTTCGCACGCCTATGATCGGCCGGACTTCCAGGCCGGTCTGGGTTTGCGAAAAGCGCGGCGTCGAATTGCTGAATTCGAAATTGATCCCGTAGAAAAAGTTTCTTTGTTCGGCATGGGGCGACACGAACAGCGTGCGTAGCTTGAAGCCATCCGACCAATATTGTTTGTCTTGGATGGAGAACGGCATGTAGAAGCCGAGCTCCCACCAGTCGTTGACGCCATAAGCCAATTCTGGCGTGCCGTTGACACTGCCATTGGAGACGAGCGCGCCCGGAAGAGCCGGCGTCTTCCCGCCGAAGCGAACGAAATTGGCATGCTGCTGGATCGTGAGCTGTCCCGGCTCAGCAATTTCGGCGTTGTAGACTTGAATTTCATCGGTGGCGCATGCGGGCCCGGCTAAAACCGCCGCACCCATGAAACTCGCCGCAATACGGTTACTGACAAATCGCAGGGAAAAGACCATCGCCCACCAAGAATTGAAGCTCCTTCAAAATAAATTAGTTAAGTCATAAATTAGAATCAATCTAAATTTGGATCGCCATTCGACTGAAGCCGAGGCTTGGCCTCAATCATCATGCCAGGCCCGCCCGGTGCGTTCGATCAGAGCGAACGCGCCGGCCGGTCCCCATGAGCCGGCCGGATAGGGTTTAGGCGCCAGGCCCAGGCGACGCCAGGCGTCGTTGACCCCGTCGACCCATTCCCAGGCCTCTTCGATCTCGTCTCGACGCACGAAGAGCGTCGAGTTGCCATGCAAGGCGTCCAGCAACAGCCGCTCGTAGGCGATGCGGCGGCGCGAGGCGTGCGCCTTCTTCAGGCTGAGGCTCAATGGCAAGCTCTCCAGCCGCATTTCCTCCAAGGACAACCCAGGCGCCTGGTTCATCAACCGAAGAACGATGTCCTCCTCCGGTTGCAGGCGGATCAGCAGATTGTTGGGCGCCAGGTCCTGGCGGCTTTGGTCCGAGAAGATGGAGTGCGGCACCGGCTTGAACTGAATGAAAATCTCCGTGTCGCGGTCGGGCAAGCGCTTGCCCGTGCGCAGGAAGAACGGCACGCCAGCCCAGCGCCAGTTGTCGATGTGAGCTTGGATGGCGACAAAGGTTTCGGTCTCGCTGGAGCTGCCTTTTTCCTCGGCATAGCCTGGGACCCCCTTGCCCCCGGCCATCCCCGAACCGTATTGGCCGCGCACGACAGAGCCCTGCACGTCGGCGCGGGTAATGCGCCTTAAGGAACGCAGCACTTTGACTTTCTCGTTGCGCACCGAGTCCGGCCGCAGATCCGAAGGCGGCTCCATGGCGACCAGGCAGAGAAGCTGCATCATGTGGTTCTGCACCATGTCGCCCATGGCCCCGTATTCGTCGTAATAGGGCCAGCGCTCGCCAACGCCCTGCGTCTCGGCGATGGTGATCTGCACGTGATCGATGGTGAGATTGTTCCACAAGGGCTCGAACAGCGTGTTGGCGAACCTCAAGGCGATCAGGTTCTGCACTGTCTCCTTGCCGAGATAGTGATCGATGCGGAACACGCGGTCTTCGTTGAAAGCCGAAGCGACCGTGTCATTGATAATGCGCGAACTCGCCAGATCCTTGCCGATGGGTTTTTCCATCGCCACACGCGCATGATCGCCCGTCAGCCCTGCGGCCAGCAGGCCTTGGCATATGACGCAGTACAGGCTGGGAGACACCGAGAGATAGTACAGCGGACGCTGGATGCCGAGTTCGGCCATCTTCCGACCCAGGCGCTGTATATCCGCCGGTTTGGTAGCGTCCACTGGCAGGTAGTGGGTGCGCGCCAAAAGCTGATCGGCGGCTCCGCTTGCCACTGCTTCCGGCGCTCGGTCCTCCAACGCCTCGCGTACCAACCGCCGAAAAGCGTTGTCGTCCATCACCGTTCGCGACACCCCGATCACCGGCAGGTCGGTCGGAAGCAGTCCGTTCATCTCCAGATAGGCGAGCGAGGGGAACAGCATCCTCAACGCCAGATCGCCACCTGCGCCGAAATACACGAGGCCATCGCTGATGGGCGAAGTCGTCTGTTGCGGCATCAACAATCCAATCTTGCTTCGCCCCTTGAATTGAACGCTCAATACGGAAAAACGTTTCAATGTGAAAAATCGAAGCGATCTTCACTCGAATCTGCCGCGGCTTTCAGCCTTGAGCCGCGCGTCTCAAGCCGGATCGGCGAATTCGAAGCGGTAGTGATCGCCGACGCGGCGGATGTAGCCGCCGGTCGGTGTCGGGAAATGGGCGGGGAAGATCAGCCGGTCCGTGTCGGCATGATCGGCAAGAAAGCGCAGCCGCGTTTCCCGCGCCAGCGCCTGGTCGACGCAGAAGCGCGTACTCCAGTGCGGATAGCGCAATTGCAGCGGCGTATGCATCATGTCGCCCGACAGGATCGCCTCGTGCCCGCCACCGCACAGATGAACGCCAAAATGGCCGGGTGTGTGGCCGTGCAGCGGCTCGATTGAGATATCTTCCGAAAATCCCACCCTGTCGTCGATCAGTTCGGCCTGGCCGATTTCGACGATCGGCAGCACGCTGTCGGTGATGAAGTCACCGGTGCGGGGAAGGCTCGCCCGCCCCGCTTCCGAACGCCAATAGTCCCATTCGCGCTGCGAGACGAGATAGCGGGCATTGGGGAATGTCGGCACCCATTTGCCGTTCTCGAGCCTGGTGTTCCAGCCGACATGATCGACATGCAAATGCGAGCACATGACGATGTCCACATCTTCCGGCGCGACGCCGGCGGTGCGCAGCGTGTCGAGCCAGCCCCATTCGCGCTGGTTGAAGAACGGCCGCGCGCGATGCTTGTGATTGCCGCCACAGGAATCGACCAGAATGATCTTGCCGCCGCTGCGGATCAGAAAGCTCTGAATGGTGATCGCCAGCAATTGCACGCCGGGATCATAAAAATGCGGCGCCAGCCAATCGAGGTTTTCGTCGAGATGGGCCTGTGTACAGTCCGGCAGGAGTTCGAAGGGCGACAGCAGCGGCACTTCGGATTCGATAACGCGCGTCAGCGACGTGTCGCCGAATTGCCAGACCGGTGAGACGCCGGCGCCGTGATCTGTCGACATGGTTCGCTCCTTCAAAGACTCGAACCCAATCGTTAGCAAGATCGGACGACGACCGGCAATTAATAGATTTATAAGCCCGAAACCGGTCACTCAGAGGCGATCACTCGGCGGCGACCGCCTGCGGCGCCATGCGCACGCCGCGTTCTTCCAGCAGCGGCAGCACATTGTCGCGAAAATAAGGGAATTCCTCGACATAATCGACAAAGGACAGAGTGGTGCCGCGAAAGGCCGCCGCATGCAGCGCGGTGATGCCGTCGGCCACCTGCTCCGGCGTGCCGGTGAGCGGAAAGCCGCCATGGCCCGCCGCCATGCGATCGCGGATCAAGGCTAGAAGATCATGCGGGAAGGATTGGGCATGGGCGAATTGCAGGTTGACGAGATTGTCGACGGCGGCCCAATCGGCATTCGCCTTGCCGAAATGTTCGAGATAGGCCTGGGCCTCCTTCTCCGTGGGACGGCAGACCACATGGCTGAAGGTCAGCACATCCACAGCGCGGCCGGCCTCGCGCGCCTGCTGCTTGAGCGCACCAATCTCCTCGGTCGAACGTGCCAAATCAATGGCGGGCGTGAACAGGAAATTGGCGTTGCGCACGGCAAAGCCCCGGCCCTGCTCGGAGCCCGCCGCATTGATGATCGGCACGGTTGATCCGGGACGCGGATCGCCCAGCACATTCTTCAATTGAAAGAACTTGCCGTTCCAATCGAAGGCCTCGGCGCGGCTCCACAGCGCCTGGACAATATCGAGCCATTCCTGCGCATAGCCGTAGCGGGTCTCGTGATCGTCGGGCAGTTTTAAGCCCAGCGCTTCATATTCAGGCTTGTTCCAGCCAGCGACCACATTGAGGCCGATGCGGCCGTTGCTGATCTGATCGATGGTCGCCAACTGTTTGGCGACGACGACGGGATGATTGGCTGCCGTATGGGTGGTGGCGAAGACGGTGATATCGCGCGTATGGGCGAGCAGCGCCGCCGCCCAGGTGATCGTCTCCAAGACATTGCCGTGGAAATTGGTCTCGCCGCCATAACCGACCCAGCGGGCGATGGGCAGCATGAAATCGATGCCCGCCGCATCGAGAAGCTTCGCCAATTTGAGATTGTTGTCCCAGGAATTTTGCCAGCGTTCCGGCACTTTGGTGACCGACATGCCACCGGAACAATTCGAGGCGAACGTGCCGAGCAGGAACTGCTTTTCATCGAACATGCGATTCTGAGATGCCATTGCATTCCCCTCCAGGAAAATGACCGACGCCGTTCATTCGAATTTTAAGATAGAAAATCTATTATAAACTCTATTCATAGGCAAGGACGGCGACTGCTGTATCTTTGAGCGTCAGGAGACATCCATGAGTCGCACCCCATCTGGTCGCACCCCGCCCCACCGCGCCCCGGCCGAAGATCGTCGTTCGCCGTCGCTTGACCGCTCACTTCTGGATCGTTCCTGGCACCTTGCCCGCACCAAACAGGAAATGGATGTGGCGGAGATGGAATATGCCTTGATCCGCTGCTTCGAGGGCTTCGGCCATTGGCAGGCGGAATGCCTGGCAGCCGTCTCGGAGTTCGCCGGCAGCGGGCCTGAAAACGCCCTGCTCCATATGATCCGCATGAACGATCGCCCCAAGAGCGTGCGCGATCTCTGTCATCTCGCCAATCGCGACGATATTCCCAACATCCAATACAGCTTGCGCAAGCTCATCAAGGCCGGGCTGGTGGTGCGCAACGGCAGTGGCCGTTCGGGCGTCACCTATGAAGTGACCGCGCATGGCCGCAAGACCACAGATGACTATGCCAATGTGCGCGCCGATCTCTTGATCGAAGCGGTGTCGCGCGTGCCTGATCTCAGCAAACGTCTGCGCGCGGCGGCGCAGACCTTCGACCTGATGACGGGGATCTATGAACAGTCCGCGCGCACCGCCGCCACCCATCGCACCTATCGGCAAAAGCCGATCGCGAAGACGAAACGCAGCTAGCGCAACACTTGTCATTCGCCACTATTCCCAAAAGAAAACGGCGGGCCTAAGCCCGCCGTTCTAAAAGTCTTGGTACGATCAGTGCCACCGACGATGATGACGATGGTGGCGGGGCGGCGGGCGGCGATGATGGCGACCACGATGATGGCGACCACGGTGGTGGTATTGTGACTCGGTCGCGCCCTCGGCCGGCCTGTCGGCGACATTGTCGTCAAGCGGCTTAACCGGCGTTGGATCGGCCGAAAGAGCCGGTGCCGCCAGTGCCTGGGCCACCGGCAACGCAGCAAGAGCTGCAGCGGCGGTGACTGTGAGTCTCAGGAAGTCGCGCTTGTTCATCAATTTCCTCCTAGAGGCAGGCGCTCGCCGGCCTTGTGATCGCGCCATTTTCACGAACCGAACCGCCTCCAACAAGTAGCAGAAGCTCGGCAGCCGAATGTAGAATGGGTAGGCATTGTGGCGGAACAACAACCAAATCCGAACAGCCCACTGCATACACAGAAAAACGGCGGGCCTAAGCCCGCCGTTCATCCTTTACCAATGGCGGCGATGGTGCCCGTAGCCATGGCCACGATGGTGATGATGGCCCCAATGCTGCCGATAGTGGTGGTGGCGGAAATGCTGGTGATGCCGAGGACGCTGCCAATGACCGCGATAATGGCCATGATGGCGATGATGATACTGCACCTCAGAAGCGCCCGGCGCTGGGATATCAGCGCTGTTGGTTTGCGTCTGCTGCACAGGCAGCGACTGGACGGGAGTCACGGGGGCCGCCAAGGCTTGGGCCACCGGCAAAGCGATAACCGTCGCTGCAGCAATAATGGAAAGTCTCAGGAAATTGCGCATTGTCTTATTGCTCCTCAAGGTGGGACGCTCACCGACCGAGTGAATCGCGCCATATTCACGCCGCTCCAACGCCTTGAATCAGCAATGGGATCGGCGATCGATAGTGGCTATGCTCGCGCATCGTGGCTGAACGAAAACTGAACAAAGACTATCCACGGAAACTTGACCCCGGCGCCGCGCCTGCCTATTTCAGGGTGCGCGAGGCAACGTCCTCCCCCATCAATGGGCAGATGTCCGGGACGGCCCGGCCCTTTTTGAAAAAGGAGGGCCACATGGCCTGGATTCTGTTACTCGCCGCCGGCATTCTTGAAGTCGTCTGGGCGTTCACGATGAAGCAATCCGAAGGCTTCACCAAGCTGACGCCCAGTATCATCACCCTCATTACCGCCCTGGCGAGTTTCGCCTTGCTCGCCATCTCCATGCGCAGTCTGCCGCTCGGCACCGCCTATACGATCTGGACCGGGATTGGCGCCATCGGCGCCTTCGTCGTCGGCATCCTCGTCTTGGGCGAACAGGCCAGCCTGCCGCGCATCATCGCGGCGGCGCTGATCGTCAGCGGCCTGGTGCTGATGAAACTCTCGACCGAGGCATAATCGCTCACCCTCCCCGGCTCTTGCCCTTACGCTTGCCGCTCGCTAGCCATAGGTGCAAGAACCGGGGAGACTCGCCCAGCCGATGGCCGACAGCGCGCGCGACAACGATGACGTCTTGCAGTTTCTGCAACGCGCCGGACTTGACACGACCGGACTTGGCACGAAGGACATCGCCCTGCAGCCGCTGACGGGCGGCGTCTCCGCCGATATCTGGCATGTGACGAGTGGTGACCGCGACTTCGTCGTCAAGCGTGCCGTGCCGCAATTGCGTGTCGCTCAGACATGGATGGCGCCGCTGTCGCGCAATCAATCCGAGGTCGACTGGCTGAACGAAGCACGGTGCATCGTGCCCGAGGCGGTGCCGCAGGTTCTCGCCAGCGACGACAAACTGAACATGTTCGCCATGACCTACTATCCGCCGGATATCTATCCGCTGTGGAAGCGCGAACTGCGTGAGGGACGTGCCGACCCCGCCGTGGCCAGCGCCGTCGGCCAAATCGCGGCCCGTATCCACAATGCCACCGCCTATTCCGATGCGATCGCGCAACGCTTCGCCACCGACGAGGCGTTTCTGTCGCTGCGCGTCGATCCCTATCTTTATGCCACGGCCATGCGTCATGCCGATCTCGCAGAAACCCTGCGCGCCATCGGCCGCGATATTCTCGCCAACAAACGCGCCCTGGTGCATGGCGATCTCAGCCCCAAGAACATTCTCGTCGGCGCGCGGAGCCCGATCCTGCTCGATGCGGAATGCGCCTGGTATGGCGAGCCAGCTTTCGACATCGCCTTCTGCCTCAACCATCTCTATCTCAAATGCGTCTGGGTACCGGCAGCGGGTAAAAACTTCGTCGCCTGCGCCGACGCTTTGACCGAGGCCTATCTCGGCGCGATCACCTTCGAACCCGCAGCCGACATCGCTCAGCGCATTGCCCGCATCCTGCCAGGGCTGATGCTGGCGCGCATCGACGGCAAGTCGCCGGTCGAATACATCACGGACGAAAACGATAAAGCGCGCGTGCGTCGCGTCGCCCGCAGCCTGCTGCACGACGAGGCGCGCACGCTGACAACCATCAAGACCGATTTTGCCGCGGAGTTTGCTTCATGACGACTGCCATTACCGCCGTTCATCCACGCCGGGTCTGGGACTCACGCGGACGGCCGACCGTCGAAGTGGAGGTGCATCTTGATGGCGGTGCCATCGGCCGCGCCATCGCGCCGGCTGGCGCTTCCGTCGGCAGTGGCGAAGCGGTGGATCTACGCGATGGCGGCAAGGCTTTCGGCGGCTATGACGTGACGAAAGCGATCGCCGCCGTGCGCGACGAGATCGCCCCGGCGCTAATCGGCCAGGATGCGACCCAGCAAGCCGCCATCGATACCCTGATGACCAGGCTCGATGGCACGCCGCAGAGATCACGCCTCGGCGGCAATGCGCTTGTCGCGACATCCATGGCCGTGCTGCTAGCCAGTGCCAATGCCGCCGCACTGCCGCTGTGGAGATATCTAGCGAAGGACAAACCCATCCGCATGCCCCTGCCCGAGATCCAAATCTTCGGCGGCGGCGCCCATGCGGACGGGCGTGTCGACATCCAGGATTTCATGATCATGTGCCCGGCGGCACGCAGCTTCGCTGATGCGCTTGACTGGACGGCCGAGGTCTATCGCGCCGCCGGCGCCATTCTGAAAAGCTCGGGACGGCTGCGCGGCGTCGCCGACGAAGGCGGTTTCTGGCCGGAGTTCAGGACCAATGAAGAGACCATCGAAACGCTGATCCAGGCGATCGAACAGGCGGGCTTCAAACCTGGCAAGCAGATCGTGCTATCGCTCGACATCGCCGCCAGCAATTTCCGCCGCGATGGCGCCTATCATTTGGGTCTCGAAGGCCGCAAGCTCGACATCGACGGCATGATCCGCCTGGTCGGTGGCTGGATCGAGGCCTATCCGATCGCCTCCGTCGAGGACCCGGTGGCGGAAGACGATCGCGATGGCTTCGTCGCCTTCGCGCAAAAATATGCGACACGCTGCCAGATCGTCGGCGACGATTATCTCGTCACCAATGCGGCGCGCGTCACTCACGCCATCGCCGACAAGACGGTCAACGCCGTACTGATCAAACCAAACCAGGCGGGCACGATCACCGAGGCGCTGGCGGCGCTGACCACGGCGCGCGCGGCCGGCCTCGCCACCCTTGTCTCGGCCCGCTCCGGTGAAACCGAAGACGTGACGATCTCGCATCTGTCTGCTGGATGGGATGCCGGCCAGCTCAAGGTCGGCTCCTTCACCCGTTCCGAGCGCATGGCCAAGTGGAATGAAAGCCTGCGCATCGAAGAAGCCTCGGGCGCCCCCTTCGCCGGTTGGGCCGCTTTGCCGAAAATGGTAAACTGGTCGGCATGAAAGCGCTGCTGCACCTCAATCTCGGCCCCGCCTCCGAGGCGATTTTCGCCAAGGCGCAGTTTCCTCGGATCGTCTCCGTCGGCGAAAACGACTGGGACCGGTTCTATCGCGAATTATCCGACACCGAGGTGCTCCTGCACAGCCTGGTGCCGGTGACTAAGGAAATCATCGCGGCGGCGCCGCGCTTGCGGCTGATCCAGAAGATCGGCATCGGCGTCAACACGATCGATCTCAATGCGGCGCGCGAGGCCGGCATCGCCGTCGCCAATATGCCGGGCACCAATACGCAGGCCGTGGCCGAACATGCGCTCGGCCTGATGCTGGCGGTGCTGCGCAAAGTTGGCGATCTCGACCGGGCGTTGCGCGCCGATGATTGGGTGTCATCGACGGCTGCAAAGGAAGGTGTCGGCGAAATTTCGGGCAGCACCGTCGGCCTTGTCGGCTATGGCGCGGTCGGACAGCGTCTCGCGCCGGTGCTCGCGGCCCTCGGCGCCAAGGTGCAGGTGTGGTCACGCTCGATGCAGGGTGATGGCCATGTGGAGGCTGTGGCGCTCGATCAACTGTTGGCGACGAGCCACATCATCTCGCTGCATGTGCCCTTCACGCCGCAGACCGATAAGTTCATCGGTCGCGATGCCTTCGCCGCCATGCGGCCCGATGCGATCCTTGTCAACACGGCGCGCGGCGAACTGGTGGATGAAGCCGCTTTAGTCGAGGCGCTGATGGAGAAGCGGATCGCTGGCGCCGGCCTAGACGTCTTCCACAACGAGCCGCGCCCGGCCTTGGCGGCGCTGCGCGCCTGCCCGAATGTGATCCTCACCCCGCATATGGCGTGGCTGACGCCGCAAACCTTGGCG
Source organism: Beijerinckia sp. 28-YEA-48 (assembly GCF_900104955.1). Classification (NCBI taxonomy): domain Bacteria; kingdom Pseudomonadati; phylum Pseudomonadota; class Alphaproteobacteria; order Hyphomicrobiales; family Beijerinckiaceae; genus Beijerinckia; species Beijerinckia sp. 28-YEA-48. The sequence goes on from NZ_FNSI01000001.1 coordinate 1,756,345, forward strand.
CGCAGTTTCGATGTGATCGCCGAGAACTGCCGCCGGCTTAGCGCCGGCGAGCCGCTGTTGCATCGGGTGGTTTAGAAGGTGGGTTAGTCCCAAGCCGAGACGGAGGAGATCGTGTCCGCACGCGCTGTCACCTGATAGCGCAGATCTCCATCGCAGCGCGCGACCAACTCATTGCTGTCGCCGCTGGATTTGAGCATCCGGGTTTCGACCAGGCTGTCGCAGCGATATCCGTTCTGGCGAATGGCGCTGACGATCTCGCCCTGGCGGGCCGAAGTGACCGTGACTTTGACGCCATCGGACACGGGCGGCTGGATAACATTCGCGGTCAGAATGACCGCCGCCGTCGCCGCGAGGCCGACGATGCCGAAAATGGCCGTAAAACGCATGGAGCAACCTCCGCAAAAAGGCGCGCGGGTGCGCCGGACTCAGACCATGCCAACGGCAAGGGGCGAGACTGCGGCAAAAACGGGACGAAATGCGGCACGGGCATTAACCGCGCAAGATAAAAGTGTTGCTGGCTTTTCCTCGATTGCGAAAACGATCGAGCGGTTGGAAATCAGCCGCCGACTCGTTTTGTACAGATCGGACCGCCTTTGATCTGCGGAATACACGTCCACTCGGGACCAAACCCTGCGTTTGATCCTGGGTACGGAAAAAAGAAAAGATAGGCGCATACGATAGCCACTATTGCCAAGACCGCCACGGCGGAGGCCAGTGCCTTTAATCGGAGCATCGTCATCCGATCTTCCCTCGCCGCATTTCTTTCACAAGCTGTTCCCGGCAACGAAGCGTAACATAGGATTCTCTGATCGTAAGATCAGGATCCAAGGCACTTCCCGCCGAACACCAGAGGCAACGCCTCGCCAGTCATTTAGCGTTCAGGTTGGCAGGCGCTGGATGGTCCGCCAGCATGTTGCTGGGAGTGAGGTTCTTCCATGAAAAAGATTCTTCTCACCGCTTCCGCTCTCGCGGTCCTTTTCACCGCCCCCGTCTTTGCCCAGACAACCCCGATGACACCGACCCCGCCGGCCGGAACAGCCCCACCGCCTATGGCAGCGCCTTCTATGGCACCTGCGGCTCAGCCCGCCGCACCTGCATCTAATATGCGCGCCAAGCCGACGACGGCGGATAAGAGAGCAAGATCGGCAGCCTGTTCCAAACAAGCCGATGACCAGGGGCTACGCGGCAAGAAGCGCCATAAGTTCCGGGAAGCCTGCAAGAAAAACACAACCTAGAGCGAATGAATTAGATCGTTTCTCGATAAGATCATACGCGCATGGGGGGAGCCTTCGGGCTCCCTTCTGTTTTCAGGGCACACCACAAACATGAATCGAATCCACCGCTTGGCTGGCAAGTTTCATGTAAAGAATCTGGTTGAAGACGACGGGCGATATTCCGCCCTGTCATGTCCAGCGGACGAATTTTCCATTTCGGCGCGCCAGCGCGTGCGCCACCTTCCCCCGACATAATGACGATCCAAAAATGATCTTGGAGGGGCATGGTGAGCATGACATTCACGCGACGTGACGGACTGAAATTTCTTGTCGCTTCGGCCGTGGCGGCAAGTAGCGGCCCGGCGCTGGCGCAAAGCAAGACCACCCGCCTCATTCTGCTTGGCACCGGTGGCGGCCCCACCCCACTGCCAACACGCAACCAGCCAGCAAGCGTGCTGCTCGTCAATAACGAGCCCTATGTGATCGACGCCGGCAATGCTGTGGGACGGCAGTTGGAACTGGCTGGCGTCGGCCTGCAGCGAGTGGCCAAAATTTTCATCACCCATCATCACGACGATCACAACGCCGACCTCGGCACGCTGATGGGCCTCGCCTGGTCGAACGGCCGGTCGCAACCGATCGACGCCTATGGGCCGCCCGGCACCAAGGACATGATCGAAGCCTACAAGGTCTATTTCTCGCCCAATGCGACCGTGCGCATGAAATATGACGGGCGCAACGCCGACCCAGCCAAGCTCTTCACCGGCCATGACGTAACACCCGGCGCCATCTATGCCGACAAGAACGTGAAAGTGACCGCCGCCGAGAACACCCACTATCCCGACCACGGCCATGATGGCGCGCAACATCATTTCTCGCTGAGCTATCGCTTCGAGACGCCCGACAAAGTGGTGGTGTTCAGCGGCGATACAGCTATGAGCGACGAACTCGTGGCCCTGGCCAAGGGCGCCGACATCCTCGTCCATGAAATCATTCACGAAGAACGCACGCGCGAACTGTTCACGAAGAAATTCGCCGAACAGGGGCGCTCGCCTGAAGAAGCGCAACGGGTGCTGAAGGCGGTACTCGCCATCCATACGTCGGTGGAACAGGTCGGCAAGATTGCCGCGGCAGCCGGCGTGAAGACGGTCGTCCTCAATCATTTCGTGCCGGGCTTCGACCCGACGATGACCGACGAGATGTGGGCCGACGGCGTGCGCAAGAACTTTCCCGGCAAGGTGATCGTCGGCCGCGATCTGATGGAAGTGGATTAGCGCGGCGCGGCCTTCGCCACGGGTTCCACGCACACCTCCCGCACACAGCCGCGCAGCCAGCGATGGGCGGGATCGGCATCAAGCCGGGGGTGCCAGAGCAAGGAAATGGCCATCTCCGGCAGGTCGATCGGCAGCGCGAAATCAACCATGCCGGCCCGCAGGCTTTCCGTCTGCCGCTCGGGCACGGTGGCGACAAGATCGGTCGCCCGCGCCAATGCCAAGGCGGTGGGAAAGCCGCCGACGAACGTGGCAATCCGCCGTTCGAGCCCGACCTGTTGCAGCGCCTCGTCGATCGGCCCCTTGTCGAGCCGGCGTCGCGAGACAGCGATATGTCCGGCGGCGGCGTAGCGCGCCGGCGTCATCTTGCCTTTGCTCAAGGGATGGCCCGCCCGCACGACACCGATGAACCGATCCCGGAGCAAGGCCTGGGCGCGCACTTCGGGCCCGATTGAATCGCCGACAACGCCGGTTTCCAGATCAACCGTTCCCTCGCGCAGAGGTGTGCTGTCCTTGTCCGGCTTCGGCAGGAAATAGATCCGCACACCGGGGGCTTCCCGCGCGATGCGGGCGAGGAGCGCCGCCCCAAAGGTTTCGACAAAGCCTTCCCGGCTACGCAAGGTGAACGTGCGCACCAGGCTTCCAAGGTCGAGCTGTTCGGCCGGGCGTAGAACGGTCTCCCCATCCTGAACGAGTTGATGAACCTGTCCGCGTAATTCCAGCGCCCGTGGCGTCGGCACGAGGCCCCGCCCGGCCCGTACCAGAAGCGGATCGCCGGTGGTTTCGCGCAGCCGCGCCAGCGCCCGGCTCATGGCCGACGGGCTCAGCCGCAGACGGCGGGCGGCGCGCGCCACGCTGCCTTCCGCCAGCAGGACATCCAGGGTGACAAGCAGGTTGAGATCGGGCCTCGACATGGGCTGAGCGTAGCACGGGTTCACCCATATGTGGCGTCTGACGCACGAATAAAATGCAAATGATGCGCCTTCCGCCATATCTGGGCTGAGATTAGGTCCGTAACGGCGCCCTCGAGTGGTGCTGGAAAGGCCTCCCATGAACGCCCGCTTGAACGCCCGCTTGCAAGCTCCCTCGCATTCCCCCTCGGCCCGCTGGGCGCTCGTTGCCTTGTCGCTGTCCATGCTGCTGTCGTCGCTGGGCACCAGCATCGCCAATGTCGGCCTGCCGACCCTGTCGCAGGCTTTCGGCGCCAGCTTTCAGGAGGTGCAGTGGATCGTCCTGGCCTACCTCCTCACCATCACCAGTTTGATCGTCAGCGCCGGCCGGCTCGGCGACGTCATCGGCCGCCGTCGCTTGTTGCTGGGCGGGCTTTTCCTGTTCACGCTGGCATCGCTCCTTTGTGGTGTCGCGCCGACGCTGGGATGGCTGATCGGCGCACGGGCAGCACAAGGTCTCGGCGCGGCGGTCATGATGGCACTCACCATGGCGCTTGTCGGCGACGCCATGCCTAAAGACCGCACCGGCAGCGCCATGGGCCTGCTCGGCACCACCTCGGCGGTTGGCACGGCGCTCGGCCCCTCGCTTGGCGGCGTGTTGACCGCCACCTTCGGTTGGCCAGCCCTCTTTCTCGTCAATCTGCCCCTAGGCGCGGCCGCGTTCGTTCTCGCCTATCGCCACCTGCCCGCCGATCGCGCCGCTCCGAAGACAAGCCGCGCCGGCTTCGACGTGGCAGGCACCACCCTTTTGGCGCTGACGCTGGCGGCCTATGCGCTGGCGATGACACGGCACGGTCCTTTCGGCTTCATCACTGTCATCTTGCTGCTGGTCGCCGCGATCGGCACAGCCCTCTTCATCCGCGTCGAAGCGTCCGCGCCCGCACCCCTTGTCCGCTTGGCCTTCTTCCGAGATCCGGCTTTGCGCGCAGGCCTGATGATGAGCGGCCTCGTCGCGACCGTGATCATGGCGACGTTCGTGGTCGGGCCGTTCTACCTCGCCCAAGGACTGGGGCTGGATGCTGTCCATGTCGGACTGGTCATGTCGGTTGGTCCCTTCGTCGCCGCGCTGACGGGCGTGCCGGCGGGACGCATCGTCGATCGTTTCGGCGCGGGGCGCGTAACCATGATCGGTCTAAGCAGCTTGGCGGCTGGTTGCCTGCTTCTCTACCTGTTGCCAGCGCGCCTGGGCATTCCCGGCTATCTCGGCTCTCTCATCGTCTGCACCCTCGGCTATGCGCTGTTTCAGACCGCCAACAACACGGCCGTCATGACCGATCTCGCTCCAGATCGGCGCGGCGTCATCTCCGGTCTGCTCAGCCTGTCGCGCAATCTCGGTCTCGTCACCGGCGCGTCGGTCATGGGCGCGGTGTTCGCCTTCACATCAGCGACGGTTGACGTCACGACCGCCCGCCCCGAGACTGTCGCCACCGGCCTGCATGCCACCTTCGCGGTGGCCACGGTGCTGATCCTCATCGCCCTCGCCCTTGCGGGCGTGAGCCGTGCGCGCGCACCACGCCCGATGCCTGAAGCGGAGCCGGGAGAATAAGAATCGACACAGGCGGTTAGCGAAACATCCGGCTGCCGCATTTGATTCGCATTTCGATGGTAGCTTTAGGCCTTCGCCTAAGTGCGCTTGAGTACTGGGGGGCTGCACGGAAGGAGAAGATCCTATGTGCGATTACAGCCTTCATTCTGTAGACTCTCGTCCGGCCCAGGTTGGCGAGCGGCTGACCTCGACACGCTTCCCGAACACCACAACCCGCGGCTTTGCCGCCATCGGTGCTCCCGACACAGCTGTATGTCTGCTGCCGGGGACGGAACTGGCATTTGATAAGAATGTCGAATTCGAACGCGGGCTCTTCTCGACCAAAAAAACAGGCAGCGCCTCGGCCCGCTTCCGGACCATCAACCTCGAACAGCCGAACTGCCACCACGACGCGCTCGAACTGTCGGATGGGCAGATCGTCCTGGTGACGGAACTGCGCTGCGGACAATATGCGACCGTTTTGCAACTGCCTGTCGCGGCGGAAACCGACTCAGGCCAAGCGAAACAGCCGGAGATCGTGCGCGAGCGCGAGATTTTGGACGGTTTGCTTTAGCCATTCCGGCCAGAATCACCGACCACCTGCCCGTCCGATGCTTCGGCACCGGGCGGCAGCGGCTTTTGGCCGGATGAAAAGACCAAAAACCCATTAAAATCAATGATTGGAAGATTTGGAGGCCTCGGAGGGAATCGAACCCCCGTACAAGGATTTGCAGTCCTCTGCGTAGCCACTCCGCCACGAGGCCTCACCCGGGAGCCTTGAAAGCCGCGCCGGAGCCGCGCTCTTAGCAAAGGATTCGGTGTCACGGCAAGGCTTTATGGCGCTTTGCTCCGCGCGACGCGAAAATGACATCTGAATTTGGATAATCCCCACCTTACGAGCCAATTTGCGTTTGCATTTCGCGCGAGCCTTGCTATACGCAGCGGCGTCCGCAGGGACCTGTTCCCCGATAGCTCAGTTGGTAGAGCATTCGACTGTTAATCGAATTGTCGCTGGTTCGAGTCCAGCTCGGGGAGCCACTCGTCTTTTGTACGCAAGAGCGTAGAAAAACAGACGATTGGCAGCGGATTTAGACCTGCCTCAAGCGGTCATCGGTTTATCCCGCGCCATATCTTCCAGAGTGTCACACTCACATTTACCGCCGTCTCCGTCGGACCTTTCATGCGCCTGAGCGATGGCTCGGCCAGTATTGCCTGCTAAGCGGCGGGCGCTTGCCGATTCTTCTCGCAACGCTCAAGAGGCCGAACAAAAACCCCGCCTCCAGAGACCTGGAGACGGGGCTTTATCGTGCGTTGAAAACGCTTAGCGAAACTGGCGCGTGGTCGGACCACCAACGTTGGGACGCGTCACCGGGCCGCCGAAGCCCGGGCGAACCGGACGCGGACCGTATCCCGGCCGCGGGCCATATCCCGGGCGCGGGCCGTAGCCGTAACCCGGACGGGGGCCATATCCAGGGCCAAAGCCGGGGCGCACGACGGGCGGTCCGTAGCGGCGGAACGGCACACAACGGCCAAACCCGTCGCGCGCCCAGCCAGGGCCACAACCCATAGCGACGTTGGTGATCAGGGACGAGTCGGTCAACGGCGTCCCATTCGGCATCGCCTGGGCGGCCGAGGCCATGCCGAGACAAAGAATCGCAGCGCTAATAACAAACTTCATTTCGCAAGCTCCATAAAAAACAGCCCTTACAAGCCCTAGTAGACATGAACAGAGTCTGAAGCACCCAATACCCCGTGCTTCGCACAAGATATCATGGCTAACGCTATTCACGTGAGCAGCCGATCGGCCGAATGGGTCGCGCCGATGAGATTGCCGCCACGGTACTTGACTGTGCAGCCCTGGGGCCAGTCCGGTGCCCGGCGTCGCCCTGCCCGTCGGCGGCAGCTTCGTCGCGTCTGGATGGGGCGAGGCGCGCGCGAGCAATCTTAGTCAGAACCTTCGTCGGAGGTCTAAACGGCAATGCCTCGTACCGCGCTACCGGCCGTAGGCCTGGGTGCTTGCAACCGCGCCGAAATCGCAGCCGCGGCCTGCTGAAGCGTCTCCAGGTGCAGCTCGGAAAAGTGATCTTCGTCCATCAGCTGCTTGGACCACGCAACAGCGATCGCGCCGATGGGCCGCCCTTCACTGTGAACGGCGACGGCAATGGCCCGTCAATCAAATTTTCGCAATTGCGGGGCCATGCGCGTCGCGTAGCCGGTCTTGCGCACCAGATCCAACGTTGCGCCCAGACTTTTCAGCGTCACACCAAACCGTTCGGCACAGGCAAACTCGTCGTGGCGAACCGCGCTGACAATGTCGAGGACTTCGTCTTTCCCTAAACAGGCGAGATAAGCCAATCCGCTGGCGGCCACGAACATATTCAGTTCGACATCGACATCAGCTCCGTTCGGACGACCAAATGGGCTGCGCCCATGGGTCGACTCAATGACCCGCATGCGGCCATTGACGAAGAAATGTAGATTGACCGGCCACTGCACGTTTTGTGTGAGCTCCAATAGATGCGGGCGTGCCACCTCCACCAGCCGGCCGATGAGAACACTATCGCGCGGATTTACCGCCTGCAGCGTGGCGATATTGCTGCGATACATGCCGTCGGTGAGGCCGACACGCACGAACCGCCGCTCCACCAAAGTCGCCAGCAAGCGCCGCAGGGAACTTTTCGGCAGCCGCGTACCCAGATGAATCTGATGCAGACCGGAAGGCCCCGCCCCGCCCAGGAATTCCAGGATATCAAGCCCACGGGATAGAGCCCGAACCTGATCCGCCTCTGGCATGCGCATCCCTCCTCACGCCGTAGCTGCGTGCCGCCTGGCGGTACGCGACTGTATTATGTCTTGCGGAGTACGGCTTGTCGAAGCGAGCAATGTGACATCGATATTTCGAGGGAGGATGCCATGAGCCTGACCAAGCGGAAGATTTCACGTCGCGATGTCTTGAAAAGCGGCGCGGCTGGCTCGCTGGCCCTGGCGGTCGAAGGCGGACGCGCCGCGGCGCAAGACAGCCGCCCGCCCAACATCATCTTCATCATGGCCGATGACATGGGCTATGCAGATCTCTCCTGCTATGGCCGCACGGACTATCAGACACCGAATATCGATAGATTGGCGACAGGCGGCATGCGCTTCCTGCAAGCCTATGCCAATTCGGCGGTCTGTTCGGCGACGCGCACCGCTTTGATCACCGGCCGCTATCAATATCGTCTGCCGATCGGCCTTGAAGAGCCGCTGTCGAGCCTGGGCGACCGCCAGGTCGGCTTGCCGCCGCAACACCCCACCCTGCCCTCGCTGCTGCGCAAGGCGGGCTATGGCACGACGCTGATCGGCAAATGGCATCTCGGCAGGTTGCCCGACTTCGGCCCGCTGCAAAGCGGCTATGATCATTTCTATGGTTTCCGCAGTGGTGCGGTCGATTATTTCACCCATAAGAGCGGTGGCCCGGCCACCGACACGCACGATCTCTGGGAGAATGATGTCAAGGCGCAGGACGTCGGCTATCTGACCTCTTTGCTCGGCAAGCGCGCCGCATCCGTCATCGATGCTTATGCGAAGGTGCAGAAGCCGTTCTTCATCAGCCTGCATTTCAACGCACCGCATTGGCCATGGGAAGGCCCCGGCGACGAGGCGGAATCGCAACGCCTCCGCGGGCTCGCCCAATATGACGCGGGATCGCAGAAGACCTATGCCGAAATGGTGGTGGCGCTCGATGCGGAGGTCGGCCGTGTGCTGGCCGCGCTCGATGCCAACGGCATTGCCGACAATACGCTTGTTGTCTTCACCAGCGACAATGGCGGCGAACGTTTCGCCAAAACCTGGCCTTTCTCGGGCCGCAAGACCGAACTGCTGGAAGGCGGCTTGCGTATTCCAGCCGTCGTGCGCTGGCCACGCGGCATTCCCGCCGGCCAGACCAGCGAGCAGACCATCATCAGCATGGACTGGATGCCGACCTTCCTCGAACTGGCCAAGACCGCGCCCGATCCGCAATATCCGATGGACGGCATGAGCCTTGTGCGCACGCTGGCGGGAACGGCGCCGGTCACGGCGCGCAAGTTTTTCTGGCGTTACAAGAACCTGGAGCAGCAGGCGATGCGCGATGGCGACTGGAAATATCTCAAGATCAAGAACAACACATTTCTGTTCAATGTTGTTGACGATCCGATGGAGCGCGCCAACCACAAGACACGCAATCCGGCGCTGTTCGAGCGGATGGTCGCCGACTATGCGGCCTGGAATGCCACCATGCTGCCGGTCGATCCGAAATCCTTCACGGCCGGGTTCAGTGGCGCTGACATGGCCGATCACTTCGGCGTCGAGCCGCCGCCCCGGCCGCGCTAGGCAGCTCGCCTCTACACGGCCCCAACATGAATGACTTCCGGGGCGGCGCCGTATTTTTGTTTCCGGCTCCGATGATAGGCGATGAATTCGGCTGGTGACAGCGGCTTGGAGAACAACCAGCCCTGCCCGAAGTCGACGCCATGGGCTCTGAGATAATCCGCCTGATCCTCGCTCTCGATGCCTTCCGCCACGGTGAAGAGGCCGAGCGCCTTGGCCATGTCGATGATATGCGACGTGACCGAACTCGTCGCCGTGTTGCGGCCCACCGTATCGATGAAGGACTTGTCGATTTTCAACGCATCGAGCGGCAGGCCTTGCAGATGTTGCAGGTTCGAATAACCCGTACCGAAATCGTCGATCGCCACCGAATGGCCCAGCGCCCGCGCCTTGGCGAGCGTTACTTTCGCCGCCTCGATGTCGATGAAACCGCGCTCTGTCGCTTCCAGCCAGATTTGCGCGGTGCGAATGCCGGTCTGCGGTAGTTTCTCCGCCAGAGCATCAAGGACGCGCCCGGTCGTGATGTCGGCGGCGCAGAGGTTGACGGCGATATGCAGGGTCCGATCCTCGATCAGTATCCGGTTGAGATCGAAGATCACAGCGTCGAGCACCTGATCGGTAATCGGCAAGATCAATCCGCTCTCTTCCGCCAGGGGAATGAACAGGTCCGGCCGCACGAGCGTGCCGTCGGGCCGTCTCCACCGCACCAGGGCCTCCGCGCCCATGCAAATGCCGGTCTTCAATTCGATGATCGGCTGGTAATGGACGATGAACTCGCGCTTGCGCACCGCGATCTCAAGCTCGGCGAGCGGCGAGAGACGTTTCCGCGACAGCCAGATCACGGTGCCGACGATGAAGGCGGCGATGAACGCACCCATCGGCAGAAGGAGCAACCGCTCCCCACGCAAGCGATCGGCAAGCTGCGCGCGTGGCTCCATGGCGATGGCCATCAGCCCGTCGTGACGGGCAACGGCATAGATGGCCGTGTCCGTCATACCCTTCTTTGACGTGCCCACGAAGTCTTTCACAAGCGTGAGATCGGGCGCGTTGAGCGTGTTGATGACCATCCCTTGTTCGTTGGTGAGGGCGAGAGACACGCCATCCTCGACCATGATGTCGAGAAAGCGCGACGGCGCGACGAGCGCGTTGTATGACCCATAATTCAGCGCGGTCATCTGTTTGGCGCGGGTCACGCCCGGCTGTATCCGGATGTTGACCCCAATTCCATCGGGCGTCGTGTAATCAACCCGCGACTTAGGGATCATGCCCTCCGTCATGCCCCACGACGTGCATTTCAACAGACCGTTTTCGAAATAGCCGATCTCCTCCACCGGCTCGGTATTGAGGGTGATCATGCGCATGCGCATGATATGCGCGTCCGAACAGGGCGGCAGAGCAGCGGCCTCGATCGACTCCAGCGCCAGTTTGGCGTCTTTGAACGTTTCGGCCGCGCGCTGAATGGCGCGGTCGGCGAGCAGGTTTAACGCGTCCTGTTCTTTGCCGAGGGCAATCGCCCATGACGTATAGGCCATGGTGGCGATCGGAATAATCGCGCCAAGCAAGCCAAGAAGAATAGCCGCCGCGATGATGCGGAAGCGCCGCGCGTCCATGTCCAGCACCCTGCCCAGCGTGCATCAGAGGGGCTATGGTCTATGACTTATATTAAGAATTTCCGGCGCGCCTGTCTCGGACTATGGGTGATTAATCCAAATGATTGGGCTCGCAAACTCAGCGCCGGCGCGTCATCCAGGCACCCCAGAACAAGCTCGAGAAAAAGCGCAGCGGCTTTTCAAAGCCCGCCTCCGTCAGCAAGGTGGCGACGGCTTCTTCCGACTCCGGCGGATCGGCGCCTTGCAGGATTTTGCCCAGCTTGCTCTGGATCTCGTCGGCGCTTGCCCCATGCATGCGCCAGCGCTGCGCCCAAGCGGCCATCATCAAAGGCTGCGAGGCATAGGCATAATGATTGCCGGCCATGATGAAAGGCGCGCCCGGCTTCAGGCGCAAGGCGACGTCGCGCAGGATCGCCTGTTTGGCCTCGCCGCCGGGAAGATGATGCAGCACGCCGATCAATGTCGCCGCATCGAACAACCGATCCTGCGGCAGATCGGCGACGGTGCCGACAAAAACCTCGGTGCGCTCCGACAGTCCGGCGGCCTCGATACGCGCCACGGCCAGATCGAGCATCGGATGCGACGGATCGACGGCGACAAAACTCCAGCCTGGTTCGAGCCGAGCGGCCGTGACAATCTCATTGGCCGTGCCTCCGGCCCCGGCGACCAGCACGGTGGCGGTGGAGCCAGCACCCAGGGCGGCCGTGAGCATGCAAGCCGCCAGATCGTGACAGGCCTCATAGCCCGCCAGCGCGATGCGGCTTTGCTTTTCATATTCAGCGGCCCGGGCCGGATCGAATTTCGCTGCGGCATCGGCGGTCATGGTGCCTGTTCCTAAAATCGGCGGTGTGCCGATGGCCATACGGTTGATCAGGATGGCCAACAAACGATCTTCACGCCGTCACAGGTGCATTGTACGCCACGCATAGGTGCGCGTCAGGCCAAACGTTACCGCACCAGGCGCCATATGGCAGCGGCGGCGATCGCGGCCGGAATGACGAAGACAATCGCCAGGATCGGCAGTTCGTCGCGCACGGAATAACCCGCCTTGGTCACGCCGACCCACATGTTGACCAGCGACACGACGAGCCAGACGGGAATAAACACCTTGGCAGCGAAGGCGATGTTCACGCCGGTTTCGCCCCAAAGCTTTCCGAACAAAAGAAACAGGCCGAGCAGCACAATGCCGCCGCCGATCACCATCGCCATATGCATAAGTCAGCCCCCTACCGTACTGCTCATGATTGATAGCACCGTCCGGCCACTTCTGTCCCAGAGCAAAATGCGACAGCGATCAGGCCTTGGCCAGCGCAGGTCGTTGCGCCGTTGCCGCCGCATGGGCAGCGATCTCGTCGCTGGTGGTGAGCCAGACCCCGTCGTGCGAAGCGATATAGGCGAGCGCCTTGTCGAGATATTTGGCGCGGAAGGCCTGGCCCGTCACGAAGGGATGCAGCGCCAGCGCCATGACGCGGCCGGTCAATGCGCCATCGGCATAGAGCTGGTCGAACTGGTCGACGACGGTGCGATAAAAATCCTCGCCGGTCATGCCGCTACCGGTGAACAGCATCAGATCGTTCAGTTCCACCGAATAAGGCACCGACATCATGCCCGGCACATTGAGGGCAAAGGGCTGATCGTCGGCCGTCCAATCGAGCACATAGGAATAGCCGAGTTCCTTGAGAAGCTTCGGGGTCGCCAGGGTTTCGGTGAGCCCCGGCCCCATCCAGCCTTTCGGGTGTTGGCTGGTGGCCTGGGCGATCGTCTCCGTCACCGCTTTGAGAAAACGGCGCTCCTCGTCAGATTCCATGTTGGCGTGGAGCATGGAATTGGTTTTGCCATGGGCAAGCCAGGCCCAGCCGCGCTTGCGGCCGGCTTCGATGATCTGCGGATAGTGCGCGGCGACATCGGAATTCAGCAACACCGAGGGGCGGATGCCGTAGCGGTCAAAACTCTCGATCATCCGCCAGATGCCAACACGCGCGCCATAGTCGCGCCAACCGTGGTTCAGCGGATCGGGCACGAGATTGGCAGTGCCCTGCCAGATGCTGGTGGACGGTTTGCCGAGTTCGAAATGCTCGACATTGAGGCCGACATAGAAGGCCACACGAGCGCCGTTTGGCCAGACGAGCTTCGGCCGGTCGGTGATGGGCGAGTAGTCATAGAGAGCGTTTTCCATTCTGAACTCCGTCACGAATGCCCGAGTTGGGGGCCTGGCGTCGGAGTTCAAAATGCGGGTTTGCGCCCCTTATAACCATATGGATATAATTCCGATCATTTCGGACCTTTCTGTCCAATATCGAGATTGACCATGGATCATGTCGGCGCGCTCGGCGTCTTCGTTCAAGCAGCGGATGCCCGCAGTTTCACGACCGCTGGCCACCAGCTCGGCATTTCCTCATCGGCGGTCGGCAAAGCGATCACGCGGCTCGAGGAACGGCTCGGCACGCGCCTGTTCCACCGCTCGACCCGGACGATCACGCTGACGCCGGAAGGCGCCATGTTCCTTGAACGCTGCCGGCGCATCCTCGGCGAGATCGAGGCGGCCGAGATGGAACTGGCCCAGGCTCAGGGCGCGCCGCGCGGCACGCTACGCGTCAGCCTGCCGATCGTGAACGCGCTGATGATGCCGGCCTTCAACGCTTTCATGCGCGCTTACCCGGAGGTGCAGCTCGATCTCGATTTCAGCGATCAGCTGGTCGACGTGATCGACGGCGGTTTCGACGCCGTCATCCGCGCCGGCGAGGTTTCGGACTCGCGTCTGATGAGCCGCGTCCTGGGGGAGTTTCATCTCAAGCTCGTCGCTTCCCCGGCCTATCTGGCGCGCAAGGGCACGCCGCATCGTCCGGAAGACCTCCTGGCGCACGCCTGCCTGCTGCATAAATTCGCGACCAGCCGCAAGTTCGAGCGCTGGCCGCTGCGGCGCGCCGGCAGGGATCTGGACCTGGCGCTGCCGCCAGCCGCCATCGCCAACACGATCGAGCCGCTGCTGCAGATGGCCGAGGACGGGCTCGGCATCGCCTGCCTGCCCGACATGATGCTGCACCAACAGCTCAAACACGGGCGCCTGAAAACTGTGCTCGATGATTATGTTTCTCATGCCGGCACGATGCGGATCCTGTGGCCCTCCAGCCGCTATCTGGCGCCGAAGCTGCGGGTGTTCATCGATTTCATGAGCGAAACCCTGTTCCAGGAAACGTGAGCGGGCTTGCGACCTGAAGCAGCGTGATTTTGGCGGCGCCGCCCATCATGGCTGTTCCGCACTCACTCATGAGTGACGGTCATAGCCGCATGGCGATTTATGCGGCTAATACTCTCAAACGATAAGTCGTATCTCTCCGCCATTGCCAGGGGCGAAAGCCCATCAGGCAGGAGAGTTGAGATGTTGCAGGCATTTGAAAAGACTGGGCTTAAGCCATGAAACCCGTGCTCGCCCAAATTGGTCGCGATCTCACCGACAGCGACATTCCGACGGTCGCCGCTGTCGTCCCCCGCGCGGCGATCCCCAGCGGACCCATTGCCAACCGTGGCTGGCGCGTCCTCGCCGTCCTCAGCGCCCTGATGGGCTTCGCCTCGATCTCAACCGATCTCTACCTGCCAGCGATGCCGGCCATGGGCCAGGCGCTGGGCGCCACCACCGGCCTGATGGAACTGACGGTCTCGGGATATCTCGTCGGCTTCAGCCTCGGCCAACTGCTGTGGGGGCCGATCGGCGACCGCTATGGCCGCCGCGTGCCCGTGGCGATCGGGCTCGTCTTGTTCGTCATCGGCTCGGCCGGCTGCGCGCTGTCGGACAGCGCCTCGGCGATGATCTTCTGGCGCGTCGTGCAGGCGGTCGGCGCCTGCGCCGGCGTGGCGCTGGCCCGCGCCATGGTGCGTGACCTCTATGAAGGCCACCGCGCGGCGCAGATGCTGTCGACGTTGATGACCGTCATGGCCATCGCGCCCCTGCTCGGCCCTGTCATCGGTGGACAGATTTTGAGCCTCGCCGGCTGGCGCGCCATCTTCTGGACCTTGGTCGGCGTTGGCGTGTTGACGCTTGCTGCCCTGTTCACCATCCCCGAGACGCTGCCGGCCAAGCGGCGCAACCGCGAGCCGCTGCGCGGATCGCTGCTGCGTTACGGCCAATTGTTGAAGCAGCGCCAGCTGCTCGGCTATGCAGGCACCGGCGGTTTCTTCTATGGCGGCATCTATGCCTATGTCGCCGGTACGCCCTTCGCTTACATCTCCTATCACCACGTGCCACCGCAGTTTTACGGACTGCTGTTTGGTGTCGGCATCATCGGCATCATGGCGACGAACCTGATCAACTCGTGGATCGTGGCGCGTTTCGGCAGTGCCCGTCTCCTGGTTCACGGCACGAAGCTGGCAGCCGTTTCCGGCGTCGTGCTCGCGGCGACGGCCTGGACCGGATGGGGTGGGCTCTGGGACTTGGTGCTGCCGCTGTTCGTCTTCGTCTCGGCGACCGGGTTCATTGTCGCCAATTCGATCGCCGGCGCCCTCTCCGACTTTCCCGAACGTGCCGGCGCTGTCTCGGCCCTGGTCGGCGCCATCCATTACGGCAGCGGCATCATCGGCTCGGCGCTGGTCGGTGCTTTCGCCGACGGCACCCCCTGGCCGATGGCTTGGGTGATCGCGCTCGCCGGCCTTGGCAGCGTCTCATGCGCCTGGCTTATCAAGCCAACCGCGCGGGCCTAACCGCTTAGCCCGGCGATCCGACGGATCGGCCGGGCTGATCCGTAGAGGTCTCCGCCCGGCTTGCGTCTCCAGCCGCGACAATGACCACTTTGTTTCGTCCAGCAGCCTTGGCCTGGTAGAGCGCGTCGTCAGCCACCTTGAATGCCTCTTGGAAGGAGCTCGCGTGGGTTGGCATAACCATCGTGACACCAATGCTCACCGAGATGGGCTCGCTCACCTGATTTGAAAGATGCGCGAGGAGGACAGACTTGCGAATGTCCTCGGCGACCTTTTCCGCCCCTTCAAGCGCCGTTGAAGGCAGCAGCACCGCAAATTCTTCGCCACCATATCTGGTTGCGAAATCCGCCGGCCGTTTGATGTGTTTTTTGATGCACTGCGCCACGGCAGCCAAGGCCGCATCGCCGGACTGATGTCCATTCTGATCGTTGTAATGTTTGAAATGATCGACATCGATGACGAGTATGGAGAGAGACGTCCTCTCGCGTGCGCCACGCCGCCATTCGAGCGTGCTGCGCTCGTCGAAGGCTCGTCTGTTGGGAAGTTTTGTCAGCTGATCGATCCGCGACAGGGCCTTGAGGCGCACGGCCGCCGCGGCGATCTTGATTTCGAATCTGCGACGCAGCCTAAATTCCCGAATGAGAATAATGCCCAAGGCCGCAAGGGACCCACACAGGGTCAGCATCATGGCGCTCAAAGTCAGGGCTTTCTGCTTCCACGCCGTATAGATCCTTGCCTCTGGCAGAGCATAGGTCACGATCAGCGGAATGTTCGGCACTCGCGCCGCCGCGTATAACCGTTCAACGCCATCGATCGGAGACACCGCGGTAAACATGCCCAATTGCTTGTTGGCAACGGCATCCAACAGACCATTCTGACCAAAATTCTTTCCTATATCCATCAGACTGAACGGATATCGGTTGATCAGGATGCCATCGGAATTAAGGACAGCGAAAACATCATCCTTGTTGGCATTCAAGTTCATGAAAAGGGACTGAAAATAGGCCAGGCTGATACTGCCCGCGACAACGCCGTTGAACGAACCATCTTCTTTCAAGATGCGTCGGCTAATGACGATGATCCAGTCCTCATCTATCCGAGATTGAATCGGCTGGCTGACGTAGAGATTGTCATCCTTCGCTCGCTGCTGGAACTTGAAATAGTCCCGATCGGCAAAGCTTTCTTTCGACAGGGTCTCGCCTTGCGATTGCGCCGTCATCCGGCCGTTCGCATCGAGAATGACAATCCGATTTAGGTATCTTGCCTTGGATGCATAATCGAAAAGAGCCAGTTGCCGCAGTTCCGGAGACGCTTCTGCGATCGCCGGATTTTCGAGAGCGTGAATGACACCCTGTAGCGACAGACCATAGAGCTCGAAGTTTCTCGAGACATCCTGGGCAATGGCCGTTGTCAGGCTCGCCGCCGCATTCTGCGCGGCATGCTCCGCATCGCGCCTGGCGTCAAAGATCACATACGCAAAGGAGGAGATCAGCCCTGTCATCGCGATGACAGCCAAGAGCTTGATCGCCCTGATTTTACGCGGCAGCATTGGGTCGCCTAATAGGGACCGGGCATCATTCGACATTGTCATCAATCAAAACATTAAGAATGTCTCAGTTGACACCGAGTGTCTTAATTTAGCTATCTTGCTCACGATTTCATCAGCACGAACGCCGCGTCGAGGTTAACGTATCGTTGCCAAGCCGCATCGGTACACCGGGAAATTAACAGATCGCGACTTTGTATTCACACGACAGGGAATGCCCGATCGAGAATGGGGCGTGTGTCGATGCTGGCAGCGGATGCGCCGTAGGCCAATGACGGGTTCCCGAGCCGCAGTTGGCAGAAGGCATCCGCATTGGGATTATGGCTTACGAGCAGAACTGCGGCCTGCGCCAGAAGAGCAATGCGTTCAACACGATGACGGGCGGTGGCTTCGTCAAATCGGGTCTGATCCAGAGCCGGCAACGCAGCATCGTAAAGAGAGTTACGCCCGCGCGCCGATGTCAGCAGGGCCATCAGAGCAGCGACAGCTTCAGGCTCGCGTTCCATCGCGCGCCCGACATCGAGCGCTATGACATTGCCCGATCCCTCCCAGATCGCGTTCAACGGCGACTGACGGAACAATCGGGCCATGGGGCCGCTTTCGACATAACCAGCGCCGCCCAGGCACTCCATCGCCTCATAGACGAAGCCCGGCGTGCGTTTGCAGATCCAGTATTTGGCGATCGGCGTCAGCAAGCGAGCGAGCGGCTCGCGCGCATCGAAGGCCGCCGCTAAGCGAAAACCCAGGGCTGTCGCGGCTTCGCTTTCGACCGCGAGATCGGCGAGAACGCTCATCATCGCCGGCTGGTCGATCAACCGTTTCTGGAAGGCCGAACGATGAGCCGCGTGCCAGAGCGCTTGCGCCAGGGCCGCCCGCATGGTCGAGGCGGAACCGATGACGCAGTCGAGCCGCGTGTGTTGCACCATCTGCATGATCGCTGGAATGCCACGCCCCTCCTCGCCGATGCGCCAGGCGAAAGCGTGATGATATTCAACCTCGGAGGAGGCGTTGGAACGGTCGCCGAGCTTGTCCTTCAGCCGCATAAGGCGGAAGCCGGCATTGCGCTCCCCGTCCGGGCGCCAGCGCGGCACCAGGAAGCAGGTCAGGCCGCGCTCGCTATAGGCCAGCGTCAGAAAAGCGTCGGACATGGGCGCCGAGCAAAACCATTTATGCCCGGTCAGCCGAAAGGTGTCACGGTTGCCATCCATGGGTTCGGCGCGGGTCGTGTTGGCGCGCACGTCCGATCCGCCCTGCTTCTCAGTCATCGCCATGCCGATGGTGACGCCGGCCTTTTCCGAGGCCGGCCGGACGGACGGGTCATAATGGCCGGCGAGGACGCGCCGCGCCCATTCGTTGCCGATCGGAGCATCCGCCTGCAATGCTGCGACGGAAGCGCAGGTCATCGTCATCGGACAGATGACCCCGGCATCGGTTTGGCCGAGCATGAAGCTGAGCGCCGCATGCACCACATGGCCGGCCGGCGTGCCATCCCAGGCCGACGCGGCAATGCCATTGTCGAGCCCCAGCGCCATCAGCTGGTGATAGGCGGGATGAAATCTGACCTCGTCGATGCGCCGGCCATAATGATCGAAATTCTCCAGCACCGGGGCTGAGCGTTCCGCGTCGCGGGCCCAGGCGATCGCCTCAGCCGATCCGGCGCGGCCCCCGAACTCCGACAGCCGCGCGGCATGCTGCACGCCATCGGCCTTGGCCACCGCATCCACCAGCGCATAATCGCTGGTGAACAGGTCGATGCCTTCCAGCGGCGGCGGCTGGTTGGTCACCTCATGGGTATCGAGAACGGTGATCGGCTTGCGTGTCGCCACTTTCACGTCCCCCGCGATTGCGCCTCTCAGATGGGCGCCAGCATCAAGCTAAACCCATCGAGAAGCCCTGCCCTGCATCAATCGCCGGAAATTTCGGTCGATTGATAAGCGACATTCTGCCATCGACCATTTTGCTTCACCCAGACGGAGAGAAAGCGCGCCTGGTAATCAAAGTGCTCCGCACCGTTTTGTCCGGAGGCTTGCCATCGCCCGATGACGACGACCGTGCCATCGTACAGCCGAACATCGAGCTGATCCACACCTGCCTTGTCCCAGCGGCGCGTCCCCGTCCGGTAGGACGCCAGAACTTCGGCTTTGGCTTCGACACTTCCGCCAGGCTGAACGATCACATAATCGGGGTGAAGCAAGTCATCGATCACACCCAGGGCGAGGCTGAGATGAGCCTCGGCCAGCGCGCGCTCGGCCCGGACCACGGCCTCGCGGTCACCTGCTTCAACCACCGACATCAGCGCAGCCTCAAGCTGGGTTACTCTCTCCGTGTCGCCGCATCGACACTCCACGGGCCTGGACCGGCGGCGGTGATGTAGAGGAAGATGAAGCAGAAGAGCATCGCCGCTTCGCCCCCGTTGAGCACGGGGAAAAAGTTGCGCGAAAAGTGATAGACGAAGAAGGCGACGGCCATTTGGGCGGCGAGGATGAAAGCCACCGGTCGCGAGAACAGGCCGATGAGCAACAAGATGCCGCCGACGATTTCCAACACGCCAGCAATGTAGAAAGGCGCGGTCAGCTGCCCTGGAAAGGGTCCCGGCCAGCTGAAGTATTTCATCAGGCCATGGGTCAGGAAGGACGCGGCGGCGAAAATGCGCAGCAGGCTCAGGAGCTGCGGCGCCCAGGGGCGCAAAAAGGTGAATTCCATGTCATACCCTCTTCTTCAGATAGCCTTCGTCCGAAATAGCCCTCGCCTGCCAGTCTGCGCGACTTGCCAGCCCTCGACAATGGCCGGAAACACGACAATCCCCTATCATCCGCTCAAAATCGGGCGCTTCAACGGTCAAGCGTGAGGAATTCGCCGTTCGGACGTTCTCAGAAGGTCGCATACGCGACAGAATCGGTGCAGCTTGCCGGGAGCTCCAATCGCCAGGACCGCGAACAGACGATTAATGACGGAAGCGTCGCATGATACGGTTACGCGCCAGATGCGCTGTGGTCCCCTGGGCCGCTCCGTTGCATGGCTGACGGCCGCCTTGCTCGCTCCCGATCTGGCGCGCGCTGACGACCCCTTGCTTCTATACAACCAAGACGGCTTCCGCCTACAGGCGCATATCGAGGCTGGCCTGAACGGAGTGGTCGAACGCAATCTCTTTTGGGATCTCGCCAGGGTCACGGCGCCAGCGGCAAACATCAATCCCAAGAAGCAATGGTTCGAGAGCTATGTGAAGCCCGGGCTCAGCTTCTCCAAGGCTCTGGACAGCAATATCAGCATCTACGGCAAGCTCTCGGGCGTCGCCTCGAACACGCGCGGGATCGACGCCTTCATCACCGGCAACACCGGCCGCGTGACCTTGGAGGAAGGCTATCTGGGTCTGCGCGTCAATCCCGTCGCCGGCCCGAGCTTGGACATATCGGTTGGCCCGCGCGAATTCAAAGCCGGCACAGGCATGCTGCTCGCCAATGGCGGCACGAGCGGCTTCGAACGCGGCGCACTCAAACTCGGACCGCGCAAGGCATGGGAATTCGCCGCGCTGGGACGGCTCAGTTATGCTGGCTGGACAGGAACCGCATTTTATCTCAACCCCAATGAACTGCCGAGCAGCAACAGCTTCACCAAGATCATCGGCGCCGATCTGCGTTACGATGGTGACGCGGGCACTTATGCTGGCTTGACCTATGGCCACGTTCTGCATTCGCAATCGCCGTATCCGCAAGCAGCGCTTGGCGGCATCGGACCACCGAACATTATCAACAACGCACGCGATGGTCTAAACTTCGCCAATCTCTACTGGCGCGCCAACCCGCTTTCCACCGTGCCAAATCTGTTTGTCACCTTCGACGGCGCCTATGAATGGAACCGCGCCATCAACCTGCAGGCCTGGGCTGGCCGCGTGCAGATCGGCTACACCTTCGCAAGCCTGTCCTGGATGCCGGTTCTGACCTATTCGTATCAGACATTCTCAGGCGATAATCCTTCGACCACGAAGCTCGAACGGTTCGATCCGCTCTATTTTGAAGGCTCGCCGAGTGCTTGGTCGACAGGCTCGAAATCGTCGATGGTTTTCATCAATTCGAACGCCAATGCCCATCAAATCGCCTTGCGCGTCACGCCGACCGAGCGCGACACGTTGACGTTGCGCTACTCTTATATCGATGCGAACCAGCTCCACAGCCCCATCCAATTCGGGCAGGCCACACGTGTATACCCCACCGGCTCTTCAGAGAGTTTGGTCGCCGGCGTCACCAGCCGGCACCTCGCGGACGATTTCTTTCTTGAGTACACGCGCAAGCTGAGCTCCAATATCTATCTGACGGCCGGGTACAGCATTTCCTTTCCGGGAAAAGGGATCAGCTCGATCATCGGCTCCAAGGCACCGTGGACGGGAGGCTTCGTCAATGTCGTTGTCAGTTACTGACGTGAAGTCCTCAGGCCTTGCCATGAGCCTCGGTTTGGTTCTCGGTTTAGTGACGAGCGCCCATGCCCAACAGACGGCCCCGCTCTCCGCCAGCGAGTCCGACCCCAGCAGGCTTGGATGGATGGTCGGTTCGCCACCGCCCGAGGACAAGATCATCCGTGTTGACGGCGACTATTTCAGCTTCCCAAAATTGCGTTGGACGGTCTGCCATTTCCGCCAACTCATGCCGACGATAGGAGTCAGCCGCGGCCTTGGCGATCCCGTGCCCCTGGCGCGCAAGATCGACGGAGCGATCGATGCACTGACGTTCACGCCGCTTGGCGGCGACAAGCCGATGACGTGGGCGCAATCGCTCGCGGCCAATTATACCGATGGCATCGTCATCTTGCACAACGGCACCGTCGTTTACGAACGCTATTCCGGTTGCCTCGACCAAGCCGGCCAGCATGGCGCCATGTCGGTGACGAAATCCCTCACCGGGCTTTTGGGCGAGATGCTGGTGGCGGAAGGTAGGCTCGATGAAAAAGCGAAGGTTGGCACGATCGTGCCCGAACTCGCCGCCAGCGCTTTCGGCGACGCCACTGTGAGACAAGTCCTCAACATGACGACCGGCTTGCACTACAGCGAAGACTATGCCGATCCGAAAGCCGACGTCTGGATCTATTCGGCAGCAGGCAATCCCCTGCCCAAGCCAGCCGGCTATTCCGGCCCGCGCAGCTACTACGAATATCTCCAGACGGTGCGCAAGGAAGGCGAACACGGCGTTGCCTTCGGCTATAAAACCATCAACACCGACGCGCTGGGTTGGGTCATCGCGCGGGTGAGCGGAAAGTCTGTCGCCAATTTGCTGTCGGAACGTATCTGGAGCAAAATGGGCGCGGAACAGGACGCTTATTACACCGTCGATTCCATCGGCACGCCGTTTGCCGGCGGCGGTCTGAATGCTGGCCTGCGCGACATGGCGCGGATCGGCCAACTCCTCCTCAATGGCGGCGTCCTCAATGGCCAACGCCTGGTGCCGGAAGCCGCCATCGCGCGCATTCGCGCCGGGGGCGACAAGGCGGCCTTCGAAAAGGCGGGCTATTCACTTCTCAAGGGCTGGAGCTACGCCGGCATGTGGTGGGTGAGCCATAACAAGAACGGTGCCTTCATGGCACGCGGCGTCCATGGACAAGCCATTTATGTCGACCCGACCGCACATATGGTCATCGCGCGCTTTTCCTCGCATCCACAGGCAGGCAATGCCGCCAACGATCCCACCTCCCTGCCCGCCTATGAAGCCGTCGCCCAACATCTGATGCAGCGGTGACAGTGCTTTTTTGGCCTGGATCGCATCCCGACCAACCCGTGAAGCCATTCGCCTATAGTCGACCATGGATGGATCGCGGCGAGCTTCGACAAGGGACACGAGCGCTGTAAGATCGAAGCGCTGCACGATCATTGATGATCGCTTCTGCTCGCCGTCGCTTGGTTAATACCGGAGGGGTGTCATGAAAAAGATAGCCGTTCTTGTCGGCAGCTTTCGTCATGCATCGATTAATCAGCGCTTCGCCCACGCTCTGGAGCGGCTCGCCACCGGGCGACTCCAGTTCGAATATATAGATATCGGCGCCCTTCCCCACTATAATGAGGACCTGCTGGCGCAAAAGCCGATGCCGGCTGCGGCCTTCCGACAAGCGATCGCCGCGAGCGATGGCGTGTTGATCGTGACGCCGGAATATAACCGCTCGTTTCCCGGTGTGCTGAAGAATGCGCTCGACTGGGGCACGCGCCCCTATCCGGAGAATGTCTGGAAAGGCAAGCCCGCCGCCCTGACGGGCGCATCCGGTGGCGCTGCCGGAACGGCCGTCGCGCAATCGCAATTGCGCAGCCTTCTGCCGGTACTCGATCTGCACGTCATGCCGCAGCCGGAAGTCTATCTGCAATACAAGCCCGATCTGATCAGCGACGACTTTCATATCACCAACGATTCGACGCGCGCCTTTCTGCAGGGGTTCATCGACAAATTCGTCACCTGGATCGGTGCGTGAGCCCAAAACGCAATCATTCCTGCGTTTCTTGCCGACGTTTCTTGCCGACGTTTCTTCGATCCTTCATTGTACCTTTTCAAAAGACTGTCCTAAACTACAGCTCGGTCATATGGACCCATAGACAGCGGTAATCTTTCCAGGGGTGGAAACGATGAAGACGCATGTATCGCGCCGGGACGTTCTCAAAGCCGGCGTGGCGGCCGGTGTGGCGATCGAGGTGTCGTTCCTCTCCTCGGCGCAGGCGCAGCTCATCGAGACGCCGCCGCTTCCCGGACCCGATTGGCTCAAAGCTGACGGCCGACCGAAATACCGACTTGACGCGATCGCCAAAGTCACCGGCGAAAAGACCTTTTCCCGAGACTACCGCGCGCGCGATCTCGAAGGATGGCCGAAGGAGCAATCGCATGCCTTTCTGCTGCACGCGACCAAAGCCGATCGGATCTTCGAAGGTGTCGATCTCTCGCTGCTCGGCGACGATCTGAAACCTGACAAACTGATCCTGCATGAAGACCTTGCAGCCGACGGGATCGTCACGCCCGTGCCCGGTGGTTTTTATGGCGATGTCTTTCTCGTGCCCAAGGGGCAGACGGCGCGCCTGCTGGGACAGCCTGTAGCGCTGCTGATCTATCGCGATTTCGCCCGCTATGACGCTGCCAAGCGCCTGCTGCGCTTCAACGACAAAGTGGTCCGCTATGGGGCGCAGGCGCCCTATTCCCACCCCGCGCATTATGGCGCGGCGCGCTATGTGCGTATCGATGGCGGTAATCCGGATGCGGAAGATCGTTACTCCCCGTTCAAGGACACGGTGATCTTCGCCGGCTTCAATGGCGATGCGCCGGCCTGGCCAAAACCAGGCGATGGCGATGCCATGGCGCGCGGCATGGCGGCGGCCGACGAAATCAAGAAGGATATTGACAGCGCCGGCCCCGACACGCTGGTGCTGAAGCACGAATATTTCTCGCAGTCAGTCGATGCCTCGGCGATGGAGCCGGACAATGGCAATGTCTGGTACGAGGCTTCGACCGGCACCCTGCATGCCATGATCGCCACGCAATCGCCCTATGAAGTGGCGGAGGTGGCGGCGACCCTGGTGTCGAAATCGAAATTTCCGCTGAAGAAGGTCGATCTCAAGGTCGGCTATACGGTGGGCTACGGCACCAAGGATCATTCGATCTTTCCGTTCTTCTGCGTCGTCGCCGCGCTTTACGGCGACGGCCGGCCGGTGCGGCTTGCCAACGACCGTTACGAACAGTTCCAGATGGCGCTGAAGCGCCACGCCTTCTGGATGGACAATGCCTTGGTCATCGACCGCAAGACCGGCAAGTTCCGCGCCATGACTGGTCATTTCAAGATCGATGGCGGTGGTCGGATGAATTTCTCCCCTTCGGTTGCCTTCGTCGGCGCGACGGCGGCGCAGTCGATCTATTATCTGCCGAAGAGTGATTTCTCCGCCGCGGCGCTGGCCTCGCGTGCTGTCGATGCCGGATCGACGCGCGGCTATGGCACGCTGCAATCGATGTCAGCGACCGAAATGATGATTGATGAGGCGGCCGAACTGCTCGGCATCGACGCCATCGAGCTGCGTCTGCGCAATGTGTTCAAATCGGGCATGAAGAACACGCAAGGCGCCATCCCCGCGGGCGCGCTGCGTAATGAAGAGATTCTGGCCAAAGCGCGCCAGCACCCGCTGTGGACGGAAAAGGCGAAGAAGAAAGCCGCCTATGAAGCCGCCAACCCCGGCAAGAAATATGGCGTCGGCTACGGCCATGTGCAGAAGGACTATGGCACCGGCGCGGAAGCCGCACTTGCCACCGTGGAATTCGACGCCAAGGGCAAGCTGACCTTCGCCCATGTGGCGCACGAAATCGGCACCGGCACCACGACCTCGCAGGCAATCATGGTGCGCGACATTCTCGGCAAAGTTCCCGACAAGACCGAATACGGCAAGGTCGAATGGCCACAGATGCCGCTCGAAACCACCGACGAACCCTATACGATGTCGCAGGCGGACGAAGACAAGCGCAAGCAGAACCCGCGCTGGACGCCGACCTTCACCTCGCCGATGAGCGCCACCAACAGCGTCTATTATCTCGGCCATGCGACGCGCGAGGCGGCGCGCGCTTTGCTCGATCTCGCCATCTGGCCGGCGGCGCGATCGTTGTGGTCGCGCGGCATCGGCGGCGGCGTGATCGCGCCCTTCTCGGTGCGACGCGAGGAGCTGCGGCTCGATCGTGGTGTGATCAATGCCGGCGGCATGCCGCCGCTCACCTTCGAGCAGGTGGCGGCGGAAGCGCATCGCCTCGGCCTCGTCACCGGTGTCACCGTGCATACGTTCAACCGCTGGCAATGGGCGGAAGCGGAATTCGATATTGCCGGAAATCGTCACAAAATGCCGATCGACGCCCTGGCGTTGAAATATGGCGATGGCGCCAGCGCCGACAACAAAGCGCTGATGACGCTCTCCGGCTGGCAGTTCGTCGAACGCGCCTCGATCGATTATCCGCCAACGCAGCGCAATAACGCTGGCGTCACCTATTACGCGCCGATGGCGACATTGGCCGAGCTGGTGATCGACACCGGCACGGGCGATGTCACCCTGCTCTCGCATCACTCGATCATGGAATGCGGCACGCAGGTGGTGCCGGAACTGGTGTCGGGCCAGATCCAGGGCGGCATCGCCATGGGTATCGGCCACGCGCTGAAGGAATATCTGCCGCTCTACGAAGATGGGCCCGGCAACGGCACCTGGAACTGGAATCGCTATGAACTGCCGCACTCGGCCGACGTGGCGGTGTGGTCGCAGACATCGGAAATCCTGGCCCCACTGTCGTCAAGTGATCCGCCCAAGGGCATAGCGGAAGTGGTGATGATCGCCATCGTGCCGGCCATCGCCAACGGCATCGCCCATGCCATCGGCAAGCGCTTCTACGACCTGCCGATCACGTCCGACAAAATCAGGGGGGCGCTGTCATGACGCTCGCGATGCGCAAATTGTCTCTGACCGTCAACGGTAAGGCCATCGATCCCGTCGATGTGCCTGAAACGATGATGATGCAGGACTTCCTCTACGAATATCTCAACCTCACCGGCTCGCGCATGGGCTGCGGCCAAGGCATCTGCCATGCCTGCACGGTGATCGTCGATGGCGACGACGGGTCTTTAAGGGAAGTGCGGACCTGCATCACCGGCGCCCATTGGTTCGCCGGCAAAAAGGTGCGCACAGTTGAGGGACATGCGACGCGCGATGCTTCCGGCGCCATCACCGCTTTGTCGCCGGTGCAGCAGGCCTTCATCGAACATTTCTCGTTCCAATGCGGTTACTGTACGCCAGGCTTCGTCACAGGCGCCACGGTGCTGATGGACGAATTGAAGCGCAAGCCCGTGCGGCGCGCCGATCTCGAACGCACGATCAGCGACGCGCTCGACAAGCACATCTGCCGCTGCACCGGTTATGTCCGTTATTTCGACGCGGTGCGTGACGTCATCCTGAAAACTCCCGGCCTCGTGAAAGCTTAATGCCATGAGCGCAAGAAAACTGCTGTGGGCCGTGGTCCTGCTGGTCGTCTGTGGCGCTCTCGTCGCCGGCAGCATCTTTTTCGGTCTGTTTGGAAAAAGCGTGGTGGCCAAGGACATCGATCAGCCCTTGTCGCCCGAGCAGATGAAAACCTTGGCGCAACGCGGCGCCTATGTCGCCGTGGCGGCAGATTGCTATGCCTGCCACACCACGACGGGCGGCGCGCCCTGGGCCGGTGGCCTGCCGTTCAAGACGCCGTTCGGTACGATCTATTCGACCAATATTTCGTCGGATCCGGACCATGGCATCGGCAATTGGACCCGGGCGGAGTTCCATCGCGCCGTGCGCGACGGCGTCGGCAAGGGTGGCCGCCATCTCTATCCGGCCATGCCCTATGCCTCCTATCGCAAGATGACGCCCGACGATGTCGACGCGGTCTACGCCTATCTGATGAGCCGGCCGCCGATGAAGGTGGCCAATCCGGCCAATGAGCTCACCTTCCCCTTCAATATTCGCCAGGGCCTCACCTTCTGGAACCTTGTCAATCTGTCTGGCGACACCCAGACGAAGGATGCGGCCCGTTCGGACCTGTGGAATCGCGGCCGCTATCTCGTCGATGCGCTGGCCCATTGCGGCGAATGCCACACGCCGCGCAACATCACCCAGGGTGTGAGCCAGAGCCGCTACTTGCAAGGCGCCTTGCTCGAAGGCCTGGTCGCGCCCGATGTCACCAAGGACGGGCTGACGCGCATGGGGTTCACGCCACAGCTGCTGGCAAGCTTCATGAAGTCCGGCCTGTCGGCGCAGGGCGCGATGACCAACCAGATGTATGAGGTCGTCCATTTCTCGACCCAATACATGACCAAGGACGATCTCGACGCCATGTCGGCCTATCTGTTTGGCCTCGACGCCCTGCCGCAAGAAACGACGCCGCCCGCGCTACCGAAACCGATCGCGGTGGCCGCCGATGTGGCGACTTCGGCGCGCGGTACCTATCTCGGCCTTTGCGCCAGCTGCCATGGCGCTGAGGGCCAGGGCATTCCCCACGTGGTGGTGCCGCTCGCCACCAATGCCTCGCTGCGCCTGGCCAGCGCGCGCAACCTGATCCACACGACGCTGAACGGCATCCCGGCCCGCCGCTTCCCCGGCCTCGAGCGCATGCAGCCCATGCCCGCCTTCAAGGACGACCTCGACGACCGCCAGATGGCCGATCTCGCCAATTGGATGCGCGCCACCTGGGGCGGCGAGCCGCCAAATGTGAAGACGGAGGATGTGGCGGCGATCCGCAAGGGCGACTAGAGCAAATCACGTTTCGGTAGAAACGTGATTTGCTTAGATCTTCTCATTTGGACGCGTCTTCACGGCGCTCGACGATTCCGTCGAGCTGTGAAACGCTATAGTCGCCCCCCGCCTTAACGATCTGTCATGTGTTTCCTCGATCTTTTCGGGATAATGCCACAAGGCTGACGCGATTTTCGTCAAGCTCCGCGTTATGGGCCCGAAGTCGATCTGGAGACTGCAGATGAAAACGTTTCAAAAGGTGGCGATGCTTGCCGCGGCTGTGTCCACGCTCGTGCTGCCCGCCTTGGCAACAAGCGCCAGCGCGCAAGACCGGCGCGGCGGCAGCAGCTCCAGCGGGCTCGGCAGCGGTCCAAGCGACGTGGTCTTGACCACGGCCTCCGACTGGGGCGGACAAGGCGGCGTCTACACCTGCGATCAGTGGAAAGCCTATCTGACCCGCCTGTTCAACCAGGCCGATGTCAAACGTCACGGTTTCATCGAAGCGCGGGAGTTCGAGACCATCAAACGGTCGAGCCCCCTGTTTGAACGGGCCGAGTTCGGTTTTTTCGGTGCTGATGCGAAGGGCCGGCTCAATCGCCAGGCTTTCGTCAATCAACGCAGCCTGTTCTTTGCCCGCTACGATAAGAAAGGCAGCTGCAGCGTCAGCAGCGCCGAGCTGGCCACCGCCACGGCGGCGGAGCAGAAGAGCGCGCCTTCGGGCTTTAGCGGCGGTCGTGGCGGCCGAGGCGGTGGCGGCTCCGGTGGCGGCGGAGGCGGTTTCGGCGGCATGTCGCTGGGCGGCGTCGGCGGCCGGTTTTAACCTGGCCGAGACGACGTCAGGGCGCGCCCTCGCCGTCGTCTTCGTAGCGCAGGAGATCGCCTGGCTGGCAGTCGAGAAACTGACAGATGCGCTCCAGCGTCTCGAAGCGCACGCCTTTCACCTTGCCCTGTTTGAGCAATGACAGATTGGCCTCGGTGATGCCGACATATTCGGCGAGGTCCTTCGACTTGGCGTTGCGCTCCGCCAGCATGACATTGAGCCTGACCTTGATGGACATGACGGCCTCAGATGAACTGCGCGTTTTCGTCGGCGATGGTCATGGCCTCGCGCATCACCCAGGCGATCAGAGCCACGGTGCCGCCGAAAATCATGCCAAGCAACGTATCCGACCCGACGTTGAACACGAGCGACTTCGTGCCGGGCGAACCGTGCCAGCTCAGCAGGACTGAAAGCGCCGCTCCGGCAAAGGGCTTCAAGACCGCCGAGGCGATAATGGCGACAGCGAAGTTCCGCAGCCGGCCAGCCGTCTCGGCCGAAAAGATATGGCCGGCGGCGAAAGCGGCAAAGCACTGCCGCGCATTCATCAGCCCGTAGATCAGAGCAGAGAGCGGCACCATGGAAATGAGGAAAGCCAGCGCGCGGATGACAAAGCCAAGTTCAATCGTATCCGCACCGTTCACGCCTGCCTGAGCCCGCAGCAAGGCTGGCGTCGGCGTGGTGGCCCAATAGAACAGGAGCGCCAGAGTGAGCAGGACCGACGTGGCGGTACAGGCGGTGACGAGAAGGCGGCTCAAGCGGCGAATACGCGCCAGGCGTTGAGAACGGACAGTGTCGGAAACAGCTTCGGCAGACATGGCAACTCCGATCAGATTATTTCTGATTTATAACTAAAAATTATCGTTTGACAATAAAATTTTTTCGCCATACGTCTTCGCCGCCAATCGGAGACGACCAATGCCTTCTCGTATTTTCGCGACCGCCCTCCTCGCAGCCAGCGCCCTCACCTGCCTTGCCATCTTGCCGGCCAAAGCGGCGCCATCGACCTCGCGCGGCGAGATTTCCGTCGCGCAAGTAATGGAAATGCTCGACAAGGCGCCGCACGAAGCGACCGCCCGGCAAGTGCTTGTCGCCTATCTCGCCGGCGTCGGCGAAACCACCGGGGTTTTGATCAGAGCCGCCCGCACCACCTGCCAAGGACCGCTCGCGCTCACGGACCGGGCTGCCCATCAGGCGCTGAAGGCTGCGGCGCGCCAAGGCAATTCCGCCGAGACGGCTGCAACGCCCCTGCTCGTCGACGACATGATCAAACGCGCCGGCTGCTCCTTGAGCCGCTAAACGCCTGTCACGCTCGCCGCGACACCGACCAAGCGACCAATGCCGCGATCACATTGGCGGCGACGCTGGCGAGGATCGGCAACAGGTAGCTGTGGTTGATATCGAAGATGAAGCCAGCGGCACTGGGGCCGATCAAGGTACCGAAGGCAACGCTGGTGTAGAGAATGCCGATCAGGCCGCTGACATTGCGGCCGCCAAAATGATCCATCACCACCGCCGGCAGGATGGCGACCCAGCCGCCATAGGCCGCGCCGAACAAAAGCGCGAAGATCGCCAGGCCCCAGAAATCCGTCGCGAAGACCCAGATCGCCAGCGTCGCCGCCATGCCGATGAAGGTGGCCAGCAGAAAGGACTGACGGCCCATCCGATCGGCCAGGCCGCCGAGCAGAAAGCGCCCCGCCGTGCTACCGACGCCGATGGCGCCGATGAGCAACACCGCCGAAGACTGGCTGATGCCGTGATCGAGCGCATAGGGCACGAGATGGACGAAGGGCACGAAGACGCCGAAGGCGCAGATGAGACAGGCAGCGTAAAGACCGAGGAATTGCGGTGTGCGCACCGCATCCGCCACGGCGAAACCTTCAATGGTCTTGGCTGATCCGTTGCGCGGCGCGGCATCGCCATCGGGCGCCAAGCCGCGATCACTGGGATTATCGACAATGAACAGCGCCATGCCGACGCCGACAATCAGCGCGATGATGCCGAGAATAAGATAAGCCTCGCGCCAACCGAGCGAGCCGATCAGCCAAGCCGCGAGCGGCGGCATGACCAACGTGCCGACACCGATGCCGCTGACGGCCAGGCCCGAGGCAAAGCCGCGCCGGCGCACGAACCAGCGCTGCACCACGCCGACGGCCGGCACATAGGCCGCGCCGACGCCGACACCGACGCCAAGACTGTAAGCGGCGTAGACCTCGACAATGGTGCGCGCGAAGCTTGCCAGTATAAGCCCCAGACCAACCAGGACCATGCCAAAGACCGCCAGCCGGCGCGCGCCCCAGCGATCCGCCAATGGGCCACTGACGATGCCGAGCGCGAAATAGAGAAACCCCGCCAGAGAGAAGACGAGCGCGACCGATCCGCGCGAGGCGCCGAAATCTCGCTGCAGGGATTCCATGAAGGCGCTGAACGCATAGGCGCTGCCGAAACCGACGAAGGTGACGGCAAAGGCCGCCGCGACGACGAACCAGCCGTAGAAGACACGGGATGAGGTCATGAAAGAAAACGGGGTTCGCTGCGACTGAGGAAGGATAGCGCACCGTAAACCAGAAATCCGTCAGCAGGTGAGCGGCCGGCGCAGGGCAGCCCTGTGCAAGCCAGATTACCCTGCTCGATCAACCCGTCGCTGGATATGCCGTGACAACCTTCGCAGCCTGCCCTTAAGCGGAACGCTGCAACAACACGCCCATGGCGGAGTGAAGCCACATCCACTCGCTGCTGAAAGCGTCGGACGGATCGTCACCGCGCAGGATGGCCATCAGTTGCTGATAGCGCGTCGAGCGGCCGTAGTTCTTGCGATAATGATCCAGGTGCCATTGCATGAAGGCTTGATCGGGCGCGCGCCGCATTGCCTGCGCTGATCCAGAGAGCCAGTCGCGCGCGATCTTGAGGCCTACCTCGCCCTCAGGCCGATCGCCCCGCGCCATCGCGGCTTGCACGTCAGCGATCGTCGTGTCGGCCGCTTTGGCATAAGCGCCAGGGTCGAACCCTTTGGTCCACATCGCGGCTGTATCGCTCTTCATTTCGGCGATGAAGGCTTCATCCGAGAACATCGCTGTGATCTCGTTCCAGGCGTCGATCTGCGCGGTCGTCGGCTCGTCGGGCAACGCCGGCGTGGCCGCGTCGATCATCTGCCGTTTCCAGGCATCGTCCATATGAGCGCCAGCGGCGATCTTGTCGTAAAACTGCTCGATCGAGGCACGGAATTGTGCTTGCGAAAGATGGGTCATGGTCCAGAGTCTCCTGAGATCAGCTTCGGTGGGATCCGGCGTGCGCAAGGCGGCTCTCAAGGTAGCGGCAATGCGGCGCTGGGCGATGATTTCCGCTTCCAGCGTTTGCAGACGCATCTCGAGAACCTGCCGCAGCGGCAGCCGCCGGGCGAGCAGCTTGCGGATGACATCAAGACCGATGCCCGCCTGCCGCAGCGCCCGGATGAGATCGAGACGAGCCACATCGTCATCGGAATAGATCCGGTAATTATTCGGGGTCCGCAGACGCGGCGGCAGCAGGTCCCGGTCGGAATAGAACCGGATCTTGCGCACCGACACGCCGCTGAGCCTGGCCAACTCGCCGATGGTGTAGTTGTTCTCACTCATGGCGCTGTTCTAGGGTCTCCACCAGGTGGAGGGTCAAGCGCCTTTCGCGGCGCGCTCGACACAGTTCCCCAAGGCTGCTGACAAATCCTGACGTCAGCAGACTGCTAGGACCATCGCGGATCACGCAGGAGGGAGCCATGCTCAAATTCTATTTCATGCCATTCACACGATCGACTGGCGTCCACTGGCTGCTTGAGGAGATCGGCGCACCTTATGAGCCCGTGCTGATGGACATTCATCAAGCCGGCGGTATCCCCGAAAGCTATCGGGCGATCCAGCCCAACAAGAAAGTGCCGGCGATCGACCACAATGGCACCATCGTCACCGAACGCGCCGCGATCTGCCTGCATCTCACCGAGGCTTTTCCGCAAGCCGCGCTTGCGCCCAAGCCCGGCGATCCTCTGCGCAGCGCCTTCCTGACCTGGATCGTCTATTGCGATTCCGTTTTCGATCCCTGCATTGCCATGCACGCCCTGAACATCGCCTACCAGCCGGGCAGCTTCTCCTTCGGCTCGTTCGACGATATGACGGCCAATCTCGACAAACAGCTCTCGCGCCATCCCTTCGCGATCGGCGACACGTTCACCGCCGTCGACACACAATTGGCGAGCGGCATCTACTACGGCATCAACATCCTGAAGGCTCTGCCGTCAACGCCCGTGCTCGCCGACTATCTCGGTCGCTGCATCACCCGGCCGGCATTTCAGCGCGTGATGGAGAAGGAAAGCGCGTTGCTGCAGAAGCAGGAATGATCAGGCGGGCGACATTTTCAACGCGACGATTCCGGCGATGACCAGCGCGACACCGCCGAGGCGCAGCGGATGCAGCGCCTCGCCGAACAGCCAGACGCCCATCAGCACGGTGCCGACGGCGCCGATGCCGGTCCACACCGCATAGGCGGTGCCCACCGGCAACACGTCGAGCGTGCGGCCGAGGAGATAGACGAAAGCGGCGAGTAGCAGGAGCGAAACCACAGTCCAGCCCGGTCGCGTATAGCCCTGCGTATATTTTATTGAGATCGCCCAGGCGACATCACACAGACCCGCAACGACAAGCCAGAACCAGGCGGCATTCTGTGTCATCACGCCACCCGCGCCAGTTTGAGAAGATGGGCGTCATGATCGACGAGGAAGGCGCGCAGGTGCTGGGGATACTCGCTCGTCACCGCATCTTGAACACTCGCGCGCGCAGCCAGTGCAGCACGCCATTGTCCAGCACGCGGCAAGTCATCAAAAAGCTCGGTGCTGGCGATCTCGTCGAAGACATCGAAATAGCGGAAGATCGGCGCGAAGACCGCGTCGACCATGCTGAAAGCCGTGCCGGCGAAATAAGGACCGTTACCGAGCGCATTTTCGACGCTGGCGAATTTGTCCCGCAGCGCCTGCCGCTTCGCTTCATAGGTCGCCGCATCCTGCGCCGTCTCGAAGCCCCACAAGTCGGACAGAACGGACGAGCCGAATTCCATCCAGCCGCGATGGCGGGCGCGCTCCAGCGGGTCGACGGGATGCAAAACCCTGCCCGGCTGGGTCTCTTCGAGATATTCGCAGATGACCGTGCTTTCGAAGAGCACGGCCTGGCTGCCATCCGCCT
Organism: Beijerinckia sp. 28-YEA-48; assembly: GCF_900104955.1. NCBI lineage: Bacteria > Pseudomonadati > Pseudomonadota > Alphaproteobacteria > Hyphomicrobiales > Beijerinckiaceae > Beijerinckia > Beijerinckia sp. 28-YEA-48. The sequence goes on from NZ_FNSI01000001.1 coordinate 1,790,760, forward strand.
GTTCGACGATCAGCAATGGCACTTTGCCAAGGGGCGAGAGCGCCAGGAACCACGCCGGCTTAGCGGCAAGATCGACCATGCGCCGTTCGAAAGGCACACCCTTCTCCGCCAGGACGATGGCGGCACGCTGCACGTAGGGGCACAGGTGATGGCTGACAAGGATGAGTTTCGCCCCGCTCATGCCGCCACCTTAAAACCCTGCGCCAGCATCGCGTCGCGCACCGATGGCCGCGCGGCGACGCGATCCATCAGGGCGCGCAGGTAGGGAAAGGCCGTGAGATCGACCTTGGTGAATTGCGACCAGCCAACGATGGTGAAGAGATAGGCGTCGGCCGGCGAGAAATTCAGGCCGAGCAAAAACGGCCCGTTCGTCGCCAGTTGTCCATCCACATAAGCGAGACGCTGGGCGATCTTGTCGCGCGCCACGGCCTGCGCCTGTGCACCATGTTCGGGATGGAAAAGCCACGGGCTGTACATCTTGTGCAGCTCAGTGCTGATGAAAACCAGCCATTGCTCCAGCCGAACGCGGGCCAGCGTGCCGGAGGGAGGCACGATTTTGCTCTCCGGCTCGTAGTCGGCCAGATATTGCATGATAGCGACGCCCTCGGTGATGATGGCGCCATCGTCGAGCCGCAACGCCGGGACGTAGAGGTTGGGATTGACCGTCGCGTAGTCGACGCCACCGTCGGTAAGGCGCGGCATCTTGCCGAGATCGACACGTTCGAGATCAAGCGTGATGTCCGCCTCATTAGCGACGATATGCGGGGCGAGCGAACAGGTTCCGGCGGCGTAGTAGAGCTTCATATTGGTGGTCCTTTTCCCGGTCCTTGCGATGGCGGCGCTGAGCAGCGCGGTTCGGAGGGAATATGGAACCGGCATTATCGCAATGCTTGTTGGTATTTTGCCAATCCTGCTTGCGTGACTGCAAACGACAGCTCTGCTAAAATTGGCGCATGGAGGACTGGAACGACCTTAAATTGGTGCTCGCGGTGCATCGCGCCGGCAGCCTCATAGCAGCGGCCCGGACGCTGGCTATCGACCATTCGACAGCTTTCCGGCGACTCAAGGCGCTGGAAGGCGGCCTTGATGTGCGCCTGTTCGAGCGCCTGCCTGGCGGGGTCTATCAGGCGACGCCGGCTGGCGCGCGCATGGCGGCGGGCGCCGAGCGGATGGAGGACGAGGCGCTGACGCTCGATCGCGACATCGTCGGCGGCGACCATCGCCTCTCCGGGCAATTGCGCATCACCTCGTCGGAAACGCTCGCCTATAGCCGGCTCACCGGCCATCTCGCCGCCTTCCGGCAGGCCCATCCGGGCATCGTCGTAGAGCTGCTGATCGAGAACCGGGTGCTCAGCCTGTCACGGCGCGAGGCCGACATCGCGCTGCGGCCGGTGCGACCGAAGGAAGGCGACCTCTGGGGCCGCAAGCTGGCCGATATGGCTTGGGCGCTCTACGCTGCGCCGGACTATCTCGAAACGCGAGGGCTGCTGCGCGACGCCGAGGATTTTGGCCACCATGCGGTCATCGGCTGGGAAACCGGCATGGTCGGGATCGCGGCGGCCGACTGGCTGGCCGCCAACGTGCCATCGGCCTCCGTCGTCTACCGCACCAACAGCCTGGTCAATCAATCGATTGCCGCCAAGGCCGGCATCGGTCTCGTCTTGCTGCCTTGCTATCTCGGCGACAGCCAGGACGGTCTTGCCCGGGCGATGGCGACACCGATCTCAGAGATCACCGGCGAGCTCTGGATCGTCACCCATGCCGACCTGAAGCAAACGGCACGGGTGCGGGCCTTTTTCGATCTTGTCGGCGAAGGCTTGGCGCGCGAGCGCGATCTCTTCGAGGGCCGGCGGTTATAAGACAGCATCGATATCTGTACGCGTGAAATCGTCACTGACGTACAGCAGTTTACAGTCGTGTTCCTTCGCAACTTCATAAGCGAAACAGTCGCCGAAGTTGAGCGATGCCTCGTGCACGCCTTTTCCCCACTTCTCATAAGCCTGGGCGATGCGTCGAGCAGAAGCAGGTGTTATGGAAACAACTTCAAAGCCGAGCCCATCTATCAAACGATCCATAGCATCGCCGACATCGCGTCTCGCTGCTACGATGAGCGTTTCCGCGACCGTGCCAGCAGAAATCAGCAAACGATCTTCGGTCGTTAATGCTGCGATACAAGCGTCTGCTTTCGACTCATTCAAAACGATCGCCATTAATGCGGATGTATCGACAGCGATCATTTTGGCAGACCACCATCGCCATAGAGGAAGTCTTGGCTGCGCGCAGCGCTCGGGCCGGCAATTGCCTTTGCAGAAGCACGCACAGCTTCAAGCAGTGCTCGCCGCGACTCTTTGTTCGGCACCGTCGTTACGGGAACGAGGCGCACCGCAGCATGGCCGTGCCGGGTCAAAATCACCTCGTCACCAGCCTCAGCTCGACGAACCAGTTCGGTCAACTGTCCCTTGGCGTCGCTTACGGATATCTGCATTGCCTGCTCCAGCGAAAACTCCAACGCCTCATAATTTAGACCATTAATTGGTCAATTTTAACAAGAGCGTAGGTGCGATGCGCGCCTGCCCCCTCAAGCTCCTGCGTCGGGCTGAGCCGGCGGTTTCGGCGCGGGCGCGCTCGCCCCTGAGGTAATCAGGCGGACGTTGCGGCCGAAGCTGAAATAGGACCAGGTCCAGTCGAACATCACCGACAACCGGTTGCGGAAGTCGATGAGAAAGAAAATGTGGACGAGGCCCCAGAAGAGCCACGCGAAGAAGCCCTTGAAGCGGAACCAGCCGAGATCGACCACAGCCTCGCCCCGCCCAATGGTGGCGAGGTTGCCGCGATCGACGTAGCGAAAGGCCGGCAATGTGCGTCCGTCCAGCCGCGCCGCAATCACGCTGGCAACATAGCCGCCCTGCTGTTTTGCGCCCGGCGCGATACCTGGCACCTGCTTGCCGTCGGGCCCCAGCACCCTGGCAGCATCGCCAATGACGAAGATGTCGGGATGGCCCGGCACCGACAAGTCGGCTGCGACCTCGACCCGACCGGCGCGATCGAGCGGCACGTCGCCCCCAAGCCAGACGCCGACTGGCGAAGCCCGGACGCCAGCGGCCCACACAATGGTGCGGCAAGGAATGGTTGTTTCACCCGCCTCGACCCGATCGGGGAAACAGCCCGTCACCGGCAGGTTCACCCGAACATCGACGCCGAGCCGTTCGAGCCCGGCTTGAGCCGCCTTAGCAAGATCCGGCGTCATGGCCGGCAGCACGCCCGCCCCGGCCTCGATCAGCACCACCCGCGCCGATTTCGGATCGATATTGCGGAAATCGTCGGCCAGAGTATGGCGCGCCAGTTCGGCGATCGCGCCGGCCATTTCGACGCCGGTTGGACCCGCGCCGATGACCACGAAGGTCAGGAAGGCCTCGCGGATCGCGGCATCGGTTGCCAGTTCCGCGTATTCAAAGGCCTCCAGAATGCGGCGGCGGATGGCGGTGGCATCATCGAGGGTTTTCAGGCCCGGCGCGACGTCGGCCCATTCGTCATGGCCGAAATAGGCATGGGTGGCGCCCGTCGCCAGGATCAGCGTGTCATAGGCGATCTCGCCAGCCTGGCGGCCCTGCACCACCTTGCGGGCCTTATCGATACCGGTGATCTCGTCGAGCAGCACGGTGGCATTGGCCTGGTGCCGGAGGATCGCCCGGATCGGCTGAGCGATCTGTCCGGGCGACAATGCCGCCGTCGCCACCTGATAGAGCAAGGGTTGGAACAGGTGATAGTTGCGCCGATCGATCAGAATGACGTCGACAGGCAGCTTGCGCAGCGCCTTGGCGGCCGCCAGACCGCCAAAACCACCGCCTGCGATGACGACACGTGGCCGCGTCATGAAGATCCTTCCACGATTGTCCCTCGGCCGTCATGCTAGCACGACCGGGTGCGTCGCGCGCCGGTTTGTGCTTTAAGGCGGCCCAGAGAGACTGAAACCGACAGGACACAGCGTGTTTACAGGCATTATTCAGGGCATGGCGACCATCGACGCCATCGACGATCACGACGGCATTCGGACCTTCAAGCTGCAATTCCCCGAGGGTTTTAGCGAGGGACTGGCCATCGGCGCGAGCGTGTCGGTGGACGGCGTCTGCCTGACGGTGACCAAGCTGCTCTCGGCCGATAGCGCCAGTTTCGACGTCATCCTGCAAAGCCTCAATGTCACCACCCTGGACGAGGTGGCGGCCGGCGCCCGCGTCAATATCGAGCGAGCCGCCAAGGACGGGGCCGAGATCGGTGGCCATCCGATGTCGGGCCATATCGATTTCTCGACGCCGATCGAGAGCGTCGCCACGGCCGAAGGCAACAAGCTGTTGCGCATCGCCATCCCACAGGCGTTCCGCCGCTACATTTTCCCGAAAGGCTATATCGCCATCAATGGCGCGAGCCTCACCGTGTCGGAAGTCAACAAGAACGAAGGCTGGTTCGAGGTCTGGCTCATTCCCGAAACGCGGCGCATGACCGTCTTCGAGGAAAAGAAGGCGGGCGATCACGTCAATATCGAGATCGAACGCAACACCCAGGTGGTCGTCGACACCATGCGCGATGCGGTGCAGGAAAGCCTTGGCAAACTGCAGCCGGTGCTCGAAGCGCTGCTCGCCGAAAAGGGCCTGAAGCTCGAAGACTTCATCCAGGCCCCGCCGCAGATCGAAGCGAAACCTAAGTAGCGGCCGCGAGCCATTCGGCGAACATGGCGCGCGCCGCATTGGCGAGCGCTGGTCCATAACGACGCGCATCCTCGCGGATTGCACGCGGATCGATCTTCGCGCCGGCGAGTTCGGCGGCGTGGCCAATGAGCCAAGGTTCGAGATCGTGCGTCGTGTCGGCTTCCGGATGGAATTGCAGGCCGAGCACGCTTGGTCCCAGCGCGAAGGCTTGCGTAGCGCACAGTGATGTCGAGGCGAAATGCACCGCGCCTGCGGGGATGGCGAATGCATCGCCATGCCAGTGCAGTACAGGCACGCCCTCTAGATGGCGCAGCGGGCTCAGCGCGCCCTGCTCCGTCAAAGTGAGCGGCGAAAAGCCGATCTCCTTGATGCCGGTCGCCGCCACCTTGGCGCCAAGCGCCGAGGCGATGAGCTGCGCGCCGAGGCAGATGCCGAGCAGTGGCTTGCCGCTGGCGAGACGGGCGCGGATCAACGCCAATTCGTCGAGCAGTACCGGATAAGTGTCGGTCTCGTAGACGCCAATCGGACCGCCGAGCATGACGAGAAGATCGGGGGCGGCCGCATCGATGGTCAGCGCATCCTTTCCTGCGTCCAGATAACTGACCTCATAGCCCGCTTCCGTCAGCACCGATTCAAAGGTGCCGAGCGTTTCGAAATGCACATGCCTGATTGCAACCGCCGTTTTACTCATCACATCCTCTTAAGCGCGACATGAGCAAAAATCATGACCGCAAAACAGCGCAGCCGGCCAGAATGGTAAATGGGCCGGCACGCTAGGCATTGAACCAAGTGTTTCTACGCGGCGCATTTACGCGGCGCGCAAAAACCGCTGGCGCACAGGCCGTCAGGATCGCTGATATACCTGTTGCAGCGATCACACAGCTTTCGGAATTATCGAGATAAAGCGCGATGTAAGCGGAATATTTCATGACGCCCTCCCCTTGTTTGAGGCGTCCTAGGAACACATGTGTCGATGATGTCCGGGGGCGTTGCCGGGGCTGACGGCTACTGCTGTCAGCTATTGGCAGGAGGTCGGGGTAGTCTGACAGGGATCGCAGAGAGCGAAAATTTTTCGCCCTGCGGTGGATTCGCCTGTCGGATCGCGGCGGTTTCGCGCGTCCTTGAAGCAGGCGTCTGCCTCCTCGGATTGGAAAGCGCGGAAACCATGAGAAAGATCATTGCCTGCACGTTGATCAGCCTGGATGGCGTGATGCAGGGTCCCGGCTGCCCGCATGAGGACCCGATCGGCGGGTTCGTTCATGGCGGCTGGTGTGCACCGCTTTATGACACCGATGTCGGGAACTTCATGGGCGAGATCTACGCCCGGCCCTTCGATCTGCTGCTCGGGCGTAAGACCTATGACATCTTCGCCGCCCATTGGCCCTATGTCGGCGCCGACAACGAGATCGGCGCCCTATTCACCCGCGTCACGAAGTATGTCGCGTCACGGTCGGAGCCACAAATGGCGTGGGCGAACAGCCGTTCGATCGGCTGCGACGTGGTCGCCAGCGTGCGGCAGCTGAAGAAGCAGGATGGCCCCGACCTTCTCGTGCAAGGATCGAGCGAATTGCTGCAGGCCCTGTTCGCTCATGGCTTCGTCGACGAGCTCGCCCTGCTGGTCTTCCCGATCGTGCTTGGCGACGGCAAGCGACTGTTTGGCGCGGGAACGACGCCGACGGGATTGCGGCTGGCATCGTCGCGCATCTCGTCCAACGGCGTGGTGATGATGACCTATCTGCCCGATGGCGCTGTTGAGACCGGCTCCTTCTCGCTCGAACGTCCCAGCGAAGCGGAATTGGCGCGGCGGCGCGGCCTGCGCGAGTTTGCTTAGTTCAGCTCGGCCAGCGCCAGTTGCATCACGCCCATGTCGATGTCGTCGGACTGGTGGTCCTCAAGAAACCAGACCGCCGACAGGCCAGTCCAGGCGATGAGCCAACGTAACATGCGTTGCCGCTCAATGCCTGATTGCGCGCAGACGCGGGCGAGGCGCGCTTTGAAGAGCTGCGGATCGGTCGCTGTCTCCAGATTGGGGTTGCAGAACAGATTGGCGTAATCGAAGGCGCTATCACCGATCAGCGGTTTGGGGTCAATCACCAACCAGCCGCGCGCGCCGAAATCGATGATGTTGTCGTGATGGATGTCGCCATGTAGCGGCACGATTTCCGTCTGCGTCGCAAGCAGCTCCTGGGCGATGGCCAACGAGCGGCCAAACGGCTCGCCATATTTTTCCGGCGCGGGCACGAGGTCCTTAAACCAGGGCTCGAGAGCCACCAATTGCGGGCGCAGCTGCTCCAGCCGCGCGGCGGGGCGCGGGCGATGCAGGACGGCGATGGCCTCGCAGATGATCTGCGTCGCCTCGTCGTCGCGCCCCTCTTGCACCAGTTGCGACAGCGGCCGCAACACGCCTTCGGGACGTTCGAGCAAGAGCGCGCCATCGTGAAAGCCGAGAACACGCGCCGTGCCCTCCCCATCCCAAAACTGCATCAGGATGCTGCCAGCCTTCTCGTATTTCTCGATCGGTAGTTTCAACATGGCGGGCCGGCCCTCGCTGTCGCGCACCGGCATCAGATCGCTGCTATGGGTCGAGAAGGCTTCGCCATCGGCGCGCAAGCGCCACAGGTCGAGATAGAAATCGTAATCAGCTTTCGGACGAATCATGTGGTCCTCAAGCCAATTGCCGGAGAAGAAGCGGCCGGCTGTGCGATGGCGCACATCGCGGGATCGAGGCGGCGTTCACGGGTGGATGGGTCATATGTGTCGGTCGCGCCTGTTCGTCAGCGGAGAAGTCCGGCTCGTCGATATAGGACAGCGCGCGACATTTCGCGAGGGGGCAACGTGCAGCGCATCATCCTGATACTGGCCATGATTGCCTTAGCCTTTTGCACGCCGGCCCAGGCACAACAGCAAGCACAACCAAAAGCCCCGCCCAAACCAGCTGGTGTCGGCGATACAGTCCTCATTCTCGACGCTTCGGGATCGATGTGGGGGATTGTCGAGGGGCAGTCGAAGATCGCGGCGGCGCGCCAAGCGGTCGGCTCGATCCTGTCGAAATGGAATCCGGCCGACCGGCTCGGCGTCATGGCCTATGGCCATCGCTCGAAAGGCGATTGTAACGATATCGAGATGATCCGCCCGGTTGAGGCGATCGATGCTGGCGAGATCAACGCCACCGTGGCGCGCCTCAATCCGAAGGGCAAGACGCCGCTTACGCAGGCGTTGCGACAAGCGGCGCAGACGCTGAAGTCGAGCGAGAACAAATCCACCGTCATCCTCGTCTCCGACGGCATCGAAACCTGCAATGCCGATCCGTGCGCGGCGGCGGCTGAATTGAAGAAAGCCGGCGTCGGCTTCGTTGCCCATGTCATCGGCCTGGACGTTGCTGATCCCCTTGCCAAGGCGCAACTGCAATGCATCGCCCGCAACACCGGTGGCGTGTATCTCGATGCCGCCAATGCCAGCGGCCTGCAACAGGCGCTCGGCCGCGCCATCGACGTGGCGCAAGGCAAGAAAGTGGTGAGCGAGGCCCCTGCCCGCGCCCCAACCGTCGACCCGTTTCGCGGCAAGCCGCTACGCGCCACAGCGCGCCTCGCCGAAGGTCTCGACCCGATCACCGATGGTGGACTTGTCTGGGCGCTCTACAAGCCCGGCGCCGACGGCGAGGAGAAAGGCGAATATCTCGCCACCGAATATGGCCCGCGTCTCGCCATGGCGGCGGAGCCCGGCGCCTATATGCTCGAAGTCACGCTCGAAGAGACGAAACGGCTGTTCCCGGTCGAAGTGAAGAAAGGCGCTCTTGCCACTTACGATTTCGTTCTCGATGCCGGCTATGTGACGAGCGAAGGCAATATCTCGGGCTCGGGCGCCAAGGCGCAGGATGTGACGTGGCAACTGCGCCAAAACGACGAGGCCGTGACCACCAAATATGACGCGGTGCCGAAATTCATCGTGCCCGCCGGCGCCTATGCGATGGTGCTCAGCAAGGGGTCGGCCAAGGCCGAGAAAGCCTTCACCGTCGCGCCGGGCGATGTCATCAATCTCGCCATGTCGCTTGATGCCGGACGACTACTCGCCGACGCGCTCTATGCACCTGGCGGCCCCAAGGTCGAGACGGGATTGACGGTCGAAGTGCGCCGGCCGCAGCAAGTCGAGAACGAGCCCGGCGAATGGGTGGCTGTGAGCTACGATCCGCTGGCGGTGTTCGATCTGCCCGCCGGCGCCTACGACCTCAAACTGTCGGTCGGCAAGGCCGAGAAGGTGCAGCGCATCGAGATGAAATCCGGCCAGCCGACGCGGCTCACTCTGTCGCTCGATGCAGGCGTGCTCGCCATCGACGCGACGGGCGCCGATAAGATCGAGATCGTCGCCCCCAAGAAAGACATCAACGGCGAACGCAAGGTGTTCGAAACATTCTACGACGCCAAGATCAACTTCGCCTTCAACGCGGGCGACTATGTCGTCATCGTCACGCGCGGCGACACCAGTAACGAACAGCCGGTGAAAGTGACGGCGGGCGAACGGACGGAAATCGCGATCAACTGAGCGCCTGCCGCGCGGGCGTGCCAGCGAGATCCTCGAGGATCGGACAATCGGGCCGCGCGTCACCGTGGCAGGCGTGGATGAGTTTGCGCAGGGTCGTCACCATGGCCTGCATTTCGGCGAGCTTGCCTTCGAGGTCGGAGAGATGGCGCGCCGCCACCTGGCGGACGTCGCCGCTCGGGCGCTCGCGATCGCGCCACAGGGACAGCAATTCGCCGATCTCCTTCATGGAAAAGCCGAGCGAACGGGCGCGGCCGATGAAGCGCAGCTCGTGGACCTCGGGCTCACCATATTGGCGGTAGGCGTTGTCCGAGCGGACGGCCGGTCGCAACAAACCGATCGACTCGTAATGGCGGATCATCTTGGCGCTGACGCCGGACTGTTCCGCGGCCTGGCCGATATTCACACGCATCTCCGCTATATAGCTGTTGACCTTCCTACGATGGGAAGGTGTAGCTTGGTTGGGACTCGTAATCAAGGATTCCCTGATGGCCACGGATAATCATCAAGAACATCAACATCATAACCATGACCACCACGGCCATTCGCACGCTGCGACCGCGCCCGCCTGTTCCCATTGTGGCCCGGCTCCGGCCAAGGTCGCGGACGGCCAGGTGAAAGATCCGGTCTGCGGCATGACCGTCGATCCCGCCACGGCCAAGCATCAGACGACCCATGCCGGCCAGCCGTATTTCTTCTGCTCAGCCGGCTGCAAGACCAAGTTCGAAGCCGACCCGCAGCACTATCTCGACCCCAAGCCTGCGAAGCCCGCAGGCAACGACACCGACATCTATACCTGCCCGATGCATCCCGAAGTGCGCCAGGTCGGCCCAGGCTCCTGCCCGATCTGCGGCATGGCGCTGGAACCGCTGATGGTCTCGTCGGAACCGGTCGAGAACCACGAATTGAAGGACATGACCCGCCGGTTCTGGATCGCCCTGGCGCTGACCCTGCCGGTATTCTTGCTGGAAATGGGCGGCCATCTGTTCGGCTGGACCCACGACATCGGCATGCAGCGATCGAACTGGTTTCAGCTGGCGCTCGCGACACCCGTGGTGCTGTGGGCCGGCTGGCCGTTCTTCGTGCGCGGCTGGCAGTCGGTGCGATCAGGCAATCTCAACATGTTCACCTTGATCGCCATGGGCACCGGCGTCGCCTGGGCCTACAGCATCGTCGCCACCGTGGCCCCGCAGATTTTCCCGCCGGCCTTCCGCGGCCACGACGGCGCGGTGGCGGTCTATTTCGAGGCGGCGGCTGTCATCACCGTGCTGGTGCTGCTCGGCCAGATCTTGGAACTGCGGGCCCGCGACGCGACGGGCGGCGCTATCCGTGCGCTGCTCGATCTGGCGCCGCGCACCGCGCGCCGCATCAAGGCCGATGGCAGCGACGAGGAAGTGACGCTTGACGCCATCGCCGTTGGCGATGTGCTGCTCGTGCGGCCGGGCGAGAAAGTGCCGGTTGACGGCGCGGTGCGCGAAGGCCGCAGCGCTGTCGATGAATCCATGGTCACGGGCGAATCCATGCCGGTGACGAAGGCCACAGGCGACAACGTCATCGGCGGCACGCTCAACCAGAGCGGCGCGCTGCATGTCGAGGCCCGCAAGGTCGGGCGCGACACCATGCTGTCGCAGATCGTGCAACTGGTGTCGGAAGCACAGCGCAGCCGCGCGCCGATCCAGCGTCTCGCCGATCAGGTGTCAGGCTGGTTCGTCCCGGCCGTCATCCTCTGCGCCGCCATTGCCTTCGCCGCCTGGTCGATCTGGGGGCCGGAGCCGCGCTTCTCCTACGGCCTGGTCGCCGCCGTCGCCGTGCTGATCATCGCCTGCCCCTGTGCGCTGGGTCTTGCCACGCCGATGTCGATCATGGTCGGGGTTGGTCGCGGTGCGCAGTCCGGCGTGCTGATCAAGAACGCCGAAGCGCTGGAACGGCTGCAGAAGGTCGACACGCTGGTCATCGACAAGACCGGCACGTTGACCGAGGGCAAGCCCGCCGTCACCGCCATCGTAACAGCGCAAGGTTTCGAGGAAAGCGAACTGCTGCGGCTTGCCGCCAGCGTCGAACGCTCCAGCGAACATCCCCTCGCCCTTGCCATCGTCAAGGCAGCGCAGGACCGTGGCATTACGCCTGCGAAGGTGACCGACTTCGACTCGCCCAATGGCAAGGGCGCCATCGGCACGGTCGAGGGCCATCGCATCGCGCTCGGCAATGCGCTTTTCTTTAAAGAACTGCGCGTCGGTATTGAGGGGCTGGCGGCTGAAGCTGAAAGGCTGCGCGGTGACGGCGCGACGGCGATCTTCGCCGCTGTCGACGACAAGCTCGCCGGCATTTTCGCCATCGCCGATCCGGTGAAAGCGTCGACGCCAGCGGCTCTCAAGGCGCTGCGTGACGCTGGCCTGAAGATCGTCATGCTCACCGGTGACAACCGCACCACCGCCAAGGCGGTCGCGGCGAAACTCGGCCTGACCGACGTGGAAGCGGAAGTGCTGCCGCAGGACAAGAGCCGTATCGTCGAACGCTATCGCAGCCAGGGCCGCATCGTCGCCATGGCCGGCGACGGCATCAACGACGCCCCTGCTCTCGCGGCGGCCGATGTTGGCGTCGCCATGGGCACCGGCACCGATGCCGCCATCCAGAGCGCCAGCGTGACCCTGCTCAACGGCGATCTCACTGGCCTGGTGCGCGCCCGCGCGCTGTCGCAGGCGACGATGAGCAACATCAAGCAGAACCTGTTCTTCGCCTTCGTCTACAATGCGTTCGGCGTGCCGATCGCGGCCGGCATTCTCTATCCGGCCTTCGGCATTCTGATCTCGCCAGTGATCGCGGCAGCCGCGATGGCGCTGTCGTCGGTCAGCGTGATCGTGAACGCGACACGGCTGCGGGCGACGAAGCTGCCGTAACGACAACCCTGCCCCGACGCCTGCACAGCGGGCGTCGGGCGAACTTATCAGCCCGGCTCCATACCCATTTTCTTGATAGCCGACGCGGCTGCTGGCGCTCTGAGGTGTTCGACCAGCGTCTTCGCAGCGTCGGCAGAAGTCGCAGCCGTGTGCAGTCCAACGGCGTATATCGTATAGTTTTGGATGCTGGCCGGGAGCGGCCCAAGTGCAACGAGACCCGAGACGTTCAGGAACTCACTGACCTGAGCAAAACCAAGATCCGCTTCGCCACGCGAAAGGATTGCCGCCACTTCGGCACCCGACGATGGTTGTTTGACCTTGGGCGCGACCTGCTCCGCGATGCCCAACTTATTGATGAGTTCGCCGACGTAGGCCCCACTCGGTCCAGCAGAGTAGATGACCGACTTGGCCGCGAGCACAGCGGACTTGACAGCCTCGCTCGTCGAAACATCTGGTTTCGCTAGGCCAGCCCGAACCGCAACGCCAATCCCAGTTTTTGCGAAATCGGCCCGACTGCCAGCCGCCAACTTCCCGCCCTTGATCAACTGGTCGATGTTGTCCGAGCCGACAATGACAAGGTCATACATCTCACCGTCATTGACTTTTTTCGTCGCATTCACCGTGCCTGCCCAAGTCGTGACGACCTTGTGCCCGCTCGACTTCTCGAAGGCTGAAACAAGTTCAGTATAGCCTTCCTTGACAGCGTTCGCTGCAATGACCGTGATCTCTGCCGATTGAGCGGTCTGCGAGCACAGCGAGGCGACGGGTGGAATCATCACCGCGCAAAGAGCGAATGAAAAAAGGTAAGATTTCATCTGAACTCTCCCCATTTTTACGCTTGTTAGGTGGCGCTCAACTCGTTTGCGTCATGCGCTCGAGCCCTGCTCTCGTTGAATGTGTGGCCCTTCGGCGTACGCGCCAAGTTGACCCCAATGGGCCTTTAATTGAACCATCAATGGACGCCTCAAGACAAGCAAAAGTCCATTGGGCTTATTGTGAAGGTTTGCATGGCAACCGGCGATGTCCGGTTTTCGTGCGCGCAACCCGATCGAACGGTTCTTCAACAAGATCAAGCGATGTCGGCGTGTAGAGACCCGATACGACGAACTCGCATCAATCCGAATTGGCTACGGGGCCAATGAGTCCACGCCCTAGGTCAAGAAGACGACGTGCTTGGCGGGCGCGTGTTGGTGAGCGCCGGCAGAGTGACCGAGGGCAGAATGGGCGACGTCGAAGTCGACGCTTGCTCCGGGGCGCCGATCATATCGAAGCGGCGTTGCAGACCAACCTGGACCTGGCCAGACCAGAAGCTCGGCTGGCCTTGATATTCGGTGTGGCGGGCGGCGACCGTCAGACTACCAACGATCCCCATCGGCAGGCGGTAGCCATATTCCACGCCGAAAAGATAAGCGGTCGTGGTCGCGAACAGTCCCAGATACTCATCCTTTTTCCAGCGCGCGAAAGCACCGACCGCGGTGGTGGGCGAGAACTTGTAGGTGCCGCGCAGGTCATAGGACGTGCTCAGCACAAGCGCCGAAAAGGGCAGCGTGGTGTCAGATATACTGCGGTAGGTGTTCGCTTCCAGCGAGAACGAGTCGCCGATCGGCAGTTTGGCGCGGCCCGTATAAAGCACCTTCTGGACGTTGTTAAAGTCGAGCTGATTTGAAAACCGCGCCGTGAAGTAAGACAGCGACCCATCCAGGCTGACCGGCCCCAACTGGTTGGAGAAGAAGAAATTCGGTTGGATGCGATTGTGCGTGCGCTGAAGGCCGATGTAATCGAGCTCGCCATAGCGAACGTGCGACAGCAGCAGCGACAAGCCGAACTCGCCATATTTGGTTTTGATCGCGCCGCCGGTCAGCGAGGTGAATGTGCCAAACACTTCCGCTTCAGGCAGAAAACCGCCCATCGCGAAGATGTTTCTCTCGTTCAACGAAGTGATCTTGGCTTCAAGGCTGGAGAAAGCGCGGAAATCTTTCGTGTCATAGTCCGCCCTGCCCCGCGTAAGCACATTGATGGCCTTGCGTGAATAGCTCGTCTCGGTGTTGGCGGACATCGTGCCGCGCAGCGCGAGATCATCCCTGAGCGCAACACGCCCTTCGACCGTCAAACTTTGCGCGGCTTGCGGTGGAGACACCGACGGCATGAAAACATTGGCGCCGGAATCCGCTTTGACCGTCAGCGTTGAATCGGAAGTGGCGCGCAGCATTTCAAAGGAAAACGTCTGGCCGCCGAAAGGGCTGCTACGTCCGTCCTGAATGTCGATGGGGTTTGTATCGAAGCCGCCGCGCAGCCCGACGGTTACGGCCGCAGCGATATCGGCATCGGCAGCGTTCTTCTTTTCCTCGGCGACGGCAGGAACGACAGCGATGAGGGGTAGGACCATCAGCCAGCGCATGCTTTCCCCAAGCAATTTATTCAACTATTCGCAGACTCAACAGTAGTCGTTTAAGGTTAATAATTTATTATTAAGAAGTGTTCCGTTTGAAATTAAAATATAGATCGTATTTAAAATAAAACGCCTCACGAGATGAGGTTTTGTGTGGGAGAATGTTATGAAAGCTATAGCATTGGTAACTGCCACGGCTCTTCTCGCAGCGTCTGCTGCTTCTCCGGCTTTTGCCGGCGGCCGGAGTGGTGGCGGTTTGCTCACCGGCGTCCTCGGTGGCGTCACTGGTGTCGTCGGCGGCGTCACATCCGTCGTGTCGGTGGGTAACCTGTCCAACACGCTTAACGGTGTTAAGGTGCTGAACAACTCCTCCGTCCTCAGCGGCACGACTGTTGCCATTCCGGTTTCGGTCAATCTGTCGAGGAACAGCATCTTGTCCCGAGGCCTTTTGGGTGGCGGCGGCGGGCATGGTTGCGGCTGCAACTAAATAATGCTCATCGATGCAAACTAGAAGGTGTGGGGGGACGACGGGGACACGCTGCCCCCCTACATAAGGCGCAAGCCGTCTATTTGACCGACCGACGATCGAAATGCCGCAGGAGTATTTCTCTCCGCCTATACTTTCCTTTACTTCAGATATTCAGGCAGCATGGAGCGAACGCGCGCTCTGCTGACCACGAGCGCCGCTCAGGCGGACCGACATCTCAAAAATCTTGAATGCGAAGTCAGCCTTTACCTCGGTGGCACCGAATAGGTCGCCGTCGCGTGGGCCACGGGCTCGCTTTCGCCCTCGCTCGTCATCCAGACCTCGCCAACGGCCAGGCGCTGGCCGAGCTTCATCAGACGGGCGGTGCCGATCAGGTCGCGCTGGGCCGGCTTGCGCAGGAAATTGATGTTGAGATTGGTGGTGACGGAGAGTGCGCCGGCGCTGAGGCCGGCCCGGGTCGGATCGTCGCCGACGCCGATTTCGCCCAAAATCGCGACATACATGGCCAAATCGGCCAAAGTGAACATGGCTGGGCCGGAAATCGTGCCGCCGGGGCGCAAATGCTGGTCGGAATAGAGCAGCCGCAGGGTGGCCGACATGGGCACCACCGCCTCGATGCGGAACCCGGTTCCCATTCCCGCCTGGGGAAAATGCTGCCGAATGAAGG
Source organism: Beijerinckia sp. 28-YEA-48 (assembly GCF_900104955.1). Taxonomy (NCBI): domain Bacteria; kingdom Pseudomonadati; phylum Pseudomonadota; class Alphaproteobacteria; order Hyphomicrobiales; family Beijerinckiaceae; genus Beijerinckia; species Beijerinckia sp. 28-YEA-48. Next base: position 1,806,439 of record NZ_FNSI01000001.1, read on the forward strand.
CGTCGATCTGTTCTGCCGTCATTTTGCGCCGCGAGGCGACTTGATCCATGGCCGTATCCGCTACCTTGCTTAGACCGAGGCTCCGATTACATCGAAACTTCGGTCTAAATTTTTGGTTTGACGCATTTTCTTCACGCGAACCGGCATCCACTTCGCTTGAAAATGCTTTAGATTATGTCCCAACCAAACCTGGAATCGGCCATGGTCACAACCCTGACGAAGGATCAAGCCAACGCGCCAGCCGCCCCAGCGCCCTTGCGCCGGGAGGATGACGGCTCGGTCGCCCTCCTGACGTTGAATGATCCGCAGCGGCGCAATGCGCTGTCGCTGGCCACCATAGCAGCGCTCCAGCAGGCGTTTGATGCGATCGCTGCCGACGACAAGGTGCGGGTCGTCATCCTCGCCGCCGAAGGCCCCGCCTTCAGCGCCGGCCACGACCTGAAGGAGCTGACCGCCCATCGCGACGATGCCGATGGCGGGCGCGCCTTCTTCGAGCAGACGTTTGGCACCTGCGCGACGATGATGCAGGCGATCGTGGCGCTGCCGCAGCCGGTGATCGCCGCCATCGAAGGGGTCGCCACGGCCGCCGGCTGCCAGATGGTCGCCGCCTGCGATCTCGCCATCGCCAGCGACGACGCCCAGTTCGCCACGCCCGGCGTCAACATTGGCTTGTTCTGTTCGACGCCGATGGTGGCGTTGTCGCGCAACGTCTCGCGCAAACATGCGATGGAAATGCTGCTCACCGGCGAGCTGATCGACGCGAGTGAGGCAGCACGCATCGGCCTCGTCAACCGCATGGTGCCCAAGGGCGCGGCGCTGACCGAGGCGCTCGCATTGGCACATAAGATCGCCGAGAAGCCGCGCTCCACCATCACGCTTGGCAAGCGCGCCTTCGCCCGACAATTGGAAATGCCGCTGGCGGAAGCCTATGCCCACACCAGCCGTGTCATCGTCGAGAACATGCTGCATGCGGATGCGGCCGAAGGCGTCTGCGCCTTCATCGAAAAACGTGCGCCGAGATGGGGCAAAAGGTGAGGCAGCACGCGATGAGACGGTTCGCCCGACTGCTCGGCTTGGCCAAGATCGGCCTGGCATTGGCGCTACCTGGCGCGGCCTCTGCCCAAGCGCCCCGCGCCTATCCTCCAGTGCCGGTGACGTTCGATCATTCCGCCGCCACCGATCCGGATCTCACCGCGCTGATCGTCAACTTGAAACAGAGTGTCGGCAACAGCGATCTTACGCCACTGTTCGCGGCGCTCTCGACCAATGTCGCTGTGATTACCTGCCCCGTGGATCCGCTCGCGCCCTGCGCGCCGGGCAAGCGTGGTGTTCGGCAAACGCCGCAGTCTCTCAGCCCCATCGAGCGCCTCCGCCAAGGCCTGTGCTGCGCCGGCATGGCGAAGAACGAAATCACCGAAGATCTTCGCAAGGAGACAGTGACCGGCCTGCTCGCTGCGGCGCTGGAAGCAGAAAGTATCGGTGCTCAGCCGGACGTGCCCGGCCTCGCCTGCCTACCCGCCTGGCCGATCTTCGATCGCACCAAGGCGGAAGCCGCCGTGCGGGCGACGCGCATCGACAAGGAAAACCTGCGCGTCACCACCGAGGAAATCGTGCTGCGCGCCAAGCCCGCCGCCGATGCGCCGGAAGCAGCGCGGCTGTCCGCCGGGCAAATCGCCCCCTTTATGACCGATCTCGACCAGCCACCGCCGGACGGCTGGTACGCCATCGCCCTGCCCCAGGGCGGCATCGGCTATTCCGACCAGGTTGGCCTCAACGAATTGACGCCATCGGGCCTGTGTTTCGCCAAGGAAACAGGCGGTTGGAAGATCGCGCTTTTCGTCATGCGTGATCAGTGACAAGCATAGCGTTTTGCGGTTTGACGATCTTCGTCAAGCCAGTAAAGACGCGTTGAAAGAAAGGAAAAGGAGCGCGATAGCAACGCATCGTGCTCCAAGACTATGAACCACGACCGTTACGACGACGACTACATCCGCACCATTCTGAAAACCGTGAAAACGATCGCCATGGTCGGCGCCTCGGCCAATGACGCGCGCCCGTCCTATTTCGTTTTCAAATATCTGCTCGGGCGCGGCTACCGCATGATCGGCATCAATCCGGGCCTCGCCGGCAAAGAGCTTTTGGGCGCGCCCTGCTACGCCAGCCTGAAGGACGTGTCTGAACCCATCGACATGGTCGACATCTTCCGCAATTCGGAAACGGCGGGCGCGGTCGTCGATGAAGCGCTGCTGCTCGATCCCCTGCCCAAGGTGATCTGGATGCAGCTCACCGTGCGCAATGATGAAGCGGCGGCGCGCGCCGAAGCCAAGGGCATTCAAGTGGTGATGAACCGCTGTCCAAAGATCGAATACGGCCGGCTCTCCGGCGAAATCGGCTGGACCGGCGTCAACTCGCGCATTCTCTCCTCCAAGAAACCGGCGCTGGCGCGCGGCTTCCAGAAATTCACCATCGACCGACGATGACGGCACTCAATCAATAAAGAAAAACATCGAGGAAACGCGGGGGCACTATGTATCATCAGATTCCACCACTCATCCGCCGTAACACGGCTCTGTTCGCGCTGACGCAATCCTTCACCGGCGCGGGCATGCAGTTTGCTTACGGTTTCGGGCCGCTGATGGTGATGGAACTGACGGGATCGGCAAGCCTCGCCGGTCTTTCAGTGAGCCTCATCGGCCTCAGCCGCTTTCTCGTCGCCTATCCCGCCGGCAAGGTGACGGATGCTTACGGGCGCAAGCCCGGCATTCAGCTGGGTCTCATCCTGGCGCTCGTTGGTTGCCTGATCCTGTTCCTCGCCATGAGCAAGCAGAGCATCATCATCTTCACCGTCGGCCTGTTGATCTTCGGCATGGGGATGAACGCCTCGCAGCAATTGCGCGTCGCCGCCGCCGACATGTATCCGCCGCGCATGCGCGCACAGGCGCTCGGCTTCGTCGCGCTCGGCTCCCTCGTCGGCCTCGTCTTCGCGCCGATCCTGATCTCGATTTCCGACGCGGTGGCGCCGCGCGTGGGACAGGATCCGCTCGGCCTGCCCTGGCTGATGCTGCCGGTGATCATCATCGCCGGCATGATCATCGCCAATCTGGTGCGGCCCGATCCGAAAGAGATCGGCATGAACCTGCAACGCTATTATCCCGACTATGTGCCGCCGCCGCAGCTGGAGCGCGCCGCTTCACAGCCGTTCAACTCGCGCTTTCTGTTCACCAACCGGCGTCTGCTCATCGCCACGGTCGCCAACAGCGCCGCCAACGGCAATATGTCGATCGTCATGGTGCTGACGTCGCTGGTGCTGCACCACCATGGCCACTCGCTGCTCGCCATCGCCATTTCGCACATGTTTCATTCGGCCGGCATGTTCGGCTTCACCATTCCGCTCGGCCGCCTGGCCGATCGGTTCGGCCGCGAGCGCGTGATGTTTCCTGGTGTCGCGACCACCATTGTCGGCGCCTTGATGCTGGCGCTGACCTCGGCGTGGTGGAGCGTGACGGTCGGCACCTTCCTGGTCGGCATCGGCTGGGCGGCGGCCAATGTGGCGGCGACGGCTTTGATCGCCGACCATGCCCCGGCCGAACATCGCGGCCGCGCCATCGGCGTCAATGACAGCTGCGCCGGTGCGACCAGCGTGTTCGCGGCTCTGGTCACCGGCCCGCTGATCGACTGGAGCGGCCTGCCGGCCACGGGCTTTACCGCCGTGTTGCTGGCGGCGGTGCCGTTCCTGCTGTTGATGATGCCAAAACCAGCCGAGCAATCAAAAGCTTAGTTACAAGCCCCCGTTCCAGACCTGATTTCCGGCCGTTAAGCCCGCCCGCTTAAGGGCGCGATGGCGCTTGCCTTCTTTGGCTTTCTATATAGAATACTAATTCTGTATTCTTTATGGACAATTACCGTGGACCTGAATTTAAACGCCGACGTTCTCGTTATCGGCGGCGGACCAGCCGGCTGCTGGGCGGCGCTGACCGCCGCTGAAAACGGCGCCCGCGTGGTCCTCGCCGAAAAGGGCTATGTCGGCACCGCCGGCGCCACCGCCGCCGGCAATACGACGATCATTCACACCCCACCCGACAGCGTCCTGCGCCAGGAGGCCATCGGGCGGCGCGTCGCGCGCGGCCTTGGCCTGGTCGAGCCGGAACGGGTCGATGCGGTGCTGCAGGAAACCTATACCGGGCTGAACCAGCTGTCGGCCTGGGGCTACCGCTTTCCCAACGACGATCATGGCACGCCCTTCTTCGGCTCCATGCGCGGCGTCGATTATCTGCGCTTCATGCGCCAGCGCCTGATCAAGATGGGCGTTCAAATCCTCGATCAGAGCCCAGCGCTGGGCCTGCTGCAAAACGACGGCGTCGTCGCTGGCGCCCATGGCGAAAGCCGCCTTTCCGGCGAGGCCTGGCTGGTACAGGCCAAGGCCGTCGTCATCTCCACCGGCGGCTGCGCCTTTCTCAGCGGCGCGCTCGGCACCAACAATCTCACCGGCGACGGCTATCTTATGGCGGCTGAGGCCGGCGCCGCGCTCTCCAGCATGGAATTCACCGGCCAGTATGGCATCTCGCCGGCCCATTCCAGCGTCACCAAGGGCATCATCTATTTCTGGTCGTCCTTCTACGATGCCGATCATCGCCTGATCGAAACCAAGGGCGACCGCCAGGACATTGTCGCGCGCCATCTCGTCAAAGGCCCTGTCTATGCGGTGATCGACAAGGCCGATCCGCATCTGCGTGAAGGCATGCGGCGCGGACAGCCGAATATTTTCGTGCCGTTCGATCGCGCCGGCATCGATCCGTTCACGCAAAAATTCGAAGTAACTTTGCGGCATGAAGGCACCGTGCGCGGCACCGGCGGCCTTTCCATCGACGCACTGGGCGCCACCACAGTTCCCGGCCTCTATGCGGCCGGCGATGCGGCGGCGCGCGACCAGATGACGGGCGCAACAAGCGGTGGCGGCGGTCCCAATGCGTCTTGGGCACTGGCAACGGGTGTGTGGTCGGGCAAGTCCGCAGCCGCCTTCGCCAAGAGCATCGGCCTGCGTGGTTCCGCGCGCGCCCTCAAGGCGCCGCGCGAAGCCGTCTTCCGCCAACCGGGTAAGGCTGATGCGCCCGATGTTATCGCGCGCATTCAGGAACATATCCTGCCGCTCGATCGCGGCTTCTATCGCAGCGCCAGCCGTCTGATCGAAAGCGCCACGGCGCTTGATGGCTTGTGGTGCGATGCATCGCGCGCTGTCTCCGCCGGCGTTCGCGCCCGAGAAGCGACCGCCATGCTCGCCACCGCGCGCTGGATCACCGCCAGTGCGCGCGTGCGTTACGAAAGTCGCGGCATTCATCGCCGCATCGATGTTGCGGCCTCCCATCCCGCCTGGACTGTTCCCGTCACCTCCGGTGGCCTTGAGCGCGTCTGGGCCGGCCCGGATGCAACCTTCAAGGAAGCGGTCGGACAATGATCGAGCTTGTCAGCGAAAGCCGCTGCATCAATTGCGACCTGTGCGTCGCCGCCTGTCCCGACAATGTCTTCGACGCAGTGGCGGACGCGCCGCCTGTGATCGCGCGCCAGCAAGACTGCCAGACGTGCTTTCTCTGCGAATTGTATTGCCCGGCCGATGCGCTCTACGTCTCGCCCCTGTTGGTGCCGGACGCACAGGTGAACGAGGCCGAGCTCGTGGCCTCGGGCCTGCTGGGCAGCTTTCGCCGCGAAATGGGTTGGCGCAGCGCCAAGCCGCGCGGCACCCATCTCGATCTCACCCACCGCATGTTCGCCGACAACCGCGTTGCTCCCTGATCTTACGGACTCCACACCATGCTCATCAATCGTCGCCATTTCACCGCCGCCCTCGCCTCGCTATCGTCCTTGGCACTCGCCCGCCCCTCATCGGCGCAGGCCTTGCCGTCGCTCATCCGCTTCGGCGATGTCGGCTTTGGCCTCGGCACGCCGTTTGGCCAGGGCATTCTCTCGGTCGCTGACGCCAAGGGTTTCATCGCCAAGGAATTCGACGGCACGCCGGTGAAGGTGCAGTTCACCTATTTCACCGGTACCGGACCCGCGATCAACGAAGCGCTCGCCAACAGCCAGCTTGATTTCGCCTCCTATGGATCGGTGCCCAACGCCATCGGCAAAGCCAATGGCCTGCCGACCAAGCTGCTGTTGTCTTATGGCGGCACCAATATGTTCGCCGGCACGCGGCCCGACCTACCGATCCGCAGCATCGCCGATCTGAAGGGCAAACGCGTGACCTTGCAGAAGGCCACGATCCTGCATTGGGGCCTCATCCGCGCCTTGCAAGAAGCCGGCCTGTCGGAAAAGGATGTGACCATCGTCGATCTGAAGAACGCCGATCAGTTCGCCGCCATCGCGGCCAAAAGCGTCGACGCAATTTTCGGCGCCAGCTACATCCTGCCGCTGCGCGAGAAGGGCATCATCAATCTCTTCTACAACTCCCGCGATTTGGGACCGCGCGGCTCGGGCTTTGGCGCCATCCTGTCGACCGATGATTTCGCCAAGCAATATCCGGAAGCGACCACCGCCGTGTTGCGCGGCATTCTGCGCGCCGATGCCTATATCGCCGACGAGGCGAACCGCGACGAAGTGTTCAAGATCTGGAGCCGCACCGGCACGCCGTTTGAACTGTTCAAGACGGAATATGAAGGCCTGTCGCTCAAGGAGGCGTATAATCCGTTGATCGACGAGTTCTTCTACAACCGCTATCGCAGCGTTCTCACTTTCAACAAAGAGCAGAAGCTGATCCGCAACGATATCGACCTCAACGCCTGGGTCGATGACAGCTTCCTCACCAAAGCGCTGGAACAGACTGGCCTGCAAAATTTCTGGCCACAGCGACGCGACAACGGCTCAGTCATTTAAGAACGGCGAGGCGTAGAGCGCCGTGACCCTCAATCTGCAAACATCGACGGTGAGACCACGGCGCATCGAAGTGCCGCGACCTCTCCCCGTCGGCCTCAGGCAGATCGCCAGACCCTTTGCCGCTCTCCTCCTTCCAGCGGCAATCCTGGCGATATGGCAGACTGTGGCGGCATCGGGCTGGATGCCGCCACAGATTCTGCCAGCCCCGAGTGTTGTCGGCGCGACCTTGATCGACCTAATCCGCACCGGCGACATCGCCACCAATCTCGCCATCAGCGCGCGCCGCCTGCTCTGGGGCTTCGCTTTCGGTGCGGCCATCGGTCTGGCGCTCGGCATTCTGCTGGGCGTGTCGGAACGGGCTCGCGCCTATCTGGAACCAACGACACGGGCGCTCTTCGCCATTCCGACTCTCGGCTGGCTGCCGATCATGATCCTGATCTTCGGCATCGAGGAACCGCTGAAAATCCTGCTCATCAGCAAAGCGGTGCTGGTGCCGATCGTCGTCAACACCTCGCAGGGCATTCGCAACATTTCCGCCGAATACACCGAGGTCGCCCGCGTGCTGCGCCTGCGGCCGGCCACGCGTTTCTGGAAGCTGACCTTACCGGCGGCGCTGCCGACCATTTTCAGCGGCGTCCGGCTCGGACTAAGCCACGCCTTCATCGCTTTGGTCGTGGTCGAAATGCTCGCCGCCACGGAAGGTATCGGTTACATGATGGTGTGGGGGCGCACGCTGTTTCAGACCGACATCGTACTCGCCGGCATGATCGTCGTCGGCGTCATCGGCTTTGCTCTCGACACCGGCCTGCGCGCCATCGAGCGGCGGCTGAGCACCGGGAAGACAGCCGATGACTGACATCCTGCTGCCGCGCGACGCTCGCCCCAAGCTTCCTGATCTGCGCGGCCTCGTCGTTCCCGTGCTGTTTCTGGGTGCGTGGCTGGCGCTGGTCGATACCGGCCTCGTCGAACATCCGCTGCTCGTGCCGCTGACCAAGGTTCTCTCCGCGCCTTTCGTAGATCCCGATGGCCAGCAGATCTGGGTGGCGCTCGGCATCAGCCTTCTGCGCGGCACTATCGGTTTCGTTCTCGGTGCCAGCCTAGGCGTTACGCTTGGCATTCTGCTCGGTCTTTCACGCACCGCGACAACGACAGTGTCGCCGACCATTCATACCTTGCGACAGATCACGCTCTTTGCCTGGATTCCTTTGCTGACCGCCTGGTTCGGCACCGGCGAAGGCTCAAAGCTCGTCTTCATCGCGCTGTCGGCCTTCTTCCCCACATTCCTGAACACGGAGCTGGGCCTGCGCACGGTGCCGCTCAGCTATCGCGAGGTGGCGATCGTAACGCGCATGCCGGTACGCCGGCGCATTATCAGGCTGATGTTGCCCGGTGCCCTGCCCTCCATTCTCATCGGCCTGGAGATCGCGCTGCTGACCGCCTGGATCGGCACGATCGGCGCCGAATATGCCGTGGGTTCCGGGCGTGGCATCGGCGCTTATCTGGCTGCCGCGCGCGAACTGTTCCGCATGGACCTTGTTCTGATCGGCGTGCTCGTCCTCGCCATCGTCGGCTATGGGCTTAGCCTGGCCAGCCGCCAGCTCTTTCGATTTTGCGTGAAGTGGAAAACTCGCTGATGTCTCTCGCCAGCCCCCTTGCCAGCCCCGACGCCATCGTCTTTCAACCCATGGCTTTGCCGCCGACCTTGAGCCTACGCGGTGTCGGCAAGCAGTATCAGGTCGACGGCCGCGACCTGCCGGTGTTGCGGCAGATCGATATCGACCTGCGGCGCGGCGAATTTCTCAGCATCGTCGGCGCGTCCGGTTGCGGCAAATCCACGTTGCTGCGGCTCATCGTCGGGCTCGACGATCAGTTCGACGGCGATATTCTGATCGACGGCCAGGCGATTCAGGGACCGGGCGGCGAGCGCAGCATCGTCTTTCAGGATCATCGGCTGTTTCCCTGGCTGACGATTGCCGACAATGTCGCCCTCGGCTTGGACAGTTTCGACATCGCGGCCAAGGAGCGCGACCAGCGTGTCGCCGAACTCCTGGAACTCGTCGGCTTGTCTAACTTTGCTGGCGCCTATCCGCACCAGCTCTCCGGCGGCATGGCGCAGCGCGCGGCGATCGCCCGCGCTCTCGTGTCCGATCCCGAGATCCTGCTGATGGACGAACCTTTCGGCGCCTTGGATTCGCTCACCCGTTCCTATCTGCAAGAGGAACTGCTGCGCATCTGGGCCGCCCGCAAGGTCACCGCCATCGTCGTCACCCACGATGTTGAGGAAGCCTTGTTTCTGAGCGACACCGTCATTGTCATGGAACCCCGGCCGGGACGCATCCAGAACCTCATCCACGTCGATCTGCCGCGCCCCCGCGACCGAGCCTCGCCGGCATTCTCGGCTCTGAAAACGAAAATTCTGAGCACACTGCGGCGATAGCGCCTCAGACGTCGGCGACCATATATTTGGCGCTCTCGCCATAGCCCGCGAGTTTGCCGGCCAGCGCTTCCACCTTGCGCGTGCGAAAGCCGTAACGCGCCCACATCACGTGGGTGCCGTAGACTGAGACGCAGGCGAGCTTGCCCAGCGTGCGTTTCGCGGCAAGCGCGCGGAGATCGGCGATCAACAGGCCCGCCGCGCCCTGCCCGCGCGCCGCAGGGTCGATGGCGACGTCGTGCACGTAGAGACAATCGGCGGTCTGCGGCAGCGCGTCGAGAAACGTATCGAGCGCTGGAATGTCGTCCAGGCGCCAGGGATGGGCAATGCCATAGCCGACGAGGCGGTCGTGCTTGATCAGCTTGCGGCAGCCGTCCGGGAACAGGCCGATTTTCTCGGCGAAGACCGACTGGCGTTCCGGCAGCCCCGGATGCAGGGCCGCGGCGAGCCGGCCGACCTCATCGAGATCGGCCACCGTCAACGCCGCCCATTGCAGCTTGCCCACCATCCGCTCGGCTCAGTGCGGCTCGTGGTTCTTGGCGTAGGCATCCGCCGACAGGCGCTCCACATAGGCAATGCCAATGGCCGAGAGGATGAAGAGCGCGTGGATGATCGTCTGCCACATGATGCCGGCCTCGGTGTAATTCGTCGTCCGGCCAGCGGTGCCGAGATTGCCCGCCTCGATAAAGGTGCGCAGCAGGTGGATCGAGGAGATGCCGATGATCGCCATGGCCAGCTTGATCTTGAGCACGCCTGCATTGACGTGGCTGAGCCATTCCGGCTCATCGGGATGGCCGCTGAGGTTGAGACGCGAGACAAAGGTCTCGTAGCCGCCGACGATGACCATCACCAATAGGTTCGAGATCATCACCACATCGATCAGCGCCAGCACCACGAGCATGATCTCCTGCTCGCTGAAAGATGTAGCATGTGTAATGAGATGCCAGAGCTCCTTCATAAACAGAATCACGTAGACGACCTGGGCGGCGATCAGGCCGAGATACAGCGGCAGCTGCAACCAGCGAGAGCCGAAGATCATCCAGGGCAAGGGCGGGAGCGACTTTCGTACAACGGAAGGTGTCGGCGTGGGCGTGGCCATAGGGTCCTCTGGCTGATAGGCGGCGGAGCGATGGTGACGACGAGGCGTGTCATGCACACCTCGTAAAACTACTGAACTACATGACGGTCCACAGAAACACCGGTAGGAAAGCCACCGAGATCATGGTCGACAGAACGACAATGCCCGCCACCTCCTCCGGTTCATTGTCGTAGGTGGCCGCCCATAGGTAATTCAGCACCGCCGGCGGCATGGCCGACTGAATAACGACGACGCCGCGCGCCACGCCCTCGAGACCGAGCAGCGTCGCCACGCCCCAGCCGATGGCAAAGCCGCCGAGCAGGCGCGCCAAAGCGAAGATCGTGCTGCGCCGCCAGGAAGCGATGCGCAGGCTGGCCAGGGAATAGCCAAGCGACATCAGCATCAAGGGCACGGTGAGGCCGCCGAGCAGATTGAGCGAGCGCGCTACGATGGGCGGCAGCGACAGGCCGGTCCAGATCAGCACCAAGGCCACGATGATGGCCCAGATGATCGGCATGCGCACCAGATCGGCAAATTTCAGCCCGCCGGCGGCGATGGCGCGGCCAAAGGTGTAGTTGGTCATGCTCGACAGAGCGAAAAAGCCGATGGCGAGCGCCAGCCCCATGTCGCCGAAGGCGAACAGACTCATGGGCAGGCCCATGTTGCCGCCGTTCGACCAGATCATCGACGGCAGGAAGGCTTGGACCGAGGCGCCCATGGCGCGCACCAGCAGATAGCCAAGCGCCGCGGAGGTGAGCAGCGTCAATGTCGCCGCCAGCCCCACCGTGCCGAGGATGGAGAAGGTCAGCCCGGAACGGGTGAGCGTGTCGACGACCAGACAAGGGGTCGAGACGGTGTTGACCAGGACAGCCACGAAGGTGCCGTCGAGCGGCTTGCCGGCCCGTGCCCATAAATAACCGACGAAGGCGATCAGAAAGACCGGCCCGACGACGTCAAGGAGAATGGAGAATATCTGCATGCGAGGCCCTGCCCTAACGGGCGCCGGGCCTCTCGGCAAGGGGAGCTGGCCTCATGCCTGCCCTGTCTAGTCGACTACTTGCTAATCCACCCACATGCCAGTTCGCCGATGCCAATCGGCGATCGACTCTTCAGGATAGACATCGAACACTTTGTCAGCCGGACCGATGTCCGGCTCAACCCAGCTTGCCTTGTACTTCAGCATGATATGGACCCTTTCGGGCGGCTGAGGCAGCTCGCTGTCGATCGCCGAGGCGAACGGGTGGATGAGTTCCGGCCAGGTCGGGTCATAGAGCCAAAGGGCCGCGCCGCACTTCTTACAAAAATTGCGCTGCCCGGAAGAAACTTCGCAACCCTCGTGCTCGTCGTCCTCAATTTCGGCTTGGTACACGCCGAGATGTTTCTTGCCCGACACGCTCATCTTGCGAGAATCCGCGCCGAGATTGATGGCAAAACCGCCGCCACCCTGCTGCTTGCGACAGATCGAGCAATAGCAGAGCATGAAGGGCGCAGGCGTGTGGCTTTCAACTTCGAACGTAACGGCGCGACAGTGGCAGGCGCCTTTGAGCCGGACAGTCATCTCGAAATCTCCTTGGACACCTCGGTGTCATTCCCGACGCAGCGAAGGCGGAATCCAGGGGGCAAGCGCTTCCATGTCGGCAATGGGGATATTGATCAGACGCGGTTCGTTGACTGTACCGCTCGCGCTGGATCCCCGCTCAGCCGCTGTGCGGCTGACGGGGATGCCACTCAGGTGTCGCGACCGGCCAGAAATCCAACCAAGAAATCTACCACTCGTCGAAGCGCCAGTTGAAGCCACCGCCCGACGGCGGATCGGGATAGCGGCTGTCGGCGCAGCGGTAGCCTACAAAGCACTGGGCGTTGTCACGGGTGGAGATCCAGTCCGGCATCGTCACCTCTTCCTTGGTGCAATAGGCGCGGCTCGACACGAAACGGTCGGTCCGGCGCGAACGGGCGCTGGAGATGATGACCGAGCCATATTGCTGGACGGCGCCGGCCGCCTGAGCGCAGTTCATCGCGCCACCGTTGAGACGGGGCTGTTTGGCGTAGTCGAACTGCCAGCCCTGCGCCGATGCTGAAGCCAAAGGAGCCGATGCCAGAAGAAGAGCCGCAACTAACCTTTTCATTTTATTTGCTCCTTGGGCACCTGTTGGCCCCCGGCGGATTACTGTTCGTCTAACGGTTGAACTCGAGCGTCTGTTCCTTGCAGAGGTAACCGATATTGCAAGCCTGCACATCGCGAGTCGCCACCCAGGCTGGATCAATATACTGCATCGGCGTGCAATACGCCTTGGTGCTGACATAGCGGTCATACAGCCGTGGCCCCGTACCAACGACGGCAGCGCCGCTGCTGCGCACCAGACCTGCAGCCTGCGCGCAGGTCATCATCAGCGAATCCGGCCGTCCCTGCGCCATGAGCGTGGTTGAAGTCGCCAAAACTATGGCGGCGGTGAGCACGAGCTGTTTCATCCATCTCTCCTCTCGGGCATGCCTTAGAATCGGCGACCGCCGCGCGTGATCTCGACACATCTATAGCCGATGAAACAAGTTGGACTATCGCGGGTCGGTATGAAGTCCGGTTTGATGGTCTCGGTCGTCGTGCAGAAGCCGCGATGCTGGACGTAACGGTCGTAGGTGTAAGGCCCGGTGCTCATAACGACCGCGCCACGGGCATTCACCAGTCCCGCGGCCTGAGCGCAGGTCATGGCGGTCGATAGTGGGCGCCCCTGCGGGCGGCCTTGCGCCAAAGCCATGCCAGTGGGAACAGCTAGCAACCCGAGCACCAAGGCACATAAATATGTCTTCATGCCGTCCTCCTCGCGCCCCCGCTTATCTTACGCCATTCGCGGCCGGCTGGATCACCCGTCCCATCACAAGCACGCGATGGTTAAAGCTTAGCGCATCCATCAGATATGGGCGGGATAGTCGACATAGCCCTTGGCGCCGCCCCAATAGATGGTGCCCTGATCCGGCTGGGCCAGATCAAGCCCCTCGCGGTAGCGGCGCGGCAGATCGGGATTGGCGAGAAACGGCTTGCCGAACACCACCGCATCGGCGGCGCCCGAGACAATCGCGGCATTGGCCTTGTCCAGATCGAAACCGGAGCCGGCGAGATAGGCGCCCTTGAATAGATCGCGCAGGCCATGCACCTCATAGGCGCCCTGGCGCGCGCCATGCAGATAAGCGATGCCGCAGTCGGACAATTCGCGCGCGACGATTGGATAGACCTCTTCGGCATCCGGTTCGACAACGTCATTGAACTTGATGCGCGGCGAGATTTTCACCCCGACGCGATCCTTGCCGACGACACCGATGACGCTCTCCACCGCTTCGCGCAGGAAGCGCACGCGATTGGCGGCGCTGCCGCCGTAGCGGTCGGTGCGGGTGTTGATGGTCGCATCGAGGAATTGATGAATCAGATAGCCAGAGGCCGCATGGACCTCGATGCCGTCGAAGCCGGCTTCCATGGCGCGTTGCGCCGCCTGGCCGAATTCAGCGGCGACACTGGCGACCTCATCGGTCTCCAAAGCGCGCGGCAAGACGAACGGCTTCTTGCCGTCGTCGGTCTGGTTGGTGCCATTGATGGCAATGGCGGAAGGCGCGACAGGCGCAACACCGCCTGGCAGCCAATCCGGCAAGGCGACGCGGCCGGTATGATAGAGCTGCGCGAAAATGCGCCCGCCCTTGCCGTGCACCGCCTGCGTCACCTTCTTCCAGGCGGCGATCTGCTCAGGCGTGACGAGGCCCGGCGTGCGCACATAGCCCTTGGCCATGGCCGACACATAGATCGCCTCGCTGAGGATCAAACCGGCGGAGGCGCGCTGCGCATAATAATCCGCGACGATATCGAGCGGCACGCCATCGCTATCAGCGCGCGAGCGCGTCATCGGCGCCATGACAATGCGATTGGGGAGATCGAGCGCGCCAAGGCGCAGGGGATCAAACAGGTCGGCCATCAGTACTCCGCTGGATCACGGTGATCCTGGGCAAGGATCTTGAGCAAGCGCCCGGGATCGTTCGGCGTCAATGTTCGTCTTGTAACGCATGTCTTCACGCGAAGCGGTCACACTTCGCGTGAAGCTGTCTTTGCGCTCAGGCCAGGGCCTTCAACGCGGCGCGGCCAGCGTAGCGCGCCTGGTCGTCGAGCTCTTCCTCGATGCGGATGAGCTGGTTGTACTTCGCCGTGCGGTCGGAACGGGCGAGCGAGCCGGTCTTGATCTGTCCGCAATTGGTGGCGACGGCGAGATCGGCGATGGTCGAATCCTCGGTCTCGCCGGAGCGGTGCGACATCACCGCCGTATAGCCAGCGCGATGGGCCATATCGACCGCCGCCAGCGTCTCGGTGAGCGTGCCGATCTGGTTGACCTTGACGAGGATCGAATTGCCGACGCCCTGCTTGATGCCACGCGACAGGCGCGTGACATTGGTGACGAAGAGATCGTCGCCAACGAGCTGGCACTTCTTGCCGATGGCATCGGTGAGCTGCTTCCAGCCATCCCAATCGTCCTCGGACATGCCGTCTTCGATGCTGACGATCGGATAGTCGCCGACGAGCTTGGCGAGATAGGCCACCTGTTCGGCGATCGAGCGGGTCTTGCCCTCGCCTTCATAGTGATACCTGCCGTCCTTGAAGAACTCGGTCGAGGCGCAGTCGAGGCCGAGATAGATATCCTGGCCCGGCTTGAAACCGGCATCGGCGATGGCCTTCATGCAGAAGTCGAGCGCGGCTTCAGCGCTCGGCAGGTTCGGCGCGAAGCCGCCTTCGTCGCCGACATTGGTGTTGTGGCCGGCTTTCTTCAGGCCGCTTTTCAGCACCTGGAACACTTCCGCGCCCCAGCGCACCGCATCCTTGAAGGTCGGCGCGCCCACCGGCAGGATCATGAATTCCTGGAAGTCGATGGGGTTATCGGCATGGGCGCCGCCGTTGACGATGTTCATCATCGGCACAGGCAGGACGCGGGCCGACGGGCCACCGACGTAACGGTAGAGCGGCAGGCCAGCGGATTCCGCCGCCGCCTTGGCCACCGCAAGCGACACGCCGAGAATGGCATTGGCGCCGAGGTTCGCCTTGTTGGGCGTGCCGTCGAGGGCGATCATGGCCTCGTCGATCAGCACCTGGTCCTGGCCGTCGAGGCCCGAGATCGCCTGGTAGATCGTGTCGTTGACGTTTTCGACGGCCTTCAGCACGCCCTTGCCACTGTAACGGGCCTTGTCGCCATCGCGCAGTTCCACCGCCTCATGGGCGCCGGTGGAGGCACCCGACGGCACGGCGGCGCGGCCGAACGAGCCGTCTTCGAGGATCACATCGACTTCGATCGTCGGATTGCCACGGCTGTCGAGGATTTCACGGGCGGTCACATCAAGGATGGCGGTCATAGAGTCCTCTTGGGAGAATGGGTTCGGGCGGGACGTAGCGCGCTTCGCCCCCCGTGGGCAAGGGTGGTTAAGCCGAAGGGCATAACTGTTTGAAATCGGAGGGCTCCGGCATCGCACAGGAGCTTGCGAGCCCAGTAGCCTGCTGAATCGTCCAACTGATGACAAAGCAGTCGGAAAAAGCCGTTGGAAAAGACTTGCCAGCCGGCCGCTGGCTTGATACTTAAGTGAATGCTTCAGTATCAGGAAAAACTCGACGCTGTCTTCCACGCCCTCGCCGACCCGGCGCGGCGCGCGATGATCGAGCAGCTCAGTCGCGGCCCGGCCTCGGTCAGCCAATTGGCAGAACCACTCGCCATGACTTTGTCCGGCGTCGTGCAGCATCTGGCGGTGCTTGAAACCAGCGGGCTGGTGCGTTCGCAAAAGGTCGGGCGCACCCGCACCTGCACGCTCGACAGCGCCGCCATCCATCCTGCCGAACAATGGCTCACCCAGCGCCGCACCAGCTGGGAGCAACGCCTCGACAGGCTCGGTGCTTATCTCGACGCGACCAAAGAGGACGACCAACCATGACCACAGCAACGACCGGCATCTATCATTCGACCTTTGTCATCGAACGCATCTATGACGCCACGCCCGCGCGGGTGTTCCGAGCCTTTGCCGACGAGAAAGCCAAGGCTCTCTGGTTCGGCGGCCCGGACGATGTCATCCACTCCGGCAAATCCTTCGATTTTCGCCCCGGCGGCCACGAAACCCAGACCGGTCTGTGGCCAGATGGCCGCAAGACGGAATTCGACTGTCGCTATTATGACATCGAGCCGAACCAGCGCATCGTCTACACCTACGACATGAAGATCAACGGCGAGCGCATGTCCGTGTCGCTCGCGGCGATCGAAATCTCCGTTGAAGGCGGCAAGACCAAACTGAAGCTGACCGAACAAGGCGCCTATTTCGATGGGCCGGATGGAGCCAAGGGGCGCGAACACGGGACCAATTGGCTGATGGACAAACTCGGTGCTTCGCTGACCGAACGCCTGCCAGCGTAACAGTTATGGTCTTGGTTTCGACCGGAGCGAATTTTCCGCCAAGGACGCTCTCGCCCGGTCAGATCATGTAAGAACATACCTGTTAACGATGTATGTGCCTGAAAAAGCACAGGTTGCGGCAATTTCCAAACATGGGGGCCGCAGTGCTGGCGAAATCCCCTCGTGCTCCATAGTCTCCTGATAAGTCACGGTTTCAAGTGACGGAACCGCCGGGGCGGCGGACAGGGGCTATCAAAATGGTTGGGAATCGGACATGGGGCGCCTCGCTTGCGAGGCGCAGCGGTGACGTTCTTGGCTGCCTGTTGCAAAGCGGGCGTATCCAAAACGCTAAAGCGTCGAGTTCAGCCTTCACGTTGCTGTTGAGCACGCTCACCTTGGTCTTCGCGCTCATCGCCAACCCGGCATCGGCGCAATCGATCGTCAGCGTCACCGCCAACCCGACATCATTCAGCGGCGCGGGCCAAACGATCAACTTCACTTACGTGTTCGACTCCGGCGGCTACGTCATTACGGGCCTGACCGTCTCCGATCAATCGCTTACGCTTACTGGCGCCTCGTGCCCTGGTCCATTCGGCAGCCCCGGCCAAGTGACCTGTACTGCCTCTTACATTACCAAACCAACAGATATCGGCGTCCCTCTCATATCGGTCCCTCAGTTTAATCTGAATGCGCTCGGCACCCCGGTCCAGGTCACATACAACGGCTCCATCTCGATCCCTTATTCCGCTGGCCCGACGGCGACCACAACATCGCTCGTAGCCAACCCCACGCCATCGTCTTCTGGCCAGAACGTTACGTTCACCGCAACGGTTACCGGCAATGCCCCGACAGGCAGTGTCACCTTTAGCGATGGCGCGACCCCGCTTGGCACCGTCGCTCTCGCGGGCGGTTCCGCCGCGCTGACCACCAATACACTCTCGGTTGGTGGACATTCCATCAGCGCAGCCTACAGCGGCAATGCGCAAAACCTCGTCAGCAGCGCGACGATCTCGCATACTGTCTCGCAGGCTTCGCAGACAATCACCTTCACGACGCCGGCCAACACACCCTTTACCAGCGCACCGCCAGGACTGGGCGCCACGGCGAGTTCCGGACTTGGCGTCACCTACACCGCCTCCGGGGCCTGTACGGTCTCGGGCAGCACCATCGCCTTTTCATCGGCGGGCTCCTGCTCGATCACCGCATCGCAGGCTGGCAACGCCAATTTCGCCGCAGCTACCCCGGTGACGCGGACCTTCACCATCACGCCGGGCCTCAACACCATCACCTTCCCGGCGCTGACCAACACGCCCTACACCAGCGCACCGCCAACGCTCGCCGCGACGGCGAGCTCCACCCTTGCCGTCACTTACACCGCCTCCGGCACCTGCACGGTCTCGGGCAGCACCATCGCCTTTTCATCGGCGGGCGCCTGTTCGATCACCGCAGCACAAGCCGGCAACGCCAACTTTGCCGCCGCAACTCCGGTGACGCAGAGCTTCACGATCACCGCCGGCGCCAACAACATCACCTTCCCGGTGCTCGCCAACACGCCGTTCACCAGTCCGCCGCCGGCGCTTGCCGCGACGGCGAGCTCCGCCCTTGCCGTCACCTACACCGCCTCCGGCACCTGCACGGTCTCGGGCAGCACCATCGCCTTTTCAGCAGCGGGCTCCTGCTCGATCACCGCAGCACAAGCCGGCAACGCCAACTTTGCCGCCGCGACTCCAGTGACGCAGAGCTTCACCATCACCGCCGGCGCCAACACCATCACCTTCCCGGTGCTCGCCAACACGCCCTTTACCAGTCCGCCGCCGGCGCTGACCGCGACGGCCAGCTCCACTCTTGCCGTCACCTACACCGCCTCCGGCACCTGCACGGTCTCGGGCAGCACCATCGCCTTTTCAGCAGCGGGCTCCTGCTCGATCACCGCAACACAAGCCGGCAACGCCAACTTTGCCGCCGCGACTCCAGTGACGCAGACCTTCACGATCACCGCCGGCGTCAACACCATCACCTTCCCGGCGCTCACCAACACGCCCTTTACCAGTTCGCCGCCGGCGCTGACCGCAACTGCCAGCTCCACTCTTGCCGTCACCTACACGTCGATCACCACCGCAACGTGTACCGTTGCCGGCAGCGCGATTACTTTCGTCGCCGCAGGCTCCTGTTCGATCACCGCAGCACAAGCCGGCAACGGCAACTTTGCCGCCGCAACTCCGGTGACGCAGAGCTTCACGATCACCGCCGGCGTCAACACCATCACCTTCCCGGCGCTCGCCAACACGCCCTTCACCAGCCCGCCGCCGGCGCTGACCGCCTCCGCCAGCTCCGCACTTGCCATCATCTATTCGTCGACCACCTCGGCCGTCTGCACGGTATCAGGCAGCGCCATCGCCTTCGTGGCGGCCGGCTCCTGCTCAATCACAGCCTCACAGCCCGGCAACGGCAATTTCGCTGCAGCCACGCCGGTGACGCAGAGCTTCAGCGTCACGCCGGGCGTCAATACCATCACCTTCAACGCCCTGACCGATCGCGCCATCGGTTCCGGCGCCTTCACGGTGACGGCGACGGCCAGTTCCAGCCTCGTGGTCGCCTTCGCCTCGTCGACGCCGGCCATCTGTAGCGTCGCAGGATCAAGCGTATCCCTGCTTGCCGTGGGCGCCTGCACGATCGTCGCAACGCAGCCGGGCAACACCAGTTTCGCCGCCGCCAGTCCGGTCATGCAAAGCTTTACGATCACCAAGGCATCGACGACGGTGATGCTGAGCGCCTCGGCGACGAACATCATGTACGGCCTGCCCGTCACGCTGACGGCGACCGTCACCGGCGTCACGCCCACCGGCACCGTGGTGTTCCGCGATGGCGGCGCGGCGCTGGCCACCGTCGCCGTGGCGGGCGGCGTCGCTAGCTTCTCGACCAAGTCGCTAGCCAACGGCGCGCATACGTTCACCGCCGCCTACAG
Source organism: Beijerinckia sp. 28-YEA-48 (assembly GCF_900104955.1). NCBI lineage: Bacteria > Pseudomonadati > Pseudomonadota > Alphaproteobacteria > Hyphomicrobiales > Beijerinckiaceae > Beijerinckia > Beijerinckia sp. 28-YEA-48. The sequence continues at coordinate 1,826,181 of NZ_FNSI01000001.1, forward strand.
CGGTGACGTCAACAATGCGGCCACCACATCGGCTGGCGTGGTGATCACCGTCAACGCGCGGCCCGATCCGTCGCTCGATCCAAACGTGCGCGGTATCGTCAACGCGCAGGTGACATCGTCGCAGCGCTTCGCCGAAGCCCAGATCGACAACATCACCCAGCGCCTCGAACGGCTGCACGACGACGATGATCCGGAGCCTGTGAGCATGGGCGTCGGCTTCAGCGGCCCCGGCAACAACATGCCGCCCGGCACTTCGGCCTTCGCCGATACGGCGCGCGGCAACGGCGGCTATCTCGCCTATGCGGACGGCCAGCGCGGCATCAAATCCGCCTTCCCGACACCGCCCCCGGCCAAGCGCAAGGGATCTGACGTGCCCTTCCACATCTGGATGGGCGGCGCCGTCAGCTTCGGCACGCAGCTGCAGATGGGCGTCTACGAGAACAAGTTCACCACCGCCGGCGTGACGATGGGTATCGACACCAAACTGTTCGATGGACTGAAGGCCGGTATCGCCGTCGGCTTCGGCACCGATCAGACTCGCATCGGCACAGATGGCACGCGCACCGACGCGCGCAATGCCAACATCGCCTTCTACGCCAGCTACAAGCTGATGTCGGCGACCTTCATCGACATGATCGCCGGCTATGGTCGCGGCTCCATCGACTCGCAGCGCTTCGTGACACTCCCCGCCCTCTTCGTGAACGGCACCCGCAATTCGAAGCAATTGTTCGGCTCGATCGCCTTGGTGCGCGAGGAACGCTGGGGCGCCCTCAAGCTGGCCCCCTATCTGCGGCTCGACGCAACCCGCCTCGAACTCGATCCCTATACCGAAACCGGCTCGCCGATCTGGGCGCTGTCGTTCCAGCAATTGTCGACACAAACCCTGCGCGGCGTCGTCGGCCTGCGCACCAGCTACGATATCCCGATGACGTGGGGCATGCTGACCCTGCTCGGGCGCGTGGAATACCGCGCCCGCATGGGCGGCGCCTACACCCAGAACCTGACCTATGCCGATCTGCTGGCCGGCCCGGTCTATACGATCACCGAGCAAACCTTGGCCAACAGCCAGATGATGATGGCCGTCGGGCTCAGGGCGAAAACGGAAACGCTCGGCTTCGACCTCGAATATCAGCTCAGCGCCGCGAACAGCCGCATTCAATCCCATACGGTGCGCGGCGGCATACGGCTGGGTTTCTGACACCTGCCGTTGCTGCTGGACGCCCGACGCGCGAAGCCTCGCGCGCCGATCAGGCGCCCATGATCGAAGTCGAACTTGCGGTTGATCTCGACAAAGCGGTTTCAACCTTCTTTGCCAATTGCATTTCTGACGAAACGCAATTTGCCTGCCTCGATGGCGGCTTGGCGCACTTCACCTTTGCGATCAGATCAAGCTCTCGAGGCGGACGTAGCTGACCTCCATGCCGTGCTCCATGCCTGAAGCGAGCATCGCCGCGCGCGTCGCGGCATCGGGCAATGTCATCCGCATGGTCATCAGCGTGCCAGCGCCGTCCTTCTCGAAGGTCGTCTCCACATGATTGTCGGGCGTGGGATCCGGCAGGTGCATGCGCTCGACGTGAACAATGCGGCTGAACGGCACCAGTTCGAGAAATTCGCCGGTCAGATAGAAACCATTGCCCTTACCGTCGGACCATTCGTAACGGATTTTGCCGCCTGGCTTGGCCTCGTTGAGACAAACGGGCATCGACCATCCGTCCGGTCCCAGCATCCACTTCTGGACGAGATCGGCCTCGGTGTGGGCGCGATAGACCGCTTCGGGCGATGCCGCGAAACGTCGCGTGACGACAACATGATGCTCGCCTTCGGTCTTCAACGACAACTTGCTCATATTCTGCTCCCTATTTTTTGGGTTCCATCGCGGCGAGAACGCCATCCAGCCTGTCGTAGTTCGCGGCGAGCGCCTGCCGCAGCATGTCCAACCATTGATCGATCTCGGTAATGCCCGTCGAAACGAGACGGCACGGGCGCTTGGTGCCGTCGATCCGGCGGGCGATCAGCCCCGCCCCCTCCAGCACCTTGAGATGGCGGGAGATGGCGGGCTGGCTCATTTCAAACGGCTCGGCGAGATCCATGACCGTTGCCTCGCCGAGGGCCAGGCGCGCCAGAAGCGCCCGGCGCGTCGGGTCAGCCAGAGCTGAAAATGCGGCATCAAGGTTCATTATCGCGCCTCGTCATTATATAACTTAATTGCTATATAACTGAATGGTTGTCAAGAGGCCGCATGGGCTCACGCCCCGCCGACGATCATCGCAGCCATGAATGCGAGAATGCCTTGGCGACGCGCCGGGTGATGGCGCAGCGCGGAGCAGAATGCCGTGGGGTGTCGCCCAAACGATCAGCGCGCGGCTTGAGACCGCGCGCTGCACATCTTGTCAGTAAATCAATCGAAGGCGATCCGTATTAGCCGGTGATGCTTTTCACCCGGTTGGTCAGCGAACCGATGCCTTCGATCTCGACGCGCATCACATCGCCCGCCTTGAGGAACTTGTTTTCCTCGGCGCCGGTGCCGCTGGGCGTACCGGTCAACACGACGTCGCCAGGATAGAGCGTCATGCGCGAGGAAATCTGCGCCACCTGATCGGCGATGTTGAAGATCATTTCCTTGGTATTGGAATTCTGCTGCAGCTTGTCGTTGATATAGGTCTTGATGGCGAGGTTCATCGGATCCTTGATCTGCGATGCCGGCACGATCCAGGGACCGAGCGGGCAAGATCCGTCGAAACATTTCTGGCCGATCCAATCGAAGCTGAACGGCGTGCCCGCCGCCACTTTCTGACGCCGTGACAGATCGCGCGCCGACACATCGTTGGCGCAGGTATAGCCGGCGATGTGATCATAGACCTTGTCGAGCGGAATGTTCTTGCCACCCTTGCCGATGACGACGGCGAGTTCCGCTTCCCAGTCGAGCGACTTCGAAACCGTCGAAATCTCTTCGTTGTGACCGACGGCGGTGCGCGCCGGCTTGAGGAAATGCCAGGCGGTGGAACCGGCTTCCTTCGGATTGGGCTCCTGCGGCAGGCCGGAGCGCTCGGCCATGCGGCGCACGTGATCGGCATAGTTGGCGCCGGCGCAATAGATCGCGACCGGCCAATGCACGGCGGCGAGATAATGGACAGATGCGAGCGGCATGGTCTTGGCGCCACCACTGGCGACCTTGTCGGCCAGCGTCGCGAGACGGCCCTGCGCCGCCGTCCAATCCTCGAGAATACCGAGCATGCTGGCATCGGCCGCACGGCCTGTGCCCTCGGCCACATCGGCATAGACATCGCCAACGGTGATGCCGGCACGGGGCCCCTGGGCCGATTTGAATGTCAGCAGGCGGTAGTCAGTCATCGTATCCTCCCTAGTTTACATTGGCGGCGATAGTCCATGCGGCCCGCCGCGAGTCAAGCACCGCCGCCATGTGATACATATCCCGTTACATTTTTCTAACCGACGCGGATGACCACTTTGCCGAAATGCGCCGCTGACTGGAGATAGGTGAAGGCAGCTTTCGCCTCCTCGAAGCCGAAGACCTTGTCGATCACCGGCTTGAGACCGTTGACGGCGATGGCGGCGTTCATCGCCTCGAACATTTGCGTCGAGCCGACGCTGATGCCCTGAACGTTGGCGCGCTTGGCGAGGATCGCCATGGGATTGATTTCGGCCTTGCGCGTGAGGACGCCGATCAGGGAAATAGAACCGCCGGAGCGGATCGCCTTGAGCGAGCGGCTGAACGTATCCGCACCGCCAACTTCGACGACCTGATCGACGCCACGTCCGTCGGTACAGGCGAGCGCGGCTTCATCCCAAGCCTCATGGGTGCGGTAATTAATGCCGTCGCTGGCGCCAAGCGCCTTGGCGCGCGCCAGCTTGTCGTTGCTCGACGACGTGGCGATCACCCGCACGCCCATCATGCGGGCGAATTGCAAGGCGAAGATCGACACGCCGCCGGTGCCTTGCACCAAAATGCATTGGCCGGCTTTGAGGCGCGCATGTTCCACCATCGCATGCCAGGCCGTGACCGCCGCGCACGGCAAGGTCGCCGCTTCTTCATAAGACAGATGCGCTGGCATCAAGACCGCGCCTTCTTCTTCCAGCACCGCATATTCACGCAGCATGCCGTCGATGGGTCCGCCCAGAGCACTGCCCGCGCTGTTTGCATCGATACCGCCGCCGAACCAGCGCTGGAAGAAACATCCCGCCACCCGATCACCGACCTTGAAGCGTTGCACGCCGGGACCGACTTCGACCACTTCGCCGGCGCCATCGGACAGCGGCACCACATTCGGCGCGATGGCGCCGCGATAGCTGCCGGCGATGAGCGCCAGATCGCGAAAGTTCAGCGAGGTCGCGACCACTTTCACCAGAATTTGGCGATGGGCCGGCTTCGGCACCGCCTCCTCAACCAATGTGAGTGCGTCGATACCCTCAGTCTTTGGAAGGCGATAGGCACGCATGGACTGTTTGCTCCCTTGAAAAGCGACGATCTCTGCTTTTACGCGTCTTTGCACGCGTCTTTACTCTGTGCGAAACGCTATAGCAGAGGCCTATGGCCTCTGCCATGGTGGCTGAAGCAATTCCGGATCGGGATATGACGAACGAAACCTATGTACCGCGCCGGATCTCACGAACGCGGCATCTCGATGTGCGCGGCTTGCCGATCCAGTTGCGCGAATGGGATGGCGATGGGCCGCCGCTGCTCCTGCTGCACGGCTTTCTCGACGCATCCATCACATTCCAATTTCTTGTCGATGCGATGACGCAAAATCGGCGCGTCGTCGCGCCGGATTGGCGCGGTCATGGCGGCAGCGCCTGGCCACCACAGGGCTATTGGCTGCACGACTATCTCGCCGATCTCGACACGATCGTCGACGCGCTCTCGCCCGATCGCCCTGTCGACATCGTCGGCCACAGTCTCGGCGGCAATCTGGTGACGATCTTTGCCGGCATTCGGCCGCAGCGGGTGCGCCGCCTTGCTTCCATCGATGGCTTCGCCATGCGCGATACGCCGGCGCAGAGCGCGCCGGAGCGCATTGGCAAATGGCTCGACAGTTTGAAAGACACGCCGAAAGAACGTGTCTATGCCAGCGTCAACGAAATGGCCGACCGACTCCTGGCTGCCAACCGGCGCCTGATCCGCGACAAGGCACATTTTCTGGCGCAAAATCTGGCCCGACCTGTCGGCAGCGGCGTGGCTTTCGCCTTCGATCCCAAGCACCGTCGCCCCTTCCCGACCTTGCATCGGCTCGATGAATGGGCGGCGTGCTGGGAGAAGGTGGAGGCGCAAACGTTGTGGATCGCCGCCAGCGACCGTTTCGAAAAAACACCGCAGGAGAGCCGCGACAATTTTGATGGACGGCTGAAACACCTGCGCCATGGCCGCGGCACCGAAATCCCCAACACCGGCCACAATATCCATCACGATGCGCCGCAGGCGCTGGCACGCCTGCTGGAAGAGTTCCTCGACGGGTGAAGATGGGGCCATTGCCCATCATGTTGCGGGGATTGCCGCGGCGCTCGCGCATGCTAAAAGCCCCCAACCCATTCAGCGCCCTTCGAGAGTATTATGAGCAAACCCGTTCTCTATCTCCTGCCCGGCCTGCTGTGCGACGCCAGCATTTTCGCCCCGCAGATTGCCGATCTCGCCGACACCTGTGAAGTGAGATCGCTCGACTTCTTCGGTTTCGATTCCATTCCGGCGATGGCGAAACATGTGCTCGATCAAGCGCCGGAGCGTTTCTCCGTTGCCGGTTTCTCGATGGGCGGACGTGTTGCCTTCGAAGTGTTCCGGCAAACGCCGGAACAGATCGAACGCTTCTGCGCCTTCGACACCGCTCTGCCGCCGCTGGCACCGGGCGAATTGGAGAAGCGTGAAGCGATCATCAAACTCGCCTATGACAAGGGCATGGAAGGGCTCGCCGACTCCTGGCTGCCGCCGATGATCCATCCGTCGCGTCATGGCGATGCCGCCTTCATGCAGCCGCTGCGCGACATGGTGCTGAGCGTGACGCCGGAAATTCACGAAAAGCAGATCCGCGCGCTCATCAATAGGCCCGATGCCCGCCCGGTGCTGCAACAGATCCACTGCCCGGCCCTGTTCATGGCCGGACGCCAGGATGTCTGGAGCCCGCCGGAGCTGCATGAAGAGATGGCGGAAGCCGTCCCCGGATCACGCTTCGTGGTCATCGAGGACAGCGGCCATTTCGTCTCGGTCGAACAACCGGCGGCCTTCACCAAGGCGCTGCGCGACTGGATGGAGATCAAGGTTTAAGCGCGAGACGCAATCCCGGCTGGTTGCGAACACCGCTTCACCACTGGGATTGCAGGCTCTACCGGCTGCTCCTGGTTCTCGGATCGCGCCTTCGCGCATCCGAGATGACACCAAGGTCTTGGACTCTTCCCCGACGTCCGCCATTTTCTCGGAGCCTCAGTGTCATCCCTGACGCACGCAGCGTGATCTGGGATCCAGGAGCCAAGGGTGTGACGAAGGCAAGACCATAAATCCGCCGTCCTCCCTGCCTATTTTAAGCCGGATTGACCGCGGCGAGTTCCGCGGCGCAACGGGGGGAACGGCTCTTGGACCGGGGAACAGAAGATCATCCTCGCACATGTCCATTCGCAACCGGACGCGCCCGCGCGTGTGTCGTCTCTCTAGGGGGGGGGGCTCAGCGAAATTCTGAGGAACAACCCCATGCAGGTTCCTTGTCAAGGGTACGCCTGAGATCACTTCCCTTCGCGACAGGAAGGCGATCCAAGGCCCAGGGATGCCCGACAGGATTATGAAAAGTGATTGTGGCACAGGCCTGATTTATAACACACGGCATTCATGACACGCCCTTGGCTCTTGGATTACGTGCACTGCGAGTGTCCGAAATGACACGAAGGCGTCGGCCCTTGAAGCACAGAGCCATCACAGCCGCTTCGGATTACCCGGCAGGATCTCGTAGCGACGACCGGAGCCCTCGTCATCGGTGAACGTGGCGATCGTGCCATCCACCGTCACGTTGTAACAGGCTTCCTCATCCTCTTCGTCATCGGGAAACGTGAAACAGACCTTGTCGCCCTTGATGACCCATTTACCGGTGGCGGTCGCATCATCGACGAGCTGTTTCACAGTGCCGTCAGCCAGGTAATATTCGGTCAGCGGATTGCCGTCTTCATCCTTGCCGCTGATCGAATTGCCGATCAGTTTCTGCCAGGCGGTCGGGCCGCTCAGCGGCTGATCTGGCGCGGCAGCCGCGCCGGGTGATGCGGCTGGCGGCGTGGCATTATCCGCCACTTGATTAGCCGCCACTTGCACATCGGCCACGGCGAACAACGACGCGGGATCGCGGATGCTCAGCAGGTCAATGAAACCGAGCGAGCCGCTCTTGGCTGTCATAGAAACCGCAAGCTGCTTGGGATCGTCGACGAAACGCGCCAGCGCATCGGCGATCTTCAACCCATTGGCATTACCGCCCAACAACAAAGGAAGAACCGACGCGGCTTTGGCCAGATCGCCTTTTAAAGCGGCGACACTTTGGTTCTGTTGCCGCGCCGCCTCCTGCAAAACTTTTTCAGCGATGCCGCCGTTGGTGAAACGCATGTCGATGGCAGCGACACCGGCGCCCAGCAAGGCCAGAATGCGATCGCTCTGCAGACTGGAGAAAGCGCCCGGCTCGACGCCGGTGAAACGGCCCTTCATCGTCACGGCGCCAAGGCCAGCGCCGGCAACCGTGAGGTCGTCGAGCCCATAGGTCTGCTTCGTTGGATCATAGATACCGGCAAAGCCGAAGGACAGGTCGAGGCGATCGATGCCCATCTCCTTCAGCTTAATCGCCCCATCGGAAGACGGTGGCACTTCGACCACCACGTTGTCGGCTTTGGCGGCCAGGCGCAGAGGCAATCCGCCATTGAAGGTTGCGTCGGCGCTCACCACAGCGATTTTGACCTTGGTCAAATTACCGCCGATCGCATCGGCGGGCGTGTCCTTGTCCGGCCCTTCCCCTTCGACGTCGCGCACGGAGAAATGCGTGAATTGCGCCATGCCCTTCTGCAGATCCTTATCGCGGATCGCCTGCAACAGCCCGACGATATTGGCGCCGTCGAGCTGCAGCGGCCCGGATTTGAAGCGCAACGCGCCAGTAGGCTTGTCGAGAAAAGAAACGTCGAACGTGCCGATGGCCAGCTGTTTGACCTTGCCGGCATCCGCATCGACGTCGGTGGCAACGAAATCGGCCAACGTCATACGCGCCTCCGGACCGGTCAGCACCACGGAGGGAATGGCGATACGCGCGGCCTTAAGCCGGCGGGCGATCGCCGCCATGTCCTCACGCGACGTGGTGGCGCTGAACAGTTTCGCCACGTCGTCGCGGCTAAGATTGGTGTCGGTGAATTCGATCCGGCGGAAGGCGATGCTGCCTTTGCTGCCGTCGTCATAGGTGTGGTTTTCCAAGACCACATTCTGTTGCGCGAGAGCCGGCACGGAGAATCCGGCTACGGAAACGGAGGCGATCAACAGACCGGCGGATATGAGGCTGCGCCGCCCCCTCCAAACCCTGTACCACATCCTGCGCCTCTATCGTTTTCCGCCGGTTTCCGGCTACAAGACTACCGGCAATTGCGAACCGCCGATAGCGCGGCCAGGCGATTGGCGCTAACTTACACAGAGCTGGCGGGAAGCTGGGCACGACGAGGGAGAGATTGATGGCACAGCCAAGAGTGATGGGAATGCGCGGGCTCGAGATTGCCGTCTACGATCTCGAGGAAAGCGCCAAATATTATCGCGACGTCTGGGCCCTCGACGAAGTTTGTCGCGACGGCGGCAAGATGCATCTGCGCGCCACCGGCCCCGATCATCATGTCCTCACCCTGCACGAGCGCCCGAAAGCCGGCCTCGTCGCCTTGAATTTTGCCGCCGACAGCAAAGCCTCGGTGGACGACCTGCATGCGCGGGCGATCGCCAATGGCGTGACAATTCTGGCGGCGCCGCAGACGCTGGCGGCGCTGGATGGCGGCGGCTATGGTTTTGAGATGCGCTCGCGGGATGGCCACACCATTCGCGTTTCCAGCAATGTCGACAGCCATGCGGTGACAACGGTCGACCCTTCACGCCCCTGGCGCATCAATCACGTCGTCCTCAATTCGGAAGATATCCCGACCGAGATGGCCTTTTATCTCGACACGCTCGGCTTCCGTCACTCCGACACCACCGACATGATGAGCTTCATCCGCTGTTCGCGAAACCATCATTCGATCGCGCTTGCCAAGCACGGCGGCCCCTCGCTCAATCATATGGCTTATGAAATGTATGATTTCGATGGCCTGATGCGCGGCACCGGGCGGGTGCGGCTCGCCGGCCATGAACTGGGCTGGGGCGTTGGCCGCCATGCCGGACCGGGGCAAAACATCTTCGCCTATTTCGTCGACCCGAATGGCTTCGTCACCGAATATACGGCCGACGTCGATCAGGTGGATGAGGACTACGAGGAGCACTTCGCCGACTTCTGGCGCGCCAAGCCGCTGCGCCCCTGTGCCTGGCAGGGCAATAAAGTGGTGCCGACGCCTGCGGCGAACCACGCCATGTCCGGGAAGACGATCGCCGAACGCAATGCGCGTTGCGAGGATGTGATCGCCGAAAAACTGGCCAGCTGACCGCAAGCTGACGTGATGCGGGGATATTAACCCCGCATCAACGATAACGATTCAACACCCGCTAAAGTCGTTCACCGCTCGTTGAAACGATGAAAGACTTCAGGCTCTTGTTTTGACGCGTTTTCTTTACGCGTACCGCTGTCCGCTTCGCTTGAAAACGCTCTAACGCGGCAAGTATTCAGTAACCTTTACGATCCTAACTGACCCCGTAAACGAGTTGCGCCGGCAGCGTTTGGTCCGGCTTATGGGGTTAGTGTCATGCGTCATGCGTTCTTGGGTAGCGTTGCCCTTTCCATTCTCGGTCTTGCCGGCGCGAACGCCGCCGACTTGCCGCCGCGCGGTTCGCCTTATTCGCCCACCCCCATGTATGCGCCGGCCTCCGCCTTTAATTGGTCTGGCTTCTATGCGGGCGCGAATGCCGGCATCGCCTTCACCGGCGCCAACGGCAACGGCATTCTGCCTGCCGGCTCGTTCCTGACGCCTGGCGCCTATCCGCAAGCCGCGCTGCCGGCCGTTGGCAATTCAAACGGCGTTAAAGGCAGCAGCGGAACCCTGGGCCTTCAGGCCGGTTACAACTGGCAGCTGAACAATGGCGTGGTGATCGGCACGGAAGCCGACATCAATTGGCGCGGCCGCAACCGCAGCGGCAGTTTTGGCACTGGCTTCCTGCCGCTTGCCGGCGCCGGTCCGTTCACGGGGGCCAACAGCTTCGGCTATTTCGGCCAAAATCGCAGCGAGTGGTTCGCCACTCTGCGCCCGCGCGTCGGCATCGCACTCGACCGCGCCCTGCCCTATGTGACCGCAGGTCTGGCCTACAGCGGCACCGGCACGTCGAATTCGGCGATGTTCTCGACTGGCGGCGCCATGACGGGCGGCCCGTTCGTGACACAGAACGGCGGCAGCAATTTCGGCTGGGCCGCGGGCGCAGGCATCGAATACGCCTTCACCAACAACATCAGCATGAAAGCCGAATATCTCTACGTGAACGTCGATCACGGCACGCGCATGCTGGTGAACCCGACCAACCCTGGCTACTTGCTGGTCAACCGCAATGAAGACCGCATGCATATCCTGCGTGCCGGCCTGAATTATCGCTTCGGCGGAACCGGCACCGGCATCTTCACGCAATAACGGACGATCGGCCCGCCTTCCTTTCCGACGGTTTCGTGACAGTTCCAACACCGCGCTTTTAGCGCGGTGTTTTTACTATGCCGGCTTCCTCGCAATATACTGTTTTTTAAGGATTACTGGCATCTGTGACTTTACCGCAACACAGCCCTAAAAAGGACACTTCAGCGCCAAGTTTTGGTTTACGACACAACCGACTCTCACTAGGTTCCGGCCAGGTTTCGGGGTTTCGTTTTTGGGGCCACTTTTCCGATTCTCTTTGAACTCAGAGGTTATAATTACAATGCGTCATCTTCTTCTCGCTTCGGTTGCCGCGCTGGTTCTCGCTGGTGGCGCCCAGGCTGCTGACCTTCCGCGCCGCGCTGCTCCGCCGGCTCCGATCTATGTTGCTCCGATCTTCACCTGGACCGGCTTCTACGTCGGCGCGCAGCTCGGCGGCGGCTGGGGCCGTAGCGAACTCGGCGGCATCTCCTACAACGCCAACGGCGTCGTCGGCGGCCTGCATGCTGGCTACAACATGCAGTTCGGTTCGATCGTTGCCGGTCTCGAAGGCGACATCGAAGCCACCTCGCTCAAGGGCTCGACCGCTCTCGGCGGCGTTCTCCTGAAGACCCGCGCTCCGTGGCAGGGTTCGGTTCGCGCCCGCGTCGGCGTCGCGTTCGACCGCGCCTTGATCTACGCCACCGGCGGTGTCGCCGTCGCTCAGCTGAAGCACGACATCATCGTGCCGCCGTTCGCCTTCGGCACCAACACCACCCGCGCGGGCTGGACGGTTGGCGCTGGCGTCGAATACGCCATCAACAACAACTGGTCGGTTCGCGCTGAATATCGCTACACCGATTACGGCCGTTACAACACGACCTTCTTCCCGCTCGGCACCGCCCAGACGCGCTTCAAGGAAAACGCCGTGCGCGTTGGCGTGAGCTACCGCTTCGGCGGCGTCGCCGGCCCGGTCGTTGCCAAGTACTAATATCAAGTACTGATTTTATCAGTCAGGGCGCCTCTGGCGCCTGGATAGAGAAACCCGGCCTCGCGGCCGGGTTTCTTTTTGTCTCGATGCCGCCTATTCGTGTGGCATTTTGATCATATAAGCGGCACCCGGAACCCCTTGAGAGATCAATCAGATTGCACCTTGTGTCACATTGGCAACACAGCCTCGGAAATGACGCAGAGGCACCATGTAACGATTTACGCCCTGCCCGACTCTGTCTACCGTCGGCATTGAGTTTCAGGGCTGGTGGGGCCTTCTTCCGTTTCTCTATTTGGAGCGAGCAATACAATGCGTCATCTGCTTCTAGGTTCGGTTGCACTTATGGTTCTCGCCGTCAGCGGCGCTCAGGCTGCTGACCTTCCGCGCCGCGCTGCGCCGCCGGCTCCGATTTATGCAGCCCCTATCTTCACCTGGACCGGCTTCTACGTCGGTGCGCAGGTTGGTGGTGGCTGGGGCCGCAATGAATTCGCTGGCCTGACCTATAATCCCAACGGCGTCGTTGGCGGTCTCCATGCCGGTTACAACATGCAGTTCGGCTCGATCGTCGCCGGTGTCGAAGGCGACATCGAAGCCACTTCGCTGAAGGGCTCGACCACCCTCCTCTTCACGTCGCTCAAGACGACCGCTCCGTGGCAAGGTTCGTTGCGCGCCCGTCTCGGCGTCGCCTTCGACCGCGCTCTCATCTACGCCACTGGTGGTGTCGCCTTCGCTCAGCTGAAGCACGAGGTGTTCATCCCACCGTTCGCACTGTCGAACCAGACCACTCGCACGGGTTGGACGCTCGGCGCCGGCGTCGAATACGCCCTCTCGCCGAACTGGTCGATCCGCGCCGAATATCGCTACACCGATTACGGCCGCTATACCGCCAACTTCTTCCCCTTCGGCGCGGCGAGTACCCGCTTCAAGGAGAACGCAGCGCGCGTGGGCCTGAGCTATCGTTTCGGCGGCTACGCTGCCCCGGTCGTCGCCAAGTACTGAGACCTATTCGGCCGAATCGGCATTTGGACAGTTTGAAACCCGGCCTTCTGGCCGGGTTTCTTTTGTTGTGACGCCTTGCTTCCGTATTCACTAACGTAATTACATCGCACTTTAGTTTGTCTTCTTCTTGCAATCCATTGAGATGAAATAACAATTACTCGATGTTCTACATTGGCAACACTGTCATCAGAACGACATAGAGCCACCACAATCCAATTTACGGCGGACTCCGCTATGTCTAGACTTCCATAGAGCCTTGGAGGATTGAGAGGCTCAATTTTATTTCCCAGAGGGAGCGAGGGATACATGCGTCATCTGCTTCTCGGTTCGATTGCCCTACTCGGGCTTGTTGCCAGCGGTGCCCAAGCGGCGGACTTGCCGCGACGTGCTGCACCACCAGCTCCCGTTTACATGGCGCCTATTTTTACCTGGACCGGCTTCTATGTCGGCCTCAATGCCGGTTACGGCTTCAGCGGCGATCGCGGCGTCAGCATCTCCGGCAGCCCACTCATTACCGCGGCCCAGGCCGTCGGCACCGTGCCCTACTCCCTGACGCCGAAGCGCGATGGCTTCATCGGTGGCGCCCAAATCGGCTACAATGTCCAATCTGGCAATTTGGTCTACGGCGTCGAAGTCGACTTCCAGGGCGCCGATATCAAGGGCTCAGCCAGTGTCTGCGCTATCGCGGGCGGCTGCGGATCCGTCATCACAACAGCGACCAACAAGCTCGAATGGCTGGGCACCTTGCGTGGCCGCGTCGGTTTCGCGTTTGACCGCGCTTTGATCTACGCCACCGGCGGTCTCGCGGTCGGCGGCGTGCGCAATTCCGCTCATTCGAGCGAATTCGCCGGTCTCGGCCGTCAGTTCGATGTTCGCAACAACAACACCCGCGCCGGTTGGACCCTCGGTGCTGGCGTCGAATACGCCATCAGCGGCAACTGGTCAGCCAAGCTTGAATATCTCTACTACGATCTCGGACGGACCAGCGGCGTTGGGATTCAAACCAACCCGGTCTTCCCGGCTGAGTTCATGACCGCACGGTTCCGCAACAACGGCCATATCGTGCGCGCCGGCATCAACTATCGCTTCGGCGGCGCGGCTGGCCCGGTTGTGGCCAGCTACTAAGATTAATCCAAGATTAATTCGGCCGCTTCAGCGCCTGGATCGTTAAGAAACCCGGCCGAGCGGCCGGGTTTTTTGCCAATTTGGCAAGCATTTCATCGTATCTGGACCAAAAAGTGCGCTAAAAGAGGCACACTGCCTCGAAAACAACGCTGGTCTGCCAAGTTTCCATTTACGGCCTCCCTTCCTCCGTCTAGTTTAGCCGAGAGCTTCTGAGTGTTTTGGTGAATTCCCTATCTGTCCTTGAACGGAGGAATATCATGCGTCATTTGCTTCTTGGTTCGGTTGCGCTTCTGGGTCTTATTGCCGGCAGCGCCCAGGCTGCGGATCTCCCGCGCCGCGCTGCACCCGCAGCTCCCGTCTATTATGCCCCGATTTTCACGTGGACAGGCTTCTACGTCGGTCTCAACGCCGGCGGCGGCTTCTCGACGAATAACAATGGCGGCAACACATATGCTCTGCCGGCAGGCTCGGTGGTCGGTTCGCCCGGCACCAGCGGCGTCCTGACCGTCCCCAACGGCGGCAATAACCAGGGCAGCTTCATCGGCGGCGCCCAGATCGGTTATAACTACCAGTTCAACAGCAGCTTTGTTGGCGGTCTTGAAGCCGACATCCAGTACGCCAACCTGACCCGTCGCAATGGTCAAGTGACGCCCTTCCCGGGCTACCTGTTTACCGGCGCTCCGGGTCTCGCGTTTGCCGCTCCGCCGGCCACCGTTGTGTCCGGCAATGGTGCAAATCAAAACTACTTCGGTACGGTTCGTGCTCGCCTCGGCGTCGCCTTCGACCGGACCCTCGTGTACGCCACCGGCGGTCTCGCCTATGGTGGTGGCCAGTCGCGCGTCGGCTATGCCCTCGGCGGCGGTGTCGAATACGCGTTCTCGAACAACTGGAGCGCCAAGCTCGAAGCGCTCTATATCGGCATCAACCGGAACAACAACAACAACTTCGGCGCAGTGTTCAATCTGCCGACCAACACGCTGTTCCTGCCGAACAGCTCTGGCAGCCGCAACAACGGTTTCGTTGTCGTGCGCGCCGGTATCAACTACCGCTTCGGCGGCGCGGCCGGCCCGGTCGTCGCCAGCTACTAAGCCAATCCAGCGCTTCAGCGTCTGAACAATCTAGAAACCCGGCCTTTTGACCGGGTTTTTCTTTGTCAAAGCTTCGACAGCCCAGTTAAGCTGCTCAGCCGGCTTGTTTTGGCCATCAGGCCGTGGCAAGCGATGCCTCCATGACCGACGTCGCCCAACGCCCTGCCCCCAAAATCTCCTTCGTCTCGCTTGGCTGCCCCAAGGCCCTTGTCGATTCCGAGCGCATCATCACGCGCCTGCGCGCCGAAGGCTATGAACTGACCAAGTCCCACGCCGGGGCGGACGCGGTGATCGTCAACACCTGCGGCTTTCTTGATTCCGCCAAGGCGGAATCGCTGGAAGCCATTGGCCTGGCGCTCGCCGACAACGGCAAAGTCATCGTCACCGGCTGCATGGGCGCCGAGCCGGAGGCGATCTCCAGCCGCTTCCCCAATGTGCTGGCGATCACCGGACCGCAGGCTTATGAGAGCGTCGTCGAAGCCGTGCATACGGCCGCCCCGCCCGCCCATGATCCGTTCACCGATCTGGTGCCGCCGCAAGGCATCAAGCTGACGCCGCGCCACTATGCCTATCTGAAGATTTCCGAGGGCTGCAACAACACCTGCAGCTTCTGCATCATCCCGAAGTTGCGCGGCAAACTGGTGTCACGCTCGGCCGCCGACGTGCTGCGCGAAGCAGAGAAACTGGTCGCCGCCGGCGTCAAGGAACTGCTTGTCATCTCGCAGGACACGTCCGCTTACGGCGTCGACGTGAAATATGCCGAGAGCCGCTGGCGCGACCGCGACGTGCGCGCTCGCTTCCTCGATCTGTCACGCGAGCTCGGTAGCCTGGGCGCCTGGGTGCGCCTGCATTACGTCTATCCCTATCCGCATGTCGACGATGTCATCGAGCTGATGGCGGAAGGCTTGGTGCTGCCCTATCTCGACATCCCTTTCCAACATGCCTCGCCGCGTGTGCTGAAAGCGATGAAGCGGCCGGGCAATCAGGAACGCACCTTGGAGCGTATCCACAAGTGGCGCGAGATCTGCCCGGATCTCGCCATCCGCTCGACCTTCATCGTCGGCTTTCCCGGCGAGACGGAAGACGATTTCGAGATGATGCTCGACTGGCTCGGCGAAGCGAAACTTGATCGCGTCGGCGCCTTCAAATACGAGCCCGTCGCCGGCGCTCCTTCGAACGATCTCGGCCTGGCCGAAGTGCCCGACGAGGTGAAGGAACAGCGCTATCGTCGCTTCATGGAAAAGCAGCAGACGATCAGTGCCCGCATTCTGCGCAACAAGGTCGGCAAGCGCTTGCAGGTGATCATCGATCAAGCGGGGCCCAGCGTCGCCGTAGGCCGCTCGAAGTCCGACGCGCCGGAGATTGACGGCAAGGTCTATGTTGCCTCGCGCCGGCCGCTGCGTGTCGGCGACATCGTCAGCGTCAAGATTGAGCGCGCCGATGCCTACGATCTGCACGGCACCGCGAGTTAGCCAATCGCGAACACGTCTTCAGGGGGATAGATGCCAACCGACCTCTTCACCTTTGTCGACCTTTACACACGGGCTCTTGGAACCGCCGATCATCTCCTGTCCAAGGGTGTCGAGCGCGCCAACAGCCTCGGCATCAGCGAACAAGAGATGCTCGATTGGCGGCTTATCGGCGATATGCGGCCGTTACGATTTCAGATCATGGTGGTTTGCAACTTTGCGCAGCAATGGCCGGCCCGTGTCGCCGGCCTTCCGGTGCCGCAAGCCATCGATGATCAACACGACATTGAAGGCTTCAGGGCCGCCATCGCAACGTCACGGGCTTTTCTGGCAGGCCTGCGCGCCGAGCAGATTAACGGCCGTGGCGATGTTCCGATTACGTTTGCGATCGGACCAAACATGGAGCCGACCTTGCCGGCGGCGCGCTGGTTGACCGTCTTCGCGACCACCAACCTGTATTTCCATCTGTCGACGGCCTATGGAATTCTCCGCGCCAATGGCACACAGATTGGCAAAGTGGATCTGTTCGCAACAGGTCTTTAGCTTTGTAGCGAGGCCCGTCACAGAGCGAGGCGATCTCGACGGAATGCCATCGTCCTGGCCCTTACTCCACCCACTTCTTGTTCACGCGATCCCACGTTCCATCGGCGCGGATTGCTTCAAGACCCTTGTTCAATCTCGATAGAAAATCGCCGTTACGCCCTTTTAAAACAGCGGCAGCAAAAGGCAGTTCGAGGAACATCGAGCGCGGCTCGGTGATTTGAGCGGGATACAATCGGCGCGCCAGAATGGCGCCAGTCTGATAATTCAGCGCCGCTGCGGCAGCCTTACCGGCCACGAGTTGCGCCAGGCTCGTCTCGTAATCCTCCGTCACAACAAGCTGCACGCGTGGCGCGGCCTTCTGAATGTAGGCAGCCAGAGGTCCGGTGCGCGGTGTAACCACCGTTTGGTCTGCGAGAGCTTGCAAATCCTTCGGCGTTGTTTCAGGCGCGCGGACAAAGAGCGCGCCGCCGGTGTCGAGGAGCGAATGACTGAAATCAAGCCGCTCGCGGCGATCCGCACTCATCGCCAATGGAATTGCAGCTACGACGCGACCATCTTTGATCGCCTCTTCCATTTGGTCCAGCGGCACAGGCATGAATTGTACGTCATAGCCCGCGCGTTGTGCCGCCGCGCGAAAGATATCGACAACCAATCCGGTCGCCTGCCCGTTCTTCGTTTCAGAGAACGGTGGCAAGAGGTTGTTATAGGCAATCCGAATAGGTTCTTCGGACCGCCCCGGCGCTGCCATAGCAAGCGCGAAAAGAGCCATTGCGATCGATTGTTTGAACAACTCGCTCTCCCCGCCGTGCCATCAAACAGTCTCAGCGCAGCCGGGCCCAAAGGCCCGGCCGCGTCTTCGTTCGCTCACGGAATGAGAATCGTCGAGCCGGTGGTCTTGCGGCCTTGCAGCGCCTTATGCGCCTCGACCACATCCTGCATCTTGTAGCGCTTGTTGACCGGGATTTTTACCTTGCCACGGGCGACGACGCTGAACAGGTCGCGCGCCATGGCAGCGAGCCGGACCGGCGTGTCGGCATAATCATACAGTGTCGGGCGCGTCGCAAAGAGCGAGCCCTTTTGCACGAGCAGGCCAATGTTGAAGGCTTCGATCGGGCCCGAGGCCGAGCCGAAGGAGGCGAACATGCCGCGCTTCTTCAAGCAGTCGAGCGAAGCGGGAAACGTATCCTTGCCGACACCGTCATAGACCACGTCGCACAGCTTGCCCTTGGTGATCTCGCGCACGCGATCGACGAAGTTTTCCTGCTTGTAGTAGATAATGTGCTTGGCGCCAGCCTTCTTGGCGAGAGCACCCTTTTCTTTTGAGCCGACCGTGCCAATGACGGTGGCGCCCAAAGCCTTGCCCCATTGGCAGAGCAGAAGCCCAACGCCGCCAGCCGCCGCATGGACCAGGATGACGTGACCGCGTTTGACGCGGAATGTCTGGCGCAGCAGATATTGCGCGGTGAGGCCTTTCAGCATCATGCCCGCGGCCGTTTCATAGGAAATCTTTTTCGGCAGTTTGACAAGGATGCGCGCCTCGATCAGCCGCTCCTGAGCATAGCTGCCCAGTGATGAGACATAGCCGACACGATCGCCGACCTTGAAGCCGCGCACGCCCTTGCCGATTTCGGTGATCTCGCCGGCTGCTTCGTTACCGGCGATGAAAGGCAGCGTCGGTGCCTTGTAGAGGCCGCTGCGGAAATAGGTGTCGATGAAGTTGAGGCCGACCGCGCGATTGCGCACCTTCACCTGGCCGGGACCAGGCTTGCCGACTTCGACATCCTCGATCTTCATCACTTCCGGTCCACCATATTCGCGGACCACGACTGCCTTGACCATCCTGCTGCTCCCGCACCGCGCGACGCTCTGCCGCTTGCCGCCCATCTTAAACAATGGCGCGACCAATCCTACAATGGCATCCTTCTGGCTTCTCGATGGAATCAACCAGCCCAGGATTTTTACACCGGAACGACGCACCGATGACATTCGCCACCTTTTCTCCGCCCCGGGCCCCGATCGACAGTGCTGACTCGTTCACACCGAAACTGATCACGGTTTGGCGCGAGGGCTACGGGTTGGCCGGGCTGCGGGCCGATGCTATCGCCGGCCTGACGGTGGCGATCGTCGCCCTGCCCCTGTCGATGGCCATCGCCATCGGCTCGGGGGCCAAGCCGGAGCACGGTCTTTATGCTTCGATCGTCGCCGGTTTCATCATTTCGGCGCTGGGTGGCAGCCGTTTCCAGATCGGCGGGCCAGCCGGCGCCTTTATCGTGCTCGTCGCCACCACGATCGAGCGCTTTGGCTATCAGGGCCTGCTGGCCGCCACCATCATGGCCGGGGTGCTGCTGCTGGCGATCGGCTATCTGCGGCTCGGCTCCTATATCAAGTTCATTCCCCATCCCGTCACGGTCGGCTTCACCGCCGGTATCGCCATCATCATTGGCGCGGGGCAGCTCAAGGATTTTCTCGGCCTGTCGCTGGCACATGAACCGGCGGCGCTCGTTGCCAAAATACCGGCGTTGTTTTCAGCGTTGCCGACGATCAGCTGGCAGACCTTGTTGCTCGGCCTTGGCAGCTTCGGCGTGATCATAGGCCTCCGACGGCTGACGCCGCGCCTGCCCGGCCTGCTCGTTGCCGTCTTCCTGGCCTCGCTCATCACCTGGGCCTTCGGTCTGCCGGTCGAGACCATAGGCACCAAATTCGGCGGCGTGCCATCGAGCCTGCCGGCCCCTGCGCTGCCAGACGTCAGTCCCGGCCTGCTGCTAGAGCTTATGCCCTCGGCCATTGCCATTGCTATTCTCGGCGGCTTTGAATCGCTGCTCTCGGCGGTTGTCGCCGACGGCATGAGCGGCCGCCGGCACCGCTCCAATTGCGAATTGGTGGCGCAAGGCTGGGCCAATATCGCCAGCGCGCTGTTTGGCGGCTTGTGCGCCACCGGCACGATCGCCCGCACCGCCACCAATATCCGCGCCCATGCGCACGGGCCGGTCGCTGGCATTCTCCACGCCTTGTTCCTGCTGCTGTTCATCCTGTTCGCAGCACCGCTGGCCTATTACATTCCGCTGGCGGTGCTCGCCGCCGTGCTCCTCACCGTCGCCTGGAACATGATCGAATTCGATCAGTTCCGCGCCATCCTGCGCACCAGCCGGGGCGAGTCCGCTGTCCTGCTGGCGACCTTCCTGTTCACCTGCTTGCGCGACCTGACCGAGGGACTCGCCGTTGGCATCGTGCTTGGCGCCATTCTGTTCATGCATCGCATGGCGCAATTCGTCGAAGTGACGACCGAGGTGAAACTGCTCGGCGACGCCACGGCGGACGGTGAAGGCGCCAGCGCCGCGCATGAGGCTTTCCCCGCCGATGGAGTGCTGACCTTTCAGATCGCCGGGCCGTTCTTCTTCGGCGCCACCGGCACGGTGTCGGCCGTGTTGTCGCGATTGGGCGAGACACCGCGCGCGATCGTGCTCGACCTGTCGGCCGTGCCTTTCGCCGACAATTCCGGCGCGCATATCCTCGTTGCTTTCGCCGAGAAGAGCCACCGACGCGGCGCCCCTGTCTTCATCGCCGGCGCTTCACGGGCGGTGCGGCGTTCGCTACTCTCAGCCGGCCTGTCGCGACATCTGGTGCGCTATGCACCCGATGTCGCTACGGCCCACGCGCGGGCACTCAAACTCATCTAGGTCGAAACTCAGCGCACCGCGACAGCAACCGCGACATCGGCGACAGCCGGCTCGGGCTGCGCCAAATAGGCATGCAGCGCCGCCACCACTTGGGCGCCCTCACCCACGGCCGCCGCCACGCGCTTGACCGATCCCGATCGGACATCGCCGATGGCGAAGACACCGGCCTGGCTTGTCTCCAGAGGATGAAAGCCTTCAGCGCCCGTGAGGATGAAGCCCTTGTCATCGCGTTCGATGCCCGCATCGGCCAGCCAATCGGTGTTGGGTTGGGCACCGATGAACAGAAACAGGTGACGCAACGGGCATGTCTCCGTCTCGCCTGTCCGTCGATTGCGCCAGGTGATCGTCTCAAGATCGCCATTCTGCCCGGCGAGGCCGACCACCTCGGTCTGAACGTGAACCTCGATATTGGGCTGGGCCACGATGCGGTCGATGAGATAGCGCGACATGGTCGCTTCAAGCCCGTTGCCGCGCACCAAGAGCGAGACCTTTTTGACCTGACTGGCGAGGTAGACCGCCGCCTGCCCGGCGGAATTACCGGCGCCGACCAGCGCCACCTCCTGGTTGGCGCACAGCTTCGCCTCGATCGGCGAAGCCCAGTAATGCACGGACGATCCTTCGAACTCGGCGAGATTGGCGACATTGAGCCGACGATAGCTGGCGCCGCTCGCCACCACGACGGAGCGGGCGCGCACCATCTGGTCTTCGTCAACACCAAGAAGGAAATGTTGCTCGGCATCGCGCGCCAGGCTGAGCCTACAGGCTTCATCCGGGATCGCCATTTCGACACCGAATTTTTGGGCCTGATTGTAGGCGCGCGCCATCAGCGCCAAGCCCGAGATGCCGGTCGGAAAACCGAGATAGTTCTCGATCCGCGCCGAAGCACCGGCCTGACCGCCGAAGGCGCGGCAATCGAGCACGATCGACGACAGGCCTTCGGAGCCGGCATAAACAGCAGCGGCGAGGCCCGCTGGCCCAGCACCGACGATCGCCACGTCATAAAGCTTGGTCGCATCGATCGGGCGCACCAGGCCCAGGCAACGCGCCAGATCATTGTCGGCTGGATTACGCAGCAGGCGGCCGTCGGGACAGAGCACGATCGGCAGATGATGCTCGTCGACCTTGAAGCGATCGATCAACGTCGCGGCGCAGGAATCCTCCTCCGGATCGAAGACGCTATGGGGCTGGCCGCTGCGGGTCAAAAAGCCTTGCAGGCGCAACACGTCGCCGCTCTGGCGCCGGCCGACGATGATCGGACCGCTGCCGCCGCTTTCGAGCAGATTGACCCGACGCAGGATCAGCGCCCGCATGACGCGCTCGCCGAGATTGGCCTCCTGCACCATCAGATCGCGCAGCCGCCCCGAGACGATCAGGAGCGCATCGACATCGCTCTCCGCCGTCGCATTGACGAGCGAGGGCCGATCGGAGAGCTGGGCCAGTTCGCCCATGAATTCACCGGCGCCATGGGTGGTGATATGCGCGCCAGTCGCGCCAAACCGTGCCTGGCTGACAGCCAGCTCGCCGGAGAGAACGACGATCATGCCGGGCGACACCTGCCCGGCTTCGACCACGCGCTGGCCCGCCGTGTAGGAGACGGCCTCGCCGAAACGACGCAAACGTTCGATGTCCGCCGATGGCAGGACCGGAAACATTTGCGCGGAGCGTGGATGCGATGTCGTCACGGTGGTCGCTTGCGCCATCCCAAACCCCAATCCTGTTTTAAGATTTGCTCTGCGCCCAGACCGAACCCCGGGTCAGAGGCAGGAGGACGATATAGGCAGCCCCGGCCAGCAGTACCACCCGGCTCCACCAGGGACCTTCGAAGTTGGTCGCCAGCTCGACACCCGTGGCGACTGTCCCAGCCAGCAGCACCACGCCGGTCAGCCATTGCAGCCGTTTCACCCGCATCGGGTGAATGAAGACGACAGGCGCGAACATCAGGGCCACTGCCACAAGCACGATCACCACCGTCCACGGCGCGGCGGGTTGAAAGACCAGCAGGTAGAACACCAGCACGTTCCAGATGGCCGGAAAGCCGCGGAACCAATTATCCGGCGTCTTCATCCGTCCGTCGGCGAAATACAGCGCCGAGGCGGTGATGACGATGACGGCCAGCGTCAGCGCCCAGGGACGCGGCAAAAGCGGGCTGTGGACCAGAACCACCACTGGTACGACCACATAGGTCAGAAAGTCGACGACCAGATCGAGCGTATCGCCGTCGATGATCGGCAGGGTTTCGCGCACGCGGGCGGCGCGGGCGAAAGTGCCGTCGACCCCGTCGATGACGAGCGCCAGCGCCAGCCAGAGAAAGGTGCCGACGAAATCCTGCGCCACCGCGCGCTCCAGCGCCAGGAAACCGCAAGCAGCGCCCGAGGCTGTGAACAGATGGACAAGCCAGGCGGCGGCGCGGCGAGAGGGCGATGGATCAGGCATAAGTATCCGGCACGGCATTTGCTTTCTGGAAACGAGCGCAAAGTGAGGCGATTTCCGCATTTGCGCAAGCATCGGGACGGACGGGAGCAAAGATGAAGCGTGAAGATTTGACCGAGAAGATTCTCGACATCAAACGCGAAAAAGGCTGGACGTGGAAGTACATCACCACGGAAATCGGTGGCATGTCCGAAGTGCTGATCGTTGGCGCCCTGCTCGGCCAGATGAAACTGGTAAAGCCCCTGGCCGAGAAGGCCGCCGTCCTATTCGGCCTGAGCGAAAACGAAAAGCGCATGCTCAATGAGGTGCCCTATCGCGGCACCGGCACGCCGATGCCGCCAACCGACCCGCTGATCTACCGCTTCTACGAAATGGTGATGGTCAACGGGCCGGCCTGGAAAGCCTTGATCGAGGAAGAATTCGGCGACGGCATCATGTCGGCCATCGATTTCAACATCGAATTCGAACGTGAGCCCAATCCGAAGGGCGATCGGGTGAAAATCGGCATGTCCGGCAAGTTCCTGCCTTACAAATATTACGGCAACGAACAGGGCATTCCCGATTACGGGTTTAAGGAAGGCTGAGGCCAAGCCACCCCCTCGTCACATGCCCTGCGTGGGCGTTGAATAATTGGCGGCGTGATTATAGTTCTCGCCGCCCTTGCCGCTCCGGCATCCCATGCGTTCGCCCGAGCCAGGCCAACATCCTTAATAAATCGTGGCGCGATTGTTGCTCCCATCGCTTCGCAAGAACTAATCGCAACACGACCGTAACGAAATGGATCATGGGATGGGGGACAGAAGACAACGCCAACGCAGACGCACCTACCTTCGTGGCCTGATCGCATTCAACGATCGAAATTCCACCCTGGAATGCCTGGTGCGCAATTTGTCTCAGAATGGTGCATTGATCTCGATACCGAATACGTCGGATATTCCGGGTGCCTTCGAAATCGCAATTCACAAGCAGGGCGAAAGTCGTCCGGCACAAATGGTTTGGCTAACGGAAACCCATGCAGGCATTCGATTTGTCCCGCGCCCGTCGAATGTTGTCTCATTCGAGACCGCCCGCCACATCCAGACGCTGGATGACGAGCGACGGATGCTCAGAAGGAAGTTGGAAGATTGGTTTCTGTAGTCGCCGACGCGCCCTGGGCATGACGAGATCCTTCGGTCTCCATTAGCCGCAGGGCGCCGTCTCCAGCGGACATCCGCGACCTGATGCCGGCTCGCCAAAGCCTGCCCTAGGCTCTAAGTCTGGGGCATGGATGCGGATATTCTCATCGCCGGCGCGGGACCGGCCGGCCTCGTCGCTGGCCTGGCCTTGGCGCGGATCGGCAAACGGGTTGTGGTCGCCGGACCGGCCGACGACAGGCCGAGCGCGCGCACGGTGGCGCTGTTTGATGGCTCGGTGCGTTTTCTCGAGGCGCTTGGCGTCTGGGCAGCTCTTGCACCCCACGCGGCCGCGCTCGCCACCATGCGCATTGTCGACGACACGGGCTCGCTGTTCGCCCATCGCCCGGCGGAGTTCAAAGCCAGTGAAGCCAGCCTCGACCAGTTCGGCTTCAACATCGAGAATGCCGATCTGACCCGGGCGCTTGAAGCCGCGCTGGCGCAAGAGACCAACGCGCGGCGTGTGCATGATCTCGTCACCGATTACGAGTTCAACGCCGACAGCTGCCGCGCCCGTCTCGCCACTGGCGAGACGATCGAGGTGCAGCTTGTCGTTGCTGCCGACGGCCGCCATTCGCCAGCACGCGTGGCGGCGGGCATCGCTGTGCGCGAATGGGCCTATCCGCAGGTGGCGTTCACCGCCCTGCTCGATCACACCGTCGCTCACGGCGAGGCTTCGACGGAGTTTCACACCCGCGAAGGCCCCTGCACCTTCGTGCCCCTGCCCGCCAGCGCCACCGCGTCGCACCGCTCAAGCCTGGTCTGGATGATGCGGCCACCCCATGCCGAACAGCTGCGCGACCTCAGCGACAGCGAGCTGACGCGGGCGATCGAGAAGCAAAGCCATTATCTGCTCGGGCAGATCACGATCGCGCGGCGCGGCGCCTTCATTCCGATCCAAGGGCTGACGGCCCGCGCGATGACCGCACCACGCCTGGCGCTCGTCGGCGAAGCCGCGCATGTGTTTCCGCCGATCGGCGCGCAGGGCCTCAATCTCGGCCTGCGCGATGTCGCCCATCTCGCCGAATACATCGAACGCTTGCACCCCGAAGACGCCGGCGCACCGCATGTTCTCGATGCCTATGAACGCGCGCGCCACGGCGACGTGCTGTCACGCCAGATCGCCGTCGATCTGCTCGACCGCACTTTGCTGGCGGGCTTCCTGCCGGCGGATGTGATGCGCGCCGCCGGCATGGCAGCGCTCTCAGCCCTGGCACCACTGCGTCGTTTCGCCATGCGCGAAGGTGTGATGCCGGGTGTGGGGGCGCCGAGCGTGATGCGGAGGATTAGCCGGCGTGCGGAACGCTCGTAGGGAGGAGTTCGAATCTCTCTCGGCCCGCCACATTCACCGAAGATGCGATGCATGCGAACAAATTGTCGCCGACAACCGGCGATAACCGCATGACTTCTGCCTGAAGCAGCATCTCCGGCTAGTCGGCAAAGACATGCACGCGGCGGGAGTGGAGAGATGTTGGCGGCCGGATAGGAAATCGTCGCCATCTGCGGAACGTCATTTAAAATGCTGGAAACGCTCGACCGGCGGACCGAGCTTATCCGGCCTGTCGGATACAATCGCGCCCTTCTTCCTTTGCGCGGTAAAGTGCGCGGTCAGCCCGATCAATCAACGCCAGAAGGCCCTCGTCCTTGCGTGCAACTGCGATCCCGAAGCTCGCCGTTGGGGTGACCTCGTCCGAAACAACACTGGATGCCACGTCCTTGAATACGGACCGGGCAACCTCGGCAAAGTGGTGCGCAGCGGCAACCTGTCCCTGCGGAAGCAGTACCGCAAATTCCTCTCCGCCAAGGCGGGCGATGATCGCATCACGCGGAGCCTTGTCCTTGAGAATGTCGGAGAAGGTTCGAATGATCCTGTCACCGCTGCTATGTCCGAACCGATCGTTGATCGATTTGAAGTGGTCGAGGTCGCTCAGGATCATCATGACCTGTGCATCCGCCGTCTGTCGTGCCAGCGCATCGAGAGCGCGTGTTTCAAAACCGCGGCGATTGAGCAATCCCGACAATACATCGGTCTGCGCTTCCGACTTGATACCATCCGTGACGTCAACGGCGATGATCGCGAAAATCGCTACCGCCAGCGTCGAGCAGATGAGAGCATCCGAGATCGAGACAATCAGCCAGTAAGCTCCTTCGACCTGGTCGGTCACGATACCTGGAACCTGGAAAATCAGAGGGCGAAGAAGGAAACCGAGACATGTGATAGCGACAAGCCCGAAAAGCAGTTGTTCTACTGGGGAACGGCGAGGGAGTTTCGCAACGTCGACCAGCATCACAAGGCAAACTGCGGCGAGCCCCAGATTGAGGATAACAGCCCGCGCCATCAGGCTTGGTTCCACGAACTGATAGAAATAGAGAGCCACCAACGTTATCACGCCAATGGTCACCAAGATGCCATGTTGAGGCCGGGATCCAAGCCTGCTGGACAGCGCAATCGACAGCAAGGCCGTAGCCAACAGAACGAGCCCATTGGCCAGCAACCGTAGCGACGAATACTCCTGAGCAATGGCAATAGTGAGGATGCCAAAGCACAGAGTTCTTATCGCATATGAAAGCGCGAAAATCGCAACGTAGGTAAGATGACGTTGATGGCGCCAAAGCGTAAGCAACGACACGCAGAATATTGCTGACATCGCAGGGTTCAGCAACGCGACCACGCCCTCATGGCTCATACCTGAAAAATCAGAATTTTCTGCCTCCCCGACAAAAAATCGATGGTACAGGAGGGCGGTAAATCCCAAGTAAACTATCGCCTCTGGTGCCAGCCAAGGACATGACCACAGAGCCATGGCTGGAAAGGATTAGAGGGCTATAGCGTAGACGTAGTTCTCCGTTTCCTCGTTCTCTGCCCGCCACCGGGAAAGGATGTAATGTGATGCAAAGCGCCGGACACGATATGAAAATCCGCCTGCGCGCTGATCTGCGCGCCGCCATGAAGGATAGGCGCGCCGATGAAGCCAAGCTAATTCGAACGCTTGTTGCGGCGATCGATAACGCAGAAGCACCCCCACTTCGAGCCGATGAGAGGGCTGCGGATCAGCATCGCTTCAACGATGGAACAGCGGAAGTAGAACGGCTTTCTCTTGGACGTGCTCAGGTGCAAGCGATCCTGATGACGGAGATTCAGGAACGTGAGCGTGCGGCAGCCGAAATGGATCATCTCGAAAGAACGGATCGCGCCGATGCGTTGCGTGCCGAGGTGATGATCGCAAAGCGCTACGTCGAATGACGAAACTTGCGCCTTTCCGAAAACATTCCCGCCCGCTCACCGCGCGAACAGATTATACGGCACCCCGCCCACCGCGATCAGATAGAGCAGCCCCGTCACCGTCACCACCGAGACCATCGTGCCGGCCATGATCAGGCTTGAGGCGCGCTCGACGTAGACGTTGTATTGGCTCGCCATCACGAAGACGTTCAGCGCTGGCGGCAGCGCCGCCATCATCACAGCCGTAAACGTCCAGACGCGGCCGAAGTCGCCGAGTAGCGACAGCGCTACCCACACCAAAAGTGGATGTAGCAACAGTTTGCAGATGAGCAGCAGCGGCATTTCGCCGGAGATGCGATTGATTGGCCGCTGCGCCACCGTCACGCCCATGACGAAGAGCGCGCAGGGCGCGGCGGCGTTTTGCAAGAAGGTGAGCAGTTTCTCCACCGGCACCGGCGGATGGATTTGCGTTGCCGCCGAGAAGATGGCCAGTGCTGTCGCCACGTTGAACGGATGGGTGAGGACGCGCCGCGCGATGAGCCGCGCCGTCTCGCCCTTCGTCGCGTGACTGCCTGCCGACAGGCTCATCAGCAGCGGCACGATGGTGAAGAAGAACGTCGAGTCGAAGACGAAGATCAAAGCCGTCGGCACCACCGAGGCCGGTCCGAAGGCGGCGAGCGTCAGCCCCGGCCCCATGTAACCGACGTTGGAATAGCCCGACGCGACGCCCTGGATCGTCGCCTGTTCCAGGCGCCGGCCGCTGCCGAACCAGCCAACGCTAAAGCCAAAGGCATAGGCCAGCGCCGTGCAGGAGGTGGTGATGAGAATGAAGCGCCAATTGGCCAGTTCGGCGATCGGCGTGGCGGCAATCAGATTGTAGAACAGCGCCGGCAGCGCGACATAGACGATGAACGTGTTCATCCAGGCGAGGCCGGCTTCGGGAATATCCCACAATTTGCCGCAGACGTAGCCGATAACGATCAAACCGAAGAACGGCAGCGCCAAATTCAGCACGTCGGCAAGCTTGGGTGCGAAAAGCCCCACGCCCACCAAAGCCGCGAACCCGGCCAGCGGGACAAAAACGTGGATCAGGCGATCGCGCACGCGCTTGTTTCCAGTGTATTTACCCAGGCCGACACAAAAAGCGCAGGCAGCGCATTGTGCGCGATTCCGCTCACCGTTATGGATTTGACTAAATCGAGTCAACGCGGCACGCCGCGAAACTGGTGCCGCACTCTTTGTCCACGCCTTCGCCTCGCCCCCGCTTCAAGCATTATGTGGAATACGCCTGTTTCCGGGCGATGGGGGCGCTCGTGCGGGCGCTGCCGCTGGAAACGGCCTCCTGTGCCATGGGGCGCGGCTGGCGGCTGTTCGCGCCCTTTTCGAGCCGTCACGCACGCGCCCTCGCCAACCTCCAGGCCGCGATGCCGGAGAAAACAGCTGCCGAACGCCAGGCCATCGTGTTGGCGATGTGGGAGAATCTCGGACGGGTCTTCGCCGAGGAGTTCCATCTCAAGACCATCGTCGAGACAGGCCGACTTGAACTTGGCAGGGAATTCGCGGAACTGCTGCCCGCCGACGGGCGGTTTTTCGCCGGAGCGCCCCATCTGGGCAATTGGGAGCTGGCGTCGGCCACCCTCGCCCTGGTCGGCGTCAATACGGCAGGCATCTACCAGCGAATCAAGAATCCGCTCATCGACGCCTATGTTTTCAGCCTGCGCGCGCCGCTCTATCCCGGCGGCCTGATCGCCAAACACGACAATGCGGCGCGGCGCCTGCTTCAGCATCTGCGCCGGGACGGCGCGGTCGCCAGCATGGTCGATCTGCGGGACAATACCGGCCTGCCCGTCCCATTTTTCGGGCGGCCGGCGCCAAGTTCGCCGTTTCCGGCCATGGCCGCGCGCCGCTTTGGCGTGCCGCTGTTTGCTGGATGGGTCGTGCGGTTGGACGGCGTGCGGTTCCGCGGCAGCCTGACCGCGATCGAGGTGCCGCACACCGACGACATCGATGCCGACATCGCCGTGGCGACCGCCAATCTGCAACACGCCATCGAAGCGGCCGTCCGGGCCCATCCCGAACAATGGATGTGGGCGCACCGACGCTGGGGCTGAAAGCCGCCGCGCAACCAGCTACACTCGCTGGGATTAGAGAATCTCGACCTTAGAAATCGGAAACCCGCCTGTGCGCATAGCCACCTGGAACGTCAATTCGGTGCGTCAGCGCCTCGAACATCTTCTGCGTTATCTGAAAGAAGTCGAACCCGACGTCCTGTGCCTGCAGGAAATCAAATGCACCGACGACGCCTTCCCCAGGGCTGAGATCGAGAGTGCCGGCTATAATGCCGCCGTGCATGGCCAGAAGACGTTCAACGGCGTCGCCATCCTGTCGAAGGCGCCTGTCGAGGTAACGCGTGGCCTGCCCGGCGACGACGCTGACGAGCAGTCGCGCTATATCGAAGCGATCGTGCCGCATGGCACGGGCATCGTGCGCGTTGCCTCCATCTATCTGCCCAACGGCAATCCAGTCGGCACCGAAAAATACGCCTACAAGCTCGCCTGGATGGAGCGCCTCGCCCGCCACGCGCAAAACCTGATGGCCTATGAGGAGCCGCTGGTGCTTGCCGGCGACTACAATGTCATTCCCGAAGCCAAGGACGCCAAGACGCCGGAGGCCTGGGTTAATGATGCTCTGTTCCTGCCGCAGACCCATGCCGCCTTCCGCCGGCTGATCAACCTCGGCCTGACCGAAGCGGTGCGCGCGACCACCGACGAGGCCGGGCTCTATTCGTTCTGGGATTATCAGGCCGGCGCCTGGCAGCGGAACAATGGCATCCGCATCGACCATCTCTTGCTCTCGCCGCAGGCCGCCGACCGGCTCACCTCCGCCACCATCGACAAGGATGTGCGCAGCTGGGAGAAACCGTCCGACCACGTGCCGGTCCGCATCGAACTCGACTGAGGTTCTGATTGGCAAAGCCACAGCAAGCGCGCGCGACAGGGGCCATCGGCCGCAACACGGCGCGTCGCGGATTGCTGTGGTTCGCGGGGCTCGCGCCCGTCATCATCGGCCTCATCATCGGCGTGCTGCTCAACGGCACGCGCCCGGTCGAGCGCCTGCGCAACATCGTCTTCGATGAATTCCAGCAACTCGCGCCGCGCCCCTGGACACCAGATCTGCCGGTGCGCATCGTCGATATCGACGACGACTCCCTCGCCCGCCTGGGCCAATGGCCCTGGCCACGCCAACGCCTCGCCGAACTGACCAACAAGCTCATCGAGCAAGGTGCGGCTGTCGTTGCTTACGACAGCCTGTTCGCCGAGCCCGACCGGCTCGCCTCGCGCGAGGTGCTGTCGTTGCTGCCCGCCTCGCCCGAACGTGACGCCCTGGAGAAGACGCTGACCGACGGTGGCGCGCTGGACGCGGACCCCTTGGAAAAGGCGTTCCGCGACAATCCAGTGGTGATCGGCATGGCGTTGTCCAACCGCCCAACCGACACCAGCACGCCGATGAAGTCGCAATTCGTCCGGCTGGGGGATGATCCCACGGCGGCTTTGCCGTTCTTTCGCGGCATGATCCTGCCACTGCCGCATCTGCGCGAGGCCGCGGCCGGCATGGGGGCGATCAACTACATTCCCGATGTCGACTTGATCCTGCGCCGCGTGCCGCTGGTCTTTGCCGTTGGCGACGGGCCGACCAAAACCCTGGTGCCGGGCCTGGCGGGCGAAGCGCTGCGCGTCGCCTTCCGCACCGACACGCCGATCATCAAGGCGAGCAATGCGTCGGGCGAAACCAATTTCGGCAGCCGCACCTCCATTGTCGCCGTGAAAATCGGCGACGCCGAAATCCCGACCGAACGGGACGGTGAAGTGCGCATCCGCTTCGCCGGATCGCAGCCGGGCCGCATCCTACCGGTATGGAAGATTCTCGACGGCAGCGTCGATCGCAACGAAATCGACGGGCGCATCATGCTCGTTGGCTCGAGCGCCGCCGGCCTCTCCGATCTCAGGTCGACGCCGATCGACAGCGCCGTGCCTGGCGTCGAGGTGCATGCGGAACTGATCGAACATGCGCTGACCGGCTCGCGTCTGGCGCGGCCCGACTGGATGCTCGGCGCAGAAGCCGTGGCGCTGCTCATCGGCGGCCTGGCCGTCGCCTTTCTGGCGCGCCGCCTGCCCCCGACCTTGGCGGCGCTCGCCGCCTTCATTCTGGTCTGCGTCTGCGTCCTCGGCAGCTGGTATCTATTCCGCTATCAGGACCTGCTGTTTGATCCGGTCATTCCCAGCGCCTCCTGGCTCGCCACCTATCTCGGCGTCACCTTCGTCGTCTATCGCCAGAGCGAGCAGGAAAAGCGGTTCGTGCGCGGCGCCTTCCAACGCTACCTCAGCCCCAGCGTGGTCGAGCAACTGGCCGCCGACCCTTCCCGCCTGAAACTCGGTGGCGAGACGCGGGACGTGTCGATCCTGTTTTCCGACGCCCGCGATTTCACCACCCGGGCCGAGACCCTCGATGCCGAGGGCGTGGTCCGCTTCCTCAACGCCCTGCACACGCCGCTGACCGGCGCCGTGCTCGCCGAGGGCGGCACGATCGACAAGTATATCGGCGATGGACTGATGGCGTTTTGGAACGCGCCGCTGGTCATCGCCGGCCATGCCAACCACGCCTGCGCGGCGGCGCTGGCCATGCAGGCGGCCATCCCCGGCATCGACGCGGCCTTGCGAACGGCGGCCGAGGCCGACGGCCGGCCGCATACGCCGCTGGCCGTCGGCATCGGGCTCAATGCCGGATCGGTGTTCGTCGGCAATATGGGATCGAACCAGCGCTTCGACTATTCGATCGTCGGCGACCCGGTGAATATCGCCGCCCGCCTCGAAACGGCGACCAAGGAACTGGGCGTGCCGATCGTCGCTTCGGCGGCGATCCGGGCGGCGGCGCCGGCCTATGGCTTCGTCGAACTGGGCGCCTTTCCGCTCAAGGGCAAGAGTGAACCGCAGCCGCTCTACGCTCTGCACGGCCGGCGCGATCGGCTGGGGGCAGACTTCGCGCGGTTCGAGAAGCTTCACAAAGCGGTGCTAGAGGGTGTCTCCAACAGCGCGTCCAATGTCGCCGAGCGCATCGCCGCCGCCGCCGGCACGGCAGACGGCGCGCCTTACTTAACGTTCTACGAGAGGATCAGCGGCGCAAAAAAGATTGAGATCGAAGGTGAGAAGTCCCCTGGAGGCTCTTGATCAATATTCTCTTTTTACCCCTTAATCGAGCGCTCGACGATGCGCTGCGAGCCTAAAAACCCATTCAAGGAAATGACGAAGCACCCATGAGCGCCCCTGATCCCGCGCCACCGGCCCCTGCGGCCGCAGGCTCGCCTCTCGAAGTGTTTCGCGTCTTCCTCAAGCTCGGCCTGACCTCCTTCGGCGGACCGATCGCTCATCTCGGCTATTTCCGGGACGAGCTGGTGGTTCGGCGCAAATGGATCGACGAGGCTGGCTACGCCGACCTCGTGGCGCTGTGCCAGTTCTTACCGGGGCCGGCGTCCAGCCAGGTCGGCTTTTCGCTCGGCGTCCTGCGCGGAAACGGCCTTCTTGGCGGGCTCGCCGCCTGGTTTGCCTTCACCATGCCCTCGGCCGTGATCCTGCTCGCCTTCGCACTCGGCGCCGCCGCTTTTACGGGACCAGCTGCGGAGGGGTTCCTACACGGCCTGAAACTGGTCGCTGTCGCGGTCGTCGCGCAGGCGCTCTGGGGGATGGCGAAAAGCCTGACACCCGACCGGGCGCGGGCCGGTCTCGCGCTGGCGGCTGTCGCCATCGTGACCTTCATTGGTGGCTCGTTCGGGCAGATCGGCGCCATTGCGCTGGGCGCCCTCGCCGGGCTCTGGCTGTGCCAGGCAGACGGACCCGCCCCGACCGGCCATCTCAGCTTTCCGATCTCGCGCCAGGCTGGCGTGGTCGCGCTCATCCTCTTTGCCGCCTTATTTCTGATCCCGCCCCTGGTGGCGAGCGCGACCGGCCACCAGGCGATCACCCTGTTCGACGCTTTTTACCGTTCCGGCGCCCTGGTGTTCGGTGGCGGTCACGTCGTGCTGCCATTGCTCCAGGCCGAAGTGGTGACGCCCGGATGGGTGACGAACGAAGCTTTCCTCGCCGGCTACGGTCTGGCCCAAGCGGTGCCTGGACCGCTCTTCACGTTCGCCGCCTATCTGGGCGCGGCCATGGGGCCAGCCCCCAGTGGCCCCGTGGGCGCGATCATAGCGCTCGTCGCCGTCTTCCTGCCGGGCTTGCTGCTGGTCTACGGCATGCTGCCGTTCTGGGATGCGTTGCGGCTGCGATCGACTGCGCAGGCCGCTATGCGGGGCGCGAATGCGGCTGTCGTCGGCATCCTGGGTGCAGCGCTTTACAGTCCGGTCTGGACAAGCGCTGTCCTCTCACCAGCGGATTTCGCGCTGGCGCTTGCTGGCTTCCTGCTGCTTACGGTCTGGAAGGCGCCGCCATGGATCGTTGTCGTGCTGCTGGCGGTGGGCGGCACGCTTCTGCGTTTGGCGTGAGCCAATCAATCAGCGGGAGCGCTTGTTGAGCTGCCGGCTGAGTTCGATATGGGCGGCCTGCTTGTCGAAGTCGTCGGCAGTGCGAATCGCCGTGTCATAGAGATCGACGATCCAGCGGTTTTCCGGGCGGTCACCCGCCGCTTCGCGCGCCAAGGTCAGATACATGAGGCCGCGATGGCGCTGGCGCGGCAGGCCGTTGAGGCCTTGGAAGAGCATGTTGCCGAGCAGCGCCTGCGCTTCCATGTGGTTCTTTTCGGCGGCATTGCTGAGCCAGCGTGTCGCCTGACGCGGATCGGCGGGCACGCCCTCGCCGTCCAGATACATGCGCGCCAGGTTGTATTGAGCGTTGGCGTCGCTGAAATTGGTGGCGGCATAATGGAAGAGCTGGAAGGCGCGGCGCGGATTGCGCTTCAGCGATTGCAGGCCGTGCAGATTGTAATTGCCGACCGAGACAAAGGCGCTGGAGATGAAGGGGATTTCGCGCGGATCGGATGCGTCTTCATCATAGGAGGCGACGATCTGCGAGAAATACTGGAAGGCCTTGATGTCGTCGTGAGGTACGCCGTCGCCGGCGGCATACATTTGGCCGAGCTTCCATTGCGCCACCGACTGGCCGCCTTCGGCGGCATAGCGCAGGGCCTTGACCGAGGCGTCGAAATTGCCGGCCCGATAACCGGCCAGACCTTCGCGCAAGGCTGCGGTCGGGTCCTTGAACACCGGCAGGGCGGCAGTCGCCGTGCCCGGCGGGGTCGGCTCAGAGTCGAGCGCACGCGCCGGGGTCAACATGACCGAGGCACCGAAAATAGCTACGCCACAATAGAGGCGGATGGAGTGGTGAGTCGGAAAAGCCATCATGGCAGATCCCCGCATAGACAAGCGTTTTGGTCTTGCCCCAAGCCTGTTTGCCCCAAGCCTGTTTGCCCCAAGCTCGTCTGCCCCAAGCCCACCAGATTAGAATGAGAACGGCACGGCGCGGTGGCCGATCCTTCGACTCCCCGCCGGAAAGGAAGCTTCGTCTTGCTGAACCCAAACGCGTCCATCAACGCTGTCCCAATCTCAATAGATACACATCGCCGCGCAATTACGCGCTGAATGACACTTTCGTGGCCTCGACGATGCGTTCAACACCGCTCTCACTGCACCCTACTGATTAGCGAGCGGTTTATGGCACAAACGGGGCATAGATCAGGGCGTTTAGCGTCGTAATCTGAATCATTTTCAGGCTGTTGCATGGACGCAACAGGAATCCTGGCACCGTCAACGGTTCCTTCACCTCGTTTCGCATTGCCGCGACATTATCGTGGCTGCTGGGCGGTCCGCACCCGAAGCTAGGAATTATGCCGCTTCGCCAATAGGGGCGTCAGCCGTTCGGCCAAAAAGTCGGACAAAGCCCTGACGGCAGGGAGCTGGCCGCGCCGATGCGGGGTGAGCAAGGTCAACGTCGGACCACCCGGCTGCCACCCATCCAACAGCCGCGTGAGCTGACCGGCGGCAAGCGCCGGCGCACATAAACGGGCCGGTAAGGATGCTATGCCGAGCCCGGCGATGGCGGCGTTCAGGAGCGTCGTCGGATCATTAGAGACAAAGCGCCAGCACGGCATGGTCGCTTCCCCTTCAAAGACTCGGCCTTTGTCGTCGTAGAATCGCCAGGGCAAAGCCGTGCTTTTCACCGCGAACCAGATGCCCAGGTGTCCGGTAAGTTCCGCCGGCGAACGCGGGCGCGACCGCCCTTCGAGATAGGCCGGGGAGCAGACGAGATGATTGAACGAAACACCGAGGCGGCGCTGCACTAGACTTGAACTTGGCAGAGGCCCGTAATGAGTGCGCAGGGCGAGATCGACGCCGTCCTCGATGAGATCGACAAGACGGTCGGTAGCGTCGAGCTGGAGGAAGACCTTGGGATAGGCCTGGGCGAAATCCGGCAAGATGTCGGCCAGGAGGGTCTGGGCCTCGAGGGTCGATGCGGTGAGCCGCACCAACCCAGCCGGCTCGACGAGACGCCCCTGAATAAGAGACTCCGCCGCTTCGGCCTCAACCAGCATGGCCTGAGCCCGGTCATACAGCTCGCGGCCAATCTCGGTGAGCGCGAACAAACGGGCATGGCGCTGGAACAGGCGCAGGCCAAGCTGCGCCTCGAAGTCACCGATGCGCTTAGCCAGCGTCGAGCGCGGCATATCCAGGACGCGCCCCGCCGCCGCGAATCCACCGTGATCGGCCACTTGCACGAATAATCTCAAGTCGTTGAGGTCAAGCATGGCTTCGTCCAGATTTTAGGACATAAGGTTCTATTACTGCCAGTTCCTGTCCTTCCGTCCAAGTTTTACATCGACCGACGAAAGGACCACCCATGTCACACAGTTTTTCCGGCAGAAGCCTCACGGCCCTCCTCGCGGTCTGTCTCGGCGCCTTCATGTTCGGGCTTGAAATCTCCGCCGTGCCCGCCGCCCTGCCCGGCATCGAACACGCCCTGCAGACGTCCTTCACGGACATGCAGTGGATCATGAACGCCTACACCATCGCCGTGAACACCATGCTGATGGCCGCCGGCACGCTGGCCGACCGCTTCGGCCGTCGGCGGCTGTTTGTCATCGGCGCCGCCTTGTTTGGGCTGACCTCGCTGATATGCGGCCTCGCGCCCCAGACAGGCACGCTCATCGCAGCGCGCGCCCTTCAGGGTATCAGCGGCAGCACCATGCTCATTGCCACGCTGGCTGTGATCTCGCATCAATTCGAGAGCGCGCGCGAACGCGGCATCGCCTTCAGCGTCTGGGGCGTTGTCGCCGGCGCGGGGATCGGCTTTGGCCCGATGGTCGGATCGCTTCTGGTGGAGCTCACCAATTGGCGTTGGGTCTTTCTTGTGAATGTCCCGTTCGCGATCATTGCCATCGGTTTGGCTCTTGCAACCGTCCGCGAGTCCCGCGACCCCCATGCGGGCCGGCTTGATCTCGCCGGCATCGTGACCTTGTCGCTGGCTGTCCTTGGCCTTGCGTTCTACATCACCCAAGGTCCCAGCCTCGGCTTCGCCAGCGCCACGGCGCTCGCTATTCTCGCCGGTGCGGCCGTGGCTTTCGCGCTCTTCCTGTTCGTTGAAACGACGGTCGAGCGGCCAATGGTGGATTTTTCCGTGTTCCGGATTCGCGCCTTTTCCGGCGCGCTCTTTGGCTGCATGGGCATGAACTTCGCCTTCTGGCCGTTCATGATCTATCTGCCGCTCTATTTTAACTACGGCCTCGGCTATAGCGCGGTCACCTCGGGTCTGGCGCTCTTGGCCTATACGTTGCCGACGCTGATCTTTCCGCCGGTCGGTGAATGGCTGGCGCTGCGTTACCAGGCAGCGCGCGTCATTCCGGCAGGGCTTGCCATCATCGGCTTCGGCTTCCTCATCATGTTCTTCGGCCTCAACAGCAACGCTGTCCTTCTCCTTTGCGGCGCAGCACTCGCTGGTGCCGGGCTTGGCATCATCAATACGCCGGTGACGAACACCACCACCGGATCGGTGACGCGCGAACGTGCCGGCATGGCTTCAAGCATAGATCTGTCAGCGCGAATGATTACGCTTGCCATCAATATCGCCGTGATGGGCTTCATCCTGACGGAGGGCACGCTGGCCGCGCTGCGCGATAAGCTTGGCGGCACATTGACGGGGGCGCCCTTACGGGCGCTCGCCGAGCAAGTGGCGGCAGGCAAGCTGAACGGCGGCGCCCTGCCCGCGGCCAGCTTGCAAGCTGCACTCATCGACGGCTTTGCCTGGGTGATGCTCTATGGCGTTTTCGGCGCCTTCGCGATGGCAAGCCTGAGCCTGCTGGCCTTCGGCACAGGACCAAAGACGCAAAGCGCGCGAGCGGAGGCCTGACTTTCCGAAAACGGCGATCCGAGGACAGACGCCGCCCGCAGCGCGTCTGTCCTCATCCCGTGAGGGCCCCAAAACGCCCCGCAGCCCCGGGTGAATCTTTTGCCGTACCCTAGACTTTCAAGCCTTGCGCCCTATTTGTAGCCTATGCTACACCTTCGGTGAAGCTAGATTGAGGGTTTCTGGGCTTATGTCTTCGGCAGAAAGTTTTGGACCGGGTGCCGGTCAGCAGCGTCTCGGCATGCGGCCGTCCCTTTCCGAGTCCCACGGCAGCGTTGCGGTATCGGGCTCCGCTGTCCGGCGGTTCATGGCTTTCCTCGGCCCGGGCTATCTGGTCGCCACCGGCTATATGGACCCCGGCAATTGGGCGACAGCACTGGCTGGTGGCTCGAAATTCGGCACAGCCCTGCTCTTCATCGCCGTCTTGTCGAGCTTGATGGCCATCGTCCTGCAAGCCCTATCGGCCCGGCTCGCCATCGGCACCGGCATGGACCTTGCCCAGGCCTGCCGCCAGCGCTTTCCCCGCACCGCCTCCTTCGCACTCTGGCTGATCGCCGAGGCCGCCATTGTCGCGACCGACCTGGCCGAGGTGATCGGCACGGCCATCGGCCTGCAACTGCTGTTCGACATTCCCCTCGCCATCGGCGTCTTCCTGACGGCGCTCGACGTTTTCCTGGTGCTGGCGCTGCAACGGTTCGGCTTCCGCAAGCTTGAAGCCTTCGTCATCGCTCTCTTGATCATCATCGCGCTCGCCTTCGGCGGCCAGCTCGTGCTGGCGCAGCCGTCGATCGCCGCCATCGCGCATGGCCTGATCCCGACCGTCGACCTCGTCACCAATCCCGAGATGCTCTACATCGCGCTCGGCATCCTCGGCGCGACGGTAATGCCGCATAATCTCTATCTGCATTCCGGCGTGGTGCTGACCCGCAAGATCGGCCCGACCCTTCCCGAAAAACGTGAGGCAATTAAGTTCGCGGTCTGGGATTCGACCATCGCGCTTGGCTTCGCCCTGCTGATCAATGGCTCGATCCTGATCCTCGCCGCCGCCGCCTTCTACGCCAAGGGCCATCACGAGGTCGCTGAACTGCAGGATGCGCATCGGCTGATCGCCCCCTTGCTGGGCACGGCGCTCGCTGCTCATCTCTTCGGCATCGCCCTGCTCGCCTGCGGCCTCAACTCGACGGTGACGGCCACGCTTGCCGGCCAGATCGTCATGGAAGGCTTCATCGACTTCAAAGTGAGCCCGGTGACGCGGCGGTTGATCACGCGCGGCATCGCGCTGATCCCCGCCGCCGTTGTCACCGTCTGGGCGGGCGAAGCCTGGACCGGCAAACTGCTCGTGGCGAGCCAGGTCGTGCTTAGTCTGGCGCTACCATTCGCCGTCGTGCCACTGGTCTGGTTCACCGCGTCCCGGCGCATGCTCGGCGATCTCATCGCGCCGCGCCTGCTCTCCGGCATCGCCGCGCTGATCACGGTGCTCATCATCGCCCTCAATCTGAAACTTCTGCTCGATATTATGACGGGCAACTAATCCGCCACGACTTCTTCCTCTTCGTTTCAACTGTTCGCTCCGCTGGCTTGCGCCGGCGGGACGGGAAAGACGTGCCTAAACCATGCGTTCTCTGCGCGCCGCCTTCATCTCCACGCTCTGCCTGGGTGGCCTTCCCGCCCTCGCTTCCGATATCGACAGCGAACATATGTTCGGCTTCACAGAAGGCAGCGATTTCGGTGGCAAGGGCGAATTGGAGATCGAATATTCCGCCTTCGGCCGCATTGGCCGAGCGCGCGGCCGCTATTCCGCAATCTCGGGCGGCCTCTCGGCCAAATATTCTGTGACGGACGATTTTCGTATCGCGCCAGGCTTCTTCCTTGCTCGCCACGACATCTCCGGCGTTGCCGGCCTGCCCAACAGAGGCGCCTTTGCGCCGGAAGGCGTCGAACTCGAATTCAAATACCGGCTGTGGCGACGCGATCGGGATGGCTTCGGTCTCACCATCGGCGCCAAGCCGACCTTCGCGCGGATGGACGGCGTGACCGGGCTACGGGCGAGCGAATTCGCCACGTCTTTCTTCGCCCGTCTCGACAAGGAGATCGTGCCGAACACGGTTCTGGCGGCCATCAATATCGATTTCGAGACAGCCGTTGGCCGCACGCCCGGCATGAGGTCCTGGGATCGTGCGTCAGCACTCAGCCTTTCGGCCGGTGCGACCACGCGGATTATCGGGCGATTGTTCCTCGGCGGTGAAGCACGTTACGTGCGCGCCACCGATGGCGGTTTCCTCAATCG
Source organism: Beijerinckia sp. 28-YEA-48 (assembly GCF_900104955.1). NCBI lineage: Bacteria > Pseudomonadati > Pseudomonadota > Alphaproteobacteria > Hyphomicrobiales > Beijerinckiaceae > Beijerinckia > Beijerinckia sp. 28-YEA-48. The sequence goes on from NZ_FNSI01000001.1 coordinate 1,866,310, forward strand.
CTTCGCGGGCCATGCGCTCTTCATCGGCCCTAACCTGTTCTACAAGCCGACCGACCATTCCTTCATCTCGGCGGTGTGGAACCGGCAAGTGTCTGGCCGTGCCCATGGGCAACCCGGACGCTTCGATCTCGATAATTTCGAACGCAATGAAATGCGCATCGTCTATGGCGTGGCGTTTTGACTATGCGTTTTGCAATTGGATGGACCCATCGGTCCTAGGCAAAACCTCTCCGTTGGCATTCCCGACGCGCCGCAGCCTTCGTGTCTTCCCGGGCGCCGCAGGCGACCCGGGATCCAGGGGCCACGCAGTAGAATGTTGCGTTGCTGATCGCCGCAGCCAAACCACAAGCAACATCGCGCCCTTGGCCCCTGGATCCCGGATCACGCTGCGCGTGTCCGGGATGACACCGAGGTGTTCGCTACCCAGTTAAACGAGCGCGATCGCTGCGATCAGGCGGCCATAGTCGTTCTCGCCGCGATGGGTGGTGCGGCGATAGGAGAAGAAGCGCGCTTCGTCCGCATAGGTGTCGAGGCCGAGATTCTCGAAGGCACCAACGCCGGACTTTTCGAGCTGCGCGCCGATGAAGGCCGGCAGATCGAACATGGCGTGGTCCTCGCGCGACGACGACACAAAGAAGCGTTCGTTGCCTGCATCGGCGACGCGAAAGCGTGCGACGAATTCCGGCCCGACTTCATAGGAGGCCTGCGCGATCGTCGGCCCAAGCACGACGTTGATATGGGCGCGCTTCGCGCCAAGTTCCTCCATGCGCGTCAAGGTCGATTCGATCACGCCATCGAAAGCGCCCTTCCAGCCGGCGTGGGCGGCGGCGACCACCCCTGCCCGCGCATCAGCAAACAGCAAGATGCCACAGTCGGCACCGGTAACGCCAAGCCCGAGACCTTTCGCCGCCGTCGCGATGCCGTCGCAACGCGGCCGCTCGGTCTCGTTCCAGGGCGCGGCGATCGCCACCGCTTCGGCTGAATGAATCTGATACGGCACCATGAAGCGATCGGGCGCCACGCCCAGCGCGTCGGCCATGCGGCGCTTGTTCTCGGCCACCGCTGCAGCATCATCGCGCGAACCGGCGCCGCCGTTCAGCGAGGCATAGACGCCGGTGCTGACGCCACCCTGGCGGGTGAAGAACGCATGCGACACACCGGCTGTTTCCAGAAGGCGCGAGCGGATGACGAGCGTGCTCATTTCGGCGGGCTCTGCAAGCCCGGCGGTTGCGGCATGTCGGGATGCGTGACCGCCATCACTTTGAACAACGCCCCCATGCCGGGCACCATGGTGCCGGCGGCGCCGCGCTCTGGCGCGGTCGAGACAAGGCGTAGCAGTGCCCGGTCGACCTCGATCGCCTGACGCGCCGTCGCTTGGCGCTTGAGGCCATTGGCCCGTTCAAAAATGCCGAGCTTCGAGAGAAAGTCCGCCTGCCGCTGCGGTCCATAAACAGCCGCGCCCATGGCGCGCGCCGTGCGCGCCAAAGCGGCGAAATCGACATGGGCGGTGAGATCAGCCTCACCCGGTTCATCAAGCGGCGATACCGGCTGATGGCTTTTCAGCGCCTGCAAGGTTTCGCCGTATTGGGTTTCCACATGGCCGTAGTCGATAATCAGCGCCGCACCCTTGTCGGTGGCGACGCGCTTGGCCAGTTCAGCCATGACCCGATGCCCCAATCCTGAGACCTCGAACACGGCGTTTTCCTCGGCCCGGGCGCGGATCGAGGTCTCGGGATCATCCGCAAGGCCGAAATAGAGCGCGTCATCCTCGTCAAGGCCGATCACCTTCTCGTACCAGGCGCCATCCTGAAAGACGTAATGGCGCACAGGCAGAGCGTCGAAGAACTCATTGGCGAGGAAGATCGAGGGTCCATAGGGCACGGTGTCGAGAGATTGATGCCATTCGATCTTGAAATCGGAGCCAGCGAGGATCTCGCGCTGCTGCGCTTCCAGCACCGGGCTGGTCTCGACAAGATGCACGGTGAGCGCCTTGGCGAAATTGCCGGCGACCTGCAAGGCGCGCAGCGCGTCCGACATCAGGGTGCCACGACCGGGGCCAAGCTCAACCAGCTGGATTTTCTTCGGCGACCCCATCAGCGCCCAGACCTCGGCCGCCCATAAGCCGAGCAGTTCGCCGAACATCTGCGAAATTTCCGGCGCGGTGGTGAAGTCACCATCAGCGCCGAAGGGATCGCGCGTCATGTAATAACCGCGCTCGGGATCGCCGAGCGCCAGCGCCATGAACCGTTCGAGGGAGATGGTCTCGCCGTTGCGGATCAACTGACGGATATGCGCGCCGAGCGGCGTCATTCCTTGTCCCCCGCCTTGTTTCCTGTCCCCGCCGCTGTCACCGGGCGAGAGCGTGCGACCAGCCAGACGCCGAGCAGCACCAGAGGCACCGACAGGAGCATGCCCATTGTCGCATTTCCAAACAGAAATCCCAATTGCGGATCGGGCTCGCGGAAGAATTCACAGAAAATACGCGCCAGACCGTAGCCGATGCCGAAAACGCCGGTCAAAAAGCCCGGTCGGCGGAAGCCGCCACGGCGGACGAAGACATAGAGAATCAGCAGCAGCACCAGGCCTTCGAGCCCAGCCTCATAAAGCTGGCTCGGATGGCGCGGCAGTGGCCCGGCATCGGGAAAGACCATGGCCCAGGGCACATCGGTCGGTCGGCCCCACAATTCCGGCTTGATGAAATTGGCGATGCGGCCAAACAGCAGGCCGATCGGCACCACGGTCGAGCAGAGATCGGTGACGGTCAGCACCCCAAGCTTATAGCGCCGGGCAAACAGCCAGATCGCCAAAGCGGCGCCTGCAAGCCCACCGTGAAACGACATGCCGCCCTTCCACAGCGCAAATATCTCTTGCGGCTGCGCCATGTAATGCTCGGCATTGTAGAAGAGCACATAGCCCAGACGGCCGCCGAGAATGACGCCGAAGGCGCAATAGACCAACAGGTCGTCGAGGGACGCGACCGTGGGGCGCGGCACCACGCCCCAATGGGCGGGCTGCGCGACGAGGCGGCGGGCATAATACCAACCGCCGATCAGGCCGAAGATATAAGCCAGCGCATACCAGCGGATCGCGAACGGGCCGATCTCGAAGAGGATCGGATCGATGACGGGAAAGGCGATGACGGGCGCAAACATGCCTTCCTGCCTAACCGCTGCCTGCGCAAGGGGCAAGCCACCCCGCGAATGGCCGCTTAAACCGCTGTCAGACGGGCCTCGCCAGGAACAACATTCGGCCCTGATTGTGCCCGATGTTGCGCGCCGCCCGCTCGGCCGCGAATCCATGGCCACGCAGCAGTTCGATCATGGCGGTCTCGCTGTAGCGCGTCAGGCCGAGCTGTTCACGCAGCTTACGATAGTCGGAAAACACCGTCTTGACGATGCCCTTCAGGGCCGCCGTCAGAAAGCCGCCATGGGCGGCGAAGCCGAGCAGCGCCCCAGTATCGGACAGCGCATTGGCGTTTTCGGGGATAACATCGCCCAGCGCCAGCACGCCACCCGGCTTTAATTTCGTGCGCGCCAGATCAAGCAACGCGATGAGTTCGTCGCGCGACAGATATTGCAGCACCGAATTGACGACGATGAGATCGAGCGTGCCGGGCTCGAGGCCGGCCAGCGCCGTCTCGTCGAGCACGGTGATATTGGCTTCGTTGCGAACGCGCTGGGCGACCGCTCCCCGCACGGTCGGCGCGGTGTCGAAGAGATAGAGCCTGGCGCAGGCACGGGCGAGATCAACAGCCGTCCACGCCTCGCCGCAGCCATAGTCGAGCACGACGGCCGTGGGCGACGGAAACAGTTTGACGATGTCGCGGGCGATCAGGTCGAAATGCAGCTGACGGTGCCGCTTGCTGACATAGATCGGGTGCGGCCCATCCCAATATTCGCGCCAAGAGGTCATTGCTGCCTTTCCGTTGCCTGCGTGAGCCCCAGTCCTACAGGGGCGCGATGGCGAGGGAAAGGCATCCCTGTATCATCCCTGACGCTGAAGCCGACGCCCCCCATTCGTGATAAGCTCGCCCATCGGGACGGCGCAGCTCTCTAGCTGACGGATGATAGATGAAGTGGCAAGACCCTCAAGTAGTCAAATGTCCGATCTGTTCGCATTCGGCCCAGCAGTCCGTCTCTGTTCTCCTCTCGCGGTCCGCGACATGTCCCTCGTGCGGAGCTTCGCTCGACGCCGTATCAAATGACATGCATCGACTGCAGGAGGGCTGGGAGGAGTTTGGGATTATTATGAGCATCGCCGTCCAGATCGAATCTGCTGTTCCGCAAATCAAATTTGCCGACGATGACGTGGCATCAATCAAATCCCTCGCTGATTTTACCAAAGTGACGGAGCGATTGGTGGAAAGCGCGTCCCTCAAGCAGAATCAATTTGAGGCGAAGAAGATTGTGGCGTCAGCCGCCAAAGCCATATTTCCTACACTGGATTATCCGCAATTTGACATGCGGTTGATCGAGCTGTGCCGGCCTCACCGGAGTACATTCGATCCCTTCGCCCCACGGGGAGAATGACACGGCAGGGCGTTGGCCGAGATCGCGCCTGCGGCGTGCCGAGTACGACAAGCCGCAGCCTTGGTGTCATCCTGGACGCCTGCGCAGCAGGCGATCCGGGATCCAGAGCAAGCGGTAGAAAGCCGCATCAGCTCGCGACGGCACCATGTTCAGCATTCGTGCGGCTGCTCTGGATCCCCGCTCAGCCGCTGCGCGGCTGTCGGGGATGACACCGGGGTTTAGATCCGATGCCCTCCTCTGCTCCCCTTACGCCGCCGCACTGCCCTGAGAGCGGAAGGCCCAGCCGGTCATGCGCTGTTCGAGCCAGGCGGTGGCTGCGTACATCAAGATGCCCTCGACGGCGAGCGCGATCAGGCCAGCGAAGACCAGCGGCATCTGGAAGTTCGAGCCCGCCTGCGCCATCAGAAAGCCGATGCCGGCATTGGCGGCGATGGTCTCCGACACCACGGTGCCGACGAAGGCCAAGGTGATCGCCACTTTCAGCGAGCCGAAGAAATACGGCATGGCTCTGGGAATACCGACCTTGCGCATGACATCGAGCTTCGATGCGCCAAGCGCGCGCAGCACGTCCTCAAGCTCGGGCTCGATGGTGGCGAGCCCGGTGGCGACGTTGACGACGACAGGGAAGAACGAGATCAGAAAGGCCGTGAGGATCGCCGGCACTTCGCCGATGCCAAACCACAACACGAGGATCGGCACGACAGCGACTTTCGGAATCGAGTTGAAGCCGATCATCACCGGATAAAGGCCGCGATAGATGGTGCGCGACCAGCCAACGACGAGGCCAAGGAACAGCCCAAAGCCCACCGCCAGCGCGAAGCCGGCCAAGGTCGTCCACAAGGTGACGAAGGAGTTGCGCAACAGCGGCGACCAATAGCGCAGGATCGCCGCCCAGATGTCGGTGGGCGCCGGCAGGATGATGGTCGAGACACCGAACAGTTTGCAGACGAGTTCCCAGATGGCAAACAGGGCGACGACGAAAATCCACGGCGCGAGGGTTTCTATTTTGGAGGAGTTCATGATTTGCGCACCTGTGCAATCTTGTTGCGCAGATCGTGGACGAGATCGGTGAACGGCTTTTCGTAGCAGACGTCGAGATCGCGCGGCCGCGAGAACGAGACGTCGCGGGTTTCGATGATGCGGCCGGGCCGCGCGCTCATCACATGCACGGTGTCGGCTAAGAAAGCCGCCTCACGCAGATCGTGCGTCACCAGCACCACGGTGAATTTCAGCCGCTGCCAGACATCGCGCAGCACGCACCATAATTCCTCGCGGGTGAACGCATCGAGCGCGGCGAAGGGTTCGTCGAGCATCAATAGCGCCGGCTCGTGAATGAGCGAGCGGCACAGCGAGGCGCGTTGTTGCATGCCGCCCGACAATTCCCACGGGAAGCGATTGCCGAAGCCGGCGAGACCGACGGTTGCGAGCAAGTCCTCGACCTTGGCGACATATTCGGCACGGTGCGAACGGAACTTGCCGCGATAGGGCTCGACGATTTCGAGCGGCAGCAGAATGTTGTCGGTGACCGTGCGCCAGGGCAGCAGGTTGGCGTTTTGAAACGCCATACCCGCCATTTTCACCGGGCCGCGCACCGGGCTGCCAGCAACCGCGACCGAGCCCGCCGTCGGCTTCACCAAGCCGGTGACGAGTTTCATCAGGGTCGACTTGCCGCAACCGGAGGGGCCGACGACCGCGGCGAATTCGCCGCGAGCGACGTTGAGCGTCGTGCCTTCGAGGGCAAGCACAGGACCCGTGCGTCCCGCATAGGCGAGCGACACATTATCAAGAGCGATCAAGTCTTCTCTCCGCTCGGAGGTTGGATCAGACGTTGCCGCTCAAAGTTTGCGCTCGCTGGCCGCTGGCAGGTACTCGCTGGTGAAAATATCAGCGGCTGTCGGCCGGTTCTTGAACTCATAGGTATCAGCGATCTGGTCGATCGACTTGGCCATGCGTTCCATGTCGACACCGCCCACACCATTCGCCTTGACCCAGGGCGTGACCATGTTGTCGCGCAGCGCCATCTTCAGGCGCGCCAGCTCGATCGCGAGATCGCCGGTCTCATTGCGCTTCATCACCGACTTGATCGCCTCGTCGGGATTCTTCGCGGTCTCGATGACGCCCTTGATCGTCGCACGGACGAAGCCCGCGACCACTTTCGGATTGGCCTTGGCGAATTCCGGATTGACCATGATGGCGTTGCCGTAGAGCACCAAGCCATGGTCGGACATCAGCATGACGGAGATGTCTTCGGGTTTAATGTTGTTCTGCTGCAGATTGAAGAAGGACGAAAACGAGAAGCCGGCTATCACGTCGACTTTGCCCTGGGCCAGCATCGGCTCGCGCACCGGGAAGCCGACATTCTCGATCTTCACTTTCGAATCGTCGAACTTGTTCTCCTTGACGAAGGCTTTCCACTGGGCGAAGGCGCCGTCAGCCGCCGGCGCACCGAAAACTTTGCCTTCGAGATCCTTGGGCGTCTTGATGCCGGTCTTCGTCAGGCTGACGAGGGAAAACGGCGGGCGGTCATAGACCATCATCACCGACGTCACCTTCTGATCCGGATTCTGGTCGCGGAATTTCACCAGCGAGTTGATGTCGAAGAAGCCGAGCGGATAAGTGCCGGCGGCGACGCGGGCTATGCCCTGCACGGAGCCTGGACCGGTGTCGACAGTGACGTCGAGCCCTTCGGCCTTATAGAACCCCTTGTCGATCGCCACGAAGTAAGGCGCCGACGGCCCCTCGAACTTCCAGTCGAGCGCGAATTTGACCGCCGTCTGGGCAGCCGCCCCGTAGGCGCTGCACGAAATGACAGCAATCGCCGCAAAAGCCGCCTTGAAATTAAGCTTCGTCATTCCCCGTTCCCCTTCCTGCTGCCTCCCGAATGAGCGGAGGCTGAAACATCGTGAGGAATTACGCAAGCGATGTGCCAATTGGATCGATTTTTTTCGTCCAACGACAGATCCATTCGACGCAGCCGAACGTAAGAGAACTCGCAGGTACCGGGCTGGGTATTTTTAAGCACCTGTTTGTACTGTATTTGTAATACGCCCCGTCCAGTTGCTGGACGGGGCATTTTCATGCGCTCACCAGCGCCATCTCCAAAAGGTCGAGCGCCGCCACGCCGAAGGCGAACATATTGGCTTGACGATCCTCGCTCCCGGTTTCGACGGTCGTGGTCATGCTCATCTTGCCGGAGATGGCGAGGCAGCAATGGCCCGAAGCATCGCCATAGCGATTGCCCCCCGGCCCTGTCGCGCCACTTTCAGCCAGGCTCCAATCGGCGGCGAAGCGCTCGCGCACGGTTTGCGCCAACAGCGCCGCATAGGGCTCGGTGGAGGCGCGCATGCCCCGCGGCAGATCGCCGATGCCAAGCTGCAGCAACCGCGCCTTCTGGGTGTAGACGACGAGGCCGCCAAGAAAATAGGCCGAGGCGCCGGGCACCGACAGCAAAGCGGCGGCGATCAAGCCGCCGGCCGAGGATTCGGCGATGACGATGCTCTCGCCGCGTGTCTTCAAAAGCGCGGCGACCCGTTCCGCCCGCGCCGTCATATCGGAAAAATCCATCGCGTCCGCCATACTGCTCCCCGCTTTGCCCAAAACGACCTCGGCTCTTTATGGCAGAAGCTCGACCGTTGAGGAAACGGCATCCAAGTCAAAAATGAGCGCACGGGTAAACAGATAAGCTTCTGATTCATCTTGGCCCGGTGAAGCGATCAAGATACGGTTGCTAAAATTTAAGAGATCGCGGCCAGGGGCTGGCCATTACATCCGGGACTGGGGCTCAATGTTCGGATCACGGAAAGCAACGCATCGCGCCGCGCCGGTGCGGCATTGCTTTTGGCGCAACAGCGTGTCGCTGGGGGCGCTGATCGTTGCGACGGGACTTGGCATCACCCTGACGCCTGCCTCGGCGCAGCAGCAGGGCGGTGCCGGCGGAGCCGGCGACTTCGACAGCGGCGCCGCCGGAGGTACCGCAGACCAGCCCGGCCTGTCGACGTCCTATGTGGCGGGTGGCGCCGCCGGAGCTTCCCCCGGTGCAAATGGAGGCGATGGCCCGTCCAGTGCATTTGTAAGCGGGGGTGGCGGCGGGGGTGGTGCCTCGGGTACTGCGTTAGCTCCGGTCGGTGGTAATGGCGGTAATGGTGGCCCCACCGTGTATGGCGGGTCTGCGAGTTATGGTGGTGGCGGCGGCGGTGCCGGTGGGCATGGCTATGTCGCGTCAGGCCCTACAGTGAACTCTGCCGCGGCCCAGGGCGGCAACGGCGGCAACGGAAGCAATGGCCAGATCGGAGCCACCTTCGGTGGTGCAGGCGATGGCGGTGGCGGCGGTGACGGTGGTTATGGCCTGTTCGTCAATGCCACAGGTGTCATCGTCGAAAACACCTCGGCGGGTAGTTTGACGGGTGGCGATGGCGGCAATGGCGGTGTGGGACAAGGTGTGGCACTGCCCGGGGGCGCCCAGGGTAATGGCGGCAATGGTGGTAACGGCGGCGCTGGGTTTTCAGGCACCAATCTAACGGTCGTCAACGCAGGCATCATCGCCGGCGGCAACGGAGGCCTCGGCGGCGGTTCCACGGATGCGGTCGCCGGCCTTGCGGGTCTGGGCGGCTCAGGCATCACCGGCAGCAATCTGACCATCGTCAACAACGGCCTGATCGTGGGCGGCGTGAGCGGCGACGGGCTCACACAGGCCGATGGGATCACCTTCACCAGCGGCGCCAACCGGCTGACTATGGGCGCGGCGGGCGACATCTTTGGCAATATCGCCATCAATGGCGGCGGGTCGCTGACCTTGGACCAATCTGCCAACGACACGGCGATCTATAGCGATATCACCGGCAACGGCTCGGTGGAAAAGGTTGGCACGGCCACCGTTTTGCTGGCTGGCTTCAACACGTATTCGGGTGGCACGACTGTCACCGAAGGCACACTGGAACTCGATGGCCCGCAGCCCCTGGGTGTCGGCGTCGTGACGATGAACGGCGGCACGTTGCGCGTATCGAGTTGCGGATGCGGCGGCGGTGGCGTTGTCCTCTACAACGACATCGCCATCACCGCGCGCGGCGGCACGCTCGATGCGGCCTCGGGCATACTCGCCATCGGCGGCAATATCACCGGCGGCACCGACAACAGCGTGCTGACCATCACTGGCGACGGTGGCCCGTTCGGTGGCTTCGTGGTCTTCGGTGGCTACAACACCTATCGCGGCTGGACCCACATCACCGCAGACGGCATTTTGTGGGGCATCTCGCCCGACGGCCTGTCGCCGAACTCCCATTATATCGTCGACGGCATTCTCGACATGGGCGGTTACGACCGGACATTTCTCTCGCTTTCGGGCGCGAGTACCGGCCAGGTCGGCAGCACCGGCTTCGGGCCTGTGACGCTGACCATTGGAACTCCGAGTGGCACGAGCGTTTACGACGGCATCATTCTCGATGGCGGCCCCGATCCCGTTTCGGTGGTCAAGACCGGCGCCGGCAAACAGGTGCTCAACGGCATCAACTCCTATACGGGCAGCACGACCGTCAACGAAGGCGTTCTCTCCATCAACGGCTCCATCGCCTCGTCGTCGGAAGTGATCGTGAATTCCGGCGGCACGCTTTCCGGCAACGGCATCGTCAGCACGACGACAATCAATGCGGGTGGCACGCTCGCACCGGGCAATTCCATCGGCACGCTCACCGTGCAAGGTGATCTCACCTTCAAGCCCGGCTCGACCTATCAGGTCGAGGTCTCGCCCTCGAATGCCGATCGCGTCAATGTCACCGGCATCGCCGCTCTGAATGGCGCGACCTTGTCGGCTCTCTATGCGCCGGGTGCCTATGTCACCAAGCGCTATACGGTGCTGAATGCCGCTGGCGGCGTGAACGGCACGTTCTCCGGGCCGGTCAACACCAACCTGCCGACGAATTTCTCGGCGGCGCTGAACTATGACCCGAACAACGCTTATCTCGACCTCACCTTGAACTACATGCCGCCGAACTTCGGTGGCGGCCTGACGGTGAACCAGACCAATGTTGCCAATGCGCTGGTCAACTCGTTCAACACCGCCGGCGGAATTCCCTTGGTGTTTGGCGCCCTCGGGCCGAGCGGCCTGACGCAGGCCTCGGGCGAATCCGCCACGGGCGTGCAACAGAGCACGATCAACGTCATGGATCGCTTCCTCAACCTGATGACCGATCCTTATGCCAGCGGCCGCACCACGGACATGGTGCCGATGTCCTATGCGCCGCTGCCCAAGGGCACCCTGCCCTTGATGGTCACGCAACAGACGCGCTGGAGCGTCTGGGCGGCTGGCTATGGCGGCACGCAAACGACGCGCGGCAATAGCTTCGTCGGATCCAACACCTACACCGGCGGCATCTACGGTTTTGCGGCGGGTGCCGATTATCGCGTCTCGCCCGATACGATCATCGGCTTCGCGCTCGGCGGCGCCGGCACCAGCTATCACCTCGCCAATGGACTGGGCAGCGGTTCGTCCAATGTCTTCCAGGCTGGCCTTTATGGCCGCCAGAATTTTGGCGCGGCCTATCTGGCGGGTTCGCTCGCTTACGGTTGGCAGGACGTGACCACCGACCGACGCGTCATGTTCGATCAACTGCGTGCCCGCTTCACCGCCAACGCTTTCGCGGGTCGTCTCGAGGCTGGTTATCGCCTTGGCACTCCGTTTGGCGGCGTGACGCCTTATGCGGCCGGCCAGTTCACCAATATCGCTTTGCCGAATTACAGCGAGCAGGCGATCACCGGCCCTGGCCTCTTCGCTTTGAACTATGCGTCGAAGAACGTCACCGCCTGGCGCACGGAACTGGGTCTGCGCGGCGACACCTCTGTCGACATGGGCGACGCCACGCTGTGGCTGCGCGGTCGCCTCGCCTGGGCGCATAATTACAACCCGAACAGCTCGCTCTCGGCCTCCTTCCTCAACCTCCCCGCCTCCAGTTTCGTGGTGAATGGCGCCGCGCAGGCGCGTAACGCGGCGTTGGTTTCGGCCGGCGCGGAGATGAAGTGGCGGAGCGGCTGGTCGATCGCAGCGACGTTCGAAGGCGAATTCTCCGGCCGCAGCAACAGCTACGCCGGCAAGGGATCGCTGCGCTATCAGTGGTGAAAAGGCTGCATCACGGTAGTGGGGCAGACAGTTTAGGGACTTTGGGGGACGACGGGCATGACATCTCATCGCGGTACAAAAGCGCTCGCCAGTCTGGCGTTTGGCATCTGTTCGCTATTCGCAGTTTCTGCCCGGGCTGCAGGCGGGGCTGGCGGCTCGGGCGTTTTCTCTAACGGCGGCAACGGCGGCGACATCGGCCAAGCAGGCAGCGCCTCGTCTGCGGGGATACCAGCTGGCGGTTCCGCGGGTGTGGCGCCAGGCGGAGCTGGATCGCCAGGGGATGGGAACGGCCTCGGCAATGCCGGCGGCGGCGGCGGCGCGGACGGAACCATCGCAGCACCGACCGGCGGGGCCGGCGGCAATGGCGGAAGTCTCTCACCCTCATTTCATATTGGAGGCAGCATCGGCGGTGGCGGCGGCGGCGCTGGTGGCAATGGTATTTACGGACTGACGATCGATTTTAGCAATCCGGGAACGGTTCAAGGCGGTGCTGGCGGTGCGGGCGGCGCAGGGCACATCGGCAATGGCAACGGCGATGGAGCTAATGGTGGTGGCGGTGGCGACGGCGGCAACGGCATTGTCGTGACGGGCGGCGGCATCACCATAACTAACAGCGGCACGATCGCAGGGGGCAACGGTGGTGCAGGAGGTGCCGGGACGAGTGCGCCCGTCGGTTTGGCAGGGGCTGCAGGCGTCGGTGGCAGCGGCATTATCGGGCCGGCGGCCGGCAACCTGACGGTTATCAATTCTGGGACGATTAGTGGTGGACTGGCCGGCGACGGAACGACACAGGCCAACGCCATTTCGTTTTTTGGCAACGGCAATCGTTTGGAATTGCAGGCGGGCTCGACGATCGTCGGCAATGTGGTGGCAACGGCCGGCGGCAATGATGTGTTCGCCCTGGGCGGAACGACCAACGCGAGTTTCAATGTCGGCCAAATCGGCGCGAGCCAGCAATATCAAAACTTCGCTTCGTTCCAAAAGACCGGCGATAGCACTTGGACCCTGACCGGCACACCGGCCCAGGCGACAACATCCTGGACTATCGGCTCGGGCACACTGGCGATTTCGTCTGATGCGAGCCTTGGCACGGCCGGGGCGCTGACGTTCGACAACACGATCCCGAATGCTGGCGGGACAGGCCCAACCTTGATGACCACCGGCAGTTTCAGCACCAGCCGCGACATCGTCCTCAACACCAGTGGCACGTTCACGCAGGACGCCGCCGGCTCGGTCTTCACGGTGAACGGCGTCGTTTCAGGCAATGGCGGGCTGACGCAAGTCGGGCCAGGCAAACTGGTCCTAACCGGCAATAACACCTATATAGGCGGCACATCCATTTACGGCGGTGCGACTGTCGTCGCGGGCAGCGACACCGCTTTGGGCACTGGTCTGGTCACCGGATGGAACAATGCCACGCTGCAGATCATGGACGGCGTGACCATCAAGAATCAGTTCGATCTGGAAGGGCCTGCCACAAACTTCAGCGTTACATCGGGCACGGGCACCTATGCAGGCCAAATCACTGAGTTTGGCGACCCCGCGACGCTGGTGAAGATGGGCGCGGGAACTCTGGTCATCACTAATAATACGAACAACTTCTCAGCCGGCGCGCGGATCAATGAAGGCACGCTTCAGGTAACGGCCGATCACGCGCTCGGACTGGGAACGATCACCCTCAACGGCGGGACATTGCAGGCCGGCGCGAATGTCGACGTGAGCAATTTGACCATCGATCTAGCCGCACCGGTCAGCACGATCGACACCAATGGTTTCACTCTGACCTATGGCGGTATCATCCAGGACGCCGCGCCGGGCTCGGTTTTGGTAAAGACCGGCGCGGGTACGTTGTTGCTCACCGGTACTCAAAACACCTTTGCCAACGCGATAGTCAATCAAGGTGTGCTTCGTGGCGGCGCGACCAACGCCTTCAGCCCCAACAGCGCGATTTCCCTTGTGACCACCGGCACGCTCGATGTCGGCGGCTTCAACCAGAAGATTGGATCCCTTACGGGCGATAGTACGGGTGTGGTTACCAATTCCGGCCCCACGAATGCGACGCTGACAACGGGAAATGCAACATCGACGACCTTCGCCGGTATTCTGCAAGATGGCGCCGCGACGCTGGCACTGACCAAGACCGGCACGGGCGTCTTCACATTAACCGGCGCCAACACCTATACCGGCGGCACGACGATCGCGCTGGGCACGTTGCAGATCGGCGACGGGGGCACCAGCGGCTCGATCACTGGCGATGTCACCAATAACGGCACGCTGGCCTTCAACCGCTCGGACGTGGTCACCTTCGCGGGCGTCGTGTCGGGCAGCGGCAATCTACAGCAGGTCGGATCGGGCACCACGATTCTCACCGGGGCGAACACCTATGCCGGCGGCACGGTGATCACAGCCGGCACGCTGTCGGTCTCAACTGACGGTAATCTTGGCAACGCCAGCGGCGGCCTCACCTTTGGTGGTGGCACCTTGCGGACCACGGCCGATATCACAATGTCCCGCGCGACGACATTGAACGCGGGCGGTGGCACGTTCGAGGTCGCGACCGGCACGACTCTGAAGCAGAACGGTGTCATCGGTGGCGCTGGCGGCCTGATCAAGACCGATGCGGGCACGCTGACTCTCACCGGCGCCAACACCTATACCGGCGGCACGACGATCACGCAGGGCACGTTGCAGATCGGCGACGGGGGCACCAGCGGCTCGATCATCGGCAATGTCGCCAATAACGGCACGCTGGCCTTCAACCGCTCGGACGCTGTCACCTTCGCGGGCGTCGTGTCGGGTGGCGGCAATCTGCAGCAGATCGGATCGGGCACCACGATCCTCACCGGCGCCAACACCTATACCGGCGGCACAACGATCACGCAGGGCACGTTGCAGATCGGCAACGGGGGCACCAGCGGCTCGATCACCGGCAATGTCACCAATAACGGCACGCTGGCCTTCAATCGCGCCGACAGCTGGACTTTTGATGGGGTGATCTCCGGCGGCGGCGGTGTCAGGCAGATCGGCACAGGCCGTACGAACCTGACGGGCATCAGCACTTACACGGGCGCGACCATCATCGATGCCGGCACCTTGTCGGTGAACGGCTCCATCGCTTCGTCCTCGCTGACCACCGTCAACAGCGGCGGCACGCTCGGCGGCAATGGCATCGTTGGCAATACGATCATCAATGCCGGCGGCACATTGGCGCCCGGCAATTCTATCGGCCTGCTCACCGTGCAGGGCAATCTCACCTTCATGAGTGGAGCGACCTATCAAGTCGAGGTGTCGGCGACGAGTGCCGATCGTGTCAATGTGTCAGGCATCGCCACGCTTAACGGCGCAACCCTCTCGGCGATCTACGAACCGAGCGCCTATGTCACCAAGCGTCATACGGTGCTCAACGCGGCCGGCGGCGTGAACGGCACCTTCGCGGGAGCGGTGAACACCAATCTGCCCAATTTTGTGGCCACGGCAGCTTATGACGCCAACAATGTTTATCTCGATCTGGCGATGCAGTTCGGCAACGGCCTGACAGTGAACCAGACCAACGTCGCCAATGCGCTGACCAACTCGTTCAACACCGCCGACGGCATTCCGCTGGTGTTCGGTGCACTGGGTCCATCAGGCCTGACGCAGGCTTCGGGCGAATCCGCCACGGGCGTGCAGCAGAGCACGTTCAACGTCATGGATCGCTTCCTCAACCTGATGACCGATCCTTATGCCAACGGCCGCACCACGGCCATGGTGCCGATGTCCTATGCGCCGCTGCCCAAGGGCACGCCGCCTTTGATGGTCACGCAACAATCGCGCTGGAGCGTCTGGGCCGCCGGCTATGGTGGCACGCAAACGACACGAGGTATCGCCGCGATCGGCAGCAATACCTATTCTGGCGGCATCTACGGTTTCGCAGCCGGCGCCGATTATCGCGCCACGCCCGACACGATCATCGGCTTCGCGCTCGGCGGTGCCGGCACCAGCTATCACCTGGCCACCGGCATGGGTAGCGGTTCGTCCAACGTCTTCCAGGCCGGTCTCTATGGCCGCCAGAATTTTGGAGCGGCCTATGTGACGGGCTCGCTGGCCTATGGCTGGCAGGACGTGACCACCGATCGACGCGTCATGTTCGATCAACTGCGTGCCCGCTTCACGGCCAATGCCTTCTCGGGCCGGCTCGAAGGTGGCTATCGCTTTGGCACACCCTTCGGCGGCGTGACGCCCTATGCGGCCGGTCAGTTCACCAATATCGCGTTGCCAAACTACAGCGAGCAGGCGATCACCGGCCCCGGCCTCTTCGCGCTGAACTATAGCTCGAAGAGCGTCACCGCCTGGCGCTCGGAACTGGGCCTGCGCTCTGACACCGCCTTCGAGATGGGTGACGCCACACTCACCCTACGCGGCCGTCTCGCCTGGGCGCATAACTACAACCCGAACAGCTCAATCTCGGCTTCCTTCCTCAACCTCCCCGCCTCCGGCTTCACCGTCAATGGCGCGGCGCTGGCGCGCAATGCGGCGCTGGTCTCGGCCGGCGCGGAGATGAAATGGCAGGGCGGCCTGTCCATCGCCGCCACCTTCGAGGGCGAGTTCTCCGGCCGGAGCAACAGCTACGCCGGCAAGGGCGCCATCCGCTACCAATGGTGAGACAAAGCGGAGCTAAAAAAGCTCTGTTATGCAAGTAGATAAGCCTCAGCTTCGTCTTGGCGTGGCAGTATCGTCGGGCTACGATGGTCGAATCTCGATAGACGGCGACCAGCGGGCTGGCCGTCACATCCAAGCTGGGGCTCAATGTTCGGATCAGGGAAATCGACGCTCGGCGGCGCGCCGGCGCAGCATCGTTATTGGCTCAATGGCGTGTCGCTGGCCGCGCTGGTCGTGGCGGCGAGCCTAAGCGCGGCGGTAACCGCCTCGGCGCAACAGGGCGGCGCCGGCGGCAGCACCTTTCAACGGGTTGGCGGCCTGGCCGGCGCGCTGGGCCAGTCGGGCGGCAACGGCAGATACGAGGACATTTACACGGGCGGCGGCGGGGCCGGCGGCGGCGGCGGCGGCAGTAGCTTGACGAATACAACGGGCACATTTGGTGGGACCGGAGGCAACGGCTTTATCGGCGCTGCGGGCGGCGGCACCGGACAGAATGGCCAGGATGCTTCCGGATTTCTGAGCGGCGCTGGTGGTGGTGGCGGCGGCAGTGGTGGTCGTGCCAGCTTGGTCTTGTCATCCACTACGGGCTTAGGAGGCTCGTTTTCCGGCAGCGGAGGTGGTGACGGCGGGAACGGCGGTAGCGCCACTGATAGGGCCTATAGCGGCGGCGGTGGCGGTGGCGGCGGCGCCGGCGGCATTGGGGCGATTTTCACCGGTACGGGCATCTCAATCAACGTATACAGCACAAGCAACGTTGGGGGTGGCGCCGGTGGCAATGGTGGCAACGGCGGTAACGCCAACCCGGCGTCGGATAGTCCGAGTCTCAGTTATGGCGGCAATGGCGGCAGCGGCGGCGATGGCGGCAGCGGCGTTCTGCTCACCTCGCCCGGAATCACGCTCACCAACAACGGAACCATCATCGGCGGCAATGGCGGCGTTGGCGGAACTGGCGGCAGCACCCTCGCCAGTCCCGCCACGACCGGCCTGAACGGCCAGGCCGGCGCCGGTGGCGCGGGCGTTGTCGGCGGCGATCTGATCGTCATCAACAACGGCAGCATCACCGGCGGCATGGGCGGCGACGGCCTGACGCAAGCCAACGCCATCACCTTCACCGGTGGCGCCAATCAGCTGACAGTTGGCACAGCGGGCACGATCAGCGGCAATATCGCCCTCAATGGCGGCGGCTCCCTGGCTCTCGACCAATCGGCCAACAACGCGACGATCAGCAACATCATCACCGGCGACGGCGCGCTCATCAAGGACGGCAGCGCCACGGTCACTCTAACCGGCGTCAACACCTACACGGGCAAGACCACGGTCGATGCCGGCATCCTCTCGGTCAACGGCTCCATCGCCTCGTCATCGCTGGTGACGGTCAACGGCGGCGGCACGCTCGCCGGCACCGGCATCGTCGGCAATACGCTGATCAACGCCGGCGGCACCTTGGCGCCGGGCAATTCGATCGGCACGCTCGCCGTGCAAGGCGATCTGACCTTCATGGCGGGCTCGGCCTATCAGGTCGAGGTCTCGCCCTCGAACGCCGATCGCGTCAATGTTTCAGGGATCGCCACGCTGAACGGCGCGACGCTCTCGGCGTTCTATGGACCCGGTGCCTATGTCACCAAACGCTATACCGTGCTGAATGCCGCCGGAGGTGTGAACGGGACGTTCTCGGGGCCGGTCAACACCAACCTGCCGACGAATTTCTCGACGGCTTTGAATTACGATCAGAACAACGCCTATCTCGACCTTTCTTTGAATTATACGCCGCCGGATCCTGGTCCTGGCCCGACCCCACCGAACTTCGGCGGTGGCCTGACGGTAAACCAGTTGAGCGTCGCCAATGCCCTGGTCAATTCCTTCAACACCGCCGGTGGCATTCCGCTCGTCTTCGGCGCACTGGGGCCGTCCGGCCTGTCGCAGGCGTCGGGTGAAGCCGGCACCGGCGTCCAGCAGGCGACGCTGAGCATCATGGATCGCTTCCTCAATCTGATGAGCGATCCATATGCCAGCGGCCGCACCACGACCATGATGCCGATGTCCTACGCGCCATTGCCGCGTGGCACGGCTCCCCTCATGGTCACGCAACAATCACGCTGGAGTGTGTGGGGCGCGAGCTACGGCGGCACGCAGACGACGCGCGGCCAAGCCCTCACCGGCACCAGCACGGCGATCAACGGCATCTTCGGCGTCGTCGCCGGCGCCGACTATCGCGCCACGCCCGACACGGTGATTGGCTTCGCGCTCGGCGGTGGCGGCACCAGCTATCGCCTCGCCAGCGGCGCCGGCAGCGGTTCGGCCAATATGTTCCAGGCGGGTCTCTACGGCCGGCAGACGTTTGGTTCGGCCTATGTCGCCGGTTCGCTCGCCTACGGCTGGCAGGACGTCACCACCGACCGGCGCGTCATGTTCGACCAACTGCGCGCCCGCTTCAACGCGAGCGCCTTCTCGGGGCGACTTGAGGGCGGCTACCGCTTCGGCACGCCCTTCGGTGGCGTCACGCCTTATGCTGCCGGCCAATTCACCAACATCTCGCTGCCCAACTACAGCGAGCAGGCGATCACCGGCCCCGGCCTGTTCGCCCTCAACTATGGCTCGAAGAGCGTTACCGCCTGGCGCTCGGAACTGGGCCTGCGCTCCGACACGGCCTTCGAGATGGGCGATGCGACGCTCACTCTGCGCGGCCGCCTCGCCTGGGCGCATAACTACAACCCGAACAGCTCGATCTCGGCCTCCTTCCTCAACCTCCCCGCCTCCGGCTTCACCGTCACTGGCGCAGCGCTGGCGCGCAATGCGGCTCTGGTCTCGGCCGGGGCGGAGATGAAATGGCAGGGCGGCCTGTCCATCGCAGCTACCTTCGAAGGTGAGTTCTCCGGCCGCGGCAACAGCTACGCCGGCAAGGGCGCGATCCGCTATCAGTGGTAAACGACCAAGAGCCGGGCCAAGGCCCGGCTCTTTCAGGATCGCCAACAGTGAGGCTCAGGCGGTGCGCTGGGCCGGGCGACGGATAGCCATCATTTCCAATTCGGCGATGACGGCAACCGCGACGGCCTGAGCAACAACGAAGGTCACACCGAGCGCATTGGGCGCCAACCAGCCGACCGCCAGCGAGGCCACGCTTTCGACCGCCCACAGCAGGTTGAGGCCAACGATCGTCCACACCGCCCAGGCCGGTACCGCGCTGCGGCTCGCCGTCCAGAACACGAAGGCGGCGAAGGGCTGCAACACGGCGCCAGCGCCGCGCAGCACCAAACCATCAATGGCGAGCAGTTCGCTGAGCGCCTCGGCGCCGAGCAGCAGGGCTGCGCCCATGACGACACAGGTGGCGCCATCAAGCACCAGGATGCGGCGCAGGAAGGTTTCGGAGCGGATCATGGAGATGAGATTCGACATGATGAATTTCCTTTTCGATTGAATCGGTTGCGAAACGAACTTTTACTGACGGACGAAGTCGAAGAAGCCGATGACGGCGTTGACCTTGCCGGCCGCATCGAGGGTGGCGACATCGGTGCCCTTGACGACGGCGCCATCTCCGGCCGCCAGTTCCCAAGTGAAGCGCACACGGTCGTTGTAGCCGTCCGCCTCGCCCAGGCGCTTGAAGCTGTGGCCGGGGAAGCGCTCCTGCACCTGGCCGATCATCGCCGAAATGCCCGGCAGCCCCTCGCTCTGCATCACCGGATCGACGAAGCTGGCGTTGGCGGTGAACACGCCGGCGAGAGCTGTGTCGCGCTTGGCCGCATCGCGCTCGTTCCAGCTGGCGAGATAGCGGTCGGCGATCTGGTTGAAATCGGTCATCTGAGGTCTCCTGAGTTCGGACCGGCCGGGATGGCTTCGTCCGTGGTGACCCCACAATCGGCGCGGAACGGCGGCGGGTCGATTACCTGCCAGGTAATGGGATTACGATTTGCCTCGGGCTAGAGTGCTGGGCATGAACACGACATCCCTCTCTTCCCCCTCGCCCGCCCCGGTCAGCTTCGGCGACCATCTGCGCGTCTGGCGCCAACGCCGCCGCCTGAGCCAGCTCGACCTCGCCACCGAGGCCGAGATCTCGACGCGGCATCTGAGCTTCGTCGAGACCGGCCGCGCCAAGCCATCGCGCGAGATGGTGCTGGCCCTAGCGCACCAGCTCGAGGTGCCGCTGCGCGAGACCAATGTGATGCTGGCGGCGGCCGGCTTCGCGCCATCGTTCAGCGAGCGCGCCCTCGACGACCCGCAGCTCACCGCCGCCCGGCAAGCGGTCGATCTGGTGCTGAAAGGCCACGAGCCCTATCCGGCGCTGGCGGTCGACCGGCGCTGGAACCTGGTCGCCATGAATGCCGCCGTCGCGCCCCTCCTCGACGGGATCGCGCCGGCGCTACTGACGCCGCCCGTCAACGTGTTGCGGCTGAGCCTGCACCCCGAGGGACTGGCGCCGCGCATCCTCAACCTGCAGGAATGGCGGGCCCATATTTTCATGCGCCTGTCGCAACAGATCGACGCCACGGCCGATGCCGGGCTGGTCGATCTGTTGGAGGAGTTGCGCAACTATCCGGCGCCGCGCCGGCAGCCGCCGCGCATCGCGGACGGGCCCGTGATCGCGACGCCCTTGCGGCTCTCGTCGCCAGCGGGCGAATTGTCGTTCATCAGCACGACGACCGTGTTTGGTACGCCGCTGGAAGTGACCCTGTCGGAACTCGCTATCGAGGCGTTCTTTCCCGCTGATGCGCAGACAGCGCAAGCGCTGGCCAACGTCGCGCAGTCCGCCACTCAACCCTAGGGCAGGCGCCGCGCAGCCCAAGGAAAATGACATGTATCGGTGTAAGATACCGGCTTCCTGATCAGAGACGGATATCGAGGCCAGGTGGCAGAACGTTCTGACATCCACGTGTTTCCGCCCATCGGCCGCCTCGATCCAAATAAGTCGCAATCCGATAATTCAGACCCTCGCCGCAGCGCCCGCTTCCTGCGACGTTCCTTGCCATGTTCCTTGCAACGCCCGTTGCAAACTGCAGGCGCTTGTACCGTCATCACCGTTGGGCACGTCCCATGAAGGAACAACGAACCGATATCGCTTCGGGCGCAGGAGGCGTAAGTGACGATCGCTGATGCCGTGGGCCAACTCGCCATCACCAGTGCGCATTTTCCAGGCTCCGACTATATCGAAGCATTCCGAGAAACCTATGGCCGCACCGTCATGCAACTCGACATCGAACCGCTTCCCGGCCATCCGCTCGACCTGAATTTCAACATCACGGGCTTTGCCGACTTCGGCCTAGCCGTCGGACATATTTCGCCGACACGCAACCGCCACACCACGGCGATGATCGACAATGACGACATCGTCCTTGTCTTTTCTCCGCAAGGGCATGGCTCTTTGCATCAGATAGGGCGAGACGTCACCCTGCGCGACGGCGAAGCGGCCTTCGTCTCGAACGGCATCCCCGGCACATTCTATGGGCATGCTCATTCACGCATGTACAACCTGCGCTTCAACCGAAAGCGGCTCGACGTGCTGACTGGCGATGTCGAAGCGGCCTTGGTCAAATTGATCCAGCCCGACAATCCGACGCTCAAACTGCTCACGCGTTACACGCGGGTCGTCACCGAAGCCGAGACCCTGACTTCGCCAGACCTGCGCCGCGCCGTCTCCACCCACATGCATGACCTCGCCGCCTTGCTGCTGGGCGCCACGCGCGATGGCGCCATGGAGGCCAAACAACGCGGTGTGCGCGCAGCGCGCATGCGCGCCATCAAAGACGATATCGCCAGCCATCTTCTGGCGCGCGACCTGAGCGTCGATGCCCTGACGCGACGCCACGGCATTTCGCCGCGCAGCATTCGCGCTCTGTTCAACGAGGAGGGAACGACATTCACCGATTACGTTCTCAGCCAGCGCCTGGCGCGCGTGCATCGCCTGCTCTGCGATCCCGGGTGCACCGTGTGGACGATCAGCGCCATCGCCTATGACACAGGCTTCGGCGACCTCTCCTATTTCAATCATGCGTTCCGGCGTCGCTATGGCGCGACCCCGTCGGACATTCGCGCTGCGGCCCTGAAGCGCTGACCGCTCTGTGGCTCATCCGCAACAGACTGCGTCGCCCTGCCCGTTCTGCCGTCTAGCCCAAATCGCGGCAGCGCCGAGCCCAAGCAACATCACCGCCCCCTCCGGTAGCAGTCACAAGGGCTGCGCGTTTCGCAGTGACGCGCGCGATTCCTTGGGGGACAAATGGTTGCGATCAAACAGCGTGGCATCGTCGATAGGGCTCAGCGTGGCGCAGGCCAAAGTCGGCGACTGGCCCTGCTCGCCACGACCGCCCTGCTGTCGCTGGCGCCCTCGATCACCTTTGCGCAAGTAGTCATCGACGGCGGCGCGACCGAGACCGTGCCCGGCACACAAGCCTCGCCTTGGACCATCGGCAATACGTTGACCGTCGGCGCTTTCAGCAATGGCACGTTGAACATCGGTCCTGGCGGCGTCGTCAGCAACACCGACGCAATCGTCGGTGATCAGATCGGTTCGAGTGGAACAGTCGATGTGTCCGGCGCGGGGGCGATCTGGAACAGCTCCGGCGCCCTCATCATCGGATCGACCGGCAGCGGCTCTCTCACCGTCCGTAATGATGCAACCGCCACCGCCAATAACGTCACCGCCGGCGTCTATCCCGGCAGCAGCGGCGGCATCGTCGTCGACGGTGCGTCGTCAGTTCTGAGCGTCGCCAACCAGCTCATCGTCGGCGACCTCGGCTATGGCGCGCTTGAGGTGCGCAACGGCGGTTGGGTCGTCAACACCGAAGGATATATCGGTTACATGCCGAGCGGCTACGCCAACCAGGTCAGCGTGACCGGCGCGAATTCCCGATGGGACAATCTTGGACCGCTCTACGTCGGGTACAATGGCGATGGATCCCTCGCCATTTCTGGCGGTGGAACGGTGAATGCGATCGCCGTCGGCATCGGCAGCAATACGCCCGCCGCGACAGGCGCCGTGAACGTCGACGGCCCCGGCTCTTCTCTCAATGTCCTGTTCAATCTCTATGTCGGCTTTCAGGGCTCAGGCCAGCTCACATTGACCAACGGTGCGCAAGCAACGGCCTATGGCATCTTTGTCGGCGACCAAACGGATGCCATCGGCTCGATTCGCGTTTCGGGCGTCAACTCGATTCTGACCAGCGCCGTCGATACGATCATCGGCAACCTCGGCCGAGGCTCCCTGACGATCGAGAACGGCGGCGCGGTGATGACTGGCGGCAATGCCGCGGTGGGTGCGGAGACCGGTTCTTCGGGCGGCGTGCTGGTCACAGGCGCGGGTTCGCTCTGGGATATCGCGGGCAGCACGCTCTCTGTCGGTGGCGCTTCGGGCGCCGGCTATGGCCAGTTGACCGTCAATGACGGCGCCACCGTCACCGTCGGCAATGGCAACGGCCTGATCGAAGCGGGCTTGAGCTCCAATGGCTTTGGACGAATTGTCATCGGAGGCGCCATTACCTCGCCTGGAAACAACCCGCCCGCGGCTCCTGGCACGATCAATGCCGCCGAAGTGCAAGTTGGCGACCACGGAACAGGCAGCCTCGTTTTCAATCACACGAGCTCGAATTACACATTCACGCCAATCATCAGCGGCAATGGAAATGTCGATAACGTAGCCGGCACGACGATATTGACCGCCGATAGCAACGGCTTTGCGGGAATCACCACGGTTAGCGGCGGACATTTAGTCGTCAACGGCAAACTTGGAAGCACTGTCTACGTGCAAGCGGATCCGAGCCAAGAGCGTGCGATGCTCAGCGGCACCGGAACGATCGGTGCCCTTTACATGGGCACCAACAGCATCGTGGCGCCAGGCAATTTGATCGGCACGTTGAATGTCGTTGGCAATGTCATATTCAACGGCGGCTCAATCTATCAGGTCGAGCTCAATGCCGCCGGTCAATCCGACCGGATCGCCGCCGGCGGGACAGCAACGATCAGCGGTGGCAGCGTGCAAGTGCTGGCGGGTGCGGGCAATTACGCGCTATCGACCCAATACACCGTTCTCACCGCCACAGGCGGGCGTAGCGGCACCTTTGACTCGGTTTCCTCCAACCTCGCCTTTCTCGCGCCATCGCTCAGCTATGACGCCAACACCGTCTATCTGACGATGACCCGCAACAGCATCGACTTCGCGGCTGTTGGCGACACGCGCAACGAGCGCGCCGCAGGCGCCGGTGTCGAGAGCGCTGGCTGGAGCAGCCCGATCTACACTGCGGTTCTCAATCTCTCGGGACCTCAGGCCCGCGCTGCCTTCGATCAACTTTCCGGCGAGGTACATGCCTCGGTTCAGAACGTGATCATCCAGGACAGCCACTTCCTGCGCGACGCCAGCCTGGATCGTCTGCGGTCCGCCTTCGATGGTGTCGGCGCTGTGCAAACGCCGGTCATGTCCTATGCCTCCGGTGGCCCGGTGCTGGTGCCGGGTAAGACCGAACGCTTCGCCATCTGGGGCCGCGCCTTCGGTGCATGGGGCACGACCAATAGCGACGGCAATGCTGCTCGCCTGCGCCATGATGTGGGCGGCGCCTTCATCGGCGCCGACGGATTGGTCGGCGACAACTGGCGCTTCGGTCTCCTCGCCGGCTACAGCCGCTCCACCTTTCGTGTCAGCGATCGTTCCTCGTCAGGCGCCAGCGACACCTACCACCTGGGCGTCTATGGCGGTTCGCAGTTTGGCGCCCTCGCCTTCCGCTCGGGCGCCAGCCTCTCCTGGCATGACATCACCACCAACCGCGCCGTCAATTTCCCTGGCTTCACCAACAGTCTGCACGGTCGCCAGACGGCGCGCACCGCGCAGGTGTTCGGCGAACTGGGTTATGGCATCCGGGCCGGCAGTTTCGGCTTCGAGCCCTTCGCCAATCTCGCTTATGTCAATCTGACCACCGATGGCTTCAGCGAAACCGGTGGCCCGGCGGCGTTGGCCGTGCGTGGCAACAGCACTGGCATCACCTACTCCACGCTGGGCCTGCGGGCATCGCAGCAGATCACGTTCGGCTCTGTCAGCGTGACGGCGCGTGGCACCATCGGCTGGCGCCACGCCTTCGGCGATGTGACACCGATCTCGGCAGCCGCCTTCGCCGGCGGCACGCCCTTCACTGTCGCCGGCCTGCCGATCGCCAAGAACGCCGCTCTCATCGAAGCTGGTCTCGATTTCAACCTGACACCACAGGCGACGCTCGGTCTCTCCTACGGCGGCCAGTTTGGCTCGCGCTTTACCGATCAGAGCGTCAGAGGCAACTTTATATGGAAGTTTTGATACACGGCGTAGCAGCGGCCTGCATCAAAAACAGGCAATGAGCACGCCGATAGTGCTGCAGCACGCCTGCTCGCGCACTCTCCTTCATTAGACTGTCGTATTTAATCCACACGTGCCATCAAAGCCGTGAGAAAGGAAAGAAATATCCGCAGCTTGTCGCGATAATGTCATAGCACGATAGATACACCGCCCCTGCAGTGTGCAGTGGGGTTAAAAAAACATGCCATCCTTGTATAGCCGTGTCAGTCCGCTCTCTCTCATCATTCTCTCTTGTAGTTTTGGCATCACAAGCGCGATCGCCGCCGACATCACAATCCCGGCAGGCACCACATCCACGGGCGCGCGGAACTTTGGCGGTACGGATCAAATCACCATTGGCGCCGGCGCGACGCTGACGTCAGCGGCCAATCCGACCCTGAATCAAAACTCCGCCGCCACGGGCGTGGTGATCGACAACGCCGGGACGATCGAATCGACGGGCACCGGCACCCGCGCCATCCGTTTCAACAATGGCACGGCGATGACCTTCACGTTGACCAATCGCGCCGGCGCGACAATCCAGTCGCAGAACGACGCCGTGCAGGTGGGGCAGAACGTCAGCAGTGGCACGATCATCGTCAATAACTACGGCACGATCCAGGCCACCGGCGTCAACGGTAACAACGGTCAGTCGATCGATTTCGGCAATATCACCGCCGGCACCGCCAGCATCACCATTAACAACTACGCCGGCGGCCTGCTGCAGACCGCTGACGCGGACGGCATTCGTCCCGGCAATAATGCGACGGTGAACAATGCCGGCTCGATCATCGCCCATGATTATCTGAACAACACCGGCGCCGATGGTGTCGATTTCCAGAACAGCACCGGCGGCACGGTGGTCAACAGCGGCCTCATCTCCGGTGGCCGGCACGGCATCAATCACGGTTACGACGCCGCCTCGAACAGCCCTAGTTCCTACATCACCGTCATCAACGAAGCCGGCGGCGAGATCATCGGCCGTAACGGTTCGGGCTTTGGCTCGGATGTCGGCGGCAAAGTCATCAACTATGGCCTGATCTCCGGCCGGATCGATGACCGCGCTGGCGTTCCCAACGGCGATGGCGACGGCGTCGACATCGACTATATCGGCGACATCACCAATTATGGCATCATCGAAGGTATCGGCGCCAAGGGTGTCGGTTCCGATGGCCTGACCAATACCGCCCAGGGCATCGCCATCGGCGGCGGCGTCATCCGGAATATGGCTGGCGGCATCATCCGCAGCACCGGCGACGGCATCCTGGTCGACAACAGCTCGCAAGGGCCGGCCTTCGGGGCGATCGAGATCACCAATGCCGGCACGATCACCGGAGATCGCTACGGCATCTATATCAACAGCACGCTCGACAATGTGATCACCAACTCCGGCACGATCACCGGCGGCAACGGCCAGGCGATCGTTTTCGGCTCGGGCAATGACACTCTGAATATCCGCACGGGTTCGGTGATCAACGGCGCTGTCGACGGTGGCGGTGGCTATAATCGGATTTCGCTTGATGGCACCGGAACCTTCGCCGGCGCCATCAACTTCCAGACGATGAGCGTCGACAGCGGTTCCTGGACGCTGACCGGCACGCAATCCTATGCGGACGGCATTTCGATCGCTGGCGGAGCCGCGCTCAATGCAGCCGGCACGATCGGCGGCTTGATCACGGTGTCGAGCGGCGGTCTGATCTCGGGCACGGGCACAATCGGCGCCCTCCTCGTCTCGTCCGGCGCCACGGTGGCGCCGGGCAATTCGATCGGCACGCTAAACGTCGCCGGCAATATCACCTTCGCCAGCGGCTCGATCTATCAGGTCGAAGTCAACGCGACCGGACAGGCCGACAAGATCGCCGCCGGCACAGCCAACATCAACGGTGGCAACGTGCAGGTGCTGGCGGCTGCGGGCACCTATGCGCCCTTGACCCAGTATTCGATCCTCACCACCACCGGTGGCCGCACCGGCACGTTCAGCGGCGTTTCTTCCAACCTCGCCTTCCTGACGCCGTCGCTCAGCTATGACGCCAACAGCGTCTATCTGACGATGACCCGCAACAACATCAACTTCGCCGCGATCGGCGTCACCTCGAACCAGAGCAGCACGGGCGCTGGCGTCGAGAGCAGCGGCTGGGGCAATCCGGTTTATAACGCCGTTCTCAACCTCTCGGCGCCGCAGGCCCGCGCCGCCTTCGATCAGCTCTCGGGCGAAGTGAATGCCTCCTCCAAGACTGTCATCCTCCAGGACAGCCACTTCCTGCGTGACGCCAGCGTCGATCGGCTGCGCTCGGCCTTCGACGGTGTTGGCGCAACGCCGACACCGGTCATGTCCTATGCGCCAGGTGGTCCCGTGCTTTTGCCAGGTAAGACCGAACGCTTCGCGGTCTGGGGCCGCGCCTTTGGCGGCTGGGGTACGACCGCCAGCAACGGCACTGCCGCACGGATGAGGAATGATGTGGGCGGCGCCTTCATCGGTGCCGACGGCTTGGTCGGTGACAATTGGCGCGTCGGTCTGCTCGCCGGCTACAGCCGTTCAAGCTTCCGCGTCAACGACCGCTCCTCGTCAGGCGCCAGCGATAATTATCACCTGGGCATCTATGGCGGCTCGCAATTCGGTGCCTTCGTCTTCCGTTCCGGCGCCAGCATCTCTTGGCATGATCTGACGACCAATCGCGCCGTCAGCTTCGCGGGCTTGGCCACCAATAGCCTGCACGGCCGCCAGACGGCGCGCACCGCACAGGTGTTCGGTGAAGTCGGCTATGGCATCCGAGCTGGCAGCTTCGGCCTCGAGCCCTTCGCCAATCTCGCCTATGTCAATCTGACCACCGATGGCTTCAGCGAGACCGGCGGACCGGCGGCACTCAACGTGCGTGGCAACAGCACCGGCATCACCTTCACGACGCTGGGCCTGCGCGCCTCGCAGCAGTTCAACCTCGGTTCGGTCAGCTTGACGGCCCGTGGCACGCTCGGCTGGCGCTATGCCTTCGGCGATGTGACGCCGATCTCGGCAGCCGCCTTCGCCGGTGGCACGCCGTTCTCGGTCGCCGGTCTGCCGATTGCCAAGAACGCCGCGATCGTCGAAGCCGGTCTCGACTTCAACCTGACTTCGCAGGCGACGCTCGGCATCTCCTACGGCGGCCAGTTCGGCTCGCGTCTCACCGATCAGACCATCAAGGGCAACTTCGCTTGGAAGTTCTGATCTGGAAATTCTGATCAGCGTTATAAGCAAATGATCCGGCGCCGTCTCCCGATGACGGCGCCGTTTCTCATTCCAGTTGAAGCGGCTTCTGACGATCCCTACGATGCGCGCCATCTGTCGATGGCTTCAACGAGGATTTGTTTCGCAATGATCGGAGAATTCGCCGCAGCGCTCGAAAAGTGTGCAACGATCGATGAGGTCAAGGTTCTGTTCAGGGATCGCATCGCGGCCTATGGCTATAACGCGAGCGCCTGCGGCGCCTTCCTGTCGACCGACCGAGGGCCGGAAACGCATTTCTTCTTTCAGGATTGGCCGCCAGCCTGGATCGAGCTCTATATCAGCCGCAATTTTGTCGCCGCCGATTATAGCGTGGCGGAAGCGCGTCGGCGCATCGCGCCCTTCACTTGGTTGGAAGCGAAAGCGCAGCGAACCCTCTCACGCGCCGAGCAGGACATTTGGGACACCGCCGTCGCCTGGGGGTGGACGGACGGGCTTTCAGTGCCGATCCATGGGCCAGGTGGTTACTTCGGCCTCGTCGCCTTGGCGGGCAAGGAGCAGCCCATGCCGCCGCCCTTGCGCACCCTGTTGCATCAGATCTCGTTCCTGACTCATGAGCGTTGCCGCGCGCTGATGGGCCTCGCTCCGGTTGCCGATCCGCAAGCTGTTCTCACCCATCGCGAATTGGAATGCATTCGCTGGGTAGCCGCCGGCAAAACCGATTTGGAAATCGCCGCCATCATGGACCTGTCCCAGACGACGGTGAAGACTCACCTCGACCAGGTCCGGCGCAAGCTGGGCGCCAAGACGCGCTCGCAAGCGGTCGCGCGCCTGGTACTGAGTGGCCTGTCGTAACCTGTGGCAAAATAGTAACGGCGCCTGCTCTTCCCTTCGTCCCTCCTCTTTTTAGAGGAGAGACGCCGCGTCCCAAACCCGCGACTTTCGCAGCGGGTTGATTCTTGGCGGGGGCACGGATGCTGGCGAAGGCTGGGCGGGATGTCTATTGGCGTGCGGCGGAAACAGACAAGCGCGCTCACAACACGATGCGCATTGCACTGCTGATGAGTTCAGCCCTGCTGGCGGTGGTTCCCGTTCAGGCTGCCGACGTGGAAATCACCACCAATACACCGAGCGTCAATCTCGATAGTTTTTCCGGAACCACTGCGCATATCGCCAGCGGCGTCACCGTGGGATCGGCCAGTCCCGCCCTCCGCGCCTCCCTGCAAGCCTGGTCCGTGACCAACAATGGCAACATAACCGGCGGCAATACGGTTCAGCTTGACCAAGGTGGCACGTTTCTTAATGCGAATGGCGCCACCATCACCGGGACCTTGACCGCACTGACATTCGGCTACAAGCCATTTGGGCTGCCGCCCGCCGGCGGTCCTGGCACTTTGGACAATTACGGCACGATCACCGGCGGTGTCGAAGGCGTGACGATGTGGCTGGGCGGAACCGTCAACAACCACTTTGGCGGGACGATCGAGACACTGAACGGCACGAACGCTGTTTCCATCGGGCAAGGGACATCACGCACGCTTTTCAACAGTGGTACAATTCGCGCCACGAAGACCACCGGCTTCAGCACCGGCGTCCTGATGCAAGGCGGTCCCTCGACATTCACGAATACCAGCACGGGCGTGATCTTTGGCGACTATAACGGCGTCTACACCAGCGCCACGACGCCTTTCACCTCCTTCACCAACGCTGGCTCGATTACCTCCAGGCGCGGCCCGGCCGTCGAAGCGACCGGCGGCGGGACATTCGTCAACAGCGGCATGATCGGCTCGACGAACACCGATGGCATCCTGATCCGCAATAATGCGAATGCCGACATCACCAATAGCGGCACCATTAGCGGCGCGGTCAACGCCATCAATTTTGCCGCCGCCGGCGGCGTGGCAACGCCGACCATTCATACCCTGCGCCTGCAGACCGGTTCGGTGCTCAACGGCAATGTGCTGGGCGGCGCCAACACCGACAACCTCATTCTGGAAGGCACCGGCAGCGAAAGCATCGCGAAATTTCTGAACTTCGAGAATTTGACGATGAACGGCGGCGACTGGACGGTGACCGGCGCCGGGACTTTCTCCTCCGGCACGAACGTACAAGCTGGTACATTGCGGGTCGCGGGAGGCCTGACCACACCAGCACTCATGGTGCAGCCGGGCGGTACGCTCTCCGGCACTGGCACCGTCATCAGCAACGTCAATAACGGCGGCAGTGTCCGCGTCGATAGCGGCACCATGCTGACGATCAACGGCAACTACCTCCAACAATCGAGTGCCTTCCTGGTCATCGGCGCTACACCCTCCGCCGCTGGCCTTTTATCGATTTCCGGCACGGCAACACTCAGTGGCGGTGTTCAGGTTCTGGCCGGGTCCGGCACCTATGCCCTGTCGACGCAGTACACGATCCTCACGGCCACGGGCGGTCGCACGGGCACGTTCGGCTCGGTCTCGTCGGACCTCGCCTTCGTGGCCCCCTCGCTCAGCTATGACGCCAATAACGTTTATTTGACGCTCGTCCGCAACAGCATCGACTTCGCCGCTATCGGCAGCACGTTCAACCAGCGGGCGGCAGGCGCCGGGGTGGAAAGTCTTGGCTGGGGTGGCCCGATCTACAACGCCATTCTCAATCTGTCGGCGCCGCAAGCGCGCTTCGCCTTCGATCAGCTCTCGGGCGAAGTGCATGCTTCGGCCAAGACCGTCATCGTCGAGGACAGCCGTTTCCTGCGCGACGCCAGTATTGACCGGCTGCGCTCGGCTTTCGACGGTGTCGGCGCGACGCCGATGCCAGTCATGTCCTATGCACCGGGTGGTCCGGTGCTGGTGACCGGCAATACCGAGCGCTTCGCTGTCTGGGGCCGCGCCTTCGGCGGATGGGGCACCAGCGCCAGCAACGGCAACGCCGCGCGGATGCGTCACGATGCCGGCGGTGCCTTCGTCGGCGCCGATGGTCTTCTTGCCGATACATGGCGTGTCGGTCTGCTCGCCGGCTACAGCCGCTCGAGCTTCCGCGTCAGCGACCGCTCCTCCTCGGGTGCCAGCGACAATTATCATCTCGGCATCTATGGCGGCACACAGTTTGGCGCCCTCGCCTTCCGCTCCGGCGCTAGTCTCTCTTGGCATGACATCACCACCAACCGCTCAGTTACCTTCCCCGGCTTCACCAATAGCCTGCACGGCCGCCAGACGGCGCGCACCGCACAGGTGTTCGGTGAAGTTGGATATGGCATCCGAGCTGGTAGCTTCGGCCTCGAGCCCTTCGCCAATCTCGCCTATGTCAATCTGACCACCGATGGGTTCAGCGAGACCGGCGGACCAGCGGCGCTCAACGTGCGTGGCAACAGCACCGGCGTCACCTTCACGACGCTGGGCCTGCGCGCCTCGCAGCAGTTCAACCTCGGTTCGGTGAGCTTGACCGCGCGCGGCACGCTCGGCTGGCGCTATGCCTTCGGCGACGTGACGCCGATCTCAGCAGCCGCCTTCGCCGGTGGCACGCCATTCTCGGTCGCCGGTCTGCCGATCGCCAAGAACGCCGCGCTCGTCGAAGCCGGTCTCGACTTCAATCTGACTTCGCAGGCGACGTTGGGCCTCTCCTACGGCGGCCAGTTCGGCTCGCGCCTCACCGATCAGACCATCAAGGGCAACTTCGCTTGGAAGTTCTGATCTGGAAGTTCTGATCACAAAACAGCCCGGCCTCGTCACAACGATGCCGGGCTGTCGCGTCTTATTCTATCTTCACGGCAGCCGCTTCGACCATGCGCTTCCAATTGGGTGTTTCGCTGGCCAGGAAGCGCGCCAGATCATCCGGTGTTTTGATATCAGGATCGACATCGGCGCCCAGATTAGACAGCTTTTGGCGAACGTCCGTCTCCGCCAGAGCCGCATTGACCGCGTTGTTGATCTGGCTGGCCGTATCCTTCGTAATGCCGGCTGGCGCCAGAAAACAGAGCCACGTCGAAACCCTGACATCGCCAAAGCCCGCCTCAAGCGAGGTCGGCACATTGGGAAGTTGCGCCGCCCTGCGCCCGCCAGTCACGGCGAGCGCCCGCACGGTGCCAGCTTCAATAAAGCTGATGATGCCTGGCAGACTGTCGATCGTGAACTGAATGTTGCCGCCGATGAGATCCTGCAACATCGGCGCGCTGCCACGATAAGGCACGTGGCGTGCCTCCATCCCCGCGACCGTATTGAGCAAGGCGCCACCGAGATGGCCGGTCGATCCGTTGCCGGCACTGCCATAGTTGAACTGCTGCGGCCGCGCCTTGGCCTGGGTGACGAGTTCTACGACGGTCTTATAGTCCGCGCTGGCATTGACGATCAGAACGCTGGGGATTGAGGCGACGAAGGCGATCGGTGTGAATGCCGATGCCGTGTCATAGGGCATGCGCGCGTACATAAATTGGTTCATCGCGGCTGGGCCGGGCGTCGACATCAGCAGAACATGGGCGTCACCCGTGGCCTTGGCGACGGCTGCCGCGCCCAAATTTCCACCGGCTCCCGGAAGGTTTTCAACCAAAACGGTGGTCTTGAGCTGTGCCCCCAAGCGCTCACCCATGATGCGGGCAATCACGTCGGTCGTGCCGCCCGCC
This sequence comes from Beijerinckia sp. 28-YEA-48, assembly GCF_900104955.1. NCBI lineage: Bacteria > Pseudomonadati > Pseudomonadota > Alphaproteobacteria > Hyphomicrobiales > Beijerinckiaceae > Beijerinckia > Beijerinckia sp. 28-YEA-48. Next base: position 1,899,664 of record NZ_FNSI01000001.1, read on the forward strand.
GCGAAGGGAACAATGATCTTGATGGGTTTATCCGGCCAGGCAAAGGCAGGTGTGATCACCGCGCTGGTTGAAGCCACAGTGGCCGCCAAGCCAAGCCGCGCTAAGATACGAGCGATATTCATATTTCCCCCCAACGCTCACCCAAAAATTCAATGAACTATATATATAATTTTTAAGAGTCAAAAGCGTCACGAAACGCTGATCCCAAAACAAACAGCCCGGCACCGTCGCCCCCTCCAGGGACGGTGCCGGGCTGTCACGCATTTTCAAGCGAAATGGTTCCAGTTCGCGTCGAGAAAATGCGGTAGGCGGCCTACTTGGTCAGCTTCTTCTTCTCCAGCCAATCCTGGATGAGCTGCGACACCTGCAGGTTGTTCTTGTCCATCATCATCATGTGCGAATTGCCCTTGATGCCGACGGCGGGAAGATTGACCACGTCGACCGAGCCGCCAGCAGCGGTGATCTTGTCGCCAAAGTCGGTGGCGTTCTTGCGGATCGTCGGCCAGCGCGAATCCTGCTCAATGAAATCACCAAAGACCATCAGCACGGGAATGCCCTTCAGCGCCGCCGCCTGGGCCGGATCGCCGATGCCGGCGGGCTCCACCGCGACGAGCGCCTTCACCTTGTCGGGGCGCGCCTGAGCCACCTTGAAACCGAACTGACCGGCCTGGCTGTGAAAGACGATGACACAGGGACAGATCTTGTCGACCTCGGCCAGATAGGCATCGATGATCATCTGGTCGGTCGAGGTCCAGCGCGGCACGATCTGCTTGACGAAATTGTCGTAGCCGTCGGGCGGGAACTGGTTGCCGGGCAGATATTTCCGTTTCGCCGGATCGCTGTTGTAGCTGTTGGCGCCATCGCCAATGCGGAAACGCTCAAAGGGATTGGCGGTGGTGAGGAACACCGGGCTGCCCGGAATGACATCTGGATACATCGCCCAGCTGGAACGACCGCGCTCGACCGCATCGGAATTGTAGACCGACCAGCCCTTGCGCAAGAAGAACTCAAGCCAACCCTGGCGTCCATCCGGCGTCGATTCATAGTTCACGCCGGTCATGCCGCCGCCATGCCAGAACAACACTGGGACCGTGCCCTTCTCGTTCTGCGGCAGGAAGTACTGCACATACATCTGGCCGGTCTGATAGGTGCCGTTGGGATCGACCTTGGCCGGCACGCCGCCTGGCGAGAAAACCGCTTCCGTCACCGGCCGCCCCGACAGCTCCACCTGCTTGCCGCCAATATGAAACGAGCCCATGCCGCGCAGACTGATCGGCTCCTGTGCCTGTTGTGCTTGCGCAGCGCCGAATCCACACGTCAGGCCAAAAGCCGCTGCCAGAATATGAAGCCTCAGAGTCCCGCTCATAATCCCTCCTGCCGTTTCCATTGATATTGATCAGCGGCCTGCGCGGGCCGAAGTCGGCCGTCCGGTAGAGCCCAAAGATTGGGCATTGTGAAATGCAAACGCCAGAGTCATTAATGCGTCACGCGCATCAAACTCTGATGCTGCTCAATCAGAGAATGCGTAAAGGTCGGCGTCAGGATCAGCGCGACCGGTCAGATGCGCACGCATGATCTCGCTCGCGATGCGGCTATATGTGATGCCGTTGCCGCCAAAGCCGAGGATGGCCCAACAATTTTTCAGGCCCGGGATGGCGCCGATCGAGGGAAGCCCCGTCGCGGTTGTCCCAAAAGATCCAGTCCAGGCATAGGCAGGCTGCATATCCAAGTCCGGAAACAAGCGGCCGACGCCTCGCGCGATGCGCGCCACTTTGGTCTGAAGAAGCGCGTCGCGCTTGGCCTCGTCGGCGAACTCTTCATCCTCGCCGCCGGCAATCACGCGCCCGTCCGGCGTCGTGCGCATATACAAATAGGGATCGCTCGCTTCCCAGATCAGACAGCGCTCAGGCCATAGCCGTCTTGTCTGCGGTTCGGTGGCCAGCGCAAAGGTCGAAATGATCTTGTGCCCCGCTGCGGGAACGACATAGGGAATTTCATAGCCGGTGGCATAGACGAGATGCCGGCAGCGAATGACAGGCCCCTGCTTCGTCTTCACAAGCACCAGACGCGCACTGGCCTCGATCTTCGTCACTTCTACCGGTGCATGGAGCGTGGCACCTGCCGCGATCGCAGCGCGTAGATAACCCAGCGTCAAGCGCCTTGGATCCACCGTCATATTGCCGAAGCTCAGCAAGCCCGCATCACGGCGAAGCGAAAAACGATCAAGCAAGGCGCGACGGCCGAGAAAAACACTCTCCAGGCCTGCCGCGCGACGGGCTTCTCCCTCAAGCCGCAGCGCCTCGCGCCCGAGGCGATCACCGGAAAGATAGAGACTGCTGCGGTCATCAAGCCCGCAATCGAAACCGAGTTCACGGGTGCGAGCGCGCAGATTGCCAAGCGCGAGCGCAGAGCGACGCCAGGCGCGAATGGCATTGTCGGGACCGATCTTCTTCGAGAGAAGCGTCAGAGGTTCGTCGATTTCATATTGAACCAGGGCCGTGCTGGCGGCCGTCGAACCTTTCGCCGCGCCCCGTCTATCGACAATCGCGACCCGCATGCCGGCATCGACAAGCGCTTCCGCCGTTAAAGCGCCGGATATGCCCGCCCCGACCACGAGGACGTCGACGCGCACATCGTGTTGTAGTCGATCGCCCTGGATGCCCCTGGCCGCTGTTCCCAGCCAGATTGGCGTTCCTGTTCGCAGATCGAGTTTCGATGTCGCCATAGCAGCGTCGCCTCTTTGGGGCATGACGCCGATTTAACCAAAACCGGAGCACGCCGTGCTAGAGGTCCAACTTATCGCGACGGCAGAGGTTCCTGAAAATGCAGTGCAAGCTCGCGGCCGAGTTTTGAGGACTCCATGGCCGCGAGGCAGATTTCAAGATTGGCGACGCCCCATTTCCCCGTATGCACCGGCGCTTTGCGCCCCTGAATGGCGTCGGCAAATTCCGCCAACACCAGATCGCGCGGTGTCTTGTCGGTGGCGACAATAATCTCTTCGCAGCCATTCTCATCATAAACGAGAATGCCGCCTGGTGATTGTCTGAGATCGCCGCGCTCGCAACTCACCACGGTCAAACCAAACGTCGGCTGATAAGGCGCGGCCGCTGGAATAGCCGTCTTGGCTCGCTTTTGTTTGGCCGCCAGTTCGGCGGCATTGACCGGCTCCCGCTTCAGTTTCGGTCTTTGATCCGGCGTTTCGACAAATCCCCATTCGGTGATGTCGCCGGTGAGCTCCATGGTCGAGAAATAGCCATAGCCATTGTAGACGGCCGTAGCCGAGGCGCCATCCTCAAACACCATGAAGACCGTGTGGGCGCCAATCGAAGGCCGGCGCGGATCCCAATCAAAGGTCTGAGCCCTGACGCTGCGGACGGCACCACCGCCGAGCAAGCGAATGATATCGAACTGGTGCGAGCCCTGGCGAAAGGTGACGCCGCCGCCCAGATTGACGTCGAACTCCTCGGCGCGCCGAGGGCGAAACATCCAATCGGTGAAGTCGCAAGTGTTGATCATGCGGACACGGCCGAGGCGACCGCTTTCAATAATGTCGCGCATCGCCTGAATGGGCGCGTCATAACTGTGGGAATGCCCGACCAAAAGCAGACGCCCCGCACGATCCGCCGCCACCACCATGGCCTGCGCATCCTCAAGCGACACCGCCATCGGCTTCTCGGTCAAAACATGCTTGCCAGCCTCAAAGGCAATCTGCGCATGGGCGCGATGCAGTTCCGTTGGGGTGGCGATATAAATCGCGTCGATGTCCGGATGAGCGACCAGAGCCTGCACGTCCGGATAGCCTTTAGCCCCCGTCTCCCGCTCGGCTTCCTGGCGCAGCGCGGCATTCGCCTCGACGAAGGCCGCGAGCTGAAAATCGTCGCTCTTTTCAATCGCCGGCAGAAAGGCGCGACCGGCGGCGCCCATGCCGACGATACCGATTTTCAGGGATGCCATCCTCCCTCCCCGTTTGTGTCTTTGTTGGCTGCACGTCGGCAGCTTGCCAAATTCCCAACTTAATGTTAGGTAACTAACATTATAACAAGACCCATTCAAGCCTGGGCTATTACGGAAAGCGTCTGGGAGAGAAACATGCTCACTGCCGAACAGAATGATTTGATCACCCGTATCGGGCCTGGAACACCGGCCGGCGATCTATTGCGGCGCTATTGGCAGCCGATCGCAGCGGTTTCAGAGTTGAGCGGGCGCTGGACGATGCGCGTGCGCCTCTTGGGCGAAGACCTGGTTCTCTATCGCAATCGCGAAGGCGGCTATGGCCTGGTGGCGGAGAAATGCCCGCACCGAGGCGCTTCGCTGGCCTATGGCATCCCGACCGAGAACGGCTTGCGCTGCCCCTATCATGGCTGGGAGTTTGGTGCGACGGGCCAATGCCTCAGCCAGCCCAATGAGCCCGAGCGCATGGGCTTCAAGGATAAAATCAAAACCGCTGGCTATCCGGTCGAAGAGCTGAACGGCATGCTGTTCGCCTATCTCGGACCAGCCCCCCGCCCGCTGCTGCCGCGCTGGGACGGCTTTGTCGTCGAAGGCGCCATCCGAATGCTGGGGCGCGCCCTCATTCCGGTGAACTGGCTGCAGGTGATGGAAAATTCGCTCGATCCCATTCACACTGAATGGCTGCACGGCCACACCTATGAATTCGTCAAGCAACAGGAAGGCGTGAAGGTCGCGATCTCGGCACGCCACGAAAAGATCGCCTTCAAGGAATTCGAATATGGCATGACCAAGCATCGCTTGCTTGAGGGCCATTCCGAAGACTCCGACGACTGGCGCGTCGGCCATCCGGTGGTGTTCCCGAACATGCTCTCGGTGGGCAATGGCGATGAAACCTCACGCTATTATGCCTTCCAGATCCGCGTGCCGGTGGACGACCAGCATACGATGCACATGTGGTACACGGCCTATATGCCGCCGAAGGATCGGCCGGTGCCATCGCATCTGCTTGAGAAGATCCACACCTATACGGTTCCCTGCAAGGACGAGAACGGCGAGTTCACTCTCGACAACGTCGACACCCAGGACATGATGGCCTGGATCACCCAAGGAGCAATCGCCGACCGGACGCAGGAAAATCTCGGTGTCTCCGACCAGGGCATCGCGCAATACCGCCGGATGGTCATGCGCGAGATCGAGAAGGTGCAAGCGGGCCAGGACCCGATCGCGCTTTTCCGCGATCCGGCCAAGAATGTGCGGCTCGATCTTCCCAACGAACGCAAGAAACATCACAACAGCGATGGCTTCGGCAGCTGGATCATGCGCACCCACGCCGCCTACTCGCCTATCGCCCGCGACGTGATCGAGGTTTTCGAACCAAAAAAACATTTGCAGCCCGCGGAATGATCATTTGTCTGGATGGCCTGGGCATGCCATCCAGACAAATCGTTGCAAATTGCGAGATCCTATGGCGCGCCAGCCAAGCAAACCCCAGGCAAGCAAATCCCAAGCAAGCAAATCTATGACGGTCGATCCTTCCGACCGCATGGCTCACCTGGTGAAGCTGGCCGGCAAAGCCCTGGTGCGCGCCTTGCAGATGCGCTTGGCGCAGATATCGGTTGCCCACGGCCACTGGACCTTTCTGCGCGTTCTCTGGCAGCAGGACGGGCTCAGCCAGGTCGAGCTCGGTGCGGTGGCTGGCGTCACGCGCCCTTCTACATCCGCCGCCGTCAAGGCCATGGAAGAATTGGGATATGTTGAGCTGCGTCAGCAAAAGGGCAATCGCAAGAACGTCTATGTTTTCCTGACAGCTGCCGGGCGTGCGCTTGAGCGCAAGCTTGTCCCGCTGGCTGTCGACGTCAACAAGATCGCCTTGGAGGGGTTTTCCGCGGCCGACGAAAAGCGGCTCCGGTCCATGCTCCTCAAGATCACCGAAAATTTGGCGGAAGATGAAGTTGTCTAGAGCCTGTTCGAAAATGCTTTAGAATAAATTGGGAGATCAGAGAGCTCAGCTCTTATGATGATAAGCCCTTGCTGAAAGCGAGGCAGTAATGGGAGGAACGATCATGGCGGGGACCAAGGTCCGTTGCATGCTGGGTGCTGTCGCGCTGTTGGCGGCAATGGGGACATCGCAAGCCCAAGATGCCGAGGTGCAATTCTACAAAGGCAAGACAGTGCGGATGATCGTCGGCTTCGGACCCGGCGGCGGATACGATGCTTATGCGCGCATGATCTCGCCCTATCTGTCCCAAGAGCTCGGCGCCAATGTGGTGGTCGAGAACCAACCCGGCGCCGGCAGCATCAGCGCAATGAATAATCTGAGCATTGCCCCGCCCGACGGGCTGCAACTGATGCTGGCCAATGGCACCGCAGCGGGCCTGGCGCAGATCATGGGCATGTCCGGCGTGCGCTACGATCTCGCCAAGCTGACGCAGCTCGGCACGGTCAGCGCTTCACCCTGGGTCTGGTTGGTGCCCGTGCAGTCGCCGCTGCGCAGCATCGACGATGTGCGCAAGATGGACCGGCCGCTGAACTGGTCGTCCAGCGGCCCGATCGACGGCCTGTCGGATGGCGCCCAGATCACCTGCGAAGCACTGAAGCTCAATTGCAAGATCGTGATGGGCTACAAAGGCAGCAGCGAGGCGGCCCTGGCGGTGGCACGCAATGAGATGGACGCCATCTATGTCTCCGACACCTCCGCCAACAATTATGTGAAGGCGGGCGATCTGCGGGCGCTGGTCAATATGGCGCGACGCAAATCGCGCTTCTTCCCCGATCTGCCGACGGTCTATGAGGCGGAGAAGCTGTCGCCGGAGGCGCAATGGCTGTTCGACTTTCACGGCACCGTGGAAGATCTCGGCCGCATCCTGATCATGCCCGCCAACATCCCGCCGGCGCGGCTGGCCTTCATCAACGCGGCGATCGCCCGTACCCTGAAGAACCCGACCCTGATCGCCGAGGGCGAGAGAACGCAGCGCTATGTCGACTTCATCGGCCCGGAGGAGACCCGCAAAGCAGTCAATTCCGCGATCGGCCAGCTGACGCCCGAACAGCGCAAGAGGGTGCAGGATGTGCTCACGGTAAAGTAGAGGGCTATTTTACCGCCGGCGGTCAGACAACTGTTCGTTCATTCAACGGGCTAGCTTGAACTGATTGCGGGCGGTGACAGGTCCGTGCTATCTCGCCGCAAGTTCCGCGGGACTTTCCGTGGGACTTTTCGCTCCAATCGGCTCCGTCCTAGTCCAATTTCGGTCTTTAGCCGGGGTTGAAGGCGCGAAAATAGATGTTTAGAAACAGATGCTTGGTTAAAATCGGGGTATAGCGCAGTCTGGTAGCGCGGAAGTTTTGGGTACTTCAGGTCGTAGGTTCGAATCCTGCTACCCCGACCATTCCCAGCATTTGAGTCTCGTCGTTCGAACAGCGAAATGGATCAGCCCATGACCGCCCGGATCTCCTGCCCCGCCAAGACCGCGACCCAGTCGGGTTTTGCCAAGTCGAGACGCTGGCTGCTGGAATTCGACCGGACCTCGGCGCGCGAGATCGATCCGCTGATGGGCTGGACGTCATCGAGTGACATGAATGCCCAGGTTAAGCTGTGGTTTCCGACCAAGGAAGAGGCCATCGCCTATGCCGAGCGTGAAGGCATTGCCTATGTGGTCGTCGAGCCTAATCCGGTGACGCGCAAGATCGTCTCCTATTCGGATAACTTCAAGACCAGCCGCATCGGTCAGTGGACCCACTGATTTTTTGACGCGTTTTGTAACGTTTTGCGCGTCCTTCAAGCTACACAACACGACAGTTTCAGGCTCCGTAGCTCAGCTGGATAGAGCAGCCGCCTTCTAAGCGGCAGGTCGTTGGTTCGAGCCCAACCGGAGTCGCCACTTTTCGATGATATCAATGACTTAGTCGGCAGGCCGAAAATGGTCATGCGACTGCTTTTCCGAACGCTCGGAATCCTGTTCACTTTTTCGACTTTACCGGATCGCCTACTGGCCCCTAACGCGGGCCTGATCGCCTGTCAGCGGATCCACGGGGAGATGCGTTTGGTCTGCCGGACCACTCATCAATGCAGATTTTGCAGATTTGCCACTTTTCAAATATCCACATCCGCGAAAGCTTAAGTATATTTCGCCGGCCTTTTTAGCGACTGAGAATAGGCATTCTCATCGCAGAAATCAGAGAACTGATATCAAATTTAACTTGGTGCCGTATCCCGTGATGTTTGCGAGACCACATGTCACGCAGTATACGAATAAGTTACTGAGAACCAATATTGTACGCTGCGAACCTATCTAGATCGAACGGTCAAAATCGAGATAGAAAAGGGTCCGAAAGCGCCTTGAAATTCAGGTAAGGTCAAGTTCATGCAACTTAACGAAACTGACCCTGCGGATTTAAATGAAATAACCACATCAAAACTGACATCTAAGATGGCGGAAGCAAATCTTCAGATCTTAAAGCTTCGAAAAGACCTTGAGTCAGTAATATATAATAGAGACTACTTACTCGGCAAATTAAAATTCTTACTTACCAGTTTAGACTCAAGAGATAGCGTCGGCTTCTCTGGATTTCATCCAGCGGAATCGGCTTCCAGCTTATTATTGAGTGCGACACAGCGCTTAGATATCTGGAATCAAATGTGCGAGGCGTTCGATCTCGATGCGCCTTGGCGCGCACTTGGCCCGCATGATGGTTATCCGGGCGCACGAAACATTCTCATCTGCGCGTCTGGGGGAATCGGAGACATCATCCTCGTCACCCCCTTGGCCGAAGCGCTACATGAACAATTTGGAGCGCGTATATTCGTTGTACATACCCATAAAGCAACAAAAGATATTTTGGATGACAATGTATACATAGCTGGGCATGCGGTATTAACCAACACTGAATCCGAAAGATTTACAGATCATCTTTCCAGATTGGATATATTTGATCTTTTAGTACTTCATAGATACGCAACATTATATCTTCCTCCGCCAAAATCCAGAATTCCCGCCGACTTTCTTCGTATAGCGCATATGCGAGGAGTGGAATGGAACCATTATGCTTTAACTGATTGGCCTCACGACAATAATACATTTGCGAAGAAGGCAACCGCAGGAGGATTTGGACTTTTAGATTTGACCGGATTCACCGGCAATCTCCCCGTCTCCCAGACCAGCAGCTTGTATATTATGCCGTCTCCCCCTGCCGAAACGGTCCTCGGCGACCTTCGAGGCCGCTACGTCACGGTCCATCATGGCGCGGACCCGCATGGGACCGAGAACGGACTGCAGACGAAAAATATGTCGATGAAGCAATGGGAGGAGATTGTTTCGCTACTCAAGCAGCAAGGGCAGAAAACGGTACAGATAGGAGCTAACACAGAGGACTTGATCAAAGGCGTTTCCATCGATCTTCGCGGCAAGCTCTCGCTGAGGGAAAGCGCATACGTCATAAAACATGCGGCCTGCCACATCGATACCGAAGGCGGATTGGTTCACATCGCCAGAGCTGTTCATCGCACCGCGATGGTCATTTTTGGCCCGACATCTGCGCCCTTCTTCGGATATCCGCAAAACGAGAACATCGCCCCGGCGAAATGCGGCGATTGCTGGTCGGTCACGCGTGACTGGATGAGCAACTGCCCGAGGTCGATGAGGCATCCTGAATGCATGGTTCACCATCAACCGGCGACCATCGTTGAAAAAGTGAGCCGGCTCGCTAGGCCTGTGGCGCCAGCCTATCTCGACACCATCACGAGAGCCGTTGATTGGACGTCAACCATCGACCGGTCGATCAAGCACAACCGCATCCTGCTGTTATCCACCGACTGGCACAAATCGGCAAACGCATCGCGGCTCTCGCCGGATGTGTACGATCGAGGCATTCATCTGAATGACTGGCCATCGGTGCCGGCATTCGACAACAAGCCCGCGATACCATTCTCCAACGCGCAAATTCATGCGGCGTCCGGCATCTATCCGATGGTCATCATCGAGTTCGTCAGAGCCATCGATATTTCCGCCGCCGACCTTCTACTCGATGCCCTTCGTGTCGTTTCCGATAAGGGGCGCGTTATCGCAGCCCTCGATGCTTCTCAGCGGGATGCGCTTTTTGACGTTCTCAAGGCTCTTGAAAACGCGGATAGACCGCTAGCCTGCCAACTTTACAAGCGAGCCTATGACGATCTCGCATCGATCCAAACGGATCAAATCATAATAACAATTTCGAAATCAGCACCAGAATTGGAACCGGAATCTAAGCGAGGGCTTCCGTGGTTCAAAAAACAATAGGATACCCTGCCTATGTCATAACCGGCGATCCGGGATGGATTGATCATTCTGTCGCCAAGAAGGCAATCGCGGATGAATGCGCCTCGCCTGCATTGCTGCATCAAATAGGCGCCGACTTCATTTATGCGCATAAGGACGATTTGCCAGCCGTCAAACTGCAAGGTGACTCGACGTTCTGGCGCATGCTTTCGAAGCGATCGCAGGCCTCCGCCTATGCGGGAACGGTCGAAGTCCCAACCAGTTTAGCGGCGGCTGCCTTCGGCAGAAAAGATCTCTTACCTCGTTTCGTTCGCAACGGTCGCGTGTTGTGGGAAAGCATATTGACGTGGTTGGTGCTCCACGGCATCGACGAGCACAAGCTCTGGAAATTGATCGATCCAGCTTTTCCCGAACAGTTACGCAGAAGATCAGTGGGCTCAGAACCTGGCTTAAGTGTGCTGGACGAAATTCTTTTAAAAGCTGAACCGCACCTTTGGGGGGCGGCGGACAATTATCAAACGCTATGCCAGGCGCTCGACAATTGGTTGATCAACCATGGAGTGCATCAACGTAAGCTATTCTGGGCCATGCGTTCTTCGGACGTCTCGCGACAAGGTCTCACACGCGGCAAATTCGATGTCGCCGCTCTGCGAGCCGCTCATCAAACCCCTCACTTGATCCGAGAAAAGTGGGGGCTGGATTTCATCATCGATACAACGCCCCCACGAAGACGGCGCGCGCCCGGTTACGGTCAATACGTTAGCGGCACGACATCGATTTGGAGCGGAAAACACACCGTCTTCACGCCCACGCCCGACACAGCGTTCGGCGGTGATGTGACGGTTCAATTCGATGGGCCGGCATCGGCGCTTTTCTTTTTCATCATAGAAATGACGCTGGAAGAGAAATCGATCGTATCGGCCCAGGTTGGAGATGATGGCTCCATCGACGCCATTCGTGCGGAGCGCTCGGGCAATGTCACTATGCGAATCCTGGTTCGTCGCGCGACGAGCAATATCTACCGCCTGAAGCTGCAAAATAGCGCGTCGGCTCATTCCGACTGGCTCAAGTCGGTTTCAGTTCATCCACTCGATTAAGGCATGGCTCTTAGCGGCGGATCGTTGGTTCCGGCCTGGCCCGCGTTTTTTTTCGGCCTTCCGTCTGAACGACGGAACTCTCGCGCCCGGACGCGATTGACAAACTGGGAACCTTTTTAAGCCCCCCAGCCCAGGTTCCCCATTTCGCCGCCGACAAGCGCCCGCTTGTCGGCGGTTTTATTTGATCCCGACTCCCCTGCGGCGCGACAAACTTGACACGTCGGCCACGCGCTCTAATATGTAACTTAAAGGTTACGGATTATGCAGCAGCCAGCCACGACCAATGCCGTCTTCCGCGCCATCGCCGACCCCACCCGGCGGGTGCTCCTCGACCGGTTGCGCGCCGGCCCGGCCAATGCCGGAGCCTTGGCTGCCGATTTCCGCACCAGCCGGCCGGCAATTTCCAAGCATCTGCGCGTACTCCGAGAGGCCAAGCTCGTTATCGACACTCAGGTCGGCCGCGAGCGGGTCTACACGGTCAATCCCATTCCCCTGCAAAGCGTCGCCGGCTGGTTGGAAGGCTATCGCGCCTTCTGGCAGACCAGTCTCGACCAGTTGAAGCGTAACCTGGAGGGAACATGAGCAGTGTCACAAGCCACCACGCCCGCGCTGTCGCCGACATCAGCGAAGGGCTCATCGTCGCCAGCGTCGAAATCGCGGCGCCGCCGGAACGGGTTTTCCAGGCTCTGACCACAAGCGAAGTCTGCCAATGGTGGGTCCGCCCCGGCGTCATGGACACCCGCGAATGGAGCGGCGACGTGCGCGTCGGCGGCCGCTGGCAGGCCTCGGGCATCGGCAATGGACGACCCTATGTGATCGAGGGCGAATATCTGGAAATCGGCCCGCCGCGCAAACTCGTCCACACTTGGCAGCCGGTGGGCGCACCGGGCCAGCCCTCGACGGTCACCTATCTGCTTGAACCGACGAGCCAGGGCACCAAGATCACCCTGCGCCATGCCGGCATCGCTGTTCCGGCGATCTGCACCAACACGGGCATCGCCTGGGAGACGAGCTTCGCCCGTCTCGCCGAAATCCTGGCCGCGAATTGAGTTACGACGAAGCTGCCGCCGCGCGAATCCGGCAAGCCCTACCGGCGGGGCGGCCGATCGCCGAGCGCAAGATGATGGGCACGCTTTGCTTCATGGTCGACGGCCATATGTGCTGCGGCGTCACCGGCGCGGCGCTGATGATCCGTGTCGGCCAAGAGGGCTACCAACAAACGCTCGCCCGGCCGCACGTGCGGCCGATGGATATCGGCGGACGGCAGCCTAAGGGCTTCGTGCTGGTGGATCCGGAGGGCTATCGCACCAAGGCAGCGCTGGAGAAATGGCTGGCCCAGGCGCTGGCTTTCACAGCGGCGCTTGAGCCGAAAAAGCTGGCGCGACGACGAAAGGCCTAGCGGAACAGCGAATTGGCGATCTTATCGCCAGCTTTCAGGCCGATCTTGCTGGCGACGCCAGCGTTTAGCTCCAGCACGGCGAAGGCCGGACGGGCCGAGGGAATGGTGCGTTCCGACAGCGGTTCGGTGTTTTCAGCGACATTGATGACCGTGCCGTTGCGGGCGATGAACACCATGTCGAGCGGCAGATAGGTATTCTTCATCCACATCATCACCGGCTGTTCGGATTTGAAATCAAACAGCATGCCCCGGTCGGCTGGCATGTAGCGGCGAAACATTAGGCCACGGGCCCGCTGCTCGTCCGAGCGCATCACCTCGACCGAGAACTTGTGGGCGCCGCTGGCGGTGGTGATGGTCAGCAGCTCAAGCGTCGCCTCATCCTGCGCCGCCGCCTGTGCCATGGCCGGCGCCGAGGGAACGACCAGAGGGGCCACAAGGACCGAAACGCCAATCACAGCCGCCAAAAGTGCGCGACGCGGGAGAAATGAGAAGGATTTGACCATCGAATATGTACTCCGCGCGAGTCTGTCGTCCGCGCCCAGCCAGATGCCCTGGCCCGATAGCACAGTTTGGCGGCAGCCGGAATCGGCGCCGCCATCAACCAGACGTGAACGTGAGATTTAGTGGGAACTCGGCAGCCGGGTGTCGAGCGGACGCACTTCGGCGGCCATCAGCCCCTTGTCGCCATTGCCGAACCGCACCAGCAGACCGTCGCCGGGCTTGAGATCGGCGATGCCGAAACGGCGCAGGGTCTCCATATGGATGAAAATGTCCTCGGTGCCCTCGCCGCGTGTGACGAAGCCGAAGCCGCGCACACGGTTGAACCACTTCACCACGACGATCTCGAAACCGCCGGCAGCGGCCACCTGCACATGGGTGCGCGGCGCTTGCAATTGGGCTGGATGCGTGGCGGTCGATTCATCGAGCGACAGCACTTTGAAAACCTGCAGGCCCTTGGCGCGCTTCTGCACTTCGCAGACGATGCGCGCACCTTCCGGCGCTGTCGAGAAACCATCGCGCTTGAGAACAGTAACGTGCAGCAGCACGTCGGAACCGCCATCATCTGGAAGGATGAAACCATAGCCTTTGGCGACATCGAACCATTTGATGTGGCCGGCCATCTCAACGAGATCGAGCGGACGTTCTTCGGACACAGCCTCTTGGCTGCTAACGCCGCTTCTGCCTTCAAGCTGATCCTTGCTGGTCAATGGACCCGCCCCCGCCTGATACTTTTATTGCCGCACCATGCACCCTGAATGAGGCCGAACTCGTTTCAACATCACCCAGAATCACCAACTCAGGATAGCATCGAGCAAATCCGCTCCAACTGATATTTGTGAAAACTCCTGTGGATGACTGAGCCCTCGCCTGTTGCCGCCTCAATCCAGTTAAAACGGCTGCCAGTTAAAACGGTTGCTAGCCAAAACGGTTGGCGCGCTCGAAGGGTTCCAGAATGGCGCCAATATCGCCGTGCAGGACCAGATCAGCGATCTCGTCGAAGGGCGTCGGGTCACGATTGATGATCACCAGAGCGGCGCCGTTCTCCTTGGCCAGCAAGGGAAAACTGGCCGCCGGATAGACCACGAGCGACGAACCGATCACCAGCATCAAATCGCAGTTTTCAGCCACGCGCTGGGCGCGCCGCATCGGTTCGACGGGCATCGCCTGCCCGAAAGCAATGGTCGCGCTCTTCACCGCACCCCCGCACAGGCATTTCGGCGCGCGGCCGTCCGCCTCGAATTTGCGCCTTATGGCCTCGAGTTCATAGCGCACGCCGCAGGCAAGACAGGTGGCGTAAGTGCCGTTGCCGTGCAGTTCGATGACCTGATCGGCGGCGAGGCCGGAAGCCTGGTGCAGACCGTCGATATTCTGCGTGATCACGGCACTCATCAGCCCATCGGCGATCAAGCGCGACAAGGCGCGATGCCCCCTGCTCGGCTGGGCGCCTGCATAGGAATCGTCCATGGCGAATTTGCGCTCCCAGGCGAGAATACGATTGTCCTCGCTCGCCAGAAAGGACTCGAACGGCATCGGCGGATGGCGATGCCAGGCGCTGTCCTTGGAACGGAAATCGGGAATGCCGGATTCGGTCGAAATGCCGGCCCCGGTGAAAGCGGCGGCGCTGCTGCTCTCAGCCAGAAAGGCCGCGAGGCGCTTGCGCCCGTCGTCCAGTTCATCCTGCGTCATGGCCGCATCCCGCCTCCATAAACCACATGGCTATCATGAGCGCCGCACGCACTCTTGGCCATTGCAAAATGCGGCCCGAACCGCTCCTATCGCCGGGACAAATCGTGAGAATAAACCGCGAGAACAATTCACGAATAAGTAGTGAGTGAAACATGCAAGACAAGAATCTGGGCACATCAGGATTACGGGTGTCGGTCGTCGGCCTCGGCTGCAACAATTTCGGCGCGCGGCTCGACCTCGCCGGGGCGAAAACAGTGGTCCACAAAGCGCTCGACGAAGGCGTGACCCTGTTCGACACCGCCGACATGTATGGCAATCGCGGCGGCTCCGAACTGGCGCTCGGCGAAATTCTCGGGAACCGGCGCAAGGACATCGTGCTGGCGACGAAATTCGGCTTTCCGATGGACGAGGCTGGCAAGCTCAAGGGCGGCTCGCGCCGCTACATCATGTCGGCCGTCGAGGCGAGCCTGCAGCGGCTCAAGACCGACTGGATCGATCTTTATCAATATCATCGCCCCGATCCGCTGACGCCGATCGAGGAGACCTTGCGCGCGCTCGACGATCTCGTGCACCAGGGCAAGGTGCGCTACGTCGGCTGCTCCAACCTCGCTGCCTGGGGCGTGGTGGAAGCGGCCTGGACGGCGAAGAGCGCCGGCCTCAACAGCTTCGCCTCGTGCCAGGACGAGTACAGCCTGCTCTATCGCAAGCCGGAAGCCGATCTCGTGCCCGTGACCCAGAAATACGGCCTCGGCATCCTGCCCTATTATCCCCTGGCCGCTGGCATGCTGACCGGAAAATACAAGCGTGGGGAGCACGGCGCCGCCGGCACGCGCTTCGCGCCCGGCTCGATGTATGTGAACCGCTACATGAACGATAAGAACTGGGATCGGGTCGAGCAGCTCGAAGCCTTCGTTGCGGCACGCGGGCGCACGTTGGTCGAGCTCGCCTTCTCCTGGCTCGCCAGCCGGCCGACGGTTTCAAGCGTCATCGCTGGCGCCATGACACCGGAACAGGTGGCGACAAATGTGAAGGCGGCGGCCTGGGTGTTGAGCGCGGAAGAGCTGGCCGAGATCGATAAGATCACGGCGTAGGACGAACGATCAAAGTACGAAGCGGTTGCCCCTGGATACCGGATCACGCTTCGCGTGTCCGGTATGACACCAAGATCGAGCCTGTCATGCCGGACACCTGCGCAGCAAGTGATCCGGGATCCAGGAGCGAGTGGTAGAACCCCTTAGCCCGGCAGCTTGAGCCAGATATCGCCGTCGCGCACATCGGCAGGAAAGCCCTTCAGGCGCGTGCTCTCATCGCCAGGATGGCGGCCGGTCTCGACGTCGAACTCAAAGCCGTGCCACGGACAGACGATGTGTTTCTGCCCGGTGTAGAACAGCCCGAGGCTGCGCTTGTCGTCGGTCAGTTCCTCGCCGATGCGCCCGAAGACGCGGCCCTGGCACACGGGACCGCCGGCATGCGGGCAATGGTTTTCCCAGGCATAGACCTTGGCGCCGACGCGAAACACACCGATCTCGCGGCCGGAGGTGGCGTAAACCCGGTGAGCGCCATCGGCGATGTCGTCGAACCTTCCCACTTTGACGTCAGCCATGTGTCTGCCCCGATGATCTGTTAGCGGTTGTGCGTTGGCCGGTTGAACCACAGCGCCACGTCGAACATGTTGAGATCGACGGCGCGGATCAGCGCGCAGGCAGTGACAACGGCCTCCGTTGCATTGACCAGGCGATTGTCGATGGGCGTAAACTCCTGCTCGGTCTTCTCCACCTTTGCCGCATAGGCTTTCACCACGGCGGTCATGGCGTTCTGCAAGACCTCATCGGGAATATTCGCCGCCTCGCCGCGCTTCAACGCATCGTTGAGCGCGTCGCTGAAAGCCGCACCCGCATCCTTTACCGATTGATCCATTATCAACGTCCTTTGGACAGGGCGACGCCCTGCGATGCCGCCGCCTGGCCCACCGGGCCGAGGCCTGGCTTTCCGAGCTTGTGGGGCGGCACTTCGAGATTGAACAATTTCGCGGCGTTAAGGCCGAGAATATTACGTTTCTGCTGTTCGTTGAGGAACGGCAATTGCGTGATCGAATTGGGCAGATCGAAATCCCAATGCGGCCAATCGGTGGCGAACAGAAGCTGCGTCTCGGCGTTGATCGCCTTGAACGTCGCTTCGAGCAGTTCGAGATTGTCGCGCTCCATCGGCTGCGTCGTGTAGTACATCTCGCGCATATATTCCGACGGCTTGCGCTTCAGCAGCGGCGCTTCCGACGTGCGCATCATATATTCGGAATCGAGCCGTTGCATGACGAAAGGCACCCAGGCAAGGCCGCTCTCCACCCACATGCTTTTCAGCTTGGGGAAGCGTTCGGGGATGCCGTTGATGACCCAATTGGTCATGTGGATGATGTTGTAATAGACGAAGGAGATGGCGTGCATCGATAGGAAGCGATTGCACTGCTTCATCGATTCATCGCCCCAGTGGAAACCGGAGTGGAAGCTGATCGGCTTGCCGCTCGCTTCGATCGCCGCATAGAGCTTCATATAGCAATCGTGATGCACCGGCCGATACCGCGTCGACGTCACCATATAGCCGACGACCTGCGGATTGGCGGCATGCTTCTCGACTTCGCGCAGCGCCGCTTCCGGATCGTTGAACGGCAGATAGATCATATTGATCATCCGCTTTTCCTGCGGCAGCATGTCTTCGCACATCCAGGCATTGAACGCCTGGCCGATGGCCGCTTCGATCTCCGGCTGCGGATGCATGCCGAGCACCAGCATCGGCGTCGGCAGTGTGACCATATAATCGAGGCCCATCGTGTCCATGGCGCGCTGCGTCAGTGTCACCATTTTGTGCGGCGTTTCGGGCGTCTTCTCGCCGAGGCGCTGCTGATGCGGAATGCGACCGAACATGTCCTGGTACAACATGCCGGGCGTCGCATTGCTGAGGCCGGGCGGTGAACCGGGGCGATCCTTGAAAGATTCCGCCATGTCCCGGTAAACCTTGTTGTCCATCCGGGCGATGATTTCCTGCCAGAACGGGAACTCGCTGAGATGGCCATCGGAGTCGACGACGAAATAATCCTGCAGCTTTTCGGCTTCCTTGGTCGCATGGGCCAGGAGGTCGCGCGTGTCGCTCAGCGTGTCGATGGTCGGGAGTTCGAAGACACCGGTGGGAACCGACGTGCGATCGTCCATGTGTTGTCCTCCGCACTGTCACGGCGATCCGCATCAGGAACGAAACGGACCGCGCCGCGATCGTTTTATTGAGAGCAGGTGCGCCCCGCTCCAAGCATACTGCAGTTTAGAATGCTTCTGTCGTGCGCATCGTTGGAGGGCGATCGTCGTCCTGTCAAGCACGACATCGCCCTCTCCCACTTGCTTCTAAGACAACGAAACGAAAGGTTTTTTGATCGTTTTATTGCCTCATACCGTCGTGGCCCCTCTCACGGGCCACGGCAGACAATGTTCAACAAGGCCTGGCGCTTCTCGGTGTCCATCACCTTGAACGTCCGTTCGATCGCCTTCGGCACCGCAGCAGGATCAACGACCTTCTCGCCATAGCCACCAGCGGTTTCAACCGTCTTTTCAAAGGCCAGCTCCTGATCGAAATAGGTCAAGGGCTCGCGATTGCTCTTGGCCGCATAGCCGCTGGGATAAACTTCGTGGGTGTTGCGCTTCACCGCGCCCCACATGGCATTGTTGAACACCATGGTCAGGGTCGGCCAGTTTTCCGCCGCCGAGACATAGTGGGCTGGGACCGGATTGCCGAACATATAAGCGCCATCGCCAACCGTGCAGATCACCCGCTTGTGCGGCGCCGCCGCCTTCATGCCAAGCGCCATGCCGAGGCCCCAGCCGAGCGCACCGGCCGCACCGGTGAAGAACAGCGTGCCCGGCTTCTTCAAGGTCAGATGTTCATAGGTGATCGGCCCTTCCTTGATGACAATGTCATCTTCGCCGCGCACCTGGTCGAGGCAATGGGTGACCCAGGCCGGATTGATCGGCGTTTCGTGCTTGGCCTTCTCCAGTGCCGCCTGCCAGCGTTGACGCTGGGCGGCGCGGCGCTCGGCGATACGCTTGCGTCGCGCTTCGATCCGATCTTTCGCGCCGGCGCGTCGCGTCTCCAGGGCCGCGGCCAGCGCGATCATCGAGGGGCCGGCTGCGCCCGTGATGGCGATGTCGCTGGCAAAGCTGCGCATCGGATAGGACGAGAACAGCGGATCGACGCCGATGTGAACGATCTTGGTGTCGCCGGCCGGCGACTTCTTGTTGGGGATCCACGGCACGTCGCATTCGATGACGATGACTGCATCGGCCTCGGTGATGAAGGCATCGGGTTCGTAACCCAGATGCATTGGGTGGTTGCTGTCCAGCGCGACATAACGCGGCTTGCGCTGGGTGACGGGGATGGCGAAGACATCGGCCAGAGCGGCAAGTGCTGCCGGCTCGCTCCAATCTCGGCCAACACTGGCGCAGACGATGACCGGATTTTCCGCCTTGGCGATGATATCGGCGGCGCGATCGATGGCATCGAGATCGGGGAACGGCGCGCTCGCCGGCTGGCGGCGCGACGGCGAGGCATAAGAGAAATTCTCGACCGGCGCGGCCAGAACCTCACGCGGCAGGGTCAGATAGACCGGCCCCTTCGGCTCGCTCATGGTGACGCTCAACGCGCGATCGACGGTCTGCTCCAGCACGTGGGCGTTGGGCAGCTCATAATCCCATTTAACGATCTCGCGGACGAGCGCGCCCTGGTCCCGCATTTCCTGCGGCCAATGGATTTCGCCGGTACGCGCACCGAGCACGCCGCCCTCTTCGCTATAGGGCGTGCGGCCCGAGGTGAACAGAACCGGCAGGTTGCCGCGCCAGGCGTTCATCAGACCGCAAATCGAATTGGCGGTGCCGACATTGACATGGACCATGACGAGCTGCGGCTTGCCGCTCTGCAAATAATGGCCAAGCGCCATGTGAATGGCGACATTTTCGTGCGGAACGATGACGGGCTTGGGCATTTTGCGCCCTTCCCCCTCGAATTTCGCCAGGGCTTCGATCAGCGGCGCGAAATCGGTGCCGGCGTTGGCAAAGAGGAAGTCGATGCCGCGATCGGCTAATAGTTCGATATAGGCTTCGGCGACGGTGCCGGAGGCGATTGTTTTGACAGACACGTTTCCACCCAGGGTTTTCGCGCGGCCTGTTCAGCTGGCCGCTTCACCCCTGCTTTAAAGCAGGATCGTGGAAGAAGAAACCCGGTAAGACACCTCTATCTCCCTGTCATCCCGTGCGCCGAAAGGCGGCCCCGGGAACCAGGGGCCAGTGCTAAAACGCTGGATCAACTCTGGTTGTTAACATCACTACCACGCGCCCCTCGGCCCCGGATCGCCTGCTACGCAGTCGTCCGGGGTGACACGCAGAGCCCGAACTACCTCTTCGGCTGCCACAGCACGTGCGAACCGATATCCTCATTGGTGCAGCAGCCGGTGAAACCCATGTCGGTTTCCAGTTCGTGGCGCAGCAGATGCAGGGCGTGATAGGCGCCCTCCTCGCCGCCGACGCAGGTACCGTAGAGCGTCGCCCGGCCGGTAAGCACCAGATCGGCGCCGAGCGCCCGCGCCTTGAGGATGTCGCCGCCCCGGCGGATGCCGCTGTCGATCATCACTTTGAGCTTGTCGCCGACCTCAGCCTTGATCTCCGGCAGCACGTCGAGCGAATTGACGGCAGTATCGAGATTGCGGCCGCCATGGTTGGAGATGATCACCGCATCGAGCCCTTCGGCTGCAGCGCGTGCGGCATCTTCCGCGCGGTGCAGCCCCTTGAGGATCATCGGGCCCTTCCACATGTCGCGCAGGCGCTTAATATCTTCCCAGGTGACATCGCTGCCGGAGAGCGAGGGCCGTTCGCCGCCCTTGCCGGGCTTTGGCCGATGCGCCAGGGCCGGCATGCCATATTTAAAGTAGTGCGGCGCGAAGGTGCCGACCGCCCAGCGCGGATGCAGCATCACATCCCACACCGCCCGGCCGTTGATGAAGAACGGCATGGTGAAGCCGTTGCGGCGGTTATATTCGCGCACCGGTGAGACCTGGGTGTCGACGGTAACGACCAGGGCTTCGAAGCCGGCATCCTTGGCGCGGCGCACCAATGCATAGGATTGCTCACGCTCCGGCCAGACATAGAGCTGGAACCATTGCCGCGCGCCCTGCCCGGCGGCGGCCACGGCCTCGATCGTGCTGAGCGACAGCACCGCCAAGGTGAACGGCACGCCAAAGCGCGCCGCCGCGCGGGCCAGCGCTAGTTCGCCCTCGAACCAGCAGACCCCAGCTGCACCCGTCGGCCCGACCGCTAAGGGCATGGACAAAGGCTTGCCGAATAAAGTGGTGGCGGTGCTACGCTTGGTGACGTCGATGCAGACTTTGTTGCGCAGTTTGACCGACTGAAACGCCGTGCGGTTGTAGCGCAGCGACAGCTCGTCCATCGTGCCGCGGTCGAAATATTCGAACACGCCCTTGGGCAGGCGGCGGCGCGCGGCCTGACGCAGCTCCTCGATGTTCTGATAGCGCTGCATGTGGTCGGCGGATGGCGGCGGACGCGTGATCGGCGCCGCGCCGGAAGCCGGCATGGCGGCGGAGGAATCGATCACGACAGGCTTATTCATGGACGTTTCGCCCCTTCAGGACTGTTTTGTTGCCGCATCATAGGAGCTTTGTCGCCCAAGGCCAAGGCGGCGGCACGTAGAGTGACATTCCGCGGCACGATATTCAAACCCAAGGCGATGACCTCTCCTTGGCATCGGCGGTTGTCAACGAAGGAGCGACGTGCCAGCTTGCGTCGGCGTGGATGGCGTTCGAAAATGCCCGCGCATCGAGGGAGAAGAGTATGAGGAGGATATCGCTTGCCGGTGTTTGCGCCGGATCGATGCTCATAGCCGCCGCAGCCGTCGCGCCCCTGTCGGCTCAGGATTTCCCCACACAAAGCATCAAGGTCGTCGTCGGCTTCGCCGCCGGCAGCGGTGCCGACGTCTATGTCCGCTATTTCGCAAACAAGCTGACACAGGTGTCCAAACGCACGGTGATTGTCGAGAACAGACCCGGCGCGGCAGCAAGCATCGCCGTCGAGTACGTGGCGCGATCGAAACCGGATGGCTACACCCTGCTGGCCGCTGGCGGCGCCACTTTGGCCTCCCAGCTCTATCTGTTCAAGAAACCGACCACCGATCCGCGCAAAGACTTCGTCTATATCTCGCCACTGCTCGGCCAGGGCTTCATCCTGATGGTAGACGAGCAGGCACCCTTCAAGACGATTTCTGACCTCACCGCCCATCTGAAAGCCCAAAAAGACAAGGGCTCATACGCCACCTCCAATAACCCGTCGACCATTCTCTCGGAAATCTACAAGGCCGCGGCAGGGCTCGAGACCTTGCAGGTGCAGTATCGCAACAGCGCCGACTACATCAACGACATGCTTGGCGGGCGGATTGATTTCGCCATGGCCGACCCGGTGTTCGCGCTGGCACAAATTAACCAAGGCAAATTCCGACCGCTCGGCATCAGCACTGGCCAAAGGATCAAATCGCTGCCAGATATTCCCACCTTGCAGGAGGCCGGCATTCCCAATGTCGACATGAATTTCTGGTGGACGGCGGCGGCGCCTGCGGGCACGCCGCAACCGATCGTCGACCAGCTCAACGACTGGTTCACCGAAATCGGCAAGATGGAGGAGACACGCGAATTCCTTGCCCGTTTCGGCTCCGAACCCTTTATCGCGACGCCGGCGCAGACGAAGGCGCTCATCGATAAGGACGTCGCCAACTGGGCCGAATATGTGAGATTGGCAAAGCTGGAGCCGCAATAGGGCGAAGCTTTTATCTGACTATCTTCATCCACGTGATCATCGAAATGGCAGTTTGAAATGACGATAACGCATTCCGCAACATCCGTGATCATCGCTGGCGCCGGCCCGGTGGGACTGGCTCTTGCCTGCGAGCTGGGGATGCGCGGCATCGCCTGCACGGTCGTAGAAAAGCGCGATGGCTCCATCAGCTTGCCAAGGATGAGCGCGGTCAGCGCGCGCAACATGGAGTTCTGCCGACGTTGGGGGATTGCGGAAGAGGTTCGCACGGCCGTGTGGCCCGAAAGCCATGCCATGGACTTCGTCTATCTGGATAACCTGCGTGGTCGCGAATTCGCACGCAACAAGCTGCCCCCCTCGGCGGCGCGCGGTTTGCTCGGCTTCACGCCCGAAGGCGGCTGTCATTGCCCTCAGATCTACTTCGATCCGATCCTCGCCAAGCAAGCCGCGAGCTATGACACGGTGACACTTCGCTACGGGGTGCGGTTGGATGACTTCGAGGAGACCGATGACGGCGTTTCAGCCTCTCTCACCGATCTTGCCACGGATCGCACGGAGACACTTGCCGGCCAATATCTGGTCGGATGCGATGGTCCCGGCGGGGTTGTACGCGAGAAACTCGCCATCAGCCTCGGCGAACTGCGTGTCGTCGCCCACAGCGTCAACATCTTCTTTCGCTCTCAAGCCCTCGCTTCCTTCCATGACAAGGGCTGGGCCAGGTTCTATCGCCTCATCGACGCGAACGGTTGCTGGGCCGAGCTGATCTCGATCGACGGGCGCGAGCTCTGGCGCCTGACGGTCTTCGACGACGAAACCTTCGTTCGCGATCCCGAGGCCGCGTTGGTGAAGATGGCGGGTGCACCCTTCCCCCACGAGATGCTGTCGGTGATGCCGTGGGAACGCCGCGACGTCGTCGCCGACACCTATGGGCAAGGCCGCGTCCTGATCGCCGGCGATGCCGCGCACCAATGTTCGCCAACCGGCGGGCTTGGCATGCATACAGGCCTTGAAGAGGCCGTCAATCTTGGTTGGAAACTCGCCGCGCTGATTGAAGGATGGGGTGGACCGCACCTGCTCCACTCTTACGAAGTCGAACGTCGGCCGATCGCGCTGCGCAATGTGGCTGTCGCAACGCGCATCTATGGCCATATTCGCAATATTCCTGGCCAGTCGACCGGCAATGAATCAAGCACCGCGCCGATCGACTGGCATAAAAATCTGGGCGCCTTCTCGATCAGCGAAGAAGAGAAGATGACCTATACCTACGAGAACTCTCCCATCGTGCAACGAGACGACAACAACGCGAGCGGCCGGGCGCGGGCGGGCATGCGGGCGCCTCACGCCTGGCTTGCCGATGGACGTTCAACTCTCGATCTGTTCGACACCGATCTGACCCTGCTTTACTTCGAGGCGACCCCCGAGACCGAAAGCCTGATCCGCGTGGCGGAGGAAGACGAGGTCCCGCTGAAAGCGATCATGATCGACGATCGCAATGTGGCGGAACTCTATGGGGAAGCCTGGGCTCTCGTTCGCCCCGATGGACATGTTGCCTGGCGCGGGGGCGCCGCCTTTGACGCCAAAGCGATCCTGTCACGGTGTCGAGGCTTGTAGCGCTCAACCTGGGGCCTTCACCGTTTTAATGAAACGGTGAAGGATCTCTGGCTTTTGTTTTGACGCGCTTTCTTACACGAACCGATATCCACTGCGCTCGAAACGCTATAGCACCCGAATTTCCATCGCGCCGATCCCCTCGATTTCAGCGCGCATGTGCTCTCCGGACTTGACTGGGCCCACGCCTTCAGGCGTTCCAGTCATGATGATGTCGCCAGGCAACAACGTGTAGAACGTCGAAGCGATCGCGATTTGTTGCGCCACATTATAGATCATGTGTTGGGTGTTCGAGGATTGTCGTTTCTCGCCATCGATCCACAATGTCATGTCGAGACAATCCGGATTGGCAATCTCGTCGCGGGTCACAAGCCAAGGTCCGACGGTGGCGTAGGTGTCGATCGATTTGCGTAGGCTGCGGTCTTCAGCGCCACGCAGCGTCATGTCGAGACCGATGGCATATCCGGCCACGTGATCGAGGGCTTCGGCTTCCGTGATGTTCTTCGCCTTCCGGCCGATCACCGCGACAAGCTCCAGCTCGTGATCGGTGCGGCGATCCGGGAAGTGAAGAACAAGTGGGTCGCCGCTGCCACACAGCGCCGTATTCGCCTTCAGAAACAGCCCCGCTTCCTTAAGCGTCTGCCGCGGTCGTCCCTGCCCGATCATGGGATCGCGCCCCGCTTCCTCAATGTGTTTTTTGTAGTTAGAGGGGACGCCGATCACCTTGCTGGGATTGGCAACAGGGTTCTCCAGTTTCACCTTGCTCAGTTCGATGCCAGGAGTGGTTGATGCCTTGGCGCCAAACGCCGGCAGCAGCTCATCGAGATGAGCGACAAGCTGATCCTCCTGTGGGAAGGGATAGCGCAACGCCGGAAGCCGATCGAGGCAGTCCGTCACATCGTGAATCTTATCGCCTTTGACCACGCCGATTCGGTTGGCATCAAACCTACAGATTCGCATCGTTTCCCCTCTGCTGACGTTTTGTGGTGCTGTAATTCTGGGCAAAATCGCATTTCGACCGAAACGCCGATGGCTTTAGGCCTCGGCGATCTGGTCCCGGTACATAGAGAGCGCGCGAATGGCGGGCTCGTCATGAACGCCGAACAGAATGGTCGGCTCGCTCTTCGACGTGTTGGCGAACGTGTGCCAAACCCAGTTCGGCAACGCGAAAGTATCGTGCTGTCCCCAGGATAGGCTCTTGCCATCCACGGTCAGGGTGCCCTGCCCCTGAATCGCGAAGTAGATGCTGCTGGTGGTACGGCGATAGCGGCGGGTCGTCTGCCCAGGATGCAGCCATTGCAGGGTACAGCTCATCGTCGGGAACAGCGATCCTCCGGTCACGGGATTGGTGTATTCGAGCATCACCCCGTTGGTCGGCGATCCCGGCCCCTGGCTCGCCAGTCGTTTCAACAGCGGATACGTCTCGGCCCAAGGAAAGCGGTACTGGCTCCAGTCCTGCGGCTCGCCCCATCGCGGGCGCAACCAGGCTGGTCCCTCGCCGAGCGTGACATTGCGATGAGCCTGACGAGGCTCATCGTGTGGGCTGAAGAACATCTGATTGAGCCGTCCATAGAGGGTGACGTCCAGGACATCGAGCCAGGAGACGTTGCCGTCTGATCCGTTGTAGTGGTCGTGCAGGCTGTATGACGGCGTCAGAATGAGATCATAGTTTTCCATGGGGCATGGAATGCCGTTGACCACTGTTTCCAGCTTTGAGGACCCTTCGATGACGAAACGGAGCGCGTTCATCGAATGATTGTGGGCCGGCGCGACTTCGCCGGGGCCGATCAGCTGGATGCCCGAGGACAGGGTATGGGTCGTGCCGCGGGGGAGCGCAGGGTTGAGAAACGTCAGCACCCGCCGCGCCCCTTCCGCATCGGGAAGAACGGTGAATGTTTGCAGCAGGTGGTCGCGAACGGTCTTCCAGTTCCAAAGATAAGGTGCGCATGCCGGCTTTGGACCATCGCCGAGCGACGCCAGGTGCGGCTCGACGATCCAGTTGCCGACCAAATGATCTTCCGCGACACGGGCATTGAACGCGGCAAGGGCAGTGTTTTCCTCTGTCACGATTGGCTTTCCTTGTCGTTTCGGAATTTTGGTGCGCGGCCGCTCTGCGTCAGTGTTCTGATGGCGCGGCCTGTGCTCGGCAGAAGGAGGCAGACGCATGATCGACGCTCAGCCGAAAGCCGGCCCGGTGCCCAGGCAGCAGTGGAATCGATCGCGGCAGGTCTATCCATAGACGTTTCGCCCCCCAGATTGCTTTGTTGCCCATCATAGGGGCTTTGGCAACTCAAGGCCAAGATGATTGGGACGGACCGGCGGCATTCCCACGCAAAATTCACGCTCAGTGCGGCTGGCGTCCGTCGAAAACCATCAACTCCGCCAGACGCGCGGCACTGGTGAGGTTTTCGACGCCATGGACGGCCTCAAGCAGTTTCGCCTGCGCGCCGGCGTCGAGCGCGCCTTCGGCGCACATGCGGAACTTGCCTTCCAGGTCGGCATCGGACAGCGGATTGAGAGGGCCGCCGCGATAGCGCTCGTCCGCCCATTGCACCAGCGTTCGACCATCCCTGGTGTCGACCTCGATCCGCGAGCGGATCAGGTCATATCCCAGCGCGTCGATCTGCGGATCGCCGAGCACTTGTGTGCGCTTTTGCAAATCCTGCATAGCTGGCGACGCCACGAACGAGTCCATGAATTCATGATGACTGGCGCGACGCTTGAGCAGGATCATGCACAACAGCGCCGGCATGGAGAATTTCGCCTGCAGGTGATTGGCTGCGACCGGATAGCGGATCGGCTCCAAAATATTCTTGCCGGCATAGAAGCGGATGCGCTCGACCTCGTCGGCTTTCAAATCATGATCGAGCACCAGTTTCAGCATGGCATCCATCGATTGATGGGTGAGAATGCCGGAGGGATAGGGTTTGATGCTGACGCCTGGATCGGTGATCGTCAGTTGCCGGCCGAAACCTTGAGCGATCTTCGTCGGATCAAAGCCCTCGCCCATCACCGAGAAGAAGCCCCAGGGGCCGTCGAGCACAGCGGGATCGGCGGTGAAGCCACGGGCGGCGAGCAACGCCGCGGTGACGCCATTCTCGGCGGCGCGACCAACATGCAGCGGCTTGGTCATGGTGCCGAAAGAGGCGCGGATACCGGCGGCGAAAGAGGCGGCAATGCCAAGTGCATGGGCGAGCTGTTCGCCCTTCAGGCCAAGCAGTTTGGCGGTCGCGGCCGCCGCGCCGAAGGTGCCCACCGTGCCCGATGAATGGTGGCCGCGCCGGTAGTGACGCGGCAACATCCATTCGGAAATCTTGCACTCGACCTCGAAGCCGGTCTGGAAGGCGAGCATGAAACGGCGGCCATCAACACCGCCGAGGCGCTGCGCCATGACCAGGGCGGCCGTTAGCGGCGGCACGGAGGGATGGGTCAAGAGACCATAGACGTGGGCTGGATCGTGGGAGACCTGCGTATCGTCCCAATCGTGGGCATGGCCTGCGGTGGCCAGAACGCGCGCCGCTATGGCCGCTGGCACGCGTTGCCAGCCAGCGGCCAGCAAAAACGCATCGGGCCGGCCGCCCTGCTCGGCCGCGTCGTCCATCAAGATATGCACCGCATGTTCAGACGTGCCCGCCAGCATCACACCGAATGTATCGACCATGCAGCGCCGGCCAATCCGTAGGGCTTCCGTGGGCAAATCGTCGAAACGAAGATTTTCGATAAAGGAAACGGCCTGTTCGGTGATGGCGGAGGACGGAATGGACATGAACAAGCGGGCCTTTCTGCGCGGCGCATAATGTGGCGGCACATTCACCGGGCTATCAGCCGATTGTCAATGAACGGCCGGCGTGCCAGCCTGCGGGCTTGCGGCTGCGCTGGAGGGTGCGTCCGCGCTTCGAGGGAGAAGAAGCATGAGGAGGATACCGCTTGCCGGCGCCTGCGCTGGATTGCTGACACTCATGGCCGCCACGGCCGCAGCGCCCGCCTGGGCGCAGGATTATCCCACGCAAGACATGAAGGTTGTCGTCGGCTTCCCAGCCGGGAGTGGCGCCGACGTCTATGCGCGCTATTTCGCCAATAAACTGTCGCAGCAAGCCAAGCGTACCGTGGTTGTGGAAAACCGTCCGGGCGCCGCCGCCAGTATCGCGACCGAATATGTCGCGCGTTCCAAGCCAGATGGCTACACACTGTTCATCGGCGGCTCGGATTCCTTCGCCTCGCCACTCTATCTGTTCAAGAAACCGACCACCGATCCGCGCAAGGATTTCATCTATATCTCGCCGCTGGTGAGCCAAGGCTTCATCTTGCTGGTCGATGAGCAGAAACCCTTCAAGACGGTGGCTGAGCTCACCGCCTATCTCAAGGAGAAGAAGGACCAAGCGTCCTACGCCACGGCGAACAACCCAGCGACCATTCTTGCCGAACTCTACAAGAACTACGCCGGTCTCGAGACCTTGCAGGTGCAGTACCGCACCAGCGTCGATTTCATCAACGACATGCTCGGCGGGCGGATCGATTTCGTCATGGGCGACCCGGTATTCGCGCTCGCACGCATCCGCGAAGGCAAGATGCGGCCGCTCGGCGTCAGCACGGGCAAGCGGATCAAGTCCCTGCCGGATATCCCGACCTTGCAGGAAGCGGGCATTCCCAAGGTCGATATGAATCTGTGGTGGGTCACCGCCGCGCCCGCCGGAACGCCAGCGCCCGTCATCGCCAAACTCAGCGGCTGGTTTACCGAGATCGGCAAGCAAGACGAGACGCGCGACTTCCTCGGCAAGTTCGGCGCCGAACCGTTCGTCGCTACGCCAGCGGAGACGAAGGCTCATATCGATAAGGAGATCGCCGATTGGGCTGAGTATGTGAGGCTGGCCAAGTTGGAGCCGCAATAGGAGGCTGCTGTGTCATGCCGGACACGCCGCTGGCGTGATCCGGTATCCAGGGGCAACCCCTTCAGCCTTTCAGCGTAG
Source organism: Beijerinckia sp. 28-YEA-48 (assembly GCF_900104955.1). Lineage (NCBI taxonomy): Bacteria > Pseudomonadati > Pseudomonadota > Alphaproteobacteria > Hyphomicrobiales > Beijerinckiaceae > Beijerinckia > Beijerinckia sp. 28-YEA-48. Next base: position 1,928,974 of record NZ_FNSI01000001.1, read on the forward strand.
CGTCTTCACAAGTGCCCAATACAGAACATTTTACCGCGCGCCCCTGGTTCCCGGATCGCCTGCTGTGCAGGCGTCCGGGATGATACCAAGGTTATAGAGTTAGCTGGCGAAAGCCTTGACGCTGCCGACCTGGCTGCGCAGTTGAAACTTCTGGATCTTGCCGGTCGATGTCTTCGGGATGATGCCGAAGACAACCGCCTTGGGCACTTTGAAGCTGGCGAGCTGCGTCTTGCAGAAGGCGATGATCTCCGCCTCAGTGACTGTAGCGCCCTCCTTCACCTCGATAAAGGCGCAGGGCGTCTCGCCCCATTTCGGATCAGGCTTCGCCACGACGGCGGCGACCAAAACGGCGGGATGTTTATAGAGCACATCTTCCACTTCGACCGAAGAGATGTTCTCGCCACCGGAAATGATGATGTCCTTGGAACGGTCGCGGATCAGCACATAGCCGTCGGGGTCGATCACCGCGAGATCGCCGGTGTGGAACCAGCCGCCGGCGAAAGCCTCCTGCGTGGCCTTCTCGTTCTTCAGATAACCGCGCATGACGATATTGCCGCGAAACATGATCTCGCCCATGGTCTCGCCATCGTGCGGAACTTCTTCCATGGTCTGCGGATCGAGCACGGTCATCGCTTGTTGCAAATGATAGGGCACGCCCTGGCGCCGGGCGAGCTTGGCGCGTTCTTCCAGCGGCTGCGCCGCCCAGTCTGGCTGCGGCGAGCAGACGCCGGCCGGACCATAGACTTCGGTGAGACCATAGACATGGGTGAGCTTGATGCCGATGTTCTCGGCGCCAGCGATCACCGCCATCGGCGGCGACGCGCCAGCAACGCTGCCCTTCACCGCACGTGCCTCGCCCTTGCGCGCATCGCTGGCGTTGACCAGCGTGTTGTAGACGATCGGCGCGCCGCACATGTGGGTGACGCCATGGCGGGCCATCAGTTCGAAGATTTTCGCCGCTTCAACCTTGCGCAGGCAGACATTGACGCCAGCCACCGCCGCGATGGTCCAGGGATAGCACCAGCCGTTGCAGTGAAACATCGGCAAGGTCCACAGATAGACCGGATGCGCACCGAGATCCCAAGCGAGCACATTGGACACCGCGTTCAGATAAGCGCCGCGATGGTGATAGACGACGCCTTTCGGATTGCCCGTCGTGCCTGACGTATAGTTCAGCGCCAGCGCGTTCCATTCGTCATCTGGCAGATGCCAACCGAAAGCGGGATCGCCTGTGGCGATGAAATCCTCATAGTCCATTTCGCCAATGGTCTTGCCACCGGAGAAAGCCGGGTCGGCGACATCGATGACGAACGGCTTCACCTTGCTCAGCGCCAGCGCCTGTTCGATCACGGTTGCCAGTTCCGGATCGACGAACACCGCTTTGGCCTCGCCGTGATCGAGCATGAAGGCGATGGCCTCGGGATCAAGACGGGTGATGAGCGTATTGAGTACCGCGCCAATCATGGGCACGCCGAAATGCGCTTCATACATGGCCGGCACATTGGGCAGCATGGCCGCCACCGTATCGCCAGCACCAATGCCGCGCGCCGCCAGCGCCGAAGCGAGACGGCGACAGCGGGCATAGGTGTCACCCCAGGTGAAGGCGCGCGTCTCGTGGACGACGCTTGGTAAATGCGGATGCACCAACGCGGCGCGTTCGAGAAAGCTCAAGGGCGATAGGGGCACATAATTGGCCGGGTTACGATCCAACCCCTTGGAATAGACATGACCAACCATCGTACCGCTCCGCCCTCGATCCTTGCCTCACCAGTCACCAAGACAATGCGAAGTTGCGCGGCAAGTAGCAACAAGAGAGGGCGATGGGGAAAACGCGACGCGTGCTGGCGCGCACATTCTTCCGACCAGACTGTCCTTAAGGTCATTTCATCGCCGGTCGGGAATGTCCGCCGGCCCGGAACAGATCGGGAGAGCGTCATGATCACCAAGAAAACCTTCGCCGCCACCGTCGGCGCCCTGGCCCTGGCCGCGACCTTCGCGGTTTCCTCGACCCCGGCTTCGGCCGGCTGGAAACATCACGGTTATGGCGGCGGTCTCGCCGTCGGCCTGCTCGGCGCGGCTATCGTTGGTGGCGCCATCGCCGCCGCCCAGCCCGCCTATGCCGCTCCGGCCTATGATTGCGAGCTGCGCCAGCGCCCAATCTACAATTCCTGGGGCGAGGTCATCGGTTATCGCCGCCCGGTTCGGGTCTGCTACTGAAAAGACGGCTTAATTTCGACAAGAGCGGGCAACAGATACTTCTTTTGCCCGCTTCTTTTGCTTTCCGATGCCATTTTGACCAGTTTTGTCCCCTTTACGGGCATTTTGCGTCGCGGCAATGCATATAATGCATCTCTTGTTACTAAGTTTGGCCCATTTTAGGCCTGAAAAAAGCAATATGACGGGGTCATGTCACTATTTTTATATATGACAAAATCTAAATTCTGTAACATCATGCGTTAAACGCATATCAGGTAATCAATCTTAGCTATGGCATTGTGCACCGCATCATTCTACATAGAGCTCATGAACGACGGGCTGCAAGCCAGTCCGTCAAGTGAGGATAAGATGACTATCAAGAGCATTGTAGCCTGGGTTGACTCCTGGCGTCGGTATCGGGTCGCGGTGGCCGAGCTTTCGCAGCTCTCGGACCGTGAATTGCATGATCTGGGCATTACCCGCTCCGAAATCCACGCCGTTGCGCGTCAAAGCTCGGGCATCTGATTAGAATTTTGGAATAGCGTGGACGGGCTTCCCCTCCCTCAGCCCCCCACGTTTAAGCGCCCGCCGGACCCTCCCCCGGCGGGCGCATTATTTTTGCACTGCGCAAATCGCTGCAGCCATTGCCCCAGCCTGCCCTCGGCGGCATAACCCGCCCCATGCAAGCACCCCGGCACCCCATTCACATTATCGGCGGCGGTCTCGCCGGATCTGAAGCTGCCTGGCAGGTCGCCCGCCTGGGCGTACCGGTCGTCCTGCACGAAATGCGGCCCGTCCGCCCGACGGATGCCCATGCGACGGACGCTTTGGCGGAACTCGTCTGCTCCAATTCCTTTCGCTCGGACGATGCGGAAATGAACGCCGTCGGCCAGCTGCATTGGGAAATGCGCCAGATGGACTCGCTCGTCATGCGCGCCGCCGACGCCCATCAGGTGCCGGCAGGTGGCGCGCTTGCTGTCGACCGCGATGGCTTCGCCCAAGCGGTGACGCAAGCGATCGCCGCGCAGCCGTTGATTCAGCTGGTGCGCGAGGAAGTGCAGGACATTGCGGCCCAGGACTGGCCTTCGATCCTCATCTGCACCGGCCCGCTCACCTCCCAGGCGTTGGCGCGCAGCATCGGCAAATTGACTGGCGAAACCGAACTCGCCTTTTTCGATGCCATCGCGCCGATCGTGCACCGCGATTCGATCGACATGGGTAAAGCCTGGTTCCAGTCCCGCTACGACAAGGTCGGCCCGGGCGGCACGGGCGCCGACTACATCAACTGCCCGTTGTCGCGCGACGAATACGAAGCCTTCCTTGATGCGGTGATCGCCGGCGACAAAACCAGCTTCAAGGAATGGGAAGGCACGCCCTATTTCGACGGCTGCCTGCCGATCGAAGTGATGGCGGAGCGCGGCCGCGAGACCTTGCGCCATGGCCCGCTCAAGCCCGTCGGCCTGACCAATCCGCACAACCCGACCGTCAAAGCCTATGCCATCGTGCAGCTGCGCCAGGACAATGCGCTGGGTACGCTCTACAACATGGTCGGCTTCCAGACGAAGCTGAAGCATGGCGAGCAGACGCGCATCTTCCGCATGATTCCCGGCCTCGAACAGGCGGAGTTCGCCCGCCTCGGCGGCCTGCACCGCAATACTTTCCTCAATTCACCGAAAGTGCTCGACCCTCTGCTGCGGCTGCAAGCTGATCCCCGCATCCGTTTCGCCGGCCAGATCACCGGCTGCGAAGGTTATGTGGAAAGCGCGGCCATCGGCTTGATCGCTGGTCGCATGGCAGCCGCCGAAGCCCTTGGCCAGATGGCCAAGCTGCCGCCCCCCACCACAGCTATCGGCGCCCTGATCAACCACATCACTGGCGGCCATATCGAGACCATCGACGCGGGCCCGCCCTCCTTCCAGCCGATGAACGTTAATTTCGGACTGTTTCCGCCGATCGAAGCGGCGGTCAAAAGCGCTGATGGCAAGCGATTGCGGGGACCGGAGAAGTCACAGGCGCGCAAGCGCCTGTTGACCGAACGGGCCAAGCGCGATTTGGGAGCTTGGCTGGCGGAACCCGCCACCGTCTGAGGTCTTTCGGCTGTGACAAAGGTCATGTGAAGCGCCGCGGAGCGCCTGGCGTTCACATTAAGGTTAATTGTTTACTACATTTTTAGCGTTATGATTGCGCGCATTAAGACTAACGCCTATGGTTACCAAATAGCGAATTTACCTACTCAAACTTACTGACCATCACCTTGATCAATTGCGAGGCCAGCAATTCAGGTGATCGAAGCCGACGATAGCGGCGATCGTTATCAATCTTTACCCCTCCCCTCATGGGATGGGCCGACCATGTCACTGGACGAGCAGCGGCGCCCGGTACACGAGGAGAAGTTGCATGCCCGTTGCCCAGGCCAAAGACATTTATGCGCTTTTGCGCTGCCCAGGCTGCCATGGTGCCCTGATCACCACTGGCTCCAAATTGCGTTGCGCCGACACCCGTTGCCGGGCCGGCGGTGCCGGCTTCGTCAATGCTGCCCGCCAGCCAGTTCTGGTCGACTTCTCGCGCAGCCTATTCGACGAGCCCGAATTCACTGACGGCCACATACCCGACATCGGCAGCCACACCACGTCGACCTTCGGCATGCTGCGGATGAAACTGCGCGAAGGTCTGTTCGGCACCAATGAGGCCGCGAAGGCCAAGTGCAACGACCTGGTGGCGCGCCTGCGCGGCCGCAAGGATCCGGTGGTGCTCGTGGTTGGTGGCGGCACGGTCGGTTCGGGCATCCAAGCGCTTTATGAGCAGACCGATGTGCGCATCGTTTCAACCGACGTGTTTCCCTCGGCGGTGACGACTTTGATCGCCGATGCTCACCACCTGCCCTTCAAAGATGGCAGTTTCGACGCCATCTGGATTCAGGCCGTGCTCGAACACGTGCTTGAGCCGGAACTCGTCGTCGATGAACTGCATCGCGTGCTCAAGGCCGACGGCTTGGTTTACGCCGACACGCCGTTCATGCAGCAGGTGCATGCTGGCGCCTATGACTTCCAACGCTTCAGCCCGAGCGCGCATCGCTGGCTGTTTCGCCGCTTCAGCGAGATCGATGCCGGCGCTGTCGGCGGTGCTGGTGTATCGCTGCTGTGGTCCTATCGCTATTTCCTGCGCGCTCTCGGGCTCGGCAATAAGTTCGCGACGGCGCTGTCGCTGCCATTCTTCTGGCTGCGCTTCCTCGATCGCTTCACCCGGCGCCGGGAAAATCTCGATGCGGCGAACGGCGTTTATTTCTTCGGCATGAAATCGCAGGTGACCCTGCACCCGAAGGATATCATCGCCTATTATCGGACATCCGGAGAAGCGCCCCGCGCCCGCGCCGTCAACGCGGCAGCCGGCCCGGCCACCGTGCCAGCGCCCATTGCAACCGCCATTGCGGCGGATCAATAAGCGTGCGGAAGGGTTCGTAGCCGCGCTTCTCCATCGCCTTCAGCCAAGGCGAGACGAAAGCAAGCGGCGCGAACACCGGCCGAACTTCATCCGGCACCTGCACCAAACCGGCCCGCGCGGCGGCGAGATGAACGCGAATACGATCGCGCAAATCCGCCAGCGCCAGCCGTAGCGCCGGCGAATCGAGCCCCGCCGTCGCCGCTTCAACCAGCGCGCCATGGCGGCTCAACACGTCGCCTGGCAGATAGCACTGGCCACGAGAAACGTGCCACGGCAGCGCCCGCAACAAACCAGCCATCGCATAGGCGCAACCGGCATGGCCGGCGACTTCGCCGCCACCGGGGTCATGGCCCCCGGCACAGATGATCATGTTCAAGCGAAACAGCGCCGAACAGGTTTCGCCGCAATAGCCTTCCAGATCGTTCAGGCTCGGCATCGGGTCGTCATAGAGATCGAAACGCCGCGCCTCGATCAGATTGAGCAGCGCAGCTCTCGGCAAATTGAACTTCGTGATCGTATCGAGCAGCGCCCGCGACAGCGGATTGGCTTGCGCTTCCCCGTCACGCACACCTTCGATCACCTCGCGCCACCATTGCAGGCGGATTTCACCGAGACGCGGATCGGAGACCGCTTCGCGCGCCCGCGCCACTTCATGGGAGAAGGCATAAAGCGCGTGGATATGCGGCCGATGCTGCGCTGTCACGAAGAGCGACGCCAGCCAGCGGTCGCGATCGCCTGCGCGCAGAGCCTGTTCGCAGGTCGTATAGGCTTCCGCTAGCCCGCTCTCCGATAGTTCGCTCATGACGCACTCATGGCGCAGCGATAAGGGCGGCTGCCACTTTGCGGCGCTCGCCGAGCAAGATGTTGTAGGTCGAAACCGCATGGCCCGTCGCCATCGGATCGAAGCGCAGGCCGCGAGCGCGCAGCGCTTGGCGGATCGCCGGCGGCAGCGGCACCAGCGAACGGCCGGTGCCGATCAGCAGCAGTTCGACTGTCTCCTTCGGCGCGTCAAACACAGGCCGTAAACTGGCGATATCAAGCTCTGAGATGTCATTCACCGTCCAGGCGTGAATGCCTACAGGCGTCGCGATGATGGAGCCGCGATGCGACATGCCGGCGAACTGAAAGCCGCCGGCGCCATAGCCATCTATGATGGCCTCACCCGGGAAGAATCCTTCGTATCGCTGCGTATTCATGCAGACCTCCCGCAGCCGAACGCGCTCAAGCGCGCTCCGGACAAATCGCGTTCCGCAATTTGCCCTAGGGTGTGGTCGCCGGCTGCTTGATGTCGGCCGCGTGGCCCGGCGCGCCAAGATAGATCAGGATCGGCGAGCAGATGAAGATCGACGAATAGGTTGCCACCAGCACGCCCCACATCATGGCGAGCGAGAAGGACTGGATGACGTGACCGCCGAAGAACACCAGGGCGAGCAGCGCCAGCAAAGTGGTCGTCGCCGTCATGATCGTGCGCGACAGAACCGCGTTGATCGACATATCGATGATCTCGGCCATGGTGGAGCGGCGATATTTCTTCATTATCTCACGAATACGGTCGAGCACGACGACGGTTTCGTTGAGAGATAGACCGACCACCGTCAGAATCGCGGCGATAGAAGTGATGTTGAATTCAAGCCGCGTGACGGCGAAGAAGCCGACCGTCAGCAACAAATCGTGCATGGTCGCGATCACGGCCGCGACCGCGAGCTGCCATTCATAGCGGAACCAGAGATAGATCAGAACAGCAACGACGGACAGCACAACGCCAAGCGTTCCCGACTGAACGAGTTCACCGGACACGCGCGGGCCTACCACTTCCGTGCGGCGGAACTCATAAGCATCGCCAAGCGAGGCACGGACCTTGTCGACAGCGTCGCGCTGGCCCTGATCGCCGCCGGGCTGCAGGCGCAGACGCAAGGTCGCATCCTGGCCATCACCGAAGGCCTGAACCTCGACTTCGCCGAGGTTCAGCTTGTCGCCAAGCTGGCGCAACTGCGACAGGTCCATCTGCCCCGACTTGGCGCGCAGCTCCAGCATGGTGCCACCGGAGAAGTCGATGCCGAAGTTAAGGCCGACCGTGAGAAAGGCGACGACCGACAGGATCGACATCAGCGCGGAGAATGGATAGCTCAGGCGCCGCAGGCGCATGAAGCCAAAATGCATGTTGTCGGGGGCGAGACGGAATCGGAACATGTGCGCCTTCTAAAAAACTAGATCGGAATACTGGTCGGCCGTTTCCAGCGGTACCACAGCGCGATCATCATGCGGGTCATCGTCACGGCGGTGACGACGGACGTAATAATGCCGAGGCCGAGCGACACGGCGAAGCCGCGCACGGGTCCCGACCCCAGGAAGTACAGGATCACGGCGGCCACCATCATCGTCGAGTTGGAGTCGATGATCGTGGCGAAAGCGCGATTAAAGCCAGCATCAAGAGCCGAAATGATGGAACGGCCGGATCGCGATTCTTCGCGAATGCGCTCGTAGATGAGCACGTTGGCATCCACCGCCATGCCGATGGTGAGCACGATGCCGGCGATGCCGGGCAGCGTGAGCGTTGCCTGCAACAGGATCAGGCCGGCGAAAATCATGCCTATATGGATGGTCAGCGCCAGATCGGCGAAGATCCCGAACAGGCCATAGGTCATCAACATATAAACAATGACGAGGGCGGCGGCGACATAGGCGGCGCGCTTGCCGGCGTCGATCGAATCCTGACCGAGGCCCGGACCGACGGTGCGTTCTTCGACCACGGTGAGCTTGGCCGGCAGAGCGCCGGCCCGCAGCAGGATCGCCAGGTCGTTGGCCTGCTGCACGGTGAAGCGGCCGGAGATCTGGCCGGAACCACCGGTGATGGCGGTAAGAATGCGCGGCGCCGAGATCACCTTATTGTCGAGGACGATGGCGAACGGCTTGCCGACATTCTGGCTCGTCACCTCGCCGAAGCGCTGGCCGCCACGAATGTTGAAACGGAAGTTCACCACCGGCTCGCCATTGCGCGAGTCGAAGCCAGGCTGCGCGTCGGTGAGGTCTTCACCCTGCACCATGATGCGCTTTTCGACCGGATAGGTGGCGACAACCCGCTCGCTCTTACCGTCAGGCGTGCGCTCATATTCATTGAGCATGTCGACGTCGCCTGGATTGTAGCCAGGGTCGGCAACGAGACGGAATTCCAGCTTCGCCTGCGCCCCGAGCAAGCCGATCAGTCGGCTCGTATCCTGCAAGCCCGGCACCTGCACGAGCACACGGTCAGCGCCTTGACGCTGGATGTTCGGTTCGGTGGTGCCACCGAAGTCGACGCGGCGACGGATGACTTCGATCGTCTGGTCGACAGCGCGGCGAATGCGCTCCTGCGTGCCCGCTTCCGTCATCGACAGAACGATCTGGCCATCGGAATTATCGCGAACGTCGAAAGCCGGCGGCGTAGCCAGGCCCAGCGCGTTGACACCCGCCGGCTGCGCCTGCTGGCGCAGCTTCGTCAGAACGCGAGCGCGTTCGGCCGGGTCGTTGACGCGCAATTGAACCGTACGACCGGAAACGGCGACTGATCCGGCCAGGCTGCGCACGCGCTCCTCGCGGAGGATGCGGCGCACGTCATCGCGCAGATTTTCAAGCTGCGTCTTCAGGATGTCGTTCGAATCAACCTCGAATACGACATGCGCCCCGCCCTGCAGATCGAGGCCGAGCACGATGCCCTGGAACGGCACCCATTTGGGGAGGTGCTTGGCGTATTCGTCACGCGTCTCCTTGCTGAGGAAGCTCGGCGCGATGATGAGGAACGTCAGCACGGTCAACAGAATGACCGAAGCAACTTTCCAGCGGGAGAAGCGAAGCATATTTTCCTGTTCCGGTTAGATACGGGCCTGCGCCCCGGTCATTCCTCGACCACGGTAAGTTTAGCCGGCAAAGCTCCAGCACGCAGCAAGATCGCCAGATCGTTGGCCTGCTGCACGGTGAAGCGGCCGGAAATCTGGCCAGAGCCGCTTGTGATGGCAGTGAGAATGCGTGGGGCCGAAATTACCTTGTTGTCGAGCACCATAACAAAGGGCCTCCCGACATTCTGACTCGTCACTTCACTCAAGCGCTGACCGCCACGAGTGTTGAAACGAAAGTTCACCACCGGCTCGCCATTGCCTGAGTCGAAGCCCTGCTGCGCATCGACAAGGTCTTCGCCCTGCACCATCACAAGCTTCTCGACTGGATAGGTGGTGACGATACGCTCGCCCTTGCCGTCCGGCGTTCGCTCATACTCATTGAGCATGTCAACGTCGGCAGGCTTGTAACCGGGAGTGGCGACAAGGCGGAATTCGAGCTTCGCCTGCATGCCGAGCAGATCAATCAGACGCTTGGTGTCCGGCACGCCAGGCACCTGCACCAGGATGCGGTTAACGCCCTGACGTTCGATGTTCGGCTTCCGCATTTCGCCGGTGCCGGCACGAAGGTAGATGACTTCAATGCTCCGCTCGGCAGCGCGACGGATAAGTTCCTGAGTGCTCGCTTCGGTCACTGCCACAACGACCTGACCGTCGGCATCCTCTCGAACGTCAGGCGTCGGCAGCGCTTCAGCCTTCGCTTTGTCACCGTCGGTCGGCAATGGCTGCTGACTCAGCTTCGTCCGGACACGGGCCCGCTCACTTGGATCGTTGATGCGAAACTGAACCGTGCGGCCAGAAACCGTGAGCGGTCCGGCGAGACTGCGCACACGCTGCTCACGCAAAATCCGGCCTATGTCGCTTTTCAATTGCTCAAGTTGGCCGCGCAGCACATCGTTGGAATCAACTTCGAATACCACCCGTGCCCCCGCCTTCGGGTCGAGCCCGAGAGCGATTTGAGGAAGCGTCAGCACGGTCAGTAGAATGACCGAGGCGACCTTCCGGCGGGAGAAGCGAAGCATATTTTCCTGTTCCGGTTAGATACGGGCCTGCGCCTCGGTTATTCCTTAACCGGCTCGCCCTTGGCGCGCACTTCGGCAATCATCGAACGGACCATGCGGACGCGGGTGTCGGGCGCCAATTCGACTTCGATTTCACTGTCATCGATCACTTTCGTAACCTTGGTGATGAAACCGGCCGAGGTGATGACCGTGTCGCCGCGGCGCACATTCTTGATCATCTCCTGATGGGCCTTCTGGCGCTTCTGCTGCGGGCGCAGGATCAGGAAATACATGATGACCAGGATGATGGCGAAGGGCGCCAACTGGGCGATCATGTCGAACTGGCCGGAGCCGCCGAGAGCCTGGGCATAGGCCGGAGTGATAAAAGACATCGGAAACAAGGCTCCATCGAGCTAGGCGGGCACCGGCGCGAAGCGGCCGGTCATTCGGCGCGGAATATAGCGGCCATCGCCCGTAAAGCAATGCCGGCTCTGCGCTTTCCGAACCCCTCAAATGCCTGTTTCGGCATGGACCTGCCTCATTTCGCAAGCTAAACCGCGCCATCGCCAAAGAAGCTGACTTGCAGGCGCACCACCGGACGGGGCCAATGAGCAATTCTACTGATCGGGAAACACTGTTACCGCTATTGGAGCGGATCGCCGGGGCGCTGGAGCGCCTCGCCCCCAAATCGCAGGATCGGCCCGATCTCGACGCCGCCGACGCCTTTGTCTGGCATGCCTCCGGCCATGTGTTGCAGCCGGTTAAGAAGGTCAATCGGGTCGAAATGGCCCTGCTCAAGGGCGTCGATCGGGTTCGCGATCAGCTTTTCGAGAATACGCTACGTTTCGCCCAGGGCCTGCCGGCCAACAACGCCCTACTCTGGGGCGCTCGCGGCATGGGCAAATCGTCGCTGGTGAAAGCCATCCATGCGCAGATCAATCGCGAACGGCCCGCCGGCACCCACGCACTCAAGCTGGTGGAAATCCATCGCGAGGATATCGAGAGCCTGCCGGCGCTGATGAACATCGTGCGCCAGTCGCCGCAGCAGTTCATCGTCTTCTGCGACGACCTGTCGTTCGACACCGACGACACCTCTTACAAATCGCTGAAAGCGGTGCTCGAAGGCGGCATCGAAGGACGGCCGGACAATGTGGTGTTTTACGCCACCTCCAACCGCCGGCACCTTTTACCCCGCGACATGATGGAGAACGAGCGCTCGACCGCGATCAATCCGCATGAAGCGGTGGAAGAGAAAGTCTCGCTGTCGGATCGTTTCGGCCTGTGGCTCGGCTTTCACAAGTGCAGCCAAGACGACTATCTCGACATGGTGTTCGGCTATGCCAAATACTTCGAGCTTGATTATCCGGCCGAAACCATGCGCGCCGAGGCGCTGGAATGGGCGACGACGCGCGGCGCCCGCTCCGGCCGCACGGCCTGGCAATATATTCAGGATCTCGCTGGCCGCATGGGCAAGAAGACCAACTAAGACGGTTTGCGGGCGCCATAGGCGGACAGAAAAATGCGGACGGCTTCCTTCGCGTGGCCTTCCATCGCGTCCGCCTGTGGTATCGCATCGTCGCCCAGCAGCATGGCATCGTTGGTCATCGCTGCCATGACCAGCCAGTTGAAGAACGAAGCCGCCGCAGGGGCATCATCGATTTTGAGATCGCCGCTCGCCTGATAACGGGTGAAGGACTGTACGAGCCGATTGATGGAGCGCATCGGTCCGCGTTCGTGCAGTGCCCGGCCAAGCTCGGGAAAACGCCCCGCCTCCGCGATCACCAATCGTCGCAGTTGCAGCAGCCGGGGCGTTACGACGATCGAAAGCTGTCGGGTGGCGAAATCGAGAAGGAATTGCTCGATCGGGACGTCGGCGGCCGGATCAGAGACCTGTTCCTGTAATTCGTCGCCGGCCCGGCCGGTCATGCCGCGAACGATATCGAGAAACAGCGCCTCCTTGCTCTGGAAATGCGCATAGACGGTCTGTTTCGACACGTTCGCTGCCGCTGCGATCTCGTCCATGCTGGTGCCGAGGAAGCCTTGCCGGAGAAACAACTCAGCCGCTGCTGCGATGATCGCGCGATGCGTCCGCTCGATGCGTGAAATCGCAACTTTGTTCATGCTCGCCCTACTCTGTGGGCCTTGAGACTACACGCTGCCGATTGACTTATCAAACTGGACGGTCCAGTCTAATTCAAGAGCACCTCAGAGGACGAGATGGCTACTTATCAAACACGGCTTCGCACAGCGGCTTGCACCTGCGGTCAGGTCGCCTTTGAAACCAGCGGCGAGCCGATCGTCACCGCGACCTGCTATTGCACGAGCTGCCAGACCGCCGGCCAGCGTCTGGAAGCTCGTCCCAGCGCGCCTCCGCTTCTCGATGCTGATGGGGGCACCCCTTTCGTGTTGTTCCGCAAGGATCGGATCCGCTGTCTGCGCGGCCAAGCCCATTTGCGGGAACATCGGTTGGCCCCGACGTCCAAGACACGGCGCGTAATCGCCAGTTGCTGCAACACGCCGATGTTCCTGGAATTCAGCGGCGGCCATTGGCTGTCGATTTACAAAGACCGCTTTCCAAAGGCCGAACAGCCGGCGCTTGAAATGCGGACCATGACGCGGGATCGCCGGCCCGCCGTCGCGTTCACCGATGGGCTGCCCAGCTACAAAACCCATTCCGGCCGGTTCATGTGGAAGCTGCTTACGGCCTGGGCGGCCATGGGCTTCCGGGCGCCGAAGATCAACTATGTGAACGGCACGATCGATCCCTGATCCGCGGTGACGGCCTATAGATATAGTTGCGCAGCACAACCATATTGTTGTACAACACAACTATATTGAACAAGAGCCTCCGAACGTGAACACCGATCCATCCTTGGTTGAAGAAATCCGCGCCGTGTCCCGCGCGATGGTGCGCGAGCTGGGCTTCATGGGCGGCGGCAACTTCGCCGGCACAGATCTGTCGCCCTCCGCCGTGCATGCGCTGATCGAGATTGAGAAGGGCGGTGTCACCGCGCGAGATCTCGGCACCCGCCTTCGCCTGGAAAAATCGAGCGTCAGCCGCATGCTGCGCAAACTGGTCGAGTCCCGCGACGTGAAGGAGACGGCCGGAGAAGACGATGGCCGCGTCAAAATCCTGTCCCTGACTCCATCAGGCAAAAAGCAGGTCGCAGCGATTCATGCGTTCGCCCGCGCACAGGTCGCCGATGCGCTTGCGCGGCTCAAACCCGGCCAGGACCGTACCGTTCTGGAAGGACTGCGCCTTTATACCGATGCACTTGATACGCAAGCGAACGGTGGCACTGCCGCTGCGCCCATCGAAATCATAGCGGGTTATCGGCCGGGCCTCATCGCGCGCATCACGCAAATGCACGCGCTCTACTATGCGCGGGAAGTCGGTTTTGGGCAGCGTTTTGAATCGGTTGTGGCGAGTGGTTTAGCTGATTTCTGCAATCGCTCGGAGAGCCCCCGCAACGCGATCTGGACCGCCGTAAAAGAGGGCCAGATCATCGGCTCGATAGCGATCGATGGCGAAGACTTAAATAAAGAAGATCCGGATGCCAACATCGCGCATCTACGCTGGTTCATCGTCGACGACGCAGTGCGCGGCGGTGGCGGCGGCAGAAAGCTGCTCGCAGCCGCCTTGGCTTTCGTGGATGAAAAGGCTTTCGCCGAAACGCATTTATGGACCTTCAGCGGTCTTTCTGCCGCCCGGCGTCTCTACGAAGCGCATGGCTTTGTCTGCGCGGAAGAATGGACCGGCGAGCAATGGGGTAAGGCTGTCCAGGAGCAGCGCTTTGTCAGGCCCCGCCCATGACGAACGCTGCCTCGCCGAACGCCCCTTCCCTTATGGAGCTTGCCGGCCCCACTCCCGTCCGCGCGCCGGCCAGGCGGCTGAAAGGCCGCGTCTGCCTCGTCACCGGCGCCACCCGCGGCATCGGCCGCGCCACGGCCTTGTTGATGGCATCGGAAGGTGCGGCGGCCATCGTCGTCACCGGGCGACGGCGCGAGCTGGGCCAGGCTCTCGCCGAAGATATCCAACGATTGGGCGCGGACAGCCTCTTCGTCACCACGGACGTAAGGCGGGAATCAGACAGTGCCGACATGATCGCGCAGACGATGGCGCGGTTCGGCCGGCTCGATGCCGTATTCAACAACGCGGGTTTTCAGGAGCGGCGCGCGCCGCTCGTTGAGCAAACCGACGACGTCTACGCTGAGGTCTTCGATACGAACGTGCGCGCGGTCTTCCACGCCATGCGCCATGAGATCCCAGCACTGCTCGCCTCGGGCGGCGGCACGATCGTCAACAATACGAGCGTCAGCGGCATGAGGAACCCCAATCCAGGGCTGGCGCTCTACGGGGCGTCCAAGGCGGCGATCATATCCCTGACCCGTGCGGCCGCGATGGAATATGCGCCCTCACGCATTCGCATCAACGCGGTCGCGCCAGGTCGCGTCGTCACCGACATGATGCTGCGTTCAGGCATCGCCGACATGCGAACGGTTGCGGCTGGCCTGCCGCTGCGGCGGATGGGGCATCCGGAGGAAGTTGCCGCCGCCGCCGTCTGGCTGATGTCCGACGAGGCCAGCTACGTGGTCGGACATGTTCTGGCCACCGATGGCGGCTTTCTCGCCGGGTAGCCTATTTCACCACCGGCTTTGCCGCCTTGCGCGGCCAGCTCACCAGGAGCAGACCGGCGATCAGCAAAGCCACCGCCAGCGCGAATTGCGGTGGCAGCGGATCGCCCATGATGGCCCAGCCAGCGACAACGCCCAGCACCGGCGTCAAGAAGGTGAGCGCCGACAGCTCGGCGGCACGATAGTGCGAGACCAGCCACATCCAGCCCATGAAGGTGATCGCGGCGACCCAGATCGTCTGATAGGCCAGCGACGCATAGGCCAGAGCCGAGATGGAAAAGCTCGGCGTTTCACCTTTCAGTAAAGCTGCAAGAACCAGAAAAAATGACGACACTGCAAGCTGATAGAGCAAAATCTTCGAAGCTGGCGCGAATCTCAGTTTGGTCCCTTTGATGATCAGCGTGGTGATCGCCCAGCCAATTCCCGCCAGCAGACACAGCACATCGCCGATCAGCATTTCCTTTGAGACGCTGAACGAGACGCTCAGCGCCAAGGCGACACCGATGAAAGCCAGAGCCAGACCGACCCATTGCGACGGGCGCAGGCGCTCGTCGGGTGCGACCCAGATGATGCCAAGAGAGACGAAGAGCGGCGCCGTATAGATGAACAGGATGGCGTGGCTCGCCGTTGTCCATTGCAGGCCGAGAAACAGCAACAGGAATTCCAGGGCGAAGAACGCGCCAGCCACCAGGCCGCTGACAAGCGTGCCGTCACGGCGAAACACGTCCGGCTGCCGCAGCCACATCCAGGTGGCGACAACGATACAGGCGCCGACTGAGCGAACCGAGGCTTGCGTCAACGCCGGCACTTCCGGCATGGCCAGTTTGGCCGCCACCTGTTGCACCGACCAGGACAAACAAAAACCAAGGGTCAGCAACAGACCGAGGCGGTCGAGAGAGCGGGACGCGGACATGATTCTGATTCACCTCTGTCACCGGACGCTGCACGGCGACTAGAAATTAGGCAACATCAGATTCCGCAGGTCGCGAATGCAAAAAGGCGGCGAGGCCTTTCCTTGGACCCCGCCGCCCTTTTTGGCCCGGTGCACGTGTCTCGCGGCAGCCGGAACAAACGTTTTGCTTTACAGGCCCGCCAGATAACCCGACGGATCAACTGGCGTGGAGCCCTTACGCAATTCAAAGTGCAGTTGCGGCGACGAGACGTTGCCCGACTGGCCGGACGTGGCGATGGTCTGCCCACGCTTGACCGCTTCGCCGCGCTTCACGCTCAGCTGGCCATTGTGCGCATAGGCCGAGACGAAGCCGTTGGGATGGCGGATCAGAACCAGGTTGCCATAGCCCTTCAGCTCGCTGCCGGCATAGGCGACCACGCCGCCTTCCGCCGCTTTCACAGCGGTGCCTTCCGGCACGGCGATGTTAATGCCGTCGTTGCCACCAGCCTTGAAGCCCTGGATGACGCGGCCACGGGCCGGCCACCGGAATTCCGGCTTGCCGTCGTCGCTGCTGACGCTGGCGGTCGTTGTCGGCTTGGCCTCCTGGGCAGGCGGCACGCTGGCGGTCGGCGTCGCGTCAACCTTCGTCGGGCGCGCGGCCTCCAGCTTGGCGGCTTTCACCGCTTCAGCCGGCTTTTCGGCCACCTTCTCGGGCTTGCGGGCCGGCTCCGGCTTTTTCACTTCAGCCAGCTTCGGCTTTGCTGTCGGAGCCGGCTTGGCGGCTTCGGCAACCTTCGCCGGTGTGTGCTCGGGCTTGGCGGCCATGACCGGCTTATGCTCGGGCTTGGCTGCAGCAGCGGCCGGTGCCGAAGAGGACTGAGCCGACAGATTGTAGATCGGGATGACGACGCGCGTGCCCGGCTGGATCTGCGAGGCCGACGACAAACCGTTGACCTTCAGCAAGGCCTCCTGCGGCACGCCGTAGCGATTGGAGAGCGCGCTCGCCGTATCGCCCTGCCCGGCCGTGATGGCTGTGCCACCGGAAGCGGTCCACGGGCCAGACGAACGAACCCCTGCGGTCGCGGTCGTCGCGACATGCGCAGCGGGCGCGGCCGACAGTTGCGGGCTCGGGGTGGCTGGCGCGGTGTAGTTCGGCCGCGAAGGGATCGTCGGCGGCGGCAGTGGCGAGGACTGGATCGAAGCCGACCGCACCGGAGCGGAGGCTGCCTGGGCAACCGGATAACCGCCGTTCACCGGATCGGGCGGACGTGGCACCGAGCCCGTCGCGCTGCGATCAACGCCGCCCGTGAGATCGGCCAGCCTGGAGGAGTCGGAGCACCCAGCGATCAACAACGCGGTAGCGCTCATCAAGGCAAAGCGCATTGGCATGCGCATCGAGGAGAAATTGAACCTTGCACTCATTTGCTTACCCGCACACCACGCATCACTTATGCAAATTCAGTAATGACGCAGGCCGGTTAAGACGGGGTTTATGATGAATCTATTTGTCAGAATTTTCGAGAATTCTGCGCGCGGATTATAATATCCGACTGAAATAACTATGTTTTATAATGTAATAATGCGTGCATCAAAGTGGTCGAAAGCCGCTCTACCTTAAAGCCGGAGCGATTTTCCCGGCACCAGCGACGCCAAGCGGCAGGGTGCGATGATCGTCACTTCGTAACCATCCGGTGCGTCGGCGGCGCGTCGCAAACTGACCAGATTGACGTTCCCTTCCGCATCGGAACGTGCACAGACGATGAGGCCGGCCTGGTGAATGAGCCCGCCCACCTGCCGGGGAATCTCGTTCATCACCCCATGGACGAGAATGCGATCAAACTGCCCTGCCCCCTCGGGCGGGGCCAGACCATCGCGCCATTCGATCTGGGCATTCTCCAGCCCCAGCTGGCGCAGCCGCTCGGCCGACTGGCTCGCCAGGGTGCGATAGCGCTCACAGGACAGGACCTCGCTGGCGACATTGGCCAGGATCGCGGTGGTGTAACCGGAGCCGGTGCCGATCTCGTAGACGCGCATCGAAGGCTGCACCTTCAACGCCTCGAGCATACGGGCGACAAGGAAGGGCTCCGGCATGGTCTGACCGCAGGCGATCGGCAGGGCGATGTCGCGCCAGGCCAGGTCGACATGCCGGTGCGGCACGAACAGTTCACGCGGAATAGTTTCGAGCGCCCGCAATATCCTGAGGTCGGAAATGCCTCGCCCGCGCAGCCGCAGTACAAAGGCCATGCGGGCCTGATCGGTGGCCGATAGCGGCGTGGTCGCTGGAACGCCGCCGTTCACGGCGTCATTCCCGAATCTTTATTTTCACGCGTCTTTGTAGCGTTTGACGATTCCGTCAAAGCACAAAACGCTATGACATCAGGCAAAGGCACCGGCATATTTCTGCATAGCCTCCCGGTCGGTGAGATCGATGCGCAATGGCGTAATGGAAATACGATTGTCGGCAAGAGCTGCGAGATCCGAGCCCGCTGCCGGCGCTGATGTCTGGCGCTGAAAGCCAATCCAATAATAAGGACGGTGGCGGCCATCGAGCCGCTCCTCGACGCGCAGCAACGCCGCGTCGCGTTTGCCCTGGCTGCAAACCGAGATGCCGCGCACTTCGCTCGCCGAACAGCGCGGAAAGTTGACGTTGATCAACGTGCCCAGGGGGATACCGAGCTCGATCAGGCGGCGCAGCACGTCCGGGGCGTGGGTTTCGACATTGTCCCAGGGAATCATGTCGCGCGCGCCGGCCGGAAAGCTCTGCGACAAGGCGATGGCCGGAATGCCGAGAATGGCGGCTTCCATGGCGCCCGCGACCGTGCCGGAATAAGTGACGTCCTCGGCGACATTGTGCCCGGCATTGACGCCAGACAGGACCAGATCCGGCCGGGCGCCCTCCAATATCTTATGGATGGCCATAATGACGCAATCGGTCGGCGTGCCCTGGACGGCGAAATGACTGGGGGTGACCTCGCGCAGGCGCAGGGGATCGTTGAGTGACAGCGAATGGGCAACGCCGGACTGATCGGCCTCCGGGGCGACGACGGTGATCCGGCTGGCGCCGAGCTGGCCGGCAATGC
This sequence comes from Beijerinckia sp. 28-YEA-48, assembly GCF_900104955.1. Taxonomy (NCBI): domain Bacteria; kingdom Pseudomonadati; phylum Pseudomonadota; class Alphaproteobacteria; order Hyphomicrobiales; family Beijerinckiaceae; genus Beijerinckia; species Beijerinckia sp. 28-YEA-48. The sequence goes on from NZ_FNSI01000001.1 coordinate 1,948,088, forward strand.
CCTCGAGGACTTTGAGGCCCGGCGCATGGATGCCATCGTCATTGGTGATCAGAATATGCATGCGCGCGGCTGGCCTTCTCGGTTCTGGCCATCCCCAGTTTTGGCCTTTGTTCAGCGCTGTATCTATAGGGCATGGACGATTCTAGCCAAGACTAATTCCCCGAGCCCTATTCGCGCGCCCAGCCCCCGATCAGCCCCTTCCCGCTTGTCCATAAAAAAGCCGGCGGCCCGAAGGCCACCGGCTGAAGATCGTTCAGGTCGCCCTGCACAATCGCGTTTCTTACGAAACGCGATTTGCCTTTAGTAGCGGGCGAGGACCGGACCGGCGGCGCTGCCGAAGCGGTAAGACACGCCAACGCGAACGGTGTTTTCCTTGAACCGGGTGTTAGCCGAACCCAGCGGGAAGAAGCCGACGTTAAACCGGCCGAAGTCGGTGTAACGGTATTCGGCGCGAACCGACCAGTTGTTGTCGATGGCGTATTCGACGCCAGCGCCAACCGTCCAACCCGCGCGGGTCGTCGAGGTCGAGGAAGCGAACGGCGGCACGAAGACTTCGTTGCGGATGCTGGCGAAGGCGACACCACCGGTGGCGTAGATCAGGGCGCGGTCGAACGCGGCGACGCCGACGCGAGCGCGCAACGAACCCTGCCACGGAGCGCGTGTCTTGAACGTGCTGCCAAAGAAGTTCGAACCCGAGCCCTTCAGCGACGTGGCTTCGATGTCACCTTCGACACCGGCGACGATCATGCCGAACTGCTGGTTGTAACCGGCATGGAGACCACCGACGACGCCATTGGCGTTGTAGCCGAAGCCAGCGAGTTCGCTACGGCCCCAGCCGCCACCGATCTGACCACCGACGTAGAAACCGGTCCAGGTGAAGATCGGAGCAACGTAGATCGGAGCCGGAGCCGGCGCCGGGGCGCGGCGCGGAAGGTCGGCCGCCATGGCCGTGGAAGCCATCGCCGAAAGCGCGGCGGCGGTCAGGAGGATCTTGCGCATATTCATTTCCTTTTCACTCATCTCAAAACCAAGCGCCCCATGCAGTGTGTGCTGACACCAAATCGCCGCACATTGGCTTTGGTTCCCGCCGAAATGCGCTTTCCAGGTCTTCCAGAAGGCAAAGCACGGTAGGTGTCGCAGCCGAGGCACAGGTCCGTTTAACAAGACCAATGTGGCTGAGATGTGCCTTAAAAATGGCCTCCGTTTCGTTGTGATAAGCTGTTGCATCGAAGTAACATAACCATTGGCTAACCACTGATTTAGCTGAAACTATTAGATGTTTTAAAACGGGTTCCAAGAGGCTCACAACGAGCCACGGGACGAAGCGCCATGAAAGGCGACCAAACTCGTCGCATTATGGCGCGAATGTGGTCACGTTCATGACGCTGGATCGAAATGAGCCAATTATGGCAAGCGAATCTTCACCATGTTCACCGAACGGTGATGGTCGAAAGGCCGTTCATGTAGGGCCGCAGCGCCTCCGGCACCGTCACGGAACCATCCTCGTTCTGATAGTTCTCGAGAATCGCTACGAGCGCACGACCAACAGCAACGCCTGAACCGTTCAGCGTGTGGACGAATCGCGTTTGCTTGCCTTCGGCCTCACGGAACCGCGCATTCATGCGCCGGGCCTGGAAATCACCGCAGATCGAGCAGGATGAAATCTCGCGGAAGCGATCCTGTCCCGGCAGCCAGACTTCGATGTCGTAAGTCTTCTGCGACGCGAAACCCATATCCCCCGTGCAGAGCAGGACGACGCGGTAGTGCAGCCCCAGGCGCTTCAACACGGCTTCGGCGGATGCGGTCATGCGCTCATGTTCGTCGCGCGATTGTTCTGGTGTGGCGATCGACACCAGTTCGACTTTGCTGAACTGGTGCTGGCGAATCATGCCGCGCGTGTCGCGCCCCGCCGCCCCTGCTTCAGCGCGGAAGCAATAGGTGCCGGCGGTCATGCGCATCGGTAGTTGCTTGCCATCGACGATGCTCTCGCGCACCAGATTGGTGAGAGGAACTTCGGCGGTGGGAATGAGCCAAAAGCCATCGCCAGCAGCGAACTGATCGTCACGAAATTTCGGCAACTGCGCCGTGCCGAACATGGCGTCGTCGCGCACCAGCAGCGGCGGGTTCACTTCCTCGTAGCCATGCTCCTGCGTGTGCAGGTCGAGCATGAATTGCATCAAGGCGCGTTCGAGCCGCGCCAGCGCGCCCTTCAACACGACGAAGCGAGCGCCCGACAATTTGCCGGCCGTCTCGAAGTCCATCAGCCCAAGCTTTTCGCCGATGTCGAAATGTTCTTTCGGCACGAAGTTGAAGCGCGGCTTCTCGCCGACAACGCGCTGTTCGACGTTGTCGTGCTCGTCCTTGCCTTCAGGCACTTCGTCGAGCGGCGTGTTCGGGATGGCGCCGAGTTCGACGTTCAGCGCTTCGATGGCGCGCTTTTCCTCAGCCTCATAGCCGGCCATGCTGTCCTTCAGCGTGGCGACCTCGGCCTTCAGCGCGTCGGCGCGCGCCATGTCCTTGTCCTTCATCGCCGCGCCGATTTCCTTGGAGGCGGCGTTGCGACGTTCCTGCGCCTTCTGTGCCTGGGCGATGGCGGCGCGACGGGCATCGTCGAGCGTCAGCAGCGTCTGCCCTAGCGGCTCCAGGCCACGGCGACGGCGGCCGGCATCGAAAGCCTCGGTGTTCTCGCGGATCCAGCGAATGTCGTACATGGGATGTCCAATTGGCGTGCTTTGCCCCGCAACGTCGGGCGGTCGGCTGCTACATGCAACAAAAGCGGCGAGAGGCCAAGACGCGGGGGGAAGATGCGCGAGCGGACAGGGAGGAAAGACGGGCGCAAGGAGCGCCCGCCTGGATGTCTCAGACCAGCCGGCTCTGTTCCTTCGCCGCGGCAATGAAGCTGGCGAACAGTGGATGCGGCTCGAAGGGGCGCGATTTCAGTTCCGGATGGTACTGCACGCCGATGAACCAGGGATGGTCCTCGAACTCCACCGTCTCCGGCAGCAGGCCATCGGGCGACAGGCCGGCAAAGGTCAGGCCCTTGTCTTCCAGCCGCTGGCGATAGGCCGTGTTGACCTCATAGCGGTGCCGATGGCGCTCGGAGATATCCGTGGTGCCATAGATGCCGGCGATCTTCGAACCGGGCTTCAGGCTCGCCTTGAAAGCACCGAGGCGCATGGTGCCGCCCAGGTCGCCTTCCGCGTGGCGCTGCTCGAGCTCGTTGCCGCGCATCCATTCGGTCATCAGCCCAACCACCGGCTCGGATGACGGGCCGAATTCGGTCGAACTCGCCTTGTCGATACCAGCCAAGGCGCGCGCCGCCTCGATCACCGCCATCTGCATGCCAAAGCAAATGCCGAAATACGGCACCTTGCGTTCTCTGGCGAAACGCGCCGCCAGGATTTTGCCTTCGGAGCCACGCTCGCCAAAGCCGCCCGGCACGAGAATGCCATGGACGCCTTCGAGATAGGGCGCCGGATCTTCCTTCTCGAACACTTCCGATTCGATCCAGTCGAGTTTGACCTTGACGCGATTGGCCATGCCGCCATGGGCCAGCGCCTCGATCAGTGACTTATAGGCATCCTTGAGGCCGGTATATTTGCCGACGATGGCGATGGTGACTTCGCCCTCGGGATTGTGGATGCGCTCTTCTACCCCAGCCCAGCGACGCATGTCGGGCTTGGGCGCCGGCTCGATGCCAAAAGCAGCGAGCACTTCGCGGTCGAGCCCGGCTTCGTGATAGGCGCGCGGCACGTCGTAGATATTGCCGACATCGCGCGCCTCGATCACGGCGCTCTCGCGCACGTTGCAGAACAGGCCGAGCTTGCGGCGTTCCTCGCGCGGGATCTCGCGATCGGTGCGGCACAGAAGAATGTCGGGCTGAATGCCGATCGAGCGCAGCTCCTTCACCGAATGCTGAGTCGGCTTGGTCTTCAACTCGCCCGCCGAAGGGATGAAGGGCAGCAAGGTCAGATGGACATAGATGCAGTGATTACGCGGCAGATCGTTGCCGAGCTGGCGAATCGCCTCGAAGAACGGCAGGCCCTCGATGTCGCCGACGGTGCCGCCGATTTCGACCAGAACGAAATCGACGCCGTCATTCCCTTCCAGGACGAATTCCTTGATGTGATTGGTGACGTGCGGAATCACCTGGACGGTGCCGCCGAGATAGTCGCCGCGCCGCTCCTTGGCGATGATCTCCTGATAGATCCGGCCCGTCGTGATGTTGTCGGACTTGCGCGCCGGCGTGCCGGTGAAACGCTCGTAGTGACCGAGATCGAGATCGGTCTCAGCGCCGTCATCGGTGACGAAAACCTCGCCGTGCTGATACGGACTCATCGTGCCCGGATCGACGTTGAGATAGGGATCGAGCTTGCGCAGGCGGACCGTGTAGCCCCGCGCCTGCAGCAGCGACCCCAGGGCCGCCGATGCCAAACCTTTGCCGAGCGAGGAGACCACGCCGCCGGTGATGAAAACGTACCGCGCCATGGGAACCGAGACCTATCCTTTCGTGATCGATTCGGGGAGGACTTTCGTACCACCCCACGGGATATACACAGCCGTGTTCAGACGACCGTCCAAAAGCAAGGGGCCGGCGAACCGGCCCCTTCTTGAAATCTCGAACCGCTTACCGTCCCGGCTGGGGCGGCTGCGGCGCGGCCGGAGCAGCTGGCGGTGCCGCCGGCGTCTCCATCCGCTGCAACTGATCAAACAACGAGCCGCCGGGCGCCGGCGCCTGGCCGGGCTGGGCCGGAGCAGTTTGGCTGGCCGGCTGGGCGCCATCCAGAACAGAGCCCGGCGCGCGATGGATATTCGCCAGAATTGTCAAAGCCAAGCTAGTCAGAAAGAAAATCGTACCAAGAATGGCCGTCGCCTTGGTCAGCGCATTGGCCTGGCCGCGGCCCGTCATAAAGCCCGAGCCACCACCAAGCCCGAGCGCGCCGCCCTCGGAGCGCTGCAGCAGCACCACCACGACAAGCGCGATCACAACCATAAGGTGAATGACGATAAGTACCGTATCCATGAAAATTCCGGGGTCTGGCGGCAAAACACCGCCTGCAAGCCTGTCACTTGGTGCCGGCTCTTACACGATGCAAGGGCCAAGGGAAACCCTGTTGCGAAACCCTATTGCGGCTCGATCCCCGCTGCCTTGGCCGATTCAATGGCGTTGCGCGCCTCCCGGGCCATCAGAGCGGTAAAATCAGCTGTTGATGTGGGTGCCGGAACAAAACCGAACGGCTCCAGCCTGGCAGGTAATTCCGGCCGGCTGGTGAAGGCGAAAATTTCGTCGGACAGGGTTTTGACGATCTCCTTGGGCGTCGCCACCGGCGCCAGGAGGCCAAACCAGATCGATCCTGGCTGAAACCCCGTGGCGCCCGATTCGGCCACTGTCGGGGCATCTGACAGGGTTGGCGCGCGCTTCTGGCCCGTCACCGCGAGAATTCTCAGTTTCCCCTCCTTGGCGGGCGCGACGGTCGTCACCGCCGTGGCAATGCCAAGACCGACCTCCCCCGCCATCAAGGCCGCGGCCACCGCCGCCTCGCCCTTGTAGGACACCGTGACCATGTCGAGGCCGTAGCCACGCTTGAAGCTTTCGACCGTGAGGCGGTTGCCGGCGGCGAAGACCCCGGCGTTGAACTTGCCCGGATTGGCGCGCACCTGCGCCAGAAGCTCCGGCAGGGTCTTGACCGGGCTACTGGCCGGCACGGCGATGAAATACGGGCTCTCCACCACCTGCCCGATGGCCACGAGGTCCTTTTCCGGATCGGTCGCCGGATTTTTGAACAAGGCGCGGAAGGTCGGCAACGAGGGCGTCGTGAACAGCAACGTCAAACCGTCGGGCTTGGAGCGCGCCACATAGGTCGGCCCGATCAACGCATCCGCACCGGGCCGGTTCTCGACGATGACGGTCTGCTTGAAGCGCTGGTTCAGATGTTCGGCGAAATAGCGCGCGATCGTGTCGGCGCTGCCCCCTGGCGGGAGAGCGATGATGATCCGGATGGGACCGGCCGGATAATCCGCCGCCGAGACGGCGGACGAGGCGATCGCCGCACTCAGAAAGGCGATCGCGCGAAATGCAGACGCTAAAAAGCCTGTTTTTTTGACCTTGCTCATATTTCCCCCTGCCGGTCATTGCCGAGCAACTTTTGTTTGTTGAGACTGTCGTAGCGCCCCCGAAGGGCCGCAGCAAGTTGGCGAGGAAACGATGCTTAAACTCTACACGGCTCGCAATTCCATCTGCACCCAGAAGGTGTTCATCACTCTCGACGAGAAGGCGATCCCCTATGAGATGCAGAACGTCAATCTGTTCACCAACGAGCAGTACAGCCCGGAATATCTGAAGCTCAATCCCAAGGGCGTGGTCCCAACCCTGGTCGATGGCGGCAATGCGGTCGTCGAGTCGACGCTCATTTGCGAATATCTCGACGAGACCCATCCGCAAAAGCCGCTGATCCCCGCCGATGCCTTTTCACGCACGCGCATGCGACTGTGGTCGAAACTGATCGACGAGCAGATTTTCGAAGCGACGCGCGAGATCAGCTTCTCAGCGCATTTCCGTTACAAAATGCAGAACATGACCGAGGAACAACGGCAGGTGCGCTTCACCAATGTCGGTGATCCGGAGCGGCGCGCCAGATTTCTATCGACCTACGAACATGGCGTCGAAAGCCCCTATGTGTTTCAGGCCATCGGCCACTTCGAGAAAGCCTTCAAGGCGATGGACGTAGCGCTGGCGGAAGGCGGTCCATGGCTGGTCGGATCATCCTATACCCTGGGCGACATCAACATGGTGCCCTATGTCGCCCGCCTCGCCTATCTCGACCTACTCGACATCTGGATCGCCGAGCGACCGCGCGTACAGGATTGGTGGCAACGCGCCAAGACGCGGCCGAGCACCATCGAGGCGATCAACAATCGCCTGACGAAGGATGAGACTGAAGAGATGCAGGCCTATGGCCACAAACTGCGCGATGCGATCGCGCGGCGGCGTGCCGAATATCTGTCGACGGCGAAACTTTAAGTTATGGATTTGCCCGATAGAGCGGCCCGTCCATGTTCCTTTTGTCTCATCGATGTATCGACCAGGGAAATCGCCATGGCGATTTCTTGGCCGGCATGAGCTCGATAGGCAGATTGCCTTTACTGATATACGCCAATGCGCGCTCGTACCGCGACTTTGTCATCAACTTCTGGTCCTCAAGCACGGCGATAATTTCAAACACTTGTTCGTGACTGGCTGGTACGTCGTCAGTATTCCAAGTACTATCAAACAATCCGAGATGAACCGAACTATCAATACAAAGAAGTCTGCGGCCAGTTTTCGCTAAAGACCGTTCGTGCAAGATCGTCATCTGCCAATCGATATCGTATGGCGTGTGATGAGGGAGTGGTAAAAACTCCAGCAGCGTTTCCGTTCTCATCAGATAGAAGCAACCACGCTCAGCTTTCTTTGTCTTGCCGATAACCTTCTGGCTGCCGATATGGAAAACATGTCTTTCGGAAGCCGCGTGCTCCACGGAGTCATGCCCACTCAGAATAGCTACGCTTGGGTCCCCTGCAAGAATGTCTATCAATGACCTGAGCGAATGCTTGAAAAACATATCGCCATCGAAGATCGCGACATAATCCGGAGCGTTATGACAGGCGAAGGTAGAGGCTTGCGTGACCGCTGAACCGAATACGTTCAGCGCATACGGAATACCCATGTTTCTTGGAAATGCGATCTTGAAAATACTGTGGCGGTCCCACGAAACGTTCTCGATCACGCGCTTGGTTTCACGGTCGCTCCCGTTGTCAAAGATCCATATACCTGCTTCGACGCCCTCAAGGCGAGGCAACAACGAAGCTAGGCTTACAGAGAACAAATCGCCACGATTCCAGACGGTATAGAATACGGCCAGCGAAGGAAGAGATGTGTCCGGCATTGACCTATCAGCGATTGACGACACGTACCTCCATATATTCATGGCTTCATCACAGTAGCAACTCCGATCAGACCCACGGCAGCAAGCTGCGCGACGCGATCGTACGGCGTCGTGCCGAATATCTATCGATGGCGAACTTTAGGCCGCGACCTTCCGGCGACGCGTGCTGGTGGCAGGAGGCTTCGGCGCTTCCATCGGCGGCATGGCGTCGGCCACTTCGCGAAACAGTGAGCGCAGCCAGGCGATAGCCGGATCGCGCTCCTGATATTTGTGCCATTGCAGCTTTTCGGCGAAGGGCGGAATCTCGACCGGGCATGGCAGCACGCGTACCGGCACGCGTTGCGCCAATTGCCGCGCCAGCCGCGTTGGCAGGGTCGCGATCCGCGATGTGCCAATGACGAACTCCGGCACCAGCGTGAAGCTTGGCGCGATGATATCCTGGCGGCGCGTCCGCTTGCCAATGGACAGCAGTTGCGCATCGATGGTGACACGGCGTCCCCCGCCCCACTCGACCGCGACGTGAGAAGCCTCGAAATAGTGATCGGCGGTGAGCGCGCCACCGGCGGGCTTATAATCGGCACAGACCACGCAGGAGAATGAATCCTCGAACAGTGTTTCGGTTGGATGGCCTGGCACGGTTGAGAACTCCGGCGTGATCAGCAATTCCACCTCGCCGCTCTCCAGCCGCTCCGGCGACTGCGCCGACTTCACACGCAGATCGAACTGCACCAGTGGCGCGATCCGCGCCGCGCGGCGCGTCACTTCAGAGAGAAACACGCCCATGACGTAGTCCGACGACTCGATGACGAAGCGCCGCTCCGATGTCGCTGGATCGAAAGAAGGCCGCACCTGCGTGATCGTCTGGATTTGCATCAGCACGTCACGTACCGGCTTGGTCAATTCCAAAGCCAGGGGCGTTAGTACCTGCGTCTTGCCGACAGGCACCAACAGCTGGTCTTCGAAATAATCGCGCAGGCGGGCGAGCGCGCAACTCGTCGCCGGCTGGCTCAAGAACAGCTGTTCGGCGGCACGGCCGACACTGCGCGTGGCCAGCAAGGTGTCGAGTACGACGAGCTGGTTGAGGTCGAGCTTGTTGAAACGCACGAGGCAGCTCCATTTATTTGTTAAATGTAGAATATTGAAACAATTAATTTTGTAAATACTGAGCTGTCGCCAATAGTCCGCCGCATAACGGCCGGGAGGCCTATCGGAGGGGCGGCTATGAGGGATACCGGCAGCGCTTACTCGCCTTGGTCACAATGGGGCCTCGTCGCCACATTGACCGTGGTGACCATGCTGGCGCAGATCGACAAGAACATTCTGGTGCTGATGGTCGGGCCGATCCGCGCCGATCTGGGCATCAGCGACGTGCAGATCAGCTTTCTGATCGGCGCCGCTTTCGCCATCGCCAACATCCTGGTGGGGCTGCCAGCCGGCTGGCTGGCCGATCGCTTCGATCGCCGCCTCATCATCGTGGTGGGCGTCCTGATCTGGTCGTTGGCGCTCGCCGCCAATGCGGCAGCCTCCGTCTTCCTCGCACTCGTCGTCGCACGCATCGTCGTCGGTGCCGCCGAAGCGCTGATCCCACCCGCCTCCTATTCGCTGATCCGCGATGGCGTCGAGGAAAGCCGCCGGGCACGCGCCCTCTCCGTCTATACGATGGCGATCATGCTCGGCACCGGCCTGTCGCTGGTTCTCGGCGGGCCATTGATGAGCGCCATCGAAGCGGCCGGCATCAATTCCTTGCCGATCATCGGCAAGGTTTCGCACTGGCAGGCGACGCTCTTCATCATCGGTCTCGCCGGCCTGCCGATTGCTCTGCTGATATTCCTCAACAAGGACCCGGGCCGCCCGAGCAACACCGGCAAGAGCGACAAGCCCGCCGTCTCGGCCGTCGCCAACTATCTCATGGCGCGCAAGGGCATTTTCATTCCGTTGCTCGTCTTTTCGGTCATGAACGCCATGATCAATTTTGCCCTGGCGACATGGATCCCCACGGTGGTCACCCGCCAGTTTCATCTCGGCATAAAAGAGATCGGCCTCATCCAAGGCGGCATGCTGTTGACCATCGGCCCGCTCGGTCTGTGGTTGGCGGGACTGGCCATGGATCGTAAGGCGACCGGCAGGCGCGCCTCGTCGGCCGCTCTCGTCGGCATCATCGTCACCATCACTTTGACCGCCTTCACCATCTCCCTGTGTCTTTCCAACACGATCAGCTGGTTCTGGTTCTTCGATGCTTTGGTGGTGCTGTGCTCGACGACCTATCTCGCCGTCGGCTCGACCATCGTTGCCCGGACAGTGCCGGCGCATTCGGTGGGGCTCGTGATGGCGCTAGTGCTCGTGCTCAATGGTTTGATGGGTCAGGGTCTTGGCCCCACCCTCATCGCCTTCGTTGCGCAGCAGCTCTACGGCACCGGTCCCAACGCCTTGGCGAGCGCCATGGTGCTGGTCTTCGCCTGCGCCGGGGCGATCGCTTTGATCGCAGCCATCTGGCTCTACACCGCGCTGCTGCGGCAGGAGCAAGCCTCGGCCCCTGCGCTCGCGCAGACACCGGCGGCCTGAGCGAAGACCAAGGAGCAAGGCCAAGGCCAAGGAGATGCAGATGGAGTGGGATGTGATCGTCGTCGGCGGCGGGCCTTCGGGCCTGACCATGGCGGCGGAACTGGCGGCATCGGGCGTCAAAACCCTTGTTCTCGAGCGACGGGTGGAAGGCGTGCAATCACGCGCCGGCACGATCCTGCCCCGCATGTTGGAACTGTTCGATGCGCGCGGCATCGCCGAGCGCTTCATCGAACGAGCCCGCCAGATCACCGACTTCCCCTTCCGCAAGTCGCACATCTGGGCCGGCTTCGATCCAATCGAATGGAAATATCTGGAAACACGGTTCGGCTTCGGGCTCGGCCTGCCGCAGAATATCACCGAGGAGATATTGCAAGGCTGGGCGCTTGAAAGCGGCGCGGAGCTACGCTGGGGCGCTGAAGTGCGCACGCTTCGGCAGCAAAGCGACAGCGTCGAAGTGGATGTCGCGGATACGTCCGGCGCGATCTCCACCTTGAAGGCGCGTTATCTGATTGGTGCCGATGGCGGCCGCAGCGTGGTGCGCGCGCAGCTGGGCCTTCCCTTCGAAGGCACATCGGGCACGTTTCGCGGCATTGTCATTGATGCGGAACTGCAAGCGCCATGGCCAGGGCCGATCGGCAACGACAACGAAATGGGTTGGGCGCGCGGCTATGCCTTTGGCGATGGCATCACCCGCTTCAACATCGTCCATCGCGACCGCCGCCACGCGGCAAAAGACGAGCCGGTGACGCTGGAAGAAGCCCTGCAATGCCTGCGCGACGTGCTTGGCAGCGACTTTGGTATCAAGGGCTTTCGCTGGGCGTCGCGCTTCGACGATCAGTTGCGGGCCGTACCGCGCCTACGCGAGGGCCGCGTCTTCCTGGTCGGTGAATCCGCCCGCATCCACTATCCCGCCAGCGGCGTTGGCATGAATTTCTGCCTGCAGGATGCCTTCAATCTCGGCTGGAAGCTCGCCCATGTGGTCAAGGGCCTCGCTGATGAAAGCACGCTCGACAGCTACGATACCGAGCGCCTGCCGGTCATGCACGCCTTGCTCGAAAGCGTGAAGACGCAATGCGTGCTACAATTCAATTTCGGGCCGGAGGGCGTGGCGATGAAGCGACGCTTCAGCGAACATCTGCTGCCGCTGCCTGACGTACAGCGCAAGCTGGTGCTGGAACTCTCCGGGCTCGAAGCGCCCTATCCGAGCGCCTCCGGCAGCCATCCGCTAACCGGCGCGCGCTGCCCCGACGTAGATGTGATGACGCGCGATGGCCGCTCGACGCGCATCACCGAAATGCTGCGCGATCGCCAGTTCGTGCTGCTCGATCTCGAAGGCTACGGCCGACAGTTCGACGCCCTGCCCGTCGCCGGGCGGCCGATCGCCGTTCATCGCGTCTGCCTTGGACGCGTACCCCAGGCCCTGGATGAGGTCAAAGGCCTGTTGGTGCGGCCCGACGGCTATGTGGCCTGGGCCAGTACACAGGCCAACCAGCTCGCTGCTGTTGAAGCGCAGCTCAATACATGGCTGAGGTAATGAGCATGGAGAAACAACCCACTCTGTTGAGCGGCGGCTGGATCCTGAGCATGGATCCTTCGATCGGTGATCTGCGCAAAGGCGACATCCTGATCGAGGGCGAACGCATCACAGCCGTCGCGCCGCAGATCGACGCGCCGCAGGCTGAGCGTATTGACGCCAGCGGCATGATCATAGTGCCCGGCTTCGTCGATACCCATCGCCACACCTGGCAGACCTGCGTCCGCCATCGCTATGCGGAGATCGATCCGCAGATCTATTTCCGCGAAATGCTCGGCGCCAAGGGCGCTGCCTATCGGCCGGAAGACGTCTATGTCGGCACGCTGCTCGGCGCCGTCGCGGCATTGGAGAGCGGCATCACCACCATGCTCGACTGGTCGCATGTGCAAAACAGCCCGGAGCATTCCGACGCCGCCATCTTCGGCCTGCGCGACGCCGGCATTCGCGGCGTCTTTGGCCATGGCTGGCCGCTGGTAGAGGGCGACTCATGGATGTTCAGCAGCCAGCGGACGCACCCCTCGGACATCCGCCGGCTGCGGCAGCAATATTTCTCGTCCGACGATCAGCTGCTGACGCTCGCCATGGCGGGGCGCGGGCCGGAAATGGCGCAGCGCGAGGTCTGGCTCGATGACCTCCGTGTCGCGCGTGACCTCGCCATTCGCTCGACCATCCACATGGGCGCCTATGCGCGCAATGGCGGCGTGCGTGCCATCGCGCAGATGCACGAAGCCGGCGTGCTCGGCGACGATATGACCTTCGTGCATTGCTGTTTTTGCGGCGACGACGAAATCAAAATGATGGCCGACGCCGGCGTCAGCGCTTCGCTCGGTGTCCATTGCGAGATGAATTCGCAGGGCATCGGCGACATTCCCTTCGACCGCTTGCTCGCTGCCGGCATCAAGCCCAGCCTCAGCGGCGACACGGAAACGAAATGCGCCGGCGACATGTTTACCCAGATGCGCCACACCTTCGCCTACTACCGATCCTGGGTCGGCGGCCAGCACTCGCGCGTTGCCCAAGTCCCGGCCCTGTCGCTGCGCGATGTGCTCAGTTTTGCCACCATGGCGGGGGCACAAGCCAATGGGCTGGCGCACAAGGTCGGTTCGCTGACCCCGGGCAAACAGGCCGATATCGTCATGATCCGCGCCGACGACCTCAATCTCGCGCCGGTCTCCGATGCCATCGCCGCCGTGGTCCTGGCTGCCCATCCGGGCAATGTCGACACGGTCTTCGTTGCCGGACAGGCGGTGAAGCGCGGCGGAAGCATGCTGAATATCGATCTGGACGCACTGCGGCAGCGGGCGCTGGCCTCGCAAATCTATGTGCTGGGCGACGCCGGGGCGCAGCATGCGCACGGACACCAACACTGAGGCACCCGCACTGAAGGGTTAAACCCGTTCCCATAAAAGCAATGGCAAAGCTCTCGCTCTGCGCGCCTTGAACCGCTAAAACCATCCTCGCCGATAAATAAAACAAGGCTCGGGGATGGAAATGAACAAGCGGTTTCAAGTGGCTATCGTTGGCGGTGGCCCAGTTGGCCTGGGTCTCGCGCTCGATCTGGGCGCCCGGGGGATCACCTGCGTCCTGATTGAACGGCGCACCCGCCACCATCGCATTCCGCGTGGGCAGAACCTGACCCAGCGGACGCTCGAGCATTTCTACTTCTGGGGCATTGTCGATCAATTGCGCGCCGCGCGCGTCATGCCGCCGGGCTATCCCATCGGTAACGTCAATGCCTATCGCAGCCTGACGAGCGAATACTGGCACGCCCACGAAGGTCGCGAGACCGTGCGGCGCTATTTCTTCCAGGACAACGAGCGGCTGCCGCAATATCAGACCGAAGACGTGCTGCGCAGCAAGCTCGCCACCATTCCTGCCGCCGAACAACGGTTCGGTTGGACCGCCGGCAAGCTCGAACAGGACGACAAAAGCGTCCGCCTCGAGATCGCCGACGAAAACGGCGCCACGGAAACCATCGAGGCCGACTATCTCGTCGGCTGCGATGGCGCCCATTCGACGATCCGCGCCCAGGTTGGCATCGAGCGCGGCGGCACCGATTTCGACCAGGTGATGATGCTCGCCGTGTTCCGTTCGCCGGAACTACATGAAAGACTGAAGCGTTTTCCGGAACGCTCGACCTATCGCGTCATGGATCCGGCGCTGAATGGCTATTGGCAGTTCTTCGGTCGTATCGATGTCGGCAATGGCTTCTTCTTCCACTCGCCGGTGCCGGCCGAAGCCGCCCAGAAGAAAGATTTCGACTTCCAGGGCGTGTTGGAGAAGGCGACCGGCTTCAAGTTCAAGGCCGAGTTCGATCATATGGGCTTCTGGGACCTGCGTGTCGCCGTCGCCGACAAGTATCAGGTCGGGCGCGTGCTCATTGCCGGCGATGCGGCCCATAGCCATCCGCCTTATGGCGGCTTCGGCCTCAACAACGGGCTGGAGGATGCGCGCAATCTCGGCTGGAAGCTGTGGGGCGCTTTGCAAGGGTGGGGCGGCGCTGGTCTTGTCCCCTCCTACAGCGAGGAACGGCGGCCGGTGTTCAAGGAAACCGGCGAGGATTTCATCGCTTCTCGCATCGAGGCGGAAGGCAAGTTCCTGCACACCTATGATCCGGCCGTCGATCGCGAGGCGTTCGAAGCCGCCTGGAAGCAGAAGGAACGGGAAGACGGCCTGATGGCCTCCCGCTACGAACCGAACTTCGAGGGGTCGTCGATCATCTTCGGGCCGCCAGGCGGCAAGTGCAGCGCCCATGGCGCACATATGCTGAAAGCCCGCCCCGGCCATCATCTGACACCGCAACCGCTCTCCAATGGCCGCGATGTCTATGAGGAACTCTGCGACGGCTTCACCTTGCTCGCCTTCGACGTGGACGACAAAACCGTCGCTGATTTCGAGACGGCGGCCAAGACACTCGGCATTCCCTTCAAAGCCATTCGCGACACCTATGCGAACGGCCGACAGGAATATGAGAGCAAGCTCGTGCTGGTGCGGCCTGATCAATATGTGGTCTGGACGGCGGACGCAGCACCAGCCAACGCTGAAGCGGTGCTGCGCAAGGTGGTCGGCAAGAGCTGAATGCTCTTGCCTGTCCTCTTTACTGCTTGACCCAGCCGGAGGCCTCGACCAGAGGCCCCCAATATTTCATGTCGGCGCTGATTTCTTCGGTCATGCCGGCCGGTGGCTTGGGACGCGGTTCGAAGGCCAGCGCCTTCATCCGCTCGATCACCATCGGCTGCGCCAGGGCCTTCATCATCGCCGCCGACAGAGCCGACATGACCGCGTCAGGAGTCTTTGCCGGCGCGAACATGCCGAGCCAGAAATTCAGCTTCATCGGATAGCCCTGCTCCAAGGCGGTCGGCACGGTGGGCAGCTGCGGCACACGCTTCTCATCGGTGATCGCGATGATGCGCAGCTGGCCACCCGCATGCTGTTCGAGGAAATCGCCCAGTGCCGTGATTCCCGCCGGCAGATGGCCGCCGACGAGATCCTGCACCATCGGCACCGAGCCGCGATACGGCACCGGATTGAGCGACACTTTCTTTTCGCGCGAAATCGCCAGCAGCGCGAACTGCGGCTTGCTGCCGGCTGCGGCGATGCCGACGCTGCCCAGTTTCGGATCGCCCTGGACCTTCTTGATGAAGCCGTCGAGATCTTTGACGTCGCTGCCGGCGCCCACCGCCATCGCGCCGGAATAATCGGCGATCTGGCCAACGGCGGCGAAATCAACGAGCGGATCAAAGCCGGGATTGGCCATGGTCAGGGGGACCACGACCATGGTGTGATCGGGCGCCACCATCAGCGTGTGACCGTCGGGCGTCGCGCGCTTCAGCGCCTGCGCCGCGATCTGACCGCCGGCGCCCGTGGTGTTTTCAACCAGGATCTGCGTGCCGAGATCGCCGCGCATCTGCTCGGCCAGCAGCCGCGCCACCACGTCGATCGTGCCGCCAGCCGGAAAGCCGACCAGCAGGCGAATGGGGTTGCCGGAGAAGGACGGCGTCTGCGCCGCGACCGGACTTACGGTCGGACTTGCAGCGAGCAACAGACCAGCGATCAAGCCGGCCATGCGCATGGGCATTTTGATCAGACTCGGCATGCGTATTCCCTTTCGTCGTTCGGGCGAAAAACAGAATGAACCGAGGGGACCCGCGCAACGCCCTGCGTCGCCTATGCGGGCGCCCGATGTCATGGAACCAGCACGATGTCGCGGCGCACGGCGCGCGCGTCGACTTCGATCTCGAGGTCCTGCACGGGCGGCCGGACGAAATGCCAGTTAAGCCCGCCAGCCAAGGCACCGCGCTGGCCGAATTCGTCGGCCAAAGCGTGATGCAAGTCGTGAACGGTATAGAGACGCGTATCGAGCACATCGGCCCAAGAGACGCCCATCGGATCGAAACGCGCTTCGAGATCGCCTAAGGCGAAGCGCAGCTTGTCGCGCAATGCATCGGGCGATGTTTCGCCGAGGCGGACAATGCTGTCGCGATAGTTCGGCCGGTCCGGACATTCGGCAGCGCCCGAGGTGACGAAACTGACGGCGCTGGATGACGACGGCACCGTGTAGCTGAACGCATAGAAGCTCGGCCCCGAGACGCCACCCAGTTCCGGACAGAGATTACAGCGCGCCACCGGGTTGGCATCGTTGCGGAACAAGCCCCAGCGCTCCAACGGCTGCACATAGCTGCGATTAAAGGCGATGAAATCCGCTTCGCTCAACGGTTTGGGCGAGCGTAGCTCGCAAGCGCAGAGCGCCACCGGCGGCCGGCCGATCGACGCCAGATGCGCCTCGATGCGGGCGAAACCTTCGACCAACGACACCGGCTTGGCAAAGCGCGCCCGCTCGATCTCCCAGCCGGGATTGGCGATGACGGCGGCGGAATATTGGAACCCACCGGGCAAATAACGATAGCTGCCGGGATCAAAAGCTATCAAACCACTCATCGCTCGCCTGCCCTTCCGATCGTCATCCGATTAATTACTACGTATTCGTAGTTAATCTGACAAAAGCCCCGGAGGCTGTCAATCGACGCGCTGCTGGAATTGGCGGCAAACGCTGCCTAAAGTTTCGAGCTTTCCAGCCCAAGAAGGCGGCGCAACAGCGCCACGAGCCGTTCGTGTTCAGCCGGCGAGAGCCGCCGCGCCACCGATTGGCGATAGTCCGGGGCGCGCTGCACGCCCTCTTCGAACACAGGCAGGCCCTTCGGGGCCAGATAGAGCGCGTAGGTGCGCCCATCGACCTGCGAGCGCTCGCGACGCAGCAGCTTTTTGGCGACGAGACGGGCGACGAGATCGCTGCAGGTGTTGAGATCGATGCCGATCTGCTGGGCGACGGCGCTTTGCGACAGGCCGGGGCGCTGACCAACGACGGTCAGCAGGGCCAGCTGGCGGGACGTGACCTGATCGCCATAAACCAGCGGGAAAAGCGCTTCGGCTTCGAAATGGGCGCGCCGCAGCAGATGCGGCAAGTGGCGGAACAGTTCGAAGTCGCCAGGCGCAAGCTCGCCGACGCGATCAGATTCAGGGTCCTCGCGTCGCGCCATGGCTCAATCTCATTCGCCGCTTCCGCCCAATCCATAGGCAGGATCGCGGCGATGCTCAATATAGATTAAGTAAATTTCTTCGGACGTTCGGGCTTGAAGCCGTAGTCGAAGAGCAGCTCCTCATCCGGCTTGATGTCCCGCAAGGTTTCGAAAGAGATCGTCGACCGGAGGGCATAGGCAGCCATGTTGGGGCGTTTCGAGTGGTTGATATAGATCGACTCGTTACCACCGACCAAGGCGTCGATGTCGTACTTCTCATTGAAGTTGAAAAGCGGACAATAGCCGATCGAGTCATAGAAGCGGGCGCGGCGGGCGCCTTCCTTCTTGGAAATCTTCTGACCAGCGTAATGAATGACGGCGGTGCCCTTTGGGATATGTTCGTCCGCGAAAAGTCCTCTGCCGTGCTTCTTCGACTTACGTACACTCACCTTTGCCCGAGACATCTGCCCCTCAAATATAAGAATCAATCGAGGGGTCTTACGCTGATGCTCGTCAAGGTTCAATGTCGCAATCAGCGCTCTACACGTTGAAAACCATCGTATCGAGAGGCTCTGGCGTGCCGGTTATCGATGGGCAAGGATGTTGATCAGCGTTCCCACGGGGTCACGTACATAGAAGCGGCGCACGCCCCAGGGCTCGTCAACAGGGCCATATTCGATCGCGATCCCCGCCTCGCCCATGCGCCGATGCGCCTCTTCGAGATCATCGACTTCGATCGATAAAGCCGGCACTTGTGTGCCGGAACCACCCTGGGTCGCCAGGCTGATCTGTGTCTGCATGGCCTCGCCCGAGGCAAGCGTCACGATCCAGCCGTGATCCATTGCGACGGTCAGGCCAAGCAGCGTCTCATAGAAATGCCGGACGGCGGCCACGTCGGGCACCGCGACATTGCTGATGATCCGCTTGACCCGCATATGAAACCCTTCAGCTCGCCAGCCGCTGTTTGGCCGCCTGAATCGCCTGCCAGATGCGCTGTGGCGTCGCCGGCATTTCGATATGGGTGACGCCGAAATCGGCCAGCGCATCGACAATGGCGTTGATCGTCAACCCGAGCGCCGGCGTCGTGCCCCCTTCCCCGCCCGGGCGCATGCCGTGGGGATGGCTGGTCGCCGCCACCTCGCTCAGATCAGTGATGAAGCTCGGCAGGTCGCTGGCGCGCAGCATGGCGTAGTCCATGAAGGAAGCAGAGAGGTTTTGGCCATCCTGGGCATCATACCAGCATTGTTCCATCAGCGCCTGCCCGACGCCCTGGGCGATGCCGCCATGGGTCTGGCCGTGCAGGATCATCGGATTGACCGCGACGCCGACATCATCGACCGAGGTATAGCGCGCGAAGCTCAACGAGCCCGTCTCCGGATCGACATCGAGTTCGCAGACCGCCGTGCCATAGGGAAAGGCCAACCCTGGCGTCACCCGGTCGCAGGCGCCTTTCAGGGGCCCGCGCAAATCCTCGGGCAGCGCGGCGGTGTGGATAGCGAAACTCGTCATTTCTACAAGGGTGACAGTACGATCCGTGCCTTTCACCCGGCAGGCGCCCTCGGCGAACTCGATGTCCTCGACCTGGCCCTGGAACATGATCGCAGCGAGACGGCGTGCCTTCTCAGCAATCTGTTTCACCGACTCGCCGATGACGATGCTGGCATGGCGCATGGAGCGGCCGGAATGGGAGCCCCCGCCGGCCAACACGAAATCCGTATCGCCGGAGCGCACGCGCACCTTCTCAAACGGGACACCAAGCCATTCAGCGGCAACCTGGCTGAAACTGGTCTCGTGGCCCTGTCCTGAAGCCTGGGTGCCGATGATCACATCGACCGTGCCATCCTCCAAGATCGTCACCTCGGCGCGTTCGCGCGGCGCGCCACTGGTCGTCTCGATGTAATTGGCGATGGCGATACCGCGATAGAGACCGCGCTTGCGCGCCTCGCGCCGGCGCTTCTCAAACCCCTTCCAGTCGGCCAGTTCAAGGGCGCGGCGCATGACGCCGAGATAGTCGCCATTGTCGTAGACCACGCCAAAGGGATTGCGATAGGGCTGCTGGCTCGGCGGAATGAGATTGCGCCGGCGCAGTTCCACCCGGTCGAAGCCACATTGGCGCGCCGCAAGATCGATGATGCGCTCAACCGCATACATGGCCTCCGGCCGGCCGGCGCTGCGATAGGGGATCGTCGAGGGCGTATTGCTGATGGCAGCGCGGGCGCGGACATAGGCGGCCGGCACCCGATACAGGCTCGTCATCAGTTGCGAGCCCTTGTTGAGCGGCACGAAAGAAGCGGTGTGCGCGCCAAGGTTGCTCGTATTGACCGAACGGACCGCCAGGAAGTTGCCCTTCGCGTCGAGCGCCAGCTCCATGTCGATATCGAGATCGCGCCCTTGAAAATCCGACAGCAGCGCATCCTGCCGCTCGGCCACATATTTGACCGGACGGCCAATGAGGCGCGCCGCCCAGGCGACCAGCACGAATTCCGGATAAGTCGCGTTGCGCGTGCCGAAATTGCCGCCGACGTCGCCGGGCGCGATCACCCGGATCTGCTCAAGCGCGACATCCAAAGCATGGGCGATATCGGCGCGCATCTGGACGACGCCAATGCCATGGGAGGCATGGACCGTATATTTCTTGGCCTTCGGATCCCATTCGCCAATACAAGCACGCGGCTCCATATGGACGCCGGTGACGCGCTGGATCGCCGATTTGAACGACACCCGATGCGCCGCCTTGGCGAAGGCGGCGTCGGTCGCCGCCTTGTCGCCGATCTCGGCGTCGAGCGGCAGATTGGAGGGCACATCGTCCCACAGGCGTGGCGCATCGGCGCCGACCGCCTGGGTGCCACGCACCACGGCCGGCAGCACCTCCCAGTCGATCTCGATCGCCTCGGCAGCGTCGCGGGCGGCCAGCAGGGTTTCTGCGACCACGATCGCCACCGCCTCGCCGGCATAGCGGGCGCGGTCGGCCGGCAGCGGCATCTGCCGGGTGATCAGCCTTTCGGAGCCATCGAGATTGCGCAGCGGTACGTCAAAACCAACCCGCGATCCGCCGGTGCCGTGGGGGATGAATTTCAACCCCTGTTCGAGCACGTCGGCGCCGGTGAGCACGGCAAGGACGCCGGGCATGGCGCGCGCCGTGGTGGTGTCGATCCTGCGGATCGCGGCATGAGCGTGGGGCGACCGCAAGACATGGGCGTGCGCCAGCTTGGGGAATGTAATGTCGTCGGCAAACTGCCCTCGGCCGGTGATCAGCCGTTCGTCTTCCTTGCGGAGCGCCGGCTCACCGATGTGCTTCACCATGGCGTATTCCTCGACCTTTTCCGCGCGACCTTCGATCCGCTTTCCACGTCGCGGCGGGTCGCGTCTGCCTCAATTCGGTTGCGTTGTTTCAGGGAGCCAGACAAATTTCAATAGAGGATTGTGGTTTGGGACGCCGCGACCCCAGGCCGCAACCAGGTCTGGGCCTCTGCGTTTCAACTGGAATCCAATTTGCTCCGCTCTTACAGTGGGCAGGTTTGGGCAGCAGTCCGCAGCCGTGGCCTATGCCGACCGTTCGTGAGACAGTTCCAGAGAACAGGATGAGGCGGTGAACGTGCTGAGTAGTCCGAGTGAAAGCCAGAGCCAGCTCCGCCAAGCGATCCGCTTCGTGTTTCGCGGCGCGCCGGTGGAGATTTCCGACTTCGCGCCACATACGACCCTGCTCGACTGGTTGCGGCTCGAAGCCTTGGCCACGGGCACCAAGGAAGGCTGCGGCGAAGGCGATTGCGGCGCCTGCACCGTCGCCCTGGCGCGACAGCACAACGGCAAGACCGAGTATCTGCCGGTCAACGCCTGCATTTTCCTGCTCGGACAGGCTGATGGTGCGGAGATCGTCACCATCGAGGATCTTGCGGTCGATGGCGCGCTGCATCCCGTGCAGCAGGCGATGGTAACGCATCATGGCTCGCAATGCGGCTTCTGCACGCCCGGCATCGTCATGAGCCTGTTCACGCTCTATCGTCAGAGTGAACAGCCGGTGACACGCGACAGCATCTGTGATGCGCTGGCCGGCAATCTCTGCCGCTGCACCGGCTATCGGCCGATCATCGACGCGATGCTCGACGCTTGTGCCACGACTGAGCGTTCCGCCCTGCCCGCCGCATCGGGCCATCTCACGGCCACCGGCGACGAGGATATTTTCATCGGCGACGAGAGCAGCTTTTTTGCCGCGCCGGCAACAGAGACTACTCTGGCGAAACTCTATGCCAAACACCCCGACGCCCATCTCGTCGGCGGCGCCACCGATTTTGGCCTGACCATCACCAAGGGCCTGGCGGCGCCCAAGAAGGTGATCTGGCTCGGCCGCGTGCGCGGCTTCGACGACGTGCGAAGCTCGGCAACCGAAGTGTCGCTCGGCGCTGGCGCGCGTCTCGCCGACGCCGCGCCTTTGCTGCGGGAGCTGCATCCCGATCTCGGCGAGGTCATGCGCCGCTTCGGCTCGGCGCAGGTGCGCGCCTCCGGCACGGTCGGCGGCAATATCGCCAATGGCTCGCCGATCGGCGATCTGGCGCCGAGCCTCATCGCGCTCGGCGCGACCATCGAGCTGCAACGCCGCGACATTCGACGTACCTTGCCACTGGAAGACTTTTTCCTGGCCTATAAGAAGCAAGACCGGCAGGTCGGCGAATTTGTCCGCCGGATCATCGTCAAGCGGCCGGCCGCCACCGACAGCGTGCACATCTACAAGGTCAGCAAGCGCTTCGACGAAGATATTTCCGCCGTGCTCGCCGCGTTCAAATTCACGCTCGAGGGCCGTCGCATCGTCGCCGCGCGCACGGGCTTTGGTGGCATGGCCGCCATTCCGTCGCGCGCCCGCAAGACCGAAGCCGCGTGCCTGCGCGTCACGCTCGACGACGAACGGACCTGGACAGCGGCGCTCAACGCGCTGGCCGATGATCTACAACCGATCGACGACATGCGCGCCAGCGCCGCCTATCGCCAACGCGTCGCGCGCAACCTGTTGCGCAAAGCCTTCATCGAAGCCGGCGGCGGCAGCGCCACACGGCTCACCGCGCATTCTCTGGAGTTGACCGATGCCGCCGAATGAACAATTCGCCTCAGAGGCTTCCGGCGAGCGCCTGTCCGTCGTGCGCAAATCCTCGCCGCACGATTCCGCGCGCCTGCATGTGCGCGGCGTGGCGCCCTATATCGACGACATTCTCGAGCCGAACGGCACCCTGCATGTGGCGCCGGGCCTGGCAAGCGTCGCTTGTGGCACGATCACCAAGCTCGATCTCGACGCGGTGCGGACCGCGCCTGGCGTCGTCGCCGTGCTCACCACCGCCGACATTCCCGGCAAGAACGATGTCGCGCCGGCCTTTGGCGACGATCCTCTGTTCGCCGAGACGGAGATCATCTTCGCCGGCCAGGTGATGTTCGCGGTGGTCGCCAAGACCCGCGACGAAGCGCGCCGCGCCGTGAAGCTGGCGCGTATCGAGATCACGCCTGGCAAACCACTGCTGACCATCGAGGATGCACTTGCGGCCGATGCGAAAGTGCTGCCTGACTACGATTTCACCCGGGGCGATCCGGCGGCAGTAATCAAGGCCACGCCGCACAAGCTCGAAGGCCGGTTGCAGATCGGCGGACAGGAACATTTCTATCTGGAGGGACAAGCCGCCTTCGCCATTCCCGGCGAGGCCGGCGACATGCTCGTCCATTCCTCGACGCAGGACCCGACTGAGGTGCAGCATGTGGTCGGGCGCGTGCTTGCCATGCCCGATGCCTTCATCACCATCGAAACACGCCGCATGGGCGGCGGTTTCGGCGGCAAGGAAAGCCAGGCAGCGCAGACAGCTGTGCTCGCGGCGCTGGCGGCGCGCGTCACCGGAAAGCCCTGCAAACTACGGCTCGATCGCGACGATGATTTCGCCATGACCGGCAAGCGGCACGATTTTCGCGCCGATTGGGCGGTGGGGTTCGATGCGCAGGGTCGCGTCAGCGCCTATGACGTGACCTTGCATGCGCGTTGCGGCTGTTCGGTCGATCTGTCGCCAGGTGTCTGCGACCGCGCCATGTTCCATGCTGGCAATTGCTATTGGCTGCCGCAGGTCAAAATCCTGTCGACGCGGCTGCGCACCAACACCGTGTCGAACACCGCCTTTCGCGGCTTCGGCGGCCCGCAGGGCATGCTGGCGATCGAGCGGGTGATGGATGGCATAGCGCACGCGACGGGCCTCGATCCGCTCAACGTGCGCAAGGCCAATCTCCTGGGGCCTGGCGGCGACCAGACACCCTATGGCCAGAAGGCCGAGGATGCCGCCGTTCTCGTCGCGCTCATCGAGAAACTCGAAGTCTCAAGCGGCTATCGCCAGCGCAAAGCCGATATCAGCGCCTTCAATGCGAAATCGCGGATCATCAAGAAGGGCATCGCGCTGACGCCGGTGCAGTTCGGCATTTCCTTCACCTTGATCGCCATGAACCAGGCAGGCGCGCTGGTGCATGTCTATCAAGATGGTTCGGTGCATCTGAACCACGGCGGCACGGAAATGGGCCAAGGCCTGTTCACCAAAGTGGCGCAGGTGGTGGCGGAGGAATTCGGCATTCCGCTCGACTGGGTCCGCGTTACCGCGACCAATACGGCGAAAGTACCCAATACCTCGCCAACGGCCGCAAGCTCTGGCTCCGATCTCAATGGCATGGCGGCGCAGGTCGCCGCCGGCGCGATCAAGGCGCGGATGATCGCCCATGCGGTTGAGGCCTATGGCGTGCCTGAGAATAGCGTCACCTTCCGCGACGGCATTGTCTACATCGGCAATGCAACGATCCCCTTCCCTGATTACGCCAAGCAATGCCGGCAGGCGCGCGTACAGCTGTCCCATGCCGGTTTCTACAAGACGCCGAAGATCGAGTGGGATCGCGAGGCCCGCAAAGGCCGACCGTTTCTCTATTACGCCTATGGCGCTGCCTGTTCCGAGGTCGCCATCGACACGCTCACCGGCGAGATGAAGGTGACGCGCGTTGATGTGTTGCACGATGTCGGCAATTCGCTGAATCCGGCACTGGATAAGGGCCAGATCGAAGGCGGTTTCGTGCAGGGCATGGGCTGGCTGACGACGGAAGAACTGGTCTTCAACGACAAGGGCATTCTGACAACCCACGCGCCTTCGACCTATAAAATCCCGGTGGCCTCCGATGTGCCGAAGGATTTCCGCGTCGACCTGCTCGACCATCCCAATCGCGAGGCGACGATCTATCGTTCGAAAGCGGTCGGCGAACCGCCGCTGATGCTGGCGATCTCGGTGTTTTCGGCCATCCTCGACGCTCTGCACAGCACTGCGCCGGGGCGGCAAGTGCCGCTCGATGCGCCGGCGACGCCCGAACGCATCCTGATGGCGGCCGACGCGCTCGCCAAACGATCATGACGCCGTTCAGGCTGCTGCTTGACGCGATCGCCAGCGAAGGCAGCGCGGCGCTTGTCAGCCTGCCCCGCACCGCCGGTTCAAGCCCGCGCGACACAGGCGCCTGGATGGTGGTGCGCCCGTCCGGTGGCTTCAATGGCACGATCGGCGGCGGCGCGCTGGAATATGAAGCGATCGCCCATGCGCGGGAGGCGCTGGCACGCGCCAAAGAGCCGGTCATCGAACGCTCGCAAGCCTTGGGGCCGGATCTCGGCCAATGCTGCGGCGGTCGCGTCTGGGTGCGGATCGAGACATTCGATCGACACCATGCCGAAGAAATCCGCGCGCTCGCTGAGGTAACGCCCCGGCACTATATCGTGGCGAGCCCCGGCGCCGACGGCCGCATGGCACGGCGCATCGCGCCGATCGGCGAAGACAGCGCCATGGGCGTCGGCGAATATGTCGAGACCTTCGACGAGGTGCCAACGAGCCTGCTGCTGTTTGGCGCCGGTCATGTCGGCCGCGCGCTGGTGCTGGCGCTGGCGCCCCTGCCCTTCGTCGTGCGCTGGATAGACCCCCGCCGAGACATGTTTCCCGCCATGCCAGCCAATGTCACGCCGGTCGCCAGCCTCAATCCGGTGGAGGAGATCGATGCCGCTGACAAGGATGCGTTCATTCTTGTCATGACCCATTCGCATGCGCTCGATTTCGACATCGTCGCGCGGGCGCTGGCGGCACGGCGCTTCCCATACGTGGGGCTGATCGGATCGGCGACGAAGCGCGCGCGCTTCGAGCATCGCCTTGCCGATCTCGGCCTCGGTCCGCAGGCGATCGCCGCACTCGTCTGCCCAATCGGCATCGAGGCGATCGAAGGCAAGCTACCCGCCGTCATTGCGGCATCGACAGTGGCACAACTGCTGATCGTTCGCGAGCATGCCCGCAGCGCTTGACGACCCGTCATTGCAATGACGGTGAGATGTTCGCGCGGCGACGATCAGGCCGCCCGCAACGCACGCACAATACGGATCGCGCGGCGAAGCGTTGTCACGATGGCACCGATGACGATGATCCAGAGCGCCACGGTGAGGACTTGGTTGTGTCCGCCCCAGAACGGTTCGAACAGAGACAGAAGCGCCGCCGCACTGATCGTTGCCATGCGATGCTGTTTGGCCATCGGGCCGGAGAAGTCGGGCGGCAAGCCGGAGGCGCGGCCCAGTTCGCGCGTGTAAGCCGTCAGGATCGCAAAGCTGGCCGCGGCCCAACCAAGGGCCGGCTCGCCAATGCCGTAACCTACGCCAACGAAGATCAGCAGATCCGCGACACGATCGGGAAATTCGTTCCAGAAAGCGCCATCGGTGCTGCGTTTGCCGCCCTCTATGGCCACCATGCCATCGAAAAGATTGCAGAGCAGCCGCAGCTGACAGAACAACACCGCCACGATGAGAAGAACCACGCGCGGATCAGAGTCCGCCACGCCAGCGCGCCAGAACGCGATGCCAGCCAGTGCCGCCATCGCCATGCTAGCCATCGAGATTTGATTGGGCGAGATGCCCGTCTTCGTCAGGAAGCGGGCGATCGCATGCGCCCATCCGGTATCGCGGCTCGAGAGCGGGCGACGGTTAGGATCGTTTGTCATCGGATTTTCTGGCCCGCCAAAGAGAGAGATTGTAGAAAGCCGCATAGCTGGTCGCGACGGTTAATGGCACGGCGATCGTCCTGGCGATCTCAGGTGTGTCGGCAACCATATGGATAGCGGTCAGTAGGCTTGCCGAAATCAATCCAGCGATCACGGGCGGAAGGATAAGTCCTGCCAATCCTTCGAAACGCGTGGCGAGATATTCTATGCCGCGTTTCAGAACCAAGGTGATGCAGGCGGAGATCGCCCCCTGGATCAGCCCGGCGTAAAGCGGCGCCGGCATCGGGTGCGTATGGTTGGCGAAGGCGGCCCAGCTCCCCATGGCCAGGAACGCGACGGCGACATGCGTAACGCTGCTGCGCGCCAGGCGCGTGAACAGCGCGCTCACGTGGCCGACCAGCCATAGCGCACCAGATGGAAGAAGATCGGCGCCGAAAAGATCACTGAATCGAGGCGGTCGATAAAGCCACCATGGCCAGCGATCAAATGGCCCCAGTCCTTGACGCCCCGATCGCGCTTGATCGCCGACATGACCAGGCCGCCAAAGAAACCCATTACGACAATCACGAATGACAGGAATGCGGCCTGAAGCGGCGTGAAGGGCGTGATCCAGGACAGGCCGGCGCCGACAGCCATGGCGGAGAGCGCGCCGCCAACAAAGCCTTCGACCGTCTTGGAGGGCGACAATCTCGGCGCGATCTTGGTGCGGCCGATGAGCTTGCCCCAAACATATTGCAGGACGTCGCTTGCCTGCACGACGATGACGAGAAAGGCGATCAGCAGAACGTTACGTCCTTGATAGTCCGCGATATCGAGACTGAGCAAAGCCGGCACATAAGAGACGCAAAAGACGCAGATCATCAGTGCCCACTGCACCTCGGCGATACGGACCAGGAAATGATCCGTGTCGCCGCGCAAGGCTGCGATGATCGGCATCAGCAGGAAGGCGTAGACGGGAATGAAGATCGAATAGAGCCCGTACCAGTCAATCCAGATGAGATAGTACTGCACCGGCAGGACGACGAAAAACGCAGCCGCCAGCGCCCAATGATCGGCCCGCCGCGTATTGATGAGCGTGATGAATTCACGCAAGGCAGCGAAGGAGCAGAAGGCAAAGAGGAGCGTCACGCCCGTTTTGCCGCCGATCAGCGCGAGCCCCATCAACACGACCATCACCCACCAGGCGCGGATCCGATCGTTCAGATTCTCGATCACCGGATTCGACCCGTCGGGTGAGAGCTTAAGTTGCAGCCCGTAGCCTATTCCGGAGGCGATGATCAGGATCACGAGCAGGCCGCTCAGAACGATCACCAGGTTGGGCGGCGGAAGGGTCATGACGTCGCAGCCTTCGGAGAGAGAACCAGCAGGGCCGCTTCGGCCCTGGCTAGAAAGTCAAATTTTGTCTCGGTATCGTTCAGACGGAGGGCCGCGCCAAAGGTGACGGTGCAGATCAGCGGGATCGGCACGAATTCGCCCTTCGGCATGACGCGGTTGAGATTGTCGATCCACACCGGGACCAAGGCGACGTTCGGCCGGGCCTTGGCCAGATGATAGAGCCCGCTCTTGAACGGCAAGAGCCGCGACTCAGTCATGTTGCGCGTGCCTTCAGGAAACACGATCAGAGAGTCACCCGCATCGAGCGCGTCGCGCATCTGAATAATCGGATCCTGCGTCCGGGCATCCTTGTTGCGATCTATGAGAACGGCGTTGAAGACATCGCGGCCGATGAAACGCCGAATGCCACTCGTCAACCAATAGTCGGCCCCGGCAACAGGGCGTGTTTGGTGTCTCAGACGCCGTGGCAGGGTCGTCCAGATCAGAACGAAATCACCGTGGCTGACATGATTGGCGAAATAGATGCGCTGCTCGTCAATGGGCGCAACCCCCTCCCATCGCCCGCGCGCGGCGGTGATGAAGCGGGCGAAGACAATGACGATTGTCCCGACTATTCGCCCCGCGAAATGCCTGGAGGTTCGTGGTTCACTCATTTGGCCACCGTTTGTATCTCTCGACGATATTTCATTTCGCCGCTTTGAGTGATCCGCTTTACGTTCGTCCGTCGTCGACGCCGAAACAAGCTCTCTTTCGAGAGACGAGCTGCCGATGCGACGGTGGGGCCATAACATGCACCACCTTGGGTCACACCATTGTGCGTAAGCGCACATTGAGGGCCAAGTGCTTCACGGAGGGCCAAGTATTTCACGGAGAGCAAGTGTTTCACGGCGACGGAACGTGAAACTTTTACGACGTTTTGAGCTGAATACTCGTCCCGACGTTTTCCGCGCCGCTCGGGCAGCAGGCGATCCGGGAACCGAAGGAAACGATCGGCGTTGTTTGGAAAGTGCTCGCCCTTGGATATCCGATGGCGTCCCGGCCCGATCATCTTAATAGGCTCCGCCGATGGCCTTCCGGGAAATAGCAACGCTTTGCACCACCTCCCCATGGAGGCTCACGAGCATTCCTTGACGGGAACTTGCTTCCTTTCTAACTAGTAGGCCTCGCTTACCCGCCTCGGCCTTCGCGAGGATCTGTCGCAATCGCCTGAATTGGCAGGAAAACCGATTTAACGCTGGAGAAAACGACAATGGCATTCGAACTTCCCTCCCTGCCCTATTCCCAGAGCGCCCTCGCCGACAAGGGCATGTGCCAGGAAACTCTCGAACTCCACCACGGCAAGCATCACCAGGCTTACGTGACCGCCCTCAACGGTTTCGTCGAAAAGAACGACGCGCTGAAGGGCAAGTCGCTCGAAGAGATCGTCAAGCTGTCATTCGGCAAGGACGACATGGCCCCGGTGTTTAACAATGCCGGCCAGCATTGGAACCACATCCTGTTCTGGAAGGCGCTTTCGCCGAAGGGCGGCGCCATCCCGACAGCACTCGAAGCGAAGATCAAGGCGGATCTCGGCAGCGTCGAAGCGTTCAAGGAAGCTTTCAAGGCCGCCGCCACCAGCCAGTTCGGCTCGGGCTGGGCTTGGCTCGTCCTCGGCAAGGACGGCAAGCTGAAGGTCACCAAGACGCCGAACGGCTCCAACCCGCTCGCCACCGGCGAAGGCAAGGCCATTCTCGGCCTCGACGTGTGGGAACACAGCTACTATCTCGACTTCCGCAATCGTCGCCCCGACTATGTGACGAACTTCCTCGACAAGCTCGCCAACTACGAGTTCGCCGAAGCGGAACTGAAGTCCGCCTAAGTCGGATTTCGCAGACAGGTTTCGAGCCCCGGACGAAAGTCCGGGGTTTCTTTTATGTGAGACCGCGCACAGGAATAGCGGCGCCGTGCAGGGCGCGGGCCCGATCGGAAACCAGGAAGGCGCAGACATCGGCGACATCTTCCAGCGGCACCATCGACGCCTGCCCCATGGTGGCGCGGTTCTGCGGTGTCGCCATGGCCGAGGGCATGATGCAATTGACGTTGACGCCCTGGTGGCGCACCTCGTCCGACATCGCCTCCGTCAGCCGCGCCACCGCGCTCTTGGCCGCCACATAGGCGCCCATGCGGGCGACACCATGACCGGCGGCAAGCGCGGATACGAAGACGATCTTGCCTCGTCCCGCCGCGATCATCGGTGGCGTCAGGGCATGAGCTGTCGCCAACACTGACTTCACATTCATGCCGATCATCTTGTCGAGATCCACATCGGTCGTCTCATAGACCGTCGGCCCCATGGCGAAGCCGCCGACCGTGTGCACCAAAGCGTCGATGCGACCGAAGCGCTGCATGACCGTGTCGGCCACCTGGGCCATCGACGCGGCATCCGTCGCATCGCCCTGGATGTAGGAATAAGAGGTCGGTGACACCGGCTTGGCCGGCGGTGCCGATCCGCCGATGCCGATGATTTCGAAACCATCCTCGATCAGCCGCAGCGACACGGCGCGGCCCAGATTGCCGGTGGCTCCAGTGACTATGGCGACGGGCTTTGTTTCAGGCATGCGAAAACTCCTGACCAGGGATAGCAATTGATGTGTTGCCACAGACTGCCGGTGCGCTCACAATCGCGCGGATCGGACAATTGATAAAGCCTATTGGTCATATTCTTGGGCCACATTCCTGGGAGGGGATCATGCCGCTCGATACCTTAGACAAAGTGCAGACCCTCGACGATCTGACGAGCGCTGCCGCCGAACGTAATTTGACACCTGGCTGGATCAAGCGGTCGACCCCTATTCTGTGGCGCGAGCCGCGATCGGCCTTCGTGCCGTATCAATGGACCTGGCATGACGCCAAGGCCGGGCTCGACAGCGCCGCGCGCCTGATCGGCACGGATTTGGCCGAGCGCCGCAATCTGGTGATGCGCAATCCGATCGACAGCAATGATTTCGCCACCCTGCGCACGCTGGTCTGCGCCTATCAGACCATTCTGCCTGGCGAAGTCGCCAGTTCGCATCGTCATGCACCGCATGCCTTCCGGGTCATCCTCGATTCCCACGGCGCCTGGTCGATCGTCGATGGCGAGAAACATCCGATGGAAACCGGCGATGTGGTGTTGACGCCGGGCTGGAGCTGGCACGGCCATGGCCACGACGGCAGCGCCCAGGCCTATTGGTTCGACGGGCTCGACGTGCCGCTGGTCCATCTGCTCGAACCGATGTTCTTCGAGGAACATCCCGAAGGTCTCGAACCGGTGAAGGCGGTGACACCGGACTCGCCGTTCCGCTTCACTTGGGCCGCCACGCAAAAGGCGCTTGATGCGACGCGGCCCGACAATGAAGGCCATTTCGGCCGCCGCATCGTGCTCGATACGCAGACGATGCCGACCATCACCATCCATATGCAACGCTGGGACAGCGGTTTTCACAGCAAGCCCTATCGCTGCACGGCCAATCAGATCTTCATCGTCATGCAGGGCAAGGGCTCGTCGAAGATCGGCGGCAAGACATTCAACTGGAGTTTTGGCGATACGATCGCCGCGCCGTGCTGGTCAACGATCGAGCATCAGGTGAGCGAGGATGCGGTACTCGTCAGCATGAGCGACGAAGCGTTGCAACGCTGGAGCCGTATGTGGCGCTTCGAGGAGCTCTCATAGGTGTTGAGAAGCTCTCGGTTGTCATTCCCGACGCGCGAAGCGCGAGCGGGAATCCAGAGCGAGTGGTAAAGCGCAGCGCTATTGCCGCGAACGACATTCTACAACTTGCTCTGGATCCCCGCTCAGCCGCTGCGCGGCTGTCGGGGATGACACCAAGAGCCAAGCCTTTCAAACCCTCGCCTCACTTCACGAAGGGCATCACTTCCTTGCTGAACAGACGCGCCGAGGCGATGGCCTGCTCGTAAGGCAGGTTGTGGAAATTCACCTGCAGTGAAGCGATCTCGAAACCGCCGACTTCCTCGTTGTAATTGGCGATCATCTCGCGCAGGGTCTTGGGGTCGCCGACCCAGATGGCGCTCTTCTCCACCTGTGTCTCGAAGGTTTCCGCACGCAGGCTGGCGATGATCTTGCCGTAGTTGGGATAGTCCTTGGAATCGAGTTCGCCATCCCACTCGCTGGCGGAATCGACCACCGCCTTGAGATATTTATTGATCGGGTCGCGGGCGATCTCATAGGCTGCCGCTTTCGATTCATGGCAGTACATGTGGAAGGCCAGCATCACCTTGCCTTTGCCCGGATGCCCGGCGGCTTTCCAGGCGGCGCGATAGCGCGCCAGCAACGGGCGCAACGTCTCGCCGACCAGCGGGATCGCCATGATGCTGTAGCCCATGCGGCCGGCAAAATCGAAACTCTCAGGCGTCGCCAGCGCGGCAATCCAGAACGGCGGACGCGGCGTCTGGGTCGGACGCGGCAGCGAGCTCACGCGATCGAGCTTGTGGAACTTGCCGTCGTGGCTGACGGTCTCCTGCTCCAAGAGCAGGCGGATCTGTTCGATGCCCTCATCGAAGCGACCACGGCTCTCGTTGACCGAGATGCCGAAGCGGGCGAACTCATGCGGCAGAAAGGCGCGGGCAAAGCCGACTTCCATGCGGCCGCCCGAAATGGCGTCGAGCATGCCGATCTCGCCGGCGAGCTTCATCGGATTGTTGAATACCGGCAGCACGGCGCCGGTGAGCAGCCGCGCCTTTTTGCTGCGCATCGCCGCCGCCGACAGGAAGACGATCGGATTGGGGCTGTAGCCGCCGTAGGGGCGGAAATAATGCTCGACGATGCGGATCGAGGTGAAATTCAGCGCATCGGCCTCGTCAACGATGCGCAGGCTTTCGCCGAAATAGTCAGCAGCACTTTTTTCATCCGGCCCAATGCTCGGAAAAAACTGCAATCCAAATTCCATGGCGCTCTCCCTCCCCCAGTCGCCTCCCCCGAGCCGACAATTAATCCGTGTACGGATGAATGAGCTTCCTCCCCGCCCACACGTTTGTCAAGCGACTGGATTGGGCAAGCGACTGGATCAGGAAAATCCCACCCAGGAGCTTTTCCGGTTCCGATCACAGCGGAGGCGAGCCTCGTTTTGCTCTGTCGCTTTTTCTTCACACGAAGCGCTATTCTTCACGACAATCGCGCCCCGCACGAAAAAGCGCCAATTCGCGAAATCGGTTTGAGCGGTTTTGATGTGGGTCAAAACCGCCATAAAGTTAGTGTGTCTAGGTCGGAATCTGTTATCTGCGTCAGCAGACATTCCAGTCCGCTCGCCGGCATGAGCTTTTCAGGCGACCGGACAGCACGGGAGAGCTGTCATGAAGGGTGCGGCGAAAGCCAGCAAGGCCAAGAAGGAAAAGGAATACGCTGACATTCCTGGCACGATCGTTTTCGATGCCGATCAGTCACGCATGGGCTACAGCATCAACATGTTCTGCATGTCCTTGCTGAAAGCCGAGAACCGCGAAGCGTTCAAGGCGGACGAGAACAAATATCTCGACGGCTACAAGCTGACCGCCGACCAGCGTGAGGCGATCCTCAACCGGCAGTGGAACCGCATGCTGGAACTTGGTGGCAACATCTATTTCACCTCCAAGCTGGGCGCGACCGATGGGCTGTCGTTCCAGCAGGTGGCGGCGAAAATGACCGGCTCCACCCAGCAGGAATATGCCGACATGATGCTCGCCGGCGGCCGCTCGGTGAAGGGCAATCGCAGGAAATCGGAGTGGGAAAAGAAAAATGGCTAAGATTGTAGCAGGCGTCTGCACATCGCACGTGCCGGCCATTGGCGCGGCGCTCGATCTCGGCAAGACCGAGGAAACCTATTGGAAGCGCGTCTTCTCAGGCTACGAGCACTCCAAGCGCTGGATCGAAGAGGTCAAGCCGGACGTCTGCATCGTCGTCTTCAACGACCATGCGACGGCGTTCTCGGTCGATGTCGTCCCGACCTTCGCGCTCGGCTGCGCCGAAGAATTCATCCCCGCCGATGAAGGCTGGGGTCCGCGCCCGGTGCCAGTGGTCAAGGGCCATCCGGAGCTCGCCGCCCATATCGCCCAGTCGGTCATCCTCGACGAATTCGACCTCACCGTCGTCAACAAGATGGATGTCGATCACGGCCTGACCGTGCCGCTGAGCCTGATGTTCGGCCAGCCGGAAGAATGGCCGTGCAAGATCATTCCGCTGGCGGTCAATGTCGTGCTGTTCCCGCCGCCGACCGGCAATCGCTGCTTCCACCTGGGTGAAGCGATCCGCAAGGCCGTCGAATCCTACCCTGAAGACCTCAAGGTCGTGGTGTTTGGCACCGGCGGCATGTCGCATCAGATCTCCGGCCCGCGCGCCGGCCTGATCAACAGCAAGTTCGACAAGAACTTCATGGACAACTTCTCCGATCATCCGGAAAAGCTGACGGCGCTGCGCCACGTTGAATATATGCGCGAGGCCGGTGCCGAAGGCATCGAAATGGTGATGTGGCTCGTCGCCCGCGGCGCGCTCAACAAGAACGTCGAGGAAGTCTACCGTTTCTACACGGTGCCGGCCTCCAACACCGCTGTCGGCCATCTCATCCTTGAGAACCGGCCCGAAAAGCGCAAGACCGCAGCCAAGGCCAAAACGGCAAAGACCAAGTCCGCCAAGGCGAAGTCGGCCAAGGCCAAGTCTGCAACGAAGTCTTCGGCGCGGGCCAAGCCAGCCAAAGCCAGCCGCACCAAGAAGGTGCTGGCGGTGCGCGCCAAGGCCGTAGCTCCGGCCAAGAAGGTCAAGAAGGCTGCAGTCAAGAAGCCCGCGGTAAAGAAGGCCGCGAAAAAGGTAGCGAAGAAGGCGGCGAAAAAAGCCCGTCGCTAAGCTGAATCTTTAAACGACATTCTGCGCCGGCCGCCCCTCGCGGCCGGCGCATTGCTTTGAGGCGCTTGAAACGACATGCTGCCCCTTTGGCACTGGGGGGGAGCGCCATGAAACAGTGGATTACCAGCATTGCTGTGGCCATCGGCGCAGTGGTTTCGACCACGGGCTTCGGCCAAGCTCAGGATTTTCCAACCCGCGAGATCCGTGTCGTTTGCGGCTTTCCAGCTGGCGGCGGCGCGGACATCATGTGCCGCTTCATTGCCAAACAGCTTCAGGCCATCTCCGGCAAGACCTTCATCGTCGAAAATCAGCCAGGCGCCGCCGGCAATCTGGCCCATGGCTATGTGGCGCGGCAGAGGCCGGATGGCCATGTGATTTATCCCGTTGGCGGCAGCACGCTGGCCGCCAGCCTATCCTTGTTCAAACAGCCACAGGCCGATCCGCTAAAGGATTTCGACTATCTCGGCTCGCTGTTCAAACAGGCCTGGTTCGTCACGGTCGATGCCAAGAGCCCCTACAAGACGCTGCCGGAGCTGACCGCCGCCCTCAAGCAGAAAGGCAGCAAGGCCTCGTTCGCGACATCGACCACCATCGGCAATGTGATGGGCGAAATGTACAAGCAGATCGCCGGCCTCGATGCGGTTCAGGTGCAGTACAAGACCATGGGCGACAGCCTGAACGACCTGCTCGGCGGCAATATCGATTACATGGTCGCCGATGCGCCCTATCTGATCGGACAGATGAAGGCCGGGCGGCTACGGGCGCTGGCCATCGGCAGCGGCGAACGCATGAAGTCCGTCCCTGATGTGCCGACGATGACCGAAGGCGGCGTGCCCGGCATCGACCTTTTGACCTGGTGGGTCGTGGCGGTGCCAGCCGGGACACCCCAGCCGGTCAAAGACAAGCTCTCCGGCTGGGTCAATGAAATGGTGCGGATGAAGGAGACGGAGGATTTTTTCGCCGCGACCGGCTCCGACACCTTCGTGCTGACACCGAAGGAGATCGACGCTTTTCTGCGCATCGAGATCAAGAACTGGGCCGATTACATCAAACGCGCCCGTATCGAACCCATGTAGCGGATGTAGCGAAGGGAGCGCCGTTGCCAGCGCTCCCTCTTCTTCTTCTTATTCCTTAGCCTATTAGTCCTTGGTGACGATCAGCGCGTCGAGCGCGGTGACGCCCTGCCCGCGCGGATGCGCGAACACCGGGTTGATGTCGATCTCCATGATCTCGGGCACGGTGCGCATCAGATTGCCCACCTTGACCGCGACTTCCGCCACAGCCTCGACATCGACGGCCGGCGCGCCACGGAAACCGTCGAGTAGCTTGGCGGTCTTGAGCTTGTAGAGCTCCTGGACGATCGCTTCCTTGGAGAGATCGGGCGGCAGCAGGCGCACGTCGCCGATGGCCTCGATCAGGATGCCACCGATACCGACGACGACCACCGGGCCCCAGACCGGGTCCCGGCGTGAGCCGACGATGAACTCGAGCCCCTTGGACGACATTTTCTCGACCAGCACGCCATCGAGCTTCAGGCCGGGCTGATAGCGCTCGACATTCTCGTGCAGGGTCTGCCAGGCTTTGCGCACGCCCGCCTCGTCGGCGATGTTGAGGAGCACGCCACCGGCTTCGGTCTTGTGCGCCAGCTTCGCCGCCTGGGCCTTCATCACCACCGGATAGCCGATGCGCGCGGCAACCTTCACCGCGTCATCGGCGGTGCGCGCCAGATCGCCGTCGGGAATACGGATCCCGGCAGCTTTCAGCGCCAGCTTGCCGACCCACTCGGCCTGCGTGCCCTTATCGAAGGTCGGCAGACCGCTGACCGGCTTGGCTTCAACGGTCATCTTGGAGCGAGCGACCGCGCGACCGTGGAAGGTCACCTGCGCCATGGCGCGCATGGAACGCTCCGCCGAGCGGGAGATGATGATCTTCTTCTGCTTGGCCTTTTCGATGAACTCCGGCGGCAAGGGCGAACGCTCGCCAAGGATGGAGAACACCACCGGCTTGCTGCTGCTCTCAACCGCGGTAACGATGCCGTTGAGATATTTTTCCGCCAGCACCGGCGGGCCGATCGGGATCGAAATGACCATGCTGCCCATGGCTGGATCGTCGAGCAGCGCCTGGGCGCCCTGGCCGACCAGCTCCGGCTGCCACACTGGCTGGGTCGTCAGATCGAGCGGATTGCGCGGCGTGGCGAAGGACGGCATCACCTTGCGCAACTCCGCTTCCTGCGGCGCCGACAGCGGCGGAATGTCGAGGTCGAGCTTCTCCAGGAAGTCGTGCGCAAGGGCGCAGAAGGCGCCGGAGAAGGTGAGGAAGCCAGGCCCCTTGACCGGCGACGTCGGATAGCGCGTGGCGATCTCGGCCGCGTCAATCAGCTCGTCGATCGTATCGACGAACATGATACCGGCATGGGTGACGAGCGTGCGCATGACCGCATGGTTGCCTGCCAGAGCGCCGGTGTGGGAATTGACGGCGTCACGACCTTTGTCGCTTGAGCCCGGATGCACCATCAGCACCGGCTTGCCGGCCGCCATGGCGCGGCGCGCGGCGGCCAGAAAGGCTTCCGGCTGACGCACTTCCTCGACATAGATGATGATCGAAGCGGTGGTTTCGTCCTCGACGAAGAAGTCGACGAAATCGGCCAGGCCAACGCCGGCCTCATTGCCCGACGACAGATTGTAGCTGACCGGAATATCGCGCTGATCCAGTGCCTGCCGGATATGCGCCATCAATCCGCCGCTCTGCGATATGACGGCGGCGGCGGAGCGCGGCTTGGCTTCGATCTTCTGAACGAGCGTCGCCGAGACGAAGAAGGCGTTGAAACCGGTGATGAAGTTGGAATAGCCAAGGCAGTTCGGGCCGAGCAGTGCGACATTGCCGTCACGCGCGATCTTGGCCAGCTCGTCCTGCTTCTCGCGCTCGCCGACTTCGGCGAAGCCGGAGGCGAAGATCACCGTGGCCTTGACCTTGCGGCGGACGCAGCCTTCCATGGCCTCCTTCACGCCAACGGCCGGCAAGGTGAAGATCGCCAGGTCGACGCCTTCGGGCAATTCGTCGATTTCCGTGAAGACCTTGCGGCCATCGATCTCGCCGCCGCTGCGGCCGACCAGATAGATATCCCCCGCAAAATTGTTGGTCGTCAGATTGGTCAGGGCATTCATGCCTGCTGAGCCTGGTTTCGACGAAACACCGATGATCACCACCGATTTCGGGCGCATGAAATATTCCATGACCGCGGCGCCGCTTACTGCTGTCCCGTTACCCAAAGCCGTTTCTCCCATCTGAGGTCGACCACCGGTTCATCGGCGGCCAGATGCCTGAAATTATTGGCGAAGCTCGCACCCCGAGGTGAGACAGACGGTCCGTAATCGGCCGGCTTTCGCCCCTCGCAGCCTGAAACTCGTCGAAACCGGTTTCCATTTGCCGGGCCTCGGGCTCCGAGTCAACTATATCAGCCTCCTTGCGATTGTCTTCGACTTGCGCAATTGTGCCGCCCACGGCCAAGGAGGAAATATGACCGACCAACTCGTCACCTATGAACTCGAAGACGATATCGCGCTGATTGGTTTGAACCGTCCCGACAAGCGCAATGCGATCAACGACGAGACAAACCGCCAGCTGCGCGCGGCCCTGACCCAGGCGAATGAAGAGGCCAAGGCTGGCGTCATTTTCGGTCATGGCGACAATTTTTCCGCCGGCCTCGACCTGGCCGAAGCACTCTCATGGATCAACGCCGATCCGTCGGCCAAGCGGCGGCGCCGTGGCCATTGGCACCCCACGCTCGACATCATGGCGCGCGGCGGCGTGCCGTTCGTGGCGGCGCTCAAGGGCGCCTGCATCGGCGGCGGCTTGGAAGTGGCTTCGGCCGCGCATATCCGCGTGGCCGACGAGACGACCTTTTTCGCTCTGCCTGAGGGACAGCGCGGCATTTTCGTCGGCGGCGGTGGCTCCGTGCGCATTCAGCGCCTGATGGGCTATGCGCGCATGGCCGACCTGATGCTGACCGGCCGCGTGCTGACCGCCGAGGAAGGCGAGAAGTACAACCTCTGCCAGTACGTGACGCCCAAGGGTGAATCGCTGGAGCGCGCCAAGTCGCTCGCCAAGCGCATCGCCAAGAACGCGCCGCTGACCAATTGGGCGATCTGCGCCTGCC
The DNA here is from genome assembly GCF_900104955.1 of Beijerinckia sp. 28-YEA-48. Taxonomy (NCBI): domain Bacteria; kingdom Pseudomonadati; phylum Pseudomonadota; class Alphaproteobacteria; order Hyphomicrobiales; family Beijerinckiaceae; genus Beijerinckia; species Beijerinckia sp. 28-YEA-48. The sequence goes on from NZ_FNSI01000001.1 coordinate 1,986,984, forward strand.
TGCCGCGCGTCAACGACGCCGCGCATGAAGACGGCCTGTTCATGGAAACCCTCATCAGCCAGGCGGTGAGCAGCACGCGCAGCGAGGAAGGCCTGAAGGCTTTCGTCGAAAAGCGCGCGGCGCGCCTTGTCGAGCCGGGCAAGTCCGGCGACGAAGGCTAAACCGACCATTGGCGACGGGCCGGCATAGGTCCGTCGCAAAAGTGTTTGAGGGAGTGAACCATGGGAATGCAGGACACTGCGATCGTCGGCTTTGCCGAAACCAAGATCGTCGAAAAGTCCGATCGCGACGTCTGGGAGCTGGGCGCCGAAATCCTCGAAGAGCTACTGAACCGCACGGGTTTTGAAAAACAGGAAATCGACGGGCTGATCCTGTCGTCTTCGATCACCGGCTCGGGCAATTGCTTCTGGTCGCAGACCACCGCCGACCAACTCGCGCTGGAAGTGGACTTCTGCCAGACCGTCGACATCGGCGGCTGTTCGCCGACAGCGGCCCTCGCCCGCGCCGCCATCGCCATCGATGCCGGCCTTTGCACCACGGTGCTCTGCCTTTACGCCGATACGCAAGCGGCGGAAAACAACGCGCGTCCACGCGGCTTCCAGCAGGAATGGCAGGTGCCGCAAGGGCTGCTCGGGCCGCCGACCTCCTTCGGTTTCATCAGCAACCGCTATGATCACCAGTTCGGCCTCGACCTCAGCGCGCTCGGCAAGCTCGCCGTGGCGCAGCGTGACGGCGCCCTGCTCAACGATCTCGCCTGCGAGAAGCTGCGCAAGCCGATCACCGTCGACGACTACATCAATTCGCGGTTGATCGCCGATCCGGTGCGTCTGCTCGACAGCGTCATGGTTTGCGATGGGGCGAGCGGCCTGCTCGTCACCAGCAAGAAGAATGCGGCGCGCAAGGGGCTGACCAAGATCGTCACGCCGATCGGCTATGGCGAGCGCAGCACCTATCGCGCCAGCGAAAGCATTGTCGATGTCACCGACACCGGCCATCGCGTTGCCGGCGCGCGGGCGTTCAAACAGGCAGGCCTGGCGGCGAAGGACATCGCCTCGATCCATCCCTATGACGACTTCATCATCGCCATCATGCTGCAGTTCGAAATGCTCGGCTTCTGCAAACAGGGCGAAGGCGCGGCGTTCATTCGCGAACATGAGTTCAACCACCTCGGCGATCTACCGCTAAACACCGGCGGCGGCCAGATTTCCGCCGGCCAGTGCGGCCTTGCCGGCGGCGGCACCAATCTCATCGAGGCGGTACGTCAGCTCTTCGGCGAAGGCGACAAGCGCCAGGTGAAAAATACCAAGAACGCGCTCGTCACTGGAATTGGCGGCATTCCCTATGCCCGCAACTGGAGTTCCAGCGTCGTCATGATCTTGACGCCCAACGGTTGAGGAAAGCCTGATGAACACAATCAACCAGACGATCAACGACACCCTCCACATCGTGCGCGATCCGCCCAAGTGGCGCTCGTTCTCGAAGCCGTTCTGGGACGCGACGCGCGAGAAGAAGCTCGTCATCCAATACGATAAGGAAGTCGGCAAATATCAGTTCTTCCCGCGCCCGACCTCGATCTACACGGGCAAGAAGAGCAATCTCGAATGGCACGAGGTCAAGGGCCATGGCGAGGTCTATTCCTATACGATCGCGCGACGCGCTCGCCCGCCCTTCCAGGGCCATGAACCGTTCTTCATCGCAGTGGTGAGCCTGCCCGAGAACGTCAATGTCATGGGCAATATGGTCAATTGCTCGATCGGGCAGATGAAGATCGGCCTGAAGGTGAAACCCTATTGGGCGCCGCTTTCCAACGGCACGCATCTTCTGATGTTCGAGCCGGAATGAACTCAATAAAACCAAAAAATAAAGCGGGCCAATGGCCCGCTTTTTTATTCTCGGCGTATGTCGCCGGCTAGATCGCGAACCGCTGCAGATGATAGTCCCGGTCGCCCATCATCTTTTCAAGAGCGGTCAGTCGGCGAAAGAAATGGCCGGCGATATATTCCATCGTCATGGCGATGCCGCCATGGAGCTGGATCGCGCCGCGACCGACCACCTGACCACAAGCATCGATCTGCGCCTTGGCGGCTGAAATCGCCTGGGCTCGCGCCGCCGGATCTTTCGCATCGGCCTGTTCAATGGCGAGGAACAGCATGGATCTGGCCTGCTGTTCAGCCATCACCATGTCGGCCATGCGGTGTTGCAACACCTGGAACTTGCCGATCGGCCGACCAAACTGCATGCGCGTCTTAAGATAATCCAGCGTCAAAGCATTGAGCGCGCCCATGGCGCCGAGCGCCTCGCAACCGACAGCGGCGGCGCCCCGATCGATGGCGGCTTCCAGCGGCGCAAGACCATCGTCTTCAGCACCGACAAGCGCGCTGGCTTCAACCTTCACACCATCGAAGGTCACTTCCGCCGCGCGCCGGTCATCGACATTGCGATAGGAACGAATGCTGACGCCTTCAGCCTTGGGATCGACCAAAAATAGGGAAATACCTGTCTTGTCGGCAGTCTCACCGGATGTGCGGGCGCTGACGATCAGCTTGTCGGCGGTATCGGCACCGAGCACCACCGCCTTGTGACCATCGATCACATAACCGGCGCCATCCTTACGGGCTTTCGTCGCCACATAGTTCAGCGCGTAACGGGACTGCGACTCGGTGTAAGCCAGCGTCAGCAGCATGTCGCCACTCGCCACCTTCGGCAGGATGTCGTGCTTCTGCACTTCCCAGCCCACCGCCGCGATCAGGCCGGCGCCGAGAACCACCGTCGAGAGATAGGGTTCGACGACGAGGCCTTTGCCAAAGCTTTCAAGGACGACAGCGACATCGGCGAACGTACCGCCGCTGCCGCCCTGCTCTTCGGGAATCTCGACACCGAGCAGGCCGAGATCGGCCAGCTCTTTCCACATCTTACGCGAGAAGCCATCTTCCGAAGCGACGATCTTCTGCCGCTCTTCGAAGCCATAGCGGTCGCGCACCAGCCGGTCGGCCATGTCACGCAACATCGTTTGCGTTTCTGTCGCAACAAAGTCCATGCCGCTCAAAGCCCCAATGATTTTGCGATGATGTTGCGCTGGATTTCGTTCGATCCGCCATAGATCGTCACGACGCGCGTCGAAAGATAGGTCGGCACCAAAGCCGCCGCTTCATCCGGCCCGATGTAATCCATATTGCCGAGGCCAACGCCGCGGTTGGGATCAAACGGCAGGGCATAGGGACCAACGGCATCGATCAGCAGTTCCGTCAGGGTCTGCTGAATTTCCGAGCCCTTGATCTTGAGCAGATTGGCTTCGACGCCGGGCGAACCCTGCTGCGCCAGAACGCGCAGAGCCGTGATTTCCAGCGCCAGCAGGTCCATTTCGACCTCCGCCACCTTGGTGCGGAACGCCGCATTGTCGAGCAGCGAGCCACCGCCTGTCGCCTGTTCAACCGCCAGCGTCTTCAGCATGCGCAATTCGCGCTTTGACTGACCGATGCGGGCAATGCTGGTACGCTCGTGGCCGAGCAGCAGTTTGGCATAGGTCCAGCCCTTGTTGACCTCGCCAACAAGGCTTGAAGCCGGCACGCGGACATTGTCGAAGAAGGTCTCGTTGACCGAGTGGCCGCCATCCATGGTGATGATCGGACGCACGGTGATGCCGGGCAGCGACATCGGGAAGACCATCATGCTGATGCCTTCCTGCGCCTTGGCCTCTGGATCGGTGCGCACCAGGCAGAACATCATGTTGGCGAACTGGGCATAGCTGGTCCAGGTCTTCTGGCCGTTGATGACCCATTCGTCGCCGTCGCGCATCGCCCGCGTCTTCAGCGAGGCGAGATCGGAACCGGCGCCGGGCTCGGAAAAGCCCTGGCAGAACCAATATTCGAGGGTGCGAATGCGCGGCAGGATTTCCGCCTTCTGCGCATCGGAGCCGACATGAAAGAGAACCGGCGCGATCATGCTCTCGCCAAACGGCACCGCGGGCGGCGCGCCCTCTTCCGACATCACGTTATCGAAGACATGCCGTTGCAAGGGCGTGAAGCCCGGGCCGCCATATTGCTTCGGCCATGCCGGACAGGCCCAGCCGCGCTCGCACAATTTACGCTGCCAATAGATCTGGGCGTCAGGAGACATCTTGGCGTGGCGGACAACCTTGTCCTTGATCTCCGGTGGCAATTCGGCGCGGGCGAACTCCCGTACCTCCTCCGCAAACTTCTGCGCTTCGTCCGGATATTTCAGGTCCATCCTCGTCCCCGTTCCCGTGAATGTTTTTCAAATAGACGCTGCCGAAGTTTTGCCTTCAATGCAAGTGTCCCTGACATATGTTTTCGCGTCTTTTTGCAAGGCCGCTATGCAAGCCCGATAGACCGCCCACAGCGACTGGTCTTATCGCCATGATCTTGCGTCTTGCCCCGCTCTGTTGCACCTTCGCCGCACAATGACCGACCGACCCCACGGTTCGGCAAGGGAAGGAAACGTACAATGCGCACAGCCGCCATCGGCTTAATCGTCGTTGCTCTCGCAGCTGGCACAGCCAAAGCTCAGTCACCAGAAGACTTCTACCGTAACAAGACGATCGACTTCATCGTTCCCACATCGCCTGGCGGCGATTACGATCTGCGCTCGCGTCTGGTCGCGCGTCATTATCCGCGTCTCATGCCCGGCAATCCGAATGTGGTCGTGCGCAACATGCCCGGCGGCCTTGGCGTCGCAGCGGCGAACTGGGTGGCGAAAGTGGCGCCGCGCGACGGCACCGTCCTGCACATGATCTTCCAGAACATGCCGACCCTTCAGGCCATCGGCGCCAAGGAAGTTCAATTCGACGTGCGCCAGTTCGGCTGGATCGGCAATACGACGAACACACCCAATGTCATCAACTCCTGGCATTCGACCGGCATCAACAAGATCGAAGATGTTTATAACAAGGAACTCGTCGTCGGCGCGCCGGGCGCGGCTTCAAGCTCCTATGTTTATCCCGCAGCTATGAACGCGCTGCTCGGCACGAAGTTCCGTATCGTCACCGGTTATCCCGGCGGCAATGACGTGAACCTCGCTATGGAAAAAGGCGAGGTCGGTGGGCGCGGTTCCAACTCCTGGGCGTCGTGGAAGAGCGGCCATCCGCATTGGCTGGCGGAGAGGAAGATTAATATCCTTGTGCAGATCGGTCTCGAACGCGCGCCTGACCTGCCCAACGTGCCGCTGATCTGGGAACTGGCGAAGAACGATGAAGATCGCGCCGTGCTGAAATTCATCTCCTCCGACATCGGCATGTCACGCTCGGTCATCACCACGCCGGGCGTACCGGCGGAACGGCTGGCGGCATTGCGCGCCACCTTCGACAAGATGATGAAAGATCCGGAATTCCTGGCCGAGGCCGCGAAGACCAAGATGGACATCAGTCCGTCAACAGCGGCACAGACCCAGGCCGCGGCGGAATCCATGCTCGACGCGCCGCCGCAAGTGATCGCGCGCGCCAAGGCGTTGATCGAGGGGCCGGCGACGAGATAAAGCGCTCCGGTGTCATTCCCGACGCGGCGAAGGCGCGAGCGGGGATGACACCGAGATTTTCAATAGCCTGCAACGCTCTGCCATCAAACCCGCGCGAACTTACCCATCGCGCGATGCTCGGAGGTGATCTTGCGCACCGTGCCAGTGGCAGAGCGATAGATCACCGTCTCCGTCTCGACGATGTCGCCGGTCCATTTGACGCCGCGCAGCAAAGCACCGTCGGTGACACCCGTGGCGCAAACGATGACATTGCCTGATGCAAGCTCGGTCATGTCGTATTTCTTCTTCGGATCCTTGACGCCCATCTTGTAGGCGCGCTGGCGCTTCTCTTCGGTGTCGATGACGAGACGGCCCTGCATCTGGCCGCCGACACAACGCAAGGCGCCCGCCGCCAGCACGCCTTCGGGCGCGCCGCCGGTGCCGATATACATATCGATACCCGTGCTCGCCGCCTGAGCGGTGAAGATGACGCCCGCCACATCACCATCGGTGATCATGCGGATGCTCGCGCCAGCCTTACGGCAGGCGGCGATAAGGGCGGCGTGGCGCGGACGATCGAGGATGAGCACGGTGATGTCGCCTGGCTTCACGCCCTTGGCTTTGGCGAGTGCCCGTACATTCTCTTCCGGCGTCTTGTCGAGATCGACGACGCCCGTGGGATAGCCAGGCCCGATGGCGATCTTTTCCATATAGACGTCGGGTGCGTTGAGCAGCGAGCCGGCATTGGCGATGGCCATCACGGCGATGGAGCCTGGCATGTCCTTGGCGCACAGGGTCGTGCCCTCAAGCGGATCGACGGCAATGTCGACGGCCGGACCTGTACCGGTGCCGACCTTCTCGCCGATGAACAGCATCGGCGCTTCATCGCGCTCGCCTTCGCCGATGACGATGGTGCCGTTGATCGGCAGGCGATTGAGTTCGCGGCGCATGGCGTCGACCGCCGCCTGGTCCGCCGCCTTCTCGTCGCCGCGACCGCGCCATTCCGCCGCCGCGACAGCCGCTCGTTCAGTCACCCGGACAAACTCGAACGCCAGCATGCGATCGATAATGTCCTGCTCCTTGATGACCAATTCCACCATTGAACGCTCCTTGTGAACGCTCCGTGCTGGATCAGACAGAGCTATTTACGCTCGATGCGAATGACTTGCGGATGGCCGACAATGTAACCGTCGCTCAATGCCGCATCCAGAGCCGCGCGGATATTCGCTTCGGTAGTGGCATAGGTCAGCAGTACCACCGTGACAGGATCGCCGCTTGACGCGCCGTCCCTGCCACCGCGCGGCTTCTGCATGATGCTTTCGAGCGAAATCTTGCGTTCGGCCATGCGCGTGGCAATCGCCGCCGCCGCGCCGGTGAGGTCGGCGACCGACAGGCGGATGTAATAACCGCCCTCGTGACGCTGCATCTCGCGCCGCGGCGCTTTCTGCAATTGCGCCACCGGCAGGCCGAACGGCGCCGAGCGAATGCCGCGCGCCACATCGGCGATATCGGCAACAACCGCCGAAGCCGTGGCATCGCCGCCAGCACCAGGACCAACCAGCGTAAGTTCCTTCACCGCGTCGGCGTCGATCGTCACCGCATTGGTGACGCCCATCACCTGGGCAATCGCCGAGGTCTTCGGCACCATGGTCGGATGAACGCGCTGCTCGATACCTTCGGCTGTGCGCTGCGCCACGCCGAGCAATTTGATGCGATAACCGAGATCATCGGCGGCGGTCAGATCCTCGAGCGTGATCTGCTCGATGCCCTCGACATGGATCGCTTCGGAATCGACAGCGACGCCGAAGGCCAGCGAGGTGAGAATGGCGAGCTTATGCGCGGTGTCGAAGCCGCCGATGTCGAAGGTCGGATCGGCTTCGGCATAACCGAGGCGTTGCGCGTCCTTCAGGCAGGCGTCGAAGGAGAGCTTCTCGAGCTCCATCCGCGACAGGATGTAATTGCAGGTGCCATTGAGAATGCCATAGACGCGGCTGATCTCGTTGCCGGCCAGGCCCTCGCGCAAGGTCTTGACGATGGGGATGCCACCCGCGACGGAAGCCTCGAAGGCGAGCGCCACTTTCTTGGCTTCCGCCAACTGCGCCAATGCCACGCCGTGCTTAGCAAGCAGCGCCTTGTTGGCGGTAACGACAGGCTTGCCGGCCCGAAGCGCCGCTTCGACTGCCAGGCGCGCCGGGCCCTCATCGCCACCGATCAGTTCGACGAACAGATCGATGTCCGGCGATGTGGCGAGCGCCACCGGATCATCAAACCATTTGGCGCCGTTGAGATGGATGCCGCGATCGCGCGTCCGGTCCCGGGCCGCGACGGCCACCGGCGTGATCGTGCGTCCCGTGCTGGCGGCCAGAGAATTCGCCTGCCGTTCCAGCAGTCGGACGACGGAAGCGCCCACGGTACCCAGGCCAGCAATGCCAACACGCAAGGGAGTGCTCATGAAACTATGATCCAGACAGACAGCAGGCCAAACAGCCAGGAAAAGCGAAAGCCAAGAAGCGAACAGCCAAGCGGCGCTTGTGCCCCATTTCCCCCCGCCGATCAAGGAAGCGGCGTAGCCGTGGAACGGACAAATCCCAGACTAGGCCGAGCCCCTGGCCCAGCTTTTCCACCCGCGCCTATCCGACTGATATTGAAACCATTTCAAAACACAGCGGCCGGAAACGAAAAAAGCGCAGACGTCGGATCGACGCCTGCGCTTTGAATGTCATCGGAGCGCCCCGAGGAGGCGCTGACCAATCAGGCGGGTTTGCGCAACTGCACGACGTTGTGCAGCGTCTGGTCGGCAGAGTCGAAGAAACGGCGAATGCCGCGCGCCGCCTGGCGGATGCGCTGCTCGTTCTCAACCACGGCAAGGCGCAGATACTTGTCGCCATGCTCGCCGAAGCCAATGCCCGGCGCGACGGCCACGTCGGCCTTTTCGATGAGCAGTTTCGAGAATTCGAGCGAGCCGAGATGGGCGAAGCGTTCCGGGATCGGCACCCAGGCGAACATCGATGCGGTCGGCGGCTCGAAGTGCCAGCCGGCCTGGCCGAAGCTCTCCACCATCACGTCGCGGCGGCGCTTATAGGTCTGGCGCATTTCCTCGATGCAATCGTCGGGGCCATTGAGGGCCGCAGCCGCCGCCACCTGGATCGGCGTATAAGCGCCGTAATCGAGATAGGACTTCACGCGCGCCAAGGCGGCGAGCAGACGCTCGTTGCCAACGGCGAAGCCCATGCGCCAGCCGGCCATGGAATAGGTCTTCGACATCGAGGTGAACTCGACCGTCACATCATTGGCGCCCGGCACCTGCAGCACGGACGGCGGCGGATTGCCGTCGAAATAGACTTCCGCATAGGCGAGATCGGACAGAATGAAGATCTCGTGCTTCTTGGCGAAGGCGACGAGGTCTTTGTAAAAATCCAGGCTTGCGACCATCGCCGTCGGGTTGGACGGGTAGCAAACGACCACCGCGATCGGCTTCGGCGTCGAATGCTGGATCGCCTTTTCGAGCGCCACGAAATAATCCGGCGTCGGCTCGGCAGGAACCGAGCGGACGACACCGCCCGCGATCAGGAAGCCGAAGGCGTGGATCGGATAAGACGGGTTCGGGCACAAAACCACATCGCCCGGAGCGGTGATCGCTTGGGCCATGTTGGCGAAGCCTTCCTTGGACCCCAGAGTCGCGATGATCTGGGTGTCGGGGTTCAGCTTCACGCCGAAACGGCGCTCGTAGTAACCGGCCTGGGCCCGGCGCAAGCCGGGTATGCCCTTGGATGCGGAATAACGGTCGGTCCGCGGCTTACCCGCGGTTTCGACCAGTTTTTCGATGACATGCTTGGGAGCCGGCAAGTCCGGGTTGCCCATGCCGAGGTCGATGATATCGGCGCCGGCGTTGCGGGCCTGTGCCTTCAGGCGATTCACCTGTTCGAAGACATAGGGCGGCAGCCGGCGTACGCGATAAAAATCCTCAGACATCAGAGTGTTCCCGATTGGTGTGAACCCGACGACGAGCAAATCATCGCCGGATCGTCTTAAATATCACTTTCTTGTAGGCGTGCCGAGACCCGTATCGCAGGTCAGCACACAGGGCATCTTTTTCGGCTGGGCCTTCTTGATCGGCGGCGCCGAAGCCGTGCCGATCTGGCCCTGGAAGCCCTTGCGGCGCGCGATCTGGTCATGGCGGCGGCGGATGGAATCGAGGTCCGCTTCCTTGGCCCTGATCTGCTCGGGGGTCAGCACCGTGCGCTTGGGCTGGTCCGGCGGGGGGCCGACCGGCACGAAATACTGCTCCCGGCCGGTCCGGCGCTCCTTCATCCAGTCCGGCGCCTCAAGCGGGGTGGTGGTCAGGCGTGGCCCTTCCATCAGCGAGTCCAGCAGGCTGGTGCTTTTTTGCGGATGGGCGGGCGCCGGTTGGCCAGCGGCTTGCTGCGCATAAGCGCCGACGCTCGCGCCGGCCAGCAGCGCCAGCGCCAGAAGGATCGATTGCGGTCTACGGTGGTTGTTCATGTCGCGAAGCTGTAGCACTGTATCTATCCATTGGGGCTTGTATGCGTACCCAACCTATTGAGAATTGACTAAAGCATTCAATATTTCCGTATTGTGGTACAATGACGGCCTCGCCCGTCGCCTTTTTCCGGTCATGACATGACGACGCGGTCCAAAAATAAGCATTCAGGGAAGAAAAATACCGAATCCCCTCTTTTGGCGGTGACGCCGGAACCGGCGAGCCTGCCCTCAGCGGCTTCCCCGGCAACGTCGCTCGTCATCGAGGCGCAGCCCCAGCCTCCTACGGTCAAGCCCGAGGCGAATCAAGCCTTACCGGTGAAGCAAGCCTTGCAGAAGCAGGACTCGAAAGCCGGCGACGCGAACGATTTTCCGGTTCCGGACTTCGAGGCCCTGTCGCTCAACCTGGCGCGCGCCACTGAACAGACCGGCAAGGCCCTGGCCGCCTGGCTGAAGCCGTTCGAACAGGGCGAGACCGCCCCTGACACGTCCGGACAGGTGGCCGAGGCCGTGCGCACCTTTGGCGCCATCGCCGATTACTGGATGGCCGATCCGCAGAAGGCGATGAATGCACAGCAGGCACTCACCGGCTCGCTGTTCGAATTGTGGGGCTCGACCTGGAAGCGCATGTCCGGGGAACAATCCGTGCCCGTCGCGACACCCGACCCGGGCGACAAACGTTTCGCCGATCCGTCCTGGCAGGCCATGCCGGTGTTCGATTTCCTGCGGCAAGCCTATCTGATCTCGACCCGCTGGGCGAACGACATGATCGACCAGGCAGACACCATTGATCCGGCGACCAAGGAAAAAGCCGCCTTCTATCTCCGGCAGATCTCGGGCGCCTTGTCGCCTTCGAACTTTTTGGCCACCAATCCCGAGTTGATGCGCAAGACGTTGGCGGAGAATGGCGCCAATCTGGTGCGTGGCCTGCAGATGTTCGCCGAGGACATCGAGGCTGGCAAAGGCAATCTGCGCATCCGCCAGGCCGATGCCTCGAAGTTCGAACTCGGTCGCGACATGGCGACGACACCGGGCAAGGTGGTCTTTCAGAACGAGCTGATCGAGCTGATCCAGTACGCGCCGGTGACGCCGACCGTGTACAAGCGGCCACTGCTCATCGTGCCACCGTGGATCAACAAGTTCTACGTGCTCGACCTCAACCCCGAGAAGAGCTTCGTGCGCTATTGCGTTCAACAGGGGCTGACGGTGTTCGTCATCTCCTGGGTCAATCCGGACGAGCGGCACGCCAGCAAAGGCTTCTCGGCCTATATCCACGAAGGCATATTCGCCGCGCTCGACGCGGTGGAGAAAGCCACCGGCGAACGTCAGGTGACGACGATCGGCTATTGCGTCGGCGGCACGCTGCTCGCCATTGCGCTCGCCCTGATGGCGCAGCTGCGCGACAACCGCGTCAGCAGCACCACGTTCTTCACGACGCAGGTGGACTTCACCGATGCCGGCGATCTCAAATGGTTCGCCGGCGCCGAGAATATCGCCGCCATCGAAAAGAAGATGATGGAACGCGGCTATCTCGACAGCGCGCAGATGGCGACCGCGTTCAACATGCTGCGGCCGAACGAATTGATCTGGCAATATGTGGTCAACAACTACATCAAGGGCGTCGATCCGGCGGCCTTCGATCTGCTCGCGTGGAATGCCGATTCCACGCGCATGCCGGCGGCCAATCATTCCTACTATCTGCGCAATTGCTATCTCGAAAACAATCTGACGCGCGGCAAGCTGGAGCTCGATGGGCGTCATCTCGATCTCAAGGACGTGAAGATCCCCGTCTACAATCTGGCGGCGAAGGAAGATCACATCGCACCGGCACGATCGGTGTTCACCGGCGCCAAATTCTTCGGCGGCCCGATGCGCTATGTGATGGCGGGCTCCGGCCATATCGCCGGCGTGGTCAATCCGCCCAACAAGCCGAAATATCAGTTCTGGACCGGTGGCCCCGTGCAGGGCGCCTTCGAGGATTGGATCGCCCAGGCGACCGAAACCGCCGGTTCCTGGTGGCCCGACTGGATCAACTGGATCACCACCCAAGCGCCGGAAAAAGTCGAAGCGCGCGAACCAGGACAAGGCGCCCTGCCCGCGCTGCGCGAAGCGCCGGGCGAATATGTGCGGGTGAAATCCTAGGCGATCGCGTTCCCGCGATTTCGCCTGGGGTCTTTATTTCGACGCGTCTTTGTGGCGTTTGACGATTCCATCAAACTGCACGGCGCTGGGAAATGAACGAAAAAGATAAGATGCTGGCGGGCGCGCTTTACGATGCGTCCGCACCCGAGATTCAAGCCGATCAAGCAGCGACGCGCGCCTGGCTCGCGCGCTACAATGCGGCTGCGGCGCTCACCTCGGCCGAACGCCGACCGTTGTTGCGCGAGCGCTTCGGACAGGTTGGCAACAACGTCAACATTCGCCCGCCCTTCCATTGCGACTATGGCTACAACATCACCGTCGCCGATGATGTCTTCCTCAATTTCAATTGCATCATCCTCGATGTCGTCGCGGTGACGATTGGTCAGGGCACGCAGATCGGCCCTTCGGTGCAAATCCTCACCGCCGATCATCCGCGCGACCCTGCACTACGTCAGCAAGGATTGGAATTCGGACGGCCGATTCATATCGGCGCCAATGTGTGGATCGGCGGCGGCGCGATCATTCTGCCCGGCGTCACCATTGGCGACGATGCGATCATCGGCGCCGGCAGCATCGTTACACGCGATGTTCCCGCCGGCGCGACAGTCATCGGCAATCCAGCGCGGATCAAAGCCTGATCAAACAAAAGAGCCGGGCAATGCCCGGCTCTTGAGTTCGTCAGTCGCTTCGTCGCTATCAGTATTTGGCGACGACCGCTGCAGCCGGCGTATCCCAGCGATACTTCACGCCGACCGAGAGAATGTCGACATGGGCGCGCGTGTTCGCGGTGAACAGCAGCGGCGCGATGAAGCTCGGATTGCCCGGCCCGAGGAAGATATTGTCCGGCGTGCCGAAGATGTGGGTGTAGCCAACATCGAAGCTGATCCGCTCGTTCCACTTATAGCTGAAGCCGAGCGAAGCCCAGATGCGGTTGGTGTCAGGCAGGCGCACGGAGCGAACGGCCGTTGTGACCGGCGACCATTCGTAAGCGACGCCACCGCGGAACGTCCATTGCGGGCTGTAGTGATATTCGAGGCCGCCCGAAAGGAACCAGCCGTCGCGCCACATGTAGTTCTGCTTGGCGGCCGGAATGATGGTGCCGTTGAGGGCAAACACATCCGACGTCTTGAGACGCGACCAGTTGGTCCATTCGAGGCCGAGGTTGGCCGTCCACGGACCGTAGTCCTGCGAGACACCAAGGGTGACGGTTTCAGGCAGAGTCACCTTGGTGCGGATGGGGATGACGGCGGGGCCGCCCGCTTGCAAGCCACCTTCCAGCGCATGCGAAATCGCCGAGCGGAAGCCCAGACCGATCCGGGTGCCCTGCCACGGCGTCAGCATGATACCGGCGGTGACGCCAGCGCCGATGTTGTTGCCGGCGAGAATGTTCGAGCCACCCGGGCCGAAAGCAGCGGTGGAGCCACGCAGGCGCACTTCGAAATATTGAATCTGCGGACCGACGGCAATCGCCAGCCAATCATTGACCTTCCAGCCGACGACCGGATTGACGTTGAAGCTGACCACTTTCGACGTGGTGCCGTAAGCCTGGGCGCCCCAGATTTCCGAGGAACGGGTGGCGAGCCCGAACGGCGCGCTCGTGCTCAAGCCGAGATACCAGCGATCGTTGATCTGGTAGTTGGTGTAGCCCGACGCCAGGAAAGCAGGCTCGCCCACTTGGGCTCCGACCAGCGGCGTGACGTTCGGCAAGGTCGGGCTGATCGAGGCATAAGGCAGAATGCCGGTCGCGACCCACTCGCTGTTCCAGCCCGGTGTCTGCGTGACGGCAGCCGGGTTCCAGAACATGGACGACAGGCCGCCCGCGCCCGCACCAACACCCGCGAAAGACATGCCCTGCCCAGCGGCGCTCTGCTCGCGCAAGGCGAAACCGCCAGCCTGCGCAACCGACGCGGCCCCCAAAAGCGCGCCCGCTGCAACCGAAATCTGTAGAGCCTTCCGGTACCAATTGATCATCAACGTCCCTCCAAGGTCCGCAGCCGCCGCCGCAAAAACCTGACCGTCACACATATGGCAGAAATCACAATTATGACGCATTTTAGCGCCGGCTTTTGAGGGGAGGCAATGCAAACGGCTCGGGATTGGGCAAAGCGCTCGTTAGAACGGCGCTAATTCGATCCGCAGTTGCTTTTCGGCAACATTTCCGTATCCCAAAGGCAGGCGATAGACGCCGCTTATTGCCATGATCATGGCTGAGGAAACCGCCCCTACGAATCAACCAAGGAGAGGCTATGAAACTCGTTCGCTACGGCCAGCCCGGCAAGGAAAAGCCCGGCCTGATCGACGCCGCCGGCAAGATCCGCGACCTCAGCGGCATTGTCCCCGATCTGAGCGGAGCCCATCTCGGCCCGGACTCCCTGGCCAAGATCGCCGCCGCCAAAGCTGATCAGCTGCCGCTGGTGGAAGGCAATCCGCGTCTTGGCCCCTGCGTCGCCAAGCCTGGCAATTTCATCGCCATCGGCCTGAACTATTCCGACCATGCGGCCGAGGCCGGCGCGAAGGTTCCTCCCGAGCCAGTCCTTTTCAACAAGGCGCCGAACTGCATCGTCGGCGCCAACGACGACATCATGTTCCCGCGCGATTCCGTGAAGCTCGACTGGGAAGCGGAGATCGCTTTCGTCATCGGCAAGACGGCCTCCTACGTGAACGAAGCCGACGCCGGCAAACACATCGCCGGCTATTTCATCTGCAATGACGTGTCGGAGCGCGAATTCCAGATCGAGCGTTCGGGCCAGTGGACCAAGGGCAAGAGCGCGCCGACCTTCGGCCCGATCGGCCCGTGGCTGGTGACGGCGGACGAGATCAAGGATGTCGGCAATCTGGCGATCTGGCTCGACGTCAACGGCCAACGGCAGCAATCCAGCAACACCAAGAATCTCGTGTTCAACGTCAACTCAATCGTCAGCTGGGTCAGCCGTTACATGACACTCGATCCCGGCGACATCATCACCACCGGCACGCCGGCGGGCGTCGCGCTCGGCCGCAAGCCGCCGAACTGGCTGAAGGCTGGCGACGTGGTCACCCTCGGCATCGAAGGCCTTGGCGAACAGAAGAGCAAAGTGGTGGCGTTCAAGGGCTGAGGCCCTACCCCACAAACAAGACGGCCGGGCAATGCCCGGCCGTTTTAGATTCAAGAAACGACTGTGCAGCTGCCGTAAACAGGATCAAAGCCCCAGCATCAAGTCCATATTCTGGACCGCGGCACGCGAGGCGCCCTTGCCGAGATTGTCGAGCTTGGCCACCAGCACCACTTGGCCATGCTGTTCATTGGCGATGACGCGCAATTCCATATTGTTGGTGTCATTGAGCGACTCCGCCTCAAGCTTGCCGCCCTCTTTGGCGATCGCCGTCCCCGGCACCACTTTGACGAACTGCGCGCTGGCGTAATGCTTGGCCAAAGCCGCTTCGAGATCGGCCGCCTTCGGCTTGCCCGGCAGGGTGTCGAGATGCAGCGGGACCGACACCAGCATGCCCTGGCGGAAGTCCGCCACCGACGGCACGAAGATGGCGCGCCGCGACAGGCGGCTATAGGCCTGAATCTCGGGTATGTGCTTGTGCTGCAGGCCAAGGCCATACAGTTCGAAATCCGGTGCGGTGCGCGCCTCATAGTCGGCGATCATCGACTTGCCGCCGCCGCTGTAGCCGGAGACCGCATTGATGGTGATCGGATAGTCAGCCGGCACCAGTTGCGCATCGACCAGCGGCCGCAGCAGCGCGATGGCGCCGGTGGCGTAGCAGCCGGGATTGGCGACGAGGCGGCCATTGGCGATCGCCGCCTCCTGCCCTTCTGCCAATTCGGCAAAGCCATAGACCCAATTGGGCGCCACCCGATGCGCCGTCGAGGCGTCGAGAACCTTGGGGCCGTTGCCGCCGAGCGAAGTGGCGAGCGCTACCGACTCCTTGGCTGCGTCATCGGGCAGGCACAGGATGGTCAGGTCAACGCCTTCGAGCAGCTTGCGCTTGGCGTCCGCGTCCTTGCGCTTGGCTGGATCAATGGAGACGATTTCCACGTCACGGCGCGCGCCGAGCAGGTCCCGGATCAGGAGCCCCGTCGTTCCAGCTTCGCCGTCGATGAAAACCTTCGCCGCCATGGCGCTCAATCCTTTTGCCTTTACACGCCCAGATAGGCGCGGCGCAGCCATCAGCCAAGAGGACCGGCGTGTCAAGAAAATCGACACGCCGGTCCTCGTTGGATTGGCAACAGCCTATTGATTGGCCGTCGCGGTCACGCCCACCTTCTGCATGAAGGTGGCGGGATCCTTGATCTGCGTCGCTTCCATGAAGCTCACCGGGCCATTCTTGCCCTTTAATGTGACAGTCAGACTTTTCGGATCGCGCAGGAAGACATTGACCGCTTCGGCCAGCTTGAGCGCCGAGGGGTCGCCCCCGAGCAGCATCGGCAGCATGCCGGTCGCCGCCGACGCCCATTCAGCCTTGATGTCGGCCGGCGCCCGGTTCACCGTGGTGGCATAATAGCTCAGCGCCTTATCGAAGAGGCCCTGATTGGCGAAGCGAACGGTGAATTCGCTGACGTTACCCTGCATGAGGCCGCTGAGGCGCGCCATGCGATCACCGACCAAAGCGGTGCGGTCGATATTGCCGAACAGCCCGGTCAAGGTCAGCTGGCCGGCATTGACACCCGACAGCGTATAATCGCTCAACGTAAAGGCCTTCTTGGCCAAATCGTAAGCGCCAGCGACCGTCATGCCCATGTCGATCTTATCGTAGCCGAATTGAGCGAAGCTCTGCGCCATCTCGCTGCCTTTGGCCGGCTCGAAAGTGGCATTCTTGATTTCAGCCTTCATGGTCACGGGCAGGCCGTCGTCATAGGTGTTGCCGCCGACCATCGAGGCCATGCCAAACTTCATCTGCGCGCCCGGCACTTTCGTATCCGGCACGACGAGTTCGAAGCCGGTCCAGGAGAATTTGCCGAGCTGAGCAACACCATTGGTGAAGTCGCCGTCCTTGACCGCGGTGATGATGCGGCCGAAGTCGCCCTGCTCCAAGACGATCGGCCCCGATTTGATCGTGCCCGCGCCGGCCTTGTCGGTTGCCGAGCCATCGATGGAGGCAAGCGACACTTTGGCGAAGCGACCGCGATCGAGATCGTTCACCTCATAGGTGCGCAAGGTGATCAGGCCGGTGCGTTCGCCCTTCGGCTCGACGACGATTTCCGGCGCGAAGATGCGCTTGGCCTGCGCCTTCGTCACAATCGCCGTCTGCTCACCCCGGTCGGCGTCAAGGCTGAACAGTTTCTGCGCCTCCTCGCGCGTCAGATTCGTATCGACGAATTCGACACGCTTGAGCAGGATTGAGGTCTTGTTCGTCGGCGTCTCGAGACGGACGTTTTCCAGCACGAAGCTTTCGAGGGCAAAGGCGCTGAGGGGCGCGGCCAGCACGATCGCGAAAGACAAGACGACGGGCCGCAAGTTGGGTCGGATCACGATCAGCTCCTTTGAAAAATGACAGCATGTCGATGGCACGACCAACCGGCCAAAATTGTGGTGCTCAAGCCATCATCCAGAAGATTTGTCAGATATGGACAGCCAACCGTGTGCGACAGCGCACAAGCGTCAGCCCCCAGCGGGGGAGGATTAGCATATCCGATATGACAGACGCGAGAACCCGTTCGTGGCCAGTTCGCCACCCGCGCGCGCTTTGAGAATCACTCCAAGCACCTCTGCCGGGAGGGGGCTCCCGGCAGACGTGCTCAATATACAGCTTTCGCCCGCCTCGCCTATTGCGGCTCCGCAACCAAGGATTCGGCTTTTGCGAACCCCTAACGGCTCGCGCCAGCGAATTTTGGCGGATCGTCCACGGTAGGCTTCGCCGCGTTGAAGATGTCCGCCTTCCGGCCGGTGCGGGGCGGATAAATCCGCTCGCCGTTAATGCGCTGTTTGACGCGCTTCGCGGTCATGCCCTCGGCCGCCAGCCGCCGATCCCAGCCGTGGGTGTAGACAGCACCCCAGGGACCGAGATCGAGAACGGTTGTGTACCAATCGATCTGCAATGGCAGCATCTCCAATCCCAGGAGATCACAAACGACATTGTGGCCGGCGAAACGCCCCATCGGCCTGCCGTGCTGGCAGGACATCATCGTGTCATGGCGGCCATCGATCAACAGACTGGCAGCATCGCCGGCCGCGAAGACGTTGGCTGCGCCTTTGACGCGCAGCAGGGAATCGACCGGAAGACGCCCCAGCTTATCGTGCGCGACGGAAAAGAGATCGGTCATCGGATGCGCCTGCATGCCGCCGCACCAGATCACGGTAGAAGCGAAGATGCGCTCTCCAGACGTGAGCATCGCGCCCTGCTCATCAATCTCTCGCACAAAGAACGACGGCCTGAGCTCAACCCCAAGCGCCGCCATTGCGTGCTCAATAACCGGCTGCGCCTCCCCCATCTCCTGACCGATGCGTGGCGCTCTGTCGGCGAGAATCACTTTGACGTCAGCCGCGTCGGATCGGGCGCGCTTACGCAGCCGCCCGGGCAGTTCCGCCGCAATCTCGATCCCCGTCAGTCCAGCGCCGACGACAAGAGCTGTAGAGCGGCCCGGAGCATGGTTTGACCTGAGCCCGGCCAGATGCGCTTCCAGCCGTTTGGCGCCGTGATAGGTGTCGACATCAAAAGCGTAGCTGCCCAATCCCTTGATGGCCGGGCGAACCAGCTTGCTCCCCAAGGCAAATACCAGACGGTCGAAGGACAGCCACGTCGACCCGCCGTGCGTCTCGACCGTGACCACTTTGGCATCGACGTCGATGTTGGAGACCTCGCCTTCGATCCAACGCACGCCGATCGGATCGAGCACTTCGGACAGAGGCACGATCGTCTCTTCCAACTGCGCCTCGTAGTTGCGAACGCGGATGCTGTGAAACGCCGTCTTGTTGATGACGACGACTTCCACCTCGTCGCGCGCGATACCAAGCTCATCGAGCTTGCGCGCCGCACCGACCGCACTCCATAGACCGGCAAATCCGGCGCCCAGGACAACAATTCGCTTCATGGATCTCTCTCCATTTCTTGGTTCGATGTGATCTGCGGATTAGTCGATGGAGTTCTGCCTGGTTTCGCGGATGAACAACGCCCCGACGATGAAAGAGACCAGCAGGATGATCACCGGATACCAGAGACCCGCATAGATGCTGCCGTAAGAGGCGTTGATACTGGTCAGCACAAAGGGCAGCATGCCGCCGAACCAGCCCGAACCGATGTGAAACGGTAGCGACAGTGACGTGTACCGCAGATGAGCTGGAAACAGCTCGACCATGAAGGAGACGATCGGGCCATAGACCATGGTCAGCAGAACGACGAGATACCAAAGCAGCAGAACCACAACTGGTCTATTAACCTGCGACAGGTCGGCGGCCTCTGGCCAGCCGGCTTGTTTCATCGCGCCTTTGATCGCAGCCGGATCAAAACCGTTGATCCGCGATCCCGCTACCTCGACGCTGACCGGACTGCCCGCCGGCGTTTCTTTGAAGGCATAAGTGACGCCGAGGCCGTTGAGGAAGTTTCTGGCCTTGTCGCAAGGCGTCAGTGCCGGAGAGAACAAACGAAAGCTGCAGTCGCTGCCCTCGACAACGATAGCATTCTCGCTCTGAAACCGCTCCAAGACCGGATTGGCGAAATGCGTGAGTGCCTTGAAGACGGGCTGCGTGGTCACAGCGGCCAGAAGACAAGCCGACACCATGATCCATTTGCGGCCGATCTTGTCCGACAGCCAACCAAAGAGCACATAGAACGGCGTGGCCAGGATCAGCGCGCACGACATCAAAATGTTGGCCGTCGTCGGTTCAACCTTCAGCGTGTTGGCGAGGAAATAAGCCGAATAGAAATGGCCAACGCCGTAGAGAACGCCAACGCCTGAGGCGACGCTGAACAGGAGGATAAACATGTTCCTGACGTTGCGGCCGTTCGACAAGCTTGCAGTAATAGGATTATCGGACACCTGTCCCTTCGACTTCATGCGCGCGAAGACCGGGGACTCCGACAATCCGCGTCGCAGATAGACCGACACCGCCAGAAGGATCACGGACAGAACGAACGGAATGCGCCAGCCCCAGGCGCTGAAGGACGCGCTGTCCATGGACAGGCGGACCACTGTGACGACTACGATGGACAGCAGCAGGCCGATCGTTGCCGTCGTCTGCAACCAGCTTGTCGCCAAGCCGCGCCGCCCCGGCGCGGCATTCTCAGTGAGATAGGTGGCCGCTCCGCCGACTTCACCGCCCAGCGCCAGCCCTTGCGCGAGACGCAGCGTCACCAGAAGCACGGGCGCCAGCAGGCCGATCTGCGAATAGGTCGGCAGCAAGCCGATGCCGACGGTGGCGACGCCCATGAGCCAGATGGTGGCGAGGAAGGTGCGTTTGCGACCATAACGATCGCCGAAATAGCCGAACACCAAAGCACCGATGGGCCGCAGAATGAAAGCTGCGCCGAAGATGGCGAGGCTGGCAAGAGTGGCCGCGACTTCATTGCCCGGCGGAAAGAACAGTTCAGCGAAGGTCGCGGTCAGAGCGGCGTAGATATAGAGATCATACCATTCCAGCAGCGCACCGAACGAGGACGCGATAATCGTCCGCTTCTCGTAGGACCTGCTTGGCGTGATCGGCGTGACGTCCAGACCAGCGTTCTCGCCGGTTTCGACCAGGTTTGACATAGCCCCCTCCTTGTATCGAGCTGACCGGCATCAAAACCAGTCGCTCTATAGACGGGCGGCTCCGCGCTTCGTGACAGAACCGGGCTATTCAAGGCCAGAAAAATAAAGTGACATGGGCGTGTCACAAAGGGCTGGCCCGGCCGTCTTAGATGGGAGGGAGAAACCGAGATGCCGGATCTGGTGGCGATTTTCGCGCAATACCGCAGCCATGTGAGAGGCCTGGCTTATCGCATGCTCGGCACACTCACAGAGGCCGAAGATGTCGTGCAGGATGTGTTTCTGCGCTGGCTGCAATCTGATGTAGCCGAAATCAGGTCACCCAAGGCGTGGCTGACCTCGGTGACCACCCGGATCTGTATCGACCGGTTGCGGCATCTGGAAGTCGAGCGCGCCGCCTATCCTGGCGTCTGGCTGCCGGAGCCCATCGTTGAGCCCGCCGATCGCGATGTCGAGCGCCGTATGGATCTTTCTTCGGATCTGTCGCTCGCCTTCATGATCGTCCTGGAACGGCTCTCACCCGACGAACGGACGGTGTTCGTGCTGCGCGATGTTTTCGATGCCGGCTTTCCCGAGATCGCCGCGATCCTCAACAAGAGCGAGGTCGCCTGCCGGCAGATCGCCAGCCGTGCCCGCACGAAAGTTCGGGAGGGGCGACCGAAGTTTCAGGTCACGGCCCATATGCAGCAGAGCCTTGTGCGTCGCTTTCTGCTGGCCATCGAGGCCGGCGACAAGACCGCGTTGCTGTCGCTTCTGGCTGACGATGCGGTGTTGAAATCCGATGGCGGCGGAAAGGTCAGGGTCTCAACCGCGGGCATTTTCGGCGCCGACAAGATCGTCCGGTTGATCCTGTCGCGCGGGCTCATTCCACGCGGGTCGGTTACCGAAGAGACCATCGTCAAACGTCGTCTCGGCGTGATCAACGGCGAGTCCGGCATCCTCACCTTTCTCGACGATGCCTTGATCGCGACGCTGTCGTTCGAGACACGTGGGGAGCGGATCAAGGCCATCTATCAGGTCTACAATCCCGACAAACTCAGCCACGTCACGCTGCTCGATCCACCCGCTCCCATCGCCTAGCCCGTCGGAAACTAGCGAGCGGGCAAAGAAAAACCCGACCGGCGGAGCCGGTCGGGCTGAAAGCTTGTCGCTTGAAGGCTGGATTAGCGCTTCGAGAACTGGAAGCTCTTACGCGCTTTCTTATGGCCGTATTTCTTACGTTCGACCGTGCGCGAGTCGCGGGTCAGGAAGCCGGCCTTCTTGAGCGCGGGACGCAGTTCCGGCTCGTAATAGGTCAGCGCCTTCGACACGCCGTTACGCACGGCACCCGCCTGGCCCGACAGACCGCCACCCGCACAGGTGATGACCATGTCGTACTGGTCGACGCGGTTGGCGACGCCCATCGGCTGGTTGACGATCATGCGCAGCACGGGACGCGCGAAGTAAACTTCGAACTCGCGACCGTTGACGGTGATCTTGCCGGAGCCCGGCTTGATCCAGACGCGGGCGACCGCGTCCTTACGCTTGCCGGTGGCATAGGCGCGGCCATACTTGTCGAGCTTCTGGACATGCACGGGCGCATCGGACGGAACGCCAGTGGCGCTCTTGAGGTCCTGGAGCGATGAAAGGGTCTCGGCCATGTTCAGGCGCTCCTTGCGTTCTTGCGGTTCAGGCTGGCGATGTCGAGGGTCGCCGGGGTCTGGGCGGCATGCGGATGCTCTTCGCCCTTATAGACACGCAGGTTGCTGAGCTGCTGACGCGCGAGCGGGCCGCGCGGAAGCATGCGCTCCACGGCCTTCTCGACGATGCGCTCCGGGAAGCGGCCTTCGAGGATGAAGCGCGCCGAGCGCTCCTTGATGCCACCGATGTAACCGGTGTGATGGTAGTACATCTTCTGGTCGCGCTTGCGGCCGGTCAGCACCACCTTGTCGGCGTTGATGACGATGACATTGTCGCCATCATCGACGTGAGGCGTGAAAGATGGCTTGTGCTTACCGCGGAGACGCATGGCGATCAGCGACGCAAGACGGCCCACAACGAGGCCCTTGGCGTCGATCAACACCCATTTCTTCTCGACTTCGGCCACCTTGGTCGTGGTCGTTTTTGCGAACATGTGACTTGATCCGTAAATTGGCGGCACAACGGCATAAACCGATGCATCTGCGCCGGATGGATGCGGGCTTATAAGAAAGCGGCGACGCCCCGTCAATCGTTAATCACCAAAAAACCTTATGCAGCAATGGCTTTTATGATCTGGTATTATGATACCTGATTACCGCCCATTAACGGATTTTGTCGGCTTTTCCGGCCGCCTTTATTTACCCCTGCAACGCCAGTGTCCGCCTTAGTGCAGAACTGGACCCCTTGATGAGCTCCCCTCTTCGTAATCTGGCCGAAACGCAAACGCGCCTGCGGGCCGCGCCGGTGGTCTCCCCGGACCAAATCATCTCCCAACCGACGGTTATCGCCACCGTTCTGGCGCTTGACGCCGCCGTCATCATTGGCACCGGCCTTGCCGCCTCCGAGGTCGCGGTTGAACCGCTGCACTCGCCCCTGCAGCTGGCCTTGGTCCTGAGCGCCGTGGCTCTCCTGGCCATTCTCATCATCCGCAAACGCTGGGGCTACACGATTCCGGCGCTCCTGCGGCCTCTGAGACAGACGGCGAACTGCGCTCTCGCCCTCTTTCTCGCCCTTGCCGCCCTCCTGGTCGCCTGCGTCATCGTCGACACGCCGATCGCACCGGTGCGCGACTTCGCCGGATACTGGCTGCTGTCGAGCTGGCTCGGCTGTACCCTGGTGCGCGTCGGCGCCAGCCTGGTCCTTTCGACCTGGCGCAAGGCCGGCCGGCTGGCGCGCCGCACCGTCATTGTCGGTGGCGGCGACGCGGCCGAAACCCTCATCGCCCGGCTCGACCGGTCGGCTGGCGACGCCGTCCAGATCCTCGGCCTGTTCGACGATCGCGACAAAGAGCGCTCGCCCGAGCGCATTGGCGCTTACGTTAAGCTTGGCCGTTTTGACGATCTCGTCAGCTTCTGCCGTGAACAGCGGGTCGACCTGCTGATCATCGCGCTGCCGCTGACCGCTGAAGCCCGCATTCTGCAATTGCTGAAGATGCTTTGGGTGCTGCCCGTCGACGTGCGCATCAGCGCACTGAGCAGCCAGCTGAAGCTGCGCGGCCGTGCCTATAACTATGTCGGCGACGTGCCGCTCCTGCCGCTGTTCGACAAACCGATGTCGGATGTGGCGGTGGCCATGAAAGTGATCGAAGACCGGGTGATCTCGGCCCTGGCGCTAATCGTTCTGTCGCCGCTGCTGGCGCTGATCGCGCTGGCGGTGAAACTCGATTCACGCGGGCCGGTGTTCTTTCGCCAGGTGCGCTACGGGTTCAACAACGAGCGGATCGACGTTTATAAGTTCCGTTCGATGTATGTCGACATGGGCGATGCGTCAGGCGTGAAACAGGCGACGCGCGACGATCCGCGCGTCACCCGCGTCGGTCGTTTTCTGCGCCGCTCGTCGCTCGACGAGCTGCCGCAATTGCTCAATGTCCTGTGTGGCGAACTGTCCCTCGTCGGCCCACGCCCGCATGCGTTGCAGGCCGCGGCCAATGGACAGATCTACGATCAGGTGGTCGAAGGCTATTTCGCCCGCCACAAGGTCAAGCCCGGCATCACCGGCTGGGCGCAGATCAGCGGCTGGCGCGGCGAGACCGATACGGTGGAAAAGATCGAACAGCGCGTCGCGCACGATCTGTTCTACATCGAGAACTGGTCGTTGATGTTCGACCTGCGCATTCTGCTGCAGACGCCGCTGTCGTTGGTCACGACCAAGAACGCATACTGAGAGCGGCCGGTTAGAAGAGCGTCCGCCTCAGGCGGCGCTCTTCTCGTCGGCCTCCGCATCTTCCGTGCGCCGCTTCTCGATCATCTGCACCGAATAGATCGACAGCTCGTAGAGCAAGCAGCCCGGGATCGCCAAAGCCAGCATGCTGAACACGTCCGGCGGGGTGAGCACCGCGGCGAGAACGAAGACCAGGAACCAGGCGATGCGGCGCTTGTCGCGCAGGAAGCCTGAGGTGACGATGCCGATGCGCCCGAGCAAGGTGAGGACCACCGGCATCTGGAAGGTGATGCCGAAGGCGAAGATCAGCGTCATGATCAGCGACAGATATTCGCTGACGCGCGGCAGCAATTCGATCTGCGCCCTGCCCGGTTCCTTCGCCTGCTGCATGGCCAGGAAGAAATGCAGCAAGTTCGGCATGACGAGGAAATAGACGAGGAGCGTGCCGAGCAGAAAGAAGATCGGCGTGGCGACGAGATAAGGCGCGAAGGCCATGCGCTCGTGGCGATAGAGTCCTGGCGCGACGAAGGCGTAGATCTGGGCGAAGATCACCGGACAGGCGGCGAAGGCGGCGGCGAACATCGCCACTTTGATCTGGGTGAAGAAGAATTCCTGCGGCGCCGTGTAGATCAGCTTGACGCCCTCGGGCCCGGCCGCGTGTTCGAACGGGATGACGAGCAGGTTGTAGATGTCCTTGGCGAAATAGAAGAACACCACGAACATCACGAGAAAGGCGAGCAACGCCTTGATGATGCGCGAACGCAACTCGATGAGATGATCCATCAACGGCGCTTTGGTCGCCTCGATGGCAGCCTCGTCCGGCGTGAGCGCTGTCTTGTCTTCGTGCGCGACGACTTGCGTATCCGTCATAGTTCCTGCGCTACCTTCTGCGGCGGCCGCTTCATTCGAGCTCCGCGCTTCGTTCTCGTGCGCGTTGACCTGCGCGTCAGGCGTGATCTCTGGGCCACCCTCTGCGGCGGCGGCTTTGTCCGGGCGCCGCGCCTCGTCCTCCGGGCGCGGGTCGGTCATGAACCTTGCGCCACCTTCTGCGGCTGAACTTCAACGGCGGCCTTATCGGCGACTTGATCGGTCCCTTCGGCCGTCGCCACCGATTTGGCGACATCGGGCGTCTCCGGCGGCGGAGGGATATCGACATGGAAGGCGGGGCTGTCGGGATCGATCGGAGCCTGAATCGCCGGCTGCGGCCCCTCCGGCTTCTTCTCCAGCGCCTCGCGCAATTCGCGCTCGGTGTCGCGGGGATCGAAGGAGATGTCAGCTTTCGCCTGCTGGGCGATTTTCTGCATGTCCTTCTTCAATTCGTCCATCTCGGACTCTTTCATCGCGTCCATGAACTGGCCCTGAAACTCAGAGGCCATCCGGCGCATTTTCGCGACGAAGCCGCCGACCTGGCGCAGAACGCGCGGCAGGTCCTTCGGGCCGATGAAGATCAGCGCGGCTATACCGATGATGATAAGCTTAGTGGCGTCGAAGTCGAGCATGGCGTCCGCCGGGGAGTTGCTGGAGCGGCCTTACGATCACGCGTTGGCAAACGCAAGATCGCATCAGACGATTGCCGCCCCGGGACACGATCGCCCGGGGTGAGTCATTCAGCGAATGGCTCAGCCCACCTTGGCGGGCTCGTTATTGGCCGAGGTCGAACTCGGCTGAGCGGTGGCGGCGGGCTGCGCCGTCGTCGCACTCGGCGCCGGCTGAGCCGGAGCGTGGTCGATGGTGCGTGACTGTTCCGTCGCCGGTTTCTCAGCGTCTTCCTCAGCCATGCCCTTCTTGAAGGACTTAATGCCCTTAGCGACATCACCCATCAGGTCGGAAATCTTGCCCTTACCGCCGAACAGCAGCAGAGCGAGAGCACCGACGACAAGCCAATGCCAGAGAGACATGCTTCCCATAATTGCCTCCAGTTGACGACGAACCGTATGGTCCGCCGCCGGATTGGCCGAAGTTAGGCAAGGCGGCCTCCAAATACAAGGATTTAGCCCCACCCATCTTCAATATGGTGAGTGGAACCGGCCTGCACAGCACTATTTCCGGCCGTGATGCGATTAATTTTCGGTTATATTTTGTCGGACGACGGATTTTCCTCGTCCTTGTCCGAATCCGAGGCGGTATCCTGCGGCTCATCCGCCTCTTCGTCGGTGGACTCTTCAGCCGCTGGCTCTTCGGAAACGGACTCTTCGAGCAGCGCTTCGCTGGAAGATTCTTCCTCCACCTCGGCAATCGGCTCTTCAAGCTCAGCCTCGGCAGCTGGCTCCTCGAGCACGGCCTCAGCTTCGGCAGCCTCTTCCTCAGTCTCGGCTTCCTCGACCTCGACCACTTCGCCAGTCTCCGCCACTTCGGCGATAGCACCAGCTTCGATCGTGGTTTCGGTTTCGGTTTCAGCTTCAACTTCGGCGAGGGGGTCGGACTGGATTTCAGCCTGAGTTTCAGCACGGGCTTCGACTTCAGCTTGCGCCTCTGCTTCGGTCCCGGCTTCCGCTTCAGCTTCCCCGTTAGCGGGCTCGGTGAAGAGGTCGGTAGTTTCACCACCTTCCAGCGGATCTTCGTCCTCGGTGAGCGCGCTATCGTCGCTCGGCTTCGGTATGCCAAAGCCCTGCGGCAGGCGACCATCGAACAGACCAGCCGAACGCAGATCCTCAAGGCCCGGCAGATCGGTGATCTGTTCGAGACCGAATTGGAGCAGGAACGCCTCGGTCGTACCGTAGGTCACAGGCCGGCCTGGCGCCTTACGGCGGCCGCGCAAGCGCACCCAACCGGTCTCCAGCAGCACGTCGAGCGTACCCTTGGAAATGGCGACGCCGCGAATGTCTTCCACCTCGGCGCGTGTCACCGGCTGGTGATAGGCAACGATCGCAAGGGTTTCGAGCGCGGCCTTCGAAAGTTTCTTCTGCTCGCTGACGTCGCGCGACAACAGCCAGCCCAGATCGGTGGCGGTGCGGAACAGCCATTTGCGCGCGACACGCACGAGATTGACGCCCCGATGGGCGTATTCCTCGCGCAATTGCAGCATCACTTCGCCAACGTCGGTGCCCTCAGGCAGGCGACGGCCAATCTCCGCCTCCTCCATCGGCTCGGTGGCGGCGAACAGTATCGCCTCCGCGATACGCATGGCTTCCCGGTGCGCTTCCGCAGCGGCGTTCATGGCGTCCTCGCCTTCAAAAGGCAGTTGTTCGGCAGCTTCTCCCACGACAATCCTCTTGAATGCTTCAACTCGGCTACGAATTCAATTTTCCGAACTTAATTTTCAACCACGCTCAGGGCCGGAGCGAGCGGATCATTGGAGCAGGATCTGACCCAGATCGGGGCAAAAGCGCGATCCTGGCGCAACTCAAGCTTTCCCTCGCGCACCAGTTCCAGCGACGCTGAAAACGTCGACGCCCGAACGGTGCGCCGGGTTTCGGGCGTGGTGAAATATTCGCCCAAATAGGTGTCCATGGCGGTCCAATCGATGGCCCGCCCAGCCAGCCGCTGCAGCGCCTCGCGCGCTTCCGCCAGCGACCAGACGACTCGCTGTTTCAGGGTCACGCGCGACAGAACGTGTTTTTGGCGCTGGCGGGCGTAAGCCGACAGCAGATCGAAGAGATTGGCGTGGAATTCTGACGTTTTGAGGATCGTCACCCCTTCCGGGGCGCCACGCAGGAACAGGTCGCGCCCGACGCGCGGGCGATTCACCAGCTTTTCGGCCGCATCGCGGATCGCTTCGAGGCGCTTCAGGCGATAGGCCAGCGCGGCGGCGAGATCGGCGGCGGCCGGCTCCTCGCCCTTCGGCTGTTCAGGCAGCAACAGGCGCGATTTGAGGTAGGCGAGCCAGGCGGCCATGACCAAATAATCGGCCGCAAGCTCGAGCCTGACTTTGCGCGCTTCGTCAATGAATTCAAGATATTGCTCGGCCAGGGCCAGGACCGAAATTTTGGCAAGGTCGACCTTCTGGCGGCGCGCCAGTTCAAGCAACAGATCGAGCGGTCCCTCGAACCCGTCCACGTCGACGAGGAACGATGGTTCTGTAACGCCCTTATCCAGCTCTACGCCGTCTTCGAATGGCAGGTCGGCCACTGCGAATCACTCCATTTCGGCCGCAAAACAACCGGCCGGCGCGGAATTTGATCGCTCTAGGCAGTCATCGCAAGCCCGGATTGGACCCGCGCCCATGCGTCCACAGGATCAAACGGCCTGGGAGGCCCTGCGATCGCCGCCAGGGCCTTTTCCGCCCGCTCCAGCCTAACACCATCGAGGATCGGCGAGGCATTAGCCACCGCGTAGCCATCGGCGATCTCGCCCTGGCAATGCAGCGCCAGATCGAGCCCAGCGGCGAAAAGGGCCTCGGTTTTCTCGGTAAACGAGCCTTTCAGCGCCTTCATCGACAGATCATCGCTCATGATCAGCCCCTGAAAGCCGATGTGACCGCGCATGACCTGCGACACGACCTTGGCCGAGACAGTGGCCGGCCACTCCGAATCAATGGCGGTGTAGACGACATGGGCTGACATCGCCAACGGCATGTCGGCCAGGGCGCGGAACGGGACGAAGTCGGATCCTTCCAAGTCGGCCAGGGAGGCCTCGACCACCGGCAGCTCCAAGTGGCTATCGGCCCGGGCGCGGCCATGCCCCGGCATATGCTTGATGACCGGCAGGACGCCGGCGGCGAGCACACCCTCGCAGGCGGCACGGCCATAGGCGGCCACGGTGTCGGGATCGGCCGCATAGGCGCGGTCGCCGATGATGTTATGCGCGCCCTGCCCCGGTACATCGACGACAGGCAGGCAATCGACCGTAATGCCGACATCCTTGAGATCGGCGGCCAGCACCTGCGCGCTGGTGCGGATCAGATCAGCGGTGGCGGCGGCATCATGGCCGGCCGCGGCGAAGGCGCCAGCCGGCGGATATTTGCGCCACAGCGGCGGCCCCATGCGCTGGACCCGGCCGCCTTCCTGGTCGATCAACACGGGCGCATCGGCGCGGCCAACGATTTCGCGGAATTGCTGAGTCAGTCGAATCAGTTGCGCGCGGTCTTCAACGTTGCGCTTGAACAGAATGAGACCCCAGGGCCGCGTCTTCGCGAACAAGGCCCGCTCGTCCACCGTCAATTCCGTGCCGGCGCAACCGCAAATGAAGGCGCGTGCCTCGTTGCTCATTCGATCCTCTTCATCCAACGCTTGAGCTTGATCAAACGAAAGCGCGCGGAAAACGAATCCCGCGCGCTTGAGAGTTTACCTGAAATTCTTGGTCGTCAGTTTTTAGCCAATCAGTTTTTAGCAACGAAGCAGTTGCCGCCCTTGGCCTGCAGCTTGGTGCACAAGCTGGTGGCGTTCTCACGCGACAGGCCGGAGATGCGGACGCGGTAGACCGACTTGTCCCCCACCGCGGCCTTCTTGAACGTCAGCTTGCGACCGCCGAGTTCGCTGCCGAAGCGCTGCGCCAGCCGGGTCATCACCTGGCGGGCCTCGGCTTCCGAACCGGGCGCGGCAAGCTGAACGGCAAAGTCGCCACTGGCATTGGTCGAAGCAGTACGGTCCACCGGCGGCTTCGCGGCCTCAGCCTGCGGCTGCGCGGCCGGAGCCGCAGTAGCAGTAGCAGGTGTCGCGGCTGCGACGGATGCTGCTGCCGTGGCGCGTGCCGTTGTCTTCGGCGCAGCCGGCGTTGGAGCCGGCGCGGCGGTCGGGCGTGCGACGGGAACCGGCGGCGGATTGGTGGTCATCGACGGCGTCAAAGATGCGACAGGCGCGACCGGGGTTCTGGGAGCCGACAGATCACCGCCAGTGATGACGCTGCCGTCGGGACGGACGGACACGGTCTTGACCGGGCGCGGATCGGGGAACAGGCCATTGCCATTGGTCGCGCCCGACGAAGGCGCGGCCGGCATGGCGATCACGCCCGACGCAGTGCCGTTGACGCGCGCCTGGGCGCGGATGTCGACGGGCTGTTCTTCGCGCGTGACGACGCGGCTGGCGGCGAGCCGTTCGGTATTCGCCTTGTCGAGCACCGAGACCTGCTGCGCCTGGTCGGGCGTATCGGATGCGGCGGGAGCAACTTTGACAGGCGTGTTGGACGCCTGAATGGTCGGCGTGCCGCTCGGCCCATGGCTGCGGTTGACGACGACGGCGCCGATGCCACCGATCAGAACAACCAAAGCGGCGCCCATCAACAGCAGCGGACGGCGCGACTTCCGCGGTTCGTCATAGCCGGAACGATAGCCCGGCTCACCGACGGACGGCTCGTCATAGCCTTCAGCGAAAGGCGGCATAGGCTCGTTGTAATGATCCTGCGCGGCTGGCGCGGCCAACGGTGCTGCAGCGGCAAAGCGCGCGGCGGCATCGGGAAACTGATTGAGCAGCGCCGAAATATCGGCGGGGTCTTCAAACGGAGCCTTGGGCTGTGACACGGGCTGACCGGCGGGACGGAACAGGCGCTCGTCGATATGCGCGACGTCGATACGCGGGGCCACGCCAGACATGGCGACAGAATTAGAGGCAGACGCAGCGGGCGCCTTCGCCTCAGCGAAGAGTTGGTCAAGCGGATCCTTCTGGACCCCGATGAGGCGAGACAGCTCCTGCAGCGGATCGCCGCCCTGCTTGGGATCGGGCGCCGCGCTTCTGAGCTTGCGCTCAAACTCTTCGAGATCGACAGGGTCGCGAAGTCGGACAGCAGCTTGACTCATAGGCACACCTCACACGTCAACACGGACGGACGCCTCGACGATTCAACACTCGCCGAAAAGCGTTCGCCGCATCGAACGGACGGTGCCTTTCAGCGCATCTCCTGCGGAGCACTCACGCCGAGAAGAGCGAGCCCCGCTGCGATGACACCGGTTAACGACGCAACCAGCGCAACGCGTGCATGGGACAAATCTCGCGTTTCTTCATTAACAAAGCGTAATTGCGGCTTATCTTTGCCGCTGTTCCAGTGCGAATGGAACGCTGACGCTAAGTCATGGAGATAAAAAGCGATGCGGTGCGGCTCATGCGCCACCGCCGCCGCCTCGACCTGACGCGGGAACTGGGCGATCAGGCGCATCAGCCCCTGCTCGCCCTCATCCTGCAGCAAAGCCAAAGGCGCCTGCGCCAGAGATGCCCCATCAAACGCCATGTCCGGGAAAGTGGCCTTGGCCTGGCGCAGCACCGACGATCCGCGCGCATGGGCATATTGGACGTAGAAGACCGGGTTGTCCTTCGACTGTTCCAGCACTTTGGCCAGATCGAATTCGAGCGGCGCGTCGTTCTTGCGGAACAGCATCATGAAGCGCACCGCATCGACGCCAACTTCGTCGACCACCTCGCGCAGGGTGACGAATGTCCCTGCCCGCTTCGACATAGTCACCGGCTGGCCGTCGCGCATCAGCTTGACGAGCTGGCACAGGCGCACGTCGAGCACGGCCTTGCCCTGCGAGACCGCTTTCACGGCCGCCTGCATGCGTTTGACGTAGCCGCCATGATCGGCGCCCCAGACGTCGATCATATCGAGGAAGCCGCGATCGAACTTCGACTTGTGATAGGCGATGTCGGCGGCGAAATAGGTATAGGATCCGTCCGACTTGACCAGCGGACGATCGACATCGTCGCCAAACTCGGTGGCGCGGAACAAGGTCTGTTCGCGATCCTCCCAATCCTCTGGCAACTGCCCCTTCGGCGGCGGCAGGCGTCCTTCATAAATCAGGCCGCGCGCGCGCAGATCGGCCACCGCCTTAGCGATGGGGGAATCCGCACCGCCATGCAGCGTGCGCTCCGAGAAGAAGACATCATGGCTGATGTTCATCGCGGCGAGATCGGTGCGGATCATCTCCATCATGCCGTCGATCGCCGCCTGACGCACCTGCGGCAGCCACTCGCTCTCGGCCTTGCCCAGGAGCGTGTTGCCGAACTGCTGCTTCAGCTTCTCGCCGACAGGCTTGAGATAATCGCCGGGATAGAGACCTTCGGGAATTTCGCCGATCGTCTCGCCCAGCGCTTCGCGGTAGCGCAGATGGGCCGAGCGCGCGAGCACATCGACCTGAGCGCCGGCATCGTTGATGTAATATTCGCGGGCAACGTCACGGCCGGAGAAGGCCAGCAGGTTGGCAAGCGCGTCGCCAAACACGGCGCCACGGCCATGACCGACATGCATCGGCCCGGTCGGATTGGCCGAGACATATTCGACATTGACCTTACCAGAGGCATTGCCACGACCGTAATTCTTGTCGGTGAGGGCGACGCGCAGCACGTCGGCGAAGATCGCCGGATCGAGGCGGATGTTGATGAAACCGGGCCCGGCAATCTCGACCGCCGCCACGCCCGGCATGGCGCCGATGGCCTCGGCCAAGGCCGTCGCCAGGGCACGTGGATTGCCGAAATGCTCCTTGGCCTCGCGGGCGTAGACCATGGCGGCATTGGTCGCCAGATCGCCGTGGGAGGCATCGCGCGGCGGCTCGACCACGAAACGGGTGAGGTCAAGGTCCTGGGGCAACCGCCCCTGTCCGACCAGCGTCCGCAACGCATCGGCGACCCGCGCCTGGAATTCAGCAAAAATGTTCATCAATTCAATCCGGATATATCTCTGGCCGCGCGGCCTATCGCAAATCACAGGCAGGGTCAAAAAAGGCAGGATCTAGAAGCCCATCGCAACCACTGCGCTGGTGGCCCCTACTTGTGGTCCCTACTTGCGCTCCGGCAATGGATTAGTCTAACAGGGGACAAACACATATAGGGAGGTCCCGTTCATGCCGCAGTTTGATCTTTATCGTGAAATGACGTTCGTCGGCTTCGCCATTGTCGCCACGCTGGGCTTTGCGGGCATCTATGCCGTCCTCGAGAACGTCGTTCCGTTCCTGCGCGGCGGCCTCGGCCGGGTCTAGTCCCCGGAGTCAGATCCCCGGCTCATTTTTCTTTTTTGGTCTCTTTTCTCGACCGCATCAGTTCTTGACGCCGCCGCATGGCCTCCTGGGTCGCGGCGGCGTATTCGCGTTCGCTTTCCCAGCGCGAGGTGCGTTTCTCCAGCTCGGCATTCAATTCGATGCCGATGAGCACCACCAGGGCCGACAGCCACAGCCACATCATCAGGCCGGCGATGGTCGCCAGCGACCCATAGGTCGCGGCGTAATTGCCGAAATGGCCAAGGTAGTAGGAAAACAGGATCGACATGGCGATCCAGGCGGCGGCGCCGAACACACTGCCCCAGATCGCCCAGCGGGCCGCCTCGGGCACCCGGCTCGGGCCATAGCGGTTGAGCAGGGTCAGGAAGACCGCCGTCACCACGAAGAGCGCCGGCCAGCGCAGAATCCGAAAGCCCGATGGGAACTTGTCCTGCAACTCGACAAAGCTGAGCAGGAACGGCACCACCAGCAGAATAGCAATGGTGGCGACGAAGATGCCAAGGCCGCCGAGCGTAAAGAAAAAGGATTGCAGGTTGAGCTGCAGGAAGCTGCGCTTCTCGTCTTCGCCATAGATCAGGTTCATGGCGTCGAACATCGACTTCATGCCGGCGTTGGCGCTCCACAGCGCAATCAGCAGGGAGACGATGGCCAACACGCTGAGGCTGCTGCTTGAGCCGCTGGCGATGGCTTCGGCCTGGCCCCGGATGATGTCGACCGCGCCCGGCGGCAGGATGAAGGCCAGTTCACCCATCTGGTCGACAATGGTCTTGGCATCGGCGAACAAGCCGTAGATCGACACGAGCGCCGAGACCGCCGGAAAGATCGACAACAGCGCATAGAAGGCGACGCCCGCCGCGATCAGGAACAGCCGGTCGCGGCCGATGTCGGCATAGATGACCTGGACCACTTCGAACCAGCCGCGCCGGGTCAAAAGCTGCGGCCGTTCGGCCACGTACAAGCGCTCCGGATCGGGCGGAAGCGGCGCCGGCAGCGGTATGGTGTCGGGATCAGGCGTGTCGTCGCTGCGCCAGCGAGAGGTGATCGCCCGGCCACCAGCCAAGGCGACCACGCCGACCGCGGCCGCCGCCCCCGCTACACCTGCCAGCGCCCTCTTCAGACCCAGCGCCAAATCCGCTCTCCGTCGTCGCCCGGACGGCGACTCGTCGCAATCTAGCGCCAAATCTAGCGCAATGTCGGCGCGTGTCCGAACAATCGCATATGTTCGGACACGGCGTAGCGGTCCGTCATGCCCGCGATATAGTCACAGACCAGCCGCGCCCGCCGCTCCTCGCTGA
This sequence comes from Beijerinckia sp. 28-YEA-48, assembly GCF_900104955.1. NCBI lineage: Bacteria > Pseudomonadati > Pseudomonadota > Alphaproteobacteria > Hyphomicrobiales > Beijerinckiaceae > Beijerinckia > Beijerinckia sp. 28-YEA-48. Next base: position 2,021,758 of record NZ_FNSI01000001.1, read on the forward strand.
CACCCTGCGCCGCCTGCGCCCATTCCGGCGGCATGTCGGCTGGCGCGGTGAAGAAGCGCAGGAACAGCGCCAGCACGACCGAGGTCGCCTCGTCACGCACCTTCATCACCTTGGGGTGGCGATACATATGCGCGAACAGAAACTTCTTCAGCGCCCGCTCGGTTTCAGCCATGGCGGCGGAGAAGCGCACCAGGGTGCGGCCCTGCCGGCGCACGTCCGCGCTGCTCGCGGCATGGGACGCTTCGAGCAGGCTGGCGCTTTCGGTGATCACGTCTTCGATGAAACGGGTGATCACGCGGCGCACCAACTCATGCACGACCCGCGTCTGTTCGAGACCCGGATAGAGCGCGTTGATCTCGGCCAGCAGTTCGCCGATGAACGGCACCTGCGCCAAGGCCGCCAGATCGAACAGACCGGCGCGCAGGCCATCATCGATATCATGGGCGTTGTAGGCGATGTCGTCGGCAACCGCCGCCGCCTGCGCTTCGGCGGAGGCATATTGCGACAGGTCGAGCGGGAACTGTCGATCGAATTCCAAAATCGCCAGGGGCACACCACGCTTGGCATAGCGCGCCAGCGGAGCGCCGCTGCCATCGAGCAGCGGGCCATTGTGCTTGACCAGCCCCTCCAGCGTTTCCCACGTGAGATTGAGACCGTCGTGAGCGGCGTAGCGATGCTCCAGGCGCGTCACCAGGCGCAACGCCTGGGCGTTGTGGTCGAAGCCACCGTAATCAGCCATCGCCGCTTCCAGCGCATCCTCGCCGGTGTGGCCAAAGGGCGTGTGGCCGAGATCGTGCGCCAGGGCCAGCGCCTCGGCGAGATCGTCATCGAGACCAAGGGCTCGCGCCAAAGCGCGGGCGATCTGCGCCACCTCGATCGTATGGGTCAGCCGGGTGCGATAGTGATCGCCTTCGTGCGGCACGAAGACTTGCGTCTTATGCGCCAGACGGCGGAAGCCCGTCGAGTGAATGATCCGGTCCCGGTCGCGCTGGAACTCGCTGCGCGTCGGAGAGGATTTTTCGGGGAAAAGCCGGCCACGGCTGCGGCTGGACAGAGCCGCCCAGGGCGCCCGATCCCGCTCCACATCCGCTATCCGGTCCGCTGTCCATTGAATCGCCATCAGTCTGGACCTATATCTTGTGTCCGATCAAGCGCAAGGGGCGGTAAGACCGCCTAACGTGCTGAAAGCAGGACCATGTCTGAAAACGCCGAATCAACCCTAGCCGACGCCGCACTCCCGATTGTGACGGACCGCGCGGCCAAACGCGTCTCGCAGATCCTGAGCAAGGAACCCGACGGCGCCATGCTGCGGGTGGCGGTCAAGGGTGGCGGCTGCTCGGGCTTTCAATATGCCTTCGAGATCGAGACGGCCAAAGCCGACGACGACCTGGTCATCGAGAAGAATGGCGTGCGCGTGCTGGTCGACCCGGTGTCGGTCGATTTCCTGAAAGGCGCGCGGATCGATTTCGTCGACGATCTGATCGGCCAGTCTTTCAAGATCGACAACCCCAACGTCAGCGCCAGCTGCGGCTGCGGCGTCAGCTTCTCGGTCTAGAGCAAATACGGACGCCGCCCGATCAGCGGGAGGCGTCCAAGCCCAGCAACGTTTTCGCTGTTCCTCCGAGGACCGCCGGCACGAGGGCATTATCCAAGGCCTTGCAATCGCGCACGACCGCTACGGGATCCTCATCGCCCACCGGATAGTCCGAACCCATCACCAGGCGATCTGCGCCAACAATCTCAACAAGGTGCTCCAACGTCGCCTTGTCGTAGACGCACGTGTCGTAATAGAGCATGCGGAGATAATCGATCGGCGGCTTGGACATGTTGATGCGCGTCGCCGGCTTCTCCAGATAATTCCTTGCAATGCGGCCGATATAATACGGCATGTATCCGCCGCCATGGGAGACAACGATTTTCAGTTTCGGATAAGCGTCAAGAATCCCCTCGTAAAACAACGAGCCGATGGCCATTGCTTCCTCAAAGGACTGGCCGATTGAATTCCAGAGCGCGTATTTGCGGAATCGTTGATCATGATTTCCGGCGGGATGGATGTAGATGACCGCGCCCAGCGCCTCCGCCGCCTCCCAAAACGGGCGTAACGAAACATCGCCAATCTCAAGAGCTCCGACGGACGTCGAAATCGTAACGCCTTTCAGTCCGAGCTCCTCCATGCAGCGCCGCAACTCTTGAACGGCAAGATCGGGCGCTTGCAACGGGACACTTCCAACGCCACAAAATCGTTCAGGCCTCGACGCAATGGCTTCAGCAATGCGATCGTTCATGCGGCGGTCGAGCCGAAGGCCGTCAGCGGGAGGCGCGTTGTACGTACCTTGATGAACAAGGCTCGAGGAAAGAACCTGCATGTCCACGCCCATACGATCCATCGCCGCGACGCGGTCGTCGATGTCGGCGAGGCGCTTGTTTACCGATGCCTCGCGGGCAGGATCCTGCGTCATCGCAAAGATGCTCCAAGCCCGAGTCTCCGCATAGACCGCTGGATCGATCAAGTGTGCGTGGAAATCTATCACCATGCCTGCGGCCCTCCCCGACCATGTTCGCTCGCTCTGAGCTTTTTTACTTCCGGCGATCGCCAAGAGAACAACAACTAAGATGAATGTCAAAAACTTAGGGCCGCTCTCAAATTGTAGGTTTGGGTCCTTTCGATAAATCGGCCCGCGCTCTGCCAGATCGCGTCTTGACGAAATTTGGCGACGCAGCCGAAATCCGGCCGGTCCGCTTTGTGCACGCGGACTAGCCTTTCACTGCCTCATCAGGTCAGGTCCACTGCCCGCTATTCAGCGGCAAGCCTGTGCGAGCTGGCGACGAGATCGACGGTTGCCTTGGTGTCGATCACTTCCGCAAACAGCATCGCCATGTTCGACAGGGTGCCGTTGTGCGCCGCGTCGGTGAGCGCGGCATTGCCGTCAGCCACGAAAACCAATTTGTAATTCATCTGCATGGCGTCGCGCGCGGTCGACTCGCAACAGCAATTGGTCAGCGTGCCAGTGATGATCAGAGTGTCGACGCCCTGCTTCTGCAACACCTCGTGCAGATCCGACGCGCCGGGCACAAAGGCACCGAAGCGCGTCTTGTTGACCTTGAGATCTTGCGGCACCACGTCGAGCTTTGGCCACAACTCCCAAAAATGCGCGCCCGGCGCGAAGGCCTGCCCCATTCCTGGCCCGCTAGCCTTGCTATTCAAATAAGACCAGTTCGACCACGATTGCCGCGACTCGGGCGTCATGGTCATCTGCAGGAACACATTGATGCCACCACCGGCGCGCACGGCACGGCTGATGGCATTGATGTTGTCGACGATCTCGCGTGCGGTCGGCACTTCCACCGGCGCGCCGGGCTCGACGAAGCCGTTCTGCATGTCGACGATGATATGGGCGGTGCGCTGCAGGTCGAGGCTGTCGAACACCCGTTCGCGACCATCACGCAGCGTCCTCCCATAGGCCAATGCGTCGGCATCGATAGCAATTTTATGCATTCGACTGGCTCCCTGTTGCTCGGGCTCTACACGTGCGAGCACGAGCATAGGCGTGAGAAACAGCGGAAGCCAAGGGCGTAATCAAAAGATTTGGCGGACGGGCCAAGGCCCATCCGCCACTTAGATCCTACGAGGCGGATTTCGCAGCAGCTTCCTGCTGGGCCGCGAGTTCATTGTCGGCGGCGGTGGCACGCTGCACCGCGGGCCGGGAAGCGATGCGCTCGATATAAGACATGACGACGGGAGTCTCAGGTATGAGTTTGAAGGACGTCGTCCATTGCAGCGCCGTGCCCCACAACAGATCGGCCGCCGTGATCTTTTCGCCTAGCAGATAAGACCCCTTGGCCAATTGGTCGGTCACGGTCTTTATCGTCGTGTCATAGTCGCCATAGGGGCACATGGAGGGCCGTGCCGGCTCACGCTGCATGGCGCGGTCGACCAACGCCGGCTCAAAACAGGAACCGTAAAAGAAGAGCCAGCGCAGATAAGGCCCGCGCAACGGGTCGCCCATAGCCGGCGCAAGGCCCGCTTCCGGATAGAGATCAGCGAGATAGAGGTAGACGGCGCCCTGCTCCGTCACCAGCGCGCCATTGTGCGCGATGGCCGGCACCTTCCCCATCGGATTGATCGAGAGATAATCGGCCTGCCGCTGTTCGCCGGCGCGCAGGCTCAACACATGCATGTCGTAGTCCGCGCCGAGTTCCTCGAGGAGGACCCGCGTGCCGCCTGAGCGGGTATGCGGCGAATGATAGAAGATTATCTTGCGATCCATGGCGTACTCCTCCGGGGGCTGCGGAACACCCTGCTTCTAGCCCATGGCAATTGCCAATTTATGGCAGCAGAGGATCAATAGCCCAGCAAAACCAGGATGCGTGTCCAGCGCATGAAGGCAACGGCCACCGACAGGATGAAGCCGTAGAAGCCGCCGAAGATGTGGCCACGGATGAAATAGAATTTGCAGAACTGCCAGGGAATCTCGGTGAAGACCCGCAGAACCAGGAGCGCCTTGTTCTTGGTCTTCTCGCGTTTCTGCAATTCGTAATAACCGATCTCCTTGCGCACCAGATGGGCGATGGAGCGGAACGACTGGTGGTAGGCCGGCGCCTTGAGCTGGATGACATCAGCTGTCGGCTCGACCGTGTCATGCACCATGGACGCCGCAAAACGTGTCTTGGTGCGATCATATAGGCGGATGTAGTTATGGCTGTCGGCCATGATGTGCGGCCGCTCGTGATGCGGATAGACCATGGTCATGCGCATGCGAAACGACGCGGCCGGCATGCGCTCCTGCACGAGGATGGCGCGCAGCTCGGCGCGCAGCTCTTCCGACAGCCATTCGTCGGCATCAAGATTCAAAACGAAATCGTTGCGCGCCTGCTCTTCGGCAAAACGCTTCTGCGGCCCGTAGCCTTCCCAATCGCGATGCACCACGCGCGCGCCAAAACCTTCGGCCAGCGCCTGCGTGCCATCGGTCGAGCCGGAGTCGACGACAATGACTTCATCGACGAGGCCACGCACGGACTCGATGGTGCGCGCGATGCGATCAGCCTCGTTGAACGCGATGATGCAGCAGGACACCCGCGTCCGAATTGAAGCATCGGGCGGGGACCAAGATGGAGGCGATCCCGCCATGGGTCAGGCCGGCTTGGTGGCGATGTGGATGGCGTCGTCAAAGCCGAGCGACATCCGCATCTCATCCAGCGGTTCGGGTCGATAGGTCTCAACCGCAAAACCAGCGAGACGCAGCTTGTCGGCGAAGTCGCGGCCGTAATAGCGCAGATGATCGATCGCGCCATAGGCGGCGGCGCGTTCGCGACGGCCGGTGATCGAGGGCTCCTGCACCGTCGTCTCACGGGCCCAGTTCTGCGGCACCGACAGGATAGCGCGCCCGCCCGGCTTCAGCACGCGGCGGATTTCCGAAAACGCTTTGGCATCATCGGGCACGTGTTCGAGCACGTGATGGGCGATGACGAGATCGAAAGCCTCATCGCCGAAGGAAATCGCCTGGATGTCCTCGTTCAGCTTGGCATAGGCCATTTTCGGATCGCTGGTCACATAGCCCGGATCATTCTTCATGCGTTCGATCATGAAGACTTCCGGCGCGAAATGCAGGACAGCGAGATTCTGGCCGGGTCCGATGCCGAGCTTCTGATAAAGCAGATGCGCCAGGCGATGGCGCTCGCGGCTATCGCAAGACGGGCAGCGGCTGTTCCAGCGCGGCGGCCGCGCGGCGGCGACGAAGATGCCGTGGAAGCCGCAGATCGGGCAATCGCGTTCCAGCTGGCGCGAGCCAAACTGGCGGTAGTCGCGCAAGGCCGCGATCGCATAACGCGTCGCGACCTTCATCGACATTGGCTTCGCGCTCATGCGCCTACTCCGGGCTTCGCGCTCACGCGCCCTTCTCCGGCAGGTTGAGGCGGACATGCAGCTCGCGCAATTGCTTGGTCGTTGCTTCCGACGGCGCGCCCATGAGGATGTCCTCGGCACGCTGGTTCATCGGGAACAGCGCCACTTCGCGCAGGTTCTGTTCGCCAGCCAGCAGCATGATGATGCGGTCGACACCAGCGGCCATGCCACCATGCGGCGGCGCGCCATATTGGAAGGCGCGATACATGCCGCCGAAGCGGTCGATCACCGTCTGCTCGCTGTAGCCGGCGATCTCGAACGCCTTCACCATCGCTTCGGGGCGATGGTTGCGGATGCCGCCTGAGGCCAGCTCATAGCCGTTGCAGGCGATGTCGTACTGGAACGCCTTGATGGTCAGCGGGTCCTGGCTTTGCAGCGTCTCGAGACCGCCCTGCGGCATGGAGAACGGATTGTGCGAGAAGTCGACCTTCTTGTCGTCCTCGTTCCACTCATACATCGGGAAGTCGACGATCCATGCCAGCTCGAAGCGGTTCTCATCGATCAGGTTGAGGTCCTTGCCGACGCGCGTGCGCGCATTGCCTGAAAAGGTCGCGAACTTCTGGGGGTCACCGGCGACGAAGAAGGCCGCGTCGCCCGCCTTCAGGTTCAGCTGCTGGCGGATCGCTTCGGTACGCTCGGGGCCGATGTTGTTGGCGATCGGGCCGGCCGCTTCGGTCTTGCCCTCGTTGTCGCGCCAGAAGATGTAGCCCAAGCCCGGTTGGCCTTCGCTCTGCGCCCAGGAGTTCATGCGATCGCAGAAGGTGCGCTGACCACCGCCAGGCGCGGGAATGGCGCGCACTTCGTTCTTCGCGTCTTCGAGCATGCGCGCGAACACTTTGAAGTTCGAGCCGCGGAAATGCTCGCTGACGCTCTGCATGATGATCGGGTTGCGCAGATCCGGCTTGTCGGAGCCGTATTTCTGCATCGCCTCGGCGAAGGGAATGCGCGGGAATTTCTGCGTGACAGCCTTGCCCTCGCCGAACTGCTCGAACACGCCCCGGATCACCGGCTCCATCGCCTCGAACACGTCTTCCTGGGTGACGAAGCTCATTTCGATATCGAGCTGATAGAACTCACCCGGCAGCCGATCGGCGCGCGGATCCTCGTCGCGGAAGCAGGGCGCGATCTGGAAGTAGCGGTCGAAGCCGGCCATCATCAGCAATTGCTTGTACTGCTGCGGCGCCTGCGGCAGCGCGTAGAACTTGCCGGGATGAATGCGCGACGGCACGAGGAAGTCGCGCGCGCCTTCCGGCGAGGACGCGGTCAGGATCGGCGTCTGGAATTCGTTGAAGCCCTGCCCCTTCATGCGCTGGCGGATGCTGTCGACCACCTGACCGCGCAGCATGATGTTGCGATGCAGGCGCTCGCGGCGCAGATCGAGGAAGCGGTATTTCAGCCGCGTCTCTTCCGGATAATCGACATCGCCGAACACCGGCAGCGGCAGTTCCGCCGCCGTGCCCAAAACCTCGGCATCGGTCACGTAAAGCTCGACCAGACCCGTCGGCATGTCGTTGTTTTCGGTGCCGGCGGGGCGCTTGCGCACCTTGCCATCGAGACGCACGACCCATTCCGCGCGGAAGGTTTCGACCTGCTTGAAAACTGGCGAATCCGGGTCAACCACGCATTGGGTGATGCCGTAATGGTCGCGCAGATCGACAAACAGCACGCCGCCATGGTCGCGGATGCGGTGGCACCAGCCAGAAACGCGGGCCTCGGCACCGTCGTCGGTAACGCGGAGTTGGCCGCAGGTATGCGTGCGATAACGATGCATTTTCAAGGATCTCGAACGTAAAGGAGCACCCGGCGGCTGCCGGGCGGCAAATCAGCGGGCTGTTTAGGGGAAAAAGCCTGCCGGGGAAAGGGCATCGGCGGAAACCGGGGCCCGCCCCCACAGCTAGGCGGAGGCCGGCACGGTGGCCAGAGTGCGCAAATGCGGCATGATTTCGGCCCGGAACAGCTCGATCGTCGCCGCCACCTCGGTAAATGTCTGGTCCCCGAAGGCCGGCTGGAGCACGCAGTAATTGCTGCCCGTCGCCTGTAATTCCTCACTCAGATAGGCCCGCACCGTCTCCGGCGCGCCGGCCATGCCCCGGCCCTGCTCGACTAGCCCATCCCAAGTCGGCGGGCGGGCGTGGGTCATGCTGCGGCCGAGCTTGCGGAACAGGAAGGTGAAACCGTCATGCCAGCGCAGGTAGGCGCGCCGGGCGATGGCGAGCGCCTGATCGTCGGTCTCAGCGACGACGACGAAACGGCCGAGCCCCATCAGCGGCAGCGGCTTGCCGGCCTGTTCGCGGGCCCAGACTTCACGGAAGATGCGGTTGCAGGTCTGGATATCGGCCTTCACGTCGAGATTGAGGATGGTCCAGCCATTGCGGGCGGCGCGCTCGGCGCTGGCCTCGGTGTGGACGCCGTACCAGACGGGCGGATGCGGCTTCTGCAGCGACAACACCCTTAGATCGATGTCACGGTATTCCGGATCAAGCTCGGGCACATGCATGCGGCCGGTGGCGAGCGCTTCCAGCACGCGCGGCAGGTTGCGCCGATAAATAGCTTCCGTCTCCTGCGCCGGCACGCCGAAATATTCGATCTCGACCGGCGACGAGCCGCGCCCAAACCCCATGTCGAGACGGCCACCCGACAATTGGTCGAGCATGGCGATCTCCTCGGCCAGGCGCAGCGGATGATAAAGCGGCAGCGCATAGACCATGGGCCCAAAGCGCAAACGCTTCGTGCGCTGCGAGGCCGCGGCCAAAAACAGATTTGGCGAGGGCGCCATGCCGAGCGCCGTGGCGTGATGTTCGGCCACATGCCAGCAATAGAAGCCGGCACGGTCATAAAGTTCGAGCAGGCGCAGGCGCTCCTCGTAAAAGGCGCCGACCGGCAGATGGTCGTTGTCGAGATGATCGAATATGCCGAACTGCATGATGGTTCGTTTCCTCTCGTTTGGAGCCATCATGCCACAGCCGGCAAGGGCTAGGCGAGCCCCCGATTTGCCCTTGCCGTGCCCTTCGGCAGCGTAGAGATTGCTGTAGAAGCAACGGCGCATCATCTTGCGGAGCGCCGATGAAGATGGGTGTCGGAAGATGGATGCTGGATCGACACACGAGGTTCCTTCTGTCCGTCGCGTGCGCCCCTGGTACGCCCAGCTTTGGGTTCAGGTGCTCTTGGCCACGATCGCCGGCGTGGCGCTCGGCTACTGGCAGCCGGAGCTGGGCGCCAAAATGGAACCGCTGGGCGACGCTTTCATCAAGGCGATCCGCGTCATCATCGCCCCGGTGATTTTCTGCACCGTCGTGCATGGGATCGCGCGCATGTCGGACATGGCGCGGGTCGGGCGCGTTGCCATCAAGGCCCTGCTCTATTTCGAGGTGATGACGACGGTGGCGCTCATCATCGCGCTCGTCACCGTCAACCTGCTCAAACCCGGCGTTGGCATGAATGTCGATCTGTCGAAGATCGACACATCAACGGTCGATCACTACATCGTGCAAACGCACAATACGGACATTACCAGCTTCCTTCTCAACATTATCCCGAACTCGTTTGTCAGCGCTTTCGTGGAGGGACAAGTCCTTCAAGTGCTTTACATCGCGGTTCTGTGTGGCTTTGCCCTGGCCTGGATGGGGCAGCGCGCACAACCGATTATCGATCTGATCGATACGGCGTCGCAGATGTTTTTCGGCATCGTCAAAATCGTCATGTGGGCGGCACCCTTGGGCGCGTTCGGCGCCATCGCCTTCACGGTCGGGCGCTTTGGTCTCGGGTCGCTGCAATCACTCGGCTGGCTGCTCGGCAGTTTTTATCTCACCTGCCTGATCTTCATATTCGGCGCACTCGGGCCGATCGCCTATTTCTGCGGCTTCAGCCTGCTCAAACTGCTTCGCTACATCTGGGAAGAAATATTGATCGTCCTGGCGACCACGTCATCGGAAGTGGTGCTGCCGCGCCTCATCAAGAAGATGGAAGCGGCGGGCTGCGAGAAAAGCGTCGTCGGCCTCGTGGTGCCAACCGGTTATTCCTTCAATCTCGACGGCACCTGTCTCTATCTCGCCATGACGACCGTGTTCCTGGCGCAGGCGACGAATACGTCCCTCGATCTTTCGCAGCAGATCGGATTGCTGCTGATCCTGCTTCTTACCTCCAAAGGCGCGGCCGGCGTTGCCGGCGCGGCCTTTGTCGTGTTGGCGGCGACGCTGGCCTCGTCCAGCACCATTCCTGTCACGAGCGTCGCGCTGGTCCTGGGCATTCATCGTTTCATGTCCGAAGGGCTCACCCCGACGAATCTCATTGGCAATGCGGTCGCCACAATTGTCGTGGCGAAATGGGAAAACGCTCTCGACACGAAGCAACTGGAGAACGCGCTGTCCGGTCACGCATTGCTCGACGACATTTGAGCCGTGCTGCGACCTTTTGGCATCAAAACGGCCGCGCTTTCCCCGTTTCCTTCGGTGCGCTATAATGGGCCTATGAGCGCACTCGCAAATTCGCGTCTATCCGCCGCTGTGCTGAGTCCGGCAGCGTTTCTCATCCTTTTCAGCCTCTTGGCGGCTCCGCCCGCCCATGCGCAGACCTTCACAGGTTTCAACGCCCTGCCCGTCTTCGCCTGGCCGAGATACGACCCAGCCGAAGTCAGCCCCTTCGAGGGCTCCTATGGGCGCATGTCGATGGGCTATCAGGTGTCTTCCTCAAAGCGCTTCGGCACCTACTCGGGACCGACAATCGGCCTTGAGGGCGGCAAGATGTGGCGCGATGGTCAGTTCGTTTACGGGGTGGTCGGAGCCGTCGACTATATGCCGCCGGTGGGTGGCTATGGCACGCCCAGCTTCGGCATGGCGGCCTACACGCGCGACTTCGCCGGCGCGGTGCAGTTCAAGGCCGGCTTCCTGGCGGCGAACAATGTCCTCGTCTACACCAAGATCGGCGCAGCCGCGATCAACGAGACGCTGCATTTCGGCGCCACCAATTTCTCGTCGCCCTTTAACCGCAACACATTCACGGTGCGACCTGATGCGCGCGTCGGTGTCGAATGGGCGGTCACCGACAAGCTGACCATTGGGGTCGAAGCAGGCGTCACCGGCTCCCCGCTCCGCTAGCTAGCGCGGAAACGGCGGAAGACATCTGGCTGGGAAGAGATCAGGCGTGAAACCTCGTCGTGAATCAGGCCGGTCAAAGCCGTGCTGGCTCGGGTTGGCGGCCGATCACGGTGGCGGAATAGACTTCGCGTGATCGCAAAGCCGTCGATGGGAGCGCCAACAAGTTCCTTCTTCTGCAGTTCGCGATCAACCGAAGAAAAGGGAACGACGAGGAATCCTGCGCCGGCGCGCAGGGCGCCGATCGCCGTCGTGAGGGAATCAACCTCCGCGACGACGCGGAGTTGAAAGTTCGAACGCGCCTGAAGCCGTTCCAACAGCAACCGCGTAAAACTGCCAATCACGATCGGCAAGCGATCGAGCTTGTCGAGGCCGAGCCGCCGCCCCTTAATGGGCCAATCCTCGGGCCGACCGATGAGCCACATGGATTCGGTGAAAAGCGGTTCGCCGACGAGATCGGGATGTTGAGCCTCGGAACTCATGATGCCGATGTCAATGCGGCCAGACAGTAACGCATCGCGAACAGCGGGAGAAAAATCTTCCTGAAGGAAGAGCTTGAGATGCGGATAACGCGCAATGCAATCGGACAAAATCTTGCCGACGAAAAGAATGCCTATCGATGGCGGAAAGCCAAGTCCTACCTGCCCAATCAGTTCCGCGGCTTGCGATCGCACTTCGGCTTCAAGCTGCTCGGATATGCGCAGCATGAGCTCCGCCCGCTCGAGAACCAGAAGACCGGTTTCCGTCGGCTCGACGCCGCGTCGATGCCGCATCAAAAGTTCCGCGCCGAGTTGCTCCTCCAGAAGCTTGATCCGCCGCGTGAGGGCTGGCTGAACGAGGCCGAGCGATATGGCGGCTTTCGAAAGGCTGCGTTGCCGAACGATTTCGACAAAATAACGAAGAGAGAGGAGGTCCATGCCACCCAGCTATCATTTTCTGCTATATCATATATCAAAAATGAACATTTTCAATATATTAGAAATGGTGATCATGTCCCCCGGCTTGCGGGTTCCCGCTTCGCATAGAACCGATTGGGAGGGATGTGATGTTTCACCGGATTGCCACCGCGGCCTTTCTCTGGGCGATCGCCGCCTCCTGCTCGGCGCAGGACTATCCGACGCGAACGATCACCATCGTGGCGCCCAGCGCCCCCGGCGCTCTCTCCGACGTTCTCGCGCGCCTCATCGGCAAGAAGGTGGCCGATACGCTTAGCGGCACGGTCATCGTCGAAGACAAGCCGGGCGCCAGCGGTGCGATCGGTAGCACCTATGTCATGCGCGCTCAGCCGGACGGCTACACCATTCTCCTAGCGAACGGCGCGTCTCACGGCGCGCTGACGGCTCTGAGCAAAACGCCGGCCTACGATCCGATCAAAGACTTTGTTCCGATCGCGCGCGTAGGAGAAACACAACTCGCTCTCGTCGTATCCGACAAATTGCCCGTCAAGAACGCACAAGATTTCCTGACTTATGCGCGCGCCCATCCCGGTAAATTAAGCTACGGATCATTCGGTCACGGATCGGCCGGGCATTTGTTCGGCGAGATCATGAAGAAGCGCAATGGCATCGACATGGTCCACGTCCCCTTTAAAAGCGAGGCCGATGCCGTCCAGGCCATTCTGGCCGGACAGATCGAGTTGGCGATGCTCGTATCGGCCAAGCCTTATGTCGACCAAGGCCAGGTGAAGCTCATCGGAACAACCAGCCCTGGCGCGAATGAAGCTTATCCCGGCTGGCCGACGCTAACATCCCAAGGCGTGGAGGGCTTTTCCCAAGCCCGCGGCTTCCAGGCTTTCTTGGCGCCGGCCGGCACGCCCCAAATCGTGGTCAACAAACTCGCCGATGCCATTTCCGGGGCTGTCGCCGATCCCGAGATTCGCCGTCAACTCCTGAATCTCGGCGTCACGCCGGCGAATGAGACGCCAAAGGATTTTCCGGCGCTGTATCGCGCCCTTGTCGAGCAATGGCGGTCGATCGTTCGAGAATCTGGCATCTCGACGGACTGAAATGGCGGCCCTCACGGCCCGACACGCACCTGCCCCCTGAATTGGAAGCAAAGCCATGATCATCGAACGCGACGTCGCCATTGCGATGGACGACGGCTTGGAACTGCGCGCCGACATTTATCGTCCAGACAATCCAGCCCGCGTGCCTGCCGTCATGACCGTGGGTCCCTACGGCAAAGGCGTCAGATATCAGGATCACTACAAGCACAGTTGGGACTGGATGATTCAGGCCCACCCAGGCTTGCTGACTGGCTCAAATCATCAATGGCTGACATGGGAAACAGTCGACCCGGAGATTTGGGTCGCGTGGGGCTACGCGGTCGTGCGCGTCGATTCACGAGGTACAGGCCGTTCCCCCGGTTTTCTCGATATTCTGTCGAAGCGTGAAACGCTCGATTATTACCATGCGATCGAGTGGGCTGGGACGCGCGACTGGTGCAACGGCAAGGTCGGCCTCAACGGCATCTCCTATTATGCGATCAATCAATGGCATGTTGCGGCTCTGCAACCGCCGCATCTTGCCGCCATGATTCCATGGGAAGGCGCGGCGGATTGCTATCGCGACTTCTTTCGGCACGGCGGCATTCTCTCCAACAAATTCCTGGAGACGTGGTATCCGCGCCAAATTCTCTCCGTACAGCACGGCAATGGCGCCGGACCGCACGATCCGTGGTTGGATGAATCCGCCACAGGCCCGGAAAACCTCTCGGAAAAGGAGCGCGAAGCCAATCGCCTGGCCACGCTCGCCAACGTCAGCGCGCGCGAGATGGACGATCGCTGGTATCAAGAGCGGTCGCCTGACTGGTCAAAGGTGATCACGCCTTTCCTCAGCGCCGCCAACTGGGCCGGCTATGGTCTCCATCCGCGCGGTAATTTTTCGGCATTCACGCTCGCCGCCTCGAAGCAGAAATGGCTTGAAGGACACCCTGGCCGTCATGAGGAATGGTTCTATCTCGACTATGGGCTGCAATTGCAAAAGCGGTTCTTCGATTATTTCCTCAAGGGTGAAGAAAACGGCTGGAATAGTGAGCCGCGCGTATGGCTCAATCTGCGCCGGCCGCTCACGGATGACGTGGAGCTGCGCAAGGAGAACGAATGGCCGCTGTCGGGAACACAATGGACGAGGCTTTTCCTCGACGCCAACAGTGGCTCGCTGAGCTGGAATGCCTCATCCCGAGACGGAACGAAGAAATTCATCGCGGCCCATGAAAGCACACTCTGGCTGTCGCCGCCGTTGGACCAGGAGACAGAGATAACTGGGCCGTTGTCTCTGAAACTGTTCATCTCCTCATCGACATCGGATGCCGACTTTTTCGTCACGCTTCAAGCTTTCTCCGCTGATGGACGCGAGGTCGAATTTCAAGGGACCGTCGATCCACACACACCATTGGCGCAAGGCTGGTTGCGTGCCTCCCATCGAAAACTCTGTGCCGAGCGCTCCCTGCCCTATCAGCCCTATCATACGCATGATGAAAAGCAGCCTCTGGTTCCCGGTGACCTCTACGAGATCAACGTCGAAATCTGGCCAACTTGTATCGTGTTACCGGCTGGATATCGCCTTGCCCTCGACATCCGCGGCAAAGATTTCATGCGCCCTTCGCCTAGCGGAGATCCGCTGCGCAGCGGCTCGGGCCCCTGGCTTCACGACGATGCGCTTGATCGGCCGATCAGCATTTTCGGCGGAGATGTGACTATCCATACGGGACCGGACAGGCCGTCCCATCTGCTCCTGCCGATCATTCCCAAGCGCGAGACCTGATGAGAGGATACGCCAACGCCAGGGCTTAGCCTGGCGTTGGATCGATCACAGCCTCAATATTCAGAAATATCCGGATTGCTGTCGAAGAAGCTGCGCTTCATCTTTTCCATCCGCTTCTGCTGCATGGCGCGTTCGACCAGCAGTTCGTAATTGCGCTCCCATTGCAGGCGCAGTTTAGCTTGCAGCGAAAAGCTCTTCATCGCCGCGATGTCGGGATCAAGTGTGCGGCTGCGCTTGGCATCGATGCGCATATCCTGCTCTTTCCAGTCCGGCACGCCCATGTCCATGATCGCATCCCAAAGGCTGCGCTGGGGCGCCGACACATGGGACGAAGCGATGCCGGTATAGATCGTGTCGGAATAGGTAGACATGCCGGCAGCCTGCATCGCGGCCGCCTGCATTTTGGCGGCTTCCTCGATGACGCTCTTGGCGGCTTCCTTGGCAGCGAACGGCGACGCGGCGGCGGCGGCAAAGAAGCCACGCCGATTCAGATTGATTTTCATGGTCATCAACAAATCCCCACGGTCACGAGCATCCAGCCGCAATGGCGGCGGACGGTTTCGCACCCCGGGGGACGGTTCGCCTCGAAGGCTGTCGATTCCCGCCCCGGAACGACTGGGCTATATTTAGGTCTGCGCCGCTGAATGGCAAGTGAATGGCAAGTGAATGGCAAGTGAATGTGGCTGATGCTTTTAGGGCGCGCTTGAGGGAATGCCTGGGAGCGCTATATTCGCGCCCTAAGAAAAGACAGGAAACGCCAGGAGCCCGCCGTGACTCTCTCCGTTCACCGCCTCTCAGCCCATATCGGCGCTGAAATCCGTGGCCTCGACCTCTCCGCTCCGCTCGCTCCCGAGACAGTGGCGCAACTGCGCCGGGCCTGGTTCGACCACATCGTCCTCCACTATCGCGGCCAAACCCTCGACCCGGAGCAGCAACGCACCTTTGTCTCCCTGTGGGGTGAAATCGGCGGTCGCGCCAACCGCCTGCCCGCCAAGAACCCACGGCAGCAGAATGGCCCCGACTACAACGCGGCGGCGATGCTGGTGTCCAACATTCGCGAGAACGGCAAACCGATCGGCGTCCTGCCCGATGGCGAACTGTGGTTTCACCACGACATGTGCTACGCGGCCGAGCCGAACCGGGCGAGCTTTCTCTATGCGATCAAAGTGCCAAGCGAAGGCGGCAACACCAAGTTCGCCAATATGTATCAGGCTTATGACAACCTGCCGCAACGCTTGAAGGACAGGATCGAAGGCCGCACCGTTCTCCAAGCCTTCGATGAAGTCCAGGACTCCCGCCTCGATCTGAGTTCGATAGATATCGCCGATATAAAACACTGGCATCAGCCTATGGTTCTGCGACATCCGGAGACCGGTCGCCGCGCGCTTTATGTCAATCGCTTGATGAGCCATCGGGTGCAGGGACTGACCGATGCCGAAAGCGATGCGCTGCTGGAAGAGCTCTACAGCTTCACCGAAGATCCGTCGCTGATCTACGAACACGTCTGGAAACAAGGCGATCTTTTAATGTGGGACAATCTCTGCTCGATCCATGCGCGCACGGATTTCCCCAAAGATCAGCATCGCCTGATGCGCCGCATGACCATCGCCGGCAGCACCGTCATCCCCGCCTGGCAGGATCGATCCGCGGCCGAATAGCGCGCATGGGTTGCATGCGCCGCAGCCCGCTCTAATATCTTTGCACGCAGCTGGCCGAGAACCCTGCAAGGAACCCGGCGCCTGCCAAGGCATTAACCACATGTTTCACAAGACGGGGTGAGCTCATGAGTACCAACAACATCGTTACGGACATCAAGAGTAACGTTCGCAATCAGATGATCGAGCTCCTCAACGCCAGGCTCGCCGACGCGATCGATCTCAAGCTTGCGGTCAAGCAGGCGCATTGGAACGTCAAGGGCGAGAATTTCATCGGCCTGCACGAACTGTTCGACCAGATCGCCACTCGCGTCGACGACCATGTCGACACGATCGCCGAACGCGCCGTACAGCTCGGCGGCATGGCGCTCGGCACGACGCAGGTGGTGGCCGAAGCAACCAACCTCGCGGCCTATCCGGTCAAGGCTGTCGCCTCGGCCGACCATGTCAAAGCTTTGAGCGAGCGGCTCTCGGCCTTTGGCGCTTCGGTCCGCAAGGCCATCGACGATGCGGACGAGGCGGGCGATGCCGACACAGCCGATATTTTCACGGGCATTTCACGCGCGGTCGATAAAGACCTTTGGTTCGTCGCCGCCCATAAGGGGTGAGTGACTGCCTGAGATAAAATAAGGGCGGCCCGCAAGGAGCCGCCCTTATTTTGTGCCCGTGAAGTGGCGCCGCTTTAACGCTGCACGTTGGCCAACAGCGATGGCAATGGCGCATAGGCCGACAGACCCGTCGGCAGGATCGGCGCGGCGCCGATGATGACGGCCGGCAGTTCGATCGGCCGCGTATAGGTGCCGAGCGCCACGTGCATCGGGCGGCGTGGCGGTGTCGGAACATCGGCCACTTGCACACTGGCCATCTGCACGTTTTGCAGTTCGCCGGCGGCGTCAGGCGCAGCAGCATCTGCAAGCATTTCGTCCGGCACCTGCAGGCCCGTCGGGCGACGCGGCGGCAGCGGCACGTCATCCACCGGCTTGACCGAAGCCACCTGCACCTGCGGCCATTGCTGCTGCTGCTGCGCAGCTGTCGCCGAAGGCTGCTGCTCGGAACCAAAGAGCGACGCGACGCTCTGCACCAGACCCGACAATGGATTGACGCCCTGCCCCGCCGCAGCGCTCTGTTGCGGGGCTGGCTGTACGTTCGACGCGACGGCCACGGGCTGGACTTGCGGCTGCGTCCGGCGGGCGATCTGCACGTCCGGACCCTTGCGGCAATCGCGAACGCCGAGGTCGATCAATTCGCCGCCGCTCAGATTGCGATAGTTGCGGGTGAGATAGCCCAGACGCTCACGCACCGGCTGCGGATAGGCATTGAACAGTTCGGCGGTGATGCCCTGGTCGATTTCCTTGGTGTTCTGATTATAGGCGGTGTGGAACTTGAGAACGCTCCACGGATAGACGCAGACATTCGGCAGGCTCAACGCCAATGTGCACGCAGACCTGCATTCGAGCAGCCGCACTTCACGACCCTCGGCCCGATAGACGGCCGTCTGCGCACGATAGTCCGACACCAATCCGCCGACGTCTTTGACGACGACGACCGGTGCTGGCGCCGGAGGCGGAAGCAAGTAACCCAAACGCAACCCTCGTAAACGATCGGAATATCTAGGCGGATCGGAGCGCCACCCCATCATTTCAGCCGCTTATGGTTAAGCAACCCCTAACACCGGTCGCCTGTAAAAGCGGCGATTTTGCGCCTGACGGGCATGGCGGCTTGTTGAGCCCCTCGCCCTTTCCGGCCTGAAACCCTTCAAAACAAGGCGCTTGGCAAAGTCGCGTTTCAGTTGAGGCGCGATGGAAAAGCACCCTTGCATGGGGTTGTTCCTCAGAATCTCGTGGCACCCCCTCCCCGACGCGCTCCTGCGGGCGCAGAAGTCGTAGCTTCGCGGCCGCTGCCGCGCCGCCTGCTGCAATGTTCCTGTCCCTCGATCCAAGGGCCGTTCTCCTCTCTCAGGACCGCGGCACCCGCCGCGTTCAAATCGGGCCCAAAATACGAAGGGAGGGCGGCGGAATTTTGTTCTCTGTTTGTTCGATTTTAATTTCCGCTCGGCAAGCTTCCGCTGAGTTCGAATTTCCAGCCCTGGAACCGACCTTCGAAATCGCGATCTCCGGCCGTGCGCGCGCTTCTCTCATTTCTCAAAAACTTCGAGCGCCCGTTGCTTGCCAATCACGCGTTCTTTTCGAGATAGCTGGCGATCTTGTTTTTGATATCGGCGATCGGCCCATGGAGGTGGCCATTGCGTTCCAGGACATCGATCATCTGAAAGCGCGTAAATGGATTCTGTGAGTTGATGGCTTCACCCAAGCGACTGTAGTGGGAGCGAATGAGTTTTTCGCGCGTTTCAGAGAGAATAGCCCAATCAGCCTCATTCCACTGATCACGCTTGTATCTGCGCATGTTTTGCGAGGCGGCATTTTGCGCGGTTCGGCGGATGTAGGATGGCAAAGGATTGTCGTGCATCGTCAGCCCTCACCCTATCGACGACGTGTCACATATCGAGCTTGCCCGCTCTGGTGAGGCTATCTCCGCAAATTTGCGAAGATAAATCCAGATCATCTGCGAAGATTTGAAGGGCTGCGCGCATGAATTTCCGCAAGAATTTCGTTTTTCTCGTCTTATCAATGGATTGATTGACAAATCGGGATTAAGCGCTTGCGCAGCCCGATAGGCCTGCCCACGTCGCGAGATTGAGAAGCATTCCTTACGCCATGGCCACCTTCGCCAACCGCAATATCAACCGGCTCAACCTGCATAGCGGGCTGGTACAGCTTTCGTTCCAGATCGGCGGCGCCTTCACCGGGGCCTTCTTCCTGAAGAACGGCCTCGGCCTGCCGCATGTATTCCTGGTGCTCGGCGCCGTGCTCGCCCTGCGCTTCGTGCTACGGCCGATCCTGCTGGCGGTCAGCCCGGCGATCGGGCTGAAATTCACGCTGGTGATCGGCACGGCTCTGGTCGCCATGCAATATCTGGCCTTGGCTGAGGTGCGCGGGCTCGATGTGGCGCTGGCGCTCTACATCCTGATTTCGGGCATCGGCAATGTGTTCTACTGGACCGCCTATCACGCGGTCTTTGCGACCCTGGGCGATGCCCATGCACGCGGACGGCAAGTTGCCTTTCGGCAAATTCTGAGTGCCGTCGCCAGCATCGTTGGTCCGCTGGCTGGCGGCTTGATGCTGACCTTGATCGGCCCGTGGGCGGCCTTCGGCACGGCGGCCTTGGCGGCCACTGTTTCCATCCTGCCGCTGCTCTCCATCAGCAACGATCCCGTGGCGCGCATCGCGCCGCCTGGTGCTTATGCCGCCGCGCGCAAGGGCACCGTGATCTTTCTCGTCGACGGCTGGATCATCTCCGCCGCCAATACGGCCTGGGCCCTGGTGATCTTCCTGGCGCTTGGCCAAGTCTACGATGTCTATGGCTCCGTGCTCGCCTTCGCCGCGCTCGCAGGGGCTGCCGGCGGCTTCGTGCTCGGCCGTTTCATCGACGCCGGCAATGGCCGTAAGGCGGCGGCCCTCTTTGGCATCGTCACCAGCATCGTGTTCTTGGCGCAGGCGCTGGCCGGTTTCGATCCGCTGCGCGTGGTCATCGTCGCCGTTCTGGGCGCGGCCTTGGGAGGCCTCTACATTCCCGCGATGATGACGGCGATCTATAACGACGCCAAACAGGCGCCCTGCCCGCTGCGCTATCAGATCGCCGCTGAAGGCGGCTGGGATGTCGGCGGCATTTCCGCGAATGTCGCTGCGGCAGCCTTGCTCTGGTCAGGCCTGCCGCTGCAAGCGGTGCTGCTGATCGCCATTCCCGCCGTCATCGTGCAGGCGTTGCTGCTGCGGGCTCGTTACGCGCGTGTCGCCTCTTGACGTTCGGTTGACGAACCAGATTGAATGACGATGGGGCAAATTAAGGTAGAAACAGTGACCGCTCGTAACATCAAGGAAACGCGCCGTCGCGGGCTCTTCGGCGAACTGATCAAAGCACTTTTCATAACTTTCAACATCATCATGCTTATGTGGCTCATCGCCTACTGGATCAAGGTCGGCCCCATGATGTTTAATGGCGAATTTTCTACGGTTATCGTCACAGCAATTATGTTCACGTTTTGGGTCATAGGAGCCGGCATTCTTGGAGCACTTACTCTAGCAACGCGTGGTAAGAAAATCCCTATTGAGAATATCAGCGAAAGCTAAGGCAGAACGATCAAGCCGCCACGCGATCCGTCTCGATAACGCCCATCGCCGCTGCGATCGCCACATAGTCGTCAGCGGTGATCTGGAAATAACCGCGCCGAAACGCATAGCCCCAATTGCGTTGGCCGCGTGTGAACGACAGCGTGTTCAACAGCGGCGCGATCGGTGCGATGCCGCTTGGCAGAAAGCGCGTGTTGCGCCGATACGGCGTGAAGCCGCCGCCCATGTCGTAGAGATAAGCCAGCTCCGGCAGCATCTCGCACAGCGCCGTGAAAGCCTGCAGCGATGCGCCGGCGTTCATGCTCTGGCGCGGGGAGTAAAAGATGATCCGATCACCAGCGGCGATCCGGCGCAACGGCGCTTCCTTGCCGTGACAGAGCTGAATGAAACCGCCGGCACGGCCGGTCTCGATATGGTCGCGCGATACGACGCCAATCCAATATTTCATGCTCGCCTCCTGTGAACGACAGAAGACTAACCGCGTCGATTGTCAGCTTGTGGCAGGAGGCCCGCGATCTCGGCGACCAGTTTGCGCACGATGGCTTCGGCGAACTGGTCATAGTCGCTGATGGCGATCAGGAAGGCGCCGGGGCCGCCGATCACCTCGTCGCGATAATGCTGGTCGAGCAGCGGCTCGACGGACAGGATCGGCAGGCCGTTGATGGTGATGCCCTGCGCCAGGGCCTGGTCGCGCGCCTGGGTGACCGGGCGGCCGCTGGTGTTGGCCCCGTCACCAGAAATATCGATGACCCGCCGGGGCCCCTTATAGGCCCCCCGTCCGAACCGGCCGGCGGCATAGTCGATGGCGCCGCTGATCGAGGTGCCACCGCCATAAAGCTTGCGCGGCACGGCGGCGATGGCGTCGGCGAAAGCGGCCGCGGAGGCCTCGTCGGAGACCGCCGTCCAGGGCGTGACCTCGGCCTGCATGTGCGGTCCGGTCCATTGAAACATCGACACGGCTATCCGCGCGCTGACGCCGGAGCGCACCGCCCGGAGCACGCGCGGATCGCGAAACGCCTGCTCATACCCTTGTTTTTGCAACATAAATCTTTGCTGACTGACCGAACCGGAGGCATCCACCGCCAGCAGAAGTTCCAGATCGACATCGACCACGTCGGCCGAAGCGGACGGCCCCATCGCGGCCCACGCAAGGCCCGCGATGCCAGCGAACAGCGTACCACGCCTCGATACAGCCGCAGCAAGCGGCTCCCCTTTTGGCGACATTTCCCCTCCTTGGCTTTTTATTTTTAGCCGTTGCGCCATTGTGCGCCGGCGGGGGCTTCCGGCACAAGCTGAACCAAAGCAGGAAATTTCCGTCATAATTCCGGCCAACACCCGCTCGCCTCCTGACACTGTTTCGGCTATAGCGCGCCTAATGACCCTTATCACGACGTCCAACGAACTCGCCCAAACCTGTGCCCGCCTTGCCACGCATCCGTTCGTGACGGTCGACACTGAATTCCTGCGAGAGACGACATTCTGGCCGAAAGTCTGCGTCATCCAGCTTGCGAGCGATGACGAGGCGGTGGCTGTCGACGCCCTCGCCGAGGGGCTCGACCTCACGCCCTTCCTCGACCTGATGGCCAACCCGAACGTCGTGAAGGTTTTCCACGCCGCCCGGCAGGATCTCGAAATCGTCTGGAATCTCGGCAAGATGGTGCCCGCGCCGCTGTTCGACACCCAGGTCGCCGCCATGGTCTGCGGCTTCGGCGATCAGGTCGCCTATGGCGAGCTGGCGCAGGCCATCTGCAAGGTCTCGATCGACAAGTCATCGCGCTTCACCGATTGGTCGCGCCGCCCGCTCACCGATGCGCAGGTCCAATATGCCCTCGCCGACGTGACCCATCTGCGCGACATCTATCGCGCGCTCTGCGACAAGCTTGAGCGCTCCGGCCGCATGGCCTGGCTCGCCGACGAAATGCAGTCCCTGACCAATCCAGCCACCTATGCGCAGGATCCGGCCAATGCCTGGGAACGCTTCCGCCACCGTGCCCGCAAGCCTCGCGACATCGGCGTGCTGATGGATGTCGCCGCCTGGCGCGAACGCGAAGCGCAGACGCGCGACGTGCCGCGCTCACGGGTTCTCAAGGACGACGCCATGGTCGAAGTGGCGCTGGCGGCGCCGCGCACGGCGGAAGCCCTGGGCAATCTGCGAGCCTTTCCACGCGGCATGGAACGTTCGCGCGGCGGCGTCGAATTGCTGGCGGCCATCGAGCGCGGCCTGGCGCGTGACGCGAAGTCCTTGCCCAAGGTCGAGCGCGAACGGCGTAGCGGCGGCAACGGTGCGACCGTCGAGCTGCTGAAAGTGCTGCTGCGCCAGGTCAGCGAACGCCATGGCGTGGCGCCCAAGATGATCGCCACCGTCGACGACCTGGAAGCGATTTCCGCCGACGACAATGCAGAAGTCGCCGCCCTCACCGGCTGGCGCCTCGAATTGTTCGGCGCGCGCGCCCTGGAGCTCAAGCACGGCAAACTGGCCCTGACCATCGAACGTGGCCGGGTGATCACGCTGGCCTGGCAGGAAGCTCCGTCCGCCGAAGTGGCGGTTGCCTGATTCCTAGGCAAAAACTTGAAAGTGACGAAGGTCACTTTGACGAATCGTGCCGAATAAATAAGCTTGGCAGATCGTCCAGTGTACTTTCGAGCGAAACCGACATCGGGTCGCGTGAAGAAAGTGCGTCTGGACCTAAACTAGAGTTCGATTCTGAATCGATCAGAACCGAAAAACCTAGAGCCTGGGGGCACTGATGCAGAAGAAACTCGCAGCTGAATTTTTTGGAACCTTTTGGCTAGTGCTCGGCGGCTGCGGCAGCGCCGTGCTGGCCGCAGCCTTTCCGCAACTCGGCATCGCTTTTGCCGGCGTCGCACTCGCCTTCGGCCTCACGGTTCTGACCATGGCTTATGCCGTCGGTCCGATCTCCGGCGGCCATTTCAATCCGGCGGTCTCCGTCGGCCTCGCCGTGGCGGGACGTTTCTCCTGGGGTGAACTGATCCCCTACATCGTCGCCCAGGTGCTCGGCGCCACCGCCGCTGCCGCTGTGCTCTATCTCATCGCTTCCGGCAAATCCGACTTCTCGCTCGCTGGTGGCTTCGCCGCCAACGGCTATGACGATCATTCGCCGGGCAAATATACGATGGTCTCGGCGCTCATCTGCGAAGTCGTGATGACCGCCATGTTCCTGCTCGTCATCCTCGGCGCCACCGGCAAGAAAGCCCCTCCGGGTTTCGCGCCGATCGCCATCGGCCTCTGCCTGACCTTGATCCACCTGATCTCGATCCCGGTCACCAACACCTCGGTCAACCCGGCCCGCTCGACCGGCCAGGCGCTGTTCGTCGGTGGCTGGGCGCTGCAGCAGCTCTGGCTGTTCTGGCTCGCACCGATCGTCGGCGCCGCCATCGGTGGCATCATCCACACGACGCTGCTGTCGCACGACGACTGATAGCAACGTAGAAGAAATCAGACGCCGTCGCTTCCCTGAAGCGGCGGCGTTTTATTTTGCGCTTTCTTCGAAGATGATTTCGGGCTCGCGGCCAATCAGGCGGCCGAGCTGACGTAAACGGTTCCAAAGCCGCTCGCTGGCGAGCGGCGCGAACTCCTGCGGCAGCTTCAAGATCACCTTACCACGCCGACAGACCAGCGGCGTCTTTATCAGAACGTCGGGCATGGCGGCGGAGATCGCATAGCCGACGCGCATGGCGGCGCCGAGAAGCTGCGCCCTGTCGAGCAAGCGCGGTGACGCGAGCATGCGCAGTTGCGGGCTGACATCGTGTTCGAAGCCCATATGCCGAAAGGAGGTCGCAAGCGCCAGATAGGCGCGACCGCTATGATCGATGGAGACGAAGGCCGCATTGGCGATGATGTTGAACGCCTGCTCGCCACGGTAGTCGGGATGCGCGCGCCAGCCGATATCGGCGAGCAAGCAAGCCGCGTGGCGCAAGCGTTTCTCGTTCTTGGTCTCGTCGAAATGGGTCGACCGCATGAACACGTCGGTCCAGGCACACAAATCCCAACCGTGACGTGGCGCGCGCGAGCGCAGCATGTTGAGATCGCTCGCCGCCTGGATCAGCGGATCGGTCTTGCGTTCCTCGGCATCGAGCCGCTCGTAGAGCAAGCCCTCGCGCAGCCCGAGCGCCGAGACGATGATCTGGTTCGGTCGCGCCCGGCGGATAATCTCCTCCAGCACGACGGCGCCATAGGCGAGCAACGGACGACGGGCGGCGGCGACGCTTTCGATCGCCACCAGGGCCTCGGCATTGACCCGCTCGACCAGCGCCACGAAATCCTCAGCGTCACGGCGCGGAATGACATAGCCATGCATGACGTTGAGCGGATAGTTGCGCTGATGCATGTGCAGACGCGCCAAGGCGCGCCAGGTGCCGCCGACGGCGTAGAAGGTGCGGCCTTTCAGATAGTCGAGGGCTTTGACTTGGGCGATCGCATCGCGCACGAGCTTGCTCGCCTTTTTCGGCGAGCGGCCGGTCATGTCCATCAGTGACAGGCCGCCGAGGGGCAGCGAAATGCCCTTGCCCAGGCGTCCGCCGCGAATCTCGTTCAATTCAAGCGAACCGCCGCCGAGATCGCCCACGACGCCGTCGGGTTCATAGAAACCGGAAACGACGCCCAAAGCGGCGAGCCGCGATTCGCGCGCGCCCGACAGCAATTCCACAGGCGCGCCAAGGGTCTTCTCGGCCGCGGCGAGGAATTCCCCGCCGTTCTTGGCGTCCCGCGCCGCGGCGGTCGCCAGCACGTGGACATCTTTGATCTTGAGCAGGTCGCACAAGACGCGAAAGCGTGACAAGGCCGACAGCGCCCGCTCGACGCCCTCCTCGTTAAGCTTACCCGTGGTGGCTACACCGCGTCCGATGCCGCACAGCACTTTGTCGTTGTAGATCGGCGTCAGCGCGCGCGTCAGCCCTTCGTAGGCGACAAGCCTGACCGAGTTAGAACCGATATCAACGACCGCGAGGGGCTTAAGCGCTTCAAGCCGGCCGGGAGCCTTATTACCGGGTGGAACCATTCGACTTGCGCGTGTCCTTGCGACGGGAAAGCGAACGCGGGCTGGACTCCCTCAACGACTTTCCACGACCCGACAGTGATGGGTTGGTCATGAAATAATTGTGAGCGTTGAATGGCTCCTCGCCAGCGCGCGGGACTATGCGCTCGCTCGATCCATCGGGCAAGACCCGGTAGCTCTGCTGATTGTCGATAAGGTTAGCCACGAGAATTTGGTCGAGAACCTGCTCGTGCACCGTCGGATTGGTCATCGGCGTCATAACCTCGACGCGGCGGTCCAGATTGCGCGGCATCAGGTCGGCCGAGGAAATATAGACATGGGCGTTCTTGTGCGGCAGGCCGTGGCCATTGCCGAAGGCATAGATGCGCGCATGTTCGAGAAAACGCCCGATGATCGACTTGACGCGGATATTGTCGGACAGCCCAGGCACGCCCGGCCGCAGGCAGCAGATGCCGCGCACGACCAGATCGATCGAAACACCGGCCTGACTGGCGCGATAGAAAGCGTCGATGATGATCGGATCGACGAGCGCGTTGCACTTGGCCCAGATCGCCGCCGGGCGACCATTCTTGGCGTGTTCGATCTCTTCGTCGATATGCGTGAGCAGCCGCCGCTTCAAGCTGATCGGCGACACCGCCATGCGCTCCAGATCGTCGGGCTCGGCGTAGCCGGTGATGAAATTGAAGATACGCCCGACATCGCGGCCAATCACCGGATCGGCGGTGAAATAGGAGACGTCGGTATAGATGCGCGCGGTCTGCGGATGATAGTTGCCCGTGCCGACATGGCAATAGGTGGTCAGGCCCGCGCCTTCGCGGCGAACGACCATCGACAGCTTGCCGTGTGTCTTCAACTCGATGAAGCCGAACACGACCTGCGCGCCGGCACGCTCGAGATCGCGCGCCCAGCGGATATTGGCCTCTTCGTCGAAGCGCGCCTTCAGTTCGACCAGCGCGGTCACCGATTTGCCAGCCTCGGCCGCTTCGACCAGGGCCCGCACGATCGGGCTGTCAGCCGACGTGCGATAGAGCGTCTGCTTGATGGCGATGACATTGGGGTCGCGCGCCGCCTGCGAGACGAACTGCACCACCACGTCGAAGGATTCATAGGGGTGGTGAACGACAAGGTCTTTCTGCTTGATCGCAGCGAAACAATCGCCGCCGTTCTCGCGCACGCGCTCGGGGAAGCGCGGATTATAAGGCGAGAATTTCAGCTCTGGCCGATCCAGCGAGACGACTTCGCTGAGTTCGTTCAAGGCCAGCAAGCCTGAATTGGTGAAGACCTCATCTGCCGCCGCATCCAGTTCGTCGACGACGAATTGCCTGAGATCGTCGGGCATCATCGCATCGAATTCGATCCTGATGACACGGCCACGACGGCGGCGTTTCAGCGCCGTCTCGAAGAAGCGCACGAGATCCTCGGCCTCTTCCTCGATTTCGATATCGCTGTCGCGGATGACCCGGAAATAGCCGCGTCCGATGACCTTATAACCGGGGAACAGCCGCCCCGACTGGGCCGCAATGACGCTTTCAAGCGGCACGAACTTCGTCTCGCTGCCGCCAAGCGCGGCTGGAATGCGGACAAAGCGTTCGACTTTGTTGGGCAGGCGCACCAGCGCATTGAGGCGATTGCCTTCGCGCACGCCCGTGAGTTGCAGCGCGACGCTGAAACCAAAGTTGGGAATGAACGGAAACGGATGCGCCGGATCGACCGCCAGCGGCGTCAGCACGGGAAAGATATGCAGCTTGAAATGATCGTCGAGCCATTGCGCCTCGGCCGTGTCGAGCTCGCCTGGCTCGACGATGCGGATGCCAACGCCCGCCAGCTCGGCGCGCAATTCGATCCACCGCCCCTGCTGCGCCTCGGTGAGTTTTTTCACCCGCTCGAACAGTTTCACCAGTTGTTCTGCCGGCTGCATGCCGTCGTCGGAACGGGTGGTGACGCCGGAGCGCACCTGGCCGTGCAGGCCCGCCACGCGGACCATGAAAAACTCGTCGAGATTATTGGCCGAGATCGACAGGAAGCGGAGCTGTTCAAGCAGCGGATGGTTGTGGTTCGACGCTTCCGCCAGGACCCGGTTGTTGAATTCGAGCCAGGATAGTTCGCGGTTAATGAACCGGCTCTCGCCTTCGGGGAACTCGACCGGCAGCGGGCTGAGGTGCTGGGTTTCCGCGGCAATCTGCTCTTGAATGGCGTTTGTCAGGCTCGCGGTGATTTCACTCGGCACTGGAAAGGCCCTTTCTGGCGTGATGGAAATGTTGGTCCTCAGCGAAACAGACGACAGTACGATGACAGAATTGAGTCAATGGTCGTCTTCCAGCCGTTTCAACACCTCGCTGGCCATCGGGCGGGTCACCGCCCTGCCCCGCGCCAGGGCCTCCCGGTCGAGAAGGGTAACGACGGAACGGGCGGCGGCCAGCGAGCGCTCGATCCGGGCGGCGAGAAATTCGATCACCGTCGCCTCGACCTGCAATTGCCGATCCATGAACAGTTTGACCAGAACCGCCCGCACCAGGCCATCGTCCGGCTCGCCGATTTCGACCGCCGGGGCGCGGCGCAGGCGCGACAGCAAGTCCTTGGTCTGCAATCCCCAGGAATCTGGCCAAAGGCGAGCGGTCACCGCCAGGTAAGCGCCGCTTTCGGTCACCAGATTGATCAGGTGGAAAAGCTCTTTTTCGACCCCGCCGCGGTCCGCATCCTCGACCAGGATGGCAGGGCTCTGGGCCAACTCCTGCAAGTCGGCCGTCACCAGCGCCGCCGCGGGCACGATCTTGGCGCGCGCGGTCTCGGCCCAGATGGCACCGAGATGGCTTTTGCCAGCCCCAGTCGGCCCCAGCAGCAAGAGCGTCCGCCCCGGCCAGTTCGGCCAGGCGTCGAACTGGGCCCAGGCCGCCTCGTTGGACGGAGACACCAGGAAATTCTCGCGGCTGAAGCTGGGCGCGAGCGGCAGGTCAAAGGCCAGTTGGCCGGCGGCACGCGCACTCATGCGCCGGTGCCGCGATAGAGCGCGCTCTCACGATAGCGCTCGATGCCGAAGCGGATCAGCACGCCGATGGCCGCCGCCAGGGGCACCGCGACGAGTAGGCCGGTGAAACCGAACAGCGAGCCGAAGGCGAGCAGCGCGAACATCAACCAGACCGGATGGACGCCGACCGAGGCGCCGACGAGGCGCGGCGTCAGCACATTGCCTTCCAGGAACTGGCCCGTGCCGACAACGGCCAGGACCATGACCAGAAGCCACAGGCTCGGCCAGCCCTGGACGATCGCCAGAATGGACGAGATCACCAGCACCGCGAGCGAGCCGACAAACGGGATGAAGCTCAAGAGGCCGCCGGTCAGGCCGATGACGAAGCCGAAATTGAGGCCGATCAGCAGCAGGCCGAAACCATACCAGGCACCAAGGAACAGGCAGACCAGCGACTGGCCGCGCAGAAATCCGCCAATGGCCCGATCGATCTCGTGCGCCAGCCGGCGCACGGTCTCGCGATGTTCGACCGGCACCAGGCCGTCAAGGGTGCGCATCATCCGCTCCCAGTCGACCAGCATGTAGAAGGCGACCACCGGAGTGATGACCAGAAGCGAGGCGAGGCCGATCAAGGTCGAGCCGCCGGAAATGATCGAACCGACCAATCCGCTGAGCCAGCTCATGCCCTTGCCGACGAGATTGCCCAACGGGCCAGCCACATCGGTCGGCTTGCCTTCGCCCAGGCCGAGTTTCTCGAAAATGTCGATGCCGAGCCATTTCGACAGCGTATCGCCCTGTTCGGCGGCAAGGGTGCGGGCGAGTTCCTGGAAGCGGGTGATATAGCCCGGCACGTTGTCGGCCAGGTGCGACAATTGCGTGACCAGCAGCGGCACCACCGCCACGAGCAATACGAAGAAGAGAACGACGGCGACGCCGAGAATGACGATGCAGGCGACCAGGCGGTTGATGCCCATGCGCTGCAGGCGGTTGGCCACCGGATTAAGAAGATAGGCGAGCGCCATGCCGGCGACGAAAGGCATCAGCACGCTGCTCAGCAGCCACAGCAGCAACACTGTGACGAGGAGCGCCGCCAGCCAGAAGGCCACTTGCCGTTCGATACGCATGCCGGTAACCCGCACCCTTCACACTTCCATATGCCGCAGCCATTGCCGGACATAGGCGCCAGCGGAAAGGACCGTCAGCGCCGCCACGATCCAAACCGACCCTTCAAACCACAGACTGAGCGGCAGGTCGAAGGCTTTCGCCGCCAGCACGGCGCTGGCGAAGGAGATCTGCACCGTCGTGTTGATCTTGGAGACCAGCAACGGCTTGATCGGGAACGGCTGGTCGAGCAGCAAAGCGACAAGGACGCCAGCGATGATCATGATATCGCGTGAGACCACCAGGATGGCGATAAAGGCCGGGATAACGCCGGTAATCGCCAGTGCGATATAGATCGACACCAGCAACGCCTTGTCGGCGAGCGGATCGAGCCAGGCCCCCAGCTCCGTGCGCAGATCGAGGCGCTTGGCGAGCCAGCCGTCGACGGCGTCAGAAACGCCGGCGATGACGAACAACACGAAGGCCAGCCCCCATTTCGGCTGCACGATCAGGCTGATCACCACGGGAACAAGCGCCAGGCGCATCAGGGTTATGAGATTTGGCAGATTCGCCAGAAGTGTTTGGGCGCTCATTGAGTGAAGATTAGCACGCTGAAACGAGGTCCGGACAGGCCGGGTGTGGAAAATCGGGCCCTTTTAGCATGGTACACCCCACCTTTTCGAGAGCCGGCGCCGGGTTTGGCGCCGTTCCCGGAACTACTGTGTTCCCGCGAGACCCAGATGACGCACCAGCGCACCCCACTTTTCGCGCTCGCTGCGCATATAGGCGCGCATGCCCGCCTCGTCGGGCGTGTCGAAGGGAATGAGACCCAGGGCGGCGATGCGGCTCTTGACCTCGGGATCGGCCATGATCGTCTTCATCGTGCCGTGCAGGCGCGTCGTGATCTCCTTTGGCGTTGCCGCCGGCGCCAACAGCATGTGCCAGGAGACGGCCTCGAAATCCTTGACGCCGGACGCTTCGGCAAAGGTCGGGGTGTCGCTGAGCGCATCAAGCCGCTGCGCCGAGGACACGGCGAGCGCCCGAAGCTTGCCGTCCTTGACCAAAGGCACCGAGGCGCCGGCTTCGGCGAAGCCGAGATTCACATGGCCCGAAACAATGTCCATGATCGATTGCGGCGTGTTGCGATAAGGCACGTGGGTGCCCACCAGGCCGAAACGTTGTTTCAGATATTCCATCGCCAGATGCTGTGATGTGCCGATGCCGGGCGAGGAATAGTTCAACGGCGGCTCGGTCTTCTTCATGAAGGCGATGAGATCCGGCGTTGTCTTGGGCGCAAGCGACGGGTCGATCACCAATACGAAGGGTGATTTCGCGTAGAGCGCCAGCGGCACGAAATCCTTTTCCGGGTCGTAGGGCATCTGCTTGAACAGCATCGGATTGACCGCGATCGGCGTCGCCGTCACCACGCCCAATGTGTGGCCGTCGGGCACAGCCGAGGCGACGGCGCCTGCCGCCAGCATGAAGGAGGCGCCCGGCCGATTGTCGACGACGACGGGGCGGCCCAGCGCCTGCTGCAGCTTTTCGCCATAGAGACGCACGATCGTGTCCATGCCGGTGCCGGCCGCCAGGGGCAGGACGATGGTGATCGTTTTGGAGGGCCAGTTTGGCGTCGGCGTCGTCTGAGCTTTGGCCGTGGTGGCCGCCGCCAGGCTAGCCAATGTCGCGCACGCGACCGCGAATGCCCGCAATGCTTGCATCGTCCCCTCCCCCCGATAGGCTCGTGCTGCCGAAAGTCTAACGGGGGGCTTCCTGAACGCAAGATGGGCCAAAGTAGCGCTCCCTGGCCAAGCTTTCCCCAGATCTGCCCCCTGTTCTGCCCCTGGTGTGCCGGCAAAGCCTTGCCTCCGGCGGCGGCTGGCGCTAACCCCCGTATATGAGCCAGCCCCCCCAAAACGGCCTGACCTATGCGCAGGCAGGCGTCGACATCGACGCCGGCAATTCGATGGTAGACAAGATCAAGCCGCTGGTGCGCGCCACGCGCCGCCGCGGCGCCGACGCCGAAATCGGCGGCTTTGGCGGCCTTTTCGATCTGAAAGCGGCCGGTTTCACCGATCCGATCCTGGTCGCCGCCAATGACGGCGTCGGCACCAAGGTGAAAATCGCCATCGAGAGCGGCATTCACGACACGGTCGGCATCGATCTCGTCGCCATGTGCGTCAACGATCTGATTGTTCAGGGCGCCGAACCGCTGTTCTTCCTCGATTATTACGCCACCGGGAAACTCGACCCCGAAGCGGGCGCGGCCGTGGTCAAAGGCATTGCCGAGGGCTGTATCGAAGCCGGCTGCGCGCTGATCGGCGGCGAGACCGCCGAAATGCCCGGCCTCTATGCCAAGGGCGATTATGATCTCGCCGGCTTTTCCGTCGGCGCGGCCGAGCGCGGCGCGCTGCTGCCGAAAGCCGGCGTCACCGCCGGCGACGTGCTGTTTGGCCTGCCCTCCTCGGGCGTCCATTCCAACGGCTTCTCGCTGGTGCGCCGCATCGTCGAGCACGCCGGCCTGAGCTGGACCGACGACGCACCGTTCAAGCCCGGCACGCAACTGGCGCAGGCGCTGCTGACGCCGACACGCATCTATGTGAAACCGTTGCTCAAGGCGCTGAAGGCGACCGACGGCATCAAGGCCTTGGCCCATATCACCGGCGGCGGCTTCCCCGACAATATTCCCCGCGTGCTGCCTGATGGCACCGGCGTGATGCTCGACCTCGATGCCATTCCCGTCCTGCCGGTCTTCCAATGGCTGGCGCGGGCCGGCAGCGTCGCCGAAGCGGAAATGCTACGCACGTTCAACTGCGGCATCGGCATGATCGTCGTGGCCGAAGCAGCGAAGGCCGCCGAGGTTCACAGCGCCTTGCGCGCAGCCGGCGAAGCGCCGGTACGCATCGGCGAAATCACCACGCAGGGTGACGGCGAACGGGTCGCGACACGCGGACGGCTGACGCTATGACCATGCGCCGGCGCACCGCGATCCTCATTTCGGGCCGCGGCTCCAACATGGTGTCGCTGATCGAGGCGGCTCGTGCGCCGGAATATCCTGCCGACATTTCGCTTGTGCTGTCGAACCGGCCGGATGCGCCGGGCCTTGCCACCGCCAAGGCGCGCGGCATCGCCACCGCCGCCGTCGATCACAAGATTTATGCTGGCCGCGAAGCTTTCGAAGCCTCGCTACAGCAGGTGCTCGATATCAATCGCATCGAGTTCATCTGCCTCGCCGGCTTCATGCGGCTGCTGACGCCCTCTTTCACGGCGCATTGGACCGGACGGATGCTGAACATCCACCCGGCCCTGCTGCCGTCCTACAAAGGCCTGCACACGCACGAGCGGGCGCTGGCGGATGGCGTGAAGATCCACGGCTGCACGGTGCATTTCGTCGTGCCGGAAATGGATGCCGGGCCGATCGTCGCGCAAGCGGCTGTGCCGGTTCTCGACACGGACACGCCCGAGACGCTTGGCGCCCGCGTGCTGGCGCAGGAACATGTGATCTATCCACGCGCGCTGGAACTGGCGGCCTCCGACCGGCTGCGGATCGAGAACAATCGCGTGCTCGGCGCCTGCTGGAACGTCAATCACACGGCCCTGGTCGTGCCCGAGCATGAAGACGAAGACGGCTGAGGCCTGACGTATTGGCCTGACTGCGCTATCATGGCGCCATGAGCGCGCTGCGACCGAGCACAGTTCGACAGTTCGATGACGGTGTCGACCGCTGGTCCATCGTCT
The DNA here is from genome assembly GCF_900104955.1 of Beijerinckia sp. 28-YEA-48. NCBI lineage: Bacteria > Pseudomonadati > Pseudomonadota > Alphaproteobacteria > Hyphomicrobiales > Beijerinckiaceae > Beijerinckia > Beijerinckia sp. 28-YEA-48. The sequence continues at coordinate 2,055,172 of NZ_FNSI01000001.1, forward strand.
CCGCACCCGCCGCGAAACCGCTCTCCAGCCTCGTCAATGGCTACGGCAGCTATACGGAAAAAACCCAATCCTTCGCGGCGCGACGGGAACTCGCCTCCACCTGCGGCGTGCTGATCTTCGCACTGGATGAACCTCTGTCGATCGTCGGGGCCGACGGCGTCGAGATCGTGCTGAAGGCAGGGGAAGCTTTCGTCGGCGGCGCGGCCGATGCCACCTCGATTTCACGCGCGCTGGGACCGCAACGCGGCCTGCATGTGTTTCTTTCAGCCGCAGGACTGGCGGGTATTTGCAACGCGCCGCTGGCCGAGATCGCCAACCGTGTGGCGCCCTTGAGCGCTTTCCGGGGCGCCGATGCCCGGGAGCTGGGCGCGCGGCTCGGCGAGGCGCGCACGGCCGAGGAACAGTTCGATCTGGCCGATCAGGCTTTCACGCGCTGGTTCGCCGATAGCAGGTCGTTCGACAAGACAGTGCAATGGGCGATGGCGCAATTCTGCGACGCCGAGCCGGCCGCTGTCGCGGATGTCGCGCGGGAGATCGGCTGGAGCCGCAAACATCTGACGCAGCGTTTCACCACACTCACCGGCCATTCACCGCAAACCTATCGCCGCCTCGCCCGGTTCGCGCGCTTCACCGCACGGCTGATGAGAAGGCCCGGCGACAGCCTGGCCGAACTCGCCGCCGAGACCGGCTATTACGATCAATCACATCTGTCGCGCGACGTGCAGGCGCTGAGCGCCATGACGCCCGGTGAATTGCGCGCCAGCCTGCTGCCAGGACTGGGCGGCTTTCGCGAGGATTAGGTTACATCCGTACAAGACGCCGCGCTGACGGCGCGCCACACTGAGGATGAAACAGCAAGGAGCCCCCATGGTCCGCCCCGCTCTCATCCCCTGCCTACGCTATAAGGACGCCCCGGCCGCCATCGATTTCCTTTGCCGCGCCTTCGGCTTCCAGGAACATGCGGTCTATCGTGACGAGGCCGATCCGAAGATCGTGGTCCACGCGCAGCTGACGCTCGATGGCAATATGATCATGCTCGGCAGCGATCGCCCCGGCGAGACCACGGATCTCTACCGTTGGAAAACCGCCCAGGACGCCGGCTGCATCACCATGTGCATTTGTGCAGTGGTCAACGATCCCGATGCCCACGCGGCAAACGCCAAGGCGCAGGGCGCCCGTATTCTCAGAGGGCCTTTTGACAATCCCGGCTATCCCGGTCGCGCCTATGACGTCGCCGACACGGAAGGCAATGTGTGGAATTTCGGTAGCTACGATCCGTTCGCCGCGCACACGTGAGCTTACACTTGCAGGGTATGACCGCTGAGCACCTTCCAGCGCTTCAACAGATCGGCGCGGCGTGCCGGATATTTTTGGCCGATCACATAAGCGCCAATGCGATCGGTCCGGAAAGACCGAAAATCCTGCCGCCATTCGCACCAGGCCAATACGACGCGTACGGAATCAAAATAAGCCAAGCCGAACGGCCAGATCGTGCGGCTCGTCTTCGCACCTACCGCATCGGCATAATCGATGGTGACGCGCAGACCTTTGCGGATCGCCTCGCGCACCGGCGCGACATCGATATGCTCAGCGACAATGCGCTCCTCCATCGCCGGCGCGAACAGGGAGGACTCCATCAGCACGGGCTTCAGCGCATCGGGCAGAATGGTGGCGATCTTGGCTTCGACATCGTCGGCGGCGCGCGCCAGCGAGGCATCCGCCCGCGCCCGCAGCCAGCGTAGGCCAACGAGGATCGCTTCAACCTCGTCGGCGGTGAACATCACCGGCGGCAGGTCATAGCCCGGCTCCAGTACATAGCCGACGCCCGCCTCGCCCCGGATCGGCACCCGGTTGGCCTGGAGCGTGGCGATGTCGCGGTAAACGGTGCGCAGCGAGACTTCGAGCTCCTGCGCCACCGATTCAGCCGTCACCGGCCGGCGGTGCCGCCGAAGCAGCTGGACGATATCGAGAAGGCGAGACGATCTGGTCATGGGACGAGAATGCCAGCGCACTGCTGACAGGGTTTGTCAGGAGCGTGTCAGTAGCCCTGGCGGCGTCGGAACGCAAATCGAGGGGAACAGCAATGGTCAAACTTCACGTCTTCGGGCCGGGTTTCGGGTTGGTCGACCCAAGCCCATTTGTCATGAAAGCCCATATGTTACTGCGGCTTGCGGGTATCCCCTATGAGCCCGTGCGGGGCGATGTGCGCAAGGCACCGAAGGGCAAATTTCCGGTGCTGAACGACGATGACGAGACGATCGCCGACTCCACCTTCATCCGCCAGCATATCGAGAAGAAATACGGTTTTGACTTCGACGCCGGCCTGACACCGGAGCAGCGCGGCTGCGCCTGGGCCATCGAAAAGATGCTTGAGGATCACGTCTACTGGACAGTGCTGCACGAACGCTGGCTGGAGCCGCAAAACTTCGCGCGCGGCCCGGCGCATTTCTTCGACGGCATGCCGGCGCCGCTCCGCCCCGTCATCCGCCATATGGTGGTGAAAGAAGTGCGCAAGAATGCCCATGGCCATGGCATGGGGCGCCACAGCAAGGACGAGCGCACTTATCTCGCTAGCCGGGCGATGACGGCGGTGGCGCAAGTGCTCGGCGACAAGCCTTATCTGATGGGCGATAAGCCGTGCGGCGCCGACGCGACGGTCTATGCTTTTATCACTGCATCGCTGTGCGACCTCTTCGACAGCGACATTCGCGGCGAGGTGCAGAAACACGCCAATCTCATCGCTTATGTGCAGCGGCTGAAAGCGCAGTATTTTCCGGAAAGCGAGAAGCGCGCCGCCTGACGCGCTATCGCGGATTCAAGGCGTTTTCACGATCAACACAAGTGCGTCGCTTGAAACACAAGAACATCACCCCGCGCAAATTGCGTTTCGACAGAAACGCAATTTTGCCGGGGCGCTTTGTTTTGATGTGTCTTTATGGCGTTTGACTGAACCACACCGCAAAACGTTCCAGCATTGATTGTCGGCCGTCGGAGTGATCAAATAAAGGCGTTGTGGGGTCACGCGCGGGAACGATGTCCTTGAGGATCGCGACGTTCTTTCATTCATCGTTGTTGCGGGCTTGCGTCTTTGTCTCTGCATTTTTGAACGCGGGCATGCTTGCCCCGGGTCTCGTTCCCAGTCTGGCCCAGGACGCGTCCCCATCCCGTCACGCGCCCTATCAATTTCGAGAAACCGCCCTGCGCCAAATTCCCGACTACGACGTGCTGTCGCTCGCCTTCCCGCCCAATCTATGGCTTCTCAGCATCGAGCCGCGCAACGCGTACCTTGCCAAGATCAGTCAGGATCCTCTGCCGCTTCAACATCTCCGACTGCTGCTTGGTCTCGGCGAATACATACACGAGACCTCGACGGAGAATCTCCATGCCTATTTTGACAGCCCGCCCGGCGCCTTGGCGCCTGACGTGCTGATTGCCCTCAACGCAGCGGGATTTTCGAACCGTGCGCGCGTGATGACCGCGGCGATCGCCGCATTCGGTCCGGACTATCCCGTCGAGAACAGGAAGCGCGCCGACTTCTTCTCCAAGAGCTTCCTGCGTATTCAGGAAGGCATTGTGCCTGATCTATCCAAGCCACCAACCGCCCTTGAGATCGAACTGCAGGAGCTGGGAAAACAGTTTCTCGGCAAAGTGCAGTTTCGGGCGGATGTGGAAGCTTATGCCGCGCGCGATCCCGTGATCGCGGCGGCTCTTCAGCAAGCGCGAGAACAACTGCCCGACGATCAGCGCCTCTCCTTTCTGCAAGACAGACTGCTGCCTGGACCTTCCGGCTTTGGCGCCGCAGCCGTCATCCAGCAGCAGATCGAACAGATGCCGCCGAGCTATCGCACCGTATATGTCCTGACGCTGCTGGTGGGCGAATTGTTCAACGGCGGCATGCACCAGTTCTTTTCCAATTCCAGCGGCGCCTTCGCCCCCTATGCCGCCAAGGCTTTGCGCGACGTGGGCAAGGACGACGCCGCCACGACGGTCGACCAGGCCATAGGCCTGTTCCCCACCCCCTATCCAATCTCCACGGAAGAACGCCGGCGCGTTGCCTTCGCGCATGACTGGAATGCGTGGGACGATAAACTCGATGCACTGACCAATGCTATCGACGGCGAGGATATTCAAAAAGCACTCACCGTCTATGCGCGGCAGCAGGATATTCTGCCACGTTAGCGGAACCGCTGGGATTATTTTGAGCGTGGGATGTAGGAATCTCGTTTAGCCAGTCGTCTTCAAGGCAGACCAGCTATGGAGGCCCTCCATGACTATTACCATTACCGCCTTTGAACGGTCGCCTGATCGCGGCAGGGGTCTGGCGCGTGACATGCGTATTCGCTGGGCGCTCGAAGAAGTTGGCCAGCCTTACGACGTTCGTCTGCTTTCGTTCGAAGCGATGAAAAAGCCGGCGCATCTGGCGCTTCACCCTTTCGGGCAGATTCCAACCTATGAAGAAGGCGACCTCGCACTGTTCGAGTCCGGGGCCATCGTGTTCCATATCGCCGAGCGTCATGGGGGCTTACTACCAGACGATGCCAATGCCCGGGCGCGCGCGATCACATGGATGTTTGCCGCGCTCAATACGGTGGAGCCGCCGATCTTCGACCGCACCCTCGCCCATATCCTCGAGCGCGAAGAGCCCTGGTACGCGCAGCGCCTGCGTGTTCTCGATGACAGCATCCGAAATCGGCTGCACGCCCTTTCCCGTCGTCTTGGCGGCGCCGATTGGCTCGATGGTGCATTCAGCGCCGGAGACCTGCTGATGGTGACGGTGCTGCGTAGGTTACATGGATCAGGCATTTTGGAGGAATATCCGAACCTGTCCGCCTATGTCGCCCGCGGTGAAACGCGACCCGCTTACAAACGTGCGTTCGACGCCCAACGAGCGGTTTTCACCGCCGCATCGACCGACTGACAGCGGCCTGCTCCGGGTCTTTGTTGTGATGCGCCTTCATCGCGTTTGATGCGTCCATCAACTGCAAAATACGATCGTCCTTTCTGTTGGCGCGCACCGGGCGCGCTGTTAAACTGCCGCTCGATCCTGATCAAGAGGTTGCTGTTCGATGAAACTCGAAGGTGGTTGTTATTGCGGCAAGGTCCGCTATGTCGCCGAAGGCACGCCGCGGCTGCAAGCCGAATGCTATTGCCGTGCCTGCCAGCATATCAGCGGCGGCGCGCCCCACATGTTCATGCTCATGCCGCCCGATGGCTTCCGCTATGTCAGCGGCCACCCCAAAAGCTTCGCGCGAAGCGACTTGGAAAAGCCGGTGACGCGCGAATTCTGCGAAGAATGCGGAACGCATATGGTCACGCGGCGTCCGGATCTGCCCTTCGTCATCTTGAAGATCGGCACCCTGGACGACCCAACGGCGTTCGCACCACAGATGGCTATTCACACGGCGGAGAAGCAGTCGTTCCATTGCCTTGCGGAGGGCCTACCAGCTTTTCCGGGTATGCCGCCGCGTTGACATCAATTCTGGCGAGCGCTCGCAGCTGTGTCATCCCGGACGCCGCAGGCGATCCGGGAACCAGGGGCATGTGATAGAGCGCCAGACATTGCGTCCATCGAACATGGCACGCATAGCGCCCATGATGCCGGCCCTTGACTCCTGGATCCCGGATCACCTGCTGCGCAGGTGTCCGGGATGACACCGCTGGTCTTACAGGACATCAGGCCCGCTTGATCCAAACGTGATTGTCGTGGAAAGCAGCGCCGCCAAAAGGCGCCGGCGCTTCGGCGCGGGTCAGCGTGTTGATGCCCCTGCCATCCTCGAACGCGTGGTTCGGCCAGATGCCTTCAGAAATCAGCACGCCGCGCTGCACGCCGGCAAAGAGCTTCGCGTGCAGCCGCACCTCGCCGCGCTCGTTGCCGAGCACGACCTTGTCGCCATCGGCGATGGCAAGCGCCGCCGCGTCGTCTGGATGAACCAGCACGCTCGGCCTCCCCTCTCGCGCCAGCGAAGATGGCGTCTCGTTGAAGGACGAATTGAGGAAGGAGCGTGACGGGCTGGTCGCCAGTTTGAACGGGCGCGCCGCATCGACCTTTTCGTTCACATCCCAATGATCGGGCAGCACCGGCATCTGCCGCCAGCCCTCCGACAATTCGCCGCCGAAAGGTACGCGCGCCCAGTCGGCCTTGAAGCGATATTTGCCGTCGGGCCAAGCAAAGCCTTTGAGGAAATGCGCGGTGTCGAAATCCGGCTGCACGTCGCGCCAATTGGTCTTTTCGAGATCTTCGATCGAGCCCCAGCCGGACGTGCGCAAGCCGGCATCGATATGTTGGCGCGGCGTCATCGCAAAGCCCGGATGCTCGGCACCGACGCGCGCGGCAATGGCGCAGACCACATCGTGATTGTTGCGGCATTCACCAGGGGGATCGACGAGCTTCTTGGCCAGTTCGATATATTGATGGCCGCCACCGGTATAGATGTCGTCATGTTCAAGAAACATGGTCGCCGGCAGAACGATGTCGGCCATCAAAGCCGTCTCGGTCATGAACTGCTCATGCACCACCAGAAACAGATCCTCGCGCGCGAAGCCTTGTTTGACGCGCGTCTGGTCTGGCGCGACAGACACCGGGTTGGTGTTCTGGATCAACATGGCTTTGACGGAAGGGCCGCCTTTCAGCGCGTCTTCGTCGCCGCACAGAATGGCGCCGACGCGTGACTGGTCGAGCCAACGGGTCGCGGGGTCCATCACGTCGGCGCCAGTGACCAGCGGCAGCTTCAGCCGGAAAATGCCGCCGTTGTTGTGAAAGGCGCCGCCCCCCTCATATTGCCATGAGCCGGCCACGGCCGCGATGCTTGCCGCCGCATGCATATTGGACGCACCATTGCGCTGGCGCGAGAAGCCGTAGCCCAGACGAAAGTAGGTTTTCTTGGTCGTGCCAATGAGCCGGGCAAAAGCCTCGATCTCCGCCACCGACAGGCCGGTGATGGCCGACGCCCATTCAGGCCCGCGCGTCGCCAGATGCGCCTCAAGTTCGTCCGGTACATCGGTGTATTTTTCCAGATAGGCACGATCGGCGAGCCCATCGCGAAACAGAACGTGCATGACGGCGCAGGCGAGCGCGCCGTCGCTGCCTGGCCGCAGGCAGAGCGCCATGTCGGCCTGTTTCATCGTGTCGTTGTGATAGATATCGATGACGACGATCTTCGCCTGGCGCTCCTTGCGGGCGCGCAAGGCATGGGTCATCACATTGACCTGCGTCGCCACCGCATTGGTGCCCCAGATGACGATGCAGTCGGACTTCGCCATCTCGCGCGGATCAGGCCCCGCCATGAAGCCGGTGCCGGCAAGATATCCGGGCCAAGCCAGGTTGACGCAGATGGTGCCATTGTGGCGCGAATATTTCTTGGCATGGGCAAGACGGTTGATGCCGTCCTTCATCACCTTGCCCATGGTGCCGGCGTAATAATTGAGCCAGATGCTTTCCGCGCCGAACGCATGCTCGGCCTGGTTGAAGCGGCTGCCTATTTCATCCAGCGCCTCGTCCCAGGAGATGCGCTCAAAACGCCCCTCGCCTTTCGCGCCGATGCGCCTCAGCGGATGAAGCAGCCGCTCGGCATGATGGATGCGCTCGGCATAGCGCGCCACCTTGGCGCAGATGACGCCGGCCGTATAACTTTGATCCTTGGCGCCATGAATGCGACCGATGCGCTGGCCGTCAATCACTTCCACATCGAGCGCGCAGGCCGACGGGCAATCGTGCGGACAGACCGACGGGCGACGTTCGATTTTGGCGGGCGCGTTCATGCGGAAGTTTTAGACGCAGCCGGGTTGATTGGCCAGTAGCCCCTTGGGAACCTTCACGCCACCATGGACTCCGGATTGTCGGCCTCCGCCTCCGTCTCGAACGACAGGACGCGGTTCATCCGCTCGACATCAAGCGCGCCCTCCAATTTCGACACGACGATGGTGGCAACGCCATTACCGACCAGATTGGTCAGCGCCCGGCATTCGGACATGAACTTGTCGATGCCTTGAATGGTGGTGATGCCAACCACGGGGATCGTCGGGATCACCGACAAGGTGGCGACAAGCGTGGTGAAACCAGCGCCCGTCACACCCGCCGCGCCCTTCGAAGTGAGGATCAGCACGGCCATGATGGCAAGCTGATCGCCGATCGTCAGCGAGGTATTGGTCGCCTGGGCAACGAAGATGGCGGAGAGCGCCAGATAAAGCGTCGTGCCATCGAGATTGAAGGAATAGCCGGTGGGAACGACGAGGCCGACAACGGACTTCTCACAACCGAGATTCTCCAGCTTCGCCATCAAGCGCGGCAACGCCGATTCAGAAGAGGATGTGCCGAGCACCAGCAGCAACTCTTCCTTGATGTAGCGCACGAAGGCGATGATGCTGAAGCCGGCCCAGCGTGCAACCAGGCCGAAGATCACGAGCACGAAGAGGATCGAGGTGACATAGAAGATGATGAGCAGATAGATCGGATACCATAGGCTGCCGATGCCGAATTTGGAGACCACATAGGCCATCGCGCCGAATGCGCCGATCGGTGCTGCCCGCATGATTACGCCGACAATGCCAAACATCACTTTGCCGGTCCGGTCGATCAGATCGAGCACGGGCTTGCCCGTTTCGCCGAGGCGGAACAAGGCGAAGCCAAACAGCACGGCCAGAAACAGCACGGGCAGAATATCGCCTTTGGCAAAAGCGCCGACGAAACTCTCGGGGATGATGTCGAGGAGAAATTGAGTTGTCGTGCTGTGTGCAGCAGCGGCCGTGAAGGTCGCGATCTGGTGCGGATCGATCGTCTTCGGATCGATATTGGCGCCTATGCCCGGATGCAGCACGTTGATGACCACGAGGCCGACGATCAGCGCGATCGTCGTCATGACCTCGAAATAGATGATGGCGGTGAGACCGACGCGCCCCACCTTCTTCATGCTCTCCATCCCGGCGATGCCAACGACGACGGTGCAGAAGATGATCGGGGCGATGATCATGCGGATCAGTTTGACGAAGCCGTCGCCGAGCGCTTTGACGGCGTCAGAGCTTGCGATGTCTGGCCTGAAATAGCCAAGGGCGACACCCAGCGCGATGGCGATCAACACCTGCACATAAAGATGCGACCACCAGGCCTTGCGTGGTGATGCCGATCCGCTCGTTGCTGGAATGGCTGGAGATGACAAGACCGGAGATGACATGGCTCTCGCCTCACTCGTTCGCGAGACAGTTCGTCTTCGCAATCGCCGAGGCGGACCGTCACCTGATCTTTATCTGGCGTTGCCGGTGGCGAGGCAAATCACGAGATGTTGCTCTGAAGCTTGATTTTGGCGTGTCTGGGTGACGTTTGATTCAGTCAAACCGCAGCACGATAGAACCGGCCATTGACAGTGCGCTGCAACAAGTCCGGCTGGGATCCAGGTCACGGCGAACCGTGACCTGGTTATTCAAAACGTCAGCCGACGATTTCGTTGCCGGCGAAGAACTGGGCGATTTCGATCGCCGCCGTCTCCGGGGCGTCGGAACCATGCGCGGTGTTCTCGCCGACGGACTCAGCGAATTCCTTGCGGATCGTGCCCGGCGCGGCGTTGGCCGGGTTGGTCGCGCCCATCACTTCGCGATACTTGGCGATGGCGTTCTCGGCTTCGAGCACCTGCACGACGACCGGGCCGGATGTCATGAACTCAACCAGCTCGCCGAAGAAGGGGCGTTCCTTGTGAACGGCGTAGAAGGTTTCAGCCTGCGCGCGGGTCATCTGAATGCGCTTCTGAGCGACGATGCGCAGTCCCGCCTTTTCGACCAAAGCGTTCACGGCGCCCGTCAGATTGCGGCGCGTCGCATCGGGCTTGAGGATCGAAAAAGTACGTTCGAGGGCCATCTGGCTGGGCTTTCCTGAAAATCAGTGGAAGGAGCGGCGCTTATAGACGGTGGAGTTGTCAGGTACAAGAAACGCCGGACGGTGGTTTCGCCTCAGGATTGATATTGATATCTCCGATCAAATGCCGTAGACGCATCGGCAATATCAATTAAAGACGAGATCATGAATCTTCGCGACCTGCAATACATCATCGCCCTGTCCGAGCACGGCCATTTCGGCAAGGCGGCCGCCGCCTGCAACGTCAGCCAGCCGACCTTGAGCGGCCAGATCGCCAAGCTCGAAGAGGAGCTGGGCATTACGGTGTTCCACCGCGTCGGGCGATCGGTGCGGCCAACCGAGGCCGGCGAGGAAATCATCGAACATGCGCGGCGCGCCGTCTCAGCCTCCCAGGACATTGTCGATATCGCCCGCGCCAATCGTGATCCCCTGTCGGGCCGTCTGCGGCTGGGCGTCATTCCGACGCTCGGGCCCTATCTGATGCCCTATGTGCTGCCGGCGGCCGCCGAGAAACTGCCGAACGCGCCGCTCGTCATCGTCGAGGATCTCACCGGCAATCTCGTGCCGCTTGTCGCCCAGGGCAAACTCGACGCGGCGATCATCGCCACGCCGCCCGAGCCGCCGGAAATCACCTCGATGGATCTGTTCGAGGAGCCGTTCTCGGTGGCGACACCGGCCAACCATCCCCTGCTCGCCCTCAAGGTCGTCAAGCCGAGCGATATCGATCCAAAGTCGCTGCTGCTGCTCTCCGACGGACATTGCCTGCGCGACCAGGTGGTCGATCTGTGCCGCCAGCAGGAAGCCAACATCGCCGGCCATGCCGACATTCGCGCCACATCGCTGGAAACCCTCCTGCATCTGGTCGGCGCCGGTTTCGGCGTGACCTTGGTGCCGCAAATGGCGATCGAAAGCGGCCGCGCCGCCGGCGTTCAGATCGCCATCCGGCCCCTGGCTGGCGACGCCAATCGGCATATTCGCCTGATTTACCGCCGCAACAGCCCCCGCCTGAAGGCGCTCGTCGAGCTGGCGCGGCTGATCCGGGCTTCCCTGCCCGAGCCCCTGCGCAAGCTGCAAAAATAACGACATATGATTGGCTAAGCCGATGGCATTAATCGGCACCGCCGATCTGACAAGGTCAGGCTGCCACAATTCATGCGGCTCTTCGTCCCATACCGACGGCCCGCGTTGACACTTAAGCTAGAATAATTCCAAGAATAATTCCAATCCGGAACGGCAGGCTGTTCGCGCCTCCGAGACCCTCCGGATAATCCCGGCAACCGATTTGCGTTGGAGAAAAAATGTCTCTCAAGGGCAGCAAAACCGAAAATAATCTCAAGGAAGCGTTCTCTGGCGAGTCCCAAGCTAATCGCCGCTATCTGTATTTCGCTCAAAAGGCTGACGTTGAAGGCTACAACGATGTCGCCGCCGTGTTCCGCTCGACCGCGGAAGGCGAAACCGGCCACGCCCATGGCCATCTCGAATTCCTGGAAGCCTGCGGCGACCCGGCCACCGGCCTGCCGATCGGCGCGACCAACCTGAACCTCGCCGCCGCCGTCGCTGGCGAAACGCACGAATACACCGACATGTATCCGGGCATGGCGCGCACGGCGCGCGAAGAAGGCCACGAGGAAATCGCCGACTGGTTCGAAACGCTGGCCAAGGCCGAGCGTTCGCATGCCGGCCGCTTCCAGCGCGCCCTCGACGAACTCAAGTAAACCGCCGCAAAATTGAATTGATCCGCGCCCGTCACAGCGGGCCTTTCCAGATCGAATTCAGCGACAGTTGCATTGTGGCGGCCGGAGTCATCACTCCGGCCGTTTTCGTCTCACATCTTCAAAAACACAGAGAAAGTTGCCATGAGCGAGGGAAGTCTCGAAGCGCCGACCCGACACCCAATCGACTGGCAAAATCCCGAGTTCTATGACGAAGCGAAGCTCGACGCCGAACTGCGGCGCGTCTTCGACATCTGTCACGGCTGCCGGCGCTGCTTCAATCTTTGTGATTCTTTCCCACGCCTGTTCGATCTGGTCGATGCGGCTCCCTCGGAAGAGCTGGACACCGTCGCCAGCAGCGATTTCAAATCGGTCGTCGATGCCTGCACGCTCTGCGACATGTGCTTCATGTCGAAGTGCCCCTATGTGCCGCCGCACTCTTTCGATCTCGATTTCCCGCATCTGATGCTGCGCTATCGCGCCGTCGAAGCCAAGAAGGGCAACGCCTCCTTCATCGACAAGCAGCTCGCTGAGACCGATCGCAACGGCAAGCTCATCGGCATCGTGGCGCCGATCGCCAATGCCGTGACCGCGACCAACAGCAAGTTCTCGCGCGCCGTTCTGGAGAAGGTCACCGGCATCGACGCCCGCGCCGAACTGCCGACCTATACCACCTCGCCGCTGACCAGCCAGGCGCGTGCGACGACGCCCGAAATCAACCGCGAAGCGCCGGGCTTTGGCCGCAAGGCCGTGCTCTACGCCACCTGCTTCAACAATTACAACGACCCTTCAGTCGGCCTTGCCGCGCGTGGCGTGCTGGCGCGCAACGGTGTCGAGACCGAAGTGGTGCATCCCCATTGCTGCGGCATGCCGATGCTCGAACAGGGCCACATCGCCGAAGTGGCGAAGGCGGCTGAGATCGTCGCTAAAGCCCTGAATGAGTGGATCGACAAGGGCTATGACGTGATCGCGCTGGTGCCCTCCTGCGCGCTGATGCTGAAATTCGAATGGCCCCTGATCCTGCCCGACAACGCAGCGGTGAAGAAGCTTTCGCAAGCGACCTTCGATCTCAGCGAATATGTCGTCGACATCGCTAAGAAGAACGGCATGGCGCCCGGTATGGAGCCGATCGCTGGTGGCGTGTCGCTGCACATCTCCTGCCATTCGCGCGCCCAGAACATGGGCCAGAAGGCCAATGAGATGCTGAAACTGCTGCCGCAGGCCGACGTTCAGGTGATCGAGCGCTGCTCGGGCCATGGCGGCGCCTGGGGCTTCAAGAAGGGTAATTTCGACACCGCGAAAAAGGTCGGCCGGCCGGTGGCGCGCACGACGCGCGACGGCGGCAAGGCGTTCGTGACCTCGGAATGCCCGCTGGCTGGCGTGCACATCACCCAGGGCATCGATGCGCTGGGCACCGACAAGCCAAAGCCGCAACTGGTGAAACATCCGATCCAGCTGCTCGCCCGCAGCTATGGACTCGATTTCTGAAGCCAAGCGGGTACAACCCGCTTGGTTTTTAATTCCTCGCATTTTCTCCGCGCGAGCCGGTATCCACCTCGCTTGAAAATGCTACCTATTAAACGGAAACGAGCAGAGCCATGGCCGCCAAACACCAGATCACCGCCGCCGATATCGTGCCCTGGGCTGACTATGCCAAGGGCCGGATAGAAACCCGCAAGCGCATCACGCAGACCAAGCGCAATCGCCGTGTCGACGTCGGCCCCAACATCACCTTCTATTTCGAAAATTTCGAGACCATGTGGCTGCAGGTGCAGGAGATGCTGCACATCGAACGCGGCGGCGAGGAACAGCTCAAGGACGAACTGGCGGCCTATAACCCGCTGATCCCGCAAGGCCAGGAACTGGTCGCGACGTTCATGATCGAGATCGACGAACCGGAGCGGCGCAAGCGCATCCTCGGCCGCCTCGGCGGCATCGAGGAAACCGCCTTCGTGATGATCAACGGCGAAAAGATCACCGGCAAGCCGGAGGAAGACCAGGACCGTACCACCGAAGCCGGCAAGGCCTCGTCGGTGCAGTTTGTCCACTTCCCGTTCAGCGCGGCGCAGATCGAGGCGTTCAAGAAGCCCGGCGCGCAGGTGATCCTCGGCCTCGGCCACGAGAACTACAACCATATGGCGGTGCTGACCGAAGTAACCCGCGCCGAATTGGCCAAGGATTTCGACTAAGCGCTCTCTCTGTCATCCCCGGCGCCGACGGCGCGCCGGGAATGACATCAGGGATCAGCGACAACCTGCCCCAGGGCTTGAGCCCTCAGGACTTGGCCAGGACTTGCATCCCCGCCCAAGTCTGCGCATGACAGCGCCATGTTGCAGATCAACGATCTCACCTACCGTCTCGGGCCGCGGCTTTTGTTCGACGGCGCCAGCGCGTTCCTGCCGGAACGGGCGCGGATCGGCTTTGTCGGCCGCAATGGCGCCGGCAAGACGACGCTGTTCCGGCTGATCGCCGACGAGATCGCCCCCGAAAGCGGCACGATCAGCCTGCCCAGCCGGGCGCGCCTCGGCCGTGTCGAGCAGGAAGCCCCCGGCGGCCCGCAAAGCCTGATCTCCTTCGTGCTCGATGCCGACAAGGAGCGCGCCGCGCTGCTCGTGGAAGCCGAGACCGCCACCGACGCCCATCGCATCGCCGACATCCACACGCGGCTCGTCGATATCGAGGCCCATGCGGCCCCGGCGCGGGCGGCGGAAATCCTCTCCGGCCTCGGCTTCGACCACGACGCGCAGCAGCGGCCGCTGTCGGAATTTTCCGGCGGCTGGCGCATGCGCGTGGCCTTGGCGGCCGTCCTGTTCTCGCGGCCCGACCTGTTGCTGCTCGATGAGCCGACAAACTATCTCGATCTCGAAGGCACGCTCTGGCTGGTCGATTATCTCGGCCGCTATCCAGCGACCATCATCGTCATCAGCCATGATCGCGACCTGCTCGATGCGGTGGCCGATCACATTCTGCATCTCGAGCGCGCCAAGCTCACGATCTGGCGTGGCAATTACAGCAGCTTCGAGCGGCAGCGCCGCGAACAGATGGCGATCCAGGCCAAGCACATCAAGAAGCAGGACGACAAGCGCAAACATCTGCAATCCTTCGTCGACCGCTTCCGCGCCAAGGCCACCAAGGCGCGACAGGCCCAATCGCGCCTGAAGATGCTGGAAAAGATGGAGCCGATGTCGGCCATCGTCGATGACGACGTGCTGCCCTTCAACTTTCCCTCGCCGGAAAAGCCGCTGTCGCCGCCTATCGTCGCCATGGACAATGTCAGCGCCGGCTATGACGAACGCGTCGTGCTGTCGCGCCTGAGCCTGTCGATCTCCAACGACGATCGCATTGGCCTGCTCGGCGCCAACGGCAACGGCAAATCGACCTTCGCCAAACTGGTGGCCGGACGGCTCGACGCGATGAAGGGCGAGATCAGGCGGTCTTCACGGCTCGATGTTGGTTTCTTCGCCCAACATCAGATCGACGATCTCGATTCCACCGGCACGCCCTACTCCCACCTCGCCCAGCTGATGCCCGGCGCGACGCAGGCCCAGATCCGGGCGCGCTGCGCCCGTGCCGGCTTCTCCGGCGGCAAGGCCGATACGCGCATCACCGAACTTTCGGGTGGCGAGAAGGCGCGTCTCCTGATGGCGCTCGCCACCTTCGGTGGTCCGCATCTGATCATCATGGACGAGCCGACCAACCATCTCGACATCGACAGCCGCGCGGCGCTGATCGAAGCGATCAACGAATACGAGGGTACGATCATTCTCGTCTCGCATGATCGTTATCTGCTCGAAGCCTGCGCCGACCGGCTGTGGCTGGTCGACGGCGGCACCGTCAGGCCCTTCGACGGCGATATGGACGACTATGTCCGCTATGTCCTTGGCAAGGCCGGTGCGGAAACGTCGAGCCGCGAGACACCTAAGTCGGATACGCTGGCGGAAAAGCGCGAAGCGCCGCTCAGCCGCAAGGATGCGTCGCAATTGCGCAAGCGCATCGATGCGGCCGAGCAGAAGATGCGCAAGTTCGAGGATTTGTTGCAGCGGATCGATGCCCTGCTGGCCCATCCGGAAACCTTTGCCCGCGACCCGGCCAAGGCCGGCGAGCTGGCACGCCAGCGCAGCGAACTCGAAGGCGCGCTCATGGGCGCTGAAGAGGAATGGCTTGTCCTGTCGGGTGAACTTGAATCAGCGCAGGGCTGACGATTGCTTCAAGCCCCAGCGCGCGCTGGGCGCATGACAAAGGCCAGCACGACCGCCATCATCGCGACGGCGATGGCCGCGATCACCCATTCGGTTGTGACATAGCCGACGGCGCCGATGAGATGGGCGATCGGCCAAGGCGTCGCGTAAAGGCCGAAATAGAAGAATGAAATATTGACCGCCTGCGGGCCTGAACGGTCCTGCGGCTCGAGTCCTTCGACCACCCAGGCGGCAACGACCGGCAGCATGATGCTGTTGCCGATGCCATAAGCCAGCGCACCTGCGATCATGACCAGCGGTCCACTCGCCAGCGCTATCAAGGCGAAGCCCAACGCGTAAGTGCCGAGGCTCGCCGCCACCAGGATCGGCAGCGCCACAGCCGCCAGCACGCGCATGGCGGCGAAACGCATCGCCACGAGCGAGATGGATGACGGCACGAAGAAAGCCGCCAGCGCGATCGTCCGCTCATGCAGATCGGCGGCCAGATAGCTGGTCGAATAGCCATAGAGCAGGCCACCGATCATCACCGTCGCATAAGGCAATAGAAGGCGTCGCTGCAGGCCAGCGCCAAGATTGAGACCGCCGGTGTTGTTTGGCCGTTGCGCCATCCGCAGCGCATAGGTGAGCGCGATGGCCAGGGCCGAGGGCAGCGCCGCTTCCGCAAACAGGGACGCAAAGCCATAACGTTCCAACGTCCAGGCGCCGATCGGCGGCGCGATGGCGGCCAAGGGCACGACCGCCGAGAAGACCGTGATGAAATAGACAAAGCGTTTGCGGTTGATCCGGCTCTGCGAATAGACCATGGCGGCTGGCAGAAACAGGCCGACGCCGGCGCCCTGCACCAGGCGCGACAGCAGCGACAGCCAGAAGCTTTCGCGCGTGAAGGCGAAACTGCCCATGCCGATCATGGTCAGGAAGATCGCCACGCGTATGGTCGGCAACACGCCGATGCGCGCGCAGGCGGCGCTCGACAGAAGCGCGGCCAGGATCGCGGGGATCGCGAACAGGCTCAGCAGCAGACCCGCATCCGGCAGCGAATGGCCGGAGCGTTCGAAGACAATCGCCAAGAGCGACGAGTAATTGTTGGTGAAGGAGAAGAAGAAGCCAACGAGGCAGATCGCGATGAATTCTACACGGGCGCGCGCATCGATAAAGCCAGCCGCCACCGCGGCCTCGTCCTTTTGACCTCCCACTCTGCTTCGCTCCGCTTACGTCTGGAGTTCAGTTCCGATCGAATCAGAAACGAACTCTCGCTTTTCTGTTTTGACGCATTTTCTTCAGCGAACCGCCATCGCGATTCGCCGCAAATGCTTTCGTTAGGCCTTCTTATCCCAGCCGCCGGTATCGGTCTGCTGCCAATAGGAAATCGCCAGGCCTGCATCCTTCAGCCGCTTCCAATTGGCGCGCGCCGCCGTCAATTGCTCGTCGTCGTTACCGTCGAACAGGATCAGCACGCGCTCATACGTGCTGTCGGCACCGATCGCCGAAACATCGGCGCCGTCTACCATGAAGCGCGCCTGGGCGCCGTTGGGATTGCTGGCCTCGGTGGTGAGGAACACCGGCATCATCTCGACGTCGCCATCGCGCGCCGTGCCATGGGCGAGAAAGCTCGCGTCCGAATAAGTCCACAAAAGATCGTCGAGGGCGCCAATCCGCTCTTCGCTGCCCGTTTGCACCACGGCCCGCCAACCCCGCTGCAAGGTCTTTTCCAGCAATGCCGGCAAGACCCGCTCCAGCGGCTGGCGGGTGAGATGGTAGAACCAGACCTCGGTCATGGCGATGACTAGTCGTACGCGAGAACGATGAAGGTGCGATCCGTCTTCGTCCACATCGCAGCCAGATCCCCTGCCGCTCCGGCGTGCCGCTCGACCCTGCCGGAGATGGCGACATCGCCCCGCTCCTCGGAGGCGCGCAGATAGTCCGCCGCCTCGCTACTCATGCCGATGATGTTCTGCGTGGCGCGATTGCGGTTCCATTTCAGCCCGGCAATCGCGCCCGCCAGCTGAACGCGGAAGAAAGCGTCGCGGCCGGCCGGATTCGACGGCATCTGCAACTGCGCTTCGAAACGCACGAAGCGCGTCCCGTCGCAGGTCAACCGACCTTCCACCGGCGATGATGTGGAGAGCTCGCGGGTGTCGCCGCGCGTGCCGCGCGAGATCACCACCGAGCGGCCGAACTGCGGCGCCAGTTCCGGCACCGCATGCACGAACGCATCCTGAAATTCAGCACAGGTCAGCGCAGCGGCGGAAGCCGGCGCGACGGCGGCGAGGCTCGTTGTGAGACTTGCCGCCAACATCGCTAGACCAGCAAACTGCACTCTCATCGTCCCAGACATGATGTCATGCCTCGTAATGACTGGCGACGAGATGATTGAGCAGGCGCACGCCCCAGCCCGATCCCCAGCTCTGGTTGATGTCATTGGCCGGCGAAGCCATGCCGGTTCCCGCTATATCAAGATGCGCCCATGGCACTTTGTTGACAAAGCGCTGCAGAAACTGCGCCGCCGTGATAGAACCGGCGTAACGGCCGCCGACATTCTTCATATCGGCGAATTTCGAATCGATCAGCTTGTCATAGGCCGGGCCAATCGGCATGCGCCAGACGCGCTCGCCGGTCTCGGTGCCGGAGGCCGTAAGGCGCGTGCTCAACTCATCGTTGTTGCTGAACAGGCCGGCATATTCGCTGCCGAGCGCCACCAGGATGGCGCCCGTCAGGGTCGCCAGATTGACCATGAACTGCGGCTTGTACTTGTCCTGGATGTACCAGAGCACATCAGCCAGCACGAGGCGGCCTTCTGCGTCGGTGTTGATGACCTCGATCGTCTGGCCCGACATCGAGGTAACGATGTCGCCGGGGCGCTGAGCGTTGCCATCGGGCATGTTCTCGACCAGGCCAATGGCGCCGATGGCGTTGACCTTCGCCTTGCGGGCGGCCAGCGCATGCATCAGACCGACGACGCAGGCCGCACCCGCCATGTCGCCCTTCATATCTTCCATGCCGCCGGCCGGCTTGATGGAAATACCGCCGGTGTCGAAGGTCACGCCCTTGCCGATGAAAGCGACGGGCTTGCTCTTGGCGTTGCGCGCGCCGTTCCAGCGCATCACCACCATGCGGCTCTCGCGCACCGAGCCCTGGCCGACGCCGAGCAGCGCGCCCATGCCGAGCTTCTTCATCTGCTTGATATCGAGCACTTCGACCTGAACGCCGAGTTTCTTCAACTGCTGGGCGCGACGGGCGAACTCCTCCGGATAGAGAATGTTGGCCGGCTCATTGACGAGCGTGCGCGCGATATAGGTGCCATCGGCGATGGCGTCGCGGGCGACGGCCTCACGCTTGGCATCGGCCACGCTGGCGACGGCGACGCTGATCGACAGGTCTTCGTCCTTGGCGCCGTTGTCATTCTTCTTGGTCTTGTAGGTGTCGAACTTATAGGCGCGAAGGCGCAGGCCGAGCACGAAGTCGGCCGCCGCCGCGCCATCGGCGCCATTCGGCGGATCGAGCAGGATTTTCACCGCGCCCTTGCCGAGCTTGCCCATGGTGAAACCACCGAGGGTGACGAAGTCGAGCTTCTGCGTCTCTTCGGTGTCGGATTTCGCAGGATCGGATTTCGCTGGCGCGGTACCGATCACGAGCAGCCGCTCGGCATCGACGCCCTCGGGCGCCAGAATCTCCACGGAAGATCCCTTACGTCCGGAAAAGCCGGCGGTCTTGGCCGCGCGTTTCACCAGCTCGCCGGCCGGACCCAGCAGTTTCGCCGTGATGGCCGCCAACGCCACCTCGTCGCCAGCGAAGACGACCAGGCTATGGGCGCTGGCGCGGCCCTTGGCCGCCTGGCTCTTGGCTCCCTGACTCTTGGCCGCTTTCTTGGCGGTGGCGGGCGAGAGGGGCGCAAATTCGATGGTCACATTCCGCGGCATGAAATCCTCGCGTTTCGTCGCGCTGGGCGTGTCGCACTGAGTGTGCCGCTTTTGAGCGCAATTTTGGTTGCAAGCAATATATGTTTGCAACATGGGCTTGCGAGCGGCACGACGCAACCGGCATCGTTGGGTCCCTCTAGCCCAGTCGCGGCGGGAAGAAAAACGCCAGCGGCGCGATAGCGACAGCTTTCGCGCCAGGAGCTAGAACGGAAGCTCTGATTAGTCGCAGGTGTGGCCCGCAGGCCACGCCGTTTCCAGAACGAGGGTGCGAACGTGTTGAAAGAGGGCGAGGTCGCCGACGATTTCTTCCCAGGGTTTCGTTTATTCGACACCGAGACA
Source organism: Beijerinckia sp. 28-YEA-48 (assembly GCF_900104955.1). Lineage (NCBI taxonomy): Bacteria > Pseudomonadati > Pseudomonadota > Alphaproteobacteria > Hyphomicrobiales > Beijerinckiaceae > Beijerinckia > Beijerinckia sp. 28-YEA-48. The sequence goes on from NZ_FNSI01000001.1 coordinate 2,075,180, forward strand.
TCGGGGGCGACCATCCACGGGCGCATCGGCGGCTCCGGCCCGCCCCTGCTGCTGCTGCACGGCTATCCGCAAACCCACGTCATGTGGCACAAGGTGGCGCCGATCCTGGCGCAGCGCTTCACCGTGGTGGTCGCGGATCTGCGCGGCTATGGCGACAGCTCCAAGCCGGAAAGTGCTGAAGATCACGGGCCCTACACCAAGCGCGCCATGGCCCGGGACATGGCGGAGGTGATGACCTCGCTCGGCTTCGACAGCTTCATGGTCGCCGGCCATGATCGCGGCGGCCGGGTGGCGCACCGGCTGGCGCTCGACCATGCAACCCGGGTCAAGAAAATCGCCGTCCTCGACATCGCCCCGACCCGGGAAATGTATGCCGGGACGACCGACACCTTCGCACGCGGCTATTGGCACTGGTTTTTCCTGATCCAGCCGGCGCCGTTCCCTGAGAATCTGATCGGCGCCGACCCGGACGGCTATTTCCTGCGCCGTCGCAGCGCCCAGCCGGCGTCCAACCCGTTCGATCCCGCCGCGCTGGCCGAATACCTGCGCTGTTTCCGTAATCCACAGACAATTCACGCGTCCTGCGAGGACTATCGCGCCGCCGCCACCACCGACATCGCCCATGACAATGCGGATGGCGGCAAGCTGGTGGAAGCTCCACTTCTGGTGATCTGGGCCAAACAGGGCGTCATGGAGAGCTGTTTCGACACCTTGGCCCTGTGGCGGCAGCGGGCCCGACATGTGGAGGGCTATGCCCTGCCCGGCGGCCATTATCTCGCCGAACAATTGCCCAAGGAAACGGCCGAGGGGCTGATGCGATTCTTTGCGGCCTAGCGCCGCGCCTCACTGCCGCCGCAGACCGGTTATAGTGGGCGAAGGTGCCGGCCCAGTTGAAGTTCAGAACCGAACGATTTAGGCCTGCGCTCCCTGAAACAAATCGCGTTTCGCTGGAAACGTGATTTGCTCCGGGTCTTTGTTTGGATGCGTCTTTGCAGGTGATGATTTCATCGATCGGCAAAACGCTGTAGATCGGGATGCGGAAAAGTGGATGCCGGTTTTTCGCGAAAATCCCGCGAAGCAAAGGATCGAGGGCAGAAAGGCGTTTCGAGCAAAACGCGCTTGGCTCTAGGGGCGGCATGAACATCGTCGAACGCTATATCCTGCGCAATTGCGCGCTCGCTTTCGTGGCCTGCCTGGGCCTGCTGACGCTTGTCGTGTGGATTTCCCAGGCCCTGCGCGAAGTCGATCTGGTGGCCTCCAAGGGGCAGACCCTGGCGGTGTTCTTCCTCATCACCGGCCTGACCATCCCGTCCCTAATCGCCATTATCGCGCCGCTGGCGCTGTTCGGGGCGGTTCTCTACACGCTGAACAAGCTGAACGCCGACAGCGAACTGATCGTCATGAGCGCTTCCGGCCTGTCGCAATGGCGCCTGCTGCGGCCCTTCGCCGTCGTCTCCCTGGTGGTTCTGCTGCTGGTCGGCACCATGTCGGTCTGGGCGATGCCCGCCAGTTTCCGCGACATTCGCGATATCCTCAGCAAGGTGCGCGCCGACTTCGTCACCTTTCTGGTGCGCGAAGGCCAGTTCGTGCCCCTCACCAACGGCATCGTTTTCCACTATCGGGAACGGGGCCCAGGCGGCACGCTGCTCGGCATTTTCATCCAGGACCGTAGCGATCCGGAGATCGTCAACACCTATATCGCCGAGAGCGGCGGCACCGTCGAAGTCGACGGCCGCAATTTCCTGACCCTCAATAAGGCCTTCGTGCAGCGCCAGACGAGCAAGGACAGCGAGCCGGCGCTCGTCTCGTTCGAAAGCTATGCCCTTGATCTGGCTCAATTCAGCGCCAAGGACGATGGCGTCATCCTGAAGCCGCGCGAACGCTCGACCTGGGACCTCCTGACTTTCGACGTGAGCAAGGCCGACGTCTACACCCAGACCTTCTACGGCCGATACCGGGCCGAATTGCATGACCGCTTCGCGGGGCCGCTCTATGTCCTGAGTTTCGCCATGATCGCCTTCCTGGCGCTCGGCCAGGCGCGCACGACCCGGCAAGGGCGCGGCACGGCCATCGCCGCCGCGGTCGTCGCTGTTTTGGCGATCCGCCTGGCAGGTTTCGGGGCCTCGGCCCTGTATCAGCGCTCGGCCTGGGCCATCGTGCTCGTCTATGGCATCCCGCTCGGCGCCTTCGTCATCGCCACCTGGCTGATGATGCGCCAGACCGGCGCCCGCGTCGGCGGCCCCAAACTGATCCGCCAAGCTGGCCTCCGGGGCTATGCGCGATGATCCTGTTTTCGACGTTAGGGCTCTATCTGTCGCGGCGGTTCATCAAGACCATCGCCTTGGTTTTTCTTGCTCTTTTCGTCATCATCTACATCGCTGACTTCGTTGAGATGATGCGTCGCGGCAGCGACGCGCCGGGCGTCTCCTCGACCTTTCTGGCCTTCCTGACCCTGCTGCGGGTGCCGACCATCGCCGAGCAGATCCTGCCCTTCGCGGTGCTCGGCGGCACGATGATCGCCTTCGTCGCCCTCTCGCGACGGCTCGAACTGGTCATCATCCGGGCCGCCGGCGTATCGGTCTGGCAATTCCTGGCCCCGCCGACCCTGATCGTCTTCGCCCTCGGCATCCTGTCGGTCACGCTCTACAACCCGCTGGCCGCCGACTTGAAACAGCGCGCCGACGCCATCGAAACCCGGATTTTCGGCAAGACCGCCCAGGGTTCCGAGACAAGCCTGTGGATCCGCCAACGCAGCATCGACGGTCAGTCGATCATCCGCGCCGAGCGCTCCAGCGATGGCGGCCGGACACTGGGCGGCGTTTCGGCCTTCGTCTATGAGCCCGACGGCAGTTTCATGGAGCGGGTCGAGGCCGCCAACGCCACCCTGCTCCCCGGCTTCTGGACCATGACCGACGCACGGATCACGGCGCCGGGCGAGGAGCCGCAGACGGTCGGCACCTATATCCTGGCAACGAATCTGTCCGCCGAACAGGTGACCCAATCCTTCGTCGCGCCCGCCGCCGTCCCGTTCTGGGATCTGGCCGACGTCAGCGCCCGAACCGAAGCCGCGGGTCTCGACGCCAGCGGCTATCGACTACATTTTCAGTCGCTGTTGGCACGCCCTCTGCTGCTCGTCGCGATGGTTTTTATAGCGGCTTCCTTTTCCTTAAGATTTTTCAGGTTTGGTGGTGTTTCCCGAATGGTTTCAGGTGGCGTCGTCTCAGGCTTCGTGCTTTATGTGGCGACAAAACTAGCAACAGATTTGGGTGGTGCGGGCGTTCTCAGTGCGCCTGTTGCTGCCTGGTTGCCAGCGGTAGTCGGGAGCATGTTGGGTATACTTGTACTTTTGTACCAGGAGGATGGTTAATGGGGCGGCGTAACAGCCCCGAGCAGGCCCAGCCCCGCCGTCCGTCCACCGGATTGGCGGCTATTGGTTATGGTCTCCTGGTCGCGCTCTCACTGCTAACGATTCCCGCTGCCCAGCCCTCGCTGGCGCAGACCCTAAACGATCGCCTGACGCAACGCGCTCAGACGCCGAACCCGGACGGCAAAAAGGATCGGCTCCTCGTCGACGCCAACGAGCTGACCTACAACCGGGACAACGACACAATCGGTGCGCGCGGCAACGTGCAGCTGTATTATCAGGGCCGCATCCTTGAGGCCGATCGGGTCACCTACGACCGCAAGACCAGCCGCGTGTTCGCCGAGGGCCACGCCAAGCTGACAGAACGCGACGGCACCATCTCCTACGCCGACCGGTTCGAGCTGACGGACGATTTCAAGAACGGCTTCATCGACAGCCTGCGGATGGATACCTCCGACCACATCCATATCAGCGCGGCGCGGGCCGAGCGGATCGAGGGCGAACAAACACGCTTCGAGTCCGGCACGTACAACGCCTGTGAGCGTTGCGAGACAGACAACAGCAAGCCGCCGTTCTGGCAGATTCGCGCCAAAAAGATCATTCACAACAACTCCGAACAGACGCTCTACTACGAGGACGCGACGTTCGAATTCTATAATCAGCCAATCGCCTGGCTGCCGTTCTTCTCGATGCCCGATCCGACGGTCTCGCGCAAAAGCGGCATTCTGACACCGACCTACGTCTATCGCTCCTATACCGGCGTCGGCGTCGGCATTCCGATCTATTGGGCGATTTCACCGACCTACGACCTCACCGTCACGCCGACCTTTCTGACCAAGCAAGGCCTGCTCGGTGAAGCCGTCTGGCGGCAGCAATTCGTCAACGGTTCCTATCAGATCCGTGGCGTCGGCATTTTCCAGAACGATCCGAGCGCCTTCCTGCCCGCCCCCTACGGGCCGGGCAAACGCGACTTCCGCGGCTCGCTGGAATCGCGCGGCGAGTTTTACATCAACGACAAATGGAAGTTCGGCTGGGACGGCACGCTGTTGAGCGATCGCTGGTTTATCCAGCAGTACGCCATGCCGCAGGCGTCCTTGTCGGCGAACTACTTCCAGGAAACGGTGTCGACCGTCTATTTGAACGGCAAGGGTGATCGCGGCTATTTCGACCTGCGCGGATATTATTTCCAAGGTCTCGGCCGCTCCGACATCCAGGCGCAGCAGCCTGTCGTCGCGCCGGTCCTCGATTACAACAAGACCATCGATATCGACCCGAAGAAGACCGCCGGCATCGGCGGCCAGCTTGAGATCGATTTCAACTTCACGCGCCTCTCGCGCGAGCTTGCGTCATTCCAAGCCATCGGCGGCCAGCCTCTCGATCGGGCTTATGGTCTCTACAATGTCTGCGAGACGCTGACCGGCACGCGCACCTATGTCCCGGGCTCCTGCCTATTGAACGGCATGGGCGGCGACTACACGCGCGCCACGTTGAACCTGTCGTGGAAGCGCAAATTCATCGACCCGCTCGGCCAAGTCTGGACGCCGTTCGTCTTCGCCCATGTCAATGCCGCCTGGGCCAATGTTAATCTGTCGAACACGACCGGCTGGTCCAATCCGAGCTGCGCCGCTCCGCCCTGCGTCTCCTACATCACCAACGCAAGCCAGGTGGGCTTCCTCGGTGGTTCGAAGGAGCAGAGTGCCGCCAATGTGACGCCGGGCGCGGGCCTCGAATATCGCTATCCCTTCCTCTACAGCGGCAGCATTGTCGACCAGGTGTTCGAGCCGATCGCGCAGATCATCGTGCGCCCGAACACTGGCACGAGCACCCTGCGCATCAACGAAGATTCGCAAAGCCTGGTTTTCGACACGTCGAACCTGTTCGACTGGTCGAAATATTCCGGCTACGACCGCTTCGAGACCGGCACCCGCGCCAACTACGGCTTCCAATATACGGCGAGCTTCCACAAAGGCGGCTACGTCAATTTCATCTTCGGCCAGTCACGGCAGATCGCCGGCGTCAATTCCTACGCCACGCCTGACGCCGCCAACATCGGCCTGAGTTCGGGCCTCGACACACGCGCGTCCGACTACGTCGCCAGCACGACGATCGCGCCGAGCTCGATGTTCAACTTCGTCGCCAAGGCCCGCTTCGACGAGCGCAGCTTCGCTCTGCGCCGCCTCGACCTGATGGCCAATTTCAATTACGGCCCACTGGAAGCGAGCATGCAATATGCGCGCTACAGCGCCCAGCCGCTGATCGGTTACAACGTGCCGCGCGAAGGCTTGTCGGGCAACGCCAAGTACAAGCTGAACGACAATTTCTTCGCCAGCGGCAGCGTGATCTTCGACCTGTCGCGGCACTACTATAACAACACGCCGACCGCTACCGGCTACGTCGGTAAGGCGCCGTTGTTCTCCGTGGCTGGTCTTGGCGCCGGCATCGGCTATACGGACGACGGCAACACGATCATGCTCAATTATACCTCGCTCTATCAGGACAACGGGGTTCTGACGCCGACCCGCAACCAGACCGTCATGCTGCGGATCGAGTTGCGCTCCCTCGGCGAGACGAGCCTGAGATCATCTCTCGGCAGCGTTCGCGTTCAAGACGGACTGAGCAGCGCCACGGTGCGCTGAAGCCGGATCAAAGATTGGAGCTATTATGCTGTCAGCACTTCTTCCGGGCCGGAATGCTATTCATCTGAGCTTTGCCGCTCTCCTGCTCGCCGCTGGAACAACTGCTCTGCCGCTTCCGGGCCTTGTCCCTGCCGCCCATGCGCAGGCCCTTGTCGCGACCGTCAACGACAGCCCGATCACCAACCAGGACGTCGAGCAGCGCATGCGCCTCCTGCGTGTCATGCGTAAGCCAGCGACCAATGCGGCGGCGTTGGAAAGCATTTACGAGACCCGACTGAAGCTCGCCGAAACGGGCAAATACAGCCTGAAGCCAAGCGAACAGGACGCCATCAATGAATTGTCGCGCGTGGCGACAGAGATGAAGATCCGTCCGCAGGCGCTGCTCAGCAGCATCCAGGGCGCCCGCGTCGACAAACAGGCGATCCAGGAATATTTCGGCGCGATCATGGCCTGGCGCAGTCTCGTGGGCGCCCTGAACAAGAATGTCAGCGTTCCCGAAAGCGAAGTTCGCGCCGAATTGGCGAAACAGGGCTCCAAGGCCGTCGGCGACTATCGCCTGCGGCAGGTGATCTTCGTTATCCCGTCCAATGCCTCGGGCGAAGTCATTCAGAGCCGCGCCCAGGTGGCGCAGCAGCTGCGCGCCCGCTTCAACGATTGCCAGTCCGGCATCCAACTCGCCCGCAGCATGAGCGAAGTGGTGGTGCGCGAACAGATGACTCGCGGTCCCAGCGCCCTGTCGCCGGAACTCCTGGAGGTGCTGGAGAAAACCCCGGTCGGCCATCTGACACCGCCGCAGCGCGGCGCGGATGGCATCGAAATGATTGCCGTTTGCGGCAAGTCCGATGCGGGCAGCGATTCCGGCGCGGCCGAGAACATTCGCCAGACCATGTTGTCGAAACGGCTCGAGGAAGTGGCGGCGCGCCTGTACAAGCCGCTGCGCGATCGCGCCATCATCGTACAACGGTAACGAAAGTGACCCAGTCCCCGCCCTCGCCGCGATCGACATCCTCGCGTCCGGCGATGGCGATGACGATGGGCGACCCCTCCGGCATCGGTCCGGAGATCGCCCTGAAGACCTGGGCTGAAAGCCGCACGCGCGATCTTGCGCCTTTCTTTCTGCTGGCCGATCCCGCGCATCTGAAGCGTGTCGGCCAGCGCATCGGCCTCGACATTCCCCTCGTCATCACCGATCCGCAGACTGCCGGAGATGTCTTCGGCAAGGCCCTGCCGGTCGTGCCGCTGTCGGGCGCCATCATCGGCGAACCCGGTCGCCCGGCCGCCTCCGACGCGGCGCTCACCATCGAGTCGATCGAACGCGCCGTCGAGCTTGTGCGGGCCGGTGCGGCCGATGCCGTCGTGACCAATCCGATCTCGAAGGACAATCTCTACAAGGCCGGCTTCAAACATCCTGGCCATACGGAATTCCTCGGCGAACTGGCGGAACGGCTGTTTGGCGAACCAGCGCAGCCCGTGATGATGCTGTGGTCGCCAGAACTCGCCGTGGTGCCCGTCACCATCCACATGGCGCTGGCGCGCGTGCTCGACACATTGACGACGGATCTGATCGTTTCAACGGCGCGCATCACCGCGCACGATCTACAAAAACGCTTCGGCATCGCGCGGCCCCGTCTCGCCGTCTCCGGCCTCAATCCGCATGCGGGTGAAAACGGCAGCATGGGCCGCGAGGATATCGACATCATCAAGCCCGCCATTGCGACGCTTGCCGCCGAAGGCATCACTGTCAGCGGACCGCATCCAGCCGACACCTTGTTTCATGCGGAAGCGCGCGCCCGTTATGACGTGGCGATCTGCATGTATCACGATCAGGCGCTGATCCCGATCAAGACCCTGGCTTTCGACAGCGCCGTCAACGTCACCCTCGGCCTGCCCTTCGTTCGCACCTCGCCCGATCACGGCACCGCCTATGATATCGCGGGAACCGGCAAGGCCAGCGCCGCGAGCCTGATTGCCGCGCTCGATCTTGCCGCGCGCATGGCCCACACACCGATAGGCGCAGCCGCGTGAGCACGATCGACGATCTCCCGCCCCTGCGCGATGTGGTACGTGCCCACGATCTCATCGCGCGCAAATCGCTCGGCCAGAATTTCCTCTTCGACCTCAACCTCACCTCGCGCATCGCGCGGGCGGCCGGCGCGTTGGACAACACCACGGTCATCGAGGTTGGCCCGGGGCCCGGCGGCCTGACGCGCGCTTTGCTCGCCCACGGCGCCGCCAAAGTCGTCGCCATCGAACGCGACGACCGTTGCCTCGCCGCCCTGGCGGAGATCGCGGCGCATTATCCCGGCCGTCTTGAGGTGATCGCCGATGATGCGCTGGCCGTCGATTATCGGGCTCTGGCCGCCAAATACAGCGAGGGCCGCGATGTGCGCGTCGTCGCCAACCTGCCCTACAATATCGCCACGCCGCTGCTCACCGGCTGGATCGAAGGCAAAAGCTGGCCACCGTTCTGGACGCGGCTGGTGCTGATGTTCCAACGGGAAGTCGCCGAGCGGATCGTCGCCACGCCGCGTGAGCGCGCCGACTATGGCCGCCTCGGGATCTTATGTGGCTGGCGCACGCAGGCGAAAATCCTGTTCGACGTTCCGCCCTCGGCCTTCACGCCACCGCCGAAGGTCACATCGTCGATCGTCGAATTGACCCCTCGGCAAAATCCGGCGGCTTGCAGCGGCAATGCCCTGGCGGATGTGACGCGGGCTGCTTTCGGCCAACGGCGCAAGATGTTGCGGCAATCCTTGAAACCGCTGGGTGACGCGGAGGCCTTGATCAGCGCTGCGGGCCTTGTGCCAACGGCACGGGCCGAAGAGGTCGATATCGAAGGTTTCGCGGCCCTGGCGCGGGCTTATGAAGCGCAACGGCGGCCATCCGCCGCGTGATCGGCGCGCCCCAATCTGGTATAAACGGACCATGACCGAGAGCACCGCCAACAATCTGACCGCCTCGCCGCGGCTGTTCAAGAACGACCTGCTCGACAAGCTGTCGCGGGTCGACCCACGGCTGCCGCTGATCGTCTATGGCCCGATTGTCGTCGCCCTCATCGCCTGGGCGGCTTGGAACGGCACGCCGGCCTGGATCATCGTCGGCAGCGTCCTGCTCGGCTATGCGATCTGGACGCTCACCGAATATCTCGGCCATCGCTTTCTGTTTCACACGGAGTTTCCCGGCAAGATCGGCGCGCGGTTTCATTTTCTGCTGCATGGCGTGCATCACCACCACCCCAACGACCCGCTGCGCCTGGTCATGCCGCTGTTGATGAGCGGCCCGATCATCGCCATCGCGGTGCTGGTGACCTGGACGATTTTCCCCGTGATCATGCAGGTGCCGGCGCTGGCGGGTTTCATCGCCGGCTATGTCGCCTATGACACGATGCACTACCTGCTGCACCACAGCCGCTCGCAGAATGCGATCTTCCTACGCCTGAAGCGGCTGCACATGCTGCATCACTTCACCGATCATTCGCGCTGCTTCGGTGTTGCCGCGCCGTGGTGGGATTATGTGTTCCGCACCGAATGGCGCAAGCCCACGCGGTCATAGACCCTGGGTGTCATCCCCGACAGCCGCGTAGCGGCTGAGCGGCAATGACAACAGCGAGTGTGCTCAGCTTTCGCCCAACAACGTCGTCACGAAGCGTTCGATGTTCTCGTGCTGACGCGCGCGGCGCAGACGCTCGGCGAGCAGGATGGCTCTGACTTCGGCCAGGGCCTGCTGAATGTCGTGATTGACGATGACATAGTCATACATCGGCCAGCGTTCGATCTCGTGGCGCGCATTGTCGAGGCGGCTGGCGATGACATCGGCCGGATCTTCGGCGCGGCGCTCAAGGCGCGCGCGCAATTCCTTCATGGACGGCGGCAGGATGAAAATGGTGACCACATCGCGTGGCGCGGTCTTCTGCACCTGCTTGGTGCCCTGCCAGTCGATGTCGAACAGCATGTCGCGGCCTTCCGACAAACGTTCTTCGACTGGCCCTCTAGGCGTGCCGTAGAAATTGCCGTGCACCTGCGCCCATTCCAAAAGGTCCTTGTCCGCCAGCATCTTTTCGAACTCGGGCTTGCTGACGAAATAATAATGCACGCCTTCGAGCTCGCTGGTACGGCGGGCGCGGGTTGTCACCGAGATCGAGAGCTTGAGATTGAGTGCCGCATCCTGCAGCAAAAGCCGCGTCAGCGTGGTTTTGCCGGCGCCGGAAGGCGACGACAAAATCAACATCAAGCCGCGTTGCTTCGTTGCGCCCGTCATCGCGGTCTCGTCTTTGGGTTGCGCGCGCATAAATTCTCTCACTCGGCTTCTCTCATTCGATGTTCTGAACCTGCTCGCGCATCTGCTCGATTTCGACGCGAAGGTCCATACCGATCGTCGTGAGCGTGCTGTCGTTCGATTTGGCGCACAGGGTATTGGCTTCGCGCGCGAATTCCTGGGCCAGGAAATCGAGCTTGCGGCCAACGGGCTGATCGGACCGCAGCAGCTCGTGCGCCGCGGCGACATGGGCGTTCAGACGATCGAGTTCCTCGCGCACATCGGCCTTGGCGGCCAGAAGAATGGCTTCCTGATGCAGCCGCGCCGGATCAAGCGCCGGTGAAGCGCCGGCGAGTTCGGCGATCGAACGCGCCAACCGCTCGCGCACCGCCTGCGGCGCGCGGCCGGGACATGTTTCGGCGGCCTGCACGAGGCCCGCGATCGTATCAACACGGCGCGTCAGCACGTCCTGAAGGGCAGCACCTTCGCGCGCGCGCATGTCGACCAGCGACGCCAGCGCCGTCGCCAGCGTCGCCAGAGCTTCCGCATGGGCGAGCTTCATGGTCGCTTCATCGTCTCCGGCCTCGACCACATCGACGATGCCGCGCAGGGCGAGCAAGCCGTCGAGGGACGCGGGACGCAGGGTTGAGGTGGTGGGCAGTTCGGCGAGCGCCGCCTGCAGGGCGCCTAACGCCGCGTGATTGATTCTGATTTCCGGCTGCGCCGCATCGCGCTGCGCCGACAACGTGGCGTAGCAGGTGCCGCGCGCCAACTTGTCGGCAACGGCGGCACGCGCTTGCTGCTCGATTGCATCGAAAGCCTGTGGCACGCGCACGCGCACGTCGAGCCCCTTGGCGTTGACCGCTTTGATCTCCCAAACGAAACGCCAGGCGCCGCTGGCTCCGGCGGCTCTGGAAAATCCAGTCATGCTTTTAAGCGTCATTGAAGCCCGTTCGCGATCACGAAATGCCGGACGAATGCTCCGACGATGGCGCGACCATACAGATCACGGTGGCCAGCCTCAATGCCAGAGCTTGGAGCGCCTTGCAGTTTGATGGGTTCATCAAACGCCCAAAAGACGCATCAAAACAAACATCACAGGCAATTTGCTCTAGGGCACCGTCTTCATGGCAGGAACGGTTTTCGCCGAATTCAGATCCCAGCTGGTGTTGCGCAGCGGATCGAGCTTGGTGCCTTCCGACGCATCGAAGGCGCGGGCGCGCATTGGCGCGGTGCGCAGCGGCGGCGTTTCCTGCACGTCTTCGGGATTGTTTACGAGCGTCGGCGCGTCGGTCGGCTGGCCGAAGCGGGCCATACGCGCTTCCTGATCGGCACGGCGCGCGGCCGACAACGGAACCACGGTCATATCAGCGCTACCGGCACCGGCGGGCTCATCGACAGGTCCATCGAGAAGCGACGCGGAGGGAGCATCGTTGACGCCACGGATGACGAGCTGATCAAGGCCCTGGCCCATGGCGAAGCCGGAGAAAGCGGACGTGCCGGCGGGCAGAGCCGCGGCCTGCTGCGGCGCGGGTTGCTCGACCACTGGCGGCGGCGCCGGCTGGCGCGCGGCCTGCTGCCGCTGATTGCGCGCGCCCCGCGCATCGGACGGCGGCATCAGCGAGACCACGGGGCCCGCTTCCATGGATGACTTCGGCGCCGGTATGGCGGCAACGGAAAGACCGCCGAAAATCGGATCCTGCGGCAGATCACTGCGCCGCGCCGGCACGGGCCGCACTGGGGTCAGCGGCATTTCCGTCGTCGTGGTCGAATCATCAGGATCGACGCGATCGACATCGGCCGGCGGCGTCGCCCCCGGAGCGACCTTGGTCTTCATGTCGCGTTCGATCTCGCGCCAGCGCGCGACATTGCGATTATGCTGATCGAGCGTTTCCGCAAAGGCGTGGCCGCCGCTGCCATTGGCAACGAAGAACAGATCACGGGTCTTCGACGGATTGGCCACCGCCTCCATCGCGGCGCGGCCCGGATTGGCGATCGGCCCCGGCGGCAGGCCATCGATGACATAGGTGTTGAACGGTGTCGGCCGCGTAATTTCGTTGCGTTGGATCGGCCGGCCGAGCGTGCCCTTGCCGCCAACGATGCCGTACACGATCGTCGGATCGGACTGCAGCTTCATGCGGCGCTGCAAGCGATTGTGGAACACGGCGGCGACGCGCGTGCGCTCGTCGGCCCGGCCCGTCTCCTTCTCGACGATAGAGGCGAGCGTCACCAGTTCATATTTCGATTTCAAGGGCAGATCGGTGGCGCGACGGTCCCAGATCTGGTCGAGCAGTCGATTTTGATCGGACTGCATCTTCGCCAGCAGCACGCTGCGCAGCATGCCGCGCGTCACCCGATAGGTGTCGGGCATGATCGTGCCTTCGCGCGGAATGTCACGAATGTCGCCGGCAAGGACGTCGTTGTCGCGCAGACGCTGGACGATCTGCTCGCTGGTCAGCCCTTCGGGGACGGTGATGGAGTGGAGGATCTGTTTGCCCGACACCAGAATGTCGATGACCTGCTGCAGGCTGACACGCTGGGGAAAGAGATATTCGCCGGCTTTGACGTCACGCCACTTGCGTTCGACCAGAAGCGCCGCCTGCATCAGCGTCGGCTGCTCGATGACATTGGCTTTCTCAAGCTGGTCGATGATTTCGCGGACTTCGCTACGCGGCGGAATATAGACCGCGCGATCGACCTCCAACGGGCCAGGCGTCTCCAAACGTTTGCTGATCGAAGCCATGCCGCCGATGCCGATCAACGAGACCAGCAGCAGGAACGACAGGAAACCACTCATGCGTGACAGGATCGGGCGGCGCTGGCTTTGCGGCTTGCCTTCCGGCGGCGGTGGAGCCGCTTCCGGCTGCAGCGCTTCGCTGGGCGTCTGCAAGCCACGACGGCGCCCGAAGAATCGGGCGCGCTCGCGCTCCGGTTGCTCGCCGGCACCGTTTTCGGTCGGTTGCCCTTCCGACATATCTACTCCGATCCACGCTGCGACCTGCGATCAGGGACGAATGTCCGCATGATCGACAGGGCTAGCCTACCTTAGAACCGATTATGGCGAAATAAGGTATCCACAGGTCAAAGGCCGGAAATTAAACATGACATTCCCGGCCGATAGCTTAATGCACCCGGCGGAAAATCACCGACGCATTGGTTCCACCAAAACCAAACGAATTCGACAGGGCGATGTTGATCTCCCGCGGCCGCGGCTTGTGCGGCACGAGGTCGATGGGCGTCTCGACCGAGGGATTATCCAGATTCAGGGTCGGCGGCGCGATATTGTCGCGGATCGCCAGCAGGCTGAAAATGGCCTCGATCGCGCCGGCGGCGCCCAGAAGATGGCCGGTCGCCGATTTGGTCGACGACATCGACACCTTGCTGGCGGAATTGCCGACGAGCCGCTGCACCGCGCCCAGCTCGATTTCGTCGCCTAATGGCGTCGAGGTGCCGTGGGCGTTGATGTAATCGAGATCGGAGGCGGCAATGCCGGCCCGCTTGATCGCCATCGACATGCAGCGGAAGGCGCCGTCGCCATCCTCGGCCGGAGCGGTAATATGGTATGCATCGCCCGACAGGCCGTAACCGATCAGCTCGCCATAGATTTTCGCGCCGCGCGCCTTGGCGTGCTCGTATTCCTCGAGCACGACGCAACCGGCGCCCTCGCCCATCACGAAGCCATCGCGATCCTTGTCGTAAGGCCGCGACCCCTTCTCAGGCTGATCGTTAAAACCGGTGGATAAAGCGCGGCAGGCGGCAAAACCAGCCATGCCGATGCGGCAAACGGCCGATTCAGCCCCGCCAGCCACCATCACGTCGGCATCGCCGAGCGCGATCAGACGACCGGCATCGCCAATAGCATGGGCGCCAGTGGAACAGGCGGTGACGACCGAATGGTTCGGCCCCTTGAGCCCGTGCTGGATCGAGACATAGCCCGAGACCAGGTTGATCAGCCGGCCGGGAATGAAGAACGGCGACACGCGACGCGGGCCGCGCTCCTTGAGGATCAGCGACGTTTCGTAAATGCCATTGAGGCCGCCGATGCCGGAACCGATCAGCACGCCCGTCGCGATCTGATCTTCATAGGCTTTCGGCGCCCAATCGGCGTCCGCCAGAGCCTGGGTCGCAGCAGCGACGCCATACAGGATGTAATCGTCGACCTTGCGCTGTTCCTTGGGTTCCATCCACTCGTCAGGATTGAACGTATGCTCGGAACCATCGCCACGCGGGACCTCGCAAGCGATCTGGCACGGCAGATCGGACACCTCGAATCTCTCGATTCGGCCAGCGCCGCTCTTCGAAGCCAAAATACGCTTCCAGGTCTCTTCCGCACCGTTGGCCAACGGCGAAACCATACCAATTCCGGTTACGACGACGCGCCTCAAGCCTCATCTCCCCAATACTTCAATGCGTTCCACAGAACATCATGCCCGAACACGGGCGGAACGAACAGCACAAGACAAAAGGGCCGGAAAGCCCGGCCCTTTCATGAATCGCCGAGACGGCAGCCACGTGCCCGATTGCTCAGGCCACGAGACTTAGGCCGACTGGGCCTTATCCAAGAACTTGATGGCGTCGCCGACCGTCACGATCGTCTCAGCGGCATCGTCGGGAATCTCAACGCCAAACTCTTCCTCGAAAGCCATCACGAGTTCGACAGTGTCGAGTGAGTCCGCGCCGAGGTCATCGATGAAATTGGCATTGTCGACTACCTTATCGGCATCAACACCAAGATGTTCCACAACAATCTTCTTCACGCGCTCGGCGACATCGCTCATTTTCAAACTTCCCCGTTAATTTCAGAAACTGTCTGGCGACCTGCCCATCAACCGACCCGCGAAACCAAACGCGTCGTCAGCCAATCCGATCCGCCATTACCTTAACCGGCCTCATCTGTCCCGCGGGACGATCCTTCTAACAAAAGTTGTGGCGCCTGTCTTGAGAGGACAATGCACCGCCAACCAGACCGGCGGAATTGCGCGCTCGTAGCATACTTCGTTTTCCAAGGCGAGAGGCGGCGCAAATTAGAGGGCAGCTCGGCAATATCGAGTATTACCGAGTTAAATCATAGCCATACCACCATTTACGTGCAGGGTTTGGCCCGTCACATAGGACGCTTCGCGGCTTGCTAGATAGATAACAGCGGCGCCAATGTCGTCTCCTTCGCCGAGTCGGCCGGCCGGAATGCTGGCCATGATCGCCTCTTTCTGCTTGTCGTTGAGCACCTCGGTCATCGGGCTGCGGATGAAGCCCGGGGCGACGCAATTGACCGTCACGGTGCGGCTGGCGACCTCGGCGGCGAGCGATTTGGTCATGCCGATCATGCCAGCCTTCGAGGCGGCGTAGTTGCCCTGGCCGGCATTGCCGGTGACGCCGACGATCGAGGTGATGGAGATGATGCGGCCAAAACGGCGCTTCATCATGCCACGCAGCACGGCGCGCGAGAGCCGGAAAGCCGAGGTCAGATTGACGGCGAGCACCGTGTCCCAGTCCTCGTCCTTCATGCGCATGAACAGGCCGTCGCGGGTGATGCCGGCATTGTTGATGAGGATATCGACCTGCCCCATCGCTTTTTCGGCCGCCGGCACCAGCGCCTCGACCTGCTCCTTATCGCCAAGGTTGCACGGCAGGACATGGGTGCGCTCGCCAAGCTCGCCGGCCAGCGCCTCAAGCGCCTCCGTGCGGGTGCCCGACAGGCCGACCACCGCGCCTTGGGCGTGGAGCGAGCGAGCAATGGCGCCGCCGAGACCTCCGGTGGCGCCGGTCACCAGCGCGTTCATGCCGGTCAGGTCGAACATGGGATACTCCTTAAATGGATACAGGAATCGAAATGGGTCCCGAGATCGTTGATGATCAAGGACGGCGCGACTTGAAGGTCTCGATATCGACCGGCTGGCCAATGGCAATGCCCGACGCGCCTTCGGCGATGCGCTTGACCAGGCCCGACAGCACTTTGCCGGCGCCCAGTTCGTAGAAGGTGGTGATGCCTTCGCTGGCCATATAGGCCACCGATTCACGCCATCTGACGGTGCCGGTCACCTGCTCGACCAACCGGGCGCGGATTTCATTGGGATCGCTGATCGGCGCTGCCAGCACGTTGGCGACAAGCGGCACTTTCGGCGGACGGACGGTGACAGAGCCCAGAGCCTCGCGCATCGCCTCAGCAGCGGGCTGCATCAACGCGCAATGGAAGGGGGCCGACACCGGCAGGATCAAGGCGCGGCGCGCGCCCTTGGCCTTGGCGATTTCGACGGCGCGCTCGACAGCGGCCTTGTGGCCGGAGGCCACCACTTGTCCACCGCCATTGTCATTGGCGATCTGGCAGACTTCGTTCGGGCCGGCCGCTTCCGCAGCCACGGCCACGCCGGTTTCGTAATCGAGGCCGAGCAGCGCCGCCATGGCGCCCTGCCCGACCGGCACGGCCTTCTGCATGGCATCGCCGCGCTGGCGCAGCAGGCGCGCCGCGTCAGCCAGGGTGAATGTGCCAGCGGCGGCGAGCGCCGAATATTCCCCCAGGGAGTGGCCAGCAACGAATTGGGCGTCACGCGCCAGATCGAGCCCGGCTTCGGCCTCCAGCACCCGCACCACGGCGAGGCTGACGGCCATCAGCGCCGGCTGGGCGTTGGCGGTCAGGGTCAGTTCCCCTTCCGGCCCCTCGAACATCAATGTCGACAATTTCTGCGACAGCGCCTCGTCGACCTCGGCGAAAACGTCTGCGGCCTGCGGAAATGCGTCGGCGAGCGCTTTGCCCATGCCGACGGCCTGCGAGCCCTGGCCCGGGAATGTAAATGCGATGCTCATGCTTTGTCCCCAAAAGTCCGCTGCGAGTGGCATCGCAGGCCGGGTCAAGTCAAGGCGGCGAGCCGGGCGACGTCAATGCGCCGGGCCGCTTAAAATAATTCTGCCCTCTATAGTTTACTTTTAGAAATACACCCTCTAGTCTCCTATCGTCGGCGCTGGGAGGACATGGCGGCGGCGGAGGGACGGCTCAACATGCAATTGAAAGTCGCAAGCATCGCGGAGGCGACGGCGCGGATAAAGGCCATCGAACTGGTCGATCCATCAGGCGCATCCCTACCCGCATTCGCCGCTGGCGCTCATCTCGACATCGACATTCCCCAGATCGGCGATGGCGAGGCGCGCTCTTATTCGCTCATCAACGATCCACGCGAAACGCACCGCTATGTCATTGCCGTGCAGCGCGAGGAAAACAGCCGCGGCGGCTCGGAATGGATCCATGCCCATCTGCAAACGGGCGACATTCTCGAATCATCGCCGCCGCTCAACAATTTCGCGCTCAATGAAGCGGGCGAGCATCATCTGCTCATCGCCGGCGGCATCGGCGTGACGCCAATTCTCGCTATGGCGCGGCGGCTGGCGGCGCTCCAGGCGCCGTTTCACATCCATTATTGCGCGCGCAGCCGCGACATGGCCGCCTTCGTCGAAACATTCGAAGCGGAATTCCCCGATCGCTTCACCCTGCATCTCGATGGCGGCGATCCGGCGCGCGGGCTCGACGTGGCAACCCTGCTGCAAGACCGCACCTCCGGTGGACATGCCTATGTCTGCGGGCCAGCCGGGCTGATCCGCGCGGTGCGGGAGACGACAAGCCATTGGCCGAAAGGCAGCGTGCATTACGAATTGTTCCGGGGCGCGGAGGATGACACGGCGCCGCGCAGCTCCGATGCGCCTTTCGAGATCGTCCTGCAGCGCAGCGGCAAACATTTCACCGTGCCGGCCGACAAATCGATCCTCGATGTGCTGAAGGCTGAAGGCTTCCGCATCAAGACCCTGTGCCGCGAAGGCGTATGCGGCACCTGCCGCACCAGTGTCATCAGCGGTGGCGTCGATCATCGCGACGACGTGCTGACCGACGAGGAACGCGAAACCGAGATGCAGGTCTGCGTGTCCCGCGCCCTGCCCGGCCAGACGCTGGTGCTCGACCTTTAGCCGACCACTGCATTCATTTGTACCAAGCATTCAAGGAGGGAACCCATGACAGCCGTACAGCAAGTCGCCGATATTGTTGCCGAACCGATCATCCAGCCGACATCCATCGTCTGCGGCACATTCGTCACCAAGGATCTCTCGCGTGCGCGACGCATGTGCGAGAACGTCCTCGGGCTTGAATGCGTCAGCCCCGAGCCTGGCGTGCTGCTGGCGCGCGAACGCGGCCACAAGCCGGGCGAGGCCCTGCATGGCAAGCCTTATTGGGTGCTGGAAGCCCGGCAAGCCGACACGATCGACGTGCCGCAAGAGATGCTCAACCACTGGGGTGTGCTGGTCGAGAGCCAGGCGGCAGTGGACGAGGCGCACAAGCGGGTCGATGCGGCCAAAGCCGAATATGGTCTGGGCCGGGTGCAGAAGCCGCGCTTCCGCCATGGCTCCTATGCCTTCTACTTCGTCGATGCCGACAGCAATTGGTGGGAGGTCGAGTATCGCACACACGAGCTGCTCTACACCTCGATCCGCGATCGCGGCGACCAAGTCAAAGATTGAACCGAGCAAGACTGAACAGAGCCTCAGGAGAGAACCCCATGACCGCGACACAGCCGCTTATCGCTACGCAATCCTTCTCCCACGGCACGGTCGAATGCGCCGATATGGCCAAGACACGCCGGTTCCTTGGCCAGTTCCTTGGCATCGACGTGGTGCGCCCCCTGCCGGAAGCACAATATCTGTGGAAGGGCGGCCCCTGGTCCGTCGTCTGCGTCTGTGTCGAGGGCGATGCCAAGATCCAGGGCCAGCAGAACCACTTCAAGCTGTCGGTGCGCACCACCGCCGAGGTCGATGATGCCTATGAAGCGGCCCAGGTTCACCGCGAAGAGTTCGGCATCCGCGAGATCACCCCGGTCAGTAACGACGGGCCTATCCGGGCCTTTCGCCTGCTCGATCAGGACGGCTCATGGTGGGAGATCACCACGCTGAACCAGGCCCATTACGACGCGCTGTTCGAGAAGGGCGACCATCTACCGGCTTGATCGTCTTCATCAATCACGCGCTCTGATTGCCTTCACTGATCGCTTTTGGCCCGATATATGCCTTGAATCACCATAGATGGCATTGCATGGCCTGGCATCCGCACGGCACAATGGCCATCTTGCGCGAAGAGATTCGCGCAAGCGATTCGCGCCCGCGGGCGCATGGCGATCAGGACTGAACGATGGGCGACATACCCGGAAAAGGCTGCGGCGCCTGCAATTTATGCTGCAAGATCTTGGTGATTGATCACTTCCAGAAGGATGCCGGCATCCTGTGCAGCAATTGCGTGCTCGGGGTCGGCTGCAAGATCTATCTGAAGCGCCCCGAGGTCTGCCAGGACTTCGAATGCGATTGGAAGATGGAGCGCTCGATCGGCGCCAACCTGCGGCCCGATAAGGTCGGCACCATCTTGATGGAAGACGACGAGTCCGGTGAATACCAGGCCGTGGTCGATCCCTCGACGCCGTTCGCCTGGCGCAACCCGCAGATGTTCAAGTTCCTGGTCATGAAGGCCAAGGAAGGCCGCACGGTGGTGGCCAAGTCCGGTCTGAAGTCCTGGCGCATCTATCCCTCTGGCGAGATTGGCGTCTGGGCCGGCTGATCAGCGAGTTCTCAAGCGCTGTAGCGCTTTGCCATTTGCCTTAAGGCAAATGCCGCAATGACGTGCACCCAGGCAAAATTGCGTTTCTCTCGAAACGCAATTTGCTCCAGCCAGCTTCGCGCCTATTTTATCTTGAGCGCCTGCCGGATGGCGGGGACCCATTTTTCATAGTCCGATTTCATCAGCTGCGTCACTTGCGCAGGGGTCATCAGCTGGATGTCGAAGGCATCGCGCTTGAGATGCTCCTCCAGCGGCGACTGTTGGATGATCCGGTTCAGTTCCGCGTTCAGCTTTTTGGTGATGTCGTCGGGAAGACCGCGCGGGCCGGACAGCGACAGCCAGACCGTGGTGACGACGTCGGGATAGCCCTTTTCCTTGAAGGTCGGGATCGCAGGGAAGTCGGAAATCCGCTCGCCTGAGGAGACCGCGATGGGAATGAGCGTCTTCGCGTTGATATGCTCGCGCACGGTCGACCAGGTCAGACTGCCCATCTTGACGTGACCGGCCACGAGATCCGCGACGGCGCTGCTACCGCCCCGGTGTGGAATGTGAACGAGCTGGATTCCGCTCCTGGCGGCAAAGAACTCGGCCACGGAACCGCTGCCGGAGCCGACGCCCGGCGAGACATATTGAATGCCGTCCGGCACGGTTTTGGCCCAGGCCATGAAGTCTTCGAAGGTCTTCACCCCCGTCGAGGGATGAACGACGAAGGCACTGGGTGAACCGCCGATATAGGCGATATGGGTAAAGTCGCCGATCGGGTCGAAGCCGATATCCTTTTGCAAAGCCGGCGCCAGAATATTGGTCGCCATGCCGGTGATCATCAGGGTGTGGCCATCGGGCTCGGCTCGCACCAGGGCTTTCGAGGCGATGACACCGCCGCCGCCACCTTGGTTCTCGACGAAGAACTGTTGCTTGAACGTATCGCTGAACGATTGCGCGATGATGCGCGCGACAATGTCCGACTGCCCCCCCGCGCCGAACGGCACAATGATCTTGACCGGGCGTGAGGGCCAATCAGCGGCCGTCGTGCTGACCGCGACCATCGTCGTGAATGCTGCAACGAGCAGCGCCCTTACCCCCACCATCGCTTCCCCTCCAATTGCCGGCTGCCCTATCGACGAGGGCGCTCGGGACAGTGTTGAGCGGCGCGAATCCGATCAACGCCGCCGCTGTGTCTTTCAGCAAAATTGGCGATAAGGGTTTGAAATGTAAAATATTCTTTTCATTCCAGTCTGGAATATAAAAAGTTTCTTGGGCTCACACTGCCCAGGGCGGCGTGAACGGCGCGGCGTCGCCCACGCGCGCCAAGCCACCGACCGGCAGAATGGCCACGGCCTCGAAGGGCTCGGCGCTTTCATTCGCCAAGGCAAAATCCGTATCCGGCGGCACGATGACCGCGGCACCCGCCGAAAAATCGAACTGCTCGCCGCCGAGCGTCACCCGCGCCCGCCCTGCCAGAGCCACCAGAACCTCCTCGCGCGTCAGCCGATGGGTCACCGCCTTGGTGCCGGCGGCAATGCGGACCCGCCAGACGCTGGTCTCGCGGGCACCCCGACTCGGTGCGGCAAGACCGGTGAATTCGGCGCCGTGCATTTCAAAACGCGGGGCGGCTTCGGCGGTGATGAGACTCATGATCGTCGCTCCTGTATTTGCGCACTTGTCCATTTGCGCGCTTGGCCCTGGCGGGTTAAGCAGGCAAGATAGTCTAGTTCATTGACCAATTATGACCCGCAGCGACATTAGTCAAGATGGTTGACGAAAAACTTCCTGAGCTGATCGATCACCTGGGCTGGCGCCTCTGGCGGGCGGCACGCCTGTGGAAGGCGGAATTCGATAGCCGGATGAATGCGCGCGGTCTCTCCTGGTACACGGAGGGGCGCGCTTCGATGATCGCCCAGATCGGCGACAACGGCATTCGACAGAGTGGCCTGGTGCGCCGTTTAGGCCTGACAAAACAGGCAGTTCAACAGATCATCGATGAATTGGCGACCGAAGAGATCGTGTCGCGCCGGCCCGATCCCAGCGACAATCGCGGCCGGATCATCGCCCTTACGCCCAAGGGCATCGCCGCCGCCCATGCGGCGAACGAAGTGAAGCGCGAGATCGAGGCGGCCCAGCGCCAGCAGCTTGGCACCGCCCGTTTCGATGCGCTGATGGATACGCTGCGCGACCTGGCGCCGGATGCGGGCGAAGATTCGGCCTGATCGCGCCGTTTTCGCCCCTCCGTTGCTTGCATCGACAGGGAATCCGTGTAGAAAGCGCGCTTCGCAAAGCTTCCGGCCGGGGGCTGAACGGAAGGCTGCACCCGCAGCAGGAGGTCTCCCTCCGTCTTCCCGTGTCTCCGCCTTCGATTG
Source organism: Beijerinckia sp. 28-YEA-48 (assembly GCF_900104955.1). NCBI lineage: Bacteria > Pseudomonadati > Pseudomonadota > Alphaproteobacteria > Hyphomicrobiales > Beijerinckiaceae > Beijerinckia > Beijerinckia sp. 28-YEA-48. The sequence goes on from NZ_FNSI01000001.1 coordinate 2,097,374, forward strand.
CGTTCCGTCGGGCCTCTCTCCGGGCTCGAAGGGCTCCGCGCCGGAAATTGCGAGTAAAAGAGAAAGGCAATCAGATGGCTCTGTACGAGCACATTTTTCTTGCCCGGCAGGACGTGACGGCCCAACAGGTCGAAGGGTTCACCGAGGCATTCAAGACGATTATCACCACTGCCGGCGGCACCGTCGGCAAGGTCGAATATTGGGGTGTCAAATCCCTGACCTACCGTATCAAGAAGAACCGCAAGGCCCACTTCACCCTGCTCAACCTCGACGCGCCCCCGGCCGCCATCACCGAGATGGAACGCCAGATGGCGATCAATGAAGACATCCTGCGCTTCATGACCATCCGCGTCGAAGAGCTCGAGGAAGGTCCGTCGGCGATGATGCGCAAGCGCGAAGACAGCGATCGTGACGATCGCGGCGATCGCCGTGGCCCGCGCCCCGACCGTCCGCCCCGTCGTCCGCGTGATGACGCCCCTGCCGCTGAAGGAGGCGCTTTCTAATGGCTACCGCACCGCGCCGTCCGTTCTTCCGTCGCCGCAAGACCTGCCCGTTCTCGGGCCCGAATGCGCCGAAGATCGACTACAAGGACACCCGTCTGCTGTCGCGCTACATCTCCGAGCGTGGCAAGATCGTCCCGTCGCGTATCACGGCCGTTTCGGCCAAGAAGCAACGTGAGCTGGCCCAGGCCATCAAGCGCGCTCGCTTCCTGGGTCTGCTGCCCTACGTGATCAAGTAAAACCCAGCGGCCGCCCTTAAGCGGCCGCCAGTTGGGCGCGACGGCTAAGCCGATCGCGCCCTAACCGCCAAGGATGCGGGACAGCGCGCTTCATGATTTCTCGTATTGCCATAGCCATCGGCGCCGGCCTCGCAGCCGCCCTGCTCTTTTACATTCCTGTAAAAGGCTCGGCCCTGGCGATGATCCTGGCGATCTTCGCGGCTCTGCCGATCATGATCGCCGGACTGGCCTTCAGCCCATCCGTGGCCTTTGGCGCCGCTTTCGCTGGCACCGCCGCGCTGCTTCTGGCGCTTGACGAAATTTTCGCCGCCACTTTCGCCCTCACCGCTGCCTTTCCCGCCTGGTGGCTGACCCGCCTCGCCTGGCTGGCTCGCCCCGCCGCGAACGGCGAATCTGGCGCCACCCCAGATGGTCTCGTCTGGTATCCGCTCGGCCAGCTCCTGGCCTGGATCACGGCACTGGCCGCCGCCATGTCGATCGCCGGCATTTTGATGGCCTGGTACCGTTTTGGCTCCTATGACGCCTTTCTCGAGGAAGCGTCGCGGCGCATGCAGCCCCTCATCGAGGCGATCTTCAGCCGCGGCGGCAGCAGCCTGCCCGCCGGGCTCGACGCCGAAGGCTTGGCCCGCGTGTTCGTGCTGGCGATGACACCGATCTTCGCCGCCTGGACGGTGGCGACGACAGCGCTCAATCTGTGGCTGGCCGGACGGGTCGCCCGGATGTCGGAGCGTGGACGCCCCTGGGTCAATGTGCCGGAAAACCTGGTGCTGCCCCGCACGACGCTTTACGCGCTCGGCGCCGGCGTCATCCTGCTGCTGCCGGAAGGATTTTTGCGTATCGGCGGCTATGTCATCCTGGCGTCCATCAGCATCGCGCTGGTGCTCCAGGGCCTCGCCTCGCTGCACTATGCCTCGCGGCCATCGCGGGTGCGCTCGACCATGCTCACCCTGCTCTATGTTTCAATGTTCATCCTCTTCCCGCTGCCGCTCCCGCTTCTCGCGGTCGTCGGGCTTGTCGACATGCTCATGAGCATCAGAAAACGAAGCAACATCCCGCCGGCCTCCGGCGCACAGACCACCTAAGGAGTATTCAACATGGACGTCATTCTGCTTGAACGTATCGCGAAGCTCGGCCAGATGGGCGAGCAGGTTCGCGTCAAGAACGGCTATGCCCGCAACTTCCTGCTGCCGCAAGGCAAGGCCCTGCGCGCCACCGAAGCCAACAAGAAGCGCTTTGAATCGCAGCGCGCCCAGCTTGAGGCCCGCAGCCTCGAACAGAAGAGCGAAGCCGAGAAGGTCAAGGAAAACCTCGACGGCAAGACCTTCATCGTCATCCGCCAGGCGGGTGAAACCGGCCAGCTCTACGGCTCGGTCGCGACGCGCGACATCGCCGATGCGATCACCGCCGGTGGCATCAGCGTCCACCGCAACCAGGTTGTCATGCTCACCCCGATCAAGAGCATCGGCCTGCATCAGGTGCCGGTGCACCTGCATCCGGAAGTCGAAGCTTCGATCACCCTCAACATCGCCCGTTCGCCGGAAGAAGCCGAGCGTCAGGCCCGTGGCGAAGAGCTCGTCACCCGCGAAGAGACGAGCATGGAATCGCTCGGCCTCGAAGTCGGCGCGGCGCTGGCCGAAGCTGGCGGCGACGACGCCTAATTTTTCGACTCACGTCGAACACAACGCCCGCGCCACAAGCGCGGGCGTTTTTCGTTGCGAAACCTTGGTCCCGGGAGTCAAGAACACGGCGGGCTTATATTTTTACCCTGTGAGAATCGGGCACGGCTGCCAGACCGTAGGGAATCATTTATGCTTAGCCTCGCGCCCCTGCCGTATTTGTGTCACTCCTAATGCTACCGGCAGAACGGCGCTTTAGATCGTCGCGCCGGTGCGTGGCGTCTCTTTCACATTGCAGGAATGAATGGCTGCCGTCGGTCAATTGGCGGTCCGTTTCGATGCGTCGACGGACCAAGCAGATTCAATAAACTTCCGTACCGCCCCGCATAATGTGGAGGCCGAACAGGCACTTCTGGGTGCTATTCTCGTCAACAACGACGCCTTCGATCGCGTCTCGGATTTCCTGCGCGCCGAGCATTTCTCGGAAGAGCTGCATCGCCGTGTCTTCGAGGTTTCGGCGCAACTGATTCGCGCTGGCAAGCTCGCCTCGCCCGTCACACTGAAGACCTTCCTCGGTGATCACGATCTCGGCGGCGTCACCGTGCCGCAATATCTGGCCCGTCTCGCGGCCGAAGCCACGACCATCATCAACGCCGAGGATTACGGCCGCACGATCTACGATCTGGCGATCCGCCGGAACCTGATCAACATTGGTGAGGAGATCGTCAACGTCGCCTATGACTCGCCGGTCGATGCATCGCCACGCGTGCAGATCGAAGAGGCCGAACGGCGGCTCTACGAAATCGCCGAACAAGGCCGCTATGACGGCGGCTTCCAGAAATTCTCCGACGCGCTCACCCATGCCATAGACCTGGCCGCCAAGGCCTATGAGCGCGACGGCAAATTATCGGGTATCTCCACCGGCCTCACCGAACTCGATCACAAGATGGGCGGTCTGCAATCGTCCGACTTGATCGTGCTCGCCGGCCGTCCTGGCATGGGCAAGACGGCACTGGCCACCAATATCGCCTTCAACGTCGCGAAGGCTTACGAATATGACGTCAAGCCCGATGGCTCGCATGTGGCGCGCAACGGCGGCATCGTCGGCTTCTTCTCTCTCGAAATGTCGTCGGACCAGCTCGCCACTCGTATCATTGCCGAGCAGTCGGGCGTGCCCTCCTACAAGATCCGCCGTGGCGACATTCAGGATCAGGAATTCCATCGCATCTCGGAAGCCGCGCGCGCGATGCAAGCGGTGCCGTTCTACATCGATCACACCGGCGGCATTTCCATCGCCCAGCTCACCGCGCGCGCCCGCCGCCTGAAGCGCCAGAAGGGCCTCGATCTTCTCGTCATCGACTACCTGCAACTGCTGTCGGGCTCGAAGTCGAGCAACAGCAACCGCGTGCAGGAATTGACCGAGATCACCACCGGCCTAAAGGCCCTGGCGAAGGAATTGGCCGTTCCGGTCATCGCGCTCTCGCAGCTCTCGCGCCAAGTGGAAAACCGCGACGACAAGCGGCCGCAACTGTCCGACTTGCGCGAATCCGGCTCGATCGAACAGGACGCCGACGTCGTGGTCTTCGTTTATCGCGAGGAATATTATCTCAAGAACCGCGAACCGCGCGCCGGGACCGAGGAACATATCAACTGGATGGCCGAGATGGAGCGAGCCCATGGCCGCGCCGAAGTGATCATCGGCAAGCAGCGCCATGGTCCAACGGGCACGGTCGACCTCGCCTTCGAGGGCGAGCTGACACGCTTCGGCAATCTGGCCCGCGAGGATTCTCTCCCCGAACGGATGTGATATGGCTGCGGCGATGACCCGCTCGCCCCTCACCCCATCCATCCCCGCCGCAGAAGCGCTGGCGACCCTGCATGTCGATCTCGACGCGCTGGTCGCCAACTGGCGCCTGCTCGCCGCCCGTGCCGCGTCGGCGGAATGTGCCGCTGTCATCAAGGCCGACGCCTATGGCATCGGGATCGCGCCAGCAGCCCGCGCGCTTGCAGCCGCCGGCTGCTGCACCTTCTTCGTTGCCCATCTCAGCGAAGCGCTGCGCGTGCGCGAGACCGTTGGTCCTGGTTTGACGATCTATGTTCTCAACGGGATCCTAGACGACACCGAAACCCTAGCCGCGCTGGCGCATGACGACATCCGGCCGGTGATCGCCTCGCCAGAGCAATTGCGCCTCTGGACCGGCTATCATCCCCGACATGGCGCGCGGCCCGCCTGCGCCGTGCAGATCGATACGGGCATGAACCGTTTCGGCCTGAGCGTGATCCAGGCCGAAACCCTGGCTGAGAAAATCCGCGATCTATCGCCGGCCCTGGTCATGACCCATTTCGTCTCCTCGGAATATCTCGACGATCCGTTGAACGAGCGGCAGATCGAGCGGTTTGAACGGGCGACAGCGCGCCTGCCGGGCATTGCCCGCAGCATGGCCAATTCGTCGGCGATCTTTCTGCCGCAACGGCCGTTCTTCGATCTGGTGCGGCCGGGCTATGCGCTCTATGGCGGCAATCCCTTTCCCGATCAGCCCAATCCGATGCGGCCTGTCGTGCGCCTGAGCGCGCCGATCCTGCAAATTCGCGACATCGAGGCCGGCGAGACCGTTGGCTATAATGCGCAATGGACGGCGAAGCGCCGCTCGCGCCTGGCCGTGATCGGCGTCGGCTATGCCGATGGCATTCCGCGCAACGCGATGGCGACCGAAGCGCAAGCCGGCGGCGAAGCCCTGGTGCTTGGCACGCGCTGTCCTTTCGCCGGCCGTGTCTCGATGGATATTATCGTTCTCGATGTCACCGACGTGACGGACCCGGCGCTGGCGCCGGGCATCGAGGCTGAACTATTGAACGACGTCATCACCGTCGATGATCTGGCGTCGCGATCAAAGACGATCGGCTACGAAATCCTGACATCGCTTGGGCGGCGCTATCACCGGGTCTATGCGCAGAACGATCTAGATCACCGCCCTTGACGAGCGCCCCTCCCCGCCATCAGACTTGAGCCCAAGGCCGGCGCAGAACCGGCAAGGCCATTTTGGTCAGATGCGGGAGGGTTGATATGCGGTCCCTGCGCTCGATGATGATCTACGCCGTTGCTGCGGTTCTATGTTCAGCGTCCCTGGCTTTTTCCCAAGTTCAGACCGGCCCGACCGATATCGGCGGCACCGTCACCGGGCCCAAAGGTCCGGAAGCCGGCGTCTGGGTGATCGCCGAAACGCGCGATCTGCCGATCCGTTTCATCCGCATCGTCGTCACCGACGATCAAGGCCGCTATCTCGTGCCTGATCTGCCGAAGGCCACCTATGACGTGTGGGTGCGCGGCTATGGTCTGATCGATTCCAACAAGATCAAATCGGACCCAGGCCAGATCGTGAATCATACGGCAGTGATCGCGCCGACGCCGCAAGCAGCGGCGCACTATTATCCGGCGATCTATTGGTACTCGATGCTGAGGCTGCCGCCGGCGGATGCTTTCAACGGCAAGTCAGATGACATCCCCGCAAAAGTGTCCCTGGGCTATTGGCTCAACGACATCAAAAACAACGGCTGCATCGGCTGCCATCAGATCGGGCAGCTCTCGACGCGGACGATCCCACAGGAATTCGGCACGGGCGCCGACGGTTGGATGCGCCGCATCCAATCGGGCCAGGCTGGCGAATTGATGGTCAACATCATGGCCGGCGAACTGGGCGGCGCGCCGTTCAAATACTTCGGCGACTGGACCGACCGCGTGGCGAAGGGCGAATTGCCGGCGACACAACCGCCACGCCCGCAAGGCGTCGAGCGCAACATTGTCGTCACTTTGCGCGACTGGATGAACGAGAAACAATATCTGCACGATCTGATTTCGAGCGACCGGCGCAATCCGACCGTCAATGCCAATGGGCTGCTCTACGGCTCGCCGGAATATAGTTCCGACGACATGCCGATCATGGATCCGGTGCGCAACACGGCAACATCCTTCCATCTGCCAACAACACCCGGCACGCCGGAGGCGCTCGGCCCCGGCCATGCGGCGATGAAGGAACCGCTGCAAGCCTCGCACTATTGGGGCATGGAGAAGATCTGGGACACCAAGGCCAACAACCACAACAGCATGTTCGATGAGAAAGGCCGCTTGTGGCTGTCGGCAACGGGACAAGGGCCCGACAATCCCGACTTCTGCAAGAAGGGCTCCGATCATCCGTCGGCGAAAGTGTTTCCGCTCGAACGCAGCAACCGCCGCGTCACCGTGTTCGATCCGAAGACGCAGAAATACACAGCCATCGCCACCTGCTTCGGCACCCATCATCTGCAATTCGGCTATGACGCCAACAACACCTTATGGACGTCGGGCGGTGGCCCCGTGGTTGGCTGGATCAATACCAAGATGCTGGATGAGACCGGCGACCAGGTGAAGTCGCAAGGCTGGACGCCGCTGATCCTCGACACCAACGGCAATGGCAAACGCGACGATTATGTCGAACCGAACCAGCCCATCGATCCGACCAAGGACAAGCGCATCGTCGCTGGCTTGTATGCGGTGATGCCCAATGTCACCGACGGTTCGGTGTGGGGCACCTATCGCTCTTATCCCGGTGCGATCGTGCGCCTCAACCCGGGCTCCGATCCCAACACGACGCTGGCTGAAATCTACAATGTGCCGGCGCCGGGCTTCGGCGCACGCGGCGGCGACATCGACAAGAAAGGCGTTGTCTGGGTGTCATTGGCGAGCGGCCATCTCGGCGCCTTCGATCGCAGCAAATGCAAAGGGCCGCTGAACGGACCGAAGGCAACAGGCGATCATTGCCCCGAAGGCTGGACCCTCTATCAATATCCTGGTCCAGGCTTTGACGGCATCGGCCGCAACAGCGCCGAGGCGAGCTATTACTCCTGGGTCGATCAGCACAATACCTTTGGCCTGGGCGAGGACGTACCGATGTCGACGGGCAATCTCAACGACGGCATTCTCGCCTTGAAGGACGGCACATGGGTGGTGCTGCGCGTACCCTATCCGCTCGGCTTCTATGCGAAGGGTTTCGATGGACGGATCGATGATGCCAACGCCGGCTGGAAAGGCCGTGGCCTATGGGCTGCTAACGGCGACCGCACGCCCTGGCTGATCGAAGGCGGCAAAGGCTCACGCCCCTTGGCCGCGCATTTCCAGCTGCGCCCCGATCCACTGGCGCGGTGACAGGATGTGTAAAAACCTTGGTGTCATCCCCGACAGCCGCGCAGCGGCTGAGCGGGGATCCAGAGCAAGCGGTAGAATCTCCGGAACAAACACAAGTTCGACACGCGGCACCGCTTTACCGCTCGCTCTGGATTCCCGCTCGCGCCTCCGGCGCGTCGGGAATGACACTGAGAGCTTTTCAACAGCCTGCTCAAACTGCAAAACGCTATAAGAGTTTCAGGCCTTCGATTTAGCCGCTACGGCGTTCAACTCGATGCGCATGCCTGGTGCGACGAGCCCGGCAACGATGAGGCTGGCGCGCACCGGATAAGGCGCGGAGAAATAGTCGCTGTAAATCTTGTCGACCTTGGCCATGTCGGCGACATCGATGAGATAAATGGTGACCTGCAAAACATCGGCGAAAGAGCAGCCGCCGGCGGACAGCGCGCGACCGAGATTATCCAAGGTCAGCCGCGTCTGCGCTTCGATCCCGTCTTGCAGGATCTTCCCCGTGGGATCGACCGGGCCGTGGGTCGTGAACAAAAACCCGCCATGCTGCATCGCCCAGGAGAAGGGCTGAGGCGGCGTCGGCAATCCGGTTTCGACATGCTGGCCCATCAAGCGTTCTCCACAGCCATCATCAGATTCTTGACGGCGGTCGTTGTCGATTGAAGATGCTCGCGCATCAGTTCGATCGCACGCTCCGGATCGCGCGCCAGCACGGCCTCCATGATCGCCCGATGCTCGCCGTTGATGTCGCGCACAGCGGCCTCGCTTTTCGCGTGGCGGAAGAGACGTATCGAGCGATAGCGCTCGGAATGATCGGTCAGGACATTCCAGAAACGCAGCAGCCATTGCGAACCGCAGGCGGCAACCAACGCGAAGTGAAAGCGGCGATGGCACGTCTCCCATTCGATGACGACGTCGCGATCGTGCAGCCCGGTGGGCAGCGGCGCCTTCGAGAGAAGATGCATCGCGGCGATGATCTCGGCCTCCCAGGCCGCGTCACCGCGCGCGATCGAACGGCGCAGGCACGACGCCTCCACGTCCATGCGCACTTCGAGCAGATCGTCCAGTTCCTCCACTGAGACGCCTGAGACGCGCGAGCCGCGATGGGATTCGGCTTCGACCAATCCTTCGCCCGACAGGCGCGTCAACGCCTCCCGAATCGGGGTGAGGCCTAGCCCGAAGCGTTCCTGGAGATCGGCGGCCCGAAGTCGGTCGCCTGGCTGCAGGTCTCCCCGCAGAATGCCAAGTCTGAGCTGCTTATAGGCAGCGTCGGTCTGCGATTCAGGCACTGTGCTCACAGAATCACCCTTTACATATGAAAGTTTTCATATTTTATATAATCCTGTTCATTTCATGACAAGACACTATCGGGAGTGGTCAATGAGGCAGACACGCAGAACTTTCGCCGCCGGGCTGGCATCGGCCGCATGCGCCATTCCTCTTATGACAAACGCCAAAGCTCAGTCGGCGACGACCATCCGCGTGTCGACCGCTGCCCCGCCGAGCGACTTCCTCAATCGGGCGCTGGAGCGGATGAAGGGCGATCTCGAAGCCGCCAATGCCGGGATCCAGTTCAGCGTCCATCCCGCCTCGACCCTCTTCCGCCAGGGCACGGAAGTTCCGGCGCTCCAGCGCGGCAATCTCGAAATGTGCAGCATGACCACGTTCGAGGTCGCGCAGCAGGTCCCGGAACTCGGCTATTTCAACCGCGGCTATCTCTTCAACGATCACGCGCATCTGCGCCGCGCCTTCGACGGCCCCATCGGCGACGACTATCGCAAGACCGTGGCGGCCCGCATGGGCATCGAAATTCTCGCCACGCATTATTTGGGCACGCGGCAGGTCAGCCTGCGGCAAAAGCGCGGCGTCAAAGGCCCGACCGACCTCTCGGGAACCAAGCTGCGCATGCCGGCCGGGCCGGAATGGCTGCTGCTCGGGCGCACCTTGGGTGTCGCACCCATCCCGCTCGGCATGCCCGAAGTCTATCTCGCCTTGAAGACGGGCACGATCGACGGCCAGGAAAACCCACTGTCGATCTTCAGCGCCGCCAAGCTGTTTGAAGTCTCCGAACAGGTGGTGCTGACCTCCCATGTCGTCCAGCCGGTGTTCTTCGCGATGGCCAAGCCGGTCTGGGACAAGCTCAATCCCGATCAGAAGAAGGTCGTGGAAGCCGCAGCGAAGGCGGCCGCGACCTGGGGCGACACGGCGCGGCTCGACGACGAGAAGACCATCGTCGAAACGATCAAGGGGCGTGGGCTCGTGGTCGAGACACCCGATCTCAAACTGTTCCGCGAGGCCGCCGACCGCGCCTATGCCGGCGCTGAAGCGACCAAAGCCTGGGATCTCCAGGGCCTGAAGCGCGTGCAGTCCGCCTGAACACCGCCGTGACTCCGTCCAGCGCACCAGCCGCGTTCCCACTCCCGCCGACCGTAGCCACGATCCTCTCGTGGCTACGCACGATCGCCAGCTGGATCGCGAACATCATGTTCGCGCTCGTTTTCCTGATATTCAACTACAAGATCATCACCCGCTACATCGGCCACGAAGAGGCGGTGTGGGCGGATGAGGTGTCGGTGATCCTGTTCATCTGGATCATCTTCTGGGTGAGCGCCTTCCTCATTCGCGAGCAGGAGCAGATCAACTTCGATCTGTTCTACCGATGGTTCGACGATCGCGGCAAGCGTGTCATCGCCATCGTCCGGCATCTCTTGGTCGGCGGTCTCGTCATCTGGTCCCTGCCCGGCTCGCTCGACTACATCCTGTTCCTGTGGCGCGAACGCACGCCCGTCCTCGATCTGCGGCTCGACTATATCTACGCCTGCTTCGGCATCTTCCTGATTGCCGTTGCGATCCGCTCGATCACCAGCCTCTTCATCTTGTGCACGCCTTACTGGCGCAGCCGCATCTGATCGCATCCCATGTCGCACGGTCTTTGGATTCTCATCGGCGTCTTCACGCTCGCGGCCGCGCTCGGCGCGCCGCTCGGCTTATCGATGCTCGTCTCCGGCTTCGCCTATCTGATCGTCACCCATCAGGACGTCGGTCTCGTCGTCGACCAAACGATGAACGGGCTCTATAACAGCTATCTGCTCATCGCCGTGCCGCTGTTCCTATTCGTCGCCAATGTGATGAACGCCAGCGGCGTGATCGAGCGCCTTCTGCGGTTCGGCGCCGCGATGGTGGGCCACCTGCCCGGCGGTCTGGGCCAGGTCAACGTCATCTCCAATCTGATCTTCTCAGGCATGAGCGGCAGCGCCGTCGCCGATGCTTCGGGGCCTGGCCTTGTCATCGCGCGCATGATGTCCAAGGACGGCCGCTATCCGAGGGGCTTCGCGGCGGCCACCTCCGTCGTCTCGGCGACGCTCGGCCCGCTGATGCCGACCTCGATCCCGATGATCTTCTACGCCCTGATCGCCAACGCCTCCGTCGGCGCGATGTTCCTGGGCGGCCTCATCCCGGCCATCCTGCTGGCGGGATCGTTGATGATCGTCATCGCCATCATCTCGCGGATCAGGAATTTTCCGCGCGAGGAGCGTGTGAGCTGGTCGGCGATGCCGCGCATCTTCGGCGACGCCGCAGCCCCCCTGGCTTTGCCCGGCATCCTGCTCGGCCTGATCTATTCAGGCATCACGACGCCGACGGAAGCAGCCGCCATCGCTGCCACCTACGCCCTGCTTCTTGCCCTGGTCGTCTATCGCACCCTGCGCCTGCGCCTGCTCTTCACAGTGATCTCCGACACGATCCGCGCGACATCGATGATCGCGCTCATCATGGCCGGCGCCTTTGTGTTCAACTATGCGGTCGCCAACGAAGGCGTGCCGCAGCTCATCCAAGCGACCCTGATCAAGTGGAACTTCTCGCCGACAGTATTCCTGCTGTGCGTCGACGTTCTCTTGTTCATGCTTTGCGTCGTGCTCGACGAGGTGACTATTCTTCTGGTGATCGTGCCGCTGTTGGTGCCGATCGCCCAGAGCCTGGGCATCGATCTTGTTCACTTCGGCATCGTCGTGGTGCTCAACATGATGGTCGGCCTGACCTTGCCGCCGCACGGGCTGCTGCTCTTCGTCATGAGCGGACTGACGGGCACGCCGCTATCGGAAATCTTCCGTGAAGTACCGCCGTTCATCATGGCGACGCTCGGCGTCGTGTTGCTCGTGACCCTCGTCCCTGAAGTGGCGCTGTGGCTGCCGCGTATGGCCGGCTTGATCCACAATTGAGGATGGTTTTGGACACGATCTCGCTGCATGGCTTCACGCTCGAGCGTCAACCTGCACCACCTGTTAAAGCAGCGGAAGCTTATTCGGACACGGCGCTGCGCCTTTCAGCCCAACCGATGCCGGGCATCGTCTCCCATCGCGATATCGCCTGGGGACCGGAGCCCTGGCAGCGCTTCGATGTCTTCGCGCCCGAGGGCGTGACACAGGCTTTGCCGGTCCTGGTCTTCCTGCACGGCGGTGGTTGGGTCGTCGGCTGGAAGGAATGGGGAGGCTTCATGGCGCCCGCCGTCGCGGCCGCCGGCGCCATTCTTGTGTGCCCCACCTATCGCCTGGCGCCAGCCCATCGCTTCCCCGTCAATCTCGAGGATTGTCTCGATGCATTGGCGGCGGTGAAGGAACGGATCGGTGACTTCGGCGGCGATGCCCATCACATCTATGTCGGGGGCCATTCGGCCGGCGGACATCTCGCGGCCATGGTCGGTCTGCGCCGTGACCTTTGGCGCGGCCGCATCGGCAAGGAGCTGCGCGGCATCCTGCCCGTGAGCGGCATCCTCGATCTCGTGCAGGCCAATCCCGCGCCTGAGAGCCTGGAAGCTGCCGTCTACAGCACGGTCCTCGCCAACCCGGCCGATGACGTCGCTGCCAGCCCTGTGACCTATGCGGCGGACCTGCGCATGAAGCTGCTGCTCGCCTGGGGCGAGCACGATTCACAGCGCGTCAAAGCCTCGAACGCAAAGATGGCGGCTGCCCTGAGCAGCATGGGCATATCCTTCGACAGCATGAGGCTCGCCGGGCTCGACCACTTTGATACGCATCTGGTGCTGCAGAATGCCGGCCATCCCTGGTACAGCGTTCTCTCGCGCTGGATCGCCGGGCAGACCTGATCGCGTCGCGCCAATTTTTGCTGCCGCCTCATTGAATACGAAGATACGAACCATATATGGTTCGTATCTTGCAACCTTACGCTGAGGATTCGATGGGTATTGTGAAAATTGACGACGCGCTTCACGAAGAGGTCCGTCGCGCCAGCACGGTCATGTGCCGGTCGATCAATGCCCAGGCCGAATTCTGGATGAAGATCGGCATGCTTGCCGAGGCAAATCCGACACTGTCCTTCAATGACATCGTGAAGATGCAGTTCGAGGGCGCGCAAGTTCAGGTCGCGCAAGTCCGCGTGGCTGGCGCGCTGGTCGCCTGAAATGGTCAAGACCGCCGACGAGCTGACGCTCATGCGAACGTCCGGCAAGTTGCTGGCCTCTGTCTTCGAGATGCTGGATGGGCAAAATCTTGCCGGCATGTCGACGATGCAGGTCAACGACCTGGTTGACCAATTCATCACGGTGGATCTTGCCGCGCGGCCGGCGAGCAAGGGGCAATACGGCTATAAATATGTCCTGAACTGCTCGATCAACCATGTCGTGTGCCACGGCGTGCCCGATCCGAACGAGATCATCCGGGACGGCGACATCATCAATCTCGACATCACGCTGGAGAAGAACGGTTTCATTGCGGACTCGAGCAAGACCTATCTCGTGGGCAATGCGCCGCCGGCGGCGCGGAAGTTGGTGCGCGTGGCGCAAGAGGCGATGTGGCAAGGCATCAAGCAGGTGCGTCCGGGCGCGCATCTGGGGGATATCGGTTTTGCGATCGAGCGCCACGCCAAGAAGAACGGCTATTCAGTCGTGCGGGACTATTGTGGGCATGGGATCGGCCGGGAGATGCACGAGGAGCCCCAGGTGCTCAATTTCGGCCAGCCAAGGACCGGCCTGACGTTAAGGGAGGGCATGGTGTTCACCATCGAGCCGATGGTGAACCAGGGCACCCGCACGGTTGTGACCGAACAAGACGGATGGACGGTGGTGACAAAGGACCGGAAACTGTCCGCTCAATTCGAGCACACCGTCGCGGTGACGGCGAACGGCGTCGAGGTGCTCACCTTGCGCGGCGATGGGACCTGATCCCGATTGCGGCGTTTGACGATTACGTCAAACGGCAAAACGCGCTAGGGTCCTGATCACAAAAGTGAGGGGGACCATGAAATACGGATCAGGGATTGCCGCTGTCGATCGTTACGTGAACCATGACTACGACAGCGTGTTTGGCATGTCGTCGCAGTTCGCGGCCATCATCGCCGCCCATGTGATGAACCGGCAGAGCCAACTCGGCATCGCTGGCCACATGGCCGAGATCGGCACCTTCGAAGGCCGGTTCTTCATCGCCATGGCGCTGGCGCTACAGCCGGGCGAACGGGGTGTCGGTATCGATACGTTCGAATGGCCGAGCCCGAAGGTGCGCGACAAGCTGATGAGCCATATGCAACGGCTCGGCGTGCGCACCGCCGACATGAGCGTTCTCACAGCCAACAGCGCTGACCTGACGAGCGCCGACATCTCTGGCCCGCTCGGTGGTCAATTTGGCGGTCAGGTGCGTTTCTTCCACGTCGATGGCGACCACACGCCGAAGGCCCTGACCCACGATCTCGACCTCGCCTATGCGGTGATGCACCCCAAGGGGGTGATCTGCCTCGACGACATGCTGCATCCGGGATTTCCCCTGCTCACAGTCGCCGTCTACGAATGGCTGCAAAAGCATCCCGACATGCGCGTCTTCTGCGTGATCGACCGGGAAGACATTGTTGCAGCGCCGAAATTCATGCTGTGCCGCCACGAGGCTGCCGCGCTTTACGAGCAGGATCTGCTGGCGAGTTTCCCGGAATGGCATTTCGAGGCGGCCTCGCAATGGGAGCAATGGGTGGCGATTGTGCTGACGCCGCACCCCCGTTTTGCCGTTGTCGAATAGGCAACGGTGCAGCTTCGGAAGCGGCTGGCCGGCCATCTGGAATTGGGCTAAAAATGGACAATAACATCTTGAACGGGTGGAACCATGCAAAACGCCGCTAAACTTGAATCGCAGGATGAGGTTGTCGACGAAGCCGGCAAGATCGCCTCCGCCAAAGTGACGCCGGGCATGAGCCACGACGCCAAGGACGAACTGCTTGAGAACGCCATGATGGGCGTGCTCGATCGCAATGTCGCCATTCCTTGGTTCGGCAATGTGGAAGAATTCGCCAAGGGCGGCCCGGCGCCGGCCGGCGGCAAGTTCCTGATGCATTACGAGCCGCGGCTGCCGCAGATGCCGGAAAAGCCGACCTTGATGGATTATCTGAAAAAGCGCCTGCTCCTGAGCAAGCGCGGCGGCAACCATCTGCTGCAGAGCGCCAATCTGGCGCGCAAGAACGGCCTGCCGGACAAGCTCGTTCTCGCCTGCCTGCTGCACGACATCGCCGTCGTCGCCCACATCCGTACCGATCACGGCTATTATGGCGCGCAGATGATCGAGCCCTATGTGGACGAGGAGACCTCCTGGTCCATCCGCTATCATCAGGCGCTGCGCTTCTTCCCCGATCCGAGCGTCGGCTATGAATATCCCGAACTCTACACGCGCGTGTTCGGCGAGGATTACGTGCCGCCGGCCTATGTGAAGCAGGCCTATGACGAAGCGCGCAATCACAAGTGGTACATGTCGGCGCGCCTCGTCACGATGAACGACCTCTATTCGTTCGATCCTAACGTCAAAGTCGATGTCGACGATTTCACCGACATCATCGGCCGCACGTTCCGCCAGCCGGAAGAAGGTCTCGGCTTCGACAACAGCCCATCGTCGCATATGTGGCGCAGCCTGATCTGGCCGAACAACTTCCTTTAGCGATCAGCCGCGCAGCGGCGACGACCAGGTTCACGGCAGGCGCGGCATCCCTCAGGTGTCGCGCCTTGTCATAAGGAAGAAGACCAAGAGCAAAATCCAAGAGCAAGAACCAAAGGGAGTGAGACATGCAGAACGTCACACCGATCATCTCGCAAGACGATCTCGTCACCGAGGCCGGCAAGATCGCCACCGCCAAAGTCACGCCAGACATGGATCACGAGGCCAAGGACGAACTGCTCGAACACGCCATGATGGGCGTGCTCGATCGTCATGTGGCCATTCCCTGGTTCGGCAATATTGATGCCTTCGGCAAAGGCGGCCTGCCGCGCTCCCAAGGCTTGCACTTGATGCATGACGAGCCGCGCCTGCCGCCGATGCCCGAGAAGCCGACGCTGATGGACTATCTGAAAAAGCGCGTCATGCTGAACAATCCACACAACAACCATCTGCTGCAAAGCGCCAATCTGGCGCGCAAGAACGGGCTGCCGGAAAAGCTCGTTCTCGCCTGCCTGCTGCATGACATCGCCGTCACCTGCTACATCCGCACCGATCACGGCTATCATGGCGCGCAGATGATCGAGCCCTATGTGGACGAAGAGACCTCCTGGTCCATCCGCTATCACCAGGCGCTGCGCTTCTTCCCCGACCCGAGCGTCGGTTATGAATATCCCGAACTCTACACGCGCACCTTCGGCGAGGATTACGTACCGCCGCCCTATGTGAAACGGGCGGCGGAACAGGCGCGCAATCACAAGTGGTATATGTCGGCGCGGCTGGTGACCTTGAACGATCTTTATTCGTTCGATCCCAACGCCAAGGTTGATCTCGACGATTTCACCGACATCATCGGCCGCCATTTCCGCCAACCAGAAGAAGGCCTGGGCTACGACGACAGCCCATCATCGCATATGTGGCGCAGCCTGATCTGGCCGAACAATTTCCTCTGACGGCTACGCCGACAGACGAAAGGCGTTATCGCGAACAGCGTCGATCACGGCGCGCAACGTGCGCTGTGGCGTGTGGCCTTGGGTTTTAAGCACATGCCGTTCGAGCTCGCCCAGTGCGGCGAACTGTTCGTAGAGCGCCGTGATCGGCTCGGGATCAGACAGCGTATCGCCGCCGCGCGCGCGGCAGCGCGCGATCGCGTCCTCAAGCGCCGGGCGCAGCACAATGTAATGCAACGGCACGCTCAGTTCCCTGAACGACGGCAGGAACCAGGGGCCGATGATGCCATCGACCACGACGAAGTAGCCGCCTTTGGCATAGGCTTCCGCCGCCCGCGCCAGAACGCCGATGACCACTTCGTTCTGCGCATGGGCTTCTGGCAGATAGGGCGCCACCGCGCCGTTCTTGATGAAGCGCCAGAAATCATCCGCATGAAGATGCACTTTCGGCGTCCCCGGCTCTCCAGCCAGGGCTTGTGCCGTCGTCGTCTTTCCCGATCCTGGCGGGCCGGTGAGGATGAGAATTTCGCCTGCATGCATTGCCATGCCCCGATGTAGCGCAGCTTTCAGCGCGGCGAAATTCGGCCGTAGCCGAATCGTTTTTGTTCCTGTATTGTTCTCATCAAGCTTGAGAGAGCCTGAGGAGAACCCATGACCCATCCCGAGACCCGCCCCGCTGAGCAACGTTTCACCCAACGGCTTGCGCCGGCTGGTTCGTTCGAGGACGCGACCGCCTCCATCCAGGCGGCTCTGGCCCAGTTGGAAAACGCTGAAAATGCCCTCGAACGGCAATTGCGTGATCTCAGGAGCTATATGCGCAAGGACAGCCCCCGCGCCGCCTCGTAACGCCCTCTCCTGAAATTTAGAGTCCATGGCCAAACCCCACAGCACTTTCGTCTGCCAGAACTGCGGCGCGGTCAGCCAACGCTGGCAGGGCCGCTGCGAAGCTTGCGAGGAATGGAACACGATCGTCGAGGAGACGCCTGCCTCCGGCATCGGCGCCCGCGCCGCAGCCGGCAAGGGCCGCGTGTTCGCCCTTGAGGGGCTCGACGGCCAGAGCCGGGAAGCGCCACGCATCGTCTCCGGCATTACCGAATTCGACCGGGTCGCCGGCGGCGGCCTGGTGCCAGGCTCGGTGATCCTGATCGGCGGCGAGCCAGGCATCGGCAAGTCGACCCTGTTGATCCAGGCTTGCGCAACCTTGGCGCTGAAGAAACATCGGGTCGTCTATATTTCGGGTGAAGAGGCTGTCGCCCAGGTGCGGCTGCGCGCCTCCCGCCTTGGCCTGGCCTCCGCCCCCGTGGAGCTGGCCGCGGAAACCAGTGTCGAGGACATTCTGGCGACCTTGAAACAGGGCGCCTGCCCGGCCCTGGTCATCATCGATTCCATTCAGACCATGTGGACCAGCACCGTCGAGGCGGCGCCCGGGACGGTGACGCAGGTGCGCAGCTCCGCCCAGGCGCTGATCCGCTTTGCCAAGACCACCGGCGCCTGCGTCATTCTGGTCGGCCATGTCACCAAGGACGGCCAGATCGCCGGGCCGCGCGTGGTCGAGCATATGGTCGATGCCGTGGTCTCATTCGAGGGCGATAGCGGCCACCAGTTCCGTATTCTGCGCGCGGTGAAGAACCGTTTCGGCGCCACCGACGAGATCGGCGTGTTCGAAATGACCGGCGCCGGTCTGAGCGAGGTCGCCAATCCCTCTGCCCTGTTCCTCTCTGGCCGCGACGCGTCCGCGCCGGGCGCGGCTGTGTTCGCCGGCATGGAAGGCACCCGGCCGGTGCTGGTCGAGATCCAGGCCCTGGTGGCGCCCACCTCGCTTGGCACACCCCGCCGGGCGGTGGTCGGCTGGGATCCGTCCCGGCTTTCGATGGTTCTGGCGGTTCTGGAAGCCCATGGCGGACTCAGGCTTGGCCAATACGACGTCTATCTCAATGTCGCCGGCGGATTGCGGGTGAACGAGCCGGCGGCCGACCTTGCAGCGGCGGCCGCCCTGATCTCCTCGCTGACCGGCGCCCCTCTGCCAGCGGAAACCGTCTATTTCGGCGAACTGGGCCTGTCAGGCGCCGTGCGGCCCGTGACCCATGCCGGACAGCGAATCAAGGAGGCTGCCAAACTCGGTTTCAAAGCCGCCGTCGGGCCGGACCAGGCCAGCGACAACAGCCCTCTGAGTTTGCGGGCCTGCGGCCATGTCGCCGCACTTGTTGCTGATATTGCTGCCTCTGGCGCCGGTCGCCGCGCTCCGGCCCCACAACGGCCACGGGCTGTGGGCTCCTCCTAACCGTTATTAACAAGAGGTGACGGACCGATGCTTCTTCGCTATAAGCGGGGCGCGCGGCGGAGACCGTTCCCCACAGGGACGAGTGGTGTCCTGGCATGCGCATCGATGATGCCTTGGCGTGCCAGGCGCCTGTAACGAGACGGTTTCGATGCCCTCCTATTTAGATCTTGGAATTATTGCGGTCGTTCTCTTGTCAGCGTTTCTGGCGATGTTGCGAGGCTTCACACGTGAAGTGCTGGCTATTGCCTCCTGGGCGGCGGCGGCCGTGGCGGCCTACTATTTTTACCCCATGGGCCTGCCCTATCTAAAACCCTATATCACCAAGGAAAACATCGCGATCGGCGTCTCGGCCGCGGCGATTTTCTTTGCGACCCTGGTGATCGTGTCGATCTTCACCGTCAAGATTTCCGACATGATCCTGGATTCCAAGATCGGCGCTCTCGACCGCTCGCTGGGCTTCGTTTACGGCGCCGCACGCGGGCTGCTACTCTGCGTTGTCGCCTTCCTGTTCTTCAACTGGCTGGTGCCGGAAAAGACTCAGCCGGAATGGGTCCGCACAGCGCGCACCAAGCCGCTGTTGCAGGCAACCGGCGATCAATTGATGGCGATTCTGCCCGCCGACCCGGAAAGCGCCATCCTCAAGGGCCTCCGCCGCCCAGGTAGCGACGAGCCGGCCCCCGAGGGCGACACGGACAGCACGAAGCCGCCGGCCGCCACTCCGGCCCCGCCGGCCCCGGGCCAGCGCACCGACAGCGCCCCGTCGCAATCGGATCGTAACAGGATCCAATCGCTGATTACCCAGGGAAACCCGCAAGTTTCTGGCCAGCGCCCCTGACAAACGGTCTCGATGTGATTATGTAGGCTTCGTGACGACGCCCGCGAGTCGCATTCTGCCGCGGCCGGACCGTTCCAACCGAGCCGAATCGGGGAATTTGCCATGACGCACGCCGCGCAAACCGGGCTGAGCGAGAGCTTTGGCGTTGACGCCGCCTCTCGAGACTCGGGAGATTTTGATTTCGATGGCGATCGCCTGCGCGAGGAATGTGGCGTCTTCGGCATTTTTGGCCATCCGGATGCGGCGGCCATCACGGCGCTCGGCCTGCATGCTCTCCAGCATCGCGGCCAGGAAGCCGCCGGCATCGTCTCTTTCGACGGCAAGCGCTTCTCCTCTGAACGCCGCCTCGGTCTTGTCGGCGAGCATTTCTCCAAACAATCGACCATCGACCGCCTGCCCGGCAACTCCGCCGTCGGCCATGTTCGTTATTCCACCACCGGCGAAACCATCCTACGCAACGTCCAACCGCTGTTCGCAGAACTGGACTCCGGCGGCTTCGCTGTCGGCCACAACGGCAATCTGACCAATGCGCTGACACTGCGCCGCGAACTCATCCGCTCAGGCGCCATCTATCAGTCGACCTCCGACACCGAAGTCATCCTGCATCTGGTCGCCCGCAGCCGGAACGCCCGCATTCTCGAACGGTTCATCGAGGCGCTGCGCCAGATCGAGGGCGCCTATTCCCTGGTCGCGCTCACCAACAAGAAGCTGATCGGCGCTCGCGATCCCCTCGGCATCCGGCCGCTGGTGCTGGGCGAACTCGACGGCCGCTATATTCTGGCCTCCGAGAGCTGCGCGCTCGACATCATCGGTGCGAAATTCATCCGCGACGTGGAGAACGGCGAGGTCGTCGTCATCACCGAGCAGGACGATGGCCAGATCACCCTTGAGAGCCACAAGCCTTTCCCGGCGCAGCAGGCCCGCCCCTGCATCTTCGAATATATCTATTTCGCCCGGCCGGACTCCATCGTCCACGGCCGCTCGGTTTATGACGTGCGCAAGAACATGGGCGCGCAACTGGCGATCGAAGCGCCGGTGAACGCGGATGTCGTTGTGCCCGTCCCTGATTCCGGCGTGCCGGCGGCGATCGGCTTTGCCCGACAATCGGGCCTGCCGTTCGAACTCGGCATCATCCGCAACCATTATGTCGGACGCACCTTCATTCAGCCGACGCAGTCGGTGCGTGAGCTGGGCGTGCGGCTGAAGCACAGCGCCAATCGCGGCGTGGTGAAAGGCAAGAGCATCGTCCTCATCGACGATTCCATCGTGCGTGGCACCACCTCGGTAAAGATCGTGCAGATGATGCGCGATGCCGGCGCGCGCGAAGTGCATATGCGCATTTCCTCGCCGCCGATCACCCATCCCGACTATTACGGCATCGATACGCCACAGCAGGATAAGCTGCTGGCGGCGCGCATGAGCCACCACGACGGCACGATCGATCTCGAGGGCATCTGCAAATATATCGGCGCGGACTCCCTGGCCTTCCTGTCGGTCGATGGCACCTATCGCGCCACCGGCTATCCCGGCCGCGACAATGCCCGGCCGCAATTCACCGACCATTGCTTCACAGGCGACTACCCGACATCGCTCACCGATCTCGGCGCCGAGAAGCAGCGGACGCAATTGTCGCTTCTCGCCGAAGTCGACTGAAACCCGCCTTTCATGTTTGGAGTCCTGGCGCATGTCGGCGCTTGAAAATCGTGTTGCCCTCGTTACTGGCGCGTCGCGCGGCATCGGCCGCGCCGTGGCGCTTGAGCTTGCCAAGCGCGGCGCCCATGTCATCGCCGTGGCCCGCACCCAGGGCGCGCTCGAGGAACTCGACGACGCCATTCGCGGACTTGGCGGCAGCGCCACTCTCGTGCCGTGCGATCTCAAGGATTTCGATGCGATCGACCGGCTCGGTCTCGCCGTCTTCGAACGTTGGAAGAAGCTCGACATCCTCGTCGGCAATGCCGGCCTGCTCGGACCGACGACGCCGCTGCCCCATCTCGACCCGCCGCAGTGGAACGATGTCATGGCGGTGAATGTCACCGCGAACTACCGCCTGATCCGTTCCTTCGACGCGCTGCTGCGCCAGTCGGACGCCGGCCGCGCCGTGTTCATTTCCTCGGGCGCCGGCAACAAGGCTGACCTGTCGCCCTATCGCGGCCCCTACGCCATCTCGAAGGCGGCGCTCGACGCGATGGCGCGCACTTGGGCGGCGGAGACCCAAAACACCTCCAAGGTCAAAGTGATGCTGGTCAATCCCGGCTATGTGCGCACGAAAATGCGCGCGCAGCTGATGCCTGGCGAAGACCCGATGAGTATTGCAGCGCCAGAAGACATCGCACCAAAGATCGTCGATCTGTGCATGCCGGCGTGGACCGAGACTGGCCGCATCCTCGACATTCCGATGGGCACGGTCCACCGCTTCCGCGAACCCGCCTAAAGGCGGATCGAAGCCATCTTCGCAACCATCTTGCACCCTCGGCATTTTTCCGTTCAAATCGGCTGTCGCGACCTTCGGCAGTGATCTGGACGGGAGTGCCGGACGTTGACTCTGAGGGCGTGGCGGGAAGCAACGGCAGATTTGGCGCTGCCGTGAATTCCTGGGGCTGACGACCGCCAGAGGAACGCGCCAGGCGCGTCAAAGAGGGCATGAGCAAAACGAACTCTGTACCGGCCCGCCGGGACGCGATCGCTGTCTCACCGGCCACTGCAACCGAGCTCGGTAAGAACTATCCTTTCGCCGTGCGGCAAGCGATTAAGCTTTGTTCCCAACTCGTCTACGGCACGCTCGACATTGAGATGCCCGACGGCAAAACGTTCCGTTTCGGCGGTGTCGAAGACGGGCCGTATGCGTGCATGATCGTGCACGATGTCGCCTTCGCCGAGAAGGTGGCGCGCGGCGGCGAGGTCGGCGTAGCTGATGCCTATCTGTCTGGCATGTGGTCGGCCGAAGACCTCGAGAAGTTCCTGGAACTGTTTTGCTACAATCAGCAGGTCATCGAGAAACTGCTGGCGGACAAGCCAATCATTCGTTTCGTGCAGATGATCCGTCATTGGATGAACCGCAACACCAAATGGGGCTCGAAGCGCAACATTCACGCGCATTACGACCTCGGCAATAAATTCTATTCGCAATGGCTCGATCGCACGATGACCTATTCATCGGCGCTCTATGCGGAAGGCGACAATGACCTCGCCTCGGCGCAAACGCGCAAATATCGCGAGCTGGCGCGGCAGATGAATATTCAGCGCGAGCATCACGTGCTGGAAATCGGCTGCGGCTGGGGCGGCTTCGCCGAATTCGTGGCGCGCGAGATCGGTTGCAAAGTCACGGGCCTGACGATTTCTCAGGAACAGTTCGACTTCGCCACCAAGCGCATGGCCGATGCCGGCCTCTCCGACAAGGTCGAAATCAAGTACCTCGACTATCGCGACGAAAAAGGCGTCTACGATCGCATCGCCTCCATCGAAATGTTCGAAGCGGTCGGCGAGGAATATTGGTCGACCTATTTCGGTCAGCTGCATGACCGGCTGAAGCCCAACGGCATTGCCGGCCTGCAAGTGATCACCATCCAGGAAACGCTGTTTCCAAAATACAGACGCGAACTGGATTTCATTCGCCGCTATATTTTCCCCGGCGGCATGCTGCCGACGGCGACGATCATGCGCGAACTGGGCGACCGCTACGGCCTGAAACTGGCGGCCGATCGGATGTTTGGCATCGACTATGCGCGCACTCTGGCGCAATGGCGGGACACCTTCCTCGACAAGTGGCCGGCCCTGACGACGCTCGGCTTCGACGAACGCTTCCGTCGCATGTGGGAATTCTACCTGTCCTACTGCGAAGCGGGCTTCCGCGCCGGCACGATCGATGTTCGCCAGATGGTTTACCGCAAGTCGTAACGGCACGGATTGCACAGCCCGCCGGCAAAGCCATAGCGTTTTGCCGTTTGATGAAATCAAACGGCACAAAGACGCGTTAAAATAAAGATCTAGGCAAAATCGCGTTTCTATCGAAACGCGATTTGCTTTAGACAAGAAGGCTAGCGCACAATGAACAAGGCGGGTCCCCCCGCCGGAAGCCCGGCGCGGATGAAGGAGCCGTTTCTATGAGTTTTGTTCCGGATGTGATTGGCGCGATCGGAAACACGCCGCTGATCAAGCTGAAACGCGCGTCCGAGCTGACTGGCTGCACCATTCTGGGCAAGGCTGAATTCGTCAATCCGGGCGGCTCGGTAAAAGACCGGGCCGGACTGGCCATCATCAAGGACGCGGTGGCCAAGGGCCAGCTGCGGCCGGGTGGCATCATCGTCGAGGGCACCGCCGGCAATACCGGCATTGGCATCGCGCTGGTCGCCAATGCCATGGGCTTCCGCACGGTCATCATCATTCCCGAGACTCAGTCGCAGGAAAAGAAGGACATGTTGCGGTTGCAGGGCGCCGAACTGATCGAGGTTCCGGCCGTGCCCTACTCCAATCCCAACAACTACGTGAAGGTGTCCGGCCGCGTCGCCGAGAAGCTGGCCAAGGAACATCCGCAGGGCGCGATCTGGGCCAACCAGTTCGACAATGTCGCCAACCGGCAAGGCCATATCGAGACGACCGGCCCGGAGATTTTCGCGCAGACCGACGGCAAGGTCGACGGCTTCACCTGCGCGGTCGGCACCGGCGGTTCGCTGGCTGGCGTCGGCATCGCCCTGAAAGAGCGCAACAAGGCCATCAAGATCGCCATCACCGATCCGATGGGCGCGGCGCTCTATTCCTATTACACCACCGGCACGCTGAAGTCGGAAGGGTCATCGATCACCGAGGGCATCGGCCAAGGCCGCATCACCGCCAATCTCGTCGACGCGCCTATCGACATGGCCTTCCAGGTTCCCGATGACGAAGCGCTGCCGATCGTCTTCGATCTCGCCGAACACGAAGGCCTGCTGCTGGGCGGCTCGTCGGGCATCAATGTCGCCGGCGCCATCCGCATGGCCAAGGAAATGGGCCCGGGCCACACGATCGTGACGCTGCTGGCCGATTCCGGCGTGCGCTATGCGTCGAAACTGTTCAACCCGACGTTCCTGCGCGAGAAGAATCTGCCGGTGCCGGCTTGGATGGAACGCACCAGCGCCGTCGACAAGTGCCTGGTGTAGGCAAGGCTCACAAACGGTTCGGCCCTGCCCGCATGTCATGATCCTCGTCATGAACTGCGGCCACGCTCAGCGCCGCGGCTTTGGCCGCTTGACGTTTTCCACCAGCCATAACGCGAAGTCCGGGCCCGCCTTGTCGGCCTCACCAAGGGTGAGTTCGCGGAAGGCCTTGAAGCCCGGTGAATTCGAAGGCAGCGAAAAGACGATCTTCCATTGGCCACGGGCCCGCAGCCATTGCCGCGCCAGGCTTTCGATCGGGCGCTGTTCCGGGCCGACGAGATCGCGGCAACGCTTGCGCGGCGGCCCCTGTGCGATATCGGCCAAACGATCGGCGACGGTGCGGATATCGACCGGCCGCAACACGACACCACGTGGCACATACATCACCATGGGCGCTGTGTTCAGCCGCATCAGAATGGCGTGGACGAGGTTGTGAAACTGCGCCGCGCGCAGGATCGAATAGGGTAGCCCGCTGGCTATGATCCGCCGCTCCTCTTCGAGCTTGACGGCGTAGTAGGCAAAATCGGCGGCCGTATCGATGCCGGCGATGCTGATGTAGACGAAGTGCCGGACACCCGCCGCCTGACAGGCTTCGATCAGATTGGTGGTGCCGGCGATGCTATTGTCGGGGGTGGAGGAATCGTGGGCGCAGTGCACCACGGTTTTGATGCCGACGAGGGCCGCCGCCAGATCCTCTTTTGACAGAAGGTCGGCCTGAACGCCGATGTGTTCGGGAATCGGCTCACGTTCGCCGCGGCTGAGAGAACGAACCTCCACGCCCGCGCGTTCGAGCGCGTCAACGACACGCCGTCCGAGGGCTCCGGTTCCACCTGTCACGAGAATGGTCATAACGGGAGGGTATTGGACATTCGGGCGCGTAGCGCAACCTCGAGACGCGTCAAAACAAAGATCCTAGACGCGTTAATCGGCTACGCCGTCCCGGCCTTCAATCGCCATCAGGGTTGCGGTGAGCAGCGCGACCAGCTTTTCTTTGCCCGCCGCCTCGGCGAAGACCTCCGTTTGCGCCAGGGTCAACGTCCGCCCGGCTTTGATGACGCGCCCGCGCGCCACGATGCGATCACCAGCAGCCGGCGCCACCAGATTGATTTTGAACTCGGTGGTCAAAACCCCGACGCCCACAGGCATCAGGCTGAGCGCGGCATAGCCCGCGGCGGAATCCGCGATCGCGGCGACGGCGCCCGCGTGAACAAAACCGTGCTGTTGCGAGATGGAGGGGTTGGGCAAAAGCGCGATGTCGACAGCGCCCGGCGCGATACTGAAGATCGACGCGCCCAAGGTGCTCATCAGCCCCTGTTTATCAAAACTTGCCTGGACGCGGGCGCGGAAGGCCGGGTCTTTCGGAGAGAGAGCGTTCACCCGTTTGCCTCGACGAAAAAGCCACAGCAGAGACGGGATAAGCTAAATTTGGGGAACGGCCAAGATCAGGGAAGACGATCAGCCGACGACGGCGATGAACCAGATGAAGGCGCCGGCCCACAGGCCGAAGGCGAACAAACCACCGATATTGCTCTGGCTATGCGTGCGTCCCATGTGAGCCTCCTCAAGTCCGATGAGGTCACCCTAGCTGGCCGATGGATTGCCGATGTGCGAGGATGCACATGGCAAATATTTCGTTAAATTTGACGAGGACTGTTCATGAATGATTCAGCATCCCAGGCCAGCGCTCCGATCGTCTCGACCGCCTGGCTGGCGGACCGGCTGGGAACGGCAGGCCTGAGCATTGTCGATGCCTCCTGGTACCTGCCGGCGGCGAACCGCGACGGCAAAGCCGAATATGCGGCGGGTCATATCCCCGGGGCGGTGTTCTTCGACATCGACGAGGTCTCGGACAAATCGAGCGACCTGCCGCACATGCTGCCGGACCCGACCGGCTTCGCGCAGGCGGCGGCGGGCCTGGGGGTCAATACCGATGACGACATCGTCGTCTATGACGGCGGCGGCCTGTTCTCGGCGCCGCGCGTCTGGTGGATGTTCCGCCTGTTTGGCGCGCGCAAGGTGCATGTGCTCGACGGCGGCCTGCCGCGTTGGAAAACCGAGGGACGGCCGGTTGAACAGGGCGTGGCCCAACGTCACACCGGCGCCTTCACGGCAACCCTGAATAAAGACGGGGTGGCGCACATGGCGGACGTGGCGGCGGCGCTGCAGGACAACTCGGCCCAGGTGCTCGACGTGCGCGCCGCCGGGCGCTTCACCGGCGAAACGCCGGAACCCCGCCCTGGCCTGCCCTCCGGCCATATGCCCGGCGCCCGCAACCTGCCGACCACCGAACTGGTCGCCAATGGTGCGCTTAAATCCAAGGAAGAGCTGCTGAAAGCCTTCCACGACGCCGGGATCAATCCGGACGAGGCCCTGATCACCAGCTGCGGCTCCGGCGTCTCGGCCGCCATCGCCAATCTGGCGCTCGCGGTCGCCGGCAAACCGCAGCCGAAGCTTTACGACGGTTCGTGGACCGAATGGGCATCGCGCGGGCAGCCGGTCGCCAAAGGCAAACCGTGATCAACAGCCGCACTGACCAAATCCTCGGCAGTGATATGATCAATAATTAGGCAGCAAATGCGCAACCTTTGTGCAACACTTGTGCGGAGGAGCGGAACCCGAATAAATCCAGCCATTATCCCCTTAATTGCTGGGGGTGGCTGGATAGAATCTTGGCACAGCAGGTGCTAATAGCCCGTCGGAATGCGGTCATACGGCCGACCCACGCACGGGCCACCACCGGGAGCAGCGGGAGCGCATGAAAAAGATCGAGGCGATTATCAAGCCGTTCAAACTGGACGAGGTGAAAGAAGCCCTCCAGGAAGCTGGCTTGCAAGGCATTACCGTCACCGAAGCCAAGGGTTTTGGCCGACAGAAGGGCCACACCGAGCTCTATCGCGGTGCCGAATATGTCGTCGACTTCCTGCCCAAAGTGAAAATCGAGATCGTCCTGGCTGACGAAATGCTCGATCGTGCCGTAGAAGCTATCCGCAAGGCCGCCCAGACCGGCCGGATTGGCGATGGCAAGATTTTTGTATCCAATATCGAGGGGGCTGTCCGCATCCGCACCGGTGAAACCGGCACGGATGCAATTTGACATCTTCCTAGATTCCTCCAGCACCCCACCGAACGACCCTAGCAAGTGTAGAAAGGCCCAGACATGAAGACCGCCAAGGACGTCCTTAAGGCGATCAAAGATAACGACGTGAAATTCGTCGATCTGCGTTTTACCGACCCGCGTGGCAAGTGGCAGCACGTCACTTTCGACCCAGGTCTCGTCGACGAGGAAATGTTCTCGGAAGGCACGATGTTCGACGGTTCGTCGATCGCCGGCTGGAAGGCGATCAATGAATCCGACATGACCCTGATGCCGGATCCGACCAGTGCGACGATGGACCCGTTCTTCGCCGCGCCGACCATGGTCATCACCTGCGACGTGCTTGAGCCGTCGACGGGCGAACCCTACAACCGCGACCCGCGCGGCATCGCCAAGAAGGCGATGGCCCACATGAAGTCGCAAGGCGTCGGTGACACCTGCTATTTCGGCCCGGAAGCCGAATTCTTCGTGTTCGACGACGTGCGCTTCGCGTCCGAGCCCTACAACACGGGCTTCAAGCTCGACTCGTCGGAACTGCCCTCCAACGGCGACACCGACTACGAAGGCGGCAACCTCGGCCACCGCATCCGCACCAAGGGCGGCTACTTCCCGGTTCCGCCGCAGGATTCGGCGCAGGACATGCGCGGCGAAATGCTCTCCGCCATGGCCCAAATGGGCGTCAAGGTTGAGAAGCATCACCACGAAGTGGCGTCCGCTCAGCACGAACTCGGTATGAAGTTCGACACGCTGATCACCATGGCCGACCACATGCAGATCTATAAGTACTGCATCCATCAGGTGGCGCAGAGCTACGGCAAGACGGCGACGTTCATGCCGAAGCCGATCTTCGGCGACAACGGCTCGGGCATGCATGTGCATCAGTCGATCTGGAAGGCCGGCAAGCCGGTGTTCGCGGGCGACAAATATGCCGGCCTGTCGCAGGATTGCCTCTACTACATCGGTGGCATCATCAAGCACGCCAAGGCGCTGAACGCCTTCACCAACCCGTCGACCAACTCCTACAAGCGTCTGGTCCCCGGCTATGAAGCCCCCGTGCTGCTCGCCTACTCGGCGCGCAACCGCTCCGCTTCGTGCCGTATTCCGTGGACGACAAACCCGAAGGCCAAGCGCGTTGAAGTGCGCTTCCCCGATCCGATGGCGAACCCCTACCTCGCCTTCGCGGCTCTGCTGATGGCCGGTCTCGATGGCATCGCCAACAAGATCGATCCGGGCGCGGCCATGGACAAGGATCTCTACGACCTGCCGCCGAAGGAACTGAAGAAGATCCCGACGGTGTGCGGCTCGCTGCGCGAAGCGCTTGAGAACCTCAACAAGGATCGCACCTTCCTGAAGAGCGGCGGCGTGTTCAACGACGACTTCATCGACAGCTACATCGAGCTGAAGATGCAGGACGTGATGCGCTTCGAAATGACGCCGCATCCGGTCGAGTTCGACATGTACTATTCCTACTGATCGCTTCGATCAGAGCGCATAAAGTTCGGGGCCGGTTCGCAAGAACCGGCCCCTTTCTTATTGAACCTATTGGGCACGTTCAGCCGTCGGCATGACGACCACCTACGGGGACATCCCCCGGTCGCCTCTTTATGTCGCCCGTGCTGCAGCATCGATGAAAGCGGCGATCTCCCTCGGCTGCGAAGCAAGCGACGCATGACTGGCCTTGAGTTCAATGATTTTCTTCGCTGCCATTCTCTTGGCCATCGACCGTTGGTTGTCAGGATGGATCATGTGATCCTCGGTGGAGACCTGATACCAACATGGCTTCTTTTTCCATGCGGGCGCCGTAATGGCGTTGCCGAAGGTCGAACCTAAAGGCGCCTTCTGGGTAACGGCCATGACGAGTGCCTCGTCAGCCGTCATGTCCTGGCAAAAACTTTCGCGGAACTTGTCCGGTTTAATCCAAAGATAGCCATCGCTATCAGGCGTGATGTTGGGGAAGGCAGCCGGCGGCTTGGCCTGGCTAATACCACCGGGACTTTCGCCCGCATCCGGCGCGAAAGCGGCGACGTAGACGAGGCCAACGACATTCGGCAAGTCGCCCGCTTCGGTCAGAACCGCACCGCCATATGAATGGCCCGCAAGAAGCACAGGTCCTTCGACCTGCTTGATCATCTTGCGCGTGCGCTCCGCATCTTCGGCCAGCGATGTCAGCGGCAGCTCCACCGCATGGATATTTTTATGACCTAGATGGGCAAGTTCAAGAATGGCTTTGCTCCAATGAGCCGCACCGCCCCAAAAGCCATGAACCAATACAATCGTTGGAAGCTCAGCCATGACGTCTCTCCTTGCTAACGTTTAGAGAAGGCCGTTCGCGCTCTCCAAGCCTCAAGTAGAAATCAGTGCTCGCATTCAATTCGAAGAGGCAAACTTCGCTGTCGTTGAACGGCGCTCATGGACGCGCCTTCTGCTTACATATGCAAGCGCGTTGAAGAGCCTGTAACAGTTTCGTGAAAACACAATCGACGTACAAGACGAGGGCCCTGCCCCGTTCTTGTTGATCTTAAATGCAAAACGTCAGGCGCGCAGCGCCTTGGCGGCGCCGTTCGATGCGAAGCGATGGAAATGCGAGCCTTGGAAAAGGCGCGCGTCGATCAGGCGACGAACAGGGACGCCGCGGCCGCGCCAGCCATGACAACGACGGCGACGATCGCCAAGCCGCGCCACCAGACGGCGCGCTGAAGGCGCTGTGCCGACGGGTTGAAGTCGGGGCCGCAAACGAGCGCGTAGCCAGCCGCCTCCTCCGCTCTCTGCATGGAGCCGATCGTGACGCGGGGTGAGGAGCGCTTTGTCATCATGCAGCCAATCTTGCGCCGCGTCGCTTAACGCCACCTGAACGGCATCGATCCGGCGAGGGTTATTCCTCCTCATCCCCAACGAACCCTTGATCGCGTCTGCGACTGACGAAACGCGCCAGCCAGCTTGGCCAAACGCCGGCCAATTCATCCCGCTGTCACACGCGAAAACTAGAAGCGCTCCAAAGTATCCGTCTGATGGAGCCCCCTGTGTCCCAATCGAAACCTCTCTTCTCCTCAACCGCCCGCCTGCGCGAAAGCGAGGACATCGGCTCCAACACCTCGGAAAATCCGACCATCGGCGACATGATCGCCGCGCGGCTCAACCGCCGCGATCTGATGCGCGGCGCGCTGGCCGTTGGCGCCGTCAGCGCCACCCTGCCGATGCAGGTTCTGGCCCAGGCTCCGGCGGCGCCCAAAACCTCGTTCAACTTCACCGAGGTCGAAGCTGGCTCGGACGAAAAGCACCATGTCGCCGAAGGCTATGACGCCGACGTCCTGATCCGCTGGGGCGACCCGGTGCTGCCGGGTGCGCCGGCTTTCGACCCGGCCAAGCAGACCGCCGCCGGCCAGAAACTGCAGTTTGGCTACAACAACGATTATGTCGGCTATCTGCCCCTGCCCGGCGCCGATCCGTCCCAGCGCGGCCTGCTGGTGGTCAATCACGAATATACCAATGAAGAGCTGATGTTCCCCGGCCTCGGCGGCCGCCAGGAAATTAAGGCGGTGAACTTCGCCAATATCACCAAGGACCTCGCCGACATCGAAATGGCCGCCCACGGCGGCTCCGTGCTTGAGATCCAGCGCGTCAATGGCAAGTGGCAGGTCGTGCCCGGCTCGAAATATGCGCGCCGCATCACCGCCGACACGCCGATCGCCATCACCGGCCCCGCCGCCGGCGATGCCCGTATGAAGACGTCGGCTGATCCCGACGGCAAGACCGTGCTCGGCACGATCAACAATTGCTCGGGCGGCGTGACGCCGTGGGGCACGTGGCTGACCTGCGAGGAAAACTTCAACGGCTATTTCTGGGGCACCGCCGATGGCCACCCGGATGAGAAAGCGCTGAAGCGCTATGGCGCGCCGGGCAGCCAATATGCCTGGGGCAAATATTACGACCGTTTCGACATCGCCAAGGAGCGCAACGAGATCAACCGTTTCGGCTGGGTCGTCGAAATCGATCCGTTCGACCCGACCTCGACGCCGAAGAAGCGCACGGCGCTTGGCCGCGTCAAGCATGAAGCCGCCGCCGGCATCATGGCGCGCGATGGCCGCTATGTGGTCTACACCGGCGACGACGAACGCTTCGACTATGTCTACAAGTTCGTCACCGAAGGCCGTGTCGATCCGCAGAACCGCGCCGCCAACATGGACCTGCTCGATCGCGGCACGCTCTATGTCGCCAAATACAATGCGGACGGCAGCGGCGAATGGCTGCCGCTCATCCACGGCCAGGGCAAGCTGACCGCCGAGAACGGTTTTGCCAGCCAGGCCGATCTGCTGATCAACCTGCGCTTCGCCGGTGACGCCGTCGGCGCCACCAAGATGGACCGGCCGGAAGACGTGGAAGCCAATCCGACAACCGGCAAGGTCTATGTGATGTTGACCAACAACACGCGCCGCACCGAGGCCCAGATCGACGCCGCCAATCCACGGCCTAACAACCGCTTCGGCCATATCGTCGAAATGACGCCGGCCGATGGCGACCATGCCGCCACCGCTTTCCGCTGGGACATTCTGGTGAAGGCGGGCGACCACACCGTTGCCTCGACAGGCGCCAGCTTCAACCCGGCGACCACCAAGAACGGCTGGTTCGGCATGCCCGACAACCTTGCCGTCGATGGCCAGGGCCGGGTGTGGATCGCCACCGACGGCAATTCGCCGGCCAAGACCGGCCGCGCCGATGGCCTGTGGGCGATCGAAACCGAAGGTCCGCTGCGCGGCACGTCGAAGCACTTCTTCCGCGTGCCGGCGGGCGCCGAAATGTGCGGCCCGTTCTTCACGCCGAACGACGAAACCCTGTTCCTTGCCGTACAACACCCGGGCGAGGCGGACGAGGATGATCCGAAGGCGCCGCCAGCGACCTTCGAGCAGCCCGCCACCCGTTGGCCCGACTTCGCCGATGGGGTGCCGCCTCGCCCAGCCGTGGTCGTGGTGACCAAGAAAGGCGGCGGCAAAATCGCCGTCTGACCGACCCCGGCAGGGATCCGGCGCATTTTCTCCACGCCAACCGACATTGGCTCTACCGGAAAATGCTCCAACTTTTGAAGATGATAGCGGATGGCGGCCGACTGGCAGCCATCCGTTTTCGTTTTGTTCACTCCCGCTGGCGATTGGTGGCTTATATTGACGGCAATCGAATCAGGCATTGAGAAGCTCAGGCACATCACATGGCAGGCGGCGATCTGTTCGGAAACGCGGCACGTAAGATCAAGGTAGAAAAACCCGTGGCGAAGACGCCGAAGACACCCCCACCCGAAAAACCCCGTGGCAACGGCACGCCCGGCGAAGCGGATTACAACGCCTCCTCGATCGAAGTTCTCGAGGGGCTTGAGCCTGTCCGTCGCCGGCCCGGCATGTATATCGGCGGCACCGACGAAGCCGCCCTGCATCATCTCTTCGCCGAGGTGATCGACAACTCCATGGACGAGGCCGTCGCTGGCCACGCCACCTGGATCGACGTCGTCGTCGAAGAGGACGACTGGATCACCGTGACCGACAACGGCCGTGGCATCCCGGTCGATCCGCATCCGAAATTCCCGAAGAAGTCGGCGCTGGAAGTCATCATGACGACCCTGCATGCCGGCGGTAAGTTCGACAGCGGCGCCTACCAGACCTCGGGCGGTCTGCATGGCGTCGGCGTCTCGGTCGTCAACGCTCTCTCCGAGCGGCTTGAAGTCGAGGTGGCGAAGAACAAGCAGCTCTATACCCAGGCGTTCGAGCGCGGCCAT
Organism: Beijerinckia sp. 28-YEA-48; assembly: GCF_900104955.1. Classification (NCBI taxonomy): domain Bacteria; kingdom Pseudomonadati; phylum Pseudomonadota; class Alphaproteobacteria; order Hyphomicrobiales; family Beijerinckiaceae; genus Beijerinckia; species Beijerinckia sp. 28-YEA-48. Next base: position 2,130,862 of record NZ_FNSI01000001.1, read on the forward strand.
GCGGTGACAAAGCTGGAAAATGTTGGCCCGACCGCCAATCGCCGCGGCACGAGAATCAGATTCAAGCCCGACCCGCAGATCTTTGGAAAGGCGATACATTTCCGCCCTGCCCGGCTGTTCCGGATGACGCGCTCGAAGGCCTATCTGTACGGCGGCGTCGAGATCCGCTGGCATTGCGCGCCATCGCTCTTGAAGGACGACTCCACCGTTCCCGCCGAGGCGACCTTCCACTTCCCCGGCGGTCTGCGCGACTATCTGGCGTCCGACATCGAAGGCAAGGAACTGGTCTCCGAACAGGGCTTCAACGGCAAGGTCGAGAAGCCGGGTGGCCATGGTTCGGTCGAATGGGCGGTGGCCTGGATGGCGGCCGAGGACGGCTTCGTCCATTCCTATTGCAACACCATCCCGACGCCAGACGGTGGCACTCACGAAGCGGGCCTGCGCACCGCCCTGTTGCGCGCGCTGAAGGATCATGCCGAGCGTATCGGCCAGTCGAAGCGCGCCGCGAATGTCACCGCCGACGACGTGATGAACACGGCGGCGGCGCTGATCTCGGTCTTTATCCGCGAGCCGGAATTCCAAGGCCAGAACAAGAGCCGGTTGATGACGACCGAAGCCTCGCGCCTGGTCGAGGGCGTGGTGCGCGACGCGTTCGACCATTGGCTGGCGGGAGCGCCGACCCAGGCGTTGAAACTGCTCGACTGGGCGGTGGAGCGCTCCGAGGAACGGTTGCGCCGGCGCGCCGAAAAGGACGTCGCCCGCAAGACCGCCGTGCGCAAACTGCGCCTGCCGGGCAAGCTCGCCGACTGCTCGAACACCTCGCTGGAAAACACCGAACTCTTCATCGTCGAAGGTGACTCGGCCGGTGGTTCAGCCAAACAGGCGCGCGACCGCGCCAGCCAGGCGATCCTGCCGCTGCGCGGCAAGATCCTCAACGTCGCCTCGGCGACGAAGGACAAGCTGTCGGCAAACCAGCAGCTCGCCGACCTCTCCCAGGCGCTCGGCTGCGGCACCGGCACCCATTACAAGCACACCGACCTGCGCTACGGCAAAGTGATCGTGATGACCGACGCCGACGTCGACGGCGCCCATATCGCTTCGCTGCTGATCACCTTCTTCTGGCGGCAGATGCCGAAACTGATCGAGAGCGGCCATCTCTTCCTCGCCGTGCCGCCGCTCTACAAACTGACCCAGGGCGCCAAGACGGCCTATGCCCGCAACGACAAGCACCGCGAGGAGCTGACCAAGAGCTTCTTCACCGGCAAGGGCAAGATCGAGGTCAGCCGCTTTAAAGGTCTGGGTGAGATGCTGCCGGCGCAGCTCAAGGAAACCACCATGGACCCGAAGAAGCGCATGCTGCTGAAGGTGATGGTGCAGCCCGAAGACAAGGAAGCCACGGCGGACTCGGTCGAGCGGCTGATGGGCAACAAGCCGGAAGCGCGCTTCACCTTCATCACGGAACGGGCAGAATTCGCTTCGACCGAAGGGCTCGATATCTAGAGCTGAGAAAGCGATTCAAGAGGCTGAGAATTTGATTCCGCTTATGGGTCGAAGCGACTGAAGCGGAATCGAATTTTCACAGCGGTCAGAGGTGCGCGTCATCTCCGGCAGGATGCATCAGCTGCCCAGTCCGTGTGGCGATCGCGGCTTCGTCTGTGCCATCGAGGAAGTGGCTGCGGTACGTGCCATCGGGTCCGATCAGATAGCTGATCGCGGTATGCGGCACCGCATAGCCATCGGGATCCTCGGCATCAGGCTTACGCTCGGCAAAGACGCGGAAGGCACGTTTGGCGGCATCGATATGTTCCGCCGTGCCGGTCAGTCCGGTGAAGCGCGGATGATTGCTGGCCAGATAGGCCTTCATCACAGCGGGCGTGTCGCGCGCCGGGTCGACGGTGATGTAGAGCGGCGCGAGCCGATCGCCCACATCAAGCCGATCGAGGGCGCCCGACAGCACGCCGAGGGCGCGCGGACAGACTACCCGGCAATGGGTGAAGCCGAAATAGACCAGCAGATAGCGACCACGATAGTCCGCCTCGCTCACGGCGCGACCATTATGGTCGACGAGAGAAAAGCGGGCGGTGATCATCGCTGCCATTCCATTTCGATCCGGAAGGCTTTGTCGGGATCGAAGCTGACCAGCAGGTCATCGCCTTCGCGACGGCCGTGCGAGGCGTCGCCTCCGATAACCTGCGCGGCATCGCCTCGGCTGAAGAGCGCGCCATCGATATGCAGCGTCCAATCGCCCCTGCCCCAGACATTGGCGAACGCCAGCGCGATCGGCCCCGACCGGGATCGGCCGCGCCGCCCGACGATCAACAATTTGGCCGCGGTTGAATCGTAGCGCGCGGCGCGCAAATCGAGCCCTTCCGGCATGTCGGTCAGCGCCGGCTCGGCGAAATGGGCGTCGCCCCAGGGGTTGTCGTAAAGCTGGCGCAGACCATCGGGCACGTTCAGCCGGGCATAGCCGAGCAAAACGTTGCCGGTGTGCGGGTCCATCGCGGCCAAGCGGCCTTGCGCGTCGAACCAACCGTCGCGACGGCGATAGTAGAAAGCGCCATCGTCCCATTCAGGCGTGAGGCACTGATCGGCATAGCCCAGCAGGCTATCGAGCGTGTCGCGATCGCCAACCTCGGACGCACACACCGCGCCCCAGCCATGATCATAGGCGGCCGTAAGCTCACGGCCATAGCCGGCGGGCGGAATGGACGGTTGGATCCAAAGCGTTCCGTCGGGACCGGGGCGCGTCCAATGCGCCATCTGCGCCGGATAATGCGTCTTCACGAATGCCGGATTCCAGGCATGCATCAATGAGGACGCCCAGAAATCCGCCCAAGCGAGCGGCGGTCGGCGCACCAGCGCGTGCTCCTTTTCCTGTACCAGGATGTTGTAATGGCCGGCTGGATCGACGATGCCGAAATCGGCCCAGGCGCGCTTGTAGCCCTCGGTCACCTCGGTCGCGGTATGGCCGCCATGAATGAGATCGTGCAGGCGGAAGCCCAGGATCGCGGGCTGGTTGCACACCTGGAACACGCAATTAGGCTCGCAGGCGATGCCGAGATAGCCCTTCTCGACCATCGTCCAATAAATATGCTCGTTGAGTGAGCGCTCATCATAGGCGAAAGCCTCGCCGCCATCGCCCCAGAAAAGCGGCTTGATCGCAAACGTCAGAGCGCCCGGCGTGGCATAGCGATCATCACGGAAAAGATAATGATAGAGCAAGGTCATCGACTGGATGTACGCGCTGTACATGATGTTGTCGGAGCCGACCGGATTCCATTGGTTCGGCAGCTTGCCGAGCGCTTTGTTGAGCGGGCCGTTCCCGGTGCTGACATAGTGCCAGTAGGTCCAGACATCCGGCGACAGCATCTTTTCGATCAGCTGCTGAAACGTGCGCCGAAACATCGCCGGCGCGGCCGGCAGCCGGTGGATGTGCGTAAGCGCCAGCGCATAGCTCATATAAGCGAGCTGGAAACGCAGCGCCCCGAAATCCTCCTGCATGGAACTGCGGCCCTGCATGCCTGACCAGTCATCGGGCAGGCGCGCGGCGAGATCGCGCATCCGGCGCAAATGCCCCGCCTCCTTGTCGCCAAGGGCGGGAGATGGCGATCCAGAAAGGTCGCGAGAGCCGTGCGGCGGGGTGTCCGTATTTCGCATACGTTGCGCCTCAAGCATCGCCCACCCTCCATAGTCGGACTTATTGGCGACACCCGTCAGAGCGATTGGATGCCTTGCCGGCCTTGGACATAAACTTATCCAAGTGTATGATAATCGTCAATATGGACATAAATAGTATAATTAGAAAGCGCCATGGAGCAGTTATCGAACCGAAAGGCTCCCATGAGCCGCGCCGAAATCGGCGAGCAACGCCGTTCCCGCATGCGGGAACGGCTGCTCGCCGCCAGCGCGAGGGTGATCGCCGAGCGTGGTCCCGAAAAGGTTACGATCGACGACTTCATCGCCGCGGCCGAGGTTTCGCGCGGCACCTTCTACAATCATTTTTCGACGCGCGAGGCATTACTGGAGGCCCTGTGGACCACCATCGGGCACGATCCGTTCGCTGAGATTCTGATCGCCTGCAAGACCATCTCCGACCCTGTCGAACACCTGTCCGCGGTGACGCGCCTGGTCTTGCGGCAAGCGGCCTCAAACCCGACCTGGGGTTGGCTCGTTGTCGCTCTTTCGGCCGAACGCGCGACCGTCAACGACGATCTTCGCGCTTACCCGGTGCCGGATCTGCGGGCGGGCGGAGCGGCGGGATTGTTTCATTACGACGATCTTGCCTGCGCCGCCGATCTTGTCGTGGGCACCGCCCGCTCCGGCCTTCAAGCCATACTGAAAGAGGGCCGCTCCCCGCATTATGCCGAAGCGATGAGTAAGATGCTGCTGTTGGCTCTTGGCGTCCCACAACCGGAAGCGCACCGCATCAGCCGCTTGACCATCCTGGCATCATCAACGGAAACGCACGGCCGTTGAGGCTGAGAATTTGATTCCGCTTATGGGTCGAAGCGACTGAAGCGGAATCGAATTTCGAAAGTCGGGTGGTCCCTCGGTGTCATCCCGGACAGCCGCGCAGCAGGTGATCCGGGACCCAGGGGCGACAAGCTCAATGGCCGCTATCGCGCGCCTGCTAGCACGACGCTCTCTTCATCCTACCACTCGCTCCTGGATCCCGGATCGCCTGCGGCGTCCGGGAAGACACTGAGGCTTCCGCGTCAGAGGTTGCTAAAACTGCCCCGCGATCGTCAGGCGCACCGCCAGCGGTTCAACCGGGTGGAAGTGGCGATCGGCGATACCGCCCGCCGGCTCGCCGGGCAGACGCGACGCGTAATAATAGTCGATCTGACTGGCCTTGGCGTTGAACAGGTTGAAGGCGTCGAGCTGCACGGAAATACCGTTGTCGAAACGATAGCCGACGCGCGCGTTGACCAGAGTGGTGGGGCGCGAGGCGACCGAATTGTCCTCGATCAACGGGCGCGGGCCGAAATAGCGCAGACGCAGTCCGCCGAACCAGCCGCGCGCCTCACCAAAATTCACACCCGCCGCCGCGATCACCGTCGGCGCGCCGGGGATATAGGGACCGACCGGATCGAAGTTGCGGAACCGGGCGTGCGACCAGGTGAAGTCCACATCGAAGGACAGCCAGGAACTGAACTTATAGTGGTTGGTGAATTCGACACCGTAGCGCCGGCTCGGCCGGCTGGCCTCCGTCGTACCGGCATCGCCGACGAAGAGATTTTCCGAAGCATAGTCGAGACCGAACAGACTGACCGAGGAATCGAGCCCTTCGATCAGCCGGGTGCGGACACCGACCTCGACACCGTTGGCGCGGACCAACAGCGGCGTGCGGGCCACCGGCGTCACCTTGTCGGAGGGATCGACGGTGATGGTGGAACCGCGCGCGTCATTGCTGTGGAAGCCGCGTCCGGCATTGAAGAAGAATTCCGTCTTGGCCCAGGGGCCGAGCACCAGGCCGAACTTCGGACTGACGATACCGTCGCGGACATAGCCGGAATTGACGAGCGTGTCGGAGCGGACGCGGGCGTCATAAAGGTCGCCACGCAGGCCGATGGAGGTGCGCAGCCAATCGGTCCACCGCACACGGTTCTCGCCATAAAAGGCCAGGCTGCCCTCGCGGACGCTGTCGTGACGCACGACATTGGTGGTGATGCGCTGAATGGTGTTTTCCAGGCCGACATTGATCTGGTCGAGGCGACCCTGGACGCCGAATTCGTTCTCCATCGGCAGACCGGCGATGACTGACTTGAACGTGTGGCTGGCGTTGAAACCGGTCACCGTGCGGCGGTCGAACTGGCGAAATTGATCGCCGTTTACAGGATCATCGAGATAGTAGGTGAAGTTATTGTAGAGATTCAGATTTGAGCGGATGACATAGGCGTTGACCCGGGTGTCGCTGTTGGCGTCCGAGCGGCTCCAGCGGCCCGATAGAGAGAGACGGCTGGCGTTGCCGCCATCGGTTGGGTCGAGCGTGCCGAAGCGGCCGATCAGCCCTTCAGCCACCGCGCGCTCGGGGATCTGATCGGTTGAGTTCCAGCGGTTGGAATAGGCCATGCCGGTGAGGGAGAAACCGTTGCTCTCGTCGCCCTGGCTGTAGCGGATGACGCCGTTGAACTTGCGCACCCGATCAGGCACCACCCACGGCCCGTTGTAGACATTGGCGTCGGCGGCGACGAGCAGATTGCCCTGCCCGACCTGGGTCGAGGTGATCCCCAAAGCACGGAAGTAGCCAAAACTTCCGATCGTTTTCTGGATGAGAGTCTTGTCGACCTTATCGATATAGGTGAGGTGCACCGCGCCAGCGGAGGCGAAGTCGCCTTCCTGGGCGAAGTAAGGCCCCTTACGCACATGCATCAGCCCGACCAGTTCGGGGATGATGAAATTGATATCGGCATAGCCCTGGCCATGGCCGTGGGTGCGCATATTGGCAGGCATGCCATCGACCGTGATGGCGATATCGGTGCCGTGGTCGAGATTGAAGCCGCGCAGGAAATATTGGTTGGCTTTGCCCTCCCCCGAATGCTGGGTGACGATCAGCCCCGGCGCCGCCTCCAAAATTTCGCCCGGCCGGGACAATGGCCGCGCCGCGAGGCGTTCCGCCGTAAACGTGCGTTCGCTGGAAGCCGTCGGCTGTTCGAAAGAACCGCCGCCGGCAACACCCGCGCCGGCGCGTCCGCCCGCTTGTTCGGCGATCACCTCGATTGTTGGGAGGGGGACTTCCTGAACCTGTTGAGCCTGTGCGGATACAATCGAAGCGGTGGCCCCCGCCACCAAGCAAATAATGCGCGCCCCCAAAACGTAAATCCTCCAGATATTCTCTATTGTTAATTTGTTCATACAAGCGATCAGTATGAAGTCAATCCGATAAGTTCATACATATTGATTGAGCTGTGCGGACGGGCGGCTTCAGCGTGAACCGGGCGTTTACCTTAACGGTCCACAAGAGCTCTGTTGTCTTGAGCCGGATTCGCCATGTCTGAGGAAATGTCTGAGGAAGCGCGTCTTAGATCATTCCGCCGCACGCTGCTTGCGATGGCCGCGGCTGTCGCCGTGGTCGCCACGGGCTTAGCCACCTATCTGGACCGCATATCCAGCGGCAACGATCATATCGCCGTGGCCACCCCCTCGCCCCGCCTGTCCCCGTCCGAGCGAGCCCGGGCCTCGCCCCGGGCGCTGCGAATCGACATGACCCCGACCGGATCGATCCCCACGGACACCCCGCGTTTCAAGAATGTAATCAGCAACCCGTCGGCGGGAATGCCGCAATAACAGGCAAGTCAAGCGCTTGCCTTAATTGCAGATTGACATTCGGCCAAAAATCCCTATGTGAAGGGTCGAGCGTAGAGAAGCCCGCGCGTGCCCTCCGCCGGTTCCGCCGCAACGAGTGTGGCGAAATAAATCCTATCAGAACGCGCCTTTTGCCGGCCTCCGGGATCGAATTGCGCTCGAATGCGCCCCGGTCTCCATATGGACACAGTCCGTTCGAAGGACACACTACGTGACCCTAAAAGTTTCGGCCGCCAAACACCAATAGGCCCTTATTACCAATGACATTCAAAGATACCGGACTTACCGAAAAGGTCCTCGCAGCGGTTGAAGCCGCCGGTTACACAGAACCCACGCCGATCCAGGCCAAAGCCATCCCGCAAGCCCTCGCCGGCCGTGACATTCTGGGCATCGCCCAGACGGGCACCGGCAAAACCGCCGCCTTCACCCTGCCGATGCTCAGCCGGCTGGAATCGGGCCGCGCCAGAGCGCGCATGCCGCGCACGCTCATCCTCGAACCGACCCGTGAATTGGCCGCCCAAGTTGAAGAAAGCTTCATCAAATACGGCGTCAATCACAAGCTGAACGTGGCGCTGCTCATCGGCGGCGTCTCCTTCGGCGACCAAGAAACCAAGATCATGCGCGGCGCTGACGTGCTGATCGCCACGCCGGGCCGGCTCCTCGATTTCCATGAACGCGGCAAGCTGCTGCTGACCGGCATCGAGATCCTCGTCATCGACGAAGCCGACCGCATGCTCGACATGGGGTTCATTCCCGACATCGAGAAGATCTGCAAGCTGGTGCCCTTCACCCGGCAGACACTGTTCTTCTCCGCCACCATGCCGCCGGAAATCACCCGGCTCACCGAACAATTCCTGCAAAATCCCGTGCGCATCGAAGTGGCGCGCGTCGGCACCACCGCCGAGAACATCACCCAGGGGCTCGTCGCCTCGCATGGTGGTGGCGCCAAGCGCGAAACGCTGCGCCAGTTGCTGCGCAACGCCGACAACTTCAAGAACGCCATCATCTTCGCCAACCGCAAGCGCGACGTGGCGATCCTGCATAAATCGCTCACCAAGCACGGCTTCTCCACCGGCGCCCTGCATGGCGACATGGATCAGCCGGCGCGCATGGCCTCGCTCGACGCTTTCAAGCGCGGCGATGTCAGCCTGCTCGTCTGCTCGGACGTCGCGGCCCGCGGTCTCGACATTCCCGATGTGAGCCATGTGTTCAACTTCGACGTGCCGATGCATGCCGATGATTACGTCCACCGCATCGGCCGCACCGGCCGCGCCGGTAAGTCGGGCACGGCGATCTCGATCGTCACCAACGCCGACGAAAAGTATATCGACGACATTCGCAAGCTCATCAAAATCGACCTGAACTGGATGGGCCCGAAGCTCAACGAACTCGGCGACGCGCCGATCGATGAGGAGCGTCCGCGTCGTGGACGTGAACGCAGCGGCAGCCGCAGCCGTGGTGAGGGTGGCCGTGGCGAGGGGCGCGACCGTCGTCGTGGTGGCGAACGCAGCGAGCGTCCCGCCCGCGCCCATGCCCCGACCGAACCGATCGCGCAGACCGATGCCGTTGAGGCCGTTGGTGGCGCCCCCGCCGAGGCGGCACCGCGCCGCCAGCGCGAAGATGGCCGCCGCAACAGCCGTGGTGGCGAGCGTGGTCCGCGCCGCGAACAGCCGGCGCGCGAAGAACGCGCTGCCCCGCAAGAGAAGCGCGCCCAAGAGCGTCACACTCAAGAACGTCACGAACGTCCCGCCCAGGACCGTTCCGAGCGACGCCCGCGTCGCGACGATGATCTTGGCCCGTCTTTCGTTGGCCTTGGCGATCACGTGCCGTCGTTCCTGCTGCGCCCCGTGCGCCGTCCGGCCCGGCCGCAAGCACAGGCTCAGGCCGCCACCGCCGAGGAATAAGCGGCTCATCTTGCAGAATGAACGAAGGGGCCTTAGCGGGCCCCTTTTTTAATTGTGCCGTTTCGCACAGATCGGCCCGTATCGACATGCGTCTATGGCATGCGGCAATGCCTCGTGGATTAGGGTATGGCCAGAGGAGAGTTAGCGATGAAGCTGTTGTCAGGACTTTTGCTCGCCGCTGCCCTTACGCAGCTTGCTCCCGCTTTCGCCCAGGCGCCGAAGAAAGCCGTCGCCTCCCCTGCTTTGCAACAAGAGTTCGATGGCTTCATTGCAAAATTTCGTGCAGCGTTGAAAGCTAATGACTCCACCGCTGTCGCCGGCATGACGCGCCTGCCGTTCGAGGAAAGCCGCGACATCGCGCAGTTCCGCGCCAAAGCCTACCCGGCCAATTTCACGAGCAAAAATCGCACGTGCCTGCAGCGCGGCAAGACTGTCTATGATCGCGACCAGCTCAACAACGACAATTACTTCATCTTCTGCGGCAACAGCATCTTCGTCTTCACCAAGACGCCGTCAGGTTTCCTGTTCACGGACGTCGGCGCCAACGATTAGGCAAATCGCGTTTCAATAGAACGCAATTTGCCCAGATCCTTTGACGCGTCTTTGTGGCGTCGGCTCAGTCAAACGCTCTGATCGGCGATCCTATTTCAACGCCGCTTTAGCCTTCTCGATATCCTCTTTCGGCGTCGCATAGATTTCTTCCACCAGCTTCTGCACGCGCTCGCCCGAGACCGCGTCGATATCGAGCTGCAGCTTCTTGGCTTCGGCCAACAGTTCCGGATCCTTCATCGAGGCATCGAAAGCGGCGCGATAGGCGGCGATAATATCGGCCGGCACGCCCGGCGGCAGCACATAGGGGCGGCCAAATTCGAGCTGGCTGAAGATGACCGACAACACACGCCGATCGGCATCGTTCTTGACCGAGGCCCACATATTCGGCACGCCGCGCCGGTTCAGCTCCGGATCGCCCTCGGGCGAAGAGAGCTGCGCCAGAATGCGAACCTGGTTGTTGTCGAGCCAGCGCGGATAATTGGTGATGAAGCTCGACCACTGAATGCCGCAGAGACCTTGGGTCTCGCCGCGTTCCATGGCCAGTGCCGCATCCTGCGAGCCGGGATAGCCGGTGATGAGTTTGAACTTGGTGCCCAGCACATTGTTCAGCACGGTCGGATACTGGCGGATGGACGAGGTGATGCCCGATGTGCCGATGATCAGCTCTTTACTGAACATATCCTCGAATGTCTTGATGTCCGACGTGTGCCAGGCGACGCAAATGCTCGTTTCTTTGTTGGCGCTGCCGACGAACGAGAATTTGCGCGGGTCGAACCGGGCCTGCGCTTCTTCGCCGATCAGCGGATCCATGATCGCGCCCATGAACAGCGCGCCAAAGGTCGAGCCGTCTTTCGGCGCCTTGCTGTAGAGATAGTTGGCGGCGATCAGGCTGCCGGCGCCGTCCATATTACGTGCGACCACATGGGGCTTGCCCGGCAAATGCTGGCCGAAGTAACGGCTGAGCAAAGTCGCGTAGATCGCATAGCCGCCACCGGCACGGGAGCCGACGATGAAATCGACCTGGCGGCCGGTGAAGAATTTTTCCGCCGTGGATTGCGCCGAGGCTGGTTGCGCCAGAGCGCCACCGGCAAAGACGGAAGCCAGCAGAATGGCGATCATGCCGGACAATCGTCGGTTCACAGACAACATGTGCGTTCTCCCCCGGGCGCGCTATGGCACGCTTGTTTCGTTGGTTATGCGCGCGATGGCGCGTTCGTAATAGGTCTCGTCGACATAGGCCTTGGTGTCTTCAAACTTGGCGTCGCGCCCTTCCGTTTCGGCGCGCACATCGAGCATGGCGCGAAAGCCGGCCCAGTTGAGGCGTGCCTGCGGCGCAAAGCCGGAGGCTGGATCGCACAGCCGCCGATAGGTCGCTTCCGCTACATCCCCGGCGATGGCGAGCCGCTCACGCAACAGGCGCTGTGCCGTTGCCGCATTGCCTGGCTCGCGCAACCAATCGAGCGCCGCGACATAGCCCTGAACGTAGCGCTCGATGAGCGATCCTGACTTCTGCGCGAAGGATCGCTGCGCAAAGGCGCCGCCGGCCTGATAGGGACCGACGAGATCATCGAGACGCCCGAGGCTGTGCATGCCGCCCAAAATCGCCTCCGCCGAGAAGGGCGGATTGAGAATGGCGCCGGCAAGCTGCCGATCCTTCGCCAGAGCGCGCAGGCGCTTGCCGCCATTGCCGACGGCGCGCAGTTCGTAATCGTGTCCGTAACGCAGACCATGCGCCGCCAGCACTTTGCGCAGCAAAAGCGCATAGGCCGTATCGGGGGAATCAACCGCCAGCACCCGCCCCCGCAGATCGCGCGGCGAACGGATGTCCTGGCGAACGATGAAATCGTTCATGCCACCTTCGCCACCCATCAGGATGACGACGTCATGGCCGGCCTTGATCATCGCCAGCGCATTGTCGATCGCGGCCTGCACGATATCGATGCTGCCTGAAGCCAGCCCTTCGCGCTGCTCGCGCGAACTGCCGGTCTCGTGCACGGCGAGATCGAGCGATCGGGCCGCGAAAATCCCCTGCTCGACGCCGGCCCAGAGCGGCAGCGCCTTGGCGTTGGGAAACGTGCTGACGACCAGACGGTCCACGGGCATCAATCTCCTCAACGCTGCCGTGGGTCGACGAGTGGCGGCGCGATCTTGATGTTGAGGCGCTTCGATTCCGCTTCCGAGAAATCCTCGTCCGACTTCAAGCCGGCGGCGCGAATGCCAGCGATGGCGCAGATATCGTCGACCTCGTTGACATCGCCGGTGACGCCGATGGCGCCGATGACCTCGCCGAACTCATCGCGGATGAGCTGTCCGCCCGCTTCCAGAAAAATCTGTCCGTCGCTGAGATCGCGCAGCGTGTCCATGAACGGCGGCTTCTCGCGCGACTTCTGCAGCACCATGCGCGACGAGCGGTTGAGCGCCAAAGCGCCGAAAGCCTTGCCGCGCGCGATCTCGAAACGCATCATGGAGGCGCCGTCCTGCTTCAGGAAAGCTTTTACACGGCCGCCCGCGTCCAGCACGATGGCCGCCAGCGCATAGGCCTCCATCTCCTCGGCCTTCTTGAAAGTATTCAGAATAATGGACAGCGACTGGTCCATGGTGATGCCGCGCATCCTGCTTCCCTCGACGTTCTGGCTGGGCTGAAACGAGGGCCACCATCGATGCCGCTACGACATGAATCAAATGGTTTATTTTTGAGCATGAATGAATTAAATTCATGACTGGAGCTTCCGCCAATCCGCTCCGGGAACCCGTCATGAAAATCGATCTGCTCGGCCTGGAAGCCTTTGTCGGCGTGGCCGAACTCGCCTCGTTCACGCGGGCAGCCGAACATCTCAACCTGTCGCAAACCGCGATCAGCCATCGCGTCAAAAAGCTCGAGGGCAGCCTGGGCGTGCAGCTGTTCCGGCGCTCGCACCGCGATGTCGTGCTGACCGATGAGGGCGCGACGCTGCTGCCCAAGATCAAAGGCATGCTCGCGGGCATGGACGCCGAACTGGAACGGGTTCGCACTCAGGCCGTGGTCAAGCGGCAGAAGCTATCGCTTGCCTGCCTGCCAACCATCGCCATGGATCTGCTGCCCCAAGCGCTGCGGATCTTCGATGCGCGCCATCCCGATGTCACCGTCAGCGTCGTCGATACCTCGGCCAACGAGATCGGCGCGCTGGTCGCCAATGGCACCGTCGAATTCGGCCTGACCATTATCGCCGCCGGCAATCATGATCTGGTGACCGAGACATTGTTCAGCGAAGATTATGTGGCGGTGTGCCCGGCGAGCCATGCTTTCGCCAAGCGCAAGCAGATTACTTGGGGCGACCTCGTCAAAGAGAAGCTCATTCGCGTCAATCCGCAGACGGCCAATCGCTTCATCGTCGATCAAGCCCTCGGCAATCGCAGCGAGACGCCGAACTGGGCTTATGAGGTGCAGCACACGATCACGGCCTTCCGGCTGGTGCGCGAAGGTCTTGGGCTGACGATCATGCCGCAAAGCGCGGTGGATGCGCTGAACGCCAAGGATGTCGCCATCCTGCCGCTCAGCCGCCCGCGCATCTCCCGCACCATCGGCATTCTGTCGCGCCGCAACGTCGCGCTCTCGCCGCTGGCGCGCGACCTTTGCGCCGTGTTCAAGGAACCGCGCCGTTAAGTCGATGCTCTAGAAGTTCGCGGTCAGGAATGCCCGCACGCTGCGCCCCGGCATCAATACCTCGTCCTTGCGGAACGACACGTGATTGCGCATTTGCACGTTCAGAAGATTGCTGCCGACGAGCCCGAACGTGATCTCGCGGAGCCAGGAAGACTCCGGCTTATAGCGATAGGTCAGTTCGGCATTGAGCAGATTATAGCCTGGCGTCGGCGTTTCATTGGCCGCGATCGTCCGCTGCGCGAAGGCGCGAATGTAGTTGGTGCGTGCAAACCAATTGTCCGAGCGCCAGAAAACACCGCCGCCGAGACGCTGCGGCGGAATGCGAGGCACCGCCATGCCATTGGCGAAACGGGCCCGCACCACATCATACTGGCCCTCGACACCCCACTGCCCTGCGCCAAGCTCTCCGACGTCATATTGCGCCTTCACTTCAAAGCCACGAAACGTCGCGTCCTGCTGGCCATAGACAATCTGTTTGAGATCGCCGGGAATGATGCCCGGCACGCAGGTGGCGAACGTATCGACGCAACTGTTGCCGGTGAGGCGCTTGTAGATGAAGCCGGTGAACGCGGTCTGGTAGAGCGATGCATCGAAGCGCAACGGACCGACCGCACGGCGCAAGCCAATCTCGATTGTCTTGCCGATTTCCTTGGTCAGGTTCGGATTGCCGATATCGAACGTGCCGGGCGCATCATGCGCGCCTTTCGAGGCAAGCTCGTTGATGCGCGGCGCGCGCTGCGCATAGGTCACGGTGGCGGACGCGACAAAGTCGAGTGGCAGGTCTTGCAGAATGCCAAAGCTGGCGCTCATCGGCGTGAACTGCTTGGAGATCCCAAATTCTGTCGGCATCCCTGAAGCGCCGAGGTAATCGCCGGGGAATGTCGCCGCCGTGCCTTTGATAGACGCATGTTCGACACGACCAGCCAGCTGCAGGCGGGTCGTCTCGGTGACGCTCAGCGTTCCAAACGCATAGGCAGCAAGCGATTTCGTGGTGGACGGCGCCAGAAGCGCCGCCTCGCCCGTGGCCGAAACCTCCTGCATGCCAGCCTGAACGCCGGTCGCGATCGAGAGTTCGCCCAGGCTCGTCGCCAGGGGCTGAAACAGCACTTCGGTGCGCGTTTCCAATTCCTTGTTGCGGAAGGTGAGATTGGTGCCAAAGCCGCCAAACGGCTGCAGGCCGTTCTCGTCATGGCTATAGAGCGAGCCACCGGCCCAAAACCGGATCGCTTCGATCACTGATGCCTCCGGCCGCAGCTCGCCGCGCAGCGAGAGTTTCGTCTGCTCCATATCGATGCGGGAGCGATCGACATAGGAAGACAAGCCGGGGATGCCATAGAGACTTTTCGTGCGGCTGACATTGGCGCCGACAAAGCCATTGTCGAAGAAATAAGAGCCGCCGAGCGAGAAGCCGTGAGTATTGGTGAAGCTGTTGAACTGTCGGCCGAGCGGCGTCTGATAGTCTTGCGTGCGTCGGGCAAAGCCATCGTAATGCACGGCGAACTGCCCTTGCCGCATAGTGACGCTCTGGCCTGCTTCAACACCGCGATCGACCGACGTGACCCCGAGGCGGGTTTGGCCGGTCACACCCTCGGGCGTCGAGGGCAAGGGAATGCGATTGTTGACGGCGCTGACGACACCGCCGATCGCGCCCGAACCAAAGCGCAGCGAGGCCGGCCCGCGAATGACTTCGATCTGCTGGATGGCCATCGGGTCCACCGGGACGGCATGGTCTTCGCCGAGATCCGAGGCGTCTTGGACGCCGACGCCATTTTCCTGGATGCGGACGCGATAGGTGTCGAGCCCGCGGATGATCGGCCGCGAGGCACTGCCCGGCGCGAAGCCTGATGTGGTGATCCCCGGCTGAAACTGCAGCTGGTCGCCGAGCGTCCGGCCGGCGTTGCGCTCGACTTCGTCCCGGCTCACCACGGTCACCGGAACGAAAGTGCCCTCGACGACCGTGAGCTTGCCTTGATCGTCCTTGCCATCGCCCTCGCGCGACGACAGCCGCCCGGCTTCGATGACGATTTCGGGGAGCTGCACGCTTTGCGCCCAGGCCGGCTCCATCATCGGGGTCATCAGCGTTGAAAGCAGCAGTGCTTTTTCAGGCCTGAAATGACGACAAAAACGCGAAAGCTTCTGCACATCCTCACAACGAAACGACACGCCCCTCACACAGACCTCCTTTGGCAAGCGCGGCGAATGTAGCCAAAGCTACATTTAAGCGTCAATGCATCAAATTAGAGTCTGAGCGTTATTTTGGAGCTTAGGCCAAAATGCCTCATCCGTGGGACTACGGAAAGAACTCAGGGGGCTAGAGTATTTCGCTGCGTCATTGCGAGGAGCGCAGCGACGAAGCAATCCAGGGGCATGTGCTGAAACGGCAAGAAATGCCTGTGGCCCTGGATTGCTTCGCTGCGCTCGCAATGACGGTCACCAATGTTCCGTCAAAGCATGAAGCGCTCTAGCGCGTGGTGCCCGAGGCGGCTTTCCGCTTTTTCGGAACGGCCTTCTTCGACGCGATCTTCTTCGCTACAGCCTTCTTCGGCGCGACTTTCTTGGCGCTACCGGCGCGACGCGCCGCGGCAAAGCCCAGCGCCGCCCAGTGCTTCAGCACTTCGTCATCGTCATAGGCCGTGGCCGGCAGCAGGTAATAAGACATCGAGTGTTGCCGACCGTGCTTGGTCTCATAGGTAAAGGCCGGCAGGCTCGCGGCCTCGAACTGCGGCAGGCTCTCCGCATCGACCTTGAGATAGACTTCGCCGCCGGCTTCCAGCGCGAACATCAGGCCATCGGCATAAATGCCGTGGCCGCCAAACATGCGCTTGATGGCGACGGGGCCAAAGGGACGGAACAGATCTTCGAGTTCCGTCTGCCCTGACATGGTCAGTCGTCGAGCTTGGCCGGCGTCAGCGCGACGCTCTCGCCACAGCCGCAGGCCGAGGTCTGGTTGGGATTGTTGAAGACGAAGCCTGACGACAGCTTGTCGATCTTGAAATCCATTTCAGTGCCGAGGAGGAACAGCACCGCTTTGGGATCGACGATGACCTTGACGCCCTTGGCCTCGACCACTTCGTCGAAACGGCCAATCTCGTTGGTCCAATCCATCGTGTAAGACATGCCGGCGCAACCGCCGTTCTTAACGCCGACGCGCAGAGCGGCCACCGGCGTTTCAGCTTGGATCATGATCTCGCGAACGCGCTCGGCAGCGGCGTCCGTCAATGTCATCACCTTGGGTCTCGGCCTCGCGGCCACTGTTGCATTCACCATTTCATCCTCCGGCCGGGTTCAAGGCCCGGGGAAAGAATCTCACGCTTAATATAGGGAGCCATTGAGCCGATGTCAGGGCCTATGATTTAGACCTTTCATCGTTCAAAACTGCCCCTCACCACATATCGAGGGCGACTTTGGCCTCGTCCGACATGCGGCTCTGATCCCAAGCCGGATCGAAAACCATCGAGACATTGACGCCGGACACGCCGTTCACGGTCGAGACCGCATCCTCGACCCATTTCGGCATTTCACCAGCCACCGGGCAGCCCGGCGCCGTCAGCGTCATGTCGATCTCGACCTGGCGGCTTTCACCCACCGCCACTTTATAGATCAGGCCAAGTTCGTAGATATCGACCGGGATTTCCGGGTCGAACACGGTTTTCAACGCCGCAATGATATCCTCGGTGAGCCGCTCCAGCTCTTCCGGCGGGATGCCCGGATCGAGCGTCAGATCCGGCCGGTTCGGCTGGTCTTCGCTGTCCTGCTTCTGGGCGGGCAAGGTATTGGTCATCGGACACCTTCTGCGAGCAGATCTACTATAAAAATAAGGCTTTCTAAGAGCTACGAAAACATGGACTGCGCTTTCAGCAGCGCTTCGGCCAAAGCATCGACCTCGTCCATCGTGTTGTACAGACCGAATGAGGCACGACACGTGGACGTGACGCCATAGCGGCTCAGGAGCGGCATGGCGCAATGGGTGCCGGCCCGCACGGCAACGCCGGCCCGGTCGATGACCGTGGCGACGTCATGGGCATGGGCGCCCTTCATCTCGAAGGAAATGATCGCGCCCCGCTCCCGCGCCCGGCCGAAAATGCGCAGGGAATTGATGCGCGACAGGCGCTCCAGCGCATAGTCGCACAGGGCGTCCTCATGGGCGCGGATAGCGTCGCGGCCGAGCCCATCCATATAGTCGAGCGCGGCGCCAAGCCCGATGGCCTGGACGATCGGCGGCGTGCCGGCCTCGAAGCGATGCGGCGGCTCGTTATAGGTGACGGTGTCCATGCTCACCGTCTCGATCATCTCGCCGCCGCCTTCGAACGGCGGCAGGGCTTCCAGCCACTTGCGCTTGCCGTAGAGCACGCCGATGCCCGTCGGGCCATAAAGCTTGTGGCCGGTGACGATGTAGAAATCGGCATCGAGGTCGCGCACGTCGACGTTCAGATGCACGGCGCCCTGCGAGCCATCGATCAGCACCGGAATGCCGCGCGCATGGGCGATCTCGATCACCTTCTTGATCGGCACGATGGTGCCGAGCACGTTCGACATATGGGTGATCGCGACAATCTTGGTGCGCGGCGTCAGCGCCTTCTCGAACTCATCGAGCAGGAAATTGCCGTCGTCGTCGATGCCCACCCATTTCAGCACGGCGCCATTGCGCTCGCGATGGAAATGCCAGGGCACGATGTTGGAGTGATGCTCCATGATCGACAGGACGATCTCATCGCCCGGGCCGATATGGGCCCGACCGAAGGAGCTGGCGACCAGGTTCAGCGCCTGGGTGGCGCTGCGGGTGAAGATGATCTCTTCGGTCGAGCCCGCATTGAGAAAAGCCCGCGTGCGCTCGCGCGCCGTCTCATAGGCTTCCGTCGCCGCATTGGCGAGGTAATGCAGGCCACGATGGACGTTGGCATATTCATGCTCATAGGCATGGCGCATGCGGTCGAGCACCTGACGCGGCTTCTGGGCCGAGGCGCCATTGTCGAGATAGACAAGCGGCTTGCCATAGGGACGCTCGTTCAGGATCGGAAAATCCTGACGCACTTTCATGACGTCGTAAGGCTGCACCCGCGTATTCATGATTTCACGCGCTGCGCGAGCCAGGCGCGCACCTTATCCATGAGCTGTTCACGCACCAGTTCATCGCCCACCCGGTCGATGGCTTCTCCAGCGAACGCTTCGAGCAGCAGCGCCTCGGCCTCGGCCGGCGGAATGCCACGCGCATGGGCATAGAAGAGATGATTTTCGTTCAAGGAGCCGCAGGTGGCGCCATGGCCGCAGATCACGTCGTCGGCGAAGATTTCCAACTCCGGCTTGTTGTTCATCGCCGCCGTGTCGGACAGCAGGATGGTCTGCGATTTCATGCCGCCGTCGGTCTTCTGCGCATTGGGCTGCACAACGATCTTGCCCTGAAAAACGCCCGTCGCCGCATCATCGACAATGTAGCGATAGAATTCGCGGCTCTCGCAGCGCGGCGCGGTGTGATCGACCACCAGGGTCGTGTCCGCGTGCTGGCGGTCGCGCAGCAGCGTGGCGCCATGGAGGCCAATCTTGGCGTGCTCGCCGAGGCTGCGCAGGAAAATCTGATGGCGCGAAACGCCAGCGCCCGACGACAGTGAGAACGACTGGAAAGTGGCGCGCGCGGCCAGCTCGACGCCTAATGTCGACAGGCTGAGCGCGCGGTTGCCCGCTTCATTGACCCGCACATGTTCGACGCGCGCCGACGGCGCGACATGGAATTCGATCAGCGCGTGGGTCTGATAGCTGAGCTCATCGGGACCGCGATGGGTTTCGAGGACGAGCACATCGGCGCCCTCGACCACTTCGATCACCAGATGGGGAAATGTCGAGAAAGCCTCTGCGCCGATCTCGCGGAAATCGAGATGGACGACGCTGCGATGGGCCGGCGGCACGCGCAAAGTCGTGGTGCGCCCGGCGAAGGCACGATGCAAGGCCACGGCCCCGTCATCGCCATAGGCATCGCCAGCAGCCGCGGGCTGATCGCCAGTGTCCGCATCGACCACTTCCAGCGCGCCGGCATGGCGAACGAAGCGGCCGTTGACGAACAGAACGTGCGCCGCATCCTTCAACGTCAAAGCCATCGGCATCCGCATCGCCTCAGCGACGAGATCGTCGGTGAAGGCTTCGAACGGCGGCGGCGCATCGCGCATCAGGGTGCGCAGATCGGTGTAGTGCCAGGATTCGACGCGCCGGTTCGGCAAGCCGCCGGCGCGCAGCCGCGCCACGGCCTTGTCGCGGGTCTGGGTGTTACGGCGGCCGCTCTCGGCGAGGCGCGCCAGAATGGCTTCCTCGGCCGGCGTCCTTACAGTCTGCAATTGCACGGCCATGATACCCTCACGCCGCGTCGGCGACGAAGTCGCGGTAGCCGTGCTTTTCGAGTTCGAGCGCCAGTTCGGGGCCGCCCGTCTTGATGATGCGGCCCTGGGCCATGATGTGCACGGTGTCCGGCTTGATGTGGTCGAGCAGCCGCTGATAGTGCGTGATGACGAGGAAGCCACGATCGGGCGCACGCAAGGCGTTGACGCCATCGGAGACGACGCGCAGCGCGTCGATGTCGAGGCCGGAGTCAGTTTCGTCGAGAATGCCGAACTTCGGCGCCAGCAAGGTCATCTGCAGGATTTCGAGACGCTTCTTTTCGCCGCCGGAGAAGCCGACGTTGAGCGGACGGCGCAGCATTTCCTGGGTCACCGACAGCTTGTCGGCGGCGGCGCGCATCAGCTTCATGAATTCGGCGGTCTTCAGCTCTTCCTCGCCGCGCGCCTTGCGCTGGGCGCTCAAGGCCGTGCGCAAGAAGACGTGGGTGGTGACGCCGGGAATTTCCACCGGATATTGGAACGCCAGGAACAGGCCGCGCGCGGCGCGCTCGTGGGGTGGCAGTTCGAGAATGTTCTCGCCGTTGAGGAAAACCTGGCCTTCGGTGACGGTGTAGTCGCTGCGGCCGGCGACGACGTAAGACAAGGTCGACTTGCCGGAACCGTTCGGTCCCATGATCGCCGCGACTTCGCCGCCCTTCACCGTGAGCGTCAGGCCATTCAATATCTTCTTGCCATCGATTTCGGCGTGAAGGTTTCTGATCTCTAACATTCCAATCTCCCGACGAACATCTCTCGTCGTTGACTAAGTGTGGTCGTGCGAATGGGCTAATTTGCGCTGTAGGCGCTTTCCCATTCTCCAACCTCGGCAATTTCACAGCCCGTCGTCAGCCAAGAGCTTCCCTTCGCGTCGACGGGACTAAGGCTTGCAGAAAGACGAGCGTCCTTTGACATTGCTTCGAACAAAAGACTTGCTCCGCCGCAATTGCCACCTTCATTGCCGCCCATCGATACAACCCTGAAGGTCTGAGGAAACCGTCCCTTGCTCGGCTGCTTGACCACTTTGACTAATGCGGTACCGAGCAAGCCGTACTTAGAATTCTGTTCAAGGCGGAAGTCCAAAACCTTAACGGCCACCAGTCGATCTCGTTGAGCAGCCTCTCGCTCCGCTTGCTTGACTGGGTCTTTGTATCGAGGGCAATCGCAGGCGAACGCCGCCGGTTGCAATAAAGCCGCAGCCACAAGACCCATAGGAATAGCGAGCCGTGACATTAGCCCACGCTCCCCTCAAGACTGACGGCGATAAGCTTCTGCGCCTCGACGGCGAATTCCATCGGCAATTGCTGCAACACGTCGCGGACGAAGCCGTTGACGATCAAGGCTGTCGCCTCCTCGGCGCTCAGCCCGCGCTGCATGCAGTAGAACAGTTGGTCCTCGGAAATCTTCGAGGTCGTCGCTTCATGTTCGAACACCGCGCCGGAGTTGCGCGATTCAAGATAAGGCACGGTGTGGGCGCCGCAGGCATTGCCGATGAGCAGCGAGTCGCAATTGGTGAAATTGCGGGCGCCGTCGGCTTTACGATGGGCGAAGATCTGGCCGCGATAGGTATTGCTGGAGCGGCCAGCGGAAATGCCCTTGGAAATGACACGGCTCGTCGTGTTGCGGCCGAGATGCAACATCTTGGTGCCGCTATCGACCTGCTGGCGGCCGTTGGAAATGGCGATCGAATAGAATTCGCCACGGGAATTGTCGCCGCGCAGGATGCAGGACGGATATTTCCAGGTGATGGCCGAGCCGGTCTCCACCTGCGTCCAGGAAATCTTGGAGCGGGCGCCACGGCAGTCGCCACGCTTGGTGACGAAATTGTAGATGCCGCCCTTGCCCTGGCTGTCGCCTGGATACCAGTTCTGCACCGTCGAATATTTGATCTCGGCATCGTCGTGCGTGACGAGTTCGACAACGGCCGCGTGCAGCTGGTTCTCGTCGCGCTTGGGCGCCGTGCAGCCTTCGAGATAGCTGACGTAAGCGCCCTTGTCCGCGATGATCAAGGTGCGCTCGAACTGCCCGGTGTTCTGCTCGTTGATGCGGAAGTAGGTCGACAGTTCCATCGGGCAGCGGACGCCCGGCGGAATGTAGACGAAGGAGCCATCGGAGAAGACGGCGCTGTTGAGCGTGGCGAAATAATTGTCGGTCACCGGAACGACGGAGCCGAGATATTTCTTCACCAGTTCCGGATGGCTGTGCACCGCTTCCGAGATCGGGCAGAAGATGACACCGGACTTGGCAAGCTCCTCGCGGAAGGTTGTGGCGACGGAAACGCTGTCGAACACGGCATCGACGGCAACCTTGGCGCCCTGGACGCCAGCCAGAATCTCGCGCTCACGCAGCGGAATGCCGAGCTTCTCATAGGTCCGCAACAGCTCGGGATCGACCTCGTCGAGCGACTTCGGACCGGCATGGGTCTTCGGCGCCGAGTAATAATAAAGATCCTGATAGTTGATCTTGGGATAATCGACGCGCGCCCACTTCGGCTCGGTCATGGTGAGCCAACGGCGATAGGCATCGAGCCGCCACTCGGTCAGCCAAGCGGGCTCGTTCTTTTTCGCCGAGATGAAGCGGACGATATCTTCATTCAGGCCTTTGGGGGCCTTGTCAGATTCGATGTCGGTGACGAAGCCGTACTTGTACGCATCAACATCGACAGACTTCACCGTTTCGAGAGTCTCGAGGACGGCTGCCATTTCACTTCTCCACCGTGGGCGGTTTCAAGGACCGCTGGTAGGACACGTCAACACCGGTTGCCCGGTGCACTTATGCCGCCCGCTTGCGGCGGGCGCGTATTCCGTTCGCGACTTTGCCGAACGCCTGCACGAAGCGATCGACATCGTCCAAATTGTTGCCCGACCCAAGGCTGACGCGCAGCGCGCCCTTGGCCAGATCCCCTGTGACACCCATCGCCGCGAGCACGTGCGAAGGTTGCACCTTGCCCGACGAACAGGCCGAACCCGACGACACCGCGAAACCTTCCAGATCCAAGGCGATCAGGAGTGTTTCGGCCGGCGCATCCGCCAAAGCGAATGCGCTGGTGTTCCCGAGGCGCGACGCGGCAGCGCCGAACACCACAAGATCCGGGAACATCGCGGTCAGCCCGGATTCGAGCCGCTCACGCCAGTGGCGAAACTCCGCCATACGCGCTTCGCGATCCGCCAGCGCTGATACAACAGCAGCGCCAAAGCCGGCAATCGCGGCAATGTTCTCGGTGCCGGCACGTAGGCCGCGCTCCTGACCGCCGCCTCGTACCAATGCAGGGCTGATATGGGTGGAAGCGGCGGCAAAGGCAAGCATTCCGATGCCCTTTGGGCCGCCAAGCTTATGGCCTGACACAAATATGATGTCGGCGCCGAGCGCGGCGGCCGAAATGTCGATGCGGCCGGCCGCCTGAACGGCATCGCAGACCAAAATACCGTTCCGGGCTTGTACCAGAGAGGCGGCTTCGCGCACTGGTTGTAGAACGCCGGTTTCATTGTTGGCGGCTTGCAACGCCAGCATGGCCCGGGCCTCGCCCAGACTATCGAGTTCCTGCTGCAGAGCGGCCAAATCGAGCACGCCATCGGCGGTCAGCGGCACGATCCGCACCCGATCTGCCGGGAAATGATGACCTTGCAGCACGCAAGGGTGCTCGCCAGCGGCCATGAGCAGCCAATCGAATGGCCGCGAATCGTTCCGGATCGTCACATGGGGCGTCAGAACCGTATTGGCGGCCTCGGTGCCGCCGGCCGTAAAGGTCACTTGGGCAGCGGGAACGCCGACCAGACCAGCGACCTCAGCCCGCGCCTTTTCGATCACAGCCCGCGCCGCCCGCCCCTCACTATGGATAGATGAGGCATTGCCCGGCAGGTCGAGTGCCGCCAACATGGCCTGCCGCGCCGGCGCGCCAAGCGGCGCGGTGGCGTTGTAGTCCATATAATGACGGGCCAGGGACATCAGATTCGGATCCTCAACAGGCGACCGCCGGCTTCAAAACGCCGCCAGACACCCCATATCTCGTATTAATCCTTGCATTCCGAACCACCGGGCATGCTAGAAGCGCGCAGGTTGAACCGGCCTACGTTCCAGACGCCTCGCCTAATACGTGTATCGCACGGATCGGGTTGTAGTTTAGAATTCTTCTAACACTATTTTGATGCGTTGCGGCGGCCAAGTCAAGGAAACGGCCCGGTTTCACAGATTTTCAGCCCGAGCGGCAGGGGCGGCCCTGCCATCGGGCACAGATTTTGGAGCGACGATGCCTGAAGTCATTTTCACCGGTCCGGCTGGACGGCTCGAGGGCCGGTTCCACCCGTCCAAGCAACGCGGCGCTCCGATCGCGGTGATTCTGCATCCGCACCCGCAGTTCGGCGGGACGATGAATAACCAGATCGTCTACAACCTCTATTACGCCTTCGCCGAGCGCGGCTTCTCGGTGCTGCGGTTCAATTTCCGCGGCGTGGGCCGCAGCCAGGGCAATTTCGACCATGGCCAGGGCGAACTGTCGGATGCGGCAGCGGCGCTGGACTGGGCGCAGTCGATCAATCCGGAAGCGCGCGCCTGCTGGATCGCCGGCGTTTCCTTCGGCTCGTGGATCGGCATGCAGTTGCTGATGCGCCGCCCGGAGATCGAAGGCTTCATCTCGATCGCACCGCCGGCGAACCGTTTCGATTATTCCTTCCTCGCGCCCTGCCCGTCTTCGGGCCTGTTCGTCCATGGCGACCAGGACCGGGTGGCGCCGCTGAAGGAAGTGATGGCGTTGATCGAGAAGCTGAAGACCCAGAAGGGTATACTGATCGAGCACGCGGTCATTCCGGGCGCCAACCACTTCTTCGAAAATTGCGTCGATCCGCTGATCGCGGAGATTGGCGTCTATCTCGACAAGCGCCTCGACAATCCGACGAAGCGACCGACACCAGCGCGTGCGCTGAAGGGCCCGACGCCGAGCGCCTAAAAACATCAAACCCGGTTCTCAGAACCGGGTTTTTTCTTGGTGTGTTACTTGGCGTGTTTCTAAGAGTGTCAGGCGCGCCTCTATGCAGGACGCGACAGCACGCCGCCGGTGAGTGGTGTCGCCACGCCGGTCGTGCCGGGGAATGTCAGCGGCAGGCCGTTGAGCGAGCGCACAGCCAGATAGGCGAAAGCCTGCGCCTCCATCGCATCGGCGCTCCAGCCCATATCGTCGGCCGTCGCCACATCGCAGCCGCAACGCTCGGCCAGCATCTTGAGCAGCACCGGATTGCGCGCCCCACCGCCACTGACGATGAGGCGGTGCGGACGCTGCGGCAGCAGCGTGAATGAATCCGCCACGGTCTGTGCGGTGAAAGCCACCAGTGTCGCCGCCGCATCCTGTGTCGACAGCGCGGAAACGGCTGCGCGGGAGAAGTCGTTGCGATCGACCGATTTCGGCAGCGGCGCTTTAAAATAAGGATTGTCGAGAAGCCGCGCGAGCGCCTGCGCATCGATCTTGCCAGTGCGCGCCGTCGCACCGTCACGATCCATCGCCTGGCCGGTGCGCTCCATCATCAGATCATCGAGAAGCGCATTGCCTGGCCCGGTGTCGAAGGCGATCGGATCGCTTTCGCCTGGCAGGAAAGTGATGTTGGCAACGCCGCCGACATTCAGGACCGCGACGGGAAATTCGAGATGCGCCGCGCCCGCGAGCGCGCGATGATAGGCCGGCACCAGCGGCGCGCCCTGCCCGCCTGCCGCCACATCGGCGGCGCGCATGTCCCAGACCACCGGAATGCCAAGCGAAGCGGCGAGCGCCGCGCCATCGCCGATCTGCACGGTGAGGTGACGTTCCGGCCGATGCAGCACGGTCTGCCCGTGAAAGCCCACGACATCGACGCCGGTGCTGTCGAGGCCGTTGTCGGTGAGAAAATCAGCCACGGCGGCGCGATGCCGATCGGTGACGATCGCGTGCGCCTGCGCCAGCACGCCGGGGCGCGCGTTGCGATCGGTCAAGGCCACCGCTTCATCGAGCGCGGCGCGCAACGTGCGCCGTTCCGCATCGCTATAAGCAAAAGACGCACGCGGCCCCTGGCGCACATCGCCCTTGCCGTCGGTTTCGATAAAGGCGACGTCGACACCGTCCATGGATGTGCCCGACATCAGGCCGATCGCTCTGAACCAGGTCATGAAATCCTCCACCAGATGGGCACGGAGTCTCGGACAGGCCGCTTAATAAATTGGCTACGCCCTTGAAAAAGTAGATGGGCTACGCCGCTGAAAAAGTAAGATGGGCTACGCCCTTGGGGAAGGTAACAGGAAACAGATGACAAAGCACCGCTTTGTCAACCGTTTCCTGAACCCCTCTCAATCACGCCACCGGGCCTTCTTCCAGGCCTGCGGCTTGGAGTTCGAACAGGCCGCGATAGACACCGTCTGGCTGGCGCAGGAGGGTTGCGTGATCGCCCTCCTCGATGATCCGCCCCCGTTCGAAGACCAGGATGCGGTCCATTGCCCGGACGGTGGAGAGACGGTGGGCGATGACGATGGTGGTGCGCCCCGCCATCAATCGCTCCATCGCCTCCTGGATCAGATATTCGGATTCTGAATCGAGGCTCGCCGTCGCCTCGTCCAAAATCAGAATCGGCGCATCGGCCAGGAAGGCGCGGGCCAAAGCCACACGCTGGCGCTCGCCACCCGACAGCTTGATGCCGCGCTCACCCACCATGGTGGCATAGCCTTTCGGCAACGACACGATGAAGTCGTGAGCATTGGCAAGCTGCGCCGCACGCTCGATTTCGGCCTGGCTTGCCTGGGGGCGGCCATAGCCGATGTTCTCGGCGAGCGAGCGGTGAAACAGGATCGGCTCCTGCTGCACGATGGCAATGCTGGCGCGCAAGCTCGTCTGCGTGACCGCAGCGATATCCTGCCCGTCGATCGTGATGCGCCCGTCGTTCAGATCGTAAAGCCGCTGGATGAGCTTCACGAACGTGGTCTTGCCCGAGCCGGAATGGCCAACCAGACCGACACGCTCACCAGCTTTGATCGTCATCGAAAAATCACGATAAAGCGGCGTGGCATGACCACGATAATGAAAGGTGACGTGCTCGAACGCGATGGCGCCATCGGCGACCACGATCTTGTCCGCACCGGGCTTGTCCTCGACACCGGGAGCCTCGTCGTAAAAGGCGACGAGTTCTTCCATGTCGTTGACGGAGCGTTGCAGGTTATGGATGTGCTGGCCGATATCTCTGAGATAGCCATGCACAATCGTGTAGCTCGTCAGCACCAAGGCGACATCGCCTGCGCCGGCTTCGCCACGCAGCCAAAGCCACAACACACCACCAAGCACAGCCGCCCGCAGCCCCAGCAGAAAGATCTGCTGGGCCGTGCCAGACCAAGTGCCGCGCAGCCAGGCTCGGCTGGTGCGCTTGCGCCACTTGCGCAAGACGCGTCCAAGCCGGCCATCCTCGCGCGCTTCCGCACCAAAAGCCTTGACGACGCTGTTGCAGGTGATGGCATCAGCCAGCGCGCCGCCCATGCTCGTATCCCAGCGATTGGCAAGACGCGCGGCGGGCGCGGCGTAATACACCGAGAGCACCACCGTCATCGTGACGAAACCGATCGAGCCCACGAACACGATCAGACCGAGCAAGGGCCAATGGTTTGCCAAGATGATCGTGGTGCCGATCAACACGAAGATGGCCGGCAAGATCGCCACCAATAGCGTATCGAACAACAGGTCGAGCGCCCACATGCCGCGCGTGATCTTGCGCACGGTGGAGCCGGCGAAGTTATTGGCGTGCCAATCGGTCGAGAAGCGCTGCAGCCGTGCGAAAGCATCCTGCGCCACCCTGCTCATGACCGCGGTGGTCAGATGGGTGATGCCGGTGAAGAACAGCTGACGGCAGACAACGCCCACTGCGGCAAGGCCGAGCATCACGGCAAGCGCCCACCAAGCCATGGCGGCTTGCTGCGGGCCCGCAGTGATGGCGTCGATCATTTGCCCGGCGAAAATCGGGATGGCGATTTCAGCCAGTGTTGCGAGGCCGACCTCGAAAACAATGAGGCCAACGAGAAAACGATGGTTCGCCCAATGGCGGAACGTGAAGGCCAGAACCGCCGCAATGGGGTTCCGACCCGCTTGGCGAGTTTGTTGAATCATGACGGCAATGCGGCGCGCGAAGCGCCGTCCTCATGGCAAAGCCGACACAAAGCTGTGCGGCGTAATATCAGAAACTTAGGAAAGCGGCCCGAAGGCCATACGGCGAAAAGCGGGACCTAGTTGGTCGAGGCTCCGAACGGAGAGCTCATTCCCGCGAGGAGATTCAGAAAATTTGTCATTCATCTCTCCTCTAGGCGCATATGCGCGGTTGCCGATGCGGTGCACAATAAAAGAGCAAGCGCGGAAAGGCAACCCCCTGCGCTTGCGTGTGTGGTCTGCTTGATCAGTTGTTGCCGCGAAAGCCCGTCGCCAGCACGTAGAGCTCGGCGGAATCAGCACGGCTCGCCTTCGGCTTGACGTGACGCACAACGGCGAAATCGCGTTTGAGCGCCGCAAGCACCGTGCTCTCCGTGCCACCCTGCAGCACTTTGGCGACGAAGAAGCCGCCCGGCTTCAACACCTCGCGGGCGAATTCGACGGCGAGCTCTGCCAGATGGACAATGCGCACGTGATCGGTCTGGCGATGGCCGGTGGCATTGGCCGCCATGTCCGACAGCACGCCATCGACAAGCCCGTCGCCACCATCAGCCGACATCATGGCCCGCAGGCGTTCCGGCGCATCGTTGTCGAGAAAATCCATCACCGCGAATTCAACGCCGGCCAAAGGTTCGATCTCAAGCAGATCGATGCCGATGACATGGCCGCGCCCGGCGCCCTTGCCCTCCAGCACGCGCACCTGCTTGGCCGCATATTGCGCCCAACCGCCTGGCGCCGCACCGAGATCGACGATCTTCTGGCCCGGCTTGAGCAGCTTATAGCGCTCGTCGATCTCGATCAGCTTGTAGACGGCGCGGGCGCGCCAGCCTTCCGCGCGGGCGCGCGCCACATAAGGATCGTTGAGCTGGCGCTCGAGCCAAAGCGTTGAAGAATGCGTGCGCTTATGCGCCGTCTTCACATGCACTTTGAGCGAGCTGTCACGGCCGGCGCTCTTGCCGCCCGAGCGTCCCGGCACTTTCGGGCCACCCGAACCTTTTTTAGGCGTGGTCATTCACTTTTCCCGTTCTGGTTCCCGCGCCACACGCCGTCAAAACTCATCATCTGCATCAGCAAGCCCTCGCGCAGGCCGCGATCGGCGATGCGAACACCGCCGCTGGGAAAGGCCTGCCGGATGGCATCGAAGATGGCGCAGCCGGCCAGTACCAGATCGGCGCGCTCAGTGCCAATGCAGCCATTGGCGGATCGCTGCCCAAAGGACATGTCACGCAATTGATGGATAGCCGTGTCAACCTCGGTGTTGCGCATCCACAAACCGTCGACGCGGCGACGGTCATAGCGGGCGAGACCCAGATGGACACCAGCGACCGTCGTCACCGTGCCCGACGTGCCGAGCAGATGGAAATGCTCGCAGCAGATTTCCGAGCGCGCCTCCTCGGCGAAATCAGCGAGCTCGGCGGCAACATGATCGACCATCGCCTGATAGGTCAGCGGCGTCACTTCATGGCCACCATATTGTTCAGCCAAGGAAACGACCCCAAGCGGCAGCGACGTCCACAGCCGCACCCGATCGTGCAGCTTCTTGCGCCCGGTCTCGGGGCAGCAATCGGCGAGCCAGACGATTTCGGTGGAACCACCGCCGATGTCGAAGAGCAGGATGGCGCGGGCGCGCGGGTCCGCCAGCGAGGCGCAGCCGGCGGCGGCGAGAAAAGCTTCGGTCTCGCGATCGACCACTTCAAGCTGCAGGCCGACCCGCTCATGCACCTGCGACAGGAAGTCTTGGCCATTCTCGGCCGCCCGGCAGGCTTCGGTGGCGATCAGACGGGTGCGGGCAACGCCGCGCGCCTCCATCTTCTCGCGACAAACGGCGAGCGCCGCCAAGGTGCGGGCGATGGCCGGCTCGCCGAGCCGCCCGGTGTGGCTAAGTCCCTCCCCCAGGCGGACGATGCGCGAGAAGGCGTCGAGAATCTTGAAACCGTCCGGCGACGGGCGGGCGATCAACAGCCGGCAATTGTTGGTGCCAAGGTCGAGCGCAGCGTACACGGGGGCCTGCGGACGCGCGGGCGCAGGCCCGGCAGGTCCGGCAAAAATTGTGTCGCGCCCAGCATCGTCCGGCCGCGGCAGCGGGTGGCCATCGTTCGTCAAAACCCTGCTCCAACACGCTTCCAAAGAAGCGGAGCGATTCAAACCAATGTAAAGCGCGTTGGATCAAACGCCAAGGCGCAGAGAAGCGGCTGACGAAACCGGCGAGCCGGCCCCCTTAAATCCGGAAACTCAGAAGAAATCCGGGGTATAGGGGCAGGTCACGTTGGGCACCCAGACCAGCCGGCCGCCCCGCAGCACCTGTTCCCGGCCGCCATAACAACCGTTGACCCGCTGAAACGAGTCGGGCCTGCCGTTCGGGACATTGCGGTAATTCCCGGGGTCGCCGCCATAGCTGCGCGGCGCCCGGGCATAGGTATTGGGCCCATAACCACCGCCGACACGCACCGAAGGCGGCACGTAAGGCCGATAAACCTGGCCATGATAGGCCTGATGCCGATGGACTTTACGCTTTGTCTTGGCTTCGGCAGGAACGGTGAGCGCCACCACGGCCAAGACGGCGGACACGATGGCCACGACCCGAAAGACCGACGCGAAATTAGACATGGAAGCCTCCTGTTCACGTGAACGTTCAACTGGGCGCCCGCGCCGCGATAATCTTTCGTCCCTAGAAAGATAGGTATCCAACGCCGGAACGTCGATATCCCACCAAACCGACAGCCAAACAGTTGACAGGTTCGCCGCGAACCCCCTAAGAACGCGCCATTGCAAAACTTGCCGCGTTTGACCGGCCGGTGTTGCGATCCTCCGAAGGAAGTGTTTGTTTTCACTTCGTTTCATGGTGGGGAATAGTTCAACGGTAGAACGGCGGACTCTGACTCCGTTAATCTTGGTTCGAATCCAGGTTCCCCAGCCAATTAATCTAAATTACTGATTTTATTACATGTTTTTGATCGTTACGGTGCCGTTTTTGTAGCGCGGTTTCGTAGCGATTTGGGCTGAAATGCCTCTGCTCTATTTGAGCTCGAATCCGACACGCGCAGAATATTGCCAAGTTTAATTTTGGAACTTGGTTGTGCGTCCTTTTGGTCTGAAGAATTTCCTGTCGCCACGTCCGGTGACAGTCCCTGATACGGTAGAGGTTAAGGCTTCTACGATCGCCGAACCTGACGCCGATCTGTTCGCCCTCTTCGGCGTTCAACCTACCCTTTCGAACATCGCCGTCACGCCATCGTCCGCCATGCGGTGCGCCCCTGTCGCCGCCGCGACGGCGCTGATCAAATCAACCTTAGCCACACTGCCGGCCAAAGTTTTCGTCCGCCTGGACGAAGGCGGCAAAGAGCCCGCCCTAGAGCATCCGGCCTATCGGCTAGTTCACGATGACGCCAATCCATGGACCTCAGCCGGCGATCTGCGCAGCGCCCTAGCTGGCGATGCCATGTTGCACGGCCACGGCTACGCTGAAGTAATCCGCGTCGGCGCTGGTAAAGCCCAAGAGCTTCATCAACTCGACCCAACGGCTATTACCCAACTCGTAGCTGACGACGGCTCACCGGTGTATCGCATCCGGACCAAGGGCAAAGGTCATCGCGATCTCTCCTATCGCGACGTTCTGCATATCCCCTCGCCCATCGGCATCAGCTACGTCACGGCGGCTCGCGAGGCGATCGGCCTTTCTCTGCTTCTCGAAAAACATGCTGCCAACCTATTCGCCAAGGGCGCGAGACCCAGCGGCGTTGTGACAATGCCAGGGCAAGCGCCCAGCGACGGTGACGATAAGAAAAAGCGCGATTTCATTCGACTCTTTAAACTGGCGTTCTCTGGTGACAACGTCGGTACGCCAGCGGTTCTATTTGGCGGCGCGACCTTCCAACCGCACGCTTTCTCCAGCGTTGACGCTCAATTCCAAGAAAGCCGTCTATTCCAATTGCGCGAGATTGCCCGCGTTTGGAATGTGCCGGTTTCGATGATTGGCGATCTAGAACGCGCCACCTACTCAAACACCGAACAACAGAACCTTCAATTTCTGACGCACACGATCTTGCCGTGGCTGCGAACCTTTCAGGAAGCTTATCGTCGCGTCCTCATATCTGAAGACGATCAGAGAACGCACGTCATCGATTTTGTCACCGATGATCTGCTTCGTGCTGACTCTGCGACCCGCGCTGAAGCAATCGCGAAACAACGCGCCGCCGGCACTCTGACGGCGAATGAAGCACGGGCTCTCGAAAACCGCCCGCCCCTGCCCGGCGGTGACAAACTCGAAAATCCCTACACGACTTCCAACACAAAGGATCAGGCCAACAATGGCTGACACTTCGATCACACGCTTCTTCGGCGATGGCGATAAGCGTTTTCACCTTACTTGGCGGCATATGCTCGAATTACAGGAGAAGTGCGGCGCAGGTATCGGCACCATTTCGCGCCGCCTGTTCGCAACCGAACCGACCCTTGCCGATCTAGCAGAAGTCATTCGTCTGGCGCTGATCGGCGGCGGTACGGAGCCGATCGACGCAAAGCGTCTGGTCGAAGCCTACGTCATGAACGCTCCACTCATGCCCAGCTACGAGCTCGCCACCGCAATCATGACCGCTCGCATGTTCGGCTCCGATCCGATCGCCAGCGAACCCGCTTCCGCCCAAGACGACAACGAAAATCTGCGCGAGGAAATCATTCGCGCTTACGCCGATACTCCTAGCGAGGAAACCGATGCAGCGGCTTGAATTCAAATCCACGATCTCGATCGATGAGACCGGCACTGTTTCCGGCATCGCATGGCCATTCAGTATTCCTGATCGTGCCGGCGACATGATCGAAAAAGGTGCTTTCGCGAACACCGTTGCACCGATCCCGATGCTCTTTGGTCATTCCGAACCGATCGGCGTTTGGGATGAGCTTACCGAGAAGCATGATGGCTTGCATGTGCGCGGCCGAATGTTGGTCGACGAAGTTGCACGCGCCAAGGAAGCGCGGGCGCTCGTTATGTCGGGCGCTGTCGGTGGTCTTAGCATCGGCTTTTCGACCCGCCGCGCCATCACGCGCAAGGGCGGCGGTCGCACCATCCAAGCCCTCGATCTAGTCGAAGTCTCCCTTGTCTCCGTGCCCTGTCATCCGGGCGCGCGCATCACTTCCGCCAAGTCAGCGGCGGAAACCATTTGGATTGCTGACGCCATCAACCGGGCCGCCGCCGCCCTTCGCTAAAGAAAGTACCGTATATGTCCAATAGTTATGCATACGCCCCGATCGAATTGAAGAGTGACGAAGATGATGAAAACGGCATCGTCACCAAAGCACTCGAAAATCTTACGACTTCAGTGAGCGAGAAGCTTTCCGCGTTCGAAAAGAAGTCGAATGAACGCCTCGACGCGTTCGAAGCTCGTTGGAACCGTCCGGCGAACGACAACAATCGCCACGCCAACGACAATGAAGCCGGCGCTTTGGAGCGCAAGGCTTACGAAACTTACTTGCGCCGTGGTGCGGAACGTCTCGGTGCGGAAGAAATCAAAGCGATGACCGTCGCCGTTGATGCGAACGGTGGCTACCTCGCGCCGGAAGAATTTGCCAAAGAGATTTTGAAGAAGCTGGTCGAATACTCTCCTATTCGCCAGTATGCGCGCGTAGTCCAGATCGCGACATCAGAAGTGAAGATTCCGCGCCGCTTGACTGGCACAGCCGCGACGTGGGTTGGCGAGGTTGACGACCGCACCACCAGCGCCCCGACCTTCGAACAGGTTCTGATCGCGCCGTTTGAGCTGGCGACTTACACCGACATTTCGACGCAACTGCTCGAAGACAATTCGTATGGCCTCGAAAGCGAACTCGCTCTCGATTTCGCGGAATCGTTCGGCAAGACCGAAGGCACCGCCTATGTGAAGGGAAGTGGTGTCGGCCAGCCGAAGGGTCTCATGACCGCAACCGGCATCACCGAAGTTAAGACGGGCGTTGCCGCCGACTTTCCCGCCAGCAATCCCGCCGACGTTCTAGTCGGCATGTATCACGTTCTGCCGACTCTTCATGCGCAGAATGGTGTTTGGTTGATGAACCGCACCACGCTCGGCAAGATGAGAACGTGGAAGGATACGACCGGCCGCTATCTGGTTATCGATCCGATCTCGGAAGGTGCTCCGGCGACATTGCTTGGCCGTCCGATTGTCGAAGCGATCGATATGGACGACATCGGTGCGAACAAATACCCGGTCGCTTTCGGTGACTTGCAGGGCTTCCGTATTGTCGATCGCGTCGGCCTGACGACTATGCGCGACCCGTTTACGCTGGCGACTAAGGGTCAGGTGCGGTTCCATGCTCGTCGCCGCACAGGCAGCGAAGTCACGAATCCCGATCGTTTCGTGAAACTCAAGTGCTCCGCTTAACGGTAGATTGAAAGCTCTTGCAATGCGGCTCGCAGCGGACCCTATTACGGTCAATATCGGCGGAAAGTCCCTCACTTTTCGTCCGACGTTGTATGCCGCATTGCGGCTTGAACGATATGGCTTCGAAAAACTCTTACAAGATATTGCCGAAGGGTCACTTACGGCCATCAACACCGTTGCGATGGAAACTTGCGCCGAGGAATTCGATCTCGGTTCCGCGCTTGAAACGGACCTAGTGCCTCTCGGTCTCAACCTCGCTTTGCTTAGCGAGGCTACGTCTGCCGTCATCGCTGAAATGCTCGACCTAGGCGGCGGCAAAGATCAGCCCGAACAACCAGCTAAAGACGCACCGCAAACCCTATCTGATCTCTATCAGGAGCTATTCGGCATTGCGACTGGCGTACTCGGTTGGTCAGCCGATCAGGCGTGGAACGCCACTCCGGCGGAAATCGCGGTTGCGGCTAAAGCGCGATACAAATTCGCCGCCCGGCTATTCGGTGCCGCGGAGAATAAAGAGGGCTACGACCCACGTAATACCAAGCGAGACTTAGACGCTACCGCAAAGCTAAAATCTCTAGCGAGAGTGATGTGATGCCCTCGCGTGGTCCTCGTATCTGCACCTGCGGTAAGATCGTTCAAGCCGGCGCTCTTTGTGTCTGCCAAGCCGCACGTCGGCGTATCAACGATCGTCGCCGTCCGTCCGCACATGAACGCGGTTACACCTCGAAATGGCAACGCGAACGCGCTGAATATCTGCGCCTGCATCCCCACTGCACATTCTGTGGACGCATCGCCAACGTGGTCGATCACCGTATTCCCCACAAGGGCGACATGCCCCTCTTCTGGGATCGTAGCAATTGGCAGCCGCTATGCGTGCCCTGCCACAACAGCCGTAAGCAGATCAGGGAAAGGAAATGTACGTCATGAGCCGATGGACTAGAGACGACATGGCACACTTCATGCGCTCCGACGTACAAATGCTGACGCACGACGGCGAAACCTTATCGATCAGAGCCTGGGCCAAACGCCTCGGTCTTAATCCGCAAACGCTGGCTAAGCGGCTTAAGAATGGATGGACCTTAGCCACTCTTATGACTGCGCCGAAAGACCTTCGCACTTATCGAAGGGAAGCTGAAATCGAATACCAAGGCAAGAGCCAAGTCCTCGACGCATGGGCGATCGAGCTCGGCATCAACATTGCGACGCTACGTAGTCGTCTAAGAAGCGGCAAGACCGTGCAACAGGCATTCACCGAACCTGTCCAAACCAAACGCAGGCCGCGCCGTCACGGCATCAATCGTTATTTCCCATAGGGGGGTGGGTCCATCTTCGCTCTAGGGGCTTCATGACCGCTCGGGGTGTCTCGCGCAACATTCACAGAAATTCAGGTAAAAACAATGACTATAACAACTCCTATCGTTTCCGTCGATGACATGCGGGCTTGGTTGAACCTAACCTCGCACGACGACGATGCCATTCTGGCATCGAACGTCGCGGCAGCAATCGCCGCAATCGAAAGTAAGATCGATAAAAAGCTCACCGAGTATTTCGACTCTGCTGAATACGCTAACAGCGTTCCGGCTGATCTGATCCTAGCGATTAAAATGCTGGCGGCGCACTTCTACAGCTTCAGAGAGCCGGTTATCTCCGGCGATCGTGTCGTCACGATCCCATGGAATGCGATCGACCTGATCGAGCCTTACCGGAGCGTCATCGTCTGATGTTCGACCGTGAGGCTCTTATAGCCGCCGTCACTGCCAGCCTTGAACGTTCCGGCGAGCAAATCGTCGATCGGATGCGCGAAGTTGCGCCGCAGGATTCCGGTGATCTTGTAGCCGGCATCTCGTCGGCGATTGATAGCGATCAGCTAACGCTAACAATTCGTTCTGACGCCCCGCATTCTCGCTATGTCGAAGATGGCACCGCGAACACTCCGGCGCAGCCGTTCTTTTATCCGACGATCCGGGAATTTGAGGATCGGGTTTACGACGACCTCGCCAAGGCCGCGAAAGAGGCGCTCGACCAATGATCGACGCCAGTACCGCCTTGCAAACCCTCATTCGCAGCCGCCTTAGCACTGATCCAGGCGTTACAGCGCTCGTTCCCGCCGATGATATCCGCGATTCTAACGGCCTCCCGGTGCAAATTCCGGCCGTTTTAATCGGTGGTGGACAGGTAACTTACGACGAACTGAAGCTTACGGCGCACGCTGATCTGCATATTTGGGTCGAAGAAGTCGGGACCACGGGCGCTAAAGCGATCGCTGGAGCGATCCGAAACGCCCTTCGTAGTGGTCCCTGGCCGATCGCCGATCATCATTGCAGCGTAGTTCGGGTTACGTCGGATCGTTTCATGCGCGATCCGAACAATCAGTATTCGCACGGCGTCGTGTCAATCGAGGCGCATATGGTGGAGCGCCATCCGTGATCAGGGCCGGCAAACTCGACCGCAAAATCATCATCTACCGTTCCGGCCCCGAAGTTCTGGACGCGCAGGGCGTTCCCTCTTTTACCGACACGACTATTGCGACCCTCCGGGCGCAGTTGCTCGAACAGAACTGGGCCGATCAGAACACGGACGCTGGCGTTTCCGGGCAATGGCGCGCGACCTTCCGTACCCGCTGGCACGCCGATATTGGGCTTTCCGATACAGTCGAATACGAAGGCGATCGGTTCGAAGTCATCGGCATCAATGAAATCGGCCGCCGCAATGGGCTCGATATTCAGGTTTCTGGCGAGAAATCGCCCTGATGCGCGGAAGAAAGCCCGCCGTCATTGTGACTGGCGATCTCGAAAACCTCCCTACTCCGCCGGCTTGGCTCTCAAAGGAAGCGAAAGCGGAATGGAGGCGCGTCGTGCCGATACTGATCGAGCGCCGCATTCTGACCGATGCCGATCTAGCGGTAATGGCCGGCTATTGCAGCGCCGTGGGTGAAATCGCTCAAGCCAGCAAGATCATTGCCGTCGAGGGGCTGACTTTTGAAGGCAAGACCGGCCCAAAACGCCATCCGGCCGTAGGTGTTCGCAACGAAGCGCTTGCGCACATGCGCCAGTACGCGGCCGAACTCGGGCTTACCCCGGTCTCACGCTCCCGCCCGTCTGTTCGCGATGACGATCCGGCCAATCCTGATTTGGGGCTGGAATGACTAGCCCCGATACTTATCCGCATTGGGTTTTCGATGGATCCCCGATTGATGACCCTTTCGGGTATGGCGATCGCGCGGTTCGGTTCATTCGCGCCCTACGCCACCCAAAGACGGGGAAGCCGTTCCAACTCGACCCATGGCAGGAACGCATTGTTCGGCGCATTTATGGGCCGCGCAATCCGGACGGCAGCCGGATCGTTCGGCAGGTCATAGCTCTGATTTCCCGTGGCGCTCGTAAGACGACGCTCGGTGCTGCCCTTGGACTGCTTCATACGATCGGCCCCGAACGTGTTCCCCACGGACAGGTAGTCCTAGCGGCTTACGACCGAGCGCAGGCGCGTATCGCCTTCGATGAGGCGACCGGCATTTGCCGCGCTGATCGCTTCGTTGTCGGCGCAACCCGTATTCGTGACGGCCGCCATGACATTCTTCACCGCAAAAGCGGCGCGACCATGAAAGCCGTTTCGAGCGATGCCGCCGCCCAGAACGGCAAAACACCCTCCTTCGTTCTGTTTGATGAGGTGCATGCGTGGAAGAAGCGCGAGCTCTACGACATTCTGCGTACTGGCTTGACCAAAACCGCCGGAACGCTCTCAGTCGTTATTTCGCAGGCCGGGCGCGGCACGGACAATCTCGCCACTGAGATTTTCGACTATGCCCGGAAGATCGCCCTTGGCGAGATTGAGAACGAAACTGTTCTGCCGATCCTATTTGAAACGCCGCAAGACGCTGATTGGCGCGATGAAAAGGTGTGGCATCGCGCCAATCCCGGCCTCGCCCAGGGCTATCCCGATCTATCGGCTATGCGTGAAATGGCGCGAGAGGCGGAAACCCGTCCGGCGATGCGCGTGAAGTTCTGCAACGATCATCTAGGTATGTGGTTTGATTACCATAGCGACCCATGGATTGAGATTGCCATCTGGGACGCTTGTGGAAACGAGCCGATCGACCTGTCAAAATATGAAGGCGAGAAGGCATGGATTGGCGTTGACCTAGGAGAGGTCGATGACCTTAGCGCCGTAGTGCTGGCTCTTCGCGGCCCCGACGATAGCTTCATAATCGTTCCGTACATCTTCTCGGATGAAGCCTCGATCCAGAAGAAGCAAATTCGTGGCGACGCACCATATAAAAAGTGGGCAGACCAGGGATATTTGATCGTCACGAAGGACAATGTCACTGATTACGACGCGATCGAAGCCAAGATCGTTGAACTATCAGAGCGTTTCAACGTTCAAGAAATCCCGATCGATACCTTTTCCGGTCGCCCCATGATCACCCGGCTTCTATCCCACGGGCTCCCGGTACTCGAACATCGCCAAGGATTCATATCCATGGCCGCGCCGACCCGTGCATTCGAGCGAGCGGCCTTAGCAGGCAAGATCAAACATGGCGGCCATCCCGTCTTACGCTGGTCAATCGGCAACATCCTGATCGATACCGATCCAGCTGGCAATCAGAAGCCGACGAAGAAACGCAGCCGCGACAAGATCGACCCCGTAGTTGCCGCCATCATGGCGCTTGGCCGCGCTGACCACAATGAATCGACGGAAGCCGGAGTTTTCGTTCTAGAGGAAGAGTAGAATGGCCCAAGATAATCGCGCGCTCGTTTTCGAACTCGACGCCCGTACCGAGAAGCTTGAACGTGCATTTGACCGTGCGAATAAGTCCGCCAACGATAATATGAAAGCTATCGAGCGACAGGGAGACGCGTCCGCACGGCGTATCGATGCCAGCTTTGCCCGAACCGCTACGAGTGTTGCCGCTTCGATGGCCTCAACCGCCGCCAGCGGATACATTATGTATCAGCGTTTCCAGCAGATCGAGCAAGGCGCGAATCTTGCCGGCACAGCAATGCGCAAGGTGTTGAACTTTGTCATTGGTTATCGAGTTGCTATCGCCACCTTCACGGCCCTAGGTTTGGCCGCCAATCAGGCTGCCGAAACGATTGAGCGGATGCAGCAGATTGCCGCCAAGGCCAATACTGCCGGCGTCGGCACGACCTTTCTTCAGTCATGGACTAACCAAGCCGAAAAGCTTGGCGTAACCGTAGAGAACGTTGAGAAGGCGCTAATCAGTGCTCGTGGCGCTTTGCGCGATCAGGCTGACGATCTCGGCAAACTGACGATTTCACCTGTTCAAAAGCTACTCGATGAGCTGTATCGCTCCGGGCAAGTCGTCGGACGTGGTCTCGATGACTTCCTTAAATCTGGCAACGTTGAACAACGCATTCAGGCGATTAAAATTGCCATTCAGGAACTGTTGAACGCTGGCCGCGATCTCCAGGCGAACAAGCTGGGGGAAATGGTCTTTGGTGCCGGCGTTGGCGAAAAGATCGTCTCCGGCATCCGAAGCGGCGCAGTCGCGGTTGAAGCCATGGGTACAGCGGCACAATCTGCCGGCAACACCTTTGACGCTGCCCTGATCCAGAAAGCAGACGAACTAGACCAGCGGTTGAAGGTTGCACGCGCGGAACTTTCGAATGCGTTCGTTCCGATCTTGAACGATATCGCGTCTATCGGCCTGACGATTAATAGTGGGTGGGTGACGATCAATGAAACGATTGCACGTGCTGCCCAAACGTTAGGCAACTTCTACACGGTCTCTAAAGCTGCATACGCCGCCGTGTCAGCTGCAAACGCCGAAGTTTATTCGAACCGTCGCGCACAGGCCCGTATTGGCATGACGCAACGCGGTCCTGACGCCATCATCAGCGATGAACAGATTTCCGACCAACGTGCCCGCGCCGAAATCGCGTACAAGCTTCGGGCTGGGCAACTCGATAAGCGTGGCGATATTTCCAACCTGCCCGACGGCAGTGCCGCTTTCCTGCCTAACACCGCCCTGCCACAAAACCCGCCGGTTCCTTCCGCACGTCCGACCTACACCGAACTTCAGCGCCAGCCGCGAGCCCCAGCCGCCGGTGGCAACGCTGGCGGTGCGCAAGGCTTCGATCAGGTGGAAGGATATCTCAACCGTTTGCAGCGCTCGACCGAACTTCTCCAGGTCGAAGCCGCCGCCATGGATAAGAGTAAAGTCGAGCGCGAAAAGATGGTTCGTATGGTCGAGGCCGAAGCCCAGGCCCGGTCGCGCGGAACACCTCTCAGCGAAAAGGAACGGGAACAGGTGGAAGCCACCGCAACCGCCTACGCGAACGCCAGCCAGAAGCTTGAGGCTCTACAGCAACGCCGTGAAAGCTTGAACCAGAGTGCCGACCTTCTCGGCAATCAGCTTATTGACGGTTTCGACGCCATTGCCCTACGCGGCGAATCTGCGGCAAGCGTGATTAAGAGCTTGATCAGCGTTTTGATCAAAGCCGTTGCCCAAGCGGCTCTGCTTGGAAGCGGACCATTCGCCGGCTTGTTCGGCACCGCTGGCGCAAGCGGTGCAACTGGCGGCATTTTCGGCGCGTTCATGAAGGGGTTCGGGCTCACCTTTGCTGAAGGCGGCTACGTTTCCGGCCCCGGAACCACTACTTCGGATTCGATCCCGGCTTGGCTCTCGGACAAGGAATTCGTCATCAACGCCAAAGCGACGCAGCAATATCGCCCGCTATTGGAAGCTATCAATTCCGGCCGTGTTCCCAAGTTCGCAGCCGGCGGTGCTGTGCGGGGCTTGTCGATGCCTACCCTGCCATCGCTCCCCGCCTCGGTTCAACCGCTTGGCGCCGGCTCGGCTCCGGTCATCAACATTTCCTCGCCAATCACCGTGAACGGTAGCTCCGGCACGCCGGCCCAGAACGCCGATCTGGCGAAGCAGATGGGCCGTCAGATGGAACAGGCGATGCGAACCGTAGTAGTCTCGGAACTACAAAAGCAGCTTCGCCCCGGCAACCTCTTAAACCGCTGAAAAAAGGCCAACCCCTCTTTATAGTCACCGACCTAATGGTTTGCGGACACTTTTTTGCTTCGACAAAAGATAATCCACTTTCCGAAAAAGCACTGATGCATCATAATTTAACTCGTGGGGACAACTGACTTAATCCAACTATGGAGTTGATCCCCCGTGTCCCGTAATCAGCATACCATCGCGGTATCGCGCGCAAGCGCGGTTCGTCTTCGCGCCTTAGCTAATCATCAAGACATTCCCATCACCCGGCTAATCGATCGCTGGATCGATCAGGCTTACGCCAGCCCGGATGCACCATCCCAGAACGATTTCGAAAGCCTGATCGATGAGACACCGGAAGGGCGCAGCGTCGTCTACAATTTCGCTTCCGGCACGATCTTTAAAATCCCGATGCAGAACGCGCTGTCGGTCGCTCAAGCTATTCGCGAAGTTGCCTACGGCCGGAAGTCAGTAGTTTTCGATATGGACGCGAATGTCCTGATCGCGCGTCGGGGAACGGGTCTCGCTCTCGAACAAGGCGATCAAAAGGAGCTTTGCTCGGCGCTACGCGCATGCCGGATCGCTACAGATATAGAGGAAGCCGCGACGTAGAACATAAAGAAACCCCGCCGTGGAGTCTGAAACACGGCGGGGCAGTCAGTCCTTAAATACCCAACGCCTTTGCGAGAACATTCGGTATAGCGTGATTATAGCAGCCCCAGATAAACATTGCAGCGATAACGTCGGAATAATTTCGGGTACGCCTGGCGCCTATCATTCGACCGGGACTGCTTCTAAGCGCACCGACCGGCGAAATGTTCCCAAAAAAGGAAATCGCCATCACCGGAAATCGCGCACTAAGGATGCACACTTTCTGTTAGGGCCGCAGCAACTTCAGATTAGCACCGAAGTTCCGGTTTCCGCCGACTCTTTAGTGGCAAACTCCCTTATCGATTCTCAATCCCTTCAATCTGAATCTCTACCCCCTACCCCATCCCCTTCTCTATCTCCCAAAACCCGCAAATCCTGGGAAGGCTCTTACGTTGAGAATCCCAAGGAACTGCCCCGTCATAGATTCCGGAAACCGGCACAGTGGCGCGATATCACCGATGAGCGCCGTATTCTCGAATATCACCGGGCAATGTATTCCCTTGGACCTGTCTGCGCCTTCACACTGAATCTCAATCCGGAAGTCGAAGCAAAAGCCAGATCCGAGACGAGCCCTGCTAATTGGCTTCTCCGGCGGATTAAGCGCGAGCTTTCTATCGCTTTTGAAAAAGACATTCCATTTTGGTTTGCTCTGGAAGAAACCGAAGACGATCGCCGGATGCACCTGCACGGCGAGATAGGAATACCGTTTGCTGGAATTAAATTAGCCCATGGGGCGCTTAAACGAGCCGGCGGCAGGTGGAGTAGCGGCAGCCAGTATCAAGCCCATATCAGAGCAAATCCGAATGATGGTTGGGCTGACTATTCCGCGAAGAATGCGACGTGGCACTCGCCCAAGCTTAAGAAGCGTTATCCGAAAATGCGCCAACTAAGCACCATCTCCGGCGGTTGGTATGGTTCGACGCAGACCGTGACGCGGGAAGCGACGAAGCACTACGAAGCTGATTTGGGAATCTCTCGATCCAGTAACTCTGTCACTTCCATTCCGGCAGCTTTGGCTTCGTCCACGACCTTTTGAAGGCGTTCGAAATGTTCCAGAAAGTGTTGGTATATTTGTTTTGCGAGCACCATTCTTTGATCGTGCGACATTTCTCGTAAGTCGTTTCGAATTTTATCGAAAGTCGCTACACGCTCCTTTCTCTTATCTATCTCTTCTATGCCGATTTTCTCGTAAGCAAGCTCCTCCCACCAGTGATCGAAGGCTTTCATTTTCAATGAATAGTCGCCGCTCAGCCGGCGATATAGAAGGGTTGCGAAACCGATGATCGACATTGTCTGATCTAAACTGTGAGAAGCGAGTACGGCGTAGGGGTCGCGATCCGCATGCTTTAAAAAATTCGCGACGCTACTGATCAAACGCCATCCTTCGGCTTTTAGTATGGCGTTCATCTGATCGGTAAACCCATCATCCTTATGATGAGGATAGATATCAAAGAGCACCTTTAAGCTGGCGAACGCCAAAGTGTGTATCGAGAGGCTATCGGCATTGTCGAAGTACAAATCGATCGCTGTATCGAGCTGCCGCCGGGCCGCTTCTAGCTTTGTAATAGAGACGCTTACGCCTTCGGTATCTGACATGCTGCTTTCCCAGCTCACTCCGACCAACCCATATTTGCGGCAGAGAAAAGATAAGTCAAAATTGACTTATCTTATTGATTTAATTGACATTTATCTCGAATCATGAGATCTCAGCGTCACCGTCACTTCAGGCGGTGATTTGGAGACGCCCATGCATCAAGCTGTAATCACGCTCGAACAGTTCGCCGACCTCTGGGAAGAACTCGAACAGGTAATGCAGGTAGACATTGCCGGCGTGAAGACGACATCGGCCCGACACCCTGCTTTAGGTGCTGTGGTCGCGATCCAAGATATCCAAGATGACATGATCCTCCTTAGCCAGAAGAATGTCGAAGCTCTGCAACGCTATCGCCGCCTCGACAATCGCATACTGTAACAATTCGTGACGTAAAACCCATATCGCGATCGCTATAGCCTTAAAGCCGGGCACTACTCCGGCCATTTAAGGAGCCTCAGCAATGCAGACTTTGCCCATGGAGAGCGGCTACGTCACGTTCAACATCGATCAACACAGGCTCGATGAAGCACGGCGGTTGATGAGAGTACCGGCCGATCCCCTCGAAGAAAGCGACCGTGAGCTTGAAGCAATCCTGATCGAGCTGGATCAGATGCCTGTTGAGCAAGCTTAGCCTCAAATCGCGCTCGACGCGGGGACGGCATTCGCGACTCTAAATACGGAGAAGTTTGAATGCCTGAAAAGGCACCAGTGTAATCGGCAGGCCAGAAGGCCGGCTGTTTTTCAACGCATCGCAACGGGTCGATTCTCGACCCCAAGCTAGAACCGATACCGGTTTTGGCATCGAATACTCATGCTCGAAAGGATCAACGAAATGAATCTTCTGGATATGACTTGGACCAGATTGCGGAGGTGTTCGTAAAATCTGAATACTGGATCAATCACTACACTGCGGGCCGCCTCTAATAGGGAGAAAACCGGTGAAGCGCGTTTACGTAACCGACATGTATGAATTCGAAATC
Source organism: Beijerinckia sp. 28-YEA-48 (assembly GCF_900104955.1). NCBI lineage: Bacteria > Pseudomonadati > Pseudomonadota > Alphaproteobacteria > Hyphomicrobiales > Beijerinckiaceae > Beijerinckia > Beijerinckia sp. 28-YEA-48. The sequence goes on from NZ_FNSI01000001.1 coordinate 2,175,331, forward strand.
GATAGTCAGCGCATCCAGTATTCAATCCATCCACGCGCCCTAAAAGCGTTCGGGGCCACTGATGATATCCCCGAAGATGATCTTTTTGATATGATCGATGAACGTCGCGATGAATTTAACGAGGCCGCTAAAGCCAAGTATCTCGCGATGGGAAGGCCGACAACGATGGTAATGCTCGACTTCGATGATTTCGATACCAAAACCGAGCTTGATGACCCTGTATAAAACTTTCGATGAGGTGTTCAGCGCCGGGCGCTTGTGTGCCCGGCGCTTGATTGTCAGGAGGTCTAATGAGTGCGCCCAGAGAAGAGCGTTTTTTCCTCTACATCGATATTCTTGGCTTCCGAGATTTGATTAAATCTGGCTACGACATCCAAAGCATCTACGACATTATCGACGAACTACCGGCCCATGGGACGACTGATTTTCGCTGCATGATATTTTCCGATACCGTAATAGTGTTCACTGATCATGATGAGTGGGCAAAGAGACCGATCGAAGCATTAATGTGGCTTACAGAATATGCTCAGTTTCTTTTTTATCGATTGATTAGCAGCGATGTTCACATACGCGCATTCATCACCAAGGGTTTCTTCCGGTACAAGAAGCTTCGGCATTTTGAATCATATTATGGAGACGCGCTTGTCGAATGTTATGAGCGAGAAAAATCCATTAAATGCACAGGTGTCTTTTTAGACGCAAAACTGGCGCCCTACTGCAAATTTTTTGATCTCACTCAATACGATGCGCGAACCTACTACGTGCATGTCATGCAGCACTTAAGAGACGCGCAAGCTCAATACCGCGACTATCCGCTTTCCGGTGTGCCGTTAGAATCGACCGGAATGTACTGGTGGACGGCTTATATGCTGCGCTATTTGGAAAATACATATCGCCACGCTGAGAATCTAAAGCTGTCCGGGGAGGTCAGACAGAAGCATCAAAATGCTTGGCGAGTTATTTCTAAGAAGTATCCGGGACTGACACGAAAATTGATCGACACAAATTTTGATTTCCACCAAATCATCAATTTAGATTGGACGGAACCCATGAGACGTATAGGAACTCCTGAAGGTGCTTGGGGGTAAAACCTTTAGGATCAAGGAAGGTGAGGCGCAATGTTAAAGGAAAAAACAGTTTTAATCCTCGGCGCCGGTGCCAGTAAAGAAGGAAATTTACCCACCGGCACAGAGCTTTCCGAACAAATAAAAGTTCTAACATCGAGACAAGGAGGGGAGCTCCCTTCTCTTTTATCATTTTTCGACGATCATCGAATTCGCGAAGTCCAAGATTCTCTACTTGAAGGCTGTCGCCGAATATCTCTCGGCCTCGATTGGAGCGTCTCTATCGATAATTTTTTATTCACCCACGCCCGCAATACGGACATCTTGAGGGCGGGCAAACTAGCTATCGCACATTCAATCATGGCGGCCGAAAGCAGTTCGTATTTGATGTATAGAACTGAGCCGCCCCGCTTCGATAATACTAAAGAGGTTTTAGCTAGTTGGTATCATTCCCTCGCTGTCGGCTTAATGTCTGGCATCTCGGCCTCAGACGGCGAAGCCTCAACGCTGTTCGACAATTTGACGATCATAGACTTCAACTATGACCGTTGCGTTGAACACTTTTTGTTCCATACTCTTCAATGGCATTTTGACTGGAGCGAAGAGATCGCCGCGTCGGTTATGAAAAAGCTTAGAATTTGCCATCCCTATGGAAGCCTGGGGCCCCTGCCATGGCGTGACGCTGATCAAGGCCAGCCATTCGGTGCGGCCAATGCTTTAGACGCATCGCAACGCATCCGAACTTTTATGGAGCGGATGGAAGAATTGCCTTCGGAACTGAGAAGCGCGCGTCAGTCTTTGTCAGAAGCAAGAAACATCATATTTTTAGGCTTCGGATTCCATGAACAAAATATTCGCCTGATAGCCCCAGACCCGCTTCTCTCTAATTTGGACCGCAGAATTTATTATTCAAATAAAGGGTTGTCTTCGACCGCCGCATTAGATGCAGAATCTTTAATTCTGAGAGAGTGGTTTACTGATCTCAATTTGGTAGTCTTCACGGGTGGCCAACATGCGGACGTTGTAAGGATGTTCCAAAAAGGCTTTGGTCAGCCCTGCTCAACACTTATGAGCGAGTATCGGACAAATTTTTTCTCTTAAACATCAAAATTTAAAATGCGTTTATTCACGATCAATAAGCAATCGCTTCGACCATCTTCCGGCGCGTGGTCAGATCTAGCTCTGAAACAATCCCGTACTTTTGTGTTGTCGTTGCCTTCGTATGTCCGAAGAGCGGCCCGAACTGTTCGTCCATAAACCCTGCATTGCGCAACGCGTCTGCAACCGTATGGCGCAATGAGTGAACGTTATGCGCCTTACTGCGCTTAATCCCAATCGCCCGTAGATACTTGTTCGTAAACTTCGACGGCACACCGCTCCAAAAGCCCCGCGCATCCGGCACAAGTTCGGGAAACAGCTTCTTCTGCCGTCTTGCTTTCAAAGCTTCCCGGTACTCAATAAGCCCGCGCGCAATCAATTCAGGGTGAACCGGCACGACGCGCTCCGAACCTTTCGTCTTAATGCGCTTCCCCCGTCCGCCTTCTGTCGTCAGGTGGAAGCACCAAATACCGTTGATCTGGCGCAGATCGTTGATGTCCATCTGCGCAAGCTCGCCTAGCCGCGCCCCAGAATACATAGCAATCAGCGGTAGCCAGAAACGCCAGTCGCGAATTTGAACATCGCCCGACTGATACTCTTTGCCGTCACCCGCACAGCTATTGAATAACGGCGACCGCAACATCGTCCTAATCTGTCGCGTCGTATACGGATGCACCATCTTCACGGTCTTATCGACCGAAAGGTACATCTTCGACATGATATCATTCTGAATGTAATCGTTCGCGAGAAGCCAGCCGGCGAAGCTCCCTACCGCCGCCAGGTTCCGATTGATCGTCTTTGCATTAAGAACGGGCTTCTTTGCCCGTTTATTCTTCTCGATGATCTCGGCAAAGCTCAGCCCGTTAAATACGGCAATCTGCTGCGCCCTTGCCGGGAACTCAGCCAGCCTCGCCTTCCAATCGCGGATAGTGGAGCGCGACATAATCGAGATATGCGCATCGTTACCGACGAAGCTAACGAAATGCTCCATGATCCGGCGGTTCTGCTTCCATGTGTCGTCGCTGGCGTTTGCTTTGCTCTCCCGGTGGAAGCGATCATATAATTCCATGATTGTTTCGCCGGGCTTCGCTTTCAGAGCCCTGCCCGCTGGCGGGACAATAATGGGATCGACTGGCGCACCAGTGAAATCGCCGGCATCGCGCTCGATGCTGCGCTTTAGGGCTTCGATTTCTGCCCGCTGCATATGCTGCGCAAACTGCCGATACCGTGGCCCCTCCGGTAGCTGAATGCGCTCCTGCCCTGCCGTCTCAGCCAAGACCGTCTCGACCGAGCGGGTTTCACCACGCGCAAGATCAACCTTGAGCCCCGCCAGCCTCGCAGCAACGCCATTCGCTCGCCCGGTGCGCTCGGCCTCGATCTCGTCGCGAACCATGCTGAAAATGCGCCATGCTTCGATCGAGTATTCCCCAAACTCGTTCTCAAGCTCGCGCCACATAGCATCAAACTCGGCCTCGGTCGGAAGCTCCAGCCGGAACTTCTCGTCCGCCGCCAAAAGCTCCGTATAGCGCTTGTAGATAAGCACCTCGGCCTCGGCGGGGGTTAGCTCGCGCTTCTTATAACTGTCGAGCTCACGCTGAATGCTGTCGCGCTCGATCGGGGCCAGCCGCCGCGCCTTTACCGCCTCTTTGGTTTTCAGGCTGCGCCAGATTTGGGTCTTTCCGACCACTTCCCGAAGATCCGGCGGCACAGTCACCCGCACGCTGTAGGTCCCATTTCGCCGAACCAGGTAATCCATCGAAAAGCCTCTAAATTTTCTTCCATTTTGTAGCAGACTTTTGTAGCATTTTCAATATCCAAGTATCTGATTTTACTATTTTCTATTTCATATCAATAAATTACGTTTATAGCACTATCAATCCAGGTTCCCCAGCCACTCCAATCAGCCGTAAAACCATCGCCTCTCATCGACGTGTCGTCAGACCTTCGGGCTGCGGCGTTGCCGGTTGGCGACTGTGCATCGGTTGCGCCAGCCATCTGCCCTTGAGAAACGGCGAAACCGCCCCGGCATCGGACATCACCCATTTGGGGTATGCGCCGACGCTCTTGAACGCCTAATCTCACCCCTCAGGACCATAAGTATAGAAATGTCGCACTTCGGGGCGGTCAGATCTGTGTGGCAGCGCACAGCCCGGCTAATCTGCAATCCGCCAGATATCGCCTCCAGAGACATTTCATCGAGCTGGGGAAGAATATGTCGTATAGAGACGAAGTCGCGCCGACAACGAGAGAAGAGATCGCGTTCAGGCTCATGAACACGCTTCTGAGAGCCGATGCTAAAGAGATCGACCGCGTGCTCAAGCTATATGCGTTATGCGCTCGCGTTGTGGAAAACCCCCACATTCTGGAAGAAGAAGAGCCGCAGGATCGCCGCGAACTGCTGGCTCAAAGCCACTAGAAGCCCGTTCATATCCGACGAATTCCGCCGCTGACGCTGTGCCTGGCGGCGGATCGTTTGCCCTGATCTTTGCCCCCACTCTTTTGTCCCAAACGGCACTCCCCGCTTCCGCGCGCCATTAAACAGTTGGCAGCGCGCCTATCCGCTCGCCCAAGCGCGGGGCTATAGCGTTTCACTGCTCGACGGAATCGTCGAGCGCCATGAAGACGCGTCCAAATAAGAGGATCTAAGCAAATCACGTTTCTACCGAAACGTGATTTGCTTTAGACGATAGGTTCGCGGAGCGCCTCAGGCGCCCAAACAAAAAAACATATCGGGAGTGAACATGGCGCCCTCATCCAAGGCTGAAGACACCGACGTGCTCATCGTCGGCGCCGGCATGGCCGGCCTGAGCGCGGCCATCGCGGCGCGCGACGTCGGCGCATCGGTCATCATCTTGGAAAAGGCGCCGGAGACCGAACGCGGTGGCAATACGCGCTTTTCCAACGGCGCCATCCGCGCGGTCTATCATGGCGTCGAGGATATCGATGCGCTCGTCGGTGGCCTGAGCAGGGCGGAGCGCGAACGCGCGGACTTCGGCGCCTATGCGCGCGAGCAATATTACGACGATCTCGCCCGCGTTACGCAATATCGCAGCGATCCCGACATGGCCGATATGTTGATCGAGAACAGCCGCGACACACTGTTCTGGCTGCAACAACAGGGCCTACGTTTTCTGCCGCTGTACGAATGGCAATTCAAACTGCCGGACGGACGCATCCGCTTCTCCGGCGGATCGGCGCTGGAAGTCTATGGCGCGGGCGAAGGGGCGTCGGAGGCCTTGTTTCGCACCGCCGAGCGGCGTGGCGCGCGTGTGTTCTATCGAACCAAAGCCCTGTCGCTCATCGATGAAGCGGGCCGCGTCAGCGGCGTCATCGCCCGTGGGGATGGCGAGGACATCACCATCCGCGCACGGCGCGTCATTCTCGCCTGCGGCGGCTTCGAGGCGAACACCGAATGGCGCACGCGCTATCTCGGCCCCTCATGGGATCTCGCCAAGGTGCGGGGATCGCGTTTCAACACGGGCGATGGCCTGCGCATGGCGCTTGAGCATGGCGCGATGCCATACGGCAATTGGTCGGGATGCCATTCGGCCAGCTGGGACCTCAACGCGCCCGACGTCAACGAACTCGAATATGGAACCATCTTCAAGCGCGACGACTATCTCGAAGGCATCGTCGTCAACGCCGACGGCGAACGCTTCTTCGACGAAGGCGCCGACATCCGCGCGCTCACCTATGCCAAGCTCGGACGCGCCATCTTGGCCCAGCCTGGCCAGGTCGCCTGGCAGATCTTCGACAAGCACGGCGCCGCACGGCTGCATGGCGAATATCGCGTCAAGCAATCGGCGCGCTTCAAGGCTGATAGTCTGGAAGCATTGATCGGCCAGTTCGACGGCATCAAGCGCGATACTTGTCTTGCCACCATCAAAGCCTTCAACGCGGCGGTGCGCACGGACATTCCTTACGATCCCGGCAAGAAAGATGGCCGCTGCACGGACGGCCTCGCCATCCCGAAATCCAACTGGGCGCTCGCCATTACCCAGCCGCCGTTCGAGGCCTATGCGGTGACCTGCGGCATCACGTTCACCTTCGGCGGCCTGCGGGTCGATGCGGACTGCTGCGTGCTCGATGAAGGTGGGCAGCGTGTCACAGGTCTGCACGCGGCGGGCGAAATGGTGGGCGGCCTGTTCTACTTCAATTATCCCGGCGGCTCAGGCCTGATGTCGGCTGCCGTATTCGGCCGGATCGCTGGCCGTGCGGCGGCGCAGGCGGTTGTCGGCGGCAACGCTTAGAGGTTCCGCAATCGCCAGTGTTGAAAGCCAGACCATAAGCTGATTTTCTACCACAACCGCGACTTCGATTTGAATCGATGACAACACAAGCGGCACGATGGGAGAGAACAATGAGGATAGGCGTATTGGCGCTGACGATGATGGTCGTCGCGGCGGGATCGGCGCAAGCGCAAAGCGATTTCTATCGCGGCAAGCAGCTTAAGATCGTCGTCGGGAGCGAAGTGGGCGGCGGCTTCAGTTCCTATGCGCAACTCCTTTCGACCCATTTCGGCAAATATATTCCAGGCAATCCCGCTGTTGTGATCGAACATCGGCCGGGCTCTGGGGGCGTCAATGCCATCGATTACGTCGCCAATGCCGGCGCGAAGGATGGAACCATCATCGCGGTCGCCATGCCGAACTTCTTCGTGACCCCTTTCGTGGAACCAAAAGCGGCGAAGTTCGATCCGGCGAAATTCCATTTCATCGGCCGGATGAGCGATTTCGGACGCGCCCTGGTCGCCTGGCACAGCAGCGGCGTGACGACGCTGGACGATCTGAAAGCCAAGGAAACCGTCCTGGCGACCTCGGCGCGCCGCTCCACCACAACGATCCAGCCTGTGCTGATCAATGAAATTCTTGGAACGAAGATGAAGATCGTTCCCGGCTTCATGGGTTCCGGCCCCACCGCCGTCGCGCTTGAGCAGGGCGAGGTGCAAGTCTCGACGATTGCCTATTCAACCCTGCAAAGCCTGCACCCGGATTGGCTGCGCGACAAGAAGATCAACATCATCGCCGGGCTCGACTTCTCCGACATTCCTGGCGTCGTCAAGATCCGCGATTTGATCGACGACCCACAGAAGAAGGCGATGTGGGATTTCGTTGCCCTCCCCTCCGAATTCGGCACCGCCTATGTCGTCTCTCCTGGTGTGCCGGATGAGCGCATAGCAATCCTGCGCCAGGCCTTCGATGCCACTATGAAGAGCGAAGAGATGATCGCCGACGCGCGCAAGCGCAATCTCGATCTCAATCCAAAATCAGGCGAAGCTCTCGATCAATTGTTCGCCAAGGCCGGCTCGCCGACGCCGGAGATCATCAAGCATGTCGGCACCATCATGGGCGTCAACTGATCCGTTGCAGCCAGGACCGGCGCGCACCCGCGTTCCTTTCCCAGGCTTCGATCAGCGCGCGATGTTGCAACGTGACGGCGACATCATCGAGGCCTTCGAGCAAGGTGGTGCGCTCGCCCGCATCGATCGCGAAGGGAAATTCCATTCCATCCGGGCTCGTGATCTTGCCGCGCGCAAGATCGACTTCGAACGACGCTTGACCATCCACCTCGGTCACGCAACGTTCGAACGCGGGAGAAAGCACGGCATCGAGCACGACCGGCAGCATGCCGTTCTTGATCAGGCTCTCACGATAAACCTCGGAGAAACTACGCGCGACGATGCAGCGCACGCCATGGGCGGCAAGCGCCCACACCGCCACCTCGCGCGCACTGCCGCAGCCGAAATTACGGCCGGTGACAAGGATCGGCGCGCGCTGGAAGCGGGGTTGATCGAGCACGAAGGGATTGTTCGGATCGGTGCGCCAGCGGGCGAAAAGCCCGGCCTGGTAGTCAGGCTCCAAGGAGCGCATGAACTGCACCGGCGTGATCTGATCGGTGTTGATATTGTCGATCAGGAGCGGCGCGGCAGCGCCACGAATGCGAATAAACTTCTCCATGGCGTTCCTATCGCCCCCGTAGCAGCGGTCGTGGATCGCTGATCTGTCCCATGACGGCTGCGGCCGCGGCGCTCGCGGGGCTTGCCAGATGGGTCCGCACACCAGCCCCTTGCCGGTTTTCAAAATTGCGATTGGTCGTGGACACGATTCTTTCTCCCGCCGCGACTTTCTCGCCACCGCCGCCGGCGCACATGGAACAACCGGGCTCCCCCCAGAGAAAGCCGGCTTGCCGAAAGACATCGCCCAAACCTTGTTGCTCCGCCTGTCGCGCCACGGCGCGCGAGCCTGGCACCACGACGGCCTTGACGTGATCGGCGACCTTTCGGCCGACGAGGACTTGCGCCGCGGTCTCAAGGTCGCTGAGACGCGCATTGGTACAGGAGCCGATGAAGACGCGGTCGATCTTCGCGCCCGCGAGCGGGGCACCGGGCGCCAGATCGATATAGCCGAGGGAGCGTTGCCAACTTGCCTCATCCAGTCCCGCTTGCGCCGCCGCCGTCGGCACACGGCCGGAGATAGCCGCGACCTGCGCCGGCGACGTGCCCCAGGTGATTTGCGGCTCAAGCGCCGTGCAGTCGAAGTTCAGATCGATGTCGAAGACGACGTCTGGATCGGACACCAGATGCCGCCAATCGTCCCGCGCCCTGGTCCAAAGATCACCGCGCGGGGCGAGGCGACGCTGCGCAAGCCATGAAAACGTTTTCTCGTCTGGTGCGATGAGACAGGTGCGCACCCCCAGCTCCACCGCCATGTTGCAGAGTGTGAGCCGCGCCTCGACGGGCATCGCCGCCACGACGCTGCCCGAAAACTCCAAGGCAACGCCGCGTGCCGTTTCGAGGCCCAACCTACCGATCAGGTGCAGGATGACGTCCTTCGCGAACACGCCTATGCCGAGGGTCCCCTCAAGACTGATCCGCATCTGACGCGGCTTGCGCATCCACATGGCCTGCGTCGCCAGCACATGTTCCAGCTCCGAACTGCCGCACGCCAGGCCCAAGGCGCCCATCCCGCCGACGGTGGGCGAATGACTGTCGACACACAGATACGTCGCGCCCGGCAGGACGAAACCGATTTCAGGCGCCACCACATGGGAAATCCCCTGCTCCGCATCGCCGACATCGAGAAGCCGCAACCCATGGCGCCGCGCTGCCTCGCGCGCGGCATCGATGAAGGCGCTGCTGCCCGCCGCAAGATGTGGAAAGGACGGCACCGAATGATCCATCACCACCACCGCCAAATCCGGACGGCGGATGGCCAAGCCGCGCCGCTCCAGATTTTTGAGGACCTGCGGCGCGCGCACGTCGTCGACGACAACCCGGTCGATATAGAGCAGCGTCTTGCCACCCTCGTCCTCGGCCAGGCGGTGCAGCGACCAGATCTTGTCAAACAGGCTCTCGCCCATCGCGCGTTTCCTCTCGCCGGCCTGAGGCGCTGGCTTGTTGATTATTGCTGACCGGTTCGGTCTTGTTGGGATATGATTCTATAGATGTTCAGAGAATGAAAGAAGAGACATCCGTGAGCGACAATATCGTGCGGGACTGCAACGGCAATCAACTCAACGACGGCAATTCCGTGATGGTGATCAAGGATCTCAAGGTCAAGGGCACCTCCGAGATACTCAAACGGGGAACCACGATAAAGGGCATCCGCCTAACGGGGAACCCTGGGGAAATCGAATGCAATACCAAACAGGTCAAAGGGTTGGTGTTGAAGACGGAGTTTCTCAAGAAGGCGTGACATGACCGCCCGGAATACGGCGCACCCACGCAAAAGCCCCGCTGCATCGGCAACGGGGCTCACGGTCCATTGCTGATCGCGCAGCTAGCCCCTGACGACCGCGTCGCTCACCGTGCGGTGAATGCGCATCAGCTCAACCAATGTGTCCGGCTTGCGCCGTCCGCAGCCGCATTCCGTCGCAACGCCAAATCGGGGCGCGAACTTCAGCGCCGCGGCGATACGCTTGCGTGTGCCTTCGACGCCATCCGTCATGTGAACCAGACCGAGGAACAATTCCGTTTCCGGATGTAGCTTCAGACCGCCCAACGCCTCGTAATATTTCGCGTCGGAGCGCTCCTTCGGCACCGGCAGGTGCAGCCAGTCGAGTTTGCGCGTCAAACCACGCACGACACCATTGGCGACGGAGACGAGTTTCGAAGTGTCTTCCGGCTCCTTGAAATGACGGCCGCCGCTGTCACCATAGCAAAGATGAAAGCCGAGCTCGACGTTGCCAGGCACGTGATTGCCGAGGCGCACCAGCCGCGAAATGATGTCGGCCTCGGGGTTCTTAAACGCATGCGGCATCACGCCTTCAAGAATGGCGAATTCAATGGCCGTGTCCCACTGGATTGCAAGATCGCTGGCGGGGATGGCCGCGACAATGGCGTCAAGCTCCGCCAGCATCGCAGCTTCATAGAGCGGCTCCAACTTGGGCTGATCTTCCGGGAAGACGAAAATAGTCGCGGGTGCGATCGGCGTCGGCAGGCAGACTTGGAACTTCGTATCGCGCCCGATCTTGCCAGCCTCCTTGAGCGCCTTGAACGACACATAGGACGCCTCGGCCGCGGCGGCGTAGCCCAAGGGTGGAAACTTCACGTCATCAACGGTAGCTCCAGGCTTAAGCCGGAATTTTGGGCGTTTGAGATATCCCATATCGAATATCTCCGACGTCAGCGCCGGAACGGCGTTAAACACGTCGTGCTGCCACTGCGTCCAATTGATCCGCGCGCCGGTTTCCCCGTCGGGAATGCGCTTGAGATGGCGGCCAAGGTTTTCGCTGGCAAATCTAAAGACCGTCTCGGAATCAGCGAGTGGAACGCTGCCAACCAGCAATGCGCCTTGGACGTTTGTTGCCTGCGTAACATCCGCCATGGCGGACCTCCCTGTCCATTTGCCAATGCTTCCTGCGCTTGATTTCAGTTTCCGCCAACTCCCGTCACATAAGCCAGTTCTATATCGGAATTATTGGCATGCCGAATTGGAATTCAGCCGAAATGGCGCACGGCGGGCGGCCTAGCCTTTGCCCTTGGAGCCGTCCGATGTACCAAACAAGGTGCGCAACGTCGAACGAAACCAACGATGGCCGGCGTCCTGCTGCACGCGCTCGTGCCAGAATTGGCTGATTTCAATGCGCGGCAATGGCAATGGCGTCGCAAACGGCATGAGTTTGAGATCATCCGCCAGATACATCGCCAGCCGCGCCGGGAGCGTCCCGACGGCATCGGTCTTGCTCACAACCATGGCGCTCGTCACGAAGCTCGGCACACGCACATGGACCCGATCGGGGTCCAGCTTGGCGGCGAAAACACGTTCCAGCGCCTGATGCGCGCCATGTCCGGTGGGAGACGACGTCACGATCACATGCCGTTCGCGCAAGAAGGCTTCCGGCCTGACCAGCTTTCCAACGCGGGGATGCGTCCTACGGACCACGCTCATGTAGGTGTCGGTGTAGAGCCGCTGGCGGCGCATGTTGGCCGTGGCACCGGGAAATACGCCCACCACAACATCCGCCTCGCCGGCTTCAAGGCGCGCCTCGATGGGCCGCGAGTCGAGCGGCATGGCCTTGAGCCGCAGGCCCAGTCCCTGCTTTTCCAGATAGGCGATGATCGGCGGCACCAGCTGCGCCATGCCAACTTCCGTAACGATCATGGAGAATTCGCGCGAGGATGCCTGCGGATCGAACGCGGCGGAAGAGGCGCGCATGACGTCCGAGGTCGTCAGCAAATCCTTCAATGGCTTTGCCAGATCGAGCGCGCGCGGCGTCGGATGCATCGCCAAGCCGACGCGAACGAACAAGGGATCGCCAAAATGGGCACGCAGCTTGGTCAGCGCCTTGCTGACGGTCGGCTGGGTCGTATCAAGGATCTGCGCGGCGCGCGTCAGGCTCCGAACTTCCAGCAGCAAGGCGAGGACGCGCAGATGCCGCAAGCTGATATTGCTTTCGTCCATGCGCTCCCGTCCTCACCCAGAGGCAAGGGCTCCCCTCAGCCCAAGCCTTCCGTTCCAATCTAGAATGCAGACAATTCCAGATTGCCGCTACGCAGTCCAGACGATCCGGTAGACGCTTGTCTCCAGTGACAGGTCAGACTTGAAAATCAAGTCCGCTGCATCAGCATGGCCTTCACCGGAGGGAGAAATGACCACACTCAAGGGCCTCTTACGTCCCCTGTCCGCCACCATCTTCGCGACACTGCTGTTGCTGCCGCCAAATGGCGCGAAGGCACAGGCTCCAGCCTACCCTTCCGACAATGTGCATTTCATCTGTGGCTTCGCCGCCGGCAGCGGCGCGGACATTATCGTCCGCTTCTTCGCCAACAAAATGCAGGCGATCCTTGGAAAGACCGTCATTGTCGAGAATAAACCAGGCGCCATCGGCAATATCGCGACCGAATATGTCGCGCGCGCCAAGCCAGACGGCTACACCGTCTATGTCACCAGCGGCGACGCATTGGCGACCAATATGCACATATTCAAGACTCCCACCGTCGATGTGATCAAGCAGCTGCAAATCGTCACGACCATCAACCGCATGCCGATGATGATCGCGGTCAGCATCTCCTCCCCTTACAAGACCGTCGATGAACTGACCAAGGCGATGAAGGAAAAGGGCGATAAAGCCAGTTACGCGACCACCAACCCACCGGCTCGTGTTGTTGGCGCCATGTACAAGACGACCGGCGGATTGTCGTCCGTCGAGATTCAATACAAGACGACCGCCGACACGCTCAACGATGTGACCAGTGGCGCAGTCGACTACGCCATCTACGATCCGGTGTTCGCCACGATCCAGGCCAGGCAGGGCAAGATTCGCATCCTCGCCGTTGCCACGGGCGAGCGCCTGAAATCCGCGCCGGAATATCCGACCATGACAGAGCTCGGCTACAAGATGAATCTCGTCAGCTGGTGGGGCGCCATGGTGCCCACGGGTACGCCCCAGCCAATCGTCGAGAAGCTTCGCGACGGCTTTGCGCAGATCATCGCCAGCGAGGACGGCAAGAAGTTCCTCGGCTCGATCGCAAGCGACCCCTGGATCATTGGCTCGGAGGAAGCGCAGCAGTATTGGCGCAAGGAAGTCGACGACTGGCGCGAGTACGTTCGTCTCGCCAAGATCGAGCCGCAGGGATAGCCGTTTTCACTATCCTTCCGCTGCGATGCTGGAGGCTTCGGCGGTTCCCACGCAAAAGCCCCGCTGCCTGGGGGGCAACGGGGCTCGTAGTCTGTTGGCGATAACATTAGGGACTGCTCCGCCACTGCCAAGGCTAGGCTGCTAGCCTGACACGAAGCTGACAGCCTGCAAAAAGCTCGTCTTGCGCGCTAATAGCGGTTTGCAGTTTGGCTCAGTCAAACGCCACAAAGACGCATCAGCGCAAGGATCCCGGGCAAAACTGCGTTTCGACCGAAATGCAATTTGTCTTAATCGTCGGAAGAAGGCCCGCACCAGCCTGGGAGATAGATGGCGTCGTGGCTCTTGGCCGCCGCCAGCGCCTTTTCCAGCGCCTTATCGAAGTTTTTATCGACCAGCTTGCCGGGCATCTGGCGGCGCAGGAAATCGGCCCAGAGGAACTCGCTAAACGGCGTCGTGTCCTTGGCGAAGCCGCCGGCACGGCGCAGTTCGCCAGCCAGGCTGCGGAACGGGTCGTCCTTCAGGTCGACCACGGATTTCGGCAGATCCTTGAATGGCCGCCGCTCACCCTTGGCATCATAAGGATAGGCCCAGCGCTTGTTGTCCATCACGCCCCAAAAAGCATCGCGGCTGACCATGGACAGATCGCCGATGATGGCCACGAGGATGTCTTTGACACCTTCGTCGTGGAGCGCCCGCGTCAGGTGATGATGGTCGACGACGTAATAGCGCCCGTCCGGGCCCAGGACGACCGGGATCATGTGCTTGCCGAGAAGTTCGGACTGCTTCTTCTTGGACTTGTGCTCGCGCCAGCGTTGGCGCTTCTCTTTGACCTCGCGCATGCCGACGGTCATTTGTGTCGGGCGTAGCGCCAAGATCGGGACCGGATGGATTTTCGGCTCACGCGTGTTGGCCATGATCGAACACCTCTTGTTTCATCGTGCGGAAACTGGAGCGGCCCCAAGGCCATTCAAATCATTCTTTATTCGATCAGGCAAATCGCCGGATCGATCGCACGCTGGTGTTTCGGTCGCGAGGAAAGCAGGCCCTGCCACCGCAGGGAGGATGGCAGGGCGAGGTGGCGCACCGTTGTGGAGCGGCGATGGCCACGGTTTGCCCCTGCTGAACGGAGCTTGGGCATCGGCATGTAAGCCCATGGATCTGACCGGCTGCTGACCTTTAGCGGGGGCAATCAGACCAAGCGTCTCCATCAAAGCCCCTGTGCATTCCAGACCCCGGCCAGATTCCTGCAAGCTTGTTGTCAGGAGAATCAAGAACACTTGGGCGAGGTGTCGAGAACGAGGTCAGCCGGATTTATGTCGGATCGCGCAATTTTGTTTCTGGCTATGGCCGTCGTGGCGGTGCTCGCCTTGTCCGCACTGGTGATTGTGATGGCGACAGAGGATCCCGCCGAGCCGCCAGAACAGAGCTATCTGGTGCCGACCATCCAATAAAATGCCCCGTGCATGACATGACATGGAAAAGCCCCGCTGCCTGGCGGCAACGGGGCCCAGTTGGTTGTGCAGTGTGCGGCGAACCACAATGGGGACTGCTTATCGCCACGTCTCAGGCTAGGGAGCCGGGCTTACAAGAAGCTGACCGTTTTCCGGAAACGACACCCTGCCGCCCTGCCTGCTGAACACATGTAAGATACTGTATCAAAAAGATTTATTAGGCCGGAAGCTTGGTAATTAACTTATCCAATGTCACCGGATAGTCCCGCACGCGCACGCCGGTGGCATTGTAGATCGCATTGGCGATCGCCGCGCTGACGCCGCACAGACCCAGCTCACCGACGCCCTTGGCCTTCATCGGCGAGGACATCGGATCGACCTCGTCGAGGAAGATCACTTCCTGGTCGTGGATGTCGGCGTGGACCGGCACTTCGTATCCAGCAAGATCGTGGTTGACGAAGAAGCCCCGGCCCTTGTCGACCGCCAGTTCCTCCATCAGCGCGGCGCCGACGCCCATGGTCATCGCCCCGATCACCTGGCTGCGGGCCGACTTCGGATTGAGAATACGGCCGGCGGCGCAGACGGCGAGCATCCGGCGAATGCGGACTTCGGCAGTTGCCGCATCCACCCCCACTTCGACGAAATGCGCCGCGAAGGTCGATTGCTGATAGCGCCGGCTGAGATCGCCGAATTCGATCTTATCTTCGGCCGACAAGCCCGCCGCGCCCGCCGCTTCCGCCAAAGAGACACGGCGATTGCCCTGCTGGACAAAGCCGTCGCTGAAGGCCGCATCGTCTGAATTGAAGCCGACTTTTTGGGCCACGGCTTCGCGCAGCTTGACGCAGGCGGCATAGACGCCCGACGTCGACATGTTGGCGCCCCACTGGCCACCGGAACCGGCCGAGAGGGGAAATTGCGAGTCTCCCAGGCGCACCACCACCTTGTCGATGGTCACGCCCATCATCTCGGCCGCCGTCTGCGCGATGATGGTGTAACTGCCGGTGCCGATGTCGGTCATGTCGGTTTCCACCGTCACCACGCCGCGCCCGTCGAGCCGGACCCGCGCGCCCGATGTGGTCACCAGATTGTTGCGGAAGCCGGCGGCGACGCCCATGCCCACAAGCCAGCGGCCGTCGCGCAGCTGCGCTGGCTGCGCCTTGCGTTCAGCCCAGCCGAAACGCTCCGCGCCCAGCCGCAGACATTCGACCAGTTGACGCTGGCTGAAGCGGCGCTCGGGATGTTCCGGATCGACCTGCGTGTCGTTGAGGATGCGAAACGCGACTGGATCCATGTTGAGCTTTTCCGCCGTCTCATCCATGGCCATTTCCAAGGCCATCAGGCCCGGCGCCTCGCCCGGCGCACGCATGGCGTGCCCCTCCGGCAGGTCGAGCACGGCGAGCCGTGTTGCCGTCAGCCGGTTGGCACCAGCATAGAGCAGCCGCGTCTGCTGGATCGCCGCCTCCGGCCGCCCTCCCCGCAGATTGCCAGACCAGCTTTCATGGCCGATGGCGGTGATCTTACCGTCTGCCGTCGCGCCAATGCGCAGGCGCTGGATGGTGGCGGGGCGATGGGTGGTGTTGTTGGTGATCAGCGGCTGCGTCAGCGCCACTTTCACCGGGCGCTTGGCGAGGCGCGCGCCCAGCGCCGCGAGAACCACGTCGCTGCGCACGAACAGCTTGCCGCCGAAACCACCGCCGATATAGGGCGAGATCAGACGAACCTTGTCGCGCGGCATGCCCAAAGTGATGGCCAGATCGCGCGCGCCCCAGCCGATCATCTGGTTCGACGTCCAGACCGTCAGCTTGTCGCCCTCCCAGGCGGCCAGCGACGCATGCGGCTCCATCATCGCATGGGACTGATCGGGCGTCGTATAGGTGGCGTCATGCTGCACGGGCGCTGCGGCAAAGGCGCCGGCGAAATCCCCCACCGAGCCGCCGTTATCGCCGCCTTGCAGCAGGGGCGCGGTGTCGCGCGCCGCAGCCAGATCGAAGGCACCCTCATCACGCGCGTAGGTGACGCGCACCAAGCTTGCCGCCGCGCGCGCTTGTTCGAAAGTTTCGGCAACCACCAGAGCGATGGCCTGATGATAATGTTGAACCTGCGGCCCACCGAGCAGTTCGGCGGTGTTCCAGCTGCCTTTGCTGACCTTGCCGGCATTGTCAGCCGTGACGATCGCCACCACGCCAGGCGCCGCCTTGGCGGCGGCGAGGTCCATGGCGGTGATACGCCCCTTGGCGATCGCCGCGCCGACGACGAAGCCATAGGCCTGATTGGCCACGACATCATGCTGTTCATAGGCATAGCGCGCCGTGCCCGTGGTCTTGAACGGGCCATCGATCCGGTCGAGCGGTTGGCCGATGACCTTCAGCTGATCGATGGGATTGGTTGTGGAAGGTGTGTCGAAGCGCATGTCATGACCTCGCTTGCGTCAACACCGCCTGGAGCGTGCGCTCGACCAGCGGCAGTTTGAACCCGTTCTCATGGGTCGGTTTGGCGCCGGCGAGCAGTTGCTCCACCACCGCCTTGGCGCCGCGCGGCAAGTCTTTCTCGGCCGCTTCGACGCGCCAGGGCTTGTGGGCGACGCCACCGAGCGCCAGCCGGCCGCTGCCATCGGCCTGGACGATCGCGCCCACCGAAATCAGCGCGAAGGCATAAGAAGCGCGGTCACGCACCTTGCGATAAATGTGCACGCCGCCGATTGGCTTGGGCAGGATGACGGCGGTGATGAGTTCGCCCGGCGTCAGCGTGGTTTCCAGATGCGGCGTGCGCGCCGGCCCGCGATAGAAATCGACGATCGGGATGCGGCGGACGGCGCCATCCGAGCGCACCGTTTCAACGGTCGCATCAAGCGCACGCATGGCCACCGCCATGTCGCTGGGATGAGTGGCGATGCAGGCGTCGCTCCCGCCGATGACAGCGTGCTGACGGCTGAAGCCTAGGAGCGCGCCGCAGCCGCTGCCGGGCTGGCGTTTGTTGCACGGCTGGTTGGTGTCATAAAAATACGGGCAGCGCGTGCGTTGAAGCAGGTTGCCCGCCGTCGTCGCTTTGTTGCGCAACTGGCCCGAGGCGCCGGCGAGCAAAGCCCGAGACAGCAGCCCATAGTCGCGCCGCACATTGGCATCAGCGGCGAGATCGGTGTTGCGGACCAGAGCGCCGATACGCAAGCCACCGTCCGGCGTCGCCTCGATCTTGTCGAGCGCCAGGCCGTTGACATCGATCAGATGGACTGGCGTTTCGATCTCCAGTTTCATCAGATCAAGCAGATTTGTGCCGCCGGCGATGAATTTGGCGCCCTGCATCCGTGCCGCCGCTGCCGCGGCATCCCGAGGGGAGCTCGCCCGTTCGTAAGTGAAGGATTTCATGCCTTTCTCCCCGCGACTTCGGTGATGGCGTCGATGATGTTCTGATAGGCACCGCAGCGGCAGATGTTGCCGCTCATGCGCTCGCGCAGTTCTTCGGGCGTGGCTTGCGATGCGGCGATCAGATCCGCTGTCACGTGGCTGGGGACGCCGGCCTGGATCTCGTTCAGCACGCTGATGGCCGAACAGATCTGGCCGGGGGTACAGTAGCCGCATTGATAGCCATCGTGTTTCACGAACGCCGCCTGCATCTCGTGCAGGTTGTCTGGCTGGCCCAGGCCTTCGATCGTCGTAATCGTGTCGGCCACATGCATGACGGCCAGCGACAGGCAGGAATTGATCCGGCGACCATCGATCAAAACCGTGCAAGCGCCACACTGGCCGTGGTCGCAGCCTTTCTTAGTGCCGGTGAAGTGCAGATGTTCGCGCAAGGCGTCGAGCAAGGTGGTGCGCGTGTCGAGTTCCAGCTCTTGCGGCTTGCCGTTGACCGTCAAGGAGACCTTCGCCAACACAACACCAGCGCCGGCCGCAGCAGTGCCACCGGTGGCGCGCGAACTCTGGGCCTGGGCCGCCGCCGGCGCCGCTGTGGCGACAACCGATGCGGCCCCCGCTTGCAGAACCTGTCGACGGGTTGCCTCGTAGTCACAGGGAGGTTGCATGTCGAACTCCGTATTGATGGGCTTCAGATGGTGACGTCGCGGCGATTGCCGCGGACGCTACTCCTGGATGAACCTGAGACATCCGCTGATGACGGGCGGGATCGGACGTCAGCATTTTCCCGGTGCTTTGATCACTGGGCCGTATTGCGCATCGCTGACCGGCTCCATCCAATCGGTGCTCTTGCCGTTCAACGCTTCAACGATGGCGATATGGGTCATCGCCGATGAATTGGTGGCGCCATGCCAATGCTTGACGTTCGGTGGAATCAACACGACGTCGCCCAAGCGAATGTCCTCGATCGGCCCGCCCTCTCGTTGCACCCAGCCGCAGCCTGATGTGACGATCAGCGTCTGGCCCAGCGGATGGCTGTGCCAGGCGGTGCGCGCGCCGGGCTCAAACGACACGGTCTCACCGCCGACCCGCGCCGGGTCGTTACGCTGAAAACGCGAGGCGACACGAACGGTTCCCGTGAAATTCGGCGTCGTTCCCATGCTCAGCGGCATTGAACCGCCACGCAGGATTTCCAGCGCCGCATCCTTTTCCGTTGCCGGGCGCGTCTCCGAGGCAGCCTGCGCTTCGAAGACGGCTTTGGCGACGGGAACGGCGGACATGGCGCGCGGCCAACCCGCATAAAAAGCCAGATGCGTGATCGTTTCGGAAATCTGTATCGACGACAGACCATTTTCCATGCCGCGACCGATATGAAACTTGAGTTGGTCAACTTGACCGCTGGCGATCAGGGCTGCGATCGTGACCAGGCTGCGGTCCCGCGGCGCCAAATCCGGCTGGCGCCAAAGATCGCCGAATAACGTGGCGTTCGTGTATTGCGCCAGGGCCGGCGCAACGGGCCCAACCGTACCCTGCACCGCCGCCGCGCGCTGCGCTTCGCTGGCCGCATCGAGCGCCAGCAAGCCGGTGGCGCTGGCGCTCAGCTGATCAACGCCTATGCCCCGTTGCGCGAACACATCCTTCGCCACGGAAACAGCCGACATGGCATTGGGCCAGCCGCTGTAAAAGGCCAAATGGGTGATGATGCCGATGAGTTCGCGCGGCTTGACGCCATTGTCGAGGGCGCGATTGAAATGGCCGGTCATCTGACGCACATGGGTTCCGGCCACCAATGCGGCTACAGTGACGATGCTGCGATCACGCGGGCTGAGTTCGGCGCGTTTCCACAAGTCGTCGAAAAGAACTTCGTCCGTATAAGCAGCGAGCGCCGGTGCCACCGCCCGCACTTCCGGCGGGGCGACCTGCGGGGCGCTCGGCCGACGCTCTTGCGCTTGCGCGGATGTGAAAGACAACGCCGCGAGGGTCGCTGCGAACAGGCTTATCATTGAAATCTCCGCATTCTGGCTGCGGTTCCACGCGCTCCGCCGGTGGTTGGCGAAATGGCGAAACCCAGAGGCGCGACCGATCGGCCGCGCGACCGCAGGCCGAACCCGGCAGCTAGCGAAGAAGATAGGGCTCAGACGCGCGAGCCATTAGGCGCGGAAATCCGCATGCGCTTATGCGCCAAATTCATGAATGGCGGCGGAACCCAGCCGCCACGACTTCACGCCAAATAAGTTGGCAGCGGCGAGCGGTCCTGCAACTGGATGAGGCGACGCGCCAGTTCCTCGAACAATTCAGCCTTGCGCGGCGCCGCGCTGGCGCTGTCCCATAGATTTTGCATCTCGTGAGGGTCGTTTTCGAGATCGTAGAGCTCGCCCCAATCCTCGCCGTCGCGCACGCTCATGCGCCATTTTTGCGTCACCAGCGTCCGCACGCGCTGCGGCCTGTCGAAGCCCAGCATCGGCCGCTGGCTGTCCTCCTCGATCACCAACGAATTCTGCGCGGGATCAGCCAGAAGATTTCGGCCTTGCACGCCGTTGTAAGGTTGGATTCCGGCCCGCCGCAAAATGGTCGGGGCGATGTCGATCGACTGGCCGAGGTCCTCACGGACGCTCGAGGACAGACCGGCTTCACTCCAGATGAATGGCACATGGATCAAGCCGCGATAGTGCAGCAGCAGTTTCAGCATGATGCCATGGTCGCCCATGAAGTCGCCATGGTCGGAGGTGAAGATGACGATCGTGTCCTGGTCCAGGCCCAGCTCGATGAGCTTGGCGCGCACGCGGGCGATGGCATCGTCGATCATCGAGATCGAACCATAGGTCAGCGCGAGAATGTCGCGGGTCTCGCTGGCTGTGACCGCGAACGGGCTTTGACGATTCCGTGGGTCCTCTCCCTTCGCCAAGGCTTCGCGCATGCGCGCGATCGGCGGCAGATCGCCATGTCCGAACGAAGCTGGAAGCGTCATATCGGCCGGATCGTACATATCCCAATATTTGCCTGGTGGCGTGAAGGGATGATGCGGATCAGGAAACGACATCTGGATAAAGAAAGGCTTTGACGGATCTTGGGCGCAACGTTCGATGGCGGCAGTGGTGCGTTCCTCGATGAAACGCGTCGAATAGAGCTCTTCTGGCACCGCTGTGCGCCACGCCTGTGGCGCGCTGATGCGCTGATCGGGCAGCGCATTCTTAGGGCCGACCAGATTGTCGAAGTTGGGCTCCCGTTCAAGCGCCCAAAGCCGATAGTCGCCCGTGGCGCGATCGCCATGGTCGGCAACAAGCTCGAAATGCTGAAAGCCGTAGAAATCTCCCTCTTGATGTCGCGACATCGCGGTCGCGGGCCAGTGCGCGATGTTCTCATATTCATAGGCCGGACCGGCGCGCTGATCCTTGCGTGCTTCGCGCAGATGTTCGGGCGGCGTGTTCAACCCGGCCTCCGTCTTGAACCGATTGACCGCCGGCTCGCCGGTGAACGATTGCAGATGCGACTTGCCGATCAACGCGGTGAAATAACCGCTGTCGCGCAAGAGTTCGACGAAATTGGCATGGTTCCGCGACAAGGCGATGCCGTTGTGGCGCACGCCCGTCAGCGAGGGCATGCGCCCGGTCATGATCGAGGCGCGATTGGGCATGCAGATCGGATTGGCGACAAAGAAATTGTCGAACCTCAAACCGCTCCGCGCGAGTGCATCGATGGCCGGTGTGCGGACGATGGGATTGCCATAACAACCGAGATGATCGGCCCGGTGCTGATCGGTCATGATCAGCAGGAAATTCGGCCGGCGCTTCGCCCCCATCGTTTCACTCCGAAAGTTTGATGCCCGCACCGGCGATCACTTCGCCCCAGCGCGCGGTTTCATCGCGGATCAATTGAACAAATTCACCGGAAGGCAGGAAATGCACGCGCAAGCCCTGAGCGGTCAGACTGTCGCCGAAGCCCGGCTGATCCATGACGCGCTGGACCGAAGCCGCGAGCTTATGCGCGATCTCGGGCGGCAAGTTCGCCGGCGCAATGATGCCGGACCAGAAATCCATTTCCAGGCCTTTGAAGCCAGCTTCCGCCGTCGTCGGCACGTCGGGAAGCGCCGGGCTGCGCACTTTGTCCATGGTGGCGAGAACGCGCAAGCTGCCGTCGTTATGATAGACCGCCGTCACATTCGGCATTTCAAACGTCGCATCGATCCGACCGGCGAGCAGATCCACCAGCGAGGCCGCGCCACCTCTATAGGGGACATGCCGGAGCTTGGTCCCCGTCTTCCTCTGAAACAGTTCGGCGGCCATATGCGGTAGCGATCCGATGCCAACCGACCCATAGGAAATTTCGTCGGGGCGCGATTTCGCCAGCGCAACGAACTCGCCCAAAGTTTGGGCAGGAACCGACTTATTGACCGTCACGGTCAATGTTCCCGACGTCACCAAGCCAATGTGCGTGAAGGATTTGATGGGATCATAAGGCGCGGTGTGCACAAGTTGCGGGCCGATGGCGAGCGAGGCCACGACACCAAGACCAATCGTGTAGCCGTCAGGCTCCGCCTTGGCGACCGCCGCCGTGCCGACACGTGCGCCCGCGCCCGCGATGTTCTCGACGACGACGGTTCCCTTCAAATCGCCGCTCATGCCATTGGCAAGAAGACGACCCAGCACATCGAGGGGACCACCGGGGACATAGGGTACGATCAATCTGATCGGCCGCGAGGGATAGTCCTGCGCCAGCGCGGCCGGGCCGGTGACGGTCGCGACGACGGCAAAAACGAAGGCATAAAAGCGCACGCGCATGATATCCCCTTCCCGTATTCTCCCAGTTCAAAATCACCTTTACAGGCGGAAATATTCGCCGAAAAATCAGATGATTGGAATCATTCATCAGGAAAAGTGATGAATCTCGACCCGCGCCATCTGGTTCAGCTCGCGACCGTTGTGGAACTGGGAACATTCCAGGCAGCGGCGGACGCGCTCGGGGTGACGCAGCCGGCGCTGACGCGCACCATCCAGATTCTGGAACAGCGCGTCGGCAGCGCCTTGTTCGACCGGACCGCCCGCCGCGCGGTGCCCACCACGGTCGGCCTCGAACTGGCAGCCATTGGCCAATCGATCCGCTCAGCCACTTTGCGGGCACGGGATATTTCACAAAGCTTCAGTCGCGGCCAGGCGGGGCGCCTGCGCATCGGCGCGACCCCTTTGGTTGCCGGAATTTTTCTGGCTCCCATCATCCGCAATTTTCTGACGGCCCATGACAGCGTCACGATCGCCCTGTCGATGGGACTCGTCGGTGAACTCAACGAGAGGCTTATCAACCGCGATATCGACCTGATCGTTGGCCCGATCGGATTGTTCGAGCGCGGCGACGATCTGGCTTACGAGACATTATTCGACGATGAGATCGGATTCTTTTGTTGCGCCGATCATCCGCTCCTTCGCTGCGCAACGATAGGCGCGGCCGAATTGAGCAAGGTGCGCTGGATCATGCCCCCATCCGGCAGTCTGTTTCGCTTTCAGACCGACAGCGCGCTGGAAGAACTGGGCGTGGAACAGGTGCGCGTCGCATTGGAAACACTGTCAGTGGAGGCCTCGGTTGAAATCGCCAGAAAGACCGACTTTTTGACGCCGCTTTCCGCGCTGACGATCTCGTCGAACGCCATCCCCGGCCTGGCGCGACTCCCCATTCATTCCGATCGCTTGCGGCGTCCCCTTGGTGTGGTGAGCCGCAAATCAGGCCTGCAGCCATTGGTGCGTATATTCATCAATGCGATTGTCGATTCCTTGCGCGAGCACGAGCCGAGCCCACAAGAACGATAAACGGCTTTCATTCAGATCTTTTGAATGCCGGCCTTGTCGACGACGCCCTTCCAACGCGCGATTTCGGACGCCACGAAGCTGCGCATGGCTTCCGGGGTTGAAGCTTCAGGCTGGACGCCCAGGAAGCCCAACTGCTCGCGGACTTTTGGCAATTGCAGCGATTTCTCGATCGCCGCGTTTAGGCGCGTCACCACGGCCGGTGGCGTAGCCGCCGGTGCCGCCATGCCGTTCCAGGACCGCACTTCAAATCCAGGCAGGGTGGCGGCAATGGGTGTGACCTCGGACAACCCAGGCCATGGCGTGCGACTGGTGATCCCCAAGCCGCGAATGGTTCCCGAGCGAATGGCCTCGCCGGTGACGGTGATGGTGTCGACCATGAGATCGATCCGGCCGCCCATCAGATCGGAGAGCGGCTCCATGCCGCCGCGATACGGCACATGGGTCAGCTTGATGCCCGCCATTTCGGCGAAGAGTTCTCCCGTCAAATGTTGGGTCGAGCCGACCCCCACCGACGAGAAGGTGAATTTGCCGGGGTCCTTTTTGGCAGCTGCGATCAGCTCGCCGATGGATTTAACGGGGCTTTGCAGATGGGTGGCGATGACGAAGGGAAAGGTCGCGACCAAAGACAGGAAGGCAAAGTCGTCGACCGGATTGAAGCGCAAATTCTTGTAGAGCGCGGCGGAAACCGCATGTCCGCCGGTCAACAGAATGATCCGATAGCCATCCGGCTCCGCCCGCGCCACTTGTTCGGACGCGATATTGCCCCCTGCTCCCGACTTGGCTTCGACCACGATCTGCTGGCCCAACTCCGTCGACAAGGCATTGGCCATCACCCGCGCGATCGAATCCGCATTGCCGCCGGCGCCGAAGCCATGGACGAGCGTGATCGGCTTGCCAGGCCACTCTTGAGCCCAGAGCGGAGCGGGAATTGTCGCGGATGCGACAAGACCTGCGACGGCGGAACGGCGCGTAAGCATGGAAAGCTCCCTCCAGATTTCCAGATTCAGAGATGTCTGCCGCTATCGACCACGATCGTGCTGCCGGTGGTCAGGCGCAGATGGGTCACCGCCGCCATGACGGCCATAGCGACATCGTCTGGCTCGGCGACGAGCTTGAGCGGCGTCGAAGCCGCCTGCTTTTCGACCCCCTCACGGCCGCGCCCAGGAACAAACTCAGTGGCGACCGCGGCCGGCGCGATCGAAATCACCCGGACTTCAGGCGCCAGAACACGCGCCAACGACAAACCCATCGTGTCCAGCGCCGCTTTCGAGGCGCAATAGGCGATGGAACTGCCCAGGCCTGTGGAGCCTGAAATCGACGAGATATTGATGACGATGCCGTCGCCGCTGGCGCGCAGCAGCGGCGCAAAGGCGCGCACGGTGGCGAAGGGGCCACGCACATTAGTGATCAGGATGCGATCGAACGTTGCATCGTCGAGCGCCTCGAGATCGGCGTGCGGCACAGCCCGCGTGACGCCGGCGGAATTGACGAGCACATCGATCTTGCCGAAGGTCTCTTTCACGGTTGCGGCCGCCGCGACAATGGCGGCGCTGTCTTCAACCGGGATCCGGAGCGCCATATGTTCGCCGCGCCCGAGGCTGGCCACGATTTCCTCGGCCCGGTCTCGCCCGGAATTATAGCCCACGATAACGGTCGCGCCGGCGCGCGCCAGACGCTGAACCGTTGCCGCGCCAATGCCGCCGCTTCCCCCTGTCACAACCGCAATGCGGCCCCGGAGATCATAGTCTCCACGCCCAGCTGGACGAATATCTGCCACGTAATAGCCTTTCCATCATTCTGCCTGGAGCGATTTCACGACGATAGCAGCCCTGCCCTCCGCTCTCTGTCACAAGATCAGGTGACAGGATGCCAAAGTTGCATTTTCGGCTACATCATGAGGCGACGCATCAGT
This sequence comes from Beijerinckia sp. 28-YEA-48, assembly GCF_900104955.1. Taxonomy (NCBI): domain Bacteria; kingdom Pseudomonadati; phylum Pseudomonadota; class Alphaproteobacteria; order Hyphomicrobiales; family Beijerinckiaceae; genus Beijerinckia; species Beijerinckia sp. 28-YEA-48. The sequence continues at coordinate 2,201,083 of NZ_FNSI01000001.1, forward strand.
TCATTCTGCGAACTGATGCCTAAGCGGGCATAGGCGCGCTTACGGTAAGTCAGCACGGAATTGAGCCCTATATTGAGACGCAGGCTGATCCCTTCGGAGGTCAGACCCAGAGCGATCAGCGCGCAGACTTGCTGCTCGCGGGCTGTGAGCGTTGGCGCGATAGCCACCAAGCGTTCACGAAACTGCAATTCGGGATCCGGCTCAGATCGCGGACAGCTTTCCGCATCATGCCGCTGAACTAAGGCCAGCAGCAGGTCCGCCATCTGCGCCAGGCAATCGATATCCTCGTCACGGAAATCGTGTCCACGGCGGCGATAGAAATTCAACCGCATGACATGGCCGTCGCGCGCCTCGACCACGGACAAGCGATGGTCCAGATTGACGGCCGCATAGCATTCATGGCGATAGGCCGTATCGGCGACATCTCTCGCATTGGTGTCGACGATGATATTGGCGGGCCGGGATCGATCTGGCGCTTCCGTCAACAGCCGTAGAACTGGATCGCTCATCCAATGCGTCCGCACGTAGCGTTCAGCGACTGTCCGCGCGATCGGGCGCGGCCCTTTGTTCTCCGCGATCACCGTGCGGATGATGCCCTGAGGCGTGGCGCAGAAAGCCGTCACATGATCGGCGGCGAGCAGTTCATGGGCCAAGCTAAACAATGTGCTGTCAAAATCAGGTTGACCGATTTGAGCCACCAAGGCGGCCATGGCGCGCAGGCCCTGCCGGCCGCCGCCGCCGAAATGCCCAAGGTCATGCACCTGCATAAAGCTCTCCCTCCGGACCACTTCCCCACCGATGGAGCCATCCTACGCCGGCGCGCGCGCATGATCCACCGACCCAGGACGGCACAGCGGCACCCAGGTGGCCTATCGACAGGTTTAGGCGGTGCGATCCCGATAAGCCCCTGTCTCGAACCAAGCTTCGAAGGTGGGAGCGATGGCGGCGCCGGTGACGAGCCCGCGCCGCCAATCCTCATGGGAAGGCCGCACGATCAGCATCCAGCCATCGCCATAGGCCTGCTGATTGAGCAATTCCGGCTTTTTCACCAAAAGCTCGTTGTGCGCCACGACGATGCCATCGAAAGCGGCACGGGCCGAGCCGACCCATTTGCCGCCTTCGACCACGGCGAAAGATCTGTCCTTCTCGAAATCGCGACCGAGGCGTTTGGGGGTGAACACCAGCACATCGCCCATCAGATTGGCCGCCCACATGGTGAAGCCGGTACGCACGGTTCCATCGGGGAGCGGCTCATACCAGATCTGGTTGTCGACATCGTAGTGGAGATGTTCGGGGAACTCGCAATCCTGCAGTCTGACCATGGCCGGGCTCAATAGGTGAGAACGCGACAGGACCCGTCCATCACGTCCTGAATCATGGCGGCGGCGCCCATCAAGCCACTGCATTCGGGAATGAGATCGTCCTCGGCAATGTCGAAGAGGTCGAGATTGGCCGGACAGGCCCAGAGTTTCGCGCCGTGATCATGCGCCTCCTTGATCCAGTCATAGACGGTTTTCGGATGACCCGGCTTGATGTGGATCTTTTCGGCGACGCCTTTGATCATCAGCTTGCCGGCGGCAGCGGTGCAAACGATATCGACTTGATAGTCCATCGCGGCGGCGATCGCCGCATGATAGAAAGGCGCACCGAGTTCTTCCGCATTGCGCGGATCGGTGTTGAGCAGGACGACGAGAAGTCGCGTGCTCATGGGGCCTCCAATCCTCGCGCTGTCATTGCGTCACCTCGTCGATGCGCATGCGACGGCCCCATTTGTCGAAAAAATGGCCTTCGTTCAAGACAAGCCTATCGTCGTCGACCCGGGCTTCGAGATCGCGCAGCTTCACCCGGGCGTTGGGATTGTCGAGCGGGCCGCCTTGGGTCGCCGTCACCGGAAAGAACGCAGCCCCATCCCATTCAGTGCCGGCGCCGGCAAACATCACGACGATATCGCCCCAAGACACTTCGTCGCCCATGACGTTGAAATAAGTCGAGCAGAGCGGTGTCACCTTCGACGTGCCGAGATCGACCAGAATGACGAAGGCGGTGAACTCGCCGGTCGTCGCGAATTCACGCGCGATCCAGGCTTCGAAATCGTTGGCAAAGTCGTTGGCATGAGTGTCAGAAGTCGACAACGGGCGTCTCCGGAATGTAGTGCTCGAACAGGATCCAGAAGGCCGAGCCATGTTTCTCGTGGTACCAGGTTTCGAACCGCGCCAGCGTGGCAATCACATCGGCTTCGGGTTCCCTCGTCCTATCCCGACAGGCGAAAATCGCTTGAGCGACTGACGCGAAGCGTTCGCAGATCGCCTGCCGTGCCTCGCTGTCATTCGACCAGCCGAGCTTGGTGCGGAGAACACCTAGGGCGCAGGCGACGGCGATTTCCTCACTGTCAGCACTTTGCATGCCTTCGACGACCGAACGCATGAAATTGAAGCGGCGATAAGCGAATTTGCGCTCTTCCTCGATCTTTCTGAGGCGCGTGACCATTTCCTCGCGCAAGGCCGTCTCGGCCTCGTCGCTGCGGCGCGTCGCCATTTGCAGATGATCGAGAAAGGAGGACGTTGCCACAGTCACAGCGCTCTCCTGGAGGATGGCGGAAGAGAGAGGGAGTCGAACCCACCAAGGACCGTCTCGCGGCCCCTCCCGGATTTGAAGTCCGGACGCCCCACCGGGAACGCTTCTCTTCCATTTTGTGTTGCATCTGTTTGCCTGTCGTCGGAGGACCGAAACAGGTCGATGCGATGACGATTCATACGGCGCAGATCGCCGCGCCGCAATGTCACGCCATGACGATCGAAGAATTCCAAAATCTGGATCGCCACCTTGCGGCCATTGTCGAGCCGGTCGCGCAATTGCGCGGCGGTGAATTCGCCCTTTGGTGCATGATCCGCCACATCGACGGCGATGGCGACCATTTCGGCGACGGTGTCGCGCAGGAAGAAATGGTCATGCGCCACCTCATCCACCTGCCCCATACGGCCCAGCAGTTTGAACAGGCGGCGGACGTCGGCTTCGTTCAGGCCGATGATCCCGGCGATATCGCGCACGCGCGGCGGGCGAAAACGCTCCGCACCCGAGATCAGCGGCCGCACTTTGCTCCAGACCTGTTCGTCCATTGGTGTCAGACGGACCTCGTGACCCGGCAGGCGAACCCAGGCGCCTTGCAAGCCAATCTCGGCGGCCTTAGCCAAGCCTTGCAGGAAAGACAGAAAGGCCGGTGCCGGCAGGCGCGGCAAGAGTTGCAGTCGCAGCCGCTCAAGCCCGATGCCCGGCAGATCAGGATTAGTCGCATGGAACACTTCGAGCGCCGACAACAGGTCGCGCTTCAACTTCAACCAGACGGCTGGCGACACACCCAGCTCCGCCATCTGCGAACGAATGCGCAGCACGCCCAGGCGCGCGATCAAGCCATCCATGGCGGAAACATTCAACGCATGATCGCGGGCGAAGGCTGTGAGGTCGACATGGAAAGGCGCATGGGTCAGCAAGGCGCTCAACGTCTTCTCAGGATCCGTCAGCGCCATGGCGTCGAGTTGCGCCAGCCGCTCGGGCGTGCGGCGCTTGCGCGCCGGCGCGCGCAGATCGAGGAAACCGCCACCACCAATGGTCCGTTGCGCCGTGGTGTCGCGCAGCACGAACCTGTCACCGGCCGCCGCCGCGATCGGATGTTCCAGAACGAGTTGGACAAAAGCCTCGGCGCCCGGCTCAACCGGCTGATCGTCCAGGAGCACGATGCGCGCGGCAACATCGGCGGCGGCATGATGCAGGCGCACCGGCGTCCATTGCGCCAGCGGCTTGCCCTCGGTCGCCAGCAGCCGGACCTTCGCGTCGATACGATCCGTCGGCGCATGCAGCTCTGGCGCTGACACCACGTCGCCACGTCGAATGGCATCTTTCGACACGCCATCGCCGGCAAGATTAAGCGCGCAGCGTTCACCGGCCAGGCCCCGCTCGCGCGGTTGGTTCTGGGCATGGATGGAGCGCACGCGCGCCGCCAGGCCCGTGGGACTGACGATGAGATGATCGCCGACCGACACCTGGCCCGACAGCACCGTGCCCGTCACCACCGTGCCAGCGCCGGGCAGAATGAAGCAGCGATCGACAGCGAGGCGGAAACGGCCATTGTCCGCCTGCCGTGTCAATTGCCGCTGCCAGGCGAACAGACGGTTGCGGAGATCGTAGATCCCTTCACCGGTGATGGCCGAGACGGGAACGATATCGGCGTCCGCCAGTCCCGTGCCACGCACCGCCTGTCGGATGTCGGCGATGATGCGGTCTCGTTCCTCCGGCGCGACGAGATCGGCTTTGGTCAGTGCGATCAATCCATGTCGAACTCCTAAGAGATCGACGATCATCAGATGTTCGCGCGTTTGCGGCATGATGCCGTCGTCAGCCGCGACGACAAGCAGAGCGAGATCGATGCCGGTGGCGCCCGCCAACATGTTGCGGACGAAGGCTTCGTGGCCCGGCACGTCGATGAAACCGACGATCGAACCATCGGGCGCCGGCAGATAGGCGAAGCCGAGATCGATCGAGATGCCGCGCGCCTTTTCCTCCTTCAACCGATCGGTATCGACGCCGGTCAAAGCCTGGACCAGCGAGGTCTTGCCGTGATCGATATGACCGGCGGTGCCGACGATCATGCGACCGCCTCCATATCAGGCGCGGCGGCGCGGCGCTCAGCTTCCTCAACTTCCGTCATGGTCAAAAACTGCCGCGCGGCGGGCAGAAACGGCTCGGCCAGCGCGCTGCCATTGGCTCTGGCGCGCAATAGCAATGTAAGGGCGTATATCGGATCACGCGGCACGCCGGCGCCGAGATGGAGCGCGGCGCCAAGCATCGCCTGACCGTCGGCATCGCCGGCGCTCGCCGCTTTGCGCCACCAATGGGCGGCCACAGCCGGATCGCGCTCCACGCCCAAAGCATTGTGATAGATCATGCCGAGCCGCGTCATCGACGCGGCAACGCCCTGCTCGGCCGCGGCCAAGGCCCAGCGCCGCGCCTCGGCATGATCAGGCGCGATGGTCTCGCCTTCGAGCAGCATCCAGCTCAACATATCTTGCGCCGGGGCATCGCCGGCTTCGGCCGCCAGGCGATAAAGCGCGGCGGCGCGATCGAAATCAGCCTCGATGCCTTGGCCCAGAGAATCCTGGCCCTTGAAATAAAGCGCCGCCAGATTGCGGCGGCCGACGGGATCGCCGGCATCGGCTGCGAGCGTCAGCCACTTCAGCGCCAGTGCATCGTCACGCTCAACGCCGAGCCCTTCGGCGAAACAGGCGCCGATGTTGTTTTGCGCGCGCGGCACGCCGGCATGAGCCAGCGGGCCCCAGAGATCGAGCGCCTTGGCATAGTCGCCGTGGCTCGATGCGTCATAGGCAGCCGCCATGGTTGCGGCCACGTCCCTTTCGGCCACATCGGACTTATTGAGCAGACGCTCAATCCACCGCATCGGACCGTTCTCCGAGATGGAGCGTCGACAGATTGCCGATGAAGCCCGCTTCATCCTCCAGGCAGCGCAGGTCGAGCACAAGGCGTTGCTCGGCGATATGGCCGATCACGGGGATCGGCAGACCGCGCAGCGCTGCCGCCAATTGATTGAGCGCACGGCCGCTGCCATCCATCGGACGCAAGGCGAGGCCGGCGCTGGCGATCGCTTCCAGCGGCAAAGCACCTGAGCCGATCTGACTTGAACAAGGCGCAATCTCGACAGCGAAAGTCTTACCGACGCTTTTGGTGACGACGGGCGCCAGCCGTTTCGCCTGCGCCTCGATCTCGGCCAACGGTCGCGCTAGAAGCCGCATGGTCGGCAGGCGCTGCGCCAACCGATCAGGATCGCGATAGAGTTTGAGCGTCGCCTCCAGCATCGCCAGCCGGACTTTATCGAGGCGCAAAGCGCGCTTCATCGGATTGCGATTCACCTGGGCCAGCAAATCCTTGCGACCAACGATAAAACCGGCTTGTGGACCACCGAGCAGTTTGTCGCCGGAGAACGTGACGAGGTCGGCGCCATCGGCCACGGCCTCGGCGACCGTGGGTTCGTGTTTCAGGCCAAAGCGGCGCAGATCAACCAAGGTGCCGGCACCAAGGTCATGAACCAGCGGCACCTTTTGCGCCTGCGCGATCTCGGCCAGCTCGCGGGCCCCCACCTCGGCGGTGAAGCCTTCGATGCGATAGTTTGAAGTGTGCACCTTCAACACCAGGCCAGTGTTGTACCCTATCGCGCCGACATAGTCCTTGCGATGGGTGCGGTTCGTCGTGCCGATTTCGACGAGCCTGGCGCCAGCGCGCGCCATAATGTCGGGCATGCGAAAGGCGCCGCCGATCTCGATCAACTCGCCGCGCGAGACAATGGCATCGCGGCCCTGGCCAAGCGTATTGAGAACCAGCAGCACGGCGGCGGCATTGTTGTTGACCACCGTCGCATCTTCCGCGCCGGTCAATTCGCACAGAAGCGCGCGCAGATGATCGTCGCGCTCGCCGCGCTTGCCATCATCAATGTCGAATTCAAGGGAGACGGCATTGCGCATTGCCTGCACCGCCGCCTCGACGGCCACATCGGCGATCAAGGCGCGGCCGAGATTGGTGTGCAGAACCGTGCCGGTGAGGTTGAAGACCGGCCGCAGGGTCGATCGATCCAACGCTTCCAGCCGCTGCAGCGCGAGGGCCATGACCTTCTGACTGTCGGCGGACATCTGCTTTTGGGCGCGCAGATCGGCAAGGGTCTCGCGCACCGCCTCGACGGCCGCCGGACGGCCGAAACGCACGATGGCCGCCAGCGCGCCATCCGTCTTTAAAACGTCATCGACTGAAGGGAGCCGACGCGGATTGTGGACTTCAGCCTGCGACATCGCCCCCTCCTCAATAACCAAGCAGGTAGGGATTGAAGGCGCCGCGCCGATAGCCGGCATCCCGCACCAGCATATCGAGCGCCAAGGTCGCCACATCGTCGGCAACGGGTTCGAGCGATGGCTCCTTGTGCTGATGCAGAATTTTCACATAGGCGTGGCATTCCTCGCAGGTCTCGGCCTGGACGTTGGACGGCACGCCCTCGATCTCCTTATAGCCGATGCCCTTGGTGGTGCCGCAGACCGTGCAGCGGATGCGGACATAGTGCCACCAGGTCTCGCACAGGGCGCAGACGCAGAAGCGCGTATTGGCGGCATCCTGCCAGCCGACAACGACGGAGGCGACCGGCGGACCGCCGCAAACAGGGCATAAAGCATCGCCCACCGGAACAAGCTGCTCGGCATCGAGCCGCGCGGCGACGCGGGCGAAGTGCACCTGCATGGCGGCGGCGACGAAAACATGGCTCGCCAGACTTTCCATCGGAATGGCATTGGCGAGCACGTTACGCACCATGTCGTCACGGGCCGACACACCGCCTTGTCGCACGGCTTCGAGCGCGGCACGGGCCGGTGGCGGCATCTCGACATGCGCCGCCTGATCGAACAGGCGATCGAGCGTGGTTTCCAGCGCGGGCTCGCTGACGAAGCGGCTGCGATCGATCGGCGGCATATCAAACTGCCGGGCGCGCTCGCGCGCATCGGGCGGCGGCACGTCTGGTTCCGGCAAGCCGTCCTGAATGCGATGCTGGATCTCGGCCAGGTCCGCCAGAAAGCGGAGATATGGCGCAAGCTGATGCGCCTGCGCCAGAGCGCGCAGACGCTCGGCGCGTATCGCGAAGAGGCTGGTCGGATCAGGAAGTTTCGCGAAGGGTGGCTTAGCAACCACCCCGATGGGAACTGGATCATGGCGCGGCGCGCCGACATTACTCATTCATCACCCTCACGAACCCTCCGGGCCACGTGTCGTGTGGCGCCCGCCGGCCGGAAAACCAGCGTGGCGCCTCTTTCAGTGCTTCGTCACCAAGTTCCGCAACCATTTGCGATGATGCCGCCAAGCCCAGCCGCCGGTCACCTGGCCGCTGGTCATGGCGCCGATGGTGCCACGCACCCAGATCGCCGCATAGACATGGACGATCCAGACGCTGATCGCGACAACCGCCGTGACCGCATGCACGAGAACAGCAACGCGCTTCTGCGTGATCGTGAAATAAGGACCAAAATACTGATCCCAGATCACGATGCCGCTGGTGATCAACACCAGGATCAGAAGCGACATCGACCAGAACACCAGTTTCTGGCCGGCGTTATACTTGCCAACCTCGGGCAGCCTCTCCTCGTGCCCGGCCACCACGTCGCGCACACGCGCCAGCCAGGTGCCATCCTCCCGCTTCCACAGATTGAGCTTCCAGAAGCGGAAGAACAGTCCGAGAAAACTGAAGAATAGAACCACGCCGATCCAGGGATGGATCGTGCGCGTCCATTCACCACCACCGAAAAGGGCCGTCAGAAAGAACAGGCTCGGATGGAACAGGGCCATACCGGACAGCGCCAGCAGCACGAGGCTGATCGCCGTGATCCAGTGATTGACCCGCGCAGCAGCCGTATAACGGTCAACGGTGACGGGATTGCCGCGATGGACTGCGTCGCCGGGGTCGATTTCCGAGTTGCTCATTGTCCTCCCCCATCGGCCAACCGCTTCGCCGCTTCCTCATCCTCTGGCGAGACCCGGTTGGGACCCGCCACGATATGATGCAGGAAGCCGGCTGCAACGACCGCACCCATCACCGCGAGACCGGCATATTTGGTCATGCCCTTCCAGATTTCGACGATCGGGCTGATCGTCGGATCCTTGGGGAGATTGGCATAGAGCTGCGGCTGATCGGCGTGATGCAAGACATACATCACATGCGTGCCGCCAACGCCGGGCGGATCGTAAAGCCCGGCATTCTTGAAGCCGCGCGATTTGAGATCCTTGATGCGCTCGTCGGCGTGTTTCTTCATGTCCTCCTTCGGACCGAAGACGATCGCCTGGGTGGGACAGGCCTTGGCGCAGGCCGGCCCCTGCCCGACCGCCACACGGTCGGAACAGAGCGTACACTTATAGGCCTTGCCCTCCGTCTTGGAGATGCGTGGAATGTTGAAGGGACAGCCCTTCACGCAATAGCCGCAGCCGATGCAATTTTCCTTCACGAAATCGACGATGCCGTTGGAATATTGCACGATGGCGCCCGGCGCCGGGCAGGCTTTGAGACATCCGGGGTCGGCGCAATGCATGCAGCCGTCCTTGCGGATCAGCCATTCAAGATTTTGCGTCTCTGGATTTACCCACTCGGTGAAGCGCATCAAAGTCCAAGTCGCCGTGGTCAGATCATGCGGATTGTCATAGACGCCGGTGTTGAAACCGACCTCCTCGCGCAGATTGTTCCACTCAAGACAGGCCGTCTGGCAGGCTTTGCAGCCGATGCATTTCGACACGTCGATGAGCTTGGCGACCTGGGTCATGGGCTCGGCGGCCGGCACGCTCGAGGCGGACCGCCGAACCCAGTTCTTGTCGCTCAACTTGGGAGCGGATGGGGTTGTCGAGGGATTTGGGAGAGGAGGATACATCTTCTTCGTCTCCCTTATGCCACCGGCCCGGTGATGGGCTCGATGTCGACCAGAAACGCCTTGTATTCCGGCGTCTCAATATTGGCGTCGCCCACGTAGGGCGTCAGGCTGTTGGGCCCAAAGCCTTTCCTGGTAGCGCCGGTGAAACCCCAGTGCAGCGGAATGCCGACGACATGCACGGTCTTGCCGTCGCAGATCAGCGGCGCGATGCGTTTTGTCACCACCGCCTTGGCCTTCACCGAGCCGCGCTTCGACCAGACGCGCACCCAGCCACCGGACGTAATGCCTTTCTCCTTCGCCAGCTGTTCCGAAATCTCGACAAAGAATTCGGGCTGAATGACCGCGTTAGGCCAGGAGTGCTTGGTCCAGAAGTGGAAATGCTCGGTCAGGCGATAAGACGTTGCCGCATAGGGAAACTCCTTCGCTTCGCCGAACTGCTCCATGTCGCCCCTGAACACACGCGCCGCCGGATTGCCACGTATCTTGGGAGCAACCACATTCTGGATCGGTGACTCAAACGGCTCGTAGTGCGTCGGGAACGGCCCGTCGCGCATCAGCCCACGGACGAACAGGCGCGCCGTGCCTTCCTGGTTCATGATGAACGGACCGACCTCGTCGGGCTTGGCGCCCGGCGCGATATCGGGAACATCATAGCCGGCCCATTTCGTGCCATCCCATTCGATGAGCTTGCGGGTCGGATCCCAGGCCTTGCCGGTGATGTCGGCGGAGGCGCGGTTGTAGAGGATGCGGCGATTGGCCGGCCAGGAGAACGCCCAGTTGGAATAGGCGCCTGTTTCGTCCGGATCCTTGTTGTCGCGCCGCGCCATCGTATTGCCGGCCTCGGTGAAGCAGCCGGAATAGATCCAGCAGCCGCAAGCGGTGGTGCCGTCGTCGCGCAGGACGCCGAAGGTCGCCACCTGCTTGCCCTTTTCCAGGAGCACCTTGGTCGGATCGCTGGGATCGGTCACCGTCTCGACGACATAGCCGTTCATTTCCTTCGCGAGTTCCTCGGGTTGAGGCTCGTTCGGGTCTTTGTAGGGCCAGTATAGATTGGTGATCGGATCGGCGTAGGCGCCACCCTCCTTCTGGTAGAGGGCTTTCAGACGTAGAAAGATCTGCGCCATGATCCAGACGTCGCTCTTGGCTTCGCCCGGCGGCGTGCCACCCGCCCAGTGCCATTGCAGCCAGCGGCCGGAATTGACCAACGCGCCCTCATCCTCGGCAAAACATGTCGAGGGCAGCTGGATCACTTCGGTCTGGATTTTCGACGAGTCGACGTCATTGTGCTCGCCGTGATTTTCCCAGAACCGCGATGTTTCCGTCTGCAGCGGATCCATGGTGACCAGGAACTTGAGCTTGGACAACGCCGCGGTGATCTTCTTCCTATTGGGGAAGGAAAGCAGCGGGTTGAAGCCCTGGCAGATATAGCCGTTCATCTTGCCTTGGTGCATCAGCTCGAAGGCACGCAGAACGTCATAGGCCGGCACATCGAGTTTCGGCAGATAATCATAAGCCCAGTTGTTCTCGGCGGTTGCCGCCGGGCCCCACATGGCCTTCTGGAAGCTGACGAAGAACTTCTTGTAGTTCTGCCAGTAGCTCATCTGATTTGGCCGTTGCGGCTTGAAGCCACGCGTCGACATATAGCTGTCGAGCGAGGTCTCGCGCTCCGTCGGTATGGTCAGATAGCCGGGGATCAGATTCGACATCAGGCCGATGTCGGTCAGACCTTGAATGTTGGAATGACCGCGCAAGGCATTCATGCCGCCGCCACGCACGCCGATATTGCCCAGGATGAGCTGCAGCATGGCCATGGTTCGAATGTTTTGCGAACCCTTGGAGTGCTGCGTCCAACCCAACGCATACATCGACGTCATGGTTTTGGTTTTCGTCGAGGTTTCGGCGATCATCTCGCACACCTTGACGAACTTGTCCTTGGGCGTGCCGCAGATGCGTGAGACCAAGTCCGGCGTGTATTGGGCGACATGCGCCTTCAGCACGTTCCAGACGCAGCGCGGGTGCTGCAATGTCTCGTCGACGACGACATAGCCGTCGGGGCCCATTTCCAGATCCCAGGTCGAACGGTTGTAGTCGCGCTTCTCCTCGTCATAGCCGCTGAACAGGCCGTCCTGATATTGGAAGCCCTCCTTGACCAGATAAGGCGCACTGGTGAACGCCTTGACGTAATCCCACTGCACCTTGTCGTTGGCCATGCAGTAGTTGATCACGCCGAGCAGGAAAGCGATGTCGGTGCCTTGCCGGATCGGGGCGTAATAGTCAGCGACCGAAGCCGAGCGCGTGAACCGCGGATCGACCACGATGAGCTTCGCACCGCGATTGGCCTTCGCTTCCGTCACCCATTTGAAACCGCATGGGTGCGCTTCAGCAGCATTGCCACCCATAATGATAACCAGATCCGTGTTGCGGATATCCGTCCACGAATTCGTCATCGCACCGCGACCAAACGTTGGGCCCAAACTGGACACCGTGGGGCCGTGTCAGACCCGCGCTTGATTGTCGAATACGAGCATCCCGGCGCTACGGACCACTTTATAGGTCGCGAACGCCGTTTCATTGGTTGTTGCCGAGGCCGCCAGGACGCCAGTGGTCACCCAGCGATTCACCGTCGTGCCGTCATTGTTCTTGGCGACGAAGTTCTGGTCGCGATCGTCTTTCATCAGCCGGGCGATGCGATCAAGCGCAGCGTCCCACGTCACCTGCTCGAACTTGTCCGAACCAGGCTTGCGAACCATCGGATATTTCAGGCGCGTCTCGGCATGGACGAAATCCAGCAGCGCCGAGCCTTTCGGGCAAAGGGTGCCGCGATTGGTCGGATGATCGGCATCGCCTTCGATATGGAGGATGTCGGCCTTTTCGCCCTTCTTCAGATCACCCTTCGAATACAGAATGATGCCGCATGCCACCGAGCAATACGGACAGGTGTTTCTGGTCTCAGTCAGGTTGGCGAGTCTGAAGGGTCGAATGGCCGCTGCGTAAGCAGCCTCTATATCCCCAAAACCGAATGCGCCGATTGTCGTACCTGCGAGACCCACACCGGCGCCTTGTAGAAAGCGGCGCCGCGAGAGCTCCATGTTCATCGCGGTATCCTCCTTCACCACATGCCCACACGAGCACGTCACGAATTCGGAAGCGCGGCCCCTCGGCAGCAACGACCGAATTGGATTGGTAAGAGCCTAGGAGCGAAGCATTTAGCTGTCAAACAGCTTAGAAAGAGAACAAACAAATACGGCTCGAACTTTCGTCGTATTTGCAGCGTAGAAATCGCGTTTGTCCCCGTAGACTTACGGCAATCAGCCTGCCGTTAAGCGATACCTCAACCATGCCTGCAACGCGTTGCAGTCCTCTTGGTGGTTCGCCTGGCAATTTGGTTGGCAGTCTCGAACACCTTGCCGCATCGCGCCCGACTCAACGCGCCCCAACATTTCCATTGACCGCCAGCCGCGTTGCCCGGCACACTATCAGTGTGGCGCTAGCGACAGCTCCCGAGTTTCGGGGCGCTCAACTCTGGACGCGTTTGGCTTTGCCGGTCGCAGCGGCAATTGCACTGGAAATCTATGGCGCGCGTGCATTCGCCCAAACAGAAGCACCTCCTCGCCTTCTGCCGACGCAGCAAGACCTCAAGCCCGCCTTTACGCTCGAAGATGCCGACCGCAGCGCCATCGCGCTGAACGACCTGCGTGGCCAGATCGTGGTCGTTCATTTTTTCGCGACCTGGTGCGAACCGTGCCGCGTCGAACTCCCGGCGCTCCGCCGTCTAGCTGAACGCGATGGCTCCCTGCGTGTTCTGGCCATTTCCGTCGCCGAGCCGGAAGCGCGTGTCCGCACTTTCCTCGAAAAGATGCCACTCAATTTCCCGGTCGTGATCGACCGCGATCGCAGCGTATCGAAGTCATGGGCGGTGTCGGCGCTGCCGACCACCTACATTCTCGATCGCGAATTAAGGCCGCGATTGTTTGTCGAGCAGGATTATCCCTGGGATCAGATCGATATCCCGGCGCTTGAGACATCTTTGTCGATCGCACCAGTGCAACCAACACCAACGCCATCATCTTTCAACAGAGGGGAAAAACATGACGTTACATCGCCGTGATCTCTTGAAGGCCGGTGCCGCGCTGACAGCGGCCAGCGCTTTCCCGCGCTTCGCGCAAGCTCAAACCCCCACGCCCCAAACCTTCGCGCCCAAGCCCGGCACGTGGCGGAAGTTCGAGATCGTCACCCGGCTCGAAATCGCCAAGCCCGAAGGCAAGGTGCAAGCCTGGATTCCCATTCCTTCCGTCAACGAGGCTAGCTGGTTCACCTCCGGCGGCAGCAAATGGGAGACCAATGGCACCGCGGCGCTGCAGCAGGATCCGAAGTACAAAGCCGGCTTCGTGCATGCCACTTGGGAGGCCGGACAATCGCCAGTCATCGAAGTGGTCAGCACCGCCTCGACGCAGGATCGCGCCATCGATCTGAGCAAGCCCGGGACCGCCGCCGCTCTCTCCGACGCCGATCGCAAACTCTACACCGGCGCCACCGCGTTGATCCCGACCGACGGCATCGTCAAACAGACATCCGACAAGATCGTCGGCAATGCCTCCACTGACACGGATAAGGCGCGGCGGATTTTCGAATGGGTGGTCGAGAATACGGCTCGCAATGCATCAACGCGCGGTTGTGGCATCGGCGATATCGCCGCCATGCTGACCAGCGGCAATCTCACCGGCAAATGCGCCGACTTGAACGCGCTCTATGTCGGCCTGGCGCGCGCATCCGGCGTGCCGGCCCGTGATGTCTACGGCATCCGCGTAGCGCCATCGCAGTTTGGCTACAAGAGCCTGGGCGCGGGCTCCGCCAACATCACCAAGGCGCAGCATTGCCGCGCGGAGGTTTATCTCGACGGCCTCGGCTGGGTGCCGGTCGATCCCGCCGACGTGCGCAAGGTCGCCCTGGAGGAGCCGCCGGCCAATCTGCCACTGAGCGATCCTAAGGTTGCCGCCGCCCGCGCCACCCTGTTCGGCGCCTGGGAGGGCAATTGGCTCGCCTATAATTTTGGGCACGACATCGCCCTACCCGGCGCCCAGGGACCGGCGGTGGAATTCCTGATGTATCCGCAAGCCGAAACCGTGGCCGGGCGGCTCGACTGTCTCGATCCCGACACGTTCCGCTACACGATCACGGCGCGGGAAGTCAGCGTCTAACGACAGCCGGCGGGCATCGCCGTGATGCCCGCCTTGGCATTTGTGATCCACATGGATGATCCAGGCGACATGGTTCTCGATCTGCGTGGCATACGCTGCCCGCAACCGGTGCTGCGCGCCAAGAAAGCCCTGCGCAACGTCCCCATTGGCGGTGCGCTCGTGTTGGAATGCACCGATCCACTGACGGTCATCGACATCCCGCATTTCGTCAACCAGACCGGCCATCATCTGTCGGATCAAAGCCAGCACGAGCAGCTCTACATCTTCCGCATCGTCAAACAGCGTTGAGTGGTATCGGATCATGAAGCCCGTCTATCTTGACTACAACGCCACCACGCCGATCGCTCCGGACGTGCTCGACGCCATGCTGCCCTATCTGCGGGGGGACTATGGCAACCCCTCGTCGTCCTATGAACTTGGGAAGCGCGCGCGCAACGCCATTGAAACCGCCCGCGCCCAGGTGGCGAGCCTGATTGGCGCAGCGCCAGACGAAATCGTCTTTACCAGCGGCGGCACGGAAGCCAGCAATATCGCCATTCGCTCGGGCGCGCGGCGCGATGGGGCGCGCCGTGGCATCGTCACCACCAATATCGAACATCCAGCGACCGATGCCTGCTGCGCACTGCTGGCGCAGGAGGGCTATGACATTCGCCGGATTAAGGCCAACACGGACGGTCTCGTTGATCCACAGCTATTCCACTCGGCGATAGATGCCACCACGGCGCTGGTGAGCGTCATCCACGCACAGAACGAGATCGGCACCCTGCAACCGATCGCCGACATCTCGGCCATCGCCAAGGCGCACGGCGCCTTGATACACGCCGACGCCGCTCAATCGGTCGGCAAGGTGAAGGTGGATGTTCAGACGATGGGCGTCGATCTGCTGTCGATCGCCGGACACAAGCTCTATGCGCCGAAGGGCATCGGCGTGCTCTATGTGCGGCGTGGCGTCGACGTGCCTTCGGTGCTTGTAGGCGCCGGACAGGAACACGGCCGCCGGCCCGGTACGGAAAATGTCGCCTTCATCGTTGCGCTCGGCGAAGCCAGCCGTCTTGCCGAAGCAAAGCTCGCCACCACCACGGCCCATGTGGCTGAGCTCGCCGACAGGCTGCTGACGCGGCTGCGCGCCGACATCCCCGATCTCCTCCTTGCGGGACATGCGACGCAGCGCCTGCCCAATACACTGAACATTTTGTTCCCCGGCGTTTCCGGCCGCCTGCTGCTGGAAGCCTGTCCTCGGGTTTTCGCCTCCACTGGCTCCGCCTGCCATGCCGATCGCGAAGATCCGTCCGCGATCCTGCTGGCGCTGGGGTTTGCACCGGAGCGCGCGCTGGGCGCTGTCAGGCTGTCCGTCGGCCGTCCCACAACGCTCAATGACATCGACACGGCCGTATCGGGCCTCGTGGCCGCCTGGCGGCAGTTGCGCCAATCCTCGTCGGCGCGCCTCGCATCGGTTCCATAGGAGAAGATGATGAATGTTCCCCAGGTTCGACTGACCAGCCTGGCCCATGGCGGCGGATGCGGTTGCAAGTTGGCGCCCTCGGTGCTGCAGCAATTGCTGTCGTCGGCGCCCAAGCACAATCCCTATCAGCAGCTCCTCGTCGGCATCGAAACCGGCGATGATGCCGCCGTCTGGCAGGTGGACGACAACACCTGCATCATCGCCACCACCGATTTCTTCATGCCGATGGTCGACGATCCCTTCGACTTCGGCCGCATCGCCGCGACCAATGCGATCTCCGATGTCTATGCCATGGGCGGCACGCCGGTGATGGCGCTCGCCATTCTCGGCATGCCGGTCGACAAGATCGCACCCGAGACCGTGCGCAAAATTCTCGAAGGCGGATCGGCGATCTGTACCACGGCTGGCATTCCCATCGCCGGCGGCCATTCGATCGATTGTCCGGAGCCGGTCTATGGCCTGGCCGTGATCGGTACCTGCCGGCCCGAGCACGTGCGGCGTAATGCCGATGCCAAGGCCGGCGATGTCCTCATTCTCACCAAGCCGCTTGGCGTCGGCATCTATTCCGCCGCCATCAAGAAGGACCTGCTGCCGCGCGGCGGCTATACCGACATGATCGCCACGACGACCCTGCTCAATCGCATCGGCAGCGAGCTGGCGCGCAACCCCGCCGTCCACGGCATCACCGACGTCACCGGCTTCGGCCTGCTCGGGCACGGGTTGGAAATGGCGCGGGGCTCACATCTGACCTTGGTTATCCGCGCCAGCGACCTGCCCTTCCTGGCTGCAGCAGCAGCGCTGGCGCAGGAAGGCTGCATCACCGGCGCGTCGCACCGCAACTGGGCGAGCTACAGCCACGAGGTCAATTTGCCTGTCGGCTATACTGACTGGCAGCGGCATCTCCTGACCGATCCGCAGACATCGGGCGGTCTGCTCGTCGCCTGCGCACCCGAAGCGGCCAGCGACGTGGTGCAGCAGATCCAAGCGGCCGGCTATCCCTTCGCCCGCATCATCGGCCGCGCGACAGCGGGGCCAGCGTCGATCACCATCGAAGCGTGAAGAATCAAAACCTGTCACCGTCCTTCAGGGCCTTGTTGATATTTTCGGTGGCGCCGGGAGCGTTCATCTCGCCCAGGCCCTTGGCCGCCATCCGCCGCACCCAAAAGCCGCAGAGAAACATGAAAGCGCCAAGGCCGCTCAGCGCCAGTGCGAAGGAGCTGGGGCCTGGCTCCAAATAGGACACCGCAGGATTTTGCGGATCATAGGCGATATCGGCTGTTGATCCGATCGGATGACGTTCCCGCATCTTCACCGCACCGGCTGAGTTCTGCATGCCGAGGTCGTAAGGTTCGACACCACCGGCGACATATTCCTGGTCGCCGACACGATAGTGGTAGAGGACACGGAACGTGTGCCAGCTTTCTTCCTCCGCGCGACCGTTGCTGCGCGTCTCGCGCGTCGTCCGCAGCAACAACTCGGCGCTGGTGATCGTCGCGCTGGTACGGGGCCACGACAAAGTCATGGCGCCGCGCACCGTGCCATAGGCGCCCAGCGCGAAGATAGCCGTCGCCAGAACCATCAGATTGCGCCCGAAAGCCATGCCGCCAAGATTGGGCGGCTTTACCTTTATCGCTCGCGCCAAAGTCCGTGCCCCCCGGTCAACCCCGCTCATCCTATCAGGATCACGAAACAGCCGGAAAGCCGCGCATTCTTATCGTAATGCGAAATGCTCAGCGTTGAACGAGCGCCACAAACAGGCTCGCGCCGGTGGCGATGATCGCGTCGTTAAAATCATATTCCGGGTGATGGACCATCGGGCTGTCCGGCCCCTTGCCCTGCCCGACCAAGATGTAAGCGCCAGGACGCTTTTGCAGCATGAAGGCGAAATCTTCCGCCGCCATCAGCGGCGGAAAGGATTTCGCCAATCCTGTGGGGCCCAGCACGTCAGTGATCGCCCGTGCCGCGTGTTCTGCGGCTTCGGCGTCATTCACCAGCACAGGGAACTCCCGCACGTATTCGATGCGCGCCGAGGCGCCATAGGCCTCCGCGACATGGGTGACGACGCGGTGGAAGCCAGCCTCAATCCGGGCGCGAGCCGCCTCGTTCAAAGCGCGAACCGTGCCAGCGATCCGACCTTCCGAGGCGATCACATTATGAGTGGTGCCGATATGCATTTCGGTGACACTGAGAACGGCGGATTCCATCGGATCGGTCTCGCGCGAAATCAGGGCCTGCAAGGCGAGCACCGTCTGAGACATCACAACAGCCGGATCGATGGTCTTGTGCGGCATGGCGGCATGGCCACCGCGCCCGGTGATCACCACATCGAAGCGATCGAATGAGGCCAGCGCCGCGCCGGCACGCACCGCCGCCTGTCCCACCGGCAGCAACGGCATGTTGTGCAGCGCATAGATTTCATCGCAGGGAAAGCGCTCGAACAGCCCTTCCTCGACCATGACACGACCACCACCGAGCCCCTCTTCGGCCGGTTGAAAGATCAGCACTACCGTGCCGTCAAACGCGCGCGTGCGCGCGAGATATTCAGCGGCCGCGAGCAGCATCACCGTGTGACCATCGTGACCGCAGCCGTGAAAGCGACCGGGGGTCCTCGATCTCCAGGCCGGCGTGCCGAGCTCATCCATCGGCAGCGCGTCCATGTCGGCGCGCAGACCAATGCGCCGGTTGCCCGGCCGTCCTTCGATAACACCGACTACGCCCGTGTTGGCCATGCCGGTGTGGACCTCGATGCCCATGGCCTTAAGCCGATCGACGACAAAGGCCGCCGTCTTTTCTTCCTCGAACCCAAGTTCCGGCATGGCATGCAGCATGCGGCGCCATTCGGCGAGGATGGGTTGGCGCGCGGCAATCTCGGCAATGACCGGCATGGTTGCTCCTATCGCTTGGCGTGTTCCCCGCCACCTTCAATGGCCTTGAAGGTGGCGGACATGCTGAACGTACCACGGCCGACGGCATAGACTTCGCCCTTGTCGTCCGTGATCTCGATATCGGCCACCGACACCGATTTACCGGCGCGGACTACCTTGCCAGTGGCAAGCAAATCGATCTTGGCCGGCGACTTCAGAAAATCGACACGGAAATTCGCCGTCGGCGTCGGCCGGCCCACCTGTAAGCCGCAGGCGACAGCACCGGCCACGTCGATCAGCGACGCGATAACACCGCCATGAATGACGCCGGCCTCGGGAAAAATACTCAGGCTTGGATGATAGGGCAGACGCAACACGGCAATGCCCGCTTCCACATCGGCACTCTCCAGCTTCACGCCGATCACCTGATGGAAAGCGGCTGTTTCGATAATGCGCTTGAAGGCTTCGACATCGAGCATGATCTATCCTCAATCTTTTGATGTGACGTTTGAACGAAAGGCGAAGGCCGACAGTTTCTCGCGCACCAGTACGACGGCTTGCGCTGGAACCTGCACATGCACTTCCAGCCCATGCAGGGCATGCGGTTGTGCCTCGACGCGCCTGTCGGAGATGATCTCCGCCACGGCCGCATCAGCAACCCGCTGGGTGATATCGAGCTTGAGCGCTTGCTTGTAGACCTTGCCAATCGCCGTCACTGGCAGCTTCGGCAGGATGACGATTTCTTTCGGCACAGCGGCGCGCTCAAGAATGCGCGAGCGGGCGAAGTCGAGCAGAACATCAGGCGCGATTTCGGCACCTGCCTGCAATTGCACATAGGCCATCGGCAGTTCGCCGGCATAGGCATCGGGCTTGCCGATGGCGGCCACGAGCACGACGCCGGGATGGGCGTTCAGCGCATCCTCGATCATCAAGGGATCGATGCCATGGCCGCCGCGCTTGATCAGCTCCTTGGCCCGGCCAGTCACCCAGACAAAGCCATCCGCATCGACGCGGCCAAGATCGCCGGTGTCGAGCCAACCATCCTCAAAGAACGGCTGCTGCTCGACGCTGCGGTTGAGATAGCCACCAAAGACCATCGGCCCGCGAATGGCGAGCACGCCGATCTCATCGGCGGCACAATCACCAATACGGCGGCCGGCGTCATCGACGCGTACCGCTTTCACCGCGCAATAGGGCAATGGAAGCCCGACGGAACCTTGCCGGTTGACGCCATCGCGCGGCCCGGACGTTACCGCCAATGTGGCTTCCGTCAGCCCCCAGGGTTCGACCACCCAGACGCCGGTGGCGGCGCTCAGCTTTTCGCCCAGCACCCGTGGCAATGCGGCGGCGCCATTGATGAACAGCCGCAGCCGTTTCGCCCGTTGTCGATCAGGTGGCCGCGTGGCGAGCTGCGCCATGATGGTCGGCGGCCCGACGACAACGCTGACGTCCAACTTCTCGATGGTTGACGGCAGCGCCTCGACGACACCCTTGCCGCGATAGCCCAGGGGACCGAGCACGACGACTTCGCTGCCGCCGATCAGCGGAAACACCGAGCAAGCAAAGAGACCACCGACATGAAACATCGGCATGGCGCAGAGCACGCGATCATCCGTCGTATAGCCATAGCCAAAGCACGAGATGATGGAGCCAGCGGCCAGATTGCGCGCGGTCAGCGGCACGAATTTCGGTAGACCCGTGGTGCCGCCGGTATGGAAGACCGTGATGATCTCGGACAGGTCGCGGCTCGGCGGATCGTCCCCCGTACCGGCTGGCAGCGTCGCCGTGTCAATCGCGATCACCGCTAGGCCGTCCGCCCTATCGGAACGGGCGATCGCGTTCAAGACATCTGCGAGCACAGCCGGCGCTTCTTTCGGCACCAACACCACCTTGGCGCCGCTCTCGTGCAGCAGTTTCTCGATCTGCCCCTGTTCGAGAAACAGATTGATTGGCGCCAGACGCGCCACGGCAACGGCGGCGAGCGATGCCGCAATGGTTCCCGGACCGTTGGGCAGAAGCGTGGCGATCACATCGCTCGGCGCAAGACCGAGTTTGGTGAATTGCGCGGCGAAGCCAGCGATGCCGGCCTGCAATTGCCGGCGTGAGAAGACCACCTCTTCCCCATCCGCCACGCCTTCAGGCAGATAGCGGATGGCAATGGCATCGCCATCCTGCTCGGCCTGCTGGCGCAACAGCGCCAGGATATCGGCGCCACCAAGGCGCGCCTCTAGCGACGTCGCCGCGAAAGCGGCGATGTCGTCACGGCCCGTAAAGCGCGGTGCGGAAGAAGCCGTCGGCATTACGGCTTCACGATGATCTTGCCGAACACGGAGCGATCCTCGATGGCGCGCACCGCTTCAATGCCTTCAGACAAGGGCACCACCCTGTCGATCGGCGGATCGAGCTTGCCTTGCGCCACCAGATCCAGACACGCCTGCTGATCTTCTACCGCCCAGCCGGTCGAACCGACAACCGTCATCTCCGACATGAACAGATAGGGGATGTCGGTGACGGCGGCATAGCCACCCGTTCCGCCGCAGCACAGCAGCCGGCCAAAGCGCTTGACGCAACGCATGGACGGCGTCCATGTGTCACCAGCGGTGAAGTTCACCACCACATCGACGCCGCCGCCGCGCAGCAGCGAACCCGTCGTCTCGCGGATATATTTGTCGATCTTGGTCGTCGCGTAATTGATCGTTTCGTCGGCGCCCAACAGCCGCAACCGCTGGCATTTCTCGTCGCTGCCGGCAGCAGCGATGACCTTGCAACCGGCCAGTTTCGCTAGCAGAACACAGGCCGTACCGACGCCACCGGAGGCGCCGAGGATCAGGATCGTCTCGCCCGCTTTGATCTGGCCGCGCGTATGCAACATGCGATGGGCGGTGCCATAGGCGCAGGGCAAGGCCGCCGCCTTCTCGTCCGACACATGGTCGGGAATGCGCATCAACTGACTGACACGCACGGTGCAATATTCGGCCATGGCGCCATTGCGCGTCTCGCCCAGCATTTCGAAATGGCCCGTATTCCACTCGACGTGATGGGACACTGGCAGCACGCGCTCGCCGACCCGCCAGCCCTCAACGCCCTCACCCAATTTGTCGATCACACCAGCACAATCGCCGCCGGTGATGCCCGGCAATTCGACTTTGATGCCTGGCATGCCGCGGCGGGAAAACACATCGAGGTAATTGAGCCCGCATGCCTTGACCTTGAGCCTCACCCAGCCCGGCGCCGGCTCCGGCAGAGGCAGATCGCCATATTGCAACACCGACGGATCGCCATGTTCGCGGAAGAAAACTGCCTTCATTTGTGTCCTCGATGCCCAAATAAATGTCTTGCATATTCTGCATATCCTTGCAGAATGTGCAACAGCACATAATTCAAGGGGGATACGATGTTGAAGGGAATTGCATTCGCAGTGGCATTCGCTCTGGCCGCAACGTCCACGGCATCCGCGCAAACGAAGCGCGTCGCCATCGCCGGCTGGGGCCCGCATCCGACGCTCGATGAAGCCATCACCGGATTCAAGAAAGGCCTGGCGGACGAGGGTTTTACATCCGACAAGGTGGCCTTCGACGAAAGCAACGTGAACTTCGATGCCGCGCTGATCCCGCAAATGCTGACGCGTCTCGCCGGGGCGCAGCCCGACCTGATGGCGACCATCGCCACGCCCGTCTCGGTCGCCGCGCGCAACCAATTGCGCAGCCGCACCTTCCCGCTGGTCTTCCTGCCGATCGCCGATCCGGTCCATGCCGGCCTCGTGCCCTCCTGGGATAAAGGCGACCGGCTGATCACCGGCTCATCGGTGGCGCTCGACTACGCCGCCGTGCTCGACTTCTTCAAGAAGCTATTGCCGAACATGAAGCGTGTCGGCCTGCTCTATGATACGGGCGACGACAGTTCGAAGGCCGCCGTCGATGGCATGGAGGCCGATGCGGCCAAAAGCGGCCTGACCTTCGTGCGCATCGGCGTCGACAATCCCAATGAGCTGGCGCAGCGCGTGCAATCCGCCGTCGGGCGCGTCGATGCCTTGTTTACCGTTGCCTCCGGGCGCATTCAGCAAGGCATGGCCGCCGTTTCCGCCACGGCCGACCGGGCGAAATTGCCGGTGATCACTTCCATTCCCCAAGCGGTGCAGCAGCGCTATGCATTGGCCGCCTTCGCTGTGTCCTTTGGCCAATCGGGTGAAGCGGCAGGCCGCATCGCCGGGCGTATTCTGAAGGGTGAGGACCCGGCCAAGATCGCGCCCTATCGCGCCACGGCATCCGAACACAAACCGATGATCAGCGGCGCCAAGCTCAAGACCCTCGGCCTGACAGTGCCGCCGGCGCTCGCCGATTGCAATTGCGTGATTGACTGAAGTCCGATGATCGTCGCCACACAGCTTCATAAAGTATTCAACGCAGGCACAGCCTCCGAGAAGATTGCCATCGCCGGGATAGACCTCAAGGTCGCCACAGGTCAGTTTGTCGCCGTCATCGGCGGCAATGGCGCCGGCAAGAGCACGCTGCTCAATCTGCTCGGCGGCGCCATTCTGCCTGATCGCGGCCGCATCGAAATCGATGCGACCGACGTGACGCAGATGCGCGAACATGCGCGCGCCGCCTTGGTTGCGCGCGTCTTCCAGGATCCGATGGTCGGCACAGCGCCGACGCTCACCGTCCAGGAGAATATGACGCTCGCCCTGATGCGGGCCGAAGGCCGCAGGCTGCGCCCGGCCCTTACCGCCGCCCGGCGAGAACGTTTCAAACAGGCGCTCGCTATCCTTCGGCTTGGTCTCGAGAACCGGCTCGAGGCGCAGGCCGGCGAGTTGTCAGGTGGCCAGCGGCAGGCTCTGTCGCTGGCGATGGCAACGCTCTGCCCGCCAAAATTGCTGCTGCTCGACGAACATACGGCGGCGCTCGATCCGCGCACCTCCGAATTCGTGATGGAAGCCACGGTCTCCATGGTGGCCGAAGGCGCGCTGACCACGATGATGGTCACCCACAATATGCAGCATGCGCTGTCCTACGCCTCGCGCATCATCATGATGGATGCCGGCCGTATCGTCGCCGACATCGGCGCGGATGAGATCCAAGGACTGACCGTCGGCGACCTAGTCGCCCGCTTTCGCATCAAGGACGACAGAATGGTGCTCAGCACATGATCCAGGCTTTCATCAACCTCATCCCCGTCACCTTGGCGCAGAGCCTGATCTATTCCTTCGTGGCGCTGGCGATCATGGTGCCGTTTCGCACCCTGTCCCTGCCAGATCTGACGACCGAAGGCAGCTTTCCGCTCGGTGGTTGTCTGGCCGCCGCAGTGCTGACCGCTGGGCTCGATCCCTGGAGCAGCATGGCGCTGGCCATCGTCGGCGGTTTTCTGGCCGGCATTTCCACCGCGCTCATCCACCAATATTTTAAGATCAATTCGCTGCTCGCCGGCATTCTGGTGGCGACGATGATCTGGAGCGTCAATCTGCGCATCATGGGCATGCCGAACAAATCGGTGCGTCCTGAACTCACGGCCTTCGACGCCATCTCGCCGGAAATCCTTCTCGGCATCTGGCTGCAGATCGCCCTGCTCGCGGCGCTTGTGGGCCTGGTCGTCGTCGGCCTGATTGCCTTCTACAAAACGGAAGTCGGCTTGGCCCTGCGCTGCGTCGGCGCCAACATGCGCTTGTCGCCGGCCATCGGCATCAATGCCCGGCTCTATTCGATCGTCGGCTTCGGCCTCGCCAATGCGCTGGCCGCGTTCGGCGGCGCCATCGTCGTGCAGCAGCAGGGCTATGCCGACGTGACAATGGGCTTCGGCATTCTCGTCAATGGACTGGCGGCGCTGATCATCGGTGAAGCGATCATCGGCCGCGCCACCATCCAGCGCCAGGTCATCGCGCCGGTCGTTGGCTCGATTGTCTATTACCAGCTCGTCTCGCTCGGCCTGTCCACCGGCCTGCATCCGTCCGATCTGAAACTGCTGACCGGCGCTTTCGTGCTGATCACCCTCGGCCTGCCGCTTCTGACCAAGGGACGGTCGGCGGCGTCGGCTGGCGTGTGAGGCTGACATGTCGGACCACATTCGCAAGCAGCGCCGGCGCATCGGCCTGATCGGCGGCATGAGCTGGCGCTCGACGATGCTCTATTACGAACGGCTGAACACAGCCATGGAGGGCGCACTCGGCGCCCACCATAGTTTTGAAGGCGCCGTCTGGAACCTGAACTATGCCGAACTGCTGTCACACGCCGCAGCCGGCGACATGGACTCGGTGGAAGGCATTCTGGTCGATGCAGCAAAGGGACTAGAAGCCAGCGGCTGCGACGTCATCGTCCTCACCGCCGTCACCGCCCATCACTGGCACGAGACGGTTCAGCAGGCGGTGAAGGCCGATGTGCCGCACGTTCTGGCCAGCGTCGCGCAGGAACTCGATAGGAGAGCGATCGGAAACGTCGGCGTTCTCGGCACGGGCCTGACCTGCGATTCCGACTTTCTCCCGGCGTGGCTCGCCCGTTCGTCCCTCAACGGCGCGCCGCGCCGACTGAGTTTGCTCGACGGCGGCGATCAACGGGAGATCGATGCCCTCATCCAGGATGTGCTGACCGCCGGACGTCCTCCGGCGGAAGGCAGAACTGTTCTGGAAAAGGCCGTTATGAAACTCCGCGGCCAAGGCGCCGAAGCGGTGGTGCTCGCCTGCACCGAACTGCCGCTGCTGCTGCCCTTACCCAACGCCCCTCTTCCCCTGCTCGACAGCGTGCAGCTGCATGTCGATGCCCTCCGCAATCTTCTTCTGAGTGAAAAGCATGTCCAAACCCATTGAACTCATCGATCATCTTCTGACCTATGTTCACGATCTCGGCGCCGCCGCATCGCTGTTCAAGCGTATGGGTTTCACCCTGTCTCCGATCAGCAATATCGAGGCGATGGGCATTTCCAACCATCTGGTGCTGATGCCGCCGGTCAAAAAGGGCTTCGCCAATTACATCGAGCTGATGGCGGCGCGTGACCGCAGCTTGCTGCCAGCCCCCATGGCGGCCATTCTCACCGAACACGAAGGCATCAAATCCATGGTGCTCGGCGCCTCCGATGCGCAGGCCGCCCATGACGCCATGATCAGGCAGGGGTTCGCCGCGCCGTCGCCGGTGCATGTGAAGCGTGAATGGGTGGTTGCACCAGGGCAATCCGTGTTTCCGGAATTCGACGTGATCCTGCCCTTCCCGGCGCCGCTCACTTTCAACGGCTGCCGCTATTTCAACGTCGAGCTGTATCTGCGCCCGGAATGGCTTGAACATGCCAACAGCGCCTGGCGCATTGCCGGCGTGTTCGCCGTCACCGACACGCCCGAGAGCTTGGCCGACACATTCGCAGCCCTCTTCGATGAGCCGAAAACAGCAACGCAGAACTCCGTCACGGTGACCGCCGGCATGGATTTGATCGCCTTGACGCCCGCCGCGGCAAAGGCGAGATATGGCGTTGACGCGAAGCACTCGACCAACGGCGCGGCCTATCTCGGGTATGTCATCAACGTCGGATCCCTGGACACGCTGAAAGCATCGCTGTGCAAAGGCGATGTCGCGCATCGCGTCGAAGGCGACACGATCATTGTTGATCCGGCGGTGGCGCTGGGCAATCTGATCGTGTTCAGACAAGTGACGAGGCCCTGACATGGCGAAAGCCAAGGCCGTGCGCGAAGCGCGGCCGGTGAAGAAAACAAGCGAAGCGCTGTCCTCTGGCGATAAGCTGCAAGGCATCCAGTCGGTCGAGACCGGATTTGCGGTTCTCGATGCGCTTGCCGATGGCGACGGCCCGCTCAGCCTGGGCGAAGTGGCGCGCAACAGCGATCTTTCGCCAAGCCAGGCGCGGCGCTATCTCGTCAGCCTGGTGCGCTGCGGGCTGGCGACGCAGGACACGGCAACCGGGCGCTATGATCTGGGCTCGCGCTCGCTGCGCATCGGCCTGGCGGCCTTGGCGCGCGTCGATGCGATCGAACTGGCCAGCTCGGCGCTGAAGGACATGGTCGCCAAAATCCACGAAGCTGGCTCGCTGGCGGTCTGGGGCGACGAAGGTCCCACAGTTATCCGCTGGCTGCGGGGCGGCGGCATCGGCGTGACGTCGCTCGGCCTCGGCACCATCTTCCCGCTGCTCTCCTCGGCAACGGGCCATGTCTTCCTGGCGCATCTGCCCAATGACATGACGCGCGACAAGCTGCGCCGGGAGGTCAGCGGCCCGGCGTTGTCGTCCGTCGAACTGCGCGAGCGGCTTGAGACGATCAAGAGCGGCGTGCTGAAATCAGGTTATGGCTGGCTGAAAGGCCATTTCGTCGACAATATCCGTGGCGCCGCCGCACCGATTTTCGATTCCCAGGGCGAACTGATCGCCGTGCTGGCGATCGCCGGCCCCGAGCGGCGCGATGCGAAAGGCCACGACAGCTCCGTGGAAGCGCTGGTCAATGCCGCCGCCCTGGTGTCGGAGCAATTGTGCCATCGCCCGCCGTCGCTGCTCGTCGCCGCCAACGGCAAATCCAAGGACAAGAAAAACGGGCGCTAGCCAAAAGCGCGCCAAGACCTCTCGGCCTTGATCTCGCCATTGGCTAGTCGAGCCCTGGTGACTTAGTGTTTGTGGCCGCACGCCCCTGTGGCGCAGTCGTGATCCAGCTTCGCCTTCAGCGCCATCATATGTTCGAAGAAGGGGATCGGATCGTGGCCTCCCTGATGGCCGCCGAACTCGTCATAGAGCGTCTGCACATTGACCACGAGCCGTTCGGCATCGCCCCACTGGGCATAATCGCCGAGCGCGATATCGAAGGCCGCCTCGATCACGCTCATGCCCTTGTCATAGCGCTTGCGCGTCTCTTCGGTCACATAGATCAGATATCCACGCATGTTGCGCACGGCGCTTTTGTCAGTGATGCCGCCATGGCCGGGAACGACGATATCGACATCGAGTTCGAGGATCGTGTCGAGCGCCTTGATCCAGTTCGACACCGGCCCGGCCCAGGAGATCGGCGTGCCGCCGTGGAACAGAATGTCGCCGGTGTAGAGAATTTTCTCCGAGGGAATATAGACCAGCGTATCGCCCTTGGTGTGGGCCGGGCCGACTTCGATCAGCCGCACTTTCTTTGATCCAACGGTCACTTCCATCTCGCCCGAGAAGGTCTCGTCGGGCGGCGTCAGCGTGATGCCGGAGAAATCGAAAGGCCGGAAACATTCGAGCACGAATTCGCCGGCTTTTCCGAACTGATGGACATTGTCCATGATCGTTTTGAAAGCGGCCGGCGTGACATGGCTGAACTCATCGTTCGTGCCGTTGGAGGCGATGATCTTGGCGCCCTTCACCAGCTCATTGCCAAAGGTATGATCGCCATTGGCATGGGTGTTGACCAGAGTGCCGATGCTTTTGGCCTGTAGCACCGCATCACGCATCGTCTTCAACATATCGGCGGTCAATTTCAGATCGAACAGCGTGTCGACCAGCAGGCTCGCCTCGCCGTCGGTGATCAGGCCGGCATTGCTCCAGCCCCAGCCGCCATCGGGCTGCAAATAAGCGAAACAGCCATGGCCGATATCGTGAAGCCCCTTGGTGAACTGCCATTTTGCCATCGACCACTCCCTGCGATGCAAGCGCTCCCACGCCAATGGCTCATGACGGTAGCAGATTTGAACAAGTTGACAATATTTTTGATATCTAGTTCAATTTCTCCAGATCGAAGAGACCACCGATGTCCATGAGCCCCCGCGCCCGCGCCGCCAAAACCAAGCAAGCTCCGCGCGCGCGCGCCGTTGAGCCAGCGGGCCCGCCGCCACGCGCGGCCGAGGCGACGCGCGCCAAAATCCTGCGCAGTGCTGAAGATCTGTTCGGCGAACATGGCTTCGACGGTGTCTCGGTGCGCCAGATCGCACTCGCCGCCGGCGTCCCCGTCGCCCTCATCAATTATCATTTCGGCGCCAAGGAAGGGCTCTATCGCGCTATCTTCGAGATGCGGTCTCCGGCGATCGTCGATGATCGCCTCGCCGGCCTGCGGCTGGCGGAGCTTGAGCCTGATCCCGATCGCAAGCTGGAGCTGATCATCCGCGCCCTCATCGTGCCGATGATCCACCTGCGCAACACCGAAAAGAATTCCAGCTATGCGCGCATCCTGGCGCGCGAAACCTCCAGCCCGAGCCGGCACAGCAAAGAGATCATCGGCGAATTTTTCGATCCGGTGGCGCGCAAAATGATCGAGGCCATGGGCCAGGCCCTGCCCGATCGGCGGCCGGAAGAGATTCACTGGGCCTATCACATGATGATCGGCGCCATGGTGTTCTTCATGGCGGACACCGGGCGCATCATCCGGCTGAGCGATGGCAGCTGCGATCCCGACGACGAAATGACGACGGCGACCCATATGGTCGCCCTGCTCCACGCAGCCCTGAAACATGGCCGCGTGCCCGAGCCACCTTCAAGGAAAGGCAATCTGTAACCAAGCACTCGCTTTTGGGGAGGGACCTATGAAGCTTGTCACCTATCAGCACAAAGGAAAGCAGCGCGCCGGCGCCTTTATCGACGGCGACAGGAAAATCATCGATCTCGCCGAGGCGCATAGCGAAGCCTTCGGCGAGAAATACAAAAGTTTCGCCTCGGTTCTGGCGATGATCGAGGCCGGCGACGCAGCGCTCGACCGGGCCTATGAGACCCTGAAGAAGAACAAGAAGAACGGCGCCATCGATCGCAAGTCGGTGAAGCTGCTAGCGCCGATCCAGCCGCCGCCGCAAATCCGCGACTGCCTGTGCTTCGAGCAACACCTCAAGCAAGCTTTCGCCGCCGCGCGGCAGGTACGCGCCAACGCCATGCCCGATCCGAAAGCCGCACTCGCCGAATTCGAGCGCAATGGCACGTTGCAAGTGCCGAAGATCTTTTACGAGCAGCCGATCTATTACAAAGCTAATCGCTTCTCGGTGATCGGCACGGAAGAGGATGTGGTCTGGCCGGCCTATTCCAAGCTGATGGATTTCGAACTTGAGTTCGGCTTCTACATCCGCAAGAAAGGCGTCGATATCAGCCGCGACAAGGCGCGCGACTATATCTACGGCTATACCATCTTCAACGACTTCTCGGCGCGCGACGCGCAGACCATCGAAATGGCTGGGCAGCTTGGCCCCGCCAAAGGCAAGGATTTCGACAATGGCAATGCCATGGGTCCCTGCCTCGTCACCGCCGACGAACTGAAGGACCCCTACAAACTCACCATGATCTGCCGGGTCAACGGCGAGGAATGGGGCCGTGGCAGTTCCTCCACCATGCACTGGAAGTTCGAAGACCTGATCGCCCATGTCTCGCGCTCCGAGACGCTCTATCCCGGCGAATTCTTCGGCTCGGGCACGGTCGGCAACGGCTGCGGCCTGGAGCAGATGCGCTTCCTCAAACATGGCGATGTCGTCGAACTGGAGGTCGAAGGCATCGGCGTGCTGCGCAATCGAGTGTTGACGCATAAGTAGAAAGGGAGAGGGAGATGATTCAAAAGATCAAGCGCTACGTCACCGGACATGACAAGGACGGCAAGACCATCGTCACCTATGACGATCATGCGCCCAACGCCGTGCCACTCAAGGGCTGGACCGGCGCCGGCGTCACCGAAGTCTGGGTGACGGGCGAAATGCCGGTCGACAATATGGGCGCGACAGACCAATCGTTGCGGCCGCTGCAACACGATCCGGTGCGGTCGGGCACGATCTTCCGCGTGGTCGAAATACCGCCGGAGGGCAGTTCCAAGATCAACACGGCTGAAACTTTTGGCCAGCTCGGCTCCGGCAACCAGCCCTCCGCCGAAGACCAGGCAAAACATCCGACCATGCACAAGACCAATTCGGTCGATTATCTCGTGGTCATCTCAGGCGAGATGTGGATGGTGATGGAAAAGGGTGAAGTGCTGCTGAAGGCCGGCGATTGTATCGTCCAGCGCGGCACCAATCACGCCTGGAAGAATGTCAGCGACAAGCCTTGCCTGCTGGCGGCCGTGCTCGTCGACGCGCATCCAGCACCTTAAGATCTACATTGAAGCAATTCGGCCGCAGGCTTTGCCTGCGGCCGTTTGCTTTCAGGCGTTTCCCCAAACCTTGTCGGCGGTCGCCAGCAGCGCCTCGAATTTGCGCCACTGGATATCCTCCGGCAATTGCACAAGCTCCATATCGCTTGAGAAGCCGCATTGCGGGCTGATGGCCAGTTGATCCATCGGCAGATGCTTGGCCGCGTCCTCAAGCCGGCGCAGCAGGAAATCGGGCTGCTCGACCTCCATCGATTTGGTCGTCACCAGCCCCAGAACTGCTGTCGTGCCAGCGGGCACGTAGCGCAGCGGCGTGAAATCGCCAGCGCGCGGGCTGTCATATTCAAGCAGCAGCCGCTGATGCTTGACGCTTGAGAACAATTGCTCGGCGATCGCATCATAATGGCCTTCGCGATGCCACTGCGCCACCATTTCACCGGTCTTGGGATCGATAGAGCGGGTATTGCCCCGGCACAGATGCAGGCCGAAGGTGACGCCCTCAAAACCGGCGATCACGTCATTCTCGGCCTTGATCGCGCGCTCCAGATTCTTCTGCGGGTCCTCGCCACGGGCGCGCATGCGCTCCAGCGACACCTGATCCATATAGGCGGTGAAGCCCGGCGCATCGATATGGATGTAGCGGCACCCGGCGGCGATCAGCTGGGTGATCATCTGCCGCTCGATGGCAACAACATCGGCGATGAAATCATCGAGGCCTTTGTAGACGGCCTGGGATTTCTCCCAGGCGAAACGTTGCGAGATGCGGTCAGGGCCGAGCAAAGCGACCTTAACCGGCGCGGTCGTCGCCAGCGGCGCCACCTGATTGTATTCGTCAAGAATGACATTGCGCTTCAAGGCCAGCCGCGCCACGGCCGGCCGACGCGTCCGGATCGCGGGGCCGGCCAAATCAAATTTCTGCTCGGTGCGACCAAGCGGATTGACGGCCTCGCGCCAATCGGTCCGCGCCTCGGCATTCTCCGGCACGTCAAAGCCGGAGACGGCATCGGCAAAACTGTCCTGAAAATTGGCGCGCCGGAACTCGCCATCGGTCAGGATCGGCAAACCGATTTTCTCCTGCTGCCGGATGCTTGCCGCAACAGCCTTGTCTTGCTCCGCGTACAACTGCGCCGCGCTGATCTCGCCGCGGGCGAATTGGCGATGCGTCTGTTTCAGCGCATCCGGCGGCACGAGGCTGCCGACCTGATCGACTCTCAGCTTGTCGAGCGTGGCGGCGCGGCTTTCCAAAATTGTCTCACTCATCTGCTTTGTCCTGGATCTATGCGTTTCGGATTATTGCTTTGTCAGTCCCGCCTGTTTCGAGGCCCTGTCATATTTGTCGATATCGCGGGAGATGAAGGCGGTGTAGGCGGCGGCACCCTGCTCGGGCGCGAAGGTCATCCCTAACGAGTCGAGCCGCGCGGTCATGTCGGGTTCGCGCAGCGCAGTGGCAACGGCCTTTTCGAGCTTGCCGACAACAGCAGGTGGAATACCCGCCGGCCCGACAAGGCCCATCATGGTGGCGATGTCGAACTGGCCAAGCCCCTCCTCCGCCAAGGTCGGCACATTGGGCAGCGTCGGCTGGCGTTCGGCCGTGCTGACGACCAGCGGCTGTAATTTGCCGAGACGGATCGGCTCCATCACATTGGGAATGCCCGACCAGGCCGCCTGAACCTCACGGCGCAACAGCGCATCGACCATGGGCGTCCCGCCGCGATAGGCGATGTGTTCAAGCTGAATGTTCGACTGAGCGAGAAAGACCGCCATGGTGATGTGATGCACCGAGCCAATCCCCGGAGAGCCGTAATTGGTCTTGTTGGGCGCGGCACGCATGGCGGCGATAAAGGACTTCACATCCTTGAAGCCGAGATCGGGATTGACGACGAGCACTGTCGGCACGCTCGCCAGAGCGGTGATCGGCGTGAAATCCTTGCGTGGATCATAGGCAAGGCCGGCGGTGGTGGCCAGCGCAATGGCCAGGCTGCCGGAATCAGCCACAAAGAGCGTATAGCCATCAGGCGGCGACTTGACGATGGACGTCGCTGCGACGACCCCGCCGGCGCCCGGTGCATTCTCGACGATGAAAGGCGCGTTGAGGGTGACGGTCAGCTTTTGCGCCAGCGCCCGTGCAATGATGTCGGGATTGCCGCCCGGCGCCGCCGCCACGAGTATTTTCACCGCCCGTGTCGGATAGGCCACGTCTTGCGCCTGCGCCAGGGACGTGGTCGCCAGAGCCACGCCAAGCCCGGCCAGAGCCAGCGTTAAACGCTGCATGTTGCGGAGAACTGGCACCTGTCCCTCCCATGGCCTGTTTCCTCTGTTCTGATCTTTCGATTGACGGCCTTCAATTGAAAGCGACAATATTGCAATTGTCTTTTTCATTTTCTGCAAAAATGGATGCCATGGATCGATTTCTCGCCATGCAGACCTTCGTCCGGGCCGCCAGCAGCCGCAGCTTCACGCGGACGGCGGCGCAGCTCGGCATCTCGCGCTCGCTGGTGACACGACACATCGCGGCGCTCGAACAAAACCTCGGCGTCACTCTATTCAATCGCTCGACGCGCAGCATCCGCCTCACCGAGGACGGCGCGTCCTATCTGCAATCTTGCGAACGGATCCTGCTTGATCTCGAAAGCTCCGAGCGCGCGCTGGCGCAGGGGCGCGGCAAGCCTTCCGGCACGCTGAGCATCGCCGCGCCGAAATCTTTCGGCACCATGTATCTCGGCGATGCCATCATTGATTTCGCGACAGTGCAGCCGGACCTGCGCGTATCATTGACGCTGGGCGACTTCACCTTTCGCGCTCAGGATTTCGTCGACAGCGGCCATGATGTCGCCATCCGCACGGTCGACATCCGCGATTCCTCGATCATCGCGCGCCGCGTCGGCACCTTCCCATTCGTGCTCTGCGCCTCACCGCGCTATATCGCGGAGATGGGACAGCCACGAGATCTCGAGGCGCTCGCCGCGCACCGCTGCCTGGTTCATTCCAACTCCAACGAATACGACCGGCGTTGGAACTTCACCGGTCCTTCGGGCGCTGCCACCGTCAAGATCAACGGCGACTTTCTGTCCAACTCCAGCCTCGCCCTGCGCAAGGCCGCCCTGGCGCATCTCGGCATCGGCCTCGTGCCGCATTATTGCATCGTTGAAGACTTGGCGTCAGGCGCCCTCGTCCAGGTGCTGCCGGCCTACCGGCCGTTGCCGCAGCCGATTCTCGTCGCCTATCCCCATGGGGTCGCACCGCCGGCAAAGGTGCGGGTGTTCGTTGCTTTTCTGGCAAAATGGTTCGCGCAACGGCCGGAATGGGCGCAACCGAAGGCGCGGATCAGGGACAATCGCCGCAAACGCTGACCCCTGCCCTCGCTTTGTCGCCCCCTGCCGGCTATGGTCGCGGTTCAATCGAGGCATAATAACGGGGATGGAAATGGACGACGCACGACAGCCGCCAGCACCGGTACAGGCGCTTTCCGCCAAGGAGGCGGAAGAACGGCTCGCGTTGCTGCGTCAATATCCGACCGCATTCGATCTGCGCGAACGGGCGCGCAAGCGGATGCCGCACTTTTCCTTCGAATATATGGACGGTGGCGCCGGCGAAGATACCGGCATCAAGCGCAACTGGGCCTCGCTCGACGGGATCGAACTGGTGCCGCGCTATAGCCGGGTGGTCAAACCACCGCCAGCCGACACGAAACTGTTTGGCCGTGCCTATGCGGCCCCCATCGGCATCGCGCCGATCGGCGGACCTGGCACAGCCTTTCCCGGCGCCGAGACCCATTTCGCCCGCGCCGCGCAGGCGGCGCGTGTTCCCTATACGCTGGGCGTTCTGTCTGGCATCGAAGTGGAAAAGGCGGCGGAGCTCGCGCCTGACGTGCTGTGGTATCAGCTCTATCGCTTCGCCAACAACGATCACAAGATCGGACTCGACCTGGTGCGTCGCGCCCAGGCCGTGGGTGTCCATGCCCTGGTGCTCACCATCGATACGCCGGCGCGCACCATTCGCCCGCGCGAAGTGCGCAGCGGCATCGTCAATCCGTTCAAGCTGACCATGCGTCTGCGGCTCGATGCTCTGACCTCGCCGGCCTGGCTCTCGGCTCTATCGCAAGCGGGCATTCCGCGCTTTGTCTCGCTCAAGAGATACATGCCGGAGAATATCTCGCTGGCCGATGCCGCGGCTTTCATCCGTCGTGAACAAGGTGGCGCCTTCACCTGGGACGAGATCGCCAAATATCGCGAGCATTGGAAGGGACCGCTGGTGCTCAAGGGCGTGTTGCATCCAGCCGATGCGGAACGCGCCGTGGCGATGGGCGTTGACGGGCTGTTCGTCACCAATCACGGCGGTCGCCAGATCGACGCTCTGCCGACAAGCATCGACGTCCTGCCCGCCATTCGCGCTGCTGTTGGTAAAAAGGCGACGCTCATTCTCGACAGCGGCATCCGCTCGGGCATAGACGTGGCGCGCGCCATCGCTTGCGGCGCCGACGCCGCTTTTGCCGGCAAGTCTTTCCTGTGGAGCCTCGGCGCGCTCGGCGCCAAGGGGCCTGGTCATCTCATCAATGTTTATGCGGATGACCTGCGCAACACATTGGGCCAGCTCGGCTGCGCCAACGTTGATGACCTCAGCCGCGTCACCAAGCGCCATCCGAGCGCGTGGAAACGCGAGGATTTCGGCGAATAATACATTCGGGGCCGGTTCTGATTTCATCAGAACCCGCCCCGATTTGATCTAACGCATTTTCTTCACGCGAACCCACTCGCTGGAAAATGCTTATTTGTTGGTGTCCTCGCTCGCCACCTTTTCGAGGATCGGACGCCAGATCTCCTGTTCCTTCTTGACGAAGTCACCAGCTTCACTGAGCGAGGTCTTGTTGACGTAGAGACCGAGCTTGACGAAGCGCGCCAGGAGATCGGGGCTTTCAAGCGCCTTGTTCAGATCGGCACTCACCTTCTTCAGGATGTCGTCTGGCGTACCGACCGGCGCGATCAGCGCGGTCCAGCCGCTGGCGAAGAAGCCCGGCAGCGTTTCGGAGATGGCTGGCAGATCGGGGAATTCCTTCAAGCGCTCCTGCGAGCCAACGCCAAGACCCTTGATGAGACCGCCTTCGATGGCGCCGCCAATGCCCGGGTAGCCATCAACGATGATCCCGACACGGCCGGTGGTCACATCGTTCATCGCTGCCGCCGGCCCGCCGGTATAGGGCACGAAGGTCAGTTTCACGTTGGCCCGGGCCTGAAACAATTCCATCGTCAGATGGGTGAAGCGGCCACGCCCCGTCGCCGCGAAGGCGATCTCACCCGGCTTCTCTTTCGCCAGCGCCACCAGTTCAGCAACGCTGTTGACGTTGAGCTTCGGCGAGACGCCAATCAGCATCGGCTGCACCGAGATGAAACCGACAGGCAGAAAATCACGCGGCATTTCGATCGGCAGGTTGGGCGCGACGCCAGCTGCGCCCTTCAACTGCAGGAAGGTCGAGTTCGACGGCGTGTAGAAGGTGTAGCCATCGGGGGTGGCGCGCGACGCCGCCCGCGCCGAGATGCTGCCGCCGCCGCCTGGCTGATTGATGACGACAACCTGCTGCTTCCACAGAACGGTCAATTGCTCGGCGACAATGCGGGTCGCCACGTCGCTGGACAGTCCCGGCGGCGCATCGGAGATGAAGGTGATCGGGCGATCCGGATAGGTGCTCTGCGCCAATGCGGCCGGAGCGGCCGCCAGGGTCAATCCGATGGCGGCCACGAGAGGTGTGCCGCGCGCTTTCAAAAACAGTCTCAACGATTTTTCCTTTCCGGAAAATCTCCCCACTAATTCGGTAGGCTATATCGGCTTTATGGGATCCAGTTCAAGCCCCTGACCTGGAGGCATTTCCCACGCCAATTCGACGCGGGAAATGCCAAAGCGTCAGCTTAACAGGAGGCTCATTTGCCGTCTTCGCTCGCCACTTTTTCAAGGATCGGGCGCCAGACATCCTGCTCCCGCTTCACGAAAGCGCCAACCTCATCGGCGGACATCTTGCGCGGATAGGTGCCGAGCTTTTCGAAGCGCTGGATGACATCGGGGTTGTCGAGGACCTTGTTGACGTCTTCGCTGACCTTTTTCACGATATCCGCCGGCGTCCCGATCGGGGCGACAACGATATTCCAGCCGCCGGCAAAGAAGCCGGGAACAGTCTCCGCAACGGTCGGCAGATTGGGGAACTGCGGCAACCGCTCGGACGTCCCAACACCGATGGCCTTAATGAGATTGCCGTCGATGGCGCCACCGAGGCTGGAATAGCCGTCCAGAACGATGCCGACGCGCCCTGTGGTGACATCGTTCATCGCCGCCGCCGGTCCGCCGGCATAGGGCACGAAGGTGAGCTTGATGTTGGCGCGCGCTTGCAGCAGTTCCATCGTCAGATGGGTGATGCGCCCCTTGCCGGTCGCGGCGAAGGAAATCTCGCCGGGCTTTTGCTTCGCCATGGCAACGAGCTCAGCGACGGAATTGACGCCGAGCTTCGGCGACACCGCGAGGAAAATCGGCTGCACGGAAACGAAAGCCACCGGGACGAAATCACGCGGCAGCTCGACGGGCAGATTGGGCGAAGTTCCCGGGGCGCCCTTCAACGCCAGGAAGACCGAGGCCGCCGGCATATAGAAGTTGTAACCGTCCGGCGTCGCTTGCGCGGCGGTTCGGGCCGAGATGCCACCGCCAGCGCCCGGATAGTTGAGGACGACGACCTGCTGTCTCCACAGATTACCCAATTGCTCGGCGACGATGCGCACGGACACGTCATTGGAACTGCCCGGCGCCGAATCGGAAATCAGATTGACCGGCCGGTTCGGATAATTGCTCTGCGCCGATGCGGTCGCGGCAGCCGCCAGCGACATCCCGATCGCGGCAGCCCACGACAGGCCACGCGTGCTCACATGAATCTTGGACATATTCCCCCCTCACTCGGCGGCCCGCGTTATCGCGACCGCCACTCAACACAAAGTCTCTTTGCTGCCGCAACAGGCAGACGAAACGCCCGGCACGAAGGCTAGGCTCAGCCGCTTTGGCATTGCCCCGCCCAGTTTACCCCATGGACCTGACGGTCCTCAACCACGCCGAGCCGTATCCAATAGCCACGCTGACCCCACTGTCGGGGATCGTCGGCCTATACATGTTTCCACGGACCTGCGCTTTGATCCCCCGCATCGCGGCGGACGGCTTCTAAGGCTGACGCTTAAGCTATGCAACCATCGGACGGCTTTAGCCGTTAAATCCCTATAATCAGGGGGCTCAACGGATGGCTGTTCAGACGACAGAAGCAATCGGCACGCACGGAGCCACAACCCTCCCTTCGGTGATCGTCGATAGCTACAACGCCGAAATCAAAGACGACGAGGGTTTTGTCGGCGACCGAGCAAGCCGGCGCGCCTTTCACGATCTGCTGGAAAAATGGCGCAAGCCGCTGCGCAAACTGGATGCGGACCCGTTCGGCGACGAGGCCAGCGACGACATCAGCCGTAAACGGCTGGACGAAATTTTGACCAGCGGAGACCAGGACGCCAGCGGCGTGGTGCAAAGCGCCATCGAGGACTTCGCGCAGGAACTCGCCGGCGTGGCGCAGCGATTCCTGAAACTGAAAGCCTGGAGTGACACACAACGCCTGGTCATCGGCGGCGGCTTCCGCCAGAGCCGCATCGGTGAACTGGCCATCGCCCGTGCCGGCCTCATCCTGAAGGCCGAGAAAATCAACATCGATCTCGTTCCCATTCGCAGCCATCCTGACGAAGCCGCGCTGATCGGCTGCGCGCATCTGGCGCCGGCGTGGATTTTCGAGGGCCACGACGCCATTTTAACCGTCGACATTGGCGGGACGAATATGCGTGCCGGCGTTGTCGAACCCAACGTCAAAAAGGCCAAGGACCTGTCCAAGGCGCGGGTGTGGAAGTCAAAGCTCTGGCGGCACGCCGACGACGATCCAAAGCGCGACGAGGCCGTGGGCGAACTCATCGGCATGTTGCAGGATCTGGCGTCACGCGCCCAGAAGGAGGGCTATAAACTGGCGCCGTTCATCGGCATCGCCTGCCCGGGGCGAATCGAGGATGACGGCTCCATCTCGCAGGGCACGCAAAACCTGCCGGGCAATTGGCAAAGCAGCCGATTCAATTTGCCGCAGGCGATCGCCGCCGCGATCCCGGAGATCGATGAGCACGAAACCCTGGTGATCATGCATAATGACGCTGTCGTGCAGGGGCTGAGCGAGGTGCCCTTCATGCAGGATGTGGAGGGATGGGGCGCTTTCACCATCGGAACCGGTCTGGGTAACGCCCACTTCACCAACCGGACTACGACAAAAAAAGCCTAGAGTTGGGAGCGACCTAGGATCTAAACGACCCCGAAAAGAGGATCTTGATTAAATAAGTCGTATCCCCCATATTAGATGTTCGAGCTTTTGGCCGAACGACTTGGCCTTGCCGCAACCGCGGACCTGTCTGACGACATTCCCTAAATCTCGAATACACCGGTTGCGGAATTTCTTTGCGACCAACCTGCACTTGCTAAATACGGAATGATACCTATGTCACAGGGAACCGTTAAGTGGTTCAACGATCAAAAGGGCTACGGATTTATCCAGCCCGATGATGGCGGCAAGGACGTGTTCGTTCACATCAGCGCCGTTGAACGCGCCGGGATGCGCGGCCTGAACGAAGGACAGAAGATTTCGTACGAGATCGTCGTCGACAAGCGTTCGGGTAAGTCCTCTGCGGACAATCTGAAGGCTGTCTGATCAACAGACTTCGCCAAGTCTCTAGCCTTGACCACGGATGTACTGGCAAGGCCTATGACTTTTTGGCCCCGCTGCGGCTCTGCCGCGCGGGGCCTTTGCTTTTTTAACGACCCGATCGCGCGGGCCTGCAGCGGCCTCGCACGATGACAAAAACCTGCCACATCGGCATGGAACTTTTTCCGCGCACCACGCGTTAAGTCCCTGGTGTCGCGAACGTTTGAATCCTAGCCGAGCGCCTCGCGATACCAGGCCGGCCCACCGAGTTCCTCGTTCCTATCGCTCGTCATGCCTTGGTCCTCATGCCTTGGCCTTCGCGCCGCCCATATCAGGAGATCTACCTATGCATTCTCTCGACCTTGCTGTGATCGGAAACTGTTCGATCGCAACATTGATCGACAAGCGCGCGCGCATGATCTGGTCGTGCTTTCCTCGGCTCGATGGCGATCCGGCGTTCTGCAATTTGCTGATGGGCGAAGATGCCGACAAGCAGCATGACGGCCTGTTCGAGATCGAGCTTGTTGGCGGAGTATCTTGCTCGCAGTCTTATATCGAGAACACCGCTGTCCTTGTTTCCGTCTTGTCCGACGCGGCCGGTAACTCGCTTGAGATCACCGACTATGCGCCGCGCTTCATGCAGTTCGATCGCATCTACCGGCCGCCGATGGTGGTGCGTCGCATCCGCCCGCTGAAAGGCCGGCCACGCATCAGGGTGCGGGCCACGCCGAAATTCAATTGGGGTGCCGACGAGCCTGAGGTGACGCGCGGCAACAGCCACATTCGTTTCGTCGGCCCGTCGATGAGCCTGCGCCTGACGACAGACGCGCCGGTCGCCTATCTCCTCGATAGAACCCCGTTCGTGATCGACCGACCGCTGGCCTTCTTCTTCGGCGCCGACGAACCGTTGCGTGCCGGCATCGATGTGATGGGCCGGGAATTCCTTGAGAAGACCATCGCCCATTGGCAGGATTGGGTGCGTTCGCTGTCGATCCCCTTCGATTGGCAGGAAGCGGTGATCCGCTCGGCCATCACCCTCAAAATGTGCAACTTCGAGGAGACCGGCGCCATTGTCGCCGCGCTCACCACCTCCATTCCCGAAGCGCCCTCAAGCGGTCGCAACTGGGACTATCGCTATTGCTGGGTGCGTGACGCCTATTTCGTCATTCAAGCGCTGAACCGACTTGGCACGACGCGCACGATGGAAACCTACATCGGCTACATCACCGATATCGTCGATGACGAGAATTCGCGCGGCGCCAAGGATATCGGTCCCCTCTTCAGCGTCTCGCGCCTGTCCGACCGCGAGGAACGGATCGCCGAAAAGCTTGCCGGCTATCGCGGCATGGGGCCGGTGCGCACTGGCAACGGCGCCTATACGCAGGTGCAAAACGATGTTTACGGCAGCATCGTGCTCGCCTCCATGCATGCCTTCTTCGATCACCGGCTGGTGCGCGACGGCAATGAAATCCTCTTCGAACGCCTTGAAGGTCTCGGCCGCCGCGCACTCGAGGTGTTCAACCAACCCGATGC
Source organism: Beijerinckia sp. 28-YEA-48 (assembly GCF_900104955.1). Taxonomy (NCBI): domain Bacteria; kingdom Pseudomonadati; phylum Pseudomonadota; class Alphaproteobacteria; order Hyphomicrobiales; family Beijerinckiaceae; genus Beijerinckia; species Beijerinckia sp. 28-YEA-48. Next base: position 2,242,330 of record NZ_FNSI01000001.1, read on the forward strand.
CGGCCCTTGGGAACTGCGCACGATCGCCTCGATCCACACGTTTTCGAGTGTGATGTGCTGGGCCGCTTGCGACAGGCTGGCGCGCGCCGCCAAGCGGATCGGCCGGGATGACCGCAGTGAGTTTTGGCAAAAGCACGCCGAAACGATCCATGCCGAGATCGATCGACGCGCCTTCAACGCCAAGCTCGGGACGTTCGTCTCCGCCTTCGACGGTGAAGACCTCGACGCGACCTTGCTGCTCCTGGCCGAACTCGGCTTCGTCAAAGCCGAGGATCCCCGTTTCGTCGCCACCGTCGAAGCGATCGGAAAATCATTGCGCCTTGGCGACCTCTTGCTGCGCTACGCAACACATGACGACTTCGGCCATATGACCAATGGCTTCCTCATTTGCAGCTTTTGGTATGTCGATGCGCTTGCCGCCATCGGCCATCGCGAGGAAGCGGTGGCGCAATTCGAGCGACTGCTCGCCCTGCGCAACTCCTTCGGGCTTTTGTCGGAAGACGCTGACCATCAGACCGGCGAGCTCTGGGGCAATTTCCCGCAAACCTATTCGATGGTCGGCCTGATCAATTCAGCGGTTCGGCTCAGTCGTCCCTGGGAGTAAGCTTTAGGGCCTGTCGGCCGTCTTGATCGGGAGCATTTCAGGAGCATTGGATGTGAAGTCTTATTACCGTTATGGAGCCTTTATCATTGGCGTGATCGTCGTCCTCGTGCTCGGCTTTCTGCCCCTGACCTCCATCGTCGTCGATCAATGGTCGCGGCGCGATGTCGAATTGCGTTCGCGCCTTGTGTTCAATTCCATCCAAGACCAAATTCAGTCCGATATCGTCCGCAAAGACGATGGCGCCATCTCAAAACTATTCGATCGCCTGGCCGACGACGAGCGCCTTGTCGGCATCATGTATTGCGACGAACGCGACAACCTCGTTTACCAGACCAAGAGCCTGGGCAATGACGTCGCCTGCAAGGCCTTGGCGCGCAGCGACCGGCCTAATTTCTCGACTATCAATCACGCCGGCCGCCGGCTGTTCATTGCAACGTTCCCGATCACGACCGGCGCAACCAAAGGGCATGTCGCGGTCTTACATGATCTGAGCTTCATAGAAGCGCGCGCCTCGGAAGTGCGTTTCTACTGGGTGCTCGGCATCGTCGGTGTTGGCTTTGCCATCAGCCTGCTCGCCGCCGCGCTGATGTTCTTCCTGCTGCGACAATGGCTGGCGTCGGCACGCCAAACAATTCTTGATGCGCGCAAGGGTGGCGGCGTCATGCGCGACCCCAACGGAACACCGCCGATTCTCGGGGCCGAAATCCGAAAGCTGGTCCGCGACCTGAAATCCGATGCCGCGAGCGGCGGTGAAGCGCCGATCCAGGTCGACTGGTCGCCTGAAACCCTGCGCAAGCTGATCGAAGAAGAATTGCCCGGTGTACAGGTGATCGCGGTTTCGAACCGCGAGCCCTATATCCACAACAAGAACGGCGACACCATCTCGGCGCAGACACCGGCAAGCGGCCTGGTGACGGCGCTGGAGCCGGTGATGCGCGCTTGCGGCGGCACCTGGGTGGCCCATGGCAGCGGCACGGCTGATCGCGAGACCGTCGACCGCAATGACCGTGTGCAAGTGCCCCCCGACGATCCAGCCTATACCTTGCGCCGTGTCTGGCTGTCGGAGGACGAGCAGGACGGCTATTACTATGGCATGGCCAACGAGGGCCTGTGGCCGCTGTGCCATATCTCCTTCGTGCGTCCGTCGTTTCGTGAGGCCAACTGGGTCACCTATCAGGAGGTCAACGAGCGTTTCGCCGATGCGGTCGCGCAGGAAGCGCGCGTGCCCGATCCGATTGTCCTGGTGCAGGATTATCACTTCGCCACCCTGCCCGGCATGATCCGCAAGCGGCTGCCGCGCGCCACCATCATCACCTTCTGGCATATCCCGTGGCCGAACTCCGAAACCTTCGGCATCTGCCCGTGGCGCGAGGAGATCATCCGCGGCCTTCTCGGCAGCTCCATCCTCGGCTTCCACACGCGCTTCCATTGCAACAACTTCCTGGAGACGGCTGACCGTTTCATCGAAAGCCGGATCGATCGCGAGAATGCCTCGGTCACGCTCGAAGACCAGGAGTGTCTGATCCGTCCCTATCCGATTTCGATCGACTGGCCGCCGGCGGCGATGAAGGCGCAAAAGCCGGTCGCTGAATGCCGACGCATTGTGCGCGAGCGCCTCGGCATCGATCAGAACGCCCATCTGGCCATCGGCGTCGAGCGGTTCGATTATACCAAGGGCGTGGTCGATCGGATGCACGCCGTCGACGATTTCCTGACGCGCCATCCCGAATGGATCGGTCGCTTTGTCCTGGTGCAGGTGGCGGCGCCGACCAGAACCAAACTCGACTCCTATCGCAAACTACAAGACGAAGCCGTTTTGCTGGCTGAGACGATCAATGAAAAACATGGCAACGACAGCTATAAGCCGATCATTCTCATCATCCGTCATCATGAACCGGCGGAAGTGTTCGAGCTCTTCCGCGCCGCCGACGTCTGCGTCGTCTCCAGCCTGCATGACGGCATGAATCTCGTGGCCAAGGAATTCGTCGCCGCACGTGACGACGACCAAGGGGTGCTGATCCTATCGCAATTCGCCGGTGCCTCGCGGGAACTGACCGCAGCGCTGCTGATCAATCCCTATGATGCCTACGGCACGGCGGAATCCTTCCAGCACGCGTTGACCATGCCCGAGGATCAGCAGCGCGAACGCATGCAGCTCATGCGCACGCTGGTACGGGAGCGAAATGTCTATCGCTGGGCCGCCCAAATGCTGGTCGAGGCCTCGCGGCTGCGCAATCGCCAGCGCATTCTCGAACCCGTTCAGGAGGGACGCTCGGGGGGCAGCACATGACTACTCAGACTTGGTCGCTGTTCCTCGACTTCGATGGCACATTGGTCGACATCGCCTCACGACCCGACAATGTGGTCATCGACAGCTCCCTGGTGGCAACCCTGCAAGACTTGCAGCTCACCTTGGACGGCCGCTTTGCCATTGTCAGCGGGCGCTCGTTGCAGGTGCTTGATGGCTTTCTGCGGCCGCTGATGTTCGACGCCGCCGGCCTGCACGGGCTCGAAACGCGCGCCGGCGACATCACCACTCGCTGCGATGCGACCAGCCGACCGGAGCTGATGCTGGCGGCCGACAGGGTCCGCGCGGCGATGGATCCGATCGACGGCGTCATCGTCGAGGACAAGGGCTGCGCTTTCTCGGTGCATTGGCGCAAGGCGGTCGAGTCCGAGAAACTCTGCCGCCATGCGCTCAGTGATGCGCTGAAATCGCTCGGCTCCGACTACCGATTGCAACTTGGCAAATGCGTCGGCGAAATATTGCCGGCGGAGGCGAGCAAGGGCCACGCCATCGCGGACTTCCTGAAACACCCGCTCTACCGCAACAGCCGGCCGATCTTCATCGGCGACGATCTGACCGACGAAGACGGGTTTCGCGTCGTCAACGACAATGACGGCGTGTCGATCCATGTCGGCGGTCTCGACACGATCGCCAAACACCGGCTCGCATCGCCGGCGGCCGTGCTCGATATCCTCAAATATTGGGCCCACTCCGGCCAGTTCGGATCGCTTTTCAAACTGCAGGACGGCTGATCCACCTCCCCTGTGCACGGAATGGCGCAGCCGCTTGGCCGCCAAAGCAATCGAACGATTGCCGGTGCCGTCGGTTTCTATTGAAACGCGATTTGCTCTAGGGCATCGTCGCCGCCAAAGGAAAGAGCAGCCTCCAGGAGACGGTGCACAATGGATTTCGGATTAAAGGGGAAGACGGCCTTGGTTTTGGGCGCCAGCAGCGGCCTCGGCCGCGCGATCGCCGTATCGCTCGCCGGCGAAGGGGCCAACGTGGCGGTGGCCGGGCGCCGGACTGAGAAGCTCGATGAAACGGTGAGCCTGATCACGGCCGCCGGCGGCAAGGGCCTCGCCCTCCCCTGGGATTTGAGCGACCTCTCGGTGATCGACGCCCATGTCGCCCGCGTCGAACAGGCATTCGGGCCGATCGATATCCTCGTCAACAACACCGGCGGACCGCCGCCGACCACCGCCGCCGGCCAGAAGCCGGAGCTTTGGGCGCAGCAGTTCCAAAACCTCGTCCTCAGCGTCATCGCGATCACCGACCGGGTGCTGCCCGGCATGCGCCAGCGCAAGTGGGGACGCGTCATCACCAGCGCCACCTCGGGTGTCGTCTCGCCGATTCCCAATCTCGGCATTTCCAACACCTTGCGCGCTTCGCTCGTCACCTGGTCGAAGACCTTGTCGCAGGAAGTGGCGCGCGACGGAGTGACGGTGAACGTGGTGCTGCCCGGCCGCATCACCACCGATCGTATCGCCCAGATCGACGGCAACACCGCGCAGAAGCAGGGCCGCAGCATCGAGGACGTGACGCGCGACAGCGCCAATGCCATTCCCATGGGACGCCTTGGCGATCCCAAGGAATATGGCGATGCCGTTGCCTTCCTCGCCAGCGCCCGCGCCTCCTATATCACCGGCTCGGTGCTGCGCGTCGACGGCGGCGCCATACCCAGCATCTAATTAGGAGCCTCATGTCCACTGACGTCATCATCAGCGAATGCGGCCCGCGCGACGGGCTGCAAAGCCTTTCACAGGTGATGGCGACGGCGGACAAATTGCGCTGGATCGACGCGCTTTACGCGGCCGGCCTGCGCGAGATCGAAGTCGCCTCCTTCGTGCCGGCCAAACTGCTGCCGCAGATGGCCGATGCGGCGGAGGTGGTGCGCCACGCCCGCACCCTGCCCGGCCTGAAAGTTCTGGGCCTGGTGCCGAACCTGCGCGGTGCCGAGGCCGCCATCGCCGCCGGCGTCCATGTGCTGACCATTCCGGTTTCGGCGAGTGAAGCCCATTCGCGCGCCAATGTGCGCAAAACTCCAGCCGAGATGGTGGAGGAAGTGAAACGCATCGTGGCGCTGCGCGACGCGCAAGCGCCACAGATTGGCATCGAAGCCAATATTTCAACCGCCTTCGGCTGCACCCTGCAAGGCACGGTGCCCGAAGACGATGTGATCCGCCTGGCGAACCAGCTCGCCGAAGCCGGTGCCGACGAAACCGGCCTGTCGGATACGGTGGGCTATGCCAACCCAGCACAGGTGACGCGGCTGTTCAGCCGCGCCTTCGCCGAAATCGGCAGCAAGACCGGCGCCGCCCATATGCACAACACCCGTGGCCTTGGCATCGCCAATTGCCTAGCCGCCTATGAGGCTGGCGTGCGCGCGTTCGATAGCTCGCTGTGCGGCCTCGGCGGCTGCCCCTATGCGCCGGGCGCCTCGGGCAATGTGGTGACGGAAGATCTCGTTTTCATGTTCGAGGCCATGGGTCTTTCGACCGGCATCGACCTGAAGAAACTGATCGCGGCGCGCGCGGCCGTTATCGCTGGCCTGCCTGGCGTCGAGGTCTATGGCATGACGGCGGAAGCCGGCCTGCCAAAAGGGTTCGAACAGGCCCATCATGGCTGATGCGCAGCGTCTCCTTCCTTTAGCAGGCGTCCGCGTCATCGAATTCACCCATATGGTGATGGGACCGACCTGCGGGCTGATCCTCGCCGATCTCGGCGCCGAAGTGATCAAGATCGAGCCTGTGACCGGCGACAACACGCGCAAGCTCATCGGCTCGGGCGCCGGCTTCTTTCCCACCTTCAACCGTAACAAGCAGAGCCTGGCCATCGACACCAAGGATCCGCTGGGACGCGAGATCGTGTTGAAGCTGGTGGCGACCGCCGACGTGTTCAGCGAAAACTTCAAGTCCGGCGCCATGGCCCGCCTCGGCTTCGATGCCGATACCCTGCGCAAGCTCAACCCGCGCCTGATCTATGTCTCGCACAAGGGCTTTTTGCCTGGGCCTTATGAGCAACGCACGGCGCTCGACGAAGTGGTGCAGATGATGGGCGGCCTCGCCTATATGACGGGGCCGGAAGGACGGCCGCTGCGTGCCGGCACCAGTGTCAACGACATCATGGGCGGCATGTTCGGCGCCATCGGCGCGCTCGCTGCTCTGCTGCAACGCGACCGGGCGGAAACCGGCACTGGCGTTGGCACCGACGTGCAAAGCGCGCTGTTTGAGAACAATGTCTTCCTCGTCGCCCAGCACATGATGCAATATGCGGTGACCGGCCAGAAGCCGGCGCCGATGCCAAGCCGCATCTCCGCCTGGGCAGTCTATGATGTGTTCTCCGTCGCCGAGGGCGAGCAGATTTTCCTGGCGGTCGTCTCCGACACGCAATGGGCGCTGTTCTGTAAGGCCTTCGGTTATGACGATTTGATGAAGGACGAGCGGCTCGCCAGCAACAATAACCGGGTGCGTGCCCGCGACTGGATGATGCCGCTGCTGCGCGAACGCCTCGCCGGGCTCGATGCCGATACGATCGCCCGCACCTTCGAAGCCAATGGCCTGCCCTATGCGCCGATCACCAAGCCACAGGATCTATTCGACGACGAGCATCTGGCAGCGACCGGCGGCCTAGCCCCGGTCACCATCTCTGCCGATTGCAGCGGCGCGGAACGGGCCGTGGAGACCCACACGCCCTTGCTGCCGTTAACTTTCGACGGCGCCCGGCTGCCATTGCGCGCGCCACCGCCAGCGCTGGGGCAGGACAATGCGCGTATTCTCAGCGACCTTGGCTACAGCGCCGATGACATCGCCGACCTGCAAGGCAACGGGATCGTCAGAGCCGCGGACTGACGTTGCATTTTGCAGTTTGACTAAGTCAAACGTCGCAAGGCCAAAACTAAAATTGCGTTTTTATCGAAACACAATTTGCTTTAGGCTCCCGCCCGTCTCGTTTCCCATCAGGAGGACGATATGGCCGGCAAGTTCGTGCTGAAAAAATCTTCCAATGACAAATTCTATTTTGGTCTTTTGGCAAGCAACGGCGAAAATATTCTCAAGAGCGAAATGTATGAAGCCCACGCCTCGGCCATCAAGGGCATCGAGTCCGTGAAAGCCAATGCACTGAATGACGGGCGCTACGAACGCAAAACCGCCAAAAACGGCGAGGAGATGTTCAACCTGAAGGCCGCCAATGGCCAGATCGTCGGCACCAGCGAAACCTATTCCTCGGCGGCCGCCCGCGACAAGGGCATTGAGTCCGTGAAACACAACGCCCCCGAAGCTGCCATCGACGATCACACGAAATCATAAGGCGCGTCATTGCGAGAAGTATCGCGACGAAGCAATCCAAGGCGCGCGGCAGAATACAGAAACATGCGTTGACTCCTGGATTGCTTCGCTGCGCTCGCCATGACGTGTGACGTTCACCGCTAAGAGTTTAACGCAATACTGAGAGGATCGTCATGACCAACGGAACTCCTCCCGTCCGCGAAAGCGGCAAGACGTTTAAAGTCGAGGCGGACACCACCGCCGCCTATTGGCACAACAGCGCCGACAATACTCTGCCACCACCAGACATGATGGGCGCTTACATGCGCAACCATCCGGTGCCGGCTCCGCAGGTCGAGGGCCGCAAGGCCTGGATCATCGGCAGCGGCATCGCCGGCCTTGCCGCCGCTTTCTACATGATCCGCGATGGCCGCATGGCGGGCGAGGACATCACGATCCTCGACGCCATGCATATCGAAGGCGGCTCACTCGACGGCGCCGGCAATCCGGAGGAAGGCTACATCATCCGCGGCGGCCGCGAGATGAACTGGAACTATGACAATCTGTGGGACATGTTCCAGGACGTGCAAGCACTGGAGCTGCCCCAGGGATACAGCGTCCTCGACGAATATCGGCTGGTCAACGACAACGACTCGAATTTTTCCAAATCCCGCCTCATGCACAAGCGCGGCCAGATCCGGGATTTTTCGACCTTAGGCCTTTCCAAGCCGCAACAGTGGGAACTCATCCGGCTGATGCTGAAACGCAAGGAAGACCTCGACGACATCACCATCGAGCAATATTTCAGCCCCGGCTTCCTCGAAACCAACTTCTGGTATCTCTGGCGCTCGATGTTCGCGTTCGAGAACTGGCAGAGCCTTCTCGAAATGAAGCTCTACATGCATCGATTTATCGATGCGCTCGATGGACTGACCGACCTGTCGGCGCTGGTCTTCCCGAAATACAATCAATACGACAGCTTCGTGCGTCCCCTGGTGACGCATCTGCGCGAACGCGGCGTGAAGGTGCAATTCGACACGCGCGCCTATGATCTCGACATGGCCGTCAATGGCGATGCCCGCACGGTGACCGGGATCAAAGCCAAGGTGGCTGGCGCCGATACGACCATTGCGGTCGGTCCAAAAGATGTGGTCTTCGCGCTGACCGGCTCCATGACCGAAGGCACGGCATATGGCGACATGAACACGGCCCCCGTGCTTGATCGCGGCAAGACCGATCCGGGCGACGCCAGCGATTGGGCGCTCTGGAAGAACCTGGCGAAGCAATCATCGATCTTCGGCAAGCCCGAGAAATTCTATGGCAATGTCGATGGCTCGATGTGGGAGTCGGTGACGCTGACCTGCAAGCCCTCGCCCTTCGTCGATAAGTTGAAAGAGCTTTCAGTCAACGATCCCTATTCCGGCAAGACGGTGACGGGCGGGATCATCACCTTCACCGACTCGAATTGGGTGATGAGCTTCACCTGCAACCGCCAGCCGCATTTCCCGACCCAGCCCAAGGATGTCTTGGTGGTCTGGGTCTATGCGCTGCTGATGGACAAGCAAGGCAACTTCGTCAAAAAGCCGATGCCAGCCTGCACCGGGCGCGAGATCATCGCCGAGCTTTGCTATCATCTGGGCATCGAGGATCAGCTCGATGCGGTGGTGGCCAACACCAAGGCACGCTTGGCGCTGATGCCCTACATCACATCGATGTTCATGCCGCGCGCGGCTGGCGACCGGCCACATGTGGTGCCTGCCGGTTGCACCAACCTTGGTTTGATGGGCCAGTTCGTCGAAACGGCAAACGACATCATCTTCACGATGGACAGTTCGATCCGCACCGCGCGCGTCGGGGTCTACACCCTTCTGAACCTGCGCAAGCAGGTGCCGGATATCAGTCCGACACAATACGATATCCGCTCGCTGCTGAAAGCCGCCCGCGCGTTGAACAACGGCGAGCCGTTCCCCGGCGAGCGCCTGCTCCACCGGCTGCTCGACAAAACCTACTATGCCCACATCCTGCCGCCGCTGCCTGAAGCCGATGCCGCTAAGCGTGAAACGGCAGAAGGCGAACTGACGGGACTTTTGGGCAAGGGCAATCAGGCGCTCGGCCTCGTTATCGGCTGGCTGGAACAGGTTCGCGAAAGCTTGGCCGCGCACAAGCGCTAGGTTCGCTGGCGGTTCTGAGTAATCGACCGGCCATGTTGAAGGCGGTGCGCGCCGCCTTCAACGGGCAATAGACCCGTATTGCCAAGCGCTTTGAGCCACACCTAGCGCGTCCTTGGCGCATCCTTGACCCAAACCGTCTGCCCCTTGCGGAACACATCGCGAACGATTATCGTTTGTTCATGGTTTGTTTATCGATTCGCCACAGGGTGATGCGCCCGACAGGCGGGCGAATCGACAAGGCGCCGTGGCTGGCGGCGCCAGCCCAGCGTGTTTGGGCGGAGAGGACAATTATGCTGACGAAGAAGCAGAGCGAACTCCTGCGCTTCATCAACGAACGGCTCAAAGAGGCCGGCGTGCCCCCTTCCTTCGATGAGATGAAGGATGCGCTTGATCTGCGCTCGAAGTCGGGCATCCATCGCCTGATCATGGCGCTGGAAGAACGCGGCTTCATTCGTCGCCTGCCCAACCGCGCCCGCGCGCTTGAAGTGTTGAAACTGCCGGAGGCCTCCGTGCCGGCTGGACCGCGTGGCGGCCGTTTCTCGCCAGCGGTGATCGAGGGCACCCTTGGCAAGGTCCGCGCCCCAGTCACGCCGATGGCCGACGACAGTTTCGTGCCGCCCATCTCAATTCCCGTCATGGGCCGCATCGCCGCCGGTACGCCGATCTCGGCGATCCAGTCGCGCAGCCACACCATTTCCGTCCCGCCGGACTTCCTCTCCACCGGCGATCATTTCGCCCTGGAAGTGCGCGGCGATTCGATGATCGAAGCGGGCATTCTCGATACCGATACGGTGATCATCCGCCGGCAGGAAAATGCCGAGTCCGGCGACATCGTCGTAGCGCTGATCGACGATGAGGAAGCGACCTTGAAGCGCCTGCGTCGGCGCGGCGCCTCGATCGCTCTGGAAGCGGCCAACCCGGCCTATGAAACCCGGATTTTCGGTCCCGACCGTGTGCGTATCCAAGGCAAGCTGGTCAGCCTGATCCGCCGTTACTAAGCGGCTCTTACTGCGGCTCATAGATCTCCTCTTGCGGCGGAGATTGAGATGAAGCCGCAGCCGGCGGATCGTTCTGCGCCAGGATGCGCGGCGCCGGCGACCAGGGTCGATCGAACTGGGGCGAGCGGGCGCTGCGCATGACGGCTGCGCCATCAACAGCGAAGCGAAATTCGCTGGCGCCATATTTCAGCAAATGCTCGCCATCGACGACAAGCCGCGGCCCCTTGCAGGTGCCGTTGAGCCAGAAGCGCGTGACGACAATGTCGGCACGCGGACAGTCCTCGGCGACGTTGCGTGGATCGAGGATGAGAACCACAACGCGCCCGTCCCGCAACGTCCCCGTGCAGCCGCCAACATCACACAGGCCATTGCCTTGCAGGGCTGGATCGCGCGCCGGACGCGCATCCGCATCGGCCGTCAGCCATTGCGACACGCCAAAGAAATTGCCGCGCGCATTGAGCACGGCCAGCTGGCCGTCGGCGGCGCGATAAGCCAGCGTGCCGCCTTGCCGGTCCACCATCAGATCAGGCCGCGCGCTGGTCAGCGCCAGCGCCACGCCGGCAATCGCGAAGGGCACACCACACCAGCGCAACGGCGTCTGCCACAGGGTGATCCACAACAGCCCCAGTGTCATCAGCAACAGAGCGCCAACACCGAACGCCGGCACCATGCGCGTCGAGCCGGCGAGGCTCGCGACCCATTCGGCCACGAACATCATGAAGCCGACGCCCAGCCCCATGACCCACCAGAACGGCCCGTCAAGTCCAAAGGCTGAGGCGACAAGCCCCGCCGCGCCAAAGGGCATGACGATGAATTCGACAAGTGGGATTGTCAGAACGTTACCAATGAGTCCGTAGCTAGAGATCCTGTGGAAATGAAAAACCGCATAGGGGTCGGTGGCGAGCGAGGCGATCAAGGTCGTCACCACCGCCACCGAGACGATGAAGCCGAAGCGGTTCAAGAGACCAGGCGGACCATCGCGCTTCATGCCGAAGAAGCCAGCACCGCCGCGCTTCTCGAAAGCCGCGATCATCGCTGCCACGGCCGCGAATGACATCTGGAACGACGGGCCAAGCACGGTGGCAGGCTCGCGCAGCATGACGACCAGCGCGGCGATGGCCAGATTGCGCATGGAGAACGCCGGCCGGCCAAACAGCACTGCGCCCAGCATGATGAGCACCATGACCAAAGCGCGCTCGGTGGCCACTTCCGAGCCCGAGAACAGATCGTAAGCGATGGCGCCGACCATGGCGAAGCCTGCCGCCCACTGCTTGATCGGCCTCGTCAACGCCACCGTCGGCGACAGCGCCAGCAGAGCGCGCAAGCTCCACAGCATGAGGCCCGCCGCCAGCACCATATGCAGGCCGGAGATCGACACGACGTGATAGATGCCAGCCGCGCGCAGCGCCTCGTTGGTGCTCTCTGGAATGAGCCCGCGCTTGCCGGTGACGAGCGCTGCGGCGACGGCGCCATTGGCGCCGCCAATCGCCGTGGCGATACGCTCGGTCAGGGCGTTGCGGCCACGATCGATCCAGGCGTTGAGCTTTGCTGTCAGCGGCGCTTCGAGCGCCGCGACCACCACCGGGCGCGACAGCCCGTTGCCGACTGCGCCAATGCGCTGGAACCAGGCGTCGCGGGCGAAATCATAGCCGCCAGGCTCCGAAGCACGAGGCGGCGGCACCAGCCGCACGCTCAAACTGATTGAAGCGCCAGAGACAAAATCAGGCCGTCCCCGCATGATGATGCGCACGCGCTCCGGCCGCGCGGCCTCGGCAAGTCCGTTGGCGCTCGCCAGCCGCATCAGCAGCCGGGCCGAGCCGTCGCGCAGCTCGATCGTCTCGACGAAACCGGTCGCCTTGCCGCTCCAGCTCCGATCGATGACCGGCGCCGCGACCCAGGCGGTGCGCAGGGTCGCCACCGAGAAACCGGCGAAGAGAAAGGCGAAGGCCATGGCCGCGCGATAGGCCGCCAAGCGCTCGCGACGCAGAGCCAGCACTGCGACGCCGGCGCAGAGGGCGGTTGCCGCCAGTGGCGCTGGCAGCCAAGGTTCCCGCTCGGCGGCAAAATAGAGGACGATGCCGGCCCCAAAGGCGACGGCGGCCCAAGGAAACAGCCGCCGTTGCTCCACTTCCTCGGCAAACCAGGCGGACAGGCGCGCCAGCAGCCAGGCAGGATCGCGCGGCGTTGTGGTTGCCCACGCACCGCCAACACGCGTTCCAACGCCTGCGATGGCAATACTACGCGCCCTCGCCATGATAGTCTTGAGCCCCCCGGCCGGTGCTTCCCCCGATCATTGCACAGTTTAAACGCCCCGCCGTCTACCTCCTGCCGTAAGTTGTGTGATAGATGCCCGAATTTGGCGACGGATATGACGTCCGCCGCGACCGATTTTGAACAGTTTGAGTACCGCCATGTCCGACCCCGTCGTCACCCGGTTTGCACCATCCCCGACCGGCTTCCTCCATATCGGCGGAGCGCGCACGGCGCTGTTCAACTGGCTTTATGCCCGCCACTTCGGCGGCAAGATGCTGCTGCGGATCGAGGACACGGATCGCGAGCGTTCGACCGAAACCGCCATCACCGCCATCATCGACGGCCTCTCCTGGCTCGGCCTGACCTGGGACGGCGACGTGATCTACCAGTTCGCTGGAGCCAACCGTCACGCTGAAGTCGCGCACCAGCTGCTGCGCGAAGGCAAAGCCTACAAATGTTTCGCCACCCAGCAGGAACTCGAGGAGATGCGCGAGAAGGCGCGGGCCGAGAAGCGCCAGACCCGTTACGACGGGCGCTGGCGCGACCGGTCGGCGAACGATGTCGCGGCGATGGAAGCGGCTGGCGTCAAGCCGGTGATCCGCCTGAAGGCGCCTGCCGAGGGCGACACGGTCATCGAAGATCGCGTGCAGGGCAAGGTGGTCTTCCCAAACAAGGATCTCGACGATCTGGTGCTGCTGCGCTCTGACGGCACACCGACCTATATGCTCGCCGTCGTCGTCGATGACCACGATGCGGGCGTGACCCACGTGATCCGTGGCGACGACCATCTGACCAATGCGGCGCGGCAGGCGCATATCTATCAGGCCATGGGTTGGCAGACGCCGATCTTCGCCCATATCCCGCTGATCCACGGGCCGGACGGCGCGAAACTGTCGAAGCGCCACGGCGCGCTTGGCGTCGATGCGTATCGCGCCATGGGCTATCTGCCGGCGGCGCTGCGCAATTATCTCGTGCGTCTTGGCTGGAGCCATGGCGACCAGGAAATCTTCTCGACCGAAGAGATGACGCAGTTTTTCGATCTGCCGCAGATCGGCCGCTCGCCGGCGCGCTTCGATTACGCCAAACTGGAAAATCTCAACGGCCACTATCTGCGTGCGATGCCCGAAGCGGAATTGCTCGACACGCTGATCGCCACCCTGCCCTTCCTCAAGGATGGCCCGGCGCTCGCCGCACGTCTCGATGCGCCGATGCGCGCGCGCCTGCTCGCCGCCATGCCCGGCCTGAAGGAACGCGCCAAGACGCTCAACGATCTGATCGAAGGCGGCAGTTTCCTGTTTGCCGATCGGCCCTTGCCGATTGATGAAAAAGCGACGGCAGCGCTTGAGAACGGCGGCCGCGCCCATCTCGCCGCTTTGACGCCGCGCCTCGCCAAGGCCGGCGAATGGACGGCAGCGGCGACGGAAGCGATCGTGCGCGCCTATGCGGAAGAAACCGGCGCCAAGCTCGGACAGATCGCACAGCCGCTGCGCGCGGCGTTGACGGGACGGCTGACGTCGCCAGGCATTTTCGATGTTCTGGTGGTGCTGGGCCGCGAGGAAGCCCTCGGCCGGCTCGACGACCAGGCGCGCCTCGCCGCGCTCAGCTAGAGCAAATTGCGTTTCGAACGCGTCTTTGTGGCGTTTGACTAAAGTCAAACTGCAAAACGCTCTAAGCGCGATCGCCTCAAAATAAGGCAGAGCTTTGCGCCGGCGAAACCGTCCGGTGCAAACTGCGTTATTCACATTGGCGATAGCAGCTATTCGGTGGCTCGGGACGGGTTCCTTAAAACCGTAACATACCGCTGCTTTTGTTGATCTTTTGGGCGGGCCGCCGCCTTCTTTTGGTCAGACTTGAATGCTGCCCGCCGATGCGTTAGCACACGCCCGGTTGTGGAAAACCTTCCCTCACGCCGACGCCCCCTCCGGGTTCCCGGCACACATCATGAAGGCCGAAAATATGAGCAAGACCGCGACGATCACAATCGGCAATAATACCTATGACATGCCCATACGGGGAGGCACGGAGGGGCCGGAAGTCGTCGACATCGCCAAGCTCTACGGACAGGCCAACGTCTTCACCTACGATCCGGGTTTCATGTCGACCGCGAGCTGCGAGTCGAAGATCACCTATATCGATGGCGATGCCGGCATCCTGCAGTATCGCGGTTATCCGATCGAGCAGCTCGCCGAGCACGGCGACTTCCTCGAAACCTGCTACCTGCTGCTATACGGGGAACTGCCGACCGCGAACCAGAAATCCGATTTCGATTATCGCATCACGCGCCACACGATGGTGCATGAGCAGATGTCGCGCTTCTTCTCCGGCTTCCGTCGCGACGCGCATCCGATGGCCGTCATGGTTGGCACCGTCGGCGCGATGGCTGCTTTCTATCCGGACTCCGCCGACATCAGCGACCCGCATCAGCGCATGATCGCATCGATGCGTCTGGTCGCGAAGATCCCGACCATCGCCGCCATGGCCTATAAATATTCGGTCGGCCAGCCGTTCGTGTTCCCGAAGAACGACCTCGATTACACGTCGAACTTCCTGCACATGTGCTACGCCGTGCCGTGCGAGGATTATAAGGTCAACCCGATCATCGCCCGCGCGCTCGACCGCATCTTCATCCTGCATGCGGACCACGAGCAGAACGCTTCGACCTCGACGGTGCGTCTCGCCGGCTCCTCCGGCGCCAATCCGTTCGCTTGTATCGCCGCTGGCATCGCCTGCCTGTGGGGCCCGGCGCACGGCGGCGCCAACGAAGCCGCTCTCGCCATGCTCGCCGAAATCGGCACGGTCGATAAGATCCCCGAATTCGTCTCGCGCGTGAAGGACAAGAAGGATCATACGCGCCTGATGGGCTTCGGCCATCGCGTCTACAAGAACTACGATCCGCGCGCCAAGATCATGCAGAAGACCTGCCATGAAGTGCTGCGCGAACTCGGCATCAAGGACGATCCGCTGCTCGACGTGGCGATGGAACTCGAGCGCATCGCGCTCAGCGACGAGTATTTCATCGAGCGCAAGCTGTATCCGAACGTCGATTTCTATTCGGGCATCACGCTGAAGGCGATGGGCTTCCCGGTGTCGATGTTCACCGTGCTCTTCGCCGTGGCGCGCACCGTCGGCTGGATCGCCCAGTGGAAGGAAATGATCGAAGACCCGAGCTCGAAGATCGGCCGTCCGCGCCAGCTCTACACCGGCGCGCCGAAGCGCGATTACACGCCAATCGGCAAGCGCTGAACCAACCATCCCAGATCAGGGCCGCCCTCAAGGCGGCCCTTTTCTTTTGCGCCCAACAAGGCGATTGTGCCGGAAGACATAAGGAAACTACCCACGGGGAGAGAGCGCCATGCTGCCTGATGATGCCGGGCATCTGATCGATTTCGCGCTTCGTTTCGAGCTGGATCAAGCCAACGACGGTGCGCGCGAACGGGCGCGCCTGATCGTGCTCGATACCTATGGGGCCATGCTGGCCGCCGCCTCACACCCGATCGGCGTAATCGCCCACCGGCAGGCGTTGCGGACGCAGGCGCTCAACGAAGCAAGCCTTGCCGGCCACGACCAGCGCACGGGCATGCTGGAGGCCGCTTTCGCCAACGGCATTCTCGCCAATGCGGTGGATTTCGACGAAGGCAGCCATGTGGCGACGGTGGCGCTGCCGGCAGCACTGGCCATGGCGGAGAAGATGTCGCTGTCGGGCAAAGATTTCCTGACGGCCTTCATCGTCGCTTTTGAAATTGCCTCGCGCCTGCGTGAAGCCCTCGCCCCCGCGTTGGGCCAGCGCGGCGTCTGGCATATCGGTCATATCGGGCCGTTGGCAGCAGCACTGTGCGGGGCGCACCTGCTCGGCCTCGACGCGCAAACCGCGCGCATGGCGCTCGGCATCGCGACAGCGGCCAGCGCGGGCTATCGCCGCCATCTCGGCACAATGACGAAGGCGCTCCACTCTGGCCATGCGGCGCGCGCAGGCCTCGAAGCGGCGCTGCTGGCGCGCGATGGTTTTACCGCCGACGCCGATGTGTTCGACGCCAACGATGGCTGGCTTGCGGCCCTCACCACGCCGCAAGCGCCGAAGCGCGAAGCGTTGCGCGATCTGCTGGCAGGGCCGCTGGTTCTCGATCAGCCCACGAAGATCAAGACCATGCCGGTGTGCACGCCGATCGCGCCGGCGATCGATGCTATGATCACCTGCGCTGCGCGACACGGGATCGCCGCATCCGATATCGCGCATCTCGCGGTCGATCTGAAAAGCGGCTCACTCATCCGCGACCGGCCAATCGACCTCGATGCGGCACCCTTCTCCGGCCGCTTCCTGATCGCACTTGCCGCCGTGCGTGGCGCCGTCTCGCTCGACACGCTCAACCACGATACGCTCGTGGATCAAGAGATCATCCATCTGATGGATCGCATCGACGATGCGCCGGGCGCGACATCGATCAAGATTGCGCTGAAGGACGGACGCAGCTTCGAGGCGCCGCTTGGCCCCGTCCGCCGCCTGAAAGCGCGAGATGAGATTGTTGCGAAATTCCGGGCTTGCGCAGCCCCACGCTGGACTGAGGCACGGATCGCCACTTTCGTCGATAAAGCCCTGGCTATCGAAACGCTGGCGGACATCAACCAGCTGTGGAGCCGTTAGCCGCGCGGCTGCTTCAGCACATCAAGAATGGTTTGCGCCGCCGCTTCGCTCGGCCGTTGTTGCCCCGGCAATTGCATGGCGTCAGCCAAGCGCTCCAATCCCGCCAGCTGTCGCTGGCGTGACGGGCCATCTTGCATGATGTCGGCGATGTCCATCGTCAACGCCGCAGGCGTCGCCGCGTCCTGGATCAGCTCCGGCAACAAGCGCTCGCCGAGAATGATGTTTGGCAACGCGATGTGATCGGTGGTGACGAGCCAGCGCGCGATCCATTCCTCGACTTTCGAGACCTTATAGGCAACCACCGTCGGCACCTGGGCCAAGGCCAGTTCCAAGGTGACGGTGCCGGAAGCTGCCAGCGCGGCACGGGCGCTGCGGAAGGCGGCAAATTTGTCGGCCTCTTCCGTGACGATGCGCGGCGCGATGGCCCAGTCGGCCACCCCTGCCCGCACCAGCGCCTCCACATGCGCCACCGTCGGCAACACGATCTCCAGGCCTGGCTTCTCGACTGCCAGCATCTCCACCGTTTGGCCGAACAGTTTGAGCAGGCTGCCAATCTCCGAGCGCCGCGATCCTGGCAGCACCACCAGAACCGGCGGCGCCGCCGCACGGCGACGAACGTCGTCAGCTGTCGGCAGGAGATCGTCGAGCCGTTCGATCAGCGGGTGGCCAACGTAAGTGCAGGCCGGCCCGCCAAGCCGCGCATGGGCCTCTGGCTCGAACGGCAGCAAAGCCAGCACATGATCGACATAGGCGCGCATGGCGCGCGCCCGGCCCGGCCGCCAGGCCCAGACCGTGGGGCTGACATAATCGATGATCGGCAAGGTCGGCAGCGCCTTGCGAACGCGCCGCGCCACCCGATGGGTGAAATCCGGACTGTCGATGATGACGAGCACGTCCGGCCGCGCCTCGATGACGGCCTTCGCCGTCTCATCGATCCGGCGCAACAACATCGGCAGATGGGCAATGACGGGCAAGAAACCCATCACCGCGATATCGGCCATCGGGAACAGGCTCGGTAGCCCGGCCTTGCTCATGGCGAAGCCACCGACGCCACGGAAGGTCGTGCCAGGATTGAGGCGCGTCAGGGCGCCGATGAGCTCGGCACCCAGCATGTCGCCGGACTGTTCGCCGGCGACCATGAACACATCGAGCGGCCGCGCCGCCAAGGCCTAGGCCTCGCCGTTGGTCGACAGGCGCGGCATGCAGATCGAGCGGTCGCCGCCGTCGCGAATGAAGTCGAGGATTTCATGCACCTGCGGATGGCTGGCGAATTCCGCCGCCACATCCTCAACCCGCTCCTTCAGCGTGCCTTCGGCCGCGAACAGGAGACGATAGGCGCGGCGCAGGTCGTGAATTTCCTCGCGCGAGAAGCCGCGCCGCCGCAGGCCCACGAGATTGAGGCCGGCAAGATAGGCGCGATTGCCCATGGCTAGGCCATAGGGAATGAGATCGTTTTCGACACCTGACAGGCCGCCGACGAAAGCATGGGAGCCAACGCGTGAAAACTGAATGATCGCCGCGCCACCGCCGCAGATCACATAGTCGCCCATGCGGACATGGCCGGCGAGCATGACGTTGTTCGACAGAATGATGGAGCTGCCGAGATGGCAATCATGACCGACATGGGAATTGGCCAGGAAAACGCATTTGTCGCCGATGACCGTCGCCATCCCGCCACCCTTGGTGCCAGGATTCATGGTGACGCCCTCACGAATCATGCAGTCGCTGCCGATCGACAAGGTCGAGGGCTCACCTTCGTATTTGAGATCCTGCGGCTGATGGCCGATGGAGGCGAAGGGGAAGATGCGCGTGCGCGCACCGATCGAGGTGCGGCCGTGAACGACAACATGAGAGACGAGCTCAACGCCATCGCCGAGTTCGACATTCGGGCCAATATGGCAGAATGGGCCGACGCGAACGTCCGCGCCGAGCCTTGCGCCATCTTCAACGATGGCGCTTGGATGAATGTTCATTCGTCGTCCTGCCCGTCGGAGATCATCATGGCGCTGACCTCAGCTTCACAGACGATCTGCCCATCGACGCGCGCTTCGCCGCGATACCACCACATGTTGCGACGGCGATTGAGCTTCTTCATGTGAAACTCGACCCGGTCACCCGGCACGACTGGCTTACGGAACTTCACTTTATCGATCGTCATGAAATAGACGATGCGCGGCCGTTGCGATTTGGACGCGTTGACGCACAAAGCGCCAGCCGTCTGCGCCATGCCCTCGACCAGGAGAACGCCAGGCATGACCGGCTTGCCGGGGAAATGGCCCTGGAACTGCGGCTCATTGGCCGAGACGTTCTTAATGCCGATGCAGGATTCGTCACCGTTGCATTCGATAATGCGATCGACCAGCAGGAACGGATATCGGTGCGGCAGAAACTCCAACAGCTTCTGGACATCGACTGTCGTTAGTTCGGTCATGACCGGCTGATCCATCTTCTCTTCTCTTGCCTTGACTGATCGTTCATGTTGTCCGGACTGCCATGAATGGCGCTACGAATTATCCTGGCCCGTACTTGACCGTTCGCGCGATTGGGCGACGAGGCGGTCAAGCTCCAGATGAGCGCGCCAGGTCTCCCTAATCGGTCGCGCCGGCGAACCGCCCCACTTCTGCCCCGCTGGCACGTCGTTGGCAACGCCGGATTGCGCCGCGATCTGCGCGCCCATGCCAATTTTCAGATGGCCGGTGACACCAGCCTGGCCGCCGAGAGCGACGAAGTCGCCAAGCTCGGTGGAACCGGAAATACCGACCTGGGAAACGATGATGCAGTGACGACCGACGACGACATTATGGGCGATCTGCACCAGATTATCGATCTTGGTGCCCTCGCCGATGATCGTGTCGCGATTGGCGCCGCGATCGATCGTGGAATTGGCGCCGATCTCCACATCGTTCTGGATGATCACCCGGCCGATCTGCGGCACTTTCAGATGGCCGCGCGGGCCCATGGCAAAGCCGAAGCCATCCTGGCCGATCCGCACGCCACCATGGACCAGCACGCGGTCCCCGATCAGGGCATAGAGCACGCTGGCGCCGGGGCCGATCGAACAATCGCGGCCGATACAGACGTCCGGCCCGATCACCGCATTGGCGGCGATATGCGTGCCGGCGCCGATCTGGCAACGGGGGCCCACAACAGCGCCAGGATCGACCGTGACGCCATTCTCGAGGCGAGCCTCGGCATGGACATGGGCGGCCGGCGACACGCCTGTACCGCCATAGACGGCCAGCGGCCGAGCGGAGCTGGGATAAAGCTTGGCCACCACGGTGGCGAACGCGCGATAGGGATCGGCCGCGACCAGGGCCACCGTGCCAGCCGGTACGCGGGCGGCATATTTGGCGCCGACCAGGCAGGCTGCGGCGCGGGTGCTGGCAAGCTGGTCCGCATATTTGGGGTTGTCGAGGAAAACGAGGGCGCCGGGACGGCCCTGGTCCAGCGGGGCCACGCTGGTGATCGAGACAGACAGATCACTGCCCTCCGCCACCCGCGCCCCGGTCCATTCCACGATCTCGCCGAGTGTCGGCGCGGCGGCGCGGGGAAAAAACACTGGATCGCTCATCAAAGAACCTAACATTCCCAAATCCGGCGGGCGCAGCCACCAAACTCAAAACAGGCAGCGGCATCGCATGCCGCCGCCTGTCCCGCAAGCCACAAGTGCAAGCTGTGTATGGGAAAGGCCGAACAGCTTAGCCGTTCGGCCTACATTCTGAAATCAATCATGTTTCATGAGTTTGGATCGAAGCGATCCAAACTCATGTGATCGAAGCCCTTAGAAGGTGCCGCCGCCGGAGAAGCGGAAGTACTGGGTCACGTCGCCGCCACGATAGACGCCGCCGACGTATTCGCTCCGAACGCGGGCGAACGGGATCGCGTAGTCGAACCGGATCGGTCCGAGCGGTGAGGCCCAGATCAAGCTGGCGCCAACCGACGCGCGGATCTTGTGATCGTCGCGAACGGTCAAGCAATTCGACTGGGTGTAGGCAACGCCCGTGGTCGTGAACAGCGTCGGCTGGCATGGCGTGTTGGCCGGCAGGTTGAGCGCCTGGTTGAACACCGTCTTGCCCTGATAACCGAACAGGGTGCCGGCGTCAGCGAACAGAGCGCCGCGCATGCCAACTTCCTTCGGCAGACCCCAGATCGGGAACTGCACTTCAGCCGTGGCACCGAAGTAGGTGGTGCCGCCAAGGCCGGCCGAGCGGTTGTCGATACCCGGCGAGGCGTCACGCGGGCCGATACCACCCGGGGCGAAGCCACGGACGAGGCTCGGGCCGAGGTTGAAGTTGTCGAGCAGGTTGACCTTGCTGCCACCGAAGCCGGCGATGTTACCAGCCTGCAGTTTCACGAAGCCGACCACGTCGTCGAACAGCGGGTAGTAGTAACGCAGTTCGCCAGTGGTACGGACGAAGCGCGCATTGCCACCCGCACCGGCGACATCCTGCTTCAACTCGGCGTAGAGACCGGAGGTCGGGTTCTTCGCGTTGTCGAGCGAGTTGTAGATCAGCGAATAGCCCGGCATCGAGATCAGGCGGCTCTTCAGAGCAGCGTCCTTCATAGCCACCGAGGCTTCGCCGTTGGACACGCAGGTCAGATAGGTGCCCGGCGGCGGAATGTTGGTGGTGCCATTGAAGCCAGTCGAGCCGTTCCAGCCCGGCGTATAGCCCGGGATCGGGAACTGACAGTCGCTGTAAGGACGGTTCAGATCGTTCGGAATGCTGATGCTGGTCGTGTACAGCGAATAGCGCACGCCGAACGAAATCTGGTCGGTGATCGGCAGACCGAGGCGCAATGCACCACCGGTCGTGCGGCTCTCATAGACCGAGTAAATCGAGTTCAACGTCTGCTTATGATAGAGATCGAAGCCCGCCGACATCCGATAGCCCATGAAATAGGGCTCGGTGAAGGAGAAGTCGATGCCGCGCGTGCGCTGGCCAAGGGTCAGAGCGACACGAACGAACTGGCCACGTCCCTGGAAGTTGGACTCGGACACAGACACTTCGCCGATGATACCGTCGGTCGTCGAATAACCGCCGGAGATACCGAACGAACCCGTGGGCTGATCTTCAACGTCGACCACGACGACCACGCGATCAGGCGATGAGCCCGGCTCGTTGGTGATGCGGACCTTCTTGAAGTAACCGAGGTTGTTGAGGCGGCGCTCGGCGCGTTCGATCAACACGCGGTTGTAGGCATCGCCTTCACCGATGTCGAACTCGCGGCGAATCACATAGTCGCGCGTGCGGTTGTTGCCGCGCACGACGATGCGCTCGATGTAAACGCGCGGACCTTCTTCGATCACGAAGTTCAACGCGATCGTCTGAGCGGCCGGGTTGCGATCGCCCTGCGGACGGGCCGACGAGAAGGCGTAGCCCTTGCGCGAGACTTCGCGGGTCAGGTTCTCGACCGACTTCTCGACCAGATCACCATTGTAGATGTCGCCTGGCGACAGGCTCACCTGCCGGCGCAGGGTCTCGGGATCAACGTCGGCGATGCGCGAGTCGACGTTCACCGAGCTGACGCGGTACTGCGCGCCTTCATCGACGGT
The DNA here is from genome assembly GCF_900104955.1 of Beijerinckia sp. 28-YEA-48. NCBI lineage: Bacteria > Pseudomonadati > Pseudomonadota > Alphaproteobacteria > Hyphomicrobiales > Beijerinckiaceae > Beijerinckia > Beijerinckia sp. 28-YEA-48. The sequence goes on from NZ_FNSI01000001.1 coordinate 2,265,101, forward strand.
GACGGTGATGACCCAGCCTTCGCGGGCGTCGTCATAATGAGCGTCGTTGCCGACGATGCGGAAGTCGGCATAGCCGTTCTTCAGATAGAAGCGACGGATGACTTCGAGATCCGAGGAGATCTTATCGGGATCATAAACGTCGGTGTTCTTGAAGAACGACAGCCAGTTCATTTCCGTCGTCTGCATCAGGTTGCGCAGACGGTAGCCGGAATAGGCCTGGTTGCCGACGAAAACGATGTCGCGGACGCCGGTCTTGCCACCTTCGTTAATGGTGAAGACCACGTCGATGCGGCCGTTCGGCAAAGCGACGGTGCGCGATGAGACGGTGGCGGCGCCACGGCCGGCACGGCGGTAGAGATCCTTGATGCGCTCGATATCGGCCTGGACGGTCGACGGATTATAGGCGCCACGGGACTTGGTCTGGATTTCCGGGAGCAGCTGCTCGCTCTTGACCTTGCTGTTCCCTTCAAAGGCGACGCGGTTGATGACGTTGTTTTCAACGACGGCAACAACGAGGCGGCCACCTTCGTGGCGCACTTTCACATCGGAGAACAGGCCAGTGGCGTAAAGATCCTTCACGCCCTGATTGATGCGACCCTGATCGGTACCACCGAAATAGGAACGAATGGTCTCAGCGTCGACGCGCTGACTCCCTTGAACCACGATCTGCTGGGCGCTGGCCGGCGCGCTGACGGAGACAGCAGCCGGGAGCCCTACCGCGAGAGCAAAGGCCAACCGGTAGAGATAAGCTCTAATGAACCGCATCTTTATAAAGTTCCCCGTCAAAACCCATACGCCTTAAGGCGCTCTGCAATCCGGCTTGCCCTACCGGTATGGTAAACGCCCTGTTAATACGCTTACGCTACAGTATGCCCATCACGGCCATAGGTTCTACAAGGTTTACACTTTCGTGCAAATGCGAAATTCCTGATTTCGCCCTTTTCAGAGACATAGTGGCACCCACGACACGATTCAGGGTAAGCAATCACTTAACCGCCGCCAGCGCCCAACCAATTTGCTAACTTTGGGCCGACATGCAGCAGGTCGTTCATGGTCGCAAACAACATCAGCGCCATGACAAGACCAAGACCAACGCGGAAACCCCACTCCTGCTTGCGCTCGCTCATCGGGCGGCCCTTCACGGCTTCGATCGCGTAATACAGCAGATGGCCGCCATCGAGCATTGGCACCGGCAGCAAGTTCAGCAAACCGATGGAAATCGACAGGATCGCCGCCAAATTCAGCAGCGCCCCGAAGCTGACTTTGGCCACGACGCCGGAGATTTCAGCGATCCGAATCGGACCGGAGATTTGATCGGTCGATTCGCGCCCGACAAACACGCCGCCGATGAAGGAAACCGTCCGCTCAATAATGAAGCTTGTCTCGTGGACCGATAGGACAGCGGCTTGTGGCAGGCTGAAGCTCTGGATACGCCAGTTTTCCGGGGTCACTAACGCCTCGACGCCAATCGAGCCGACGCGATTCTTGCCAAACGGCGTCACCAGCTCCCGCAGGCGCGGCGTCACGGTCAGGTTCACATCCTTATTGGCGCGCTGGACGACAAAGGTGAGCGGAACATCGGGCGAAATCTGAACGATTCGCTGCATCTCGCCCCAGTTTTCGATCGGGTTCCCGTTGATGGAAACCACCACGTCCCCGGACTGGAAACCGGCCGCCTCAGCCGCCTGACCGGGCTGGACCCGGTTGATCTGGGGAACATAATCGCCCCTGCCCTGGATCCAGAAGCTGCCGGTGAAGATCACCAATCCGAGCAGGAAGCTGGCCGCCGGTCCGGCGAAGACGATGGCCGCGCGTTTCCACACCGGCTGGGCGAAAAAGCTGATCTTGCGCTCCTCCGGCGACATGTTCGCCTGGATTTCGGACGCGCCCATGCTGGCCGCATTGGGATCGCCATGGAATTTCACATAGCCGCCCAGGGGAATCCAGGCGAAGCGCCAACGGGTTCCCTTCTTGTCGGTGAAGGCGACGATCTCGCGACCAAAGCCGATCGAAAAGGCATCCGCCTTGACGCCGCACCAGCGGCCGACCAGGAAATGGCCTAGCTCGTGAAAGAAAACGACAATGGTGAGGACGAACAGAAACGGGACAAGGTAACTCGCCATGCCCCAGAGATGCTGCACTAACGCCATACTGGTTCGCCTCCAGCCGTACCGCCCACTGGTCTGGAGCGCCCGGCCGCGTAGTTAATAAATCCTTACTATGGCGGCACTTTGCCGGAGTACAGTCAACGCGCCAAGAGGACGCGGCACCTTTCTCTGGAAACATGGTCAACAGCGAGGGCCTCGTCGATCGTCGCAGGCTCGCGCGCTTCGCCTGCCGCCACCGCCTGATCGCAGATTTTTTCAACGATTCCAGCAATTTCCTGAAAGCCTATCTGGCGCGACAGGAATAGTTCCACCGCCACCTCATTGGCCGCGTTTAGAACAGTCGGCAGTCCCTGCCCGTGGCGCAGGGCGTTGATCGCCACGGCCAGCGCCGGAAAGCGATCGAGATCAGGGCGTTCAAAGGTCAAGCTGCCGATTTCGGCCAGGTCGAGCCGGCGCGTCCGCGTCGTCATGCGCGCCGGATAGCCCAGACAATGGGCGATCGGCACCGCCATGTCGGGCTGGGCGAGCCCGGCCGTCACCGCGCCATCGGCAAAGGCGACGAGGCCATGAACGATCGACTGCGGGTGAACGAGCACGTCGAGGCGCTCCGCCTCAACGCCGAACAGATAATGCGCCTCGATCAGTTCGAGGCCTTTGTTCATCAGTCCGGCGGAATCGATCGTTACCTTCGGGCCCATCGCCCAATTGGGATGGGCCAGCGCCTGCTCCGGCGTCGCCGCCGCGATCTGCTCGCGCGACCAATTGCGGAACGGACCGCCGGAAGCCGTGAGAATCATCTTCTCGATGGTCGAGGGATCGGCGCCACCGAGAGCCTGGAAGATGGCGTTGTGCTCGCTGTCCATCGGCAGCACATCGCCATTGGCCCTCTGCACCGTGCGCATGAAGGGCGCGCCGGCACAAACCAGACATTCCTTGTTGGCGAGCGCGATGGCGCGACCGGCCAAAGCCGCCGCATGGGTGGGACGCACGCCGGCCGTGCCGGCAATGCCCGCGATCACGAGATCGGACGGCAGCGCCGCCGCTTCGCACATCGCCTCGACGCCGGCTGAAACAGCGATGCCCGTGCCGGAGAGCGCCTGGCGCAGCGCTTCATAGCGATCGGCGCGCGCGATCACGGCGCGATGCGCCTTCAGCGCGATGGCGGTTTCGGCGAGCGCTTCGGCGTCCTGGCCGCCGATCACCGCTTCCACCTGAAAACGGTCGGGCGCTTCCAGAATCACATCGCGCGTCGTGCGCCCGATGGAGCCGGTGGCGCCGAGAATAACAAGCCGACGCGGCGCGGTTTGCGCCGTCGTCTGAGGGGTTGAAAGAGCATTCACCGATCGCATCAGATACCGCTCACCACCAAACCAGCAAGCCACGCGCCGGCGCATAAAAGCCGTTGCGCGCGAGGCCGATGATTGCCGCAAGGGTGACGGCAACGATGAAACCATCCAGCCGATCCATCGCCCCGCCGTGGCCAGGAATGAGATGGCTCGAATCCTTGACGCCGAAATGCCGCTTCATGCCGGATTCGAACAGGTCTCCGCCCTGGGCCGCGAGACCCGCGGCAATGCCAACCAGAAACACCGGCAGCAGATTGATCTCACCGGCCGTGCGCCAATATTGCACGACACAGACACCAAGACCTGCGCCACAGACAACACCACAGATGAGGCCGGACCATGTCTTACCCGGCGAAATACGCGGCCACAGTTTCGGGCCGCCGATCAGGCGGCCGCCGAAATAGGCCATCACGTCGGTGCCCCAGACGACCGCGAAGACCCAAAGGATCGATGTCAGCCCTTCGAAAAAGGAAGAACGCAGCACGCAGACGGAAATCACCAGAGCGCCGGCGTAAACCAGTCCAGGCCCGGCCCACAGGGCTTTTTCACGTCCCGCCAGCAGCGCGACAACAATAGCGCCGACCAGAACAACAAGAAGGGCAATATCGGCGCGTAACGTCAGCGCCAGCTGTGCCGCAACGGCAAGTGCGACCGCACCGACGATGAGACGGTAGCGTTCTTGCCGGCCGCCCACCATCTTCTGCCATTCCCAGAAGACAGCGAAACCAGCGACCATCCAGAACAGCGCAAACACATGGCCGCCAAGCCAGGCACTGCCGAGCGCCAGAACAACCATTACGATCGCCGACAACAGCCGGGGACCGAGATCGCGCATCGCGCCTGTCTTTTGGGGTTCGGTTGGTGTCACGTCCGATGGTTTGTCCGACACGATCACACGCCGCTCAAGGCGACACGCCCTGGGTCCCCCGCGGCATTGACGCCGCCGAAACGCCGTTCGCGACCGGAATATTCGCGCAGCGCCATTTCCAATGCGGCCTTATCGAAATCAGGCCAGTGCAGCGGCAGGAAGACGAATTCGGCATAAGCCGCCTGCCACAGCAGGAAATTCGACAGGCGCTGTTCGCCTGACGTGCGGATGATGAGATCGGGATCGGGAATGCCCGAGGTATCGAGTTCGGCATCAAGCGCATTGGCATCGATCGACGACGCGTCGATCTCGCCGCGCAGCGCGCGTTGCGCGAGCCGTTGCGCGGCTGCCGCAATCTCCTGGCGGCTGCCATAGTTGAACGCCACCACCAGCGTCATATGCGTGTTGTGCTTGGTCAATTCCTCGGCTTCGAGCAATAGCGCTCGAATATCGCCGGCCAGCTTGTCGCGCGAACCGATGACGCGCACGCGCACGCCGCTGCGATGCAACTCGGCAAGATCGTTGCGGATGAAGCGCTTGAGAAGGCCCATCAGATCGGCCACTTCCTGCGGCGGCCGCGACCAGTTTTCCGACGAAAAGGAATAGATGGTCACATAGGAAATTCTGAGATCGCCGGCGGCGCGGATCGTGCGACGCAGCGCTTCGACGCCACGGCGATGGCCTTCAAAGCGCGGCAGGCCGCGCGAAGCGGCCCAACGCCCATTGCCATCCATAATAATGCCGATATGGCGCGGAATCCGGAGTACGTCGGCTGGCTTGGCGCCGTCGGTCGCTCCGGCCATCTGGTTCCGCATCACCTGCTCCGCGCTCATCATCGCGCCCCAATCATCCGGGGCTAAACTTGCATGATTTCCTTTTCCTTCGACGCCAGCGTCTGATCGACCTCGGCGACGGCCTTGTCGGTCGCCTTCTGCACGTCGGTGCTGAAGCGCTTCTCGTCGTCCTCGCTGATGGCCTTGTCCTTCAGCATTTTCTTCAGCTGATCGATGCCATCGCGGCGGATGTGGCGGACGGCGACGCGCGCTTCTTCCGCATATTTATGAGCGATCTTGGCCAGCTCCTTGCGGCGCTGTTCGTTGAGCTCGGGGATGCGGATGCGCAGCGTCTGCCCCTCGGTCGTCGGATTGAGGCCAAGGTTGGCGTCGCGGATCGACTTTTCGACAGCGCCGACCATGCCCTTGTCCCAGACCTGGACGGCCAGCAAACGCGGCTCCGGCACCGAGACGGTCGCCACCTGATTGAGGGGCATGGACTGGCCATAGGCCACGACCTGGATAGGATCGAGCAGGCCGGCCGAGGCGCGGCCGGTGCGCAGGCCCGAAAATTCGTGTTTCAGCGACTGGATCGAACTCTGCATCCGCCGCTGAAGATCAGCGATGTCATATGCCATGATCTATTTCCGTTATCCCTTCGGGCCGGGGCCCGCGATTACGCCATTTCAGCCGGAGCTGTTGTTCTTACGGCGCCACGACCGTGAATGTGCCCTTACCAAGCAGGGCGTTGCTGATCGCATTGGGTTCCGCGATCGAGAATACGATTATCGGAATTAGGTTCTCGCGGGCAAGGGCAAAGGCCGCCGTATCCATGATCGCAAGATTCTTGGCTATGGCCTCGTCATGGCTCAATTTGTCATAGCGGGTGGCCGTCTTGTCCTTCTTCGGGTCGGCCGAATAGACGCCATCGACCTGGGTCGCCTTCATGACCGCGTCGGCCGACAGTTCGGCTGCCCGCAGCACCGCGCCGGTATCGGTGGTGAAGAACGGGCTGCCCGTTCCGCCCGCCAAAACGGTCACCCGCCCCTTGGTCAGATGGTTCAGGGCGGCCTGGCGTGAATAGGGCTGGCAGACATAGGGCATGGGCACCGCCGACAGGGCGCGGGCCGAATGCCCGGCCTTTTCGACTGCATGCTCGAGCGCCAAGGCGTTCATCACCGTCGCCAACATACCAATGGAATCAGCGCGGGCACGGTCGATCCCCTTGGTCGCGCCCTGGATGCCGCGGAAGAAATTGCCGCCGCCGACAACGACGGCGATCTCAAAACCGGCATCGGCGGCCCGGGCCAGATCGGTGGCGATCCGCTCCAAAGTGGGCTGGTCAAGGCCATGGGTGGTCGAGCCCATCAGGGCCTCCCCCGACAATTTGACCACGACGCGCTTTAACGGACCCATTTTTCAACACCCCAACGCTTAGCTGAAATCCAGCCAAACACTGATCGCTAGCCCGATTCGAGGGCCCCTCGCCAGTGCCAGGAGCCGGTGTTCCCAGGAAATGGTCAAGGCGGCGAGGAATATCTGGACAGAAGCACCGTAACCAGCACAATGGAGAGATCAAGAAACCTCGATTTTTCAGAACTGTTCTAATCTGGCCGGAAAGTTGCATCGGCAGGGCTGTGATTTTGATCTAGATCAAATTTTGATGACAGAAACCTGGCCATAATATATAACTGAAGGTGCAAATTTTCGGGCCCGCCCAAAATGCTACAAAAGGAACTGGGAAAAGTGGCGTCTGTTAGCTCTCGTCCGCCCCTCGGAGGGATTGGTTGCGTTCCGCGCTTGGTCAGCGAAAAGCTGCGCAAGGCGGGGCTTCGTCCGACACGGCAACGTCTGGCCCTCGGCTGGCTGCTGTTTGGCAAGGGTGATCGTCACCTGACCGCCGAGCAGCTCTACGAGGAAGCTCGCGGTGCGCGGGTGAACATGTCGCTGGCGACCGTCTACAACACCCTGCGTCAGTTCACGGAAAGCGGCCTGCTGCGCGAAGTGGCCCTGTTCGGCTCCAAGGTCTGGTACGACACCAACACCGGCCCGCACTATCACTACTACGTCGAGGAACAGGACGAGCTGTTCGACATTCCCGACACGATGGTGCCGCATCTCGCCGTTCCCGGCGCGCCGGAAGGCATGATCATCGCTGGCGTCGACGTGATCGTCCGCCTGAAAAAGGCCCCGACCGCGGCCTGATGATCTGAGGTTCAATTGCCTGAGGTTCAGAAATGACAAACGGCCCCTTTCGGGGCCGTTTTCTTTTGTGCCAATGGCTGTCGTCGGCCCCCGGCTCCCATCGGGAACCGAGGCCCCTCCCCGCCTAGCGCCGCTCGAGATTGGGCAGGAACCAGGCGACCACGCCGATCAGCGGCAGGAAAGCGCAGATCCGGAACACCAGGTCCAGGCTAGTAAGGTCAGCCAGATGGCCGAGCGCCGCCGCCGCGATCCCCGACATGCCGAAGGCGAAGCCAAGGAAGAGGCCCGACAGCATGCCGGTGCGGCCCGGCACCAATTCCAGCGCGTAGACGACGATCTGCGACATCGATGAAGCCGTGATGAAGCCGATGAACACCGTCAGCACCGCCGCCCAGAACAGGCTGGCATAGGGCAGCATCAGGGTAAACGGCAGCGCGCCCAGGATCGAGAACCAGATGATGTACTTGCGGCCAAAACGGTCGCCAAGCGGGCCGCCGAAATAGACACCAGCCGCCGTCGCCCCCATGAACAGGAACAGATAGAGCTGCGCATCGCGCAGGGTCACCTGGAACTTTTCCATCAGATAGAAGGTGTAGAACGTGTTGAGGCTCGCCGAGTAAAAGCTCTTCGAGAACATCAGCAGCAACAGTATCGAGATGATGGTGATGACCTTGGTGCTGGTGAAGCCATGCACCGAGGCGCCCCCAGAGCGGCGCTTCACCTTGCCTTCGCGCTTGATCGCAGCCGCATACCAGCGACCAACCCACGCCAGAACCGCCATGGCCAAGAGAGCGACGGCCGCGAACCAGACCAGACCACGCTGACCGAGCGGCACGACGACGAAGGCGGCCAGCAGCGGTCCCGCCGCCTGACCGAAATTACCGCCGACTTGGAACGTCGCCTGAGCCGTGCCCATACGGCCGCCCGCGGCCATGCGCACCACGCGCGAGCCTTCCGGATGGAAGATCGAAGAACCGATACCGACGGTGGCCGCGGCCAGAAGCAGAGTCCAATAGCTGCCCGCATAAGCCAACAGCAGCAGACCGATCAGGGTCGCGCCCATGCCGGCAGCGAGCCCCCAAGGGGTCGGCTTCTTGTCAGTGTACATGCCGATGAACGGCTGGAAGATCGACGCCGTGATCTGGAACGCCAGAGCGATATAGCCGATCTGGGAGAAGTCGAGGCTGTAGGTGTCCTTCAGCATCGGCAAGACGGCTGACAGGAGTGACTGCAGCAGGTCGTTCAGGAAATGCGCGAAGCACATGATCCAAAGAATCGCGTGCACGGGTCCCACCGCATCAAGAGCGCCCGACGGCGCGGCCCCAACCTTGACTTCGGCATTGGCGCTCATAGCGACATAGTCCTGAAAGATCTTGAAAAGACGAAAGGTGGCGTGGGGGAGAACCCGCACGCCACCCTCCAAACGGTGACTGTAAAATAATCCAAGCTTCGGCTTGCGACAATCGCCCGGCCCGCGCCCCAGTCATGCGTGAGGGGCATGCGGACCGAAGAGATTGGGATCAGCCCTTGGACATGCTCGCGACTTCGGCGGCGAAGTCCGGAGCTTCGGTCTTCTCGATGCCCTCGCCCAACGCGTAGCGCACGAAGCCCTTCAGCGCGACCGGCGCGCCGGCGGTCTTGGCGGCTTCGTTGACGATCTGGGAGACCGTCTTGGCGGGATCATGGATGAAGGCCTGCTCGACCAGGGTCACTTCCTTGTAATAGGTCTTGAGCCCGGACTCGACGATCTTCTCCAGCACATTGGCCGGCTTGCCAGCGTTCTTCTCGCGCAGCACGTTCTTCTCGCGCTCGATGGTCGCGGGATCGATACCGGTCGCATCGAGAGCCAGCGGGGACGCGGCGGCGATGTGCATGGCGATCTTGCGGCCGAGGTCGGCGAGCGCGGCGGCGTTGCCGGTCGACTCAAGTCCGACGATGACACCGATCTTGCCTTGGCCTTCGCTGACGGCGTTATGAACGTAATGGCCGATGAAGCCCTGAGCGACCGTCACCGAAGCGGCGCGGCGCAGGGTCATGTTCTCGCCGATGGTGGCGATGGCATTCGAAATCGCGTCGGCTACGGTAACGCCGCCGGGATAATGCTGATCGCGCAGCTTCTCCACGTCGACAATGCCCTTCTCCAGGGCGACGAGCGCGATCGAACGGGCGAGCGCCTGGAATTCTTCGTTGCGCGCAACGAAGTCGGTCTCGGAGTTCACTTCGACGACAACGCCCTGATGGCCGTTGACGGCAACCGTGACGAGCCCTTCGGCCGCGACGCGGTCAGATTTCTTAGCGGCCTTCGAAAGGCCCTTCTTGCGCAGCCAGTCGATGGCCGCCTCGATGTCGCCGCCAGTCTCATTGAGCGCGGACTTACAATCCATCATGCCGGCGCCGGTCTTTTCGCGCAGGTCTTTCACCATCGCAGCGGTAATGTTCGCCATGAGCAATTTCCTTGCAGATTTCCTTAGGATCGGAACGTCTTCGCCTCAGCGTGAGCTGAGGCGAAGGATTGAGCGTCTATCGCGACGTTTAAATGTCGCTATTTGAAGTCGAGGCGGGCTGGCCTTAGACGGCGGCCAGCGTGCGGGCCTGCTCAACCCACTTGTCGCGGCCGATGCGGCCATTCAACTTGAGATCGGCATCAACCTTGGCGACATCGGCATCGGTCATCGCGCCGATCTGCCAGTAGTGGAAAATGCCACCGTCATTGAGCTTCTTGACCAGCTGCGGGCCAACGCCCTGCAACTTGGCCAGATCGTCCGGAGCGCCGCGCGGCGCCGCCAGCAGTTCGAAAGTCTCGGCCGGAATGTCATCGGCTTCGACAACCGCCGCCGGAATGGCGTGCTCGACCGGCGCTTCCATGGCGCCGAGGTCAACGCCCGACGAACCCTGGCTGCGCGAAATGCCGTCGATGGCGGCGCGCGCGATCAGGTCGCAATAGAGCGCGATAGCGCGGCCAGCGTCGTCATTGCCCGGCACCGGGAAAGCGATGCCATCGGGATCGCAGTTGGTGTCGAGGATGGCGGCCACCGGAATGCCAAGGCGATTGGCTTCCTTGATCGCCAGCTGTTCCTTGTTGGTGTCGATGACGAAGATCAGGTCGGGCGTGCCGCCCATGTCCTTGATGCCGCCCAGAGCCTTCTCAAGCTTCTCGCGCTCGCGCGACAGCATCAGACGCTCTTTCTTGGTCAAGCCAACGGCGCCGGCATTCAGCTCTTCGTCAACCTTGCGCAAGCGCTGGATCGAGCCGGAGATGGTCTTCCAGTTGGTCAGCATGCCGCCGAGCCAGCGGGAGTTGACATAATACTGGGCCGAACGCTTGGCCGCATCGGCGATGGCATCGGAGGCCTGACGCTTGGTGCCGACGAGCAGAACGCGGCCGCCCTTGGCGACGGTGTCGGACACGGCCTTCAGCGCCTGGTGCAGCATCGGCACGGTCTGGGCCAGATCGATGATGTGGATGTTGTTGCGCGCGCCGAAAATGTAGGGACCCATCTTCGGGTTCCAACGGTGCGATTGATGGCCGAAATGGGCGCCGGCTTCGAGCAGCTGACGCATGGAAAAATCGGGCAATGACATAACTGTACTTCTCCGGTTGAACCTCAGCGGACAGCGGGCCAGAATTCCGGCCACCGGAGCGCCCCTTGGATCAGGAACGCGATAAATCCGCCTGTGGAATGGGGCGCTGTTACCTGACCGAGGGTAAAAACGCAAGTCGAAAGCACGGTTGGCCTGAAATTCACAGGATTTCAGGCTGCTCCTGCCCTCGGGTAAATGAATACCCCTGCCCGCCCCTCAGTTGATGAGGCGCAGGCTGCCGCTGCCGATGCCGGCCGAAATTTGCTGGAATGCGCTGACCAGGCCGGTCGAGGAATTGGTGAAGAAGGCGCGTTTGCTGTCGCCGGCGCAGTCGGTCAGCAGTTGCTTGCCCGCGTCGTCGATCGGATCCGACTTGCCCGAGAAGCCGACCGTATAGATGGTGATCCCCTGGGCCCGGGCATTGGCGCAGGCCTCGCGCGTCAATTGATCCATCGCCGTGCGAGCCACGCTATCGGAACTGATATTCTGGTTCGCCGCCGGCAGACGCGTGTTGGCGTTGCTGTAATAGCCGTAAGCCGAATAGGTCGACTTATTGACCGCATTGGCGAGCGAACTCCAGGTGTTCTCACCATCGGTCATCAGGACGATCACCTTCATATTGTTGGCGGTGCCGTAGGCGCTGCCATCGGCGAACGGCAGGTTCGGCGAAATCGTATGCCAGCCCCACACGAAGCCCTGATGGATGTTGGTCGAACCACTGGCGGATAGTCCCGAAATCTTGGTCTTCAGGCTCGCCTTGGCCGTCTGCACCCGCACCAGCGACGCCGAGGTGCAATACCGGTTCGGGCCCCTGCTGGTCGAGGTCACCGTCCCGCTTTTATATTTGCAGAGACGCGATTCCTTGGTCGTTTCGTCAGTGAGCGTCTCGCCGCTCGGGCTCGTCGTACAGCTGCCCCCGTTATCGTTGAGATAGCTGTTGTCGTAGCTGTTGGAATTGTTGATCGTGCCTGTCGTCGTTGTGGTGACGTAACGGCCCTGGCGGTAGTCGTAATACGTCGACGTGATCGGGCCGGTATATTGCGGATCCGGCTCATCGGGCGCCAGCATCGGAACGAAATAGCTGTCAGGCGTGCTCGAGGCCGGCGCGCCGTCAGCGACGCTATAGGGATAGGCGCGCGCTTCGACGCAGCCGGTCCAATCCCACGCCGAACGCGTTGCCTTAAGCTTGGTGAACAGACCGAAGCGGCTTGTCGCGACGGATGAATCGCGTGCGAATGCCGGGCTGCGGAATGTTTCATCGGTCGCGCCGGTCAGATCGAACCATGCCGAGCCCGAATAGCTAGCCCCGACATTGACGGCCGCAGCGAATGGCACCACCGACATTTTCATGCCGACCTTGAGTGGGCTCGTATCGAACATGTAATCGACGAAGGCATTGGCGGCGGACTGCATGGCCGAAAGCTTGCTCACGCCATCGCTTGTCGAATTGCTCATCGAGCCCGTCGTATCAAGCACAAGAGCGACTTCAACAGTGCCGACACCATTGACCGTGCTGCAGGCCGAGGCGTGGATGGCAAGCGAGTCAACATTGGCGATACGCATCAAGGTCGTCGGCATGGACTTACTGGCCTTGACGCAAATCGCGTTGCCGGCCGCATTGAGCGCCGGATATCCGGTATCGAGAGACACCGTCGCATCATGCGTCAGGGCCGCCAGATAGTTGGTTGCGGTGCTGGTCAAGACCGGATTCCGCATCCCGTTCGAATAGTCCTGCATCGCCTTCAAGGCCACGGCATCGACGGAGGCCTGTAGCGATGTGCGCGACGTGATCGCGCGGCCATAGTCGAGCGAAGCCGCGATGAGCAGCAAGGCGGAGGTCGAACTGACGGTGAAAATCATCGAAACGGAAGCGCGACGGTCGGCCATAAAGCCAAGCGCGCTGCCAGCCAGATGCTGCTTCAGCCGAGCGAAGAGAGACAGGTTCATAACGGGTAGTGCCCCAGCAGAGACCCGAATGCTCAACAGGCCTTCAGGTGGATCAAGTCATGGCTCGTCAACCATCAAGCGAAAATGAAGATCATCGCTCAAGTTTGAACGAAAAGACCGCATATCGTTGAAATGATGGGGGTTCAGCCGGAAAATGAGCTGGGTACGATGCAATTTTCATCCGTTGATCGGGCAGAAAACAGCGATTTCGACGCCATTTTCGCGATCTCGGAGCGGAAAAGCGATCCGCGAAACAGGATTCGCGGATTTTAACGATGAATGAGAATTCCTCCGGGTTTCTCAGAAATTTCCGGGGACAGACCAAGAAAACGCCGAAAAAATTTTCATGCGCTTCACGATCCCTTAAGATGTCAACGCGCCCGGCATGAACGAAAAATGGGCGCGAACACAAATTGGGGGGACACCATGGGAGGAAGCACGCGCTGGCGTGCGGCTGCGGCCGTCATCATTGCATTGGCTTCGATCGCCACCACGCCTGTTCACGCGCAGACCTATCCGACACGGCCGATCAAAGCCGTCGTCTCCTACACCGCCGGCAGCGGCGCCGACATTCTCGCCCGTTATTTCACCGAAGAACTGGCGCGGCTGGTCGGCCAGCCGGTGATCGTCGAGAACCGCCCCGGTGCGGGCGGCAATATCGGCGGCAATGCCGTGGCCAAGGCGCCGCCCGATGGCTACACCATGTTCGTCACGCCCTCGGCGCCCGTCACCGGCAATTTCGTGCTCTATAAGGAGATGCCTTACCGGTTCGAGGATTTCGCGCCGGTGACGAGCCTGGTCAACGTGCCCTTCACCATTGTCGTTAAAGGCGACAGCCCAGTGAAAAACATGGCGGATCTGACCACCTTGATCCGATCGAAACAGGGCAAGGCCACTTACGGCGCGCCGACCACATCGTCGATCGCCATCACCGGCATGTATCTCGACGAGATTCAAGCCACCGGCACCCCGGTTCCTTATAAGGCTGCTCAGGAGGCCCTGCGCGACGTCGAAACCGGCAATGTCGATTTCCTGATCCTCGATCTTACGGGCGCGCTCGGCGCCCTGAACCGCGGCAGCGTGCGCGCCGTCGCCATGCTCGGCGACGAGCGCTTTCCGACCTTCCCCAACGTGCCGACCTCGCGCGAACAGGGGTTGAAGAACGTCAATTGGATCGCCGAGTTCTATGCGCTCATGCCGGCGGGCACGCCGCCCGACCATGTGGCGAAAATCGAAGGCCTGCTGAACGACATCCTCAAGCGGGATGAAACACGCGCCTTTCTGCTGAAGGCCGGCGGTATGCCCTACCCCGGCACGAGCCAGATTCTGCACGAGCGCATGCTGGTCACGATCGAGAAGTGGAAACGGGCGGCGATGATTGGAAAGATTCCGCAGCTGTAGGTTTCGCCGCCTACACCGCATTTCTAGGTGTCATATGCGTCGCCCGATGTCGCGAATGTGGCGAGAAATTTGCTTTTAAACCGCCACGAATGCCCCTCACCGGAAGGAGACCGCCCTATGCTCAATCGCCGCTCATTCTCCAAGCTCCTCGGCGCAACATCCTTGGCCAGTTGCGCCTGCGCTTTACCCAGCGGCTTCATCGCGGAAGCTGTCGCGCAGACGCCGGCAGCTCCTGTCAGTCGCGGTTCCTATCTGATCAAAAACGGCGCCGTCATCACCGTCGATCCCAAACTCGGCGTGCTGCCGCGCGCCGATGTGCTCGTGCGCAATGGCGTGATCGAAGCGGTCGGCGAGAACTTGAGCGGCACTGACGTCGAGACGATCAACGCCGAAGACATGATCGTCATGCCGGGCTTCATCGACACCCACTATCACATGTGGAGCGCGCTCGGCCGCAACTATCTCGCCGACGGCGGCTTTGAATATTTCCCGGCGAAGAACGCGACATCAGCGCTCTATACGCCCGATGATTTCTACAACAGCATCATGCTGGCGATGGCCGAACTCGCCAACAATGGCGTCACCACCGTGCACAATTGGGCGCATAACGTGCGCTCCCCGGCCCATGCCGATGCTGAACTGCGCGCCCACAAGGACTCGTTGCTGCGCGCCCGCTACGCCTATGGCCATATCGACATGCTGGCGCGCGACAAGCCGCTCGATTTCACCGATATCGACCGTGTCCAGAAAGACTATTTCTCCTCCGGGACCGCGTTCGACGGGCTGGTGCATTTCGGCGTCAATCTGCGCGCCATCGGCCAGGCGACGGAAGCCACCTTCCACGAAGACGTCGGCCGCGCGATGCAACGGAAGCTGAAGATCGCTGTCCATGCGGGCCAGGCGCCGCCCAATAATTTCGATGCCGTCGACTATGAGAAGCGCGGCTATCTGGGACCGAACTTCCTCGTCTGCCACTATCTGCCGGGCTCGGACGAGGATTATGCCGCCATGGTGCGCGCCGGCTCTCCCCTCAGCTTCGCCACCCATTCCGAACATCGTCTTGGCCTGGCCGGCGATGCCCGTGAAGCCTTCATGCGCATGCGCAAGGCCGGCCTGTCGATCTCGCTGTCATGCGACGCCAGTTCGATCACCCCGCCGAACATGCTGGAGATCATGCGTTTCACTTGGAACATGGCGATCCCCTGGCGCGGCACGAAGTCGGAGAAAGACAGCTTCCTCGGTTTCAAGGAAGTCATCGAAATGGGCACAATCAACGGCGCCAAGGCGCTTGGCCTCGGCAAGGTCACGGGATCGCTGACGCCGGGCAAGCGCGCCGACATCATTCTGATCAACACCAATGACGTGAACACCGCGCCCTTAGCCAATATCGAGGCAACCGTCGTGATGTCGGCGACGCCAGCCAATGTCGACACGGTCATCGTCGACGGTAAGATCGTCAAGCGCGGCGGCAAGCTTGTCGCCTATGACGTGCCGCGCATCGTGCGGGCGGCCAAGGAATCGTCCCTGCGCATTCGTAAAAGCGCCGGCGGGCGGCTGACGCCACCGGCCTGCTGTGGCGGCTAGCAGTCCTTGTGAGCAGCAGGCGTTTTACAGCCGCCTGCTTTTTTGCTTTGCTCGACGGAGCCGGCGATCATGGGAGTTCCCGTATGGTCAGCACCGTCGCTTTGCGAAGATATTATGCCAGCCTTGTCACGGCAGGGCTCGACGGCCGTCTGACCGAAGCCTTTGCAAAGGTTCCGCGCGAACGCTTCGTCGGCCCTGGACCATGGTACGTTTCCACTGGCACGGGTTACGTCAAGACGCCTTCCGATGACTTATGCTTCCTTTATACCAATGCCGTGCTGGCCCTGCGCGCCGATCGCACCATAAACAACGGTGAACCACGCCTGCATGGTCGCTGCCTAGCGGCCCTGGAGGTCGTAGCTGGGGAACGTATTGCTCATATCGGCGCTGGAACTGGGTACTATACCGCCATCCTCGCCGAGCTCACAGGACCGACGGGATCGGTCGCGGCCTTTGAAATCGATCCTGAACTTGCAAACCGAGCGGCCATCAATCTGGCCGGCTTTCCTCATGTCACGATATATGCCCAATCGGGCACAGAACCCTTGAGCGCGAAATTCGACGTCATCTATGTCAACGCCGGCGCGACGCGGCCGTTGGATGCGTGGCTCGACGCGCTAGATGTCGGCGGGCGGCTTCTCTTTCCCCTCACGCCCGACAGACCGATCAACGGCATGATGCTCCTCGTAACGCGTCGCGCCGACAACACTTTCGACGCGCGCTTCGCGGTCGGGCCCGTCGTCTTCATCGACTGTGAAGGTGCCCGCACGGACTGGGAAGCCGAGCAACTCCATCATGCCTTCGTGCGGGGCAATGCACATCAAGTCCGTTCGCTTCAACGCGGAAGCATGCCTGGTGACACAAGCTGGTGCGCGGGCGACGGTTGGTGGCTATCCACCCGCGCCAACATTTAAAGCCTGTGCGGCAGGAATATTTCTAAATATGCTCGACCGCGACAATGCCGGGGATGGCCTTGATGGCCCCGGCGATCTGCGGCGAGACGTGAAAGCGGCCCGGCAATTTGACTTCCACCTCACTGCGGTCGCGTTCCAGCATCAGCACGAAGGAGACTTCGCCCTCGCCCTTCGTGCCGAGGCGCTGCGCCACGGAGGCGAGCGGTGAATCATCGCGCATGAAGATGCGTAGGCCCTTCTGCACCTTGCTGGCCGCCCGATCGAGCGCCTCGACCGTGGCGATGCGGGCGCGCACATCCTCGCCTTCGAGCGAGGCTTGCACGGCCACCATCACCACCGAGCCTTTTTCCAGCAGGTCGCGATATTGATTGAGCCCTTCCTGGAACAGGATCGCCTCATATTGCCCTGAGGGATCGGACAGGGTGACGATGCCCATTTTCGATCCGGACTTGGTGCGCCGCTCCTGGCGATCGAGAACGGTGGCGGCGAGGCGACCGGCCGAGGCGCCACGCTTCACCGAGCGGGCGAAGTCGACCCAGCGCTGCACTTGCAGGCGCCCCAGCACCTGCTGGTAATCGTCGAGCGGATGGCCCGACAGGAAGAAGCCGATGGCATCGAATTCGCGCCGCAGCCGCTCCGACGGCGACCAGGGCTGCGCCTTCGGCACGATGAATGACGCAGCGCTATCGCCAAACAGCGCCGACTGGCCGGCCAGCGCCTCGGCCTGGGTGCGGTTGGCCTGGGCTAGAACGGTGTCGATCGCCGCGATGGCGCGCGCCCGCTCCTTTTCGAACACGTCGAAGGCGCCGGCAGCGGCCAGGTTTTCCAGAACCTTGCGGTTGATGGCGCGCGGATCGATGCGATTGGCGAAATCGCCGAAGTCGCGGAACGGCTTGTCGCCGCGCGCGGTCACGATCGCCTGCGCCTGGCCCTCGCCGACACCCTTCACGGCCGAGAGCGCGTAGCGGATGTGCAATTCGCCATTTGCATCGCGGCGCACGGCGAAATCGGATTCCGATTCATTGATGGAAGGCGGCTCGACCTTGATGCCGAGGCGCTGCGCCTCGTTGCGGAATTCCGCCAGCTTGTCGGTGTTGGCCTTATCGAGCGTCATCGACGCCGCCAGGAACTCGACCGGGTGGTTGGCCTTGAACCAGCCTGTCTGATAGGCGATCAGCGCATAGGCGGCGGCATGGCTCTTGTTGAAGCCGTAGTCGGCGAACTTGGCCAAGAGATCGAAAATCTCGTTGGCCTTCACCTTCGAAATCTCGCGCTCGACCGCACCGCGGACGAAACGATCGCGCTGCGCGTCCATTTCGGCCTTGATCTTCTTACCCATGGCGCGACGCAGCATATCAGCTTCGCCGAGCGAATAGCCCGACAGGAGCTGGGCGATCTGCATCACCTGTTCCTGATAGATGATGACGCCGAACGTCTCCTTCAGGATCGGCTCGATCTTGGGATGGATATAGTCCGCTTCCTGCTCGCCCAACTTCACGGCGCAATAGGTCGGGATGTTCGCCATCGGACCTGGGCGATACAGCGCGACAAGCGCGATGATGTCTTCCAGCCGGTCGGCGTGCATTTCCGTCAACGCCTTGCGCATGCCGGCGCTTTCCACCTGGAACACGCCGACCGTCTCGCCCCGGCCCAGCATCTCGTAGGTTTTCTTGTCGTCGAGCGGCAGCTTGTCGATCTCGATCTCGACATCGCGCTGGCGCAAAAGCTCGACGGTGATCGCCAAGGTCGTCAGCGTCTTCAGGCCGAGAAAGTCGAATTTGACGAGCCCCGCCGGCTCGACCCATTTCATGTTGAACTGGGTGGCGGGCATGTCCGACTTCGGATCGCGATAGAGCGGCACCAGCTCGACCAGCGGCCGGTCGCCGATGACGATACCGGCGGCGTGGGTCGAGGCGTTGGAATAAAGCCCTTCGAGCTTGCGGGCGATGTCGAGCATGGTGGCGACACGCTCGTCCTCCTTCATCGCCTCCTGCAGGCGCGGCTCGGATTCGATCGCCTGTTTCAGGCTGACAGGCGCGGCCGGATTTTGCGGCACCAGTTTGGCCAGTTTATCGACTTGCCCCAGCGGCATTTCGAGCACACGGCCAACGTTGCGCATGACGCCGCGCGCCAGGAACGAGCCGAAGGTAATGATCTGCGCCACGCGATCGACGCCATAGCGCTGGCGCACATAGCGGATCACCTCGTCGCGGCGA
This sequence comes from Beijerinckia sp. 28-YEA-48, assembly GCF_900104955.1. Taxonomy (NCBI): domain Bacteria; kingdom Pseudomonadati; phylum Pseudomonadota; class Alphaproteobacteria; order Hyphomicrobiales; family Beijerinckiaceae; genus Beijerinckia; species Beijerinckia sp. 28-YEA-48. The sequence goes on from NZ_FNSI01000001.1 coordinate 2,284,045, forward strand.
TACTGGCAGAAGTCGATGTCGAAGTCCGGCATCGAGACGCGTTCTGGATTGAGGAAGCGCTCGAACAGCAGGCCGAACCGCATCGGATCGAGATCGGTGATGGTCAGCGACCAGGCGACCAGGGAGCCTGCGCCCGAACCACGGCCGGGACCGACCGGAATACCCTGCGCCTTCGCCCATTTGATGAAGTCGGCCACGATGAGGAAGTAGCCGGGAAACTTCATCTTGATGATGACGCTGAGCTCGAACTCGAGCCGTTCCTGATAGTCGCTCTCGCCAAAGCCATCGGCCATGCCGTGCACGGCGAGCCGGCGCGCCAAGCCTTCACGCGCCTGGCGTTGCAATTCCTCGACCTCGTCGCGCTGTTCGCCGGTCTCGGTGGTGAAGCGCGGCAGAATGGGCCCGCGTGTCGTCGGCCGATAGTTACAGCGGAGCGCAATCTCGACCGAATGAGCCAGCGCTTCGGGCACATCCGCGAACACGCCGCGCATTTCGGCGCGCGTTTTGAAGCGATGATCGGCGGTGAGTTGGCGCCGGCCCGTCTGGCCTGTGGTCGTGCCGTCGGCGATGCACAGCAACGCGTCATGGGCCTCGTGATCAGACAGCGCGGCGAAATAAGGTTCGTTGGTCGCGATGAGCGGCAGCGAGCGCCGATAGGCGAAATCAAGCAGCACCGGCTCGATCCGCTTCTCCAGCGGTGTGCCGTGGCGCTGCAATTCAACATAAAACCGGCCGGCGAAAATCCGCTCCAGTTCGGCCAAGCGCTGGCCGGCGTGTTCAGCACGACCATCGCCGATGAGACTGTCGATGGCGCCGGTGGGGCCGCCACTCAACGCGATCAGGCCCTGGGCCTGGGCCGCGAGCTTTTCGATCTGCACATGCGGCAGATCGCCAGCGGAGGGATCGATCCAAGCCGCCGAGACGATGCGCATCAGATTGGCATAGCCCTCGGCATCCTGGGCGAGCACGACGACGGCGCCACGGCCTGCGCGGGGATCGTCAGCACGACTCCCGAGGTTGCGACCATCGCCGAAATCGACGGTGAGATGACAGCCGATGATCGGCTGGATGCCTTCCTTGTAGAGTTTCTCGGAAAACTCGAGCGCCCCGAACAGATTGTTCGTATCGGTGATCGCCAGCGCCGGCATGGAATCGGCCTTGGCGAAATCGATCAATTTCGGGATCGTCAGCGCGCCTTCGCGCAAGGAAAAAGAGGTGTGCACGTGCAGGTGCACAAAACCCACTTTATCGACGATCCGCTGCATGTTCTCAGGCTGCATATTCGACGGCAATCCAGATATTTCGCGACTCACATCCCCCTTCTGGGAGACCGCGCGCATGATCAAGGAAGCCCGCGGCCGCGTCGAGCAGGAAGGGGACGTCCCTCCCGCCATCAACAGCGGCGTTTGCACTCACACGAGCGGCGCCCCGGCGCGGGTCAGAAGCAGGATCAAGGCGACGAAGGCGCCGAGGGCTGCAAGCTCGAATGTGTCGTTCAGAAAGGTGCGCATGACAATGTCCTTTTCCCGTTTCGATCACTGTAAGTTCATTATTTGTTCTCATTCTTGTAAATGCAACCCGTGAAATACGCCGGGACTGTTTCAGGGAAATTTATGGTTAATCAATACTTAAGCCGGCTGCTGGCTGAAACCGGCTGCGAGGCGCGGCCAGACAGGCCTATTCCAGCTCGACGAGCAGCCCGTCACGCAAGGTGACGCGACGGTCCATGCGGCTCGCCAGTTCCATATTGTGGGTGGCGACCAGGGCCGCGAGACCCGACGCGCGAACGATCTCGGTGAGAGCACCGAACACCAGATCGGCGGTGCGCGGATCGAGATTGCCGGTGGGTTCGTCGGCAAGCAGGATACGCGGCGTATTGGCGACGGCGCGCGCGATGGCAACGCGCTGCTGCTCACCGCCCGACAATGTTCCTGGCCGATGCTCCAGACGCTTACCAAGACCGAGGAAGGTGAGAATCTCAGTGGCGCGGCTGCGCGCTTCGGCCCGATCAAGACCGCGGATCATCTGCGGCAGCATGACGTTCTCAAGCGCCGAGAACTCCGGCAGCAGATGATGGAACTGATAGACGAAGCCAATCTCGACCCGGCGCAACGCCGTGCGCTCGGCATCGCCCATATGGGCTGTCGGCAGACCACCGACATAGATCTCGCCGGCATCGGGATGTTCGAGCAGACCCGCCAGATGCAACAGCGTCGATTTGCCGGCGCCCGACGGCGCGATCAGCGCCACCGACTGGCCGGGCCAGAGACCCAGATCCGCGCCACGCAGAATATCCAGGGTTCCCTCCCCCTGGACGTAGCGGCGTTCAACCTTGTGTAATTGCAGGGCGGGCGCAACGGTCACGGCATCACTCGTAGCGCAGCGCTTCAACAGGGTCCGTCTTGGCAGCGCTCCAAGACGGCAGGATCGTCGCCAGCAAAGACAGGCTGAGCGACAAGGTGACGATGGTGATCACGTCCGACGGCACGACGACCGAGGGCAGACGGCTTAAGAAATAATAGGTCGGGTCGAACAGGTTGAGGTTGAACACAGCGTTCAGTCCTGTGCGGATCGACTCGAGATTATGCGCCACCAAAAGGCCAAGCAGGAAACCGGCCAATGTGCCGACAATGCCGATGGCCGAGCCGGTGATGAAGAATATCCTCAGAATGGCCCCGCGCGTGGCGCCCATGGTGCGCAGGATGGCGATCGCCCTGCCCTTGTCCTTCACCAGCATGGTGAGGCCCGAGATAATGTTGAGCGCCGCGACGATGACGATGAGCGTGAGGATGAAGAACATCACGGTGCGCTCGACCTTCAACGCCTCGAAGAAGGAGCGATTGCGCTGGCGCCAGTCGGTCATGATCATCGGCCGGCCGATGACCGCATCGAGCTTGGTGCGGATGTTGTCCATGTCGTCGGGATTATCGACGAAGACCTCGATCACCGTCGCCTCGTCCTCGCGGTTGAAGAACTCCTGCGACTCGGCAAACGGCATATAGACGAAAATGCCATCGAACTCGGACACCCCGATCTGGAAAATCGCAACGACGGGATAGGATTTGATGCGTGGGGCAACGCCAAAGGGTGTCTGCGCGCCACGGGCAGTGAGAATGGACACCTTATCGCCGACGCGCACGCTCAGATTCTCAGCCAGTTTCTGACCGATGGCGACGCCTTCCGAGGTGTCGAAATTGTCCAATGTGCCGAGCTTCACATTGCCGGCAATGCCCGGCAATTGCTTGATGTCCCTCTCGCGGATGCCACGCACCAACGCGCCTGACTGCTGATAGGGCGAAGAAACACCAGCGGCGCTTTCCACCATCGGCAGCGCCACTTTAACGCCAGGCACTTTCGTGATCCGGCCGATCACCTCATCATAGTCGGTGAGCGGCGTGTCGGCGCCCTGCATGAAGATATGGCCATTGATGCCAATGATCTTGCTCATCAGCTCGATATGGAAGCCGTTCATCACCGACATGACGACGATGAGCGTGGCGACGCCCAGCGTGATGCCGAGGAAGGAAAATCCGGCGATGACCGAAACGAACCCGTTGGCCCGGCGCGAGCGCAGATAGCGCATGGCCAGCATCCATTCGAACGCGGAGAAAGGCCGCGTGCCGGATGCCGGCGCCTGCTTGTTGGGCGCCTGACTATTGCTTGCCGGGGCTGCAACGGGTGCATTCATGCAGAGAACCGCGCGCTGAGCTTGTTGAAGGCCTCATCAGGCGACAAGGTCTCGCGGACGCCACTGCGCCGCTCCTTGATCTCGACCTTGCCTTCGGCCAAGCCCTTGGGGCCGACGATGAGCTGATAGGGCAGACCGATCAGATCGAAGGTGGCGAATTTCGCGCCCGGCCGCTCGTCCCGGTCATCATAGAGCGTGTCGACACCAGCCTTGGTCAGCCGCTCGTAGAGATCCGCACAGGCGGCATCGACCGCCTTGTCGCCGACCTTCAGATTGGCGAGGCCGACATGGAACGGCGCGACGGCATCCGGCCAGATCATGCCGGCGTCATCATGGTTGGCCTCGATGATCGCGGCGGCGAGCCGCGACGGGCCGATGCCATAGGAGCCGCCGTGCACGGCGACTTCCTTGCCATCGGGACCGTTCACCACGGCGCGCATGGCCTGCGAATATTTGGTGCCGAAATAGAAGATATGGCCGACTTCAATGCCGCGCGCCGAGACCTTCGCGGCTTCGGGAAGCGCGTCGAAGGCGGCGGCGTCATGCATTTCCGACGTCGCCGCATAGAGCGAGCGCCACTTGTCGACGACGCCCTGAATGCCAGCCTTGTCGTCGAAATCGATATTGGCCGGCGGCGGCTCGAAGGACAGATAATCCTTGTGGCAGAACACTTCGCTCTCGCCGGTCGAGGCCAGGATGATGAATTCGTGGCTGAGGTCGCCACCGATCGGGCCGGTGTCGGCCACCATGGGGATGGCGGTGAGGCCCATGCGCGCGAAGGTGCGCAGATAAGCAACGAACATCCTGTTGTAGGAATGCCGGGCGTTCTCCGCATCGATGTCGAAGGAATAAGCGTCCTTCATCAGGAATTCACGCGACCGCATCACGCCAAAGCGCGGCCGCACTTCGTCGCGGAACTTCCACTGAATGTGGTAGAGATTGAGCGGCAGATCCTTGTAGGAGCGGACATAGGCGCGGAAGATCTCGGTGATCATTTCCTCGTTGGTCGGCCCGAAGAGCATTTCGCGCTCCTGCCGATCCTTGATGCGCAGCATCTCCTTGCCGTAGTCGTCATAGCGGCCGGACTCGCGCCACAGCTCCGCCGACTGGATCGTCGGCATCAGCAATTCGATGGCGCCGGCGCGGTTCTGCTCTTCACGGATGATGTCCTGGATCTTGTTGAGGACCCGCAAACCGATCGGCAGCCAGGCATAAATACCGGCCTGTTCCTGCCGGATCATGCCGGCGCGCAGCATCAAGCGATGCGAAACGATTTCCGCTTCCTTGGGTGTTTCACGCAGGATCGGCAGAAAATATCGGGACAGACGCATTCGGCATTCCAGTTGTGGCGTTGCGTGGACCTGAAAGGTAGGGACGAATCGTAGAGAAATCCGCAGTCAGTTCAGGCTCTGTTACCAATCGCACTGCGGAAAAAATTACAAGCGTGGCAGCGTTTGTTCAGGCGGTTCGTTGGGCAAATTCGGGGATCACTGTCGACGTGGGCGAGCTGAACGGTCCGACACTGGCGGAATGTTGGCGAATTCCGAGAAAATTATCCCGATTTAATGTGGGGCGTCCGGCCCGCGAAATTGGAAAAATCATTGTATACCATTATAATCAGCAGGTTATCGCAAATTTTGGGAACAATAATCGGCTCAAAAAAATCGATAGGTTGCTACTGAATTCACGTGACACGTGGTCGCACTTTAGCTAGCTTCGCGACGCCAATCCAAAAGGAGGCCGCTACCCAAATTTGGTAGTCGCAAATACCGAGTCTCGGGAGGGAGCCTGCCGCTAGCCTGCGCCGCTAAAGGCGCTGCGACCTCCACCGAGGCCGCAAAATGGACATGGCAGGTCAGCAAGAACTAAACAGCAAGGTCTCGCGGGCTGGCCCCAGCGAACCTTGCTTTTGTTTTTTGGCTTTTGCTTTTAGTGAGCCGCGCCTTATCTGACGTTTTCCTGCGCCGCCAGCTTCTTCAATTCCATGATCGACAAGCGAATGCCTTTGTCATCTCTGACGATGTATTCCAGTTCCTCTGTCAGCATCGAGGCCAGCTTCTCGATGGCTGCCGCCGCCGTTGACGCGCCTTCACGGCTCTGCAGTTCCTGCTGAGCGCCTTTCGCAAACACTTCGATATTGAATTTGTCCATTGCCGCCCCTTCGCCTACCGAGCGCGTCGTGTTTCGGTCGAAACGCAATTTGCTTTAAGCCTCGGCGTCCGTGCCCCGCGCCCATCCCTCGCGCACACCGTCGCAATAATCGGCCAGATTGCCCGTCGCGATGGCCTCGCGCATGCCCGCCATCAATTGCTGGTAGTAGGCCAGATTGTTCCAGGTCAGCAGCATCATGGCCAGAATCTCTTCTGACTTCACCAGATGGTGCAGATAGGCGCGGGTATAATCGCGACCGGCCGAAGCGGGCGAGTTCTCGTCCAGAGGCCGCTGGTCGGTGGCATATTTCGCGTTGCGCAGATTGAGCTTGCCGAAGCTGGTGAAGGCCTGCCCGTGGCGGCCAGCGCGGGTCGGCATGACGCAGTCGAACATGTCGACGCCGCGCGCCACGCTCTTCATCAGATCGTCTGGCGTGCCAACGCCCATCAGATAACGCGGCTTGGCTGACGGCAGATGCGGCTCGACCGTTTCGATCATGTCCAACATCACATCCTGCGGCTCGCCGACGGCCAAGCCGCCGATGGCCAGGCCATGGAAATCCATGTCCGCCAGCGCCCGAGCGCTTTCGATGCGCAACGGTTTATTGGCCCCGCCCTGCACGATGCCGAAGGCAGCATGGCCGTCGCCACCGCGAAAGGCCTTGCGGGAACGCTCGGCCCAGCGCAGCGACAGGCGCATGGCGCGCTCCGTCTCCGCATCGGACGCCGGCAGTTTGACGCATTCGTCGAACTGCATCTGGATGTTGGAGCCAAGCAGATGCTGGATCTCCATCGACCGTTCCGGCGTCAGCAGATGGCGCGAGCCATCGATATGCGACTGGAAGGTGACGCCGTTCTCATCGAGCTTGCGCAGCTTGGCGAGCGACATCACCTGGAAGCCGCCGGAATCGGTGAGGATCGGATAGGGCCAGTTCATGAAACGATGCAGGCCGCCGAATTCAGCGACGCGCTCGGCGCCCGGCCGCAACATCAAGTGATAGACATTGCCGAGAACGATGTCGGCGCCCAGCTCCCGCACCTGTTGCGGGTACATCGCCTTGACGGTCGCTGCGGTGCCAACCGGCATGAAGGCCGGCGTGCGGATTTCACCGCGCGGCATGATGATCCGGCCGGTGCGCGCTGCGCCTTGGGTTTTGGCAATGACGAAAGAAAAACCGTTGCTCATGAGTCCATGGTCTTGGTTGGATCGGCAGCGCGCGTCAACAGGCAGCAATCGCCATAGCTGTAGAAGCGGTAGTCCTTAGCGATGGCATGGGCATAGGCCGCCTTCATCGCGGTCAGTCCACCGAAGGCCGAAACCAGCATGAACAAAGTCGAACGCGGCAGGTGAAAATTGGTCAGCAGCATGTCGATCGCCCGGAAGCGATAGCCGGGCGTGATGAAGATCGACGTGTCCTTGGCAATCGGATGGATAACGCCCTGCTCGTCCACCGCCGTCTCGAGAATGCGCAGGCTAGTGGTGCCGATCGCCAGCAGGCGCCCGCCAGCGCGACGGGCGCGGTTCAGGGCGTCGGCCACCTCAGGGGAGATCACACCAAACTCCGCATGCATGCGGTGTTCGTCGGTATTGTCGACCTTCATCGGCAGGAAGGTCCCTGCTCCCACATGCAAGGTCACTTTGTGGATGGCGACGCCGCGCGCTTCGAGACTCGCGACAAGCTCGGGCGTGAAATGTAGCCCTGCCGTTGGCGCGGCAACCGCGCCGCTCTCGCGCGCGAACAGAGTTTGATAGTCGCTGGCGTCGTGGGTGTCCTCGCCGCGCTTCGAGGCGATATAGGGCGGCAGCGGCATGGAGCCGAGATTGACGATCGCGTCGTCGAGCGCCGCACCAGTCAACGCGAATTCAAGAAGCGCCTCTCCGCCTTCACCTTTTTCAATCACCTCGGCATCGAGGCTGGCGAGCAGACAGGCCATGCTTTCGGAACTGTCGCCAAAGCGAATGCGCTCGCCGACATTGAGTTTCTTGGCTGGACGCACGAAAGCGCGCCAGCGGCTGTCGCCTTCGCGCTTGTGCAACGTCGCTTCGATGCGCGCCACCGCTTCGCCGCGCACGCGCACGCCGCTCAAGCGGGCAGGAATAACTTTCGTATCGTTGACGACGACCACGTCGCCAGGGCGCAGGAAGGTCGGCAGGTCGCCGACGATATGATCGCGCAGCGGCGCATCGGGCTCGACGACAAGCATACGGGCGCTGTCGCGCGGCTCGGCCGGGCGCAGCGCGATGCGATCTTCCGGGAGATCGAAGTCGAAGAGGTCGACACGCAAAGAGACACTTCCTGAAACGGATCACGGCCGGATGCGAACATCCGGCCGGTCAGATTTAATCCAAGACCTTTAGTCTAAACTCAGCTGATCTTGGCCGAGACGATCTTGTCGGGTTCGCGAACGGGCTCGCCGCGCTTGATCTTGTCGACATTCTCCATGCCGGACGTGACTTCGCCCCACACCGTATATTGACGGTTGAGGAAGCTCGCGTCGCCGAAGCAGATGAAGAACTGCGAATTGGCCGAATCCGGGTTCTGCGCCCGCGCCATCGAGCAGGTGCCACGCACGTGCGGCTCGTTGTTGAACTCGGCCTTCAGGTTCGGATATTTCGAACCGCCGGTGCCGGTGCCATGTGGGCAGCCGGTCTGGGCCATGAAGCCGTCGATGACACGATGGAAGACGATGCCGTCATAGAAGCCTTCGCCGACGAGCTTCTTGATGTGCTCGACATGGTTGGGCGCCAGATCGGGGCGCATGCGGATGACGACCGAACCTTTGGTCGTTTCAAGCGTCAGGGTATTTCCTTCGTCCGACATAGTGTCTCCTGGTGTAAGAACTAAATGGCGCTGGCCGGCTTCTTGGCCGCCGGCGCGATGAAGCGGATGGCGAAACTGCGCCCCGCAATAGCCTTTCCGAACGCGGGGGTAAACCTCAGCGGCGTGCAGGCGCGAACGGCCGACAGAATGGAGGCGCGCAAGGTATCGCGCAAAACCTCGTCCCGCCCCGCCTTCACATAGGTCACGCGGGGCTCGCCGATCAGGTCTCCGATCTTCGAAAAGCTCATTCGGACAGTGACTTCGAGGTCGCCCAGCGTATTGCTCGGCGGCCGCCAGCAGGACAGGATGTGATCGGGAATATCGCGCGCCATATTGAGCCGCCCGTTGCCGTCCTCCGGCGCCGCCTGCGCGCCGTCCTGCGGCTTTTCGGCCTGCATGACGAACCCACCGCCGATCGGCGGAATAACCGTCGAAACAGGCGGCGTCAGATAGCCTTGCGGACCGCGCAGCTTGCCGAGCCATTTCGGGTTCGGCCGGATTTCGCCCAGATGTTTGCCGGGCGACGGAATCTCACCGTAGTGACGCTGGTAATAATATTGGGCCGACAGATCTTGCGCCGGCACCATGGCGAGCGCCGCAACGGCTCCGATAAAGGCCATGCGACGCAACACCATCATACTCTCCCTGTTCGGACTACTTGGCCGAACTACTTGGCCGAACTATTTGGCGTCCGAAGCCATGCGCATGCGCACGATCTTGTCTGGGCTCGAGACTTGACCGTTTTGCGACGACGAGCCCTTCTTGATCTTGTCGACGAATTCCATGCCGGAAACCACTTCGCCAAACACCGTATAATTGTTGTTGAGGAACGAAGAGTCGGCGAAGGTGATGAAGAACTGCGAATTGGCCGAATCCGGCTGCTGCGAACGGGCCATGCCGAGCGTGCCACGGCGGAACGGCGTCGCGGTGAATTCGGCGGGAATGTTGGGCAGGCTGGACTTGCCGGTGCCGGTGCCCGTCGGATCGCCGGTCTGGGCCATGAAGCCGTCGATGACGCGATGGAAAACGATACCGTCGTAGAAGCCCTGCTTCACCAGGGTCTTGATCTGCGCCACATGCTTGGGGGCGAGATCGGGACGCAGCCGGATGACGACGCGCCCGTCCTTCAAATCCAGGAACACCGTATTGTCGGGATCGCTCGCCTGAGCGAAAGCCGAGGAAGCCGTGGCGGTGGCCAGTGCCGCGAGCGTGAAGTGACGACGATCAATCTGCATAGTGTTCCCTTGTGAACGAAACGGGGCAGCCGCGCTGTCAGCGTGCGGCGAATTTGGCTTTCAGCGCCTTGGCGACCGCGGGCGGCGTGAAAGCTGAGATATCACCGCCCATGGAAGCGATCTGACGCACCAATGTCGCGGTAATATGGCGGACTGCGGGCGAAGCCGGCAGGAATACGGTTTGGACTTCCGGCGCCATTTGGGCGTTCATGCCGGCCATCTGCATTTCATAATCCAGATCGGTGCCGTCGCGCAGGCCGCGCAGCAGGATAGTCGCGCCCTTCTCCCGCGCCGCCGTCACGGCCAAGGCGGAGAATGTGGCGGTTTCAATATGACAGCCCGTTTTGGCGGCAATATCACGGGTCGTTTCGACGATCAGCGCGGCCTTCTCCTCGACCGAAAACAGCGCTGTTTTGCCCGGATTGACGCCAATGGCGACAATGATCTTGTCGCAGCAGGCGGCGCCGGCGCGCAGCACGTCGAGGTGGCCGTTGGTGATGGGATCGAAGGATCCGGTATAGAGCGCTATGCGAGTCATGGCCGGCAGACTACCTTTCTGCCGAGGTCACGCAAAGGTGCCGACCGCCCGATTTTGGGAGAATTCATGCGCAAATTCCTACGAGCCTGGCCCATTATCGTCGCCAGCCTCCTGTGCGGGACGGCGCAGGCGCAGATCGCGCCCAACCAGCAGGAACTGCTGGGATATCGCGGCCTGATGGCCGCCGCCGCGCAAGGCGATATCGGCGTCATCAGTCAGCTTGCCAAGAACCCGAACGAGCGGGAGCAGCGCGACGGCAACGGCCGGACGCCCCTACTCGTGGCGACATTCCGCAAACAGCGCGAAGCGATCAAGGCGCTGCTCGCGGCGGGGGCCAATGCGGCGGCGCTCGACCAGCAAAAATATGACGCGGTCACCATCGCCGCCGTCGCCGACGATCCGCAGACCCTGAAAATCCTGCTCGATGGCGGCGCGTCCGCCAAACTGATCACCAGCATCTACGACGGCACGGCGCTCATTGCCGCCGCGCATCTCGGCCACGAGGAGATCGTGCGCCAGCTGATCGCGGCCGGCGCACCGCTCGATCATGTCAACAATCTCGGCTGGACGGCCTTGATGGAATCCATCGTGCTCGGCGACGGCGGCGCGCGCCATCAGGCGACCTTGCGGTACCTGCTGCAAGCGCGCGCCAGTCCGAACATCGCCGATCGTCAAGGCGTGCGGCCGCTCGCCCACGCGCGCCAGCGTGGCTATACGGCGATGGCCGAGATGCTGGCGAACGCGGGCGCGCGCTAGTTCAGGCTCGTTAGTTCAGTCCTGCAGCGATCTTGTCGATCCCGGCCTGGGAGCAGACTTCATCCTTGTCGCCGCCCGGCGCGCCCGAGACGCCGATCGAGCCGACGATGTCATTGCCTGCCTTGATCGGCAGCGCGCCCTGGGCCGACGTCACCTTGTCGAGCAGCAACGGGCTTGTCGCCGTTGGATTGGCGGCGATGCGCTTGCCCATGTCACCAGACGGAATGCGGAACGTCAGCGCCGTATAGGCTTTGCGCAAGCTGTTTTCCAAAGTGTGCGGGCTGACATTGTCATCGTGCAGCACGACGCGGGTGCGGCCGCTGCGATCGAGCACCGTCACCGTGACGCGAAAACCATTCTTGCGGCAGGTTTCGAGAGCCGTGGTCGCGGCTTGAAGGGCGGCATCAAAGGACAAATTGCGCTGGCTGATCAGAGTTGACGTCTGCGCCTGCGCGCCAACAGACAAAGCGCACAGTGGAATGCCGGCACAGGCCAGCGCGAGCCGAATGGTCATGAAGATCCCTCCTCGCCCTCCCCAGGGCGACGCGTGAGCCTACCGCCTCATCAGCGGACGGCAAGCGTAATGCTAAAAGCTCGGTCAACGATATTTATGCTTCGCAAAGCTAATATCATCAGATAGCTTTTCTCCTGGGGACACAGGGAGGGCTTGGAATGGGAGTTCGATATCTTCCGATTTTGAAGTGGAAGCAGGGCGAGCGGACTGCGATTAGTCAGTTGAGCAGCGCAGGACGCAATGGTGTGACACCGCATATTGTGCTCATGCAGGCTCAATTTGGCGGCCCACGCAAGCAAAAGAAAACGACTGTATCCACGACAAAGATACCACTTTCCGCATCAGACTATTTCGCTAAGCAGGTCGAAGATGTGTGGGGGAAAACACCGTTCTACCTGGATGCAGGAAACCTTGCCGAAACAGCATCAAGCCACGACCTCGATACTATCCGAAAAAGCACGAATGGCTTAGGCCTGCACTTGATACCTTCAACACGATTGCACCGCACCCCAAGTTATAATCAAGCTATTATACGATCATTTAAGGCCGATGGGCGCGGTATCGCTCTGCGAGTCTCATTGGACCAGATGACATCCGCTGCTACCTGGGTGTCATCTTGGCCAATCCCATTGGGAGAAACCGATCTCATCGTCGATCTTGGCGGAAGCGTTGCAAGTGTCTTAGCGCTTGGAGCTCCAGTCCACGCAGCCTTTGTGGCATTGCACAAAGGGGGAGCTTGGCGTTCAGTTACGGTGTCCGGAGGCAGCATTCCAGCTACACTGTCCGGATATCCTGTCGGCAGAACCATGCTGGCCCGTTCGGAACTCGCATTATGGTCGGCGCTCCAGAAAGCTAGCCTCTCGTATCAATTGGATTTTGGCGACTACGCCACGATTGGCCCAGACGCAGCTACTGAGGGCATAGCGGGACCCGTCCCGATTAACGTGAAATACACACTGACATCAGAGTTCGCAGTGTACCACGGCGTCAGGACAAAAGGACCGGGCTCCAAGCCCAGGGATCAGCAATACCGCAGCCATGCGAAAGACATAGTGAAACTACCAAACCGTTTCCCTTTGGCTCACTGCTGGGGAGACCACATGATCGACGCCGTTGCTAACAACCCGACTGCTTCCCCTGGAAGCCCTGGGAGCTGGGTCGGCTTCAGTGTCAATAGGCATATCGAACTGACTAGGAGCCAATTGCCCTAGCCTCTGCCTAACCTTAAGTGCGTCTCGGACGTGATCCCTCAACTGACGGAATGGAATCTCGGATAGGAGGCGGGCGCTAATCTCGCCCGCTCGTTTCGAACGCCAACCGTTTGCCAGCCCGTGCTTCTCCAGCACAGCAACAGCTTCGTCCTTCCAAAGCATTTGCACGACTACCGAAGGATCAGGCTGTGGGTTTTGTCGACCTTTGCGCTTTGATTTCAGCTTGACCTTTCCATCGTGCATGCTGGCCATCACACATCCCCACCACTTCGGTATTATTCGAAGGGCTTTCTCAGCATGTTTGTCGCCGACTACCAATGTCATGTGGTCAAACACCTTTCCGTAGATCTCCACCTGATACGGAAGGCGCTCCAATGTATCGGAGTTACTTTTCAGCTCATATCCAGAGAGTTTACCGTTGACGACCGCGATATCAACCCGAACGGTGCCGGACCAAACGCCCATCTCTTCGACAACTCGCGTCGAAGGATCAGCGCCATAAATATCGGCCAGATGCGCGAGAACAGCTCGCCTTACATCTCCGTCATGCATTCGCTTACCACCGCGTTGCCCTTATAAAGCTTATGTACAAGGGATTAACCGTTCATTGATCGGATGGTCAACAAACCTAAGCCTGTTGTCGACAGACTTGCCCCGCAGCCACACGCGAATGTGAGAGTCAGGCGAGAAGCGGCTTCAACATGGCTGCATTGGCCGCGATCCGACGCGCGCCTGCCTGCTCCAGTGAAGCCTTGATCGCTGGCGACGAATGGCCGCCGCCCATGAAGCCGATCACATCCATGCCGGCACGCCGGCCGGCGGTGACACCTGCGACGGAATCTTCGATCACAACGCAGCGCGCCGGATCGGCGCCCATCTGCGAGGCGGCAAAGAGGAAGACGTCAGGCGCCGGCTTGCCGCGCTTAACCTGGGAGACCGAGAACACGCCGCGCTCAAAAAATTGGATCAGGCCCGTCTTGGCCAGGTTCTTCTGCAGCAGCGACAAACGCGTCGAAGAGGCGACGCAGCGCGGATACGAACTGGCGCGCAGGACCTCGGCCATGCCGTCGATCGCCGCCAGTTCGATATCGAAACGGCGATGGATTTCCGTATCGACCTTTTCGCGAAAACCTTCCGGCAGAGGGCGACCGCTATCGGCCTCAACCCGGCGCCAGGCTTCCGCCACCGGCATGCCGGCGTAACGGCTGGCGTAGTCATACGGCGTCATGATCAGGCCGAGCTCGGCGACCGCGTCGGCACAGACATGGCTGGCGATCTCTTCCGAATTGATCAGCACGCCATCGCAATCGAAGATGACGAGATCAAAGCCGGTTTCAACAACAGCCATTATTCCGACCCGGCGCTCGCGTCACCGTTCGCTTCGCCTTCGTCTTCGCCGTCTTCACCGATACGTTCGACCGAGACCACTTTCTCGCTCTCGTCGGTGCGGAAGACGATGACGCCCTGCGTCGCGCGGCCGGCAATGCGGATGCCCGCCACCGGACAGCGGATCAACTGGCCACCATCGGTGACAAGCATGATCTGATCGCTTTCCGAGACCGTGAGCGAAGCGACAAGCTCGCCATTGCGGGCATTGACCGCCATGGCGGCGATGCCCTTACCGCCACGGCCGGCGGTGCGATATTCATAGGACGAAGAGCGCTTGCCGAAACCACGCGACGAGACCGTGAGAATGACCTCTTCGAGCGCCGACAGTTCCACATAGCGTTCCTGCGAGAGGGTGAGCGCACCCGTGGTCTCCTCCTCCGCCTCGCCAGAATCGACGGCCTCGCCCGTCTCCTCGGTTTCCCCGGCGACGGCGCGGCGCATGCGCATGAAGGCGGCGCGTTCATCGGCGCTGACATCAACATGGCGCAGGATTTCCAGCGAGATGACGACATCGCCATCGGCCAGATTGATGCCGCGCACGCCCATGGAATCGCGGCCCTTGAACACGCGCACATCGCCGACCTGGAAGCGGATGCATTGCCCCTTGCCGGTGGTGAGCAGAACGTCGTCGTCCTCGGAACACATCTTCACATCGACGATGGCTTCGCCCTCATCGAGTTTCATGGCGATCTTGCCGGCGCGATTGACCTGCGCGAAATCGCTGAGCTTGTTGCGACGCACGGTGCCACGGGTCGTGGCGAACATGACGTCGTATTTTTCCCAGGTCGCCTCGTCCTCGGGCAAGGGCATGATCGTCGTGATCCGCTCGCCCTGATCGAGCGGCAGGATGTTGACCAGCGCCTTGCCGCGCGCCTGCGGCGCCGACAGCGGCAGACGCCACACCTTTTCCTTATAGGCCTGGCCGAGCGAGGAGAAGAACAGCACCGGCTGATGGGTCGAGGACACGAACATGCGATGGACGAAATCCTCCTCGCGCGTCTGCATGCCCGAGCGACCCTTGCCGCCGCGACGCTGCGCCCGATAGGCCGACAGCGGCACGCGCTTGACATAACCAGCGTGGGAGACGGTAACGACCATCTCTTCGCGCTGGATGAGGTCTTCATCCTCCATGTCCGCATCGGTCTCGAGAATGACGGTGCGGCGCGGCGTGGCGAACCCCTTCCTGATCTCTTCGAGCTCGTTGTGGATGATTTCCATCACACGGGCACGCGAGCGCAGGATATCGAGATAATCGGCGATTTCGGCCGCCAACTTATTCAAGGCTTCGGCGATCTCGTCACGGCCGAGCGCGGTGAGGCGCTGCAGGCGCAGTTCGAGAATGGCGCGGGCCTGGGCTTCCGACAGGCGATAGGTGCCATCGGCATTGATGCTGTGGTTCGGATCGGCGATCAATTCGATCAACGGCGCCATGTCGCGCGCCGGCCAATCGCGGCCCATCAAGGCTTCACGCGCAGCGCCTGCGTCCGGCGAGGTGCGGATGAGATGGATCACCTCATCGATATTGGCGACCGCGATGGCCAGGCCAACCTGCACATGGGCGCTGTCACGCGCCTTGCCGAGCAGGAACTTCGTGCGGCGGGTGACGACTTCCTCGCGGAAGTCGAGAAAGGCGCGCAGGAAATCCTTGAGATTGAGCGTCTCGGGACGGCCGCCGTTGAGCGCGATCATATTGGCGCCGAACGACGACTGCATCTGCGTGTAGCGCCACAGCTGATTGAGCACGACATCGGCGACAGCGTCGCGCTTGATCTCGATGACGATGCGCATGCCGTCGCGATCGGACTCGTCGCGCAGATCGGAAATGCCCTCGAGGCGCTTGTCGCGCACGAGTTCGGCGATCTTCTCGATCAGGACTTTCTTGTTCACCTGATAGGGAATTTCGGTGACGATGATGGCTTCGCGGTCCTTACGGACCTGCTCGACCTCCACCTTCGCCCGCATCAGGATCGAGCCGCGGCCGGTATGATAGGCGGCGCGAATGCCGCCACGGCCCAGGATCGAGCCCGCGGTGGGGAAGTCCGGCCCGGGGATGATCTCGATCAGTTCGTCGATCGTGATCTCGGGCTTTTCCATCAGCGCGAAAACGCCGTCGATGACTTCGCCGAGATTATGCGGCGGAATGTTCGTCGCCATGCCGACGGCGATGCCGCCAGCGCCATTGACCAACAGATTGGGGAAGCGCGCCGGCAGAACCGTCGGCTCCATATCCTTGCCGTCGTAGTTCGGCTGGAAATTGACCGTCTCTTCGTCGATGTCAGCAAGCAGCGACAGCGCGACACGCGCCAAACGCGATTCCGTGTAACGCATGGCCGCCGGCGGATCACCGTCGATCGAGCCGAAGTTGCCCTGCCCTTCGACCAGCGGCAGGCGCATGGAGAAGACCTGCGCCATGCGCACCAAGGCGTCGTAGATCGATTGGTCGCCGTGCGGGTGATATTTACCCATCGTATCGCCGACCGGCCGCGCCGATTTGACGAACGACTTGTCCGGCGTGAACCCGCTCTCGTACATCGTGTAGAGGATGCGACGATGCACAGGCTTCAAGCCGTCGCGCACGTCGGGCAACGCGCGACTGACGATCACGCTCATGGCGTAATCAAGATAGCTGCGCTGCATCTCATCGACGATGGAAACGGGGCGAATATCGGAACCGGGCTGGTCGGAGCCGGGATTTTGCGGGTCGGTAGGATCGGCCAAAGCGGGGTTGGTCCAATGATGAGAATCGAATGGTGCAATGTATCCGAACCCGCTGCGAAAAGCTAATTCGGAGCGCCGTTTCCGGCCCAAAATATTTTAATTATTTCAATATGTTATTGATAGCGAAAATGAGCGCGAAAAAGCCGCGCCCGCGATCGACTAACGGGCCAGGAATTCGGCGATTTTAGGCCCCAGTTTGGCCAGGCCGAGGACACCGTTGAGATGGCCGAAATCACCCGCGATCTCCGCCGTCTCGACCGGCGTGCCATTGGCGGCGATGGTCTGCGCCGTGCGCCGCACCCATTCGGCGGCGAAGACTTGATCATCGGGCGCGTAGAGAACGAGCGCTGGCGCCTTGATCCGCTTCAGCCCCTCGGCGGCGCTGGTGGCGCCCGCGCCTCGGCCAGGAATGAAGCTCTGGTTGGCCTTGACCAGATAAAGGAAATGATTGGCGTCGGAGACAGCAGCGCGACCGGCGGCGGCCTCCTCCAGCACCTGCTCGATACGATAGCGGTTGTCGAGCGCGGCCAGAGGATCGCGCGCCTCGTCGGCCCAGCGCGGGCCGATATATTTCTCCGCCCAGTGCCAGTGGTTGGCGTGCAGGGTGACGATTTTAAGAGCTTCGGTGAGGCCCCGCAGCGGCGGCTGGCGGCCGTAATAATCGCCGCCGTTCCAATTGGCATCGACGCGGATGGGTGAGGCCCAGACATCAAGCCAGGCGGTCAGCCAGGGGCCAGAATCTGCCGCCGCGATCACCGGGATGATGCGATCCATCATATCGGGAAAGCTGGCCGCCCATTCATAGGTCTGCAAACCGCCCATCGACGGCCCCATCACCGCATGCAGATGGGCGATGCCGAGATGATCGAGCAGCGCTTTCTGCACGCGCACGAAATCAGCGATGGTGACGAAGGGAAAGGACAGGCCGTAGGGCTTGCCGGTGGCCGGATCCGTGCTCGCAGGGCCGGTCGTCGTCACCGTGCGATCATAAGCACTGAGATTGACCAGCGTGTCGCTCGACACGACGAAATAGCGGTCGGTGTCGATCGGCTTGCCGGGGCCGATCAGATAATCCCAATAACCGGGCAACACATCGCTTTCGCGATAGCGCCCGGCGGCGTGGCTGGTGCCTGAGAAATAATGGCAGATCAGGATCGCATTGGAGCGCTCGGCATTGAGCGCGCCATAGGTCTCGTAGCCGACCCGCACATCCTGGATCGTCGCGCCGCTCACTGTTTCCAGCCGCGGCAGTTCGAAGACGCGCTTCTCGACGATCATGCCTAAACGTGACGACTAGAACGGGATGTCGTCGTCGATCGGCGCCGGGGCGCGGCTGCCACCACCGCCACCACCACCCGACGGGGCGCGACGCTGTTCCATCGGCGAGGAGCGACCAAATTCGCCGCCGCCACCACCGCCGCTGAAGGAGCCACGCTCCTCGCTGTCGCGACGGCTGTCGAGCAGGGTCAACTCGCCACGGAACCGCTGCAACACGACTTCGGTCGACTTGCGCTGGTTGCCGTCCTTGTCGGTGTATTCGCGGGTCTGCAATTGCCCTTCGAGGTAAACCTTCGTGCCCTTCTTGCAATATTGCTCGGCGATCTTGCCCAGGGCTTCATTGAAAATGACGACATTGTGCCATTCGGTCCGGTCCTTGCGCTCGCCGGTGGCCTTGTCGCGCCAGGATTCGGTCGTGGCGACGGAAAAATTGACCACCGCATCGCCATTGCCCGTGCGCCGCACTTCAGGATCACGGCCAAGATTGCCGATCAGAATGACCTTGTTGACGCTGCCCGCCATAACGCTCTCCATATTGCCAGGATCACCGTGACCTAGGATCGAAAAGATCCCCAATCGAACATGTGATCGATTTCCATCTGGAGCGGGATTGCCGTCGCATCCCGCTCTGGCGCGTCCGCTCCGCGTCGCGCCACATGCTTCTCTCGTAAACTGTCCCGATGCCGGCCGTGAGCGCCGCCTGCCAGGGGCGACCTGTTGTCCACAGCGCTCGACAGGACCGGAACAATGTTCTATATTTGTTCTAGTCGATTAGCATCCGCGTTGCAAGCACTGACAGAAACGAGCACCTATATAGGGTGAAGCTTGTGAATATCGGGGCTGCGACATGGCATTGCCCGATCCGCACCCTACATTCACGGAACCCCAATCCGCCGGACCGCCCCATGAAAGATGCTAAGCCGCGCGCTAAAACCGCGCGCAGCCCGAAAGCCCAATCGGACGCCAAATCGGTCGCCAAGCCTTCGGTCGCCAAACCATCGGCAACCAAGCCTGCCGCCGCCCCGTCCCTGCCCGGCCTCAGCCGGTCCGTTGCCGCGCCTGTCGACATGCGCTCGATTACCGTGCGCGGTGCGCGCGAGCACAATCTCAAGAATGTCGACCTGACCATTCCGCGCGACAAGCTGGTGGTGTTCACCGGCCTGTCGGGCTCCGGCAAGTCGTCGCTCGCCTTCGACACGATCTATGCCGAAGGGCAGCGGCGCTATGTGGAATCCCTGTCGGCCTATGCCCGGCAGTTTCTGGAAATGATGCAGAAGCCGGACGTCGACCAGATCGACGGCCTGTCGCCAGCCATTTCCATCGAACAGAAGACCACCTCGAAGAACCCGCGCTCCACCGTCGGCACGGTGACCGAGATCCACGACTATATGCGCCTGCTGTGGGCGCGCGTCGGCATTCCCTATTCGCCGGCAACGGGCCTGCCGATCGAAAGCCAGACCGTCAGCCAGATGGTCGACCGGGTGCTGGCGCTGCCGGATAAGTCGCGGCTCTATCTGCTGGCGCCGGTGGTGCGCGGACGCAAGGGCGAGTTCCGTAAGGAGATCGCCGAATATATGAAGCGCGGCTTCCAGCGCCTGCGGGTCAACGGCACCTATTACGAGATCGCCGACGCGCCGACCCTCGACAAGAAGTTCAAGCACGAGATCGACGTCGTGGTCGACCGTATCGTCGTGCGGCCGGATATCGCCGCGCGCCTGGCGGAATCGATGGAGACGGCGCTGGAACTGGCCGACGGCATCGCCGTCGTCGAATTCGCCGATGAGAAGGACGCCAAGGGCGAGCCCAAGCGCATCCTGTTCTCATCGAAATTCGCCTGCCCGGTCTCCGGCTTCACCATTCCGGAAATCGAGCCGCGCCTGTTCTCGTTCAACAATCCGTTCGGCGCCTGTCCGGTCTGTTCCGGCCTCGGCTTCGAGCAGAAGATCGATTCAGATCTCGTCGTGCCCGATGGCAAGGTGACCCTGCGCAAGGGCGCCATCGCGCCCTGGGCCAAGTCCTCTTCGCCCTATTATCTGCAAACCTTGGAAGCGCTGAGCAAGCAATACAAGTTCCGCCTCGACGAGCCATGGGACAGCTTGCCGAAGAAGGCACGCGATGTGATCCTGTTCGGCTCCGGCGAGGAGGAAGTTAAATTCGCTTATGACGACGGGCTGCGCGCCTATCAGGTGAAGAAGCCGTTCGAGGGCGTGGTGCGCAATCTCGAGCGCCGCTATCTCGAAACCGAAAGCGAATGGGCGCGCGAGGAAATCGGCCGCTATATGGCTGATACCCCCTGCGCCGCCTGCCAAGGCCATCGCCTGAAGCCGGAAGCGCTCGCCGTGAAGATCGACGGCAAGCATATTGGCGAGATCGCCCAGCTTTCCGTGCGCCATGCCGCGCAATGGGCGACCGACCTGCCGCAGCATCTCGACAAGAAGCGCAACGAGATCGCCGGCCGCATTCTGAAAGAAATCCGCGAGCGGCTGATCTTCCTGGTCGACGTCGGCCTCGACTATCTGACCTTGGCGCGCAATTCCGGCTCGTTGTCGGGCGGCGAAAGCCAGCGCATTCGCCTCGCCTCGCAGATCGGCTCCGGCCTCACCGGCGTGCTCTATGTGCTCGACGAACCATCGATCGGCCTGCACCAGCGCGACAACGCCCGGTTGCTCGACACGCTGCGCCGGCTGCGCGACCTCGGCAACACGGTCATCGTCGTCGAACATGACGAGGACGCCATTCTGACGGCTGATTATGTGGTCGACGTCGGGCCTGGCGCCGGCATTCATGGTGGCCACATCGTTTCCGAAGGCACGCCGCAGCACATCCTCAACGATCCAAAATCGCTGACCGGCGATTATCTCACCGGGCGCAAATCGGTGATGGTGCCGCGGACGCGGCGTAAGCCGCAGCCGGGGCGCAAGCTGAAAGTGATTGGCGCGCGCGGCAACAATCTCAAAAATGTCGATGCGGAAATCCCGTTGGGCACGTTCACCTGCATCACCGGCGTGTCGGGTGGCGGCAAGTCGACCCTGATCATCGACACGCTCTACAAGGCCGTGGCGCGCAAGCTCAACGGGGCACTCGAACATCCGGCCCCCCACGACAAGATCGAGGGCATTGAACATCTCGACAAGGTGATCGACATCGATCAGTCGCCGATTGGCCGCACGCCGCGCTCCAATCCGGCGACCTATACGGGCGCCTTCACGCCGATCCGCGAATGGTTCGCTGGCCTGCCGGAAGCCAAGGCGCGCGGCTATCAGCCGGGGCGCTTCTCCTTCAACGTCAAGGGCGGGCGCTGCGAAGCCTGCCAGGGCGATGGCGTCATCAAGATCGAGATGCACTTCCTGCCCGACGTCTACGTCACCTGCGACGTCTGCAAGGGCAAGCGTTACGACCGCGAGACCTTGGAAGTGAAATATCGCGAGCGCAGCATCGCCGACGTGCTCGACATGACCGTCGAGGAAGCCCGGCAGGTGTTCAAGGCCGTGCCGACGATCCGCGAGAAGATGGAGACGCTGGCGCGCGTCGGCCTCGATTATATCAAGGTGGGACAGCAGGCGACGACGCTCTCGGGCGGCGAGGCGCAGCGCGTCAAACTGTCGAAGGAATTGTCGCGCCGCTCAACCGGGCGCACGCTCTATATTCTCGACGAACCGACGACCGGCCTGCATTTCCACGACGTCAAGAAACTGCTGGAAGTGCTGCACGAGCTGGTCGACCAAGGCAATACGGTTGTCGTCATCGAGCACAATCTCGAAGTGATCAAGACCGCCGACTGGGTGATCGACCTAGGCCCGGAGGGCGGCGATGGCGGTGGCGAAATCGTTGCTGTCGGCACGCCGGAAGACATCATCAAAAACGCACGCTCGCACACCGGCCACTTCCTCAAGGAAGTGCTGGCGCGCCGGCCGATGGCGGTGGCGGAAAAGAACGAGAAGGTGAGCAAGGCGGCGGCGGAGTAATCGCCGCTTTAGGCAGAGGCCGAAGCCATGGTGTCATCCCGGACGCACCGCAGGTGCGATCCGGGAACCAGGGGCAAACGACGCATGCTGTTTACAGTGGCGCACCTGCAAGAGAGGTGGCCTAGCGCCCTACCGCCCCGCAGAACGTCTCAAAGCAAAACCATAAATCCGCCGCCCTCCCCTCCTATTTTAGGCTGGAGATTCGCTGCGGCGCGCAACGGGGGGAACGGCTCTTGGACCGGAAACAGAAGACCACCGTCGAGCATGTCCATCCGGGACCGGACGCCCGCGTGCGTGCCGCCTCTCTTCAGGGAGGGGGTTCAGCGCAATTCTGAGGAACAACCCCATGCAAGATCACTGTCAAGGGCACGCCTGAGATCACTTCCCTTTGCGACATGGAGGGCGATCCAATGCCCAGAGCGCGCGGCCGAATCATGGGAAGTGATTGCGGCACAAGCCTAATTTTCGACGTGGGATATGCGTCACACGCCCCCGGTTCCCGGATCACTCGCACCGCAAGTGTCCGGAATGACACGCAGGCTTCGGCATACCCCGAAGCTTCTACCGCAGCCCAGCGTTGATCTTGTCGAGCGCCACGCTGCCCGGCACCAAGTCCGCGTCCGACAGGCGATTCAACGGCTTCAACACCGTATTGAGATTGGCATGCAGATCATCGGGCTGATCATCAAGGAAGATGAGCCCTGTGGCGATCTCGCCGCGTGACTGCACCCGGTGCAGCGCGTTGATGGCGGCGCCGCGATCACGCACGTCGTGGTCGGCGGCGAGCTTGTGCAGCTTGATGGTCGAGCCATCGTGCAGCTTCACCTCTTCCACCGTGCCTGGCGCGTAATCGGCGGTGATCGGCGCCTTGCCAGTGATGAAATCGAGCGTGTTCAGCGCCGCATTATGGGCCCGCACATAGTCAAAGCTCTTGGTCGAGCCTTCATGGTTATTGAAGGCGACGCAGGGCGAAATGCAGTCGATGAAAGCCGCGCCCTTATGTTCGATCGCCGCCTTGATCAGCGGCACGAGCTGGCCCTTGTCTCCGGAGAACGAGCGCGCCACGAAGGTGGCGCCAAGCTGCAAAGCCATGGCGACGAGATCGATGGGCGAGTCCGTATTGGCGACGCCCTTCTTGCTCTTCGACCCCTTGTCGGAGGTGGCCGAGAACTGCCCCTTGGTGAGGCCGTACACGCCGTTGTTCTCGACGATATAGACCATGTTGACGCCGCGCCTGATGGCATGGGCGAACTGGCCAAAGCCGATGGAGGCGCTGTCGCCGTCACCCGACACACCGAGATAAAGCAATTCGCGGTTGGCCATATTGGCGCCGGTCAGCACCGAAGGCATGCGCCCGTGCACGGTGTTGAAGCCATGCGACTGGCCGAGAAAGTAAGTCGGCGTCTTCGACGAACAGCCGATGCCTGACAATTTGGCGACGCGGTGCGGCTCGATGCTGAGCTCGAAACAGGCCTTGATGATCGCGGCCGAAATGGAGTCGTGACCGCAACCGGCGCAGAGCGTCGAGATCGGCCCTTCATAGTCGCGATGGGTGAACCCCAGCTCATTGGTCTCGATGTCGGGATGATGGAATTTTGGCTTGGGCAGATAGGTCACGGGATCGCCCTCTCCTTGATCTGATTGACGGCTTCACCGATGGCGCGATCGATGAAGCGCGCCGTGATCGGATTGCCGTCGAAATGGACGATGGGCATGAGTTGCGCCGGGTCGATGCCACATTCGACCATCAGCAACGTCCGCAATTGCCCATCCTTGTTCTGCTCGACCACGAACACGCGCTCGTGGGCGGCAATGAAATCCGTCACCTCGCGAGAGAACGGGAAGCCGCGCACGCGCAGGAGGTCGAGGTGGATGCCGCGTGCCGCCAGCATGTTGGCGGCCTCATTCATCGCCGGCGCCGTCGAGCCGAAATAGATGACGCCGAGATCGGTCTTGCGGCTGGCCGGCCGCGCCACAGGCGCTGGCACCAAGCCTTTCGCCGTGTCGAACTTCTTCGCCAGGCGCTCCATATTGTCGATGTAGTCCGCGCCCTCCTCGGAATAGCGCGCGTAGCGATCCTTGGTGGTGCCGCGGGTAAAATAAGCGCCGCGCTTGGGATGGGTGCCCGGCAGCGTGCGATAGGGAATGCCGTCGCCATCGACATCGAGATAGCGGCCAAACTCCTTGCCGGCCTCCAGCTCTTCAGCTGTCATCACCTTGCCGCGATCGAGCTGGCGCGTGTCGTCCCATTTGAACGGCGCGCACAGGCGGTGATTGGAGCCGATGTCGAGATCGAGCATGACGAAGATCGGCGTCTGCAGCCGATCGGAGAGATCGAAGGCAAGCGCGCCGAACTCGAAGGCCTCGTAAGGATCTTCGGGGAACAGCAGCACGTGTTTGGTGTCGCCGTGAGAGGCATAGGCGCAGGACAGAACGTCGGACTGCTGGGTGCGCGTCGGAATGCCAGTCGATGGCCCGCCGCGTTGCACGTCGAACAGAACGACGGGAATTTCGGCGAAATAAGCGAGCCCCAGAAACTCTTGCATCAGCGAAATGCCGGGGCCGGACGTGGCGGTGAAGGCGCGCGCGCCATTCCACCCGGCACCAACCACCATGCCGATGGAAGCGAGCTCGTCTTCCGCCTGGACGATGGCGAATTTGTTCTGGCCCGTTTCCTTGTCAACACGCAGACGACTGCAATAGCCGGTGAAGAATTCGGCCAAGGAGGTCGAGGGCGTGATCGGATACCAGGCGCAGACACTGGCGCCGCCATAGACAGCACCCAGCGCGGCCGCTTGATTGCCTTCGACGAAAATGCGATCGCCGACATTGTCGGCGCGACGCACGCGCAGGCCGATCGGGCATTGGAAGTTCGCCAGCGCATAATCACGGCCCATATGCAGGGCCTCGTGGTTCGGCGCGATCAGCTTGTCTTTGCCCTTGAACTGCTCGCCGATCAGTTTCTCCACCTCGGCGAAATCGATGTCGAGCAACGCGGCCAAGGCGCCGACATAGACGATGTTCTTGAACAGTTGGCGCTGGCGCGGATCGGTATAGCGCTTGTTGCAAATCTCCGTCAGCGGCACGCCGATGATGGTGAGATCATCGCGAAACTGCGACTTGGGGATCGGCCGCGAGGAATCATAGAAGATATAGCCGCCCGGTTCGATGCCGGCGATATCATCGGCCCAGGTCTGCGGATTCATGGCGACCAGGAGATCGGTGCCGCCGCGCGCGCCGAGATTGCCGGCTTCGCTGATGCGCACCTCGTACCAGGTCGGCAGGCCCTGGATGTTGGAGGGAAAGATATTGCGCGGTGTGACCGGCACGCCCATGCGGATGATGGAGCGGGCGAAGAGCTGGTTGGCGCTTGCCGATCCCGAACCGTTGACGTTGGCAAAACGGACGACGAAATCGTTTACGCTCTGGATCGGCATGATGGTCCTGCGTGTGTCATTTCAAGGTAGAATTTCTGCATGTCCCAGGCGCCGGTGGGGCAGCGCTCGGCGCACAGGCCGCAATGCAGGCACATGTCTTCGTCCTTCACCATGACCCGGTGGGTCTTGAGCTGACCGGAGACATAGAGATCCTGTGTTGTATTGGGCGCGGGCGCATTGAGCCGGTGGCGCAGCTCGCCCTCCTCACCATTGGTGGTGAAGGTGATGCAGTCCATCGGACAGATATCGACGCAGGCGTCGCATTCGATGCAGAGCTTGTCGGTGAACACCGTCTGCGCATCGCAATTGAGACAGCGCTGCGCCTCGGCAAAACCGAGCTTGATATCGAAACCGAGCTCGACTTCGGTGCGAATGTCCTTGAGGGCGATCTCAGCATCCTTCAGCGGCACTTTGTAACGCAGGTCGTTGGCGACCGCGTTGTCATAGCTCCACTCGTGAATGCCCATTTTCTGGCTGATCAGATTGGTCAGCGGCGACGGGCGGTGCTCAATGTCCTCGCCATTGAGCATTTTGTCGATCGAGACAGCCGCTTCGTGGCCATGCGCCACGGCGGTGATGATGTTCTTGGGCCCGAAGGCGGCATCGCCACCAAAGAACAGGCCTTTCACCGTCGACTGATAGGTCACCGGATCGATCACAGGCATGCCCCAGTGGTCGAACGCGATGCCGATGTCCTTCTCGATCCAGGGAAAGGCATTCTCTTGGCCGACAGCCATCAGCACGTCGTCGCACGCGATCACCACGTCGGGCTCGCCGGTCGCCACCAGATCGCGCCGGCCCTTGGCGTCACGCACCGCCTTCACCTTTTCGAAGACAACGCCGATGAGCCGGCCGCCGGCATGGTTGAAGGTTTTTGGCACGAGATAATTCATAATGGGGATGCCCTCATGCTGGGCATCCTCCTTCTCCCAAGGCGAGGCCTTCATTTCCTCGTAGCCGGAGCGCACGACAACCTTCACCTCCTCGCCGCCGAGACGGCGCGACGAGCGGCAGCAATCCATGGCGGTGTTGCCGCCACCGAGCACGATGACCCGTTTGCCGATCTTTTCGATATGACCGAAGGAAACGCTCGACAGCCAGTCGATGCCGATATGGATATTGGCTGCGGCTTCCTGGCGGCCGGGCACGTCGAGGTCACGCCCACGCGGCGCGCCAGTGCCGACGAAGACCGCGTCATAGCCCTCGTCCATGATCGCTTTCAGACTGTCGATGCGCTGGTGGCGGAAGGTGATACCGAGATCGAGGATATAGCCGACCTCCTCGTCGATCACCGTTTCAGGCAGGCGGAATTTCGGAATCTGCGTGCGCATGAAGCCGCCGGCCTTCGGATCCTGATCGAAGATCGTCACTTCATAGCCAAGCGGCGCCAGATCGCGCGCCACGGTGAGGGAGGCAGGGCCAGCGCCGATGCAGGCGATCCGCTTGCCGTTTTTCTTGGCCGCGGGTGCTGGCATCATCTGCCGGACATCGCCTTTATAATCGGCGGCGACGCGCTTCAGCCGGCAGATGGCGACCGGTTGTTCCTCGACGCGGCCACGCCGACAGGCTGGCTCACAGGGCCGATCGCACGTGCGCCCGAGAATGCCGGGGAAGACGTTCGACTTCCAGTTAATCATATAGGCGTCGGAATAGCGGCCTGCGGCAATCAACCGAATATATTCGGGGACTGGCGTGTGGGCTGGACAGGCCCATTGGCAATCGACGACCTTGTGAAAATAGGCAGGGTCCGAGATTTCGGTAGGCTTCACGCTTCACCTTCTCGTCGCCGTCCCCACACCGTCTTTGTTTAGTTATTTAAATTGTCATCAAGACGGTCACGGCGCAGTTTTTGTTTGCGAATCTTTCCCACCGAACAGGTGCGCGGCGGGTTGTCGCAGGGTGTTCCAACCCCCAGGCGCAGTCAAGGCAAGGGCGTGGGCTGGGCCCATGCGGAAGGGTCACAAGCGATCACATTTGCTTCAAGAGTCTCGATGGTTCGTGATGTTGCGATGCGGGATACTCGCGTGATTGACGGGTGCGCTCCCCACAGTAATCATCGCCGCAGGTGGAGAACCACCGCATCACAATCTGGGAGGAAACATGTCATCCGCGCGCTTAACCAAACGCGTTTTCGCCTTCGCCGCCAGCCTGGCCGCCCTTGCCGCCACAGGCCTCATGCCGGCTTCGGCCCAACCGGCCGCCTGGCCGCAGCGCGCGGTTAAATTCATCGTGCCCTTCGGCGGCGGCGCTGGCGCTGACATCAGCGCCCGGCTGGCGGCGGAACGACTGCAGCAACGTTGGGGTAAGCCAGTCATCATTGAGAATCGGCCCGGCGGCGATGGGTTGGTGGCAATCAGCGCGTTCATGAGCGCTAATGACGATCATGTGCTGATGTATGCCTCCACCGGCTCGTTCACGGTGCATCCGTTCCAGTACGACAAGCTGCCCTACGACTTCAAAACCGACATGCTGCCCATCGCCCAGGTCTCGAACACCATCCTCGGCATCGGCGTTCCCGCCGAAATGAACATCACCAGCTTAAAGGAGCTGGTCGCCCAGATGAAGGCCGCGCCCGGCAAGTTCAACGTGGCGCTCGTGCCAGGCATCACCGAATTGGTCTTCGACGGCTTCCTCAAGAAGGAAGGGGTTTCGGTCACGAAAGTGCCCTATCGAAACATCGTCGAGGGCGTCAACGATCTCTCCGTCGGTCGCCTGCAAGTGATGATGGCTGCCTATGCCATCCTGCAGCCGGGCATCGAGGGCAAGACCGTGCGCCCGCTGGCTGTCGCTGGCCGAGATCGATTCTCCGGTGCGCCGGATCTGCCGACAGCGCGCGAAGCCGGCGTGCCCTCGCTGGAAATGGAAGGCCTGGTCGGCCTGCTCGGCCCGAAAACGATGCCGTTCGAACTGCGTGAGCGTATCGGCAACGATGTCGTGGACGTCATCAAGGATCCGGCGATCGCCGCCAAACTGATTGCCACCGGTCAGGCCGTCAATCCAGGCGGTGCACGCGCCTTCGAGGCTTCCATCCAGCAACAGATCGATCAGGTGACCGAAATCGCCAATCTGGTCGGCATGAAGCGAAAGTAACCGCGCTCACCCGGCACCGCCCTCATTTGGCGCCGTCCTCCTGGGGCGGCGCCGCTTTCCGCCGCGACTTTGGCTTAGATTGTTCCGTCGGCTGCTCGGCCAGAATGATCAGAGCCTTGAGAAAACCCGGCCTGAGATCGGCGGGCAGAAGCTGCATGAGCCGGCGATGCACATTATAGGCGCCGGGAACGGAGCGGCGGATCATCGCGGCGCCCTTCGGCGCGATGAAGAGCGCATCAACACGCTGATCGCTGTGCATGCGCTCCCGAACCAGCATGCCGTTCTTGACCAGGCGATCGACCATGGCGCTCAGCGTGCTGCGATCAATTCCCACTTTTTGCACGAAGTCGATCTGCGACCGACCCGGCTCCTGCATGATCGCCAGCAGCAGCGAGAATTGCGGCGAAGATATTTCACGACCGATCTCTTCCGCATAGATCGCCATCATCCGCTGCTGGGCGCGCCGGATCAGATGCCCGACATTGTAGGACAGGTCGATCTCTTCATCCTCCGGGGAGGGTTCATTGCTCCGCCGCTTCATTCGCTCTTCCAACCTCGCGCGTGTTCTTCTCAATACTTGCGCCCATGGTCGCGCGGACGCAAGAATACCGCCGGTCCCGGGAGGATCATATGAAACTTTGCAGGTTCGGCGACAACCGCCTTGGGATCGTGGATGCGGAAGCCGGCGTGATCCGCGACCTCGGCGTTGAAGGTTTGCCTAAGGTCAGTGGTTATCCCCTGTCCCGCCACGATCTGCTGATTGCCAATATGGTGACAGCCGACGAATTCGGCAGGCCCGAGGGAAAACGGCTGACGATCAAGGTCAATGGTGTGACCAAGCAGGAGTCAAACACCAGCAAGCTCATCTATGACGTGCCACGGCTGATCGAATTTGCCAGCGCCTTCTATACGTTGGAGCCAGGCGATCTCATCTATACCGGCACGCCGGCCGGCGTCAGCCCGATCCGGGAGGGCGACGTGATGGTCAGCCAAATCGATGGCATCGGCACGATGACTGTGAAGATCAAAGGCAAAAGCAGAGAGAAGAGCCCCCGCTGATCACTCCCAGATCGAGGTATCGCCGGTGGCGATAAAATCGCCATTGGCGAAGGCGTCGTCACGCTTGCCATAGAGGAAAGGCGCGCCATCAGGCTGGCGCACATCGCCGCCGGCGGCGCGCAAAATCGCATGTCCCGCCGCTGTATCCCATTCCATGGTGCGGCCGGCGCGGACATAGACATCGGCAAGGCCTTCGGCGATCTCGCAGAATTTGATCGACGAGCCGACGGGCCTGCGTTCGGCAATGGGCAGGCCGCTCAACAGACGCTCCGTCTCCGCATTCATATGCGAACGACTGGCCATGGCCACGAGCCCTTGGGCTGGGCGTTGGCGCACCTTGATATCGCGGCGATGGCGCGCCTGCGTCAGGCTCGCACCCGCCGCCACGTCCATCGTCACGGCATGATCGGCGGCAAGCCAGAGCCGCCCGCTGGCGGGCGCGAAAATCACGCCAAGGACCGGCACACGGGCTTCGATCAGCGCGATATTGACGGTGAATTGGCCGTTGCGGGCGATGAAGTCCTTGGTGCCGTCGAGCGGATCGACGAGTACGAAAACATCGTCGATCTGCGGCACACGACCGGCGGAACAGGCCTCCTCGGCGACGATGGGAATGCCCGGCAGCAGGGGCGCAAGCGCCTTCTCGATAAGGGCTTCCGCCTCGACATCGGCTTGCGTCACCGGGCTGCCGTCGCCCTTATGGGAAGCATCCGGCTTTTCGTAATGGCGCAGGATGCAGACCCCGGCCTTCAACGCGATGTCAGCCATCGCCTCCACGAGAGACCAATTCTGCCCTGTTGCCCCGCGAACGACTGCCACCGTGTTTGCCCTGTTTTCGGCGTTACGATTCGCCAAGTATGACAGAACATCAGATCGGCAACACTGGCTCATTGGTTGCGACGAGTGACAATTGTTCGGCATCGAAGCGGACGATCTTGCCGCACAAGCCGCCGGTCAGGCAGCCAAACCAAACGGCTTCGTTGAGTCCGGTGTCGCTGCGGCGAATATCGAGCGCGCCGGCGAATTCGACGAAACGATAGTTGCCGCGCACCGGATGCACCGTGACATGGGACGCCAGCTGCGCCGCCGCAACGAGCGGCGCGAACTCAGGCACGTCGAGGACGAAAAAGCCGGTCATGCCGGGTGCAACTCCTGATGAGCGATCACATGTTCGGCCTTGGCGCGCCAGAGCTGTTCGATATTGCTCCAACGGCCGGTGTCTTCCAGCTGCATCGCCGTTTCCAAGGTCAGGCTGGCGTCGATGGCATCGGGCTGCTCGACATCACGCAGGGTGCGCGAAATCTCTAGGGGGTAGAAGTTCGGATCGCGGAAATAAATCGACTCGATCACCTCATGGGTGACCGACTGGCTGACGCGCACGCCATGCTCTTCCAGCCGCTTCTGCCAGGACAGCAATTCCGTTTCACTCTCAACGCGCCAGGCGGTGTGGTTGGCCATCGCCATATAGCCGCGCGGCACCACCAGCTCCGGCGGCTGCTCGGTGCCGATGTAATAGAAGAAGGCGATGGTGCTCTCATTGCCGCTGTCGAAGAAGAAATGCAGGAAATCGGCATGCTGCTCCTTCTCGCGGCCCCAGCCTTTGGCGGTGATGGCATGCACCAGCGGCAGACCAAGGATGTCGCGATAGAAATGCACGGTCTCGCGCAGCTTCCACGTTGGGCGCGCGGTATGATCGACGCCATGCAGGCGCGGCGCGGATTGCAGGGACAAGGACATGCTGACCTCCTCCGGATCGGGGACTTGAAATCCCTCTTTACATCAGAGACGATTATTTTACAATACCGTCAAATCACCCCGAGGACTGCCCCGGGACAGCCGCCAGGAAGACCGCCTTGCCCCGCAATGCCAAGCCTGAAAATTCCTTGCCCCAAAACTCCTCGCCCGCCGCCTCGGCGGCAGTTCCCGCCAGCAAGGCTTTGCTGCGGCAATCCATTCTGACCGCAGCGTCACGGCTGTTCGCGACCAACGGCTTTGCCGGCACGAGCCTGCAAAACATCGCCGACGAGATCGGCGTCACCCGGCCGGCGCTTTATTATTATTTCCGCAGCAAGGACGAGATCCTGTCCTCCCTGGTCGAGGACATCACCATCGGCGCGCTGAAGCGCTCGGCTCAGATCGGCGCGCGCTCCGGCGAGGCGCCGACGGCCAGCCTGCACCAGATGGTCATGGCGCAGGCGCGCTGGATCATGCAGCACCCGGTCGAGTTTCGCGTGTTGCTGCGGACGGAAAACTATCTCTCCGACAAGGCGCGCGCGGTTCAAGATACCGCTAAGCGCGGCATCCTGACCGCCTTCGCCCGCGTCATCGAGGCCGGTGTCGCCAAGGGCGAGTTCCGCCCGGTCGATCCGCATATGGCGGCCCTGGCGATCCTCGGCATGTGCAATTGGTCGGCCTTCTGGTTTTCCGACGACGGCCGCAAGAGCGCCGATGACATCGCCAACATCATGGCCGAGATGGCCGTCAATTCCATCCGCCGGTCGCGCGAAAACGGCAAGGACGTTCTCAGTCTGGCGTCGCTTCTCACGCAATGGCGCGAAGACATCGACATTTTCGAGAAGGTAGCGGCCAAGCCGTAAGGAACAAGCCGTAACGCAAAGAGGCAATTCTATGTCAGATCAAGAAACAGCGGGCTTTCGCAACGCGGGCTGGACAATGCCGCATCTGCCGCCTGGTGCCAGCGTCAGCGTCCATCCCCTGGCCACGGCTGATGGAGCGGCGGTCAATGGCTTTCTCTTTCGCGCCGGCGCGTCCGACGTGGTGCTGTGTATCATGCATCCGCGCGAATTCCTGGCGACCCATTATCTGGTGCCGGAATTGTTGGAGGGCGGCTTCAACGTTTGGACACAGACCTCGCGCTCGGTCGGCAACGATCTGCGGCTTGAGCATGAAGTGGCGCTGATCGATGTCGCCGCGGGCCTGAATTTTCTGCGCGCGAGCGGCTTCAAGAAGATCATTCTCATCGGCAATTCCGGCGGCTCCAGCCTTTATGCCTTCTACAATCAGCAATCGCTGCTGGCGCCCGAACGACGCCTGACAAAGACGCCAGGCGGGCGACCGGTGAAACTCGCCAATCTATCCATGCCCGAGGCGGATGGCGTCATTCTGGTGTCGCCGCATCCCGGCCAAGGCATGCTCCTGATGAACGCCATCGACCCGGCCGTGATCGACGAGCACGATCCGCTGCGCAGTGATCCGGCGCTCGACTTCCTCAATCCGGAGAACGGCTATCGCGATGGCCCCGCGGGCTCTCACTACGCCCCCGATTTCATCACGCGCTACCGCGCGGCTCAGCGTGCCCGTGTGCAACGGCTCGACGAAACGGCGAAAAGCCTGATCGAAGAGCGGCTGGCGGCGCGCAAGCGCGCCAAGGATGGCGGTTCGACAGCCGACCGGGTGCGCGGCGCCCATTCGGAAGTGATGACCGTCTGGCGAACCGACGCGGAACTGCGCTGCTGGGATATCTCACTCGACCCCTCCGACCGGGCGGTCGGATCGCTCTGGGGCAAGGATCCCTTCACCTCCAACTATGGCGCCATGGGCTTTGCTCGCTTCTGCACGCCGGAGGCTTGGCTCTCGACCTGGTCCGGTCTGTCATCGCGCGCCAATGTCTATGAAACGGCGAAGTCGATCGAACAGCCTTGCCTGCAGATCGAATATACCGGCGACAACGCGCTGTTCCCCGCCGACGGCGAGACGATCTTCAACGCCATTCCGTCACGCGGCAAGCAGAAGCTGCGTTATCGCGGCGACCATCACGGCCGTGCGCTCGTCGAAAGCGAAACGCCCGGCCGCAAGCTGGCCGGACGTTCCATTCGTCGGTGGACCGCCGAGACTTTCGGCAGTTAAGCGTTATACCAGGCAGCAAAGCCAAGGCCGATGCCGGTTCCCGCAGGTGTGCGGCGGGCCGGCACATATTCCGACCATTGGTGCTTGAGCCCACGGAAGGCGCCACCGGCGGCGATCCAGCAACGGATTTCCGACGAGCCGCTCTTCAGGGCATTGACGGGGATGTTGCGCAGCACATCCCCGTCGTGATTTTCCAACGCAGTGAGGATCTGCCGATCAAGCTCTTCCTCGACGATGAAATGCGACAGGCCGCCGGAGCCGATAACGGCAACGCGCAGATCCATCGGAATGGCCTCGAGACTCTCCTTCAACGCCATGCCGAAATTGTAGCAGCGGCGCGGCGTCGGCGCGTTGGGCGGAAAATAGGTGTTGAGCATCACCGGCACGATCGGCACTTCGCGACCACGGAAGATGCGCTCGGCGACGAAGCCATAGGCATGGCCGAAGCCCAGCGTCTTGGGATCATCAACCCGCGCCGAAGAGCCAATGTCAAAATCGCGATCGACCAATTGTTCGATCAGCTTTTCGCCCAGCTCCGCATGCGCCGGATAGCTGTGCACTTCGTCCATGGCATACATGGCGGCAACCGTGTTGCGCCAACTACCTTCATCGTGCTTGTCGGCCTCATGCGTCAGGATTTCCTTGCCATGATAGATAGCGATGGCTGGCATGTTGGCCGGGCTGAACAGCTCATAGTGATCATCGCCGACGATCACCGCCACATCCGGCTTGAGGCGCGCGAAATCATCGGCCAGACGATCGAGCGCGTCCTGCGCCTCTTTGTCCTGGCGCACGAAGGTGTCGGTCACGGCGATGTCGGCGTAACGATCTTTCACCGTGGCGTTGACGGTGTCGTAATCAACAAAACGGCCGTCGATCGTGTTGAGACCTTTATTGGCGCGGTCGTCGTTGCCGCGCTCGACCCAGCGCTCGCCCGGCAGCGCCAGCAGCGGGCTGTGCGACATGCCTATCCCTAGAACAACTCTTGCCATTTCAGTCTCTCCCTAGGCGTGGCCGCGATGCGGACCTGTGCTTGGCCACAAGACTAGCTTTGCCGCCGCCCCGGTTCAAGTTGTGCGTTCTCCGTTGGAACGTTTCAAAACCCGCCTCAAACCATCAACAATGCGGATTGAAATCATCCTTCGTCACGATGGGAGCGAAGCCTGGATCTCGCCAATGCTGGCAATCCGAGCCACAGGCCGCAGCGCTTCGATCGACACATCATGCACCTGTTGGGAAAAAGCAGCGCAGCCATCCGCCAAGACGGTGACGGGGATATCGCGGACATGGGCGTCGCGCACGGTCGATGCCACGCCGCCATTGGTGACGATACCGCCGACGATCAGATGTTCGATGCCGATTTTACGCAGCACCCATTCGAGCCGTGTCATGTAGAAAGCCGAATAGGCGACTTTCTCGATCAGGATATCGATCGGCTGCAATTCATCGACGACCGCTTGCCCCCAGCCGCCCGGCGCGAAATCACCCTTGGCGAGAAAGGGGCGGATTTCCTTCAGATGCGGTGAGATAATCGGCTCGCCGCCGCGGCCCGGCACCAGGGTGAACTGGGTCGCCGCGATGACGCCGCCTTTCGCCCGCAGCGCCGCGGCAAGCGGGGCGATGCGGGCCGGCAAAGCGGCGATTTCGGGCGACGACTGCCCGCCGCGACCATAGGCGCCACGCGGATGCAGGAAATCGTTCTGCAAGTCGACGATCAGGAGCGCCGTCTTTGTCGGGTCCGCGAATGCTGATGCCATGGAATGTCCGCCTTGGAATACCTAGATTGGAGTTTCGAGTCGCGGCCAGCTTAGCGCGAAGCGCGTTTCCGCGTCCCGCATGCCGTGCTAGAGCTTTTTCGGTTCTGATGGAATCAGAACCGAGCTCTGGTTTTTTTGACGCATTTTCTTCACGCGAACCGGTATCCACTTCGCTCGAAAATGCTCTAAGGGAGCCCCATGAACAGCCGCGCGCCACGCACCATTATCGACAAAATCTGGGATGCCCACACCATCGTCCAGCGCGACGATGGCGATTGCCTGCTCTGGGTCGACCGCCATTTCGTCCACGAGGGCTCCCATCACGGTTTCGCCTATACCAAGGCGCGCGGCGTGCCGGTGGCGCGACCCGACCTGACATTCGCCATGGCCGACCATTACGTGCCGACGCGGGCCGGTGCGGTGCAGCCCGACGATACGCGCCGGATGATCCGGCAGTTGCAGGACAATGCGGCGCTGCACGGCATCACCTGTTTTGGCGAGGGCCACCCACAGCAAGGCATCGCCCATGTGGTGGCGCCCGAGCTCGGCATCACCCTGCCCGGCCTGCTCATCGTCTGCGGCGACAGCCACACATCGACCCATGGCGCTCTCGGCGCCTATGCGTTTGGCATCGGCGCCTCGGAAGTGGCGCACGTGCTGATGACGCAGACCATCTGGCAATCGCGGCCGAAGCGCATGCGGTTGCGGA
This sequence comes from Beijerinckia sp. 28-YEA-48, assembly GCF_900104955.1. Lineage (NCBI taxonomy): Bacteria > Pseudomonadati > Pseudomonadota > Alphaproteobacteria > Hyphomicrobiales > Beijerinckiaceae > Beijerinckia > Beijerinckia sp. 28-YEA-48. The sequence continues at coordinate 2,320,228 of NZ_FNSI01000001.1, forward strand.
TCGAGGGTAAGTTGGCGCCGGGCCTGACAGCCAAGGACATGGCCCTGTCGATCATCGCGCGCATCGGCACCGGCTATGCGCAAGGCTGCGCCATCGAATATGCTGGCAGCGCCGTGCGCGACCTATCGATCGAAGGGCGGTTGACCCTGTGCAACATGTCGATTGAGTCCGGCTCTCGCCTCGGCCTGATCGCGCCTGACGATGTCACCTTCGCCTGGCTGCGCGGACGCCCCTATGCGCCGCAGGGGGAAGCTTTCGACGCGGCCGTCGCCGATTGGCGTCAACTGGCGAGCGACGACGAGGCCGTCTTCGACCGCGAAATCGTGCTCGATGCCAGCGACATCGCGCCAACAGCGACCTGGGGCACGAGCCCCGAACATGCCGCCGCTATCACCGCGCGCATTCCCGATCCGACGCTGGAAGCGGACCCGACGAAGGCCGAGGCCCTGCGCGATGCGCTGGCCTATATGGACCTGAAGCCCGGCATGGCGCTGACCGACATCCCGATCGACCGCGTCTTCATCGGCTCCTGCACCAACAGCCGCATCGAGGATCTGCGCGCCGCCGCCGCCATTCTGGCGGGCCGACATGCCATCGTGCCAGGCCTGGTGTCACCGGGCTCGGGCACCGTCAAACGGCAAGCGGAAGAGGAAGGGCTCGACCGCATCTTCACCGATGCGGGGCTTGAATGGGGCGGCCCCGGCTGTTCGATGTGCGTTGGCATGAACGGCGACGAGGTGCCCTCCGGCGAGCGCTGCGCTTCAACCACCAATCGCAATTTCAAAGGCCGCCAGGGCAAGGGCAGCCGCACCCATCTGATGTCGCCCGCCATGGTCGCTGCCGCCGCCGTGACCGGGCATCTCACTGACCCACGACTTTTGACGAGAGGGCGCCAGCCATGAAGCCCTTCACCACGCTCGACGCCTCCGCCTGCCCGCTCGGCCTGACCAATGTCGATACCGATCAGCTGATCCCGGCGCGCTTCATGCAGACGCCACGCTCGGCCGGTTATGGGCAATTCCTGTTTCATGACCTGCGCCGCAATAGCGACGGCAAACTGCGGCAAGATTTTCCGTTGAACGACCCGCGCTATGCCACCTGCGGCATTGTCATCGCGCGCAAGAATTTCGGCTGTGGCTCATCGCGCGAAGCTGGCGTCTATGTGCTGGTGGACCAGGGCATCACCTGCGTCATCGCGCCGAGCTTCGGCGACATCTTCGCCGCCAATTCGATCAAGAACGGTCTGTTGCCGGCGGTGTTGAGCGAAGCCGATATCGAGCTGCTACTCAACGAACCGACCGTGATCGAGGGGCGCGGTATCCGTGTCGATCTCGAACGCCAGCAGATCGTCGCCGGCAATCGCGTCTTTGATTTCGCCATTCGCGCCGACTGGAAGAAGCAGCTGTTCAATGGCTGGGACGATGTCGACATGACCCGCTCCTATGCGGCGCAGATCAAGACTTTCAATGCTGCCGACAGCAAGTCGCGGCCTTGGGCACAGCCGGCGAAACAGGGTTAGACTGCGGTCTGTCAGCTCTGGATTTCCGCGCGCACCTACGGTGCGTCGAGAATGACACGCTCAATCTTGGTGTCATCCCGGGCGCCGCAGGCGACCCGGGAACCAGGGGCCATAATTAGAGTGCCGTGTTATCTATTACCGCAACGCGGCCCTCCGCTAGCGGGATCGAGCCTCGGGCCCCTGGCTCCCGGATCACGCTTCGCGTGTCCGGGATGACACAAAGGCTTCGGCTTCAAAACTGATAACCGCAAAGCTCTAAACTCGATCAAATCGCCGGCGCGTTCATACGCTCACGCCACCATGTGCCCTTCAGCCACTTCAGCAAATCGTCACCCGACGGCTTGCCGCCATCAAGCGCGACGACATTGGCCCAGATCAGCGCGAACATGCAGGAGAGCACCGGCGTGCGGCCGAGGAAGGGCGTGCGCGCGATGGGGCCGAAGGTTGGCATGCCGGTGCCGAGCATGACGATGGCATCGAGCGAGTCGTCGGCGATCGCCTCGAGCGCCTGCTGCGCCGCGCCCGACGGCAGGCTGTAGATCGGATGGAAACTCTCGCCCGTGGCCTGAGAGGCTTTGGTTTTCGCCGCCACCGTATAACCGCGCGATTCCCAATACGGCGTCGATGCCGCATCGAGATTGCCGTCATAAGGTGAGATGAGGCCGATGCGCTTGGCGCCCAGGGCGTCGAGGGCCATGCAAACCGAGGTCGCCGCGGTCATCACCGGAATGCCAAGCGCCGCGGACATCTCGCTGAGCTTCTTGTCCTCCGCCTCCTTGCCGACGAGATAGGACATGCCCGTCGTTGCCACAGCGAGCGCGCCGATCGGCGCATTGGCGAACTGGTTCGTATAATTCTGCACAGTGGCGAAATAATCGACCAACCGCTCTTCGATGGTCTTGTGCGGGCTGAGCAGGCGGGCGTTGAGGAAGGCATAGCCCGGTGGCGTCAAGATCGCATATTCCGGTTCGACCGTGGTGTTGGCCTGCGGCGTCAGCACGCCGATCACGCCCTTCGGACCATATTCAACACTCATTGTTCTACTCCGAATTCCTGATCGCACTGTGATTGTATCAGTTGATCGCCGCCGATTGACGCAAGCCGTCGATCATCGAGGACTTCAGCAGATAATCGGTGAGCTGTTCGCGATCGGCGACGATCTTCTGCAAATCGTGCAGCATTTCGAGGCGCCGGTCCTGATCCTTCTCGCGCATGCGGGCGCGGTTGCGGTCGGCCTGGGCCAGGATCTGATCGCGCGCGATCGGGCGGCGACGGCGATCGTAGAGATCGAGCCGTTCCAGCGGCGCGCCACCATGCAGCATGTCCTTCAAGGCGCGAGCGAGTTCGAAGGCATCGTGCAGGCCGCCATTCAGGCCCATGCCGCCGGACGGTGAATTGAGATGGGCCGCATCGCCTGCAAGCGCCAGGCGACCGTTGTAATAGCGCGGCACAATGCGCTGATGGACGCGATAGTCGCGCTTCTCGCCCAGCTCCCAGGCATCACCGCGCGGCAGGATATCGTCCATGCTCTGGCGCAGCATCTTATCGCCGAGCTGTTCCTCGATCGGCAGATCTTCGCGCGGGTAGATCGAGACACGCCAGCGGCCCGGCACTTTCAGCAGGCTGAAATTGCCCCCCTTCTTCCAGCAATAGCTGACGTTCGACAGCCCTTCGAGATGATCCTCGAAGGGGAATTGCGTGGTGACGAGCAACGTGATCTCCGGATACGTTTCGCCCTCGAAACTCATCCCCATCGTCCGGCGCACCAGACTGCGCGAACCATCGGCACCGACAGCGAAGGGCGCGCGGAACGTTTCGTTGCCGCCCGCCATCTCCACGCGCACCTCGACATGATCGCCATTCTCAGTGACGCTTTCGACACGTGCGCCAAACTCGATTTTCGCATTGGGCTCTGCCTGCAGCTTCGCCAACAGCACTTGCGACAGCTTCCACTGCTCAACCTGCAGGCGGTAGGGATGGCCCGTGTAAGGCGCAAGAACCGATAGATCGAAAACAGCGCGCTCGCCAGTTGGGTGCAGGCGGACCTGCCAGTCCGGGCAGATCAAGCCCTGCGCCAGAAGCTCTTTCGTCACATCGAGCTGTTCCAGCATGTCCAGCGTCGGCGGATGGAAGGTCGACGCACGCAGATCCTCATTGACCTGGCCCTCTGCCTCGAAAATCCGCACTGTGATGCCGGAACGGGCAAGCAGCAGCGCCGTGCACAATCCAACAGGCCCGCCCCCCACGACGATAACTTCGCTATCAGCTTTCACGGCTTGAAATAACTCCCGGCGGTTGACCTTGTCCTATCGATAGGACAACTTGCGGCGGGACGTCAAAGCGCCAATCGGCGCAGGTAAGAACACCGGAGATGAGATGACCAACCGCCGCCAATTGATCAAGGCTTCCGCAGCGCTTGCGGCGACCGCCGTGACCGGCTTTCCGGGCATCGTGCGCGGCCAGGCGCGCGAATCCCTGACGATCATGACGCCGTTTGGTTTCATTCCCGACTTTATCGAGCTGATGAATGGGGTTTCCGGCGGCCACTTCGCCGCCCAGGGCCTCGACGCTAAATTGCTCGGTGGACAAGGCACGTCGCAGCCGATCCAGCAGCTCATCACCCGGCAGGTTGATTTCATTCGCGCCTCCGGCATCGACGTCATGCGCGCCGTCGCGACGACGAAGACACCGCTCGTCTCCATCGCGACCATGTATCAAGGCTCGACCTTCCACATGATCAGCCTCAAGTCCAAGCCGATCGAGAAGGCCGAGGATTTGAAAGGCAAAACCGTCGGCATCGTCTCCGTCTCCGGCACGACCGATGTGTTTCTCGATCTCATCCTGGCGAAGGCCGGCCTGAAGAAGGATGACGTCAAGCGCGAGGTCTCCGGCAACAGCCCCGGCGCGGTGCAGCTGATCAAACAGGGCCGCATCGACTGTTTCATCGCCTCGATCCAGGTGGTGGTGGCTCTGGAGCGGTTGAAGGAAGAGGTGATCGCCTGGTCGACCGACCGCTACGCGCCAATGCCTGGCCAGTGCTACGTCACCACCCGCCAGATCATCGAAGCGCGGCCGGAGGTGCTCAAGCGCGCCATGACGGCCATGCGCGCCTCGGCCGAGGAGATCATGACCCAGCCGCTGCGGCCGATTTTCGAGCGCGCCGCCAAGAATTTTGAGATTCCGGGCATCCGCGACATCGAGGCCCTGGTGGCGGTGGAGAAGGTGACGGCGGACCGGCTCTGGCTATCGGAAGGCCGGGAGAACCTGCTGCGCAACGTGCCCAAGCTTTGGCGGAGCGGCGTCGATGCCTTGCGGTCCAATAATATCGGTGATCCCGGCGAGCCGGAGACCCTCTACACGAACCAATTCCTATCCTGATTATATCAATATACGATATAAATTGACCAGTGAGTCGGCGCCGCGACAAGCCGTGAACCCCTCAGGTTCACGGATCCCAACGAGATTATAGAAAAGTTGAGACGCACGCGCCTCGGGCGTTTTTCACGTCCGTCCTCTGACCGTTGTCGCGCAATGATGCGGCTCGGCGCACGAACAAGGCACGAAAACCATCCTATTATTTTTATATTTATCAGAATGTTACAACGATACACTGATCATTTCGGACGGTCTTGGCTTGGTCGATTTGGCGCTGTTTCCAATTGGCTTCACCACGACATTCCCGAGGGCGCGCGCCGAGACAATTACAACCATCGTAGTCATCCGGTAGACGGCACGCCCGAGTTACGTTTAAGTCGCTTAGTGTTTTGAGAATTAGCCGCAATTTGGTTCGCTTTCGATTTTATGCGTGCTGATCCTGCCTCGAACTAGAGACGCCTAATGGATTCGGTAAGTTCCGACCTGGAAGAATATGCCCGCCGTCGCATGAAACTGGCCGGATTTTCGGTCATCGGATACGACCATCCCTATTTCGCCCCTCTGGACCGGTTGCGGTCCGACTTTCGCTCGCGCGGCGACGAGCTGACCACATTCGCCAATTATGACTATCTCGGCCTTTCCGAGGACGAACGCATCCGCAAGGCGGCGATCCAGTCGATCAACGAGTTCGGCGTGGGTGTCGGCGGGTCCCGCCTGGTCGGCGGCGAACGCACCTGCCACCGTGCCCTTGAATATGATCTGGCGGCTTTCATCGGTGTCGACGACACCATCGCCATGGTCAGCGGCTACGGCACCAATATCACGCTCGTCGGCCACCTGTTGACCAAGGGCGACCTGATCCTGATCGACGACCTCGCCCATAACAGCCTGGTCATGGGCACGCGCCTGTCGCGCGCCACGATCGTTGAGTTTCCGCACAACGACATGGAGCGCCTCGAGGAAATCCTCAAGGAGAAGCGCAGCCATTTCCGCCGCGTGCTCGTCCTCATCGAGGGGCTCTACAGCATGGACGGCGATGTGCCGGACCTGCCGAAGTTCCTCGAGCTGCGCAATCGCTACAACACTTGGTTGATGATCGACGAGGCGCATTCCATCGGCGTGCTCGGCAAGACCGGCCGCGGCATCACCGAGCATTTCGGCCTCGATATGAGCGATGTCGATCTTGTTGTCGGCACCATGTCGAAGGCTTTCGTCAGCTGCGGCGGCTTCATCGGCGGCAAGCAGATCATCATCGATTGGCTGCGCTTCACCCTGCCCGGCTTCGTCTACAGCGTCGGCTTGACGCCATCGGTCGCCGCCGCCGTGCGCGAGGCGCTCGACATCATTTCGCGTGAAACCTGGCGCATCGACAAGCTGCGCGAGAACAGCCGCTATTTCGCTGAACGGGCTCGCTCGCTCGGCCTCAATATCGGCGATGCGATCGCGGAAGGCGTCATTCCGATCATCTTCGACACGTCGGAGAAGACGATGATCGCCGGACGGGCGCTGCTGCGGGCGGGCTATTACGTGCCGCCGATCGTCCAGATCGGTGTGCCGAAGAACAAGCCCCGGCTGCGCTTCTTCCTCAATGCTTCGCACACCAAGGCGCAGATCGACGGCGTTCTGGAAGCGCTGGTGGCGGCCATGGATCCGTCGCGGCAACGGGCCCAGTTCTCTTCGAAACATGCGCCGGCGGCTCCGCCCAACAATGTCGTGCGTTTGGTCGATCCTGAAGCCGAGCCCGGCACAGCGCGCGGAGCGCGCTAATATTTGAGCCCCGACCGCAAGCGGCCGGGGCTTTCTTTTCCTGCACGTCAAAACCAAGATCCCCGGCCCAATCGCGTTTCTCACGAGACGCGATTTTCTTTATGGCGTTTCACAGCTCGACGAAATCGTCGAGCGCCAAATAGAAAGATCTCAGCAAAACCACGTTTCTACCGAAACGTGGTTTGCTCTAGGACGCGATCTCCTCAAGCCGGCGTCCGCGCGTTTCAATCATGCCGAGCGCCGCCACAGCGCCGATCGCGGCGACAATCGCAAACATCGCGAAGACCCAGCGTACACCGCCTTGCGCCATGATCATGCCGACCAAGGTCGGCGCGACGGCGGAGGCGATCCGCAGCCAGGAGGTCGCAAGCCCAGTGCCGATCGCCCGCAGGCGCGTCGGATAAACCTCCGGTGTGTAGAGATAAAGCACCGCATTGTTCGAGGCGATCGCCCCATAAGCCAGAGTGGCGATGACGATCACCACGGCGACGCTCGTGGCCCCATTCAGCGCCAGCACGCCCAGCAGCGCGGCGCTCAATACGAAAAAGCCCACTGTCCAATTCCGCCGCCCAATCCGGTCGATACAAAAGGCGCAGACAAGGAGCACCACGACCTGCGCAACATTGGTGAGGGAAGCCGCGCGCAAGGCGTCTTTAAACGGCAGATCATAGACCGTGTGATAGAGCGTCGGCATCCAATTGTTGAGACCGTTGGCGACGAAAAAGGCGGACGCCCAAAGCGCCCAAGCCACCAGCGTGCGCGTCCGATAGAGCGGCGAAAGCAGTTCACGCCAACGCGTCTCGGCAACGGCCCCGCTGAGCTGCGGCGGCACGGCGTTGAGCGCTGGCATCGCGTCGCCCTTCAACGGTTCGAAACCAGGAAAGCGCCGGGCCGCGCTCGCTTCAGCCTGAGCGATGACGACCTTCGCCTCGTCAAGACGGCCGCGGCTGATCAGCCAGCGCGGCGATTCCGGCAGGCGCCACAGAGCCAGAGCCACCATCAAACCCGGCACGGCGCCGACAAGAAACAGAGCCTCCCAGCCAAACGCCGGAACCAAGAACGTCGCGATTTGTCCCGTCGTCATAAGGCCAATCGGAAACAGCAATTCGTAGAGGATGAAAAAGCGGCCCGTCCGCGCGCCCGTGAGAGTTCGCTGATGTAGGCGGCCGCGACTGGCATTTCGCCCCCGACGCCGATGCCCTGCACCAAGCGGCAAGCAAAGAGCCAAGGCAGGCTGCCGGCAAAGACGCAGACAATCCCCATCACCGACATGATCGCGGTCGCGATCGCAGCGCTGGGGATACGGCCCCTGCTCTCGGCGAAGCGGCTGAAGAAAAGCGCGCCGACCAACTGCCCAACATAGCTCGCACCGATCAGCCAGCCCACGTCAACCGGGCTCAACTGCCAGAGCTTGACCAGGATCGGCATGGCGAAAGCAAGCGACAGGGCGTCGAAGGCGTCAAGAAAAGTCGCCGAGCCCATGAGGATGCGCGAGCGCCGATGCCAGGGCGAGAACGGAATATGTTCAAATCGGGTGATGAGGCGCGCCGCTTCGGGCGATTGATCGATGCTCGTCTTATCAACACCGGCCGTCGGCGCGATGTCCGACACTATGGCCTGAGCCTGCATTGTTCACTCCCGCATTTCTCGTCTGATGAGATCGAGACGGCGGCAATACATGCGGACTCTGCTGCTCCGCTTATTCATATCGTCGTCGACGTTACTTGATCGTCGACGCGACGCGGATGCTTAGCCCCGCGTCGCGTCGAGCAATGGTCGTTGGCTGCGCTCAGCTCGCCATCGTCAATTGGTCGGCGTCCACCAGAGGCACATTCCAGGCGTCATAGCCGTAGAGCCAGGACGGATCGTCATTGCCTTGCGCCATCCAAGTGTTGGCGCTCGAAATTTCCTGGATGCGCGACGTGCGCGGTTTGCGATTGGCCTCGTAGCGACGGAAAGCGCCTTCGATATCATCGTTGTCGACGCCATCAAGACAGCGCGCGAGGACCGCCGCGTCCTCGATCGAGGTCGCCGCGCCTTGCGCCATATAGGGCGTCATCGGATGGCAAGCATCGCCCATCAAAGCGACGCGACCGACGCTCCAATACGGCAGAGGCTCGCGTTCGAGGATCGCCCATTTGTGACAGTCCGGGCAGGCTTCGAGCACCATGCGCACTTCGGGATGGAAGCCTTCGTAAGCAGCGCGCAATTCATGCACATCGCCCTTGGTCGACCAGCTTTCCTGGGTCATCCATTCGGTTGTTTCAGGTACGCTGGTGACGAAGTAGAGCTCGCTGCGATCGGCCGCCGTGTAATAGATCACGATGTGACGATCCGGCCCCCACCACTTGGTGCGTGACGGCGCGATCTCGCCGCTCATCAAATTGCTCTTGAAGACGGCGCGATAGGCGATGCGGCCCTTATGGATCGGCGCATCCGGCCCGACGATGAGACTGCGGACCAACGAATGAACGCCATCGGCGCCGATCACGGCATCGGCCTGCGCTTTGCTGCCATCGGCGAAGGCGAGCGTAACGCCCTTGCCCGATTGATCCAGGCCGACCAGCTTTTTGTTGAGGTGGATAATGTCGGACGGCAGGGTCGAGACCAGCGCCTCATGCAGATCGGCGCGATGCATGCAGAGGAAGGGCGCACCATAGGCGCTTTCGGGCATCGGCAGTTCGCGCTTGATTTCGCCCGTATCCCAAACGCGGTTCAAATGCGAATAGGGCTCGAAGGCGATCTTGCGCAGACGCTCTTCGATGCCGATGCCGCGCAAGACGCGCGATGCATTCGGCAGCATCTGAATGCCGGCGCCAACGCGCAGGAATTGATGCGCCTGCTCATAAACCTGAACGTCTACACCAACCTGGCGCAGCGTCGCCGCTGCGGCCAGGCCGCCCATGCCGGCGCCAACGATTGCGATAGTGGGACGGCTACGTGCCATTGGGAGCTCCTCTCTAAATCCTTCTGAGGACGAAGATGCTCTGGCCTTATAGAAATGTAAAATATATATATTATTCTACTCAAGAACTTTAAAAATACATGAGAGCCAATATGGATCTTCGCCATTTGCGTTATTTCGTGGCTGTCGCCGAGGAGGGCAGCATGACCCGGGCGGCCGAACGGCTCGGCATCCAGCAGCCGCCGCTGGGCCAGCAGATACGTAATCTCGAAGAGGAACTCGGCGTCCAATTGTTCGATCGCCGGCCGCGCCAGATCGCCCTGAGTGCGACGGGTGCCTTTTTCGTCGAAGAAGCGCGGGCCGTGCTGCGCCATGCGGCCGAGGCGGCTCAGCGTGTGCGGCGGTTCGATCGCGGCGAAATCGGCCATCTCAATATCGGCCTCACCAGTTCGGCCTCGCTGCATCCGATGACGCCGAAGATCCTGCGCGGCTTTCACCAGACCTATCCGCAAGCCGAAGTTTCGGTCCGCGAAAGCGAGACCTATGAATTGATCCTCGCCTTGCGGGAGGGCCGGATCGATGCGGCCTTCCTGCACATTTCAACCGATCGCTATGCGGACCTGGAGAGCCACGTCCTTTCCCGCGAAGAGATGATGGCGGTGGTGCCGATCGACCATCCGTTGACGCAGTATCGCAAGCCCCTGGACTGGCCACGCCTGCTGGAAGAGGACTTCGTCATCTACCGACGCACCGACGGGCCCGGCATTTTCGATGGTATTCTCGAGACCGTCGCGGCATTCGGCGGCCAGATGAAGATCGTCGGTGAAGTGAGCCGACTGATCGGCGCCATCAATCTCGTCGCGGCGGGACGCGGCATTTCGATCGTTCCCGTGACCATGCGCGCGTTGCATCCTGAAACGGTGGCCTATCTGCCGCTCGCCGCCGGCGTGCTGCAGCCCCTGCCGTTCTATATGGCCCACAAGAAGCAGCTGGACCTTGCGATCATCGCCAACTTCGTCGCGCAAACCCTGGCCATCTCATCGCAAACCGATGGCGCTTAACCGCGTTCGGTTAAGCCAGCGCCTTACCATAGATGCGATAGGTCTTGGCCGGCGGACCAGCGGCAAGCTCCGCCAGCGCCTTCATCGGCCGATTGACGTCGAGCACCCAGGAGAACTCGACCCAATCCATCGGATGGTCCCGCTCTTCCTGGAGGAAATCCGATGTCAGCAGAGCCAGCATGGCCGCAGCCATCGGCGTGCCTTGCACTTCGCGCCGCAATCCCATCAAGGGAATGCGCGCCGACCGCCCCTGCTCCCGCCACAACCACCAGGCCAGTTTCGCCCAGTTGAACGGCAACAGGCGCCCATCGAAGGACGCTGTCGCTTCGTTGATGTTGGGCAAAGCGATCATCACGCCAACCGCTTTGCCTTTGTACATAACCATACGGCCGTACTTGGAGCGAAAGAACAGCTTCATCTCACCGATCATCGCATCGATCTCGGCGTCGCTGAACGGCACGAAGCCCCAATTGTCGTGCCAGGCATCATTGAAAATATCGATCAGCGTCAGCACTTCCTGGCGGAAATTCTTGGTGTCGATCGGGCGCACGCTAACGTCGGGGGATTTCTTCGCCATGGCCGCCAGGCGCAACAGCCGATCGGGCATTTTTGACGGCTCAAAACGATAGGCGTGCGTGTCCATACTCTTGGTCAAGCCGGCCTTCTCCAAGAGACCGGGCATCCAGGCGGTGGCGTGGGTCATCATGATGGCGGGCGGCGAATCAAAGCCCGCGATCAGCAGCCCGCACTCCTGGTTGATGGAAAAATTGAACGGCCCTTCCATGCGCTGCATGCCACGCGCCTTCAGCCAGTCACCGGCCGTTGCGACCAGCGCATCCGTCGCTTCCTGATCATCCAGGCAATCGAAGAACCCAAAATGGCCGGTGGCATTGGGGTGGCTTTCGAGATAGCGGCGATTGACCTGGGCGGTGATGCGCCCGACCGGCGTCGCGCCACGATAAGCGACGAAGAGCTGCACGTCCGAGAAGGCGAAGAACGGATTGGTTTTTGGCGTGATACGCTGCTTTTCGATGAAGTGCAGCGGCGCCACCCAGGCCGGATCGTCGCGGTAGATGGTATGCGGCAGCATCAGCCAGTCATTGCGTTGCGTCGGAGTCGTGACCGCAATCACACGCACCGGATCAGCCATCGTCATAGGGATAGTCCTTTACCAAACATCCTTGGCGCGAAAGCGCATCAGGATGAAATCCACCGCCCGTGTAGGCAGCAATCGCGCCAAACCGATGGCAAAGCGAAACTGCCAGGGAAAAATCAATTCCCCTTTTCCCGCCGCGATCGCTGACTGAATGACGCGTGCTGCTTTTTCGGCACTCCACAGAAATGGACGGTGGAATGGCAAGGAGGCACTCATGGCCGTTTCGACATAGCCGGGGCTGACCACCGTGACTCGAATGCCACGCGGCTTGAGCAAGCGGCGCAGCGCCTCGCCATAGGTGGTCGCCGCGGCTTTCGAAGCCGAATAAGACGGCGAATCCGGCAGACCGAGAAAGCCTGCCACCGAGCTGATGATGGCGATCGCCCCTGTGCCACGGGCGATAAAGCGCGGCAGCAGCGGTGTCAGCGTATTGACCACGCCGATGCTGTTGACCTCGATCACCTGTCGCGCCACGGCGCCCGGCTCTGCCTGATCCTTGGTCAAGGTGCCGGCGCCACCGATGCCGGCATTGGCGATGAGGAGATCGACGGGACGCTCATCGTCGATGCTTTCGAGCCAGCGTTGCAGCGCATCGGCCTCCGTCACATCGCAGATGCCGATCGCCACTTCCGCGCCGGCGGCGCGACAAGCACTGGCTGTGACTTCCAAACGAGCAACATTGCGGCCGCAGAGGCTCAGCCGCGTGCCGCTTTGCGCATAAGCCTGCGCCAGGGCAGCACCAATACCGCCGCCAGCTCCGGTGATCACGACGTGGCGGAACGGCATGGAGCTCAAGCCCTAAGCCTGTGCGCGGGCGAAGGCGAGCGAGACATTGAGACCGCCAAAGGCAAAGGAATTGGACAAGGCCATCTCGATGTCGCGACGGCGCGGTTCGTTCGGCGTCGCATCGACGTCGCATTCGGGATCGGCCGAGACGAAATTGACCGTCGGAGGAATCAATCCGGTCTGCAGCGCAGCGATCGTCGCCATGGCTTCCAGGGCACCGGACGCACCCATGGCATGGCCGATAATCGACTTGGTGGCCGACACCGAAATACGCTCGCGGTTGCCACTGAAAATCTCATTGATGGCGCTCGACTCGGCGCGGTCGTTGGCGACTGTTCCAGTGCCATGGGCGTTGACATAGCCGACCTGATCAGGCGCGAAGCCAGCATCCGCCAAAGCACCGCGCATCGCCATCGCCATACCGCTGCTGTCAGGCGCGATCAGATCGCCCGCATCGCTCGACATGCCACCACCGGCCAGATGGGCAAGCGGCTTGACGCCACGCGCCGCCGCCTGGCCCGCCCGTTCCAACACCAGCACACCGGCCCCCTCGCCGATGATCAGGCCTTTACGTCCGCTCGAGAACGGTCGGCAGGTTTCCGGCGAAACCGCGCGCAGGACATCCCAAACCTTGAAGTAGGATGGATAACCGCAGGAATCTGTGCCGCCGACGATGGCCACATCGACCAGTCCGGCGCGGATCATCATCATCCCCATCATGACCGCATGGTTGGTCGAGGCGCAGGCGCTCGAGACACCAAACACCGGGCCGCGGGCGCCGACCTCCTTGGCGATGCGACTCGCCGGCGCGTTCGACATCGACATGGGAATGGTCAGCGGGCGTGGCTTGCGCTGTTCCAGGTAGATTCTCTGATAGCCCTCTTCGAGGACGTCGCCGCCGCCATTGGCCGTACCGATGATGACGGCAATGCGGGCGGGATCGATCCCAGCATCAGTCAGTTTCGCCTCCGCTATGGCCTGGCGGCCGGCCACCGCGGCGAACTGAGAGAAGCGATCGAGATTGCCGAGGGTCCGCTCGTCGAAATGGGCGCTGGCGTCGAAATTGCGGATCATCGCGCCCATGGTGAAGCGCAGTTCGTTGCAGATATCGGTGATATCGCCAATCATCGTCCGCCCCGACATGATGGTCGAGGTGAAGTCCGCGATCGAGAAGCCGGCGCTACTGACCACGCCCCGGCCGGTGACATCGACCCAGTTAGGGTTCATGCGTTGATCTTCTTATCGGCCGGGACGAAATCGATCAGCGCGTTGACGAAATCACCCACGGTGGCGAATTTCGCGTCCGGCGCCATGTCCACAGTCGCGCCATATTCTTCCTCGACCTTGAAGATCACGTGGATCACATCGATCGAATCGATCTTGACCCCTTCAAGTGGCGTATCCATCGCAAACTGTGTGGACTTGTCCTGCATTTCGGACCGCATAAAGCCCATGATGCGCTGAGCAATTTCTGCACGCGTTTCAGCCAAGTCCAACCTCCTAGTTCCGCCACCGTAGGTCCGCCTGGGGTGCGTCCGACGGCCGCATCCCAAGTGTTCTATAACCCTTATGAAATCAAATCTCCAAGGGCTCAACCCCGTAGCACCGTAGGTTGCGGTTGAGAGCAGATTCTCACTGGAATCTTGTCATAATACACGGAAATCGATGAGGTTTTGGGTTCCCAAATCGAATTGTGGAAGACCATCGTGAACCGCTTGATCGGCTCTCCCGGAAGCCTCGATTTTGGGGCCGCCTCACCGGCCACAGCACAGCTGCATGATTTTCGGTCAGACGATCAAACCGGCTAAATGCCGCCCAGGCCACGCTTTCGTCGTGCTCTCCCAGCAGCCTAGACCAAGCTGCCACCTATAGCTCGTATAACGAGAATCATATTCCGCGCCGGCGCGTCGCCACAGATCTGTGCATCTGCACAAATTTTCACGCTGACCCGCGCTAATTTTGTGGGGATTGGCCAAGGAAGATGCGCTCCCATCGGCGCACCAGGCCCAGCCGTTTGTTTCTGCTGAACCTTTGCTGTTGGCACGCGACATGCTCCCGCAGTGCACACGGCATGCGTGCCATGCAACAGCGGAGTGTGGATTGAGCCAGCCAAAGCTCGCGATCAACAATGTTTCCATGGTGTTCAACACCAATGGCCAGGAATTCGTGGCCCTAGCGCCGGTCAACCTTGATGTGCCGGCTGGTCGTTTCATCTCACTCATCGGCCCTTCGGGCTGCGGCAAGAGCACGCTCTTTAACATTATCGCCGGCTTGCAAGCTCCAACCGAAGGCCGCGTGCTGATCGACGGACAGGACGCCACCGGCCTCATCGGCCAGGTCGGCTATATGCTGCAGAAGGATCTGCTGCTGCCATGGCGCACGGTTCTCGACAATGTCATCCTTGGCATGGAGATCCGGGGCGTGCCGACGAAAGAGGCGCGCGATCGCGCCTTGCCGATGTTGCTGCGTTATGGCCTCGCCGGGTTCGAACATGCCTTCCCCTCATCTCTGTCCGGCGGCATGCGCCAGCGCGCGGCGCTGCTACGCACACTCCTGATCGACATGGATGTCATCTTGCTGGACGAGCCGTTCGGTGCGCTCGACGCACAGACCAAAGGCAAGATGCAGGAATGGCTCCTCACCCTGTTCAACGACTTCGGCCGCACGGTTATCTTCGTCACCCATGATGTTGAGGAGGCGATCTTCCTATCAGACGACGTCTATGTGATGGCGAGCCGCCCTGGACGCGTCATCGACAAACTGCCTGTCGATCTGCCGCGCCCGCGCGATCGCGCCATCGTCAGCACGCCCCGCTTCGTCGCCATGAAGAAATATTGCATCGACCTTCTGCACGGCGCCGCCGTGCCGGAAGCCGCCTGATCGCGCCAACAGAAAGGGACTCTGTATGACGACGAGAACAACGACGCTTCCTGGCCTCGGCATCGGAAAGGCCCCGACCGGCGCGACAAAGCCACCGCGCCGCTTGGCGCGACGGCTGCCGGTACAACGACTGTGGTCCACCTGGGCCATCGTCGCCACTCAGTTTGGCATTCTCGCTGCGTTCGTCGCCCTGTGGGAACTCGGAGCCGCAACCGGCATTGTCGACACCTTCTTCTGGTCGCGCCCGAGCCTGATCTGGACGACGATGATCGAGTTCTTCTCGGCGGGCGACGCTTTCGTCGACATTGCCTATACGTTCCGTTCGACCATCCTCGGCTTCATCATCGGCACAACTGCTGGCTCCCTGCTCGGCCTGTCGTTCTGGTGGTCGCGCAATTACGCGCTGATCATGCAGCCCTATATCATCTGCCTGGAATCGATCCCCAAACTGGCGCTGGCGCCGCTCATCATTCTGGTCTTCGGCATGGGCCTCGCCTCGAAGGTCGCCATCGCCACGGCGCTGACCCTGATCGTCTCGACGCTTACCGCTTATTCCGGCGTCCAGGCGGTCGATAAGGATCAGGAAAAGCTTTTCTACTCGCTTGGCGCCAGCCGCTGGCAGATCTTCACCAAGCTGGTCGCCCCCTCCTGTGTGCCGTGGATCATCTCGATTCTGCGGGTCAACATCGGCCTCGCGCTCACCGGCTCCATCGTCGGTGAATTCGTCGCCTCACAACATGGCCTCGGCCGCACCATCCTTTATGCCGGATCGACCTACGAGATCTCTCTGGTCTGGGTCGCCGTCCTCGTTCTCTCAGCTCTCTCGGTCGTGATGTATCTCGGCGTGACCTGGCTGGAAAGAATCCTGCGCAAAGGCGTCGTCCGCTAGGACGCCGCCCGCAAGCCGATCACAGTCATTATGGAGAATATGATGTCTCTCGCTTTCAGAACATTGCTCATGGCCTCCGTCGTCGCGCTTGGCGCGACTGGTGCGATAGCGCAGGAGAAGAAGACCCTGATCGTCGCTGAGCCGCTGCACAGCACCGGCTATCTGCCGCTCTACGTTGCCATCCAGAAAGGCTTTCTGGCGGAAGAGAATCTCGACGTCAAAATCCTCACGGTGGAAAGCGGCGCCGGACATACCAATGCGACCCTGAGCGGCCAGGCTTTCGCCTTCATCGGCGGGCCGGAGCACAATGCCTTCGCCAAGATCAAGGGCGGCGAATTGCGCGGCATCGTCAACGTGGTCGATCGCGGCAACGTCTATTACGTCGCCAAGAAGGGCATGGAGCCGAAACCCGGCGAGTCGCTGGCGAGCTATTTCAAGGGCAAGTCGGTCGCCCTTAATTTCTATGGCGGCACGCCCTATTCGATCACCCTCTACATGCTCAACAAGTGGAAGCTCAATCCCAAGAGCGACGTGACCTTGAAGGAGATGGCGACCGGCGCGATCCTGGCGACGGTGAAAGCCGGCGCCGCTGAGATCGGCGTCACCACCGAGCCGGTGCTGACGCGCGGTGTGAATGAAGGCATCTGGAGCGAGCCGATCCTCAACGTCCCCAAGGAGCTCGGCCCCTATGCCTATTCGACCCTGAACGTGCGTCTGGCGTCGATCAAGGAGGATCCCAAGACGGTGGCGGCTTTCGTGCGCGGCATCATCAAGGGCCTGAAGTTCACCGACACCAACCACGAGGAATCCCTGGCCATCGCCAAGAAGGAATTCCCGACGATGTCGCTTGAAGATCTCAAGGCGACCATCGACCGCTCTTTCGCCGATTCCATCTGGAGCAAGGATGGGATGATTTCACCAGAATCATGGAAGACCGGCGAAGCCGTCGTGCTTGAAGCCGGCATTCTGAAAAAGCCTGTCGCCTATGACGAGATCATCGACATGCAGTTCGTCAAATCGACCCAGGCTTCGATCGCCAGGTAACTTGATCGACAAGTAGTCCGCGCACCCATCACTTCGCACTTGGAGAAAACCATGTCTGACGAACCGATCTGGAATCAGTTTCTGACCGAACGTGACAAGGCGGTGTTCGCCGCCTCCGGCTATGGCGCGCGCGGTGGCTTCGGCAAGCGCCCGGCTCTGCTCGTCATCGACGTCAACTATGCTTTCTGTGGCGATAAATCAGAGCCAATCCTTGAATCGATCAAACGCTGGCGCAATTCCTGCGGCGAGGAAAGCTGGCCGGCGGTCGCCGCCATCAAGTCCCTGTGCGATAAGGCCCATGAGAAGGGCCTGCCGGTCATCTATACGACCGGCATTCGCCGCGCCGACAACTGGGACAGCGGCTCGTGGAGCTGGAAGAACAGCCGTGGCGGTGAGCATCCCGTCGTGCCAGTGAGCAATATCGACGGCAATGAGATCGTCGAGGAGATCGCGCCTGCCTCGCAAGACATCGTCATCTACAAGCAAAAGCCGTCCGGTTTCTTCGGCACCAATATGGCGAGCTATCTGACGCTGCTCGGCTGCGACAGCGTCATCGTCACCGGCACGACGACGTCGGGCTGCGTGCGCGCCACGGTGCTCGATGCCTTCAGCCTCAACTATCGTGTCGCTCTGGCCGAGGAAGGCTGCTTCGACCGTTCGCAGGCAAGCCACGCCATCAATCTTTGCGACATGAATGCCAAATATGCCGATGTGGTGAAGACGGCTGAAATACTCGCCTTCCTCGACAGCCTCCCCTCCGATCTGTTCGACCTGCCGAAGGGCGATGCACCGCCCATGGCGAAAGCGGCCAACTTTTAGGAGGCCCCATGAACGACGGGAAAATGACCGAGAGGATTTGGGACAAATTCCTCACCGAGCGTGACAAGGCGGTGTTCAAAGCCTCAGGTTTTGGCGCCACGGGCGGCTTCGGCAAGCGCCCTGCCCTGCTCATCATCGATGTGAGCTGGGCCTTCGCTGGCGATAAACCCGAGCCCATCCTGGAATCGATCAAGCGCTGGAGCACGTCCTGCGGCGCGGAAAGCTGGGATGCGATCGCCAAGATCAAAGTCCTCGCCGAAACGTTCCGGGACCGCAAATTGCCGGTGATCTACACCACCGGCGAAGCACGCGGCGATGGCTGGGACATGGGCAGCTGGGCCTGGAAGAACCCTCGCATGAACGAGGCGTTCGACAAGCCGCAGGCGCTCGACGGTAATGAGATCGTCAGCGAGATCGAGCCCCAGCCGCAGGATCTTCTGGTCTTGAAGCAGAAGCCGTCCGGCTTCTTCGGCACCAATCTCGCCGCCTATCTCACCCTGCTCGGCGCTGACAGTGTCATCGTCACCGGCACGACGACTTCAGGCTGCGTGCGCGCGACGGTGCTCGACGCTTTCAGCCTGAACTATCGTGTCGCGGTGGCTGAAGACGGCTGTTTCGATCGCGCGCAGCTAAGCCACGCCGCCAGCCTCTGTGACATGCATGCGAAATATGCCGATGTGCTGTCGACGGCGGAAATCATCCAGCACGTCAAGACACTGCCAGACGATCTGTTTCCGAATTTGCCGAAGGGGGTTCCTGCGCATGCCCCTGTGTCCGGTACGCCAGACCTCCGATTGGTGTCTTCGGCGTAATCGTCCGGCTTCGGCCGAACGATCAATCCCTTCTCGGCAGAGCCTCGGCGCGCACCCAGTGCGCGCCGTGTGCTATCTACTTTCTATTTCATCAGCCGCAATTGCTGGTCGAGCAAAGAGCCGCCGTTGAGATCGTCGAGCAGATTGAAATGGTGCTTTCCCTCGACAATGAGCGAAGGGCCAGCATTCCACAATTCGGCGATCTCGGCCGACTGACGCTTGAACTCATTACTTTCGCCGCCGCCCACCGCGACACCGATGCGCGTGCCGGGGCGCGGCTTACGCCGGTTCGGCGACAGGCGCTCGGCGATCTCGCGGCTGGTGATGCCGAGTACCGGCCCCATGGGGATCGGCCGCAGCGCCTCCAGATCGAAAATACCGGAGAGCAGATGGGCGCTGCGGATCGGCGGCATGCCTTCGTCGCAGGCGCACATGGCTGAGAGATAGCCCCCAGCCGAATGCCCGGCCACATGAATGGCACCGGCGTCGATGTCGAGACGGTCAGCCTCGCGCACCAGGAAATGCAGGGCTTCGCGGATCTGAGCGACAATAGACTCAAGCGGCGTTTCCGGCGCCAGGCCATATTCGATATTGGCGACGGCGAAACCGGCCTTCAGCACGCCGTCGAAGAACTGCGCATGCTGCTCCTTGGTCGAGGCCTGCCAATAGCCGCCATGGATGAACACGAAGACCGGGGGATGCGCCACGCCGGTCGGCCGATAAAGATCGAGCTTCTGATCGGGATGCGCACCATAAGCAAGATCGAGCGCCGTGTGCTTGGCGCGCGCCGCCGCGCCATCCTTGGTCCACATGCGGAACATGGCGCCCATATCAGGCACCTGACTACGCGGGCTCATCTCGCGAGCGAGTTCCGCCACACCATAGTCACGGAACACCGGCGTTGTCGGCGGCGGCGTGGTCGGGATGCGCGCTGTGGCGCGCACGTGAATCTGGCCGTCGGTCGAACGCGAAATCGTCGGGTGCGGCCGGAAGCCAGCGAAGACCATACGCCATTGCTGGTCAATGGCACGACGCGACGGATGGATCGAAGCCGGATCGGGCGCGGACCACTGCATCGCGGTCAGATGCGGCGGGCCACCGCCAGCCTTCGCCAAAGCCGCGAGCGCGCCTTCGAGCGCCTGTGTCAAACCGGTTTCCGGCGACGTGGCCGGCGCGGAGCCTTCAACTTCAACGAGGCGCGTATCAGAGTCCGACATAGGTGTGCACCTTTTCCAGATCGCGATCGAGCGCGGCGCCGTCGCCGGACCAGACCGTGCGGCCCTTCTCGATGACCACGTGACGATCGGCAAGGCGGCGCAGCACCGAGACATTCTTGTCAACGACGAGAATCGACTGGCCTTCCGCCTTCAAGGTTTCCAAGCACTTCCAGATTTCGGCGCGGATCACCGGCGCCAAACCTTCGGTTGCCTCGTCGAGGATCATCAAACGCGGATTGGTCATCAACGCGCGACCGACAGCCAGCATCTGCTGCTCGCCACCCGAGAGCGTGCGCGCCCATTGCTGCTGGCGTTCATGCAGGCGCGGAAACAGATCGAACACCCGCTGCAAGGTCCAGGGCTTGGCACTCCCGCGCCGGTCGGCGCTGGTGGCGACGAGATTCTCGCGCACGGTGAGGGTCGAGAAAATCTGCCGCCCTTCCGGCACCAGACCGATGCCGCGACGAGCGATGGCTTCCGGTGCCAGCCCGGCAATGGGCTGACCGAGAAAGGCGATGCCGCCGGCTTTCGCCTCGAGCAGGCCCATGATGGTGCGAATGGTCGTGGTCTTGCCCATGCCATTGCGGCCCATGAGCGAGACGCATTCGCCTTCACCCACCTGCAACGAAATATCGAACAGAACTTGGCTGGCGCCATAAGCGGCCTGAAGGCCTTGCACATCGAGCATCATGCGTCGCCCTCGCCAAGATATGCGGCACGCACCTGCGGATCAGCCTGGATCTCTTGTGCCGTGCCGGTGGCGATCACCTTGCCGTAAACCAGCACCGAAATGCGATCGGCCAAAGCGAAGACGGCATCCATGTCGTGTTCGACCAACAGGATGGCGATACGGCCCTTCAGCGCTTTCAGCGCATCGATCATCTGGCGGCTTTCGGAAAGACCAAGGCCGGCCATCGGCTCGTCGAGCAGTAGCAGGCGCGGTTCGCTCGCCAGTGCCATGGCCAGTTCGAGCTGCTTGTGCTCGCCGTGAGACATGTCACGCACGGAAACGTTGCTGCGCGCGGCCAGGCCCGCGTCGGCGAGCAGGCGCCGGGCTGGCTCGTTCAGACTCGGATCATTGGCGGCGTTCTTCCAGAAGCGGAAGGAATGGCCCTGATGCGCCTGAATGGTGAGGGCGACATTGGCCAGCGCCGTCTCCTCATCCAGCGTCTGGGTGATCTGGAAGGTGCGGGCAATACCCAGATGCACGCGCGCGGCGGTGTCGAGCCCGTCGAGCGACTGGCCGGCGAACCGCACGGTACCGCCATCGGGCGTCAGCTCGCCCATGAGCTGGGTGATGAACGTGGTCTTGCCGGCGCCGTTCGGACCGATCAGCGCATGCACCTCGCCCGCGCGCACATCAAGCGACAGATTGTCGGTGGCGGCGACGCCGCCGAAGCGTTTACGCAGGCCCTCGACCTGCAGCAGCACGTCAGCCATCACGGCTACCCCGCAGCATGCGCACGAGGCCGGACAGACCGCCCCGGGTGAACAAGATCGCCAGCACCAGGATCGGGCCGAGGATCACCTGCCAATGTTCAGTCCAGGCGGCCAGCACGGTTTCGAGGCCGATCAGCACGGCCGCGCCGAAGGCCGGCCCCAGCAAGGTGCCAGCGCCACCGAGAATGACCATGAACATGAACTCGCCGGACTGGGTCCAGTGCAGCATATCGGGGCTGACATAGCGCATGTGATTGGCCATCAGCGCGCCAGCGAGGCCACCGCCCATGCCGGCAATGACGAAGGCGACGAGCTTATAGCGATAGGTGCGCACGCCCATCGCCGCCATGCGCCGTTCGCTCTGGCGCACGCCGACGAGAATGCGGCCGAAGCGCGAGGCGACGATGCGCGACAACAGCGCGTACCAGAGAATGGCGACCACGAGACAGATCCAATACCAGATCATCGGATCGCGCGTATCAAGACCGGGTAGCGCGTTGCGGCGGCGGATGATCAGGCCGTCGTCGCCGCCGTAGGCTTTCAGAGCCACGAAGAAGAAGAAGATCATCTGGGCGAAGGCCAGAGTGATCATGATGAACTGCACGCCGGAAGTGCGCAGCGACAGCGCACCGAAGATCGCCGCGAACAGGCCGGCGATGAGGATCGCCACCGGCACGGAGATCAGCATCTGGTCCGTGCCCAGTGTCAGGCCGAACAGCGGATCGCCGGTGACAGAGTGGCGATAGAGAATGCCGACCACATAGCCGCCAAGGCCATACCAGGCAGCGTGGCCGAAACTGGCAAGGCCGGCGTAGCCCATGATCAGATTGAGGCTGGCGGCGGCGATGGCAAGAATGATGATGCGGGTGGCGAGCGAAACCAGCGCCGGCTGCCCGATCAAAGTGGCGAGATAGGGCAGAACCGCGAGCAGCACGATGAGCTGCGCGATGAGCAGGCGCGAACGCACGTTCTTCGGTTTGGCAAGCGCTGTATTAAGGGCGGGATTATGAATTTCAGCCATTGGCGGGCAACAGACCCTTCGGCTTGATGAGAAGAACAATAGCCATCAGCAAATAAACACCCATGGCGGAAATGCCGCCGGCGAGAGCGTCGGCTTCCGAGCCGCTGGTCATGAGATGGCGCATCAGAGCAGGCAGGAAGGCGCGCATCATGGTGTCGACGATCCCCACGATAAGCGCGCCAGCGAAGGCGCCTTTGATGGAGCCGACACCGCCGATGATGATGACGACGAAGGTCATGATCAGCACATGCTCGCCCATGCCGACCTGCACCGCGCTGATCGGGCCGGTCATGATGCCGGCCAGCCCCGCCAGCATGGCGCCGAGGCCGAATACGATGGTGTAGAGCAGCTTGATGTCGACACCGAGCGCCCGCACCATGTCGCGGTTGGTGGCGCCGGCGCGGATCAGCATGCCGATGCGGGTGCGCGCGATGAGGAAATAGAGGCCGACCGCCGTCAATAGACCAACGAGGATGATGACAAAGCGGTAGAGCGGATACTGAACCCCGGCGAAGATCGGGATCGAGCCTTCGAGCCAGGACGGGATCTCAACGAACAACGGCTGCCGGCCGAAGAGAATGATGGTCATCTGGTTGAAGAACAGAATCAGGCCGAAGGTGGCCAGAACCTGATCGAGATGATCGCGTGCATAAAGGCGGCGAATGACCAGGAATTCGATCACCATGCCGGCGATGGCGGCGCAGGCCAGCCCGACCGGGAAAGCGATCAGGAACGAGCCGGTCTTGGCGGCTGTGAGCGCCGCCGCATAGGCGCCGATCATGAACAAGGAGCCGTGGGCGAGATTGATCACGCCCATGATGCCGAAAATAAGGGTGAGGCCAGCGGCGAGTAGGAACAGCGTGAAGCCGAGCTGCACGCCGTTCAGGGCCTGTTCGATCAGAAGCGCCATGACGCTCCTGCGTCGTTACGAGTGTTGCCAGAGAAACGTGAGCGCGACATCTGCAGGTCTATTTCACCGTTCAGCCGCGCCCACACGAACCTTGCCTCAGAGCTTGCAGTCTTTGGCATAGAAGTCGGCGTGATTGGTCAGCACCTTGCCCTTGGTGACGAGCACGACGTCGCCCTTGGCGTCCTTCTCAACCTTCAAGGCATACCAATCCTGGATCGGATGCTGGTTGTTGTTGAACTTGAAAGCGCCGCGAACCGAAGCGAAATCGGCTTTCAGCATGGCCGTGCGGAACGCCTTGAGATCGTCGACCTTACCGCCGGTGTTCTTCAGAGCCGCGCCGATAGCGAGTGCTGCGTCATAAGCCTGGGCGCCATAGGCGGTCGGCAGACGGTTGTACTTCTTCTGGAAGGCGGCGACGAATTCCTTGTTCGCCGCATTGTCGAGGTCCGAGTTCCAATGCGAGGAGACATTGACGCCGACAGCCGAGTCGCCCAGCGCCTTCATGATGCCGAGATCCATGGACGGCGCCGCGACAACCATCGGGATGGTCGAGAGGAGACCGGCCTGCTGATACTGGCGGGCGAAGGCGATGCCGAGACCACCGGGGTGGAACTGGAACACTGCATCCGGCTTGGCGGCGCGGATCTGGGCCATTTCGGCAGCGAAGTCAGTCTGATCGAGGCGGGTGTAGATCTCGCCCGCGATTTCACCCTTGAAATAGCGCTTGAAGCCGGCGATCGCGTCCTTGCCGGCCTGGTAGTTCGGCGCCAGCACGAAAACCTTCTTGAAGCCAAGGTTGGTGGCGTATTGGCCGGCGCTCTCGTGCAGGGTGTCATTCTGCCAGGAGACGACGAAATAGTTCGGGTGGCATTCCTTGCCGGCGAAGTTCGACGGCGCGGCGTTGTTGCTGACGTAGACCGCGTCCGAATCCAGCACTTCCGGCGCAACAGCGGCCAGCACATTGGAGAAGATCACGCCGGTGAACAGCTTCACCTTTTCGTTCTTGATCAGCCGTTCGGCGATTTCCTTGCCTTGGCCGGGCTTCAGAGCGTCGTCCTCGACCATCACCTGTACCGGCACACCGCCAAGCTTACCGCCGCCCATTTCGACCGCCAGCTGGAAGGCGTCACGGGTGTCTTCGCCAAGATAGCCGCCGGGGCCCGACAGGGTGGTGATCAGGCCAATCTTGACCGGCGCCTGCGCCAAAGCAGGAACAGCCAGACAGGTAGCGACGAGCGCCGCAGCAAACGACTTCACCAAACTCATAACGGACCCCTCCAGAGATTTTTATGGATGTGGCAGTATCATAGGCGCGAGTGTGGGCAAAATGGAACTTAGATTTTTACCCAGCCTTCAGGCGGCGTGCGGCCCGGATGAAGGGTGCCGCATTTCGGGCAAGTGCGTACTTTTTCATCGGCCCAGAACGCCTCGAAAAGCGGCGGCAGATCGCGCACGATGCTGGTCAGCAGCACTTCGACCCGGTGCACCTTCTCACCACAGTTGAAGCAGAACCATTCAAAGGCGTCCTTAACCCCTGCCGGCCGCTTGTTCTCGACCACCAGGCCGATCGAGCCTTCCTGCGGCCGCTGCGGCGAGTGGCGCACGTGCGGCGGCAACATGAAAATGTCGCCCTGACGGATCGGCACGTCATAGAACTTGCCGTCGTCGAACACTTTCAGAACCATGTCGCCCTTGAGCTGGTAGAAGAATTCTTCCACCGGATCGTCATGATAATCGGTGCGCCGATTGGGGCCACCGACGACGGTGACCATCATGTCGGCGTCTTCCCACACCTGCCGATTGCCGACTGGCGGCTTCAGCAGATGTTGGTGTTCATCGATCCATTTCTGAAAATTGAAGGCACGCAGACGACCCTCTGACATCACCCTCTCCTCTATTCGGCGGCGGATTTGGCGGCCGACAGTTGCAAGCCGCAGGAGGCGAAAGCCTCGCGGGCCGCCTGCTTCTCGGCGTCGGTCAGCTCCAGCATCGGCCGGCGGACACGTCCGTCACCGCCCTGCTGGCCAAGCAGCTGCTGCCAATATTTGCCGTGGGCCGGGGGCTTCTCTTTCGGCTGCGTGCCGCGCAAAGCCTTACGGACCGGATCGAGGCTGTTGCGCACGGCGCGCGCCTTCTCGATTTCGCCGGCAAAGGCGAGATCGGTATATTCGCGCATACGGCGATCATATTTCGTCTGCAGCAGATAGGGCGGCGACGAGCACAGATAGAGCCGCCAGCCGAGCTCAACGATGTTGTCGAACCATTCCTCTTCCGAGGCGGTCGAGACGATCAGCTTGTCGCCAACCATATGCGTGAGCTTCACGTACATCTCGCGCGGTACGCTGTATTTGATGGCGACGATATTGGGCAGTTCAGCGATGCGCGCGCACAGTTCCGGGCTCATCAGATAGCCGGAATCCGGGTGGCTCCACATGGCGATGCCGATGTTCACCTGCTCGCTGATATATTTGTAATATTGGTAGAGGGTTTCGTCCTGCGCCTTGAGGAAGCTCAACACCGGAGCATGGACGACGATGCTGGTCGCGCCGATGCTCTCGGCATATTTCGCCAGCTCAATCACCGTGTCGATGTTCTGGTCCGAACAGGACATGATCGTGCCGGACGGCTTGCCAGCGGTCTTGCGGGCCTCTTCGACACCGATCGCCATCACGCGCTTGCGTTCGTCCAGCGACAGCGACCAGAACTCGCCCTGCTTGCCAGCCAGGAACACGCCGTCGATGCCGAGATCGTCGAACCAATGGCGCAGGTTGGCCCGCAGCGCCTTCTCGTCAATCGACAGGTCGGGGGCGAAAGGGGTGAGTGCAGCGGCCCAGATGCCGCGCATGTTCTCGCGGGCGAACGCCTTAGCGTCCTGACGTGAATATGCCATCGATCAATCTCCATCAGATGGCGGCATTGCTGCGCCTGATTTCCCGCCTCGTCAATGGTCTAGGGCAATCGCGCCCGGCCGCCGCTGCGCCCTATTTGAATATAACGGCGCAGCCGCATTGGGAACCCCGTGCCGCCTGGAAACCCTTGCCATGCAAGGATAACTGGTGCACCTGCGAATTCCGTTCAGACCTGACACAGGCCGCCGTTCCACGCAGGAAACGGCCCTGCCTGCCTTCAGGCACAACCCGTTATAAATCTATAAGGAATGCGGCTATTGACCGCGCGGGGTCAGATCAACGATCCTGGCACCTTGCCGGCGTTCCTGCCCGTCATGAACGCTGATCGACGGGACCCCATGTGCCTCAAGGCCTGCCCGGCGGGTGGCGATCAGTCGATTGAACAGGGTGATCCACGGCGTCGGATCCTGCGCCTCTCCTCCCAGGCCCGGGCGTTTGCTGGTGTCCATCAAGGTGGCAACGACGAGGGCATCAAAGTCCCGCTGCACTTCATCGACCCCCTCGAGCGAATCCGCCGCAGCCAGCCTCTCCGTCAGTTGCGGCAACAGTGCTTGGAATGTTCGCTCGTCGTCGCGCCTGCGGCCGGTGGCCCAGCCCAAGAAGCCGGTGACCGAGGAGCCCGCAATACTCAGGGCAAACAGCGCCAGCCAGATTTGATCGCTGTATTTCTCAAGGAACGTTTCGGCGTCATCGTTGACCAATGCCGCCGTGCCGTCATGGGGCAGGAAGCGGCGCAGCTCGTCGACCGGCGGCGTCTCGATGTTGAAAGACATCTCCTGGTCGCGGCGCAGGCGGGTGCGCAGGTCGAGCAGGCTCTTGGTCAGCGCCGTCGCCGTCGTATCCGACATGCGCTCGGTGGCGATCAATTCATAGCTGATCGCCACCGTATTGATGGCCGCCTCGGGGCGCGGCGGCGTGCCGCCAAAAACGCCGGCGGGAATTTCCGTACTGACCAGATCGCGGAACCGAAAAGCAAGCGCCTCGGACGCGGGCATGCCGGTGAAGACCAGCGGGATTTTCAGCTTATCGGTGATCTCGGCCAGGATGCGGCGCGGCATGCGCGAGTTGGGGTCGATGACCAGGATAAAGGCATCGAGAAGACCATCGGACATGGCGCTCGCCACATCGGCCGGCCGCATTTCCTTGAGCTTCACCTCTTCGGGCGGGATCTCGTAATGGGCGAAAATGCGCGAGATCAGCGGCAGGCTGGAATCGGCTTCGCCAACGACTGCGACATTGCGGCCATGGAGATCCGTGACACCGGTGATGCCACTATCCTTGCGGACGACGACGATGATCGACCGCTTTTGCAAGATGGCGACGGATCGGCCCTCGTTTGACGTCGGGTCGTCGCTGCGCGCCACGGCGAGATCGACAAGGTGTTTGTCGAGCAGCCTGCTGGCGTCGGAAGAGTTCTTGACTGTGCGGACGTTGAGACGGAATGGCTGGCGCGTATCGATCATGGCGCGCTGTACAGCTTGGACGAAACGCGCCTGCTCCGTGCCGTCCGGCCCCACGGCAATGCGCAGGGTGGTCGGCATGGAAAGATAGAGACCGAGAGCGATAGCCAGCGCCAGGACCGTAAAGATCCCCGCCAGCAGTCGCAGGAGGACTCGCTTCTGCATTACCCCTTCCAAGCCACATCCCATTCACACCCTGAACCGATGCGGCACGATCGGTTCAGGTCACATCCTCGCCATCATAGCAATTGGCCAGAGTTCTTCAGGTTCCGTTCAATCGGCCCCTGCCTCGTTGTCTTGCCGCATCGCGTGCGGACAAGCTGGCATCCACATCGATGAAAACGCTCCGACAAGCTGCCAAGTGATTCAAGTTAAAAAAAGGCAACACGGTGTGAATTCGCGCGAACGTGAGCGGTTTCTTTGAATTTGCGAAAATCCACTTAGGAAAAATGCTCTACCCAGCCGTTAGCGCCCGCTGGAGCGCCTTGCCCTCGGGATCGGCCAATGCCGCGGCGATCGCCTGGCGGAGCCGCGGCACGGCGGCGTCCAGCTGCCCGTTGGAGAGCGCCGGCGTGACGATCTTGTCCCAGATCGCCGCATAATTGGCGCGGCCGCGCAAATGGGTATCGCCATAGCCCTTGAGCAAGCGCGGCAGTTCCGCCAAAGCGCCGGCGAAGGTCGGGGACGCTTGCAGCGCCAGACGCATCGCTGCGATCCAGCGCTCAATCGCCGCCGTTTCCTCGGCAAAGCGGAGGGAGGAGCGACGTATACGACCAAGCCCGGCCAGCGCCCGCATGGTCCAATAGCCGGTGACGCCGGTGGTCGACAGATTGACGCCACGTCCAAACGGCCACGTCTGCTTGCCCGCCTCTTGGTTCGCGACGGCGCGGCGCATCAGCACATTGCCGAGCTTGGCCGGCAGCATGGCGGCGATCTCCTCGACGCCCGGCTTGAGATATTCGACTACGTGCAAAATCTGATCATCGCGCATCTCGGCATCGCGGCGAATGCGGGCGAAACGATCCTTACGGGTTTTCAGATCGGCGACGCGCGGGATGTCCTCATAGGCCATCCACAAGGCCAGGCGGCGCACGCCCTCTTCCAGCGCATGAGCCTGACGCGGATCGTCGGTCGATCCGGCGGCATCGCGCAGCAGGCGCACGCGGTCGAGGAACAATTCGGCATAGGCCTCGTCTTGATATTCGGCGCAGCGCCCCTGCCCGAGCGCCACGACCCGACGCAAGGCCTCGGACGGCGGCGCCGGCTCAGTTGTTTCGACAGCCGTCGCAACCGGCTGCGCGAGCATGGCTTTGGTCGCAGCAAAGGCAGCGGCGAAACCTTTCAAGCTCGCTTCTGCGCCACGTCCACCGGAGCGGATCGCCGCCTCGCAGATGTCGCGTGCAAACGGAAAGGCGCCGGCCGCCGCCAAAGCGCCAAACATCGTCGCGCTGATCACCGTACCATTGTCGAGCGCAAGCCTTTCCAGATCCAGCGCGATATAGGATCGCGACAGATCTTGGCACAGCCGATCGAGGCGCTCGCCATCAAAGCGGCCATCGCCCATCTGCATTTTCTCGGCCGTCGTGTAGACGCGACTGGTGGAGGAGATCAGCACCGTGCGTTGGGGCGAGGCAAAGCCGCGTTCAAGCAGGCGCGCGGTTTCCAGATGCTCGCTCGAAATCATGTAGTCGATGCGGCCCGGCACGGGCACAAGGGCGAAGACCGGCGAAAGCCCCTGCGGCGCTGGCTCATCCATCATCTCGATGTAATAGCTGGTGGCGCCGGTGCGCTGGGCGACGCCCGGCACCGATGTCGCCTGTACCGGCCGTTTCGCCTGCAACGCGGCTGAGACGATCCATTCGGCCAACACGCCGCCACCCTCGCCGCCTAGCGCGGCGATGAGCAAAGTCCGAGGCTGCGCGCCCATCACGCCGCTCCCGCCGTCAGCGCCCGCCGAACGCCGGCCTTGGCGCGATCGATCCAGTTGGGATTGGTGACGATCTCGGCGCGGAAGAAGGATGGGCACAGGGTCGCCGCATGGGCATTGGCGCCACACAGGCCACAGCCGACGCAACCATTGGTGATATGCGCCACCGGATCGGTCTTCAGCGGATCACTTGAGGGCTTCACCGTCAGGGTCGGACAGCCCGACAGGCGAATACAGGAATGATCGCCCGTGCAGGTGTCCTCATCAACGCCAAACCGCTCGCGCACGACGCGCTTGCCTTCTCCGAGCAATTTGGCCCGCAGCGGTCGCAAGCGGCGCTGGCGCTCGAGCTGACATTCGCCCTCGGCGATGATCACCTTGAGGCCGTCAAAAGGCGTGCGCATGGCTTCCACAATGGTCTTGCGCATGTCGCCAACACGATAGTTGTTGACCGTGCGCATCCATTTCACGCCCATGCCCTTGAGCGTGTTCTCAATGGTGAGATCGCTGTCGACAGTCGAGGCGCCGGCGGCTTTTTCGCGCGCATCTACTTGTGGCGTCGAAATCACATCCTGTGTGCCCGTCGCCGACGTATAGCCGTTTTTCATGATGACCAGGATCTGGTCGCCATGGTTGAGCAGCGACGACGTGACGCCAGAGAGCAGGCCATTATGCCAGAAGCCACCATCACCCATGATGGCAATCGGCCGCTTCTGCGAAAAACCCTGCACGCCAGCGCTCGAAGCGAGACTCATGCCATAGCCGAGAATGGAATTTCCGAACGAGAACGGCTCGAAGGTCGCGAAGGCGTGACAGCCGATATCGGCGGAGACGTGAACTTTGCCGACTTCGCGCTCGGCCAGCTTCAGCGCCGCGAAAACAGGGCGCTCCGGACAACCGATGCAAAAGCCCGGCGGGCGCGGCGGCAAGGGACCAGCGAGTATCGCCTGCGCCTTGCCGCGCAGATCGGAGAGCTCGTTCGCAAACCGCGCGCCACCTGACGTGTCGATTGAGGGCGCGTGCCGCGCCAAAAGTTTGATGAGGCCAGCAACCAGAACTTCGGTCGTGTATTCGCCCGTCGGTGCGAACATATCCTTGCCGTGCAGCACGGTGTTGATATCCGCCCGGCGCAGAATGGCGCCGATCTCATGTTCTATATATTCGGGCTGGCCTTCCTCGATCACCGCGATGGCCTTGCGGCCGGCGGCAAAGGCGGTGATCTCTTCAGGCACCAGCGGATAGACCACGTTAAGCGCCAAGATCGGAATATCGGTGCGGCCATAAGCATCGGCCAAACCTATTTCCTGCAAGGCGCGAATGAGGCCGTTGTAGAGACCGCCCTGGATGATCAGGCCGACGTCGCCGTGGCGACCATCGAAGATTTCATTGAGCTTGTGATCGCGGATGAACTGGCGCGCCGCCGGCATGCGCACGTCGAACTTGAGCTTCTCGTGTTTGTAGGTGACGGGCGGATGGGCCAGCCGATCATAGAGGAATTCGGCCGGCATTTTCTGCACGTCGCGGGCTGAGATTTTCGGCGCGATATTGTCGCTCGCCGTGAAGGCACCGCGCACATGGCAAGCGCGGATGCGCAATTCCATGATCACCGGCGCATTGGAGGCTTCCGACAGTTCAAAACTCTTTTCGACCATGTTGACGATGGTCTGCAGATTGGGGCGCGGGTCCATCAGCCACATGGTGGATTTCATGGCAAAGGCGTGGGTGCGCTCCTGGATGACGCTGGCGCCCTCGCCGTAATCCTCGCCAACGACGATGAGCGCACCGCCCATGACACCAGGCGACGACAGATTGGAGAGCGCATCGGCCGCCACATTGGTGCCGACGATGGATTTCCATGTCACCGCGCCACGCACCGGATACATGATCGAGGCGCCGAGCATGGCGGCGGCGGAGGCTTCGTTGGTGCAAGCCTGCACATGGACGCCAAGCTCGCCCATCAGCTCCTTGGCTTCGACCATGACATCGAGCAGATGCGACACCGGCGCACCCTGATAGCCACCGACATAGGTGACACCCGATTGCAGCAGCGCCTTGGTGACGGCGAGAATGCCCTCGCCCTGAAACGTTTCGCCCTGCCCCAGTTTCAGCAGCTCGATTTCCTTGCTGAATGAAACCTCAGCCATGGCTTTTCCTCTCCGTTCCCAATGCGCGCATTTCACGGCAGTTGAGAATTATTTCAAGCGGGAAGCCAGGGCTGTTTTCAGCGACGACGCAGCGAGAAGGATCGATAAGCTCCTAACCGCATTCCAATTTCTCACTTATATCGCCACTCGACGCACCTTGACCTCCCTTGCTAATTGGACAACCATTGTAATTGGAAAACCATTTGCTCTTAAGGCTGGATCAGCCAGCTTATCAATAAGGGGCGGTTTGGGAGGGGGACGTCATGTCGAAGGCTTTTGCCGGGGCTTTGCTATGTTCAACGGTGTTTCTTGTTGCTGCGCCCGCCGAGGCGCAAAAGGCACAGGACACCCTGCGGGTCGCCTATAAGGTGCCGATCTCAACCACGGACATCTATTACGATCCGCAACCGGAGATGGCGCTCACATCCGCAGCTGTGTTCGACATGCTGGTCGCCTTCGATGCCAAGACCAAAACTCTGCGGCCATCGTTGGCGGAAAGCTGGAAGCAGGTCACCCCGACCGTGATCGAAATGAAACTACGCGAAGGCATCAAATTCCACGATGGTTCGCCGTTCACCGCCGACGACGTGGTCTATACGCTGACCTACATCACCGATCCGAAATCCAATCTGCGCTCGACAGCGCTGTGGAGCTTTATCGAGAAGGTTGAGAAGATCGACGACCACAACGTTCGGATCACCACCAAGAGCCCAACGCCCTATGCGCTGGCACGTCTTGCCGCTGCCACACCGATCTTTCCGAAGGCAGTGCATTCGAGGCTCGAGAACAAAGCCGACTTTGGCCGTCGCACGCCAATCGGCACCGGCCCCTACAAAGTGGTTTCGGTTGATGCTTCGAGCGGCATCAAACTTGTCCGCAACGACGACTACAAGCCGGCCGGATCGTGGAACGCGAGAGCGCGCATCAAGAATGTTCACCTCTTGCCGATGCCCGATCCGCAGACGCAGATCGCGCAGCTTCTGACCGGAGGCATCGACATCATCCTGGAGTCACCGAAGGACCAATCGGAACAGCTCACCACGATGCCGAACATCACGTCCACGGCGGTCGGAAACACGGTCTACACCTATATGCTGTTTGATGCCGCCGGCCGTTCGGGCGTGGAACCTCTGACCAAGCCGGAGGTGCGGCGCGCGCTAGCCATGGCGGTCGATCGCCCCCTGCTCGCGAAGGCGATCATGGCCGGTGGCGACATGGTGAAGGTTGTCGACGCGCCTTGCAGTCCAGCGGCGCAGGTCGGTTGCGTCGCCACACCGATCAAATTCAAACACGATCCCAAGGCGGCGCGCGACCTTCTCGCCAAAGCCGGCTATCCCAACGGCTTCGACGTGCAGATCACGACGCTGACTGGCGCCGAGAAGCTGGGCGAGGCCATCGCGGGCCAGTTGCGCGCCATCGGCGTGCGCGCCAGCATGGATCACACCACCTTCGTCGCCTTCCGCACCAAGCAGACGGCCGGCAAGTTTCAGATCCTCGTCGCCCACTACAGTTCCGGCGGCACGTCCGACGTCAACTCGGTGCTGCAGACCTATCTGGAAAACGAATCGCGCGACTATTGGCGCGACAAGGAGCTGGCCAAGCTCGCAACCGCGTCGGCGATCGAAATGGACCCAAAGCAGCGCGACGACCTGTTGCGCCAGACCTTCGACATGATGAATGACAAGACGCTGCTTTTGCCGCTGACCACGTTCCCGGCCGTGCTGGTGCACACGACCGATCTGGTCTTGCCGCAAGTCTCGACCATTTTCACCGGGCCAGAGTTCAACAACATCGCCTGGAAATAGTCGGTCGAACGCCGGAGGCGCTTCGACGAAGACGCGCATTCGCTTTTTAACAAAGGGCGGCCCCGCAAGGCCGCCCTTTTCGGTTGCCCCTGTTAACGCCTTGATGCCGTTCACCATCTCACCCGCCACTACGGACAAGCTGAGGTTTGGACCCGCAAATCGCTGCGGATGTCTTCCGGTCTAGCTGCCGACAAAACTAGACAATTATTAGCTATTTAAGTAAGAAGCCCGCCAACGCTGCGAGCGTCGGGTGCTCGCGGGTTCAAACAAGCGGTTTCAGTATTTTCGGGAGGAATCTCATGTCGAAGGCCATTGCCACCGCATTTGCATGCGTGGCGTTTCTGGCATCGCCCGCCCTGGCCCAGAAGGCACAGGATACGTTGCGGGTCGCTTACAAGGCGCCGATCGCCACCACGGACATCTATATCGATCCGCAGCCGGAAACGACGCTCACCTCGGTCGCGGTTTACGACACGCTGATCGTCTTCGACAGCCAGAGCAAAACCTTCCGCCCGTCGCTCGCCGAAAGCTGGAAGCAGGTTACGCCAACCCAGCTCGATATGAAGCTGCGCGAAGGCATCAAGTTCCATGACGGCTCGCCCTTCACCGCCGACGACGTGGTCTATACGCTGAACTACATCTCGGATCCGAAGTCCGGCCTGCGCTTCAGCGCCAACTGGGGCTTCATCGACAAGGTCGAGAAAGTCGACGACTACAACATCCGCATCATCACCAAGAGCCCGACGCCCTATGCGCTGGCGCGCCTCGCCACGACCACGCCGATCTATCCGAAGGCGGTCCATAGCAAGCTCGAAACCAAGGGCGATTTCGGCCGCCGCTCGCCGGTCGGCACCGGCCCCTACAAAGTGATTTCGATCGACTCTTCAAACGGCATCAAGCTCGTGCGCAACGAGGACTACAAACCGGCCGGCCCGTGGAATTCCAAGGCGAAGATCAAGAACGTCCAGTTGCTGCCGATCCCCGATCCGCAGACGCAGATCGCGCAATTGCTGACCGGCGGCCTCGATATCATTCTCGAGTCGCCGAAAGACCAGTCGGAACAGCTCACCTCGATGCCGAACATTACCTCGACGGCCATCGAGAACACTGTCTACACCTATATGAACTTTGACGCGGCTGGCCGCTCCGGTCTCGAGCCCCTGACCAAGCTTGATGTGCGTCGCGCCCTGTCGATGGCCATCGACCGACCGACCCTCGCCAAGGCGATCATGGCGGGTGGCGACATGGTGAAGGTGATCGACGCGCCGTGTAATGCGGCCACTCAGGTCGGTTGCGTCGTCGATCCGGCGAATATCAAATATGATCCGAAGGCGGCGCGCGAACTGCTTGCCAAGGCCGGCTATCCCAACGGCTTCGATGTCGAGATCACCACGATCCCCGGCGTCGAGAAGCTGGGCGAAGCCATCGCCGGCCAGCTGCGTGCCATCGGCGTGCGAGCCAAGCTCGAGAACACCACATTCGTCGCGTTCCGCACCAAGCAGACGTCCGGCAAATTGCAGCTGCTCGTCGCCCACTACAGCTCAGGCGGCCTGTCCGACGTCAATTCGGCGGTGGAATACTACGTCGGCTCCGAACCCCGCGACTACTGGCACGATAAGGACATCACCAAGATGGCCAATGCGGCGTCAGCGGAAATGGACCCGACCGCGCGCAACGACATGCTGCGCAAGATCTTCAACTCGATCAACGACAAGTCCCTGCTTCTGTCGCTGACCACTTTCCCGGCCGTCGTCGTGCACACCACCGATCTGGTGCTGCCCAAGGTCTCGACGATCTTCACGGCGCCGGAGCTCAATAATATCGGCTGGAAATAATCCAGCCGAATTGCGGCGGCTGTTTCGCGGCGTGGCCAGGCGCCAGGAACAGCAACCGAACTCGTAAGGGGACATTCTTCATGAATGTCTCCTTTTTCATTGTCTGGTCAGGGGCGCGCTAGCGCGCTGGCATGCCACCCGAGGAGTTGGGCGACATACTAGGCGACATGCCGCCTGACGCGGGATCGGAATCCTGCTGTTGCTGCGGCGCTGCGCCCGACTTCTTATGGTGCGCGGCCGAAGCCACCCGATGCCTGGTTTTCCGCTTGGCATGATGGCTGGGACGCTTGGCGTGGTCTGTCGTCATGCTGTCAGACGCTGGCGCCTGCGCGCTCGGATCCATCGTGGTACTACCAGCTGCTGGGGCCTGCGCGAAAGCCGGTAAGCTCATTGCTGCCACACATGCGGCAGCCATCACCATTTTCTTTATCATTGTGACTTCTCCTTGCGTCGCCCGGGAGATCAATTCCTTGTCCAATTGATCGTTCCTCAGTTTGTGGACCGACTGCGACTTTTTGCGGGTTGGGCATCCCTCGATAAAATGCCACCATCCGACATATTTTCTGAGTATCGGTGAGGCGATGAAGGGACGACCAGCACCAACGCGCGCCATGACCATCGATGGCCGGTTCATCCCGGAGGCGCTCGACGAGGCGATGATCCACGCCGTCGTGCATGGCTTCTACGATAAGATCCGCGCGGATGAATTGCTCGGGCCGGTCTTTAACAGCGCTATCGCCCCGGAAGCCTGGCCGACCCATCTCGCCAAGATGTGCGACTTCTGGTCATCGACCCTGCTGCGTACGAACCGTTTCGAGGGACATCCGCTGCGGCCGCATCTGGCTTTGCCTGGTCTGGGCGAAGAGCATTTCCGCCGCTGGCTGACATTGTTTCGCGCCACCGTCCAGGACCTGTGTCCGCCCGATGCGGCGGCGCTGTTCCTCGACCGCGCGCTGCGCATCGGCCATTCGTTCCGGCTCGCCATCGCGTTCCATCGCGGCGAGAACGCGGTGCAGATCCAGCCGATCCTTGAGGAAAGTCTCTAACTGCAGTTCAGGCGGATAACCGCCAGCCGCCTAGCCGCGTCTCCCACACCCGGATTGCTTCGTTGAACGCGACAGTGGCCACGCCAAGCAGGAGAATCATGGCGGTGGCTTCCAGCACCTTGCCGGCCTCGCTCCAGCCAAACAGCAGAACGCCGATTCCGTCGCGCGAAGAATACATTTCCGCCAGCAGCACCGAGCCGACGTTGAAGATCATCGCCAGCCGCAGCCCGGTGAGGATGGTCGGCAGCATGGCTGGCGTATAGACCTTCCAATAGATCTGTGCCGTGCTGGCGCCAAACGAGCGGCTGGCGGCGACAAGTTCGCGCGGGATCGAATGCACGGCAGCGATGGTCGTCACCGCCAGGACGAAGAAGACGTGAGTGACGCCAAAGGCGACCTTCTGGGCGAAGCCGATACCGAACATCAACAGGAAGATCGGCAGAAAGATCGATTGCGGGATGTTGAGCGCGAAACGGATGATCGGCCCGAGCCAACGATCAAGCCTGCGACTTTCCCCGACCACAAAGCCGACCAGAATGGCAGCCGGCGCACCGATGGCGAAAGCCGTGGCGACACGCCCCAGCGTCGCCCAGATGTTTTGCCGGATGATGCTATCGCCAAGCAAGCCACCGGCGGCGATAATGGCCTGGCTCGGCGGTGGCGCGAGCAGCGGATCGATCACGTGGCTACGCACCGCGATCTCCCACATCAGGAAGAACGCAGCGACAAGGCTGAGCCGAATGATCCAGATCGCATGCCGGTTCATAGCAATGCCTATTTCATCTCGGGGATGAAGGCGTTGGTAAACAGTTCGGCCATCGGCTTCTTCAGCTCGACGCCGGCCATTTTGATCGTCGCCTCCATCTCGGCTGCATCGGTCCGTGGATCGCCTTCGGTGTAGCGCAGCGACGTTTCGTACATGAAGTCGAGCACTTTCGGATCGCTCTCCTTGTAGAAGCTTTTCAAGAAATCCATGGCCCAGGCCTTGTCGGCGTGAAACTTCCGCGCTGCTTCGATCCATCCGCCCCAGAATTTTTCCAAGGTCGGACCGCCGGTCTTGATGAAGGCCTGATTGCTGGCGTAGCAGGCGGGCATGTGTTTCGGCAGTTCCTTGCCATAATCGATGAGCACGCGTGCCTGGCCGGAAGTAATGAGGTTATTGGCAAAGGCGTTGAACATGACGGCAGCTTCGACCTGCCCGGATTTTAGCGCCGCCGCCATGGTCGGCTGCGTGCCCAGCGGAATGAAATCAGCCTTGATGCCAACCTTCTGGATCGCCCAATTGGCATAGAAATCCGTCGTGCCGCCCTTGGCGACGATAGCGATCTTCTTGCCGGCCAGATCTTCGAGTTTTGTCACCGGTGACGCAGCGCTCGTCAACAGGTACCAGGCCGAAGCATTGTGGCGGATGGCGCCGACGCAGATCTGACCTGCACCTCGGTTGAGCGCGGCGACAACGCCAGGCGGACTGGCGGAAACGATGCCGACTTCGCCAGCGGCGAGCGCCTCCTGCGCCGGGCTACCGCCTTTGAACACCGTCAGTTCGACATCAAGCCCGCGTTTCTTGAAAGTACCGGCCGCGATCGCCGCCTGCAGATTGACATGAGAAATGTCGTCGAGCGCCGATATGCCGATTTTCAAAGTCTCGGCCAAAGCCATCGGCGCGTGCAACAACGGTCCTATGAAAACCGCCGTTATCGCGGCCCGGCGACACGCTGCAAATCCGATGGTCATTTCTGCCTCCCGTTCCGGTAAAGATGTATCGCCTCAAGCGCGGCGCCAATCGCCGAAGCGACGTTCAAGCCGCGTCAGCGCGATATGAACGACGGCGACGCAGCATAAAGTGAGAATGATGCCGAAATAGACGTGGCCGGTTTCAAAAACCGTGCGATGGGTTGAAATGACAAAGCCGATGCCGCCAGTCGAGGCGATCATTTCGGTCACCACCACGCCGGCGACGGCAAGGCCGATGCCGATGCGCAGGCCGGAAATGACGCCCGGCAATGCCAGCGGCAACAGAATGCGCCACACCAGATCGAACGAGGACGCTCCGAGCGAGCGACCGAGCTGAGCATAGCGCCTGTCGACCCCACGCACCGCCTGCATGGTGGTGAGCGCGATCGGAAAGACCGAAAGCATGACGCCATAGGCGACCTTCGACCCCGAGCCTATGCCAAACCAGATTAGGAGCAGTGGAAACCAGATGATGTGCGGGATGGCATAAAAGCCCGACAGAAGCGGCGCGAAAACTTCGCCCGTGCGCGTGAGTAGACCGCAAATGACACCAACGGCGATGCCACAGAAAGCCGAAATGGCGACGGTGATCGCGATTTCCAGCAAGGTCGTGCGCAGGGCGGACAAGAATTCGCCAGGCGATTGGAACGCCGCCTCGACGATCTCGGCGGGGCTCGCCAGAATGATCGGACTGACCAGTTCAGCCGAACAGATCGCCTGCCACGCGGCAAGGACGACCAGAAGCGCACCCACAAAATAGAATCGTCTGCCGCTCACGCCCGCCTGCCCTATGTCCCAGCGTGATCTTTCCCGACTTATCGGCAAAGCGCAATGATCCCATCCGTCGATTTGCGCTGATGGATTTACGGGCGCCGAGCCTGTATCTAGAGGCCGGCTGGGAGATGGGTCTATGGCAGGAAATGCAGCGCTGGAACCGACGGGCACGGGCCGCCGGAACGCGATCGAAGCCGCCGGTATCGGCATGGTCTACGAGACATTCACGGCGCTCGACAATGTCTCCTTCAATATCACCGAAGGAGAATTCGTCGCCGTCGTTGGTCCGAGCGGTTGCGGAAAGTCCACCTTGTTGCAAATTCTCGGCGGCCTTCTCAGCGCGACCCACGGCAAAGTGCTGATCGACGATGAGCCCGTGACGAAGCCACAGCCGGGCAAGATCGCCATCGTCTTCCAGGACGCGTTGCTGTTGCCGTGGAAGAGCGCGCTCGAAAACATTGAATTCCCGCTTGAGCTTCAGAAGTTTCCACGGGCCGAGCGACGCGAGAAGGCGCTGGCCATGCTCGATCTCGTCGGGCTGTCGGATTTTTCGCATGCGCAGCCACACGAAATGTCCGGCGGCATGCGTCAGCGTATCTCCATCGCCCGAGGTCTGGCGCAAGACCCGCGCATCATCCTGATGGACGAACCCTTCGGCGCGCTCGATGAGCAGACGCGCATCAAAATGGGCGAAGAGCTTCTGCGCATCTGGGAGCGGACCCGTAAGACCATCTTTTTCATCACGCACAGCCTGACGGAAGCGATCTACCTGTCAGACACCGTGCTGATCATGGGCCGCAAACCCGGCCGCATCGTCGAGACCCTGAAGGTGCAACTTCCCCGTCCCCGTCATATCGACATGATGGGTTCGGAGGAATTCGGCCGCGCTCGCAACCATATCTGGCGGCTGCTCAGCCAAGAGTAGCGAGCTAGAGGCAAGGAGCCCGTTTCCCGAACCGTTCCTGTGCCTCAAATTATCGAGGCGATGTTAGGCATTTATTGACTCCGGCTAAACGCACCCGCTTTCCGATGGGAACCAGAGCAAACATCCGAAATTGAGGACATAGCGAGGATTCCATAGGGATACCGGGCTATGGCTGTCGATCTTCCTGCCGACGAGCGCACACTCCAGGCCGCCATCATGGCGGCCGCCCTTGTCGCGGACCCGGCCGCTGCCGCCAACATTGCCAAACTGATCGAGGTCGAAAAGCTCTCCGCCCATCCGGATGAGGACGTTGTTCCCGACGACGGTTCCGGAGCGCAGAAGGAGGCAGCGCCCGCTCACGCGGATCCAACGCCCACGGGATCCGCGGAAACGCCTAACGAAGCGGCTCACAGTCCAGGACCAGAAACGCAGCCGGCACTTCTCAGCGACACGGCCTATCACGACACATCACTCGTCGCTCAAACTGACAACGCGCCCGAGGCGTCCAATAGCGCGGAACCGGTCACACCCAACGAAGTCTCCGCCGGAAGCCTCGTTGACGGCGGTGAAGGCATAGCCGTCTCTCCCGCCACTGCGCCAACGCATATGGCTGAATCGACGCCATCGCCGGACAACGATCCGTCAAGACCAGACAGCAATCATCTCGACGATCTGGTTCGCCTTCCTCACACCGATGATTTCATTCATCTGCCGGACGATCATCCGGCCACGCTGCTCTCGAACCTCACAGACAGCCTGAACCTGAAACTGGTCGACCATGTCATCGATACAGCGAGCAGTCTTGTCGGCGGTCTCATTCACGACGTTGCCATCGACACCCAGCATCTGGTCGGCTCGGCCTTGAATGCGGTCGGCGGCATTGTTGATCTTCTGCAATCGCCCATCCTGCACAATGACGGCTCCATCGAGGTCCCCTCCCTGCATGGAATGCTTCACGATAGCCTGGACGGCCTCGCCGCCGCTGTCGAAGGCTCGCCGATACCGGACCTGATTTCCCACGTTCTACCCCCGGCAAACCAGGATCACGATCCGGGTATCGCGCCGCTGATTGTCGATCACGTCCTCGATAGCCTGTCACACCATCTGCATCTTCTGTGATGGAACCATTCACTTCATGCGTGACGAGATAACAGGAGACACATGAGGGGCTGGGCCAAATTATCTTCCCATTGGGAGTCCGACGAACTCCTCGGCGTCATGAAGAAATTCAGACGGCCGCTCATCGGCGTTGCCGGAATCAGCGCGCTGATCAATCTGCTGATACTTGCCGCGCCGATCTTCATGCTTCAGGTCTACGATCGCGTGTTACCGAGCCGGAGCGTGCCGACGCTCATCAGTCTGTTTCTTCTGGTTGTCGCACTGTTCGTATTCCAAGGCTATTTCGATCGCCAACGCAGCAGAATCATGTTGCATCTTGGCCGGCGCGTCGAAGACGAGATCGGACCAAGGGCTTTCGACATTCTTCTCCGCTCCCATGAGCGGGGAACCGACGGACAGGACGGGCTGCAAGCCCAACGTGACGTCGATACTTTGCGTGAATTCATAGCCAGCCCCGCCCTCGCCGCGCTCTTCGATTTGCCTTGGATGATTTTGTACATCGGCATCTGCTTTGCGATGCACCCGCTCATCGGCGCGACGGTTCTGGTTGCGGTCATCGTTTTTATCGGCCTGACCGCGACCGGCGAAGTGCTTCTACGGCGCAAGACCCAAGAGGCGACGCTGGCCCATGCGGACAGGCGGCGATTTTCGGAAATCATGCGTCGCAACGCCGGCATTGTTCAAGCCCTTGGCTTGCATGCCGCCATGACACACCGCTGGAACGAGGAGAACGATCGCTCCCTCGACCGACAGGAAGCCAGTGTCGAGATAACGGGCAATTTCGCCGCCCTGCAAAGGGCCTTGCGGACGACCCTACAATCCGGGCTTTTGGCTCTTGGCGCGTGGCTTGTCATTCATCAGGCGGCTACCGCTGGCGTGATGCTTGCTTCGACCATCCTGGCAGCACGAGCCCTGGCTCCAGTCGACATGCTGATCGCTCATTGGAAGTCGTTTATCGCCGCGCGGCAGAGCTGGATGCGGCTCTCCCATATTTTCAATGAGACGCCCGTGTATCAGGATCGGACCGCTCTTGGCGCACCGAAGCAGGTCTTGCGCGTCACGGGTCTCGGATTAGCGACGCCAGGAACCGGCCGCGCGGTTCTCCATGACGTCGGCTTTCAAGTCGAGGCCGGCAGCGCTTTGGCCATTATCGGCCCGAGCGGTTCGGGAAAATCGTCTCTCGCACGCGCGTTGGTCGGGATCTGGAAAGCGCGTCACGGCACGATCCGCCTCGACGGGGCGCGCATCGACGACTGGCCGCGAGACGCGTTAAGTGTTCACATCGGCTATATGCCGCAAGACGTGGAACTTTTCCCCGGAACCGTGGCCCAGAACATCGCGCGTTTTCAAAAAGCCGTCGACGATGAAGCGCTGATGTCGGCGGCAAAGGCAGCCGGCGTTCACAATCTGATTCTCCGTCTTCCTCTCGCTTATGAAACGCTGGTCGGTGAAGGCGGCGAGCAGCTGTCTGGCGGTCAACGCCAGCGCATCGGCCTTGCAAGAGCGCTCTATGGCAATCCGTTTCTGGTGGTTCTCGACGAGCCAAATTCCAACCTCGATTCCCATGGCGAAGCCGCACTGACCGTGGCTATTCGGGAAGTTCGTCAGCGCCAAGGCATAGCCATTGTCATAGCCCACCGCTCAAGCGCGCTGGCTTCGGTCGACAAGGTTCTGGTCCTTAACGAAGGACGCAAGCAAGCCTTCGGCGATCGCGACAAGCTCTTCCCGCAACTGGTGCAGAGCGCGCCCGCAGCGCGTACGGGTGAGCGTTCCGCCGCTGCGCCGTCAGCCCGGACGAAAGTAAAGTCCCCCAAGGAGGGCGCGGCATGAGCAAGCGATCATCCCAAATCTCGCTCGCCCAAATCTCGCTCGAACGTCATCTGCGCAACAGCTCCATCGCGGCGATATTTCTCGTCGGCGGCATGGGCTATGTCGGCGCGACCAGCGAACTGTCCGGGGCCGTCGTTGCGATCGGCTCGCTCGTCGTCGACACCAATATCAAGAAAATCCAACACCCCACCGGTGGAATCGTCGCCGAGCTC
Organism: Beijerinckia sp. 28-YEA-48; assembly: GCF_900104955.1. Classification (NCBI taxonomy): domain Bacteria; kingdom Pseudomonadati; phylum Pseudomonadota; class Alphaproteobacteria; order Hyphomicrobiales; family Beijerinckiaceae; genus Beijerinckia; species Beijerinckia sp. 28-YEA-48. Next base: position 2,363,549 of record NZ_FNSI01000001.1, read on the forward strand.
AATGTTCGCGAAGGTGACCAAGTGCAGGCCAATCAGATTTTGATCAAGCTGGATGAAACCGTCGCTCGCGCCAGCCTGGCAACAGTCGAGAAAGATCTGCGCGAGCTGCGTGCGCGGCAAGCGCGCCTGGAGGCAGAACGGGACCAGCAGGACGAGATTCTTTTTCCCGCGGATATGGATGTCACGCCAGCTTCGGAAACCGGAAGGATTATCGAAGGCGAAATCAAGCTCTTCCACTTTCGTCGCGACGCGGCGGACGGTCAGAAACGGCAGTTGCGCGAGCGCATTACTCAGCTGAACGAAAAGATCTCCGGTCTCAAGGTCCAGTATGACGCCAAACTGGAGGAGCTGCGGCTGATCCGCAAGGAATTGGAAGGCGTGCAGGAGCTTTGGGACAAGAAGCTCGTGCCTCTCACCCGGATGATTGCACTTGAACGCAACCAGGCGCGGCTCGATGGCGAGAGCGGGCAATTGACCGCCTCGATTGCCGAGTCCCGCGGTCGCATCGCCGAAACAGAACTACAGATCATTCAGGTCGATCAAGACATGCGCAGCGATGTTGCGCGCCAGCTTGCCGATATCCGCGCCAAAATCGCCGAGCTGAACGAGCGCTTTGTGACGGCGCAAGACCAGCTCAAGCGCATAGACATTCGCTCGCCACAGTCGGGCATCGTTCATCAGCTTTCGGTTCACACACAAGGCGGCGTGATCGCTGCCGGCGAGCAGATCATGCTGATCGTTCCCGATGCCGACAAACTCGCGGTTGAAGTGAAAGTCGCGCCTTCCAGTGTTGACCAAGTGCATGTTGGACAGGATGCGGTCTTGCGATTTTCCAGTTTCAACCAGCGTTCGACGCCCGAAATCGGCGGAAAGGTGACACTGGTTTCGGCAAGCACCAGCAAGGACGACAAAGCGGAAACAACTTTCTACACCGTTCGCATCGCCATGGATCCCAAGTCGACTCCGGCCCTCGGCGATGTCCGCTTGATCCCCGGCATGCCGGTGGATGCCTATTTGCGGACCAGCGAACGCACCATCTTGTCCTACCTCGTCAAGCCTCTGAGCGACCAGATGCACCGCGCCTTCCGCGAGAGATAGAAAAGCTGCCGCTGGGATCCAGCGGCAGCTCATCACGTCAAATCCTCCCGCTTTATGACAGCAGGAAGTGACCGTTGTTGTGGTCGAGAATATCCGGGAGCAGTTGGGTGATCCCACCGACATCCGGAAGCGCAGCGCCGCCGAGATCACCCATCGCAAGCACTGGCGACAGGGGGCCGTTTTGCACCAGACCGCTGAGCGCATCGGCATGCAGGCCATCGACCAGCGGCACCTGGATCGACCCGCCGTCGAGCACATTCAGCTCGCCAAGCGAGAGCCCTGTGCCGAGATCACCCACGTTCACGTCCAAAAGGTGATTATGACCATCATCAGCACCGTGAGGATCGGTGTTGAGGATGTTCTGTAGCAGTCCGGTCTCGCCCGGTCCGCCGACACCATCCAATAGACCGTTGACGAGGCCAGCGACACCAAGAACGCCATTTGGCGCCGACAGATCGTCGCCCACGCCGTTCACCAAATTGCCCGTCGCTTCGACGATGTTACCTACGTCATGGACGAGATCGGTGAGCAACGTTCCTGTTTTACCGCTTAGGATGTCGGTTGGGGCATCGAGGACATCGGTGAGCAGATTGTCGCCACCGAGTTCGCCGAGGCCGATGGCTTCGCCGAGATGCGTGACCCCATGAACCGTTCCCGCGAGCCCAAGATCATGACTCGCCGTTTCGATCGACGCATGGAAGTCTTGAACGACGCCGTTGAGAAGACCAGCGAGGCTGCTCGAAAGCAGGCCACCGCCACCCGCGCCGCCATCACCGCCTCCGCCGTCACCACCGTTCGCAGGCGGCGTATTCGGATCGCCGCCGGCGTTAGTCGGCGGTGGATTGCCAGCCCCTCCGCCGTCCTGAGTCGGTGCTGTTCCCAATGGCGGGGGTGTCGTGCCTTTGCCACCGTCCTGTCCAGGCGCAGTGTCCATCGGCTGTGGCGGCCAGGTCATCGTCGTTACGCCGCCGTCGGAAGTTCCGGAATAGTATTGAACCATCGCGAATCTCCTTTTCTCGCCTAGGCGAACGAGGAGAGCGGACACAGGTTCATCGGATCAGGAACATTCCCGGCTTCGTGGTGGAGAATTGGTGTCTGCTTCAACACGCATTTTTCTCAATTGCCCCCCATCGGGGCGATCATCGGCAATTGTGACACCACGAAAATTGTAACGCCGGGCCGAAGCATCGAAATGCTTCAGACCCGGCGCCCTGTTTTGCTTCCTTCCCTAGATCTTGCTCCCTTAGACCTTGTCTCAGCCCTTGAACGCCTGCGCGGCCTTTTCGACCACGTCCGGTGGCGTCTTGACGATCGCGTCCGAATAGCCCTGCACCACCGTGCCCGGTGTCGGCTCGAGTTCGAGGCCGCGCTTGGCCGCCATTTCCTTCATGGCCGGATCGGCGACCATCTTGTCGAAGAGCGCGCGCAAATAAACGATCCGCTCCTCGGGAACGCGCGGCGGTGCGACGAGCGCACGGCCGATCATGGCGCCGGCCGAGGCGAATTCGATGACCTTCTTGGCCACTGGATCGTCGACGAGTTCCTGCATCAACGGCACGTCGGGCAATTCGTGATTGCGCTTCAGACCCGTCTGGATCACCGCGACGAGATCGCCTTCCTTGAGTTGCTTGGCATGGGTGACGCGCCAGGAATTCCAAGCCGAGGAGACGAGATCGATCTCGCCGCGCTCCAGCGCGATAGAATATTCACCGGCGCCGGGATAGCCGCAGATCATCTTGAACTTGAAGCCACCGAGCACTTTCAGCAAAGCCGGATATTGGAAAGACTGCGCCGTGGTGCCCGTGCAGCCGACGATCGTCTCCTGCTTCTTCATGTCCTCGGGCGTCTTGGACGGTGAATTCCTGCGGCGCACGAAGGCCGTGTTCACCGGCGAGAAAGAGCCGATATAGCTCATCTCCTGCACTTTCCATTTGCCGATTTCCGGCTCGAGCACCTGCGTATTGCCGATGGTCTCGGGCAGAACGGCGAGCACGGTGCCGTCGCGCGGCGCTTGATTGTAGAGATAGCTGGTCGCGATCAATCCGCCACCGCCCGGCTTGTTCTCGACGATCACGGCGGCGGCCTGCGGCAGATTGGCTTTCAGCATGTCGGCCGCGAGACGCGCATAAAAGTCATAGGAACCGCCCGGCGGATGCCCGACCATGATCCGCACGGTCTGGCCGCGCAGAAAATCGCCCGAGGGTTGCGCCTGCGCGGTGCAGATCGCACCAAGCAGAAAGAGAGGAGAGATCGTCCGAAGCCAGATGGCGTTCAATTGAAACATGGCGTTTTCTCCAAATGCAAAACAGGTTTAGGCGAGATCGCCGAGAACGGCGCGGCTTTCCGCGAACAGTTCGTCGACGCTGAAACGGCGTGGAATGATCTTCTGCTCATAAGCGAGTTGGATCGCCAGTTCGAGCGAAGGCGTGACTTTGTCGTAGCCAAGCGGCCGCATGTCGATGGCCCCTGGCGCAACAGGCGCTGCGTCCTTCGCCTGTTTAAAGGTGCTGTACACCTCGCGCACCAAATCCGGACGGAAACGCAGCAGATCGCGCTTGACGACGAGCATATGGTTGATCGGGATCAGGCCTGTTTTGTCATGCCAGGTGCGGCCAGCATTGGCCGCATCCGGAATGACCGCCTTGATCTTGGGATCATTCGGCAGATCATTGCCGAGAATACCAGCGTCGATCTCGCCCGCCATCAGCATGGGCAGAAGCTTGACGCCAGGCGCGGCGCGCTTGACGAACGGCGGCTCGGTATATTCGGCCAGATGCGAACCCTCGAAAATGAGCCATTCGACGGTTTCAAAATCGAGCGCATGTTCCTGAGACAGGATATTGCGCACCCAGGCGCCGGTCGTCTGCGTATAGGCGCGCACACCGATCTTCTTGCCGGGCAGCATGTCCGGCGTCAGTTCCTTGTGGAAGTCGGTGTTGTAAACAATGCAGCCGTGCTGGAAGCGCGAAGCGAGCACCACCGGCAGCAGCACAATCGGCTTGTTGTAGTTGTAAGCCTGCAGAAATGTGAAGATCGCCAGCTCGGACACATCGTAGCGCTGTTCGCGCGCCATCGGCTTGAACACGTCATGGATCGGCTCGATCTCATGAAATTCAAAGTTGAAGCGCGGCGATGCCAGCTTGCCCGACAGCAGCGCCTCGGTGGTCGGATAGCGCTTCAGAGCTGTCGAAAGCGTGGGCGTGGAGTCAACCATGGCATCTGTTCTCACTTCAAGACCGGATAGAGCCGCTGCGCCGTGCCGCTCAAAATATTGGCGCGGTCGGCCTCGGAAACGGAGGCGAGTACATGCAACGTTTCCTTGACGATGTTCGGCAGCGTGTCGTCATGGGCCGGAAAGTTTGAGCCCCAGAGCAGGCGCTGCGAGCCGAAGGTCGAAACGAGCTTGGGCATGAAGGTTTCCGGCGTCGCCTTGCCCGCCTGGCAATGCTCGACCGTGCGGCTCGTGATCTTCAGATAGATGTTCTTGTAATCGGCCAACGCCCACAGGCTCGCGGCGGCCGCATAGGGTGGACCGTCGTTGATGACCGGGCGGGCCAGATGGTCGAGCAGGAAGTTCGTCTCCGGGAAAGCCTTGACGATCTTCAGGAGCAGCGGAATGCCCTCGGCCGTCATCTGCATGGCGACGGGCAGTTGCAGCTTTCCGGCTTTCTCCCACACCGGATAGGCCCGCTCATCGTCGAGCCAGGTCTGCTGACCCGGCATGGTCGAACCTGTCGTGAAGACGCGCATCCCGGTCATGCCGAGGCCGTGCCAATGATCAATCTGCTCAAGCGCTTTTGGATCCAGCGGGTCGATCGAGAAGACGCCGGTGAAGCGCTGCGGGAAATGTTCGATGGAATCCGCCAGATAGGACGAATTGTGCCCATAGGCGGTCGAGGCCTGCACCACGGCGGCCTTGGCGACGCCGGCGACATCCATCGCCGCGAGCAATTGCTCGGGCGTCGTCGGTCGCTCCGACGACCAGTCGGATTGTTTGCCGCCGATGGGGGCGAGTGGATAGGTCTCGCGATCGGGCGAGACCACGTGGCAATGGACGTCAATGATCATTGGGCTGTTTCCGGCCACCATGATTCCTCCGAGTTGGCCTTTTCTTGAGACACAAAGTCTCTTGTTCCGACCTTATAGGTGCCGCTCCCCCTCCACCCCCTATTCAATCCGCTCCGAGGGGTCTAAATTTTTCCTAATTTCGATTTCTCGAGGACGCATGCGTAGCCCCAATACGGTCCCCAGCCTCCGACGCCTGCGCGCCTTCGATGCGGCGGCACAGACGAACTCGCTGTCCCGCGCCGCCCAGATGCTCCGCCTGACCCAGCCGGCGCTGACCCATTCCATTGCCCAGCTTGAGGCAGAGCTGGGCACCCGGCTGTTCTCCCGCGGTCCGGAGGGGGCCTTCCTGAACGAAGCCGGGCACATTTTTCAGAAACGCTCGATCCGCTTCTTCGCGCAGATCCGCAGCGCGCTCAGCACGATCGATGGCAAGCGCGCCGACGAGGTCCTGGTCGAACAGCAGGTGTCGAAACTCGCCAGTGCGCAGATGCGCAGCCTTTTGGCGATCTGGCATGCGGGCTCTTTCCGCGCCGCCGCCCGCGCGCTGCGCATCGCCGAGCCGAGCCTGCAACGCCCGGCGCGCGATCTCGAACAGATCGTCGGCACGACACTCTATCGGCGCTCTGCAGCGGGCCTGACTGTCAACGAAACCGGCGCGGAACTGGCCCGGCGGCTGGCGTTGGCCATTGGTGAAATCCGCTCCGGCGCCGAGGAGATCGGCGCCGCGTCGGACGCGCGCGCCAGCCTGCGCATCGGCGTGCTGGCGCTGGCGCCGCGCCTGTTGCTGGCGAAAGCCTCCAGTGCTGTACTGACAGAAGACGACACTCATCGTATCGAAGTGATCGAAGCGCCCTATGCGCAGATCGCGCGCGAACTGAACGATGGCGCGCTCGACCTCGTCTTCGGCGCCTTGCGGGCGCCGCCGCCCTACACCGATCTGATCGAGGAGCCGTTTTTTGAAGACCCCTACACCATCGTCTGCCGACGCGACCATCCGTTGGCCGACCAGAAAAAGGTGACGCCGACCGATCTGGCGCGATTTGACTGGTTGCATCCAACCGTCGGCCTACCCCGCCGCGATGTGCTCGATCAGCTGGCCACCGATTGGGGCCTGCCAATGAAAGTGCAATTCGAAACCAACTGCCTGACGACGATCACCTCGCTGCTCGCCTCAAGCGACCGCCTGTCGATCCTGTCGAAATGGCACATCGAACTTGATGACCGCCTGGTGTCGGTGAACCATCCGCCGATCCCGCATGCACCGCGCGAGGTCGGCCTCACCTTTCGCCGCAACTGGTTGCCGACGCCGTTTCAAGCGCAGTTTCTGGCAAGCTTGCGGCATGAGGCACGGGAGCGGGCGATGCCTGAAAGCGCGACGTCGCGGGATGCAATGCCGCTCACGGCCTAGTCTAAGGCCGGACCCGCGATCCGCAGCGGCGCTCGGCCAAGCAGTCCATAAAGCCCACCGGCGTAGGCCGCGAGATCGGCATCATGGTTCAAGAATCCCATCACTTGCAGACCAAGCGGCAGCCCCTCCACCGCGAAGACTGGCAATCCCCAGGTCGGCACACCGAGCATAGACCCGTTGACCGCGAAAGCACTGTCACCGGTATAGGCGAGACCTTTCGGCGCCGGCCCCGTGGCGCTGAGCGCCAGACTGCATCCCACCTGTCCTTGCAGCCGATGATATGAGGCGCGAATAGCTTCGCGCGCCGCCAGATCGCGCCGGTAGTCATCGAGCGTCAGATCGAAGCCAAGGACGATGCGCTCTTTAGAGGGATCGCTGAGCTTGGTTTCGTCCATATCGCGGTAGTGGTTATAGGGCCATCGCGATTCAAAGGCGTTGAGGCGGCGCGTCAGTTCGAAGCACGATTTCAGCGCTTCTTCGATATCCTCCACCAGCGGGCTGGACTTTCTGTCGACAAGGCGAACGCCCGCGCTCTTCAGTTTCGCCAGGCCTTGCTGAAAGCAGGCCTGCGCCTCAGAGGAAGCCACAGCCCAACCCGATGTCTCGAACACCGCCACGGCCGCCGGCAATGACGGCGTGGGCATCTGTTCAGGCCCCGCGATGCCAGGAAAGCCCGGATCGCCACCGGCACGCCAGGCCAGATCGCGGGCGATGATCCAGGCGTCATCTACCGACGATGCGATCAGACCCGTGCAACTTTGGCTGAGGAAGTCGTGGCTGCCACCGCGATTGATGCCGCCAATCGACGGCTTGTAGCCAATGGCCCCGCAAAAGCTCGATGGCCGCACGATGGAGCCAACGACCTGTGTGCCGAGCGCCACAGGCAGAAAGCCGGCACCTATCGCGGCGGCAGATCCACTGCTGGAACCGCCCGGCGTCCGCGTTCCATCCCACGGATTACGCGTCTTGTTGGGATGAGACGCGGCGAATTCGGTGGTTACGGTCTTGCCGACGATCACCGCGCCTGCAGCGCGCAGTGCTTTGACCACCGCTGCATCCCTGCCGCTCTTCCAGCCAGCGAACAATGGCGATCCCATCTCCGTCGGAAAGTCTTCCGTCTCAATGATGTCTTTCACGCCGATGGGCACGCCATCATAAGCCGACAGCGGCCGTCCGGCGCGCCAGCGTTCGGTTGATTCATCCGCCAGTTTGCGGCTGCGTTCAATGTCCGTGCAGACAAATGCCTCAACTTCGCTTTCGCGCGCCGCGATCTTTCCGAGGCATTGCTCAAGATAGGCCCGTGGCGTCGTTGTGCCCTCAGCGAGTTGCGGAACCAATCGGGTATAAGAAGCAGCGAAATCATCGAAAGCCAAGGCGATCTCCTTCCGTGACGGGAAAGTCGAGGAAGCAATTCCAGGCCCTTTACAGCCTATAGACAGCGCTAGGCCTCACCTTCTGGCGTAACGGGCGACCGGCGTCGTTTCAAGCACGGTTTCTGGACAGCTTTCGACATGAGGCGAAAGCGCAGGCGCTCCCGCATTGCCGCCAAAGCGCGTCAGAAGCTCGCCCAACGACGAGGCCGGCCGTGCCGGGCTGAACAGGAAGCCCTGTACCTCGGTGCAGCCCTCCATCCGCAACTGGTCTAGTTGCTCCCTGGTCTCAACGCCTTCGGCCGTCGTCGCAATACTGAGACTCTGCGCCATGCCCGAGATCGCGCGCACGATGGCGATGCAATCGGCGCGGCCTGGAAGATCGCGAATGAACGAACGGTCGATCTTGATCTTGTCGAACGGGAAACTGCGCAGATAGCTCAGGCTCGAATAACCGGTGCCAAAGTCGTCCATGGAGATCCGCACGCCAAGGCCACGGAGCTGATGCAGCGTCTGCAGGTTAGTATCGGTCTCCGCCAGCAACACGGATTCAGTGATCTCGATCTCAAGCCGATCGGCCGACAGGCCGGAATGGGCCAGCGCCGACATCACCGCGGGCACCAGATTGCGGCTCTTGAATTGCGCCGGCGACAGGTTGACCGCCACCTTGACGTCGGACGGCCATGTCGCCGCGTCGGCACAGGCGGTGCGCAATACCCACTCGCCGATTGGTACGATCAAGCCGATGTCTTCGGCGACCGGGATGAACTCTTCTGGTGACACCATGCCCCGCTCCGCATGGGGCCAGCGCAACAGGGCCTCGAACGAGGTGATGCGATCCGCCGCCAGATTGACCAGCGGCTGATAATGCAGCTCCAACTCGCCGCTGGCCATGGCAAGCCGCAGATCGACCTCCAATGCGCGGCGTGCCTGTGCCTGCCGATCCATTTCCATCTCGAAAAAGCGGTGCGCACCGCCACCGTCCGCTTTCGCCCGGTAAAGGGCCATGTCGGCGTTGCGCAGCAGCGTATCAGAGGTGTCGCCATCCAGCGGCGCAATGGCGATACCCAGGCTGGCGCCAATCGTCACCTCGCGGCCCTCGATGTCGTAGGGCACGCTCAGCGTTTCGATCAGCCGCGAAGCCCGATCGCCGGCCTCGGCTGGCCCCATGACCGGATCGAGCACCAGCGCGAACTCGTCGCCGCCGAAACGGGCCGCGAGATCGCCGATGCCGAGCGAGGCCTTGAGCCGCTGCGCCACCTGCTGCAGCAACCGATCGCCCACCGGATGGCCGAACGAGTCATTGACGTTCTTGAACATGTCGAGATCGATGCACAGCACCGCCGCCTTGCGATCGAGCCGGGCACACTGCTCCAGCGTCTGCTGCAGGCGCTGCTGCAGCATCACACGGTTTGGCAGGTCCGTCAGCGCATCATGATGCGCCATGTAGGAGATCCTCGCCTCCGCCTTGCGGCGCTCGGTGACGTCGATGATCGAGACAAGAAATGCCCCGCGCCCACCGAAGTCGACAGCACGACCGAAGGTCAGCACCTCGATATCGCTACCGTCCGCCCTGATATGCCGCCAGCTGCGTCGCGATTGATAGTTATCCTGCACGTCCTGCAACGCCTTAAGATACCCGTCACGCGCGTCGTTCGGCCAAATATCGCCGATCTTCATGCACAGAAACTGCTCGCGGCTGTAGCCATAGTGTGTGATCGCCGCATCGTTGATGTTGAGGAATTCGAACGTCTCCTCGTCGAACACCCACATCGGCATCGGATTGTTTTCAAACAGCAACCGGAACGATTGCTCGCGCCGCTTGAGGTCGGTGACATCAGTCAGGGTCGCCGACAGCAGATCGCCGATCGGGGCCACGCTGATGCGGATGTAGGTGCCATTCGACGATACCACTTCGAACCGATCGGGCGCACCACTCTCGATCACCGCGCTGAGCCGCTGCAACACCACCGGCGATGCCAGATCATGTTTTCCTTCGCTCAGCTTGCACCAGCGCAAGGCCTGCGTCGAACATTGCAGCAGGAACGAGGCGCCCTGGTTCAGATCCACAATCCGAAAGTCGACGGTAGCGTTGTTGGCGTCGCGGCAGGCCGCGAGCGCCAGGAAACCATCGTCGGTCGCGCGAAAGATGGTGTCCACCAGGCTATAGCCCTCGCCGCGCTTGCTGACATAAGCGGAGATCAGTGGCGGCCCCCAGCGACAGGCCACCGGCATGGCATAGATGTCGAAGGTGCACACAATGCCGTTTGTCACGTGATAGGTCGACGTGGCGTATGGCCGGCTGCTCGTCAGCGCATTGGCGGCGGCCTCCGACAGCACCGCCCCGTATTCGGGCGCGAGCTGGCTGACGCGGGTGTCCCATGCATCCTGGCCCAGCCACTGCCGCAGTGCCCGCCCGGTCCGTAAGATCGTCAGCGTCTCGCCGCTGCCTTGCAGGAGCACCATGTGATTGGCGAGTCGCCCCATACTGCCGAGCACCACCTCCTCATAGGCCGGAAGCGGCTCGCCGGGATGTAGCGCGGCAAACCATTTACGTCGCAGAGTGGATACGTCGCCCAATGTATCGGGGAAAACTTCTTCCTCGATCGGCCTTTCGATAACGCCCACGGTTTCTCCTTGAACTCTGCGCATGCGGAACATATGGGCGTTAATCCCGGCATGATTGACGATCAGTAAAGAGTTTGCCGCGCCGCGCTATTATGACTCTTTTAAGACAAACAATGGTTAGCGCGTGGAAATCGTTACATAAATTGCATGGAAAGAACGCTCAGCGTTCTATGCGGTAAACGCTGATTCTTTCATTCGATTGCGACGGCACCGCGCGGAGCCAGGTGGGCGGATGATCGGCCAACAAATCCGACATGAGCGAATGGGGATATGGTTTGGCGTAGACGCGCGTTTCACCCTCCCTTTTGCAAAATGCGAGATATTGAGCGGACGTTGCCATTACAATCGCGCGGGCCTGATCAGCGGGCGCGATAAATGCCGAGATGATTGTCTTCATTCCTGCTTGGTTGCGATGATGGCCCGTCGCAACCACGCTGTGATGCGTGAAAGCGAGCAGATACGAGCTAACATCGAGCGGCGCAAAGAGAAGCGTCGTGGGCAATGCGTCAAGGCGCTGAAGTGTCTCCAAGTCTCTGCAGGAAGAAGCGCCACTCCCGCTGCCGTTCGTTGGCTGTGCCGACGGAAGGAGGCTGCTGGCAATGAGCTGTGCGCCAATTGGCGTCAGCGCCACGCAGGCAACAGCGACGAATATGCGCCATGGGCTGGATAGCCGCATGGCTCGCTCAATGGCGAATAGGAACAGCCAGACACTCCCCGGGATTGCCAAGACATGGGCTATGCCGATCGCACGAAGCACCATAAGCGACACGGCGAAAGTGACCACCTGAACGAAGAGAAGCGTGATCCAACATTCGCGACGGGAGGAGTTATCATAGCGGATGGCGAGGAGCGTGCCGCCAAGCCCCAGCAACGAGGGAATGGAAACAGTAACACCCAGACTTAGTGATTGCGTCCAGACCGGCATGCCCTCGGCAATGTTGACGTACCAGAGGCGATAAAGGAGAGGATCGAGGGAGGCGAATGGCCCTCCAAGGCAGGCGCGCGAAAAGGTGAGGTAAACGGCGCTTCCGCTTGCTGCCGCCACCACCATGGCTCCAAAACGCCAGGCTATGCTCCCCTGCGGGCTGATCCATTGCGCCAGAACCAGCACGATTGTCGTTGTCCAGAGAGGCGCAAGATAGGCTGGGGAGAGCGCATCGCACCATAGCACAGAGACACGCGACCATCCCAGAGTGGCAAGGAGAAGGACAGAACCGATGCCGCTAAGTGCGGCCAGATAGGCGGCAAGGCCGCTATTTTCGTCTTCTCGACGGAGGGCGCACAGGCCAAACACCGCACCGATCGCCACGGCAAGGGGCAATCCCTCAATGGCGATGACCAGCGCAACGGCCATGGTCGCTCCAGAGACGACACCCCTTTTTATAGGCTTACCGTCGAAGCCGATGAGCGCGAGAACTGCCAATGTGCCAAGGGCGATCTGCCATCCATGATGATCGATACGTGTCGGCCGGAATTGAATGAGAGCACCGAGGGCCGTCATCAACATCAAGGCTGCAATCACGCCAGCGTATCGCCGTCCCGTCGCGCGCACAGTGGTCGCAACGAGACCGATGTACAGGACCAACAAACTGAGAAGCGGCACCGCGACAAGTGATATTTGTTCCGCGGCTACCTGATCCGTCACCAACAGCGCCAGCGCCAACAGCCCGGCAATAGGGATATCGACCAGGCGGCTCCAATGCATCGACGCACCAGCCGGAGGATGGCTGCGATATTGAGTGACATCGAACCAACTTTGGCCCGCCATCCAATCGCGCACTTCAACAAGGCGAAGAGCATCATCTGGATCGAAAAACGTGACGCCGATGGGATGGCGAACGATATAAATCATCACGGCCGCGCACAGCAGCCAGATCAGAAAGACGCTGCAGCGAAGCGTACGAGTTTGGATGTCCCAGCTGTCATTCATCCACGAAAACCACAGTACGCGTGCGCGAGCTAAGCGACCTTCACGGCTGGCGATAGATGGGTTCGCGCCGGCACCAATTTTTCGCTCGCGAGCGCAGCAAGCTCTCCCTCGTTGCCAGTTTCGTGGTATTCGGCGTCTTCATTGACGGCCCATGTATCGTAGATGCGGGCGCCAGCCTCGATATTGCGCACTGTCAGCATCGCCGTCATCATCGCATGATCTTGATTATTGTAACGATGCATGCCGTTGCGACCGACGAGATGAAGCGTGGGGTACCTCGCCTCCAACTCCTCTCGCATGGTCCGCACATTTTCGGCATAGGTGTCGTCATAGACCGGATAAGCCTTTTCCTGACGAACGACCGCGCCGCCGACGATTTCCTCGGGCTTACAAAGACCCAGGATCATCATCTCTTTCTTAGCCAGTTCAATCAGATCGCTGTCACTTGACGACCACAATCCGTCGCCCTCAAAGCAAAAATATTCCAGGCCGACACAGGCGATATCCTGATCAGGCACCATCTCCGGAGACCAACTGCGGAAATTCTGGATACGCCCGACCTTGACCTTGCTATCATGAATATAGATCCAGTTATCTGGAAACAGGTCGTCCGCACTGATCATCAAGGCGACCGTCAGAAAATCCCGATATCTTAGATTAAGCGCACTCCCGAGCGTGTGCGGCACGGGCTGCATACGGCCAGCCAGTTCGCGCATCGGCGCGGAGCTAATCACATGGGCCGCGTTGATGGTAATGGCGCTCGCATCTGCGCCCGTCGCCATGACACGCCAGCGGCCCGTCACTTGGTCTTGCGCCAGTTGCCGCAGCGCATGGCCCATAATGACTTGGTTGCCGCCCTTCACGATGTGATCGCGCGCGGCTTCCCACATCATGCCGGGCCCGAGGCGCGGATATCTGAAGGTCTCCAGCAGCGTTTTGGTCTTCATGCCGTCATTGGGCGCCCGATGAAGTCCAAGGCTCCGCTTAAGGCCATCGAACACCGCAGCGCCAAGGCTCAGTCCCTTGATCCGTTGCGCCGCCCAGTCTGCCGACATTTCGTTGCAAGGCATGCCCCACACCTTCTCGGTGTAGGTTTTAAAAAAAATCGAGAACAGGCGATAGCCGAACTGGTTGATGGTCCAGTCCTGAAAGGACCGCACATCCTTCTTAGGAAGCAGCCTGGCCTTGGCGAAGCTTGCCATGCACAGGGCCGAACGCAGGAGGCCAAGATTCCACAGTGCCTCGAAGGCGCGCAGCGGATAGCTGTAGAACTTGCCTTCGTAGTAGATGCGGCTCATGCGCGGCCGCTGAATAAAGTCGTCAGGCAGGATCTCATTCCAAAGATCCACCACTTCCTTCGACTTCGAGAAAAACCGGTGTCCACCAATGTCGAAGCGAAAGCCTTTATGCTCCACCGTTCGGCTGATGCCCCCCACATAACGGGGGTCCTTCTCGAGGACCGTGACGGCATATCCCTTTTTCGTCAGCAGATAGGCGGCGGTCAAACCCGCAGGTCCAGCGCCGATGATCACCACATCGGCACTGTGATCGGTGACAGGCATGTCCGAATGTCCCCCAGAGCGGTTCGTCACCCGACAGAATTAGTCGAAACCGCCTAAAGCCCCGTTAAAGTGATTGCCCACTTCCGCTGGAGACATGGGGCTCGGAGAGCCCCACGTCGGGATAAACGTCAATTTTATATAATTATTTCATTATATTAGATAGAAATCGACGTGGGGAGCGCGGCCTGAGAGCCGGACGAAAGAAGCAGCCACGAGGACCTATTTCTCGCTCATTGCGAAACCGGCGGCGCGCTCACCAATCATCATTGCCGGCGCATTGGTGTTGCCACCAATGATGGTCGGCATGATCGAAACATCGGCGATACGAAGACCTTCGATCCCGCGAACGCGAAGTTTCTCGTCCACGACCGCGTTTGGATCGCTGGCGGGCGCCATTTTGCACGTTCCGACCGGGTGATAGGCGGTGGTGATCGTCGAGCGCAGAAAGTCTTCCATGTCGCGGTGGCTCTGCACCTCTCGGCCTGGATTGAGCTCCCGGCCGCGAAACGGCGCGAATGCGGACGCTTCGACAAGCTGGCGCGCAAGCAAGGTGCCGCGTACCATTGTGTCAACGTCGACAGCGTTGTCGAGAAAATTGGGTTCAAGCTTCGGCTTATCTTCAGGACGAGACGAAACGAGCGAGACGCTTCCGCGGCTTTGCGGCCGCAGCAGGATCGGCATCAGCGTGAAGCCGTGTTCTCTCGGCAAGAATTGGCCGGGCGCACGCCGGGCGGGCATGAAGACATATTGCACGTCCGGACGATCGAAGTTTGATCGCGTGCGCAGGAAGCCACCCGCCTCCACGCCATTTGATGTCAGCGGGCCGCGACGCGCAAAGACATAAGAGAACACGGCAGCGGCATAGCGCGGGATTGTCTTGGCGTTAAGCGCCGCGCTCTTTCCCGATATATCTTCGTATTCGACCCAAGCCGTCGGGTGATCCTGGAGGTTCCGACCGACGCCCGGCAGGTGATGGACAGGCTCGATCCCGACCTTCTTGAGCTCCGCCGCATCCCCAATGCCAGATATCATCAGCAACTTTGGCGAGTTGTAGGCCCCAGCAGTGAGGACCACTTCACGCCGCGCGCCAAGACGCATCTCTTGACCATCTCGGCGGATGATCACTCCCGTGGCGCGTCGCTCCGTCAGTTCAATGCGCAGAATTTCAGTATCAAACGACACTGTCAGGTTAGGTCGCTTGGCGATCGGATGTAGGAAGGCGCGTGCGCTGTTCCAACGCTGACCATTCTTCTGCGTCACTTCCCACGGCCCAAAGCCGTCTTGGCTTACGCCGTTGAAGTCGTCATTCCTCGGATATTGAGTCTCCTCAGCGGCCGCAAGAAATGCCCGTGTAAGCGAATTTAACGTCCGCAGCGGCGCGACATTGAGCTCTCCGCCGGCACCATGCAGCTCATTCGCGCCCTTCTCACGGTTCTCCTGTTTGATGAAGGTCGGCAAGACATCCGACCAACGCCAACCCGGATTACCCTGCTCCGCCCATTCGTCATAGTCGCGCGGATGACCGCGCATATAGAGCATGCCGTTGACGGAACTTGATCCGCCCGAGAGACGGCCGCGATGAGAGGCGATGGAACGGCCAGCGAGTCCTGCATCGCCCGTGAAGAAATAGCCCCAATTGTAGCGGGCATGAGGCAACAACATCACTGTGCCGACAGGCAGCCGCGACTTGAACGCAACGACACCGTGGCGGTCTGATGGACCAGCCTCCAACAGACAGACGGTCACTTTCGGGTCAGCCGATAGCCTGTTCGCGACAACGCAACCGCTCGAGCCACCGCCGACGACGATGTAGTCATATTCCTGGAACATACGGCTCCGGCTCCCATCAGATCGGCGGCATACGGATCGCAACACGGATCGTCAGCCGGCGTATAAAGTCACGCACGCCCAGAAAATTCCGAACACTGTCGATCAAGTTTGCCTGACGTTTCCTGCCCAATACGAAAGTATTTCGTATACATAATATATAGTCCAAGCCAAACCGCAAGATGCCGTGCGCATGCGCTTCCGACACCGGGACATTGTGGTTTGGCACGTATGGGATCACCCACGGCGACTTAGCGGCAGGAGCGCACCCCCAAGCCTATCGCAAGTCGGTTAAGTGCCGCGCTTGCTCCTTGCACGCGGCCGCCTTTTGTCTGCGGCGGATAAACTGTCTTCTATTATCGCGGCATAGCGGCTTGTTGCTCGCGCCAAAGCGACCCATTTCTCATTTTCTTTTGCGCAAGCTCACGGTCTTCATCAGCCGCGGCGCCGGATGCGTGGACGCGCGGCCGTAACCCATCCGTCGTGAAATCTGCTCGGCGCACTCTTTCAAGGCAGCGACCGTTTGCTCATCAGGCTCGGCGGGCAGAAATTGGATCGACCCAACAACAGCGACCGAGCCGATAATCGTATCGTCTTCATCAAAGATCGGACCGGCGACCGCGTTGATGCCGAGCATGGTTTCTTCCGGCGCGGAGGCAAAACCTTGCCGCACAATTTTTCCCAGTTCCGCTTCCAGCAGAGTGCGGTCGGTGATGGTTCTATTGGTGAGCTTTTCGATATCGCGCGCCAGAATGCGTTCCTGAAAGGGCCGCGGCGAATAGGCCAAAAGAATGCGCCCCTGCGCGCTTGAGGGAAACGACAGCTCACTGCCCGGCCGCACACCGATTTCAATCGGCGACGCACTGGGAACGGCGAAATGTACGAGCGCGCCGCGCGGACTCATGGTGGACAGAACCACGGTTTGCCCGATGCTGTCGCGCAGGTCGCGCATAGGACCTTCGGCGGTCTGGATGAGATCAATTTCCGGCGCGGCGCGCGCGAGGATGCGGCTCTTCGAACCGATGGAATAGCGCGCGGTTTGCACGTTCTGTTTCAGATAACCGCGCTCGACGAGCGTCAACAGGTGGCGATGAACCGAGCCCTTGGTCAGACCGAGGCGATCGGCGATCTGCGTGACGCCAAGTTCTTCATTTGAAAAAGCGACGGTTTCCAATACGTCGAGAGCGACGCCGACCGAGCGCACGCCGCCGTCTAGTCCGTCTGACATTTCAAGCCTTTCCAATAGCTTTGGCGACCACTGGCGCGAATCGCTCCCTGTTCGCGAGGGCGAAACCCTAATTCGAGAATAAAGACATGGGAAGGCAGCAATTCCACGCCTTCTAGCGGTTGACAACGAGCTTTCATCTTATATTAGAAACGCAGTTTCGTTGTCGCGAACAATTTGGCAATTCGCACGAAGACCCCGGTCATGCGCGATTGTTCCAATTTGGCCAAGCGCCGTTTTTCGGAGCCAATTGGAACGCGCGGATGCGCCGAATAATGAAATTGAAGAGGAACGCTGATCGATGACCAGGCCGGACGCCATTCAGTTCCGTAAACGGCTTGCTATGGGAGAGGTTCTGGCCGGGACGTTCGCCAAGACGCCGACCGGCCATGCGACGGAGATCTTTGGCGATCTCGGCTATGATTTTATCGTTATCGATGAAGAGCATGCGCCATTTGACCGCCGCTCGATCGATGAGGCGATCGTCGCCGCCCGCGCCGCCAACATTGCTGCTCTGGTGCGCGTGGCGTCCAGCGCGCCCTCCAATTTATTGTCGGTCCTCGATTGTGGCGCCGTTGGCGTGCTGGTTCCCCATGTCGCCACCGTGGAGAGCGCCCGCGACATCGCCGCCGCTTGCCGCTATCGCAAGGGCAGCCGCGGCTTCTCGAATTCGCCACGGGCGGGCCGCTATGGCGGCCTCAACCTCGCCCAGCATCTAGAACATGCCGACGCCATCACAACGGTTGTTGCCCAGATCGAAGATCCGTCGGCTCTGTCCGTTGTCGAGGATATCGCGCGTGTCGACGGCATTGACGCCCTCTTCGTCGGGCGCGGCGATCTCGCCGCCGCCATGGAAGAAAGCTCGCCCGAGGCGCCCGCCGTTCGCTCTGCCGCAGAGCGCGTGGCGAAAGCCGCGCGGGCGGCCGGCAAGCCGGTTCTGTTCTTTGTCGGAAGCCTCGCAGACGCAGCTGCCATGCGCGAAATCGGCGCCAGCGGCTTCATCTACATGTCCGATCAGGGCCTGATGCGCCAGGCAGCCGCCAAAGCGCTCGCCGATCTCAAGACGCTCAAGTAGGGAGTACCACCGATGCCGATCGCCAAGCGCAAAGCAACTCATGCGCGCCACTATCAGGATCAACCGCAGACAATCGACGCGGACGGTTCGAAGCATTGGATCACCCGCGCCGCGAATTTCGTTGCCGATGTTACCGAAGCCAAGCCGGGCGCAACCCTGACGCGCGCTCAGCAAGCGGACGAATACATGGCCTTCGTGGTCACCGGCCGCGCCATCGTGGAAGCGGGATCGGAACGCCGGAACATCGAGCCCGAGACTTTACTGATCATGCCGCCTGGCGCCAGCACGATCTCGATGCCCGATGGTGGCGAGATCATTCGGATCTTTTCGAACAAGGCGACGGATCTGACCACGTCCGCTATCAACGCCGCGATCTATGCCGATGCGGCCGCAGAAGTGACGCCCATCACACCCTGGCCGCAGCCGACCGATGGCTTCAAGATCCGCAGTTATCGACTTGCCGACTTCAAAAGCCCGGACCCGAGCCCGCTGAAGATGCGGGTGTTCCGCTCGACCAATTTGATGATCAATATTTTCGAACCTTGGTCCAACCGGCGCGATCCGGGAAAGCTCAGCCCCCATTGGCACGACGACTTCGAGCAGATGTCGTTTGGTCTGCGCGGCGCATTCCGGCATCACCTGCGCTATCCGTGGGGACCGGACATGAGCAAATGGGAAGACGACGAGCATGTCACCTATGAGGCCAGCCCGTCGATCCTGGTCATTCCGGCTGGCGTGATTCACACGACACAAGACATCGGAGACGGCACCACCTGGCTTGTCGATATCTTCGGACCGCCCCGCGTCGATTTTTCATCCAAGCCCGGCTTCGTCCTTAACGAAGCGGATTATCCCATGCCGAAGCGCGACGCCTGAAGGCCATCAGCCCTCCCGCGAGATCCTGATAATCAGACAGGTGAAAGCATGACCACTCAATCGGTGAAGGACATCGAAACACGGATCGACGACATTTTGGTGGGCGCCATCGATCCGCATGTGCACTCCGGCCCGTCGATCGCGACACGCGCCATTGACCATCTTGAACTGGCGCAATTGATGTCGACGGCGCGCTTCGCCGCGGTGATCACCAAAGATCATGATTACAGCGGCGTAATGGCTGCGGCATTGATTGCCCGTCATCATCCAGAACTAATCACCAAGGTTTATTCGAGCATCGTGCTCAACAATGTCGTCGGTGGCTTTAATCCTTACGCGGTCGAACATACGGCGGCGATGGGTGGAAAGACCGTCTATATGCCGACGCTGGCGGCAGAGAACCATTTGCGTTGGGAAAAGAACGGAACCTGGGTCCACCCGGCGTCGACGCAGAAAATGCGTCCGGCCTCCGCCGTTCTTGTTCTCGACCCCTCGGGTGAAGTCCGGGATGAAGTCAAGGAAGTGCTTGATATCATCGCCGAGAACGACATGGCGCTGGCCAGCGGCCACCTTCATGTGAGCGAGACCTGGAAGGTCTTCGAGGAAGCAAAAAAGCGTGGCGTCAAACGCATGATCCTCACCCACCCCGAAGAGATTGTCGACGCGTCCCTCAATGACGTGAAGGGAATCGCCGCGATGGGCGCCTTCGTCGAACATTCTCTCTGCATGTTCCTGGAAGGCTCGAAGTTCAAGGTGGCGGGGCCTGACGACATGCGCAAGCTCATCGATGCGGCGAGCGTCGAACAGACGATCATGTGTTCGGACCTGGGCCAGCCCGGCGTTTTCAGCCCGCTCGAAGGGTTCCGTCGCGGCGTTAAAATGTGCCTCGATCTCGGCTTCACCGACGATGAAGTGCATCAGATGGTGTCGACTAACGCGGCGCGCGCCTTTGGCCTGGAAGCCGAGGTCGCGCGCGTCAAGGCCCTCCCCCATTAAGGCAGGCGCCCAGCCTCAAGCGAGACAAGTTCAAGCGAGACAAGCTCATGAGTAAACCGAATCTGGAAACACGGATTGGCTCCGTCCAGCTCAAGAACCCGGTGATCGCCGGTTCCGCCGAACATCTGATTGATGCCGACGGTGTGCGCCGCGCATTGAAAGCAGGTGCTGGTGCGGTCGTGGTGAAATCCACCAATGAATCGCAGGCAGCGCGCGATCAATTGCAGCAGGCCGAATATACGGTTTTGGATGACCAATGGCGCCCCATTCCCTGGAACGCCTCGGCGCCGAGAACCGCCTTCGTCGCCTGCCGCTCTGGCCTGACGCCGCAACCGTTCGAAGCCTGGCTCGAACAGACCTCGCGCCTCGATCGTGAAGCGCGTAGTAGCGATGCCGTCGTCGTGGCCAGCATCATCCTCTCCGATCTCGATCGCGCCGTCGCCATGGCCAAGCAGATCGAGCAGGAAGGTCTTCGGGTTCTCGAACTGAATATCGGCACGCCCTATGCGAGCCAGTCGGCCAAGGGCGCGGTCTCCACCGAGCTTCTGCCCGAGCGCATCACAACGATCGTCACAGCGGTCCGCTCGGCCGTTTCCATTCCACTTTGGGTCAAGATCACCGGACAGAGCGAACGCGTGCCGGATCTCGCCGGCGCCGCCTTCGAAGCGCGCGCCGATGCAGTGGTGATGGCCGGGCGGTTGCTCGGCCTTATTCCCGATGTCGAAACCCTTGAGCCCATTCTTGGCACCACGCTTGGTGTCGGCGGTTCATGGCACTTGCCGATGACCTGCCAGTGGCTGGCGCTGACCCGCAGCAAGCTCGGTCCAGACCGCGCTTTGATCGGCACCAATGGCGCGCAATCCGGCCTGGATGTGGCGCGCATGATGTTGGCTGGCGCATCGGCTGTGGAGATGTCGTCGCAGGTGATGCTGCGAGGCTTCGAACTTCTGGAACAGACCTTGTCCGAGCTCGAAGCCTATCTCGATCGCAAGCAGCTCAGCGCGAGCGCTCTGATCGGGAAGGCCGCGGACAGCCGCAAGACCTTCGCTCAAATGACCATGCGCCAGGACAATTGGCGCAACTACATTCCGCACTAGAGCAAATTGCGTTTCGACAGAAACGCAATTCAATCGGGATCTTTTTCGACGCGTCTTTGTGGCGTTTGACGCCGTCAAACTGCAAAACGCTATCGCAAGCAAGCATAGAACCGATGTGAAATTCGGTTCGGAGAGGGAATAGAAATGTCACTCGCCAATGAGGCTCACCCCGTCGACTCTCAGGAATTATTCCGGAAGGTCATCTGGCGCGTGGTTCCTTTGACCGTGTTGATTTACCTGATCGCCATCATCGATCGGGCCAATGTCGGCTTTGCAAAGCTGCAGATGGTGTCAGCGCTGCATATGACCGAGCAGCTCTACGGCCTGGCGTCCTCGCTTTTCTTCATCGGCTATCTGGCGCTTGAAATTCCCAGTGCCTTTGCTGTCAATCGATTTGGCGCCCGTCTCTGGCTGGCCCGTATCCTGTTGACCTGGGGCGTGTTGACGATCGCCACGGCTTGGGTGACCTCGGGCAGCCTGTTCGCGGCCCTGCGGTTTCTGGTCGGCTGCGCGGAAGCCGGCGCCTATCCGGGCATCATCTATTATTTCACGCTTTGGTTTCCCAAGGCGCATCGGGCAAAGGTGCTGGGTTTCCTCACTCTTGGCAGCGCTTTCGGCAATATGTTCGGCTCTCTTGTCAGCGGCTTTCTGCTCGATCTCGATGGCACGTTCGGGTTTGCTGGCTGGCAGTGGGTTTTCATTGTCACCGGCCTACCGGCCCTCATCCTGACGCCGTTTGTCTTACTTTGTCTGCCCAATGGCCCCGCCGACGCGAAATTCCTCTCGACGCCGGAGCGCAACTGGCTGACGGCTGAGCTAGCGAAAGAAACGCCGCCCGGACAGCATGGGAATCCGCTTGCGGTGATTTTCGATAAGCGCGTGTTGATGCTCTCGGGCGCCTATATGCTGATCCTGGTATCGCTCTACGGCGTCATCTATTGGCTGCCGACCGTCGTGCGTGGCTTCGGTGTCTCCGGGACGCAGAACGGCATTCTGAGCTCGATACCTTGGATCGTTGGCGTCTTTGCCTTGGTGACGATCCCGCCGCGCCTGCGCAAGGAGAAAACCGTTCTCCTGGCCATGATCGCGATTTGTTGCGTGGGCTTGGTCTGTTTTTACCTGAGCACGACACTGCCGCAGAATTGGATGCGCTTGGTTGCCATGTCGATCGGCACACCCTGCATCTCGCTGCTGTTCCCCTGCTTCTGGTTCCTGCCTTCGCTGTTCTTTTCGGGACAGCGCGCGGCCATGGCCATCGCGGCCATCAGCACGATCGGCAGCCTAGGCGGCTTCTTCGCGCAAAATCTCATGCCGTGGGTCGCAGGTCTTGCCGGCACTCCTGTGGCGGCCATGCTGGTCCCCGCAGCATGCTTGACCCTCGTCGGCTTGTTCGCTCTCGCGATCAAAGTCACTGGCTTTGGTAGCCAGCCGCAGGAAGCGCCGCGCGGCGCTTAACGACAAACTTCAAACGCGAGCTTCCCGATCTGCATTGTCTCATCGGGAAGCTCGTGGGCCCGCTGCCCCCATAGATCACTGGGCCAAAGATCATTGGGCCAAGGCTGCGCGCCGCCCATCATCCGTCAGCGAGTAAATGACCTGCCCGTTTGCCGGTTGTCCCGCACGGATAAAATGCGCTTTCTCCAAGTCGGCAACGAACTCCACAGGCACCTCGATCTGCCTTGCCAGAAGACCAGCTGAACTCGATCGCCCGCTTGCATCTTCACGCGCTAACGAGAAAACGTCCTGTTTTAAATCACCCTGTGGATGAGACAAGTGTCGCCGGATCACGACATCGCTTTTGGCCATAAGCTGCAAAAGTTGTGTCGTCGAAATGTGGCTGCTGAGATGCATGACATTCCCTCGAATCAAAACCGCTTCAAGGAAAATTTAAGACGTTCAATGTGGCGGAAGATTGAGGAAGCTCAGACTAACTGAGCTTCTGCTTCTTACTGCAACCGCCTCTCCACCATCTCGATAAGTTCGACGGCAGCATGACTGAGCAGCTGAAGCAAAGCCAGCTGCTCATCATTTCAGTATCAATCAAAGCTGTTTCAGGCAGCTCTCTTATCAAGCAGCCCTTTTGCCCGTGTCGAACGGAATTTCGATATCCACCGCCAGCGTCGAGACCTGAGCGCCGCGTTCCATGCGGACACTGACCTTTTCGTCGTCGATCTGCATATGTTTCGAGATGGCGCGCAAAATTTCGTCGCGCAGCTTCGTGATGAGATCGGAGTCGCCAACAGCCGCGCGTTCGTGGGCCAGTAGAACCTGGAGCCTTTCGCGTGCCGCTGGAGCGGACTGGGGACGGGAGAAAAAACGGAGCAGGTTCATGCCACTTTCCTTCCGAAGAACTTTCCGAAGAAACTGCGCTTCTCGCCGGGAATGGTAATCGGCAGAGTCTCCCCCTTGAGCCGGCGCGCGGCATCGAAATAAGCGATCGCAGGCGCACTGCGCTCGTCCGCCAGTGTTACGGGCGATCCAACGTTGGAAGCGCGCAGCACATCCATGCTCTCTGGAACGATGCCGAGCAGCGGGATCGAAAGAATCTCAAGCACATCGTCGACTTTCAACATGTCGCCGCGCTGGGCCCGGACCGGATCGTATCGGGTGAGGAGCAAATGCTTTTCGATCCGATCGCCTGTCTCGGCCTTAAGCGTCTTGGAATCGAGCAGGCCAATGATGCGGTCGGAATCGCGCACCGAAGAGACTTCCGGGTTGGTCACGACGATGGCAATGTCCGCATGGCGCATCGCCAGCGTAGCGCCCCGCTCGATGCCGGCAGGGCTGTCGCAGATGACCCAATCGAAGGCCTGTTTCAGCGCGCCAATGACGGTCTCGACGCCTTCGGCCGTCAGGTTGTCCTTGTCGCGCGTTTGCGAGGCCGGGAGCAGATAGAGCGTCTCAAGCCGTTTGTCGCGGATCAACGCCTGCGTCAGCTTGGCCTCGCCCTGAATAACGTTGACGAGGTCGTACACAACACGCCTTTCGGCGCCCATGACGAGATCGAGGTTGCGCAGCCCGACATCGAAATCAACGACCACGACCTTGTCGCCGTCGCGGGCAAGGGCTGCGCCCAATGCCGCAGAGGAGGTCGTCTTGCCGACGCCGCCTTTGCCCGATGTAACCACGATGACCTTGCCCATTGAACTCTCCTGTTTATGTGGACGCGCCATCGCCTCAGGCGAGTGATCCAACTTTGAATGTGTCGCCTTCCAGCCAGAACTGGACGGCCTTTCCGCGCAGATCGGGTTTGAGATCCTCGGCTGTCTGGTAGTAACCGTCGATGGCGATCAGCTCGGCTTCAAGCTTGCTGCAGAAGATGCGCGCTGAAGCATGGCCCATCGTTCCGGCCATCACCCGCCCTCTGAGCGTCCCATAGATGTGGACCGAGCCGCCGGCGACGATCTCCGCGCCCGAAGCGACCGAGCCGACGACTGTCACATCGCCTTCGGGAAAGATGATCGACTGCCCCGAACGGACCGGTTCTGTCATGAGCATGGACGGCAACGCCTTCAGTGGCAGCGGCGCGGCAGGAGCAGCTGCTCCCGCGGGCTTCGATTCCACACTCTCATCGCCGCTCGGCGCTTCGATGTCCGAAGCCGGACGCCCGTCCGCCATCGCCGGAGGCAGATCCGCGCCGAGCAAGGACGGACGCGCGCCCTCAATGCCCATGATTCGCACATTGCGCTCGCCGAGCTTGTCGATGAGTTCGCGCAGCTGCGACCGATCGATGTCTAACCCATTGATATCGAGAACCACGGGGCGACGCCGGAAGAAGCCGGTGGAACGCGACGCCAAATGGTCGAGCCGCTCCAGCCAGTCCTCGAAAGGCTGTTCGGGCGTCAAAGCCAAAGCAAGAAAACTGCGCCCCTTGAGGCGGATAGGCCGAGGTTGTGTTAACACGTTGGTCATCTTGGTAAATATTCAGTTGCCACGATGTACCCAGCGAATGGTTAATCGTTGGTAAATTTCAGCTTCTAGCCAAGCCGCCGACGCATCAAGCACAGCAATTTCTTTCTCCGGCGCGCTCAATGAGCCATCGTGTCAGAGATAGACTCCCAGGCCTCCTGCGCCTCGCGAGCTTGGGCGCCCGTAACGATACTTTGTAAGGCGATGGCAGTCGTCTGCGGCCTTGCCCGTAATTTCGATCCTGGCGTCGTCGGCGTGGAAGAAATGGCTCGAATTCAATTTGTTTTTCTAAGTGCCTCCAAGCGGGCCAATGCTGCGTTCTCGCTCGGCCATGAGACAAAATCTGCTGTCGTCCCGAGCCCGCTTAATGTGATAGCTTGTTATCACATTAGGCCTATCAACGCCTCTCTCCGGCGCGAGAAAACAGACCTAATATTTTCACCTTCTCCCTGAATGGCAGCACTTTCAATCACTTTCGGCATCACAAAGGGATAATCTTATAGTCTTTTATAAATTTAGATTGCCAAGCCGCCACGCATCGCCTATGCCGGTCGCCTCAGAAACGATGTCTGCGATCATGCGGAGGATGCGATGGGCAAGGGAGGCGGCGGACTACGTTCGCGCTGGGTGAAGGTGAACGGCGTCAGGACCCATTACATGGAGGCCGGCGGCGACGGCCCGGTGATCGTCATGCTGCATGGCGGCGGCCACGGCTCTTCCGGACAATCGGGCATGGGCGCGTTGATGGAAGCGCTGTCGGAACATTTCCGCGTCGTCGCGCCAGATTCCATCGGCGGCTATGGCGAAACCGACGTCTCGGCGCCGACGCCCCATGGCCTGCTCAATCGCGTTGATCAGGCGCGCGATTTCGTCGACACGCTCTGTCTCGACACTTTCACCATTCTCGGCAACTCGCAGGGCGCTTTCGCCGCCGCGCGCTACGCGCTTGAAAATCCCGAGCGCATCGAGAAAATGGTGCTGATCTCCTCGCTCACCATCGGCCAGTCCATGGGCCTAGAACAGGCGCCGACCGACGCCATGCGGGCGTTGATGGGCTATGACGGCACGCCGCAGGCGATGCGCAAAATGCTCGAAGGCCTTGTGGTCGACCGCTCCAAGATCACCGACGAGCTGATCGCCCGCCGCCAGGCCAGCGCCACGCGGCCGGGCGCCATGGAGGCCATGGATCGCTTCCTCAAAGCCACCGGCGGCCTCAACAAGCATCCGGTTCTGTCGATGCACATGAACCTGCGCGACAGCCTGCCGAAATTGACGAAGACACTGCCGACGATCTTCGTCTGGGGCAATGAAGACCCGTTCGCGTTGCCCGAAACCGGCCATAAGCTCGAGCCGCTGCTGCCTGACGTGAAATTCCACTGGATCGCCGATGCCGGCCATCAAGTGCAGACCGACAAGCCCGATGTGGTCAGCGACATCATCAAGCGCTTCGTTCTCGGCCAATAACAAGCACATTGCGGGAGGCAAACGTGGGGGCACAGCTCGATCGCCAATCCATGGCGCAATCACCCGAGGCACCCGAACGCATGGCCGGCATGGTGCCGGGCGTCCGGGCCGGTGGCTTTCTGTTTCTCTCGGCCGTACGCGGCCGCGAGCAAGGCGGCGGCATGAGCGATGATCCTCTGACCCAGGCGCGCCAGGCACTGAAGAATCTTGAAGCTATCCTTGCCGCCTCGGGCGCCACCCTGGCCCATGTAGTGAAAGTGACGCTTTACCTGCACGATCTGGAAAAGCGCACGCCGTTCCATCAAGCGTGGATGGAGTTCTTTCCCCAGGATCCGCCGGCACGCATCGCCGTCTGTGTGGCGGACGCCAATGCGGCGCCAGGCGGCAAGGCGCATTTCGCCCTCGACGTCATCGCACTGGCGCCGTGAGGAACTCGTCCGACCGTAAGGTCAGAAATTTGTAACACTGCAACATGGGTTCTGGCGGTGACCAGACCATCAGAGGAAAGCGCTATGGCGTATTACGTAGGTACGGATATTGGCGGCACGTTCACCGATCTGGTGATGCTGGACGATATCGGCGATGTCACCATCGTCAAGGCTCCCACAACACCCGATGATCGCACGCGCGGCGTGCTCGACGCCTTCACCCTGGCGGCCGAAGCCAAGGGCGTGACCCGCGACAAGCTGATCTCGGAACTGGCTTATTTCGCCCATGGTACGACGGCCGCGACGAATGCCTTCATCGAACGCAAGGGCGTCAAGACCGGCCTGCTGACGACGCGCGGCTTCCGCGACACCCTGCGCATCCAGCGTTGCATGGCGAGCTGGGCCGGCCTGTCCGATCACGAAATTGCGCATTTCTCCGAACGCTCGACGCCGCAGCCGCTGGTCGACATCGACCTGATCGAGCCGATCACCGAGCGTGTCGACTATAAGGGCGCGGTGATCATGGCGCTCGACGAGGAAGCGGCGCGCGCCAGCATCAGACGGCTGGTCGATGCCGGGGTGGAAGCCATCGCCATCACCCTGCTCTGGTCGTTCCGCAATCCCGCGCATGAACGCCGGCTCGCCGAACTGGTCCATGAGATCGCGCCGGATGTGTTCGTCACCATCTCGTCGTCGCTCATTCCCGTGCTCGGCGAATATGAGCGGACCTCGACGACCTGCATCAACTCCTATCTCGGCCCGGTCATCAACCGCTATATCAGCGGGCTTGAGAACTCGATCCGCACGGCTGGCTTCAACGGGCCGATTTCGATCATGGAATCGGGCGGCGGCGTGCTGCCGGCCAGCGAAGCGGCTTTCCAGGCGGCCAATCTGCTGACCTCGGGCCCGGCCGGCGGCGTGCTTGCCTCGCTAAAACTCGGTGAGCAGCTCGGCTACGACAATATTCTCACCACCGACATGGGCGGCACGAGTTTCGACGTCGGCGTTATCGTCGATGGCCGGCCGCTCTTAGAAAACATCCGCGAGGTCGGACGTTTCCACGTGGCCCTTCCCTCGATCAAGGTAACGGCGATCGGCGCCGGCGGCGGTTCGATCGCGCGCATCCATGCCGGCCATCTGATGGTCGGCCCGGAGAGCGCCGGCGCTGTGCCCGGCCCCGCCTGCTATCGGCGCGGCGGCACAGAGCCAACGATCACCGATGCCGACGTGGTGCTTGGCATGATCGATCCGGCTTACTTTCTGGGCGGTAAGATGGATCTCGACATCGCCGCTTCCGAGCGCGCAATCAACGATCACATCGCCAAGCCGCTCGGCCTCACTTTGCATGAAGCCGCCGCTGGCATCCGCGAGGTCGCCAACAACCAGATGGCCGACCTGCTGCGCCGCGTCACCACGCGCTCGGGCTATGACCCGCGTAACTTCGTCGTCTTCGCCTATGGCGGCGCTGGCCCGACCCATGCCTATCACTATAGCTCGGTGGCTGGCATTTCGACCGTGGTGGTACCCAAAACCGCGTCCGGCCATTCGGCCTTCGGCACGGTGACCGCCGATCGGCATCGTTCCTTCTCGCTCGCCTTCGGCCAACATGCGCCGGCTCGCTTCAAGCGTGCTTCCGATCACATCGATGCCGGCAAGCTGAACGATGGCTTCGACCAACTCGTCGCCCAATGCCGTCAAGCGCTTGGTGATGGCACGCAGATCAAGCGCCTCATCGGCATGCGCTTCCGTCAGCAGGTGCATCAGATCGAGGTCGATGTGCCATCGAGCCGGCTTGATGCGGCAGCGATCGACGCGCTCGTCGACAGCTTCGAGCAGCGCTACGAGCAGATCTACGGCAAAGGCACGGCTCTGCGCATGTCCGGCGTCGAATTCATCACCCAGCGAGTCGAAGGACTGACGCCTGTGCAGCGGCCCGATCCGCGCCGGCTGAAGGCCGGCAACGCACCGGCCAAATCGGCTGGCACGCGCCGGGTCTATTTCTACGGCGAAGGTTTCAAGGAAACGCCGGTCTATCGCTGGGAAGATTTGAGCCCGGGCCATCCCATTAAAGGGCCCGCCATCGTCGAACGGCCCGACACGACCATCGTCGTCGGGGTTGGCCATCGCGCCGAAATCGAACCGTTTGGCAATCTGCTCATTCATTTGAAGGGTTGAGACAATGAGCACCGATACACTGACGCCGCCGCGCTCCGACGTTTATGACTACGACCGGGTGAAGGTCGATCCGATCACCTTTCAGGTCATTCATCACCGCCTGACCTCGATCACCGACGAACAGGGCGCCACCTTGCAGGCGATCTCCGGCTCGCCGCTGGTCAACGAGGCGACCGACTTCAACACCGGCATTTTCCGCGCCCATGGCGAAATCGTCACCATGGGCAAGACAGTGCTGCTGCATGCAGCGTCCGTGGCGGAAATGGTGAAAAGCATCATTGCCGATTGCACAGCAAAGCCCGGCATTCGCCCCAACGACATGTTCCTGGTCAACCATCCCTATAAGGGCTCGCTGCACGCGCCCGACTTCGGCCTGGTAGCACCGGTGTTCCATGGCAACCAGCGCATCGGCTGGATTGGCGTGTGCTGTCATCAGCTCGATGTCGGCGGCATGGCGCCGGGCGGCTCCTTCCCGGAGGCGACCGATGTGTTGCAAGAGGGCATGCTGGTGCCGCCGCTGCGCATCGTTGAGGATGGCGAGTTCCGCGAAGACATTCTGGCGATGATCACCGGCATGTCGCGCCTGTCGACCAATATGAGCCTCGACTTCCGCGGCATGATGGCAGCCAACAAGGTGGCCCTGCGCCGCCTGCAGGAAACCATCGATCAATATGGCATCGACACAGTGCTGTCGGTGATGGACGAAGCCATCGACATGTCGGAGCGAGCCGTGCGCGAGCGCCTGGCCAAACTGCCCGATGGCATCTACCGCGCCCAGACCTTCCTCGATCACGACGGCAAGGAGAACAAGCTCTATCGCATCCATGTTGAGCTGACGAAGACGGGCGACGAGATCACGCTCGACTTCTCCCAATCGGCCGATCAGGCGCCGCGCTTCATGAACTGCACCGAAGGCGGCCTGCTGGCTGGCGTGCGCGCCGCCATGCTGCCGATCCTCGCCTATGATCTGCCGTGGAATGAGGGCGTGTTCCGGCCGATGAAGCTGGTGAGCCGGCCGGGCTCGATCGTCTCAGCGCGTTTCCCAGCACCTGTGAGTCAGGGGCCGCTTGGCGCCATGTGGCTGGTCGAGACCGTGGCGACGGCGGCGCTGTCGCGCCTGGCCGCCACCGACAAGGATTACATCCACGAGGCGCAGGCCTCGCCAAACGGCGGACCGGACCTTTATGCCTTCTTCGGCCACAACCAATATGGCGAGCATTTCCACGGCGCGCTGCTCGACATGATCTATGTCGGCGGCGGCGCCTATTCCCATCGCGACGGCCTGACGCCGCAGGGGCACCGTCATATTCCGGCGCTGCGCCTCCAGAACGTCGAAGCCAACGAGCAGATCGGCCCCTTCCTCTATCTCTATCGGAAGTTCACGTCCGACTCGGCCGGCCCCGGCCGCAACCGTGGCGGCGCCAGCGTCGGTGTCGGCTATGTGCTGCATGACATCGATCACATGGACCTGCGGCTTGCCTGCCATTGCTATGAATCGCCGACCTCCTTCGGCCTGTTCGGCGGCTATCCCAGCGGCTGCAACCGCCGCCGCTTCCTGAAAGACGCCCACGCCGACGAGATGATCGCCGCCGGCGAGATGCCCTTCGATACGTCCGATATCGCCGGCGAAGTGTTAACGCTGCCAGCCAAGGTGTCGGGCTCGATCCCGATCAACGCCAGCGATATCTACGAATGCGGGCCAAGCGCTGGCGCCGGCTGGGGCGATCCGATCGAACGTATCGCCAAACTCGTCGCCGAAGACGTGCACTATGGCTTTGTCTCACAAGCCATGGCGCGCACCATCTATGGCGTCGTCCTGCAAGCAAACGGCGCCGTGGATGAGGCGGAAACGCTGAAGCTGCGCGACGCCATGCGCACCGAACGTCGGTCTTGGCCAGCCCCCAAGACGCTGGCGAACAAGCCGGCGCGCGATGCCGCAGGCGATCTCGTCGCCCGTTTCGGCGATGCCGCCTCGTTCCAGCGCATCAAGGGCAAGACTTACTTCCGCTGCGACTGCGGCGAGGCCATCGCCCCTGCCGGAGAGAACTGGAAGGACTATGCCCATCAAGCAGTCACATCAGCTGAGGAGCTCGGGCCTCGCATCACCTTGCATACTGAGATCGAAGCCATGCGCTTTGCCTGCCCGCATTGCGCGCGCCTGCTCGATCTCGAAATCAAGCTGAAGGGCGAACAACCGCTCGTCGACGTCGAAATCAGGAACTGAGAGGACTTCATGGCACCGATTTTTCCCCTACCCCCGCGGTGGGACCGCAAGGTCGATTGCGGCTGGGTGGAGTTCAAGAGCGGCGGCGACGACATTCGTGGCTATCTGGCGAAGCCGAAAGGCGATGCGAAAGGATTGCCGGCGATCGTCATGGTACACGAGAACCTCGGCGTGATTGAACATCGCCAGGACGTCACCAAGCGCCTCGCCGATCTCGGCTATGTCGCCTTGACCGTCGATCTGTTCAGCCGCGCCGGCGGGCGACCGCCGCAGGATTTCGTCGATGTGGAGGATCGCCGCCGCAAGGCCTTCGTGGCAGCGCGCGACGAACAGGCCGTGCCCGATCTCGAAGCCGGTTGCGATTATCTCGCCTCGCTCGGCTGTGTCGACATGCAGCGTGTCGGCGCGCTCGGCTATTGCATGGGCGGCGGCACGATGCTCGACTGGATCTGCGGCCAGACCAACCGGGTGAAAGCAGCAGTCGCCTTCTATCCGACGGCGATCGTGCCGCCGGAATGGCGCCTCGACAACAAGCCCCGCTCACGCATCGCTGTCGCCCCGCAGCTGTCTTGCCCGCTCGACGTGCATTTCGGCGAGAAGGACACCGCGGTGCCGCCGCAGGAACAGGTGGAGCTTGAAGCGGCTCTCGCCCAGGCGAAGCAGCCGGTTCGCTTCTATCGTCATCCCGGCGCCAACCACGCCTATCACGACGATACCCATCCGAACTATCACGCCGAGGCCTCGAAGGTGAGCTGGGCTCAGACCCTCGCCTTCTTCGAGAGCCATCTCGGCAAGCCCGTGCCGGCTTGAAGACAGGCGGCATAGTCCAAATAAGAAGGCCGGGCATTGCGCCCGGCCTTTTTTGTTTGCCCCACACCGTCATTGCAAGAAGCGCAGCGACGAAGCAACTCATAGAGTCTCTGCGTAGCCACTTTCCAGGCTTTACCACACGCTCCTGGATCCCCGATCGCGCCAAGCGCGTCGGGGATGACACTGCGGCTCAAACAGCGCAGTCATAACGCTACCGAAGAGAAGGCGACACCTTGGTGTCATCCCCGACAGCCGCGGAGCGACTGAGCGGGGATCCAGGGGCGCGTGGTAGAATGCTCCATGCGTTTGAGCCACTGGCTCGCTACGACGAAGCAACGACGCAATCCAGCTACCGCTTAATGATAGCCGAACTGGTGCGGCAACCAGAGGGTGATGCTGGGGAAAGCGATCATCAGGGCGACGATCACCACTTCGGCGGCGAGGAACCAGAGCAGCCCACGGAAGATGGTCATCAGCGGCACCGTATCGCCGACCACGCTCTTGACCACGAAGGCCTGTAGGCCGATCGGCGGATGCAATAGGCCGATCATGATCAGCTTGATGACCAACATGCCGATCCAGACCAGATCGATATTGAGCTGTTTGCAAATCGGCACGATGATCGGCACGACGATTAGCAGAATGCCGATGCCTTCCAGGAACATGCCAAGCAGGATGATAACCGCGCTGATGATCAGCACGAAGCCAAGGGGCGACGGCGAATATTCAGCGACGACATTGCCGAGAAACGACGGCACGCCCGACATCGACATGAAGCGGGCGAACAGCGCCGCGCCGATGAAGATGAAGAAGATCGAGGCGGAGGCCGACGCTGATTCAACCAGGCTGCGCCACAAAACCAGCAAAGTCATCTGCCGCCGCACCATGGCGATGAGGAAAGCCAATGCAGCGCTGGCGGCGCCGGCTTCCGTCGGCGTCATCACGCCGCTGTAGATGCCGATGAAAACACCAGCGAACAGAACGGGCAGAGGCCAGGAGTCGCGCGTTGCCTCGCGCCGCTCCGCCACAGTGAAGTCGCGTTCGCCGACCGGCGCCAGCTCTGGATTGATCTTACAACGCACCACGATCATGATGCTGTAGATGAGCGCTGTGAGCAGGCCCGGAATGATGCCGGCCAGAAACAGCGCGGAGATCGAAGCTTCCGTCTCGATGCCATAGATAATGATGATGATGCTGGGCGGGATCAGCGCATCGATCGTGCCAGATGCCGCGACAACGGCTGTCGCCAGCGCCTTGTCGTAACGTCGTTGCAGCATTTCCGGGATGGCGATCTTGGCCATGACGGCGGTGACGGCAACACTGGAACCGGAAATCACGCCGAAAGCCGTGCCAGCCATATTGGTGGCGATGGCGAGGCCGCCCGGCACCCACCAGAACCACATGCGCAGCACCCGATAGACGGAAATGGTCATCCCGGAGTTGAAGGCGAAAGCCCCCATCAGAAAGAACATCGGCACGGCCGAGAGTGTCCAGCTCGCCGACAGATCAAACGGCATGCTGCCGATGGAGCCGAAAGCGGCATCCCAGCCGCGAATAAAGAAGATGCCGCCCACCGAGACGACGAAGAGCGCGACGGCGATGGGCATGCCAAGGCCGATGAAGGTCAGGAGCACCGCGATGCCGGCGAGACCGATCTGAGGATTTGTCACAGGAAATTCCGTTTCAGTGATGAGCAGCCGCAGCGGCACGTTGGCCGCCGGAACACAGGCGCAGAAGCACGGTCAGAAACATGCCGGCGCTACCGATGGGCACGAACCAACGGCTGAGCCAGACGGGAATGAGGAATTCGCCGGAGCGCCACATCTCGCCATCAAGCGTGCGCAGATAGGCCTCGCGGGCGCTGAACCAGACGAGCGCACCCATGCAGATGAGGATGATGACATCGACAAACATCTGCGCCAGCCAGCGCACGCGCATCGACATCAGATTCGTAAACACGTCGGCGGAGATATGCCCGGTGCTACGATCGATGGCGGCGAGTGGAAAAAACACTAGACTCACCATGTAATAGGCCGAAACGATCTCGATCGTGCCTTCCACCTGGGTGCCCAGGATAAAGCGACTGACCAGATCAGCGCTCACATGAACCATCATGAGTAGAGAAGAAATTGCCGCAATAGCAATAAGATAGCTACTCAGCCGGGCGACATGCCTGTCCAGCCACGATTTCACTTGGTGCCCCTCCCGTTCTAAGCGTATTAGAACAATAGTATAGGTATATATCACAATTCATCGAAACGGCTAGTCGCTCATCAACATTTGCAGGACTCAGATGATTGGGCGATAAGCAGCAACCGGACTTCTGGGGCTCTCAGTGTAATGTCAAAAGCTGCCATCAAACGTCGTGCGAAGTCAGCGGCTCCTTCGCGCCAGATCGAAGCACTGACGCGCATCGCGACCCCTATCTATATTCAGCTTGTTACGCTGTTCCGGCGCCGCATCGAAATTGGCGAGTGGGCGTTGAACCAGCAGATACCGACGCTGGACGAACTCGCCGAGGAACTCGGCGTCGCGCGCGCCACAGTCCGTCATGCCGTCGGCTTTCTCGAAAGCGAAGGCTTGATCGGCCGCTATCGCGGGCGCGGCACCTTCGTCCTGCGCAAACCCGAATCGGAAGTGTGGCTGGATATTCCCACCGAATGGGCGGAACTGACCGAAACGCGGCCCGGCATCGCGATGGAATGGCTCGATTGCGTTGTGGCCAAAGCGCCGCCCACGCCCTCGCACAGCGGCGGCCATGTCGCCGACGAGTATCAATTCCTGCGCCGCATCCATCGGCGCGGCAACGTGCCCTACCTGATCGCCAACAGTTACGTCGAGCGTAGCATTTTCAAAACCGTCGGTAAGAAGGGCTTCACCACCACAACACCGCTGCGCATCCTCAACGACCATCTCGGCAGCCGACTTGGACGCGCCGAGCAGACAGTGACGGTCGGATCGGCTGATGTGGAAGTGGCCGATCTGCTGAACGTGTCGATCAACTCGCCGATCGTGATTCTCAAGCGCTCGATTTTCGATCAGGACGAATGCCTGGTCTATGAATCCGAGGGCCTGCATCGCGGTGATTTCGTGCGCATGCGCGTGCGCCTGCGCTAACCGCGCAAACCCACCACGCCATTAATCCAATATCTTTCAATCACCTGCGAATGGGCTTCGCAGCAGCTTGCCACGCCCATAAGAGATAAAAGTATAGTCTTCTATAATTTTGTTGCATATGAGATCGGCGCGACTAAACTGCGCGCCCGAGACAACAAGACGAGACGACGAGAGATATGGGGAGGGGTCCATGAGGTTTCGCAGTCTGGTGAGATTGACGTTTGCGGCGTCTTGGGCGTTCGCCGCGTTCTGCACCACGAGCACCAGCGCCAAGGAGTTGGTCTTCGGCTCATGGGCGCCGACCAATCACGGCAGCAATTACGCGTTGGAACCGCTGTTCAAGACGATCCAGGAAAAGACCAAGGGCGACCTGACCTGGAAATTCGTGTCGGGCGGCCAGATCGTCAACCCGCGCAGCACCGGCCAGGCACTGCGCGACAATCTGATCGATGCCGGCATCATCTTGCCGACGGTCTACACCAAGGAACTGGCCGCCAATAACGCCATCTACAACCTGCTCGGCTTCGGCACAGACACGACGGCGATTGCCGGCGCGACGGTCGAGACCATCATGCTCAACTGCCCGCAATGCCTCGACGAATATCGCCGTATGGGCGCGACCTTCCTCGCCGGCTATGGCCCGACGCCTTATCGTCTGCTCTGTTCCAAGCCGGTGAAGGGGCCTGAAGACGTAAAGGGCGAGAAGGTGCAATCGCTTGGCACGGCGGCGCGTATCATCAAGGCGATGGGCGCGACACCGGTGACGCTCTCGCCCTCCGACAGCATTCCTGGCCTGCAGCGCGGCGCGCTGGGCTGCGTGCACGGCCCCTATGTCTGGGTGCGCATCTATGGGCTCGACGTCATTAAATCGATCATCGAAGCGCCTCTCGGCACGCCACGCGCCTTCGGCCTGTTCGTCATGAGCGGCGCGTCGTGGAAGAACCTGACGCCGGAGCAGAAGCAGCTCTTGTGGTCGGAAATGCCCAAGGCGACGGCGGCAGCGACGATCCGCGGCCATATCGTCGAAGATCAACACGCCATCGAGGAAGCTAAGAAACACGGCATCAGCTTCGTGCCCGGCAACTCGCTGAAGGCGGTGATGGACACGTTCAATGCCGAAGAAACCGGCATTGTTGCTGCGGAAGCCAAGTCGCTCGGCGTCAAGGATCCGGAAGCGCTCATCGCCAAGCACGTCGAACTGATCCGCAAATGGGAAGCCCTCACCAAGGACATCGGCCAGGACGAAGCGAAGTTCGCGGCGCTGCTGCAATCCGAGGTCTATTCCAAGATCGATCCGCTGAAGTGGTAAGGCGATGACTGAGACAGTGCGGCGGCGCGGCCTTGAGCGCTTTTTGTATCGCTACGACAAGGACGCAGATCT
Organism: Beijerinckia sp. 28-YEA-48; assembly: GCF_900104955.1. Taxonomy (NCBI): domain Bacteria; kingdom Pseudomonadati; phylum Pseudomonadota; class Alphaproteobacteria; order Hyphomicrobiales; family Beijerinckiaceae; genus Beijerinckia; species Beijerinckia sp. 28-YEA-48. The sequence goes on from NZ_FNSI01000001.1 coordinate 2,400,217, forward strand.
GCAACAGCGGCTTGATCAAGATCCCGCCTCGGTGGCGCGCGAATTCGCGCTTGCCGCCGAGGAGATCAGCGCTGTGGTCCGACGCGACGTCGCGCAACTTCTTACGTGGCACCTGCACCCACTGCTGATCCGCAACTTCGCCGGCTTTCAGAAGATCGACTATGTCGCTGAGTACCGCAAAGCCGGTTTTGACCCCGAGCGGTCGCACTGAGCCGTTCGACAGGAGAAAATCATGGCTGACATCGTCTGGAAAAGCTGCGTCTCCCACACGGCCGCCATGTTGCGCATGCCGCCGGGCACGGACGAGGCCCAGGCAAACCGTGTCTTTCAAGCTTTCGCGCATCTGCGCGACAGCCTGAAGGCGAGCCGGCCCGACGTTCTCGTCATCATCGCTACCGATCACATGATGACCTTCTCCTATGAAGCTGTGCCGGTCTTTGCCATCGGCACCGGCGCGGCGTTTCCTTCCTGGGGCGAGGCTGGCACGCCGGATCGGACCTTCAAAGGCATCGATGCGTTCGGCGACGATATCGTCAAACGCATGATCGACAGCGCCTTCGATGTGGTCTCGGTGGCCGAGATGAAGCTCGATCACGCGTTCGGCTGCCCGCTCAGCTTCCTGATGAAGGATCTCGATATCCCGCTGCTGCCGATCTATGTGAATTGCACGGTGCCGCCGCTCCCCAGCCACGCGCGCTGTCGCGCCTTCGGCAGGGCGCTCGGCGAAGCGCTGCGCGGACAATCGATCGCGCAACGCATCGCGATTGTTGGCACGGGCGGCATCAGCCATTGGGTCGGCCTGCCGCAGACCGGGTTGATCAATGAGACCTTCGACCAGGATTTCCTGCGCCTGTTTGAAGCCGGCGAGCTTGATGCCATCGTCGATCTCGACTCGGACAAAGTGATCGCTGAGGCCGGCAATGGCGCAGCGGAAATTCGCAATTGGCTGATCGCGGCTGCGGCTGCGCAAGCCAGCAAAGGCACGCGCCTGGCCTATGAGCCGGTTAGCGCCTGGAAAACTGGCATCGGTCTCGTCGAGCTTTCATCATAAGGGTAGAACCATGTCGGTTATCGAGACGACGGCACGCAACCTCATCGCCGCCTATGGCCAGACGCCGATCGCGCCGGTGCGCGAAAAGCTGAACGGCATCCCCGAGGCCTATGCGGTGCAGCAGGAAACCGTGCGCGACTGGCTCGCCAAAGGCCGCCGCATCGCCGGCCGCAAGATCGGCCTCACCGCCAAGGCGGTGCAGCAGCAGCTCGGAGTCGACGAGCCCGACTACGGCGTCATTTTCGCCGACATGGTGGTGCGCCATGGCGGCGAAGTGGCGAAAGACACGGTCTTGCAACCGCGGATCGAAGCGGAAATCGCCTTCGTGCTCAAGCACGATCTCTCCGGCAGCGCCGTCACGCCGGAAGATGTGATCGCTGCCACCGACTATGTCTGCCCTGCCCTGGAAATTTGCGGCAGCCGCATCGCCGATTGGAACATCAAGATCGAAGACACGGTGGCCGACAATGCCTCCGCCGGCCTGATCGTGCTGGGCGAAAAGCGCTCGACCGCCGATCTCGCGCTACTGCCTCAGATCGCCATGCAGCTTTCGCACAATGGCACTGTCACTGTCGAAGGGCGTGGCGAAGCCTGTCTCGGCAACCCGGCGATCGCCGTCGCCTGGCTGGCCCAAGCACTCGCGCGTTATGGCGAAGGCCTGAAGGCTGGCGACATTGTCATGAGCGGCGCACTGGCGCGCATGCTGCCGGCCAGCCCCGGCGACACGTTCGACGCAGACTTCGGCGCTTTCGGAAGCGTCAAAGTCTCCTTCGCGCGCTGATCGGAGCGGACATGGGACAGATCAAAGTCGCGATCATCGGCTCCGGCAATATCGGCACCGACCTGATGGTCAAGATCATGCGTCACGGGGCTCCGCTTGAGATGGCGATGCTCGTCGGCATCGATCCGGCCTCCGAAGGACTGGCGCGGGCCGGCCGGCTTGGCGTCGCCCATACGGCACACGGCATCGATGGCTTGCTTGAAAGCCCTGACTTCAAGGATATCCGCATTGTTTTCGATGCGACGTCAGCCGGCGCGCACCAGCGCCATGCCGATCTCCTGCGGCCCCACAGCAAGATCCTGATCGATCTGACGCCGGCGGCACTCGGCCCCTTCGTCGTGCCCGTGGTCAATCTTGAGGCGCATGTCCATAGTGACAATCTCAACATGGTGACCTGCGGCGGCCAGGCAACGATCCCCATCGTCGCGGCGGTGAATTCGCAATCACCTGTCGTCTATGCGGAAATCGTTGCCTCCATCGCTTCGAAATCCGCCGGCCCTGGCACGCGCGCCAATATCGATGAATTCACCGAAACGACGGCGCGTGCCATCGAGCAGATCGGCGGCGCCCAGCGTGGCAAAGCGATCATCATTCTCAATCCGGCGGAGCCGCCGGTGCTGATGCGCGACACCGTCTATTGCCTGACGCGCGACGGCGAGCCAGATCAGATTGCTCGCGCTGTCGAAGACATGGTCGCCAAGGTCGCCGCCTATGTGCCGGGCTATCGGCTGAAGCAGAGCGTGCAGTTCGAACGCATCAGCAACAACAGTCCGGTGCGCATTCCCGGCGTCGGCGATGTCAGCGGCCTGAAAACCTCGGTGTTTCTGGAAGTCGAGGGGGCGGCGCACTACCTGCCCTCCTATGCCGGCAATCTCGACATCATGACCAGCGCCGCGATGACGACGGCGCGCAATCTGGCTCTGCGACTGGAGGCGAACCATGCCTGATTTCAACCCGTCGCGAACGGTCTATGTGCAGGACGTCACCTTGCGCGATGGCATGCATGCCATCCGCCACCGCTATACGGTCGACCAGGTGCGCCAGATCGCCCAGGCTCTGGATCGCGCCGGCGTCTCGGCCATTGAGATCGCCCATGGCGATGGCCTCTCGGGCAGCAGTTTCAATTATGGCTTTGGCGAGCGCACCGATCTCGACTGGATCGAGGCGACAGCAGGCGCGGTCAAACAAGCTGTCGTCACCACGCTGCTTATTCCCGGCATCGGCACGATCCACGACCTCAAGGATGCCTATGCCGCCGGCGCGCGCTCCGTGCGCGTCGCCACCCATTGCAGCGAGGCTGATGTCGCCGCCCAGCATATCGAGGCTGCCCGCAAACTCGGCATGGATGTCTCCGGCTTCCTCATGATGTCGCATATGCTGGAACCGCTGAGGCTGGCTGGCCAAGCGAAGCTGATGGAAAGCTACGGCGCCCATTGCGTCTATGTGGTCGATTCCGGCGGCGCCCTCACCATGGCCGGCGTGGCGGAGCGGTTCCAGCGTTTCAACGACATCCTCAAGCCGGAAACCCAAACCGGCATGCACGCCCATCAAAACCTGTCGCTTGGCGTCGCCAATACGATCACGGCGCTGGAACTGGGCGCCACCCGCGTCGATGCGAGCCTCGCCGGCATGGGCGCCGGCGCCGGCAATGCGCCGCTCGAAGCCTTGATCGCTGTGATGGAACGCTATGGCTTTGCCAATGGCTGCGACCTCTTCGCCCTGATGGATGCGGCGGAAGATCTCGTGCGCCCCCTGCAAGACCGGGCCGTTCGGGTGGACCGGGAAACGCTCAGCCTCGGCTATGCCGGTGTCTATTCCAGCTTTCTGCGCCATGCGGAAAATGCCGCAGCGACCCACGGGCTAGATGTACGCTCGATCCTCGTCGAACTCGGCCGGCGTCGCATGGTCGGTGGCCAGGAGGATATGATCGTCGACGTGGCGCTTGATCTCGCAAAAGCGCGGGAAGCCTGATCGAAAAATCGCCGCTATCGGCAATGCGTGCGATCTATAGCTCATCGCGTTGCAATTAAACGTCGTGATAGCAGGCGCAGCTGTTCATCAAGCGGGCGGTTGGGGGCGAATAAGCCACGTACCCCTGCCCCTTGACCGCACTTTTCCCATCGTTCAATGAGGTACGAAGGGTACCTCGTGTCACCGAACAAGGCGCTGGGCGCATAAGAACCAGGCGGAGGAAGATCGATGGATGCCGCATCCCATCAGCGCAAACGCAATGCGATGTACAACGGCAATGCGCTGAAGATCGGCCTTTTCGGCGCCAATTGCTCATCCGGCCGCGCCGTCACCCAGATCGCCGAGCGGTGGACAGGCAATTGGCCTGACAATCGCAAACTGGCGCAGCTCGCCGACAATGCCGGCCTCGACTTCATGCTACCGATCGCCCGCTGGAAGGGCTATGGCGGTGATACCGATTATCAAGGCACCACGCTGGAAACGGTCACATGGGCGACGGCGCTCCTGTCGGCGACCAAGCACATCACCGTTTTCGGCACCGTGCATGCGCCGTTGTTCCATCCGATCATCGCGGCGAAGGAATATGTAACGGCCGATCTGGTTGGCGCGGGCCGCTTCGGGCTCAATCTCGTCGTCGGCTGGAACCAGGACGAGTTCGACATGTTCGGCGTCAGCCAACGCGAGCACGATGCCCGCTATTCCTACGGCCAGGAATGGATCGACGCTGTGAAAATGGCCTGGAGCGACGCCGAGGATTTCAATTTCGACGGCGATTTCATCAAACTCAAGAATGTACGAGCCAAACCGAAACCTTTCGGCGGCTCACAGCCGATGATTATGAATGCCGGCTCCTCTGGAGCGGGCCGTGCTTTCGCGCTGAGAAATTGCAATGCCTTCTTCACCAATGCGCCGAAAGATGAACCTGATGAAATCCGGCGGCACGTGCAGTCCGTCAAGGAGGAGGCCGCGAAAATCGGCCGCGAGATCGATGTTTACACTGTCGGCGTCATCACCTGCCGTCCCACAGCGAAGGAAGCCGAGGACTATTATCGCTACGCCGTCATCGAGAATGCCGACTGGTCGGCCGTCGATTCAATCCTGGCCAAGCGCCGCATCACGCCGCAATCCTGGGGCGAGATCGAATTCCAGAAGGAACGCCTGCATACCGCCAACGGCATGGGTGGCCTGCCGATCATCGGCGATCCTGACATGGTCGCCCGGCAGCTCATCGAGATGAGCCGCGCCGGTCTGCGCGGCGTTGGCGCCTCCTTCATCAACTATCTTGAGGAGTTGCCATACTTTTGTGCCGAAGTACTGCCGCGACTGGAGAAGGCCGGGATACGCATACCGATTGATCGGTGACGATCGTATAGTCCGGGAGATCGGGCATCATCCCGTCTCAGTTCATCGTGATGCCGCTCTCGCGCAGGATCGGTTCCCATTTCTGCCGCTCCGTCTTGACAAAGGTGGCGAACTCCTCGGGAGTCGAATTGACGGTGACGATGCCCAGGGGCAGCAGCTTGTCCTGAATGACCTTGTCCTGAGTGGCGTGGACCACCGCCTTCTGGACTTTGTCGACGATGCCGCTGGGAGTGCCCGTTGGCGCGACGACGCCGACCCAGGTCGACATTTCGCCGATATCCCTCAAGCCAGGTGTTTCACTTAATGGCTTGAGATCCGGCAAGGATGCCAACGTCCTGTTATTGAGCTTGGCGAGGGCGCGCAGCTTGCCGTCCTGGATGAGAGGCAGATGCGGCGCAACGCCATCGACCGCATAGTCGATGCTGCCGTCGAGCAGGCCCTGAACGACATCGGAACTGCCCTTGAAAGGCACGAACACCGCGTCGATTCCAGCCATCTTGTTGAAGAGCACGCCGGCGAGCCGGGTCGGAATGATACCGCCGCCGTAATTGAGTTTGCCGGGATTGGCCCGCCCTTTGGCAATCAACTCCTCAACAGTCTTGGGACCACCGGCCGGGACAACGAGGATCGAGGTGTTGACTGCAGCCATGGAGATCGTGGTGAAGTCCTCGACCTTGTAGGTAAGATTGCTCGTCGTGATTGGATTCATCACGAGCGTCGTATCCATCGCCATCAGCAGCGTGTAGCCGTCGGGCTGGGCGCTGGCGACCACTGCGGCCCCGATGGCGGAATTAGCGCCCGGTCGATTTTCAATGACAACGCCTGTTTTCCATTGCTCGGAAAGGTTCTGCCCGAGGAAGCGGGCAATCACATCGGTGGGACCGCCGGCCGGGAACGGCACGACGATCTTCACGGGGCGATCGGGATAAGACGCGATGACACTTTGCGCGCTAACATCCTGCAAAGTGATCGGGGCGGCGACAATGACGGCGGCCAGAGCCCAGGCTCGTTTCATTCTTTCCTCCCAGATGCGCTATCTTGCGGCGTTTGTAACACACTAGAACATCTCGAAATCGGCGCAAGGGAGCGGTGAAGGATTCGCATTTTCCCGGCTGAGTGGATGATCAATCGCCACCGCTAGGCTTCTTTCCAGAAGGCGTGCCATCTGGGTTCATGCCGTAACGGCGGTAGAGCGCCTGTTCGTCGTGCGCCAGTTGAGCATCCATGCGCGCGGCGGCGCTTCTCGCCAATGCGTTTCGAGCAGCCAGTCCAACTGGCGCTTTGATAAAGCTGGAAATCCCGGTCGGATCGGCTGATGCCGCGAGGCTCGCCGCGCCTTGAGCGGCCCCTAAAGCTACGGCTTCCGCATTGAGCTGCTTTTCCAGCGTTCTCGTTTCGTTAGAAAAATTCGAACCCTGAAAACTGGATTGAGAACTCTGGCAAGCCGCCAGCCCGAAGGCCGCAAAAGATACGAAAGCGATACGAAGTCCGTCGTTCCCGAACATGTTCTTAGATCCTCCGCGCGAGAACACAACGTCAGCGAATTACGCTGACGTGCGCCCTTCCCCCCTTGTTTAGTTTCTTCGGCCAGATGCGTAAGTCACGGTCATTAGGGCGCCAACCACGGTGATGTGTTCCATCGCCACGTGAAATTCCATGGTTCTTAGGGGCTCCTCCATCGTCCAAAAATGGTGGGCGATAGGAATGGTCAGAATGGTGAACACAGCCAGGACTCCAGCTCCCAGCCATGTCCAGCGGTCGAGGATGATCAGCAATGAACCGCTGAGCAAAATGACGACAGTGACAAAGTAAAACAGCCATGCCGGCTCCAAGCCGAAACGCGACATTTCGGCGAGCCCTGTATTGAAGTCGATCAACTTCGCCAGTCCGCTCGACCAGAACATGAAGGTGAAAACGACTCTGGCAAGAAAACCGAACCATGCAGCGTACAGAATGGCAGCGGCGCCACTGACCACGCCTGATGTAGACGCCGGGCTTCCGTCTCGCGTGGCCGTTTTCGAAATTTCAATGCTCATCATAAACCCATCCCTGTTTTCCGATTAAATTGATCAATGCTGGACAAAGCTTCGCCGGCGACGGGCGCGCGCACGCCCGAAGGATGAAAAATCAATTGTGTCGCTTGACGTCCCGCCCCCGCCGTCAGGTACGGCGCAGATGTCCCACAAGCCTCCTCTGGCCGCCTGCGTTCCAGACCGCCGAGATGAACCTCCGAATGAGGATCAACCTTGATTCAGCTGTAGCGGCTCCCACCCTGAGCCCGAAGGGACAATTAGCTACAATTCTTCGGCTAATTTTCTGGGGAGCCTCGGCCTCTCCGGAGGGTATGGCGCTGGCGCGATCGAATTCGAAGAATGGGCAAGCGTGACAATTATCCGACCAGGGCTCCGCAAACTGGCGGAAGACTGAAGACGCAACCGCTGATTGCGGTCTCCCGCATTTAAAGCCTAAAATGAAGCTTCCTCATCATCGGAAAGCCGCCTCGTGAAGAACGCCAAGACAACACTCCCCTCCAAGGAAGACATGGATGACGCGCTGTCTCTCGACTTGTTTTCGGAGGTAGCGCTCGATCAGGAACAGCGCGCCGTGCTCGCGTCGGATGTGTCATGGCTTGAATATCGCGCCGAATTTCGCCGGCACATGATCAAGGGCGGCTTTCTGAAGCATCCCTGGCGCAGCATCTTCGAGGCCGACATGATCTTCACCCTGATCGGCCACAAATGGCTGCAGGGAGAGATACTAACAGTGAAGCAAGTGGCGACCTATTTCGAAGCCTTCACCAGCGATGTCACCATCACCCGACATATCGACGACATGGTCGCTTCCGGCACGCTTGTGCGCACACCCGACCCCAAGGATCGCCGGCGCTTGCACCTAATTCCGACCCAGCGCCTTTTCGAGATTGGCAGGATCTTTCTGCAAGCGCGCAAGGACATCGCCCGCAAACATGGCTTCGTCTACGATCCAGAACGCGCCAAGGCAGAACAACACTCCATGGACGCCGCGCCGTTCCCGCTGCCAAATGAGCCTGCTTCATAAGGCCAGATCGCGCGCGCAACTATCGGTTTGCTTCGGTCAGCGCAATGTAAATTGACCGACAAATTGCAATCAATACGGTTTGATCCCGAATATCCCAGCCAATAGCAATGATCTTATTCCAACAATTGGGGGGGAAAGATCATGCTGAAATATTTAATCGTATGCGCATCCATGTTCGCAATTACCGCATCCCCGTCCATGGCGGTGGCCGACGATGTCGGCCTGTCCGCGGCGGAGAGAGCGGCCAACATCAAGGCTTATGCGAAACGTAAAGCACAGGGACTGGAAGAACCATCTCGCGGCAGCCGTAGGGCGGCTCAGCAACAGCCTCGCCAGCAACAGCAGCAAACGGCGCAACGCAACGGCCAGAGGTGCGAAGAGGCCATGAGAAACGCCCAAGCAACAGCAACGGGAACGGCTGTCTTCTCGGGCATCGTCGGCCTCATACCCTTTGGCGGATCGGCGGCCGGCATCGCAAGTGCGGCCACCGGCATGGGTGCGGCGGCAGCAGGCGCAATCGCCCGCCAGAATTCCGCAGCCGCCATGCAGCAAAACTGTTTATGAGCACTTTTCAGCCACCAATGTATCACGCGACGTCAAAAACATGGACTTTGAAAAAAGCCGGAACGCTCTCCTTTGGGCTTATTTTTTCCTCCCATAACCGACGACGAGGGTGACGGTCATCTCCCGTGGCGGCGGCTCGAAGGGAGCGCAGATCCGGGCGGTGGCGAGCGCACTAGCGTCGAGCTTCGGCTGGCCGCTGCTCGCCGCGATGACTAGGGTGCCGGGCTTGATCTGCCCATCAGGAGCAAGCCTGAAGGACACCGTGGCATTGCCTTGCAAGCCGGCTCTGCGGCCTTCGCTCGGATAGACGAGATTGGCTTGAACCTTTCTGGTCAGGCGTTTGATGTATTCGCGAAGGCGATCGGCTTCGCGATCACGCTCGGCTTGAAGGATCCGCGCCTCCTGCTGCTCGTCGGGATCGTCTGTCGGGGGCGCCTGTGTCAGCACCGACTGCGGCTCGGGCCGCGCTGAAGTTTGCGGCTGAGGTTCCGGCGGCTTGTCGCCGGCCTCGTCCGGTGGTTCGGGCGGCGGTGCGTGTTGTTGCTGCTGCTGTTGTTGCGACTCTGGCGGCTGTTGTCGCTGTTGCGGCGGCTTGGGCGCCTGTTGCTCGGTCCGTTCCTCGACTTGTTGATCGGAGACCGCGCCCTGCAACTCGATGGCCAGCGTCGGCAGTTCGTCGGGCAGCCGCTCCACCGGGCTCTGCACCACAAACGGCAGCGCCAGCACCGAATGCAGCGCCAGCGAGGCGGCGAAGGCATACCCGATCAGCATCCGTTTCATGACGCTTCCCGACGGGCTGGTCTCCGCCTCGCTCTCATCGCGTGGCGGGGCCGCGGCGCATCAGAATGTAAAGCCCACCTGCAGCAGGACCTTGGTGCGCTTATCATAGCTGAGCGCGCCGCCGCTTCCGCCATAGCTGTGCGCGGCCTGCGCCTTGAGCAACAATTGCCGCCCCGGCGAATATTCGTAGGTGGCATAATAGCCGATGCCGACGTCGTTGAGCCGGGTATAGGCTCTTTGAGTGGTGGTGTAGGACGGATTCGCGATCCACACAGCACCGACATCAGTGAACAGGCCGAGCGCATGGCTGTAGCCGTTGAAGCCTGGCAGCGCATATTTCAGTTCGGGCGTGATCAGATAACCATGATCTCCGGCCAGGCCCTCGTCGAACGAGCGCACGCCCCAGAAGCCTGTGAGGCCGAACTGCTCGCTGGAATCCAGGTTCCCCGACAGCGACCGCTGCGCGCGGACCGTCGTGTTCAGCGACAGGTTTTCCAGGAGGGCCAGCGTCGAGGTCGCCTGCAGATTGAGTTTGGAGAAGCCCCCCGCGGTGTCGACGCCGAGCCGGTTCGTGGCAAGCTGGGCAGGATCGGGGAAGTTCACCCGGCCCACGGTCAACGACAGCGTCGCGTTGGTGAACCACGGCAGGCCAAGAAGGCTGTCCTGGGCCTCGCGGGTGACTGCGATGATTCCCTCATCAATCACGCGATGGGAGAGAGAAAGACCGAGGATGTTGTCATTGAGCGATTTGTGCGTGTAGTTGGCCGAGACATAAATGCTCTCGTCCCGCTGGCGTTTAATCGCATAGGTCAGCGTTCCGGCTATGCCGTTAGCGGTGCCAGTGGCATCGAGGTTCTGATAGATGCCACCGAGTTTATAAGTGGTGCGAAACGCACTGATCTCGGCGCGAAGCCCATCAGAACCAAGCGGCATCGAATAAGCAACGCGGCCGTTTTTGAGTTTGGCGTTCTCCGACAAAATGCCATAGGCTGACAACCGATCCCCGAAGCCAAACGGCGAATTAAGGTTGAAGCCAGCGCTGAGACGGTTGCGCCCGGTGTAGGGCGAACCATAATTGTCGCCGAGCAGGTAGCCGTCGACGCGGCGGCCTTCCGGCACGCCGAACACGAAATCGGAGGTTTCCGGCGCCTTGCCTGGGCCTATCGCGATGCGTGGCACGCCGGCGCCGGCAAGGTCCGACATCAGCAGCATGGCACGCTCAAGCCGATCCTTATGGATATAGGTCTCGTTCTTGAGCGCGCTGTCGAGCACACTTTGCATGTACTGGTCGCGCACCAGAGACTCGTTCTTGAGCGTCACCGCGCCATATTTACCGGGCACGATCTTGATTTGCAGCGTGCCGCTTGTGGCGTTCTGCGCCGGCACATAGGCCTTGGCGACGAGATAGCCCTCGGTGCGATACAGCGTGGTGATCTTGTCCGCAGCCTCGTAAATCTCGGCAATGGTGAGCTTGCGGCCTTCGTAGGGCGCGAGAAGCGCCTGCGTCTGCGCCTCGTTAACGAGCTGCGGTCCTTCCAACTTAAAACGCCGAACGAACAGCCTCTCCTTGTCCTTGAGGACGAAGGGCGGTTCTACCAACATAGGCAATATCGGCGTGCCAACGCGCGGCTGCGGCGCGGCGTTACGCGTCGCCTCGGACTGGCGCACCGCATCGCCGATGTTAAACGGCAGTGTCTGCGCAAAGGCCTGAGGCGTAGCCAAGAGCGCGCCCACCGCAACGGGCAGCATATGCCGTGCCGATGACGTCCACGATGTCCGTACCGCGCCGCTGGTGCGCCGCCTGCGGCGCAGCGCGCAATGATCCGATCCCACCACCTCAGCCCCTTTAATCTGCCGGCAGCCCACCGGCCCCTAACGCCGTTCCGCAGGCGCGGAACGCTTTGATCTGTCTGATGGCAGACGACGCGGCCAAGCCGTGTCGGCGCTGCCGCATGCTGCTATTGCGCGCCGCCAGAAGCTGGTGCGCCGCTATTGTTGCTGCCACCCCCGCCTTCCAGATTGAAGCGCTGGCCATCAACATCGATGCTGCGGATGGTCGCGCCATAGCCCCCGCCCGATCCGCCGCCGGCACGGTTGGCGTTGGCACGCTGGACGCTGGCACGGTGGGCAGCGGCTGCCGCTGCAGCGGCTCTGGCGGCTGCCGCCTTGCGCTCGTTTTCGCGTCGCTCGTCCTCGGACGAGGCTTGCTGCTCGACCTGTTTGAAGCCAGCGTCAACCGCCTCATTATCTGCGGCGTCTCGCGTCGCCTTGATCGGTGCCGCCGTCGCCGGCGGCGCAGCGGACGACAGGCTCGGATCAGTGTTTGCGACCGTGCTGCCGGTGCGCGCCGCCTCGGACTGAAACGCTGCCCGCGCCGCGGCTTCGACGCGGGCTGTTTCGACGCGTGCAGCCTCAAGACGAGCCGCCTCAATGCGTGCGGCTTCGACGCGCGCCGCCTCAACACGAGCCGCTTCAACGCGCGCGGCCTCGATGCGTTCAGCCTCAAGGCGCTCGGCTTCCGCGCGTTGCTCTGCCTTGACATCACGATAGGTACTGTTGGTGACCGTGCCAGTATTCGTATGCGCGATATCTTGGCCACCGCCTGTTCTCGAATTTACCGAGCCGTTTGCGGTGGAATTATTGATGGTGCCCGAGTTGCTTCCAACCAGACCACCCGCGGTCTGACCCGTCACGTCACCATTGGAGCGGGAGCCGGTGATGGTGCCGCTGTTGTTTCCAACCAACCCGCCCATAGCGTCACTAATGGGACTGCCGTTTACATTTCCATTGGCGGTTGAACCGCTGATCGTGCCGCTGTTATTGCCGACCAGCCCACCGGCGTAATTGCCGCCGTTGACCGTTACATTCCCGTTGGCAAAAGAATCGGTAATGGTACTGGCACCTCCACTATTCAATCCGACTAAACCGCCGAAATTCTGAGAGACGCTGTCATTTTTTCCGGCCGTTATGTTACCCGTGGCATAAGAACCCGTGATACGGCCACCGGCCAAGTTCTGCCCCATGAGACCGCCAACGTTCATTAACCCGCCCGTGACGTTGCCAGTCGCGAAGGAATAGCTGATGATACCGGTGGCCCCGCCACCAAAGCCAACCAGACCACCAACATTTCCGGCCCCGTCATTGACCGTTATGTTTCCCGTAGCGTAGGAGTTGGCGATGGTGCCGTTCAAATTTCGGCCTGCCAATCCACCAATGTCTGTATTGCTAGTCGGCGAAGCCCCGGGCCATGCTACTGAGCCCGTGGCATGGGATGCAGTGATCTTGCTGTTGGCGCCGGTATTCCATCCGACGAGCCCACCGATGTACTGAAACGCATCATAATTAGCAGAGCCCGACACCGCAGCTGCGGAATAGGAACTCGAAATGACACCGCCACGGCCCGTGAGGTCACTACCATTGAAACCGACAAGGCCACCGACGGTGATTGCTCCCGATACCGAGCCGGTTACATAGGCTCCGTTGATCGCGCCGCCCAAATTCTCCCCGACCAGACCACCAACCCTGCTGTATGCGGTGACGTTGACATTCAGAAGGCCTATATCGCGGATCACGCTACCGCTTTGGACAGTCCCGATCAAACCAGTGGGAATGGGGATAACGGGAGCTGGGAGCGGCTCCGCAATCGTCAGATTGCTGATCGTATGACCCAGCCCAGTAAACGTGCCATCCAGGCTCGTGATCACCGCAGCGGTATAAGTGCCCGAGGAATTGAGATCCTGAGCCAGTGCAAAATATCCGCTGACGCCGCTGATGGCCGGCAGTTGCGCCATACTATGAATGAGCGTGTAGGCCTGCCCATTGATGGTCAGCCCGTTGGCATTTGCGCTGTTTGAGAACGTGATGCTGCCGTAGACGCCGCCGCTTGTATCCTGCTTAGCGACTGGGATGCCATTATCGTCTAACACCGTGCCGCTATAGCTCGCCCTAGTGCGGATATTGCAATCCGTGCCCGCCGCTGGCGTGAGCACGCTTGTCCCATTGTAGCCGCCGTAATTCATCACCAGCGTGGCATTGGCGCCCGAGAAACTGACGGCGTTGTTGATGTTGATATTGTTGCCGGCGTTCAGCGTCAGACCCGCCGCATTCCCCGTCGCGGTGATGGCTTCGTTGATATTGATATTGTTGTGCGCGTTCAGCGTCAGAATGGTGTCGGCCTGCCAGCTCACGGCGGCGTTGACGTTGATGTCGCCATTCTCAGTGCCACCCGCAACGGTGGCGATCATCACATTGCCATTGGCAAGATTATTGGCGAGCGTCGCCGCACCAATCCCACTGCCGGTCAGCGCGCCGCTGCCTGCGACGATGTTGAAATCGGTCGGATCGATCAGCCAGGTGCCGCTCCTACCCGCAGCGGCTTTTGTGGTGATGACGGCGCCATCCGCGATTTTCACCTTGGCGCCGCTGGTCTCGATAAAACCGCCGTTGCCGCCCCTGGGCGCCGAAGCATCGAGCCTGCCGGAAATATTCACCCTGCCGCCTTCGGCCAGGATTTTGATCTTACCGACGCGCACATTGCCGGAAGACGTCGTACCGCCCCTGAGCGCGCCCACCGTGCGCGCCTGCACAATACCGGTGTTGTTGACCTGAGCCGAGAGGAGCTGGTCGGCGGCCTTCGCGGTCATGATCACCTGGCCGCCATTGGCGCGAATGGCGCGCTTGTTCTCGACCAATGCGTTCAGCGTGCCCTTGTCTATGGTCACATCGAGCAACGAGTTGCCGCCGAAGTTCAGCGTCATCTTCTCGCCAGCGGCCATCGCCACCGTGCCGAGCCGGGCCGAGATCACGCCCTCGTTCGACACCGTCTTGCCGAGGAGCGCGACATAGCCGCCGCTGTGGGCGCGAATGCGACCCTGGTTGATTACCGAAGCGTTCGAGGTGCCGGAAAAAGTATAGTTCCCGGCCATGAAGTCCTGGTTGGAAATGTCGAGCGTCGACGCGACGAGGCCACCGACATTGATCTGCGATCCCCCGCCGAACAGAACGCCGGCCGAGTTGACGATGAAAACCTGGCCATTGGCGTTGATGGCCCCGTTGATCACACTAGCCTCATTGCCGATGACACGGTTGAGCGTCACCGACGAAGCACCCGGTTGGTAGAAATTGACCGTCTCGTTCGCGCCGACCGAGAAGCCCTGCCAATTGATGATGGCCCTGTTGCTCGACTGATTGATGTTGGTGGCGGCGCCCACCTGCGAGATCGCCGCGGCGCCATCGACAACCGTCCCACCTCTGGGCTCGGCCAGGACGGGGAGCGACAGCACCAGCAAGGCCGCCATGGCCGTCATCGTGACAAAGAGGTCGTAACCACGCCCAGGGTAAAAGAAGCGCGCCTGTGAACCGGCCGGCGAATACTTCGCCGCGGAGGTTTTGATTGCCAAACCTTGAGGAGAAAATGAGAGCGGCGGCTGAACAACGGCGCCCTTGCTCTGGTTCAACACACAAGCAGCACGCAGACCACGCGATTGAGCCATCACCCCAACATCCCCCGAGCGCTGCCACATATTCGCTATCGTTATATACGTATGAATATATCGCTAAACGACACCCTGCTATATGTCAAAGTTACGGCGCAAATTTAGATAAAACTTCGCGCAAGTGTCTGGATCTGCCTGTGGACAGCACTTAGTGTTCTGCAGGAATCACCTTCCAGATGGCGACCGATTAGAGCGGGGTGTGAAGGCCCATTCGGCTGCGTCTCGCGCGACATTGCGATCGCGGCGGCGTGAGGGGTGTGGGGGCGGCTGCGGTGTCGATCGCGAATAAGATCGGTTGCGAGCGGCCAGTGCGGTTCTGCACCAGCCCGCAAATAATCGATTTATGAAATAAAATCGATGAGTTAAGCAAAATCCATTTGAACATGATCGGCGACACCCCATACATTGAGCGCGATTCACCGAGGGGATTTATGTCCTTTAACCTGCCGACCGACGATGCCCGCCCCACTTCACTGTCCACGACGCTGGCAACGTCGCTCACTGCTCAGTTGCGCCACGCCATCGTCTCAGGCCAGCTAGCGCCCGGTGCTCGCCTTTCTCTCGTTCAACTGCGAGAAGAGTTCGGTGTCAGCTTGAGCCCGCTGCGCGAGGCCCTTTCGCGCTTAAGCTCCGAAGGCCTCATTCTGATCGAGGATCAACGCGGTTATCGCGTTCCTCCCATGTCCGAGGAAGACCAAACTCACGTCACCCGAATGCGGTCTGAGTTCGAGATTTTTGCGCTCCGCGAAGCGATCGCAAAGGGCGACCTGGAGTGGGAGTCCAAAGTCACGGCGGCGCTCTATATCCTGAACAAAACCGAGCGGAAAACAAAGACTGGCTTCGACGACTGGGAGCGCGCCCATCGCGAATTCCATCTCACGCTGATCTCCGCGTGCCGGATGCCCCTGTTGCTACAATTCTGCTCTGTTCTGCACGACCACAGCGATCGATACCGGCGCGTCTATCTCATTCACAGCGAAGAGAAGGCCAATACCACGGAGCACAAGGCCATTACCGAGGCGGCCTTGGCGCGGAAAGCCGATCTGGCCTGCCGGCTCCTGGAGAAGCACATCGCGCGCGCCGGGGCCAACGCGCGCAAAGCCGTTCATATCGCCGCGCAGAAAGCATCCAAATAACGGTGGCGGATCGCCGAAATCACGCAGACGCCTTCGTTGAGACGCCATCTGCAAAAGACATTTGGCGCAGGAACTCAACCAAGGGGCCACTCCACCTTTGCGCTTGCTGCGTCGAGTAGTGCCCTTTGGAATCGGCCGTCGTCGGCAATAAAACGCTGCGCGCGTTCGCAACATGGGCCAAGCCCTTGGCGACAGAACCAAGCTCCGGCGGGTTGAGCTCATCGTCTTCGAAATTGATCGTCAGGACCGTAGCCCGCACCTGATCGAGCATGGGATACGGATCGTAGTCCATCGACGACTCAACCTGATAGAGCCGGTCGTTGGCATCGCCCTTCCGCGCCTTTTCAACCATGTTGCGATAATAGGCATCCGTCGCCTCGCGTGTCGGCGCGGCATCCTGAATCCGCGCGACGCTCTGAACGAAGATGGCGCCAATCGGCAACAAGGAATAATAGCTGGGCTGGGTGACATAATCACCGCCATTCCAACCCGGGTCGTTGCGAATGGCCTCGATTGACATACGCCTTTGCAGCCAGTTTCGCCCGCTCATAGCCGTTGGCTGGCACGCAATGGGGACCAACGCATCCATCGCGTCAGGATACATCGTTCCCCACAGCCACGTCAGCATACCGCCCATCGAAAGCCCGAGAACAAGACGGAGATGGTCGATTTTCAAATGCTCAGACAAAAGCAGCTGCTGCGCGCGCACCTGATCCGCGTAACGATAGTTCGGGAAGCGAGCCCGCAGCCCGTCGCTTGGTTTGCTTGATCGACCAAAGCCAATGCAATCGGGCATCACGATATAATAACGAGATGCGTCCAGCGGTTGACCGGGGCCGAACAGGTGATCGGCCATCTCCGGTGACAGCCAGTCCGCGCCGGTGCCTGTCGTATTGTGGAGCAGCAATACGGCATTGGTAACGCGACCACGGGCGTCAAGCGTTGGCTCGCCAAGCGTCAGATAACCCTGACGCAGCTCTTCAAGAATTTGTTGGCTTCCGAATTTGAAATTCTTTGTGACGTACTCACCGCTCGTCGCCGCGTCGTTCATAGCCCTACCTTTTAAAACACTCATTCAGAGTCCAGGCGATAGCCGTCAGCAGCAAACGGGAACAGGCTTCCGGCCTCTTCGACGCGCTTGCTGGGGCCCGGCATCACGCCCCAATGATCCAGCCGACCGGGCGGCCATTTCCATTCGTCGGCTGACCGCACGTGATGGCTGTCGTCGACGGCTTGCATCTCAGACGTATACTCGATGGGAAAATCCTCGGGCCCGCAGAAGTAAGCAAAAACATTATCGCCCGGGCCGTGCCGCCCCGGCCCCCACTCAACGGCGTGCCCATGATCTCGCATCCGGCCGATTCCGCGCATAACCGATTCGAGGTCCGACAGCTCGAAGGCCACATGATTGAGATCGGAATTGCTGTCGAAGCCGAGAACCATCGAATGATGATCCTCGTTGCAGCGCAGGAAGCGAAATTTCTTGGTCTGGTCGGAAAGCTTGAAGCCAAGCACGTCACGGAAGAACTCAAATGTCGCATCATTGTCGCGGCAATTGATGTTCACGTGAGAAATCTTTCGCGGCCGGTCGATGGATGCCGACGTGTCGGCATGATCAGCAGCATCGCTCAGCACCGCGAAACTGCGCCCCTCCGGATCGCGCAGCCCAAAGCCATAACCGCCGCCCGGCCATTTCACGTCGCGCGGCGGTCCGTCCGTCGGTCGGCCGCTGGCTTGGACACGCTGCCAAAGTTCGTCGACATGTTCGCGGTTCGCAGCTCCCAAGACAACGCGAACCAGCGCCGGCTGCCCCGCTTCGCGCAGACTTATCGCGTGAAAGGGAGCGTCCGTGGCGCGAAGGTAGACTACGCCGTCTTGAAATGCGCAGTGTTGCAGTCCCCATGCGTCGACGAAGAATCGTTCCGCAGCCTTTATATCGCGAACGGCGATGTCGACGCTACGGACAGACGATACTCGGCATTCATGCATATCGCACACCTTCAGAACGAGCGGCCACCAAGCTTCAGTTGGCTTGAATCTTGGCTTCGCTGATGACGTCACGCCATTTCACCCGCTCTTCACCGATATATTTTGCAAACTCTTCCGGCGTATTGCCGACCGGCACCATTGCGCTGTCGTTAAAAAATTTCTTGATGTTGGGCTGCTGCAGCGCGTGCGCGACCGCGCCCTGCAGCTTTTTGACGATGTCCGCGGATGTGCCCGCCGGTGCGGCGAAACCGAACCAGGACGAGATTTGCCAGTCGGGCAAGCCAGCTTCAACAGACGTCGGCACATTGGGAAGCTGAGCCAGCCGCTTTTTCGCGGCGACCGCGAGCGGGGTGACGGTACCCGCCTGAATGTGATCCATCAAGATCGGAGGGTTATCGACGACACCGTCGACATGGCCGGCAACCAGATCATTCACCGCCGGAGCCGCGCCTCGATAAGGAACATGGCTCACCTCCACACGGCTCACGTGCATAAGCAGAGCTAGGCCGAGATGTCCTGTCGTCCCCACGCCGGCCGAGCCGAAATTCAAGCCGCGCGGCTTCGATCGGGCGGCGGCCAAGAGTTCCTGAAGCGTCTTAATGTCGGTCTTCTTGTGGACGAGGACCAGCATCGGCATATCAGCGACAAGGGAGATCGGCGCGAATGCCGTCTCAGGATCGAAGGACATATCCTTGTACAGGAACTGGTTGGCACTCAGAATGCCGGCCGATGTCATCATCAGCGTATAGCCGTCCGGCGTGGCCTTCGCGACCAGGTTCGCGCCGACATTGCCGCCGGCACCCGGCTTGTTCTCGGCGATCACAGGTTGGCCAAGAACTTTCGACAGCTCTTCGCCGACCGTCCGCGTCAAGACGTCGGCCAGGCCTCCAGCAGGAAAAGGAACGATGATTTGGATGGAACGGGACGGATAGGTTTGCGCCATGACAGACGCGTGGCCCAGAACCTGGCCAAGAACGAGCATGCCCAGCAGAACACGAACGATGGTCATCACGATTCTTCTCCCCTCATGAAGTCAATGATGGCGTTTGAACGTCGAAAATCTTTCAAGTCACACTGCATGGCGACGCGGGCCGCGCCCCTATTCGAACTTGACCCCCGTCTGCTTGAGCAGATCGCCCCATTTGGCGAAGTCGTTCTTGATGGCGTTGGCAAGATCCTCCGGCGTGCCGCCGCCCGGCTCGTCGCCGAACTTGGCAAACTTGTCTTTGAAGGCCTGGGAAGTCATGGCGCGGTTCACCGCGGCGTTGAGTTTATCGACGATGGGGCGCGGCATGTTCGCCGGACCAATCAGTCCGGTCCAGGTCTCGGCGACATAGCCAGGCACGCCGGCTTCCGCCACGGTCGGCAGATCGGGGAAGCTCGGCGAACGATGATCGCCGGTCACGGCGAGTGCCTTGATCTTACCTTCGTTGACGAACGGCCCGATCGATTGCAAGCTCTCGAAGATCACCTCCACATGGCCGGCGATCAAATCGTTGATTGCCATATTGCCGCCGCGATACGGCACGTGCACGATGTTCGTTCCAGCCATCATCTTGAAGAGCTCGCCACCGACATGGCCGGGCGAACCATTGCCGGACGAGGCGTTCGACAACTTGCCTGGATTGGCCTTGGCATAGGCGACCAGATCCCGCACCGAATTGATCGGCAGTTTCGGCGAGACGGCGAGTAGCATCTGCCCGCGCGTCGTCAGCGCGATCGGCGTGAAATCGCGCTGCACATCATAAGGCTGCTTGGGCACCACATGTGGCGTCATCGCCAACGCGCCGATGGGGCCGATGCCCAGCGTATAACCGTCGGGCGCAGACTTGGCGACATGGTCAAGCCCTATGGCGAAGGCGGCGCCGGGGCGATTGTCAACGATCACCTGCTGACCGAGATCCTGGCTAAGCACCTGCGCCAGCAGGCGCCCTCCGTTATCGCTGGCGCTGCCGGCCGCCTGCGGGATGATCAGGTAGATCAGGCGGTTCGGATAATTGTCTTGGGCCACGCCGGGCGTTGCGGTGAGCGCGGCCATGAATAAAGCGGCAAAGGTCGTCAGGCGCATGGATTTCCTCCCTCGATAAATCCTTTTGTCTCTTGGGTCGTCGAATAGTCGCAACGCGCTGTAGGCTTACCGCTACTCTTCTGTCTTGAACCGTTTCGCGAGACTGTCAGCCGCACGCGCCAACAAGCCAATATCGGCGCCGACAGCGACAAAGCTGTAGCCCCACGTGATAAAGCGCCGCGCTTCTTCTTCATGTGGCGTGAGAATTCCGGCCGGCACGCCAAGACGTTTAAGCCGTTGTCCGGCATCCTTGAGAGCATTCTGAACGTCGGGATGTTGCCAGTTGCCGAGATGGCCAAATGATGCAGCAAGGTCGTTGGGTCCAATGAAAACGCCATCGACACCTTCAACTTGCGCGATCGCCTCGAGTTGAGCAAGCGCCTGCTGCGTTTCGATCTGCACGAGCAGGCCAATCTCATCATTGGCTTTTTGAAAATAGTCTTTGACCCGGCCATAGCGGCTTGCTCGCCCGCTCCCCGTCACGCCGCGGATGCCGGCAGGTGGATAGCGCGTCGCCTCGACTGCTTTTCGGGCTTCGTCCGCTGTCTGCACGAAGGGAATGAGAAGCGTCTGAGCGCCGATATCGAGAAAGCGCTTGATCAAGACCGGATCGTTCGCGGCTGGCCGCACAACGCACGACACCTCGCTGCCTTGCGCGGCCTGCAGAAGCGCCAGAACATCGGGCACTTCGTTCGGCGAATGTTCGGTGTCGAACAGAAGCCAATCGAAACCGGAATGCGAGACAACCTCGCCGGCTATAGGACTGCAAAGACTGCACCACAGACCGATTTGACGGCTCTTTAGGCGAAGCGCGCGCTTGAACGTATTGGCCGGAATGTCCATGGCCATCTCACACAAATTGCACTGCGAGAGAGCCTAACGGGCCGAAATCGCCGTGCAATGTGTCGCCCTTTTTGGCGTAAACAACCCTGGTGAAAGAGCCAGCGAGAACGATGTGGCCCGCCTCCATTGAATGTCCATATTGCCCAAGCTTGTTGGCAAGCCAGGCAACACCCAGAGCCGGATGCCCCAGAACGCCGGCGGCCAGCCCCGTCTCTTCGATCTCTGAGTTCCGATACATGATCCCGCCCACCCAGCGAAGATCGACGTCCATGGGACGAACCGGACGACCACCCATAATCAGGCCGGCCGCCGCACCATTGTCGGCGACGGTGTCGAATATCTTTCGTTGGTCTTGCAGCCGCGCATCGACGATCTCAATCGCGGGCACGACATAATCGGTTGCAGCAAGGACATCCGTGAGGCCGATCCCGGGCCCCTTAAGGGCTTTCCCGAGCACGAAAGCCAGTTCGACTTCAACACGCGGCAGGCAGTAGTTTTCGTGTGGCACCTTCGCACCGTCGGCGACCAGCATGTCGTCGAGGAGGTAGCCATAATCAGGTTCGTCGATCTGAGAGGACCGCTGCATGGCCTTTGAAGTCAGCCCAACCTTATGCCCGATCAGTTTGGCGCCAGCTTCGACCTTTCGACGCATGACCTCGGTCGAGATTGCATAGGAGTCCTCGATCTCGATGGAAGGAAAAGTCGTCGACAGTTGCACAGCTTGTTTGCGATCGCGATGCGCCGCCATGAGGATATCGACGGCCTTGTGCAGATCAGTTTCAGACAGCAAGAGACATTCTCCGACGGAACAAGCGAGAAGGATAAAATCGATTATCTTAGAAAAATAGTTCTTTCAAGCCGTTTCGATTATTTCAGTTAGATCGATTCCATGATGTATCCGATAATGGGCATCAATCGAGTGAGCGGAGCGAGATTTAAACATTGGGCGGAGCCTTCGCGCGAGCGAGGCGAACCTATGCGGCGCGGTACTTTGCAGACATCGCGAAAGGCCGTGGCGGCATGGTTGTCGCGCGCGAGCATTGGCAAAAGCTCGCAGCGCAATCCTTGATCTGCTCGTCAGCCAGGAACACCCGAGCCGCTTCCGAGGCGATGTTTCAAATGATAGGGGAGATCATCGACAAAGGCGCATCGTCCGCGACGATGCTTGGTTGATGACGAAGAGGATGATCCAACACACTCGGGCGCTCTTCCTCGACAAAGCGGTCGAAGGCGCCTTCGCGCATGCGCGCTCAACTGGCGGCGCGTCTTCGATACTCAACCATTTTCTCTAATAAAATCACCACTTTAAGTGGTGAGCGCGATGGGACTCGAACCCATGACCCTCTGATTAAAAGTCAGATGCTCTACCGGCTGAGCTACGCGCTCCCGTGGGCCCAAAAGCCCAAGCGAGGCCTCGGGAACAAGCCCAAGGCCGGGCCTGAGTATCCGCCGGGGCCCCCGGGGTCAATAGCCTGCGGCACCAATCCCCTGCTCGACCCGCTGATTAAGAGTCAGAAGGCCCTCTGGCGGGCATTCCACTGCCCCCACGCTCTCAAGCGTATTCGACATAGGCCAGAAAGCCACCGAAAATGACCGCTGAAATAATAGTGGTCCAGAGTGCCTTCATCAGCAGACGCGGCGCCACCGGAGCGCCAGGATCCGTACCGTGAACGACCTCGCCCTGTTCGTGCTGGGAGCGCACGCCGAACGGCAGGACCGCGAACAGAACCGTCCACCAGATGGTGATGAAGAGGGCGATGGCGAGAGGGATCGACATGATGGATTCTCTTACTTTTCTTGACCTTGGCCTTGTGCGTCAGGCCTGTGGCCGCGGCGCGGCCGGTGCAGTTGGGTTTCCGGCCACATTTCCTGCCTTACCGCCGGAATAGCGCGACAGATTGCTCTCCAGCCGGCGCATCATCAGGCGGACCAGATAAAGGCCGAATTGCGGATTCTGGAAATAATGCTGCTCAAAATCCCGATACGCCATGCGGTATGCCCGCACAGGCCCCATGGCCCGGGCTCCGGACAGGCGGCGATTGCCGGCGGTGAACAGGCCCATTTCGCCGATCATCGCGCCAGGGCCGATGATAATGCCCAGCTCCGGCAGGTTGAGCTGGCCTTCGGCGAGCACATAGACTGCATCGGCCTCGTCGCCCTTGTTGAACAGGGCCTCGCCAGCCTCGAAGGCGACCGGCTGCATGTAGGGCGTCAGCCAACTGAAGTTGAGCTCTTCGCGATTGGCCTTTTCGGCATCGGCGAGCAGTTTGCGCATTTCCTGCAATCGCCACAGGTTGAGGGGCAAGATGAGCACGTTGGCCGCGAGAAATGGCCAGTTTCGAATCCAGGCGAAATAGACGATCGCCAGCAGGCTCGCGGCGATGGCGGCCCAGCGCAAGGGCATGATCGTCTTCGGCCAAAAAGCCAGGACGGCGAGCGCCGCCGCGGCCAAACCGCATGCCAGAGCCAATATGTCCATGTGTCCGCCCCTCGCTGACTTTCCCCAAGAGGTGACACGTGCCAGCCGGCGCATCAAGGCGGCGGGTTGTCCCGCTAAAGCAAATTGCGTTTCGATAGAAACGCAATTTTGCCTAGCATCTTTGATTTTCACGCGTCTTTGTGGCGTTTGACTTCGTCAAACTGCAAAAACGCTTTAGACCTGCTCGATCTCGACCAGGGTGCCGCAGAAGTCCTTGGGGTGCAGGAACAGCACCGGCTTGCCATGGGCGCCGATTCTCGGCTCGCCATCGCCCAGCACCCGAGCGCCCGCCGCCTTCAGGCGGTCGCGGGCGGCAAGGATGTCATCGACCTCGTAACAGACGTGATGCATGCCGCCGGCCGGATTGCTCTCCAGGAACTTGGCGATGGGCGACGATGCGCCCAGCGGCTCAAGCAGTTCGATCTTGGTATTCGGCAATTCAACGAAGACGACTGTCACGCCATGTTCGGGCAGAGCCTGCGGCGCCGACACCTTCGCACCCAGCGTGTCGCGATAGGTGCGCACGGCGGCGGCGAGATCGGGCACCGCGATGGCGACGTGATTGAGCCGTCCAATCACCTACACCTCCATCACCAGCACATGCACCGTCGGCCGCTTGCCCCACACGGCACGCACAGCGCCACGCACGGCGCGCTCGACGGCCGATTCCACCGCATCGGCATCGCGACGACGGGCGCGCGGCAAACCATCCAACACCTCGAAGACGGTCTTGTCGATGAGAGCATCCATGGCGCGGCCATCGCGCGTGCGCGCGGGAATGCCCGACATCACCACATCGGGATCGCCGGCCAGCTCGCCTTTGGCGGTCATGGCGATGCCCACTGAAATGATGCCGGCGAAGGCCAGGCCGCGGCGGTCGCGCAGCGCCTCGTCATCCGCCGTGACGATCAAATCGCCATCAGTATAGAGGCGGCCGTGATCGACCTGATCGATAATGCCGACTTCACCGGGCGCGAGATGGACAAGATCGCCATTGTTGGCGACGAGCGTCGTGGGAACGCCCTGCTCGCGGGCGAAACGCGCGTGTTCGGCCAGATGCAGGGCTTCGCCATGGGCGGGAATCGCAATGCGGGGACGAATCCACTCGTAGAGATGTTTCACTTCGCTGCGGCGTGGATGGCCGGAGACGTGGACGAGATGGGTGCGATCGGTGATGACCTCGATGCCCTGACGCACGAGGCCGTTGACGATGTCGCCAATGGCGCGCTCGTTGCCGGGGATCGGTCGCGACGAGAAAATCACTCGATCGCCCGGAACCAGATGCACCTGCGGATGGTCGTCGTTGGCGATGCGGGCCATAGCGGCCCGGCTCTCACCCTGGCTGCCTGTCGCCATGATAACGATCTTATTGCGGGGCAGATTGGCGAAACTATCCGCCGGCAGGAAATCCGGCACGCCGTCGAGATAGCCGCACTCGCGCGCCACTTCCGACACGCGGTCCATGGCACGCCCGGCGATGACCACATGGCGCCCGGCACGCGCCGCCGCCAAGGCCACGGCGCGCATGCGTGCGACGTTCGAGGCAAAGGTCGTCACCATCACGCGGTTCGGCGCTTCGGCAATCAGATTTTCGAGATTGGCGGCAACGTCGGCTTCCGACGGGCTTTCGCCGTCACGCAGAATATTGGTGGAATCGCTGATCAGCGCCAGCACGCCTTCATCGCCGATGGCGCGCAGGCGCGCCTCGTCGGTCGCCCAGCCGGCAACGGGTGTCGGATCGATCTTCCAGTCGCCGGAATGCAGCACGGTGCCCAGCGGCGTGCGAATGGCGAGCGCCGTGCTTTCGGGAATCGAATGGGCAACGGGGATCATCTCAACGTCGAAGGGCGCAAGATCGATGCGCTGGCCGGGGCTGACGATATGGATCGGTATCTTCGGTGCGCCATTCTCGTTGAGGCGGCGGACTTCGAGCAGCCCTGCGGCGAAGCGTGTCGCATAGAGCGGGCAGCCGATGCGCGGCCACAGGCGCGCCACAGCCCCGATATGGTCCTCATGGGCATGGGTGATGACCAGGCCGACGAGATCCTTGCGGTTGCGCTCGATAAACGCGAGATCGGGCAAGATGAGATCGATGCCCGGCAATTCCGGGCCGGCAAAGGCGACGCCGAGATCGACCATAAGCCATTTGCGGCGGCCCTTTGGGCCGAAGCCGTAGAGCGCGACATTCATGCCGATCTCGCCGAGGCCCCCTAGCGGGGCGAAAACTAGATCGGTGTTGCGGTCGGTCATATGCCGGGCGCTCCTATGGCTGTCCGTTTTCATGCTGCGGCCGGTTGACCGGCCCCAGGAATACATCGCCCGCGTCGATTGTCACGCGCCCATCCGCACCATCGAGAATAAGACGGCCGGCGGCGTCCATATCGGCGAAGCGCCCCTCGTGCATCTGGCCTGCCAAATTGACGCGGACCGGGCCGCCGACGCCGGCCGCACGTTCCAGCCAGGCAGCGCGGATGGCGGCAAAGCCCTCCCCCGCTGCCCACACATCGAGCCAACGCGCGAAGGCCATCGCCAGAGCCTGAAGCAACCTTGATGGCGCGATATCGTGCCCAAGCGCTTTCAAGTCAGTCGCCGCATAAGCGAGGCCATCGGGGTGGGAGGCGCAATTGACGCCGCAGCCCAGCACGCAAGCAAAGTTGCCACCCGGCAAGGACGAGCCTTCGAGCAGGATGCCGGCCATTTTGGCATTGTTGACAAGGATGTCGTTTGGCCATTTCAGCGCGAAACCGACGTCAGGCGCGAAATCGCGCAAAGCATCGATCAACGCAATGCCGGCGACGAAGCCGAGCTGCGGCGCCTTCGCTGGCGACGACGGATCGATCAGCAGCAGGCTGGCGTAAAGATTTCCCGTGGGTGACGACCAAGGCCGGTTGTGGCGACCGCGTCCCGATGTCTGCACATCGGCCGAGATCCACAGGCGGCCAGCGTCACCGCTGCGCGCCCGCGCCATCGCCGCATCATTCGTCGAAGCGATTTCAGTGAAATGTTCGAAGCGGAACGCGGCGATGGACAATGACTGGCTTTAACTCAGAACAAGGATTTGGCGGCGAGGCTCGCTGCGTTCACCAGCGGCGCCGGATAGACCCAGAACAAGACGACAAACAGGCCACCGAGCGCCACGATGGCGCTCACTTCCCAATGCACCTTGTCGAAGGGTCGCGCCGGTTCGTCGAGATACATGATCTTGACGACGCGCAGATAGTAGAAAGCAGAGACGACGCTGGCGAGCATGCCGATGACGGCGAGCCAGTAGAGGTTCGCCTGGATGGCGGCCAGGAAGACATACCATTTGGCGAAGAAGCCGGCGAGCGGCGGAATGCCCGACAGCGAGAACATCATCATCGCCATCACGAAAGCCATGAACTTGTGATTGCGCGACAGACCGGCGAGATCGCCGATATTCTCAACATAGCGATCGCCGATACGCATGGAGAGGATGACGGCGAAAGTGCCAAGCGTCATGGCGAGATAGATCGCCATATAGACCAGCACGCCGAACACGCCCTGCTCCGTGCCAGCCGACAGGCCGACCAGCGCAAAGCCCATATGGCCAATGGAGGAATAGGCCATCAGGCGCTTGATGTTGGTCTGGCCGATGGCACCGAAGGCGCCGACCACCATGGACAGGATCGAGATGAAGACGACGATCTGCTGCCATTGCAGCTTCAGACCGGGGAATGCGGTCATGATGATGCGAATGGTGATGGCGACCGCGGCGATTTTCGCCGCCGAAGCAAAGAACGTGGTCACCGGGGTCGGCGCGCCCTCGTAGACGTCGGGCGTCCACATATGGAACGGCACGACGGACATTTTGAAGGCGAGGCCGGCCATGACAAAGACCAAGCCGAAGACGACGCCGATCGACGGGCCGCCCTTCAGTGCTTCACCGATGCCGGTGAAGGACACCGTGCCGGCAAAGCCATAAAGCAGCGAAGCGCCATAGAGCAGCATGCCCGACGACAGCGCACCGAGGACGAAATACTTCAGGCCTGCTTCCGACGCCCGCAGATTGCTGCGATGGAAGGCAGCGAGGACATAGAGCGCCAAGCTCATCAGCTCGAGGCCGAGATAGAGCGCGATCAGGCTCTGCGCCGAGATCAGCATCAACATGCCGAGCGTGGCGAGCAGGACGAGAATCGGAAACTCGAACAGATCAATCCGCTGGCGCGCCATGAATTCACGCGACAGGATCAGCGAAATCATGGCGCCGCCCAGCGCCAGGAACTTCATGAAACGGCCGAAAGCATCGTCGATGAAGGCCCCGTCCCAGATGATGGCGGTGGGCCCGACCTGAAACAACATGCTCAGCGCAGCCAGACCGAGTAGCGCGATAGCGCATTCGCTGATGATCCAGTCGCCCGTCAGCCGGCGCAGCGCGCCGAGCAGCAACAGGGCGAGCGCGCCGATGGCCAGCACGATCTCCGGCAGCGAGTGGGCCAGCGCGAAGGAAAGCGGGGTCATGTCCATATCCTCAGTGCAGCGCCAGCGTGGCGGCCTTGGTAAGGCCGAGCGCCGTCTGATAATTCTTGATGAGCAGGTCGACGGAGGCCGCGCAGGCGCTCAGGATCGGGCCCGGCTGAATGCCGTAATAGATGACGAGCACGGCGAGCGGCGCGAGACAGGCGATCTCGCGGGCGTTCAGATCCTTCATCTTCATCAACGACGGCTTTTCGAGCACGCCGAAAATGACTCGACGATAGAGATAGAGCGCGTATGCGGCCGAGAGAATGACGCCGGTCGTGGCGATGAGACCGACCCAGGCATTGGCGAAGAACGTGCCCATGAGCGTCAGGAATTCGCCGACGAAGCCCGAGGTGCCCGGCAGGCCGACATTGGCCATGGTGAAAATCATGAAGGCCACCGCATAAAGCGGCATGTTGCGCACCAGACCACCATAGGCGGCGATCTCGCGGGTGTGCAGGCGATCATAGACGACACCGACGCAAAGGAAGAGCGCGCCTGAGACAAGGCCGTGGCTGACCATCTGGTAGATGGCGCCCTGCACGCCCTGCTGGTTCATGGCGAAGAGGCCCATGGTGACGAAGCCCATATGCGCCACGGACGAATAGGCGATGAGCTTCTTCATGTCTTCCTGCACCAGCGCCACGAGCGAGGTGTAGACAATGGCGATGACCGACAGCGTCCACACCAGCGGCGCGAAGTATTGCGACGCTTCCGGGAACATCGGCAGCGAGAAACGGATGAAACCGTAACCGCCCATCTTCAGAAGAATACCAGCCAGGATGACCGAGCCCGCCGTCGGCGCCTCCACGTGCGCGTCGGGCAGCCAGGTGTGCACCGGCCACATCGGCATTTTCACCGCGAAGGAGGCGAAGAAGGCGAGCCACAGCCACTTCTGCATGGACGACGGGAAGGTCGTCTTGAGTAGAACAGTGATGTCGGTGGTGCCGGCGACGCCATACATCGCCATGATGGCGAGCAGCATCAGCAGCGAGCCGAGCAGCGTATAGAGGAAGAACTTGAAGCTGGCGTAGATGCGACGCTTGCCGCCCCAGATGCCGATGATGAGGAACATCGGAATGAGGCCGCCTTCGAAGAACAGGTAGAACAGCACCAGATCGAGGGCGCAGAACACGCCGATCATCAGCGTCTCGAGCACCAGGAAGGCGATCATATATTCCTTGACGCGGAAGGTGATCGATTCCCACGAGGCCAGGATGCAGAACGGCATCAGGAAGGTGGTCAGCAGGACGAAGGGCATGGACATGCCGTCAACGCCGAGCTTGTAGATCAGACCGCTGCCGAGCCAGCTCTTTTCCTCGACAAGCTGGAAGGCAGCCGAGTTCGGATCGAACTGGCTCCAAGCGTAGAGCGACAGGAGGAAGGTGGCGACCGTCGTCAGCAGCGCCGCCCAGCGGGCATTGCTGAGGGTGGCTTCGCTCTCGCCGCGCAGCAGCAGAATGAAGGCCGCGCCAACGAGCGGCAGGAAGATCAGGCCGGAGAGAAGACCGAAGCCGAACATCAGTGGTGCACTCCGCCCAGCAGATACCAGGTGATGAACGCGGCGACGCCAATGAGCATGGCGAAGGCGTAGTGATAGACATAGCCGGTCTGCAATTTCACGACCCGGCCAGCAACGTCGATGACGCGCGCTGAGATCCCATCCGCGCCCATGCCGTCGATGATCCGTCCATCGCCCTCTTTCCAGAAGACGCGACCAAGCCAGAAGGCCGGGCGGACGAAGATCAGGTCATAAAGCTCGTCGAAATACCATTTGTTGAGCAGGAACCGGTAGAGCATGCCATGGCGTTCGGCCAGTTTGCGCGGCGCGTCGGTGTAGAAAACATACATCAGCACGGCCACGAGGAAGCCGCCGAGCATCATATAGGTCGCCAGATGGGCGACGAATTCCGGCACATTGTGCATCTCGTGCAGGATATGATTGTCCGGCGCGAAGAACAGCGCCTTCTTCCAGAAGGCATCAAAGCCATCGCCGATGAAGGCATCGCGGAACAACAGGCCCGCGAACAGCGCGCCAGCGGCGAGCACATAGAGCGGGATCAGCATGACAGCCGGCGATTCATGCGGCTGCAACGGCCCGTGGCCATGATCGTCATGCGCATGATCGTCGTGACCGTGAGCAACCGCCGGAGCAGCATGGCCGTGATCATCGGCATGGTCATTGTGCGCATCGGCGGCCCAGCGTTCCTTGCCGAAGAAGGTCAGGAACACCAGACGCCAGGAATAGAAAGAGGTCAGGCCGGCGGCGATGACCACCAGCAGGAACGCATAGAGCGCGCCCGGACGCTGCGAGGTGAAAGCCGCCTCGATGATCGCATCCTTGGAGAAGAAACCGGCGGTCAGCGGCAAGCCGGTCAGCGCGAAGGTGCCGATCGTCATCATCCAGAAGGTGATCGGGATGTGCTTGGCCAGCCCACCCATCTTCCGCATGTCCTGCTCGTGGTGCATGGCGTGAATGACCGAGCCAGCGCCCAAGAACAGCAGCGCCTTGAAGAAGGCGTGGGTGAACAGGTGGAAGATCGCCAGATTATAGGCGCCGACACCCAGGGCGACGAACATGTAGCCGAGCTGCGAACAGGTCGAATAAGCAATGACGCGCTTGATGTCGTTTTGCACCAGGCCGACCGTGGCGGCGAAGAACGCCGTCGTCGCGCCAACGATGGTGACGACCGAGAGCGCCACCGGCGCATATTCGAACAGCGGCGACATGCGGGCGACCATGAAGACGCCGGCAGTGACCATGGTGGCCGCGTGGATGAGGGCCGACACCGGCGTCGGGCCTTCCATCGCATCCGGCAACCAGGTGTGCAGCAGGAACTGGGCCGACTTGCCGCAAGCGCCCATGAAGAGCAGCAGGCAGACCAGCGTCATCGGATCGATGTCGAGGCCGAAAATATGCATCGTCTTGCCGGCAAGGCCCGGCGCGGCGGCAAAGACCTGGTCGAGCGCCACGGAACCGGTGAGCGCGAACAGGAGGAAAATGCCGAGCAGGAAGCCGAAGTCACCCACGCGGTTGACGACGAAAGCCTTAATGGCAGCGGCATTGGCCGACGGCTTCTCATACCAGAAGCCGATCAGCAGATAAGAGGCGAGACCGACGCCTTCCCAGCCAAAGAACATCTGCACCAGATTATCGGCCGTCACCAGCATCAACATGGCGAAGGTGAACAGCGACAAATAAGCGAAGAACCGCGGGCGATGCGGATCCTCGTTCATGTAGCCGACGGAATAGAGGTGCACGAGCGCCGAAACGGTGTTGATGACGACGAGCATGACAACGGTGAGCGTGTCGATGCGCAGCGCCCAATCAATCTTCAAGCCACCGGAGACGATCCAGTTGCCCAGCACGGGGACGCTGGTGCCAGCGGTGCCGAGACCGACGCTGAAGAAGGCGATCCACGACAGGGCAGCGGCCACGAACAGAAAGATCGTGGTGACGAGCTCAGACGGGCGGGCGCCGAGCTGCCGGCCGAACAGGCCAGCAATCAGAAACCCTACGAGGGGCAGAAAGACGATCGCGGTATACATGCGCCCTCAGCCCTTCATCATATTGATGTCTTCAACCGCGATGGAGCCACGGTTGCGGAAATAGGTGACAAGAATGGCCAGACCGATCGCAGCCTCGGCAGCCGCGACGGTGAGAATGAACAGGGAGAAGACCTGACCGGTGAGGTCGCCAAGGAAGCTCGAGAAGGCGACCAGGTTGATGTTCACCGACAGCAGGATCAACTCGACCGACATCAAGATGATGATGATGTTCTTGCGGTTGAGAATGATGCCCGCGATCCCGATGGTGAACAGGATCGCAGCGACGATCAGATAATGGGTGAGACCGATTTCCATGCGAACCTCTATCAGACGCCGGTCCGCGAGGGCACCTTGCGGACCTCGACGGCTTCCTCGCGCGTGCGCGCATTCTGTTGCGAAATATCCTGGCGCTTGACGCCGGGCTTGTGTTGCAGGGTCAGGACGATCGCACCGATCATCGCCGTCAGCAGGACGAGACCAGCGGCCTGGAAGAAATAGACGTGGCGCGTGTAGAGAACGAGGCCGAGCGCCTCAGTGTTGCTCAGCGCGGTGATTTGCGGCGCATTGGTCGCCCTGGCGCCAGGCGCAGCGGTCCAGCCGCCGAGTACCATGATCAACTCTATGGCAACGACGATGCCGATGAGCGCGCCGAGCGGCAGATATTGCAGGAAGCCCTGCTTCAACTCGGTGAAGTCAACATCGAGCATCATGACGACGAAGAGGAAAAGCACCGCCACCGCGCCGACGTAGACCACGACCAAGATCATGGCGAGGAATTCCGCGCCGGCGAGAATGAAGAGCCCGGCCGCATTGACGAAGGCCAGGATAAGGAACAGCACCGAGTGAACGGGATTGCGCGCCGCGATCACCATGAACGCTGAAGCGAGCATGACGGTCGAGAACAGATAGAAAAAGACGGCGGCCACGGTCATCGTTTCGTCCTCATCAATCTTTCCGCAAAGCGGAAAGAAGAATTACCTGTAAGGGGCGTCCATCGCGATATTGCGCGCGATTTCACGTTCCCAGCGCGCGCCGTTTTCGAGCAGGCGCACCTTGTCGTAGTAAAGTTCCTCGCGGGTTTCGACCGCGAATTCGGCGTTCGGTCCCTCGACGATGGCGTCCACCGGGCAGGCCTCCTGGCACAGGCCGCAGTAGATGCACTTCACCATGTCGATGTCGTAACGGGTGGTGCGGCGGGTGCCGTCGTTACCGCGCGGGCCAGCCTCGATGGTAATGGCCTGAGCCGGGCAGATCGCCTCGCACAATTTGCAGGCGATGCAGCGCTCTTCACCATTGGGATAGCGGCGCAGCGCGTGCTCGCCGCGATACCGCGGCGATTGCGGATTGCGCTCGTGCGGATAGTTCAGCGTCGCCTTCGGCTTGAAGAAGTAGCGCATCGATAGCACGAAGGCTCCGACGAACTCGGTGAGAAACAGGGCTTTTGCGGCGCGGTCGAGTTTCATGTCCAGACTCATCTACTTTGCGTGGCGTAGGGCGCGCCAACGATATAGCCGGCCAGGGGATAGATAATGAGAGCCGCCACCAGCAGTGCATAGCGGATCGGTTTCATCAGACGTTCGACATGGGCGATCGCCTCGGGCCCGGGCTTTTCCTGCTTCGCCTCGTTCGTCAGCATGCGCCGGATGACGCGCTGGATCAGGGAGAACTGGAACAGACCGAAAGCGAGCCCCAGGAGCGCGCCGACCAGGCCGGCATTGGAAAGATCGACGTTCATACGCGCCCTCCCCACCCGGTGAACTGCAGGACGGCTGCGACCAGAACGACCATGAACAGCGAGATCGGCAGGAACACCTTCCAGCCCAGACGCATCAGCTGATCATAGCGGTAGCGCGGCACGAAAGCCTTCACCATGGCGAACATGAAGAAGACGAGCGTCCCCTTCAAGACGAACCAGATGATGCCCGGCACCCAGGTGAACGGCGCGAACGGCAGCGGCGACAGCCAGCCACCCAGGAACAGCACCGTCGTCATGGCGCACATGCCGACGATGGCGACATATTCGCCGAGCATGAACAGCATGTAGGGGGTCGAGGAATATTCGACCATGAAGCCGGCGACGAGTTCGGATTCCGCTTCGGCCAGATCGAACGGCGGACGATTGGTCTCAGCCAAAGCCGAAATGAAGAAGATGATGAACATCGGGAACAGCGGCAGCCAGTACCACCCGAGCAGACCGTAGGACGTGTCCTGCGCCTTGACGATGTCGGAGAGGTTCAGCGAACCGGCGCAGAGCAGCACGGTGACGATGACGAAGCCAATCGAGACTTCATAGCTCACCATCTGCGCGGCCGAACGCAGCGCCGACAGGAACGGATATTTCGAGTTCGACGCCCAGCCGCCCATGATGATGCCATAGACACCGAGCGAGGAGATGGCGAAAACATAGAGGATGCCGACGTTCAGATCGGCAATGGCCCAGCCGTCCGCCACCGGAATGACCGCCCAGGTCGCGAGCGCCAGAAGGCCCGTGACGAAAGGCGCCAAGAGGAACACGCCCTTGTTCGCGCCCGCCGGGATCACCGGTTCCTTGAACACGAATTTGAGCATGTCGGCGAAGGACTGCAGCAAGCCCCAGGGGCCAACGACGTTGGGGCCACGGCGCAACTGCACTGCCGCCCAGATTTTACGGTCGGCATACAGAATATAGGCGACGTAAATCAGCACCGCGACGAGCATCAGCAGGCTTTTGCCGACGATGATGAGAAGGTGCAGAACCCAGGAGAAATCCATGTCCCTACTCCGCCGCCTGCTGCATGCGCCCACGCGCCAAAGCCGAACATTCGGCCATGACCGAGGAAGCGCGCGCGATCGGGTTCGTCATATAGAAATCCGTGATGGGAGACGCGAAAGCTTCCTTGCCCGGCGCGCCTGTCGCGGTGATGTTCATACTCGCGCCCGGCGCGATCTGCTCGAGACGGGCGAGATGCGGCTGCTCGGCATAGAGCGCCTTGCGCAGCGCGCCGAGGGAGTCGAACGGCAGGCGCTGGCCCAGCACATCCGAAAGCGCCCGCAGGATCGCCCAATCTTCGCGCGCATCGCCCGGCGGGAAAGCCGCGCGCGCCGCCATCTGAACACGACCTTCCGTGTTCACATAGGTGCCGCTCTTTTCCGTATAGGCCGCGCCCGGCAGGATGACGTCGGCACGATGTGCGCCACGGTCGCCATGGGAGCCCTGGTAAATGACGAAAGCGCCCGGCTTGATGTCGATCTCGTCGGCCCCCAAGTTGAACAGCACATCGACGCCGCCATTGGCCATGGCCGCCACATCGAGGCCACCTTCTCCCGGCACGAAGCCGAGATCGAGACCGCCGACGCGCGACGCCGCCGTGTGCAACACGCAGAAGCCGTTCCAGCCATCCTTCACGGCGCCAACGGCTTGCGCATATTTCGCCGCCATGGCGAGGATCGCCGCGCCATCGGGGCGCGCCAAGGCGCCCTGCCCGACGATGATCATCGGCTTCTGGCTACCCTGCGGCGGATACTCGACCAGATTGGCGAGCGATTCCGGGCCGGCGCCTTGATAGTCGTAAACATAAGTCAGGTCGGCACGTTCACCGACGACGCTGATCTTAAGACCGCCACGCAGCCAACGCTTGCGGATGCGCGCGTTGAGCACAGGCGCTTCGCGGCGCGGATTGGCGCCGACGATGAGGATCGAATCCGCTTCCTCGATGCCCGCGACCGTGGCGTTGAAGAGATAGGAAGCGCGGCCGAACTTCGGATCGAGCTTGGTGCCATCCTGGCGGCAATCGATATTGCCGGAGCCGAGCTTCTGCATCAGCGCCTTCAGCGCATACATCTCTTCCGCGGCGGCGAGATCACCGGCGATGGCGCCGATCTTCGCAGGGCTTGTCGCCTTCACCTTCGCGGCGATGGCGGCGAAAGCTTCTTGCCAGCTCGCCTGGCGTAGTCTGCCGTTCTCACGCAGATAAGGCCGATCGAGGCGCTGAGTGCCCAGGCCGTCGACGATCTGGCGGGTCTTGTCGGAAATCCATTCCTCGTTCACCGCGTCGTTGACGCGCGGCAGGATGCGCATGACCTCGCGTCCGCGCGTATCGACGCGGATGGCGGAGCCCAGGGCGTCCATCACGTCAACCGATTCCGTCTTCTGCATTTCCCACGGCCGCGCCTTGAAATTCTGCGGCTTGGGCAGCAGCGCGCCGACCGGGCAGAGATCAGCGACATTGCCTTGCAGCTCGGAGGTCATCGCCGTTTCGAGATAGGTGGTGATCTCCATATCCTCGCCGCGGCCGATAGCGCCCATGTCGCCGGTGCCGGCGACTTCCGCCGTGAAGCGGACACAGCGCGTGCAATGGATGCAGCGGTTCATCGAAGTCTTGACCAGCGGACCAATATATTTGTCCTCGACGGCGCGCTTGTTCTCGGCATAGCGCGAAGAATCGAGGCCAAAGCCCATGGCCTGGTCCTGCAGATCGCATTCGCCGCCCTGATCGCAGATCGGACAATCGAGCGGATGATTGATGAGCAGGAATTCCATCACGCCTTCGCGCGCCTTCTTCACCATCGGTGTGTTGGTGAAGACCTGCGGCGCTTCGCCGTTCGGGCCCGGGCGCAGATCGCGCACTGCCATGGCGCATGAGGCCGCCGGCTTAGGCGGTCCGCCCTTCACCTCGACCAAACACATGCGGCAATTGCCGGCCACCGACAAACGTTCGTGGAAGCAGAAGCGCGGCACTTCCGCGCCCGCGGCTTCGCACGCCTGGAGGAGCGTATACTCTCCCGGGACGTCGACTTCCGAACCGTCAACGATGATCTTGGTCATCGTGCCTTCCTGTCTCTTTCACGTTTCGCGCCGCGGTGCTCCGCCACGCAAAGTCCAAAACTGTCGTCTTATTCCGCCGCCATACGCACAGTTTCGCTGTGCGGATTGGCGGAATAATCGTCGATGCGCTTTTCGATCTCATGCCGGAAATGGGTGATGAGCCCCTGGATCGGCCAAGCCGCCGCGTCGCCGAGCGCGCAGATGGTGTGGCCTTCAATTTGTTTCGACACATCGAGCAGCATGTCGATCTCACGCTTCTGGGCGCGGCCTTCGGCCATGCGGTTAAGCACGCGCCACATCCAACCGGTGCCTTCGCGGCACGGCGTGCACTGACCGCAGCTCTCGTGCTTGTAGAAATAGGAAATGCGGGCGATGGCGCGGACGATGTCGGTCGACTTGTCCATGACGATCACTGCCGCCGTGCCGAGGCCGGAGCGCAGCTTCGACAGGCTGTCGAAATCCATCGGGCAATCGATGATCTGATCGGCCGGCACGCAACGCACCGACGAGCCGCCGGGAATCACCGCCAGCAGATTGTCCCAGCCGCCACGGATGCCGCCGCAATGCTTGTCGATAAGCTCGCGGAACGGAATGCTCATCGCCTCTTCGACATTGCACGGCTTGTTGACGTGGCCGGAGACGCAGAACAGTTTTGTGCCGGCGTTGTTCTTCTGGCCGAAGCCGAGGAACCAGCTGGCGCCGCGACGCAGGATGGTCGGCGCGACGGCGATCGATTCCACGTTGTTCACCGTCGTCGGGCAGCCATAGAGGCCCATGTTCGCCGGGAACGGCGGTTTCATGCGCGGCATGCCCTTTTTGCCTTCAAGGCTTTCGAGCAGCGCGGTCTCTTCACCGCAGATATAAGCGCCGGCGCCATGGTGAACGTAAAGGTCGAACGGCCAGCCGTGGACATTGTTGGGGCCGATGAGATTGGCCGCATAGGCCTCATCAACGGCGCGCTGCAACGCTTCACGCTCGGCGATATATTCACCGCGAATGTAGATGTAGCAGGCATGCGCGCCCATGGCGAAGGAAGCGATCAGGCAGCCTTCGATCAGCAGATGCGGATCGTTGCGCATGATCTCGCGATCCTTGCAGGTGCCAGGCTCCGATTCGTCGGCATTGACGACGAGATAGGACGGCCGCATCGGGTCGGGCTTCGGCATGAACGACCATTTAAGGCCAGTCGGGAAGCCGGCGCCGCCGCGTCCCCGCAGCCCGGAGGCCTTCATCTCGTTGATGACCCAGCTGACGCCCTGGTCGATGAGAAGCTTGGTGCCATCCCATGCGCCGCGCATGCGCGCCTCTTTCAGAGACGGCGACTGGAAGCCGTAGAGATTGGTGAAGATGCGATCCTTGTCAGCGAGCATGGTTCACCTTCAACTCTTGTTGGCCGCTTCGGCGGCCGCCTTTTCAGCAGCGGCCTTCTCGGCAGCAGCTTTTTCAGCAGCTCTTGCTTCGTCGAAACGCGCCTTCCAACTGCCAACGACGGAACCGTCATAGAGCGTCGCGTCCGTCAGTGTCGTGCCCTTCCCGGGCTCCGGTTCAGAACCGATACGGCCGATCTGCGATCCCGTCTTCACCGGGCGACCGGCGGCGAGATCGTCGAGCAGCTTTTCCATCAGTTCTGGCGTCAGATCCTCGAAGTAGTCATCGTTGATCTGCACCATCGGCGCGTTGCAGCAGGCGCCCAAGCATTCCACTTCCAGCCAAGCGAATTTGCCATCGGCTGAAACATGACGCTGTTCGCCGATGCGCTTCTCGAGCACGGCCTTGATGTCGTTGGCGCCGCGCAGGGCGCACGGCGTCGTGCCGCAGAGCTGCACGAAATGGCGGCCAACCGGTTCGAGATTGAACATCGAATAGAAGGTCGCGACTTCGAGCACGCGGATATAGGGCATGGCCAGCATGTCAGCGACTTTTTCGATCGCTTTCTGCGGCAGCCAATAATCATTCTGCGCCATCGCCTTCCACAAAAGCGGAATGACGGCGGATGCCTGACGACCAAGCGGATACTTGGCGATCTGGTCGTCGCACCACGCCCGGTTTTCCGGGGTGAATTCGAAACTGGCGGGTTGTTGTTCAGCGAGACGGCGGACTGTCATGGTTTATCTGGACCGGATCAGCGGTCCACCTCCCCGAACACGATGTCGAGAGATCCAAGGATCGCGCTGACGTCGGCCAGCATGTGCTTGCGGCACATGAAGTCCATCGCCTGCAGGTGAGCAAAACCCGGCGCGCGGATTTTGCAGCGGTACGGCTTGTTGGTGCCATCGGCGACGAGATAGACGCCGAACTCGCCCTTCGGCGCCTCGACGGCGGTGTAAACTTCGCCCGCTGGCACGTGGAAGCCTTCGGTAAAGAGCTTGAAGTGATGGATCAGCGATTCCATCGAGCGCTTCATTTCCGGGCGCATGGGCGCGACGACCTTGTGATCGACGGTGGCGACCGGGCCCTGCCCCTGCGGGCTCATCAGCCGCTCGACGCATTGCTTCATGATGCGGACCGACTGGCGCATCTCTTCCATGCGGATGACCTGGCGATCGTAGTTGTCGCCGTTGCGTCCGATCGGAATGTCGAATTCCATTTCCTCGTAGCACTCATAGGGCTGCGACTTGCGCAAATCCCAGGGCGCGCCGGAGCCGCGCACCATCACACCGGAGAAACCCCACTTCCAGCATTCTTCCAAGGTCACGACGCCGATATCGACGTTGCGTTGCTTGAAGATGCGGTTGTCGAGGAACAGCGCGGTGAGATCGTCGCAGACCTTGAGGAACGGATCGCAGAACTTGCCGATATCTTCGATCAGCTCGGGCGGGCAGTCGCGCGCGACGCCGCCGGGACGGAAGTAATTGGCATGCATGCGCGCGCCCGAGGCACGCTCATAGAAGATCATCAGCTTCTCGCGCTCTTCGAAACCCCACAGCGGCGGGGTGAGCGCGCCGACGTCCATCGCCTGCGTCGTGACGTTGAGCAGATGCGACAGCAGGCGGCCGATTTCGCTGAACAGAACGCGGATGAGCTGGGCGCGATACGGCACTTCGATGCCGAGCAGCTTTTCGATCGCCAGGCAGAACGCATGTTCCTGGTTCATCGGCGCGACATAGTCGAGCCTATCGAAATACGGCACGTTCTGCAGATAGGTGCGCGCTTCCATCAGCTTCTCGGTGCCGCGATGCAGCAGGCCGATATGCGGATCGACGCGCTCGACGATCTCGCCGTCGAGTTCCAGCACAAGGCGCAGCACGCCGTGGGCCGCCGGATGCTGCGGGCCGAAATTGATCGAGAAATTGCGGACGGGGCCCTCTTCGGCCGCCGCCCGATCTTTCATAGCCTGATCGTTCATGACGCCGCTCATCCCTTCGCCTTTTCGTCGCCGGGCAGGACATAGTCCGGCTGGCCTTCCCAAGGGGACAGGAAGTCGAACTGGCGGAATTCCTGGGTCAGCTTGACCGGCTCGTTGACGACACGCTTCTGCGCATCGTCGTAGCGAACCTCGACATAGCCGGTCATCGGAAAATCCTTACGTAGCGGATGGCCGTCGAAACCATAGTCGGTCAGCAGGCGGCGCAGATCCGGATGATCGGCGAAGAGGATGCCGAACATGTCATAGGCCTCGCGCTCGAACCAATTGGCCGACGGCCAGACCGGAATGGCGGAGGCAATCGTTTCATCCTCGCCGATGAAAGCCTTGACGCGGATGCGCCGGTTATGGCGCGGCGACAGCGCGTGATAAACGACATCGAAGCGCTTTTCCCGCTGCGGATAGTCGACGGCCGTGATGTCAACGAGATTGACGAACAGGCAGTCGGGCGCCTCGTACAAATGCTTCAGCACATCGAGAATCCGAGCCGGATTGGCGATCACATTCAGCTCGCCGAAATCGACCGAGACACGCTCGATGGCGCCTGGCAGCGCTGCGGCGATACTGTCGCCAAGGGATTTCAAACCATCGTCCATAACCAGCTCCGGTTTACGCCTGCGAGGGCAGACGCAGCCTCAGCGTTCAATCGTTCCGACGCGCCGAATCTTCTTTTGCAGAAGCAGCACGCCGTAGAGCAGCGCCTCGGCCGAGGGCGGGCAGCCGGGAACATAGATGTCCACCGGCACCACACGGTCGCAGCCGCGCACAACTGAATAAGAATAATGATAATAGCCGCCGCCGTTTGCGCACGATCCCATGGAGATGACGTAACGCGGTTCGGGCATCTGGTCGTAGACCTTACGCAGCGCCGGGGCCATTTTATTGGTCAGCGTGCCAGCGACGATCATCACGTCGGACTGGCGCGGGCTGGCGCGCGGCGCGAAGCCGAAACGCTCGACGTCATAACGCGGCATCGACAGCTGCATCATTTCTACGGCGCAACAGGCCAGGCCGAACGTCATCCACATCAGCGAGCCGGTACGGGCCCACTGAATGAGATCATCGCTCGCGGTGACGATGAAGCCCTTGTCGGCGAGCTGATCGTTAATCTGCATGAAAAACGGATCGCGCGAGCCGACCGGCTTGCCGGTCGCCGGATCAAGAATGCCCTGAGGGCTCTGTGCAACGAGGGTCTGGTTGGCCATCAATCCCACTCCAACGCGCCCTTGGTCCATTCATAGATGAAGCCAATCGTCAGGACGCCCAAGAAAATCATCATCGACCAGAAACCGAACACACCAATTTCCTTGAAGGCGACAGCCCAGGGAAACAGGAAAGCCACTTCAAGGTCGAAGACAATGAACAGCAGCGAGACGAGATAGAATCGAACGTCGAATTTCATGCGCGCGTCGTCGAAGGCGTTGAACCCGCATTCGTAGGCCGACAGCTTTTCCGGATCCGGCGACTTATAAGCCAGAAGGAAAGGCGCGATCAGCAACGCGCCCGCGATAACGGCCGCGATAGCGATGAAAACGACCAAGGGAAGGTAGGCGTTGATCAGTTCAGACATTGGTCTGTCCAGGGGCGCCAGGGGCCGGCGCGAAGCTTCCCGCATCGCCCGACGTGCGGCCCCACGCACGCCTCACCGGTAACACGGCCGGAGGACTATCCCAGCCTTCGTTGCGGCGCAAGATGAACATCGCATCACAACAGCGGCAAATCGGTGCGTAAACGGCTGGATTTCCTTCAGACAATTAACAAGATCCCCATGCGATTGGCCGCAATCCCCGCCAAGGCGCCGCCGGCGATCACCCACAGCGGATTGCGCTTCACCAGAAACATGAACGTAGCCGCTGCGGCAGTGATCAAAACGCCGATCCAGTCATGATCGGCCACCTGGGCGGTGATGAGCCCCGAGGCCAGGGTCAAGCCGACGACGCAGGGCGCCAGCGCCCGTTTCACGGCACCGAGCCAAAGTGTCTCACGTAGCCGCTCGGCCATCCGACCGACGAAAAGGGCCAACACGCTCGGTGGCCCGATAATGGCCACCGTGGAGGCCAAAAGCCCACCGATTCCTGCGATTTTCAGCCCCAGGAGGCTGACGACCAGCATATTCGGGCCTGGCGCGATCTGCGCCAAAGTGACCACATGGGCGAAATCGGCGTTGCTGAGCCAGCCGTGCACATCAACGATCTGGCGGTGAAACTCGGGAATCAGGGTGCTGCCGCCGCCAATCGACAGAAAGGCGACGCTGACGAAGGTGAACGCGACCTTCCAGACGAGCCCTGACATCATGACCGGCCTCCTGGCGGGTTCCGGCGCACCATATAAAGGGCCGTCACCACCGACAGCGGCACAATCGTCAGCACTACGACGGCCAGTGGCAGGCGGAAAATCCCGATCGACAGGAAGGTGGCCAGGCCAAACACCGCGGCGACGATTGTGCGATCCAGGCCGCGAGCCATTTTCAGGCCTGTGCCAATGATCAGGCCAGCCACCGCCGAGGCGCCGCCGGCGATCGCCGCCTTGACGTCGGGCAAATAGGAAAAATGGTCGTAAGTCGTTACGATTATGAGGAGAATGATCAGCGGCATCAACAGCAGCGAGAACAGGCACACAGCCGCTCCCAGAACGCCGTGGTGGCGGTCGCCGAGCATCACCGAAGCATTGAGAATATTGCCGCCCGGGAGAACCGACGCAATTCCGAACAATTCCACGAATTCTTTCATGGTCATCCAGCGGTTACGCTCGACGATGACGTAATTGGCGCTGGCGGCGATGCCACCAAAACCCAGCATGCCGATCAGCATGAAGCCGACAAACAATTCCCCCAGGGGAATGATGCGATCGGAGGGGGACGGATCGGGTGGCACTGGGAAATCCGGTGTGGCGGGATGCGCTTCCTCTAGCCCAGATTCGCGGGAAGTCGAATCCCCACTAGCGTCACCCGTCGGCCCGATCGCCCTCACGCACGCGCGGCATTCAGATAGTAGCTTTCGTCGATAAACTTGCCGTGATCGCCCAACTGTTTCGGCGGAAGGGCGAATTTACTGCGCAATGTCAGCACCATATCCATGCCCAGAGGGTCCAGTTTCGCGCTCGGCTCGAAACCGCCCTCGGCCGCCAGCAGCTTGCGACAGGTGACCGGGATGAGCGCAGGCGGCATTTGCGGCAGGCGAGATTGCAACAAGCCATGCGCATCCTGCATGCCACCCGCGCTGAACAACCAGCGCAGCGCCTCCAGATATCCGGCGATGAACCGCTCCAGCTCTGAGCGATGCGCGCTGGCCCAGGCCCGCCCGGCGCAGCCGACGACGCCCTGGTAATGGGGAATCAGGGTGGCGGCGCTTTGCAGGACGCGGCAACCGGCCGCTTCCGCCATCAGCTCGAAGGGCGTCAGCACCAGAGTGGCAGCAAAACGGCCCTCCTTCAGCCCCTGGAAG
Organism: Beijerinckia sp. 28-YEA-48; assembly: GCF_900104955.1. Classification (NCBI taxonomy): domain Bacteria; kingdom Pseudomonadati; phylum Pseudomonadota; class Alphaproteobacteria; order Hyphomicrobiales; family Beijerinckiaceae; genus Beijerinckia; species Beijerinckia sp. 28-YEA-48. The sequence goes on from NZ_FNSI01000001.1 coordinate 2,443,432, forward strand.
CGCTCGACAACGCCGCCGGCGCGCTCGAAGTTCACGTCCGAAGTCGCGACGCCATTACGCTCGAGCATTTCTCTGAGGACGAAGGCGAAGCCTGTCGTCATGGCATCGACGGCGATCTTGCGGCCCTTGAGATCGGCATAGGAGGCGATGTCAGCCGTCGCCACCAGGCTGAGGAAAGCACTGTCGCTGCCCATGAAGGCGAAGAGATCGGGCGCGCGATCGAGCTGCACTTCGCCCTGCCCTTCCTGATAGGCGACGATGTTGTCGAAGCCGGTGAGACCGATCTGGCATTTGCCGCTGACCAATGCGGTCACCTGTTCGACCGAGCTCCCGGTGTAATGCAGGCGCACGTCGAGATCGCGGGCGGCGAAGTAACCCTTATCGATCGCCGCCCAGATCGGCAGGTTGAACCCGCCCGGAAAGGCGATGACGTCGATCGTGTCAGCCATACAGAGTCCTCTATGCGCCGAGATAAAGCCGCCGGATCAGATCGCTGTTGTTGAGTTCGTCGCGGCTGCGGCCGGTGAAGGCGATCTGGCCGTGGACGATCACATAGCCGGCATCGGCGACGCGGATGGCCTGGTTGAAATTCTGCTCGGCCATCAGCACGGTGAGGTTCTTCAGCCGCTTCAACTGGTCGATGACGTCGATGGTACGCGCGACGAAGATCGGCGCGAGGCCGACGGAAGGTTCGTCAACGATAAGGATCTTCGGCTCCAGCATCAGCGCCCGCCCCAGCGCCACCATCTGCTGTTCACCGCCGCTCATCAGCGCGACCGGCTGACGACGCCGCTCGGCGAGGCGTGGAAAGGTCTCGAAGACGAAATCGAGATTGGCGACACGCTTGGCGCGTGCAGCTGGGCGATAGGCGCCAAGCAGAAGATTCTCCTCAACCGTCAGTTTCGGAAACAGGCGACGGCCTTCCGGCACCAGGCCTATGCCGAGATCGACAATCTCTTCCGTCGTCAGCTTCAGGAGATCATGGGGCTGCCCATCGATGTGGGCCTCGATCGAACCGACGCTCGGCTTGCACATGCCCATGATGCATTTGATCAGCGTACTCTTGCCGTTGCCGTTGACGCCAAGCAGCACCGCCGTCTGCCCCGAAGCGACATCGAGCGACACGTCCTCAAGGACACGGACCGCGCCATATCCCGCCGACAGGTTTCGGATGGCGATGCTATTGTCCAAGGTAGGCACTCTCTACGATCGGATCCTTCACCACCGCCTGCGGATCGCCATCGGCCACTTTCTTGCCAGAGACGAGAACCACGAGACGATCGGAAAAACTCATCACCGCCGACATGATGTGTTCGATCATGATGATCGTCACGCCATCGGTGCTCAGCTGGCGCAGGAAGGCGACGATCTCGGTGACTTCCGAGCCCGAGAGGCCCGCCATGGCTTCATCGGCGAGCAGCAGCTTCGGCTCCGTCGCCACGGCGCGGATCAGTTCCAGCTTGCGCAATTCGACCTGGGTGAGCGACGCCGGCAGCCAGTCGGCCTTGTCCTGCAAGGCGACGCGCGCCAGCAGATCATGGCAATGCTCGTCGATCGCCTTGGGCGGACTGCGGCCGTAGAGCAATGGCACGCGGACATTTTCGGCAATGGTGAGGGAGCGGAACGGCTTTGGCAGCTGGAAGCTGCGGGCAACGCCCAGGCGAGTGCGCTCGTAAGCGCGCAGGCCGCGCAGATCCTGACCGAGAAAGCGGATCGCCCCCAGTTCAGGCGAGAAGACGCCACTCAGGCAATTGACCATGGTGCTCTTGCCCGAGCCGTTGGGGCCGATCAAACCGACGCGCTCGCCCTTGCCGACCGTGATGGTGATGTTGTCGAGCGCGATGAAGCCGCCGAATTTTTTGGTGATAGCATCGATTTCAAGGAAGGTGGTCATGGCTACCCTCCCTTCGCGATGACGCGCTTGCGTTTCGGCAGCCATCGCTCGAACCAGCCGAGCATGCCGCGAGGCGCCAGCACGACGAAGGCGACGAGAATGACGCCGATCAGCAAAAGGCTTGCCTCGGACGAGATCGTCACCGAAGCGACCTGTTGCAGCGTGCCCAACGACAGACTGCCCAGCAGCGGCCCGAGCCAGCCCGCGGTGCCGCCAACCATAGGCATGGCGATGGCATTGACCGCATAGATCAGACTGAAGGTGGAATTCGGCTCGACATAACCGACGTAATAAGGAAACGGCGCGCCGGCCATGCCCATCAAGGCGCCGCTGATCGTCGTGCAGGCCAGTTTAAGACGCAGGGTCGGCACGCCGGACGCCTCGGCCGCCAGTTCATCGTCGCGGATGCTCGCCAGCCCATAACCGAAAGTCGAGCGCTCGATGCCGCGCGCGACAATGATGCTGATCACGGCGAGCAGCAGCATCAGGCCAAAGAGGTAATGGATGTAATCCATGCCGAAGAGGCTGGTCGTCTGGGGCCGCAGGATGGTGGCGCCGCGCGAGCCGCCGACATAATCCCAATTGACCACCAAGGTTTGCAGCACCACCGCCAGCGCCAGAGTCGCGATGGCGAAGAACACGCCGCGCAGACGCAGGGTCAGATAGCCCATCAACAGGCCGATGACGCCGGCCAAAATGCCCCCGATGAGGATCGCAACCGGAATGGGCAGTGGAAAGATCGCAGCGACGATCTGCGCCACGGCCGGCGAAAAATTATTCTCGCTGTAATTCGGCAGCTTGTGCAGCGCCACGGCGGCGTAGGCGCCAACAGCAAAGAAAGCGCCCGTGCCGAAATTCACATAGCCGCAGTAGCCGCCGAGAATGTTCCAGGCCGTGGCGATAACCACATATTGCAGCACCACATAGCCGGCAAAGAACAGATATTCGTTGCCGAAGGCCAGGAAAGCGGCGAACAGCGCAGCGGCGACGACAAGGGCGATCAAAGAGAAGACAGACATTCGCATGTCAGCGCCCCAACAGGCCACGGGGACGCAAGGTCAGCGTCGCGAGCAAAAAGGTGAAAGAGACCGCCGGCGCCCAGGCGGGGCCATAGTAGGACGACGTCAGGCTTTCGATGACGCCGAGCAGCAGGGCCGCGATCAGCGTGCCGGGCAGACTGCCCATGCCGCCGAGAACGCAGATGGCGAAGACACGGCCGATATATTCGCGGCCGATTGCCGGCTCCACCGGCTGGATCATGATGAGCAGCGCGCCGGCAAGCCCGGCGCTGGCCACCGAAAGCCCGAAGGCGAGCCGCTTGATCCGGCGCGGCCGGATGCTCAGCAGCGAAAGCGCCGAAGGGTCCTGCGAGACGGCGATGATGGCGCGGCCCTGGAACGTGGTCGACAGAAACACCTGCAGGCCGGCGAAAAGCAGCACCGCCACCAGGCTCGGCACCAGCAGGCGCATCGGCAGGTCGACAAAGCCAAGCCGCAGGGTCGAGTTGAGATAACCCGCCTCGACATAACGGAAGTCGACCCCGAAGCTCATGATCAGCACCACTTCGATGATGAACATCAGCCCGAAGAAGAAGGCGAGACCGCTCAGGCCTTCCCGCCCGTGCTGCTCGAAGGCGTGGAAATAGATGTCGTAGAACAGGCAGCCCAGCAGGAAGAACGGGATCATCAACACAAGGCCGCTCAGCAGCGGATCGATGCCGGCGCCCTGGTTGAGAAGATAGGTGGCATAGGAGCCGGCGATGACGAAAGCCGGGTGCGCGATGTTGGCGATGTCGAGAAAACCGAAGGAGATGGAAATCCCGATCGTCACCGCTGCGTAAAAGCAGCCGATCAGCAGCCCCGCGATCAAGGCATTGCTCAGGAACTCGACGCTCATGTGCCGATTGTCTCCCCCCAGGTCGAAACATCTTGCCGGAACGTCGCGCAGTTTCGCGACGCCTTCCCTCCGGAATCGTTAAACTTTGGAATTGATCTTTCAATTTCCAAAATCTGAATTTATGATATTTGAATTCGAAGGGGCGTCAAGCACCGTTCGGTGGGGATAGAAAGATGAAACGCGCGCTGGGGACGGAGGCGATTGGAGACTATCGACGCCCGCCGCCGCGCACGGTCGCCGAACAAGCCTATTGGCTGATCCGCGACGACATTCAGTGGGGACGGCTGGCGCCAGGCTCGCCGCTGCGCTTCGACGAATTGCGCAAACGCTACGACATCGGCATCAGCCCTTTGCGCGAAGCGTTGACGCGATTGGCTGGCGAGCGCCTCGTTACATCTGTCGGGCAAAAAGGCTTCAAGGTCGCAACACTCACCAATGAAGATGTTCTCGACACCACCGCGACCCGGCTGGTGATTGAGCGGGAAGCGTTGCGGCGATCGATCGAAAAAGGCGACGTCCATTGGGAAATGTCGGTTGTCGCGGCCTTTCACGGTCTACTCCACCACTCCCTGCCCTCGCCTGACGACGACGGCGTGAGCTGGCAATATTTCCATCGCGAATTTCACATGGCGCTGATCTCGGCCTGCGGTTCGCGCTGGCAGTTGGAATTCGCAGGCCTGTTGTTCGACCAGGCCGAGCGCTACCGCATCGTGCGCGAACGCATCACACCCGACGATATGCTGGCCCGCGACATCAGGGCCGAACATCAGACGATTTTCGATGCGGTGATGGCGCGCGACGCCGACCGCGCGGTCAAAGCGCTGACCGAACATTATGAAAAAACGGCTCAGGCTGTGGACACTGCGCTCTCGCGCGGTTTCTGCTTCGCCGAGCAAGCAGGGAGCAGCCAGACGAAGAGCTGAACAGATCAGTGCCCGACGAGGCACTGAACAGAGGAGGGAGAGGACATGATTTTGCGAGGCATTGCACGAGCCAACGCTCTTGCCCGGCGCACAGCCAGAGTGCTGTTCGCCGCGGTTGCGATCGCGGGCGCCGCGACCGCCGCCCTGGCTGCCGATCCGATTAAGATCGGTTTCAGCATGGGTCTGACGGGCGCCAACGGCCCCAACGGCAAACAACTCCTCGTGGCGCTCGAAATCTGGCGCGACGACATCAATGCCAAGGGCGGCTTGCTCGGGCGCCCCGTCGAACTGGTCTACTACGATGACCAGACGTCGCCGACGAATGAGGCGCCGATCTACACCAAGCTGATCAACATCGACAAAGTCGATCTCGTGCTTGGTCCTTACGGCACCAATATGATCGCCGCCGCTCTGCCCATTCTGGCGCAACGCAATCTGACCACCATCGGCATTCTCGGCACGGCCGCCAATCACGAGGTCCAATACAAGAATTACTTCTCGATGATTTCGCTGGGCGAGGATCCGATCCGCGAATTCTCGCGTGGCTTCTTCGAAGTGGCGATGGCGCAGAATCCCAAGCCGCAAACCGTAGCGATCGTCGGCGCCGATGCTGAATTTGGCAAGAACTCCACCGATGGCGCCCGCATCAATGCCAAGGCGGCTGGCCTGAAGATTGTCTATGACCAGCGCTATCCACCGACCACGGCCGATCTGACGCCGGTGGTGCGCGCCATCAAGGCGCTCAACCCCGACATCGTCTATGTGGCGTCCTATCCCACCGACACGGTGTTGTTCGTGCGCGCTGCCGCGGAAGCCGGCCTTTCGGCGAAAATGATGGGCGGCGCCATGATCGGTTTGTTGGCGACACCGCTGAAGATGCAGATGGGGCCGTTGATGAACGGCTACGTCAACAATGCCGAAATGTTCGTGCCGGCCCCGAGCTTCAATTTCCCGGGCGTCGATGCGGTACTGAAAGAATATCAGAAGCGGGCGAAGGGCCAGGGCATCGATCCGTTCGGCTATGGCTTCGTGCCCTATGGCTACGCCACCGGCCAGGTTCTGGCCCAAGCGGTTGAAGGCACCAAGTCGCTCGATCACGCCAAGATCGGCGACTATATGCGCACGCAGAACTTCTCGACGGTCGTCGGCGATATCCGCTTCGGCAAGAATGGCGAATGGGCCAAGCCGCGTTCGATCATGACGCAGTGGCGCAATCTCACCGCCAGTTCGCTCGATCAGCTCAACAACCTCAACAACTGGGCGATCGTCTGGCCGCCGGAACATAAATCGGCGGATATTATCTATCCCTATCAGAAGCAATAGCGATCGAGCGGTGCGGGCAAGTCCCGCACCGCCTGTCCCAAAATGCCTTACGAGCGAGCCTTCCGATATGACACACACGATCACATTGCAGCCCAGCGGCCATAGTTTTGAGGTTGAGCCAGGTGAATCGATCCTGCGCGCCGGCCAGGCGGCGGGCTATGCCATTCCCTTCAGCTGTCGTCAGGGCGTGTGCAGCACCTGCCGCGGCAAGATCGTCGAGGGGCAAGTCGATCTCGGCGAGGTGCATCCTGCCTATCTCAGCGAAGCCGACCGCGCCGCCGGCTTCGCGCATCTGTGCCAAGCCAGCGCCCTTTCCGACGTCACCATCGAAATTCGCGAACTCGAAGGCCTTGCCGGCGTCAAGGTGCGCAAGGTGCCCTGCCGGGTCTCGAAGGTCGAGCAAGCGGCCTCCGACGTCACCATCCTGCATCTGCGCCTGCCGATGAATGAGAATATGATGTTCGTTGCCGGCCAGCATATCGAACTCATCCTGCCGGGCGACGTGCGGCGCTGTTATTCGATCGCCAGCAAGCCCAGCGTCGACGGCGTCACCGCCCTCGAACTGCACATCCGCCGCATGCCAGGCGGCTTGTTCACCGATGGCCTGCTGCCCAAACTGAAGGAGCGCGAACTGATGCGCTTCGAGGGACCGCTCGGCACTTTCTCGCTGCGCGAGAATTCGACGAAAGCCATCGTCTTCGTCGCCAGCGGCACTGGGTTTTCCGCCATCAAGGCGATGGCCGAACACGCCTTCGCGCGCGGCATCCACACCAAGCGGCCCATCCATCTCTATTGGGGAGGCCGCATCCGGCAGGATATCTATCACGCCGCTCTGGCGGAAAGCTGGGCGAAGGAATTTCCCGGTTTCCACTTTGTCCCCGTACTCTCGGAAGCGACACCCGCCTGCGCCTGGAGCGGCCGCACCGGTTTCGTCCACAATGCTGTCATGGAAGACTTTCCCACCATGAAGGAGATCGAGGTCTATGCTTGTGGCGCACCGATGATGGTGGAGGCGGCGCGGCGGGATTTCATTCAAGACTGCGGATTGGCGGAAGACAGTTTCTTCGCCGATGCCTTTCTGAGTCAGGCTGATCTCAGCAATCCGGAAGCGACAGCCGCAGCGAGCTGAACGCGTTTTGCATCAAGGCCAGGGTCTGGCAACGTCAGCCCTGTTCCGGCCTATTTCATTGTCGTGACTTTATAGACCGCCCCCTTCTGATCGTAGGTGGTCCACTCACCGATCTGCGCGCCGTTCTCAAAATGGCCGGATCGCAATTTTGTTCCATCCTTTCGGAACCATTCCCAATAGCCAGTCGGAACATCGTCAATCGTCTGGCCTCGCGCCCAGAGACTGCCATCCTTGTGATGTTTCTCGAAAGGCACGCTTTGTCGTTTCGCCATGCTTCTTTCCGTCTGTTCGCCGCGATGATGAAACGCAAGCGTAACCGAGACGAAAATTTCAGTCGATATGCCCCTCAATCTAATGAAAATGCGACTGAATATCGCCGAGGGTCATAGTTGCGACGCGATTGAACCAGTACATTGCGGGTATATTGGCAGGTATCTTGGCGGACACATTCTCGGATATCGTGCTCGGATATCTTGCCTGAACCTCTTGTCATGGAGTCATCGATGCAAATTGGCGTGGTCGGTCTGGGGCGTATGGGCCTCAATATCACGCGCCGGCTGATGAAAGCCGGTCACCAATGCCTTGCCTTCGATGTGAATGCCGAGGCGGTGACGACAGCTCGCGGCGATGGCGCCACCGGTGCGTCGTCGCTCGCCGAACTGGTCAAGTCCTTCGATCAGTCGCCACGCATCATCTGGCTCATGCTGCCAGCCGGCCGCATCACCGATGCCGCCATCGCAACGCTGGCCGAGCTGCTCGCGCCTGGCGATATCATCGTCGACGGCGGCAATACGCATTTCAAGGACGATATCCGCCGCGCCGGCGAACTGGCAAGCAAACGCATCCACTATATCGATTGCGGCACGTCGGGTGGCATCTGGGGCGCGGAGCGCGGCTATTGCCTGATGATCGGCGGCCCTGTCGAAGCCGTCACGCATATGGACCCGATCTTCAGCGCGCTGGCGCCTGGCCCCGGCGATGTCGCGCGGACACGCGGCCGCGCTGGAGAGCCGAGCCAGGCTGAGCGCGGCTATATCCATGCCGGACCGACCGGTGCTGGCCACTTCGTCAAGATGATTCACAACGGCATCGAATATGGCTTGATGCAAGCCTATGCTGAAGGATTCGACATCATGCGCGGCCGAGCTGCGGCGCACCTGCCGGAGGGCCAGCGTTACGATCTCAACCTTCCCGAAATCGCCGAAGTGTGGCGGCGCGGCAGCGTCATCTCTTCTTGGCTGCTTGACCTCAGCGCCTCGGCCCTGCTCACCGATCCGGACCTGAAACGTTTCAGTGGCGAGGTCGAGGATTCCGGCGAAGGACGCTGGACGATCGAGACGGCCATCGAACAGGCGACACCTGCGAACGTTCTCTCCGCTTCGCTCTTCGCGCGCTTCCGCTCGCGGCAGAAATCCTATGCGGACAAACTGCTCTCCGCCATGCGGTTCGGCTTTGGCGGTCATGTGGAAACGAAACCGACCGACGGAAAGGAGGGCTGAAGGCATGAACATATCGCAGCAGCCCATCCAGATACTCGAATCCCCGCCCCGCCGCCGTCCTGTTCAACCCGCTCCCTGCACCATGGTCATTTTCGGGGCGCGGGGCGATCTGACTCACCGCCTTGTCGTTCCAGCCCTCTACAATCTGTTGCGGGCGAAGATGCTGCCCGAAGATTTCCGTCTGATCGGCATCGATCATGGTGAAAACACCACGGAAGGCTGGCGCGGCTCTTTGTTCGAAAAGATCACGAGCATGGCCAACGACAAGGCCGCCGATTTCGAGGCGCACAAGGTCAATGAAGCAGCCTGGACCTTTCTCAGCGAGCGCATGTCCTATCTGCGCGGCGATTTCAACGATCCGGCGCTCTATAAGCAATTGAGCTCGCTGCTACAGACCTGCGAGAACGATGGCCGCACCCAGGGCAATGCGATTTTCTACCTGGCCGTCGCCGACCGTTTCTTCGGCCCCATCATCGATAATCTCGGCGCGGTGGGCCTGGTCAAACAGGCGCGGACCGAGGAAGGCGCACCGAAATGCTGGCGGCGCGTGGTGATCGAGAAGCCATTCGGCCATGATCTCAAGTCAGCTCGCGACCTCAACGAGCGCATCCTGACATCGCTCGAAGAAGATCAGATCTTCCGCATCGATCATTTTCTCGGCAAAGACACGGTGCAGGCCATTACCGCCTTCCGCTTCGCCAATGGCCTGTTCGAGCCTATCTGGAATCGCGACCGGATCGACCATGTCCAAATCACCGTAGCGGAGACGATCGGCGTCGAAGGGCGTGGCCGTTTCTACGAACAGACCGGCGCCTTGCGCGACATGGTGCCCAATCACGTCTTCTCGCTGCTCTCCATGGTGGCGATGGAGGCCCCAACCGGCTTTGACGCCACGTCGATCCGCAACAAGAAAGCCGACGTGTTCGCCGCCATGCCGCCCCTCGATCCGGCTTGCGCCGTGCGCGGCCAATATGGCGTTGGCACCGTGCTCGGCAAAGACGTTGCCGCCTATCGCAACGAACCGAACGTCGATCCGGCATCGGATATCGAGACCTACGTTGCCGTGAAACTCGAGATCGACAATTGGCGCTGGGCCGGCGTGCCGTTCTATTGCCGCACGGGCAAACATCTCTCCCGTCGCAACACCGAAATCGCCATCCAGTTCAAACAGGCGCCCTATCTCGCCTTCCAGGACACGCCGGTGGACGCGCTGCGGCCCAATTGGCTGGTGCTATCGATCGCGCCGGAAGAAGGCATCTCGCTGCAATTCGAGGTCAAGCGTCCCGGGCCCGTGGTCGATCTGTCGGCTGTGCGGATGGAGTTCAGATATGCCGACTGGTTCGCAAAGGAACCCTATGTCGGCTACGAGACCCTGATCTATGATGTGATGATTGGCGACCCGACCTTGTTCATGCGCGCCGACATGGTCGAACATGCTTGGCGGATCGTGCAGCCGGTGATCGACGCCTGGGAGAAGGCCCCACACGATTTTCCCAATTACGATTCGGGCAGCGACGGCCCGGCGGCGGCGGACGAATTGATCGCCCGGAGCGACGGACGCAAATGGCGCCCCGTCGAGCCGCTGAAATCGCCCAAGAGCTAGAGTAAGAGCTAGATGCCAACATCATCACAAGCACCGGCCATCATCGTCGTGATGGGCGTGTCAGGCGTCGGCAAGACGACCATTGGCCAGCTGCTCGCCCAGCGGCTGCACCGCCCGTTTGAAGACGCCGATGCTCTGCACACGCCCGCCAATATCGACAAGATGCGGCGCGGCACGCCGCTCACTGACGACGACCGGCGCGCCTGGCTCGGGCTCGTTGCGCAGAAGATCGAGGCCTGGCAGCGCGACGGACGCGGCGGTGTCATCGCCTGTTCCGCCTTGAAGCACACCTATCGCGAACTGATCAGCCGCGGCCGACAGGATGTGATCTTCGTCTACCTGCATGGCGACAAGGCAACCATCGCTGATCGGCTGGCGGCACGGCAGGGCCATTTCATGCCGGAGCACTTGCTGGCCAGCCAATTCGACGCACTGGAAGAACCGACGCTGGACGAGGACGCGATTTGGGTGCCTGTTTCCGGCACACCGGAGGAGATCGTCACGGCGCTTTTGGCACAGCTCGAAACCCGGCAGAAGGAGGCGCGGATGGCCGCAACGCTTTCCACCACGATCAGTGACGATCCCACGGCCCTGGCGCGGGCGCTGGCCGACTGGTTCGTCCAAACGCTGCGAGACAAATCCGGACGGATTGCGGTGGCGGTGGCTGGCGGATCGACGCCGAAGGCCTTCTACCAATGCCTCGCCGCCCCGCCCTATCAAGCACAAGTGCCATGGTCGCGAGTCCACTGGTTCTTCGGTGACGAGCGGTTCGTCCCGCCCACGAGTGCTTCAAGCAATTATCGGATGTTTGCTGAAGCGATCGCGGCGGAGCGTTTCGTTCCGCCAGAGAATCTCCATGCCATCCCGACAGCCGAAGTGAGCGCCGCGCGGGCCGCGGCACTCTATGAAGAAGAGCTGCGGAGCTTTTACGGCGCCGACCGTCTGAATCCTGACCGTCCGTTTTTCGATGTCACCTTGCTCGGCCTGGGAACCGACGGGCACACGGCATCGCTGTTTCCCGGAAGCACCGCCCTCGACGAGCGGCAGACGTGGGTGCTGCCGAGTGTCGCGCCCGATGGCTCGACCCGGATCACCCTGACGTATCCCCTGCTCGAAAGCAGTGCGCAGACGGCTTTTCTCGTAGCAGGCGCCGAAAAGCAGCCGATCCTGGCTCAGTTTCTGGCAGGCGACCGGGCACTGCCTGCGGCGCGTCTCAGCCCGCACGGCCTTGTGCGGCTCTTTGCGGATCGAGCCGCCTATCCTGGCGGCTCTGCACCGCATTGAGCGGCCTATAGCGCTTTGCCGTTTGATGAAACCATCAAACGGCAAAAAGACGCGTTCAAACAAAGGCTCTAGGCAAAATCGCGTTTCTATCGAAACGCGATTTCCTCTAGGTCGCGTTCAGGTGGTTGGCGATAGCGTTGAACTGAGCGGAGATCTGCGAGCCGGTAAACGTCAGAGCCGTGATGATCGCGACGGCGATCAAGCCGGCAATCAGGCCATATTCGATGGCCGTCGCGCCCGTTTCATTTCGGATAAATTGGAGAATCTTTCCCATCAACACGTCCCCAGTAGGCTGCACCTTCAGCGAGGCGGGATACGTGAGAATACTGGGGTATAAATTCTATAAGAACTTTAAATGAACTCGAAACAACAAGATCAAGTCCTAATACGACAATATTCCTATCTGTTGTGCCGAAGGGACAGGTGCCGCCCTGTTGGGCCGCCAAACGCCCAATTGCTCAGGGTCATCGTCAAACCAAGGGATGAATGGAAACAGGTCACGATCCTGGCCGCTCCGGCGCGCTCAAGCGCCAGATGCAGATCTTTAACCATGCCATTGAAATAAATGGCGAGAGTGACGGGACTCGAACCCGCGACCTTCGGCGTGACAGGCCGACGCTCTAACCAACTGAGCTACACCCCCGCAAACCGTCAGGCGTTGTGCGCCGCTGCGGAGAGCGTCCGGATAGGGCACCACCACATTGATGTCAAGAACGTCTCGCGACTTCTTAGAACTTCTCCGAAGCTAGATGCCAACGGCGGATCTCCGACGGGGTCAGCAGACGGAAAGTTTCCGACGGAGTCTTCTCGGCCGTGTAGACGAGTTCGCGGCTAACACCCATTAAACCCGCGTAATCACCGAGTTTATTGACCATTTCGTCCTGGGCGAAGGTTTTGGTCAGTTTGCTCGTGCCGTCATACTGACCGACACGCTCATAAAGAAACATACGGTGGATACCGACCTTGCTCTGGGGCGGAACAACCCGCTTTTTGGCGCCCATCAGGGCGTAGACGCAGGCAGAATAGCAGCGCCCCGACGCGAATCGCATCTCACCGCCCGCCTCCACCGGCTTGGCGACGACCACCGCGGCACCGGCGCGGCGCAACAGACGACCAAACTCCATCGAGGCCACCACCCGCCCACCGGGCGAATTGATCAGAACCACGGCATAAACATTTTTGCCGAGCTTCTGTGAGCGCAGAAAATCAATAAAATCCCGGGGCGTCTGCTCGACGATCTCGCCCTCGGCGACGATGATCTGCGGGCATTTCACTCCGCAGGTCTGTGGATCGCCCGCCTGGGCGAAACGAAACGACATCGCGGCAGAAGCCGCACCAGTTGTCATAAAAAATCCGCTGGCCACAGCACCGGCCAAGGCGACGATACGCAATACCGACCGACCTACCATCTGCTTCTCCACTCCCGCCATGGATGCTCCGATCCATTTCAACACAAAGGCTACACACTTCCGGTCGGCTTGGCGACGCCTATCCCGACCGGTCGTTAAGGAAGCAAACCGCCTGCCACTCTAGCTCGACAGGGGAACCTCTTACCCTTAAAAGCCGCAGCTGAAGCCATCCTGACTGTCCGGCGAGAAATTGCCAATAAGAGATCGACTGAGGCGTCCATGACCAATTTGTTTCTGAATCCGCTACTTATCGACAAGGTTGTGCGCGCCGCCCTGGAGGAAGATAATGGCCGCGTCGGCGACATCACGTCCCTGGCCTGTATTCCCGAGGGCACCCAGGCCCGCGCCGTCCTGGCGCCGCGCAAGCCCGGCACGATCTCCGGCCTGTCGGTTGCGGAAGCCGCCTTCAAGATCACCGACCCAAGCCTCACCTTCGAATATCTGGCCAAGGACGGCGACGAGATCACCGTGCCGCGCACGCCCGTGGCACGCATCACGGGCGATGCCCGCGCCATTCTCACCGCAGAGCGGACGGCTTTGAATTTCATCTGCCACATGTCCGGCATCGCCACGATGACCGCGAAACTCGTCGCGCTGACCAAGCACACCAAGGCGAAGGTGATCTGCACGCGCAAGACGACGCCGAACCTGCGCGTCTTCCAGAAATACGCCATCCGCTGCGGTGGTGGCATGAACCACCGCTTCGGCCTCGACGATGCCGTGCTGATCAAGGACAACCACATCGCCGTTTGCGGCGGTATCAAGCCGGCGCTGCGCGCCGCCAAAGCCTCCGTCGGTCATATGGTGAAGATCGAAATCGAAGTCGACAACCTCGATCAGCTCAAAGAGGTGATCGAGGAAGGCGCCGACGTGGTGTTGTTGGACAACATGACCCCGGCGCAAATGGCCGAGGGCGTGAAGATGATCGCTGGCCGCATGAAGACCGAAGCCTCCGGCGGCATTTCCGCCGAAACGGCGAAGGCGGTCGCGGAAAGCGGCGTCGATATGCTGTCGTTGGGCGCCCTCACCAATTCGGCGCCGATCCTCGATCTCGGCCTCGACATCGAGATCGGCTGAGCCGACACTAGATTCGGCCAATCGCGACGCTGGCATCCACCACCGGTGCAGACTTCGGCCGCCTCGGGATCATCACATGGGTCGAGGCGCCCATCGCATCGAGGACTTCGCGCCTGATACGCGCGAAGTCGTCGCTGGCGCGATCGCGCGGATAAGGCAGATCGATGGCGATATCGGCGGCGATGCGGCCCGGGTTGGGATGCATGACGATCACCCGCTTGCTCAGATAGATCGCCTCTTCCACATCATGGGTGACGAGAACCATCGTCACCTGCTCGGCTTCCCATATGGTCAGCAGCTCTTCCTGCAGCCTTTGGCGCGTCAATGCGTCAAGGGCGCCGAGCGGTTCATCGAGAAGCAAAACCTCCGGCTTGGTGACAAGCCCGCGCGCGATGGCGGCACGCTGCGCCATGCCGCCTGAGAGCTGGTAGGGAAAGACTTTCTCAAACCCGTTGAGGCCAACGAGATCGAGCAAATCCGCCACCGCCGCGCGTCGCGCCGCGCGCGGCACGTCGGAATTTTCGAGACCCAATTCGATATTGCGCTCGAGCGTCAACCACGGCAACAATCGATGATCCTGGAAGACGATACCGCGCTTCAGGCTCGTCCCGACGATCCGTTCATCATCAAGCTGGATGTCGCCTGCATATTCATCGTCGAGCCCGACGATCAACCGCAGCAAGGTCGACTTGCCGCAGCCGCTCGGGCCGACAATGCTGGTGAATTCGCCGGGCGCGATCGTCAGATCGACATTGTCGAGGACGAGGAGATCCCGCCCGTCGACATCGTACGATTTGCTGACGTGGCGCAACGTCAGCTTGCCAGCCTTAACTGATGGTTCTGCGGCCATTGCTTTGTCCTCAGGCCGCGGCATGTAGATCAGGCTTGGCATGGGCTTCCTCAAGGAAGCTCGCATCGGCCCAATCGGCGAGCGCGAAATCGTTATGTATATAGCCTTCCTGCAGCAGGAAGGCTTTCTGCACATCGACGCCCGCCAGATTGAGCGGCGACAGATTGGGCACGAAGTCGAGATGGCGGGTCACCGCCGCGATATCCTCGGCGCTTGGATAATAGGTGACGCGCGCCAGAATGCTGGCGGCGGCATCGCGATTGGCGTTGGCCCAATGACCGGCGCGCACGGCGGCGCGCAGGAAGGCGACGATGATGTCGCGATTCTTCTTGGCGAAATCGGCGTTGACGGTGATCGCATAGGGGCTATTGGCCACCTGCAAGGTCCAGTCCGGATAGCGCGACAGATCCTCAATCACCTTGAACGCGCCGCTACGTTGCAGCCGCAGGGCCCGCCCTTCGCTGGTATAGACGGCATCAACCCTGCCCTCAGCCAGGGCCTTCACCTCAGGCGTAAAGGCGATCTCGGCGCGGCGCTTGTTGGTCCACAATTCGGAGGGACGACGCGCGCCACCGACAGGCTCTTCATTGATTTCGATATCGACGACGTCAATGTCCCTCCGCGTCAGCCCCGCGAGCCGCAACGCCAGATCCAGGCCACGATGGCCGGTGGCGCGCCACCAATCCACCTTGTCCTTGTTCAGGCTGCGATAGAGGCCGAACCTCTTGCCCGCCAGATCGGCGACGCGATGGATATCGGCGTCCCTATGCACCAGAATGCTGCCGCCATGATGGCCTGCCGTCAGACCGATCAGAAGCGTATCGGTCACATCCGCCCGCGCCGAGATCGAAGGAATATTACCGCCATCGCGGAACAGATGATCAAGCGTATGATTGAAGTGCGGCAACCAGCCGACAGACGGGTCCAGGCCGCGCAGATAGGAAAGCTTGGCGCCGATCCGATGAAACTCTTCTTCGAGCCAACCGAACTCAACCGCGATATGCGAGGCCACGAAGACCGGGCAGATGGTATAATAGGCTTCGCGCGCGCCGACTTTCACACTCTTTGATACAGGCTCGGCGGACAGATGGGCAGTCATGGCAAACTCCACTGCTTGAAAGGGAAATTCTAAATCTCAGCGCAAGGATCGGATGGCTTCTTCGAGATAGCTGGCGTCAGCCCAGGCTGTGACGTCGAAGTCGTTCTTGATGTAGCCACGCTGGAGGAGGAACTCCTTCTCGATCGTCAGGCCAGCGATATTCTGTGGCGACAGATTGGCTTCGAGATCGTAGTGCCGCAGAGCCTTGGCGATTGGCGCGACATCCGGATAGATGGTCGTGCGATGAAAGATCGTGGCGGCAGCATCCGGATTGGCGTTGATCCAACGGCCAGCACGCACCGCGGCGCGCAGGTAAGCGACGATCACATCGCGGTTCTGTTCGGCGAAAGCTCTGGAGACGGTGATGGTGCGGGGCGCATTGGCGATGCGCAATGTCCAATCGGGATAAAGATCAAGATCGTCGATGATCTTGAATTTTCCGGTCCGCTCCAAAAGTTCCGCCGTACCGATCGAATAGTCGTAGATAGCGTCGATGCGCCCCTCAAGCAGAGCCCGCGCTTCAAGCGTGCGCACCTCCGGCTCGTATTCGATCTGCGACCAGATGCCGGCCGGCGTGCGGGCGGGATTCTCGCCGTGCGCATCGCTCTCGGTGATATCGACCCATTCAATATCGTCGCGCCACAAACCATGCAGGGCGAGCACGGCCAGAATGCCGTGTTCCGTCGTGGCGCGGCGATGATCGATCTTGCTCTCTTGCTGGCTGCGATAAATACCGACGCGGCGCCCTTTCAGGTCGGCGACGCGATAGATCGGATCACGCGCCCGCACGATGACCTTGCCGCCAGGCTGCGCCTGGGTAAGGCCGAGCAGGATGGTGTCGTGCAGATCGGCGCGCGCCCACACAGCCGGGCTATTGCCACCGTCGCGGATCAGGCGGTCCGAACCGTGATCATAATGCCATTTCCACGCCGCCGGATCTTGCAACGAACGCAGATATGTAGCGGTCGCGCCGACGCGTTTCAGCTCGTCGTCGATCCACCCCAATTCGAGGGCGACATTGGAAGCGACCAGAACCGGGCAGATTGTGTAAAGCAATTCACGCAGCGGCGTGGCGTTCTTCAGATCATCCGCCAGAGATGTAACAACACCCATGTTGTATTCCTTTTCCAGTTTGTGATTTTCAGGATCAGCCTTCGAAGCCTTGCTTCCAACGCAGCAGATAGCGCTGCAGGTAGTGCATGGATCTATCGATGAAGAAGCCAACGACACCGATGACGACCATGCAGACAAGCAATTGATCGGTCATGAGCAGCGCCTGCGCGCGGAAGATCAGGAAGCCGATCCCCTCCATGCCGCTTAAGCCCTCGGCAACGACAACCAGCGCCCAGGCGAGGCTCGCGCCATAGCGCAGGCCGACGAGAATGCTGGGCATGGCGCCGGGAATGATGACGCGCCGCACGAGCTGGCTGCGCGTCAAGGTCAACACCCGCGCCAGTTCGATGTAATTGCGATCGACCCCGCGAATGCCTTGCAGCGTATTCAGGAAGACCGGAAAGAAAACAGACTTGCCGATCACCACGATCTTGGCGGGCGAGCCGATGCCGATCCACAACACGATGAGCGGCAGCCAGGCGATGCCTGGAATGTGACGGATGCCATCGAGCGTGGGGCCGAAGAAACGCTCGACCGTCGGCGACAGACCAGCGGCAAGACCGAGACCGACGCCCGCCACAGAGCCATAGAGAAACGCCTGCCCGACAATCGAAATGCTGGAGAGGAAATCCTTTTCGAAGTCCTGGCGCAGCACCATGTCGAAGAAGGAATAGAAGGTCTTCAACGGCGACGGCAGAAAGACCTCGGACACCCAATGCTGCTGTGCCGCCACTTGCCAGAGGAGTAGAACCGACAGCGGCAAAATCAGGCCCAACGCCAGTCCAACCGCGTTTCGGCGATTGCCTTTTACTTTCGCTTTAAGCTTGGATCGCGACTTTTGATCGCGCGCGGGCGAGGCGTCGACTGAATCGACGTTTGCTATAGTCATTTCATATTCCTGAATGAGAAGAGCAGCGCGGCGCCTGCAAGCACCGCGCCTCGCCGATTAATTGTAGATGGAGTACTGACCGCCGGCGAAGAAGCGCCGGTCGACGAAGCCCGCGATCATCTCAGGCGAAAGCGAGCGCTCCTTCAGGATCTCGTCGCCATGCTCGACATAGTACTGTTGAAACTTCTCAATCGACGTCTTGGCGTTTTCGGCGTTCGTCTCGCCGGCCATGTATTCGAATGAGGATGGATCGGTGATGCCGAACTTGGCGATGTTGACCGGCATGCGCAGATCCTTGGCGACGATTTCCGATGCTTCGTCGACATTGTCCTTGATCCAAGCCTTGGTACGCTCATGGGCGATCAGAAAGGCGCGGACAGCGCTTGGATATTTGTCGACAAATTCACGCATGGCGAAATAGGAGACGCGTCCGGCGGCGTTGACATAAACGCCGTCCTTCGGACTGCGGCCGATGACTTTCACCTGTCCTGTCGTCACCAGCGCAGCCGCGGACGGCAGAGCCGTATGTGTTGCTGTCGCGGCGATCCGGCCGCTGAGCAGCGCCGCATTGACGGTCGCCGACGAGGTGATCGTCTCATGGCGGACGGAGCCTTCGCGGATGCGCGTCGCCAGGGGAACGCCGGCGGCGTCCAGCGCTTCCTTCGGGGAGGTCCATCCGCAGCCGACGCGGCTTGAGCCGAGCGCCTGCCCTTTCAGGTCCTGCAGATTTTCAAAGGGCGAATTCTTCAACGCCAGGATCGGCGTGCGGTTCTCATCGGAGGGGACCGACATCCAGACGATGACAGCATCAAGCCCGTTGGCGCGGTGAACGGCGGCTGGGTACATCATGCGCTGAGCAATCGCGAGGCCGCCGCGATCCAGCATGGCCGCTTCCGCGCCTGACAGTTCAGCGGTGCCGGGATTGAGCAGGCGAATTTCGGTTGTGCCGATCTTTTCGAACTCTTCTTTCAGGATGCCTTTCTTCAGGGCAACCGCAGTCCAGGCGGCGAGCGGTAGGTTGATCGATTTCAAAACCTCTTCGGCCTGCGCCGGCGCGGCCGAGAGAACAGCGAGAACGCCAAGGCCGAGGCTGGCGTTGCGCCAAGCGGCGCGGAACTTCTGAACTGTCACGGGAATCTCCTCTGAAACTTGCCCTGAGAGACATATTGGCTTTTTATTACATATATTCTATAGAAATTATATTCTATGGAGAAGCCAATGTGGCCGTCAAGCGAATTGTTCAATCATGGGACTGCGCATTGGACTGCGCGCCCGGAGCTTCTGGTGGACCAGCACGCCGCCTTTTTGGCTGAAGCTCGCCCGGGTCGTGCGCTGTCGGTGGCAGCGTTCGGAATCTTTCTGCTGGGCGCTGGTGCCGCGGGCCTGACGCTTTGGAATGAATGGACGGCCAATGCGCCGGACGTGCCGGCAGCTGTTCCTGCAGCGGTGCAAAGAGGCACGCTGAAACTCGGCGTCGAGCGCGTGCCGCGTCCGCCCCGCCCGACCGATTATCAGACCCGCCGCGAGGAAGGTTTCGAGGCGGTGCTGCGTGATGATCTGCAACGCAGGCTCAACGTCGCCGTCGAACTGGTCCCCATCAGACCCGAGGATCAGGCTGCAGCCTTGGCACAACGCCATGTCGATGTGCTGCTCGTCCATCGGCTCGCATCAGCCGATGCGGACGAGGTCGTGGTACGCACCGGCTATGAAAGCGGCCTGACGTTTCTGATGCGGAGCGATACGACGATCCGTTCCTGGGCCGACGCGGCAAAGCGTTCGACCTGCATCGTCGAGGACAACGAGGCAGCGCGCGCCTTCACGCTGCGCGGTGGCGGCTCGCCGCTCGCCTATGCCGATCCCGCCAAGGCTCTGGCGGCGATGCGTGCTGGCGAATGCGATGCGGCCGTGGTCGATTCGACGCTCGCCGCGCAGTTTGCGCCGTTGGAACGATGGAGAAAGTTCGGTGCGACATTACCGGCCCGCGACGTGTCACAACTGGTTTTCAAGACCGCGCCCGGCGACCGGCTGTCAGCCCGCCGCTTGCAACAGATCGCCGATGCTTGGCATCGGCAAAGAAGCTGGCAAGCCTGGACCAAGACCTGGGCAACGGAAGTCGATTTCGAAGCTTACCTCGAACAGGACGCGCCAGACTGCCATTGATCGCGAGCGTGGATCAGTTCAGCCTTCCTCGCGAAGCGCCGACTCGCTTTCTTCGCGCGCCATGTTCTCGATGATCGCCAGCAGAACCTTACGCGTGGTCGCCACTTCCGCTGCCGTCACGCTGCTTACGGCCACCGCGTTGATATGTTCAGCGATCGGCACGAGCTTTTCTTTCAACGCCCGCCCTTCGGGGGTGAGAAAGACGTAGACGTTCTTGCGGCTGTGCGGCAGCTTGCGGCGCTCGATAAAGCCGAACTTCTCCATCGCCGTGAGGGCCGAGAATGTGGTGGGCTCCATCAGGCCCGCTTCTTCGCTCAATTCGCGCTGGGTCAACCCTTCGCGCTCCCACAGGATGCGCAGAAACACCCAATGGCCGAAGGAGACATTGTGGCGGGCGAGACTGATCTGCATCATCCGCGTCAGGCCACGGGCCGCATCGCGGACCAGATGGGCCAGACGATCATTGGGCACCGCATCGCGCCAGCGGCGCAGGATCACTTGGTTCTCGGAGCTTCCCTGCCGGTTCGACATCAGGCGCTCCGCGTCAGTGATGGCGTCGGCACCTGATGATGCAAGATCACATCCCGCCCCTCGCGAGCCGATTGCAGAATCGCAAAGCACACTTCCATCGTCGCCAGGCCCCACACTCCATCGTGAACCGGCGGCACGCCGTCAACGACTGCCGCATACAGTTCGTCGATCACCTCCATGCGCGGCACCGCTCGGACCGGCACATCCTCGAGACGACGCGCGTCGTCGCCATAGATCATCACGCCTTTTGAGGTCGGGCGCAAATCGGCATGGGCGCAGGAGGCGACGAGGAGGCCGAAATTCTGGTGCCAGCGCGTCTGCGGTTTGGTGGACAGCCGGGCATCGCCCTGCCCGTAACGGGGGCCGCCATAGTTGGATTGGGCTTTGATGGCCAGTTCGTCGGCCTGGCTGGCGTGGCCCAGCGCCCGGCGGGCGGCACCATAATTGTCAGGATTTTTGGGCAATCCGCCTTCGTTGATCCAGTCGACCAGTTCGTCCGAATCAAAATGGGCGTAACCGCTATAGGTCAGGCTGGCGACCACGCCGCTGTGGAAGGTCATGAAGGCAGTGTAAGCGCCTTCGGTCGGGCGTGCCGGGTCCATGATCGCCGTCGCGGCGCGCACCGACTTGACCATGCCGCCGCCAATGAGGCGCAGATTGTCGACCTGATGCGGCGCCTGATTGAAGATGACCCCTCCGCCTTGCGCCGTGTCGAGCTCTTCGGGCCGGCGCGGCCGATAGATGAAGTCGGTATAGTTCAGCGCGCTCATCATATGCAGAGCGCCGAAGGCGCCGCTCTCGATGAGTTCGCGCGTGCGGCGTACCGGTGCGTCGAAGGAATGACTGTGGCCGACGACAAGCGCCACGCGCGCCTCGCGCGCCGCGTCAATCATCAGCTGGCATTCCTCGACCGAAAGCGCCATCGGCTTTTCGCACAGAATGTGAAGGCCGGCCTTGGCCGCGGCCAGAACATTGTCGCGATGATACTGATGCGGGGTCGAGACATAGACTGCCTCGACCAACGGATCAGAGCACATCTCCTCGACGCTGGCGTAAGCGCGCCCGGCAAAATCCCGAGAGAACCGCTCGCGCGCCTCAGGGCGCGGATCAGCGCCGGCGACGATCTCGATCCGTTCGTCCTGTACCAAGGTCGGCAGCATCAGACTGAAGGCACGGCCGAGGCCGGCTATTCCAAGGCGCAGTTTACGAACGGTCATGGAGCACTCACAGATCGATCACCACTTCCCCGCCCCGCCCACGCGAGACGCAGACCATGATGTTGGTCGTATACTCATCTGGCGTCAGTACAAAATCGCGGTGTTCCACATCGCCGGAAACAAGCGTGGTGCGGCAGGACCCACAAGAGCCGCTTTGACAGGAGAACGGCACTTCATGGCCCGCTTGGCGCAGCACTTCAAGAATGCTGGTGCCGACGGGCACATCAAGAACCTCACCGGTGTCCACGATACGGACAGTGAAAGGCTCGTCGTTAGGCTGCGGCTGCGAACCATCGACGAAAGCTTCGAAATGCACGGCGCTCGATGACCAATGGCCGGTCATGTCACGCACCGCGTCCATCAGCCCGCGCGGACCGCAGCAATAGATGTGGCCCTTCGGCTTTTCGAGCACTGGCCAAAGATCGTAGCCTTGAGCAGGATCACCGCCATCATGATGGATGATGACTTTGCCGGTGAATTCCGGCGCCTTCAGATCTTCGAGGAAGGCCGACAAGCCGCCATCGCGGGTGAGATAGTAGAGGCGGAAATTGCCCCTGCCCTCGCTGAGGAGATGCCGCGCCATTGAGATGATCGGGGTGATGCCGATGCCGCCGGCGATCAGCACGTAACCAGCCGAGGACGGCACCAACGGGAAATCATTATGCGGCTCGGAGACAGTGATCGTGTCGCCCTCGTGCAGCTGATCGGCCATGCTGAGCGAACCGCCGCGGCCGTTGGCCTCGCGCTTGACCGCGATAACATAGCGGTCCCGTTCAGCCGGATCGTTGCTGAGCGAATATTTGCGCTCCTCGCCGCCAGGCGTGCGTACGATAATGTGGCTGCCGCTGGTGAACGGCGGCAGTTCCCCACCGTCTGGAGCCCGCAGTTCAAACCCGAATATGCCCTCGGCAATCTGCCCGGCGCTGGTGACGCGCAAGTCCATACTTGAATTCCTTGGCCTTTCCCGGGGCCACCGCCCCTCCCAAAATACTTAGACGTCTAATTATATAATTTCAACCCGGCCAGGGCCTATACGCGTCTTGTCCGCTATTCGGAAACTTTTCGCCGATCTAGAATTCCTCCACCTCTCGACAAAGCACGCGGAAGGGTGTAGATTCTTAGAGACCTAACCAATCGGGAGCCGCCTCAAGGCTGCTGGAGGAGAAAGCGCCATGCTGACACAGGACGAAAACGACCTCTTGTGCCGCGTCGAGGGTGACGCGCCGATGGGCCACATCATGCGCCAGCATTGGCTGCCCGCCTGCATGATCGAGGAAGTGGCCGAACCCGATTGCGATCCGCTGAAGGTGCGCCTGTGCGGCGAGGATTACGTCGTGTTCCGCGACACCAACGGCCAGGTCGGCATGCTCGATGAGCAATGTCCGCATCGCCGTGCGTCACTGGCCTTTGGCCGCAACGAGGATTGTGGCCTGCGCTGCCTCTATCACGGCTGGAAGTTTGACGTGAACGGCAACGCCATGGAGATGAACTCCGAGCCCGTCGAAACCGGCCTGCTCAAGAAGATGAAGACGCGCGCTTATCCGGTGCGCGAAGCGGCCGGCTTTGTCTGGTGCTATCTCGGCCCTGTCGAGAGCATGCCGGAATTCGAGCCGCCGGTGTGCCAACCGACGCCCGACACACGCATCTCGATCGCCAAATACAAAGTGCCGGTGAACTGGGCGCAGATTCTGGAAGGCGCGATCGACTCGTCGCATTCCTCGACCCTGCACTCTTCCGACATGGTGCCGGCGCGCGTCGCGGGCGCCCAGGCCAATGAACAGCTGTGGCTGCGCCCTTCGACCGACAAGTCGCCGCGCCTCTATTCGCAGCGCACGCCCTTCGGCTTCCGCTACGCCGCCGTGCGTCGTCCGATCCAGAACGCGCAGACCCACGACTATATCCGCACGACCCTGTTCGTCGCGCCCTATACGGTGCTGATCCCGCCGAACAACAACTACAAAGTCGTGATCATGCATGTGCCGATCGACGACGAGAACACCGACTTTTATTTCTTGGCCTTCGGCGATAATGCGACGACGCCGGGCACGGAAGAATGGCGCAAGTTCCTGCATGCGCAAGTCGGCATCGATGTCGACGAAAGCTATCGCAGCTACCGGACCTTCGAGAACAATTTTAAGCAGGACCGGCAGGCGATGAAGCTCGGTAACTTCACCGGCATTCCGGGCATTCCCAACCAGGACTATGTGATGTGGCTCACCATGGGCAAGATCACCGACCGGACGAGGGAAATCCTCGGCCAGAGCGATCTGGCCATCGTCGAGTTCCGCCGCCAGATGGTTGAAGCCGCACAGTCCTATCAGACTGATGGCACGGTGATCGGGCGCACCGCGCCGCATATCCCGCTCAACAAGCTGCGTTCCTTCGAAGGCGTCGCGCCGAAGACGACCGACTGGCGGGTCGCGGGCCTCGATCAGGAAGAGCTCGATCTGCGCGGTCTCGCGGTGCCGACGACAACGGCGGCTGAATAGGCTCAACGCCTCCATCACACGATCGTAACACACAATTCAACGACGGTCCTGGCCACCATCCCGACACACGGGATGGTGGCCAAAATCAATGTCGCGCCACAGGGACAGAACCATGTCGAAATTGAAACTGACGCTCGGCTGCTGGAACTATGATCGCACACGCGGCCTGCAGGATGGGTCGGTGCAGCCCGATGGCATCGACATCAATTTCCTCGACATGCCGGTGGAGGAAACCTTCTTCCGCATGGCGCGCTATCGCGAATTCGATGCCTCGGAAATGTCGCTGTCGTCCTACTCGGTCTCGTGTCACCGCGATCCGAAACCATTCGTCGCGATCCCGGTCTTTCCGTCGCGCTTTTTCCGCCACTCGTCGATCTATATCAACGCCAAGTCAGGGATCCACGAGCCGAAGGATCTAATTGGCAAACGCATCGGCGTGCCAGAATTCCAGATGACGGCATCGGTGTGGATCAGAGGTATTTTGGCCGACAACTATGGCGTGCCGATGGACAGCGTCTCCTATCATACGGGTGGCGAGGAAGAGCCGGGCCGCATCGAGAAGATCAAGCTCAGCCTGCCTCAAAACATCAAGGTGACGCCGATCCCCGACGACAAAACCTTGGCGCAGATGCTGCGCGACGGCGAGATTGATGCCTTCCATACAGCGCGGAAGCCCTCGACCTATGACGGCGTCAACGTCAAGCGCCTGTTCGAGGACTATCGGCCAGTGGAACTCGACTATTTCCGCAAGACTCGGATTTTTCCGATCATGCACACGATCGCCATCCGCCGTGAGGTCTATGAGGCCAATCGCTGGATCGCCCAATCACTGTTCAAGGCCTTCGTCGAGGCGCAGCGCCGCACCTATCACGACCTGCAGGAAACCGCGGCCTTGAAGGCCATGGTGCCCTGGCTGTCGCATGACATCGAGGAAGCGCGCCGGGAGCTGGGCGAGGACTATTGGCCCTACGGTTTCGACAACAACTACAAAGTGCTCGAAACCTTCCTGCGCTATCACCACGAATGCGGACTGTCGCCGCGCCTGTTGAAGCCGGAAGAACTGTTCGCGCCGGAGACGCTGGAAGCGTTCAAGATCTGACCGCACGCCTCAGGCGCGTGGAAAGCGCTTGTCGTGGGAGGCGCCGAGGTTGAGCGAAATCTGTTGTGCGACGCGCAGCAGCGCTTCGGCATTCTGTCCCTCGGGCCGATCATCGAAAGCAGGCGTATTCGCCACCACCGTCAGGGCCGCAACCGCAACGCCTTCCGCATTCAGGATGGGCGATGCGATGCTGGCAAAGCCCGGAACAACTGCACCGCTGCGCGGACTGATGCCGGTTCGGCGAATTTCCTTCAGCACCGCGAGGATCTGCTCGACCGACGACGCGTGCCAGGGGTCTTCTGGTTGAGAGTCTTTGAGCGCACGCGCGATGACCTCCTTCTGCAGAGGCGGCGGGAAGTAGGCCAGGATGGCGCGGCCCGCAGCACTCAACGGCGGCAGGACGGCGCCGACCTGCAACGTCCAATAGCTTGTCCGCAAACCGGGCAAATGCAGCACGATGATCGGACCCTTGTCGGACCAGATCGACAGGCAGACCGGCGTCCCCAATTCATCTCGTAGAGACTGCATCGGCTCACGGGCCGCTTGCACCGCATCAATATTCGCCAGCGCGGCCAGGCCGAGATGAATTGCCGTAGAGCCGAGCGCGAACGTATTGCCGGCCTCGTTGCGGACCAGAAGGCCGGTTCGCACCAGGCTGACCAGATAGAAATGCAGGCTCGTCGGGCTCATCCCCGCCTTCTCAGCCAGATATCTCAAGGTGAAGGGGCCGGGCGACGCCAGAAATGGCGCAATGACACGGAAGGCGACCTCGACGGATTGGATCCCACGCGGTTCAGCCGCCTTTTTGCTTTGCTTATCAGCCATATACCTCACCCCGATGGGCGCAGACGTTAGCGGAAGCCATGGCGTTCCTCAACATCATGCTCGGTCATCATTGCAAATATCAATTAAAATTGACTAATGCAAAGACTCAGACCTAAGATGCGGTTATCAAAAGCGCTTGGTGAAAAGCGCTCGGCGAAAAGCAGGTGGGAGTGCGACGATGTTTCTGAAGGACTGTTGGCAAGTGGCCGCCTTCGCCAAGGAGGTCGGCCGTAAAATCCTACCGCGGACGCTGGCCGGCGAAGCGGTGATTTTGTATCGCACGACTGCGGGAACGCCGGTCGCCATGCTCGACACCTGCCCGCATCGCTTTCTGCCGCTGTCGTTGGGCACACTGTCAGCCGATGTGATTCAGTGCGGCTACCACGGGCTGTGCTTCAACCGTCACGGCGACTGCGTCAAAATCCCAGGACAAGACCGCATTCCGCCGACCGCAAAGGTCACCGTATTTCCCATCGTTGAGCGTTACGGCTTCATCTGGATTTGGCTCGGCGACGCATCAATGGCGCACGAGAGCACGGTGCCCAATTTCCACTGGATGACCAATCCGGAATGGGTGGTGAGCGAAGGCTATCATCACATCAACGCCCACTATCAGTTGATCAACGACAACCTGCTGGATCTCTCGCATGAGACCTTCGTTCACCCGCACACGATCGGCAATCATGCGGTCGCTGAATCGCCGCTCACCGTCTCCGAAGGCGAAGGCACGGTGATAGCCCACCGCGATATTATGAACTGCGAACCACCGCCGTTCTACGTCAAGGTCGCCGGCTTTTCGACGCGGATCGATCGATGGCACACAACCATCTTCACGCCACCGGGTTTTCTCGTCATCGAGAATGGCTCGGTGCCCGCTGGCATGCCCAAGGGCGAAGCGCGCGAGAAAGGCATTGCCCGCGAGCGGCGCGTCCTCAATCTCATCACGCCGGAAACGGAAACGTCGTCGCATTACTTTTGGGGCATTGCCCGCTGTTACGACCTCGAGGATGTGGAGCTGACGGACTATATCCGGCGCGAAGTTGCCCGCACTTTCGATGAAGACAAACTCGTGCTGGAGGCCCAGCAAAGCCGGCTCGGCGCCAACAAGATCACGCATTTTCCGGTGACGCTCAGAGCCGATGCCGGCGCCGTCAGGGGAAGACGGCTGATCGAAGCCATGCTGCGTGGCGTCTCTGCGGATGCCGCCGAGTAGCGATGCCCACGAAGTGGACTGCCTTTGCCTTTTAAAGGAGATGGCCTAGCATCCTCTCAAGCAGTCACTGCTTGAGGGAGGATGTCATGGCGGCAGATGTATCCGCGACAGGTGTATCGCGGGCCCCATTCAAGGCGGATGTGGTCGGTAGCCTTCTGAGGCCAGCGAAAATTCACGAAGCGCGCGCCAAGCTCGCCGGTGGATCGGCAACGCGCGACGACGTCTGGAAAGTTGAAAGCGACAGCGTCGGCGAGGCCGTGGCCTTACAGAAGGAAACTGGCCTGAAAGTTTGCACCGATGGCGAATATCATCGCCGCCATTGGTTCGTCGATTTTATCGAGAAGATCGATGGCGTCGGTTTCGCCGGGGGCCTACCGACACGCTTCCAGACCGCGGAAGGCTATATCGAATTCTCGCCGCCGAAAGTCATCACCACAGGCAAATTACGCCGGACGAAATCGCTCGCCGTCGATGATTTCAAGGACCTGAAACCGATTGCCGACAAGGCCGGGCTGACACCGAAACAGCCGATCCCCTCGCCCACCTTGGTGCACTTCCGCAGCGGCGATCCCGGCGTCGACAAGAAAGCCTATCCCGACATCGCCGAATATTATCACGACCTCGCCCAGGTCTATCGCGACGAGATCAAAGCGCTCTATGACGCCGGCTGCCGCTACATTCAGATCGACGAGACGAATTTCCCCTTTCTCTGCGATCCCAACATGCATGACCATGTGCGCGCCATCGGCGAGGATCCGGTGAAGCTGCAAGTGAAGTACAAAGATCTGCTCAATGCGGTCACCAAGGGACGCCCGGCCGATCTCACCATCGCCATGCACATGTGCCGCGGCAATCATGAAAGCGCCTGGGCCGCCTCCGGCGCCTATGACTTCGTCGCGGAAGTGGCATTCGGCGAACTCGATATCGACGCCTTCTTCCTCGAATATGATACGGAGCGCGCTGGCTCCTTCGCGCCGCTGAAACATATGTCGAAGAACAAGACCGCCGTTCTCGGCCTCGTCACGTCGAAGAAGCCGGAGCTGGAAAGCAAGGATCTGTTGAAACGACGGATCGATGAAGCGGCGAAATTCATACCGCTCGAGCGCCTCGCCCTGTCGCCGCAATGCGGCTTCGCCTCGACCATCGGCGGCAATAAGCTGACCGTCGATGAAGAAAAGGCAAAGCTGCGCCTGGTCGTCGAAACGGCGAGGGAAGTCTGGGGATGAGCCTCTAAATGTCATTCCCGACGCGCGAAGCGCGAGCGGGGATCCAGAGCAACCACTTCTATGTTAATCGTTCTACCGCTGGCTCTGGATCCCCGCTCACCTGCTGCGCAGGTATCGGGGATGACATGATGGAGTTTCAATGACCATCGAATTACATACGTGGGATACGCCCAACGGTCGCAAGATCAGCGTCGCGCTAGAAGAGATGGGCCTGCCCTATACGGTGAAGCCGATCGACATCAGTAACAATGGCCAGTTCGATCCGGCCTTCCTGAAGATCAGTCCCAACAACCGCATCCCAGCTATCATTGACCCTGAAGGG
This sequence comes from Beijerinckia sp. 28-YEA-48, assembly GCF_900104955.1. Lineage (NCBI taxonomy): Bacteria > Pseudomonadati > Pseudomonadota > Alphaproteobacteria > Hyphomicrobiales > Beijerinckiaceae > Beijerinckia > Beijerinckia sp. 28-YEA-48. Next base: position 2,472,502 of record NZ_FNSI01000001.1, read on the forward strand.
CCGGAGGGACAGCCTGTCAGCGTGTTCGAATCCGGCGCTATCCTGATTTACCTGGGCGAGAAGACCGGCCAATTTCTGCCCAGCGCTGGCGCGGCGCATATCGCCACGCTCGAATGGCTGATGTTCCAGATGGGCGGCTTTGGGCCGATGCCGGGACAGGTGCATCACTTCCTCGCTGTCGCCAATGAGGCCGACCAACGCTACGGCCTCGCGCGCTACACCAAGGAAACGCTGCGCCTCTATGGCGTGATGGATCGTCGGCTGGCCCTGGTGCCCTATTTCGCCGGCGCCGAGGTTTCGATCGCCGATTTCGCCATTCTGGGCTGGGCCTGGCGGCACGAACGCCACAAGGTTGACCTGGCAACCTACCCTAACGTCAAACGCTGGTATGAGGCGATGATGGCGCGGCCGGGCGTGCAGCGGGGATTTGCCGTCAGTCTAACCGGATAGATCACTTCAAGAGATCGAGATCATCGCGCGGCGGCGGTGGCGGGTCGGACAGCATGTCATTGGCGATCGTTTGAAACGCGCCAGCGGCACTTTTCCAATCTGCCTCAGGCAAGAACTCAGACCGTGGTCCGGGGCCCAGCCGCAAAGCTGCCTGCGTGATCCGCTCGTTTTCGTCGCCCCAGATATAGTTATGGAGAACGGCGATGCCGTAGTCGTCCGACTGGAGAAATACTGCCGCGCCACGCGCCACCGTTAGGAAAACGACGAAGTCCATCAGGTTCTCGGAATAGGTGAGAGAGCCGACGACATATTCTCGCGCCTTGGCATCATAGGCACTGCGCGACAGATGGGGCGCTTCAGCACTCTTCAAAATTCCGCGCAAAGCCGAACGATTGGTCTGCTTGCCGAGACGGGCATCGCAATCGTCGATAACTTCCTTGAGTTCAGCATCGGACGCCTGCTGAATGTCTTTGACGTCTCCGCCAAAATACCACTGCCCTCCGAGGGATCGCCAATCCTGCCAAGTCGAAGCCAAAGGCGTCGGACTGTCGAGCCATCGCACGAGAGGCTCCCGTCCAATTTGCAGCTTGAGAAATGCGGCATCTGGTTCGGACATGGCTGCTCCGTATCGTCAAAAAGTACCATTCCCTCGGTCTCTATATCCATATGAATATAGAAATAACTATGCCAATCTGATGACTGACGGCTCAAGAAGGCAACCTTTCTCAGGGAGATCACGATGAATGCACCGCATCCAAAGTTCATGATCGAGTCCACATGGAATGGACGCATCTTCTCCTCGGGCTGGAAGCAACCCAAAGGCCACGTGCTTGATGTGCTTGAGCCCGCGACGGGCTCCATCCTCACACGCGTCGGCAATGCGACAGCCGAGGACGTGCGGCTCGCGGCTGCGGAAGCCAAGAAGGCACAACCCACTTGGGCCGCGACGCCTTATGAACAGCGCGCTGCGATCATGCGCAAAGCCGCGGCGTTGCTGGAAGAACATCAGGAAGAGCTCGCCTATTGGATCGTGCGTGAGACAGGCGGTATCGCGCCAAAGGCCGGTTTCGAAATTCACACGGTCGCCAACATCATTCATCGCGCTGCATCGATGGTCACCGAGCCACAGGGCCTCATTCTGCCGAGCGATCCTGGCCGCATCAGCATGGCGCGGCGCGTACCGCGCGGCGTGATTGGCGTGATCTCGCCGTTCAACTTCCCACTCATTCTCTCAGCCCGCGCCGTCGCACCTGCCCTTGCTCTTGGCAATGCTGTTGTTCTGAAGCCCGATCCCCGCACCGTACTGTCCGGTGGCTTTGTGCTTGCCCGCATTTTCGAAGAAGCCGGTTTGCCGGATGGCGTTCTGCAAGTCCTGCCGGGCGGAGCCGATGCCGGCGAAGCTATGTGCACTGATTCGAACATCGCCATGATCTCCTTCACCGGCTCAAGTCACGTCGGGCGTCGCGTCGGCGAGCTTGCCGGCAAGCATCTTAAAAAGGTGCAGCTCGAACTCGGCGGCAAGAACGTGGTCATCGTGTTGGAAGACGCGGACCTCGACAGCGCCGCATCGGCGATCGCCTTCGGCGCCTGGTTCCATCAGGGGCAGATCTGCATGACCACCGGCAATGTTCTGGTGCATGAGAAAATCGCCGCGGCGTTGACAGCAAAACTGGTCGAGAAAGCGCAGCATCTGCCCGTTGGCAATCCAGCCGGCGGCAATGTCGCTCTGGGTCCGGTGATCAATGCGAGCCAGGCGGAGCGTATCCACGCCATCGTCAAGGATACGGAAAAACAGGGCGCCGCGATCGCGGCTGGCGGCACCTATGAAGGTCCATTCTATAAGCCGACCGTGTTGACAGGCGTGAAGCCCGGCATGCGCGCGTTTCAGGAAGAAGTGTTTGGGCCGGTGGCATCCGTTGTCACTTTCAAGACCGACGACGAAGCCGTCGCGCTCGCCAATGACAACGAATACGGCCTATCAGCTGGCGTGTTCTCCGCCTCGAGTGGACGCGCCATGGCCATTGGCAATCGGTTGAACACCGGCCTGCTTCACATCAACGATCAGACCGTGGCCGACGAACCGCACATTCCCTTTGGCGGCAACGGCGCTTCGGGAAATGGCACCCGCATTGGCGGACCAGCGAATTGGGAAGAGTTCACCCAATGGCAATGGGTCACCATCAAGGAGAAGCCGGGCCCTTATCCGTTCTAAATCGGTGGCCTGAGAGAAAGGGATGGTGGGCGGTGACGGGCTCGAACCGCCGACATCCTGCGTGTAAAGCAGGCGCTCTACCAACTGAGCTAACCGCCCGAAGCCTCAAGGCGCCCCTATCTACGGACCTCGACGCGAGGACGCAAGAGTGGCGGGCCGAATCGCCGCCAAGGCCTGTGTAAGGCCCCAGCGGCCTCTACGTAAGACCTTGGAAAAACACGAAAGACCAAAAGAAACGGGCCGCCCGAAGGCGGCCCGAACCTATTTCTAACGGTCGCCCTGTTAGTGGGCGATCACGCCGGGGGCATCGTCGCCCGTGGCACGGCGAGCGGCAGCGGCCGCCTTTTCCTGGTCCCATTCGATCGGCGTCGGCTGACGCACGAGCGCATGTTTCAGGACCTCTTCCATCCGCGCCACTGGAACGATTTCCAGCGCGTTCTTCACGTTATCCGGAATCTCCGCCAGATCCTTGGCGTTCTCTTCCGGGATCAGCACCTTGGTGAGGCCACCGCGCAGAGCCGCGAGCAGCTTCTCCTTCAGACCGCCGATCGGCAACACACGGCCGCGCAAGGTCACCTCGCCCGTCATGGCGATGTTGGCGCGCACCGGAATGCCGGTGAGGATCGAGACGATGGCCGTCGCCATGGCGATACCGGCGGACGGACCGTCCTTCGGTGTCGCGCCCTCGGGCACGTGGACGTGGATGTCCTGGCGCTCGAATGACGGCGGCTCGATGCCGAAATCGACAGCGCGGGAGCGGACGTAAGACGCCGCAGCCGAAATCGATTCCTTCATCACGTCCTTCAGGTTGCCGGTGACGGTCATGCGGCCCTTACCGGGCATCATGACACCCTCGATGGTCAGCAGCTCGCCGCCCACCTCGGTCCAGGCCAAGCCTGTCACCGCACCCACCTGATCCTCAGTCTCAGCCTGGCCGAAGCGATACTTCTGCACGCCCAGGTATTCGGCGACCGCCGCTTCGTTGACAGCGACCTTCTTCTTCTTGGTCTTGAGAATTTCCTTCACAGCCTTGCGGATGAGATTGGAAATCTCGCGCTCAAGATTACGAACGCCGGCCTCGCGGGTGTAATGCCGCACGACGTTCAGCAGAGCCGCATCGTCGATCGACCATTCCTTCTCCGTCAGGCCGTGCTTCTTGACGGCCGCCGGGATCAGGTGCTTGCGCGCGATCTCGAGCTTCTCATCCTCGGTGTAACCGGCAATACGGATGATCTCCATACGGTCCATCAAAGGACCGGGGATGTTCAGCGTATTGGCCGTCGTCACGAACATCACGTTCGAGAGATCGTAGTCGACCTCAAGATAGTGATCGTTGAAGGACGAGTTCTGTTCGGGGTCGAGTACCTCGAGCAGCGCCGAAGACGGATCGCCACGGAAGTCCTGGCCCATCTTGTCGATTTCATCGAGCAGGAAGAGCGGATTGGACGTCTTGGCCTTACGCATCGACTGGATGATCTTGCCGGGCATCGAGCCGATGTAAGTCCGCCGATGACCGCGGATCTCAGCTTCGTCACGCACGCCGCCCAGCGACATACGCACGAAGTCACGACCCGTCGCCTTGGCGATCGAACGGCCGAGCGAGGTCTTGCCGACGCCCGGAGGGCCGACGAGGCACAGGATCGGTCCAGTCAACTTATTGGCGCGCTGCTGCACGGCGAGATATTCGACGATGCGCTCTTTGACCTTGTCGAGGCCAAAGTGATCGGCGTCGAGAATATCCTCGGCGAGGTTCAGATCCTTCTTGACCTTGGAAGGCTTCTTCCACGGGATCGACAGCAACCAATCGAGATAGTTGCGCACGACCGTGGCTTCCGCCGACATCGGCGACATCTGACGCAGCTTCTTCAGCTCCGCCATCGCCTTGTCACGGGCTTCCTTGGTCAGCTTGGTCTTCTTGATGCGCTCTTCCAGTTCGGCCGCTTCGTCACGGCCATCTTCGCCGTCGCCGAGTTCCTTCTGGATCGCCTTCATCTGCTCGTTGAGATAATATTCGCGCTGGGTCTTCTCCATCTGGCGCTTGACGCGCGAGCGGATGCGCTTCTCGACCTGAAGGACCGAGACTTCGCTTTCCATCAACCCCAAGCACTTCTCCAGCCGCTTCGCGACCGAGGTCATCTCAAGGATTTCCTGCTTGTCGCTGATCTTCACCGCGAGATGCGAGGCGATCGTATCGGCAAGCTTGGAGAAATCCTCGATCTGCGTCACGGCGGCGACGACTTCCGAAGAGACCTTCTTGTTGAGTTTAACGTAGCCCTCGAATTCCGAAACGGCGGAACGCGACAAAGCTTCGACCTCGACCTTGCTGCTGATCTCGTCAGCGAGCGACTCGGCCTCGGCCTCGTAATAATCTTGGGTGTGGGCGTAGGACTTCACGCGCGCGCGCGTCAGCCCCTCGACCAGAACCTTGACGGTGCCGTCGGGCAGTTTCAGCAACTGCAGCACGGTCGCCAGAGTACCCGTCGTGAAAATGGCCTCGGTCGCTGGATCATCATCAGCGGCGTTTTTCTGCGTCGCCAGCAGAATGAAGCGCTCATTCTTCATCACCTCTTCGAGGGCGCGAATGGACTTCTCGCGGCCAACAAAAAGCGGGACGATCATGTGCGGGAAGACGACGATGTCACGGAGCGGCAACACCGGATAGGTGTGCACTTCGCCGGGCTTCGCGGGGGTACGCTTTTCTGAGCTCATTTCATCATTCCTTTCCTCGCACAGGCTACGCCTTACGGCCGCGGCCTCTGCAGGACCCTCTCCCGTCGCGAAGCAAATTCGTTGCCGACTGCTTCTTCGGGATCGGATCCCCGCCTAGAGCCCATCATGGCGCTCCGGCTGTTCTTGCATCAGGAGAGGGATGATTCGAACATCGCCCCCCTCCGTTGAGTAAAGAGATGGCGCTTGCGGCGGCGACTTTCAAGCCGCCGCCTGGGACACGCCACAGCTCAATTGGCTACAGCCAAAACGCCGGACGCAGGTACGAGAGTCACGCAAGAAAATCACCGCGAATCAGGCGCTAGCACCTTTTTCCGCGCGGTCAGAATAGATGTAGAGCGGCCGAGCGCGACCATCGACAACCTCGGGTCCGATGACGACCTGCTCGACCCCTTCGAGGCCCGGCAAATCATACATCGTATCGAGCAAGATGCCCTCCATGATCGAGCGCAATCCACGCGCGCCAGTCTTGCGCTCGATGGCCTTGCGGGCAATCACGTTCAGCGCCTCGTCCTGGAACGTCAGGTCGACATTCTCCATCTCGAACAAGCGCTGGTACTGTTTGACCAGTGCATTGCGCGGCTCGGTGAGAATCTTCTTGAGCGCCTCTTCATCGAGATCCTCGAGGGTCGCGATGACTGGCAGACGGCCGACGAATTCGGGAATGAGGCCGAAGCGCAGCAGATCCTCGGGCTCGACCTTACGGAACACTTCGCCCGTGCGCCGCTCATCCGGCCCTTCGACGCGCGCCGCGAAGCCGATCGATGTGCTCTTGCCGCGCTGGGAGATGATCTTCTCCAGGCCGGAAAAGGCGCCACCACAGATGAACAGGATGTTGGTGGTGTCGACCTGCAGGAATTCCTGCTGCGGATGCTTGCGGCCACCCTGCGGGGGAACGCTGGCAACCGTGCCTTCCATGATCTTCAGCAAGGCCTGCTGCACGCCTTCGCCCGAGACGTCGCGGGTGATCGACGGATTGTCGGACTTGCGCGAGATCTTATCGATTTCGTCGATGTAGACGATGCCGCGCTGCGCCCGCTCGACGTTGTAGTCGGAGGCCTGCAACAGCTTCAGGATGATGTTCTCGACGTCCTCGCCGACATAGCCGGCTTCGGTCAGCGTCGTCGCATCGGCCATGGTGAACGGCACATCGAGGATGCGCGCCAGGGTCTGCGCCAGCAAGGTTTTGCCGGAACCGGTCGGGCCGATCAGCAGGATGTTGGACTTGGCCAGTTCGACGTCGTTGTGCTTCGACGAGTGGTTCAGCCGCTTGTAGTGATTGTGGACGGCGACCGACAGGACGCGCTTGGCCTGCATCTGACCGATGACATAGTCATCGAGCACCTTGCAGATCTCGCGTGGTGTCGGGATGCCCTCGCGGCTCTTCACCAGGGAGGATTTCGACTCCTCGCGGATGATGTCCATGCACAGTTCGACGCATTCATCACAGATGAACACGGTCGGGCCGGCGATCAGCTTGCGGACCTCGTGCTGGCTCTTACCGCAGAAGGAGCAGTAGAGCGTATTCTTCGAGTCGCTGCCGCTGACTTTGCTCATTTCGTTCTCCGTTAGGCCAAGGCCCGCTTCCGCGCGACTCGGCCAGTGTCAACGATATCTGCGTCGGTCCTAATAAAACGTAGCCAGCAACTGGCTGAAACCGAGCACATTTCTTCATATAAGGCCGAAAATGCGGCCGAAAAGCCCACAACGAGTGGACCGAAAGTAGAAAACGCTGATTGCTGCGATGCAATCATGCGATCGCCTGTCGATCAAGCAAGGAAGCCAAAATCACTGCCAGAACGAAGTCGGTGTCGCATGATTGCAACAATTTTCAAACATTCTGGCTAATCTTGGGCCGAAACCGGCGCGATATCAGGAATACCGCGCCGAAAATCAACTATTTGGCCTCGCCTTCGTCCGGGCGCTTGTCGAACACCTGGTCGATCAGACCGAAAGCTTTGGCTTCTTCTGCCGACATGAAGTTGTCACGGTCAAGCGCGCGCTCAATAGCGTCGTAATCCTGACCGGTGTGCTTCACATAGATTTCATTCAGCCGGCGCTTAACCTTGAGTATATCTTCGGCGTGGCGCTGGATGTCCGATGCCTGGCCTTGGAAGCCACCGGAAGGCTGATGCACCATGATGCGCGAGTTCGGCAGGCTGAAGCGCATGCCAGGCTCGCCGGCCGACAGCAGCAAGGAGCCCATGGAGGCGGCCTGACCGATGCAGAGGGTCGAGACCTTCGGCTTGATGAACTGCATGGTGTCGTAGATCGACAGGCCAGCGGTCACCACGCCACCCGGCGAGTTAATATAGAAGGAGATGTCCTTCTTGGGATTGTCGGCTTCCAGATAGAGAAGCTGCGCCACCACCAGCGTGGCGACCTGATCCTCAACCGGACCGGCGAGGAAAATAATCCGCTCCTTCAGCAGGCGCGAAAAGATGTCGTAGCGATACGAACCGCGCGAGGTAACTTCCTCGACGCTGGGAATGACAAACGAGTTATAGACGTCGACGGGATCGCGCAGCATGTGGCTCTCTGTCTGGGGGAATCAATTAGGTTCCCCAACATAGTCATCGAAACCGCTGGTGCAATGGGAAGGCCGGAGCCCGCCCCGCGGGTCCCCGGCCTTCCTGATTCAATGTGAATTTCCGGTTGAGGCTACAGACGCTTGAGCGTCAGACCTTGGCGGAATCCTCTTCAATCGGCTTCAGCAGTTCTTCTTTGGAAACGGTCTTGTCGGTGACCTTAGCCTTGGAAACGACCACGTCGATGACCTTTTCCTCGAACAAAGGCGCACGAATCTGGGCGGCCACGGCGTCGGGGTTCTTCTGGTAGTAATCCCAGATCGCCTTTTCCTGACCACGGTACTGGCGGGCGCGCTCGATGATCGCCTGCGACAGTTCCTCGTTGGTAACCTCGACCTTGGCCTGCTCGCCAACTTCTGCCAGCACCAAACCGAGGCGCACGCGGCGCTCGGCAATGCGCTGGTAATCAGCCTTAGCGGCCTCTTCCGTCGTGCCTTCGTCCTCAAAGGTCTTCTTGGTGCGCTCCTGCTCGGACTTCACCTGGCCCCAAATGCCGTTGAATTCCTGTTCGACCAGGCCCGGCGGCAGTTCGAAGCTGTATTTCTTGTCGAGGGCGTCGAGCAGCTCGCGCTTCAGCTTCTCGCGGGAAATCTGGTCGAATTCGCGCTTGATGTTGTCGCGGATGGCTTCCTTGAGCTTGTCGAGGCTCTCAAGACCCAGGGTCTTCGCGAATTCGTCGTCGAGCTTCAGCTCGCCCGGCGCCTCGACACCCTTCACGGTGACATCGAACACGGCTTCCTTGCCGGCCAGATGCGGGGCCTGGTATTCGGCCGGGAACGTCACCTTGACGGCGCGCTCGTCGCCCTTGGCAGCGCCTTCGAGCTGGTCTTCGAAGCCCGGAATGAACTGGCCGGAGCCCAGCGTCAGCGGCGTATCGGTGCCGGTACCGCCTTCGAACGCCACATCGTCGATCTTGCCGACGAAATCGATGGTCACTTTGTCGCCCTTGGCGGCAGCGCCTTCCTTGGCGACGAACGGACGGCTCTGTTCGGCCATGCGGTTCAGCGCGTCGTTGACCTCATCTTCGCCCGGCTCGACGACCAGGCGCTCAACGGCCACGTCATCGAACGAGCCGACTTCGAATTTCGGCAGCACTTCGAGATTGACGGTGAAAGCCAAGTCGCCCTGGACTTCGATGGCCTTCTTCACGCCCTCGTCGCCGCCTTCGATGTCGATCTTCGGCTCGCCGGCGAGGCGAATCTTGTGCTCTTCGACGATCTTGCGGTTCACCTCGTTGACGGCGTCCTGCAACACGTCGGCCATCACCTGGCGGCCGTACATCTTCTTCAGGTGATCCAGCGGCACTTTGCCCGGACGGAACCCGTTGATGCGGACCTTGTCCTTCATCTCGACAAGCTGGCTGTCGAGGCGACGGGCGAGGTCGTCGACCGGAAGGACCACCTTATAGGCGCGCTTCAGGCCTTCGGAGAGGGTTTCTGTCACCTGCATGTTTAACTACCTTCTTACACTGCAACCTGACCGGGACCGACATCCCGCGGCCGACGAATTCTCTTGAAACGGCGAACGATCGGCGTGGTGCGGGCGGAGGGACTCGAACCCCCACGCCTTGCGGCGGTGGAACCTAAATCCACTGCGTCTACCAATTCCGCCACGCCCGCCCAGACGCGGCTGCGCCTTCACGGCCCGAAAGTCTCGCCGTTCGGGTGGCGGCTCTATAGCAATGGGTCCGCCCGGACGCGAGGGAAAAATCACGCCCGATCAGCGCTCAAAACGGCCAAGCTCAAAACCGCATGGCCTGCCCTTCGATGGTCAACCGGCGCATCAAACGAGGTTCTTCGCGGGGAAAATCCTTACGGGCGTGAATCGAGCACCAATTATCCCAGATGACCAGGTCGCCAATCCGCCAATGATGCTCGTAAATCAGCGACGAATCCTCGGAAATATCGAACAGAGCGGCCAAGGCGGCCTCGCTCTCGTCCCGGCTCAGCCCTTCGATCCGGGCCGACATCAGCCTTGAAACATAGAGCGCTTTTCGCCCCGTGGCCGGGTGGGTGATAAAAATCGGCTGTTCCATATGCCTGATCTTGGCAATATCGACAGCCTCGAGATCGAGCCGTTCGCGCCGCTTATAGTCGTGGATTTGCAACACCTTGCGCCCCTCCAGCCGATCTCGCAGGGAGCGGGGAATCAGGTCATAGGCCCGGTAGAGGTTGGAAAAGCAGGTCTCGCCGCCCCAGGAGGTGAGCTTGAGTGCATAGAGCAAGGTCGCCCGGTGCGGCTCGGGATAATAGCTGGTGTCGTGGTGGAACCACATTTCGCCGTCGCCGAAGGACCCGATCGGCTTGCCGTCCTCGACAATATTGGTGACCAGCATGAACGGCGTGTCGAAATCGCCGCCCGGCCCGGCGCCGCTCACCGGACGGCGGCGCATGGCGACCTTGCCAAAGAGCCCGGCGGCAGCGAGCTGGGCTGGCTCATCGAGCTGCTGGTCGCGAAACACCAAGACGGCGTGATCCTCGAAGGCGCGGCGAATCACTGCCGCGGTTTCCGAATCGACCGGTTTCGACAGATCGACGCCCTGCACTTCAGCCCCGATCGTCGGATGCAGTTTCTGGACGGAGATGGCCATGTCGTTTCCTCTCGTAATTTTTGTATTTCTGTTTTGTGTTTTCATACGCCTCGATCAGGCCGACAGAAAGACCTATTGCAACAAGGCTCGCCGCGCCGGGGCCGTTCTTCTATAGAGAACATATGAACCTCACCCGGCGACACGTTCTCCTCGGCACCGCTTCAAGCGCCCTCCTCCCCACATTCGCCCACGCACAAGGTGAGTTTCGCCAGGACGAGTTTCACACCGTCGAAGCCCGCGCCGGCAAGCTGCGCCTGACCGATACGGCCGAGACCGATATCATCGGCTGTGACGGACAAGCCCCCGGCCCGCTGCTGCGCGTCAAGCGCGGCAAGGAATTGCGATTGCGGCTCGTCAACAAATTGAATGCGCCGACGTCGCTGCATTTTCGCGGCATGCGGGGACCCAATGCTTTCGATGGCGTGGCGCCGCTGACGCAGAAGGCCATCGCACCGGGCACTTCCTTCGATTATCGCTTCACGCCGCCGGACGCCGGCGCCTTTCTCTATCATGCCCATGCGGATGCGAATTTCGCCGAGCAGACAGAGCGCGGCCTGCACGGCCTGTTGATCGTCGACGATCCGGACACGCCCGAGCACGACCATGAAGTGATCGCCGTCATCGCCGATTGGAAGCTTGATGGCGCGGCGCAATTGTCCGCTTGCTCGGCGGTGAAGGGACGCGAGGCTTTTACCTCTGTCGAAGACGCCGGAGGCGCGGGGCGGATTGGCCCTCTCGTCACCATCAACGGCAAGCCGGCGCCGCAGGCGCATGTCTTCTCGCCGGGCGCACGCATCTGGCTGCGGCTAGCGGCTGCGACCACAGCGCGGCTGATGGCGCTGACCTTCGAGGGCGCGCAACCGATGATCACCGCCATTGATGGGCAGACCTGCGACGAATTCGAACCCGTTCAGCGCAGCATTCCCGTTGGCCCCGGTGCCCGTTTCGATGTCATGTTCGATATGCCCGCCGAAGGTCAGGAGATGAAGATCATCCTGCGCGGTGGCGCTTTGGGCCTGGCGGGCGAAACCGACAGAACCATCCTCAGTTTCGCGGCGAAGGGCGAAAAGACGAAGCCGCGCCCGCCGATCAAATCCGCGCCGCTCAACCCGCTGGTGCGGCCCGTCATCCCGCTGCAGAACGCCAAGCGGCTCGATCTCATCATCGAACGCGTGCCGGCGCCGCGCAATGCCACGTGCCTGACGTCTGAGATGGCGCTGTGGAAACTCAACGGCAAAATCATGCGCGCCAGCGACCCGCCGCTGTTCTCCGTCAAACGCGGAACACCGGTGACGCTGGGCTTTCTCAACCAATCCAACGTCGCCCATGTCATGCGCCTTTACGGCCATGTGATGCGGCAATTGCATCTGCTCGACGATGGTTGGGAGCCTTATTGGCGGGACAGCGTCATCGTCGCGCCCGGACGCACGGTGCGGATTGCCTTCGTCGCTGACAATCCAGGACGCTGGCGCCTGGGCAGCGGCATTCTCGATCATGCGGTGGCTGGCCTTGGCGGCTGGTTCGAGGTGACGTAAGCAGGTCACCATTCACTCGAAACGCTTCAGGAGTTGCAATGCTCATCGTTAGATTGGCCTACAATGCGCCCGGCAAGGAAAACGAGCGCGCTCAGAATCTCGCCGCCCATTCGGCGCATCTGCGCTCCGGCATGGCGAAACTCCTGCAGTCAGGGCCGATCTATGCTGCCGATGGCGAACGTGTTGGCGCGTTGATCGTCTTCGATGCGCAAGACTTCGCGGAAGTGGAAGCGTTCAGCGCCGCCGATCCCTTCGTCAGCAGCGGCGTCTATAACGAGGTCCGCCTGATGCGTTGGGAAAAGACGATCGGTTAGAGCTCGGCCAGCTCTTTCCACACAACGGGCATCGCCTCTGGCAGATCCTCGGCGATCAGTCCCTCGCCCGCGACACGTGCGGCGGCGCCATGGAGCCAGACGGCGGCGCAGGCGGCTTCGAACGGAGGCATGGCCTGCGCCAGCAATCCGCAGATCAGACCCGCCAGCACATCGCCGGAACCAGCGGTGGCAAGCGTTGGCGGCAGATCGCAGGCGATCGCGGCGCGCCCGTCTGGATGCGCAACGACCGTGTCTGCCCCTTTGAGCAGAACGATCGCGTGGCTTTGCCGCGCCGCCTGTCGCGCTCGCTCGAGCTTGCTGCCTGCACCAGAGAATAGACGCGCGAATTCGCCCTCATGCGGCGTCAGCACCACCGGCCCGTCGTGCGCGGCGATCGCCTCGAACAACACATGTGGCGCTTCGGCGAAAACCGTCAGGGCATCGGCATCGAGAACGACGGCACGGCTGCCGCCGGAGGTCAGCGCCGCAAGCACGAGATCGCGCGTCAGCGGCGTTACGCCCATGGCCGGCCCGAGCACTACCGCGTTAATGCGAGGATCGGCGAGGATCTCGCGCAACTCGCGCGCATTGTCGCAAGGCGTGAGCATCACGGCGGTGAGATGGGCCGCATTGACCGCGAGCGCCGCGCGTGGCGACAGCAAAGTTACGAGCCCTGCCCCGGCCCGTAGCGCCGCACGGACCGACAATCGCGCCGCGCCGGTGCGATGCACGGCGCCCGAGAAGGCCAGCGCATGGCCACGGGAATATTTATGCCCCGCCACCTGCAAGGATGGCAGCGCCGCGCGCCACAGCGCCGGCAGATTGATGTGGGCAGCGGGCTTCACGGTCGCCAGCACCTTAGGTTCGATGCCGATCTGCGCCAGCGTGATCTCGCCGCACAAGGCCCGGCCGGGCAGCAGAAGATGGCCGGGCTTTAGGCGGAAGAACGTCACCGACGCATCGGCTTCGACAGCGACGCCCCGCACAGCGCCGGTTGCACCATCGACACCCGAGGGTACATCGACCGCGACGACTTTGCGGCCATGGGCGCTGCGCCAGGCATTCAGGCGCTCGACGATGGCCCGCGCCCGGCCATCAAGATCGCGCGACAGGCCTGCGCCGAACAGCGCATCGACCACCAGATCGGCTTCATCGAGTTTGACGAGCCCGGCCGACATCAAGCGTCCCGTCCACGCCTCCGCCGCCAGGCGGGCATCGCCCGCCAGTTTCGCGCGATCGCCGAGCAGGCCGACGGTGACATCGAACTCCGCTTCGCGCAGCAGACGCGCGGCGACGAAGCCATCACCGCCATTGTTGCCGGGCCCGCAGAGGATGACGATGCGACGCGCGCCTGTGGGCAGCACGCGCCGCACCTGATCAGCCACCGCGCGGCCAGCCGCTTCCATCAGCACGATGCCGGCGGTGCCGGCCGCGGTCGCCAGCTGGTCGGCGCGCGCCATCTCGTCCGGCGTCAACAGTTCGAGCTGATCGGCCAGCGCCACGAACACGGTCAGGCCGCCGGCGCCGGCTTGGCGGCGATCAGGATCACAGCGCCGAGAACACCCGAGGCGATAGATCCCATCAGCACGCCGATCTTCACCGCCGTCGCAAGATCGGCGGCATCAGGGAAAGCCAGCAAGCCGATGAAGAGGCTCATGGTGAAGCCAATGCCGCACAGGACACTGACGCCATAGACTTGCATCGTCGTCGCATTCTGCGGCGGCTCAGCAAGCCCGAGCCGGACCGCCAGTCTCGTCGCGGCGAAGACGCCCAGCTGCTTGCCAATGAACAGGCCCGCGGCGATGCCGAGCGTGATCGGATGAAACAATTTCTCAAAGCTGAAGCCGCCGAGCGGGACGCCGGCATTGGCGAAGCCGAACAGCGGCACGATGAAGAATGCGACCGGCACGTGCAGCAGATGTTCGAGCTCCTGCAACGGCGCGTGTTCCTCTTCCGCTTCGCCACCGCCGGGAATGGTCAGCGCCAGCAGCACACCCGCCAATGTCGCATGCACGCCGGATTCATGCATGAACACCCACAGTACGACGCCCAGCACCAGATAGGCCCACAATTTCTTGACGCCGAACATGTTCAGCGCCACCAGCACGGCCATCGTCACGGCGACGCCGCCGAGCGCCCAGAGCGACAATTGCGATGTATAGAACAGCGCGATAATGACCACGGCGCCGAGATCATCGAGGATCGCGAGAGCGGCGAGAAAAATTTTCAGAGACGGCGGCGCGCGAGAGCCAAGCAAGGCGAGAACACCAAGCGCGAAGGCGATGTCGGTCGCCGCGGGAATAGCCCAGCCGCGCAAGGTCGCGGGCGTCTGCCAGTTGAAGGCGACATAGATGAGTGCGGGCACGATCATACCGCCTGCCGCCGCCACGCCTGGCAGAGCGCGGCGTGGCCATGTCGCCAATTCGCCGCCAGCGAACTCGCGTTTGATTTCCAGGCCGACGAGCAGGAAGAACACCGCCATCAGCGCGTCGTTGATCCAGTGCAAGACCGAGAGGCCGGCGAGCTTGCGCGCCAATGTGTCGAAATACAGCGGCGCGAACGCCGAATTGGCGACGATCATGGCGAGCACCGCCGTGATCATGAGAATCACGCCACCCGCCGCTTCGCTTTGCAGAAATTGACGCAAGGCTCCGGCGCGTCGCGGCCGCGATGACGTGGCATTTTCCTTGGTCAAAGGCTCTCACTCGCTGTTGCCGGACTCGCTTACGAGCCTGCAATTTAAACGAGTTTAGCGCTGCAGCAACCGCAGAACCACGTCAGCCATCTTCCTGTTCGCTCGGATCCGGCAATTTGGCGGCCAGCACTTTATCAACGCGGCGGCCGTCAAGGTCGACGACCTCGAAGCGCCAACCATGCGCTTCGACAAACTCACCTGTCGTCGGCAGACGCTGCAAGGCGCTGATGATGAGGCCGGCGACCGTTTCATATTCGCGCCGCTCGGGCAGGCCGATATGCAGCAATTCCGCCGCTTCGTCAGCCGGCATCCAGCCGGCCAGCAGCCAGGAACCATCCTCACGCAGGACCGCTTCGGGATCGTTCGATCCTTCATCGGAGCGGAAGGCGCCGGCGATCGCATCAAGGATATCGGCTGGCGTCACGATGCCATCGAAATGACCATGCTCGTCATGCACCAGCGCCATCGGCACTTCCGCCTGGCGCAAGGCCTGCAATGCGTCGAGCGCGTCAAGCACGTCGGGAAACTCAGGCGCCTTGCGGACATGGGCGCGAGGGTTGAACGCTCCGCCGGTCAGCATCGGCGCCAGCAGTTCGCGCACCTGCAAGACGCCGATCATCCTGTCGGGAGAGCCCTCGCCGACCGGCAGGCGCGAATGCGTGGTACTGGCGAGCACGGTGCGAATTTCGTCGTCGTCGAGGTCGAGATCGAGCCATTCGACATCGGTACGCGGTGTCATGACCGCGCTGACGTGGCGATCGCCCAGACGCAGAACGCCGGTGATCATGCGCTGCTCATCGCTTTCGATGACGCCAGCGTCCGCCGCTTCCTCGACAAGGGTCTTGATCTCTTCTTCGGTGGGCGCTGCTTCTTGCAGCGCCGTGACGCCGAATATTTTGAAGATGGCGCGTGTCGACAGATCGAGCAAATAAACCAGCGGCGCCGCCAGTTTCGACAGGCCGTACATCACCGGCGCCATGGTGCAGGCGATGCCCTCGGCATTGCGCAAGGCAATCTGCTTGGGCACCAGTTCACCAACGACAACCGACAGATAGGTGATGGCGCCGATCACAAGGCCGTAGCCAAGCGGCTCGACCAAGCCGTCCCAAACGCCATGCTGGCGTAGCCAGAGCGTGACTTGAGCGCCCAGCGCCGCGCCGGAAAAAGCACCCGCGAGGATGCCCACGAGCGTGATGCCGATTTGGACCGTGGAAAGAAAACGCCCAGGATTCTCGGCCAGATCCAGGGCCAGAGCGGCACCGGAACGTCCGGCGTCCGCCAGAGTCCTCAGACGCGCCTTACGCGCTGAGACAATTGCGAATTCCGATAAGGAAAACACTGCGTTAAGGGCTATCAACCCAACCGCTATGATGAGTTCGAACACGAGTTAATTTGGCCGGCGGCCTGTCGCGCCCGCACCCCTTCTGTGAAATTCGTCAATTCACCATGCGCTAACGGCGGGGCTGGGTCAATGATCGCCTGTGGGTCGCCCGGGAGCAAGACTACGGCAATGTGAACACATTTCGCCCGAATTTCACATTATTGACAGGTTATCGGGCCGCGCGTACCCAGACGCCCAGTCGAGATAGAGAAAAATGCCCTACCGAAACGCAAAATTTGGAATCGGCGACGTGGTCCGCCACCGGAAATATGCTTTCCGGGGGGTGGTCTTCGACATCGATCCGGTCTTCGCCAATACCGATGAATGGTGGATGTCGATCCCCGAAGAGGTCCGGCCCAACAAGGACCAGCCGTTCTACCACCTTTACGCGGAAAATGATGAAACCGAGTATGTCGCCTATGTCAGCGAGCAGAACCTGCTGCCTGACATGACGGGCGAACCGGCACGCCATCCGCAGGTCGCCGAAATGTTCGTGCGCCGGGATGATGGCAATTACCGCATGAAAGTGACGCGCCCAAACTGACAGGGTTAGCGCGCCATCGCCGACAGCGTTTCGATCTCACATGCACCAAACAAAAACGCGGAGCCGAAGCTCCGCGTTTTGCATATTGAAGACAGATTGCCTTAGCGCGGGGCGGCAGGTGCTGCCGGAGCCGCCGGGGCTGTCGCGCCACCGGTGCCTTCGAGGCGCTTACGCTCGTCCTCGGCGCGCTTCTGCAGTTCTTCCTGGAGCTGCTTCTGCTGCTCTTCCAGAACCTTCGGATCGATCGCGGCGCCGTCGAAGGCCTTGCCGAAATCAGCCATGGGAACGACGAAGACCACTTCGTTGTTCATCTGGTTCTTGACGACGATGTTGAGGGTGGTCGCCTTCTTCATCGTGTCGAGCTGTGCCTTGCCGATCCGCGATTCAGCGAAACAGCCGTTCGGGAAGCAGATTTCATAAGTGCCTTCCACCATCGCGCCCTTGTCGAGCGAGAAGCGGAAACCCGGCTTCAGCAACAGGCCCACCGGCAGGAGCAGGCGAACGATGCGCTGCTCGTCGCCCTTCACGTCATAGACGGCGACCGCCAGCACGGGCTGCTGATCGGCTTCCTGGCCGAAATCGCGGGTGGTGTAGCAAATTTCCTTACCGGCGGCCTGGTCCTTGCCGCACACCTTGGTCCAATCCGGCTGGGTCGGCTTGAGTTCGACCCGGTTGCTGGCCGGCTGCTGACCCTGCTGCGCCTGGGCGGGCTGCTGCGCGGGCGCCGGCGCCGCCGGCTGGGCGGGACGCTGCGCCGGCCGCTGAGCCGGCTGACCTTGCGCCAGCGCTTGCGCGCCGACAAACATCACGCCGACTGCCATCGCAACCGCACCGATGCGGCTTTTAAACATTGCCATAGAGGGTCCTTTCGCTAAACAGTCGCGCGTTCGACCGGGCGCGCCGCTGTCGCGGCATGATACCAACCAGACGCGTATCCGCGTCCGTGTCGGCTCTTCGCCCGCGAATGCGGCGAGATGGTGACTTGCGCCTCATAGCCGTTTCCTTTTGCCAAGGCCAGCGGCGAAATCCCAGGAAACAGGGGATGGCCAAGAAAGACCACGATGCCCCAGAAGGATGGCCCCCAATGACTGCGAACGCCTGATTCAATAGATTGTTCCCATGAAACGGCAAACGATTCGGCCAACCGGCCCGCAATTGCGACGCAGGGACGTTCTCGCCCTCGCGGCGGCGGCCGGATTTGCGCCCGTTTTCGCCGGACGCCCGGCTCTGGCCAGCACCGGCCCGCAACACGGCATCGCCATGCACGGCGCCCCCGCCCTGCCGCCCGATTTCGCCGCCCTGCCCTATGCCAATCCGGCCGCGCCGAAAGGCGGCCGCCTAGCCATGGGCTTCCAGGGCACATTTGACAGTCTCAATCCGTTCAATCTGAAGGCCGGCTCCACGGCGCAAGGTCTCAACACCAATGTGTTCCAGACCTTGATGACGCGCTCGACCGACGAGCCCTTCACGCTCTATGGCCTGATCGCGGAAACTATCGAGACCGACACGGACCGCTCGTTCGCCACTTTCCGGATCAATCCGCTGGCGCGCTTTTCCGACGGACAGCCGATCACCTCCGCCGACCTCGCCTTTTCCTTCGATCTGTTGAAGCGCAAGGGCCGGCCGCAACATCGAGGCGCCTTTTCACTGGTCAAATCGGTCGACGTGCCGGACGAACGGACGATCCGTTATGATCTGACCGGCATTGGCGACCGCGAATTGCCTCTGACTCTGGCGCTGATGCCGGTGCTGGCGAAGCATCGCACTGACTCCGATCGGTTCGACGACGCCAATCTCGACATTCCCACCGGCTCTGGCCCCTATCGCATCGATCAGTTGCGCCCCGGCGAATTGCTGCTGTTGAAGCGCAATCCCGACTATTGGGCGAAAGACCTGCCGATCCATCGCGGCCTGTTCAATTTCGACGAAATCCGTGTCGAGTATTTCCGCGACGGCACGACGTTCTATGAAGCGGCGAAAGCGGGCATTCTCGATTATCGCGAGGAAACCAATCCGACGCGTTGGATCAGCGGCTACGACTTTCCCGCGATCAACAGCGGCCAGATCAAGAAGGCCGCCCTGCCGCTTGGTGGCGCCAAAGGCATGATCGGCTTTGCCTTCAACACGCGGCGCGAACTTTTCGGTGACGTGCGCGTGCGCGAAGCGCTCGGCTATATGTTCGACTTCGAGTGGATCAATGCCAATCTCTTTGGCGATCTGTATCGCCGCACCAAGAGCTTTTTCGACGAAAGCGAATTGAGCTGCAGCGGTATTGCCGCGAGCCCCGAGGAGCGAGCTCTGCTGGCGCAGTGGCCCGGCTGCGTGCGCGACGATATTCTCCAAGGACGTTGGACACCGCCGCGCAGCGACGGCTCGGGCCGCGACCGCGCCAATGCCCGTAAGGCACTCGATCTGTTCGCGCAGGCCGGCTGGCGCATTCAGGATGGCGCGCTGAAACGCGCCGGGCGTCCCTTCATTTTCGAAATCATGGTCACGGATCGCAACCAGGAGCGGTTGTCGCTGAATTTCGCGCAGTCGTTGCAGCGCATCGGCGTCGACACGCACGTGCGCTACGTTGATGAAGTGCAATACCAGCGGCGGCGGCAGAAGTTTGATTTCGACATGATGATCGGCACCTGGACGGCGTCGAACTCGCCAGGCAATGAACAGCGCAACCGCTGGTCGTCGGCGAGCGCCAAAATGGAATCGTCCTTCAATCTCGCCGGCGCCTCGCAACCGGCACTCGACGAACTGATCAACAAAATTCTGTCCGCCAAGAGCAAGACGGATTTCGTTACCGCCGTGCGCGCCTTCGACCGCGTGCTCTTGTCAGGCTTCTACATCATTCCGCTCTACCATTCGCCCAATCAGTGGATCGTGCATGCGCGCGACATCATCTATCCCGAGCACCTGCCGAAATTCGCTTCGCCGCTCTTTGGCGCAACCCTCGACAGCTGGTGGAGGCCCGGCGCATGATTTCAACTCCCGGCGCCGCCTCACACCCGGTCGCTGATGCGCTGGTCGGCTTCGACTTCACCAAACTGGTGGCCAGCGCGGCGAAGCTGCGGCCGGATCGGCCAGCGCTCTGCGACAGCGCCTTGCCGAGCGGCCTGGGACTGACTTTCGCCCAGTTGGAACGCGCAGTGCTGCATAGCGCCGCCTTATGGCGCGACCTCGGTGTACCGCAGGATGCACGCGTGCTGATCGTCGCTGGCGCGCGGGTCGCGCCTGTGGTCGCCATGCTCGGCGCCTTGCACGTCGGGCTCGATGTGGTGCTGGCGTCCGCGCATCTGACGGCGAGCGAGTTCGTTGACATCGCCGAGGCGACGGGCGCGGTGGCGCTTTGCGGCGAGGCGGCCAACGGCGGCATCGATATCGCCGACGCCCTTTTCTCCGCCGCTGCCCTGTCGACACAGGTCCGTTATGTGGCGATGCTGACAGACACGCCAGTCGACGGCGCCGCGACGATCGATATCAAGACGTTGCGCGATCAGCCGGTGGACAGGCCGATGCCGATGGTGGCGCGCAAAGGTGCGATCCTCACGGTCGCGCCCGACGGTCAGGTGATCAGTCATTCGCAGCATGCGCTGATGGCGGCCACGGTGGACTTTATTGCTGAAGCCCGCATCGGCATGCGCCAGCCTGTCATCTCCACCCTTTCGGTGGCGTCCTTCGCCGGCCTCGTGGCGGGGCCGTTGGCCGGCTTCATGTCCGGCGCGCAGGCCTTTTTGCACGGTCCGTTCGAGAGCAAAGGTTTTCGCGAACTCCTGTCTTTTGGGCGACAGGCCAATGTGGTCATTCCCGCCGCCGTTGCGCAGGCAATCATCGATGCCGGGCTGGTCGCCGGGCCGGAGATCGGCGCTCTCATCCCATTGATGCGGTGCAACGAGAACCAGCACGCTGAAGAGGCTTGCGGACCATCCCTGCAACTTCCACGCGATTGCAGCCTCTCTATCATTGACATTTTTGCCTTTGGCGAAAGCTCCCTCGCCACAAAGCGGCGTGCCAGCGAGGCTTCAGCGCTCGTGCCACCCGCAACTGGCCGGCCGGTGCTCAAGCCGCTGTCTTTTTCCTCCCCTCAATCACGGCGCGCAGGCGCCATCTGAGATTTTGCCAAGCCGAAGTCCTTCCCATATTGTGCGGGCACGGTGCGGACCGCGCTCAAGCAAATCGCGTTTTGGTGGAAACGCAATTTGCTCTCATTTTTTGACGCGTCTTTGTGGCGTTTGACTGCGGTCAAACTGCAAAACGCTATCGCGATGAAAGGCAAATCATGACGTCAGCAAACGGAACAGGTGACGATCGCAAATCCGTCACCATCGACGTCGTCGCCGACGTCGTCTGCCCCTGGTGTTTTGTCGGTCGCAAACGGCTGGAAGAAGCCTTGGAACTGGCCGCCGATATCAACGCCGACGTGCGTTGGCGACCCTATCAGCTCGATGCGACGATTCCGAAAGGCGGCATCAGCCGCAAGGAATACATGGAGCGCAAGTTCGGCCCCGATCGCGCCACGAGCATGCATGAACGGCTTGAAGAGGTCGGCTACGAGGTTGGCATTCCCTTCGCCTTCGACAAGATCGAGCGCTCGCCCAACACGCTCGATGCGCATCGCCTGCTGCATTGGGCCCAGACCGCCGGCACCCAGGATGCCGTCGATGAGGAATTGTTTCGGCTCTATTTCGTTGAGGGCAAGGACATCGGCGATCCCGAAGTTCTCGCCGATATCGCAGCCAAGCACGGTCTCGACCGCGAGGTGGTAAAACGCCTCTTGGCCGGCAATGCCGACGAAGCGGAAGTGCAAGGCGAGATCGATGCCGCCCAGCGCATCGGTGTCACCGGCGTACCGTTCTTCATCTTCAACGGCCGGCTCGCTGTTTCCGGCGCGCAGCCCGCCGACGTGCTGCTGTCGGCCATGCGCCAGGCGGTGGAAGAGCCAGCCGTCGAATAGAGTACCAAGCGGCGGACGTTCCGCCGCTTGCTCCTACGCTGCCTTTTTGCCCTTTTCCGCGATCGCCACGAGGGTGCGCATGATGAGCCGCGTGCCCTCAAGCCGCTCGCTGGCATTGTCGAAATCGCGCATGAAGACGATGCGCATGTCGGGCCGCACTTTCGCCTCCGACCCCTGCTCCGCGACATAGCGCACCAATCCTTGCGGATTGGAGAAGGAATTGTCGCGGAAGGCGATGATAACGCCCTTCGGGCCGGCGTCGACCTTCTCGACATGAGCGCGTCGGCATAGGGTCTTGATCGAAATCAGCTTCATCAGCTGCTCGACCTCTTCCGGCAGCGGACCGAAGCGATCGATCATCTCGGCCGCGAAGGTCTCGATTTCCTCTTCGGTCTCGAGCCCGGTCAGACGGCGATAGATGCCAAGGCGCAGGGTGAGATCGGCGATGTAATGTTCCGGGATCGTGACCGGCGTGCCCATGCTGATGGTCGGCGACCAGGCTTCCTCGACCGGCGCTTCGATGCCGGCCTTGAGCGCGACGACCGCTTCTTCCAGCATCTGCTGATAGAGTTCGTAGCCGACTTCCTTGATATGACCCGACTGTTCGTCGCCAAGCAGATTGCCGGCACCGCGAATGTCGAGATCGTGGCTGGCGAGCTGGAAACCGGCGCCGAGTGTGTCGAGCGATTGCAGCACTTTCAGTCGCCGCTCCGCCTGCACGGTCATGGTGCGGCGGGCCGGCACGGTGAACAGCGCATAGGCGCGGGTTTTCGAGCGGCCGACACGGCCACGCAGCTGATAGAGCTGGCCCAGGCCGAACATGTCGGCGCGGTGGACGATGAGCGTATTGGCTGTGGGAATATCCAGCCCGGATTCAACGATCGCCGTCGAAACCAGGATGTCGTATTTGCCGTCGTAGAAAGCCGACATCCGCTCTTCCAGATCGGTCGCCGCCATCTGACCGTGGGCGATGACGAATTTAGCTTCCGGCACATGCTGGCGCAGGAAGGCGGCCGCCTCGTCCAAGTCTTCGATGCGCGGGCAGACATAGAAGGACTGACCGCCGCGATAACGTTCGCGCAGCAGCGCCTCGCGCACGATCAATTCGTCGAACGGCGTGACGAAAGTGCGCACCGCCAGACGATCGACCGGCGGCGAGGCGATGATGGAGAGTTCGCGCACGCCCGTCAGCGCCAGCTGCAGAGTACGAGGGATCGGCGTTGCCGAGAGGGTCAGCACATGCACCTCGGCACGCATCGTCTTCAACCGTTCCTTATGGTTGACGCCGAAATGCTGCTCCTCATCGACGATGACGAGGCCGAGATCGCTGAACGACACAGTCTTGCCGAGCACCGCATGGGTGCCGACGACGATTTCCACCGTGCCGTCGGCAAGCCCCTGCTTGGCCACGCGCTGATCGGCGGTAGAGACCATGCGCGACAATTGCGCCACTTTGACCGGTAGACCAGCAAAGCGCTGGCTGAAGTTGCGATAATGCTGGCGCGCCAGCAGGGTTGTCGGCACGACGACCGCCACCTGCTTGCCATTGATCGCCGCGGTGAAGGCGGCGCGCAACGCCACTTCCGTCTTGCCGAAACCGACGTCGCCGCAGACGAGGCGATCCATCGGCCGACCGCGCGCCAAATCTTCCAGCACCGCGTCGATGGTGTTCTGCTGGTCCTCGGTCTCGTCATAAGGAAAGCGGGCACAGAATTCGTCGTAAACGCCTTCCGGCGGCGCCAGCTTCGGCGCCTCTTGCAACATACGCTGGGCGGCAATGCGGATCAGTTCGTGCGCGATCTCGCGGATGCGCTTCTTCATCCGCGCCTTGCGCGTCTGCCAACCGGCGCCACCGAGCTTGTCGAGCTGAACGTCGGTGCCCTCGGAGCCGTAGCGCGACAGCAATTCGAGGTTCTCGACAGGCAGGAACAGTTTATCGCCGCCAGCGTAATGCAGTTCGAGGCAATCATGCGGGACGCCCACCGCCTCGATCACCTTGAGGCCATGGAAGCGCGCGATGCCGTGATCGACGTGGACGACGAGATCGCCCGGCGTCAGCGCCGCGACCTCGGTGAGGAAATCCTGCGCCCGCTTGGTTCTGCGGCGGTTGCGCACGAGCCGGTCGCCGAGAACATCCTGTTCGCCGACAACGGCGATGTCGCCGGCCTCGAAACCAGCCTCAAGACCAATCACGGCCAAGGCCACGCGTTCGCGCGGCAACGCCAAGGCTTGAACGAGATTGCCGACGACGTCAGTGGCCTTCAGGCCATGTTCGGCAAGAACGCCGGAGAGACGCTCGCGCGAGCCGTCCGACCAGGCCGCGACAATAACGCGACGGCCCTGCCCTTGCAGCTCGCGAATATGAGCGACCGCGACCTCGAAGACATTGATGGCTTCATTGGTGCGCTCGGGCGCGAAATTGCGGCCGGTGTGGCCAGCACAATCGATGTTATTGCCCGCGCCCCCTTCCGGACTGGCGAAAGGAGAAACATGGGCGACCGCCGACTTGCTCAGACGCGTGCGCCACTCGTCCGGCGTCATATAGAGCGCGTCGGGCCGCAGTGGCTTGTAGATCGACTCCTGCGGATTGAGATCATGCTGCGCCTTGCGCGCGTCGTAATAATCCTTGATCTCGCCGAGGCGCTCGCCAGCAGCATCCTCGATCAGCGCATCGAGCATGAGCGGCGCGTCCGGCACATAGTCGAACAATGTGCTCGTCTCGCCATAAAACAGCGGCATCCAATGTTCGATGCCGGGATGGCGGCGGCCTTCGCTCACCGCCTCATAGAGCGTGTCGCCACGGGTCGCCGCGCCGAAGGCCGCGACATAGGCCTGGCGGAAGGCGCGCATCGTGTCCGAGGTCAACTGCACCTCGCTCATCGGCACCAGATCCAGTGCCCGCAACTGGCCGGTGGTGCGCTGGCTTTCCGCATCGAAGGCGCGGATCGATTCCAGTGTGTCGCCGAAGAAGTCGAGCCGCACCGGCAGCGGTTGCCCCGGCGGCCACATGTCGAGAATGCCACCACGCACCGCATATTCGCCGGTATCGCGCACGGTGGACGAGCGCATGAAGCCGTTGATCTCCAGCCAGTTGACCAGCGAATCCATCGGCACCGCATTGCCCGGTGCAGCGGAAAAGCTCTGCGTGGCGAGCCAGCGCAGCGGTGGGACACGCTGCAGGAGCGCGTTGATCGTAGTGCAGATGATGCGTGGCTGCTCAGCCGATGAACGGGTGCGGGTCAGGCGCGACAGAACCGTCATCCGCCGCGCGGCGGTGGCGGCATTGGGCGAGACGCGATCATAGGGCTGGCAATCCCAGGCCGGAAACTCCAGCACCTCGACCTGGGGCGCGGCGAAGGCCAAAGCCTCCATGAAGGCGCGCGAGCGCTGACCGTCGCGCGCCACATGCACCAGAACGGCTGCGGTATCGCCCGCCGTCGCCGACAGAGCGCGCGCCAGATCCGCGGCGACAAAAGCATCAAAGCCGTCGGGAACACTGGTGAGGGTGACGGACTTGCCGCCAGCGAGCGCGGCAATGGCGCGGTTCAAACCCGCGATCGTAGAGGCGACAGTCATATCAGTTCCAATAAGCGGCGAGCGGACCAGCGATCACGAATGGATCGGCCGATCATGGGTGTGAAAGAGCTTGATCTTGCGGAAGACGGCGGTGTCGAGATTGGCTGGCACTGGGCGTTCGCCGACAAACCAGGCGAAAATGTCGCGATCGGGACATTCCATCAGAGCTTCGATATCGTCGAGCTCCGCCGCCTCAAGGCCGGCGATATGGGCGTCGGCGAAGCTGCCCAGCAGAATGTCGACCTCGCGCATGCCGCGATGCCAGCAGCGGTAGAGCACCCGGCGACGGCGCGGGTCGAGATCGGCGCTGCTGCGCTGGCTTTCGGGCATGATCACTCCATCACAGAAGCAGTTCGCAAAAGAAGCGGTTTGCAAAACAAGCGGTTCGGCAAACAAAGGCACCCGCCGGTCCAAAATGGACCGCGGGTCGGCAGCCGTCATATAAAGCCTCGGGACGGGGATGTCAGGCCCAATTGCTTGTGCGGCCCGAGACTGCTGCCAACTTGTCGACACCGGAGAGCGCGGCTACACCCGGAGGATGCGCCCCGCCCTTCTCAATCCCCTGTTCGCGCCCGTCCGTTCCCTGAGCGGCATCGGGCCAAAAACAGGAAAACTGTTCGATCGCCTGCTGGTTGACGACCAGGGCGAGGCACGCATCGCCGACCTCTTGTTTCATCTGCCAAACAGCACGATCGACCGGCGGGCGCGGCCGAAAATCCGCGACGCGGAGCCCGGCACCATCGTCACCCTCGAAGTGCGGGTGGCGGAACATCGGCCGCCCGGCGGGCGAAATTCGAAAGCACCCTTTCGTGTCATCGTCGAAGACGACACCGGCGATGTCGAACTCGTCTTCTTTCTCGCCAATCACCAATGGATCGAGCGGATGCTGCCGCTCGGCGAAACGCGCTGGGTGTCGGGCAAGCTCGAATTGTGGGAGGGGCATCTGCAGATGGTCCATCCCGATCGGGTGCTCGATGCGGCGGGCCTCGCCAAACTGCCGCCGGTCGAACCGGTCTATGGCCTGACCGAAGGCCTGTTCCAGCGCAATGTGCAGCGCGCCGTCGAAGGCGCCTTGAATCTGCTGCCAGCCCTGCCGGAATGGAACGATCCAGCCTGGATGAAAGCGCGCGGCTTTTCCACTTTCGACACGGCGCTGCGCAGCGTCCACTACCCACAAAATCCACAGGTGATCGAGCCGACCTCACCGGCGCGCATGCGCCTGGCTTACGACGAATTGCTCGCCAGCCAGGTGGCGCTCGGCCTGGTGCGTTCGCGCATGCGCGAGACACGCGGACGCGCCAGCGTCGGCGACGGCCGTATTGCCGAGCGCATCATCGCGGCATTGCCGTTCACGTTGACGCCGTCGCAACAGCGCAGCGTCGAGGAAATCCGCGCCGACCTGTCGTCGGACAAGGGCATGCTGCGGCTGCTGCAGGGCGATGTCGGCGCCGGCAAGACGCTGGTCGCGCTGCTCTCCATGGCGCATGTGGTCGAGGCAGGCCGGCAGGCGGCGATGATGGCGCCGACGGAAATCCTCGCCCGCCAGCATTACGAACGGCTGATGCCGCTGGCGGAGGCCGCCGGCCTGCGGCTCGGTGTTCTCACCGGCCGCGACAAAGCCTCCGAACGCAACCGCACTTTGAAGGCACTCGAAGCCGGCGAGATCGATATCGCCATCGGCACCCATGCGCTGTTCAGCGAGAATGTGGTGTTCCGCGATCTGGCTTTGGTCGTCATCGACGAACAGCACCGCTTTGGTGTGCATCAACGCCTGGCCATCGGCCGCAAGGGCGACGCTGTCGACATGCTGGTGATGACGGCGACGCCGATCCCGCGCACGCTGGTGCTGACCTATTTCGGCGACATGGACACATCGACCCTGCGGGAAAAGCCCGCCGGCCGCTCTCCCATCGACACCCGCGCCCTGCCGCTCGATCGCATCGACGACGTGGTGAATGGATTGGAGCGGGCGCTGGCGAACGGCCAGCGCGTCTACTGGATCTGCCCGCTGGTCGAGGAAAGCGAATTGCTCGACGTGGCGGCGGCGCAGGATCGCTACGAAACTCTGCACCAAATGTTCGGCGATCGCGCCGGGCTTATCCACGGCAAGATGAAGCCACGCGAAAAAGACGAAGCCATGGCGCGCTTCCAGCGTGGCGAAACCCAGGTTCTGGTCTCGACCACGGTGGTGGAAGTCGGCGTTGACGTGCCGGAAGCCAGCATCATGGTGATCGAGCATGCGGAGCGCTTCGGCCTGGCGCAATTGCATCAGCTGCGCGGCCGTGTCGGGCGCGGCAGCGCCAAATCCTCCTGCTTGCTGCTCTACAAAACGCCGCTCGGCGAAACCGCCAAGGCGCGCATAGAGATCATGCGCCAGACCGAGGATGGTTTCTTGATCGCCGAGGAAGACCTGCGACTGCGCGGTGAAGGCGAGGTGCTGGGCACACGCCAATCGGGCATGCCCGGCTTCCGTCTGGCGCAGCCGGAAGTGCATGGCGAGCTATTGCAGGCGGCACGCGACGATGCCCGCCTGATCATCACGCGGGACCCGGAGCTGGCCTCGCCACGCGGTGAAGCGCTGCGGATCCTGCTCTATCTGTTCGGACGCGACGAGGCCATCGGGCTGATGAAGGCGGGTTGACGCATTGCTGTGCCCGCCTGGCGAATGCTAAAGCCTAGGTTCTCCAAGGGCAGAGATAGTGCCGCAAAACAGTAAGGTTCACGCCAGATGCATCAGGTGTCCATCCGTCAGGAAATCATCGACCGGGTTGTCGCGCGCCGTGGCCGTCTGCGTTGGTTCGACACGCTCGATGCGAAGCGCACCGCGCTCATCGTCATCGATATGCAGGACACGTTCTGCGCGCCAGGCAGCCCGGCGGAAGTCGCGGCATCACGCGACATCGTCGCGCCGATCAATGTGGTGGCGCGAGGCCTGCGCGAGCGCGGCGGCAAAGTGATCTTCGTGCTGCATGCCAATTCGCAATTCGGCGAACGCAGCGATTGGGAATTGTTCTTCAATCACGTGGTCGGTGGCGGCGTGCGCCAGAAAACCATCGAAAGCCTGTCGCCTGGTCGTCAGCAGGTTTGGCGTGATCTCGATCGCTCCAACGACGACATCACCGTGTTCAAGAACCGCTACAGCGCACTGATCTCCAACGCCTCCAACCTGGAGCGGATCCTGCGCAATCTCGACATCGACACTGTGCTCATCGCCGGCACCAAGACCAATGTCTGCTGCGAGTCGACGGCGCGCGACGCGATGATGCTCGACTTCAAGGTGGTCATGCTGTCGGACTGCTGCGCCACCCTCTCCGACGACGAGCATCGCGCCACGCTCGAAACCATCATCCAACAGTTCGGTGATGTGATGACTGGGCCGGAAGCTCTCGCCGCGATGGATCGCCCCTAGAACAAAATTGCGTTTCCAACGAAACGCAATTTGCTCTAGCCCGGCATTACTTCCAGCGTTTTGCCTTCGACTGCCATGGCCGCCAGTTTCGCCTGGCCTTCGGGCTGGATGAGACCAGCGGACATGATCAGTTTCGCCGCCTCGTCGGGGCTCAGCGACACTTCGATCACTTCACTCACCGGCAGATAGAAATAGAAACCGGTGGTGGGGTTGGGCGTACAGGGCAGGAAGACCGAGATATAATTGACATCCGGCGGCAGTTTATCGGCGACCGAACTCGATGGCGGCGTCGAGATGAACACCACCGACCACATGCCCTTAGCCGGATATTGCACGAGACCCACTTTACGAAAGCCGGTGCCCGACTGCGAGAACACCGTTTCGAAAATCTGTTTCACGCTCTTGTAGATGCCGCGCACGACCGGCATGCGGTCGAGCATGTATTCACCCATGCGCAACAGGGTGCGGCCGGCGAGATTGGCTGTGAGGAACCCGAGCAGGGTCAGGCCGACGAAAGCCATGATGACGCCGACGCCGGGAATTTCTACCGGCATGTAAGTGTCGGGCCAGAAGTACTGCGGAACCAGCGGCTTCACCCAGCCATCGATCGTCCGAACGAACCACCAGACGATCCAGGCCGTCACCGCCAGAGGCCCCGCGATGATGAGGCCGGTGAGGAACCAGGTGCGAATCCGGGCCCCGAAGCCAGACCGCATCACCACCGGTGGCGGCAGCGGCGGCGGAAAAACGCTGGATTCTGTCGAAATAGGCGTCGGCGAGGCTTTTTCGGTCATCCGCATCACAATCTGGTTCCGGACAATCTGGATTACGCGCCGGACCGCGCGCGACCATGCCCCGGCGCCGACCAACGTTCAAGCTGCAAACATGGGCAGGCGCGCGCGCGAAACTGACAGGCTGTCCCCTGCTTTACCCCAGGTTTGCCGAACCCGCCGCCGACAGTGTATGGAACACTGCCATAGGGAGGCGGGAAACGGGACGCCAGCATGCAACGGATTTTAAAGCAGGTTTGATGGATGTCCGATCCCGCCAGCGCAGGACCATCCACCCCCGCTCCCGGATTTGACCGGGCTACAGCTCTCCGCTTCAACCGCTTCGCAGGCGGCTTTTGGCGCGGCGCCGCCGCTCGCACCGCCTGGACCTGGACGATCGCGCTCGCACTTTTTCTCGTGCTCAAGCTTGGCGTCGACGTTGCCACCAACCGATGGCACCGCTGGTTTTTCGACGCGTTGGAGCATCGCGACGGCACCTCCGCTATGCTCGCGGTGGTGGCCTTCATGGGGCTGATCGGCTGTGTCGCCGCCATCGGCGTCGGTATCGTCATCACCCGCGAGACTTTGCAGGTGCGCTGGCGTGAATGGTGCACCAAGCGCCTGCTCGACCGCTGGATGCGCCGCCAGCGCTTCTACCGCCTGTCGACCGGAACGCGGATGCCCAATCCGGAGTATCGCATCTCCGATGACGTGCGCATGGCGACAGAACCGCTGACGGATTTCGCCATCGGCCTGTTCACCGCGACGCTCGCCGCCGCCGCCTTCTTCAGCATCCTGTGGTCGGTTGGTGGGGCGCTCAACGTGACCCTATGGGGCGAGAATTATCGCATTCCCGCCTTCATGGTGATTGGCGCCCTACTCTATGGCGTCACCGTCTCAACCCTCATTCCGATCGTCGGCCGCAAGCTGGCTGGTGTCGCGGCGGCGAAGAACGAAGCCGAGGCCCGGTTCCGTTTCGAGATGATCCGGCTGCGTGAAAACGCTGAGGGCGTGATCATGGCCGGCGGCGAAACCGCAGCGCGGGCGCGGCTCGACACCACTTATAGTGGTCTGGTGCGGCAGTGGCTGCAGCTCGTGCGCCAGCACGGCAATATCACCTGGGTAATGAACGCCAACAGCGCGCTCATTCCCGTGGTGCCGCTGCTGCTGGCCGCTCCGAAATATCTCTCCGGCGAGTTGAGCCTGGGCGAAGTGATGCAGCTTGCTTCCGCCTTCGCGCAGGTGCAGGTCGCCATCGCCTGGCTGGTCGACAACTACCGCGCCATCGCCGAATGGTTCGCCTCGGCCCATCGCGTCGTCGAACTGGCCGATGCCTTCGACGATCAGGATCGCGTCACCGCCAACGGCATGCCCTTGGTGTCGCGCGGTGTCAGCGGCGACGGCGCCCTGCATCTGGCCAGCCTACGGCTGACCGATCGCAATGGCCGCGTCGTCATCGAACAAGCGGAAGCGGTTATTCCGCCCAGCTCGAGAATCATGCTTTCGGGCGAAGCTGGTTCAGGCAAGAGCGTTCTGCTGCGCGCCATTGCCGGCCTCTGGCCGTGGGGCGCCGGCGCCATTCTGCTACCTGAAAACGCGCGCGTGCAGTTCCTGCCAGCAACGCCTTTCCTGCCCGCCGGGCCGCTGCGCGAAGCCCTCACCTATCCGGCGTTGACCAACGACATCAGCCCCGAGGCCCTCGACGCGGTCCTGACCAATTGCGGCATCCTGTATCTGCGCCCGCGCCTCGATGAGAGTACGCGCTGGGATCAAGCCCTATCGGCGAGCGAGCGGCAGCGCATCGCCTTTGCCCGCACCATCCTGCAGCAGCCCGATATCATCATTCTGGACGACACATTATCGGTGTTCGACGAAGCCGGACAGATCGAGATCATCGATGCGCTGATCGACAGCTGCCCGAACACGACCATCATCAACACCGGCGGCCATGGTGGCGTCTCGAGCCGATTCGAACGACACTTATTCATCGGCAATTCAGGCGGCGGAATGATGCTACGTGAAGCAGCGGCCGAAACGCCCGTGCTGTCCATCGTAACCGACAGCGCCAGACAACGTTGAAATATACAATACCAAAGGGAGTTTTGAATGGCGGGTGAAGCAAGACTGCATATCTGGGACGCCTATTGGGACCTGCGGGTGGACGAGTGTCCGTGCGACGTCCAATTCTGCGACTGGCTGGAGAAAGAGAAGCTCACCAATGCGGCGATCTTCCACTTCGGCACCGGCGGCCACCACATCGTCGGCATCCGCACCGCTGAAAATGGCAGCAACAATGCCGTCTTGGGCATCACCGCTTCTCCGCAAGAATATGAGACCTTCGTGCAGCTCGCCATCGAGCGGCCGGATGTGGAGAAGACCTACAAGACCTTCTTTGGCGACATCTATCAGCTCGACGCGCGGCTACTGCCGCAGTTCGAGGTCGTCACCCTGTTCCATCTCTGCGAGTTCCGTACCGAGAAGAACGACGCCTATGGCGCGCTGACCGACCGCCAAGTCCTCGATATGCTGACCGACAAGACCAAGTCGGGCGGCACTATCCTGTTCTACAGTGGCTCCTTCGCCTATGACGCGGCGCTGCGGATCGTCGCCGAGTGGGAGAAAGACAGCCCGGTCGAGAAGGTCGGCATGTACGAGACCCTACTCGTCTACCGGAAGAAATAACGGCGAAACCAGCGACGCAGGATCATGCCTGCGTCGCTGAGCACGCGCTATTCGACCGTGACGCTCTTCGCCAGATTACGTGGCTGATCGACATCTTTGCCCATGAAAACCGCCGTGTGATAGGCGAGCAGCTGCACGGGCACCGCATAGACGATCGGCGCGAATTCGCTCGGCATCGCCTGCATCGGCACCACCGCTTCAAAGGCGATCGACGCTTCCTCGGCCGCGCGCTGATCGGCAATCAGCACGATGCGACCGCCGCGTGCGGCAACCTCCTGCATATTGGACACGGTCTTTTCATAGACCGGATCGTGCGGCGCGATGACAATGACCGGCATGTCCTCGTCGATGAGCGCGATCGGCCCGTGTTTCAATTCGCCGGCGGCATAGCCTTCGGCATGAATATAAGAGATTTCCTTGAGCTTCAGCGCGCCTTCGAGCGCCAGCGGGAAACTGGTGCCGCGCCCGAGATAAAGAACATCCTTGGCTTTCGACAGAGTGCCTGCGAGCTGTTCGAGATTGACCTCGCGCTTGATCGCTTCCGCCATCAGGCCCGGCACATTGATCAGATCGGCGACAAGCCGCTGCTCCATCGCGTCGGGGAGAGTGCCGCGCGCGCGGCCGAAGGCAAGCGCCAGACAGGCGAGCACCGACAACTGGCACGTGAACGCCTTGGTGGACGCGACGCCGATCTCCGGCCCCGCCAAGGTCAAAGCGGCAATATCGCTTTCGCGCGCGATCGTCGACGTGGGGACATTGACCACCGAGAGAACATGCTGGCCGTTGGCACGCGCATAGCGCAACGAGGCCAGAGTGTCGGCCGTTTCGCCTGATTGCGAGACGACGATCATCAGGCCGCCGTCCTGCATCGGCGCATCGCGATAGCGAAACTCCGAGGCGACGTCGATCTCGACGGGAATGCGGGCGAATTTCTCGAACCAATATTTCGCCGTGAGCCCGGCATAATAAGCTGTGCCGCAAGCGGTGATGGTGATGCGCGACAGTTTGGCGGGATCGAACGGCAGATCGAACGGCAGGCGCACACGGCCAGCCGACATATCGAGGTAGTGCGCCAGGGTGCGGCCGACCACTTCCGGCTGTTCGTGAATTTCCTTCGCCATGAAATGGCGATGGTTGCCCTTGTCGATCAAATAGGCCGAGGCTTGGCTCTTCTGCCGCGCACGTTGCACCGGCCGATTGTCGGCGTCGAAAAACTCGGCGCCCGAACGGGTCAGCACGGCCCAATCGCCGTCCTCAAGATAGGTAATGGTGTCGGTGAAGGGCGCCAGAGCCAATGCGTCGGAGCCCAAAAACATTTCGCCGTCGCCATAGCCGATGGCGAGCGGCGCGCCCTGACGCGCGCCAATGAGGATATCGTTCTCGCCGTTGAAGAGGAAAGCCAGCGCGAAAGCGCCATGCAGACGCGGCAGCGCCGCGGCCACCGCTTCGCGCGGCGACTTGCCCTTGTTCATCTCATCGGTGACGAGATGCGCCACCACTTCCGTATCGGTCTCGGTGGCAAAGACATGGCCGCGCGCGGCCAGCTCGTCACGCAATTCGCGGAAATTCTCGATGATGCCGTTATGGACCACGGCAACGCGTTGGGTGGCATGGGGATGCGCGTTGTTTTCGGTGGGACGACCATGGGTCGCCCAGCGGGTGTGACCAATACCGATCACGCCGCCGAGCGGCTGTTCGCCCAGGCGCGCTTCCAGATTGCGCAGCTTGCCTTCGGCACGCCGACGCTCCAGCTTGCCGTTTTCCAAAGTCGCAATACCGGCAGAATCATACCCGCGGTATTCGAGACGCTTCAGCGCCTCGACAATCTGCCCGGCGACGGGCGTTGTGCCAATGATACCCACAATACCGCACATCGAGACCGATCCTCTCAAGCCAGCGCCTGCATAAAGCAGGGAACGGGCCGCGCCGAAGTCACATTACGTGACTATTTATTGCCTGTGCTGGGTGGAATTCACGTTGGAGTTAACGCTTTTGGGGAGTTAACGCTTTTTAGGCCGCCCCACCCGGTCCGCACGAAACTTGGCTGCCCAGCCGGGCTTTGCCACCTGCCGGCCGCGCGCCACGGCCAGTGCATCGGGCTCGACCTCGTCGGTGATCACCGAGCCCGAGCCGACATAGGCGCCGTCGCCGATCTTCACCGGCGCGACGAGCGCGGAATTGGAACCAATGAAAGCGCCGGCCCCAATTTCGGTCAGCGCCTTGTCGAAGCCATCATAATTGCAGGTGATCGTGCCGGCGCCGATATTGGCCTCAGCGCCCACTTTGGCATCGCCGATATAGCTCAGATGGCTGATCTTGGCGCCCGGCCCAACATCGGCGGCTTT
Organism: Beijerinckia sp. 28-YEA-48; assembly: GCF_900104955.1. Taxonomy (NCBI): domain Bacteria; kingdom Pseudomonadati; phylum Pseudomonadota; class Alphaproteobacteria; order Hyphomicrobiales; family Beijerinckiaceae; genus Beijerinckia; species Beijerinckia sp. 28-YEA-48. The sequence continues at coordinate 2,507,268 of NZ_FNSI01000001.1, forward strand.
GATCTCAACGAAATTGCCGACCTTCGCATCCTTGCCGAGCCGGGTGCCTGGGCGCAGCCGCGCGAAAGGACCGGCATGGACGCCGCTCTCCACCTGCGCCCCTTCCAGATGGGAAAAAGCGTGGATGACGACGCCATCGGCGACCGTGACGCCCGGGCCGAACCAGACGTTCGGCTCGATCAGGACATCCTTGCCGAGGCGCGTGTCGCTCGACAGGAACACGGTCTGCGGCGCGATCAAAGTGGCGCCGGCGCGCATGGCCGCGTCGCGCAACCGCTCCTGCATGAGGGCTTCGGCGGCGGCGAGCTGGACGCGATCGTTGACGCCCATCACCTCGTCGGCGGCCGCCATCACCACGGCGCAGCGCAGGCCCTGGGCATGGGCCACTGCAACAGCATCGGTCAGGTAATATTCGTTCTGCGCGTTGTTGCTGCCGATGGCATCGAGAATCGCCAACGCCTTGCGGCCGTCGAGCGCCATGATGCCGCCGTTGGCGAGACGGATCGCCCGCTCGGCCTCGCTGGCATCCTTCTGTTCGCGAATGGCGACCAGCGCGCCGTTCTCGACGATCAGCCGGCCGTAGCCTGTCGGATCCTGCGCCTCGAAGCCCATGACGGCGACCGCTGCTCCACCAGCCAGCGCGGCGCGCATCCGGTCGATGGTCTCGGGCCGCACCAGGGGGGTATCGCCAAACATCACGACGAGATCATCAAAACCCCGTTCCAGAGCCGGACGCGCCGCCAACACCGCATGGGCGGTGCCGCGTCTCTCGGTCTGGATGAAGCTTTCGGCGGTGTCGGCGAATCGGCGGACTTCGGCGGCCACGTCGTCGCGGTCGGGGCCAATCACCACCGCCAGGACATTGCCCGTCTCGGCACGATGCACGGCCGAAACCGCGTGGCCCAGCATCGACCGGCCGGCGATCCGATGCAGGACCTTCGGCAATACCGATTTCATTCGGGTACCTTCACCCGCCGCGAGAACGACGGACAGACAGGTTCGTTGGGCGCTGGCGGTGGCCATCAGCTGCACATCTCCACACATTCTGGACATATTCCGGGCAGATTCACCGCGGGAACCGGGTTTTAGGGCAAATGTGTTTCAACTGAAACGCGATTTTGCCCTCGATTTCTGGGTTTGACGCGTCTTTCGGACACCAAGCCCGGTGGAACTCCAATTCGGAGGTTCGCCAGTCAAAAGTCGTCGCATTGACGTAGCGATTTGATATATGGAGATCAAGGCGCGCAGGATCGCTGAGACGACTAGGATAGAAGTGCATTCATGTATCGGCGTAGGGATTTTCTGAAACTGGCCGCCGGGGCCGCCCTGCCCTCGAACACGCTCCTCTCTACTCCTGCCGCGGCGCAGACCCAGAACGGGATCGAGGCTGCCGCGGCCCTCCTTGCCACCGGGCCTTTCGATCCCGGCAAGGTTATCGACCTGGCGCGGGCGATGTCGAAACAGCCGATACGGCGCACGGCGATAGACCTGCCGGAGAGCCTGCAAAATCTCAACTATGAGCAATATGCCCAAATTCGCCGGCTGCCCGACTCTAACATCTGGGCCGGCGCCCAGACCGGCTATGCCATAGAACCCCTGCATCGCGGTTTCATCTTCAACGCGCCGATGCAGATTTTCATCGTCGAAAACGGCAATACGGTTCGCGTCAATTATGACCCGTCCGACTTCACCTTCGGCAAGAACGCAGCCCCCACCGATAAGCGCGATCTTGGCTTCGCCGGCTTCCGTATTCTACAGACCGGTAGCGAGGGCACACGCGAGGCCGCGATCTTCTACAGCGCCGGTTTCTATCAAACGATCGCACGGGGGCAGACGCCCGGCGTTGCAGCGCGCGGCCTTTCGATCCGCACCGCCGACACCAAGGCCGAGGAGTTTCCCAATTTCGTCGCCACCTGGATCGAGCGACCGGTGCTGGCGGCCAATCTGATCGTCGTTCACGCCATCCTCGATTCCGACAGTGTCGTTGGCGCCTACCGCTTCACGCTGCGGCCGGGCGAGATGACCATTGTGGACACCGAATGCACGCTGTTTCCGCGCGTCGCCGTCGATCACTACGGTCTGGCGACGATGCAGGGCACCTATCTCTACGGTCAGATCGACCGCCGGCGTGGCGATGACGTGCGCCCCGGGGTCTACGACATATCAGGTCTGTCCATGCTCTCCGGCAAGGGGGAATGGATCTGGCGGCCGGCCTCCAACCGTCAGACGTTGCAGGTGTCGGCCTTTGTCGATGAAAATCCGCGCGGTTTCGGCCTGCTGCAGCGCGACCGCAACTTCGCTGCCTTCATGGATGACGATCAGCACTGGGAGCGGCGCCCGTCTCTCTGGGTCGAACCCATCGGCGACTGGGGGCCGGGCTTCGTCACCTTGCTGGAAATTCCGGCGGAGGCGCAGACCAATCAGAACATTGTCGCCTATTGGCGCTCGCGCAACAGCCTGGCGGCCGGGGCCGAGGCCGCCTTCGCCTACCGTCAATATTGGTGCTGGACGCCGCCCGAGCGGCCGCCCTTCGCCATTGCCGTCCGCTCGCGGTCGGGCCGCTCCCCTGGCACACCGACCAATGCCAGACGGCGACGGTTCCAAATCGAATTCACCGGCGATATTCTGGGCGATGAAAAAGCCTCGCCGAATGTGACCCCGCAGGCCACCGCCGCCATGGGTACGATCGTCGCTGTGCGCCAAGTGCTGGCGCGCGAGGAAAAAGCGGCGCGGATCACCCTCGACGTGGACGCCGGCAACGAGCAGGCGTGCGAGTTGCGGCTGCTCCTCGAATCCAACGGCAAGCCTGTTAGCGAAACCTGGTTATTCAGATGGACTCCGTGACCGATCACCTTTCCGCGCCAACGGACCAAGCCAGCAGCAACGTGCAGGATCCTCGTTTGCAATCGGCCATGCCCGCCGAGGCGCCGCTGGCCATGCCACAGCAATCGCTGGCGACCTTCGATCCTGCCACGGCTTACAAGGCGACCCGCCAGGGCGAGGATTGGAGCACTTGGGCGGCGCGCGTGCTGGTTTTCGGCGGCGGCGTGGCCCTCACCGCCTATGGCGCCAATGAAATGTACGGCGTCATCAACGTCGGCTCGATCACCGCGCTGAAATGGGCGTTGCTGGTGCTGTTCACCATCAACTTCTCCTGGATCGCCCTGTCTTTCATGAGTGCGATCGGCGGTTTCATCTGGCTGTTCCTGCATAACCGCAACAAGCCAGGTGTCGCCCCCACCCTGACGACCCGCACCGCCGTCGTCATGCCGATCTACAACGAGGCGCCCGAGCGCGTCTTCGGCGCCTTGCAGGCGATGATCGAGGACGTGCAGCGCACCGGGCGCGACGATCATTTCGACTGGTTCTTCCTGTCCGACACGACCAACCCGGAAGTCTGGATCGCCGAGGAAAGGGCCTTCGAGGCCCTGCGCGCGCAGATTGGCGACACCGCCAATGTTTATTATCGGCATCGCCCCAACAATACGGCGCGCAAAGCCGGCAATATCGCTGATTTCGTCACCCGCTGGGGTGGCCACTACGAGCACATGGTCGTGCTCGATGCCGACAGCCTGATGGCCGGCCCGACGATCGTTGCCCTGGTGGCCGCGATGGAGGCCGACCCCGACGCTGGCATCATCCAGACCTTGCCGCTGATCATGAACCGCAACACGTTCCTGGCCCGGTTGCAGCAGTTCGCAGCGCGCATCTACGGACCGATTATCGCGGCGGGCCTGGCGCTCTGGTCGGGCCGCAAAGGCAATTACTGGGGCCATAACGCCATCATCCGCACGCGGGCCTTCGCGGCCTGCTGCGGCCTGCCGAACCTGCGCGGCAAGCCGCCGTTCGGCGGCCATATCCTCAGCCATGATTTCGTCGAGGCGGCCTTGTTGGTGCGCGCCGGCTATGCCGTCTACATGCTGCCGGCGCTCGGCGGCAGCTATGAAGAGAGCCCGCCCTCGCTGATCGACATCGCCGCCCGCGACCGGCGCTGGTGCCAGGGCAATCTGCAGCACACGCGCCTGCTCCTGACCAAGAAACTGAAGCTCGCCAGCCGCCAGCATTTCACCACCGGCATCATGGGCTATCTGTCCTCACCGGTCTGGATGGCACAACTGCTCGTTGGTATCGCCCTGGTGCTGCAAGCGAGCTTCATTCGCCCGGAATATTTCACCCACGAATTCGCTATGTTCCCGGACTGGCCGATATTCGACTACGAACGCGCCTTGAAACTGTTCGGGGTGACCATGGCGGTGCTGCTGGCGCCAAAATTCATGGGCCTGCTCTATGCCCTCTTCCGCGCGCCGACGCGGCGCGTGACGGGCGGCGTGATCGGCCTATCGGCCTCTTTCATCATCGAGTTGATTTTCTCGGCGCTGATCGCGCCGATCATGATGGTCATCCAGACCGGCGCCGTCTTGCAGATCGTCTCCGGCCGCGACACCGGCTGGCAACCGCAGCGGCGCGACGACGGCTCGATTCCGATCCTTCATATCGTGCGCCGCCACCGCTCGCACGTGGCGCTTGGCTTCCTGACCCTGATCGCCGGCTATCTGATTTCACCGTCGCTCGTCGCCTGGATGTCGCCAACGATCGCTGGTTTGATTCTGGCCATTGTCATCTCCTGGGCCAGCGGTCAATTGTGGATCGGACTCGCGCTGCGTCGTCTGGGCATTCTGGTGACGCCGGAAGAAACCTCGCCACCGCGGGTTGCGACCCGGGCGAGCGAACTTATGACAAGGCTCACGCCGGACGAGAGTGTCGAAGTCGACTCCATCAAGGCCGTGCATGGCGACAGCAAGTTCCGCGCGCTGCATGAGGCGATGCTGCCCAGCCTTGAACGGCACAAGCGCGGCGTGGTTGACCCCGCCCGAGCGGTCGCCGAGGCCAAACTCAACGATGCCGAAACAATCACTGAAGCAGCGGACTGGCTGAAGCCGCGCGAACGCATGATCGTCTTGCATGATCGCTCGCTGCTCAACCTGCTGAGCCGGCTGAAATCCGAAGAAACGGCACCGGCCCAAACAACCGGCTAGAGCAAATCACGTTTCGGTAGAAACGTGATTTTGCTTGGATCCTTATTTGGACGCGCCTTCATAGCGCTCGACGATTCCGTCGAGGCATTTGCGAGCGAAGTGCGCTCAGTAGCCGTCCGCGTCGATTTCGCCATTGGTGGTCGTAACCACCCATTGGCCGTTGCGACGGAGAATCGCCTCCACCCGACCCGCGCCCGGCAGTAGCGTACCGGGCCACACATCCACCGGACCGCGATGGCTATGAACCACCGCGCTGCCATTACGAACTTCACCCAGCACGTAACCGCCCGGCGGCGGCCCCGACCGTAAACGCGGCGCCGGAGGCGTGGCCGAAGCCGGGAAATTATTCTTGGCAGCGACCGGCCGCGACGTTTGAGAGCCGCCTTGAGCCGTACCTTGCGGGGGAATCTGGGGCCAGACTTGGGCTTGCGGCGCGGGACGGGCAATGGACCCCGTCGGCGCCTGCCCCGCTTCAAGCTTGTCGAGCCGCTCGGTGAGCTGGGTTAGTTTCAAATTGGCTTCGTCGCGCTGGGCCTGAACCAGCCGCTGGCCGTTGCGTAGCGTCTCGATATCTTTGCCCGCACCTTCCACCAGCTTGCGCAGCGCGCTCAGGTCAGCGGCATGTTGCTGATGCAGAGCCGCCTCACGCTCCCGGGCTTGGTCTTCGACGGCAGCGAGGCGGGTGCTAAATTGCGCCAAATCGGCCCCCATCGCGTGATCGCGTGGGGCATGGGCGCCGGAGTACCAGCCGACGGCGGCCGCGACGGCGATGGTCGCCACCTGCAGCGACAGGCGGAGCCAGGGCCGCGGCGCCGCTGAATAGGTGAAAGAAAAGGGCGGTGCGTCCGCGCCGGGCTGTCCATCCCTGGGCAGAAGCCTGGCCTTGACCGGTTTGCTCTGCGCCCGAGCCGCCCCCTCCGAGGCCAAAATCTGCGCAAAATCGTCGTCCGATACACCGCTCATGACCGCCTACTCGTGAAAACCGTTCACAGCCGATCATCATTCGTTAGGCTTAATGAAGACTAAACCGCCACTTTCTCCTGTAGATTCAGGCCAAATCATGCCAATTTAACAAGCAGCGGCAAAGCAGCGGTTTGCGTTTCCCATCGCGTCGGAAAGCAATTAGAAAGCCGCGTGACCCAAGGTGGCGACGGGCGACCGGGACAAGGTTCGATTCTATATGACTGATAATGCCGGCCCCGCCACGCGGAGCTACAACCGAATTCACGACAGTGCGGTCGGCCGTTGGGAGAAACCCCTGCTGCGGGCCATGGCCGCGCGGACGCCAGCCTGGATCATGCCCGACCACCTGACGATGCTCGGCGTCGCCGGCGCTGTGTTCACGGGCGTCTGCTACGCGGCCACGGTCTGGTCGCCCTTGTTTCTGATCGGTTCCAGTTTCGGCCTGTTCATCAACTGGGTCGGCGACTCCCTCGACGGCAACCTGGCCCGCTATCGCGGCATCGAACGCCCGCGCTACGGTTTCTTCGTCGACCATACGTCCGATATCTTCTCGCAGATGGTCGTCGCCTTCGGCCTCGGCCTGTCGATCTATATGCGCTTCGACGTCGCCTGCCTGGTGCTGATCGCCTATTTAATGGTCTCGGTGTACACCTACATCCGCATGCAAGCGACGCGGGTCATGCAGATTTCCTACGCGGGCTTCGGCCCGACGGAACTTCGCATTCTCATGCTTGTCATGCACGGTGTGGCTTATACCGTCGGACCGCAGCAATATCGCGTGCCGGCAATTGGCCCCCTGTCCGTATTCGACATAGGCGCACTCATCCTCTTCGTTATTGGCGTCGTTTCTGTTTTCGTCGGCGCCATCACAACCGCCAAACAGATTGCCCATGAAGACCAACCGCCGGTGCCTGCACCAGGAGAGTAGCGTTTACCCCGCAACACTGGCCGCTGGTCGGTCATTGTCCAAGGTTGCCACATGAAGGCTGTATCGCCACTCGTAAAACAGCAGGTACCGATTTCCTGGAGTGACGATCTCTCGCAATTGCGGCGGGAGGCAACCGTCTCCCATGCCAATGGCAAATGGGCATCAGCCAAGAAATCGTTCGAACAGCTCGTCAACAAGGATGGCGAGAACTTCAAGAACTGGCTGGGTCTCGGCGAATGTTGGCTCAATCTCGACGATCCCGTGCGGGCGCAGGAGATATTGCGCAAGGCCGTAGCGCTGCGCCCCGGCGACGCGCGGGCACGCCTGCAATTGGGGCGCGCGCTTGACCGCGACGGACGGCGGCTGGGCGCCCTGCATCAATGGCGCACGGCCAAGGCGCTGAAGCCGCGGATTGAATTGACAAGCGACGAGCGCCAGCGCGTCGCCCACAGCGTCGACAGCTTTCGCAAGGCGCTGGGCGATAATGCCACCCACTCGATCTTCCTCGATATTTCCGACGTGCTGCGCTTCCTGCGCCGCAACCTCAACCTGACCGGCATCCAACGCGTTCAAGTCGGCGTCATCGTTTCGGTCTTGCAGTCGCATATGGCCGAAGGCGTGCAGATGGGTTTCTGCGGCCGCAAGATCGGCACCGCCCATACGGTGCCTCTCGACCTGCTGTCGGACCTGATCGACGAGGTCAACCATCCAAAGATTTCGCGTAGCCGGCTCAACGAGCTTCTGCACGCCATCGCCGAGACATCACCAGAAGCGACCTTCAAGGACGGCGACGTCTTCCTCACCCTCGGCGTGTTCTGGATCTTCACCTCCTACGCCAAGACGATCACGGAACTGAAGGCACAGGGCGTCAAGATCGGCGTGTTCGTTCACGATGTCATCCCGCTGACTCACCCCGATTACTTTGTCTTCGTCCATTCCATCGCCTATCGCGTGCAATTCAACCGGGTGATGTCGATCATCGATTTCGCCTGCGCGACATCAGGCTATGTCGCCAGCGAGCTGAAGAAGGCGATGACGAGCAAATTGAAACGCTCTGTCCCCGTCATCTCCGTACCGTTGGCGCAGGAACTTCCCCATGCGGTCGCTGCGGCGGACGCTGAATTCATCGCCAAGCTGCCGCGCGAATATGTGCTCAGCGTTGGAACGCTGGAAATCCGCAAGAACCATATGCTGCTGCTCGATGTCTGGGCGGCGTTGCACAAGAAATACAACGGCAAGATCCCGACCCTCGTCCTCGTCGGCAAATGGGGATGGAAAATCAAACCGTTTCGCCGCGCGCTGGAAAACTCGGGCTTCGTCGACGGCAAGATCCTCGTCATGGGTGGTATTTCAGAAGCCCGCCTCGCCCATCTCTATCGCAATTGCATGTTCACCGTCTTCCCAAGCTTCGTCGAAGGCTGGGGCTTGCCGGTGAGCGAAAGCCTTGCCTATGGCAAGCCGTGCATCACATCGAAACTGAGCTCGATGCCGGAAGTCGGCGGCGCGCTGGCGCGCTATATCGACCCCTTCGATACAAAAGCGGCCCAAACCACCATCGAACGGGCGATCATGGATCGTACCGATCTGGCCGATTGGACCAAGATGGTGCGCCGCAATTTCAAAGTGCGTAGCTGGGCCATGGTCACCGACGACCTCCTGGCCGGTGTCACACGGGTGGCTGACAACCTGCGCCACAAAGGCAAAGCCACCGGCAAAGTCCCAGGCAAGACCAGCGACGTGCGCACCCGCGCGTTCAGCTAGCCCCTCCGTTCAACGCCATTCCTGAAACGCAAACGGCCGGCTTTCGCCGGCCGTTTCGTATCCATCAAAGGCGACCGGCCTAAGCCGGTCGCCGAGAGGCTTATTTCTTGGTGATGTTGTAGACCGCCGCGCCACTCGAGGCGACCGAGGCGAGGTTCGCGAACGGCATCATGGCTGCGTTGATCATATCCAACGTCTTGCGGCTGTCGTAGTTCGGCGAGTTCGAGATGTACAACACGTCGCGGTGGAACATGGGGAAACGCTGCGCCAGGAAGATGTTGTTGGCGTCGCTCATGTCGATCCGATAGACGACCGGCACCGCGCCCTGCCCCAGTAGGGAGCTGTTGGGACGAAGCATGCGGGCAATGTTATCGGGCTCATAGCGGAAGATGAACACGCCCTTCGGGTCAGCCCGGAAGTCCTGAAGGCCGCCGACCTTGGCGATCGCCTGCGACAAGGTCATGCCACCGGCTTCGAACGGAACCTGCGCATTGGCGCCGGTCGCGCCGACCGCCATGAAGTACTGCGGCTCACGCAGCACCGCCAGAACGTCGTCGGCGCGCAGATAAATATTCTCACGCGGATCGTTCATGACACGCGTAAACGGAACGCGCGCCGTGCGATTGCCACGGGTCAACTGCACGAAAGTTTCGTAGGACGGCCCACGCAAGCCGCCGGCCGTGGCGATCACGTCCAGCACCTTATCGCCCCGCACGGTCAGCGGGATGCGGGCGCCGCCGGCGACCTCGCCGGTGATCGTCACCGAACTGCTCACCGGTCGGGTGACGTTGACGATGACCTGCGGCTGGATCGCCTTGCCTTCAAGCGCCTGCTCGACGGTCTTTTCCACATTGCGCGGATACTGACCGGCAACGCGGATACGGCCGGCGTAAGGCACGGTGATGGAGCCGTCACGGCCAACCGGCTGGTCCGGCATGGTCGCGCTCTTCGAGCCGGCGTTGACCGGGCCGAGAACCGCGGGGCCAGAGAACAGACCACCGGGGGCAGCTTCCCAGATCGTCACGGAAATATAGTCGCCGACGCCGATGGTCGGCTCGGCCGAAGGGCGGTAATCGCCAAAACTGCTGCGCAGGCTGTCGGGACCCCGACGCGCCAGAATACTCAGAACCGGATCGCTGACGTCGACCAGCTCGTAACGCGTCACCAGACCTGCAGCTTGGCCATCGGCGGTCACGGCCTGAGCCGTGGCCTGAACCATGACCTCCTCCGCGCTGGGGCCAGCCACGGGATTCGCGCAGCCCGCCAGGGAGACGGCCACAACAAGCAGACAAAATACTCTCATGAGTCCCTTCAAACTAACCGCGCCTGCATTAACACTGACGTTCGTCACGCGCCAGACGGGATTCAACGCCCAGCTCGTTTTTACTGTCTACTAATACGGAAGAAATCTAGTTAATTTCGATACTTACCGAAAGACTAACTTGGACACAGCTCATTAAAGGTAGCAAGTGTGGTTAATTTATCGCGCCACTTGTGCGCGATTTTATTAACTTTTGGCCGCCCCTGCGCCGCAACGTCGCAGCCTACCTGCCACTACGTTTCCACGCCCTCCGCACCACCCTGGTTGGCTTAACCCGGGGTTAAGATTGCCGCTGGTTAACGCTTCGCCGCTGGTCGGTCCAACTGTCGCTTAGGCCGCCCCGGGCCATGATGCCTGTGTCAGCGGCGTACCCCGTCCCCAACCGCTGGCACCGCCGCCAAGGGGCCGTGCGGTTCTCTCCCACCGAGAACCCGCGGCCCCGCTTTTTAGCCGGTTCCCGATTCGCTCCGTCAGCCGCCCCGCACGCCAATCCGGCGCAGCGGGTTCCCAGCCATGATCGCATAGGCTTCGATCTCGCCCCGCACGAGCGAGCCGGCGCCTATCACGACGCCACGCCGAATCACCGTTCCGTCGAGCAGGACGCAATTGGCGCCGATCCAGACGTCATCCTCGATGAGGATACCGCCGCGCGACGGCAGGAAGCCCTGGCGATTAAACGGCACGTCACGCTGCGCGTAATTGTGGTTGGTAGGGGCGAAGGTGCAATTGGCGGCGACCGCGCAATCGGCGCCAATGCTGATGCCGTTGCCCGTGTAGAGGACACAGCCGGAATTGATGACCGAGCGCGGCCCGATAACGAGATCGCCCGCACCGCCAGCCGGTTTCACCTTCACAAACGAATCGATGACGACATTGTCGCCGATCACGATGCGCGTGCCACGCACCGAATCTTCGATATCGGCGAGCGGCGAAACGCGGGCGGTGGCAGCGATCTCGATCATGATGCCTGTCTGGCTTCTTATTTGCGCCGCAGGAAACCGTCCGGCGCCGACGTCAGCAGAACCTTATCCTCGATCGACTTGTCGATCTCGAATTCCGGATGGGACTTCAGATAGGCATGGATCGCGGTCTTCGGATTGTTGCCCTTGGCCCACGGCCGATCGGTCCAGACGAAGTCGTCGGGCATGTCCTCGATGAAAGTGTCGAAGACGACGCAATAGCTGCCGCTGGTGACCAGCGGCGCGTAAAGCTCAAGCTCCTTCAGCACATGATCGTGGGTGTGGTTGGAGTCGAGGCAGACGAGCACGGTCTTCTTACCGGCGACCCGTTCCTTCACCTTGGCAGCTGTGGCCGCGTCAGTGGACGATCCCTCGATCAGGGTGACGCGCTTGGCCATCGGATGGCTTTCGATCGCCTGGCGATTGTGAGCGCGGATTTCAATGTCGACGCCGACCACCTCACCCTTGCCCAACACTTCAAGCAATGAGGCATACATGAGGACCGCACCACCGTGGGCAATGCCGCACTCGACGATAATGTCCGGCTGGATCGCCAGAACGAGTTCCTGCATGGCCACCATGTCGCCCGGCAGCTGGATCAGCGGGCGCGACCACCAGGAGAAGTTGTTCATATATTTGCGGTCGAGCGCCATCGCCCGCCATTGGTTCGACAGCTGGCGGAACTCTTCGTCCTTGGCCAAGGCTTCGATCCGCTGGCGCTTCTCGTCGCGATAATCGGCATGCGCGCCCGGTGTGGTTTCGAAATACGTCATTATTGATCCTTCCGGGACTGCAGCGTCCTTTTGATATAATCGGCAAAATAAGCGGTGAAGGGCGCCGGCACAAATCCGAACTCGGACGTGATCCTGGCCACATCGATCGGCGGGAAATCGGTGCGCGCGGCAGCCTCGTCCATGACCATCGACCAACCGGTCTGCCGGGCGATTGCTTCCAGCACCTGGCGGTGACTGGTTTGGGCGCCGCTGGCGACATTATAAATGGTTTCGCGGCCGCGCTCGGAAATGGCTGATATCAAGCCCAGCGCATCGTCGAGCGCGATATAGTCCTTGGCTGAATCTGGATGGCTGTGCAGCGCAATGGCGCCGCTTTGCAGCCCCTCGTGCAAGAGCTGATCGAGAAACGAATCCTGCTTGCTATCGCCGCCAACGACATTGGACAGGCGGACGATACGTATCTGCGGATGGCCGCTGTTGAGGCAGACACTCTCGCCAGCAATCTTGCTGATGTTATAGAGAGCGCTCGGCGAAGCCGGGCTGACCGAGATCGCCGCCGCCTCGTTGGTGCGCAGATTGCCTTCATAGACACGCGTCGACGACAGATAGGTCAGTGAAGCAAACGTGCCCTGGCGCAGCAGTTTCGTGATCTGCGTCACATGCGCTTCCATCGTGTCGAAGGGGCGCGTGCGAAAATCAGCGGTGACGCCGATGGCGTAGATCACATGGCCGAGGGGCTCATCGAGCGGCAGTCCATCGCCATGATCATGACGATTGATCGCCCGCACTGAGCGGCCCTGCCCGCGCAAATGTTTCACCAGCGCGCCACCGATGAAGCCCGAAGCGCCCAGAATGGTAAAATCGGCGCTCATTGCGAAACCAGCCCGCCCTTTTCGGCGATGCCGAGTACGTCACGCTTGAAGCGGCGGCGGATCACCTTGCGGAACTTGTAGACGCGCTTGCCCGTATAGGCCCACACCATCCAACGGTAGAACAGAGCTGACACGCCGCCGATCTTACGCTCAGCCAGATCATCGCGCAGCACCGCGAGAAAGCGGCTGCGCAGATCTTCCATCAGCGCCAATTCGACTTCGACGCGCGGACGACGTTTTGCGCCTCCCGGACGGATGCGCCGCAAAACCTGATTGAACGTGACGGTATCAACACCGAGCGCCGTGTTGTCGAAGAGATAGGGAAACAAGGTGAGATGATCGGCCGCCCATTGGTGGCGATAGCGCGTCACCACCGTGTTCATCCGTGCCACCAGAGGCTCACGGCGGAACAGGCAATAGATCCAGCTTGGATGCGACTGGAACAACAGTTTCCAGCGCGTCAGCGGCCCGGTGCCTGGACCGACCTGCGGCACCGGAAAGGTGCGCGGATGGGCACCGTCAAGATCGCACGAAATAACGCGGGCGCCGGCCATCAGCTTATCGGGATTGGCTTCGAGCGCCGCATGGAGCTTGCCGACAAAATCCGGTTCGACCTGATCGTCGCAAGCCCGCCACAGGAAGTAAGGCGAGGTGGCCGCGTTCAGCACATCGTTGAAATTCAACAGCGCGCCGCGATTCTCTGTCTGCCGGAAATAGCGAAAGCGCGAATCACGGGCGACAAAGCGCTGGGCAATCTCCGGCGTCGCATCGGTGGAGGCGTTGTCATAAATGAGGATTTCGACGTCGGTGAACGGCTGGGTGCGCAGCGCTTCCAGCGCTCGCTCCAGCAGAACCTCCTCATTATAAACCGGAACGCCTATGGTGATTGCAGCCATGATCCATCAATCCGGCGGGGGGAACGGGGGCACCGCCGATGCGGACGGTTCCTTACTCAACCCATCCGCTGGTGGCAAACCGGCAAGAATTCGCCGTATTTCCGCCTGAAGCAGCGCCGGTTCGACCGAAAAGGCCTGCCAATAGTCGCCCTTGCCGCCAAAAACGGCCGAATAATCGAGCCCGAGACGGCGGGACAGCCAGAAATAGGGGCTCTTGATGAAATTGCCGGGGAAAATTTCAACGATCCGTGTGCCCGGCCGGCAAAACAGGATGTTGGTCAGCGCCGCGCCATGGACGGCGACGATGACATCGGCATCCCGGAAGGCCTCGATCTGGCCGCGCTGGTCATTGGCATCAGGCGCAAAACTCTGAAAGCCGTCGGCCGCGAGCATAGCGGCGATGTCGCTTTCATTCGTGAGACGGCGCAGCTTGCTCTTGCCACGCCCGACGAATATCCGCGAGGCGGCTTGCGTCTCGGGGCGCGATGGATAATGGGCCAGCAGAATGTCGCGCCAGCGATCCGCCTCAGCGCGATCGACCGGTAACCATTCGTGGGTCGCGGCAATGCGGATGAGCCACAAAACTGAACCGCCCGTGAGCTTTTCATCAGGCTGCATCTCGACCAGACGGACATCGGGATAAGCAGCGGCCAAAGCACGCAGCCCTTCGCGCTTGAACGTCGCCTCGCCGCTTGAATGCACGACATTCAAAATCTCGCCCTTGGGATGGAAATGGTCGAGATAATGCAGCAGCGGTAGCACATCATTGGCGATGAAATGGAAGTAATGGCTGCCGCTCTCGCACACTCTGTAGAGACCAGGCGGTATGCGCCGCTCACGCAGCCGAACCGGCTTGGCCAAATTCCAATCGGGCGTGCCATCGCGAAAATGCATCAGCGCCGTGTCGGAACGACGCAAGATCGTGTTGGTATGGCCAGCGATATCGCAGCCTTCGAGAATCGCACCTTGAGAAAACAGGGTCGAACGCCCCTGGGGATAGGTGCTGGTGTCGCCCAGATCATTCGCCATGGCCGGCCGCAGGATGGTCTCTACCTGCGCCGCGCTGGCGGTCAAACCGAACGGCTCGGCGACGTTTTCGATCACCCGGGCGGCGTTCTCCACGGCGGCGCGGGAGACGAGGGGGAAGGAGAAAGCCCGGCCGAGCGGCGGCGCAATTTTTACGAGAGCGCGCATGCCGGCCCAGCGGAGCCAGCGCACATTCAGGGTGCGACGCAGTACCGACTTTTTTCCGGCCATGATTTCAGACAGTTAGATTTAGCTTCCACGGCCGGGTGACGCCCTGCCCGGTTTGTAATGGCATGGGCAAGCCGCTATAGACAAACTCGAATTTCGAATGAGTTTTTGCACAAATGAGAGCAGTCATACTCGCAGGCGGCATGGGAACCCGGATTTCCGAGGAATCCCACCTGCGCCCCAAGCCCATGATCGAGATCGGCGGTCGGCCGATCCTGTGGCACATCATGAAGATCTATTCGCACCATGGCATCAATGATTTCATCATCTGCCTTGGCTACCGCGGCTATATGATCAAGGAATATTTCGCCAACTACGTGCTGCATAATTCCGACATCACCATCGATGCCCGCGCCAATACGATCACCCATCACTCGACCACGGCCGAGCCGTGGACAGTGACCCTGGTCGATACCGGCGAACAGACGATGACCGGCGGACGGCTGAAGCGGGTGGCGCATTTTCTCGATCCGAACGAGCCGTTCTGCTTCACCTATGGTGACGGCGTCGGCAATATAGACATCGGCAAGACGGTGGATTTTCATCGCCAGCACGGCAAGCGCGCGACACTGACCGCCGTGATCCCGCCCGGCCGCTATGGCGCGTTGCGCTTTAACGGCGACCAGGTGACGGAATTCGTCGAGAAGCCACCGGGCGACAATGCCTTCATCAACGGCGGCTTCTTCGTGCTCAATCCCGATGTGGTCGACCTCGTCACCGACGATTCGATGGCCTGGGAAAGCAAGCCATTAGAAGCTCTGGCCTCAACCAATGAATTGATGGCTTGGCGCCATCACGGTTTCTGGCAGCCGATGGACACGCTGCGCGACAAGACGCAGCTTGAGAGCTTGTGGTCGAGCGGTAAGCCGCCGTGGAAAGTGTGGGCATGATGGCCGGCGAGAAATCCGTGCTGCCCGATCCCGCCTTCTGGGCCAACAAGCGCGTTCTGCTGACCGGACAAACCGGCTTCAAGGGCAGCTGGGCGGCGCTGTGGCTGACCAAGCTCGGCGCCAAGGTCACTGGCTTGGCCCTGCCTCCGGACACGGACCCGGCGCTGTTCGATCTGGCGCAAGTCGGCAATGACATCACATCGGTGATCGGCGATCTGCGCGACCGCTCGATGGTCGAAAGCGTGGTCGCCCGCGTCCGGCCGCAGATCGTCCTGCATCTCGCCGCACAGCCGATCGTGCGACGCGCGCTGGCCGAGCCTGTTGATACGATCGCCACCAATGTTCTGGGCACGGCGCAGGTGCTCGATGCCCTGCGCGCGGTCGAAGGGCTTGAGGCTGTCCTCATCGTCACGTCCGACAAGGTCTACGCCAATGACGATCAGGGCCTGGCCTTCGGCGAGCATGATGAGCTTGGCGGCAAGGACCCCTATTCCGCCTCGAAGGCCGCGGCGGAACTGATCACCCGCGCTTTCGCCAAAAGCTATTTCGAAAAGAATGGCGTGAAAGTCGCCACCGCACGCGGCGGCAATGTGATCGGCGGCGGCGACTATGCGGCCGACCGTATCGTGCCAGACATCGTGCGCGCGGCGGTGCGCGGCGAGAAGCTAATCCTGCGCATGCCACAGGCGACGCGCCCCTGGCAGCATGTACTCGACTGCCTGTGCGGCTATTTCGTCTATGCGCAGCAGCTGGTGGAAGGGCACGACCTGCCCCGGGCACTGAATTTTGGGCCGAAGCCTGGCGAGCATCTCACCGTCGGCGCTATCGCCGATACAATGCTGCGCTCGCTGTCGGATGATGCCGGTTGGGAACATGTGCCGCTCGACGGCAATATCGAAATGGCGACGCTCGCCGTCGATTCCAGCAAAGCCCGTCAGCTCCTCGGCTGGTCCGACCGGTTGACCGGCGACAGGCTGCTCGAATGGACCACCGATTGGTATCGCGCCATCAGCCAAGACGCCGACGCGCGCGAAATCACCCTGCAACAAATCGACCGCTATACGGATCTTTGATCATTCATGTCTGCTGATACATCCTCCGTGCCGAACTGCCGCTTTTGCGCGACGCCGCTGACCCACACCTTGGTGGATCTGGGGCCGACGCCATTGGCCAATTCCTATGTGACCCAGGCCGACGTCGACGCCGGCAAGGATCGCAAGTTCTCCCTGCATGCGCGCGTCTGCCCATCGTGCTTTCTGGTGCAGGTCGATGATTCCGTGCCTCCTGATGCGATCTTTTCCGATTACGCTTATTTCTCGTCCTATTCGGATTCATGGGTCGAACATGCACGCCGCTATGCGCAGGCGATGACCGAGCGGTTCGGGCTCGACAAGAACTCCCTCGTCGTCGAAGTCGCCTCCAACGACGGCTATCTGCTGAAGCATTTCGTCGCCAGTGGCATTCCGGTGCTCGGCGTCGAGCCGGCCGCCAATGTCGCCAAGGCGGCGGTGGCCATCGGCGTGCCGACGGAAGTCGCCTTCTTCGGTGAAGCCTGCGCGCAAGATCTGGTGCGCCGGGGCCATCGCGCCGATCTGACGGCTGCCAACAATGTGCTGGCCCACGTGCCCAACATTCTCGATTTCGCCAAGGGCTTCGCGACAATCCTGAAACCGCAGGGCGTCTCGACCTTCGAATTCCCGCATGTGCTGAATCTGATCCGCGAGATCCAGTTCGACACGATCTATCATGAGCATTTCTCTTATCTGTCGCTCGTGGCGGTGGAGAAGGTGTTCGCCAAGGCTGGCCTGCGCGTCTTCGACGTGGAGAAACTGCCGACGCACGGCGGCTCGCTGCGGCTGTTCGCCTGCCGCGCCGACGCGCAGCATCAGGAAACGCAGCGCCTGCGCGATCTCAGAGCCGAGGAAAAAGCGGCGCATCTCGACAGCCTCGCCGGCTATGAAGGTTTTGCGCCGAAGGTTGCGGAAGTGAAGCGCGGCTTCCTCGCTTTTCTCGCCAAGGCCAAAGCCGAAGGCAAAAAGGTCGCCGCCTATGGCGCCGCCGCCAAAGGCAACACCTTCCTCAATCATTGCGGCGTCACGAACGCCGATATCGTCTGTGTCTACGATCGCAGCCGCGAGAAACAGAACCATCTGCTGCCCGGCAGTCATATCCCGGTGCTGGCGCCTGAGCGGATCGGCGAGACCCGGCCGGATTATCTGGTCATCCTGCCGTGGAATCTGGCGACGGAGATTTCCGGACAGATGGCGAAGATCAGAGGCTGGGGCGGCCAGTTCGTCACAGCCATTCCGGAGATCAGGATTTTCTGATGCGCTTTGCTGCGACGAAAATAGCCGGGGTCACTCTGATCACGCTCGAACCGCATAGGGACGAGCGCGGCTTTTTCGCCCGCATCTATTGCCCGGAAGAATTCGCTGCCGCCGGCATCGATTTCACCTCGACGCAGATCAATCTGTCACGCAATCCCGCTCGTCACACGTTGCGCGGGCTGCACTATCAGGATGCGCCCTTCGCCGAAGCCAAAGTGGTGCGGCCGGTACGCGGTTCGATCTATGACGTGGCGGTCGATCTGCGCCGCGACAGCGCCACCTATGGCCAATGGGTGGCGCAGGAACTTTCGGCCGAACGCGGCGACGCCTTGTACATCGCCGAAGGGCTCGCGCATGGTTTTCTGACGCTCGAACCCGATACCGACGTGGTCTATCAGATGGGTCGCCCCTATGTGCCGGGACAGGCACGTGGTTTGCGCTATGACGATCCGGCGCTGGCCATCAGCTGGCCTGCCGCGCCTGCTATGATCGGCACGCAGGATCTCAACTGGCCCGCTTTCGTCCGCTGATCGTCTAAGAGCCAGCCAAAGCGCGCGAAATCGACGCGAGGCGCGGAAAATCCGTCAGCTGTTCCGCCCAACGCTGTGCCGTGGCTAAGTCCGTTTTCAGGCTGGCGCAGGCCAGGAACTTTTCCAGCACCGTATCGCGGCTCATCGGTCGTTTCGGGTGGCCGATGATGACGTCGATCTCCTCGCTGAATGTTTTGCCGGCGGCGGTGACGGTCAGACGCGAACCTGTGTGTTCCGGCCAGACTTTGCTGAAAGAGGGTGACGCGCTCACTGAAACCTTCTGCGCCAAGGCGCGCACTGCAGGATCACGTAAAGTCCGCGCAATGCTGCCGGGCCCATACTCACCTGCGATAAGACTATGCGCAGTCAAAAATGGCAGGCTGTGATCGGCGGTTTCAACATTCTCGGGCACCCACTTGTCCGGCGTATCGGCGGCATAGCGTAGGGCGAACTCATAAATATCCAGATGCGCGCTTTCGATCGCAGGCAGCTTCTCGCCGAAGGTTTCGTTCATGCGCCGATGAATCTTGAGCGCCGCTTCGATCGGTCCCTGCGCGTGATAAACGGCGGGATAGAGTTTGAGATGGGTGTCGCCGGTTCGATCGCGCTGCGGATCAAGTTCGAGATCGAGATCGCCCGAGACGTGACGGGTGAAACCGAAAGGTCCCTCGAAGACGGGATCGGGCGCCGTCAGGCCGTTCTTGGCAAGTAGGCCATAGAACAGGCTGTTGCGCACGGCGACGGCGGATGACAAGCCTTTCCAGGATGACACCTTGCCGGTGCGTCCCATCAGAATATTGCCCGACACCACCGTCATCGAAATCGCCTGAGCCAGTTGCGCTTCGCTCAGATCGAGCAGCACGCCGGCGCCAACGGCAGAGGCAATGCCGAGATAGGTTGAAGGGTCCCAACCGCGTGCCAACACCTCGCCGGTATCGCAAAGATCGAGCATGACATGCTGGCCGATGGCGATGGCGCGCAAAATCTCGGCACCGGATTTGCCCGTATATTCGCCTGCCGCGAGCACGCCGCCGATGAGATCAGAGGGATGGCCGCCATTGCGGCCGATGTAAGTATCGTTCCAATCCTGCTGGCGGATGAGAAAGCTATTGAGAAAGGCCGCATGCTCCAAGGAGGCACGGCCACCGCCGATAACAGTGCACGGCTGCCGCTCGTCGACAAAAGTAGCCTTCAGCCGCGCGAAGTCTTCACCGCCAGTGGCGATCGCCGCACAGGCCATGGCGTCGATGAGGCGTGTCACCATGGCGTCGGTTTCCGCTGCGGTCAGCGGACGGTGGCGACAGGCCTCAGTGAAACCGGCAAGACGGCGCAACAGAGTGTCGGAAACGGGCGATGCCGTGCGCGCGTCCATCATTGCGACTTGAAGATCACAGCGAGGCGGTCGGCCACGGGCTTTGGCGTCGCGACAAGATCTTCGACGATCTTCTGCAGCTCTTCACCTGAAACAGGATTGATATCGAGCTTCTCGCGTGCGGCTTCGTCGTTGAACGTTTTGTCCTGCACCATGGCCGTGAACGCTTTCCGCAAGGTCGCAACCATGGGGACCGGTACGCCAGGCGCGGTGAAAATGGGACGTCCGATGGTGGCTGGCGCCGAGACGAGCTTGATGACCGCCCGGTCCGCGTCATTCCCAGCAAGATCGGTCAACAGCGGCACATTCGCCAGGTCCGGTGCCCGGGTCAGGCCGATCTGAGCGATGACGACGATCTTGCCGTCGCGGACCCAGTCGGGGCGGGTCGCCTTCCAGGTCGCCCAGGGTGCGCTGGCGCGCCCACCGACCTCGCCGTTCTCCATGGCCAGATTGATATCGTTGCCGCCGGGATAGCCGGTGACGATCTTGAACTTGGTGCCGAGCAGCGCATTGGTCAGCTGCGCCATCTGCGACGATGTGTTGGGCCCGGTGGCACCGATGACCACTTCGCGCAGGCGCGCCTCCTCAAAGGTCTTCACGCCTGTCGCATGCCACACGGCGATGGTGTTGTTGTCGGCGGCCGGATTGCCGATCCAATTCAACTTCGTCGTATCGAAAAGAATCGTCGGATCGCCAATGGCTTGCTGGAGAACCAGCGACTGATCGGCCATGGCGAGCGCGGTGCCATCACGTGGCGCGGCATTATAGATAAAGCCCGCCAGCACCCGCCCGCCGCCACCCGGCATGTTTTTCGGAATAAGCTTGGGCTTGCCCGGCAGGAACTCACCAAGGAAGCGGGCGACCAAACGGCCATAGGCATCGTAGCCACCACCAGCGGCGTAGCCGATATACATGTCGAGAGCCCGCCCAGAGGATGTCGTCTGCCCCTCCTGCGCCATGACCGGCAAAGCCAGGAACGGAACGATAACCGCCATGGCCGACAAGGAACGAAGCCCTGTTAATGCCGTCGCTGTGCCCACGCGTTCATCCTCCCGTTTTGTTCATTGTTAATGGGCCTGCATGTCCCACACGGACCAGCGCGCATGCAAGCCCAATCCGGACCTCGCTGTCGGCCGGCAGACATCAAAAATCGATAGCGATTTCATCACCCTTGTGCGGAAGTGTGACAAGCCCCAGTCACTTCCCCATCGAAGCCCAGCCCGAAACGGCGGCAAACGGCGTGTATTGCGGCAAAAAGCCGTTGCCTGAGGAATAAAAACATGACTTTTCTGCCCGTGTTAAAATAATTTAGATAGGCGGCGGCGGTGTTCCGCCGCCCCCATTCGTAACGTCGCCAGTGCGGCGCAATTGAAGTGAGTTCGGAGGCGGTATGGCGGTGAGAAAAGAGGCACAGGACGAGGCGCTGAACGGCAGCGCCGCACCTGCCCCCACAACGATCGATCAGGTTCGCGAACTGCTGTTCGGCGAGAGCAGCCGTGGCATCGACCAGCGGCTCACACAGCTCGACAGCAAGTTGGAAGCTAAGGTCGATTCCTTGCACGCTGAAGTTTTGGCACGGCTGCAGCAGATCGAGACACGAATCGCCGATCTGCAACGCGACACCGAAGAGCGCCGCCTGAGCACGATCGACGACATTGGCAAAGCCATCACCGACCTGGGCGCCAGCGTCAGGAATCTCAGTGTCGCAAGAAAGCCCAGCTAGCGCAGGCACAGACCGGATCCCTGAAACGGGTGATCTGGCCCGCCTGAGAGCCTTGTTGCTTGAGCCGGAAACCAACCGGCTTGAGCGGCTGGAGCAAGGCTACGAGCGCATCGATCGCAGAGTTGGCTCTCCCGAGCGGCTGGAACAGGCTACCGCTGAGGTTCTTGTCGAAGCGCTCAAACGCGCCGAAGTGGCGCGTCATCGTGAACTGGCCCGGGCCATAGCCCCTGTCGTCGTCGCTGCGATCCAGACCGAGATCCGCAATTCCCGCGACATGATGGTCGAGGCGCTCTACCCGATCACCGGTCGCCTGGTCTCTGCGGCCGTCGCCAATGCCTTCCGCGAGCTCGTCGCCTCGACCAATCAGCGTGTCGACGCCCTCCTGTCCATCCGGCAATGGCGCTGGCGGCTAAAGTCATGGACGAGCGGACGATCGATCAGCGAAATCGCCTTGGCGGAAACCGCGCGACCGGTGCTGCAGCGCCTGCTGCTGCTGGAACGCAAGAGCGGCGTCCTTCTGGGAAGCTGGGCGCGCGATCCCGAGCAGATGCAGAATGCTGACCTGGTCAGCGGCCTGATCGCGGCCATTACAGAGTTCGCCTCCAGCGTCTTCGAAGCACAGAATGGCGAGTTGCGGACGCTCGATCTCGGCATGAACAAGATCATCATGCGGGCGTCACCGCAGTTCATCATCGCCGGTGAAGTCACAGGCGTGATGAGTGCCGCCGACGAACGCGAGGCCGATACCGCTTTCTTGCGTTACATGAATGAATTGCGGATCGGCGAGAATATCTCCGGCAGCCAAGTGGAACAGGTTGCGCTGAGCATCTTCCGGGACGACCTGTCGACGCCGCGCAAAGGCGGAATTGGTTTCTGGGTCGTGGCCGCAGCTGTCGGCGCCGTGCTTCTATTTTTCGGCGGCCGTTCCCTGATGCATTGGAACGTCGAGCGCAATGCTTTGGCCGCGGTTCACGACAATATGGCCCGCACGCCGCAACTGGCCGCCTTCCCGATCACACTCGATTTCGATCATGCCACGCGCGCGATCACGCTGCGCGGCCTCTCCAGCGATGCCGGGGCGACGAAGACGCTGGCCGGCGCCGTGCAGGCGGCAACCTCCGGCTACACCGTGACGACGAATGTGCAGACCGTTGCCTTGCTCGCCCAGTCCGAGCAACAACAGCAGGACACGATCGAACGTCTGCACACTGAGGAGACGAAGGCAGCCGAGCGCATCGCCACGCTCCAGCGCCAATTGGCCGAACTGCAAAGCGCTCTCACCGCGGCACAAAACGCGGGCCGCGCCGACACACAATCCGTCTCGCAACGGCTGAGCGAGACGCAGACGACGACGGCGCAAGAGCTGGCGGCCATCAAAGCGCAACTGAACACCCCGCGTGCTCGGCTGTTCGCGGCCATCGCTGGCCGCTCGATCTTCTTCAAAACAGGAGAGGCGACCACGGACGACCCGAGCGCCGAGGCCGTCATTGCCGCCATCGTGCCCGTCCTGCGCGAAACCGGCCTTGCCATTCGTGTCGTCGGCTATGCCGATCAGACCGGCACGGTCGCCATCAACCGGCGCATCGCGCAAGGCCGCGCTGAGTTCGTCACCAAACTGTTTCAGCAGGCCGGCATTCCCACTCGCCAACTGTTCCTGACCTCGCGCGCCTATAGCCCTATCGCCGCCGACAAGGCGCAGGACCAGGATCGCCGCGTCGCTTTCGAAATGCTGAACGCCAGCGACGAAGCCCGGTGACCGCCACGTGATCACCGCCAAAATCATGATGCTCGGAGACATTGGCGTCGGCAAATCGTCGGTGGCGCGACGGATGGTCTTTGGCCGTTTCGAAGCGGATTATAAGACGACCATCGGCGTCGACATCATGACCTGCGAATTCGTGTTGCCGCCGGACTGCGACAACTGCCCGGTCAAACTGATCATCTGGGATACGGATGGCGAATTCGGCCAGCGCATTTTCGACACCGCCTATATTGGCGGCGCTTCGGGCGCCATCGTCGTCAGCGACGCGACACGGCCAACCACCATCGCCAAAATGAGCGGCCTTGTCGCCTCTTGCCTCGAACGCCTGCCTGGCCGTCCCATCCGCGCCATCCTCAACAAGATCGACCTCTCGCCTCTGATTGACGACACGATCGTGCCTGGGCTTGCTGACGGATCGGTGACGGCAACCAGCGCCAAGACCGGCGACGGTGTGATGGAATTGTTCCAGAGCCTCGGCACCGACCTGTGGCGGCGCGCCCAGCGTTAATTTTGCTCGAAAATGCTGGGGCCGCTCATCGCACGGCGAAGCCGGCTTTCGCCGCATAACCTCTGACGATGGCTTCCCTGTCCTTGTAGCTCAAGACCGCGTCGATTTCGGTGAAGCCATTGGGCGCGAGCTCTTCCACCACATCGATCACGCCCTCGGGGCCGCCGCGACGGTTGGAGGCGACGATATCGGCGGTCGTTTGCAGGCGCTGATGCTCATAGCTGAACAGCGCCTGCCGTGGATGCTCACATTGCACCAGGGCATCGGCGAGCGCGCGCGCGTCGAGAACCGCCTGCGACGCACCGTTGGAGCCAACCGGATACATCGGATGCGCCGCATCGCCGAGCAGGGTGACGCGGCCGTTCGACCAAGTGGAGAGCGGATCGCGATCGCAGCACGGATACTCCCAAAACTCCGGCGTCGCATTGACCAGCGCGGCGAAATCAACCTGCGGAATGGCGAAACCTGCCACATAGGGCTGAAGCTCGTCGCGCAGGCCAGCGCGCGACCAATCTTCACGCCGAGGCGGAGGTTTTGAACCGTCACCGATCCGCGCCATGATCGCCCAATTGGTGAGGCGCTGCCCAGGACCGCCTGCCGCGATCGGATAGATCACCGCCTTAGCGTTCAAGCCACCAGCGATGATCATCGAGCGGCCGGTCAAGAAGGCCGGCCAGTCGCGCGCGCCACGCCAGAGCATCAGACCGTTCCAACGCGGCGGACCTTCATCGGGAAATAAGGTTTGGCGCACTTTCGAGTGAATGCCGTCGGCGCCGATCAGGACATCGCCGCGCGTGCTCGCCACATGCACGCCGGATCGGTTGAAGAAATAGGCGGTGACGCCGCCTTCATCCTGGGTGTAGGCGCCAAGCCGGCAGCCGTTATGGACCGCCCCCACGCCCAGTCGCTCGATCACCGCATCATGGATGACGCCTTGCAAGCGACCACGATGGATTGAAAACTGTGGCACGTCATGGCCAGCGCTGAGGCCGCGCTGCTCATGCCAGACCTGCTGGCCGTGACAGGTGAGATAAAACAACTCCTCGGTGCGGATGGCGACAGCATCAAGCCGATCGAGCAGGCCAAGACCAGCCAGCTCTCGAATGGCATGAGGCAAGGTGTTGATGCCCACACCCAGTTCCTGGATTTTTTCGGATTGCTCGTAGAGTTCACAAGCGATGCCGCGCGCATGCAGCATCAGCGCCGTGGTCAGGCCACCAATCCCACCGCCAACGATGATCGCCTTCATCGGCTCTCTCCCGCTCGCTTCCGCCGGTAGCATCACTCCTGATCATGAGAAGCGCAACCATCATGTCGTCGGTTGACAAACCCTGGCGGCTGATATGGCCTTACCAGCGGGACCTTAGTTTGTCCGCCGACAGGAGATCAGGCCATGACGTTTCCGCTCGAAACCGCCGACATCACCCGCGCCAATGAAGGCCTGCAAAATATCCATTGGAATATCCTGGGCCAGACCTATGTGCCGAAATCCTATACGCAGGATTCCTTCTCCTGGCATGCGACCTTCCCGGATGGCACGTTCGTGCCACCCCATGTCCATCCCGACCAGGACGAATATCTCTACATTCTTGAAGGCCGGCTCGATTTCATGCTCGACGGTCGCGATGATTTCGCCACGCCGGGCGACACCGTGCGCCTGCCCAGAGGCAAGCCGCACGGCATTTTCAACAAATCCGGGCAGACCGTGAAAACCCTGTTTTGGGTTTCGCCATCACAGCGGCTCTATGACCTGTTCTGGGCCATTCACAACCTGCGCGAACAAAAGCCCGACGAGGTCGTCGCTCTCGCGGCCGAATACAACATCCATTTCCTGCCGCCGCCAGGCTGAGACGTTAGCCAGAGTTGATCAACGCACGGGCCGGCGCAGCGAGCGGGCAACAAGTTCGGTGCGGCTGCGGGCATCGTGTTTGGAGAGGATACGGCTGACGTAATTCTTAATCGTACCTTCCGCCAGCGCCAACTCATCGGCGATTTCGCGATTGCTCTTTCCCGCGACCAGCAGAGAGAGAATACCGGCCTCGCGTTCGGTCAGATCATTGCCGCCGGTGGCCACCGGCTGCTCTGGATCAGGCGTACCCATGTTTTTAAAAGCGGCGAGAAGCTTATGCGCGATGCGTGGCGACAGCGCCGATGCGCCGCTCGCGGCAATCCGGATCGCCTCAATAATCTCCGCCTCGCGGGAATCCTTCAGCAGATAGCCAATAGCACCTGCGTTGATCGCATTGAAGATCTGCTCGTCGTCCTCGAAAGTCGTCAGCACAATCACATGCGTGCTGGGAAGATCGGCGACGATCCGGCGGGTCGCCGCGATGCCATCGAGGCGCGGCATCTGCAGATCCATCAAAATGACATCGGGCCGGTGAGCGCGGGCCATCTGGATGGCCTCTTCGCCATCAGCGGCTTCCGCGGCAATCTCGATATCGGCTTCCAGCGACAAAAGCTTGGCGAAGGTTCGTCGCAGCAAAGTCTGGTCTTCAGCCAGCATGACGCGAATGCGCGAAGGTTGAGCGTCCATATCAGCGTTCCATATTGCTATCGACCGGAAAGGACAGGGTGAGGCGAACGCCCTGCCCTGGTCTGCTCCAAATCTCGAAATCCCCGCCGCGCAATGCGACCTGTTCCTTCATGCCAATGATACCGAAGTGCCGCTCCGGCACCAATGCCGGATCGAACCCCACGCCATCATCGACGATCTCCATCTGGATCCGTTCAGCGTCCTCCGATCCGCCGTTGGCTTGCCGAACAACAATCCGCACCGTCTTGGCCCCAGCATGGATTTCGACATTGCGCGTCGCTTCCTCGGAAATCCGGAAAATAGCTTCAGCGGAAGGCCCCGTCAGACGCGCGCTGTCCGGGTCGATCGCCAGGCTCACGTCGAGGCCGGCGCG
Organism: Beijerinckia sp. 28-YEA-48; assembly: GCF_900104955.1. NCBI lineage: Bacteria > Pseudomonadati > Pseudomonadota > Alphaproteobacteria > Hyphomicrobiales > Beijerinckiaceae > Beijerinckia > Beijerinckia sp. 28-YEA-48. The sequence continues at coordinate 2,534,013 of NZ_FNSI01000001.1, forward strand.
CTGCGCCACCCTTTCGCCCAGACGCTTGAGGGCGCCACCCAGACCTTCTTCATCGACAAGTTGCAGCCTGACCTGCGAGAGCGCCTTGCGCGCCTCGTTCAATCCCGTCTCGACACCGGCCTCGGCGATGGCCAATTCCTCCGGCAAGTCGTTTGGCTTTGTCGCGACGAGCCGGCGGGCAAGGCGGAGCTGGGTCAGCACCGTCACCATCGATTGCACCAGCGTGTCATGCAGGTCGCGGGCAATGCGCAGCCGCTCCCGCACGATCGCCGCCGATCGCGCCTCCTCATGCGCCTGCTGTACATGGGCGCGGAGCTGACGCAGCAACGTCACATCGCGGCCAATCGCCTGGAATTCGCCTGGCCCCCCTTCTCCCGGCAGCCAGCTGACGCTCCACCATATCCAGACCGAGGCAGCGGCGGTCGAATGCGCTTCGGCTTCGAATGACACCGGCTCGGCGCGCGGGCGTTGCGCATCGCGCAGCCGCGCCCATCCCGCCTCCTCCGCTTCGCCCAGCAGCAGATCGATGCGCTGGCTCAGAAGGGCGTCTTCACCGCGTCCCAAAAAATCGTGCAGCCTTTGATTGGCGAAAGTCACTGCAAGGTCTTCATCAAGGCGGACGACAAAGTCGGAGCTTGTTTCAACGATGTCGCGATAGCGCGCCTCGCCCCGCCGCGCCGCCTGGCGTTCGGCCGCCATCTGCTCTTCAGCGATCTGCTTGCTGCGCCGCTCACCTTCGAGCACCTGCTGGATCTGACCAGCACCACGATCGGGAAATGTCAGCGCCGTGTAAGAGCCGGCGCCGGCGTCCCACAGGATCGAAATGACAACGGGATTTTCCGTACTCACTTCGTCGAGATGCAACGTCGGTAGAGACAGAACAGCACCACTACGCTGCATGTCGAGCATCTCGTCCTTGAGACCGAAGAGCGGCATGCTCTGCAGGCAAGAACCATCCGCTGGAAGCCACGCGCTGAGATGACCGTGGCGCGCGATGACATCGAGATCAGCCGATATCGTCGCCAAGCCAATCAGGTCTTTGCGTACCAAATGATCCATGGCGAGTGCTGTTTCAACTTCTGCAGTCTTGGCTTCGTTCATGCCCCCATTCACCTACCAAAGATGCGATAAAGAACAACTGCAAAACCTTGCATTTGCAAAAGCTTGCACCCTACATGACTTTAGTCACAGACCGATGTGACTTTTCGCACACTACGAGTATCGCTTCTCCCTGTATTTCAATCATATTTACGAGCACCAACTCTGTACTGGAGCGATATTATCGACCAATGCCCCGGCGACTAGCCGGGGCATTTTTTTGACCCTCGCGCCCTTCCAAAGAGATCATCGCCGTGCGACCTTTGATATCGGGAGATCGGTATCCAGGGAGGGAAACCATGGCTCGTACGCTGACACTCAGCATCGGCATATTTATCTGCGCATTCGCTGCGGCACCTGCTGTAGCGCAGGGAAGCGGCGCTTACCCCAATCAACCAGTGCGCATCGTCGTACCGTTCAGCGCCGGCAGCAATACAGACCTTCTGGCTCGCGCATTCGGCGCGCAATTGGAAGGCATGTGGAAGCAAGCCGTCGTCGTCGAAAATCGCCCGGGCCTACCCGGCACAGCCAGCGTCGCCAAAGCCACACCCGATGGCTACACGATCATGCTGACATCGAACGGGCATTCGATCATCGGTAGTCTCAATCAGTCGCTCAACTTCGATCCGATCAAGGATTTCGCCGGCATCACGCAAGTGGCTTCCCAGCCGGTCGTGATGCTCGCGCCGATTGAAGGCCCTGCGACGGTCAAGGATCTGGTGGACCAAGCGAAGGCGAAACCGGGCCAGCTCAACTACGCCTCCGCCGGTGTCGGCAGCGCCGGCAATATCGCCTCGGAACTGTTCAAACAGGTGGCCGGCGTCAATCTGGTGCATGTTCCCTATCGCGGCACGCCCGAAGCCAATATCAGCATCATGCGCGGCGATACGGCTATCTTCATGAGCTTCTACAATGCATCCGGCGATCTGGTGCAATCAGGCAAGATGCGGGCGCTGGCAGTCACCAGTCCCAACCGCATGCCCGTCATGCCTGACGTGCCGACGATGAAGGAGGCGGGCTATGCGGATGTCGACTTTGATGGCTGGTTCGGCGTGATGGCGCCGGTGCAGACGCCCAAGGCGATCATCGCCAAACTGAATAAGGATCTCGCGACAGTGATCGCCGATCCGGAGCAGAAGAAGCGCTTCACAACACTGGGCGTTGACCTTGTCGGCAGCACGCCGGAAGCCCTCGACAAACTGCTGGCGAGCGACGCCGCCCGCTACGGGAAATTCTTCACCCCGGCGCCGGCAGCCAAATAAGCTGCCGCTCACGCCACCGCGCGGGTATCGCGGGCAAGCTCACGTAGCACGCCCTGCAGATTCTCCGCGCGGACCGGCGGGCAGAAGAAATAGCCCTGCGCCTCGGTGCAACCGCCGGCGCGAACGCGGTCCAACTGCTCCTGCGTCTCGATACCTTCCGCGGTGACGACCATACCGAGGCTTGCGGCAATGCTGGTTGCCGCCCTGACGATGGCGATGGCGTCCTGGTGGCTGGCGACATCGCGAACGAACGACTTGTCGATCTTGATCCGGTCGAACGGAAAGCGGCGCAGATAGTTGAACGACGAATAGCCGATGCCGAAATCGTCCATCGATATGCGGACGCCGAGCGAATGCAGCTTATGCAACAGAGTCAGCGTCTGCTCTGAATCGGCGAGCAAGGCGGATTCGGTGATTTCCAGATCGAGCCGGCTCGCCGGCAGGCCGCTCATCGCCAGCGCTTCGCTGACATCGCGCAGAAAGTCGCGACCGGCGAACTGCAACGGAGAGACATTGACCGAAATTTTGATGTCGCGCGGCCAGGTGCTGGCCGCCAGACAGGCGTGGCGTAAAACCATGGCGCCGATCTCGCCGATGGCGCCAATCTCCTCGGCCACCGGAATAAAGTCGAGCGGCGAGATCAGGCCGAGGGACGGATGATGGATGCGCAGCAAAGCCTCGCACCCGGCCACGCCGCCCTGGCGAATGTTCATGAACGGCTGATAATGAACCTCGAACAAATCCGCGGCGATCGCTTCGCGGATGGCCACTTCCATGCGCCGGTGCTTATCGGCGCTTGTCGCCATTTGCGTCTCGAAGATGCGGAGCGTGCCGCGCCCTTCGGCCTTGGCATGGCCGAGCGCCAGTTCAGCCATCTTGAAGAGTTCGTCAGCCTCGGTTGTTTCGGCAGGCGCATGGGCAATACCGCAAGAGGCGGTCATGCGGAGCACCGTGTCCTCAAGTTCCAGCGGCGCCGCGATGCGCTCGCTCAGGATTTTAGCGAGCCCCGTGATCGACTGGGGCTGCTCCGCGCCTATTTGCAGCACGCCAAACACGTCAGGAGCAATGCGGGCGGCGACGCAATTGTCCGGCAGCGTCGCCTTGATGCGTCCTGCCAGCATGCAAAGCAGCGCATCGCCCGCGAGATGCCCTTGTTCCTCGTTGATCGTCTTGAAGCCGTTCAGATCCATGAACAAGACGGCGACTTCCGACCAGCCCGCCTCCCGGTCGCTCACAAGGGACTCGATCTTGTCGCGAAAGGCGCCGCGGTTCAGCAGGCCGGTGAGCATGTCATGGGAGGCGAGGAAGCCGACCCGCAGATTGGCGAACCGACGTTCAGTGATGTCGTGGTACGTCACCATCGCACCGCCGCTTTCGGTCGGGCGATGGGTGATGGAGAGCACGCGGCCATCGTCCCGGGTTTCATAGGCGTAATCGACTTCGCCCGCCACGATACGTTCCCGCGTCCGGCGCAAGATACTCAGCATGTTGATGTCATCACCGAGCCGGCGTTCCAGCTCATGGAAGGGGATCGCTGGCTCGTGAAAGCCGTGGGGCAGATTGAAGAAGTCGGCGAACTCACGATTGGACATGACCAGATTGCCGGTGGCGTCAAACAGGCCCAAGGCCTGCGGCATGTCGTTGAGCGCCGACTCAAGCTCATCCACGAAGGAGGGTTCGCGGCGCGTGACATTGGCTTGGCTGATCCACCAAAGCGCCATCATGAGGGCGCAGCCAGCCAGGATGAGTGCGATAGCCGTCGTCGAAAGCTGGCGATCGGTAACAGTCAGATAAAGCGCGACGAGCACGTAAAGGCCGATGACCGTCAGGAAGATGCCCTTGGCAACTCTTGTCACATGGTTCCCCTCGTCGGAGACAGTCTTTCTGTAGACGCTCACCTGTTCTTGCTTGTTCCCGCCGGCACCGTAAAAATGCCAGACCGTCTCCCAAGCGGCGACACGGTGCCACCATCATCACACTAAAACTGCAACGATACCCTGTTCAAAGCTAGGTCCGATTCACTACCGGACTGTTACCGCACGGAAATTCGCTCTCTTTTGCAAAGACTTGCCCGCCATCTCCCTGTGAGCGCCGGCTGGCACTTCGGCGGGTTGATTACCCCGTCCCATCAGGGGCTTATTGCTCAACGGACGGACGGTCTCTGTCAACTGCCTTAAAAGGCGTGCGCGCAGTTTTCTTATACCCCGTTTGGCTGATTGATCTACCAAGCTTGGTCAGCGGCTGGCGTGCTCATCAGCCTAGCTGATAAAATAGCGGCCAACGACAATAGGGGAACCGCGTGCAGAAAGACGTCAGACTTCTAACTGTCAGACTTGCGGCCGTCGAACTCGAGGCGATGATCGCCGCTATTTTTACCGCAGCTGGTTTGCCGGCTGACTGGGCGCGCCTGGAGGCTGAAGTCCTCGTCTGGGCCGATCTGCGCGGCCTTGGCTCGCACGGCGTTTTGCGGGTTCCCGGCTATGCCGCCGGCATGCGGCACGGCCTGCGCCGCCCCGACGCCAACATCCATGTGCTGTTTCAAAAAGGCGCCCTGGCCATCATGGAAGGGGATCGCGGGCCTGGGCTTTACGCCATGCGGAAAACCATGGAGCAAGCCATCGACCTGGCACGCAGCCATGCCATCGGCTGGGTGACCCTGCGCAACGGCACCCACACTGGCCCGCTCGGCTTTTACGTGCGTCAGGCGACCCAGGCCGGCATGGTCGGTATCGCGCTTTCCTCCTCGCGCCCCTTGATGGCCTATCACGGCACGCGCGCGGCCACCGTCGGCACAGCGCCGCTTGCCATCGGCGTGCCACGTCTTGGTCACGACGCCCTCGTGCTCGACATGGCGCATGCCGCCATCACCATCGGCAATCTGGCGCAGGCCCGGCTTTCCGGATCGCGCCTCGCGGAAGGCGTGGCGCTCGATGCGCAAGGACAAGCGACCACCGATCCGATGCGCGCGGTCACGCCCCTGCCCGTCGGTGGTCCCAAGGGCTCTGGCATGGCTTTGATGATAGAATGCCTCGCGAGCCTCATGGCTGGCGCGCCGCTGCTCACGAGCGCTTTCGACGATCCGGCGTTGCGCCACGAGCATTTACAGAATGGCGTCTGCATCGCCCTCGATCCGGAACTCTTCCTGGCTCCCGGCCTGTTCGCCGGAGAAGTCGACCGGCTCGTCCAAGGCGTGAAGGATCAACCGATCGCAGCGGGCTTCGATGAAATTCTGATGCCGGGCGAACGGGGCGATCGGGAAACGGTGCGGCGACAGAGTGACGGCATTCCGTTGCCAGCAGCGCTTTGGAGCGAACTCACCGCGCTCGCCAAACGGCTCGGCGTGACACCACCGGCACCCCTCAGCAGCGCTTAGGCGGTTTCGGCGAAACCGGCGCACGCGACTGCTCCCGCAAGATATCGACAAAGCGCTGTGCCAGAGGCATCAATGGCCGATCGGCGGAGCAGGCGAAGCCAAACGCGCGCGTCATCCCGGCCTCGATCAGGTCACACTGCACCAGAACGCCGGCCTTCAGTTCAAGCTGGATCATCTGCCGGGGCGCAATCGAAATGCAATCGCTGTTTGCGACAATCGTTTTTATGGCAACCGCCGAGTTGGTGAAGATCGCCTGCGTCGGCCAGGGAACGCCGCCAACACTGAACAAGGCTTCAAGCTGGTGATGATAGGCGCTTCGGTCGCTTGGCAATACCCACTGCGCGTCGCCAAGCGAGCGGAGCGATTGCTTTCGACCCGTCAACACCCGACTCCCCGCCCGAGCAATCAAGCAGAATGTATCACTCGATAGTTGTTCCTCGACCACATGTTCGTTTGCGGCATATACGCCCAACGGACCAAGGCAGACATCAATCGAACCGCGGCGGACCTCCGCAAGCGCATCCGTAAACACCATCTCCTTGACGTTGATCACCGCATTTGGGAACTCGGCTTTCAATTGGCCGACGGCTCGCAACAGCCCGTATGCAGAGGCAATAGGCGTTATCGCAAGGTTGAGCGGACCCAGCGCCTGCTGGCGGCCCAGTCGCATCTCTTCAGAAGCGCGACGCAGCTGTGTATCGACGATCTCCGCGTGACGGAGCAACGTGCTGCCGAGCGGCGTCACCGCAGCACCGTTGCGCCCTCGGTCGAACAACCTGCCACCGACCCGCGCTTCAAGCTGGGCAATGCTGGCCGACAGCGCCGGCTGTGAAATCATCAATTCCTTCGCCGCGAGGCTGAAAGAGCCGGTCCGCGCGATGACCAGCAGATTGCGCAATTGCCGTTGATCGAGATCCATAATCTATTTCTATGGTAAGTGAATTTATTTATATTTGACCTTGATGGATAAAATCCGTCAACTTCCTTCCGGCTTCGGCCTCACGATGCTCAACGCCGGGAGGGGCGCTTGAAACAATCGACATATTTTCACCAGAGCTGGTACGTCGCGGCGTGGTCGCGAGACATCGACCGATCGTTGACCGTTCACACGATCCTCGGGGAATCCATCGTTCTGTTCCGCGACAGCAAGGGCACGGTCGCCGCGCTGGAAAACAGATGCGCGCATCGTCATGTGCCGCTTTCGGCCGGTGCGCTTGTCGGCGACGAGGTCGAATGCGCCTATCACGGGCTACGCTATGACGGCACGGGTCAATGTGTCCGCGTGCCGTCGCAGGAACGTGTGCCGAGCCGCGCCAAGGTCAAATCCTATCCGATCGTCGAACGTCACGGTTGGGTGTGGATATGGATGGGCGCGGCAGAGGCGGCCGATCCAACGAAAATTCCTGACTTCTCCAAGCTTTCCGATCCGCAATACGCGGCGACGGGTGGCACGAAGTTGGTGCGCGCCAATTATGAATTGATCACCGACAATCTGATGGACCTCTCGCACGTCGGTTTCGTGCATCGGCAGACCATCGGCAATGCGGAAATGGGTGAGAAGGGCACGCTCAAGGTCGAGCGCTCCGACACAGGTGTTCGCGTCACTCGTTGGGTTATCGATGTCCCCGCTCCGCCGACTTATATCAAAACAGGGCGCGTGCCAGCCGATTCAGGCATCGACCGTTGGCAGATCATCGACTTCGAACCGCCCTGCTACGTTCACATTCATGTTGGCGGTGTTGCGACAGGCACCGGCGCGCCAGAAGGGCATCGGGACGGTGGGCTCGGCATCTGGGTGATGAACGCGATGACGCCGATCGATGAAACCAGTTCCAACTATTATTGGGCCATCGGCCGTGACTTTCACCCAGACAACCCACAGCTGACCGCCTTTCTCCACGATGAGGTGTCGCGCACGTTCGATGAAGATCTCGGCATCCTCGAACTGCAGCAGAAGGCCATCGCGCAACATCCGGATGCCCAGAATGTCGACATTCTCGCCGATGCGGGCGGCGTGCAGGCACGCCGCCTCTTGCGCGGATTGATCGAGGACCAACAGCAGTGCCAGAGTGGCAGCCCTGTTCCGCGCAGAGAATTGGCTGAGTGAACAGGCCTCAGCAGGTTGTTGAAACAGCCTGTCAGGCCTTCATGGGCGGACGTACTCGAACCGGGTCAGACCCGTCCCAGCCGACAGAGGCCTGTTGCATCTGCGTGAACATGCGCTCGGTGGTGGCGGTCATCTCAATGACCTCCACCATGCCGCCTAGTAGCGATGCTGTATCGAAATAGCCGACACGCGCGCCGCTGGGCACCGTGGCTTCATAAGCAAGCTCGAAGCCCTCGGCCCGATATTTCGCCACGCCGGCATCATAGTCGGGTGCTGAAACGCCGAAATGATGCAGGCCGTAGCCGCGCGCCGCGATCACCTCGGTATAGACAGAGGGAGAGCCGTTCAGCTGCTGCATGAGTTCATATTGCATGGAGCCGGAATAGCCCATGGCGATGGAGAGCTCGACATCGGTCGGCTGGCCACGATAGGTCTGAACGGCGAACTTGCCACCTTCGCGTAGGAACCAGGGCCCTGCGCCCGTCAGCCGCGTGAATTCGCGCATGGCAGCGTGAATATCCTCAACGATAAAGGCCGTCTGGATAATGCCATCGACCGGCTGGCCGAAATTCAGCAGCATGGTTTCCTCCGCTTGCGACGCACTTTTGAAATACGCGTCGCTTGCCGCGAAGGTAGGCAGCGTCGCTGGCTAAGGCAAGCGTGCTGCTAGTCGTGGATGCTTACTCTTGGGCAGCGCGCGTGCGGCTCCAGGCGCGGATTAGAGCCCGCTCTTCATCCGTCATGCCGGTGAGATTGTTGGGCGGCATGGCACGTGTGAGCCCAGCGAACATGCGAATTTCCTCGCGATAGCGCTGGACAAATTCGGGATGGTCGAGCCGCACGCCCTTCGGCGCGATGGAAATGCCCGGCCATACCGGCTGCTGGGCATGGCACATAGCGCAGCGTGAGCTGACGATTTCGGCGATCTTCTCCGGCGCTTTCGGCAGGCCGGCGATCGGCGTATCGAGCTTCATCTCGGACAGGCCCAATGTCTCACGGCCCGCCGTCGTCTGCGGCATGCTAATCCAGATCGCCGTCCACATGGCGAGCGCTGCCACGATCCAGGCCCACCAATGATTGCCGCGCCCGGCATGACGTTCGTTGTAGAAATGCCGCACGACCGCGCCGGCAACGAGCACGAGGCCGATGACCACATAGGCATGCGGGCTCGAATAGGACAGCGGATAGTGCCCTGAGATCATCAGGAACAGCACCGGCAGGGTGAGATAGTTATTGTGGGTGGAGCGCTGCTTACCCGTCTTGCCCAACGCCGGATCGGGCTTCTCGCCTTTGATCAGCGAGTCGATCACCTTGTACTGATTGGGGATGATCACCAGAGCGACATTGCCGGTCATCATCGTCGCCATCAGAGCGCCGGTGTGAATGAAGGCGCCGCGCGCCGAAAACACCTGCTGATAGAGGTACGCCATCAGAATGATGAAGGCGAAACCGACGGTGGCGAGCGCCAGATCGCTTTTGGCGATGCGCGAGCGGCAGAGCTGATCGTAAACAATCCAACCCAACACCAAGCCGCCGATGCCATAGGTGGCGGCGAGCCAGGGCGAGATCTGCCGCACCGCCGGATCAATCAGATAGACGTCGGCGGAGACGTAATAGACCCAGACCAGCAGGAAGAAGCCGGAAACCCAGGTCGAATAGGATTCCCACTTATGCCAGATCAGCTCGTCCGGCAGCTTTTCCGGCGCCACCAGATATTTGCGCACGTGATAGAAGCCGCCACCGTGCACTTCCCAAGCCTCGCCACCCTTTTCTTTCGGGATTTCGGGCGTGGCGCGCAGCGCCGCATCGATATGCATGAAATAAAAGGATGAGCCGATCCAGGCGATGCCGGTGATGATGTGCACCCAACGGAGCAGCATCCCACCCCATTCCATAATGATCCCGTCCATATCGCCCCAGCTCTCCCGACAGTCGCCTGCGCCAAATCCAGCGGAACAAGTCTAGCAAGAAACCTGCCTTGCGATAGAATGAGAAAATTGCAATGATTTTCAAATCGAATTTGTAAGACTCTCGCACCGAAGACCCGCGACCCCTTGGCGACACTCGAAAACATCTCGGTTTTCATCCGCTCGGTAGAGGCAGGCTCGTTTTCCGCCGCCGGCCGTAGCCTCGGCTTGTCGGCGGCGGTGGTCAGCCACCGCATCAAGACGCTGGAACGCCACCTCGGCTGCCGGCTGTTTCACCGCACCACCCGGCAAATGCGCCTGACCGAACAGGGCCGCGTCTTCTATGAACGCTGCATCGAAATCCGCGAGGCGGTGGAGCGGGCTGAGAGCAGCGTTGCCGAAATGGGCGCCGCGCCCCGTGGCTCGTTGAAAATCACCGCACCGCTCGGGCTCGGCCGGGAGGTCATCACCCCGGCGATCGTCAACTTCCGCTCGGCCTATCCGCTGATCGACGTGCGCCTGCGCCTGTCGGACTATCTGATCGACGTGCTGATGGAATCGGTCGACATCGCCGTGCGCATGGCGGCCATGGAGGATTCCTCCCTCACCATGCGCAAGATCGCCGATATCGATCGCGTGCTCGTCGCCTCCCCCGCTTATCTCGCCCGCCGTGGCCGGCCGGAGCGGATCGAGGACCTGTTCAACCACGAATGCCTGTTGCTGCGCTTTCCCGGCAGCCAGCAGGTGCGCTGGTCGCTGATGGAGAATGGCGTGGCCCGGCAGGTGCCGGTGTCGGGCTCCACCGACGCCGACGACGGCGATGTACTGACGCAATGGGCGCTCGGCGGGTTGGGCATCGCCCTGAAACCTATTTTCGAAGTGGCCGAGCACCTGAGTTCGGGCGCGCTCGAGACCGTGCTCGCCGACGCGCCACCGACACCGGTGACGTTAAGCCTGCTCTATCCCTATCCGCGCGCCATGCCGAGCAAGGTGCGGGTCTTCGCCGACATGGTGATCCCGATGATCCGGGCGCATCTGGCTGAACGGGCACTGCCCCAAGCGAAAAGGCCGGCCCCGATCTTGCCTCGCACCGCCTGATCGCGCCATTGCCCACGCCTTGTGCGATCACTTTCAAATTCTTTTTTCAAATCTGACGATTTCTCTGCGCTAGCATAGGGTTGTGGAGCTGACGTATGGCTGGTCTTTCAACGCATATTCTCGACACCCATGCGGGTATTCCCGCCCAAGGGGTGAAAATCGAACTGTTCGCCATCGCACCTGACGGCAGCGCCGTCCGCCAGGGCAGCTTCACCACCAATGCGGACGGGCGCACTGACGGGCTGTTGATTGCCCCTGAAGCGATCCAGCCCGGGACCTTCGAACTGCGCTTCCACATGGGCGCTTACTTCAAAGGCCGGGGCGTCACCGTTTCCGAGCCGCCGTTTCTCGATGTGATCCCGCTGCGTTTCGGCATCGCCGATCCAGCCAAGCATTATCACGTGCCGCTGCTCGCCTCGCCCTGGTCCTATTCCACCTATCGGGGGTCGTGATGTCAGATTATCCCCGCGACATGATCGGCTACGGCCGGCAGTTTCCCGATGCACGCTGGCCGGGCCAGGCCCGTATCGCCGTGCAATTCGTCATCAACTACGAGGAAGGCGGCGAGAACTGCATTCTGCATGGCGATGCCGCCTCGGAAGCTTTCCTGTCGGAGATCGTCGGCGCCGCGCCCTGGCCAGGGCAGCGGCACATGAACATGGAATCGATCTACGAATATGGATCGCGCGCCGGCTTCTGGCGGCTGCATCGCATGTTCACCGAGCGCCACATGCCAGTCACCGTCTTCGCCATTGCCACTGCGCTCGCGCGCAATCCCGAAGCTGTCGCCGGCATGAAGGACGCTGGCTGGGAGATCGCCAGCCACGGCCTCAAGTGGATCGACTATAAGGATGTCGATGCGGAGACCGAGCGCCGGCATATCCGCGAAGCGATCGATCTTCACACGCGCGTCACCGGGACGCCGCCGCAAGGCTTCTATCAGGGCCGCAGTTCGGAGCAGACGATTCCGCTCGCCACCGCCGAGGGCCACTTTCTCTATTTCGCCGACGCCTATGCCGACGACCTGCCCTATTGGATCGACGCGCATGGCCGGCAGGAATTGATCGTTCCCTATACGCTCGACGCCAACGACATGCGTTTCGCCACGCCGCAGGGGTTCAACAGTGGCGACCAGTTTTTCAGCTATCTGAAGGATTCCTTCGACTATCTTTATGCCGAGGGGACCGACAGTCCGAAAATGCTGTCGATCGGCCTGCACTGCCGGCTCGTCGGCCGGCCGGGCCGCGCGGCGGCGCTGGCGCGCTTCCTCGACTATGTGCAATCGCATGAGCGTGTCTGGGTGGCGCGACGTATCGATATCGCGCGGCATTGGATCAAGACCCATCCGCCCAAAGGCGGTCACAAGCCAAGCCAGATGGCTCTGCCCGTATTCCTCGAACTCTATGGCGACATTTTCGAACATACGCCTCAGATCGCCGAACGCGCCCATCGCGCTGGCTTGGGCAGCAGCGAGGACACGGCCAGCGGCCTTCACACCGCGTTGGTGAAGGCCATGCACGCCATGGACAATGGCGAGAAGCTGAAACTGATCCGCGCCCATCCCGATCTCGCCGGGCGCCTGGCCGTGGCGAAACAGCTGACAGCGGATTCGACCAAGGAGCAGAGTTCCGCCGGCCTCGACCAATTGAGCCCGGATGAGCTGAAGCACTTCACTAACATCAACGATGCCTATCGCAGCAAATTCGGCTTTCCCTTCATCATGGCTGTGAAAGGCGCGACGAAGGAGCAGATCCTCGCCGGCTTCGAACAGCGCATCGGTAATTCGGTGGAAGCCGAAACCGAAACGGCGCTGAGCCAGATCGAACGCATCGCCGCGCTGCGGCTCGCCGACCGGCTGCCGCAATGAGCACGATCGCGCCCCTCGTCCAGACCACGGGTCAGGCGCTGGCGGCGCGCATCGAGGCGCTGGCGCAGTTCAGCGCCGAGCCGGACATGCTGACACGCCTGACCTTGACGCCGGCGCATCGCAACGCCGCCGACATGGTAACGGCCTGGATGATCCAGGCCGGCATGAAGGTGCATGTCGACGCGCTCGGCACGGTCGTCGGCCGTATCGAGGCAACGCGGCCGACGGGCAAGGCGGCGAAGACCCTCTTGCTGGGCTCGCATATTGATACCGTGCGCAACGCCGGAAAATATGACGGCAATTTCGGCGTCATCGCTGCCATCGCCGCCGTCGATCGATTGAGAAGCGAGGACGCGGCTCTGCCCTTCGCCATTGAGGTGCTGGCTTTCGGCGATGAGGAAGGCGTGCGCTATCCCTCGACCTTGACGGGTTCGCGCGCGGTGGCCGGCACGTTCGATCCCATCGCGCTCGACCATCAGGATGCTGACGGCATCAGCCGCCGCGAAGCCCTGCTCCGCTTCGGCGCCGATCCTGGCACCGCAACGAAACAGGGGCGCGATCCAGCCAAGACCATCGGTTATGTGGAAGTGCATATCGAACAAGGCCCGGTGCTCGAATCCGAGGGTCTGCCGATCGGTATCGTCACCGCCATCAACGGCGCGACGCGCGGCACCATCACGATCACGGGCAAAAGTGGTCACTCCGGCACCCTGCCGATGAGCCTGCGCCACGATGCGTTGACGGCGGCCGCCGCAATGATCCTCGCCGTTGAGGCCATCGGCCGCAGCCAGCGCGGACTGGTGGCGACCGTCGGCCGGATCGAGACGCCTTATGGCGCGGTCAATATCGTGCCGGGCGCGGTGACAATGTCGCTTGACGTGCGCAGCCCGTCCGATGCCGAGCGTAAGGCGGCGGTGGCACGGATCGCAGAAGAGATCAGCCGGATTGCGCAGCGGCGCGGTGTCGAAGCGGTGTTCACGCCGAGCTACGACATGCCGGCGGCACCGTGCGATCCCGCGCTGATGGATATGCTCGGCCGCAGTTTCGAACACTTGGGTCATGCCGCCTATCGGCTCGCCAGCGGCGCCGGCCATGACGCGATGTCGTTCAACGGCCGCATCCCCATCGCCATGATTTTCGCCCGCTGCCGTGGCGGCATCAGCCACAACCCGGCCGAGTTCACCTCGCCCGGCGATATGGAAGCGGCGAGCGTCGCTCTCTACGAATTTCTCAAAACACTCTCCGCAGAACCTGCCGAAAAACTTGGAGCCGGATCATGAATGTCGTCATCGACGGGCACGCGCTCACCACCGCCGATGTGGTGGCGGTCAGCCGGCGCGATGCGTCCGGCGCTTTCGCCAAAGTCAGTCTGTCGCCGGAGGCACGCGCCGAGCTCGCGGCCACGCGCGACTGGCTCGACCAGAACTTCATGAACGACGAAGCGCCGTTGATGTATTCCTTCAACACCGGCGTCGGCCTGTTCAAGGATCAGCGCGTGCTGATGAAGGACATGGTCGAGTATCAGCGCAAGTCCGTCTATGCCCATGCCACGGGCATCGGCGAGCCCTTTGCCGAGGATGTCGCGCGCGCCACCATGCTGTTGCGCGCCAATGCTTTCGCCTCCAACTATTCCGGCCCGCGCGTCGAACTGGTCGAGCGGCTGCTTGACTGCCTGAACGCCGGCCTTGTCCCCTATATTCCGCAGAAGGGTTCGGTCGGCGCCTCGGGCGATCTGGCGCCGCTGGCCCATATGTCGGGCGCGATCTGCGGCTTCGAAGAAGCGCAGATGTTCTGGCAGGGCAAATGGATGAGCGCACAGGACGCGCTCGCCGCCGCCGGCCTGTCGAAGACCTTCGATCTCTCGGCCAAGGATGCTTCCTGCCTGATCAATGGTTCGACTGTCTCTTTGGCGTTGGCGGCCTTGGTGATCGAGGATGCCAAGCGCATTCTCAAACATGCCGATATTTCGCTGGCGCTGTCGCTTGAATGCCTGCGTGGTGAGCTCATTGCCTTCCAGGCGCGCCTCCATGCGGCACGGCCGCATCCGGGCCAGGCAGCGACGGCGCGCAACGTGCTGAAACTCGCTGGCGACTCGCAACGCTGTTCGGAAGCGGCGCGTCAGACGGTCTATCCTGATGAGAACCGCGATCCCTCGAAGCCCGCTGCGCCACGGGTGCAGGACGTCTATTCGCTGCGCTGTGGCCCGCAGGTGCACGGGCCCGTACGCGAGGCGCTGGCCTATGCCGAGCGCATCATCGCCACGGAGATCAATTCCGCCACTGACAATCCGCTGGTCTTCGACAATGGCAAGGGCGGCTATGAAATTATTTCCGGCGGTCACTTCCACGGCCAGTATGTGGCGCAAGCTATGGATCTCGTCGCCATGGTGCTGACCGATCTCGGCTCGATCAGTGAGCGCCGGCTGGCGCGGTTGATCGACCCGACCATGAGCTACGGCCTGCCGCGCAATCTGCTCGCCGGCACGCGCGGCCTCAACACCGGCTACGCCACCGTGCAATGTTCGATGTCGGCCTTGGTGATGGAAAATCGCACCTTGTCCATGCCGGGTTCGGTCGATTCCATTCCCGGCAAGTCGAATGCCGAAGACCACGTGTCGAATTCCACCTGGTGCGGCCGCAAGGCGCGCACCATCGCCGAGAATGTCGAACAGATCGTCGCCGGTGAAATCCTGCTGGCGACGCAGGCGCTGTCGCTGATCGAGAAAGTCGCCGCGCAACATCCCATCGGCAGCGGCACGCAAGCAGCGCTTGGCGCCGTGCGTGAGATCATCGCGCCGGCGCTCGATGGCGACCGCTGGTACGGCATCGAAATGGTGCAGGCCCGCGACCTGGTGCAATCGAATGCGATCGTTACCGCCGTGGAGAAGGCGGTCGGCGCATTGGAATAAATCGCGGCTACAACCGCTTTGACATAAGCCGGCGCGCCTCGCTGGAGGGCTTGGATGGCGCACCGGTTGAGGAGGACTTTTGGCTGCGTATCGACGCGCGCCAACTGCAAGGGGGATGTCATGAGCGATTCAAATATAAATAAGGTCGATCAAAAACTGCCTCTCGGCATTTTGACGGCGCTCGGCCTGCAACATGTCTTGGTGATGTATGCGGGCGCGGTGGCGGTCCCCTTGATCATCGGACGCGCTCTCAAATTGCCACCGGAAGACGTCGCCTTTCTGATCAGCGCCGACCTTTTCGCCTGTGGTATCGCTACGCTCGTGCAAAGTTATGGCATCTGGGGCACGGGCATCCGTCTGCCGGTGATGATGGGTGTTACCTTCGCCTCCGTCGGCCCGATGTTGACCATGGCCAACATGCCCGAGATCGGCATTCTCGGTATTTTTGGCTCGGTGATCGCCGCCGGCATATTCGGCACGTTGGTGGCGCCCTTCATCTCACGCCTCCTGCCGCTGTTCCCCCCTGTCGTGACCGGTACGATCATCATGATCATCGGCATTTCATTGATGCGCGTCGGTATCAACTGGGCCGGCGGCGGCATCCCCACCCTCACCCGCGTCGTCGATGGTGTGGCTGGCCAGTTTCCCAATCCCGCCTATGGACAATTACAGGGACTGGGGCTGGCTCTTTTCGTTCTTCTGGTCATCCTCGCTATCATCAGATGGACGGACGGATTTCTGCGTAACATCTCCGTTCTGCTCGGCATCGTCATCGGCTGCATTATCGCCTCCGTCATGGGCGTGATGCATTTCGAAAAGGTGATCTCCGCTCCGTGGTTCGACATCGTCACACCGTTTCATTTCGGCGTGCCGAAATTCCATCTCGTGCCCGTTCTCACCATGTGCATCGTGATGATCGTGGTGATGATCGAGTCGCTCGGCATGTTCCTGGCGCTGGCGGAAATGACCGGTGTCAAAGTCAAACAGAATGATCTGACACGCGGCCTGCGCGCTGACGGCGTCGGTACGCTCATCGGCGGTATCTTCAACACCTTCCCCTATACGTCATTTTCGCAGAACGTCGGCCTCGTCGGCATCACAGGCGTGCGCTCGCGCTGGGTGACGATCACCGGTGGTGTCATCTTGTTGTTGCTCGGCCTCCTGCCGAAAATGGCGGCGCTGGTCGAAGCGGTGCCGACAGTGGTGCTCGGCGGCGCCGGCCTGGTCATGTTCGGCATGGTGGCGGCGACCGGTGCACGCATTCTCACCAACGTCGACTTCAAGAGCAGCCCCAACAACATGTTCGTTGTGGCGATCTCAGTCGGCTTCGGCATGATTCCACTTGCCGCACCGAACTTTTTCAAGAATCTGCCGCACGATCTGCATCCGCTGCTCGAATCCGGCATTCTGCTGTGCGCCATCTCCGCCGTCGCACTGAATGCCTTCTTCAACGGCATCAAGAGCATGGACGAGGCGCAGGCCGAAGCCTCGACCTCGGCGGCGAAGATCGAACACGCCTGACATTCCACTGCATAAAAAGGGGCCGCCGGAACAATCCGGCGGCCCCTCTTCTTTTCATCTTTCAATCAGCCGCGCAGCTTGAGGAGCTTGATGGCGTTCTCCTTGAGGATCAGCGGCCGCACTTCCGGCTTGATATCGATGGCCTCGAAATCCTTCAGCCAGCGATCCGGCGTGATGGCCGGAAAGTCGGAACCAAACAGCACTTTGTGCTTCAACAGCGAATTGGCGTATTGCACGAGGATCGGCGGAAAATATTTCGGCGACCAACCCGACAGGTCGATATAGACGTTGGGCTTGTGCAGGGCGACGGCACACGCCTCCTCCTGCCAGGGGAAGGACGGATGCGCCATGATGATCGGCATGTCCGGGAAGTCAGCCGCCACCGCATCGAGATACATCGGATTGGAATATTCGAGCTTGATGCCGTAGCCGCCGCGCATGCCTGAGCCAACGCCCGTCTGGCCGGTGTGAAACAGCGCCGGCTTGCCGGTTTCCGCGATCGCTTCATAGAGCGGGTAGCACATGCGATCGCTGGGGTGGAAACCCTGGGTCGAGGGATGGAATTTGAATCCCTGCACGCCGAAATCGCGCACCAGCCGCTTCGCTTCACGCGCGCCGAGCTTGCCCTTGTGCGGGTCGATCGAGGCGAAGGGAATCATGATGTCGGAGTTTTCGTTGGCCAAAGTCGCCACTTCCTCGTTGGGATAGCGGCGGTGACCGAGATTGTGCTCGTGATCGACGGTGAAGATGACGACGGCGATTTTACGCTTGCGGTAATATTCGGCGATCTCCGGAATGGTCGGCTGCTCGAATTCCTTCTTGAAATATTTCTTCATCCCCTCCTGCAGGTCGCGAGAATCCTCCCACGACGGGCAACCGCACGGACCCTCCGCATGGGTGTGAACGTCAATCGCCACCAGATTATCAAGATCGAGCATCGTATCGCCTTACCAAACTGCGCCCCTCGCGCGCCGGCATACTAACTATCATGGACCCTGATATGCAACCTCGCTGGTTCGGCGACCCAGCGCGCCTTAAGCCGCCAGGGTCGGCGTGGTATTCGGCACGATCGCATCGTCCGGCTCGCCCACGGTGGAGACCGGCAATTGCTCGACATTGAGGATCGGCAGCACTTCGCCGAGCCACAGCGCATTGACCAGATGGTCCTGGCGCGGATGACGCGTGTCGGGATGGACAAGGATGGTGAGGCCGGCGCGATTGATCATCAGCCAGGGCACGAAGGCGGCGAATTGATCGACCTCGAACGCCACCTGATACATCGGCCGCGCATGGGGGCCGACGAGCCGATCATGCCAGCGGCCGAGCTGGACGCGGAATCGCTCGCCAATCCGTGCCCGCAGGGTCTCGGCAACGGCCCGCTCCGTCGCGTCCTTGAAATAGATATGGGCATGATAGCCGATGATGGTGTCGAGCGGATTTGGCGTGTTCATCTGTATCCCCATGCCGGACTCGAGACCGGATCCACCCATCTGCCACGTTGTCGAAATCCAAAACAAACTGACAAGTGCGATCGGCGCATATCTCCGCCGCAATCACAAGCGATTGACAGGCGGGTTATTAAATTATACTTCTTTTGGAAGTGATATTAAAATATATACACTAGAATAATGATAAATAGCAACTTGACAAGGTACGCCCATCCCTGTCGTCTGCGAGGCCCTTCTTCAGCTTAGCTGTTGATGTCACGCCGGCCCAACCCGAACCAACACAACGAGCCCGTATGTCAGCCTTCAACAAGGAACAAGTTCTCTCGGTTCGCCACTGGACCGACACGCTGTTCAGCTTCACCACCACCCGCGATCCCGGCTTCCGCTTCTTGAACGGCCAATTCACGATGATGGGCCTCGAAGTCGATGGCCGGCCGCTGCTGCGCGCTTACAGCATGGCCAGCGCCAATTACGAAGAGAACCTCGAGTTCTTCAGCATCAAAGTGCCCGATGGGCCGCTGACCTCGCGGCTGCAGAAGATCAAGGAAGGCGACATCATCCTCGTCGGCCGCAAGGCGACCGGCACTTTGATCACTGATAACCTCCTGCCCGGCAAGCGCCTGCTGCTGCTGTCGACCGGCACGGGCCTCGCGCCCTTCGCCAGCCTGATCAAGGATCCCGACATCTATGAGCGCTACGAGCAGGTCGTGCTCGTGCACGGTTGCCGTCAGGTGTCCGAACTCTCCTATGGCGAAAAGCTGGTGGCGCGCCTGCGTGAAGACGACGTATTGGCCGAATACACCAGCGACAAGCTGATCTACTATCCGACCGTGACCCGCGAGCCGTTCCAGAACCGCGGCCGCGTCACCGATCTGATCTCATCGGGCAAACTCTTCGACGACATCGGCCTGCCGCGCCTCGATCTCGAAACCGATCGCGCCATGCTGTGCGGCAACCCGAGCATGCTGGAAGAACTGCGCATCATGTTCGAAGAGCGCGGCTTCGACGAAGGCAGCCACAGCAAGCCCGGCCATTTCGTCATCGAGAAGGCGTTCGTCGAGCGGTGATGAGAGTGGTGGGAAGGTATGACCTTCCCATGCTGCCCCGGCTTTCCTTGATTTGGAGCGGCGCAAAAGCCGAGCCCCGTAACGGATCGAATCCGCCAAACGCGCGGTTTGGAATCGCCGGGCGCGCGCTGCAGACACGATCTTTCCTGGCCGATCGTTCGGCATTCCATCCGCGCTCCGCAACCTGCGGGACACCGACCATTCCTGTCCGCGATCTACATGGGCGGCGGGCTGACGCCGTGAGCCGGCTTGGGCGCCGTACCTGATAAGCGTTTGAATCGGACCGATTGCATTTCGATAGAAGCGCTATTTTGCCTGCGATCCCTATTTTGACCCACCTTTGTAACGTTTGACGTTTCCTTCAAACCGTAAATCGCTATAGCGTACCTGCTTGGAAACACTCGTTAGCTGAGAGGGAAGAATGGAAGGCCAATATTACTTTTTGGGCGACAATGTTGGCCTTGCGAAAGTTCACGGCACCCAAAGCTATATCTGCGTCGATACCCGCTCATGGGAGTCGATGATCTTCATCACCGGCGGCGCCGTCGAGCCAGATGAGGTGGAGGCTTTCAAGCGGTTTCTTTCCCCTGCGGACGTCGTCCTCGACATTGGCGCCAACTTTGGCCTCTACTCTCTGATTGCGGGGGATGTCGTTAGGGACAACGGTCGCCTTTTCTCGTTTGAAGCCAGCCCGCATACATTCCAGTTTCTAAAGCGAACGGCGCTGGTTAATCGCCTGTTTTGGAGCGGGAGGAATTCCTTTGTAAACGCCGCGGTTTCAGACGCGCCGGGAGAAGCTTCGTTCGTTTCCTATATGAATAGCCTGGGTGGGAGCCACATCCAAAATGCTTCACAGGATCTGCCGGAAGCAACCGTTGTTGATCGCGTCAAACAAATCTCTATCGACGATTTTCTCGACAAGGACCTGAAGGTCGATCTGGTCAAAATCGACGTCGAAGGCAATGAGCTTAACGTCCTCAAAGGAATGCAGGAGGTTATCAAAAGATCGCCGTCTATCAGGATCATCCTCGAATATTATACGAACTCTGCCGAGCCTACCGAGCAAGGCAAGGCCGTTTTGGATTTCATTTGGAGCATTGGCCTGACGGCCTGTTCAATCGGCGGGAAAGGAATTCTCACCGAGATTCCGAAAGGCAAGTATCCAACCGGGAATTTGTACTTGTTCCTGACGAAGACACCCCAACAAGATGTCGTGAGAACATCCAATCTGATTGCCCTCAAAATGAGAGGCTTTCAATATCACAATGTCTATCGAGGCCCATCTGCGCTGCTGCATGGCGATGGCACGTTCAAGTTTGAGAAGTCGCATCATCTCGAAACGACTGAACCTACCCTGTTCTTCGGCCCCTATATTCCCCTCCAGAGGGGTCGCTATCAGCTACGAGCCAAAGCGGAATCGACGGGGCCTGCGCACATCACATTTGCTCATGATCTCGGGAATACGATTGTCGCCCAATTCATCATCGACGATTGGAAGTCTCCAATAGAATTTACTCTCGATATCGACATTTCTGATCTGGAAATCATCGTTCGCCGGACACCCGATCTTGAACGCTTGCAGATTTCTGAGATGGAGTTGGCCCGGATTTAACCTCGAGCTTTTACGGCACGGCCTCGAGGTTGAGATTAAGGCCTTCAGGCGGACGAGGCCGCACAGACGCGAACCCAATGGCACGCGCCTGTGCGGGATCTGGCCGAGGTCGTGCCGGAATCACCATATCAAGGCATCGACGCATCAAAGCGCGGTCAGATCCCGCGCGGCTTTTCCAAACGGCTTTGGCTGAGAGATCGGAAGAGCGCGTTTCCCTTTGCCGAACACCGGTTTACACGATGATGAGGACAATCTGCCTCGTTATCCCCTTGTGGACTTTACAAGCCCTCGGGCGCTTCCTATAAGGCCCCACTTTCCGCTCTCAGCGCGAAATGCCCAAGTAGCTCAGTTGGTAGAGCATGCGACTGAAAATCGCAGTGTCGGTGGTTCGATTCCGCCCTTGGGCACCATTAAATCAATAACTTATGACAGCAGCGAGACGGGCAGGCGGAAAATCGCTCGTCCGCCGGCTGTTCGCCCACCCCGCCGCTCAAAAACTCTCGCGCGCCAGTCGAATCGCCTCAGCCTCGCTCGCCGCCAGGGCCATCGGATAGGGCGAGGCTTTGGCGCGGCCGGGCAGCAGGCGTTGCATCTCGGCGCGCTGGGTGTCGTCCTCAACCACGTAGATGGTGCGCTTCACCAGCCGGCTCAGGTCCGCCTTGCGGGCCTTGATCCAGAGGATCATCGGCTTGCCGGCGCCTGGTTGCGGCTGGTCCTCGACATGGGCGATGACGACCAAGGGAAGGTCGCGGGCGAGGAGCTGGTCGTATTCGGCCACCCAGTCCTTGCCGTCCTGTTCGCTGACAAGCTGGCCTGTGGCGATGAAGATACTCGGCTCGGTCTCGCGGAAGAATTTCATGGGGGCACTCATGATGGGCTGTCCTCTGTGATCAACGGTCGGGACCGACGCGCCTTTGCCAGCAAGGCGATCGGCACCAGCAGGCCGAACAGGCCGGCGCAGATGGCGGCGCTGGAGAAGCCTTG
Source organism: Beijerinckia sp. 28-YEA-48 (assembly GCF_900104955.1). Taxonomy (NCBI): domain Bacteria; kingdom Pseudomonadati; phylum Pseudomonadota; class Alphaproteobacteria; order Hyphomicrobiales; family Beijerinckiaceae; genus Beijerinckia; species Beijerinckia sp. 28-YEA-48. The sequence goes on from NZ_FNSI01000001.1 coordinate 2,556,265, forward strand.
CGCGAAGGCATCGGCCAGCATGGGTTTGAAAACGCCTGGTGCCAGCGCCAGGCCTTGCGGCATTTCGTGCCGCTGGACCGCGATGCTGGCGAGCGCGAGCGCATCGCCGATCCGTATCGCCGCCAACCCGTCTGTCATTGTGGAGAGGGCGCGCGCGCTCATCAGCGTGCCGAGAAGCGCGATGCCGATGGTCATGCCGCTCTGGCGCAGGGCGTTCATTGTCGCCGAGCCAGTGCCACTCATAGCGCGCGGCACGGCAGCCATGGCCGCAGCGCCCGTGGCTGGCACCGAGAGCCCCAGGCCGATGCCCAGCACCGTGAAGAGACAGGCAACGATGGCGTAAGGCGTCGACGGCGTGATCCAGGCCAGCGCCAGCATCGACAGGCCGAGCAGGACATAGCCTGAGATCATCAAACGGCGCATGCCGTGGCGATGCGCCAGGCGGCCGAATTGCGAGGCTGAGGCCGCCATGGCGATGAACACCGGCGTCATGCGCCAGCCGGCCTGCGTTGCCGACCAGCCCTGCACCTGTTGCAGAAACAGAGAGAACAGGAACAGGCTGCTGTAGCCGGAAAATCCGAGCACGAAGGAAGCGAAATTAACGCTGGCGAAGGTGCGATCGCGAAACAACGCGACGGGCAAGATCGGGCGCGCCACACGCAACTCAACGACGATGAAGAGAATGAAGGCGACCAGCGCGATGACGAGCGCCAACACGGTGGAAGGCGCCGCCCAGCCCGCATCGCCAGCATCGATGAGCGCATAGGTGAGCCCGCCGAGGCCGAGCACGCTCAACACCTGCCCCAGCGGATCGAACGAGGCATGCTCGGGATCGGCGCTCTCCTGTACGCCCCAGAGCCCGATGGCCAATGTCACCGCACCGAGCGGCAGGTTGATGAGGAAGATGCTGCGCCAGGAGACATGATCGACCAGCAGGCCGCCCAGCAGCGGACCGACGATCAGCGCCACTCCGCTGAAGGAGGACCAGCCGCCGATCACATGGGCGCGCTCCCGCGGATCGGGAAAAGCCTGCGTCAGGATCGACAACGAACCCGGGATCACCACGGCGCCAGCCATGCCCTGCAGCGCGCAACCAGCGATGAGAAGCGGCAGCGATGACGCGGCGGCGCAGACTGCCGATCCGAAAATAAACAGCGCCACTCCCGACAGCCAGACGCGCTTGCGCCCATAGCGATCGCTGAGCGGGCCAGCCGACAGCATGAAAGCCGAGAGGCAGAGCGCATAGGCGCCGACGACCCATTGCAGGCCAGAGAACTCCACCTTGAGGGCTGACTGGATGGCCGGCAGGGCGACGGTGACGAGACTGATGGCGAGCGAGGCCATCAGCGTGCCGAGATAGACGGCGGCGATGGTCAGGCGCTTGCCCGTCGTGGACAGCGGCGGGAACGTGGCCTGAGCGTTGGGCAGCGGCGTGTAGGGAGCGCTGGACGGGGACATGAGCGGCATCTGGATTTTCCTTCTACCGCTCTCCCCTTATTTATAGACCGACCGTCGGTCAATTTAATTATCTGTTTGTAAATAATTCTAAATCTCGCCTATTGACTAGAAGTCAGAAAGAACAATAGGTTCCCGCACGATGGCCAACCTGAAAGAATCGATAGCTTTAGCCGGACACCCTGGGCGGCCTCGGAAGCGGCGCGTGCTACCGGCTGAAGTGCGCATCGACGGTCTGTTGAGCGCCGCCGCCGACCTGTTCGTCAGCAAAGGCATCGAGGCCACCACCGTGGACGACATCGTCGCCCGCGCCGGCGTCGCCAAGGGCACTTTTTACCACTACTTCCCCACCAAAGCCGACGTGATCCTGGCGCTGCGGGAACGCTTCTCGCGCGACTTCACTGAGAGGGTGGCCTCGGCCATCGCTGTCTGCCCGCCGGACGATCATGCCGCGCGGATCACCGCCTGGCTGAGCGGCGCGGTCGCCACCTATCTCGCCAATTACGAACTGCATGACGTGGTCTTCCACGATTTCACCCACAGCCGACGCCAATCGCAGGAGAAGGATGTGGTGCTCGCGCAGCTCATCGCCCTGTTCCAGGATGGGGAAAAGGCCGGCGCCTGGACGCTGCCAAACGCCCGGATGACCGCCCTCGTCTTTTTCGATGGCATGCATGGCGCGGTCGATGACGCGATCGCCGCCGGCGGCCGCGATCCCCAGCCGATCATAGATCAGCTCTCGACGTTATTCACGCGCATGCTGCGGACCTGAACGGCTCAGCCGAACTTTGGCTGGATCGGGGCAGCGAATTTCACAACTATGTCAGGATTTGCTGTCCTATAGCGTGCCCCACCTGAAAGTGACTCGCTTTGGCCACCGCCACGTTCATCCTTCTGCTCCTTGTGCTGGTCGCCCTGTCGGGCGTGATCGTGCGCTTCGTACCGATCCCCCTGCCGATCATCCAGATCGTTCTCGGCGTGCTGCTCGCCTGGCCCGCCGATGGCCTGCAGGTGGGGATGAACCCGGAAATCTTCATGCTGGTCTTCATCCCGCCGCTCCTGTTCATCGAAGGCGTTCTGGCGCCCAAGCGTGAATTCGATGCATTGAAAGGGCCGATCCTTGGCCTCGCCTTCGGCCTGGTCTTCCTCACCATCCTGGTTTTCGGCTTCGCACTGAACTGGCTGCTTCCCGTCATCCCCTTGCCCGTCGCCTTCGCGCTCGCCGCGGTGCTGGCGCCAACCGACGCTGTCGCCGTCGGCTCGATCATCAACAAGAACCTCGTGCCGAGCTACGTCATGCACGTGCTCGAAGGCGAATCCTTGCTCAACGACGCATCCGGCCTCGTTGTCTTTCGCTTCGCTGTCGCGGCGGCTTTAACTGGCCAGTTCTCGCCCACGGAGACGGTGCTCTCCTTCATCGCCGTGGTGATCGGCGGCGTGTTGTGTGGCGGCCTCATGCTGGTGGCGACAGCCAAATTGCTGCGAGTGGTCGCCAAGGTCGGCGATGTCAGATCGGAAGTGCAGGTGCTGATCCTGCTCCTGTTGCCCTTCGCCGCCTATCTGCTCGCTGAATATTTCCACGCCTCGGGCATTCTAGCCGCCGTCACAGCCGGGCTCTACATCAGTGCGTCCGGCCTCTTCGGCTCGCTCAGCGTGCCGGCGCGCCTACAGAATATGACGTTGATCGAGGTGCTCTCCTTTGTCTTCAACGGCGGCGTGTTTCTGCTGCTGGGTCTGCAATTGCCCGAGATCATCCGCAAAATCCCGGCGGAGCTGTCGCTTTACGGCACGGTTGCCGAGCCGATCATCGCGGTGTTCACCCTCACTCTGATCCTGCTCGCCATTCGCTTCGCCTGGATCAACTGGGGCTCTTTCATGCGCGGCGTCATCGAGCGGCTGAGTGGCAAGGCTCGGCGGCGGGCGAGCATGCGCATCAAGATCGTCATGTCGCTGGCTGGCGTGCGTGGCGCCATCACCCTCGCCGGTATTCTGTCGCTACCCCTGGTCCTGCCGAACGGCTCACCTTTCCCAGCGCGCGACCTTGTCATCTTCATCGCCGCTGGCGTCATCATCTGCTCCATCCTGATCGCCAGCGTCACCCTGCCCTTCGTCGCGCGCGGCATTCCGCTGGATAAAGAAGATGTCATCGCCAATGAGGAGCGGTTGGCCCGCGTGACCGCAGCGGAAGCGGCGATTGCGCGGATTGAGCTGATGGTCGACGAGAACCAGGGCGATGCCGACAAAGCCGCGGTGCGCCAGGCGGTCGCCAGCCAGCTCATCGCCATCTACCAGCAATATGTGATCGCCGGTGAAAACGATGAACAGCCTTCGCAACATCTGATGCCGGTCATCACTGAAATGCGTGAGGCCGCCCTGCAAGCGGAAACCGTAGCCTTAGCGAAATTGATGCGCGAGAAGAAGATCAACGACACCACCATGCGGATGATCATGACCGAGATCACCATGCAGCAGGCGCTGACCGAGCAGCGCAAAACGAGATAAAGACGAGATAGGCGGCCTCGACATTGAAAGCATGCGGCCGCGAGACGTGACGCCGAGGTCAACCTCGGTTATTCATTGACGATCGCTTCGCCAACTTGGCTCCGCCCATCCATCCCTGGAGGCCCCGCCGATGCACATTGGCCAGATCCTCGACTCCATCGCGCAAGCACCGGTCGGCCCCGGCACGCTGGCACAATGGGAATTCGTCCTGCGGCTGTTCGTGGCTGCGATCCTCGGCAGCCTGATCGGCATCGAACGCGAGCGGCTCGCCTGGGCGGCGGGCTTGCGCACCCATATGCTGGTCTCCGTCGGGTCCTGCCTGGTGATGATCGTTTCGGCCTTCGGCTTTGCCGATGTGCTAGGCGGGCAGAATATCGTGCTCGATCCATCGCGCATCGCCGCCCAGGTCGTCTCGGGCATCGGCTTCGTCGGCGCTGGCTGCATTTTGTTGCGTGGCGAAATCGTCCGCGGCCTGACAACCGCCGCGAGCCTATGGACGGTGGCCGCGATTGGTCTTGCGGTCGGCGGAGGTCTCTATATTGGCGCGGTGGCTGCCACGCTCATCGTGCTGACCATTCTGGCCGGTGTAAAACCGCTCGAGGAATGGCTGCAGCATCGCTACGAAGTGCATCAGCTTGACGTCCTCGCCGATCATCGCACCCTTAGCTATGATCAGGTGCGCCAGATTTTGGGCTACCGATCGACCCGCATGATCAGCTTCGTCTCCGAGCCGGCCGAGGATGGCGCGGCCGACCAGATTCAGATCCGGCTGCACCGCATGCCCACAAGCGATCTGCATGAGGTTGTTCGCCTGCTGGCGACCGTGCCCCATGTCCGCAGCGTCATGTCGGTTTAGTTATAGAGGGAATACTTCTTCCAGTCCTGACGCTCGACCTTCTCGCCGACCTCGTATGACAGGTCTTTAACGCCCAGGCGGTGCGGGCCCGTGCGACATTGATAGGCGAGATGATACCAATCACCCCGGCTGCGGAACGACGCGCCAGGTGCATTGATCGAGTCACCTTTGTAGCTTGGATCGGAGAAGGTGTAGGCAATCACCTTGTCGACGCGAAACTGATTGTGTTCCTTGTTGATGCGCGACATCAGCTCGGTATCGCAGGCCTGCTCAAGCCTTGCCGTCGGCTCAAGCCGCATCAGCTCCCTCTTGATCCGTTCGTCAAAAGAATGGGCTGGCCCGCTCGCCAATACGACCACAGTCAGGATCCAAAAGCTATGCTTCGCCTTCAACACGATATCCTACATCTCCGTGGATTATTCTGAACCGTGTTACCCTGAACAAGGCAAAAGTGCGACCTAATTTTAACGATTAATACAGCGGCGTGAACAGCCTTTGCAGATCGGTTCACTTTCCCACAGGTTCACCATAAGTTGATGCAAGTCCTAAGCCCCATCCTGTTTGAAAACGCGTCGCTCAAACAACGAGGCCAAGGCGATTCCGATCAGATAGCAAGCGATATCGCCCAGGAAAAGAAGCGGCCAATCAGCAATACGCCGATAGCCGTGCGGCGAAATGCATCAAGCCATTCGGTATGAACCAGGGCCAACCTTGCGCGCGATCGGCGGCCACAGATTGGCCGCCGATGCCGAATTTCTATCGACCGGTTCAATCGATATCCATCATCCGCTTAAGGGCTCGTGAGAGCAGCCTTCACTCACTGGAAGGTGAGATTGGCCGCCTTCACAATGTGGCTGAAGCCAGCAATATCCGCTTCGATCACCTTGCGAAACTCTTCCGGCGAGATCGCGCCCGGCTCGGCGCCGAGCATGCGCAACCGGCTGCTCACCTCCGGATCGCGCACGGCCTGCTGAAAGACAGCAACCAGTTTCTTGACGATCGCTGGCGGCGTGCCGGCTGGCGTCAACAGGCCCGACCACAACATGGTGTTGACACGTGGCACTCCGGCTTCCGCTGTCGTCGGCACATCCGGCAATTCCGGCGCGCGTTGTGGGCCTGTCACGGCGAGCGCCCGCACACGACCATCCTTAACTTGCTCCACTGTCGGCGGCGGATCGGCGATGGCCAGCAGGCACAATTCCTGGTTCACACATTGCACCATTTCGGCGGTGCTTTTCAGCGGCAGCGCGACGCCCGGCATGCCGGTCTCAAGCTTGAGAAGCTCGACCGTCATGGTGAAAGCCGGCGATGAGGTTCCATAGGTCGCCTTGTCAGGATTGTTCTTGGCATAGGCGACGAGGTCGGCGATGGATTTTATCGGCGATGTGCTCGGAACGACGAGCACCAAGGGAAAACTGGCAATCGTCGTCAGCGGCTCGAAGCTCTTTGTCGGATGATAGGCGAGGTTAGGATAGACGGCGGCGGCCATCGACATATTGCCGCTGGCGCCGACAAACAGCGTATAGCCATCGGCCGGTTGGGTCGCGACATATTCGGCCGCCATGCGGCCTCCGGCGGCGGGTCGATTTTCGATGATCAGTTGCTGCCCCATGATCGTGGAAGCTTTCGCACCGACCACGCGCGCAAAAATGTCGTTGCCGCCCCCGGCCGCGAACGGCACGATCAGGCGAATGGGTCGATTGGGATAATCGGTCGCTGCCGACTGCGCCTCAGCGCTGGCCGTCACACCGCCCAGCATCAGGAATGCCAGGACCGCTCCCCGCCATAGCCTCACGATTTGCTTTATTTCTGCTCTTGCCCTGCCCGTCCAAAACCCCACGAGCCTACCATGCGCTATCGCGGCCATGCTGGCATCCCTCCCAAATTTTTTACATGGGAAGCCTAGACCGTTTCCCGTCTGGATGCGAGCGGGAGCTTGGCACCTTCTCCTTGGCGCGTTCTGGACAAATCCAACAACAGGAGCGATGACACATCATTCGATCCCCATGGTTATGGCATGAAACAATCCGGTTCAGGCAAACGACGCACGCAGGCTGAGCGACGCAGCGAGACACAAGCCGCCATTCTGGCCGCCGCCATGCAGATCCTGGCGGAAGATGGCTATCTCAATTTCAGCGCCAGCCGCGTCGCATCCGTTGCCGGCGTATCGCGTGGCGCCCAGGAGCACTACTTCCCCCGCAAGGCCGACCTCATGGAGGCGGCCGTCAAACATGCGATGGCGGAAGCCGTGGATCATGCGGAACGGCTGTCGCGCACGGTGAATCACACCAGCGATCCGATCGAGAAGTTCCTGATCGATTCCGAGCATTTCTTTTTCAGCCCGATGTTTCGCGCCTTGATGGAGATCATGATCGCCTGCCGCTCCGACCGCGAATTGGCCACGGTCGTCAATCCAGTGGTGCGCAAGGCGCGTATCACCCTCAATCGCATCTGGACGGAGACATTAAGCGCCGCCGGTTATCCGGAAGAGAGCGCACGTCAATTCGTCGAGGTGAGCCACTTCACCATGCGCGGCTTTTTCCTCGTCAGCACATGGCTGCCCTACAAGGTCGACCGCAAAGCGATGGTTGAAGCCTTGCGTCAGCTTGCCCCCGTCGCCTTGCACATGGATGCACCGGCCCGCGCACCAGCCAGAACAGCGACACGTCGCATCCCCAAAGGCTGAGCTGAAGCAAGTTCCCACTTCCGCCCAACCGTATGCTGCACAATCAAAAACAAGGAGCGCTCCTTGTAAGTTGATTTCCGTTTGGGTTTATGCCTATCGTTACAGCCATAGCCGCCGGGGTGAGGGATTTTCCGGCTGATCTGATTTCTGGGAGGAACGCAGATGGCACTGCAGCAGAATACCAATCGCATTCAGACGACCCATATTGGCAGCCTGCCACGCCCCCACAATCTGCTCGACCTCATGCGACAGAAGTTCGCCGGCAAGCCCTATGATGAGGCGGCGCTCGATGCGCTGATCGCCAAGGCCGTCACTGATTCCGTGCGCAAGCAGGTGGACTGCGGCATCGACATCGTCACCGACGGTGAGTTCTCCAAGCCCGGTTTCTTCACCTATATCCGCGAACGGCTGGAGGGTTTCGAGGCGCGTCCAGATCAAAAACTGCATATCTTCCAAAAGGAAGTCGCGGCCTTTCCGGCCTATTACGAGCAATATTTCAAAGAAGCGATGATGGGCGGCACCATCGTGCCGATCGTGCCCGTGGTCTGCACTGGGCCGGTCAAGTATCGCGGCGAAGCGGCCGTGCAACGCGACATCAAAAACATTAAAGCAGCGGCGAAAGCGGCAGGCATTTCAGACGACAAGGTCTTCTTACCCGCCACCGCGCCGTCCGGCGTCGGCATCAATGAATATTACAAGACCGAGGAAGAGTATTTCCATGCTCTCGCGGCCGAACTGAACAAGGAATATCGGCTCATCATCGAAGCCGGCATTCTGCTGCAGGTCGATGATCCATTCTTGCCGGATATTTTCGTCGAGCCGGATCTTGACACCAAGCAGATGAAACGGCGCGCGGAAATCTATATCGAGGCCGCCAATGCCGCGCTGAAGGGCATTCCGGCCGAGCGCGTTCGCTATCACACCTGCTACGGTGTCAACGAAGGTCCGCGCATCTATGAAGCGGCTCTCAGCGAAATCATCAACTATGTCCTGCAGGTCAACGCCGGCTCGGTCAGTTTCGAAGCGGCGAACCCGCGCCACGAACATGAATATCATCTGTTCGAGACCATCAAAGTGCCGAAAGACAAGGTGCTTTGCCCCGGTGTCATCACCCATGCCAGCAATATCGTCGAGCATCCGGAACTGATCGCCGAGCGCATCATCCGCTTCGCCAAGCTGGTGGGACGCGAGAATGTCATGGCCGGCGCCGACTGTGGTTTCTCCTCACAGGCGCTTTACAAGACCGAAGTGCATGACACCGTGATCTGGGAGAAGTTCAAAGCCATGCGCGAGGGAGCGGATATCGCGACGAAGAAACTCTGGTCCTAGAGCCCGGCTCTAGGTTCTCGTTTTAACGCTACGTTTTTCGGGAGGGGAAAATGGACAAGCGTATCCTGCTGCTCGCCGCGGCCGGCCTGTTGGCCGTCCCGGCGCAAGCCGCCGACAAGATCACTTTGGGCTTCATGTCGACCCTGTCGGGTCCCAATGCCATCATCGGCACCGAGATTCGCGACGGCATGCAGCTTGCGGTCGAGCAACTCGGCGGCAAAATCGGCGGCCTGCCGGCCCGTGTCATCATCGAGGATGACCAGCAGAAGGCCGACGTGGCCCGGCAGCTAGCGGAGAAATTCGTTCAGTCCGACAAGGTCGATGCCGCCATCGGCTTCAGCTTTTCCAACCTGATGCTGGCGGTCTACAAGCCGCTGGTCGATGCCAAGACGATCACCATCAGCTCCAATCCCGGGCCATCGCAACTCGCCGGCAAGGATTGCTCGCCTTATTTCTTCTCGACCTCCTGGCAGGGCGACAATTGGGCTGAGGGCATGGGCGCCTATCTGCAAAAGAAGGGCCTGCAGAACATCTATGTGATCGCGCCGAACTATGCGGCGGGCAAGGATGTCATCGCCGGCCTCAAGCGCTTCTACAAGGGCACTGTCGCGGCGGAAGTTTATACGCCGCTGACCCAGCTCGACTTCTCCGCCGAGCTGTCGCAGATCAAAGCCAGCAATGCCAGCGCCGTCTTCGCCTTCTATCCAGGCGGTCTTGGCGTGCAGTTCGTCAAGCAATATTCTCAGGCCGGGCTGAAGGAGAAATTTCCGCTCTACAGCGCCTATACGGTCGATGAATCGACCCTGCCCGCCATCGGCGACGATGCGCTTGGCTTGATCGTTGCGACCTCCTGGGCGCCCGATCTCGACAATGCCACCAACAAAAAGTTCGTCGCGGGCTTTGAGAAGAAATACGGCCGCGTGCCGGCACCCTATGCGGTGCATGCTTATGACACGATCATGCTGCTCGACACCGCCGTGAAGGCCGTCAACGGCAAGATCGAGGACAAGCCGGCTTTCCTAGCCGCCCTGCGCAAAGCGAATTTTGAATCGCCGCGCGGTCCGTTCCGCTTCAACACCAACCAGTTCCCGATCCAGACTTTCTATCAAGGCGAGGTGAAGAAGGGGGCAGACGGCAAGCCGCGCATCGTCATCCAGGACAAGGCGTTGGAGAATTATGGCGATGCCTATGCCCAAACCTGTTCGATGAAATAGGGCAGCCGCACCAGATCAGGCCCCGCCATGAGCGCGACCCTGTTGCTCGAACAATGCCTCAATGGCATGCAGCTCGGCATCATGCTGTTTCTGATGTCGGCCGGGCTGACGCTCGTGTTCGGCATCATGAACCTGGTCAATCTGGCCCATGGTTCATTCTATATGGTCGGGGCCTATCTCTGCGCCTTCGTCTATGCCTCGACCCAATCCTTCCTGCTCGGCGTTCTCGCCGGGCTGGGTGGCGCGCTTGCCATCGGGCTGATCGCCGAAGTGCTGATCTTCCGCCGCATCTACAAAGGCGATCATCTCGATCATGTGTTGGTGACCTTCGGGCTCACCTTGATCTTCAACGATCTGGTGCGCCTGATCTGGGGGCCGGCGGCGCTCTTTGCCCGCGTGCCCAACTTTCTTGCGGGCCAAATCAATCTGTTCGGCCTGATCTCCTATCCCGCTTATCGGCTGGCGATCATCATCGTTGGCCTCGCGGTCGCCGTCCTGCTCTATCTGCTCTTGCGCCACACGCGCCTTGGCATGCTGATCCGCGCCAGCGCCTCCAACCGCACCATGGCCAGCGCGCTCGGCGTCAATGTGGTCGTCCTCTATGCGCTGGTCTTCACGCTTGGCGCTGGCCTCGCCGGTCTCGCCGGGCTAATGGCCGGCCCGATCTTCACCGTCATTCCCGGCATGGGCGACAATGTGTTGATCCTCGCCTTTGTCGTCATCGTCGTCGGCGGGCTCGGTTCGGTCGAGGGCGCGTTTTGTGCGGCGCTGATCATCGGCCTGATCGATACGCTTGGGCGCTCGTTCATGAAGCCGCTGTTTGGCCTGTTCCTCGATCGCGCCGCCGCCGACAACAGCGCGCCGGCCATCGCCTCCATGCTCATCTATATTCTGATGGCCATCATCCTGTTCCTGCGGCCGCAGGGCCTATTCCCTCCCAAGAGCCGCTGAGGACATGAGCAAAGAACGCATCGGTCTGGCCCTGGTGATCGTCCTCGCGCTGCTGCCCGTGCTGTTCGCGGCCATGGGCGAGAGCTATTATCTCACCGTCGCGACACGGATGATGATCTTCGGTATCGCCGCCCTCAGCCTCGATCTCATTCTAGGATTTGGCGGCCTGATCAGCTTGGGACACGCGGTTTATCTCGGCATCGGCGGCTATGCGGTGGGCATCCTCGATTTTTACGGCATCAGCAACGGCCTGGTGCAGCTGGGCGCCGCGACGCTCGCCTCCGCCTTCGCCGCGTTCTGCATCGGTGCGGTGTCGCTGCGCACCAGCGGCGTCTTCTTCCTGATGATCACGCTGGCCTTCAGCCAGATGGTCTACTTTCTCGCCATCAGCATCAACAGTTTCGGCGGCGACGATGGCCTGAGCCTGAATGCCCATAGCGATCTCGGCCTCAACTTTGGCAATACGCAGGTCTTCTATTATTTCGTCCTCGCCTGCCTGGCCTTCTTCCTTTGGCTCAGCTGCCGGCTGGTGCGCTCGCGCTTCGGCATGTTGTTGCGCGGCATGAAATTCAACGAGAGCCGCATGATCGCCATCGGCTTTCCGACCTTCCGCTACAAGCTGACGGCCTTCGTCATTTCCGGTGCGATCTGCGGCTTCGCCGGCGCCCTGCTCGCCAACCAAACCCTCTTCGTCTCGCCCTCCATCATGCAGTGGACGCGATCGGGCGATCTGCTCGTCATGGTGATCGCCGGCGGCATGGGCACGATCGTCGGCCCGGTCATCGGCGCGATCCTGTTTCTCCTGCTCGAAAAAGTGCTGGCGTCCTGGACGATCTACTGGGGTGCTTTGCTCGGTTCGATCCTGATCGCGCTGGTACTGATGGGCAAAACCGGGCTTCTCGGCAGCAGCGCCAAAAGCGGCAAATCCCATGGCTGATGTGCTGCTTGAAACCCAGCAAATCCGTAAACGCTATGGCGGCATCGTCGCCAGCGATGGGATCGACCTCGACGTTAAGCGTGGCTCCCTGCACGCGGTCATCGGCCCCAATGGCGCCGGCAAGACCACATTGATCGCGCAACTCGCCGGACAGTTGCGGCCAGACAGCGGCACCATCCTGTTCGATGGCGAGCCGGTGGACCGGCTGCCGGCCTATCAGCGCGCACGGGCGGGCTTCGCCCGCTCGTTTCAGATCACCAATGTCATTCTCGAATTGACCGTACTCGACAATCTGGCGCTGGCGGTTCAGGCGCGCGAGCCGCACAGCTTTCGCTTCTGGACTGATGCCAGCCGCGATCCGAAACTACGCGATCCGGCGGGCAAGGTCCTCAATACCATTGGCCTTGATGAGCGCGCCGATGTCCCCGCCGGGCAATTGTCGCACGGCGAAAAACGCGCGCTCGAAATCGGCATCGCGCTGGCAACCGAACCAAAACTGCTGCTGCTCGACGAGCCACTGGCCGGCACGGGCCCCGAGGAAGCCGCACGCGTGGTCAAATTGCTCGCCTCGATCAAGGGCCAAGTGACCATCCTGATGATCGAGCACGATATGGACGCCGTGTTCGCTTTGGCCGATGTCATTTCGGTTCTGGTCTCGGGCCGTATCATCGCCAGCGGCCTGCCGGCTGACATTCGCGCCAATGCGGAGGTGCGGCGCGCCTATCTCGGTGACGAGGGCGCAGTATGAGTGAAGAGCCTCTGCTCTCGGTCAATGGCCTGGAAGCCGGCTATGGCGAGAGCCGCGTCTTGTTTGGCATCGGGCTCGACATCCGCGAGGGCGAAGTGGTGACCCTGCTCGGCCGCAACGGCATGGGCAAGACCACCACCATCCACACAATCATGGGCATCGTCACGCCGACGGCAGGAAACATCCGCTTTCGCGGCGCTGCCGTGGATCAATTACCGGCCTATGCGATCGCGCGGCGTGGCATCGGGCTTGTGCCCGAGGGGCGGCAGATCTTTCCCAATCTGTCGGTGCGCGAAAATCTTGTCGCCACGGCGACACGGCGCAACGCCAATGGCTGGGATGTGGAACGGGTGCTGCGCCTGTTTCCGCCTTTACGCGAAAGGCTGTCGAGCTGGGGCAATCTGCTGTCGGGCGGTGAGCAGCAGATGCTGGCCATCGGCCGCGCTTTGCTCACCAATCCGCGTCTGCTGATCCTGGATGAGGCGACCGAAGGGCTGGCGCCGCTGGTGCGCGCCCATATCTGGGGCGTGATCGAGGAGATCAAGGCGACCGGTATGTCGATTTTGATCGTCGACAAAAATGTCGAAGCCCTCACACGCATCGCCGACCGGCACTATGTGCTCGAACGCGGCCGCGTGGTGTGGAGTGGGACGTCCGCTGCGCTGCTGGCCGATACCGAAATCAAGACTCGCTATCTCGGCGTCTAAAGCAAATCACGTTCGCTTGCGGGCGGGTCGCTTTGCCGGCGTCGCATTGTTCATCAACAATTGCGCGAAATGTTCCGCCGCCGGCGTCAACGGCATGGCGGCGCGACGGATCAACACCAGGCGCGGGGCCGACAAATGCTCGCGAATGGGGATCATCTGCAAAGTCTCGCCCATCAGCTCAAAACTTTCCCATTGCTTGGGCACCATCGCCAGAAGGTCTGAGGCGGCAAGCGCCACCAGCAAGCTCAGAGCGGATTGGGTGCGCATCGCCAGTCGCGGCTTGCCCAGGCCATGCTCGGCGAACAAGGCGCTGAGTTCGCCGTCCGCCGGCTGCGTAATCGTATTATTGGCCCATTCGGCATCGCTCAGGTCCTTCAGCGAACGGGCCGATGCCAAGGGGTGGTTCTTGCGACCGATGACGATGCGCTCGTTAGGGGCGAGCACCACCTGTTGCAGGCCGGGCGCGAAGGCCGGATCAGCTTCAGGGCCGATGTAAAAATCCATCGTCCCTTCCAGCAGCGCCTTCTCCACCGTTGGATAGAACCCCTCGATGATGTTGAGCTCGACGGCGGGATAACGCTGGCGAAAAATCCGCAGGGCATTTGGCAAAAGCTGCATATGCGCGGCGATCGACAGGCCGGCGACAATCTGGCCAGCGCCGCCACCGCGCATCTGCTCGGCCTCCTCGCGGATGCGACGCACGTCTTCCAGCACGGTACGGGCGCGGCGCACGAAAGCTTCGCCCAGCGGCGTCAACACCATGCCCCGCGCCTGCCGCTCAAACAGCGGCGCGCCGATCTCGTGCTCCAGCTCCTGGAGGCTGCGGGTGAGCGCCGGTTGGGCGAATTGCAGACTGCGCGCGGCCGCCCTTAGACTGCCCCGTTCGGCGATCTCCAGCACATTGCGGAACTGGTTGAGTTTCACGGCGTCCCCTCGATGCTATTTCGGTATCAAAAGAACACTTTTGGCATCTTCCTGCAATCGGTTGGATGGCGATAATGGAGGTCCGAACTGGCTATAGGCGCCGGCAAGGCCAAATTGCACGACCAAATTGAGAAAAACCGGGAAGGAAACATGGACCGACAGCTCCCCTCCGACACTGAAGTTCTGATCATCGGGGCGGGTCCCGTCGGGCTGGCGCTGGCGATCGAGCTTGGCTCACGCGGCGTCTCCTGTCTCGTCGTCGAGCGCAACGACCGGGTCGGCTACAATCCGCGCGCCAAGACCACCAATGTGCGCACGCGCGAGCACCTGCGCCGCTGGGGCATCGCCGACAAATTGCGGGCTGCCTCGCCCGTGCCCGTCGACTATCCCGCTACGGTCGTTTTTGCGACGCGCCTCAACGGCCCCGAGATCTGCCGTTTCGAAAACGCGCTGCAGGCTTCGCCGGACAAGAACAATCTCTACTCCGAAAGCGCTCAATGGGTGCCGCAATATGTACTGGAACAAGTGCTGCGCGACCATGCGGTCTCCCTGCCCGGTGTGACGGTCCGCTTCGAGACAGAATTCGAGGCGGCGCGGGATTTCGACGATCACGTGGAAGTCACCCTGCGTGACCTGCAACAGAAGCGCTCCGAGACAATCTCCTGCCGCTATCTCATCGGCGCCGATGGCGCGCGCAGCGCCGTGCGCGAACATATCGGCGCCAAGATGCATGGCCCCGGTGGAGCCCTGCGCAACATCAACCTGGTGATGCGCGCCCCCGGCCTCGACCGTATGCATCCGCATGGACGCGCCATCCACTATTGGCTGCTCAACGAGGAAATCCCCAGCCTGATGGGGCCGCTCGATGGCGGCGACCTCTGGTACTACATCGTCACCAAATTCGACGGCGACGGCGTGCCTGATGCCGAGACCTGCAAGGACATGATCCGCCGCTCGACCGCGATCGACTTCGATCCCGAGATCGTTGGGATCGACCCCTGGGTGGCGCGCAGCCTCGTCGCCGACCACTATGCGAAGGGCCGCGTCTTCCTGGCTGGCGATGCCTGCCATCTGCACCCGCCCTTCGGCGGCTTCGGCATGAACATGGGCATTGGCGATGCGGTCGATCTGGGCTGGAAGCTCGCCGCGACGATCCAGGGTTGGGGCGGTCCGGCTCTGCTTGAGTCTTACACCACCGAGCGCCGCCCCGTGCATGAGCGCATCATCGAGGAAGCGACGATCAATTACTCCGCCACCGGCAATCAGCTCATCCAGCCGGGGCTCGAGGATCCCGGCGAGATCGGCGCCGCCATCCGGCGTGAAGTGGCCGAAACGATCCTCGCCACCAAGGCGCGGGAGTTCAAGACGCTCGGCGTCGTGCTCGGCTCGCACTATGCCCATTCGCCTATCGTCGCCGAAGAGAAAGGCGAGCCGCCGCCGCAATCGGTCGGGCTCTATACGCCCACCGCCTATCCCGGATGCCTGGCGCCGCATCAATGGCTGAAGGACGGGCGTTCGCTCTATGACCTTTTTTGCACGGGCTACACGCTTCTGGTGCTGTCAGACGATGCGGAAGGCGTTGACCGTTTCCGTGCAGCGGCCGCCGAACAGCGCGTGCCGCTCACCATCGTCAAACCTGGCGATACACGGCTGCCACGCCGCTACGAGGCGAAGCTAGCCTTGATCCGGCCCGATCAGCATGTCGCCTGGCGCGGCAATGCGGCGCCTGACGATATCACCGCCTTGTTCGCACGGGTCACCGGTCGCGCCATGGCGGACGTTCACTAGACAGTATCATCATCAAGGAGGGAAACTATGAGCATTATCCGGCCCGCACTGCATCACGTCACGTTCAAGACCAGCCGGCTCCAGGAAATGATCGACTGGTACGGTACGGTGGTCGGCGCGAAGGTGCAGTTCCAGGATGCCAACGCCGCCTGGATGACCAATGACGCGGCCAACCATCGCGTCGCCTTCCTCTCGGTGCCTAAGCTCGAAGACGATCCGGAAAAGGTGACGCATAACGGCATGCATCACAGCGCCTTCGAATATGACAGCTTCGCCGATCTGATCGCTTCTTATGAGCGCCTACGCGACGCCGGCATCCGCCCGGCCTTCTGTCTCGACCACGGCCTGACGATCTCGATTTACTATCGCGATCCCGAAGGCAATTTCGTCGAATTGCAGAGCGACAATTTCGGCGATTGGGAGAAATCGGCCGAATGGATGCGGACGTCGCCCGATTTCAAGGCCAACCCAATCGGGACCTTCTTCGATCCCGACAAAGTGTTGGCGGCCTTCGCTGGCGGGCGGCCGTTCAAGGAATTGCAGAAAGCCATTCGCGGCGGCGACTATCTGCCGGCGGAGATTCCGAGCATCGGATTGCCCGTCTGATCGCTGCCGTCAGGCTTTGGTGAGATAGCGGAAGTCCGGTTCGCGGCACGGCCAGAATTGGTAGCCGCCAATCGACTTCTGCATCGCCACGTCATGCAAGGGTTGCGCGATCGGGATGACCGGCGCGTCCCTTGCAGCAAGGGCGATGAAAGCTTCGATATTGCTCTTATAGGCCGATACATCCTGCGTGAAGCGCGCGCCGTCGATCAGCTTGTCCATCTCAGCGCTTCGATAGCTGGAGATGTTGAAGATCGAATTGTTGCCGTGAAAATTCCAGAAGAAGTAGTAGTCCGGAAAATCGAGCCAGCCGCCGAAGCGGTTGATCGCCATCGGGTGAATCTTCTTGTTCAACTCGCCCCGGAAGTTCGCGCCAGGAATCTTGCTGAGTTCGACGTCGATGCCGATCGGCGTCAAAGCCTCCTTGATGAGAACCGCCATCGGCTCGGCGATGGTGGCTGAGCCGGTGTCGAAGATCAGCGATGTCTTGATGCCGCCTGGCGCTGCCTCGGAAACCAAAGCCTTCGCCTTCGCGATGTTGGTATTATAGGGCATGGGCTGCGGCCAAAGCGTTGTGGGCTTTTCGGGACCGCCCCACATGGGCACGCCACGGCCAAACATCGAGGCCTGCAGAATTTTCTCATAGGGCATGGCCCAGGCGACAGCCTGGCGCAGGCGTACGTCGACAAAGGGGCCGGTCGCCGCGTTCAACGCCAGATACCAGAGCGCGTTCGGCACGGGCACGCCGATCACCTTCACCTTGCCGGCATCGGCGAGATCTTTAAAATCCTTCGGCGGCAGACCGTAGGAAATGTCAGCGTCGCCACGCTCGATCAACGCGCGCCGTGTCGAAGGCGAGGGAATATCGCGCGCGATGACGCGGCGAAGCATCGGCAGCTTGCCGCCCTTCCACGCGTCGTTGCGGATATAGATCGTCTCGGTGCCGGGCTTCCAGCTCTCGACCTTAAAGGCGCCCGAGCCCGCGACATTGTTCTTCAGCCATTCCTTCGCCCAAGGATCATCGCCGCCATTCTTGATCGCCAGTTCGCTGTCGATGACGAAGGGAATGGTCACGGCCAGGTTGGGCAGCGTGAGCTTGTCGCGCCGCACGAAATCAACACGAAAGGTCTTGTCGTCGAGCGCCACGAATTGTTCCGGACTTTCGAGTGAGCCCGCCGCCATCTGGGTTTTGGCGAAGCCACCTATGGCGACGGCGCGATCAAGCGACCACTTCACGTCCTTGGCCGTGACCGGCCGCCCGGAATGAAAGGTCGCGTCCTTCAGCTTGAAAGTGACGCTCATGCCATCGGATGCCTCCTGCCAGCTTTCCGCCAGCTCGGGCTCGAGATCGGTCATGTTGAACGTCCCGCCCGCGCCATCAGGCAATGGCGTCGGCTTGAAGCGGATAAGGCGATCATAGCAATTCAGGGCCACGCCGTTGACAGGCTGGGAGGAACCGATGCCCTGCATGTCCATGCTGTTGGGGCCGTATTCCTGAACCAGCAGCAGGGTTTCGCTGCGGCTCTGCGCCTGGGCTTTGGCCTTGACGACGAAAGGCGCCGCAACAACCGCGCCCACCACCACGCGACGATTGATCATGAAATCCCTCACTGTTCCGCGCCCAGCGCACGGTGTTTCTCGCGGTATGAGCGAAGCAGGAGTCGTGCCAGGCGAAGGCTTGTCGGCGCTGCCCCGCGCTGCCATAGCTTTGGCATGACCAGTCCCTTTCAGGCCCCGCCATGCTGATCGCCATCGCTGGATGCGGCATCGCTGGCCTCGCCAGCGCGCTGCTGCTGACGCGCGATGGCCATCGCGTCGTCCTGATCGAGCGGTTCGAGACACCACGGCCGCTGGGCTCGGGGCTGATCATCCAGCCGACGGGCCTCGCCGTGCTCAAGCAGCTCGGGCTTGATGCGGCGACCATTGCCGCCGGCAGCCGCATCGACCGGCTGTTCGGCAAGGCCATCCCCTCAGGCAAGACCGTGCTCGATGTGCGCTATGCGGCGCTCAAGGGCGAGCATTGCGGCATTGGTATTCACCGCGCTTCGCTGTTTGGCTTTCTCTACGAGGCGGTGCGCGATGCTGGCATCACCATTGAAACCGGGCGCACGGTGGTCGGCGCGCCAATGCAGGACGACGGGCGCCGCCGCGTCCTGTTCAGCGATGGATGCAGCGATGGCCCGTTCGATCTCGTCATCGATACGCTCGGCACATCGAGCCCACTTGCACCGCCGACGGGACGCGAGCTTGCCTATGGGGCGCTGTGGGCGAGCCTGCCCTGGCCGACGCATGGTGGCTTCGACAGCCACGCGCTGGAGCAGCGCTATGTGCGGGCGAGCAAGATGACGGGCGTTCTGCCGATCGGCACGCCGCCTGGCGCAAGCCAGCCGCAAGCGGCGTTCTTCTGGTCGCTACGTGCGGATCGTCTGACGGCTTGGCGTGCTGAGGGCCTGGAGAGCTGGAAAGAGGATGTACAGCGGCTCTGGCCGGAAACATCAACCTTGCTCGAGACGATCACGACACCAGAGCAGCTCACCTTCGCTCGCTATGCCCATCGCACTTTGGCGCAGCCCGTGGCCGATCGCCTGGTCCACATCGGGGACGCCTGGCATTCGACCAGCCCGCAGCTTGGCCAGGGCGCCAACATGGCCCTGCTCGATGCCTGTGCGCTGGCGACAGCGCTGCGCCTGCATAAGAACGTGAATGAAGCGACGGCCGAGGCCATCGCACTGCGCCATCGGCATGTGCAGATCTATCAGGCGATGAGCGTGCTGTTCACGCCGGTCTATCAGTCGGACAGCGCGACGCTGCCGTTCCTGCGTGATTGGGTGGCCGGCCCGCTGTCGCGGCTTTGGCCGGCGCCGGCGCTCCTGGCCATGATAGTCACTGGCCTGATTGGCGCGCCGCTGCGGTCGCTCAACCTTCAAGCCTCGCGCGCGGAGCTCTCGCTCTCGTCATCCTCGTCGACGCGGCCAGCCGGAATGGCATAGGAGCCGCGCAGCCAGCGGCCGAGATCGACATCGGCGCAGCGGCGGGTGCAGAAGGGGCGATATTCCGGCGTCGCGGGACGGCCGCAGATGGCGCAAGGGCCGAGGTCGGCCGCGCCGGCGTCATCGGCCATGAATTTGGCGACGAGATCCGGTGATCCCGATTTCTTGTCGGTCATTGGCAGCTCCAAATCAGATACCGAAATCAGATACGGTTCAGCCAGAACATATGGGCAGGATAACCCTCGCCCGCCAGGAGGGCCATGGTTTCGGCGAGCGGCAGGCCGACGACTGCCGAATAGGAGCCGACGATTTTGACCGGAAACACGCCCGCAAGCCCCTGGATGGCATAGCCACCCGCCTTACCGCGCCATTCACCGGAGGCGAGATAGGCCTCCATCTCCTGCGTCGACAGGCGCTTGAAACGGACCCTGGTTTCCACAAGCCGACGGCGCTCAGCGCCTTTCGGCGTGATCAGGCTGATGCTGGTCCAGACCCGATGGGTGCGCCCCGACAGCAGCCGCAGGCAAGACCCCGCCTCCTCGGCCAATTCGCATTTCGGCAGGATGCGCCGTCCCACCGCCACCACCGTGTCGGCGGCCAGCACGAAGCAATCGGCAAAACCATCGCGGGCGCCGGCGATTTTAGAAGCAGCCTGAGCCTTCTCGCTGGCCAGACGCGTCGCCAAAGTGCGGGGCAGTTCGCTGCGTTTCGGAGTCTCGTCGAGATCGGCGGGAATGAGCGCATCCGGCTCGATGCCAATCTGCTGTAGCAGCGCCAGGCGGCGCGGCGAACTGGAGGCAAGCACCAGTTTCGGCCGCCAGCCGGTCGTATCATGCCCGCTCATCAGCGAGCCTCCCTGCGGGCGGCGGCCATCATCGAGTTTATTTGAACCGGTAGGTGATACGGCCCTTGGTCAGATCATAGGGCGTCATTTCGACCAGCACCTTGTCGCCTGTGAGCACGCGGATGCGGTTCTTGCGCATCTTGCCCGCCGTATGGGCGATGATCTCGTGGTCGTTCTCGAGCTTCACGCGAAACGTCGCGTTCGGCAGGAGTTCGGTCACGAACCCCGGAAATTCAAGCAGTTCTTCTTTCGCCATAAACCTCGTCCAATCTCGGCCGGACGGCCGACCACAGCCGGCGGCTGCGGAAAGTGGCCGGAACCTACTGCAACAGTGACGCTTTGTGAACAGCGGCAGCGCTGTCATGCATGAAATTGTGACAAAACCCCATTTCCGCAAGGATTATGGGGCTTCCACCGCCGCTGCGGCCTCCGCATCCATGCGCTGGAGGGCCCGATATCGCCGGTAAGCGAAGGGGATATGGGCCAGGTAGAGGATGCTGATCCCGGCTAGAACCTCCATGGGGAAGCTGTAGAGGAACAGGATGGCGACCACGACGCCAAACAGCACCACGATGAAATATTCGCGCGGCACCCGGCCCATTTCCTTGCCCGACAGGTGTGGAATGCGGCTCACCATCAAAAAGCCGATCAGCAGGGTGTAAATGATGAGGGCCACGACCATGGCCTTGCCGGAGGCAAAGCCGAACCAGGAATGGGTGAGGTAGATCGGCAGCAGCACGACGATGGCGCCTGCCGGCGAGGGCATGCCGACGAAGAAGCGCGCGGCCCATTTCGGCTTGTTGGGATCATCAATCGCCACGTTGAACCGGGCGAGCCGCAGCGCGCAGGCCACCGCATAGACCATGGCGGCGAACCAGCCGGCGGATTTAATGTCGTTCAAAGCCCACATATAGAGGATCATCGCCGGGGCGACGCCGAAGTCGATGAAGTCGGCCAGCGAATCAAGCTCAGCGCCGAAGCGCGAGGTGGAATCAAGCGCGCGCGCCAGGCGGCCGTCGAGACCGTCCAGCACCGCCGCGCCGGCGATGGCGTAAACGGCGAGATCGAAACGCGCCTCGATGGCGAAGCGAATCGCGGTCAGACCCATGCAAAGGCCGAGCAAAGTCACCAGATTGGGCAGGACATAACGCAGCGGAATGCGCTGGAAGCGCCGCCGCTCTCCGCCTGCCTGTGCCGGTTTGATCAATGGATCGTCCATCGCGGCAGCCTTCAAGCGGAACGGAAGACGCGGCGCGGCGTGCCTGCGGCCAGATTGGCGATCACGGTTTCGCCAGCGATCATCTTGGAGCCGATATCGACCGTCGGGGTCGCTGTATCGGGCATGTAGACATCGACGCGCGATCCGAAGCGGATAAGGCCGATGCGCTCGCCCGGCTGCACGCCGTCGCCTTCCTTGCTGAAGCTGACGATGCGGCGGGCGATCAGGCCGGCGATCTGCACCACGCCGAAAATGCCGGCATGGGTTTCGATGACGAAGCCGTTGCGCTCGTTGTCCTCGCTCGCCTTGTCGAGATCGGCATTGACGAACAGGCCCGGCTTATAAGCGATGCGCTGGATGCGGCCGGCGACCGGCGACCGGTTCACGTGGCAGTCAAACACCGACATGAAGACAGAGACACGCTTCATCGGCCGTTCGCCCAGGCCCAATTCCGGCGGCGGCACGAAGGAGCCGACCGAGCAGACGATGCCATCGGCGGGCGAAATCACGAGGTTTTCATCGACCGGCGTCACCCGGATCGGATCGCGGAAGAAATAGGCGCACCAGAGCGTCAGCAGCGCGCCGATCCAGCCGAGCGGCGACCAGAGCCAGTACAGAATCAGCGACGCGATCGCGAAGCCGACGATGAACAGATAGCCCTCCGGATGAACGGGCGTGATCTGCCGGCGTACGCTGTCCAAAATGCTCATTAATCTGCCCTTGCCCTATCTTGGCCCGATCTTGCCCAACACGGGGGCGAGTGGAGCCGGTCTTTTGCCATTGAAACGGGTTAAAGTCACGGCCAAGGAAGGATTCCGGGGTAAATCCCCGGTTTTGCCCCCATTCAACGGTTTTGACTTGGATCAAAGCCCCGCGCCTCGCGCGGCTGGACGGGTTCCAGCGCGAAAACCTACAGTCGGCCCACGATAAAGGCGGCTGGCTTAAGCGCCGGCTCGGGGGGAAACCAATTCATGACCGCGCTCGACAGGACCTACGACGGCATCATCATCGGCGCCGGCCACCATGGGCTGGTGCTCGGCAGCTATCTAGCGAAGGCCGGGCTGGACATCCTGCTCGTTGATCGGCGGCTCGACTATGGCGGTGGCCTCTCGACCAAGGAAGCGACCCTGCCCGGCTTTTATCACAACCTGCATTCGATCAATCATTTCCACATCAGCGAGACGCCCTGGTTCAAGGATCTCGGCCTGGCCGAACGGGTCACCTACATCACGCCGCGCTACGAGTTCGGCCAACCGCATCTCGATGGCTCGGCTTTGGTCTTCGGCCGCGATCTTGAAGAGACGCTCGCCAATGTAGCCCGCTTTTCGGAAAAAGATGCGCGCACCTTCCGCGAGTGGAACCGCAAGGCCGAACAGATCACTCGCGATATCTTTTTGCCGGAACGCTACAGCGAGCCGCTGCCGCAAGCCGAGCGCGAGCGGCTCCTGGCGCGCACGGCGGCGGGGCGCGACTTTCTGGCGATGACCCAGCGCCAGCCGCTCGACGTGGTCCACGAATTGTTCGAGAACGAGCACGTCAAACTGCTTTTCCTGTTCAAGGTCTCGTTGTTTGGCACCTGGCTTGTCGACACGATGTCGAAGACGAGCCCAATGGGCTCGATCATCCGCGCCTTCGATCTGCAAAGCGGCTATCAGCTCTGTCAGGGCGGCTCATTCAATCTGGCCCGCGGCCTGATGGAGACGTTCATCGCCGCTGGCGGCCGCTTCCAGCCGCAAGTTTCTATTGACCGCATTGTGATTGAAGGCGGACGCGCCACCGGCATCGCGTTGACCGATGGCCGCACGGTGCGGGCGCGCCAGTTCGTCTCTTCGACGCTTGACGTGCATCAGACCTTCGAGAAACTGATCGGCCGAACGCAACTGCCGCAGGCTTTCACGCAAAAGCTCGACGGCTTCCAATATACCGGCTGGACGCTCTTTGGCGTCCATCTGGCGCTGGAAGAATCGCCCAATTTCACCGCCGCGCAGTTCGATCCCAACGTCAATCGCGCCCTGAAATGGAGCCTCGGCGCGGAAACGATGGAGGACCTGTTTTCCGCCTTCGCCGATGTGCGCGCCAACAAAGTCCCCAAGGTCATCCAGTTCGGGTCCGGGCCGATGAGCCTGCTTGATCCGACCCAGGCGCCGCCCGGCAAGCACACCACCTATGCCTGGCATGTCATGCCGCTGGATCCCGACATCGGCACGCAGAGCTGGGAGGATTTCAAGGAAGAGTTTTCCGAAAAGGTGATCGAGACCTTCGCCCGCTATGCCCCCAACGTCAGCGGCAAAAAGATTCTCGGCAAATATGTTTATACCGCCAAGGAATATGCGCAGGAGATGATCAACATGCGCGGCGGCGATATTTTCATGGGGGCCTTCAACGCCGAACAGGTGATGTACAACCATTTCGGCTATCGCACGCCCATTGCCAATCTCTATATGAGTGGATCAGCGACCCATCCCGGTGGCGCCATCTCGGGCGGCGCCGGCTATATCAGCGCCGGCCTCATCGCCCGCGACATCGGCGCGAAATTGTGGTGGAAGCCCTGGGATGCGCACGAGGCGCTTGGGGCAATGCAAGAGGCGTATTGAAAAACTCCCCATGTCATTCCCGACAGCCGCGTAGCGGCGGAGCGGGATGACATCAAGGATTTTCAATATCCAGCTGGACGCCCCGGTTTGAAAATCTATAGTCGACGTCGATAAGGCGGCCGTCAGATGCCGCTGGCTGGAGGGAATGCATTCATCGTCGCGGTTTGATCGCGCGCATGCCCTCTTACGCCGAACAAGGCTTCAGGAAGGAAACATATGCGCCGGTTTACACACACTCTCATCGCCTGCCTCGCCGCCACGCTCGCTTTCTCCGCCCAAGCGGCAACCAAGATCATCGTCGGCACAGTGCCCAACACCAGTGACGGGCCGATCATCTGCGCCATAGAGAAGGGCTATTTCAAGGAGCAGGATATCGAGGTCGAGCTGACCTCGTTCCGCACCGCGTCCGACATGACGCCGATGGTGGTGCGTGGCGATATTCCGATCATGGGCGGCGGCGTCAGCGTGTCCTATTTCAATGGCGTCGCCCAGGGCATGCCGCTGCGCTATTTCCTCAGCCGGGCGCAGATCCGCTCGCATCATAAGATCATCCTGCGCAAGGGATTGGCGGAGAAGGTCAAGACCATCGCCGACCTGAAAGGCCTGCGCATCGCCACCACGGCGGCTGGCGGCTTCTCCGAATATGAACTGGGCAAGGCCTTAGAAACGGCGGGGCTGACGCTCGACGATGTCGACACCAAGCCGCTCGCCATGCCGCAAACCCTGACGGCGATGATCAATGGCGCGATCGATGCAGCAGTGCTGATCCCGCCCTTCGATGGCGGCGCCTTGCGCGATGGGGCCACCATGCTGGTGCGCCTCGATCAGATCGTCAAACCGGAGATGGAAGTCGCCGGCCTCATCTACAACACCGAATGGGCCGCCAAGAACCGCGATCTGCTGGATCGCTTTACCGCCGCCTACATCAAGGGCGCGCGCTACTTTCAGCAGGGCGTCGAGAACGGCCCCAACCGCGACGAGATCATCGACTACTTTCTTAAATATGCGCCGATCAAGAACCGCGCCATTTTCGCCGATACCTCTTGGTCGGACGTCAATCCTGACGGCAAGGTCGTCGTCGCTTCCCTACTCGACCAGCAAGACTTCTACATCCGCCGTGGCTATCTGAAGACGAAAATGCCGATCGAGAAATTGGTCGATGAAGAGACCGCGGTTCGTGCGCTGAAGCTTCTGCAATCCCAAGGACAGTGACGAGCGCCTATTTGGCGCTCTGATCTTCCTCACTGCGCCGCACCAGGTTTTCGTCGTTCCGGTCGTCGTCCAAATCGCCAGCGGTGGCGACGGCGGCCTCCTGCATGAGCACACCGAAATCGCCTGTGATCGCGACATGTTTCGATTTGCCTTCGGCGGCCTCGGCGCGACGCAGGGTCTCCTGCGCCTCGTCGACTTCGCGCTGGCGGTTCCACATGGCGTTGTAGACGCCGCCCAAGGCGAGCAGATCTTCATGCCGGCCACGTTCAACGATCTGGCCGCTATCGAGCACCAGGATTTCGTCGGCATTGACGATGGTGGATAGGCGATGCGCGATCACCAAAGTGGTGCGATCTTGGGCAACGCGCTCCAACGCACCCTGAATTTCCCGTTCGGTGAAGGAATCGAGCGCCGAGGTCGCCTCGTCCAGCATCAGGATCGGCGGCGCCTTGAGGATGGTGCGGGCGATGGCGACACGTTGCTTTTCACCACCCGACAATTTCAACCCGCGCTCGCCGACCTGGGCATTGTAGCCGCCGGGAATGGTGCGGATGAACTCGTCGATCTGCGCCAGTTTGGCTGCTGCTTCGATCTCTTCCTGGGTCGTATCCCAGCGGCCATAGCGAATGTTGTAGGCGATGGTTTCGTTGAACAGCACCGTATCCTGCGGCACCATGCCGATCTTCTCGCGTAGCGAAACCTGGGTGATGTCGGAGATATTCTGGCCGTCGATCAGGATGCGGCCGCTCTGCGGTTCGTAGAAGCGGAACAGCAGCCGCGAGAGCGTCGATTTGCCGGCGCCCGAAGGCCCGACAACCGCGACGGTTTTGCCAGCCGGAACCTCGAAGGAAATGCCCTTCAGGATTGGCCGTGCCGGATCATAGGCGAATTGGACATTTTCGAACGTGACCGTGCCCTGGGAAATCTTCAGCGGCAGCGCGCCCGGCTTAT
Source organism: Beijerinckia sp. 28-YEA-48 (assembly GCF_900104955.1). NCBI lineage: Bacteria > Pseudomonadati > Pseudomonadota > Alphaproteobacteria > Hyphomicrobiales > Beijerinckiaceae > Beijerinckia > Beijerinckia sp. 28-YEA-48. Next base: position 2,582,775 of record NZ_FNSI01000001.1, read on the forward strand.
CCTTAACCTCCGGATTCTGCTCCAGGACATCGAACATCTGCTCGATGTCGATCGTCGCCTGTTTGATCTCGCGATAGACCATGCCCATGAAATTCAACGGTTGGTAAAGCTGGATCATCAGGCCGTTCAAGAGAACGAAATCGCCGATCGTATTGGTGCCATTGCGGATGCCGTTGACGCAGAGAATCATCACGACAGACAGCGCTGCGGCGAAGATGATCCCTTGACCGGAGTTTAGGACGGCCAGCGAGACATAGCTCGAAATGCTGTTCTTCTCGTAACGGGCCATGGACTTGTCGTAGCGCGCGGCCTCGCGCTTCTCGGCGGTGAAATATTTCACCGTCTCGTAGTTGAGCAGCGAGTCGATCGCCTTCACATTGGCGTCTGTATCGCTTTCGTTCATGTCGCGACGGATGGAGATGCGCCAATCGGTGGCCACTTGGGTGAACCAGAGATAGGCGACGATCATGATGCTGATCGACAGCATGTAGCGCCAATCGAAGGCGAAGTAGAACACGCCGAGGATCAACGCGAATTCGACGACCGTGGGCACGCCGGTCAGCATGCTCATGCGCACGATCTGCTGGATCGCCTCGCGGCCGCGCTCGAGAATGCGCGTCAGGCCGCCGGTCTTGCGCTCGAGATGGAACCGCAGCGACAAATCGTGCAGATGGACGAAGACTTCATTGGCAAGGCGGCGCACCGCATGCATCGCCACGGCGGCGAACAGAGCATCGCGCGCCTGGGTGAAGAGCTGCATGAAAATACGCAGCAGGCCGTAGAGCACGCAGATCGCGATCGGCCCGGCGAGAAGCGCCGGCAAGGGCACGTTGGCGCTGCCCGGGTGGGCCAAGGCATCCGTCGCCCATTTGAACGAATAGGGCACGAGGATCGTGACCACTTTCGCGGCGAGTAGCAAAACGAGCGCGCCGAGGACGCGCATTTTCAGGTCAAGCCGATCCGTCGGCCAGACGTAGGGCCAGAGGTGCTTGACGGTTTCACTGAGCGTGGCTTCGCGGCGCCCGGTTTTACGCGGCGGCGGATTGGCGGGAGGGGTCATGGGTTCGATCTACACGGCCCGCGGCCAAGCGCGGGCAAGGTCAAGTTTGATTGTTATGATTCTCATATAAGCGCTTCCCGGCCAAAAGGCACGGGTGCGCCGGCATTTTCAGAAGGAGGACCGGAGGTTTATGGCACCGGATTGGGCACAACCAGGACCTGTCCCGGGTAAATCAGATCCGGATTGCGGATTTGGTTGGCGTTGGCATCGTAGATCTGAGTGTAGCGCATGCCTTGCCCCAGCACAGTTCGGCTGATCCGCCACAGGCTGTCGCCGCGCTCGACCCTGGCGGTGCGCAGTTCCGGCACGATCGTCGATTGGGCGGTTCCAGCCGTACCCGTGCGCTTTTCGGCTGAGGGCGCCGCCGCAGCCTGAGTCGCCGCGGCCCGTTGGGACGTCTGAGAAGCTGAAGCCGTGGATGGCCCCGTCCCCTCGCGCTTGTCCGCTGCGGCGGCAACCGCCCCCGCACCGGGATAATCGAACGGCACTTCGGCGCGGGCCGCGACCCCAACGCCATCCTTGGCGACGAGATCGGCGCGCACCGCATATTTGCCCGGCGACATGCCCTTTTCGATCCGCATCGACCAATGCCCATCCGCCGCCGTCTCGGCCATGGCGATGAAGGCGCCGTTCAGATAGAGCCGAACCCTGGCGCCTGCCGCCGCGAGACCGGATAGGAAAAAGCCGCCGCCGTCCTGGGCTTCGACCGTGCGGATGGTGACGGAGGGGGCAGCGGAGGATGCCGGCGCGCTGCCGGCAACCGGCCCAGCTTGCGGTTTGGCGTCGGAGAGAATGCGCGTCGGCTTGTCCGGCTCCGCCAGCGCCACGATCACGTCACGGCTGCCGGGCTTGGGCACCACCACCGCGACCGTCTGATCCGAAGCCACAGCATCAGCCTCCAGCGAGAGCAGATGATCGCCTGGCGGCAGCGTCGGCGGCAGGATGACGAACTGGCCCTCGGCATTGGCCGTCGCCTGGCCGACCGGCTTGCCCGTCGCGAATAAAGTGACCTTGGCGTTGGGCGCGGCGCGACCGGCCACCACCGTCTCACCCGACGGCTCGACGCGCACGACATCGAACTGCGGTTTCTGCGGCTTATCGGCTGCCGATTTGCTTGGCTCTGGATTGGTCGATTGGGGCTTGGCGGGCTCGAGCTTGGCCTGCGGCTGAGCGACTGTTTCGGCTGGTGTCCCGGCTGAGATCGTGGACGCGGGCACGGGCAAATTGCGCCAGAAATTCCAACCGATGACGATGCCCGCGATCACGACCACCGCGGCGCCGATCCCATAAACAACCCTGTTCGACACACCAGACATTTCCAACACCGCCCGCCCGACATCGCCTGAATATTCAGGCGATTTAACCATTGTGGCAGCGAAAGGCCAATCTCGGCGATTCACGCTGGTTAAGCTTGCCTTTCTGTGCCTTGACCCTGCCACAACCGCACGGCAAAAGCTGTGACATGACTGAAATTCGCAATGTTTGTGTTTACTGTGGTTCTTCTCCCGGAACCGATCCGATTTTTGCAGATGCGACGCGCAAGCTCGCCACCGAGCTGGTGAACGCCGGCATGGGCCTCGTCTATGGCGGCGGCAGCCACGGCCTGATGGGCATTCTCGCCCGTTCGGTCTTCGAGGCCGGCGGCCACGTCACCGGCATCATTCCCGACTTCCTCGACGTGCGCGAGCGACGCTTCAAAGAAGCGCAGGAACTGGTCGTCGTCGCCGATATGCATACGCGCAAGCGCATGATGTTCGAGAAGGCCGATGCCTTCGTTGCTCTGCCAGGCGGCATCGGCACGCTTGAGGAACTGGTCGAACAGCTCACCTGGGTGCAGCTTGATCGCCACAACAAGCCGGTCGTGCTGGCCGATGTTGGCGGCTTCTGGCGGCCGTTGCTCGATCTGTTCGCCCACATGCGCTATAAGGGCTTCATCCGCAGCGATCTCGAAGTACGCTATCAGGTCGCCGAGAAAATCGAGGACGTGGTGCCGATCATTCGTGCGGCGAGCGAACGTGCCGCCCGCGCCGGCCTCGAGTCCGCCGATTTGACGCCGCGCCTTTAGTTGGCGATGTTTCGGCAAAACTCAGGAGGAACTGCCATCATGACGTTTAGCCGCCATTACGTTACGCATGCGCTGGTTGTCGTCGCCGCCACGGCGACGCTGTCCATGACGGCAACCTCCGGTTTCGCCCAATCGAAGCGCGGGCCCGCGAGCGCCGGCCGCATCACGATCGAGAACAAGCGCGACGCGACGCTCGTTGAATTGAAAGTGATCGGCCGCGAAGGCGCGGCTGCCACCGAGCGGGTGGTGGCTAAGAACCTGGCGCCGGGCAAGCGCGTCACCGTCACCCTGCCGCCGCGCTCCGGCTGCACCTTCGATCTTGCTGGCACGTTCGAGGACGACAGCGTGATGGAAGCGGAAGGCCGCAACCTGTGCAAGGACAAGGTGCTGCGCCTCGTCGAGTGAGGCGCGGGTCGGAGGGCAAGTAAAAGAGCAAGTGGGCTGGCAAGTGACCTTGATAGCGCCCTTGCATGGGGTTGTTCCTCAGAATTGCGTGGCACCCCCTCCCCACCCGATCCAAGCATTGTTCTCCCCCGCCAAGCCGTAGCGCACGCCGCGGCGAATCTGGCTTAAAATACAAAGCCAGGGCGGCGGAATTATGCCTTGTCTTGCTCTCAGCGCTTCCTCGCGTGACGGCGGCCTAACCCTGAGGCATTCGACGCGACCACAGTTCGATCTGGTCGAGTATGCCGACCAGATCGCGCCCTGCCGCTGAGAGAGAGTAGCTGACGCTGCGTGGAAAGCTGGCCAAAGCCGTGCGCGTGATGAGGCCGCGCTTCTCCAAACCGTCGAGACGCTCGGTCAGTACTTTCGGCGCGATGGCCGGCAGCACCGCGCTCAATTCGCCATGACGTTTGGCGCCTCCCTGCAGATGCCAGAGGATGAGCGCGTTCCAACGATGGCCGAGAAAGGCCAGCCAATCCTCGACCGGGCAATTGTCGGGCCGGCGCGGCTCGGGCCGGTCGAGCACCGCGGCAGCTTGCAATATCGCCATGTCAGTCCTTCCCGTTTGGTGAGCCCAGGACTGGCATGATGTCCTCGTCGCAACGAGGAGATGCATCATGCCCGTAACCCAGCCCGACCAGATGAACACCACATTCGCCCGCGCCTTCAACAGCCGCAAGATCGGAAATCTGCTTGTTCTTTACGAGCCCGACGCCACCCTGCGCGTCGATGACATCGCGAGCGACATCACTGGGCTCGAGGCGATCTCGCATGCGCTGCGTCAACTCCTAGGGCTGCCCGGCACGATGACGTCACGCAACCGCTTCTGCGTTGTGCACGGCGATCTCGCCTTGCTGCGCGCCGACTGGGATCTGACGGATGGCGACGGCACGGTACTGGCCAGCGGCAGTTCCGCCGAACTCATCCGGCGGCAGCCCGACGGCACATGGCTCTATGTCGTCGACCACGCGGTCGGCGCAAGCTTGTCGCGTGCGGAATAAGCCACGATTGAGAGCTGAAGCCATCCAAGGCGCGTGTCGGAACGCTTTTCGTCAAAAATTATGACTGTGCCGCAGTTGTTTTTCTTCACCCACTCGCCCCTGGTCCCGGATCACGCTCCGCGTGTCCGGGATGACACCTAGGTGCAAGCTTCTCAGGCTTCGGCCTTCATCAGCTTGTAGTTGATCGAATCCAGCAGCGCCTGGAACGAGGCGTCGATGATGTTGGCGGAAACGCCGACCGTCGACCAGGTATTGCCCTGGCTATCGCCGAATTCGATCAGCACGCGCGTCACCGCGTCAGTGCCGCCCTGGAACACGCGCACGCGATAGTCACGCAGCTCCAGATCTTCGATATAGGGCTGGTATTTGCCAAGATCCTTGCGCAGCGCCAGATCGAGCGCGTTCACCGGGCCGGCGCCTTCGGCGGCCGAGATCAATGTCTCGCCATCGACGCGCACTTTGACGATCGCCTCCGACACGCTGACCAAATCGCCGACGGCATTGTGCCGACGCTCGACATTGACGTTGAAACGCTCGACTTCGAAATAATCCGGCGCTTGGCCCAGAACACGGCGGGCGAGCAGTTCGAAGGACGCATCGGCGCCTTCATAGGCATAGCCCTGCGCTTCCTTCTCCTTCACCTCTTCCAGAACGCGCATGACGCGCGGATCATCCTTGGCGACGACGACGCCGAGACGTTCAAGCTCGGCCAGCACGTTCGACTTGCCAGCCTGGTCCGACACCAGAACCTTACGCACATTGCCGACAGCATCCGGTTCGACATGCTCGTAGGTGCGCGGATCTTTCAGCACGGCCGAGGCATGGATGCCGGCCTTGGTGGCGAAAGCGGAGGCCCCGACATAGGGCGCATGGCGGTTTGGCGCGCGGTTGATCAATTCGTCGAAGGCGTGGCTGAGCTTGGTCAGGCCGCGCAGCTTTTCAGGACTGACGCCGATCTCGAAACGATCGGCATAGGCGCTCTTCAGCAACAACGTCGGGATGATCGAAACCAGATTGGCATTGCCGCAGCGCTCCCCAAGACCGTTCAAGGTGCCCTGTATCTGGCGCACGCCGGCCCGCACGGCTGCCAGCGAATTGGCCACCGCGTTCTCGGTGTCGTTATGGGTATGGATGCCAAGATGGCTGCCGGGAATATGGCGTGCCACTTCGCCGACAATGCGCTCCACTTCATCGGGCAAAGTGCCGCCGTTGGTGTCGCACAGCACCACCCAACGCGCGCCGGCCTCATAAGCGGCGCGCGCGCATTGCAGCGCATAGTCGGGGTTGGCCTTGTAGCCATCGAAGAAATGCTCGCAATCGAGCATGGCTTCGCGGCCGTTCTTGCAGGCATAGGCGATGGAATCCGAAATGCCTTCGAGATTTTCCTCGAGCGTTATGCCGAGCGCCACATGCACCTGAAAGTCCCAGCTCTTGGCGACATAGACGATCGCATCGGCGTCGGCTTCCATCAGGCCGGCGAGACCTGGATCGTTGGAGGCTGAACGTCCCGGCCGCTTGGTCATGCCGAAGGCGGCGAAGCGCGCCTTCTTCACCGCCTTTTTGCGGAAGAATTCGGTGTCGAGCGGATTGGCGCCGGGATAACCACCCTCGACATAATCGAGGCCGAGATCGTCGAGCAGCGCGGCGATGCGGCGCTTGTCGTCGATCGAGAAATCGACGCCAGTGGTCTGGGCGCCATCGCGCAAGGTGGTGTCGAAGAGATAAAGGCGTTCGCGGGTCATTGGGTGGTTTCCATCGCCAGCGGCTTGGCCATCGTCGTATTGGCGAGCCAGACACCGGCACGTTCGACGCTGTTGCGCCGGAGCGGCTCGTAGCCGCGTTGTTTGAAGAAGGGCTGCGCCGTATCGCTGGCGTCGGTTGTCAGCTCCTTGACGCCACGGGCCGCCGCGAGCCGCTCAAGCCCATCGCACAGCGCGCTGGCGACACCCTGGCGGGCAAAGCCCGAGTGAACATAGAGCATGTCGAGCACGGCGCCACGCAAAGTGGCGAAGCCAGCGATCTCGCCATCGACTTCGGCCAAAATCGTCAGCCCCTTGGCGATATTTTCGCCAAATTTCTTTTCGTTCTCGACGCTGGAAATCCAGGCGGTGCGCTGTTCCTCGTCGTAATCCTCCTGGGTCAATTCCTCGATGCTGTCGACGAAGACGTCGACCAGCGCCGGCAGGTCTTGCGGCAACAGGATGGGGCGCAGGGTCGGCGTGCTCATCGCTTAACCTCCCACTCCGTGATCAATTCGCCGGCCGCATCCTTGCCGTCCTTGAGCTGCACGCCCATGGCAACAAGCTCGTCGCGAATTTCGTCCGAACGCTTCCAGTCCTTGTTCTTGCGGGCCTGCACGCGCTCGCGAACGCGCGCGTCGATCAATTCCTTATCGAGCTCCGCCGTGCGCTGCTGCACCTGCGGCTGGTAGGCGTCAAGGTCGAGCCCCAACAGAGGCAAGCAGGCGGCCAGCGTCTGCACCTCGCCGGCGCGCGCCAGACGATGCAATTCGGTCAGCGCCAGGGACGTGTTGAGATCGTCGGCCATCGCCGCGATGAACGCGTCCGACACCACGCCCGGCTGGACGCCCTTCACCAGCGCCGCCCAATCATCGAGCGTCGCTTCGGCCTCGGTGAGGCTGCGCACGGTCCAGTCGATCGGCTGGCGATAATGGGTGCGCAGCATGGCCAGGCGCAACACCTGCCCTGGCCACGTGCGACCACCAAAATTTTCCGTCGTCAGCAATTCATTGATGGTGACGAAATTGCCGAGGCTCTTTGACATCTTCTCGCCTTCGACCTGCAAGAAGCCGTTGTGCATCCAGACATTGGCCATGACCGGATGATCGAAGGCGCAACGCGACTGGGCGATCTCGTTTTCATGATGCGGGAACACCAGATCGATGCCACCGCCATGAATGTCGAACGTTTCGCCGAGATGTTTCCACGACATGGCCGAGCATTCGATATGCCAGCCCGGCCGGCCACGGCCCCAGGGCGACTCCCAGCCCGGCTCTTGGTCCTTCGAGGGCTTCCACAGCACGAAATCCATATCGCCCTTCTTATAGGGCGCGACATCGACGCGAGCGCCAGCGATCATCTCGTCGAGCGGACGGCGCGACAGGCGGCCGTAGTCGGCCATCGAGGGCACCGAGAACAGCACATGGCCATCGGCGGCATAGGCATGGCCGCCAGCGATCAGCTTTTCGATAATGGCGATCATCTCAGCGATATGGTCGGTGGCGCGCGGCTGCACGTCCGGCGGCAGAGCGCCCAGCGCCTCGACATCGCTCTGGAAGATGGCGTTGGTCTCTTCCGTCAGTTGGCGGATGGAAATGCCGCGCTCGGCCGCCCGCGCGTTGATCTTGTCGTCAACGTCGGTGATGTTGCGGACATATTTGACGTGACCCGCGCCATAGACATGGCGCAGCAGACGGTAGAGCACGTCGAAGACGATGATCGGCCTAGCATTGCCGATATGGGCAAAGTCATAGACCGTCGGTCCGCAGACATACATGCGCACATGGGCCGGATCGAGCGGTGTGAAATCCGCCTTCGTCCGGGTCAGCGTGTTGTAGAGGCGCAGGGGCAGCAATGTAGACATAGGTTCCCTCTCCGGCCGGCTGGCGGGGGGGCTTTGTCGTTTTCAATGCGCGAAAAGACGGCTCCAGCCAGCGGGCGGGCTAGCTAATAATAATCCGGCAAAGGCAGGGGCGGAGCGACATGGGCGGCACCATGATCGAGAGCAGCCGGCCCGTCAAGCGCGACACCAGGCTATTGTTACCGAGGTTAAACGAATTTTCACGGGATTGCGGCACGGTTCAGTCACCAAGACGATCCGATCTGCGCCCCGGTGCCCCCTATGCGTAAGCTTTTCCCCTTCGAAGTCCCCTTCCCGCCGATGATCATCCCGCTGGCTGCCGCTTTTCTGGCGCTCGCCGCCACGTTCGGCCAAGTGCGGGCGGCCGAGCCGGTTCGCTCCTTCGTGATCGCCGCGGAGGATGGCTACGGCGTCAGCGAATGCGTCGCCAGCCGTCAGGAGTGCGGCCGGGTGGTCGCCGACGCCTGGTGCGCGGGCCATGGCTTCGGCAAGGCCTCGGCCTATGGGTCAGCTGACGATGTGACCGGCTCGACCGGGATAACGACCGCTGCGGCGGCGCCGGCACGCGGCTCGGTCATCATCACCTGTGGCGACTGACCGGCGCTTCTCTCTTCCAGTGTAGCGAAACGCGCCGTAGTCATTCGTGACGCGCCGACCGCGTCCTGTTGATCACGCTACCACGCGCCCCTGGCTCCCGGATCGCCTGCGGCGTCCGGGATGACACCGAGGTGTCGGGCTACTTTTCGAGGCACTGCTTTTCAAGGCTCGGCGTCATCTCCGCAGCTTCCGTGTCATACCGGACACGCGCAGCGTGATCCGGTATCCAGGGGCAGCTGCCGCGCTGCTGCGGACACCAAGCCCAATTTCATCGGCCGCGCTGATTTGCTTTCCCGGGCCTATCGCGTTAGCCTCGCTTACAATCTATAATTCTTAAAATATAAGATACTTATTTTATAAGACAATATGGCGGCGATGTCGACGAAACCGAGCAGCGTGAACGGCACAGAGATTTTGAACGGGGCGGAGGCGTTGCGCGAACTGAGCGCGCGGACGATTTTCCTGCATCAGGCCGTGGCCGATCACCTGGGCCTGAACATCACCGACCATAAATGCCTGGATATCGTGCTGAAGCACGGCCCGATGACCGCCGGACGGCTAGCCGAGGACAGCAGCCTAACCACCGGAGCCATCACGGGCGTCGTCGACCGGCTGGAAAAGAAGGGCTTCGTGCGCCGTGTCGCCGCGCCCCAGGACCGGCGCAAGACAATGATCGAAGTGGTGCCCGAGGGCGTGCGCCAGATCGAACAGATTTTCGCCGACCTGGCGCAAAAAACGGCGGAGATTGTCGCGCGCTATAGCCAAGCCGAGCGCGCGGCGATCGACGATTTCGCCCACCAAACGGCGGCGATGATCGACGCTTTCGTCAGGGATCTGCGAAACAGAAAAGATCCCTGACTTTAAGCATTCAGTTCTTCAAGAAATCAGCGCATTTGGGGATATCGCCACTGGCGCCCCAGGGCATGATCGGCACGCTGGAGGTCGAGTTCTGCGGGCTGCCGTCGATCAGCTTATCGGAATAGACCATATAGACCAAGACGTTGCGCTTGGGGTCGCAACCGCGCACGATCTGCATCTTCTTGAAGATCAGCGAACGGCGCTCAGAGAAGACCACATCGCCCTGCTCGAATTTGGCCTTGAAACTGATCGGGCCATATTGCCGGCAGGCCAGCGAAACGTCTGAAACCTCTTCGGCCACGCCAAACATGCCCTTGAAGCCGCCCTTCTCGGGAACGGTGTAATGGCAGGCGACGCCCTCCACGACAGTGTCGTCGATGCCATAAGTCGCCAGCTTGTCGTTGGGCGTGAGCCATTTGAAGACTGTGGATTTGCGGAAGATCAATTCCGGCTCGCCAGCGGCCTGCGCAGCCACACCCGCCGACACGGTGATCAAGGCCAAGGCCCCGCAAAATCTGGCAAATCCGTTCCATCTCGACATGTGCAGCCTCCGGAGCAAGCCCTCCTCATATGGGGAGCAGCCTTGGCGCTACAACGATTGCCATCAAGGGAACAAGAAGTTAACGAAAGTTCGCTGTTCACCGCTTCCAGGATGGGTCTGGTAGACTTCCCGAATCAAACGCGCAGGATCGACGAGTTCGAAACGCTTGATGCCAGTCTCACAAAAAAGCCTTTTGCCGACCATCGCTTCCGACGGTGCCGGACACCTGCGCGCGGCGCGGCGTGTTATTGCCGCCGCGTCCCTGTGTTTTCTCGCCTGGCTGCCCCCAGCCCTGGCGCAAGCGATCAATTGCGGCGGTCTGCAAGCGCAGATCGCCCGTGCGGGCCAGTCCAATGACAGTGCCGGACGCTATCTCGCCGCCGCCAATCGGCAGCGCGGCGAACTCGCCCGCACCCAGGCCTATGCCCAGTCGATCGGCTGCGACCGCCGGCAGTTCCTCTTCTTTGGATCGCCGCCGCCGGCGCAATGCGGCCCGCTGGAACAGCGCATCGCCGCCATGCAGGGCAACCTCGCCAATCTGCAGGCGCAGGTGCAAATGGCCAGCGGTGGCCGGGCCCAGCTCATCGCCCAATACAATACTTATTGTCGCAATCAGGTCGCGGTGCAGCAGCCGCGCTCCTTGTTCGACCAATTGTTCGGCGGCGGCCCGCAGTACGAGCAAATGCCAGCCAGTCCGCTGCCCGACGACGATATGCTCGGCGACGAACAGCGGCCGCGCGGCGGCGGCTCGACCGCGATCTGCGTGCGCACCTGCGACGGCGGTTTCTTTCCGGTAAGCTATAGCGCCGGCAGCCGCGATCTCGACAGTTTCGCCGATCTCTGCAAGGCGCTGTGCCCGAACGCCGAGACCGAGGTCTATCGCTTCACCAACGGCGGCAATATCGAAGACGCGGTGAACGATGTCGGCGCCAGCTATACGAGCCTGGCCAATGCCGGCAAGTTCAAGAAGACCTACGATCCAACCTGCAGCTGCAAGCCGCCGGGCAAGTCCTGGGCGGAGGCGCTCGATGGCGCCGAGAAATTGCTCGGCTCACGCCGTAACGACCTGATCGTGACACCGGAGAAATCCGAGGAACTGTCGCGTCCGCGCCCAGCGCGCGGCACCCAGGCCGCCGCCACTCCGCGCAACGCACCGCAACCGCAGGCGCAGGCGCAGCCTCAAGCTTCTTCGCTCTCCGCTATCCAGGAGACGGAAAAACAGGATGCGGCGATCGGCGAAAACGCGCCGACGGCTGGATCGGCCAGCGCCGGCATCGAAGGTGGACGCGCCACCCGCGGCAGCGTCTATGGCGTCACCGATGGCGCCCGCCAACAGAGCAAGGATGCGCAGGGCCGCAACCGCCGGGTGCGGGTGATCGACCCGTCGCTGTAGAGCCTGCTACCGCGACAGATGCAGTTGCGACAGCGATGCGCCGATCGAGGCGAAGGTGGTGATGATCTGGTCGGCCGTGGTGAGCATCACGAATTTTGAAGGATCGCTGGCGCAATATTGCAAGGCTGTCTGTAGCGCCTCTTTGTCAGTATTGACCTGCACCGCATAGATGGTGACGCCCGTTGCTTTAATGGCATCGCAGAGCTTCTTCTGGCGCCCATCGATCGTTGCTTTGTTCGAACTCGTGCGGTTCTGGGTGTTGTCACCGTCGGTGAGAAGGATGATGACGTCCGCATAATTGAATTTCGGATCCTTCGCCGGTGCGTTCAGCGGCGCGCTCATCGTCAACGATTGCCAGGCCCAGGCGAGGCCGATCGGTTGATTGGTGTTCCCGGCCGGGACCATGTCCGGAACCTTGGCTCTGAGCGCCGCCCAATTATAGGTCAAGCCCATGAGACTCGCGGTGCCGGTTCCAGCTGGTGCTGCCGGAAAGAATGTCGAATTGCTGGTCGGAGTTGCATTCGAGAGATCGTAGTTCTGGTCACGATCCATGATCGAACCATCCCAGGTCGAACGACTATTGGGCTTGCATACTTTAGAATTTCCCTTCCCTGTACAGGTCTGGTTACCTGCGTCTGCTTCCCACTCGGTCCATCTAATCCACGATGCCGAGACATTCGACGTGTCGACTTTGACGGCTGTGGAGAATGGAATGATCGACACATAAACGTCGCCGTCCTTGACCGCCGCGTTTTGCAACGACGTCAGCAGATTGGTCGTCGCCGTTCTCAATGCCAGAATTTTGTCGCCCTTCATCGAACCGGTGTTGTCGAGCGCCAGCGCCACGCGCAGCTTGGTGTTGCCCCAGGTGGACGTTGAGGTTGCAGCCACCGCATTCGACGCGAACCCGAACAGGCTCATGAACGAGTTCGGAACGGCCACCGAGGCCGAAACCTTGATCCTCGCGTTCTCTGTTCCCGCCGCCGTATAGGTGAGCGTCGTGACAGGCTCGCCCAGGCCGCCGACATTGAAGGCGCCAGCCACCGAATTCTGCGCGATGACCAACATTTGAGCGGTCGTCAGCCCCGGCGATTGGCGCGCGGTGTTCAACGCCGCCGCATCGACCGCCGCCTGCAACACCGTCTTGACCCGCAGACCGCGGCTGTAATCGATGACCGAGCCAACCAAGATCAGGATTGGAATGATCGCGAAAGCCGTGATCACCGCGACGTTGCCGCCGGTTGCCTGAGAAAAATTCCTGAAATGTTTAATCGCCATAATAAATATCCGTGCGATGAGTGTCGGCCGTCCTTCTAGCGGCTTTCTGTTACATAACTGTATTAACGTCCATCCCACCGACTCTCGTGCAATTCACGGATCGTTAAGGCTAACGGTTTGGTGATTTGCCGCCCTCAGAGCCGATTGATCAACGGATTGCTCCTGAGCCGCTGCGTCGCCAGCTCGACGAAGGTTCTGACCTTCGCTGTGACCTTGCGGCCTTCCGGATGCACCACATGGATGGGCAAGGGTTCTTCTTCATCATCGGTGAGGACAGCAACGAGCTTGCCTTCGGCGATCAGCGGCGCGACCTGGTAGGACATCACCCGCGTCAAACCCCAGCCTCGAACGGCCGCTTCGATCGCGGCATCATTGGTATTGCACAACAGGCGCGGGGCGATGCGCACGCTTGTCTTCTGCTCTTGGCCGAAACGCCATTCCGACGAGGACCAGGCGCTGTTGGTGCCAATCAGCCGATGCGCCGGCAGATCGGCCGGGGTCCGCGGGGTGCCAAAGCGGCGGAAATAATCGGGCGAACCGCAGACCACACGCCGTACTGTTCCCACCCGCGAGGCCATCAGATTCGACATCGGCAAGTGGCCGATGCGGATGGCGACATCGATCCCCTCTTCGAGCAAATTCGTCACGCGATCGACAAGGAAGGTTTGCGCGGTCACACCGGCATGAAGATCGAGATAATCCATCACGACAGGCAGCACGTAGATGCGCCCGAAGAGCGCCGGCGCGGAGATCGTCAATGTGCCGCTCGGCGTCGCGAACGATCCGGCCGCGGCCGCCTCCGCCTCCTGCACGTCGGCCAGGATGCGGTGACAATCCTCCAGATAACGCGCCCCCGCCTCGGTCAGCGTCACGGTGCGCGTCGTGCGGACGAAGAGACGCGTGCCGATCAGCTCTTCCAGGCTGGTCACGGCGCGCGTTACCGCCGGCGGGCTGACGTGCAGCTCCCGGGCGGCCCGCGCGAAGCTGCCGGTGTCGGCGACCCTGGCGAAGAGGCGCATGGCCTGAAAGCGATCCATAGCCTGGCTTTTATTCCTAAAAATGAAATAATGAATTACATAATACGATAATTCAACGATCATTTGGAATAATCTAGAGGTCCTGTCCTCAGCGGTTTCAACAAGAGGCAGCGCTATGAAGCTCTACCACCACCCCTTATCCGGCCATTCGCACCGGGCGCGGCTGTTCTGCACCTTGGCCGACATCCCGCTCGAGCTGGTCGAGCTCGATGTCCTTAAGGGCGCCCACAAGTCGGCCGACTATCTGAAGCTCAATCGCTTCGGGCAGGTTCCCCTGCTCGACGACGGTGGCGTGCTGATCCCCGATTCCAACGCCATCATGGTCTATCTCGCCAAGAAATTCGGCCGCAGCGATTGGTTGCCCGAAGAGGCCATTGGCGCGGCTGCGGTGCAGCGCTGGCTGTCGGTTGCCGCAGGGCAGATCGCCTTTGGTCCGGCGGCGGCACGGCTCGTCACGGTCTTCGGCGCGAAGTTCAATGCTGAGGAAGTGGTGCAGCGCGCCCATGGGATCCTGCGTCTTCTCGATGCGGAACTGCAGGCGCGCGACTGGCTCGCGGCCGCGCGGCCGACCATCGCCGATATCGCGCTCTACAGCTATGTCGCCCGCGCGCCGGAGGGCAATGTTGATCTTTCGCCCTATGGCCATGTCGCGGGTTGGCTGGAGCGGATCGAAGCTCTTCCCGGCTTTGTCCCGTTCCAGGAAACCGCTATCGGCCTTGCCGCCGTGCGTTGATGAGTATGTCGTCATGACTGATCTGGTCGAAACATCGCCGTTTCATTGGGGCGAGATCATGCTGCAGCGGCGGATTGGCTCCGCTGAACGGATCGGCGCCATCGGCAGCAAAGTCGTGCGTTCCTTCATGCCCGATCAGCATCGCGACTTCTTTGCGCAATTGCCGTTCGTCCTTGTCGGCGCGGTGGATCAAGCGGGCGATGCCTGGGCGAGCCTCGCCGCCGGCAAGCCCGGCTTCATGACCTCGCCCGATCCGACATCGCTGGAGATCCGCGCCGCCCGCGACGCGGAGGATCCCGCCGATGGCGGCCTGGAAGATGGCGATAGCGTCGGTCTGCTCGGCATCGAGCTGCACACGCGTCGGCGCAACCGTCTGAATGGCCGGCTCCGGCGCGCCAATGACAGCGGCTTTGTGCTCGAGGTCGAGCACAGTTTCGGCAACTGTCCAAAATATATTCAGCTGCGCGATTTCGAGAGCGTGTCACCCGGCACGAGACCGCCGCCTGTGTGGCTGCAAGGTCTCGACGCGCGGGCGCGCCAGATGATCGCCTCCGCCGATACATTCTTCGTGGCAAGCTACGCCGACAGAGAGGACGGGCACCGGCAGGTAGACGTTTCACACCGGGGTGGTAAGCCGGGTTTCGTGCGCATCGACGAGAACGATCGCCTGACCATTCCCGATTTTCTCGGCAATCACTATTTCAACACGCTCGGCAATATTGTCGCCAATGGCAAAGCTGGCTTGCTGTTTCCCGATTTCGACACGGGGGACCTGTTGCAGCTGACGGGAGACGCAAGAGTCGAACTCGATGCCAACGCCGAGGCGACCTTTCAGGGCAGCGAACATATCTGGACGTTCACGCCGCGCCGCATGGTTTATCGCGCGAAGGCTGCCGGATTGCGATGGCATGCACGTGCGGACGGGCAATCGCCATTCAATGCGACCACCGGCGTGTGGAACGCCTAGCGGAGTAGAAGAAGCTTAAAGCCAGATCTGCGCCGCATCGGCACCGGCGCGATAAGTGCCCACCGTCTGCACCGTGTTGCGATTGACCAGCGGACGGCCATACATCGGATGGGTCATGCTGCGCACTTCGTGGTCGATGGTAAATACGGTGCGGCCGCTATCGAGATCGACGATGTTCTCGAAGCGATATTGCTGGCGATTGCTCTCTTCTGAAATCAGATCGCGCTCCCACAGCCTCTCGTAAGGCCCGGAAAAATCCGCCACGTAAATCTGGATGTGATGCGGCTGGCAGACGACCGTCTCGGCATCGCTCTCGCGAAAGATCAGCGCCTGGCCGGGGCCGCAGGCAATGCGCAGGAAAGCCCCCTCCCCATCGGCATCCATGCGATGGCGCGCGCCGATCATCTCGCTATAGAAACGTCCGATCGCCGCCAGCGATCCCAGCGGCACTTCGAACTCCACATAGGCCATCCCCGAAGCCATCTGGCCGAAACGCTGCGGATCGGGCGTATGGCAGCGGGCGCGATTGCCCCAGGGGCAGTTGAGCTCGATGGCATCATTGGTGGCATGCCAGGAGAAGCGCGTGCCGGCCAGGTGGGGACCGACCTTCTGCAATCGCTCAACCAGCCCGGCGCGATCGGGCACAACGAGGCCAGCCACCGTGCGTGGTGCGTAAGCCGCTTCACCTGTCGGCAGATGAAACTGGCTCTGGCCGACATTGACCCACATATTGTCGACGCCGGTCATCAGATAAGGATCACGCGTGAGCCCGAGGCCGGTGACGTAATAGAGCGTCGCCAGCCGCTGGTCTGGCACGCGCAGGTTGATGTGGCCGATATCGATGATATTGCCGAGGTCTTCGCCGGCGCGGTCGACCCTTTTCCTGTCCATCACCAGCTCCCTACATTCTCTCTTCGTTGAGACGAGGCTAGCCTCGCCGCGCGGCGCGAGCAATGCCTTTGGTCTCAGCGCCTCGAACCGCCCGATGATGGCCTGACCCCGATGATCATGGAAACGAGATAGCCATCGCTGTCTTCCTTCACGTTGGCGAGAGACGCGGAGCCAGCGGAACGCGCGATAAAATCACGTGCGTTGAGCGTATCGCGCGCCAGCTTCCGGCCCGCGTAAGGCGGCTTGTTCTTGTAAATGACGTCGCTCACCGCATCGGGAAAGAAAATCTGCCCGGTCAGAACGCTGGTGGGATTGATAAAAGCTTTGAAGTGAATGTGGGTCGTGCGCCCCGGATACCAGCCGGGATAGATGGATTTGAAGTCGACAACGCCACGCTCATCGGCCATCTGCGTCCCACGCAGATAGGTTGCGCCCTTGGTATTGATGGGATGCGCGCGATCATCGCCCTGCCCCGGGTAGTTCGAATAGAGGCCCAGGGCATCGCAATGCCAGATGTCCATTCGGGCCCCCGGCAAAGGTTTGCAGGCCTGGTCGACCATCTGCAGACGCACGGTGACCGGCACACCCGGCCGCCCTTCCGTGATGTCGGATCGCACCAGTTTGGGGTCGAAATAATACGGCCCTTCCGTTGATGCCGGCGTCATGACGCAGACATCGGCATGAGGCAGGAGCTGCGTGGCCCCTGCGGCTGCTTGGGCGAAAGCATCTCGCGGCATCATCATACCGCCAGCAGCGGTCACGACGAGCCGCTGGAGGATCTGCCTGCGGCTGGCATCTGTGCGAAACATTGCGCCTCCAAGACAACAGGAAGACCAACAGGAAGATATCGGTGGAAGAGTGCGCCCCTCCAGGCCCAGCCACCTTAAGGTCCCGCGCCGGGAAGTCAGCTGAAAAAACTGTAATGTCATGGCCGTACGACGACTTGCGCCCAAGGACAGCCATGAGAGGCCTGGCCACTAGTCCTCATCAAAATTTTTACAAATTCGCCTGGGGTTTCAGCATGATTGCAGGAAAGACCGGCAATCTGACGCATATTCGCGCAGCGCTTGCATTCAGTTTTTAAAGATTTCGAGTACACTGAGTGAGTCGTTAACAACCGAAAGGAGGTGATCCAGTGTCTCATTGTCAGTTATCGCAGTCGCCGGTTTCTGAGGCCTGGACTCTCGCTTATGCGGAGTTCTGCACCGCGTGAGCGGTGCTCGTGTCATGTCAGCTTAATGTGACGTGGGTCCAACCGGCCGCGGTCGCGACAATGGAAGGGCCATCGAAAGATGGCCCTTCTTGTTTGAAGATACCTGCTTGTTTCAAGGTCTGCATTGTTTCAAGAGAGCAAGGTCAGGCAACCGAAGCTTCGGCGACATAAGGTTGCGCCAGTAGGGCTTTGTCACCGGCCACGGTGGTGCGGTGCAGGACGCGCCGTTCGTTCTGCATGTCATATTCCATCGCCCGGTGCATGGTGCAGCGATTATCCCACATCACCAGGTCGCCCAGCCGCCATTGATGGCGATAGGTGAATTGCGGTTGCGTCGTGAAAGCCGTCAGCTCAGCAATCAGCGCCTTGCCCTTCGCCTCATCCATGCCTTCCACATAGGCGATGTGCGAGCCCAGCAGCAAAGCCTTTCGGCCATTCTCGAGCCTTCGCACAAGCGGCTGGCGCACGGGCGGCGTGGCCTTACGAACCGCTTCCGGCCGCGATGGCAGATTGTTGCGCCGACGTGTCTCCTCGAAATCATGGACGACGACAATATTGTCGATCTCGGCTTGCTTCGCCGCGGGCAAAGCGTCGTAAGCCTTGCCGGTGTGGGCGAACATGGTGTCGCCGCCGGCTTTGGGGATCTCGCGCGAGAACAACAGCGACGCCTTGCTCAGCACAGGACGGAAGGATGAATCCGTGTGCCAATCGCTGGTGCCAAGCCAGAAGGATTTATGGCCCGCATCGTCGATCGGCTTGATGCGATCGGTGTGCTTTTCGACATTGGAGACGCGCAACACCGTCTTGAAGCCATGGGCCTGATCCTTCGGATCGGGAAAATCCTCCAGCGGGCCAAACCATGCGCTGAAGGCAACCTGCTGCTCGTCGGAGAACGTCTGGCCGCGCAGAATGACGACGCCATGTTCCTCGAAGGCGTGGCTCCAGAGGCCGAATGTGTTTTCGTTCAAGGGTTGCGACAGATCGAGATCGACAATCTCAGCGCCAAAGCCCGTGGAAAACGGGCGCACCTGTGCTTGTGACATAGCGTATCCTCCCCATCCGCTTTTAGCATGAAATCATCCGCGATGGCATCAGCGGAGAAGGTGGGCAGCCAGGACACGCGTGGTGTTCGTCCCACGAATCACTTTAAAACAGCGATGGATTTGAGCACCGCCACTTTTACACGGCCGAACCGACGCCTCATGGACCGCTAATGGTTGCGGCAGAGCGACCCAGCCGGTTTTGCTCCCGATTTGAAGAGGGAACTTCACGATGAATTTCGAAACCTTGCGCCAACAAGCGTCGACGGCATTGCAGACCGCCCTGCAATGGCTGGTCAGCCCACAATTTTACGCGCAGATCGGCGCCATCATCGTCGCCCTCGCGATCGCTTATTTCGTCGCGCAGAAAGTCCGCTCGCGCTCCGGCCTGTTCTCGTCGGCACCAGACGACGGACCGATGCTGCGGCTGCGGCAATGGCTGTTCACCTGCCGTGATCTCCTCTTCCCCGTCTTCACGGTTCTGGCGCTCGCCATCGCGGCCGAACTGGTGCAATCGGCGGTCGGCGCGGCGTGGCTGGTGCGCATCGCCCAGGGCCTTGCGGTGGTCGGCGTTCTCTATACGGCGATCAATCGGTTCATCACCCATCCGATCATCAATTCACTGGCGCGGTGGATCGGCATTCCCATTGCCGCCCTCTATGTGTTCGGCGTTCTCGGCGCCGTCGTCGGCTATCTCGATTCCATTTCGCTCGAGGTCGGCAATATCCGTCTATCGGTTTACACAATGGCCAAGGCGCTGCTCGCCGCGGCCATTCTGTTCTGGCTCGGCCGCGCCTCCAACGATGCCGGCCAAAAGGTCATCCGCAAGCAGGAAGCCTTCGATATTCCGACGCGCGAACTGTTGGCGAAAGCCTTCCAGATCGCGCTGTTCCTGTTGATCTTCGTCCTGTTGCTGCAGGTTCTCGGGCTTGATCTCACGGCTCTCACCGTCTTCGGCGGCGCGCTCGGCGTCGGCCTCGGCTTTGGCATGCAGCAGATTTCGTCGAATTTCGTCTCCGGCATCATCCTTTTGATCGAACGCTCGATGAAGGTCGGCGATTATGTCGACCTTGGTGGCGATCGAGCCGGCGTGCTCCAGGAAATGAACATGCGTTCGAGCACGCTACGCACGAGCGATGGCCGCGACATTCTGGTGCCGAACGAGAAGTTCATCACCTCCGAATTCATCAACTGGACAAAGAGCGATCTGCATCACCGCTGCGAGATCAAATTCGCCATCGGCTATGATGTCGACATTCACCGCGTGCCGGCGATCGTCGAAGCGGCCGTCAAACAGCACCCACAGGTGCTGAACGCGCCCGCGCCGCCGACCTGTCGCTTGCTCAACTTCGGCGGCAACGTCAATTTCGCCGTCACTTATTGGGTGGCCGGGATCGACAGCTACAGCTCGCCGATCCAGTTCCTCATCTGGGACGCGCTGAAAAGCGCCGAGATCAAAATCCAGCCGTCGTGAGCGCTTATTCCTCAAACCGCTCCGACACGCCCACCGGCTTGCGCGGCGCAATCGAGGGATCATGGGCGCGCGCAGGCGCGCCGGAATCGCGGAAGCGGTTGACGATCGGATAGCGGCGATCGCGGCCGAAGTTCTTGCGCGTCACCTTCACGCCCGGCGCTGACTGGCGGCGCTTATATTCGGCGATGTAGAGCAGGCGCTCGACCTTCTTCACCGTTTCGAGATCGTGACCGCGCGCGACGATGTCGGACACCCGCATTTCCTTCTCGACCAGGCATTCCAGCACATCGTCGAGCACATCATATTCCGGCAGCGAGTCCTGGTCCTTCTGGTTCTCGCGCAGTTCAGCCGTCGGCGGCTTAACGATGATGTTGTTGGGGATGACTTCGCCATCCGGCCCCATGGCGCCTTCCGGCTTCCAGCGGTTGCGCAGGTGACACAGGCGGAACACCTGCATCTTGTAGAGATCCTTAATCGGATTAAAGCCGCCGTTCATGTCGCCATAGATGGTGGCATAGCCAACCGACATTTCCGACTTGTTGCCGGTGGTCACCAGCATCGAGCCGAACTTGTTCGACACCGACATCAGCAAGGTGCCACGGGCGCGCGACTGCAGGTTTTCTTCAGTCGTGTCGCGCGGCTTGCCTTGGAACAGCGGTTTCAAAACGCTCTCAAGCCCTTCGACCGCCGGTGCGATCGGCAGAATGTCGTAGCGCACGCCCAACGCACTGGCGCAGCCCTGCGCATCCGACAGCGACTCATTGGAGGTGAAGCGATAGGGCAGCATGATGCAGTGAACGCGCTCAGGCCCCAGCGCATCGACGGCGAGCGCGGCGCAGATCGCCGAATCGATGCCCCCCGACAGGCCCATGACGACGCCGGGAAAGCGGTTCTTGTTCACATAGTCGCGCAGGCCCACCACGCAGGCGGTGTAGTCGGCCTCATCGCCTTCCGGCACGAGCGCGCGCTCACCCGGCAGGCAATGCCAGCCTTTTGGGCCACGCTCCCAGATCGACACGGTGAGATCCTCGCGGAAGGCCGGCATCTGGAAGGCCAGTGAACGATCGGCGTTCAGCGCGAAGGAGCCGCCGTCGAACACCAGTTCGTCCTGACCGCCGACCTGGTTGAGATAGAGCAGCGGCAGGCCGGATTCGGTGACGCGCGCCACCGCGATCCCCATGCGCTCCTCTTGCTTGCCGCGCCAATAGGGCGAGCCATTGGGCGAGAGCAGGATTTCAGCGCCGGTTTCCACCAGGCATTCGACGATATCGGCGCCCCAGATGTCCTCGCAGATCGGCACGCCCAAGCGCACGCCACGAAACACGATCGGTCCCGGCATCGGCCCCTGGGTGAAGACGCGCTTTTCGTCGAAAACGCCATAGTTGGGCAGATCGACCTTGAAGCGCACCGCCTCGATACGGCCGCCGTCGAGCAGTGCATAGGCGTTGTAGAGCCCGCCATTCTCGGCCCAGGGCAGACCGATCAGCACCGCCGGGCCGCCGTCGGCGGTCTCGCGCGCCAGATCCTCCAGGGTGGCGCGGCAGGCCTCTTGAAAGGCCGGCTTCAGCACCAGATCCTCGGGCGTATAGCCGGCGAGATAGAGTTCGGAGAACAGCACCAGGTCGGCGCCCTGGGCGCGGGCCTTGGTCCGGGCCTCGCGCACGCGGTCGGCATTGCCGCCGACGTCGCCAACGATACAATCGATCTGCGCCAGGGCGATCGCCAAACGGTCGGTTGGGCGATCGGCGGGGCGGGAGGAAGCTTTTGCGCTCATATCCGGCATGTAGCCCGCCGACGCAGCAGCGGCAATGCGGCGGGCGCATTTCGCCAAGAGCAAATCGCGTTTCGATAGAAACGCGATTTTGCCTAGGACCTTTGTTTTGACGCGTCTTTGTGGCGTTTGATGAACTCATCAAACTGCAAAACGCTATAATCACCCACACGCAGGTTCGTTTTCCGGGTTCGCTTTTTTCCTGTCGATCACGATATAGGGCTCTATGGCGCCTTTGCCCGGCCAATCGAGGAGCAACGCCCGTGACGCTTGCCACCAGACAGCCCAGCCCACCGCTCGTCGCCGCGCCGCCGGCGCAGACCGTGGTGGTCGGCGGCGCCGTGGTGCTGGCGGCAGCGTTGGGGCTGCATCTGGCGCTTGGCCAGGGCGCCCGCATGGCGCTGCTCTATCTCACCGGCATTCTGCTCGGCTTGGCGCTTTACTATGCCTCCTTCGGCTTCACCGCCGCTTTCCGGGTGATGATCTCCGACCGGCGCAGCGCCGGCATCCGGGCGCAGATGCTGATGTTCGCCCTCGCCTGCCTGTTGTTTTTCCCGGCGCTGGCAGCGGGAACGGTTTTCGGCCAGCCGGTGGGCGGTTTCGTTTTCGGCATTGGCCCCGGTGTCGTGCTGGGTTCCTTCATGTTCGGCATCGGCATGCAATTGGGCGGCGGCTGCGGCTCAGGCACTTTGTTCCCCACCGGCGGCGGCAATGCCCGCATGCTGCTGACCCTGATCTTCTTCATCGTCGGCTCGATGCTGGGCTTCGCGCATCTGCCATGGTGGGAAAGCCAGGCGAGCCTACCGGCGCTGTCACTGGTCAATCTGTTGGGCTGGGTACCGGCCCTGGCGCTCAATCTGGCGGTCTTCGCCGCCATCTACTTCGCCAGCCGTGCGTTGGAATTACGCCGGCACGGCAAGGTCCAGCCGATCAGTGGCTGGCGCGCGTCGGAAACACAGCGGCCCTTTCTGGCCCGGCACTGGCCGATGCTGGCCGGCGGCGTGGCCCTGGCGGTGCTGAACTTCGCCACTTTACTGCTCGCCGGGCGGCCCTGGGGCATAACCGCCGCCTTCCCGCTCTGGGGCGCCACCGCTTTACAGGCGCTTGGCATCGACGTGGCACAATGGCCGTCCTGGTCCGATCCATTCTATCGCGACTGGCTCGCCGCCGGCGTGCTCGGCGACGCGACCTCGGTGATGGACATCGGCCTGATGCTGGGGGCGGCGGCCGCCGCCGGCCTTTCCGGTGAGTTTCGCCCGACGTTGCGCATTCCGATTAGGCAGATCGCCGCCAGCATCATCGGTGGCCTGCTGATGGGCTATGGCGCGCGCATCGCCTATGGCTGCAACATTGGCGCTTATTTCGGCGGCATCGCCTCGGGCAGCCTGCACGGTTGGGCCTGGATCGTCTTCGCTTTGGCCGGCAATTGGCTGGGAACATGGCTGCGTCCCAGCTTCGGTATGGCCGTTGAGCGTACCGCGCCCGCCGCATCCTGCTGAAATCATTCCTGTCACGACAGGTGTTGCTAGGGAGCCACGGCAAGCTTCTCCTGCTGCTGTCAAACACTTGTGAACGGAAAATTTATTGCGTCACCGCCAAGGTAGGCGAGAATGGGGCGCGATTACGGCGATTCACAGTTGCGCCGCAACTCTTCGGGCTTTCGCCAATTGGCGGTCTCCGCCGGCTGGCATTGACGCGACCACCTAGATGCGACTTGCACTGAGGGAATGTCTAAATGACGAAAATTTTTTCCGCTGTCGCTGCTACAATTCTGAGCGCGGCGCTTTTTGCTCCTGGCGCCGTCCAAGCTCAGGAAACCCACGCTTCGTTCTTCTCGCAGATTTTCAATCCCGGCCCGTCCGGCGGCGACCGGCCGCAAGTCAGCGCCATCCCGCGTGAAGTCGTCTCCTTTACCGGCCAATATGCCCCCGGCACCATTCTGATCTCGACCAAGGAGCGCCGGCTCTATTACGTCATGCCGAATGGCCAGGCGATGCGCTACGGCGTCGGCGTCGGCCGTCCCGGCTTCGAATGGGGTGGCACCAAGGTCGTCTCGCAGAAGCGCGAGTGGCCGGATTGGACGCCGCCGTCGCAGATGCTGAAGCGTCGCCCCGATCTGCCCCGCCACATGAAGGGCGGCATCGACAATCCGCTCGGCGCCCGCGCCATGTATCTGGGCTCGTCGCTCTATCGCATCCACGGCTCGAACGAGCCGAACACGATCGGCCAGGCCGTTTCCTCGGGCTGCATTCGCATGACCAACGAGGACGTCGTCGACCTCTACGAGCGGGTGCGAGTCGGCACCCGGGTCGTTGTTGTGCGCTAACTGGATATAGCCCTCTAAAAAATAGACTGAAAAGCCGGGGTAACCTGGCTTTTTTGCTGTTTGACAGACCGTTATCCAAACACGACCTTCGTCGCCCTTCCGAATTGGACTAACGCTCTATATATGAAGGACATGGCGCACGACGCAGACCTAGCAATCGCTGCCAAGCCACAGCTGGCGGCCAAAGCGAAGGCCCCCCCTGCCCTGATCGATCCGTTCGGGCGGGCGGTGACCTATATCCGCGTGTCGGTGACCGACCGCTGCGATTTCCGCTGCGTCTATTGCATGTCGGAAGACATGACCTTCCTGCCCAAGCGCGACCTGCTGACGCTCGAGGAACTCGACCGGCTGTGCACGGCCTTTGTCGACAAGGGCACGCGCCGGATTCGCATCACCGGCGGCGAGCCTCTGGTGCGGCGGGGCATCATGACCCTATTCCAATCGCTGTCGCGCCATCTCGGCAGCGGCGCGCTCGACGAGATCACCGTCACCACCAACGGCTCGCAGCTCGCCCGCTATGCCAAGGAACTCGCCGCCTGTGGCGTGCGCCGGATCAATGTTTCGCTCGACACGCTCGATGCCGACAAATTCCGCCGCATCACCCGCTGGGGCGACCTCAAGAAAGTGCTTGAAGGCATCGATGCGGCCCAAGCCGCCGGCCTGCAGATAAAGCTCAACGCGGTGGCGCTGGCTGGCGTCAACGAAGACGAATTCGTGCCGATGATCCGCTGGGCCCATGGCCGCGGTATCGACATCACCTTCATCGAAGTGATGCCGCTCGGCGAGATCGAAGGCCAGCGCGCCGACCAATATCTGCCGCTGAGCAAAGTGCGCGCCGATCTGATGGACCATTTCACCCTGCAAGACAGCAGCTACCAGACCGGCGGCCCGGCACGCTATGTCACGGCGCAGGAGACCGGCGGGCGCATCGGCTTCATCACGCCGCTGACTCACAATTTCTGCGAAAGCTGCAATCGCGTCCGCCTCACCTGCACCGGCACGCTCTATATGTGCCTGGGCCAAGAAGACGCCGCCGATCTACGCAGCCCGTTGCGCGCCTCGGAATCCAACGACCTTCTGAACGCCGCCATCGATCGCGCCATTCTGCGCAAGCCCAAGGGCCACGATTTCATCATCGACCGTACCACCCGGCAACCGGCTGTCGGCCGGCATATGAGCGTCACGGGCGGCTGACGCAGCGTTAAAAAGCCCGGGGGGATATGGGCGAGGGCAATCGTAAAGGCATCGTCGCCATGTGCGCGGCGGTTGCCTGTTTCACGACAACCGATGGCTTGATGAAACTGGCGACGGAGACGTTGCCAGCCTCGCAGATCATCGCGCTGCGCGGCCTGATCGCCCTGACATTGATGAGCGCCGTCGCCATCAGCGCGCGCATGTGGCGCCACGCCGGCGGCCTGCTCCACCCGCTCGTGCTGCTGCGTGTCTTCTTCGAAATGTCGATGATCGTCGCCTATGTGAGCGCGCTGAGCCGCCTGCCCCTCGCCAATGTCTTCAGCGTCCTGCAGGCCGCCCCCATCGTCATGACCGCCTTTGCCGCCTTCATCTGGGGCGAACGGGTGAGCCTGGGCCGTTGGATCGCCATCCTCATCGGCTTTGCCGGTGTCGCCCTGATCATCAAGCCGACGCCGAGCGGCTTTGAACCGGCGATGACGCTCGCCCTCATCGCCAGCCTATGCGTGGCTGGGCGCGATCTGTCCACGGCGCGCATCCCGCGCACCCTGCCCGCCATCCTGATTACATTTTCAGCAACGCTCGGCAGCACGCTGGCGGGCGGTCTGTTGTCCTCCGTCGAGACCTGGCATCCGGTCGGCCAACGCGAGGTGCTGATCCTGGGCGGCGCCGCCCTTGCCTTGGCAATCGGCAATTACGCCGTCATCGTCGCCTATCGCAGCGCCCCCGTCTCTATCGTATCGCCCTTCCGCTACATGGGCGTGGCCTTTGCCATTTTCTTTGGCTGGATGGTGTGGGGTTTCGTGCCCGACGCCATCGCCCTGGCCGGCATTGTCATCGTGGTTTTGGCGGGTCTCTACACCATCAGGCGATAGGCGCTGTCCACATAAGACAAAAGACCAATGGCCAAACGCCCGCCGGAAATGCCTTTGGTGGCGGATTACAAAACACGGTGCTAGAGCAAATCGCGTTTCGGTAGAAACGTGATTTTGCTTAGGTCCTCTTATGTGGACGCGTCTTCATGGCGCTCGACGATTCCGTCGAGCTGTGAAACGCTATGAGAAGGGTTTTAAGCATTAGCCGTGGGGGCGGCAGGGGGATTCATGCAGTTCTTATTACGACTGAGTCGCGGCATTGACGCACTCAACGAGCGGGTCGGTTACCTCTGCGATTATCTTGTCCTCATCGTTTGTTTCATCAGCGGCGGCAATGCGCTCATGCGCTACACGTTCAGCTATAGCTCGAACGCCTTCCTCGAAATCCAATGGTATCTGTTTGGCGCCATCGTCCTGCTCGGCGCCTCCTATACGCTCAAGCGCAACGAACATGTGCGCGTCGACGTGCTCTACGCCAATCTGTCGGAACGCGGCCGCCTGATCATCGATGCTGTCGGCTTCCTCTGTTTCATGCTGCCGGTGATGATCTTTCTCATCTATCTCAGCCTTCCGGTTTTCCTGCGCTCCTTCGCCAATGGGGAACTGTCGCAAAATGCCGGCGGCCTCACGCTTTGGCCGGCGAAACTGCTGCTGCCGCTTGGCTTCTTCCTTTTGTCGTTGCAAGGCGTTTCGGAGCTGATCAAGCGCTGCGCCGCCCTGATGGGCTTAATCGAACTTGAAACGAAATACGAGAAACCCCTGCAATAAAAGGGTTTCCATAGAGGGTACGGGCTGAGGGGCTAGCACATGTTTTCTCACGGCGTCATGCCGCCACTGATGTTCGCCGGAATGATCTGTTTCATGGTCATCGGCTTTCCCGTCGCCTTCTCGCTCGGCGCGGTCGGCATGTTCTTTGGCCTCATCGGCATTCTCACCGGCCATTTCGATGCCAGTTTCCTGCAAGCGCTGCCGTTGCGCGTCTATGGCATCATCAGCAACGAACTGCTGTTGGCCATTCCATTCTTCACCTTCATGGGCGCGTTGCTCGAACGCTGCGGCCTTGCCGAGGATCTGCTTGAAGGCACCGGCCAGCTCTTTGGCCCGATGCCCGGCGGCCTCGCTGTCGCGGTCATTCTCGTCGGCGCGATCCTGGGCGCGATCACCGGCACGGTCGCCGCCTCCGTCATCGCCATGGGCGTGATCTCGCTGCCGGTGATGATGCGCTATGGCTACGATATGAAGCTAACCACGGGCGTCATCGCGGCGTCCGGGACGATCACCCAGCTCATACCACCCTCCCTGGTGCTGGTGGTGCTGGCCGACCAGCTCGGCAAATCGGTCGGCGACATGTATCTGGGCGCCATCGGCCCCTCGATCCTGCAGGTGTCGATCTTCCTCCTCTATATTCTGGCACTGGCGATCCTGCGCCCCAATGCCATGCCGCCGATCCCGCCGGAAGCGCGCCAGCCGTTCGGCTGGAAGCTGTTGCGCCGCGTGCTGTGGGGCATGATTCCCTCGATCGTCCTGATCTTCCTGGTGCTCGGCACGATCTTCATGGGCCTGGCGACGCCAACCGAAGCCGGCGCGCTCGGCGCCATCGGCGCGCTGGTGCTGGCCGCCATGCACCGGCGCCTGACCTGGACTTTGGTGCGTCAGGCCATGGCCTCGACCATGACGCTGACCTCCATGGTGGTGTTCATCCTGATCGGCTCGACCGTGTTCAGCCTGGTCTTCCAGGGCATGGATGGCGGACGTTGGATCGAGCACATGCTGACGGGCCTGCCTGGCGGTCAGGTCGGCTTCCTGATCTTCGTCAACATTTTCATCTTCTTCCTGGCGTTCTTCCTCGACTTTTTCGAGATCGCCTTCATCGTCATTCCGCTCTTGGCGCCGGTCGCGGCAAAGCTCGGCATCGATCTCATCTGGTTTGGCGTGCTGCTCTGCGTAAACATGCAGACGTCGTTCATGCATCCACCGTTCGGCTTCGCTCTGTTCTATCTGCGCGGCATCGCGCCGCCGCAGGTGAAGAGCTCCGATATCTATTGGGGCGCGCTGCCTTGGGTGGCAATGCAGCTCATCCTCGTGATCGTCGTCATCGCCTGGCCGGAATCAGTCACCTATTGGCTCGATCACGGACCGAAGGTCGATCCAAATTCGGTCAAGATCGAAGTGCCGATGAACGACGCGCCGCCGCCGCTCAAGTTTTGAAGCCTTGAACCCAACCCGTCATTGCAATGACGGGTCGACATAAAAAATCCCCGGCCAAGGCCGGGGATTTCTTTTTTGCAAGGGTGGATCCGATCAGCCGCGAGCGCGGGCGCGGATCATGAAGTTGTCGAAGTTATATTCGGCAACCTGCCACCACAGATATTCGTCGTTGCGGAATGCCATATAGGCATCGTGCATCTTCTTGAACTTCGGATTCTTGGCGGACTGATCCGCATAGACTTCGTTGGCGGCCTTGTAGCAGGCTTCCATCATGTCCTGCGGGAACGGCTTGAGCTGCGTACCAGCCGCAACAAGACGCTTCAGCGCGCCCGGATTGACAGCGTCATACTTCGCTTGGCAATCCTTGTTAGCTGCCTGAGCCGCCGTCTTGACGATCGACTGATAGCTCTTGGGCAGTTCGGCGAGCTTCTTGTCGTTGATGATGAAATGCAGCGCCGCGCCGCCTTCCCACCAACCGGGGAAATGATAGAACGGCGCGACTTTCTGGAAGCCGAGCTTTTCATCATCGTAGGGGCCGACCCATTCGGCCGCATCGATCGTGCCCTTTTCCAGCGCCGGATAGATATCGCCGCCGGCGATGACCTGCGGCACCACGCCGAGCTTGGTCAGCACCGCGCCGGCAAAGCCGCCGATGCGCATCTTGAGACCATCGAGATCCTTGACCGACTTGATCTCCTTGCGGAACCAGCCACCCATCTGCGTGCCGGTGTTGCCGCCGGGGAAACCGACGCCGTTATAGTCCTTGAGGAACTCGTTGATCAGTTCGTTGCCGCCGCCATAGTAGAACCAGGCATCGAGCTGGCGCGAATTGAGACCGAAAGGCACAGCCGTGCCGAAGGCGAAGGTCGGATCCTTGCCCCAATAGTAATACATGCAGGTGTGGCACATCTCGACGGTGTTGTTCTGCACCGCATCAAGCGCCTGGAGAGCCGGGACGATTTCACCGCCGGCGAAGCATTGGATCTGGAACTTGTTGTCAGTCGCTTCAGCCACTGCCTTGGAGAAGGTCTCGGCCGCCCCATAAATGGTGTCCAGGGACTTGGGAAAGCTCGATGTCAGTCGCCATTTGATTTCCGGCGCGCTCTGCGCGATCGCCGGAGCGGCAACAGCTGCGCCTGCGGCGCCAAGACCGGCGGCCTTGATGAACTGACGGCGTTTCATGCTCATGCACTTCTCCCTTCGCGACAATAGTAGAGCCGGCGGATCGCAATTGCCTCCGCTCCTGACCGGCCGTGGTAGCGTTTTGCAGTTTGACGAAGTCAAACGCCACAAAGACGCGTCCGAACCAAAATCCTAGGCGAAATGGCGTTTCTGTCGAAACGCAATTTCGCTCAGGGCCGGGACTATATTTGAACGATTCAGGCCCGTCACCAACACTTGGTGTTTCACAACACCTGCTGGTTTCAGCCCTGTGGATGCTGGATTTTCGCCCCCGTTTGGTCGTTCCCGCGCTTGTTGAATGAGGCTGCTTCGACTATCGGGTTCTACCGTACCGGCTGCTGCCCGTCTGTATTAGACTTTCGAATGAGGTTTCCGAATCCGATTGGGGAATCGACAGCGGCCATGGACCCGGCGAGCGGGTCGGCAATGAGGAGACGGCGTATGCAAGCGCGTTTGAATGTGGCTTTCCTCGGACTGGGCGTCATGGGTTACCCGATGGCCGGTCATCTCAAGCGCAAGGGCGGCCACACCGTCACCGTCTACAATCGCACCGCCACCAAGGCGCTGAAATGGGCCAGCGAGTTCGACGGCAAGGCCGAACCGACCCCGGCGGAGGCCGCCCGCGGCCAGGACATCGTGTTCGCCTGCGTCGGCAATGACGAGGACCTGCGCTCCGTCACCCTCGGCCCGCAGGGCGCTTTCGCCGGAATGAAAAAAGGCGCGGTGTTCGTCGATCACACCACGGCCTCGGCCGATGTGGCGCGCGAGCTGCATGCCAAGGCGCAGGAACTCGGCATCGGCTTTATCGATGCACCCGTCTCGGGCGGCCAGGCTGGCGCGGAAAACGGCGTCCTCACCGTCATGTGCGGTGGCGACGAAGCGGATTACGAACGCGCCGAACCGCACATCATGGCGTTCGCGCGCGCCTGTCGGCGCATGGGTGGCCCGGGCGCCGGCCAGCTCACCAAAATGGTCAACCAGATCTGCATCGCCGGCCTCGTGCAAGGCCTGGCCGAGGGCATTGCCTTCGCGCAAAAGGCCGGCCTGGATGCTGGCGCCGTGATCGACGTGATCTCGAAGGGCGCGGCGCAATCCTGGCAGATGGAGAACCGTTACAAGACGATGATCGACAATAAGTTCGACTTCGGCTTCGCGGTCGATTGGATGCGCAAGGATCTGTCGATCTGCCTGAATGAAGCGCGCAACAATGGCGCGCATCTGCCGGTCACGGCCTTGGTCGATCAGTTCTATTCCGACGTGCAGGCCATGGGCGGCAGCCGCTGGGATACGTCGAGCCTGGTCGCGCGCCTCAACAAGAAGTAAGGCGCTCGACCACCTTCCCGTCATTGCGAGCGAAGCGAAGCAATCCAAGAGTCAAGGTGTAGATCATAGACGTAAAATGCCCGCGCGCAGACATTTCCTAACGTCCTACCGTTTGCCCCTGGATTGCTTCGTCGCTGCGCTTCTCGCAATGACGGTAAGCGTTCTGCGAAATGCCAACGCGTTATTCGGCCGTCGCTTCCACCATCAGCACGTCAAGCATGAAGGAGCCATTGGCTTCGATGCCGAAATGCGCACGCGTTTCGGCGGAAGCCGCCTCCTGCAGCACATGGATGGCGCGGATATTGTCCGGTGGCGTGCGCATACGCGCTGTCCACGTCGGAAAATCCATCCGCAGCCGCCAGGTGCGGCTGCCCTGCACGGCGAAACCGGCACGACCCAACCCTGAGAACCATTGCGCCGCCGTGTAGTCGCGCACATGCGAGGTATCGCGCAACAGCTCGATCGCCTGCAGATGCGTGTCGAACAGGGCCTGCCCCGGCGCATAGGCATCGATGAAGATAGCCGGCGCCTGGCGCTTCAACACGCGCCGCGCCTCGCGCAAACCGCCTTCGAAATCGCGCCAGTGATGAGCTGAATAGCGGCAGCCGAGGAAATCGAACGAACCATCCTCGAACGGCAGGCGTTCGGCCGGCGCTTCGACGGTTTCGATATTCGTCAGTTTCCGGTCGCGCGCGGTGGCTGCAACCGCCGCCAGCATGTCACGCGACAGATCGCTGGCGACGACCGAGCCGGCGTGACGCGCCATCGCATAGGCGACATGGCCGCCGCCACAGCCCAGATCAAGCGCGCGCGCTGGGCGATGCGCGCGGGCGCTCGCCTCTACCGCCTGGAGATCCTCGCCCTTGGCGTGGACGACGCTTTCCACATAGGCCTTGGCCCGGGGCCCGAACTGGGCCTCGACGACTTTCTCATGCACTTTATTCGCTGTCTGGTTCATCGCGCCGCTCCTTCATCCTTGCAGGCAGAATGACCCAAATTTAAACTGTTACAATCTAGATAGTTATCCTAGTATAACTGCTCCCATGCTCGATACAGATCAACGCCGGCTTCTCGGCGCCTTCATTCGCACCCATCGCGAGCGGCTGCGACCCAGCCTGCCGGGCCGCCGGCGCACGCCTGGCCTGCGCCGCGAGGAACTGGCGGCGGAAGCTGGCATGAGCGCCACCTGGTGCGCCTGGCTGGAACAGGGTCGCCCGGTGCAAGCTTCGCCCGATGCGCTTGGCCGCCTGGCCAAAGCTTTGTCGCTGTCGCAAGCCGAGCGTGCCTATCTGTTCGAACTCGCCGGCCGGCTCGACCCGCAGGCACCGGCCGAGCCGGAAGCCGATGCGCCCGCCTCCCTGCTCGCCATCGTCAACGATCTGGCGCATCCCGCCTATGGCCTCGACCGGCTGTGGAACGCCTGCTGCTGGAACCCTGCCGCGGCGCGGTTGTTCCTTGGCTGGCTCGACGGCGATCATCAGCGCAATCTGCTGCGCTACATCTTCCTCGAAGAGTCAGCGCGCCAACTGATCCCTGAATGGGAAGATCGGGCGCGCCGTCTGCTGGCGGAATTCCGCGCCGATTATGGCCACACCTTTCGCGACGCCCGCGTCAAGAGCCTGGTCGATACGCTACGCCGCGACAATCCCTTGTTCGCGCGCGCTTGGGCCGAACAGGACGTGCAGCATCGCGCCGGCGGCTTGCGCGATTTCGACCATCCGCAAGATGGTGCCCTCTGTTATGCGCAACACACGTTCACGCCTGCCGAACGGCCGGACTACAAACTGGTCGTGCTGGTCCCCGTCGCAGCGGAAAGCGGCGCGACAAAGCGTGGCGCACACGGCAAGGGCCAAACAAAAAGCAAACGCGACGGGCGTTAAGCCCGTCGCGCTCTAAATCCTCTGGAACGCTGTTTTACGGGCGCTCCGGTTTCTTCTGTTGCGGCGGGCTCCGCTGCTGCTGTTGCTGCTGATGCTGCTGTTGCTGGCGTTGCTGCTGCATCTGCTGTTGTTGCTGCTGCTGACGTTGCTGCTGCATCTGTTGTTGCTGCTGCTGTTGGCGTTGCTGCTGCATCTGCTGTTGTTGCTGCTGCTGACGTTGCTGCTGCATCTGCTGTTGTTGCTGCTGCTGACGTTGCTGCTGCATCTGCTGTTGTTGCTGCTGCTGACGTTGCTGCTGCATCTGCTGTTGTTGCTGCTGCTGACGTTGCTGCTGCATCTGCTGTTGTTGCTGCTGCTGACGTTGCTGCTGCATCTGCTGCTGCTGACGTTGTTGCTGCATCTGCTGCTGCCTCACCTGATCCTGCTGTTGCTGCTGACGCTGCTGTAACTGGCGGGCTTGATCCGCCTGCTGGCGCTGCTGCTGCAAGATCTGCTGTTGCGCCGGGCTTGGTCCCGCATTGGGAGGCGCAACAGGCGGGCGACCAGGCTGTGCCTGCGGCGGCACATTGGGCACCGACGGACGGTTCGGCTGCGCCCCGGGCACGCCCGGCGGTCGACCTGGCTGCGGCTGCGCATTCGGCGAGGTCTGCGGCAAGGTCTGCGGCAACGCCTGACCACCCGGCACAGGCCCACCCGGACGACCAGGTTGCGCGCCTGGAACCGGCGCTGGGGTCGGCGGTGTGCCCGGCGGATGCGCGGCCTGCCCGGGCTGACCCGGTGCTCCCGGAACGGCCGGCGGATGGCCTGGTTGCTGCGGCTGCACATTGGGCAAGGTCTGCGGCAAGGTCTGCGGCAATGCCTGGCCACCCGGCACAGGCCCACCCGGACGACCGGGTTGTCCTGGTTGTCCTGGCTGAGCACCCGGAACCGGCGGCGTGCCCGGCGGACGAGCGGCCTGCCCCGGCTGGGCTCCCGGTGCTGCCGGCACGCCCGGCGGGCGGCCTGGCTGCGGCTGCACATTGGGCAAGGTCTGCGGCAACGCCTGACCACCCGGCACCGGGCCGCTCGGACGGCCTGGCTGACCCGGCTGTCCGGGTTGGGCGTTCGGCAAAGGCGCCGTCGGCGCGGTGGTCACCGCACCGGGCAAGCCGGGCGGCACCGCACCGGGCAAGCCGGGAGGACGACCGGGCTGAGCCCCCGGGACCGGCGGCGCGCCCGGACGACCCGGCTGCTGCACGCCTCCTGGCTGCACACCTCCTGGCTGCACGCCTGGCAGCGGCGCGGTGGTCGGTGCGGTCGTGACGGGCGTGCCCGGCTGACCCGGGCGGGCGCCCAAGCCCAGGCCTGGCGTGTTCAACAATTGCTGCGGATTGCCCTTCACCACCACAGGGGCTGCCTGCACCGGCGCACCCGTGCCCGGACGCAGATTGATCAGCTGCGTCGTGCCCGGCTTGACGGCGCTCGGCGGCGCGGCGACCGGCGGCAGGAAGGGACGTTGGCCACCGATCGGCGCGGTGACCGGACCACCCGGACCACCGGGAGGCATATTTGGCGGCGGCGCGCCGACGATCGGCGGACGGCCCTGGCGGTTGGCGATGATACGACCAGCGACAATGCCGACAGCCAACGCGGCGGGGATCGCCACATAAGGCGCGATCCCAACACCCGCCGGACGATCTTCTTCATAGACGATCGGCGGCGGCGGGGCGGCCACATAGGCCGGCGGGTAAACCCACGGCGGCGGCGGCACGACAACCGGCTCGGCCAGGTAGTATTCCGAATCAGCACCCCAGACCGGCGGCGGCGGCGGCGTCCACCAGGCCGGCACAGGCGCCATGAAGACGGCCGCTGGCGGCGGCGGCGCCGGCTCATAATAGACCGGGCCTCCACCGCCCGCGAAAAACACCGTTTCCTCCGGCGGCGGCGGCGGCACGTCATAGCTGATTTCGGTGAAGCTCGGCGGCGGTTGCAACGCGGACGACAACCGGGCCAGACGGCCCTGCGCCTCCCTCACATGAGGACCGCGCGGATAGTGGCGCAGATAGCTCCAATAGGCGTCGGGCGAATTAACGATCAGCGTCCGCCGCCAGACGAAGGCCTCGCGACGGGCCGCCAGCATGCCGCGCACATTGCGCGAATAGGGGCTCGAGGGGAAAGCAACGAGGAAATCATCATAGCCACGGATGGTGTCGAGCTCGAGCGCCGTCGCATAAGCCTCATCCACGCTAAGCTCGCGCAGCGGCCTGCGGCGACGTTCGATCACCGCCTGGGGCGAGACCTGCATCGCCGGCGCGCCGGCGCCACGATCGAGCAAGGCCAGCGGCGGATCAATCTTCGAGACATGCCAGGGCACTTGTGCGCCGGCGGTCAATTCGGCGGTGCGCGCCCGCACGCGCACCATGATCTCATTCAGGTCGAGACCAGGTTGGCGCAGCATTTCGGCCAGCGCCTGGGCATAGGGCCCATAGGGCGCCTTCGGCATCGGCGCCACTTCGCCGGGGCCAGCGTTGAAACCAACGAGGCTGCCACGGTCCGGATCGGTCAGCGTCAGCCCTGGCGGTGTTGCGGCTTCCTTGGCGAAGGGGCTTGGATAGGCCAGATCGAACAGAACGATCTTGGCGCGGTTCTGCAGACCCGCGAGAGGACGCGTCAGATCGGAAAGACGAATGGCGGCCAGCGCCAGATCAGCCTCGCGGGTGATGCGCGCGCCGGTCGGCACGAAATAGTTTTCGCCATCGCTCTGCACGCCATAGCCAGACAGATAGATGGCAGCAACAGCGCCAGGGCCAGCCGCTTCCACCTTCTCGACGAACTCGCGATAAGCGGCGCGGAAAGTATCGACATCGAGATTGCGCGCGCCGGTGACATCAAAGCCCGCGGACTTCAGGGCGTCGGCGACAAGCGCCGCATCATTGGCCGCTGTCGGCAGCGAGGCAGGGCCGTAATCATCATTGCCGATGACAAAGCCAAAGCGGGCTTCAGTGGGTTGCGCTGGTGCGGGTTGTGCGATGGAAGGCGTGTGGATTGGGATTGCGAGCAAAGTGGAAACGATCAGAGTCCAGATCAAACGCATGATTTCCCTCGTCGTTCGTTGTGCCCGCGTCGCACCCAATAGAATATTCAGGGTACAGCTAGCCTTCTTCACCTGAACCATGGCTGAACAAAGACAAAGCACAGCATGAGCTGTGATTCATCCATCCAGACGTACCAGGCCTTTTGTGGCAATAACTTAGCATACGTTCCATCGCCTAACGATCAACATGGCGACGGAGCAGCTTAGCCACATCTGCAAGGACTGTCTCCATCAACACATGATAACGCCGACGTTGTCCATGTGTTCCTCCGCTGGATATCCGCTACTTCCACATGCGCGCGAAACACTTGAAAAAACGACGCGCAACTTCGGATGGCTGCTGACGCGACGATAGTGCGAGGTCGCTTTCAGATTCGCTGTGCAAACATCGAATTGGCCAGAGGCTCTCCGCTTATCTCTTTTCAGGCTTGCGCTGCGCCGTGCCGATACGCTGCGGCGAATGCAACCCGGTCTTGTTGCGGGCCACACGCCGCGGCGGACGTGGCGGCGTCCCTTCAAGCAGATTGCAAATAAGGTCGATGACCTCGTCCGTACAGACGGCCTTCGGATTGAGCCGGCTGTTGAGCGAGAAGCCGTCGAAAGCCATGAACAAAAGATGGGTGCAGCTGCCGTCCGCGAGCAAAATCTGCCGTTCGGCCGGCAAGCATTTGTGCAGCATCTCGCTCAACTTCTGCTTGCTCCATTCGATCGTACGCGCGTCATACTCCGTAGGCTGCGCCGTCGAGAGCGCCTGCATGATGTTATTGGCGAAGCAATTATCCTCAGCTGGAATTTCGCGCCAGAAGGCGGCGATGATGAAGCGCAGCCGTTGCCGGGGATTCTTGATCTCTTCGAGGTCGCGCTCCAATTGCTCCAAGCGATCGCGCAGCCAAGGGTCGCTGATGGCAACCAGCAGATCGAGTTTCGAGGCGAAGTAAGAATAGACATTGGCGAGCGATACGTCGGCGGCAGTCGCTATTTGGCGCAACGTTGTCCCGCTATAGCTGTGCTGCCGAAAAAGCTCATGCGCTGCGGCCACGATAGCATCCCGCACCTCCGCCTTTTTAACTTGGGCCAACACGCCCTCCTTTATCCAAACACTGTTCGCTATTGACACCGAATAGATTTGAGTCATTATCAAAAACGTTCATCGTTTGCTATTGCTAATACCTCATGCGGAGCCCTCTGGATGTTCGAGTACTTCGACGGCAATTACCCCTGGAACAGCGCCACTGTCATGGTGTTGAACACCGGTGCCCAGATCGCCGAAGTGGATGACGTTCTGTCTCCTATCAAGCACCTCGCGGCAGGAGCGACAGACCAAGCGAATGAAGCTTTTTGTCAAGCTTGGCAGAATGCAGCACAAAAAGTCGAGGGCTTTGCAGAGGCTGACGAAGCCCTAGGCAATCTGCGCGCAGCCGGCGGGAAATATGCCCGAGCCGCCGGCTATTACTTTGCTGCGGAGCGGCAAACATCCGTTAAAGATCCCAACCGGCTAGCGCTCTATCGCAACATGCTCCACGCATTCACAAAGTACGTGGCCTTGCGGCGCGAACCATGCGAGCGCGTCGAGATACCTTTTGATAATGGAACATCCCTGCCCGCTCTCTACGTTCGCGGTAAGGGGGCGGTCGCTAGGAAGCCATGCATCGTTCATTTCGATGGGCTGGATGTCAACAAAGAGTGGATTTACCTGAGCGGCATGCCGCACGAACTGGCGGAACGCGGGGTCTCCACATTGATCGTCGACCACCCTGGCGTAGGAGAAGCCCTGCGTCTGCGCGGATTGAAAAGCATCGTGGAAATCGAACGCGCGGCGTCGGCTTCCGTGGACTGGCTGATCACGCAATCCGATGTTGATCCCGAACGAATTGG
This sequence comes from Beijerinckia sp. 28-YEA-48, assembly GCF_900104955.1. Taxonomy (NCBI): domain Bacteria; kingdom Pseudomonadati; phylum Pseudomonadota; class Alphaproteobacteria; order Hyphomicrobiales; family Beijerinckiaceae; genus Beijerinckia; species Beijerinckia sp. 28-YEA-48. The sequence goes on from NZ_FNSI01000001.1 coordinate 2,620,671, forward strand.
AATGATGGCGCCCAGCCTCGGCGGCTACTACGCCATGCGCTCTGCCGCACACGAGCCTCGGTTTCGTTGCGTTGTCGCCTGGGGCGCCATGTATGACTTTGGTGCCGGCGTACGTCGTCGTCTGGCGGGAAATGGAACGCAAAAGTCCGTTCATCACTTCTTCGATCATGTGCAGTGGGTCACGGGTGCATCCAACCTAGAGGAAGCTCTCCGGATCGCGGATCAAATGACCCTCAAGGGCATTCTAGATAGAATCCGCTGCCCAATGCTTGTCGTACATGGCGAGAACGACCGGCAAGTGTCGCTCGATGCTGCAAAGCAGGTGTATGCCGAGGCCATCAACAGCGTCAAAAAAGAGCTGAAGGTGCACACGCTTGCCGAAGGCGGGAGCGAGCACTGCAGCATCGACAATATGAGTCTTAGCATCGATTACATCGCGCATTGGATTGCCCGCACACTCGACGCTCCAAAAGAGCTGGCCTGAGCGTCGTCTATTTGGCACCTCGATCAAAATTCGTTTTAACATACGGAGGCAACGATGTTGATGACGCGCCGCCATGTCCTGGCTGCATCCGCCGGCACTCTTGTCGCCGCGCCAATCACGGGTCGAGCGCAGGAAGCGCTTCCGGACGTGATGCGCGTGATCGTGTCGGTCCCAGCGGGAAACTCAATAGATAGTTCAGCGAGGGTATTCGCGGAGGCTTATCGAATCGCGACAGGCCGCAAATGCTACGTTGAAAATAAAACAGGGGCAGCAGGAACCATCGCGGCAACGGAGGTGTCGCGCGCAAAGCCCGACGGATCGGTGCTTCTGTGGACGACAGGAGGGCATACCACCACGGCAGTCCTGATGAAGAAATTGCCATATGACCCCGTCGAAGGGTTCACTCCGATGACGCCAGTCAGTGCCGGAGATGGCTTCGCTTTGATCACGCGCGCTGCGAGCCCATTGAATAGCGTTCAGGACGTCATCGATATCGCAAAGAAGACGCCCGGCAAACTTACCTACGCATCCGGTGGCATCGGGAACACCACGCACGTGGTCGGCGCACTTTTTGCCAAATACGCCGGAATCGATTTAACCCACGTTCCCTACCGATCGGACTTCCTGCCCGACCTGATCGCTGGCGTCACGGACATGATGTTCTCTTCACCGGCCGTGCTCGACCCTTTCATTAAAGACGGCCAGCTGAAACTTATAGGCATCAGCAGCCCCAGGCGATCTGAGAGATACCCAGACCTTCCTACTTTTTCTGAATTTGCCGTGCCGGATATAGGAATTCCTGCTTACTCGGCTCTACTGGCGCCGCCGAATATGCCACCTGCCACGCTTGCTACTTTGCATGAAGGAATCACACAGGCGCTTCGCTCGCAGCTCGTTGCCGCCAACTTCTCGATGATCGGCAACCGCGTCTGGACTCTGTCGCCGCAAGAATTCAAAACCTATTTGCAGAATGAAGTAGTCTATTATCAACGTGTACTGCCGCCGCTCGGCATTCAGATGAACTTCTAAGAAAGCGGACAGGCCGCCGATTTTCGACACCTCGGTCGACCGGCTCGAAGCCTATTAAAACTAGATTCGCACTCGGCACCCGCAATGCAATCGCCGTTCAATCTCAAAAGTACGTAACTGCCCGTCCAAAAGCGGTGAAGTGCTCCGCGAGACGCGATCCATTGATCAGAATCTTCACTATTTAGCGAACAATGTTCTCTATTGACATCCGTGAAATCCTAGCCATTATTCAAAAACAATCATTGTTCGTTATTTAAGGAGAGGGTTCATGCTGCATGCCGCCTATCGATCGCAGGAAATGAATCCCGGCAAAATGCCGGCATTGTTCCGCAAGCAATTTGAACTCTGCCAGGTCAAGCCAGGCGAGACGATCGCCTGCATCACCGACCTCGGCACGCGGCGCGAATATGTACAGGCGGCCTTTGCCGCCGCCGACGAATTGCGCGCCGATGTTTTCGAGATGTGCGTCAATATGATTCCCGGCTGGACGAAGGTTGGCGTGCCGACGATCGGTCAGTGCAAGGGCACCCTCGACGCGCTGCGCCAGGTGGATATGATCGTCATCTTCCACGTGCCGCTGTTTGCCTCGTGGCTGAAGGAGGTTCGCGCCGCGGGTGTGCGCGTGTTGATGATCATCGACGCGCCCGACGATCTCGAACAGCTGCAATCGCCGCCCGGCCTGAAAGAAGCGGTAGTCTACGGCCGCGATCTTTATACCAAGACCAAGACGGCCCGGCTCGTCTCGGATGCGGGCACCGACCTCACCTGGTCGCGCGGCGAATTTCGGGTGATGGCGCAATATGGCTATGCGGACGAACCCGGCCGTTTCGACCATTGGGGCGCCGGCCACATCCATACCTTCCCCAACGAAGGCAGCGCCAACGGCACAGTGGTGATCCAGCCCGGCGACATCATCATTCTTCCCTACTGCCGTTATGTGGTCGATCCGGTCCGCCTCAAGATCGAGAACGGCTTCATCACCGAACTGGATGGCGGCCTTGACGCCAAACTGATGCGCGACTGGCTCGACGACGCCAAGGCGTCCGACGACGATCGCGATCCTTATGCCATTTCGCATCTGGGCTGGGGCCTCAATCCGCAAGCGCCTTGGTACTGGATGGGTCTACAAGGCGAAGTGCCAGAACGGTCCCGCGTAGCGGCACGAGCCTTCGCCGGCAACTTTCTGTTCTCGACCGGACCGAATTCGGAAGGCGGCGGCAATCGCAAGACGCGCGGCCATTACGACGTGCCGATGCGCGATTGCACCTTGATGCTCGATGATCAGGTGATCATCGAGAAAGGCCGCATCATCGATCAAAACATGATCGTCGAACGCATCCGACGCTGATCCGCCGGCCTGGAGGGGATCCCGCGCCCATGGCGCGGGACTGGGCCACAACGAGCCTTTCCGAGCAGTCGGAAACACGGAGGGAATGGATGCTGATCGCCGATTATCCGCAGCAAGAGCCACCGTCGGCTGTCGGTCTCGCCTATGGCGAGGCCTGCGCGACCCGCTCGGCCGCCGTGACATTCGATGAGCTCCGCTACGGCGACAATCCCTATCAAAGCATCGCCATCTACCGGCCGGAGAAACCAAACGGCATCCTGTTCGGTTTCTCCCACGGCGGTGGCTGGACTGGCGGCTATAAAGAATGGATGGGCTTCATGGCGCCCGTTCTGAACGCCAGCGGTATCACCTTCGCCTCGATCGGCTATCGCCTCGCGCCACAACATCTGTTTCCAACGGGCGTGGAAGATATCGCCCAAGCCATCGCTCTCCTAAGCCATCGGTGCAGCGACTGGGGTTGCGATCCAAGGTCCTTCTTTCTCGGCGGACACTCAGCCGGCGGGCACTATGCCGCCCTGCTCGCGGTCACGCGCGACTGGCAAAAGCCACTCGGGCTCGACAACACGGTCATCAGAGGTTGCCTACCCATTTCCGGTGTCTACCGCTTCGGCGATGGGTCTGGATTGTCGATGCGTCCGCGCTTTCTCGGCCCCGAAGGCAATGGCATGGACATCGCGGCCAGCCCCGTCCTGCGCATCGACGGCACGCCGCCACCTTTTCTGATGGCCCATGGCGATCGCGACTTTCCGCATCTCATCACCCAGGCGGAAGAGATGGAGCGCGCGCTGGAGACCGCAGGCGGCGATGTCACCCGGCTGGTGTTGCGAGACGCCGATCATTTCCAGGCGAGCCTCGCTGCGGGCGACGACACGGCCTTATGGGCGCCCACCGCGATCGGCTGGATGAAGGAACGGGCGGCATGAGCCCGCCCTCCGCGCTCAGTGTCGCCCATCTGTCGCGGCGGTTTGGCGCGACGCAGGCGCTGCAGGATGTCTCATTCGATCTCGCGCCCGGCGAATGCCTGGCGCTGCTCGGCCAGAACGGCGCTGGTAAATCGACGCTGATCAAAATTCTCAGCGGTTTGCAGCGGCAGGACAGCGGCACGATCAAACTGTTCGGCGACGCCGTGGCCTTCGCTCATCGGCGCATGGCGCTCGATGCCGGCCTCGTGGTCGTGCCGCAGGAATTGCGCGTGGTGCCGCTGGCGAGCGTGGCGGAGAATGTCATGCTTGGACGCCTTCCCAGCAATCGTCTGTTCGGGGTTTTGCCGCAGGTCGACCGGCAGGCGCTGCGCCGCGAAGCGGCGGCGGCTCTGGCGCTTGTTGGGGTTTCTCTCGACCTCGACCGCCCGGCCGGGGCGCTGTCCTTCGCCGAGCGACAGATGATCGTGATCGCTCGTGCCCTTGGCCATCGTGCCCGCATTCTCATGCTTGATGAGCCGACAGCCGCGCTCGACCGGCCGGAGGTTGAACATCTCTTCACGGTTTTGCGTCGCCTTAAGCAACAGGGCGTCGCGTTGATTTATGTGTCGCACCGGCTCAAGGAAATAGACGTCATCGCCGATAAGCTGCTCGTTCTGCGCGACGGCCGGGTCGCGATGAATAGCGCGGCGCCCCCCTTCCCCCATTCCGGCATCATCAGCGCGATGACCGGCCATGTGAAGGCACCGGAAGACACGCGCCACGAATTTCACGAAGCTGGCGCAGAGGTCGCGCGACAGGATGTCAACGGCGTGGTCATTGCCTGTCAGCGCGCCAGGTGTATCGGCCTTGGCGGATTGCTCGGGTCGGGCATCAGCACGGTCGTCCGGCGCTTCTTTGGCAGCAATGGTTCAGCGATCAGCCGGTCCATCAATCGCGGCTGGGGCTATCTGCCGCCCGAGCGCGCGCTAGCCTTGGTGCATGCGCTTTCGGTCCGCGACAACATCGTCCTGCCGCATCTGCGCCATTTCGCCACCGCCTTCGGCCGCGACGAAAAGAAAATAGATCAGGCGGTGATGCGCATGATGCAGATGCTCGACGTCAGACCCTTGCGGCCAGACCTGCCAGTCCGCGCCCTCTCCGGCGGCAATCAGCAGAAAGTCGCGCTGGCGCGCTGGCTTGTCGGCAAGATCGATCTCCTGCTGCTCGACGAACCGACTCACGGCATCGACGTCGCGGCAAAAGACCAAATTCATGCGCAGATCCGCCGTTTCGTGGCGAAAGGCGGCGCGGTTCTGATGGCCAGTTCAGATGTGCCCGAACTCCTGAGCATTAGCGACGAAATCAAGATCATGCGCCAAGGCCATGTCACCGGCAGCCTGCGGCGCGACGAAGGTTTCGACGAACTCGCCTTTCACGCGCTGGCAGAGGAAACCGCATGAGCGACACGACATTGCGTCCTTGGACCACGGCTTTCGTCAAAAACCGCGTCCGCCTGAGTGAACAGACACCGCTTCTGGTTCTAGTCGTCCTGTGCACGGTCGCTTCGATTGCATCCGAGAATTTCCTGACGCCCTTCAACATCACCAATCTGCTGCTGCAGGCCGCGGTAATCGCCGTCATCACCATCGGCATGACCTATGTGATTGTCGCCGGCGGTTTCGATCTGTCTGTCGGCTCCGTGGTGGCTCTCTCGGGCTGTCTGGCGGCGCAGACGATGCTTCACTTCGGTATCGTCGCGGGGATTATCGTCGGCGGCGCCACTGGCGCTGCGGTCGGATTGATCAATGGCTTGGTCATCACGCAGCTCAGAGTGAGCCCCTTCATCGCCACATTGGCGAGCATGGTTCTCTTTCGCGGCGTCGCGCTCATCATCACGCAAGGCGCGCCCGTCGTCGGCGATGAAGGCCTGCCGGCATCTTTCGTGCATTTTGGCGTCGGCCGTTGGCTTGGCATCCCCCTGCTCGTCTGGGCAGCCCTGGTCCTCGCCGTGGTGTGCGGTTGGATATTGCATCGCACCATCCTTGGCACACGCATTTTCGCCGTCGGTGGCAGCCGTGAAGCCGCTTTGCTCGCCGGGATCATGGTCGAGCGCGTTACCACCACGGCTTACGTGATCTGTGGCACGCTCGCGGGCCTTGCAGGCGTCATGCTGGCTGCACGGCTGCAATCGGGGCAACCGACCGCCGGCGAGTTTTATGAATTGACCGCTATCGCGGCCGTCATCCTGGGCGGGGCTTCCCTACAAGGCGGCGAAGGCCGTCTGCATCGCAGTCTGATCGGCGTGCTGATCATGACAGTGCTCGCCAACACGCTCAATCTGATCGGCGTCGATAGCTATTGGCAGCGCGTCACGATCGGCGTGGTTCTTGTCGCTGCGGCCGCCGCCGATCAGGCGCGTCGCCGGTTTTCTTAAAATGCTCCAGCAAGGGAAGAAGATCATGATCAGCAAACGGATATTTCTCGGACTTGTGTTGGCACCGCTGCTTTCAACAAGCGTCATGACGCATGCCATGGCCCAGACCAAGGAATACACCATCGGCGTTGCGCTCGCTTCGGACACCAATCCTTTCTACATCGCCATGCGGCGCGGCATCGAGGCGCGAGCCAAGGAGCTGGGCGTCAAAGTGGTCTTCGTGACGGCCAATGAAGTCATCGCGCAACAGGTGACCGGCATCAACGATCTGGTCGCCCGCAAGGTCGATGGGATTCTGGTGTCGCCGATCGATGCCGTGGCCGTCGCAGCAGCCTATCAGGCCGCCGGCGAAGCGCGCATTCCCGTGATCTCCGTGGCCCGCCACGCCAATTCGCCGCATCAGTCGGCTTATGTCTCCATGGATGAGAAAGGTGTCGGGCGCGACATCGCCACCTGGATCGGCAAAGCTGTCGGCGGTAGCGCCGACGTGGCGATGATTACCGGCCCCGCCGGTGCGGCGACCTTCCGCAACATCAATGCCGGCCTTGACGAAGGTTTTAAGGCACAACCGCAGATCAAGATCGTCTACCGCAAGGATGCGGCGCTGACCCGCGAGGATGGATTGAAATATGCCGAAGACATTCTCGTCGCCCGCCCCGGCATCAAGGCGATCTATTGCGCCAATGACGAAGTGGCGCTTGGCGCCGTCCAGGCCGTGACGGCTGCGGGCAAGCGCGGCCAGATCATCGTGACTGGCATGAACGGCATTCCTCCGGCCCTGCAGGCGGTCAAGAATGGCTCACTCGGGCTCACGGTGGAGCTCAATCCCGTCTCTTGGGGACGGCTGGGCCTTGAGACCATGGTTGATTGGCTCAACGGCAAACGCGCCTCTGACCTTGTGACGGTCCGTCACGTGCTCATCGACGCGAGCAATGTCGCCAATGCCTTGCCGCCTGCAAAATAGCAACTCATTCGGAAACAGGGGCCACGCCGACATAACGCGCACGTGGGCGGATGAGACGGCCGCTCTGGAATTGCTCCAACGCATGCGCGATCCAGCCGGTGCAGCGCGCTGTCGCGAAGAGCAGGAACGGCGCGTCGTCGACCAGCGCAAGCGATGAAGCCAATGCGGCGAGTGCGAAATCGATATTCGGCGCTTCGCCGGTGATCGTCTCGGCGACGCGCTGGATGTCTTCGAACTCAGCCGGCATTTTGCATGCCGACAGCAGGGCGCGGGCACGCGGATCGCCTTCGGGATAGAGCGGATGGCCAAAGCCCGGTACGGCCGCGCCGAGGTCGAGCCGCGCTTGCACGGCGTTCTCCGCGCCAACGCGCCGCGCCTCCTCCAAGAAGGCACGCACGCGGCGCGCCATGCCGCCATGCAACGGCCCCGACAAAGCGGCGAGCCCCGCCATGACGCAAGCCGCCAATGACGCGCGCGTCGAGGCAGTGACACGCACGGCGAAAGTCGAGGCGTTCAGCTCATGATCGGCGAGCAGCACCAATGTCCGGCGAATGAGATCGGCGCCTTTCGCGTCACACCCCCAGGCACGCGCCAGGCGATCGTGGATCGGCCCCTCGCCCGGCCCGCCCGCCACCGCATCGACCAAGGCATCGAGGACGGCGGCGGCCTCGAAATAGAGCGCCTTGGGCGTGCGGCCGGCAATGGCAGGATCATTCGCGGCGCGCGCGGCGATGGTCGCGAACATGCGCTGCAAGGGCGTACCAGGACCGATCGGATTGGACTGCGGCGGAAAGCGCGCATTGCCGCACGCCCAAAGCAGGCGCGCGACGTCTTCAAGACGCGCGGTCTGCGCCAGCGTCTCCACATCCTGGCCGCGATACCACAAACGCCCGTGCGCCACCGTGGTGATCGTCGAGGCCAACACCGGCTCGCCCCAGGCGATGGCGTCTTCGGCGATCGCCGCGTTCCGCCGCCCGCGCGTCTTGCGATAGCTCAGACGGTCGACGTCGGCGGCGCGATAGAGCCGGCGGCGCGGATCCTCGTCATCCGCCTTCGCCTCGATGCGGCCGCGACTGACATAGGCATAAAGCGTCTGCGGCCGCAGTTTCAGCCGGGTCATCACGTCCTGCGCGCTCAGCCATTCGCTCATATCGCTACTTTTCACGTCGATATATTGATTATCTTTATCAATATTGATTCTATGCCGATCAGGGCCAATCCTCAAGCATCATTGATTGATGGAGTTCAGCCATGCCCGATCTCACCCCCATCTCCGACGGTCTCGAAGATGTCGTCGCCGCCAGCACGGTCCTTTCCGAGGTCGATGGCGCTGCCGGCCGCCTGATCCTGCGCGGCCATGCGCTCGAAGACATCGCCGGCCATGCCGACTTCGCCGAAGCGGCGCGGCTGATGTTCGACGGCTTCTTTCCCGATCTGCCGGCGGGCGAGGCTTTCGCCCGGGCGCTTGGCCAGAGCCGGGTGGAGGTGTTCAGCGAAGTCGCAGCCCTCGACAGCACGCTCATCAGCCGCACACCGACCGAGGCGCTCCGCGCCCTGATGGCGCGGCTGCCCGATGGCGACGATCTCGCCACCGCCCTGCGGTTTTTGGCGGCGCCAGCCGTGTTCACGCCAGCAATCGTGCGGGCGCAGCGCGGCCTTGCCGCCATCGCGCCCGATGCCTCGCTTTCCCATACGCAAGATATTTTGCGGATGATGCACAGCGACGGCCCGACCACGACCCAGGCGGCGGCGCTCGATGCCTATCTCGTCACCGTCTGCGACCACGGGCTCAACGCCTCCACCTTCGCGGCGCGTGTCGTTGCTTCCACACGCGCCGGCCTTGGATCGGCGGTGCTCGCGGGCTTGAGCGCGCTGAAAGGGCCACTGCATGGCGGCGCGCCGGGGCCGGTCATCGACATGCTCGATGAGATCGGCGACGCCAGCCACGCGAAGGCCTGGTTGGAAGCAGCATTGCAGCGTGGCGACCGGCTGATGGGTTTCGGCCATCGCATCTACCGTGTGCGCGATCCGCGCGCCGATGCGTTAAAGCGGGCGATCCGTAAACTCGACGCAAGCGCCGGCCGCCTCGCCTATGCCGAGGCTGTGGAAGCGGCGGCGCTCGCCATCCTGCGCGAGCGCAAGCCGAACCGCTCCTTGCAGACCAATGTGGAATTTTACACCGCATTGCTGCTGGAAGCTCTGGCCTTTCCGCCCGACACATTCACTTGCGTCTTCGCCATGGGCCGCACCATCGGCTGGCTCGCCCATGCGCGCGAACAGATCGCCGGCGGCCGCCTCGTGCGCCCGCAATCGATTTATATCGGCCCGATGCCGCAACAGGCGGCGTGAACGGCACGCATTAAACGCAACCCTGCTGCTGTCATGATTTGGCAGCAGGGTGTGTTTCAGGGTCCATCCTCAAGTACTGTCGCCATCGCGCTATGAAACCTGTCGTCGCCGAGAGCGACGGCACGGGTTATCATCGCCGATGGACAGACCAAGGATGCGATGATGGACGATCAACAGCGGGATGAATTCTTCGAGCGGCTCTGGACGGGGGCGGCGACGCTGGAGGATTGGACGGCGACGGTGGCGGGTGGTGTCGCCCAGCCGATCGCCGACGACGTCATCACCATCCACACCAGCTATCTGTTCGGCAATGCCACGGCGCTGCGGACCAGCGAAGGGATCGTTCTGATCGACAGCGGCAGCCGCGAGACGGCGGCGCAAACCTTCGCGGTGCTGCGCCGCTGGGACGAGGCGCCTGTTCACACCATCATCTACACCCATGGCCATATCGACCATACCTGGGGCGCCCGCCTTTACGATCAGGAAGCCGACGGCAAAGGGTTCGCCCGTCCCCGCGTCATCGCCCATCGCAATGTGCTCAACCGCTTCAAGCGCTACGACACGACCCATGACCTCAATTCGCTGGTGATGGGCCGCCAGTTCAACCAGCCGGGCTATACATTCCCCGATCAGCATCGCCGGCCCGACGAGGTCTATGACGAGACATTGTCGCTCGACATCGGCGGCACGAAGATCGAGCTGATGCACGGGCGCGGCGAGACCGACGACGCCACTTTCGTCTGGCTGCCGCAGAAACAGATCGTCGCCAGCGGCGATTTCGTCATCTGGGTGTTTCCCAATGCCGGCAACCCCCGCAAAGTGCAGCGCTATGCGCCCGACTGGGCGCGCGCCTTGCGCCAGATGCAGGCGCTGACGCCGGCGGTGCTCGTGCCCGGCCATGGCCCGGTGGTGCGCGGAGCCAAGCGCGTCGATGAAATGCTCGGCAGCGCTGCCGACGTGCTGGAGAGCCTCACCACGCAAACATTGGCGCTGATGAACACGGGCTCGTCCCTCGACGACATCCTTCATAAAGTCAGCGCGCCGCCGGAGCTGTTGGCACGGCCGTGGCTGAAGCCAAAATATGACGATCCGGAATTCGTCGTGCGCAACATCTGGCATCTCTATGCCGGCTGGTTCGACGGCAATCCATCGCACCTGAAGCCGGCGTCGGATGCCGAACTCGCCGCCGAGATCAGCACGCTGGTCGGCGGCGTCGACCGGCTGGCACGCCGCGCGGGCGAATTGGCGGCCAGCGGCCACACGCGGCTGGCGGCGCATCTGATCGAATTCGCCAGCGATGCCATGCCGCAGTCGCCGCAAATCCAGAGCGTGCGCGCTGAGGTCTATGGGCGCTGCGCCGAGGCGGAAACGTCGCTGATCGGCAAGGCGATCTTTTCGGTCTATCAGCGTGATGCGAAGGAGCGGTCAACCGTACCCATCCGCGCCGTGACATTCCCCAGAGACGAGAGCGCGCATGAAACCGAGGAGATTCTTGCCGAGACCGAAGGCGGCCAACAGATTCTAGACTGGCTTGCCAGCTTCCCTGGCTACCTACACGCTGGCGCCGCCTTTGGCGATTTTGAAGTCGTCTCCTTCCATCTGCGCCGTGAAAGCCCAAGCGAACTGGTGTTGAACTTGCCCGACTCTCCCCGCCCGGTGACTGTAACTTTCACGCTTGGCGATTGGATTGATACACGCATAGAAGGCTTCAGCCATCAAAACGTCATCGGCGGCCTGCGCCTGCGTCGTGCCGGCCTGCGAGATACACAGCTCTGGGAACAGGGTGTTGGTATGGTCCCCGGCCTGATCGAAATCGAATTGGAGCCCTGCTTCGGTGCCAACGGCGTCATCCGTGCCACCTTGCAAAAGGTGCATCTGCAATTCTCGTGATTGCTACGCATGTTGGAATATCCGCGTTGCAGCTGCTATGCGAACAGGTCCGATATCGATTCACTTTCGAGTACGCTGATGAGCCTGACAATCCGAAGCGCCAAATCCGATGACGAAAGCGCAGTCACAGCCCTATGGCGTGCCTGCGATCTCGTCGTCAGCTATAACGATCCCGGCGCTGACTTTCGCTTCGCACGCGGCGGCGCGGCATCCGATATTTTGGTTGGGACGGATGCGGCAGGTCGCATCGTCGGCTCCGTCATGGTCGGCCATGATGGCCATCGTGGCTGGCTGTATTATGTGGCTTCCGACCCGACGTCGCGTGGCAGCGGCATCGGCCGGCAGATGGTGACGGCGGGCGAGAATTGGCTGCGGCAGCGGGGCGTCGTCAAAGTGCAATTGCTGGTGCGCGAGACCAATACCAAGGTCATCGGCTTCTACGATCATCTGGGCTATGAGGAGACACCGCGCGTCATCATGGCGAAGTGGCTGGACCGCTGACTGCGATCAGTTTGTCCGCCCGCCGCGATCCGATTGCATTCCACGTCTGATGTTGCGGTATTCGCGTGGGGTAGCCCCAACGACCTGCTTAAATCGCGCCGCGAAATGGCTTTGCCCGCTGAAGCCAACTTCCAACCCTATGTCGACGATTGACTGCTTTGTCGCGTCCAGCAATTCGCAGGCGCGGTTAACGCGTTTGCCCGTGACATATTGATGTGGCGACACACCCGTTCTTGCCTTGAGACGACGCGAAAACTGCAGAGGGCCGAGGTTCAACACGCCAGCCAAACGCGACACATCAATATCCGCGTCGAGATGGGTATGGATATATTCATCGATGATCGCCATCTGCTTGCTGGTCAGAGGTGAGACTGGCAGGCTGGGAGCAATCTTAGCGTCCGTGAAATGTCTCAGCAAACGAACGGCGAGGAGATTGGCGACCGATTCCGCATAGAGCGCTGAAGAGAGCGGATTGGTGGCGGTTTCTCGATACAGCATGAATGCCAGATGCCATATCGTGTCGTCGCGGCCGTTCGGCGTGCCCTGGATGCTGATATCGTCGCGCATATCGAGCTCGGCTGCGACCCGCTTTACAACCCCGCAATCCAATTCGAGCATGACCCGCTCCAAGGAGCCGGTCCAATCAATGGAATGACAAGCCTCAGCGGGATTGATGACAATATTCCTGTTCCCGGCGAGAACCTTCCGCAAGCCAGCGTCTTCATTCCACCACGCGAGATTGGCCCCGCCTCTCAGACATACGCCAATCTGATGAAACTCATGCCGATGGCGCACATGCGCCGGCCGATACGCCTGCTCGTGCTTAACCTCGAGCCATGAGGAATGGGGGGCGTCGGCAAGTGGCTGTGTTCCCAACGACATCTGGCTACACCTGCGCTGCAAAAGTCAGACCTATTTTTTAGCAGCAACCTCCGCCACCAGCAATGTCCGTCGCCTCCCGCCCCAGCGCCCCAAAGCCTTGAGAGCCGGAAATGACGGAAATCAGACAATTCGCCCCGCCGTGATAGACGCGAACTTAACGGCGACTTACAGCCCGGAGATAAGAATTCAGGCCTGGGAGGGCGGCGGACATGACTTGGTTCAAGACCACTTGGCTCAAGACCACTTGGCGCAAGATCGCCGCGTATGGCATCGCCGTTTTGTCGATAAACCTGTCATCGGCGCAAGCCGACACCGCCAAGACCGACCTGGCGCACAACTTTCCCAATCAAATGGTCAGAATAGTCACGCCGATTGGAGCCGGCAGCGCCGTCGACGGGCTGGCGCGCGTCATCGCCGACAAGCTGCAGGACATCTGGAAGCAATCCGTCGTTGTTGAAAATCGACCCGGCATGCCGGGAACCGCGAGTGTGGCGAAAAGCGCCCCCGACGGCTACACGCTCATGATGATGTCAAACGGCCACGTCGTCGGTGGGCTCATCAACAAAAGCCTGTCGTTTGATCCGATCGCGGACTTCCAAGGCGTTATCAAACTCGCATCCGTCCCTCTTGTCTTGGTGACGGAACCCAAGCTCCCGGCAAACACGCTGCAGGAGCTGATCACCCTGGCACGAACGAAGCCTGGCCAGATGAATTATGGGTCGGCGGGTCTCGGCAGCACCTCTTTCCTTTCCGCCGAGCTGTTTAAGAAAATAACCAACACAAATTTCGTTCAAATTCCCTACAAGGGCGGCGGCGATGCGCTGATCGGAATTCTGCGTGGCGATTCTCATATTTATTTTCTGGCGCTCAATCTGACGGTCGAGCAGGCCAAGGGCGGGAATCTCAAAGCGCTGGCGATCGCAACGTCCAAGCGCAGCCCCGCCCTGCCTAATGTTCCAACCTTCGCCGAGGCTGGCCTGCCAGAGTATCAGTACGATGCGTGGTTCGGCGCCATGGCGCCGGCACATACGCCAGTGCCCATCCTGAACAAGATCAATGCCGACATCAGCCGCGTGTTGCAGATGCCCGATGTCATCGAACGGCTGCAGGCACAGGGTTTTGAGCTCACCAGTAGCACGCCCGATGAGTTCAACGAGTTGATGAAGTCAGATGAGAAACTTTATCGAGAGCTTCTGAAAGACACAAGGGTCGGCACGCCCTGACCGACAGAGGCCGTTCTCAACAGACAAGATAGAGATCACAGAACACTGATAACTTCGATGGAGTAAGAACTTATGGCCAGCGATACATTGCAAGCGACCAGCACGAACGCATGGCAGGCGTTGCGCGGCCGATTGGACCAATCGATCCCTTTCGCCAATATGCGCGATACACCCTATTATAGAGATGCTGTCTACGAGCAATTTTCGGCGAAAGAATATGCGCGCCGCTATGAAGCGCTGCGTGCCAAAATGCGCGAGCATCGGCTTGATTGCATGATCGTGCCAGGAGGGCCGAGTCACTGGAGCTTTGGCGGCGGCATGGCGTGGCTTACGGGCCATTGGGAGTGGCATGCGCTGTGCTGCTACATCCTGGTTCCCCTGCACGGTGAGCCCACCATGATCTATTCGATGGGCGGCACGCATGCGGAGGCCGTCCGCCGACTGGTCGAGGTTGCAGTGACGGACGTTCGCCACAGTCGCGGCGGGCGCTATGCCGATGTCATGGTCGAACGGTTGCGCGAACTCAAGCTCGAACGCGGTCGCATCGGCCTGATGGAGATCGACCCACGTCATGGCGATTACATGCCGGTCAATCAATATGAGGTCTTGCGTCGCGGCTTGCCCGACGCGGAACTCATATTCACGAAAGACTTCCTGCACGAACTTCTGGTGATCCACAGCGAGGAAGAACTCGCCTGCGTCCGCAAAGCCGGAGTGCTGACGCAACGCGCCATGGAAGCCCTCGTCGCCCGCGCCAAGCCGGGCGTGAAGGAATATGAACTGCGCGCGGCGGCGGCGAACGCGATCCTGGAAGGCGGCGGCGATATCGACTTTCTCATCATCGGCTCGACCCCGATGGCAAACCCGGCGATGATTTTCGGCAACCCTCGCCCTTCGAGCCGGGTGCTGCAGAAGGGCGATATCATCAATATGGAGCTTGCCGCGGCCTATCGAGGCTATACCGCTCAGATTGGCTCACCCGTCTGTATCGGCGAACCGACCGATATGGTGCGCAAATTCTGGGAAGACATCACCCTGCCCGGCTATCGCAAAATCGTCGCCGAAATCGCTCCTGGCAAGCCGGTCATCAACATGTGGGAAGCGTCGAAATTCTTTCGCGAGAAAGGCGTGCAATCAAGGCCGATCCATTGCCACGGCATTGATCTTGTCACCGACGAACCCCATGTCACGACGGAATATGGCAGCCAGCATCACACGGTCGAATTGCTGAAGCCGGGGATGATCATCATGGCGGAACCCAACCCGATCACCATGGATGGGCTTTTCGGCATTTTCCTGGGGCACACCTTCATTCTCAACGAGCATGGCCACGAAGTCGTCGATACATTTCCATTGGAATTGGCAATCGCAGGCACTTGAGCGCAGGCTCCACGAACCAGGCGCGTCAGGCCCACAAAGCGTGAGCCGGCGCGCCACTCCTATTTGTCTTCGACCTGCGCCTGAAGATTGTCGCGCAGCACCCCCAGAACAGTGCGCGCCGTTTCGATATCCTTGAGCGTCAGGCCCTCGGCCACGCTTTCGGCCCAGGGTATCTGCAACTTCAACGCCCGGTCGTAAACGGTCTTACCGTGTTCGCTGAGACTGACCAGTTGCGCGCGCCGGTGATGCGGATTCGGCTCGAAGGCGACGAGCCCTTCTTTTTCCAGATCGTTGACGATGCGTTGGACGTTCTGCCGGTTCGCGCCCATGTCACGCGCCAACCATGCGACAGGCTGCGGGCGATCGGCGGCCACGATGGCGCCGAGAACCTGCCAGCGCGCGCTGGTCAACCGCAGTTCGGCGACGAGCCTGTCTCCGGCCGTCAGCATGCGGTTATTGACCTGAAACAGATCCAGAATGAGGTCGGTCACGGCCGCCCCCGTCGTGGTTCTTTTGTTCTTTACCATGGGCACCATACACCTTAATTGACATTATGATGTCAATATGCAAGATGACACCATGATGCCAATATAGTTCATCGTAGGAGCGTGTCATGCCGGTTCGGCGCCCCATGGATCCCGCTTTTCCAATCGAAAAGCAGATTGCCATCGATGCATCGCCTGTCGTTCTGGTGAACGTCTTCACCCTCGATATCGCCGACGAAGAGACGTTTCTCGCCGCCTGGCGCAACGACGCCGATTTCATGACACAGCAGCCGGGATGCATCTCGACGCAGCTTCACCGCGCCATCGGCGACAGCCCGACCTATCTCAACTACGCCGTCTGGGAATCGACGGCGGCGTTCCGGGCCGCCTTTACGCATCCGGAGTTTCATGCCCGGCTGGCGAGCTATCCGTCGAGCGCCGTCGCCTCGCCGCATCTGTTCCAGAAGATCGCGGTTCCCGGCATCTGCGTCACATAGACCCCTTCCAAGGTTGCAAGGAGAAAGCCATGGCCATGCGTTTGCTCTTCAACATATTGGCGATTTCGGGAGCCGCGATGTTCGCCGGCGTCATGCTGGCGATCGGCGTCATCCTCGGCGCCTATTGGAAAAGCTTACCGCCGCAAGGGTTTCTCGACTGGTTCAGCCAGAACAATCATTTCGTGGCGCAAGTCATTCCGTTCGTCGTCGCTCCCGCCCTAATCGGTCTCGCGGGCTCGCTATACATCAGTTGGGGCGACACGACAGGGCGCACGCTCTGGCTGGTCGCCTCAGCTTGCATCATCGCGGTTCTGGCTGTGACGTTTGCCTATCATCTGCCGAGCAATGCGCAATTTGCCGCCAAAGCCGTACCTCTGGATCAAGTCTCCGGAAAACTCGACAGCTGGCTCCTGCTCCACAGTCTGCGCATTGTTCTGGCGCTCGTCGCCTCCATCCTCGGCATTGTCGCGATCGCGCGTTGAACGCCCAGTTCACACCTTCGGCAGCAGCGCGATGATCTCGCTATGGGCAATGCCCTTAGCCGCCGAGGCGATGTCGCCGTTCTTCAGCGCCTCCGCCGCCTGGACGAGATCAGCCATGACGCGGCGGTAGAGCGCGCCGCCGAGGCTGACGCGCTTGACGCCCGCTTCTTCCAAAACTTTCAACGGCACCGGGCCGCTGCGCGGTCCCACAACCACATTGACCGGCTTGGGCGCTACGGCGCGCACGACTTTCTTGATCGCATCGAGATCCGGCAGGCCGGGCGCATAGAGCACGTCGGCACCCAGTTCCGCGAAAGCAACAAGGCGGCGGATGGTGTCGTCGAGATCGGGCCGGCCTTGCAGGAAATTGTCGGTGCGCGCGGTGAGCACGATGCGGCCGCGCGCCGCCTGCACCGCGCCTTTGATGCGCGCCACGGCAGCGTCGAAATCATGGATCGGATGCTGCGGATCAGCGGTCGTGTCCTCGATGCCCAATCCGGCAAGGCCGCCGGCGATGGCGGCGCGCACAGTGAGCGCGCAATCTTCCGGCGAAGGACCGAAACCATCTTCAAGATCGCCATTGATCGGCAGGCCGGTGAGCCGCGCCAGCATACTGGCGTTCTCCATCGCAATATCGCGGCTGATCGCATGGAAGCCATCGAGCCGGCCAAGCGCGAAGGCAATGGCCAGCGATGTGGAACCCAAGGCCTCGAAGCCGGCGCGCTTCAGCAGCACCGCTGAAGCGCCATCCCAGGCATTGGGCATGATGAAGGTGCGCGCATGCAGCGCCAGAAAATGCTCATAAGCTTGCGGCTGAGACATGAGAGGCCTCCCGATGGGGGCGCGACTGTCGGACGAACCAGCGCGCCAGGCAAATCATGGCTGGGCTGCGATTATGGATCCTCGCCGGGCTTTGTGGTGAAGGCATCGGCCCATTCCGGACGCTTGGCGTATTGCGCCCGCACATAGGGGCAACGCGGCACGATCTTGAAGCCGGATTGGCGGGCGTCGGCCACCATATGTTCGACAAGAGCGAGCGCCACGCCGGTGCCGCGCATAGCCGGCGGCGCGCCGGTGTGGTCGGCGCTGACGATGCCCGGGCCTTCAATGGTGAAAGCGATTTCCGCCTCGGCGTCGATGCCGGCGACGTGCGCCACGTAGCGGCCGTGGCTGGCGTCGCGCATGTCTTTCGTGATGGTGATCGCGCTCATGAATCCTTCAACCCCGCGTTGCCCCTGCCTCTTGGGCTCCCCTTCCGTCGATATCGCCTGGTTTCGCCGCCGTCGAGGGCGCCATCGGCCCAATTGAGCAAAAGCGGCCAGGAACGCCGTGTGGTCGCATCCCCACACAAGCCAAAAAAGCTTTATGCCACAGAAAGATAGGCCGATAGCGGGGCTGGCGTTGGCAGAATCATCGCTATACGATGCAGGAATCGCGCGGGAATGTGGCCAGGGGCTTGGCTGCCGCGATTGGGGCTTTGGGCACAATGTTCGGATGGCAGGTTTCCAGGCTCGGCATCGCCATGCCGAGGCGCAATGGCGCGTTTCTTTCCGGTGTGTCGGTGATGACCCTACTGCTAGCCAGCAGCCTAGGCATCGTGCTCACATCTGGCTCGGCCATCGGTCAGGAAATTCTTTACAGCGGCGGCAGAGGCGGCAATGGCACGCCGGATGCCGGCGGCATCGTTGGCGGCGGCGGGGGCGGTGGCGGCTTTGGCCCAGGCGGAAGCGCTGACATCAATCCCGGTCAATCTGGCTCAGCGACAGACGGCGGAAGCAGTGGCAGCGGAAACGCGGGTGGCGCCGGCGGCGGAACAGTTTCGAATTCGACGCCTTTGGCTCAGGGTTATGTGGGTGGCAACGGCGTCACCAGTCTCTCCGGCGGCGGCGGTGGCGGCACTGGCCTTGTGCTAACCGGCAACGGTTCCACAGACACGAATGGACGAACCATCACTGGCGGCGTGGGCGGCGGTGTCATCGCTGCAAGCAGCGGCCGCGGCAGCGGCGGCGGCGGAACCGGTCTTCTCGCACAGGATGGCCGTAACGTCCTGATCAACAGCAGCACCATCAGCGGCGGCGATGGCGGGAATGGCGACTTCACTAACCCCAATAATTTCTCGCATGGCGGCGGCGGTGGTGCGGGTATCTTTCTGCAATCAGGTGGCAGTATCAGCAACGTCAGCGGCAACGTTCAGGGCGGCAACGGTGGCTATGGTTCGTTTGGCGGCGATGGCGGCGATGGCGGGGCCGGTATATTGGCCAACAATGGCAGCATCGAAAACGCTGGCATCATCACCGGCGGCGTCGGTGGCTCTACAGCCTATATACAATTTCCCCAGCTCGCAGGCCGCAGCGGTGTCGGAGGTGCCGGTATCGAGGCTTGGGGCACGACGATCACCAATATGGCCAGTGGTCAGATCACTGGGGGTATGGGCGGGGCAAATATATACGCGGGCGTTGGCGGCGATGGCGTGATGCTCCGCTCTGGAGCACCAAGCGTCCTGACCAACAACGGCAGCATCACAGGCGGCGTCGGTGCGCAATCCTATGGGTTTGGCGGCGTCGATGGCCAAGCCGCCGCGGGTGGCGCCGGCGTCAGCCTCGCGACAGGCAGTGTCCTCGACAATGAAGCCGGTGTCATAACCGGCGGTCGAGGTGGATATGCTTTCGCCGGCACGAGCGGCGGCTTTGCGGGCGCAGGTGGCGCCGGCGTGCGGCTAGGCGGGGGCACAGTCAACAACAGTAGCAGCATCACCGGCGGCAATGGCGGCGTCGCCGATGGCAGCCTTGGAAACACCCTGGGACGCAGCGGTGGAAATGGTGGTTCCGGGATCGATGCGACTGGCGGCACAATCAACAATCGGACGAACGGAACCATCACGGGTGGAGACGGCGGGATTGCCGGGACTGAGGTCGCGGGCATCGGCGGCGCTGGCGTGCGCGCCAGCGGCGCTACCATCAACAACGACGGTGCGATTACGGGAGGCATTGGCGGCGCAGCCAATGGCGCCGTGGAGGCCGGCGCCGGCGGCACCGGGATCTCCGGCGCCAACCTCACCATCATCAACAGCGGCACGATCATCGGCGGCATGAGCGGCGACGGCGCGGTGCAGGCCGATGCCATCACTTTCACTGGTGGCGCCAACAAGCTGACCATCGGCACCGCTGTCGCCGACATCAACGGCGCTATCGCCATCAACGGCGGCTCGCTGACCTTAGACCAGTCGGCCAACAACACGGAAATCTTCAGCGACATTATCGGCATTGGGTCGGTCGAGAAGACCGGCACGGCCACCGTCCTGCTCTCTGGCATCAACACCTATTCGGGCGGCACGACCGTCACCCAAGGCATTCTCGACCTCGACGGCCCCCAGCCCTTGGGCACCGGAACGGTGACGATGAACGGCGGCACGCTGCGCGTCGCCACGACCGGCTGCGGTTGCGGTGGCAGCGTCATCGACCTGTTGAACGATGTCGTCATCAATGCCGCCGGCGGCACGTTCGATGCGGCCTCTGGCGTCATGGTTTTGCTCGGCAATATCACCGACGGCAACGGCCGCGGCACTTTGACGATCACGGGTGATGGTGGTGAGTTTGGCGGCTTCGTCGTCTTCCTCGGCAACAACACCTATAGCGGCCCGACTCATATCACCGCCAACGGAATTCTGCTGGCGGGTTCCGAGACGGCCCTCTCGGCGAATTCCGACTATATCGTCGACGGCATTCTCGATATGGGCGGCTTCAACACCACTGTGCGTTCGCTGTCGGGCGCCAGCACCGGCCAGGTCGGCAGTTCCGGCTTCGGCAACCCCGTGACGCTGACCCTCAACGCCACGAGCGGTACCAGCACTTACAACGGCATCATTCTCGATGGCGGCAGCGACCCCGTGTCCGTCGTCAAGACCGGCGCCGGCAAACAGGTGCTCGCCGGCATCAACACCTATACCGGCTCAACGACCGTCAATGCTGGCATCTTGAGCATCGATGGCTCCATCGCCTCCTCATCAGAGGTGATCGTGAATTCGGGCGGCACGCTATCGGGCAATGGCATCGTCAGCACGACGACCATCAATGCGGGCGGCACATTGGCGCCGGGCAATTCCATCGGCACGCTGACCGTGCAGGGCAATCTCACCTTCATGGCCGGATCGGCCTATCAGGTCGAGGTGTCGCCCTCGAACGCCGATCGCGTCAATGTCACGGGCATCGCCACGCTCAATGGCGCCACCTTGTCGGCCTTCTATGAGCCGGGCGCCTATGTCACCAAACGCCATACGGTTCTCAATGCGGCCGGCGGCGTCAACGGCACCTTTAGCGGCCCGGTCAACACCAACCTGCCAACGAATTTTTCGACGGCGCTGAACTATGACAACAACAACGCCTATCTCGATCTGACGCTCAACTACGTGCCACCGGGACCGCCGTATTTCGGCAACGGCCTGACGGTGAACCAGGCGAATGTCGCCACTGCGCTGGTCAACTCGTTCAACACAGCCGGCGGCATTCCGCTGGTGTTGGGCGGTCTGACGGCAGGCGGCTTGACGCAAGCCTCGGGGGAATCCGCGACCGGCCTCCAGCAAGCGACATTCAACGTGATGGATCGCTTCCTCAATCTGATGACCGATCCCTATGCCAGCGGCCGCACCACCGCGATGCTGCCGATGTCTTACGCGCCTTTGCCCCGTGGCACACAGCCCCTCATGGTGACCCAGCAGCAGCGCTGGAGCGTCTGGGCGGCGGGCTATGGCAGCACGCAGACGACCAGGGGCAATGCCTTCGTCGGCTCCAATACCAACACCGCCGGCATCTATGGTTTCGCGGCCGGCGCTGACTATCGCGTCTCGCCCGACACCCTCCTCGGCTTTGCGCTCGGGGGGGCGGGCACCAGCTATCACCTCAGCACGGGTCTGGGCAGCGGTTCCTCGAATGTCTTCCAGGCCGGCATCTACGGCCGCCACACGTTCGGCCCCGCTTATGTGGCGGGCTCCTTGGCCTATGGCTGGCAAGATGTGACGACCGACCGGCGCGTAATGTTCGATCAGCTGCGCGCCAGGTTTAACGCCCATATGTTCTCCGGGCGCCTCGAAACGGGTTATCGCTTCGCCACGCCCTTTGGCGGCCTGACGCCCTATGCGGCGGGACAGTTCACCAACATCGCGCTACCGGCCTATCAGGAACAGGCGATCACGGGCCCGGGCGTCTTCGCCCTGTCCTATGGCTCCAAGAGCGTCACCGCCTGGCGCAGCGAGCTGGGCCTGCGCGGCGACAAGGCCATCGAGATGGGGGACGCTACGCTCACTCTGCGCAGCCGCCTCGCCTGGGCCCATGATTTCAACCCGGATCGCAGCATCTCCGCATCGTTCCTGAACCTTCCGGCCTCGGGCTTCATCGTCAACGGCGCGGCGCAAGCCCGTAACGCGGCGCTGGTCTCGGCGGGGGCGGAGATGAAATGGCATAATGGCTGGTCGATCGCCGGCTCGTTCGAGGGGTCTTTCTCCAATCGCGGCAATGGCTATGCGGGCAAGGGCTCGCTGCGCTATCAATGGTGAGATGACGCTGCCTTTGACGAATGCGCCATCCATGGTTGAGATGGCGCATTCGGACGCTGGGACGTCCCTTCGTTCGCGAAAGAGGGCAGCATGATGATCGCAACAAAAACCGGAGCTTGGAAAGCCGGAATTTGGCGGCGCACCACACTCGCCATCGCCGTCGCGGTTCTGGCGGCCGCCTTCCACACAGCCCCCGCCGCAGCGAAATCGCGCTCGCTCAGCGGCACCGTGACTTATCGCGAGCGGATGGCCCTGCCGCCTTCGTCTCTTGTCGAGGTGCAGTTGGTGGATATCTCGCTGGCTGATGCTCCAGCCAGGGTTTTGGCCCGGACCACTTTGTGGCCGCGTCGTCAGGTGCCGCTGCGCTATCGCCTGCGCTATGACGATACGCAGATCATCGCCAACCACACCTATGCCTTACAGGCGCGCATCACGCTCGGCGGCCGGCTGCTGTTCATCAATACGACGCGTCACAGCCTGTCGGCCGATGGGCTTGCTGGCGGACGCGAGGGATTTGGCGATACCGACATCCTGGTCGAGCGCGTCGCCGACAGCCCACGCACGCAGGAACCGGCGGCTCCTGCCCGACCCGACGGACGCTGGCTTGCCGAGGACATCGGTGGTGGCGGCGTCATCGACCGCTTACAGACCGTGCTGGAAATCGCGCCCAATGGCGCGGTGAGCGGCAGCGGCGGCTGCAACCGCATGGTTGGCAAAGCTAATATCGCCGGCGACCGGCTGAGCTTCGGCCCGATCGCCAGCACCAAAATGGCCTGCCCGCCTGCGGCGATGAATCAAGAAGCGAAATTCTTCGCGGCCCTGGCCGATGTGCGCGCCTGGCGCGTCGATGCTATCCGGCAAAAGCTGATCCTGCTTGACGCACAAGGCCGCACCATCATCACGCTGGCCCGGATGTAGGATCAGCCGGAAGCCTCCGTCATTCATCCTTTTGATAAATCAACCGTGCCTTGCTGAAATCGCGGGCGCGCAAATCCTCGCGCTTGATCCAGATATAATAGAGACCATTGAAGTCGTTGATGTCGTTGTCATAGGCGCCGATCTGCAGCAGCAAAACCCATTGCTGCGCTGATCGCTCAAGCCGTTTGAAGACATCACGATAGTTCATCTGCGTGATATCGACACCCGCGTCCGCGGCGGCGAGATCGATCGTCATCTCTTTCTTGATATTCTCCGGCCAACCGCCAAGACGATTGGACGCCTCGAGATGGGTGGGCTGGAGATCGCTCCAGTTCTCGTGCGGATAGGGTCTGTTCAGATAGCTCGGTGTGATCGGCGCCGCGCGCTGATCCGGCAGCGTATAGGTGAAAACAGGCCGAAACCGCGCCGACGGCAGGCAATTGCGATAGACATCAATGCCACCAAACAAAGGATAACCGAGATCGGGCGCCGTCTTCCGTGTCAGCTGATCGGTTTCCACATGGATGAGCTGAAAGAGCCGATTGCCATTGGGCTCCTGGCCCGTCTGCGGATTGAATACGAGATCGTAGAAAAGTAAGAGCCGGCCCGCGCGCGGGATATCCTCATCGAGCCGCCCCGCAGCGGCGCAGACAGCCAGATCGATCTGCGTCATGAAGGCCAATGGCGCGACGCGCTTGGCCAAGGCCTCCTTCAGCGCGATCTGGCGCTTGAGGTCTTCGTCCGAATTGTCTGCTTCATACTTGCGCAGGGTTTCTATCGTAGCCAGACCAAAGACTGTCGGCTGGCGTAACGGCCAGATGAAATCACGCGGCACATCAGGTGAACCACCAATCTTGCCGGCGCCCACAGCGATCTCGCTGTCTTCAACCGCTGTCGACTGCAAGGCGATGGAGGGCTTGGCGAGGGCCAGCAGCGTTTGGACTTCGTCGGTCGATATGCCTGTCGCGGTCAGCGAGGCGGACAATTCATCGAGTGTTCGATAAGGCCCAGACCGGAAGGTCGCAGCGTTCTGCGCACTCAGTTGACGCGGCAAAGCCGCGCAAAAACCCGCGGCACCGATCATCTTGAAAAACTGCCGCCGCGGGAATTGCACGGGACTACGACGTGTAAACCCGTTCATCGCAGAAGAGTCCGGAAATCGTAGGGAGGGAAGATGGCGGGAGGGGGAAGATACGCGCCCACGCCATGAGGAGCAACTTTCTCGCACACGTATGCATGGCGATCTCATGTATATGAGCGCCAAGATCAGGACGTTTACGCAAATCATTGCACAACAAGATGCGCGCCGCCTGGCAGGCAGCGCGCAAACCTCACTAGATCGGTAGGTACCTACCCACAGCTATTTCGCTTTGCCATGCATCCACCTGACACTTTGTCCCGAGCAGGCTTCTACCGCTCGCTCTGGATCCCCGCGCAGCCGCTGCGCGGCTGTCTGGGATACACCGAGCGCTTATCAACAACCGTCAGACCGCTTCGGCACGCAGGGAGGCCATGTCGATGACGAAGCGATATTTCACGTCGTTCTTTTCCATGCGCTTATAGGCTTCGTTCACCGCCTGGATCGGCACGATCTCGATATCGCTGACGATCTTATGCTCGGCGCAGAAGTCGATCATCTCCTGCGTTTCGGCCATGCCGCCGATGGCGGAGCCGGCCATGCTTTTACGCCCCATCATCAGATTGCCACCGATGGGTGGCGGCGTCAGCTCCGTCAGGGCGCCGACGAGCACCATGGTGCCATCGAGCTTCAACAGGGCAAGATAGGGATTGACGTCATGGCCCACAGGAACGGTGTTGAGTAGAAAGTGAAAGCTCCCCGCGTGTTTGGCCATTTGCTCGGCATCACGAGAGACCAGAACTTCGTCAGCGCCCAGCCGCTTCGCATCCTGGCCCTTCTCCGGCGACGTGGTGATCATCACCACATGGGCGCCCAACGCCTTGGCGAATTTCACACCCATATGGCCAAGGCCACCCAGGCCGATGACGCCGACTTTCTGGCCCGGCCCGACCTTCCAATGCCGCAATGGCGACCAGGTGGTGATGCCGGCGCACAACAGCGGCGCTGCCCCGGCAAGATCGAGCGATTTCGGAATATGGACGACAAAGCGTTCGTCGACGACGATCTCTTCCGAGTAACCGCCGAACGTCAATTGCGTGCCGCTGCGATCATGCGAATTGTAGGTCCAAGTCGGAACCTCTTCGCAGTACATTTCCAAATCCGCTTTGCAGGCGGCGCAGTGGCGGCAGGAATCGACCATGCAGCCGACGCCGGCAAAATCACCGACCTTCAGCTTGCGCACATTGGCGCCTATAGCAGCGACACGGCCGACGATCTCATGGCCTGGCACCATCGGATAAAGCGAATTGCTCCAGTCGTTGCGCGCCTGATGCAGATCGGAATGGCAGATGCCGGAATAAAGAATGTCGATGCGAACATCGTTCGGCCCTGGATCGCGCCGCTCGAAAGAGAATGGCGCCAGCGCGGATTGGGCATCCTGAACCGCGTAACCACGAACTTTGTACATATATAGCCTCCAGAGAGCCGCCGTTGGAGCTGCTAGATAGTGCGGGACATCCACCACAATTAGATGTCACAATCGGGTTAGTCTTATGAACTGGATGCATAAATGAAACGGGACGATCTCAGCGATCTCGCCCTCTTCGCGGCCGTGGCCGAACAGAAGAGTTTCACCCGCGCCGCCGCCCTGCTCGGCATGTCGCAATCGGCGCTGAGCCACGCCATGAAAGCGCTGGAGGGGCGGCTCGGCCTGCGGCTGCTGGCGCGCACGACCCGCAGCGTGGAGACGACGGAAGCCGGGGAGCGCCTGCTGTGCGCCCTCAAGCCCGCCTTCGACGACATCGCCCACGAATTGACTGCGCTCGGTGAGTTGCGCGACAGGCCTAGCGGCACCATCCGCATCACCGCCGGCCGGCACGCGGCCACCTCTTGCCTGTGGCCGGCGCTGCGGCGCTTTCTGCCGAAACATCCCGATGTCCAGGTGGAGGTTTCGGTTGACGCCGGCCTCACCGACATTGTCGCCGGCCGCTTTGATGCGGGCATCCGGATCGGCGAACAGATCGAGAAGGATATGATCGCGGTACGTGTCAGCCCGCCGCTGCGCTCGATCGTCGTCGGCGCGCCCTCCTATTTCAAGAAACATCCCGCGCCCCGGCGGCCACAGGATCTCGCCGATCACGACTGCATCAATTACCGCTTCGCCACCGCCGGCAGTCTCTACGTCTGGGAATTCGAGAAGAGCGGCCGGCCGATGAAAGTGCGGGTCAATGGCAGGCTCATCTTCAACGATGCCGAGATGATCATCGAGGCCGTGCTCGCTGGCCACGGCCTCGCCAATGTGTTCGAGGATCAGGTGAAATCCCACATCACCGCCGGCCGCCTGCGCACGGTCCTGAACGAATGGTGCTCGCCTTATCCGGGCTATTACCTCTATTACCCCAGCCGCCGGCAGACACCGGCGTTGAAGGCCTTGATCGAGGCGATGCGCATTTAGCGCGCCAGGCGTTGCGCCGTCGTCTGCGAAATGCCGGTCTGGCCGGTGGTGTAGGCTTGCGTCAGCAGGCTGCGGATATAGTCGCCGGCCACAACGGGCTCATAGACCCCACGCGTCGCCTCGCAGCTCGACAGAGTGGCAATGGTGGCGCGCGGATTTGGATAGGCGAAGAAGGAAATCGACAAGCGCGGACGCGGGCTTAGATTGCGCACACGATGCAAGGTGGAAACATAGAGATCATTGGTCCAACGCGACAGCAGGTCGCCGACATTGATGACGAATGTGCCGGCCTTCGGCGGCACATCGATCCATTCGCCACCCGCATTCTGCGCCTGCAGGCCACCAACATCATCCTGCTGCAGGATGGTGAAAGTGCCGTAGTCGGTATGCGGCGAAAATCCCCATAGACGATCGGCAACAGCGGGATCGACCGCCGGATAATGATTGAAGGAGTGGATGCAGCCGAGCCGGTCGTGGAAATCCTCCAGATAGGTCTCGGGCATGCCAACGCTCAGGGAAAAGGCGCGGGAGAGCTGGCGAGCCAGCCGCACTTTATTGGCAATGGCCGTTTCAATCGCCGTCCTGAAACCAGGCAAGGCCGCCTCGGGCAACCATTGCGACCGGCCGGCGGGTGACGTCTCATCGATCACCTCTCCCGGATAGAGAGCCCGCGACGAATAAAGCCGCTCCTTACGATCGGCCTTGGTCAGTTTCTCGGCATCGGGCTCAAGGCCGCCGGTCTGGATGAACCCGAGGTTGGCCTCGTTGTTGCGGGCGAGGATCAGTTCCTTTTGCGCCGTCGACAAGGCAAAGAATTGCTTGCCGAACGCGACCGTCGCCTCCATCTCGGTGCCGGCAATGCCGTGACCGGTGATATAGAAGAAGCCAATATCGATACAGGCCTGGCGGATGGCTCCGGCCACTTCTTGCCGCTCCTGGACAGATCCACCCGCCGCGAAGGGCGACAGATTGATGACCGGAACGCTCGACACGCTGCTTCTCGTTTCGCTCCCAACAGCTTTACCCATCACACCCTCACTTATGATGACTTTCTGATCCGCTTGCTCTCGCCCGTCCGCCGCGACGACTTGGCCCCACCTTTCATCTCCGTCTCGACATCGACGTCACCAAGGGCGTGGTTGACGCTTTTGAGAATGGCGACGAGGCCAACAAGATCGACGTGGCGGACCAGGGGCCAGATGACCTTGCGATAGTCGACGCCCGCGTCCGTCAATGCTTCGAGCGTTTCCTGCCCGCGCTGGGTCAACATCAGATGCGGTGACGCCTTGTGATCCTGATTGAGCACGAGCTGCACCAGCCGATCAGCAACAAGCTCATCGGTGATGCGCTGCACGTTCTGGCGGGTAACGCCAAGGCGGCGGGCGATCTGCGGGACGGAAAGAAGTTCCATCGAGGCCGCACGCAACACCTGCCAGCGCGCCTGCGTCTGCCCGCCCTTGGCGGCTAGCACCGCCCCATGGCGCCGAAAGGTGGCCGAGAGCGCATAAGCCTCGATGGCCAATTGATCGATAATTTCGATATCTGATTTCTGCATCATATTTTCATATTGACAATAAATTGTCTGTTCGTCAATCTGTGTTCATTGTTCGCGTATGTGGGAGACGAGTGTGAGACTGCAAGGCAAAACAGCAATTGTGACGGGGGGCGGCCGCGGCATCGGCGCGGAATATTGCAAGGCGCTCGCCAATGTCGGCGCAGCCGTTCTGGTGGCCGACCTCGACGGGGATGGCGCCAAGCACGTCGCGAACGAGATCGTCGAGGCGGGCGGCCGGGCCCACGCTTTCCGCCTCGATGTATCCTCGCCCCAAGACACGAAGGCCATGGCCGATGCGGCGCAAGAAAAGTTCGGCGGCATCGACATTCTCGTCAATAACGCCGCCATGTACGCCAATCTGACGCGCAAGCGTTACGACGAGATCACCCCCGACGAATTCGATCAGGTGATGGCCGTCAATGTCAAAGGCGTCTGGCTGTGCACTATGGCCGTCGTACCGGCCATGATCCAACGCGGCGGCGGCCATATCATCAATATCGGCTCAGGCAGCGTGTTTGTCGGCGGCAACGGGCTTGTCCACTATGTCGCCTCAAAAATGGGCGTGATGGGTCTCAGCCGCGCGCTGGCGCGCGAACTCGGCCAGTACAATATCTGCGTCAACACGCTGATCCCCGGCCTTACCGACAGCAGTTCCAATCGCGCCAATACGACGCCGGAATATCTCGCAAGCGAGGCCAAGCAGCGTTCGATCCAGCGCGTACAGACACCGCAGGACCTGATCGGCCCACTCCTCTTCCTTGCCTCCGACGACAGCCATTTCGTCTCCGGCCAGAACCTCAATTGCGACGGCGGCCGCCTCTTCATCTGACGGAGCATTCATGGAAAAGCCTTCCGACCGCATGCGCGACCAGCTCGAACAGCTCGCGCTCGCTTGCCGTATCCTTGAAATGGAAGGGCATGGCGATCTGGCGCAGGGACATCTGTCCCTGCGCGACGATAGCGGCGATTTCTTCTGGATGAAGCGCAACGACATCGGCCTCGGCGAAGTGATAGGGCCACAGGATTTCGTCGCGCTTTCCTTCCACGGCAAGCAGCTTTCCGGCAGCGGACGGTCGCATTCCGAATGGCCGATCCATTCGGAGATTCTTAAAGCGCGACCGGATGTGCGCATCGTCGCCCATAGTCATCCGCAGTTCGCCTGCCTGCTGACAGCGGCCGAACCGGCGTTCCATCCCTATACGATCGAGGCCGACAAACTGACCCGCATTGGCTTCTTCGGTGGAACATCGGCATTGATCAACGATAGCGAGGCTGGGGGCGACGTGGCCCAGGCGCTTGGCGCAGCCGACATTCTGTTCCTCGCCAATCACGGCGTCGTTTTCTGCGGCGCCACGGTTGCGGAGGCGGTGTGTCGCGGCATTTTTCTGGAACGTGCGGCGCGGGTCGAAGTGATGGCCGCGGCGGTTGACCTGAAGTGGCGACGCTTACCCGATGCGGAAGAACGCGCCGTGCGCCACCAACAAATGATCGGACCTGGTCACATCGATCAGACCTGGGCCTATTTTCAACGCAAGCTCGCGGCGCAGTATTCGGCGGCCGACGGCGCGCCCAGGCCCGTTTTCGGCAACAGGATTTAAGCGACATCTTCGTACAGTTCAGCGTCAGGGAGAGTTGTCATGAGAGGTTTCCGCATCAGGACATTGGCAGCCACTTTGGCCATAGCCGTTTCATCGCCAGGCCAGGCGCTTGAAAAGATCAATTTCCTGCTCGCCGCACCGCCAGCCCTGCCCGCTTTCTCGCCGCTCATCATGGCCAAAGAAAACGGCTACTATGCCGAAGCAGGCTATGACGTAGAATTCCATACCGCACGTGGCGGGCTCGACATCGCCAAGCAGGTCGGCGTCGGCAATGCCGAATTTGGCCTGTCTCTTGGCGACGCGCCGATTGTCGTGCGCGCCAACGCCATTCCGATCAAGATCGTTGCTTTGCTTGGCGGCGGCGCACTCGGCGTACTCGTGGCGCGGAAGGATCGCGGCATCGAGAAGATCGAGGATCTGCGCGGCAAGAAGATTTCGGTGATGTCGTTCCAGGAAGCCAATTTCTTTGCCACGCTTGGCGCTCTCGCCCGACATGGCATCGGCCGGGGCGAGGCGGACATCCAAGCTGTCGGCCCGAGCGGCGTGATTGGCCTTGTCATTGCTGGCGCTGTCGATGCCTGTATCTGCACGCCGGATTGGGAGATCAGCGTACAGGATGGTGTCGGACCGACGCTATCAATGCCGCTCAAGGATTATATCCCGACCACGGCACAGGCGATCGTCGCTTCCGACGCGATGATAGCCAAACGGCCGGAGACGGTGCGCGCCATCGTGCAGGCCAGTTTGAAAGGCCTGAAGTTCGTCATGGACGACCCGCAGACAGCGACCAAAATCTACGTGCGCGCCGTTCCCTCCTTCCAAGGCAAGGAGGATGTCGTTCTGCGCATGTTCCAAAATTATATCGAGCGCACGTATAAGGGACAGAAAGTTCTGGGCGAGACAGATCCGGACGTTCTGGCGCAGATGCAGAAACTCTATCTTGACCTCGGCGTGATCGAGAAGCCGTCGCCCGTCGAGAGTTTCTACACCAATGCTTTCGTTCAGCCGCGATGAACAGCCCTTATCGCGGCTGGCCCACCTGCCGCAGACCAGTGAGCATCACCGTCCCCGCCGCGACGATGAGCGCGCCCGCCCAATAAGGGGCGCTCGTGCCAAGATTGAGCGCCAGAGCTGCGGCGAGTAGCGGGCCGAAGATGCGGGCGATGGCCTGTTGCCCCTGATAGGCGCCTTGCACGCGTCCCTGCGTTTCGTCACTGGCCGCATTGGCGACAAGGCCGTTCATCGCTGGCATGAACAGTCCGTCGCCCAAGGTGAAGACGACGATCGCGAGGATGAGCAGGAACACCGACGGCAGCAGCACGATCGCGCCGATCAGCAGAAAACCCGCGGCATTGATCATCAGTCCGGCGCGCGCCAGCCGGTACTCGCCATAACGCGGCAGCAAGCGGCGGGTCAGTACGCCTTGAGCGAGAATATCCATTATGCCGACGACAAATAGGGCCATGCCGATGCCAAGCGGGCCGAAGCGCAGCACCTCGATCATAAAGACCGAGATATTGCTCTGCATCATCGTGGCGGCGAAATAGAACAGGAAGGACGCAGCGAAAGCGATGCGCAGGGTACGATCACTAAGCACGCCGGAAAATTGCGACAGGACGTTGAGCTGGCGCCAGCGCAACACCGGCGCGCGCCGCTCAGCCGGCAGGGTTTCCCCCAGCGCCACGTGCACCCAAAGCATGTTGAGCAAAGCCAGAACGGCAGCCGCGAACAAGGGCGCCGTCGGCGAGATTTCGCCAAGCAGACCGCCGACCACCGGACCGAACATGAAACCAACGCCGCCCGCCGCACCCAGCATGCCATAAACGCGCCCGCGCTCAGCGGGCGGCGTCACGTCGGCGACGCTGGCATAGATGGCGCCGATATTGCCGGCGGTCAGGCCATCAATGATACGACCCGCGAAGAGAACCGACAAAGCGCCGCCGATGCCAAACACCACATAGCCGATGGCTGATCCAAAGAGTGAGACAAGCAAGACCGGCCGACGGCCGTAACGGTCGCTCAGCGCACCAAGAACCGGCGCTGCCAGAAAGGCGCAGGCGGCATAGACCGAGACGATCACACCGACGGTGAGCGCGAGCTGCGATTCAGGCACGTAACGGCCGACCAGAAGTGGGACGACCGGATTGATGATGGTGAAGCCACTGACATTGAGAAAGACGGTGACCGCCAGGATCGCGGTTCTATCGGTCAGCAGGCTGGAAGCGGAGGAAACAAAATTTTGACGTTGGATTAGACGATACATGGACCGGTCTCACGTTCTGGGTCCGGTCGATGCAAGGTCGAAAGAACGAGCACCCAGCCGAACCAGCGCGCCGAAGCGCTTGGATCGCCGTGGTGCCTCAGGCCCCAGATGTTTCGGAACCGGACAGTGCTTCCCTTAGGGGAAGGGTCTGGACCTACCATACCAGACCTGCCTTTTTCGACGCGGCCAATATAGAGCGACTGTAGGCGGCGCGCTAGCCCATTACGATGTGTGCGCCGCCAGATGATCTGCCCCTGCCTGACGCGCTCAGACCGACTGATCGTCAAAGAGCAACATCAGGTAATCACCGTCGTTAGGCGCGAACCGCACGCGGTCGGCGGCGCAAGCCTTGCCCGTCTCGCTGGCGAAAGCCTCGCGGATGGCCGCGACACTGTCGAAATATAGGGTGGCGACGAAATGGGGCGTATCGCTTGCCCCCGGCCTGACAATGGCGCCGGTGCTGGTTTCGTAACGCCGCAAACCGGGCAAGCGTTTGGCGAGCGGCACGTGAACGTCGAAGTAGTGCTTTTCAAAGGCTGCGGGATCGGCCGGCTTGTTATAGATGACCAGCATCTTTGCCATCACTGTTCTCCTTGTCTGTAGCGCGATATGGCATCGCTACTCCCATGTCGCGACGAAAGGGCCTGCTTCGACAGGATGATGGAAAAATCTTATGCGCGGCAATCCGGACTTACGGCCCGACAAGCCGGGTCACTTCCTTGCGCAGGCGCGGCAGCACATCCTTTTCGAACCAGGGATTCTTCTTCAGCCAGGAGTTATTCCGCCACGAGGGATGCGGCAGGGCGATGACTTTCGGCGTCGCGGCGAAGGCCGCGCGCCAATCGCGCACCAGATCGGTCATGCCGCCTGATGCCGGCACCGGCAGACCCAAGCGCTGGCGATGCCAGGCCTGGGCATAGATGCCGATGGTGAGAATGGTTTCGATCTGCGGCATGGCCTGCATCAGCTCTTCATGCCAGCGGCGCGCGCATTCTCGGCGTGGCGGCAGATCGCCTTTCTTGGCGTCGTGCCCAGGAAAGCAGAAGCCCATCGGCACGATGGCGATGCGCGAGGTGTCGTAGAAAGTCTCGTTGTCGACCCCCATCCATTGCCGCAGCCGATCGCCGGAGGGATCGGTGAAGGGCATGCCCGAAGCATGAACGCGCACACCCGGCGCCTGCCCCGCGATCAACAGCCGCGCCGTCGACGATGGCCGCACGACCGGGTTCGGCTCATGCGGCAGCGGTGCCTTGTCGGGCGTCTCGATGCAGATGCGGCAGGCCGCGATGTCGCGCGTCAGCGCGGCCAGTTTCCGCTGTCCCGTTGTCTCGCCCCTCTCAGTTTGCTTGGTCAAGATCAATCGTCCTAGCGCCGCTCCAGCCCAAGGCGATGCCCTGGTTCATTTTTTCTCGTTCGGAGCGATCGTGTCCGCAACAGCATTTTTGGCGCGCCGCGGCAAAATCGTCATCACGAGAATGAAAGCTGAAAGTAACAGATTGAAGCCATTGCTGACGATCAGAGGCCAAGCGCCAAGCAACAGGCCGTAGGCGGTCCACAGCGCAAAGGCGAGCACCGTCAGCAAATAGGCCCCCGGCGAGATCGATTCCGTATCCCTTGTTCGGATGATGCGCCAAGCCTGCGGCACAAAGCTCGCCATGGAGCAGATCGCCGCGAATGTTCCGATGCCGACAATGATCATGGCAATCCCAGACCCCTTGCAGCGAACGCTTGGACCTTTCAATGGTTCCAAAGACTTAGCGGTAACTTCGGACAGTATTCCAGGGAACTGCAAAATTTTTGCGGCGAGTCATTTTGACGCGGGAACCTTGGTTGGTTTCGCCCGTTACTGGGGCGTTGAGTTGAGTGTGCCGCGTTGAACTGAACTGGAGGTCAATACCGACGGGAGGACCTCAGGCGCGCACTCGCGATCGCGGCGGCTTCGTCGCGGGTCTGTTCGTGCCTTCGCACAAGCACCTTTATCCGCGCCAGCACCTTCCCTGTCGTCCCCCGCTCCAACTCCTGGAACCACTGTGGAAATCAGCTTGAGAACAAAGCCGTCAATCCATGGCGAGCCACTCGGCGTCACCCTCGCGTTGCGGGGCCGGGTTCTGGGCAATGTCCATTTCTACTAAGGAGAAATCCATGACCGTTGTCACACGGCTTTACGACGACTTCGCCCATGCGCAGGAGGCCATAGCCCTGCTCGAGCGGAGCGGCGTGCCCAGTGCCGACATTTCCATCGTCGCCAACACCACCGACCGTTGGCGTGCCTATGACAATCAGGATGATCAGACTGGCGATCCCCATCTCGATAATGGCAGCGCCGGCCTGCTCGCCGGGCTTGGCATCGTCGCTATTCCGGGGCTGGGGCCCGTGGTGGCGGCCGGTTGGCTCGCATCCATGGCGCTCGGCCTTGTCGCGGGCGGCGCGGCTGGCGGCATCACCGGCGCACTGATCGAGAGCGGCGTCAGTGAAGCTGAAGCCCATGCCTATTCGGAAGCGGTGCGACGCGGCGGCACCTTGCTGACGGTGCGCACCCATGCCGCCATCCACGAGAAGCTTGAAACGCTCCTCGATGCCATGACCGATCACTGGTCGGAGCAGACCAATGCGCTTGGCGCCAATATCTGGCCGAAAGCCGGACGGACACACCTAAGGTCAGTCGCGAACACACGGCCAGATCCGCGAACAGACGCGCCCTACGTCGGCCAGACGGCTTGGCGACTTGTCGGCTAGCAGCATGTAGGCAGCAGGCTTTGTGAACGGCAGGCTTTGTGAACGGACTTGGCCTCACAGATCGAACGTGCCGCCGTCCTCCGCGATCAGGAGGCCGGCGGCCGCGATCTCCTCGCGCAAGGCATAGGCATCCGCATTCATATGCGTGGCCATGATCTTGCGCGCCTTGAGACGCGGCAGGTTGGCTTTCAGCGTGGTCCAGTCGATGTGATAGGGCACGGCTTCGCGGCCCGCATAGCATTCGACGACGAAGAGATCAGCGCCCTGGCTGATCTCGATGAGATTATCAACCCAGCACGTGTCGCCGGAATAGGCGAAGACCTTGCTGCCATTGTCGATGCGCAGCGCCCGCGACATGGCGCCGGATGGATGATCGACTGGCAGCGCCGTGATCTTGCAGCCCGCCACCTCCGTGACATGGCCCGGCGCGGTTTCGATCAGGGTGAGCGGATAGCTCCAGCGGTTTGACCAGCTGTCGGGAAACAGAGCCTCGCATGTGGCGCGCAGGCGTGCCTCAAGCCCCTGGGGACCGACGATGGTCAACGGCTTCGTGCGCCGACTGACGAACTGGCCTTCGAGCAACAGCGACGGCAAACCACCGAAATGATCGCCGTGAAGATGGCTGAGCACGACGGCGTCGATATCCGTCGTATTAAAGCCAAGTTTATGCCAAGCGACCAACGCCGAGGAGCCGAAATCGACCACGACGGTATGGTTATTTTCTTGTTTATTTTCTTGGCCCTCACCGGGCCAATCGAGCCGCAGGCACGTGTTGGAGCGCCCGCCGCTGCCGAAAGCATCGCCGCTGCCCACGATGGTCAGATGCATCTGCCGATCCTTATGTGCCTGATTTTGTGCCTCTCCCGAGCTTGGATTGACGGAGACCAGATCATGTGCGGGAGACGAAGCAAACATGAAAAATCCTATACAATAGATGGCCTTCGGCCGAAACGACCCCGGGAAAATCCATCAAGAAACCATCGTATTTCATCGCAAATTGCAGCAATCAATGTGCGCTAGCGCACATCTAAGGGCGCGAATCCGCGCTTCTGCAGGCTCCCCGGACCGATCCAACCCGTAACTGGGTGCTAGATCAGGCTATTTTGCCAAGTGTCAGGCGATCGTTAAGCTTTTTGACGGAATATGGCCAAGCCGCGGTGCGGGCCTTTTCCAATCAATTCGCGTTTTGAGTCCGGGTCAGTTGTGTCCATGCGTGAGGTCACTGCCGAAATGATCGAGCGGGGTCGCGGCCCCGATCCAAGAATGGTCCAGCAGCGGCGCGACATGGCCTCGAAAATCCGTGCCACCCGCGAACGAATCACGTCGTCTGGCACCGGCCACCGCGCCTTCGATCTTGAGCTGGTCCGCCAATTCGCCGAAGCCCGCAAATCCGCGGCCCCCGTCGTCATGGCGCTGTCGGTGATCGTCGCCTGCAGCACGGTCATCTGGGCGCCGCCGTTACGGGCGCTGATCTGGCTGACCTTGATGGCCAGCGCCAATGCCCTTGTTTACGGCTTCGCCACCCTGTTCCTGAAGGACGATGAGCCCGAGCGGCGGCTGCGCGCCTGGCATCGCAAATTCATCCTGGCTGAAATTGTCCAAGGCTTTGCCTGGGCCAGCCTCGTCGCCATCCTTCTGCCGGTCTCCGACGAAAGCGCGCGCCTCTTCGTCCTGTTCGTGCTGCTCACCGTCGCCGCGATGAATGCGGTGCTCTCGGCCCCCATCCCCATGGCGGTCTATTGCAGCCTTCTGCCCGTAACGCTTGCCATCGTTGCCTTCACGCAGGGGCGCCCCACGGCGGCGGCCGCCCTGCCCCTGACGATCATGGCCGCTGCGACACCAATCTATTTCGCCGTCCTCGCCAAGCGCCTCTATGCCTCGACCCTCGATTCCCTGTCGCTGCGCATGGAGAAGGACGAGCTGATCGCCGAACTGGAAGCGCAGAAGATGAACTCGGACGAAGCGCGCCGGCGCGCCGAGGAGGCAAACCTCGCCAAGTCCCGCTTCCTCGCCACGATGAGCCACGAACTACGCACGCCGCTGAACGCCATCCTCGGCTTTTCCGAGGTGATGCAGAACGAGCTCTTCGGCCAGCACGCGGTTCCGGCCTATCGCGAATATGCCAGCGACATCCACACCAGCGGCGAACATCTCCTCAAACTCATCAACGAGATTCTCGATCTGTCGCGGGTCGAGGCCGGGCGCGTCGATCTGCGCGAGGAATCGATCTCGATCGCCCATATCGTCGAGGATTGCCAGCATCTGCTCAGCATGCGGGCGCAGAAGCGCGGCATCAACGTCGTCAATTCGGTCGAGGCCAATCTGCCACGCCTGTGGGCGGACGAACGCGCCGTGCGTCAGGTGGCCCTGAACCTTTTGACCAATGCGATCAAATTCACGCCGCAGGGCGGCACCGTGACGATCAAGGTCGGCTGGACGGCGGCTGGCGGTCAATACGTCTCGATCCGTGACACGGGCCCAGGCATTCCGCCAGAAGAGATTCCGGTGGTGCTGTCTTCCTTCGGGCGCGGCTCGATGGCGCACAAGAACGCCGACGAAGGCTCCGGCCTTGGCTTGCCCATCGTCAAAGGCCTGATCGAGCTGCACGGCGGCACGTTCGTGCTGAAATCGGAAGTCCGCGTCGGCACGGAAGTCATCGTCATCTTCCCGCCGGAGCGGGTGATGGACGCGCTGCCGCAAATGGACGTGATGGCAGAGGAAAAACGCGCGCCGCGTCGCTTCGTGCGCCGCTCCGCTGCCTAGAGCAAATTGCGTTTCTATCGAAACGCAATTTGCCGAGAACGCCCTTAACCAGAGACGAACTTCGCCTCGTCCCCTTCGATCTGGTTGCGGCCGAAGCGACGCGAGCACAACACGGTCATGATCACTGCGGCGACCAAGCCCAGAGCCAGCGGGATGGCCGAGGCGATGAACAGCCACGATAGGCTGACGCCGGAGCTGATCAGCACGGCCCCAAAGATCGGCCCGAGGATGGAGCCAAAACGGCCGATGCCGAAAGCCAGGCCCACCCCCTTGGCGCGCACGGCTGTCGGGTAAATCAAACCCGACGCGGCATTCAGGCCGAACTGCACACCAAGATTGCAGAAGCCCGCCGCCGTGACGATGGCGATGAGAGCCACCGTGCCGAGATTGGGAATGCCAATGGCGGCAATGGCGAGACAGGCGAACAGCAGCAGCACGGTCAGCACCGAGAAGCCGAAACGGTTGAGCAGAACGCTGACGAGAATACCACCGAACAAACCACCGATCTGGTACATCGCATTGGCAGCGGCCGCGTTGCCCGCCGTCATCCCATTGCTCTCGAACAGGATCGGCATCCAGCTGCTAAGTAGATAATTGGTCATCAGATTGAGGGCGAAAAGCAGCCAGAGCAGCAGAGTGATCGGCCCCAGACCATTGGTGAAGAGCCGCTTCAACGACGTGTTCGCCGCATCACCCGTCGCTTCGCCGGGCGCATGAACCATGAAACGATCATCGGGGCGGAAGGACAGATCGGGCCGCATCTTGCCCAACAAGGCGGCGAGCTGCGCCGACTTGGCTGGACGCAGCGCCAGGAACTTCACCGATTCCGGCATGGCGACGAGCAGCAGCAACGCAATGAGCAAGGAAGCGATGCCACCGATGAGGTAGAGAATTTGCCAGCCATATTGCGGCACCAACCAGGCGGCGACCACGCCGGGCACGGCGCCACCGCAAGTGATGCCGGCAAACATCAGGATCACCATCGTGGCGCGCACGCGCTTGGGCGCCATTTCAGCGTTGAGTGAAATGGCGTTCGGCATGATGCCACCAAGACCGATGCCGGTGAGAAAGCGCAGCCATGTCAGTTCCGTCACCGAACTGGCGTAAGCGCTCCCCAGCGAGAAGATGCCGCAGAGCAGACAGCCGACGATGATGGCGGTGCGGCGGCCGGCTCGATCGCCAAGCCACCCGAGCAGTGGCGCACCAATGAGAATGCCAACCAGGCTGGCGCTGAACACCGGCGCGATGTCGGCCTTGTTAAGATGCCAGGCCTGAACGAGCGAAGGCGCGCTGAACGCGGCGGCGGTGAGATCGTAGCCATCGATCAGCATGGCCGCGAAAGACCAGAACAGCAGTTTGAGATTGAAGGTGCGAATGCGCTGGCCGTCGATCAATTCCTCGACGAGATAGCTACGTCCTGTAGCCGTGGGATCGCGCCCTTGGGTCGCTGCCTGGGTCATCGTGTTTCCTCTTTATGTGCAGGAACCTGTAAGGACAGGAGTGATCCTGACGCAGGTCTATCCCGTCGGCGTGGCAAGCTCACGGCGCATAGTGCAAATCGCGCGTGTGCTTATCCGCTCGACCGAGGCGGTCGTCATTTCGCCTGGCTGTTGCGGATGGTAAGCGTGGCACGGGCGATCGATCGCCGCGCGTCACGGTAAAAGCGTTTTGCAGTTTGGCGAGATCGCCAAACCTCACAAAGACGCGTCAAAATAAAAATCCAAGGCAAAATTGCGTTTCGATCGAAACGCAATTTGCTCAGGGTCGGTAGCGGAGAATCCCTGTTGAGGTCAAGGCAACGGGTCGATCGTACCCCGCGCCTTCCTGGACGCCGCCCACCGGCAGTCCTCACGCCATCCTATTTGGTGTTCTGCTCTTTAGCCTTGTCCTGCAGTCGTTCCTGCGCACGTTCCTGTTCTTGCAGCCAGCCGGCGTAAGTGGGCCGGTCGATGCTGAACAGGTCTGTCGTGCGCGCATACCAGCCACCCCCGTGCATGCGGCCGATGAGGCCGAGCGCCGGTGTGTCGATATGGCCCCGCACGCCGTCGATGACGAATTCGTCGGCGATGTGGGCCGCGACGATGCGGCCGATGACGATGGTCTGTTGCGGCCCCGTCACCACAGCCGACAGGCTGCGGCATTCGAGCGAAACGGGCGACGCCTTGATGCGCGGCGGCGCGACGAGCCGGCTGGGCGCGGCTTCAAGGCCGGCGCACTCAAGCTCGCTGATGTCGCGCGGCGCGTCCATGCAGGTGATGTTCATCGCCGGCGCCAGATCGTTTGACACCAGGTTCACGACGAACTCGCCGGTCGCCAGGATATTCTCCGCCGTATCTTTAAAACCCTTCACGGGGTCGCGCAGCAAACCGAGCACGAGCGTTGGCGGCTCATGGCCCATGACATTGAAGAAACTATAGGGCGCGGCGTTGACGATGCCCGCCGGCGATTTCGTCGTCACCCAAGCGATCGGCCGCGGCGTCACCGTCGCGGTGAGGATTTTATAGCGGATGTCGGCGGCTGTGCCGTCCATCTCATAATACATGGCGCTACCGTTGCTCGGCGAGAGAAGCGAGATTGGAGACTGGATGTTTCGGCCGGTCGTCCACCGTCAGCTGGAAAATATCCGGCCGCGCGTAATGGCCGCTGACATCGAAATCGAACTTGCCGCGTGGCACATCATCAAGATCAAGATCAGCGTAGAGGATCGTCTCGCCCCCAAAATTCGGTCCGGCGAGAATGCGGCCAAGCGGATCGATGATGGCGCTGCCGCCACGCATCATCACAGTTTCAGGCGCATCGCCGAGTGCCGATTCATGGCTCTTGCTGTAAGCGCCGCGCGTGATGTGCTGGCAGGCGGTAAGAACGAAGCAGCGGCCTTCCAGCGCGATATGGCGCATGGTCGGCACCCAGGTTTCACGATCATCCGCCGTCGGCGCGCAATAGATCGAGATGCCTTGCGAATACATATGCATGCGCAGCATCGGCATATAGTTTTCCCAGCAGATCACCGCGCCAACTGTGCCGAGCGGGGTTTCGAACACCGGCATGGTCGAGCCATCGCCAAAACCCCAGATCAGCCGTTCGCCAGCTGTCGGCATTAGCTTGCGGTGCTTGCCGATGAGCCCCTTGGCGCCATCAAAGAACAGTACCGTGCAATAGAGCGTGCCCTTGTCGCGCTCGATACAGCCGATCACCGCGAACATATTGGTCTCGGCGGTGGCGGCGGCGATCGTCGCCACCTCTTCACCGTCAAGCGCGATCGCCGCCGCGTGATAGGCGCGGAAGGCTTCGCGCCCTTCCGGCCGGCGCATGCCGATGGGCGCGCCGAACGAGGCGCCCTTCGGATAGCCACCGATGAAGGCTTCGGGAAAAACGATCAAGCGAGCACCGTTCCCGGCCGCTTCACGGATCAACGCCGCGGCTTTTTCGGCCGAGGCGACCGGATCTTCGGGAAAGGAGGCGGCCTGGGCGACCGCGGCTTTATACGTCGTCATGGCTGTCTCCGCTTCTCCTACCCTACAGCGTTTGCGAGCAAAATCGCGTTTCGACCGAAACGCGATTTGCTTTAGACCGCGACCACCGGATGGCGGATCTGGCCGATCTTCTCCACATAGGCTTCGACGACATCGCCAGGCCACAGCCATTCCTGCGGATTGCGGCCAGCGCCAACGCCTTCCGGCGTGCCCGTAGCAATAATGTCGCCAGGTTCGAGAGTGATGCCGGCGGAAATGTCGGAGATCAGCGTCTTGACGTCGAACAGCATGTGCTTGGTGTTCGACTTCTGCTTGATCACGCCATTGACGGTGAGCCACAGGTCGAGCGCCTGCGGATCGGGGATCTCGTCGGCGGTGACGATGCACGGACCGAACGGACCATAGGTGTCCATGCCCTTGGAATAGATCCACTGACCGGCGCGGCGATTATCTCTCGCGCTGACGTCGATCATGACGCTGTAGCCGAAGACATAGTCGAGCGCTTTGTCCTTTTCGACGCGCTTGGCCGTGCGGCCGATGATCGCCGCCAGTTCAACTTCCCAATCGAGCTGCTGGGTGATTTCCTTGTTGTGTTCGATAGCATCGCCCGGCCCGATCACCGTGGTCGGCGGCTTGGAGAAGATCACCGGCTGTTTCGGCAGATCGGTCGAGGTGTCGAGGGTGCGGCTCGATTCCGCGACATGCTCCACATAGTTGAGGCCGATGCCGAAGATGTTCTTGCGCGGGCGCGGAATCGGCGCGAGCAATTTGACATTGACCAGCGGCAGCGCTGCGCCGAGCGGCCAGGACGGGCGTGTCTGATCGACGACGTCCTGCAATTGCGTGACAGCGAGCGGCCCGAGATCGATCAGATCGAGCATGGTGTCGGGCAGATCGAGGCCGAGGGATTCGCCCAGAACAGCGACATCGACGACATAGTCGCCATCGATAAAGCCCAATCGCGCGGGCGCCTCGATGGAGGCGCGGTAAGTCACAAGACGCATGGATGTTCTCTCGTTAGTTAGAGCTTTTTGTTTTGACGCATTTTCTTCACGCGAACCGGAATCCAGTTCGCTTGAAAATGCTTTAAGCTGGCTGAAAGCCGCGATTGTCGAGGAAGGCTTCCTCGCGATAAAGGCCGAGCGCCTGCATGACCGGCAGGTCATGGAAAGCGAAGAGGCAGGCGTCTTCCTTGTCCGAGCCATTGGCATGTTCGTGCCAGGCCCAGGACGGCACGCAGAAAATATCGCGCTCCTGCCAGTCGAAGCGGCGGCCACCGATGATCGAGAAGCCGCTGCCCTTGGCCACCTGATAGATGAAACTACCGGTGTGACGATGCGCCTTTGTGCGCTCGCCGGCGCGCAGCATCTGCATGCTGGCGCCGATGGTCTGCATGACCGGGCCGCCGGTGACCGGATTGACGTAGTTCATCATCACGCCATCG
This sequence comes from Beijerinckia sp. 28-YEA-48, assembly GCF_900104955.1. Lineage (NCBI taxonomy): Bacteria > Pseudomonadati > Pseudomonadota > Alphaproteobacteria > Hyphomicrobiales > Beijerinckiaceae > Beijerinckia > Beijerinckia sp. 28-YEA-48. Next base: position 2,663,352 of record NZ_FNSI01000001.1, read on the forward strand.
AAGGGCGAACCTTCGGTGGTCGCCGCATAGCGCGTCAGCGCCTCATAGGTCGGCGCCCATTCATATTTGAGCAGGGGCGAATAGCCCTTCGACCAATCACCCGTCGACGGACGCAGACCTGGATTGCCCCAAGTCTTGCTCATGTCGTCGACCGCATAGCCCACAGCCTGATGCAGATCGGGATGGACGACATAGAAATTGGCTTCGAGCGCATTGACGAGAGGAATGTCGAGACCATCCTGCCAGATGCAAGGTGAGCCACTCGCTTCAACACCATGTTCATGCCAGGTGCCGTTGGGCGTGAGCACGAAATCATTGGCGCCCAGCGTCATCTTGTGGCCGTCGACGATGGTATAGGCGCCCGCGCCTTCCATGATGAAACGCAAAGCCGAGGCCGAATGCGCATGCGCCGAGGCGACTTCGCCAGGATGCATCACTTGCAGGCCGGAATAGAGCCAGCCCACAGCAGCGGCATCTTCCGTGCGGCCAGGATTGTTGAGATAGATGACGCGCCGGCCGGCTTTTTCCGGCGAGACCAGCTCGACCGAGCGCAGCACATGTTCGCGCAGATCGCGATAGCGCCACAGCACCGGCACGGAAGCGGACTTTGGCTCCCACGGCTCGATCTTGTTGGCGACGGTCCAGAGCGCGCCGGTCTGCAGCCGGTCGAGATCCTTGTAATAGGCGACGAGTTCCGGCGTGTCCTCGACGTTGGCGCGCCCGGCGACTTCCTCGCGATATTGGTCGTGCCGTCCTTGATCTTTTTGGGTTTGGCTCATGACCCGATCCTCGCTCCGGTCCCTGTTCTCCCCATGACGCTAGGGAGGATTTTCGAAAGAATCAATCTTTTTCGTGAATGATGACGATTTTGGGTGATTTTCTCCACCAATCGCCTATTCTAGCACCAGATTTGGCGGAAAAACTTGGAGGAAAACGTGCCCCCCAGACGCATTGCCGCTGCGGCTTTAGAGAATGACCGGACGGGCACAGAAATCCTGACCCTGGTGGACACGGCTTATCGCGATCTGCGCCGCGACATTATCGGTGGCGTGTTCGCGCCTGGCCAGCCACTGCGGCTGGAAGTGCTGCGCACCCGCTATGGCCTCTCCTTCTCGCCGCTGCGCGAGGCGCTGAACCGGCTGCAAAGCGAGCGGCTCGTGCAATCGGCGCCGCTGCGCGGCTTCTCGGTCGCGCCGCTCTCACCCGCGCAGATGTGGGATGCGGTGGAGACGCGCGTCTTGATCGAATGCCAGGCGCTGCGTCGTGCCATCGCCGCCGGCGATGACGCCTGGGAAGCCCGGATCGTCGCCGCGTTCCATGCCCTCAGCCTCAAGACCAAGCGGTTCGCCGCACGTTCGACACCTCCCACCGCCGAAGAGGCGCAGGAAATCGAGACCAGCCATTACGAATTTCATCGCGCGCTCATCGATGTCTGCGGCTCGCCGCGTCTCATCGACCTTGCCGACAAGCTCTATGCCGAGACCGAACGCTATCGCCAGCCGACCCTGACCGGCCGCACGCCCAGGGGCGCGCCGCGCGACGTGGCGCTGGAACATCGCGAAATCATGGATGCGACTTTGGCGCGCGAGGAAGCGCGCGCCACCGAACTGCTCGCCGCGCATTATCGGCGCACCGCCACTTTGGTCGAGGAAAGCCTCGCGGCCGAGTGAGGCGGAACAAACAGGCATAGAAGCCGCAACAGCGATTCGTGCCGGTTCCGTACCGGCTTTGGTTTACTATTCCCGTTTTGGGTGCCTGACGCCAAGCTGCGGCAGCAGAGCTCGTTAACCATAGCTTTTCGCCGGCTCGTACCGCCCGGCGCTTGCCCAGGCGCGCCAGGCAAGCACCACGGCGGTGATCTGCGTCAACGCTCCGACGATCATGGCCACGCGCAAGCCCTGCGCGCCCGCCCCCGCCACCGCATAGATCGCGCCGAGCAGCGCGACGCCCATGGTGGCGCCGATCATGCGCGCGACATTGAGCAGCGCGCTAGCCGTGCCCGAGCGCGCCGCCGCGACAGCACCAACCGCCGCGGCCGTGAGTGTGCCGGTGGCGAACCCCATGCCAAGCCCGGTGAGCGCCAGGCCAATCTCTCCCCACAGCACCGAAGATGCCGTGGCCGACAGCGCAATGGTCGCCAACCCCAAGGCAATAATCGCGACACCACCGGTCGCCAGCAACCGATGGCCGAACCGCACCGCCAGCGCGCCGGAGAAAGGCGAGATGGCGACGAAGACAAGCGCCATCGGCAGCAAGGCCAGGCCAGCGCCTGTCGCATCGAAGCCACCGGTCGCCTGCCAGGTCATCGGCACCAGGAACAAAGCGCCATACATGCCGAAAGTCATCGCCGCCGTGGCGGCGAGCGCGCTTGAAAAAACTCTGGAGCGGAAGATATCGAGCGGCACCAGCGCCGACGCGCCGCGCCTCTGCTCGATGCGGATGAAGAAGATGAACGCGAGCAGCGCAATGACGATGGCTGCACCGCCCATCAGAGGCGCGTCATGAAATTCGATAGCGGCGAAGGCCAGGCCGGCGATGGCAAGCGCGCCCAGCATTTGCGCCGTGATGTCGAAATCGCGGTCCTGGGGATCTGATGTCTCGCGGATCGACAGCCGTGCCAGGCCCATGGCCAGGAGGCCGAGCGGTACGACGACGAGAAAAATACTTCGCCAGCCGAAATGGTGGATCAACACACCGCCGGCCGTGGCGCCAACGGCCATGGCAAGGCCATTGCAAGCCGCCCAGATGCCAAGCGCGCGACCACGTCGCGCCGGATCCGTCCAGGTAACACGGATGATGGCGAGCGAAGCGGGGATCATCAGCCCTGCCCCCAGCCCTGCGATGGCGCGACCGGTGATGAGCACGCCAATATTCGGCGCGAAGGCGCAGCCAAGCGAAGCCGATGTGAAAATGGCCGTCCCGATCACGAACATGCGGCGACGTCCGGCCAGATCGGCCAGAAGCCCGCCGGTGAGCAGAAGCACCGCATAGACCAGATTGTAGCTATCGATCACCCATTGCAGCGCGCCGGCGCGCGCCTGGAAGTAATCGCCAATAGACACCACGGCGAGATTGGCGACAGCGGTATCTACTTGGGCGACAAGAACGGCAAGACAGAGCGTAATCAACGCCATCGTCTCGCGTGGCGGACGCGGATTGAACGGGAGTTCAAGCGGCGGCAAACTGCCAGCGCGGTAAATCGGATCGTCGGGCATGGTTTCGATCTCCAATCGGAGTTCGAACATTAGACCCCCACCCTGCTGACATGTTTCGACGACAACCGAAGCATGATGATCTTATTCAACGAGACCAGACAGCATCATGTTCCCCCTTTGCATCGGCGAATTTTGCTCGGTTCGTCTCGACCCATTCCGCTGAGAGCTTTTCAAACAGGATTGGCGGTACACCGACCCTTTTACCGCCTTGAATCAAGGTCAACGCCTCGGCAACCGATGAAGGCCATGAGGGCTGTCCGAAATGCCCCAAGGCCTCCAGCACGTGCTCGGAAGCCGTCGGAATAAATGGCCACGCGATTGTCGCCGCCAGCGCTACCAGGTTGACGCTGGTCCGAATGATGATGGCAGCACGATCAGGCTCCCGAGCAACCTTCGACCATGGCGCGGCAGCGACAAGATAAGTATTGATCGCGCTCCAAATCGCGCGCACTTCATCCGCGGCCTTGCGGAGAGCACGTTCATCTTGGTGCGCCTTCAAAGTTGCAAGACGTTGGATCAGTTCGAGAACGAGGCTTTGTTCGAGATCGCCCGTTTCGCCTGCCGTTGGCACGATGCCATCGTATTTCGTGGCAACGAATTTCAACACCCGATTGACGAGATTGCCGAAAGTATCAGCGAGATCGTTGTTCACGCCTGCGGCGAACCGCTCGAAGGAGAAGGCGGAATCGCGGCTCTCTGGCGCATTCGCCGCCAACCACCAACGCCAGTAGTCTGCCGGCAGCAAGTCTAGCGCTTGATCGAGAAACACGCCACGGCGCTGGCTGGTTGAGAATTTCTGGCCTTCGTAAGTGAGCCATGAAACCCCTTTTATGACGTCAACAGTCTTCCACGGCTCGCCAGCGCCCAATACGGTGCAAGGAAAAGAAACCGCGTGAAACGGCACATTGTCCTTGCCTAGGAATTGCAGGTATTCGACATCGTCCGCCTGCCACCACCAGGCTTTCCAATCGCGCTTCTGCGGATCGACATCGGCCCATTCCTGGGTGGCCGCTATATATTCGATCGGAGCGTCGAACCAGACGTAAAACACCTTCCCTTCGAAGCCGTCTTTCGGGATGGGAACGCCCCAGGCGAGATCGCGTGTTATGCAGCGATCTTGTATGCCTTCATCGAGCCATTTGCGCGCAATCGACGTTACTAAGTGCGGCCAACCCTGCCGCGAAGCCAGCCACGTCTCCAAGGCGCCAACCAACGCCCGCTGGCGCAAGAAGAAATGTTTGGTTGGACGCACCTCGAGGTTCGTGCTCCCGGAGATCGCAGACCGTGGCTGAATCAGGTCCGTCGGCTCCAACAATCGGGAGCATTCCTCGCATTGATCGCCCCGCGCACGATCGAAACCACATTGTGGACAGGTGCCCAGGATGTAGCGGTCCGGAAGGAAGCGGGCATCATCATGCGAATAGACTTGCCTGAGCGTGCGCTCCTCAATGAAACCACGCTCGTCCAGGCGTTTGAAAAAATGCTGAGTCAGTGCACGGTTTTGTGGCGACGACGAGCGTCCGAAATGATCGAACGAAAGGCAGAATCGCCGGTAGATATCGGCCTGAATGCGATGCTGTTCGGCGCAATATTCGGCAACGGGGAGGCCCGCTTCAGCGGCCGCGAGTTCCGCTGGCGTACCATGCTCATCGGTGGCGCAGATGAACAACACCTCGTCGCCGATCTGACGCCGGTAGCGGGCGTGAATATCGGCGGGCAAGAGCGATCCCGCCAAATTGCCGAGATGCTTGATGCCGTTGATATAGGGAAGCGCGCTGGTGATCAGTACCTTACTGTTATTGGTCATCGTGGTGGTCCTGGGCTGCGGGGCTGGAAAATCGGCAATAAAAAAGGCCCCGAACGAGGGCCTGATCCGATCACCGCACGCAGTCTCAAGACGCGCTACGTCAACCCAGTCCCTCTTCGGAGGTTGGGATGCGCATTCGTGTTATGGCGCGAAAATATGTGATGATGTTCACTATGATCACCTGAGTACGCACCCATTATGTGTCTGCGAACTCCTTTTATCAAGTGGTTCAAGCCACTTCAGGGGCGATCCACCCTGCTGACATGTTTCGACGGCAACCGAAGCATGATGACCGGATACCGGCTATGATTGTCATTCTCGCAGCAGCAATCGGGAGAGGAACCATGACATTCGCCTCCGGCTTCTCCACCGCCGCGGCGCTCATCGCCGATCCGGCGCGGGCGCGCATGTTGACGTTCCTGCTCGACGGGCGCGCTTATCCGGCCGGGCAATTGGCCGAGGTTTCGGGCGTGACGCCGCAGACGGCGAGTTCGCATCTGGCGCAATTGCTGGCTGGTGGGCTCGTCACCTGCGAGGCGCAGGGGCGCCATCGCTATTATCGTCTCACTGGGCCACGGGTGGCGCAGGCGCTGGAACATCTGGCGACGCTTGCGACACATCAGCCGGTGAAACGACCAGCGCTCAGCACCGAAGCGCGCGAGCTGCGCTTCTGCCGCTCCTGTTACGATCATCTCGCCGGCCAGATCGGCGTCGCGGTGACGCAAGCGCTGCAAACACACCGTTTCATCGCGATGGCCGACGATCAACAGTTTCGCTTGACGCCCGAGGGCGCCGCCTGGTTCGAGGCGGTCGGCATCGACACGCAGGCGCTGAAGCCGACGCGGCGCGGCATCGCCCGCCCCTGCCTCGACTGGACCGAGCGGACCTATCATCTCGCCGGCCCGCTCGGCCGGCAGCTGCTCGACACGCTGATCGCGCGCGGCTGGCTGCGCCGCGCCAAGGATACGCGTCGCCTGCAGCTCACACCCAAGGGCCGGTTGGAACTGAAGCAACGGCTCGATATCGACGCCGAGACGCTCGCCCGATTGCCGCAATATCCACCGCAACAAGGCGTTGCAGCCATAAATTCAGCGCAATCTTGAAATCTAGATTGCCTTGATTTTTGCGATTGACCGAAAATCAAGCTATAATTTATAAGTCACCCCATGGTGACGCCCCTTGGTGGCGGGCGACGCCATAGCAGATGTCGTTCAAGAGGGTCGTTTCGGTGTCGTCTCCCGTCAAAGTCGAACTGTTGGCGCACGATCCAGCCTGGGCGCGGGACGCGGCCCGGGAAAGCGCCGTGCTGGCGGAAGCGCTCGGCCCCGTGCTCGTCGCGGTTCACCACATCGGCTCGACCGCCATTGCCGGCATTCATGCCAAGCCGATCATCGACCTGATCCCGGTTGTCACCGATCTGTTGGAGCTCGATCGCTGCCGCGATGCGGTGGAAGCGCTGGGTTATACATGGTGGGGGGAATATGGCCTGCCGGGCCGGCGCTATTGTTTCAAGAGCGATCCGGTGACGGGCCGTCGCCTCGTGCATCTGCATTGCTATGCGGAAGGTTCCTCCGAAATCACCCGCAACCTGGCTTTCCGCGACTATCTGATCGCCCATCCCGACATCGCGCGGGCCTATGATCAGGAGAAGGCCCGTTGCCGCGACCTGCATGCTGGCGATATGCATGACTATAGCGATTGCAAGGATGCCTGGATCAAGCGGATCGAGGCGCAAGCGCTGACCTGGGCCGTGACTAGAGCGAAGGAACTGCGTTGATGCGGATGGCCGCCCTTCTCATCACCCTGCTGGCGGGCCTGTTCGTCCTCACTCCGGGCCAGGCGCAGACAATCCGGGTCGGCGGACAGCCGGTGCAGATCGACGCGCAGACTGTCGATCTCTCCGAACTGACCGTGCTCACCGACATTTCGGCCCTGGCGAAATTGACCGCGGTGAAGAAGCTGCTGATCAACGGCACCGGCATCACCGATCTGTCGCCGCTCGCGTCGCTGCAGACACTGGAGGAGATCGACATTTCCGATACGTCCGTCGAGGACCTGGCGCCGCTGCGGAAACTGCCAAACTTGCGCGCGCTGTTTGCGGCGCGCAGCCGCGTCTATGATCTCAGCCCCCTCGCCAGCCTGCCGCGCTTGAGCACGCTCGACCTGCGCCAGACCCGGCTTGGCGATGCCGACGGATTGCGTCCGTTGGCCAATCTCGAAGCCCTCTGGCTTGCCGATCTGCCGTTGAAAAACATCGCCGCTCTGGCGGAAACGAAGAAGCTGACGACGCTCGATCTGTCGCACAGCAAGGTTTCCGACCTGTCGCCGATTGCCGAAGCGAGCGCGCTGTCGGTCTTGCTGCTGCAAGGGGCGCCGATTGCCGACCTGACGCCGCTGGCGAAGCTGACCAAGCTCACGCGGCTCGATCTCAGCTATACGCAAGTGACGACCCTGGTGCCGCTGACGGCGGCGCAGAGCCTGGAAGACCTGCGTGCCGATGGAACCAGCGTCTATGATCTCGCGCCGCTCAAAAATGCCACGAGCCTGATGGTGCTATCGCTGGCCTTCACGCCGGTCGACGATGTGACACCCTTGGCCGGACTGACGCACTTGAAGAACCTCGTCCTGGCGCGCACCGACATTCAGAGCATCGCCCCGTTGAAGCAACTGGCGCAGCTCTGGTCGCTGGATATCCAGGGCACGCCGGTGCATGATTTCACGCCGCTCCTCACCCTCACCTCCTTGCGACGGCTTTCGATCGGCGAGCCATTGCCGAAGGAGAGGTTCGGCGCCAGCGCGCCCATTGATATCAATGCCCTCAATCTCAACTGGCTGACAGTGGATGGGCAGAAGCAGATCCAGGAATTTCTTGCCGGCCCGACCCACATCGGACCGCGTTGAGTTTTTGTAGCGCGGCTCAGCGTTTCAAGACCGACACATAAGATGCAACTTCCGGAGCCGTGAAGATGCTCTTGGCTTGGGCGGCAGCGGCGACATAGCCGGATATATCGACGTCTTTCGGTAGTGCGAGCTTGCCGTCGCAATAGACATATATGTCCTTGACCTCGCGAATGACGCGCGAACCCGGGATGGCATAGGGCGCGGAAAAGGTCGCTTGGGTGCGAGTGATGGCATAATGAGACGGCGTGACGATGAGCAGACGCGTCTCAGCCCAGCCGCCCTCGGCACCATCGCGACGGACGACCTGACGCAGCACACGCTTGCCCCGGGCGACATAGATTTTCCAGATGGCGCCCTCTGACGACTGCATCCGCGAGGCTTCGAACTGCGCATTGGCTCGGTTCGGCAAAGGCTGGCGCAGCAGCCGTTCAAGCCGCGCGTCGTCGCAGGCAAGAGCCGCCGTGGTACAAAGGGAAAGACAGGCCGCCAGTACGGATTTTTTCATCGGTCGCTCTCGGGAAATGGAACCGTCACAGATTAAACTGTATTCTAAAGCAAATCACGTTTCGGTAGAAACGTGATTTTGCTTAGATCCTCTTATTTGGACGCGTCTTCATGGCGCTCGACGATTCCGTCGAGCTGTGAAACGCTATGTACGCGGCACGCGCCGAAAGCCTTGATTGACGTCGCGCCAGGATTCATTGTGAAATTTGTTTCAAGATGCGCGGATCGAGAACGACATGACACCCTATCGCAAAATTTTCGCGGCTTCGCTTGGCATCCTCGCTGTCAGCTCTGCCGCGCAGGCGCAAGATGCAGACTATTGCTCGCCCTTCGACGCGGCGCGCCAGGCTACGTCCTCGCTCGCCCTGCGAACGGTGAAAGACGAGGTGAAGCGCCTGCATTTCATCAATAGCGAACCGAACAAGGCGGGCTGCCCGTCGCTTGAGGCGAGCTGTCAGCTGCCGTCGTTTGTTGTGGGCGGTGACAGGCTCCTGGTGTCCTCGGTCAATGCCAAGAAGCTCGCCTGCGTTCATTACTTCTCCAAGGCAGGCAAACTCAGCAGCGGCTTTGTCGACGCCAGCGCTCTCAATGTCGCGTCCACATCCGGCGAGAAGCTCAGCAGCCGCGCCGGCTTGGGCGCCTGGAGCAATGGCAATACGGGTCTGATCGAGATCAAGCCTGCAACCGACAACTATGTTGTCATCTCCGGCGAAATCAATCGCGGTCCGCCCTCCTTCAACAGCGGCAGTTTGAATGGCCCTGCCTTCCTCTCCATCAAGGACGACGGCAAGAGCGCCGGCTATGCGGACGATCACTATGACGGCACCACATCTCCCACGAGCCCGCCCGATACCAGCGCCGCGAGCTTCAGCTGCAAGGCGCGGCTACGCCTGATGGGCGATTTCCTGATCGTCGATGACAATGACAATTGTGGCGGCCATGGCGTGATGTTCACCGGGCTCTACAAGAAGAAGCCCTAGCATTTCGAGCGCCCACCGCGGAGAGATGATGAATCTGCGAACACGATTGAGCGGCGCCTGGTCGCTCCTTACAGGCAGAGGCGATGATGCCGCCGTGTGCTCGTTCTGTGGACAGAGCCGATTTCAGGTCGAGCAGGTTATCGCCGGGCCTGGCGCAACCGCTATCTGCAACCGCTGTGTCTTCATCTGCAATCAGGTTTTGCTTGAGCACGCCGGCCCGCCAGGCTTTCGCCGCCAGGCTGATGGCCCCCATGGGCGGACCATCAGCATATCGCTGAGCCACAGCGAGCCGATACTCGACACTGTCGAGCGTGTTGCCCTGGAAGCGCTGCTGCGAGCGCTCATTGCCGCTTTGCCGGATAGTCGCTTGGTGGGCTGGAGCTATCTGCATGGCCAGGATCGTTTCGATCTACTGACAGTCGAAATCGAAACCACGTCGGGCCAAACGGCCGAAGATATGCAGGCACTGGCCGCCGCCCACTGGCAGCGGCTGCGCGACATAAGCCTCGCCGCGCGCCAAGCGCCGGCCAATGGTGAGGTACCGCCGTTGATCGCCATCGGCGAAACGGCGATGCAAGCGGCCCGGACTTTCGCCGATGCGGTGGCGCAGGCTGCGACAAAAGACCAGAACGCCCCGGTTTAACCGCTACACACGCAATTTTGACCGCCACACTCCGTCCATACAGTTTGCGCAGGATCGCCAGCTGTGATGCGATGACACTCTGAACCCACGGGGAGAATTGGTTTTGAGAAAAACGACCTTGCGCGCTTGTCTCACCCTCCCGGCCCTGTTCATGGCGGCCGCTCTCACCGGCATTTCCGCTGCGACAACAGTTGCGGCACAGCCGGCCGGCAATCGCGGCGCACGGTCGGCTGAACAGGCGCAGCAACCCTCGAACGAACCGCGCGCCGAGGCGCGCCCCCTCCCGGCTGACCGCACCACAACCCACAAGGTCGAGATCAACGGCAAGACGGTTGAATTCACCGCCACGGCCGGCGCGATCCGTCTCACCGATCTCGAAAGCGGGCGACCGATTGCCGACATCAGCTATATCGCCTTCCAACTGGCTGGCGCCGACAAGCGGACACGGCCTGTGACCTTCGCCTTCAACGGTGGCCCCGGCTATGCCTCCGGCTGGCTCAATCTCGGCGCGCTCGGGCCATGGCGACTGCGTATGGACGCGGATGCGGCTTTCCCGACTGCCGATGCAGCGCCGCTCGACAATGCCGAGAGCTGGCTTGAATTCACCGATCTGGTCTTCATCGATCCAGCCGGCACTGGCTATAGCCGCATACTCGGCGGCGAGGATGTGCGCCGACGTTTGTGGGGTGTCGATGGCGATATTTCGTCCCTCGCCACCACGATCCGACGCTGGACCGAAGCCAACGGTCGCAGCTTCTCGCCCAAATATCTCGCCGGTGAAAGCTATGGCGGTTTCCGTGCGCCCAGGATCGCCCATCAGCTCACCACCGACCAAGGCGTCAGCGTCAACGGGCTCGTGCTGATTTCGCCGGTGCTCGATTTCCGCCGTTTCAACGCGCGCGAAAATCCCCTCAGCTATGCGGCTGCCCTCCCCTCGATGGCGGCGACGGTCTTGGAGCGCAAGGGCACGATCGAACGGGCGAGCCTAAAGGCGGTGGAGGATTATGCACGCGGACCTTTCGTTACCGATCTGATGCGCGGGCTGAAAGACACCGAGGCCGTGGCGCGACTGACGCGCAGTGTTGCGGACTTCACCGGCCTCGATCCCGATCTCGTCGCCCGACGCAACGGCCGCATCAATACCTCGACCTTCGCGGCCGAGACCGGGCGCGCCAACGGCAAGGTCGCCTCCATCTATGACGGCGCGGTGCTGGGGCTCGATCCGTTCCCCGGCTCGCTGCGTCCGGAAGCCGACGATCAGATGCGCCTTGGCCTGCACGCGCCCATCACCCAGGCCATGGTCGAGATGTTCCGCAACCGGCTGGGATGGACCGTCGAGAACGGCCGCTATTTCTTCATCAACGATCAAGCCTCGCGGTCGTGGAACTGGGGGAACAGGCAGCAGGAAGCGGTGACTGCGCTCTCGCAATCCTTGGCGCTCGACCCGCGTCTGCGCGTGTTGATCGCGCACGGATTGACCGATCTCGTCACGCCTTATTTCGAAACACAGATGGTGCTCGACCAGATGGCGCAAATCGGGCCGCCCGAGCGGCTCCGTTTCGAAGTCTATCCCGGCGGACACATGTTCTATGCGCGCGACGACTCGCGGAAGCGCTTCCGCGATGCCGCACGCGCCATGATGGCGGCGCCATAAGCTTCACTGCACGTCCAACGGTATTTTGTATCGGTTCAACTCCCGTTCGGCCGCGATCGTACCTATCTTATTGCCATTCTGATCTTGCTCGCGTTACTGCAATAAGCGCAGAGGAATGAATGGCATGAATCCATCGCGACGCGACCTGGCGCGTTTGCTGCTCGCGGCCACGCCGTGGCTCGCGGCGGGCCAGCTTGGCATTGCCTCGCCGGCATGGGCGCAGCGCCGACGCACCGTTGAAACAAGCCCACAAAAGCCAGAGGGCAAAGATCGCGGTGGGCCTGCGGGCACAACTCATATCGTCGAATTCCTCGCCTCGCCCTTTCCTTATGATGGGCGCGTGCCCGGCCGCGACACGCCTTTCTTCGATACGACCAAAGACAAACGGCGCGGCCGGACATCGCCACGCGGCGGCTTTACGCCTGACAGCGCCTATACGGATAAACGCGTGCTGCTGCATCTCGGCGCCGGCTTCAATGCCGCGCGGCCAGCAGCGCTCGTCGTCTTTTTGCACGGCCAGCACAGCCAGCTCACCCGCGACCTGCGCAATCGCCAGCATATACCGGCGCAATTCGATGCCTCGGGCCTGAATGGGGCTCTCGTCGCACCGCAGCTGGCCTTCGACGCGGTTGATGGCGCCGCCGGGCGTTTCTGGGAGCCGGGCTTCTTCAACGATTTTCTCAACGAAGCGGCCTCGCGCCTCGGCGAATTGTCAAAAGCCGGTGGCGCCGCGTTCCGCGCCATGCCGATCATCATCGTCGCGTCTGGAAGCGGCGCGGAAGCAGCGGCCTATGCGCTGCAGATCGGCGGTGCTGCGGCGCGCATTCATGGCGTCATCCTGCTCGACGCCTGGCTCGACGAACGCCAGCGCCTCGTCAATTGGCTGGCAACCAAGCGCAACGATGCTTTTCTGGTCAGCGCCTATGGCGCCGCCGCACGCGCCGACAATGCGGCTCTGAAGAAGGAGCTTGCGGCACGCGGCTTCACCGGCCGCGATGGACGCCCCAGCGTGCTGTTACCTGGCAGCATCTGGTTTCTCGATGCCGGCAATACCGATCCGAAAGACTTCATGACAAAAGCCTGGACGGCGGATCCGCTGAAAGTGCTGCTGGCGCAGATTCCGGAATTTCGGCAACAGAAGCGTTGAAGACGATCACCGCGCCGGGATCGATAGGATCACGCGCAAGCCGCCCAGCGGAGAACGGTCGAGCGCCAGGGTGCCACCGTAGGATTCGACGAGATCGCGCGTGATGGCAAGGCCAAAGCCGGTGCCTGGAGTCGTCTCGTCCCAGCGCCGCCCGCGCTCGATCTGCACCGCCTGTTCCGCTGGCAAGCCTGGACCATCATCCTCCACCGTGAACACGGTGGCGCCGCCCGTCATCCCAGCTTTGAAGCCTATGCGGCCGTGCGCCCATTTACGGGCATTGTCGAGCACGTTGCCGAGCATTTCCATAAAGTCAGCGCTGTCGCCCGCAAACACCGCGTCAGGCGCGACCGCAATGTCCCAGTCGAGCGGCCGATCGGACGGCAGGCGACGCAAAGCGCCGGCGAGCTTATCGGCCAGCGGCGCGACAGGTGTCGATGCTTTACCAAGGGTCGGCACGAGCCTGGCGCGGGCGCGCGCCAAAGCGCGGTTGACCTGTTGCTGCATCAATCCTGTCTGCTCGTTGATGGCGCCGGACAATTCGGTGCGGCCCTCGCCTTCCGCCTGGCGCGACAATGCATCGAGCACGGCGAGCGGTGTTTTCAAGCCATGGGCTAGATCACTCGCCTGCGCACGGGCTTTGTCGGCCGCGGCGTCCTGAAAGGTGATCAGGCGATTGAGATCATCCACCACCGGCTGCACTTCCGCTGGAAAGACGCCAGGCAGATTACGGGCACGACCAAGATGAATCTGCTGCAATCCTTGCGCGAGCCCTTGCAAGGGACGCAAGGCGAGGCGCAGGAACAACCACATGGCCAGGGATAGACACAGCGCCAGGGCCACCAGCGAAGGCACCAGCAGATTGCGGAACGAACGCTGCGCCGAGGCCAGATCGTTGCGATCGAGCGCCGCCGTAACCTGAACAGGTGTCTCAGCCTCGCCCTCCGCATCGCCCTTGGAGACGGCAATCGTCTGCGTCACCGCGATGAGACTGCTACCATTGGGGCCGGAAAGATCGATTGTTCGCCTTTCGCCGTCGGTGGGATCAGCGGGCACGGCGAGTTCGGAATCCCACAGCGAGCGCGAACGGGCACGCTTGCCCGCCGGCGCCGTCACCTGCCAATAAAGACCGCTATAGGGCTCGGCAAAGCGTGGATCGGGCAATGTTAATTCGCCGACCGGTGCCCCGGCCCGATCCAGGCTTACCTGCGCAGCCAAAACCTTGACGATCTGCGTCAGCTCACTCTCGGCACGCCGGTCCAACTCACGCTCGAAGATCGTGGTGAGCCCAAGCCCGGCAAGGGTCAGCGCCAGAACGATAAGGGTTGCCGCAAGAGCGCCGAGGCGAACGACCAGCGACCGGCTTTTCATGGCGCATCCGGGGCGATGTAATAGCCATAACCACGCCGGGTTTCGATCAAGGGCACGCCGAGCTTGCGACGCAGGCGTGCCATCAGCGCCTCGACCGCATTGGTGTCACGGTCGCTATCGCCGGAATGGATGTGATCGAGCAGTTCTGTCTGCGGGACGGCACGGCCGCGATGCAAGACCAGATAGGACAGCAGCCGATATTCCAGCGCTGACAGCGCCACGGCTTTTCCCTCGACGCTGATGCTTTGCGCACGTGTATCGATCTCAAGCGGTCCGACGCTGACCAACGAAGAGGCATGGCCCGCCGCCCGGCGGGTGATGGCGCGCAGACGCGCGATCAGCTCCTCCATGCGAAACGGCTTGGTCAGATAATCGTCGGCGCCAGCGTCGATCCCCTCGACCTTTTCGCGCCAGCCATCTCGTGCGGTGAGAATGAGCACCGGCGTCGTCACGGCCGCGGCGCGCAATCGCTTCAGCACGGACAAACCATCGAGACGCGGCAGACCGAGATCGAGCACGATCGCATCATAGGTTTCGGTCTCGCCTTTGAACCAGGCATCCTCGCCATCGCGCGCCACTTCGGCAACATAGCCGGCGGCCACCAGACCATCACTGATGTCCTTGGCGATGCGCGGTTCGTCTTCCACCACAAGTATGCGCACGATCAATCGCTCTTATCGCTTTTAATAACTTCCAGCGTCTGCGCGTTGATCTCGATTTCGCGCCGACGCCCTCTCGGCGTCAGAATCTTGATTTCATAGACCCACACGCCATCATCCCGATCAAGCTCGATCTTGATGACTTCGCCCGGCAAGCGTTGCCGCGCCACCGCCAACACTTCCGACAACGGGCGGATTTCGCCCTGCTTGCGTGCATCGAGCGCGCAATTCTGGCTGCCATCACAGTCTGAGGCCCCCTGCACGTGCTGAACGCTGAGAAGCCCCGCCATCACGATCAAGCCTGCCGCAAGAAATCTAAGACCCATCGGGGTATCCACCAGGAACTGGAATTGTATCAGGTATCTATGCGCTTTTTCCCGACGCTGGGAAGCTATGGCCGTAGCCTGGCGCCTGCATACCAATAAGCTTGCTACCGAGCTTGATATCGACAGTATAAGCCGGCGGTGCGCGCAGGCCAGGCCCCTCCACTGGGCGTGGCCCTGAACGGCTGGATGTCTTATTTGACGCATCCTCATCATCATGACCTGTGGAAAGACCGGCAACGAGCGCGGCGAGCAGCAGGAAGACGACAAAGCCTTCCAGGCTCAAGGACACACCGGCGATAATAGGTGCTGCGAGGAACAAAATAACGGCCGCCGCTTGCATGAGATGGCTCCATAGTCGAAAACAACGATGCGCCATCAAGGCAGATCGTGCCTGACAGTTCGCTGACGGTCCCTGTCAGCTTCCCGCGGGGTGGGCCATGCAAGATCGCTCCCGCAACACGAAAGGAATACTCCATGCGCCCTATCGCCTTGATGATTTTGCCCGTTGTTTTCGTCAGCCAAGCCGCGCTCGCCGACAGCCGATCCTGCGCCACCACCGCCTTCGGCCAGGACCAGAAGATGACGCTTGAGGCCGCGACACAGCAGGCCGAGACTCTCGGCTATGCAGTGAACAAGGCCAAGCGCAGCAAGGGCTGCTGGAAGATTGAAGGCTTCGACCGCAATGGCGCGGAGATTGAAATTATTTTCGATCCAAGTTCGGGCCAGGTGGTCAAGCCGCAAGATTGGCATGCGCCGGCACGCTGACGAGAACCGCCCATACAAGGAGGCTCGTACAAGGAGGCTCGACGCATTTGCGTCGGGCCGATAGCTCATAACAATTTGATGACAAAAGATGGTCGCTTGTCGAAATTTTGACGGCAGGAATGCTGAGATAAAAATCTCATTTTAGAAAACTTCTTTGATTGCGATGCACAATTCTTGGACATCGAATCTCGCAACAAGAACTTATGATCGGCGAGAGCCAATCAAGTCTTGAACAGACGTATCATTGTCTCCATATGGGGGTCTCACTTCCGCCGCACGAACCGTGTGGAAGGGGGCCCGGGAGGTTCTGGCATATCGCCGATGCGCGACGCCAATAGCCGCCATATCGATTTGTTGGAAATGCAAGGAAGGCCATGGAAATCAGACAGGCTCACGTCGAGGACGCGGCTGCCATCCTTGCCCTGCAAAAACTGGCTTATCAGAATACGGCCCTGCTGTATGGGGGACCCGCCATTTCGCCGTTGATGCAGACGCTCGACAGTCTGGCCGCAGATTTCGCACGAACCCACTTTCTGAAAATGGTGACGCCGCAGCAGCAGATCATCGGTTCGGTCAGAGGATTCCAGGTCGGCTCGACTGTCTTTGTTGAGCGCGTCATCGTCGCGCCGGAATATCAGCAGCGCGGCATCGGTACTGCCCTGGTCCATCGGATCGAGGCGCAATTCGCCGATGCACAGCGCTTTGAGCTGTACGCCGGCGAGAAGAACGAAAAGGCTGTCCGTCTGTGCCAAAAAGTTGGCTATCGGGAGCTGAAGCGCGAACGGATGAGCCATCAGCGCATCTTCATTTTCATGGAGAAACTGGTCGGCGCCTTCGCCTATCCGCCAGCCGAACCGGCAAAGGTGCGTTCGCTCTCCTAGGGTTTCGCGAGATGATTTCGTCCAATGCGGAGACGAAAGATGGTTGCGTAGACCGCTTGGATGTTGATCAAACGGGCTCGACGATCTGGCGTCCGCGCCAGATCATCTATCGTTTTGCGATAATTCTGATGAAAAAATTGAGCGGCAGCGCGCAGGCCGCGGTGCTACCTTCCCCCGACCAGCGGGATTGACAGGGGCGATCAAAGGATCGCGGCCCCGATGGCGTGGGGGCAACGATGTTCAAGACTTTGATCAGCATGTTTGCGCTTGCCACTATCGCTGGATCCGTATCGCCAGCCGTGGCGCAAGTGCCACCCTTTCCATCTTCGTTTCGCATCCAAACGGTCGAAGCCAACGGCGTGAAGCTGCATGTACGCGTCGGCGGCAAGGGGCCAGCCGTCGTGCTTTTGCATGGCTATGGTGAAACCGGTGACATGTGGGCCCCGATGGCTGCCGATCTCGTCCGCGACCACACGGTGATCGTGCCGGATTTGCGCGGCCTCGGCCTATCATCGAAGCCCGCTGGTGGCTTCGACAAAAAGACCCAGGCCGGTGATGTGACGGCGGTGCTCGATACGCTCAAGATTGAACGAACGGATCTGGTTACCCACGACATTGGCAATATGGTCGGCTTTGCCTTTGCGGCCCTCAATCCAACGCGGGTTAATCGCTTCGTCATCATCGACGCACCGGTGCCGGGCGTCGGTCCGTGGGAAGAGATTCTCAAAAACCCACTGCTCTGGCACTTCCGTTTCGGCGGCCCTGATATGGAGCGCCTCGTCGCCGGACGCGAACGCATTTATCTCGACCGCTTCTGGAACGAATTCTCCGCCAATCCGAAGAATTTCACAGAATCGTCGCGCCGGCATTACGCCAAGCTCTATGCTCTGCCTGGCGCCATGCATTCTGGCTTTGCGCAATTCGCCGCGTTCGATCAAGACGCGATCGACAATCGCGCCTTGCTTGCCAAAGGCAAGCTCACCATGCCCATCCTCGCTCTCGGTGGCGAAAAATCATTTGGCCCGATGATGGCAACCGTGATGCGTGATGCCGCCACCAATGTGACCGAGGGCATCGTCCCTGCTTCCGGCCACTGGATCATGGAAGAAAATCCGAAAGCAACAATCACATTGGTGCGTGAATTCCTCGACAAAAAGTAGGATGTCGCGATCGAGTGTCGTCTCCACCATATGTGGAAACAATGCTTTAGCAGCTCGGGCCAAGAACACGCGATCCCGGCATATAGGCCACCTCGAAATTTGGCCGAAGCCTGATGCGAGCATACCAGTCGGTCACCTTCGGTAGATCGCTCCACATCGATGAGAGGCCCAGATCCTCCATGCGCACGATGGTCGGCGTGATGCTGACATCGGCCAGGCTATAGTCGTCGCCATTAAGCCAGGGACCGAGCGCCAGGGATTGCTCCATGCGCTCAAGCGTTTGGCGCAATTTTTCCAGCGCCTCGGCGATATCCTGATCGCTGAAGCCAGTGCGGCCCATCTTCTTGTAGAAGTGTTTTCGCAGCGGCAGGCGATTGGCATAGGCATCGAATTCCGCGTCCGTCATCTTCGCCCAGATCGGTACGAAATAGGCATTGAACGACGGCGGGCGAATGGCCGGCGTCGGCACCTCATCGATATATTGGCGCCAGGCGCGCATGCGCGCGCGGGCCTTGGCATCTTTCGGACGCACCGAAATCTCAGGATAGACGTCTTCGAGATATTCGTTGATGACGGAGCTGTCGATGATCGGATCGCCACCGTCGACCAGGGTGGGGACGACACCATTGGGATTGAGCTTCAAATAGCCCGGCCTCACATGGTCGCCCTTGGCGAAAACGATCGTATGACCTGTCCACGGCAGGTTCTTTTCGGCCAGAACCAGCCGCACCTTCTGGCTGCATGTGGAAATAGGCGCATGATAGAGTTCGAGCACGACGGCATCCTCCCCCTGTTGATCAGACACAGTGAGGCCGCCACGATTTGTTTTGTCAAATCGCTAAATTGAACCGAACGCAGTCGCGATAACGCGTTATGGCGTTTCACAGCTCGACGGAATCGTCGAGCGCCATGAAGACGCGTCCAAATAAGAGGATCTAAGCAAAATCACGTTTCTACCGAAACGTGATTTGTTCTAGTTCGGCTTTGACGCCACTTTCGCTTGATCGAAGGTCGCCATGTCGCTGTGGCAGGCGAGCGCCGCTTTGACGATAGCCACCGCCAGCGCCGCGCCGCTGCCTTCGCCGAGGCGCATCCCGAGATCGAGCAGCGGCTTCTTGCCGAGCCGGCGCAACACCTCGCCATGAGCGCCCTCAGCCGAAACATGGCCGGCGATGCAATGGTCGATGGTGGAGGGATCGAGCGCATGCAGAATGGCGGCGGCCGCCGTCACCACATAGCCGTCGAGGATCACCGGAATGCGCTCCATGCGCGCGGCGATAATGGCGCCGGCAAGGGCACAGATCTCACGCCCGCCAACGCGGCGCATCACTTCCAGTGGATCATCGAGGTGATCGCGATGCAACGCCACGGCACGCTCAACCGCGCTCACCTTACGCGTAAAGCCGGCATCGTCGACGCCCGTGCCGCGCCCGACCCAGTCGGCGGCTGTGCCACCGTAAAGCGCATGATAGATCGCCGCCGCGACTGTCGTGTTGGCGATACCCATTTCGCCCAGGCACAGGAGATCGGTGCCGCCGGCGATCGCTTCCATGCCAAAGGCAAAAGTGGCCGCCGCCGCCTTTTCATCGAGCGCTGGCTCTTGCGTGATGTCAGCCGTCGGCAAATCCAGCGCCAGGTCGAAGACTTTCAGGCCGATGTCGAAGGTGGCGCAGATCTGGTTGATGGCGGCGCCGCCAGCCGCGAAGGTATCGAGCATCTGCCGCGTCACCGCCTGCGGATAGGCGGAGACGCCCTGGGCCGCGACGCCATGATTGCCGGCGAAGACCGCCACCAAGGGGCGCAGGACCGACGGCTGCGAGCGGCCCTGCCAGGCGGCGAGCCATTCGACGATCTCCTCCATGCGCCCTAGCGCCCCGGCGGGCTTGACCAGTTCCTGGTCGCGCGCCCGCACCAGATCGACACAGTCGTCTGCCGCTGGCGGCAATTGCGGCACGAGCGCGCGGATATCGTCGAAGGGCAGGCCGGTGGGGCTAAAGGTCATGGGGCTACAGGGTCTGGAGAGCGGAACGAGCCCCGTGTAGCGGGCGCGCCGGCAATTGCAAAGGGGCCATGCGTCCCAGCTTAGGTTTTGAACGTATTGCCTTGAAATAACTCCACCATCAGCTCCCGCATCCAGATCGAGCGTGGATTGCTGGCAAAGCGCCGGTGCCAGAACTGTTTGACCGGGATCATCGGCACCGGCATGGGCGGATCGAACATTTTCAGCCTGTAGGTGACCAAACGCAGTCCCATGACCCGTGGCACCGTGACGATCAGATCGGACGAGGCGAGCATGAACGGCACGCTGAGAAAATGCGGCACCTGAACGGCCATGCGCCGCTTCAATCCCAATGTCTTCAGATTGTTCTCGAATATTTCCTGGCTACGTCCCTCATGGGTGACGACGATATGGCCGCAACGCAGAAACTGTTCGAGCGACAGGGAATCGTTGATCTCCGAATGATCATCGCCGACCAGGCAGACGAAGCCCTGCTCGAACAGCAGCTGCTGAAAAATGGTCGATTGCGTGATGTCTGGAAAATAGCCAATGGCAAGATCGATCTTGCCCTCCCCCAGCGCTTCTTCAAGCTCCGCCGGCTTCACCACGACGGAGCGGATCGGCATATGCGGCGCGATCACTTTCAACCTGGCGATCAAAGCCGGCAGCAGGATCATCTCGCCGACATCGGATGTGGCCAGCACGAGCGGACGTGTCTCGTGACGCGGATCAAACGCCTCCTGCGCGATGATATCCTCATTCAGCGTGTTGAGAATCTGCTTGATGGCCGGCCCGATGCTTTGCAGCCGTGGCGTCGGGCGAAAGCTGGCGCCGGATTTGACGATGAGATCGTCTTTGAGAATCTTGCGCAGTTTGGCCAAGGAGGCACTGACCGTCGGCTGGCTGATCTTCAACGTTTTCGCGGCGCGTGTCTGATTGGGATCCTGCGCCAGCGCATCGAGCAAAAGCAGAAGATTGAGGTCGAGCCCCCTGAAATCCATCGGCCGCCTCCCCAATCGACGCCTCCTTTCTAACATCGTTGGCCAAAGCCGTGCAATTCACGCCCTATTGTCGACGGCCCCGACCGGGCGCGACCGCGTCTTCAAAAACCTTCAACCAATCCTTGTCCTGGGGCGAGTTGGCAAAGCCACCCCAGGCGTGACGATAGGCATCTGGATTTTGCGCGCTCGACGGCACCTTGCCCTGCTCCGCCAACTCCTTGGCGGCGCGCAACAGGCAGCGGCGGGTGCGCACCACCATGATATCGCTTGGCGCCAGATGTTCCCGATCGCGATCAACGATCGGGCCCATGCTTTCGCTGATCGCCATATCCTGAATTTCGACACCCTCGATGCCGGAATAGCTGAGGTGCTTTTGCACGTCGCGATCGATCAAATAGTCGTTGCCAGCATTCGCCTTCAGCCGCCAGCGGCCATACCAATCCGTGGTGTTGGGCAGATAATCGTAGAGGAAGGAAATGCCCGGGCCGCCGCCAAGCAGCGTCTTCTTGGCCGGATTATCGACGGCCGATAGCGTGTGCGCCTTACTGGTGATCGAGAAAAACATCGTATGGGTATCGTCCATCGGCACGAAAGCACGCAACGCCGGCTCGCGGCCAAGCGGAACGGGCGGCGGCTGCGTGAAGAACGGCAGATTGAACTGTCCGAAACGCCAGTTTCTCTCGCCATCGGATGTATCGCGATAGGCTGCATACATCACGCCGCAGTCCGTATCGGCGACATGATACTCCGGCGCGCGATTGGCGACGGCGGGATCATCGCCCTCCACCTTGCCGCCGTGCAGAAAGCCCAGATGCGACGTATCGATATCGCCTTCCAGCGCCTGCAGATAGTTGCACGGCCGCAGCGCGCACCAGACACTGACATTGTCTTCGTCAAGCCCCAGTGCTGGAGCCTGCGGCAGACCGGGAGGATCCTTGCTGTCGCCCATATAGACCCAGACGATGCCCAGATGTTCCTTCGTCGGATAGGCCTTGATGCGCACCTTCTCGCGATAGGATGAATCATCGGGCAGGTTCGGCGCATCGAGACATCGACCGTTCGTGTCGAACTTCCAGCCGTGATAGACGCAACGTAGGCCGTTTTCCTCGTTGCGCCCGAAGAACAGCGACGCGCAACGATGAGCGCACAGATGCTCAACGATGCCGATGTGCCCCGAAGTATCGCGAAAAGCCAACAGGTCCTCGCCCAGCAGCCTAAGCCTGATCGGCGGACCATCGGCAACCGTTTCGCTGGAGAGCAGGGCCGGTATCCAATATTGCCGCATCAGCTGGCCCATGGGCGTGCCGGGGCCCACCCGGGTCAGAATCTCTCCATTGGTCATGCGACCCTCCCTCTCGATTGGAACAGTGGGTCGCAGCTGTAATGAGAGGAATTTCAATTCAGAATAGAAAAGACCCGATTGTCACTATTGGGAATTTTGATCGTCCGGCAGCCTAGCCAGGGCGATTGCAAAGCGCTGGGACAAGTCTGATATATTCCGGCTCAAATCGGCGCAGGTCTCTCAGAAGGTCCTTACATGTCCCGCGATATCAAGCTTTCCTTTCCCCATGGCACGACCGCCCTGGAAGCCCAGCAGAAGGCCGACGCCGGCATTCGCAAGGCTTTCGCCCAGTACAACGACAAGCTCTCCAGTCACGATCTGCGCTGGACAGGCTCCCATGCAGATATTTCGGTTGGCGCCCTGGGGCAAAATCTCAATGGCACGCTCGATATCGACGACACCAATGCGGTGGTCACCGTCACCCTGCCCTGGCTGCTCGCGCCACTGGCGAAAAAGGTCGAGGGTTTCTTGCAAAGCCAGGGCCAGATTTTGCTGGAGAAGAAATAGGGCGCATGGCGTTACTCTCAGATTTTCTCGCAGATCTTCTGGCCTGCCTGCGCTTCTATTCACGCCTCCCCGTGCCGACGCTCGCGGTGGAAACGGCGCCGCATGCCATGCCCGATGTCTCACGCATGGCGCGCGTGCTGCCGCTGGCTGGCATCGTCATCGCGTTGCCGGCCGCGCTCATTCTCATCTGTGCCCATGGGCTTGGCCTGCCAGCGACGATCGCCGCGGGCCTGGCCCTCGTAGCCCTGGTGCTGACCACCGGGGCCTTCCACGAAGATGGTCTCGCCGACACCGCTGACGGTTTCGGCGGCGGTGTGGAACGCAGCCGCAAACTTGAGATCATGAAGGACAGCCGCATCGGCACCTATGGCGGCGCGGCCTTGATCCTCTCCCTCGGACTGCGCTGGGCGGCGCTGGCGGCGCTGATTGATCGCAGCAGTCTTGTTGCGGGCAGCAGTCTTGGCGCCGCCGGCCTGTTGATCGCGGCGGCGGCTTTGTCGCGGCCGCTCGGTCTGCTGCCGCTGTTTGCCCTGCCCCCGGCGCGCACCGATGGCGCGGCGAGCGCCGCCGGACGGCCGACAACCGATGCGTTCGTCACGTCGCTGGGCGGTGGCGCGGTCATCGCCCTGCTCTTTGGCGTTTCCCAAGGGGGAGTCCCGCTAGTGCTGGCAGCCTGTATCGTTGCAGCCATCGGTGCGCTGGCTGTCACCGCGCTCTCGCGTGCACAGATCGGCGGCCAGACCGGCGATGTCGCCGGCGCGGCTCAGCAGCTGGCCGAAATTGGATTTTTGCTGGCATTTCTGACACAAAATCCTGTCTGAACCCGATTAGTCTCGTCATTTTCATTCAGCACTCTTTGGTCCGCCATGAAGTTTGTGTTCGTCATCCTCGCCGTTGCCGCGGCTTTCGCCATCGGCGGCACTATGATCGATACGAAGATCTTCGGCCTTTCCCCCGGCGCTTTTGCCGCCGTGCTCGCCTTCAGCCTCATCGCTGTCGCCAACATCGGCTGGTATGTCAGCGAACATCGCGGCCGGTTATCGACCACGCTGCTGCAAGCCGTGGCCTGGGTGGTCATCTTCGGTGTGGTGATCACCGGCTATGCCTTCCGGCAGGAGTTCGCCGGCATCAGCTCGCAGGTGATGGACGAGCTGGTGCCCGGGCGCACGCCTAAGGCAGGTCCGGGCGAAGCCATCGCCGTGCGCCGGAGCGACGGCCATTTCGGCTTCGACGCCATCGCCAATGGCACCAAGGTGACAATGATGTTCGACACGGGGGCTTCAAGCGTGGTGCTGACCGCGCAGGACGCGCAACGCATGGGCGTCGATCTCTCGAGCCTCGACTATACCGTCCGGGTTTCGACCGCCAACGGCACTGCGATGGCCGCGCCCTATTATCTCGATGCGCTCACCATCGGCAATATCACCGTGCGGCGCGTGCGCGCCCTCGTCGCCCGCCCCGGTGCACTCAGTGAAAGCCTGCTCGGCCAATCCTTCCTCGAAAAGCTGGCGGGCTATAACGTGGAAAAGAACCGGCTGGTTCTGCGCGGGATCTGAGCGAGCCCGGTAAAGGATTGGACATGACCACGTGGCGGCCGCCGTCGATAATTCGTGTGAAAGTGATCGGCCTCGCCTGGCACGGCCGACGCCTGCTCGCGGCGGAGGTGGAAACCGATGCGGGCGTCGTCAAAGGCGTCCGTCCGCTCGGCGGTTCCGTTGACTATGGCGAAACCCGCGAACAAGCTTTGCATCGCGAGTTCATGGAGGAGCTCGGCACGGCCATCGCCATTCGCGGCCCCTGGCAGGTGTTCGAAAACATTTTCGAACACGAAGGCGCGCTTGGCCATGAAATCATCTTTGCCGCCGAGATCGAATTGGCCGACCAAATGCTTTACCAACGCGATGAAATCGCCTTTGCCGAAGACGATGGCACGGCCTGCAAGGCGAAGTGGATCGATCTCGAGGACCTGAAAGCCTCTGGCCTCGCCCTTTATCCGAGCGGGTTGGCTGCGAGCCTGCAAACGTCTGGAACGTTTCACGTCAAGATGGAAACATAGCCTGACGTGAAGTAGGATAACCGCCATTGCGAGCGCAGCGAAGCAATCCAGGGGCCAAGGTATTGTGAAATGCTCCAAGGACGTTTGCCATGTCAGATCGTGAGAGCCTCACCACCGCGAAAGCCATTATTGCCAGCGCCGAACCGCAACTGTTCGTCGCCGATATTAAGGCCTCATGCGATTTCTTCACCAGTAAGCTCGACTTCTCGGTCGCTTTTTCCTATGGCACACCGCCGTTCTACGCGCAGGTCAGGCGCGACGGCGCAGCGGTCAATCTGCGATGTGTCGAACGGCCGTTGATCGACACGACAGTGCGCGACCGGGAGCAATTGCTTTCCGCCTCCTTCACCATCGCGACAGCGGAGGAAATCCGACAACTGTGTCTGGAGTTTCAATCCGCAGGCGTCGTCTTCTTTCAACCGCTGAAGAGCGAGCCTTGGGGTGCGCGTGATTTCATCGTTCAGGATCCGGACGGAAATCTGCTCCTCTTCGCCGGCCCAGACGACTAGAATTTCGCACATACAGCCATCAAACAGTGAGTTTCAGATGAGCGACACGAACCATTTTCTCGATGAAGCCATCAGCCTGGCGCGCGACAACATCCGCCAAGGTGGCCGCCCGTTTGGCGCCGTGGTGGTGAAGAACGGCGAGATCATCGCACGCGCCGTCAACCGCATCCTTATCGACAACGATCCGACGGCCCATGCGGAACTGCTCGCGCTGCGCGCCGCCGGCAAGGCGTTGGGCTCACCGCGTCTCGACGATTGTTCCGTCTATGCCAGCGGCCAGCCCTGCCCGATGTGCCTTGCCGCCATGCGCATGTCCGGCATCCGCGACATCACCTTTGCCTATTCCAACGCGCAGGCCGAACCTTTCGGTCTGTCGACTGCGACCATCACTGCCGAATTGGCGAAGCCCGCCGACCAGCAGGCCGGCCTCTTGTTCAAGCATACGCCCCAAGATGTGTCTGATGCGGAGCATCTCTATCGCCTGTGGCAGCGCCATTCAGGTTAGCAGAGCTACTTCGCGAAGGCCTTGGCCCCTGCCACGCAAGCCACCACCGCGACGGTGACGACCAGCATCAACGGGCTCACCGCTTCGTGCAGCAAGGTCGCCGCCAGCGCCAGACCGAAGAAGGGCTGCAGCAATTGCAGCTGGCCGACGGCGGCGATGCCGCCCAATGCCAGGCCGCGATACCAGAAGACAAAGCCGATGAGCATGCTGAACAGCGACACATAGGCGAGACCTAGCCAGGCCGGCTCGCCGACATGGGCGAAGGAATGTGGCCAGGTCAGCGTGGCGAGCACCACCATGATTGGCAGCGACAGCACCAGCGCCCAGGAGATCACCTGCCAGCCGCCGAGTGTGCGCGACAGGCGCGCGCCTTCCGCATAGCCAAGGCCACAGACGACGATCGCCGCCAGCATCAGCGCATCGCCTAACGGCGCCGCGGTGAGCCCTTGTGAGACGGCAAAGCCCGCGACAAGCGCGCTGCCGAGGCCCGAGAACAGCCAGAAGACCGGGCGCGGCCGCTCGCCGCCGCGCAGCACGCCGAAGATCGCCGTCGTCAGCGGCAAGAGGCCAACGAAAACCACAGAGTGAGCCGAGGTGACATGGCGCAGCGCCAGGGCGGTGAGCAGCGGAAAGCCGACGACGACGCCGAGCGCCACGACCAACAAGGAGACGAGATCGCCGCGCGCCGGCCGCTTCTCGCGAAAGAGCAGCAGAAGCCCAAGCGCCATCATGCCGGCCAAGGCGGCGCGGGCCACGGTGAGAAAGACCGGATCGAAATCGGCGACAGCCACACGCGTGGCGGGCAGCGAGCCGCTGAAAATCAGCATGCCGAGAAAACCGTTGATCCAGGCCGTCGTCGTCTTGTCCATTTCACACCTCGGGGCGCTCTATCGGGCGCAAAGGGGTGGATCGGCCAGAGACAATACAGTACAATTAGGCGTAACTGTTATGGTCACCGGAACAGTACAGATGGACGCAGAGATAGAAGACAGGAGCGGCACGCGGATCGACGCGGTGATGGCGGCGATTTCCAGCCGTATAGCCGTGCGCAGCCTGACACCAGGCGCACGCCTGCCTTCCGTGCGTGCTTTCGCCAAGACCATGACGGTCTCCACCTCGACGGTGGTGGAGGCTTATGAGCGGCTGGCGGCCGAAGGGGTGATCCGCTCGCGGCCGGGCTCGGGCTTTTATGTCGCCGCACCGCTGGCGCCATTGTCGCTGGCCGAGATCGGCCCCAAACTCGACCGCGAGATCGATCCGCTGTGGATCTCACGCCAGTCGCTCGACGCGGGCGACGATGTCCTGAAACCCGGTTGCGGCTGGTTGCCGCCGTCCTGGATGCCGGAAGCGGCGATCCGCCGGGCGTTGCGGAGCCTCGCCCGCGCGCCTCAGGCTGCACTGACCGATTATAGCTCTCCGCTCGGCTTGCCAGCCCTGCGCCAGCTCCTTGCCCGCCGCATGGGCGAACATGGCATCATCGCCTCGCCCGACCAGATCATCCTGACGGATTCCGGCACCCATGCGATCGACCTTCTCTGCCGCTTCCTCATCGAGCCCGGCGACACGGTGTTGATCGACGATCCCTGCTATTTCAATTTCCATGCGCTCCTGCGCGCCCATCGCGCCAAGATCGTCAGCGTGCCCTATACGCCGGATGGCCCGGATATCGAGCTGTTCGCGCAGGCACTGACAGAGCATCAGCCGCGCCTCTACATCACCAATTCGGCGGTTCACAATCCAACCGGCGCGACGCTCTCGCCCGTCACCGCCCATCGGGTGCTGAAGCTCGCCGATCAAGCGGGATTGACGATCGTCGAAGACGATATTTTCGCTGACTATGAAACCACGCCGGCGCCGCGCCTCGCCGCCTTCGACGGGTTGAACCGTGTCATCCATATCGGCAGTTTCTCCAAAACCCTGTCGGCTTCGATGCGCTGCGGCTTCATCGCCGCGCGCCCCGACTGGATCGAAGGCCTCACGGATCTGAAGATCGCCACCAGTTTCGGCACGGGGCGGCTTGCGGCCGAACTGGTGCTGGCGCTGCTGACAGACGGCAGCTATCGCAAGCACGTGGAGGGCCTGCGCATCCGCCTCACGACCGCCCGCGCCGAGACGACCGCGCGCCTGAAGCCACTCGGCATTGTGCCCTGGTTGCAGCCGCAGGCCGGCATATTTCTATGGTGCCGGTTGCCGGAAGGGATCGATGCAGCAGAGGTGGCGCGCACCTGCCTGAAGGACAATATCGTTCTGGCGCCTGGCAATGCCTTCAGCCTGTCGCAGACCGCCCATCGCTTCCTGCGCTTCAATGTGGCACAGTCGAGCGATCCTCGCCTCTATCGCTCACTCGAGACAGCGTTGAGACAGAAGCCATGAAATCCACCAACTATCTGAGCACTTTCATCGTCATTTCGCCGGATAGCGCCGCGACACAGGGCACCGTACCCGAGAAAGCCGGCTCCATCGCTGCGATCCAGCATCGCTTGTTGAAGGACAAGCCCTATGGTTTGACCAGCGACGACGTGTTGTTCCTCACCCATGCGGAGCGGGCGCAGATTCCTAAGTCTGACTGGAAAGCGGCGCGGGCAGAGTTTTTCGCCAAGCCGAAAGCCTGCCTACGCTGCTCGCCGCTGGTGAAGCAATTCGGCTGGGGCCTGCACCATGATGAAAAAGGCCGCGTCGCGCTCTATGGCGTCGAGACGCAGCCCTATCGTCAATTGGCCAAGAAGGCCGACCTGAAAATCGTCAATGGTATGCGTAGCAGCCGGGCTTAGAGCTTGGTTCTCATTAGAACCAAGCTCTGGTTTTCTGTTTGACGCATTTTCTTCACGCGAACCGGAACCACTTCGCTCGAAAATGCTTTAACCCGTCACCAAGCTGACGACGAAGCGGGCGGACACGATCAGCAGGAACAAGCCGAAAGAGATTTCCAGCGTGCGCTTCGACATGGCATGCGCAAGCTTCACACCCAGCGGCGCCGTCAACACGCTGATCGGCGCCAGCAGCACGATGCCGATTAGCGAAACATAGCCGATGGCAAAGGGCGGCAGGCCGGGCTTGTCATAGCCGGCGATGGCGTAACCGATGGCGCCGGGGATGGCGATCAGCACGCCCATGCCGGCAGAGGTCGAGATCGCCTGATGGATCGGCCGATTGTAGAGCGTCATGAACATGGAGGAGATCTGGCCGCCGCCGATGCCCATCAGCGCCGACAGCACGCCGGTGATGAAGCCATAGACGCGCATCAGAAAGCCCTTGGGGAAATCATTGCCGAGGCGGAAGGGAAAGCCGCTGAGCAAGCGGATGGCCGAAAGACCCGCCACCACGATGAAGACGATCTTGAACACGCCCGACGGCACCCAGCGCGCCGCCAAGGCGCCAAGGATGGTGCCAAGCACCACCGGCACGGCCCAGACGCGCAACACCGACATATCCACCTGCCCACGCGCCTTGTGACTGCGGAAGGAGGCAATCGAGGTGGGAATGATGATCGCCAACGATGTGCCGATGGTGAGCGGCATGCGCACTTCGTCGGCCACGCCGAGGATACGGAAAATCTCGTAGAGCACCGGCACGATGACCGCCCCGCCGCCGACGCCGAAGACACCAGCGAGGAGCCCGGTGATCGCCCCAGCGACGATCATGCCCGCGATCATGATGGCAAAATCCTGCACCGGCATTCCCAAAATCATCATTCCTGGTCCTCAAATTATTATCGCGCCTGTTTTCAGGCTCGTTTGCCGGCGGATTTAGCAGCGGCGTGGCAACGGGCGGGACCATTGCGGCATCACCGCAGTGGGCGCAAGGCCAAGCTCGCCTTTAGGGCATATTTATCGGGAGATTGTCGTCAGGCCGCGTCCTGGGCCTGATCGGCGCGGCTCGCGTCTCGGCTCACCAGAGCGACAGCGGCGCGCAGTACCTCGAGGCCTGCACCGCGCTTGACCGCTTCCGTCGCCAGATGGCGGCGGAAAGCACGCGCGCCATGCATGCCGGCGAAGAGACCGAGCATGTGACGGGTGATGTCGGAAAGACGGGCGCCCTTCGCCAGTTCATCAGCGATATAGGGCTCCATCAATACAACGGCCTCGAAAGCGTCAGTGACAGGCGCTGCCTGGCCGAAGAGCTGCGGATCGACCTCAAGCAACATCCCCGGATTCTGATAGGCCTCGCGGCCGACCATCGCGCCGTCGACCTGTTCCAGCTGAGCCTTGATGACATCCATGCTGCGCAGGCCGCCGTTGATGGCGATCGGCATATCCGGAAAATCGCGCTTCAAGGCATGGACGAGCGGATAGTCGAGCGGCGGCACGTCGCGGTTTTCCTTCGGCGACAGGCCTTTCAGCCAGGCCTTGCGCGCATGCACGATGAGCGCGTCGACGCCTGCAGCCCGCAGCTTTTCGGCCATCGTCCACAAAGCTTCGCGCGGCTCCTGATCGTCGACGCCGATCCGGCATTTGACGGTGACGGGAATGTTCACCACGGCCTTCATCGCCGCGACGGAGGCCGCAACAAGATCGGGCTCGCGCATCAGGCAAGCGCCAAATGCGCCGTTCTGCACCCGGTCGGACGGACAGCCGCAATTGAGATTGATCTCGTCATAACCGAAGTCCGCGCCGATGCGGGCGCATTGCGCCAGAGCTTCCGGCTCGCTACCGCCAAGCTGCAAAGCCACCGGATGTTCCGCGGCATGATAGGCAAGCAGACGCTCGCGCGGACCGAACAGGATCGCGCCCGTGGTCACCATTTCCGTATAGAGCAGCGCCCGGCGCGACAGCAGACGATGCAGGAAACGACAATGCGTGTCCGACCAGTCCATCATCGGGGCGACAGAGAATCTAATATCTAAGATGCTCATTTAACTATATTATCTCGCTTTCACGCGCAGTGCGCGCAAGCCATCCAAGGTCTTATGTAGCCCGAGCGAACGGGAAGTTGAATATCCGGCTTATGACACGCCCTCATTTGTGCGGCCACCGGGGCTCTCTATACGGTGATGAACCGTCAGCCGGTCCCCGGCCATCCGACTGGAGACGCACGATATTTATTATCGCGCGGCACTTGTCTGGCTGGGCGCCGCCTGTGACGATACGCACATTACACAAGGCAAGATTTTGCTATCCCCGGGCCTCAGAAGCCATGGAGCGCTGAAGCATGGGGCAGTTTCGTCATGAGTGAGTCTGAGCGTTTAGGGGCTGAGGCTCGGGCGCTCTCACCTCAGGCCCTTTCAGACCTGATCGGATCCATCTACGACAGCGCCCTCGATCCGTCGCGCTGGGAGCGCACATTGGCCGACATTGCGGCCGCGATGCCCTGCGAATCCGTGATCCTCTCCCTCAACGACCTGCGCCACAACCGCTTGCTGATCGACAAAAGCATCGGCTGGGGGCCTGTCGGGCTTAAGGAAAGACAGAAACACATCCCCGAAATCCATGCGCGGGTGAGCGAATGGTTTGTCAAAGGCCCCTCCCTCGACCAGCCCTTCGTCGCCTCGCGCGAGCTCAGCGCCGACTATCTCGTGGCTTCTCCTTATGTCCAGAGCTGCCTCAAGCCGCTCGGAATCGTCGACATCATGCATCATTTCCTGATGTATACGCCGACACATTTCTCCGAACTGGTGATCGGCCGCCACGAGCGGCATGGCCCTTTGACCGATAAAGAAATCGCGATCGGGACGCTCCTGCTGCCGCATCTGCGACGCGCCGTCACCATCAGCAATGTGCTCGACGCCAGCACCATCGAGCGCGCGCGCTTGGCGCAGGCGCTCGATACGCTTCGCTGTGGCGTCGTTCTGACCAACACTGAAGGCACCATTCTCCACGCCAACAGCGCAGCCGAGCAGCTGTTTCGGAGCGGCACGGAAATCCGCAGCATCGGTGGCGTTCTCAGCGCGCCAGCGCCTGACGCGACGCAAGAACTACTCAAAGCCATTCGGCTGGCGGCGCGTGATGAAACAACCCTCGGGAGAACCGGCCTTGCCATCCGCTTGGCCAGTACCACCGCTGCACCGCTCTACGCCCATGTCCTCCCGATGACCGGCAGCGAGTTGCGCACGAGACTGCAACCAGACGCCGTCGCCGCCGTTTTCATAGGCGGCTCCAGCGTCGCAATGCTCGATCTGACACCAACGGAAACCAAAGACTACCTGCGGCGGCGCTTTGGATTGACCAACGCGGAGGCCAACGTCGCGGTGGAAGTGCTCAAAGGCGGGGGACGTGAAGCGGTCGCCGCCGAGCTTGGCATCTCCATGACAACCGTGCGGACACATCTGAGCCGCATCTTTGAGAAGACGGGCGTGCGCCGGCAGACCGAACTCGTCCATCTGCTTCTGCAAGGCGAGCTTGGCGAGAACGCGCCGGGTTGAATGTCACGTAGAGGTCTCTCACCGCGCAGTTCATATGCCCTGCCAATTAATCTAGCGCCTTTGCCTATAAGTCTTTGTGGCCTTCACATTGCATCCCCGATCCTGAAAATGCGATGTTCCTCGGATAAGAAGAGGAAGCCCAAGGATCAATGCAAGTGGATTTCGACCATATCAATCATGTCGGCATGGCAGTGCGCGATCTCGCATCGGCGACCGCCAGTTTCGAGGCCATGGGGTTCCAGCTCACGCCCTATTCGCCACACTCGGCGGCCTGGAAACCCGGCGACGCGGTGAAGCCTTTGGCTTCGGGCAACCGCTGCATCATGTTCGCCGACAACTACCTCGAAGTCCTGGGCAGCGAAAACCCAAAACAGCAGGCGCCGCGCATCGCCAACTTCCTGGCGCGACACCAGGGCGCCCATATCATCTGCTTCAACACGGAAGACCCACAGACCGTCGACCAGCGGCTGCGCGCCGACCAGATCGAAACTTCTGGCGTCATTCCGCTCCAGCGCGACATCGACACACCTGATGGCGTCAAAACGGCGAAATTCGAGCGCGTGCAATTCGCGCCAAACGATTCACCAGAAGGCTATATCCAGGCGGCGCGCCACCTGACGCCGCAATATATCTATCAGCCGCGCTATATCGCTCATCCCAATGGCTGCACCAAACTTGTCGACACCATTGTCATCGTCGACGATCTCGATCGCTTCTGCGCCCGCTATGGATGCTATATCGGCGCGCCGCTGACGCGCGAGGGGCCAGTCGCCCGTTTCGATTTCGCGCACGGATCGCGGCTCACGCTCATTCACTGGCGCGATGCTCCCGCCCTACTGCCCGGCACGTTGTTTGCACCTGTGCCGAGTATTGCCGCGGTCAGTTTTCGCGCGCCCGATCTTCGCACCGTTCGCGAGCGGCTTCTGGCACACGGCTTTACTCCCGCCGAGGTCGGCGAACGCTTGATTGTCCCGGCCGAACAGGCCAGCGGCGTCGCCATTGTTTTCGAGGTTTGATCATCATGATGTCTCGCCGCTTCCTTATCCCGCTTATGGCCAGCCTGCTGCTGTCGCCGTCGCTTGCGATGGCGCAGGATTTTCCCAAACAGATGGTGCGCCTCATCGTGCCCTATCCGGCGGGCGGTGGCGTCGACGGCCTTGCCCGCGCGGTAGCCGACGGTCTCGGCCGGAAATGGGGCCAATCGGTCATCATCGACAATAGGCCTGGCGCCAGCACGATGATCGGCGGCGAATATGTCGCGCGCGCGCCAGCCGACGGCACGACGCTGCTCTTCACCAGCGATTCCTCGATCACCAGTAATCCATTCCTGTTCCGGAAAATGTCGTTCGATCCGATCAAGGATCTGGCGCCAATCACGCAGCTCGCCGACCTGCACCAGATGGTTCTGGTGCATCCTTCAGTCCCCGCCAACACGCTGCAAGAGCTGGTGGCGCTCGCCAAAGCCAAGCCCGATGCGCTGAACTATGCATCCTATGGCAATGGCAGCCAGCCGCATCTGCTGTTCGAGGCGCTGAAGAAACAGGCCGGCATTCAGATTATTCAAGTGCCATTCCGTGGCATCGCGCCTGCTTTGCAGGCGGTGATCGCCGGCGACGTGCAGATGACGCTCGGCGGTCCGGCGGCGCTCGGCATGTTGGAAGCCAAGCAGCTCAAGGCGCTCGCCATCGGACGCAAGCAGCGCCTGCCCGCCTTGCCCGATGTGCCGACCTTGGCGGAAGCGGGCTATCCGGAGATTGATCCGCTTTCGTGGTTCGGCCTGTTCGCGCCGGCCGCGACACCACCCGCGATCATCGCAAAGATCCAGCAGGACGTCGCCGCCATCATGAAGGATCCCGACTTCAACAAGCGTTTTGTCGAGGGTTTGGGCTTCACCGGTGTCGCCAGCACGCCTGAAGCTTTCGCTCAGTTCATCAAGACCGATCTGGCGATCAAGCAACGGCTGATCGCCACCTCCGGCGCAACGGTGGAATGATCTATTTGTCCGGCGGCACACGGGTGGTCGGCAGCAGCGACCACCCGAAGCGCGCTTCCAGAAGCCCCCAGATACCGCGACGCGCGAAGATCATCGTGATGATGGCGATCGTGCCCAGGACAATCATGTAGATCGGGCCGAGATTGGCCAGGAACTCGCGTAGGATGAAATAGACGGCGGTGCCGACGATCGCCCCCTCCAGGCGACCGATGCCGCCGATCACGACGATGAAAATGATCGTCACGGTCCAGTCATTGAGGCTGAAGCCACTGGCGGGCGAGATCCGCAGCTTCTGGAGAAAGATCAGCGACGACACGGCACTGACGGCGGCAGCGACACCGACATAGGTGAAAAATTTCGCTCGCCAGATATCGATGCCCAAGGACGCGGCCGCCGTCGGATTATCGCGCAAAGCCGTCAACGCCAATCCGGCTTTAGAGCGCAGAAGCATATAAGCGCCCAACAACGTACCGGCACTCATCGCCAGCAACAGCCAATAGATAATGAACTCACGCGTCGCCCTGTCATCGGCGATGCCGCGCACGACAGCCGCTGGCAGCGACATGCCGGCACCGCCGCCAAGTTGTGGGATCATGGTGAAGACGAGATAGATCGTCTCAGCCGCCACCCAACTGCCGATGGCGAAATAGGCGCCTTCGAGGCGAAACAACAGCGGCGCGAAAATCGCTGCCGTGAGCGCGGCCAGAAGGGCGCCGAGCACGATGGCGACATAGGGCGAGACGCCCAGGAATATGGTGGCCGAGAACAGCGTATAACCGCCAATACCAACGAAGGCCTGCTGGCCAACCGAAAGCAACCCGGCATAGCCGGCAAGCAGATTCCACAGCAGCGCCAGAGTGAGCAGGCTATACATTTCGCCAAGCAGCCGCAGGCCACCGCGATCGGCCCAGAGCGGCGCCGCCGCGAGCCCTACGACCAGAACAGCTGATATGACGATGAAACGGCGCCAATCCGGGATGGGGCGTGCGGGTTCTCTCATGTCGCTTACGGCGCTTTCGGGAACAGGCCGCGTGGACGCAGCGCGAGAATGATGAAGAAGACCAGATGGCCAGCCAAAATCTGCATGTTCGGCGAAATCTGCGCGCCGAAAGATTGCGCGAGGCCGAGCACGAGGCCGCCCGCCAAGGTGCCGTAGAAGCTGCCGAGGCCTCCGATGATGACCGCCTCGAAACCGTAGATCAGCCGCGCCGGCCCGGAATAGGGATCGAAATTCGAGCGCATGGCCAGAAACACGCTGGCGATGGCGATGGTGGCGAAAGAGATCGCCATGGCCAATGCATAGATATGATTGGCGCGCACGCCGATCGCCGAAGCAATCTGCGGATCGTCCGACGTGGCGCGGAAGGCACGGCCGATGCTGGTGCGGGCAAAGAGAAATTCCAGCACGACAACGAGAGCGACAGCAACAAGCAAGGTGAACAACGGCAGCAGGCCGATCTGGATCGACCCGAGCGGTAGACTGCTGGTCTGCAGCTCGCCAGCAGACAGACGCATGCTGTTGCTGGTGAAGATCGCGAGGAGCCCATTCTGAATGATAACGGCAAGGCCAAAGGTCACGAGCAGCGGCGGCAGCACGTCGTCGTCGCCCATGGTGCGATTGAGCACCCATTTCTGCAGCCCATAGCCGATCACCGCCATGATTGGCACAACGACGAGAAGCGCCAGCAGCGGATG
Source organism: Beijerinckia sp. 28-YEA-48 (assembly GCF_900104955.1). Lineage (NCBI taxonomy): Bacteria > Pseudomonadati > Pseudomonadota > Alphaproteobacteria > Hyphomicrobiales > Beijerinckiaceae > Beijerinckia > Beijerinckia sp. 28-YEA-48. Next base: position 2,699,327 of record NZ_FNSI01000001.1, read on the forward strand.
CAGTCCGCTCGCGCCGATGACCAGATAAGCGATATAGGCGGCCAGAACGATGAAATCGCCATGGGCGATATTAACCAGCCGCATGACGCCAAAGATCAGCGACAGGCCAAGGGCGAACAGCGTGTACAAGCCACCCAGCAGAAGACCGCCGATCAGCGTGTCGAGCACGTTCATGGTTGCGCTCCCACTGTCACTCTCCGAAATAAGCGGTGGTCAATTGCTGCAGCGTCAGGGCTTGCGCCGCCCCGTCAAGGACGATGCGGCCTTCGCGCATACAGACGAGGTGTTGAGCGATTCTGCGCACGCGGGCGATATCCTGCTCGACGACGATGGCGCCAACGCCGCTGGCAAGGATGGCTGGAAAAGCGGCATAGACCTCATTGACGACAATCGGCGCCAGCCCCAGCGAAATCTCATCAAAGAGGATGAGATCTGGATTGGCGATCAGCGCCCGGCCGATCGCCACCATCTGCTGCTGGCCACCGGAGAGCGACAGCGCTGGCGCGTGTCGCTTCTCGGCGAGGATGGGAAACAGCGTATAGACGCGTTGTAAGGTCCAATGACCTTTGCGACCATAGTCGGCCGCGATGCGCAGGTTTTCCTCGACGCTCAGCGAGCGAAACAGACGACGCCCTTCAGGCACCATGGCAATGCCAAGCGTCGCCAGATCGCTGGTCGGCAAAGCGCCAATGGGGCTACCGCGAAACCGCACCATGTCCTGCTGACGCGGCAGCAGCCCCATGATGGCGCGAAACAATGTGGTCTTGCCGGCACCATTGGCGCCCACAAGGCCAAGCATCTCGCCCTGTTCCAGATCAAAACTCAGATCGAACAGGGCCTGGAAATCGCCATAGCCCGACGACAACCGATCGAGAGACAGCAGCGGTTCAGCCATGGGTGCTCTCCGCATCAAGGCCGAGATAGATCGACGAAACTTCCGGGCTTTTCATGATCGTCGCTGGATCGCCCTCGGCGATCTTCTGGCCAAAGTCGAGCACGATCACCCGGTCGACGATCGAGAGCAGCGCATGCAAAACATGTTCGATCCAGATGATGGTGGTGCCTTCCGCATGGATCTTGCGGATGAGCGCCACCAGTTCATGACATTCGGATTCGGTGAGCCCACCAGCGATCTCATCGAGCAGAAGCAGGCGCGGCGCTGTCGCGATCGAGCGCGCCAGTTCCAAGCGCTTGCGATCGAGCAGCGTGATCTCGCCAGCGCGCAAATGGGCCTTGGGCCACAGGCCGGTGCGCTGCAAAGCCTCGGCCGCCGGCGCACGCGCCTCGCGCTGCGACAAGCCTTGGCCAAAGGCCGCTGCCACCAAAGCGTTCTCAAAGACGGTCATGCCGCCGAAGGGCTGCGGCACCTGAAAGGAGCGGGTGATGCCCAAATGACAGCGGCTGCGCGCGCTCGCCGTGGTGATGTCCTTGCCGAAAAAGCTGATGCGCCCTGCATCGGCCCTGATGATGCCAGTGAAAAGATTGAACAGTGTCGTCTTGCCGGCGCCGTTCGGCCCGATGATGCCAACGGCCTCGCCGGCGCGCACCGTCAGCGACACATCCTTTGTCACCGACAAAGCGCCATAGGCTTTGCTCAGCCCTGCGACCTCCAGCGCGACTTCGCCCGACGACATGCCCCCTCCCGGCCGATGTCCAAACGCAAGACCCGACGCTAGGCCGAGCACCTTCCCGGGCAAAGAGCTAGAATAAAGATACATTATAAGCAACAGAATATATTATTTATTGCCCACTCCATTTCCCTGTGCCATGGTCAACTCAAGTGGGAGTGGGGCGATCACGGGAGGGTGCGCGCTGTGAACAAGTCCGCCAATCGATACGATTACGACGTGATCCAGATCGGCTATGGGCCGGTCAGCAAAGCTTCAGCACTCTTTCTGGACAGGGCCGGCTGGCGGGTCGGCATTTTCGAGCGCTTCAAGGAAGTTTATCCGCTGCCGCGCGCGGTCTGCATCGACCATGAAATCTTCCGCATTCTTCATGCCGCGGGCTTAGGCGACATCGTCGACCGTGTGACGTCGCCGGCGCCGGTTTATCGCTGGTTCAACGCCGAGTGGAAGGAGTTGCTTGCGATCGATTGGACGGTTGGTTCGACCTCCGGCGGCACCGAGGTAAATTTCGTCCATCAGCCGAGCTTCGAATGGGCGATGGATCAAGAGGTCAAGGCACGGCCGGGGCTCGATCTGCATTTGCACCATGAAGCGGTGGAGATCGAACAGGACGCCGACAAGGTCACCGTCACCGTGCGCGACACCGAGACGGGCGAGATCCGCAAGGTCACGGCGCGCTATGCCATCGGCATCGACGGCGCCAACAGTTTCGTGCGCCAGAGCCTTGGCATCGGCCAGCAGGATCTCGGCTTCGAGGCCGACTGGTTGGTCATCGACTTCACCCTCAACAATGGCCTCACCGCGCGCGATCTCGGCATTCCCGAATGCGGCCAATTCTGCAATCCGGTGCGCCCCACCACCATCGTGCCCGGCGGCATCGAGAACGGCCGCGTCTGCCGGCGCTGGGAGTTCATGCGCCTGCCGCACGAGACCAAAGAAGAGATGGTCGAGGAGGCGAAGGTCTACAAACTGCTGGAGGATTGGATCAAACCGGATCAGGGCGAATTGGTGCGACATACGCTGTACTCGTTCCGCTCGCTCGTTGCCGATAAGTGGCGTGATGGCCGCATCCTGCTGGCCGGCGATGCCGCCCACGTCATGCCCCCCTTCATGGGCCAAGGCATGTGTTCGGGTATGCGCGATGTATGGAACCTCACCTGGAAACTCGATCGCGTGATGCGCGGCGCGGCCTCCGACACACTGCTCGACACCTATCAGCCCGAACGCGCCCCGCATGTCACCGACGTGATCAAGACCTCGATCTTCCTCGGCTCCATCATCTGCATGCCGGACGAGAAACAGGCAGCCGAACGCGACGCCATGTTCCTGAGCGGCAATGCGCCAGAGCCAGCGCCCTTCCCCATTCTCACCGATGGCTTTCTCGAGCGTGACGCATCGGGCGCGGTGGTGGCGCCTGCCGGCCAGCTGTCGCCGCATGGCACGGTGCGCCACCAGGGCCGCACGGAACGGTTCGACCATTTCGTCGAGACGGGTTTTACCTTGATCCTGTCGAATGGGCTCGCCGCCACCGATCTCAGCGCCGGTGCCTGGGCCATTCTCGAAAAGCAGGGCGTTCAGGTCGTCACCGTCGCGGATCGTCGTAAGGCGAGCGATACGGAGATTGGCGATACGCAAGGCCAGTTCCAACGCTTTATGGAAGCGCATGGCATCAAGGCTCTCCTGGTGCGGCCCGATTTCTATCTGTTTGGCGCCGCCGCCGATGCCCAACGCCTGGAAGCCATGATCTCAGCCTTCGGTGCGCAAGCGCAGGCCGTCAATCTGGCTTCGGTGGACCGCCAAGAAATCTCGGCTTGAGCGGCGCGTCGCCGCGTTTAGACTTTCGCTTTCGTCTGACGGAGGGAACAGCATGAGCAGACTGACACGAAGAGGCGTGCTGCGTAGCGGCACGATGGCAACAGCGACGCTCGCCATGCCGGCGGTTCTACGTCCTGCCCTGGCGCAGGCCAAGCCGATCAAGCTCGGTTTCATCAGCCCGACGACCGGACCGATCGCCGCCTTCGGCGCGTCGGATGAGTATGTCTTGGCCGGCGTGCGCAAGGCCATTGCCAACGGCGTCACCATCGGTGGCAAGACCTATCCGGTGCAGATTATCGTCCGCGACAGCCAGTCGAATCCCAACCGCGCCGCCGAAGTCGCCTCGCAGCTGATCCTCGACGACAAGGTCGATCTGATGTTGGCCTCGAGCACGGCCGACACGACCAATCCGGTCGCCGATCAGTGCGAGCTGAACGAAGTGCCCTGCATCACCACCGACACACCATGGGACGGCTATTTCTTCGGCCGTGGCGGCAATCCGGCGAAGGGCTTCAACTGGACCTATCATTTCTTCTGGGGCGCGCAGCAGATCGTCGATTCCTACACCTCATTGTGGGATCAGCTCGCCACCAATAAAAAGGTTGGCGTGCTGTGGTCGAATGACAGCGATGGCGTGCCGCTCTCCAACGCCAAGACCGGTCTGCCGCCACTGTTCGCCAAGCGCGGCTATGAACTGGTCGATGCCGGCTTTCACCAGCCGCTATCGGACGACTTTTCGGCGCAGATCGGCAAGTTGAAAGATGCCGGCGTCGATATCGTCACCGGCATTTTCCTGCCGCCGGATTTCACCACGTTCTGGACCCAGGCGGCGCAGAAAGGCTTTCGTCCGAAAGCCGCAACCATCGCCAAGGCGCTGCTGTTCCCGACTTCGGTGGAATCGCTTGGCGCCAATGGCAATGGCGTGTCGAGCGAAGTCTGGTGGTCACCCAACCACCCGTATGTCTCCGGCCTCACCGGCGAAAGCTCGAAGGCATTGGCCGAGGGCTATACCGCCGCGACCGGCCGCCAATGGGTGCAGCCGACCGGCTACAAGCACGCGCTGCTCGAAGTCGCGATCGACGTGTTGAAGCGCTGCGGCGATCCGACGAAACCGGCCGCGATCCGCGACGCCATCGTCGCCACCGACTATAAATCCGTCGTCGGGCCGGTCAGCTGGAAAAACGGGCCGGTCAAGAATGCCTGCGCGACGCCGCTGGTTGGCGGGCAGTGGCTCGCCAGAGGCGACGGCAAGTTCGATCTGATCGTCTGCGAGAACAAGACGGCGCCGGAGATCCCGGTTCAGGCGGCCTTCAAGGCGCTCTGATCGATTCCAACATTCAATTTAGCAAGGCCGCGGACCCACGTCTGCGGCCTTTCGTCATATATATTTAGAACCCGCCCGGCCTTGCACCGCCACTGTCGATCTGGGAGCTTCCTCAACGACAGATTTGTCTCCCTCAGACGTCAGGATCGCCCCATGGATCGTCGTCGTTTCAATCTTGTGCTCGGAGCCACCATCGCCATGTCCACTCAGGCTTCAGCGGCCGGCGTTTTCCTCAATTACAGCCAGCAGGAACTCGACGATGCCTATGATCAGGCCAAATGGGCGCCAAACTCCAAGGAGGTGATCGCTCGCTACGCCACCGACAGCGCCGCCGTGCGGCGGAAATATCCGCCGAAGACGGAGCGCTTTGGTCCGACCGACGTAGAGACACTCGACATTTTCGCGCCGCAGGGCGCGAAGGACCTGCCGGTGATGGTCTTCATCCATGGTGGCGCGTGGCGCGTGCTGACCAAGGACGACGCCTCGGCGCCGGCGCCGACCTTCGTCGACAACGGCTGCATCTATGTCGCCCTCAACTTCGCCGTCATTCCGGCGGTGCGCCTTCCCGATATGGCGCAGCAATGCCGCACGGCGATGCTGTGGGTGCAAAAGAACATTGCGCGTTTCGGTGGCGATCCCAACCGCATCTTCGTCTCAGGCCATTCGTCCGGCGGCCATCTCTGCGGCGTTGTCGCCACCACCGATTGGGCGAAACTCGGCGGGCCGGCCGATCTCCTGAAAGGCGCCGTGCCGATGAGCGGCATGTTTGACCTTTACCCGGTGATGCTGTCGCAACGCAGTTCCTATGTGAAGATCTCTCCGGAAGAAGTGGTGGCGCTGAGCCCGATGCGCCATCTCGACCACGTGACCTTTCCCGTTATCGTCGTGCATGGCGACAAGGAGACGCCGGAATTCCAGCGCCATTCGCGCGAATTCGCCACTGCGATGGCCGGCATGGGCAAGCTCGCCGGCAACATCGTGCTACCCGGCCGCAACCATTTCGAAGTGCCGGAAGAGTTGAACAAAGCCGACACCGAAGTGTCGAAGGCGGTATTGAAGCTGATGAAGGGGTGATTAGCTCTACCAAGATCGAGCAAGGATGTCGTATTGGCGCTGCATCGCATCCATAACAGGATGCAATGCAGCGTTTCTGTTTGGATCGAGCAGCCCACAATCGGCGCGGAGCTGAACCGTATGCGCAGAGCCCTGCACTATCGCGGCCAATTCGAACGCGTCTTCAGATGCTATCGATTATAAATCCATAGGCTGCCTGACTCTTGTGAGCACTCCCTCAATTTGTAAGCGTTGCTCGCTAAACAAATTTCAGATGGGAGGAATCATCTATGGACCGTCGCCGTTTCAATCTGATGCTCGGAACTTCTTTGGCCATGTCGACCCGGGCTTGGGGCGCGGGAGAGGTATTTCTTGGCTACGATCAGAAAGCCGTTGACGATGCCTATGACCAAACAAAATGGGCGCCGAATGCCCGAGAGATGGTTGCTCGCTATGCAACCGATAGCGCTGAAGTACGCAAGAAATATCCGCCGAAAACGGAACGTTATGGCGACAGCGAGGTAGAGAATCTCGACATCTTTGCACCGCAGGGCGCCCAAGACTTGCCTGTCATGGTCTTCATCCATGGCGGCGCCTGGCGCTCCCTCTCCAAGGACGACACGTCAGGTCCGGCACCAACTTTCGTCGACAATGGCTGTATTTTCATCGCGCTCAATTTCGGTGCTATCCCGGCCGTACGCCTTCCCGAAATAGCGCAGCAATGCCGCGCCGCCATGCTGTGGGTTTATAAGAACATCGCTCGTTTCGGCGGCGACCCCAATCGCATCTTTGTCGCCGGCCGTTCGTCCGGTGGGCACTTATGTGCCGTTGTTGCCACCACTGATTGGACGAAACGGGGCGGCCCAGCCAATTTGCTCAAAGGGGCCGTGGCTATGAGCGGCATGTACGAACTCTATCCAGTGATGCTGTCGCAACGCAGCTCTTATGTAAAACTCTCGCCGGAGGAAGTCAGTGACCTCAGCCCGCTGCGTCACATGGATCAAATCACCTTCCCGGTCATGGTCGTCAACGGCGACAAGGAATCACCGGAATTTCAGCGCCAGGCCCATGTATTCGCGGACGTTCTGGCCGGCATGAACCGTCTCTCCAGCCATATGGTGGTGACCGGTAAAAACCACTTCGAAGTACCGCAAGATTTGAACAATGCCGGCACCGATCTGTCGAAGGCGGTTCTGAAACTGATGAAGGGCTAAGCCTTATCCCAGCCGCGTCGCGTAAGGCGCCAGAACCGGCAGGCGGAAGAAACCGGGTGCGGCGTCGCAGACTTCGGGAATAGCGCGGATCATCAAGGCGGCTGTCGCATCCATCGTCGGACGCGACAGCGGCGCGGCGGGATCTGGATCGGTTAGCGCCAGCGACAGGCGCACATTGGGGCGGCCGTCGATTTCAATGCGCCAATGGGCCTCATCGGTCTCGCCATGCAGGGCCGGCGACGAGGTCCACAGGATCGAATGGGTCATCTTCACACCGTTGGCGAAGGTCGCTTGCCAGCGCCAGGTGGTGGCCGCCACGGTGCCGCGCGGCAACACGCCGACTTTGACGGGAATATCGTGCGGCGCCAAAGTCACTTCGTGGTCCGGCGTCATCGTCGCAAGGCTCGTACCAAGGGCTTCCGCCACATAGGTCAGCGTCTCAGCGAAATAGATATTATACAGTTTGGCGATCGGCCCCTTGGTGACATCCATCTTGGCCGGATCAGCGCCAAAGCCCATGACATCGAAGATCAGGCCGGGTGAGGGCGAAGGCGAGGCGTCGACCACTTCGAAACAACGAATAGCATCGAGCTTGGCGACCAAGCCCGTCACCATCACCGCCAATCGCTCAGCGATGAAACCGGGGTTGAAGCCGATGCCCGCAAGCGTCGCTTGCCCTGAGAGCGCGGCGGCACGCAGCGGGCCGGCATAGGCCTCGCCCTGCACATCCGGCAGGAAGAAACCGTTCGGCGAAATGACATTCTTGCCGCTCGCCAGTAGTTTCGCGATCTTGTCGTTCTGCTTCTCGTAGGGGACGCTGATTAGCGAGGCGTCGATCACCACGTCGGCATCGAGCGCCAATATCTCCTCGAAACTGTCGGTGGCGAGAATGCCGGTCTTCGGCCGCTTGGCGATGTCGCCGGCATCCAGGCCGACCTTCTTGGGATCATGCACCAAGAGCCCGACGAGCTGTAGATCGGGGTGGTCGATGATGCGCCGCAAAGCTGTTCTGCCAACCGAACCCGTGGCCCATTGCACGACCTTGCGCATCGCGGTCTCCCTCTATTGCTTTAAGGTTTGGCCTTCGCGGCTGGGCGAAGCGCGATATGAGCGCCGCCCAGAACGATGAGATGTCCTTTGGGATCCGTAACCTTGACATCACAGATCGCCTTACGGCGATCGTGATAGCTCACGATGGCATGGGCGATCAGTTCCTCGACGTCGAGCGGCGCCGGATTGAGATAGCGCACCGAGAGATCGACGGTGAGAATGGTCTCGCCCGGCGCGATGAGGGTCATCGCGGCTGTACCAGCCGCCATGTCGACCAAGGCCGCTGCGACACCACCGTGAACCAAACCGACGAAATTGGAATGCCGGCTTTCGACAGCGCAGGTGAAACGTGCCGCGCCCCGCTCCGCCCAGACCGGCTTGACGCGCAGCGCGCCGCTGAAGCCGGACACATAGCCCTGCTCGATCCAGCTCTGCGCCACTTCAAGCCCGCTCTTGGTGCGATCGAAATGGAAGGCGGGCAGACGCGTATGATCATCCATCACGCCGGCTCGTAGGTGTGGGCACGGAAGCGATCGACGGCGGCGGCATATTCGGTATCGAGACGATCGACGATCTCCTCCACCGGCTCGATGCCACGCACCTTGGCGATGCCCTGACCGGCGGCCCAGGTGTCGCGCCAGCGCTTGAGCGAGCTTTCGCCGGTTGTGTAGCTGCGCGGAGGCGCGCCCGCCGGTGCGCTCGGATCGATGCCGCAGGCCAAGAGGCTCGGCTTCAGCCAGGAGGCCGGCGTGCCGCTGACCGCCGACGTGATGACGAGATCATCCGGTCCGCAATCAACCACCATCTGCTTATAGGCATCGACCGCCATGCTCTCGCGCGCCGCCAGGAAGCGGGTGCCCAGATAAGCGAAATCGGCGCCCGCCGCGATCGCGCCCGCAAGGCCCGCGCCATCGGTGATGCCGCCGCCGACGACGACAAAGCCATCGAAAAATTCGCGCACCGCCGAAACAAAAGAGAAGGGCGAGAGGTGGCCGGTGTGGCCCCCTGCTCCAGCGCAGATGCACGCCAGCCCATCGACACCGGCCTGCACCGCTTTGCGCGCCAGGCGGATGTCGACCACATCGCCGATGACGATGCCGCCGTAGCTTTTGACCACGTCCATCACCGGCAGCGGCGACCCAAGCGCGGTGATGACGATGGGCGGCTTGTGACGGGCGACGAGTTCAAGCTCGTCCTTCAAGCGCGCATTGGTGGAATGAGTGATCAGATTCAGCGCCCATGGCGCCACGGGGCGCGCGCCATTCGCCGCGCCCAATTGTTCCTTGATGCTGACGATCCATTGATCGAGCTGCTCCACCGTCCGACAGTTCGAGCTGGGAAACGAACCGATGACGCCAGCGCGGCAGGCGGCGACCACGAGATCGACGCCGGAGACCAGGAACATCGGCGCGGCGAAGACCGGCAGTCTGAGTTGGAAGGGAAAGGATTTGCTCATGAGGCTGTCTCGCTGGCGAGTTTGGCGCGCAATTCGCGCTTGAGGAGCTTGCCGACCGGATTGCGCGGCAGCGCCGGGAAGAGTTCGAGCCTTTCGATCTGCTTATAGATCGCGACCTGCTTGTCATTGAGCAGGAAACGGTTGACGTCTTCGAGCGTCAGCGTTTCGCCGGCACGCGGCGCGACACAGGCGCAAATGCGCTCGCCCAAGATCTGGTCTGGAATGCCGACGATCGCCACCTCGGCAACCTTCGGATGACCGGCGAGGTGGCCTTCCAGCTCCTCGGCGGAAATGTTCATGCCGCCGCGAATGATGATGTCCTTCAGCCGCCCCATGAAGCGGAAGAACTGGCCGCGGTCGCCGGCAAGCTCAAAGAGATCGCCGGTGCGATACCAACCCTCAGCATCGAAGGCCCGGGCATTCTGCTCGGCCGAACGCCAATAGCCCGAGAAGATCGGCGCACCCTTGACGCGCAATTCCCCGAGGCCGCCGATCTCCGTGATTTCCTCTTCCGTGACGGGATCGACCAGCCGCGTCGCGACGCGATCGGCATAGGCGAAATCCCATTTGAACTGCGGCGCGAAACGCGGAAAGAACACCGCCCGCTCAGCCGGATCGGGAATATCAGCCAGGGTGCCGGCGAAAGACGCGCCTTCGTTGGAGCCAAAATAATTGATGACCTCGACACCATAGCGCTCATGCCAGGTGCGCACCATCCATTCCGACAGCGGCGCGGAGCCTGAGCCGAGACGCGACAGAATGTTGAAATCGATGCCGGTGAGAAGCTGTTCGTTATGCAGCAGCCGATTGAGGATGGCTGGCGGCGCCACCGTATATTCAATCTTCTCGTCGCGGATCTGCTGCAGGAAGACGTCGAGATCGAACGGCTGATGCTGAACCATGGTGGCGCCCAGCACCAACCAGGCCGAGAAGCCGGTGGAAATGCCGGCCATGTTGATCATCGGGAACGGATTCAGCAGCCGTGCGCCGGAGCGCAGGAAAGCGGCAGCGATGACCATTTCGCCAACCACGAACCATTCGTTGTGGCTGCGCGGCACGCCCTTGGGCGCGGCCTCGGTGCCCGAGGTCCAGCAGATGGTGACGATGTCGTCGGCGCTGACCGCAGCCGTTTTGGCGGCCGCCAGAGCCCTTTGCCGGGCTCCCACATCCACCGAGGCCAGCAGCGCGCGCAGATCCCGCGTTCCTTCCGTGGCGCCGCCATAGGTGAAGATGGTCTGCATCTTCGGCAGTTTCGGCGCCAATCGCGCGAACATCTCTCCATGCGGATGTTTGCCGATGCGCGCCGCCGTGATCACCAGTTTGGCGTCTGTGATTTGCGCCACATGGGTGAGTTCGTGTTCGCGATACTGGATCGCCACCGGTGTCGCCACAATGCCGAGTTTCATACAGGCGAGATAGACGACGAACAGTTCCACCGTATTGGGCAATTGCACCAGAACGACATCGTCCCGCACAATGCCACTGTCGAGCAACACCGCCATCAGGCGCGTCACCTGATCGTCGAGCGTGGCCCAGGTCAGCCGCTGCGGCGTCTCGCCGGTGATAGAAGCGACATTGGGGGGATCTATACAGGCCTCGGCGTTTGGACGCACGCGCACATGCTCGTCGAACAAATCAAACAGGCGGCGCTCATCCCACCAGCCCTTGGCTTTGAACTCTCTGGCCCGTTCCTGCGAAACCAAAATCATCTTGTGCCGTCCATCCCTGCAGCCGATGCTGTTATAGGCCGCCGCCGTTGCACGATACGAAACCGCGCGGCGACGAAAGCCAGATCGGCCAGGCAGGCGTTGCCGGCCGGGTTCAATCCGGTGACGTGATAGTCGCTGTAAGCAGCGGCGAAATTGATCCACATGGCGCCTTGCAGATTGATCGACAGATTGGCGCCCGCCCGCTCATAAGCGCCGACGGAGCGCGCGATAAAATCCTCGTCTGTCGCATAGAGATAGGAAGAGATCGCGCCGTGGGTGCGCGCCAGGTCCGTGGCTTCCGCCACCGCCGCGTCGCCATCCTCTGCCGCGATCAGAAACAGCACTGGGCCGAAATGTTCTTCCGCATAGAGCGCGCGATGAGACGCATCCACTGCCGCGACGAGCGGCGTCAGGGTGCGCGCCTTGGGGAAGTCCGCATGCGCATAGGGTTGCGGCGCGCGCAGGATGCGGGCGCCGGGCGTGTTGCGCAAACGCTGTTCAAGCGCCCTGACGAGATCGACGCTCGCCCGAGCCTGGATCGCGCCCATGATGCCGGCGGCCATTGTTGGATCAGCGGCAATCTCATCGATGGCGGCGACAAGGGCTTTCCTCACATCATCGAAAGACGCATGGCCTTCGCCCACCGCAATACCGTTCTTGGGGACATAGACCGTCTGCGGACTGGTGCACATCTGGGCCGAGAACAGACAAGTGGCACGCGCGATGGCGCGCGCCGTCTCGGCGAGACTATCAGTTGAATGAACGACCACCGAATTGACGCCGGCGGTTTCGGTGAACAGGAGTTTCCCTGTCACCGTGCGTTCAAGATGGCCGCCATAGCGCGGACTGCCGGTGAAATCGACGATCTGTATCGCCGGATGATCGATGAAGACCTGCGCCACCGGCGCTTCGAGCGTATCCGCCGCCAAAGTCACCAGATTGGGATCAAGGCCATAGTCGGCGAGGACCTTGCGGCAGGTGTCGACCACGATCGCCATTGGCAGAATGGCAATCGGATGCGGTTTGACGATGACCGCATTGCCCGTGGACAGGCTGGCGAACATCGCCGGATAAGCGTTCCACGTCGGAAACGAGGCGCAGCAGATGACGAGGCCGATGCCGCGCGGCATCAGCGTGTAGGTCTTTTCCAGCGCGACATCCTCGCGGCCGAAGGTGCGGCGCCAGACAGCGCTTTCAGGCACATCGGCCATGGCTTTCGCCGCATAGGCCAAAGCCTCGATGCCACGATCGAGCGCATTCGGCCCGCTGCCGCTGAAGGCCTGGGTATAGCTCTGGCCGGTGACATGCATGACGCTATGCGCCATTTCGAAATTGCGGTCGTAAAGCCGCTGGCTCATCTCGCAGCACAGGGCAATGCGCGCCTGCGGCGAGACTTCCCGCCAGTCCTCCATCGCCACTTGGGCGGCAGCGATCAGGGCTGCGGGGGTGCTTTGTGGGTAATCGATGCCAAGCGCCTCCCCCGTATAGGGCGAGACCTCGTGCCCGACGCGACCGGTGATGCCTGGTTGATCCAAGGCGAAGGAACGGCCGCGTTGCGCTTCAAAAGCCTTGCGGCCGGCCTCCGGCTTTTCCGCGCCGTGGATCTTCGAACTCGGCGAGTCCTTATAAGGGCTCCAGCTGCGCCGCGTTTGAACAGCCGCGATCGCCGCCGCCATCGTCGGCGCGTGGCGTTCCATCACAGCCTCGAAAGCGGCCTTATGGGTCTGCACGTCCACGGTGGCGCCTTCCGTTGGCTTCAAGTCAGACGTTCGACAACCATGGCTGAACCGACACCCGAGGCGCCGGTGGTGACCACGAGGCCATAGCGTCCCTTCGCGGCGTCGAGATTATCGAGGAGCGAAGACAAAAGGATCGCCCCGCTCGCCCCGAGCGGATGGCCGCGCGACATATGCCCACCGGCGATATTCACCTTGTCCGGATCGACATCGTAATCGCGCAAGAATTTGACGATGGTGACGCCGAAGGCTTCCATGAACTCAATGCGGTCCATGTCCTTGAGCGACAGTTTGGCCCGTGCCAGCGCTTTATCCATCGCCGCGAAACCCGCCAGCAGCGAAACATGGGGATCGCCGCCGGCATCGGCCCAGGCGACCACGCGCGCGCGCGGCGTCGCATCGAAGGCATCGCGACCCGCGACCAAGGCCAGCGCCGCCGCGTCACACATTGGCGGCGCATGAGCGATGGTATGGCGATGGTCGAGCACCTCGCCTTCCAGTGCCGCGCGATAGGCGTCCGCCACAGGGCCGAAGGCCGGCTGCATAGCCGCCAGGCTTTCCAGCGTCGTCTGCGGCCGCACGCATTCATCGCGCGCCAGCACTGCCGCGCCTTGCGCATCCTTGACGACGATGCGTGACTTGATCAGCGCCGGATCGCCCTCCCCTGCCCCTGCCAGCTGATTGGAACGCAAGGCTGCGGCATCGAGGTCGGCGCGCGAAATGTTCTCCGCCGCCGCCAGCCGATCGGCGGCGAGCGCCACTGGCACATAGCGGGTGCGGGCTGGAAAATTCATGTCGGTGTAATAGTCAGCCCTGTCGGCCATGAAGGTGACGCGCGACATGCACTCGACGCCGCCCGCCATCGCCACCGGCGTTGCGCCGGCCGCGACGAAAGCCGCCGCCTGGCCGATCGCACTCAGGCCCGAGACGCAATAGTTATTGATCACCTGGGCGCTGGCGCCATCGGGCAAGCCCGCATGCAATTTGGAGATCAAAGCGATATTGCCGCCCTGCGCGCCGATCTGGCCGACGCAGCCGAGCAGCAAAGCCTCGGTGCTCTGCCGCGCACCGGGAACACGCACTTCAAGGCCATCAACCAATTGCTTGACGAGTTCATGCGGCGCAATGGCAGCAAGCCCGCCGTCGGGCCGCGCCTTGCCGCGCGGCGTGCGCAGCGCGTCATAGATAAAGGCGTCCATCAAGCCCTCACGCTGTCATCTGGTCGCCACGCGCCCAGGTCGCATGGAAGCCCGAGGGCACGCGAACCGGGAGGACCACGCGGGCGATTGGCCCATCCTCGAAATTCTTGGCGTCGATGATCTGCACTTCCGAATGGCTGCGATCAGCCGCCTGGACGAAGGTGACGACATAGCCGTCGTCCTCATCCTTGGCGCCGATGCGTGGCGCAAAAGCGGCTTCCGACCCGGTCCAGCCCGCTTCGAACTTGTAGCTCTGCCGCGCACCGGTCTCGAGATTGTATTTGTGTAGACCGTCGAACAGCAGCAGTTCGCTCGGCGCCATCGACACGTGATAGGACCACTTCGACTTGCGGCCGGAATAATCCTGGTTGATCGCCGGGAATTCGCCAAAGGCATCATCAAGCTGGCGGAACTTGACCGCGCCGGTGCGCATGTTCATGCGCCATTCGACCGGAACCGCATGCAGCTTCAGCACCGCCACCATGGCCGCATAGTCGCCATAGGCGGCGTTCGGGCCATAGCCATGCGGCACCATTTTGCAGGCCTGCATGACGACATCGTCGCCATCTTCCCAGCTGTTGATGACATGGTAGATGTAACAGGGGTCGGTCTCGAACCAGCGAATATCGCCACCACGGCCATTGCGCGGCACCACGCCGAAGCGGGCGGGCTGGTTACGCTGCTGAATGCGCCACAGATTCTGTCGCAACCCCTGTTCGGTGAAGACGATCGGCAGATCATGCAGGATGATGTAGTTTTCGGTCAGCCCCATGTCGTGGGGCAGACGCGGGCCTGGCAGTTCGACACGATCGAAATTGGTCAGCACATTGTCTTTGCTGACAACGCCGAAACTCATCCAGGGCTCGTAGAGCGAATAGTCGAAAAATGCGAATTCGCCGGTGACATTATCGACCTTGGAATGGGCCGAGACATGACGCGGCAGCTTGCCACCAAAGTTCTCGTCACCAATGGTTTCGAGCGTGCGCGGATCGACGCGCACCGGCGTGCCGGAGATGTACCACAGGCCCATCAACTGACCGTTGTGGATGACCACATCGGTATTGGCCGTATCCTTGTAAACTTTCTCGCCACGCTCGCGATGGGCCGGCAGCAAAACGCCGCTTGCGCCGCAGCTGCCATTCAGATCAGCCACGTGATCCTTGGAACGGATATAGCGATTGCGATATTCGGCCTTGCCGCTCTCGAAATAGACGGCGTGCAACATGCCGTCACCATCGAACCAATGGTGCAGATCGGTTGGCATATGCGTCGGGTTCGGCCCGTTGCGCACATAGGCGCCGTGTAGATCGCGGGGGATTTCGCCGATGACTTTCGGCGACAGCACCGTCACCTCATCACTGACCGGCGCAAAGAAGCCCTGAATGTAAGGATTGCGTGCGTTGACGTTGTCCGAGTTGTGACCCAGTTCCGCCATCTCATTCCTCCTCCGTCATCCAGGCCCCATCCCTGGCTCGTTATCTCAGGTAAGCACGCTTGGTCTGTTAACGCAAGCTACTAAATAGCCCGTCCGCACGAGCTATTTCGCGAGAGCTATTTGGCCGGCCGAGGCCAGGGAAAGAACCGTGGAGTGCGGGCGACATATTTCGCCCAGGTTTCCGGCCGGGTGCGACTCATATGCATTTCCTTGAACCGCCCAGCCGAGCCATAGCCCATGAACCAGGTGACATAGATCGGGCAGACGATGGCCATCAGGCCATAGGGATGGGCGAGAGCAAAAATAAAATAGCCCCACCACATGACGGATTCGCCGAAGTAATTCGGCTGCCGCATTACGTTCCACACGCCTGTCTCAAGCAGGCCGCCGCGATTGGCAGGATTGTTCTTGAAGCGACGCAGCTGAAGATCGGCAAGAGATTGAAACAGAAATCCTGTCAGCCAAACGAGAAAACCGACAACAGCAATCCAGGAAGGCTGCGGGCTCGGCGCGCCGAAGGCAAAGGCGAAGGGCGCGCACCAAATCCAGATCAGAACGCCTTGCAGCAGATGGATCTGGAAAAAGCTCCACCACAGCCAAGCACTACCGTTCCGCTTACGCCAGGTGGCATAGGGCTCGCGCTCCGCACCGATATTGTCGTGAAACGTCTGGAAGGCGAGACGCAGCGACCACGCAGCGGCCATCGCCACCAGCAACGCCGACCACCAGGTGAAATTGGCGCGAAACAGATAGGCCATGAAACAGGCGGCGGCGAAGGGCAGCAGCGGATAGGCCACATCCATGATGCCGTGATTGCGCAGAGCGGTGCCGATCGCCCAAGTCACGATCAAGCCGAGTAGAATGACAATGCCGGCGGTCAACCAGACGCTGAACACACCGCGCAATGGCCCTTCACCGAGACTGAGCGTGATTAGGAGGATGACCAGCGGCACTGCGGCATGGACATAGTGCCAAGCTTTGCCGCGCGTCTCCTTCGGCATGACCAAAAGCCAGATAGCGGCGATGACGCACCAGCCAATCAGCATCTGTGCAATCAAGCTCACGGCAATCCTCCCCACTCGGATCAGCGTTATCCTGCCGCGTCACTCCACCGTCAGCAGAACCGTGCGCGGGAGACTTGCAAAATTAGTCCGTTAATGCAAGCTATCGCATGCGAGCCCCTGGGAGGGATGGTTTTGCGCAGGTTTGAATACGATCCGTCAGCGGCGCGCCGCGATGCGCGTCTCTTCGCGTTGCCAGCGAATGCGCTTGGCGTCGACCGGCAGGCCTGTGGCGACATCGCAGACGATCGGCGTAATGCGCTCACCGGTTTCGCGATCAAGCAGCTTCATCGGCGGGTTGTTGAAGTCACACAGCCAGCGCTCGCTCCAGCCGAAGAGCGCCAGAATAATTGGATAAAGACCAAGGCCCGCGGGCGTCAGCCGATATTCGAAACGGATCGGCCCGTCTTGATACGGATGTTTCTCGAAAATGCCGTTGGCGACAAACCTGTTCAGACGCTCGGTGAGAATGTTCGAAGAAATATTCAACACCTGCGTGAACTGGTCGAAGCGGCGCAGGCGAAAGAAAGCCGCCGACAGAATCGCCGCGCTCCAATAATCGCCGATGATCTCGACCGAACGCTCAATCGGCGCTTCGCCACGGCCGGTTTCCAATCGCCGCCGCCGCGAGCTGACGGGCAGACGCCGCTCCTCAATGCCAGGACCACGTTCATAGGTGATGCGGCGCGGATCGACCGGCTTGCCATGGGCGCGATCAAGCACATCGAAGTGGACGCGCTTGCCGGTCTCTCGATCAAAGAATGCCAGCGCATAGCGGTTGCGCAACGGCTCGGGCGCATAAAGTCGATCCCACTGCCCTTGCATCACCGAGATGCCGAACAGATCGAGCCCCATGGCGGTGAGACCATATTCGGTGCGCACGCCGCCTTCCCGGGTGCGCAGTTCCAGCAGGCCGGCGGAGACAAGCCGCGTCAGGCGATCGGACAGAACACTGCGCGGCAGGCCGAGATTGTCGCGCCAATCAGAGAAACGATGCACACCGAAGAAGGCATCGCGCAGGATCAGTTGCGTCCAGGTATCGCCCATGATGGCGAAGGCGCGCGCGACGGGATTGCCCAAAATCGCATCTATCAAATTCTGATCCACGATTTCGGTTCCGCTCCGTGGGTTCAAGACAAGCGACTGGGCAAGCGACGCGATGATGGCCAAAGGCGCCGCTCCTGTCGCGGCCGCCACGCAAATCAAATGCACATAATCAGCGGGAACAACAAGAGGGTTTTCTTGCAGGTGGCGACAGCGCTTGAGGCCAGCGCCTGCCGCGTCGCATGATTGACAGTGAATTGGGGCAACAGTACATTACTTCAATAATTGAAGTAATAACGGAGGGGACGACACGATGACGGACCTCGCAGGCCGCGTCGCGATTGTGACCGGCGCCGGCAAGAGCCTGGGGCGCGCCTATGCGCTTGGCCTCGCCGCGCAGGGCGCCGCCGTTGTCGTCAACAATCGCCGCCATCCTGGTGAACGCACAGAAGACACATCCGCCGCGCAAGTGGTTGCCGCCATCCGCGCCCAGGGTGGACGTGCCGTGGCCAATTATGATGAGGTGGAACAAGCCACTGCCGGCGACGCGATGGTCAAAGCCGCCCTCGACAGCTTCGGACGTCTCGACATCGTCATCGCCAATGCGGCGGTGCCGCAGGCGGCGGCCTTTCACAAGACGTCGGCTGAGGAATTCCGTACCATTTTCGACGTTGGCTTCTATGGCACGCTGCATCTGTTGCAGGCGGCCTGGCCGATCATGCGCGAGAACGGCTATGGCCGCATCGTCACCACCACATCAAGCGCCGGGCGCTTCGGCAATCATGGCCTCACCGCCTATGGCGCCGCCAAGGGCGCCATCGAAAGCCTGACGCGCAGTCTCGCCGCCGAGGGCGCGTCACGCGGCATCAAGGCCAATGCGATTTCGCCCTATGCCCTGTCGCAGATGACGTCCGGCTATCTCTCGGGCGACATGGCCGAACGGTTCAGCCCCGAACAGGTGGTGCCCATGGTGCTGTGGCTGGCGAGCGAGGCCTGCACCGCCAATGGCGAGGTGATCATCGCCGGCGGCGGCCATTTCCGGCGCGGCTTTCCCGTGGAAACCACGAGCGCTCCGGGCACAGGCAAGACCATGGCGGATGTCTTTGACGAGATCCGCGACAGGGAGGGGGTCGCCTACACCTCATCCAACGCCGCCTTCGACGGACTGCTCAAGGACATGAACTTGAGCGCTGCCGACGCCCGTAAGAAATCGGCCACATAAGAGAGACGCGGATGGACGCCCAGGTCGTGCAGATTCTTCAGCTGACCCTCAACGGGATCTCCATCGGCTCGATCTATGCCCTGGTCGCGCTCGGCATCGTGCTGACCTACAAGGCAACCGAGGTGCTGAACTTCGCCTATGGCGACATTCTGATGATGTCGGCCTTCATCGGCTGGGGCCTGATCGTCGTGGTGGGCATCCCGTTCTGGCCCGCCGCCCTGCTGACCATCCTCATCGCCGCCGTGCTCGGCTTTTTCCTCGACCGTTATGTGATGCGCACGATCGTCGGGCAGCCGCAATTTGCTGGCGTCATGCTCACCATCGCACTGGCCTTCATGCTGCGCGGCCTTGTCAGCATGGGCTTTGGTCCAAGCTCGCGCAGTTACCCGACACCCTGGACCGGCCATATCACCCATATCGGACCGATCGTGGTGACCGATCTCAACCTCGTCATCCTCGCCGCCGCCTTGATCGTCACGGCGCTGCTGTTCCTGTTCCTGCGCTACACCCAGCTTGGCGTCGCCATTCAGGCGTCGTCGCAGAACCAACTCGCCGCTTATCTCTGCGGCATCCGCGTGAAGCGACTGAACTCGCTGGTCTGGGGCCTCACCGCCGCCATGGCCGCCGTCGCCGGCCTGCTGCTGGCCCCCATCGCGCTGGTCGATATCAGCCTCTGGTTCGTCGTCCTCAAGGGCCTCGCGGCGCTGGTGCTCGGCGGCTTTGGCAGCATTCCGGGCGCCATCATCGGCGGCCTGCTCATCGGACTGATCGAACAATTCGCCGGGGTCTATCTGCCCGATGGCGCCAAGGAAATGTCGGCGCAGCTGGTGCTGATCGTCGTCTTGATCTGTTGGCCCCGCGGCCTGTTAGGCGAAGCGCACGGAAGACGAGTTTAACATGCGGTTTGCATACGACACCTCCTACAGCGATGCGCAACGGCTGCTGCGCTACCGTTCGCAATGGCTCTGCTATGGCGCGCTGGTCATCGCCCTCATCGTCGCGCCCTGGGTCATCCCGGCCTATTACGTCGGTGAGCTGAGCTATCTCTTCATCATCGCCATCGCCAGCCTGGCGCTGATGGTGCTGACCGGCTTCACCGGCCAGGTCTCGCTCGGCCACGCCGCCTTCATGGCCATCGGCGCTTATACCCATGCGCTACTGCTCGACCAGGGCATCGGCTTCATCCCCTCCATCCTGGGGGCTGCGACACTGACGGGCGTGGTTGGTCTGGCCGTCGGCCTGCCGGCGATCCGCGTTTCGGGGCTTTATCTGGCGATGGTGACGCTCGCCTGCGCCATGCTGACCGAACAGGTCATCGGCCGCTGGAAGGATTTGACCGGTGGCTTCACCGGCATTCCCGTCTCGCCACCCATCATCTTCGGCTATGACTTCAGCTCGCTGAAGGCCTTCTATTTCCTGTGCCTGGTCATCCTGGCCATGGTTCTGCTCGGCCTGATCAATCTGATACGCGGCCGTACCGGACGCGCCTTCATCGGCGTGCGCGATTCAGAAGCCGCCGCCTATACGCTCGGCATCTGGGTTGGCGGCTATAAAGTGCTGGCCTTCGCGATCTCCGCCTTCGTCACTGGCATCGCCGGCGCGCTGCTGGCCCATCACCTGCAATTCCTGACACCGGACGGGTTCAGCGTCATGCTGTCGATGGAGCTGGTGCTGATGGTGGTGATCGGCGGGCTCGGCTCGCTGCGTGGTGCCATCTTCGGCGCAGTACTGATCGGCATGCTGCCGACGCTGATCTCGAAGATCAAGCCGCTGCTGCCGACCAGCATTTCCTCGCAGTTCGGCCTTGAGACGTTCGTTTTCGGCTTGATCCTGGCTCTGTTCGTGATGTTCGAGCCCAATGGGCTCAACGGCCGCTGGCTCAAACTGAAAGTGCTATTCCAGAACTTCCCGCTTTATCGGCGCAACACGTTCCGACGCGGCAAGACCTATATGCATTCGGAGCGCTATCGATGAGCTATTTCTCCGTCGACAGCGTCTCTCTGTCCTTTGGTGGCGTGCGCGCCATTCGGGATCTCAGCTTCGATGTGGCGAAGGGCGAGGTCTTCGCCATCATTGGCCCCAATGGCGCCGGCAAGACGTCTGTCTTCAACGTCATCACGCGGGTATTCACCGCCAGCTCCGGTCGCATCACCTTCGATGGCCAGGATATCACCCATGTTCCGCGCCACAAAGTCGTCGACTATGGCATCGCCCGCACTTTCCAGAACATCGAACTGTTTGAAGGCGCGGCGGTGATCGACAATCTCCTGCTTGGCCGTCATCGCTTCTCCTACGGCAATCTGCTCTCGGAAATCTGCTGGCTGCCGGGCATTCAGCGGGCGGAAGCGGAATCGCGCGCCCGCGTCGAAGACATTATCGATTTCCTCGAACTCGCCCCCTATCGCAACAGTCTGGTTTCCTCCCTGCCCTATGGCGTGCGCAAAGTGGTCGAACTGGCGCGCGCCCTCGCCACCCAGCCGAAACTGTTGCTGCTCGACGAGCCCGCCTCCGGCCTCAACCCGGAAGAGGCGCGTGACCTTGCCTTCTGGATCGACGACATCCGCAGCGATCTTGGCGTCACCGTGGTGATGATCGAGCACGACATGTCGCTCGTCTCCCAAGCCGCAGATCGGGTGTTGTGCATGAATGCCGGCCAAGTGCTCGCCATCGGCGCGGTGGACGAGGTGCAAGCCAACCCCACCGTCATCTCCGCTTATCTCGGGACATAGCGACATGAGCGAACCCTTGATGAGCATCCGCAATATCGAGACTTGGTACGGTCCGATCAACGCCATTCGCGGTGTCAGCCTTGATGTGCACGAAGGCCGCATCGTCGCGGTTCTCGGTGCCAATGGCGCCGGAAAATCGACCCTGCTGCGCACCATCGCCGGCGTGATCGACCCGTTCAAAGGCGCGGTGACATTCGACGGCCAGATGATCCACGGGCTCGATCCCGATGAAATTGCCCGTCGAGGCGTCGTTCTGGTGCCGGAGGGACGGCAGGTGTTTCCGTTCCTGAGTGTGCGCGAAAACCTGATGATGGGCGCCGTGGCGCGGCGCGACAAAGCTGGGCTCGCCGACGATTTGGAACAGATTTTCAACTGGTTCCCGCGTCTGCGCGAACGCACCAACCAATATGGCGGCCTGCTCTCGGGTGGCGAACAGCAGATGCTCGCCATCGGCCGGGCGCTGATGTCACGGCCCCGCATGCTCCTGCTCGACGAGCCTTCCCTTGGTCTCTCGCCCTTGATCACCAAGGACATTTTTTCCATCATCGGGCGCGTCAATGCCGAGACCAAGACGACCATCCTGGTGGTCGAGCAGAATGCGGCGATCGCGCTGAAGAATGCGCAGGACGCCTACATCATGGAACTGGGGAGGATCGTCGCCGCCGGCTTGAGTGAAGAGCTCATGCAGAAGCAGGACGTGAAGGAGTTCTACCTCGGCACCGGCGCGACAACAGGAGCGGATGGACGCATGCAACGCTGGAAGAGGCGCAAGACATGGCGGTAGCAGGCATGGCAGCTCTGCGCATCGACACGGCGCCGCCGCCGTGGAGCCCCATCTCGGTTGCGGGCCAGGACACGCCGACCCGACTGTTTCGGGCGCGCTGCCAGGCGTGGAAAGAGCGGCCGGCGTTGCGCCAGAAACGCAAAGGCATCTGGCATTCGCACAGCTGGGGCGACTATTATTTCAACGCCCGCGCCATCGGCCTGGCGCTCCTCGATGTCGGCTGCAAGCGTGGCGATGTCATTGCCGTTCTGGCCGAGAACCGGCCCGAATGGCTCTTCGCCGATATGGGTGCGCAATGTGTTGGCGTCATCGGCACAGGCATTTACCCGACCTCCCCGCCCGAACAGATCGAATATATCCTGATCAATTCAGGCGCCCGCGTCATCTTCGTCGAGAACGACGAGCAACTCGACAAGACGCTCGAGATCCGCAAGAACTGCCCGGGCCTGACACGCATCGTGGTGATGGACTGGGACGGGTTACGCGATTTCTCCGATCCGCAGGTGGTGCCGTTCTCCGCCTTCCTGGCACGTGGCCAGGAACAGGCGACGGCGCAGGCGGAGGTTTTCGAACAAGCGATCGATACGACCGATCAGGCCGATACGGCTTTTCTCGTCTATACATCAGGCACAACCGGCGCGCCGAAAGGCGCGATGATCTCCAATCGCAACGTGATGTTCCAGCTCGAGGCGATTGCCCGGCATCTGCCGGTGGCCGAGCTCGATCATTCCATCTCCTTCCTGCCGCTCTGTCATATCGCCGAGCGCATGGGCACGGTGTTCAACCAGCTCCGGCTCGGCGTCATCGTGCATTTTCCTGAAAACGCCGGCACCGTCTTCAATGATATCCGCGAAGTCGCGCCGCATATGCTGTTTGCGCCGCCGCGCTTCTGGGAGAAGATGCATTCCCAGATCGAATTGTTCCTGCGCGACGCCATGCCGTTGGCGCGCAAGGTCTACGCCAAGGCGGTCGCCGACGGTGCGGCCATTGCGGAGGCGACCATGGCGGGGCGCCAGGTCTCGGGACTACGGCGCTGGCGCTTCGCGGCGCTGCAGCTCGTCGCGCTGATGAATGTGCGCAAATTCCTCGGCTTGCAGAACATCAAAGTGGCCACCACCGGTGCCGCGCCCGTGCCGCCGGATCTGATCAAATGGTACATGGCCATGGGCATCAATCTGCTCGAAGCCTATGGCATGACGGAGACGACCGGCTATGCCACGGCGATGCCGGCGAACGGCATCCGGGTCGGCACGGCCGGCATCGGCGTCGATAAAACCGAACTCAAGATCGGCGCCGAGGAGGAAATCCTCGTGCGCGGGCCGCATGTCTTCCAAGGCTATTGGCACATGCCGCAGAAGACCGCTGAGGCGATCGACCACGACGGCTGGCTGCGCACGGGCGATTGTGGCGAGATCGATGCCGATGGCTATCTGCGGGTCAAGGACCGGTTGAAGGACATCATCATCACCTCCGGCGGCAAGAACATCACCCCGAGCCAGATCGAGAACGATCTCAAATTCAGCCCCTATATCGTCGATGCGATGCTGGTCGGCGATGGGCGAAAATATCTTACCTGCCTCGTCATGATCGATCAGGACAATGTCGCCAAATTCGCTCAGGACAAACAGGTTCCCTACACCGATTTCAGGAGCCTGACGCAGACCAGCGAAGTGCAGACCCTGGTGCGCACGGAGATCGAGACCATCAACGGCAAGCTGGCGCGAGTGGAGCAGATCAAGGATTTCCGCCTCATCGAAGACCTGTTGACGGCCGAGGACGAGGAACTGACGCCGACCATGAAACTCAAGCGGCGTGCCGTCGCTAAGAAATACGCGGCGCTGATCGAGACCATGTACCAAAACTGAGGGTTGAACTCGCAACGGAGGGGATGATGCGTTTAAAGACAGCATTAATGGCGGGTGCCTTAGCTGGCGCCGTGCTGACCGGACTATCCGGCTTGGCCCGCGCAGCGGGCATTACGGACAGCGAAATCGTTCTGGGCACCCATCTGGACCTTTCAGGTCCCGTGGCTGCCGCCATGCCGCAATTGCGCAACGGCATGCAGATGCGGTTCGACGAAGCCAATGAAGCGGGCGGCATCAACGGCCGCAAGATCCGCCTCATCGTCGAGGATAACGGCAGCCAACCGCAGCTTGCCGTGCGCGCCACCGACAAGCTGATCCGCAGCGACGGTGTCTTCGCCATCGTCAATGCCTTCGGCTCGGGCACCAATGCCGCCGTGGTCAAGCGCGCCGTCGATGCCGGCGTGATTTACTTCTCGCCCTGGGGCGCGGCAGCCGTGTTGCAAAAGATTTCCGGCCGCAGCCCGCTGCTGTTCACGACGACCGCCGACTACGACACCACAGCAAATGCCGGTCTTGGCTGGCTGATCGATGAGAACAAGGCCAAGAAAGTCGGCTTCATCTTCCAGGAAGGTCCGCTCGGCGAATTGACCAAGACTGGCGTTGTCGCAGCCCTTGAATCCCGGGGCATGAAGCTTGCGGCCGAAGCCTCGTATAAGGTCGGCGACATCGATTTCTCCTCCCAAGTGGCTCGTATGAAGGCCGCTGATGTCGACATTATTTTCGCCGCGACCCTGACGCGCGAGACCGTCGGCGTCATGTCGGAAGTGAAGAAACTCGGCTGGGACAGCGTCAAGGTGCTGACGACCATTCCGGGGCGGACGATTGTTGTTGCTGAAATCGGCAAGGGCGCCGTGGAAAGCCTGTCCGGTATTGGCACCTGGTATATCTGGCCTCCGGGCGCAGAGCCGGCTGACGTCAAGGTCTGGCAGGAGAAGTATCGCAAGCTCTTCAAGATCGAGCCGGACGAAAATGCTTTCCTGGCCTATGCCTATTCCGACTGGTTCGTGAAATACGGCCTGCAAGCGGCCGGGCGCGATATCACCGCCGAAAAGGTCGTCAAAGGCCTGCAGAGCTCCACCTATACCGACAGCCCGATCTTCTATGGGCCGAAGCGTTTCAAGAACAATCATATCGATCCGGAAACCGTGCAGATCAGCCAGGTCAAAAAGGGCGTCTGGATGCCGATCAGCGGTATGATCGATCCGAAGTAAGGCAGGCCAAACGAACGGCGCCGCGTTCGCGCGCGGCGCCGTTTGCTTTTCAACCGTTGGAGCACTGAAGGCATGAGTGAACAGCCCGCGATCGATTTCTCCCGTCTCGGCCCTGCGGCCGGCGCGCGCATCGCCATCGTCGGCGGCTGCGGCGGCATGGGGCGCGCGCTCGTGCGCGCCTTGCTGGACACGGGCGTGCAAGTGGCTGTGCTCGATCTGCCGACATCGATCGAACAACATAAGCCGCCGGCCGGTGCCATCGCGATTGCGATCGACGGCAGCCAGGAAGAGAGTGTGACTCAGGCTTTCGCTGATCTAAGCCGGCAATGGGATCGTATCGACGGCTTCGTCAATCTCGCCGGCTTCATGAAGGGGTTTCATCCGATCGCCGAATTGCCGGCGGCGATTTTCGACGAAGTCATGACAGGCAATCTGCGCACCCAGTTCCTGTGCGCCCGTGCCGCGCTGCCTTTGCTGCACAAGAGCAGCCAGGCGGCCATGGTCAATGTCACCTCCACTCTCGGCATCGATGTCCACGGCGGTTACGTCCATTACTCGGCCGCGAAAGCCGGCATTATCGCGCTGACCAAGGGGCTGGCGCGCGAGAATGCGCCGCGCGTGCGCGTCAATGCTCTGGCGCCTGGCCTGACCAACACCGCTTTCCTCGTCGGTGGCACGGGCCGAGAGAAAGTGTTCGACGATATGGACCCGCAGCTCTATGGCAAACGCGTGCCGCTGAAGCGGGTCGCCGTCGCCGACGACATGGTCGGCCCGATCCTGTTCATGCTGGGCGCGGCCTCGCGCTATATGACCGGCGAAACCATGATCGTCGACGGCGGCACCTATGTGCAGTGATCAGAGGCGCAATCACAATTTCCTGTGCAGGAAATCGAGGACAATGCGGTTGAATGCGTCGGGCTGTTCAGCCCAGCCGAAGTGACCGACACTTGGCATGCAAACGAATTCGGCCCCAGCAATTTTCGTCGCCATTTTCTCCATGACGGCGACGGGCGCCGTGCGATCGCCTTCGCCAGCGATGCACAGGGTCGGCACATTGATCTTCGGCAGCACGTCGCGGCCATCGTAATGCACGATGGCGCTGATGGCGGCGCGGAAAGTTTCCTCGCGCATGGTGCCGACGGTGCCGATCACCAGATCAACCGCAGGACCATTGGCGCCCGACACCATCATCTGGCGCAGCATGCCCGGCGTATATTGCGCAATGCTCTGCCCGGCATCGAGCGGCGCGACGCGATCACGCACGAATTGCTGCTGCCATTCGCCATCGGGCTTGCCGAAGGCAGCGCTTGTCGCCGACAGGATGAGACCGGCAACCTTGTCGGGGAACAGGCCGAACGCCCGCTGCGCGATCATGCCGCCCATCGAATGACCGACCAGCACATTGCGCGCGCCGCCGGCAACATCAAGAAGTCGCCCAAGCGCTTCCGCCGCGACCTCGACCGAGAAGGGCTGCGGCAACGGGCTCAGGCCATAACCTGGCGCATCCCAGGCCAGCACCCGATAGCCAGCCGCAACCAGGGCTGCGATCTGCGCCCGCCAATAGTCCTTGGCGCCAAAAGCGCCGTGCAGCAGCACGATGGTGACATCGCCTGCACCCGTGACGCTGTAGTCGGGAATTCGCTTGGTCATCCAGCTCTCCATGGGGGGGGGGGGCACTATAACTTCATTTAATGAAGTATTATTTGCAAGTCCTTTGCGTAGAAAGGGAGGAGCAGAATGACTGACAATGCCTGGAAGCTCCCAATTGTGAGCAAAAACCAACGACTTCTATCCCCGGCGGGACTCAGCTAAGAGCTAGGATCAAGGTTTTGGATCCCATCGTGGTCAGCAAGGACAAGCCCGAACAGCTGATGACCCCGGCGCGCCTCGCCCAGGCGGTCACCGGCGACGCGTGGACATTGCACATCCTGCGGCACGCCTTCCGCGGGACACGGCGTTATAGCCAGTGGCGCGAGCTTTTCGCTGGCGAGGGCATGCCCATCCCCGAACCTGTGTTGAGTGATCGCCTAGGACGGCTGGTGTCTTATCAAGTCCTCGAGCGACAGCCCACCACGCCGCAGGGCGCGCATCTTGAATACCGGTTGACCGATCGCGGCCTTGAACTGTGGACGCTGTTGATCTCGATCCGGGATTGGGAAGAGCGTTATGCTGGCGGGCGACGCGGCAAAAATACGGCGATGATCGTGCATACGAGTTGTGGCCACCCGACGCATCCGACCCTGATCTGCTCCCATTGCAGCAAAACCGTCACGGCGCGCGACACCAGGCTCGACATGATCGTCGCCAAGTCCGGCACGTCCGCTGCAAAATTATTGAAAGTGCCCAATACACGCCGCTCGAACGCCGCCGAGCGTGGTGCGCGCGGCAAATTCCTGCGCACTCAGACCTTGCAGATCATCGGCGACCGTTGGAGCAATATGCTGCTAGGCGCCCTCTTCCTCGGCAAGCACGGCTTCGACGAATTGCGAGGCTTCCTGGCGATTCCACCGGCCGTTCTTTCCAATCGCCTGGCGAAATTCGTGTCGCTGGGCGTGTTGCAGAAAGAGAACCACGCCGAAACCCCACGCCGCAAATTCTACCGGCTGACCGACAAAGGCCTGGCGCTGTTTCCGCTCGTCATTTTCACGGTCGACTGGGGCAATCGCTGGCTGACCGCTCATCCGGAACATTTCCGCATCGTCCACACCACGTGCGGCGCCACGCTGCGCCCGACGCTGGCCTGCAGCCATTGCCACGAGCATCTGCAACGCCAGACGGTGCAACTGGTCCCCTGACATGAGCGCAAGGCCCGTTTTCAACGACGTTACCGCCTGACTTGTTTACTTCAATAAATGAAGTTATAGTCCTGACGGGAGGACAAGCCATGGATGCCTATATCGTCGATGCGGTTCGCAGCCCTCGCGGCGTCGCCAAACCCACCGGAGCCCTGGCCAGCGTAAAACCCGTTCACCTCTTGGCGCAGATGCTCACCGCCGTACAGGACCGGGCTGGCTTCGATCCCGAACAGATTGACGATCTCATTGTCGGCTGCGTCACCCAGAGCGGCGACCAGGGCGCCAATATCGGCAAGACAGCGGCGCTCTATGCGGGCTGGAGCCCCAATGTCTCGGGCATGACCCTCAATCGCTTCTGTGCTTCGGGCCTTACAGCGGTGAACCTTGCTGCCGCGCAGGCCGCCGCCAATGAAGGGGCCGTGGTGGCCGGCGGCGTCGAAATGATGTCGCGCGTGCCGATGTTCGGCGACAATGGCGCTTTGTTCACCGACAAGGAAGTCGCCAAGCGCACCAATTTCGTTCACATCGGCCTCAGCGCCGATCTCGTCGCCACCCAGCATGGTTTCAGCCGCGCGCAATGCGACGACTATGCCTTTCTCTCCCATAGCCGCGCCGCCGCCGCCAAAGCCGAGGGCCGGTTCAGCCGCTCGCTGGCGCCGGTGAAATCCGCCGAAGGCGCTATCGTGTTGGAAGCCGACGAGACAGTGCGCGCCGATGTGACGCGCGAGAAACTAGCGGCGCGAGACGCGGCCTTCCTGGAGGCCGGCGCCAAGGGCGGCGATGATCGTCTGCGCGCCCTGTTTCCCGATCTCAGCGAAATCCGTCACGTCCATCACGTCGGCAATTCGCCGCAGATGGCCGATGGCGCGGCCGCCGTTCTGGTCGCGTCAGAGAAGGCGCTGAAAGATCTCGGCCTCAAACCACGCGCCCGCATTCTTGGCTGGAGCGAAGCCTGCACCGCCATCACCCAGACGGGCGCGGTGGAGGCGACACGCAAATGCCTCGCTCGCACCGGTATGAAGATCGAGGATATCGATCTGTTCGAGGTGCGTGATTCCTTCGCCGCTGTGACCCTGCATTACATTCATGCGCTCGGCATTCCGTTGGAGCGCTTCAACGTCAACGGCTCGTCCATCGCGCTCGGCCATCCCATGGGCGCCACCGGCGCGATGTTGGTCAGCACCTTGCTCGACGAACTCGAGCGCCGCAACGCGCGCTACGGCCTCATCGGCATCGCTGGCGCCGCCGGCGTCGCCACCGTTACGCTCGTCGAAAATCTCGCCGCCTGACGGTTGGCGCCAGGAGCATCGTCATGAAAACCTCGCACACGATCCCCAGCACCATCGTTTTCCCCAACGAAAATCCCTATCTCAACGAAGCCTGGAAGCCCTGCGACACCGAATGGACGGTGACGGCGCCGGATCTCGAAGTCATCGGCGAGATTCCACGCGATCTGAACGGCGTCTATCTGCGCAACGGCCACAACCAGGTGCATGAACCGATCGGCCGGTTTCATCCTTTCGATGGCGACAGCATGGTGCACGCCGTCCATCTGGAAAATGGCAAGGCGGCCTATCGCAATCGCTATACTCGCACCATCGGCTTTCTCGCCGAACAGGCGGCGGGCAAATCGCTCTGGCCCGGCATTATCGAGCCGCGCAAAGGCTCACGCCGGGGCTGGGGCAGCATCGGCAAGATGAAGGACAATGCCGGCACCGACATTCTCGTCCATGGCGGCAAGGTCATCGTCGCCATGTCCCAGTGCAGCGAACCCTATCGGCTTGACCCGATCACCTTGGAGACCTTCGGCCCCGACGAGAATTGGGCTCTGGACGTGCAGCCCCATGGCATCTGCTCGCATTTCAAACATGACCTGGCGTCCGGCCATATGATGTTCTTCAACTATGGCGAACGCCATCCCTATATGAATTACGGGGTCGTCGACCGTCACAACAAACTCGTCCACTACGTGCCGATCGAACTGCCCGGCCCGCGCTGGCCGCATGATCTCGGCTTCACCAGCAACTATTCGATCTTGCACGATCTGCCGATGTTCTTCGACCAGGCGCTTTTGGCCAAGGGCGCGCATCGCCTCGCTTTCCATCGCGATGTGCCGGCGCGTTTCGGCATCATTCCGCGTTTCGGCGCCAACAGCGACGTCAAATGGTTCGAGGCCAAGCCCTGCTACATCCTGCATCTGGCCAATTGTTATGAAGACGGCGACGACGTGGTCATGGAAGGCTGCATCCAGACCAACCCACTGCCCGACCTCTCGCAATTCCCGAAAGAGGGCTATGCCCGCATGATGGCCATGCTCGACATGCATCTGCAGGAAACCCACATGCATCGCTGGCGCTTCAACATGAAGACCGGCCAGACGAAGGAAGAATATCTCGACGATCAGGTCACCGAATTTCCGATGACCAATGCGGATCTTGGCGGACGGCCCTATCGCTACAGCTACAATGCGCTGCCAGCCAAAGGCTTCTGGCTCCTCGAAGGCCTGAAGAAATACGATTTCCAAACCGGCCAGACGCAAACCTATATGATGCCGAAGGGTTGCTATATCAGCGAAGCCCCTTTCGCGCCGCGCCCGCACGGCCAGGGTGAGGACGATGGCTATCTCCTCACCTTCGTCACCAATCTCAACAGCGGCCGCGGCGAATGCGCCATCTTCGACGCGCAGGACATCACCAAAGGACCGATCGCGCGCATTCTCCTACCGCATCAGGTGCCAAGCGGCGCGCACGCCTTCTGGGCGCCGTCCGATCTCCTCGTCGCATAACCGATATCGCGAGAAGCCCCATGACGAACCGGCAACTCCCCGCCTCCCTGACCGATGGACTGGAACTGCCACTGATCGTGGCGCCGATGTTCCTGGTCTCCGGCGTCGATCTTGTCGCCGCCGCTTGCCGCAACGGTACGATCGGCGCATTGCCGTCGCTCAATGCGCGCTCACCAGAGATTCTGGACGCCTGGCTGAAGGATCTGACGACACGCCTTGAGGATGATCGCCAGTCCGGCAATGCGCCAGCGCCCTGGGCGGTCAATCTCGTCGTCCACTCCACCAACAAACGATTGGCGCCAGACCTCCATCTTTGCGTCAAATATCGCGCGCCGCTGATCATCACCGCGCTCGGTGGCCCAAGGGCGGTGGTCGATACGGTGCATAGTTATGGCGGCCTGGTCTTCGCCGACGTCAACACGCCGGCCTATGCACGCAAGGCGGCCGACACCGGCGTCGATGGGCTGGTGCTTGTCTGTTCGGGTGCCGGTGGCCACACCGGGCCGATGACGGCGCCGGCCTTCGTCGCCAGCGTGCGCTCCTTCTTCGATGGCATCATCGTCGTCGCCGGCGGCCTGACCTCCGGGCAGCATCTGCGCGCCGTCCAGGCGATGGGGGCTGATCTCGGCTATATGGGCACCAATTTCATCGCCACCGAAGAGAGCCTGGCACAACCGGGCTACAAACAGATGGTGGTCGACAGCCAGTTCTCCGACATTATCTGCACCAATGCGATCACCGGCGCCTATGCCAACAAGCTGCGGCCGAGCCTGGTCGCCGCCGGCCTCGACCCCGACAATCTCAAGCCACGCGGCAAATTCGAAATGGCGAGCGCGGGAGAGGACCAGAAAGCCTGGCGCGATCTGTGGTCCGCCGGCCATAGCGTCGAGCAGGTGAAAGCGATCCGTACCACCGCGGAGGCCATCACCGAGATCGGGCGCGGTTATGATGAAGCCCTGGCCGCCGAGCTGAACGATCCCTGGCGGCGGATGCGGCAGACCACCATGCAAGCGACGAAGAAAGTCACGGCATGAGGATTTGCGATGCCGTGACCGCTCAGCGCTTCCGCGAGGCTGGATGGTGGCCGGACACGACTCTCGACGATCAGCTTTTCCGCCATATGCGCGAACGGCCGCAACAGGAAGCCATTGTCGACCCGCCTAATCGCGCCGAGATCGACGGGCAACCGCCAGCGCGGCTGACCTGGGCTGATTTCGGCGACGCCGTCTCCCGCCTTACCGCTGCCTTGGCGCGCAACGGCATCGGCGCCGACGATGTTCTGGTGGCCCAGATGGCCAATACCTGGGAGATCATCGCGCTTTATTTCGCGGCGGCGCGGCTCGGCGCCATCGTCTCGCCAGTGCCGACGCAATATCGCGAGCGCGATGTCGGCTATGTGGTCGAGCACGTGCGGGCCCGGGCATTGATCGTCACGCCGCGCATCGGCCGACACGATTTCACCGCGATGGCGTCTGCCATCGCCAAGGCTGCATCGATTAGGCTTTTTACGATCGGCGACAGCAGCGAATCTGGCATCGATCTCACAGCGGAGATGGAGAAAGACGTAGGAGAGTATACCGCAGTATCGCCGGCCCATGCCGACGATATCGTCTGCCTGTGCTGGACCTCGGGCAGCGAGGGCCGACCGAAGGGCGTGGCGCGCAGTCATTCGCAATGGCTCGCCATCGCGCCGATGATCGTGGAATCGGCCAATCTTCAGCCCGGCTGTCGCATTCTCAATGGACGACCGGTCGTTACCATTGGCGCGATGACGGCAACTTTGTCGCCCTGGCTGCA
Organism: Beijerinckia sp. 28-YEA-48; assembly: GCF_900104955.1. Classification (NCBI taxonomy): domain Bacteria; kingdom Pseudomonadati; phylum Pseudomonadota; class Alphaproteobacteria; order Hyphomicrobiales; family Beijerinckiaceae; genus Beijerinckia; species Beijerinckia sp. 28-YEA-48. The sequence continues at coordinate 2,732,239 of NZ_FNSI01000001.1, forward strand.
GCTCGGCGGCACGCTGGTCAATCATCATCCGTTTTCGCTGGATGTCTTCATCGACCAGATTTTCAACGAAGCCATCGACTTCACCGGCTGCGCGCCGGCCATGCTGGTCAAAATGGCGGAACATCCTGCGATGCAGAGCCGACGCGATCTCGGCCGACTGCGCACCATCAGCTCGGGCTCGGCACAATTGCCGGCGCATCTGATCCGGCTCTATCGCGATCGCTTCGGTGTCGATCTCCTCAATGTTTTCGGTTCGACCGAAGGGACGATGCTGGCCAGTACGCCCCAAGACATGCCCAACCCCGAGGATCGTGCCGCCTATTTCCCGCGCTATGGCGCGGATCGCTGCTGGCAGCTGTCTCTGGCGCAGGGGATTGAGAGTCTGCTGAAAGATCCAGAGACGGGGAAGCTGATCGAGGTGCCGGGGAAACCCGGCGAATTGCACCACCGTGGCCCTTTCACCTTCTTGGGCTATTTCAACGCCCCGGAACTCTCCGAAGCGGCCTTTGACACGGAAGGTTTTGCCCGCACGGGCGATCTGTTCGAGATCGCTGGCGATCGGCAGCAATATTACCGTTTCGTCGGCCGCCTGAAGGATATCATCGTGCGCGGCGGCATGAACATTTCCACGGCGGAGGTGGAGGCGCTGGTGGTATCGCATCCGGCAGTTCTGGAAGTGGCCGCGGTCGGCGTGCCCGATGCGGCGTTGGGCGAAAAGGTCGCGATCGCCGTGGTCTTCCGCGACGGCGCCACCGCCTCGCTGGCGGAGATCAACACGTTTCTGCGCGAAGCCTGCGGCATTGCCCTCTTTAAACAGCCCGAGCATCTGATCGGCCTTGAGGCGCTGCCGCGCACGGCCGTCGGTAAAGTGGACAAGATCGCGTTGCGCAAAATGGTCGCTGACGGAGTTTACGCCACAGGACCACGGGCATGAGCCGACAGACCCTCGTTCTCATCCCTGGCATGCTCAACAATGCGACGGTGTGGAGCGAGGTCGCGCCCGCCCTCACCGACGTGGCGGATGTACATATCCCGATATTCAGCGATGAAAACACAATCGAAGCCATGGCCGAGACAGTGCTGGCCTCAGCCCCGCCAGGGCCGCTAGCCATCGCCGGCTTTTCCATGGGCGGTTGGGTGGCGCAGGCGGTATTTCGCCAGGCGAAAGATCGCACCACGCGCCTCGCCTTCATCAGTTCAGGCGCAAGCCCGGCTGATCAGAAAGAACTGGACACGTTCACGCGCACCGGCAACAGCGTGCCGAGTAATTTCGAAGCCCTGCTGGCGCGCATGTTCCCGGCAACAGTCCATCCCTCGCGGCTTGAGGACACGGCGCTTGCCGCGACAGCCATTCAGATGTGGCGCGAGGTCGGCCCGATCACTTTCGTGCAGCAGCGCCAGGCTGTCGTCGACCGGCCGGATCTGCGCCCGCATCTGCGCGCTCTCGACATTCCCGTGCTCATCGCCTGCGGGCGTGAGGATCCGGTGTGTCCACCGGCTTTTTCGCAGGAACTCGGCGCTTTGATGCCGTCAGCGCATATTGTCTTCGTCGAGCAATGCGGGCATCTTTTGCCCTTCGAACGTCCAGACGAACTTGCCGGCCTCATGCGGCAGTGGCTCGCGGCCAAGCAAGGTATCACGCAGGGAGAGAGACATGGCTGAGCCGATCTATATCCTCGGCGGACATCAGACCGATTTCGCCAAGGCATGGTCGCGCGAAGGCCAGGACATTGCCGACATGGTGCGCGTGGCGACCGAGAGCGCGCTCGCTGACGCCGCGCTTGACGCATCCGCCATCGAGACCATCCATGTCGGCAATGCATTTGGCGAAGCGCAGCGGCGGCAAGGGCATCTGGGCGCCATGGTGGCGCAGGTCGTTCCTGAATTATGGGGCGTGCCGGCCATGCGCCATGAGGGCGCTTGCGCGTCCAGCTCGCTCGCCACGCTCGCCGCCATGGCGGAGATCGAGGCTGGGCGCTACGGCTGCGCGCTGGTGCTCGGCGTCGAGGAATTGAAGAACCTGCCCGGCGATGTCTCGTCGCAGAACCAAAACGCCGCCGCCTGGCAGGGACACGAGGGCATCGACTGCCGCTTCATGTGGCCTGCCGTCTTCGGCCGCCTGGCTGGCGAGTATGACCGGCGCTACGGGCTCGACCGGCGCCATCTCAACCGGATCGCCGAACTCAATTATGGCAATGCCAAGCGCAATCCAAATGCACAGACGCGCACGTGGCAGTTCAACGAACTGAGTTTCACCGATGACGACAATGCCAATCCGATGATCGAGCCCGGCACCCGGCGGCAGGATTGCGGCCAGATCACCGATGGCGCCACGGCGGTGATCCTGGCCTCCGAGCGCGTTGCGAAGGACTATGCGGATCGGCGTGGCATCCGGCTCGAAAGCCTACCGCGCATTCTCGGCTGGGGCCATCGCAATGCCGGCTTGAAATTTCTCGACAAGATCGAACGCAGCCGCGACAGCGAATATATCTTCCCTCATGTGCGCCAGACGATCACCGACGCCTGGCAGCGCGCCGGCATCACCGGCGTCGACGATCTCGATGGCATCGAAACCCATGATTGCTTCACCACGACGGAATATATGGCGATCGACCATTTCGGCATTACGCCGCCCGGCCAAAGCTGGCGCGCGGTGGAGAATGGCGACATCGACATGGGCGGTCGCATTCCGATCAATGCGTCGGGCGGTTTGATCGGCGGCGGCCATCCGGTCGGCGCGACAGGCGCACGCATGCTTCTCGACACGGCGCGGCAAGTGACCGGCAAAGCCGGCGACACCCAGATCGACAATGCCAAGACACTCGCCACGTTGAACATCGGCGGCTCCTGCGCGACGGTGGTGAGCTTCGTGGTCGGCGTCCGCGACTGAGCTTGGTCGGTCGAACCGGGAAGCAAGACGACATTTCGACGACATTTGCGCCAAGGATGTCCATCCACAACCTTGGCCGCGCCCGCTTTACCTCGTGCGAACATCTGGCCTAGATTGGATCGGCGGATGGCGAGAGGATGAACCGGGTGCGAAGCTGGCCAAGGCCGACAGGCCGAAGAAACAAGCTGGGACCTCGACGCGTCTCGTTTTTTTTGGCGGCCGTCGCGGCATTGGCGCTGACGGGTTGCCAAGAAAAGGCGGCGACCAGCCAAAAGCAACTGCTGCGCGTGCGCGCCGTCGATGCGACGCTAACCGATTATACGCCCACGATCTCCCTGACAGGCGTCATCGCCGCGCGAATCGAAAACCCGATTTCCTTTCGCACCAGCGGCCGCATGGCCGAACGTTTTGTCGAAGTCGGCGATCACGTGACCCCCGGCATGCTGCTCGCCCGTATCGATCCGCAAGAGCAGGAATCGGATATTCGCTCCGCCCAGGCTGCTGTCGACTCGGCCCAGGCGCAGGTGACGCAGACGACCACCACCTACCAGCGTCAGCAAACCCTGCTCAACCAGGGCTTCACCACGCGAAAAGACTATGATCAGGCAGAACAAGCGATGCGCGTCGCGCAAAGCGCTCTGCAATCGGCGCAGACCCAACTGCAAAACGCGAAGGACGCCCTAGGCTATACGGAGTTGCGCGCCGAGAAGGCGGGGATCATCACCGCACGCAGCGTCGAGACCGGACAAGTGGTACAAGCCGCGCAGACCATTTTTACCCTTGCGGAAGACGGGGACCGCGATGCGGTCTTCAATGTCGATGAAGCTCTAGTCGCCTCGTCGATTCCCGATCCGCAGGTCATGGTGACCCTGCTGAGCGACCCACGTATCAAGGCGCTCGGCACCGTGCGCGAGGTGGCGCCGGTGATCGATTCAACGTCGGGCACGATCCGCGTCAAGGTCACCATTCCCAATACGCCCCCGGACATGGCGCTCGGTGCGGCCGTCGCCGGCTCGACCACTTTGCGCGGCGCCCAGGCCGTGCTGCTGCCGTGGGAGGCTTTGTTCTCGGACAGGGGCGCGCCGGCGGTCTGGACCATCGACAGGGCGACGCGCGCCGTGACGCTGACGCCTGTTACCGTGCTCACCTATAACTCCGGCAATGTCGCCATCAGCAAGGGGTTGGCCAACGGACAGGGCGTGGTGGCGGCCGGCACGCAACTGCTGCGGCCAGGCCAGATCGTCGAGATCGCACAAGGAAGCGCGCCATGAAGAGGAAGCTCCTTCCCCTGCTGGCGTTGACGCTGGCCCTGCCGCTGGCCGCCTGCAACGACAAGAAGAAGGACCAACCTGAGATCATCCGGCCGGTTCTGTCCGTTGTCATTCAGCCGCGCACCCAAAGCGAACAGGGGTTCGTCGGATCGATCGAGCCACGCATCAGCGCCCCCTTATCATTCCGCCTGCTCGGCCGCCTCATCGCGCGTAACGTCAATATCGGCAACGTGGTGACCAAGGGCGCGACGATCGCCTCGATCGATCCGACGACCTTGCAGCTCCAAGTGCAGGCCGCGCGGGCTGACCTGTCCAGTGCCGAGGCGCAGTTCTCCAACGCCTCAGGCAATGAGGAGCGGCAGCGAATTTTGCTCCAAGCCAAGAATGCTTCGCAAGCCACCTATGACTCCGCCTTGCAGGTGCGCGATTCCGCCAAGGCCGGTGTCGAACAGGCGCAAGCAGCCTTGGCCAAAGCCGAAGAACAACTGACCTATTCGCAGCTCTATTCCGACTTCGACGGCGTTGTCACCGCTGTCGGCGCCGAGGTCGGCCAAGTCGTCTCGGCGGGCCAGATGGTGGTGACGGTGGCGCGCTCCGACCAGCGGATCGCCGTGGTCGATATTCCCGATCAGTTGATGAGCGATCTAGCGATTGGCGCGGAGTTCAATGTGGTTTTGCAGTCCGCGTCGACGGTCAAGGCAATCGGCACTGTCTATGAAATCGCGCCGCAAGCCGATGCCATCACGCGAACACGCCGCGTGAAACTCAATCTGACGGACCCGCCAGCGGGATTTCGTCTCGGATCGACAGTCAATGTGACGCGCGATGTCGCCATTAAGCCGTCGATCCTCGTGCCGCTATCGGCATTGGTGGAGCAGGACGGCAAAACATCGGTATGGACCGTCGATCCCGCCACGTCGACGGTTGCCCTGCAGCCGATCGATGTGGCGAACAAGGATGGCGACACGGTCACGGTCGGCAGCGGGATCGCGCCGGGAACGCGTGTGGTGATTGCCGGCGTGCATAGTTTGAAACCAGGCCAAAAAGTGAAGATCGCCAACGTAGGGGAACAGCCGTGAAAGGGTTTAACCTCTCCGAATGGGCGCTCGATCACCGTTCGATGATCTGGTATTTCATGCTGGTCTTCACGCTGGCCGGCGTCTTCTCTTATCTCAACCTCGGCCGCGAGGAAGATCCAGCCTTCACCATCAAGACAATGCTCATCCAGGCGAACTGGCCTGGCGCTTCAATCAACGATCAGGTCACGCAGGTGACCGATCGCATCGAAAAGAAGCTCGAAGAGCTCGACACGCTCGACTACTCCCGCTCCATCACCACGCCGGGCCAGTCGGTTATCTTCGTCAATCTGAAAGCGGATACCCCGGCCGCCAAGGTGCGGCCGACCTGGGTCGAAGTCCGCAATATGATCAACGACATTCGGGCCAATTTCCCGCAAGGGGTGCAAGGTCCGTTCTTCAACGACCGGTTCGGCGACGTCTATGGCAATATCTACGCCTTCACCTCGGACGGGGTGACGCCCCGGCAATTGCGCGACTATGTCGAGATCGCGCGCTCGCGCATTCTGACGGTTCCCAATGCCGGCAAGGTCGACCTGATCGGCGCGCAGGACGAAGCGATCTATCTGGAATTCTCAACGCGCCAGACCGCCGCGCTTGGCCTCAACCAGCAGCAGGTGATCCAGAGCCTGCAGGCGCAGAACGCGATCACCCCATCGGGCGTCATTCAATCTGGCCCTGAGCGCATCATCGTGCGGGTTTCCGGCCAGTTCACGTCGGAAGACAGCCTCAAGGACATCAATCTGCGGGTCAACAACCGCTTTTTCCGCCTGACCGATGTGGCAACGGTACGGCGCGGCTATATCGATCCGCCGACGGCGATCTTTCGATTCAACGGCCAGGATGCGATCGGCCTCGCCATCGGCATGAAGCCCGGCGCCAATCTGCTGAAATTCGGCGAGGCGTTATCGGCAGAGATGAAACTGATCACCGCCGAGCTGCCGATCGGCGTTGGCGTGCATCTGGTGGCCGATCAGCCGCAGGTGGTGGAAGAAGCGGTGTCGGGCTTTACACGCGCCCTCTTCGAAGCCGTGATCATCGTGCTGGCCGTCAGTTTTATCAGCCTGGGCGTGCGCGCCGGCATGGTGGTGGCGCTGTCGATCCCGCTGGTGCTCGCCATCACCTTCGTGGTGATGGAATATATGGGCATTTCGCTGCAGCGCATTTCGCTCGGCGCGCTGATCATCGCGCTTGGTCTCCTCGTCGACGATGCGATGATCGCCGTGGAGATGATGGTCACCCGGCTGGAGCTGGGGGATTCACTGCGTAAAGCTGCGACGTTCGTCTATACGTCCACGGCCTTTCCGATGCTCACCGGCACGCTGGTCACCGTCGCCGGCTTCATTCCGATCGGGCTCAATTCGAGCAGCGCCGGCGAATATACCTTTACTCTGTTCGTTGTGCTGGCCGTTTCCCTGCTCGTCTCTTGGGTTGTCGCGGTGATTTTCTCGCCTCTGATCGGCATCACCCTGCTGCCGGAGACGATGAAGAAGCACTCTCACGAACCCGGCCGGTTCCATAAACTGTTTTCCAGGGCGTTGATCTGGTCCGTGCGCAACCATTGGATCACGATCGCCGCCACGATCTTGCTCTTTCTAGCGTCGCTCGTCGGCATGCGGCTGGTGCAGCAACAGTTCTTCCCCTCCTCCGACCGCCCGGAACTGATCGTCGACTGGAATTTACTGCAGAGCAGCTCCATCGCCGAAACGCGCGCCCAGATGGAACGCTTCGAGGCGATAGCCTTGAAGGGCGATCCCGATATCGATCACTGGAGCACCTATATCGGCCAAGGCGCCGGACGCTTCGTGCTGTCCTTCGACGTCCAGCAGCCAAACCCCTATTTCGGCCAGATCGTCATCGTCGCCAAGAGCTATGAGGCGCGCCGCCAGTTGCAGCCGCGGCTGGAAAAAATCGCGCGGGAGCAATTCGTCGGCACCGACGTGCTGGTCAAAACGCTGGAGCTGGGGCCGCCCGTCGGCCGGCCGATTCAATATCGCATCAGCGGTCCCGACATCGAGACAGTGCGCTCGCTCGCCATGAGCTTCGCTGGCGCTATCGATGGCAATAGGAACCTGAGCCTTCTGACCTACGATTGGATCGAGCCGGCGCGGGTCGTGCGCGTCGATGTCATGCAGGACAAGGCGCGCCAGCTCGGCATTTCCTCGCAGGATATCGCCCAGTCGCTCAACAGCATCGTCGGCGGCGTGACGATCACCCAGGTGCTCGACCACACTTATCTCATCAATGTGATCGGCCGCTCGCAAGCGAGCGAACGCGGTTCACTGGAGACCCTGCAAAATCTGCAGATTCCAGCCGGCAACGGCGAGTCGATCCCGCTCGCGGCGATCGCGCGGCTGCAATACAGCCTGGAGCAGCCCACCATCATGCGGCGCGGCCGGTTGCCGACGATCACAGTCAAGGCCGGCGTCGTTGGCGCGGTGCAGCCCGATACGGTGGTGAAGGAACTCGAGCCAATCGTGCGGGCTTTCCGCGAGAAACTGGCGCCCGGATATGCGGTAGACATCGCCGGCACCGCCGAGGAGAGCGCCAAGAGCCAGGGGCCAATCGCCGCCGTCGTACCGCTCATGCTGTTCGTCATGGCGACGATCCTGATGATCCAGCTGCAGAGCTTCCAGCGCCTGTTCCTGGTGGTCGCCGTGGCGCCGCTCGGGTTGATCGGTGTTGTCGCAGCCCTGGTGCCTTCCGGCGCCCCTCTGGGTTTCGTGGCCATTCTGGGCGTGCTGGCTTTGATCGGCATCCTGATCCGCAATTCGGTGATCCTGCTCATGCAGATCGAGGAATTGGTCGCGGAGGGCATCGATAAATGGACCGCCGTCATCGAGGCGTCGGAACATAGAATGCGCCCAATCGCTCTGACGGCGGCGGCAGCCAGCCTGGCGCTTATTCCCATCGCGCGCGAAGTGTTCTGGGGACCAATGGCCTATGCCATGATGGGCGGCATTATCGCCGGCACCGTGATCACACTCTTGTTCCTGCCGGCTCTCTATGTCGCCTGGTTCCGCATCAAGGAGCCGCCGCGGCCGGCGGAGGCCGAGACGAACCCGCCGCCCCTGCCGGAAGGGAGCGTCAGCCACGCCCAAGCGTTGTAAGCCGTCAAGCCTGATAGGGGCATGATGTGATCAGGCCCGGGATGTTGGCCTCAACAGGGTCGCAAAACGAAACGGGCGAGAGTGATCTCGCCCGTTTCGTTTTGTCGGTGAGGCGATGCCTCAGTAGTGGGTGCAATCCCTGCCGGCGTCACGTTCCTCGCGGCGCCATATCGCCTCGCCTTCATCGTCAAGAGCAGACTCGACGATCAATTTCAGGCCAGTCAGCACCGGCATAGGCGACCGCTTCATGACCCGTTTCAGGCCGCGACGATCGCAGTCGTCAAAAGTTTCCCCAAAGTTCCGCACCATAGAGGCTACGAATTCACCGTCCGACATACCCGCCGCCGCAGCCAGCAGGTTCATACGTTTGCTGAAGTCGCCGCCGATCGAGCGAACAGCCGCGGATGCGACCGGGGGAAGCGAGCATGTTGCGACGATCTCTTCGATCTCCATGTGCCTCTCCATTTCTAGATCTCGTTCGGCCCCCACAGCCCCCGCCGGATCCGATTAACAAAACCGGATCCGTTGGTCTTGAGCCTGTGTCTTAAAGACGAATGCTGACGGTAACATGACGCAAAACGCAGGGAATAAGGTCTTTTCTGGGCTATTGCGGTGCACCAGAGCAAATCTGTGTTTCGATAGAAACGCGATTTTGCTTAGCCGCCGTCGGCGACAAGACCTGCTGCGGCGATGCCGGTTGAAGCGGCCAGCTCGTCGTTGTCAGACGTGTCACCGGAAACGCCGACGGCGCCGAGAATACGATTGTCCTTGTCGCGGATCAGCACGCCACCGCCGACCGGCAGGATGCCGCCGTCGGCCAGATGAGCGACGCCGTTAAAAAATTGCGGGCGATCGGCCGCCAGCTTCTCGATACGCTTGCTGCCGGCGCCCCAGGCGACCGCGCCGTAAGCTTTGCCGAAGGCGACCTTCCAACGCATCAGGCTGGTGCCATCCTCGGCCGCGCTGGCCTTGAGCGCGCCGCGCGCGTCAAGCACGACAATGGCGAGGGCATTGAACTTACCCTGGCGGGCATGGGCGAGCGCGTCGTGGACTATGGTCTGGGCTTGAGCGAGCGTAAGGTCTGACATCTGGTTCCCCTGTTGAATGGACCTGAAGACTTTTTGGCACAATCGAGCCAGGGCGTCGATCCTCGGGCCACGATCATTCGGCGTAGCAATTACGCGCCCTGTGATCGGCGGTACGGATAGCCTGCTTTGAACGGTTTGATGGACGCAAGATCGGCCTGCCATGTGCGCTGACGCACATCTTTGACAAAATTCATTGCCATCCTGGCCGCACTGGAGGAACATTTGCTGGCGGCGAAGCATATGTATGGGCGGGAAACCGCGAAAAGGAGATAGGTATGGATCGCAGATATTTTCTCAGAGCGCTTTTCGCCGCTGGCGGCGCCGCCGTTCTGGTGCCCATGCTCGGTGCTGGCGATGAAGCATCGGCCGCGCCACGCCCAGCCGTGAAGCCGGAACAAGCCCCCGAAGTTGCCGCCGATGCCGACGTGCCGGCCGAAGGCGCACAAGACTCACAATATTATTATTATCGCCGCCCGCGCGCTTATTACTACCGCCGGCCGCGCTATTATTATCGCCCCCGCTACTATTATCGGCCCCGTTACTATCGGCCGCGCTACTACCGTCGGCGCTACTGGTAAATTGTAAGCGCTCCAAAAAATTGCCCCTCGCGAAACCATCGCGAGGGGCTTTTGTTTTCAGTTGATCCGTTTGGCTACCAGACGCCGGTATTGGGCATCGAAGTCCACGGCTCGGCCGGCGGCAATTCGGCGCCGCTCTGCAAGAGTTCAATGGAAATATTGTCGGGCGAGCGGATGAAAGCCATCCGGCCATCGCGCGGCGGACGATTAATCGTGACGCCAGCCTTCATCAATTTGTCACAGACCGCATAGATATCATCGACCTGATAGGCGAGATGACCGAAATTGCGGCCGCCCGCATAGGCTTCCGGGTCCCAATTGTAGGTCAGTTCGACCAGCGGCGCCTGATTAACCTTGGCCGCCTCGGCATCCTGCGGAGCCGCCAGGAAGATCAGGGTGAAACGTCCGCGCTCGCTCTCGATCCGGCGCACTTCCACCAGCCCCAGCTTGTTGCAGTAGAAATCGAGCGAGGTGTCGATGTCGGCGACGCGAACCATCGTGTGCAAATAGCGCATGCAAGACTCCAGAACGACCGCCGGCGGATTTCCGGCCGGCGCAAAGTTGCGTATGAGAGGGACCAGTATGGAAGAATTAGGGTGCTGACGCCAGTATGACCGCCACCGACGCCTCCCACGATGCCGCGGCCCGCAAACAGCGCGCAGCAGCGGCTTCCGTTGCCGCCAGCGCCTTGCTGACCATCGGCAAACTCGTCGCCGGGCTTCTGTCGGGATCGCTGGCGCTGCTCTCGGAAGCCCTGCACAGCCTCATCGACACGGGCGCCACGATCCTGACCTGGTTCGCCGTGCGCGCCGCCGACCGCCCCGCAGATGCCGAACACCACTACGGCCACGGCAAGGTGGAAGCGGTGGCGGCCCTGGCCGAAACCGGCCTGCTGATCGTGCTGGCCTGCGGCGTGCTCTACGAAGCCATTCAGCGGCTGAGCGGCCATGCGGCCGCCCCCGTCGAGGTGAGCTGGATCGTTTTCGCTGTCCTCGGCGCCTCGATCGTGGTGGATGCGGTGCGCTGGCGCTCGCTCGCCAAAATCGCGCGCGAAACCAAAAGCGATGCGCTGGCCGCCGACGCCATGCATTTTTCCAGCGATCTCGTCGCTTCCGTCTGCGTCAGCCTCGGGCTGATCGCAGTAAGCTATGGTTTCCAGCGGGGCGATAGTTACGCGGCCATCGGCGTCGCTGTCTTCATCTTCATCGCCGGCTACAGGCTCGGCCGGCGCACCATCGACACCCTGATGGACAAGGCGCCCGACGGGCTCACCGAGCAGGTGCGCGAAATCGTCGGGCACGTGCCTGGCGTCGCCAATGTCGAGGATATCCGCCTGCGCCAGTCGGGCGCCGCGCTGATCGGCGAAGTAGCGGTAGCCGTTGCGCGCACCCTGCCGGTCGAACGCATCATGTCGATCAAGGACGAAATCACCGCGCGCATCACCGCCGCTTTGCCCGAAGCCGCCCTGGTAGTGATCGCCAATTCGCGCGCCCTCGACGATGAAACCGTGCTGGAACGGGTGCTGGTCACCGCCGCGCGCAAGCGCCTGATGGTGCATCACGTCACCTTGCAGACGGTCGATGGCATCCGCTCGATCGGCTTCGACCTGGAAGTCGACGGCCGCATGACGCTTGGCGCCGCCCATGATGTCGCCTCGCAGCTTGAAGCGGCGATCCGCGACGAACTCGGACCGGAGATTGAGGTCGACAGCCATATCGAGCCGCTGGAAGCCCGCGAACTGCACGGCGAGAACGCCCCGGCTGCGCGCACCGCCAGCATCGCCGCCACTTTGCAAGAGGCGGCGCAAGCCTCGAAAATCATCTCGGACGTGCATGACGTCCGCGCCCGCCAGACGCCGGCCGGGCTCATTATCAGCTACCATTGCCGCGCCATGGCGGAGGCCAGCGTCGAAGATGTGCACCAGGCGGTCGACCTTCTCGACCGCAGGGTCAAAACCCAGTTCGCCGATGTCGCCCGCATTGTCGGCCACGCCGAGCCCTACGGCGCCTGAGCGCCTGTCTTCGCCGTTTCACAGCTGCTCTTGATACTGGTTCTTGGATACTGGCCCTTGCGGCCGCCCCCTTATTGACAGTCGCCGCAAAATATGTGAGTGAATATTCACTTACTTTTCGGAAAGCCACAGGCTGCCGAAATCCAGGGAGACAGGCATGTTCGGGGAGCTTTTGACGTCGCGCCGGTTCTGGCCGCTGTTCTGGTGTCAGTTCTTCTCCGCCTTCAACGACAATTTCGTCCGCAACATGCTGGCGATGCTGATCCTCTTCAAACTGGGCGCCGAAGAGACCGGCGCGCTTGTGACCCTGGCGGTCGGCATTTTCGTCCTGCCCTCGATTTTCCTCTCGGCGCTCGGCGGCGAGATCGCCGATTCCCACAACAAGGCTTTGATCGCGCGGCGGCTGAAGTTCGCGGAAATCTTTGTCCAGATGGTCGCCGCCGCCGGCTTCTGGTTCGCTTCCCTGCCACTGCTTTATGCGGCGCTCTTCGGCCTTGGCGTGATCGCCGCGCTGTTCGGGCCGATCAAATACGGCATCCTGCCCGACCATCTGAAGACCCACGAGCTGCCGGCCGGCAATGCGCTGATCGAGGGCGCTACCTTCGTCGCCATTCTGCTTGGCATCATCGTCGGCGGCTATGCTGCCTCCCACGGTCGCGACCCGTCCGGCGTCGTCGTGCAATTGATGATCGTGGCGCTGGCCTGCTGGCTGTCGAGCCGCGCCATTCCGCCGACCGCGGCGGCAGCGCCAGAGTTACGGGCAGACCGCAACATCCTGCGCTCGACGTGGCGGCTCGCCAGCGAATTGCGCGATGATCGCCGCATCTGGATCGGTGGCCTGGCGGTCAGCTGGTTCTGGATGACCGGCGCCGTGTGCTTGTCGCTCGTCCCCGTCCTCATCAAGCATCGCATCGGCGGGGGCATCGATGTAGAGACGGTGATCAACGCGCTCTTTGCTGTCGGCATCGCCGTTGGCTCCATTGGCGCGGCGATCGTCGCCCATGGCCGCATCGTGCTACTGCCGGTGCCGCTGGCCGCGCTCGCCATGGCCGCCTTCCTTATTGATCTCGGCTGGACCACCCTGTCGCTGCCCCATGCGGCGAGCGAGATCGACATCGGCACGTTCCTCGCCAGCGCCACGGGCCTGCGCATCGCCATCGATGTGGCGGGTATTGCCGTCGCCGGCGGTTTCTTCGTCGTGCCGGCTTTCGCCGCCGTGCAATCCTGGGCCGGTGTCGATCGACGCGCCCGCGTCGTTGCCGCTGTCAATATCGTCACCTCCCTGTTCATGGTCGGCGGCGCGCTGATCACCGCCATCCTACAAATGAGCCTGTTTGGCGTCAGTGAGCCGGCGCTGCTGATCTTGCTCGGCGTGCTCAATGTCGCCGCCGCCGTTTATCTGTTCGCGCGCCTGCCGGGCTCTTTCGCGGCCGACGCCTTGCGGCCGTTGTTCAAGCTGATTTTCCGTATCGAAGTGCGCGGCCTCGAAAATGTCGCCAAGGCGGGCGACCGCTGCGTCATCGCCGTCAACCATCTGTCCTTCCTCGATGCGCCGGTGATCCTGTCGCTGCTCGACGACAAGCCCGTCTTCGCCATCGACTGGCAGATCGCCAAGGCTTGGTGGGTGAAGCCGTTCCTTGGCATCGCGCGCACCTATCCGATGGATCCGACCAAGCCGCTGTCGACGCGCGGCCTGATCAATGAGGTCAAAGCCGGCCATCGCCTCGTCATCTTCCCGGAAGGGCGCATCACCGTCACCGGCGCCTTGATGAAAATCTACGACGGCGCGGCGATGATCGCCGACAAGGCGAACGCCATGGTGGTGCCGGTGCGCCTGGAAGGCCTGGAACGCACACCCTTCACCCGCCTGCCGCGCGGCTTCGTGCGCCGCACCCTGTTCCCGAAAGTGCGTGTCACCTTCCTTGAGCCGCGCAGACTGACGCTGCCGGAAGACCTGCGTGGCCGCAAGCGCCGCCAGGCAGCGGGCGCAGCACTCTATGACGTGATGTCGGATCTGATCTTCCGCACCACCGATATCGACAAGACGCTGATGAAAGGCCTCGTCGATGCCATCCACGAGAGCGGCAAATCGAAGATCGTTCTGGAAGACCCGCTCTCGGGCAAGCTCAACGGTCGCAATGTCCTGATCCGCACCGACATCCTGGGCCGCAAGTTGATGCCGCTGACCCAGGCGGGCGAATGCGTCGGCGTGATGCTGCCCAACGCCAATGCGGTCGCCATCACCTTCTTCGCCTTGCAGTCGGCCGGGCGCGTCGCCGCCATGCTCAACTACACGGCCGGTGTCGCCAATCTACAATCGGCCTGTAAAGCCGCGGGGGTGCGCACTATCCTCACCTCGCGCGCCTTTCTCGATAAGGCCAATCTCGGCGCGGTCGCCGCTGAACTGGCAAAGACGACGAAAGTCATCCACCTCGAGGATATCGCCGCCACGGTTGGCACCGGCGACAAGCTGCGTTCGCTGTTTACCGCTGGCCACTCGCTTGAACAGCGTTCGCCCGATGATCCGGCCGTCGTGCTTTTCACCTCCGGCTCGGAAGGCGCGCCGAAGGGTGTCGTGCTGTCGCATCGCAATTTCATGGCCAACATCGCCCAGATCGACGCGCGCTTCGACATCACGCCAGCCGACATCATCTTCAACGTGCTGCCGGTGTTCCATTCCTTCGGCCTGCTCGGCGGCATGCTGTTGCCGATGCTGTCGGGCATGAAGTGCTATCTCTATCCCTCGCCCCTGCACTACCGGCAGATTCCCGAACTGGTCTATGGCAGCAATGCCACCGTGCTGTTCGGTACAGACACTTTCTTCAACGGCTATGCCCGCACCGCCAACCCTTATGACTTCCGCTCGCTGCGCTATCTCGTCGGCGGCGCCGAGCCGGTGAAGGAGACGACGCGCAAGGTCTATATGGAGAAATTCGGCCTGCGCATTCTCGAAGGCTATGGCATCACCGAAACAGCCCCCGTGCTGGCGGTGAACTCCGCCATGTTCAACCGCAATGGCACTGTCGGCCGGCTGCTGCCTGGCATCGACTATCGCCTCGAAGAGGTGCCTGGCATCACCGAGGGCGGCCGGCTGCATGTCAAAGGCCCGAATGTGATGATGGGCTATTATCGCGCCGATAAGCCGGGCGTGCTGGAACCGCCACTGGGCGGCTGGCACGATACCGGCGATATCGTCACCATCGATCCGATGACCTTCGTGACGATCAAGGGCCGCGCCAAGCGTTTCGCCAAGATCGCCGGTGAAATGGTTTCACTCGCCGGTATCGAACAGATGTGCACGCCGATGTGGCCGGAGAATCCGCCCTGCGTCGTCGCCGTGCCCGATGCGCGCAAGGGTGAACGTCTCGTCATGGTGACGACCAAGACCGACGCCACGCGCGCCGAGGTGCAGACCTTCATGAAAGCGCACGGCGCCAACGAACTGATGTTCCCGTCCGAACTTCTGATCGTGCCGGCTCTGCCGCTGCTTGGCTCCGGCAAGACCGACTATGTCGAGCTTGATCGGATGGTGAAAGCGAAGGTCACGGCCAGCGCGGGAGCGGTCTGACATGACAGCCGCCTCCCTCCCCATCCCGCTACGCAAAGGCGCGGCAACACGCAACCGCATCCTCGCCGAGGCCCTGCGCCTGTTCGCCGACAAAGGCGTCGAAGGTACATCGATCCGCGACATTGCGCTCGCTGTGGGCATAGTCGATGCCGCGCTCTACCGGCATTTCCGCAGCAAGGATGAAATCGCCAGCGAGGTCTTCCTGCTGCACTACGGCGCGCTGGCCGAGGCCATCGCTGAAATTGGCGAACACAAGCAGTCTTTCCGGCAGACTGTGCGCCAGCTTGTCGACCATTTCTGCACATTATTCGATGAACAACCGGCGGTCTTCGCCTTCATTCTGCTCCAACAGCACGATCATCTGGCCGGGATCGGCGACGAGGCCAATGTGGTCGAGACATTGCGCCAGATTATGCAACGGGCGCATAAATCCGGCGATATCATTGTCGGCGACGCCAATGTCGCCGCCGCCATGGCCTTGGGAACCGTCATCCAACCGGCGGTTTTCAAGCTCTATGGGCGTCTCGACAAGCCGATGAAGAGCTATGGGGGGCAATTGACCGAGGCGGTCTGCCGAGCTCTCGGCGTGCCCTGAAGCTGCCCAACTTGCATTCTGCGGTTCAGACCCCATAAATGTTTGAACCATTACAGAGCGAGTCCTCATGCGTACCGACACCGCCCGCCCCGTTCGCCTTGCCGACTATCGTGTGCCTGACTATCTGATCGACAAGGTCGATCTCGTCGTCCGCCTCGACAGACATGCGACACTGGTCCGGGCGCGGCTGAGCCTGCGCCCCAATCCCAAGGGAAAAAACGGTGCGCCCTTGCTACTCGATGGCGATGGGCTTGTCGGCCAGCTGGTGGCGATCGATGGTGAAGCGCCGTCCCCGGAGGCCTTCCGCATCGGGCCGGACCAGCTCGAACTGTTTGCACCACCGCGCCAGCCCTTCACGCTTGATATAGAAACCACAGTCGACCCCACCGCCAATACGCAGCTCATGGGCCTCTATCGCTCGGGCTCCGCCTATTGCACCCAATGCGAGGCGGAAGGCTTCCGCCGCATCACCTATTTCCTCGACCGTCCCGATGTCCTGTCTGTCTATTCGACGCGGATCGAAGCGCAGCGCAGCGACGCGCCGGTGCTGCTCGGCAATGGCAATCTCGTCGAACAGGGCGATCTCAGCGACGGCTGGCACTACGCGGTGTGGAACGATCCGTTCCCGAAACCTTGCTATCTCTTCGCCCTGGTCGGCGGCGATCTCGATGTGCTGAAAGACAGCTTCACCACGATGTCTGGGCGCAACGTCGCGCTCGGCATCTATGTGGAACATGGTAAGCGCGATCGCGCCGCCTATGCGATGGACAGCCTGAAACGCTCGATGCGCTGGGACGAAGAGCAGTTCGGGCGGGAATATGATCTCGACGTGTTCAACATCGTCGCCGTGTCGGACTTCAACATGGGCGCGATGGAGAACAAGGGCCTCAACGTCTTCAACGACAAATATATCCTGGCCTCGCCCGACACAGCGACCGACACCGACTATGCCGGCATCGAAACCGTTGTCGCGCACGAATATTTCCACAACTGGACCGGCAACCGCATCACCTGTCGCGACTGGTTCCAGCTCTGCCTGAAGGAAGGCCTCACCGTCTTCCGCGATCACGAGTTCAGCGCCGACCAACGCTCAAGGCCGGTGCAGCGCATCGGCGCGGTGCGGAACCTGCGCGCCACGCAATTTCCGGAAGATGCCGGCCCGCTGGCGCACAATGTGCGGCCGGAGCTCTATCATGAGATCAACAATTTCTACACGCCGACCGTCTACGAGAAGGGCGCCGAGGTTATCCGAACGCTGAAAGAGTTCATCGGCGCTGATGCTTTCCGGCGCGGCATGGATCTCTATTTCGAGCGCTATGACGGCACGGCGGCGATCGTCGAAGAATTCATCGCTTGTTTCGCCGAGGCGAGCGGCCGCGACCTGACGCAATTCATGCGCTGGTATAGCCAGGCCGGCACGCCGGTTCTAACCGTGCGCGAAAAATATGACGAAGCCGCCCGCAGCTATACGCTGGAATTCGAACAATCCTGCCCGGCCACACCTGGCCAGCAGCTCAAACTGCCGCAGATCATTCCCATGGCCATCGGCCTCGTTGCCACCCATGGCGAAGCGCCCACGCTCGACCTGCCAGCGGCCAACGAAGCCGGCGGCGCCAGCGCTGAGGAAGTCGCGCGCGGCGTTTTCGAGCTGTCGACCCGCTCGCGCCGGCTCGTCTTCCGCAATCTTGCCAGCAAGCCCGTTCCCTCGATCCTGCGCGGCTTCTCGGCGCCGGTGCGCGTCGAATTCGACTGGAGCGAAGAGGCGCTGCTGACCCTGCTCGCCCATGACAGCGACAATTTCAATCGCTGGCAGGCGGCCCAGACCTCGGCGACCCGGCTGATGCAGACCTCGGTAGCAGCGATCCGCAGCGGCGGCAAACCGGCCGACCCGGCGCGGTTCTGCACGGCGCTGGGCCACATCATCACCAGTTGGAAGGCCGATCCGGCTTTTGCCGCGCTCGCCGTCAACCTGCCGAGCGAGCTGGATCTGGCGCGTGAGATCGCCGTCGATGTCGATCCCGATGCGATCCGCTCTGCCCGCCAGCACATGCGCACCACGCTCGGACGCATGAACCTGCCGGCGCTCGCGGCCATCCATGACGAACTGTCGGTTCCCGCCGCGTTCAAGCCGGACGCCGCCGGCTCAGCCAACCGCAGCATGCGGCTGATGGCACTCGACCTGATCGCCGCCGGCGATCCGACCGAGGGCGCCCGCCGCGCACGACGCCAGTTCGAGACCGCCGACAATATGACCGACATGTTCGGCAGCCTCAGCATTCTGGCCTTGAATGCCCCGGCCGAGCGCGAGGCGGCGCTGGCGGCTTTCTATCAGCGCTTCGCCGACGACCCTCTGGTCATCGACAAATGGTTCGCGCTGCAGGCGATGATCCCCGACAGCGAGGCGCTGGCCCGCGTGCGCGGGCTGATGGCGCACCCGGCCTTCTCGATGAGCAATCCGAACCGGTTGCGCTCGGTAGTCGGCACTTTCGCCATGGGCAATCCGACCCAGTTCAATGCCAGCAACGGCTCCGGCCACGACTTCCTCGCCGACGTGGTGTTGGATGTCGATCGCCGCAATGCCCAAGTGGCGGCGCGACTGCTGGTCGCCTTCCGCTCGTGGAAGGGATTGGAAACCACACGCCGCGCCGCTGCGGAAGCGGCACTCAAGCGGATCGCGGCCCACAACGACCTCTCGGCTGATGTGCGCGACATCGTCACGCGCTCGCTGGCTTAGAATCAATCGCGCTTCGATCAAGTATTTTCGAGCGAAGCGCGGTGGTTGTGAGCCGCACTTCGCGTGAAGGAAATGCATCAGACGGAAAATGAGAGCTCGGTTCAATTTCCGAGCTCCAGAAACGCGATTTTGCCTTCCATCTTGTTTTGACTCGTCTTTGTGGCGTTTGACGATTCCGTCAGACGCCACAACGCTATGCGCGCAACAAAAAATTCGTAAATGATTGGTTAAGGGACTGGACAAATCACCCCGTCAGGATTCAACTGGCCTCGATTCGACGCGATGCGGCACATGGCGACGAACAAGTTTCAAGTACGAGGGGGCCATTCATGGCACGTGCAAACGTGCTGGAGGAATCCGTTTATTCGGATTCATCCAGAACGGCAGCGCATGCGATTCCAAAAGCGAGTGTTCGACCAAGCCGAAGCGGTTTGGAAAACACATTCCGCCTGATCGCCCCTGCAGCAGCCGCCCTTTTTTGTTTGATCCTTTTATCGGCCAGCCTTCTTTCCCTTATCAATATTCGCGGACACGCCTTTCAAGCCACAACCTCCGACATCGAACTGACCGCCGCCGTCGTGGCACTCACCCTCGACCGGGCCGACAAAAATCCTGACGCAGCGGACATTCTTGAAGGGGCGCTCCGCACCCACACGCCGCAGCGTGGCACGATCGTCCTCCTCAGCGACGCATCGGGCCAGATCGTCGCCGCCTCGCCCGCCGCTTCGGCGCGCGGCACGGCGACCGATCTGTTGGGCGATGCACAGCCGTTGCTGATCCTCGGCGAGCGCGCCGGCATCGTGCGGACCCATCTTGCCGATGGACGCGAGGTCTTCGCGGGCTCCTTCAGTTTGAAAAGCCCTCTCGGCCAGGTCTTCGTTATCCGCCCGATGGCGGAAGTGGTGCGCGACTGGCGCAGCGCCGGTCTCTTGCCTGGCGTGCTCGGCGCCCTGTCGACGATCGTTATCGGGGCGCTCGCCTTCGCCTATTTCTGGCAGGCGAACCGGGCGCGGCGCGCCTCGGCCCAATGCGAACAACTGGGCCGCAAGTTCGACATGGCGCTCAACCATGGTCATTGCGGCCTGTGGGACTGGGATTTGTCGCGCGGCCGCATCATGTGGTCGGACTCGATGTACGACCTGGTCGGCCTGCAGCCCGATGGCGGGTTCCTGTCGGTTGGCGACGTGACCAGCCTGGTGCATCCCGCCGATCTCAACCTCAGCCTCGTGGCCAAAGTGCTGCTGACGTCGCGCCCGCGCACCGTCGACCGGACATTCCGCGTTCGCCACAGCGATGGCCGTTGGCTTTGGATGCGGGTGCGCGCCGAAGTCGTTCGCCACTCGCCGGGCGACGCGCCGCATCTGATCGGCGTCGCGCTCGACATGAGCGAACATCGCAGCCTCGCCGAAAAATCGCGCACCGCCGGCGCGCGACTGCAAGACGCGATTGAATCGATCTCGGAATCCTTCGTGCTGTGGGACATGGACGACCGCCTTGTCGCCTGCAATGCGCGCTTCATGAAGCTCTACGGCCTGCCGCCCGAATGCGCCCGCGAAGGTACCGCCGTCGAGGACATTCTGGCGCAAGCCGAAATTCCCATCGTCTCGGCACAATCGCAACCAGACGCGCCTCCCGGCGCACGTTCCTATGAAGCGCAACTCGCCGACGGCCGCTGGCTGCAAGTCAACGAGCGGGCGACGAAGGACGGCGGCTATGTCTCCGTCGGTTCCGACATTACGGTGCACAAGCTGCACGAAGAGAAACTGCTCGATTCCGAACGTCGCCTGATGGCGACGGTCGCCGACTTGCGCAAGTCGCGGCAGACCCTGGAAGTGCAGGCCCGACAGCTTGCCGACATGGCCGAGCGCTATCTCGAACAAAAGGCCGAGGCCGAGCTCGCCAGCCGCGTCAAATCCGAATTCCTCGCCAATATGAGCCACGAACTGCGCACGCCACTCAACGCCATCATCGGCTTTTCGGAGGTGATGGAACACGAGACGTTCGGATCGCTCGGCTCATCGAAATATCTCGATTATGCCTGCCATATCCGCGAGAGCGGCCAGCATCTTCTCGGCATCATCTCCGACGTGCTTGAAATGTCGGCGCTCGAAGCCGGCCACGTCGAACTGAGAAAGACCGAGTTCGAAATCGCTCTTGCCATCACGTCGGCGACCGAGAGCGTTATGGATATCGCGCAGCGCAAGAATGTGACGCTGACGAGCGAAACTTGTCCCGGCGTTCACGTCAGCGCCGACCGCAACGCCATTGAGCGGGTTCTCGGCAAGCTGGTGCGCAACGCGATCCGCTTCACTCCCTCGGGCGGGCGCGTCGGCGTCCGCTGTCGGATGATCGACGGCGCGATCAACATCTATGTCGAAGACACCGGCTGCGGCATTTCCTCGGAGGCGCTGGCACGGATCGGTCGGCCCTTCGAGCAGATCAACGCGCCGCTGGAAAACGGTTTTAAAGGCTCAGGGCTTGGCCTGGCGATCGCTCGCTCCCTGGCGGAGCTGCACGGCGGCTCCATGCGCATCCGCTCCGTCGAAAATGTCGGCACCCTGGTGCGCGTCCGTCTGCCTTTGCCGCCGAGCGCCCTGAAGGCAATGGCGCGCAACACCGAGAGCCCGGCGGCGCCGGCCACCCAGTCACAGTCGCAAAGCGCCTGATCCATTTCTTGCGTAAAGCGCCTGATCTACTTCTTGCTGGACGAGGCTTTACCAGACGCGCTCTTGCCGGGCGCCCCAATCAGCCGCGTGAAGATTTTCCGCACGTCGGCGCGTGTTTCCGTCAGCATCAATTCGACACGGCCGAAGTCCGGCAGATTGACGCTGGAAGCAATGCGGCGCAGCACGCTGGAGGCGACCTTGGTCGGATCGAACGGCCCTTCGATCGTTAGCCGCATCATCTGCGTGACAGCCTGATAAAACGCGCATGCCGTGATCAACTGCTCGCCATCGCCTGGCGACAGAAGATGCACAGCAGCGGCCTTGCGCAACACGCCGAGCGTCGAGACCTCGGCGATCTCGGGATGCTTTCCCGCATGGGCGAGCGCTAGGAACTGGGCGATGAATTCAATGTCGATGATACCGCCGGCCGCCAGTTTCAAATCCCACGGGTCGGCATCGCCCTTCTCCCGCGCGATGAGCCCGCGCATGGCGGCGATATCTTTCTGCAGTTTCTTTTCATCACTCTGCCGGCAGATGATAGCGGCTCGTGCTGCCTCGATCTGCTCGCCGAGCGTTGCATCGCCCGCGATGACCCGAGCGCGCACCAGCGCCATATGCTCCCAGGTCTCGGCTTCGTGCTGCTGATAATCGACGAAGCTGGTGAAGCGCGTGGCCACCGGCCCCTGCCCGCCTGACGGGCGCAACCTGAGATCGACATCATAGAGCTTGCCGCGCCGCGTCGCCGAGGTCAGCACCGCCACCAGCCGCTTGGTCAGACGGGCATAATATTGCGCCGCATGGAGAGGACGCGCCCCATCGGACTCCGGTGTCTCGTCGTCGTAATCATAGATCAGGATCAGATCGAGATCGGACGCAGCGGTCATCTCGCGCGAGCCGAGCTTGCCCATGCCGATAATGGCGCAACGCGCGCCCGGCACCGTGCCGTGATCAACAGCGAAGGCGCTCTCCACGTGCTGGAGCGACACGCGCAGCAGCGCATCCGCCAAGGCACTGTAGGAAAGGCCGACCTCCTCCGCCGATATGGTGCCGGCTAGAAAGCGGATGCCGATGACGAACATTTCCTCTTGCGCCAGATCGCGACAGTCGTCCATGAACTGTTCACTGTCGTGCGCCGTCTCGAGAATGCGCAGGGCGCGGGCCTCGAAACGGCTTTCGCCCGAGCGTGCCGCGCTGTGGGTCGGATCGATAGCGGCATCGAGCACATGCGGGCGCAACGAGACCATCTGCGCCAGGCGCGGCGCGCCGCCGAGAATATCGGCGAACAGTTCACGCACCTTGTCGTTCGACTTGAGGATCGAAAACAATTCGACGGCCGCCGGCATGCGCATCAACGCATGGTCGAAGGCAAGCAGCGCCGCATCGGCATCGCCGCTGCCGCCAAAGGCCTCAAGCAGCGCCGGGACGAGCGCCGTCACAACCTCTCTCGCACGCGCGCTCTGCATCGCCGGGCGACGGCCAAAATGCCAGCCGCGCACGGTCTCGGCCGCAAGGGCTGGATTGGCGAAGCCGAGTTTCGACAGGGTTTCGAGGGTTTCGGGATCATCCGTGACGCCGGTGAACACCAGATTGCCGACGCTCGACGACAGCTCCGGTTCGGCCTCGAACAAGCGCGCATAGTGGCGCTCGACGCAGGCGAGCTGTTCGAGCAAGGCGTCGCCGAAAGCCGCGCCATCGCGATAGCCGCAGAATTGCGCGAAACCTTCGAGCACTTCAGCGTCGGCTGGCAAGCGCTGGGTCTGTTCATCGGCCACCATCTGCAATCGATGTTCGATCTCGCGCAGAAAGCGATAGGCGGTCGAGAGTTCGCTCACCGCGTCGGGCGTGATCCAGCCGTCGGCTGCCAATTCGCTCAGCATGTCGAGGGTACGCGGGCCCCGCAACTGCGGGCGACGGCCGCCGAAGATCAATTGCTGGGTCTGGACGAAGAATTCGACCTCGCGGATACCGCCGCGCCCGACCTTGATATTGTGGCCAGCGACAGCGATCTCGGCGAAGCCGCGCACCGCATGAATCTGCCGCTTCATCGCATGGATATCGGCGATGGCGGCATAGTCGAAATAGCGCCGCCACATGAACGGCGTCAGGTCTTTCAGGAAAGTCTCACCCAGCGCGATTTCGCCGGCCACAGGGCGGGCCTTGATGAAGGCGGCACGCTCCCAGTTCTGGCCGAGCAATTCGTAATAGGAGAAGGCCGCTGGCAGCGAGACGGCGACAGGCGTCGAGCCTGGATCAGGGCGCAGCCTGAGATCGACGCGGAAGGCATAACCATCGCCTGTGTGTTCCTGCAGCAGTTTGGCGATGTGCTGGGTGACGCGCACATAGATGCGCGTGCCTTCCGAGGGATCGTCGATCGCTTCGGTCTGCGGGTCGAAGAAAGCGACAAGGTCGATGTCGCTTGAATAGTTCAACTCGCCGGCACCATGTTTGCCAAGCGCCAGCAGGACGAGGCCGCAGGCGCGCTCGGGCTCGGCCGGATCGGCCAGCTTCAAACGCCCGGCATGATGCGCGGCGCGCAGGGCATAGGCCGTGGCGGCGCGTGTCGCCACATCGGCGAGGTGCGACACCGCCGTCATCACCGCATCGACCTGCCAGACGCCGCCTAGGTCGCACAGCGCGATCAGCAAATGGCCTTCCTGCTTGCCTTTGCGCAGGGCGTGCAGAACAGCGTCATCGTCGTTGGCGAGCGTGCAGGCGACCCGCATCCGCTCCAGGCAATCGTCAAACCGATCCTCCGGGCTGGAGGTCAGCAGATCGCGCAGGCGATCGGTGTCGGCGCTGCTGAGCCCCCAGAGATAGGGCGAATGTTCGGCGACGCCCTGCAACAAAGCCTGGATCTTGCCGGCGGTTTCCGCGTCGGCGCCAAAACCCAGATCAATCTCCAGATCGGTCAGTTTGTGCGCCGCTTTGCCGCCCACCAACGGCGCGGTGAGGATCCGCCGGGCCAGCGCGCGATTGTCCAAGGGAATTGCGTTCTGCGACGAACCGGTGCTGCGGCTATTTCGCGGTTTCGCTGGGGATTTTTTCGCTGCGCTCATGTGTCTTGTCCGGTTGGACAGGCAGGGCGGCAGCCGCTGGTATGACGAGCGTCACAAGCAATCCCGGCGCGTTGTCCTCGATTCTGATTTCGCCATTGTGCAGGCGCGCGACCGCCGCCGCAAGCGATAGTCCAAGGCCCGATCCCGGCCGGGAACGAGAACCTTCGAGCCGGACAAAGCGCCCCAGAACATGCTCGCGCTCGGAAGCCGCGATGCCGGGGCCGCGATCGCCAACCCGCAGGAACACCTGGCCGCCCTCGGTGCTGGCGCTGATGCGAACGACCGAAGGATGATCGGCGCTGGGCGAAACGCCGTATTTCAGCGCATTATCGATGAGATTGGCAAGCGCTTGGCCGATGAGTTCGCGGCTGCCATAGACCGTGAGGCCGGGCGCGATATCGGTTTCGATGCGTATCTGCGCCTCTTCGGCGGCCGGCTCGTAAAGTTCGACGAGATCGCGCGCCACATCGCCGGCGTCGAAGTCGGTCTTGCCCTCGATCTCGCTGCCGGCCTCCATCCGCGCGATCATCAAGAGCGCGTTGAAAATGCGGATCAGCGTGTCGGATTCCTCGATGGTTTTATCCAGCGCGCCACGGAATTCATCCGGTGTCTGCGCCGTGCGCAAAGCTTCCTCGGCGCGGTTGCGCAGGCGCGTCAGCGGTGTCTTGAGATCGTGGGCGATATTGTCGGAGACCTCGCGCAGGCCCTTCATCAATTCGACGATACGATCGAGCATCGAATTGAGATTGACGGCAAGGCGCTCAAGTTCGTCATTGGCGCTGCTCAGCGGGAGGCGGCGTGAGAGATCGCCGGTCATGATCGTGCGCACGCTATCGTTCATGCCATCGACGCGCCGCAAAACGCGACGGGCGACGAGGAGGCCGCCGAGCGTGCCAATCACGATCAACCAGAACAGCGATGTCAGCATGGCACGCGAGAACACGCGCCGCAGCGCCTCGCGATCTTCCAGATCGCGGCCTACGAGCAGACGGAAACCACCAGGCAAGAGGAAAATGCGGGCCAGCGCGCGGCGCTCGACGCCGGGCTCGCCCTGGCGCTCATAGGTGGTTTCGCGCACGCCCGGCTGTTCGAGGACGCCGGCCGGCAGTTGCGCGATGTTGCCGGCAATGGCTTGGCCGGCGAAATTGGTGACGAGATAGAGCGAAGCGCCGGGCTGGCGCGTGCGCCGCTCGATGACATCGACAATGACGCGAATGCCGCCACGGGCATATTGCTCGGACAGGCCGTTGATCTCGGCCTCGACGGTGGCGGCGATCTGCTCATCGAGCAGGCGACGCACGTTCCAGCCGACCCAGCCGATGATGACGCCCGCGCCGATCGAGAAAATCACCAGATAGGCGAGCGACAGCTTGAACGCCGTCGTGCGGAAGAGATTAGCGAGCGCCGTCACGGATCATATATCCGGCGCCGCGAATGGTGTGCAGAAGCGGCGGGTCAAAGCCCTTGTCGATCTTGCTGCGCAGGCGCGAAATGTGCACGTCGATCACATTGGTCTGCGGATCGAAATGATAGTCCCAGACGTTCTCGAGCAACATGGTGCGGGTCACCACCTGGCCTGCGTGGCGCATCAGATATTCGAGCAGCCGGTATTCGCGCGGCTGCAACGGAATGTCCTTGCCGTCGCGGGTGAGCGTATGGGCGAGCCGGTCGAGTTCTAGGCCGCCGACACGCAATTGGGTGGTCTCGCCAGCAGCGCCTGCCCGGCGACGGGCCAGCACTTCGACGCGGGCGAGCAGTTCGGAAAAGGCATAGGGTTTGGCCAGATAATCGTCGCCGCCGGCGCGCAGGCCCTTCACCCGGTCATCGACCTGGCCGAGCGCCGAGAGAATCAGCACCGGCGTTTCGACCTTCTGCTCGCGCAGGCCGCCGATCAGCGACAGGCCGTCGAGCTTGGGCAACATGCGGTCGACGACCAGCACTTCATAGGCGCCTTCGCGCGCCATGGCATAGCCTTCGAGCCCATCCGCCGCATGGTCGGCCAGGTGGCCGGCCTCCCGGAAAGATTTCACCAGATAGCCCGCAGCTTCGCGGTCGTCCTCGATCACCAGAATGCGCATGAGGGACATATAGCGGACTTTCAAAACAAACGGCAGGCCATTTGGCCTGCCGTTGTTACGTTCCTGAAGTCTTACGAGGCCGGATTGGTGACCAGCGCCACGAAACGGGTGCTGTCGCCCGATTTGACGCGCAGGAGCACCGCCTTACGGCCGGCCTTCTTCGCATCTGCGAGAGCCGCCGACACTTGCGCCGGACGGGTGACGGGCTGGCCGGCCGCCTCAAGGATGATGTCGCCAGCGCGCAGGCCCAAGGTGGCACCCGCGCCATTCGGATCGACTTCAGCCACGACGACACCTTCGCGGCCGGCGCCCGGGATCTCGCTGGCGGGCGCCAGCGACAGGCCGAACTTCTGGTCGAGCCGTTCGGTATTGCCGCTGTCGCCCGAGCGACCCTGACGGGCATCAGCCCGCTGATCGGGCAGCGCCTCGAGAACGACGGCCGTGGTCATTTCCTTGCCGCCGCGCAGATAGGCCAGGTTGACCTTATGCTCGGGGCCGAGGCCGGCGATCCGGCGCGACAGTTCACGCGGGCTATCGATGCTTTCGCCATCGACCGAGATGATCACGTCGCCCGACTTGAGCCCGGCCTTGGCCGCCGGCGTGTTGTTCTGCGTATCCGCAACCAACGCGCCATGGGTGTCCTTGAGGCCGAGCGAGTCGGCGATCTCCGGGGTCACCGGCTGGATCTGCACGCCCATATAGCCACGGGCCACGACGCCCTTGTCACGCAGGGCCGCGATGACGTCCTTCACCGTGCTCGACGGGATGGCGAAGCCGATGCCGACGCTGCCACCCGACGGCGAATAGATCGCCGTGTTGACGCCAACCACACGACCGCTGGTGTCGAAGGTCGGGCCACCGGAGTTGCCGCGATTCACCGGCGCGTCGATCTGCAGGAAGTCATCATAAGGACCAGCGCCGATGTCGCGGCCACGTGCCGAGACGATACCAGCCGTCACCGTGCCGCCGAGGCCGAACGGATTGCCGATAGCCACAACCCAGTCACCGACGCGCGGCGAGGTCGAGGAAAGTTCGACGGACTGATAGGTGCCAGCCTCGTTGATCTTCAGCAGCGCAAGATCGGTCTTCTCGTCGGTGCCGATGACCTTGGCGGTAACGGTCTTGCCGCCATCGAGCGTCAGCGTGACGTCGCCACGAGCATTCTTGACCACGTGGTTATTGGTGACGACGTAGCCATCGGACGAGATGATGAAGCCCGAACCCTGAGCAATGCCGCGGCGCTGCTGCTGGCGCTGGTTCGGCATCTGGAACGGCGCGCCTTCCTCACCGAAGCGACGGAAGAAGCGTTCAAGCGGATCGCCGGGCTGCAAGCGCGGCATGCCTTGGCCCGCACCCGGACCGGCTTCCTCGTTCGCGGACTCGACGATGTTCACCTTGACCGAGACGACAGCGCCACGCACGCGCTGAATGGTGTCGGCGAAAGACGGCATGGCAGCATTGGCCAGCGGCGCTTCGGCATGGGCGCTGGTGGCGATTTGCGGGATATGGACGGCGCCAAGCGCGCCACCGAGAGCCAGAACGGCGACGGCACCGAGAAGGGCTGCGCGCACGGTCTTGTTTGGCATCTGCTTATTCGGCGTCGGCTGGTTCGGCGTCTGCGGGTTGAGAAGGGACTCAGACATTCACTCATCTCCTGAATGGGGTCGCCGGTTCACCCGGCGGTGATGGAGAAGATGGGCGCTGTCGGCTTTCACCGCCATTTCCGGCAGATGAATTCTTGGTAACGTGCGTAAGCGGCTAGTTTTCGCGCTTTTTCAGCACTTCAGCGAGTTTTTGAGCTTCTTCTGGGCTCAACTCATCAGCCAATTCGCGCACTGGCCGGCGACGTCGCAGAAAGACCACAATCAAAGCCGCCGCCAGAATGGCCGGTGTGGCGATCCAGAGCAGAATGGTTTCCGTGTTGAGTGGCGGCTTCAGCAAGATGAACTCGCCATAACGCGCGACGAGATATGTGCGCACCGCATCATCGCTGTCGCCAGCAACAAGCCGTTCGCGAACGATGACGCGCAAATCCTTGGCGAGCGGCGCGTTGGAATCATCGATCGACTGGTTCTGGCAGACCAGACAGCGCAGACCTGCCGAGATCGTCCGCGCGCGTGCTTCCAGTTTCTGATCGGCAAGAAGTTCAGACGGCTCGACCGCATGCGAGGCAGAAGCCGCGAGAAGACTTCCCGTCAAGAGAAGGCTTGCTGCGAACAGAAGATGACGAAGGAGCTCGGCGATACGCATGGTCTATTCCGCCGGCTGCATCGCCGCATGGCGGGAGCGGCGGGCCACACCGACGCGCAGACGGCGATCCGCGAGCGAGATGGCGCCACCCAAAGCCATGATGATCGCACCAATCCAGATCAGCGCGACATAAGGCTTCCAGTAAAGGCGGACGTCGATCATGCCATTGCTGTTTTGCTCAGTGACCACCGCATAGATCTGGCCGAGCGAATAGGTGCGCAGGCCAGCATCCGTCGTCGTCATCTGCCGGGCGCGGTAGAATTTGCGCGATGGCTCGATCACGCCAACAACCGTGCCGCCTGAGCGGATCGTCATGCGCGCGACGGTTTCGTCATAGTTGGGACCAGGACGCGGCTCGATCTTGTCGAGGGTCAGCTCATAGGGGCCGACCGCGACATGGTCGCCCGTGCGCATCGCCAGAATTTTTTCGACGCCCCAGCCGGTGGCGGCCAGGCCGAGCAGCGACACGCCGACGCCGGCATGAGCAAAGGCCGTGCCCCAGGCCGACCACGGCAGGCCGGTGGCACGCGCCAGCATCACCGATGGTGACAGACCGCCACCAGAGATGCGGCCCCAGATCTCGACGAAGGCGCCGACCATGACGAACAGAGCGAGCCCAGCGAAAACGGCGGATACGACCGGCTCGCCCTGCAGGGCGGCCAGGATCAACCCGCCGCAGATGGCTGCGATCAACGCCACCACGAGGCGCTGAGCGGCGCCAAGGAAATTACCGCGCTTCCACGCCAAAACTTGGCCAAGCGGCATGGCGAGGAACAGCGGCACGAAGAGCGGAATGAACGTGTAGTTGAAGAACGGCGGCCCGACCGAAATCTTGTCGCCGGTGAGTGCTTCGAGCGCCAGCGGATAGAGCGTGCCGACGAAGACCGTGGCGCAGCTCGTGGTCAACAGCAGGTTGTTGAACACCAGCGCGCCCTCACGCGAGATCGGCGCAAAAATGCCGCCCGCTTTCAACAACGGACCGCGCAGCGCGAACAGCGCCAGCGAACCACCGATGAAGAAAACGAGGATAGCGAGGATGAATACGCCGCGCTGTGGATCAGTGGCGAAGGCATGGACCGACGTCAGCACGCCGGAGCGCACGAGGAAGGTACCAAGCAGAGAGAGCGAGAAGGCGAGGATGGCGAGGAAGATCGTCCAGATTTTCAGCGCGTCGCGCTTCTCCATCACCGTCGCCGAATGCAAGAGCGCGGTGCCGGCGAGCCACGGCATGAGCGAAGCGTTCTCGACCGGATCCCAGAACCAGAAGCCGCCCCAGCCCAAGGTGTAATAGGCCCAGTAGGAGCCCATGGCGATGCCGAGCGTGAGGAAGATCCAGGCGGTCAAGGTCCACGGCCGCACATAGCGCGCCCATTGCGCGTCGATGCGGCCATTGATGAGCGCGGCGGCGGCGAACGAGAAGGTGATCGAGAAGCCGACATAGCCGAGGTAGAGCATCGGCGGATGGATGGCGAGGCCGGGGTCTTGCAGGATCGGATTGAGATCATTGCCCTCGGCCGGCGGCGGCAGCATGCGGGCGAAGGGATTGGACGTCAGCAGGATGAAGAGCAGGAAGGCGGCGCTGATCCAGCCTTGCACCGCCAGGGTCGTCGCCAACAGATCCTGTGGCGTGCGCCGTCCTCCAACAGCGACAAGCGCGCCAAAGAAGGCGAGGATCAGCACCCACAGCAGCATCGAGCCTTCGTGATTGCCCCAGACCCCGGAGAATTTGTAAATCAGCGGCTTCTGCGAATGAGAATTCTGCACCACATTGGCGAGCGAAAAATCAGACGACAGATAGGCCCATGTCAGCGCACCGAAGGCGATGGCGACAAGAACGAATTGGATGATCGCCGCTGACGGCGCCATGGCCATCAAAGCCGGATCATTCTTGCGGCTGCCCCAGAGCGGCAGAGTTCCCTGCACCAGCGCCAGCGCCAGCGCGAGAACGAGAGCGTAATGTCCGGTTTCGACGATCATCGCGACGTGCTCACTTCTTCGCCTCGGCGCCGTTCGCCTGC
The DNA here is from genome assembly GCF_900104955.1 of Beijerinckia sp. 28-YEA-48. NCBI lineage: Bacteria > Pseudomonadati > Pseudomonadota > Alphaproteobacteria > Hyphomicrobiales > Beijerinckiaceae > Beijerinckia > Beijerinckia sp. 28-YEA-48. The sequence continues at coordinate 2,763,228 of NZ_FNSI01000001.1, forward strand.
CAATGGCCTTGTTTCTTCAAAGCATCGGCGACTTCGCGCGGCATATAGTTCTCGTCATGCTTGGCCAGTACGGAATCGGCGCGAAAGCTCGTCGGGCTCACCAGCACGCCCTCGGCGACGACACCCTGCCCTTCGCGAAACAGATCCGGCAACATGCCAGTGTAAGTCACGCTGATCTCGCGCTCCACATCGGCGACGACAAAGGTGACGGTGCGATTTTCGCCCTTCATGATCGAGCCCGCCTTGATCAAACCACCCAAGCGCATGCGCGTGCCAGGCGCCGGCGCCTTGGCGGCGATCTCGGCCGGCGAATAGAAAAAAACGATATTGTCGCGCAGAGCGAACATGGTGAGTCCTGCGGCGACAAAGAGGACGCTGAGCGCGCTGCCGATCAACACCAGCCGGCGTTGCTTGCGGGTCATGATCAGCCTCCAAGTCCCAGTTCGCTTGCCAGGGCGTCGACGCGAGCCCGCCCTTCGCCATCGTCGGCCAGCGCCTTGCGCGCCTCAGCCAGCGCCGCACGGGCATCATCAGGCTGCTTCAAAACCATATAAGCCCTGATCAGCATCGCCCACCCATTGCCGTCGCGCCCGTCCTTCGCCAGTTTGGCGGCCAGATTACCGACCATGGCACGAATGGCGCTGTCGCGCTCAGCCTCGGGCAGCGCGGCGATCGCCTGCCCGGCTTCGCTGGCGGGGCGTGCATCGGCGGATGCTTCGGGCAATCCCAGTTCACGGATCCGGTCGCGCACGACGCCGGCCCATTCAGCATCGGCCGGTGCCTCAGCCACGAGCTTTGTCCAGATATCGCGGGCTTTTAGCTTGTCGCCCGCCTGGGCGGCAGAAAGGCCGATATAAAAACGCGCCTGCTGAAACTGCGGCGCCAACGCCAACGCCCGTTCAAAGGCAGCCAAGGCCTCGGGTGTCACGTGGCCGTTCGCGGCAAAAACCAAGGCTTCGCCCAGTGAGGTCTCACGCACCGGGGTCGCGCCGAGAACACGCAGCGCGTTGGCCCAGGCCTTGGCGGCGTCCTCGTAACGGCCCAAACGCAGATAGACCGGCGCGATCACTTCATAGCCGCGGCCATCGTCCGGGTTCTTCGCCAAATGGGCTTCGATCTGGGCCACAGCCATCATGATGTCGGGCTGGCCCGGCGGCGCCTGACGGCGCGCTTCGAGCGGCAGGTCGGGAACCTCGGGATTGCCGATGCGTGCGTAAAGGCCGAGCGAAACGCCGCCGATGATGACGATGCTGGCCAGCGCCGCGACGCGCCGGCGCCAGGTAGCGGCAGAGGAAACAGTGGCTGCGGAGGTGGAAACAGTCCCCTCGCCTTTGGCCTCCGTGCGCATCAGACGACGGGCGGCTTCGGCACGCATGGACTTGGCGTCAGCTTCACTGACAAGGCCACGCTGGAGGTCGGTGTCTATGCCGGCCAGCTCACTGCGATAAAAGGCGGTATCGCCATCGGATAGCGGCTGGCGCGCGCGCGATAGCGGCCACAAAACGCCGATAGCGGCAAGCCCGGTCAGAAGCGCGAAAACGACCCAGATCATGGCGCGGGTTCTGTCACGGCTTGATGGCGAATGAAAGCCGCCACAAAGTCACATCCGCATTATGTCCGTAGGAAGCCATCGCTCAAACTGGATGTTTCAGCCCGCAGGCAGGCGCAAAACTGCCCGTAATCCACCCATCGACGCCTCTTCCAGGCGCAAAGTGCCGCCATAGACCCTTGCCAGATCAGCAACGATGGAGAGGCCGAGGCCCGAGCCCGGCTTGGTCTCGTCCAGGCGGCGACCGCGCGCCATGGCCTCCTCCCGCCGTTCCGGCGGCAGGCCCGGCCCGTCGTCTTCGACGCTGACCTCGATAAATCCGTCCGCCAGCCGGCGGGCGCGCACGGCGACCTGGCTCGTCGCCCATTTGCCGGCATTGTCGATGAGATTGCCGGTCATGTCCTCGAAATCCTGCCGTTCGCCGCGAAAGCGCAGGCCGGGGGCGCCGTCGAAATCGAAATCGACGCGGGTGTGGAGCTTTTCGAAGGTGCGCATCAGGGCATCGAGGGAGGGTTCGATTTCGGTGATGGCGCCGATGACACTGGAGCGGGCGGCGAGCCGGGCGCGATCGAGATAATAGGTCACCTGGTCGCGCATCACCTCGACCTGTTCAAGCACTTTGCCACCAAGCGGCGAAGCGTCCGTCGCCGCCTCGTTGGAAATAACGCTGAGCGGCGTCTTCAGCGCATGGGCGAGATTGCCGACCTGCGTGCGCGAGCGTTCCACCACTTCGCGGTTGGAGGCGATGAGCAGGTTGAGCTCTCCGGCCAGGGGCGCCAGATCCTGTGGATAGGCGCCGGCGATCTTTTCCCCGTCGCCCCGGCGAATGGCCGCGACCTCGCCACTCAACAGACGCAAGGGCCGGAGGCCGAAGCGCACTTGCAGCGCCGTCGTGCCGACGAGCGCCAGGGCCAAGATGGCGAAGGCCAAGGCCAGGGTCAGGGTGAACTTACGAATCTCGAGAAGAACATCCTCGTTGGTGGCGGCCACCTGAACCAGATAGGTGCCGTCATCACCGACATCGATGACCCGTTCGATCATGCGCAGATTGCGACCATCGGGGCCTTCGATATAGCCCTTGCGCAGGCCGGTCTGATCGGCACGCACGCCGATGTCGGCTAAGCGCGGCAGGCGCGAGGCGAAAAGCGAGCGCGACGCGCGCATCTGCGGCGTGGCGCCATCCATGCGCGTCACCTGCCAATACCAGCCCGAGCGGGTAAGTTCGAACAGGGGCTCGCCCAACTGACCAGGGCTTGTCGGCGCTTCATCGCCGCTCAGCGCCACATCGGCGACCAGAGCCTTCAGGTAGACCGACAGGCGATCGTCGAAAGCCTGCTCCGTCGTTTGCCGGAACGCGGCCACCAGGCCAGCGCCGGCGATCAGCAGAAGCAGGATGCTCCAGAAAGCAGCGGACAGAAAAAGGCGGGTCGGGATCGACAGCGCATCGCGGCGTAGCAGAGCCATCGCGCCTATCTGCTCGATTTGGCCGGAGAGGCCGGCGGCTCGCCCGGCGGCGCGATCAGATAGCCCAGGCCACGGATCGTCTGCAGAACTTCGACGCCAAGCTTTTTGCGCAGACGGCCGACGAAGACCTCGATCGTGTTCGAGTCGCGATCGAAATCCTGATCGTAAAGATGTTCGACCAGTTCGGTGCGCGAAACGATGCGGCCGGCGTGATGCATCAGATAGGCGAGCAGCCGATATTCATGGGAGGTGAGCCGGATCGGATTGCCATCAACGACCACCCGGCCCGCCTTGGTGTCGAGCCGCACCGGGCCGCAGACCAGTTCGCTGGTCGCATGGCCAGCGGCGCGGCGCACCAGAGCGCGCAGACGCGCCAGCACTTCCTCCATATGGAAGGGCTTGGCGACATAATCGTCAGCGCCGGCATCGAAGCCTTCGACCTTGTCGCTCCAGCGGTCGCGCGCGGTCAGCATCAGCACTGGTGTCTTGCGGCCAGCGGCGCGCCACTCTTCCAGAATGGTGATGCCATCCTTCTTCGGCAGGCCGATGTCGAGGATGATCGCGTCATAGGGCTCGCTCTCGCCAAGGAAATGGCCTTCCTCGCCGTCGAACGTCGTGTCGACCGCATAGCCCGCCTGTTCCAGGGCGGCGACAAGCTGACGATTCAGATCCTTGTCGTCCTCAATAACAAGCAGTCGCAACAGACCCGCTCCTTCATGGCGTTTTGCGGTTTGGCGTGATCCAACCAACAAAGACGCGTCAAAATAAAATCCTAGGCAGATTACCTAGGGCTGCGAAACCGGCAGCTGAGAAACCGGTTTGCCGTCGACGGCATCCAGATAGACGCGAACGACTTTTCCGTCACGACGCAGCAGCGCCAGCTCATATACGTATTTGTCGTCCCAGCGACAAAGGCGAGAGCGCAGCGGCTCGCCCCCGCCGTTGCGGGCGGCATTGCGTAGCATGGGAAAAGGATCGGCGAGCTTGCGCTCCTGCACGGCGGCGCGCGTCTCGGAGGGCGACAGACAGGTGTGCACAGCGCGCTCCGCTCCAAGGGCGGGCGGCGCGGACATATGACCCATCATTGCCAAAACGAGCAGGAGTTGCATGGCCCGATCCTGCCTCAATTCCGCTGAACCCTAGATGAACTCCCCCATCACCACAAGAAATTCAAGATGTTAGAGCAGTTCTTCGCCGACTCGCCTGCCAGATTTTGGACAAAGCCCGACGACATAGGGCGAATCACACGGGCGACGGCAAGAATCTTTGCCATCGAATCAAAGCCATTTGGCACCCACGCCCCCTCGGGCTACACACCGGGCAAGGAGTGCCTGTCGATGAAATCCGCCCGCCTGCTGCTGGCCGCCCTGTGCGTGCTCTCGATCCCCACGTCCAGCGAAGCGCTCGTCGGCCCCTCGCAGGACGGTGGTGTGCTGGCCGCCCATACCGTGATGCTGCTGAAACGCTCGGGCAAAGCATCCGGTTTCTGCACCGGCGTGGTGCTGACGCGCGACATCATCCTCACCGCCGGCCATTGCGCCCATGGCGCCAGCGACCTCGCGGCCTATGTCAACGAAGGCGGCACTCCGGCGGTCATTCCCGCCAATGGCTCGGTGATCCATCCGGAATTTCGCGCCGATGCGGTCAAGACGCGGCAGCGCTCCATCGATCTGGCGCTCGTGCGCCTGTCGAAGCCGCTGCCGGCGTCGTTCTCCCCCATCCAATTGTCGTCCCGGCAGTCGGTCTCGGTCGGCGATACATTCCGCATCGCCGGCTTTGGCCTGACGCGTGAAGGCGACGGACGTTCAGCGGGCACGTTGCGCAGCGGCGTCATCGCCGCGCGCGCGCCACTGTCGTCGATCCTGCTCTGGGCCGAGGACCCACGACGCGGCGGCTTCGGCGCCTGCACAGGCGATTCCGGCGGCCCGATCTTTTCAGACGACGGCAGCGAAGTCGTCGCCATCACCGTCTGGTCGCGCGGCAGCGGCGGCAAACAGTGCGGTGAACTCACGCAAGGCGCGCTTGTCGGCCCACAGCGCGCTTGGATCAATGAAGCTATGACCCGGTTGGCACGCTGAATATGAACACTGACTCAAACGACCTTTCCCTTGCGGCGCTGACCATTCTCGACGCCGGCCCCATCGGCCATGTGCGCGCTGCCGCAGAATCCGGTTTCACCTCGGTTGGCCTGCGCCTGCAGCCGCTACTGCCAACCGACCTGGCCGTGGTTGGCGACGCGAAAGCCATGGACGAACTGGTGCAGTTGATCGCCCAGACACGGATGCGCGTGCTGGAGGTCGGCGTTTTCCCGCTCAAGGCCGGCATGGACCTGGAAGCCCTCGGCCCGGTTCTCAGCTTCAGCCACAAGCTCGGCGCGCGCTATATCGTTTGCCCGGTGGAGGATGACGACAAGACCCGCCGCGTCGAAACCTTCGCGGCCTTGTGCGACTTTGCAGAATCCTGTGCGCTCGAAGTGCTGGTGGAATTCAACCCCTATAGCGCCTGCCGTTCATTGGGCGAGGCTTACGAGCTTGTCGATCGGGCCAAACGACCGAACGGCAAATTGCTTATCGATGCGTTTCACCTGTCGCGTTCAGGCGCGCATCCGCTTGATCTGCGTTCGGTGCCGAAGGAGCTGCTGGCGCTGGTGCATCTGTGCGATGCTGAGCCGCTGCCGTCGACACCGCGCAGCGTCGATGATCTGCGGCGGGAGTCGCGCACCGCCCGTCTGTTGCCGGGCGAAGGCAGTTTGTGGCTCGACGAACTGCTTGATGTCCTCCCTGCCGGGATCCCTCTTAGCATCGAGGCGCCAGCGGCCAAGAACGCGCACCTGCCAGCGACCGAGCGCGCCCGCCTCGCGCTGGCGGCAACACAGCGCCTGATGGCGCGACGCAACCAAGGCAAATAGGGATAGGACGGGAGATCAAGGGCAAGCGGTTCAAGGATAATAGATTTTAGAATTGTTCTGATTTCTGGCTTTCCCCTTGACCTTCCCGCCCGCGCCGACAAGGCTCGTCAGACGGTTTTGCTATCACCATATCTTCCGTCCACCATTGTCGAGACTGATGAAAGTGCCACGAGCCTGATGTCCGCCCCCCTGCCTTCATTGCCCAAGGAAATGGAAGTTTTGCACCAGGTGCCGTTGTTTGCGGCGCTGCTGCCGGAAACTTTCGCGCGGCTGGCACAGGCGGCGCGGATCGAGCGGCATGCCAAGGGCGACATCATTTTCCGCCAGGGCGACGTCGCCCAATCGGCGATTGTCGTGGTGGATGGCTTCGTCAAAGTGTCGCGCCTGTCGGCCAATGGCGATGAAACGCTGATCCATATTTTTGGGCGTGGCGAAAGCGTCGGCGAATCCGCCGTTGTTGCCCGTGATCGTTATTCGACGACGGCGGAGGCCGTGGGCCCGGCTGTTGTCGTGCGCGTGCCTGGCGCGCTCTTCATCCAGATGGCGCGGGAATTTCCCGACCTGGCCTTTGCTATTATCAACGAGGCGCAGGCCAAGGTCATCTCGCTGATGGATGAAATCGAAATCCTGAAAGTGCAGACCGCCGACCAGCGCGTGCTGCGCTTCCTCCTGTCGCTGTGTCCGCCCGACACCGACAGCTGCACCATGCGCCTGCCCTATACCAAGGGCGACATCGCCGCTTCGCTCGGCCTGAAGCAAGAGACGTTGTCGCGCTCCTTCGCGCGGCTGAAGACGATCGGCATTGAGATTGACGCCCGCCAGGTAACTGTCGCCAGCGTGCGCCGCGTCGAAGACGAGATCGCGCGGCTCAACCAGCTCGTGTGATCAGCTCAAGTCCCTTAGTGCACACGCTCGATCGCAATCGCGGTGGCTTCGCCACCCCCGATGCACAAAGCCGCGACGCCGCGCTTGAGATCACGCGCCGCCAAAGCATGCAGCAGCGTAACGATTAAGCGAGCACCAGTGGCGCCAATCGGATGCCCGAGCGCGCAAGCACCGCCATTCACGTTCAGCCGATCGCGCGCGATACTGAGATCCTTGGCAGCGGCCATGGCGACGACAGCGAAGGCCTCGTTGATCTCGAAGAGATCGACATCGTCGACCGACCAGCCGGTCTTATCGAGCAGTTTGCGGATCGCCGGAATCGGCGCTGTCGTATACCAGGCCGGCTCCTGGCTATGGGTGGCATGGGCCTTGATCTCGGCGAGGACAGACAGATGCAGGCGATCGGCTTGCGAGCGCCGCATCAAGATCAATGCCGCCGCGCCATCGGCATTGGCCGAGGCGCTTGCGGCGGTGATCGTGCCATCGGCACGAAACGCCGGCTTGAGCGTTGGAATCTTCTCCGGTGACACTTTCAGCGGATGTTCATCGGTATCGACAAGGCGATCACCGCCCTTGCCAGGCACCGCCACGGGCGTGATCTCGGACTTGAACGCGCCGCTTTCAACCGCATGGCGCGCCCGCGTCAATGTCTCGGTGGCATAAGCGTCCTGGTCGGCGCGGGTAAATTGATAGGCCTGCACAGCGGCCTCGCCAAAGTCGCCCATCGGACGACCGCGCTCATAAGCATCTTCCAGCCCATCGAGCATCATGTGATCGAAGATGCGATCGTGGCCGACGCGATAGCCGCTGCGGCCCTTGGCCAGGAGATACGGCGCGTTGGACATGGATTCCATGCCGCCAGCCAGCGCGATATTCGCCGATCCCGCCAGAATGAGATCATGCGCCAGCATGGTGGCCTTCATGCCGGAGCCGCAGACCTTGTTGATGGTCGTGGCGCCCACCTGATCGGGCAGATGCGCGCTGCGAGCCGCCTGCCGCGCCGGCGCCTGCCCCTGGCCTGCGGGCAAAACGCAGCCCATCAGCACTTCGTCGATCTGATCTGGCGCCAATGTGGCGCGTTCGAGCGCAGCCTTGATGGCCTGGGCGCCCAGGGCAGGCGCTTCGACAGGCGACAAGTCGCCGAGAAAACGGCCAAGAGGCGTGCGCACGGCGGAAACAATGACGACCGGATCGGACGCGGACATGAGTTTTCTCCGTATTGCAATCGGCGACGCACGGAAGCCCCTTCCGGAACGCTGTTACTATTAAATTATGGTCATAATATAATATGTCAAGCGTTGTGGATCGCGAGCCGTAACGCCACGTTCCGATTCAAATCCTGGAGGGTCTAAAACTTCCGCGGTGGCGGCACTTTGCCGGGCCAGCGGACGATGTGGTCGAGCAGATCATCGTCCGACAAGTCGTCCTCAGACGGCCCAGCCCGGCCGCGCACCGAGACGCCGGCCGTGTGCACGGTCTCGCGCGATCCAGAAATCAGGTGATGCCAGGGATAGAGGTCCTTGCCCTCGTCGACCAGGCGATAGGCGCAGGTCGGCGGCAGCCATTTGATCTCGCGCAGCCGGGTCGGCGTCAGCTTGATGCAATCGGGCACCTTCGCCTTGCGGCCAGGATAATCTGAGCAGCGGCAGGACTTTTCCTCGAACAGCCGGCACACCACATCGGTGAAATGGATCTTACCGGTGTCCTCATCCTCAAGCTTGACGAGGCAACAACGACCACAGCCGTCGCAGAGGGACTCCCACTCGGCCCGGCTGAGGGCATCAAGGCCCTTTTTCCAAAATGGCTTGGTCGCCGCGGGCGCGGTTTTTGCAGCCATGGCAGACTTACGAACCGGTTTTGTGTCATTCTGGGGCATGGATCGGGCATGCGCCTCGGCAGGGCCATCGTCAAGAGGCTTACCAACGTGGTATATGGGGAACTGATCATTTTACGGGACCGGATCGGGATCCCCGCACGTGTTTGACGATTTTCAGACCACAGGCCTTGGCCAGAAGATTGCCCGCGCGCTTCTGGCCTTTGACGCGTGGATCAATTCGAGCCTCTACGAAAGTGGCCAGCAGGCGCGCCAGCGCTATGACACCTTTGTCGCCTTCATGGACCGGTTCCACGTCTCGGGCTGGCGCAAGGTTGGCGTTGAACTCGCTTGCGAGACCCTGACCTTGGGTCTGGCCGGCGCGGTGCTGATGCTGGCGCTCGCCGTCCCGGCCTTCAACGAGACCAGCGACGAGGATTGGCTGAAGAAGCAGGACCTCGCCGTCGTCTTCCTCGATCGCTATGGCGAGGAAGTCGGCCGACGCGGCATCAAGCACGACGACTCGCTGCCGCTCGAACAGGTGCCCGACTTCCTGATCCAGGCCGTGCTCGCCACCGAGGACCGGCGTTTCTTCGAACATTACGGCATCGACCCGATCGGCACTTTACGCGCCTTCACTGTCAACGCCCGTTCGTCCGGTGTCGTGCAGGGCGGCTCGACCATCACCCAGCAGCTGGCGAAGAATCTCTTCCTCAGCAATGAGCGTTCGATCGAGCGCAAGGTGAAGGAGGCTTTCCTGGCGCTGTGGCTGGAAACCCGCCTCACCAAGAACGAAATCCTCAAACTCTATCTCGATCGCGCCTATATGGGCGGCGGCGCATTCGGCGTGCAGGCAGCGGCTGATTTCTACTTCGGCAAGTCGCTGCGCGAGATCAATCTTGCTGAAGCCGCCATGCTGGCTGGCCTGTTCAAGGCGCCAACCAAATTCGCGCCGCACGTCAATTTGCCGGCAGCGCGGGCCCGCGCCAATGACGTTCTGCAGAATCTCGTCGACTCCGGCTTCATGACCGAAGGCCAGGTGTTCATCGCGCGCAAGAATCCCGCCACACCCGTCGATCGCCATCGCGCCGCCTCGCCCGACTGGTATCTCGATTGGGCCTTTGAAGAAGTGAAAAAGCTAGCGCAAGCCGGCAAGTTTGGCGACGATCGCGTGCTCACCGTGCGTACCGCGCTCGACAGCGGCATCCAGCACCAATCCGAGAAAGTGCTGGAAGACAATCTGCGCCAATTTGGCAAACAGTATCGCGTCAAGCAGGGCGCCATCGTCGTACTTGAGCCCAACGGCGCCGTGCGCGCCATCGTTGGCGGCCGCGACTATGGTGCCAGTCAGTTCAACCGCGCCACCGACGCGTTGCGCCAGCCCGGCTCTTCGTTCAAACCCTATGTCTATCTGGCGGCTTTGCTGACCAATAAATTTAAGCCCTCGACCATCGTCACCGATGGCCCAGTATGCATTGGCAATTGGTGCCCGAAGAATTACGGCGGCGGCTATGCCGGATCGATGCCGCTGATCTCGGCGCTGACACGCTCGATCAATACGATCGCGGTGAAACTGTCGATCGCCATCGGCGACGGCTCGCCCAAGGCTGGCCGTGCCAAGATCGTCGAACTGGCGCGGCGCATGGGCATCACCTCGCCTTTGACCGACACACCGTCCCTGCCGATTGGCGCTGGCGAAGTGACGCCGCTCGAACATGCCAATGCCTATGCGGTGTTCGCCAATGGTGGTAAGCGCGCCCCGGCCTTCGCCATCGTCGATGTGCACAATTCGCGCGGCGACCTCATCTATCACCACGATGCGGAAGCGGCGATGACACAGGTGGTGCCACCGGCCAAGATCGCCGAAATGAATACGATGCTGATGTCGGTGGTGGAGAACGGCACGGGCCGTCGCGCCATCCTGCCGGGCATCAAGGTCGGCGGCAAGACCGGCACCACCAATGGCTATAAGGACGCCTGGTTCATGGGCTTCACCGGCAATTACGTCGGCGCCGTCTGGTACGGCAACGACGAGCCGACCTCGATGAACAATATGACGGGCGGCACCCTGCCGGCGCAAACCTGGCACGATGTGATGGAGTTCGCCCATCAGGGGATCGAGCTGAAGCCACTCTACAGCGCACCGCCGCCAAGCCCCGAAGCCATCGCCGCGGCGCTGTCGCGCGGCAGCGGTCAGGGTACCGCCCTTGGGCAACCGCAACGGCCGGTGACGCTATCGCGCAAATCAACCGAGACGCTCGGCGCGCTGGAAAACCTTCTGCGCACCTCGGCTGAACGCCAGCGCAAGGTCGACGCAACGCCGGTGCACGACGATGGCACGATGCTGCGCCTCGGGTCGGCGAAACCACCGCAGATGCTGACCCGCTGAATGGGCGATATCCCAGAGAAAATCACGCTTCGATAGAAGCGCTATCGTGCATTGACTCAATCCCAGTGGATTGACTTGCGTGCGATGGGATGTTGCCATGATGCAAAGATCATCGGCAGCAAGATCATCATCGGGAGGAAGAGCCATGACGGCCGCAGGCGGCGTCAGACAGGCGCTTATTATCGGCGCCGGTTTCGGCGGCATCGGCATGGCGATCCGCCTCAAACGCGCCGGCATCGACGATTTCGTCATCCTCGAACGCGCCGATGGCGTTGGTGGCGTCTGGCATGCCAATCGTTATCCGGGCGCGGCCTGCGATGTCGAATCGCATCTCTATTCCTATTCTTTTGAGACCAATTTCGATTGGGAACGGCCGCACGGCACACGCCGCGAGATCCTGCGCTATTTCGATCACTGCCTGCGCAAATACGCCATCCTGCCGCATATCCGCTTCAACACACCTGTCGAAACAGCGACCTTCGATGAAGAACAAAGCATCTGGAACGTGCGGACGCGAAACGGCGAAACCCTGCGCGCCCGATCACTGATCTCGGCTTGCGGTCTTTTCAACACGCCCGCGATTCCAAAACTCGCTGGCATCGAAGGGTTTGCAGGCGAGGTTTTCCACTCAGCTGCCTGGAACGAGGACTTCGTTTCCCACGGTCGCCGCATCGCCGTGATCGGCACGGGCTGCAGCACCGCGCAATTCGTTCCCGAAATCGTCGGGGATGCGGCGCGGCTGGTCGTCTTCCAACGCACGCCTGCCTTTGTCGGACCAAAGGCGGAGGCAGCCTACAGCGCCCGCCAGCGCCGCCTCTACCGACTGCTGCCGATCCTGCGACGTCTCGACCGGCTCAGCATTTTCCGCCGCTACGAGCAGCTCTATCGCATCCATGAAGATCCGGCGTTCCGCGCCGAACGCGGCAGGGACACGCGCGCTTTCGTCGAGCGCCAAGTCAGCAATCCGCAAAAGCGACAAAAACTCACCCCCACCTATGATGCCGGCTGCAAGAGAGGCGTGCGCTCAGGAAGCTTTCTGAAGGCGCTCGATCGCGATCATGTCGACGTGGTCACGGAGCCAATCGAGCGCGTCCATGCCCATGCCATCGAAACCAGGGACGGCGCTCTCCATCCCGTCGACACAATCATCTATGGAACGGGTTTCACACCTTCCAATTACCTTTCGACATTTGAGCTGCGCGGGCTCGGCGGCCTCACCCTGAGCGAGGCCTGGAAAGACGGTCCCGAAGCCTATTTGGGCATCACCATGAACGGCTTTCCAAACTTCTTCATGATCTACGGCCCCAACACCAATGCGCCCGCCTCGATCATCTACATCATCGAATGCCAGATCGATTACATCTTGAAATGCGTTCAGGCCCTCGCGAAGGGCCAACTGCGCCAGATGCACGTCGATGCGCAAACCCAGGCGACCTTTAACGCAGATCTGCAAGCCCAGCTGCGATCAACCGCCTGGGCCAGCGGCTGCATGAGCTATTTCATGACCGCCGCGGGCAAGATCGTCACGCAGTGGCCAGGGGCGAGCCGCAGTTATTGGATGCGCACCCGCCGCCTGAAGATGAAAGACTACCAAACCACGCGCTGAACCTACTGGCCCTTCATCACCACTTTGCGGATGCGCTCACGCTGCTCGGGCGTCACTGCACCCAGCGCCTTAATGGCAAGATCGCGCGCCACTTCCGGCTCCTGGAAGGCAATATAACGCTGGCTCTTCTCGCCATCGGCGATCAACGCCGGATCGGTCAGCGCCCGTTTGACGGCGGCGCGCAGAAAAGCGAGCCGCGCCGGCGGCACGCCCTGGGTGGTGACGAGAATACGGCCGAGATCATTGATGGAATTGCGGAAGTCGAGCCACCAGACCTGCTCGTCATCGAGCTTGAACGCCTCAAAAACCGTCGGCACGTTGGGCAGCAGTTCGGAACGCTTGCGGCCCATCGAGAGGAAGGCACGCGCCTGGCCCGACTTGTCGATCTGCGCGGCTGAGGAATCGGACACATAGAGCGCGTCCTGTTCGCCGCGCTCCATCGCCAGGGCGATTTCGTTGCTGCCCTTGTAGCCAAGGATGATCTGGCAGTTGAGCCGCAGCGCCTCGCAGGTGATGGCAGCGCCGTCGCCAGGCCCATCGTTGAGGCCCGTCCCGCCCCAGCGGATGCGCGCTCCAGGCTTCAGCACGTCCTGCGGCGTCTTAAATGGCGAATCCTTGGCGACGAGCCAGATCCAGGGATAGGCGCTGACGATGCCCAGATGTTCGAGCTTGGTCAGGTCGTAGCGGGCGTTCTGATTGTCGACGATCTGGCCGAGCGCCGCCGGTGTGCCGTTGGCGATATGCAGCTGCAGGCCATCGGGCGCGGCATTGGCGATGCGATTGAGCGCGACGATGCCGCCGGCGCCAACCTGATTTTCGACGACAACCGTCGCCTCGAGTTCACGGGCAAGATAGGGCGCGATCATCCGCGCATAGGTATCAAAGCCGCCGCCGGCGCCAACGCCGACAACGAATTTCACGATCTTGCCTTTATAGAAGGCGGCCTCGTCTTGGGCTGCGGCAGATTGGGCAGCGGCAGGTGATGCGGCCAGAGCAAAGGCGCAGGCGGCCACAGCCATGGTCGTGATGCGGATGATCTTGACGATCATAGAAATACTCCTCCCTCGAAGCTCGGCGCGTCTTGACGTGCACTCTTGGTGCGGCCGGGCAATTTCGGTCCTGCTCTTGCCATGGTTCGCGCCAACATGGCAATCGTAACGGGGTTGAAGCCGACTCAAGCGGCAGGCGCGAGCAGGTTCTGCGGTCGTTCTGGAGCAAGCGCATTGGCGACGTTTCTGAAATCGCTGTTGGCAGCCGCCATCGGCGTCGCGCTTGGCCTCACCGCGACATGGCTGGCGGTCGAGCGCGGCTATGGTTTCGGCGCCGTCAGTTCGGGCCCCTGGACCGGCTGGCCAAAAACCGGATCGGACAGCGCTGACCCCTATGCGCGCGCCGTGCTGGCGCGCACCGGCGAAGTGCCGCTCGGCCTCGCCGAAGGCCTCAGCTTCACCGCCCGCACCGATCAAACCGGCGCCCAGCTCGATCCCAGCTGCGACTATGTCCTCACCGGGCCGATCCCGCCGGCGCGCTATTGGACACTCACGGCGCTGACACCGCGCGGTCTCATCATCGACAACAGCGCCGGCCGCACCGGCATGACATCGGCGGAAATCGTCCGCGCCATGGACGGGACCTTCGCCATCACAATTTCCAGGCAGGCCCGGGCCGGCAATTGGCTGCCGCTCGGCAATGCACCTGAATTCGTCCTGATGCTGCGGCTCTATGATACGCCACTCAGCTCGGCCAGTTCCTCCATCGGCACCACGCCGATGCCGGTGCTGCGCAAGGAGCGCTGCGCATGAAGCCGTTCACCAACTGGCGTGAAACGCTGATCAGCAATTCGCCCTGGATCGCCGGCGCTATCATCGTGGCCGGTATCGTTCACATCACCTCGATCATGGCGATGCCCTATCTGGCGCCGAAAGACGCTTTCGCGCGCCTGGAACAGGCCGCTCCTCTCAATCGACTGACCGTGTTGCCGCAGCCGGCGGCGGCAGCGGCGCTGATGCCGTTCGAGGATCCAGCGGCCGTGGTGGCCGTCTGCCGTTACGATCTCGACGTCGCGGCGCTGCGCCTGCGCGGCCCTCTGTCAGGCGACGGCCTGCTGCTGTTTTCTTTCCACAACCGCTTCGGCACGACCTTCTATGCGATGACCGACAAGGGCGCGCTGCGCGGCCGGCTCGACGTGCTGGTGCTCAACCAGACCCAGCTCGAAGCGGTGGAAGCTTTCGATCCGGAAGACGAGCTACCGCAGGAATTGCGGCTGGTGAGCCCAACTCAAAAGGGATTTGTGATTGTCCGCTCGCTGGCGCCAGAGCCTGGCAGCCGCCCGCAGGCGCGGGCACGGATCGGACAAATCGGCTGCGAAGCGGAAGGCAACCGGCGGGATTAGGCGCGACGCAGGTTAAGCTCGACGCTTACGCTTGCGCGAGCGTTGGCTTGAGGTCGACTGGCCAACCCCAGGGCGCTTTGCACCGGGATCGGGTGTGCGTTCGTAGCGGACTCCGGTGAAGAACAAAATCTCGGCCGCTACGCCGGATGTAGAAGCGCCCCCGGATATCGGGCGCTTTTGAACTGGAAATTGAATCACTATCGCCATTGCGCCAGCTCCGGGACCAAACCGTTCCTTCAGCGAGCAGAAGCAGAACGATTTAATTAAAGGTTTCGGAAGTTAATAAATAGTCAACACCAGTTTCATTTCCGGACGGGTGCGGCGGCACATATGCCGCGCCGCCCGTTCCCGAAGCGAAATCGCCTGATGGTGAACTAAGCTCCCGGAGCTAAATCGAGGAAGTTGCGCCCGGCGCGATCCTCGACATCGACGATCCAGATGTCGGGATCAAAGGCCATTTCGCGCTGCAAGCGCGTGCTGACGGCGAGCCCATCCAGCCAATCTTCGGCATGCATGCGCGTCCACAGGCGATCGATGCCGTCGTCGCTGATTTCGCTCTGGGGGGCCGGACCAAACAGCGCCTGCCGGCCGTCGAGGCAATCGATCACGACGAAGATCGCCCCCGCCTCCTCGGCGCCGCGCCGGCGCAAGGTGGCGTAGGCACCTTCAACCGCGCAGCGGCGCAGATAGGCCGACACCCATATGCCAGCCTTTAATCGCATGGTCAGTTGATCTGAATGCCGGAACGCGTTGCAAGTTCACGCTGCGTGCGGCCGGTGATCTCTCCGGTCAGCGGCAGGTTGCGGTCGCGTTCGAACTTGTGGATCGCCTGTTTTGTGCCGCTACCGATAACGCCATCGACGCTGACGGAGTAGCCGAGCTTGGCCAGCGCCTTCTGCGCCGCCATGACTCGCTTTGCCGCAGGGTCCACGGGCGCCGATGCGGCGACTGTCGAAACCTGCCCCGCTCCCACAGCACCCTTGAGGAGGGCTGCGATCGGGTCACTCCCCTTCGGCTCACTCGCCGCCGGCTTGGAATCTGTCTTGGGATCGATCAGGTCCGCGATGCCCCTTGGCGCCGCTGCAGGACGTAGCGGTGCCGTAGCCGCCATTTCCGTGGGGCGAGGCGCTGGAACCGGCGGTTCGGCCGCGGGAACCACGCGCGGTGCCGTGCCGACCATTTGTGGCGCCGGCGTCGCACCGCTGCCAGCGTGTGAAAACAGCGGCGCGGGATGGCGCGCGGTCTGGAAGAACAGCGCGTTGACGATAACGGCGCCAAGCAAAGCCGCCGACGTGATGATGAGGAAACGACGCCAGTTCATCACCAGCAATCCACGCATGGATGATGCCTTACGAGCGGGCGCGGCTTTCGCCGTGGCGCGGCCATTGGCGCGAGTGCGGCGCGGCATCGCGTCGAAATCGGGCTCTTCGCGAAGGGCAAGATTACGCAATTTTCTTCACCTGTTGATTGGAACTCAAGTGGGCGCGTGAATGTGTTGGAGCGGCATCTTGTGTCGAGGGACCCCGCGCGATCGTTTCGATCATGGCGAGCTTACCCTTGCGCGCCTCCGGCTCCTGCCGGCAATCGATCGGCAGTTTAACCGTTACGCGCGTGCCTTCTCCAAGGCCGCTTTCAATCGTCAATTCGCCGCCATGCAGACCGACAAGGCCGCGCACGACCGACAGGCCGAGGCCGGTGCCTTCATAAGGACGGTCATAGCTGTCGCGCGCCTGGAAGAAGGGATCGCCAAGGCGCACCAAATCCTTGGCCAGGATACCAATGCCGGTATCAGCCACCGAGATCGTCAGGGCATTGCCCTTCGGCCGCACCGAAATTGTCACCGTGCCACTGTTGGGCGTGAACTTGACCGCGTTGGACAACAGATTGATGAGCACCTGCTTGATCGCGCGCTTATCGGCGACGAGTTCGTCGAGCCGCTGCGGCACATCCTGCACGATCGAGATATTGGCCTGCTGAGCCTTCAGCATAACCATCTTGGTGCATTGATCGATGAGCGGCGCCAGATCGAACGGCTCCGACACAATATCGAAACTGCCGGCCTGGATCTTCGAGATATCGAGGATCGAATTGACGACGGCCAGAAGATGCTCGCCCGAGGAATGGATGATGTTGGCGTATTCCTGCCGCTTCAACGGATCCCGCGGCGCCAATTCCTCGGTGCCGAGAATTTCGGAGAAGCCAATGATGGCGTTCAACGGCGTACGCAGTTCGTGGCTGACATTGGCGAGGAAGCGATCCTTCCAATGAGAAGCGCGCTCGGCCTTTTGCAGGGCATCGTCGAGCTGCTCAGCATGAAGTTTTGCCAGCGAGATGTCGCGCAGAACCGCCATCACGCTGCGATCACGCTTCAGATCAAGCCGGCGCAGCCGCATCTCAACCCAGGCAAAGGACGGATCGGTGGCGAGGCCGTGCTCATCCAGGGTTGCCGCCGCACGCACCCGCAGTTCGATCGGCGCCACGCCGCCGTTCGCCGCCGCGTCGGAAACGGCTTTGAGATAAGCCGGGCGGTCAGCGACATGGATGCGCTCGAACAGGGCGCGGCCGATCACGTCGCGCGCGATCAGGCCCGGCCCCTCGAAACGTTCGCTTGAAACAAATGTCACGGCGCCGGAGCGATCAAGCCTGATCACAAAATCGCCAATGGCCTGCGTCAGCGCCTGATACTGCGCGGCGTTGCTGCGCTCGCTGTCGCGGCGCTCGCGCTGTATTTTCAAGCCCGCAAGCGCCACGGCCCCAGCATAGATGACGGCAACGATCAGCAGCAGCGCCGCCATATGATCCTGGGACGGATTGGCTGCCCCCATCCAGTGATTGAGCCTGGCGACATGGAGACCGACGAGCGTGGCGATAGAGCCGATGCAGCTCGCAAGGATCAGCCGGGCGTGCGTGGCGAACATTGCTTCCAGCGGCACCAGGATGAGCCACACCGCCGCGACGCTGAAGAGCGAGCTGGATTTAAAACCGAGCAGAGCGGCGAAAGCGAGCATAGCCGCTGCCGAAATGACTTGGCACAACAGCAGTCGCCCCGTCGTCGAGACGATCATCGCAGTGAAAGGCGGCACCAGCAGCAACGCCAGCAACGCGGTGTCCCACAAGGACGGCGCACCATAAAGCGCCAAATAAACGGGCACGAAGGCAAGGCCCATCGCGCCGAGCAGAAGACGGCTGGCAATGAAAAGGCGATGGCCGATGTGATCGATCGGCTGGGTCACACTTGCGTGCACCAGTCCACCGATCCGATCCCACAATCCGTTGAGGAAGGACACACCGCTACTCGTAAGCCAACGCCGCCCCGATCGGCGGCATGGGGCACCTTCGCAAGGCGATCTTATTGAACCCTAAACCGCGACGGCCCCGACGGTCGAAAAGCCTTTCCAGCGACGGATTTTGGACGTCTGACGGCTGAAAACTGCCTGCATGGTTTAGAAGACGTTGCCGATTTAGCGCGGTTCCACGCCACCATGGTGAACAGAGCATTGCCGCGACGTATCGGATTTGCGCGAAGGATTTGACGTCAATTTGAAGTGTCCCCGCCATAGTCGCGAGGTCCGCTGTTGTGGCGGTGCAGAGAGCTCAAATGTTCTTCCTTGCGCGCAGTGTATTCTGGCTTGGTCTGACCTTCTCCTGGATCCCCTGGAGCGGCGACGGCGGCACCGTGACCGGCCCGCGCGAGGCCGCCACCGCCCTGGTGCGGCAGGCCGCGGACACGATCCCTGGCGAAATCAGCCGCTTCTGCCAATCCTCGCCGCGCTCCTGCCTCGATATGGCGGCCAAAGCCAGCAAAGTGCTGACCATCGAATCGCTGATCGAGGCCGATGCGGCACAACTGCTCGCCGATCAAACTGGGCGGCCACTGCGCTAAAATCGGCCGCAAAGGCTCGTTTTGGCAAAAAATATCGAAAACCACCGCGATTTGTCGCTGGCGCCAGCCCGCCGGCTCTTCCATATAGGCCATGAAAGGACAATTCGTGCCCATGGCCACCAGCCTGCAGACCATCATTGAGGATTTTGAGCTGATCGACGACTGGGAGGATCGCTACCGGTACGTCATCGATCTAGGACGGACGCTCGATCCCCTGCCCGAAGACGCCCATAACGCAGCCAACAAGGTGCATGGCTGCGCCAGCCAGGTCTGGCTGCAGACACACCTCACCGACGGCGCCAACGGACCTGTGTTGAGTTTTCTGGCCGACAGCGACGCTCATATCGTGCGCGGTCTCGTTGCCATCATCCTGTCGATCTATTCGGGCCACAGCGCCCGCGACATCATCGGCACCGATGCTCTGGCGATTTTTCGTCAACTCGGCCTGATCGAACATCTCACCCCGCAGCGCTCCAACGGCGTGCGCGCCATGGTCGAGCGTATCCGGCGCGAAGCGACGGCAGCGCTGGCGGCGGCTTGATCCTGAATAGCCGCCAATAAAAAAGCCGCCGTGATCCACGGCGGCTTTCGAAAGACAGTATAGCGAAGCTTTACCGAGCGCCGCGGCGCTGCTGACCGAGACCCATTTCCTTCGCCAACAGCGAGCGGGCCTTGGCATAATTGGGCGCAACCATCGGATAATCGTTCGGCAAACCCCATTTCTCGCGATATTGCTCGGGGCTCATGTTGTACTGCGAGCGCAAATGCCGCCGCAGCGATTTGAAGCGCTTTCCGTCCTCCAAGCAGATGATGTAATCATCATGGATGGAACGACGGGCCGAAACCGCCGGCTTGGGCGGCTCGACGACCTTGGCCACAGACGAACCGCCAATGCGCTGCAGGGCAGCGTGAACTTCTGCAATTAGATTTGGCAATTCCGTCATCGGAACTGGATTATTACCGACATAAGCCGACACAATATCGGCTGCGAGCTCGATGAAATTGGAGCTATCGGAATCGTTCATGAGACTTTCCACCTGAATAACATTCAAAGAATCAATGGGGCGCGTGTAATAGACTTGTACTACCCAAAGCACAAACTGGCATTCATGGCAATATACTAAGCAAACAAGAGTGCAGTTTTTAGTCGCGTAACACAAATCTCAGCAATCCATCGTTATTCGACACACTGTAAATGGCGCATTACTTTGATGATACATATACATACGTAGATTTATCAATCCAGTCTCGAGGTCGTGGATTACCAAAAGCGACAGCCGAAGACGCGGCGCGCTTCTGCTATCAAGGATGGGACTCAAGGGTGGCCCATGAAGAAACCGTCAGATCAACAATCTAGCCGTAAATCGAACGCCCTCGGCGCCAAGGTCGCCAAAAAGGCTTCGAAAACCGAGCCCAAACGCAAGGCACGGCCGGCTCCCGCGCCACCACAGCGCGTGCCGCTGGCCCGAACCTTTCACGGCCAGACGATCGCCGATGATTTTGCCTGGCTGCGCGCCGACAATTGGAAGGCCGTGCTGAAAACGCCAGCCAAATTGCCAAAGAAGATCCGCGCTTTTCTTGAGACGGAAAACAAATATGCCGAGGCCGTACTGGCGCCGGTGAAGACGCTGCGCAAACAGCTCGTCAAGGAAATGCGCGGGCGTATCAAGGAAGACGACTCGCAGGTCCCCGCCCCCGACGGTCCTTGGCTTTACTACGATCGCTATCGCAAAGGCGGCCAACATCCGCTGGCCTGCCGTAGGCCCCGTGACGGCGGCAAGGAACAGATTCTCATCGACGGCGAGAAACTCGGCAAAGGCAAGCCGTTCTTCGACATCGAAGCGACTGAACATTCGCCCGACCATAGCCGTATGGCCTGGTCGGCGGATACGAAGGGCTCGGAATATTTTGTCATTCGCATCCGCGAAGCCGGCAAAGATAAGGATCGGCGCGAGAAGATCACCGACACCGACGGCTCGATCGTGTGGAGCGCGGATTCAAAAACCCTCTATTACGTGCGCATGGACGAAAACCATCGTCCCTATCGCGTTTATCGCCATCGCCTCGGCACGCCGACTGACGCTGATGAACTGGTATTCGAGGAAAAGAATCCACGCTGGTTCATCCATCTGTCACAAACGCAATCGGGCCGCTTTGGCGAGATCGAAGTTGCCGATCACGAGACTTCTGAGACACGCCTGATAGATCTGACTCAGGACGCGCCGAAACTGCGCCGAGTGGCGCAGCGGCGTGAACGCGTGCGCTTCGATGTCAGCGATCACGGTGACACGCTGTTCATCCTCACCAATGCGGATGGCGCGGTCGATTTCAAAATCGTGCAAGCGCCGCTCAAGAGCCGTTCTTCTGATCAGTGGCGCGATCTGATCCCGCACAAGCCCGGTCGCCTGATTACCGGCATGACCGCCTTCGCGCGCCATCTGGTGCGCACCGAGCGCGAGGACGGCCTGCCGCGCATCATCATTCGCGATATCGCCAGTGGCGAAGAACATGCCATCGCCTTCGATGAAGAGGCTTATGACCTCGACCTTGGCGAAGTGCTGGAGTTCGACACGGACGTCATTCGCTTCAGCTATTCGTCGCTGACCACGCCGTGGGAGACGTGGGACTATAATATGGCGACACGCGAACGCACCTTGCGTAAACGCCAGGAAATTCCATCCGGGCACGATCCGAAAAAATATGTCACGCGACGCATCTACGCCACCTCGCACGACGGCGTCGAAGTGCCGATCTCGATCCTATATGCGCGCAAGACCAAGATCGACGGCAAGGCGCCGCTGTTTCTCAATGGCTACGGCTCCTATGGTTATTCCTCAGATGCCGGCTTCCGCAGCAATGTGTTGTCGCTGGTCGATCGTGGTTTCGTCTATGCCATAGCTCATATTCGTGGCGGCACGGACAAGGGCTGGAACTGGTATCTCGACGGCAAGCTCGACAAGAAGACCAATACGTTCCACGATTTCATCGCCAGCGCCAAACATCTGGCCCGCAAGAAGTTTACTTCGGAAGGCCACATCGTCGCCATCGGCGGCAGCGCCGGCGGCATGCTGATGGGGGCTGTCGCCAATATGGCGCCGCAGGTTTTCGCCGGCATCATCGCCGCTGTTCCCTTCGTCGACGTGCTCAACACCATGCTCGACGACAGCCTGCCGCTGACGCCGCCGGAATGGCTCGAGTGGGGCAATCCGATCGCAGACAAACAGGCTTTCGAGACGATCCGTTCCTATTCGCCCTATGACAACGTGCGGGCGCAATATTATCCGCCTATCCTCGCCGAGGGCGGCCTCACCGATCCGCGCGTCACCTATTGGGAGCCGGCGAAATGGGTCGCTAAACTGCGCAACGAAATGACCAGCGGCGGCCCTATCCTGCTGCGCACCAATATGGGCGCGGGACACGGCGGTGCACCAGGACGCTTCGCGCGGCTTGAAGAGGTCGCCGTCGAATATGCCTTCGCCATCATGGCGGCACGGCGCCAATTGAAGGCCTAAAACAAATCGCGTTTCGCCAGAAACGCGATTTGTCGTTTGACAATTCCATCGAACCGCAAAACGCTATAGCCATGCTGCTTGACCGTCATCAATCACAACTGCTGATCGTCGATATCCAGGAACGATTGCTGCCGGCCATGGTGGCGCCCGACTCATTGATCGCCAATGTACAAAGACTCTGCGTTGGCGCCCGCGAACTCGCCGTGCCGATCACCGTTTCGGAACAATATCCGAAGGGCATCGGCGCGACGGTTACCAGCGTGCGCGAGGCGGCGGGCGATGGCGCGCTGGTGCTCGACAAGCTGCATTTCTCCTGCGCCCGCGACGATAAGATCGCCATGCGCATCAACGAACTCGGCCAGGTGCACCAGCGCAAGCAACTCGTGGTCTGTGGCATAGAGAGCCATGTCTGCGTGCTGCAGAGCGCCATCGACTTCCAGACCAGAGGCTATCAGGTCGCGGTGATCGCCGATGCGGTGTCCTCGCGCAGCGACAGTTCGAAGGCCACCGCGCTCGAACGCCTGCGCCAAAGCGGCGTCACTGTCGTGACGACCGAAATGGTTCTGTTCGAATGGCTGGAGGTCGCCGGCACCGATCAGTTTCGAACGGTGTCGAAACTGATCAAGTAGCGCTTTCCTTACGCCGGCTTGGTCAGGAACTCGCGCAATTCGTCGAGCGACTTGAAGTGGAACAAGCCACTCGACGTTTCGGCATCGACTGAACCGTTGTCATAGAGCGTGTAGATGACGCCTTGCGATTCATAACGGCGCACGATGGTCACTTCAGGTTCGGGATCCGGAGCAGGCGTCGGCTCGAGCGCAAGTTCTGGCTCGGGCTCGGGTGCCGGCTCGGATGTCCCTGGCGCGGGCTCCACCGCCAGCGGCGACACTGGCTCTGGTTCGGCCTCAGCTTTGATCTCGGGCACCGGCAACGGTTCAGGCTCAGCAGCTTCGTGTGGCGCGGCTTCGTTCGGCGCGTCGTCGAGAAGCGTATGTTCCAGGCGCTCTTCGATCGTGCGCATGATGGCGGCGTGATCGCGTGGCGACACGGGCGCCGCCGGAGAAGCAGCTGGTGCGGCCGCAGGTGCAGGCTCTGCCGGTTCCGAACGCGTCACCCATTCGGGCTCCTTCGGCAGTTCGATGCCACGCAGGGCAGCATCAAGCCAGGCAAGTTCGTCCGCTTCCGTCGATTCTCCGGCCGGGCCGGCTTCAATCTGCTCAACGGCGGCGGCGGGAGCGATCTCCTCAGTGATCTCTTCTACGATCTCTTGCGAGCTTTCTTGCAAGCTTTCTTGAACGCTCTCTTGGCCCATCGGCGGGCTGGCGATATCCGCCGTCGCTGTTACGTCGTCATGCACATTGTCCTGACCAACCGCTTCCGGTGCAGGCGGCAGCAGTGGCGACGTTTCGACAATGGGTTCGGCCAGGGGCCCTTCCGCGACCTTAGGCATCTGCGGAGGTTCGGGCGGCGGCGGCGCCGCACCGAAGAGCTTGCCTTCAATCTCAGCCTCTAGCCGTTTCAGGGTCTCCGTCGGATCAATGGACGCGGCCGGTTGGGGCGCAGGGGGCGCGACGAGAATCGTGGGCTCAGGCGGCGCTTCAACGACCTTGGGCGGGGCTGGCGGCTCGACGGGCCGGGGCGTCGGTTCGGAGCGACGGCCGAAGATGGCAACGCCCGCTGCGGCGGCGCTGGCGGCGCCAGCCAGCGCACCGATGGAAATACGTCCCTTCGGCGGGGGCGCAACCGGCGGCGGCGCGACGATAAAGGGCTCGGGCGCGAAAGGCTTCGGCACGGAAGGTTTGGGCGGCTCGGGCGCGTGAATGGGAGCTTCTGAGACCGCAGGCTCCGAGATCACGGGCTCAGGAATCGCAGGCGCGGCCATCACGGGCTTGGGGATCACCGGCTCATACGCCCGGATGTCCTTATGGATCTCTTGAGCCACGGTCTCGTGCAGAGAAGCGCTTTGCACGGCGGTCTCATGCACGGCGACATCAGGGGCCGGCTCCGCCTCGGCGGCAGGCACCGAGGGCACGAACGGCGGCAGCGGCGCCGGAATGGGCAGCGGCAACGGCATGTCCTGCGGGCTCGGCAAGGCATTCTGCATGCCTTGCGGCGGCCTATCGGCAAGCGGCGGACGCGACGGCGTGGCCGGGCGCGACAGCCCTTCACTCTCTTCCGAATGCGTTCCTTGGATCACCGCATCGAGCTTTGCCACGACGGCCGAAATCGCCGTCAGGATGGCACCCGCCGAAAGCAGCATCGATCCCGCGATGAATTGCGCCCAACCCCGCTCCACCAGAACGATCGACCAGCCATTCACCATGGCGGCGATGCCGATCACGATCAGGAGCAAGCCGGCAGCAAGAATGGCAAGCCGCATCAATTTCTGCCTTCTCTCTCAGCGAAACCCGAATCAAGGGCCTAACGCTTGAAAAACTCACAAGGTCACAAAAAGAGGTGGAAATACTTAAAATTGCGTCAGAAATGACCAATCCGAAATTTTGGAACGATAACTAGCTGATTCTAAATAGCTTCACTCCACGCACCCGTACGGCGATTATATATTATTCCGTCAGCTGTGTGAGAAGTGTGTGCGGACTGTGTTTTTGCATCGACTCGGTGAGGGTCTCAATCGAGGCATATGCATAGCGAGAATGACTGTCCTCGCTGTTGTGTCCGATGATGTCCTTTCGGTCCTCCTTTGACATTCCCAGTTGGCGCGTCCAGGACGCAAACGTATGACGCAAATCATGAATTCGCTTCGTGGGCAAGCCCGCCTTCTTGCGAAGAACGCCCCAACCCTCGTTGATCGAGACCCAGGGTTTACCGGTGTACGGGCTGGCAAAAACGTAGCGTGAGTTTGTGCGGGTGCGGAGCACCGACAGCGTGCGTAAAGCTGTGTCCGAGAGCGGGATCAAACGCCCCCGTTTTGTCTTCTCGCGAAGGTGGTTCAGATCGATCACCCGCTTGCGGAAATCGATCTCATCCCACTCCAGGTGGAGTGCCTCAGATTTGCGCATCCCAGTCTCCAGGATGAGCATAATGAAGAACGGCCAGAACCGATGGTCCTTGGCTGCGACGAGCAGTTTCCGAACCTCCTCGGGGCGAAGCCATCGGGGTTGGTACTTGGACTTCTTGAGGTGCTTCTTGTTGATCAACTTTATGGGGTTGAACTCAGGAGCCCCCTCCATTTCATCAGCGATACAAAACTCGATGACGGTGCTGATGGCGCTCAGTTGCAACCGTAGCTGAATGTCCGGAATTTTGTTCTCTTTACGGACGGTCTTGATGTGCAGTCGAAACCAGGCTGGCGTCATCTCAGCCAGAGCCGGATCGCCCGCTTCGTGGATGAAGCGAGCAATCAGTTTCCCGTATTGATCAAGGGTCGTCTCTCGCAATTCGTTCGGGTTCGCCGCTGCGAACACGGTCCAGGCTGTGCTGAAGCGGACGCTGTGCTGAATAACGATGTCGCTTACAGCTTTGCGTTCTCTCTCATCCGCAACTTGTTGAGCCTGTTTTCGAGTTCTTGAGCCCTTTGCGATACCTGTGGAGATGCGTTTGATCGTACCTCCGACTTGCACTTCTGCGTACCAGAAGGGCGAGTCTTCTCTACTGTACAGTTTTGACATGTTAAATGGCCTGTTTGGGTGGACTGCAGGTGAATCTTAAGCTGCTCGCGATTCACCAGCCAAACGCCATTTAGTTGAAAGGCCCCAGGTAGCATGCCATGCCGCGCCCAGTAATAAACGACCCTTCGAGACACCCCCAACAAACCAACAACTTTAGATAACCTGACGACCACTATAGGCCCCCTCAACTGCACAACTTCCCGTCCCCCGGGAAGTAAATCGTTAACAGTTGAGACTAATTTGAGAACTTAATATTGTGTTAATTATGAATCTTGCTTCACCGCGTAATGGCGAATTACTTCTAGGACCGGGAATGGGGTTTCTAGACCACCTCGCTTGAGGAGGTCAGCCGAAATAATCAACCGGTCGACGCTCTTGGAAAGGTGCGGAAGTTCGTCTTTTGAAAAATTCCCTAACAGCTCAATTGCCAGATCCTCACTCACAGCACCTAGGCACTCGAGTAATTCTCTACTGGTAGGCGTCGTCGTTCCCATACGCGTAACTCTCCACTCATACTAAGTTTCTCACTGAGCCGACGTTTGCGCGTTCCGTGTGCAGGAAAGCCAATAATGGTTCCTCCTGCTCGTGGGAATGCACATGCACGACACAGCATGCAGTTGGTGTCGAGATAGCTCGCTGGACACAGAGCCACCCGATTACCTCCCGGTGTTCCGAAGCTGAGACGGCCACCAATCCGATCCCGAAAAGCACGAAGGCTTTCATCAGGGCGTTTGCTGAAACTCTCATCGACAACGGTGACGACAGGAAGTCCTGTCTTCACCAACTCGTCAGCTTCGTTTATGTCGTTCGCGGATAGGTTCACGTTGAACCCCAACGAACGGATTTCATTGAATACACCATAGAACCTATGGTGCGTGTAGACAATTGCCTTCCGGCCGCCGTTTGCCTTCGCCAACGCACGAATCTGATCGTGGTTATTGGGCAAATCACCAGCTTGTCCGTAACGCCACACCTGATCGCGAGGCAGCTTGCGGATCGCAGCGAGAAGCTGATCGAAACTCAAAAGGTTTACAGCCTCGCCGTTCGAGACCTTGTCCCAATGCAAACGTAGCGGCCCATGCTCGGCATAGCAGCCGTTGTTCAAGAACGCGCAGGAAGTGGGACATGTATCACGTGACGACGTGACGACAGGGATAGGACCGGTCTTCTTATTTCGCGAGACAGCGGTCATGACAAAGTTTGCCATTCTACGTTCCATTAAAAAACCCGCCGGAAAACCGGCGGGTTGTGGCCTCTGATAAATTTGATGGTTGGACCTAGAACACTGGGCGGAAGGTGAAGACGCCATCGTCGATGCGACAGTCGACAGCCTTCATGCTGACCCGGATCTCACAGCCCTCCGGAACGATGTGACGGGAACAGAAATCCCCAACGCCGTTCTCTTCGATATGGATTTTGGCGTTGCCCGGAATAAAGGTGCCGCTTTTTCTCAAGGCGAGCCAGCCGGTATCCTCGTCTGTACCAACGAGAACCTCAATTTGGTCCTTGTCCTTCCACCCCAGTTCCGCAAGAACTTCTGGGGGGAAGCGAAGAAGTCCCGTGAGGCCCTCGGGTAGAGCCCGAATACCGTAGCGGGGTTCGGTGAGAATATGCCGAACGCGTCGGGTTTCCTTTTTCACAAACGACACATGCGTCTCCTGACGTTAACTGGAATAGCTAACGTCAGGTGATGTGCGTCGTTTGGATCAGCAACTAAGAGTCCTTAGACTCCTGTCGTTAGCGTCCTACGAGAAACTGGAAGAAGCGCGCGAGAAACGCTTGCTCTGCTGGATGCAGCTCCCGCTCCTTCATCACCTGGATCTCAACCCCGTCGATCTCCGGCTCATAGACTTTGTCCTCATCGATCCGGATCTCGTTCGTGCCCCAGTACTGGTTGATGGTGGTCTGATTGGCGTCGATGAAGTCGATGAGGTTCGCCTTGTCCATTTCCTGCAGAACCTCATAGCGGCAGACCCGCATCTTCTGACCGTGGTAGTCGCGAGGCACAGCGACCACGTCCTCTGGCCAGAAGGCACAGAGGACCACGCGCTTGCCCGGGTCATGGAGTCCGTACGACGGCAGATAACGATAGGCGCCGAGGTGGAGACCTGTTGAGCACTCATGGTCTGGGTTCGGATCGACGTCCTGCCAGTCGACATGAACAATCTGACCCGGCGTATTGTCGAATGTCCCGGTGTAGACGTCCCGGAAGTTACCCCGGACAACCTTCAGCGCAGCGATACGGCCATCCGGCAGGAAGCCGAGCTGGGATTGTTCGATGAAGATCGGCAGCCGTTCCCGCGCTTTCTCGGACGGATTGCGCATCAGGCTCGCCAGAGCCTCCACCAGGGCGCCAGTCGGAAGGTCTTTCTCGATGAAGCCGAAAAGCTTGTCGACCCAGACGTTGTGAATTTCGATGCCGTCGAAGGTGACGGCGTCGCCAAACACCGAGATGCGACCGTCAGTCGACTTGCTGAGCGCGATGCGAATGTCAGCCAGCTCGCACAACGTGTCGGCATCGAGATGACCTCGGAGCAGTCCTTCAGCGATCTTGGCGAAGTTGGCGTGATCCGACGCCACGGTGAAGACGCTCTTGTGAGCGAAGAACGTAAGGCTGTTGTCAGAAATCTGAAAGGGAATCTGGTTCATTGATGCATGTTCTCCAGTTCAAAATAGCGGTTGAGGGCCGACATCAGAATGTCGTGGTCACGCTGATAGTACCCTCCGGCACTCCCTAGGGCGTGCGAGTATCTGCTGAGTAAGGCTGGGAGGACCGGGTACTTCTTCTCAATCGAGTCCCAGCGCTCATTGAGATCAATCGACGACTTTTTCTGAGCCAATGGATGGCTGACGCCGAGTTCGCTATAGATGGTGATTAGCTTGCTCGTTGTCAGCTCCGCGACGGCGTCTTGCTTGTCTCGGCCCTTGAGGTACTTTTCATAGTCCCCGAACAACTTGAGCATCTCACTCGGCAGCGGTGCCGAGAACATCTTGTGGTGCTTGGCCATGTTGAGCAAGTTCGATCCGACACTGAACTTGCTGTTCAGAATGCGCTCGTATTCCCTCGCATCGAACTTTTTCTTCGCTTCCCCGATCAACCGATCCCCAAGCCACTCGAAGTGTGAAGGCACAGTATCGCTCGATCGATAGACGAGGATCTTTTCATCTTCTGTGAGCAGACCCGTCTCCCGAGCCAACTGGAGCGCATAACCGATCCGGTTATCTGTAGGTCCGCCGTTGCGCAGTTTGTATCTGCGGGTCCGTCCTCCAGAGTAGCGTGTGTCAACAATGAACAGATGCTTCTCAGACAGGTCCAAATACTCAGTCCCATCGGGGTACACGTTCACCTTTGTCAGAGACTTATCCGGTCGAGCCCCTCGTTTGAGGACGGTCTTGGGTAGCACCACGTCGTCGAGACAGATAATGCCGGGGTTCTCGAACTCTTCGCGGAAAAGTGCCTTGAGTTGAGTCTTGAACGTGTCCAGGTCCGGGGGGCGGAGCCAAATGATGTTGGCCCCACTTTCCAGCGTCCCGTTGTCGACCAAGGCCTGGATCTTCTCGCCTGACCGATACGGCTTCAATTCATAGACGAAATATTTTATCCGACAGGACACTTCGTGTGGGTTGGTGTTGGGGCTCGAAAAACGGTTTCGGTTGTGGCGAAGCGCCCCGAATGTGTACCCACCTCCCTCGACCAGGGACTGCACGGTTGCCTTGGTGCCCACGGGGATCTTGTAGAACGCATACCCCCCAACCGGCTTGCCTTCGAACGTCACCCTCTTCGCCAAGTATTCGGCAATCTTCCAATGCGTCGTTTTATGCACGTCCGAGAAGTACTCACGAACCTCACGGAAGGTCTTGAGCTTGTCCACGGCGGCCTGCATCTTCTGGACATAGACCTGTTCGAACTCACCCAAGAGGCTCTTCAGCGTCGCCTTGGTCTTGTCGTCGTAGCCCAGCTCCTCTCGCGATGTCTGCACCATCACGCTGCCGATGGGAGCATCAAACAGGACGCTAAGGTTGTTCCAGGGCCAGTTCTCGATGCCGAGCTGCTGCAAGTTGATAGGATAAGCGACGCAACCCATCCGCACCCAAGGCCCCGAGAAGGGCGCGTTCTCGAAGTGGGTCCAATTGTCTCCCGCCTTCGCAACCTTCGGCTCCTCCAGGAGGATCGGGGTCACTTTCGGGCGCGGGTTGAAGTGCCAAAGGATTGCCTGGGCCTTCTCCATGAACAGGGCGATATCCGAGGACCGGACTGGGAATGACACTTCCAGTCCGGCCCTCTCTTCAGGCCCAGCCGCCCGAGTCAGCATCAGTTTGCATTGAGGCATGCCACCGTTGTTGAGTGACATGACGTAATGGTGGACCCTCCCTCCGTGGAACGACGTGACATTGAACGAAGCCACGCCGCTCTCGGTGATCAAGTATGCGAATGGCGACTTGGAGCCGAGCCCAAACCCACCGACATTGTCGTTGTCGTTACCCTTCGTGCCACCGAAGAAGGTCGCGTAGACGGTGACCATCTGATCGGGACTGAGCCCTGGGCCGTAGTCACGGACCCGGAACGTCGGAACCAGACGGGTCGGCAAATGCACTTCGAAGTCGCCACGAGCTGCATCCCAGGCGTTTGTGCAGATCTCACGGATCGGATACGCGATCTTATCCTTCGCGATACCCGACATGAGCTGGAACGCGGCTTTGGCGTTGAAATCGAACTTGAAGTTCGTGGTTTGTTCAGCGCCGGATGAAAAGTCGGTATAGTTGGGTTCAGCGAGCTGCATTGAGTGCTTCCGCATAGATGTTTGGGTGATGCTGTTTGACGTGCGCGCAGATGCGCAGCGTCTCATCAGCGAGCTGATGTCGACGACGACGGAGAATGGTCAGGGCTTGGTGCTTGAGGCGGAGCGAGTAAGTCGCTTTGGTCCGCCAATCTTTGCCACGGTGTGGCTCTTCGAGCTGACCCTTGATGACCATAATCGAGTCCTCAAGGTAGATGAGTGCTTGGTCGCACTGCTCTATCGTCGTAACGTCATCAACCCGCCATCCTTGGCTGTTGATGTACAGGGTCACGGATCGGTCTTCCTTTCGGTGCAAATGTGACTTCGCTCTCGAAGGGTCCAGCTTCGAGAGCGAGTTTTATCCAGGGGAGATATTTTTCAGGGACGCTGTGGAGACCTGGGTCGATGTCGAGCAACCAGTCGCCTGCATCTTTGGCGTGTCGACGGCTATCGGAATTGCGATAGAGCCAGTCTGCGAGGTCTTCGGCCTCCTGAGTGTCAGCGAGGCGAAGGATCATGCTGCCTGCTTGATCCGGAGCACCTTCCGCCACTCGGGCTTGCCGGTGTCGAGGAAGTTGGTGATGGCTTTGGCGGCTTGTTTAGGGGTTATCCGGCTGTAGGCATAATCATCGTTACCCCCATCACCCCCAAGCGGAAAGTACAGCTCCCCGAGCGGTCCCTCGGCATTGCAAACGTAGCTTCTAGGACTGAAGTTGTCACACAGATGGGCAACCCAGCCACCTATGCAACGCACTGTTCCGCAATCGAACTCCCCCTCGAACTCCACCATGTTGAAGATGGGCTTCTTGCAGGGGACGTAGCGGTAGATGGGCTCCTTGACATGGACGTACTCACCCGCCTGCAACCCATCACGCACCTT
Source organism: Beijerinckia sp. 28-YEA-48 (assembly GCF_900104955.1). NCBI lineage: Bacteria > Pseudomonadati > Pseudomonadota > Alphaproteobacteria > Hyphomicrobiales > Beijerinckiaceae > Beijerinckia > Beijerinckia sp. 28-YEA-48. Next base: position 2,794,916 of record NZ_FNSI01000001.1, read on the forward strand.
CACCAGGGCGTTACGCTCCTTGATCGAGATTCCCAGATCCTTCGGCTTCAGCATGCTCTTCTCTCCTCACGTAATCGATTTCAATTCGCCCCGTGATCTCCTTGCGAGCGTCCGCCATGACGTCGGAGATATTAGAAAAGCCGCTACGCCATTTGGCGTGCGGCTTGTTCAGTTTGTATGAGAGGGCGTCCTGGTAGATGGCGACGAAGACTGTGGTCACGACGGCGGGATCACCCACTGTGCGACCGGAAACGGCACGGAACATAGTGCCTCGACCCAGGCCCTACCCTTCTCCGTGGGTCGAAACACGATCTTCCCCTCGAACATTTCGGGCTCTATCATCCCTTCGTCCCTCAAGTTCGAGGTGGTATTGATCACGGATGAGGTATTGGCTCGGGGATGCTCGGCAGCAGAATAATAGTAAAACAGCATCGTCTCGATGCAGACAGGACTAGCCATCCTGATATTCCTCCCTGGTTTCCTCAATCTCGACTTCCGAAAACCACTCAGCGTCTTGGCTGAAATCAGCGCGAGGCATATTGAAATGCTCCCGCAACAACTCAAGCAACTGTTCGCGTTCGATCCTGACCCTTGTGGTGGTCACCGTTTTGATGCGCGTCTTTACCATCTGCTGCCATCTCGCATGTGATGCGCCCATGTCCTGCGAACAGGGCGTGATGAACGACCCAGACCTTCTTGAAGCCGTCTCGTCGGAGTTCGAAGTGGCCGGTGCCAGCTTCCACGACGAGACCGCAGCGGTAGCAGAGGCCGGCTTGTCGGTTACGGGCCATCTAGGACTCAAACTCTCGTTTGAGCTGCTCATATTGTCTTCGACGCGTCTCTTGCCACACTGCTTCGCTCTGCAAACGCCGCGCCACTTCTGTGTCTGTTTCCGGTCGTGGTTTCTCTAGGCGTACCTCCACGGTAGCGCTGCCGTAATCGTCGTACGGCTCTATATCAATCCGGAGGTCACCATGCTGCTGCATCGATTGCGTGAGGAAGTGGATTGCTTCCGAGATCTTGCGTCCATCCAGATCGTAGCGGATGTCGATGTACTCCATGATCTCTTTTCTAGGTGTGTCGTTCATTGAGATACTCCTTCGCCTCACACATCGCTTGCAGGAACGCGATGCACGGGTTCATCCGCGATGGGCGGCTGTCGACGTCAAAGCCCGTGTCCAGCACCCGGTCCTCCTGCAACCCCATGGGTGCGATCCAGGCATCGTCGCTGACAGAACATGTGCCGACTTTCCACATCCAGTTGGGGAAGACTTCGTGGAAAAGTTTGAGGCAGGAATCCATGGATATCTCCACCGAGGAATCGTACCATCGTCCTTCCCAGACCCGCTCTCCGTCATCCGCAATCACATAGGTCATGCAAAACTCGCGGTCCTCGCTGACCTCGTAAAGCTTCTTATCTTTGAGGAAACACAGGACCTCGCCCAGAAGCTGGTCGGGGAAATGTTTTCCTCTGAAGGCAGCGATCTGTTCAGACAGCTTCATTGTGCTGCTCTTCCGTTCGGAGATATTCCAACCAATCGGCTTCGCAAGCGCCGTGGAAATAGCGACCTTCGTCTTCACTCGACGGAACAGCAGCGTTGAGCCACCATCCCGCCTCGAACGCCTTCTGCTCCTCCACCCGCGCCTCTCCACAGAGCCGGAGCAGCTCCTTCGCCAGGGCGATGGCATCCTCCTTGCTCTCTTGGTCGAGGATGTAGCGAGCTTGGACGTGGATGAGGTGGTCGTGGAAGGAGGTCATGCGTATTTTTCCTCACCGAAGACGCAAGCCTGCAGGAAGGCATCGGCGCAGGGGGCATCAATGTTACCATCAAATATCTGCGCGAAACGGCCCGGGAATCTCTCAGCCATGGCTTTGAGACCGGTGGCGATACGGCGTTCATCCAATCGGTGCTTCATCTTGTGCCCGGTTTGCTCGTCGTCCACTTCGATGACGTCGATCAGGATGGCGCCAGCGAACGTCTCTGGTTCGGAATACCAATAGTCGCCGCGATGCTTGCGCCTCCGCCAGTAGATGCCGTCACACCACCCACCACGACTTGCCGTGGTTACGGGGTCGCCACCTTCGATGGCACTGGAGAACAGTTCTGACAGTGTAGCGGGTGAGATTTCGAGATTTACAATCAAGACTTGGCTCCCTGCTGATCAGTGGTGGGCTCGCTGCACTGCGGAATTTCGTCGACATCCTCGCAGTGGCAACAGCACGACCATCCGCAGGTCTCGCACCCTGGACCGTTGTGATACCCGGCGCTGCGAAAGAACATGTCGATTTCGCCGTCGTCCATTCTTGGTGTATGTCCGCGAGCTTTCATGGCATCGAACCAATTTTCATCCATCGCCATTTGGCGCCCTCCGAACTCAGTTCCTGAAGTCGATATTCGGAACAATGGCCGCCGGCTTGAACGTCACCCGGTAGTGGTAGACGTTGGCGGCTGCCGCCTCCATCTGCTCCGAGAAATAGGTGACGTTGTCGCTCAGGCCGAGGAAGTGCTTCTTGTACTGGCCCGCGCCGGTCTTGCAGGTGACGGACAGCTTCTTGTCGGTCTGGGTCTGCGCGCAGAGGCCCTCGATAGTGAGGATGTAGTCGTTGGTGATCCCGTTGTAGAAAACGATCCGGCGGTTAATCTCGAAATTGTCGGCAGCCTGCGAGAGGTTGCGTGATGCAACATCGGCGTCATTTGAGCAGGCGGCCAGGCCGAGCGTGATCGCTGCGACGAGCAGCATGCCCGTCACCTTGTGTATATTCGTCATGTTTTCGATTTCCTTTTAAACGTCCTGGCCGTCGACCATAGTCAACGTAGGATAGCCTTGCAGTGAACACTCACCGGAGACGGAGTCTCCCCACTCTTCGGGTCTTTCGTATGCGGTAAACGAGGCGGCATCATCGAGCACGCCCTTGACGATGCGCTCTGCCTCCTCTGCGCTTTCGGCCTCGACTGTGACTGCAGCCTTGAGGCTCATGTCGAATGTGTAATGTTTGGTCATGTCGCCGACGCCTCCTCGATCATGGCGTGCCATTTCACGTACCCCTGCTCCTTCGCGCTGACGCGCAATGGGTCGGGATACGTCGCAAAAAGGAATGATGTGGTGTTGATGCAAGCGATGACATCGGCCATTTCCCGAGCCAGTTCCTCCAGATTGGTGAGGCCGCTCTTCGGGTCCAGCTCGCCCGCACCCTGCATGAGACAGCGCGAGGCTCGGCCTGCCAGCTCGTTGCATTCCTCACCCAGCTTGGCGAGGACGGCGATGCGGATCGGGTTCGTCTCCGGTATCCACGGTGAGATGGTGTCGGTCATGTAGGCACCTGCCACAGAAGGGAGTAGACGGCGTAAAAACTGGAGGGAACCCACAGCACCAGCATCGTCCGCTCCAGTTTCGACCAGGCCTTCCAGCTGTCGAAGCTGGCAAACGAGACGCCGATGCCCATCACCAAGAGGATGATGGCCGCTAGGAGATTAAGGAGAGCCAGGACCATCTGAGTCCTCCCATGGTGGGGACAGCTTGACTGCCGCGACGAGTGATGAGGCGCCCGCAACGAGAGCGGCTGTGATAATGTGAGCCGGCCAACTGTCTCCGAACGTCACAAGAACAACGAAGATGAACAGTGACTGGAGGAGCTGACAGAGGCCGACTAGGTTCAGGATGACACTCATGGGCGCAGGCCTTTCACACCACGACGCTTGGCCGTGTTGAGGTGACGACGAAGACCGCGTGTCATGTTCGGAAGCACGACTGTTTCCTGAAGCTCCTTCGCATAGCGGACGTGGGCCTGCTTCTTCATCTCGAGCATGGCCGCTTCGGCTAGTTCTGCCTGCACGAGGAAGTTGGTCACTTTGCTCTCCACTGGCTAATGCTCCTGTCTGAAAAGGCCGACGTAGAACGTGCCGGTGATATCTAGGAGTTCACTGATGTAATGGTGACCCCTTCCATCGGGACATCTGATGAAGAGTCCGTACGAGTCCTCTTCAATTTTGAGTACCGCGTTGGCCGGCAGGCAGTCGAACCGGTCGTCGGCTCGAACATAGTCGCCTTTTCCGCAGTCGCAGACCTTGATAAATTCGCTCATTCCGAACGAGGCTCGGCCAGGTGAGCCTTCACCTGCTCTCGGAATCCTGCGAACCACTCCACTAGGTCGGCGCCGTTGACCGGCGTTTCATCGTCATCGAACTCGGGCCAGGCTTCGACAAGATCGTGCAACAAGTCCCGGTCAGTCGTTGGCATAGGTCACCACCCATTGTGCAATGTGAATCAGACAGAAGATCGGCATCAGGACCCAGGCAAGAGCGAGTATCCACATGAAGTCTCCGGCTGTGGTTCGCTTGCCTTCAAACGCTCGAACTCCGCAAGAGAGGCAGGTCCATAGTGCAACCCAGAGGATGAAAGACATCGATGAAGGTGCTCCAGCAGATTGTCGGGAAGCGGAGATTGGAAGGCTGGATAAAGAACGGGCCCACCTTGGTTCAGATGGGCCTGTATGGTGTAGAGGCTCAGATCGAGCAGCCACTTGAAGTGCTCGATGTCCGTCTCATCAAACGGTACGTTGCGCCCCTTCATTGTGTAGATGATGCACGTTTGAGGCTGGGCTTGGGTCCCCAGATGACCCTCGATAACCTGAAGGAGTTTCATCTTCGCGCTCCCGATGGATCAGTACCCAGACACCCGTCCCCGGAATGAGTGCGAACGTGTCGATGTAGGTTCCGGGGAATGTGGGGTTGCCGAAACGATCGACAAGTTCGGGGAAGGCCCTACGCCGGTGCCAGAGCATAGGACGCAGCCTCTATCAGAGTGAGAGGACGGAAATCGGCCACGCCATCGACACCAACGTCGAGACTTCCTGGAATGCGATCAGGAAGAGTGGCGTGACAGTGGCCATGGAGGTGGATGCCACCACGACGCTGACCTGCCCAGGTTCGAAGCGGGTAGTGGCAAAGCGTGAGGTGGAAGTCCCCCAGCTGGACTTCCAAGAACTGGATAACCTGCTCCCATTGGGGGAGCTTGCGGGTCATGCTGTGGTCGTGGTTCCCCCAGATCAGGATCTTCTTGCCATGCAGCTGGGTGAGCAGAGACTGCATATCTCGAGGCTTGCTGTGGAAGGCGAAGTCCCCAAGGTGGAAGACCGTGTCCTCGGGTTGGACGTAGTAATTCCACCGTTGGATGAGAGCAGCATTCATCTCCTCAACCGAGGCGAATGGCCTTCGGCAGTAGTTGATAATGTTGGCGTGCCCGAAGTGGGTGTCGGCGGTGAACCAGACGGTCATGCGGCCCTCTCGTGTCGGAAATGTTGGGGTTTGGTTGCCTCGTACCAAAAGGCCACTCGGGGTGGCTCTTCGTAGACGGTGATGATCAGTGGGGTTTCTTCGAGATACTTCCGCTCGGCCTTCCTAAGGGTGGCCCCGCTCTCCCTGGCCGTGTCGATGATCAGAAGTCGACCGAGGTGGCGAGGGTGGCGGGCACCGTAGGGAATGAACGGAATGCCGAGCAGGTGGGAGGTGTAGACGCTTGCTAGCGCTCCTGATCTCCCCGGTCCTGTTACGGCACCGAGGTCGTCTGTTGTGTAGGTGGTAAGGATTTCTCGCAGACGAGCCGAGAACTCGGTCTCCGAGACTATCCTCAAAGCCACCCCACAACAGCACCCACGGGTAGCAGGCCGATCCCCAGGAGGCGGAGTACTTCCATCAACCCCCACTGCGACAACGGCACAGCCGTCTGGGCTAAGAGGAATAGCTTGTACAGATTCATGACCCAGCCAACAGCACCCATCAGGGCAACGCCAAAGCCGAACGCCCACAAACCTGCGGTGAATTTGCTCATAGTGTATTTTCCTGGGTTAGATAAGGATCAGCTGTTCAGCCACGTCCCGGCTGACCTGGATCGGCTTGGGTGCGGGTCGTACGAAGGCTATAGCCTTCACGACCACCAGCTCGGCCGCCGGTCGATCAGTATGGGAGAGCAAGGTCTCCGCATGCTTGATGGCCTCGTCTTCGGTGGCCTTCCACTTGCGATGCGAGGTGTGAACAAGAGGGGCGATGACGCAGTAACGCTCTTCGGTCTGCACGACCTGGGTGGGCTTCGGACGACGAGCCATGGGTATCTCCTAATAAAATGGGGGCAGCTTCCCCAGGGGTGCTGATGCAGTCCCCTCATCTCTCACCCCTGGGGATTACGGTCCGCCGTAAGACCCATCGAAAACCAGAGATAAGGGGATCTGTGTTGTCAGCGGTCGACCACTGCCAGCTCGCAATGGATCACGTGTTTGAGGTTGAGGTACCAAGAGGAATCGTCGATGGACCGAATTCTGGCCCAGCCATCTCCGCTGATGCTCAGCACTTCCCAAGCCTTGGACTCGACGTGACCATTGATGAGACCAACGTTGGAGATCATGACCTTCTTGGCGGGGTCTAGGCCGTTGACCTGGTTAAACAACGTGATTGGTGTGTTCATCAATCACCTTCGTGTTGAGACCATTCTCCCCGGCGAACTTCGCAAAATGAGCCGGCCACTCCGATACCTGTGACTTGTCGTGAACCTTTTGCAGGTCCCGGAAGAAGTCAAAATTCTCGAGCCCGACACCGAGGCCTTCTGTGAGCACAGCCTCAAGCATGACGTCGTCGCCATTGTCGAACTTGGGGCTGTATTTATCGTCGGGGATCAGCATCCCTACCGCGCACTTGTGGCCTTGCGGGCTCCGGTACATACAGAAGATGTCGTCCTCGTCCTTCTTCCGCAACGACCGGGTGCCCTGCTTCAGCAACCCACCGACTGCGCGATCGAAATAATCCTGCTTCTGTTCTTGGGTAAGCATCGACGAACCTTTCTAAGTTTCTCGTGGAAGTTCTTCCGAAGGCGTTGCTCTTCGGTTCGAGGTTTGGGGCGAAGCACCTGATGGACGCGCGCCTTCGACACGCCGACTGCTCTTGCAATCTGCGCGTAGGAAAGGTTATGCGTGTCTCGGAGGTGCTTGGCCTGGGTGGACCAAGTGGGCATGGGGGGATGCGGTGGCCTGGGTTCTAAAAGAATTGAATGACAAGCAGCTGGAATTAGCGCTTGAAAGTTTCAACAGCCGTCGGACGAGCCTTCAAGGTGAACAGGCGAGTATCCGAGCATCGCAAGAGTCCTTGCTAAGGGCCCGTCTGCCTAATCAGGACCAAATCGACGCGCTCCAGGTAAGCCTTGAGGTACTTATCAATATTGAGCTTCATACCTCTCGTGAGATTGAAAAGCTTGAAGCTGAGATAGAGAGCCGGAAGTAGCCAGTTACGCCCTGACGAGCAGTTCTTTAACCTCGTCCTTGAGCGTGGCTTCGTCCTCCCAAAGGCGCGGTGGACGGTCCCAGTCGTTGAGATCACACTTGAGTGCCCGGATCGCATTGTCGATCCGGTCGTCGATGAGACGTACGAGAGCCTCGAACTGTTCCTCAGACATAGCAAAGGGGCTCCTCGCCGCTCTGCTGCTCAGCCCAGTTCTTAGGCAGACCATGCTCGAGCAGCCAGTAGATGCGCTTGGCAGCTCCCTGTGGAGTATTGTCTAGGTAACTCCACCCTGGTCCGAAGGCCCAGTCCCACTCGTCCGAGTAGTGGGCGAGGTCGAACTGATTGCGTGAATAGCTCTGCCACGAGTAGCAATCCGCGCTGGGCTCAATACCCGCTGCGGGGCCATGACCAAGAGCACACGCAATTGCGCCGCAATCGTGCTTCGCCGGGCTGTATTCGTGATCCCGGTAAGCGCTAACGCAGTACCATTTCATGTCAAACTCGTACTCCACACGGCCGGTGATGAGATAGTCTGCGAGTTTTCTGAGGTTGTCTCTATTCATAGCAGAGAGGCTCCGTACGCATCATCTGTTTGTGCCAGTTCGACGGTAGTCCCTCGTCGAGGAGCCAATAGATGCGCCTCGCGGCCCCCTCCGGCGTGTTATCCGATCTTTCCCAGCTACCGGAGAAGAGCCACATACCCTCGTCGCTGAATAACGAGAGGCCGAAATGGCGTCTCACATAGGTCGTCCAGGACTCATCCTTCTTGATAGGTTCGATCCCGGCGGCGGGTCCATGCCCAGCTGCGCAGGCGACGGTACCGCACTCATGGACCAACGGGGCGAGATCATCGCCGTACTCGTCGCGGCAGAAGGACCCCATATCGAAACGGCACGCGGTGGTGCCCGTTGCGAGGTAGTCGGCCAGCTTCTTGAGGTTTTCACGATGCATTGGCGATAGCCTTATCCAAGAGTGCGAGTACTTCCCCGTGTTTACGGTTGTCTGCATCGTTGAACGCGATGACGATATCCGCTGCCACACCGTTGTTGTGGAGGTCTTTGGCCTCGGGTTCGATCAGCTTTGCGAGCGTCGACACCACTGCTGCCCGTGACCAGTGCGGTAGTTCGACCGCTCGGAGGGCGCCGAAGAGACACCAGCAGACCGCAGCTCCGCTCTCCGGAAGGAGCCCTGACATTCCGTCAGCGTTACGGGCGAGGCTATGTTGCGTCCACCGATCCGGGGTCGCCAGGTGGTTGCGGACAGCTTTGAGATTTTCAAGAAGCTGATTTGACATTGGCGATGGCCTCATCGAGTACGTTCAGGACGTCGTCGTGAGTGGTTCTCCGGTCGTCATTGAAGGTCGGGATGTCGCTGTGCGTGCGGGTCACGACGATCTGGATCGCGCCCTCCAACGCTTTCCAGCGAGGGTTTTTCTCGCTGGTGTCGTATGTCAGTTCATCGAGTTGGTTGGGAAACTCACCCTCGGCCACCACCTTATTCATGGCACCGAGCATGCAGTAGCAGGTGGCATACGTCGACCAGGGCTCAATCTGGGATTGCTCCTCGTCCATAGCATAGTAGTCCCGTGTCCACTTCGCGGGCGGCGTCAGCAGGGTGCGGACAGCCTTCAGATCTTCAAGAAGCTGTGACATGCTGAAACACCCTCTTCCCTGAGTTGCGATAGGTCTTGCCCTTGGCAAATGTGGGCTTGACCCGCGTGATGACAGACGTTTTCTTCGCGCGACGGAGGGCCGCGCGTTTGACTTGGCGTGACATGTGGGAAGTCTCTCTACTTAGAAAACATGATGGCGAGGTCGATGACGCTCATGACGTCGCGATGCGTGGTGTTGGGGTGGTCATGCCAATGAAGAAGGCTATCGTGGCGCCAATGGACGTGCCCCTGGAGAGCGTTCCATAACGCTCGCCCACGTGGTTTGTCCCCGTCGGCAATCGCGTGCACCGCAAGTGGTACGCAATACCTGCCGGCTTCGGTGCGATAGGAAAGCGGAATACCATTGATGTCGAAGTGGATCATGTTCTTGGTCCACTTTTCTGGCAAGTCGACGAGGCTGCGCAGGGTGTGGAGATCAGCGAGGAGCTGACTATTCACCCCTGCCAAAATAATCCTCGATCGCCTGCTGGACCTCAACATAGAACGGGCCGGTCCAGTCTTTCACCCACTGCGGCGCGTTCGGATGGTTTCGTAAGTCGTCAGTTGCATACTGGTCATCGACCAGTGCGAGGGCAGCATACTCCCCCATTGCAACAATCTGGTCAGTGACATCCCAGGTCGTAGGTCCATAGGGATCGACTTCGACCGCGTAGTCGCGTACCCACGCCTGGGGGACGAAACGGGCGACGATGCGGTGGGTATCCTCAGGCATTGGCGATGGCCTTATCCAAGAGTGCAAGCACGTCGGAGTGCCTGGTGTTGGGGTGGTCGTTGAAATTAGCAATGCTCCGACCGTCCCCGATGGCGTGGTAGAGGGCAGAATTGACCTCATTTTCCCGATCGAAGGGCAGAAGCTTTCGGCCAGCACCGACGAGACACCAGCACGTTGCGCTCTCATTCTGAGGGTGGACATGAAGGCGATGCTTGTTCATCGCCAACCAACCCTGCGTCCACCGGTTCGGGTCCGAGAGCAGGTCGCGGACAGCGGTGAGGTCCTGTTTGAGGGTCATGGGTTGGCCTCGATCACTTTATCAAGGAAGGCCATGACACCCGGGTGAGTACCGTTGTCGTTAAGGGTGAGGTACGAACCTGGTTCTGTGGCAGCCGCCGTAAGAGCCTTGTCCACGGCGTGGAAGCGGGACCAGTGTTGTCTGGCGTGGAGCTTGGCGTTCGCTCCGTTCAGGCACCAACACGTAGCTGCGGGATGGTTAAATGTTACGCCACAACCCTCGTGGTCGCGAGCATTCTCGCCCTTGGTCCATTTGGCGGGATCGGAGAGGAGTGTGCGGATTGCTCGGAGGTCAGTGTTGAGTTGGGATGCGGACATGCGTTATCGCTCCTTCCCTGGGCGGGAGAACGGACGTGATTGTGGGTGGTGCTAGGGCGCGGCGGCTATCGCTTGGTCGAGCAGGTTCAGGACGTCGTCGTGCCTGGTCGAACCGTTGTCGTTGAAGGTAATGAAGCCCGTCCGCCCTGGTACCGCTGCATTCAACGCGCTATCAAGAGCATCGTACCGTCTGGTGTAGCGGGCATCCGTGATCTTAATCATTGCACCATTCAGGCACCAACAGGTGGCGTTGTCGTCATCGGGGAGTGCCTGCCGACCGAGTGCGTCACGGGCATTGAAGTTTTTCGTCCATCTGTCAGGCGTATCGAGGAGCTGGCGGATAGCCTGAAGATCAGCCTTGAGCTGAGACATGTGCGATGGTCCTGTCCAAGAGGTTGAGGACGTCGTGGTGATTTGTGTTGGGGTCGTCGTTGAAGTCAGCGATGCTCTTGTCATAGGTGGGGATATGAAACCGCACAGCGTTCTTCACATCGCGTTGTTCTTCAGGAGATGCAACGGAGTTGATCGCGCCCAACATGCAGTAGCAGGCGGCATTGCTGCTTTCGGCAAACGTAGGGTTTCCGCTCTCATCTTTAGCAAGATACCCCTTCGTCCACTTCGTCGGGTCCGCGAGGAGTGCGCGGACCTTGGTGAGGTTCTCGAGCAGGGTCATTGGGCTGCCTCGATTGCTTTGTTGAGCAATGACATGACGTCATCGTGGGTGGTGTTCGGGTCGTCGTTGAAGCCGACATAACCCCCATGGTTCGTAGGCACCGACCGGGTCAGGATGACTCTGATTGCCGCGTAACGGCCCTCATCATCATCATCTAACAGACCTACCTTGGCCGCAGCCCCATCCAGGCACCAGCACACTGCCGTGGGGTGATCCGAAGTGCAGATGTCGCCATCGCGATCCCTCGCAAAGGCATCCTGTGTCCACGCTGAGGGCGTGGACAGCAGGTCTCGCATGGCGATGAGGTCAGTTTTGAGTTGGGACTGGGACATTGTCGAGCACCTGAGGGTTGAGGCCGTACTGGGCTGCGATGTTGCGCATTTCCTGGAGCCACGCGGTGAGCGGGCCACCTTTTGTTTCGGGCATATGGTTGTCGTGCGCGTCTTGGATCGCGGCGAGAAACTCCACGTGGTTGTTGAAACGGACCAGCTCGAAGGCCGGGATCGCGCTCCAAGCGCTGTGTCCTTCCATCTCCCTCACGTACTCGTCGTCAGTTATGAGGATGCCGAGCGCACACTTGGTACCGTTGGGGCCGCGATATCGACAATCGTTGTTGTGATTGATTGACCGAACACCCTGAGCGACGAGACCCGTGGCCACAGTGTCGAAGATTTCCTGCTTGGTGAGAGACATGCGTCCTCCTTCACGCTGTGGTTCAGCGTGTTGTAGTGGGCTTGGGTTGTGGGAATGGTTAGGGAAGGTGGCGCATCACCAGCCAGTAGAGACTGTTGTAGTCATCACCTGTTGGTGCTTGCTCCATGTTATTCAGGCGGGTGTCGTACACCGCGACACGGGTCCGAATGTCTTGCATGGTTTGGTGCAGTTTAAGGTACTGACGCGCGATATAACCCGCGAGCAGTACCCCTGGGAGAAGGCCGAGAAGGAACCCCATCAGGGTGTGGCCGCGATGGTGCGGTCGATCAGGTCAAGGACCATGGGGTGAGTGGTGTTGGGGTCGTCGTTGAAGACGGAAATCCTATGGTCACCGAGTTGTGCTCTCAGTGCGAGAACGCATGCAGTGTATGCAGGCCCGTCGGGGTTTGTGCGGCCAATTGCACCATACAGGCACCAGGACTTCGCCAGGGTGGGATCATAGGTTTGATTACCATCGATATCCCGTGCACCTGCGTTCTGGGTCCAGTTCTCTGGAGGCGTCAGGAGAGTGCGGACAGCCTGAAGGTGAGCTTTGAGCATGACGGTGCATTCCCTAGGTGAGAGGGTTGTGGTGGGTGTGAAATGTGGGAGTGAGTTAGTAGGCTTCGGTGGCCACGTACTGTCGCTGCTGCGCAGGTGGGAGACCCTTACGGTTCCTAGCCTGCTCACGAAGCTCACGTGCTAACCGTCGAGATTCAGGCTCTCTAGGGTGTTCACCTCTCATTACCTCAATGAAGTGCAGAGGGTTGATGCATAGCGAATTGGTGCACTCACCGTTGGTCTGCAGTGGGAGCAGACTCTCAACCGGTATGCCGTTGTGACGCGCGAATAGCTCGCGTCTGGGGTTCACCCTCTTTCGGTTGAGGGTAGCAACAGGTCGAAGGCTCTCACGTTTGGCACGAGGGGCCCTGATCGGCTGGTCAGGTCTACCACCGTTGTACGGGGTGTATTTGTAGACTTTGTCAGGGTTGGTTGTGGCACCAGTCCAGACCCAGCAGCGGGTTTTAGGTGGGTTGTTCGGGTACCCCGTAGGGGTTTTGATGTGCTTACGCCAGAGGTGCAGTTTGATCGCCATGGGCATTATTTCACTAGTTGACTGAAACAATTACAAAAATTGAAAAACTCTTGTTCCACTCACTGTCCTGAAGGCTATTCAATTCTCTAACCTACTCCTATGGACTCCTTTTGGACTGGCGGACTCTTTGGGGAATGTAGTGGGATAACTGATTTAGAAATATCCTATTAATATCAATAAGATAAAATAATAATAAAGTAATAAACAGAATATATAAACAGTGGGGGCTTAAAAAGAAAAAAGAAAGTAATAGGGATATAAGGGTTTTACTGCCCCGCAAAAAATCTCTACCTGCCGATGGCTTTCCGGGCGGTGCTGGCGATATCGGTTTCCAGCTGATGTAAAGTAAAATAGTGATCAAAGCTCAGAGCTGGCAGTTTCACGCGAGCTTCTCCGTTGCTCAGCGTGTAGGTGCCATCAGGGTGGCGAGTGAGCACAATGACGCGATCCTGGTAGATCACCTTGTCGTCCATGAAAGCCTCCGTTTTCCCGTTCGGGAAACTGAAATCCGCGCAAGCGGAAACGTCCAGGCTGGAGATCCAACCCGGAGTAAAGCCCGCGCGCGAGATTTGAAAAGATGTTGATATTATCAACACCGATTTTGTTTGCTGCGCCCGCCAAGCGGGAGACAATTCTCTCCCGAACCTCGCCCCGACCCCGGCCCACAAAAACGAACAACTGTTACGCATCCGAAATGATATTCACCGCCGGCCACGGTCACGGCCCCGTCAGCGACGTCCGCACACATGGCCCCGAGCTGGCACCCAAGCCCGCGTCTTAGGCGGAATGCGGACCGTGCGCGCGCGCTGGCTGTGAGACGCTTCCCCAAGCCCTTGCGTGGTGAATACGTTTCGGCCGCCATGCTCGTCCAGGAGGTGAGCTTGCGCCTGCGCCAGGTCCGCGTCGGCCAAATCGGCTTCCCGCGCGATCTCTTGAGCCCGTCCCAGGATCGCAGCCCGCCGCGATACCTCGCGGTGACTCAGAATGGGCCGCTGAGCCGGCTCCGCCCAGTCCGCGCTACCTGTGGGGCGCAAAACCCGTTTGCCCGTCAGTGAGTCAATGTGAGTCATTGTGAGGCCCCCCGTGTTTTCCCGTTCGGGAATTCAAAATCGGCGCATGCGTCGCCAGTTCAGATACGACTGAACCAAGAACGCTATGGCCAAGCCCACAATCGCGGTTAGGGCGGGCGTATAAATCGTAATCAACGCATCGCTATCCACGTGCGCCTCCGTTGGTGTCGGTCCCGCCTCGCACAGGCGGGACCGTCCGGGGGAAGGTTAGGCCGCTTGGGCCTGTTCAGTTGAGGACAGGGCGAAGAGGCGCGCATTGGCTGCCTTGATGACGTTGGTAACGTCGTCGACGTCCATTTCACCAATGAAGCTGATCAGATCAGCAACCGTAATGCGCAGTGTCATCTGTTCAGCGTCGGGATTGTCGCTAATGACGTTCTCCGCCATGGGAATGCCCGCCGCCTGCGCCGTGGCGGCGGCCTGCGCTGGCGTTGCGGTGGCTGCATCGCGCAGTTCCTGCAATTGTTGTTCAAGCTTGGCCAGCTTGTCGGCTGCCACCTGTTCAGCGGCGGCCTTGGCCTTGGCGGCCCTGTCATCCGTGCGCAGTTCCTCGCGCATTTCCTGAGTAAGCGCCACGCCAACCTTGGCGAAGCGATTGGCATCGGCCAACCCCTCGACATTCATGTCAGCCAGAAAGCCCGTGATCGCTGTTTCCTTAGCGTCCTCGCTGTTGGCTTGCTGGAATTCCTTGACGCGCACATGCTCGAAATATTTCTCCCGCATCGTGGCCAGCACGCGGGTTGCGCAATCGACGCGATTGTAAGCCGTCGTCTTGGCCATTTCCGCATTCAAGAGCGCCGCAACAATGCGGCTCTTGGCGTCCTTCACTACATTGGCGTGCACCTTGACGTGGCCAATATGGAAGTTTGTCTTGACGGCCAGGCACGTGACGATGGCCGCCAGATTGGCATGCTCTGCGCTGTTAACTTCGATGGCCGTTTCAGAAACCCGATTGATGTAATGTTGAATGCTCATTTTCGTTTACTCCTATTTCCCGTTCGGGAAAGTGAAGATTAGACATAGTAATGGCGTTCACTCGTTAGAGTGTCTTGAAGTACTGGAGGGGGAAGGCCCCTGTTCACGAACTGAATATGACAGTGAGGATGGGGAGTTGGAAGGAGAACGTCAGATTGGATAAGTATATGATTTTATTGTATTATTTTTACATATAGTGGGGAACCGTCGCGCATTTATTCTCGCCAAATTTTTCGATTTTTGGATGCTAGTACTAGCAACTTCCGCCAACAATACTTGGCAGAAGGGAGTCCAAGGACTCCCTCCGAATGAGCCAGGTGCAAAAGAAAAGGGGCCCGAAGGCCCCTCAATTCCCGTTCAGCGCTAGTTCCCGCTCCATTTCGTAAAGCGCGCGGTCCCACCAATCCGCGTCTACTTCGACGGCTTCGTCGGCTTCGTCGGATCGACAATCGTGAGGAACCTGTACGCTGAGTCCCCCGACCCGGCTCTGGAAGTCTTGCCCAGACCGTCCAACACTTCCTTGAAGCCGAACTCCTTCTGCAACTGGCGCATACGATCGATAAAGGTCTCGTATGCCGCAGGCTGCACATTCGCCTCGCTGACGCAGAACAAGCGGTAGGCGAGATAAACCTGCCGGGCGGGTGTGGTAGCCTCGCTCGATGCCCCGTTCTCGCCAACCCCCAGCTTCAGGTGTCCCCGATGATGAGAGTTGGCGAGGAAAAAACGGACAGGGTTCGTCCGATTTTCAACGCGTTTACATAGCTCCAAGCTGCTGGCGGGCACGCAATACTCCGCGCGATCCTTCAATGTGATCAGCCCCTGCACTGCCCATGCCGCGATGGCCTCCCGTTCCTGCTCCAAGATCAGCTGATCGATGTTGACGATGCGATCTTTCGTCTCGATGGAGTTGGAGAACTCCAAGAACAACCAGCGACGGGTGAAGCCTGCCGATGAGTCATCGGTACGAGGCAGAACGTTGGAGGCGAACCAGTGAGCAGCGATCGGATTGAACTTGTAGAGGGGTTGGTACTTACGTTGAGCCTGAATAGTGGAACCTTCCACCACCAGCTTGAAGATATCACCCGAGATGAGGTCCCGCTCCGATAGCTCACCTGCAACATTGAGCACCTTGTCGGTCAGCTCCGCGACCGAGAACTGGTTGTTCCAGAACTTCGGAGCCACCGCTGCTGCACAACCATCAGGCATCAGGCCCTGCATAATGCGTAGAATACGTGATTTACCCGTATCAGCTGGGCCATAGAGACAGAACACGCGGAAGTACTGTGGCGCCACACCAAACAGGGTGGCTGCAAAAGCCTCCTGCAGAGCCTCAACCTTGTCGGCAAAGTCAGGATCGGTGCCCCAATAACGCACCAGAAGCTCCGAAAACATCGTCGCTTTGCCCGCCAACTCCGGCTGGTAGGGGTAGGGAAGCACATAAGTGCAGCCAAAGTCCTTGTTATGGGGCTGTAACGTCAGATCTTCGGTCAGATAGCCATTGACGAAGTTTATGCCCCGGATATCGCGTTGTTTGAGGTCAGCACGCGTCAACGTCGCCATAACCTTCACGACAGCGCGATAGTCGTTGTCCTTCTTGCATGCCGGGAAGTTGCCATACTCCGTGGCCACGATCTTCTGCAGGTCAGCGGCCTCCATTGGCACCCAATGCGCGCCTTGCCATTGGTAAAACATCTCATTGGAGAAGCGTAGCTCCCCTGTCCGCTCGACATTGTCGATGACAGCACGCGCGATCTCGGTCTGATCGTTGCCCGCAATGTCGCCCTTCTGAAATTCGCGAATTTGCCGAAGGATGCTTGCGGCGGTGAGGTTGTTCGCCGTCGCACCCTGGAGCACTTTCACAATATGCTGCTGCTCGAGCGGTGTGATGCCTGGATTACCGGCCACGCGCGCGCACATAATCCCAACCAACTCGGTCATCTTCGGGTTGGTGTGGTCGAGACCGTCTGACTGGATCTTCGCATGGAAGTCGTCGATGATCTCCTGATACGAGAAACGCCGGTTTTCACTGGTGATGTCGTCGAGGCCCAGCTCTTTCAGCTGGTCTACGGTCATACCCTCATCCCAACCAGCTGGAAGCGTCAGCTTTTTCGGGCCAAAAAGGTCCTTCCGCAGCCATTCGACGATCTTTTCCGTCATCTTTGCAGGCGGGAGTTCGTCTCCCGGAACCTTTTCGACACGGTCCTGCACCCACTGAAAACCGACGTCCAGACCCTCTTTCAGGGTGATATTGCCCTTGATGATGTCGGAAACGATGCCACCGGCGAAGCGGACGAGCGCATTATCGCGCCCACCAGCCGGAACCCAGTTCACAAAGCCGACGCGCGCAGCACCTGAAGCCACCTCGTAGCCGTTCTGACGCAGCGCATCGCGGGCCAGCTCGCCAAACGACGTCGGCAAGGTGCCAATCTGGCCTAGCACGTCCAGCAGATCGCAGTTGGCGGTGTAGGGCGCCATCAATCCCGGATGGATCGAGGGCGGCAACAACACCTGAGCACCCGTCGACAGGAAGTCGAGGACGTTGGTGCCGTCCGCGAGCTTCACGTGGAAGGTGTTCTGGCCCTGATACTTGAACAGCTTGACGTAGCCCTTGCGCCCACGACGCAGCCACGGCGATTTCGGTGTGATGCTGTCGATAGCATTCAGTATGCCCGGTTCGTCACTATCGACGTCGAGCGCAACAAGGCCAGAAGCCTGCCCCAGAACCAGGCCCATGTTGTGGTCCGGAAACATCTGCAGCCAACCGGCTTGCTCGGCATCCCCAACGGGCACGGCCGAGTAACGCTGCCAGGTAGAAATCGCAGGACGCTTGCCGGCCGCCTTGTCGGCCCCGGACGGGTCGGGTCGTGTGATCGGGATAACCGATAGTCCAGCAGCCCAATAGCCTGGCGCGTTCTCACTAAAAATACCCATAACCCCTTAAGCCTCCAATTTCGATTCAGCGCCCGCGCCCAGCTTCAAATCAGCGACCGACTGCAGGTTCCGCAACCGATTGCGAAACTGCGTGCGGCCATTGACGTCGAGCATGTCGTCCATGACGCCGAAAACGATTTGCTGAAATTCCACGGTCTCTCGAAGCGTGTAGACGCGCTCCTTCAGGCTCACCCACTTCTCCAGAAGCGAGGTCTTGGCCTTTACGAGCTGAATACGGTCGCTGGGGTCAGTGTCCGTAGACATCGACACATCCAACTCGATCTTCTTCATCATCTCGATGGTGGCTTCCACCTCTTCGAGGACGACTTCGAACTTGTCCTTCGCGCCCTCAAACACCGGAACACGGTCGCCACCCGAAACGGGCCCCTCACTGAGGAAACGGTTGAGGTAGACCCTCAACTCACGGGGGTAAGGGCAACTTGTCTGGCCCAGGTACTCATCTACGGACATACCGCTTTCACTATGAGCCAGCTTCAATGCTCTCAATCGTATGTCTAGGTCCTTGGGCAACAGAGGATAGGTCACTCGCAATCCCTTAAAAGTGAGGTGGACGACGGAGATCGTGGCCATACCAGCGATCAGCAAGGGGAAGTCGCGCGACTCCCTTCTTAAAAACCCGCGTGCTGCAGGGCTTTCTAGCGGCTCTTTTGCAGCTGGGGTGTCGTCCCCATATTTGCAAACGCATGAACCCGTTGCTCAGTGAGTTCATTTCCACTGCGGACACTCGTTACGATGACGACTCGTCCGAAACTTCAATGTCCGAATGGGTCATCAAAAACACGCGTCTCAAGCGCAAGCCCTACAGCTTCAGAGGCTATGAGTTCCAGCAGAAGATCATCGACGACCTGCACCAGAACCTGTGCTGCATCAAATGCTCACAGGTCGGCCTCACCGAGAGCCAGCTGCGCAAGTACCTAGGTTGGCTGCGACGCAACCCTGGCACCACCGGCATCTACACGATGCCCGACGACAAAATGCGGGACCGTGTTTCGCAGACGCGCGTCAAGCCGCTGATCACGACGGAACCGGTGTTCAACCCTCCGCGCGGAGACAGCCCTGTCAGGCAGAAGGGCATCTATCAGATCGACGATTCCTTCGCCTATTTCACCGGAAATACCGAGGGTGACGCGACCTCGATCCCTGCCGACATCCTCGTTCACGACGAACTGGACCTCTCGGACCAGGAGAACATCGGCCTCTTTCAATCCCGCCTGCAGAACTCCGACTTCAAGATCCGCCAGACTTTCTCGACCCCAACCTTTCTCGGGTTCGGGATCGATGCCATGTTCAACCTGTCGGACCAGTGGGAGTTTTTCACGCGCTGCCCCGGCTGCAGGCAGCATCAATTGCCAGAATTCCACCTCCGCCACATGCACCTTCCAGGTCTCCTCAAGAAGGAAGACGACCTGACCAAGCTGACGGCCGAGGACATTGGCCGGATCGACATATCCCAAACCTATTGGCGCTGCGAGAAGTGCTCGACCCAGCTCCATCTTGGTGACACCAGCATCCGTGAGTGGGTCGCCAAGCATCCGAGCCGCACCCAGAACCGTGGATATCGCGTCCGACCGACGTCCATCGATCGCATCACGATCCCTTACATATTCCAGCGTCTGGTGGAGCATCAGCGCCTCGACAATATGAAGGGCTTCTTCAACACGGTGCTGGGCGAGGCCTATAACGATTCCAACGCTCGGATCAGCGAGGCTGACATCAAGGCCTGCATGGACAGCCCCGGCGAGCCCTCCGACAACATCAATGAGCCCTGCACCATTGGTATCGACCAAGGCAACATCTGTCATATCACGGTCGGGACGCCAACGCGCACCCTGCTCCACACCCAGGTCCCGCGCAACGAACTGAAGGATAAAGTCCTCTATCTCTTGAAGCGCTTCAACATCGTCAGCGGCGCGATGGACCGTTATCCCGACACAACGCTGGCGGAGTCGATCCGCGACCTTGAAGGATACAAGGGCATCATTTGGCCAATTCACTACGGAACAGCAGCCAATAGTCCCTTCCTGAAGGAGACCAAGGATGAGTTCGACGAGATCACCCACTGGGTAGCCCATCGTACCAAGACCCTGGATCAAGTCGCTACTATCATCCGCAACCATAAGCTTTCGCTCAATGGCTTCGGTCATCACCAGTCTCTGCTGATCAACCACCTGCGTGGCATGTTCCGTAAGGAAGCACCCGACATCCTTCCGGTGTGGGAGAAGCTCACCGAGGAAGATCACTTCTTTCACTCACTGGGTTACATGCTGCTCGCACGTCGCCTTGTCGACGTCATCTTTCACAATAGCGAGCCTGAACTCAGGTCCAACGCATTGCTGATCGGCGGTACGACTTCAATCGTACCCGACCTCTCCCCAAATTCGCTGAACAGACGCACCCCCCGGTCGTCATTAGGAATGCTGACGGTTGCTTGACGGCCTGCTGAACATCATTCTACCCAAGAAGAAAGCCCCGAATGGGGGCGTCAGCAACACTCCGACTTTCCAACCCGACCAAAAAGACCAGGTGCTTACCGTCCCGCAGTACCGGGACCATCTGACCGATCTCTTCACGTCCCGTCAGGCGAACAACAGCCAGGACCTTCTCAAGGCGCTGTTCCGCCAGGACCCCGACGTATCCGCGACCGTCAACGGCTACTTGACGCTCGCGAACACCGAAATGGTGATGTGGGCGACTGACGCTCAGGGCGCTGTCGACCGCGACGCGAGCAATGCTCTCGCCACGCTGGTCACGCGCCTCACGCGACAGGTCGACTACACACTCGGCTTCCAGCTCAAGCAATCGATTTACCAGCTCAACGCCGACCTTCGATACATGCTTCTCCTTCGCGGTGGTATCGGCGCGGAGTTGGTATTTGATAAGGCCCAGCTCCCTGACAGCATTCGTCAGGTCGACCTGGCATCAATCCGTTGGTACGAGAAGGCCTCGGGTGTCTATAAGCCGGGGCAGTCCGTCCAGGGTCGGGGCGACCCTGTGATGCTCGATACCCCGGCTTTCTTCGTCTCGTTCTACCGCCGGGACCCGACGACGATCTACACCGACTCCACGTTCATCGCCGCGATCAATACCATTGCTGCGCGTCAGCAGGTCATCAACGACCTGTACCGGATCATGCAGATCACCGGCTTTCCTCGCATGGACATCAAAGTCCTTGAGGAAGTGATCATCAATCGGGCACCGGCAAACATCAAAGCCGACCCAACCAAGCTGCGTGAGTTCGTCAACAACCAGGTTGCTGCGATCCAGTCGACGTTCCAGAGCCTGCGTGCCGACCAGTCGGTGGTCCACACGGATTCCGTCGAATTCGATATCCTGAATGGCAGCTCGGCCGCTGTGGCTCTCGACGTAACGAACGTTGTCGAGACCCTAAACGCTCAGAACCAAGCTGCGCTCAAGACGATGGCAACCGTCCTCGGTCGTGGCAGTGCCGGCGTCAACACCGGCTCAGTCGAAGCCCGGCTGGCCGCCATGTACGCCGACGAGTTGAACGAGCCGTTGGCTGAGATGTACGAGAAGATGTTCTCGTTCTGCCTCCACCAGCAGGGATTCCAGGGCTTCGCCAACGTCAAGTTCCGTCAGGCTGAGCTACGCCCGGACCTTGAGCTGGAGACAATGCGCCAGATCAAGACCGCTCGTATGCGACAGGACCTGTCGGACGGCATCATCACCGACATTGAATACGCGCTCGAGATGTACGGGCGCCTACCGAATCCAACCGCGCCTGAGCTGTCGGGCACTGGCTTCATGACGCCAACGCCCACGGCCGCTCCCAACGCTGCTGACATCTCCCCGAACACCGACCCACTCGGTCGCTCGCTAACCCCGGGCAAAACCGGCGCGACGAAGACTAACCTGCCTAAGAGGAAGTCCTGATGCCGATATTTCGCGACGCGGCCTGGGGGCAACGTCTCATCCTGCAGGATCTCACCGGCGACCCAATCAACCTAACGGGCGTCCCGCTGCGGATGCAGTTTCGCGAGTATCCGGATCACCCCACCGCTTTGATCGACATGTCGACCGCGAACGGGCTGTTGAGTACGAGCGCCAACCCAACGGGAGGCGTTGTCGACGTTCATCTCGGCCCCAGCGATACGGCGACTCTCCCCAAGATCAGCTTGTATTGGGACCTCATCCGCACGGACACCAACGTCCCACTTTGCGGAGGTCGCGTTCTCGTTGACCAGGTGGTGACGCGATGAGCGATCTCGTTGTCACTTATACCACGAACAATGTCGTCGTCACCGGCATCTACGGCGCCGCCGTTGGCATCCAGGGCCCGGCGGGTCGAGCCGCAATCTACGGCGCGGGAGCACCCGGTCCAACTGTTGGCGAAAACGGGCTGTTCTACATCGACCACACCAACTGGCGGATGTACGGCCCGAAAGCCGGAGGTGTTTGGCCAGCTCCGGTTTCGTTAATCGGTCCAGCGCACTGGTTAGGGGCGTCCGCTACGGCCCCAACCGTCAACCTTGCTGGGGCCCCGCTCGTCGCTGGCGACATGTACTGGAGCACTGCCACCAGCAAATGGCGATCGTGGACGGGTACCGCTTGGGTCGACATAGATGCGGGCGCAGTAGCAGCTCGCAACGCGGCTGAAGGCTTTGCGACTAACGCCGCCGCCAGCGCTTCCCAAGCGGCGACTGATAGAACTGCAGCCGCTGGTTCTGCATCGTCCGCGTCCACCTCGGCAACAACCGCCACGAACGCAGCTACAACCACATCCGCTGACCGTGTTGCCGTCGCGGCAGACAAATCGACGGTGGCTGCTGATAAGGCAACAGTCGCCGCTGATAAGGCCACGGTCGCGGCCGACAAGGCCACCGTCGCGGGCGACAAGACCGCTGCAGCAAACTCTGCGACCGCCTCGGCCAATTCTGCAACCGCCTCGGCCGGTTCTGCAACCGCGTCCCAGAACAGTGCGACAGCCGCCGCCGGTTCAGCGACGGCTGCGAACACTTCATGGTTGCAGATAGATAAGCGCAATCTGGGTGCCAAAAGCTCCGCCCCCACGCTCGATAACCAAGGCCAGGCCCTCGTCGCGGGCACGGTTTATTTCGACAGCCCCACAAGTACGACCAAGGTCTGGACTGGATCAGCTTGGATACTTGCTGCGTCAGCAACTGCTTTGGACCGGTCAGCAAATCTCAGTGATCTTTCCAATGCAGACACTGCACTCACCAATCTGGGTGCCACCACTGTAGGCAAGGCGCTTCTCAAGGCTGCAACCGTAGCCGCCCAGCGGGTAGCGTTGGGCTTCACTACTGCCGGCTCGACCCTAGTCCAGGCGGCCGACACAGCCGCTCAACGGGCTGTTCTGGGCTTTTCGACGATCGGCTCCACCTTCATTCAAGCTGCTGATGCGGCAGCGGCGCGTGTCGTACTCGGCATCACTTCCGTTGGCTCAGCACTAGTCACGGCGGCCGACGCGGCAGCGGCGCGTGTCGTACTCGGCATCACTTCCGCCGGCTCGGCCATAGTCACAGCGGCTGACGCAGCCGCGCAACGTACCGCGCTGGGCATTTCCGCTGCTAACACCCCATCCACCGCCACCGGCAACATTGCCGCGACTAACGTGCAAGCAGCGCTTGCAGAATTGGACAGCGAAAAGCAGAATCTTCATAACAATTTGACGGCGCTGGCTGGGCTCACGCTAGCTGCCAATAAGTTGCCCTACGCAACTGGCGCTGGTGCACTATCTTTGGTCGATCTCACGGCTTTCGTTCGCACACTGTTGGATGACGCCGACTCCGCCGCGTTTCTGACAACACTTGGTTTCGTATTCTCGATGGGGGCAAACGGATATGTCAAGTTCCCGAATGGCCTTCTCATCCAGTGGGGATCGCAGAGCGGCGGCACAGGACTGGTCGATACCTACTACCCCATCGCATCCCCAAACGTCATGGCGATATTCACGACGATTACAGGTGCCACCGCCTCAACCGTAACGGCGAACGTTTATGACCGATTCGCCACATACTTTCGCTGCTATCGTCGCGTCCAGACCTCGGGAGCCATGGGCGACGCTAGCGAAACGTTCTTCTTCCTCGTAATTGGAAGTACATGACCGTGCTGATGACGATCGACGCCGAAGGGCGACCAACCGGCTTCTACGTTCCCGAAATTCATGGTAACGCCATCCCTTCGGGCGCTATTGAGATTACCGAAGCACAGTGGCGAGAGGCACTGAGTAATCAAGGCCGACGTTTATGGAACGGCTCCGCTCTCATTGAGTGTGATCTACCTCCATCGACCCCCTTACCCATTGAACTGATCGGGGCCATTTCACGCCGCCAGTTCGCAAAAGGGCTCGCGCACCATGAGTTCGTGGCACAGGAAGAGGCCGAAGCATTCCTAACTGTTGGCACGTTGCCAGCAGCGTTTGCTACCATGGTCGCTTCATTGCCACCCGAAGAGCAGTTCGACGCGCGAATGGATTTGCAGGCAGCAACCTTCGAACGCAATCACCCTTTGGTCTCAGTGTTCGGTTCTGCTCAGGGCATGACTGAAGTGCAGATAGACGATTTCTGGCATTACTGCTGGATGCTCTGATCTCAGCACATTATAACACGGCATAACACAGCACTGATTGATAGCCCCAGTCCTGATCCTACGTGAGCAGCAGCCCGTAGTTTCAGGATTTTTCTTTGAAGCAGATTCCGATTACCGATGCCATTCGAACACAGCTGATCGCAGCTGTTGGCGATGATGACATCGAAGTCAATAACCTTGCCGTGTACGAGGCGACTGCCCTCAACACGAAGCCCATTCGGAAGAACCACCCGCTCTATAAGGGTGCGCATCACTCCACACAGTTCCTGCACGAAATGTCGAACCAGCTCGCTCTAGAGAGCTTGCCGCTCCATATCATGCACAACACGTACACCGGCGAGCTGCCTCTCGGTCGCGTATTTCACAGCGAAGTGCTCAACGGCGACGAGCTTCGCGTTCTCTTCTGGGTCGACAAGACGAATGAAGACGTCGTCAAGCTGATCGACAACAGCACGGTCGATCAGGTGTCCGTCTCGGTTCTGCCGAAGGCGGCCACCTGCAACATGTGTGGTTTCGACTTTCTCGGCTCGGAAGCGACGCTCGACCACTTCTACTCAGGAACGGACCCGAAGGGTCACGTGATGGGTGAGAACGGCGCGCACGTCAACCTGCACAACCTCGATCAGTGGTTCGAGATGAGCCTCGTCAATCGAGGTGGCGCCACCGGTGCGCGCATCGCGAACCGCAAGTCCTCCCACTTCAGCGAAGCACGCCTGGCCGCAAGCGGCCCGGCAGCCTTGCTGGCGACTTTGAACCTCTCTGAAAGCGATTTGGAGACCCCCGGCATGGATATGGAAAAATTTCTGGAAGGCCTGACGAAGACGACTGCCGATCTGGCACTCGCCCAGGCCTCCAACACGAGCAAAGACGGCGAGATCACCGTTCTAAAGGCGAAGGTCACGGAGCTTGAAGCGAAGCTCTCCGATGCCGCGAAGGGCGAAGACTTCAAGAAGACCGCCGAGAGCCTCGTTGCTGCTCTGACGTCCGCCGTCAAGAAGGCGCTGACCCTGACTGGTGATGCCACCACGCAGATCCCGACCGAAGTCCCTGCACTCATCACGCTCGCCGCCGAGAAGATCGAAGGCCTGAAGCTGAACGTCGCCGGGGCGCAGTCTGAATCCGCTGACGCCAACGACGGTGACAAAGCCGTCCGTATGAATTTCGCCGCTTTCAAGCGTCGCTCGTAATCCAAGGAGCTTCATAGATGTCTACGGCTTTTCACACCGGCGTCAAAACTGAATCGTTCTTCGATGAGGTTTGGATTCGAACGATGAATTTGGCTGCGGCGATCACCGTTGCCGACGTCGGCAAGGCGCTCGCGATCGACGCGAGCGCAGCCAACACCGCGAAGCTCGCCGGCACCGACGATCACGTGATCGGTCGCCTCGAAACCTTTGAGGATCGCCAGACGGGCAAGGTTGGTGCCGTTTCTCGCAAGGGCCAGTTCAGTCTGCCGAAAACCGGCACCGTCAACGTTGGCGATTCTGTCGTTGGCAATGGCTCAGGCGTCGTCAAAGCCGCCGTCGTTGTGACCCCCACCACCGCCACCCCTTTCACCGCCGCGCAGACGAACAACCTGCGCGCCGTCGCGACGAACATCGTCCTCGAGGTCAACAACACGGCCAACACCGTCGTTGTTGAACTCAAGTAATCTGGAGACAACATCTTATGGCTTCGATCATCCACCCGCTGACTTCGATCCAGCGCGTTGCTCCGGAAGAACTCCTGGGCGGTTTGCGTGTCGACAACGCCCATAACTCCCGAGACGCCGGCCAGAAGCTGCTCTCGGAAGCGGCCAAGTACGGTCTCGCGATGCGCGACTACCTCCGCCTCGCCATCGACCCGTCCAAGTCGAACGAAAAAGACAAGTACGAAGGCCTGAATGGCTACGAGGCCGCGCTGGCTTACCTCCAGTTGCCGCTGAACGACGACTTCGACGGCGGCATTGTGCTCGACCTTGCGTCGGACACGTTCAACACCTATCCGGGCACCCGCGCGCTGTTCCCGGAAGTCGTCGACGATCTCGTCCAGTGGAAATACCGCCAGGACAACATCGAGAACGTCGGCGCCCTCGTCGCTTCGTCTCGCACGATTAACGGTACCGAATTGATCACGACAGTGGTCGATGACAAGCCGGGTGACTACCAGGGTACAGGCGTCATCGCGGAAATGGCCAACATTCCGGTTCGCTCCATCCGTACAAGCGATCACAGCGTTAAGATGTACAAGATCGGTGGCGGCTATCGTACCTCGTACGAATTCAGCCGTCGCGCCCGTCTTGACCTCCTGACGCCGTACGCCAACCGCATTGCGCGCGAACTCGAAATGTCGAAGGTCGGACATGCGACCAACCTGCTCATCAACGGTGATGGCGTTCAAGCCGCCGCCCCCGTCGTGAACCAGTCGGCCTTCAACGGTGTCAACATCGGCAACTCCACGAACAGTCAGCTGAGCTACAAGCACCTGCTGAAGTGGTTTGTGGCCCGTGCCAAGGCCGGCGTTCCACTGGACACGGTCGTCGGTAACTGGGACGCGTATGTGGACTGGCTGCTCATGTTCGCCCTGCCGATCTCCGACAATCGGGATCGGACGGCAGCCGAAAACCTCGCGCGTTCCGGCTTCCAAATCGGCGGCGTACCGATCCTCAACGGTCAGGTGAACTTTGCCTTGTCCTCGACGGCCGCCAACACCCAGCTGATCGGCATGACCAAGGGTGAGACCTTGGAAGAGCTGAAGGAAGCGGGCTCCATGATCCAAGAAGCAGACCGCGCGGTCGGCAACCAGACGGTCTCCTACTACAAGACCGAAGTCACCGGCTACCGACTGGTCTTTGGTGATACCCGCGAAATCTTCAACTACGCCGCCTAAAGGCAACATTGAGCCCCGGCGAGCCGGGGCTCTTTCATATGGAGCGAACTATGATTTTGGTGGAAACCGCCGGCAACTTCCAGCTTATGGACCCCATGACGGGGGCGGTCATTCGGCACGAAGGCTACACCTGCGTACCCAATTCGTCCTTCATCGGTCAGAGGATTGCCCTCAATCAGGCCCATGTTGTGGCAGAGGTCAACAACGACGCCACGGATGCGGACTGGCGCGACACTGTCGAACAGAGCAAGGGCGACATCGAGTTGGCCATCGCAGCGTTTGTGGCTGAATTCCCCGTTCAGGGTAAAACGGAGGAAGCTGCCAAACTGAAGGCTGAGGCTGATGAGGCTGCAGAGGCCGCCCGCCTCAAGGCCGAAGCTGATGAAGCTGCCCGCCTCAAGGCTGAGGCTGAGACGAAGGCTAAAGCCGAGGCGGAAGCCAAGGGTCGAGGCAAACTCAGCCTCCCGAAGGGTTGATTAGCGTGGATGTGTTGGTCGGTACCGCCGCATCCATCTCCTTCCTCTTGCAGAGCCCGACTGGGGCTCTGCCTGCCGATGTCGGCAGCGTCACATGGTCTCTGTATGGCGGCAATGGCGCGCGGATATCTGGTCCAACTGCCATCACCACGGCGGCGATGCAGTCGGAAGTAATCGTTCCGCTCGCGCCCAGTGACCATACGATTACTGCTCCTGCACGTTTCGAGCGCCGCACAGTCGTCCTCGACTGGCAGACCGATGGTGTTTCCCACACCTCCCGGCAGACTTACCGTGTCCTCCCCTTCCTGAATACCTCCGCCAACGCGGATGCTGTCCGCACCCTGCTGGCGTTGACGCCAGACGAGCTTCGGGATGAGGAGGTCGATATTGTCCGTGCTTATTTCCAGATTGAGAGTGAGGTTACTCAGGCCGTTCTGGACGTTGGCCTGTCCTCTGGCACTCTCATAGAGTTCTCGCTCAATCAGGCAATTGTCTGCGAAGCTGCTCTACCCTGCCTGAACACGATTGAGCTACGTGCCGCAGCTGTGAACACGGATGGTGTCCAGAAGTTTGAGCGTTACAAAAGTGGCATCGACTTCGATGCCCTGCGCGCTCGGGTCCAAGGTATGAAGTTAGAAGCCCTCGATAGTGCCGCTGGCATCGAGATCGACGACCCGACCCTGGTCGTCCTGACCCAACCAACGGATGTGATCACAGGTGCGTAGTACTTCGGCCCGCTTCCGCGAATGGCTGACTTCCGAAACCGGTCTCAAGTTTGAGGGGACGTTGATGCCCCTCGACGACGGGGCAGCCAATACCACAACCTTTCTGGAACCCCGGTTCGTCCTCCATACCAAGCCCAAGGAGCGAGTCTCGGTCGGGCAGACCTTCACCGACGCTCAAAAGCGGACCTTCCTCCTGGCTCAACATGACCAGCGGGCCGATCTCCGGCGCAGCTTCCGTTTATTCCAGATGACCGCAAAGGTAGCCTGGGGCCGCATGTCGGAAGTCACGGACCTCATCACAGGCTTAAAGAAGGGGGAGAAGGTTGATCCGCTTGGCAATATCTGGGTCAGCTTCGAACTCTATGGTCGAGAAGAGGTCGATCGTGTCCTCCACATTGGCATCGACCGGGTCCGGGTGGTTACCGGTGCGCCCGTCCAGCTGAACGACTACGTCGATGGCAAGCGTGTGTCCCGTCTAACCAAGGTCTTCGGGGTGTCCGTCCTGGAGATCACCTGATGGCTGTCAACATCAGGTTCAGTCTCCGTGTTGGCCGTCGAGGAGCGGGCAACACGAACCCTGCTGACAACGCGGCCATCAAGGCCATGCAACAGAGATTGTCCAGCTACCAGATCTCAGCCGACAAGCCCTCTGAGAACAAGAAGGTGCAGCAGGAACTGCAGAACTGGATGATGACGATCGCTGGGGGGATAGCAAGCCAGAAGGTGCGCAGTGCCATCATGGCCTCCAGGGATCAGATCGTTGCCGATCTGAACAACGACTTGGAGGAATACACCAGGAAGGCAATCCAGTTCTTCACCAGTCGCCAGTCCTCCCACGTCGCCAACCGAAATATGGCCGCTCGTGATCTGCATCTGAGCCTCGATGATGTCGCCCCCTCTGGCTTCACCTCCTCGCTCCTGGACAAACGCCGCAGCGTGGTGTCCTGGAAGCCGCTACAACCCAAGACGATCAAGAAGAAGAGTGGAGACACGACATTCTATGTCTTCTCCGGGGATCTGAAGAAGACCCTGAACTCCCGCCTACCGGGTATGTTCAAGGACATCCTCCATCCAGGCATCAAGCTATCGTTCGACAAGAACAATGTCCTGAACGTTTCACCGACTTTGGCCACCACTGGCAAGGTCAGCGGACGGGCTGCCTTCATCCAGGGCCAGGTTTTCGATGGCAAGGACATCAACAATGTCCTGATCCGAAACTACCTCAAGAACCGTGTCGAGGAGCTAGGGGCAGACGTCGCCTACAAGCTTGGTGTCGGCAAAGGACAGAAGGAGGAGCCCAAGCGCCCTTGGGTCGACGCCACCGTCTCCTATTGGGCTTTGCGACGCTACCCCCATGTAATGGTCACCAGCGTCCGCAAACGAGTCAGCGAGGCCCTCAAAAATGTATAAGACCTGTCGCCTCTCCCTGATCCGTGCGGTCATGGACGCAGTATCTGGTCTCCAGAACCCAACCGGGAACCCACTCGAGTACATCGATTGGGACGGACACACCGATTTTCAGAAACTACCCGCTTCGGACCTGATTGGCATCAGCGGCTTCGGCATGACTGAGAACGGTGGGCTCTACGATATCGTCTTTGGTATCTCGGTCTCGACGATCAATGACCCCAACATGTTCCGCACGACGGATTTCGTCGACGTTTTGCTCAAGCGGCTCAAGGGGGGAATGCAATTCGATCTTTTGGACGCCAACGCGGACAAGATCGGAGTAGCTACTATGGTGGAAGGCACCTCAGCAATGCCGGTAGTTCGGGCCGAGGTCAGGAATGTCTTTACGGTGTCGGGGACAGCGGTGACTGGTGACCTTCCTGATTGATAAACTCGGCCAGCTTCACCAGCCGTCGCATATCCTCATCCCCAGCCGTCAGACCCAACTCGATCAAGAAGAGTGCTTCAGCTGAGCTGGTGCGCAGGTTCTGCTGAGCCCGTGCCCGGATAATCTCCCGGAGCTGAACGGGCACCCTGATCGACATAAACACGGTCTCTTCCGTCACCATCATCTCCTGTAACACGGCATAACACGCCACTCGTTGTAGGTGGGAATCCACGATTCCATTTGCAAGCCAGCGAATTCTTTGCCCTTTCCTTCGGAGTGGCTACATGGCTGGTACAGCAAAAACCGAACAGTTTATGTTTTCTGTCGCGACCCTAATGGTGGGTCCGCAGACTGATCTTCTGAAGCTCAACGTCAATGACAACTCTCTCGGCCTCGTCAAGAACGTGTCCTGCGAGTCCAGCCCGCAGCTGGTCGAGCTGACCCAGGGCATCCAGAACGACGTGGCTTTCTCCGCCGCCAACGATATGCAGATCAAATGCTCGGCCGAAGTCTACGAGTTCACCGCGCGCAACATCGCCTATGGTCTTTCGCTGGACGCCAGCTCCCCGACCTCGTTCGCCACCCAGCCGGCGCCGCTTCCGCTGCAGGCCCCCGTGGCCGCTGCAGCGACGACCTTCATCCTAACCGGTGATCAGACGACCACTTTCCAGGCGGGAAAATGGGGCTACCTGCAGGAAGGCACCGACGATTACTTGCATATCTTCAAGGTGCTCTCGTCTGCGTACTCGACGAACACCACGGTCACGATTACCGGCTATGCTGTCCCCACGGGGATGTCGTTTTCGACGGCCAATGGCCGCGCGGGCATCTTCAACAAGATCGACGCAAACCCTGATGCTGCCAACGCCCCGCTTGCGTGCCGCATCACCGGTACCATGATCGCCAACAAGCGCCCCGTTCAGATCATCTTCCCCAAGATCAAGATCACGAAGGGCTTCTCGATGAAGTTCGCGAACGACAACTTCCACAACTTGCCGTTCGAATTCACGCCTTATGTCCCGCTCCCGACCGATCCGGGCTACAACGCGGACTTTGTCAAGCGTATGTCGGTCCTCTGGCCGTAATACGCTCTACGCGCCCCGGCAGCCACCTCCCTGCCGGGGCGTTTTTTATTGTCTATATTCTGTCCTTCAGACTCAAAAGAAAAGTACGATATCCCCGGGCCAGAGCCGCTTCGGTACACATGACCATTTTTGATCCCGGATCAAAGGAAGCACATCATACGCCGTAAGGTAGTCATTGAAGGCAGTAGGGGTCGCCGTCACATTGTAGACAAAGGCCTTTGTCTTCTTGTACGGAATTACCACGTTTAAAGGTAACGAGTTAGCTATACACTCTTCAGCCGTCTGCCCTGTGTGTTTTAGATCGTGAAACGTGTCAGCTTTAACAGCCTTTGTAGAGACGTTCGGTAGTCGGTCAACAACGGCTCTGGGTAGTTCGACGTACTGGTCATACTTCGTTTCAGGACTCAAACAGCGAAAGCACCTTTGCTGATGCAGCTCCCCAGTATCTGGCGCAATGTGATAGCAGGCTAGAACAACGATACCCTCCTGACGCTCCCGAATAACTCGGTAAGGTGCGGTTTTCGGGTTCTGATTACGGTACCGTCGATACAATCCGCCCCTCCTAAGGGATTGGCCCCAAGCAGCGTCATTCGGCGTGCGCGGTCACGCTCCAAGTCCTATCCTTCTTACTCTGGCTAACATACACGGTAACGCCAGCGGATGCGGCCGACCCGTTCGCATAGCCAAGAGCAAAAAAGCGATCCAAGGCCCTCTGAACAATGCCCGTATCCGCTCGACTAGAAAGCGCACGCACCATCACTCGGCCAACGTCCACCACAACCCCGCGCTGATACGGGCTCAATAACGCCCGTTCAGAGATACCGGTGATCATTGTGGACGTAACATCCACTTGCTGATGATTGACAATGGCTGTCAGAGTTACCTTACCGGTGTTGAATCTGCAGAAAGCTGCGTGGTCGGACTTACAGGTTGTTGGCACGAAGCGGGCGGGCGAACCAATGCTCAAAGCAGCCCTGTTTAGGTCACCACCGAAGTCTCGAGGCACAGGTGGTCCAGCTTGAGCTACGGTCGTGCTCAGCACCACCCCCAGACCCAAAGTCCAGGCTACAATTCCTTTTCTCACTTATTACCCCCACTCGTTCAGCCCAATCCGAGGATATAGGACCGAGATTCACCGGGTCAATCCACCTCGACGCTGAACTTTCTCCCTCACCTATATGTTGGTACCTCTCACTATCCCCAAATCCTCCGAGAAGTCATACCCGGAGGTATTTGTGGCTGAACCCAGAATTCATCTGAAGAAAGAGGGGGACGGAGAGGTCGAAGTCTTTATGAGCTTCGGTCTCCAGGACCAGTGCGCGCAGCTGATTGGTAGCGCCGAAAATATCGCCCGCGTCACCGAAATCCAGGGGCTCGTCATGGCTCTGGTGACCTGCGCGCTGGTACCTCGCACGACATTCGGACGCCCCACCGTTGACGTCGAAAGTTTCGACCCCCCTGGCATTTCTCCTGAAGAGATCGAGCGGCTTCTCGACTGGGTGTTGGAGCACACCCTCGATTTTTTCGTACGACAGCTCAACTCCAGATCGAAGCTGGCGTTGAGCAAAAAAGAGACTTTGAAGGAAATCAACTCCTCATTGATTTCTATCGCGGACGAAGTTTCGAAGACCTGATCGTGCTGACCTTGAAGGTTCAGCCTTCAAGTCTCGCCACAGTCTATTGGTCCCACACATTGAAAGACCTGCAACGACTGACCGATCTGCACATCCAGACCGAGTTAGCGAGGGTGTTCTCGGTAACAGAGAGCCTTCAAATCGTTGCAGGTCAAATATTCGGAACGAAGGACGGAGGTAGAAGCAGCACTTCTGGTGGCGGAAACGTCAATATCGTCACTGGGCCCGAGAACTTTGACGCGTCGAGGTATGCATAGTGGCTGATAACGATCTCAACGTTGGTGTTGATCTCGACCTGGGAAACCTCAACCGCGAGACCGGCGATGCCGCTGCCCAGCTGAACAAGATGGTCGCCGCCATTGCGGGAATGGCGGCAGGCCTCACAGCCTCGACGCAGGAAGCCAAAGGGCTCGCAGAGAATTTCAAGAACCTGGAGATGGTGGTCAAGCGGACGTCCGAGCAGACTCGGGCGCTCCGAAACCAACTCAACGACCTCAAGTCCACCCAGAAGGCGGAAGGGATTGCGAGGAAGTCCATCCTCGACAGTGCCTCACCTACCGGGGGCACGCTTCGCGACGCAGGTCTTGTCAATTTTAATTTCAAAGCCATTGAGACGGCTCTCAACAGCTCTGGGGAACAGATCGCGGCCCGTCTCAAGGAGACGATGCTCAAGATCGGCAAGCGTCTGGAGGATACTACTGACCAGATGCTGAAGGCGCGGCTCAACGAAACTTCGTTCCGCACAGCCCAGAAAATCGCCAAGTTCACGAGCCCCGAAGCCATTCAGGCGGCCACCATTGCGTCGGAAGCCCGCCAGATCCAATCCATCAACCGGTACGCTAAGTATGGCTCTGGCGCGGATTATCTGGCCGCCTCTGAAGCCGAGAAGGCAGCGCGAGCCTCGAACAAGTCCACCTTCGGCCAGCGCCTTGGCGCGCGCTTCGAGACCTTTTCCGACTATGCGGCCATCGGCACAGGTTTCTATGCCATTAAGCAGGCCGTGCTCGGGGTTGCTGATCTTGACGACGCGATGAAACGCTTTCAGGCGATCACGGAAACGTCGAACGCCGAAATGGGCAAATTCCAACAGGGCCTCCTACAGCTCGCCTCGACCAGTAAGTACTCTGTCTCCGAGCTGACGGAAGTCGCTACCACCCTCGGTCAGACCGGGCTGTCCGCCTCCGGTGTGGTGAAGGCGCTCCCCGCTGTGACCGCTCTGGCCACCGCCGCCGGTGCGCCGTTGAAGGAGGCCGTAGACGCCGTCGCCTCGGCTCTCGGCGCTTATAATCTTGATGCCAGCCGAGCAGTCGACATTGCCAACGTGATGACGGCGGCGTTGAACAAAACGAAGCTGACGATGCAGCAGCTTCAGCTTGGTTTCTCTTACTCAGCCAACGTTGCCAAGGAAGCCGGCGTTTCGTTCACCGAACTCTCTGCCATTCTCGGTGGCCTTGCTCAAGCTGGTATCCGGAGCGGTTCTACCCTCGGCACCGGTACTCGTCAGCTGATCCAGGACCTGCTGTCGCCTAGTGAGAAGCTGAAGAACGTCATGGACCAGTTGGGCGTCACCCTGTCCGACATCGACATCAAGACGCACGGCCTGGTCGGCGTACTCGATAACCTACGTGCAAAGGGCTTCGGCTCGGCCGAAGCGCTCCGCTCCCTCGACCTTCGCGCCGCCTCGGCCTTTACGGCCCTCGCCGGCCAATCGGAGACCGTCAAACAGCTGCAGCAAAGTCTTTTGCTTACGGATGCGGCCAGCACTGGTGCAGCCAAGGCGTCGGAGTCGCTATACGCGGCCTTCACCCGACTAGGCAACACCACCATTGCCATCCTATCGCAGGCGTTCGGACCACTAGTCGAACTTCTGAAGAAGGTGGTTGACGGCCTCTCGGGTATGCTCGGGGTTGTCAATCAGCTGGGCTTCGTTCTCCCTGTCATGGGAACGGCCCTGGCTGGTATCGTTGCCTCGGGAGCGATTTCTGGGGTTGTCGCGGGCTTCGCCTCAATCTCTGCCCTGCTCTCCCGCCTCCCCACCTTAGCTTTGGGGGCAGTCGCTGCGCTGCGAGCCGTGCAGGTTGCCATGCTGGCCAACCCTCTCTTCGCAGTAGGCGCGATTGCGTCGACAGCCGCTCTCGCTGCGATTTCGATCTTCAGCTCCAACATCAATAACACCCAAGCCAACCTTGACAAGCTTAAGGGGACGCTGAACGAGCTGCAGGAGAAACAGCAGACAATCGAGACAAACATTTCCGGCGCCGGTCGAATGATCGATGACCTGTCGGCTCGTCGTGAAAAGCTGAACAACGATCCCCTGCTCCGTCGTACGGCGATCATCGAAGCACAGCAGGCGTTCAAGGAACTTGGCCTTTCGGTTTCATCCAGTTCGGACAACATTGACGTATTAATCGAAGCCCTACGCAAGCTGCGCGGGGAACTAGCGAAGGAACTCCCTCAAACGTTGCGCCGTCGTGTTGTGGACCAGAAGAAAGAAATTTCTCTGATGACACAGCAGTCGGATGAATCCGACGCAGAGTACCGCAGCACCAACCGGGCTCGTCGAAACCGCTTGTTTGCGTCGGCCGGGATCGGGGACCAAACCCAGAAGGTCTTTGACTTCCTCGACAAGCCGACGAGCCAGATCGACACATCAGACGTACGTGGCCAAACCGCACCGCTGGTGGGTTTGATCAATGATCTCCGCAAAAGCTTCGAGGGTAGAGGCGATGATAAGACGTCCAGTATTTTAAAGATGCTGGACCAGCTTTATGCCGACCTCGAAGCGAAGACCAAGCGTCTCCAGAACCTCCAGGGCAAAGGCATCGACCTGCAGAGCACGGAGAGAAGCGCAGAGGTCAAAACTATCCAAAGCAGCGAACTGTTTCAGCGTCTCTCTGCGAACCGCGAAGATCAGTATAAGGACCTCCGCGCTGGGTACAGCAGCGTTATGGGGAACCAGAGCTACACGATCTCCGAGCGGGCAAAGCGTCTTGCCGACTTGTCCAATAACACCCAAGCTCAGTCGCGCGCTTTGATGGACGACGCGGAGGCCCTCGCGGAGGAGTTCGCACGTCAGGGGTTCTCGCCGGAGGCTATTCGCCAAGCCCTGGAAGGCCTGAGAGATAGCATCATTTCTGTTGGCAAGGGTGTAATCGATCAGACGAACAGTGCTGCTGAAGCCGCGAACAAGATGAAGGAAGCGGAACTTAAGCAAACGAGCAGCCGTCTCAAGGCAGAAATCGCTACCGCTTCGAGTAGGGCTCAGAAGAGCCGCAGTCAGTCCGAAATCGATTCCCTTCAGGCTTACGTCACGGGGCGTGAAAAGCAACTTGCGGAAGTGGACGAACAGCTCCTCCGCAGAGGCGCCAAGGATCAGATTAACGGAATTCTCAACTCCGACGAGCAGCTACGACTAGAAGAACTTCGTCGCGAAAATGATGCGAAAGCGGCCAAGACGGCTCAGGATTTTGCCGAGTTTCGTCGTCGTACCACGGAACGTGACCTTCAGGATGCGAAGAGACTCGTCACGTCTAGGAAGGATGGGTTGGAAAGTCAGATCTCTGCTATCGAACGAGAGCTGAAAGATCCCGCTACTACGCGACAGAAGGCTCAGGAACTTCTTGAGACGCTCAACAAACTGTTCGACCAGCTGAAGGGCGTCCTGCACCAGGGGATAGATATTGATGCCGCCATCCAAGCAAATAAGGGGGAGCGGAACAACGTCATCATCGACCCCTCCAAGGTCAGTCCAGGCACCGTGCAGGCACAGGTTCTTGATGCTCTGAAGGCAATTGGTGCCTCCGACCGAGCTGGTACGGCGTTTTCGTTTGCACAGCACGAAAGCCAATGGCGTCCGAACGTTAGTAATGAACGTGGCTCGGGAGCGACGGGTCTCTTCCAGTTTATGCCCAAGACCTGGATGGGTCTCGGTGGCGGCAACATGTACGACGTCGACCAGCAGGTCACGCGGTTCGTTCAGTACATCAAAGTCATTGAAGGTTCGCTTCGGAAGGCGTTCCCGGATCGCGAAATCAGCGACGAGGATCGCTACCTCGGATGGCAGCAGGGTCCTAAAGGGGCAGTTGACCTCCTCAGTAACCCGAACGCGCTGGCCAAATCCGTGGTTGGCCGCGATGCGGTTTCGATGAATCTACCAGACCGGCTTGTTGGTCAGACCGACACGATGACGGCGCAGGAGTTCGTCAAGGTTCTCACGGAAGGCTTCCGTGCTTCACAGGCGAAGGCTGCGAACTTTGGCAACTCTACCAAGCAGATGGCAGACCAGGAAACGGCGAACCAGAAAGCCGCCCGAACGCGGGAGCTGGAGACACAACAACAGAAAGATATCCAGGACGAGGCCCACCGCAGATTCAGGGCGCAGGCAATTCTCGACGCGAAGGATTCTCGGGTTAACCGTCTGGACATCCAGAGCAAGGAATCTGCGCTTAAGAACACCATCGACCCAGCAGAAGCCCGGCGTCTGCTGATCGAAATTGTCACAGGTCTCGCTTCAATGATGAAGCGTGAGCTGGCTCAGCTTGAGAATGACCCAGCCTTTAAGGACCTTTCGCAGGACGAGAAGGAACACCGTCGTCAGCAAATTCAGGACAAGTATGCCCAGGAGTTGGATCGAAAAGGTCAGGGCTATGCTTCAACGGTGGGGGATAAGGAACTCACCAAGGCCAAGCAAGAGATGGATCGCCTTAATCAGCTGAAGGAGTTGTACGAGCGCGACAGCTCAAAGGCGATCCCGGGATTCGGCTCAATTAGTGATCTGGAGAAGGCCATTGACCTCACCAAGCGCCAGCTGGAAATTCTAGATCCTATCAAAGAGAAGACCGCTGAGATTGAGGCGATAAACGAGCAAATCCGCCTTGCGAAGGAGCTTGGTCTTGGAGATGAGCAGACACTCAACGAATTGCTTGCCCGTCGCAACGAACTGGAGAGGGAACGTGGCCGTCTCCAAAAGAAGGGTGATGTAGACGCTCAGGTCCGTAGTTCAGAGGGTTCCCTCTCAGGAGCCTTCAAAGCTGGTACCGACTCCTATTTTAAATCCTCGGGCATGCTCAAGGCCAACGGTGACTTCAAAACGTTCACCGAGCAAATGGCGGGGTACTGGGACCAGGCCTTGAAGGGCATGGACAATTCCATGAGCCAACTGTTCACGGATCTCGCCTCTGGCACCAAGACGGCAGGGGACGCATTCCGCGCCTTCGGTCAAAACATCCTCCAGACCATGATCAAGATCGTGTCCGATGCGGCTACCAAACAGCTCCTCAAGATGTTTACCGACATGTTCTCGAGTGGTTCGGGCAGCATCTTTGGATCAATAGGATCTGCCTTCGGCTTCAACCAGGGCGGTATGGTGCCCGCTATGCGCCGTGCCGCGCTTGGTACCTACAACACCAACCGTGACTCTGTCCCCGTCCTCGCCCGGCCGGGTGAGTATATCCTGCGCAACTCGGCCGTCGACGCGATCGGTCGTGGCAACCTCGATATGCTCAATACTCTTGGCAACCGGCGTATCAGCCAGGCCCCAATTGCTGCCCCCTCGTTGGGAAAAACGACCAAGGACGAAGTCAACGTCTGGGTTGTGGCACAGGATCAGGTTCCGCCTCCGGGTCCGAAGGACATCGTCGCAGCTGTCGTTCAGAACGCTGAAGCGGGTGGTCAGATCAAGCAACTCATCAAGAAGGTGACAATGGGTGGCTAAGCTTTTTGACTTTCCCTATCACAAGATCTCGGATCGGTACCCGGAGTCGAGTAAGATCGTCCAATATGGCCGTGGCTACTCCTTCGCTTCAGCCCCCATCGGCCCCGATCAAATGATCTTCAAGCTTCGTTTTGATGCCATGTTTCACTGGCTGACGCTCTACGAGCAGATCGATCGCTACACGAAGCCCCAACTCAACATCGTCCTATTGCAGGAGTTCTATGAAGAGGTGCGCATGTTCACACCCTTCAACTACAAGCACTGGCGCCGAGGTTTGGTAACTGTCCGTTTCAACAAGCCACTGCCAGAAATGATGCCCATGACCGAGAAGATCATCGTGGATCAGGTGACTGGCTCTCGTGGACATCAGGTTGAAGGTTTCGATGTAGAACTTATATTGCAACCACTATGACGATACCTGCTTCACACGTCGAAGAATCCGTCAAACTTACCGCCGACGCTCCCGTCGATCTCTTTGAGATCAGCCTTGTTGGCACCCCAACCCCGGTTGCGCTTTACCTCACGAATGGCCCCACTGTGACGTGGCAGGGCAAAGATTACGAGGGCAACGCGCTCAAGTTGTCCAGCATCGCCCAGAACGCGAGTGGTGAGAAGCCTCGCCCTTCCCTCACACTGGCGAATCCGTACGGCATCTACAATCCCTATGTCTTTGCGGGTCACTTCGACGGAGCATCGGTTACCCGTCACAAGGTTCTGCGGCAGCACATTCTCGCTAACAGCAACCTGACGGACACATCGTTCTGGTACATCGGCCGTATCCCGCAACTGATCGCCAACCAGGCACTGGTCTGTGAGCTGAGGCTCTATACGGACGGACCTGAGTTCAAAATTCCGGCTCGCATGTTTATCCCGCCCGAATTCCCATTTGTGAAGATCCAATAATGATTCAATATCAACATCTTCTGGGGCGCACATTCAAACTCGGCTCCACCGACTGCTACGGACTGGTGCGCGAGTTCTACAAGGACAACTTCGGCATCCAGCTACGCAACTATGCGCGCCCGATGGACTTCTGGGACCACAACCTCAACCTGTATGTCGAGAACTTCACCAACGAGGGCTTCCGTCCTCTGTCTCCTGCTCAAGAACACCCCGCGCAGTGGAAGCCCGGTGATGCTGTCCTAATGGCCATTCGGTCCCCTATCGCGAACCACGCAGCCGTTATCCTGCCAAGCGGGAACATCTTGCATCACATGCTCGGCAAACTGTCCGTCGAGGAACCTTTCCGCCCCGCGTATCGGAACGCGATGGTTGCCATCCTCCGCCACAAGGACGTGGTCCTCGAGGAAGAACACCACACAATGGACGTCATGGAGCTGCTACCCGATGGTATTCGAGAAAAAATCGCTCGAGACTTTCCTCGCGGGGTCATTGGGACCCAAAGAGCGGATCGGTCTCGTACTGAGTGATGGTACTATCATCGAGCTGGAGAACGTGTG
Organism: Beijerinckia sp. 28-YEA-48; assembly: GCF_900104955.1. Taxonomy (NCBI): domain Bacteria; kingdom Pseudomonadati; phylum Pseudomonadota; class Alphaproteobacteria; order Hyphomicrobiales; family Beijerinckiaceae; genus Beijerinckia; species Beijerinckia sp. 28-YEA-48. The sequence continues at coordinate 2,835,007 of NZ_FNSI01000001.1, forward strand.
CGAGAAGCCAGAGGCTGGTTTCGAGATTGATGGTATGGACCTCCTTCAGTACGAAGATCGCACCTTTGCCTCATGGCATACCCACCCTGGCTCGGACAACAACCTCTCCGTAGGGGACATGCATACCTTCTTGAATTACCCCGACTGGCGGCACTATATCGTCGGCACAGACGGCACTGCCGAGTATTTTGTAGAAGAGGGTAAGCTGCTTCAGTGCGAATGACGGTCCACTTCCATGGATCATTGAGAAAACTGCAAGCAGACCCGATCGAGGTAGAAGCCGAAACACCGGCCGAAGCCATCAAGATAGTCACCAGCCAACTCCCTGCTTTCGCACCCAACGCGGTCAAGGGCCGCCAATGCGTTCAAGTCGCAGGGTGTCACAAAATCGAGGAGCTGTTCTCCACCAACCCGCGCGAAGAGATTCATCTCATGCCGGCCTTCATCGGCGGCAAGAGCGGTGGTTGGTTGCAGATCATCATCGGTGCCGTGCTGCTGGTTGCGGCGGCAGCGGCGAGCTTCATGGGTATGCCGGTCATCGGTTCGCTGCTCCTGAAGATGGGCCTCCTCATGTTGTTGGGCGGCGTTCTGCAACTCATTGCGGCTCCGAAACGAGATGACAAAAACTCCGAGGAGGTCAAAGGCCACTACCTCGGCTCCCCCAAAAACACGGTCGATATCGGTCGGCGTATTCCCATCCTGTACGGGAAGACGCAGATCGGCGGCCACTACCTTTCCTTCAACATCTCCGCCGCCGAGGTCTGATTTGCAGCCCACCATCGACAACGTCCGCTCCATTGTTGAGAAATCAGGGAGCATCCGCCAGGCCGAACGAGACCTTCGATCTTTGGGGGTGCAGACATCCGAGAGAAGCCTGCGCCGACTGCTGGCCAAGGTGGGAGACGACGGGTACGACGTCGAACCGCTCCCACCCAGTATTGATGTGGAAGAGCTGATCGCAGCACGTTCAGCCCGGTTTGACACCAAGAAGAAACACACCGAAGCGGCCAAGGTCCGTACGGTCTACCTGCGCAATAACCAGACCATCGGCGTTGGATTTCAGGGTGATGGCCACCTTGATGACGACGGCACCGATCTTCGCGAATTCTTTCAGCATGCGGCGCTGTTCGATGGTTCCAGAAAGGGCCTGTATCTCGGTTTCATGGGCGACCTGTTCAACAATTGGGTCGGCCGCTTGACCGCTCTATTCGACAAGCAGGCAATCACCGGCGCTGAAACACAGGCCCTGATCAAACACTATGCGGAGAACCATCGCTTTCTGTTCTACGTGCTCGGCAATCACGACATGTGGAACGGCAAAGAAGACATTCTCCAGTACACGTTCCGGGCTACGTGCAACATCGTCACGGCGCACGAGCAGCGCGTGAAGCTGGTCTTCCCGAATGGACGAGAGGTCCTCATCCATGCGCGCCACAAGTTTCCTGGCAACAGCATGTATGCGACCCAGTTCGGCCAGATGAAATATGCAACCCTGGACGGCCAGGCTGACATCTACGTCGGTGGTGACAAGCACGTCTCCGGCTATTCGAACGGCGTTCACGCCGGAACTCACAAGATGTGGTCAGCGCTGCAGGTCGCTTCGTACAAGAAGTACGACGAGTACCCGGTCGAACTCGGGCTGCCTGCCAAGGACCTCTACAATTGTCCGGTGGCGATCATCGATCCCAAAGCTTCCGACATCAACCTCATCCGTTGGGAATTCGACCCCTTTGAAGGAGCTGAACGACTCAAGTGGGAACAATCGCGTTAAGAGGTAACAAATCCCTCGGTGGCGGTTCTGATACTCAGACCAACACCCCCGATACCCTTAAGAGCGACGATAGCGTCGAAATCGTTCTTGCACTCTCTGAGGGTCCCTGCGTCGGTTTCGCAAACGGTGCGCGCTCCTTCTTCGTCGGCGGTACCCCCCTTGTAGACACCGACAATAAGCCGAACATCGGCAACTTCGACCTTCGTCTCTATACCGGTGATAGCCCCGCAACGCCCATCGTCCCAAAACTCGGCGGCTTTGGCGCTTCCACGAACGTCGGTGTCGAACTCGAGACACACATTCCGGTCACGCGTTCAGGCACATATTCGAACATTGACTTCCTTGAACTCCGTATCGTCTACAACCGGCTGCTGGCTACCAACAAGAACGGCACGTTCGCCGCATCCGGCGCGTTCATTGTCGAAATCAAGCCGCACTCCTCGTCGGTCTGGCAGTCAGCTTACACCACGACCTCGCCGCCGCCTTATCAGCAGCTCGGAACCGACGTGTTCCAATGGATGGCGTATGCGGCCAACAACCAGAAGAACAACAGCGTCAATCCGGCGTTCCGTAAAATCTACCTCCAATCCGTTATGCCTGGTGTCCCGGAAATCCCACAGGCAGTCTGGCTCAACAGTTCGGAGAACTACCGCCCCTACGGTTGGAACCTCGTCACCTGGGCAGCCTACGGCGGCGCCACCCACAATGTCACACCGGGCTACAGCTATTGGGAATGGAACGACGGCGGTATTGTGCGCCGTGTCTATCACGGCTTCGTGGACGGAGCCGCTCCAGCCCCCCTGACACAGTATGATTTCTGGGTGGCTCCGACAGGCACCATGGGTCGCTCGACCGAAGTGGCCTACACTTGGAACGGTTCCGCCTGGGTTGATTATATGGATTGGGCTCAGCCCCCGATCACCACACCCGGTATCGTCGAAATCTACGGGAAGACGTCCGTTCCTTATGTGAAGGAGCTGCGGTTCGCAGTCCCTCGCATCAGTGAGCCGTTCGACGTCCGTGTCACCAAGCTGTCGCTGCCGAATACCACTGAATATTTCTGCGACATTCTGTTTGAAAGCTTCCAGGAGCTGACGGCCAATCCGGTGGTCTACGACGACCTGATGCTGGCGCATCTAACCATCAAGGCCTCGAACCAGTTTTCCAGCGTCCCCGAGTTCCTCTCGGAATGTAAGGGGCGCATCATCCGCGTCCCGAACAACTACAACCCGGACGCGCGCACCTATACCGGGATCTGGGATGGGACCTTCAAGTTCGCCTACTCGAACAATCTGGCTTGGTGCGCTTACGACCTGGTGACCAATGCCCGATATGGCGTCGCCTCCTATCGTCAGGTGATAGCCGACAAGTTCGCTTTCTATGCCTTCGGTCAGCACTGCGACGCCCATGGCTTCACCTACAACGACTGGATTACCGAACCTCGCAACCTCAATGAGATGATCGATTACGTCTGCGGTATCGGAGGCGGAAAGTATATCGATCGTGGCGACGGCTACGCGACCGTCATCTTCGACTACAAAGATCAACCAGCTGAGCATCTGTTCACGCCTGAGAACGTCGGTGAAGGGATTTTTACCTACGCCTTCACGGACATCACGTCGCGTAAGAACGACATCACCGTTTCGTTTAAGAACGAGCTGTACGGCTGGATCGAGGACCGTCGCCGTATCTACGACCAGACGCACATCGACACTTACGGACGCAATCCGGAGGAGTTCGTCGCAGTCGGCTGTACCGACGAAACGGAAGCGGTCAAGCGAGCCCGTCTCCGACTGGCAACCTCGCTGACGGAAAAGACAATCGTCACTTTCAAGACGAACCGTCAGGGGCTTTACGTCAACCTCTATGGCATCATTCTAGTAGCCGATCCAGATTCCGGCTTCGGTCTGTCAGGCCGTATCAACTCCGTCGTGAATAGCACTACTCTGGCGCTGCGCGACCCGTTGTATTTCGAAGCTGGCTTTACCTACAAGGTGAAGTTCTCGGTCCCGGACGGCGGCAAGTTCCGGATCATTGAACACAACCTCATCACCAGCACTGGCTCGACCAAGCAGCTGAAGCTCGCAACCCCGCTGGCTTACACCCTGCCGGAATACTGTACCTTCTCAATCGAGTCTTCGTCGGGTATCGGCGCACCGAAGGCATGGCGGGTTACCGACATTGAGGAGGTGGACGGCGATCCCGACAACGTGTCGATCTCAGCCCTCGAGGTCAACCGCAACAAGTGGGATTACGTCGACGGGATTTACGACCCTATCGAGCCGATTGGAACGGGCAACGTCAACACGCAGCTCCTGCCTCCGACTGACGTCCGGATCACGCCGCGTACGACGGACGGCAAACATTACATCGACATCACGTGGACGCCGTCAGGCAGTCCGCTGACCCGCCAGACGCGGCTTTATCAGCAGATCAACGGTGGTGACTTAGACCTTCTGACTGAGACCCGTCAGAACCAGTACACGATCGTTGCGCCCGTGCCGGCCAAATATCAGTTCGCACTCGTCACCGTGGGTCTTGACGGCAACGAGAGCCCGCCGGTCAGGTTCGAGCACATCGTTGCTGGTGATGAGAGCGTCCGACTGGTTACTGCCCCGACGAACTTGCGCATCCAGAACTCCCTGTCCGCCGGTGTGTTCACGGGCCGCGATCCGGTCTTCCTTTGGGACGCCTCGGTTAATGACCCCTACGTCGTTCGCTACCGCATTCAGGTTCAAGACCCTGCCGACTCTTCGGTCAAGCGTCAGGAGTTCGTCACCGATACGACCTGGACCTATTCCTATGGTTTGAACGAAATCGACTGGGGAACACCTAAGCGCAACTTCAATGTCGAGGTCCGTGCGGTCGACGCAGCTGGGTTCGTTTCGCCGCGCAACCTCCTCCTGTGCTCCAACCCCCTCCCGGTGGCTCCGCTTGCGGCTGACGTCTCGGTCACCCAAGGGATGTTCATGGCCTACGTGTCGGCGCAGCGTCCTGCGTCTTCCGACATCGCTGGTATGGCCGTCTATGCCTCAACCACCAATGGCTTTACACCCAGTCCGACAACCCTGATCTATAAAGGTCCAGATATCACGGTCCGCAGGGAAATCGCAGAAGGCCAGACGCTCTACTTCCGTGTCGCCTTCTACGACACGTTCGATGGGACGCTGTCACCTTTCTCGGACCAGAAGTCGGTCGTCGGTTCGGGGCTGGTTCCGAACTCGGTCAGTTATACCAAACTCTCGACGGATCTTCAGACTGAGATCAGCACCATCGCTCCGACTGCGGTTCGCGTCGCGGCTCTGGAAGAGGAGACCTACGGCACCTGGAACGTTAGAATCCAGACCCAGGTGACGACGAACGCTGGACCGAAGAACATCATCTCCGGGTTCGGTCTCGCGCAAGCTACCCACGACGGTGTTGTTGAGTCGGATTTCATTGTCCAAGCTGATCGCTTCTCGATCATCCCGAGTTATAACAGCACAAATCCCGTCAAGCTGTCTCCCGTCTTCGTCGCCTCGACCGTTGCAGGCAACATGTCGGTGGGCATCAATGGCGACCTGTTCCTCGACGGCAGCATCTCGGCCAATGCGCTGAAGATCAACAGCCAGATGGCGAACCTCGTCGTAAACGGCGACTTCGAGGCGGATCTGCTCAATTGGTCGGCCCAGTTCCCGGCCCGAACCACGATCTCAGTGGACAGCGCAAGCGGCTCGAAAGCGGTCCGTCTCGACCGCACTGCAGCGACGACCGGCATCAACGGTATGCGCATCGATTACACCCAGCTGATCCCGGTCGCAGCGGGCGTGCCCCTTGAAGTGTCGGCTATGGTCAAGGGCGACACTGCGAGCATTGGTGGCTGTTATCTCGCGGTTCTTTGGTACGACGGAAGCCTCACGCTTCTGAACGAGAGCCAGCCGGTCAGCAATCAGCCGTTCACTACGACCTATGCGTTGAAGTCCGGTCAGACTACCCCTCCGGCGAGTGCAAAATTTGCTAAGGTCCGCGTCTATCATTGGGAACAATCCACCACCCGATACATGTACGCCGACAATGTCGCGCTTAGGGGCACGGCTCAGGGCACTTCGATCCAAGGCGGCGCGATCTCGGCGTACCATCTGAGCGTCACGTCTCTCTCCTCGATCACTGGCAACGTCGGCATCCTGACAGCAGGTATCATCCAGGGCGCTGATCCGAATGCGCTCTACATGGACCTGAACGCCAGCTATCTGCGGGCGCGGAACGGCGACTTCCAAGGTACGCTGCGCGCGACCAAGATGGTGGCAGGTAGCCGCTTGGAACTCGGCGCCGGTGCCAACATCGAGAGTGGCGTTCTTCCGTTTGACACGGGCACCTATCGCCGTGGTGGAGAGTTTTATTTCAGCTCAGGGTCAAGCCTCAATCCAAACTTCACGCTCAAACGGGATCGGCTTGTCTCGGATGCGCTTGGCGAACGGATGCACACGCCGATTATGCCTTGGAATCATGCCCTGCAGTATCCGGCAGTGCTCGACGGCGGCGCTGGTATTCCGTCACTTTTCATTATGCCAGACGGTGGCTTTGCTCAGACCGGAGGCATTAGCGCCTGGCCGAGCGGCGCCGGTAACATGGGTGAGGTTCACCAGATTTATTGGGACCCAGGCCTTCGTTGGAATCGTCAGGGCAACTTCTGGGCCCTCGGTCGTCCATTCTATATCCAAGTTCCGGCGGGGGTCACCGCCATGGAAGCGTGGCTCTGGGGCGGCGGCGGCGGCACATGCTGGTCCGGAAATGACGCCGGTGCTGGTGGGCACGTCAGGGGGTATTTCTCTGTCACCGAAGGCCAGCGCTTCCACCTAACTGTTGGGTTCGGAGGATCAGCAGGGGACTGTCGGGAATCCGACTTCACTCCCTCGCCGCTGCGTTTCGATGTTCTCAAAACTCTCGAAGGTTGGGCCGAGGCTGGTCGAGGCGAGCCTGGAAATCTCTACCACGCCACAGGTGGTGGACGAACCTGCCTGGGTCGCATCATCGACGACGCTGGTAACTTTGAAGAGATCCTGGTCGCCGGCGGCGGCGGCGCTGGTCACGCGGGCCAGAACGGCACGCCCGGCGGCCCGTATTCCCCCGGTTGGACTGGAGGCATGCCAAATTCCGTTGGTCAGAACACTTTTGGCCAAGGCGCAGGCGCTGGCGGCGGCGGCGGTGGTAGCTCAGTTTATGGCGGCGGTGGCACCAACGGTAAGGGTGGTTCGAACTACGTCCACCCAAGCTGCTGGAACACGAGCAGCCAATCTGGCTCCGGCCCGAACCCACCCGAGACGGCGTCTGGCTACTACAACCACCACTGCAACGGTCGGATGGGTTTCGACAACGTCAACCGTAAGAAACAGCCTGGTTATGGCTTCGCAGGTGGTCGGCGCCCGAATGGTCCGACTGTTCTAGGTGAAGACGCTCTCAATGCCGGCGCTCCCGGCTTCGCGTGGATTGGCTTCTGGTAAACTGAAAGGACCCCCTCATGGATAAGCCCACTTTCGAAGCTCCTGCTATTATCCCAACTGGTACGACTGACCTGTGTGTCTCATGGTCTCTCGGTAGCGAGAAGGGTAGCTTCCTCATTCCAGCTGACGTTGACTTTCTGGGTATGTCCGACGCTGCCAAAGTTGAGTACTGGTTCAAAGCTACAGGGCGTAAAGCGACTACTAAAACCCTAAAGGACTAGTCGCCAACTACTGAGCCATGGCACGCAAGGTCGGCATCATGGCGTACGGGACGCCGGAGGACCGCCTCCGGCTTGAGTCCCTGGCCCGTATCAAAGGGCAATCCAGCAGCGAATGGCTGATCGAACAAATCCGTGCAGCTTATAAGGAGCTGTACGGAGACGTGCCTCCCGTTCCCAGACCTGAACCGGAGACACGCTCTTGACGATGAGTTTTCAGGGCGCAGCCCTTCCCCTTTCCAATGACACGGTCGAGAAGACCGCCAAGGCTCTCGGTATCGAGGTCGCAGCGCTTCGTGCCTTCATGGAAGTCGAGGCGCCAAAGGGGCCGTTCGACGCCAAAGGGCGTCCGACGATGCTCTTCGAACCTCATAAGTTCTACAAGCATCTGCCCACTTCAGATAAGCGTGCGCGAGCTGTAGCAGAGGGTCTCGCTTATCCGAGACAGGGTACCAAGCCATACCCTTCAGAGAGTTACACGCGCCTCCTGCAGGCGATTGAAATCGATCTCGAAGCTGCTCTTCAGTCCTGCTCCTGGGGATCGACCCAGATTATGGGCGAGAACTACGAAGAGCTGGGTTACGTGTCCGCGAAGGCCATGGTCATCGCGGCGATGGATAGTGCAGATCTCCAGCTGGTCCAGACCGCGAAGCTCATGCGAGCAAAACCCGGTCTCGTCAATGCCATCAAAAAGCATGACTGGGCCACATGCGCCCGCCTATGGAATGGAGCGGGTTATGCCAAGAACAAATACGACGTCAAACTCGCCAAGGCTTATCAGAAGTGGCTCAAGAAGGCTCCCGCCCGCCCGGTTGCTGTAGTCACCGACCTGTCGAAGGAGGAGATCGAGGCCGTCCAGGCCCAGCTTAAGAAGCGCGGATACCACCTGGTCGGCAAGGTCGATGGCAAGTGGGGCTCCAACACCATTGGGGCTATCTCTGCTTTTCAGACCGAGAACGGTCTTCCGCTCACCTGTAAGCTCGACCCCGCCACGCGTGAGGAGCTGTTTGGCTCGAACGCTCCGCGCCCGATTGGTGAAGCTCGATCCAAAGCGGGGTTCGCTGACGTTCAGGGCCTTGGCATTGCCAAGATCGCGGGCGGCATCGGTCTCGGCGGCAGTGGTCTCTCGGCCGCAAGCGAGTATCTGGATAAGGCCAACGAAGTGAAGGACAAGGTCGTCTCGGCTTGGGACATCCTCGAGCCGATCCGTGGCATCGTCGCGGCTCATCCGCTCCTGCTCGTCACCGTCGCAGGGCTCGCCGTGGCGTCCGTCGCCGGTGTCTTCATCTACGCGCAGATCCGCAACTATCGCTCGGGGGCGCTCGCGTGATCATCCCGACATGGGCGAAGATTGCTGGTGCTTTCCTCGTCGTCGGCGGAATCTATTCCGCCGGCTGGCTGGGCGCGACGGAGCACTATGAAGTGCAGAGCCTGCGAAACAAGAACGCGGCCCTCACCAAACAGCTCAAGGACACCAACGAGATCAACGAGGCCGCCAGCAAAGAGCGCGAGAAGGCTCAGGCTGCGATGCGCCAACTTCAGGGGAAGATCGATGCGTTTAAAGCCACGCCTGGCCGCAACGACGCTATGTCTGCTGATACTGCTCGGCGGCTGCGCAACATCGCCAAAGATGCAAGTCGCGGCTACACCAAAGGAAGACGCGGAGCTTCGTAGGCCAGTTCAAGCCCCGGTCCCGAAGAAAGGCAAGTCAGCGAGCAACTACGCCGCTGATACTCTCGGCGCTTTGGGAGAAGCCAACGCAAAGATTCAGCAGTGGACGAAATTCTACGATGACGTGCGTGAGAGGAACGACGACAAATGACGCTCCTCGACCGCGTAGTTTACGGTATCAGCTCTCACTTTATGGAGCGTAGGGCGGAATGGGCTATGTCGGCTGCCCTGCTCTCCACCGACTTTATAGCGCTCGGCATCCTGCGTCTGCTCGCGCTGGTGATCAACGGCACCTTCGCTGACACCTGGTATGGTCGCTGGACGCACCACGTTCGAGGCTTCCTGGCTCTTTACAGCCTTTATGTTTGGACGACGATCGACTCGAGGCTCCTCCTTCCGATCATCATCATAGAGTTCTCCAACCTGGCGCTGGCTTTTGGCGATTCAGGCGCCGCCGATCGGAGGTTCAAAAATGCAGCTGCCGAACATTGACCCGGCCGCTGTAGAGAAACTTGCCCCTGGCTCGTCGATCTTCTTCTCAGCAGGTGTAGTCATCGCCGGCATCGTGCTGGGTTTCGTGGCCTATTTCCAGAAGATGTTCGGCTCTCGCGCCGAATCCAACACCGACAGGCTCGAGAAGGGCATTGATCGCCTTTGTGATCTTCTGGAAAAGAAGATCGAAGTGGACGAGGAGACGGCAGCTACGCTGCGGGCGATGTTGGGGCAGATGAAGGACGAGGCCGCATATCAGCACGGACTAGCTGCGGGGAAACGGCTTACCTGAATTCGAGGTAGGGCCGACAACTCTGCATTATTCTTGGAAGGTCTGCCTGAATTTCCTTAACGAGGGCAGCTAGCGCCTCACGCCTGGCAACGAGCTTTTGGTCGGTATTTAGTATTTGGGCATCAATATTTGCTTTCTTCTCGTCCCGCTCGGCCCTTGAAGCGGCGGTTTCAATTCCCCCTCCTATTTTAAAGTTTTGCTCTAACTCTAAGGCCGTCAATCTCATCCTGTAGCTATTTAAATCCTTCTCGTAGCTCATAATCATCTGACCATCGCTAACCACTTTTGATGCTCTCTCCGCGTTAATTTCCCATAGCTCCTTCAGATGTGGGAACAGAAACGAACCCATCGTCACTCCATCCGAGAACGGTTTAAATTTATCGGTCCAATTGGGATCGTCTTTGATTAGACTTTCAATCTGATAGAGGAAATCAACAACTGTATGATAGACATTGAAGCGGTCTTCGAACAGGTCGTGTCGAAACTTCTCGGTATTAATTTCGACCTGCCGTTGGGCTATATCTCGCTGAGCCTTCGAGAAAGTGTACGTTATTTTCGCCGCCACTGACGCAGCGGTGACTGTGGCCACAGGACCCGCGAAGTCTTTGAAAAGATCGCGCCACCCAACGCTCCAAATTACATGCCCAAAGTCAGCAGCGGCCTGCGCAAATGGTCCTACCGTCCCCAACCCCATCGTCAGCCCCTAAAATTCCCGCCGAACTTTCCTCGCCGGCTTATCGTCTCGCAACCCCACGAAACTTGAATGTCTCAACACGCCGCCCTTCTCCCAGCTCATGAAGGTCACTTCAGCAACGAGCTTCGGCTCGACGCGACGTATACCTTTCTTGCCCCTGCTGGGAAACAGTGGCGTCTCCTCGATTTCCAATGGCTTCAGCTTCTTCAGGATCGCAACCAGGTCCTTGTCCGTGAAGCCTGTCCCCACCCGGCCGGCATCCTTCAGCTCTTTACCGTCGTAATAGCCAAGCAGCAGAGCGCCAAACCCAGGACGCGAACCTTCTGGCTCAGTCCACCCGGTGATGACGAACTCCTGGCGCTTAAGGCACTTCGCCTTGACCCATACCCCACGGTTGCCCGGCATGTATTGAGCATCGATACGCTTCGAGACCATACCTTCGAGGTGCATGCCACAGACTGCCTGGAAGAAGAACCCAGCTCGTTCTGTAGAATGATCGTGGTACTGGAAGCCACTCTTCCTCGGCACCAGCGGTTTGAGCAGCGCTTTCCGTTCACCGAGGGAGAACTTCATCAGATCTCGGCTGTCGAGATGCAACAAGTCGAAGGCATAGAACATAAGCGGTAGCTTCTTCTCGTGCGCCTGTTGCGTCAGAGCGAAGCTCGGGAGCCCGTCCTTGTTCAGGGCAGCCATCTCACCGTCGATGTATGCTGACTTAACCTTGAGCCTCGATGCTGCTTTCGCAAGGGACGGATACCGGTCTGTCCAGTCGAGGCCACTGCGGGTTAGAAGGCGAACCCGCCCGTCTTCGATCAGAACGGCGATACGATAGCCATCAATCTTGATCTCGTGGACCCAACCCTCACCTTCGGGAGGGTGTTCAACAAGCTTCACCAGCTGTGGTTCGACCCATTTGATCATTCGAAAAGGTCCGGTTTTCCCCTTATCCGTAGGGTACGCCCCCGATTGTCTTTCGAGAAACGGGAATGGTCCTCGACCAAATCGATCGTGTCTGGCCGCTTCTTGCACTCAACATCGGAGCAGATCAGGCGCTCGACAACACCAGAGATCCGCGTGTTCCACCCGTACCGAGCGGCGAACGCACGAAGTGGGAGAGAAGCCGACCGGCCGCACTCGCAGTGGACCCATATCCAATAGGCGCTCAGATCAATCAACGTCTGCTCGCTCACCCGCTCCGGAAACTCGACCTCTCGATGGTCCCGGTACGGTGGCAGAGGAAACGGATAACGCTGTTCCTTACGGCCGGCCATTTTTGATCGTGTGGTTCTTGAATAGCTGGGCACCACAGCTCAACGACAGTGCCGTCGTTGTTCGAGGCACTTCCTTCTCGTAGACCTCGACGAAGACGTCAAACGCGGCCCGAGCTGCTTTGGCATCCTTCAGCTGGCCAATAATCTCAACCACTCCGCCCCGGTCTCCGCCCCAGGGCCACCGCTGGATTTTGAAGTGCATCCCGTTGAACGGGTCTTCACGGGTCAGCTTCATGTAGTAGTGCTGCAGAGCGTATGTAGCGTAACGCACTGATTCAACACTTAGACGAGCTTCTTTGCCCTCGTTCATCCGGCCCCACAGCTTGAACATGAGGGCCTGGACCAACTCCAGGTCATTGATGATGTCGCCGGGTGAGAACTCGTCTGCCATGGCGGATATGGATTCCACCGGCAGGCCTGGCTGTCAAGAACGAAGCGAGAACAAATCACGTTCGCCTCCGCCCCAGGAGGGTGATGAGAGCCCCTGCCCCGAGGGTGAAGGCTGTTAAAACTGCATGGAAAAGGGTGGTGGCGAGGTGGGGATTGAGCAGCGCCAGGACAAAGGCGATGGTCACGCAGACGAGGGTCAGCGCGAGCCCACAAAGGATAATAAGACGAGTGTTCATTACAGTCTCTCGGATCATTATCGATCGAGAGACACTTTCGCGCGCGAGAGGGCTCTCGACCGTGAGGTCGATAAAACCCTCAATCGCGCTAACCACTAGGTTTCGGGGGAAACCTAAGCTCGACTGAGAAGCAACCTAGATTACTTCGACCCCTATGACCCTGACCCTTTCGGGCTCACGTCGGGGCGTTCCGTGGATAAGAACGAGTGACGAACGTTGATTCTAGCCCGATTCGCGCGCTCACTCAAGAGTACCCGTCCACAAGCGCCTTCTGCAGCCGGGCGACCAGTCTTTCTGCGTCCTCTTTGCTCCACACGGCAAAGAGCTGTGCCTCATCAAACAGAGCGTCACGGTTGTCGCTCTCATAGTCCATTGGGGGAGTTTCCACCCCCAACAGCGCCTGGTCGGTCGCAGCCATCCACATATCGGTATCGCTGCACTCATCAAACCAAGGGAAGAGATCTTGCACGACAAAATCGTCGGCAACTGTCTCCCCTTTGATCACGACCTCACCGTGCATGTAGTCGACATAGCCCGGCCGCTGGGCAGCGAACTTGGCAAAGATCGTCCCTGCAGGCAGACTAAGAAACGTTTTCCGATCAACGATCCTCATGCATGTCCGCCCTTTCCAGAGCCGCCTTCTCCGTGAAGACCGCGTTTGGGAATCGCTTCTTCAGCTTTTCCATATTACCCCGTGTCACCCGCGTGATGCCACCCTGGGCATTGCAGAGGAGCTGGAGATACCAAAGAAGGTCGCCAGTCTCGAGCAGCAACTCGTTCTCGTCGATCTCCTTCTGGTTATAGAGCGCCGTCGACAAGAGTTCCCCCAGCTCGGCTGCTTCGGTACAGACGCCAATAATGCCGTGGAGAATGTCGAGGTCCACAACGTCGAAGCGAACCCCAGGCTCGTCGAACTTCATAGACTCGACCTCAGCCCCGTTTTCGGTGTCTCGCCCATAGAAGAGTGCCTTCTTAACACTATCGAGATTTCTTCCCTCTCGGGCGAAGTCATCGAAGGTCCAGGCGAGCAGCGTGGGATGAGACAGCTCCTCATGGAACTTCTCGTACTTCGCCAACGGTCTCACGAAATCGGCATAGTTCTCGCCGTCAACGTTGATGTCAGTCGAGATCGGATACTGACGACTGAGCCGCAGCGCCCCCTCGGGCAAGGAAACCATGATCTGGTTCCCCTTCTCGTCAAGGACACGTTGAAGCTCGGCCATCTTCCCAGTCTGCTGTGCCTTCATCACGACAACCTCTTCCATCACTTCGCCCTCTTTTTCGGTTTCCGCTTCACAACCTTGATGTCGTCCAGACGCAGAACGTTGACTGGTCCGCCGCTGTTTTGATCGACCAGAATGGCGATCTCGACTGCCTTCGCTGCGTCGGCGCCCATATGCATGGCAGCCGTGGCTGCCATGGCTCCTGATCCTCCGGCCCAATACGGACCTGCAGCTGGCCACCAGCCGCCTTCCTCAATGCAGAAGACGCGGCCATCTTTGCAGACGACGAAGATCGAACTGTCTGCCATGCTCGGCAGCTTCGAAGCATCCCACTTGTCGGGGTCGTCCCAGGGCAGCTTCCGCATACGATCCAGCTTCTGAGCTGCAGCGTAGACGTTGCTGATGGTTCCCATGACCGCATAGATCACGGGGTGTTTTGTGCTGATCCAGGCCTTCTTGATGGAGTTGGGGACGATACCGTCCCCACTCGTGATCCGGGAATCGAAGGCCACTACCCCGTCTCTGACGGCGAGAGTGGTCAAGCGCCACCTCCCTCATCGAGAGCCCACGGGCCGGGGTCGAGCTTGTAGTTGGGGTCCACAAACCAGTCTTCGGGGCTCGGTTTTGGAATCGGGAAAGCTCCCGTCCGCATGACGTACTGCCTCAGTTTGTCGAGCGTCACATGAGGCTGATCCAACTTCTCAAGGCGATCCTCTTCCATCAGCTCCCAGATCGTCTTGCTATCCGCCGGCAGCTTGATCTCTTCCTCACCCGGCTTCGCCGGCGGGGAATTAAACCGCAACTGCTTCCGCTCGCCTTCGTGTTTCCAGCGGTCATCCTCACCCAGATCGGCATCAAAATGCTCGATCAGGAAGGCGATGTTGCAGCCTATGACTGACAACATCGGCAGCCCGCTCTCTTCGTCGTAGTCCTTACCCTCTTTGAAGTCTGTAAGATGACGCTCCAGGCTATCGATCATGCTCTTCCACTTGAAGCCTTTCCGCCAGTTCTCGGCGCTGTACTTCTGTTCGCCGTACGTCAGAGCGAAGGCGACATAACGGTTGAGCGACGACGGCACCAAGCTCATGCGGGGCTTGCCGTTGTTATATCGAAGTGCGTTGGTGCTCATTTGGCCTCCTTGTAGCCATAGAGGCGGTCGATGAAGTCAAAGAGTTCATCGGAGGTCTTGATGAACGATTGTGTGTAGGACTTGTCGGCATTGTAAACGCGGACCGAGAACTCACCTCTGGAGGTGAGCTTGATGGACATATGGGGCATCACTCACTCCTCAGCTGGTAGAACCGTGTCATCCACGCCTGGGCGGCGTCATCTGGATGCATTGGGTCAACAATGCAGTCCAGCATCGGGTGGCGGAGTTCGTACATGAGACCCAAGGCGAGCATCTCGTCGTTGCGGATCGCAATGTCGTAGCCGTGGATTTGCCGGTAATGATCCCAAGGGACCCCCAAAAGATTCGCCAGGTGGCCGAGGATTCTCAGCTCATAGAGTTCGATCTCTGGGAACTTACTCTTGGCCGACGCTGGGATGTCGCTGATGAAGGTCTCAGCCAGGTCGTGGGTGAGAGCCGCCATGGCTAGCTCCTGTGGCACGTACCAGGACAGGAGTGTTTGATGCTGCGCTATAGAGAGGGCGAACTTGCCCCGACCGGCGTAGCGATTGATCCGCGAACACGCAAATGCGAGGTCGGGAATCTGTAGGTCGAACATTTCCTTTGTAAGCAATAGAGGATCGTTCAGCGCGTGGAGTGTGGGACAGAACATCATCAGTCCACTCCATAAAAGAAGGAGCGAACGCCCACTGGGTCTTTCCGGGGGATGAGATAGAGGACCACCCACCCGTCCTTATGACGACCCTGGCACATCTCATGTGTGCCAGCGTCGAAGAGACGGCGGGCTTCCTTGATCGGGTGGAAGAACCGATGCGGCCACGGTCCACCCGGGTCCTTCACCGCGATGACGTGTTTCTGCATACCCGGCTTGCCGAGTGTGAAGAGATCATCGGGGATGGGGTAATTGGGGCGCTTAAACGTATACGATGAGGCGTTGGCCTGTCGTTGTTTAAGCTCTCGATAGTCCATTCCGAGGAGTCGAGCGACCTTAGAGACATTGCCTCCTGTTCGCGTCAACTCCTCATCTACTAGGCGTTCAATGACCTCAGACACGTGGCCCTCATCGTCAGAATTCCAGGATTGTTCCTGCTGACGGAGACTTGTGTGTGATGAGGATAATTTGCGAGATTCGGTCCACAAGGAGTCCTAGGGAGTCCTGCGTTTTCTGAGCACGATCATCGTCCATGGACGCGTCGATCTCATCACCGATGAAGACAGGGAAGACATTGTTCGTCAGCACCTGTCCCAGTCCCAGTCGCAGAGCCAGGTTGGCACATGCCTTACCTGACCCCGACAACGTACCGAGCGGTTGTCCGTCGACGGTCACTTCAAAGTTCTCATCGACGACAATGCTATTACGTTGTCCACCAGTCATACGTGTCAGAAGCCACGAGGCGACCTTCGATAGCGACGGCACAAGGTACGTCTTGATGCGTGACCGCATCTCGACAAGGAACAGGCGAGCCTGCTTCCAGCCTTCCAGCTCGACGCGCTTCTCAGACACGACAGCTGAGGTAGCGGTCCAGGCAGCATGAGCCTTCTGGTGCATGGTCAACTGCATCTCGTAATCACGAGCGATCTTGAGCTGTCTCTCAACGTGGGCCAGCGCGTCGTCCACCAACTGGAGTTTCGCCAGCTCATTTTCCTTGACCGCCTTCTCAGCCATCCAGGCGTCGTAGGGCCCGATGTCGCGATCGTAGATATGCTTGGCAGCTTCGTACGCCTGCCGCGTGCGCAGTGCCTGCTCGATGGGCGTCCGATCCGGGCGAGCGCCGAGATCAAACAGCATCTTGTCCTGCACCGAAATATGCACCGCGCCTGCGGCCCGCGCTAAGGATTCTCGGGTTGCCTGGGGTCGCGCAGCCTCAAGTGGAAATTGCGAGACCTCCGCCCAAGTCTTTTGGATGACGTCTCGGTCCCAGTTATCTATCCGACGAACCTGATCCGCCAGATCGGCAAGCGAGAGGCTAGGCTGAGGAAGGTTGCCCAGCTCGGTCAGGAGGAACTTGTAGTCGGCAATAGCCTGATGTTCGAGGCTGAAGCGCGTCTGACAATGAGGACAGTCAGCGTGGGGAGCTTTACCCAGCTGCTCCAGCTTTGCCGTGTAAACCGCCTGCTCTTTGAGTTTGCCGTGGAGCGCAATCTGCTCTTCGGCAGTCTCGCGAGTGATCGATGCCCGAGGATTATCACGCTCGAAGGCAGCACGGCGCCCGGCTTGGTCGAACAAGTCCCACTCTAAGCGGATCTGCTCGGGGTCGAAGTCGATGACCTGGAGGGTCTTGATGCGCTTATATTCTACCTCCCAGGCGTTGATCTGTGCCAGCTGCTCATTCAGGACCGCCGCTGATGGCACGTCTGGTTCCACAGGCAGCTTCGGCTCGGGCTTCCCTACCGAAAGCCAGCCCTTGAGCTGGGATTGTAGCTGCTGTTGTTCCTTGAGAGTGACGAGCTGCCCCTCCAAATCCGGGATCGGCTGCAGGTCTTCGGGAGCCACAGGCGTCTGCGGCTCCGACCCCATATGCTTTTCCAGGACCTCAATCTCTTTACCGGCAAGGCTGGCCTGCTCCGACACCCACTTCGTCACGGTGTCGATCCGGTCCACACCAATAACCTGGTCGACCATCCGCTTCCGTTCGGCCGGCAGCATATTGCCCAGACGCTCGACGTCACCCTGGTTCGTCACGCAGGAGATGTCGAAGACGTCCAGACCGAACCCGAGCGAGGATAGGAGCTTCTGGTTCACAGGTTTGACACCTGTGGCGACCAGCTCTTGGTTCCGCCACAGCTTGGCTTTGTTGATCTGGCGTTCGACCCTGTAGTTCTCGCCACGGAGATCGAACTCAGCCGTCAGCTGGAGGGTCTTGTAATCCTCACTGGTGCCACGGAGCGCCGAAGTACCAAATAGGGCAAACCGCATCATCTCGATGACGAAGCTCTTCCCCTGCTCATTGGCACCGGTGATCTGTGTCAGTCCCTTGGTAAGGTCCAACTCACGCTGGAGCGTTCTCCCCGTCGACGGGAAGGTCACGCTGTACTTCAGGGTCTTGAACATTCTTGCTCTCTTCCTTCATCCGGTGCAGGACCTCGCCAAAGTGGAACATCATCACTTTGGTCCAGATGTTCTGGACAATGTCGGGTCCGAAATCGCTGTCTTCGACCAGCTTGAGGGCGTCTGCATAAGCGCCCTCCCCCAAAGCATCCTGCTGGATCAGAAACTCCAGCAGCTGTATCTCAGGAGGGATCAGCCACTGCTGGGCTCGAATGGCCTTCAGAGCGTCACTTCGAAAGCTTCCTGCCATTTGCTCCTCAGCTGTTCGGCCACCGTTTCTGGCAGCGTGAATTCTTTGGCGACGTCGTCGTAGAGACTGCTCAGATTGAAGTCGCCCAGGTTGACGTCGAGATCTGCGCTGGCGACTTCTTCTGGTTTGCGGACCTGGAGCTGCAGGCAGTCGATCGTGAGATCGAAGATTTCACCCGGCTCAAGGTCGATACGGACACATTTGTTCTTCAGGTCCGTGGCACTCGCCGCTTCCTTGAGGCTCAGGGTGACATAAAGATGGTCGTTGTCCTGCTCACCGAACGCATATGGTTGCATCGATCCGACCACGGTGACGTCGATGCCATCACGGGAGAAGGCGTCGGGCTTGTGGATGTGACCGGTGTAGGCCTGGGTGATCCCCAGGTCCTTGAGCTGTAGGGTCGGGATTAGGTTGTGGACGTCTGAACGGGTATCGACGTCCCAGTGTCCGAAGGCTTTCTGCACTGTCGAATGACTTTTTGGCAGACCCTCAATCATCTCCGATGCTGGGATGGTTGGGTGCCAACCGCACAGCAACAACCCGTCCGATACATAGAGCATGTCAACGGGTGTGACGTTCTTCAGCTCTGCCGTCAGAGCGGTGAACACATCAAAGGCAGTCTGCACCTCCAGGTCCCGGCTGGCGTCGTGGTTGCCTCGGAGGACAAAAAACACAGTGTCCGGGTTGTTTCTGGCCGCCTCTTCGTACGCCCAGTACGTTTCCATAATCATGGACAGGCTGACGACAGGCTTATCGAACAGGTCCCCCATGTGGATGTGGCAATCACACCCCTCCGGGTCCAACTCCTGGACGAACTGCTGCCAGACCATCTTCTCCCGGTCGTCCCGGCGGTGCAGCGGCACGTTCGTGATGAACCGCCGCCCGAGGTGGGTATCCCCCAGCAGTTTGATGCGTTTTCCGTTGTGGTCGATAATCAATTGGACCCCGCGAGGTACATAAGGAGGAAGAACACGGTCTCAGCGAATTGGATGGGACCGCGCATAAAAAGAGCAAGGGTGACCGCTGCGACAGCGATCACCCCACTCGTAATCCAGATGAAAGCTTTCATCTTACGCACGCACCCCCTTACACTGAATCATGACCCGGTCCAGACGGTCGCCCACCAGCTCTCGCAGTTGTGCATCCGTCAGCTTTCCTTCCGCCCAATCGGCCAGGTAGAAGGCGTCGCGCCCGTTTTCCATCGGAACCAAGGCCTGCATCGGAACAATGCAGCCATAGTTCAGCGTGACGAGGACATAGAAGGTCGCAATGAAACTAAGCATTGGTCACCAACTTGATTTGGTGGAGGACGTCGAAGATCGCGTTGTGAGCCTCGCCCACGAACTCAAACTGCTGTTCCCACTCCAACGGTTCGGTGTGGCCCCGTCCGGTGATGTAGGAACGGACGTCAACCGCGTTGTAGTACCTGAGCGGGTTCTGGATCATGAACTGGCGGAAATATGAGTCCATGAAACCCCAGTCGAAGCTGATGGGCTTGGCCCAGAAGCGGATGGGACGGTTGGTCGGCGTCTTGGCGATCCAGTTGAAGAGGTCCTGCATAACCAGGGCCGGGTCCTCAGACCGCGCCAAGATCGCTTCGAGGATCTCGGGCTTCTGTCTGCCCCACCATTGACGCGTGCTCTCGTCCCAGAAGCGGTTCGGGACGTTCGGCGCCAGGGATCTGCAGAACATGTCGTCGGCGTCGACTTCTCCGGTCTCAACGTTGAAGCGAACAGCTGCGGCCTGAAGCATCCAGCTGTGGCTGGGATCGATGCCTGTGGTCTCACAGTCGAACATGATGTCGGGGTAAACGAGATTGGTCACAGGTCCTCCTGCGTGAGTTCGCGCATCTCGGACCATGGAATGGAAAACAGCTTGAGCGCCTCGCGGCTTTCAAGCCCCTGGAACGGCAACACGAACCAACGGTTCAATGAAAGGGAATGGACGAAGATTTCGTAGCGACCACCTGCCGGAAGGATCATCCGTGCCGCCGTACGTTGACTGGGCTTGATGAGAGAGAAGGGAAACTTCCTCTCGTCAATCGTCGACTTCACCTCGATGTAGCGGGTGCCGTTCCGGCGGGTGGTCAGGAGATAATCCGCTGGCTGCTCTTCGTAGAACCCGGCAGCGCCGGTCTTTCCACGAACATGAGCCGCATCTGGGAAACGGTGAAGGTGCGCGTCCTTACCGAGGGACCGCACCATCGCCTCGAACTCTTTCTCAGATGGTTTGCCAGTGTTTTTCGCCATGGCAGTGAGGTGGCGACGGGTCCCGAAATTACAAAGTGGGACTCCCTAGGAGTCTGGCCTGAGGTCATCCATAAAACTGGACAGCACCAGTCCCGCTGCACCTATGGGGTGCGGAAGCAACACCAGTTCAATCCCGACTTCGGCGAACAAGCTCCGGGTCACCTCGAACGACGCTGCCCAACGTGGGTTGTCGTCCGGGAGCGAGACCACACGCTTGATGCCAGCTTGAGCAATCAACCCGGCACATCCGCTGCAGGGCATGAATGGCCAAACATATAATGTGCAGCCATCCAGCGGTCCCGTAGCATTGACGATGGCGTTAGCCTCCGCGTGGACTACCAGCTTGTACTTCTCGTCACGATTGTTCAGGCGTTCTGGGGTGTCAGCCACTTTGCGGGGGAAACCATTGTACCCGAGACTGATCACCTGCCGTTTATCGTTCACAACCACAGCACCAACCTTAGTGCTGGGGTCTTTCGAGGCGGCAGAGGTGTAGCGGGCGAGACCGAGCCAGAAGAGGTCCCATTTCATACCGCCACCGGGGCTTTGATCGTAGGCTCCGGTTCGTAGTGAAACAGCTTGATGTCGTCGTATCGGAAATCAAACAACGACGTGATTTCAGAGTTGAGGACGAGTTCCGGAAGCTTCTTGGGCGTCCTCAGCAGCTGCTCCTGAACCTGTTCAAAGTGGTTCCGGTAGATGTGAGCATCACCGAAGCTGATGATTAGGTCACCAACCTCTAGATCCGTGACATGGGCCACCAGATGCGTCAGAAGCGCGTAGCTGGCGATGTTGAACGGAACGCCGAGGAACATGTCGGCCGACCGCTGGTACATGTGGCAGGACAGGCGCCCGTTGGCGACGTAGAACTGAAACAGACAATGGCACGGTTCCAGTCGCATTTCCGGGAGGTCATCTACATTCCAGGCTGAGACAACCATACGGCGGGAGTTCGGGCCCCATTTGATTCTCGATATGACATCGCTCAACTGGTCATACTTTCGACCGTCGACGGCCGACCAGGAACGCCATTGCTCGCCATAAACCGGGCCGAGATCGCCGTTGGCGTCGGCCCACTCGTCCCAGATGCTGACACCGTTATCTTTCAAGTATTTGATGTTGGTGTCACCCGAGATGAACCATAGCAGCTCATGGACCACCGACTTAAAGTGAATCCGCTTCGTGGTCATGAGCGGAAAGCCCTTCTGCAGCGGAAAACGGAGCTGCGGTCCGAACATGGATCGGGTGCCAGTTCCAGTCCTATCTTCCTTGTCGGTACCGCGTTGCATGATGTCTTGGAGGAGATTGAGATAGTTCTTCAACGACGAAGCTCCGTCAGGGTGCGGGAAAGGTCCATGCTCGCTCGCTTGGCGGCGGCATTCTCTTTGGTGCAGCAGGCGCTTTCGCCTGATGCGTCCTCAGCTTTCATGCGCATGATTGCCATTTGCGCAGCCTCAATGAAGCGAACTGCCTCACGGACCGCATCCTCAAGCTTGGAAATTCGTGTGCTATGCCAGCTCATTCAACTCTTCCTCAGGATTGTTCAGGTAGTAGAAACGTTCAATGAACGTCCCGCCTATGTGACTGTGGATGCGAACGAGCACCCAGACCGTGCGCCACCAACAGATGCGGCCTTCAACAACTCTGGGGAGGAACAGAAACTTGCGGTAGCAATACTCATCGATCATGCATCCACCTTCACTTTTGATCTGTTTTTCTCCCTGATCTCAGGAATACGGTCCCAAGCTCGTTCGGATTCGTTGGTAACAACCTGATGAGCGTCCAACCCAAGAGACGCCGCAACAGCAAGCGCTGTGAATAAAACCCCACCAAGTTCCTGGTGTGGCTCTCCCACAGGGCGAGAGAACGTGTGTTCGACTTGCCGGAATGCGTTCTCTCTTGTGATGCCGACTGCCTGGGCGAGTTCTACAGCCTCTTCCAGAAGCCGAAGAGCACGGGTTCGCCGGTCCATATTTCCGGACGAGCCAGGGAACGCCGTTTCAAGCCACTTGACGACGTTGCGCTGGGTATCTGAGAGGGATGGTGACATCACAACCGCTCTCCCTCATGGAAGGCCACCGCAACCGGAAAGCGCGGAATGCCATCCGGCGTCGGCGTGAAGTACCGAACCGTGGCTGTGGTCGGAGAGGTGCCGAGCAACGCCTTCGTATAGGCCTGATCACCCTTGATCCCAGCGCCGAACTCACGGCCATCAGCCAGCTTCAGGGTCACCTTCTTGGCGTAACCTGCCCAGTTTCCGAGTCCTTCCTCGAGCCGAACCACCTCGAACTCGGCGTCCTGGAATTCCTTCCGCTTCAGGAGCTGCTTCGAGCGCTTCTGCTCGTAGTCGCCGTTGAGTCTAACCATCTGCCCTTCGTACCCAGCTTCCAGATACTGGCCATAGAGGGTGTTGAGTGCAGCTGCGTCGGACACCTCACCGGTTGGCACCATCTTGAGGCTGGTGGAGAAGTCCTTCGCCATGATCCGAAGGCTGGACAAGCGCATGAAGAATGAACCCGGTACCGAAGGCACGTCGTAAATGTGGTACTGGATCAGCCGAGCGGATTCCGCCAGGTCCGCGTCGGTCGGCTTCTGCTTCTTGACGAGGCTAGTGATCTTGTTGAAGTCGTCGCTGAGCGTGTCCCCATAAAGCTCCCCATCCAGGATCAGGCTTGGTGCAAGGGCGAAGAAGCCAGATAGCGCCCCCGAGACGTGCGGACAGGACAGGATCGGCTTTCCCTGTCGGGACCACAGACCCTCCTTGGTGGCGATGCAACGAATGCCATCCAGCTTGGGTTGGCTGAACACGTGCGGATGACCGCTCGGGAAATCCGTGTACTTCTCGGCCAGCATCGGCTTGATGACGCTGTCGCGGGGACGGTCAACTTCCCCAATAGTGAGACGGTAATCCCTCGCGAGCTTCTTGCTGCGCTCGGCGTCGGCCTCGAACTGGGCCTGTTCCTCGGCCGTGTCCTTGGACTTCGGTGCGGCGATGGTCCAGCCACTGACGACCAGGTTGCCGTCGAGAATACCGGCGTGGGTCCGCCATTTGTCGCCTTCGACCTCATAGGCCCAAGTGCGGATGTTCTGTTTGGAATCGCGCTTGTAGATGGGTTCCGATATCATTTTACCTCCATTCGATCTTAAGCTGCTTGGGCATAAGCATGCGGCTTCGCCCGCTCCTCGAAGAGCCAATCGATCACTTCCTTGTACCCAGCCTCGTCCAGGCGCTTGCCCGCTCGGGCCTCACCCACGATCTCTGCATCAGGTTCGAACAGCTCGACCTGTCCCAGACGCGCCTTGTCCTTCGTCCATGGCGCGAAGGTCAGGCCGACTGACGGCGAAGCGTCGAGCTTGCATTTCTGGAAAAGATCGGGGTGCGTGATCATGACGTCACGCGCCTGAGTGATGAACTGAGGTGCGATCTCGCGATGAACCGAGAACAAGACCTCGTCGTGGATCGGTGCCAGGAAGCGGGCGTCTTTCCGCCACTTCGGGACGATCAATTTGTCCTCAATCGACAAGATCGACCGCTTGGCAATCGTCGCGCAGGTTCCTTGGATGTACGCGTTGACGGACTGATTACCTCCGCGCTTGGCGATCTTGCGCCCAATCCAGCGCATGACCTCATGAAAGTTGGCGAGGTCGGTCAGGTGTGTGTCGGTGATGAATTTCCGGCACCACTCGTCAAACCACTGGTTCGTCGACTCGTAGCGAGTGTACCGTTGGCCGTCCGGTAGCGTGATGTAGCCCCTGGACTGAACCTCTTCGATCAACCCGACGCGCCATGCTTCGGCTTCAGGGAAACGAGCGCGGTAGGCATCCGTAGCGTCGGCGGTCTTAGTGGTGTCCCAACCCATGCGCTCGCCAATGGTGGCGAGCCAACCGGAGTACCAGTAGTTGAAATTGGCCCCCTTCCCGATCTCGGTGCGCCAGTATCCATAGGCCTTCTTCGGCTCGAGAACCTCGCCCTTCAGATTGTTCTGAATGCGTTTCAAGTCCTCAAGTTTCACCCCGATGTCATCGGCGTAATCACCCCAGGCGTCGTGCGCCCTGAGCTTCTTGAAGACGTCGAGGCTCATAAAGGGAAGTTCAACACGAAGAATGTCGGCCGCCGAGCCGCCGTGCAGGTCTTCGTGCGGGAGCTGGCCAAAAGCCTTGATGAACTCCCGGTCGCCCGAGAACTCACCAATTTCGACCAGCTCGATACCCGACCAGTCGATGGAGACGATGACGTGATCTTCCTCGTCTGGGAGGAAGTAGCCACGCACGAAGACGGACTCGCCACGCTTCGCAAGCTGCATCGGATTGGGTTCAGAGCCGGCCATACGACGTGTCGCCAACATGGACGTCAGCGTCGGATACATCCGGTTCGTTTCCGGATCGGTCAGCTGCAGGTACGGAGCGATGTAGAGCTTCGCGCGCTGATCGACCGAGGCCAGGGCATTGATCTGCTCGATGACGGTGATCGCTGCCTCTTGTCCCTCTTGCTTACTAAGCCGGATCAGAAGCTTGCCCCGGGCCTCACCATCACCCTCAATCTTGCCCTGAGACACAATCGGCTTCGTGCCAATGAGATCGTAGAGCAGCGTGCGGATTGGCATGTAATGCGAATAATTTGGGCCAACGGATTTTGCGGCGCCCAGTTCCTTGGTCCACTGGTTCGAAATTGAACCACGAGCCTGCATGAGTTCGGCATAATCGTCCTTCTGGTCGCCCAGGTTCGCCCAGTTGACAATCTGCTGCCGATACTTGGCGTGGTTGTTCTGGTACCACTTCTCAAACTTCAGCAGGTTCGCGTTCGGCTCTGCCGGAAATGGTAGGAGCTGCTTCACACCTGCTCGCAACGTTCGCAAGATGCCCGCTGCCGTCTGCCTCTCGGTGTGGAGCTGGTTCTTGATGGCGTCGGAATTAACCCGGAGGCCGCCGAGCTTCGCATCCGCGAAGATCTTCGTCATCGGGTTCTCTTGCGTCATGAAGGTTTCAACGAGCTTATTCCCCCCTCGCTGCATCATCATCGCGAGCAGATGACGGAACAGACGCACGGTCCAGTAGGAGTCATCGGCGCCGTACGCGACCACTTCTTCGCCTGTGAGTTCTCCCATATGGGCCTTGTCACCCAGGACCTCCGCGAAGGTCGTCATGCGATGACCGAAGTGCGATTGAACTGCCTGCTTCAGACCGTAGCCGTAGGCCAAGGAACCCGCGAGACCGTTCCACGACCACGCTGACGAGGACTCTTTAGCTATGATCTTGTAGGCCAGCTCCGAAAGCTCGGGGGTCATCTCCCGCGTCTCGCGGTTGTAGCCGGTCAAAGATGCGCGGAGAATGAGCGGGACGAGCTTCTGAATCTCACCAATGCCACTCATACGCCAAGCGTCGATGTTGTACTCGTCCGGGCTATAGGTGCTGACGGCCATCTGCAAAGTGCAGATTACGTTCTCGAGATCATAACCCAGGCAAGACTTGGCGACGGCCAACTCGAACGGTGCGTTGTGCGCGACCCAGTACGCACCAGTCTTCCGAGCCTCGTAGCAATCGAGCAGATGCTGGGGTTCTAGCCTGTTCTCAACATCGGCATGGCCGAAGTTCATATAATAGGCCTCCGACATATTCTCGCTGTAGAACGAAGCACCGACAAGATCGGTCCGACGCATGTCGAAGATCAGTTTCTTGCCAGCGGCTTTCTTCCGCGTGACCGGATCGTAGCCACAGCGCTGATTGAGACCCTCATGGCGACGATCATCGTGCGTCTCAAAGTCGTGACCGATGAAGTCCGCTTCAGAGATCAGCTTCACGAGCTGCGGTTTGACCTGGGCAATATTGCGCTTGTCGACGAGAACTGCGGGGACTGTCATAGAAGGTATTGCTCCAACAGGGCGTTCGCCTTGGCTTGATTTTTCTGACCGACGACCATGTGGCGGGTCATCTCGTCTTCAGGAATCGTGTAGAGGCCGACGATCTCCCACATCTTCAGGGCCTCGACGGCGTTGCTCACTTCACCCAACCAGTTGCGGGTGGCGGCCGTGGGGAGTTGTTCGGCCGTCATGGCCACGACGCGAGCGTCGCCCCCGTTGAACGCTGCCTTGAGCTGGTGCTTCGTTTGGGGGGTGAGCTGAGCCCAACCTTTCTGCCCGAACAGCTTCACACCAGGGATGTTGTCCGAGGCGTCACCGACGAGCGTTTTGTAGAGACGAACGTCATCTGGAGGCAGTTCGGTCGTGAAGTCCGCGCTGGTGTGACCATCGAACAGCTGCGACAGATCGCGGTCCTGCGAACGAATGTGTTTGTTCGTCACCGGATAGGCACGAACAATCGTCGCAATCACATCGTCCGCCTCATAGGTCGGGACCGTGATCTGGACCGAAGGTGTGAAAGCGAGCCCCTCCCGGAGCAGGTTGACCATTGGCCAAATATTATCCGGGTGCGGAAGGCGCTTGCTCTTGTAGGCCGGGAAAATGGCTTGGCGGCGCTTCTTCGCCCCGGCTCCGTCCCAGCACCAAATGTTCACGTCGCCGGCTTGTGTCGCCAGCATGTCGTTGATGATCCTGCGCGGGGCACGACCTGTTACGTCCCGTTCAAGCTCGCGCCGAACGTGGAATAAAGCGTCAATAATGTAGATCATGAGACCCTCGAAAAGGTCCCCAGCTTCCCCTCTTCGAGGTGGAGCTGGGGCCAAGTTCTTCGACGCTGGAGTGCAGAAGGGAGGGAGAGTTCAGCGACGAAGTTTGATGACCCGAAGTGCAGACGTCGTACCTCGGATCAGCAACTCAGAAATCAGTTCGTGACGTTCTCGATGGAGAACACGCCGTAGTTGTTCGAGCCCTTCTTCTTCGGAATATGAACAAGCGTCACAGCGATATCCTCGTCTTCGTCCCGACCGGCGGCCTTCATGGCCTTGACCCACGGCGCAACCATCTGGGTGCCCGTATACGGGGTCGAGTAACCAATGCGGGTGCCCGCCGGGATGACGCCCGCCTTGCCCTGGACGTCCTTCGTCAGGGTGAACACGAGGTCGAACGAGATATACTGACCCTTGCACCGAGCGTCGGTGCTGCGAGCCATCTGGATGACATCAGCCCACGCCTGGCCGGTGGTCATCTCACGGATGCCATCGACCGAATGCTTGTAGGTCTGATTGCCGGCCAACGAGAAGCTTACGGTGTACTTCGCCGCGACTTCCGCCAGCTTGATCGAGACACCGAGCTTCTCGAACGGCATGATGTCTTCACCGATCCGCAGGCCAGTATCCTTGACCTTGAGATAGGCATCGACGGCATTGCCGACCTGGGAGAGAGCGTCATCGACGCTGATGGCGCGGCCTGCAGGGAGCGTGACAACCGACGACTGCTTGTTGTCGTTCGACACAGTCGGGAGTGAGTCTGCAGCTGTATTGGCCTGTTCCATAGCAGCGTTGAGAGCGTTATTCAGAGACATGAGTGTGCGTTCCTTGAAAAGGTTGTGGTTCAGATTGAGGTTTGAAATTCGATCTCGTTTCGAGTGAAGACTTAGGAACGCTTCAGCTCGGGACCAAAGAAGAGTCGCGGGACTCTTATCTAAAGATGAAAAATTTCTCGGTTCGGATCGACGAGATGCGCGTCGGCCGACTTCTGATTGACGATATCTGCCACACGATAATCGACGCGTGTCTCGTACTTCAGTACCGTGATGCGAAGGGCGGACTGTCGAGCCTCGCGCATGAAGCGCATGTAGGACTGCCAGAAGATTCCATCTGTGAACGGAAGCGTGGCATAGATGCAGTGGCTAACCTCGATCCGGTTTGGACCCCAGAACTGCCAGTTCCACCCCACGTCGGATACGTTGCTCGAAGCAACGACGCCATCCAGCTCACCTGCGATGAACCGCTTGCTGTTAATCTGACGATCTTTGGGCTCAACCTCCCCGGTAATCAGTGCGAACCTGAGACCGAGGCTCTTTGCCAGGGCCAAAATCTCGCGTTGCTGCGGGATCATTGAACTGAACACGACGACGGGGGTACCAAGCTCGGCGTGCTGCGTGAGGTGAAGGTCCAACCGTTCGAGTTTACCCGGGCGCTTCCCTGGCATGATATCGACGGTCATACCGCTGTCGGGGAAGCGCAGATCGGGGAACACGTTGGGGTGTTCCATGATCTGCCTCGCCCGGGCGAAATGGACACCAGGCAGGGTGCCGTCGACGAAGAACTTTTCTAGCTCTAGTAGAGCATCGCGCTCGAAGGTGTCGTAAAGCGGTTTCTGTTCAGGCTCCAGCTCGACCTTCTCGATCTGGATGACTTTCTTTTCCTCACCGTGGATGTCTTTCCATAACCGGTGGGTTCCGTGTCGCTCGAGAATTTTGCGGAGACGGTCGTGGTTCTGGTAACCAGTTCGCTTACCGGTCCACAGGTCCAGCAGGTAGTGGTGGTTCTTGAAAGCGTCGAACGTCCCGTAGTAGCGGGGTTCTATGACCCTTATCGCAGGATAGGCAGTATCCAGTTTCCCATTGATGATGGTACCTGACATGGGACGAAAAAACTTCCCTCGTTTGTCCATAAACTCATACATCGCTCCTGTGTTTCCGGATTCGTGTCCGCCGAATCCTTTGTGAAATTCATCAACAGCCAAAGCGGTAAACCGCTCGGGGAAGCCACCCTGCTTCATGATGCGCTTGAACCTATCGAAGCCCATGAGTTTTACCTTGTCGGAAGCCTCCATCTGCTTCTCGACTTGAGCGGGGGTGCCATCGATGATGGTGATCTCGTCAGGCTGCCACTCTCCGAAGAACATTGCCTCTTCAAGATTCTTGCGGAGGAGAGATTTGGGCTGAACCCAGATCGTGCCGGCTTGGTGCTGTTGCCAGCGATAGACTTGCTCGACGCACTCTACTGGCGTCTTACCTGTGCCAGGTTCGTTGCCGTTGATGGCGAACGGATTGTTGATGAAGTAGGATAGGTCTTCGAGCTGGTCAGGGCGAAGTTGCCAGGTCACATTGTCTCCGGAAGATACCGATCAACAAGGATTTCGAAGCGGCCATCGTTGAATTCGCTGGCCGGTCGGCTCCAGGACTGCTTGTCCACACCCACGTAGTGGACGATCTCCGTCCCCTCTTCGATGGGCTGGGAGGTTTGCAGCTTGCTAACCCCGACAACGCGGTACTCGGTGCCACGTTTGATGTGCCGGTGCGTGGGGTCGGCTCGCTGTGAGTAGCAGACAAGATGTTCATAGCGTTTCTTCAGCTCTCGCAGAGCCTGTGCGGCTTCATAAGCATCCCTCTCAAACGGCTCCCCATCGGGGTTTGCCCAAGCTTCAAGACGCGTGAGAATGTCGGACATCGTTGACCTTCTTGTTGATGTAGCCGAGCAGCAAACTGGTTCCGAGCCGCGCCCAGTCTGTATCTGGGGGCGGATCATGATCGGGAACAGGGAGTGTGGTTGCCGCCGGTGGCTTCAAGTCACCGCAGAACACTATGGTTCTGACGCGAGGCGTTCTCAGCAACATGTTCAATGCCGGGAAGTGCTGAGATTGGTAGTTGACGATGATAAGTGGAGCCAAGTTGGTGTGGTTGACCTCGAACGTCAGCGCCTTATTCGTCGTCGCCCATGGGTGATGGATCACCTGCCGGGTTGGGTTACAGAGCCGATACGTCTCCTCGATCCATGGCATTGCCTTGTGGGGTACCCAGTAAGCACCACCATCAGGGATGGGGGCTAACTTCTCGAGCAGAGGTAGGTCCGTGGTCGTAGGCTCTGCCAGCTCGTCGAGGGGAAGGATGTCGTGGACACATCGGAGCCACGTCGTCCTGTTCAGGATTTCGAAGGGGCTGGCGAGCTTGCTCAGCCCCTCTGTGAGACAAAGGGACTTCTTCCTTTCGTGCAAAAAGAAGAGGTCCCCGTCACTATGCAGTCCATAGTGGTGGATCATGCCGCCTTCTTGAGAGCAGCAGTCGATGGGGTGATCTCGACCGAGGGTTTCCGGTTCTGGGAGTATTGGTCCTGGAGCGAGACGACACCCGCGCCGAGCAGCTGCTTCTTTTTCTGTTCGGGCAGAGCGTCCCAGACCGCTTGGTTGAGTACCGGCGCCTGCCCCTTGAAGGCGGCAGTGGAGCCTCGCTTGGTCTTCACGACACCCAGTTCGCTCGTGAACACGAACGGCTCGTCAGCCCGCGCGGTAGCCTCCCGAAGCTCTTCCTTCCCCTCCTCGATCAATTCGAGGGTTCCACTGATGGCAATGACCTTCTTAAGCAGTCCGTCCGCCAGTGCTTGCAGATCGTTTTTCATGACGTGCTCTTTCCCTGTGGATAAAAATCCCGAGGTAATGCCGAAACCTGGCATCGACGCTTTGGTCCTGGACCAAAAGAGAAAGCCGACCTGCTAGGTCGGCTTTTCGATCTTCGGGAGACATGGATGTGTGAAATTTGATGGTCTCAAACAGACTTCTGACTTGGACTACCGATGATGACAGATGGAACCTCCGTAAGCTGTTGGAGAGGAATGTCGGTGATCTCAGAAATCCGAACGAGTTCCGAGAGGGTGAAGTCGTGCAGCCCCGTCTCCATCATCCGCAGACGGCTGTGGTTGGAGAAGTTGGTCGCCCGGCAGAAGTCGTAGGTGTCCCATTGCTTCTTGCTTTGCCGGAAACGGTAGAGCTTGGCGCCAACCGCCGTGTGTAGGGAGCTGAGAGGCTTGGATTCGCTGATCGGCTTGAAGCCGTCCCGGCGCTTCGAACGAAACGGGATTTCGACCCCGTTCTCCTGCGCCTTTTGACAGGCCCGGGCGATGTATTTGCTCACGGTCCCGGGTGCGACCCGAGCCTTGAACTGGGTGCGGATTTCGGAAGCTGGAACGGCTTGGTTGATGAAGAGGTCATAGACCTGCTCTTCGATGGAAACGGTGTCTTTGGTGTTCAATTTGTCCCCCCGGACAGTGTGAAAAATTTGTGCGAACAGGCGTGCACAAATGGACCCGATTTGCACGGGCGCGGGGAGGTAAAGTCTTATTAAAATCAGCTAGTTAGCTCGAATTCCAGGCCAAAACTTAAAAATGCATCAAATAGGGCAGCACAGGCTTGGCCTCAGCCCTTACCCGGCTACCGTAGAATCAGAAATATATAGTGTTTTCAGCCCATTAAGGCCGCCACAGGTGTTACCGCAGGCTTAGTTGCCTGCGACCGAGTGGAGAAAGCCCTCGATGGTTTCGTTGAGACGTTTGGCTTGTTGGGCGACATCGGAGGCCGACCGGTGCACCTGCGCCGCGGCCTGATCGGTCTCGCTAACCACCGATTTCAGCCCCTCCATATGGCTGGCGACGGACTTGGTTTCCTCGGCCGCTTCGGCAGCGCTGCGGGAAATTTCCTTGGTCGCCGCCGCCTGTTCTTCAACCGCCACGGCGATGCCGGCGGTAAACCCTTCGGCCTGCTGCATGGTGGAAGCGATGGAGCCGATGGCCTCGACCGCACCTGTGGTCGCGTTCTGGATCGAGGCGACATGTTCGGCAATACGATCGGTCGCCTGCGCCGTTTGATGGGCCAGGGATTTGACCTCCTGGGCCACCACGGCAAAGCCGCGCCCCGCCTCGCCGGCGCGTGCCGCCTCGATGGTGGCGTTAAGGGCGAGCAGATTGGTCTGCGCCGCGATCGCTTGAATGATGCCGATGATCTCGCCGATCTTATGCGCCTTGTCTGCGAGCCCGTTGATCGTCTGGCTGGTGGTCGCCGTGGTGCGCGAGGCTTCGATGACCATATTGCGGGTGCGCACGACCTGATTTTCGATCTCGCGAATGGCGATCGAAAGCTCCTCGGAAGCGCGCGCCACGGTCGTCACATAATTGGAAGCGCCTAGCGTCGAGCCGGAGGCCTGGCGCGACCGACGCGCGCTCTCGGTGGCAATGGTCGACAGGCTGTCGGCGGCCAGCGTCATATGTTCGCTATGGGACGACACCTGCCCCAGCAACGAGCCAACCGTCGAACGAAAATCGTGGACCAGCGTTTCCAGCTTGCCCTGCCGCGCCTGGGAGGCAGCGGTTCCAGCCTCAATAGTGTGTAAAAGATCGTTGCGTTCGACGAGCCGCTGTCTCAATTCGCGGATCGCATCGGCCATCTGGTCGATCTCTTGGGTGCTCTTCACATCCGGCACGGCGCAAGAGAGATCGCCGGCAGCGAGCTGCTTCAATGACGCGGTCAATTGTTCAATCGGCTCCGTGACGGAACGTAGAACCACATTCAGCGCAATCGTCAGAATGGTGACGACCAAGAGAGCCGCGGCGACGGCCCAGAGCACGTCCTGAACGAAATCGCCACCGGTCTGCGGGCGCGTGAACGAAGCGACAAGCAAGACGACGATGACGGCAAGGCCGCTGACCAGCGAAGTCAATTTGACGATCGTATCGCGGATCATCCGCTTGCCGCGCGCTGCCGTTTCGGTCGCGCCCGCCCCTGCTCGTCCGGCCATGTCCATGAATGCCTCAAAGGAATCGATGGCCGCAGAAGTCTTGCGGCTCGTATCGGCACTTTGCCGGAACTGGCTTAACGTCGGGTAAATGCTTTATTACCCAAGCACTTGAAACTGTTTGGATTCGTTTTCACGCCGCGTGGGAACACCCGGCAAGCTCTCCAAGCTTCCTGCCAGCTTTTAGGCTTGCTGGACATCAGCACCAATTTCGGGAGCATGTCTGGGATCATTCCAGCTCACATCGAGCGGCGCTCGTAAGACGCACAGAACTCCGTCCGGTTCGAACTCGATAAGGACATCCCCGCTCAGTTCGGTGGCCAGCACTTTCTCGACGAGCTTTGATCCAAATCCTTTTCTAGTCGGCGGACTAACACAGGGACCGCCGCTCTCTTTCCACCGCAATTCGACGACCCGTGGTGCGGCGTGACAGAACTGCCAAGTAATCGAGACCACGCCTTTCTGTACCGAAAGAGAACCGTATTTGACCGCGTTGGTGGCTAATTCATGCAAAGCCATAGAAAGAGCCAGAGCGACCCGTGACGGCACGCGCGCTTCGGGGCCCGCAATCTGGAAACGCTCCTTTTCGTAAGGAGATATTGCTTGTTCCACGATCGCTAAGAGCATGGCTCCGTCCCAGGAGCCGCGATGGAGCAAATCGTGCGTTCTCGTCATTGCGAACAAACGCCCTTCAAAGACCTCCATTGCGACGAAAGGATCCGAGGCTTGGTTGAATGTTTGGCGGGCAATCGCCAACACCGTCGCGAAGATATTTTTAACCCGGTGCTGCATTTCTTCCGCAAGGATGCGTTGCAACCGCTCCGCTTCCTTTCGGTCGCAGATATCGCGAGCAATCTTGGAGGCTCCAACAACTTTGCCGGTCTCTTCGATAATAGGTGAGACGGAGAGCGAAACGTCGATTAGGCGGCCAGTCTTGTGCAGGCGCTTAGTTTCGAAAGGCGCGACGCGCTCACCTGCACGTATCCGTGTTAGGATTTCTTGCTCTTCATTGCGGCGATCCTCGGGTATCAAGAGAGTAACGGACTGCCCAATTACCTCTTCTGATGTATATCCATAAAGGCTCTCGGCGCCCGCATTCCAACTCCTTATGCGCAGAGAAACATCGGTAGAGAGTATGGCATCCTGAGAAGTGGCAACGATCGCAGCAAGCTTGCGCTCGACTTCTTCGGCTCGCCTACGTTCAGTAGTCTCGCTGACGATGCAAAAGACGCCATACACGACGCCGATCTCGTCTCGAACTGGCGAATACGAGATGTCAAAATAAGCGATCTCAGGATAGCCGTGGCGCTCGATGTAAAAGGGTCGATCCTTTGCTGAGACGGTCTTCCCCGTGTCGAGAACCCCCTGCAACAAAGGCGCAAGATCAGACCAAAGTTCTGTCCAGTTTTCTTGCGCCGGCCTCCCAAGCGCGCGTGGATGTTTATCACCAATGGTAGGTGCGTAAGCATCATTGTAGAAAGCAATAAATTCCGGCCCCCAAAACATTACGATCTGAGCCTGCGCGGGGAGCATGAGCTGAAGGGCTGACCGGAGACAGGCCGGCCATTGATCCATCGGCCCCAAACCCGTACCCGCCCAATCAAAATGACGAATTAGTTCTTCCATTTCCTCTGCCGCGAGAAAATCTCCCGTGCCCACCAGCCATCTCCGTGCTTTCCCAGCATCAATGACATCATAAATCGGCAGGGTCATCAGTCACAAGGCTTGCTATCGCCACTTTGAGTTTATGATCCGCAGGGATTGCTCGAAAGCTCGCCGAATGATGAGGTCTATCCGAATTAGCCCTATGCCGCCTTGCGCCGAGCGGGCTTGCGTCGGTTCGCTGTCTTGGCTGGCTTTTTTCGCCCGCTCTTGCCGCCATGGCCGATGCTCCGCCGCAAGGCCTCCATCAAATCGATAACGTTGCCTCGATCCTCGGCCGATTCCTCCCTGGCGACGATGGCCTTGCCAGCTGCTTTTCGCTTTACGAGCGCACGCAAGGCCGTCTCGTAGCGGTCCTTAAATTTTGAAGGATCGAATGAGGCTTCCTTGCTCTCCAAAATATGCTCGGCGATCTTTACCATGTCCTTTGTGATCCGAGGTTTTGTGATCTTGCCGATGACGTCGCTGGCTTCCCTGACCTCATAGGGATAACGAAGCGTCGTTCCCATCAAAACATCGCCGTGTGGCTCGATGGCCATAACATGCTCACGATTGCTGAGAACGATCCTGGCGAGCGCCACCCGACCTTTGTCCTTCATCGCGTCGCGGATCACGGCGAAGGCGTCAGCGCCAACCTTTCCCTGTGGCGCCAAATAATACGGGCGATCCCGATAAAGATCTTCGACCTCTTCCGCAGGCACAAAGCTGTCGATGTCGATCGTCTTGGTGCTTTCGATCTTAAGGGCGTCCAGATCCTCCTCGTCTATCTCGACATATCGACCCTTCCCAACTTCATAGCCGCGGCCCTTGTTTGCCTTGTCGACTGCCCGCCCCGTGACTTCATCCACCATCTGCTGCCGTAGACGGTGCTTGGTCTTGCGATTGATCTGATGGAAATGGGTTCGTTCGGCTAAGGTCGTGGCCGGAAACAGGGCAATGGGGCAACTCACCAAGGACAGCTTGAGCGTCCCCTTCCAATAAGGTCGGATAGGCATGTCGGGGCTCCTGATCGCCTGGCTTCTCGATGTCAATGCCGAAAAGCAAAATCGGTTGCGGATCCAACGCTTAAGCCAAGAGATCGCCCCTTATCTTGGCTGCCGGGCGCTCGGCCGCTGGCCTGGGCAATGTGCTCGGCCAACCGCGATCGAGACAGCATAGGCGAAATCTTGGCTTAAGTCGGCTTAAGTCTTGATCTTATTGAACTATCGAGCAGCCGGACGAGCCAGAACGGCGCCGACGGCCGCTGTCCGCGCCGTAAAATCATCCGACAGGAGGAAGGAGAGCTCCTGCGGGCGCGTGCCGGTGACGGGGTCGGCCGCCGTCAATTCCGCGTCGATATAACCGGGATGACACATAATGAGATGGCGCGTGCCGGGCGCGGTGAGATAGCGCGAGAACAGGCCCGCGTAGTCGATCCGCTCGTCGAAGGCCGAAAAGCCAGCAAACCCCTCGTTGGTCGCAAAGCCATAGCGGCGCGCCGTCGGCGCGAAGCCGCGCCCCAGCCAGGCCACCATCGCCGCCTTGGCGAGCGCGCTGCGCCGCAGGAGGATTCGCGTCAAATGATCGGAACTGTCGCGCAGCCAAAACTCATGCGGCAACGGGAAGCGGCCAAGTTCGGAGAACAGACTGTCGCGGATACCAGGCAGCGCCTGTACATGCTGATGGCCGTCGAGAAAATCCGGCATGCGGCCCATCGCCTGAGCGAAGGCATCGATCTGCGCGTAAATTTCCGCCGCGATCTCCTCACGCGGCAGGTCGGCCGCCTTGGCACGCACGAGAGTCCCGATGCCCGGCAGGCCATTGCGCGCGAAAGCCGGCATCGGCGTCAGAGGCGTCCCGAGCGTGAGATTCAGGTGAACACCCAGCCACGCACGGTCGACATGGGGGGACAGATCACGGGCGGCGTCGCGCCAGGATGGCCTGTTGGTCATGGCGCCGGTGGCCGACAGACGCCCAGCCTCGAGCGCCTCCAAAATGCCGCGGCTCACCGCCGGCGACAGCGCATAATCGTCAGCGCACAGAATGAACTCGAATTTGGCCAATTTCCCTGCTCAAAACCGGATCAATACCACTGGAACCTGCACAGCTTGCACAAATTGGCCGGCCCGCATAGGTCTTGCAGCACACGGGCGGCAGGCGCCATCACCACGGAACCTTAAGTCAAGGCGATGACCCAGACCACGACCAGCGAACGACCGTCCGACCCAACCTCACGCCCCTCGCCACAGATTTCCGTCGTCGTGCCAATGTATAATGAGGCGGAGAATTTATCGCCCCTCATCGCACGCCTCGTTCCGGTATTGGAACGGTGTGCCGCCTCTTTCGAAGTGGTTTTCGTCGACGACGGTTCGCGCGACAACACGCTCGACGTGTTGCGCGCCGCCCATGCCGTCGATCCGCGCCTCGGCGGCATCTCCTTCTCGCGCAATTTTGGCAAGGAGGTGGCGATCGCCGCCGGCCTTGACCATGCGCGCGGCGATGCCGTCGTCATCATGGACGCCGATCTGCAGCATCCGCCGGAGGTGATCGAGACCTTCGTCGAACGCTGGCACGCCGGCTTTCAGAATGTCTATGCCCAGCGTACCGATCGCGAAGGCGACAGTCCGCTGCGCCGCTGGCTGACCGAAAAATTCTACGAAATGTTTGCTATTTTCGGCGAGACGCGGCTGCCGCCGGGCGCCGGCGATTTCCGTCTGCTCGACCGCAAAGCCGTCAGCGCTTTGCGCGCCATGCCGGAGCGGGCGCGTTTCTCCAAGGGGCTCTATGCCTGGATCGGCTTTCGCTCGACCGGCGTGCCCTTCACCGTTGCCGATCGCGCCCATGGCGAATCAAAATTCAGCTATCGCAAGCTGACGCGCTTCGCCCTCGACGGCCTGATGTCGTTCACCACGCTGCCGCTGCGCATCTGGACCTTCATCGGCACGCTGGTGTCGACCATAGCGCTCCTTCTCGCCGCCTACTTCCTGCTGAAGACCGCGGCTTATGGCGTTGACGTGCCTGGCTATGCCTCGCTGATCGTCTCCATTCTGTTCTTCGCCGGCATCCAGCTCATGTCGCTTGGGATCCTTGGCGAGTATGTCGGACGCATCTTCGCCGAGGTGAAACGGCGCCCGCTCTACCTCATCGCTGAGCGAATCGGCGCAAGCGCTGTCGAACCGTCTAGCGAAGTCGCGGATTCTCCCTTGCCTGTTCGGGTCGTGGACCGGTCCTTCCAGTGAGCGGTCTCGCGCGCAATCTGCTGTCGGTCGGCGGCTTCACTCTGCTGTCACGTGTGACCGGCTTTGTGCGCGATATCGCGCTGGGCGCCTTCCTGGGCGCCGGCGCCCTGGCCGATGCCTTCTACATCGCCCTGCGCCTGCCCAATCATTTCCGCGCCATCTTCGGCGAAGGCGCCTTCAACGCTGCCTATGTGCCGGGCTATTCGCGGGCGCTTGAAGAGCGCGGCAAAGACGCGGCGCGGCTGTTTTCGGCGCGCATGTTCACTCTGCTGTTTGCCGTGCAGATCATTCTTCTGCTGCTCGCCTGGGCCTTCATGCCGCAGGTAATGGCGGTCCTGGCGCCAGGTCTCGAAGCGGATCCAACGCGTCTGGCATTGGCCGAGACCATGACGCGCATTACCTTTCCCTATCTGTTGTGCGTCACCCTGGTCACGCTCGTCGCCGGCACCCTGAATGCCAACGGTCGCTTCGCCGCCGCCGCTTTCGCGCCGGTGTTGTTGAACCTGGCCATTCTGGCCTTTCTCGCCATTGCCTTTCTGTTTCCCAATGCCGGCTATGCTGCGGCCGCCGGCGTGCTTGTCGCAGGCGCGCTCGAACTGATGCTGGTGCTCTACGCGGCACGGCGCGCGGGCATTCTTGCCGTGTTCGCGCGGCCGCGCTGGGACGCGGACGTCAAACGCTTCTTCAAAACCTTCGTGCCGGCCGTCATCGGCTCGGCCGGCGTGCAGATCGCACTGTTCGCCGACACCATCATCGTCTCGATGCTGCCGACCGGCGGCGTGTCGTCGGTCTACTACGCCGATCGCATCTATCAACTGCCTGGCGGCGTCATCGCTATAGCTGCCGGCACCGTGCTGCTGCCGGAGATGAGCCGGCGCTTTGCCGCTGGCGACAACCAGAGCGCTTATGCCGCGCAGAACCGCACGATGGCGGTGACAGCGGCCTTGAGCGCGCCGTTCTTCGTCGCCTTCATCATGATTTCCGACATCATCATGCGCGGTGTTTTCCTGCGCGGCGCCTTCGACGAAACAGCGGCTTCCGCAGCCGCCCATGTCCTGATGGCCTATGGCTGGGGCCTGCCCGCCGCCGTGCTGGTGCGCTCCGCCGTCGCCAGTTTCCAGGCGCGCGGCGACACGACGACGCCGATGATCATCTCGCTGTTGGCGGTGGCCGTGAATGTCGGGCTCAAGATCCTGTTGTTTCGCCCTTATGGCGCGGCCGGCCTCGCCATCGCCACCTCTGTCGGCACCTGGATCAATCTGTTGCTGCTCGTGGGGCTCGCCGTCAAACGCGGCAGCATGCAGCCCGATGCGACCACCGGACGTATTTTCGCGGCGGTCGTCGCCGCCACGCTGGTTCTGGCCGTCGTAGCCTTTGCCGCGCAGCCGCTGGCCGATGCCCTCGCGGTTCATGCCGGGCGCTGGTCGAACGAAACGCGCCTCGTGACCATGGGCATCTGTGGCGCGCTGGCTTATGGTATCGCGCTTGCCGGCGCGCTCTATGCCTTCGGCGTGCGGCCCGGCCGACTGCGGCCGCTGCGCCAAACGCAGGCCGATAAAGCGGCAACACCAGAGGTCTGACCATGGCCGCAGCGATCTATGCTTTCGACGCTTACGGCACCTTGTTCAACGTGCATGCCGCCGTCGACCGCCACCGCGACGCGATCGGCGCACAGGCCGATCGCCTGTCGGAACTGTGGCGCGCCAAACAGCTCGAATATACTTGGACGCGCACGTTGATGGGCGCCTATCGCGACTTCCGCGTGCTGACGGCGCAAGCGCTCGATTTCGCCGCGGCGCGCTTCGGCGGCATCGATGCGCAGACGCGCGCGGCTTTGCTCGCCGCTTATGAAACCCTCGACGCCTATCCCGACGCCAAGCCCTGTCTCGCGGCCTTGAAGGCGCAAGGCGCGCGCCTCGCCATTCTGTCCAACGGCACGCCGGCCATGCTGGAAGCCGCCATCGACGCTGCCGGCCTGAACAGCCTGTTCGATGCCGTCCTGTCCGTCGACACTCTGCAGGCCTTTAAAACCCTGCCCCGGACCTATGAACTGGTGACCGCGCGTTTCCAGGCCAAACCGGACGCCGTGACCTTCCTGTCGTCGAACCGCTGGGACATTGCCGGCGCGCGCCAATTCGGCTTCCGCCCGGTCTGGGTCAACCGTACCAGCCAGCCTGACGAATATCCCGATCTGTCCCCAGTTAAGGCTATAAAATCGCTGGCTGAATTACCGGGCTTGGAGACCGGCGCGTCGCCCCTTACATAGGGCCGTCCGCCGAACCGGAAACCGCGATGAACAAGCCTGCCGTTATCAGTACCGTTGCCGACCTGCGCGCCACGCTTGCCCCCTGGCGACGGGCTGGAGAGACCGTGGCGCTCGTGCCGACAATGGGGGCTTTGCACGCCGGCCATATCTCATTGGCGCAATTGGCCAAGCGCAAGGCGCGCCGGGCCGTGGCTTCGGTTTTCGTCAATCCGACCCAATTCGCGCCGAATGAAGATTTCGCCAAATATCCGCGCACGTTCGAAACCGATCTCGAGCGACTGACGGCGGCCGGCATTGACGCGGTTTTCGCGCCGACGCCGCAAGTCATCTATCCGGCGGGCTTTGCCACCACTGTCTCGCTGGATGGCCCGGCCAAGGCTGGCCTGGAAGATCGCTTCCGCCCCACCCATTTCGCCGGCGTCGCGACGATTGTCGCCAAACTGCTGCTCCAGAGCACGCCGGACTTCGCCATTTTCGGCGAGAAGGATTTCCAGCAGCTCGCAGTGATCACGCAGATGGCGAAAGATCTCGATCTGCCGGTGGAGATTGTCGGCGCACCGACAGTGCGCGAAAGCGACGGCCTCGCCATGTCCTCGCGCAATGTCTATCTCGACACCGACGAACGCCGCCGCGCGCCGCTTCTGTACGCAACGTTGCAAGATGTGGCCCGCCGGATTGGCGCGGGCGAAGATGCCGAGAGTGCTCTTACCATTGGGCGCCAAGCGCTTGCCGATGCCGGCTTCGTGCTCGACTATCTCGAATTGCGCGATGCCACTTCCCTGGCTGTGCCGGCACGGCCGCTGACACAGCCGCTGCGGCTGCTTGTTGCCGCCAAACTCGGTAAGACCCGTCTCATCGACAATATTTCCGTCGCGTTGTCTTAACGACATCACCAGCAAGAGTTCCAGGAAATCACCATGGCCTATCTCGCCGATGCCAAGACATCTGATACCAAGACGTCCGACGTCAGGCCGTTGAAGCTGACCGACTTTGAGAAGATGCGCGCTACCGGCGAAAAAATCGCTTCGCTCACTTGCTATGATTCAAGCTTCGCGACGCTGCTCGATCGCTGCGGTGTCGACATCCAGCTCGTTGGCGATTCCTTGGGCAATGTGTTGCAGGGCCATACATCGACCTTGCCCGTGACCATGGAACATATGGAATATCACACGGCCTGCGTGGTGCGCGGCGTGCGCCGTTCCTTCGTCATGACCGACCTGCCCTTCGGCTCCTATCAGGAGAGCCCGTCGCAGGCCATGCGCAACGCCGCCCGATTGATGGCGGCTGGCGCGCAGATGGTGAAGCTCGAGGGCGGCGCCCATATGACCGAGACCGTACACTTCCTGGTGCAGCGCGGCGTGCCGGTCTGCGCCCATATCGGGCTGACACCGCAATCGGTGCATCAGCTCGGCGGCTATCGCGTGCAGGGCGCCAATCAGCTGACCGCCAAAGTACTGCTCGACGACGCCAAGTCGCTGGCGGAAGCCGGAGCGGCCTTCATCCTGATGGAAATGGTGCCGACGAAAGTGGCGGGCGCAATCACCGCCGCGCTGACCACGGCCGGTACGATCGGCATCGGCGCGGGTGTCGATTGCTCCGGCCAAGTGCTGGTGCTGCACGACATGATTGGTGTTTATCCCGGCAAGAAAGCCCGCTTCACCAAGGATTTCATGGCCGGCGCTTCAAGCATCGATGACGCCGTGACGCGCTATGTGCAGGACGTGAAGGGCAAGAGTTTTCCGGCTGCGGAACATTCTTACTAACCAACCAACCTCACCAGCACATAGCCAAGCACGCTGATCAGCGCCATCGAGGCGAGCGCGGCGAGCGAAACGCGACTGCCGGAGCGCAGCAGCACGCGCGCAT
This sequence comes from Beijerinckia sp. 28-YEA-48, assembly GCF_900104955.1. NCBI lineage: Bacteria > Pseudomonadati > Pseudomonadota > Alphaproteobacteria > Hyphomicrobiales > Beijerinckiaceae > Beijerinckia > Beijerinckia sp. 28-YEA-48. The sequence continues at coordinate 2,876,854 of NZ_FNSI01000001.1, forward strand.
CGGCCGAGAGGCCCAGCGCCGCCATGGCGATGAGCGTCAAGAGGTTGGAAGCGCCAAGCAGCCAGGCGCGGGGCTCGTCGGGAATGAGCCCAAGCGAGCGCAGCGCGACGAGGCCGAGAAACGCATAGATGAACCACGGCAGGGTGACGCGCACGTTGCGGCTGCGCGCGTTAAGTAACGACACCACGAGCAGCACCGGCGCCAGCATCATCACCCGCACCAGTTTGGTGAACGTACCGATCTGCGTCGCCACCGCGCCGATCGGCATGGTCGCCGCTAGCACCTGCGGCACTGAATAGATCGTCAGCCCGGCGAAAGCGCCATATTGCGCGCTCGTCAGCCCCAGTGCATCGAAGAAAAACGGATAGAGGATGGCGAGCGGCAGGCCCCAGATCGCCGTAAAGGCAATCGCGGCGGTGACTTCGCGCGGCTCGGCACGGATCGCTGGCGCGACGGCGGCGATGGCTGAATTGCCGCAGATGGAGCTGCCGCAGGCGACCATGATGGCGAGGTTCTTCGACAGGCCCAACGCCTGCCCGATCAGGAAACTCAGGCCCATGCCGATGACGACGACCGCCATGGCGCTCACAACGATGCCGACCGACAGACCTGGCACCATGCCATAGCCAATCGAAGCGCCGAGCAAAGCCACGCCGATTTCGAGCAAGGTCTTCGCCGAAAAGTCGATGCCTTTATCAAACGGCCGGCCAGGCTGCACGAAGGTGCGCAGAGCCATGCCGATCAGGATCGCGCCGACATAGGCATCAATCACCTGATGGCCGATGGCGCGCTGCGCCAATCCAGCGAGATGCGCCACAAGCGCCACCAGGCAGCACAACACAATGCCCGGCCATGGGCCGAAGGCGCTGCCTTCTGGCAGCGCGCGGCGTATCCTCTCTAGGTTCATTTTATGTGCTTATGTTCGGGTCAATTACCCAGGGCTTCCAGAACGCGCACCCAGGAACGCATGCCGCCTTGGAAAGAGGACAGTTCGTATTTTTCGTTGGGGGAATGGATCTTGTCGCTTTCGAGCGCGAAGCCGATCATCAGGGAATCGAGATCGAGTTCGCTTTTGAACAGGCCGATGATGGGAATGGAGCCCCCGGAACCGACCAGCACCGTCTCCTTGCCCCACTCGCGCTGCAGGGCATCGCGCGCCTTGCTTAGTTCCGGCGAGGCGAAGGGCAGTTGCAAGGCCGGCGAAGCGCCATGCGAGATGAACTCCACCTTACAATCGGCAGGCAGACCGGCGCGCACATGCGCTTCGAACGCCTTGACGATCTTGACCGGGTCCTGTTGTCCGACGAGGCGGAACGACACTTTGGCGCGCGCCTCGGCCGGCAACACCGTCTTGGCGCCTTCGCCCGTATAGCCGCCGATAATGCCGTTCATCTCACAGGTCGGCCGCGACCAGATCTGCTCCAGCACGCTGCGCCCCTTCTCGCCCGCCGGCACCGACAGGCCGACGTCGGAGAGAAAATGCGCCGCATCGAAGGGCAGCGCCTGCCATTGCGCGGCCACATCGGCCGGCAATTCGGTGACGCCATCATAAAAGCCCGGCAGGGTGACGCGGCCATCGGCATCATGCAGACCGGCGAGAATATGAGAGAGAATGCGAATGGGATTGGCGGCTGGGCCGCCGAACATGCCCGAATGCAGATCGCGGCTCGCTGCCTTGATCACCACTTCATGGAAGACGAGACCGCGCAGCATGGTGGTGATGGCCGGCGTCTTCGTGTCCCACATATTGGTGTCGCAGACGAGAGCGATATCGGCCTTCAATTCGTCCTTGTTGGCCTTGAGGAAGGCCGGCAGGGAGGGAGAGCCGCACTCTTCCTCACCCTCGAAGAGGATGGTGACATTGCAGGGCAGACCGCCATTGGCCATCAGCGCCCGGCAGGCTTCGACGAAGGTCATGAGCTGGCCTTTGTCGTCGGAGGAGCCGCGCGCGACGATCTGCTTGCCGTTGCGCCCATCGACCAGGCGCGGCGCGAACGGATCGGTCTCCCAGAGATTGAGAGGATCGACCGGCTGCACATCGTAATGGCCGTAGAACAACACATGCGGCGCGTTGGCGCGCTGCGCCTTGGCATGGGCGACGACCATGGGGTGGCCGGCGGTCGGCCGCACAGACGCCTCGAAGCCGATGCCCTTCAGCTCGTCGGCGAGCCATTGCGCGGCGCGCTGGCACTCCGCCTTGAACTGCGGATCCGTCGAGATGGACGAGATCTTGAGCAGATCGAACAGTCGCGTCAGCGCGGCATCGGTGTTTTTGTCGAGGGTGGCGAGAGCCGAAGAAATATCTGTCATGTGTGTCCGCTACCGTTGTGCACCAGCATAGCCAATCAACCGCGCTCTCGCCTATGAGCGGCGAGCGCCTTTGTCGTCGGGACGATCGAGCGGATTTTCGGACGCGGTTTTGGCGGTCGAATTCGACGACACACCATCGGCAATGCCATAGCGACCGCCCTTGCCGCCCAATATGCCGCCCAGCACATTGCGCAAAATGGCGCGGCCGATTTGCGAGCCGACCGCGCGGGTCGCCGACTGTACGGCCGATTGCACGATCACCTGCGCCGTCGTCTTGGGCTGGCGCATCGGCTTGCCGGTCTTCGGATTGATCGTCGTCGGTGGACTCCCGAAGACGCCGCCGATGGCATTGCCGATATCACTCAGGATGCCGCCGCTGCCGGCGCCCGCTTCCACTTCTGGCGAGCCCGCGCCTTCCATCTGTCCGCCAGCCCGCTTGGCCAGAATCTCGAAGGCGGATTCGCGATCGATCGGCGTGTCGTATTTGTCCTTGATCGGGTCCTTCGCCATCACGCCTTTGAGTTCCTCTAGCGTGATGGTGCCGACACGGGCGGACGGCGGCGCGATGAAGGTGCGCGACACCATCGAGGGCATGCCCTTTTCATCGAGCATCGAAACGAGGGCTTCGCCGACCTTCAATTCCATGATCGCCTTGACGGTGTCGAGACCGGGCGTCTGGCGGAAGGTTTCGGCGGCGGCGCGGACAGCACGCTGATCGCGCGGCGTGAAGGCCCGCAGCGCATGCTGGACACGGTTGCCGAGCTGGCCGAGCACGGTGTCGGGAATGTCGAGCGGGTTCTGCGTGACGAAATAGATGCCGACCCCCTTGGAGCGGATGAGGCGCACGACACGCTCGATAGCATCGAGCAGCGCCTTCGGCGCATCGTCGAACAACAGATGCGCCTCGTCGAAGAAGAACACCAGTTTCGGCTTCGGCAGATCGCCCACTTCGGGCAGCTTCTCGAACAGTTCCGACAGCATCCACAACAGGAAGGTGGCGTAGAGGCGCGGGCTTTCCATCAGCTTTTGCGCCGACAGAACATTGATGACGCCGCGCCGTTCCTTGTCGAACTGGATGAAATCGGTGAGGTCCAGCGCCGGCTCGCCGAAGAATTTGTCGGCGCCCTGGTTCTCCAGCACCAGCAATTGCCGCTGGATCGCGCCGATGGAAGCGGGGACGATGTTGCCGTATTTGGTCTTCAGGTCGAAGGCGTTGTCGGCGACATATTGCAGGAGCGACCGCAGATCCTTGAGGTCGAGCAGCAGCCAACCTTTTTCATCGGCGACGCGGAAGACAATATTGATGATGCCTTCCTGCGCGTCGGTGCATTGGAGCAGACGCGATGTCAGCAGCGGACCCATTTCGGCGACCGTGGCGCGAATCGGATGGCCGGCCTCGCCCAACAGATCCCAGAAGGTGACGGAAAAATCGTCGGCCTGATACTCGAAGCCGAGTTCCTGAGCGCGCTTGACGAAGGGCGGCTTGGAGTCGCCCGGCATACAGATGCCAGAGAGATCGCCCTTGATATCGGCGGCAAACACCGGCACGCCGTTGTTGGCGAAGCCTTCAGCCAAAGTTTGCAGGGTGACCGTCTTGCCGGTGCCGGTGGCGCCAGTGATCAAACCATGACGATTGCCGACGGAGAGCGTCAGGTATTCGTATTTATCGCTCTTGCCGACGAGGATCTTGCCGGGTTCGGTACGCGGATCGCCTGACATCTCAAGATTCCTGCATAATTCTGACAATGGTGGACTCTTATAAGACAGCCGTCTGACGCTTTCCACCACGGCGACAGAAATCTCCGCTTGATCGGCAGGCAAAACGTGGCGCAAATGCGCCAGGTGCGGTCCTGAAACAGACAGGAAGGGAAATATTATGGAAGAATTGCTTGCACGGCTGACCTCAACCGTCGGCGTTGACGCGGATACGGCTCGCAAATCCGTCGGCGCGGTCCTTTCCTTCCTGGAAAAGGAAGGCCCCAGCGCCGAAGTCGGCACCCTGATCGACAAACTGCCCGGCGCGCGTGACGCGATGAACGAAGCGGCAACCGCAGGCGGCGGTGGCGGCTTGATGGGCGCCCTTGGCGGCCTGATGGGTGGCGGCATCATGGGCCTTGCTGGCCAATTGCAGGGCTTCGGCCTCGGCATGGGTCAGATTCAGTCTCTCGCCAAAGAGTTGTTCGCTTATGGCCGCGAAGTGGCGGGCGAAGACACCATGGGCGCGATCGCCGGCAGCATCCCCGGCCTCAGCCAGTTCGTCTGACGCACGAACGCCGAGACGTCGACATCATGACCGGCCCGACCGACTCGATCACCTTCGCGCCATTGGCTGCTCCCTTCGCCGGTCCCGGCGAAGGTGAGTGGCACGCGCTGGTCGAGAAGGTCCTCAAGGGCAAGTCGTTCGACAAGCTCGTCTCGCATACGGCTGACGGCATCGCCTATGGCCCGCTGACGCAGCGGGCCACACAAGCAGGCCCGCGCGCGTTGCGCGCGGCACACGGCCAATGGCAGGTGATGGCGCGGATAGAACATCCCGACGCCGATATCGCCAATGCCCAGGCGCTCGAGGCGCTGATCAACGGCGCCAGCGGATTGCATCTGGTGATGGCCGGCGCCGCTGGCGCCCATGGCTTTGGTCTCTCCGTCGCTCATCTCGCGCAGGCGCTGAAGGGCGTTGATCTGGCCGGCGCCGCCATCGAGGTGGATGCCGGCGCTGTTGGCGAGGCGGTTGCCAGAACCCTCGTCAGGCTCGTCGCCGAACAAGGACTTGAGCCATCGCTGACGCGGATCTCCTTCGGCGTCGACCCAATTGGCCTTGCGGCGCGTGGCGAGGAAACATCGCCCCTCCATTCGCTTGGCCCCCTCGCGACCGATCTCGTGGCGCTGGGCTTTCGCGGCCCGCTTTGTGTGGCCGATGGCCGTATCGTTCATCAGGCCGGCGGTTCGGAAGCGCAGGAACTGGCCTACGCGCTCTCTACCGGCATCGCTTATCTGCGCACGCTGGAAACAGCGGGGCTCGATCTCGAAACCGCGCGGCAATTGATCGGCTTCCGCCTCGCCGCCGATGCAGACGAATTCATCACCATCGCCAAACTGCGGGCGCTGCGCAGCCTGTGGGCGCAGGTCGAGAGCGCCTGCGGCCTTGCTCCAAGACCTCTGCATCTGCATGCGGAAACCGCCTGGCGGATGATGACGCGCCGCGATCCGTGGGTGAATGTGCTGCGCGCCACCACGGCGGTGTTTTCCGCCGCTGTCGCCGGCGCTGACGCCATCAGCGTGCTGCCCCACACGCAGGCGCTTGGATTGCCTGACGCCGAGGCGCAGCGCCTGGCGCGCAATGCGCAACTGGTGCTGATGGAAGAATCCAATCTCGCCAAGGTGGACGATCCGGCCGCCGGCTCCGGCGCCTTCGAAGAGATCGGCGCTGCGCTGGCGCAGAAGGCCTGGACACTGCTGCAGGAGATCGAAGGCGAAGGCGGCATTCTTTCGACACTCGCCTCCGGGAAGCTGCGCGAGGCGGTGGCGCAGGTGCGCGCGCAACGCTTCAAGAACATCGCCCGCCGGCGCGAGCAGATCACCGGCACCAGCGAATTTCCCAATATTCACGAGGCGCCGGCCCATGTGCTGTTGCCGCTGAGCGCCGCGGCGGCCTCCGGCGACATGGATGCCACTGGCCTGTCGCCGATCCGCCTCGCTGTGCCGTTCGAACGGCTGCGCGACACGGCCGAGGCTTTCAAAACCAGCCACGGACAGGCGCCGAAAATCTTTCTCGCCAATCTCGGTACGGTCGCAGCTTTCACCGGCCGCGCCACCTGGGCACGCAATTTCTTCGAGGCCAGCGGCCTCGAAACCATCGCCTCGAGGCCACTGGCAACCATCACCGACGCGGCGCGCGCCTTCGCCGACAGCGGTGCGCCGATCGCCTGTCTGTGTTCCAGCGACACGGTCTATGCCGAACAGGCCGCTGCCGTCGCCACGGCTTTGAAACAGGCCGGCGCGTGTCAGATCTGGCTTGCCGGCCAGCCGGCGGCTCTGGAACCCGAGTTGCGCGCGGCTGGCATCAGCGATTTCGCCTTCGCCGGCTGCGATATGATCGAGGCCCTGGCGCGGGCACTCACCGCAGCGATCAGCGCGAAATAGCGATGCTCGTTCAAGACGGATCATCCATGCGCCTTCGTGTTCTCTCTTTCATCCTCGTGATGGCGGTGGCCGGCAGCGCCATGGCCGCCCCGTTCGATGGCTCCTGGTCCTTCGACGTCTCCACTGAAGTTGGCGATTGCGAGCCGGTGCGGCAATATCCCGTGACGATCGCCGACAGCCGAATGGCTTCCGGCGCCGGCTCCCCTGCTGCGACCGTCGGCACGATCGAGGCGAACGGCTCCGTCTGGGGTCGTTTTTCGAGCGCCGGAGATGTGGTGCGTATCCAGGGCCGGCTGTCGAAGGGCACGGGTTCCGGCACCTGGTCGTCCGGCAGCCGCTATTGCGGCGGTCAATGGCGCGCCCATAAAGGCTAATGCGCTGCAACGTGGCCCTGGCGGCTTCCGCCGGTTATACTCGCGCCATGAGCCGTATTCCTGATTTCTCGACCCTAGGGTTCCGACCATCGGCCGCCGCAACAGGCCCCGGAACCGCCGCCAGCGCCGATCTTGGCGCCGCTCCCCCCTGGCTGACGCCCGAGGGCATCGCGGTCAAATCGCTTTACGGGCCGGGCGATCTTCAGGGGATCGATTTCCTCGACACTTGGCCAGGCCTCGCCCCCTATCTGCGCGGGCCCTACCCGACCATGTATGTCAATCAGCCGTGGACGATCCGGCAATATGCCGGCTTCTCGACGGCTGAGGATTCCAACGCCTTCTACCGGCGCAATCTGGCGGCCGGCCAGATGGGCCTGTCCATCGCCTTCGATCTCGCCACCCATCGCGGCTATGATTCCGATCATCCGCGCGTCGCCGGCGATGTCGGCATGGCCGGCGTCGCCATCGATTCCATCTACGATATGCGCACGCTGTTCTCCGGCATTCCGCTTGATCGCATGTCGGTGTCGATGACGATGAACGGTGCGGTGCTGCCGGTGCTGGCGCTCTATATTGTCGCCGCCGAAGAACAAGGCGTGCGCCAAGAGAAGCTCTCCGGCACCATCCAAAACGACATCCTCAAAGAATTCATGGTGCGCAACACCTATATCTATCCGCCAGCGGATTCGATGCGCATCATCTCGGACATCTTCGCCTATACGTCGAAGCATATGCCGAAGTTCAATTCGATCTCGATCTCCGGCTATCACATGCAGGAAGCCGGCGCGACGCAGGATCTCGAGCTCGCCTATACGCTGGCCGATGGTGTCGAATATGTGCGCGCCGGCATTGCCGCTGGCATGCAAGTCGACGACTTCGCACCGCGCCTGTCGTTCTTCTGGGCGATCGGCATGAACTTCTTCATGGAAGTGGCGAAGCTGCGCGCGGCGCGCCTGCTGTGGGCCAATCTGCTGCTGCCGTTCGCGCCGAAATCGCAGAAGTCGCTGGCGCTGCGCACCCATTGCCAGACATCCGGTTGGTCGCTCACCGCGCAAGACGTCTACAACAATATCGTGCGCACTCAGATCGAGGCGATGGCTGCAACACAGGGCCATACGCAATCGCTGCACACCAATGCTTTAGACGAAGCGTTGGCGTTGCCGAGCGATTTCTCGGCCCGCATCGCGCGCAACACGCAGATCTTCCTGCAGCAGGAATCCGGCACCACCAAGGTTATCGATCCGTGGGGCGGCTCCTATTATGTCGAGCGTCTGACCGCCGAGCTGGCGATGCGCGCCAAGGCGCATATCGATGAAGTCGAAGCGCTGGGCGGCATGGCCAAGGCCATCGACATGGGCCTGCCGAAGCAACGCATCGAGGAAGCAGCGGCGAAGACGCAAGCGCGCATCGACACCGGCCAGCAGTCGGTGATTGGCGTCAACAAGTTCCGCCTCGAGAACGAGAAGCCGATCGATGTGCTCGTCGTCGACAACTCCGCCGTGCGCGCCCAGCAGATCGACAAGCTGAAACGCCTGCGTGCCGAACGCAATGAAGGCGACGTGACGCGGGCGCTTGTCGCTCTGACGCAGGGCGCGCGCGGCAATGGCAATCTCTTGGCGCTGTCCATCGACGCGGCGCGCGCCAAAGCAACCGTCGGCGAGATTTCGCTGGCCTTGGAAAACGTCTTCAATCGCCATGTCGCCAAGATCTCGACGATCAGCGGTGTCTATGATCGCGAGGCCGGCCCCGCCGCCGATGCGGTGGACCGGGTGAAGCGTATGACGCGTGCCTTCGCAGAGAACGAAGGGCGCAAGCCGAAAGTGCTTGTCGCCAAGGTCGGCCAGGACGGCCATGACCGTGGCCAGAAAGTCATCGCCTCGGCTTTCGCCGACATGGGTTTTGCTATCGAAGTCGGGCCATTGTTCGCAACGCCAGGCGAAGCGGCGCAACAGGCCGTCGATGGCGATGTTCATGTTATCGGCATTTCGTCGCTTGCCGCCGGCCATCTGACACTCGTACCAGAGGTCCGCGATGCTTTGGCCAAACTCGGCCGCGACGACATTATGATCGTTGTCGGTGGCGTGATCCCGCCGCAGGACTTCGAAGCACTGCGGCGCGCAGGGGCCGCAGCCATCTTTCCACCGGGCACGCCGATCGCTGAATCGGCCGAAAAGCTGCTCGAAGAGCTCAACGGCCGCCTGGGCTACGCGCAGAAACCCGCGGCAGAATAGACACTTAGCAAAATTGACCGGGCCTGCCTTGCTATCGCCACGGACAGGCCGCACTCGGTGGCGGGCAAAATGCGCTTCGATCGAACGCATTTTGCGCCAGAGCGGATACGAAAAATGGGCTGTTTTCGCTCAAATCCCGCTCTGCCTTTTTGAGAGCGATTACGTTTGATGAAGTTGGATCGGTTGATCCCATTTCTTCTCTTCGTGATCTACGGCACCGAGAGGAGGCCATTTGATGCATCGATTTTCATCCGCGCTGCTGGCCACGGGGGTGCTGCTGGCAGTGGTGCCGGCGCGGGCCCAAGATTCGACGCGCTACAATCAAGACATCACCGAATTATCCAAACGCCATCATGTCCCTGAACGTCTGATCCATCGCATCATCGTACGCGAAAGCCGTTACAATCCGAGAGCTCTACACGCCGGCAACTATGGCCTCATGCAGATCAAGCCGGCAACGGCACGCGGCATGGGCTATCGCGGTTCACCTGCCGGCTTGCTCGACGGTAAAACCAATCTCACCTATGCGGTGCCCTATCTCGCCAATGCCTATCGGGTCGCTGGTGGTAACGAGGACCGCGCCGTTCAGCTTTACGCGGGCGGCTATTACTACATCGCCAAGCGCCGTGGCATGCTCGGCGCGCTCCGCACCGCCCATGTGGAGGGAACTGCGGATGGAGCTCTGGCACCAACGCCTGTCGTGATCACCGAACAAGTAGCGATGGCTCAACCCGTGCAGGCTTATGCCGCCGCGCCCGCTTCGCCATTCGCGGGACTTGCCTCTCTCTTCTCTCCGCAACAGCCCGAGCAACCGGCCGCCGCAGCGCCTGAACCAGAACCGCAGGTCGAACAGGCCGCGCTTGAAGAAAAATCGAAGTCGCGCAAGCGGCGCAAACACCGCACCGCGCCCCATCGCGCTACTGTGCCGTTACCGCCGACGATGCAGGCGCCTCAACCGGCGGCGGAAGCTGCTGGCTCTCGATAACTGAAGTGCGCGGGCGCTGATCGGCGATCGTGCCCCCATCGATCACGGAGATTTCGCGTGAGTCTTCGGCGCGCGGACGGGCGATCTGCGCACCGATCCGGCGCACCACATCAGGCGCGCTCGCATAGGCGCCGTGATTGATCCAACCGTCTGAGAAGGCGCTGAGGTCATAGACTTTGACGCCGAGACGATCGAGTTCGGCACGATCGTTGGCATCGGTTGGATTGATAGCGCCGACGCGCACACGTTCGCCAACAAGCCGGCTCGACAGATTGAGCGCGCGATCGCTGGTCGAAGAGAAAACCGAAACATTGGTGCCAGGCAGTCGCGCCATCTGCTGACGGAACACAGCGACATCGATATCGGGTGCGGCCAGCATGACATTGCCAAGCCGACCATTGAGCAGCGTGCGGCTGCCGATGGCGGATTCACGCAAAGCTTCCATCGCCAGCCAGGCGCCCATGGAATGGGCCAGCACATGGACACGGCCGACCGACGGCAAAGCGGAAATCTCGTTCAACAACGCGGTCAGCGCATCGCGCGAGACGGTGGCGTTCTCCTTGGCCGAACCATAGGCGAGCATCCCATTCTGCGCCGGCCAGCTGAACAGGATCGGGACGCCGCCGAAACGGCCGTCAGCGACGATCTGCGCCAGGCGGAAGCGCGACTCCTCCAGCGATGTGTTGAAGCCATGGACGAAGATCAGCACGTCACGGTTCGAGCCGACGCGGCCGGACAGATGGGTGGCGACTTCTTGGGCCATGGATGACTCGCCCAGGCGCCGGCTGCGCACCAGGGTGAAATGCTTTTCCGGATTGGGGCGGCCGAAACTCGGGGTTTCGATATTACCGGCTCGGTGATTGGGCGGCACTGAAACGGTCACGAGGGAAAAATGCGCCGTGCCGTCCGGCAGATCGCGCTCGGCGCTGCCCCGGTCACTGCGCCGCGTCGAAGCGACGAACATATCCACAGGCAGCGGGTCCCCCGCCGGCCTCGATGAAAACATGCTGCCGGCGCTGTCGACCGCGCTCGCCGTCATGTCGGTGACGGCCCCCACGGAGGTGCAACCCGCCAAGCCCGCGCTCAGCAGGGCGAGAAGGGCGAAATGGGGCAAACGGAGACGAGGTTGCAACGGCAGGGTCATCAGATCGGGGGCAATCACCGGGAGGCGCCATCGGCGCAGGATCGGCCTATTCGTGGAACGGCCGGATTAACGAAGGTTTACTGCGAGGCAGCCCAAGCGATTGAATTCAATAATGTGTGTTTTTAAGGGCGCCCCGGAATACCAGCGGACATCCCGCGAACAAACGAGACCGTTGCAAAACATTTTCGGGATGTGTTGCTCAAATGCGCGAATAGGGAGGGTGTGGGAAATAAGTTCCGTGCGCCAACACACCGCCGCGCCCGCTGTGCAGGCATAGAGTCAGCCCTGATACTCCCCTGCGGCTAGCCCAAGGTCGACACCAGCCGCATTTTCCAGCCTTCCTGTGGGGTGGGTGATCCCCTGACGAGTATTTTGCGAAATGGATCGCGCCATGCACCGTCGAATGATCAAGCTTTCGCTGGCCGTGGCGCTGCTGGCCGCTTCAGCTCTCCTGCCGCATACGGCCACGGCTTGCGAGGCGCCTTTGGATCTTCGTGCCATCGACGCGGCCCTGGCGCGCGCGCAGCTTCCTCCCGACGCGCTTGCAAGAGCGCGGCAATTGCGCATCAAGGGCGCGGCGTTGATAGAGAGCGGCAAGCGTGACGAAGGGCGCAGCGCTTATCGCCAGTTGACGCAGGTGCTCGGGATGCCTGCGTCGTCCGGTACGTTCCGATGCTGAGGCGAGCGGCGAAACTCGCGATCCTCGTTTGTTGCGCGATGGCGGTCGCCATGGCGGGCTCTGCCCATGGGGCGACGTTCGAATTGCGATCGCGCGACGTCATCGCGGTCGAAGGCTACATCGAGCTGGGGGATTGCGCGCGTTGGGCGGCGCTCGTCACACCAGCCATCAAGGCGGTCGAACTGAACTCCCCGGGAGGGCGCGCCGGACAGGGTGAATGCATCTCGCGCTCCATATCGGGCTTGCGCCTCAAGACAATCGTTCACGACAAATGCGCCAGCATCTGCTTTCTGCTTTTTGCAGCTGGTGCCCAAAAATCAGCCTGCCCGAACGCCCGGATCGGCGTCCATCGCCCCAACGATCCGGTGACGCGTGCTGAATCCTCCGACCCGATTTTTCTGAAGACGATCCTGGAGTACGCCGACAGGTACCGTGTGCCCGGCCCGATCAAGGCGAAGCTGTCCGGCACACCCAGCCGCGACATGTATTGGCTGACGCGAGAAGATCTGACTTCCATGAATGCCACAGGTTGCTAGTCTCCGAATTCGACGTCCGCTGGACGGTGTCGCCTCGGAGACAGGAAGCGATGGAGCAGAATGGTCACAGGCGGCCCTCGAACCGGCGGACCGTGCGCGTTCTGGTCACCGCTTTCGGCGCCTTTCCAGGCGCCCCCGCCAACCCAACCGAGGCGATCATCCGCAGGTTGCAACGCCAACCCCGGTTCGCGCTGGCCGACATTGAGCTGCGTGTCGCCGTGATGCCGGTGCGCTTCGCTGGCGTCGTAGGCCGCATCGCCGCGCTGCTGCAGGAGCACCAGCCCGACATCGTCGTCCATCTGGGCCTGGCTGGGCGACGCCGGGCCATCAGCGTCGAAGCGCAAGCCCGCAATCGCCTAACGGTGCTGCACCCGGATGCCGACGGCGCCCTGAACAGCCAGTTTACCGTTACACCCGGGGGCCCAGCGATCCGCCGGGCCCGGTGGAACCCGGACTTCCTTGCCTGCGCCATCCAGCGCACCGGCATTGCCGTCGCCCGATCGCGGGATGCCGGCGACTATCTTTGCAACCAGACGCTATATGTAACATTAGACCTATTCGATGGGCCGGCCGGTTTCATTCACGTGCCGCGTCTGCGCCGGCGGCGGCCTATCCCGCGCCCTTTGGCGGGCAGGCGCCCCCGGTCAACGCCCCTGCCGAGCTTATCGGAAGCAAGCCAAGCCGTGGCTATTGCCGTTACGCTTCTGGCGCGGAACCAGCGACTTTCACGCAAGTCATGGTAGACACACACCAGTAAACACACGCCCAATAGACAAATCTCCGTAGACAAGCCTGCGTAGACAAACCTTCGTAGACTTGACCCCGTAAGGCCCCTCAATTAGGTCCCTGTAAACTCACGAGACAAGGGAACGGCTGATGGATGTGGATACCGGCACCTTCTTGGTGCAGCTGCTTAAGATCATGTGGATCAATATTCTGCTGTCCGGCGACAATGCGGTGGTCATCGCGCTCGCCTGCCGCGGATTGACCGCAGACAACCGCAAGTGGGGCATTATTCTTGGCGCCGGCGTTGCCATCCTGCTGCGCATTCTCTTCACCGCGGTCGTCACCGAGCTGATGCAACTGCCCTTCCTGAAGATCATCGGTGGCGTGCTGCTGCTGTGGATCGCGGTGCAATTGCTCATCGAAAACGCCGATGAGAAGGACATCAAGGAATCCAGCAATATCTGGGGCGCCGTCCGCGTCATCGCGGTGGCTGACCTTGTCATGTCGCTCGACAACGTGGTGGCGATCGCCGCCGCTGCCCATGGCAACTGGCTGCTGATCATCATTGGTCTCGGCATCTCCATCCCGCTGATCGTCTTCGGCGCGCAGCTGGTCATTCTCATGCTTGAGAAATGGCCATGGCTGGTGTGGGCCGGCGCTGCCCTGCTCGGCTGGGTAGCGGGCGAACTCATCGCCGACGAACATGCACTAACGGCGACCTTCGCGAACTTGCCTTCGGCGCTCGTCCACTTTGGCATGCCGGCTCTTGGCGCGGCCCTGGTGGTGATCGTCGGCTTGATCCTGAAGAACCGGCACCAGACGCGCGAAGTGGCGTCGTAGTCTTCAAGGCCTTCTCTCTTCTAGGCCCTTTATGGAAACGCCCGCTGGCAACAGCGGGCGTTTTGCTTTGGAGAAAGCCCATTCTTGATGATGAACTGGCTCGGCGCCCTAACGGACGAACTGCACCATGCCCTTCGGCGGCGCAGCGACTGGGATGCAATCCTTGCGACCGGAATTGATGCAGCGCTGGCGCGTCTCGTAGGAGTCGAAAGCCCGTATGGTCCAGATCGAAGCGACCGCCAGGAACAACAGAACGACCGTCGCGATGAGATTGACGAAATGGCGATGGCCATAATCGATGGGGGCGTCGGCACTTTCGCCGCGCTCGGGAGATCCGCCATCCTGTTTGGTCCGGCTATCGACCGACATTCCGCTGCCCCAGAGCAAACCGCGTTCTCCAGAAACGCAATTTGCCCCCCGATTTTATTTCCGACGCGTTTTGTGACGTTTGACTCAGTCAAATTTCAAAACGTTACGGAAGCTTTGCAACCTAATGTCCTGACAATGGATATGACGGCTTTTGGTTGCAAGCGCTTTTACCGCAGGGCAGCTACACGTCCGATTGCGAGCCGAGCTTCACGCGCTCACGGTTAAGCACCCAGAACTGCCCGGAAGCCTTGGCGACGATTTCGCCAGCCGTGTTGCGGACCTCGCCCTCGGCGAACATCAGGGACTTAGTCGCCTTCAGCAGCCGCCCCTCGGCCACCAGACGGCCCCTTCCCGGCGTGAGGAAGGCGATCTGCATATCGACGGTGGCGACCAATTGCGGCTCCGGCAGGGTCGACGTGCAGGCGCCGGCCAAGGCCGCATCGAGTAGGGTCATCAGCAGGCCGCCATGGGCCGCCTGCACCCGGTTGGTCTTTTCCGGTGTCGGATCGACGGCGACGCGACAGACCCCATCGGCGCGAGAGAGGCGCTCGATGCCGCAGTAATCGAGGAAAGGAACACCGGTTGTCATGGCTACGCTCGCTATACCGGCTCGCGCCAGGAGGCGAGCGGCAGGCCGGAATAATTTTCGGCCAGGAAGGTCGAGCCGGCGCGCGAGGAGGTCACAGCCTCGAGCTCGGCGATCTGGCGTGCGTTGTCGAAGGGGCTGTCGGCGACCGGATGCATCATCGAGGTCATCCACCAGGAGAAATGCTGGGCGCGCCAGACACGCTTCAGGCAGGTGGTGCTATAGGCATCGAACAGATCGGTGCGGTTCTTCTTGTAAAATGCGACGAAGGCGCGAGCGAGCACGCTGACGTCGGCGATGGCGAGGTTCATGCCCTTGGCGCCGGTCGGCGGCACGATATGGGCGGAATCACCGGCGAGGAACATGCGCCCAACTCGCATCGGTTCGGTGACATAGCTGCGCATCGGCGTCACCGCGATCTGCGACAAAGGCCCCATGCTGACTTCGAGCCCTTCGTGCTGGCCTAGACGGCGGTGGAACGCATCCCAGATGCGATCCTCAGACCAGTTCTTAGCGTCATCATCGACCTCGACCTGCAGATAGAGGCGCGATACGGTCGGCGAGCGCATGGTGAACAGCGCGAAGCCTTCAGGATGGTGGCAGTAGACCAGCTCGTCAGCCGTCGGTTTGGCCTGGACGATCATACCGAGCCAAGCGAACGGATACTGCCGATCGTAGCCTTTGAAAATATCGGCGGGGATGGCGTCTCGGCAGATGCCGTGAAAGCCGTCGCAGCCGGCGATATAGTCGCACTCAAGCCGATGTTCGGCGCCTTCGTGCTGGTAACGGATGAAGGGCTTATCGCCCTCGAAACCGCCGACTTCCTTGGCCTGCGCCTCGAAAATGATCTTACCGCCGGCGGCCAGGCGCGCGGCGATGATGTCCTTGACGATTTCCTGCTGACCATAGACGGACACCTGCCGTCCTGTCAGTTCGTGAATATCGATGCGGCGACGTTGGCCGTCGAAGCAAATCTCGATGCCGTCATGCACCAAGGCCTCGCGGTTCATGCGCTCGCCCAGGCCTGTGTCGTTCAGAAGATCGACCGAGCCCTGCTCCAGAAGCCCTGCCCTGATCCGCTGCTCGCAATATTGCCGGCTGCGCGATTCAAGGATGACGGACTCGATCCCCTGCAGATGCAGAAGATGGGACAACAGCAGCCCCGCGGGACCCGCGCCGATAATGCCAACCTGTGTCCGCATGACCCATCCTCAGACTTCTTCCGCCCATCATTTTGACCAAACGGCTGTCGATGACAATGTCAACTTATTGGTCAACTTATTGCCCGTTGGACAGCAAAACGGGGCGGCGTCACCGCCGCCCCGTGCATTCATGACAAGGCGATCAAGCCTTGCCCCAAACCTCGTCGGCGACTTCGACGACCATGCGCAGCTTGTCCCACTGCTGCTGCTCGGTGATCGCATTGCCTTCCTCGGTCGAGGCGAAACCGCATTGCGGCGACAGGCAGAGCTGCTCGATGTCGGTATATTTGCTGGCTTCCTCAAGACGGCGCTTGAGCGAATCCTTAGTCTCCATGTCACCGGTCTTGGAGGTGACGAGACCGACAACCACGGTCTTGTTCTTCGGCAGGTGACGCAGCGGCGCCAGATCGCCCGAACGGTCATTGTCCCATTCGAGGAAATAGCCATCGAGATCGATCTTGTTGAACATCAGATCGGCAATGTGCTCGTAGCCACCCGAAGCAATGAAGGTCGAACGGAAATTGCCGCGGCAGACGTGCATGGTAATGGCCATGTCGGACGGGCGGCCTTCCAGCGCGGTGTTCAAGGTCTGCGCGTAGAGCTTTTCCAACTGGTCCGGATCATCGCCGCGCTCGATCAGCATCTGGCGCTGCTTGTCGTCGCAGAAATAGGCCATCGAGCAATCGTCGATCTGCAGATAGCGGCAGCCGGCATCGTAGAAGCCCTTGATCGCCTCGCGATAGGC
Source organism: Beijerinckia sp. 28-YEA-48 (assembly GCF_900104955.1). Taxonomy (NCBI): domain Bacteria; kingdom Pseudomonadati; phylum Pseudomonadota; class Alphaproteobacteria; order Hyphomicrobiales; family Beijerinckiaceae; genus Beijerinckia; species Beijerinckia sp. 28-YEA-48. The sequence continues at coordinate 2,893,721 of NZ_FNSI01000001.1, forward strand.
AAGACCCAGATCATGCCAGAAGTCCTCGAACTTCGGATAGATCTTGGAATCGACCATCTTGCTGCCGCCACGATAGTGCAGCATCGACGGCGAGGGGATCGACATTTTCGGCGCGCGCTTGGTGTGCGCCTTCAGGAACTTGAAGTGCTCGATATGAGGATGATGCTTCGAGCCGAGCTTGTCATAGACGTAAGGCGCTTCAGCCTTGGTGGTGACGCCGGTGAACTTGATGCCGGATTCGACTTCGGCCAATTTGACGCCATCGAGCTGGCTCAGGAAGTCATAGTGCCACCAGGAGCGGCGGAACTCGCCGTCGGTGATCGCATGCAGGCCCACTTCTTCCTGCTTGGCGATGATCTTCTTGATCTCTTCGTCCTCGACCGCCTTGAGCTGATCGGCGGTGATTTCACCCTTCGCCTTCTTGACGCGCGCCTCCTTCAGAGGTGCGGTGCGCAGGATCGAACCGACATGGTCTGCGCGAAAGGGCGGTATCTTACGTTGCATCGAATTCTCCTTCGAATTCCTAGAATGAGAGCGGAATGCGGAAAAGCGGTCACCACTTTTCTCATTCCGCCCCAACAGAACCTTAGTGGCCGCCGCGTTCGGCGACGCCCAGGAGACGCGACATCGTGTCGGCATCCTGTGCGAGATCTGTACTCTGCCCACTGTAGACGACAGCGCCACGTTCCAAAATAACAACACTGTCCGTCAAGGGCAGAATCTTCTTCGCGCTCTGCTCGACCACTATAGCGGCCATCTGCTCTTCGCGAATGATTTTCCGCAAAGCCGCGAGCAGTTCGTCAACAATGATGGGCGCCAGCCCCTCAAGCGGCTCATCAAGCAGCAGCAAGCGTGGGTTGAGCGCCAACGCGCGGGCAACCGCCAACATCTGCTGTTCGCCGCCCGACAATTGGTTGCCCATATTGCGTTTGCGCTCCGCAAGACGCGGGAACATCTCGTAGAGCCGCTTCAGGCCCCACGGGCCCGGACGCATGATGGCGGTGAGATTCTCCTCAACCGTCAGCGACTTAAAGATGTTGCGCTCTTGCGGCACCCAACCGATGCCGCGATGCGCCCGCTGATCGGAACGCAGACGGGTCATCTCATTGCCGTCGAACAGGATCGAGCCGCCGCGCCAACGGGTGGCGCCTACGATGGTGTTGATCAGCGTCGTCTTGCCGGTGCCGTTGCGCCCCAGCAGCGCCATGGCGTGGCCTGCCTCGAGGCGCAAAGAGATGCCGTTGAGGACCAGCGCTTCGCCATAGCCGGCGCGCACGTCTTCGAGCTTGAGAAGATCAGCCATGGGGGATCTCCTCCTCGCCCAGATAGACTTGGCGCACGCGTGGGTCGCGGGCGATTTCCTCCGCCGTGCCTTCCACGAACAGGGCGCCGTTGACCAGAACCGAAATGGTCTTGGCGAAGCGGAACACCAGATCCATGTCGTGTTCGATCAGCACCAGCGAGACCGAAGCCGGCAGGGCCGCCACCACGTTGAGAATCTGCTCGCGTTCGGATTCAGGCACGCCGGCCGCCGGCTCGTCGAGCAGCAGCACCGTCGGCTTGGCGGCGAGCGCGATGGCGATTTCCAACAGGCGTTGCTTGCCATAGGCGAGCGAACCAACCCGTTCATGCAGGACATCACCGAGATTGAGGCTTTGCGCCAGCTCGACCGCCTCGGCGACAAGATCCTTGCGCGCGCCGAAAGGCTTGAACCAGCTGCGCGCCGCGTTCTCGCGCTCGTCGATCGCGATGACGATCGATTGCAGCGGAGTCAGATCGGCGAACAGCTGATTGATCTGGAACGTGCGCGCGAGGCCAGCGCGGGAACGGGCCCGCACCGTCCATTCACTGACGTCCTGACCGTTGAGGAAAATGCTGCCGGAGGTCGGCAGCAGCACGCCCGACAGTTGATTGACGAAGGTGGTCTTGCCGGCGCCGTTCGGGCCGATCAGCGCATGACGGGCGCCGGCCGGCAGTTTGAACGTGACATTGTCGGTGGCGGTGATGCCACCGAACTTCTTGCACAGCGCGCGCGTTTCGAGAACGGTTGTCATTTGCCCGCTCCCTTGTAACGCGCGGCCGCGCTGGCAAAGAGGCCGATGATGCCGTTGCGGGCGAACAGCACCAGCAGCACCAGGGCGACACCAACCCAGAACAGCCAGTATTGCGGCGTGATGCTCGACAGAATGTCCTGCATGACACGGAACGCGACTGCGCCGATCAGGCCACCATAGAGATAGCCGGAGCCACCGAAGATCACCATCAAGAGGGAATCGGCCGAGCGATGGAAGGCGACCATATCGGGCGAAGCGAACTGCGTCGTCTGCGCCAGCAAGCCGCCAGCAATGCCAGCGATGGCCGCGGCGAGGGTATAAACCTGGACCAGCCGGGCATTGACCGGCACGCCAATGGCGCGGGCCCGCAGCGCATTGCCCTTGATGGCGCGCAGCGAATATCCATAGGGCGAATTCACCAGGCGACGGCAGAACCAGAAGCAGACGAAAATGACGATCAACGTGTACCAGAACGCTGTCCTGCCGTAGAGATCGAACTCCCATATGCCCAATATCGGCGAGGACATGACGCCCTGAAGGCCATCAGAACCGCCGGTGATGTCCTTGAGCTTGTTGACCAGTTCCTCGACGATCAGAGCGACGCCAAGCGTCACCATGAGACGTGTCAGATCGGAGCCGCGCAACACCAGGAAGCTGGTGGCGAAGCCGACAGCGCCAGCGACAAGGCCGGCCGCGAGCAGTCCGAGGATAGGATCGCTCAACGGCGCGACGCCCGCGCCATATTTGGCGAGGAGGCCAGCGGTGTAGGCGCCGATACCGAAGAAAGCGCCCTGCCCCAAGGTGACGAGACCGGCGTATCCCAGGCAGAGATCGATCGACAGCGCCAGCAGGCCGAGGATGAGGATTTCGCTCATCAACATCATCTTCGACGGGATGATCGGCACGTTAAAGCCGAGCATCGGCGCGAACATGCTGAGACCGCACAAAAGCGCGAGCCCCCAGAAGAGGAACTCAAACCAGCGCCAGCGGGCAGCGGAGACCAATTGCTCGCTGGCCGAATCTGGGTTTGGCATACGAAGGTTTTCGCTGGTGAGGGCGCTCATCGGCGGGTGCTCCGCGTGAACAGGCCTTCGGGCTTGAAGATCAGCACCAGCACCATGATCGAATAGATGATGAAGCCGCCGATCGAGGGCACGAAATATTTGCCGGCGACGTCGGCAATGCCGAGCAGGATCGAGGCAAAGAACGGACCGGTGATGGTGGTGGTGCCGCCAACGGAAATGACGATGAGGAAATAGATCATGTATTTGAGCGGGAATGTCGGGTCCATGGACAGGATGCTGGCGCCCAACGCACCGCCAAGACCGGCGAGGCCGGAGCCAACCGCGAAAGTGAGCGCGAAGATACTGGTCACGTCGATACCAAGACCGCGCGCCACGCGCCGGTCATCGACCGAGGCGCGCAGGCGACTGCCAAAGCGCGTGCGACCGATGACATATTGCAGGAGTATCGTCAGCAGGCCGCAGATGACGATCACGAACAGCCGATAGACGCCGATGCTGGCGCCCAAGAACTCGAAGCGGCCACTGAGATGGGCCGGCAGATTGATGATCTGCTGGCTGGCGCCCATCACATAATCCACCGCCGCGGTGGCGATGAAGATCAGACCGATCGAGAACAACACCTGATCGAGATGGGTCTTGTCGTAGAGGCGCGAATAAAGCGTGCGCTCCAGCACGACACCCAGCACGGCGCTGGCGATGAAAGCCGCCGGCAGGCACCAGTAGAACGAGATGCCGTACCAGTTCATCATGACCACCGTGAGGTAGCCCCCCGCCATGGCGAAAGCGCCATGGGCGAGGTTGATGAAATTCATCAGCCCGAGGGTGACACACAGTCCTACGGACAAAACGAAGAGCAGCATGCCGTAGGCGATGCCGTCGAACAAAATTGTAAGCAAACTATTCTCCCGCCCTCGGAGACAGCTCCGCGGCGTGAGGCCGCGGAGCGTCCAGAGCCTTATTTATGCGTCGGGTCTTTCACGTCTTTCACGACGTCGAACTCGACGTTGTAGAGCTCGCCGTCCTTACGCTCGACCTTGCGGATGTAGACATCCTGCACAACGTCGCGCGTCGCCGGGTCAATGGAGAAGCTGCCACGCGGGCTCTCCACCTTCATGCCCTTCATCGCTTCGACGAGGGCAGTACCGTCGGTCTTGCCATCCGTCTTCTTCAGCGCCTCGTACATGAGGTGCATGCCGTCATAGCCGGCGACGCCGATGAAGTTCGGCCGCATATTGTTGTTGGCGGCCTTGAAGTCGGCGACAAACTTTTTGTTCATCGGCGAGTCGTGCGCGGCCGAATAGAAATGCGACGTCGTCAGGCCGATCACCGCATCACCCATGCCGTTGAGCTGATCGTCATCGGTGATGTCGCCGGTGCCAATCACCTTGATGCCGGCCTCGCTGATGCCACGGTCAACGACCTGGCGCATGAGCGAACCAGCGGTCGGCGCCGGCACGAAGAGGAACAGCGCATCGGGCTTCAGATCCTTGGCGCGCTGCAGGAACGCGGCGAACTCCGGATTGGCGAGCGGCGCCTTGAGCTGCTCAAGAACTTTACCGCCCCGCGCCTCGAGGCCCATCTTGAACGCATCCTGCGCGTCGATGCCCGGGCCGTAATCGGAGACCAGCGACACGGCGGTCTTGATGCCGTTCTTAGCCGCCCATTCGGTGATCGGAACGGTCTGCTGCGGCAGGGTGAAGCTGACGCGCACGAAATAAGGCGAACGCTCGGTGATGACCGAGGTGCCGGCGGTCATGATGATGGCCGGAACCTTGGCCTGAGTGATAACCGGGGCGACGGCAAGCGCCAGCGGCGTCAGGCTGAAGCCGGCGAGGAAGGCCACCTTGTCATTGACGATTAATTCTTGGGCAATGCGGCGGGTCTGGTCAGCAACGCCGGTGTCGTCCTTGACGATCAGCTCGATCTTCTTGCCAGCGACCATATCGCCGTTCTGGGCCATGAAGAGACGGGCGCCGGCGACCTTTTGGCGGCCGGACGAAGCTTGCGGACCGGTCAGTGTGGCAATGAGACCGATTTTGACGACTTCCTGGGCGGCAGCACTGGTCAGCATTCCCGCGAACGGTACGGCGAACGCGCCGGCGGCAACGCCAGCGAGCAGAACTCTGCGCTTCATCATCTTTTCCCCTCGAGTGCATTGTAAAATGTTCTATAGGTGGGCGCTTGCCTCGACCTCGCCGAGACGTTGCCCTGCTTAGTCGGCCGGGACATTTGAACACTTTTCGTCCGCTCGCAAGTCCGTCGTGTTCAAAAGAACGGCAAAAAATGCACTGCGACAGTTATGCTCTGCCCACCCAGCCCACCGCGCAGGCGCGATTCTGGCCAGGCCTGCAAGGCGATAATCGTGCCCTGGATCGACGTTAGAGGCCGAAGAACGCGCGAATTTGCGGCCAGGTTTTTTGGCCGTTCTCGCGCATTTCCTCCGCGAGAGCCTGCGGCATCCAGTCAACAAACGCCGGCTTGAACGAAGGCCGCGCCCTCACTTGGTGGAACCATCTTTCGACCTGCGGCAAGCGGCCGCCGGTCCACAGCCCATCCATGGCCAAAGCATCCAGTCGATTGACATAGGGGGTCATCGCAATGTCGGCCATCGAGAAGCGATCGCCGACCAACCATTCCCGCCCGCCAAGTGCGGCCTCCATCTTATGCAGGTAGCCATCATAGAGACGCATTTTATCGGCGGCTCCCGGTCCCTCTATCCCTTGCTGTATCCACTGCCATTTGAGCGTGCGCGCGGCGGTGCCCTCCGCGGCTCCGCGCTGGAGAAACTCGTCAAAGTTACCGGTGCCTTGGCGCAAAATCGTGTGGCGATGCGACACGATGTAGGTGATTGCGGAACATGCCGGATGTAATTCTTCGTCCACCGCCTTGGTCCAAACACGCACGTGCGCGCGTTCATAGGCCGTCTCGGGATAGATCTTGTGGCCGGGGAATGTCTCTTCCACGTATTCACAGATGACGGTGGACTCAGGGATCACCCTTCCATCGTGAACAAGGGTTGGTACCACCGCCTTGGGGTTGATCTTGAGATAGGCCGGATCGAACTGATCCCCCTTGAGAATATCAAGATAGTGGCTGCGCCACTCCAATCCCTTCTCGGCCAGCGCGAAACGAACCTTTGCCGCGCAGGCCGACGATCCATGATGATAAAGCTCCAGCATTCGGCCCCTAACCGCACGTGCTTGGAACGTTCATAACATGCATTCTCAGAGACTAGCAGCCACTTCGATCTCGACCAGCTTCTCGGGCGCCGAGTAACCGATCACACTTGAGATCGTCACGCTCGCCACCTCGGGGAAATACTTGGCCAGGCCGCGTGCGGCGCGACGTGGCCCGATGGTCCTGGAGACATGGGCGGTGAAATCGAACAGACGGCGCCAGTCCGTGCCAGCCGCTGCCAGGCTCGCGTCGATCTTGGCCCGGATATTCTCCAACTGCTGTTCGAACTCAGGCGCCGTATCCGTATTGCCGGACAGAAACACCATGCCATCGAGCGCCACATACATGGGCGGCGCGATGATCGGATCATATTCGGCGACATGTTTCGCCACCTCGGCTCGATGCACCCGTTGAGCTACGAGATCGATCGCGATGCTGCTGCCCATCGGCAAGCGCTCGGGATCGATATAGCTGGAACTGGCGGCGCGGCGCGGGCCGCCGAGCATGGACAGGCGCGCATTGCTGGCCAGCTGCCGCGCCTCGGCATCGCGCGCATAGAGCCGGCTGCGCACGATATGATCGTCGTGAAAACCTGCTTCGATCAGCGCCGACAGCGCGCTTTCCATGGCGACCCGGCTTTCCCCCTCGATGTCGCCGTTGGCTACGCCGTTAACCGACACTTTCAGGAGTTCCCGTCCCTCATGCAAAACCCAGACCCGGGAGATCATGCGCGTTCCTCTACTCGATGCTTGCCGATGATAGTTGTCGATGGAGTTTCGCCCGCCCCAATCCTGGCCCAGGCCAGGTGCCGACGCAAACCCGATGTCTTTAACGCGCGCCTGCCCATTCGGTTGCAACCAAGGTCGCATTTCCAAGATCGGATTTATTGGCAATTCGATCTTTCCGCAGACTCAAAATCGGCTAACCTGACAGGCGGAGAGGGATTTACGGAGGGAAACGCATGCTGGGGCTCATGCAGGATTGGCCGCTGCTCATACCAAAAATCATTGATCATGCAGCAAAACAGCATGGCACACGCGAGGTCGTGACACGCTCCGTCGAGGGGCCGATCGTGCGCACCGACTATGCCGCCATCCGCGCCCGCGCCCTGAAGGTCGCGCAGCGACTGACACGGGAGGGCGTGCGCCCGGGCGACCGCATTGCAACACTGGCCTGGAACACCGCCCGCCATCTTGAAACCTGGTATGGCATCACCGGCGCCGGCGCCATTTACCACACGGTTAATCCGCGGCTGTTTCCCGAGCAGATCGTCTGGATCGTCAACCATGCGGAAGATCGCATGGTGCTGGTCGATCCGACATTCGTGCCCTTGCTGGAGGCCATCGCCAGCCGGCTGCCGACGGTCGAACGCTATGTCGTCCTCACCGATGCGGCGCATATGCCCAAGACCGCCCTCAAAAACGCCGTCGCCTATGAGGATTGGATTGGCGAATGCGACGGCGACTTTCGCTGGCTTGAGCTGGATGAGCGCTCCGCCGCCGGCCTCTGCTACACCTCGGGCACGACGGGAGACCCCAAGGGCGTGCTCTACTCGCATCGTTCCAACGTGCTGCATGGGCTCGCCGCCAGCATGATGGACTGCCTGGCGATCAGCGCCAACACGACGATCCTACCGATCGTGCCGCTGTTCCATGCCAATTCCTGGTCGATCGCCTTTTCGGCGCCGATGGTGGGCGCGAAAATGGTGATGCCGGGGCCGAAGCTCGACGGCGCTTCCGTTTATGAACTTCTGGAAACGGAGCAAGTGACCTGTACGGCGGGCGTGCCAACCGTGTGGGCCATGCTGCTGCAATATTTGGAGAAGGAGAACAAAACTTTCTCCACCCTAAAACGCCTGGTGATCGGCGGCTCGGCCGCGCCGCGCGCCATGATCGAAGCGTTCGAAAAGCGCTATGGCGTCGAGGTCATTCACGCCTGGGGCATGACCGAAATGAGCCCGCTCGGGACGGTCTGTTCCATCAAGCCCGTCGTCAGTGGATTGAAGGGCGATGCGCTTTACGATCTCAAAAGCAAACAGGGCCACACCCCGTTCATGATCGAGATGAAGATCACCGATGACGAGGGCAAGGAACTGCCGTGGGACGGCAAGACCTTTGGCCGCCTCAAAGTGGCGGGACCGGCGGTGGTGAAAGCCTATTACCGCGGCGAAGGCAGTGTCCTCGACGACAGAGGCTTTTTCGATACGGGCGACGTCGCCACGATCGATGAGCACGGTTATATGGCCATCACCGATCGCTCGAAGGACGTGATCAAATCGGGCGGCGAATGGATTTCGTCGATCGATCTGGAGAACATCGCCTGCGGCCATCCCGATGTGGCCGAGGCGGCTGTTATCGGCATCCGCCATCCAAAATGGGACGAGCGGCCGCTGCTGGTCGTGGTGCAAAAGCCTGACCATACGGTCGACAAGGCGGCGCTTTTGGCCTTCCTGTCAGGCAAGATCGCCAAATGGTGGATGCCCGACGACGTCCAAATCGTCAGCGAAATCCCCCATACGGCGACGGGAAAGATCAATAAAGTGCGGCTGCGCGAGCAATTTGTCGACTACCGGCTGCCGACCGCTGTGTAGGCCGGCGAAAGACGAGCAGAAGACTGCGGCGCGCCCGCCAGTTGCGCCGCAGCATATTCGCGGGCATGATGCAACCCTCAAGGTGCAGCCAGTCGCTGGAAACGCGAGCTGACAACGGAGAAATATCATGAGCCGTCGTATTCGCGTGCTGATGATTTTCCCGCGTTTTAACCCACACTCGTTCTGGAGTTACGAGGGCGCGGTTGAAGTGCTCGGGGCCAAATATCCCGCGGCCCCGCTTGGCATGATCACGCTGGCCGCGCTGCTGCCGGCCGCGTGGGACATTCGGCTGATCAACCGCAATACGGACACGCTGGAAGAGCATGACCTCGACTGGCCCGACATGGTGATGACGGGCGGCATGCTTTCGCAGCAGAACGATGCCCTGGATCTGATCGAGCGCTGCCGCGCGCGCAACCTGCCGGTGGTGGTCGGTGGACCCGATGCCACATCGAGCCCGCACATCTATGACCGCGCTGATTTCCAGGTGCTCGGCGAAGTCGAAGACATCATCGGTGATTTCGTCGCCGCGTGGGACAACGGTGAACGCCAGGGGCGTTTCATAGCACCACGCTTCCAGGTCAACGTGACGAAAACGCCGATCCCGCGTTTCGACCTGCTGAAGTTCAAGGACTATCTTTATATCGGCCTGCAGTTTTCGCGCGGCTGCCCGTTCACCTGCGAGTTCTGCGACATCATCGAACTCTATGGCCGCAATCCGCGCGCCAAGACCGCCGATCAAATGCTGGCTGAGCTCGATCGGCTTTACGAACTTGGCTATCGCGGCCATCTCGATTTCGTCGATGACAATCTCATCGGCAACAAGAAGGCCGTCAAAGCGTTCCTGCCGCATCTCATCGCCTGGCAGAAACGCCGCCACTTTCCCTTCACCTTCTCGACCGAGGCCTCGCTCAACATCGCCGACGATCCGGTGTTGATGACCATGATGCGTGAAGCGAACTTCTTCGGCTTCTTCGTCGGTATTGAAAGCCCGGATCCCGAAACCCTGATCCAGATGGCGAAGAAGCAGAACATCAAGCACGAGATCTACGAGAGCGTGCACAAGATCTACGCCCAAGGCATGATTCTGTTTCCCGGCTTCATCGTCGGCTTCGATTCCGAAAAGCAAAGTGTCGCCGACGGCATCATGCAATGTATCGAGGATGCCGCTCTGCCGATGGGCATGCTCGGCCTGCTCTATGCCCTGCCCGGCACCCAGCTGACGCGGCGGCTCGCCAAGGAAGGCCGTTTGCATCCGGAGACCGGCCATGATGTCGACAGCCGACAGGGCGATTTCGCGCTGTCTGGACTGAATTTCGAGACATCACGACCGCGCGCCGAGATTCTGCGGGATTTCGCCGGCGTCCTGCGCCGCCTCTACGAACCGAAAGCCTATTTCGCCCGGTTGCGGCGGGCCGTTGTGCCGATGCAACGGGTGAAATTACCGGCCTGGATCGCGATCCGCGACTCGCTGCGAGAGATCGATCGGTTTTTCAAGATCATGTGGGAAGTGACCGTGCATCGGCCCGACATGCGCTGGCCGGTGTGGAAGCTGATCATCGAATGTCTGGTGCGCAACCCAAGCGCCATCCGTAACATCATGGTCATGGTGGTGTTCTACCTGTATCTTGCGCCGCTTAGCCGATTCTGGATCGGCGAAACTGAACGGCAGATCGAGGCCATAGAATCCGGCCGCTGGCAGGCCCCGCTTGCAATGAGCGCCCCGACACTGGCGCCGGCGCCCGTCTAAGCGAAGCTGTTGCCTCGATCATCGCGGGATATAAACGGGCTGGGTATGACCGATCAATTGACTACAGCGCGCGCGCAAGCCCCCGCTGACCGAATTACGTTCCTGCGCGATGGCCGTCGCTTCCTGCATCTTCTGGTGCGCGGCGCGCTGTTGCAGCTTGTCACCTTCGGTTTCTATCGCTTCTGGCTGACAACGGACCTGCGCCGGCACCTGTGGTCGCGCACCGCGCTGAACGGCGAGAACTTCGAATACACCGGCCGTGGACGCGAGCTGCTGGTCGGCTTTCTGATCGCGCTCGCCATTCTGGTGCCGATCTATCTGGTGATTTTCCTGATCGGTCTCTGGCTCGAGCAATTGCGCGCTTTCTCGTCGCTGCTGCTCATCCTGTTCATGTATCTGTTCGGACAATTCGCGCTGTACCGGGCGCGGCGCTACCGGCTGTCGCGCACGGTGTGGCGCGGCGTGCGCTTCTGGATGACAGGATCAGGCTGGGCCTATGCGCTGCGCGCCTTCGGCTGGCAGATCCTCGTCGTGCTGTCGCTTGGGCTCGTCTATCCGTGGTACGCGCGCTGGCGTGAAAGCTTCAAGATGCGCAACACCTATTATGGCGACGCGCCCGGCGCCTTCGAGGGGCGCGGCGGCCAGTTCTTCAAGCGCGGCATCGGCCTATGGCTGCTGACCGTCGGCGGACTGATCGCTCTTCTGGCAGGCACAGCCGCTTTCGACTGGATCAAACTGGCCGGCGACGAGAAAGACCTCCCGATCGCGGCCACCTTTGGCTATGGCGCGGCAGTGGTGCTCTGGTTCATCGCGTCACTCATCGCCTATCCTTATTTCAGAGCGCTCGAATGGCGCTGGTGGGCGCAGGGCGTGCGCCTCGGCAACGTCTCGATGAACTCGACATTGCGTGGCGGGCAATTTCTGCGGCTTTATCTGCGGACCATCGGCTGGGCGCTCCTGCTCCTCATCGGCTGGTTGATCGTCGGTGCGCTCCTCGCCCTCATCGTTCATCTAGGTTTGGGCGACCTCAAACTTCTGATGAGTGAAACCGCCGGCCGGATGAAATCGCCAGGCATTTTCCACATCGCCATCCTGGTCGCAGCAGCCCTCTTCTATCTCTTGATCCTCATGTCCTTCGGCATCGTGCAGCGCTTCTTTGGCATGCATGAAATCTGGCGGGCGGTGGTTGAATCTCTCACCGTCGCGGGCGTCGCCTCCTTGGAGGGGGTGGCCCAGCGAGGCGACGCAGCAAGCGCGCTTGGCGAGGGACTTGCCGACAGCCTCGATATTGGTGGATTCTAACCGCCATGCAGCAAGGCCCTGCCACATTCTACGATGGACTCACGAACAAGCCGCACACTGTAATTGTGCGGCTTGGGCATACGCTGGAGATCGTCGAGGACGACCGAGTGCTCGCCGGCTGGCCCTATGAATGGGTGCGGCGCGCCGACTCGTCGGACGGCAGCTTTCGCCTGCGCACCCTGAATGGCGCCCAACTGGCGCGTCTGATCATGCCCGACGATTTTTTCGCCGCGCAGCTGCGCAAGGCTTGCCCGCGCCTGGACGTCGAGGACACGACGTCAGGAACCGCCACCGGCCGCATCGTTGCCTGGTCGCTTGCCGCCGCTGTGTCGCTGATCTTGACCGGGCTCTACGGCATTCCTTACGTGGCCGATAAGCTGACGCCGATGATGCCGATGACCTTTGAAAACTATCTCGGCGAAGCAACTGACAAGCAAGTCGGCACGATTTTCAATACGAGCGCTTGCGACACTCCCGAAGGCTCCGCCGCCTTCCGCAAGCTGATCGGCAAAATCGTGGCGCCGGCTGAACTGCCCGTCGCCGTGCGCGCCAGCGTGGTGCGCTCGGGCATTCCCAATGCCATCGCTTTGCCTGGCGGCAAGGTCTATCTGTTTCGCGGCCTGCTTGACAAAGCGCAAAGCCCTGACGAGATCGCCGGCGTGCTGGCACATGAGCTCGGCCATGTGAAACATCGCGACAGCATGCGCATTCTCCTCCAGGCAGGCGGCACGTCCTTCCTGCTTGGCCTGCTGTTTGGTGACGTCACCGGATCGGGCGCGGCGATCTATGCGGCGAAAACGCTGACCAACGCCTCCTATACGCGCGATGCCGAACGCAATGCCGATGGCCTCGCCATCGAAGTGATGCAAAGCCTCGGCCGCTCGCCCAAGCCCCTGGGCGAACTACTGCTACGGGTGACGGGCCCGGAAGATCGTGGCCTGATGAACTTTGTCGCCAGTCACCCCTTGTCGGAAGAACGGTTGCAGCGGATGGCTGCCGCCGCCCCAGCAACCGCTGGACCGCCGATCCTGAGCGAGGCAGAGTGGCAAAGCCTGAAACAGATCTGCGGGCCCGCGAAACCAAGCGATAAGACGAACGATAAAACATGACCAACGACAACGAACTCGACATGATCGTGCCCGGCCGCGCCTGCGGCTCCTGCACCATGTGCTGCAAGGTTCTCTACATCACCGATTTCGCCAAGCCGGCCGGCCGCTGGTGCAGCCACGTCAAGCCGGGGACAGGCTGTACGATCTACGAACAGCGGCCCCAGACGTGCCGCACCTTCCTGTGCAAATGGCTGCAGGACGAGAATATGGGCGACGAATGGAAGCCGGAACGGTCGAAATTCGTCATTTCCCAGATGACCGAGGGCGGCAATCTCCTGATCGCCGTCGATCCGAATTTCGCCAATGCCTGGCGCCGCCCCCCCTATTTCGCCGTCATCCATCGTTGGATTCTCGATGGCGCCGCGCAAGGCCGTTTCGTCTTCGTGCGCATCGGCGAACGCTGCCTGGCCTTGCTGCCTGACGGCGAACGCGACCTTGGCGCGGTCAGCCCGCAGGACCACATCACGGTGTCGCGCCAGGCGGGGCCGGCCGGCCCTGTTTTCACCGCGACGGTGCATCGGAATGCGGCCTGACCCAAAGACGGTAGGCAGCGGCATAAGGATTTAGCCGGATGCGGCGGCTCATTCTTGAGGAACCGAATTCAGCGTCGGCCATCTGGGCCCGGCGGCTGGCGGTTTTCGCCATCGCGCTAGCCGGCATGGCGGTTATTCTGGTGCGCACCCGCGCGGCCGATGCCACGGCTGGCCTATCGGTTTTGGGCGCTGCGATCTTCCTCGCCTGCGCCTCCTTGCTGCTCGCAGGCGCCGCAGCCGTCACCATCTGGCGCATGGGGCTGCGCGGTGTCGGCATCGCCGTCGCCGCCGTCTTTCTGGCGCTCATCGTGCTCGCCTATCCGGGCTGGCTGGCGGTGCAAGCCGTGCGGCTGCCGGTGCTCAACGATATTTCGACCGACATCAACGACCCGCCCGCCTTCGCCCGTTCGGCGCGAGCACTGCGCGGACGTGGCGGCTTCGTCCCGCCCGACGTCCCCGCCGAGCGCCGCCTGGCGCAGCGGCGCGCCTATCCCACCATACAGCCGATCAATATCGACCTTGAGCCAGAGGAGGTTTATCAGCTCGTGCTGCGCGCGGCGGCGGCACTCCACTGGCAGGTCGTCGACCAGGTTCCTCCCGGCGGGCGCGCTGGCATCGGCCGGGTGGATGCTGTCGACCGCTCGGTGATCATGGGCCTGCCCGACGACATCACCGTGCGCATCCGCCCGCTCGCGGCGCAGACGCGCATCGACATCCGCTCCGCTTCGCGCGTCGGCCGCCACGATTTCGGCGCCAACGCCAGTCGCATCCAGCGGTTCAGCCAGGAAATGCAAACCCAGCTCGACGCCCGGTAACCGCTGTATTCAAAAAGATACAGCGTTGCTATAGGAGCGTGTTCACTTCGGAGCTGGAATGACCGCACAAACATCGCCCCAGACATCGACCTATGTCGCCACGAGCGGCGCGGCTTATCAACGCTTTCTCGGGCGCTGGACGGAATCGCTGGCGCGCGAATTCGCCAGCTTCGCGCCACCCGCCGGAGGCGGACCTTTGCTCGATGCCGGCTGCGGCACCGGCAGCCTCGCCCTCGAACTGGCGCGGCGCTTTCCCGATCGCGCCGTCCATGGCGTCGACGTGGCGCAGCCCTACGTGGATTATGCCAACGCACGCGCAAGCGAAGGCCGGCCGATCTTCGCCAAGGCCAGCGCCACCGACCTGCCTTTCAGCGATGCGACATTCGCGGCGAGCTATGCACAGCTGGTGATCAATTTCATCCCGCAGCCACAGCAGGCACTCTCTGAGATGATCCGCGTCACCAAGCCTGGCGGCGCTGTCTCGGCAACGATCTGGGATTTTCGCGGTGGCCTTGTCTATCAACGTCTGTTCTGGGATGCGGCGTCAGGCGTCGATCCAGGCGCCGGCGCGGCGCGCGACAAACATTTCTCGACACCGCTCGCCAAACTCGATCCGCTGTTGGCGCTGTGGCGGCAGTCACCGCTGCGCGACGTGCGTTTTGCCTCCCTGCACACGCGCATGGATTACGCCAGCTTCGACGATTACTGGGAGCCCTTGACCGGCGGACAAGGACCCGTCGGCGTCTATATCGATGCTCTTGCTCCAGCCCTGCGCGACAATATCCGCGACCATGTGCGACAGGCCTATCTGGCCGGCGATCCCGATGGCCCGCGCTCCATGGTGGCGACGGCCTGGGCCGTTTCCGGGCTCAGGCCGCAAGATTGAGCTATTGCTGCTCGAGCTTCACGCGGCCCGACGCCAAGAGATCGCGAAAGATCACCTGCTCCTTCACGACAGCCGCAGGCATGGCTTCGGGCGCGCTGGCGACCACCGTATAGCCCTGCGTTGCAAGCATATTGAGCACTTCCGGCCGTTTTAAAGCGGACAGGAAAGCAGCATTGACTTTCGCGGTCAGTGCCTTCGACATGCCGGGAGGCCCCATGAAGCCGAGCCAGCCGGCGGCAACCGCCTGCTTCACGCCAACCTCGTTCAGGCTCGGCGCGCCGGGATAGATGTCCCAGGCGTTCTGCGCCGACACGGCGAGGATCTTGATCTTGCCGTCGTCGGCCAGCCCCTTACCGGCGCCGGTGACGAGGGTGAAGTCAACAATGCCAGCGAGAAGATCGGTTGTAGCCGGTGCTTCGCCGCGATAAGGTACGTGCAGCGCGCTGACACCTGCTTCCTTCAAAATCGCCTCGGACCAGAAGTGATAAGATGTGCCGGCGCCGGCCGAACTGTAGGTGAGCTGGCCAGACTTGGCTTTCGCCGATGTCATCAAATCCTGGAAGCTTTTCGCCTGGGTCTTTTGCGGATTGATGGCGAAGCCGAAATAGGTTTCGACCGCAATGGTGATCGGCGTGTATTTCTTGTCGAGATCGGCATATTTCGGATCAGTGATCGGCAGCAACGACAGCAGGGCCGGCACAGCCAAGGCGAGCGTATAGCCATCGGGCTCGGCGCGGATGAGTTGATCGAGCGCGATGCGGCCGCTGGCCCCGGTGCGATTTTCGACGACGACGGATTGCTTGAGTTCCGTGCTCGCCTGGGTCGCGACGGCGCGGGCCACCGCATCGGCGACGCCGCCGGCCGGATAAGGCACGAGAATGGTCACCGTGCGTGCGGGCCAATCCTGCGCCATCGCCGATGCGCTGACGAGCGTGGCGGCAGCCAGCGTCAGGCCAATGCAAAACTTCTTCATCCCATCCCCCGAATAAGTTTGGTCCGTTACGTCAGCCGACGCGGCGCTTCAAGAAATCGAGCAGAGCGTCGTTGAACGCCTGCGGCTGCTCGGCCCAGGCGTAATGGCCGGCATCTTCGATCACCGCGAATTCGGCATTGGCAATCACAGATGCCATTTGCTGCATGCCCTCCGGCTTGCCCACCGGATCGTGCCGGCCAGCGATGCAGAGCGTCGGCACGGCGATCTTTTTCAGGACAGGCAGACCGTCCCAAGCCTGGATGGCATACATGGCGGCGCGGAAGGTCGGCGTCGGCGTGGTTGCCGCCACTTCGATGATGAGATCGGCTAATGGACCCGACGATGTCGGCGCGAACATCGACTTCACCAACGGGGTCGCGGCTGCGGCCAAGGTCGCGTGTTGCGTCAATGGTGCAAGACGCTTCTCCAGAAAGTCCTCGGCGAAATCCTTACCGCCCTGCTGCAACGACGACAGAGTGGCCGAGAGGATGAGGCCATGCACTTTCTGCGGCGCAAGCTCATAGACCTTCGGCGCGATCAAGCCGCCCATCGAATGGCCGAACACGACATTGCAGGCGCTGCCGACCTGATCGATGAGACGCACGCAAGCCGCCGCCAGGCTCTCGATGCTGAACTCCTGCGGCAGTGGCGAGATGCCATAACCTGGCGCATCCCAAGCGACGACGCGGTAGCCGGCCTTCACCAGCGTTTCGATCTCCGGCTTCCAATAGTCCTTCGATCCATAGCCGCCATGCAGCAGGAATACAGTTGTTGCACCGCTACCGGCAACAAGATGATCGGGACATGTCTGCTCTTTCATAACGCTCTCCCCTGCATGACGCCGTCCCCTGACGTTATTGCGTTTGCTGTTGCGATGAACCGATCCAGGTGCCGAGCACACGAGCCAACACGTCTGGCTGCTCGATCGGCAGAAGATGTCCGGCACGCGGCACCGACATCCATTGCGCCTGCGGCACCGCCTCCGCCATCCGCCCCATGGTCTCGAGCGGAATGACGCGATCATCCTCCGCCGCGACCAACAGGCGTGGGATGGGCGCTGCGGCCAGCAGAGCCGTGCGGTCGTCGCGCGCCTTGCTGGCATATTGATGGGCGATAAAGCGTTTCTCGCCATAGGCCCGGGCGATGCGCAGACGCAGCGCCGCGATCTGCGGATCACGCGCCGCATCGGGATGCAGAGCGATGGCGCCAGGTCCTTCCACCAGCTTCATATGATCGCCGCGTTCGGCCGCGGCCGCCGCTGCGTCACGGGCCGCCTTCTGCTGTTCGGTGTCGGCGAAGGACGACGTGCAGATCAGCGCCAGCCCCTCGATACGTTCGGGCGCCTGTTCCAGCATGGCGAGCGCGACATAGCCGCCGAAGGAGAAGCCCGCGAGATGAAAGCGCGCCGGCGCCTGGGCGAGAAGATCGGCCGCGATCGCCTCGACGCTCGGCAAGGCGGCGCAATCCTGGGGATGGCAGGTGATCGTCGCCGGTAAAGCGGCGATCACGCCATTCCAAGTGTCACGCGTATTGTTGACCCCAGGAACCAGAACCAGATGGGTCATGCGGCACTCGCTGTCCGCTCGCCGTGCAGGCGATCGGCTTCGATCCAACAGGCATGGGTGCCGACCTGGATGCGCTCCGGCAGAATGACGCGGGCGATGGGCCCCGCCGCCATATCGTCGGCACGCAGGATCAGACATTCCGACATATTCTCGTTCATGTCGGTGACGAAGGTCAGCACATAGCCGTCGTCTTCGCGCGTGGCGCCGACAGCGCGCGCCATTTGCGGTTCGCTGCCATAGCGCCCCTCGCCATATTCATAACGATCGGCCGTGCCGCGCTGCAGATCATAGCGTTTGAGGCCGCGAAACAGCCACTCGCCCTTTTTGTAGAGCACATTGTAGGAATAGCGATTGGGCAGACCGACGACTTCGTTGCTGACGGTCGGGAACTCGGTGATCTCGTCGTCAAGCCGCTCTTCGCGGGTCTCTCCCGTGCGCATGTTGAAGCGCCAGCGATGCATGAAGGTCGGATTGTTGTGCTTGTCGAGATTGGCGCGAATGCGCTCGAACACATTGTTATGTTCATTGACCGGGATCTTCTTGAAGTCCGGCATGATGCAGGCGTCCATCACCACGTCGTCGCCATCTTCAAAGCAATTGGAGAGATGTAAAATGAAGCAGGACGAGGCCTCGAACCAGCGGATGGAGGTGTTGTCGCCATAGCGCGGCACGATGCCAAAGCGCGCTGGCATGTCGCGATTGAACACCAGATCGTGCACGCCTTTCTTCAGCGCCACCGGATCGAAATAGAGCGGCAGATCGTGCAACACGGTGTAATTCTTGGTGATGCCGAGATCGTGCGGCCAGCGGGCGCCCGGCAGTTCGATCGGCACGTAATGCACCACTTCGCCCTTGGCGTTGCAGACGCCGTAATTCATGTAGGGCGGATGTTCGGGATAGTTGAAGAACATCAGTTCGCCCGTGGCGTTATCGACCTTGGCATGGGACGACACACCGTCCTTGACCTGCCGCCCCATGTTGACGTCGGGCCCGAGCGTTTCGAGCGTGATCGGATCGAGCCGCCAGGGCTCCCCGCCTTGCGACATGGTGGCGAGCAATTGGCCGTTGTGAACGAGGACGTCGGTGCCGGCATTGTCCTTCATGGCGCCAATCGAGCCCCAGCCGCGACGCTGATAGAGATTGGGGTTGAGCAGGCCGGGCCATAGCGCCTTGCCGGCGGCTTGTTCGGCGAGAAAGCCGGTCGTGCGCACGAAGCGATTGCGATATTCGGCCATGCCATCGTGAAAGTGCACCGCATGCATCATCGCGTCGCCATCGAACGGATGATAGACGCCGATCGGCTCATGCACCTGATTATGGGTGTTGCGAACGTAAATGCCGGACAGATCCTTGGGAATCTCGCCGATGACCTTCAGGTCCGGGCCGGAGACCGCGTATTCGGTGTCGTTTGGCGTGAAGGGGCCCTGCAGAAACGGATTACCGGCCGCGTTCGAGAGCGTCAGCTCGATCTTGCTGCTCCGCAACATTTGATAGCTCCATATTTGATCTATCAATTATTGATTGAGCAATTATTATCTGTCAAGAGGACCGCGGCACCTCCCTGCCACTGCCCTGCCAATGAGGAACGAGATCATGGTTCTGCGCCGCGAATCGAGCCATGGTTCGCCGATGAAGCAGCGAACGCTTTCCACGGCCCCCCAGAAAACTGCAGGTGCAGCTCAAGGTGCCGTCCAAGACGATGCGACGCTCTACTACGAGAGCACGATGGCGCTCGCGCGCATGCTGCGGGTCGGCAATCTAACGACGAGCGTGTTCGAACGCATGACCGGCGTCCACATCGCGCAATGGCGCATCCTGGCCTTCCTGGCTCACAATCCCGACTGCACGCAGAAGCAGCTCAAGGACGCGCATCAGGTCGATCCGGCCGCGATCACCCGTTCGGTCAAATTGCTCGAGCGCAGCAAGCTCGTGGTGCGGCGTACCGATGCAGACGACAATCGGCTCACCCGCGTGATCCTAACGGCGGCCGGCGAGAAGCTGGTCGCTGAAGTTTCGGAGCGACGCCGGCGCTATCTCCGCGAAGCTTTGCAAGGCATCGCCCCCAAAGACATCGACGTGTTCGAGAAAGTGCTCGTCAGCCTGGAAGCGAACACGCAGAAAATGGCGGATGTCCAGGGCGAGGCGCCGCGCGAACAGCCAGCCGTCAAATCCAAATAAAGCGTTCGTTCTCGAACACGAGCAGCCGGCCCTGCCAGATTTCGGTGACAGCGGCGCGTTGCGGCGCGAGGCCGCTGAGAATGACCATCAGCGCCCGCGCCACGCCGCCATGGGAGACGACCACGCAATCCTTCGTGTGCGCCTCGATCCAGGCCCGCATGCGCTCGGTCAGCATGGCGTAGCTCTCACCCTCCGGCGGCAGGGTGTTCCATTTATCGGCTTCGCGGGCGATGGCCGCTTGCAGCTCGGCTTTGCGCACTTGCGGCCAAGTTTTTCCCTCCCATACGCCAAAGCTCAGTTCGACCAGGTTGTCGTCGAGCGCATAGGCTGTAGGGTCGAGCCCGATCGTCGTGCGAGCGATCTCCATGGTGCGGCGGGCGCGACCAAGCGGCGAGGACAGATAAGGCAACGCTGGATCGGCGACCCGTTCGGGCCCCAGCAGGTTGAGGAGCTTGCGGCCAGCGGCGGCGGCCTGATATTCGCCCCGCGCATTGAGCGCAATATCCTGGCGTCCCTGCAAGCGCCCTTCGGCGTTCCAGTCGGTTTCTCCGTGACGGATGAAGATCAATCGCGCAGGTGCCATATCCGTCGATTAAGCATTTTCGAGCGAAGTGGCTACCGGTTCACGCGAAGAAAATGCCTCGAAAGAAAAAACAAGAGCCCGGTGCTGATTTCATCAGAACCGGGCTCTTGGGCAAACGCGAAAAATAGAGAATGGCTGTGTCTTATTCCTTAGTGGCGACCGAAATATCCGGCGCACCCGGGTTCTTCATGCCTACGACATGATAGCCGGCATCGACATGGAGGATTTCGCCGGTGATGCCACGGCCCATGGGCGACAGCAGAAAGGCCGCTGTCTCGCCCACTTCCTCGATCGTCACCGTGCGGCGCAGCGGCGCGTTATATTCGTTCCACTTGAGGATATAGCGGAAGTCGCCAATGCCGGAGGCGGCGAGCGTCTTGATCGGCCCCGCCGAAATGGCGTTGACGCGAATGTTCTTCTCGCCGAGATCGGCGGCGAGATAGCGAACGCTCGCTTCGAGCGCCGCCTTGGCGACACCCATGACATTGTAATGCGGCATCCACTTTTCGGCGCCGTAATAGGTGAGCGTCAGCAGCGAGCCGCCATCCTTCATCAGCTTTTCGGCGCGCTGCGCCACCGCTGTGAAGGAGTAGCAGGAGATCTGCAGTGATTTGGAGAAATTGCCCGCCGACGTATCGACATAACGGCCGGTGAGCTCGTCCTTATCGGAAAAGGCGATGCAATGGACGACGAAATCGATGCCGCCCCATTCCTTTTCGATCGCGGCGAAAACCGCGTCCATCGACGCCTCGTCGGTGACATCGCAATGGCCGGCGACGAAAGCGCCCAAACTGTCGGCCAACGGCCGGACGCGCTTTTCCAGCGCCTCGCCCTGAAAGGTGAAAGCCAGCTGCGCGCCCTGATCGTGGGCGGCCTTGGCGATGCCCCAGGCAATCGACCGGTTGTTGGCGACGCCCATGACAAGGCCGCGCTTGCCGGCAAGAATGCCCGATTCCTGTGCCATATGTGCCTCGACACTCGCTCCGATGGATGGCCGAATTCCATAGATGACGGCCGCTACCCTCACCTGTGGCGTTTAATTGTTCATACAGGCCAAGGCAAGCAGACCAAGGAGTGAATACCACCTGATACGTCGTGCGCGGGTGGAAATATGTGGACCACGGACGGGCGAGCCCCGGATTAATGGCAAAATGAAGCCATGCCGCCCGGGAATAGCTGTTGTGACGGTTAAATTCCACAGCAACGGCGCGCCCGCGGCGGTATAGCGGTTGAAGGCGCTTTAAAGAACGTGACCCGGCGCCCATGTTTGGCTTAAACTCCGCGGACCAGCAGGCGGCTAGACAGGAAAGACGCCAAAGTGAAGCGCAGCGTGGTGGAACGATTGACAGGGCGGTTGCGCCGGTTCGCACGGGCGCTCTACGCCGGTTCCGAGACCGACATGGCCGATGAGGTCGTGCGGCTGACGATAGAAGCCGCTCTCACTGCCGACGACACCGCCGGCCGTTCCGACATCCGTATCTGCCTGTTCCAGCACATGATCGACAAGGCGCGGGCGGCGCATAAGAGCGCCGGGACCGAGCCGCCAGTCGTGGAGCCTTCCGAAGACGCCGATATGACCGTGGCCTTGACGACGCTGCGCTTTGAGGAGCGCGCCGCCTATCTGCTCGTAGCGCTTGAGGAATTCGGCTATGCCGACGCCGCCGCGGTGATGCGCGTCCCCTATGACGTTCTGGCCACGCGGGTGGCGCAAGCGCGCATCAAGCTGGACGAATTTTTCGACGAGGCGGTTCGGCGCGCCGCCGGCGGCCAGGCGCGCGGCACGCCGCCCGGCCATTTACGCATCGTGAAGTGAGACGCTGATGTTTTCCAGCAAACTGGTCAGCGCGGCGGAACTGAGCGCCTTTCTCGACGGCGAAACCGAGCCGTCGCGCCGGGCGCTGCTGCGCGAACATCTGCGGTCATCGCCAAGCGACGCACAACGGCTGGCGCGCTGGCGCCAACGTGAGGAAGCTTTGCGCACCGCTTTTGCCCCGGCGATCCGCGAAGGCGCAGGCCCCATCGCGCCGCTCGCCCGCTCGCTTGATCAGAAGGTTTTTCCGCGCGACCGCCGCCCGGCCCTGCGTGTTTCGGGCGCCGAAAGCCAGCGCAGCGACGAGCCGATCCGCAATCTGGCGGCGACGCTTCCCGACGTCGCACCCTCGCCCCAGCAGCGGCTCATCCTCGTCGCGGTCTTGGCCTTCCTGGCTGGCGCTGCGGCCATGTATGGGGGTATGCGCCTCCTCGACGAACAACGGGCCCCGACCCAGCAGACGACAGCGTCAGAACGGCCGGGCGACAGCACGCGTTGAGCGTCCTGCTTGCTTTTCTGCGCGAATAGGTAGAAGTTCCACATGATAAGCACGGTCGTTGGGGAGCAACGGCATGTGGAACCAATCATATAATCCGCTCAACAACGAGACTCTCTCCACAATCGCGGCGGCCCTGCCTGCCGTCACGCTCCTCGTTCTGATCGCCAGCGGCAAGGTCAAAGCCCATATCGCGGCGGTGGTCGCCCTGATCGTCGCGAACCTGATCGCGATCTTCGTTTTCACCATGCCCGCCAACATGTCGATCCGCGCCTCGCTGCTCGGCGTGGTCACCGGCTTCTTCCCCATTGGCTGGATCGTCCTCAACGTCATTTTTCTCTATCGCGTCACCGTCGCGAGCGGGCGTTTCGAACTGCTGCAACGAGCCATCGGTGGTGTCACCGAAGACCGACGGCTGCAGTTGTTGCTGATCGCCTTTTCCTTCGGGGCTTTCTTCGAAGGTGCCTCAGGTTTTGGAACCCCGGTGGCGATCACAGGCGCGATCCTCATCGGCCTTGGCTTTTCGCCGCTTGCCGCCTCCGGCCTGTCGCTGATCGCCAATACGGCGCCGGTCGCCTTCGGCGCGCTCGGCACGCCGATCCAGGGCTTGGCGTCGGTGACCGGGCTCGACCCTTACGTGCTCGGCGCCATGGTCGGGCGCCAGTTGCCGGTGTTTTCCCTGATCGTGCCGTTCTGGGTGGTCGGCGCCTTTGCCGGCTGGCGCGGGATGATGGCGATTTGGCCAGCCATTCTCGTCACCGGGATCTCCTTCGCCGTCCCGCAGTTCGTAATCTCCAACTACATCAACCCATGGATCGTTGACATCGGCGCGTCGCTGATCTCGATGGGCTGTCTCATTCTTTTTCTGAAGGTCTGGCAGCCGCGAGAAATCTGGCTTTCGCCGGCGCTGCGCGGCAAGGATGAATCAGCCGCCCTGGCGCGGCCGGCGACCCTGACCGACAAGCCGCAGCTCACCCCGCAACAATTGTGGAGCGCGCTGCTGCCCTGGATCCTGGTCTGCGTGGCCATGCTGATCTGGGGCAATGGCGCGTTCAAAAACTGGGCGAATGCGATCTTCACCTGGAATTACGCGGTTCCGGAGCTGCACAACCTGATCAACAAGGTGGCGCCTGTCGTTCCCAAACCGACGCCGGAAGGCGCGGTCTTCGCCTTCACCTATCTCTCCTTCACCGGCACGGGCATGCTGTTGGCAGCCATCGTCTCCGGCCTGCTGATGGGCTTCTCGCCCGCTAAGCTCATTGCTGAATACGGCCGCACGCTGAAAGTCTGCGCCGTTTCGCTGATCACCATTTCGGCCATGCTGGCGATCGGGACGTTGACGCGACTGTCGGGCCTGGATGCGACGCTGGGACTGGCCTTTGCCGCAACCGGCATCCTCTATCCCTTCTTCGGCACATTGCTTGGCTGGTTGGGTGTGGCGCTTACCGGCTCCGACACATCCTCCAACATTCTGTTCGGCAATCTGCAGAAGATCACATCGCAGCAATTGGGCATTTCACCCGTGCTGATGGCGGCGGCCAATTCGTCGGGCGGTGTAATGGGCAAAATGATCGATGCGCAATCCATCGTCGTCGCCTCCACGGCGACCAATTGGTATGGCCATGAAGGCACGATCCTGCGCTTCGTGTTCTGGCATTCCATCATTCTGGCCAGCCTCGTCGGCCTCTTCGTCACTTTGCAGGCCTATGTTTATCCGTTCACGGCGATGGTGCTGCACTGAACGACTTGCACTGGAACGACTTGCACTAAACGCAAAAGCCGGGCGTTTAAGCCCGGCTTTGATGGCGCATCTATCAGCTTGCAGCGCTATGGTTTGCGCGGATTGTAGGGGTGCTCGGCCTGCATCTTGCGAGCAACGGCTTCCAGATCAGCATCGACCACATCCGGCAGCACGATCTTCAAAGTCACCAGAAGATCGCCCTGCGGTTTGCCGCCCTGTTCGGGCAAGCCTTTGCCACGCAGGCGCATGGTGCGGCCCGAATTGCTGTTGGGCGGAATTCTAAGTTCCACCGCACCGGTCAAGGTCGGCACCTCAACCGTGGCGCCCAGGACGGCTTCATAAATCGTCAGCGGCAGATCGAGACGAAGGTCCCGGCCGTCTATCTTGAACTGCGCATGCGCCGCGATCTGCACCGTCAACAAAATGTCGCCGGCTTCGCCACCGAACGGCGCAGGACCGCCCTGGCCTTTCAGCCGGATCTGCTGGCCCGACTCGATGCCCGCCGGGATCGTCACATCGACCATGCGACCGGTGGGCAGTGAGACACGCACCGAACCGCCGCGCACGGCATCGCTCAACGGCACGGTGACGACGGCATTGATGTCCTCGCCACGACGTGCCGGGCCGCCACGGCCGCGACGGCCGGAACTGAAAATATCGCTGAACAGATCGGACGGATCGAAGCCCGCACGGCCGCCAGCGCCACCGAATTCAAATTCGAAATGTTGCGAACCGTCGGGATTGCTCTGGCGACGGCCGGCGCCTGGATTGAATCCGCCGCCAAAACCTTCGAAGCCACGCGGCTTGCCTTCCGCGTCGATCTCACCGCGATCGAAGCTGGCGCGCTTCTTGTCGTCGCCAACGATCTCATAGGCCTGATTGGCCTCGGCGAATTTCTCCTGGGCCTTCGGGTCGGATTTGTTCTGATCGGGGTGATATTTCTTCGCCAGGCGCCGAAACGCCTTTTTGATCTCGTCCGCCGAGGCGGATTTCGACACCCCTAAAACCAAATAAGGATCACGCATTCAACGAGCCCACTTCCGGCTCCGCCCATGATCGGCGCGGCTACCTATGTCTCGGCCATGATTTGGGGGTGTGACCGACTGATTGCAAGCCAAACTAGCAAGTTGTGGGCCGTTTCGGTCAATTATGGGCGTTTTGTTGCGATGTGGGGCGGTCTGGGCAATGCTGCCGGCCCTGGAGCCGGAACTGATGGACGATTCTTTTTTTGTTTTCCTCGCCCTCGCCGGCCTGGTCCTCGTGGTCCTCGGTCCCGTCACCTTTTTCCTGACCTTGGGCGCGCGCGGTCGGGTTAGCGAGCTGGAACAGACGGTTCGCAGGCTCGAGTACCGGCTCCGGCGCGTCGAGGAGGCACCGCCAGAAGGTCGCACCGCACCGGCGGAAGCGGCCCCCGCAGCGCCCGTCCAACCGATCGAGACATTCGCCCCGGCCGAAAGGGCGTCGGAGCCGATGGAAGCCTTAGCTTCCGAAGCTGCCGTTCCGCCTGACGCCCCGACGGAAGCGGCCGCCGCCGCGCCGGCCCCCGCCCGCCCGTCGCGCAGCCTCGAAGAAAGTTTCGGCACCCGCTGGACGGTCTGGGTCGGCGGATTGGCGCTGGCCCTCGGCGCCCTGCTGCTGGTGCGCTATTCGATCGAGGCCGGACTTTTCGGGCCAGCGGCGCGCGTTGCCTTCGGCCTCATTCTCGCAGCAGCCCTGATCGTCGGCGGCGAAGTGTTGCGCCGGCGCGAGCCGCCCGTAGACACCGTCCCTGTCGCAGCCATGGCCAAGCCGAGCATTCCGGCCATGCTCACGGCCGCCGGCACGGTGGCTGCCTTCGGTGCGATCTACGCCGCCCACGCGCTTTACGGGTTCATCGGCCCTGCCCCCGCTTTCATCGCCCTGGGTGTGGTCGGCGTCGCCTGCATGTTCGCCTCGGCCCTGCATGGGCCGTCGCTCGCTGGCCTCGGCCTCGTCGGCGCCTTCGTCGCACCGCTGCTGGTCGACAGCGATGCTCCCAATCCCTGGCCGGTGGTGCTTTATCTCGCGGTGCTGACGGCGGTCGCTTATGGCCTGGCGCGGCTGCGCCTCTGGCTGTGGCTGGCCATCGCCGCAGCCGTCGGCGCTGCGCTTTGGGGGCTCGTCTTCGCCAGCCAGATCGAAGGCGGGGATGCCGGCCAGTTCTTCCCGGCGACGATGATCCACATCATCATACAGATGGCGCTCGCCGGCTATTTCCTGGCTTGGGATCCGTCACGCACGACCAGTGAGGAAGACGCTCGCCCCGATCCGATCGCCATCGCCGCGCCGCTGATCTTCGGCCTGCTGGCGATCGGTGCCCTGCTGGAAGGCAGTCTCGCCGGCCAGTTCGGCAATGGCTGGGTGCTGTTCTCAGCCCTCGCCATCGCGGCCCTGGCGCTGATCGGCTTCCTCGTCGCGCCTGCCGCGGCGGTATTCGCCGCTGCAGGCGTGCTGGCTCTGGTGACCGCGCGGCTGTGGCCGGCGACGATCACGCCCGACGCGCGCGGCACCCTGCCGGACTTCGCCGCAGACTTCTTCATCGGGCCGGTGCAGCCAAACCTGTTCATCGGCTTCTGCACCGTCGCCGCGCTGGCGATGCTGGCGCTGGGCGGCTGGCGCATGCTGATCGCGCGCCGCCTGCCGGTGGTGACGCTCTCGATCTACAGCGCGACAGCGGCGCTGACGCCACTCGCCGTTCTCATTGTTGCCTGGATGCGCATGGCGCAAGGCGAGCGCAGTTTCGCTTTCGCTGCCAGCGCGGCGGCTCTGGCGCTGATCTTTGTCGGCGCCGCGACCAAATTCCGCGACCTTGAAAGCCGAGGCGCTGACGAAACGCCAAACGCCCGCTTCGCCACCGGCGTTTTCGCCTCCGCGGCTATTGCCGCCCTCGCGCTCGGTTTCACCTTCGCGCTCAATGGTGGTGCGCTCGTCGTAGCGCTCGCGGTGGCCGCACTTGGCGCCGCCTATGTCGGCGTCAAACTCGAAATCCCGGCGCTGCGCTGGTGCGTCGCCGGCCTCGGTGTGATCATCGCCGCGCGGCTCGCCTGGGAACCGCGCGTCATCGCCCAGCCGGGCACGACGCCGATCTTCAACTGGCTACTCTATGGCTATGGCGTGCCGGCACTGGCCTTCGGTTATGCGGCGCGGCTCATGCGTCGTCATGGCGGTGAGGACACGCCGGTGCGTGTGGCCCAGGCGCTCACGATCCTGTTCGCCGCCTTCCTCGTCTTCTTCGAGATCCGGCATCTGATCAACGCGGGCGACCCCTTCGCCGCCGCCGCGCCGACGATCGAACAGGGCCTGCATGCGGTCGCCGCATTCTCCTTCGCCATCGTGCTGACGAAGCTCGACGCGGCGCGCTCATCCATCGTCTTCCGCATCGCCTCGCTCGGCTTTGGCGTATTGTCCTTCGCCTATGCCATCATCGGTCTCGGCGGCTTCGGCAATCCGTATTTCTCGTGGCAGCCGGTAGAGGGCGGCACGATCTTCAACGCCTTGCTGATCGCTTATCTGTTGCCGGCGATCCTCGCCTTTGTGCTATCGCTCGTCGCCAACGGCGTGCGCCCGGCCTGGTATGTGACCATGGCGCGCGTCGTCGCCATCCTGCTCGTCTTTGGCTATCTGACGCTGGAAACCCGACGGCTGTTCCAGGGGCCTTATCTCGGCTTGCTGCGTCACACCAGCGGCGCCGAATTCTATGCCTATTCGGCGGTCTGGCTCGCCTTCGGCGTCGTTCTGCTCGCCTGGGGCCTGCTGCGGGGATCGCGCGAGGCGCGCCTGGCCTCGGCAGTGTTCGTCGCCATCAGCGTGCTGAAAGTGTTCCTCTTCGATCTCGCTGGCCTTGAGGGCATTCTGCGGGCGCTGAGCTTCATCGGCCTGGGCGCCGTGCTGATCGGCATCGGCCTCGTTTACCAGAAACTGGTGTTCGTGCGGCCGGCATCGACCCCAGAAAATGCGCCGACGGATCGCCCGCCCGGCGCCGCGCCGTGATAGACTGGCGGAAATGACGAATCTTGACAGACAAAGGTAAAGACGTGGCTGAATCCCAGAACGATATCGCGAAACTTCCGTTCGAAGAGGCGTTGAAGGAACTCGAATCCATCGTATCGCAACTCGAAAGCGGACAGGTCTCGCTCGACAAATCGATCGAGCTTTACGAACGTGGCGAAAAGCTCAAAGCCCATTGCGAAACGCTGCTTAAGAATGCCGAAGCCCGGATCGAGAAAATTTCGCTGGGCAATGACGGCAAGCCCAAGGGCTCCGAGCCGCTCGACGTCGAGAAGTAGCTTCGGACATCCACGCAAATCAGGCGGGCGTCTTGCGCTCGCCTGTCGTCAATGTGGTTTTGGCGAGTTCAATCGCCTGCGCCAGCACCTCGCTGTCGCCGATGTGATTGGCGAGAATCAGGATCAAAGCCGAGTTCAGCTCCGCGCTCTCCGCATCGCCTAAGCTGCGGTGGGCGTCGATGAGCAGGCGATAGGCGCTGTCGGGATCGGGGAAGCGGCTGTCGATTCGCAGATCGGTCATGATCCCTCGGTCTTGCTTCAATGGCCGCGCAGGCGGCGGCGTGCCGCCGCGATCAAAGCCGCATCGGTTTTGCGCCAGCGGGCGGTAAGATGCTGATCGGGCCGGAAGAGGAAAACCGCGTCATCACCGGCATCGAGCCGTTGCCGCAGCAGGCCGCGCCGATCGTGAAAATCCTGGCCTTCGCGCAGAACGCGACAATCAGCCTGCAGCCTGGTCCCGAAAGCCACGAGCGTCTCAGCGCCGCCGAGAAGATCGAGAAACCAGATCGGCTTGCCATCCGCATCTTCCACCGGCGCGTCGGGCGCCGGGGCGCCGAGCTGCGCGACACCGTTCCAGCGATCGATATCGGGGGTCGAGAGCGACGTATCGTGCACGGTGGCGATCGATAGCCGCCCGGAATTGATCAAGCGTTGCGCAAACGGCGCACTGCGCGCCAATGCCAGGGTGGCGTCGCGGAAGCGCACCTCCTGCGGGCTGCGCGGCGCGATGAAATCGGTCGAGCGTGTCGAATGGCGAATGTTCTCCTGGGCCGCTTGCGAGCGCTCCGCGTGATAGCTGTCGATCAGAGTTTCCGGCGCTTCGCCGTTGAGCACCAGGGTCAATTTCCAGGCGAGGTTCTCCGCGTCCTGAATACCGGAATTGGCGCCGCGCGCGCCGAAGGGCGACACCTGATGAGCGCTGTCGCCAGCAAAGACCACGCGCCCATGGACGAAGCGATCGATGCGCCGACACTGGAAGGAATAGAGCGACACCCATTCCAGCTCGAAACGATCATGGCCCAGCATCTGCTTGAGGCGCGGCACAACTTTCTCCGGCCGCTGCTCGTCGGCTGGATCGGCATCGGGCCCGAGCTGCAGATCGATGCGCCAAATATCGTCAGGCTGCTTGTGCAGCAGCGCCGAATGTCCCCCGTGAAACGGCGGCTCGAACCAGAACCAACGTTCCGGCGGAAAGTCGCCCGTCATTTTCACGTCGGCGATGAGGAAACGATCCTCGAAACTCTCACCGCGCCATTCAAGCCCCAGGAGACCGCGCAGAGTTGAGCGCGGTCCATCGGCCGCGATCACCCAGGCGCCGGATAGGCGATAGTCGCCCTCCGGCGTCCTCACCTGCACCGTGGCGCCATCATTGCCCTGCTCGATGCCAATAACCTTGTTGCGCCAGCGCAAATCGACGCCCAGCGCCAAGGCCCGCTCGACCAGGAAATGTTCGAGATAATATTGCTGCAGGTTGATGAAGGCTGGCATGGCATGGCCATCTTCCGGCAACAGATCGAACTGCCAGACCAGCGCATCCTTGAAGAAGACCTTGCCAACCTTCCAGACGACGCCTTTGTCGAGACAGGGTTGCGCCACGCCCAGACGCCCCAGCACTTCCAAGGTGCGCTTGGAATAGCAGATGCCGCGCGACCCCTCGCCGATGCGATCGGCATCATCGAGCAGCACCACTTTGATGCCACGCAAAGTGAGATCGATGGCGGCGGCGAGGCCGACCGGCCCCGCGCCGACAATCACCACCGGATAGTGCCGTGGTTCAGCCGCGTCCTGATCAGGCGAGCGGCGATAGCCAAACTGATAGCGCGCGCGATGGTCGGGAGTGGAATGCGTTGGCGCCATCCTCTCCCTCCCCTTCACATCATTTCGGATCGCGTCGCGACGGATCGAAATGTTTCTTCAATCCGTTCCAGCAGTCAATATAGGTTTTATCAAGCGTGGAGAGTTCGGAGGCGAATTTCGTCAGGCGCTGCGGATAACGCGTCTCGAACATGAAGGCCATGGTGCCGGTGAGCTTCACCGGCTTCAACTCCACTGTGGTCGCGTGTTCGAAGGCAGTGTCGTCAGGCCCATGCGGCAGCATGCAATTGTGCAGGCTGATGCCACCCGGCACGAAGCCTTCCGGCTTGGCGTCATAGACGCCATAGATCAGGCCCATGAACTCGGACATGATGTTGCGATGATACCATGGTGGCCGGAAGGTGTTTTCCATCACCAGCCAGCGCTCGGGGAAGATGACGAAATCGATATTGGCAGTGCCGGCGCTTTCAGACGGCGACGTCAAAACCGTGAAGATCGACGGATCCGGGTGGTCGAACGAGGTCGAGCCGATGGTGGCGAAACGGCGTAGATCGTATTTATAGGGCGCGTAATTGCCATGCCAGGCGACGATGTCGAGCGGCGATTGGCCGATCTGCGTGCGATAGAGCTCGCCACCCCATTTCAGATAGAGCGTCGCCTCTTCCTCGCGGTCCTCGTAAGCGGCGACCGGCGTGAGGAAATCGCGCGCATTGGCCAGGCAGTTGGCGCCGATGGGGCCACGTGGCGGCAAAGTGAAGGCGCCGCCATAGTTTTCGCAGATATAGGCGCGGGCCGGGCCATTGATCAGCTCGACGCGGAAGATGATGCCGCGCGGGATGATGCAGATTTCGCCCGGCTCGATGTCGATCACACCGAATTCGGTGGCGAAGCGCAGGGACTTTTCCTGCGCGACAAAAAGCATTTCGCCATCGGCATTGAAGAAATATTCGCGCTCCATCGACTTCGTCACCAAAGCCAGATGGGCCGCCATGCCAGCGCGCGTGTCGCTGTCGCCCGCCGTCGTCATCGTGCGCAGCCCCTCGATGAAGGTAAGCGGCGTCTCGGGCAATGGCACCGGCCCCCAACGCAATTGCCCAACGGGCAATGTGCTTTCCTCGCGCGCTGCTGGGGCCGAGCGCAGAAGCCCTTTGTCGATCTGCTCAAAGCGGCCGGAATGTTTGACGCTCGGGCGAATGCGATAGGCCCAAGAACGCTGGTTCTCGCCATGCGGCGCCGTGAAGGCGGTGCCGGAGAGCTGTTCAGCATAAAGACCATAGGGGCATTTCTGCGGCGAGTTGCGGCCGACAGGCAGCGCGCCGGGCAAAGCCTCGGTCTCGAATGAATTGCCGAAGCCGGACATATAGCGGAGGCTCATGGTCCTCTCCCTTTAGTTTCCAGGTTACTTGAATTTCCGGGTTGCTTGAGTTTTCAAGTTGCCAAAATCAGTTGCATATGAAACTAATTTCGTCAACAGGGTTATGCCATGGCCACGCGTCGTCTCATTTTGTCGGAATTCCTGCCCTACCGGCTGAGCATCACCATGCAGGCCGTGTCGGAGGGCCTGGCCACCCGCTATTCCCACGAATTCGGCATTACCGTGCCGGAATGGCGAGTGATTTCAGCACTCGGTGAGCATCAGGAGATGACCGCGCGCGACATCGCCCTGCATGCGCGCATGAACAAGACCATGGTGTCGCGGGCGGTGGCGACGTTGTTGCAGCGCAATGTCATCAGCCGCCGCGAAAACAGCGGCGATCGGCGCGAGGCCTTTCTGAAACTGGCCCGGCGAGGCCATGACATTTACGCGGCCATCGTGCCCATGGCGCTCGACTATGAACGCAAGCTTTTGCGCGACCTGCCGAAAGCAGACATCGCCTTGCTTGACAAGACTTTGACGCTGCTGCTGCATCGGGCGGACGAAGAGGCGCGCGCCATCAACTGCGAGATCGACGGAGACACGGAATGAGCGGCAAGGCATTCGCTTCCACCGGCGACATGGCGGCAAAAAACGTCACCTTCGGTGAGATCGGCCCTGGTCTCTACGCCTACACCGCCGAAGGCGATCCCAACTCGGGCATCATCGTCGGCGACGACTGCTGCATGGTGATCGATGCACAGGCGACACCGGGCATGGCGCATCAGGTGATCGAACGGGTGCGGCAGGTCACCGATAAGCCGATCCGCTATGTGGTGCTGTCACATTATCACGCCGTGCGTGTGCTTGGCGCATCGGCCTATAGCGGCGCCTCGATCGTCGCCTCGGATGAAACGCGCCGGCTGATCGTCGAACGCGGACAGCAGGATTGGGATTCCGAATACGGCCGCTTTCCCCGACTGTTCCAGGATGCGCAAAGCATTCCCGGCCTGACCTGGCCCAGCTTCACGTTCGAAAACAACATGTCGGTATGGCTCGGCAAGCGCGAGGTGCGCCTGATGCATCTGGGCGCCGGGCATACGTCAGGTGATATCGTCGCCTGGGTGCCGGACGCCCAAGCCATATTTTCTGGCGATCTCGTCGAATATCATTCGGCTTGCTACTGTGGCGATGCGCATCTGCGGGCATGGCCGCAGACATTAAACAATATCGCGGGCTTCGCGCCGGAAGCGATCGTACCCGGCCGGGGTGACGCCCTGAAAGGGCGTGGCACGGTGCGGGAGGCATTGGCGATGACGCGCGATTTCGTCAATGCGCTCTATGGCGCGGCTGAACTCTCGGTGGCCAGGGGCCGCAGTTTGAAAGAAACCATGGCGGCGACGCGCGCGACGATGGACCAACGCTTTGGTTCGTTCGCCATCTATGAACATTGCTTGCCCTTCAATGTGGCGCGCGCTTTCGACGAAGCCTCAGGGATAGATGATCCGGTGATCTGGACGGCGGAGCGCGATCGCGAAATGTGGGCGGCGCTACAGGGTTAGCTTGTCGCCGCCCGATCTGGAGTGCTGGATTGATCGCATCGGCTCAGGAGGGGCAAATCGCGCCATCCATAAGCAACCTCGATCAGAACAGCTTCACCGCGCTTGTCCTCTTTCTGGCCGACCACCTGCCCACCGAGCTGCTCATAGAAGCTGCGGGCTTGGCCGTTTTCACGCAGCACCCACAGGCTCGCGGCTTCGTGTCCGTGCCCGATCAGGCCGCGCGCCATCGCCGCCATCAAGATTAAACCGAGGCCCTGTTTCTGCGCTTGGCGCAGCAGGTAGATGGCGCCAATCTCGCCGGTAAATCCTATTCTTTTTAACTCGGCCGCGTGCTGATCACTATAGGAGCCGAAGCCAACCACTTTTCCGCCACACTCGGCAAGGAGAGCGATGGTTCTGTTGTAGGCATCCGGGTTGCCGAGCATGTCGTGCCAGCGCTGCGTACGATCCTGCACCGAGAGCCGATCGATGATCGCCTCCGGTATCAGACCAGGATAGGTCTCGCGCCAGCAGGCGACGTGCACATTTGCAAGCGTCGGAGCATCGGCGACAGTGGCTTCTCTGATCGTGCAGGAAAATGGAGCGTCCGACATGTTCATCATCTCCCTGCGCTTCCTTCGCTGTTTGCTGGACCGATTAAATCTATCGTGAACCAGCACATCTTGCGAACACAGAACCTCTCAGAAATGTAATCGAATCCGCGATTGACTATTCGTGTGTCAGGATCAAATCATCAACCAAGAACGACAACTCGCAAGAACAGCCCCCCATTCACCACACAGGTCGTTCAGCTAGGGATTTCGAGACGCTCGTCCAGAAGGCCTTCCCGCTTGCGCCCCGCATCGCTCTTGGGTCTTTGAATCCATCGTCGCCGTGTTCGAGATCCTGATTAAAGGTTCTGGAAAAGGGAGGGAGCGATGACATCGCTTCACAATGATCTGATTGTCGACACCGCACCCTCCGCAACGGGCCTGCTCGGCAATCGATGGTGGGTGGTCTTCGGTTCGGTCCTAGGCATGATTGCTGGACAAGGCGCGACGACCATTTTCATCTTCGGCACGTTCGTCGGACCCGTCACATCCGATCTCGGGATCAGCCAGAG
Organism: Beijerinckia sp. 28-YEA-48; assembly: GCF_900104955.1. Classification (NCBI taxonomy): domain Bacteria; kingdom Pseudomonadati; phylum Pseudomonadota; class Alphaproteobacteria; order Hyphomicrobiales; family Beijerinckiaceae; genus Beijerinckia; species Beijerinckia sp. 28-YEA-48. Next base: position 2,928,445 of record NZ_FNSI01000001.1, read on the forward strand.
TTCCTTCTCGGCCGCGCTGCTAATCCTGACAATCGCCGCCGCGGTGGTGACACCGTGGACTGGGCACATGATGGACAAGCATGGCGTGCGGCCGGTCATGTTGCCGATGATCACGCTTTTTGCCGTGGCGACGGCGGCGCTGGCATTCATGCAATCGTCCCTCGCGCTCATTTATGCCTTGTTTGCGATTCAGGGCGCTTTCAGCGCCATTCAAGCACCGACTGGCTATGTGAAAGTCATTTCGCGACGCTTTGATCGGCAGCGCGGTCTTGCTTGCGGCCTGGCGATGGCCGGCGTCGGGCTCGGCGTCGCTTTGCTGCCGCAATATATCGCCATCCTGATGACGCATTATGGTTGGCGCGGCGCTTATCTCGGGCTCGGCGCTTTCATCTTTGTGATGGCCTTCATTCCCGTGGCCTTATTCGTCCGCGACGCACCGGGGCAAACAGCTGCCATGCATCGTGAAAGATCGGCGGACCTTCCAGGACTGACAGTTAGCGAAGCCGTGAAAGGCACGCGCCAGTTCTGGCTTCTGGTGATTGGCCTGTCGCTGGCAGTGATGGCCATCAATGGCGTTCTCGCGCAATTGGTGGTGATGCTCAGTAAGCGTGGCTTTACGATTCCGGAGGCAGCGACAGTGATGTCCATCGCTGGCCTGGCGATGATCCTCGGCCGCGTCCTCGTCGGCTACTGTCTGGACAAGTATCACGGCTCCTACGTAGCGATGGCCGTCTTCAGCTTCCCGGTGATCGGCATTCTGTTGCTGCTCTCGGGTGCGAGCGGACCGGTTCCCTATATCGCGGCCATTCTCTGCGGATTGGGCATCGGCGCCGAACTCGATCTGATGGGCTTTCTTGTCAGCCGCTACTTCGGCCTGCGCGCCATCGGCACGATCTACGGCATCCTCTTCGCCATTTTCGTGATCGGCTCGGGCGTTGGCCCCTATCTGGTGAGCCTGTCTTTCGAGCACGCGCAATCTTATGCGCCCGTTCTGGAAGGCTTTATCGTCGCCTTGCTGGTGGTCATCGCCATGATGGCCTTCCTCGGGCCCTATCGCTATCCGGTCGCGCACGACAGCAACTGATGCGGTCCTTCGCAGCTAAGCGAGGCCCCAAATACGATCGCCGGCCTGTGGCCGGCGATAAATGCGAAGAACGGCGAGAAAGCTTAAGCCGCCTGGAGATTACCGGCTGCGGCTTTCCCTGAACGCTTATCGGTGATGATTTCGAACGAGATCTTCTGACCTTCATTCAGCCCGTGCATGCCTGCCGCCTGCACCGCCGAAACATGTACGAAAACGTCTTTGCCACCGTCGTCGGGCTGGATGAATCCATAACCCTTCTGCTCATTGAACCACTTCACGGTTCCAGTGTTCATTCTCAGTTCCTTTCACCAGACAGGCGCCCGGCCGGGGCTCACACACCGCCCGGACTTTCGATATTGGTAGAGAACGCGCCTGCCTTGATGGGCTAGACGGCCTTCATCCAGGCCAAAGTCGATACATCTTGTTACGATATATATACGGACATTTCAACCCATCACGAAAATCGTGATCTCGTCTAACCGGCGAGAAAATAGTGCCAGGTGCCATCAGCACCGATGCCGGCGCGCTGAATGAGCGGCAGGCCGATATCGTTGGTCAGGCCGAGATTGGCGAAGCGCACGCAGCGATACATATTGAGCCGCTCTTCCCCCGTCGGATCAGGCTTCTGCACGGCGCCGAAATGCGGCCAGATGTAACTGATGGTGCTGCCGCGCGTGCTCTTCACATAGTCGCTCTCAAATGCCGCCTGCAGCAGCGCGAGGATTTCGCGACCGTGTCCATCAAACGAATAGCGCTTGAGAAAGTCGATCACCGTGGCGAAAGAGCGTGGTTTGTCGTCGCCTCGGGCGAAGAGCGGTAGGGTCTCGTTCCATTCGATGGCCGGTCGTAGCCGTTCGATGTCGCCCGACCGCGCCGCCACCAGAATGCGTTCGCGCATTTCCGCGACGCGCGGCGGCAGGGCATCGAGATCGCCCGAAGGCGCGGAAAAGGTCTCAACGGGAACAGCCGGGCGGCGGGCGGGCTTCTGCTTTGCGTCCATCCCCCATGATAACGGCTGGCGACGGGGCGCGTACAAGGGAAAGAGGGCGGGCGGGCAGCCCATTTTAACAGGATGATGCCTTTTACCGGGAATTCAGCTAACCAGTTGGCATGATCTCGCAGAAAGCCCGCTATTCCTTCAAAGCCCTGACCGCCCTGGCGCGCGCCGCGCCGGGCGAGACCGTGCAAACCCGTCAGATCGCCGAGCAGGAGAACATCCCCCGCGCCTTCCTCGAGCAGATCCTGCTTGAATTGAAGCGCAACCGCCTGGTGACCAGCCGGCGCGGCAAGGAAGGCGGCTATTTCCTCAGTCGCTCGCCGGAAGAGATCTCCATTGGCCAGGTGCTGCGGGCGACCGATGGCCCCATTGCCCCCCTGTCCTGCCTGTCACGTCATTCCTATCGGCGCTGCGAGGACTGCCCGGATGAGGCCGCCTGCGCGCTGCGCGCCGGTTTCGCGGAGGCTTTCTCGGCTCAGCTCGAAGTGCTTGAAAAGATTTCACTTGCGAGCGCCATGCGGCATGCGCTGGAGGCCAAAGCGAATGGCGCCGCGCCGGACATGGAACTCTATATGGGCGCCGGCATTTAAGCTTTAAGCGAGGCGTTTTTCGGCGGAAAAGATGCGGCCGCCTTATTCCACATTGATTGCTTGTTGTTGAAAATAAAAAACAGACTTGCAAAGTTGATAGAATGGATCAACATTATCGGCATATAAACCTTGGGGTGCCGTCATGTCGTCCAGCCGTTCGCAAGTTTCCGCTCCGCTGCCGCCTGTCGGGCGAGTGCGGCGGATTGTGGATATCGTCTCGATCATCGCTGCTTTCGCCTTCGTGTTCTTCGTCGCCTGGGGCGCACGGGCACAGACGGGCGAACTGCTCAACGTTTCCTATGATCCGACCCGCGAGCTCTATCGCGCCATCAACACCGCCTTCATCGCGCAGTGGAAAGCCAAGACCGGCCAGGCACTGACCATTCGCCAGTCCCATGGCGGCTCAGGCTCGCAGGCGCGCACGGTGATCGACGGCCTCAATGCCGATGTCGTCACCCTGGCGCTGGCCGGTGACATCGACGCCATTGCCGAACGCTCGACCCTGATCCCCAAGGATTGGCAGAAGCGTCTGCCGCAGAATTCGGCCCCCTATACCTCGACCATCGTTTTCCTCGTCCGCAAGGGCAATCCAAAAGACCTGAAGGATTGGGGCGATCTGGCCAAGCCTGGCGTCTCCGTCATCACGCCTAATCCGAAGACTTCGGGCGGCGCGCGCTGGAACTATCTGGCCGCCTGGGCCTGGGCGACGAAGAACCTGAAGGACGACGCCAAGGTGCGCGACTATATCGCCGCCGTTCTGCGCAACGTCCCGGTGCTCGACACAGGTGCCCGTGGTTCGACGACGACCTTCGCCCAACGCGGCCTCGGCGACGTGCTGCTGTCGTGGGAAAACGAAGCCTTCCTCGCCTTCGACGAATTCGGCAAGGACAAGTTCGATATCGTCGTGCCGAGCCTGTCGATCCTGGCCGAACCGTCGGTCAGCCTGGTCGATGGCAATGTCGACAAGAAGGGCACCCGCGTTGCAGCGCAGGCCTATCTCGACTTCCTCTACACCCCGGAAGCGCAGAAGATCATCGCCAAGAACCATTATCGCCCGCGCAACCTCGAAGCCGCCGATCCGAAGGATCTCGAACTCTTCCCCAAGCTTGATCTGGTGACCATAGACAATGATTTCGGTGGCTGGGCCAAGGCGCAGAAGACCCACTTCGATGACGGTGGCACCTTCGATCAACTCTACAAGCCGGCGCGATGAGCCTCGCTCTTTCAACAAGCAAATGGCGACAGCCGAGCATCCTTCCAGGGTTCGGCCTCGCCTTCGGCACAACGCTCACAGCGTTGTGCCTTATCGTTTTGATTCCGCTCGGTGCGCTGATGCTGCGCGCGGCTGGCGCCGGCTGGACCGACATCGTCGCCATCGCCACCTCGCCGCGCACGCTCGCGGCATTGCGCCTGTCCTTTGGTGCGGCTTTGATCGCCGCCGTGGTTAATACGGTCTTCGGCCTGCTGATCGCCTGGATTCTGGTGCGCTATGAATTTCCCGGCCGTCGCTTGATCGACGCTGCCGTTGACCTGCCCTTCGCTTTGCCCACCGCTGTCGCGGGCATTTCGCTTTCCGCCATCTATGCGCCCAATGGCTGGGTCGGTTCTTTCGCCAATGCGCTTGGCTTCCAGATCGCCTATACGCCGCTTGGCGTGATGGTGGCACTGATCTTCATTGGTCTGCCGTTTGTCGTGCGCTCGGTGCAGCCGGTGCTGGCCGAAAGCGAGCGCTCCATCGAAGAAGCCGCCGCATTGCTCGGCGCCAGCCGCCTGCGCACTGTGTTTCGCGTCATTCTGCCGGCTGTCGCTCCGGCGATCCTGACAGGCTTCGTCCTCGCCTTTGCCCGCGCCGTTGGCGAATATGGATCGGTGATCTTCATCGCCGGCAATATACCAATGGTGTCGGAGATCGCGCCGCTCCTCATCGTCATCAAGCTCGAACAGTTCGACTACGCCGGTGCCGCCGTCATCGGCATGATGATGCTGATCGTCTCGTTCGTTATGATCCTCGTCTTGAACCTGGTGCAGGCTTGGGGTCGCGAGAGGCTTGGCCATGTCTGACACCACGCTCAAGCCGCAGGCGGCAGATCACGAAATCTCCGGCGAGTCGCCGATCACGCGAGCGGTGCTGATCGTCTGTGCGCTCGCCTTTCTGGGCCTGTTCCTCTTCCTGCCACTCGCCTCGGTTTTCATCGAAGCGTTCAAGCGCGGCTGGTACGCCTATCTAGAAGCGCTCGCCGATCCTGACGCGGCATCCGCCATCTGGCTGACCCTCTATGTCGCGGCCATTGCCGTGCCCTTCAACATCATCGTCGGCATTGCCGCCGCCTGGGCCGTGGCGAAGTTCGAATTCAAGGGCAAGAGCTTTCTCGTCAGCTTGATCGATCTGCCGTTTTCGGTGTCGCCGGTGGTCGCGGGCTTGAGCTATATGCTGCTGTTCGGCGCCCAGGGCTATTTCGGCCCCTGGCTGAAGGCCCATGACGTGGCGATCGTCTTCGCCGTTCCCGGCATCGTGCTTGCCACCATCTTCGTCACCTTCCCCTTCGTCGCGCGCGAACTGATCCCGCATATGCAGGCGCTTGGCACCGACGACGAGGAAGCCGCGTTGACGCTCGGCGCCTCGGCCTGGCGCACCTTCTTCACCATCACCTTGCCGAATGTGAAGTGGAGCCTGCTCTATGGCGTGCTGCTGTGTAACGCGCGCGCCATGGGTGAGTTCGGCGCGGTGGCCGTTGTCTCCGGCAAAATCCGTGGCGTGACGACGACGATCCCGACGCAGATCGAAATTCTCTACAACGAATATAACGGCGTCGCCGCCTTCGCCCTCGCTTCGCTTTTGGCGGCGCTGGCGCTCGTCACCCTCGTGGTCAAAACCTTTCTTGAATGGCGATACGCTGACGCGATCGCCGCTTCCTCGCACCGTTGAGCAGGATCATGTCCGTCTCCATCACCGTCGAGAACGCCCACAAACAGTTCACCTCTTATCCGGCCCTGCGCGATGTTTCGCTGCGGGTCGAACAGCAAGAACTCGTCGCTCTGCTTGGCCCATCGGGCTCGGGCAAGACGACCTTGCTGCGCGCCATCGCCGGCCTCGAACAGCTCGACCAGGGACAAGTGTTCTTCGACAAGACCGATATGCGTAGCCTGTCGCTGCGCGAACGGCGCATCGGCTTCGTGTTCCAGAGTTATGCTCTGTTCAAACACATGACCGTTTTCGAGAACATTGCCTTCGGCCTGCGGGCGCGGCCGCGCCGTGAGCGGCCAAGTTCGGCCGATATCCGCAAGCGCGTCGGCGACCTGCTCGACCTGGTGCAATTGTCCGGTCTTGAAAAGCGCTTTCCAACCCAGCTCTCCGGCGGCCAGCGTCAGCGCGTCGCTCTGGCGCGCGCCCTCGCCATCGAGCCCAGCGTGCTGCTGCTCGACGAGCCGTTCGGCGCGCTCGACGCCAAGGTGCGCAAGGACTTGCGCGGCTGGCTGCGCGAACTGCACGAACGCACCGGGCAGACCACCCTGTTCGTCACCCACGATCAGGAAGAAGCGTTGGAGCTCGCCGACAAAGTGGCGATCCTCAATCAGGGCGTCATCGAACAGATCGGCTCGCCCGATGCCGTCTATGACAGTCCGGAAAATGCTTTCGTCTGCGAATTTCTCGGCGAAGCCAACAAGCTGCCGGTGCATGTCGCTGGCGGCCAGGCATTCTTCGACGACGCGCCGATCTTCGGCGGCATAGGCCAGAACCGCAGCGGTCCCGCTTCGCTCTATGTGCGTCCGCAGCACATCAAGCTGGCCGACAACGGCCCGCTGGCTTTGCCCGGCATTGTCGAGCGCATCCGTCGCAACGGCGCGGTGCGCCGCCTCGAAGTGGCGGTGCGCGGCTATGCCAAGCGGCTGGAGCTCGATCTCGCCAGTTCGGTCGCGCCCGCAATCGGCGAGCGCGTGTCGATGAAGATCGTCAACGCCCATATTTTCTGAGTGTTATGTTACGCTACGGCGTGACTTGAACCTGTCATCGATTTTTGCCACCCGCGGCCTTCATTGGCCGAGGCAATATGTATTTCGCAAAATTTTTCCGCAAAGCTCCCAACGACGACCGTTTGCTGCTCTACACGCCAGATATCCTGATGGGCATCTACGCGCGGGAGATCAATTACAGCGATTATCCGAATGGCCGACCAAGCCATGAGCCCGACGGCAATCTGTTCGGCGAGTTTTTGCGCCACAACTACCCCACAACGCGCGAGGGCGTAGCAGCTTATCGCGATGAAGCCGAAAAACTGCGCCATGCTGGCTACATGGAAACCCACCACACCGAATATACGTTGCGAGACCTAGAAGGCGACGATACGCCGAAACCCGACTGGCAGAAAGCGCTCGACGAAACCCTGCTGGCGATGTTCGCCGATCCGCTGCCGGTGCAAGCAGAGCACATCGCTGCACTTGCAGGCACCCCAGCCGAGAGCGAGCCGATTGCGCTCTGGGCCCGCGCGCATTACGGGTCCGCGACAAGCGCCGCCGATGCGCTGGCGCTCAGCGAACAGGCGCGCGACGGCATTTGGGCCCGCAAGGCCGCCGGTACATCGTTTTACACGTGGTCGCTCAGGTCCAGCACCATCGAAGCCTATGTGCTGGAACTGCTCTGCCGGCGCTATCTCATCGCCGGCAATCCCACGGCCGCACTCGACGCGATCGAGCAGGCCCAGGAAGCGCGGATCGACCCGGAACGCAGCATTTTGCGCGCCAATATTATCTGCGACTATTTTCCGGAACGAGAAGAGGACGCCTTCGACAGTATCTATCGCTATGTCGACTTCGGCGACTACACGTCAATCACCTCGCGCCCTTCCTATGCGGCCTATGCCGCACGGCGTGCCACTGACGCCGCCGCCAAACGGGCCAGTTGGCGCTGGAGCCGGGCACACAAGCCTGCGGATGAAGCCGCCATCGTAGAAGCTGAACGCCGCTTCAACGGCCGTTTCCCCGATGACTACCGCGCCTTCCTGAAGGAGCGCGGCAAGAGCGTTCTGTTCGTGCGCACCCCGCGCGAGGATGCCACCCTCAAGTTCCACGCGCCTGAGCAACTGGCGAAGCAGCACGAGGGCCTATCGAGCTTTCTCACCCTGTCAGAGAGTTTGGAGCAGGCCACTGCTGCTTTTCGCGACGAGTACGACGTCTCGCTCCAGCATCTCGTGCCCATCGCCGAGCCTCAAAACGCCAGCAATGCCCTGCTGCTGCATATCGAGCCCGGCGATAAATATGGCCACGTCTATGTGTGGAACCACGACGGCGCGTTCGAGCTGGTTTATGAGCAGCAGAGCTTCAAGGCTATGATGCAGGCACTTCTCGAGGGGATCGAGACGCAGGACGCGGCCGCGCTTGATCTCTTCAACATTCGCCCCCGCGATTGAAACGTCTCAGTCCTGCTGCGGAATATTGGCTTCCTTGATGACACGCGCGAACCGCGCGCGATCATCGAAATAGACCTTGTCGAATTCTTCTGGCGTATTGCCCACCGGCTGCAATTCCATCGTCGCCAGGCGCTCCTTCATATCAGGCGCCTCGAGCGTGGTTTTCGCTTCTCTCCAATAGCGATCGACGATGGCGCGCGGTGTTTTCGCCGGCAGGAACAACCCCATCCATCCGGCCACGATGAAATTCGGCAGGCCCTGCTCGGCGATGGTCGGCACATCGGGCATGGACGGCGTGCGCTGCGCGGTGGTGATGCCGATGGCGCGCACGGCACCAGATTCGATATGCGGCTTGGTGGCGGAGGTCGGCACGAGCGCAATCTCGATGTCGCCTGTCAGCAGCGACTGGAACAGCGGCGCGTCACCGCGAAACGGCACCATCTGGATGTCGGTGCCGGTCTCCTTCTTCAGGAGCTCCATGGTCAAGTGCAGCGAATTACCGATGCCGGTCGAGCCATAGTTGAGAACACCAGGCTTGGCTTTCGCTAGCGCCACCAGTTCCTGCAGGTTTTTCGCCGGCACTTTCGGATGCACGACGATCACCGTGGAGGTCGCCACGAGCTGTGTGACGCGAATGAAATCCTTGTCGGCATCGAACGGCAGCGATTTGTAGATCGACGGTGAAATCGCCTGACCATTGATGTTGAACAGAATGGTGTAGCCATCGGGCGCGGCCTTGGCGACCGCATCGGAGCCGACGTTGCCGCCAGCACCGGCCCTGTTCTCGATGATGACCGCGACCTTCATCTGCTCTTGCAGCTTGGCAGCGAACAGTCGCGCCGACGCATCGGTCGCGCCGCCCGCCACATAGGGCACGATCATACGAATGGGTCTGTCGGGAAACGTCTGGGCCACGGCGGCCCCCGCCATCGCGGCCATCATGCCCAAAACCTGAAGCGTCCCGGTCAGCCTGAACTGCATCGAATCCCCCCTCGTCGCGCGCATATTTGCGTCGCGCCGATCATGTCGGGCGGAGAGGCCGCTGTCGAGATGGAGGATTGGCGATCAGTGCCGGCGCGTCATCGAGAATTCGCCCAGGCGGATGCGTTCGGGCAGGCGCTCGGCGAATTTGGCTACCTGTTCCTCGCCGTGAATGCCGACGAGTTCGCGGAAGGCCGCATCAAGCGCCGCATGGGCAAAGCAGCCGCTCTCGATCCCCGCCAGCACCGCTTCAGCGAAGGCTTCGGTAAAATAGCCGAGGGCCTCGCGGCGCTCTTCGGCAGCGTGGAACTCGTTCACAAGGGAGGTCGGCGGCGTTTTCATCGTGGTGGCAATCTAGTCACCCACGCCCCGCGCCGCGACCTTCGAATAAAAAAAGGGTTAACATGGGCGCTACGCGGTTACCGCGCCTTAGCCGCCGTAACGGTTGGAGACCTCGCGGACGATCTTTTGCCCCTCGTCCAGGTAGCGCTGGATGATGAGCTGCGCGTTGGGCGTGCAGGAGCGGTAGGTCTGCTCGTAACCACGAAAGCCACGGTTAAAGGCGCCGGCCAGGCGCTCCTTGCGGGCTTCCGTCAGGCCTTCGGCCTCGATCAACGCGGTCATTCGCCGGCGCCATTCAGCGCTGTCGTTGGCCCCGCAGAGATCGCGCAGAAAGGCGAGCGCGCCGAGAAGTTCGGAAAGGCGCAACAATTGCCGCTCATAGGGCGCGGCCGATGTGTCGGGCGCAGGCGCCGCGGGGGCTGGCGGCTTTTGCTGCGCGCGAGCGCCGGTTGCCAACGGCCCGGCCTGAAACGAGGCCAGCACCAGAGCGAAGCTCAGGGCGACTGAAAGGAGGCGCGCCGATCTGTCCGTCACGGTCTTATCCACCCCGCCCTTTTCGTCTCACGCCGGCTTGTCGACGAGGGCGCGGGCGCTGACGAGCAGTTCCGTAAGCCCCTGCGTCAACGGGATCGAGGCATAATGCGCTTCGTCAGCCCAGATCACCTGGCCCAGCTCATCCCCCGCAGCGCCTTCTCCTGCGAGCCAACGCGCCGCGAAGGACGCGATGACATAATGGCGTTTGACGCGGCCATCATCGTCGCGGTTGATCACCTCACGCCAGCCATTGAAGGCGACGATCTCGGCGCGCACGCCGGTCTCTTCCTCGACCTCACGCAAGGCCGCCTGTTCGAGCGTCTCGCCGGTTTCGACGAGACCGCCTGGCAGACTGAATATTTTATCGAAAGGTGGAAGACGCCGGGCGCCAAGCAAAACCTTGCCGCCGCGCCAGACAGCGGCGCTCGCGGCGAGGATGGGACGGGGCGGATAATCGCGATTGTCAGTCATCATAAAACCTTACGGGAACAGCCGTTCCTTGCGCCAGTCGCCTTCCGGCTTGTCACGACGAAATGTGATGCGATCGTGCAGGCGGAAGGGCCGGTCGTGCCAGAACTCGATCTGTACGGGCTTGATGCGAAAGCCAATCCAGTAAGGCGGACGCGGCACCTCGCCGACGCCGAATTTCAACGTATAGGCGGCGATCGCCTTCTCGAAAGCGAAGCGCGACTCGACCGGGCGTGACTGCTGGCTGGCCCAGGCGCCGATGCGCGCATCGCGCGGCCGCGAGGCGAAATAGGCATCCGATTCAGCGTCCGTCACCTGTTCGACCGGGCCACGCACGCGCACCTGTCGACGCAGGCTCTTCCAATGGAAATTGGCCGCGGCGTGCATGTTGGCGGCGAGCTCGCCGCCCTTGGCGCTTTCGCGATTGGTGTAGAAGACGAACCCGCGTTGGTCCCAGTCCTTCATCAACACCATGCGCACATCCGGCAGGCCATCGGGGTCGACCGTCGCCAGAGCCATGGCGGAAGGATCGTTGGGCTCGGATTTAATGGCCTCAGTGAACCAGTCGCCGAAAAGGGCGAATGGTTCGGCAACGTCGGTGAAGTCACCCGCTGTTAACTGGTTCAATGTTTAACTTTCCTGGCAAGTTTTTTGTAGTGGATTTTAGAGTGCGCGTTTTGCCCTTCTCAAGCTTTGATATAGGCGAAAACCGTCGATTTGTCGTCGCGGGCTTTCGTTCCATTACCCCGGCCGGTCTGTTGATCGGCCTCGCCATCAGTCTCGGCGGCTGCGCCACCGCGATTCCGCTCCCCTCTTTCATTGCCTCCAAGGAAGATCCCGACGTCACGGGCTCAATCCGGCAGGTCTCATCCGTGTCGCCCTCGCCGCTGTCATCGGACCTCGACGCCGAGGATTGGCGCCGGGCCAAGGGCGCCATGAGCGTCGCGCTCGACCCCCAGGGCAACGGCATGCCCGTCTCCTGGGACAATCCAAAATCGGGCGCCAAAGGGGTTTTCCGCCCGGTCGGCGAGGCCAAGCCGGTGGATGACAAGATTTGCCGCTCCTTCGTCGCCGATCTGTCTGGCTCCCACCCGGAACAGTCCCTCCAGGGCACCGCCTGCCGCGACAAAGGCGGCGATTGGGCCCTGGGACCGGTCACCCCCTGGAAAAAGGCCTGATCGGGCTGAAACCGGGCACATATTTCCGTTCACCCTGCAGCGCAAAACCGTTCGCCTCAACGCCCCTCAATTGCTAAGAGAAGGCGCAAATTTGAGGATTTACCGTGACTGCGCCGTCCCAGGGTCAGACTGCCAAGGATCAAACCACCGAACGCGAGAGCGCGCTAATCGCCCGCCTCGTCACGGCGGGCTACGTCCGCGCCGAGCCATCCATCCTGCAACCCGCTTCGGTCTTTCTCGACCAGTCGGGCGAAGACATCCGTGGCCGTATCTATCTGACAACCGACGCGTCTGGCGCCGAATATTGCCTGCGGCCTGAATATACCATTCCGGTCTGCCGCGATTATCTGGCCTCGTCCATCGCCGGCAAACCGGCCGCCTTCTCCTATCTCGGCCCGGTGTTCCGCTACCGGCCGGCCGGCCCGGTCGAATTCAACCAGGCGGGCCTGGAAAGCTTCGGGCGCAGCGACCGCGAGGCGGCCGACGCTGAAATCTTCACAGTGGCGCTGGAAGCCGCACGCGCCGCCCATGCCGGGCCGCTGACGGTGCGCATCGGCGATACCGGGCTGTTCACCCGCCTGCTCGACATTCTCGACCTGCCGCCTGTGTGGCTGCGCCGCATCCGGCGCGGCCATGCCCGTGGCCAGACGCTCGACGCCCTGTTCGCCTTGCCGGAAAACGGCAATGGCGGCGATCATTCCGGCGTTCTTGCCGCGCTTGAGGGCACCGACAAGAAAGGCGCACGCGCGCTGGTCGAAGACCTGTTGTCGATCGCTGGCATTTCCTCAGTCAGCGGCCGCACCGCTGGCGAGATCGCCGAGCGTTTTCTCGAACAGGCCTCGCTCAAGGCCGGCAGCGCATTGGCAGCCGAGAAGCGCGTGGTCATCGAACGCTATCTCACCATCGCCGGCAATCCCGACGATGCGGCGCGACAGTTGCGCGCCCTGGCGGATGACACCAAGCTCGACCTGACGGCCGCGCTCGATGCGTTCGAAGCGCGGCTCGGCTTCATCGCCGCGCGCGGCTTCGATGTTGGCGATCTCCAATTCTCCGCCCGCTTCGGCCGCAATCTCGATTATTACACCGGCTTCGTCTTCGAAGCGCAGGATCGCTCGCGCACCGACAACCGGCCGATCGTCGGTGGCGGGCGCTATGATGGACTTTTGAAGACCCTCGGCGCCAGCGCCGACATTCCGGCAGTGGGCGCCGCCATCTGGTGCGACAGGCTCGATGTTGTGGGAGCCAGCGCATGAGCAATCTCGTCATCGCCGTGCCATCGAAAGGCCGGCTGCAAGAGAACACCGCGAAATTCTTCGGCCGTGCCGGGCTGACCTTGGTGCAGGGCCGTGGCGCGCGCGACTATCGCGGCATGATCGCGGAAGTGAGCGGCGTCGAAATCGCTTTTCTCTCGGCCTCCGAGATCGTCTCGCAACTGGCCTCCGGCAATGTCCACATGGGTGTCACCGGCGAAGATCTGGTGCGTGAGACGATCGCCGATGCGGACGCACGCATGGAACTGCTGCAGCCGCTCGGCTTCGGCCATGCCAATGTGGTCGTCGCCGTGCCGCAGGCTTGGATCGACGTGAAAACCATGGCCGATCTCGACGATGTCGCCGCCAATTATCGGGCGCGGCGCGGCGAGCGCATGCGCGTGGCGACGAAATATATTCATCTGACGCAGCGCTATTTCGCGCAGACCGGCGTCACCGATTATCGCATCGTCGAATCGCTTGGCGCGACTGAAGGCGCACCGGCGGCTGGACAGGCAGAACTGATCGTCGACATCACGACGACAGGCGCGACGCTACGCGCCAATGCGCTCAAAGTGCTCGATGATGGCGTGATGCTCGAGTCACAAGCCAATCTCGTCGCTTCCGTGAAAGCCGATTGGAACGAGGCGACCAAACAAGCCGCCAAAAGCATTCTCGGCCGCATCTTCGCCGAGGAAGAGGCGCGGACATCGCGCGAAGTGCGGGCACGCCTGCCCGACAGCGCCGCCGCTTATGCGCAGCAGGCTGAAAGCCTGTTCCAGGCGCGCGCCATCTTCGGCAGCGCATCGGACATCGTCTCGCTGATCTGTCCGGTGGAGCGCACGCCAGCCCTGGCCGATTGGTTGATCGCGCAAGGGGCACAGCATGTCACCGTCGGCTCGCTTGATTATGTGTTCAGCGCCGTCAATCCTCTCTACGAAAAACTCGCCCGACGAATCGGCTGAAAGATAACGGCTGGCTCGCCATAATCTCGACGCGACGACCCCACACGGTGCGGCGCTTCCACGGGGTATGATTCATGAGCCTGTCTCGCCGCCATTTCCTTGCCGCTACGTCCGCGTTGGCCGCGCCTTATGTAACGCGCGCCAGCGCCGCTGCCGATGATGCGATGATCGGCCAGATGCTGATCCTCGGCTTCTCCGGCACTGCGAGCGATGCGGGCGGCGCGCAAGGGCTGGCACGGCAGATCGCGGCAGGCCAGGCGGGCGGTGTCTGTTTCCTTGGCCACAACACCCGCTCGCGCCAAGGGATCGAGAGCCTGACGCGCTTGTTCGGTGGAGCCGGCCGGCAATTCAAACCGCTCATCGCCGTCGATCAGGAAGGCGGCGCGGTGCAACGGCTCGGCGCCAAGAGCGGCTATAATGCCGTGCAACCGGCGCAAGCCATCGCGGCGCGCGGGGAACCGACCAATGCCGAACGCGTTTACGCGGCCATGGCGCGCGAGTTGAAATCCGCCGGCTTCAATCTCAATCTCGCGCCGGTGGTTGATCTGGGCTTCGAACCGCGCAATCCGATCATCGCCAAATGGGGCCGCGCCTTCGGCCAGGATGGCGCGACCGTCGCCAAATATGCGTCTGCCTTCGTCGAAGGCCATCGCAGCGCCGGCGTGCTGACAGCGCTGAAACATTTTCCCGGCCATGGCTCGACGCTGGGCGATAGCCACGAGAAGCCCGTCGACCTCACAGCGACATGGAAACCGGAAGAACTCGAACCGTACCGGCGGATGGCGCGCAGCGGTGATATCGATATCGTCATGAGCGGCCATCTCTCCCATGCGCGCCTCACCGGCGGCGAACCGGCGACCCTGTCGCGCGCGGCCATCGAAGGCGTGCTGCGCCGTGACATCGGCTATCAAGGCGTCGCCATGACGGACGATCTCGACATGGCGGCGATCCGCTCGTCCTACACGCTAAGCGAAGCGGTGATCCGCGCCATCTCCGCTGGCAACGATCTGTTGCTCTTGTCGAACTCGCGCACGCCCGATCCCAATCTGCCGGCGGCGCTCATCGCCTCGGTGAAGGAGGCGGTCGCCACCGGCCGCATTCCAGCCGGCCGGATCGAAGCTTCGGCGGCACGGATCGGTAGCCTCAAGCAGAGCGTCTAGCATCGTGTCAGCCTATGAGTTCGCCCTCGCGGGCCAGGCGGATATCGAGGCCATTGCCACGCTTCTACAGGCCAATGAACCCTCGCGCGGCGGTTCGCTGACCGGCGAATTTCCGCGTGAGAAAGTCGAACACATGGTCCTCCAGGGGCCCACGATCGTGGCACGGCACGAAGGCCACGTTGTTGGCGTGCTGTTCAGCGCCGCGAAAGATCTCAATCGTGATATCGCTGTGATCAGGGCCATGTTCGCAGCGTGGCCCGGCGCCCCGGACGCCTATCAATACGGACCCGTCTGCATCGCCGCGTCAGAACGCGGCAAGGGCCTAATGCCCCTGCTCTATCAGGCGCTTCAGAAACTTCATCCTGGGCGGGAAGCCGTGCTCTTTATTCGCGCTGACAACGCAGCGTCGATACGCGCCCATGAACGGCTGGGCATGCGCAAGATGACATCGTTTCTTCTCGATGATGTTGAATACGGCGTCTTCAGCGATCGCCCCGCCGCGCCACCTAGCTAGCGCGCAAGCAAAAGGCGGAACCGCATCGCGGTCCCGCCTTGTAAATTGGCGCTGTCGAAATCTTACGAGTCGAGGCTGCCGATGTGCTTCTGGCTGTACAGCTGGATGCCGACCTGGCGGATCAGCTCCTGCTGGGTTTCGAGGAAGTCGATATGCTCTTCCTCGTTCGACGCCAGTTCCTCGAACAGCAACTTGCTGACGCGATCGTTGATTGAGGCGCAATAAGCGGCGGCTTCCAGATACAGGGCCCGGGCGCTCATTTCCGAGGCCAGGTCGGAGGAAATGATTTCCTCAACCGTCTGCCCGATCTTTAGCGGATCGAGCGTCTGCATGTTGGGGAAGCCTTCGAGGAACAGGATGCGGTCGGTGAACTTGTCCGCATGACCCATTTCTTCAATCGATTCCTCGCGCCATTTCTTGGCGAGATCGTTGAAGCCCCAGTTCTTGAGCATGCGGTAATGCAGCCAATACTGGTTGATGGCAGTCAGCTCGCTGCGCAGCCCCTTGTTCAAATATTCGATGACTTTGCGGTCGCCCTGCATGCTCGATCCCCATGGACGGATTCTTGGAAGAATCGGTCCGCCGGTGGATCAGAGCGCGAGCAACTCGGCCTCCACCTCAACCGGCTTACCGTTGAGCGCAGGGATACGGCCTTCCTGTTCAACGATCAACGATTGAATGGTGATGGCACAGCGTCCACACTGTGGAGAACAGCCAAGACAATCATAAACTTGTTTCGCGCAACGAATGCCCTTCGCCCGGTCGCAGAGCACACCGCGGACGTCTTTGTCTGAGAATACGTTGCACGAACAGACGATCATCTTTTTGGCCGCCCAGTTTAGAATTGTTATAAATTCGCTTTATTAACAGCAGGTTATATCTCTCTGCCTTCAGGCGTAACAGATGGGGATTTGTCACGTCAATGTCAATTTTTCGCTCCGACGGCCACAAATAGGGTCCTATGCACAGCGACAGGCGTGACGCGCTCACAACTCAATTGTGAACGATTATTACAGAGGATCACTTTTTATAACGATTCAAAATTGGGAGTATTTGCGAAGCATTCTCAGGCACCGAATCCAACGGAAAATCGCTATTTTGGCCTGTCTCGACAGCCAAACCACGGATTCCCGACTCCCAGCACCTGCATCCGTTCTATATGGCGGCGGCCCTGGCGGCCGAAATCGGACAGCAACCGTGGCGCTCTTTGAGACAGCGCGCCAATGCGGGGCATGAAAAATCCGAGAATCGCCTGATCATAACGGGGCCGAATTCTCCAATTCCCCATAGCGTCATGGCTTAGACAGAGGCCTAGCAGGCAGGCGGCCGCACCTTTCAGCCGCCAGCCAAGCCCTTAGACGCCCGCGTCAGGCCGGCGACGGCACGAACACGCCGTCGGACGCCGGCTGCATCTCGATGCGGCTGTCGTGCATGCCGATCAGCGTGGAACGATGGCCGATAGAGACGATCGAGGTGTTCGGCAATTGCTGGCGCAACATGGCGTAAATCTCCGCCTCGAGCTTCTCGTCCAGCGCCGACGTTGCCTCATCGAGGAAGAGCCAATCGGGCTTGTCGAGCAAAGCGCGGGCGATGGCGAGCCGCTGCTGTTCGCCACCCGACAGGCGCTGGCCCCAGTTCTCATCGTCGTCGATGCGATCCGCGAAGGGGCCAAGCTGGGCCAGCTTCAGGGCTTCGCGCACGGCTTCGTCGGAATAGGTTTCGGCGGTCGCGGGATAAGTCGCCGCCGTCTTCAGAGAGCCGCTCGGGACGTAGGGACGCTGCGGCAGCAGCATCACCTTCGCGGTGGAGGGAATGTCGATGCGGCCCTGCCCATAAGGCCAGATACCGGCAATAGCGCGGAACAGGGTGGACTTGCCCGAGCCTGATGGGCCGGTGACAAGCACAGCGCTGCCGGCCTTCAAGGACAGGGCCTTGGCACGCACGATCTCGCGACCATCGGGCAGTTTGAGAGAAAGACCTTCAATCGCCAGATCTTTGCCGGAGGCAGGCACAACATCGATATGCGGCGGCGTGGTGCCGAGCGTGCGCGCCTTGTGCAGCGCCTCGCTGAAGGTGGTGAGACGATCGACGTTCGCCTTGTAACGCGCGATCAAACGATAGCGATCAACAAAGTAGCTGAGCGCGTCCGCGACCCGGCCGAAGGCACCCGCCACCTGGCTCATCTGCCCCAGCGTCACCTTATCGGCGAAGTAATAGGGCGCGATGATCACGTAAGGCAGGATCGGGCTGATCTGGCCGTAGAAAGACGTGAACGTGTTCAGCTTCATGGCCCGGCTGACGATGCGGAAATAGTTGGCGACCAAGTCAGTGAAGCGGCCGGAGAGGATCGAGAGTTCCGAACGCTCGCCGCGCAGCAGCGCCACCTGTTCGGCATATTCGCGCAAGCGCGCCAGCGAGAAGCGGAAGTTCGCTTCGTATCTTTCTTGCGCGAATTCCAGCCGCACCAGAGGACGACCGATCCGATGCGTAATCCACGTGCCAAAAGCCGAATAGGCAAGCGCCACCCAGAACGGCAGCCCTGGTACGACAATATTGGTTCCGGGAAGAACGAACTCCGCCGGCATCGACCACAAGATCAAGGAAAAGGAGACGAGCGTCGAGATCTGCTGAATCAGCGTGATCGAATAGGAATAGGTATCGGTGAGATAACTCCTGATGTCCTCAGCGATACGTTGGTCGGGGTTGTCGGCGCCATCGCCGATCAGCCCCATGCGGTAGATACCGCCCTTGCCGAGCCAGGAGGTCGAATATTGCTTGGCGAGCCACTGCCGCCAGTAAATCAGCAATGATTGCTGGAAGAAATATTCGATCAGATTGCTGATGATCGCAATGACGGCCCAGAACGTGAAAACAGTGAGGAGCAGCGACCAGAAAGCGGCCTGATCCTTGTTCTGAATGGCGTTGAACCAATCGCGATTGAAGAAGCTCAGGCGCACCGAAATGCCGACCTGCAGCTGGTTGATGACGACCAGCAGCATGATCAGGGCCGTGCCCAGGTGACGCTCGCGCCAGCCGCGGTGACGCAACCAGGGCATGGGCGCCGCGATCGGATCGGCCGCTTCGAAATAGGGGTCGGCCAAGCGGGTGATCTGGCCAATCACCGGGATATAGGACAGGCCGTAGATGATGAGGCCGAAGACCGCGATGGTGATGCACAGGGTCGACGGTGGCGTGGCATCCGCCAAAAAGGCTGGCCAGAAGCCGCGGCTCGACGACGCGAAGGCGAGCGCCAGGAGGACATATTCGAAAGCAAAAAGCCGCAGGAATATTTGCAGAAAAGTAGAGATCGTGGCGCCGCGCAGAGTGACGTAGGCCAGCGCCAAGCCAACCGCGCCGACCCCGATCAGCCCCGGATCAACGGCTATTCCTGAGATTTGAGAGGCACCTGAGCCGACACCGGCTGCTAGACATATGACCGCCGCGAGTGCGACCGCACCACCCAGAACCTTCATGCAGAAACTCTCGCGCGAAGAGAGCCGGCGAGCGCCGGCTCGCAAGCGAGAATCGAATGATTCAACGGTTGCAGGCTATCACAGGTCCGCTGGACGCGCAGATGAAGTTGGCGTGTGCGGGACAGGGTCCGCATCGTCTTCGTCCCGGCCGGTGAATTCTTCACCATTCACGGCCGCAATGAGGCGCGGCGATGGCTTGAAGGTGAGGACCCGGCGAGCCGTGATCGGATATTCCTGGCCAGTCTTCGGATTGCGGCCAACGCGCGGCCGCTTCGCCCGCACATGGAAAGTGCCGAAGGAGCGCAGCTTGACTGTCTCCCCCCCTTCCAGGGCGCCGCAAATTTCCTCAATAGCCACTTCGACGATTTGCTTAGCCTCTACCCGCGAGAGTCCCGGGCCCGTCACATAAACCGCGTGCAGAAGATCGGCACGGGTAAGTGTCTTGTTCGTCATTGTCGTATCGCCGCCTTTGAAGTGATGAACACCCGCGAGTACGCAAGAACAACGCACATGCCATTTGCAACGCGCATCCTGCCTCAGTGACCGCCGCTACTCGGTCACCGCCCCCGGCGGTTCGTCTTCATTCCCCTCGAACTGAACGCTTTTAAACATGCAGAGTCAAAGGGAAAAAATACAATCTGCATTCAGGAGCCCGGCAATCCACGACGCTTGCACGAAACATTGCATTTGAGCAAAAGCCTCCAAACAGGCCTTCCCAAGCACAATAATTTCCAACGTGGGCGGTTCCGCTTGGTTCCGTCGCCTCGCGATAAATTTCGCGGCGACCGGCCTCGCGACAAAAAACAGGCCGCGCACGGAGCGCGGCCTGCGATATTGGAACCGACAGAATGGACTTAGAAGTCCATGCCGCCCATGCCGCCGCCGCCCGGCATCGGGGGCATAGCCGAATCCTTCTTCGGCTTGTCGGCGATCATGGCTTCCGTCGTGACGAGGAGGCCGGAGACCGAGGCTGCGTCCTGCAGAGCCGTGCGGACGACCTTCGCCGGATCAACGATACCGGCTGCGATCATGTCGACGTACTCTTCAGTCTGAGCGTTGAAGCCGAAGGTCTGCGACTTGTTCTCGCCGATCTTGCCGACAACGATCGAGCCTTCGACGCCCGAGTTCTCGACGATCTGACGGATCGGCGCTTCCAGGGCCTTCAACACGATGTTGATGCCGGCCTGGACGTCCGAATTGTCGCTCTTCAGCTTGGCAACCGCGCCCTTGGCGCGCAGCAGCGCAACGCCGCCGCCCGGAACGATGCCTTCTTCCACCGCAGCGCGGGTGGCGTTCAGAGCGTCGTCAACGCGATCCTTCTTTTCCTTGACTTCGACTTCCGTCGCGCCGCCGACGCGGATCACCGCGACGCCGCCAGCGAGCTTGGCGAGACGCTCCTGGAGCTTCTCACGGTCGTAGTCGGAGGTGGTCTCTTCGATCTGAGCCTTGATCTGGGAAACGCGACCTTCGATGTCCTTCTTCTTGCCGGAACCGTCGACGATCGTGGTGTTTTCCTTGTCGATACGCACCTTCTTGGCGCGGCCGAGCATGGCGATCGTGACGTTTTCCAGCTTGATGCCGAGGTCTTCGGCGATCATCTGGCCACCGGTCAGGATGGCGATGTCTTCCAGCATGGCCTTGCGGCGATCGCCGAAGCCCGGAGCCTTGACAGCCGCAACCTTGAGGCCACCGCGCAGCTTGTTGACGACGAGCGTGGCGAGGGCTTCGCCTTCGACGTCTTCAGCAACGATGATCAGCGGCTTGCCGGTCTGAACGACGGCTTCGAGCACCGGCAGCATCGGCTGCAGCGACGACAGCTTCTTCTCGTGGATGAGAATGTAGGGGTCGTCGAGTTCGGCGATCATCTTCTCGGCGTTGGTAATGAAGTACGGCGAGAGATAGCCACGGTCGAACTGCATGCCTTCGACGACGTCGAGTTCGGTCTCGGCGGTCTTGGCTTCTTCAACCGTGATGACGCCTTCGTTGCCGACCTTCTGCATCGCCTTGGCGATCATGGCGCCGATGGAGGAGTCGCCGTTGGACGAGATGGTGCCGACCTGGGCGACTTCGTCCGAGGACTTGATCTTCTTGGCGCGAGCCTGGATGTCCTTGACGGCTTCGGCGACGGCGAGATCGATGCCGCGCTTCAGATCCATCGGGTTCATGCCGGCGGCCACGTACTTGGCGCCTTCCTTGACGATCGCCTGGGCGAGAACCGTGGCGGTCGTGGTGCCGTCACCGGCGGTGTCGTTGGTCTTGGAAGCGACCTCACGCACCATCTGGGCGCCCATGTTCTCGAACTTGTCTTCGAGTTCGATTTCCTTGGCGACCGTGACGCCGTCCTTGGTGATGCGCGGGGCGCCGAAGGACTTGTCGATGACGACGTTACGACCCTTGGGGCCGAGGGTCACCTTCACCGCATTGGCGAGGATGTCGACGCCACGGAGCATTCTCTCGCGTGCGTCGGCCGAAAAACGTACTTCTTTAGCTGCCATAACTTCAGTCTCCTGGACTTAATTGGCTGAAATAACGTGAATTAAGGGGCCGGCAATTAGGCGATAACGCCCATGATGTCGGATTCCTTCATGATCAGGAGGTCCTGACCGTCGATCTTCACTTCCGTGCCGGACCACTTGCCGAACAGGATCCGATCGCCCTTCTTGACATCGAGCGGAACCAGCTTGCCGGCTTCGTCACGAGCGCCCGAACCAACGGCGACGATTTCGCCTTCCTGGGGCTTTTCCTTGGCGGTGTCCGGAATGATGATGCCGCCCTTGGTCTTCTCTTCGCCATCGAGGCGCTTGACGACGACCCGGTCGTGCAGAGGACGAAACTTCATGTGAGCATTTCCTGTAGCTTGCGGGTCAGGGCCGGTGCGACCGGCCTCCGCCCCCGGTTGCGTGACATGGGGGACGTTATTAGCACTCGCCATTAACGAGTGCTAATAACGCTGCCGAGGAGATAGGAGAGGCTGGGGAGGGAGTCAAGAACGCTCGGGCAAAGAATCAGGCCGGGACGGAGACCATCAGATCCACGCGCAAAGGTTTGCACGTCCGAGAGCGAAGACGAACCGAAAGATGGGCTAAAACGATTGCCTTTCTATGACGACTGGACGGCGGTTCGAAGACCAGCGATGGTTCACCTCTTAACCATTTTGGGAGTTCTCCCCTGTGTCCACCCCTGCCCTCGCCGTTCTGCCGCCGGATCAGCTCACCGCGCGCCCGGGCCTCGACCTGCTGAAAGATATGATCGCCGGTAAAATACCGGGACCGCCGATCGCCCATACGCTTAATTTCCGGCTGGCGGAGGTCGAACACGGCCTGGTCGTCTTCGAGGGCGAACCGCAGTTCGAGTTCTATAATCCGCTCGGCACGGTGCATGGCGGCTGGACCGCGACCCTGCTCGACAGCGCCATGGCCTGCGCCGTCCATTCGACACTTGCCGCCGGACAGGCCTATACGACGCTTGAGTTCAAACTCAATTGCGTCCGACCGATCACCAAGGACACCGGCCTGGTGCGCTGCGAGGGCAAGATCATCAATGTCGGGCGCACGATTGCGACGTCGGAAGGCCGGCTGGTCGACAGCAAGGGCCGCCTGCTGGCCCATGGCACCGAGACCTGCCTGATCTTTTCGGGGAAATGAGCTTCCGCCTCTCCCGGCCATTGCAACAGGCGCGGTGACGCGGGATCATGCGCCCGCCGGAGGCACTCAAAAACTCTGGACGGGGAGGAAATATGTTCAATTGCCTGACGCGGGTTGCCGCTGCCGGCCGCTTTGCCATTGCAATAAGCCTGATCACAGCTCTGAGCGCACCAGCGGCCGCCGCCGACAAGGTGCGGGCCGGGACCTCCGGCCTGGCGCTGCTGTGGACCTTCATCGACAGCGGCACGAAAGCCGGCATCTGGCAAAAATACGGCATCGAGGTCGAGCGGGTGGCGCTGGCCGGCGATGCGGTGATGCAGCAGGCGCTGACCTCGGGCGACCTCCAGTTCGGCTTCGGCTCGGGGCCTGGCATGGGCTACCACTCGAAAGGCGTGCCGGCGATTGGCGTCGCCGCTGTCGCCGGACCGCCCTACAGTTTCATGATTACGGTGGTGCCGAACTCACCGATCCGCACCGTCGACGACCTGAAAGGCCGGCGCATCGGCGTCACCACCGCCGGCTCGATGACGCAATGGCTGGTGCGTGAACTGTCGCGCCAGAAAGGCTGGGGTCCAAACGGCATTATCGATCTACCGATGGGTGCGCCGCGCACCCAGCTTGTCGCCATGAAGTCAGGCGATCTCGACGGCACCGTCACCACCGTCGAGACAACGGCCACTTACGAGGAACTGAACGAAGCCCGTGGCGTGGTCGAACTCGGCGAACTGGTGAAGGACTTTCACACGCACGTGCTGTTCGCGCGCACCGCGCTGATCGACAAAAATCCGGATCTCGTCACGCGCTTTCTCAAAGGCTGGTTCGCCACCGTCGCCTATATGAAAGCCAACAAGGCTTTCGCCATCAAGGAATCAGCGGCGGCGATGAAATATTCGGAATCAGCGATTGCCAAGGCGATGGACGCGCAGTTTGCAATGCTCTCCGATGACGGCGCCTGGAACCCCAAGGCCATAGATAAGATCAGCTCATCGCTTGTCGAACTCGGCATCCTCGAAAAGGAACCGCCACGCGACCAGCTCTATACGGATCGCTTCGTGCCGGTGAAGCCGTAAGCTCCCCCAAGGCGATAGCGACAGCTTCATCACGAAAAAGCACCAGCCCCTGGATAGGTCCAAGACTCAGCAGGACTCATTCAGAGGCTGGCCTCAATGGATCAAAGTCTACGGACGAAGCCCCATTTTGCGCATGCAGGCCGAATAGACGTCCGCGCGTGCTTTCGTGTCGGGATCGTCAGGGCCCGTCGGTTGAGGCACGATTTTATGCGCTTGCGAGATGCATTGCCGAATGGCGTCTCCTCGCGCCGTTCTGGCCGAGGCGTAAGATAGCGTCATCGTGATAGAGAGTGCTGCAAGAGCGTAGAGCGCTAGATACTTCATGGCGTCTCCAATCGCGTTAGTGTCGCCACCCCGTCAATCGGCCTCAGATTTTTGACAGAGCTTGCATCCGCAAATCGCTTAACGCCGGCCTGTTCACTCGGTTGCATGTTCTACATCAAAAAACTTATAGTTGAAGACTGCAACTATGCGCTGTGGCCGTGCGGCTTCTTGAACTTAAGCACGCTCAGTCGAGCTTGATGCCGGCATCCTTGATGATACGCCCCCAAAGGGCGGCTTCATCGGCAACGATTTTGCGGGCTTCGGCCGGGGTCGGATGCCAGGCGATGAGGTAGTTCTCGTCAAACCGCTTCTTCACGTCCGGCTCTGTAATCATTTCGCGCATCAGGCCGTTGATCCGCTCGATTACTGGCGCCGGCGTGCCAGCTGGCGCGATCAGCCCGAACCAGGTGGTCGATTCATAGCCGGGCGCGCCGGATTCGGTCGCAGTCGGCAGATCGGGCAAAAGCGGCATGCGCTTTTGCGTTGTCGCCGCCAGCAAGCGCAGCTGTCCCGCCTCGACCAAACCGATCACCGGGGCGACGCCGACGGAAATCATCTGCACCTGATTGGTGGCGAGATCGGCGACGGCGGGCGCGGCTCCACGATAGGGCACGTGCACCATCTTGATGCCGGCGATGCGCTCAAGCTGCAAAGCCGAAAGATGATTGGTGGAAGCGACACCTGCCGATCCGTAGTTGATCGTGCCGGGCTTCGCTTTCGCAAGAGCGAGGAACTCCTGCAAGGTCTTGGCCGGCACATCCTTGCTGACCACCACCACTTGCGGCGCCTCGGCGATGATCGCCACCGGCACCAGGTCCTTGGCCGGGTCGAACGGCATGCTGCGATAGAGGAACTGATTGACGGTCAAGACACCGTTGGTGATCATCGCCAGGGTGTAGCCATCGGGCTCGGCCTTCGCCACCTGATCGGCGCCAACATTGCCACCCGCGCCGGTGCGATTGTCGACCGTGGCCGTCTGCCCGGTGCGCCTGCCAATATATTCGGCGACGACGCGGCCGAGATAATCGGTCGTTCCGCCGGCTGAGTAAGGGACGACGATGCGGATCGGCTTGGTGGGCCAGATTTCTTTTGGTTGTCCCAACGCCATGCATGGGACGAGCACCATCATCGCAGCAAGACACGCCGCAAGACGCGCCTCTACACCTGCCATTCTCCCCATGGCGCCCTCCCCTTGTTTTCATAATTTGTCGCATGGCGGCCATAAGCCCGCAATCACGCAATCGCGCCGCATTGACCTACGGCCCGGCGCAATGACATGGTCCCTGCGATTCAGGTAGAGGAAACCCATATGAAGGTCAGGGCTGCGGTTTTTCGTGACGGCACACTCAACCCCTCTTTTGAAGATCTGACGCTCGCTGGCCCGCGCGCCGGCGAAGTGCTCGTCAAAATCGTCGCCAGCGGCGTCTGCCATACCGATCTCAAATCGGCGGGGAAGGTCAGCCCGGTGCCGAAGCCCGTGGTGCTTGGCCACGAGGGCGCCGGTGTTGTCGAAGCCGTTGGCGCCGGCGTCACCAAGGTTGCGAAGGGCGATCATGTCGTGCTGACCTTCGGCTTCTGCGGCCACTGCCCGAGCTGCGCAGATGCCGAGCCAGCCTATTGCTACAATCAGGGCCGGTTGAATTTCGAATGCACGCCTGTTGATGGGCTGCGCTACACCGATGCCAGCGGCAACCCGGTACATGGCGATTTCTTCAGCCAGTCCTCCTTCGCCACCTATGCGGTTGGCCATGAGCGCAACGTTGTGAAGGTGCGTAAGGACGCGCCGCTCGAACTGCTGGGGCCGCTGGGCTGTGGCATCCAGACCGGAGCCGGCGCCATCCTCAACGACTTCAAACTGCAGCCCGGCCAAACACTCGCCGTGTTCGGCGTCGGCGCGCTCGGCCTGTCAGCGGTGATGGCGGCTCGCATCGCCGGCGCCAGCCGGATCGTCGCCGTCGACCGCCATGCCCACCGCCTCGACCTCGCCCGCGACCTCGGCGCCGACCTGACGATCGTTGCCGGCAGCGAACCGACCTCGGCCGAAATCTTGAAACAGATTCCCGGCGGCGTCGACTTCGCGCTCGACACCACTGGCGTATTGCCGGTGATGCGGCAGGCGATAGACTCGCTGGCGCCGCGCGGCATGGCCGGCTTCGTCACCAGCCCGTGGGACGGTTCGGAACTGTCTGTTTCGGTCCGCCATCTGCTGCTCGGCCGCAAGATCCGTGGCATTATCGAGGGCAACAGCAATCCGGACGTGTTCATCCCGATGCTGGTCGATTTCTTCATGCAGGGGCGCTTCCCCTTCGACCGATTGGTGCAATTCTACAATTTCGACGAGATCGCCAAGGCCTTCCACGACAGCGAGGACGGCAAGACGGTGAAGCCCGTGCTGCGGATCGCCGCCTGATCGTAAGAATGCGAAGATGGAAGGGCTCGGCTTAGCCGGGCCCTTTTTACGATCGCTTCAAACCGTCACCGCTTGGTGGCGACAGGCGCGCAAGATTGCAGATCGCGGTCGGCTTTCGACCGCGCCTGAGACAGTTTTGGCAGAACACCCACAAGAGCCGGCAGGAAGATGCCGGCCATAGCCGCGATCGCCATCATGAAGGCCGACGGTCCGGCAAAGCCTTGCGAGATATCGCGAAGATGGCCGAACACGATCGGGCCGATGATCGAGCCGATATTGCCCACTGCACTGACGAAGGCGATACCGCTCGCCGCCGCCGTGCCCGATAGGATCAAGGCCGGCAAAGTCCAGAACACGGCGATTGCCCCCAAAACCCCGGCATTGGCGACGACCAAGCCGAGAATGAGCAGCCATGGGCCACCCCACCCGAAATAGAGGTAGCCAACAGCCAACAGCCAACCGACCGCGCAGGTGAGCATGGCACAGGCGATGTGCCAGATGCGTTCTCCTTTGCGATCGGAACTACGCCCCCAGAAAACCATCGCGAGCGTGCCCAGCAACGGCGGAATGGCGACGAGGACACCAACAACGGCATAGGACAGATCGAGCGTCCGCACGATCTGTGGCAACCAGAGCGGCACTCCGGTCAACACGATCGAAATCAGCGCATAGAGGACACCGAGCGCGACAACATGCCGATCGCCAAAAACCGCGAGATGGTTTGACGTATCGAGCTTGCCGAGTGTCACCTTCTCGCGCTGAACCATATTTTCCAGCGCTTCCTGTTCAGCGGGAGATAGCCAGCGCGCCTCTCGCGGCCGATCGCTCAGATAGAACCAGGCCGCGATGCCAATGAACAGCGTCGGAAGCCCTTCAAGAATGAACAGCCATTGCCAGCCATGCAGGCCCCAGAGGCCGTTCATCTCAAGGATCGGCCCAGATAGGAGGGCGGTCAACGACTGCCCCAGGGGCATGGCGATCAGAAACACCGCATTGGTGCGGGCCCGGACCCTGCCCGGAAACCAGCATCCGAGAAAAAACAGGATTCCCGGAAACAGGCCCGCTTCCGCCACGCCGAGCAGGAACCGCAAAACATAGAAACTCATCGGCCCGGTGGCGAGGCTGGTCGCCATCGACAGAAGGGCCCACGTCACCATGATGCGCATAAACCAAAGTCTCGCACCGACCCGCGCCAGCATAAGATTGCTCGGAATTTCAAACAACATATATCCCAGGGAAAACAGGCTCGCTCCAAGGCCAAACGAGAAGGAACTCAAGCCGAGATCCTTGTTCATGCTGAGCGCGGCAAAGCCGACATTTACGCGATCCATGACCGCGCAAAACATCATAAGAGCCAGGAAACCAATCAAGCGCCGGAATGCTTTTCTAACCGCGACTTCCTCGACAGCATCAATAGCGCTCGACATGTCTGTGTTCCCTTACGATGACCGGCTAGAATTTTGGAAATATCTGGCGCTCCGCAAGCCAACTCGACATCTTCACCCGCTCGACCCGCTCAGCCGCTCGGAAGCCGTCATGCCGTTCCTTGTTCGGCCAAACATGTTCGGCCGTGACGGCCATGCGCACGGCTATGTCGTCGCGCGTGATATTGAACACCATCATGTCCTGGGCCAGAACGAGACGGCCTTCATAATGTTGCCTCACGTCGCGTTCGATCTCAGGCAACAGATCGAAGTCGTTGAAAAAGTGGTAGAGCACGCCAAGACGCGGCTTGACCTGTTGCAAGACATAGCCGGCTTCAAGGGGTGAGGAATGGGCCATGGTGCCGATGCCGACAGCCGTCTTCTTGTCGTAACCAGAACGCTCCATGAGTTGACTGACGGAGTTGAAAGCCTCGTGAACGACGAGATCAGCCTGCTGCGCGTTCTCGATGAAGAAATGACTGGGGGTGGTATCTCCGGAAAAGACGAACGTAAGTCCGTTCCATTCGAGGCGAAGACTGACCGGCCCATCGTAAATATGCACCGCGGGGAAGCTGATAATCCGCACCCCGTTTCGTTCGTAGATCGTCTGGACCTTGCTATAGTCGAACTCGTGCACCTCGACTTCGGCGCCCGATGCCGGCAGAAGCCCCGTGCGTGTCGCGGTGTCCCATGCATAAGCGGACTTCTGCATCTCGACAAAATGTTTCGTTCCGTGTTCCGTCTTCAGGCCCGATGGGCCATAGATGACAAGCGGCGTTATGCGCCCACCCGCCCAACCTCCAACCCAGACGTTGGGAAAGTCTCCGACGTGATCGACGTGCAGATGGGTGGCAAAGCACGCGGTGATATCGGCATAGGGGATTTCGAGAGCCGTGAAATTTTTCTGCGATCCACTGCCAAAATCGAAGATGAACTTATCGCCGTTACCCAGTTCGATAAGCCAGGAGGCATTGGCCTGCGCGCGTCGTAGGAACGGTCGCCCCGTTCCCAGCGCCACGACACGCATCTCGTCGGGCGCAAGAGCCTCTGTGTTGGGAAAGTAGTGATCTCTACGAATGGACACTCAATTTCTCCTCAGGCTCGTATGGCTCTAAATTTATATTTGGCGGGCGATTGGACGCGTTCCGCCGCTACGGCATTCACGCGGGGTCAGGCCGAAAGCCTGCCGAAAGGAGCGGCTGAAATGCGCGGCATCTGAAAACCCCCACGAAAAGGCAATATCGCTGATCGTGCGCGCTCTTAAGTTGGGATTCTCGATATCGGACTTGCAACGCATCAATCGCGTCTGCTGCAACCAACGACAGAATGTCGTTTCGTCCTGATCAAACAAGGCATGCAACGAACGAATTGAGACGCCGGCCGCGCGCGCGATGCTCTCAGGCGCAATTTCGGGATTGCGCAACTGGCTAAGCGCAATATTTTTAACGCGCGTCAGTGTCGCGATACGGTTTGTCGGGCCGGCGTTGCCCCCTTGCGAGGCGAATTGGCTGACCGCCGTTACGAGCAAATCACTGAAATGTTCCTGCAATCGATCGTGAAAAGAGCTTTGCTCGGCTTCGTCCTCGACGACGACTTGCTGCATGAAAGCAAAGAGGAAGCGGCCAGGACCAGAAGAACCTGAGATTGTTCTTGCCGTGACCGTATCGAATGTTCCGTAGCGCTGCCGAAGATAGGTGCGCGGCAAGTTAAAGCAGATCTGCTCAAACGCGTCCTTGAATCTCAACTCATAGGGGCGCGTGCTGTCATAGACCGCGAAGGTGCCTGGTGTCGTGACACATTCGCGCCCATCTTGCGTTACAAAGCCTTCGCCCGAGACCTGAAAATTGAGTTGCAGCACATCTTCGCGGGCATAGAGGATTTCCTGGCGCGTGCGGCGCACGTATTGTTCTCTGGAATCAACACGGGTTACGCGCATCGCACCGAGTCTCTTGGTGGAGATTTTCCCCGAAAAGCTCCCGGCATCCTCGATGTCGATTTGAACGCTCGGATAGTAGCCGCAGATGAGCTCCTGCCAGTGACGGCCGCGCTCGCGTGGTTTCACGGTCTGGGTGGTGAAGCGCTCCATCATAGTTGCCTCCCCTATCGATGACTTGCGGCCGGATCCTTACCGGGGCGGAAGGAAAGTGAGTTCGTGAGCGCTGGCGATCCTGATCACTTCCGCGGGATCACCGACGTTGTTGATCTTTTCAAACAGCTGCCAAAGTTTTGCCGTGGGCGACACCCAGAAAAGGCATTTCACTCGCTGGTCGGATTTATTGAATATGCCGTGTGGAATACCGCGCGGCATGCACACCAGATCACCAGGCCCGGCCTTCGTTTCCGTGCCGTCGAGTACGAGATCGAAGCTTCCCTCGAAGAGATAGATGAACTCGTCTTGCGTGTGATGGATATGGGGCGGCACGAACGTGCCGGGCGGAAAAGTCGCGTGCCAGGAGAAGGAACTTTCGGTGACATGCTTGGGCACATAGGTCTGCCCCAGGATGTTCCAGCTTATATCGTCGATACCAGTGTTAGCCTGTCGAACGGTTGCCGTAAAAGAAGGGATCGTCATGAGCTGTCCTTATGAACGTCAGTTTCCTGTTTGAACGTTTGTTGTTTGACCGGGAGCGAAACCCGCCATTTTCGCGTATCCGGCGACAATGGCTTTCAATTCGCCGTCGTCGATCACGTCGGCAAGCTTGGCGAAGCCGTTAGGTGCTCTTCGCTCCACCTCATCGATCGCACCTTCCGGCCCTCCGCTGCGGTTGGAGGCGACAATCGCCGCGGTTTTCGGCAGACGCTCGGCTTCGTAAGCGGCCAGTGCGGCCATGGGATGTTCGCAGGCGACGAGCGCGTCCGCCAGAATGCGAGCATCAACGATCGCCTGCCCTGCTCCATTGGAGCCAACCGGATACATGGGGTGAGCGGCATCACCGAGCAGAGTGACCCGGCCATGGGTCCAACGCGGCAAAGGATCACGATCGACCATCGGATATTCGTAAAATTCAGGGGAAGAGCGCACCAACGCTTCGAGATCGATAGGTAGACCAGAAAAAGCCGCCAGATGGGGGAGCAGATCGTTGATCGCGCCCTGGCGATTCCAATCCTCCCGCCGTGGAACTGGGCTGCCCGCTTCCGCCTGGCGATAGGTGACGACCCAGTTCAGCAATTGACGCCCATCGGCTGCAATTGGACCGATGGGATAGAGAACGAGCTTGTGGGAGAAGCCCCCGGCTACGATCATACTGCGGCCGTCTCCCAGAGGCGCATGCGGAGCAGCGCCGCGCCACATCATGACACCATTCCATCGGAGGCCGCCTTCGTCGGGATAAAGCAGGGCGCGCGCGCACGAGTGAATGCCGTCACAGCCGATCAAAATATCGCCTGACACTTGGATCCGATCGCCGTTGGACGTGGCAAATTCCGCGACGACACCCGCTTCGTCTTGCTGATAGCGCAGAAGGCGCCTGTCCAATGTCACGGCTGCCGGACCAAGGCGCGTCACCACAGCTTCGAACAAAGCATTCTGCAAGAAGCCGCGATGAATGGAGAATTGCGGGGCGTCGAGCCCAGCATCCAGACCGCGCAGCTCGCGCCAGATCTCCTGACCGAAGCGATTGGCATAGGTCAGCTCGCGCGTCCGCACGGCGATTGCATCGAGCTTCGGGAGCAATTCGAGCACAGTAAGCTCGCGAACCGCATGGGGCAGAACGTTGATGCCGACCCCGAGAGGCCGCAGCGTTGGCACAGCTTCGAAGACTTCGCAGCGAAGGCCGCGCCGATGTAACATCAACGCAAGAGTGAGCCCCCCAACACCACCACCAACGATGATCACTTTCATCGGGCCGCTCCCTGCACGGCCTTTGCCAAACCCGGCAATGACCCTGACTTAGTGGCGCCCCCTTTGGGCGCGATCAGCTACGCTATGCCGATGGAATGGTGATTTCTTGCCTGAGAATGCAGACAAAGTTGCGTTTGAACGTTTGTCGCATCAGCGTTGCTCGAGCGAAGACCCCTCTTCCAGATATGAATTTTTGAGAAAGACCACCCGACAAGAGCAGCACCCTCCAGCCCGGCCGCAAGCCAGCTTTCAAATTTACCACTTAAGATACTTTAATATTAAAATATTGCATATGCAATTATTATTCCACCGGAGAAGCGCTGCGGCTGGGCCACGGCTCCCGATTGCGCCGCTTTTTTGCACGCGCCGCCGCCAGGAAAGCTTGGCTTTGCCTGTATTCCGTTCGCTGGCGATCAATAGGCTGAGGATGCCGGCGGAGAGGCCATCGCTAGCTCCTGGCGCGGCGAAACTCCCATTTCAACCTGTCCGGCTCGTCTTGGCTATTCGACCAACTCGGGCGGCTGCCCCATCTTCTGGTAGAGGAAAGCCACGCTTTTCAAGAAGTGGTTCGCCTGCTGCTTATCCATGAGTTGCAGCAGCTGATCATGTTGTAGGCGAACGACTTTGATCGCACGACGAAGGACGCTCCGTCCCAAAGTGGTCAACGACATAGAATATCCCCGACGGCTCCCTGGCGGCCGCGATCGCTCGACATATCCTTGAGCTTCCAAACGGTCGAAAGCCCGGCTGAGCGTGGAGGGATCGATGCCGGTAAACTTCGCGATCTCCGCCGGCCGGTCGATCTTCGAGAATCCGAGCGTCGCCAGAACGCGCCATTCCGCGACCGACATGCCGTGTTCCTGCAGCGCGCGATCCAGCGCGCCGTTGATCACCTTGATCACCTTGTTGAGCATAAACGGCAGAAGGGATTCGAGATCGATATCCTGGGACGCGCTTTTCATTCTCAGATCCTAACCCAGACCGCTCCGAACGAGGCCTCTTTCATCAGAAAAAGCCTATGTGAAGCAAGCGATCACGCCAAAGCAGCACAAAAACCGCCAATTTGTCGCCGCGCCCTGTTCTCCCGCAGGCTTCCCCTTGGCATAACTGACGCCATGAGTGCCCGCCCGATTCGCTTTTCCCTGTGCCGTGTTCGCCTTGAGCGAGGCCGCAGATGCGTGTGATCGCGGCGTTCCTGGTCAACACCGCGATCAATTTTTTCATCGGGCTCTTGGTCGCCAAATTTCTCGGTCCCGATCAGTTCGGCCGCTTCGCTCTGGCGCTTGCCATGGGCATGGTCTTGCAAACGATCACGCTGGAATGGATCCGGCTGTCGACCATCCGTTTCTATTCGGAGAGAAGCCGCAGCGAACAGCCGGAGTTGCGCGCCACGCTCGATGCGGCCTTCGGCATTGTCGCGATCGTTATTACGGCGGGCCTCATCGCCTTCATTCTTGCCGACATCGATGTCTCGTTGTCGCCGTCGCTGATCGGCCTGGCTGTCGCCGCCGCGGTCGCCAATGGCTTCTTCGATTATCATACCGCGGTGGTGCGGGCGCGCTTCCTCGACCGACTGTATGCCCGGCTGATCATCGCCAAGAACATCCTGGCCTTCACGCTGACCGTCGGCGGCGCTTTCTTGACGGGCTCGGCCATCGTGGCATTGACCGGCGCCTGTATCAGTATGGCGGGCTCCGTGGTACTAGCGCATAAGGCACTGACGGATCAGATGTCGCCGGTGCGCACCGCGCAACGGCCACTCGTCGCGCAGTTCGCCCGCTATGCCCTCCCCATCATCACCGCCAACGTGTTCTATCTGGCGATCCCGCTCGTCAATCGCTCGCTGGCGGCTTCGCATTTCGGCTTCGCCGAGACAGGGCAATTCTCGCTCGCCTATGACATCGGCACGCGCCTGATCGCCGCGATCGGCTCCGCCCTCGATGTGCTTTTGTTCCAGATCGCTGTGCGTACCGAGGAGCAGCATGGCCGTGAGCGCGCGAAAGCGCAGGTCGCGCAAAACATGGCCGTCGTCTTCGCCCTGCTCACGCCAGCGGCCGTTGGCCTCTGGCTGGTGTTGCCAAGCCTCGAGCAGTTGATCGTACCCAGCGAATTTCGCGGCCCCTTCGGCCGCTATCTCAGCCTGATGCTGCCGGGCCTCTACGCATTCGGCCTGATGAACTTCGCCATCAATGCCGTCTTCCAGATCGAGAAGAAGACCTTACCGTTGATTGCCGCGGCACTCACCGCCTGTGTGGCCGCGGCTCTGCTCCTCGTGCTGCTGCCACTGGGCACCGACGCTTCGCGCCTGGCGCTGGCGCAGACTGGCGCCTTTGTCGTGGCTTTCATCGTTCTGGTCGGCTTCGCCGCAGCCGCCGGCGCTCAATGGCCAAAGCCACGCGATCTCCTCCTCACCATCGCCGCCACCCTTGCCATGACCGTGGCGCTCTGGCCCCTGCATCGCCTGGAGCCGGGGGTGGCTGTCCTCGTCGCGCAACTCCTCATCGGCCTGTCTATCTACGGCGCGGTGGTGATGATCTTCGATGTTGCCGGCCTGCGCCGCACAGCGTCGGAAACAATCGCCCGATTGCGCCGCCGGGGCCTTTAGGATTTTAGCGCACCAAGGCCGCAACTGTTTTTTAACCGAAGATATTGGCGACCGAGTAACCCTAATAGGGTGTCAATTAACATCTTCAAGTTGCTCCATAATACTTGCATAACCATCAACCTTGATGGCGCTTAGCCCAGCCAATATTTACGTTACCATTGCCCCGTCTGATCTGGTCCTGCCTGAGCAACAGGCCCGGAGTGGCACCCCTCGGTGTCGCGACGATGGAGCAAAACAATGTCCGCACGATTTGGCGCGGTTTCCGCGCTGGCCCTGGCACTGGCCGGGCAATTCGTACCGTTTGCCGTGCCCGCAGCTTTGGCCGGCGGCATGAACGACACGGTCATCCGTGGTGTCGGCCCCGCCGGCGACCTGCCTGCCATCCAGCCCTATGCAGAGCCGGTGGCGCCGCGGCAGCTGCGCCGCACCTCATCGATCTCAGCGCCGCGGCCTCCCCATGGCGTCGTCGCTAACCAGCCCTATGGCCCGGGCGCCGATCCGCGTCCGTATCAGGTCGCGGCCTCGCGCGGTTACGGCGGCGGCTTCATCGAACTCCTCGTCACCGGACGCGATCCGACACCGCGCCGTGGCTACAACGAGCCGCTGCCGATGCAGCCTGCCTACCAGCAGGCACCGGTTTATCAGCAGGCGCCGTATCAGCAGGCCTATGCCCCGGACCCGCGTGCCGAGGCGCCGGTGCGCCGTGCTGTCGATCCGATCTATCTGAAACAGGAAGTGGCCTATGATGGGCCGCATGCCGCCGGCACGATCGTCGTCGATACGCCGCGGCGCTTTCTCTTTCTCGTGCTCGGCAATGGCCGCGCGCTGCGCTACGGCATCGGTGTCGGCCGACCGGGCTTCTCATGGGCTGGCATGAAGACCGTGTCGCGCAAAGCGGAATGGCCGAATTGGACACCGCCGCCGGAAATGCTCAAGCGTCGCCCCGATCTGCCGCGTTTCATGAAAGGTGGCGAAGACAATCCGCTCGGCGCCCGTGCGCTTTATCTCGGCTCGTCGCTCTACCGTATCCACGGCACCAACGAACCTTATACGATTGGCACCAATGTCTCTTCGGGCTGCATCCGCATGATGAACGAGGACGTGATCGACCTTTACGGCCGCGTCGGTGTCGGCACCAAGGTGATCGTGATTTAAAATAAAAATCTCAGAACAAAGGTTTCCTGGCGCGCGTCAACGCTGGGGGGACAGGAGAGAAGCCGTCGCACTTGGTGCGACGGCTTCTTTCGTTTATGGCGAAACGCGATTTGCTCTAAATGTCGGTGGTGTCGTCGCCGCCACCCCAATCGTCGCTGCCGCTATCGTCGTCATCACCATCGTCGTCATTGCCCCAGTCATTGGAACCAGACGACTGATCGTTGTTGCTGGATTTGTCGCTGTCGCCGCGGCTGTCGCTGGCGGCAACCTTGCGATCATTTTCATTCCAGCGCGCGCTGTCGTTCAACGACAGATTATCGTCCTTCGGCAAGCTGTCCTTCGGCAGGTCCGCGGCTTTAGCCGGACTGCCGCCGAGCGGATTATGCGCACCGAAAAGCCCGCTCAGTGAATTGGCGAGCAACATCCCGCCGGCAACACCGGCAGCCGCGCCCAGCGCGCCCTTCAGAAAGCCACCGCCACCTGGCTGCTGCATGGGTTGTTGCATCGATTGTTGCATGGGCTGCTGCATGGGCACGCCGGCTTGCGGCGGCCATGACGCTCCGCCTTGCTGCTGCGGCGGCGCGACTGGCTCGCCACCATGCGTCCAGCGGTTATCTGGCGCGGGCTGCGCCTGCTGCTGTGGCGCCTGCTGCTGTGACTGGAGGATCGACTTGCCGATACCGCCAAGGAAACTGCCAGGCTTGTGCGCGCCTTCCTGTTCGCGCAGGCGCGCTTCGAGTTCCTCGATCTTGGCGGCAGCGGCCTTCAAGGTCTCATCCTGAACGATGACGGATTGGGCGAGCAGATAAGGCGCATAAGGCTGCTGGCGCACCCCATCGGCGATGAAAGCCTCAGCCTCAGCATCTCGCTGTCCGCCAGAAGCGTTGCGGATACGGTCAAAGAGACCGGCGAGAAGCTGGCGTTCGTCGGGGGTCATCAAAATTCTCCCTGGGGCCAAGGTGGCCGGGGAGAATATGGGAGGCAACAATGACCAATCCAAGACGGGCAACGTCCCCGCCAACATGAAAAAGCGCGCCGAAATGGCGCG
Organism: Beijerinckia sp. 28-YEA-48; assembly: GCF_900104955.1. Classification (NCBI taxonomy): domain Bacteria; kingdom Pseudomonadati; phylum Pseudomonadota; class Alphaproteobacteria; order Hyphomicrobiales; family Beijerinckiaceae; genus Beijerinckia; species Beijerinckia sp. 28-YEA-48. Next base: position 2,964,907 of record NZ_FNSI01000001.1, read on the forward strand.
CTTTCCAATTTGTAATGTTGAAGCCTGGATTATTTCGGCAGGAAACCGACGTCCTTCGAACCAACCAGGTCGATGTTCAGGCTGGCGGCGAAGCGATGACCGCACCAGTTGGAGCGCAGGCTCGGCGTCTGGCCAGGCGTGTTGCCCGACGGATCAGCCGTCGCCATGTAGCAGCCGTTCTTGTTGAGCGTCGAACCGAAATAGCGCAGATCCAACGTGAACTGGTTCCAGGTATACGAACCGCCGACATTCCAGGCCGTGTACTTCGGCAGCTTGACCGGCAACGCGAAGAACGCATTGAAGTCGGTGCCCGCCTTCAGCGGATGCAAGTTCATGTAGCCCCACTCGCCGGAGATCGCGAAGCCAGTATCACCGAAGGTGTATTTGGCGGTCGCCGAGGTGTAGAGCGAATGCGTCTTATAGTTGAGCCAATTAGGCGAGTAGTACGCCATGGCCCCAATGTTCAGTTCAGGCGTGATTTGGTAAGACGGCTTGACGAAAAACTCCCAGTAGCTCGGATCCTTCGGCGTGGTGGCGCAGAAACCACCCGGGAACGGGCAGCGGGCGCCCGCCGGCAAAGCCGCGAAGCTTGGATTCATGAACGTCGTGGTGGCGCTATCGGTCCAATAGCGATCCTTATTGCCGGGATAGAGATAGTACTGCGCACCGACATCGACGGTGAGATCACCGAAGGAGAAACGGACACCCGGAATCAGATCGATCTCGGCGAAGGGGTTGGTCGGCTGATTGACCTTCCACATCTGCGCGCGGGTGTAGAGCTGGATCATCGGGTTGATCTTGTACTGCAGCTCCGCGTAGCCCGTCACACTCGGCTTGCCGTCAGACTGCGAAATGCCGCGATACACGTTGTCTGACATCACGCCGATACCGAAGGCATAGTCAAAACCAAGAGCGGCTGGCGGCGTCGGAGGCGCCGGCGGAGCCTTGGCGACACCGAGGTCGGCGGCGAAAGCCGTTCCAGAAAGGGCGGCAGCCGTCACAACCGCGACCGCCAGGGATTTGAACCTCATCAACATGCTCCGTCAGCAGGAAAATTCCACACCGACAGAAGAATTCTAAGTCCCCTGCATCGCAAGGCGAACTGTTATGCATCGTGCCTATGTACTAGGCATTTGACGGGTGAAACACATGATTGGAGGAGATTGTTGCAAGATTGCAACAACCCTGCATATCGCATTCGCATTATTATGCATTCGCCGTTCGCAATAGCCGGGCTTTTGTTCAAGCGCCTGATTTCACTCCCATGAAAGCCGGCTGCTCGCCGCAATTGGCGGGCGATCTGATCCGCTGCTGAATTCTTGAGCAGCGGGATCATGGCTCGAACCGGAGACAACCTTCCCGCTGCCTCGATTGGCAAATTCCCCAAGCAAAGGCATGATTCGGAGAACAACGAGACAACGGGGGAACGACATGGCGGGCGATCATCCAAGGGATCACGGCTTCGCGGCATTGCGCGATATATGCGGCGAGGTCCTTCAGCCCCGGCTGTCGCGACGCGGCCTCTTCGGAGCGGCGGGAGCGCTGGCGGCGACTGGCTTTGCCGGGGATTTGATGCCGGAAGCCGTGGCGCAAACGCCGACGGCCCTGCCCGTGCGCGGCGAATTCGTGATCCGTAACGCCTATATCCTCAGCGTCGACCCGACCATCGGCGATATGCCGCGCGGCGACATCCATGTGCGTGGTGGCGACATCGCCGCCGTCGGGCCGACGCTCGCCGTGCCGCCGGGCACGATGGAAATCGACGCCGCGCGCATGATCGCCATGCCGGGTTTCGTCGAAACCCACTGGCATTGCTGGAACAGCTTGCAACGCAATTGGCTGACTCCCGAGGCCGGCTATATGGCGACCAAAAACGCCACGGCGAAATTCTATGCGCCGGCCGACTTCTACAATAGCGACCGGCTTGCCTTCGCCGAAGCCATCAACGCGGGCATCACCACCACCTATAATTATGCCCATAACGTCATCTCGGCAGAACATGCAGCCGCCGAGATGAAAGCTCACACAGATTCAGGCATTCGCGGCATTTACGGCTATGGCTGCGCCGATCTGCTGCCGGCGGCACAAGCGATGGATATCACCGGTCTGCGGCAAGCGCACAAATTGTGGGAGGCTGGCGCGACGCGCGATAAAGAGCAACTGCGCCTGGGCGTCTCATTGCGCGGTCCACGTTCGACAACACCGGAGGTTTTCGACGCGGAAATGAAGGCCGCGAAAGAACTCGGCTTGCCGATCATCTTTCACGCCGGCCAATCGCCATCATCAACCGTGTCGACGGAGGCATTGAAAGCCAAGGGCTATCTGACGCCCGATCTGACCCTCGTGCATTATGTTCTTGCCACACAAGCGGACCGCGACAATCTGGCCGCCGCCGGCATGTCGCTGAGCTACACAGTCCATGGCGAATTGCGGGTGCGTGCCCGCGATCCAGCCGAACAGTTCTTGCACATGGTGGCCAGCGGCGTGAACGTCTGCCTGTCCTTCGACGGCAATTCGATCTCGCCAGTCGATATGTTCTCCTCCATGTGCCTGGCCTGGGACATGGGCGCACCGAAAGACGGCACCTCCACGGAAAAACTCACGGCCGTCGATTTTCGGCAAGTCCTCAACATGGCGACGATCAACGGGGCCAAGGCCATGGGCTATGACAAACTCATCGGCACGCTGACGCCAGGCAAACGCGCCGACATCATTCTGGTGCGGGCGGACGATCTCAATATGGCGCCTTTCGGCAATGTCGATTGTGCTCTGGTGCGCTCAGCCAATGCCGCGAATGTCGATACGGTGATCGCCGACGGCCGCATCATGAAGCGCGGTGGCAAACTCGTCGGCATCGACCCGCAAGGTGTCATCCGGGCAGCGGCCGCGTCCGCTCACGCCATCCGCAAGCGCGCCGGCGGCCGCCTCATACCACAGGAAAATGAGCCACGCGGCTATTGAGCCGGGGGCCCGTTTCGAGAGCCGGCGGCATCGGGCCACCATGAGCCCAGTCGAGCAATTCGACCGTGTGCACCACGGGGATGGCCGTGCCGCCGCCGATCTGGGTGATGCAGCCAATATTGCCGGTGGCGATAATATCGGGCCGCAGGCGCTCGATGTTACCGACTTTGCGATCGCGCAGGCGCCCGGCGATCTCCGGCTGCAGGATGTTGTAGACGCCGGCTGAACCGCAGCAGATATGCCCCTCCGGCACATCGCGCACGGTGAAGCCGGCATTGCGCAGCAGACGCTTTGGCTCATCGCGAATCTGCTGGCCGTGCTGCATCGAACAGGCTGAATGGTAAGCGACGGCGCGCTTCGGCGCGTTGTGCGCAGCGGGCAGATTGAGCCGGTCGAGATATTCGGTGATGTCGCAGGTGAGCGCACTGACGCGGCGCGCCTTATCCGCATAAAGCGGATCGTCGCGCAGCATGAAGCCGTAATCCTTCACTGTCGTGCCGCAGCCCGATGCGGTGATGATGATCGCTTCGATCCCCTGCTTGTCGATGGCGGCGATCCACGCGTCAGTATTGCGGCGCGCGAACTCCAGCGCCTGCGCCTCGCGCCCCATGTGATGGACGAGCGCGCCACAGCAGCCTTCCTCCGCGACCCGCACCACTTCGATATCGACACGCGCCAACAAACGACGTGCGGCGGCATTGATAGCCGGCTGCAACACGGGCTGGGCGCAACCCTCGAGGATCGCAACGCGGCGATGGTCGGCCCGCGAGACAGCCGCAGGCTCCGGCATCACGGCCGGTGAGCGCGATGGCGCCAGCGCCACCATGGCGGCAAGACGTTTACCGACCAGCGGCACATGCGCCAGCACGGGGCGCAGCGGCTTGGCAAACAAGGCGGCGCCAAGCGCCAGCCGGAAGCGATTGCGATAGGGCAGGATATTGGCGAGGACGGCGCGCAACAGGCGATCGGTGAAATCACGCTTATAGGTCTGCTCGATATGCGCCCGCGCATGATCGACCAGATGCATGTAGTGCACGCCAGAGGGGCATGTGGTCATGCAGGACAGGCACGACAGGCAGCGGTCGATATGCTTGACCACCTCTTTCGTTGCCGGCTTGCCGCCTTCCAACATGTCCTTGATGAGATAGATACGGCCACGCGGACTGTCGAGTTCGTCGCCCAGCAGCAGATAGGTCGGACAGGTCGCGGTGCAGAAGCCGCAATGAACGCAGCTGCGCAGAATCTTTTCCGAAGCCGCCATATGCGGATCGGCCAGTTGCGCGGGTGAGAAATTCGTCTGCACGATTCAGAATCCTAGTCAGAGTCCAGCGTACATGCGGCCGGGATTAAGGACGCCATCAGGATCGAAGCTAGCCTTGATGCCGGCGGTAAGCTTCATCAAGGCAGCATCCTGCGGCTGGAAAACGTCGAGCGTGGCGCGCAGCGCGTCGGAAGCGCGCATCAAAGTCGCATGGCCATCGCGGCCCACGGCCTCGCGAACAGCGGTGTGGTTGCCCCCCTCGGCACAGGCAATCCAGATCAGCCCCCCGCCCCAGTCGAGCAAATGACGGAACGACAATCCTGACCTCAGTAATCGGGCGAGTACCAGCGGGCTCTGCGTCGGTGCGACGGAAACGCGCCAAAGAAGATCGCTATTGGGCTGCGCCAGATATTCGACGTCGCGAATAGCGCGCCACAGCATACGCGATTCATCGTCCTCGATTTCGCTCGCTCGCCCGAAATGGCTGAGAGCCTTGGCGAGTTCGCGGGCGCGATAGGTGATCGACTCGGCGAAATGCTCCAGCCGCAACACCGTGCGCGCCTGATCCGCGCCCATGCCTGCAGGCAGATGCGCGGCGGCGCTGACGGCGAAAGGCGAGCCGAGCGCAGCCGACATCGCTTCGACCGCACGCTTGTCGTCGAGGCCTTCGAAGATCAGGGTCAGCGTGCGCTCAGGTTTTGGTAGAGCCTTGAAAGTGACTTCGGTGAGAAAGCCCAAGGTGCCGTGGGCACCACAATTGAGCTTCACCAGATCAAGGCCGGTGACATTCTTCATCACCCGGCCGCCGGACTTGACGATTTCGCCACGCCCATTGACAAGGCGCACGCCGAGCAGAAGATCGCGCGCCGCGCCGGCCTGAATGCGGCGTGGCCCCGACGCGCCCGTGGCGACAATGCCACCGATGGTCGGCGCGCCCGTGCTGCCGTAAATGGCGCGATGATCCATCGGCTCGAAGGGCAACATCTGCCCCTTCTCGTCGAGCGCCGCCTCGATCTCAGCCAGCGGCGTGCCGGCGCGTGCCGAAATTACCAGTTCCGTCGGCTCATAACGGGTGATGCCCGTGAGGCCGCCTGAAGACAACGTCTCGTCGGTCTGCGTCGGACGGCCGAAGGGCGCGCGCGTCCCGCCGCCCGCGATGGCGAGTGTCTGCCGGGACGCCTTGGACGCGCGGATGGCCTCGGCTGCCTCCGCCTCGCTTGTCGGAACGATGGTCACGCCGCGATCCGTCCATCCAATGGGAAGACTTTCGCCGGGTTCAACAGCCACTGCGCGTCGAACACGGCGCGCACGCGCATCTGCTGCACCAGATCGGTTTCAGTGAACTGATGGCGCATCAGATCACGTTTTTCGATGCCGACACCATGTTCGCCGGTGAGGCAACCGCCCGCATCGACGCAAAGCTTGAGGATGTCGTTGCCGGCGGCCTCCGCCTTGGCCTGCTCTGTGGGATCGTTGACGTTATAGAGAATGAGCGGGTGCATATTGCCATCGCCGGCATGAAACACATTGGCGACACGCAAGCCATAGCTGGCGACGATCTCGCCGGTGCGCTTCAACACATAAGGCAATTGGCTCGTCGGCACGGTGCCGTCCATACAGATATAATCGGCGACGCGGCCGGTGGCGCCGAAGGCCGACTTCCGGCCCTTCCAGATCAGCGCCGTCGCCGTCGCCGACCGCGACTCCTTGATCACTTTGACGCCGTAGCGCCGGGCGATCTCGCAGATACGCGCCAGCTGCGCCTCCATCTCGTCCTCGGAGCCTTCGACCTCGACAATCAGCATGGCTTCGACATCGAGCGGATAGCCGGCCTTGGCGAAGGCCTCGCAGATCTCGATGGCGGGCTTATCCATGAACTCCATCGCCACCGGCACGATGCCGGCGCCGATGATCGCGGCGACGCATTCGCCCGCCGCTTCGCTTGATTCAAAACCAAACAATACCGGTCGCGCGCCTTCCGCTAGACGCAGGAGCCGCACCGTCGCCTCGGTGACGATGCCGAGCTGGCCTTCCGACCCGACGATCAGGCCCAAGAGATCGAGCCCGGCGGGATCAAGCGCCTGGCCACCGATCTCAACGACCGTTCCATCGATCAGCACCATTTTGACGCCGAGGATATTGTTGATGGTGACGCCATATTTCAGGCAATGGGCGCCACCGGAATTCATGCCGATATTGCCAGCGATGGTGCAGGCGAGCTGCGACGAGGGATCGGGCGCATAGAAGAATCCGTCCGGCATCACCGCATCGGAAATCGATAGATTGGTGACGCCTGCCTCGACCAGCGCGCTACGATTGGCATAGTCGACGGAGAGAATACGATTGAGCTTGGAGACGCCGATGACGACAGCGTCCTCCTGCGGAATGGCGCCGCCGGCCAGCGATGTTCCCGCGCCGCGCGGCACGACCTTGACGCCTTCGCGATGGCAGAACGCCATCACCGCCGCGACCTCCGTGGTGTTACGCGGCAAGGCCACGGCGAGCGGCAGCCGGCGATAGGCGGTCAGTGCGTCGGTCTCGAAGGCGCGGCGCTCGTCCTCGCTGGTGACAAGGCAGTCCGACGGCAAAAGCTTCGCGAGGCCGGCGACGATTTCGTCACGGCGGGCGAGGATCGCCGGGTCAGGCGTTGGGAAAGCGATGGAGCTCATGGTGTGCTCCGGAAAATGTAACGGATCATGCCGCCATTGTAGCGCTCTGCCAGCCGTGCCACAAAGGGCTATGTTGGATATCTTCGTTGCCCAGGTGCCCAAAAGACGCCCGGCGACCCAGACCGTTGCGGACCGCTAACGTGACCGAAAACTCGCAAATCCGTGCGGCTGCTCCGAAAGTCGGCCTGTTCGTAACCTGTCTTGTCGATGCCATGCGGCCAAGCATCGGCTTTGCCGCTGTCAAACTGCTGGAAGATGCCGGCTGCGAGGTCATCGTGCCGGCGCAGACCTGCTGCGGCCAGCCAGCGTTCAATTCTGGCGACCGGGCGACGACGCGCGATATTGCCTTGCAGGTGATGGATGCCTTCGCCGGCTGTCGCTATGTGGTGGCGCCATCGGGCTCCTGCGGCGGCATGCTGGCGCGGCATTATCCTGAACTGTTCCAGGACGATCCCGGCCTGTCGGCCAAGGCGCGCGCTTTCGCGGCGAAAACCTTCGAACTGATCAGCTTTCTCACGGACGTGATGAAGGTCGAGCGGGTCGAAGCGCGGTTTCCCAAGCGCGTCACCTACCACGACTCGTGTTCCGGCCTGCGAGAGCTCGGCATTCAGGCGCAGCCGCGCAAGCTGCTCGCCAGCGTCGAGGGGCTCGATCTTGTCGAGATGCAGGAAAACGACGTGTGCTGCGGCTTCGGCGGCACGTTCGCGGTGAAATACGGCGAGATTTCCGGCGAGATCGTCGGCAAGAAAGCCGAGAACATCGAGGCGAGCGGCGCTGATGTTCTGCTGGCGGGCGATCTCGGCTGCCTGATGAACATGGCCGGCAAGCTGTCGCGCGACGGTAAAACCGTGGAAGTGCGGCATGTGGCGGAAGTGCTCGCCGGCATGACCGACACGCCGGCCATCGGCGCGCCGGAGGGCGGACGGGCGTGAACGAACAATGGCATGTGGTCGCCGTTCTGCTGGCTGGCCATTTCATCACCGTGGCGACGCCTGGACCCAACAGCACCTTCATCCTGCAGATGGCGCTGCACAGCCGGCGCGCCGCCCTCATCGCCGCGCTCGGCATCTTTCCCGCCGGTGTGCTGTGGGCCAGCGCCGGCCTTGCCGGCATGGGCCAGTTGATCGCCGCAGCCCCCATGCTGGAAACGTTCCTGCGAGTCGGCGGTGGTGCTTACCTCTGCTATATCGGCTGGCGGATGATCGCCCGCTACCGCAAAGGCGCCGTCGTCACCGCCGCCACGACGACGCCCAGCGTCTGGTCGCTTCTGGGCATGGGTTTCACCACCAATTTCCTCAATCCGAAGGCCATCGCCTGGTACACCAGCATTTTTGCCGCCACGGGCGCGTTTGAGCTGACGACACCCTATCGGATCGGTGTCATCCTCGGCATGCCGGGCCTCGGCTTTCTGTGGTACCTTTTCATCGCGACCATCGTATCGAGCGCGAAGGTGCGTGGCGTGTTGTCAGGATCGACCCGCTGGATCGATATCGTGTCCGGCATGATGATGATCGCCTTTGGCGGCAAGCTGCTCGCGTTCGGTTAGGGAGACCGCCTTTCACCATGAGCGTCGTCGCCACCTCCTCGCAATTCAAGGACAATGCCCACCGCGCTTTGGGCGACGGGCAATTGCAGAAGGCGCTGGGCAATGTCCGGCACAATTTCATCGACCGCCGCGCGCAAGCCGCGGCACGGCTACCGGAATTCGAACCGTTACGCGATCAGGCGCGCGATCTGCGCGATCATGTGCTCGCCCATCTCGACGTCTATCTCGACATCTACACGCAGAAGGTGAGCGAGGCGGGCGGACATGTGCATTTCGCCCGCACCTCCGAGGACGCCTGTCGCATCATCGTCGATCTCGCCAAGGCGCGCGGTGCGAAAACCGTCACCAAGGGCAAGTCGATGGTGTCGGAGGAGATCGGCCTCAATGCTGCGCTGGAGCGCAACGGCATCGAGGCGGTCGAGACCGATCTTGGCGAATATATCATCCAGATCCGTGGCGAGGCGCCGTCTCATATCATCGCGCCGGCGGTGCATCTCAACCAGGAAGACATCGAGCACGATTTCCGCCGGCTACACACCTGGCTGCCGAAGGATCGCGATCTGACAGCACCAGAATCCCTGCTGGCGGAAGCGCGCGCCACCTTACGGGCGAAATTTCTCGCTTCCGACATCGGCATCACCGGCGCCAATTTCCTTGTCGCCGAGACGGGCACATCGGTCATCGTCACCAATGAAGGCAATGGCGACCTGACGCAGATCCTGCCGAAAGTGCATGTGGTCGTCGCCTCGATCGAGAAGATCGCGCCGACCCTGGAAGACGTCTCCGGCATATTGCGCGTGCTGGCGCGTTCGGCCACCGGCCAGGACATGTCGGTCTATACAACCTTCTCCACCGGTCCGCGCCGGCCGAACGATGTGGACGGGCCGGAGGAGTATCATGTGGTGCTGGTCGACAACGGCCGCTCCAACATGCTGGGCACGGATTTCCAGGAGATGTTGCGCTGCATCCGCTGCGGCGCCTGCATGAACCATTGCCCCGTCTATCATGCGGTCGGCGGCCACGCCTATGGTTGGGTCTATCCTGGCCCCATGGGTGCGGTGTTGACGCCCTCGCTGATTGGCGTCGATCAGGCCGGTCATCTGCCGAATGCCTCGACCTTCTGCGGGCGCTGCGAAAGCGTCTGCCCGGTGCGCATTCCTCTACCAAAACTGATGCGCCACTGGCGCGAGCGCGAGTTCGAGCGCCACCTGTCCCCCGTGACCGTGCGCAGCGGGCTGGCGCTGTGGGCGTTTTTCGCCAAGCGGCCCAAGCTCTATGGGCTGGCAACGCGCATCGGCGTGAAAATGCTGGCACTGGCCGGGCGGACGAACGGCCGCTTCACGTGGCTACCGCTTGCCAGCGGCTGGACGAAATATCGCGACATGCCCGCGCCGCAAGGCCAGACATTCCAGGCGCAATGGAAACGCCGTGGGGGAGCGGTGCGATGAGCGACGCGCGCGACGACGTTCTCGCCAACATCCGCCGCTCGCTTGGCGTCTCCGCCCATGACGCGGGCCGCCGGCAAACCGCCGAAGCGCGCATCGCCGCCGCCACCAAGGGCGTTCTGCCCAAGCGAGGCGAAGGCGATCTCGAAACGCGCGTCGTGACCTTTCGTGCGCAAGCCGAGAGCGTTTCGGCCAGCGTGGTGCGCGTGCCGGCAATCGCCGACGTTCCCGGCGAAATCGCCCGCTTCCTGCGCACCAACAACCTGCCCGCCACCTTGCGCATGGGCGATGACGAACGCTTAGGCGCCCTGCCCTGGGCCGAGACAACGATCGACATCTCGAAAGGCCCGTCCGACGGCCACGACTTGAATTCGGTCAGCCACGCGGAAGCCGGCGTTTCCGAAACGGGCACGCTGGCGCTGTTCTCGGGCGCTCACAATCCGACGAACTTGAATTTCCTGCCCGACAATCACATCGTCGTACTCACAGCCAAGAGCATCGTGCCAAGCTATGAAGCGGTGTGGGACACGGTGCGGGCACGCTATGGCAAAGGCGTGATGCCGCGCACGGTCAATTTTATCACCGGGCCATCACGCTCCGCCGATATCGAGCAGAAAATGCTGCTCGGCGCCCATGGGCCGCGCCGGCTGCATATCGTCATCGTTGGGTGAGGTCTATTCCGCGAACAGGGTCTCGGGCGTCACGGGCCGATGGACCATGTTGAGGTTTCCGCTTTCATCAAACCAGAGCGCCGCCGGACGATCCCAATACAGTTCGACACCATTTTGATCGGGATCGCGGAGGTAGATGGATTCGCTCACGCCATGATCCACTACGGCATCGATTGAAATGCCCGCAGCTTTGAGACTTAGAAAGGCGTCACGAAGATCGCTGCGTTGATCGAAAACAATGGCAAGGTGATATAAGCCGGTCGTATTGTGTGGCGGCGGTGTGCCGTCGCGGCTCTGCCACGTGTTGATGCAAATATCGTGGTGATAGCCGTCATAGGCGAGGAAGGCCGCCTGCTCGCCGATACGCTTCGTCACTTTCAGTCCGAGAACGCCTTGATAAAAGGCAAGCGAACGATCGATGTCCGCGACTTTCAAATTCACATGGCCAATGCGCGCCGCGCGAACCGCATGTGGCGCTGCTTGATCTTCTTTCATGGGGGTATTCCTGACTTGCACGGCCACCTATCGGCGGTGGCAAAGCGCTCTGTCGATTGACTGGCTTCACGTTCAGCGGAACCGAAGTCAGCTCTTACGTCGCATAGGATGCGACAGGCTACTGCATTTGCCGGACCTTCTGTTTCCGCCAACACCCATGCAGACTATATTTCGATATATCTAATGTCAAGATATATCGAAACTTGTTTCCAGGCCGCGCGCCGCGCGACCCGGAGTTTTTGACCTCATTTGCCCATCAGGAGCTTCACGCCGATCAACGAAATATCGGGGATGTAGGTGATCAGCGCCAAGGCAAACAGATAGACGAACAGGAAGGGAATGATCCCCCTGTAGAGCGTCTTCAGCGGAATGCCGAGCACCGACTGGGCCACGAAGATATTGATGCCGAACGGCGGATGGAACAGACCGATCGCCAGATTGACCGTCACGACAATGCCGAAGTGAACGGTGTCGATGCCGATCGCTTTGACCATCGGGATCAAAAGCGGCGTCAACAGCAGAATCGCAGACAGCGGATCAAGGAAGCAACCGACCGCCAGCAACAGCACGTTGATCGCCAGCAGGAACATCCAGGGCGCGACGCTGTAATGCTGCAGCCAGTTTGCCATCATCGCCGGCACTTGGTTGGCGGTGAGGATCCAGCTGAACACGCCGGCGCAGGCGACAATGATGAGGATCTGCGCTGAGAACACCGCCGTCGCGGAGGCCGCTTCGACAATGTCCTTGAAGGTCAATTCGTGGAAGACGAAACGCGTCACCAGGCCAGCATAGATACAGGCGACGGCCGCCGCCTCTGTCGGCGAGAACACGCCGCCGTAAATGCCACCGAGAATAATGAACGGTGCCCCCAGCGCCCATAGGCCACGCCGGGTCGCATAAACGAAACGTTTCCAGTCAAACGGTGAACCACGGCCAATGTCATGCCGGCGGCAATACCAGATGACATAGGCCGCCAGCAGGCCAGCGATCAGCAGCCCCGGGATGATGCCGGCGGCGTAGAGACGCGGCACCGATTCCTCGGCCGCCGCGCCATAGACGATCATCGGAATGCTCGGAGGGATGATGATGTCGATGGCGCCGACGGCGGTGATGAGGCCGGCGGAGAAGTGATCGGGATAACCGGCCTTGCGCATGGCCGGATACATCACCTTGCCGATGGTGGCGACGGCCGCGGCGCTAACACCTGAGATAGCGCCAAAGATCGTCGTCGTGCCAACGGTGGTAATGCCAAGGCTACCGCGCACCGGGCTCGCCGCGCTCTGGACGAAATCGACGAGGCGCTGAGCGACGCTGCCGCGCCCCATCAATTCGCCGGCATAGATGAAGAATGGCACGGCCAGCAGCGCGAACTGGTTGATCGTGCCGAACAAATTCTGATGCAGCACCGCCGGCTGAATGCCCATCACGAAGATGAGCATCGCCGTGACGCTGGTGAGAAGGACAAGGAAGATCGGAAAGCCGAGGAGCAAAAGCACCAACGGCACGACAACGAGGGAGAGGGTCATTGACGCTGCTCCAAAGCTGCCGATTCCGGATCTTCAATAGGGGGAGCACCAAAGCCAGCCGCACGCAGGATCAGCATAATGATGACCAGCGCCAACCCGATGAGGACAGCCGAATGCGGAATCCACATCGGAATATGGGCGACGTCGCTCTTGGAGCTGAAAGCAAAAATACGTGTGACATAGAACCAAGAAGACTGGGTGATGGCATAGCCCACCACGGCGATGGCCAGAGCCGCCTCGATCCACGCCAGAATGGTTTTCACCGGCTTGGGAAAATTGATGACAATGGCATCCATGCGCAGATGCATATTGCGCCAGGTGACGATGCCAGCTCCGAGGAAAGCAATCCAGATCATCGTATAGACCTGAAACTCCTCGGCGCCGAGCAGGCTGTGGTTGAACACATAGCGCCCGACGACATTGGCGAAATTCAAAAGAACGATGGCAATAAGTGCAACCCCGAGGGTCACCTCCAATATACGCATCAACGATCCAACGACCCTATTAATCATGGGTTCCCCTACCCTCGTGTAGCGCGGAGGCCCGGGCTTGCGCCCCGGCTTTCCGCTCATTCCGTGATCGCAAGCCTATTGAGCGCGCAAGCGATTACCTGCGGCGACAATGGCGTCATAGTCTTCCTTGAACCCAGGTGTGGCGGCAGAAACCTGTGGCACCACGTTGGCGACAATATCGAGATATTTTTTCTGCTCTGCGGCGCTCAGTTCAATGACCTCGCCGCCGTTCTTCTTCCAGACCTCAAGCCCGTTGCCGATCTCGCTCTTGACCGACGGCACGATGGCAAGCGCGGCCTTCGCGGCTTCTTCGCGGACGATCTTCTCGAGGTCCGGCCCCAGCGACTTCAAAAAGGCGCTGTTGACCAGAACTGGCGCGATGATCACCGTTGACGGAACAGCCGTCAGCGCTTTGGCGACGTCGAAGAACTTGAAGGTCGTAAAGGCCGAGAGACCAGCGATGACACCGTCGATCGCTTTGTTCTGCATCGCCGACAAAACCTCGCCGAGCGGCATGGACAAGGGCGAAGCGCCGGCTTTGCGCAAGGGCTCGAGATGCAGTGGGGCGCCGCCGGGCGTTCTGATTTTCTGGCCGGCGAGATCGGCGATGGTGCGTATCGGCTTATGCGACAAAACGTAAAGCGGCGTGACGGTGACAAAGGCGATCGATTCAACGCCCTTATCCTTGCCAAAACTGCTCAGGCGTTCGCGGATGGCCGGATCGGCAAAAAGCCTCGCGTTGAAATCGAAGTCCTCGAACAGGCCGGGGGCATCGAACACCGAAAAGCGCGGCTCCAAACCGACAAAGAAACCTGACGCCACCGTCACCATTTCGATGGTTCCGAGCGCCGTCCCTTCGACCGTCGAGGGAATGCCTCCGAGCTGCCCGGCGGGATAAAATTCAATCTTGATCTTGCCGCCCGACCGCGCGTCCACACCGGCGGTAAACGCCTTGGCCCATTCCTGGGACGGATCATTGACGGTCGCCGAGGATATCTTCAGCTTGATTTGGGCTTGCGCCTGCACCACTCCCATCATGAGCAGCGGCAACGCGAGCGCAGCCATCCTGAACCCTGGTCTCATAGCATCCCCTCCCCAGTGGACACCGCTCAAGCGCGACACCGCTCCCGCACCCCTCCGGCGCGGATCGGCCTGCTTGCGCGCGTGCAAGTCCGCCATTAGGGCACGCTGACCTGATTGCAGATAGATGCCAAAAGTGTTCCTCCGATACCCAGAAAGCATCACCCAACGCCATCCGGCGATTGCTCCGTCCGAGCCCCTTCCGACTGGTGGATGGCAGGCCCGTGCATCGCGCGGACCTGCTCGATCGGCTACTGGCCGCGCGCTTTCTGCGATGCGGTCAACAGAACATCGTAATCGGCCTTGAAGTTCGGATTGGACGCATAGACCGCCGGCAGGATCGACACGACATTGTCGATGTATTTCTTCTCTTCCTCGGCCGGCATCTTGATGACTTCGCCACCATTCTTGCGCCAGACATTGAGGCCAGCGGTCTCATCCGCCACACCCCACGGCACGATGGCGTTTTCGGCATTGACCGCTTCTTCGCGCACGATCTTTTCCAGATCAGGCCCGAGCGACTTGAGGAAGTCGCTGTTGACCAACACCGGCGCGACGATCACCGAGCCTGGCACGGCGGTCAAAGCCTTGGCGACATCGTAATATTTGAAGCCGGTGAACACCGAGAGACCGGCGATGAAACCATCGATGGTCTTATTCTGCATGGCCGGCAGCACTTCACCCAGCGGCAACGACAGCGGCGAGGCATTGGCCTTGCGGAACGGTTCCAGATGCAGCGGCGCACCGCCCGGCGTGCGGATTTTCTGGCCGGAGATATCGGCGAACTTGCGCACCGGCTTGTGCGACAGGAGATAGAGCGGCGAGTGAATGAAATAGGCGATCGGCTCAACGCCCTTGGTGCTGCCGAATTTCGACAGAACGGCGCGCGCCGTGGGATCGGACAAGACCTTACGACCGTGCTCGGTGTTATCGAACAGGCCCGGCATGTCGAGAACGAGGAAGCGCGGCTCTAGGCCGACATAGAAGCCGGACGCGAGAACCACCATTTCGATGGTGCCAAGCGCCGTGCCTTCGACCGTCGCGGGAATGGGACCGAGCTGGCCGGCGGGATAGAATTCCACCTTGATCTTGCCACCGGCGCGCTTCTCGACACCGGCAGCAAAGGCCTTCGACCATTCAGCCGACATGTCATTGACGGTTGGCGACGAGATTTTCAGTTTGATTTGCGCCTGCGCTGCCGTCGACAAACCAACAGCCATCGCCGCCGCGAATGCGGCGCCCAAAACCTTGCGCATGAAAGAAGCCTCCACTCCCATCTGCAGGCGCTTAGCCCTCCGCCAGCGCGTGCATTTGCACATACTCTTACACGGAAGAGCCTATTTGTCACCGCATTCGCTGCGTTTTGGGCGTTTTTTCTTTTAAATCTACCTGTATCGGCAGGCGGTATGCTTGATCTCAACCATTTTTCTTGAGCGTTAATTTTCCGACTTAATCGTAAAAAACTGAGTTAGCAAAGGCACATGACGGAAACCGTCGGGGGTCAGACCCGCATCGTTGTGAGCATAGGCTCGGCCTTTGGCGCCGGCACCTCTTGACGCGGTCGCCGGGCATAACGCTGGGCCAAAGTCGCGCAGGCGAAGAGCTGCGCCTGGTGGAACAGCATCAGCGGCAGAACGATGAGACCGAGCGCCTGGCCGGGGAACAGAATGTTGGCCATCGGAATGCCGCTCGCCATGCTCTTCTTGGAACCGCAGAAAACGATCGCGATCTCGTCTTCCTTGGAGAAGCCGAGCCTGCGGCTGACGATCGTCGTGATCGCCAACACGGCAGCTAGAAGCACGACATCGAGCACGACGATCAAGATGAGATCGTTGGCCGTCACCTTCGACCAGATACCCGCCACCATGCCTTCGCTGAAGGCATCATAGACGACGAGCAAGATCGAGCCCCGGTCGACCAGCGACGTTAGCGTTTTGTGGCGCTGCAGAAAGGCACCGATGAAAGGCCGCAGCACTTGGCCGGCGAGAAACGGCAGCAGCAATTGCACCGCAATGCTTTCCAACGCCTTGGTGCTGAAGCCGACGCCTTTTGAGTCGAGCAGGAGCATCACCAGCAAAGGGGTGACCACCATGCCGAACAGATTTGAGACGGAGGCGCTGCACAGCGCTGCCGGGACATTGCCACGGGCGATCGAAGTGAAGGCGATCGACGATTGCACGGTCGAGGGCAGCACGCAGACGAACATCAGCCCCAGGATCAGATCATGCGGCAGCCAGGCGCCGAACGCCCGCGTCAGACCGAGGCCAAGGAGCGGGAAGAGCACATAGGTGCTGCCGAAGACCAGGGATTGCAGCCGCCAGTGCAGCAACCCATCCCAAACCGCGCGCGGCGACAGCCGAGCGCCATAGAGGAAGAACAGGAGCCCGACAGCCACGGACACCGCATCGTTGGTCACGTCCGCGCCCACGCCCCGTGCCGGCAGGATCGCTGCCACGCCGACCGTGGCGACCAGAGCGACGAGATAGGGATCGATGCCCAAACGGGCCAGTAAGCGGCGGAACATGTGATCAGTCCTCAGAAAATGATGACCTCCTTCTAACCCCTCCCGCGCCTATTTTGATCCAGACTGGACATGATATCGGTTATCATGAATTATAATAAGCATGGCATTAGAACCCCGCCCCCTCGATCCCGTTTTGCTGCGCAGCTTCCTGAAGGTCAGCGAAACCCACAGTTTTACCGAGGCTGCCCGCCAGCTTGGCCTGCAGCAATCCTCGGTCAGCCAGCACGTGGCGCGGCTGGAGAAGCGGGTCGGGCGACGCTTGCTGGCCCGCGACACCCATGAAGTCAGGCTGACGCCGGATGGCGATGCGATCCTGCCGCTCGCCCGGCAGGTGCTGGAAGCGGGCAACCGCATCGAGCGCTATCTCAAGGGCTCGACCCTGCGCGGGCGGCTGCGGCTCGGCGTCTCGGAGGATTTCGCCTTCACGGCGCTACCCGACATCCTCGCCGAATTCGCCATGCAGCATCACGCGGTCGATCTGGAACTGACGGTTGGCCTGAGCGGCCTGCTCTACGAAAAATACGACGCGGGCGATCTCGACCTGATCTTCGCCAAGCGCCGCAAGGGCGACGAGCGCGGCGAGGTCGCCTGGCAGGAGCGCCTCGTCTGGGTCGGTCGGCCAGGTTCGCGCCTGGCGGAGCAGACCGTGGTGCCGCTCGTGCTCTATCCACCGCCGAGCATCACGCGGGTCCACGCCATCGAGACTTTAGAGCGCGCCGGCCGTGCCTGGCGGGTCGCCTGCACCAGCGACAGCCTGGCGGGCCTGCGCGCGGCGACTGTCGCTGGCCTGGGCGTCACCGCCCATTCGGCACGGCTCATTCCGCCAGGCCTTGTCGAAGTCGAGCCGAAAGAGGCATTGCCCCGGCTGGGCTCGATTGAGTTCGTGGTGGTCGGCGGCCAATCGCACAAGGAGGCCGAACGGGCGCTCGCGGCAAGCATCCTGTCGGGCACAAGCCGCCTGCTCTCAGCGGCGGCAACGGAGCGCCGCTCAGCTAGCAGTTCTTAGGGCATTTTCGAGCGAAGAAGAGCCAGGCAATGACGGATACGATGGCGATGTCGAGACATCGCCATCACTCTGTCAGTCCACCTTCGACCAGCCGAAAACCAGCCATTTGTACTGCGAAGTCTTATTCGGCTCGGCGGTGTAGGTCATTTGGAGGTCGCCGCCTTTGGCGTAGATATCGAGTCTGGGTTCCGTGTCGAGCTTGAGCCACAAGGAATCGTTCTTGAAGGACCAGGTTCCACACCATACGCACGGCCCTGACGCCGGATCACCGGGCTGGTGAAAATTGTAGCGACCGTCCGCCTTGATCTCCAAGTAGTCGAACGCACCGTAAAACGTGGTCACTGTCTGCTGAAATTTGGTTGCGGCCGCTTTCTGCTTCTGCGTGGGCGTGCCTTTCAGATCTCGCGGTGGCCGGATCGCAGATCCATTGAGTTTCCATTTGCCAATGAAATCATTTTGGGCTGGAAGAAATTCCGTTTGAGCCTGTGCCGATGAAACGGGAGCACAAATAAAGGACAGCCACGTGGCGGCTAAGACCGTCGCCACCGCTTTTGCGCAATTCAAGATAGCCTCCAAATTGAGTTCTAAGAGTTTAAATCAAAGCCACCCTGAATGATTATGGCGCTATACGCAACGCTCAATGAAACACTGATCGGATGCAAATGAAAGATAAACACCTTTGTGCCGCAAAGCTTTCTTGAATTCATTCCGCAGAGAGCTTTTCGTTTTGATGAAATCAAAATCGAACTTTAGCCTTTTGTTTTGACACGCCTTCTTCATGCAAACCGAAATTGCAATCATGCTTCGCTCGGAAAGCGCTCTCGCTGAGCGACGATCGCCCAGGACGCCAGCGTCATCCAGCCGTCATCGCTGCATCATACGTGAACCGAAGCTTCTCGCCCGATCAGAGACACGGTTCATGTTTCGCACCGCGACTGCCTTTGCACTTCTTCTCTCGGTAGGACTGCTGCCCGTTCAAGCGGAAGACCCGCAAGCCTATACGACCGAGACCGCCGCCTCGTTTCCCGCACCCGAGGCTCGACAGGCTGTCGCTGTCGATGCCGACGCCTTCTATGCGATCACCGATCGCTCGATCGGCCGCTATGACAAGAAGACGGGCGCTAAACTCGCGACGTGGACCGACGCGAAAGATGGCCCCTTCGTTCATCTCGACAGTGGTGTCGTGGTGGATGGCAAGCTTTACGCCGCCCATTCCAATTATCCTGAATCGCCGATGACAAGTTCCGTCGAGATTTGGGATGCCGCGACGCTCAAACATATCGGCACGCGCAGCTTCGGCATCGATCGCGGCTCGCTGACCTGGATCGACTATCGCGATGGTGTCTGGTGGGGCGCTTTCGCCAATTACAATCGCGTCTTCGGTCGCAGTCCGTTGGCCTATGGCAACAAGTACAACACGCAGATCGTCCGCTTCGATGCGGATTGGCGCGTCGCCGAGGCCTGGGTGCTGCCCTCACAGTTGATCGAAAAATTCGGGGATATGAGTAATTCCGGCGGCTCGTGGGGGCCGGATGGACGGCTCTGGATCACCGGCCACGATCTGCCGGAACTCTATGCGCTGGAATTGCCCAAGGCAGGCTCGGTGTTGCGCTGGGTCGGCACCGCACCCGCCAATGTGGCCGGCCAAGGCATCGCCTGGGACCGGACGCAGAAGGGTGTGATCTGGGGCGTCATTCGCGACAAGGTGAAGGGTGAAAACCGCGTCACCGCCACCCGTGTGCAGCTGCCCTAGTTCGAAAGCTTGGCGACCGCCCGCTTGAGCTCGCGCAAGTCTTTCCAAGCCAGCCGTTTGTGGGACGGCTGGCGTAACAGATAGGCCGGGTGCAGCGTCGCCAACGCCCGAATGGTGCGGCCGCCCTCGCCGCCTTCCATTGGGAAATCACGCCAGACACCGCGCGCGCGCATGATGCCTTCCTTGAGGTTCAGCAGCGTCTGCGCCGCCGAGCCGCCGAGGCAGACGAGAATGGCCGGGTTCACCAAGGCGATTTGCCTGTGGATGAACGGCAGGCAGATGGCGGTTTCCTGCGGCGAGGGCGTGCGATTGCCTGGCGGGCGCCACGGCACGACATTGGCGATATAGACGTGGCTGCGGTCCATCTCGATAGCGCGCAGCATCAGGTCGAGCAATTGCCCGGCCCGGCCGACGAACGGCAGGCCCTGGCGATCCTCGTCGGCGCCCGGCGCTTCGCCAACCAGCATGATACGGGCCTGTGGATTGCCGTCGGCGAAAACCAGGCGATTGGCCGTGCGCTTCAGCGCGCAACCGTCAAAACTCTCAAGCGCCGCACGCAATTCATCCAACGAATGGGCGGCGGAGGCCAATTCGCGCGCCGTGCGCGCGGCCTCATCCGGCGGTGGCGCCGCCGTGGCGCTCGGGCGGGCAATCTCGCCCTGCGGCAGGCGCGACGGCAATTGCCGGGCAGGCGCGGTCGCTTCCGCCGGCTGACGCCGCTCGGCCCGCACCGGCGCGGGCTCGGCGGCGACCTCGGCAAACCGGTCGCGCGGCTGTTCGCCGACCGCGAGGTCTATGCCCATATCGGCATACCACCTCGTGATCGCGATCAATTCGTCGCGCGTCAGATTTTGAACGTCCATTGCGGCCATGGCGGGATTTTAGGGCTTTTATCCGGTGGGGACAAATCGGCTCTGTTTGTGTAGGTAAAACCTCTCAGGGAGAGAGCCATGTCCAAGCCGAAAGTGCATATTTACAATCCGGTCGATGAAACCGGGGAATCCTACCGCCGCATGCGCGAAGCCGGGCTGGAAGTGGTCAAGGCTGAGGAACTCTGGGCGACCGCCGCCAACCGCCGCGACGTTGTCGAAATGGCTTTCGCCCCCGATACGACCGTCGGCGTCGGCGTCGCCAATCGCACCACCCAGGTGACGCGCAAGTCGCTGGAAAGCGCGCCCGGCCTGCGAGCGATCGTCAAATACACCGTCGGCTTCGACAATGTGGATCTCGATGCCGCCAATGAACTGGGCATTCTCGTCGTCCATTCGCCGACGGAAGCGAATTGGGGCGGCGTCGCTGAGGGCACGGTGGCCAATATTCTCACCATGCTCAAGAAGACGCGCGAAAAAGACCGCCATGTGAAGAACGGCGGCTGGCGCGATCCCTCTTTGCAGGGCCAATATCTGGGCGCCCGACACATGGACAATTATCCGGGCATGGCCATCGGCATTATTGGCCTGGGCCGTATCGGATCGCGCGTCGCCGATCTCTTCGCGCCGTGGCGCGTGCGCCTGATGGCCTATGACCCCTATGTGGATGAATCGCAGTTCGTCCTGCACAACGCCCGTAGCGTCGATCTCGAAACGCTGCTGAAGGAATGCGACGTCGTCACCGTCCATTGCAATCTGACGCGCGAGACGACGAAGCTGATGAACGCCGAGCGTATTGCGCAGATGAAGCCATCGGCGATCCTGGTGAATGCGGCGCGTGGACCGATCGTCGATGTCGACGCCCTGTTCGATGCTTTGGAAAAGAAGCAACTGGCTGGCGCCGCGCTCGACGTGTTGCCGGATGAGCCACCGAATCCGCAGACGCCGATCCTGGGCCTGGGCGACAACGTGCTGCTGTCGCCGCATATGATCGCCAACAATGTCGGCACCGGCCTGCAGCATGCGGTCGGCTGGGTCGAAAAAGCGGTCTTCGACGTATTGCGCGGCGAGGTGCCTCGCCATGTGGTCAACGCAGAGGTTCTACCCATGTGGTGGCAACGTTTCGGCGGTAAGAGCCTCATCTGAAGGCATCTGCATGCGAGCTATGCAAATTTGAATTTGGTTTAGAAGCGAACGAGCCCCTATGTTGCCGCGGCATTCGACCGCAGGGGTCGGGGAGGATTCCAGTGAGCGGACAGGCAACGGCCCAATCGGCGAAGAAAGCGGGCGGAACAACCAACACGCGGTTTCCGCCCGAGATCATCATCGCGGCCGGCTGCCTGATGTCCGTCATCACCTTCGGTCCCCGTTCGGCCGTCGGCCAATTCCAATTGCCGATCCTGGGCGAATTCAACTTCGGCTCGGAAGTCTTCTCCTTCGCCATGGCGGTGCAATATCTGTTCTGGGGGCTCGGCCAGCCGATCGCCGGCGCGATCGCCGACAAATATGGCACAGCGCGCGTTCTCGTCTTCGGCTGTCTCGTCTATGCGCTTGGCATCGCCTTGGTGGCCTGGTCGTCCGATCCGCTGACCTTCACCTTGACCCAAGGCGTCATCGTCGGTCTCGGCTTCTCCTCCTGTTCGTTCGGCCTCATCATCGGCGCCTTCGGCAAACTGCTGCCACCGGAACGGCGTTCCTTCGCCTTCGGCGTCGGCACCGCCGCCGGCTCCTTCGGCCAATTCCTGTTCTCGCCGCTGTCTGGCGCCATGATCCAGGCCTATGGCTGGCAGATGACGGCGTTCATCTTCGCGGCCACGGTCATCGCCTGCATTCCGCTGGCCATCTTTCTCACCAACAGGCCGTCATCGGCGACAACGACCGATCCGAGCCCGGCGCCGAGCCAATCGTTCCGGCAGGCAATCAAGGAAGCCTTCGGCCATCGCTCTTATGTGCTTCTAGTGACCGGTTTCTTCACCTGCGGTTTCCAACTCGCCTTCGTCACCGTGCATTTCCAACGCTATGTGGTGGAAGCCGGGCTTGCACCGAGTGTCGGCTATTGGGCCTTCGCGCTGGTCGGCATTTTCAACATCATCGGTTCGCTGGCATCAGGCTGGCTGGGCGACAAGGTGCCCCGCAACTGGGTTCTATCGTTCATCTATCTGTCGCGCTCGCTGGTGACCATCATCTTCATCATGCTGCCGGTGACGCCGTTGAGCACGATGATGTTCGGTGTACTCAGCGGCCTGCTGTGGCTGTCGACAGTACCACCGACATCGAGCCTCATCGGCATCATGTTTGGCATGAAATATTTTTCGACGCTCTACGGGCTGGCTTTCCTCAATCACCAGCTCGGTGGCTTCATCGGCCTGATGCTGGCCGGCTGGCTGCGCGAAGCCACCGGCTCCTACACGATCGTCTGGTGGCTTTCGATCGCGCTTGGCATCATCTCGGCGGTGATCAACATACCGATCGTTGAAAAGCCGGTGTCTCGCCAGCCGGCCACCGCCGCCGCGTAGTCGACTTTTGTCCAAGACCTGAGCAAGACTTGACCATGCCTGGCGCCCTTGCGGCGTCGACCATGGTGGTTTAGCCCAAAAGCATTGTCACAGAGGGTCAGCCATGACGACGTTCCGCGCCATCCGCATCGACAAGACCGACACCGGGACAAATGCCTCCTATGTCGATTTCGATGACAGCGCGTTGATGGACGGCGACGTGACCGTCCGCGTCAGCCATTCGACGGTCAATTACAAGGATGGCCTCGCCATCACCGGGGCTTCGCCGGTGGTACGTCGCTTTCCGATGGTCCCCGGCATCGACTTTGCCGGCATTGTCGAAACATCGGACAGTCCCGCCTTCAAAGTGGGCGACGCGGTGGTCCTCACGGGCTTTGGCGTCGGCGAGCAGCATATGGGCGGCTTCGCCCAGAAGGCGCGGGTGAAATCCAACTGGCTCGTGCCGCTGCCCAACGGACTGACGGCAGCGCAGGCGATGGCTATCGGCACCGCCGGCTTCACCGCACAGCTCTGCTTGCTAGCCCTGGAAAAGCACGGCGTTAAACCAGCCGACGGTCCACTCATTGTCACCGGCGCGGCAGGTGGCGTCGGCTCCATTGCCGTGGCCTTGGCGAAGAAAGCCGGCTGGCATGTTATCGCCTCGACCGGCCGTGCCGAAGAAGGCGACTATCTGAAAAAGATCGGCGCCGATGAGATCATCGCGCGCAAGGAGCTGTCCGAACCCGGCCGCCCCCTTGGCAAGGAACGCTGGGCCGCAGGCATTGATTCCGTCGGCTCCCACACGCTCGCCAATATGCTGGCGCAGACGAAATATCGCGGCGCCATCGCCGCCTGTGGCCTCGCCCAAGGCATGGATCTGCCGGCGAGCGTCGCACCATTCATTTTGCGCGGCGTGTCGCTGCTCGGCGTCGACAGCGTGCAATGCCCCATGCCGCAACGGCTGGAAGCGTGGCAGCGGCTGGCGCGCGATCTCGACAAGACCCTGCTGGCGGACATGACCCGCCATGTGCCCTTCGCCAATGCGATCGATATCGCGCACGATATTCTCGCCGGCAAAGTGCGCGGACGCGTGGTCATCGATGTGGAACAAAAATAACGCAAGTCGCTTTAAGCGCGGCCCATCTGCGATGACAGCATCGAGAGATCAACGCCGATCTTCTTCAGCGCCCGTTCGTATTTGCTGTCGTGGTCGGCGTCGAAAATAATCGCTTCGTCGCCCGGCGCCGTCAGCCAGCCGTTCTGCTGGATTTCGCCCTCGAGCTGCCCTTCGGCCCAGCCGGCATAGCCGAGCGCCAGAACCGACTTGCTCGGGCCTTCGCCTTTGGCGATGGCTCGCAGGATATCGACGGTGGCGGTCAGCGCCACACCATCGGCGATGTTGAGCGACGATGACGGCGTGAAGAAATCCGGCGAATGCAGCACGAAGCCACGGCCGCGCTCCACTGGACCACCGCGCAGCACCGGAACCTCCGTCACCTTCGGCGGCAGGCGAATCGCATCGTCGGCGGCGATCACCTCGAGCTGGACCAGCAATTCTGGAAAATTGACTCGCCGCGACTGGCGATTGATGCGGATGCCCATCGCACCGCTGCGGGAATGAGCGCACAGATAAATCACCGACCGCTCGAAGCGCGGATCGCCGATGGTCGGCGTTGCGATCAACAGATGGCCTTCGAGACTAAGATTCTCGCCGCTATCCGCCTTGATCCGATCACTGCTCATGGCCCTAATCTAGGCGTCAATTCAGGCATGAACAAGGAGGCCTCACTCCGGCCTGTGGGCAAGAATTGTGGCAAGCATTCCCGCCTGAAAATCGCGCAATGCGGCAACATCCGAGAGCGCCCGCTGGCCTGCCGCAAAAAGGCGCTCGGCGCCGTCTTTTCCGGCGACCGGCGCGGCAAGCGCCAGGAATTTATGTTGAAATGCCTCATTCTCAAGCGGCCGTCCAGGGTCTCCCAACGCGTCGATCACCTCGATGGTGCGGACTTGCCCGCCAATGCTCAGATGCACGCGCGCCGGCCAGCGTCGTGGAAAATGCCCGTCGAGGGCCGAATCATGTTCCACTGAAATCTTCGTCATCAGGGCGCTGATTCGCGGGTCCTGACTGCGATCGATGCGCTCGACGTCGGTCAGCAACGCCGGCTCATAGGCGGCGAGCCCGCATTGATAGGCCACCGACGTCATCCGTCCCATGCGCGCGGCCACACCGCCGCCACCGCCGATCATGGCGACATAGTCTTTCGGCACGCCGATGCGCACGCTCTCGATCGCGGCGGGATCGACGCCTTCGTCCAAAAACTGGCGGAAGCCGTCAACGGCGGCGATGGTCTGCTTGGCGGCGCAGATCGGCTTCAGACTCAATGCATCGAGATCGACATCGGCGAGTGCTGCATCACGATCGAACGCGAGACCATGGACGCGCTGCAACCAATCGCCATCGAGCAGGCTCGTATCAGCCGAAAAGCCGTCGCGGATCGCCCGCGCGGCGCGCAGACCGGACGCTGCCGCCTGCCCGGCCAGCAGCCAGCGCGGCGCAAGACCAGCGACATGGGCGCCTGCGCCACCAGAAATCTGATTGAGCCCAAGGGCGATCGCCTTCGCCACCTCCCCTGGTCCGCCGCCAAAGAGCACCGAAGCAGTGACCGCTGCGCCAATCGGCGCCAGCAGATAGGTCGGCCAGATGCCGCGATAGAGAATACGCGGACCATCGAGCGCCATGCCCAGCCGCATGATGATGCGATAGCCCGCCGCTATGCCGCGCGCCGTCGCCTCTGGCGAGGCCCCCTGTTGCGCGCCAGCCACAAGGGCGACAGGCACGACGACCGATCCTGGCGTCGTACAGGAGGACATATGAATGTCGTCGACCTCGCTGAGGCGGGTCATCGCCACCGCGAGCGCGGCATGATCGGGCACCGACGCGCTCCAGGCAGTATCCGAGAAATGCGCGCGCAAGGCCCCTGCCTCACTGGTCGCGCCGCCCGCCAGCATCGCCGCAGCGATGTCGATCAACGAGCGGGTCAGCAAATGTGACGGCACAGGATCGGCAAGAACTTTCTCGGCAATCTGTTCAATTACAGCCATATGTTCCATCTCGTTCCGGCATCCCCATTGCCACCCATCACGGCATTGAGATGCGGGCATCCATTTGATAGGCTGGGCGTGAGAGTATCAGGCACGGAGTTTCAGAGTGCCTCGCCAAAAGCGCAAGACGCCGCCAGATCCGCTGCTCCGCGCCATTGTCCTCAGCATCCTGCTGTGTGGCGTGTTGGCGCTGTTCATTGCCACTTGGCCGGACGCTTTCAATGGCGACAAAGTCGGCGCGGCCAGCGCCGTTCCTCCACCTGCAACCGCAGTTCCTGCCGCGACGGTTGCCGTCCCACCTGTGCTGGGCGGCGAGACCATCGAGAATTCGACCGTGGGCGCCGCCGGAAGCCCGCCGCGCGAAGGTTTCGCGGTGGTGCCGCGCCGTGTGCCCAGCGTCGTCGTCGGACCTGACGGCAAGATCATCTCGCCTTAGACCCTGCTCGCATTTCAAGCGGCCGCCGTCTCGGCCACCCGGGCGGGGAAATAGCGATCGAGCCAATCGAACACGACGCTATGGACGCGCACATTGCTGTCAGCGAACATGAAGTGATCGGTCTCGGCGAAGAGATGCAGATCGCACGGCTGCCCGGCCCGCTTGAACATTTCGATCGACTGTTCCGTCGGCGTCACGGTATCGACCGAGCTGTGCAGAAGCAGCAGCGGCCGTGGCGCCATGCGATGGACGACGTCGTCAGCGCGGAAATCGAACATGCTTTGCGCCGTCTCGGCGGTGAATTCGAGGATCGCGCCGGCGGCCAGATGGCCGCGCAGTTCCGGCGGAATGGGCACGATGTCGTAGCGCGGCACCATGAGAGATTCGCCCGTGCGTTCGCGGTGGCGCTTGCCTTCCGCCAGCATGGCTTCGAATTTGCCCCAGGCGGCGCCAGGATGCTGGCCTCTGAACTTGCGCTCACCATTGCCCCAGCCTCCCGAGGAGACGACGGCGCCGACGCGCTCATCGACGCTGCCCGCATAGACCGCGACCGCGGCGCCAAAACTCGATCCGAGCAGGCCGATGCGGTTGCCATCGACCTCCGGCCGGTTCTGCAGAAACGTCACTGCGCTTCTGGTGTCGCTCACCTGTTCAAGACAAATCAGATTGGCGCGCTTGCCTTCGCTCTCGCCGCAGCCACGCATATCGAAGCCAAGCGTGATGTAACCACGCTTGTTCAGCATGGCGCAGGGGCCGACGACGTTACCCGACGATTTGTTGCTGCCAAATCCATGCAACACGATGATCGCGGGACGTCGTTCGCCAGGTTTATAATCAGCCGGCATGCTGAGGACACCCGCCAGCGTCAAGCCGTCCGACTGGAATGAAACTTTCTCCATGGGCACTTCCTCCGCTTCACCTTATTTGGCGAGTTCGATCACGTCTTTGGGCGCCTCGATGATCCGCTGGGCGATCTTGGCCAGCATATCGGCACTCATCGGTTCGATATAGAGCTTCATTTTCGCCGCGTCGGCGAGAAAATCCGCATCCTTCATCGTCTCCTCGAATGCCTTGCGCAAAGCGGCGGCCCGCTCCACCGGAACGCCCGGCGGCAGGAACACACTGCGGCCGAAATCGGATTCCGCCGAGAGAAACTCCGCGACCCGTTTGTGCAACGGATCCGGCATCATTTCCGCCAGAGTGGGCACGGAGGGCGCCGTGGGATCGCGTGTGATCGAAGCGAAAACGATGGGAATGATTTTCCGGTCGACAATCTCCTGAGGCATGGTGAGCTGCACGCTGATCCAGGATGCGCCGCGTCCCTCCACCTCGCCACGCTGCATGGCCAGATTGAGATCGGCGACGCCTTTATAGCCGGTGACGATCTTGAACTTCGTGCCGGCGAATTTGTTGAGCACATTGGGCACGATAAACGTCGGCGAACTCGGGCCTGTCGCACCAATCACCACTTCGGTGGATTTCGCCGCCTCGACACTGTGCGCCTTCGCCGTGTGCCACACCGCGAGCATGTTGCGCACTGGCGCCATATTGCCGAGCCAGTACCAGTCGCGCGCGTCGTATTTGGCATATTCCGGCTGCAAGACCTGATGCAGCACGATGGTCTGCTGGGTCATGGCCATGGTCAGCCCGTCGCGCGGCGCCGTGTTCTGCATCTGATTGGCGACCTGCAAGCCGCCCGATTGACCACCAGCGAATTTCACCACGATCTTAGCATTGCCCGGAATATATTTGGGCATGTGCTCGGCCAGCACCTGGGCATAGGGGCCGAAACTACCACCAGGGTCGGAACCAATGATGAAATTGATCGCCTTGCCCTTGTAGAAATCGGCGACATCTTCACTCGCGGCAGGCGTCGCCTGCACGCCCATGACCGCCAAAGCCAATATCGCACCGCGCGCTTGCCATGCCATCGACGCCCTCCCCAGAGCCAAGCGGTTGTCGGTTCGCCGATCAATCCGCTTTCATGTCGCGATGATCATAGCATCGCGGATGGCGGCGTCACGCCGGCTTTTTGCGCCAGTTCGACAAGTTGCCGGCGCAGCCGATCGGAGAGTGGGATGCCGCTTCGCGCGCGCTGCTCCGCTTCCTTTTCAGAGCGCTCACCTGGAAGACGGATCGGCTCATCCGGATCGAGACGCGGCAAGGCGTGAATAATGCCGTCAAGCAGATCGATATCGCTGGCGTAATCTTCGACTGGACGAAATTTCGAGATGTCGATGGCGATCACCATCTGGCTCTGGGTGTGCCAGGCCTTCTTGCCCGGCGCGAGCATCGCGGTGAGCAGCGGCGCGCCAGCCATCACGCTCGTCAGACATTCAAACATCAGCGCCAGCCCCGCCCCTTTCGGGCCGCCGACCGGCAGCGGGATCAGCGCCTTGGCGGGATCTGTGGTCGGCGCGCCTTGTGCATCGAGCGCCATGCCCGGCGGGAGCTGCTCGTTATTACGTTGCGCCAGCCGCAGACGGCCGTTGGAAGCGATCGAACTCGCCATGTCGAGCATGGTGACGCCTGATGGCCCGCCCGGCACAGCGATCGCCAAAGGACTGGTGGAAAGACTGGGCACCTTGGCGCCGTGATAAGCCATCAGCGGCGTGCCTGCGCCAAGCACAATCGCCGCCATGCCCTGGCGCGCGATCCATTGCGCATAGTAGCCCAGCGCACCGCTATGGCCGAAGCGCCGCACGGTGCCGAGCGCGACACCGCTGCGCCGCGCCCGCTCCACCGCTTCATGCATCGCCAGGCTCATCGGCACCGCCCCGAACTGATTGCCGCCGTCGATCAGAAACAGCGCATCGGCCAGCGATTGCAGCTGCGGTTCGCCCTTCAGGTCGATATCGCCGCGCGCTACCAGATCGAGATAGCGCGGCACGCGTTCGACACCATGGCTGTCGATGCCGCGCAGGTCGGCCCAGACCAGCACGTCAGCCATGGTCGCGGCATAATCGGCCCGCATGCCGTTTTTGACGAAGATCGCAGCCACAAAGGCGCGCAGGTCGGCGCCATCCAGTCCTACCGCTGTCATATTCCGCCTATTTCATCGATGTTTTAGCACCTTCGACGATGTCAGGCGGTGTGTTGAGAATATCATTGGCGATCTTCTGCACCTCGGCCCCAGACGTCGGATCGATATCGAGCTTACGCTTCTCCGCCGTTTCGAGGAACTCCTTGTCTCGCACAGTCTTATCGAAGGCGTCGCGCAAGGCTTGCAGACGATCGGCGGGAATCTGCGGTGGCGCCAGCAGAGCCCGACCGATGGCCGCGCCGGCAGACGCAAACTCGATGATCCGTTTGGCCTTAGGATCGCTGACGACCTCCTGCATCAACGGCACATTGGCTAGTTCCTTGTTGCGCCGCAGCCCCGCCTGCAGGACCGGGATGAGTTCACCTGAAGCGATCGGTGAGGCGTGGGTGACGCGCCAGGAATTCCAAGCTGATGAGACGAGATCGACCTCACCCTGCTCCATGGCGTGGATATATTCGGCCGAGCCTTTGTAGCCGCAGACCATTTTGAAATCGAAGCCGCCCAGCACTTTCAGAAGCGCGGGATATTGATAGCTCTGCGAATTGACGCCGGAGCAGCCGACGATCAACTGCTTCTGCTTCATCTCCTCGATGGTTTTGGCGGGCGCGGCCTTGCGCAGCACGAAGCCCGTGTTCACTGGCGCGAAAGAGCCGATATAGGCCATCTCCTGCACCTTCCATCGGCCAATCTCGGGCTCGAGAATCTGCGTGTGAACGAGTGTTTCGGGAAACAGCGAAATCACCGTGCCATCGCGCGGCGACTGCGCATAGAAGAAAGCCGCCGCGACGACGCCGGCGCCACCCGGCCGGTTCTCGACAATGATATTGGGATTGCCCGGAATGTATTTCCGCATGAACTCGGCGGCGAGGCGGGCATAGAAATCATAGGATCCGCCCGGCGGATGGCCGAGCATGATGGTGAGATTGCGGCCCTTGTAGAATTGCTCCACCGCTGACTGTGCCTGGACTTGCGATGTCCATGCGAGCAGCGCGACAGCCGCGCCGAACAAGCCCTTCTGAATGTTTCTGTTCACGTCAATTTCCTCCCTTGCCGTGAGCTTCGTTCAATTCCTGCCCTTAATCCTTGGGCTTTAATCCTTGGCTTGCCCCTTGCCCTCGACATTGCGCACAGGGGTTTCCGGCTTCAGCCCGCCGCGTCGACGCGCATAGGTGTTCTCGCCATTGGCGCGCCATTCACCAGAAGCCGCCGCATCGGCGAAGGCCTGCCACTGCGCGCTCCAATCGCCGAGATCATAGCCGTGCCAGGGCGCTTTGACGCTGAGGCGCGGCAGATCCAAGTCTTTGGCCATCTCTTCCCAAAGACGGCGGGCGTTTTCCATATAGGACTTCGCTGGCAGAGCGAGCGGCGAGGTCGGATGTTTCAACGTCGCGTCGATCAGCATCGTCGAATCATCGCCGCCCGCGCCGGATTTCGGCCCGTGGCCCCCGGCACGATGGGGCACGAGTTGGACGTCCTCGATCGGATTGGAGCGATAGGCCAGCGACCAGAAAATCGCATCCGTATTCAGCGGATCGATATCCTGCGAGACGGCGATGACGATCTTGCCGCATTGCGCCTGCAAGGTGGCCGCGCCGTGCAACCCGCGCCAGACCTCCGTCTTGAGCGCGCCCTGTTCAAACTGCAGAAAGATGACTTTCCGCAGGTTGGTCAACGGCTCGTGCATCGACACGGCCTTGATGCCCTTGATATCGAGATGGTGTTTGAGGTGCTGGAAGAACAGTGCCTCGTAGGCCGACTTTTTGAGAATGCTCGATTCGCTCGGCGTCACTTCACTGAGAACCGAGGCGAAGACAGGCTTGCGCTTCATGGTGATGGCGGTGACGCGCATCGACATGTTGAAATCTTCAAGCGCGATATGGCCGTGGCTTTCACCGAACGGGCCCTCCGGCTCAAGCAGATCCGTATCGATGAGCCCTTCAACGACGATTTCGGCATCCGCCGGAATTTCAAGGTCGACCGTCTTGGCGCGGGTCACCCGCATCGGCCGACCGGCCAGACCACCAGCCACCGCCATTTCGTCCTGATCGATGGCGAGTTTCTGCGGACCGGTGAAAACAACCACGGGCGCGCAGCCGACAACGATGGCGCAAGGCATCGGCTGGCCAAGTTTCTTGTATTTCTGCCAGTGCAGATAGCCGCCGGCGCCCGAAAGGCGCGAAGCCATGCGCACGCCAAGCCGATCGTTGGCTTTCAGGCCGGCGCGATAGGTGCCCATGTTGCGCACGCCGGTCTCAGGATCCTTGGTCACGCAGACGGTCGCCGTCAGATAAGGCGCGGCGTCGAAGCCTGGCGTCGAAATAGGCACCGGCAACATCGCTAGACCACCACCCGGCTTGGTCAGATCGTCGCCGGTGATCACCACTTCATGGCAAGGCGCGTCATCGACGTAAACCGGTTCAATCGGATGATCGATGGCGCGCATCCAAACATCGGCCAATTCGTCGACGCCGACGCCCATCCCCATGGCATATATTTCATGTGTCGCGGCTAAAGCGCCGACCACCACTGGAATATCATATTTCTCGCCGCCAGAGCCCACCACATTGGTGAACATCATCGCTTTGCGCGCATCTTCCGGATAACCGCCGACAAATTGCCAACGCATCAACGGATGGATCTCAGTGTCCTTGTTGATGGGGCGATCGATACGTACCAGCAAGCCGCGTTCTTCAAGCCGCTGCAAATGCTCCTGAAAGTCGGAAGGCGCCGCTGTGCTCTGCCCGCTCGACTTGCGGCTCGATGTAGACACGCGTCCCTCCTTCGTATCGCAGCACGTTTTTCGCCGCGTTTGGTTGCGTTCTTATAGACGTTCCTGTAGCGAGGCAACACAAGCAATATAACTATATGGGGAGGTTCATGGCTTCGGTCGCGCAGAACGGTTTCAGCGTTATCGGGCAACCCTTGCAACGCAAGGAAGACCAGCGCCTCATCACCGGCCAAGGCCGTTTCACCGATGACTTCAACTGGCCGCATCAAGCGATCGCGGTCATGGTGCGCTCGCCCTATCCCCACGCACGCATTCGCTCCATCGACACGACAACGGCGCGCACCATGCCGGGTGTGCTCGGCGTCTTCACCGGCCAGGATGCGGCCGCCGACAGGCTCGGCCCGATCCCGCACGATCCCGTGCCCAAAACCAAATTCGATATGAAGCTGACCGGTCCCGGCGGCAGCAAAATTTTCATTGGCCCGCACGCGCTGCTGCCCGCCGACAAGGCGCGCCATGTCGGCGAAGCAGTCGCGATGGTCGTGGCTGAAACCGACGCTCAGGCGCAGGATGCGGTGGCCGCCGTCATCGTCGATTACGAAGAACTGCCGTTCGTGCTTGATCAACGCGACGCCGCCGATGGCGAAGCGTCCGTGTTATGGGACGAGCACGGCAGCAATGTGCTGGTCGATACCTGGTTCGGCGACAAGCCGGCGACGGAAGCTGCCTTTGCCGTCGCCGATCATGTCGTCCGCATGGATTTTCATATCCCGCGCGTTACCGCTGTGACGATGGAGCCTCGCGCCGCGCTTGGCGCCTATAACGCCAAGTCGAACACCTATGAGCTTGTCGTCGGCGGCGGCGGCGCCGTGCGGCAGAAGAACGAAATTGCCCAGATCCTCGGTGTCGAGCCCGAGACCGTGCGGGTGATGACCTATGATGTCGGCGGCAATTTCGGCGCCAAGAACCGCGTCTATGTCGAATATGGTCTGGTGCTCTGGGCCTCGCGCCACGTCGGCCGTCCCGTTAAATTCACCGCCACGCGCAGCGAATGTTTCACCACCGACTATCAGGGTCGCGATCTTGTCTCCTGCGTTGAACTGGCGCTGCGCAAGGACGGACGCTTTCTAGCGCTACGTTGCGACAATATCAGTAACGTCGGCGCCCATTGCGTCTCCCTCTCGCCGCTGGGCAAGGGCTCGGGGCTGATCACCGGCTCCTACGATATTCCAATCGCCACCTTGCACGCGCGCGCCGTGTTCACCAACACGATGTCGACCCAAGCCTATCGCAGCTCCGGGCGGCCGGAAGTCAACTTCGCCATCGAGCGGATCATCGATACGGCGGCGCGCGAACTGGGGTTCGACCGCATCGCCTTGCGGCGCAAGAACCTCGTGCGCCCCCGCGCCATGCCTTACACCAATGCGGTGGGCGCCACCTACGATAGCGGCGACTATGAAGCGCAGCTCAATCTGTCGTTGCAAATTTCCGACTGGAAGGGTTTCACCAAGCGCAAGCGCGATGCGGCGCGGCGCGGCAAGCTGCTTGGCCAAGGGCTCGGCCACTATGTCGAATCCTCGATCGGCACGCCAAAGGAACGGGCCGAAATCACGGTGCTGCCGGAGGGGCGCGTGCGCGTCGTTATCGGCACGCAACCGAGCGGACAGGGACACGAGACCAGTTTCTCGCAAGTCATCGCCGATCTTCTGCGCGTGCCGGTCGATCGCATCGATATCGTCATGGGCGATACCAAGATCGTGCGCCTAGGCGGCGGCACCCATTCGGGCCGTTCCATGCGCCATGCCGGCACGGTGATGTCGAAGGCCTCGGGCGAACTGATCGGCAAAGCCAAAGCGATTTTTGCCCACACCTACGCGGTGCCGGAAGCCAGCGTCACCTTTGAAGACGGCCGCTTCGGCGCGCCAGCCACCAACCAATCACCGGACTTTTTCGAACTGGCGCGCGAAGTCGCCAAACAGAAGCTGCCGGTCGATCTGCGCGATGGCTTGGCCGTCGTCACCGACAATGAAATGCACGAGCCGGTCTTTCCCAATGGCTGCGCCTCCTGCGAAGTCGAGGTCGATCCAGAAACGGGATGGATCGACATCACTCGCTATTCGGCGGTCGATGATGTCGGCCGCTGCATCAACCCGCTGATCGTCCATGGCCAGACCCATGGCGGCATCGCCCAGGGCGTCGGCCAGGCGATGTGGGAATGGTGTTACCTCGATCCGACGTCGGGGCAGCCGCTGGCCGGGTCGTTCATGGACTATGGCATGCCACGCGCCGACAACATGCCCTCGTTCCGCACGGAGATCGCCGAAGTCCTGTCGCCGACCAATCCGCTTGGCATCAAGGCCGGCGGCGAAGGCGGCACGACCCCTGCCCTTTCAGTCATCGTCAATGCACTGGTCGATGCGCTGCAGGATTACGGCGTGCGCGATATCCCGATGCCGACGACACCCCAGCGCATCTGGCGTCTCATCCACGAAGCCCGCTCGACACCGCGCAAATCTGCTTAGGATCTTTGTTTTGTCTTTGTGACATTGTCTTGGTGACGTTTGACGACGTCGAACCGCAAACACTTTTAGGGAGTCCATCGTGAGCCTGCCAACCGTCGAATTGATCTGCTTTCCCGGCGCGCCGAACCTGCCAATCTTCGTCGCCCGCGACAAAGGCTGGTTTCGCGACAACGGCATCGACATCAATCTGTCGACGACGCCGAACTCAGCTTTCCAGGCCGAGAACCTCGCCAGTGGCAAGTTTCACATCGCCGGCACGGCGTTCGACAATGTGGTCGCCTATCAGGAAGGCCAGGGCGCGGTGCCGCTGAAGGACACGGACTTCTTCGCCTTCATGGGCGCGACGCAAGTCGAACTCGCCTTCATCACCCAGGCCGACATCAAGAGCTACGCCGATGTCAGAGGCAAGAACCTCGCCCTTGATGCGCTATCGACCGGCTTCGCCTTCGTTCTCTACGAGATGCTGGCGAAGAACGGGCTGACCAAGGCCGACTATCAGATGCAGCCAGTCGGCGCGACGCCGGCACGCTGGGAGGCGGTGAAGGCCGGCACCCATGCCGGCACCCTGACGATTGAGCCGTTCACCAGCATCGCCCGCAACCAGGGCTTTCATGTTCTGGACACATCAACCCAGGTATTCCCAGCCTATCAGGGCGGTGGCTTTGCGGCGCGCCGCGCCTGGGCCGCGGCCAATCCGGACGCGCTCAAGGGCTTCATCCGTGGCTATCTCGCCGGTCTCGCCTGGACGCTTGATCCCGCCAACAAGGAAGAAGCCACGCAGGTCCTCCTCGCCAACATGCCGGAAATCAAACCGCAGGTGGCGCCAGCCGTCATGGCTTCGCTGCTCTCGCCGCGCTCCGGCCTGACGCCGAAGGCGGCGATGCTGATGGACGGCGTCGCCACCGTGCTCGACCTGCGCTCGCGCTATGGCGCTGGCGCCAAGCTGAGCGACCCGGCCAAATATATCGACCTGACCTATTACAATCAGGTCGTTGCCGGCTGACGGGTCCGATCAGCCCCGGCCGAGGAACGGCTGGCCGATCGGCAGGATCGTCGTGTCGAGCATGTTGGTGGTGTCGGGCATCGAGGCCATCAACACGATGACCGAGGCCACCTCTTCCGGCTGGGCCATCTGCTCCGCCGGCCGATCGGCCATATTGGGGGCCAGTTCCGAGACGGTGGCGCCGGGATGGACGACCGAGGCGGTGATGCCGAATTCGCGCCCGTCCAGCGCCAGCGAGCGCGTCAGGCCCTCGATGGCGAATTTCGTCGCCGTGTAGCCGATGGCGTTCGGGCGCGGCATTTTCGCTGAAATACTACCTATGTTGATGATCCGGCCACGCTTCTGCGGCTTCATCATCCGCAGCGCCTGTTTCGAGCACAGGAACACCGAGGAAAGGTTGGTCGCGACGATCTCCTGCCAGCGGGCGAATTCGAGCTGATCGGTCGGCGTATGGTCGGCGATGCCGGCACAATTGACCAGCAGATCGAGGCGGGCGAACTCATTGTTGACTGCGTGGAAGAGGCAGAAAACGTCCTCTTCATTGGTCACGTCGGTGGCGCAAATCCGGGCTTTTCCGCCTGTCGATTCAATGGATTTCCGCAATTCCTCAAGACGATCGCGGCGCCGCGCCGCCAACATCACGGTCATGCCCTCAGCCGCCAGCCCCTTGGCGATGGCCGTGCCGATTCCGGAACTTGCGCCCGTCACCACGCCGACCTTGCCATCCAGCCTACCCATGGGTTCCTCCAAATATTTCGCGTCTCAATTTTGCGTCTCTGCCATAGCATGCGAAGGACCTGCGGCCAGGGCAAAAACGCGGTTCGGAGCCAAATGGTATAGTTTATGCTTGTCGGCGGGCTGCAAACGCCCGCTTGCAGGCCAAAATCAGGCCAAATATATACGCGCTAGCCTTGCGGAATCAGACGGCAATCCCAATCTCCACCCCACGGGGACCGGGCGGCCCGGATCATCTCCGGAGCCCGAAAAAACTCACCGCCCAGAACCGGATCGCTTCGGGGTCCGGCGGTCCTGCGTAGAAAGAAGGAAAGTACTATGGCTAAAGTGATCGGTATTGACCTCGGCACGACGAATTCGTGCGTCGCGGTGATGGAAGGCACCACGCCGAAGGTAATTGAGAATTCGGAAGGCGCGCGGACCACCCCGTCGATCGTTGCTTTCACAGACGACGGCGAACGCCTCGTCGGCCAGCCGGCCAAGCGCCAGGCGGTCACCAATCCAGAAAAGACATTCTTCGCGATCAAGCGCCTCATCGGCCGCTCGTTCAGCGATCCCATGACCCAGAAGGACATGGGCCTGGTCCCCTACCAGATCATCAAGGGCGGCAACGGCGACGCGTGGGTGTCGGCTGACGGCAAGCAATATTCGCCGTCGCAGATCTCCGCCTTCACCCTGCAGAAGATGAAGGAAACCGCCGAGGCCTATCTCGGCCAGACGGTCACCCAGGCGGTCATCACCGTCCCGGCTTACTTCAACGATGCCCAGCGTCAGGCCACCAAGGACGCCGGCAAGATCGCCGGTCTGGAAGTGCTGCGCATCATCAACGAGCCGACGGCGGCAGCGCTCGCCTATGGTCTCGACAAGAAGGCCGCCGGCACGATCGCGGTCTATGACTTGGGCGGCGGCACGTTCGACGTGTCGATCCTCGAGATTGGCGACGGCGTGTTTGAAGTGAAGTCGACCAACGGCGATACGTTCTTGGGCGGTGAAGACTTCGACATGCGCCTCGTCGAATATCTGGCGGACGAGTTCAAGAAGGACCAGGGCATTGACCTGAAGAAGGACAAGCTCGCCCTGCAGCGCCTGAAGGAAGCCGCTGAAAAGGCCAAGATCGAACTGTCTTCGGCGACGCAGACCGAAATCAACCTGCCCTACATCACCGCTGACGCCTCGGGTCCGAAACATCTGACCCTGAAGCTGACGCGCGCCAAGTTCGAGGCGCTGGTTGACGATCTGATCCAGAAGACCATCGAGCCCTGCCGCAAGGCGTTGAAGGATGCCGGCCTCACCGCTGGCGAGATCAACGAAGTGGTCCTCGTCGGCGGCATGACCCGCATGCCGAAGGTGCAGGAAGTCGTGAAGTCGTTCTTCGGCAAAGAGCCCCACAAGGGCGTCAACCCGGACGAAGTCGTCGCCATCGGCGCCGCTGTCCAGGCCGGCGTGCTGCAAGGCGACGTCAAGGACGTGCTGCTGCTCGACGTGACCCCGCTGTCACTGGGCATCGAGACCCTGGGCGGCGTGTTCACGCGTCTCATTGACCGCAACACGACGATCCCGACGAAGAAGAGCCAGGTGTTCTCCACCGCCGAAGACAATCAGACGGCGGTGACCATCAACGTGTTCCAAGGCGAACGCGAAATGGCGCAGGACAACAAGAGCCTCGGCCGCTTCGACCTGCAGGGTATTCCTTCCGCCCCGCGCGGCATCCCGCAGATCGAGGTCACCTTCGACATCGACGCCAACGGCATCGTCAACGTGACGGCCAAGGACAAAGCCACCGGCAAGGAGCAGCAGATTCGCATCCAAGCTTCCGGCGGCCTGTCGGACGCCGACATCGAGAAGATGGTCAAGGACGCCGAATCGCACGCTGCCGAAGACAAGCAGCGCCGCGAGTTGGTCGACGCTAAGAACCACGGCGAAGCCTCGATCCATCAGACCGAGAAGTCGCTGGTGGAATATGGTGACAAGGTCTCCACCGCTGACAAGAGCGCGATCGAGGGCGCCATCGCGACGCTCAAGACCGCACTGGGCGGCGAGGACACCGAGGCCATCAAGGCCGCGACCAACGAGATCGTGCAGGCTTCGATGAAGCTCGGCGAGGCCATGTACAAGGCTCAGGCTGACGCCGCGGCCGCGGCTGGCGCTTCGGGCGCCGCCGACCAGGCTGCCCCGAAAGACGACGTCATCGACGCTGACTTCAAGGAAGTCGGCGGCGACGACAAGAAAAAGAACGCCTAAGGCGTGATTTTGCCGAACTAAATTCGGGACCCGGCGCAACCCGGGTCCCGTTTCGTTAACAATCAATCTGCGCCGAATCGGCGAGGAAGCGCGATACAGCGCGAACAACTGGATCGGGGCCCATGGCCAAACGCGACTTTTACGAAGTGCTCGGTGTTACCAAAACTTGTACCGAGCAAGATTTGAAGTTGGCGTTCCGCAAGGCGGCGATGCAGCACCATCCCGACCGCAATCCGGGCAATGTTGAAGCCGAGATCAAGTTCAAGGAACTCAACGAGGCCTATCAGTGCCTCTCCGACGGACAGAAGCGCGCCGCCTATGACCGCTTCGGCCATGCCGCCTTCGAAAATGGCGGCGGCCAGGGTGGCTTCGGCGCCGATGGCTTTGCCAGTTCGATGGCGGATATTTTCGAAGATCTGTTTGGCGGTGTGATGGGTGGCGGCGGCCGTGGCCGCCAGGGTGGCGGCAAGGAGCGCGGCGCCGACCTGCGCTACAATCTCGAAATCGCCCTCGAAGACGCCTTCAAAGGCAAGACGGCCCAGATCAAAGTGCCGACCTCGATCACCTGCGAAGGCTGTTCGGGCTCCGGCGCGAAGTCCGGTTCGAAGCCCAAGACCTGTTCGACCTGCGGCGGCCAGGGCCGCGTGCGGGCGCAGCAGGGCTTCTTCGCCATCGAGCGGACCTGCCCGACCTGCCAAGGCCGTGGCGAGATCATCGAAAATCCGTGCACCGTCTGCTCTGGCGCTGGCCGCGTAACGCGCGAGCGCACGCTCTCGGTCAATATCCCGCCGGGTGTCGAGGACGGCACGCGCATTCGCCTTGCTGGCGAAGGCGAAGCTGGCCTGCGCGGTGGCCCGACGGGCGACCTCTACATCTTCCTGTCGATGAAGCCGCATCCGTTCTTCCAACGCGATGGAGCCGACCTCTATTGCCGCATGCCGATTTCTATGGTGCAGGCGGCGCTCGGCGGCGAATTCTCCGTCCATGGCATCGACGGTTCGGAAGCCCGGCTGAAGATTCCCGAAGGCACCCAGTCCGGCCGCCAGTTCAAGATCAGGGGCAAGGGCATGCCGGTCTTGCGTTCGCGCGATGTCGGCGACCTCTATATCCAGGTCGTGGTCGAGACCCCGCAGAGCCTGACGCGACGCCAGCGCGAACTGCTGATGGAATTCGAGAATGAATCCTCCAGCAAGACAAACCCGGAGGCGGCTGGTTTCTTCGCCCGCATGAAAGACTTCTTCGGCAATCTCAGCGGCGCTTAAGGCGAAGCTAGCCGCAACTCCCTATGACGTGGATGTGCGCCATCGCACATCCTTCCTTGCGCCCTGCCGTATTTTGCTGCCTCATGGCCGGCAATCGGCAGGGAGTTGACCCATGGGTGTTCTTCGTTCCGCCCTCCATCGCCCACAGCAGCGGCGATACATGCTGGCCATCGCCAGCGCCCTGATCGCGACAGCCATCGCGCAAGACGCGTCCGCGCAGACCTTGATCGGTGGCGCGACCGTCATCCAAAACGACGTGCGCGGCGATATCCTTGGCCGCCGCTCGAAGTTGAACGTCGGCGATCGCATCTTCCAAGATCAGAACGTCCAGACCGCCGACGACAGCCTAGCGAAATTCGTTTTCCTCGATCTCACCAATATGTCGCTGGGGCCGCAGAGCCAGGTGAAGCTCGACAAGTTCGTCTATGACGGCGACGGCAAGGCCAAGTCGGTTTCGGTGACAGCGCTGAAGGGCGCCTTCCGTTTCATCTCTGGCCAGTCGCAGCATGACGCCTATCAGGTCGTCACGCCGCAGGCGGTGATAGGCGTGCGCGGCACCACCTACGACGTCCAGGTGGAAGGCTTGCGCACCATCGTCGTGCTGCAAGAGGGCGAGGTGAACGTCTGCGTGCGCAACACCGCCAACTGTCGGACCCTGAACGAGCCCGGCACGTCGGTGACCGTGACGCAGAACAATATCGAAGGACCGACCCCCGCCGCCAACAAGCCGTGGGACTTCGGCTCGCTGTGCGCGCCAGGCGCCGATCTCTGCGCCCACACCACACAGCTCGCATCGTTGACTCCGCTGCCGCCGCCCCCGCCGCCAGCCTCGGCACGCCCGCCGCGACGGCACGCGCAGGCGCCCGCACCCAGACTCCGTCAGGTCGAAGCGCCACCGCCACGTGTGCGCCGGCCGGTGCGCGTCGCGCGTCCCGCCATCTATGATGACTACCCGCCGCCCTATTACGGCC
The DNA here is from genome assembly GCF_900104955.1 of Beijerinckia sp. 28-YEA-48. NCBI lineage: Bacteria > Pseudomonadati > Pseudomonadota > Alphaproteobacteria > Hyphomicrobiales > Beijerinckiaceae > Beijerinckia > Beijerinckia sp. 28-YEA-48. The sequence continues at coordinate 3,005,763 of NZ_FNSI01000001.1, forward strand.
CGGGCCCAGTTTATATGCCGCCGGTCTATGGCGGCGGCTATTACGGGCCACGTCCCGGCCGTTATCCGCGCCCCGGCATGGGTCGACCGCCCTACGGCGGTGGCTATCCCGGCCGGCCGCCGGGCATGGGTGGCGGACGCGGTCCTGGTGGACCGGTCATCGGCTACCCCGGCCGTGGTGGCATGGGCGGTGGTGGACCGGTCCTGCGTTCGCCCGGCCGTGGCGGCGGAGGTTCTATTCTCCGCTAGAGCAAATCACGTTTCGGTAGAAACGTGATTTTGCTTAGATCCTCTTATTTGGACGCGTCTTCATGGCGCTCGACGATTCCGTCGAGCTGTGAAACGCTATAATGATTGGCTAACAGCTGAAATCGGCGGCGGCGATCCAGAACACTTCGCCGTCGCTGTTCTCGGTGTCGAGCCACATCAACGGCAGTTCCGGGAATTCAGCGTCGAGGACCTCGCGGCCGGTGCCGATCTCACACAACAGCCCACCGCCATCGTGCAAGCGCTGCGGCGCCTCGCGCAGAATATCGCGCACGATGTCGAGCCCGTCCGGCCCCCCGGCGAGCGCCATTCTCGGCTCATGTCCATATTCCGGCGGCAACAGCGCCATGGCCTGCGCATCGACATAGGGCGGATTGGTCAGGATGAGATCGTAGCGACGCTTGCCCAGCGGCGTGAAGAGATCGCCGTGGAACAGTTCGATGCGCGACTCGAGCTTCGCTTCCTTGACGTTGCGCCGTGCCACTTCGATGGCATCTGGCGAAAGATCGACGGCATCGATCTGCGCATTGGGGAAAGCCTGCGCGGCCAGGATGGCAAGACAGCCTGATCCCGTGCACAGATCAAGCACGCTGCCGATGTCGTCAGGGTCGTTCACCAGGGCCCCATCGCCGCCGCCAAACAGCCCGGAAAACAGGAGATCGCCGATGAAGGAGCGCGGCACGATCACCCGTTCGTCGACATAGAAAGGCACGCCACGAATATAGGCCTTGTTGAGCAGATAGGATGCGGGCTTGCGCGTCGCAATGCGCGTCTCGATCAGATCGGCGAGGCGATGGCGCTCCTGCGGCAGCAGTCGCGCGTCCAGAAACGGCTCGAGATTGTCGATCGGCAGATGCAGCGCCTCGAGAATGATGAAGGCTGCTTCATCGAGCGCATTGGCCGTGCCATGGCCATAGGCCAGCCCGGCACTCTCGAAGCGCGTGATGGCATAGCGCAGGAAATCGCGCAGCGTGAGCAGGCCGTCGGCGGCGTCTTTATCGGCGGTCATTCAGGTTCTCCATCCGCAACCTGTATGGGGAGACCCGCAGCCGGGCAAGATGGTTTACCAGAATCCAGTTTGCTCCCCCGGTTGTGTCCCGGCCGGCGGGCGGGCTAGATACCGTCCGGAAAAAACAAAACCATTGGAGGAACGCATGCGAATCTGCCGTTTTGACGCGGACAGGCTGGGCATTGTCATCGGCAACAAAGTCCATGACGTGAGCGTGGCGCAAGACGAAATCCGCAAATCGGCGCGCTACGACATGATGGGCGACGCGGTGATTGCGGCGCTGCCACAATGGCGGGAGCGGCTGGAGGTCCTGGCTAAAGCGACCCCGGGCAAGCCGATTTCAGAGGTCAAACTGCTGCCGCCGGTGGCGCGTTTCTCCAAGGTGATGGCGGCGCCGACCAATTACCACGACCACATCAACGAAATGGCCGCCCGCCAAGGCATGGCCGTCGAAGCCCATCGGGGCATCCAAGCCGCCGGCATTTTCCTGAAAGCCAACTCGTCCGTCGTCGGCCCTTCCGGCGTCATCTCGCTGCGCTTTCCCGAGCGGCTCAACGAACATGAGCTCGAAGTGGTGATGATCATCGGCAAGGCCGGCACCAATATTTCGATGGACAAGGCACTCGATCATGTCGCTGGCTATTGCATGGGTCTCGACATGACCGTGCGCGGTAAGGAAGACCGCAGCTTCCGCAAATCCGTCGACGGCTATTCGCCGATCGGCCCGTGGATGGTGACGGCAGACGAGATCTCTGATCCCGACAATCTCGACATCGAGCTCACCGTCAACGGCGTGACCAAGCAGAAGTCGAACACTAAACATCTCATCTACAATTGCCGCAAGCTCATCGAATTCGCCTCATCCTATTACACGCTGCAACCGGGCGACCTGTTCTTCACGGGCACACCGGCCGGTGTGTCGCCAGTGCAGCCCGGCGACTGGATCAGCGCCGCAAGCCCCAAGCTCGGCGAATTGCGCATTCAGGCTGTCGCACAGGCCTGATCTCATCAAGATATCACGAGAGAGGATGCGGCCTGCGCCGCATCCTTTTTACGAATTCAATCTGCAACGATAAATTGAAAGAGGAGCCAGCGGCCCATGTTTCGCAACGCACAGGTCATCACCATAGAAGAACACTATTGGGACAAGGAGATCGTCGACCTGCATGCGAACGAAATGCCGACGCGGCAGTCCGACATCGTGCAGCGCCTCTATGACTTCGATGATCTACGCATCGGTGAAATGGACGCTGCCGGTATCGACATCCAAGTGGTTTCCCATGGCGCGCCATCGACGCAACGCCTGAAAGGCCAGCAGGCCATCGACGTGGCGCAACGGGTCAACGATCGGCTCGCGGCGCAGATCGCCCGCCATCCGACGCGCCTCGCCGGCTTCGCCGCCTTGCCGACCGACGTGCCCGAGGCCGCTGCGCGCGAGTTGGAACGTTGCGTCAAAACGCTCGGCCTCAAGGGCGCCATGACCCATGGCCTCAGCAATGGCGAATTCATCGACAAGCCGCGCTTTCGACCGATCTTCCAGGCCGCCAACGATCTCGATGTGCCGATCTATCTGCACCCGGCCGACCCGAGCCCGATCGTCGCCGAGGCCTATTACAATGATTACGTCAAAGCCTTTCCGATGGTGATCCGCCCAGCCTGGGGCTTCACCGTGGAAGCTGCCACGCAGGCGATCCGCCTCATCTTGTCAGGTGTGTTCAAGGACTGCCCCCGCTTGCAGATTGTTCTCGGCCATTTCGGCGAGACCCTGCCGTTCCTGCTCTGGCGCATCAACCAATCGTTGCAGCGGCCGGGCCAGGAAAACATCAGCTTCCGCGAGATTTTCTGCCGGCATTTCCATGTCACCACCAGCGGCCATTTCTCCACCCCCGCCCTCGTCTGCACGATGATGGAAATGGGCATGGACCGGATCATGTTCTCGATCGACTGGCCCTTCGTGATGAATGGCCCCGGCCTCGACTGGGTCAAATCGCTGCAGATCAGCGAAGCGGATATGGCCAAGTTTATGGGTGGCAACGCCAAGCAGCTGTTGAAACTTTAGGACCCGAAATCAAAAAATTACCAAAAATCAAGGGCTGGTGACCGAATCAGGTGATCCATGCGATAAGCCGCGCATGGCTTCACGCTTTCCGACTTACGATCCAGGCTTCGGTGTCTACGTGCACTGGCCCTTTTGCCTGTCCAAATGCCCGTATTGCGACTTCAACAGTCACGTACGGGCGCAGGCTATCGACGAAAAGCGCTATGTCGCCGCCTTCCGGACGGAACTCGCCCATCGCGCCGCCCTGGCGCCGGGACGCACGGTCCAGTCGATCTTCTTTGGCGGCGGCACGCCGTCGCTGATGAAGCCGGAGACGGTTGGGGCGATTTTGGACGAAATCGGCCGCCATTGGACCGTCGCCAAGGACGCCGAAGTCACCCTGGAGGCCAATCCGACCTCCGTGGAGGCCGGGCGTTTCAAGGGTTATCGGACCGCCGGGGTCAACCGTGTGTCGCTTGGCGTGCAGGCGATGAACGACGCCGATCTGAAGGCGCTGGGCCGGCTGCACACAGCGGCCGAGGCGATGACAGCGGTGGGCGTGGCGTCCGCCATTTTCGACCGTTTCTCCTTCGATCTGATCTATGCCCGCTCCGGGCAGACGCCGGAGGCTTGGCGCAACGAGCTGACCGAAGGCGTGAAGCGCTCCGGCGGGCATTTGTCGCTCTACCAGCTCACCATCGAGCCCGACACGATGTTCGAGCGCCTGCGCAATGCCGGCCGGCTGAAACTGCCCGACGAAGACGTGTCGCGGGCGCTCTGGGACGTGACCCAGGACGTGACGAACGCGGCCGGCATGCCGGCCTATGAAATCTCCAATCACGCCCGCCCAGGCGATGAGAGCCGCCATAACCTCATCTACTGGCGCTATGGCGAGTATGCCGGCGTTGGCCCCGGCGCCCATGGCCGGCTCAACACGCCCCGTGGCCGGGTGGCCCAATCGACGGAACGGCATCCGGAAATGTGGCTGACGGTCGTCGAGAGCGACGGCCATGGCTTGGTCAGCGATGAACTGCTGACGCAAGAAGAACAGGCCGACGAAATGCTGTTGATGGGCTTGCGCCTGACGGAAGGCATCGAGGCGCTGCGCTTCGAGGCGATCCGCGGCCAGAAACTCGATCAGGAGCGCGTCTCGTCGCTGATCGAAGACGGCATGATCGAGATCACCAGCGACGGGCGCATCCGCGTCACGTCATCCGGCTTCCCGGTGCTCGATGCGGTGGTGGCCGATCTCGCGGCCTGATGTGAAGAGCGTCACCATTACAGGTGACGAACGATATCCGCGTTCAGTGGGCGATTATCGGCGCAAGTCGAAACGCGCGCGTTGACTCGACATTCGCTTTCCCAGCTTGATCAAGACGCGATGGCGGAGCACTCTCGCGGGCGCTCACTTCCATAAAACCCTTGGAAATGTGCACGTCGAAACGAGACAAGAAACTCATACCCAGAAGACCGTCGACCGTCATTCCAAAAACTTTCTTATCACCCGACTGCACGACAACGGGAATGTTGGTGGCGTTCAAGTTGCCGAGCTTGATCGAATCGGCCTTCGAAAGAAGGCCGGTCGTCGGGCCGTTAGCCGTGTTCAGCCTCACCTTCCTCGCGCCTTCCGTCCGCAGCTTAGCGCGTTCCGCGAAATCGCTCTGCACGGATACGAAACTCGCGCCGGTATCAAGAATGAAAACGCCTTTCTCGCCATTGATCATAGCTGTAACGCGCACGACATTGGCCTGGCCCAAGAGCGGAAACCGCTCCATTGGTTTCGTTTGCGCGCAATGGCCCTTCTCGGCATAACCTGCCAGGTCCCTTTGAGCGGGAGGGATGTCGCGCGTGTCCGGATCAAAGGCGACCCACGTTTCAATGGTCTTCATCGCCTCGCAGAAGCGCCCGACTGCCGCATAGGCGCTTGCCATGCGGAAAAAAACCTCGCTCGGCACATTCTTTTTGGAAGGAGAAAATTCAATCACCTTGGCATAGTCGTCCAACGCGCGCTTGTGATCGCCCGTTTCATCGAGCGCGCGCGCCCTCAGATAGTACACCTTTGGCGATGTCTGTATTTTGCCAACCAAAACGTCCGTGACTTCGACGGCTTTGCCATAATCAGAAAGTTGGAAGAAAATATTCGCCGACATGTCGAGCGCATTGTCGGGACCACCGCAAGCCTTGGCGAAACGATAGGCACTCTCCGCAGCTTCGCGGCGAAAGCCCACATTATACAGAGCCTTTGCGAGCGGGACGATCACCACTTGATCGCAAGGTTCGCGTCGCAGTTCGTCTAGATGCGACCAGACCGATGTATCCCGAGCGATGCGCGCCGGCAGAGTAATGCCAAGTCGCCCATAGACCGGGGCAAAGAAAACATCCGGATTTTCTTCGGAGGTTACCTGCTCGGCTTTCAGTGGACCCGCGACCAAAACCGCGAGGAGCATAGGCATCGCGAAACGGAGCGAGACTTTGCGATGGTTCGGCCTCGAACGCACCGACCGCCATATCCTGCGCATGCGTACCGCCCCCCGACGGAACCTAGCTTGTCCGTCCGCCCATGGTGGCGACTCGCAAGTTTCCGTCAAGTGACAAGGCTGCGAATACTTTCGTATGCCGTTCCTATCGCGTCGCTACAATGCACAGCCGCGTTCTGTCGAAACACGACTTGCTCTGATTGCGATAATTTTGAAGGCCTGTGAAACGCTAGCGCGAACGCGTTTACGTCCCGGGAGGCGAGCTGAACTTCTGCGGCGCCGGGCTGATCACCGTGCTCGTGCCATTGCGAATCTGCAGCACCGAGAGGCCGCGTTCGTTCTGGCCGTCGCCCCGGAAGCGGAACAGGCCGTCAGCGCCCCGGAAACCATCGCCGTTGGTCAGCGTGGCTTCAGCGAAGCGGCCGCTCTGCTGTTGCGCCAGCGCCACGAGCAGCGACACCGCGTCATAGGAGAGCGTGGCAATGCGCACAGGATCGGAGTTGAACTTGGTGCGATATTTCTGCGCGAAGATATTGAAGCCGGCATTGTCGGGCGCGGCGAACCAGGCGCCCTGAAGTGCGGGCAGACGCATAACGCGGGCATCGTTCCACACGCCGGTGCCGAGAAGCTGAACGCGCTTGACGTCGATACCAGCAGAGCTGATGGCGCCGGCGACAGCCGTCATCTGATCGGCCTGTTCGGGCACGAACAGCGCATCGACCGCATCGCCGAGGCCGGCAATCTTCTGCGCCGCCGCAGCCGCGCCACCGGGCCGGTAACGCTCGATCGCAGCGACGCGCACGCCTTGCGACGCCGCCACGGTCTGGAACTGAGCCAGCGCCACATTGCCGTAATCGGTTTCCGGCGCCATGACGGCCATGCTCTTCTTGCCGCGCGACACGGCGAAGTCGACGACGCGCGAGACCTGCGTCTCGACCAGGAAGGACAATTCATAAACACCGCGCGCCGCGGCGCTGGTGTCGGTGGAGAAGCCGATGACCGGGCGATTGCCGCCCCGGGCGACGCGGCCGACTTCACGCATATTGGCCGCGTAGAGCGGGCCGATGAACGCTTCGGCGCCTTCGTTCAGCGCCGCCTGGGCCGCGGCGCGCGCGCCTTCGGCCGAAGACTGGTCGTCCTTGACCAACAGAGTGACCGCATCCAGGCCGCGCTCCGACATGGCAAGCTCGGCGGCGTTGCGCAGGGACTGGCCAACGGTGCTCGGCTGCCCGCCCTGGGTCAGCGGCAGAATCAGCGCGATCTTCACCGGCCCATGGCCGATGGTGTTGCCGGCCTCTTGGGCTAGCGGGGTCCCGCCGCCGGCGGGCTGGCTATCGCCAGAGAAGGGGCCACCGACGCCCATCGAGCCGCAGCCGGCCAGTGCCAGCAGGACGCTCAAAGCAGCGCCCGTCTTTGCGGCCGACAAGGTACGGCTCAAACCTCGGTCAAAAAATGCCATCATCACTCAATCCCGCCGCCAATCGCCGCCTATCCCGCGCGCGGGATCAAGCCAGGCTTTGAAAATATGCTGTCTCATCAAGCTTGCCCAGCGCGATTGTCGCCGCCAAAGCAATTCTGGTCGTGTAAGTCGTGTAAAATGCTGCGCGAGAAAGGTTAACCATCTTTTCCTATCTAGCCCCAACGATTTGCAGGCGTGCGGACGAATTGTTCTTTAAATCGAACATTTGACCTGTTTACAGAACGCTCTCGGACCGGTAGCTTCATTCTGATTTTTCAACGGGAGTTTTCCATGACCGCGCCAACCCGCGGGGGGCATACGGCGGAGCAGCGGCCCCAACCCGCTTTCACGGCCTTCGGCCTGCGCGCTGAAGCTGAGAAGATCGCCCCCGGTCTGCATGTGGTGGCGACGCCCATCGGCAATCTCGGCGATATCTCGTTTCGCGCGCTGGGAACCCTGGCGGCGGCCGATGCGATCATCGCCGAAGACACCCGCGTCACCCGCAAACTGCTTGCCCACTACGGCATCGCAACACCGCTGGTCGCCTATCACGAGCACAATGCCGCTGTGATGCGCCCACATCTCGTGGCGCGGCTAGAAGCTGGCGCCGCACTGGCGCTGGTTTCCGACGCCGGCACGCCTTTGGTGTCCGACCCCGGCTTCAAGCTCGTCGCCGATGCGGTGGAGCGCAATATCCCCGTGACCTCCGTGCCCGGTGCCTCGGCGGTGCTAGCGGCGCTGGTCGTCGCCGGCCTGCCGACGGATCGTTTCTTCTTCGAGGGTTTTCTGCCGCAAAAAAGCGTGGCGCGGCGGACGCGGATCGCCGAACTGGCGCTGATTCCCGGCACGTTGGTGTTTTTCGAATCACCACGCCGGCTGGCGGAGTCCCTGGCCGATCTCAATGCGGTCCTCGGCGATCGCGAGGCCGCTATCGCGCGCGAACTGACCAAACATTTCGAAACGGTGCGACGCGGTTCGCTCGCCACTCTCGCGGCACAGCTCGCGGCCGAGGACCCGCCGAAGGGTGAAATCGTGCTCTTGGTGGCGCCGCCCGGCGACGAAGAGGTGATCGATGACGCCGATATCGACGCGCGCCTGGAAGTGGCTCTGCGTACTTATTCGGTGAAGGACGCGGCAGCGCTGGTGGCGGCCGAAACCGGCCAGCCACGCCGCAAGGTCTATGCGCGCGCCATTGAATTGGGCGCGGCCCAGACACGCGGCGCGCCTTGAGCAACGCGCGTGCGCGTGAGCGACGCATCAAAGCCCATGCCTTCGGCCTGCGTGCCGAAACCTGGGCGCGCTTTTATCTGCGCTGCAAGGGGTGGCGCGTGCTCAGCACGCGCTACAAAGTGCCGGGCGGCGAGATCGACATCATCGCGCGGCGCGGCGATCTCGTCATCTTCGTCGAGGTGAAGGGACGACCGACGCTCGATCAGGCCTCGGAAACCATCACCGCGCAGAAACAACGCCGTATTTCCCAATCCGTGCGGCTGTGGCTTTCCCACAATCCGTGGGCCATGGATAAATCCCTGCGCGGCGACGCGCTATTTATCGCGCCACGCGCGTGGCCACGGCACATTGCCGACGCCTTTCCCCTCGACCTGCGATAACGAGCTGTTTTAAGATAGCACCAGCACAGCACCTAACAATGTGCACGGGAGGGACAGCTCATGAATGGCCGCATTGCCACTGCACGATTTGCGCTTGCTCTAATGACGACGGTCATCGCCGGCAGCGTATCGGCTCAAACGCAGATGTCGCCGGCCGAGTGGGATAAAGTGGTCGCTGCCGGCAAGGCAGAGGGCAAAGTGATTTATTACACTGCCCATGTCGGCAATCCGCTGCAAACCGCCATTTTGAAAGCCTTCACCGCGCGCACTGGCATTCCGGTCGAGGCGCTGGAAGCGCGCGCCAGCGAATTGCGCGAACGCACCCGCGCCGAACAGACGGCCGGCCGCTTTACGGCCGATGTTACCTTCACCACCGACGGGCAAGCGGCCGTCATCGACAAAGACGACAAGGTGTTCGCGCGCCATTCGATCACGCCAAATGCGCAAGCGCTCCGCGCGCCGTTCAAAGCCGACGATCTGTTCGCCCCCTCGATGATCCTCAACTATGGCGTGCTGGTGAACACGTCGCTGGTCAAACCGGAGGATGAGCCGAAAAGCTGGACCGATCTCACCGATCCGAAGTGGAAGGGCAAGATTCTCTCCGACGACACGCGCGCCATCGGCGGCGGCTATTTGTGGTTCTTCACCACATTCAACGCTCTGGGCGAGAAATATCAGGAGGCCATGGCGGCGCAGAACCTGGTCTTCACCCGCGACCAGCGCGAAGCGGGCCGGCGGATCGCGCGCGGCGAATATGCCATGTTCATCCCCTTCATCTTTCCCGACATCAACAATCTCAAAGGCTTGCCGGTAAAGGTTCTGCCGATGGCGGAAGGTGCGCCCTATGTACTCTATGGCGCCGTGCAGATGCGCAACGCGCCCCGGCCGAACGCGGCGCTGATGCTGATCGACTTCATGATGTCGGAAGAAGCGCAATTGATCTGGGCGCGTGGTGGCCATGGCTTCGTGCGCGAAGGCATCGAGGACAAAGTGCCGCCGGAACTGCGCGCCTTCGCCAACCCGAAACTGCTCGGCACCAATGACTGGCGGAGACAGGATGAAGGACTGGCGGCCGCTAAGAAACTGTACAAATAGGGCTGGCTAAACTCTTGGTGCCATTTCCGCTCAGCTGCAGCGCGGCTGTCGGAATGACACCGAGGTTTCAGCGCCTATTCTCAGTGCTTAGGCAGATTTGGCGTGCCTTCATGCGCAACGAGGAGATCGTGCATGTCGTTGGCATGCTCTTCCTCTTTGCCAAGAATGCCCTCGATCATCACGCGCGTGGTGGTGTCCCTGTCGCCAAAATATTTGATGAGTTCGCGATAGTGCTCGACAGCAATTCGTTCCGCGACAAGGTTTTCGCGGATCATATCGACCAGATTATCGCCTTCGACATATTCCGAAGCTGAGCGTGAGGCCAATCCTTCCGGATTGAAATTCGGCGTTCCACCGAGCTGATTGATCCGCTCGGCGACCTGCATCATGTGCTCCTGCTCCTCACGCGCGTGTTCGGCAAATTCCTTCTTCACCCCTTCCGATGAAATGCCGGTCGCCGCGACAGCATGCATCGTATAACGCAGCACGCAGACGATTTCGGTTGCGAGGACCGACTGCAGAATCTCGATCGTCTTATTCACGTCCGCACCATAGGCAGACGTGATGGCGCCTTCGGACAGATGCGCCCGCGCCTGCTTACGCAACATTTTGACGTCGCTCAGGAAAGGCTCTTTTGCCTTGGACGTATTCGCGGTTTCTTTGGAAGGATGTGCTGTCGCCATGTCTCGTCTCCGGGCAGGCCCAGCCAAGACCCGACCGGGCAATGCCTTTCAACGTGTCGGCGACAACGAAAGTTCCAAGAATTCTAAAGTGCGCCCCTGAGGGGTTAACGCCAGTCGTCGATACAAACCACCGCCCGCTCGTTAGCACCCATGATCTGGCAATAGCGCGCCTTCGCCAATCCGAAACTGCTCGGCATCGATGACTGGCGCTGGCAGGATGAAGGACTTTCCGCTGCGAAGCGAATTTCTAAAGGAAGCCAGACGGCGTGCCACTTCAACTGATCGAGAGATCGCAATAGGTTTGCAACGCTTGAGTGCCTGGATCACGGTCGCCCAAGGTGCCCTGTTCGATGCTCAGCGCATCGGCTCGCAACTGGACGGCTTCGAGGTGTTTGCCCTGATAGGCCGCGATCAGACCCAGATTGTTGAGACTGCCTACCAAGCGGAGAGAATTGGCTGGCCCGATCGCGCGCCGGATATTCAAAGATTTACAGACATAGGAGATGGCTTCGCTATAACGCCCAAGTTCTCGCAGAGCAGCGCCGAGGTCGCCATAATAATTCGATAGAAGCGGATCCTTAGCATCGAGGTGCTTTTCGCCGGTTGCCACCGCCTTAGCGAACAATTCGTGCCCTTGCGCGAAGTCTGAAGCGCTACGGGAACTCATCCCGCGATTGTAGTAGACCTTGGCCAATTGGTTTTGGGCATTGGCCACGCTCGCATCATCTGCCGGCAGAACACCTTCACGCAAGCCCAGCGTTCTGCGCAGCAGGTCTTCGACATAGGGCGAGGTGCTTCTTGCCCAATTGTCCATGGCAAGCGCATAAAGCCGATCAGCTTCGGCAAGCGAAGCCGACGACCCGCTTTGAGCGCCAGCTGATGCCTCGAACGCCACCAGAATGGCCACCGCGCGTAAAAACCTCAGCATCGCGGTCCACACTCGGTCAACGACGCCATATGTCTAGCGCCAGTCGTCGATACAGACCACCGCACGTTCGTTAGCCCCCATGATCTGCCAATAGCCGTTGGCCTCGCCGCCGACGACCACGACATTGACGTCCTTTTCCTCGAAGACATTGATCTCCTGCGTATCGGCCGCCTTGAGCTTGGTCGCCAAAGGTTCTTCACCGTAGGTGGCGCGGGGATAGCGGTAATTCTGCACGAGTTGCAGATCCCAATAGCGGGCCGCCGGCATGGTGGCGTTTTCCCAGATCCAGCGGATCAGCTTCTTCTTGGTGTCGAAACCGCCGCGGTCGATAAACTGGTTGGCGGTGATTGGATCGAGCAGCAGCACCGGGCCTGTAATAGCATCGGTGCCGCGCAGCATGTCGCGCACGTGCTCCTGCCAATATTTCTCGCGCAGACCGAGCGAGAACGTCGTCGAGCGGCAACCGTAGAAAATCGTCACCGTGCTCTGCTCTGGCTTGAAGCCCTTCTGCACATGCAGCGGCTCCCAGGGACTGCGCTCTTCGTTCTCGGCGAAGGTGATGCTGTTGTAGGTGTAATTATTGCCGATGGAGCCCATGAAGGTCTCGCCGGGCACTGAACCGCCTTGCAAGTTCTGCGACAGCAGGCCGTAGGCGCGCCCGATGGTGGCATTGGCGTGATTGTAAGGCCCCATCGCGCCGATGCCGCAATTCATCTCGATCTCATGGCGGATCGGCCCGTTGACCACCACCATCGCCGAGGCCGAACTCGACGTCGAGCCGCGCGCTGAAACGCCCGAGGCCGCCAGCGCCAGAATGACCGGGAAATATTCCGGCCGCGCGCCAGACATCACCGCGTTCACGGCGACCTTCTCGACCGTATATTCCCACAGACCGCGATTGGCCGTCGGTTGCATGCGGCCGACGACTTCGTCGGGCTTGCGGCTGGTCTGCGCCAGCATGGCGGCGACACGTTCCTGCGTCGGCAGCACGATCGGCAGTTTGTCGGTCCAATTGTTGTCGAGGAAAAGCTGATGAAGATTGTCCTCGGTATCGGGATCGACGAGACGCGGCGTCGAACGATCAGCAGCAACCGTTTCCGACGCCAGGCCATGCGTGAGGCCCTCGATGATGCCTTGCATTACCGGCTGACCACGAATCGGATCCTTGCCGTTCACATAGGCGGCGAGCTCCGTCGCTGACTTGCCCATGACCGGCTGCGGCACGAATACGCAAGGCGCATTGGCAAGGCCGGCCATCTTCGCCACCGAGCGCACCACCTTGTCGAATTTCTCGGTGTGAATGGCGACCGTCGGCACGCCGTATTTGGTATCAAGATTGATCGCATGGGTGGCGGTCGCCGGCGCGCAGGTGCTGCAATGACCGACGCCGATGATAGCGGCGTCGCCATTGGCCTTGATCTCTTCCCAGGTCTTGGGATCGTCATGGCCATAATAGTTCGACAGGCTGACCATCTTGGTGGTGACGCTCGGCATATGCGTCGTGAACCAGGCCTGCACTTGTTTCAGCAGTTCGATCGAATCATCGAATCGGCAATCGATGAGATAGATCGTCTTGCCATCAAGGGTTTCGAGGCGGGCGGACGCGGTGCGGCGCTGTACCTTCGGCGGATAACCGACCGGATTGAGAACGGTGATTTTCTCGGCGCTACGCGCTGCAACTTTGTCGAGCATTCAAATCCTCCCCGAAATCGGGTTTATTGCCGGGTTCTTATTGTCTGGTACCTAACCTATCGCATTTCGGCTGGCAGCGCATCTAGGCGCTGGTCTTCAATGTCCGCCAGGCGGCTGTCGCAGCCGTCGCGCCATCGCCCGCACAGGCAGCCAGCAGGCCCACCGATTGGCTGCGAATGTCGCCCACCGCGAAAATCGCTGGATGGGACGTACGCATCATGACGTCGGTTTCGATATGACCGTTCGCATCAAGCGTCACAAGCCCCTGTAGCAAAGCGGTATTGGGCACAGTACCAGCACAGATGAACACGCCATGGCAGGCAATCTCCTGCGAGCCGCCCGGGCCGCGCGCCACCACATGGGTGACGCCGCTCTCGCCAGCGATACGTTCGACATGGGTGTTCAAGCGGATATCGATATTGGGCTTGGCCTGCACCTGATCGATGAGGAAAGGCTGCGCGCGCAATGCGCCGCCACGCACCAGAACCAGCACCGAACTACAGCTGTCCGCCAGCACCAGCGCTTCGTCGAGCGCCGTATCGCCACCGCCGATCACCACGACGGCTTTGCCGGCATAGAGCGGCCCATCGCAGGAGGCGCAATGGGAGATGCCGCGACCGGCGAACTCCTCCTCGCCTGGCACGCCCAGCGTGCGTGGTGCCGAGCCCAAGGCCACGATGACGGCGCGCACCGAGACCGCATCGCCGCCACAGGAAATGGACAGTCCGGCCTCCGCCGGGGTTATGGTCTCGATATCGTCGATGCGGAATTCAGCGCCGGCGGCTTCGGCCTGCTCAAACGCCAGGGGCCCGAGATCGTAGCCAGATACCCCCTGGGGAAGGCCCGGCAGATTGTCGATTCTCGTGGCGGTAACGATCTGGCCCCCGGCGCCCATCCGGTCGATCACCACCGTTTTGAGGCCGTAGCGAGCGGCCCACATACCGGCCGAAAGTCCGGCGATTCCGGCGCCAAGGACGGCAATATCGTATTTTTCCATCAAAATCCTCCCAGAATCGGCTTCTTAGCGTGCTTCCACCCACTCCCGCCGCAATTTTCCTGTCCGATTGGATTAACCGGGAAAACCGAGAGACATGACGCTTTCTTGACGTCGCCAGCGTTGTAGGCGAGTTATATCGCCGTTTTGGGATTGGGTTGGAAAGCCTCGAGGTCGTTTTGCGTCACAATCATCACGATCAGGAACGCGCTTCAAGAGCGCGGCCGAAGACGTCGCTTCAGGAGCGTTTTTCCGACGAAGCCCGCTTCATCAAAGCCTGGCTCGAAAACCCTGGTTCGACCGGCGCCGTCTCGCCATCGGGCAAATATCTGGCGCGCGCCATGGCGCGCTATGTCGACATCAAGATCCCCGGCAAGATCATCGAATTAGGGCCCGGCACGGGTCCGGTGACACAAGCGCTGATCCAGCACGGTGTGACCGCCGACCGGCTCATTCTGGTCGAATATGATCCGGCCTTTTGCAAGCTGCTGGAACGGCGCTTTCCCGGCGCCACCGTCATTCAGGGCGACGCCTACGATCTCGACACTACGCTTGCCGGCCTCATCAACGAGCCAATCGCGGCGGTCGTTTCCAGCCTGCCGCTGCTCAACCGGCCAGAGCCCGATCGCTGCGCGCTGCTTGAGGATGCCTTCGCCCTGCTCGGCCCGGGCGGTCGTTTCATCCAATTCACCTATGGCATGGTCTCACCCGTGCCGCGCCGGCCGAAACAATGCCGCGCGGTGGCTTTCGATGCCGAGGCTTCCCAACCGGTTCTGCTCAACATCCCGCCAGCGCGGGTCTGGGTCTATCGCCCGGCCACCGCCGGCGCCAAGGCCAAACGCCCCCATCCCGCCGTCGCTATGATCTCGAAACTGCGCGAAGGCACAGGCCGGATGAAGGACGAAATCCTCGACACGCGCGATCGGATCGAGACCGAAATCCGCCTGGCCAAGGACCGCGTGCGCCTCGACCTGCAGCGCCGGAAGGTGCAGATGCGCGATGAGCCAGCCCTGGCCCTGCTGCGCCGCCTCGGCGACGGTAAGCGGAAGTCCGGCCGACCGTAAGCAACACGTCCCTAAAACAGCATTATTTGAGCGTGAAAGCTGGCATTCCAGCGCAGAAATGCGTATGGACCGGCTATCCCTTGCTCGCCCGAACACCGTAGGAGGCCTTCGTGTCCGCCCTCATCTCGCCACGCGACCGCTTGATCGTCGCGCTCGATCTGCCCTCGGTCTCCGACGCACGCGCCATGGTTGAGACGCTCGGCGATACCGTCAGTTTCTACAAGATCGGCATGGAGCTGACCTACGGCGGCGGCTTGAGCCTGGCGCGGGAACTGACGGATCAGGGCAAGAAAGTTTTTCTCGACCTGAAGTTGCACGACATCCCCAATACGGTGACGCGCGCCACCGCACAGGTCGCCGAACTCGGTGCCTCGCTTCTCACCATTCATGCCTATCCGCAGACGATGCGCGCCGCGCGCGCCGCTTTGCAGGGATCGCCCCTGAGGCTGCTCGCCGTCACGGTGATGACCAGCTACGACGATGCCGATCTCAAGGAAGCCGGCTTTGCCATCGGTGTGAAAGAGCTGGTGCGTCGGCGCGCTGAACAAGCGCGCGATATTGGCATCGACGGTCTCGTCTCATCGGCTGAGGAAGCGCAGGATCTGCGCGCGCTGGTGGGTCCGCAGATGCTGCTGGTAACGCCGGGCATCCGCCCTGCCGGCAGCGCCACGGCCGATCAGAAGCGCATCATGACGCCCGCCAAGGCGATTGCCACCGGCGCCGATCATCTGGTGATCGGCCGGCCGGTGACGCAAGCGGCTGATCCGCGCGCGGCTGCAACAGCCATCGTCAAGGAGATTGAAGCGGCCGTCGCCTGAACGACGACGACCGCTGAAAATAATAACGCCGGGCGTACATCCGGCCCGGCGTCCCGCTGCAAAAAGCGATAAGTGCGATCTGCAACTGAGGTATCCTTAGCGCGCGATTATTGCCGATTCATGACGGCGAAAAAATATTGCCTACCATTCAGCCTTTAAGGGTCGGATAATCCCACAAGCCGACCAGACGGCTCCGTGCGTCTTCTACAATCTGATTATAGTCGTCCTGGAACGGAGCGACGAGCTGCTTCTCAAGGTCCGCGCGCAGACCCTGGAGCACGGCGCACTCTGCAGTACTTTCGAAGCACCTGCCGCTGGGGGTATGAGTGGCCTTCGGATCACACCAACGAGACAGAAGCTCGAAGAGCACGATAGCCTCATGAGGGCTGAGGCGGATTTTGACATCATCTTGATGCGGATCTGAGGCGCTCGTCATAGTTTGCTTTAACACGAGGAGCGGCCGGCCCAGATCGCAATGCCACCAAAAAAGCCGCCGGGCCCATCGGTGCGCCCGGCGACAAGGTGCCGCTTGGGGAAACGCGCCCGGGGGGACATTGGCGCTGCGGCCCCGCAGGGCTAGCGCAGATGCATCACAAGCCGATGACAATACCTACGCACTTGCACCGGCGACACTCACTGCCAGGCCCATGGCTGGCAAATCGCGCCCCACCCCGCTATAGAGCCCCCAATGTTTTATTTGCGAGGAATTGTATGAGCGACATGCGGCTGGTGGTCGCCGGCGCCGCCGGGCGCATGGGGCGAACTCTTGTACAGATTATCCATGCGGCCCAAGGCATGCAGGTTGTCGGTGCGCTGGAACATGCGGGATCGAAGGCGCTTGGCCAGGATGCCGGCGTACTCGCCGGCCTGGGCGAGATCGGCGTCCCGATCACTTCGGAACCCCTTGAAATTCTTGTGAAAGCCGATGGCGTGATCGACTTCACCGGCCCTGCCTCGACGGTGCAGCTGGCCGGCCTCGCGGCCCAGGCCCGTATCGTCCATGTGATTGGCACCACGGGCCTTTCGGAAGAGGATATCGCCAAGATCGACGCCGCTTCCCGTCACGCGGTCATCATCCGCTCCGGCAATATGAGCCTTGGCGTCAATCTGCTCGCCGGCCTGGTCAAAAAGGTCGCGGCGACGCTTGGCGAAGACTACGACATCGAAATCGTCGAAATGCACCATCGCGCCAAAGTCGACGCGCCGTCGGGCACGGCCCTGATGCTGGGCGAAGCGGCGGCTGCCGGGCGTGGCATCACGCTGGCTCAACATTCGGCCCGTGGCCGCGACGGCTTTACCGGCGCCCGCCAGGATGGCGATATCGGCTTTGCCTCCCTACGCGGCGGTTCGGTGGTCGGCGACCATGACGCGATTTTCGCTGGCCCAGGCGAGCGGCTCGTCCTCACCCACAAGGCCGAGGATCGCGGTATTTTCGCGCGTGGCGCGGTGCGCGCCGCCCTGTGGGGCCGCAACCAGAAGCCCGGACATTATTCCATGGCCGACGTTCTCGGCCTTTCCGACAACTGATAAGAAATCTGCGAGGAAATCTGATGGACCGCATTCTCGTCCTGCTGCGCCACGGCCAAAGCGAATGGAATCTGAAGAACCTGTTCACGGGCTGGAAGGATCCGGCGTTGACCGAAGTCGGCGTGAAGGAAGCTATCTCCGCCGGCGAACGTTTGAAGGCCCATGGCGTGACCTTCCAACATACCTTCACATCGGCGCTGTCACGCGCCCAGCACACGGCTCGCCTGGCGCTTGAAGCGATGGGCGCGCCGAACCTGGCGATGACTAAGGACATGCGCCTCAATGAGCGCGACTACGGCGATCTCGCAGGCCTCAACAAGGCCGAGGCGGCGCAGAAGTGGGGCGACGAGCAGGTGATGGTCTGGCGCCGTTCCTACGACACGCCGCCGCCGGGTGGCGAGAGCCTGCGCGACACGCTGGCGCGCGCCCTGCCCTACTACAACCAGGAAATCCTGCCCTGCGTGCTGCGCGGCGAGAACACTCTGGTGGTGGCGCATGGCAATTCGCTACGCGCTCTGCTGATGGTGCTGGAAAAGGCGACCCCGGAAACGATCCCCAGCATCGAGCTCGATACCGGCGTACCCGTGGTGTATCGGCTGAAGGCGGATTCCACGGTGGAATCGAAAGTGATTTTGAAGGCCTGACGGTCAACCTGGGCGATCACCCATGCCTGAGATCGCCGACGGACTGCATTATTTCCCCGGCTTCTACAGCCGGGACGAACAGATCGCGCTGGTGGAGCAATTGCGCCTCTGCCTGCGCGCCGCACCGCTCTACACACCGCACATGCCGCGCACTGGCAAAGCCTTCTCTGTGCGCATGAGCAATTGCGGTTCGCTCGGCTGGATGTCGGATGTAGAGCGTGGTTATCGCTATGAGGCGCGTCATCCGGTGACAGGCGCGCCATGGCCCGACATTCCCGATCTCGTGCTGAAAGCCTGGCGTGAAACATCAGCCTATCCGGCGCTGCCGGAAGCCTGCCTGATCAATTTCTATGATGGAAGCGCCCGCATGGGCCTGCACCAGGACCGCGACGAGACGGCACAGGATGCGCCGGTCGTCTCGATTTCGCTGGGGGATTCGTGCCTGTTCCGCTTTGGCGGCACGCAACGCGGCGGCCCGACAAAATCGTTGAAGCTGCATTCAGGCGACGTGCTCGTCATCGGCGGCGCGTCGCGCTTCGTCTTTCACGGCGTCGATCGGATTCTCTCCGGCACGTCGACTTTGCTCGCCGATGGCGGCCGCATCAACTTAACGATGCGGCGCGTCACCTAGAGCAAATTGCGTTTCGATAGAAACGCTATCCGATCAAGCCGAGGCGTCGCTCGGCTCCGCCGCGGTCGCCTTCGGGCCGCCACGGGACACGCCGACCTTGGCCGGACGCAAACAACGCTCACCGATCGAATAGCCGGCCTCCATCACCTGCACCACGGTGCCGGTGGGAACGGAGGTATCGGGCGCCTCGAACAGAGCCTCGTGCATGTTGGGATCGAACTTCTCGCCCTTCGGATCAATTTTCTTGATGCCGTATTTGGCGAGGCGCGACTGGAAATCACGCTCGGTGACTTCGATACCTTCGATCAGGGCTTTCCACGGGCCTTCAGCGGCGGCGCGCACTTCGGCCGGAACCGATTCGATGGCGCGATGCAGGTTGTCGGCGAAGGTCAGCATGTCGCGGGCGAAATTGGTGACGCCGTAGACGCGCGAATCGGCGATTTCCTTTTCGGTGCGGCGGCGCAGATTTTCCATCTCCGCCAGGGTGCGCAGGGTACGATCCTTCAGCTCGGCGTTTTCCGCCGTCAGCTTTTCCAGCACGACGAACGGATCGGGCTGCATGGCTTCCGGATTCATCTGGTCCTGCGGTTCCTCGCCCGGCACAGCCGGGTTCGTCTGGGGATCAGTCATAGCACTCTCAAAATGAGGGAATTTCACCCCGATATCGGGGTCCTGAGCCGAAAAATCAAGCTCCAGCTGCTTCCGATGCGGCTTTCCGGCCGCCAGAACGATTTCCGGCCTCCGTCGCGCCAAGAATTTCGGTCAATTGCCTGCGAATAGCCGCCTGACGACTGGCATTGGTGATTTTCAGGCCGGTGAGGTCGGTCACGTAGAACGCGTCCACCGCCTTCTCGCCGAAGGTGACGACGTGGGCCGAGCCAATGTTAAGGTTGAGGCTCGACAGTTGCGACGTGAGTTCGAACAAGAGGCCCGGACGGTCGAGGCCCGAGACCTCCAGAACCGTGAACTGGTTCGACAAAGTGTTATCGATGACGACTTCCGGCTCGATGCGGAACGCCTTCTCGCGGCTCTTTGGCGCCTCGCTTTTTTCCGCCACGACCTGGCCAAGACGAATCTCGCCGCGCAGCGCCTTCTCGATGGTGGCGGCAACGCGCGAGGCGCGGCGCAACTCATCAGTGTCATCATCGAAGGCGCGACGGATGGAGATGGAGTCGAGCGCCAGCCCATCGGTCGTGGTGAAAATCTGCGCGTCGACGATGTTGGCGCCTGACACGGCGCAAGCCCCCGCTATGATCGACAGCAGGCGCGGATGATCCGGCGCCACCACCGTCAGTTCGGTCACGCCAGTGAATTTCTCGGTGGTATATTCGGTGGCCAGCGAACGCAGTTCGACCTCGCACAGGCGCAGCAGATTGGCGTGCCTGACCATGTGCTTGAGATCGACCTTCAGCCAATAGGGCTGATAGTGGCGGGCGGCATAGGCTTCGAAATCGGGATCGGACCACAACAGCGCGCGGCGCAATTCGTCCTGCGCGATGGCGACGCGCTGCTTGCGATCGATGGCTGAATGGCCGCCGGACAGCACCGGCTCGGCTTCCCAATAGAGCGTGCGCAGAAGTTGCCCCTTCCAACCGTTCCACACACCAGGGCCAACGCCCCGGATGTCGCAGACGGTCAGCACCAGCAACATGCGCAGCCGCTCGAGCGTCTGGATCGGCTTGGCGAAGCTTTCGATGGTGCCGCGATCGGACAGGTCGCGCCCTTGGGCGACGTTCGACATGTCGAGATGATGCTCGATCAGCCAGGCGACATTGTCGGTCTCCGCTGGCGTCAGCCCCAGCCGCGGACATAGTTTGCGCGCCACCTGCGCCCCGGCGATGGAATGATCCTCCGGGCGGCCCTTGGCGATGTCGTGCAGGAATAGCGCCACATAGAGCACTTTGCGATTGTGGATGACCGGCAGAATTTCGCTGGCGACCGGATGATCCTCGACAAGCTCGCCTGACTCGATGCGCGACAGAATGCCTATACAACGGATCAGATGCTCGTCGACCGTGTAATGATGATACATATTGAACTGCATCATCGCGACGATGCGGCCGAAGTCAGGAATGAAACGGCCGAGCACGCCGGATTCGTTCATCAGGCGCAGCACCGTCTCGGGCGCATGGCGCGACATCAGGATTTCGACGAACAGCCGGTTGGCTTCGGCATCTTCGCGGACGGCGGCGTCGATGTACTTCAGCGACAGTGTCACCCGCCGCGACGCGTCCGGATGAATGGCGAGCCGGTGTTTATCGGCCAACCAGTAAAGCCGGATGAGATTGACCGGATCGGTCTCGAAGACTTTGTCATTGGCGACCGTGATGCGGTCGACCTCAATGGCGAAGCCCGGAAACTCCAACGCGTCGTTGCGGCGCCGGAACTTGCCCATAAAACGATTAAGCGTCGCGCGCGGCTTGGCCTGCCGTTCCTCAAGCGCGGCGCAGACAATGGCGGTGAGATCACCGACGTCCTTGGCGATGAGGAAGTAATGCTTCATGAAACGCTCGACATCGGACAGGCCGGCATGGGTGACATAGCCCAGCCGCTCCGCGATGTTGCGCTGATAGTCGAAGGTCAGACGTTCTTCCGAGCGGCCGGTGACGTAGTGCAGATGGCAGCGCACCCGCCACAGGAATTCTTCGCAACGGCGGAAGGTCAGGATCTCGCGTTCGGTGAACACGCCGGCGGGCACCAGCTCGGCGATGTCGCGCACGCGATAGACATATTTGGCGATCCAGAAGAGCGTGTTCAGATCACGCAGGCCGCCTTTGCCTTCCTTGACGTTCGGCTCGACGACATAGCGCGAGGCGCCGGACTTCGACAGACGCGCGTCACGCTCGGCCAGTTTCGCGGCGACGAATTCACGCGCCGTCTTGCTGACGATCTCCTTGTCGAAACGCGTGCGGAAATCCTCGAACAGACCGGCATCGCCGAGAATGAAGCGGGCCTCGTGCAGCGCGGTGCGGATGGTCATGTCGCCCATGGCCTGGCGCAGGCATTCGGCGACCGTGCGGGTGGCATGACCGACCTTCTGGCGCAGGTCCCACAGCAGATAGAGCACCGCCTCGATGACGCTCTCGCTCCAGGCGGTCTGCTTGTAGGGCAAGAGGAACAGCAAATCGATGTCGGAGCCCGGCGCCAAAGTGCCCCGGCCATAGCCGCCGACGGCGACAATGGCGATCCGCTCGGCGGTCGAGGGATTTTCCGCCGGGTACATCCAGGTGGTGACGAAATGGTGGATGGCGCGGATGATCTCATCCTCGAGCCAGCCGAGATTATGGACGCATTTGAGCCCCTGCCCGTCGATCTCGAACCAGCGCTGAATGACCGCCTGGCCGCCCGTAAGGGCTTGGCGGAGCTCTTCGAGGGCGGCGGCGCGCATGGCGCCGCGATCCGAGGATAAATCCGCCCCGATGGCATCCAGCCGGGCCTGGAGCGCGGTGTGATCGACGATGGCCGAACGCGGATGGGCGATCTTCGGCGGACGGGCGGCGCGACGGGGCGCTTCGGTCGAAACAGCTGTGAGGCTCATGGAAACCACCCATAGCACGGATGGGCCAGCGGTGCGCCAAATTTGACCGCTCGCAGCGTTTTGGAATTGCACAAAGACGCGTCAAAACAAAGATGCTGGGCAAAATCGCGTTTCTATCGAAACGTGATTTGCTCTAGCCGCCGCGTTTGCGCTCGATAGCATCCCAGAGAGCGGCGGCGAGATCAGGCCCACCGAGCTTGCGAATGGCGCGCAGGCCCGTCGGCGACGTGACGTTGATTTCGGTCAGATTGCCGTCGATGACGTCGATCCCGACGAAAATCAGGCCGCGGCGCTTCAATTCCGGCCCAATGGTCTCGCAAATTTCCCGTTCTCGCGGCGACAGATCGGTTTCGCGCGCCGCGCCGCCCCGCACCATGTTCGAGCGAATGTCGTTTTCAGCCGGCACCCGATTGACGGCGCCCATGGCGACGCCATCGACCAGGATGATGCGCTTGTCGCCCTCGGTGACGCGCGGCAGGAAGCGCTGCACCACCCAGGGTTCACGGAAGGTGGCCGAGAACAGGTCGAACAGCGAACCGAAATTCGGATCCTTTTGCGACATCTTGAAAACGGCGGCGCCGCCGTTGCCGTAAAGCGGCTTCATGACGATGTCGCCATGCTGGTGGCGGAACGCTTCGATCTCGTTGCGGTCGCGGGTGATCAAGGTGTCCGGCATGAGCTGCGGAAACTGCATGACGAACAGCTTTTCCGGGGCGTTGCGCACGCTGGCTGGATCATTGACCACCAGGGTGCGCGGATGGATGCGCTCCAGCAGATGAGTGGTGGTGATATAAGCGAGATCGAAGGGCGGATCCTGGCGCAGCAGCACCACATCCATCTCGTTGCCCAAATCGGTACGGCGGCTCTCGCCCAGCGTGAAATGATTGCCGACCTCGTCGCGCACCTGCAGGGCCTGCGTCTCGGCGACGACGCTTTGGCCGGCCATGGAGAGGCGATCGGGCGTATAATAGACCAGTTTATGGCCGCGGGCCTGCGCTTCCAGAAGCAGCGCGAACGTCGAGTCGCCGGCAATATTGATGCGTTCGATCGGGTCCATCTGGACGGCGACGGTAAGCGACATACGATTCTCCGGCAGGACAAAGCGACAGACAGGCGCGGTTCAGCCGCGCCGAGGACAGAACGCATATCGGCGCACTGGGCGTCAACTGCAAGACCGGCCCGTTCCCCCGGCCCATGCGACCCTGCCGGCGCAAATTCGCACTGGTCAGGCCGACGCGGCCCAGCCAGAATGGCGCATCATACCGCTCCGGAGGAAACGAATGACGACGCTTTACTATGCCCCAGGCACCTGCGCCACGGGCATCCACATCCTGCTCGAAGAGATCGGCAAGCCCTATGACCTGAAAAAGGTCGACTTCGCCGCGCAGGCGCAATACCAGCCCGACTATGTCGCCGTGAATCCGAAGTCGAAAGTGCCGACCCTGGTGCGGGACGATGGCTCCACCCTCACCGAATTTCCGGCCATCGCCGTGTGGCTGGCCCTGACCAATCCAGACAAGAAGCTGCTCTCGACCGATCCGGAGAAACTGGCGCGGACCCTGGAGACGATCGACTATATCGTTTCCACTTTGCACATGCAGGCGTGGACGCGCTTCTGGCGCACCGTGCGCTACAGCAGCATCGAGGACGAACATCCCAAGATCAAAGCGCAGGGACGCGAAATGGCCGAGAAGGGCCTGGCGTTGCTCGACAAGCAACTGGCCGGCAAGGATTGGCTGATGGGCGATTTCACCATCGCCGACTGCGCGCTCTACTTCTTCGAATTCTGGGTGGCGGAATGGGGTAAGTGGCCGATGCCCGCTAATGTCGCAGCCCATTACGCGCGCATGAACAAGCGCCCGTCGGTGCAGAACATGCTTAAGATGCAAGGGCTGGCGCAGGCCGCCTAGAGCTTCTTCGGTTCTGATAAAATCAGAACCGAGTTCTCATTTTCTGTTTTAACGCATTTTTTTCACGCGAACCGGTGTCCACTTCGCTCGAAAATGCTCTGCTTTTTAAGCAGCGGCGCGCGCCCGGTTGAAGTCCGACAGGATGCGCGCGCTCGATTGCGAGAGTTCGTCAAGCCGGCGCTGCAGGTCGCTATAGAGCAGCCTGCCGCCACGCTTCTGAAACACACCGCCAATCATTACCGTATCGACATTGGCAACGCCCGCGTGCAGCAGGATCGAGGCTGCCGGATCGACAACCGGATGCATGTTTGGATCGCGTGCCGAGAGCAACACTATATCGGCCTGCTTCCCGGGCGTGAGCGAACCGGTGCGATGATCGAGCCCCGCCATGCGCGCGCCATCGATCGTCGCCCAGCGTAAAGCCTCCCGACAGGGAATGGTGATCTCTGCCAGGCCTTTTCCCGCAGCGGCAAAACTGTCGAGCGCATCGATGAAACGCTGCGCCTGCAAGGTCATGCGCGCGACGGTGAACATGTCGCTGGCCATGCCGGACTCGATATCCGAGCCGATGCTGATGCGACCGCCGCGCTGACGCAGACGGCCGGTCAAAGGGCGGCCGAAACTCATCTGCATTTCGACCTCGGCCGTCACCGAAAAGCTGACGCCAGCGGCCACAAGCAGATCGAGCTGCGCATCACTCAGCACATTGCCATGGACAATGTTGAGATGCGGTCCGAGCAGGCCCTCTGCCGCCAGCCGCTCGAAGCCATCGGGCGTGAGCATCGGGCCGCTGACATGCATGCTGGCGACCATGCCGAGCTCGCGCGCCAGGCGGAAATCATGATCGCAGACATCGTAGACCGACATGCCGGGGCCAAGAATGGCAAGCCCCATGGTGATGAGTGTGTCGTCGCTAGACAGCGCCCCGCCGCGCAACCGCTCGACCTCATGGCGTGGCATCGGCACTTCGCTGAAATGTTTCTGGCCAGGTTTCGGATCTGGCTTAGGCGAGCCATGCAGGAACAAGGCGCGAATGCCTGATTGCTGCAGGCCTTCGATCGCCGCATCGGTACAGGCCGGCGTTGGATTGTTGTGGCACCAATCGACCAAAGTGGTGGTGCCACAATTGATCTGATTGAGCGCACCCATGAGATTGGCGATGTAAATGTCGTCCGCGCGGAAATGCGTGGCAAGGCCGGCATGGATGGCGCGCAGATATTGCGAGATCGTCCAATCCGCCGCAACGCCGCGCAGGCCCGTCTGCCAGGTGTGCATATGGGCGTTGACGAAGCCCGGCATGACGATCATGCCGCTGGCATCGATCACTTGAGCCTCGGCCGGCGCCTCTAGAGCGGGCCCAACTGCGGCGATCCGGCCATCGCGGACGAGAATGTCGCCCTTCAGATCGCCCAGCCGGTCGTCCATCGACACGATGGTTCCGCCGTGGATCACCACATCCCGCATCTACCCCTCCCAGAGCGCGGCCGCCGGAGCGGCTCAGGCCCTGAGAGATAGCAGATGGCCTGTGATACCAGCAAACTTGGCGTCCAATGGAACGACCTGCTAAGGACAGCCCGCAACGATGGAGTGGGCAAGGCCAGCCCACAGGATGGAACAGATGGCGAAAGCGAAGAAAATTGCCTACCAGGGTGAACCCGGCGCGAATTCCCACATCGCCTGCCGGGCCGTGTATCCGAATTACGAACCGCTCGCCTGTAATACGTTCGAAGATGCTCTTGCCGCCATCGCCGACGGAACTGCCGAACTGGGCATGATCCCGATCGAGAATTCGATAGCCGGACGCGTCGCCGACATCCACCATTTCCTGCCGGGCTCGGGCCTGCATATCGTCGGCGAATATTTCCTGCCCATTCGCTTCCAGCTGATGGCGCTGCCCG
This sequence comes from Beijerinckia sp. 28-YEA-48, assembly GCF_900104955.1. NCBI lineage: Bacteria > Pseudomonadati > Pseudomonadota > Alphaproteobacteria > Hyphomicrobiales > Beijerinckiaceae > Beijerinckia > Beijerinckia sp. 28-YEA-48. Next base: position 3,032,044 of record NZ_FNSI01000001.1, read on the forward strand.
ACGCCAGCCTGGCGACGATCCGCACTGTCTACAGCCACATTCATGCGCTGGGCCAATGCCGCAAGATCATCCGTAAGCTCGATCTGACACCAATCACCGCCATCGACACCGCCGGCTCAGCCCGGGAAGTGTCGCAATCGGGCGATCTGTCGCGCGCCTCGCTGGCGCCGGAGCTTGCCGCCGAGATCTACGGCCTCAAGATTTTGATGCGCGACGTCGAAGACGAGAAACACAATACGACACGCTTCGTCGTGCTCTCGCGCGTCGCCGACTGGGCGCGGCCCAACAATGGCAACACGGTGACGACTTTCGTTTTCCGCGTGCGCAACGTGCCGGCGGCGCTTTACAAGGCGCTCGGCGGCTTCGCCACCAATGGCGTCAACATGACCAAGCTGGAAAGCTACATGGTCGATGGCGAATTCTCCGCCACCATGTTCCTGGCCGACGTGCAGGGCCATCCCGAAGACCTGCCCTTGAAACGGGCATTGGAGGAACTCACCTTCTTCACCGCGGAACTGCGCATTCTCGGTGTCTATCCGGCGCATTCCTTCCGCAACGAACATCTGAGTGATTGATGACGGCGACATCCCATAACGAGAAGGCCATTCTCGTTATGGGCGAGGCCATTCTCGATCTGGTGGCCAGCCGCGCCGACCCGTCGGTGTTCGAAAGTGCCACTGGTGGTTCTTCGTTCAACACGGCGCTGGCGCTGGGCCGCCTCGGCATTACGGCAGAATTTTCCGGCGCATTGTCGCGCGATACCAGCGGCGAAGTCTTCGCGCAAAAGTTGCAACAGGCTGCCGTGGGCATGCGCTGGTGTCTGCGCAGCAGCAAGCCGATGCCTGTCGCACTAGCGCGCTCCACGACAACCGGGTCGGTTGATTTCACGCTCTATCTGCAAGGCACCGCGCATGAAGAGCGCGACGCTCTTCCCGCCCCTCTGCCCGACGATATCGCCCATCTGCACGCCGCCTCGTTTCGCTGCCTGTTGGGTGAGCAAGGCGAGATGGTGCTGGCCGCGATGCGCAATGCCCGCGCGCTGATCTCTGTCAGCTTCGATCCGAATATCCGCCCGGCGCTGATGCCGGCGCGTGTGGAAACTGTGCGACTGGTGGAGGAACGCGTCCAAACCTCCACCCTTGTGAAAGCCAGCAACGAGGATGTGGCTTGGCTCTATCCGGACCAGCCGATAGAGCGCGTGGCGCAACACTGGCTGGCGCTCGGCGCCGAACTTGTCGTCGTCACCTGCGGCGCCAAGGGCGCGGTGGCGACCTGGCATGGTGGTTCGCTCGCCTGCGCCACACCGAGCGTCGCCGTGGTCGATACGGTTGGCGCGGGCGACAGTTTTTCCGCCGGCCTGCTGGCGGTGCTGGCGCGCGAAAATCGCCTCGGAACCGGCTCGTTACAGCCGGATTCCACCAGCGTCGGCCGCTGGCTCGATCATGCCAGTCAAATTGGCGCGCTGACGTGCAAGCGGCGGGGCGCTGAACCGCCCTGGTCACACGAACTCTGAAAACGCCTTTTCCCGCCGCCCAGCTTGGGCTAGGAAAGGCCCCTGCTAGAGCATTTTACGACGCAAAGACGCGTCAAAACAAAATAGAAGGCAAAATCGCTTTTCTGCTGAAAGGCGATTTGCTCGAAGGGGAACTTAATGCGTCCATCTAAACGTGCGCCTGACGAAATGCGGGCTGTGTCCATCGAGCGCGGCGTTGCGCGTTATGCGGAAGGATCTTGCCTGATCAAGTTCGGCGAGACGCATGTGTTGTGCGCCGCTTCGCTTGAAGACAAGCCGCCGATGTGGCTGCGCGGCCAAGGCCGCGGCTGGGTGACGGCGGAATACGCCATGCTGCCGCGCGCCACGCACACGCGCACGCGTCGCGAGGTAACCTCGGGCAAGCAATCCGGACGCACCCAGGAAATCCAGCGCCTCGTCGGTCGCTCCCTGCGCGCCGTCGTCGATCTGCAGGCGCTGGGCGAACGACAGATCACCATCGACTGCGACGTGTTGCAGGCCGATGGCGGCACGCGCACCGCTTCGATCACCGGCGCCTGGGTCGCCCTGCATGACTGCCTCAAATGGATGCACGGGCGCTCAATCATCCGCGACATGCCGTTGCGTGACCATGTCGCAGCCATTTCCTGCGGCATCACCAATAACGTCTCGGTTCTCGATCTTGATTATGTCGAAGACTCGGCGGCACAGACCGACGCCAATTTCGTCATGACCGGCAAAGGCCATCTGGTTGAAGTGCAAGCCACCGCCGAAGGCGCGCCCTTCGACGAAGTGCAATTGCAGCAGATGATGGCATTGGCCAAGCAGGGCATCGCCAGCCTCATTGAGAAGCAGAAGCAGGCGATCGCCTGAATGAGCGCCGACCATCGCAAAATCGCCGGCAAGCTGGTCATTGCCACCCACAATGCCGGCAAGCTGAACGAGATGCGCGAATTGCTCGCGCTCTATGGCGTCGAGGTCGTTTCGGCTGGCGAGCTCGGCCTCGCCGAGCCTGAGGAAACGGGCGATACATTCATCGCCAACGCCATCATCAAGGCGCAGGCGGCCGCAGACGCGACAGGCCTGCCGGCCTTTGCTGATGATTCCGGCTTGTGCGTCGATGCGCTGGGTGGCGACCCCGGCATTTATTCAGCCCGCTGGGCGCGCGAGGCCGGCGACTACAAAGCGGTGATGGCGAAGATCGACACGATGATGCGCGACAAGGGGGCGACCATGCCCCGGCAGCGGCGCGCCCATTTCGTCTCGGCGCTTGCCGTCGCTTGGCCGGACCAGCACGTCGAATCCGTCGAAGGCAAAGTGTTCGGCGAAATCATCTGGCCGCCACGGGGCGAGCGCGGCTTTGGCTATGATCCGTTCTTCCTGCCCGATGGCCACACGCGGACATTTGGCGAGATGGCCTCGGACGAGAAGCACGGCATTCCCGCCGATGGATCGCAGGCCTTATCGCATCGGGCGCGTGCCTTCCAGGCGCTGGCACGGATGTGTTTGAACTGACGACCAAGGATCGCTGAAATTGAAAGCCCCGGCTTCGACCGGGGCTTTCGTTTAACTTCAGTTGTATTTGCCGCTGGCTTGGATCGCCGCCCAGACGCGGTGCGGCGTATAGGGCATTTCCAGCGCATGGATGCCGAGCGGACGCAGCGCATCGATCACCGCATTGGTGACGGTGGGGACGGCACCGGTGGCGCCCGCTTCACCGACACCCTTGGCGCCAAGCGGATTGGTCGGGCTCGGCACCGGCCGGTCCACCAGTTCCAGCTGCGGCAGAAGATCAGCGCGCGGCATGAAGTAATCCATGAAGCTGCCCTGAACCGGCTGGCCGTCGGTCTCACCATAGGTGATGATCTCACCTAGCACCTGACCAAATCCCTGCATCAGGCCGCCATGCAATTGCGCCTCGGCGAGCGTGTGATTGATGATGACGCCGGAGTCATCGACAGCCACATATTTCACAACCTCGATGGTGCCGGTCGCTGGATCGACTTCCACTTCAGCGATATGCGCGCCCGTCGGGAACGACAGGCTGACGGGAACGCCATCAAGCGTGTCGAGCGGGTTGTCGTCTTTCTTCGCCAGGGTCTTGGCGAGTTCGACGAGGCCGATCGAGAGATCGGTGCCACGCACCCGATAGGTGCCCTTGTCGAACTCGATGTCGATTTCGGCGGCCTCCAGATGCTTGGCGGCGAACTCCTTGCCTTTGCGCACCACCTCGCGCGCGGTAACCGTCAGCGCGCCGCCATGGTTCATGATGCCGCGTGAGCCGATACTGCCGGAGCCTTTCAAGTCAGGACCATCGGGATCGCTGAACCGCAGCGTCACTTGTTCCGGCTCGATCCCCAGTTCAGCGGCGACGATTTCCGGATAGACCGTTTCGTGGCCCTGCCCTGACGGGCCCGACACCGTGTAGATGATCGGATTGCCGGATTCGCCGAATTTGATCGCCGCCTCTTCGCGCGGAATGCCACCGCCGCCCGACGGCTCGATAAACACCGACAGGCCAATGCCATAGAGCTTACCGCGCTTTTCCGCCGCCTTGCGGCGTTTGGCGATGCCCTTCCAATCGGCGGTTTTCAACGCGTCGGCGAGCAGGCCCGGCGGATCACCACTGTCATAGGTCGCACCTGTCGGCGTCTTATAGGGGAAGGCCTTACGGGGGATGAGATTCTTGCGCCGCAGCTCGACCCGGTCGATGCCCAGTTCGCGCGCTGCTTCCTCGACGAGCCGCTCGGCGAGATAGACGACATTGGGGCGTGCCGCGCCGCGATAGGGACAGGTCGGCGAGGTGTTGGTGACGACGAGCCGATGTAGGCCGTAGACTGCCGGGATCGCATAGACGCTGGTGGGATTGGAGCTCGGCCCCGCCGTATTGGTCAGCGGGCCAGAGCCCGACAGATAGCCGCCGCAATCGACGATCCACTCGATGCGCAGGCCGAGGAACTTGCCGTCCTTGGTCAACGCCAGTTCGCCCGACAGCGTGGCGCCGCGGCCGTGATGATCGCTGAGGATGGTTTCGGAGCGGGTTCCCACCCACTTCACCGGCCGGCCGATTTTCTTGGAGGCCAGCATGCAAGCGCAATATTCCGAATAGGCTTCGCTGCGCACGCCAAAACCGCCGCCGACGTCCCAGGCATGAAAGCGGATTTTCTCCTGCGGGACACCGGTTCCCGCCGACAGACCGGGACGCATCAGCGTGAGCCCCTGCGACGGTGCATAGACGTCGTAGACGTCCTTCTTCGCATCGTAGCTGGCGAGGCAGGCTTTCGGCTCCATCGGATTGCCGACAATGCGTGGCGCCTCGACGGTGAGCTTCGTCACGTGATCGGCTTTGGCGAAAGCATCATCCGTCTTGGCGCTGTCCCCATACTCATAGTCGAAGACCAGATTGTTGGGGATGTGATCGTATAGTTGCTGGGCGCCCGGCTTGAGCGCCGCGCGCTCGCCGATGACGACAGGCAGATCCTCATATTCGACCATGATCAGCTCGGCCGCGTCCATCGCCTGAAGCTGCGTCTCGGCAACGACGATGGCGACGCTGTGGCCGACAAACAGCACACGATCAACAGCCAGAACATCCCGGCCGGTCTCGATCAGCTTCATGCCGCCTTTGCCAGGATAGCGCACCATATTGGGGATAGGGCCCAGGCCAGCCTCCCGGGCTTCCTTGCCGGTGATCACCGTCAGGACGCCCGGGGCGGCCAAAGCCGCCTCGGTGTCGATCGAAAGAATCTTGGCATGGGCGCGATCGGCTCGCAGAAAGCAGGCATGGGCTTCGCGCGGGAGTGACCAATCGGATGTGTAACGCCCCTGCCCCGTCACCAGTCGGAAATCCTCCCGACGGCCAGTAAACTTCGATGACATGCTATCCCCTTATAGAAATTCTCAGATTGTCAGACAATCTAGAGGTCTATTCGATCAGACTTTTGGCCCGCTCCGCAAGAGGTTTGGGCGTCGCCAAAACCTCAGCGACAACTTTTTGCATATCGACCCCGCGCACCGGGTCGACATCGACACGAGACTGGGCCGCCTCCTTCAAGAAATCGGGGTCCGCCATGGTCTTGTCAAATGCTTCGCGCAGGGCGGCCACGCGATCCGCCGGAACGCCGCCATTGGTGGCGAGCGGCCGACCAAGCTTGGTGCCGGAGGTGATGAGATCGACGATACGACGAATATCGGGATCCTGCACCAGATCGGAGGCGATCGGCACATCCTTCAGTTCAGCTTGGCGCGGACCGGCATAGACCAGCACTTTGATGTCGCCATTCTTCAACCATTCCGGCTTGGTCACTTTCCAACTCGACCAGGTGTTGTTGCGCGCCTGCACCTCTCCGCGCTCCATGGCGAGATTGATATCGTTGCCACCGGGATAGCCTGAGACGATCTTGAACTTGGTGCCCAGGAACTCGTTCAACATCCCGGGAAACGTATAGGTGATGGCGCCCTTGCCAGTCGCACCGGCAATGATTTCCTTCGAACGGGCTTCCTCGATCGTACTGACACCTGCGGACTTCCACACGGTCATCGTCTCGACGGTCGGGGAGATCGAACCGATCCAGTTGAACTTGCCCAGATCGAAGCGGATGAGATCAACACCGGCGGCCTGCATGGCCGGGAAATTGTTGGCCATCATACCGATGTTGGTGCCGTCCTTGGGGGCGACTTCGGCCAGATAGGCGCCCATTTTCGCACCACCACCACCGGTCATGTTCTGCGGCACGACGGTCGGATTGCCGGGAATATAACGGCCGATGAAACGGGCGACGAGGCGCGCATGCAGATCATATTCGCCACCGACACTGGTGCCGATCAAAACATTGACGTTCTTGCCTTTATAGAACTCAGCTGGCGTCTGCGCCTGTACGGCACCCGCCACTGTGGACAGAGCAATCAAGGCCAAGCCTCTAAAAGCAAACATTCTACCAGCCATCATTATTCCTCCCTGTTATCCGAAAACCGCGTTTTGGAATGACTTTCGGTATTTAGCGGCGCAATATAGGCACGCCGTCTCCTTCGTCAAAGTGCGGTTTATTGCCGGTTTTTCGCGAAATTGCCGGGTTGCGGACGGTGTCGAAGCTGTCCTATAGCCCGTCGTTCTCATACCGCCGAATAAACGGCTTCTGAGGGGAAGAAAAATGAAATTTTTAGGTTTGGGGGGATTCGTTCTCGCTGGCGTGGCGGCCACTTGCAGCCCTGTACTGGCCCAGCCATCGCCCGAGCAATTTTTTGCCGGTAAAACAATTACCATCACCGTCGGCTTTTCGCCGGGGGGCACCTACGACCTGTTCGGCCGTATGCTGTCACGCTATCTCGGCAAACATGTTCCAGGCAAGCCGACAGTCATCGCCTCGAATATGCCAGGCGCGGGCTCGCTGACGGCGGCCAACTGGCTTTATCGCGTGGCGCCGAAAGACGGCACCTCGATAGCGATCGTCGCACAGACCATTGCGCAGGAAGAAGCGCTGAAGAATAAGGCTGTCCAGTACAAGACGGCTGAGTTCAACTGGATCGGCCGCGCCACCTCCAACATCGAAGTGCAGATCATCTCGACGCGCAGCAAAGGCACGACGATGCAGGGGATGAAGGAGGTCGAAGTGCCGACCGCCAGCACTGGTCCTGGATCGCCGTCGGAAAGCTATCCGAAGCTGCTCAACGCGCTGGCCGGCACCAAGTTCAAGATCATCCGCGGCTATCCTGGCTCAACCGATGGTCTGCTCGCCATGGAACGCGGCGAAGTCGATGCGGCTCTTACATCGTGGAACACGATGAAGACAACGCGCATGGATTGGCTGACAGGAAAGAAGGCCGCCGTCGCCATCCAATATGTGCTGGAGCGGTCGCCGGACCTTAAGGACGTCCCGGCAGTGACCGAATTCGCCACCAATGACGCAGACCGGGCTTTGCTGGCCTTCGCCGCGAGCAGCGCGGACATCGGCCGCGCCTTCATGGCCCCGCCGGGCGTCCCCGCCGATCGCGTCAAGGCGCTGCGCGAAGCCTTCACCGCGACGATGAAGGATCCTGACCTCGTTGCCGAAATCGAAAAGGCCAAACTCGATTTCGATCCGGCCAGCGGCGAAGTGGTGCAAAAGATCGTCGCGGACGTGATCGGTGTTTCACCGGAAATCGTCGCGCGGATGGAGAAAATCCTCGCGGTCGAATAGGGGTGAGGATGCACAATTGTGCAGACGCAGCAGGCTAAAATCGACAAAAGTTGACCTGCCCCTGCCACGCACCTAGATGCTGCTCTCCGGTGTCGGCCCGACGGGCCGACACCGTGCAGGACCACGCCGGAGAAGCCGCACCATAAGCCTCTCCGACGCGGCCCCAGCCGAAATCAAGAGGTGCAATATGCCCACCATGGAAACGTCCAAAACCGAATCGCGCTCCTTCGTCGTCGACGATCCGCAGAAGGGCGTGTTTTTGCTCGATCGCGAAGCGCTCGTCTCCGACGATGTGTTGCGCGCCGAGATCAAGAACATCTTCGCCAAATGCTGGATCTATGTCGGACATGGATCCGAACTGAAAAAGAACGGCGACTTCCAATCCAGGAAAGTTGCCGGCCGCCCCATCATTTTCGCGCGCGACGGCAAAGGTCAGGTGCGCTGCTTCTTCAACACCTGCCGCCATCGTGGTGCGATGGTGTGCACGGAGCGCCATGGCAATGTCCGCCGCTTCAGCTGCGTCTATCACGGCTGGATCTACAACAACGATGGTTCGCTTGCCCGCATTCCCGGCGATGAAGCCTATGTCGAGAATTTCGACACCAGCGGCCTCGGCCTGAAATCGCCCGCGCGCTTCGAACAGTACCGCGACTTCTGGTTCATGTGTCTCGATGAGAACGTGCCCGCGCTCCCCGACTATCTGGGCAAGGCCACAGACTATATCGATCTCGTCATCGAACAATCGCCTTCCGGCAAGATGGAAGTTCTGCACGGCACGCAGGAATATGACGTGCAGGCAAACTGGAAGCTGATGGTCGAGAACAGCGTCGACGACTATCACCTGCCGACCACCCATTCGACCTGGCTCAACTTCATGGCCAATTCGGGCGTCAAGGTGGAACCGCCGAAAGACAAGGATCTGGTGTTGCCGACGCGTGGCTTCGCCTTCGATCTCGGCAATGGCCATTTCACCACGGACAACGTCAACTTCCGCGGTCGTCCGGTCGCCGCCTGGATTCCGCTCTATGGCGAGGGCGCCAAGGCCGAGATGACGGAGATGCGCGCCGAACTCGTCGAGCGTCTCGGCGAAGACCGCGCCCGGCGGGTTGCCGATACCAATCGCAATCTGGTCATCTTCCCCAATCTCGTCATCAACGACGGTTCGTCCGTCACCATCCGCACCTTCTTCCCCGACGGGGCGAACAAGATGCAGGTGACGGCCTGGGCGCTTGGCCCAGTGGAAGAAAGCGAAGCGGCACGGGCGCGCCGGCTCGACGCCTTCCTGACCTTCTACGGCCCCGGCGGCTTCGCCACGCCCGACGATGTCGAGGCGCTTGAACTGGTGCAGCAGGGTCTTGCCAACTGGTCGGAAGACCGCTGGTCGGAAATGTCGCGTGGGTTCGGACGCGAAGGCGAACAACTCAACAGCGACGAACATCACCTGCGCACATTCTGGCGCCACTGGAACAAGATGATGATGACGGGAGCGCAGGCATGAGCGCGCACGCTGAGACCCTTGCGCCGGTGAAAGTCACCCGCGCCGAAGTCGAGGACTTCTTTTACCACGAGGCAGCCTTGCTCGATGAGTGGAAGCTCAAGGAGTGGGAAGCGCTGCTGACAGATGACGCGACCTATTACGTGCCGCCGAACGACGACCTCGCCGGTTCGCATAAGGATACGCTCTACATCATCTCCGATGATCGCGAGCGCATTCGCCAACGCATCATCCGCGTGCTCGATCCCAACTGCCACGCGGAATTCCCGAAGTCGCGCACCTGCCGGCTGATCACCAACGTCCGCATTAACAGCGTGGATGGCGATCTGGTGACGGCGAGCGCGAATTTCATCTGCTATCGCTATCGCCGCTACCAGCGCGAGTTCAGCTATGTCGGCACCTATCGCTATACGCTGCGTAAGGATGGCGACAGTTTCCGCATCAAGGAGCGCCGCGTGTTCCTGCATGCCCACGAACTGGGCCGGCTGGGCTCGGTGAGCTTCATTCTGTAACGGAGCCAGACAAGAACGATGACGACGATCGAACGGGCGAGCGCTAGTCTCGTTCCCTACAAACTTGAACAGGCAGTCGGCGGCTCCGGAGTGGCAGCCGTCGACATGATCGTCGTCGAGCTGACCGATAGTGACGGGGCCACCGGCCTCGGCTTTTCCTATGTGCTGGGCGGCGGCGGCGAACTGGCGCTGCGCGCCGCCGAAGCGCAACTGGCGCGCTTCGTGCGCGGACAGCCGGCACAGGCGCCACGAGCTTTATGGAAGAAGATTTCGCAAAGCTTCAACCGCACGGGCCTTGGCCCCAATCTCGTCGGCCTGGCGGCCGTCGATGTCGCCGCTTGGGATCTCCAGGCCCGGCGCCAGAACGTGCCGATGGGCGTCGCCATGGGCGGCCAGATCCGCGCCACGCCGGTCTATGGCAGCGGTGGGTTCAATGTCGTGCAATCGGCGGCGGATGCCGCCAGCGTCGCGGAAGCAGCCGTGAAGCGCGGCCTGGGCGCCGTCAAACCGCGCATCGCCGGTGTCCGCAAGGATGTCGAGGTGATCGCCACCGTGCGCCAGGCGATCGGCAATCGGGCCCATATGATGCTCGACGCCAACGAAAAATGCGATCTCGCCACGGCGCAATGGCTGATGGCGCATGCGCGCGACAATGACGTGCTCTTCGTCGAGGAACCGCTGCCGGCCAGCGCCCTCAACGGCTATAAAGTGCTGAGCCAGATGGCTGGCGCGCCGATCGCCACCGGCGAGCATCTGCAGGGCCTGCGCGATTTCACCGCCTTCATCGCCGAGGGCATCGTCAGCGTGGTGCAGCCTGATCTGGCCATGATCGGCGGCCTGACGCCGTCTCTCGATCTAGCGATCCTCGCAGAGGCTTTCGATGTTTCGGTGAGCCCGCATTTCCTGCCGGGGCTTTTCGTTCATCTTGCCGCCGCCTCGCCGGCGGTGCGCTGGCTGGAAGAATTTCCGCTGCTTGAGCCGATGTTCGAGGGCCTGCCCGAGATTGCCAAGGACGGCACGATGAGCGCCACGGCGGCACCGGGCCACGGCCTGTCGCTATCGAAAAAGGCGCTCGCGGTGCAAGCGCCTTTCCCTGGATAGGCATTCTCAGCCGTAACGTTTCTGCGTTCGAGAAATTCTAAGCAAAATCACGTTTCTACCGAAACGTGATTTGCTCTAGGTCTGATTACTCGACCTTGATTTTGGCCTTCTCGACAACCTCGTGCCAGCGCTTGGTTTCGCTGGCGATGATGTCGCGGAATTCCTGCGGCGTCGTCGGCCACGGCTCTGCGCCGTCACGCTCCAGCGCCTCCTGCATCGCTTTCGATGCCAAGGCGCCATGCACTTCCTTGGTCAACTTCGCGACGATGTCGTCGGGCGTTCCAGTGGGCGCCATCATGCCGTACCACTGGGTCGCATCGAAGCCCGGCACACCCGCCTCAGCAATGGTCGGAATGTTCGGATCCGACTTCAACCGATTGGGACCGGAGACGCCGAGCGCGCGCATGGTGCCGGCACGCGCATGGGGCAGAACGGCGGGACCGCCGGTCATCATGAACTGAATCTGGCCGGAGAGAAGATCGGCGACCGCCGGCGACGTCCCACGATACGGGACATGCGTCATTTGCGTGCCGGTCGCGACCATGAAAGCGGCGGTGGCGATATGCGCCGCGCTGCCGTTGCCGCCAGAACCGTAGTTGAGCTTGCCCGGATTCTGACGCGCATATTCAATGAACTCGGCGACGTTCTTCACCGGCAACGACGGATGCACGACGAGCACGTTATAGACACGCGCCAGCATGCTGATGTGCGCGAAGCTCTTGATCGGATCATATTGCAGATTGGAATAAAGTGAAGGGTTGACGCTCAGCGTGCCGATATGGCCCATGCCAACGGTGTAACCATCCGCCGGAGCCCGCGCCAAGGCGACGCTGCCAACGGCGCCACCAGCGCCTGGCCGGTTTTCGGTGACCACGCCCTGGCCCCAAGTCTCGGTGAAACGTTGACCAATCAAACGCGCCAGAATGTCGGTTGAACCACCCGGCGTGAACGGCACGATCATGGTGATGTTCTTCGTCGGCCATTGTGCCTGCGCCGATGACGAGGCGATGCCGCCAGTCGATACGGCCAGCGAAGACGCAGTCAATTGCAGAAAACGGCGGCGATCCATTTTAAAGTCCTCCCTAGTGTCTTTCGTGGACCTACTATGTCGTGATGCGTCCGTCTAGCAGCCGTTGCGGTTCAAGGCTGCGAACCGCAAGGACACATCAAACACACGCACACTTTCTCTTCGTGATTGGACGGCGACGCGGAGACTTAAAATTTCAAAACCGCCTATGACTATTGTTACATAGTCAAGCCGTCTGCACGGATGTCTGCTTCACCTGAAGAATACGACGGGCCCGTTCGACAACGGGCAGATCGACCATCCGGCCTTGAACCGTAGTCGCACCGAGGCCCGCCTGCTCAGCGTGAGCATAAGCGACAACCACTTCGCGCGCCCATTCGAACTCGGCCCTGGTCGGAAAAAATCCGCGATTGAGAAGAGACACGACATTGGGATGAACACAGGTCGCGCCATCGAAACCATGCTGGCGCGCCTCAAGCGTAGCCGCCATAACAGCGTCGACATCGCGGAAGTCAGCGACACTTCGTAAAAGCCCGAGAGAGCGCAAACCCGCCGCCTTGGCTGCGAAATGAACCATGAGTTTTGGCCATCGCAACATGTCGGGCGTCGGGCTGGCATTCATACTGGTGGCCAAATCTTCGCCACCGGTAATCAGTCCCCAATTCCGCGCCGTCGCCGTTGCGATGGCCGAAGCATTGAGAACCGAACCAGGGTCTTCGACGATCGGTACCAGACGCACCGGATCCGTCCGCGCCATCGCGCGTTCAATGCGAGAGAGGTGATGGTCGAGGGCTTGCAGCATCTGCGGCTTGCTGGCTTTCGGCACCAGGATGCCATGAGCGCCGGCAAGACAGGCGGCCGCTGCGTCATCCTCTTGCAGGCCCGTCTCGGCGGCATTCACGCGCACGAAGACGGTGGCGCCGTTCTGACCGACCGATGCGATCGACTGCGCCAATCGTTGGCGTGCGCCGGCCTTTTCGGCCGCCGGTACGGCGTCTTCGAGATCCAGGATGATCGCGTCGGCATCGCGCTCATGCGCCTTGGCGATGAACTTCTCCGAATTGCCGGGGACGTAGAGCAGTGAGCGGATCATTGGGGAGCCCTCTGCGCTGCTTCAGTCATCTTGCCTCCGCCGATCACGCCGGATTGGAACAGGGCTTCGATATCAGCTTCGTCAAATCCAAGCTCCTGCAAGACGGCGTGCGTATCCTGGCCTGCGGCCTGCGCCGAGAAACGCGTTACCGACGCCTGTCCATCGAAACGCACGGCGGACGCGACATCGATGATCGGCCCTTCGATGGGATGATCGCGATGCTGGAGCAGGCCCGTCGTCACAATATGCGGATCTTCCAACAAGGACTCGATCGAATGACACGGCATCACCGGCACGCCCGCTTCGGTCAGCGCCCGCAACCAATAGTCGCTCGGTTGATGCTTGAGAGCGTCGGCCCGCATCGCGAACCAATCCTTCGACGCGGCGAAGCGCGCAGCCACGGTGCGGAAACGCGGATCATCAAGCAGTTCCGGTCGCCCCACGGCCTTCAGAAAAGCATGAACCTGCGGATCCGTGTTGCAGGTCACGCTGACCCATCCATCGGATGTCGCGATCGGCAGGTTGTCGGGCGCCAGGATACGGCTATCGCCAGAGTCCCCGCGTGCCGGACGGAAGGTGGCGGCACCGAGATGTTCCTGCAGCACGAAGGCGGCCAGCGTCTCCATCATCGGGATCTCAAGCTGGCCGCCGCGCCCTGTTTGGCTGCGCCGGAACAACATCGCCGTGATGGCGCCGGCCGTGACTTCTCCGACCACATGGTCGGCCAGCAGAAACGGCGCATAACTCGGACGGCCATCGCGCTTAATGAACAGTCCCGCCACACCCGCGGCGCCCTGGATCACCGTGTCATAAGCCGGCCTGCCGCGATAAGGGCCCGGACCAAAGCCGGTGATCGTGCAGTGGATCAATCGCGGATGCTTTGCCAGGCAGGTCGCCGCGTCGAGGCCGAGGCGGGCAAGCGACTCCGGACGTATGTTGGTGATGAAGATATCGCTCTCGCTGAGCAACCGCGTCAGCACCGGCCTGCATCCGGAATGTTTCAGATCAAGCGCCACAGATCGTTTCGACCGATTGAAGTGCATGAACTTCGGCGACATGAAGCCCGACTTGGAGGCTCCGCCCAGCGTGCGCAGCAAATCCCCGTCCAAGGTTTCGATCTTGATGACCTCGGCGCCCATGTCCGCCAGGCGCAAAGTCGCCGAAGGACCGGCGACGACGCTGGTGAGATCAAGGACGCGGACACCTTCCAGTGGCAAGGGTTCCTTTAAGGACACGGGCTCGCTCATTTCGCCACCACTTCGATAGCGATCCGCCCTTGGTCTTCGGCCCACAGCCGCCATCCTTCGCCGAGCGGCGCGACGCAGAGGCTGATCTCGCGGTCACAAAACAGGAGCCCGAGATTCTTCGCCTCGTAATAGGAGGGCTCCTGCCCCGTCACGTCGCGGAACAGTTGCAGCAGGAACAGGGCGGTCAGTCCACCATTTACGACCAGCGACGGATAGCCTTCGATCTGCGTGGCGTAGGATTGGTCATAGTGAATGCGGTGCGCGTTGAAGGTCACTGCGGAAAAGCGAAACAGCAGTGGCGTGGTCGGGCGGAAGGCGCGCTGGTGGAGCGCCGTGCGCGGCTCAGGCTTCTGCGGCTTGGAGCCTGCGTCCTCGGACGCATTCTCCGACCCGCGATAGATGATGTCCTGTTCCTCGACAATCGCCGGCTCGAGCAGATCCGCGCGCGAGATCGCGTGCCGGACGGTGACGATCATCAAGGGACCGCTCCGCCCGTTCTTGTGCCGGACTGCGGCGATTTCACTGACACGCCGTAAAGGCTCTCCGATGCGGACGGGCGAATGGCGCCAGACCCGCCTGCCGCCATGCACGCGCCGGGGCAGAGGGGAGCTCGGCATCAGCCCGTTCGGCTCAGGATGACCATCCGGGCCAAGGTCAGCCTGTCGCGCCAGCGGCGGGAACAGGATCACCTGCCAGCCGAGAGGCAAGGACTGGCCGTCATCGCAGTGCGCAGGGTCCAGATTAAGCAGCGCAGCCAAGCGCTTAACATTGGTCAGCGCGCAGGTGTCCCAGGCTTCTTCGCGCCTGTTCAAGGTGTCGATCGCGTTCATGGGGCGACGATAGTCGTCCCGCCGATATGTTGACTACGTCACTCAATTGGCGGAATCGATGCGTCTGATGCAACTATCGAGAGGGCGGCGCGACGCATGCTTGATACCCATGCTTGACACTCCTGCCCTCAGCGCTTTCGTCGCGGTGGTGGACGCCGGCAGCGCCCATGCGGCCGCGCGGCGGCTGGGGCTTTCCCAGGCCGCGCTCTCGCGGCGGCTGCAACGCCTGGAGACGTCGCTCGGCATCAAACTCTTTGTCCGCGCCGGACGAGGCCTTGCGCTCAGCGCGCAGGGCTCAGCGCTGCTGCCAAAGGTGCGCGCGCATCTTGAGGGGCTCTCCGACGCCCTCAAGACCGTCCGTGACGATGTCCGTTATGGCGTACCAACCGTGACGTTTGGCTGTCTGCCGACGCTCTGCACCTCGGTCCTGCCCCAAGCGCTGGCGACGGTGAGTAAGCGCCACCCGGATATTCGCCTCAGGATCCACGATCTTTCGGCGACCGAAATTCGCCACAACATCGCTGATGGCTCTGCGGATGTCGCGGTGACTTATCTTGGCATCGAAGAGAGCGGCTTCAGCCAACAGGCCATCATCGAGGAACCGATGGTTCTCGTGGTGGCGAAGGAACACGCGCTCGCGCAACAGACGCACTTAGCCTGGAGCGCGCTGCGCGGTGTTGATCTGATCGGCATCGGACCTCAATCAGGTCTTCGTCGTTTGCTTGAAGACGCGCGTCCGATCATCGGCTTTGATCTGAATTGGCGTCATGAAGTGCAGCATATCACGACAGCGCTGCAACTCGTCGCCTCGGGATACGCCATGACCGTGGCGCCGCTGCTCGCGCTTCAGGGCGGCGCCGGCGACCATCTGCACGCAATCCGCTTGGGAGAGACGCCGCTCCATCGCCGCCTGGGTAGCCTCTGGCGCGCCGGAGAACGCCTGACGCCCGAAGCCGAGGCCGTCCGCCGGGAAGTTGGCGCAGCGCTCAGGGCCGAACTTGCGCTGCGCATGAACGCATTGATGACAGGCCACAGCCGACGTGCTGAGCCAGATTAACTGGCCGAGAGTCCTATGAGACAAATTCTAAAGCTATTTCGACCGGCTCGACTTCACCTTAGAATTTCATTTCATCTTGGAGCTTGACCTGGAGCCTCAACTTCACCTTGCCAATGTGACGCGATGGTGATGGGCTGCGCTCTGTTGGAACGACATGGCAACTCATTGCAATCCAACGGGCTTACTTCAGTCCCCTGTTGCAAGCCCCGATCACAATAACGCCCCGAAGGCCGGATCAGATCGGCCCTCTTGGAATACCGGAGTTTCAAATGACCAATCCCTCCCCGCTGCCGGTTTATGGCCAACGCACCGAGACCGATAGTTTCGGGCCGATCGAGGTCGAGGCGAGCCGGTATTGGGGCGCGCAGACGCAGCGCTCCCTGGAGAATTTCCGCATCGGCGGCGAACGCATGCCACTGGCCCTGATCCATGCTCTGGCCCTGATCAAACGCGTCGCGGCGGAAGCCAATCGCGACCAGGGCCTGCTCGATGCGCCACGCGCCACCGCCATCATCGCCGCAGCGCAAGAGGTGATGGACGGCCGGTTCGACGACCATTTCCCGCTGGTCGTCTGGCAGACCGGATCTGGCACGCAGACCAATATGAACGTCAATGAAGTGATCGCCAATCGCGCCAGCGAAATGATGGGCGGGCAATTGGGCACCAAGTCGCCGGTGCATCCCAACGATCATGTCAACATGTGCCAGTCGTCGAACGATTGCGTGCCGACGGCGATGAATATCGCTGCCGCTGTCGAAGTGGCGCATCGGTTGTTGCCGGCACTCGATGCTCTGGCTGGCGCGCTGACCGCGAAGGCGGAAAGCTTCGCCGCCGTCGTCAAAATCGGCCGCACCCATCTGCAAGATGCGACGCCCGTGACCTTGGGCCAGGAATTCGGTGGCTACGCGGCACAGGTGCGCTATGGCGCGCAACGGCTGCGCGAGGCCCTGAGCCATGTGATGGCGCTGGCGCAAGGCGGCACCGCTGTCGGCACCGGCCTCAATGCTTGGCAGGGATTTGCCGAACAAGTGGCCGAGCGTGTGGCGCAAGCAACGCAATTGCCCTTCGTCAGCGCCGCCGACAAATTCGAAGCGCTCGCCAGCCATGATGGTCTGGTGTTCCTGCATGGCGCGCTCAACGCCTGCGCCACGGGACTTTTCAAGATCGCCAATGATATCCGCCTGCTCGGCAGCGGCCCGCGCGCCGGCCTCGGCGAACTGGCGCTGCCGGAGAACGAGCCTGGCTCCTCGATCATGCCCGGCAAGGTCAATCCGACCCAGGTGGAGGCGATGACCATGGTCTGCACCCGCGTGTTCGGCAATCAAACCACGGTGACGGTCGCCGGCTCGCAGGGACATCTCGAACTGAATGTCTACAAGCCGGTGATCGCCCAAGCGATACTGCAATCAATCCGCCTGCTCGCTGACGCCGCCGCGAGCTTCCAAACGCATTGCGTCGAAGGGTTGGAAGCAAACCAGGCGCGGATCACTGATCTGCTGTCGCGCTCGCTGATGCTGGTGACGGCGCTGGCGCCGAAGATTGGTTATGACGCGGCGGCAGCCATCGCCAAGGCGGCGCACCATCATGGCACGACCTTGCGCGAAGAGGCGCTCAAGTCAGGCCTCGTCACCGCCGACGAGTTCGACGCCATCGTCCGGCCTGAGTTGATGCTCAAGCCGGAGCGTTGATTGCCGGAGCGCTGATTAAGGGCTGCTCTCAGGTCTGATGCGGCGCACGCATTGTTGGGTCATCGCGTCATAAGTGACGCGTTCGCCCGGCTCGAGATTGTTGCGCAGCACTTTGTCCCACAGACCCGCCGTTTGCGCTTCCTTCACGACGCAGGAACAAGCGGCGGTGCAATAGGCCCGATCCGGCTGCACTTCGAGGCAACGGGCCTCGCAGGCGCGCTGGAAGGAAGCTGTCGGCGTGTCCTGCGGCAACTGCCGTTGGACGGCGAACAGCGACACCAAAAAGGCGACAGCCAGCAGCAATGGCTGGTGTGTCAGATAGACCAAGAGCGAATGGCGCCCGCCCAAGGCCAGAAGGCGCCGCGCCCGATTGCTCTCCTGCCATGACAGCAGCGTGGCCGGCCAGCGTTCGAAGGGAATCGCCTGCACCAGAGCAAGGCCGAGCAAGGTAAAGCCACTCCACGGGAACAGCGGCCGCCAATCGTTCGTACGCGGCTCTTCGAAGCCGAGGCCGAGCCACCAATTGAACGGATCGAGCGTCTCGCTGGCGAAGATAGGCGCAGCGATGATGGCCAGGCCGGCAAGCAACGTCAGCGGCCAGGGCACACGCGTGAACAGCAAGGCCAACAGGCTCGCGACGACAATGCAATGCAGGATGCCGAAGAAGATATAGCTGTCGGGGAAGAGATAATAGGTGACGAGCGTGACCAGCGCCGCCGCCGCGACGATCATCGATAGGCGGAAGAGCCAGGGCTTCCATTTAATCCCGTTGCGCGTCGCCAAGGCATGGCTGACACCGACCAGCGCCAGGAAGCTTCCGGCGATGACGTGGCCGAAGAATTTGAACGCCGGGCTGACCGGCATCTCCGGCGGGATGACGCGAAAGAAGCCGAGATCCCAGATGAAGTGATAGACGAACATCGCCGCCAAAGCGGTGCCGCGTGCGGCATCGACAATGGCGAGACGAGCGGAGGGGCGCGCCTGATTCATCGGGGTTGACGCCGCCGTCACTTGTTAGCCGTACCGAAGAAGTGCTGGAACACCATGTCCGGGGCGGACAGATTGTGGCGCGACGGCACCGTGCGGCCGGCCCAGAATTCCTGCGCCTTGGCGCCCTTGAAATCCATGATCGGGCCTTCGCCCCAAGCCGGCGCGCCAGCGGAACGCCACTGCACGCGCGCCACGTCGGAATTGGTCTCGGTGATATACATCGAACGCAGGGAGGCGAACGGCAGGCCCTCGGGCATGGCGCGATCAAGGCTGACATCGATCGCCAGATGATCCTGATCGATGGTCGAGAGTTTCAGTTTCGCCGAACCACCACGCATGAAGTTCAGGTTGAACGTCATGGTGGCCGGATCGAACGCCATGTCCTTCAGCGCCACGATCGGCCGCTCCTGCACTTCGACAGGACCGACGAGGAAGGATGAGCCATAGGCCGTCCAGCGCATGTCGCCGAAGGGCAGCGGCCGGGCGCGCCAATAGCCATCGGGTGGATAGACCACCAGCACTTCCTCGGCCCGTTCGCGATGCAGCTTCCAAAGCTGGATCAGATGAAACTTCTCGCTGCGGCCTTCAACCGTGAGCGGCACGCTGTTGGGCCGCCAGAACGTCGGGAAGATATAGCCCGTCAGCCAATAGTCCGGCGTTTCCCAGATGGTGATGCGCTTAGGCTTGTCGGCGCCGCTGGTGAAGGCGCTGTCAGCCGACATGTCGCAGCTGGTGAAATCCGGCGCCCAGCGGTCGGTAACGATCGTGCCGATGTAGGCTGGATGTTGCGCCTGAATGCGGAACGAACGCACCTCCGGCGAGGCGAAATCAACGCGGATATTGTCCTTCTCGGCGCACAGCACCGGCTCGCTCAGATTGCGAATGTCGACCGTCAGATCCTGCGGCTTCGCCTCGGTCTTCTCTTGCGGTTTCTCTTGCGGCTTCACGGCCGGCGCTTGCGCCAAGGCGGAAACAGCGAGAACCGAGCTGGCAAGAGCGGCATAGAACAAGCGAAGCGTCTTCATGGAACCTCATCGGGAGCAAGCGCCGCGGGCGGCGCCGAGGGATTTGATCTTATACGCAAGAGAATCGAAGGCGGCGCAATCTCTTCCGGAATGGCGCACAGCCCCCTTCGCTCAAGCCATTGGCCAAACCCGGGAGCCGTCGTCAGAACGGCGAAGGGAATGGCGACAAAGTAGCCGAGCGTCAATGGCAGGGATGGCCAGATCAAGGCCGGCGCCAGGTGGCTGGCCACCAGTAGAAGCACGATCCCGAATACCGTCTGCCCCCAGAGGCCGCGCGCCGCCGTTGCCCATGACAAGGCATGGGCGTCGCGCGCCTGGCCGTTCCACACAATGGTGCGACCAAACGCCAACCCCAGCATGAACAGGCCGGTGCGGAAGGTGGTCGCGGCCCCGAGCAGAAAGGAGAAGACGATCTCGATGATGGCACCCGCGGCAAAGCGGCCGCCGCCGCCATAGCGGGCGACACCGCCCTTGGTCAGCGCGATATCGGCGAAGCCGGCCAGTTTGGGGGTAAGAAACATCAGCAGGAACACGATATAGAAAGCCAACGCCGACAGCCCCGGGAAGGTTGCGAGACTTTCGCCATCGAGCGGCTTCAAGGCGGCCAAGGCAATGATCGCCGTCCAAGCTGGAATGCCGACGAACATCATGATCGCCCAGATCAGCTGAAACCGACTCATCGGCTGGAGTCCTGGCAGGCCAAGGAGGCGAAAATATTGCATATTGCCCTGGCACCAGCGCAAATCCCGCCGGGTGAATTCGAAGACCGTCGGCGGGTTGTCCTCCCAGCTTTCGCCTTCCTGCGGCAATACGCGCACCTCAAAGCTGGCGCGACGCATCAAGACCGCCTCGACCTGATCGTGCGACAGAATTTGTCCACCCAACGGCGGACCGCCCGGCAGAACCGGCAAATCGCAATGATCGCGAAACGGCGCGATGCGCACCAAAGCGTTATGACCCCAGAACGGACCGCAATCGCCACTCCACCACGCGCTCCCCATCGTATAGGGCCGCATGCCATGACGCATGCCAAACTGGAAGATGCGGGCGAAGGCCGATGAGGTCGGCGCGCCGACCACGAGGCTTTGCAGAATGCCGAGTTTCGGCCACGCTTCGCCAATGCGCACGAGGCGCACAATCATCTCGCCCGACATCAACGAATCTGCATCGAGCGGCAGCATGAATTCGAACGCTTCGCCCCAACGCTCGCAGAAGTCTCTTACATTGCCAGCCTTGAAGCCGGCATTGTCGTCGCGGCGGCGGTAGTGCAGATCCTCCGTGCCAAGACCGCCCTCAGCCTGCCATACGGCGAAGGCTTGTTCTTCGGCAGCGGCGACATCAAGGTCGTCGCTGTCGCTCAGGACGAAGTAAGCAAACTGCCGGCCAAAGCCCGTCGCCTCGACGCTCTCGCGGATGGCACGCAGTCGGGCGAAGGCGCGCGTGGGATCCTCGTTGCGAATGGTCATGAGAATGGCGGTACGGCCGGCAATCGGCACGAACCTGTCGCCGGCCTGGGCGAAAGGCGCAACCGCGCCCATTGGATCGTGAGAGCGATGCAGCAACCAAACGCCGAGCAAGGCGTTCCACACACCGAGCACGCTCCAGGGCGCTGCTATGGCGAAGCAGACGAAGATCAGGACATCAATCACGCTCCAGCCGCCGGCACCCAGAATCTGCGCCAGCCAGAGCAGCAGGACGCCGTAGGTCAGGATGTTGAGGCAGGCGACGATGATCCGTCGCCGCATCAGCAGCGGGCGGGACTGCAAACCTGCCGGTGTCATTTCAGGCATTGCGGCAGGCATGAAAACAGGCTCTTGATCATGAGGGCGACGGCAAGCTGGGACGTCATGCCAGATAGACTGTTGGACAGTGCTTGATCCAAGGTTGGGTACAAGGCGAGGGAGCTTATTAGGAGCGGCAATGGCGGTCGATAGCAAAAGTGGAGCAGCGCTGGCGCTCTGGCATGTTTCGCCCGGCGTGGCGCAGTTGCGTGACGCGGCCGTGACGCCGCCCGGCCCCGGTGAGGCGCTGGTCAAAACCCTGTGGAGCGCCATCAGCCGTGGCACCGAACGCCTGGTGAGCCAGGGGCGCGTGCCGGCTTCCGAATATGAGCGCATGCGCGCGCCATTGCAGGAGGGCGCTTTCCCCTTCCCAGTCAAATATGGTTATTGCGCCGTCGGCCAGGTCGAAGCAGGTCCGGCTGAGTGGATCGGCCGCACGGTCTTCGCGCTGCATCCGCATCAGTCGCGCTTCGTCGCGCCGCTCGGCTTCCTGGCGCCCCTGCCCGAGGGTCTCGATCCCCGCCGCGCCACGCTGGCGGCCAATATGGAAACGGCGCTCAACGCGCTGTGGGATTCAGGCGCTGGCCCCGGCGATCGCATCGCCGTGGTCGGCGGTGGTCTCGTCGGGCTGCTGCTGAGTTCTCTGTGCGCGCAATTGCCCGGCGCCGAGGTGCATCTGATCGATATTGACGAGAAGCGCCGCCCACTGGCGACCGCGCTCGGCGCGCAATTTTCGCGACCGGACGACGTGCAGAGCGCGGATTGCGATGTGGTGTTTCACACCAGCGCCAGCGCGGCGGGCCTTGAAACAGCGATCGAACTGGCCGGACAGGAAGCGCGCATCGTGGAGCTGAGCTGGTATGGCACCGGCACGGTCGCCGCGCCCCTTGGCGGTGGCTTTCACAGCAAGCGCTTGCAACTCATCTCGTCTCAAGTCGGCCACGTCTCACCGTCGCGACGCCCGCGCTGGACCCATGGCCGTCGTCTTGCGAAAGCGCTCGCGCTTCTCAACGATGCGCGTCTTGACCAGCTGATCACCCATGAATTCACCTTCGTCGATCTGCCGCGTCGGCTACCGGCTTTTCTCAACAGCTCCGATGGCATCGCCGCCGTCGTCCAATATTGACACTCTTTGTTTAACGCGTCTTTGCGTCGCAAAACGCTATGGGAGACCGCCATGTATGCCATCGAAGTGCGCGACCACATCATGATCGCGCATTCCTTCAAGGGAGACCTGTTTGGACCAGCGCAGAAGCTGCACGGCGCTACCTTTGTGGTCGACGTTGCCTTCTTCCGCGAAAGCCTGACGGCGGACGGTGTCGTCGTCGATATCGGCCGGGCGCATGAAGCGCTGAAAGCAACGCTCGCGCCGTTGAATTATAACAATCTCGACACGCTGTCGCAGTTCGCCGGCCAGCAGACGACAACGGAATTTCTGTCGAAGCATATTTTCGACGCTATGGCGGCCGCGGCGCGCACGGGCGCGCTTGGCCCCGGCGGCGAGGGCATCGCGCGCATCCGCGTCACCCTACATGAATCGCATGTGGCACGCGCCTGGTTCGAAGGACCGGTCTGACACGCAATGAAACCGCTTTCGGTCATCTTCGCAGTTCCGGGCGACATCCGCACTCTGACAGGCGGCACGATTTTCGATCGCCGTGTGCTGGAGCTTTTGCCATCGCTCGGCATCGATGTGACCTTGTGCGCCCTGCCCGCGTCGTTTCCCTATCCATCCGCCGCCGATCTGGCGCAGACGCAAACCTTGTTGGCGCGCGCCGATCCTGACGCCATCCTGCTCGTCGATGGTCTCGCCTGGGGCGCACTGCCGCCCGACATGGCAGCAGGCTTCGGGCCCCGTATCGTGGCGCTGTGCCATCACCCCCTCGGGCTGGAAGCCGGCCTGAGCGCCGAACAGAGCCGGCATTTCATCGCCAACGAGAAGCGGACCCTGGCGGCCGCCGCTCATGTCATCGTCACCAGCGCGTCGACGGCTCGAACTTTGCGCGATGATTTCTCCGTCACGGCCGAGCGCATCACCATTGCCGAGCCCGGCGTCGATCCAGCGCCGCGCGCGCAAGGCTCCGGCGGCGCGCCGCACTTGCTGGCCATCGGCTCAATCATTCCCCGCAAGGGCTATGACGTTCTCGTCACCGCGCTGGCCGGCTTGAAAGACTGCGACTGGCGCCTTTCCATCGTCGGCTCGCCCGACCGCGCGTCGGCAACGGCACAAGCCTTGTCGGCACAGATCGCCTCGACCGGGCTTGGCGAGCGGATCACGCTGGCTGGCGAGCTCGCCAACGGCGCGCTTGAGGCCTGCTATCACCAGGCTGATATTTTCGTCATGGCGTCACATTATGAAGGCTATGGCATGGCGCTCGCCGAAGCCATGGCGCACGGCCTGCCGATCGTCACCACGACTGGCGGGGCTGTCGCCATGACGGTGCCTGATGGCGCGGGATTGAAAGTTCCGCCGGGCGACGCCGAAGCATTGGCCGAAGCGCTGCGGATGGTTATTCTGGACCGCAAGCGCCGCGGAGACATCGCCGAGGCTTCCTGGCAGGCCGGGCAAAAATTGCCGCGTTGGGAAGAGACCGCTGGGATCATTGCAGCCGCGCTGCGGAGGGTTGACGACGTAAGATGAGTGGATTTTCGACCGAATGGCTGGCGCTGCGCGAACCTATCGATCATCGCTCGATCAACCCCGAACTGCGTGCCGAACTGCTGACCTGGGTCGGCCAGCGCGCGCATATCCGCATTGCCGATCTCGGCTGCGGCTCAGGCTCAAACCTGCGCGGCCTGTCGCCGCTGCTGCCGAAATCGCAGCACTGGCGCCTGCTGGACCACGATGAGGCGCTGCTCGATCACGCCAATCTGGCGATCACCGCCTGGGCCGATGAATTCGCCGGCGACGACGATCGCCTCAGCGTGCGCACGAACAACAAGAAGCTGACGCTCGATTTCGTCCAGGTCGATCTCGCCGACGATCCTGCCGCCGCCTTTGGCGAACCCCTCGATCTCGTCACCGCGTCGGCTTTTTTCGATCTCGTCTCGGAAGCGTGGATCGAGAATTTCTGCAAGGAATTGGCGGCGCGCAAACTGCCGCTCTATGCTGTACTCACCTATGACGGCACCGAAACATGGTCGCCAACCCATGAGGCGGACGCGCACATGCTCGCGGCCTTTCATGCCCATCAGGCGCGCGACAAAGGCTTCGGCCCGGCTGCTGGTCCGCAGGCGGCAACGGCCCTGCGCAGTGCGCTCGAACGCCACGGCTATCAAGTGTCGAGCGGCGATAGCGCCTGGCGGCTTGGCGCAGCTGAACGCGCTTTGATCGGCGAACTCGCCGTAGGCAGCGCGGCGGCGGTGCGCGAGACCGGGCACGTCGCGCCCGATCGGATTGAAGCCTGGCTCGCCGCGCGTCGTGGGGCTTCAGCCTGCCAGATCGGTCATATCGACCTGTTCGCCCGACCCGCCTGACGGGTTAAAGCGCCTTCGTGCTCCACTCGGTCGCCTTGCGGCCGACAACAGCGGCGAGGCTGGTCAGCCGCTCCGCCGCCAGCCGATCGAGAATGCCGCGTTTAATCTCCTCGACGAGCGGCAAGCCGGCATAGACCAGCGATGAATAGACCTGCAGCAAGGTGGCCCCTGCTTCGATCTTGGCGAAGGCGGAGGTGGCATCGGTGATGCCACCAGCGCCTACGACCGGAAAAGCGCCTTCGACACGCAGAAACACCTGCGCCTGAACTTTTGTCGACAGTTCGAACAAGGGCCGACCGGACAGGCCGCCCGCTTCACTCTTCTGCGCGCTCGCCAAAGTTAGCGGTCGCGTGATCGTCGTATTGCCAATGATCATGCCATCGACGGCACGGGCACGCGCGACGCGCACGATGTCGTCGAGATCGCCTTCGGTGAGATCGGGCGCGATCTTCAGGAGCACCGGCCTGCGGCCAAACCGTTGCGCATTGCGATCACGCGCATCGAGAACACGCGCCAGCAAATCGTCGAGTACGCCAGCTTGCTGCAGATCACGCAAACCCGGCGTATTCGGCGAGGAAATGTTGACGGTGAAATAGCTCGCCACATCGGCGAAGGCATTGATGCCCGTCACATAGTCTTCGACGCGATCGCTGGCGTCCTTGTTGGCGCCGACATTGATGCCGACGATGCCTGGCCGCCCGGCCCGCGCGGTGAGACGGCGATGTACCGCCTCATGTCCCTCACTGTTGAAGCCGAAGCGGTTGATGACGCCTTCGTCCTCGGTCAGGCGGAACAAACGCGGGCGCGGATTACCTGGCTGCGGGCGCGGTGTGATCGTGCCGGCCTCAGTGAAGCCGAAGCCGGCGCGCAGCAGCGCATCGGGCACATCGCCGCCCTTGTCGAAGCCAGCGGCCATGCCGATCGGATTGGGAAAGGACAGACCGAAGGCCTCGACCTTCAGCCGAAGATCATCCTTGGCGGCCGCCGGCAGCGGTAAAGTGCGCAAGGCCGCGATGGTCAGGCCATGGGCCTTTTCCGGATCGAGTTGAAACAGGACAGGACGGGCCAGCGCCCAGAGGAAATTCATCACGGCAGCAGACCTGCAAAATCATGAGCGCCAGTCGCATCGAGCGGAAGGGCCTTGGCCCAGATCACTTCGGACACAGCGAAAGGGCGATAAAGATGCGGAAACAATTGTCCACCGCGCGACGGTTCCCACTTCAATTCCACGCCCAAGGCGTCGGCATCAAGCGCCGCCAGCACCAGGCCGGATTGGCCGGCAAAGTGTTTCGCCGCCGTCTCCAGCGCCTGATCAGCGGTGGAGAAATGGATGAATCCATCGGCCAGATCGACTGGCGCACCGGCGAAAAAACCGCATTCCCGCGCCCTATCCCACTGTTCTTGCGTAGAAATTTTGTAAATCAGCTGCACATCTCGCTCCAGATTTTGGCCGACCCTAAGGGGCGGCGGGGAACCGTGCAATCGATCTGGAAAAAGCTATATTCTGCTGAGAGGAATATTGTCACAGGGCCGCTGCCCGGTCGCGAGGCGCATCTTGCTGACCCACCAACAGATCTGGAGCGCCATCGACGCGCTGGCCGAACGGGAGGGGATCACCGCCTCGGCTCTCGCGCGCAAATCTGGGCTCGATCCGACCACGTTCAACAAATCGAAACGCGCCACCACTGACGGCCGCTTGCGTTGGCCCTCGACGGAATCAGTGGCCAAATGCCTGGCCGCGACCGACACCACCATCGAAGACTTCGTCGAACTGATGGTGCCCGAGAACGAGAGGCCAAGACGATCGATCCCGCTCATCGATCTGGCGCGGGCCAGCCATAAAGATGCGTTCGACGATGACGGCCTACCAGCTGGCGAGGGCTGGCACGAGAGCGACCTTCCCGCCATCGCCGACGGCGAGACCTATGCGCTCGATGTTTCCAGCGACGATCTGCTGCCGCTCTATCGTTCTGGCGATCGGCTGATCATCTCGGCCGCGGCCATCCCGCGCAGCGGCGACAGGGTGGTCCTGAAGACACGACAAGGCGTGCTGCATATCGGCGCGCTCAAACACGTCAGCGACACGTCGCTCGAACTGAAGGCGCCGCAAACCAGCGCTCCCGATCAGGTGATCGAGATGGATGACATCGCCTGGATGTCGCGGATCATCTGGGTGAGCCAGTAAGCGTTACAGAATAACCGACGCGCCGCTCGGAAAGACCAATAGCCACAGGCCACGACCTGTATAGGCCGCGCTGAGCGCCAAGATGAGCCATTGCGTCCATTTGCGGAAATTGGCGTCGGTCATGCGGTTGAGCACGCCGGTGGCCGCCGAACCGCCAGCGAAGGTCAAGAGCACATAGATGCCGAACAGCCAGATCGGCACATGTTCGCTCGCTTCCAGCGCCAGCGCGCCAAAATAAAGAAAACGCATGGCCTGCGAAAACAATTGCGTCACCGCCTTGGTGGCGACGATGACATGACGGCTGAGCTTGCTCGCCTGGAAGAACATGTCCAGCACATTGCCCGCGCCACCGATGCTGATCTGCAGCACGATGACGATGAAGCCGCAGAAAGACGCCATGCCGCGCTTGGTGATATCGGGGGCCATGTGTTTCGGCAGGAGGCTGCCGATCAACGGCGTCAGACCAAGGCCGAGATAGATCACCGGCTTCGGGGGCACGAAAGCGATGAAGAGCATCAGGACATAGCCGAGGATCGAACCGGCGACAAAACGCCAGGTCAACGACCAATCGATATGGTGACGCCACAGCACGCCGCGCCACAGGCCCGACATGAACATCAGCGCCGAGAACAGGGTCATGGCGGCGCTGACGGGGAGATAATACAGCAAGACGGCCAGAATGATCTGGCCGCCAACCATGCCGAAGATGCCCGACGTGAACGCGCCGACGAATGTCACGGCGCCGATCGCCAGACCGGCGAACAGGCTTATCACCCGGCGTTTCCTCTTTCTTTCAACGGGCGATCATTGCCGAGGCTAACGCCTCACGCCGCCCGGTTTTGCAAAAACTCTTCATGCTCGCGCACCAAAGCGCCCGACAGCGCCTTGGCGATCAGCGCCCGTGTCTCGGGAATGCCGTAGAGCGCGACGAAGGAACCGAAGCGCGGACCACGGCTTTCGCCCAGCAGAACCTGATAGAGCATGTTGAACCAGTCGTTCGACACGCCCGGCCGCTCTGCCGTAGCGCCCTTCGCCTTCATGTCCTGGAAGCGGGGGATCGGCCGCGCCACGTCGTAGAGAATGGTCTGGATATCCTCGGCGCTGGCATCCGGCGGCAGTTTCGCCAGCTCAGCATCAAGGCTTTCCAAGGCGCCACGCTCGACATCATCAGGCACGCGATACGACTTGGCCGGCCGAACGAAATCGCGGAAGTAAGACACCGCATATCCTACAAGCAGGTCGAGGCGCGGATGGGTCTCGCGCGAAACGCCCGGCGCATAGCGGCGCAGGAAGCCCCACAGCACTTGGGGATCCTCGCTGTTGGCGACCGCCGCCAGATTGAGCAGCATGACGAAGGAAATCACCGTGCCGCCAGCCTGGCCCGGCTGTTGCAGCACTTCCGGCGCCGGGGGCTGGCCGGCATGGATATGCCACACCGGATTGCCGAGGCGGTTCTTCCAATCCTGCCGCTCATAGCCGTTGAGGAATTGCAGATATTCGTCGACGGCGCGCGGAATGGCATCGAAATAGAGCCGCTTCGCTTCGCGCGGCTTTTGAAACATGAACAACGACAGAGATTCAGGGCTCGCATAGGTGAGCCACTGCTCAATCGTCAGGCCATTGCCCTTCGACTTGGAAATCTTCTGGCCCTTTTCGTCGAGGAAGAGTTCGTAGTTGAAGCCTTCCGGCGGCGTGCCGCCGAGCACGCGCACAATATTGCCGGAGAGCTTGACCGAATCGATCAGATCCTTGCCAGCCATTTCGTAGTCGACGCCCAGCGCCGCCCAACGCAGCGCCCAATCCGCCTTCCACTGACACTTGACCGCGCCGCCCGTCACCGTGGTCTCGATCTTCTGGCCCGTGCCTGGATCGACATAGACGATCGTGCCCTTCGACGCATCGCGCTCGATCATCGGCACCTGCAAGACGATGCCTGTGCGCGGACAGATGGGCAGGAACGGCGAATAGGTGGCGCGACGATCCGGCCCCAGGGTCGGCAGGATGATGTCCATCACCTTGTCGTAGACTTCGAGCATGCGCAGCAGCATCTCGTCGAAGCGGCCCGATGTGTAGTAATCGGTCGACGAGGCGAACTCGTAGTCGAAGCCGAACCGGTCGAGGAAGGCGCGCAGACGCGCATTGTTGGCAGCGCCAAACGACGGATATTCGTTGGAGAAGGGATCGGGCACCCGCGTCAGCGGCTTGCCGAGATATTGCGCCATCATCTCGCGATTGGGCACGTTATCTGGCACCTTGCGCAGGCCGTCCATGTCGTCGGAGAAGGCCAGCAGGCGCGTCTCGATCTTGCCTTCTGTCAGAACCGTGAAGGCATGGCGCACCATGGTGGTGCGCGCGACTTCGCCGAACGTGCCGATGTGAGGCAGGCCCGAGGGGCCGTAACCGGTTTCAAACAAAACCGATTTCTGCCCCGTGCGCTCGATGCGCTGGATGATCTTACGGGCCTCTTCAAAGGGCCAGGCGGCGGAAACACGCGCCGCATCGGCGAGCGTAAGGAGATCGGCGGTCATCAAATGTCCCGGGGGTGAGGCGCCGACATCCATAGGACGCGGCGCGAATTTCGATCGCACCCTAAACACTTTCTGCCGCAGTGAAAACCCGTTTCGGACCATTGATTGGGCCTAAGCCTTGCGTCCGCCACAACATCATGCGACCAGCGGACGCGGGCGCCCTGTTCCAGCGCCGACAATGGCGGATCGACAGATGCGGCGAGCCAGATGGCATAGAACGACATTCAAGCGGACCCTGCTCCAGGCCGTGGCGGCCAGTCTGGCTTGGATCGCCTGCCTGATGCCCCTCCCGACCTTCGCCCAGGCGCAGAGCGGCGCCACGAACGTGCCCTTGTTCTGGGATCCGCAACGGCGCCTCGAGCGGCCAGATACAACCGCGCTGCGCAGCCTGCGGATCATCACCGACGACGAATATCCGCCCTTCGGCTTCACCACGACCGAGGGCCTGCTAGCTGGCTTCAATGTCGATCTGGCCCGGGCGATCTGCGACGAACTCAAGGTGAGCTGCACGATCCAGGCGCGACGGTTCGACACGATTTTCGACGCGCTGGATAAGAACGAGGCCGATGCCGCCATCGCCTCGGTCGCCATCACGCCGTCAACACTGGCGCGGGCGGACTTCACCCAGCCCTATTACCGCACACCGGCGCGCTTCGTGACGCGCAGCGGCACAGCGCTCGATGATCCGCGCCCCGAGACCATGGCCGGCAAGGTGATCGGCGTGCAGGCACGCACCGCCCATGAAGCCTATCTGCAAAAATTCTTCGGCGTGGCGGAGATCAAATCCTATGACTCGGCCTTGGCGCTGCGCTCGGCGCTGAAGCGCGATGAAGTGCCGGTGATTTTCGGTGACGGCGTGTCGCTAGCGCTCTGGCTCAACGGCAGCGATGCGGCCGGCTGCTGCGCCTTTCGTGGCGGACCGTTTCTGGAAAGCTCGTATTTTGGCGAAGGCGTCGGCATCGCGGTCAAGCGCGACAATGCACCGATGCGCCGCATCTTCGATTTCGCTCTGGCGCGCCTGGCGCAGCGTGGCGTCTATGCCGAGCTCTATCTGAAGTATTTTCCGATCGGCTTTTTCTGAATCGGCGTCATCAAGTCAGTTGAAGAGGCCGAAGCCTGCGTCTCATCTCGGACATTTGCGGAGCAAGAAATCCGGGAGCCAGCGGCGTGCGACGAATGCCAAACATTGCAAGTTAGGGACCTTGCATGGGGTTGTTCCTCAGAATCCCCAGACCCCCTCCCCCCAATGAGCCGTTCTCCCTCTTTGCGCGCCGCAATCAGTCTTCCTTAAAATAGGAAAGCAGGACGGCGGATTTATGTTCGAAAAGTCTGCTGAAACCCCTGGGCGCCTCCCGTCATTGCGAGGAGCATCGCGACGAAGCAATCCAAGGGCGCACGGTAGAATGTTAAGAAGTGCCCCTGGTACAGAGGCCATACGCCTTGACCCCTGGATTGCTTCGCTGCGCTCGCAATGACGGCGCGCCATTCCGTCTCTCTTAGAGATAACGCGCCAGCTCTTTCGCCAACTTTTGCGGCGTCTTCTGCGTGTTGAGCGCGGTAACGAAGCGGCCTTGCTTGTCCATCAGATAGACGATGGCGCTGTGGTCCATCGTATATTCCTTGCCTTCGCCCGGCACGCGGCGCGCGTAGACGCGATAGGTCTTCATGACGCGATCGACTGACTCCCGTGGGCCGGTGCCGGCCTCGATGCGCGGATCGAAATTGGAGAGATAATCTTTCAGCACCTCCGGCGTGTCCCGCTCCGGATCAACCGTGACGAACAGGCCGGCAATCTTCTTGTCCGGCCCAAGCGCCTTCAACGTCTCGGTGAGGTCGAACAGGGTCGTCGGGCAGACATCCGGGCAATGGGTATAGCCGAAGAAGACCAGGAAGGGCTTGCCGAGCATGTCGCGATCGGTGATCGCTTTGCCATCCTTGCCGATGAGTGCAAACGGGCCACCGATCGCCGCCGGCTGTGGCGCGCCGACGCCCCCGCCCGCCTGGCGCAAAGTGATGTAAGCGGTGGCGCCCAACAGACCCACACCGAGAATGAGACAGATGATCGGGACAATCAGGCGACGCTGGGCGCTGTTCATAAAACCTTCCTAACGGGTTCGACGAGACTCAGAAGCAGCTCGCCACCGCAGTCACCAGATCCATGAAAATGGTCGGCCCGAAGTTGATCCACATGGCCATGGCCGCCACGAACATCAGACCGAAGCCAGCCAGCACCAGCCGCACAGCCAGGCGGCTGGAGCGTTCGTCGGTGTGGTCGGTGTCGACGTCGTGGGTCACGCCGGTCTCACTTCAAAGACTGCAATGCCCTTAATATAGGCCTTCCCGGCGGCCGGCGCATCTGTTGAGAGGGGACAGCGGCAATCGGACGCTTTATAGCGTTTCACAGCTCGGCGGAATCGCCGAGCGCCATGAAGACACGTCAAAATAAGAGAATCTAAGCAAAATCACATTTCTAACGAAACGTGATTTGCTCTACGACAATTCGGCGGTCAGCGACCGTAGAAAGGCCAGGCAGGCGGCCAATTCGCTGATGTCGACGAATTCGTCGGGCTGATGCGCCTGATCGATGCTGCCCGGCCCGCAGACGACGGTGGGCACGCCGGCGGTCTGGAAGCGGCCGGCTTCCGTCGCATAGGGCACGGCGATGGTCCGGTTCGATTGGGTCAATTTGAGCGCCAAGGTCTCGGCAACCGAGCCGGATTCGGCCTCCAGGCCCGGCACTTCAACCTCAATCACCGTCTCGATGCGAGCCTGGGGCGCATGGCGGCGCAGACGCGGCAGGACCGTGCTGGCGGCATAGTCCTCCAGGCGCAACAGCGCCCGGTTTTGCGCAATGCCCGGCAGGCCACGAAACTCCCAGTGAAAGGAGCAGCTCTTGGCCAGAATGTTGCGCGCCGTACCGCCGTTGATCACACCGACGCTGAGCGTCGAAAAGGCCGGCTCGAATCGCCCGGAGGGATCGCCCTCGCCCGCCAGTTCGTCGGCGAGCTTATAGAGATCGGCGACGAGCATCGCCGCGCCTTCGATGGCATTGGCGCCGAGATAGGGTTTCGAGGAATGGGCCTCATGGCCATGCACGGTGGTGATGAAGGTGGCGATGCTTTTATGCGCATCGGCAACTTCCATCTGCGTCGGCTCACCGACGATGACCGCGCGCGGTCGGGGTAAGTCCTGGCCGAAACGGGCGATGGTATCGACGGGACCGAGACAGGTGGTCTCCTCGTCATAGCTGAGCAGGATGTGGATCGGCACCTTGAGATTGGCGGCCTGGAAGTCCTCGATCATGGCGAGGCAGCAGGCATCGAAGCCCTTCATGTCGCAGGTGCCCCGGCCAAACAGCCGCTCGCCCTCGCGGCGCACGGTGAAGGGGTCGCTCGTCCAGGTCTGGCCTGTGACCGGCACCACGTCGGTATGGCCCGACAGCACGATGCCGCCATCGCGCATCGGCCCGATGGTGGCGAAGACGGCCGCCTTGTCGCCGGCCTTGTTGGGCACAGTGACATGGGCCACGCCACGGGCGCGCAGATAATCCTCGATGAAGGCGACAATCGGCAGGTTCGACTTCGAACTCTCGGTGTCAAACGCGATCAGCCGCGCCATCAGATCGATGGTGCGGGACAGACGATCGTCAGTAACGGCAGACATGCCAACTCCGTGCGCGCGGCGACTCTAGATTTCGATTCCGATCCAGTCAGAACCGAACTCTAGTTTGCTATTTTGACACATTTTCTTCACGCGAACCGGAGGTCCTCACGACAACCGCACTTCGCTCAAAATGCTCTAATTGAGGACGCGACGCGCATGCGGGCTGTCGAGCGAAAAGGCAGGGATTTCGACCTCGAACTTGCCGCCTTCCTTGCCCTCTTCGAGGTCGACGAAGCTATATGAGCCGACCATGATACCCGAGGGCGTGGTAAGCGGGCAGCCCGAGGTATATTTGAAATGTTCGCCAGGCTGCAGAACCGGCTGCTCGCCGACGACGCCCGGGCCGCGCACGTCCTCGCGCCGGCCATTGGCGTCGGTGATTTGCCAATGCCGGTGCGTCAGCTGCACGGCATGATCGCTCATATTGGTGATTCCGACCGAATAGGCCCAGAAAAAGCGTCCGGCGTCCGGCTGCGACCGATCGGCCAGGAATTCCGGCTCGACGGTCACTTCGATGTTGTGGGTCTTTGATTTGTACATGTCGCCAGTTTGCCCCAAACCCAGTGTCGCCGTCGAGCCCTTCGCATCTGCAAAAAGGGGTAGGCTCGCCTTACACCATCGAAGTTTTTACAATTATTTGAAAATTGCAAGATTGGCGGCCTCGAGGCGCAGTTTGGCCAGCATCGCCGTCAAAATCGTCGCGTGATCGTCTGTCCACAGTGGCGCGTGAGCCGCCGTTTCGATCCGCCACAATCCGCTGCCGTTTTCCAGCAATCCGCGCACCTGGGCGGGATCGCGGACGATCATCGCGACCACGCTGGGCGAACGAAATTCGGACTCATTCGCGCTCACCGCCATGTCGCGCCGGACGTAGGCGTAAAGCCCGAGTTCGGTCGCGATCCGCCCGATGATGTCGGCGAAGTCCATCGTATTGTTGGAAATGTGAACCGCGATCACGCCACGCGGCGCGAGCAGCCGCACATAGAGCTCGAAGGCTTCAAGGGTGAGCAGATGGGTCGGGATCGCATCGGATGAAAACGCATCGACAACGATGATGTCGCTCTTAGTCCGCTGCTGCGCCAAAGTCAGACGCGCGTCGCCCAGGACATATCTTGCTTGTGGCCCGCAATCGGAAAGGAAACGGAAACGACCGGAATCACGCGCCAACCAGACGACAAGCGGATCGATCTCGAAGAAGGTCACCGCCTCGTCTTCGTGAACGTGGCAGGCCAGCGCACCTGTGCCCAGCCCGATAAATGAGGCCTGATTCAACTTGCCATGGCCACTGGTACGACGCGCGACCGCAATAGCTTCGCCAAGCGGGCCATCGAAGGCATAATAGGTCGTCGGTAACGGCTTGCCAGTCACCATCGTGCCATCATCGTTGCGGATGCGGATGGCGCCATGCATGGTCTTGCCATGGGCGAGCGTGCGGAACTTACCATCGCGCGCTTCCTCGACACGATGAACGCCAAAGAAGGAGCGAAAGGATTCGCGGCCCGGCGTGAACGTCTGCAGCAGCAAGATAGCGATCGTCGCGGCGACGCCGAAGATGGCGGTGCGACCGGCGGAACGCCAATTAAGCAGCAACAGCGCGCCGATCGCGCCGGCAAGCAGCTTATAACCGAGATCGACAGGCGCGAGCAGCCCCAGCGCCGCCGCCGCTAGAGCCAAAGCGATCGTGGCCGATGCGACCTTGGCCCAGACCGAGGCGGTGAAAGCCCGAATCTCGGCAATGGCGCCCGGCCGGCAAAACAGCGCCGTCGCCAGCAGCAATGGATATTCGACAAGGCTCGAGAACAACAGCGGTGCAAGAAGACTGACAAAAGCACCGCCAAGGGCGCCGCCCAGCGACATGGCGGCATAAAAGAACGTCAGATGGCGTGCCGGCGGGCGCAACCGATAAAGCGCGGCATGGCAAACCAGCGCGTTGATGACGAACAAGGCCAGATGCGTGACGAGACCGAGCGTCATCCACGCGAAGGAACCGATGCAGATGATCATCAGAATGATCGCCGACAGCCACGGTTGCGCGATTGAAAGTCTGTTCTCGAATTTCGTCTGCGCCTGCGGCGAACGGGCGCGAAAAGCGATGACGAAGGTCAGAAGATACAGGCCGAGCGGCACGACCCACAGCAAAGGCGCGGCGGCCACGTCATTGGAGAGATAGACGGTGACGGAGACCAGCAAGGCCGAGGGCACGAAAGCCAACGCCACCCAGATCATCGCCGCTGCTGGCGCGATGGGCGCAGTGGCTTCGGCTTCGGCTTCGGTTTCGGTTTCGGTTTCGACCTCAATGCGCGATCCAATGGCCGCGGCACCGCCGGAGCGCCAAAACACGCTGAACGCACAGATGACGATCATCGCGACCAACAGCACGAAGCCGATGGCCCAGCCTTGGCTCTGCGCGCGCAAGCCGAACAGGGGCTCGATCACAAAGGGATAGGCGAGCAGAGCTGCAAACGAACCCACATTGGAAGCACTGTAGAGAAAATACGGATCGCGCGCGTGACTGTGGCCAGAGCGGGCGAACCAGGCCTGCAGCAGAGGACCATGGGCCGAGAGCGCGAAGAACGGCACACCAACGGACGCAGCGAACAGACCGATCAGCCACAATGTTGGATCATGATCGGTTGGCGGCGCACCTGCGGCACGCAGAGCCACCGGCAGAAACAGAAAGGCAAGGCACAGCAGGGCGACATGAACGAGCGCCCCCCGGCGCGGGTCCATCCAACGGATCAGGACATGAGCGTAGCAATAGCCGCCGAACATCAGCGCTTGAAAGAAGACCACCGCCACCGACCATACCGAAGGGGAACCGCCCAGCACCGGCAGCGTCATCTTGGCGAACATCGGCTCCAGCGCGAACAGAAGCAGCGCCGATGTGAAGATAACAACGACAAAAAGCGGCAACACGCCCCGGCTGAGGGCGGGCACCGCCTGACGTTGAGGCTGGACGTCGAAGGTGGTCATAGGGCGCCCTTTTTGCCGGCGACGATAGCGGGCCGGCGTTAACGAACCCTGCCCTCAACCGGCCAACCACCGACGACAACAGCGACCTTCGTCCAGTTGGATCAAATCGCAGGCGCGCTAGACTGCCCCACGAGGAAGAGGGGGAAATCGACATGGGCAGGGATTTCAAGATTTCGCGCCGGCGCGCGCTCGCAGGACTTGGTGCAGGCGTTGGCGCCAGCGTGGCCGCCCCGGCCCTCCTGACACAGCCATCCTGGGCGCAATCGCCCTTCGCCGCCGGCAAGACCATCCGCATGGTGGTGCCGTTCACGCCGGGCGGCGCCACCGACGTGATCGCGCGCATCGTCGCCGACAAGCTCGGGCAGATGTGGAACACGTCCATCGTCATCGAGAACAAGGCGGGCGCTGGCGGCAATATCGGCAATGAAATGGTGGCGCGCGCCGAACCCAATGGCGAGACCATGCTGATGAGCACGATCGGCCTGGCGCTCAACGCCTTCCTCTACAAGAAATTGACCTATGATGCGATCAACGACTTCACGCCAGTCTCGCTGATCACGATGATGCCAAACATGCTGATCGCGCCGGTGAACGCGCCGTTCCATTCGGTCGCCGAACTCGTCGCCTATGGCCGCGCCAATCAGGGCAAGTTGTCCTATGCCTCGTCAGGCATCGGCACGTCGATCCATCTGTGTGGCGAGTTGTTCAAAAAGCTCACCGGCATTCAGATGGCTCATGTGCCCTATCGCGGCAGCGCGCCAGCCGTGCAGGACGTGATGGGCGGCCGCTGCGATCTGATGTTCGACAACATCACCTCGTCGCTGCCGCAGGTTCAGGGCAAGACGCTGCAAGGGCTGGCGGTGACGACCGTGAAACGCTCGAGCTTCGTGCCCGATCTGCCGCCGGTGAATGAAACCGTGCCGGGCTTCGACGTGTCGGCCTGGTTCGGCACTCTGGTGCCGGCGAAAACACCGCCGGAGATCGTCGCACGCCTGTCGCGCGACACGCAGCAGGCGTTGACCGATCCGCACGTCAAGGAACGGTTGGCGGCGCTCGCCGCCGAACCGCTGGGCGCCAGCGGCGCTGACTTCGGCAAGCTGATCCGCAGCGAGACCGACAAATGGGGCAAGCTGATCAAGGAGGCGGGTATTAGCGCTGAGTGATCAGCGCTCATTGTTCAGCGTGGTGCGGCGGCGCGCTTCAGACGATCGTTGATCGCCTCGCCAAGTCCTTCGTTGGGGATCGGCGCGACCGCGACCACTTCGACGGCGGCCGCATCAAGCTGATGCAAAGCCGCGAAGAGATTGGCGGCCGCCTCCTGCAGGAAACCATCCGGAGACAGATCGACATGCACGACTCCGCCGGACAATTGACCACCGAAATCGAGCACCGCTTCGCCCGGTTTGACATCGGTGGCGTTGAGCCGCAGGCGGGCGTGCGGTGCGTAGTGCGAGGTCATCATGCCCGGTGCGATCACCTTGTCGTCGGTGGGGTCGGCCAGTTCGGCATCGAGGATGACTTCCAGTTCTTCGCGTTGGGCACCGCCGGGCCGCAACACCACGGGCGCGCCGCCCAGACACGCGATGATCGTCGACTCGACACCGATGCGCGACGATCCGCCATCGATGATGAGATCGACCCCATGCCCAAGATCGGCGGCGACATGATCGGCGGTCGTCGGGCTCAGGCGTCCAGAACTGTTGGCGGAGGGCGCTGCCACCGGCCGGCCGAGCTGTTCGAGAATGGCGAGGGTCGTCGGATTGGCGGGAACGCGCAGGCCGATCGTATCGAGACCGGCGCGCGCCAATTCGCAGATTGGCGAATCAGGGCGGATCGGCACGACGATCGTCATCGGGCCCGGCCAGAAGGCGCGCGCCAAGGTCAGGGCATGCTGGTCGAAGACGCCAAGCCGTTCGGCCGCGACGATGTCGGAGACGTGAGCGATCAGCGGGTTGAAGCTTGGCCGCCCTTTAAGGGCAAAAATCTTCGCCACCGCTTCGCTGGACGTGGCGTCGGCGCCGAGCCCGTAGACCGTTTCCGTGGGCAGAACGACGAGCCCGCCGGAGCGCAGAATCTCGACCGCCCGCTCGACCGCTTCCGGGCCAGCTTTCATACGGTTGGAGGCCACTTGCTGTTCGACTGCTATCGTCATCGTCCGTTCACCCGGATTCGTGTTGCCAAGGGCTATATATGGTTTATATATGAACCAAATTCGCCGCCCGTTGACGGCTTGTCGGCTGCACGGGCTTCTGCGTCAAGAAGGGTGGAATCCACAGGAGCCGCAAAGTGACCTACCGCGTCCCTCTCAATGAAATCCTGTTTTCCATGACCCATGCCGCCGGGATGGACCGGGGCGTCGCCGACGGCATTTACACCGATCTGAGCGACGGCTTCGCCGCCACCATCCTGGAACAGGCCGCCAGTTTCGCCGAAGGCGTTCTGGAGCCGATCAACCGCC
The DNA here is from genome assembly GCF_900104955.1 of Beijerinckia sp. 28-YEA-48. Taxonomy (NCBI): domain Bacteria; kingdom Pseudomonadati; phylum Pseudomonadota; class Alphaproteobacteria; order Hyphomicrobiales; family Beijerinckiaceae; genus Beijerinckia; species Beijerinckia sp. 28-YEA-48. Next base: position 3,070,842 of record NZ_FNSI01000001.1, read on the forward strand.
AGGGTGATCTCGCCGGGGCGAAATTGGCGGACGGCGTGGTGACAACGGCGCCGGGTTGGAAACAGGCCTATGGCCAGTGGATCGAGGGCGGCTGGGCCGGCGTGACGGCTTCGCAGGAAGCCGGCGGCATGGGCCTGCCGCATCTGCTCGATTCCGCCTGCCTGGAAATGTGGTCCTCGGCCAACATGTCTTTCATGCTCTGCCCGATGCTGAGCTCGGGCGCCATTCTGGCGCTGGAGCGGCACGGCTCGGAAGCGCTGCAAAAAAACTATCTGCCGAAAATCGTTTCCGGCGAATGGTCGGCGACGATGAACCTGACCGAGCCCCAGGCCGGTTCCGATCTCGGCGCCTTGCGCACCCGTGCCGACAGACAGGCTGATGGCACCTATCGCATTTTCGGCCAGAAGATTTTCATCACCTATGGCGAACACGACATGGCCGAGAACATCGTCCATCTCGTGCTGGCCCGCCTGCCCGACGCGCCGGCCGGCACGCGCGGCATTTCGCTGTTCCTGGTGCCTAAATATCTGCCCAACGGGAGTGATCCGCTGGGCACGCATAATGACGTGCGCTGCCACAGTCTCGAACACAAGATGGGCATTCATGCCTCGCCCACCTGTACGATGATCTATGGCGATCAGGGCGGCGCTGTCGGCTATCTCGTTGGCGAAGAGAACCGTGGCCTCGCCTGCATGTTCACGATGATGAACAATGCACGCCTTGGTGTCGGCCTGCAGGGCGTGGCGCTGGCCGAACTCGCCACCCAGAAAGCCATCGAATACGCCAACGAGCGCCGGCAGGGCCGCGCCACGGGCTTCACGGGCCAGGGCATGAGCCCGATCGCGCTGCATCCCGACGTGCGGCGCATGCTGATGACGATGAAGTCCTGCACGGCCGCCGCGCGCGCCATCTGCTACATGACCGCCGAAGCGATCGATCGCTCGCACCGCGCTGGCGACGCGCAAGCGCAAAAACAAGCCAGCGAGCGCGCCAGCCTGCTGACGCCGGTGGCGAAGGCCTTTTCCACCGACATCGGCAATGAAGTGACGTCGCTTGGCGTGCAGGTGCATGGCGGCATGGGCTTCATCGAGGAAACCGGCGCTGCGCAATTCATGCGCGATGCACGCATCGCCGCGATTTACGAAGGCACCAACGGCATCCAGGCCATCGATCTCGTGCAGCGCAAGCTGCCGCTCTCCAACGGCGACACGGTGGCGCGCGAAATCGCCGACATGCGCGCGGTCATAGCTGAAGTGAGCAAGATCAACGATCCGGCTTTCGGCGCCACGGCTGCCCGCCTCGGTGAATGTATCGACGCGTTGGAAAGCGCCACCCGCTATATGCTCGAAGCTCTTACCACCCGCACCGATGATGCGCTGGCCGGCGCCACGCCCTATCTGCGCCTGTTCGGCTTGGCGCGCGGCGGCACGGCGTTGGCCCGCATGGCGCTCGCCGCGCTCAACGCGAACGGCCGCGAAGCCCATATCGATATCGCCCGCTTCTTCGCCGAAAACCTCTGCGTCGGCGCCAAGGGGCTCGAATGGACGGTCACTGGCGGCGCTGCCTCCGTCCACACCGCCGAACGGGCACTGGCATCATGAACGATCATATCACCACCACGTCGGCCGATGGTGTCCTCACCATCACGATGAACCGGCCGGATAAGAAGAACGCGCTTACCGGCGCGATGTATGAGGCGATGATCGCCGCGATCGACGCCGCCGAGGCCGACAGCAAGATTGGCGCCCTGTTGCTGCGTGGCGCAGGCGGCCTGTTCACCGCCGGCAATGACATCGCCGATTTTCTCTCGGCCTCAAGCGGGATCGAGGATTTTCCGGCGCTGCGCTTCATCCGCCGTTTCGCCATTTGCGACAAGCCGATCGTCGCGGCGGTGGACGGCGCGGCGGTGGGCGTCGGCACGACCATCCTGTTTCATTGCGATCTCATCTATGCGGCGCCGGACGCAACCTTCCGCATGCCCTTCGTCGATCTCGGCCTGGTGCCGGAGGCCGCCGCCTCCCTGCTCATTCCGGAGCGCGTTGGCATGGCCAAGGCGAGCGAATGGCTGTTGCTCGGCGAAGGCTTCGACGCCACTGAGGCGTATCGTCTGGGCCTCATCAACGCCATCGTCGATAAGGATCGCCTGCAGGCTCATGCGCTGGACAAGGCGCGCGCACTCGCCGCCAAGCCGCGCACTGCGGTAGCGACGACGCGGCGACTGATGCGCGGCGATCGCGATACCATTCTCGACCGCATGGGCGTCGAGGCACGCGCCTTCGGCGCGGCGCTGAAGTCCGACGAAGCCCGCGCCGCCTTCATGGCCTTCATGGCGAAAGCCAAGAAATAAGCAACTTAACGGAGCAGCACGATGACGACGCCCACAGGCACGCTCGCCGGCAAGACCCTGTTCATCACCGGCGCCTCGCGCGGCATTGGTCTCGCCATCGCGCTACGCGCGGCGCGCGACGGCGCCAATATCGCCATCGCCGCCAAAACCTCCGAACCGCACCCGAAACTGCCGGGCACGATCTATACGGCGGCCGAGGAGATCGAGAAGGCCGGCGGCAAGGCCCTGCCGCTGATGGTCGATGTGCGCGAAGAAGCGCAGGTGCGCGAGGCGGTCGAGAAAACCGCCGCCCATTTCGGTTCGCTCGATATCGTCGTCAACAATGCCAGCGCCATCTCGCTCACAGATTCCCAGGCAACCGACATGCGCCGCTACGATCTGATGCATCAGATCAATACGCGCGGCACGTTCATGGTGTCGAAATTCGCCGTGCCATTCCTTGCCCAGGCGGCGAACCCGCACATTCTGACCTTGTCGCCGCCGCTCGACATGAAGGAAAAATGGTTCGCGCCGCACACCGCCTATACGATGGCGAAATTCGGCATGAGCATGGTGGTGTTGGGATTGGCCGGTGAACTGCGCCGCAAGGGCATCGCCGTCAACGCCCTGTGGCCACGCACGACCATCGCCACATCGGCGATCAAGAATCTACTCGGTGGCGACGCGTTGATGCAGGCATCGCGCACGCCCGAAATTCTCGCCGATGCCGCGCATATGATTTTCTGCACGCCAGCGAAGACGCTCACCGGACAGTTCATCATCGACGACACCTTCCTCTACGAGAATGGTGTGCGCGATTTCGACCAGTATCGGGTCAATCCGGCCCAGGCGCTGGCGCAGGACTTCTTCGTACCGGCGGATAGCGTTCCGCCGGTGAGCCTGGCCGCGCTAAAGTAAAACCTATCGCGGCTTATTGCCGAACAGCTGGCCGAGAATATCGTTGAGGCCGGTCTGCTGTTGCGGCGCCTGCTGGGTGCCGTGACCGAGCATCTTGCCCAGCATGTCGATGCCGGCCTGGATCGTTTTCGGATCGAGCCCGCCGGGGAAAGCCGCCGGATTTGCGCCCGGCGAAGGCGCTTGTGGCCTTGCGCCGCCAGCTTGCGGCGCACCCGAGGGCTGACCGACTTTGTCGAGGATGTCGCCACCACCAGGAGCACTCGCCTGCGGCTGCTGGCCGAACGTGCCCTGCAGGATCTGGCCGAGGATGCCGCCAAGGCCACCGCCGAGCCCGCCGCCAAGACCACCCGGAAGACCGCTGGCATTGCCACCAGGCATTCCACCGGGGAGACCGCCAGGCAGCCCGCCGGGCAATCCACCCTTGTTGCCGCCCTGCGGCGCGGTTTGTGCGCCCGGCTGGCCGAAAGCGCCGCCAAGCTGTTCGAGAATACCGCCGAGACCCTGGTTGTTCATCGACTTGGTCAGGCCGCCCATGACGATGGCGATGATCGCCGGCATCAGCTTCTGCATGATGTCCTGGCTCACATTGGCGCTTTGCGCGGCATAGGCCGCGAGCTGTTTGGAGCCGTCGCGATCGCCGAACATTTGTCCCAGCATGTCGCGGCCGAATTGACGGGCGTCGCCCGATTGCGCTGCGGCCGGATTGGCGAAGGCAGCCATGCCATGGCCGCTCGTCATCGCGGCGAAGAGTTCGGCCATGCCTTGGGGGTCTTGGGCCTTGGCCTGCAAGCGTTCCGACATGGCTGGCAAAATCGCGCCGACGGCCGCCTGCGCCTGCTCATCGGAAAGACCGTACATGCGCGCCAGCGTCTTGACGCCATCACCACCCTGCGAAGCCTGCACGATTTCGAAGAGATTAAACATGCTCGTTCCTTCCCTTAACGCCACGCCAAACACCACACTATCAACTCTTCTATCCCAATTCGTGCACCCGGGCGAGACGGCGCGTGACATAGAAAGCGACAAAGATCGCGATCAGGCTGAACAGGCCGGCACCCGCCACCATGCCCATCATGGCGCCTTCCGGCCCCCAGAGCTTGGCGCCGAGAGTGACGAAGGGAATCGTCCCCAGGGTCGCGCGGCCCCAATTGAAGGCCATCGACAACATCGGGTAACCAAGATTGTTAAAAGCCGCGTTGGCGACAAACATGCAGCCGAGGAACACCCAGGCGACCGCGCCGAAACGGCAATAGAACATGATCAGTTCTGCTGTCGTGGACGTGGCATCAAACAATTTGACGATCAGCGGTGCTCCCAGTGCCAGGAGGAACCAGACGGCGAGACTGTAGCCGCTCGACAGGGTGAAACAATCAAGCAGGGTGCGTCTGATCCGGTCATACAGGCGCGCGCCATAGTTTTGCCCGATGATCGGCCCGACAGCGCCCGAGAGCGCAAACAGCGGGCCGAAGGCCACGCCGATGATGCGATCGACGATCGTATAAGCGGCAACGACATCCTGGCCAAAGGTGGCGAACACGCTCAGCGCATAGGACGTCGAGACGGGCGCAGCCAACGTCGTCAGGATCGCGGGAACGGCGATCCGCAACAGGATTTTAAGATCGGGCAGCAAGGCCTGGCGCTGCGGCCGACCAACCATGCGATGCACGTGCATGCAGCCCCAAGCGCCAACGGCGAGGAAGCACAAACGCGACAGAACGGTGACGATGGCAGCGCCATTGACCCCAAGTCCCAAGGCGAAAATGAAGATCGGATCGAGAACCGCGGTGGCGATGCCGCCGCCAAGCGTCACATACATGGCGCGACGCGCATCGCCGCGCGCGCGCAGCAAGGCCGAAAAGGCCATGCCAACCGCCATCAGCGGCAGTGACGGCAAGGAGATCAACAAAAAAGTCGACGAGACTTCGAGGACGTGATCCCTGGCGCCGAGAAGATGCAGCAAGTCGCGACGGAACGGCATCAGCGCCAGCGTCAAGATAGTCGAGATCACGGCCACATGGATCATCGACGAAGCGGCGAGACGGGCCGCACGCGGCTTGTCGCGGGAGCCGATCGCTTGCGCCACCAGGGCGCCGACCGCGATCGAAAAGCCGATGCTGATCGAAATCAGGAAGAATGAAACCTGCGTCGCATAGCCGACCGCCGCCGTCAGCGCATGATCACCGAGCCAGGACACGTAGAGAAGCGACAGCAGATCGACGAGAAAGATCGCCATCAGGCCGATCGCGCCCGTCGACGCCATGACGATCACATGGCGCATGATCGAGCCCTGCGTGAAGGCGGCGCGACTGCCGAGAGAGGGAACGGGGGACATCTGGAATCGATCCGAAAAAGGGGCTGAACTCGAACCGAGGGCCGGCATCACGAAATCATGCGCCGGCTGGTCAGTTTCTGGCAGGAAACCAACCACTCATAGCATTTGATCGCGAAATTGCGAGAAGCCCGGCTCTCTTGTCCGCCAATCATGGCATTTGAGCGACGGGTGGGCCGGAAATCCCCCCGAACGCGACGCGCTGCCCCGGATTCAGGTGTCAGCCGAGATGATATCCAAGAAGTTTGCGGCACATCCGCTCGAACATCTGCTGTTCGTCGGGATCGAGCGGCGAGACGAAACGGCTCTGCACCCTCTGCACCGACGGTGCTGCCAGCGCCATCGCCCGCTCTCCGTCGGGCGTAATCGCCAGGATATTCTGCCGGCGATCTTCGCGCGACGGCGTGCGGCTGACCCAGCCCTTGCCCTCAAGCCGATCGATCACGCCACCGATGGTGGCGCGATCGTAGCCGATCTGTGCCGCAAGATCGGCCTGCCCCAATCCAATCTGGCCACGCTCTTGACGCTGCGCGATGGCAACGAGCGCAGCGAACTGCACCGGCGTCAGATCAGAGCCCACCTCCTCGGCAAATAGCCGCACCGCCACCTGCTGCAGGCGGCGGATGTAGTGGCCGGGCATGGAGTCCATGTCCAGCTCGGCGGCCTGTTCGACGTCGGCGCGCGCCGCGCTCATGCGAGGCATTTCTCGACCGACCAGCCATAGAGCCATTCGAGCGCGTCGTAATAATGTTCCTGGCTGCGGCCCTGCCAAAGCTGGTTGCGCACCAGGCGTTCGACACCGCTGGCATGGAACAACCGCCCCATCTCGCGGGCCGAATAGACGACGCGCGCGGTGCGCGGAATGCGCTTTTCTTCGTAGAGCCGGAAGGCTTTCTCGAGATCGCCCTTCTGCACGCGCAACGCCTCACGCAAGGTGACCGCGTCTTCCAGCGCCATGCAGGCGCCCTGCGCCATATATTGCAGCATCGGATGGGCGGCATCGCCGAGCAGCGTGGCGCGGCCCTCGCCCCATTTTGCCACCGGATCGCGATCGGCGATCGACCAGCGCCGCCACGATGTCGGCTTGTCGATGAGCTGACGCGGCCGATCGGCGATGTGCTGGAAGTAGGATTGCACTTCCTCGCGCGAGCCTTCACGCACGCCCCATTCTTCCTTCTCGCGGCTGTGGAAGGTGACGACGATGTTGTACTGCTCGCCGCCGCGCATCGGATAATGCACCAGATGGCAATTGGGGCCGACCCAGATGGTGGCGGCGTTCCAGCGCAGATCAGCGGGAAATTCATCGCGCGGCGTCACGGCGCGATAGACCACATGGCCCGGCACGCGGTGGCCATCGCCAACGAGCTTCTCGCGCACGACCGACTTGACGCCATCGCAGCCGATCAGAGCGATGCCGCGATATTCCTTGCCGTTGGCATCGCGCACGCGCGCGCCTTTGCTGTCGATATCGATGCTTTCGATACGCGAATTGGTGTGGAAGTGGACGTTCGGCTTGGTCTGCACTTCCTCATAGACCGACAGATGAATATCGGCGCGGTGGATCACCGCGTAAGGATTCTTGAAGCGGTTGCGGAATTCTTCGCGCGCCGAAATCTTGCCGACGACGCTCTCGTCGACCGCGTCCATCATGATCAGATCGTCGGTATAGACGGCACGGGCGCGGGCGCGCGGGCCGCAGCCAAGCGCATCCATGGCCGCGAAGGCATTGGGGCCGAGCTGGATGCCGGCGCCGATTTCGCCGATCTCAGGAGCTTGTTCGATCAGTTCGACGTCGAACCCGGCCTGATTGAGCGCCAGGGCGCAGCCCATGCCGCCAATGCCACCACCAATGACCAGCACCGTATTGTCGTGAGAAGCAGCCATCACTCGTCCTCCCGGGAACCTGCGTCCTATAGATTGTATCTATACATATAGTATGTATGCAGTCAATCGACGGGTTCCTTGAATCCGCTATAAGCCCGGCAGGGCAGCCACAGCCCCCCAAACGACGGAGAACGCATGCGTATCGCGATGATTGGGGCCGGATATGTTGGGCTGGTTTCGGGCGCCTGTTTCGCGGATTTCGGCCATACCGTCGTGTGCGTCGACAAGGATGCGGGCCGCATCGCCGCGCTCGAAGGCGGCGAAATGCCGATTTTCGAGCCGGGGCTGGCGGAGCTGGTGGCCAGCAATGTGCAGCAGCATCGCCTGTCGTTCACAACCAGCCTCGGCCCCGCCGTCGCCGCCGCAGACGTGGTTTTCATTGCCGTCGGCACATCGTCACCGCAAGGCGATGGCCAGTCCGACAATGGCTCTGCCGATCTCGCCGACGTCTATGCCGCCGCGGCCGAGATCGCCGATGCGATCAGCGGCTTCACCGTCATCGCCACCTATTCCACCGTGCCGGTCGGCACGGGCGACGAAGTCGCGCGGATCATCCGTGAGCGGCGTCCAGAGGCGGACTTCTCTGTCGCCTCCAATCCGAAATTTCTGCACAAGGGCACGGCCATCGCGGATTTCAACCAGCCGGGCCAGATCATCATCGGCACCGACGATCTCAAGGCACGCGACGCCCTCACCGAAATCTACCGTCCCCTCCATCTCGACCAGCCGCCCCTGATGTTCATGGATCGGCGGACGGCGGAACTGACCAAATATGCGGCGAACGCTTTCCTCGCCACCAAGATCGCCTTCATCAACGAGATCGCCGACCTGTGCGAAAAGACTGGCGCCAATGTGCAGGATGTGGCGCGCGCCATCAGCCTCGACAACCGTGTCGGTTCGGACGTCCTGCACGCGGGCCCCGGCTATGGCGGTTCATCTCTTTCCAAGGATGCGATGGCGCTGATCCGCACGGGCCATGCGTTCGGCACGCCGGTGCGGATCGTCGAAACAGTCGCCGCCGCCAACGCAGCGCGCAAGCAACGCATGGCGGAGAAAATCCTCGATGCCTGCGGCGGATCGGTCCTCGGCAGGACACTGGCTGTACTCGGCCTCGCCTTCAAACCCAATACGGATGACATGCGCGAGGCTCCGGCACTGACGATCCTGCCAGCCTTGCAGCAACGTGGCGCCGCCATTCGCGCTTATGATCCCGCAGCGATGACCCAGGCACGGCCACTGCTGCCGGGTGTCACCTTTTGCGAAGACGCCTATGAATGCGCTAAAGGCGCCGACGCGCTGGTCATTCTCACCGAATGGGATGCCTTCCGCGCTCTTGATCTAACGCGCCTGCGCGGGCTCTTGGCCAAACCCATCATGGTCGACCTACGCAACGTCTATCGTCCCGAGGACATGCGCAAACATGGGTTCGACTACACCAGCATCGGGCGCGCCTAAACAAGCGGCGGATGGATCACGTCAAAACAGCATGCCGTAGCCGCCATCTTCCGGCGGGGGGTTCTCGTGCTTCGCCGGCATCTGCACCTCCGGCGAATCATTGGCGACTTTGTTGACTGCCGATGACACCTCGAACACTTCAAGGACATCGGCACCGGCGGGACGCATCAAGCGCGCCGCATCGTCGATATCGGCCCCGTCATTGTCGAGCCAGGCGTCGAAATCCTCACGCTCGAGAATCACCGGCATGCGATCATGAATCGGCGCCATCACTTCATTGGCGGCTGTGGTGACGATGCAGGCGGTTTCCATTTCCTCGCCGTTCGGCCCGATCCAATTTTCCCACAGGCCAGCCAGCGCCATCGGCGCGCCGTCGCGGCGGCGTATCAGGTAGGGAACAAGCACCTTGCTCCGCCCCTTGGCTTTCGAGCCACGCTGCCATTCGTAGAAAGCATCAGCGACGAAGATGCAGCGCCGGCGGCGGATGGCGTTGCGAAAACTGGGTTTGTCGAAAATCGTCTCCGAGCGGGCGTTGATGACCAGCGGAAAGTCCTTCGGGTCCTTCACGAAGCCCGGCAGGAACCCCCAACGCAGAAGCGTGAATTGGCGCGCTTTGCCGCCCGGACCGTCGGCAACGCGGACGACCGGCACGGGCTGGGTGGGCGCAATATTATAGCGCGGCGGAAAATTCGGCTGTTCGACATAGCGGAAGAAGGCGCGAATGCTGTCCGGCGACTGGGTGACTGCGAAACGACCGCACATCGTCAAAAATCCAGATCGTTAAAAAGCAAAGGTCGAGCTCGATTTCAGATGATTTGGCAATATCTTATTATCATTCGGCATCTATTTTACCTCAACTCTAGTCAGCGCGACCGAATTGGTGCGAACGGGTGAACATGTCTAAAGGGTCGGGTCCAGCCAGTAGCGTATCCTCCACCATGGAGGAGAAGGCCCTGTCGCTCGTCAACCCCGCTTCCGGTCTCGCCAACGATTACCTCAACCTTTTCAACGAGGTTCTGATGTTGATCGAGCAATTGCCGGTGATGCCGGAATTGTTCGAGGACCTTATGAACTGGAAGCCGGTCACCTATCAGGAATATTTCGCCCGCTCGATCCTGCCAGGCAGCCAGTCCGCCCTGGCCGACTACAATCGACTCAGCCCGAACTTCCGCAGCCGGTTCGAAACCGTGGTCGAGGATCTCGATCGGCTCGCCACCGGGACCGTGGCGTCGATTCGACGCCATATCAAGACCAAGGGAACCAACGATCCTCAGAGTCTGGCGGCCATTTGCGAGAAAGCGACGGCAGCCCTACGCGAAAGGCTCGGCCGCGCCGTTGCCCTCGTCAATCACGGTTCGACCGACCGTGTCGAGGATGCGCAGGCGCGGGCTGACCGGCTGCTGGCGGTGCGCATCAAGGCGCTTGCCGATGTTCAGGATTTCTGGGCGAAACCGCGCTTTCCCGCCTCCGAATAGCGCTACCCTTCGTAAGCCGAGCGAGAGGCGAAAAGTCGCCCCGTTTTTCGCTTAAATCCCACTCTTCCTTTTGGAAACGATCATATTTCAGCCCAGGGTCAAGCTGTTGGCGACAGGGCCGTAATATCTGTCGCGCAGTTCCGAGCCGATCAGGCTGGCGCCGGTGACAATCGCCAATGCAATGGCCACCGCGATGATCCCATATTCGATCGCGGTCGTTCCTCGGTTGTCCCGCAAGAACCTCAGTAACAACGGCATAGGCACGTCCTCCGACGGATCCCATATAGCCATATTTGTTAACGGCCTGATTAACGCCGTTGTCTCAATCTGGTTCAAAAAATTTAACTTGTTGGGCTCCGGCCCCTGCCGCTCCCCTTTTCCCTTCCAATCGCCGTGAAATCAGCCGAATGACCGCCTGGCGGGCTGCCGTTGCATCGCCTCGCGCGCCCGCCTATGAAGGCTTCCGGCCCGGGGGGCCGCTTCGCAACCGACCGTTCACAAACGAGCTTCATGGCGCGCGACACGTCCGACACTACAGCGATCGAATCGCGCCACGAACTCGTTGCCTGGTTCGAACAGGGCATCAAGCAAAATGGCGAACTGCTCGTGGGAACCGAGCACGAGAAATTCCCCTTTTATATTACGGACAATTCGCCCGTTCCCTACGATGGTGGCCACGGCATCCGGGCGCTCCTGGAGGGCATGCAAGCCGAAGGCGGCTGGGAGCCGATTTTTGACGGCGAGGCGCTGATCGGCCTGTTCGACGACCATGGCGGCGCCATTTCGCTGGAACCCGGTGGCCAATTCGAACTGTCCGGCGCGCCGCTCGCCAACGCGCATGAGACAGCCGCCGAACTCAACGGCCATCTGGCGCTTGCCAATAAAGTGGCGGAGCAGCTTGGCATCGGCTTTCTTGGCCTCGGCATGAGCCCGCTCTGGTCGCTCGCCGAAACGCCGAAAATGCCGAAGAGCCGCTACAAGATCATGACCGGCTATATGCCGAAAGTCGGCACCCGCGGTCTCGACATGATGTATCGCACCTGCACGGTGCAGACCAATCTCGACTTCACCTCCGAAGCCGACATGGTCAAGAAACTGCGTGTCTCATTGGCCTTGCAGCCGCTGACGACAGCCCTGTTCGCCAATTCGCCGTTCACCGAAGGCAAGATCAACGGTCGCCTCTCCGAACGATCCGAGATCTGGCGCGACACCGACAATCAACGCGCCGGCATGCTGCCTTTCGTCTTCGAGGAAGGCTTCGGTTTCGAACGCTATGTCGATTACGCGCTGCAAGTGCCGATGTATTTCGTCAAGCGCGGCGACAGCTATCATGATGTCGCCGGTGCTGACTTCCGCGATCTGCTGGAAGGTAAGCTTGAGGCCCTGCCGGGCGAGCGCGCGACCGTGTCGGATTGGGCCAACCATCTGTCGACCATCTTTCCGGAAGTGCGGCTGAAACGGTTCTTGGAAATGCGCGGCGCCGACATGGGCTCGGCCGAACATGTGGTGGCGATGTCCGCCTTTTATTTCGGTCTCCTCTACGACACCACCGCTCTCGATGGCGCGTGGGAGATCGTCCGACGTTGGACCGCGGCCGAACGGCAAAGGCTGCGTGACGATGTTCCGCAGATCGGCTTGAATGCCCAGATCGCTGGACGCAGCCTGCGCGATATCGGCCGCGATGTCCTGGCCCTCGCCCGCGCCGGCCTACGGCAGCGTGCCAGGCGCAACGCCCAGGGCCATGACGAAAGCCATTTGCTCGATCTGCTCGACCATCGCGTCGAAACCGGCCGCACCGCAGCGCAAGATCTCATCCACCAGTTCAACGGACCGTGGAAACATTCCGTCCTGCCGATTTTCGCCGAAGCGCGGCTTTAGGCCTGCCTTTCCACGACCCTTTCGAGATACCGACAATTTGAAGCATTTGCCCAAGGCGGTGTTGAGCCTGGCGGGCAAAACCTGCTCATATCGACGCGATTAACGCCGCTTAACCAGACCTGTTAGGCGATCGCCCGCCAGCCTCCCCTAGGCTGACTGCAGAACCGGAACCCCGGACGAGGCAGTCAAATGGCGAATGAAGCACACAATCTGAAATCGGAATGGCCGACACTGGCATGTGTCGATGCGCGAGCGGATGGCGGCCAACGCGAAGTGACCTTGCTGCGGCAAGGCATCGTCATTCGCCGGCGCCGCAATGGCGTGCGGATGAAAATCCGCGTGCCGGCGCGCGCCTATCGCGGCGTCGTCTTCAAGGCGACCGGCGAAGCCACGGACAAGCAGCGCTATGTGGTGAGCCTCAGCCATGTTGACGCCGACCTGCGCATTCTGCTCGCCGACACCAGCGACGAACGCGAGGCCTTCGCGCATCTGCAATATTGGGGCGAGTATTTCGCCTTGCCGCTTTATGTGGAACGGGCCGGCGGCCAGATGGATTGCATCCGTCGGCGGCTCGGCGATGTCGATTGCGCCATGCCGCAAGATCACGCACGCAAGGGCACGACGCTGATGGCCCGGCGCGGCCGCTTCCAACGCCGGCGCAAACCCGGTTCACCGGCGCGAATGAATCTGGTGCATCGCGGCGCGCGTGAGATCATCGCCCGCCATTGAGTTTGTGTTACGCGGAAGCGTTCAAGGCAACAATCGCGGCAGCAGCATGCCGTCAGCAGCAAGGCCTACGAAGAACAAAAGGCCGGCGTCGCGGTTGGAGCGGAACAGCATCAGCGCCACTTGCGTATCGGCGCGTTCGATCCGCGTGACCTGCCAGGCGAGATGTGCGGCAAAGGCTAGCCACCCCAGCCAAGCCAGAATGCCGCCATGAACGCCTGCGATGGAGCCGGCTGCACAGACGAGCGCCAGCAGATAACAGATCGCAACGCCGAGGCGGACGTTCTGGGCAAACAGCCGTGCGGTTGATTTGACCCCCACAATGGCATCGTCGCGCGCATCCTGCAGTGCATAGATCGTATCGTAGCCGACGGTCCAGAAAATAGCGCAGAGGTAGATCAGCACGGCTTGCCAAGAGAGCGTACCGAAGGCCGCCGCCCAGCCCATCAGACCGCCCCAAGCAAAAGCCAGCCCAAGCACCACCTGTGGCCAGGACGTGATGCGCTTCATGAACGGATAGATCGCGACGATGATGAGCGAAGCGAGCCCCGTGACAATCGCGAAGCGGTTGAACGACAACAGGACGGCCGCACCGATGAGACACAGCCCGACAAGAAAAACAGCGGCTGCCGCCGGCGTCGCACGGCCAGACGGCAAAGGCCGCCCACACGTGCGTTCAACGCCGGCATCGATCTTGCGATCGACGATGTCGTTATACGTGCAGCCGGCACCACGCATCGAGATGGCGCCGATCAGGAACAGCAGCACGTGCCACCAGTTCGGCCCATGGCCCTGCTGAATACCGGCGAGCGCAACCGACCACCAACACGGCAGCAAGATCAGCCACCAGCCAATTGGCCGATCGATGCGGGCGAGCTGAATGAAAGGAACCGTCCGCTCCGGCGCCCATCTCAGGACAAGGCTGCCGGAAACAGAATCAGGCAGCCCCCGCGAAGCATTCGCTGAGGGTTCGTTCGGCAAGACCTAGAGCGGCCCGCTCGGCAGTTTCGGTGCTGCCGGAGCCCCCGGAGCCCCGCCACCTTCACGCGCCTGCTGCTGCATCTTGCGTGCCATGGCGGCGGCCTTGCAGGCCTGCGCCGCGAGATTGGCGGACTTGCCCTTGCCGTCCTTGACCTGGCCCATCACGTCGTCAGGGATACTGCACCAGCTCTGGTTCTTGGTCATATATTCGAACATCTGGTTTTCGATCGCGACGAGATTGCGCAGACGCGGGCACGCGGCGATGGGATCGAGCTTGCCCTTGCCCTGCTTGCTCAGATTGTTGAGCGCGCCGATCTGGGCCTGGCGCCGTTCTTGAAATTTGGCGATGTCATCGTTGCACGATTGGGCAAACGCTGGCGCGGCAGCCGTCATCAGCCCTGCGGCGACGAGCGTCGCGAGGACCGGGTTCCAACCGGCACGTGGTGTCGGGATCATGGCCATCATCTGTTACCTTCGTTGCGCATTCAGCCCGGCAGCAACCTGCCCAAACCTCTGCTTGAATTGGCCGCGCCAAATAGCGAGTCAGCCACCCAATTGGTCGGCTTTTTAACAATCCTGCCTTACTCACGGCAAGAGCCATAGAATTCGGCGATTTAGCCTTCAAAATGGGACGGATTCGTGGAAAACGCCCCAATGAGCCCTTATGGGCCGCAATCCGTCCCCGCGCCTGATATCATCAACGGCAGAATCCTGGAATCTTCCCGCCGATGCCCCGCTACGATTTTGCCGCCACACGCCTTTTTGTCTCTCATCCGCTTTCGGCCGGGGCCATCCTCGACCTTGAGCGTGACCAATCGAACTATATTCTCAACGTTCTACGGCTGCGCGAAAGCGACACAATCTTCATCTTCAACGGTCGTGATGGCGAATGGATGGCGCGCATCGCCCCAGGTTCCCGCAAGGTCGCGCGGCTGGAAGCGATCGAGCCGGTGCGGCTGCAGCAGGCCGCGTGCGATCTGCACTATCTCTTCGCGCCGATAAAACATGCCCGTCTCGATTATATGGCGCAGAAAGCCGTCGAAATGGGCGCCAGCAGGCTGCAACCGGTGCTGACGCGACGCACGCAGGTGCAGCGCGTCAATCTTGATCGTCTGCGCGCCAATGCCATCGAGGCGGCGGAACAATGCGGCATCATGACGATCGCCGAGGTTGCCGAACCAGTGGACTTGGAGCGCGTGCTGCGAGATTGGCCAGCTTCTCGCCGGCTCATCTTCTGCGATGAGGATGCTGATGTTGTCGAGCCGGTGCTGGCGCTGCGGCAAGCGGTTGGTGACGCGCGCGCCCCTGCCCTCGCCGTCTTGATCGGCCCGGAAGGCGGCTTCGATCCGGCTGAACGCAAAGCCATCAGCGCGGTGCCCGGAGTGATCGGCATCTCGCTTGGACCTCGCATCTTGCGCGCCGATACGGCTGCAGTCGCCGCGCTCGCCGTGGTGCAGGCCGCCATCGGCGATTGGCGCGGCTGATCAGCACAAGACTTTTTAGCTTGTAAGATTTTTAGGAAGCTTGTGGAACACGGCGATAATCCCAACGCGATCTTGATCTTGCCATGATCTTCGTATCAATCGATGAGCCTACGGTCGATCCAATCGATCCCCTGCCCGCGTATCTGGGCATATTGTCTTCGCTCCCGACGACATTGAGCATTCACGGCGGCACAGTTTGACGGATCTTCGATCTATTCAGCTCCCAGCACTTTCTCGCCTGTCGCAGACGGGCGCACGGCGCCTGTTGGTGACGACGCCAAGATTTGCCGCGTTTGGATTTGCAGCGCTTGGATTTATGACGCCAGGATTTATGACCCCTGGATTTGCCGCTGATACTCACGCCGTCCGGCTGGCCCAGGCCAATCGTTGCGCCATCTACGGCTCCGGCTTTGTCGCCACCACCGATGGCGGCTGTGCTCGAATCGGCGGTCGCGTGCGCGTGCAGCGTCGCGTCGATCAGCGCACGCCGATCGCGGCACCGCCTGCTCCGATGGCCGCCCCTATGGGCATGCCGATGACGAATGGATTTCAGTTTTCGGGCGGCCAACGCGATGGCCCGAGTCGTGCGCACCTGCGGCTGCCCAGCGAAACCAACAATGTTTTCGCGCCCGGCTTCAGGTAGTCAATCTTCCGAATAAACCGGCTGTCGCAGTTTGACGAAATCGTCAAACCTCACAAAGACGCGTCAAGACAAAGATCCAAATTGCGTTTCTATCGAAACGCAATTTGCTCTGGCCTCGACTCAATTGGCAGCAACACTCTGTTGCACGGGGCCCGGCACAACCTGCGGGACCACCGGCACGAGCGGGCCCGGCCTGTTCCACCAGCCACCACCAAGCGCCTGGAACAACGCGATCGTATCGGTGATGCGTTGGCCTTCCGCCTGAACCCGCGCCAGCGCCGTCTGCAGGTAAGCCTGCTGTGCGTTGAGCAGGAGCGGCAGACTGATCTGCCCCGCCTCAACCTGCTTCCGCACCAGATCGTTGTTCTGTGCGGCCGCGCGTTCGGCCGCGGTCGCAGCACTCAGCGCACGCGCATCGCTCTGCAGCGCCCGCAGCGTATCGGCCACGTTCTGGAAAGCGATCAGGACAGTCGAGCGATATAGCGCCGCCGCCTGCAAGGTCGCTTCTTCAGCGCCCTTCTGTTTGGCGGCCAAAGCGCCGGCATCGAAAATCGTCTGCGCCATATTGCCCGCGATATTCCAGATGCCCATGCCCGGCGAGAACAATTGCGACATCGACGCGGCGCTTGAACCAACCCCGGCGCTTAAGGTGATCTGCGGCAACCGGTTGGCCACTGCCGTGCCGATTTGGGCGTTGGCGGCACGCAGGTTTTCCTCGGCGACACGGATGTCGGGGCGGTTGCGCACCAGATCAGCCGGCAGGGTGAGCGGGATTTTGCGCGGCAGCTGGAACGACTTCAGCGTGAAGATTCCCTTCACCCCGTCACCGGGCATTTGCCCGGTCAAGACCGCCAACAGATTGCGTTGTTGCGCCAGGGCGCGCTCCAGTGGCGGCAGCAGCAGCCGCGCTTGCGCCACCGCCGTCTCTTGCGCTGCTACGTCGGTCAGCGCGATCTGGCCGGCATCATGCTGACGGCGCAGAATGCCGAGCAATTGGTCCTGGCCTTTGATCAGGCGCGTGGTGGTGGCGATCTGGCCGCGCAGCGACGCCTCCAGCACGGCGGCGGAGGCGATATTGGCGGTCAGGCTGAGGAAGGCGGCCTCGCGCTGGAAGGCAGCCGCGTCGGCCTGCGCCTGCGCCGATTCGATCTGTCGACGCTGACCGCCCCAGATGTCGGGGGCAAAGGCCACCGTCACCTGGCCGGTGTGCAGAGAATAGATATAGCCGCCGCTGTCGGTCGGCGCCGACAGGGCGTTGGAGGTCCTTTGGCGGGTCGGCATGAAATCGGCGCCGATCACCGGAAACAGCGCAGCGCGCTGCACGGCGACATTGGTCTGAGCCAAGCGAAGCGCCGCCTCGGCGGCCTCGAGATCAGGATTGTTCGCGATGCCAGCTTCAATCAGCCGGTTCAATTCTGGCGAGCCGAAATGACGCCACCATTGCGCCGAGACATCGGCGCCCCAGACGAGGCCGGCGGCAGGGCCAGCACGACCTTCACGGGCCGGGCGTTCATCGGGCAAATAGCGGCCGACCTCGGGGGACGGCGGCGCCATGAAATCAGGCCCAACGGTGCAGGCGCCCGACAGGCCGGCGGCCGTCAGAGCCGTCGCCACCAGGATGCGCTGGCGCAGGCGGTTTCGTTCGTCTCTCGCAAAACGCATGAACATCCTGACGCTTTTCCCCGCCACCCCAGATTCAGCCGCCCCGACCCAGGGCCAACTTGCCCGCCAAGAGAGCGGAGTCAAGCAGCCGGCGCGCCAAGAGAAAATACCCGACGTGCAATTGCCTTGATCGTTACGCGAATGACACACGGCGGCAGTATCCCAGCGACCTGACGCGCATCTGACTAAGTTTAAGAGTTCACTGTGGCTTGCCCGAAGATTAGCGCTTTGTTGAAGGCCTGTTGTATCGCGGGCGCACTTCTCGCCACTGGGCCAGCCCACGGGCAGGACTGGCGCAAAGCTCTCGAAGAACAAGGCGTCACCCTTGAGCTGAACGAACAGGCCGAAATCTGGACCAACTTTGCCGGTGGCGTCCGTCGCGGCGTTACCTTCAACGGCCTGCTGACTGGATCGATAGAGCTCGATCTCGCCAAACTGGCGGGTATACCGAACAGTCGTTTCTACGCCAGCATGTTCCAGATTCACGGGCGCCAGCCATCACTGGATATGGTCGGCACGTTGCAGCCTGTCAGCAATATCGAAGCGACAGGCGCCACGCGCCTCTATGCGGCCTGGTTCGAGACCTTGCTGTTCAACGAACGCCTGTCGCTGCGCATTGGCCAACAGGGCGCCAATGAAGAGTTCATGACGTCGAAGTACAGCGGCTTTTTCCTCAATTCGAGCTTTGGCTATCCAGCGTTGGCGGCGCTTAACCTGCCATCGGGCGGCGCCAACTATCCGCTCGCCACCCCGATGGCGCGCGCCAATTTGAAAGTGACCGAAAATGTTTCGCTGGTCGGCGCCGTCTTCAACGGCGACCCTGCCGGACCCGGCGATGGCGACCCGCAAAGGCGCGATCGCACCGGCACGTCCTTCCGCGTCCGCGACAATCCACTCTACTTTCTCGAATTGTGGATCGATCGGAACCAGGGACTGGCGGACACCGGCCTTCCGGGCACGCTCAAGCTTGGTGTCTGGCATCACACCGGCATTTTCACGGGGCAACGCTTCGACGCTCAAGGCGGCCTTCTGGCCGTGACCGGCGCTGCACCCACCGTTCATCACGGCAACACCGCCTTTTATGCCCTCTTCGACCAGATGGTGTGGCGCCGGCCAGGAACGTCGGATCAAGGCCTCGGCATTTATGCCCTGATCATGCGCGCCCCCAGCGACCGCAATCTGTCGGACCTCTATGCCGAATGGGGCGCCAGCATCAAAGGCCCCTTCGAAAGCCGCCCCGACGACCAATTTGGGCTCGGCTTCAGCCTGTTGAAAACCGGTCGCAGCCTGCGTTCGTTCTACAATGATGGTTTTGCCGGCGGGATGGGACAGGTACCGATCAAGCCGTATGAACTGTCGGTGGAATTGTCCTACCGCTATGTCCATTCGGACATGCTGACCGTGCAGCCATCCCTCCAATATACGCGCAATCCGGCCGCCCGCTTGCCGTTGCCAGCCACCTATGACCAGCAACGCAACCTCCGCGACGCCTGGACGTTCGGTTTACGAACGACTCTGACATTTTGAGTGTCTTTGTCAGCACAGCGTAAGCATTATGTCAGTGAAGAGTAAGCCTATGTAAGCTGCGTGTAAGCTAGGTGTAAGCTGTGAGCCCTAAGACGCTGGCAGCGCCCCCGGAATGAAACGGTCCTTAATCTGTTGATACCCGTTGGCGGACCGCCATACGGCCGCCGCCCATACAGAGTATGGTGTGGCTGGAGGGGAATTCGGCAATGAATGGTTCAGACGCTCCCGGGCACGGTTCGCCGACAGCCCGCCGGCCGATGCCCAAGGGACTCGCGGCAGGGGTGATCGTCGTCGCCTTGATCGGTGCTGCCGGTTGGTATTGGCGCCCGCTCGCCAATTCCGCGCCCCCCGTGGGTAACGCGCGGCCGCTGGCCGCAGCGAAATCCGGCCTGAAGCTCTCCGCCGAACAACTGGCCACGGTGACGATCGAAACCGTCGGCGAGGAACGGTTCGCCGCCGAGACCACCACCGAGGGCAAGATCACCGTCGACGAAGAGCGGGTCACACCCGTGTTCTCGCAATTCGCCGGGCGGGTGACGAAAATCTTCGCGCGCCCTGGACAGCAGGTGAAGCAGGGCGAGCCGCTCTTCACGCTGGAAGCCGTCGACGTCATTCAGAGTGAAAACGACCTGATGGCCGCGGTCAGCACGCTCAACAAAGCCCGGTCCAGCCTGCGGCTGACGCAAATGGCGGAAAAACGGTTGCGCGATCTCGCGGCCGCCAACGCCATCGCCATGCGCGAACTGCAACAGGCGCAGAATGATCTCAACGGCGCACAGAACGACGTGCGCTCCGCCGAAATCGCCCTTGAGGCCGTGCGCAATCGCCTGCGCATCATGGGCAAGAGCGACGCGGAAATCGCCAATTTCGAACAGACCGGCAAGATCAGCACCGAAACCATGGTCACCTCGCCGATCGATGGCATCATCATTCAGCGCAAGGTCGGACCTGGTCAGTTCCTCTCGACATCGGCAACCGATCCCGCCTTTATCCTCGGCGATCTGTCGAAAGTCTGGCTGGTCGCCAGCGTGCGTGAATCCGACGTGGCGCAAGTTTTCCCCGGCCAAAAGCTGGAATTTCGCGTCGTCGCCTATCCTGACCGCGTGTTTCACGGCGAGATCGCGCTGATCGGTTCGTCCATCGATCCGAGCAGCCGCCGCATTCCCGTGCGCGCCAACATCGACAATGCCGAAGGCCTGCTGCGGCCGGAAATGTTCACCAGTGTGCGGCTGATCGGGCGCAGCGAAGGCGCCTCGCCGAGCGTGCCGCGTGAAGCGCTGATTTATGAAGGCGACAAGACGCGTGTCTGGGTGGTCAACAGCAACGACAGGCTCGAACTGCGGCAGATCCAGCCGGGTTTCGTCTCGGGCAATCGCATCCAGATCGTCAAAGGACTCAAGAGTGGTGAGCGTATCGTCACGCGCGGCGCCCTCTTTATCGACAGGGCGGCAACGCTGGCGGGGAGCTGACATGCGCGAACGCGGCTCCGACCGGCTTAAACTGATATGAACAGCGTCGTTTCCTTCGCGCTGCGCCAGCGCACCATCGTCCTGTTGATGTTCATCACGTTGATGATCGGCGGCCTGCTGGCTTTCCGACAACTCAACATCGAAGCCTATCCCGACCCGACACCGCCTTCCGTCGAAGTTGTCACCCAGGTCGCCGGCCTGTCGGCCGAAGAGGTCGAGCGCTACATCACGATCCCCGTCGAGGTGGCGACGTCTGGCCTTCCCAACCTGAAAACCGTGCGCAGTATTTCGCTCTACGGATTGTCGTCGGTGAAATTGCAGTTCACCTTCGACTTCACCTATCGCGAAGCCGAACAGCAGGTGCTCAACCGGCTGGCGCAATTGCAGTCGCTGCCCAATGGCGCCCAGCCCGGCATTTCGCCGGTGAGCCCAATCGGCGAAATCTACCGCTATCGCCTGGTTGGCCCGCCGGGCTACAGCGTGATGGATCTCAAGACCTTGAACGACTGGGTCTTGAAGCGCCGCTTCCGCGCCGTGCCCGGCGTGATCGACGTGACGAGCTGGGGCGGCAAGACCAAAACCTATGAGATCAAGGTCGATCTCGACCGCCTGGTCGCCTATGGCCTCACCCTGCCCCAGGTCGTGCAAAGCCTGAACAATTCCAACCTCAATGTCGGCGGCAACACGGTCAATATCGGCAGCCAATCGGCGGTGGTGCGCGGCGTCGGCCTGATCCGCTCAGCCAACGACATCGAAGCGACCATGCTGACGCAGGTCAACGGTTCACCGGTGCTGGTACGCGATGTCGCGAGCGTCGAAGTCGGCTTCCAGCCCCGGCTCGGGATCGCCGGCCTGCTTGATGACGACGATGTCGTCCAAGGCATTGTGCTGATGCGCCGTGGCGAAAGAAGTATGCCGGTGCTCAATGCCGTTCACGACGAAGTGCAGCGGATCGAGCGGGAGAATGTTCTGCCGCCGGGCGTCAAGATCGAACGTATTTACGATCGCGAAGAACTGATCAATACGACCACCCACACGGTGCTGCACAATATGGTGATCGGCATTTTGCTGATCGTGCTCATCCAGTGGCTGTTCCTGGGCGATCTGCGCAGCGCGCTGATCATTGCCACGACGATTCCGTTCGCTTTGTTCTTTGCCATCGCGCTGATGGTGGCGCGCGGCGAATCCGCCAATCTGCTTTCGGTCGGCGCCATCGATTTCGGATTAATCGTCGATGCCACGGTCATCATGGTGGAGGCGATCTACCGAAGGCTCTCCCATGGCGCCGAGCAAGGCGACGATCCTGCCGATACGATGGCCTATACAGGACTTACGGGCCGCCTGAAGGAAATCGCCGCTGCCGCCGCAGGCGTCAATCGTTCGATCTTCTTTGCCGCCTGTATCATCGTCGCGGCTTTCATTCCGCTGTTCACCATGAGCGGCGTCGAAGGGCATATCTTCGGGCCGATGGCCAAGACCTATGCCTATGCGCTGGCCGGCGGCCTGCTCGCAACCTTCACGGTGACGCCGGCGCTTGCCGCCTTCATTCTGCCGAAACAGGTCAAGGAGACGGAAACACCGCTCGTGCGCTTCCTGACGCGCGTTTACGAGCCAACTCTGGTGGTGATCCTGCGCATGCGCGGCGCCGTCATCGTCGCGGCGCTGGTCATCGTCGCGACGACGTTCATCGTCGTGCGCATGCTCGGCCTCGAATTCCTGCCCAAGCTCGAAGAAGGCAATATGTGGATCCGCGCCACGCTGCCGACAACGATCTCGCTTGAGGAAGGCAATCAATACGTCAACCGCATGCGCCAGACGATTTCCGAACTACCGGAATTCCAGACCGTGCTGTCGCAGCATGGCCGGCCAGACGATGGCACCGATGCCACCGGCTTCTTCAACGCGGAATTCTTCGCGCCGCTGCGGCCGGTCTCGCAATGGCGTCCCGGTGTCACCAAGGATTCCTTGACCGACGAAGTTCTCGCCAAATTGCAGGGAAAATTCCCCGGCGTCGAATTCAACTTCTCGCAATATCTGCAAGACAACGTCGCCGAAGCGGTGTCGGGCGTGAAGGGCGAGAACTCGATCAAGATCTACGGCGGCGATCTCAACACGCTGGCGGATTTGGCGCAGAAGATCAAAACGACGCTCAGCACGGTGCAGGGCATCGAGGATCTCGCGGTGTTCGTCTCGCTCGGCCAGCCCACGGTGCAGATCGAAGTCGATCGCGCCAAGGCGGCACGTTACGGCCTGGCGCCGGGCGACATCAACACGGCAGTGCAGATCGCCATCGGCGGTCAAGCAGCTGGCGATTTGTTCGAAGCGGGCGGCGACCGTCACTTCCCCATCGTCGTGCGGCTGGCGCCGCGCTTCCGCCAAAGCATCGAGGCGATCAACAATCTGCGCATCGGCGTGAACACGCCTGCCGGCACTGTGACCCAGATCCCACTGAGCGAAGTGGCGAAAGTCTCGCTGACATCGGGCGCCGCCTATATCTATCGCGAACAGCAGACACGCTACCTGCCGGTGAAATTCAGCGTGCGCGACCGCGATCTCGGCAGCACAATTCTCGAAGCGCAGCAGCGCATCGCCAAGGAAGTGGTGCTGCCGCCAGGCTACAGGCTCGAATGGGTCGGTGAATTCGGCAATCTGCAGGACGCGATCGCACGGCTTGCCGTGGTGGTACCGCTCAGCCTGTTGTTGATGGCGGCCCTGCTCTATTTCAACTTCGGTTCGTTGACTGACACCGTGCTGGCGCTCACCGTCATTCCGCTGGCGCTGGTCGGCGGCGTCGCCGCCCTGGCGATCACCGGAACGCCATTCAGCGTGTCGGCGGCCATCGGCTTCATCGCCTTGTTCGGCATCGCGGTGATGGACGGCATTCTCGTCATCACCCATTTCAACCATCTCATGGCGCAAGGCTATGAACGGCTGAATGCGATCCGCGAGACCTGCCACACGCAGATGCGCCCGGTGGTGATGACCTGTATCGTCGCCGGCGTCGGCCTGCTGCCCGCCGCCTGGTCGCACGGCGTCGGATCTCAGGTGCAAAAACCGCTGGCGCTCGTCGTCGTCGGCGGCATGACCTTGGCGCCCATCCTGATCCTCTTCATCCTGCCGGTGCTGATCTACTCCTTCTCGCGGCGCGGTCAGGCCCGCCAGACCGGCAATGAGCCGGCGAGCCCGCACAGCCCGCTGGGCGCGCCCACGCCAGGCGAATAGTTCAAAAGAGCGGATTGATCTTTGGCGCGGCGCCTTACGGCCCCGCGCCCTTGAGGAAGATCGCCACGGCCTGCGCGATGCGCTGGCGCAGCTCATCCGACGACAGGGCTTCGTCGCGGCCAAGCAATAGTTTCTTGAAATGAATGGTACCGACCGTCATGCCAAACAGCATGTCGGCGGCCTCGCCTGGGTCAAAGACGGCGAGACGTCCTTCCTTGACCTGACGGGCCACCCAACGCGAGAGGATGCCACGCCCCCGCTTCTCGGCTTCGCTGAAGAGATTTTGCGACCGTTCCGGGTCCCGCATGTGCTCGGCGAAGACCACCCGTTGGATCGCGATCTGCTTGGGCGACATGATGTGTTGCGTGAGCTTGGTGAGATAATCCACCAGCTCCTCGTCGGGCGCATCGGTATCGTCGAGGCTGGTCGGCAGCCCGACACGACTGAGGTCGAGGAGTTCGTCGAACAGGGCCTGTTTATTGCCAAACAGTTCGTAGACGGTCCGTTTCGACATGCCGGCGCGACGGGCGATGTCATCCATATTGGCAGCGGCGAAGCCAACCTCGAGAAAAACGCTCTCAGCGGCTTCGAAGATTTTCTCGCGGCGCTCGTCGGTGGACACGCTCACCGGCCGGCCGCGTCTGCGCCGTTCGGTCTCGCTCGTGTCCGACGCCGGTCGCTGCTCCATGATGCGCTGCCATCCCCACCCTGCTCATAGACCGGCCACCTTGCTCACCGAGCCAGGCGTCCAGCCTCCGCCGAGCACTTTATACAAAGTAGCGGCATTGGTCATGCGCGACAGACGCAGGGTAATGAGATTCTGCTGCGCCGCGTAGAGCGATTGCTGTGATTGCAGGACGGAGAGGTAATTGTCGATACCTTCGCGAAAGCGCGTCAGGGAGAGATCGTAGCTGCGCTGACAGGCGCCGACCAACGCGGTCTGCGAGGCCACACGCGGCCCGATCGTGCCCCTTGTGGCGAGCGCGTCGGCGACCTCCCGGAAGGCCGACTGGACGGCCTTTTCATATTGGGCCACGGAAATGTCGCGATCGGCCTCGGCGCCGCGCAAATTGGCGAGGTTCTGGCCGCCATCGAAGATCGGCAGATTGATGTTGGGCGAGAACACCCAGGCGCCGCTGCCAGCCTTGAACAAACGGCTGAGGGCTTGGCTGGTGCCAGTATTGGCGGTCAGCGTGATGCTGGGGAAGAAGGCCGCGCGCGCGGCGCCGATATTGGCGTTGGCGCCGATGAGCTTGTGTTCGGCCTCCAGGATGTCAGGGCGGCGCAACAGCACATCCGAGGGCAGACCGACCGGGATTTGTCTCGACGCGGCAACAGCCGTCAGCGAGGCCGGCATCAGCTCCGACGGCACCGAGGCGCCCAGATAGAGCGCCAGCGCGTTGACGTCTTGCGCCACCTGGGCGGTGTAGGCGGAGACATCGCCACGCGCGGTCTCGACGCTGGTCTGGGCTTGGGCCACGGCGAGGTCGGTCGACGTGCCCGCAGTCAGACTGCGCCGTGTCAAGTCGAGCGCGGACTGCTGGCTTTTCAAGGTGCTCTCGGCCAGGCGCAGGCGATCCTTGTCGGCGGCGAGCGTCGCATAGGCGCTGGCGACATCCGAAACGAGCGTAAGATAGGTCGAGCGATGCGCCTCGTCGGAAGCGAGATAATTCTCCAACTGCTGCTGGGACAGGCTCTGCAACCGGCCGAAGAAATCGATCTCGAACGAACTCGCACCGACACCGAAGCTGCCGGAGCGCGAGATCACATTCTGGGTGCCGCCGCTGACGCCAGGCTGGCGCTGCGCGGTCGTCGAGCCGGACAGATCGATCTGCGGCAGCAGTTGCGCATTCTGCGCCTGATAGGTCGCCCGCGCCTTGGCGATGTTGAGACCGGCGACCCGCAGATCGCGGTTGTTCTCGATGGCGATGCCGATGAGCTTTCTGAGCTTGGCGTCGGTGAAGAAATCGGCCCAGCCGATGTCGGCGGCCGTCGCTCCCGACGCAACCTTGGTGGCACCAGCGAAGGCCGGCCCCTTCGGCCAGACCGAGGGCGAAGCCATGGCCGGTTGCACATAGTTGGGCGCCAGGGTCTGGCAGCCGGCGAGCGGCACGGCCGCAAGCATCGCGAACGCAGCCGCGCGGATGGATATGGTCAGCATGTCAGTGGGCCTCTGAAGGAGCCGAGCTGGGCGCAGCGGAAGGGGCGTCGGTGCGCGGCTTCGTCTTGAAGACCCGGCGCACGAACAGGAAGAACAGCGGCACGAAGAAGATGCCGAGCACGGTTGCCGAGATCATGCCGCCCATGACGCCGATGCCGATAGCGTTCTGGGCGCCGGAGCCGGCGCCATTGCTGATCGCCAATGGCAGAACGCCGAGGATGAAGGCGAGCGACGTCATCAGGATCGGCCGCAGACGCTGGCGGGCGGCGATCAAGGTCGCCTCCATCAGCTCGATACCCTGTTCCTCAAGCTCCTTGGCGAATTCGACGATCAGGATCGCATTCTTGGCGGCCAAACCGATCGTGGTGAGAAGGCCAACCTGGAAATAGACGTCGTTGGAAAGCCCGGCCCAAGTCGCCGCTGCGATTGCACCGATGATGCCAAGCGGCACCACCAGCATGACCGAGAACGGAATCGACCAGCTCTCGTACAAGGCGGCCAGGCACAGGAAAATCACGAGCATGGAGAGCCCGTAGAGAGCGAGCGTTTGCGAACCGGACTGGCGTTCCTGGTAGGACAGTCCGCTCCACTCGAAGCCGATGCCTGGCGGTAGTTTGGCGGCGATCTCTTCCACCGCCTTCATCGCCTCGCCGGTGGACAGGCCGGGCCGAGGCTGACCAAGGATCTGCATGGACGGCAGGCCGTTATAGCGTTCAAGGCGCGGCGAGCCGTAAGTCCAGTGCGCTTGGGAGAAGGACGAGAACGGCACCATCTCACCGTTGGCATTGCGGACATGCCAGCGATAGAGATCCTCCGGCTGCATACGGGTCTCGGCCTCGGCCTGCATATAGACCTTCTTGACGCGACCGCGATCGATGAAGTCGTCGACATAGGACGAGCCCCAGGCCGTCGACAGCGTGCTGTTGATATCAGCAAGCGTCAGGCCGAGCGCACCAGCGCGACCACGATCGACGTCGATCTGATATTGCGGCGCGTCTTCCTGGCCGTTGGGACGCACGGCGATGAGACGCGGATCCTGCGCGGCCATGCCCAGAAATTGGTTACGCGCGGCCATCAGCTTATCGTGCCCGAGACCGCCGCGATCCTGCAATTGCAGATCGAAGCCGGTGGCGTTGCCAAGTTCGACAACGGCCGGAGGCGCGAAGGCGAAGACCATGGCGTCGCGGATGCGCGCGAAGGCACCCATGGCCCGACCGGCCACCGCTTTGACCTTCAGCGCCTCGCTCTTGCGCGCATTCCAATCCTTCAGCTTTACGAAAGCGAGGCCCATGTTCTGGCCCGAGCCGGCGAAACTGAAGCCCGAGATGGTCAATATGGAATCGACCGCATCCTTCTCGTCCTTGAGATAGTGATCCTCGACCTGCTTCAGAATGTTGAGTGTGCGCTCCTGGGTGGCGCCTGTCGGGGCCACGACCTGGGTGAACAACACGCCTTGATCTTCGTCGGGCAAGAAGCCGCCGGGCAGGCGCAAGAATAGAATCGCCATGCCGCCAACGAACAACAGATAGATGAAGGCGAAACGCAATCCGCGCTTGAGGATTCCTTGAACAGAGGATTCATAGCCATGGCTGGCGCGATCGAAATTGCGGTTGAACCAGCCAAAAAAGCCACGGCGCGACGCATGCGTGCCTGGCTTCAGCAAGGTGGCGCAAAGCGCCGGCGTCAGAACCACTGCCACCAACACCGACAAGACCATGGCCGAGACGATGGTGATCGAGAATTGCCGGTAGATGATGCCGGTCGAGCCGCCGAAGAAGGCCATCGGCACGAACACCGCCGACAGAACCAGCGCGATGCCGATCAATGCGCCGGTGATCTGGTCCATCGACTTGCGCGTCGCTTCGACGGGCCCAAGCTTCTCCTCGCTCATCACGCGTTCGACGTTTTCGACAACAACGATGGCATCGTCCACCAGAAGGCCGATCGCCAGCACCATGGCGAACATCGTCAGGGTGTTGATGGAATAGCCAAAGACCGCGAGCACGCCGAACGTGCCGAGCAGAACCACGGGAACCGCGATGGTCGGGATCAACGTGGCGCGGAAATTCTGCAGGAAGACATACATCACCACGAAGACGAGGACGATGGCCTCGAGCAGCGTCTTGATCACCTCCTCGATGGAGATGCGGACGAAGGGCGTGGTGTCGTAGGGATAGACGGTCTTCAGACCGTGCGGATAAAATTGCTCGAGCTCGCTGATGCGAGCGCGCACGGCGTCGGCGGTGTTCAACGCATTGACGCCGGTCGCCAGTTTGACGGCGAAGGCCGCCGACGGCTGTCCGTTGTAACGCGAAATGGCGGTGTAGCTTTCACCGCCGAGTTCGACACGTGCGACATCGCGCAGATGCACCATCGAGCCATCGCCGTTGGTGCGCAGGATGACGTTCTCGAATTCCGCCGGTGTCTTCAGGCGGCTTTGCGCCAGCACTGTGGCATTGAGCTGCTGGCCTTCGACGGCGGGCGTGCCGCCGAGTTGGCCGGCGGAGATCTGCGCATTCTGCGCCGTGATGGCGGCTGCGACATCGGTTGGCGTCATCGCATAATTGTTGAGTTTGCTCGGATCGAGCCAGATGCGCATGGCGTATTGGGCGCCAAAGAGCTGGGTGTCACCGACACCCACGACACGGCTCAGCGGATCCTGGATGTTGGTGGCCACGTAATCGGCAATGTCATAGCCATCCATGCTGCCGTCCTGCGACACGAAGCCGAGGACCATCAGGAAGTTCGCGGACGATTTCGCGACGCGAATGCCTTGCTGTTGCACGACCTGCGGCAACAGCGGCGTCGCCAGTTGCAGCTTGTTCTGCACCTGCACCTGGGCGATGTCGGGATTGGTGCCGTTGGCGAAAGTCAGCGTGAGCGTCAGACTGCCTGTGGAGTCGCTTGTCGAGGACATGTAGAGCAGGTTGTCGATGCCTTGCATCTTCTGCTCGATGACCTGCGTCACCGTATCCTGCAACGTCTGCGCCGAAGCGCCAGGATAGACCGCGCTGATGGCGACAGCCGGCGGCGCGATATTGGGATATTGCGCGACCGGCAAGGAGCGGATGGCGAGCGCACCACCGACCATGATGATGATCGCGATGACCCACGCAAAGATGGGGCGGTCGATGAAAAAACGAGCCATGATTGATCTCGAAAAGGAGTGTGATTAGCGGGCGACGACGGCGGGGTCGGACGATGTGGCCGCCTGCTTGCCCGCCCCTTCGAGCGCGACCGTCTGGACGGTGGCGCCGGGGCGAATCCTCTGAATGCCGTCCAGGATTAGCCGATCGCCAGCCTCAAGCCCCTTCGAGATCCACCAATTGTTACCGATGGCGCGATGAATACCGACCGCGCGCGCTTCGACTTTGTTGTCGCTGTTGACGATAAGGGCCGTGGCATTGCCCTGCTGATCGCGGGTCACACCTTGCTGCGGCACGAGGATGCCTTGTTCGTCGATGCCTTCCTCGACCACCGCACGCACATACATGCCGGGCAACAGTTGTTCGTTGGGGTTGGGAAACACAGCCCGCAGCGTCACGGCGCCGGTGGTGGTCGAGACCGTCACGTCGGAGAATTCAAGGTGCCCTTCCAGCGGATAGACGCTGCCGTCCGGCAATAGCAGCTTGACCTTGCTACCGGCGGCACCTGAATTCTTCAACGTTCCATCGGCGAACTGGCGCTTCAGCCGCAGCAACTGCGTGCTCGATTGGGTGACATCGACATAGATCGGATCAAGCTGCTGCACGATGGCAAGGCTTGTGGATTGGCTCGCCGTGACCAGCGCGCCAGCGGTGACGGACGATTTGCCGACACGGCCGCTGATCGGCGAGGTCAGCTTGGTATAGGTCAGATTGATTTGGGCGCTGTCCAAGGCGGCCTTGGCCGAGGCCACGTCGGCGACATTCTGCTTCAAGGTCGCGGCAGCGTCGTCGGCATCCTGCTGGCTGACGGCCTTCTGCTTGGCGAGATCGCCGTAACGCTTGGCCTTCAGTTGCGAACTGACGACATTCGCTTCCGCCTTCTCAAGCGCGGCCTTGGCACTGTCATAGGAGGCTTGATAGCTCGCTGGATCGATCTGGTAGAGCAAATCGCCGGCCTTGACCTCGGACCCCTCCTTGAACACGCGGCTCTGAATAAGACCGCCGACCTGCGGGCGCACCTCGGCGATCAGAAAAGCGGTGGTGCGGCCCGGCAATTCGTTGGAGACGGCGATCCGCTCCCGCTTGATCGTGACGACGCCGACTTGCGGCGCGGCGCCCTGCGGTCCGGTCCCAGCAGCGTTTTTATCATTACAGCCTGCAAGCGCCGTCGCCGCAGTCAAGATCAAGCCGACGCCGGCATTTCGGACAAATCGC
Source organism: Beijerinckia sp. 28-YEA-48 (assembly GCF_900104955.1). Classification (NCBI taxonomy): domain Bacteria; kingdom Pseudomonadati; phylum Pseudomonadota; class Alphaproteobacteria; order Hyphomicrobiales; family Beijerinckiaceae; genus Beijerinckia; species Beijerinckia sp. 28-YEA-48. Next base: position 3,101,343 of record NZ_FNSI01000001.1, read on the forward strand.
TGAGAACGCATTCGGGGAAACCTGTGGTTGCGAGAGCGGTGACGACCGCGCAGATGAGGACAATTATAAAACTATTAAGTTTTGTAATTGTCAAGAATTTCTGCTGCGCCGCACAAGAGCGCAGGCTTTTCAGCCAGATGGTCGGGTGAAGACCTCGTTATGGTAGAGGTAAAGCTGCCGACATTTCGGCGGTGCCCCTGAAACAGCCCGGTGGTTGCACCGGACGCTGAGCTTGCCTTAAGGAAACGGGACAGTTGCTGCCGTGCACAAGCGCGGCCGATCAGGAGCCCCGTTGGCCGATTTTTCCCAAGCCCATTCCCTGCTTGCCCATCCCCTGCTTGCCGCCATGAGCGACATCGCGCGCGACGCGGGGGCGATCGCCATGCGCTATTTCACCACCGGGGCCGAGACCTCGGCGCGCGTCGATTACAAAAACGGTGGCTCCCCGGTGAGTGAGGCCGATATCGCCGTCGACACGCTGCTGCGCGAGCGGCTGCGCCCGCTGGCGCCGGAAGCCGCCTGGCTGTCGGAGGAAACGGCTGATAATCCGGATCGGCTCAGCAGCGCCAAACTCTTCATCGTCGACCCGATCGACGGCACACGGGCTTTCATCAAGGGGGACGAACGCTGGTCGATCTCCATCGCGCTGGTGGAAAATCAACGGCCGATCCTGGCGATCTTGCACTTGCCGGCTATTGGCGACACCTTCGCTGCCGCCAAGGGCGGCGGCGCCTTCCTGCATCGCGCCGGCACCATCACTCAGCTGACGACCTCCGGCCGCGAGATTCTAGCCGGCAGCACCGTCGGCGGCCCGCTCGGCTTTCTCGACGCCCTGACTAAGAACCATCTCGACCTGGTGCGTGAGCCGCGCGTGCCCTCGCTCGCCTATCGCATGGCGCGGGTGGCGAGCGGCGATGTCGACGCCAGCATGGCCTCGGCCGACTCGTGGGATTGGGACGTCGCGGCGGCCGATCTCATCGTCAACGAGGCCGGCGGGCTTTTTACCGGGCTCGACGGGCAACAGCCGCTTTACAATCGCGAGCGGCCCCGGCATGGCATTCTGGCCGCCGGGCCGCCGGTGTTGCAGCGCCAACTTCTCGAAGCCATGCGTATCGCCCTACCACAAAAACCAAGCTAACCGGTCATATCGCCGCCGTCCGGGCAGCATAGTTTTTGCACGTCAAACATTCGCCGACAAACAACCGCCGATTTGCTATCCACCTTCCAATCAGAGATGGACCCCATGACCGACAAAGCTTCCAGCGCCCGCGAATCCCAGCAATTGCTGCATCTCGTCTTCGGCGGCGAACTCGAAAGCCTTAACAGCACCAATTTCCGCGACCCGGACGCGCTCGATATCGTCGGTATCTTCCCGAACTATGCCAGCGCCGAGAAGGCTTGGCGCGCCAAGGCGCAACAGACTGTCGATAACGCGCATATGCGCTATTTCATTGTGCATATGCACCGCTTCCTCGATCCGTCTTGATCGCGAAGCGCCCCAGAACGGGCTGATTATGTCGCTGATCAAAAAACTTGGCCGCTCAGGCCCGGTGCAGAGCGCCGCCGCATGGCTGGCGGCGCATTATCTGCGGTTGGTGCACGCGACGACACGCTATCAGATTGATCCACCCGATCTCGCCCAGCGCGCGCTTGCCGATCAGCCGGTGATCGGCACGATCTGGCATGGCCAGCATATGATGGCGCATTTCGCCTGGCCGCCGGGCTTGCGCGTGGCCGCTCTCATCTCGCGCAATGCCGATGCGGAGATCAACGCCAAGCTGCTTGAGAATCTCGGCGTCATTCCCATTCGCGGATCGGGCGGCAAGGGGGCTGAGAAAGTGCGCAAGCGCGGTGGGGCTCTGGCCCTGCGCGAAATGCTGCGCCTGCTCGGCGACAATGTTTCGCTGGTGCTGACCGCCGACGTGCCGAAGGTGTCGCGCATCACCGGCAAGGGCGTCGTGACATTAGCCCGCCTCTCCGGCCGACCGATTTATCCGTTCGCCGTCGTCAATCGACGGAAGATCGATTTCTCCTCCTGGGATCGGGCGAGCCTCGGCCTGCCCTTCACTCGTGGCGCCATCGTCGTCGCGCCGCCGATCCGCGTCGCGCCCAATGCCTCCGAGGCGGAGATGGAGAGCATCCGCCAGCATGTGGAGGCGGAACTCGACCGCGTCCATAAACAGGCCTATGCCATGGTCGGCGGCCGCGATCCCGGCGCCAAGCCCAACAAGCCCGCCCCTCGCGTCACGTCTTCGCCGCAACCGACAGGCAGAGAAGCCTGATGAGTTTTGCGTCCCTCTCCCTACTCGGCCTTTATCGCAGCGCGACAACGGCCCTCCTGCCCCTGGCTCCTGCCCTACTCGCCTGGCGTCAACGCCAAGGCAAGGAGGAGGCCGCGCGTATTGGCGAACGCAGCGGCGTGGCGCGCACGGCACGCCCGCCGGGGCGCCTCGCCTGGCTGCATGGCGCCAGTGTCGGCGAAGCGATTGCCCTGTTGCCGCTGGTCGCCAAACTGCGCCAACAAGGCCTACAGGTGCTGGTGACGACCGGCACGGTCACGTCGGCGCGCATTCTCGACGAGCGACTGCCGGCTGGCGCGATCCATCAATATATTCCACTCGACGTTTGCCGCTTCGTGCGCCGCTTTCTCGATCACTGGCGGCCCGATCTCGTGCTGTTCGCGGAATCAGAACTTTGGCCCAATGCGCTGGGCGAAGCGCATGCGCGGCGCATTCCGGTCATTCTCGTCAATGCGCGCCTGTCGCAACGCTCCTTCGATCGCTGGAAGAAACTGCCTCATACGGCGCGGCAGCTCCTGTCACACATCGATCTCTGCCTGGCGCAATCGGACGCCGACGCCGCGCGGTTTTCCGACCTTGGCGCGCCGCGCGTGCTCGTCGGCGGCAATCTCAAATATGATGTCGCCGCTTTGCCCGCCGATCCGGCGGAAGTGGCGCGCATGCAGGCGATGATCGGCTCGCGGCCTTTGTGGCTGGCCGCCTCGACCCATGAAGGCGAAGAGAAGATCGCGCTTGCCGTCCATCGCCAGCTCGGCCAGCGCATTCCCGATCTCGTTACCATCATCGCGCCACGCCATGCGGAGCGCGGCGCGCAGATCGCCAATCTGGCGGCGCAGGACGGCCTGCAGCCTTATCAGCGCTCGCAAGGCGACGCCATTCCGCCTGGCGCGCAAGTCTATATCGCCGACACCATGGGTGAGCTCGGCCTGCTCTACCGGCTCGCCAGCATCGTCTTCGTCGGTAAGTCACTGGCCGCGACCGGCGGACAAAATCCGATAGAGCCCGCAAAGCTTGGCGCCGCCATCTTGCATGGGCCCCATGTCGGCAATTTCATCGAGGTCTATGACGAACTCGATCGTTCCGGCGGCGCCCTGGAAGTGGGCGACCGCGATACATTGGCGCGCACCCTGCTGGCGCTGATGGCCGACGGCCAGCGCTTGCGCATCATGGTACGCCGGGCCGGGGAAACGGTGGCGCAGCTCGGCGGCGCGTCAGACCGAATCATGGGGGCGCTCGAGCCCTATCTTCTGCAATTGCGGGTCGGTCGGCGCTAAGGCATGATCTGAAGCAAATCGCGTTTCGATAGAAACGCGATTTGCTCAGCGTCATTTTGATTTTGACGCGTCTTCAAATTATGAAACGCTATGGCCATGGCGACTCGGCGGACTGTTCTCGCGCGACGTTTGATGACCGACCTCACCCAGAGTCGGATCGCTGCCTGATGCGTGCCCCGGAATTCTGGTGGCAGGAGCGCCCCAGTGCGCTGGCCCGCGTGCTTTCCCCCCTCGGCCAAGCCTTCGGCGCCATCACCCGTCGCCGCATGCAGCGATCGGGGACGCGCCTCAGCATACCCGTGATCTGTATTGGTAATTTCGTCGCCGGCGGCGCCGGCAAAACGCCCACCGCCATTGCCATCGCCCGACGGCTCGATGCGCGTGGCGAAGCACCCTATTTCCTCTCGCGCGGCTATGGCGCGACGGCCCGGCCGCAGGGCGGCCCGATCCTCGTCGACCCCGCCAAGCACAGCGCCAGCGAAGTTGGCGACGAACCGCTGCTGCTCGTCCGCCATGCGCCCACCATCGTCGCCGCCGACCGCGTGGCGGCGGCGCGCATGGCGATCAAGGCGGGCGCCAGCGTGCTGGTTATGGATGATGGCCTGCAAAACCCGGCCTTGCACAAGGATCTGTCGATTGCCGTGGTCGATAGCGCGACGGGCATCGGCAACGGCCTGTGCATCCCGGCCGGGCCGCTGCGGGCGCCGCTTGCCGACCAGTTGATCGGCGTCGACGCTCTGGTGACGATCGGCGGCGGCCCGCGTGCCAAGGGGCCGACCCTGATGGCGCGCGAACGCGCCTTGCCTGTCATCGAGGCTGTGCTCGAACCCGACGCCTCGGGCCGCGCACGGCTGGCGCGGCAGAAGGTCGTGGCCTTCGCTGGCATCGGGCGCCCTGAGAAGTTCTTCAAGACCTTGCGGGAGCTGGGCGCTAACGTGGCGCAAGCTCTGCCGTTTCCCGACCATCATCCCTATTCCAGCGCCGATATCTCGATGCTGAAATCGGCGGCGCGGCAGGCAGGCGCCATGCTGGTGACGACGGAAAAGGATTATGTGCGGCTACAGCATCTCAAGGATCTGCCGCCGATCGATACGCTGGCCGTGACGCTCGAACCTCGGCAGACCGAGGCGTTCGACCAGCTCCTCGACGACCTGCTTAGAGCTTAACCTTGAGGCCAAGCCGATCAAGCTTAGCCTGCGGCGTGGCATAGGCCTCTTGGAGATCGACGTCCCAGTAGCGCAATTCCTCGATCGGAATCGGCTCTTCGGTCACCTTGCAGCGCACGAACGTGCCGGGGCGCAGCACGCGGAAATCGCCGTCCAGGTAACGGACTTCGGCTTCGACGCCGGGCTGCGGGAAACGTTCCATTCGGTTCATCGGCATGCTTCGCTGCTAGATTGCACCCGACATACATAGTCTCTTGGCCAGGAAACACCAAGCGTGCGCCAAGACCACTTGAGGATCACATCGAGATTACTTCTTGCGCCAGACGATGCTGGAGCTGAGGGCATAGTTCCAGATGGCGCCGACGGCGGCGCCGGCAATGCCCGCCAGCCACCACGTCGGCTCGCGCATGAACAGCCAATTGGCCATGCCAACATTGGCGACGGCACCGATGCCGCACACCAGATAGAAGAGCAGCAGGCCATAGACAAAGGCGCCACCGTGCAAGCGGCTGTCGCGATAGGTGATCTGGTTGTTGATATAGAAATTCCAGGTCATGGCGACCAAGGTCGCCAGCGATTGCGCCACCGCAAACGACAGGCCGGCGGTGATCAAGGCCAATCGCAGCACGATCAGATGCACCACGACACCACTGGCGCCGACGATGGCGAAGAAGACGAAACGCACCGGCAGCAGGCCGCGCGTCAATTTGTTGAGCAACAGGCCAGCGAAATCGAGCACGACTCTTGAATCCAGTTTTGACTCGCCCGCATGACGCGGCCGGAAGTCGAAGCCGATCTCTTCCGTCCGCAAACTATCGCCTGCAGTGATGAGAATATCGGCAAGAATTTTGAAGCCCGATTGTTCGAGCTGTGGCGCCAGACGATCGAACGCCTCGCGGCGCATCATGAAGAAGCCGCTCAGCACATCATTGACGCCGCGCGGAAAGAAACGCCCGACGATGGTGGCGACAATACGGCTCGAGGCCTCGCGCTTCGCCGACAAGCCGCCAGTGGCGCTACCGTCGCCAGCCAGACGCGAGCCAACGACGAGATCGAGCTGGCCCGCTTCCAGCCGTTGCAGCATGCGCGGCAGAATGGCTTCGTCATGCTGCAGATCCGCGTCCATCACCGCCACATAGGGCGCGGCCGAGGAGAGCATGCCTTCGATACAGGCCCCTGACAGGCCCCGGCGATGGACCCGGCGCAGGCAGCGCACGCGAGGGTCAGCATCGGCCAACTGTTTGGCCAGTTCCGCCGTGCCATCGGGGCTGTTGTCGTCGACGAAGACCATTTCCCAGCCGCCGGCCGGGCCAAAGGCTGCGTCGACCCGTCGCACGAGTTCGGCGATGTTGCCGCGCTCATTGAACGTCGGCACGACGATGGTCAGGCGGGGGGAGGACATGGGGGATCGATTAGCCGTTGCATCCGCACGGGGCAACCGGCAAATCGCCCGAATCGGCCCCCGTTGACTTCGCCACGCGCAGCGTGTGGGGATCGCCCCGCCAGACTAACGAGGACATGCCGTGCCGAATCCAGCCCAAACCAGGAGCCAGACGACCGATTTCGCTCGGGCCGCCCTGATCGTCCTCGCCGTCGCGGCGCTGTTCCGGGTGATCCTGGCGGCCAATCTGGGGCTCGGCATCGATGAGACCTATACGGTCGTCACCGCCCGCCATCTGGAATGGAGCTATTTCGACCATCCGCCGCTCGCCTGGTGGATCACGGGCCTGACGGAGCGGCTGGCGGGCACGGAATGGGCGCCCGTCGTGCGGCTGCCCTTCATTCTGCTCGGCTGCCTGACCGGCTGGATGCTGTTTCTGCTGACCCGGCGGCTCTACGACGCACGCGCGGGCTTTTTCGCCGTTCTGGCCTATGTCTGCGCGCCCGTCACCGGCGTCACCGCCGGCACCTTCGTCGTGCCCGACGGTCCGCTGATGCTGGCCATGATCGCTGGCGCCTATTGCCTGGCCCGTGCCCTGCTCGACGACCCCGCGGCCGCCGGACGCTGGTGGATCGCAGCCGGCGTCTGCGGCGGACTGGCGCTCCTATCGAAATATCATGGCATCTTCCTGTTCGCGGGCACCGGCCTGTTTCTGGTGACGAGCCGCACCCAACGGCGCTGGTTCCTGTCGCCCTGGCCCTATTTGGGCTTCCTGATCGCGGTCGCGCTGTTCCTGCCCGTCCTCATTTGGAATGCCGAAAACGGCTGGGTGTCCTTCCTGTTCCAGGGCGGGCGCGGCGGCGCGGCGCAACTGCGGCTGCTGGCGCCGCTGACCGTCCTCGGCGGCCAGGCCTTGTTCCTCTTGCCCTGGATCTGGTTCGGCCTGGTGGCGACCGGCATCGGCGCGGTACGACGCGGCCCCGCCGACAGCCGGTCCTGGCTGCTCTTGTGTCTGGCGATCGGCCCGATCCTCGTTTTCACTCTTGTCGCCGCCTGGTCCTCGACCCGCGTGTTCCCGCATTGGGCGGCGCCCGGCTATCTGATGCTGTTCCCGCTGCTCGGCGCGGCGGTCTCGGCGCGCTGGGACAAGGCGGCCTCGCGTATGCGGGGATGGGCCAAGGCCACGGCCATCGTCACCGCCACGGCCATCGTCATCGCTTCGACGTTTGCCCGTATCGGCTGGCCACCGGTGCCGCTCGCCGCTTTGGAGAAGATGCGCGATCCGCTGATCGAGACGACCGACTGGCATGATCTCTCAACGGCCCTGGCCGCCCGCGGTCTGCTCGGCAAGCCCAACACCTTCGTCACCGGCCTGCGCTGGCTACATACGGCGAAGATCGATTACGGGTTACGCGGCCAGATGCCCGTTTTGTGCATTTGCGACGATCCGCGCGGCTATGGCGTGCTGGCGCCGGCAGAGCCTTTTGTCGGCCAGGATGCGGTGATCGTGCGGCCGCTGCCGGATTTCCAGAGTGTCGAGTCGCTTGTCGGCAAGAACTTCGACTCGATCGAACCGCTCGGCACCATCGATATCACCCGCGCCGGCAAACCCTCGCTGCAAGCCGAGCTCTATCTCGGCCGCCGGTTGAAGCCAGGCTGGCAACCACCATGGCGCGCGACGCCTTGAAGAGGTTGATGCTTTAGCTGCTCGTTGGCTCAGGCGCGCGCACCACGGTCACCGTGCAATGGGCGCGGGCCACCACTTCCGACGACACGCTGCCGAGATAGCGGCGCAGAGTGGAGTGTCCGCGCGCGCAGATCAGAATCTGATCAGCGTGGCTGGTGCGGGCGAATTCCAGCAGCGACTCAGCGATATCCAACGCTTCCAGCACATGAAACGACAGCTTGCCCTGATCGAGCCCCAGCGGTCGTGCCCAATCTTTCAGTTCGACCAGACGCTGCACATGCTTGTTGCGACCGTCGGAATCGAAGGCTTCGTGCATGAAGACAGCGGACAGCTTCATCACATTGATGCAAGCAATCCGCACATCGGCAACAGAGGCCACCACGCGTTGGGTTTCGACGAACAAGGCCTCGGCGAGATATTCGAAGCCTTCGGAAAGATCGACGCAGACGATGACGATCGGATCGGATGTCGCCGAATAGGGCTGCGGTTCAGCCGGCGGCAGAGCACGCGCCTTGAGCCAGGCGCGCAGTTGCAGGAACAGACTTGAGCGCTTCAACCGTTCGGCGCGCTCGGTCAGCTTCACCGCATCGGGATGTTGCAGGTTAAAGGCGAGGCGCGCTGCCGTCTGGTAGCGCTTGGCCGGATTGGGCTCGACGCAGCGCAGGATGATCTCCTGCAACCAGGGCGGCACATCGGGTCTGATCTTGCGCGGCGGCACGGGATCGCGCCACAGCCGCGTGCGCAAAGCCTGGCGCGATTGCGGCAGGCCGAAAGGTCGCTCGCCTGTCGCCAAATGATAGAGCAGCACGCCCAGCGAGAAGATATCGGAGCGCGGATCGCTACGGTCCTGGCGCACCTGCTCCGGCGAAATATAGGGCGCGGTGCCCATCGGCAGGCGGAACTCGGCTTCGAGCAGATCCGGCATCTCGAGATGGCGCGATAGGCCGAAATCGATGAAGACCGCTTCGCCGGTCTTCCGCATCACGATGTTGGACGGCTTGATGTCGTGATGGATGACCTTCTGCCGATGCAGGTCGACGAGGGCGGTCGCCACTTTCTGGCCGATGGCTGCGACTTCTTGCGGCGGCAGCGGCGACTTTTCGAACAAGGGATAAAGCGTTTCGCCGTCGATATATTCCATCGCGATGTAGGGACGGCGGGCATAGTCGCCTACGCTATAGACCTTCGGCACATGGATGCCCGACAGGCGCGGCAGAATCATCATCTCCATTTCGAAGCCGACGATCACCGTCGCATCATCGGCGTCGATGATCTTGGGCACTTTGAAGAGGACACGACCCGGAATATCGGGATGGCTGGCGCGGTAGATGATCGCCATGCCACCGACGTGCACCTGCTCCTCGACGGTGAAGCCGTCGATGACCTCCCCGATCCGCACGTCCATTTTGCTCATGACGTGCTCATAGCTCTATCGGCCAATGAACAGGCGCGCGCCCAGAATTTTCGGTAGATCGGCGGCATGGATCTTTCGGGCTGCCTCCTCGATGTCATAGGGCACGCGCCAATATGTCAGTTCATTCTTGGTCGTGTCGAGAATGCTGTAGGCCGCCGACGGATTTTTATCACGCGGCTGGCCGACGGCGCCCTGGACCGCCAACCATTGGCGATGACCGACCAGGGGGATCGGCGCGCCGGGTTTGGGCGTAAAGAGCTTCGCCGGTTTGGCCGGCGTCATATGGTACAATTGCGGAATGTGGATGTGTCCGCAAAAGGTCAGCCGCTGGCGCGTGGCGCGCAGGCTGCGTTCGGCGCTGCTCTCGTCGCCGACATAGAGCCACTGCGTCGGCGCCGACGCATCCGAATGAACATAGAGGCGATCTTCATCCTCCACCCGCATCAGCAGGCTTTCGAGAAAGTCGCGCCGCGGCTGATCGAGCTGGTTATGGGTCCATTCGATGGCCGCTTTGGCATAGTCATTCATGCCGGTGGTGATGCCCTTGGCGGCGGCGTAATCGTGATTGCCCATCAAAGCGACGGCGCCATCGGCGCACAGATCGGCCACCCGCTCAACGATATAGGCGGGATCGGCGCCATAGCCAACGAGATCCCCGAGAAAGACGAATTGATCGATGTTCTGGCGGACCGCATGGGCGAAGCAGGCGTCAAAGGCCTCGCGATTGCCGTGAATGTCCGAAAAGAAGCAGATACGCATAAGCGGGCTTGCCCTCGATACCCTTCACTCCCGCCGGCGGCGGTATTGGTCAAGCGCCGACCTCTTTAACTTAGCGCACACCTACCTTGACCGCAGCTAATTGCAAAGAAAAAACCCCGGAGATTCCCCGGGGTTTGATCAGAAGCTTGTGTTTGGCGCTGAGTGCTTAGTGGACCAGCCGGCTTTTCAGCTCGCCGATGCCCTTGGTGATCAGGTTGGCGGCGGCCTCGCCCTTGGTCTCGACCTTCAGGACCGTTTCGGCGGCCTTGACGGCAATGTCGGCGACGATGGCGCGCACGTCATTGGTGGCCTGGGCCTCAGCCATGGCGATCTTCGCCTCGGCCTGTTTGGTGCGCCGGGCAACGAAATCCTGCATGCGCTCGGCGGTTTCCTTGGCCATGGCTTCCGCTTCGGTCTTGGCTTGCGCCACGATCGCATCGGCCTCGGCCTGCGCCTCAATCGCCTTCTTCTTGAACGAGGCGAGCACGGCTTCCGCCTCCTCGCGCAGGCGACGGGCCTGGTCGAGTTCGTCGGCGATCATTTTGCTACGGCCATCAAGCCCGCTCAGAATCGTCCGATGCACGCCGAGATAGCCCAGCAACAGCACGAAGAGGACGAAACCGACGGCGACGTAAAATTCGGCATCGAAATGCATGGGGCGAACTCCTAGCCGATCTTCTCGGCGGCGACCGCACGGGCGAGCGCGCCCGCATCGGCACCCTTGCCGGTGATGTGCTTGATGATCTCACCAGCGGTGTCGGTGGCGAGAGATGCGACCGAGCCCATGGCCTGCGCCTTGGTCGAAGCGATCTGCGCTTCCGCGGCGGCGAGCTTGTCGTTGAGGCCAGCCTCAAGCGTTTTGCGATCGCTCTCGATCTGAACGTTCAGCTTGTCGCGCATCTGCTGCACGGTGGTCTGCGCATTGCCCTTGGCATCGCTCAACGCCTTTTCATAGGCGACGGCGGCGTCATCGGCCTGCTTCTGCATGTCGGCGGCGCTCTTGAGATCGCCGGTGATGCGGCCCTCACGCGTCTGGAGGATTTCAGCGACGCGCGGCAGCGCCACCCGCGACATCAGCCAGTAGAGCAGACCGAAAGTGATCGCGAGCCAGACGAGCTGCGAGGCGAACCACGTCGGATCGAACGGCGGAAACACGGCTTCAGCGGCGGCACCGGCGGCCGGTGTTGCTGCATAGGCGCTGGAGATGAGCATGCTGCTATCCCGAAAACGGTGTGGAGTGAAACGAGCAAGAATGCCGCGCGCACCGATGTGCGCGCGGCTTCAGTTCTTACTTCACGAACAGCAGGATGATCGCGACGAGAAACGCGAAAATGCCGAGACCTTCCGCGAGCGCGGCGCCGATGAAGGCGCGGCCGAACTGACCGTCGGCGGCCGACGGGTTGCGCAGAGCGCCGGAGAGGAAGTTACCGAAAATCGTACCGACGCCGACGGCGGCGATGCCCATGCCGATCGCCGCGAGACCTGCGCCAATCCATTTTGCTGCTACGGGATCCATATTGAACTCCTGTTCGTGTGTTGTGGGCGACTATTTGTTGTTCAATGAATTATCAGTGGCCCGGGTGAATTGCGTCGTTCAGATAGACGCAAGTTAGAATGGCGAAAACATACGCCTGAAGAACAGCGACCAGCAGCTCGAAAGCCGTCAGGCCGACGATGGCGAGAAGCGGCAGCGGCGCCAGAATGGACGCTGCACCAGCGCCAGTCAGCATGACCACAAAGCCAGCGAACACTTTCAAGGTGATGTGGCCGGCGAGCATGTTGGCGAAAAGACGAACCGAGAGTGAGATCGGCCGCGACACGAAGGAGATCACTTCGATCATCATGAGGAACGGCAGCAGGAACGGCGAAACGCCGGACGGCACGAACAGCTTCAAGAAATGCATGCCGTGCTTGTAGAAGCCGTAGATGATGACGGTGAGGATGACGAGCGCCGCCAGAGCGAAGGTGACGATGATCTGGCTGGTCACCGTGTAGGTGTAGGGGATCAGGCCGAGCACGTTCGAGAAGACAACGAACATGAACAGAGAGAACACCAGCGGGAAGAACTTCATGCCGTGATCGCCGGCGGTTGAGCGCACGGTCGAGGCGACGAATTCATAAGCCATTTCGGCGGCGGCCTGCAGGCGGCCCGGCACCAGAGCCTTGCTGCTCGTGCCCCACAGCATCAACAGCGAGATGCCGGCCAGAATGATGACCATGAACAAGGAAGAATTGGTGAAGGAGACGTCAACATTGCCGAGACCGATCTTCACGATCGGATGAATCTCAAACTGGTGGATCGGATCGATCGCGTTTGCTTCAGCCGCCACTTCGTCACCCTTCTCATCAGCGCAAGATGCGCATCAGGCCTTGTCTTCGTCTTTCGGCTTTGCCGGTCCGGTCGGACGCGAGGCAATGCGATAGACATTATAGAAACCCGCCGCCGTCCCCAGCCCCAGAAAGAGGATGAGAAACAACGGCGTCGTTGAAAACCACGCATCGAGCTGCCAGCCGATTAGAAAACCGACCACAACCCCCGCCACGAACTCCGACAGGACGCGGATGCCTAAACTCAGCGCCCGCCCCGTCTCGGCTCCCGAGAAGTCCGTATTCGCCCCTGCCTTGCGCTCACGCGCTTCAAGGTTCTGGTCCTTCAGCGCGCCCGACAAACGGTCGAGACGCGCGCGAAGTTCAAGATCCTCGCGGCTCCGGCGAGCTTCGTCACTTTCGTCCCCGGACATCAGCGGTCTCATGCGGCGCGGCCTGCGCTCGCGCAAGTGCGACGCCTGAAAAAATGAGAGATTCCCTTGCGAGCCGGGCGCAACATATTGACGCGGGTATGGCCTGTCAATGCATCTGCGCGCCGATCGCAAAACAGGAAGTATCAGTCTTTTCATTATCTTGTAAGATACCAAAGGGGCTTTTCCCCGGACCAGGTTTCTGCTCGGATGAAAAGCCGCGCCCAATGGCCTAAGCAGCGGATGAAGCACGCAAGCCAGTTCTGGCGCGAAGGGACGAAACAGCCTTGGAATCACAGACCATGCGCCCGCTCTACGATCTGCCTGGACATCTGGTGCGGCGGCTGCAGCAAGTCACCCAGAATATCTATGAAAGCGAGGCGAAATCCTTTGGCGTGACCCACGCCCAGTTCGCCATCCTGCAAACGGTCCAGCTCATGCCTGGGCTCGAACAACGGGAGATCGCGGCGGCGGCCGGCTACGATTCGGTGACGGCCAGCCACATCATCCGCAAACTCGAGACCATGAAGATGCTTCGCCGAGACAAGGGCAGCCGCTCCCGCCGTGGCCACTCGCTCCACCTGACGGCGGCGGGCGCCGAAAAGCTCGAACAGATGCTGCCGGCCCTGACCCGGGTGCAGGAACGCGTCATCGAGCGCCTGCCCGCAGACAAGCGGGACCTGTTCCTTGAGCTGCTTTCGGAGATCGCCGGGGTGGAAAATTCCTATTGGAATTCCGCGGCTCAAAAATAAGTGCACTAATTATTGACAGATCGAAGCTGACCCGGCACATTCCCTCGGCATAATCGCCAAGTCCGGGGAGGACGCCATGGATATTGAGGCTGGGCGCGTCACCGCGCGTTCGACTGCGCCCGCGTCCTCTTTCCGCCTCTGGTACATGGCGGCGATCCTCTGCCTGACCAATGCGGTCTCCTTCGTCGACCGGCAGTCGTTGCCGCTACTGATCAACCAGATCAAAGGCGACTTCGAGATCAACGATACGCAAGTGAGCCTGCTGGTCGGCTTCGCCTTCATCCTGACCTATGCGGGCCTGTCGATTCCCGCCGGCATTCTGGTGGACCGCTTCAGCCGCCGGGCCGTGCTGTCGGCCGGCATTGGCTTCTGGTCGGCCTCGACCATGTTCTGCTCTTTCGCCACGAGCTATTGGATGATGTTCGTCGGACGACTGGGCATTGGCGCGGGCGAATCGGTTGTCGGGCCTGGCGCTGCGTCCATCATTCGCGACGCCTTCGCGCCCGATCAGCGCGGCCGCGCCGTCGCCATCTGGGCGATGGGGGCCAATATCGGCGCCGCCGCCGCTTTATTGCTTGGCGGCCTCATCCTGCGCGCCGTCGGCGATGCGCCTTCCATCACCCTGCCACTGTTTGGCACCGTGCGCTCCTGGCAGGTGGTGCTGTTTGGCTGCGCGCTGATCACCATGCCCGTCGCGCTGCTTGTCCTGACTTTCCGTGAGCCACCCCGCACCGGTACGATGACGCCCGAGCGTAGCGGCATGGGCGCTGCCATCGCTTTCATGGCCCAGCGTTGGAAAGTCTTTGCGTTGGTCTTCCTGGTCAACGGTCTCACCATCATCATGACTGTGCCGCATGGGATCTGGGCGCCGGCTATGTTCGAGCGCGTGTGGAAACTGTCGCGCCCCGAGATCGCTTTCACGCTCGGCATCATGACCCTGGTCTTCGGCGCATCGAGCCAGTTCATCGCCGGCACCGTGCTTGACCGGCTTGAGCGCGCCGGCGTCGCCAATCCCGTGCCGCTCTTTGGCATCATCGTCTGCGTGCTGGCCTTTCTGCCGGGCGTCTACATGCCGCTCGCGCCGAACGTGACAACGGCCTGGGTGCTACAGGCGATCTACATGCTGATCGCCACGTCGCTCTTCACGATCGGCACGGCCTTCATCACGCGCCTCGCCCCGCCTGAAATGGCCGGCAAGATCACCTCGCTGCATTTTCTTTGGATGGGTCTGATCGGCACACTCGTCGGCACGACGCTTTATGCGGTGGTGGCCGACACGGTCTACGGCCATGCGGGACCACTCGCCATTGCCTATTCCCTCTCGACCGTCGTCGCCATTCTCACCGTTTTGTCGATTGTCGTTTACCTCCTCCTCATGCTTCTGACACGCAAGGAAAGCGCGAAAAGCCCATGAAAGCTGCCCTCTTCTCCACCTGCAAATATAGCGGGCCGTCACTCGATAAAGGCTGGCCGGTCTCAGGCTCTGTCTACTCCCGCGAGGCGGCGCAAGAGTCGATGCAACAAAGCCTCGATCAGTTTCGCCTTGCCGACGAGATCGGCTTCGATTGGGTGACGGTGGCCGAGCATCACTATGCACCGTTCTCGCTGACGCCCAATCCGATGGTGATGGCCGGCGCGCTGACGCAGGTCATCAAGCGCGCCAAGATCGCGCTGCTCGGCGCCGACATCCCCATTCTCAATCCGGTGCGCGTGGCGGAAGAATTCGCCATGCTCGACACGATGACGGGCGGGCGCGTTGTCGCTGGCATGCTGCGCGGCACGCCCAACGAGTATGTCACCTACAATATCAATCCGGCTGAATCGCGCGCCCGCTTCGAGGAAGCCTTGCAGTTGATCAAAATGGCCTGGACGCAGACCGAGCCCTTCGGCTGGCAGGGCCGCTATTACGAATACCGCACCATTTCGATCTGGCCGCGCTGCGTGCAAGCGCCGCATCCGAAAATCTATATGTCCGGCTCAAGCCCCGAAGCCGGCGAGTTCGCGGCCAAGAACAGGGTCGGTCTCGGCTTCGCCGTCACCACCGTGCCATTGGCCGCGAAAGCCGTCACGCATTATCGGACGCAAGCGGCACGCTATGGCTGGGAGCCGGAACCCGAGGACGTGATTTATCGCGTCGCCGTGCATGTCGGCGAAAACGACGATCAGGCATTGGAAGATTTTGTCGAGGCGACGAAGACCGGCGCGCGCACTGGCCTCACCATGGCCAATCGCGGGCTCGAAAGCGCCATCGCCGAGACCGGCTATTATGGCCGCGACGCCGACATGCAGCGCCAGCGGTTGATGCCGCGCAGCTTGCAGGAGCGCATCGATCAGGGCCAGATCCTGCTCGGCGGGCCGGAGACGGTGTTGAAGCAGATCGAGAGCATCAAGCGCGAACTGGGCGCTGGGGTGATCGATCTGACCGTGGCGCATCAGATGGGCGCCAAAACCATCCGCAGCATCGAACTGCTCGGCGAAAAAGTGCTGCCGCGCATCCGGCATTGGTGAGGAAACGACGATGGACACGACCGTAAACGCGACTTCATCCGCCAGCACGCCCCTGCTCTGCTTCGGCTTCGCCGATGCTGCCGCCTCGCCGGCGCTGAAACTGATCGCCGCCGGACGAACGGTGGTATCGGGGGCGGGCAGCGATCAGGCAGCGACCTCCGCGATCATCGCCAAGGGTGCCGCTTGTGGCGAAGCTCTGTCCTTCGCCGCGCAATATGCCGGCATCGTCGAGTCGGTCATTTTGATCGCCCCTGATGATGCGGCAGCCCAGCGTGCCGCGGCGCTTGCCGACGACTGCAAGGCGCAGGTTCTGGCTCTCGCAGGCACGCGCGATGCCGAAAGCGATGCCGCCGCCACCGCAATCAAGAAGGCGCTGCCCACCTGCCATCTCGTCTATGTCTTCGATACCGGCAAGGACATGGACGAGGAGCGACCGGAGGCGCTGGCGAAAGTGGCGCGGGATTTTCTGACCCGTCGCGACAAATTCCTCGTCAGCAATGCGGACGGACGGATTACGCCCTAGCGAACCGCTGAAAACGAAAAAGCCGTCGCCCGAACAGGCGACGGCTTTTTTTGTAGCGCAGAAGCAGCGGAGATTATTCCGCCGCCACCATCACTTCGGCTTCCGCCAGATCGACGCTGACGAGCTGCGACACGCCGCGTTCCGCCATCGTCACGCCGAACAGCCGGTCCATGCGGGCCATGGTGATCGGGTTGTGGGTGATGGTGATGAAGCGCGTGTCGGTCTTCTTGCGCATTTCAGCGAGCAGATCGCAGAACCGCTCGACGTTGGAATCGTCCAGCGGCGCGTCCACTTCGTCGAGCACGCAGATCGGCGACGGATTGGTGAGGAACACCGCGAAGATCAGCGACATCGCCGTCAGCGCCTGCTCACCACCCGACAGCAAGGTCATGGTCGTCGGCTTCTTGCCCGGCGGACGCGCCATGATTTCGAGGCCGGCCTCGAGCGGATCGTCGGATTCGATCAGCTGCAATTCCGCCGCGCCACCGCCGAACAGGCTCGTGAACAAATCCTTGAAGTGGTTGTTGACGATATCGAAGGCGGCGACCAGACGCTCGCGGCCTTCCTTGTTCAAGCTTTGGATAGCGGTGCGGAGCTTGCGGATCGCTTCGGTCAGATCATCGCGTTCGCTGGTCAGCGAGTCGCGGCGGCCTTCGATATCGCCCAGTTCGTCGTCCGCACGCAGGTTGACGGCGCCGAGACGTTCGCGATCCTGCTTCAGCTCTTCGAGCTTGCGCTCGACATCGGCGCTCTCTGGCAGTGCGTCGTCGGGCCCGACGCCGGCGAGAGCCGCCACCGCATGGGGCTCGCATTCCAGGTCGGTGGCGATGCTGTGGACGATGTCCTGGTGGCGCTGGCGCAAAGCTTCGACGCGCGCCTCCGAACGGGCGCGCTCTTCGCGCACCGCCGACATCGCATCGAGCGCCATGCGCGCCAGGCGATCGCTGTCGGTCAAGCGCGTTTCGGCTTCCGTCCGCTTGTCGGAGGCAAGCTTGCGCGCCCCTTCCGCCTTGTCGACTTCGCCGATGAGAGCGCGGCGACGTTCAAGGAAGAGTTCCGGCGCTTCCGCCAGAGTTTCCAATTCCTCGCGCGCTTCGGCGATGCGTTCTTCGTAATCGGTGATCTGGCCGGTGGCGCGGTTGCGCCGCTCGTCCCAGGACTGACGCTCGTTGTTGATCGCCATCAGGCGCTGCTGGCGCACCTGCGCCTCGCGCGCCAGAGACTGCACGGCAGCGCGCGCTTCCGCCGTTTCGGCGCGCGCGTGGGCGGCCGATGCACGGGCCCGATCGAGCTTGCCGGTCAGCTGCAGGGTCGGCGTCAAGGTTTCGAGCGCGGTCTGCGCTTCGGTATTCTTGGCCAGGGCTTCGTCGCGGCTCTGGGTCAGGCGATTGGAGGCTTCCTCCAGCGCCGAAACGCGCGCGCCCGATTGAGCCCGCTTACGCTCGGCCGCATTGAGGGCTTCACGCGCTTCGCCGACAACCCGCTGAGCATTGCGGGCATCGTTGCGGGTCTGGGTCTCCGCCATGGCGGCGACGCGAACGCGCTCGACCATCTGGTCGGCCTGGGCCTTCAAACCGTCGGCGACGCGGCGGGCCTCTTCGGCTTCGCGGGTCAGATCGCCAAGGCGGTTGCGTTCCACCAGGCGGCGGGCGGCCGGGGTCGGCGCTTCGGCGGCGGCGACAAAGCCGTCCCAACGCCACAGGTCGCCTTCTTTCGATACCAGGCGCTGGCCCGGCTTCAGCAGTTTCTGCAGCTGCGCGCCTTCGGTGCGCACGACAACGCCGATCTGGTTCAAGCGGCGGGCCAGTTGCGTCGGTGCGGTGACCAGTTTGGCCAGCGACTCGACACCCGGCGGCAGCGGCGCGTCTTGGGTGTGATCGCCGAGCAGCGACCAATGGGCCGGCGCGGAGGCGTTGACCGAGGCATCGAGATCATCGCCGAGCGCGGCGCCAAGTGCTGCTTCATAGCCCTTGGCGACGTTGATTTCGTCGACGACCGGCGGCCACAGATCGCTCTCGGCGGTGGCCAGCAGTTTCGACAGGGTACGCACTTCGGTTTCGAGCCGGTGCGCCTTGCGATCGGCATCGGCCAGCGGCGTGCGCGCCTCGGATTCGGCGGCGCGCGTCTCGCTATGGACACCTTCGGCTTCCAACGCCGCTTCTTCGGCGGCCGACAGAGCTTCCTGAGCCCCCTCGAGCGCTTCGGCGAGTGCCGCGAATTCATCTTCGGCGACGCCGGCCGCCCGCAGGGTTTCGAGTTCGGCCGCGACCTGCGCCAGTTCTCTTTCGAACCGCTGCAGGCGTTGGGCGTCGTCGTTGAGCGCCTGTTGCAGGGCGTTGCGGCGGGCATTGATGTCGGACAGCGCGGCCTGCGCCTCGCCCAGGGTCGTTTCCGTCTCGGCCAGGCGGCCTTCGGCGTCGGCGAGTTTTTCCTTCGCCTCGTATTCCATGTCGCCGGCTGTCTCGGTCGCCTGATCGAGATCGCTGACCTCAGCATCGAGACGGCCCAAAACGCCAGCGGCGTCGTCGATCAGCGCCTTCTCGCGCGCCATGTCTTTTTCGAGCTGCGCCTGGCGCCGTTCGAGTTCGACAACACGCTGCTTGGCGCGCTCTTCCTCGCCCTCGAGCTGTTCGCGCGCCAGGATGAGGCGCTGCAAAGCCGCGCCGGCCTTGGCTTCCTCGTCGCGTAGCGGCGGCAATTCATAGGCGGCGATGGCCTGGAGACGCGCCGCTTCCGCCTGGTGGCGGGTGCGCTCCTCGACCTCACGGGTGTCGGCTTCGAGCTTGCTCTCGGCTTCGCCCATGTTCCGGGTCACGTCGCGGTGGGCGATATGCAGCAGCAGCGCTTCAGAGCGCCTGATTTCGGCGGCGAGGCCCTTATAGCGGGTCGCCTGACGCGCCTGACGCTTGAGGCTGTCGACTTGCGAGTCGAGCTGCTTCATCACGTCTTCAAGGCGGTTGAGATTGTCTTCGGCGCCCTTCAGGCGCAGTTCCGCCTCGTGGCGGCGGGAATGCAGACCGGCGACACCGGCGGCATCTTCAAGGATGCGGCGGCGCTGCTGCGGCTTGGCGGAAATGATCTCGCCGATCATGCCCTGGCGCACCATGGCCGGTGAGCGGGCGCCGGTGGCGGCGTCGGCGAACAGCAACTGCACGTCGCGGGCGCGCACTTCCTTGCCGTTGAAGCGATAGGTCGAGCCGGACTCACGCTCAATGCGGCGCGAGATTTCGAGCAGATCGGCGTCGTTGAAGGCGGCCGGCGCGGAGCGGTCGGCGTTGTCGAGGACCAGCATCACCTCGGCGGTGTTGCGCGACGGCCGGTTGCCGGAGCCCGAGAAAATGACGTCGTCCATGCCGGAGGCGCGCATGGATTTGTAGGAATTTTCACCCATCACCCAGCGCAACGCTTCGACAAGATTGGACTTGCCGCAACCGTTCGGGCCGACCACGCCGGTCAGGCCGGGTTCGATGACGAAATCCGTCGGCTCACAAAAGCTCTTAAACCCTGTGAGCCGCAGCCGATTGAACTTCATACGCCTCGTTCCTTACGCAAATCCGGGTCTTCCTCCCGATCTGGCTGCCTTCCAAAGGAGGCGGCACGACCAGGGCAGGATCGCCCCCTGCCTGTCCGTCGAACGATTCGGCCCCAGGGAGCATCCCTGTCCCTAAGCCGTCATAAAGGCTCGTAACAGGCAAGTCGCAGCCTCTGATTCGGGCCAATTTCCTGTGAGAAAAGCCGTTTGAAGCCTGCGGCGCAGGAACCTAGGGCAAATCGCGTTTCTCTCGAAGCGCGATTTGACCCAGGATTTTGGCTTTTTCGCCTCTCAGGGCTTCTCAGCTTTTCAGAGAGGGAAGAATGAGCTTTTCCATCTCTTCCAGGGAAACCGCGCCGACGAGACGGGTGCCGTTGACGAAGAAGGTCGGCGTCGAATTGACGGTGAATTTCTCCGCCCCCATGTCGCGCACCTTGCCGACATTGTCATAAAGCGCCTGGTCTTTCAGGCAGCTTTCGAAGGTTTCCTGGGACATGCCGGTCTGGCGCATCAGGGTCATCAGGCCCTGCAGGGGCTTATCCGACATCGCCCAATTCTTCTGCTGCGACAGCAGCAGACCGACCACCGCGTCGCGCTTGTCGTCGCCAGAGCAGCGCGCCAGCATGAAACCAGCCTGTGCCAGCGGGTCGAACGGGAATTCGCGCAGGGTGAAGCGCACCTTGCCGGTGTCGATGTACTTGGTTTTCAACTCTTTATAGGTCGTCTCATGGAAATGCGCGCAATGCGAGCAAGTCGCCGACGCATATTCGATGATGGTGACCGGGGCCTTTTCATCGCCCTGCCAGATGTCCGGCAGCGCGCCGGGCTTCATCAGCTCAGCCACGGGCACATTTTGCGCGAAGGCCGCCGAAGGAAGCAGGCTCGCGGCGAGAAGCGCGGCCGAACCAGCTGCGGCGCCCCCAAGGACCTGACGGCGGGTTTTGCGAAG
Organism: Beijerinckia sp. 28-YEA-48; assembly: GCF_900104955.1. Taxonomy (NCBI): domain Bacteria; kingdom Pseudomonadati; phylum Pseudomonadota; class Alphaproteobacteria; order Hyphomicrobiales; family Beijerinckiaceae; genus Beijerinckia; species Beijerinckia sp. 28-YEA-48. Next base: position 3,122,326 of record NZ_FNSI01000001.1, read on the forward strand.
TGTGACAGACATGAACTGGACCATTCCTGTGAAACGGGAGAGCCGAACCGGCCATAGCGTTTTGCAAAGAGCAAAGGCGCGTCAGACCTGACGATTAGGGCAAAATGCGGTTCTAAGGAAACGCGTTTGCTCTAAGCGTCGAATGTGGCAAGCCGGCGACCTGCCAGCAAGGCAAACTTATAGACTTTTTCTCACGTTTTCGCGCGTTGCGGTTGAAAAACCCGGGACCCCAGTCGGTTCAGCGCCCCGCGCAGGTCCTCATCATCAATCCCCTGGGTCACGACCGCGGCACGCTGCTGCTCCACCGCGCTGGGGGGCACCACCTTCTTGCGGGCCGTGGTTTGCCGATGAATCGGCCCCTGTTTCAAGACCACCCGGCCGATGCAGCGCCAGCCCAGGCGCGCATTGACCCGCTCCACCAGAAGGGGGGCGACGTGCTGGAATTCGAGCGCGAAAGCGCCTTCGACCCGCAAGACCAGACTGGCCGGCTCTGGCTGCGCATCCGGAGCGCGGCCAGGCGGGCGCACCGGCCATTGCAGGCGCAGCGGCTCGCTCACCGCCGCCAGCCGAGGGCCGGCGATCTGCGGCCAGTGCAGCAGGATATCGGCCTCGCCAAAGCCCTGTTTCGCCACGACCGGATTGATCGCCTTGGCGATGAATTCGCCGAGCGGACGGGGGAAATTGCGTTTGCGAGGTGGGGAGGCCATGGCGAAAGATAGCAGGTTGGAGACGTAAAGTCGTGGGCGCCCCTCTAAGGCTCCCAACGCCTGCGCGCAAATGCGCCGGAAAAAATTTGGCGCGGAACGGGAATAAACCGACCTCACACTGAGTCTTCTCCTTGTCGCCCCGTGCGGCACTCTCTTGGAGAAGACCCATGACGAAGGACAACAACCCCATCGACACGCCCATCGATCGCCGCGGCGCGCTCGAATGCATGGTGTGGGCTGGCACCGGCCTGCTTTGGACGATTGCCGGTGGCGTTCCACAGACGTCGTCCCTGCTCGGCGTCGGTACCGCACACGCACAAGCGGCGACGGGCTTCAGCTTCCTGCAAATTTCCGACAGCCATATTGGCTTCAAGCAAGCGGCCAATCCCAATCCGCTCGCGACCCTGCAAGAGGCGATCGGCAAAATCGACGGCATCGCGGCCAAGCCGGCGTTCATGATCCACACCGGCGATATCTCACATCTGTCGAAACCCGAAGAATTCGACGACGCCGAAAAGGTGATCACCAACGCCAGGCTCGACGTGCATTACGTGCCGGGCGAACACGACATCATCGATGAGGGACGCGGCGCACTCTATCTGGAACGCTTTGGCAAGAAGCAACAGGCCCAGGGAAGCGGCTGGTATGCGTTCGATCATGAGGGTGTGCACTTCATCGGGCTCGTCAATGTCGCCGATCTCAAGGCCGGAGGCATGGGTGCGCTCGGCGCCGCGCAAATCGCCTGGCTTGCCGACGATCTAAAGACCAAGGCCAGTTCGACACCACTCGTGATCTTCGCGCACATCCCGCTTTGGACCGTCTATACCGATTGGGGCTGGGGCACCGACGATGCGGCGCAGGCGCTGGCGCTCGTCAAGCGATTTGGATCGGTGACGGTGCTGAACGGCCACATTCACCAGATCATGCAGAAGGTCGAAGGCGCGGTGACGTTTCATACCGCCCGCTCAACCGCTTTTCCGCAGCCAGCACCGGGAACCGCGCCATCGCCCGGCCCGATGAAAGTGGCCGATGATCGGCTCCGCAGTGTGCTGGGAATCGCATCGATCGCTGTCAAACGCGGCACCCAACCGCTTGCCATCATCGACAGTGAATTGGTGAAGGCCTGATCGGCTCTGGCACGCGGAGACATGACATGACGATAGATATCGATCGCCGCCGCTTGTGCGCGGCAGGCGCGGCCCTTGTTCTGGCATTGCTGCCACAGCAGGTGCGGGCCGAGGGCGCAACCGTGAAGATCGAAAATTTCTCCTTCACCCCTGAAACCCTCAACATCAAGCCCGGCACCGTCGTGACCTGGAGCAATGACGACGACATTCCCCATTCGATCGTCACGACGAATGGAAAGCTCCACTCGCGCGCCCTCGACACAGCCGACACGTTCAGTTTCACATTCGCCGAACCCGGCACCTACGATTACTTTTGCGGCTTGCATCCCCATATGAAGGGGAGGATCATCGTGGCACCGTGAGAGGAACGCATGCCTCCTGTGCACACGTGACCCATGAGAGTCGCAGCCGCTTGTTCAACGAGGTGGTGATGCCCCACCTCGACGACGCTTTTGTTTTTGCGCGCTGGCTGACCGGCAATCCAACGGATGCGGAGGACGTGGTGCAGGAGGCGTGTCTGCGGGCTTTCAACGGCGTCGAGCACTTTAGCGGAGGCAATGCACGCGCCTGGCTGTTTTCGATCGTCCGCAACACGACATTTACCTGGCTCGCGCGCAACCGGCCAAAAACGCTTGTCCTGAGCGATGATCTGGAAGCCCTCGAGCGCACCACAGCGGCCGCGCCCGAAACCGCAACCCCGGAAGCAGAGATGATCGCACGCGCCGATGAAGCCCTTCTACAGGCGGCGATCGCCGACCTGCCCACCCCCTTTCGCGAGGCGCTGGTCCTGCGCGAATTCAACGGTCTGAGCTATCGCGAGATCGCCGACATCATCGATATTCCGGTCGGCACCGTGATGTCGCGCCTGGCGCGCGCCCGCACCTGGCTGATCGCGCGGATCGGAAAGGACCTGTCATGAGCGACGCGCCTCTTGATCCGCGCTTGATCCTGCAAGCGGCCATCGACGGAGAGCTGGATGCCGCCGGCCAAGCCACCTTAGAACAACGGCTTGCCGACGACCCTGATCTCGCCGCCGAATACGCCCGCCACATGGCACTCCGGCGCGTGCTGCGGGCGCAGATCACGCGCGATCACGCCCCGGCAGGGCTGCGGGCTCGGTTGAACACGATGTCCAAGCCGGAGAGCACGCAATCTGCGCGCCCGCCACGCCGCGATTTCATGAAGATGGCTGCGGCCTTGGTCGTCGGCGCGGGCCTTGGCGGCAGCGCCACCTTTCTGGCGCTCGGGCGCCGCACGCCCGGCATTGTCGATGCGTTGATCGCCAGCCATCGGCGCGCACTCCTCGCCGTAACGCCGGTCGACGTTGCCTCGAACGATCGCCATAACGTCCGGCCGTGGTTCGACGCGCGGATCGCGATTTCGCCGCCCGTTCCCGATCTGGCCGCCCAAGGCTTTCCCTTGCTCGGCGGCCGGGTCGATGTGGTGAATGGCGCGCCGGCACCCGTCCTGGTCTACCGCCTCGGCGCCCATGTCGTCAGCGTGGCCGCCATACCTGGCGTCGCGACCGCGGTCCAAGCAACGGCCGATGCCGGCTTTCACGTTCTGCCCTGGCACCATTCCGGCTTCACATTCTGGATGGTGACCGATGCCGACCAGCAGGAATTCGGCCACTTCGCCGAGGCCTTCCAAGCGGCGGTCGCCAACACCCCCAGCGCGTCACCCTCTCGCTAGAGCCTTTTCGATTTTTAGCCGTCGGATTTTCCGACGCGACGATACATGTCCTCGAGAGAAAGATTCTCGATCCGAGACGCGACAATCCAGCGATGGCCGAAGGGATCCTGCAGCCGGGCAACCCGGTCGCCATAGAACTCATTGGAGATCGGTCGCAACAGCTTCATGCCAGCGGCCACCGCGCGTTCCGCCACCTGATCGACATCAGGCACGTAGACGTGCAGCGACACAGGCGAACCACCAAGGGTCTTCGGGCTGACCACGCCATATTCAGGAAATTCGTCGGAGACCGAGAAGCGCGCTTTGCCGATCAGGAACTCGGCATGGCCGAGACGGCCGTCCTGCTCGTCGAAGCGCATGGTAACGACCGCACCGAACGCCTGCTTATAGACTTCGACGGCCTGCGCGCCCTTATCGACGCACAGGCCGGGAATACCGCCACTGTAATCCTCAGGCACCGGATCGATCGCCATCACCGCCCTCCAACGGTTGCAGCACCACGCGCGAGGTTATTCGGCCGCGGTGCGGATGTTGCTGCGTTGTTTCAACAGATCGACCAGCATGGTCGTGTCCATCACGTCGCCGAAGGTCAGATAGATCGACCGCAAGGTGGCGTTGTGCTCGTCGTCATTGTCGGCGGCATTGCCGTCGGACACCATGACAACTTTGTAGTTCATCATCATCGCGTCGCGCGCGCTCGACTCGCAGCAGACATTCGTCACCGTGCCGGTGATCAAAACCGTGTCGACCCCCTGCTCGCGCAGAATCGCATCGAGATCGGACGAACCTTGAATGAAGGCGCTGAAGCGATGTTTCTCGACATAGAGATCCTCAGGCTTGGCATCCATCTCCGGCCACAGCGCATAGCCTTCCGAGCCGCGTTCCAGCGCCGAAAAGCGCATCAGCGCGCGGTCATGGGTCACCATTTTGTGCGCATTGGACCAGGTGATCTTGTCGCCTGACGTGCAGGCCGTCTGAATCCACACGACCACGCCGCCGGTCTCGCGCACGGCCTGCGCCAATTTGTTGATGGCGGGAACGATTTTCGGCGCCATCTGGCACGGCGCATGGGCGACCGGCACCGGCATGAAGGCATTCTGCATATCGATGACGATCAAGGCTGTCTTGGAGGGCGTCAGATCGTCGTGAATATGTTCCTTACCCCGCCGCTTGACCACGCGGTCGACCACCGATTGCGGGATATCGATCTTGTGCATGAATTTTCTCCGCTGGAGCGCCGACTAGCCACTGTATGTGGAAATGCTCTAAAGAATGGCATGGTTCTTCTGGCAAACCCATCGAAAAAAACCCGCCACAATATCGCGGCTGATCTGCTCGCCTGGTATGACGCGCATCGCCGCAAATTGCCGTGGCGCGCGCTGCCGGGCCAACTGCCCGATCCTTATGCGGTGTGGCTGTCGGAAATCATGCTGCAACAAACCACGGTGACGGCAGTTAAGCCCTATTATGAGCACTTTCTGAGCCTTTGGCCTACGGTACGCGCACTCGCTGCCGCGCCGATCGACGACGTGATGAAAGCCTGGGCAGGGCTCGGCTATTACAGCCGCGCGCGCAATCTGCACGCCTGCGCGATCGCCGTCGTCGAACGCCATGACAGCATCTTTCCCGACAGCGAAGAAGCCCTGCGCGCCCTGCCCGGCATTGGCCCTTATACGGCGGCGGCGATCGCTGCTATCGCCTTTGACAAACGCGCCGTCGTCGTCGATGGCAATGTCGAGCGCGTGGTGACGCGCCTCTTTGCCATCGATGCGCCGATGCCCTCGGCCAAACCGCTCATTCGCGCCAAAACCGATACGATCACGCCAGACGCGCGCGCCGGCGATTTCGCGCAAGCGATGATGGATCTCGGCGCGACGATCTGTTCGCCGAAAACGCCAGCCTGCGTGCTGTGCCCGCTGGCCGATGGCTGCATCGCCCGCGCCGAGGGTACGCAGCCGCGTTTCCCGGTGAAAGCCCCCAAGGTGGAGCGGCCGCACCGCACCGGCGCGATTTTCTATACGCGGCGCGCTGACGGCAAAGTGCTGGTGCGTCGCCGCCCCCCGAAGGGGCTGCTCGGCGGCATGCTAGAATTTCCCGGCAGCGAATGGCGCGCCGACTTTCCCCAGGACGAGGCGCTGAACCACGCACCGCTCACGACGAAATGGCGCCGCAAGGTCGGCAGCGCCAACCATGTGTTCACCCATTTCTCCCTAGCCCTGACCGTCTATTACGGCGAAGTGCCGCGCCAGACAGCGGCGCCAGAGGGGGCGCAGTGGATCGAGGAAAGCGAGCTTGCCAGCGAAGCCTTGCCGAGCGTCATGCATAAAGTGATGCAGCACGCGCTCGATTTGTGAGCTAATAGTATTTATCGGCGATGACGTGCTTCACCTCTTGCCGACGTTCAGGTGATAGGCCGTCAAGACTGCGCCGCATCAATTCGGCGATCTCCCCCGGTTCGCCGAAGAGCGCCGGTTGCTGCTGCTTTTCGAAATCTTTAAGCGCCTCAGGATCGGTCAGAATTTCCTTGGTCACCTTGCGCAAGAAGGCGAGTTTTTCCTGATCCATGCCCGGCGGCACGACCAGGATGCGGCCGATCTTGCGAATGTCCTCGCGAAAATCGAGCCACCATTGCGCTTCCGGGTCGAGCTTCGTGGCTTCGTAGATCGTCGGCACGTCGGGCATCAGCCGCGAGCGCTCACGCGCGGTCACCAGGACGCCGCGCAATTGTCCGCCTTGCGAATAACGGGCGGCAGAGTCCTCGACCAGTACCGTGCCGTCGACCTCGCCGCGCACGGCGGCGAGCGCGAAGTCGGCCGACGACTTATAGCCAATCGTGATTTTGCAGTTCAGCTTCAGAGCATGGCACATCACCGCCGACGTGTCGGAGGCCGCGTCCGTTTTGCCGTTGGCGCCGATCTCCAAGGGTTTCGACTGTTTCAAGAGATCGTCGACCTTGTAATAGCTGGACTTGGGATAGACGATCAGTACGCGCGGCGCCGTATTCACGCGCGCCAGCAGACCGTATTTCATCAGATCGAAGCGCAACGCCCCGTCGTCGATAAGCTTGCCAAGAACGGCGCCTTCGCCAGGCGCCAACATGATCGTCAGCCCATCGGGCGGCTGTATCCACACGTGATTCATCGCAATCATCATGCCAGCACCAGGTCGCGAGTCGACGATGACTTTCGCTCCAAGCTTCTTCTCAAGATAGGGCGCCAGCATCCGCGAATAGAGATCGTAGCCGGAGCCCGCCGCACCACCGTTGACCAAGCGAACCGTTTTTCCCTGGTAGAATTCCAGCATCGCGTCTGCCTTGGCCGGGATCGACGCCCAGACACACAGCGCGCACGCAATTAAAATCTTGTGCGATATCCTGCGAACGAGTTCCATCTCCCCCTCCCTGGGTTTCAAGAATTCAATTGACCTCAACGCGCGGCTGAACACCGCGCGCTGCCTGATGGTAAACGAGGTTTGCCCGTTACTCGGGAAGAGGTGCGCACCGAAATCTCACTGCTGAGCCATTCGGTGCGCCACTCGTCCCTAGATAGGTCGGATCAATCCTTGCGCCCTCCCGTATGGCCGCGATTGCCCTCGCCTGGTGCGCCAACGTCAACGCGCGCATCAATGACGTAGACGCCGCCCGCCTTCACCACGGCTTCGCCACGCTTGAGCGCTTCTCGGAAGGCTGCGGCCGATTCCACTGGTCCCTCGCCGTCGAGCCCTTGCGCCTTGGCGAGACCGACAAGATCAATGGTTGGATGCACCATCTCCTGGCCGACGAATTTGTTTTCGACCGGACGGTCGCGGACCACGGCCATACGTTCCTGATGCGCAACGTCATTGTAGTAGACGCGGTTGTTGGCGATCACCACAAGCAGCGGAATGCCCATATGCGCCGCCGTCCAAAAGGCGTTGCAGCCCATGGCGAAGTCACCATCGCCCATGACGGTCATGGGAAACCGTCCGGAATTCTTGATGGCCAACGCCGTGCCGATCGCGTTGGAGGGACCGGCGCCGACACCGCCGCCGCCGTCGATGCCCATGTAGTCAAGCGGATGACGGAAGTTGACCGTGTCCGCTGGCCATCCCAGCGCATAGCCGGCCATCGTCACCTCGCGGGGATCGCAGAATTCGCGCACCACCAGCGCCAGGTCGCGCAGGCTCATCATGCCCTCGGCGCGCGGCGCCGACAGCGGCTTTGCTTGCCGCACCGGCCATTTCGGTTCGGTCTTGGCGCTGTTCCCTCGCAGTCTGCGCACCGCCTCGGTCAGCGGCCGGATCATCTGATCAGGTGTCGACAGGATCTTCAGGTCCACCGGCGGCAGGCCGAAATGATCCATGCTCCAACCGTTATGGAGATAGTCGTCGACGCTGCAGTGAATGACCTTCGCCTCCACCGGCGCATCCTTGCCAAGCGTGAGAATGAAAGTGCCACGCAGGTCGATCCAGTCGAGCGACAGGATGACATCGGCCTCCTTGATGTAGCGTGTGCTCTCGGGCGATGGACGGTGGCGCGGCTCCATGACGTGCAGCGGATGTTCGGTCGGAAAGGACGATGATGTCTTCATGTCCGTGAGCACGGCGCCGCCGATGGCTTCGGCGAGATCGATGCGCGCCTGCCAGTCGCCGAGGCCGCGCGACACGCGTCCCATCAAGATCAGTGGCCGCTTAGCTTCTGCCAGCAATTTGGCGGCGCGCTCGATCGCCTCAGTCGAAGGTGCCGGCGGCTCGCCGGGTGCGAAGCGCTCGAGATCGGGAAATTGAATCTCCTTCTCGAGCTTCGATTCCTGCAGGCCAACGTCGAGGCAGACATAGGTCGGGCCATAAGGTGGCGTCGCGGCGATCTGCCAGGCGCGGGTCAGCGATTCCACGCTGGCGACGGCCGAGCGCGGTTCGTCGTCCCATTTTGTATAGTGTCGGATGAGGGCGCCCTGATCCTTGGCGGTGTGAATCCAGTCGATCCACGGCCGGCGCTCGTCGGCATCGCCCGGTCCCGTCGCGCCCAGTATGACGATCGGATTGCGCGCGCACCACGCGTTGAAGATCGCCATGGTCGCGTGCATCAAGCCGACATTGGAGTGGAGCGCGACCGCCATCGGCTTCTCGGTGACCTTGGCATAGCCCTGAGCGATACCGACCGCGTGTTCTTCGTGCAGGCACACGAGCATTTGCGGATCGCGGTTGCCGAGATAGTTGACGAGGCTGTCGTGCAGGCCACGGTAGGAAGCACCCGGCGTCAATGCAATATAACGCAGGTCGAGCCGCCGGAGCATCTCCGCCATGGCATCCGATGCCCAGCCCATCTGCGCGTTGGACGGGCGCACCAATGTGTCTTTGTCATCGAAACGCGCCGTCGCCAGGGCAACGCCGCTCTTTTGCGATCCCGCTTTGGCGACGTCCTTCAGTGCCGAACCCTTCTGGGCCATGCGTTGTCCTCCCGTCTTTTGTTGTTTTGCCGTCTTTTGTTGTTTTGCGACTGCTTGCCGCAGAATTAGCTACAACAGCCTATCCCAGCGGCGCAAGCCGGGCTTGGATAGCTACTCTCGCATTCATAGCTAAAGACCGCATGCTGTCACGGCATCGAACGCGACATCTGATGCCCATCCGCCAGATTGGGGAGATGCTATGATAGCGGGCCACCAGAATGACCCGCTTAATTCGCGCCTAGAGGCTCATGTCTGCCAGAGCATTGCGCATCGCGGTACTCTGGATACCGAAGAAGCCGCCGTAGGGCACATCCAGATCGACAATGACAAACATCACGCTGGCAATCGAGACGACGCCGATTGCCAGGACTATCCAGCTTAGCTTCCGCCGGGGAACCTGCAATCCAAAGCTCAGGAACACCAGTGACAACCAAAAGCTGATGATGCGGATAAAGCGGCCAGCTGATGGCCGCTGTGCATCCTCGATCACCGCCCAACGGCTCACCTGCATGAGACCGAAATCCGTGCGACAGCGGGCTGCGGTGTTTGCGGAGGCCGCATCGGCCCCGCCGGCAGCATCAAGACCTCTGGCGACCGCACTCATGAGGCGGGTGAGTTCGGAATCTTCACCGGTCACCGCCATGAACCGTGTATCGGGCATGCCGGCAACGACGGGGATAGGCTCACGAGGCCATGTACTCGCGATGACTGCGGCCGTGTACTGCCGCAGCTTCAACCGCGTTTCGTCGAGCGGCGGCCCCAGATCCCGCAGGCAATGGCCGAGCCTAGCGAGTTGGCCTGCATAGAGCGAACGATTTCGCTCTGCATCGCTAAAGGACGTGCGTGACGAGGACAACTGAAGACTCAAGACCAGGGCTGCGAACGTCACCAGCAGGCCCGTTACAAGCCTGAGCGCATCCATGTTCTCCTTCGAGAGATGGTTCTCGTCTAACCTGCCGCGCAACAGCGCGCCGACGAGTGCACTGAAGCAAAAAAGCAGAAGGAAGCCGAAACCTGCGAGCATTTCCATACCATCCCCCTTAATATTGGGAGATAAAAGCAGAACTCACTGGGCAGCAACTGACAGTGATTTAAACCGGCGCGATCGTCTCCGGATCGTCATCGCCTTCACCGCTCTTGTTGACGGGCTTCGAGACGATCCATTCCTGCATGGCGCGCGGCGGCTTCTACAAAAGACCTCGCCGCCTTCGCCGTTAAACGAATGACCTAAATCGGGCCCCCTACCACACGAACTTTGAGTCGAACGATAGCCGATGCAATTCGTCCTCCGAACTCCCAAGTCGTTTTATATGCTATTTCATCAAGCCCTAATTTTTCGGATTCGTAATAGGCTCGGTATTTGTTCAGCATACGAAACTTGCCGAGCTTAGAGGGAGTTATGATTTCGCGCCTTAAAAGCATTCCGCTAAGGCGAAAATCTCGAATACATCCTCTAGTGGGCCTTTCTTGGCCAATCCTCTGGATTTTCCTCCCTTGAACGCTAGTTACCGTCCACTCAATCGTTTGATCGGCACCGTCGTACAGAAGCAGCCCAGGCGCCTGACAATATGTTTCAGTCGCAAACGCGATAGTCGGGAAGCAAACAGCGGCGGCTAAAATGGCGATAGTCTTTGACATGGTACCCCCCGGACGGAAGGTACGATGGCGCCACGAAGCATGCAACGAATCGACCTACGATCAATCAGAAAGCGGCTGGATCGTCATCGCCTTCGCCGCTCTTATTCACGCGCTTCGACACGATCCATTCCTGCATGGCGCGCGGCGGCCTCATCAGCAGTTCCTTCCCGCCGGAACCGTTAGGCGAGCGCGTGGGTATGCTTCAAGCCACGCGCTGCCGCGCGTGATCAACTTGATCAGTTCTCAGTCAGAAGTTGGTCGGCCCGGTCGCTCATCGCACGGCTTAATTCGAGGCAGGCTCCAGCAGGGCCTGCTCGATGGCGGTGATGATCTGAGGATCGTCCGGCGCGACATTGCTGGCAAAGGCCGCCGCGATATGGCCGTCCCGACCGATGAGGAACTTGTGAAAATTCCACGCCGGCGCCTCCTTCGGGCGCTCGCTCACCGCCCATTTGTAGAAGCGATGGGCCGATGGTCCTTTGACGACCGACTTCTCGGTCATCGGAAATTGCACTTTGAAGCTTTGCGCCGTCGCCGTGATTTCCGCCGGGCCGCCCGGCTCCTGGCCGCCAAAATCGTTGGAGGGAACGCCGACCACAACCAGGCCGCGATCGCGATAGCGCTCATAAAGCGCTTCCAGCGCTGAATATTGATTGGTGTAGCCGCAGAAACTCGCCGTGTTGACGACCAGCACCGGCTTGCCGGCGTAATCAGCGAACCGCACCTCGCCGCCGTTGAGACCGGCGAAGGAAAAGGCATAGGCGGTCATGCGGCTGAATTCCTGCGCCGACAGGCGCGCCGGCAAAACGCTGACGGCAAGCAGGCCCAGCATCCCCCTGCGATCGAGTTGCATCTGATCCTCCACCATTACCGCTTGATGCAGTCTATACGCCGACAGAGGGGTTTTGGATGCCGCGGTGATGGCTTTTGTCGGTTCCGCCGAAAGCTTGATCAAAACCGTGATCAGAAACTTGGCCAAACTCTCCGAGCATGCAAATGTCAAAACAACAATATGGGGGAGGAAACAATGGTCTCGAAATGGCCCGGACAGGCTTTTGCGCTGATATCTCTAACGGTGGGCACAGCTCTGGGCGGGATTTGGCCCCTTGCCGCCATGGCGCAAAGCGACGGCTACTTCAAAGGTAAAACCTTCACCATCAATGTGGGCGGCACGGCCGGCGGCGGCATCGACATCGGCGCCCGGATGGTGGCGCGCTACATCGTCCAATATCTGCCGGGGCACCCCACCGCGCTGGTGCAACTGGTGCCGGGCGCGGGCGGCGTGCGCCTCGTCGAGCAATTGTTCTCGGTCGCGCCCCGGGACGGCACGGTGATCGGCGCTTTCGCCACGGGCCCCTTGATCGAACCGCTGATCTCCAGCCGCAAGGTCGCTTATAAAATGACCGACTTCACCGCCGTCGGCGCCCTGGAAAACGACGTCAATTTCTGCGCCACCTTCCACACCTCGCCGACCAAGACGCTGGAGGACGCCAAGACGCGCGAAACGACCATGGCCGGCACCGGCGCGGCCTCCTCGACCGACATCTATCCGCTGGCGCTGAATGCCACGCTTGGCACCAAATTCCGCGTCATCACCGGCTATGTCGGCACCCAAGAAACCATCATGGCCATCGAGCGCGGCGAGACGGATGGGCGCTGCGGTTGGGGCTATTCGAGCCTGAAATCCTCGAAACCGGACTGGCTGCGCGACAAAAAAATCAATTTCCTGGTGCAAATGTCCCTAAAGAAGCACCCGGACGCCCAAGACGTGCCGCTGGCGCTGGACCTGATGCGCACCGAGGCGGACCGCCAGATGATGCGCATCCTGGTGGCGCCGCAGGAAGTCACCCGACCCTATCTGGCGCCGCCCGGCCTGCCGCCGGAACGGGCGCGGGAGGTGCGCGCCGCCTTCTGGGCCGCCATGCAGGACGAGACCTACCGAGCCGAGTATACCAAGGTCATGGGCGAGGCGCCGACGCCAACCTCCGGTGAGGACATGCAGAAGCTGCTGGAGACCATTTACGCCACCCCGGAGCCGGTAGTGGACAGATTGCGGACGATTTTGAAGCCCTGACCCGTCGGTTTGGCGCGGAAATCGGGCCGTTTTTGCGGTCGACTTCCTTGCGAAAGCGCCTGCGAACTGTTAGATAGCCCACGTTTCCGGGGTTTCCGCTCCGGGAACAGAACCGCTTTCATGCGCTGGCACCACGCCGGCCCGCCGCGAGGCGGAGGTTCGTCTGGGAACGGGCGATCTCTGGCGCAGGAAAGTCACCCGTAACTCAAACCCAAGCCGGCGATTCGGTCCGTGCCCCCGCGAAAGAAGCGACCCGGACCTCCCAGGAGAAACAATGGCAAATACGTTGTCTAGCTTTGCGCCGTCGCGCGAAGATTTCGCCGCCATGCTCGATGCAAGCTTTGGCGAGAACGATGCCCTCGAAGGGACCGTCATCAAGGGAATCGTGGTCGCCCTTGAGAAAGACGTGGCGGTCATCGATATCGGCCTCAAGACTGAAGGCCGTGTCGCGATCAAGGAATTCACCGGCCCCGGCCGCGATCAGGAACTGAACGTCGGCGACGAAGTCGAAGTTTATCTCGAGCGTATCGAGAACGCGCTCGGTGAAGCCGTCATCTCGCGCGACAAAGCGCGCCGCGAAGAGAGCTGGGTCAAGCTCGAGAAGGCTTTCGAAGCCAAGGAAAAGGTCGAAGGTATCATCTTCAACCAGGTCAAGGGTGGTTTCACCGTCGACCTCGACGGCGCCGTGGCCTTCTTGCCGCGCTCGCAGGTCGACATCCGTCCGATCCGCGACGTCTCGCCCCTGATGGGCCAGCCGCAGCCGTTCGAGATCCTCAAGATGGATCGCCGCCGCGGCAATATCGTCGTGTCGCGCCGCACGGTTCTCGAAGAGAGCCGCGCCGAACAGCGTCACGAGATCGTTGGCAAGCTCGAAGAAGGCCAGATCATCGAAGGCACCGTCAAGAACATCACCGATTACGGTGCGTTCGTTGACCTCGGTGGCATCGACGGCCTGCTGCATGTCACCGACATCGCCTGGCGTCGCGTCAACCATCCGAGCGAAGTGCTCAACATCGGCCAGACGGTTCGCGTGCGCATCGTGAAGATCAATCACGAAACGCACCGCATCTCGCTGGGCATGAAGCAGCTGCTCGACGATCCGTGGCAGGGCATCGAAGCGAAGTACCCGCTCAACGCCCGCTTCCATGGCCGTGTCACCAACATCACCGACTACGGTGCGTTTGTTGAACTCGAGCCGGGCATCGAAGGCCTCATCCACGTCTCCGAAATGTCGTGGACGAAGAAGAACGTGCATCCGGGCAAGATCGTTGCGTCGAGCCAGGAAGTCGATGTGCAGGTGCTCGAAGTCGATCCGGTCAAGCGCCGTATCTCGCTCGGCCTCAAGCAGACGCTGCAGAACCCGTGGGAAGCCTTCGCTGAGAAGTTCCCGAAGGGCTCCGTGGTCGAAGGCGAAGTCAAGAACAAGACCGAATTCGGTCTGTTCGTCGGCCTCGAAGGCGATGTGGACGGCATGGTCCATCTCTCCGACCTCGACTGGAAGCGTCCTGGCGAGCAGGTCATCGAAGAGTACAAGAAGGGCGATGTTGTCAAAGCCCAGGTGCTCGACGTCGACATCGAGAAGGAGCGCATTTCGCTCGGCATCAAGCAGCTCGGCACCGACCCGTTCGTCTCCGCCACCACGACCTCGGAAGAGGGTGGCGAGATGCGCAAGGGCAGCGTCGTGACCTGCGAAGTGCTGGAAGTGAAGGAAGGCGGCCTGGAAGTGCAGATCGTCGGTACCGACCTGCAGACCTTCATCAAGCGCAACGAACTCGCGCGCGATCGTGGCGACCAGCGTCCGGACCGGTTCTCGGTCGGCCAGAAGCTCGACGGCCGCATCACCGTGTTCGACCGCAAGGCGCGCAAGGTCACCGTCTCGATCAAGGCCCTCGAAATGGCCGAAGAGAAGGAAGCCATCGCGCAGTTCGGTTCGGCTGACTCCGGCGCCACCCTCGGCGACATCTTGGGCACCGCGCTCAAGGCTCGCGAGAACGCCGAAAAGAAGAAGTAAGCCGGTTTCACCGGCCATAGAGACCCGCGCGGAGCGATCCGCGCGGGTTTTTTATTTGTGCCTGGATGATCGCTTCACGAGGCTTTTCTTTATCCGCGCGGGATCAACTCTGTGCGGGCTTTTTGTTTATCCCTGTTCGTCCTACGATTTGCCGTAATTTGCCGCCAGTCGAGAAGCTTGTCTTCGACGCGCCGCACGGGAGAGTTGCATGGCCACTGAATATCCCGCCGATTATCTGATCGACCGCAGCCGGCTGCGCCGCAAGCTGTCGTTCTGGCGCGTCGCCACCGTCGCCCTCTTCCTGGTCGCCGCCGGCGTGGGCGCCTATCGCTGGAGCGACGGCCTGAGAAGCGCCACCAGCAGCAGCCATATCGCGCGGTTGAGCTTGGGCGGCGTGCTCACCGGCAACCAGGACACCCTGAAGCTCATCGACGACATCGGCAAATCCAACGCCGCAGGCGTCATCGTTTCGATCGAAAGCCCCGGCGGCACGACAACCGGCGCCGAGCGCATCTATGATGAACTGCGCCGCCTGTCGGAGAAGAAGCCAACCGTCGCCGTTGTCGGCACGATGGCGGCGTCGGGCGGTTATATCGCGGCGATGGGCACCGATCGCATTTTTGCTCGCGGCACCTCCCTGGTGGGCTCGATCGGCGTGCTGTTCCAGTTCCCGAATGTCTCGAAAGTGCTCGATACCGTCGGCGTCAAAATGGAGACGATCAAATCCTCGCCGCTGAAGGCCTCGCCCGACGGCTTCGAGCCGACGAGCCCGGAAGCGCGGGCCGCCATCGCCTCCATCGTCAGCGATTCGTATGATTGGTTCAAAGGACTGGTGAAGGACCGCCGCAAACTGGACGATAAGGAACTGGCCGTTGTCGCCGATGGCCGGGTGTTCACCGCCCGCCAGGGCCTGCCGCTGAAACTGGTCGACGAGATCGGTGGCGAGCGGGAGGCGATCGCCTGGATGGAGCGTGAACGCCATGTCGCCAAGGACTTGCCGGTGCGCGAGTGGCGCCGTTCGTCCGCCACCAACTATCTGGGCCTGTTCGGATCAGCCGCCGATCTGGCCGATGCGGCCGGCCTTGGCAGCATCGCCCAGGTGATCCGTTCGGTGGGCAGCAATGCGGAAGCACACATGCTTGACGGTCTGGTGGCCGTCTGGCATTCTTCGGACCTGTATTGACGATTGAAATGATTGCAATTATTGCCAATTTGCAAGCTCAAGCTCGACCGAAGGAATGGCGCCAATGATCAAGTCCGAACTGGTCCAACGAATTGCCGATAAGAACCCCCATCTCTATCACCGGGATGTCGAGAATATCGTCAATGCCATCCTCGGAGAGATCACCAACGCGCTGTCGCGCGGCGATCGTGTTGAGTTGCGCGGCTTCGGCGCCTTCTCGGTGAAGCGTCGTGACGCGCGCGTCGGCCGCAATCCGCGCACCGGCGAACATGTGTCCGTCGAGCAGAAATCCGTGCCCTTCTTCAAGACGGGCAAGGAAATGCGCGAGCGTCTCAACACGCAGGGCTGAAGACAGTCGCGCACGGAGCAGCAGTGATGAAACGTGCGCTCAGGTGGCTGGTCTTTCTGCCCTTTGCCATTATCGCCATCGTCTTCGCGGTGGCCAATCGACATAACGTTCCCTTCGTTCTCGATCCGACCGGCTTGCTCGGCGACTGGGCAATGCAGATCCAGGCGCCGCTCTTCCTGATCGTTTTCGTCTCCATCATGATCGGCGTGGTGCTGGGCGGCTGCGCCACTTGGTTTGGCCAGAGCAAGCATCGCCGGGCGGCCCGGGACGCGCGCAGCGATGCGCGCCATGCCCGCGACGAGGCCGCGCAAGCGAAGGCGCAATTCGCCGCTTTGCCGCTGATGTCGCCGCCCTCCAAACGCTGAGCGCGACACACTTATCTCAAGCTTTGCAATTTTCCCTCAGGCGCGCTTCATTGGCGCAAAGACGCGTGCGCATTGCCGCGTCGAGACCACCGGGAGATTTCATGCGCGCCCAAGAACGCATTTGCCGCAAGCCCAGCGGACTGGTTGGGCTGGTCGCCCTGGTACTGGCGCTGGCCACCGCGCCGCTGGCGATGGCGCAACCAGTCGATCGGCTGGCTGAACTCGTCGCCGGCCCGCAGCGCAGCCCCGCCAACACGGCGCGCGATCCCTATCGCAAACCCTATGAAGTGCTGAAATTTTTCGGCCTGCGCCCCGACAGCACGGTGGTGGAAGTGCTGCCTGGCAGCGCCGGCTATTGGACCGAGATCGTCGCGCCCTATGTGCGAGACAAAGGGCTCTACATCACCGCCGGCCGTGACGAAAACGCACCGCCGGGCTATCTGCAAGACCATGCCCGCATGCTGAAGAAATATGCCGATGATCCGGCGACCTTCGGCAAAGTGCAGGTGACGAAATTCCTAGCCGATCGCTACGAGATCGCGCCGCCAGGCAGCGCTGACCTCGTGCTGACGTTCCGCAACCTGCACAACTGGCTCGACCGCAACGAGATCGACGGCGCGCTGAAAGCGTTTCACACGGCGCTGAAGCCCGGCGGTATCCTCGGCGTCGCCGACCACCGCGGCCGCGCCGACATGACGCAAGAAGCGCAGATGCGCACCGGCTATGTGCGCCAGGACTTCGCCATCGGCCTGATCGAGAAGGCCGGTTTCAAACTGATCGGCACGTCGGAAGTGAAAGCCAATCCGAAAGACACCAAGGATTATCCAGAAGGCGTCTGGTCACTCCCGCCCACCTATCGCGAAGGCGACAAGAACCGCGAGAAATATGCCGCGATTGGCGAGAGCGACCGCTTCGTGCTGATGTTCATCAAACGATAGACTCACCGATCAGGGGCGCTTCACCGTGAGAGTAGCGCTGCATGATTGCCGCGCATCCATCTTATATTTTGTCCCGAATAGCATTCTACCGCTTGCTCTGGATCCCCGCTCAACCGCTACGCGGCTGTCGGGGATGACACCTGTCCCGATCGTAGACAGTCGCAGGCGAGACGACGAAATCAAACCTGTGCCGGCTCGCGCACGTCGATCACCGTCAAACGTTTAAGATCGCCGCCACGTGTTTCCCAGTTGATCGAATGCCCGGCGCGCATTCCGATGAGCGCCGCGCCAATGGGCGTGAGCACCGAGATCTTGCCCAGCGAAATGTCGGCTTCGCCGGGATAGACGAGCGTCACCGTCTGCACTTTGCCGGTCGTGTCATCACGAAATTCGACTTCGCTTCCCATGAAGACGGTGTGCGCGGGATGCCGTCCCTTGGCAAGAATATGCGCGCGATCAAGCTCTCCGGTGAGGATAGCCGCGGCATCCTGCGCCGCCCCGCTCGCGGTGCGCGCCAGAGTCGAAAGCCGTTCATGGTCTTCGGCAGTCAGAACGATCCGCGGTTTGCGATTGTCCGTGACGGGGGTGCGTTCACTCATCATTTTCATCTCCTGTTCAATGCGTTCAATGGTCGAAACGATCCGATCCGCGCGGCAGCAGCAGCCAGCCGGCACCCGCGACGCTTGCAAGCGCAATGCGGGCCGCGGCAGCGGCCTGAGGGATCGAAACGATGGAATGTTGGGAAAAGCGTCGTGTCAGATGTCAGAATGGCTGGAATGCAGCATGGCGTGACAAACCCCGAGCCCGGAGCGACGACGCACACCCGAACCCGAGGCTAAAAACCTGCGATGAGATTACCGGAGCGCAGAAGGCCCGCGCGAAAGGCTGCAAAGTTCAACATGACGAGATAAGACTT
The DNA here is from genome assembly GCF_900104955.1 of Beijerinckia sp. 28-YEA-48. NCBI lineage: Bacteria > Pseudomonadati > Pseudomonadota > Alphaproteobacteria > Hyphomicrobiales > Beijerinckiaceae > Beijerinckia > Beijerinckia sp. 28-YEA-48. The sequence goes on from NZ_FNSI01000001.1 coordinate 3,140,752, forward strand.
GGGTATTCACCGGCAAAAGTCAAATGCGACATTTCGCCGATGCAATTCCCCTCTTATTCAGCCGCTTGCTGCAATACGCGCCATTGGCTGAGCAGAGCCCGCAGCGCCGCTGGGCGAACCGGCTTGTTCAGCAGGCGCACATTCTGTTCGGTGCAGAGATCGCGCACTTCCGGCGAGCGGTCAGCGGTGATCAGAACGGCCGGCACATATTTGCCGAGGCGCTCGCGCACCGCCGCGATACAGGCAAGGCCATCGCCTTCGTCCAGATGATAATCGGCCAGAATGACATCAGGCGCGTCATCGTCTTGCATCAAGGCCTGCATGGTTTCCCTGACGTCGGCTGCTGTCAGCACCGTACAGCCCCACCCCGACAGCAAGATCTGCAAACCATCGAGAATGCGCGGCTCGTTGTCGATCGCCAGAATCTTCATGCCATGCAGCGGCAAATGCGGGCTCGGCGCCTGTGACGACGGTTGCGCTTGGTGCAACACCGGCCCACCGATGGCGATCGGCACGGGCACGCGGAACACGGAGCCTATGCCCGGCCGTGATGACAGCGAGATCGGGTGATCGAGCACACGGCTGATACGTTCGACGATGGAGAGGCCGAGCCCGAGGCCGCGCGCCGTGCGCGCTGCTGCATCGAGCCGTTCGAACTCACGGAAAATATCGCCCTGCTTACTCTCGGGAATGCCGATGCCTGTGTCCCAAACCTCGATCCGCAGGTTCCCACCACGCTTTCGACAGCCGACGATGACCCGGCCCTTCGGGGTATATTTGATCGCGTTGGAAATCAGATTTTGCAACAGGCGACGCAACAGCCGACGATCGGAGAGAACGCTCAGCGAACACGGCATGAAGGTCAGCTTCAGGCTATTTTCCGCGGCCAAAGGCGCGAACTCGACGCGCAATTGCGCCAACAGATCCTCGATCGCAAAGACCGACAGCTCCGCCTTCATGGCGCCGGCATCGAGCCGCGAAATATCGAGAAGCGCGGTCAATATTTCCTCGACCGCTTCGAGCGACAGATCGAGATTGCCAGCGAGAGCGACCGACCCGTTCTCACCTGATATGACGCCTTCACGTGCCCGCTCGAGCAAGGATGTCGCGTAAAGCCGCGCCGCATTGAGCGGTTGCAGAATGTCGTGACTGGCGGCGGCGAGAAAGCGCGTCTTCGATAGGTTCGCTTCATCGGCCAAAAGCTTGGCCCGCTCGAGTTCATGGTTGAGCCGCACCAATTCCTCGGTGCGTTGGCGAACGCGCTGTTCAAGCGTCTCGTTGGTGCGCTCCAATTCCTCTTCCGCCGCCACGGCCTGGGTGACATCCGTATAAGTCGTGACGATGCCGCCGTCGGGCATGCGGGCGGAACGGACTTCGATCGTATCGCTTGAATGATGCAGGCGCAGACGCACTGGATCCGCTTCATTGACGAGCAATTCGATGCGAGAAGCGACATGGCTATCGATCGGGCCTGCGCCATAGACGCCGCGCTCGGCATTGAAGCGCACGACCTCCTCGAGCCCGATGCCAATACGCAGCCGATCAGGCGGGATATTGAAGAGATCGCGGAATTCGCGGTTCCAACAGATCAGCCTGAGATCGCGGTCGAACACGGTAATGCCCTGACGGGCGAAGTCGAGCGCGTGCTGCAGGAGATCGCGGTTATATTGCAGGGTCGCCGAGGATTCATCGATCAGTTTGAGGGCCGCTTCACGCGATAGATTGCGCCGGCGCAGCAGCAGCGACAGGACGAGGCGTGATGACGAGGCGCCGATGGCGGAGGCCAGAAGATGTTCGGCGTAGCGCAGCAGATGAATATCCGCTTCCTGCGTCGGCGACAAAGAGGCGCCGCGCGCGCGCATGAACTCTTCAAACGAACGGCGGGTCTGTGGGCCGCCGAGATAGCGCGCCACCGCATCCTCAAGCTCGCTGACGGTGACATTGGCGCCCCAAAGCCGCAGGGTCTGCGACATCGGCGCCGCCGGCGAAGCCCCGACGAAGATGTTGGCCTGCAGGCGTTCGATCGTCGTCGTGTGTCGCGACAGGGAGAAGAAGACGAACGCCAGGAAGTTCGCTGACAGGCTCCAGACCACGCCATGCACCAGTTGCGGCAGCTCGACACCAAAGAGCGCCGTCGGCTTGAGCGGCGCCAGGCCGAGCGGCCCGTTGGCGACGATGCTGGCGAGCCAGGAGGTCTCGGTGGCAAGCGAAGGCAAGAGCAGCGTATAGGCCCAGATGACAATGCCGGTCAGCAATCCCGCCATGGCGCCGCGCGCCGTCGCCCGTGTCCAGAACAGGCCGCCAAAAAAGGCCGGCGCGATCTGGCTGATCGCCGCGAAGGAGAGCAAGCCGATCGAGGCCAGAGCCGAGGGCGCCGAATTGACGAAATAGACGTAAGCCAGCGCGATGATGACGACGATGGCGCCACGTCGGATCATCAGGATGAGCGACACGGGATCGCCGGCCTCGACGCGCTCGCGCGTTGAGCGGCCCCGCAGCAAAAGCGGCATCACCAGCTCGTTGGAGATCATGATCGACAAGGCAATGGACGCGACGATCACCATGGCGGTAGCCGCCGACAGGCCGCCCACCATGGTAATGACGGCGATCGTACTGGCGCCGGCATGCAGCGGCAGCGCCAGAACCGTCATGTCGAGATCGAGCGAGCCATCGAGAAAGGTCAAGCGACCGGCAATGGCGAGCGGAATGACGAAAAGATTGATGAGGACGAGATAGAGCGGAAACAGCCAGGCCGCCGTCTTCACGTCACGTTCGTCGCGGTTCTCGACCACGGTGACATGAAACTGGCGCGGCAAGAGAATGATCACGCAGGCCGATAGCAAGGTGGTGACGATCCACACCGGCGCATCGGGTTGCTTGCCGATATCGGCCTTGATGGCGACATTTTCAGCTGCCCTGAGGCTCAGATCGCCAAGCCCATCGAACATCCACCACGTCGCGTAGACGCCGACCAGGATGAAGGCGATCAGCTTGACCAGAGATTCCATGGCGATGGCGAGCACCAGGCCATCCTGATGCTCGGTCGCGTCGATGTTGCGTGTGCCAAACGCCATGGCGAAACAGGCCAGCAGGAACGCGACGATCAGAGCCAGCGAGCCTGCGGTGCCGCCCGACACCACGACCTGACCCGCATCGAGCGAATCGAGCACCATGACGATAGAGCTGGAGATCGCCTTCAACTGCAGGGCGATATAGGGCACGGCGCCAATGACGCAGATGATCGTGACCAGCCGGGCGACCTGATCGGACTTGCCATAGCGAGAGGCGACAAAGTCGGCGACCGAGGTGATGTTCTGCGCCTTGGCCAGCCGCACGATGCGCAACACCAGCGGCGACAGCAGGCCGATGACAATGAACGGCCCGATGTAAATCGGCAGGAACTCCAGCCCGCTCTGAGAGGCAAGGCCAACGGAACCGAAGAAGGTCCAGGAGGTGCAATAGACCGCCAGCGTCAGCGCATAGATGATCGGCCGGGCGCGGGAGGAAATGAAATGACGCCCTGAAGTGTCGCCGTAATGGGCCACGGCAAAGAGGCCACACAGATACACCAGCCCCGTCAGAATGGCCGCGCCGCCTGCGCTCATGGTTCTGTTCGTGCTCCCTCGCCGTTGGCCAAATTCCTGACCAAAGCCCCTCGCCGAGAATTTAGCACTGTTTAGCACAGGCGGCGACGGTTGGCGGGTTTGCCGGCCTGCCGACCGATGGTAGCCTGTCACCTTCGCTGTCGGTCGGCGGCGGAATCAGGGTTGGAGGCCCGAACGGGGGATCTCAGATGTTAGAAGAATTCAAAAAATTTATTATGCGCGGCAATGTCATCGACTTGGCGGTCGGTGTCATCGTCGGCGCGGCTTTCAGCAAAATCGTCGACTCCTTGGTCGGCGACCTCATTATGCCCATCGTCGCAGTGCTGACGGGTGGCGGCGTCGATTTCTCGAACCTCTTCGTCCCCTTGTCCAAGGCGGTGACGGCCGCCGGCCTGGAGGAAGCCAGACGACAGGGTCCGGTCCTGGCCGTCGGCAATTTCATTACGGTCGCCATCAATTTCATCCTGCTGGCCTTCGTCATCTTCCTCTTCGTCAAGCTGGTGAACAAGATGCGTGGCCCGGATCCGGCCCCCGCCGCGGCCCCGCCCCCGCCCCGTTCGGAAAAGCTGCTCGAGGAAATCCGCGACGCGCTGGTGAAAAAATAGGCTGCAAAACAAAAGGGCTCCCGCGGGAGCCCTTTTCAATTCGGCTTTCGTAAGCCCGAAGTTACTCGGCGGCGACTGCGCCAAAGCCCGCGGCCGAGATATTTTGCGGCACCTTGCGCGGCAGGCCGAGACGTTGCCAGACATCGCGCACCGCTTCCACCAGATGCTCGATGTGGGCTTCGGTGTGCAGCGGCGTCGGCGTGATGCGCAGACGCTCCGTGCCACGCGCCACGGTCGGATAATTGATCGGCTGGATGTAGATGTGGTGGCGCTCCAGCAGCATGTCGCTCGCCGTTTTGCACAGTTCGGCGTCGCCGACGAACAACGGCACGATGTGGGACGTGTTGTCCATCAGCGGCAGATTGGCGTCGCGCAGCGCCGCTTTGGTGAGTGCGACCTGGCGCTGATGGCGCTGGCGTTCCTCGGTCGAGGCCTTCAGGTGGCGCACGGCGGCATGGGCGCCCGCGGCGACCGCCGGCGGCAACGCCGTGGTGAAGATGAACGACGGCGCATAGCTGCGCACGGCGTCGATGATGATGCTGTCGGCGGCGATATAACCGCCGAGGGTGCCAAAGCCCTTGGCGAGCGTACCCTCGATCACGTCCATCTGCTTCATCACGCCTTCGCGCTCGCAGATGCCACCGCCATGATCGCCATACATGCCCACCGCATGGACTTCGTCCACATAGGTCAGGGCGCCGTATTTCTTCGCCAGTTCGGCGATGCGACCGACCGGCGCGATATCGCCGTCCATCGAATAGAGGCTTTCGAAGACAATCATCTTGGCCCGCTCGGGGCCGGCCGCGTCGAGAAGCTCTTCCAGATGCACCAGATCGTTGTGGCGGAAGATCTGCTTCTCGCAGCCCGAGCGCTTGATACCCTCAATCATCGAATTGTGGTTCAGCGCGTCGGAGATGATCAGGCAGTTGGGCAGCAGCGGCGCGATCGTGCCGATGGCGGCTAGATTGGAAATCCAGCCCGAGGTGAAGGCGAGCGCCGCCTGCTTACCGTGCAGGCCAGCAAGCTCAGCTTCCAGCCGAACCAGCGGATGATTGTTGCCGGAAATATTGCGGGTGCCGCCGGCGCCAGCGCCGTGCTGTAGGACCGCTTCCGTGGTGGCCGCCACGACCACCGGATGCTGGCCCATGCCGAGATAATCGTTGGAGCACCAGATGACGATGTCGCGGGCGGTGCCGCTCAGATCGCCGACATTGGGGTACCAGGTCGCATGGGGAAAACGGCTGGCGTCACGTTCAAGATCGGCAAAAACGCGGTAACGGCTCTCGCCCCTGAGCTGGCCGATCGCGGCACTGAAAAAACGCCTGTAATCCATTTCAGATCAGTCCTCGCCCCGTCCACGGCCTATGGTGTCCGGCCCTGTTCCGGCCACACCGCCGGAACCCGCAGTTTAGAACGTCTATTATTTGATCACATATCTGTTTTGGCGTCGAGGCGCGAGGGACAGATGGTCTCACCTCGCCATGTTTTGACCGGATTCGGGGGATTTTTCCGCGTTAAAATAGCGCAAGCTCAACCTTTCCTGCTGGGTCCTATTTCCAGCGCATCAGCGACAGCTCGCTGCCGAAGACGTTGAGCGAGCCGGTGGCGATCTCCAGGTCCCGGGTGTGGACGAAAACGTCCGGCTTGGTCGAGATCGGCAGCACATAGGCTTGCGCGTTGGCGCGGTCGAAAATCCGGGCATAGAGGCGGCGGCGGATCACCTCATCAACGGTCGACAGCGCCTCATGGGCGAACGTGTTGATTTCCGGGTCGCGCCAATAGTCACGATCGCCATTGTTGAAAAAGAAATCGGCTGTCCCCGACACATCTGGAAAGCCACCATTGGTCCACTGGCCGACGAGAATCTGCTGCTTGCCCTCGCGCTGGCGCTGGCGATAGGCGCCAAAGGTCAGCCGGGCAACGGTGGCGCGCACGCCGACGCGACGCAGTTCGCCAGCGATCGCCTCGCCCAGATCGTATGAACCGGGCGTAGCATTGATCTCGACATCGAAGCCATTGGGATAGCCTGCGTCCACCAGGAGCTTCTTCGCCGCCGCGACATCGTAAGGATATGGCTTGTTGGTGAAGCTGCACCCACGCTGGATAGGAAAGCAGAAGGAATCAACGGGCCGCACCGCGTCACCACCGGGCACGACGCTGGCCGCCAGACGCTGCCGGTCGAGCGCCTGGACCAAAGCCTTGCGCACATCGAACTTCTGCAGCGCGGCGTTGCCAGAACGGCCAATGGCATCCATCGCCATATAGTGGAACGTGATCGCCTGACTGGCGGTGACGGAAAACGCAGGATTGCTTCCCAGCATCTCCGCCTGGTCGCGGGTGGTGATGCGGATGAGATCGACGCCATCGGTCATCAATTGCGCGATCTGCGTCTGCGCATCCGGGATCGGAATCAGATGCACGCGCTCGATGCTCGGCTTCGGCGTGCAGGCGCCGCCTTGCGGATAATCGGGATTGCGCACCAGCATGATGCCGCGCGTCGAATCAATAAATTCGACGCGATAGCCACCGGTGCCGATGGGAGACTTGCGGCCAAAATCGCCGCTCTCGCCAAAACCGCTGTGCTTGTCCGACGGCAGCATGGGCGCGCCCGTCGACAGGCGCAGCAACGCCAGCGGGCTCGGGAATTTTTCGATGATGCGAATGGTATAGCGGTCGACCTTTTCGGCCTTCTGCAGCCAGTCGAAATTGCCGCCGAAGCGGATGTTGTTGCGTGGATCGACAAGCCAGTTGAGCGTATAGACCGCATCGTCGGCATCGAACGGCGAGCCATCGTGGAATTTCACGTCCTCGCGCAATTTCATCTCGATGATCCGCTCACCGACATGCGTCCAGGACGTGGCCAGCATCGGTTTCAGCTCGCCATTGGTGCGATCAAAACAGAGCAGCGTGTCGAACACAGCCGCCGAAGTCAGGCCGGTTTCCGGCTTTGGATCGTCGTGGAGAAGCGCTGAACTGATCGGATCGGTAAAGGCGATCCGCAGCGTGCCCTTGGCTTTCTGGGCAGCAGCCGGAGAAACGGCCAAGAGAAAAACGAGACTGGCAGCAGCAAGTCCAGACCGCATCGACATAAGGTTTCCTCCAAAAGGCCGCGCTTTTGCGCGTGCCCATATGATTGACGCGCACGGTACCCTCGCCCGGCCTCAAGTCAACGCGACATCGGTTTATATGAGAATATTACTCGTCTTCGCCGAAGCGGTTGGCCACCAAACCGGCCAGCGCGTCGATGGCCTCACGGGCCTCGCTGCCCTGTGCGGCGACGGTGATGGACGTGCCAAGGCCGGCGCCCAGCGTCAGGATGCCCATGATCGAGGTGCCCCCCACCGTCTCACCGCACCGGTAGACGGAGACCACCGCATCAAATTGCTCGACGCATTGAACGAATTTGGCTGTGGCGCGAGCGTGCAGGCCCTTACGATTGATGATCGGCATTTCCCGGACGATACAGCCGGGAAAATCTGGGGTCGGCGGACAATCTTCCAAGATGTCGTCTGTCATTTCCCGTTCAAAATCCGGCTGGCTACGGAAATGTATTTCCGTCCCGCATCTTGCGCCTGAATCACCGCCTCCTCAAGTCGGGCGTCGTCACGGACCGACGCGAGCTTGATCAGCATGGGCAGATTGATCCCGGCCACGACGTCCACCTTGGCGCCGTCCATGATCGAAATCGCCAGATTGGAGGGGGTGCCGCCGAACATATCGGTGAGCACCACAACGCCATCGCCGGTGTTCACACCTTCGACCGCGGAGACGATGTCCTTACGCCGACTCTCCATGTCGTCGTCGGGACCAATGGTAATCGTTTCGAGCTGCTTTTGCGGACCGACCACGTGCTCAAGTGCAGCACGGAACTCCGTCGCAAGGTGACCATGTGTCACCAGGACCATTCCGATCATTGGGACTGACCGTCCATAAATATTCCCGCCAATTCTGGCACAAACCAGCCTGACCAGGAGGCCGGCCGGCGGAAAGCGGGCAATAATGTGCATTGCAGCGATTTTATCAAGTGACAAATTCTAGCCATCCTTATTCGCCCCCCTGACATTTTGCCGCTGGACGAAGGATATCACCTGAGAGGCCGTTTCTGGCCCAAAACTGTGGCTTAACAGGGCCAAGCGTGGCAGCTCGACCCCACAAACCTGGGTAACTAATTCTGTATCCGATGGAATTCGGGCTGGTTTTGCTGTGCACAAATCGACCACGGCCGCCACTACGGCGGCCGGTTCGGCGCCCACGGCATGGAGTCCCTCGCCGCGTTGCTCGACCAATCCGGCGATCGCGGGATGGCCGCGGACGATCAGGCGACCGCCGGCGGCAGCGAGACTGACCCGATCGTCGCCCACGAGACGGACGAAAAAACCCGCCAAGGCGCCGTGATCCAGCAGCATATGCGCGAGGGTTGATTTGCCGGCTCCGGAGTCGCCCCGGATCACCACGGCCTGCTCGCCGACGATCACCGCCGTCGCGTGATGATAGGCGGCACCGCTCATTTGCCGACCGGCAGCCAGACGACGAACCGTGCGCCGCGGATTTCCCCGTCGCTAGAGGCGGTGCGGTTCAGGGCACGGATATGGCCGCCGTGGGCTTCGATGATCTGACGAGAGATCGACAATCCGAGCCCCGAGTTCTGGCCAAAGCCCTGGTTCGGCCGGTCGGTATAGAAGCGCTCGAAAATACGCTCGAAGGCATGGGCGGGAATCCCCGGCCCGTCATCGTCGACGATGATCTCGACGCCGTCCTCGAGTTCTTTGGCGCGACCCATGTCGCGTACACTGCGCAAAGCGACGCGCACATTGCCACCGGGCGGCGAGAAGGAGCGCGCATTGTCGATGAGATTGGTGACCACCTGCCCCAGACGCGAATCATGACCGAGGACGTGATAGGCGTTGGGCTCGTCGCTTGGCGCCACGTCGATGGTGAATTTCACCTTGTCAGCGCGGTTCACCTCGTTGGCGACACTGACAACAGCCTGCACCAACTGCACCAGATCGACATCCCCCATATCGGCGCGCGCCAATTCGGCGTCGAGGCGCGAGGCATCGGAAATATCGCTGATCAACCGATCGAGCCGGCGCACGTCATGCTTGATGACATCGAGCAGACGGCCGCGCGATTCATCGGTGCGGGCGATCGGTAATGTCTCAACGGCGCTGCGCAGCGAAGTCAGCGGATTTTTCAACTCATGCGCCACGTCGGCGGCGAAACTCTCGATCGCGTCGATACGAGCGTAAAGCGCCGAGGTCATGTCGCGCAGAGATCCCGAGAGATGGCCGATTTCATCGGAGCGCTCGGTGAAATCAGGAATCTCCTGACGCGATTTAATGCCGCGCCGGACGCGCTGAGCGGCTTCGGCCAGACGCCGCATCGGCTCGGCGATTTGCCGCGCCAGGAACAGCGACAGCACCAGCATGACGGCGAAGAAGACGATGAACAGCCGGATCATCGTCCAACGTTCCGCCGTGATCACCTTGTCGATATCGCCGCCTTGGGTGGAGAGCAGCAGTGCGCCACGCACGACACGGAAACGCTGCACCGGAATGGCCACCGACACGATGGTTTCGCCGGCGGAGTTGACGCGCACGATCGAGCGATTGGACCCGCGCAAGGCCGACTGCACCTCGGGATAGGCACGGCCATTGTTGAGGCCGATATCCTCGTAGAGGGGAAGGTTCGGTTCGCCGAACCAACTCAACACCCCTGTCCATATCCGCTTCACGAAACTGACCGTCGCTTCCTCCTTGCCGCCATCGGGCAAGTCGAAGCGCAGGATCGTCGAGCGATCGGTCATCGAGCGGGAGTCGAGCAGCAGATAGCCGTCGCGGTCGTAGATGCGGGCGCGGGTGCGGGTTGGCCCGACGAGGCGGCGCAGCACCGGGCCGATGCTGTCGGGATTGATGGAAAACTCCAGCGCATCGCTGTCTTCGCCAGGGCCCGTGCTTTGGCCCGGCGCCAGTTGCAGCAGCTTTTCCGGATCAACGGTGATGCTGTCGGTCTCGACGGTGGCGGAGGCTGAAATGGCCGCAGCGATGATTTCGCCCTGGGTCTTCAGCGTCTCGATACGCGCGTCGATCAGGCCTTCGCGAAACTGGTTGAGATAGAGAAACCCGATCAGCAGCGCGACGAGGCCACCGAGGTTGAGCGCCACGATGCGGCGCGTGAGCGACGAGGCGAAGGGCGCCGCGAGCGTACGCCGCAGCAGTCGTGTTCGGCCCGCCAAACTGCGACGGCGCGGAGCCGGCGCAGAGGCCGTTGCCGGAATCTCGCCATCCTGTGCTTCGACGCTCATTGCTGTCGTATCCGGCAGTCTTTGTCCGCAGCGCGCCCGCTGGCCAGGCTCACATCAATCCGGCCAGCGATCTGCCTGCGTCCCTTACGCTTCCTTGAAGCGGTAGCCAACGCCATACAGCGTCTCGATCATTTCAAAGTTGTCGTCCACAACCTTGAACTTCTTGCGCAGCCGCTTGATGTGGCTGTCGATTGTCCGGTCATCAACATAAACCTGATCGTCGTAGGCCGCATCCATCAGGGCGTTGCGACTTTTGACCACACCCGGGCGCTGGGCCAGGGCCTGGAGGATCAGGAATTCGGTGACGGTGAGCGTGACCTGCTCATTGTTCCAGGTGCAGGTGTGACGCTCCGGGTCCATTTTGAGCTGACCGCGCTCGAGGATCCGCGCCTCGGTTTCCTTGGCGGTGGCGGCTTCCTTCGGGTTGAAGCGGCGCAAGATCGCCTTGACGCGCTCGACCAGCAGACGCTGGGAAAAGGGTTTGCGGATGAAATCGTCGGCGCCCATTTTCAGGCCGAACAGCTCGTCGATTTCCTCGTCCTTGGAGGTGAGGAAGATGACGGGCAGATCGGACTTCTGACGCAGGCGGCGCAGCAGTTCCATTCCGTCCATGCGCGGCATCTTGATATCGAAGATGGCGAGATCAGGCGGATTGGTGCGCAAACCATCGAGAGCGCTGGCGCCGTCGTTATAGGTCTGGACCCGGTAGCCTTCACCCTCAAGGGCGATGGACACGGAAGTCAGAATGTTGCGATCGTCGTCTACAAGCGCGATGGTCGGCATTGAATCCTCTGGTGGTGGCGCCGTACCAACGGCGAAGAGCCATACGGCAGTGCATCATCTGGACGCGGCGGCAAAGTCCGCACGATTACAGGCAGAATTGTGACGCTACTCGCGATGTCGCCTGGCGAAGGGGGCGAACAGCCTGCACGGCAACTCATCGCCACAATATAGGCCATTATCGGGAAAAAGCACGCATCCGATTGTCACGACAGCGAGAAATGCTGTGCAGGCAAGCGACAATCGTAGCGTTTCCCATTCATTTTGGGCCAAAATGCGCCGTTTTCAGACGGATTTCCGGGGGGAGGACTGAGCACCCGTCAGATTAACGATTCGTCATCTGGCCGTTGCAGCGACATTTCCGGGCTTGATCGCGCCTGTCGCGGCGCAGATATCGGCTAGGCTGATCCGGACCTTATGCCGCGCCTAGAAAAGATGGGCGGTTTCATACGCACCGGCACGCCTACGGAATTCGCTGAGATAATCGAGGGCCAGCGTAAAACCGTAAAAACGACCCTGAAAGCCACCGGAGGACTGAAGCCTGATGCCAGCCGATACCGTCCCATCTGCCGAGCCGCGCCCGACCGTGCCGGAGGGGTACGACGCCATCGCCGTGTCGAAGGGGCTCTTGCGCAGTATCCGCGCCGGCGCCCTGGCGACGCTGGCCAAGGACGGCTTTCCGTTCTCGACGTTGGTCAATGTCGCGACCGATTACGATGGCACGCCGATCCTGCTGCTGTCGGGACTGGCCATCCACACGCGCAATCTGGCCACCGATGCGCGCGCGTCCCTGCTCTTGGCTGAGACCGGCAAGGGTGATCCGCTGGCCCATCCGCGCCTGACCATCACCGGCACCGTGCGCAAAAGCGCCAGCGAGGCCGAACGCGATCGCTTGAAGCAACGCTTCCTTGGCCGCCATCCGAAATCCCAGCTCTATGCCGATTTCGCCGATTTCGGTTTCTACCGGCTCGAAATGGCGAACATCCACCTCAACGGCGGGTTCGCACGGGCCGCCGATTTCGAGAGCACAGCACTGCGCACGTCACTCGACGGCGCCGATTCGATGATCGCGGCTGAAGCCTCGGCCATCGCCCATATGAACAGCGATCATACGGAGGCGGTGCGACTCTACGCCACAAAGCTCCGCCGGGCGGCCGACGGCCCGTGGCGGATCAGCGGCATCGACCCCGAGGGCGTCGATCTCGCCTGGGGCGAAAGCACAGAACGAGTGACGTTTCAAAGCCCTGTCCTGACTGCGGAGGCGCTTCACCGGACGCTCGTGCAGCTCGCCGTTGCAGCGCGGAGCGAGAATTGATGCGCCGCACAATGGGTTATCGCGTGCGTCTTCTGCCAAAAATCGTTAATCCCAACGTCATGTGAGGTCACGCTAAACCTTGCTCAGGGAGGCTGGGCCGACTAAAGGTGCGGCCCTCAATTTCGGCAAGGGCCCGCCATACGGGCCATCGGGACCGCCAACGCGGCAAGTGTCGGATCAGTTCGGAGACAGCGATGAAACAGGTGGGCGCGTTCAACACCTCCTACGGGGTTGATAAATTTGGCCTCAAAAATCTCGGCACCGTATTTTACAATCTACATGCGCCGATGCTGTACGAAGAATCGATCCGCCGCGCTGAAGCGGTGGTCATGCCAGGTGGGGCGATCAACGCGGAAACCGGCATCCACACGGGCCGCTCGCCAAAAGACAAACACACCGTCCGCGACGCGCTCACCGAGGACAAAGTCTGGTGGGCCAATAACAATTCGATCACTCCGGACCAGTTCGAGGTTCTCCTCCAAGACTTCCTCAAACATGCCGAAGGCAAGGACCTGTTCGTCCAGGACCTCCACGGCGGCGCCGATCCCTCTTTCCGGGTCAAATCGCGCGTCATCACCGAATTCGCTTGGCATTCGCTGTTCATCCGCAATCTGCTGATCCGTCCCGACAAGACCGAACTCGCCGCTTACGTTCCTGATCTGACGATCATCGACCTGCCCTCGTTCAAGGCCGACCCGAAGCGCCACGGCTGCAAGAGCGAAACCGTCATCGCCCTCGATTTCTCCCGCAAGATCGTCCTCATCGGCGGCACCAACTACGCCGGCGAAATGAAGAAGTCGGTCTTCACCTGGCTGAACTGGACCCTGCCGGCGCAGAACGTCTTGCCGATGCACGCCTCCGCCAATGTCGGCGACGATGGCGACGTGGCGATCTTCTTCGGCCTGTCGGGCACCGGCAAGACGACCCTGTCCCAGGATCCCGACCGCACGCTGATCGGCGACGATGAGCACGGCTGGGGCAAGGACGGCGTCTTCAACTTCGAAGGTGGCTGCTACGCCAAGGCGATCCGCCTGTCGCGAGAAGCCGAGCCCGAGATTTACGCCACGACCGAGCGCTTCGGCACGGTGCTGGAAAACGTCGTCTACGACCCGCTGACCCGCGAGCCTGACTTCGACAGCGAAGCCAAGACCGAGAACACCCGCGTCGCCTATCCGCTCGACTTCATCTCGAATGCGTCGAGCTCCGGCCGCGCCGGCCAGCCCAAGAACATCATCATGCTGACCTGCGACGCCTTCGGCGTGCTGCCGCCGATCGCCAAGCTCGATCCGGCCCAGGCCATGTATCACTTCCTCTCCGGCTACACCGCGAAAGTGGCCGGCACCGAGAAGGGTGTCACCGGTCCGGAAGCGACGTTCTCGACCTGCTTCGGCCATCCGTTCCTGCCGCTGCATCCGTCCGTCTACGGCAACATGCTGCGCGATCTGATCGCCAAGCATTCGGTCGATTGCTGGCTGGTCAACACCGGCTGGACCGGCGGCAAGGAAGGCGTTGGCCGTCGCATGCCGATCCGCGTCACCCGCCGTCTGCTCACCGCCGCTCTCGATGGCTCACTGAGCAAGGCGACCTTCCGCACCGACCCCTATTTCGGCCTCGCCGTGCCGACCTCGGTGCCGGGCGTCGAGCCGCATATCCTCGAGCCGGTGAAGACCTGGTCGAACAAGGCGGAGTTCGCCTCGACCGCGAAGCATCTCGTCGAAATGTTCCGCAAGAACTTCGTCACCTTCGAGAGCCATGTCGACGCCAAGGTGCGCGAAGCCGCACCGTTCTCGCGCCTCGCCGCGGAATAAGCAGCGCACTACTTTTAAAGCAGAAGGCCCGGAGCATCGCTCCGGGCCTTTTCGTTTGGGTCTCAGCAGAGCGGCTTAAAAGAACCGCTTAAAAGAATGCCTGCAAGCCCGTCTGCGCGCGACCGAGGATCAGCGCGTGCACGTCGTGTGCGCCTTCATAGGTGTTGACCGTCTCCAGGTTCTGGAGATGGCGCATGACGTGATATTCGCCATGGATGCCGTTGCCGCCGTGCATGTCACGGGCGACGCGGGCGATGTCCAAGGCCTTGCCGGCATTGTTGCGCTTGATGAGCGAGATGGCTTCCGGCGCGGCGCGGCCTTCGTCAAAGAGACGACCGACGCGCAGGCAGGCCTGCAGGCCAAGCGTGATCTCCGTCTGCATGTCGGCGAGCTTTTTCTGCACCAGCTGGGTGGCGGCCAGCGGCCGGCCGAACTGCTTGCGGTCGAGCGTGTACTGGCGCGCGCGGTGCCAGCAATCTTCCGCCGCGCCCATGGCGCCCCAGGCGATGCCGTAGCGGGCGCGGTTGAGGCAGCCGAACGGGCCTTTCAGACCCGAGACATTCGGCAACAGGTTTTCTTCCGGAATGACGACGCCATCCATGACGATTTCGCCGGTCACCGAGGTGCGCAGCGACAGCTTGCCATCGATCTTCGGCGCGGACAGGCCCTTCGTGCCCTTCTCGATCAGGAAGCCCTTGATCTCGCCCTTGTGCGCGTCCGACTTCGCCCAGACGACGAAGAGATCGGCGACCGGTGCATTGGAAATCCACATTTTCGAGCCAGTGAGGCGATAGCCGTCGGAGACCTTTTCGGCGCGCGTCTTCATGCCACCCGGATCGGAACCAGCGTCGGGCTCGGTAAGGCCGAAACAGCCGATCATTTTGCCGCTGGCGAGCTTGGGCAGGTATTTCTGCTTCTGCTGGTTGTCGCCATAGGCATAGATCGGATGCATGACGAGGGAAGATTGAACGCTCAGGGTCGAGCGATAGCCGGAATCGACCCGCTCGATTTCACGCGCTACGAGACCGTAGGCGACGTAATTGGCGCCAGCCGCGCCATATTCCTCAGGGATCGTCACGCCGAGCAGGCCGAGCTCGCCCATTTCGGGGATGAGGTCGTGGTCAATCGTCTCTTTCGCATAGGCATCGACGACGCGCGGCAGCAGTTTGTCCTGGGCATAGGCGCGGGCCGCGTCGCGAATCATCCGCTCGTCTTCCTGCAACTGGTCCTCGATCAGGAACGGATCTTCCCAGGAGAAGGCAGCACGGTCGGCGTGCGAGGTCGGAGCGGCGGCGGATGCGGATGAGGACACGACAGTCTCCAGTTCAGTTTCCCATACAATTTTGCAGGGTCGTTTTGGCGAATAGCTCGTTGGGCGGCGCACCATGTATTATATTACATGATCTGGCAATATGCCGGGCGACGCAGTTTGACCGATTCATCCCCATGTTGCGTTTCTTTTGCCACTCTCTCACAGCTGTTGTCGGCTTGCGACCGAGCGGCCGGCGAGATGCAATATATTACATGATCCGGCAGTCATTCCGATAGGTTAGCGGCCCGATAGGTGGGCGCGGCATCAGCCAGCCCAACCATCAGACCCTCGCCGCCGGATCATAGTCTTCACGGGTCCATCACGTCACCCTGAAACCTTGTGATGTGCATCCGATCGGCCAAACGCCTAATCTCCGGAAAAATACAAAGATCGGGAGGCGGGCATGACCGTGAGCGCAACGACGTTTTCGAATCCACCGATCCCCAAGATGGCCGTCCTCGGCAAACTGTTTGCCGGCGGCCTGGCGGGACTGATTGTCTGGGAATTTTGGGCCCGGGTGCTCACGCCGCCGATCGCCGGCTTTCCGCTTGAGCCCCCGGCCCTCGTCGCCACCCTGATCGCCCGCTGGACCGGCATCGAAGTGTCCTGGACGACAGCGACAGCCCTGCACTATGCGGTGGGCATTATTGGCTATCCGATCGCCTATTGGGTGATCTCGCGCGGCTTTCGCGCTTGGGCGGCAACCTTCGATATCGCCGTCTGGGTGCTGTTTACCCTCGGCGTTGCCTGGCTCGCGGCCTCCAGCAACGCGACGCTGTTCATCGGCTTTTTCTGGCTTCTCGTCACGGCGCTTTCGGCGACACGCTTGATCAACCGCCACGCGCTGAGCGCCGATGCGCTGAGCTGGGGCTCGTTCACCTGGTTCAATGCGCTTGGCATCATGGCGCCGCTCGCCGGCCAGCCGTTTTTGCTGCTGTCCGATTATCCGGCGCTCTCCTTCATGAGCTGGGGCGGCCACGTGATCTATGGCGCGATCGCGGTTTACGTGTTTGAGCTGCTATACCGTGGAACACGCGGCTAGACGGAATCGCAACGCGATTTCGTCTAAAATCTTTTTTGATGGGTCATTGTTGCGTTTGATGGGTCCATCCAACGCTACAAAACGCTATATGCACTTGAACCCACGCTCCCGCTTCGTCATCTTAAGGTCATGGCCGCATCCTTCGACCGCCCAACTGCCGACACTGCCTCGCTCGCGAAGCTAAATGCCCGTTCGCGCGAGATTTTTCGGCATATTGTCGACAGCTATCTGGAAACCGGCGATCCCGTGGGATCGCGGCACCTGTCGCGCATCATGCCGATCACCCTGTCGCCGGCGTCGGTTCGCAATGTCATGCAGGACCTGGAAGACGCGGGCCTCGTCTATTCGCCACACACGAGCGCCGGCCGGCTGCCGACGGAACTCGGCCTGCGTTTCTTTGTCGACGCCATGCTCGAAGTCGGCGACCTCTCCATCGAGGATCGCAGCAGCATTGAGGCGCAGGTGAAGGCCGCCTCCACCGGCCAGACCCTTGAGGGTGTGCTGACGGAAGCCTCTTCGCTGCTGTCAGGCCTGTCGCGCGGCGCGGCCGTCGTCCTCACCTCCAAAGACAATGCGCGGCTGCGGCAGATTGAATTCGTCCGCCTCGATCCTGACCGGGCGCTCGCCGTGCTCGTCGCCGAGGATGGATCGGTCGAGAACCGCATCCTGCCGATCCCGCGCGATCTGCCAGCCTCGTCGCTTGTCGAAGCCGGCAACTATCTCAACGCACGGCTGCGTGGCCGCACGCTTCTCGAATTGCGCGCTGATATCGACGCCTCGCGGCAGGCGGCGGAAGCCGAACTCGATCAACTGACGGCACGCCTGATCGATGCGGGCCTGGCCAGCTGGACCGGCCCCGGCACGAACCAGCAATTGATCGTGCGCGGACAAGCCAATTTGCTCGAAGACCTGAAAGCGGTCGAAGATCTTGAGCGCATCCGCCTGCTGTTCTCGGATCTCGAAACCAAGAAGGACGTGATCGACCTTCTGGCCCGCGCCGAGACGGGCGAAGGCGTGCGCATCTTCATCGGCTCGGAGAACAAATTGTTCTCGCTCTCCGGCTCGTCGATGATCGCGGCGCCGTTTCGCGACGGGGCGCAGCACATCGTTGGCGTCGTTGGTGTCATCGGCCCGACGCGGCTCAATTACGCACGCATCGTGCCGATGGTCGATTACACCGCGAAAGTGGTGTCGCGCATGATGGAACGGCGCTGAGCGCCGCTCTCCTTACGCACCAATGCTGCGGCGATAGTTGATCAAGCCAGCGGTCGAAGCATCGAGACCATCGGTCGATTTCGTTTTATCGGAGACGATCGGCGCCAGGCGATTGCACAATTCCTTGCCGAGCTCGACCCCCCACTGATCGAAGGCATTGATATCCCACAGCACCGATTGCACGAACACTTTGTGTTCATAGAGCGCGATGAGGCGGCCAAGGGTGCGCGGATCAAGGCGCTTGTACATGATCGTGCTGGTGGGGCGATTGCCGGCGAAAACCTTGTGCGGCGCCAGTTTCGCGATCGCAGCCGCATCGAGACCTTGTTTTTGCAATAGCACTTCAACCTCAGCGCGCGAGCGCCCACGCATCATCGCCTCGCTCTGCGCCAGGCAATTGGCGACGAGCAAATCATGATGATGAGCATCCGCATCGGTCGGCTCCGCCGCGACGATGAAATCGACCGGAATGATATCGGTGCCCTGGTGCAACATCTGGAAGAAGGCGTGCTGACCATTGGTGCCAGGTTCGCCCCAGATGACCGGCGCCGTCGGCTGCGCCACCGGCGCGCCGGAGCGCGTCACCGACTTGCCGTTCGATTCCATTTCGAGCTGCTGCAGGTAAGCCGAGAAACGCCCCAGACGTTGATCATAGGGAATGACCGCCTGCGAGCCATAGCCCCAGGTATCGCGATTCCAGACGCCGATCAGCGCCATCAGCACTGGGATATTACGCTCCAGCGGCGCATCGACGAAATGCGTATCGACCTCATGGGCGCCGCGTAGAAAAGCTTCGAAATGATCGCGGCCGATGGCGATGGCCAGCGACAGGCCGATGGCGGCCCAGATCGAATAGCGACCGCCAACCCAATCCCAGAAGCCGAACACCCGCTCCGGCTTGATGCCGAATTTGGCGACGAGATCGAGCTTGGTCGACACCGCAGCGAAGTGATCGCCGACGGCGGCCTCGCCCAACGTCTTTGCGATGACGGCACGCGCCGAAGCGGCGTTGGTCATCGTCTCCTGGGTCGTGAACGTCTTCGACGAGATGATGAACAGAGTGCGGGCCGGATCGAGCGTCTTCAACGTGTCGGCGAGATCGGCACCATCGACATTGGAAACGAAATGGGCGCGCGGCCCCTGCCCGCTAAATGGCGACAGCGCCCGCGCGGCCATGGCCGGGCCGAGATCGGAACCGCCAATGCCGATATTCACCACATCGGTGAAGGTCTCGCCGTTGGCGGCCCGGATCGCACCACTGCGCACCTGTTCGGCAAAGCCGATAACTTTCTCGCGCTCGGCGACCACGTCGCCCATCACATCGTGGCCATCGATGATCACCGGCCGGCCGGAGACATTGCGCAGCGCCATGTGCATGGCGGCGCGACCTTCGGTGAAATTGACGTGTTCGCCGGCAAAGAGCGCCTTGCGCCGGCCCTCGACATCGGCTGTGCGCGCCAAAGCGAACAGCTTTTCCATGGTCTCGGCGGTAACCCGGTGCTTGGAATAGTCGAACAGCAGATCGTCGAGCCGCGCGTGGAACTTCTGGAACCGACCGGCGTCTTTGAACAGATCGGCGGTGTGGACGCCCTCCATTCCGGTCTTGTGCGCCTTGAGGGCGGCGAAAGCGGCGGCAATTGACTGCTCGGCCATAAACTCTTCTCCAGAAACGCTTTTGCGGCGAATCGGGGCAGGTTAGAGGCTGCCGCCGCAACAATTGATGAACGAGCAATCGGCCAGGGCCCCAAGAGTTCCCCAAGTGGTTCCCGAGGCTGGGTTCCGCAGGCCGCCTTTGAAGGGTTCCTTCCTGGGGCAAAGCAGGCTACGGACAGCCAGCTTCAAACCCAACAGATTGATCAATGGCCGCGCCCCCGCTTCTCCTTCTGCAAGATATCCGCCTGACGATCAGCGGCAAACCGCTCATCGAGGGTGCCGAACTGTCGGTGGCACCGGGCGAGCGGCTGGCCCTGGTCGGCCGCAATGGCTCGGGCAAATCGACCCTGCTGCGCATCGCCGCCGGTGAATTGGAAGCTGATGGCGGCACTCGCTTTTTTCAGCCGGGCGCCAGCGTGCGCTACCTGCAGCAGGAGCCGGACCTGTCGGCCTTCGACACAGTGCTGGCCTATGCCGAGGCTGGCCTTGGCCCCACCGACGATCATTACAAGGCGCGTTATCTCCTGAATGAGCTCGGCCTCTCGGGCGACGAGAACCCGGCCAATCTGTCTGGCGGCGAGGCGCGCCGCGCTGCGCTGGCGCGGGTGATCGCCGCGGAACCCGATATCCTTCTCCTCGACGAGCCGACCAACCATCTCGATCTGCCCGCCATCGAATGGCTGGAAAAGGTCTTGCGCGCCTCGCGCTCCGCCCTGGTGCTGATCAGCCACGATCGGCGCTTTCTCGAAAACCTGTCGCGCACCACCGTCTGGCTCGATCGCGGCCGCACACGCCGGCTCGAAAAAGGCTTCGGCTCTTTCGAAGCCTGGCGCGACGAAGTGCTCGAGCAGGAAGAGCTGGAACTACACAAGCTTGACCGGCGCATCGTCAATGAGGAACATTGGGTGCGCCACGGCGTGTCGGCGCGGCGCAAGCGCAACATGCGGCGCATGGGCCGGCTGCAAGACCTGCGGAGCGAACGACGCGACGCCCGCAAGGTCACCGGCACGGTGAAAATGGAAGTCAGCCAGGCGCAGCTGTCCGGCAAACTCGTCGTCGAAGCTGAGCAGGTCAGCAAGAGCTATGGCGAGCGCGCCATCGTGCGTGATTTCTCCACCCGCATCATGCGTGGTGATCGTCTTGGCGTTGTTGGCGCCAATGGCGCCGGCAAAACCACGCTGATCAAAATGCTGATCGGCGAACTGGCGCCCGATGAAGGCAAGGTGACACTGGGCGCCAATCTCGAAATCGCTTCGCTGGATCAGCGGCGCGTCATGCTGCTCCCGGATTGGACGGTGAAAGACGCGCTGACGGGCGGTGGCGGCGACTGGGTCGACGTCAACGGCCAGCGCAAGCATTTCGCCGGCTATATGAAGGACTTTCTGTTCCAGCCCGAACAGGCGCGCACGCCGGTGACGAAATTATCCGGTGGCGAACGCGCCCGCCTGATGTTGGCGCGCGCCCTGTCGCTGCCGTCGAACCTGATGGTGCTCGACGAACCGACCAACGATCTCGATCTTGAAACCCTCGACCTGCTGGAAGAGTTGATCGCCGACTATCCCGGCACGGTCATCGTCGTCAGCCATGATCGTGATTTCCTCGACCGGGTCGCCACCTCGGTGGTGGTCAGCGAAGGTGATGGCCGCTGGATCGAATATGCCGGTGGTTACACCGACATGCTGTCGCAACGCGGTTTTGGTGTCGGCGGCGAACCGCTCGCGCGCGAGGTAAAAACCAAATCAGCCCCGGCGGTCTCATCGCAATCTTCCGGCGCGAAAAAGCGGCTGTCGTTCAAGCAGAAGCATGCGCTCGAAACATTGCCGAAGCGCATGGAAGAGTTACAGGCACAGCAGGCCACGCGACAGAAGGAACTCGACGACGCATCCTTGTATGCGCGCGATCCCAAGCGCTTCGCCGAATTGTCGCAAGCCTTCGCCAAGGCTGCCGACAAGCTGGTGAAGGCCGAAGAGGAATGGCTGGAGCTGGAAATGCTGCGCGAGGAGATCGAGGGGTAGTACACCCTCGATCGTTCCTGACGGAAGCGGTTGCCCCTGGATACCGGATCACGCCTTCGGCGTGTCCGGCACGACACCAAGGTTCGCGCAACGACCAATTCGCCCATACGCTCCGAGCTTTTTTTTGCAGCCCGCTGCATAAGGCAGAACGTTGATATTCAGCGATTAACGGCTCGCAAGCTCATCCATGCTCCAGCGCCACATCGTGCTCGCTACACAATAATTGAAGCGATGCCTCATCTGAATGCTCGGCCCGGTCGTATCACTGATGCGAACCATCGCAGAGCATCGCAATTCGTTGCGATGACAGGGAGCTTCAAATGAAAATTCATCACGCACTGTTGGGCGCCGTCGTTTCGACGGCGATCCTAGGATCGGGCCTTGCTTACGCAAAGGACGTCATGGTCGGCGGCGCCGCCATGTCGGATGGCAAGACCATCGCCGAAAATGCACCCAACGCGAAGAACCTCACCACGCTGGTTGCTGCCGTTAAAGCCGCTGGTTTGGTCGATACATTGAATGGCGCCGGCCCCTTCACAGTGTTCGCGCCAACGAACGCTGCTTTCGAGAAACTGCCTAAAGGCACGGTCGAAACGCTTCTCAAGCCAGAGAACAAGGATAAGCTGAGAGCGATCCTTCTTTATCATGTCATTCCCGCCGATGCGACGGCTGCGACCGCGATGAAGATGGTCAAGGATGACGGCGGCTCTCACATGGCCAAGACGGCGGAAGGCGAAGCGCTGACGCTGAAGACGAGTGGTGGCAAGCTGACCGTGACCGATGCTTCCGGCGGCACCGCGACGGTGACGCAAGCCGACGTGATCCAAAAGAACGGCGTCGTCCATGTCATCGATCGCGTTCTGCTTCCGAAAATGTAAGCAGACGTTTCACGTAGATCGCAGGAATGGGAGTTCCGTGCTTCGAGAAAGCACGGGACATTCCCCGCAGCTATTTGTGCTGTTGCTCCAGCCATTGCGCCACCACGCCAGCGATCTCGTCCGAATTCTTCTCGATCATCAGCATGTGGCCGTTGCCGCGAATGCCTATGTCGGCGAGATAAATATGATCGAGCGCCACGCCCGCCTGGCGCAGGAAGATCGCCGTGCAGTGATCGTAAGGCGCGTGATAGGACGCCTCGGCGGTGAGCATGAGTATTTTCACTTGCGCCAACTGAGGCAGTTGCCTGGCTGGCGCCTGCTGGCTCCAGCAACGCACGCAATCGGGCCGTGACGCCTCTGCCTCCTGTACATAGTCGAGCCGCTCCCCCTCGCCCAAGGGCGGACCCCAGGTCAGCTGGATGTCGCCGAGGCCAGAGATTTTGTAGCGGCCTTCGTCGGCGAACCAGTCGGGCGCGCCGAGATTGGCGACATCGCGCAGCGGCGGGCCATTCGGCTCCAAGGCGATGAGGGCGGCCACCAGATCGGGCCTGCGGTCAGCGACCACCCAGCCGAAGGCGCCCGATTGGGAATGCACCATCAAGACGGCTGGTCCGATGCGCTCGAACAAAGCCAGCAGCGCGGCGCTGTTGAGCCGCTGCTGTTCGGCATAATCGGCGAGCGAGGGCGTCTGCGTCGCGATGAAAGCGTCATAATGGGGATCGCCTGCGGTGGCATCGCCCGGCCACTGGCTATGCAGGCGCGCCTGGGGCCAATGCTCGAATCGCCCGGGTGCGGCAAAACGCCTGTCGGCGAATTCGCGATCGAGGGACGCCAGCGGGCCCTGGACGTCGGGATGCCAGGGCGAGCGGCCCCGCGCCACCTGGTCGACCACATAGACCGCATGGCCCTGGCGCAGGAAATACTGCGCCCACCCTTCGCGGCCATCGGGCGTGCCCGTCCAATTGGTGCCGTTTTGCTGGCCGCCATGCACCATCACGATCGGGTGTGGCGCCTTAAGCTGTTGAGGAATCTGGTATTCGACGTACATCTGACCGACGAAGGGCGCGCCGGGAGAACTGTCACGATAAGAGCCGCCGGCGTAAAAATAGCCTTGTTTGGCAATCACAAGTGGCTCTCTGTCCACCGGTTTCGGCCCTGCCATGGTTTCCTCCGACATGATTTCTGCGACATCCTACCCGCCCTATCCCGAGCGGGAAGCACTTCCCGAGACACTTGCCGAGACACTTGCCGAAACACTTGCCCCCTCCTCCCACAGCCGGTAACCCCACGCCATGTCTTCTACCGGCCCGACGAAATCCGCCCCGGACCCCTGGCTTCATTCCGACACGCCGAACATGCTGAAGCGGCTGTTCCTGGACCACGGACGCCAACATATCGGCTCTTACGTGATGGCGGCGCTGCTGCTGTCGGTCGGCGCCGGCGCCACGGCGCTGTCCGCCTATCTGCTGAAGCCCGTGCTGAACGGCATCGTCGATGGCGAGCGCTTCCACGAATTGCGGCTGCTCGCCTGGGCCGTCTTCGCCCTCTTCGCCGTGCGCGGCCTTGCCACCTATCTGTCGCTCATCGTTCTGTCGCGGACCGGCAATCGCATCATCGCGGAAGTGCAGGCACGGCTGTTCGATCACCTGCTGTTGCAGGACATGCGCTTCTTCCATGACCGGCACTCGTCGGATTTCATGACGCGCATCGCCCAGGCGCCGAATTCCATCCGCGACACCTTGCAGGCGCTGATCACGGCCTTCGGCCGGGAACTGCTGACCCTCATCGGCCTGATCGTCGTGATGTTCGTGCAGGACCCGATGCTGGCGGCCCTCTCGCTCCTGACCTTGCCGGCGGCGGCGCTGCTGCTCGGACGCATGATCGGCAAGGTGCGCAAGTTCGCCCGCCGCTCTTTCATGGGGAATTCGCAGATCCTCGAAACGATGCAGGAGACCGTACAGGGCAGCCGCATCGTCAAATCGTTCAATCTCGAAAGCACGATGCGGGCGCGGATGGCGACATCGATCCGCGAGGTCGAGCGTTCGATGAACCGCGTTGCCGCCGGCATGGCCGCTTCAAGCCCCATCGCCGACGCGCTGGCCGGCTTTGCCATCGGCGCGGTGATTTTCTACGGCAGCTGGAAAGTGACCGTGCAGGGCGCCGACGCCGGCTCGTTCTTCTCCTTCGTCGCCGCGTTGTTGATGGCCTATGAGCCGGCTAAGCGGCTGGCGCGGTTGAAACTGGAAATTCAGAACGGCCTTGTCGGCGCTAAACTGGTCTATGAAGTGCTTGATCGTCCGGCGAGTGAAACGCCGCAGCCAGGCCTGCCGACCCTGCAGGTTGGCGCCGGGCGCATCGAGACGCAGAGCGTGCGCTTCAGCTATCGCGATGACGAGGACGTGTTGAGCGGCCTGTCGCTCACCGTCGAGCCCAATGAGACGACGGCATTGGTTGGCCCCTCCGGTGGCGGCAAATCGACCATTATCGCGCTGCTGCAGCGGTTCTATGTGCCGGACGCTGGCCGCATTCTGATCGACGGGCAGGACATTGCGCAGGTCAATCTCGCCTCGCTCAGGGCGCAGATCGCTTTCGTCTCCCAGGATGTCTTCTTGTTCCGTGGCACGATCCGCGAAAACATCGCGCTCGGCCGCCTCGGCGCCACCGACGACGAGATCATCGCTGCGGCGAAGAAAGCCCATGCGCATGATTTCATCATGGGCTTCGGCAGCGGCTACGAAACCAATGTCGGCGAGCACGGCGCGCAACTGTCCGGCGGCCAGAAGCAACGCATCGCCATCGCGCGCGCCATTCTCAAGAACGCGCAGATCATCCTGCTCGACGAACCGACAGCGGCGCTCGATTCCGAATCCGAGCGCGAGGTGCAGAAGGCGCTCGATGAAATGCGCATCGGCCGCACCACCCTGGTGGTGGCGCATCGCCTGCAGACGATCATCAATGCCGACCGCATCTATGTGATCGAAAGAGGCCAGGCGGTGGAGTCTGGCACGCACAGCCAGTTGATCAACGCCAACGGCACCTATCGCGCCTTCTTCGCTTCGCAGTTCGGCGAGAGTGTTGAAAGTTTCCGAGCATTTTCGAGCGAAGCGACGAGCGGTTCGCGCGAAGAAAACGCATCAACACGAAGATCCTAGGCAAAATCGCGTTTCGATAAAAACGCGATTTACTCTAGGGCCGCGGCCGTAGCACCGGCGCGTCCGTCACCACGCGCGCCGCCGGCCGCACCGTGCGCGCCTGGGCATTGATGACGCAGGTGAAGCTGATCGTTGAAATGCAGATCAGAGTGATCCACCAGATCTGCATGGTCGCAAGCCCCGAGAAGGCCACGACCAGGATGCAAACCACGCCCGCCAGCATGAAGGACGCCGCCGGCACCGGCAGGCGGCCAGCCGCCCGCAGACCGAGCGAGACAAATGTCGCCATGGCGATGGCGCCGACAATGCCGAGATCATACCAGACTTCAAACAGCAGGCTGCGCGGCGTGAACGCCGGCAGATAGCCCGAGGCGAGGCCGCGCACCGTCATGTCGAACCCATGGCCGGTCAGCACGCGCCAGCCTTCCATGCGGATCAGTTCGGCCCACAGGAAATAAGGCTGCGCCCAGACGGAGACCGCCGGCGGCAAGTGGCCGGCGAGGAAATACTGGCCGAGCAGCGCCAGGGCCGGTGCGAACAGAATCAAACCGGCGCAAATGACGACGAGAATTCTCGACACGCGGCGCGGATTGGACGAACCGATCGAGAAAACCAGGGCGGAAACGACCATGGCAGCCAAAGCCGCTGGCACCCAGACGACGGTCGCGGCCCCTGCCGTGGCCACCGCCAGCGCGCCGGCCGAGGCCCAGCGCTCGCGCACCGCCAGCGCGCCCAGCGCCGGCCAGACCAAGACGACCAGGCCAAGGGCGGCACGCTCAATCGACGTGCCCTCGGGATCGGGCAATTCACGCAGCTCCGGCGGCAAAGCGATGGCGACGGCGATCGTGGCGATGGCGGCGATGCCGACGCCGATCGGCATCAGGTTCAGATTGGAAGTGCGCGTGCGCCCCGGCAGCATGAAGATCGCGGCCACCGCCAGCGCCACCGTCGCCGCCGTCTTGCCATAGCGCTCCAAGGCCAGCCCCTGAAATGGTGTCCACAGCAGGGACAGGCCGACCCAGACCAACAGCAGGACCAGCGCCTGCACGACCGGCGAGAACATCACCTGTCGGGACGGCAATAGGGTGTGGCGGCTGGGGGCCAGCAGAGCGCCGAGCAGGATCATCGCGACGCCGACAGGCACGAGCGTGAACAGGAGCCGCCGCGAATAGATCGCCCCGGTTGGCACGACGATCAAAATGATCGCCAATCCAAGCCTCAGCATCAGTTGCGCGGCTTCGGCGGCAAAATCGGCCTGCTGGTGGCGGGCTGTGGCGGGCATGACGTGACTGCGAACTGTGAGAGCAACACTGCAATTTCGCGACGCCGAAACGTCGCCTTGATGACTTTACACAGCTTGGTGCCCAGGAACTGTGCGATTGCAGCAACAGTCGTGGCAAAAGCGCAACGTGATCCGTGACTTCTGTCAGTCGTCCTTAACCGGGGTGCGGCGCAGCGATTTTCGCTGCGAATCCTGTTTTTTACCATCCAGACGGCGACGTTTGGAGGCCAGGGTGGGACGCGTCGGCCGTCGCGGGATGGGGGCGATCGACGCCTCGCGGATGAGCGCGCACAGACGCTCCATCGCATCGGCGCGATTAAGCTCCTGGGTGCGGAAACGATCGGCACTGAGCACCAGCACGCCATCGCGGGTGATCCGGCGCCCGCCCAAGGCCACGAGTCGCTGGCGAACGTCGTCGCTTAGGTTTGGCGATCCAGCAACATTGAAGCGAAGCTGGACGGCGCTCGCCACTTTATTGACGTTCTGCCCACCGGGACCGGAGGCGCGGACGAAATTGAGCTCGATCTCGTTATCGTCGAGGACGATGGAGCGGGTGACGCGGATCATGCCAGGCCACTCCTCCGTTGCCTCAGGCCAAAACGGCGAACACCTCGTCGCCGACGACTTTCACTTCATAGATTTTCAGCGCCACACTGCAAGGGGACTGACGCGGTTCGCCGCTGGGAATGTGAAATGTGCCAAAATGCATGGCGCATTCAATTTCATCATCGACGATTTCCCCTTCCGACAGACTGGACAGGCCGTGGGTGCACCGGTCGGAGGTCGCGTAAAACTGACCGTTGAGATTGTAGACGCAGATATCGCCATCGTCACAGGCCACCCGCTTCTTGTCGCCGGGGCTCAATTCGTCCTGCCGGCACAGCAACACCAAATTCGCTTCAGACACCGTTTCCTCCGGCTATTGTGAGTTCCGCCTCGCTTACTGAGCGCCGCCGCCGCTGGCAAGCCTGCCGGGCGGGCCTGCATTATTGTGCCCCAAGCGGTTCTCGCCGGAATGGTTCTTGCCTGAACCTTCTGATCGATTGACGGGACCAGACGTCCTCCCTATAGCCCTGTTAGGCAGTTTTTGGCTGTTCATCATAACATCGGACAGCCCGGTCCAGGGATGGAGACCACAGACAATGACGCTGGCGCCAGGCCTGACGAAAGGGATAGCCAGTCGGCTGGCCATCGAGCCCAAGCACGGGCTGCGCCAGCGCCTCATTCTCCTCTACACAGTGCTTCTGACGGCTAACATCGCCGCCTGGCTCTGGGCCTTCGCGGTTTTCCGCGACCAGCCGGTCATGCTCGGTACGGCCTTCCTCGCCTATGTGCTGGGTCTGCGCCATGCGGTCGACCCGGATCACATCGCCGCCATCGACAATGTCACCCGCAAACTGCTGCAGGACGGTGGCCGGCCGGCGACCGTCGGCTTCTGGTTCGCACTCGGCCATTCAACGGTCGTCATCATTGCCTGTCTCGTCATCGCCTTCCTGGCGTCGGGCGCCAATGGACTGATGGAAGAGTTTCGCGACATCGGTTCGCTGATCGGCACGATGGTCTCGTCCCTGTTTCTGCTCGTCATCGGCATCGCCAATCTGGCGATCTTCATCGGTGTGTGGCGGACCTTTCGCAATGCCCAGCGCACCAGACGCTATCGCGAGGAGGATCTCGACGCCGTCGTCGGCCGGCACGGCTTCCTGGCACGCCTGCTGCGGCCGCTGTTCGCGCGCATTTCCAAGAGCTGGCACATGTACCCGCTCGGCTTCCTGTTCGGCCTCGGCTTCGATACCGCCACGGAGATCGGCCTGTTCTCGCTCGCCGCCGCCAATGCGGCCGACGGCGTGTCCCTCTCAACGGTGATGGTGTTTCCCGTGCTGTTCGCCGCGGGCATGGCGCTGGCCGATGCGACCGATGGCACCTTGATGCTGGGCGCCTATGAATGGGCCTATGTCAATCCGATCCGCAAGCTGTTCTACAACCTCGTCATCACCGGCTTGTCGGTGTTCATCGCTTTGATCATTGGCCTTATCCAAGGCATGGGGCTGATCGCCGAGAAGCTGGAATTGAGCGGCACGTTCTGGACAGAACTGGCCGCTGTGCGTGATCATTTCGATATTCTCGGCTTCATCATCGTTGGCCTGTTCATCGCCGTCTGGGCGATCTCGGCCCTCGTCTACAAGCTCGGTGGCTACGACGCGATCCAGCTCGAGAAGGAAGCCTGAGCAAGCCCGTTAGCGATTGCGTGTCGCCCAAAGGTGGGCTCCTGCCCCGTTCTTTCGTCTGCTGTCTGATCATGTGCGCTATGGTATAGCCGCATAGACAATCGTCTTCCGATTGACGATAAGTCCCTCAATATCAGCCAGCCTGAAAAGACAGAATGGCGACGGGGGGACGCATGCAGAACTTCCAAGGCAAGACGGCCTTCATCACCGGAGCTGGCTCCGGCATCGGCCTCGGCATGGCCCGCACCTTCGCTCGCAATGGCATGAATATCGTCCTATGCGACATCCGCCGCGATGCGCTCGACGATGCTCTGGCGCAGGTGAACAAGCTTGGCGCCCAGGCGATCGCCATAGAAGTCGATACCTCCGTGCGTGCCTCCGTCGATGCGGCGACGCAACAGGCACTCGATGCTTTCGGGAAAGTGCATGTCCTGTGCAACAACGCCGGCATTTCCATGCATGGCGTGCCGATCGAGAAACTCCCGGTGCGCGATTGGGAATGGGTGATGGGCGTCAATATCAACGGCGTCATCCATGGCTTCCAGAATTTCATTCCGCACATGCGCGAACATGGCGAAGAGTGCCATATCGTCAACACCGCTTCGATCGGCGGCTTTCGCATCCAGCCCGGTTGGGACACCGGCCCCTATT
This sequence comes from Beijerinckia sp. 28-YEA-48, assembly GCF_900104955.1. Classification (NCBI taxonomy): domain Bacteria; kingdom Pseudomonadati; phylum Pseudomonadota; class Alphaproteobacteria; order Hyphomicrobiales; family Beijerinckiaceae; genus Beijerinckia; species Beijerinckia sp. 28-YEA-48. Next base: position 3,170,594 of record NZ_FNSI01000001.1, read on the forward strand.
CGATGACGAAATATGCGGTGGTGGCTTTGTCGGAAGCGTTGGAACAAGATCTCGAGGGCAGCAATATCGGCGTCTCCGTACTCTGCCCCGCCGCCGTCAAAACCGGCATTTTTCTCTCCGGCCGCTCTCGACCGGAACGCATGGGTGGCTCCTTCAACCGTCAGGAGAGCGAACAATTCTCGCATCTCCTCAATGAAGGGTTTGAGCCGGACATGATCGGCAAGCGCGTGCTGCGCGCCATCCGCAACGGCGAGTTCTTCATCTTCACCCATCTATGGCCGCGCGAATTGATCCAGGCGCGCCATGATCGGTTGGTCCGGGCCTTCGACGACACCCAGGCCTGGATGGACGAGGAAGGCATCGTCAACGAAGAAGCAGCGCCGAAATCAAACTAACGCCCGCACCACTCTTTTCAACAACGGACCCACCTATGCATTTCTCATTCTTTCATCTGATGCCGTGGACCGAGCTCGACGAGGCCCCGACGCAATGGCCGGCGCGCAACGCGCCGTTCCGCCCCGAGCGCGGCACCGAGCTCTACGACACCTATCTTACCACCATGGCGCATGCGGAAACCTGCGGCTTCGACTGGGTCGGCGCCAACGAGCATCATTTCTCGCCCTACAGCATGATGGCGAATTGCAATCTTGTCGGCGCGGCGATGACGCAGCGGACCAAATCGATCAAGCTCGCCATGCTCGGCAATCTGCTGCCGCTGCTCAACCCGGTCCGTGTCGCTGAGGAATATGCCATGCTCGACGTGATGAGCGGTGGCCGGCTCGTCGCGGGTTTCGTGCGTGGCATTCCGCATGAATATATCGCCTATAATGTCGCGCCCGATGAATCGCGCGGGCGCATGCGCGAAGCTCTAAACATCATCCTCAAGGCATGGACCGAGCCGGAGCCCTTCGGCTGGGAAGGCGAGTTCTATCAATATCGCGCCATCTCGATCTGGCCAAAGCCGCGGCAGACGCCGCATCCGCGCATCTTGATGTCCGCGAGTAATCTCGAATCGGCGCAGTTCGTCGGTGAATTCCCGTCGATGGTCGGCCTCACTTTGGTCAGTGACCTTGATGTCGCGCGCTCCATCATCGACGGCTTCCTCGCCAGCGCCCACGCTCACGGCCGCACGCCCGGCCCCGAGGACATCCTTGTCGGCCAGCAGACCTGCATCGCCGAGACGGACGCGGAAGCCGAAGACATCATGGAAAAAGCCCTGGCTTATTTTCATGGCGTGCTGATGCGCCCGCAACAGGACGCCCAGCGCATCGTCATCCAGAAAACCCGCTTCTTTGGCCAGGAAGGCGCCGGCGAATATTTCATGAAGCGCTTGCAGACCCTGAAAGGCCGCTCCATCAAGGAACAAATCGAGGCAGGCTCGATTCTCTGCGGCAGCCCGCAGAGTGTGGTGAAACAGATCAAACGGCTCAAGCAGCATCTTGGCGCCGGACACATCAATATGAATATGAAGCTCGGCAACATGCCTGACGCTGCCGTCATCAAGGGCATGGAACTCTTCCGTGACAAAGTTTTGCCGGAAGTACGTGCACTTTGAGCGCCATATTTTTAGCAACGAATAGGATTTCGACGTGACTGATATTTCATTCACCGAGCGTGATATCGCCCTTTCAAGCGGATCGTTGCGTGTCCGCACGGCCGGCAAAGGCCGTCCTCTGCTTCATCTGCACAGTGCCGCCGGTCCCCGCGTGTCGGGTATGGTGGAAGCCCTCGCCGATCATCATCTCGTGCACGCGCCTGTCCTGCCCGGGTTCGATGGCACGGCGAAACATTCGTCGGTGACGACGATGACGGGCCTTGCTGATCTGATGGCAGAGTTCATCACCAAGGAATGCGGCGGCGAAGCCGACATTGTTGGCGAAGGCCTTGGCGGCTGGGTCGGACTATGGCTGGCGCAGCGTCATCCAGCGCTCATTGGTCTGCTTGTGCTCGAAGCGCCGGCTGGCCTGCGCCGCGACGAGCTGATCGCCCGCCCGGCCAACGACGAGGAGCGGCTGCAGCTTCTGCATGCGGTGAGCGCCAATGTGCCCAAGGAGACGCGCACGCCGCAAATGCTGCAGAATAATCGCAAGGCGCTGCAGGATTACACGCAGGGGGTCGATTTCGATGAGGCGCTGGCAGCCCGACTGGGCGAGATCAAGGCGCGCGCGCTGATCCTGATGGGGGCGCTTGACAAGATGGTGCCGCGCGAAACCGGCCATATTCTTAAGGCCGGTATTCCGCAGTCGCATCTAACCTATATTTGGGGCGCGGCGCATGCGATCGAATTTGATCAGCCGCAACGCACAAGCGCGCTCGTGCTCGATTTTCTCGATCGCGGCGAAAGCTTTCTCGTTCGTCAGGCGGCTGGAGCCGCCTGACGAGACGTCCAATCACTTCACGGCGACGTTCATCTCGCCGATCTTCTCGATCCAGCAATGCATGACATTGCCGGATTTGACTTCGCTCACGCCTTCGGGTGTGCCGGTCATGATGATGTCGCCGGGATAGAGCGAGTAGATAGCCGAGGCTCGGACGATCAGATCGCGGACGTCGACGACCAAGTCCTTCGTATTGGCGCGCTGGCGTACTTCGCCGTCCACCTCGATGCCAAACTCCAGCGCATCGGGATCGGGAATTTCATCGGCGGTGACGAGCCAGGGGCCAAGCACCGAATAGGTGTCGGCGGACTTACGCCAACTGCGATCTTCCGTGCCGCGCACCACCATGTCGAGGCCAATGGCATAGCCAGCGACATGATCGAGCGCCTTGTCGCGCGAGATGTTCTTGCCGCCCTTGCCGATGATCAAGGTCAGTTCGATCTCGTGGTCGTTGCGCCGATCAGGCCAATGCAATTCGACCTTTTCGCCAGCACCGATGAGGCCGGTTTGCGACTTGAGGAAGAGGCCCATTTTATCGATTGGCGTGGCAAAGCCTTCAAAGGTCGGCATGTGGACGCCGTGGTGGATCGCGGGGTCGTGCGCTTCCTTCGCATGCAGCAGGTAGTTGACTGGCGCGGCAATGACACGCGGCGGATTGGCCACGGGCGCGTCAAGCTTGATGGACTTCAGCGGGATTGACTTCGCCAACTTGGCCGCTTCGCGCATCGCCGGCAGCAGTTTGTCGAGATTGGCGATGAACTGATCGCCGGTCGGAACCGGCCAGCGCAGCGGCGGCAAAGCCTCCAGCACGCTTGTCACATCGCGGACGTTATCGCCCTCGACCACGCCAATACGACCATTGTCAAAACGACAGATTTTCATGGGTTCGTTCTTTCCCTGATTTGCGCATGGCGGCTCGCAAGGCCCTCGCGCTTATGCGGTGCGGGTAGCGAAACCTCGCGGCCTTTGCAAGGCAACCACAGGCGGGCAAGGCGCGCCGCGCCGGCCTCGACGGCCTTTGTAGATTCACGTCCCACGCCGGGGGACCGCTCCGTGTATACACGGAGCATCGGCCAGGAACTGACCGGGCTCATCGGGACGAGATATCCATACCCGTGCTCGCCTGGTGCGCGAGTGACGCGCACCAGGCCAGAATGCGAAATAAATTTTCGCCCAAGGGCCTCAGACAGCCCGAAAATGCCCTTTATAGTTAAGTTCAAGATCGAATTCGTCCAGAAAACGCGTCGCCAGGCGGACTCCGCCGCACTGCCCCTTTCGCGGCTGGTTAACGGATGATATCCCCCGCCCCATGACCACCCACAGAATCGAAAATATCCGCAACTTCTCGATTGTCGCGCACATCGACCATGGCAAATCGACCCTCGCCGACCGGCTGATTCAAACCACCGGGACGATGGCCGAACGCGACATGGTCGAGCAGGTGCTCGATTCCATGGATATCGAGCGTGAGCGTGGCATTACCATCAAGGCGCAGACCGTGCGGCTCGAATATCGGGCCAAGGACGGCAAGGATTACGTCCTCAATCTGATGGACACGCCCGGCCACGTCGACTTCGCCTATGAAGTGTCGCGCTCGCTGGCGGCCTGCGAAGGCTCGCTCCTGGTGGTCGACGCGTCCCAGGGCGTCGAGGCGCAGACATTAGCCAACGTCTATCACGCGCTCGATGCCGGCCATGAGATCGTGCCGGTGCTCAACAAGGTCGACCTGCCAGCGGCAGAGCCGGATCGGATCAAGCAGCAGATCGAGGACGTGATCGGGCTCGATGCCTCCGACGCCGTGCCAATTTCGGCGAAGACCGGCCTCAACATCGACCTGGTGTTGGAAGCCATCGTCACCCGCCTGCCACCGCCGCAAGGCGACGAGAAAGCGCCACTGAAGGCCCTGCTCGTCGACAGCTGGTATGATGCCTATCTCGGCGTCGTCGTGCTGGTGCGCGTCATCGATGGCGTGATGAAGCGCCACCAGAAGATCAAGATGATGGGCACCGACGCCCATTACGAGATCGAGAAGATCGGCGTATTTCGGCCGAAGATGCAGGACGTGGCGCAGCTCGGCCCTGGCGAGATCGGCTTCATCACGGCGCAGATCAAACAGGTGGCCGACACGCGCGTCGGCGACACCATTACCGAAGAACGACGCGAGACGGCCTCGGCCCTGCCCGGCTTCAAACCGGCGCAACCTGTCGTGTTCTGCGGCCTGTTCCCGGTCGATGCGGCCGACTTCGAAGATCTGCGCGCCGCCATGGGCCGCCTGCGCCTCAACGACGCCAGTTTCTCCTACGAAATGGAATCCTCCGCCGCGCTCGGCTTCGGCTTCCGTTGCGGATTTTTGGGCTTGCTGCATCTGGAAATCATCCAGGAGCGGCTGCACCGTGAGTTCAATCTCGATCTGATCGCGACGGCGCCCAGCGTCATCTACAAGATTCACATGAACGACGGCGAAGTGATCGAGCTGCACAACCCCGTCGACATGCCCGACGTGGTGAAGATCGACACGATCCATGAGCCGTGGATCAAGGCGACGATCCTGACGCCGGACGATTATCTCGGCTCCGTGCTGAAACTGTGCCAAGAGCGGCGCGGCTTACAGGTCGACCTCTCCTATGTCGGCAAGCGCGCCATGGTGGTCTATGAACTGCCGCTCAACGAAGTGGTGTTCGACTTCTACGACCGGTTGAAATCGATCTCGAAAGGCTATGCCAGCTTCGACTACCAGATCACCGACTATCGCGAGGGCGACCTCGTGAAAATGTCGATCCTGGTCAATGCCGAGCCGGTCGACGCGCTCTCAATGCTGGTGCATCGCAGCCGCGCCGAGATGCGCGGACGCGTGATGGTGGAGAAGCTGAAAGAGCTGATCCCGCCGCACATGTTCCAAATTCCGATCCAGGCGGCCATCGGCGGCAAGATCATCGCGCGTGAAACCGTGCGCGCCCTGCGCAAGGACGTGACGGCGAAGTGCTACGGCGGCGACGTCACCCGCAAGCGCAAGCTGCTCGAGAAGCAGAAAGAGGGCAAGAAGCGCATGCGCCAATTCGGCAAGGTGGAGATCCCGCAGGAGGCGTTTATCGCCGCCCTGAAGATGGACAGCTGATCGGCCTGTCTTCCGTGTCGGTGATCATGCTAGCGTAGCCAAAAGAGAAGGACACGCCCATGATCATCCGACCGCTCGGCTCCATTCCCTCAGTCCGCGCCCCGGCCTCTTACTTCACCGGCACCGTGTGGCAGGATCCGATCATTGAAGCCCCCGAGCCCGCCGGCCAGCGCGCCGTGCGCGTCGCCTTCGAGCCGGGCGCCCGCACCGCCTGGCACACCCATCCGCTCGGCCAGACATTGTTCATCACCTCAGGCGTCGGCCTGGTGCAGGTGTGGGGCGGAAGCGTGCGGGAAGTGCGCGCTGGCGACGTCATTTATTTCGCGCCGGAAGAAAAGCATTGGCACGGCGCTGCGCCGAAGATCCGCATGGAACACATGGCCATGCAGGAGGCCAAGAACGGCAAGCATGTCGATTGGCTCGAACATGTCACCGACGAACAATACGCGGTGAAGCCTGGCGACTGAGCGGCTTCGCCGGGCGCGCCGAGCTATCGCGAGAGCGTGTTCAGTCTGGCAGCGCGGCCGTCACTTCCACTTCGATCAGCATGCCGGGGATGGCGAGCTGGCTGACGTTGAGAAATGTATGCGGCGGATAAGGCCCGTCGCCGAGCGCGGCTTTCTTGCAGCTGTTATTGGCGGCAAGGCTGCGCGGATCGGTGACATAGGTGACGATCCGGACAATATTTTTGACCGAACCGCCCTCACGCTCGAGGATCGTGCGGACGCTGTCCCAGGCCGCTTTGCACTGCGCTGCAAAGTCACCGACGTACTGAACCTTGCCTTCCTTCTCCTCCTCCGATCCAACGCCGGAGAGAAAAAGCCAACGGCCCGGCCGCTTCACACTTGCGGCTTGCGAAAACCCCACGCGAGCCTGCCAACTACCCCAGTTGAGATAACGCAATTCAAAGCCAGGGCCTGTCTGCGCCAAGGCTGGACCATCCCGAAGCACAAATCCGCCAACCACGCTCAATAGAGCCGCTGCGGCAACCGCCCCCTTCAACTTGTATGTCATAGCCTTTGCTCCCCAATACATTGGTGTATGCATGGAATCATATTATGCATGCACTTGTATCTAACTGTCCACACCAATTCTCGTGGGTGGATGGGAGCCACGCCAGACCACAGTCACGCGCACAAGCGTCCTTGGCGACGCCCATGTAGCGCCGAGGTGCAACGAACGAACGGGGAGGTTTGCGGAAGCTTGGGCGGCCACGCGGGCCGCCTCAATATGCCGGCGCGAACTAGCTCTTCTTCTCTTCGAACGGGAAATGTTCCTCGCGTTCGATCTTGATGCCCTTGATGACTTCCTTGACGATACCGCTGAGCGGCAAGCTGACACGCAGCCGGTCCGCCTCCGTCAGGGCGATCATCATATCACGCTCGGCCGACGGCATGGCATAGCGCTGGGCTTGTGTTTCCAGCGCCCAGTTGGCGGCACTGCTGTCGAGTAGCATCTCGCGCATGACGACGTCATCGACGCCATATTTCCCGGCCAGTTTGAAGCCTTCGTGATTGGCCGAAACGCAGGTCCAGAGGATCAGATTGTTGACCATCTTACCGACCTGGCCCGAGCCGACGTCGCCCAGGCGATAAACGGAGCTGGCGAAGGTGGAGAAAGCCTTCCGGCAAGCGTCGAACACCGCCTTCTCGCCGCCGCCGGTGATCAGCAGCTTGCCCGCCTCCGCCGGCCGCTCGCCCCGGCAGATCGGCATGTCGAGGGGCGCCAGTTCATGTTCGCGCAACCGCGCGCCGAAACGGATCATGCTTTCGGGAGAAATCGTCGTGGCGATACCGACGATCGTTTCGGGCTTGGCGCGTGCCACGACGCCATCAGGCGCGAAGAGGACTTTTTCGACCTCCTCTTCCTGGGCCACCAGGACGATCACAAGATCGGCTTCAGTGACTGCCTGCCCCGGCGATGTCGCAACGGCAATGCCTTTGCACGCGGCTGACTTGCAGGCCTTAGCATCGACATCGAAGCCGGAAACGACGAAACCGCCGTTCAACAGATGGCGCGATATCGGATTGCCCATCTTGCCCAAGCCAATCACCGCGACATTTTTGATGTTGCGTGGGGCCATGCGTTTTAGTTTCCGCCCGTTTCGCCGGCGCCCTATGCACCGGCTTTCTTGGTTGGGCGATACTGTCGCCACGCGGACGTGACCTTGTCAATGGAAAGAAGATTGGGAAAGAAGGTTGGGCGAGAAGGCTCGGACACAGGGGCGGAGCAGCAGGGAGAGAGAATGGCGGCGACCGCTTGCTTTGCCGCGATGCCACCTTCATCCTGCCGCCAACGAACGGGAGGCAAGATGGCCAGGGTTGAAGATATCTTTGCGGTACAAGGCAAATCCATCGTTGTGACGGGCGCCGCCAGCGGCATCGGCCTTGCCATCGCCGAAGCCATGGCGACCAACGGCGCCAAGGTGACCATGGCGGATCGTGACGATGCGGCGGTGAACCGGGAAGCCATGCGTTTGCGCGATGCCGGATATGCGACCAACGCCATGATCGCCGACGTCACCAAGGATGCCGAACTCCGCCAGCTGTTCGACAGCGTGATCGCGCGCGAAGGCCGGCTCGACGTGGTTTTCGCCAATGCCGGGATCAGCGGCGGCCCTGGCTTCCTACGTACCGATAACTCCCGCAATCCGGACACGGCCTTCGAGGCGCTCGGCGACGACCTCTGGGAGCGGGTGATCGACACCAATGTCCATGGCGTGATCCGTACCCTGCGGGCGGCGATCCCGCAGATGAAGAAGCAGGGCGGCGGCAAGATCGTTGTCACCAGCTCGATCTCATCGATGAAGATCGAGCAATATGTCGGCTCGAGCTATGTGGTTTCAAAAGCGGCGGTGGGACAGATCGTGCGGCAGGTCGCCATCGAACTGGCGCGCTACAACATCAACGTCAACGCCATCGCGCCCGGCCCCGCGATCACCAATATCGGCGGCGGCCGGCTGAAAGACGCGGAGGCTCGTGCGCCGTTCGAAAAAGCCAATCCGATGCACCGCCTGGCGACGCCGCAAGACATGCAGGGCGCGGCGCTGTTCCTGGCCTCGCACGCTTCCGACTATGTCACCGGCATTCACATCGTCATCGACGGCGGCCTGGTGCTGGGATCGGCGGATTGAACAGCACGGATTAAAACAGTCTCGGGGGGACACGTGAAAATCGTCAAACTGGAGCAGTTCCACGCCGACATGGGCTGGCGGCCGGCTTCCTTTCTCAAGATCACCACCGACGAAGGCCTCGTCGGTTGGGCTGAATACGCCGAGAATTTCGGCGCCGGCGGCGTCAGCGATCTGCTGCGGCGCTTCGCCCCGATCATCCAGGGACTTGATCCCCGGGAAGTGGGCAAGCTCACCGCCTCGCTGCAGGCGATCACGCGGCTGGCGGCGGGCGGTCTCAACAATCAGGCCATCGCCGCCATCGAGAATGCCTGCCTCGACATCAAGGCGAAGGCGCTCGGCGTGCCCGTCTATGCTCTATTCGGAGGCCCCTTCCGCACCCGCCTGCCGGTCTATTGGTCCCATTGCGGCAGTTTCCGCGTCCGCTTCGCCGATCTGTTTGAGAGCTGGGGCAAGCCACGGATCGAAACCCTGGACGATCTCAAGACGCTCGGACAAGAGGCGACAGCGCGCGGCTTCACAGCCATCAAAACCAACCCGCTGTTTCAAGACGGCGGCAAGCTCAAAATGTTCGAAGGCGGCTTCCGCCTCTATCCCAAACTGCTCGAGCGCAATATCGACAGCACCTTCATCGGCGCGATTACCGACATGCTCGCCGCCTTCCGCGAGGGCCTTGGCCCGCAAACCGGCCTCATGCTCGACATCAATTTCAGCCAGCGCACGGAAGGTTTCCTGCGCATCGCGCGAGCGCTGGAACCGTTCGATCTGACGTGGTTTGAAATCGACATGCACGATCCGCAGGCTTTGGCGCACGTGCGCCGTTCAAGCCGGGTGCCGATCGCCTCGCTGGAATCGATCCATGGCCTGCGAGGATATCGGCCCTATTTCGAGGAAGGCGCCGCCGATGTCGCCGTCGTCGACGTGCCGTGGAATGGTCTCTGGGAATCCGTGCGCATCGCCACCCTCGCCGATGCTTATGAAGTGAATTGCGCGCCGCATAATTTCTACGGCACGCTCGCCAGCATCATGAGTGCGCATTTTTGCGCCGCCATTCCCAATTTCCGCATCATGGAACTGGAAGTGGACGATGTGCCCTGGCGCGACGAGTTCGTCACTGTGCCGCCCACACTTGATAACGGCGAATTCGTTCTGCCCACCGGCCCCGGCTGGGGCACTGAGGTGAACGAAGAGGCCCTGCGCGCCCGGCCCTGGCCACGACGCTAGAGCAAATCGCGTTTCGACAGAAACGCGATTTTGCCTGGTATCGTCGGACGCGCTACAAACGCTGAAACACAAGCGCCCTATCGCGCCCGGAGGAATTCGCCATGAATGTTAATGCGCCGAAAGCGCAGTTCAGGCCCAACAGCAAGCTCGCGCTAGTCGATTGCGATATCCATCCGCGCCTGCGCGCGCCAGAAGACCTGAAGCCTTACCTGTCGTCGCGCTGGTGGGACACGTGGCAGACCTATGGCCTGCGCAAGCGGCACGGCTTCGTCAAAGGCCATCCCTATCCCAAATCACAGCCAGGCGATGGCGCGCGGCGCGATGCCTGGCCCACCAATGGCGATCCGCCCGGCAGCTCCCTGCAACTGATGCAGGAGCAGCACCTCGATTATCACGGCGTCGACGTCGGCATCATGAATCCGCTTTGGCCGGGATCGGGCGACCAGAACCTCGATCTCTCCGCCGCGCTGGCTTCCGCCCATAACGACTGGCAGCTCGATTTCTGGCACGCCAAGGAGCCGCGCCTGCGTCCCTCCATCGTCGTGCCTTACGAGAACATCGAAGCGTCGGTGGCGGAAATTCACAAGCGCGCCGCTAACAAGGCGTTCTGCCAGGTGTTTCTCCTAAGCCGGACCAACGAGGCTCTGGGCCGGCGCAAGTATTGGCCGATCTATGAAGCGGCGGTGGAACACAACCTGCCAATCGGCATTCATGTGTTTGGCTATTCCGGCATTCCGATTTCCAATTCGGGCTGGCCGTCCTTCTATATCGAGGAAATGGCCGAACACGGCACCGCCTGTTCAGCCCTTATCTCCTCGATGATCATGGAAGGACTGTTCGAGCGCTTTCCCACGTTGAAAGTGGTCATGATCGAAGCTGGCTTCGGCTGGGTGCCTTCGCTGGGCTGGCGGCTCGACAAGCATTGGCAAAAGATGAAGGACGAGGTGCCGCATCTGAAACGGCCACCGTCGGAATATCTGAAGCAGAACGTCTACGTCACGACGCAACCGATCGAGGAGCCGGAGAAACCGGAATATCTCGTCGATCTGATCGACTGGATCGGCTGGGACCGGGTGATGTTCGCCAGCGATTACGCCCATTGGGACTTCGACGATCCGGTCTTCGCCGTGCCGACGAACTGGAGTGAGGAGCGCCGCCGCAAGCTGCGCTTTGAAAACGCCATGGGCGTGTTCCGCCTCTAGCAGCACACGCGAATACCTTCCCGTCATTGCGAGCGAAGCGAAGCAATCCAGGATTCGAGGTGTATAATCATAGTGAATACGCCTGCACCAGAGGCACTTCTTGACACTCTACCACGCGCCCCTGGATTGCTTCGTCGCGATGCTCCTCGCAATGACGGTGAGGGTTCGCCCGCCTGCTAACAAAAGACTTTTCGACAACCTGCTAGCCCCTTTGCTGCTGGAGCCCCCAAGGTGAATCTGTCCAATATCCGCGCGATCGATTGCGACGTGCATCCCACCGTGCCGAGCATGCAGACGCTGCTGCCTTATCTCGACGACCATTGGCGTGAGTCGGTGATCGAGCGCGAAATCACCACGCTCGATACCATCAGTTATCCGCCGCTGGCGCCGATCACCGCGCGCGCGGATTTTCGTAGCGAAGGCGGACGCGCGGGGCTCAGTGCCCACGAGGTCGGGACAAAGGTTTTCGGCGACTGGCAGGCTGATATCGCCATTCTGAATTGCCTCTATGGCGTGCAACTCGTCTTCAACGAGGACATGGCGCACGCCTTCGCCCGCGCGATGAACGATTGGGTTGTCAAAGAATGGCTTGATCGCGACCCGCGCCTGCGCGCCTCCATCGTCGTGCCGTTGCAGAATGTCGAACACGCGGTCGATGAGATCGAGCGCTGCGCTGTCGACAAGCGGTTCGTGCAGATCCTGGTCCTCTGCATGGGCGAGACGCCGCTGGGGCGCCGGCAATTCTGGCCGATCTATGCGGCGGCGGAACGCCACAACCTGCCGCTCGGGATCCACGCCGGCAGCGCCTATCGCTATCCGGTGACGTCGCTGGGCTGGCCGACCTATTATGTCGAGGATTATGCGGCGCAGTCGCTAGGCTTTCAGTCGCAGCTCGCCAGCCTTGTCTGTGAGGGCGTGTTCGTCAAATTCCCGAAGCTGAAAGCGGTGTTGATCGAATCCGGCGTCACCTGGCTGCCGGGCTTCGTCTGGCGCCTGTCGAAATTCTGGCGTGGCGTGCGCGCCGAGATTCCGTGGATCGACCGTTCGCCCAACGAGATCGTGCGCGATCACTTCCGCTTGACGATCCAGCCGCTCGATACGCCCGACAATCCCGACATCGTGGCGCGCGCCATCGAACATTTTCAGTCCGACGACATGCTGCTCTATTCTTCGGACTATCCGCACTGGCAATTCAATGGCGACGAGATCATGCCACCTGGCATTCCCGCTGGCCTGCACAGGCGCATCCTCGTCGACAATCCACTCGCCACTTATCCGCGGCTGGGACTCTGACCATGGGCAAACATATCGTCGCCGCGGTGAAGGATCTGCCGCCGGGCAGCCGCAAACTGGTCGAGGTCAACAACCGCCAGATCGCCGTGTTCAACGTCAACGGCGAATTCCATGCGCTTGGCAATCGCTGCCCGCATGAGGGCGGCCATCTGATCGACGGCAAGCTTGTCGGTCTGGTGGAATCGAAAATGCCCGGCGAATATTGCTATTCGCGCAAGGACGAGTTTGTGAAATGCCCGTGGCACGGCTGGGAGTTCGATCTGCGCACCGGCCGCGCCCAATGCGATCCAAGCCGGGTGCGCGTGCGCCACTATCAGACTGCCGTCGTGCAAGGCGCTGAGATCGATCTCGACGCGCCGCCAAAAGCAGCCGAGGTCTTTCCGGTGCGGATCGAGGACGACTACGTCATCGTCGAAGTCTGAAACGGCGTAGCGCGGCTTACTCGGCCGCATTGCGCAGCGGTGCCGTGCCAGCAGTTGGGGCGGTCTGCGGATCAAGCTCGAGCTGGTCAATGCGGGAACCGCGACGCACCAGTTTCTCGGTGGAGGTGGTGATCTGCGCCACGTCCTCCTGCGCCTGACGGAAATGCACGTCGAGCTTGGCAACACGGTCGCCGAGGCGGCGCAGATCATCGAGCAGACTACGCACCTCGCGCTGGATCAGATGAGTCTGTTCCTGCATGCGCCGATCGCGCACCAAGCTCTGCATCACCTGAATGGCCATCATCAAGAGCGACGGCGAGACGATGAGGACGCGGGCCCGATTGGCACGCTGGATCACATCGTCGAAATGGCTGCTGAGATCGGCGTAGATCGATTCAGAAGGAACGAACAGCAAAGCTAGATCCTGGGTCTCGCCGGAGAGCAGATATTTGTCGGCGATATCCTTGATGTGTTTGCTCAGATCGGCGCGCACGCGGCGGCCGGCTTGCTCGCGCTCGGCATCGTTGGCCGCATCCTTCAGGGCCGTGAACGCTTCCAGCGGAAACTTGGCATCAACCGCCATGGCGCGCTCATCGCCCGGCAGGCGGATCAAGCAATCGGGCCGGCTGCCATTCGAGAGAGTCGCCTGAAATTCGTAGGCCGCAGGGTGCAGGCCATCGCGAACGATCGCCTCCATCCGCCCCTGGCCGAAAGCGCCGCGCGACTGTTTGTTGGCCAGAATATCCTTCAGGCTGACCACTTCCTGGGTCATGCCCGTCAACTTTTCCTGCGCCTTGTCGATGACAGCGAGGCGCTCGGAGAGCTTGGTCAATTGGTCGGCCGCGAAACGGCCATTCGATTCGAGCCCTTGGCCGACCCGATGCCCGACGGCATCGAGACGCTCGGTCAACAATCGCGCCAGTTCGCCCTGGCGGCTGGTGAGCGCATCGCCCATGCCGCGCAACCGACCGGCCAGTTCAGCGTTGATCTGGCTAAGCCCAGCCATCTTGTCGTCGATCTCGCGCTGCCGCTCGGCCGCGAGCTCGGCTTCCAGCCGGCGGGAGCCCCCGGCCCGGAGCAGGCCAATGGCCATAATGAAGAGGACAAGCGCGCAAAAAGCGACGCCGCCTGCGGCAATTTCGAGCAGGCCGATCGGGTATCCGGACAATAGAAATAGCGGGTGCGTCATCCTATATGCATACCGCGATTCGTCCCGGGTTCCGAACAGAATAAGAACAACAGGGCGATTGACGAGGAAAACCCGGCATTCCGCCATTTTTAATTGGAACAGTGTGCGTTGCACAAAAACATCTTGCTGCATTGCACTGTTGCTGTATACTGAGTCGTATAGATATGAACCAAGATGAGGCTGCCATGAAGCGCGCCCCCGCGAAAAAGACTGTCGACCCGAAGACGCTGCCGCCGATCCGGATTAAGAAGTGCCCGCCGACCATTGAGGAAGCCATTTTGGCTGCCCAGGGTTTGACCGACGATCTCGATCATCAGGCCTATATCGCCGCCGGCTTCATGGACGTTTCCGTCGACGAAGTCCGTCCGCTTGTGGCCAAAGCCGCTGCGGAAGCCGCTTCGCGCGAAACCCGCGTCGTCGCCTCGCGCAATGGCGCCGAGCGCGCCGTGGTTGTGGAACGGGCCCGTCCCCGCACCATCATCCCGACCGGCACCGCTCGCCCGGCGATCAAGCTTGAGCCACGCAGCCGCCCGACCGGCGCTGTGGTTGTCGAGCGCACCCGCCCGCGCATCCAGCTGACGCCGCGCGTCCGTACATTCGACCTGACCCGTCAGCCGGCCTGAAAATTTCACGCTGATTGACGCCTTAAAATTGACCTCGCCCGCCGGGATGCATATCTCAGGCGGGCGTTTTCATATTGGACGGTACCTGTTTCCATGTCGCTGAAGCCCATCATTATCCTGCCCGACACGCGGTTGCGCGCGGTTTCCACGCCCGTAACCCTCGTGGATGACGGGATACGCACCTTGCTCGACGACATGTTGGAGACGATGTACGACGCGCCGGGCATCGGCCTGGCTGCGATCCAGATCGCCGTGCCCAAACGCGTCATCGTGGTCGACGTGGCCAAGCGCGAGGAAGACGACGAGACGCCGGAGAAGAAGGACCCGATTTTCCTGATCAATCCGGAAGTCGTGCTCGCCTCCGAGGAAACCTCCGTCTACGAGGAAGGCTGCCTGTCCATTCCCGAATATTACGCCGAGGTCGAACGGCCGGCGCGGGTGCGGGTGCGCTATCTCGACCGGATGGGCGTCCAGCAGGAGCTGGATGCCGACGGGCTCCTCGCCACCTGCCTGCAGCACGAGATCGATCATCTCAATGGCGTGCTGTTCATCGACCATATTTCCCGGCTGAAGCGCGAGCGGGTGGTGAAGAAGTTCACCAAGGACGCCAAGCGCCGCCCTGACGAGGCCGAGGCGAACTAGGCCGAGACAAACTAGGCCGACCTGCCCTTCGCGTAAAAATGCTGTAGAACCCGGCCAGATTTCCGTCCGGCTCGCCGGCATTTCAGGTTGATCGCATGCGTATCGTCTTCATGGGAACGCCCGACTTCTCGGTGCCGGTCCTCACCGAAATTATTGGCCAGGGCCATGAGGTCGTCGCCTGCTATACGCGCGCGCCCAAGCCCGCCGGGCGGCGCGGCCTCGAACTGACCCGTTCCCCGGTTCACGTCACGGCCGATCGTTTCGGCATTCCGGTGCTGACGCCGAAAACCCTGCGCAACGAGGCCGAGGCGCAAGCCTTTGCCGCTTTCGACGCCGATGTCGCCGTTGTCGTCGCCTATGGCCTCATCCTACCGCAGCCGATCCTCGAAGCGCCCGCTGAAGGCTGCCTTAATCTGCATGCCTCGCTGCTGCCGCGCTGGCGCGGCGCCGCGCCGATCCAGCGCGCCATCATGGCCGGCGACAACGAAACCGGCGTCATGGTGATGCGCATGGACGAGGGCCTCGACACCGGGCCCGTGGCCATGGCCGAGCGTATCGCCATCGGCGACAATATGACCGCGGGCGAATTGCACGACGCGCTGATGGGCGTCGGCGCCGATCTGATGGTGCGTGCGCTCGCCGCTCTGTCGCGCGGCTCATTGCAGTTTCATGCGCAAGCCGAGAACGGCGCTGTCTATGCCAGCAAGATCGACAAGGCCGAATGCCGCATCGATTGGGCGAAGCCGGCGACCGACGTGCACAATCATATTCGCGGCCTCTCGCCGTTTCCGGGCGCCTTCTTCGAGGCTGATTTTGGCAAGGGCCCGGAGCGGGTGAAAGTGTTGCGCAGTGCGCTCGCAAAAGGCCAGGGCGAAGCGGGTTCGCCCATCGGCAGCGATCTTACAATCGCGTGCGGCCAGGGCGCGGTGCGCCTGCTCGACGTGCAGCGCGCCGGAAAATCGCCGATGAGCGCCGAGGAATTCCTGCGCGGCGCGGCCCTGCCGCCCGGCACCCGGCTCACCTGATGCCGCGTTACAAGCTCACCATTGAATATGACGGCACACCGTTCGCCGGCTGGCAGCGGCAGGCCAATGCGCCCTCAGTGCAGCAAGCGCTGGAAGAAGCGGTCCATGCCATGAGCGGCGAAACCGTTGTCGTGCATGGCGCTGGGCGCACAGATGCCGGCGTCCATGCCCTTGCACAGGTAGCCCATATCGATCTGTCGCGCGAATGGCGCACCGACAAGGTCCGCGACGCGATGAACGCCCATCTGAAACCGCAGCCTGTCGCGGTGCTGCTGGCGGAAGCGGTGGACGACACCTTCGAGGCGCGCTTCTCGGCGAAAGCCCGCCACTACGTCTATCGCATTCTCAATCGCCGCGCGCCGCCAACGGTGATGCGCGATGGCATCTGGCACGTGAAGCGGCGGCTCGATGCGCAAGCGATGCATGACGCGGCGCAGGTGTTGATCGGCAAGCACGACTTCAGCACCTTCCGCGCCGCGGAGTGCCAGGCCAATTCACCGCTGCGCACGCTCGATCGCCTCGATGTGGTGCGCACCGGCGAGACGATCGAGATCTTCGCCTCGGCGCGCTCGTTCCTGCATCATCAGGTGCGCTCGATCACCGGCTCCCTTGAACATGTCGGCTCGGGCAAATGGAGCAAGCAGGATCTGAAGGACGCGCTGGACGCCAAAGACCGCGCCCGCTGCGGCGTGGTCGCGCCAGCGAGCGGGCTCTATATGTTGCGCGTCGATTATTGAGAATGCGCGGCAGCCTTTGGATGACACAAAGGCTTCGGCGAAGTGTTAGGCGAAATAATTCGCCAGCACGCGAGTGTAGATCGCTTCCAGCTTCTCGACATCGGCCACGGCCGTGCGCTCGTCGATCGCATGCATGGTTTGGCCGACGAGGCCGAACTCAACCACCTGTGCATAATTGCAGATGAAACGCGCGTCGGACGTGCCACCGGTTGTCGACAGCACCGGCCGCCGCCCCGTCTCGGCCGCGATGGCCTGTGACATGGCTTCCACGAACGGCCCCGGCTGCATCACGAAGGCCAGGGCATTGGTCGGCTTGAAGTCGAGCGTATAGCGCGCGCCTTGCGCGGCGGCTTCCACACGCCGGCGCACTTCGGCGGCCAAGGTGTCGGGTTGCCAGAGATCATTGAAGCGAATGTTGAAAGCGGCGCGCGCCTCATCGGGAATCACATTGACGGCCGGATTGCCGGTATCGATCGCGGTGATTTCGAGATTGGAGGCATCGAAATGCGGCGTGCCTTGATCGAGCGGCTCGGCCCGCAGCGCAGCCCCAATGCGCAGGATGTGATGCACCGGATTGTCGGCCAGATGCGGATAGCCGACATGGCCCTGGCGACCATGCACCACCAGCGTGCCCGACAGCGAACCGCGCCGGCCGATCTTGATCATGTCGCCGAGCGCATCGGGATTGGTCGGTTCGCCCAGAATACAATGATCGAAGCGCTCGCCGCGTTCATGCGCCCATTGCAGCAGTTTGACCGTGCCGTTGACGGCGGGGCCTTCTTCATCGCCGGTGATCAGAAACGCGATGGAGCCCTTGGGCGTACCGTGAGCGGCCAAATGATTAAGCGTCGCGGCGATCGAAGCGGCGATGCCGCCCTTCATATCGACCGCGCCCCTGCCCCAGATCATACCGTCGGCGACCTCGGCCGAAAACGGATCGAACCGCCACTTGGCCGCATCGCCCGTCGGCACCACATCGGTATGGCCAGCAAAGACCAGCGACGGCGCGCCGCTGCCGATACGCGCATAGAGATTGTCGGTATCTGGATAGCCCGGCTCGCTGAAGACGATGCGATGGGTCTCGAAACCAGCACCCTTCAGCACGTTTTCAATCAGCCCGAGCGCGCCGGCATCCTGCGGCGTGACGGACGGACAGCGGATCAGATCGCGCAGCAGGGTTACGGCTGATGTCATGAGTGGGTCACCAGGGGATCGGGCCCGAAGCGGTTCGGCCCCGGCGTGCCGCGCCGCAGACCGAGTTCGATCAACAGCGCAACAAGCAGGATAAGATAGGGAATCATAAGGATCCAACCAAGCGGCGTCATTCCGTCTTCGGTTTCGATCGGCGATAGAACGTTGACGACTTCGACGAGGATATCCAGCACGACGAAGACAAAAGCCGCCGTGCCCGGATGATCGCGATCGTAAAGCCGCTTCAGCATGATCGCATAGGTGGGATAGGCCAGCCCCAGCGTCACGAAGCATTCAAGCAGACGATAGGACAACGGCGCCGGATTGGTGGCTGGATCCCAGCTAAAAAGACCAGCTGGCACCAGGATCAAAAACATGATCGCCAGCAGCGCCAGCATGCCAAGCCAGAACGGCAGCCGTGGAATGCGACCTTCAAGATTGAAGAAGATCGCTTTCCAATTCACGGCGCCTCGCTCGCTCGAACACCGAGCAGATAGACCTGCCAGAGCACCACGCCGAGCGCCACCAGGTCGATGGCGATCAACAGCAGGGTGGGAAACACTTCGGCGACGCGCGGTTGCAGCCAATGCGCCGCCAAGGCGAGGAAGATCGCCAAGGGAGCCGCGCCCGCCAGGCCCGGCTCGATGCCACCATCGCGCAGGCGCTTGGCCGACAGGTTGACGTAGCAGACGGCGATCAACAGCACCGCGAAGGCATAGATGATCAGATAGGCATAACTGACGAAGGTCATCGGATCGTAAAACTTGCGCACATCGAGTGTGCGATGCGCATAGGGCGACAACGCCAGCCAACCCAACGCAAATACGATGACGATGCTGACGAGCAGGATCGTGCCGAGCCACCAGACCTGCCGGCCGATCCGCCCCTCATCGGTGCGGAACAGGAATCTGAATCCGTGCGCCGACAGAACGGAAGCCATCAATCCCTCAACAGTTCGTTGATACCGGTCTTCGAACGCGTCTGCGCATCGACGGTCTTGACGATAACCGCGCAGTACAGCGACGGACCAGCCGAGCCATCCGGCAGCGCCTTGCCCGGCAGCGAGCCCGGCACGACAACCGAATAAGGCGGCACATGGCCGATGTGAATCTTGCCGGTGTCGCGGTCGACGATCTTGGTCGAGGCGCTGATGAAGACGCCCATCGACAGAACCGAGCCTTCACCGATCACCACGCCTTCGACCACTTCCGAGCGGGCGCCGATGAAGCAATTGTCTTCAATGATGGTCGGGCCGGCCTGCAGCGGCTCAAGCACGCCACCGATGCCGACGCCGCCCGACAGATGCACGTTCTTGCCTATCTGGGCGCAGGAGCCCACCGTCGCCCAGGTGTCGACCATGGTGCCGCTGTCGACATAGGCGCCGAGATTGACGAAGGACGGCATCAGCACGACGCCGGGCGCGATATAGGCGGAGCGGCGCACAATGCAGTTCGGCACCGAGCGGAAGCCGGCGGCCGCATGTTCCTTGGCCGTCCAGCCCTCGAACTTCGAGGGCACCTTATCCCACCAGGACGAGCCGCCGGGGCCACCGGAAATAGCCGACATGTCGTTGAGGCGGAAAGAGAGCAGCACGGCCTTCTTCAGCCATTGATTGACCTTCCAGCTCTGCGCGCCGGTTTGGCCGGCGATCTTCTCGGCGACGCGGGCCTTGCCGCTGTCGAGCAGAGCCAGGGCTTCATTGACGGCGTCACGTACCTCGCCCTTGGTACCGGCATTGACCGACGCGGCGTCGGCGAAGGCGGCATCGATGATCTTTTCAAGCTGGGCGTGCGACATGACGGCTCCCGAGGGATAAGGATTTGGCCGGAGGTTTCGGCTCTCCCCCCGGCGATGTCAAGACCGGTCAGGCAAGGCCGGCGACGGGAGAGCGGCAGCGCTGCCAGACGCGACAATATCGGTCAGAAAGCCGCTGAGGTCGTTGGTGAGGAAGTCGACATGGGCTGGCCGTTCCCGCGCGATCTCCCAGCCTTCGCGGAAATCATGGTCCCCGGGCTTCGGCACCACGAGAATCGTCGTCATCTGGCGCGCCTTGGGCACGACGAGATTGCGCGCGATGTCCTCGAACATGGCGGTGCGCTCGGGCGCGATGCCGTGGCGGTCGAAAAACCGGTCATAGGCCCGCGGATCGGGCTTGGGCACCAGGTCGGCGGCGACAATGTCGAACACGTCTTCGAAATAGTCGCCGATGCCAAGCCGCTCGCAGGTGCGCAGGGCATGGTCGCGCGAGCCATTGGTGAAGATCAGCTTGCGGCCAGGCAGTGCCGCGATGCCGGCGGCCAACGCCACATCGGGCTCGACGGAGGTGCGGTCGATATCGTGGACGAAGCGGAGGAATTCAGCCGGATCGATGCCATATTCATCGATCAACCCGCGCAGGGTGGTGCCATGCTGGCGATAATAGAATTTCTGCAGGGCGCGGGTCGACATACCGTCGAGGCCGAGCATGTCGGCCATGAAGGCCGTCATGCGGTCGTCGATGCGCGGCCACAGATCGCAGTGCGGCGGATAAAGCGTGTTGTCGAGGTCGAACACCCATGTATCGACATGGGTGAAACGCCCAGACAACACCTCCGCCGCCGCCATCAACGCTTGATCAGGGTGCCGGCACCATGATCGGTCAACAGTTCGACCAGCACGGCATGGGGTGCCTTGCCGTCGAGAATGACGACGCCTTCAACCCCCATTTCGATGGCGTAGATGCAGGTTTCGACCTTCGGAATCATGCCGCCGGTGATCGTGCCATCGGCGATCAGATCATGGATCTGCGAGACCGTCAGTTCCTTGATGAGCTGTTTGTTCTTATCAAGCACGCCGGGCACGTCGGTCAGGAAGATCAGACGCTTGGCTTTCAACGCACCGGCGATGGCGCCAGCGAACGTGTCGGCATTAACGTTATAGGTCTCGCCGTCCGCGCCCTGCGCCACGGGCGCCAGAACCGGAATGAGTTCGCGGCCAAGCACTTGGTCCAGAACCGTGGTGTCGACGCTCTTGGGCTCGCCGACGAAACCCAGATCGATCACCTTCTCGATGTTCGAATCCGGATCGACGACCGAGCGCGTCAGCTTCTCGGCAACGACCATATTGCCGTCCTTGCCGCACAGGCCGATGGCGCGACCGCCCTCGTTGTTGATGAAGCCGACGATCTGCTTGTTGATCGAGCCAGCGAGAACCATCTCGACGATTTCGACGGTGGCCTTGTCGGTGATGCGTAGGCCGGCGGCGAATTCAGACTTGATGCCGAGCTTCGACAGCATGGCGCCGATCTGCGGGCCGCCACCGTGCACGACCACCGGATTGACACCGGACTGTTCGAGCAAAACCATGTCGCGGGCGAATTCGCGCGCCACTTTCTCGTCACCCATGGCATGGCCGCCGTATTTCACCACCACGATCGTATCGTCGTAGCGCAGCATATGCGGCAGCGCCTGCATCAGGATTTCGGCTTGTTCGTGCGGGCTGGCTTTGGCGGTATCGGTCATCGATGTTCAATCCGGTACTGTCTCAGGCCGTGTTCTAGCCGCTCATCGGCGCGAAGACCACCGGCTTTTTTCCTTATCGCGCGCGCTCAAGCGCCGCGTTCGGCGAGCAGGCGGGCGATGCCGGCACGCAGATCGGGAATTCCATCGCCGGTTTCCGACGAGGTGAAGATGACCTCCGGATGGGCGGCGGGATGGCGGGACAGCGCCTGGCGCGTCGCCGCGATCCGCTCCTCGATGTCGGACTTCTTCACTTCGTCACGCTTGGTCAGGACGACCTGGTAGGAGACGGCCGACGTGTCGAGCAGTTTCAGCATCGCATCGTCGGTGTCCTTCAGCCCGTGCCGGCCATCGACGAGGACGAAGACACGGATGAGGGGCGAACGGCCGCGCAGATAGCCGTGCATCAGTTTGGTCCAGCTATCGATCTTTTGCTTCGACACGGCGGCATAGCCGTATCCAGGCATATCGACGAGGCGCAAGGTCTCGGAGCCGAGCTCGCCGCCCAAAGCGAAGAAATTGAGCTGCTGGGTGCGCCCTGGCGTGTGCGACGTGCGTGCCAAGGACTTGCGGTTGGTCAGCGCGTTGAGCAGCGACGATTTGCCGACATTGGAGCGGCCGGCGAAGGCGATCTCGGGCGCGCCCATGGGCGGCAGATCGTCAACGGAAACCGAGGCGAAGAAGAACTCGCAGGGACCAGCAAACAATTTGCGGCCGCGTTCGGTGAATTCTTCGTCGTTCTCAATCTCAGTCATCATACTTCAATCCGCACCCTAACAGGGTGCTGAAAAACGCTCTGGTGTCATTCCCGACGCACCGCAGGTGCGAGCGGGATGACACCAAGGGTTGTTCAATAACCAGCTGAAGCGCGTCAGCTCGCTTTCTTGCCGAAGAGACCTAACAGATTGTCCCAAAGCTCAATCTTCACGCCCTGCTTCTTCATGATGAAGTACTGCTGGGTCACGGAGAGGGTGTTGTTCCAGGTCCAGTAGATCACCAGGCCGGCCGGGAACGAGCCCAGCATGAAGGTGAAGATCACCGGCATCCAGGCGAACATCTGCTTCTGAATCGGATCGGTCGGCTCCGGATTCATCTTCATCTGGAGGAACATGCTGACGCCCATGATGAGCGGCCAGATGCCGATCCACAGGAAGTGGCCGATGCCTGGAATCTGTGTCGGATCGAAGGGGATCAGTCCGAACAGGTTGAACACATTGGTTGGATCGGGCGCGGAAAGATCCTTGATCCAGCCGAAGAACGGCGCGTGTCGCATTTCAATGGTGATGAAGATCACCTTGTAGAGTGCGAAGAACACTGGGATCTGGACGATAACAGGCAGACAGCCAGCGACCGGATTGATCTTCTCGCGCTTGTAGAGCTCCATCAGCTCCTGTTGCTGCTTCTGCTTATCGCCAGCGTAGCGCTCCTGGAGCTCCTTCATCTGCGGCTGCACCGCCTTCATCTTCGCCATCGACTCGTAAGAACGATTGGCGAGCGGGAAGAACACCAGCTTGATGAGAACGGTGGTGATGAGGATGGCGACGCCGAAGTTGCCAACGTAGCGGTAGATGAAGTCGATCAGCCAGAACAGCGGCTTGGTGATGAAATAGAACCAACCCCAGTCGATCATCAGATCGAAATTCTTGATGCCGAGGCTGCTCTGGTAGCCGTCGATGACCTGCGTTTCCTTCGCGCCGGCGAAGAAGCGATGATCGACCTCGACACTGGCGCCAGGCGCCACGACCTTCTCGCCGCCGAGATAGTCAGACTGATAGGTCTTGGTGGTCGTGCCGGTCGAGGAGAAGCGGCCTTCGATCGCCAGGTTCTGATCGGGAATAACGGCCGCCGCCCAATATTTGTCGGTCATGCCGAGCCAGCCGCCAGTGCCCTTCATGAGCTTGGTGGCCTTCTGCTCCTTCTCGATCGAATCGTAGGTGTATTCCTGCACGCGGGAATCGCCGACGACGCCGACAAAGCCTTCGTGCAACACCGCATAGCCGTCGGTCTTCGGCTTGCCGACGCGCGTCAGCAGACCATAGGGATAGACCGTCACCGACGCCGCCGATTTATTCTCGACCGTGTCCTTAATGGTGAACATGAAATTGTCGTCGACGCTGATCACGCGACGGAACACCAGGCCTTGACCGTTGTCATAGGTCAGCGTCATGGGCCTGGCCGGCGTCAGCACATCGCTATCAGCCGTCCACAGCGTGTCGGGCTTCGGCAGCGCCACATTGCTGTTGGCCGCCGCGACGAAACCGGTCTCGGCATAATAGGGATGGGCCGAACCGGACGGCGAGAGCAGCTCGATCGTCGGGCTCTTCGGGTCCGTGGTCTCGCGATACTTCTTCAGGTGAATGTCGTCGATGCGCGCGCCGCGCAGGGCGATCGAGCCGGACAGGCTCGGCGTGTCGATCTTCACCCGCGGCGAGGCGGCGAGCGACGCATTGCGATCAAGCGTAACGGCAACGGCCGGTGCCTGCGGGGCATTCGGGGCGGAGCCGCCCGGCACGGGGGCGACGCCACCCGGCTGTTCCGCGGTCGCCTGCGTCCCGGGCTGCTGAGCGGCACCGGTGGTCTGCAATTGCGTATTGGTCTGGCGCGTCGCATCGAGCTGCGGCTTGGCGTAGAAATAATTCCAGCCGAGGATGACCACGAGCGACAAGGCCATGGCCAACAGGAGATTTCTTTGATCTTCGCGCATTCTCTCGCCTGCTGATCCTGAACCAGCTGATCGTTGGCCGGCCTATGTTCACGTTCGAACGGGTTGAAGCTATTCCGGGTTTTTGTCCGGCGTTTTGCGCCGCGACTTACCGCCAACCCCGGATATGGCTGTCTGCATGTCGCGGATCAATTCCGGGAAAGGCAGATACAGCGCCTCGCGCCGGGCAACCAGCACATAATCATGTCCTGGCTTTGACGGAATGTCGCTGCTGGTAGCAAGAACCGCCCGCAGACGCCGGCGGATACGGTTACGCTCGACGGCCGTTCCCACCTTGCGGGTGATCGTCAGTCCGAATCGGGCGAGTGTCTCATTGTCATCGCGCGGCGCACACTGCACCGTGAAACCGGGCGCATGATAGCGGCGCCCTTTGGCAACCCGCTGAAACTCCGGCCGCTTGCGCAAACGCCCGATCGAGATACCGGCCGGGCGTAATTCACCGTTGTTTCCCGCGCCTTCGGTGTGGGAAACGCTCATCGGTTCTGCCTTTGATTGCCTTGGGAGGCGGGAAGCGTCCGAATCAGGCCGAAAGCTTCTTGCGGCCCTGGGCGCGACGAGCGGCCAGAACGCGGCGGCCACCGACAGTCGCCATGCGGGCGCGGAAGCCGTGGCGACGCTTGCGCACGATCTTGCTGGGCTGATAGGTCCGTTTCACCGTCGAACTCCAAATTCTGCTGGGTCAACCATGGCCTTGGCCATGGAGCCACTAAGGTTATTCAGTGCCGCTGCCGGCGGCTGGCATGCCGACGCACGCCTGCACGCGAAGTCGGCGCGGCCGAAATCGAGTGCGGCCTTATAGGTGGAAGCCTTCGGCCGAGTCAATCAGTATTGACCACAATATGCCCCTTTCCGGGGCCCGTCAGACCACGCAATTTTGTCCGTCGGCCAGTGATTTGACGCCCATAATCCGCTATCGGAGGATCATGTCGAGGGAAACAGCGAGGGACCAGGGCAATGCATTCGGCCCGACGGGTGGCTTACGCCGCCGGCTGATCCGTTTTCTGCCGTTGATCCTGCCTGCCGCCGCCATCGGGCTGCTTTTTGCCAGCGGATTCACCCGGTTTCTGTCCCTCGACATGCTGGTGGAACACCGGGACATGCTGGCAGGCTTCGTCAGCCGCCACTATTTTCCCTCTATAGCTCTGTTTTTCCTGGTCTTTGCCACGACCGCCGCCCTCGGCGTGCCTGGCGGCCCGGCGCTGACCATGACGGGCGGCTTTCTGTTCGGCGGCCTGATCGGCGCTGGCGTCTCGCTGTGTGCCGTGAGCCTGGGCGGAACATTATTCTTTCTGTTTGCCCGCAGCTCCTTCGGCTACGGCCTGACCCACCGCCCCTGGCCGCTGGTGCAGAAGCTGCGCGCGGGATTCCACGAAAACGCCGTATCTTACCTGTTGTTTCTGCGACTCACGCCTGCCTTCCCGTTTTTTGTCATCAATCTGGCGATGGCCCTGACCAACATCAGACCATTCACCTTCCTCTGGGTTACGTTTGTCGGGGTTCTGCCGGCGACGCTGACCTATGGTCTGGCTGGCGCCGGCATCGACGCCGTGCTGACCATGCAGAAACAGGGCTTCGCCGCCTGCCTGGCGTCGGGTCAGGCCGATTGTCGCATGCATGTGGAGCCGCACCAGTTGGTCACCCCGCAAATGATCCTGGCCCTCGTCAGCCTCGGCCTCCTGGCTCTGGCGCCGATTCTCCTGCGCCGGCTGACGCAGGGCCGCCAATCTGCCCGCCAGACCGTTCCGCTAGGTCGGCCGACGGATCGCTCATGAGCGAAACCCTGAAGCCCGACATCTGCATCATCGGCGCTGGGCCCGGCGGATTGGCCCTGGCCATGGGCGCGGCCGCCTTTGGCGTGCCCACGGTCCTCATTGAAAAAGGGGCGATGGGCGGCACGCATCTCAATGCCGGCAGCGTGGCGGCGCGGACCTTGGCGGAGACGGCGCGGGCGGCATATGTCATGCGCCGCGCCGACAAGCTCGGTCTTGCGGCCAGCGAGCCGCGCTTCGACTACGCCCAAGTGCAGGCGCGTCTGCAAACCGCGATCGCCGCCATCGCGCCATCGGTCAGCGCCGCACGGCTGCAAGCGATGAATCTGCGCGTGATCCACGGCGCGGCGCGTTTCATCTCGAGGAAAACGGTTGAAGCGGGCGATGTCCGCGTCGAAGCCCGGCGCTTCGTCATTGCCACTGGCGCCGCGCCGCTCCTGCCCCACATCGCCGGGCTCGAATATGTCCGCGCGCTGACCAGCGAAACGATTTTCGCGCTGACGGAACTGCCTGCCCGCCTGCTCGTCATCGGCACGTCCGTGCATGGGCTGGAATTGGCGCAGGCCTATCAACGCCTCGGCAGCAAAGTCACCGTGATTGCCGAGAGTGCGCTGCTGCCCGATCTCGACACGGAGTTGCGCCAACCCCTGTTGGACGCGCTGATGCGCGAAGGCATTGTTCTGCATGCGCCCGTCGATACGATCCGGATCGATCCCGACGGGTCCGGCTTAAACGCCTCCTATCGGCATGATGGCCACGACGAGACCTGTGCCGCAACCCATGTGCTGATCGCCGGACACCGCGCGCCCAACGTCCATGCCATCGGCCTTGAACAGGCCGGCGTTGCTTTCGACCATGACGGCATCAAGGTGAAGCAGAATCTCCGCACCAGTAACTGGCGCGTCCATGCGATCGGCGATGTCATCGGCGCGGGGTCGGCGCAGGCAGCCCAATCGCAAGCCAGCCTGCTGTTGCGCCATCTGCTGTTTCGCCAGCCCGTGTCCTTCGCCGCCGCCAGCGTGGCGCGGGTGATCCATACGGACCCGTCGGTCGCCACCGCCGGCCTGACCGAGACGGAAGCCCGCGCTCAAGACGCGAAGCTGCGCCTCTATCGCCTGCCTCTGAGCGAAGCGGACGCCGCCCACACCGGCCTGCCGGCGCCAGGACATGTCAAGGCTGTGGTTGGCGGGGATGGCCGCATCCTCGGCGCCTCGATTATCGGGCCTCAGGCCCATGAACTGATCGCACCTTGGCAGCTCGCCGCCACGAAAAGGCTACGGATAGAGGATATGGCCGCGATGCCGGTTCCCGCCATGAGCCTGGCGGACGCCTCGCGGCGGACAGCACTGCAACATTTTTCAGCAAAGTTTCGGAGTCCGTCGGTTCAGAGCCTCATTGGGCTGCTGCGGAAATTCGGATAGAGGCGGCGCGGATACAAACCGCCGCAGATACGGTAAAAGGGTAGTATGGACGCCAAAGTTGGACCTGGCGCAGTAACAGAATCCCTGCCACTGGAAGCTCCCCTGCCCCGGGAGCGCCAGCGGGCGGTGCGGATTGGCCTGATCTCGCGCGTCCTCTTGGGCACGGTGGCGTTCATCCTCCTGGTGCAGGTCGTGGTGTTCCTGCCGTGGATGGCCACCTTCCGTAATTATCGTCTGCGCGATCAATTGAGCGCCGCTTATATCGCCGCCCTGGTGCTCGATGCGGCGCCCGATGAAATGGTGCCCGAGCAGCTGAAGAACGATCTGCTCACCAGCGTCGGCGCCCAGTCGATCGCGCTTAAGCTCCCCTCGTCGCGCCGTCTTCTCGCCTCTTCCGACATGCCGCCGAGTGTCGACGAGCGCTACGATCTGCGCACGGCGACGCCGATGGAATCGATGATGTCGGCGTTGCGCACGCTGTTTGGCCGTCAGGGCCGAACGATCAGCGTCGTCGGCGACGCGCCCATGGGCGCTGAATATATCGACATCACCATCGACGAAACGGCGCTGCGCAACGTCATGTGGGCGCGGTCGATCAATGTGCTGCTGGTCTCGCTGACATTATCCGTGCTGCTGGCGGCGCTGGCGGTCGCGACCCTGCACATCTTCGTGCTGAGGCCCGTGCGCCGACTCACAGACAATCTGAAACGATACGGTGAAGATCCGGAAGACGCTTCGCGCATCATCGAGCCCTCGGGCCGCTTGCACGAGATCGGCGATGCCGAGACCGCTCTGGCCGGCATGCAAACGACGCTTGTCGACGAATTGCGGCAGAAGAAACATCTGGCGGCGCTCGGCCTCGCCGTCGCCAAGATCAATCACGATCTGCGCAACATGCTGTCGACGGCGCAATTGCTGTCGGACAGGCTGGCCTCTTCCTCCGATCCGGTGGTGCGCTCGACAGGCCCGAAGCTCATCGCCACCCTCGACCGTGCCATCAGCTATTGCCAGTCGACACTGACCTATGGACGGGCGGTGGAAAGCGCGCCGCAGTTCAGCCAGCTCGGCCTGCGCGCCCTGGTCGACGAGGCTTTCGAGGTGGTCGCGCCGCAAAGCCATCGCGTCGGGCTCGACAATGGTGTGGCCGACACTGTCAAGATCGTCGCCGACGCCGAGCAGATGCTGCGCGTTCTCCTCAACATGTGCCGCAACTCCGTCGATGCGCTCGATGCAGCGGGAACCCACGACGGCGAAGAGCCGCGGGTGAGCATCACCGCGCGGCGCGAGCCCGACAAGATCATCATCGAGATCGCCGACAATGGACCTGGCGTTCCGGCACGGGCGCGCGCGGCCATGTTCGAAGCGTTCCGTGGCTCGGCGCGCTCGGGCGGAACCGGCCTCGGCCTCGCCATCGCGGCCGAGATCGTGCACGCCCATGGCGGCGAAATCATCCTGCTGCCCCAGGACGCTGGCCCCGGCGCCACCTTCCGCATTCTGCTGCCGCCACGTGGCCTCTGAGTGATCCTGCTTGATCAGCGTTCCTGAGATTGATTAGGCTGCGACCTCCCTGGAGGAAGACTGCGTGGCGCTCCGCCGCGCAGCCGACAACAAGCAAGAGCAGCCATTCTCATGACAGCCGCCAAAACCGCCTCGCAACACGCCATTCAACGGCTGCTGCGGCCAAAATCCATCGCCATCGTCGGCGCATCGCCCACGCCCGGCGCGCTCGGCAACGGTGTGCTCGGTAATCTCGACCGCTTTGGCTTCACAGGCGCGATCCATCTCATCAATCCGAAGCGCGCCGAGATCAACGGCCGGCCCTGCCTGAAATCGACCCGCGACCTGCCCCAGGGCGTCGATTGCGCGGTGCTGGCGGTGCCGCAGACGGCTGTGATGGACGCGGTACAAGGCTGCATCGAGCGCGGCGTCGGCGGTGTCGTCGTCTTTGGCGCCGGTTTCGCCGAACTCAATGCCGAAGGCCGCAAGGCCCAGGAGCAACTGGCGCAGATCGTCAGCGATGCCGGCATGGCGATCGAAGGCCCCAATTGCCTTGGCTTCATCAATTATGTCGACGGCGTGCCGATGACCTTCGCGCCGACCGACCATGTGCCCCTCGCCGGCCGTCGCGCGGTCGGCATCGTCTCGCAATCGGGCGCCATGGCGACGGTTCTGCGCACGGCGCTGCATGCCCATGAGATCGCCGTGTCTCTGTTCGTTTCGACCGGCAACGAAGCGCTGAACGGGCTGGAGGATTTTCTCGACCTGATGATCGAGGATGAGACCACCCATGTGCTGGCGCTGGTCGCCGAGCAATTCCGCAATCCCAAGCGCTTCCTGGCGCTGATGCAGCGGGCGCGCGAACTGCACAAGCCCGTCGTCCTGCTGCATCCTGGCCGCAGCGCTGCGGCGCGCGAATCGGCGCAAACCCACACCGGCGCCATGAGCGGCGATTGGGACGTGATGCGCGCGCTGACCGAGCGCGAAGGCGTCGCCGTGGTCGAAACGCTGGAGCAACTCATCGACGTGGCGGAACTGTTCATCCGCTTTCCCACGCCGGTCACGGAAGGTCCGGCGATCATCACCGATTCCGGCGCTTATAAAGGCATGTCGCTCGACTATTGCCAGCACATCGGCCTTGATCTGCCGCAGCCGTCGGCGACATCGCACGACAGTCTCGCCACCTTGGCGCCGGATCTCATCCACGCCACCAATCCGCTCGACCTGACGGCGCAGGCGCTGATCGATCCCCTGCTCTATCGCAAGGCGCTCGATCCGCTGCTCGCCGACGATGCGTTCGGCAGCATTGTCTATGCCAGCATCCTGTCCTCAGCCGCGACCGCTGCGCGCAAGTTCAAGCCGATCGTCGATGCGGCCAAAGAGAAGACGTTTTCAAAACCCGTCATCATCGCCATGCTGGGCGACGATGGCGATGTGCCGCGCGAAACGCTGAGCGAATTACGGGCGCTGAACATTCCCTTCTTCCGTTCGCCTGAACGCTGCCAGCGCGCGCTCGCTTTCCTGCAGCGCTATTACCGGCGCAAGCCTGTGCCGGCGGTGGCCGTGGCGCGGAAGCCCTATAAGCACAAATTGTTCTCCGGCATCATCGCCGAACATGACGCGAAGACCATTCTCGTCGCCGAAGGCATTCCGGTGCCACCGGCCGAATTCGTCACGACGATCGAAGACGCCCAAGCCGCCGCTCGACGCATCGGCACTCCAGTGGCGCTGAAAGCGCAAGCGCGCGAACTCGCCCATAAAAGCGATGCCGGCGGCGTGATCCTAGGGCTGACGTCCGACAAGGAGATCGCTGACGGCTGGTCGCGGCTCTATTCCAATGTCGCATTGGCCAGGCCCGATCTGGTGCTCGATGGCGTCCTCGTTGAGAAAATGGCGCCGCGCGGCGTCGAACTGATCTTCGGCGCACGCAACGACAAGGAATGGGGTCCGGTGCTGGTGATCGGCCTCGGCGGCGTCTTCACGGAAGCTCTGCATGATGTGGTGACGCTGGCGCCCGATGTCGGCGTCGAGGCAATTGCGGCTGAGCTTCGTCGCCTCAAGGGCGCGGCATTGCTCGGCCCATTCCGGGGATCGCCGGCCCGCGATGTCGAGGCGGCAGCCGCCATCGCGGCAAAACTCGGCGCCTTCATCATGGCCCACCCCGAGGTGGCCGAGGTCGATATCAATCCGGTCGTCGTCCATGCTGAGGGCGAAGGCGCCGTGGCGCTCGATGCGTTGATCGTCGTGCAGTGAGGAAAGCGTCCGAACCGGGGAGTTAGCTCTTCGCGCGCGCTTTCGTGGTCGACTTCGCTGAGGTTTCCTCACCCCCTTCGCCAAGCAGCAGCATGCAGGTGGCTTCGACAATCCTGTCGATATAGGTGGAATCGGACGTGAGATGGCCATTGATAACAAAGCCATCAAAGGCCATCACCGCCAAATGGGTGAAGGCGTCGGTATCGACGCCTTGGTTGCGACCCTCAGGCAAGCAATCGACCACGAGACCACGGATGCGTTCGCGCATCGCGATCAGGATCGAAGGGCGATAGCCTTCAGCAGACGTGGATACGGCAATAGCCTGGATGAAGTTGTTGAAGAAATTATTGCGCTCGCGCGGGATATCGCGCCACAGCCGCGCCAGTACATAGGTGAGGCGCTGCTTGGGATTCTTGATGCTGCGCGCTTCAAGTTCAATCTGATTGATGCGCTCGATGATCCAAGGTTCGAAAATGGCAAAGACTATGTCGAGCTTGGATGGGTAATAAGCGTAGATATTGGCGCTCGACACATGGGCGCGTTGCGCAATCTGACCCATGGATGAGCCGACATAGCCCTTTTCTTCAAACATGCGCGCCGCCGCCTCCAGAATGCGCGCGCGGACGGCTTCTTTCTTGACTTGGGCCATTCGAAAACCAATTCATGCCAACGGAAGACGCTGATCGCGCCTCCTGATCAAGCGCTATAGCGCCGGAGCACCTGCGGTGCAAAGGAAACTACCGAGATCAAGCGCTTGTCAAATCGCTCGCCCCTGGCTCCCGGCCGATTGCGGCTATCATCCGGGAAGACAGAGGCGAGCCACAACGGATTATTTCAGATAGTGATCGACGTTTGAGCGATCGACCAGGGTGCTGGGCAGATTGATGTCCTTCAACGTGACCGACTTGCCGCGCGCATAGGCAACCGCCGCATCGAATGCCGCGGCACCCCAACCGGTGGGATTGAGATCATAGGTGAGGAGAAGCGAGCCGTCCTTCACGGCCTTGATCGCTGGCGGAACACCATTGAGGCCGGCGACAACTGTTTTGCCCGCGCGCCCCGCAGCGGCCACCGCTTGCACCGCGCCCAGGGCCACTTCATCATTGCCGCCATAGATCGCGGCAAGATCGGGATGGGCGCTCAGGGCATCTTCCGCCGATTTGA
The DNA here is from genome assembly GCF_900104955.1 of Beijerinckia sp. 28-YEA-48. Lineage (NCBI taxonomy): Bacteria > Pseudomonadati > Pseudomonadota > Alphaproteobacteria > Hyphomicrobiales > Beijerinckiaceae > Beijerinckia > Beijerinckia sp. 28-YEA-48. The sequence goes on from NZ_FNSI01000001.1 coordinate 3,203,088, forward strand.
GGCCAGCTTCTCGGGTCAGTGCAACATCCTTGTCATAGACAATCTTGATATCGGGATAGGCGGCGATGGCGCTTTTGAAGCCGGCGGCAAGATCGCGAAAAAGCTGCGCCCCCACGGGCCCCGCGATCACCGCGACCTTGCCCTTACGGCCGATCTCATCGCCAATACGTACGCCAACCTTGTGGCCAATCTCTTTCCAATCGAAAGTTACCTCCAGCTTCTGATAGGGGGAGTTGACGAAACGGACCAAAGAGACCACCGGAATATTGGCGCCGCCCGCCATCTGATAGGCCGGCACGACCGCGGCCGAATCGATCGGCGAAACAAGCAGCGCGTCAACGCCACGGGCAATGAGATCCTGAATGCCACTGATTTGCCGCGCGGCGTCTTCGTTGGCGGTCACGAACACCGCATCGACGCCCATCTCCCTGGCCTTCTTCTGAATGCCGTCCTTGACGGCGATATAGAAGGGGTTGGTATCGGAAGCGAGCGAAACGCCAATCGTGACTTTGCCATCGGCGGCCCACGCCGACGCGGTGAGTGCGCCCGCCGCCAGTGCGGCCAAGACACTTCTTGCAATATTCATTTTTCCCTCCCTCTGGTGAAAACATCAGGCGCGACGATGGCGCAGCGTGTCGATCGCAGCGGCCATGACGATGACAATGCCGACCGCAACGCGCTGCCAGTAGGAATCGACATTGATCAGGTTGAGCGCGTTCGACAGCACGGTCATGATCAAGACGCCGACGATGCTCTTGTACAGAAAACCCTCGCCGCCCTTGAGAGAGGCGCCGCCCAGCACCACGGCGGCGATGACAGTGAGTTCGTAGAATTCTCCGGCCGTGGGCTGGCCTGATTGGAGGCGGCTCGTGAGCAATGCCCCGCCGACACCCGCGAGCGCGCCGCACAGCGCGTAGGACGCGATCAACACGCGCGGCACCGAGACCCCAGACAAGAACGCCGCCTGACGATTATCGCCAATGGCGAAGACGCGCACGCCGAAAGGGGTGCGATGCAGAACCCAGCTAAAAATCGCGGCCAAAACAATGGCGACCCAAGCGAGGTTGGGAATGCCCAGGTGCCGGCCGATGCCCCAGGCCAGAAAATCCGGCGGCAGACCGTCGCCGACAACGGGCGCGCCATGGGTCATGAGCAGGACGGCGCCGCGGACGAGCGTCATCGTGCCCAAGGTAGCAATGAAAGGGTTGACCTTCAGGTAAGCGATGATGAGGCCATTGACGATACCGATGAGCGCGCCCATCAGCAGCGCGGCGAATATGCCTGGCAACCAGTGACCGGTTTCCAGCATAACAAAAGCGGCGACGCAGCTCGACATCGCTGCCGTCGAACCAACCGAAAGGTCGAAGCCACCGGTGATAATGACGAATGTCATGCCGATGGCGATGATCGAGAAGATCGAAGCCTGCAGCAGGATGTTGGTGACATTGCCCGGCGTGGCAAAGCGATTGCTGAGCAAAGCGGCAATAAGGCAGGCCACGACGAGCACCAGTACGGGCACCTGATCGAGCAGGTGAACGCGAAGGCGCATGGTCTTTGGCTGCTCCATGGTGCGGGCCGGTATATCCACCATTGTCATGTATTCCCCATTGCCGAACGAATGGCCGGTTCATCGAAGCCGTTGCCACGTGGAAGATCTGCGACCACCGTGCCCGCCCGCACAGCGAGAATGCGATCACATAAGGACACGAGCTCGGGCATGTCGGTGGAGGCAACGATGGTGCTGCCTCCAGCGCGCACGAAGTCATCGATGAGCCTGTGGATGCGCGCCTTGGCACCGACATCAATACCCGCCGTCGGTTCATCGAGGAGCAAGAGACGCAGCTGCCCGATAAGACAGCGGGCAAAAAGCACTTTCTGCTGATTGCCGCCGGAAAGCGCGCCCATTTTCGCGCTCGGATCGGCAGGTCGCACATCCAGCAAGGTGAGCAGATCCGCAACCGCCGAATCAATCCGCTTGCGATGGAAATACAGTGGATTGGAATAGGCGTTGATATAGGGAAGGATAATGTTCTGACGCACCGTGAGATTGGGAAAAGCGCCGAGGGAGCGCTCGCCGGCAACGAAGCCGAAGCCTGCTTTGATGGCGGCGCCAGGATCATCGATCACCAGTGAGCCAGCGCCCGTATCGACCTGTATCGTTTGATCCCCAAGGCCAAACAGCTTGCGTACGCTGGAGGCAGCGCCACTGCCGATGAGACCAGCGACGCCAACGACTTCGCCGCTCGCCACCGCAATCTTGCGCCGGCCCAACGGCACGGCGAGGACGCTTTCGTCGCGCCGCGCACTGACCCTGCTTTCCACCAGCACTGTCGTGCGTCCGCTCATCGCAAGGGTCACGGCGGCTTCGTCGAAATTCTGCGCGCTGAATTCACCGGCAAGCTGTCCGTCGCGCAATACCATGCAGCGCTCCGCGATGTGGCGCACTTCCGGCAGACGATGCGTGATGTAGATGATCGCCACACCATCGCGCTTGAGGCCGACGAGCACGTCGAGCAGGCGTTCCGTGTCGGCATCGCCCAGGGAAGCCGTGGGCTCATCGAGGATCAGCACCTTCGCCTGATTCGTCAGAGCTCGGGCGACCACCACCATCTGACGCTCAGCAAAGGAGAGCCGGCCGACTTTTACATCAGGATCAATCGAGCTGCCCAGCCGCGCCAGAATGGCGGTGGATGTCTCGCGCATCCGCTTGCGATCAAGGGACGGAACAAAGCCGAGCATGCGGCGTGCAGGAATGGCAGAGAGACAAATATTTTCGGCGACCGAGCGTTGGCCGGCGACCTGCAATTCCTGCGGGATCAGGACAATCCCAGCAGCGATAGCGTCGGGCGGCGCCGCGAAGACCTGCGGTTTGCCATCAATGAGGATTTCGCCTTCGTCGGGCTGATAGACGCCAGAAAGAATTTTGATGAGGGTCGATTTGCCGGCGCCATTTTCGCCGAGCAACGCCAGGGCTTCGCCACGATGGACGGCGAGCGACACGTTGCGCAGTGCTAAAGTGGCGCCGAAGCGCTTGCTGATATGGCGCACGAGGCCAGCCGGGGCCGTTTCCGCCGAGGCCATGCCGCCCGGCAGGGGATGATCGGAATTGCGCACGAGCGTTTCCTCGATGAATGGCGCTACAATATCGAATGCTATTCGTTTGTCAATAATATCGAATGGTAGTTATTATTGATGCGCGACGACCCGTAGCGAGGGTTGCCGCGCTATCGAGCTTCAGTGAGCACGACCTGCTTCATCCAAGATGCTGCCGCCTCGATCCAGAAGCTGTTGGCGCGCGCGGCCGAGGTGATGGCGGTGATGTGGTCCTCATCCGGCAGTTCGAGCGTCTGCACCTGCGCGCCCTTCGTCTTGAGTACCATGTGAAACTTATGCGCCTGCGTGATCAGGTGCGGAAAATCGCGCGAGCCGAAGGCGAGAAGAAAGGGCACGGTCGTGACCTGTGTCACGAAGGCCGGGCTGGCCGGCACTTCGTTCAAGCTGTCCTCAGTGCCGAGAAAGCGCGGGCGCGCGGCAAAACCTGAGCCGGGCGTAAAATCATAACTGCCGGACACCGGCAAGCAGCCCTTCAGGACATTGTCCGGCAGCCGACGCGATGCCTGCCAATTGCCGCGCACGGCCAAATGGCTCGCAAGATGCCCGCCGGCCGAATGGCCACCCAGAAAGAAACGCTCGCGATGCAAGCCATAGATGCCGGCAAGACTATGGACCTTGCCAATAGCATCGGCGATGTCATTGACATTGGCAGGAAAGACAAACTGCGGCGCCAGGCGATAGCCGACCGTTACGAGCGAAATGCCGTGAGCATTAAGGGGCGGCGCCAGGAAATTCATCTCTTCTTTATAGCCATTGGTCCAGCCGCCGCCGTGCATGAAGATGAGAGTAATGCCAATCGGCTGGGCCGCCGGAAAGACCATGATGCTCTGGCTCGGATGAACACCATAGGCATGCTCATATCCTTCAAGACCTTCACTCAACATCATGCAGGCATCGCGGTAAGCGCGGCCGAACTCCGAGAACGGCTCCTGCTCCGGATAATCGTCGATACGCATTTCAACCGACCTTCGCGACAGCGGCCATTTCCACCAGCCATTCTTCTTTGACGAGATCGGCGCGGATGCAATAGCGCGGCGGGAACGCTGCGTCGCCGAAGAAGGCACGATAGGCATCGTTCATCGCCGCATAGTCGGCGAAATTCCTGATGAAGATCTGCACCGAGACGATATCGGCCATGGTGCCCCCCGCCGTTTCGACGATACTTCGCATCAACCGCAGAACTTCCTGGGTCTGCGCCTTGATGTCGCCAACGCCAATGGTCTTGCCGTCAGCATCAATGGCGACAAGACCAGCGGTATGAACCCATCCATCAGCGCTTTTGGCGCCAAGGGAATAGGGCGCCGCCGGCTTGGACATGCCGGCCGGCAGAAGCTGCGACCAGCCCATGGTCAAGCCGCGATCCGACGCGCGTCAATTGGCTTGACGCGCATTTTTTCGTCAACCACGACGCCAGCATCAACGATGACCTTGCCATCGAGTGCCACGCTGCAATCGAACATCGGCAGATCGAGATGGGCCGGCGTTGAATTGGTGCCGCCGCCTTGATCGTCAGGGCCGGTGGAAAAGAGGAAGACGCCAGGCCAAGCCCGTGTGTGGCTGGCGATGCGGTTGATGTCGTGTCCGTAAAGCGCAATTTGATCGAGATAGGAATTCGGGTTGAGCCCCCAGCCGAGATGTGAAACCGCATAGGGCCGCATGTCATTGGCGTTGATTTGGTGGCTTTTCATGAATTGCCGCATCAGGCGCGCATCGCTGCCATGGCCGTCGATTTTGACGATATGGCCTTTCTCGATCGTCAGGCGCACTTCGCCTTCGAAATAGCGTACGTAAGGCAGGATCCAAGCATCGCCAGGGCTCAACACGACTGTGCCTTCGCTCTCGCCAGGATTGGCCCAGGTGGAAAAATGCGCGGCGCCCCAGGTGTCGACATGACCGGGCTCATCCGCGTAGCCCCATTGGCACACAGTGTTGAGTTTGCCGAGCTTGGCGACGAAGTCCGTGCCCGCGGCGCTGGTGACGCGCATTTCCTTGGATGCAGCACAAAGATCGCGCGCGTATTTGACCGCTTCCTTGAGGCCAGGAGGCGACATCAGGCGCTTGAGCTCATCAGGACCATCGATCACGAGCAGGAAGCGCGTGCCTTTTCTGCGCGCCTGTTGCATCCAAGGCGAGCCCAAAGCCACATGAAAGACCAGCACGAGATCGGCGGAGTAGATCGCCTGAATGGCGCCAGGCAGCGCCGAGATCGTATCGCCGCCGCCTTGGCTGGCAATCATATTGGGATGGAAGGGCGTTGAAATTTTGATCTCAAATATTCGGACGCCGAGATCATCGGCAGCGGCGAAAGCCGCCTGAATATAATCTTGTCGCGTGGTGAGGTCGGTCACCAAAACGACCTGCGATCCCGCTTTGACTTTGCAGAGTTCGAGTTCCTGACGGAACAGAAATGACAGTTCGGCCTGGTTGGTGGTCTCGCTCGACACGGCGCCTCTCCCTCAAAATTGAGCCATGCGAGGTCTTAAAAACGAATACCGTTCGATTGTCAATAACAAATATCATTCGATATTAGGACTGGTCGTCCCGTCGACGCTTTTGGCTTATCCTTGCGCAAACATCAGAAAATCAAAATCAGCGGAGGAAACATGGCCCGTTTGCACAGCATGCTGAAATTGGCTCTCATCGTGTGTGGCCTCGTAGCGGCCCTGCCTGCCACGCCCGCCTTCGCCGTCTATCCGGACCGCCCCATCAAGATCATTCTCGGCTTTCCCGCCGGCAGCGGCGCCGACATCATGTGCCGATGGTTCGCGCAAAAGCTGACCGAGGTGTCCGGCGCCACCGTCGTTATCGACAACAAGCCGGGTGCAGCGGGCAACATCGCCTCGGAAGCCATCGCCTCGGCGAAACCCGATGGCTATACGATCCTCTTCGGCGGCGTGGCTGGCCTCGCCGCGAGCCCGGCTATCTACAAGAACCTGCGCTTCGACACATTGAAAGACATCGAGCCGGTGACGGCTGTCGCCGAACTGGTGTTCGCGCTCGCCGTCCATCCGCAACTGCCGGTGAAGAATGTCGCCGATCTCACCGCTTATCTGCGCAACAAGGGACCGAAAGCCACCTATGGTTGGGCTGTCACATCGGCCATCGCCTCGACGGTGCTCTATCTGAAGGAAGCCAATCTCGACGTCACCCAGGTCACCTATAAGGCGACGGGCCAGGCGATTTCCGATGTCGCCGCCCAGCAGGTCGATTTCGCCTTCGGCGATGTCATGTATGTGCTCGGCCAGCAGCATGCCGGCAAGGTGAGGATATTGGCGACGACCGGCACGCGGCGCCCATCAGCCGCACCTGATATTCCGACCATGCAGGAATCCGGCGTGCCGAGCGTGGTCGTCGCGCCTTGGTGGGCCGTCTTCGTTCCCGCCGGCGTGCCGCGCGAGATCAACGATCAACTGGCCACCTGGTTCAATCAGATCACCGCCATGCCCGAGACCAAGGATTTCCTGAAATCGCAAGGCGGCGATCCGCTGCTCGGCGATCGCGACTATGTGCGCAAGCGCCTTGTCAGCGACATGGACTATTGGCGCAACATCAGCAAGCTGGCCAATCTCACGCCGCAGTAACAAATCACAACGAAGCAAGACGTTGCGAAACCAAACAGTAAGCGCCGGCCGATGCCGGGCGGCGCTCTATTTTTTCAGTCGCGCAGCTTGACGAGATCGTTCATCAAGCCACCCGTCCCATTGTGGATGGTGAGACGCTCCACCTTGCCGGCAATGGCTTCCAGAGCCTCAAGCTCCTTCAGCCGCAGCATGACCGGGTTCTCGGCCATGACCTTCGCCGTGTTGAGAAGCGAACGGGTCGCGTTCGTCTCCTCGCGGCGGCGAATGACATTGGCCTCGGCCTGCTTTTCCGCCGTCACGACCTGATTGAGAATCTCGCGCATCTCACCCGGCAGGATCACGTCCTTGAGTTCGATGTTCGAGATCTCGATCCCGATCGCCGCCATGTTCTCGCGAACCTTGCCGGCAGCCTCTTCGTTGATCGTCACCTTGCTTGCAAGGATCTGATCGAGCGTCAGGTTGCCGAGCGTACGACGGAAGACGACCTGCAACGCGCGGTAGAGCGCATCGGTGAAGTCCTTCACCTCGTTCACCGCCTTGACCGGGTCAACGACACGGTATTCAGCGGCGATGTTGATGCGGATCGTCACACGGTCACGAGTCAGGAGTTCCTGTCCCGTGACATCGAGCGCCTGCCACTTCTGGTCGATCACCTTCACCTGCACGCCCTTGCCGACGTTCCAGAAGCCGTGCATGCCGGCATCGAGCTCACCGACCTGCTTCCCATCGATGGAGAGCAGACCCACCTGCCCGTCATTGACAAGATGCATGCTCAACGCCTCGGTCTTGCGGACCTGAACGATGCGGCGCATCAGCGTGGGATCAACCGCGAGGCTGTCCGACACATCGATACGCGTTTCCGCCCACGGCCCCGCATCGTTCCAGACGATGAGCTTCTGGTTCGGCCGCATCACCGCGAAAATCGCGCCGTCGCGCTCGATCACCACGATTTCGGCGGCGGCCGTACGGAAGACGGTCAGATGCTGGTTCGCGACATCCGGGAGCTTGTCGAAAAGGGCATGTTCATAGATCGAAACGAACACGCCATTGGTCAAGTCGCATCGCACGAACTCCAGACTGTTCTGGCGGTTCGGGAGATGATGAATGCCGGGACCATAGACGCCAAGCAGCTCGCCCTTGTGCAGAGCGACGATGCGTTCGTTTTCCTTCACTAGGACATGCTTGCGTCCCAGGATCTTATCAAGAAGCTTTGCCATGTTCGTTACTCCTTCGGTGCGCTAAGTCATCGACCGAATTTTCCTTTCGCTTGTTTACGTTCATATGCCCCGGCAATGATCCGGGAGCCGGTGGCAAAGAGCGCTTGCGGACCTGCGGGAGCGGACGTCACAGCATGCGAGCGGGCGTCTGGAGCAAAGCTCCTTCGGCCGACCAGCCTGCGGCTTCATCTTCACCGCGTTTCAAGCTTGCGCCCCAGGCTTCAGAACGGCCAAAAGACCTTTCGGCCTTCAGTCCGCCTTCGGCATTCCGGCTCCCGAACCGTCAAGATCGAACACCTTGGCAGGGTGTTTGGAGAAGGAGTCGAACCTTCGACAGTCAGATCCGCAGTCTGATGCTCTACCCACTGAGCTATCCAATGGTGCAAATAATGGGACTCGAACCCATGCCTTCGGCACTAAGGCCGGCGCTCTACCCCTGAGCTATATCCGCATTCCGACCTTCGACGTGGCGTCCGTATACAGAACGGCAGAACCGACTGCACGGGAGGAGGTTTTGAACTCCGTCCGTTGACATCCGCATCGAGTGACGACCGGGAGGGCGCGTTTAATCGCCTTCATACGCAATCACAAGCGCAAATCTTTATCGCGCGCGAAACAGCAAGGCGATGTTGCGCAACGGCAACAGGCAGCACCACGTGCGAACAGCCTGGCAGCCGACGAGAGAGAGTGCTGATATATATGGACAGCGCGTTTCTGCGTTGCTTGAGGTGCCGCGAATGGCCTGCCGAAGTTTGCAACGCCTTGAGTGAAAGGACAGCGGCACAGAGCTTCGCTGTCCTTTCGCCCGACTATTTATAGAGATCGTTATAGGTCTGGCGTAGTGCTGCTTTCTGCACCTTGCCCATGGTGTTGCGCGGCAATTCGTCGACGAAGAGCACGCGCTTGGGCAGTTTGAACTTGGCCAAGCGTTCTTCCAGGGCGGCGATGATCGCTTTCTCGTCGAGATTGGCGCCCTTCTGCGGCACGACAACAGCGGTAACGCCCTCGCCGAAATCGGCGTGCGGCAGACCGACGACCGCGCTCTCGACAACGCCGGGCATGCCGTCGATCTCGGCTTCCACCTCGATCGGATAAACGTTGAAGCCGCCGGTGATGACCAGGTCCTTGCCGCGGCCGACGATGTGGACATAGCCCTTGTCGTCGATCTTGCCGAGATCGCCGGTGATGAAGAAGCCGTCGTCGCGGAATTCCGCCTTGGTCTTCTCCGGCATCTGCCAATAACCCTTGAACACATTGGGGCCCTTGACCTCGATCATGCCGATCTCGCCTTGCGGCAAGGCCTTGCCGGTGTCGGGATCGGTGACACGGGCGCTGACACCAGGCAGCGGAAAGCCGACCGTGCCGGCGACGCGATCGCCGTCATAAGGGTTCGACGTGTTCATGTTGGTTTCGGTCATGCCATAGCGTTCAAGAATGGCGTGGCCGGTGCGATCGCGCCATTCGCGATGGGTTTCGGCCAGAAGCGGCGCGGAACCCGAGACGAACAGGCGCATATGTTTCGTCGCGTCCTTGGTGAGGCCCGTATGCTGCAGCAGGCGGGTGTAGAAAGTCGGCACGCCCATCATCGACGTCGCGCGCGGCATCAGCTTCATGATCAGATCAGCATCGAGCTTCGGCAGGAAGAACATCGAGCCGCCGGCGAGCAGCAGCGTGTTCATCGCCACGAACAGGCCGTGGGTGTGATAGATCGGCAGCGCGTGGATCAGCACGTCGTCCTTGGTGAAGCGCCAGTAGTCGACAAGAGTCAGCGCGTTCGACGCCAGATTGTCGTGGCTGAGCATGGCGCCTTTGGAGCGGCCGGTGGTGCCCGACGTATAAAGAATGGCGGCCAGATCGTCTTTGCCACGTTCGACGTCGGCGAAGGTTGTCGCTTGCTGGCGGGCGAGATCAAGCAGCGAACCATTTTCCTTGGTGCCCAAAGTCTCGATGTGCGCACCGGCCTTCCCAGCAACGGCCGCCAGCTTATCGCGGCTCGCCGGATCGCAGACGAAGACGCGCGGCTTGGCGTCGCCGAGGAAATATTCGATCTCCGCCGGCGTGTAGGCGGTGTTGAGCGGCAGGAAGACCGCGCCCGCCCGCAGACAGGCGAGATAGAGCGAAATGGCTTCGGGCGATTTGTCGACCTGAACGGCGACACGATCGCCGGCGACGACACCGAGCGAGGCCAGCGCATGGGCGAAACGCGCGGAACCCGCTGCGAGATCGCCATAGGTCAGCTTGCGGCCTTCCGGCGTTTCGAGAAAAACCTTGTCGGCCGATGGCGCGCGGCGCGCGATCAGATCGTAAAGATAAGACGGCATATGACTTCCCGGCTCGTTTCCCGCCCTCAGCCTTTGGCAGACGTGACATTCGGCAGCCAGCGCCGCGACGATCCGGATTTCAGCATTTTTCGGACCGCCGACGAAGCTGCGACTTCACCCTGATTGGCATAGGCCTCATGATTTTTCTCGATGTCGTCGAGATCATAAAGGTAATTCACCATCAGGCCGGCGGATTCAAGCATTCCTTTGGTTGAACGGTCGCCGAGCCAGTTGATCCGCTCCAGCCGCGCCCCGTTGCCCAGATGGAACCGGGCCACGGGATCGAGCGGCCGGCCGTTGGCGCTCTTTTCCTCGAGGAAATATTGCGCCGCCAGGGCCTCAAGCAGAGGCTTGGCCCTGGTATTGAAGGGGCCGTGCTGCGGCCACTCCAGATCATGCAGGGTATCGACGATCAGCTGGTCTTCCGCCGGCAGCGGCTCCCGGCCCTTGCGCGTCAACCAGTTCATAAAGCCCGGCACGGGCGACAGGGTGACGAAATTCTCGATCTTGGGCAGTTCGCGGCGCAATTCCTCGACCACCTGCTTGATGAGGAAATTACCGAAAGAGATTCCCGCCAATCCCTGCTGGCAGTTGGAGATCGAATAGAAGACGGCCGTGCGCGCTTTTTTCAGCGGTACGATCGCGCGCTGCTCCGCCAGCAAGGGCTGCACGGCGCCGGGAATGTCCGCCGTCAGCGCCACTTCGACGAAGATCAACGGCTCGTCGATCATGGCTGGATGGAAAAAGGCGTAGCAACGCCGATCGATCGGATCGATGCGCCGGCGCAGATCGTCCCAATCGTGGATGGCGTGCACGGCTTCGTAGCGGATGATCTTTTCCAGCACATTGGCCGGCGTCGATGACCAATCGATCCGCCGCAGCACCAGAAAGCCGCGATTGAACCAGGAGCCGAGCAAGTGAACGATATCCTTGTCGATCACCCGCAGCTCAGGATTGCCGCGCAATTCGAGCAGATGCTGGCGCATGACGACCAGTGCCGCCGTGCCACCGGGCGCGCGGTTCAGCCGGCGCAGCAATTCCTGCCGGCGCGGCTCCGACGCATAGTGCAATTCCGTCGCCGCTGCGTCGCTCCGCTCGTGCTCCCATTTTTCGACAGCGGGCGCCAGCCGCGCTGGATCGGGCCCGAAATCACGGGCGAGATGCAGAAAGAAGGTTTCGTGGCCAGCGGCATCGAGCCGCGCATAGCGATCGAGCACTTCGCGCGCCAACGCCGTGCCGGATGCCTCACCACGGCCCGACAACAACTGCTCGCAGAGGCTGACGAGATCGAGCGCCTGTTCGTGCGGATCAATGGGTGCGCTTTCCAACCGCAGCAAGGTGCGCCCGCGATCGGCAATCGTGGTCATCAGGTCGGAGAAAAACGCATTGCTCATCAGTCATCCCGATCTTGCGGACAAGCCCGACTATGACGGCAGCATAGCTGGCCTTTTCAGCAAACAATATGGGCGCGAAGTCGGATTTATGGCGGATCAAAGCTTATGACTGGAAACCCTCGTCAGGGCACAACCGGCCTTGCGTCCCATCGGCGTGGCCCCCATTTTGGGGCGCCGGAGACCCATGCCCATGTTCCCATCCGCCGCCCAGGCGCTGCCGCAGATTTTCTCACCGCCCTATCGCCGCGTGTTGGCGAAAGTGCTGGCCTTGACCTTGGTGCTGCTGGCGCTCGTCTGGTACGGGCTCGACCATCTGATTGTCGGCTATATCGCCGTGCCCTGGCCTTGGGCCGCAACCCTCCTGTCGGTCCTCACCGGCATTGGCCTTTTTGTCGGGATGGCCTTCCTGGTGGCGCCGGTCTCCTCGCTGGTCGCCGGTTTTTTCCTCGACGAGCTGGCGGAGCGGGCCGAGCGTGAGAGCGATCCGCTGGGGGTGCCGGGCACGCCCTTGCCCGCTGGCCGGTCGATCTGGCTGGCGGCGAAATTCGCGCTCGTCTCGCTGGTGGTCAATCTCTGCGCGTTGCTGCTGCTGCTCGTGCCCGGCGTCAATGTGATCGCCTTCTTCGTCGCCAATTCCTATCTAGCGGGGCGGGAATATTTCGAGCTCGCGGCGCTGCGCTATCATCCGCTGGAAGACGTGCGAGCGCTGCGCCGCCGGCACGCGGTCTATCTCTTTATCTGCGGCTTTCCGATCGCCCTGTTTCTGGCCGTGCCGATCGTCAATCTGCTGACGCCGCTTTTTGGCACCGCCTATATGGTGCGCGTCCACAAGCGGCTGATGCGCGGCTATGCGCTTAAACCGTGACGTTGCTTTCGAACTGACCGGCGCGGCGGAAGCGATAGAGGTAGCTCGGAATGACGGCCTCGATCGTATCGGGCGCGATCCCCATCGCCTCGAATGTCGAACCTGACGCCTTGGCAGCCTCGGAAACAACGTTATCGCTCTTGAGCAGTTTCACCTGATCGCGCGTCAACAGCAGCGTCTTCGGATAAAGACCGAGGCTGAGCGAATTGACAACTTCGATGCCGAACGCCTTGAGATTGGCCAACGCGAAAGGCACCGGCACGAGCAGGCGCTTGCGGCCGATGGTGGTGCAGATGATCTGCATCAGTTCGCGATAGGTCTTCACTTCCGGCCCGCCCAGTTCCCAGGTGCGGCCCGCTGGCACTTCACTGTCGAGCAGGCAGGCGACGGCTTGCGCCACATCGCCGACATAGACCGGCTGGAACTTGGTTTCGCCGCCGCCGATCAGCGGCAGAACCGGCGACATGCGCGCCAGCGCGGCGAAACGGTTGAAGAAATCATCCTCGGGTCCAAAGATTACCGACGGCCGCAGGATCGAGGCGCCGGGCACCATCTCGCGCACATGCGCTTCGCCCTGCGCCTTCGAGCGGGCATAGGCCGATTCCGAGACCGCATCGGCGCCCAAGGCCGACATATGCACGAATGTCTTGATGCCGGCCTTCTGCACGGCCTGCGCCACGACGCCGGCGCCAAAGCCATGCACGGCATCGAAACGCTGGCGGCCGCTCTGGTTCAGAATCCCGACCAGATTGACCACGGCCTCGGCGCCCTGAAGCGCCGCAGCGACCGAAGCCGGATACCGCAGATTGGCCTGGACGGCGTGGATCTGGCCGACGCGGCCCAGCGGCTGCAGATGGAACGCCAGATCCGGCCGCCGGCAAGCGACCCGCACGCGCCAGCCACGCTGGGCCAGAGCGCGCACGACATGGCGCCCAACGAAGCCCGAACCGCCGAAAACGGTTACCATCCGGGTGTTCTTATCGAGGGGATTTGTCATGTCATTTCCGTCGTGTGCGGCCCTGCGCGGGGCTTCGGCGCGATGATTAGTCGAGCGCGCGGCTACTGTACAGATCGCACGCGCTTTCCTGGCACTGTCATCTCACAAATTTGTGTGGTTTCTGCAACCAAAGACACTGATATGTCATTGGAATACTGGCCCATTCACAGCGTGAGGCCGGTGGATTTTTGCCGCAGCAGGGAGACCCCATGGACGACGCTCATCAGCATTCGCTCACCGCGCCGACGGCGCTCGACCTCCACCGACGCGGTTTTGTCTTCATGACGAGCTGTGTCGCCGGCTTTACGCTGGCCACAGGCCCGCTGAATGCCCAGACGATCACCACACCGGCTGATGGGCTGACCGCCGGCGAGGTGAAAGTGCCCTCCGGCGGTATTGAAATGCCGGCCTATCGCGCTTTTCCGGCCAGCGGCGGCCCCTTCCCCACGGTTCTGGTGATCCAGGAAATCTTCGGCGTCCATGAACATATCAAGGATGTCTGCCGGCGCCTCGCCAAGGCCGGCTATTATGCCATCGCGCCTGAACTCTACGCCCGCCAGGGCAATCCGGCCGCCTATACCGAAGTGCCGAAACTGATCGCCGAGGTCGTCTCGAAAGTGCCCGACGCCCAGGTGAAGGGCGACCTCGATGCCTGTGTCGCTTTCGCCAAGGCGAGCGGCAACGCCAATACCGACCGGCTGGCGGTGATCGGCTTCTGCTGGGGCGGCCGGCAGACCTGGCTTTACGCCAAGAACAACCCGAACCTGAAAGCCGCCGCCGCTTTCTACGGCCCGCTGACCAATCCGAAGAACGACTTGCAACCGCAGCAAGTGCTCGACTTCGCCGGCGATGTGAAAGTGCCCGTCATCGGCGCCTATGGCGGCAAGGATCCCGGCATTCCGCTCGAACAGGTCGAAACCGTCCAAGAAGAATTGAAGAAGGCCGGCAGCAAGTCGGTCATCTATGTCTATCCCGACGCGCCGCACGGCTTCCACGCCGACTATCGCCCCTCTTATCGCAAGGCGGATGCGGAACTGGCGCTCAAGCGGGCGCTCGATTTCTTCAAGGCGAACGGCGCCTGACACCGGCGCTGTAATTTCTGAAATCTCACGATCCGGGCTGCTTCGCAGTCCGGATCATTTGCAAGAAGCCGCCGATCGCGGGGCTGCGCAGTCCAGGCTTGGATGCTTCACCCCGCCCGATGCAACCAGCGCATCAGTTCGGAGCAAGAGCGAGGACGACCGTCGCTGAACCTGCCATCGTTACACGGGTGCGGCCTGCCACGCTCATCCGACGAACCGCCATGCCAGAACTCAGGATGGCCGCCGTCATGAAGCCAACGCATGAGTTCTTCGCAGCTGCGCGGACGACCATCGTTGAAACGGCCGTCCTGACAAGAATGCGGCCGATATTGAGCCGCGCGATGACCGACCGGCGCTGTTTGCGGCGCAGCCACTGCGGTCATCGCGCCAAGAAGGGAGACCGCTAACAGCACCGTGCGGCATTGTACGAAAGATCGGGGCATGGACGGGCTTTCTTCGTGGTTCCGACCTTGCCAGTTTAAGCCGCTTGGATTGCGATAGCATGGCGATGTTGGCAACGTCTCGGCGAGCGCTACCTCTCAGGACCGGCAGCCAAGGCCGGAAGCGAAATTGTTATGCGGGCTCCCCCGGTCGGACTGTCGCCGGCAATACACTGCCCGCCATGCAGGTTCACGATCTGCTTCACGAGATGCAACCCTAAGCCGGCGCCGCGAGCGCGCGGCTTCAGCCGGTGAAAGGGTTCAAAAATGCGCTCTCGTTCAGCGAGCGGGATACCAGGGCCCTCATCGCTCACTTCAATCAGCGCTGGCGCGCCGATGCGGACGGTGATCGTGCCTTCACCGCCTCCATGATCAACCGCGTTCTGGATCAGGCTCGTCAAAACCCGCTCCAGTGCAGCTTGGTCTCCGCAAACCGTCGGATTGGCCTCTTCAAAATCGAGGTCTAGTTTATAACCAGAGGCAAAGGCCAACGGGGCCATGTCGCTGATGATACGTTTCGCCAATAGCCGTAGCGATACGGCTTCAAAAGGCCCTACGTCGCGCCGTAACCGTTCCAGATCGAGAAGTTGTTCGGTCAATACGGCGAGCCGGGCCACGTCAGCCATAAGCCGCGCTTTCTCAGGGATCGACGGCAAACCGGCAATGCGGATATCCAAGATTGAAATCGGCGTTCTGAGCTCGTGCGCGGCATCAGCCAGGAAACGCTGATGACGATCATAGCCTTCGTCCAACCGGCGCAGCGCTTCATTGACCGCGCCGATGAGCGAAGCGATCTCTGGAGGCGTGCTGGCCGCATCGAGCCGGGCGCCTTTCCGGCCAATGTCTATCAAGGCCGCCTGTTCCTCGACTTTTGCGATCCCCGCGAGCGTGGCACGCACGACAAGTGGCGTGGCGATAACGATGCCCAGAACAATGACCAGAAGGATTGGAAGTGCGACCTTGATAAAGACCAGGAGAGCCCCAAGAGCCACCATGCCAAACAGCGCCGGGCTTTCGGTTCCCGTTAATATCTGAACCTTGCCGACGGGCGTCGTCACTTGGCGCATGCGCGCTTCCGGCTGATCCATGGCTTCGCTATCGACGGTCGCGCCAAAACGGGCCTGGCCGATCCCTGAGAGCGTATCGGCGACGAGGATGAAAGCGGGTGGAACCGGTCCCTCGCTCAGACGATAACCATTCTCGTCACGTGCGACGAACCACAGACCTGGCTCGGCCATGCGCAGGGCGGTCAGCTCTGGTGTCGACCGCAGGCGTAAGACACCGTCGCGATCGCGTTCCATCGCACGCCCGATCGCCTCGATGGTTCGGTCAGACGAGCGAAACGAAAACAGATCGCCCCTGATGAAGAGGGCGGCGAGCACTGCGAGCAGGATCAAGCTCTGCAGAAGGATCAAACGCTGTACGAGCTGCCATTTCAGGGAGCGATCGTTACCGCCCTTCATGGGCATTCCATCAACATATAGCCCACGCCGCGAATGCCATTGATCGTGACATTGGCATTCGCATCCGCAAGCTTGCGGCGCAGCCGTGAGATATGGCTGTCCAATGTGTTCGACTGAACCTCATCGGCAAGGCCGAAGACGGCGGCCATTAAGGTCTCGCGCGTCACCATGCGGCCTGCCCTGCGCATCAAGGCCTCCAGCACCAGCAATTCGCGTCGGGGCAGGATGAAGCGCATACCATCAACCTTCGCCTCGCGGTGATCGAGATCAAGCGAAAGGCGTCCGAGTTCAGCTAGCATAGGCTGCAGTTGTTCAGGGCGTCTCATGACGGCCCGAAGCCTGGCCAGCAGCTCTGCGAAGGCAAACGGCTTGGGCAGATAATCGTCCGCTCCGCCATCAAGCCCTGCCACCCGCTCGGCGAGCCCACCGCGTGCCGTCAATACGATAACAGGTGTCCTGATTTTCTGACGCCTCAATCTCGGGATCAGCGAAAGGCCGTCGCCATCAGGAAGCCCTAGATCAAGGATGATCGCATCATAAGTGCCAATTTCGACCATTTCGAACGCGATTGCGAGTTCTTCGGCGTGGTCCGCGAGAATGCCATGCCGCTGCAAGGCAGACTGCAAGGCGGCAGCCATTTCTGGCTCGTCTTCTACCAACAGCAGCCGCACCGATTTTTGCTCCACCACCCAGTTGTCTACTCTGGCACCTGCATCAGAAACCTTGCGGCAACATGACGTCTCCACGCTATGCGGGCGTCAAACCGGCTTTATCGCAGGGATTATTTCGGGACAGAGGGGATTTCGCTTATCCACCCAGATATCTGGCTAAGCGCGAACGAGCGCCTGGACCTCTGAGGCGCCATCAATATCAACATCTTACCCGCGCGCTGCCATTACCGAGCGCTGCGGATTTTCCGGCCTTTATCTGCCGTTTTCGTTTTGAAGCATTTTCCTGGCGCGAACCGATACCCACCGCGCGCGAAAATGCTTTATGAAGCTCTGCAATTTGGAGGAAGTAGTATGGCGCGCGAATTGTTCGATCTAGCGGCTGGCGACGACAGCGTTCGCTTCTCGCCCTATTGCTGGCGCATCCGCATGGCGCTGGCGCACAAGGGGCTCGATACCGAAACGGTGCCGGTGCGTTTCACCGAAAAGGACAAGATCGCCTTTTCCGGCCAGAAACTGGTGCCCGTGCTGCGCGATGGCGAGACCGTCCTGCACGAGAGCTGGGACATCGCGCTTTATCTCGACCGTGCCTATCCGGACCGGCCGCGGCTGATCGATATCCCCGGCCTGGGTGTGACCAATTTCGTCCGCTCCTGGGCGCAGACCAGCCTGACGATCCCCGTGTTCAAGACCATCATCCTAGATCTGTTCAACGGCCTCGCCGACAAGGATAAGGACTATTTCCGCACCTCGCGCGAACAGCGCGTGGGCATGCCTCTGGAAAAATTCGCCGTGTCGGCGGAGGATGGCCGCGCGATGTTGAAGCCGGTGCTGACGCCCGTGCGCGACGTGCTGAAGCAGCAGCCGTTCTTCTGCGGCTCGCAGCCGGCTTTCGCCGATTACATCGTTTTCGGCGTATTCATGTGGGCGCGCAGCGCCTCACCGATCGAACTGCTCGACAGCGACGACCCGACCTATGCCTGGCGCGAGCGCATGCTCGACCTGTATGGCGGCCTCGCCCGCAACGCGCCGCGTAACAAGGCTTGAGAGAAAAGAAACCCTTCGGCCGGGGAGACCGAAGGGCTTCATAGCGTTTTCACAGCTCGACGGAATCGTCGAGCGCCATGAAGACGCGTCCAAATAAGAGGATCTAAGCAAATCACGTTTCTACCGAAACGTGATTTGCTCTAGGTTTCGGAGGTTATCGACGAGCCGACGCTCTCGGCAGGACGGATCCCTTTTCGCCGACCCCTGATCACTAACAAGCGGCTGCCCACACCGATGTGCGCCAGCGCACATCGTGGATAACACGCGATCGTGGGCGCGGTGCATTGACGGTGGGAAGGATTTCGTCTTCGCTGGCCACGGGCCAGGGGAGCTGATTGATGAAGCCAGATATCGAGATCGCGCGCAGCGCTAAGCTCGCGCCGATTGCCGACATCGCAGCCAAATTGGGCATCAGCGCCGCCGATCTGCATCCCTACGGCAAATATATCGCTAAGATCGATCTCGATTATCTGCACCAAACGGAAACACGGCCGCTTGGGCGTCTTGTGCTCGTCACCGCGATTTCGCCGACGCCGGCCGGCGAAGGCAAGACGACAACCACCGTTGGCCTCGGCGACGGCCTCTCGCGCCTGGGCAAGCGCGCGGCGATCTGCCTGCGCGAACCCTCCCTTGGTCCATGTTTCGGCATGAAGGGTGGCGCGGCAGGTGGCGGTTTCGCCCAAGTGGTGCCGATGGAAAGCATCAATCTGCATTTCACCGGCGATTTTCACGCCATCGGTGCCGCGCACAATCTGCTCGCCGCCCTGCTCGACAATCACATCTATTGGGGCAATGGGCTCGGCATCGATCAACGCCGCGTCGTGCTGCGGCGGGTGATGGACATGAACGACCGCGCTTTGCGGCAGATCGTGTCGTCGCTCGGTGGTGTCGCCAATGGCTTTCCACGGGAAGACGGCTTCGACATCACAGTCGCCTCGGAAGTGATGGCCATTTTCTGCCTGGCCAAGAGCATCCACGATCTGGAAGCGCGGCTGGCGCGCATGATCGTCGCCTATACGCGTGAACACACGCCCATCACCTCCTCCGCCCTCAAGGCTCCCGGTGGGATGGCTGTGTTGCTCAAGGATGCGCTCGCGCCCAATCTGGTGCAGTCACTCGAAGGCACGCCCGCTTTCGTGCATGGCGGCCCCTTCGCCAATATCGCCCATGGCTGCAATTCGGTGATGGCGACGACGACAGCGCTGCGCCACGCCGACTACGTCGTAACCGAAGCCGGTTTCGGCGCCGACCTCGGTGCGGAGAAATTCTTCGACATCAAATGCCGCTCGGCCGGATTGACGCCGTCTGCGGCGGTCGTTGTCGCGACGGTGCGGGCGTTGAAAATGCACGGCGGCGTGGCCCGCGCCGATCTTACGCACGAGAATATTGGCGCTATCGATCGCGGCTTCGCCAATCTCGCCCGCCATATCACCAATCTGCGCGCCTTCGGCGTTCCCCCTGTTGTGGCGATCAATCGTTTCGCCACGGATACCGACGCGGAACTGCATTTCCTGGTCGCCGCCTGTCGGGAACGGCTAGGCGTCGATGCCGAGATCGCCACCCATTTCGCCGATGGCTCGCGCGGCAGCGAGGCCATGGCGCGCGCGGTGGTAAAGCTGTGTGAAAGCGGCGCCGCCGATTTTCGGCCGCTCTATCCCGACAACATGCCGCTCGTTGAAAAAATCCGGACCATTGCCCGCAAGATCTATGGCGCGGCTGACATCGTGATTGACGCGAAAGTGGCCGACGACCTCAAGACTTACGAGACGATGGGCTTCGGCAACCTGCCCGTCTGCATCGCCAAGACGCAATATTCCTTCTCCACCGATCCCACTCTGCGGGGCGCGCCCAGCGGCCATATGGTGCCGGTGCGCGAAGTGCGCCTGTCCGCCGGCGCTGGTTTCGTCGTGGCGATCTGCGGCGACATCATGACCATGCCCGGCCTGCCGCGCGAGCCAGCCGCCGAACATATCGGGCTTGATGCGCACGGGCTGGTGCAGGGGCTGTTCTGATTATTTGCCCAAATATTTGCCCAGCCATTCCATGCCGAGCGTACCGGGCGCTAAAGTCACCGTGGCCCAGACGAAGGCCGACGACCAATTGGCGAGCTGAAATTGCAGGCGCGGCATGCGCACGGCACCGGCGATCAACGGCACGATGGCGCGCAGCGGCCCAAAGAAGCGGCCGATGAACACGCCGGCGACACCCCATTTCTCAAACAACTCATGGGTGCGCTTGACCAGATCGGGGCGGCGCGACAGCGGCCACAGGGCAACGATGCGATCGTGGAAGTGAAAGCCAAGCCAGTAAGAGAGCCAATCACCCAGAGCCGCGCCGATGGCGGCGGCGAACCAGATCGGCCAGAATGCCAGCCCGGCCAGTCCGACCAGACCGCCGATGCCCCAGAGCAGCACCGTTGCCGGCGCGATCAGCGAGATGAAGGCCAGGGATTCGGCAAAAGCCAAGACGAAGACGATAGGCACCGCCCATTCCTGGTTGTGACGAACAAAGTCGAGAACCGCCTGCACCCATTCCGGCATTCATCGTCCCTTCTCGGCTATCGCCATAGCGTTTTGCAGTGTGACTTGGCCACACGCCCCCAAAGGCGCGTCCAAATAAAGACGTTTATACCACGACGGTGAGGCGTTGCGCGGCGCGGGTGATGGCGGTGTAGAGCCAGCGGCTGCGATGTTCGCGGAAGGCATAGGACTCGTCAAACAGCACCACGTCGTCCCATTGCGAGCCCTGCGCCTTGTGGACGGTGAGCGCATAGCCGAAATCGAATTCGTCGCTGCCTTTGCGGATGGCGAAAGGGACCTCCTCCTCGCTGAGGAAGAATTCCGGCGCGACGCCGATGCGTTGCGGCTTGCGCGCCAGGTCGTCCTCGGGCGTCACCGTCAGACGCAGTTTCTTGCGGCTGATGCCGGCCGAGGTCTTCACCCGCCAGATGCCGCCATTGAGCAGACCCTTGGTGCGATCGTTGCGCAAGCAGACAAGCTTATCACCCACTTCGGGCATGGTGCCGGTGTGGCCGAAGAGTTCGCGGATGCGCTTGTTGTAGAGCCGGCGCGTGCGGTTGAGGCCAACCAGCACCTGATCGGCCTTGGTCACAGCCATGGCATCGATGGCATCGCGGCGGATGACGCGCGCCTCGCCATAGTCGCCCGGCGACAGCCGCTCGCCGTCGCGCACCTGCATGGAGAGGTGGATGATCGGATTGTCGGCGGCCTGGCGATGCACCTCGGTGAGCATGACATCGGGCTCGGCCTCGGTGAAATACCCCCCGCCCTTCACCGGCGGCAGCTGCGCCGGATCGCCCAGCACCAGCACGGGGCGGTTGAAGGAGAGGAGATCGCGGCCGAGCTCTTCGTCGACCATCGAACATTCGTCGACGATGATCAGTTTCGCTTCCGCCGCGTCGCTATCCTCGTTGATGACGAAAGACGGCTCCTCGCTGTCGACCTCCTTGGGCCGATAGATCAGCGAGTGAATGGTACGAGCGTCGGTGCAGCCGCGGGCCCGCATCACCAGCGCTGCCTTGCCGGTATAGGCGGCGAAGACCACGTTGCCATCCACGCCCTCGGCGAGATGCCGGGCAAGCGTCGTCTTGCCCGTGCCAGCGAAGCCGAAGAGGCGAAAAACTTGTTGTCCGTTGCGGCCCTGGAGCCAGCGTCCGACATCTTTTAGGGCCTGGTCCTGTTGCGGCGACCAGCGACTGCTCACGTGACGAATCCCTTCACGAATCCCGTCCGCTCCATGCGGCGCACGGGTATAGCAGGGTGGACGGTGGGAAGGGAAAGTTAGGAATCAGCGAGAATCAAGCGACCGCGAGGCGCGCATGGGCGAGGCCTGAGGCGGCATCGACCAGGGTCAGGCTGTAATCGCAGGCCATATTGGGCGAGCGATTGAAGCGCATCATCACCACCTGCATCAATTCAACCAGAACCATGCGGTCGGCGTCGTCGAGGTCGCTGTCCGCGCAACCGGCGAGCCGGGCGAGGTTGACCAGCTCCCGACGCAGGCTCGCAGCTTCGTCCGGATGGCCGTCGAGCAGGAATTTCCACATACGGTAGTGATATTGCGCCAGCGGACGGGCGACATCGGGACGGGACCGTAGCAGCCTAAAATAATGTTCGTTGATCCGGTCGATGATGAGGGGGCCACCCCATTCGAGGAGGTCGCGGCTGGTATGACCGATCTCGGCCGGCTGCATGGATAACATCCCCGAATCGCTGCTGATTTTACGCGCGAATCACTGGGGAAGAATCATCGCACACCGCTACACGACGGCAAGGCCAAAACCGCCGGTGGAGTCAATAAGGTGCGCTTTTTTCCCAAAGCTGAGCTTCAGGGCGTGGCGGGCATGTCTTCAACTACCGCCTAGGGACTAGATGGTACCACCACCCCGGCTTGAACGGGGGACCTCCGGATCCACAATCCGGCGCTCTAACCAACTGAGCTATGGTGGCCCTAGAGCAAATCGCGTTTCGATAGAAACATGATTTTGCTTAGCTTCTCTTATTTTGACGCGTCTTCATGGCGTCCGGCTCCGCCGAACTGTGAAAACGCTATAAAGCGCGCGGAACCTAGACTCGGCTCGCCGGGATTGCAAGCCGCAGAACACACGCAAATTGCGCCAGCGCACAAGTCATCTTGACCGGCGTGCTGGCTGTAACACGGAAACGGGCCGCACAAGGCGGCCCGTAACGATTGAACCGACCAAAACCGCAGATCAGGCCGCCAGATCAGGACGCGAGCCAAAGGTGCGGATAGCCGCGGCGTTGAGCGGCGCGGCGGTGTCCGTGGCCACCTTCTGCACGAGACCAGAGATTTCCTTGGCCTGGGCGCTGAAAGTCTCGAACTGCGTGCGGGCGAATTGCGTCTGCAGCACCACGACGTCGGACAGGCTCTTCGCCTCGGTCAGAGACTTGGCCAGATCGAAGAAGGAATTGGCGTTGAGACGCAACAGATCGATCGCCTTGTTGCTGATGGCGGTCGAGCCATCGGAAGCGACTTTGAAGGCGCTTTCGAGAGTTTCCGTCGTTTCTTCAGCCGAGCTGCGCATCCGCTCGTAAGCGAGTTTGGAGCGCTCGACGCTGCTTTCAGTCGCCAGGCGCAGCATTTCCTGCAGATTGGCGACGGGAACCGCCGCTGCCTGCAGAATGTCGGTCGCTGCTTCCGGCGCCGTTGCAGGCTGGAACGATTGAGTCTGAGGCGGCGTGGCGGCAACCGCTTCGGGAGCGGACTTTGCTGCCACGGGCTTTATTTCGGGCTTTTCTAGCTTTGCTTCAGGCTTGGTTTCCATGGACTTCACCTCCGCAGGCTTCGCCCCCATGGGCTTGGACACAACGGCAGCGGGTTTAGCGGGCTTACGCGAAACGGCCATGACAACCTCCCTTTTGCTTGAGGACTATTTCTTGATCCCGGTGGCCTTCTGGAACGTCTCACCCAATTCGCGGGTCTGCTCTTGCAGCGCCGCCATTTGGTTCTTCAGATATTCGCCCTGAAGCGTCAGCACTTCCTTCGGGTCCTTAGCCTGCAGAAGCTGTTCGGCCAGATCGAAAGCGGCGGAAACATTCTTCTCGGCGTAGGAGATCGCCTTGTCGGTCACATCCTTGACGCTGGCCGTAGCCGTCGTGGTCGCGCTGTCGGTCGTGCCTTGGGTCTTGTGCACAGCGCCCATGAAGCCTTCAAAAGCCTTGCGGGCCTGCGCAACGCTGCGCTCGGCGAAATCTTTCATCTCGGTCGGAATTTCATACGGGTTTGCCACATTTGCCTCCGAAAATTTGCGCAGTCGCGAGGTCGCTGCAATGCGACTCTACTCGCGTGCCCCTGCGGAATTTTGGCTAACATAAATTTTGCTGCATTGCAACATATTGCTGTCATAAATTTTGCGATGCAAAAAAGTTAAATTAAGCTTGTTTTGAATCTCCGGTGGGTGACGCCCCCCTTTGCATAGACCCCCCGGACGCCCCAAGTTAATGGTCGCTTAACTGCGCTTTCGTGACGTCGGTTCAGAATGGAACAGGTCCCGAAACCAGCGACGAGAAGGATTTTGGCCGCGAATGTCGCAAATGCCCGAGCAAAATCCGCTTGATGCAGAAACCCTTGCGCGCGTCTTGGCTGAGCCCCCCTTGGCCGGCCTGCAAGCGGGGGGCGCAGCCTATTTTATCGTCGCCGGCTCACGAATCGTCCATGCCAGCGATGCCGCCCTGGCGTTATTTCGGGCCGCCGACCTGATAGCGCTCGAGAATCGTCTTTTCAACGGCAACGAACCAGGCGCCCGCCGCCTCACGGATCTGGCGCGCAGTCTCGCCCCCGGCACGCCGATGCGCCTCGAGCGCCTGCGCTTCTTCTTTGGCCGCGCCACCCACACGGTGACGTTCGCCTGCCGACGGCTGACTGGCACCACACCCTTCTTCGTCGCCGGCGCGCTCGATGCCCCCTCCGCCTTCTTAACCGCGGCACCGACCAAAGTGGTTGAAGAAAAGGCCGCAGAGGAAAAGCTGGTTGAGGCAATCGCCAGTCCGCCTCCAGCCGAAGCGGTCGCGATCGAAGACGCGCCAAGCGAAAACACGCAAGTTGAACAGCGCATCCAAGTCGAACAGCAGATCGAAGACGAACAGCAGATCGAAGCCACCGCCGATACGCCGGTGGCGGAAGCTGAGAGCGAGCCGGCCGCGGCTGTCGTCGAGGCCGCGCCTCCCGCTGCGGCGATCGCCCCTGTCGCGGCGGTTCCGACACGCCCGCGCGACACTGGCACCGTGCGCTTCCTGTGGCAGACCGATGGCGAACGTCGTTTCGTCAAACTCACCGGCGCGCTCTGCGAAACCATGGGCTGCCAGACGGCTGATCTGATCGGCCAGGATTTCATCGCAGTCACTGAGCGTTTCGGCGTCGATCGGATCGAAGATCTGCGCACCGCTTTCGCCCGTCACGAAACCTGGAGCGGCCTGCGCGTGCTGTGGCCAATCAATGGCACGCACGAAGCAGCACCCGTCACGCTCGGCGGTTTGCCGACATTCGATGAAGATCACGTCTTCAGCGGCTTCAGCGGTTTTGGCGTCATCAATCTCGATAAGATCGTCGCCCGCCCCGCATTGGTTGTACCTGCCGCAACCGTACCTGCCGATACCGATGTCGCCAACGAGGTCGAGAACAAGACCATAGCGAACAACGACGATCAGGCGATCAGCACCAGCGCAATCAGCGACGACGAGCATGATGCGCTCGACACTGCGCGCGAGAAAATGTTCGCGCCGCTGACGCCGGAACCGGACTATCTGAACTATGCGCCGAATGTGGTGCCGCTGCGCGACTGGCAACGCGACCGTCAATCGACGGCCAATGGCGCAGCCAACGCTGTGGTAGAAACACCTCTCGAAACGCCTCCGGCTGAAATCGCGCCCGTTGAAACGCCGGTCACACCGGAAACGACTGCGACGACGCTGGAAGCCAGCCCCACACCGTCCTCGGTTTCGCTGCCCGTGCAAGTGGCACCAGAGCCCGACAACGACAATCTGATCGAACTGTCCACCAGCGAGCGCCAGGCGTTCCGTGAGATCGCCCGCAGCATCGTCGCCGACATCGAGCGCGGCGAAAAGCCGACGCACATCACATTACCGCCCGTGGCAGCGGAGACAGCCGATGCCGCCCACGACAGCGCGGCAAACGATCACGCGCAGGAAAGTGACAACCACGAGCCGGCGCCCATCACGCCTGTAATCGCGACGACGACCGCGTCCGAAGCGGTCGCGCAAGACAAGCGCGAACAAGACAAGCACGAACAAGATAAGGCTCGGCAAGATAAGCCAGAGCAAGACAACGCCGTGCCCGCGATAACCGCCCCTGTGCGCGGCGACGCCGTGTCGGCACCGGCACAAGCCTCAGCCGAACAGATGCGCGCAATCGCCGCCGCGCTCGGCGTGGCCGGCCCGATCGCCGTGCCGGCTACGGAGGCTGTTGCGCCGGCTGAAGCCGCCAAGCCCGTCGAAGTTTTGCCAGTCAAAGATTTGCCGACCGAGATCGTGCCGGCCGAAATCATGCCAGCCAATGCGGCAGCGATCCTCGATCGGCTCAATGTCGGCATTCTGGTGATGCTGGGCGGCGTACCGACCTTCATCAATCGCCACCTTTTGGACACGCTCGGCTTTGCCGACATCGACGCCTTCCATGATTGGGGCGGCCCTGAGCGCATGATCCATGGCCAGGCGCTGGACGCACACGGCGCCGATGGCACGCTGCTACAGGTCGAAACCGAGTCCGGCGCGCTGGTGAAGCTGAACGGCCACATGCAGACGACCGAGTGGAATGGCCAGCCCGCGACGCTGATGACCTTCCGCCCAGTCGAGGCACCGCAAGTCGTTTCCAAACCTGCGGATTCAAAAACTACCGATCTCGCCAAGCCAGAAAGCGAAGCACGCGCGCAGGATGCGGAAATCCGCGAGCTGCACGCCATTCTCGACACGGCGACCGACGGCGTCGCCATTCTCGATGGCGCCGGCACCATCCTCTCGCTCAACCGCTCGGCCGAAGCCCTGTTCGGCTACGAACGCGGCGAGGTTGCCGGCCAGTCGCTCACCACTTTGTTCGCCAAGGACAGCCAGAGGGCGGCGCTCGATTATCTCGAAGGCCTGAAGAGCCATGGCGTGCGCAGCGTGCTCAATGATGGACGCGAGGTCATCGGCCGCGCCCGCATGGGCGGGCAGATTCCGATTTTCATGACCATCGGACGCATCGGGTCGGAGACGGCGGAAAAATTCTGCGCCGTCATGCGCGACATGAGCGATTGGAAGAATGCCGAACGCGAGCTCAAGGACGCACGTCGCGAGGCAGAACAGGCGAGCGCGCTGAAGTCCGACTTCCTGGCCAAGATCAGCCACGAGATCCGCACGCCGCTCAATGCCATCCTGGGCTTCGCCGAGGTCATCATCGACGAGCGTTTCGGCCCTGTCGCCAACGATCGCTACAAGGAATATCTGCGCGACATCCACGCCTCCGGCACCCATGTGATGAGCCTGGTCAATGACCTGCTCGATCTGTCGAAGATCGAAGCCGGTAAGCTCGATCTCAATTTCGGCGCTGTGGATGCCAACAAGATCGTCAACGAATGCGTGTCGATCATGCAGCCGCTCTCGGTGCGCGAACGGGTGATCATGCGGCTGGCGCTGGCGCCGCAACTGCCCAATATCGTCGCCGACGAGCGCTCGCTGCGCCAGATCGTGCTCAACATCCTGTCGAATGCGGTGAAGTTCAATCAGGCCGGCGGCCAAGTGATCGTCTCGACGGCGCTCACCGACAGCGGCCAGGCGGTGGTGCGCGTGCGCGACACCGGCATTGGCATGAGCGAAAAGGATCTGGAGATCGCGCTGGAACCGTTCCGGCAGATCCAGACCTCGCGGCAGACCAGCGGCACCGGTCTTGGCCTCCCCCTGACCAAGGCTCTCGTCGAAGCCAATCGCGCCGCCTTCTCAATCAAGAGCAAGCCAGGCGAAGGCACCTTGGTGGAAGTTACCTTCCCATCAACACGGGTGTTGGCGGAATAAGCTCGTTGGCGGAGGCGTAGGCGACCCGGTCGAGGCCGTAGACGTCGTCGCGGAAATGCACGATGCCATCGGCACTGGCCCAGCCAGTCATATAGATCCACACGACAGGCACCGGCTGCGGCGGCCGCAGATCGACGCGCTCGCCGGATTTCTGGCGCTCGATCAGCATGTCCTTGGTGACGCGATTGGTGCTGCTGTCGAGCAGCCACGCCGCCAGATCATAGACGCCTTCGACGCGCACGCAGCCATGCGAAAGAAAGCGATAGTCGCTGCCAAACGAGTGCTTCGTCGGCGTGTCATGCATATAGACGGCATGAGAGTTGGGCATGTTGATACGGATCGAGCCCAAGGCGTTATGCGCACCTGAATCCTGCCGCAGGGTGAAACCGGCGGCGCGTTCTGTATTCCAATCGATGGTCGTGGGATCGATTTCCTGCCCGGTGCTGTCGAGAATCCTGATCTTGGCGCGCGACAGATAGCCAGGATCCTTGCGCATCTTCGGGATGATTTCCTTCTTGATGATCGAGGTCGGCACGGTCCAGGTCGGATTGAGATTGACCGCGACCACGCGCGTCGTCACTTCCGGCGATTGATTTTTCACGTCGCCGACGACGGCAACGTAACGGCGCACCACGCGGTCATCCTCGACCGCTTCGACCGAAGCGGAGGGAATATTGACGACGACATATTTCGGCCCGAAGGCGAAGGGAGAGGCGGCGATGCGCTCGGCGCTCGAGGCCAACTGGCGGTAGCGCACGGCCGCTGGAACATTCAACGCCTTCAACGTGGCGCCGCCAACGATGCCGGACTGCCGCAGGCCGAGCCGCGACTGATAGGATTTGACGGCGGCGGTCAGAGCCGCGTCCCATTGCTCGTCGGTATCCTGGCCGGCGGCCAGATCCCCCTCGATGGCAAGGCGCTGGCGCAGAACCGCGACCGCACGACCGCTCGCGCCCGGCGCGACCGCGGTCACGGTTGGCCAACCGCCGCTTTCCGCGATCACCCGGTAGCGCTCGGCTGCCTTCGCCGTGGTGTAGAAAGTTTCGGGCTGAAGAGATGGACGCGGATCGCGCGACAGCGCCGTTTCGCGCGGCGGCGCCGGTTTCGGCTTCGGCTTGGCGGCGACGGCCGGCGCGGCCTGCGGAGCGCTGGATGCAGCCCGAGGATCGACGAGCGTCGGCGCCAGTGGTGGATTGTTGGAAAACCCTGAGGATTGACCGGCCGATGGCGCGGGCGCCGCAGGTGCGGGCGCGGCCGGAGCCAGCGGCGCGGGCGCGGCGGGCGCCTGAACCGTCTGGGCCTGTGGATAGTCGGTCAAGCACGCCAGCGCGAGGCCAGCAAAAACAGCGTGACGCCAGGGGGAAAGAGAGAGAATCATGTCACTTCACACAGATACGCACTGCAACAACTGTCGCCCAACATGCTGACCAGTGTCCTAACAATGTGCGGCGACAGCATGCCAGCAATGAGACACCGTGATCAGTTTCCCGTCAGCTTGACCCAGCCAGGCAAAAGGACGAATTTGCGGCAAAATTGTCGCAGCAGAATTACGGAGGAAGCCTGATGTCAGCGGTTGTCGGACCTACGGACGTTCCCGCCACCCGCTCCATGAAGGAAGTTTGGGTCATCACCATTGGTCATGCCCTAACCCATTGGTATCCGGCGACTTTCTACGTTCTTCTACCGCTCATCGGCAATGAGATGGGGCTCAGCTACGGCCAGATCGGCATGATCCTGACCTCCCAATATCTCGCCGGCGCTGTTTCCAACCTGCCCGGCGGCATGTTCGTCGATTCGGTCGGCCGCAAGGGCCTGTTGATGGCGACCTCGCTGTTCTGGATCGGCGTGCCCTACCTCGTCATGGGCTTTTCCAGCGCCTATTGGGTGATGCTGACCTGTTCGGCTCTGATCGGCATCGGCAATAATCTCTGGCACCCGACCGCCATCCCCTGGCTCGGCCAGCGCTATCCCGATCGCAAGGGCCTGGTCATGGCCTGGCACGGCATGGGCGGCAATGTCGGCGACGCGCTGGCGCCGATCGCCGCCGGCGCGCTCATCACTTACCTCACCTTCTCCTGGCGCGACGTGATGATCGTCAACATCCTGCCCGGCGTGGTGATGGCGGTGATGATCCTCTGGTACCTGGGCAAATCGACCTCCGCCGCGCCCAAAAAGGAGCAAGCGCCGCAGCTCTCGGCCAAGGAAGTGCTGCAGGCCCTGCCCTCGCTGTTCCGCAATCGCACCCTCCTGTTCCTGTCAGCCAGCTCCGCTTTCCGCTCGATGACGCAGAACGGCATCATGGCCTTCCTGCCGCTCTATCTGGCCAAGGAAATGGGCTATTCGCCCTGGCTGGTGGGCTTGAGCATGTTCTCGCTGCAGGCGGCGGGTTTCATCGCCGCACCGATCGCCGGCCATATGTCGGACAAGGTGGGCCGTCGCAATGTCATCATGAGCTCGATGATCATGACCGGCGCCGTGTTGGCCTTCATGGTCTTCGCTGGCCGCTCGCCGATGTTTGTCGGCTTCGTCGCCTTGCTCGGCTTTTTCCTCTTCGCCGTTCGCCCGGTGCTGCAAGCCTGGCTGCTCGACGCCACGCCGAAAAACCTCGGCGGCAGCGCCATCGGCGCCATGTTCGGCATTCAGGCGTTGGGCTCGGCCGTCGGCCCGCTCGTCTGCGGCGCCATCGCCGATTCCTACGGGCTGCTGTCGACCTTCTGGTTCCTGGCCGTGACCATCATCCTGGCCAATCTGCTGGTCTTCGCCATGCCGACGACCCCGCAGGAGGCCGCGGCGCAAAAGGCCTGAATTCGGGCTAACGGCGATTTCCCTCCGGGCGCGTGACGCACTATAGGGTTTTGCAGTTTGATGACCTCATCAAACGCCCTAAAGACGCGTCAAAATGAAGATTCTAGGCAAATTGCGTTTCTGTCGAAACGCAATTTGCCTTAGACAAGCGCCAAACGTGACCCGGAGTTTTCCTTGAATATCCTCCTGATCGGCTCGGGTGGGCGCGAGCACGCCCTCGCCCTCGCCATTTCGAAGTCGCCCCTGTGCAGCCAGCTTTTCGTCGCGCCGGGCAATCCCGGCACCGAGGCTATCGCGCGCAATGTGGTGCTCGATATCACCGACCATGGCGCGGTGGCCGACTTCTGCAAGCTGATGCAGATCGATTTCGTCGTTGTCGGCCCGGAGGCACCGCTTGTCGCCGGGATCGTCGACGATCTGGCCAAGGCCGGCATTCCCGCCTTCGGACCGACGAAAGCCGCCGCGCAATTGGAAGGGTCGAAGGGGTTCACCAAGGACCTGTGCCGCGACTTCAACATTCCGACCGCCGCCTATGCCCGCTTCACCGAAGCTGCGGCCGCCAAGGATTACATCCGCGCGCAAGGCGCACCGATCGTGGTGAAGGCCGATGGCCTTGCGGCCGGCAAGGGCGTCATCGTTGCTGCGACCCTCGACGAGGCCCTCGACGCCATCGACATGATTTTCGGCGGCGCTTTTGGCGCAGCGGGCGCAGAGGTTGTGGTCGAGGATTTTCTCGACGGTGAGGAAGTCTCGTTCTTCGCTCTGTGCGATGGCGAGCGGGCGCTGGCCTTCGCCTCGGCGCAGGATCACAAGCGCGTTGGCGACGGCGACACTGGGCCAAACACCGGCGGCATGGGCGCCTATTCGCCGGCGCCGATCATGACAGAAGCAATGAGCGCGCGCGTGATGGACGAGCTCATCAAGCCAACGCTGACTGGCATGAAAGCGCGCGGCGCACCTTATCGCGGTGTGCTGTTCGCCGGCTTGATGATTGGCAAGGACGGGCCAAAGCTTATCGAATTCAATGCGCGCTTCGGCGATCCGGAAACGCAGGTGATCCTGCCGCGCCTCGACGAGGACATCATCCCCCTGCTGCTCGAAAGCGCCACCGGTGCGCTACGTGACAAGCCGATCGCCCTGTCGCCCCGCACCGCTCTCACCGTGGTCTTCGCCGCCAAGGGCTATCCGGAGAAGCCACAACGCGGCAGCGAAATCCGCCAGGTCGAGAAGGCCGCGAGCCTGCCCGATATTACGGTCTACCATGCTGGCACGAAGCGGGACGGAGCCAGATTGCTCGCCGATGGCGGGCGCGTGCTGAACATCACCGCGACGGGCGGGGATGTGGCTGAGGCGCAGCGCAAAGCCTATGCGGCGATCGCCGAGATCGACTGGCCGGAAGGCTTCCACCGCAGCGACATCGGCTGGCGCGCCATCGCCAAGACCTGAACGTTCAGTTCAGTAGGCTGGGCAGATCGTGCCGCCGGTCACGGCGGTAGGCATGGCGATCAGGATCTGGTTGCGCGGGCGCATATAAGTCGTTTGCGACATCGTCATCACCGATTGCGCGCTGCTCCACGCCAGAACCGCCCCGCCGAAGGGGGGATCATAGGTATAAGAGACATCGGCGACGATGATCGAACCCGAGCCATACATGCCGTTGGGCATCTTGTTACTCGCCGGTGCGTCCGTATTGGCTGCTGCTGTGAGAATGGCACACGGCCGCGCCGTGCCACCATTGCGTGTGATCGTCCAGCGCGGCTTGGCGTCATAACCATTGGGCTTGGCGCTATTGGCGACGAATTCGACGCTCGCCACCGCCATCTTCAAGGTTGTTGTCGGAAACGGCGACATGATCGCGGTTGCCGCATTGAAGACATTGGTCGTTTCGGTATCGGTCATATTGGAGCCTGCGGCGAGCTGCGCAACGAGATCGGAAAGCGCACGCGCCACCAAGGTCGACTTGCGGCTCGCCATGATGCCTTGCGTCAGTTCGGCCGTGCCAAGATACAACAACAGCATCAGTGGCAAGATAAGCGCGAACTCGACCGCGGCGACGCCACGTTTGTCGTGGCGCAGGCGCCGAATGAAGCCAATAACGGAGGCGCGGTGTCGCGGTGCCATGGCTGCCCTCAACACGGCGGCGCCGAGGCGGAGCCCGAGGCGCCGAACGGTTCATTCCGAAAAACCTGGGTGGCGAGCAGGAGATGTTTCCAGCCGTTGTCGTAATTGACTTGCCCAGTCTGATTGACCCCGTTCGCCACCAGACCGTTCATGGTCAAGAAATTGAGATAGACCGGCATGGGATAGACCACCCGCAAGACGACAACGCAGTTGGCGCCACCCGTCTGGAAAAGCGTATTACCGGTGTAGAAGCTGGCGTCGAGAGTGAGACCGGCGAAGCCGGACTGGTTGCGCACATCGATAATCAGCTTGTTGCAATCGATGAAGCTCGGCAAGCTCGGCAGAGTGCACATCACCTGCGAGCGAAAAGCGGCCGCGCTTGTCAGCGCCGTGCTGCTACCGCTGGGCGTCTGGCCGGACAGGGTTTGCCCGGTCATGATCGCGCGGGCAGCGTCGGCGGTCGCGGCTTCGAGCCCCTGCTGGGTGAAGAACATCAGCGCCGATTCAAAGATCACGAACAGAAGCGATAGGAAAGGAACGGAGATCATGGCGAATTCGACCGCCGTGACGCCGTCAGTATCTTTCCGAAACCGCTTCAAAATCCGGCACAATCGCCGATTGAGAAACCTGTGACCGATCAATGCGGCAGTCTGACGAAGCATAGAAAACCTCGGTACGCATAGACGCAGCACGTCATTCAAATGCGCTCTGATATCTTCATAATCGCAGCGACTTTCCCAAACCCTTTCCGGGCTTCGGAAAGCAAACCGTGAAAATTAACGTTCTGTTTACTTTTTGCCGAGCGGGGACGCCACGGTGGAACGCTGCTGTGACTGTCCTGCGGTATCAGCCATGAATTTTGAATCATCGCCGAGCGTGACGGTCGGATTACAGAGCGGCGAACAATCATAGGTTTCGCGCTGCAAGCCGCGCTGGACCACCAACCCGCCTCGGCTCACCGGATTGGTGACCACCACCGTCGACTCACCGACCGACTTTCCATCGGCGTCGAGCGCGATCAGATTGGTTCTGCCGAAGCTTTTTCCCGTCAGGATCATCTGGTTATTGCGTTTCAGCATCGAAACGTCGGCAATAGAGGGATTGCCGAGAATGATGGTCGATGCGTTGGGCGGCAGCAGCAGGACTTTGGCCTGATCTAGCATCACCATGATCTGATCGGCGGCGCTGGCCCCCGATGCCGTGCAGATCGCAAGAGCCGTGGCAATCGCCAGGCGCCGAAGCTCCGGCGGCAGGACGGCTCTCATCGAAACAGGCATTTTCGACTCTCGTGAATGGGAATATTTCAAGGCATTACGAACGAAAATGGTGAAGGAACGATAAAGGCCGGAACGATCAAATTCGACGCTGCGCATTGAACTTAGATGTTTGCGCTCTGATTTTCTTCGCTTTACGTTCTCGATTGAGGCTCGCCATCTGCAGCGGCAGTTAAGCTCTCGTAAATCCTGTCGATTTACGGTGCGGCTTCAACCGACGAGCTCTCCCATGACCGATATCGCTGCCCTCCTCATATTTCCCTTGGCGATGACCTATGCGGCCTTCTCGGATCTGTTCACGATGACGATCTCGAACTGGATCTCGCTGCTGCTGGTGATCGCCTATCTCGGCCTTGCCTTTGCCTTGGGCATTTCCTGGCAGGACATGGCGTGGGCCTTCGCCTGCGGCGCGCTGGTTCTCGTCGTCACCTTCGGAATGTTCTGCGCCGGCTGGATGGGCGGCGGCGACGCGAAACTGGCGGCGGCCTCGGCCATCTGGCTTGGATGGGCCCATGTCATGAACTACGGCCTCGTCGCTTCGGTGTTCGGCGCAGTATTAACGCTTCTCATCGTCGCCATCCGCTTCAAGCCGCTGCCGTCCTTCGTGCCGCGTTATGGCTGGATCCTGCGCCTGCACGACCAGAAGGAGGGTATCCCCTATGGAATCGCGCTCGCCCTGGCCGGTCTGTACGTCTATCCGCAATCGCAAATCTGGCTGGCGACGGTCACACTGTAACTGTTCGGGACAGTCGATCAGTACATATAGATACAACCGGTTAACCTTAATTTGACGTTTCCTTGTTTGTATTCGGATGGTTCCGGAATCGGTGGGGCCATACGGATCAGACAATCATGAACGTTGCTCGTCTTGCAGTTCTTGGCGTCGCCTTGGCGGCTGGCGGCGTTGCCGCCATGCTCATGGGCGGCCAAAAGAACGTGCCCACCATCATCCAGGCGCCGCCGCCGCCCCCGCAGATCGAAACTGATGAAGTTCTCGTCAGCGGCAAGGAAATGCCGATGGGCACGGTCATCGCCGATGGCGATCTGACCTGGGCGGTCTGGCCGAAAGCTTCCATCAGTGAAGGGGCGATCCGCAAATCCGCCGACCCCAACGTCATTGCCGACTTGAAAGGCGCGGTCGCGCGCTCCAGCTTCCTGCAGGGCGAACCAATCCGCCGTGAGAAGGTGGTCAAAGCAGCGAATGCCGGCTTCCTCTCCGCCATTCTGGCCTCTGGCCAACGCGCCGTCGCGATCAACATCGACGCCACAGGCGCCACGTCGGCCGGCGGCTTCATCCTGCCCAACGATCGCGTCGACATCGTGCGCATCTCGCGTGATGAGCAAGGCGGCGAAGCCTATGCCAGCGAGACAATCCTGAAGAATGTTCGCATCCTGGCCATCGGCCAGAACGTTCAGGAGAAGAACGGCGAAAAGGTCGTCGTCGGCTCTAATGCGACCTTGGAAGTTTCGCAGACCCAGGCCGAGAAGCTCATTCTGGCGCAGCGCGTCGGTCAGCTTTCGCTGGTGCTGCGCAGCATGTTCGACGCGAATAAGCCTGAAGATCAAGCCGACAATGAAGGCAGTCTGACGATTGTCCGCTTCGGCATCCCCAGCAATGTGAGCAAGCAATGACGTCTGCCGCCATGCGGAGTACATTCATGACTTTCGGCTTTTCAAAGCATGGCTCCCTCGCAGCTCTTCTCGGCGTCACGATGATCGGCGCTTCGAGCCTGCTGCCGCAGCATGCCTTTGCCCAAACCATCCAACCGCAAGCCATGGAGCGCGAGAGCACCATCGCCCGCCGCCTCAATCTTGGCGTCGGCAAATCCGTCATTTTGGATCTGCCCCGGGACGCTTCGGAAATTTTCGTTGCCAATCCCAAAGTCGCCAATGCGATCGTCCGCTCAGCCCGCAAGCTCTATATTATCGCTGCTGAAGGCGGTCAGACGTCGATCTTCGCCATGGATGCCCAGGGGCAGCAGATCGCTGTCATTGAAATTTCCGTCGGGCGGGATGTCGGCGAATTGCAGCGCATTCTGCGCACCGCCATCCCGGGCGCCGACATCGTTGCACGGACCGTGGACGAGACCATCATTCTGACCGGCGTTGTCGACTCCGCCGGCGACGCGCAAAAAGCCATGGATATCGCCAATGGCTTCTTGGGCGGCGGTGGTGGCGCGCCAAATGCTGCGGCGGGCGCCACAGGCGTCAGCAGCGGCGGCAGGCTCATCAATTCCCTCACCATCCGCGGCCGCGATCAGGTGATGCTGAAAGTCAGCATTGCCGAAGTGCAGCGTCAGGTGATGAAGCAATTGGGTGTCAGCACCGCCACAGCGAATGGCAGCTGGGGCCAGTTCTCAATGGCGAACGCCTTCGGGCTGCAGAGCTTCGCTCAGAACGGAGCGACCCTGGGGAAGTTGAACACCGCCAATGCGGTCGGGGCCCAGTTGCAAGCCTATGAGCGCTATGGCGTCGCTCGTATTCTGGCCGAGCCAACGGTCACGGCCATATCCGGCGAAACAGCGAAATTTACAGCCGGCGGCGAATTGCCGGTTCCGCAGAGCCAGACCTGTACCCCAACCGTCACCGGTACAACGCTCTGCACCACCGGCATCACATTCAAGAACTACGGCGTAACGCTCAATTTCACACCGGTGGTTCTGGCGGAAGGCCGCATTCTGTTGCGCGTCGCCACGGAAGTCACCGAGGTCGACCCAACTCAATCTTACGTCTTCAGCGGCATCAGCGTTCCGGCCTTCCGGACGCGCAAGAACGAAACCAGTGTCGAATTGCCGTCTGGCGGTTCGATCGCTTCCGCCGGCCTGCTCCAATCAACCAGCATGCAGATCATCAACGGTCTACCGGGGCTCATGAACCTGCCGATTCTGGGCACTTTGTTCCGCTCGCGCGACTATCAACGCAAAGAAACGGAACTGATGATCATCATCACGCCCTATATCGCCAAGGTCAGCAAGCCGGGCGAACTCAAACGGCCTGATGACGGCTTGGCCGATGCCAGCGACCCACAAAGCTGGCTCCTTGGCCGCGTCAACCGCCTCTATTCCACCACGTCCAATCCTCAGGCCATCAAGGGTTTCAGAGGGAGCTTCGGCTTCATCGCGGACTGAATGTTTCTATCGCTTTCTTGTACGGGACAGAGATCCATGTTGCCTATCTCCCCTCCAGGCCGACTCGTATCGGGCCCACTTGCATTGCGATTTGTCGCCGGCGCCTTGCTGGCCTCGTCCGTGGCGGGTTGCGCCACGCCCGACAGGCTCGCGACGGCCACCGCCTATCCCGAAGATTTCCGCGCCCGGCATCCCATCGTGATGACGGAGACGCCAAGCACGCTTGATATCTTCCCGTCCGTGAGCGGCCTCGACAAAAGCAACACGATACGCGTCCGTTCCTTTGCCGGCGACTATCTCACCAACGGCCAGGGGCCAATCGTGATCCAGGTGCCTGCCAGCGGCGCCAGCCGTTATGTCGCCCGGCCTGCTGTCGATCAGATCCGCCACACCTTGCAGGCCTCCGGCGTCAAGGGCCATGTGCAGGTTGGCTCCTATCTCCCCGGCGATCCCGCCCAGGCGGCGCCAATCCGGCTGAGCTTTGTCGGCCTCAGCGCCCGGACGGCGCGACCATGCGGCGAGTGGCCGCGCGATCTCGCTTCCGGCAGCAGCCTCGAAGGCTGGGAAAACAAACCCTATTGGAATTTCGGCTGCGCGACACAGTCGAATCTCGCAATGCAGGTGGCTGATCCGCGCGATCTCGTCAGTCCGCGCGGTGAAACGCCGAGCGATGTCGCCATGCGGACCCGTGCCATCACCAAAGTGCGGATGGGTGAAGATCCCGCCGCCAAATGGACGGTACGCAACAGCTCCATCGGCACAACAGGAGGCAATTGATGGAGGCCGACGGTACGCTCGACGAATTCAACGGCCAGACGGACGGGCAGACACAGATCGCGCCGGTTCCGCGCGTCTCGATCCAGGCCTTCTGCGAGGTCGCCGCCACCGCCGACGCGATCACCTCGTCGATGAACGACCGTCGCATGCTGAAGGCCCATGTGAAAGTTCACATGGGCGGCGCTCCCGCCGCCATCGAAGCCTATCGCAG
Organism: Beijerinckia sp. 28-YEA-48; assembly: GCF_900104955.1. NCBI lineage: Bacteria > Pseudomonadati > Pseudomonadota > Alphaproteobacteria > Hyphomicrobiales > Beijerinckiaceae > Beijerinckia > Beijerinckia sp. 28-YEA-48. The sequence goes on from NZ_FNSI01000001.1 coordinate 3,241,138, forward strand.
CGCGCCGACGCCCAACGTCATCGTCATCGAATGCAACCAGGGGCGCAATGCCCTGCTCGGGTATCTCGATGAACTTGCCGATTATTGCGACGCTGGGACACGCGTCGTCGTCATCGGCCGTTCCAACGACATTGGACTTTATCGGGAGCTGATGGGGCGCGGCGTCAGCGAATATATCGTCTCGCCCTTTGAAGTGTTGTCCTTCGTTCGCACGATTTCCGAGCTTTATGCGGCCGCGGGGTCGGCACCTGTTGGACGGCTTCTGGCCGTGACCGGCGTTAAAGGCGGCGTCGGCGCCTCCAGTATCGCCCACAATGTCGCATGGGCGATTTCGCGGGAATTCGATTCCTCGACGGTTCTAGTCGATATGGATCTCGGCTTCGGAACGGCCGGCCTCGACTTCAATCAGGATCCGCCGCAGGGCGTCGCCGAGATTGTTTTCGCACCCGAGCGGCTCGACGCCAATTTCGTCGATCGACTGCTCTCGAAATGCACCGAAAACCTCAGCCTGCTGGCTGCGCCTGCAACGCTTGAGCGCAATTACGATCTGTCGGAAAATGCTTTCGACGGTTTGATCGACATATTGCGCTCGACGATCCCCAATATCGTCCTCGACGTCCCCCATGTGTGGACGGCCTGGAGCCGGCGTATCCTGGTTTCGGCCGACGAAATCCTCGTCGTCGCCGCACCAGACCTGGCCAGCCTGCGCAACACCAAGAGCCTGCTCGATACCCTGCGCGCCGCAAGGCCCAACGACGCGCCGCCGAGGCTGGTCATGAATTTCGTTGGCGTGCCGAAGCGGCCGGAGATTTCCGTTGCCGATTTCGCCAAGGCTGTCGATCTCGAACCGCTCAGCAGCATTCCCTTTGATCCCAAACTGTTCGGCACAGCGGCCAATAACGGACAGATGATCGCCGAGATCGATACCTCCCACACCGTGACTGCCGCGATTGAAGAAATCGCCCGGATTCTGACCGGAAGAGCAGAAATTAAACAGACAAAGAAACGATTCTCTAACCCCCTCAGTGCCCTGCTGGCACGCAGGCGGTCGTGAGCACGGGGGCAACCCGCCCGCGACCGAAAAGCAAGGCGTAGATGATGTTTGGCAAGCGATCAGCAACCGGGACGGCCGCGCCGGCGCGGCCTATCCCTGAAGCCAACAAGCCCGCGGCAAACCCTCGCGCGGTTCGCACGCCTATGCCCGCCGCCATGCATATGCCGAGCGTCGAAGCGGCCCCAGTCGCCGAAGTCCGCCGGTCGGAGGAATATTATCTCACAAAGAGCATGATCTTCGGTGCGCTGATCGAAGCCATCGATCTGTCGCAGCTTTCCAAGCTCGATGCCGAGAGCGCGCGCGAAGAAATTCGCGACATCGTCAACGAGATCATTTCGATCAAGAACATCGTTATGTCGATTTCCGAGCAGGAAGACCTGCTTGACGACATCTGTAACGATGTTCTCGGCTATGGACCGCTTGAACCGCTGCTAAGCCGCGACGACATCGCCGACATCATGGTCAACGGCGCAACCAACACCTATATCGAAGTCGCCGGTAAGATTCAGCTCACCAGCATCCGCTTTCGCGACAATGCGCAATTGATGAACATCTGCCAGCGCATCGTCAGCCAGGTCGGCAGGCGCGTCGATGAATCCTCGCCCATCTGCGACGCTCGCCTGCCCGACGGTTCGCGCGTCAACGTCATCGCTCCACCGCTGGCGCTGGATGGCCCGGCACTCACCATCCGTAAGTTCCGCAAAGACAAGCTCACCCTCGACCAGCTGACGCGCTACGGATCGATTTCGCAGGAAGGCGCCGAGATTCTCAAGATCATCGGCCGCGTCCGTTGCAACGTGCTGATCTCCGGCGGTACGGGTTCCGGCAAAACGACCCTGCTGAACTGCTTGACCAATTACATCGATGCCGACGAGCGCGTGATCACCTGCGAGGACGCGGCGGAACTGCAATTGCAACAGCCGCACGTGGTGCGTCTCGAAACCCGGCCGCCCAATCTCGAAGGCAACGGCGCCGTGCATATGCGCGACTTGGTGCGCAACTGCCTGCGTATGCGCCCAGAACGCATCATCGTCGGCGAAGTGCGCGGACCGGAAGCGTTCGACCTGTTGCAGGCGATGAACACCGGCCACGACGGTTCGATGGGCACATTGCACGCCAACTCGCCGCGCGAGGCGCTGAGCCGTCTTGAATCGATGATCACCATGGGCGGCTTTACGCTGCCGGCGCGCACGATCCGCGACATGATTGTCACGTCTATCGACGTGATTATCCAGGCCGCGCGTCTGCGTGACGGCTCGCGCCGGATCACGCACATCACCGAAGTCCTCGGCATGGAAGGCGATGTGATCATCACCCAGGATCTGTTCCTCTACGACATCGTTGGGGAAGACGCTGCCGGCCGCCTCATCGGGCGGCACCGTTCAACGGGAATCGGGCGCCCGCGCTTCTGGGATCGTGCCCGTTATTTCGGCGAAGAGCAGCGGCTCGCCGCCGCTCTGGACGCGTCCGACACCGGCGAAGAAGTAAACTAGCGTGGCCGCGAGGCACAGGACATGATGATGGACCAGACGACCCTCATGGTTTCGGGCTTGGCGCTGCTGGCGGCCGGCGGTCTGTTCTATGCGCTGATCTATCCTTACCTGTCCGGCGAGATCAAAGCCGAGCGGCGCCAACGCGCCCTAACGGTTACCAAAGGCCGCGGCCTGGTTTCGACGGAGCGAGGAGCCGACGCCGCCGCGCGGCGCCAGAAGATCGCCGAAAGTCTCAAGGAACTGGAACAAAAGGCGACCCGCAAAAAGGCTTCGCTGGAGGATCGCATTACTCAGGCCGGCCTCACCTGGACGAAGACGAAGTTCTACGTGATCTCTGCCATTCTGGCCGTGGTTCTCGGCGCAGGGGTCTTCATAGTGACCGATAATCCTCTCTATGGCCTAGGTGGGTTCGCCGTCGGGGGGCTCGGATTCCCGAACTGGTTCGTCAACTTTAAGCGTAAGCGGCGCATCAACAAATTCGTCGACGAGTTTCCCAACGCCATTGACGTGATCATCCGTGGCGTCAAAGCAGGCCTGCCGCTTGCCGACTGCCTGCGCGTCATCGCATCAGAAGCGGCGGAACCGGTGCGTGGCGAATTCCGCCAGATTATCGAGACCCAAAGCATCGGCATGCCGCTTGGGGAAGCGATCGAACGGTTGGCGATACGGGTTCCTGTTGCCGAGGCAAATTTCTTCGCCATCGTCATCGGCATCCAACAGAAATCCGGCGGCAATCTGTCCGAGGCGCTCGGCAATCTGTCGCGGGTTCTTCGTGATCGCAAGAAGATGAAGGCGAAGATCAAAGCGGTTTCGGCTGAAGCCAAGGCATCGGCCAGCATCATCGGATGTCTGCCCTTCGCGGTGGGTGGCCTCGTCTACGCGACCGCCCCTGGCTACATCTCGCTGCTCTGGAGCCATCCGACCGGACGTATGGTCATGGGCATTAGTGCGGTGTGGATGCTCGTCGGCATTTTGTCGATGCGCAAGATGATCAATTTTGACATATAGGCGTCAGGGATGATCAGCATTGTTGAGAAGCTCAACGACCCGCAGTTTTTGCTCAGCATCGTGCTTGCCATCGCCTGTGCGGCGACCGTGCTGACCATTGGCCTGCCACTCCTGCAAACCGACACCCTCAATCGACGCATGAAAGCAGCCGCCTCGGAACGCGAGCGCATCCGAGCGCGCGAACGTGAGCGGTTGAACACCAAGAACAACCAGAAAGTTTCTCTTCGGCAGCAGCCGAAGGCTTACATGAAGCAGATTGTCGATCAGTTCAATCTGTCGAAATGGCTGGGCACCGACAATGCGAAAGAACAGATGGCCATGGCCGGCTTTCGCGGACCACAGGCAGAAACCGCCTTTCTGTTTTTCCGACTCGTCGCGCCCCTCCTGACCTTCTTCGTCTCGCTGTTCTATGTCTTTGTCATGATCGACTGGACTGTGCCCGTGGCCATGAAGCTCGGCGTGGCGATCGGCATGGCCTATGTCGGTATCAAAGGGCCGGAACTTTACATCCGGAATACGATTCAGAAGCGCCAACAATCGATGCGCAGGGCCTTTCCTGACGCGCTCGACCTGTTGCTGATCTGCGTTGAATCCGGATCATCGATCGAACAAGCGTTCCGCCGCGTCGCCCAGGAAATCGGCACGCAAAGCGTGCCGCTGGCGGAAGAATTCACGCTGGCCACTGCCGAACTCTCCTATCTCCAGGACAGGCGGGTCGCCTTCGACAATCTCGGCAAACGTACCGGCCTTGAATCCGTGCAGCAGATCGTCACGGTGCTCATTCAGTCGGAGAAATATGGTACGCCGCTCGGACAGGCGCTGCGCGTCGTCTCCCAGGAAAGCCGGGAGAGCCGAATGATGGACGCCGAAAAGAAAGCTGCCGCCTTGCCGCCGAAGCTGACGGTTCCGATGATCATTTTCTTCCTGCCGGTTCTTTTCGCCGTCATCATGACACCGGCGATCATCCAGATCACGGCGATCCAGTAGGTCCGATCGAGCCGGCGCGAACTCTCCCGCCGGGAATGATCTGAGGACGTTTAACGAGCCGGCAGATCAAGCGCCGAAAGCTTCGGATCCATATTGACCGGTGGCGGCTGGCGATGGCGCGCCGTGGTCTTGGCTTGAGGCTTGGTTTGCGGCTTGCGATCGTAATTCTGGATATCGCGCCAGGTGTTGGACTGGGCGATCATCTGGCGAATCTGCGCGATATTGGTCGCGGCTTCCTGGGGCGGCAGAACCTGACGCTCGATTTCCTCGGCTTCAGTGAACTTGCCTTGCAGGGCCAAAATCAAAGCAAGGTTCTGGCGGACGCGGCTATCGGCGCGCGGATTGCCAGCGGCGCGGCGCAACGTGTCCTCAGCCAGGGGCAGTTGGCGCGTCAATGCGTAGGAAAGACCTAGATTGGACATGACGGATGGTTCGTCAGGCGCGATCTGCAGCGCCGCTTTATAATAGCTCTGGGCATTCTGGTGATCGCCCATTTTGTCGGCTACCGAGCCCTGCGCCGAATAAATCGACCAGTTCGGACGTTCCGGCGTATGAGCCTTTTCGAGCACGCTGGCCGCCTCTTCCAGGCGACCGACATCGGACAGGGATTTGCCATAGGCGCCGAGAATGTCCATGTCGCTGGGTGCCGTGGCCGCTGCCCGTTGCAAGACGGCAGTGGCTTGTTCGTTCTGGCCGGTGGCGCGCAGCGCCCGGGAATAGCGCAGCACGGCCGCCTTGTCGTTGGGTGCGGCGTCGTAGCGACGGCCCAGATCCTCGGTATAGCGGCGCATCGCCGCCGGATCGTTGGGGGCAGCAGGTTCGCTGCGGGTGATCGATCCGGTGACGTCGGAGATTTTCTGACACCCCGCCAGCATCGTCCCGGCAGCCAGCACAGTCGCGATTGTCAGGACATGGGCGCTGGCGGCTTGTTTCAAGGCGCGGATCATGGCCGCGGTCTGGACGGGAACATTCATACCAAACTCATCATCTGGGGTTGCTTCGAGCCGTCAAAGAGGCATCAATAAAGCGTTAACCCTAATGAGGTGTTAACGTCCCAAATCTCTCCGCTACACGGGAATCAGAATGTCCAACCTGTTCGCAGCTCCCTCGAAGAAATCGATTCCCGTCTGGTTCGCGACCACCGAGACATGGAACAGCCTGCAAGGCGACCTGCCGAAGGAGGCCGTCGCCTTCGCCAAGGCCAATGGCTTCACCCCCTCGCCCGGCCGCCATCTGATCTGCCCCAGCCCATCAGGTGCGATTGCCGGCGTGCTGTTCGGTGTCGATGAGTTCGACAAGGCACGCCGCGACGACATGGCCCCCGGCCGGCTGGCGACCTTATTGCCGCCAGGCGACTATCATTTCGCCAATGCCCCGGGATCATCAGCCCAGAGCAGCGAATTGGCCGCCCTGTCCTGGGGGCTTTCGTCCTATCGCTTCGGCCGCTACGGCAAGAACGGCCAGCCCTTCGCGCGACTGGTACCGCCGGCGCGTGTCGATGCCTTGGGCCTCGCCCGCACCGTTGGCGCTATCAACACCGCGCGCGATCTGATCAACACGCCGACCAATGACATGGGACCGAGCGCGCTCGAAGCCGCCGCCCGCCAGATCGCGACGCGCCATAAAGCGAAAGTGCAAGTCATCAAGGGCGATGCCCTGCTGCAAAACAACTTCCCGCTCATTCATGCGGTCGGCCGCGCCTCCGACGATGCGCCGCGCCTCGTCGATATCAGCTGGGGGCCGGTGAAAGCGCCCAAGGTGACGCTCGTCGGCAAAGGCGTCTGTTTCGATACTGGCGGTCTCGACCTCAAGCCATCGAGCGCCATGCTGTTGATGAAGAAGGACATGGCCGGAGCCGCCACGGCGCTGGCGCTGGCCGAAATGATCATGGGCGCCGGGCTTAACGTGCGCCTGCGCGTGCTTTTGCCGATCGTCGAGAACTCCGTGTCCAGCAATGCTTTTCGCCCCGGCGATGTCTACAAGAGCCGCAAGGGGCTGACGGTCGAGATCGGCAATACCGATGCGGAAGGCCGCCTCGTGCTCTGCGATGCTTTGGCGCTCGCCTGCGAAGAGAAGCCGCAACTGCTGTTTGACTTCGCCACCTTGACCGGCGCGGCCCGCGTCGCGCTCGGCCCCGATCTGCCGCCGTTCTACAGCAATGACGACGCACTCGCCGAAGCCATCACGACGACGGCTTTCGCCGAACAGGATCCGGTGTGGCGCCTGCCGCTGTGGGACGCCTATGATTCCATGCTCGACAGCAAGATTGCCTCGCTCAACAATGTGTCGAGCGGCCCTTTCGCCGGTTCCATCACCGCGGCGCTCTATCTGCGCCGCTTCGTCGAAACCGGCGTCTCCTGGGCCCATTTCGACATTTACGGCTGGACGCCCGCCACCAAGCCCGGCCGGCCCGAGGGCGGCGAACCGCAGACGGCGCGCATGCTGTTTACTCTGTTGAATGACCGTTTCGGCGGCAAACCGCGCAAAAGCTAACCGACACATCGCCGCCCTTGACTTGCTCTCGCTCCGGTCGGATATGATCCGGAACCGAAACAATTATTGGCGGCGATGTCATCTGTTCTGAAAGCTTCCCAGTCGTTGCAGCTTCTGCACGATGTTTCACTCGGCTTCGCGCTCGAATGCCGGCCCGAGGGAGCGGCTGATTTCACCTTGCGGCAGTTGACCGTGCTGCTGACCATCTATCTGGAGCCGCCGCCGCATACAGTGCGCGGCCTGGCCGCCAAACTCGATGTCACCAAGCCGGTAATCACCCGCGCCCTCGACAGTCTCGGCAAGATAGGGCTCGTCAGCCGCCGCCGCGATCCCGCCGACCGGCGCAATGTCGTCGTGCAGCGCACGGTGAAAGGGGCACTTTACGTGGAAGCGATCGGCGATCTCGTCATTCGAAAAATGCAGGCTTTGCGATGAGCGACGGATGGGCCTTGCCCGCTGGATTCGACCGACGCACGACGCCGGCGCGCCCTGATCTCACGGCGGATGCCTTGCGTGGACGCGTCAGCAGCGCCCGTTATACCCTGGGACGACACATGCGCGTGGCGGTCGAAGCCCAAGCGCTGCGCGCCAGCCCATCACTCGATGCGGCTTTGGATACGCAGGCGCTGTTTGGCGAAGACGTCACCGTCTTTGATGAGAGCCATGGCTGGGCCTGGGTGCAATTGCAGGCCGACCATTACGTGGGCTATCTGCCCACCGTATCTCTGATAGCGCCTGTCGAGGCGACCCATCGCGTCAGCGCGCCGCGCACGCTGGTCTACCCTTCAGCCGATATCAAGCGCCCCATCGTGATGGCGCTACCGATGCAGGCCCGCCTCGCCGTCACCCGCACAACGGAGAAATTCGTCGAGGTCGCCGGACTTGGCTGCATCTGGCGCGATCATGTCACGCCGCTGGCGGAGACAGAGCAAGACTTCATCGCTGTTGCCCGACGCTTCCTGTTCGCGCCCTATCTGTGGGGCGGCAAGACCAGCAGCGGCATCGATTGCTCAGGCCTTGTTCAGATCGCCCTGCACGCCTGCGGCCTGCCCTGCCCGCGCGACAGCGACATGATTGCTCAGCAAACGGGCACAGCGGTGACCGTGCAGGCAGATGGCGCCGATTGCCAACGCGGTGATCTCGTCTGCTGGAAGGGCCATGTCGGCATCGTTAGCGACGCGGGGGCGCTGCTGCACGCCAACGGTCATCACATGCAGGTGATCGAGGAGCCGCTGGCGGGCGCCGTCACACGCATTCGAAACAGCGGCGGTGGCGAGATCACGGCGGTGAGGCGTCTGGCGCCGCAAGCCTAATCATCGAGCCTGATTATCAAGTTTCCTTGACGCGGTGGAAAGCGCGCCACAGCCGGCGCAGCGAGATCACGCCCTGCTGGCAACCGGCGCGAAAACTCGCATGAGTGGGATTGCCGTTTTGAAAGCCGGCGCTGAAACCAGCGACGGCGCCGAGCGACAGTACGCGCAGGCCGATGCGGCGCGCCACGATCAGCTCGGGAATGAACGAATGCCCGATCACGTCGGCGCCAAGTAAGCGAGCGACACGCGCTTCAGCCGGCGTGGCGAACACCGGCCCGGGCAACCACATCAGCACCGCGTCCTGAAAGGTTACGCCAGCGCCAATCGTGGCACGGCGCAGCCGCCGCTGCATGCGCCCATCATAAGCTTCAGCAAGCGACATATAGCCCCCGGCACTGGCCGCGCCGACCAGCGGGTTGAGGCCGCTGAGATTGATGTGATCAGCGATATTGACCAGATGGCCGGTCAGAAAATCGGCCTTCACCGAAGTGACGCCACAGGCCATGACCAGGTTGGTACAGCCAAGCAAGGTAAGGGTCTCGAACGGGAAAGCCATCGAATTCAGCTCGCCCGTCTCGGCATAAGAGCCATGGCCAGACAAGCAGGCAACGCGCACGCCTTCCAGTGTCCCGAGCGTGAGGCAGCCGTCGTTCGCGGCATCGTCTTTGAGGGCGGGAAAACCGGGGAGATCGCGGAAATGCAGGCTTACGACATCCTGCAGACCCTCAAGCATGCCTTCCATGCCGCGATCGAGCAGCAGCGCCGACGTCAGCGGTTCGTCACCGCCGATTTCCCGAATCCGATCGGCTGCCGCCTCAAGCTTGCCGTCCACTTCCGCCCCCTTTGCGAACATGCGTGAAAGAGATCCGCCCCAAAAGCCCCCTGCTGCCGGCAACATGGCGGGCGATCATCGTCTCGGGCACACGGCCTGAATACCGCGAAATGCCTTAATCGCCAGTTAGGAACGATTGTTGCCTTGCCCCAAGCAGAAGACCTGTCAAACTGCGGAAACTGGAGGCGATCGCATGAACACGCGAGCGAGTCGGGGCCCTGGCCGCCGGATAGCCACCAAACTTTGGGCGCTGGCGCTAGCCGGCGTGACCCTTCTCGGCCTGCCGGCCGCGGCGAAAGACGGCGCCACCGCCGTCGACGTTGAACTCGTCCTCGCTGTCGACGTCTCCTATTCGATGGATCCGGAAGAGCAGCGCATTCAGCGCGACGGCTATGTGCAAGCTTTGACCTCGCAGCCATTTCTCGCCGCACTGAAGTCGGGCACGCATCAGCGTATCGCCGTCATCTATATCCAATGGGCGTCGGCGCTCGATCAGGACGTACTCGTGCCCTGGACGCTGATCGACAGCGCGCAAGCGGCGCAAGCCTTCGCCGAAAAACTGACGGAAGCGCCGTATCGGCGAGCGCAGCGCACCTCCATCTCCGGCGCCATCGATTTCTCGGCGCAGCAATTCGCCAATAACGGATACAACGGCGAGCGGCAGGTCATCGACGTTTCGGGCGACGGCACCAACAACAATGGCCGACCGGTGACGCAGGCCCGCGACGACGCCCTCCAGCAGGGCATCGTCATCAACGGATTGCCGCTGCTGATCCGCCCGTCCAACTATGGCTATTTCAACGATATCGCCAATCTTGACGAATATTATGAGGATTGCGTGATCGGCGGTGCCGGCGCTTTTTTGATTCCGATTAAGGACCGGGCTAATTTCATCGAAGCCACGCGGACCAAATTGATCATGGAAATCGCCTCAATCCTGCCCCAACCGCTGTTCAAGAACAGCGCCATCATTCCGGCGCAGGCGCGCGAACCCCGCGTCAACTGCCTTGTCGGCGAATCCATGTGGCGTAACCGTTGGGGCAATTGAGCATATGATAAGAACGACGGGTTGGGTGTTCGTCGCGGCCCTTCTGGTTGCGACGACGGCGCAAGCCCAGATCAAGACCGCGCAAGTCAAAACGATCGACGCCCGAACACTCGATCAGCGGCCGGCCGACCCCGCCCCCATCATCGCCAATGACGCGCGCATCCTGCCGGCACTTGCCACCCATGGCATGGTTGCCAGCCAGGAGGTGAAAGCCTCGCGCATCGGCGTCGATATTCTGCGGCGCGGTGGCAATGCGGTCGATGCGGCCGTTGCCGTTGGCTTCGCGCTCGCCGTCACCCTGCCGCGCGCCGGCAATCTTGGCGGCGGCGGCTTCATGATGGTGCATCTGGCCAAGCAGAAGAAAACCATCGCCATCGACTATCGCGAGACCGCGCCGGCTGACACAGCCAGCGATGTCTTCCTCGATAAGGAAGGCGAATTCGTGCCGGAGCGCTCGCAGTCCTCGGGCCTCGGCGTCGGCGTGCCCGGCACCGTGGCCGGGCTTGCTTTGGCGCACCGCAAATATGGCTCAGGCAAACTGACCTTGGCGCAACTCATCGCGCCAGCGATCGCGCTGGCCCGTAACGGCTTCATCGTCGAGGACGATCTGGCCGATTCCCTGCCGCAGGCGGCGCGCCGGCTCAACCGCTACGCTTCAAGCCGCGCTATCTTCCTACATCCCAACGGCACACCGCTGGGACGTGGCGACCGGCTGGTGCAGCGCGACCTGGCCCGCACGCTGCAACGCATCGCCCGGCAAGGCGAAGCGGGCTTCTATCAAGGTGAGACGGCCCAGAAGCTCATCGCCAGCATTCGCGAGCGCAACGGCCGCATGACGCTCGACGATCTGAAAACCTACCAAGTCGTCGAGCGCGAGCCGGTGCGCGGCACCTATCGCGGCCACGAAATCGTTTCAATGCCGCCACCCTCTTCAGGCGGCGTGCATCTGATCGAGCTTTTGAACATTCTGGAAGCCTGGCCGATCGGCGACTACGGCCACAATTCGGCGCAGACCGTGCATCTCATGGCCGAGGCCATGAAACATGCCTATGCCGACCGTTCCGAATTCATGGGCGACCCCGATTTCGTCAAGATGCCGGAAAAGGGCCTGCTGTCGAAGGCCTATGCCAAACAAGTGCGCGAGCAGATCTCGCCCGACAAGGCTAAGCCTTCGATCGAGATCAAGCCCGCCAATCCGCAGCCCTATGAAAGCGACCAGACCACCCATTACTCCGTCGTCGATAAGGACGGCAATGCGGTCTCCAACACCTATACGCTCAATTTCTCCTATGGCCTCGGGCTTGTCGCCGACGGCACCGGCGTTCTCCTGAACAACGAACTCGACGATTTCGCCGCCAAGGCTGGCGCGATGAATGCCTATGGCCTGCTCGGCGGCGCTGCCAACGCGCCAGCGCCGCGCAAACGGCCGCTGTCGTCGATGACGCCGACGTTCGTATTCAAGGACGGCGAGCTAGAAATCGTCACCGGCTCGCCGGGCGGATCGCGCATCATCACCATCGTGCTGCAGGTCATCATGAACATCATCGACCACCGCATGAATGCGGCGGAGGCGACCGAGGCAGTGCGCGTCCATCATCAATGGCAGCCCGACGAATTGCGCGTCGAGCGCGGCCTCTCCATCGACACGATCAAACTACTCGAGGCCAAAGGCCATAATGTGCGCATCGGCTCGACGTTTGGCTCGGCCCAGACGATCTACCGGGCCGAGGGCGTGTTGATGGGCACCAGCGACACCCGCCAGCGTGGCGGCGGTGCCGTCGGCTACTAGTCGCGCGTCAGCGGCGGGTTAAGGCGCGCGAAGCCCTCCTGCCGGCGATAGGGAAAATGCGGATAAGGCGCGGTGACGGCGCTCGCCTTATCCAGCCTCTCGATCTGCTCTGCGGTGAGCGCCCAGCCCACCGCGCCGAGATTCTGGCGCAGCTGTTGTTCATTGCGCGCACCGATGATCACCGACGACACGGTGGGACGTTGCAGCAGCCAGTTCAGCGCGATCTGCGGGACCGTCTTTCCGGTTTCGCCGGCGATCGCATCCAAGGCATCGATGACGCCATAAAGATACGCATCGTCGATAGGCGGCCCGAAATCGGCGGTGTCATGCAGGCGGCTGCCTTCCGGCAGTGGTGCGCCACGGCGGATCTTGCCGGTGAGACGGCCCCAGCCGAGCGGGCTCCACACCAAAGCGCCAAGCCCCTGATCGACGCCAAGCGGCATCAGATCCCATTCGTAATCCCGCCCGACGAGCGAATAATAGACTTGATGGGCGACATAACGTGGCCAACCATAGCGCTCGGCAACGGCGAGCGATTTCATCACCTGCCAGCCGGAGAAATTGGAAACGCCGACGTAACGCAGCTTGCCGGCGCATACCAAGCTGTCGAGCGTGGCGAGCACTTCTTCCACCGGCGTTGTGGCATCAAAGGCATGAAGCTGTAGCAGGTCGATGTAATCCGTCCCCAACCGGCGTAGCGCGTCATCGACGGCGCGGATCAGGCGGTATCGCGATGAGCCGGCGTCATTGGCGCCCTCGCCCATCGGCAGGCTGGTCTTGGTCGACAACAGCACGGCGTCGCGGCGCCCCTTGATCGCGGCCCCTAGAATCTCCTCAGATGCGCCGTTGGAATAGACGTCCGCCGTGTCGAAGAGATTGACCCCGGCCTCCAGGCAGATGTCGAGCAGCCGCCGCGCTTCCGCCGCGTCCGTCGTGCCCCAGGCACTGAACAGCGGACCCGTGCCGCCGAACGTGCCAGCCCCGAAACTTAAAACCGGGACTTTCAGGCCCGACCGTCCTAGCGCCCTGTATTCCATGATCGCCTCTCTGACCGTCTCTTGGATCGTCTCTTGGATCGTCTCTCGAAGAACAATGCCGCCCCCACATATGCCCGCGCCTCCTATCGGCCAGAGGGTGGCCGGGAACAGCATTTGTGCCGTGAAATCATAGCTCCGCGCGGCCCAGCCAGCCCAGCGGCGTCGACCGACCGCCGCTCCCCAAAAGCTTGCACTTGACCATTAGTTGCTATGCCAACCTTTTTTCGTTGCTAAGACAACTAATTTGAATTACAAACTCGGACAATCGAGTGAGGGAGAGCGCCGATGTTTCTGCGCAATGTTTGGTACGTCGCCGGGTTCTCGAGCGATTTGCAGCCTGGCCAACATGTCGGCCGGAAATTTCTGAACGAATCCATCGTCCTGTTTCGCGGCGCATCGGGAAAGATCGGCGCGATCGAGGATCGCTGTTGCCATCGCGCCATGCCCTTGAGCGAAGGGCATGTCGACAACGACATCATCCGCTGCTGCTACCATGGCCTCGAATTCGACGCGTCGGGCGCCTGCACCAAAGTTCCCGGCCAGGATCGCGTGCCCTCAGGCGCTGTGGTCCGCTCCTATCCGATTATCGAACGCGATGCGGTGATGTGGATCTGGATGGGCGATGCGGCCAAAGCCGACCCGGCGAAGATTCCCGCGCACCCCTATCACGTCGATCCGAAATGGGGCTGGAAGAGCGCCCATTTCGACGTCAACGGCAATTGGGAGCTGCTCGTCGAAAACCTGATGGATCTGTCGCATCTGGGCTATGTCCATGCGCGGACCATCGGCGGCAATGCCAATATGCATTTCCGCACCAAGACCGAAGCGAAGCGCCACGATAACAAGGTGACGGTAACGCGCCATATGCCAAACTCGGTGGCGCCGCCGACCTATGTCGACGCGGCCGGCTTCAAAGGCCCGATCGATCGTTGGCAGGAAATCGAGTTCGAGCCCATGATCATCCGCATCCACACGGGCGGTTGCGACGCGGGCACGGGCGCTTACGAAGGCAAGCGCGATCACGGTTTCTCGATGATGGGGTTTCACGGCATCACGCCGGAAACGGAAACCACGACCCACTATTTCTGGTCGATCGCGACCAATGTCGGCCTCGACCGTGGCGTTCCCGATGTGGTGTTCGACCAGACGGCCTTCACCTTCAAGGAAGACCAGGTTGTTCTGGAAGCTCAGCAGAAGCGCATCAACGAGACGCCGGACGGCAAGTTCGTCAACATCGCATCCGATGCTGGCAGCAATCTGACCAAGCGCTTCCTCAAATCGCTGCACGAAGAAGAGACTTCAGACCAGGGCGTGGCCGCCTGAGATGGCGAAGGCAGCAACCGCGAAGACCAATAGCAGCGAGCACGCTCAGCTCGGTGATGTCAGCGAAGCGGTTGCCACCGCGCTCGATCTTAACGTCTATGTTCCGCATCACCTGACAGTGATCGCGAACCGTTGGGCGCGCGGCTCGTCGCGTATTTATCTGAAGCGGTTCGGCATCGGCGTGAACGAGTGGCGGATTATTGCCATGATCGCCGTCGAGCCAGGTGTGACTGCGCAGCGGGCCGGTTTTGTCACCTCCGTCGACAAAGGCATCGTCAGCCGCGCGGTCAAGGAAATGGAAGCGCAGGGCCTGGTAACCGCCGACCAGGATCAGGACGACGCCCGCAAAACCTCGCTGACGCTGACCAAGAAAGGCTACGCCTTGCACGACCGGGTGGTTGCTGTCGCGCTGGAACGTCAGAACCGCCTGCTCCATGGCCTTTCCCAAGACGAGATCCTGCAACTCGCGCGTCTTCTTGGGCGCATTCGCGAGAATCTGCCCGCCGTCAACGCGCCCGAACTGGAGCGCGACACGCAGGCCTCCAAGGCAAAGCGGGGCAAATAGTTCCATCGGTTTCGTATCAGTCCATTGTAGAGGAGAGGGTGTATGAGTTCGTATACAAGGCGCGCCGTGGTTGGCGCGACAGCCGGTATTGCACTGTTCAGCTTCGCGCCCGCGCAAGCGCAGGAACCATTCAAGATCGGCGTCATCCTGCCGCTGAGCGGGCCGTTCGCTTCGACCGGCCGCCAGATCGACGCCGCCATCAAGCTCTATGTGGCCCAGAAGGGCAGCACGGTCGCTGGCCGCAAGATCGAAGTGATCCTCAAGGACGACGCCGGCTCGGCCGATGGCGCCAAGCGCATCGCGCAGGAGCTGATCGTCAACGATAAAGTCAGTGCGCTCGTCGGCATGGGCCTCACGCCGATCGCCTTCGCCGTGGCGCCGATCGCCACCAAGGCGCAAGTGCCGCTCGTCGTCATGGCCGCGGCCACGTCGGCGATCATCAAATCCTCCCCGCTGGTGCTGCGCACGAGCTATACGACGCCGCAAGTGACGACCCCGATCGCCGCCTGGGCCGCGAAGGAAGGCGTCAAGAAGCCGATGACCATCGTCAGCGACTATGGTCCTGGTGTCGATGCCGAGAATGCCTTCAAGGCGAGCTTCGAGCAGAGTGGCGGCAAAGTGCTCTCCGCGCTGCGTGTTCCCCTGATGAACCCCGACTTCTCGCCGTTCTTGCAGCGCGTCGCCGACGAGGGCGCCGACGCCGTCTATGCCTTCATGCCGTCAGGCGCTGGCGCTGTGTTCATGAAGCAGTTCAGCGAGCGCGGCCTGGACAAGAAAGGCATCCGCCTGATCGTCGAAGGTGGCGTCACCGACGACGACATCTTGAACCAGATGGGCGATGCGGCGCTCGGCGCGATCAGCGGCTATCACTATTCGGCGGCGCATGATTCACCGGTGAACAAGGCTTACGTCGACGCCTTCAAGAAAGCCAACCCCGGCATGCGGCCGAACTTCATGGCCGTCGGCGGCTGGGACGGCATGGACGTGCTCTATCGCGCGCTCGCCAAGACCGAGGGCAAAGGCACTGGCGCGCAACTGGTGGAAGCCGCCAAGGGCCTGTCGTTTGAGAGCCCGCGCGGACCGATCTCGATCGACCCGCAGACGCGTGAAATCATCCAGAACGTCTATATGCGCAAGGTTGAGCGCCAGGCCGACGGTGAACTCTACAATGTGGAATTCACCACGATCCCGAACGCCAAGGATCCGTCGAACTAAGTCGACCCTCCATATCAGACAATATCTTTTAGGAGGGCCCTTACCAGCCCTCCTTTTTTATTACCGCTTATAACCACGATTTCCCCGTGGCTGTCGGCGGCAAACCAAGATGGCGGGCGACGCTGGCGCCGATGTCGGCGAAGGTTTCGCGACGGCCGAGCGAGACCGGCGCGACATCAGGCCCGAAAGCCAGGATCGGCACATGTTCGCGGGTGTGATCTGTGCCGGGCCAGGTCGGATCATTGCCGTGATCGGCGGTGAGAATGCAGAGATCGCCAGGGCGTAGACGAGCACGCAGCGCGTTTAACCGCCGGTCGAATGCCTCCAGGCCAAGGGCATAACCAGCGACATTGCGACGATGGCCGAAATCCGTATCGAGATCGACATAATTGGCGAAGACCAGGCCGCCCTCCGGCATGCGATCGATCACGGCCAGCGTCGTATCCAGAAGCGCGTTGTCGTCGTCGCCCTTAATGATCTCGCCGCAGTTGCGATGGGCGAAGATATCGCCGATCTTGCCGATCGAAGTGATCGCGCGCCCTGCCTCGCCGGCGCGATCGAGAATATTGCCGAGCGGTGGCGGAATCGAATAATCGCGGCGATGCGGCGTGCGGTGGAAATGTCCCGCTGTGCCAACAAAGGGCCGCGCGATGACGCGGGCAATGTGCAGTGGATTGACCAGTTCGCGCACCAGGGCGCATAGATCATAGAGCCGCTCGCGCCCGAACGCTTCTTCATGCGCGGCGATCTGCAACACGGAATCGACCGAGGTGTAGAGGATCGGCTTGCCGCTGCGCAGATGTTCCTCGCCCAACTCGTCGATGATGGCGATGCCCGACGCGTGGGTATCGCCAAGAATGCCAGGCAGGTGTCCGCGCTTGATAATGTCGGCGACCAGCTCCGGCGGAAAGGCCGGATCGGTGGGCGGAAAATAGCCGAAGGCGAAGGCAGCCGGCGCACCGGCAATTTCCCAATGGCCGGAGGGCGTATCCTTGCCCCTGGAGGTTTCGACGCCATAGCCCCAAGCGCCTCCAGGCTGCGTTGTTGCATTGAGGCCCGGGGGACACTGGCCGGTCGAGGCTTGGGCTATGTGACCCAGGCCCAGAGCGCTCATCACGGGCAGATGCAACTCCCCCTGCCGGATGCCGTCGATATCGCAACGCCCCTGCGCACAAGCCTGCGCGATATGCCCGAGCGTGTCGGCGCCGGCATCGCCAAACGCGGCCGCATCGGCGGCACCGCCGCAGCCAAAGGAATCGAGCACGAGAATGAAAGCACGGGCCATGCGGACCTCAGAGGTGCGTGGCGATTTGCGTGACGGCGCCTGTCGCATGATGGAAAGCAGCGGCAAAGAGCGTGCGCGTATACTCGCTCTGCGGCGCGGAAAAAACATCCGCCGCCGGCCCCTGTTCCACCACCTTGCCATGACGCATGACAATGATGTCGGAGGCGAGCGCCCGCACCACTTTCAGATCGTGGCTGATGAACATATAGGCCAATTTGCGACGGGTCTGCAGTTCGCGCAGCAGCTCGACGATCTGCGCCTGCACCGACATGTCGAGCGCCGAAGTCGGCTCGTCGAGTACGACGAATTGCGGCTCCAGCGCCATGGCCCGGGCGATGGCAACGCGCTGGCGCTGGCCACCGGAGAATTCATGCGGATAGCGGTCCATGGTCGCCGGATCGAGCCCGGTATCGGCCAATGCGCGCGCAACGATGGCGCGCCGCTCGTCGGCCTTCATCTTCGGATGCTGGATGGTCAAGCCTTCAGCGACGATGTCTCCCACCGACATGCGCGGTGACAGCGAGCCATAGGGATCCTGGAACACCACCTGCATGTTTCGCCGCAACGGCCGCATTTCGGCATTGCCGAAGCCATCAATGCGCTGGCCGAGAAAAGCAATCGGCCCTTCGGAGCGGATGAGGCGTAGCAGAGCCAACCCAAGCGTCGTCTTGCCCGAGCCGGATTCGCCGACGACGCCCAGGGTCTGGCCCTCGCGCACTTCCAGCGAAATGCCGTCCACTGCCTTCACATGGCCGATGGTCCGGCGCAGAAAGCCGCGCTTGATCGGGAACCAGACCTTGATGTCATCGCCCTTCAGCACGACGGGCGCGGTGGTCGAGCGCTGCGGCGGCGCGCCCTTCGGCTCGGCGGCGAGCAGCATTTTTGTATAGGCATGTTGCGGCCGCTCGAAGACTTCGGCGACCGAGCCGCTTTCCACCACCTTGCCCTTTTGCATGACGCAGACGTCATCGGCGATACGGCGCACGATGCCCAGATCATGGGTGATGAACAACATCGCCATGCCGTGGCGGCTTTGCAGCTCCTTCAGCAATTTGAGGATCTGCGCCTGCACGGTGACGTCGAGCGCCGTGGTCGGCTCATCGGCGATCAGCAAGGAGGGACGATTGGCCAGCGACATGGCGATCATCACGCGCTGGCGCTGGCCGCCGGAAAGCTGGTGCGGATAGGCGCCCAGGCGCGAAGTCGGCTCGGGAATGCCAACCTCGGTCAGCAGTTCGACGACACGCTTGCGGATCGCGTCCTTGCCGCGCGCCCCGTGCAACTGCAGGATTTCGACGATCTGCGCTTCAATCGTATGCAACGGATTGAGCGAGGTCATCGGCTCCTGAAACACCATGGTGATTTCAGCGCCGCGAATCTTACGTAACTCGTCTTCGGTGGCTTTCAGAAGGTCGTTGCCACGGAAGCGGACTTCGCCGCCCGGGAAGGTCGCCGATGTGGCGCCGAGAAGGCGCACGATCGACATGGCGGTGACCGATTTGCCGGAGCCGGATTCGCCGACGATGGCGAGCGTCTTGCCTTCGTTGAGCGTGAACGACACGCCGTCGACGGCGTGCATGGTCGTGCCGCCCTGATGGAAATCGACGCTGAGGTCGCGGACCTCGAGCAATGGCGCGGAAGCATTCATCGGGCGCGCCTCATGCGAAGGTCTTTCTCGGGTCGAAGGCATCGCGCACCGCTTCGCCGATGAAAATCAACAGGGACAACATCAGCGCGATCACGGCAAAGCCGGTGAGACCGAGCCAGGGCGCCTGCAAATGCGATTTGCCTTGCAGCAGCACTTCGCCGAGCGACGGCGAACCGGGCGGCAGACCAAAGCCGAGGAAGTCGAGCGAGGTCAGCGTGGTGATGGAGGAGTTGAGCACGAAGGGCAGAAAGGTCAGCGTCGCCACCATCGCATTGGGCAGAACGTGGCGATACATGATCTTGAGATTGGAGAGACCCAGCGCGCGCGCCGCATTGACATATTCGAAATTGCGGGCGCGCAGGAATTCCGCCCGCACCACATGAACAAGCGACACCCAGGAGAACAGCAGAAGAATGCCAAGCAGAATGAAGAAGCTCGGCACGATGAAGGACGAGACGATGATCAGCAGATAGAGATGCGGCAGCGAGGACCATACTTCGATGAAGCGCTGGAAGATGAGATCGACCCAGCCGCCGAAATAGCCCTGCACCGCGCCGGCGGCGATGCCGATGACCGAGGACACCAGTGCCAAGGCCAGCCCGAACAGAATCGAAATGCGGAAGCCATAAATCAGGCGCGACAGCACATCGCGGCCCTGATCGTCGGTGCCGAACCAGTTCCATTCGAGATCGCGGCAACCTTTGATGCCGCGCTCGGCACCATTGCGGACCGTGCGGCAATCAGCGTCGCTCAGCAGCCATGTCGGCGCGGCTGGCGCGCCGAGCTTAGCGTCCGGCGTGCCCTGGGGCAGATCGAGGTTGCGCGTGTTGTAGGAGAAACGCACCGGCGGCCAGATCATCCAGCCGTTCTTATTGATTTCGTCGGCGATGACCGGATCGCGATAATCGGTCTGAGCCAGAAAGCCACCGAACTTCTCTTCCGGATAATCGACGAAGACCGGCGTGAGCAGTTCGCCCTTGTAGGACATCAGAATCGGCCGGTCGTTGGCGATGAATTCGGCGAAGAGCGACAGAACGAACAGAACGAGGAAGATCCAGAACGACCAATAGCCGCGGCGATTGGTGCGAAAATTGTCGAGGCGGCGGCGGTTGATCGGCGATAGCGACCAGCGACGCACCGCAACCGTCTCCGTCTGGCGCGGCAGAGTGGCGAGAGTGGAGGCCTCGTTCATCTCAGACCTGCCGCGTTTCAAAATCAATACGCGGATCGATCCACGTATAGATGAGGTCCGACAGCAGGTTCACCACCAGGCCCAGCAGCGAGAAGATGAACAGATTGGCAAAGACCACCGGATAGTCGCGGTTGACGATCGATTCAAAAGACAGGAGCCCAAGACCATCGAGCGTGAAAATATTCTCGATGAGCAGCGAGCCGGCGAAAAAGGCGCTGACGAAGGCGGCGGGGAATCCGGCGATGACGATCAGCATGGCATTGCGGAACACATGGCCGTAAAGCACCTGGGTTTCGCTCAGGCCTTTCATCCGCGCGGTCAGCACATATTGCTTGCGGATTTCGTCGAGGAAGGAATTCTTGGTGAGGAAGGTCGAGGTGGCGAAAGCACCGATGGCCATGGCGGTGACCGGCAGAGCCAGATGCCAGAAATAATCGGCGGCCTTGCCCAGCAGGGAGAGCTGGTCAAAATTTTCCGACGTCAGGCCACGCAACGGAAAGATCTGCCAGAACGAGCCGCCGGCAAACAGCACGACCAGGAGAACGGCGAAGAGGAAGCTCGGGATGGCATAACCGATGATCACCACCGCCGACGTCCAGATGTCGAACGTCGAGCCATCACGCACCGCCTTGCGGATGCCCAGCGGTATCGAGATCGCATAGGAGAGCAACGTCATCCAGATGCCCAGCGACATGGAGACCGGCAGCTTTTCCTTGATCAGCTGCAACACCGGCGTATCGCGGAAGAAGCTCTTGCCGAAATCAAACAGCATGAAGTCCTTCACCATTTTGAAGAAACGTTCATACGCCGGCTTGTCGAAGCCGAATTGACGATTGAGGTCTTCGATCAGCTTGGCGTCGAGTCCCTGCGCGCCGCGATAGCCCGTGTCGGAGCTTTGCATCTGTGACGCCATATCGCCGCCACCGCCACTGAACCGGCCGGTGGCGCCTGAATCGAGCCCCTGCAATTGCGCCATGATGCGCTCGACAGGACCACCTGGCGCGAACTGCACGATGAGGAATGAAATAAGCAGGATGCCGAACAAGGTCGGGATCATCAGAAGAAGGCGGCGCGCGATATAAGCAAGCATGGCGTTCCTTAACCGCTACAGCGTTCGAAGCATCGCGCCATCAACCGGTCACCCCGATCTTCTTCGCCTTTTCCTCGTCCCACCACCACAGGCCCGGCGCGCCGGTGCCATATTTTGGGCTGACTTCCTGTCGGCCGAAGACATCCCAATGGGCGATGAGCGAATTCTCCTTATACCATTGCGGGACCCAGTAACGGCCGGCACGCAACAGCCGGTCGAGGGCGCGGGCAGCGACATTCAGCTCTTCGCGGGAGCTGGCGCGCGCGATGCGATCGACCATGGCGTCGATGGCGGGGCTGGAAATGCCCGCCATATTGCGTGAGCCTGGCGTCTTCGCCGCATTGGAAGAATAGACATTGTACAGGCCGTCGCCCGGCGTGAACGAACCGCCGAGCGCGATGATCATCACGTCGAAATCGAAATCGTCGAGCCGACGCTTGTATTGGGCGGCATCGACCTGTCGAAAGGTGGTCTCGATACCCAGACGACGCAGATTGGCCTGGAACGGTTCGGTATGCGGCTTCAACGCGCCGGAGGAATCGAGGAACTCGAACTCGAGCAGCTCGCCATTGGGCAGCTTCAGGCGGCTGCCATCGCGCGTGCAGCCGGCCGCCATCAACAAATCATTGGCCTTGCGCAGCAGGGCGCGATCGGAACCCGAGCCATCGGACTTCGGCGGCACCCAGGGCTCGCCGAACACTTCGTCGGGCACCGAGCCGCGGAATGGCTCCAGCAGCTTCAGCTCTTCCGGCCCAGGCTTGCCGACGGCCTTCATGTCGGAATTTTCGAAGAAGGACGTCAGCCGCGTATAGGCTTCGTACATGATGGTGCGGTTGGTCCATTCGAAGTCAAAGGCCAGGCCGATGGCTTCGCGGATGCGCGGATCCGAAAATTTCGGGCGGCGTATGTTGAAATACCATCCTTGCGTGCCGACGGGCGCGCCGCTCGGTACTTCGATGCGCTTGATGCGCCCATCCTTCACCGCCGGGAAATCATAGGCCGTCGCCCAATAGCGCGCGGTGAATTCCTCGTTGTAATTGGTCTCGCCGGTCTTGAAGCCTTCAAAACCGATCTGGCGCTCGCGATAATATTCGTAGCGAATGCGGTCGAAGTTATTGGTGCCGATGTTCACCGGCAGGTTGGCGCCCCAATAGTCCTTCACCCGATCGAATTCGATGAAGCGGCCCTGTTCAAAGCGCGCCACCTTGTAGGGGCCGGAGCCAAGCGGCGCTTCCAAGGTCGTGCCCTCAAAGTCGCGGCCTTTCCACCAGGCCTGTGAAAAGATCGGCAGGCCGCCGATGAGCAGATGCAGATCGCGGCTGCGCTGCGGCGTGAATTTCACCACCACCGTGGCATCGTCCTCGGCGCTGGCGCCGCTGAATTCGCGCAGCAGAGTGCGATAGAGCGGATGCCCCTTCTCCTTGAGGATGTTGAAGGAGAAGGCGACATCGTCAGCCGTCAGTCGCGAGCCATCGCTAAAGCGCGCTTCCGGCCGCAACAGGAACTTATAGGTCAGCCTGTCGTCGGCGATGCGCACGCGATGGGCCACGAGGCCATAGAGCGTGCTCGGTTCGTCCGCGGTGCCCGCCATCAACGTGTCGAACGTGCCGTCCATGCCGGCGGCGCCGGCGCCGCGCAGAACGAAAATGTTGAGCGTGTCGAAGGTTTCGAAATTCTGATTGCCGCTGGCGCTGCGGATCTGCAGACGCAGGATGCCGCCTTTGGGCGCTTTCGGATTGACATAGGGATAGTAGGGAAAGTCCGCAGGCAAAGCGAGATCGCCAAAGGCCGACAGGCCGTGGGTCTCGGTCCAGCCATCGGCAGCGAAAGCTGTGCCGCTGGCGCTCGTCCCTGGCACGGCAGCGGCGGCGAGAGAAGCGGCGCCCAATTCGAGTGTTCTACGGCGCGTCAATTTCATGCTGTTTCAACCCTGGTGGGAAACGCGGGGAGAAGCGATGATTCGCGCCGATTATGTCGGTTTTTCGAGTCAGGGCTAGCGTTCTCTCGTCGCGTCAGCGCCCAAGAAACCTGCGCTCAAAGAAAAAGGCCGGCAAACCGCCGGCCTTTCCGATAACGGCTCGAACAGAGCTTACTTGCTGCCCGGCGCCGGCAGTTCAACCGGGCTGTCGGTGAGCGTGTGCAGATAGTCAATGAGGTCGGCGCGCTGCGTGTCGCTCTTCAAGCCGCCGAAGGTCATCTTCGTGCCGTTGGCAAAGCCGCGCGGATTGAAGATGAAATGATTGAGGTCTTCGAAGGACCACTTCCCTTCGGTCTTGGCCTTGTCGAGAATGGCGTTTGAATAGCTAAAGCCTGCCGCGGCGCCCATCGGACGGTGAACAATGCCGTAGAGGCTCGGACCCTGCTTCACCGGGCCGCCCTTCTCGAAAGAGTGGCAAACGCCGCACTGAGCCTTCGCAACCTGCTCACCCTTGACCGGATCGGCCTTGGCCAGAAGATCGGCGATCGCCGGCAACACAGGGGCCGCCGGAGCGCCGCCAGCGGCGGGGGCCGGTTCGTCGGCCGGGAGGTCGTAGCCGGCAACCTTCGGCGCCGGGGCATGATAGAGGGCGCCGGAAACGATGCCCAAACCCATCAGGAACAGCAAAGTGCCGAGGACAGCACCGGCGATCTTGTTGAGCTCGAAGGAATCCATGGGCTGCAGGCTCCGCCAGGGTGCACAATTGAATAGGGTTCCGTTGCCGGAGGTCCGGCACGGTTGCTGCGCTGGATAGCCGCTTTGCCGCCGGTTTGGCAACTCGTATAAGCGCACTTCCTTGCTACTTTTTGCCGCCCAGAAAACAGCTAAGCCCAAGAAAAGCGCAAAGCCTGATGCCCAGCCCCGTCGTTCTTATTCCCGCCCGCATGTCCTCGACCCGCCTGCCCGGCAAGCCTTTGGCCGATATTGGCGGCGTCCCGATGATCGTTCAGGTCTGGCGGCGGGCCATGGAGGCCGACGTTGGGCCGGTTTTGGTGGCCGCGGATGCCCCGGAAATCGTTGCAGCGGTGGAATCAGCGGGCGGACAGGCGGTTTTGACCCGTGCCGACCACCCCTCCGGCTCGGATCGGATTTTCGAGGCGATCAATGCCGGCGATCCCGACGGGCGGCACGATATGATCGTTAATGTCCAGGGCGACCTGCCGACCATCGAGCCGGCGCTGATCCGCGCGGCGCTGGAACCGCTGGCCGATTCGGCCGTGGATATCTCGACCTTGGCAGCGGAAATCCGCCGCGACGAGGAGCGCGCAGACCCCAATGTGGTGAAATTGATTGGTACCGCGATCGGCCCGCGGCGCCAGCGGGCGCTTTATTTCAGCCGCGCCACCGCGCCCTGGGGTGAGGGGCCGCTGTTCCACCACATCGGTCTTTATGCCTATCGCCGGCAGGCGCTGGCCCGTTTTGTCGGCCTGCCGCCCTCGCCGCTGGAGCTGCGAGAGCGGCTGGAGCAATTGCGGGCGCTCGAGGCCGGCATGCGTATCGACGCGATGATCGTCGACACAGTGCCGCTGGGCGTCGACACGCCGCACGATCTGGAGCGCGCGCGGCAGATGCTCGGCTAAATCGACCCGGCGATCAGGGGCAGAACCGCCCCTATTTCGCTGATAAAACTTTGTAGCTGACTATACGTGTGTTCCAGACGCAGGGCCTGGCATCGTCGGCCCACTGTTGGGTCGCCCATAACGTTACCCGGTCCAAGGGATCGAGCGCTGTCAACGTGCCGGCAGAGTTGCCCATTGGCACCATGTTCCTCTGGTTCAAGCAGGTATAGGGCTGCGTTCCCGCAACAACCGTTGTCGGGCCGGAGAAGGTGTTCGCCGGGTCTCCCTGCCGGCGGCTCCAAAGCAACACCGACAGATTTTCGCGTGCACTCGACGATGTACCGACGATGCCTAGATTTCCGGCATCGTCCACGCCAATGGTGCCAAACTCGACGTGATAGTCAGGGTTCGAGATTTTCCCCGTCTGGCTCACCCTGCACGCGGTCGCATTCGTGCAATCGAGCTCCACCCAGATCAATATGTTGTTGGGATCAACGCCCTGTGCTCCGCACGCTTCCAAGCACGGTCCCGTACCGAGAACGCCATACAGATGCGAGCCCCATTGGACGACATTCATCAGGCGGTGGCTTGCCGCGGCGCGCAGTGTGATTTCACTGCCAGCCTGCGGCACGGACATGGTCGGTCCGCAGCAGGGAGAATTGTAGAGCCATTTATTTTCCTTCGAACCGATGTCGGTTTTAATGATCTGCTCGGCTCCGCCCGCATTGTAAGTGCCGGTGACGCCATTCCACGTGAAGCTATTCACGACCCAATCAAACGAGAAATTGGTCGAGCGTTGGCAGGCATATTGAGCCACGCGGTCACAGCTCTTGTTGGCAAAGAATGCCGGCGCGGAAGCGGCCTTTGATGGATTGTGGTCCACCGCAGGAACAATATCCAGCGGCATGCTGTGAACACGATTGATGTTTTTCGGCGCATGGCCTTGCGCGATTGACTTCACCTCTTCTGGGGGAATAGCGAAACAGTCATAGGCCACGCCAGGCACGGTGTTTGGATTGTCGTCGCCGATGTGGCCGCCGCAGATGTAAACGCCATTTTTATCGTAACCCACTTTGACGGCAGGGTTGCGATCAAGGCAGGCGCCGCCCTGCAGGCAGGACAGGTAAGTGCCGCCCCACCCTTCCGTCGCATCCGAACTCGCGCTCACAAGCGTGCAGTCGTTTTTGCAGGTCACGGTGATGATCCACCGCTCAATGAACTCGTTATAGACGATATGCGGTTCGAACTGTTCCCCCTTCCCCTTCGACAGGGTCGGATCAAGCCCAGCACCGCGGATGAGCGCAGACAGCGGCGTGGATTTCAGCAGCTTGCCGGACGTGTCATATACATTGACGTTCTGCCATGTGACCTGCACGACCTGTTTGCCACTGGCGGCAACATCCATCTCCGCACGATCGCAATGGATAGGCGCGTTGTCTGATTTGCACACGTCCAGACCTGGCCCGCGATCGCCATCAAACGAGTGAACGGTCTGCGCACTCAATGCACCGGGCGTAAGCACGGGCAAAGCAATCGATAACGCAAATAGTAACTTCTTTCCCATTCGGGGATTCCACATCATGCGGCTCCGTGAACTAGCCAACCTTAGTTTGTCTTCTGGTCTTGCGATCAGAAGTTGAACGTCGTGGAGACAAGGAATGTGCGGGGCGCGCCAAGATAGAGATATCTGTTCGTCGACGCGCCCTGCCAATAGTTCTTGTTGAACACGTTCTCGACGGACAGGCGCAGCACGGCCGGCTTGTTGTTCCACGGCGTGGTGAATGTGTAGCGCGCCCCCACGTCGAAACGGGTCCAATCCGGTACGAGCAGGGCGTTGGGAGCGTCGGCGTAGAAGTTCCCGGTGTGGATCATGCGTCCTGTCAACGTCAGGCCTGGGAGGAACGACGTGTCCCATTCCGCGCCCAAATTGACTTGTACTTTCGGCACAGAGAATGTTCGCTTGCCGTCGTTGCTGCCCCCTTGGGTCTTCTCTTGCTTAGCATCAAGGAAGGTCGCACCACCGAGCACGCGAATGCTATCGGTTATGGAGCCGAAAGCGTTGAGCTCGATCCCGCGGACGCGGCTTTCGCCGTCCTGTGTCAGGAAATTTGCGCCATCGACCACAGAAAGCGGGCGGTTGATCTCGAAGGCGCTCACCGACGTGATGACCCTTCCCCAGTCCACTTTGATGCCAGCTTCAACCTGCTTGCTGCGATAGGGAGGCAGTACCGCGCCGGCATTGCGATATTGTGTACCGACCACGGAGCCTGGCTCCAGCCCCTGGACATAGTTCGCGTAGAGCGAGACGTTCTGTAGCGGTTTGAGGACCAAGCCGAAGGCGGGGCTCAGAGCGGAATCGTCCACGGCGGCGGTTTGTGAACCTGTCGCGGCGCTGTATGAGTTCGACTTGACATATTGCTTGCGCAAGCCGGCGGTCAGTTGCAGGCGATCGCCTAAGACCGACATGGTGTTGGCGACACCAATGCTGCTCAGAAACTGATCGGAGGTACGCGGAGGCGGCCCCACCCAAATGTTCGGAACGGCTGTCGGCACGGGATTGTAGATGTTCGACCTGAAGGCCACGCCCGTCGTATTTAAAATCCCGACTTCGTTCGAGGACTGCGAGACATTGAAATTGACTTGATGATGAATCGGGCCGGTATCAAACGTCCAGCGAAGCCCCGCCTGGATCGCTTGCCGCTGATGCTCCTGTCTGTTCAGACGCGGGTTGCCATTATAGGCGCCGTTCAGACTGGTGAGATTGACGTCGGAGTAGAGATATTTCGTCGTCCCGTGAACGATGCCGGCTTGCACATAAGCGGTGAGATTGTCGGTGACGTCGAGCTCGCCTTGGAGAAGGCCGAACGCTCCCTGATTGCGCCAGTAGCCCCACGTCGGGTTGAAGTTCTTTCCGGCGCTTGGGGGGGCGGGAACGGCGGTGAGCGTGGGCCCCAAAATCACGAAGCGCTGCATCACGTCGATATCATTATTCTCATAGCCAAAGTCCGCCGACAGACGAACCTTCTGACCACGATAGTCCAAGCCCAGGGTTGCGGAGCCGACCTCTTGCGATTGCTGGGTGATCTCCGTGCCGCCGCCACGATAGGCGCCATTGAAGCGCACGCCGAATTCTTTCTCAGGACCGTAGCGGCGGCCGATGTCGAGATGCGTGCCGAACTGAGACCGCGATGCGTATGTGTTGGTGATCTGCGTCAGCGGCTCATCCGCCGCCCGTTTGGTGACCAAGTTAATACTGCCACCTGGGCCACCGGCCACCGCCATACCATTCATCAACGCGGCGGGACCTCTGAGGACTTCGACCCGCTCAATGCCAATGAGCGACGCGGACGAGAAAGCCGATCCGATCCCGTAGAGCCCATTGACGCCATAGGCCGAGCTAGGAACGTCGAAACCGCGCATGAAGGCAAAGTCGAAACCATAAGCGCGAGGCACATTGGTGCGAATGGAGGAGTCGTTAGCGAAAACGTCCTCGAGTTTGCGCGCTTGCTGGTCTTGAATGACCTTCTGCGTATAGCTCGTCTGGCTGAAGGGCGTGTCCATGACGCTTCGATTGCCCAGCATGCCAAGCTGACCACCCGTCGCGACCTGTCCGCCCGCGTAAGATGGCGACAGCACCATCGTCGAGTTTCGATTGACCACCGCTGTCGCGGGATTGGGTTGCGACGTCTCTCGCGGCGGAATGACGACCGGCCGACGCGCGGCAGTGTTTCTTGGCGTTGTTGCAGAGGTGCGTCCTGAAGCTGCGGGACGAGCGCGGACGCGTTGGCTAGGCTTTTCGACGACGACCGCCGGCAGATGGCTCGCACCCGCGGCCTGCGACGCATCCTGCGCAACAGACTGGCTGGACGCCGACGGCAAAATCAACGCCGCGCTCACGCTGGAATAAAACAAAACTCGGTATCTGGCCCGTACTGTTCCCATAATCTCCATTGCCCCAAAGCCGATGATAGCGGCGCTGGTAGGGGCGACGGATAAACATCGCAAGGCGAATAAAGCACCTCGACAGTCGTATTTCGCTTCGTGATGCAACAACACAACATATTGTATTTATTCTATTTATTTGATTTCCGTAGAGGTACCGTGGATTGATTGCGGGGCTGATGTCGATCTGGAACGGGTTCGGTCTCTGTGCGTGGCGGCCGGCTAGCCAGCGATCGATCCGTTGAGACGAGCGTGTGTGCGATCAGAGCTCATCGGCTCAAACACCGATCAGCGGCGCTTAAGCGACATCGCATTCCATCTGAAAACGAAGGTCATTTGCACGCCATGCGTTACGCAGGCGGCGCTCGTTCTGGCGATGTCGTGAGCATCAAGCCACTTTGAAGGCAGATTCGGGCAAATCGCATTCGATCGAGCGCGATTTGCTTGAGGCGGGCGGCGGAGAAGTAGAAATCGGTTCTCCGCGAGAAAACCCATGCCTCATT
The DNA here is from genome assembly GCF_900104955.1 of Beijerinckia sp. 28-YEA-48. NCBI lineage: Bacteria > Pseudomonadati > Pseudomonadota > Alphaproteobacteria > Hyphomicrobiales > Beijerinckiaceae > Beijerinckia > Beijerinckia sp. 28-YEA-48. The sequence goes on from NZ_FNSI01000001.1 coordinate 3,270,492, forward strand.
TGGAAGTCGATCACATTCATGACTTCGGATCGATTCGATCCGAAGTCATAGTGCTCGCTCGCCCGCGCCAATTATTCCGCGTCGGGCTGCTTTTCCGGCACGGCGGCGGCGAAAGCCGGGTGTTTCAGGCAAGCCGCCTCGGCTTCGAGAATGCGCTTGAAGGCGGAAATGTCGGCGCCGAAGCGGCGCGCATTGACGAGCTGCGGCACCAGGCAGATGTCGGCCATGGTCGGTTGATCGCCAAAGCAGAACGGCCCCTTCTCATTGGCAATCAACGCCTCGCACGCCTTCAGGCCCTCATAGTTCACTTCCTTGGCCCAGCGCGTCACCTCCGCCGGCTCGACGCCGAAAGCGGCGAGCTTGTTGAGCGGCCCAAGGTTCTGCACCGGATGGATGTCGCAGGCGACCGCGTCAGCGAAGGCGCGCACCTTGGCCCGCGCGATCGGATCCTTCGGCAGCAACGGCGACTGCGGCACGGTTTCATCGAGCCATTCCATGATGGCGAGCGACTGGGTCAGCACGGTGCCATCGTCGAGCACGAGCGAGGGCACCAGGCCCTGCGGATTGATCTTGAGATAATCCTCGGCCTTGTGCTCGCCCTTACGCAGGTGGCGGAACGCATGTTCCACCTGAATGCCTTTGAGATTGAGCGCGATACGCACGCGATAAGACGCGCCGCTTCTGAAATAACCGATGAGTTTCATAGAACCTCCCGCAACCGACGGATGTGACATGCCCCGCTCGGGCGGGATTGCGGCGCAAGATACAGCCGAAGGCCAAGAGGTCAATTGCGGTCAGAGCAATTGGAGAACAGGGAGGCGCGCGCTATCATGTCGCCATGTCTCAGAGCGCCGAGAATCAGGGTTTCGCGCAATTCGACACGCCGGTCGGCGTGTGCACGATCGTGTGGACGCCAAACGGCATCGCCGCCTTGCGTTTGCCGGAGGCGAGCGCGGAGGTATCGCGCGCCCATATCGACAAGAGCTTCCCCGGTATCGAGGGAAAAGCACCCTCACCGGAAGCCGCCGCGGCCATCGCCGCCGTGCAGCAGCTGCTGCGCGGCGAGAAGACCGATCTTTCAACGATCCGGCTTGATCTGACAGGCGTGCCGGAACTCAATCGCGCCGTCTATGACATCGCCCGCGCCATCCCGCCGGGCGAAACGCGATCCTATGGCGACATCGCCAAACAGATCGGCAACGATCCGCTGTTGGCGCAGGCCGTCGGCCAGGCGCTTGGACGCAATCCGGTGACGATCATCGTGCCGTGCCATCGCGTGCTGGCGGCCGGCGGTAAGGTTGGCGGCTTCTCCGCCTTCGGCAGCATTCACACCAAGCGCAAGCTGCTGGCGATCGAGAGCGTGTTCAAGAGCGAACCGGATCTGTTCAATCGGCTGTAGTGCGAAGCCTCTAAAGCCAGCTTTCAGGATCACGCATACTGTGCACCATGGCAACCACGAGCACGCCGTCTGGCAGCGGCTCGTAGATGATGATGTAGCGCCCTTCGATCAAAATGCGCGGGTAGCGCTCAATTCAGGACGAGCTGTACCCATCAACGGGTAAGAAGCCGCGACTTCTACTTTGTGCATGATGCGAAAATGAAGAGCGTCGGCCGCACGCGGATTGTCGACGGCAATCGTCGTCCAGATTTCGAAAAGATCGTTTTGCGCGCGCGGCGTGAAACGAATGTCAGGCACGTCGCGTTTTTTTACGCTTGAAGTCTTGTAGTAGACCTTCAGCCGTCACGTCCTGTCCGGCGCCGCTCGCCATGCCCTCGGCATAAGCCTGCCTCAGACGCGCGAGATCAAGCGTGCGCATTTCCTCGCGCTGCTCCCACAGACGCAGTGCCTCGCGGATCACTTCGCTATTGGACGCGTAATCACCGGTCTCAACTGCCTGCTGAATGCGGCTCGCCTGTTGCGGCGAGAGAGAAATGGTCATGGTGCGCATGGTCGATATCCTCGCCCCCACATCCAATATAGAGCGCCCCACAAGAATTAACAAGAATTGTTGGTTTTTAATTGCGAGGGGCAAACAGGATGACGGCCGCGCCGACGAGGCAGATGGCGCCTCCGGTCATGTCCCAGCGATCCGGGCGCTGACCTTCGACAAGCCCTATCCAGGCGATGGATGCCGCAATATAGACGCCGCCGTAAGCCGCGTAGGCGCGGCCGGCCGTATCGCTTTCGATGCGTGTCAGCAGGTAGGCAAAAGTCGCGAGCGCCAGCAACGCCGGCACCAGCCAGAGGATGGAGGCGGCACGGCGCAGCCACATCCAGAAGGCGAAGCAGCCGGCAATCTCGGCCAAAGCCGCCGCCAGATAGATCGCCAGCGAAAAGCCGATTTGCGCCATCGCCGGCGCTACATGTTCGGATAGTTGGGGCCGCCGCCGCCTTCCGGCACGACCCAATTGATGTTCTGCGCCGGATCCTTGATGTCGCAGGTTTTGCAGTGGACGCAGTTCTGCGCATTGATGACGAAGCGCGGATCGGTCTTCTTCACATCGTCCGCATAGAGCACTTCATAGACGCCGGCCGGGCAATAAAGCCGCGCCGGTTCGCCATACTCAGGCAGGTTCTCGCGGATCGGGATCGACGGATCGGCGAGCTTGAGGTGGACCGGCTGGTCCTCCTCGTGATTGGTGCTCGACAGGAAGACCGACGACAATTTGTCGAAGGAAATCTTTCCATCGGGGCGCGGATAAACGATGGGCTTGACCTGCGACAGCGGCTTCAACGTGGCGAAGTCAGGCTTGCCATGTTTCAGCGTGCCCAAGGGCGAGAAGCCAAACAGCTGGTTGATCCACATATCAATGCCGCCAAGGCCGATACCGATCATGGTGCCCAGCTTCGACCACAGCGGCTTGACGTTGCGCACCTTGTAGAGATCGCGGCCAATGTCGGAGGCGCGCCACGCTTCCTCGTAGCCAAGAAGTTCATCGTGGCTGCGGCCGGCTGCCAGCGCCTTCGCCACATGTTCGGCGGCGAGCATGCCGGAGAGAATGGCGTTGTGCGATCCCTTGATGCGCGGCACGTTGACGAAGCCGGCCGCGCAGCCAACGAGCGCACCGCCGGGGAAACACAGTTTCGGCACGCTCTGATAACCGCCCTCGGTGATGGCGCGCGCGCCATAGGCGATGCGCTTGCCGCCCTCGAAGGTCGGCGCGATCATCGGATGGGTCTTGAAGCGCTGGAATTCGTCAAAGGGAGACAGAGTCGGATTCGAATAATTCAAATGCACGACGAAACCGACAGACACCAAACCGTCCTCGAAATGATAGAGGAAGGAGCCACCGCCGGTGTCGTTGCTGAGCGGCCAACCAAAGGAATGCTGCACGAGACCCGGCTGATGTTTCGCCGGATCGATCTGCCATAGCTCCTTCAAGCCGATGCCATATTTCTGCGGCTCACGATCGGCGGAAAGTTCGAAACGCGCGATGGCCTGTTTGCTGAGCGACCCCCGCGCGCCTTCCGCCAACAAAGTATATTTGCCGCGCAATTCCATGCCGCGGGTGAAGCCGTCCTTGTGCTTGCCGTCGCGGGCAACGCCCATGTCACCGGTGGCGATGCCCCGCACGGCGCCGTTGTCGTCATAAAGCAGCTCGGCGGCAGCGAAGCCCGGATAGATTTCGACGCCGAGCGCCTCGGCGTGGGTGGCGAGATAGCGCGTCACATTGGCGAGCGAGCCGACGAAGTTGCCGTGATTGTTCATCAGGCGCGGCATCAGAATGTTCGGCAAGCGCACGCCGCCCGAGGGGCCGAGCAGATAGAAACGATCGGCACTGACCTGGGTGGTCAGCGGCCGCGCTTCGTCCTCGCGCCAGTCGGGCAGCAGCCGGTCGAGGCCGATCGGATCGATCACCGCGCCGGACAGGATATGGGCGCCGACCTCGGAGCCCTTTTCAACCACGACGACACTCGCTTCCGGCGCCACCTGTTTGAGGTGGATGGCCGCGGCCAAACCAGCCGGACCGCCGCCGACCACGACAACGTCGTAATCCATGCCCTCGCGTTCGGGCAGTTCGGCAGTATCGGTGTCAGCCATGGCTTTGTGATCCCGTTATTGTCCCCTGATGGTTCATACATAAACCACCCATTCCATACTAGAAGGATTATCGGTTCGGCGGGCTCAGGCAAAGCCGGGTTTTGGTCCGGCACCGGTCCGATTTTGGACCATCCCAAACGATTTTGCCGCTTTTCGCGATCTCCCCGGAAAACAGTACGGCCCCTCCCCACCGAATCGCGGGAAGAGGCCGGAAGAAGTGGCAGCCCCTGCCCGGCTTACGCCGTGCTGGCGGCGGCCTTGCCGAGCGCCGCCTGTGCCGCCGCGAGGCGGGCGATCGGCACGCGGTACGGCGAGCAGGAGACGTAGTCGAGGCCGACCTTTTCGCAGAACTGGATCGAAGCCGGATCGCCGCCGTGTTCGCCGCAGATGCCGAGCTTGATGCCGGGACGGGTCTTGTTGCCGCGCTCGGCCGCGATCTTCACCAGTTCGCCGACACCTTCCTGATCAAGGGTGACGAACGGATCAGCCGCCAGAATGCCCTTGGTCGTATAGGGACCAAGGAACGAAGCCGCATCGTCGCGCGAAATGCCCAGTGCGGTCTGCGTCAGATCGTTGGTGCCGAAGGAGAAGAATTCGGCGGTCTTGGCGATCTCACCGGCCAGCAAAGCGGCGCGCGGTAGTTCGATCATCGTGCCGACGATATAGGGCACTTTGACACCGGTTTCCTGCTCGACCGCGGCCGCCATCGCGTCGATGCGCGCCTTGGTCAGATCGAGTTCCGCCTTAGTCATCACCAGCGGCACCATGACTTCGGCGATCACCGGCTGGCCTGTCTTCTTGCTGGCTTCGACCGCGCCCTCGAAAATGGCGCGCGCCTGCATTTCAGCGATCTCGGGATAGGCAATGGCGATGCGCACGCCACGGAAGCCGAGCATCGGATTGAACTCATGCAGTTCGGCCGCGCGGCGCTTGAGTTTGTCGGCGCTGGTGTTCATCGCCTTCGCCACTTCGGCGATTTCCTCCTCCGTATGAGGCAGGAATTCGTGCAGCGGCGGATCGAGCAGACGGATCGTCACCGGCAGGCCAGACATGATCTCGAACAGTTCGGCAAAATCCTTGCGCTGCATCGGCAGCAGTTTGGCGAGCGCGGCGCGGCGGCCCTTTTCGTCGTCGGCGAGAATCATCTCGCGCACGGCGATGATGCGGTCGCCTTCAAAGAACATATGTTCGGTACGGCACAGACCAATGCCGTCAGCGCCGAAGTTGCGCGCCACGCGCGCATCAGCCGGCGTTTCGGCATTGGTGCGCACTTTCATGCGCCGCACCTTGTCGGCCCAGCTCATCAAAGTGGCGAATTCGCCGGAGAGCTCCGGCTCCAACATCGGCACCGCGCCATGCAACACCTGGCCGGTCGAGCCATCGATGGTGATGATGTCGCCCTTGCGCAAAGTCTTGCCGGAGGCAACCAACACGCCCTGATTGTAGTCGACACGAACGGAACCGGCGCCAGACACGCAGGGCTTGCCCATGCCGCGCGCCACCACGGCGGCGTGCGACGTCATGCCACCACGGGTGGTGAGAATGCCTTCGGCAGCGTGCATGCCGTGAATATCTTCCGGCGACGTCTCGACGCGCACCAGAATGACTTTGTGGCCAGCCGCTTTCAGGGTTTCGGCCTCATCCGAATTGAAGACGATCTCGCCCGAGGCAGCGCCTGGCGATGCCGGCAAGCCGGTCGCGAGAATATCGCGCTTGGCTTTCGGATCGATGGTCGGATGCAGCAATTGATCGAGCGCCGCCGGCTCGACTTTGCCGACCGCTTCGTTTTGGGTGATCAGACCTTCATTGGCCATTTCGACGGCGATGCGCAAAGCGGCTTTGGCGGTGCGTTTGCCGTTGCGCGTCTGCAGCATCCACAATTTGCCGCGTTCGACGGTGAACTCCATGTCCTGCATGTCGCGATAGTGCTTTTCGAGCAGCTGCGTGACGCGAACGAATGCATTGTAGCACTCCGGCAGCGCCGTCTCCATCGACGGCTTGTCGGAACCGGCGGCCTTGCGTGCCAGCTCGGTGATGTTCTGCGGCGTGCGAATGCCGGCGACCACGTCCTCGCCCTGGGCGTTGATCAGGAACTCGCCATAGAGTTCTCTCTCGCCGGTCGAGGGGTTGCGGGTGAAGGCAACGCCGGTGGCCGACGTATCGCCCATATTGCCGAAGACCATCGCCTGCACGGTGACGGCCGTGCCCCAACTCTCCGGAATCGAATTCAGGCGACGATAGGTGATGGCGCGCTGGTTCATCCATGAGGAGAACACCGCGCCGACCGCGCCCCACAATTGCTCGCGCGGATCCTGCGGGAACGGCTTGCCGCTCTCGCGCGCCACGACTTCCTTGTACTGGCCGACGAGAACACGCCAATCGGCCTCACCAAGATCCGTGTCGAGGGTGAAGCCCTTGCGGTCTTTATACTCGTCGAGCAGGTCCTCGAAATTGTGGTGATCGATATCGAGCACCACGTTCGAATACATCTGGATGAAACGGCGATAGGAATCCCAGGCGAAACGCGTGTCGCCGGCATTCTTGGCGATGGCATCGACGGTGGTGTCGTTGAGGCCGAGATTGAGCACGGTGTCCATCATGCCAGGCATCGAGGCGCGGGCGCCCGAGCGCACCGACACCAGGAGCGGATTGGCATTGTCGCCGAACGCGCGGTCGGCGATCTTGCCGACATGGGCGAGCGCATCCTCGACTGCCTGTTTCAGCTCAGCCGGATAGGTTTTGCCGTTGGCGTAGAACCAAGTGCACAATTCAGTGGTGATGGTGAAACCGGGAGGAACCGGCAGGCCCAGATTGGCCATTTCAGCGAGGTTAGCGCCCTTGCCGCCCAGGAGATTGCGCATCTCGCCGGCGCCTTCAGCCTTGCCGTCACCGAATGTGTAGACCCACTTGCTCATAGATTCTGGCCTCTTAGGAGCTCACCAAGGCCTTTGCCCCCATGCGGCGGCAGGGCCTATGCCGGGCAGATGTTTGACGCAAAGCAGCAAAATGCGCAATCGACCGGATGGCGGGCATCACCGGAATCGTGAATTTTCGTAAAAGGCTAGTAAATTTCGTGGGTTACGATTTATTGGACGAACCGGCCCGACTGAGAGCGCGGCGCAAGGTCACGCCAAAGCCGACCCAGGCCCAACCGCGCATGATCAACTCGACACCCAGCATGACGCCGAGCAGGACCAGATTCTCTCCTGGCCAACGGGTGACGATGAGCACGCCGATCAAAGCGGTGATGGCCGCCGAGAGCGGCATGACGGCGCTGCGGTGGGCGAGCGACAAAGCAAAATCGCAGCGCAGGCGCACGATCCCAGCCGCCAGAATACAAATACCGGCCAATCCCGATAGCCACGCGATCGACAGATAAGGCGCCGCGATAACGAAGATGCCGGCAGCGACATTCAGCGCCGCGGCGCGTGCCCAGGGCGTGGTGCGCGCATCGTCGCCGCGCGCATTATGCCCGATGCCAAGTTCAAATACGCCGCCCACCACCATCAAGAGGCCGACCGGAATGAGAGAAACCACCCGCGACTGGGTGATGATCGCCACCACGGCGACGCCCAACAGGACCAGGATGAAGCCAATGACCGTCAGCGCCCGCGCACGCGGCGCGAGGCGCGCCACTGCGGTTAGGAGATAAGCACGGAAGGCATCGCGCTCCGCAGCATCGGTGGTGGACTTGTCAGTCACCGGCGCGGCTCCGCAATTTTTGCCGCGTATTTCCTGCAGCGTATTTCCTCATGGTCCTCCCGGCCGCCGAAAGCTGCGTATCAGGCCGCAGCGGCGATCACGCTCCCATAGGCGCTGGACGCGATCCTGTCCACGACCGCGCGTCTTTTTATGACCGGAAAATCGGCCGGTTGCGGCTCAGCACAACCCCAGGACGAGGCTCGGTTTGCGATCGCCATTTGCCGCGACGCGATCTGGCGAGAGTTCTGCCGGCAGCCGCTTGTTCTTCAGATGGGCGACAAAATAGTGGCTCGCATCCTGCGTGAGCCGCGCCTTGATCAGATCGCGCCCAGCGGATGTCTCGACGGTCGCGATCTGGGCCGGCATAACAAAACCATAGGGCCCGCCCGGCTCGGCGCCGCGCTCCAGCCAATAGGCATCGTAATCGCTGGTGCGACGCTCGATGACATGCTGGGCATTGTTGATGGCGTGAATGGTTTCAATATCAAAGGCCGTGGCGAGGCTGCGCACCGCCAAAAGCAGCGCATCCTTGGGGCGCAGGCCGTGCAAATCCCTGGTCGCCGCGACGACGGCCCGCTTGCCATCCTTGCTGCCCTGTAAGCCGCCGATCGCGACCATCGGCTTGCCGTCGATTTCGCCCAGAAGCAGCGCGATCTTACCCAGCAGCAGACCGTCGGCCCGCTCCAGCACCAGGCCAAGTTCGCCCTCGCGGGTCATGGCCAGACGCGTGGTGTTGCAAATGTTCAGGCGATAACTCTCGCGTTTGCCCTGCAAGGTCACGATCGTCTGCGGCTGAAAGGAACAGGCGGCCCTGACCAGCCGCTCATCGGCCAGATCGGCCAAGAGCCGATAGTGCGCCAGCATAAGCTTGACCCGATGGCGCGGCGTCAGACCGTTCAGGCCGTAATTGCGCAGGGGCTTGTTGAGCACGCGGGTCGGCGGCAGCGTATCGGCATAACGGTGGAAATAACGGCAGATAAAGGCGCTCCACAGCAAAGCCGAACGGGGGGCCAGGGGGGCGCGAAGCAGCCACATCCGCTCGGCCTTGGTAAATTGACCAGCAAACAGCGCACGGAAATGCGTGGCAATGTCCGCCACGGTCAAACTCAGATTCAACGACTGACTAGACGACACAACGAAGCCCCTCATCCCCGCACCGACAGACCACAGCGCAGCCCGACATCACAATGCCGTGATTGACTGACAACTAACTGACAGATTTGAAGAATTCCTATCTCTATCAAGTTCAGAATTCCTTAACCAAGACCCGGAGACGGGTGCTCCCGCCCAATTCAACCGGCACCCGACGCACCTGTGCGCGGACAATGGCCTGCGTTGCATTACAGGAACCTTACAGAACCGTAATGTTGCTTCAGATTTGGCTCCGCAGCCTGAGGCAGGGCCGGATCGCCAGCAGTTTCGCGACCTTCCTGAGGGGAAGGAGGCCTAAACGGCGCGAAACCGCCATGTCCTTGACATCCCGGCCCTTAGGCAACATGGCGGATGGCGTGGGTTGGCGAACTGGTGTAAGCCGGCGCTAGGCGACACCACCTTGGCCTTATTTGTCGAGATATCCGGGTCCGCAGTGACAAAAACTTCGAAAACGCCGCTTCTCGACCGGGTTCCGACCCCCGACAAGTTGCGGGAACTTTCCCCTGGCGACCTGCCGCAACTGGCGGACGAATTACGCCAGGAGACGATCGACGCGGTTTCCGTGACCGGCGGCCATCTTGGCGCCGGACTGGGCGTTGTTGAGCTGACCGTCGCCCTGCACTATGTCTTCAACACGCCGGCGGACCGGCTGATCTGGGACGTCGGCCATCAGGCCTATCCACACAAGATTCTCACCGGCCGGCGCGACCGGATCCGGACACTGCGCCAGGCTGGCGGCCTGTCGGGCTTCACCCGCCGCGCCGAAAGCCCTTACGACCCCTTCGGCGCCGCCCATTCCTCGACGTCGATTTCGGCGGGCCTTGGCATGGCGGTGGCGCGCGATCTGTCCGAAGGCACCAACAACGTCGTCTGCGTCATCGGCGACGGCGCCCTGTCGGCCGGCATGGTCTACGAGGCGATGAACAACGCCGGCCATCTGCATTCGCGCCTGGTCGTCATTCTCAACGACAACGACATGTCGATCGCGCCGCCGACCGGCGCCATGTCTGCCTATCTGGCGCGTCTGGTCTCAGGCGGCGCCTATCGCAGCATCCGCGAAGCGGCCAAGCAGCTCGCCACGCACCTGCCGAACTTCCTCTACAAAAAGGCCAAGAAGGCGGAAGCCTTCTCGCGCGGCTATTGGATGGGCGGCACGCTGTTCGAGGAACTGGGTTTCTATTATGTCGGCCCGATCGACGGCCATAACCTCGATCATCTGCTGCCCGTGCTGAAGAACGTGCGCGACAATGCGCACGGCCCGGTGCTGGTGCATGTGGTGACGAAAAAGGGCAAGGGCTATCCGCCGGCCGAGGCGTCCGACGACAAATATCATGGCGTCAACACGTTCGACGTCGTCACCGGCGCGCAGGCAAAGCCCAAGGCCAACGCGCCGTCCTATACCAGAGTGTTCGCCGAGAGCCTGATCACCGAGGCCCGGCACGACGACAAGATCGTCGCCATCACCGCCGCCATGCCCTCAGGCACCGGGCTCGACCTGTTCGGCCAGGCTTTCCCGACGCGCACTTTCGATGTCGGCATCGCCGAACAGCATGCGGTGACCTTCGCCGCCGGCCTCGCCACCGAGGGCTACAAACCCTTCTGCGCCATCTATTCCACCTTCCTGCAGCGCGGCTACGACCAGGTCGTGCATGACGTGGCGATCCAGAATCTGCCGGTGCGCTTCGCGCTCGATCGCGCCGGCCTCGTCGGCGCCGACGGCCCCACCCACGCGGGCGCCTTCGATGTCGCCTATCTCACCTGCCTGCCGAACATGGTGGTGATGGCGGCGGCCGATGAAGCCGAGCTGGTGCATATGGTGGCGACCGCCGCCGCACATAATTCCGGACCGATCGCGCTGCGTTATCCGCGCGGCGAAGGCGTCGGCGTCGAACTGCCGGCGCGCGGCGACGTGTTGGAGATCGGCAAGGGCCGCATCTTGCGTCAAGGCACGCAGATCGCCCTGCTGTCGCTGGGCACACGGCTCAAGGAAGCGCTGAAGGCAGCGGAGGACCTGGCCGCCCATGGGCTATCGGCGACCGTTGCCGATGCGCGCTTCGCCAAACCGCTCGACATGGATCTGTTGCGCAAGCTCGCCACTCAGCATGACGTGCTCATCACCATCGAGGAAGGCTCGATCGGCGGTTTCGGTTCGCATGTGCTGCAAGCCCTGAGCGACGACGGCCTGCTCGATAGCGGTCAGCTCAAAGTGCGCGCCATGGTGCTGCCCGACATATATATGGAGCAGGACAAGCCGGAGCGCATGTATGCGCAGGCCGGCCTCGATGCCCAGGCTATCGTCACCAAAGTGCTCGACCTGCTCGGCCGCGCCGATGAAGCACGCGGCATGATTGCATGAAACCGGCGGACGACAAGACAGCGCCTGCGCAGGAGACGTCGCAAGGCTCTTCACAAGCTTCGTCGCAAGCCTCGTCGCATTCCTCGTCACCTGCGATGGCGCTGTGGTTCGCCTCGATGCCGGCGCTGTTCGTCATCTTCTGGTCGACCGGCTTCATCGCCGGCAAGCTCGGCCTCGTCTCGGCCGCGCCTTTCACCATGTTGCTCATCCGCTTCATCATCGTCGTGGTGCTTCTGACGATCGTCGCGCTGGTCATGCGCGCGCCCTGGCCGCGCCGCCAGGATCTGCTGACGATTTCCATCGGCGGGATTTTCGTCCATGCCGGTTATCTTGGCGCGACATTCGCCGCCCTTTCGCTCGGCGTCGAAGCCGGCGTCTCCTCACTGATGGCGGGCCTGCAACCGCTGCTCACCGCCGTGCTCGCGGCTCCCTTTTTGGGCGAGCACACCACGAAGCGGCAATGGGCTGGCCTTTTCATCGGGCTCGCCGGCACGGCGCTCGTGGTGTGGAACAAGCTCGGCCTCGGGCTCGGCACACCGATCGGCATGTTCTTCGCCTTCATGTCGGCGGTGTTCATGACCAGCGGCACGCTGTGGCAGAAGAAGTTCGGCGGCCGGATGGACCTGCGCACCGGATCGGTGGTGCAATTCGTCGCCTCGTCGATCGTCATCCTGCCGCTCGCCGCGATGGAAGATTTCCGCCACACCTGGACGCCGGAGCTGATCATCTCCATGGCCTGGCTGTGCATCGTGCTCTCGGTGGGCACGATCACCCTGCTGTTCATCCTGATCCGGCGTGGTGCGGCAGCGACGGTGGCGAGCCTGTTCTTCCTGGTCCCGCCGACGACGGCGCTGATGGCCTATTTCCTGTTCCACGAGACGCTTGGCCCAATATCTTTCGCCGGCATGGCGCTCGTCGTCGTCGCCGTCGCCATGGTGACGTGGAAGCCGCGCGCCAACTGAGCGCCACTTGACACCCTCTTCCTGCCGGTTCGATAGTTTCGCAAAGGTTGGGAGGACAGAGGAACATGATCATTCGTGCCGCTGCGGTGGCCTGTACTCTGTTCGCGCTCGCAACAACGGCGAGCGCACAGACCTCACCGAAGACCTTGGTCGTCATGTCGCCTTTCAATCCGGGGGCGGCGACCGACATCGCCTATCGCGCCTGGGGCGAAGCCCTGCAAAAGGTCGGTGGGCCGAACATTCTCATCAATCCAAAGCCAGGCGGTCAGGGCCAGATGGCCGCCGCAGCCGCGCAAACGCCGGCTCCCGCTGGCATGATGAACGCGATGATTGCCGATAACGCTGGCTTCACCGTCTACCCGCATCTGTTCAAATCGCTCACCTACAATCCAGAGGCGGACTTCAAGCCGGTGAGCCTGCTCTATCGCTCGCCGCTGTTCCTTGCGGTGCCGGCGCGGACGAAAGAAACGTCGCTCAAGGCGTTCGTGGCGGCGCTGAAGACAAGTGGCGCCCCGGTTCGTTACGGTACGCAAGCGATCGGCGCCAGCGGCCACATTCTTGGCAGCGCTCTGTCGCTCGCCACCGGCATTCCAATGGTCGCCGTACATTACAAGGGCGGTGGCCCCGCCGCGCAGGATCTCGCGGCTGGCGAGATCGACTTCTTCTTCAATAGCTATCCACCCTTTAAAGCGTTTGTGACGCAAAACAGGATTCACATCCTCGCCGTCACCTCCGATGCCCGACAGAAGGACTTTCCCGACATACCGACCGTCGCGGAAAGTGGCTTTCCAATGCTTGCCATGGAAGTGTGGTTCGGTCTCGCTTTGCCCAAGACCGCAAGCGACGCTTATGTCGAAGAGCTTTCCGGCTATTTCGCCAAGGCTTTGGCGCAAACCGACATCACTGAGAAACTTGCAGACTTTGGGCTGATCGCCGCCGTCAATACGCCGGCGCAGTTCCGAACTCTCGTCAAGACGGATTCGGACGCCGCCGCGCAAATCATTCGCGACGCCGGCATCAAGGCGGAATAACCATGGCCGACACGCTCGTCGATGTTCACGCGCATTTCCTCACCGATGGCTATTGTGACGCCCTGCGCAGTGCGGGTTATCATACGGTCGACGGCTTTCCGCTTGCGCCCTGGTCGAGCCATGATGCGCTCGCCTTCATGGACGCCAATGGCGTAGGCCTGCAACTTCTCTCGATTTCCTCCCCGGGAGTGGCGTTCAGTTCGCGCCCGGCGGAGCTGGCGCGCGCGACGAATGTCGAACTGGCGAACCACCGCGACGCACATCCTTCGCGATTTGGCGGCTTCGCCATCACGCCGCTTCCCGACGTCGCCGCCGCGATCGCGGAAGCACGGCACGCGTTCGATACATTGCATCTCGAAGGCTTGACCCTGCAGACCAATTACGACGGCGTCTATCTCGGCGATCCGCGGCTCGATCCGTTCTTTGAAGTCCTAGAAGCCTGCCAGGCCGCGTGCTTCGTGCATCCGATCGCTCCGCCCGGCTTCAACATGAACCGTCTCGGCTTCCCCGGGCCCACGCTGGAATATCCGTTCGATACCATGCGCATGGTTGTGAACATGGTCGCCAACGGCTTCATGCGGAAATTCCCTTCCGTGAAAATCATTGTATCGCATGGTGGTGGCGCGACGCCGTTTCTCGCGGGACGCATGGCACGGCATATCGCGCGCTTCTCGAAACTGACGCCGACAATCACGGACGAAGAGATCTCCGGCGCGTTGCGGTCGCTCTATTACGAGACCGCCTCCTGCGCGGACACAACGACGCTCACCGCCCTCTGCGGTTTCGCGGCGCCCGACCGGATTCTTTTCGGCAGCGACTATCCGTTCATTCCCGAGGGGCCTGCCTCGCGGGCGGCAAAATTCACCACGGCCTTCGCTCCGCTCGATCAGGCGACCGATGCGGCCTGGCGGCGACGCAACGCCACGCGGCTTTTTCCAGCCCTGAACCGTTAAATGGCGCCCCGGAAGCCACAGCCAAACCGCCATCCCTCAATCTAAGGCATACTGATACTCTTGACGCCCCCGCCCCTGCTGGGTTGAATGCGGCCGGAGCCGCCGCCCCTTCGCGCGGCGTGTGAGGAGAGCAGGAATGAATCCCAAAGGTCTGGTTGCCGTCGTCACCGGCGGTGCCTCGGGGCTTGGCGAAGCCACCGCCCGGCGTCTCGCCGCCAACGGCGCCAAGGTGGCGATCGTCGATCGCGATTTGGATCGCGGCAACAAGGTCGCGGGCGAGATCGGCGGCAAGGCATTCCGCGTCGACGTGTCGAGCGCCAGCGAGGCCGAAGCGTTCTTTGCCGCTCTACCGAAGGAACTCGGCGATCCGCGTATCCTCGTCAATTGCGCCGGCATCGCCGTGGCCAAACGCATGGTCGGGCGCGATGGCCCACATCCGCTCGACGAATTCGCCAAGGTGATCGCGGTCAACCTCAACGGCTCCTACAATATGATGCGCTTGGCTGGCGCTGCCATGTGCAAGCTCGAACCGCTCGAGACCAGCGAACGTGGCGTGATGATCTCGACCGCTTCCGTCGCCGCCTACGACGGCCAGATCGGCCAGACCGCTTATGCGGCCTCCAAAGGTGGCATTGTCGCGCTGACCCTGCCGATCGCCCGCGAGATGGCGCAATTCGGCGTGCGCGCGCTGGCCATTGCGCCAGGCCTGTTCCGCACACCGCTGCTGGAACAACTGCCGCAGGAAGCGCAGGATTCGCTGGCCGTCGCCATCCCCTTCCCGCATCGCCTGGGCTGGCCCGACGAATATGCCTCGCTCGCCTTGCAGATGGTGGAAAACCCCTACCTCAACGGCGAAGTGGTGCGCCTCGACGGCTCGCTGCGCATGGCGCCAAGATAACGTGGCGCCAAGATAATCAGTAGCGTCATCTATTTGATTGCTTACTTGATTTCTTGCGTGAAGCGCAGCGCCGTCGCGAACATGCCTTGCCGGTAGTAGAAGCGATGGCCAAGGGAATTCGACATCGGCGTATCGAGCAACAGTTTGCCGCAGCCCTGCCTGCGGCATTCGTCCCGCAAGCGATCCATCAGCTGGGCGCCAAAACCGCTTGAGCGTTCGCGCTCGGCCGTCACGAGATCGTCCACGTACATATGCTTGCCGTGGACGATGTTGTGATTGATCCGGAAACCCGCCAGAGCGCGAATCTCACCGTCATCGAACAACGCCAACAACCGATAGCCGGTGCCTGACAAATCGCGCCAGAGCCGCGCGAACTTTTCGGCGCTCTCAAGCTCCGGCCGCAGCGCATACATGATCGGATAGCAGGCGGCGGCGTCTTCTTCCGTGGTGATTTCGCGAATCTCGATCGACATGGGAGCGTTCCCTTCCCGTACTTTTACAAAGGCAGAACAAACGGGCACGGGCAGCAAACAGTGATTCGTGCCGGTTCTGTACTGTGTTTGGTGCACCAGTCCCATTCTGGACAGCGGCTGGCATCGCAACACGCAAGGGATTGTCAACCATCTGGCACGGTGCTCTCACAGGCCCTCGACGATGCGCAGGTCGCGCACGCAAGCGCCGGCCAGTATTTCGAGAGCCGCCTGATAGGCCCGGCTGTCGTAGGTCGCCTGCGCATCGGCGAGCGAGTTGAATTCGATGATGACGACATTCTGTTTGATACCGGCCTCATAGACCCTGGCGGGCATATTTCCGGCCAGAACGTGGCCGCCCCCCGCCTTGATCACCGGCACCGCGGCGCGGGCATAGGCCGCGACTTTGCCCGGATCGGACACCGAATGATACAGGCTGACCCAGTAAGCCTTAGCCATGTTCATCCCCTGTCGCCGGACCTGCCGATGGGCAAAGCCAGCACGATTATAGCCCTTTGCCGTCTGATGGCATCATCAAACGCTGCAAAGATGCGTCAAAACAGAAAACAGGGAGAAGCCTGTACAAACGAAAAGCGGGGCCGCTGCCAGCCCCGCTTCTCACTTCAACCGAATACTGATCGACCTAAATCGTCGTCTCAGAGGCCTTCGACGATACGCATGTCGCGGATGCAGCCGCCATCGAGCGCCGCGAGCGCCGCTTTATAGGCCGCGCTGTCATGGGTTTTCTCGGCCGCCGCGACGCTGTCGAACTCGATCAGCACCGTGCGCTGCACCAGACCCGCCTCATAAGCCTTGGCGGCCTGGCCACGCGCCAGAAAACGGCCGCCGCCGGCCTCAATCGCCGGCCCCGCCAGCTTGGCATAAGCGGCCATTTTGTCGGTGTCGGTCACAGCATGATAGGCGGCGATCCAATAGGCCTTGGCCATTCTTTTCTCCCAGAGAGTACATTGTCGCAAAAGGCCATCGCCTTTGTCGGCAAAATGACAGGGGGCACGCAGGAGAGCAAGAGCGCGCGCAAAGGCGCGAATAGCAACCAATCCGTAATCCTTTGCCCTTGAATTCCCTCATTCTTGCCGCCATCTTGCCGCGCGGCGGCAGGATGGCTATCCCTGTCTCGCCGTCGGGCGCCGTGCGTCCGATCCAAAACAGGCCAGCCCAAGGGGGAAATCATATGTCGCTCGTCGAGGCCCGCGGTCTCGTGAAACGCTTTGGTTCGTTCACAGCCGTGAACGACGTATCGTTTTCCGTACAGCGCGGCGAAGTCGTCGGTTTTCTCGGCCCCAATGGTGCCGGCAAATCCACCACCATGAAAATCATCGCCGGCTTCCTTGAGCCCAATGCGGGGGAAGCCTTTCTTGATGGCCACAACACCCGCACCGACGCGATGGCGGCACGCAGGATCCTCGGTTATCTGCCGGAAGGCGCCCCCGCCTATCCCGACATGACCGTCGGCGATTTCCTCGAATTCGTCGCCAGCATGCGCGGCCTCGACAAGGCGACGGCGCGCAACCGCCTCGGCTTCCTGGTCGATCGCATCGATCTTGCCGAAGTGTGGAACCGCCGCATCGATGCCTTATCGAAGGGTTTTAAGCGCCGCGTCGGCATCGCCCAGGCGCTGGTGCACGATCCGGCCATTCTCATTCTCGATGAGCCGACCGACGGCCTCGATCCGAACCAGAAACATGAGATGCGCGAGCTGATCCGCGAACTGGCGCCAGAGAAAGCCATCGTCGTTTCGACTCATATTCTGGAAGAGGTCGAGGCGATCTGCACGCGTGCGCTGATCATCGCCAGAGGCAGCATTCTTGCCGACGGCACGCCGGCCGACCTGCTCGCCCGGGCGCCCACGGCCGATCCGAACCGGTCGCAAATGGTCAAGACCACGAAGCTCGAAGACGCGTTCCGCGCCATCACCCTGGAACAGGCCGGAGCCTGACCTTCATGAAAACCATTCTGCTCGTCTTCCGTCGCGAATTCGCCGGCTATTTCGCCACGCCCATCGCGGGCGTCTTTCTGGTCGTCTTTTTGGGCATGGCCACTGGCCTCACCTTCTTTGTCGCCAGCTTCTTTGATCGCGGCCAAGCCGATCTCTCAGCCTTCTTCCTGTGGCATCCCTGGCTTTATCTGATCCTGATGCCGGCGATCGGCATGCGCCTGTGGGCGGAAGAACGCCGGGCCGGCACCATCGAGTTGTTGATGACGCTGCCGGTGCAGCCGTGGCAGATCGTCGTCGGCAAATGGCTCGCCGCCTGGGTCTTCGCGGGCCTCGCGCTGGTGTTGACCATGCCGCTGTGGATCACGGTCAACTATCTCGGCTCGCCCGACAATGGTGTGATCCTCGCCTCCTATATCGGCTCCTGGCTGATGGCCGGCGCCTTCCTCGCCATCTCGGCCGCCGTCTCGGCGCTGACCAAGAACCAGGTCCTGGCCTTTATCGGCGCCGTCGTCGTCGGCTTCCTGTTCGTCATGGCCGGCTTCGATCTGGTGCTCGCCGCCGTCAAGCCATGGGCGCCGCAGGTGATCGTGCAGGCGATCTCGTCCATGTCCTTCATCGGCCATTTCCAGCGCATCACCGATGGCGTTCTGGAAATTCCCGCTCTGATTTTCTTCGTCACTCTCATCGTGTTTGCGCTGTGGCTCAACGTGCGCATCCTCGAAGTCAAGAAAGCCGCGTGAGACAACCATGACCGGCAAAAAATCCTTCGGCACCGGCCGCCTCGTCATCATCGCCGCCATTCTCGGGGCGATCATCTTTGGCTGCGTCAATATCGTTTCGGGCCAGTTGTTCCGCAGCGCCCGCATCGATCTGACCGACCAGCATCTCTTCTCTCTGTCCCAGGGCACACGCACCCTGATCGGCGACCTCAACGAGCCGATCCGCTTCCGCTTCTTCATGTCGTCGGGCCTGACCAAGGAGGCGCCGCAACTCGCCGCCTTCGCCAGCCGCGTGCGCTCCATGCTCGACGCCTATGTGGCCGGCTCGAAGGGCCGCATCGCGCTGGAGACGATCGACGCCAAGCCCTATTCGGAAGATGAAGACCGGGCCGTTGCCTTCGGCATCAGCCCGATCCGTTCTTCCACCGGCGACCGGCTGTTCTTCGGCCTGGCCGCCACCAACTCCACAGACGGCAAATCGGTCATCGCCTCGTTCTCGCCGGAGCGCGAAGCGTTCCTTGAATACGATCTGACGCGCCTCGTTGCCGAACTGGGCAAGCGCGGCAAGCCGGTCGTCGCCCTGTTCGATGGTCTCGGCCTCTCGGCCAATCCGCAGATGGGCCTGCGCGAAGCGCAGGTGCTGACGCAGATGAAGCAGTTCTTCGACGTCAAGCCGGTGGAAGGCGAAGTCGAGGAGTTGCCTGAGAACACCCGCGTCGTGATGGTCGTTCATCCGCAGAACCTGACCGACAAGACGCAGTATACGCTCGACCAATGGGCGATGAATGGCGGCGCCACGCTGATCTTCGTCGATCCCAATGCCGAGAACCAGATCGGCCCGCGCGGCGCACCGCCGCCGGACGCCTCCTCCGACCTGCCGAAACTGTTCAAGGCCTGGGGCGTCGTCTACGACGTCAAGAAAACCGTCGCCGATCCGACCTATGCACTGCAGACCGAGCGCGCTATCGACGGCCGGCCGACCCCCATGTTGAATCTGCCGTGGCTGGCGCTGCGCAATGAGGCCCTGCGCAAGAATGAAGCCATTCTGGCGCAGCTCTCGGCCATCGTGGTGACGAGTGCCGGCGCGTTCGACACCAATAAGGATGGCGTGACGCTGCGGCCGCTGATGACCGCTTCGGCCGAGGGCGGTTTGCTGCCCGTGGCGGAAACGAAGGAGCGCACCGCCGACATGCGCAAGCTCGCGACCCAAATAGAGAGGGGCAAGACACCGCCGGTAATCGCCGGTCGCCTCACCGGAACGCTCGAAAGCGCCTTCCCCGCCAAGCCCGAGGGTTCGACCCGCAAGGAAGAGCATATCGCCAAGGCGACCAAGCCGGCCAATATCATCCTCGTCGGCGACGCCGACATGGTGATGGACCGCAACTGGGTGCAGCGGCGCAATATGCTCGGCACGGAAGTGGCGCAGGCCTTCGCCAACAATGGCGACTTCGTCATCAACGCGATCGAGCAGATGTCGGGTGGCGTGGCGCTGGCGGACCTGCGCGGGCGCGGCGTGTCCTGGCGGCCGTTCGAACGTATCCAGACGATGGAAGCCGAGGCCAACCAGCGCTACAGCGCCAAGGAGCAGCAATTGCAGGCGCGCTTGAAGGAGGCCGAAACCAAGTTGCAGGAACTTGGACGCGGCGGCCAGCAGGGCAATGAAGTGCTGACGCCGCAACAGGTCGAAACGATCGAGAAGTTCAAGACCGAAGTGCTGGCAACGCGCGAGGAGCTGCGCGCGACGCAGTTCGCGCTGCGCAGCGACGTCGATCGCCTCAAGTCGTCCCTGACGGCGCTGAACGTCGCCGGCGTGCCTATCATCGCCGGCCTGATCGCCTTGTTCTTCGCCCTGCGCCGCTCACGGCGCGAGCCCCCGAAACCGTCCGCCTGAGGATGAACAGATGAATATCAAGTCCGTCACTCTTCTCGGCGTGGTCACCGCACTCTGCGTGGTCGGCAGCTGGGCCGCACTGCGCACCGCGCCGCAAGGCATCGCCTCCGACCGGCGCACCGAGCCCGTGTTCCCGCAACTGCTCACCGAGGCCAACAATGTCGCGGCCATCACCATCCGCGACAGCGACAAACCGTTCACCGTCGAACGGCGCGACAATGGCTTCTTCGACAAGGCATCGGGTTATCCGACGAAGCCGGAGGCCTTCCGCGACATCGTCGCCGGCATGATCAGCCTCGCCTATGAGGAAGGCAAAACCGCCGATCCGCAACGCTATGCCGACCTCGGCCTCGCCGATGCCGGCCAGGCGGAAAAATCTGGCCGCCAGGTGACCTTGCTTGACAGCAAAGGTGCGACGCTTGCCGACATCATCATCGGCAATCGTGACATGACCGTGGGTGGCGCGCGTGGTGGCACCTTTGTGCGCTTCCCCAAGGAACCGCAAACCTGGCTGGTGCGCGGCGAAGTGCGCGTGCCTGTCCCCAACACCGCCTGGTTCGAGATCAATCTGATCAATCTCAACAAGGATGCGTTGGCGAAGCTGGAATTGCGCGGCGGTGGCCTCGATGATGTGACCCTGGTGTCCCCGACCAAGGGCGCCGATCTGGCGCTCGCCCCGGCGCCGGTTGGCCGCGACGCCGACAATGGCAAGCTGATGCGCCTTTCCTTCATGGTCGATCCCATCAGCTTCCAGGACGTGCGCAAACCAACGGGCGACGTGAAGCCCGGTGGCCGCACACTCACGGCTTACAGCCACAACGGCTTGAAGCTCACCATGACCAGCGTCGGTGATCTCGCTGACGGTTGGGTGCGTATCGCAGCCGAAGGCACGACGGACGACTCGAAGAAGCAGGCCGAGGACCTGAAACCGAAGCTCGACGGCTTTGAGTTCAAACTGGCGAAGAACGATTCCGACATGCTGGCCTGGGGCATGAAGGACTTCACCCAGGAAGCCAAAGCCGAGCAGAAGCCGCCACAAAACGACGAGCCCAAGCCAAACTGACGGCCTGCTGAAGAGCCCAGAGAACACCAACATGCGAGGCGCGGTTTTCCGCGCCTCTTTTTTCAACCCAGGTCTGCATGTTCAGCGCGGTCTTGACCTGTCTTTGTGCCTCGCCCACAGTCGCGGCCAACAAGAGCAAGATCGAAACGGAGGAAACATGTCCAAGCCGAAAGTCTTCATTCATGCGCCGCGCGAGGAGCCGGAGGATTTTCTCGGTCGTCTCTCCACGGCCGGCTATGACGTCGCGTTCGGCGACAAGGCCTGGCAATTGCCGCGCGGCGACCATGAGCAGGATTTTGTGAACGCGGCGCGCGACGCCGTGGCGCTGATGGGCACATCGATCCGCCACACACCGATTTCGCGGCGTGTCATGGAAGCCTCGCAACGGCTGCGTATCGTCGCCAAATATACGGTGGGTGTCGATGACGTCGATACGGACGCCGCCACCGATCTTGGCATTCTGGTTTGCCATGCGCCGACCGAAGCCAATTGTTTCGGCGTTGCCGAAACGACTGTGATGATGATCCTGGCCAGCCTGAAAAAGGCGATGGAGCGCGATGCAGCCGTGCGTGCCGGCCTTTGGCGCGAGCCGCATCTGGGCACGACCTTTCTCGGCGCGCGTGCCGATGGCTATGCCGGCATCACCATCGGCCTTGTCGGCCTGGGGCGCATCGCGACGCGCGTGGCGCAACTGCTGGCGCCCTGGCGCGTGCGGCTCATCGCCTATGATCCCTATATTCCGCCGGCCGACTTCCTGCTCGCCAATGCCAAAAGCGTCAGCTACGAGACCTTGCTAAAGGAAGCCGACGTCGTCTCCTTCCATGTGGTGCTGACCAAGGAAACCCGCTTCATGCTGCGCGATGAGCAGATTTCGCTGATGAAGCCAAATGCCATCGTGGTCAATACGGCGCGCGGCAAAGTGATCGAGGAAGCCGCCGTCGCCCGTGCCATCGCCGAGGGACGCCTGCAAGGCGCTGCCATCGATGCTTTCGAGGAAGAGCCCCTGCCGAAGGATTCGCCGCTGCGCCAGCTCGGCACCAAAGTGCTGCTCTCGCCGCACGCCGCCTCCTTCAACGACGACGGCGAACTGCGCCCCGGCATGCAATGGGCTTTACGTTCGGTGTTGACGGCCCTTTCCGGCGGAATCCCCGACAATGTCTACAACAAAGAGGTCATTCCGCGCTGGAAGGAACGTTTCGGCGGCGCCAGTGTCACCGGCTGATGCTCAAGAAAAAGGCCCGATGCAAACCGGGCCTTTTGTCTTTCTCTATCCGCACCGTTACTGCGGCTCGATCTTCGCCGCCTTCACGACGACACCCCAGCGGGTCATTTCATCGCGCACGAACTGGGCCATCTCCTTCGGCGTCGAGGTACGCACCTCGATCATCTGTGCCGCCAGTTTGGCGATCACGTCGGGCTCGTTGATCGCAGCCGCCGTCTGCTTGTAGATTTCATCGAGTATAGCCGGC
The DNA here is from genome assembly GCF_900104955.1 of Beijerinckia sp. 28-YEA-48. Taxonomy (NCBI): domain Bacteria; kingdom Pseudomonadati; phylum Pseudomonadota; class Alphaproteobacteria; order Hyphomicrobiales; family Beijerinckiaceae; genus Beijerinckia; species Beijerinckia sp. 28-YEA-48. Next base: position 3,293,158 of record NZ_FNSI01000001.1, read on the forward strand.
GGCGTGCTGGGCGGTGCGATCAGCGCGTTCCAGGCGCTGGCTTCGACCCCGTCGATGCCAGCTTCCGCGAAGGTCGGCACGTTGGGCAAGAATTTTGAGCGCTTCGGCTCGGTGACGGCGAGGATTTTCATCTTGCCGTCGCTGGCGAGCGGCACGACCGAGACCGCCGGCAAAACCGTCATCTGCACGTCGTTCTGCATCACCGCCTGGGCCGCCTGGGGCGAACCGCCGAACACCACGTGAACGACCTCGGTGCCGCTCTTGGCCGCGATCAGCTCCATCGCCAGATGCGACAGCGAGCCCCGGCCGATCGAAGCATAGTTATATTTACCCGGATTCTTCTTCAGCAGCGCAATCAACTCGCCAACCGTGTTGACGCCAAGTTCGTTGGAAACGGCGAGCACGCTCGGCTGCGAGGTCAGCATGGTGACCGGTGCGATATCCTTGAACGGATCATAGGGCATGGATTTCATCAGCACCGTGTTCATACCCATCGGGCCAAACAGGCTGATGCCTATGGTCATGCCGTCACCTGGCGCCCGGGCCACCACATCGGTGCCGGTATTGCCGCTGGCGCCGGGCCGGTTCTCGATGATGAAGGGTTTGCCCGTGCGCTGCTGCAGCTTTTCGCCGACGATGCGGGCGATAATATCGGGGGAGGCTCCGGCAGCGAAAGGCACGATGAATTTCACCGTGCCGGAGGGCCAGGCTTCCGTCTGAGCCGACAGGCTCGACGGCGCAACAAGCGCCAGCAGAGCGGCGAAGGGTACGGCAATCGATCGCATAAGGTTCCTCTCCCAGCGGTTTCATCACGAGTTTCCTCGCGAGCGTCATCCCCTGCCCTACGCCTACCATAGCCTCCGTCAATGCGCCAAAGGGCGGAGTTCTGGACGCCGCGCGCGGCAGGCGGTAGGGCTTGAGCGGAACAAACAACGAAAATGGATATGGGGTGGAGATGACGACAAACCAGGTCTATGACTACATCATCGTCGGCGCCGGATCGGCCGGCTGCGTGCTGGCCAATCGGCTGTCAGCCGACCCGGCGGTCTCAGTCTTGCTGCTCGAAGCGGGACCAGCCGACCGGCATCCGCTCATCCATATCCCGCTCGGCATGGGCAAAATGCACGAGCATACGATGTTCGACTGGGGCTATCACACCGAGCCCGAACCGCAGCTCAATGGCCGACGCATCGAGGCCATGCGCGGCAAGGTTTTGGGCGGCTCGTCTTCCATCAATGTCATGGCCTATACGCGGGGACATCGCGGCGACTACGACCGCTGGTCGCGCAATGGCGCGAGCGGCTGGTCCTATGCCGAATGCCTGCCCTATTTCAAACGCAGCGAGACCTGGCAGGGCGGCACCAATCCCTGGCGCGGCGGCGACGGCCCGCTCGGTACGGAATATGCGCGCACGCGCGATCCGCTTTTTGAGGCGTGGATCGATGCGGCAAAGCAAAGAGGCCTGCCCTTCACCGAGGATTACAACGGCGCCGAAGGCGAAGGCATCGGCCGTAGCCAATATACCATTCGCAATGGACGACGCTCTTCGACCTCGAACGCCTATCTCAAGCCGGCACGTGGCCGCCGCAATCTGAAGGTCGAAACCCATGCGCTGACGACGCGCATCCTCATGGATGGCACGTGGGCGCGGGGCATCGAATATGTCAACAACGGCATGACCGTGCAGGCGCAAGCTGGCCGCGAGGTCATTCTCAGCGCCGGCACCTTCAACTCGCCCCAGCTCCTGATGCTATCAGGCATCGGGCCGGCCGCGCATCTGGCCACGCTCGGCATCAAGCCGGTGGTCGACCTGCCCGTCGGCCAAAACCTGCAAGACCACCTGGCGGTGATGATCTCATACACCCGGCCGCAAAACCCCTCGCCGTTCCGCGACACCATGCGGTTCGACCGCATCGCCATCGCCATGGTGCAGGCCTATCTCACCGGCACCGGTGCCGGCACCGTGGTGCCGGGTGGCCTGCATGCCTTCTTCAAGACAAGACCCGAGCTTGACGTGCCAGACATCGAATTCATGTTCCGGGGCCTGCCAGGCGATGCCGACATCTGGTTTCCGGGCCTCAAGAAACCTTATCTCGATGGCTATGGCGTCCGTCCCTGCCTGCTGCATCCCGAAAGCCGTGGCGAAGTGACGTTGCGCAGCACCGATCCTGCCGACACTCCCCGCATTTTCTATAATTTCTTCTCGGCGCCGAATGATCTACCACGCCTGCGCAACGGCTTTAAGCTGGCCCGCGAAGTCGCTTCCCAGCAGGCGCTGGAGCCTTACCGTGGCGAAGAGGATTCGCCCGGCCCGAAGGTGCAAAGCGACGACGAGATCGACGCCTTCATCCGGCGCGCGGCGCTCACCGCTCACCACCCCGCCGGCACCTGCAAAATGGGTACGGGCACCGATTGCGTGCTCGACCCGCAGATGCGCGTGCGTGGCATCGAGGGGCTGCGGGTCGTCGATGCCTCCGCCATGCCGGATATGGTCGGCGCGCATATCAATGCCTGCGTCATCATGATGGCCGACAAGGCCTCCGACATGATCAGAGGCGCTGAGCCGCTGCCGCCGTCGAACGCCTGAAGGCCTGCGAACAAGTTGACGGTGTGCGAAATCACACGTCTCATCTGTTAGGCTGGGTCTAGCATCAAGACCCAGCCTAATAACAAGGTGAGACGCTGATGATTTCGCAGCTCGTACCTTTATCTTTGCCGTTTTCCACGTCTTCGTCCCCCTCGCGCCGATTGCTTCGCCCAGACCTTGGGCATCGGCGATATTTGGGTCTGGCCCTCGCGCTCTTCAGCGCCCTCGCGGTGGCGCCCACGTTGGCGCAGACTGAGGATGAAGCCGCGAAAGCGGCTGCCGCCACCGCCTGCGATACCGGCGCGACATCGCCACTCGATCCGCAAGGCAAGGCGCCGCCCAGCTACATTTTCGATATGAACCCAACGTTCAATACGAACGTGACCGGCGATCTGATTGCCGCCTGCCGCACCGCGGCCCTGGCCTTTCCCGACGAGCAACGGTTCGCCATCCAGCTTGCCCGCGCCATGTATCTTGATTTCAAAAACACTGAGACGATCCTTCCGACCGTGCGGCGTTTCGCCGAGAACGGTCATATCGAAGCACAGCATCTGCTCTGGCGGATGAGCAGCGGCAAGATCGATCCGCTGCGCAACCCCACTGAAGCCAACCACATGCTCAATCTTCTGCGCAATGCCGCCGAAGCCGGCCACGCCGAGGCATTGCTCGATATCTACAACCTGCGGCGCGATGGCGGCTTGCTGAAACGCGATGATAGCGAAGCGCTGCGCTGGGCCGACCGCATGGCCAACCTGCCCACCCAAGGCCCTGGCGGCGACTGGGCTCATAAAGCCGAGTTCGAAGCCATGGGCCCGTGGCGCGACGCTGCGCCTCACCTCCCCCGCCACATCGGCTGAAGAGAAAGCCAAGGCTTTTGCCTTTCTGAAAGAACAATATGAAGCCGGCAATCGCCAGGTGTTCCTCCCCTATGTGACGGCGCTGCGTACCGGTACCGGTACGCAGAAACAGCCCGAAGCCGCGCGCGCCCTTTTGGAAAAGGCCGCAAACGATGACGCCTTCGCGCGCCTGCAACTGGCGCGCATGCTGGTGAACGGCGAAGGCGGCCCGCGCGACCTCGCCCGCGGATTGGCTTTGCTCGACGATAAATCGCTGCAGAACATGGCCGATCGCCCGCGCATCATGGCCGATCTGTTTCTCAACAATGAGATCGTCGGGCGCGATCCGCGGCGAGCCATCGCCGCTTTTCAGAGCACACGCCTCGGCATCGACGATTCAATCCGGCTCGCGGGCCTGCTGACCGACTATCAAGCTAAAGTCGACAAGGCGGCTTTGGTGCAAAGGCTTTCGCTTGCCGCCACAGTCGGCGAGCCCGGTGCCGGCATGGCCCTTGCCAAATTGAAACTGTCGCGCAACACAGATTTTCGCGACGAAGCCGGTGCGCGCGACATCCTGGCACTCATGACCCGCGACGGCGATCCGGCGACACAAGTTCTGCTGGCGCGCGCCCATTTCTCCAATCTGGATTCGACAAGCCTCACAGCTCTGGCCCCTGGTCCGCTGCACGAAGCGCAGATCCGCAAGATCATTGCCGATGGTGTTGCTGCCGGACAGGCGGATGCCTTGCTGTTGCAAGGCCAATTGACGCGCAAAGGCGTGCTCTATCCGCAAGATGACGAGGCAGCGACCAGGCTGATCGTCAAAGCCGCCGAACTCGGCAATGTCGAGGCGATGCTGGCGGCGGGACGGGCCTATGCCGATGGCCTCGGCATAGCGAAAAATCCGCGCGAGCGCCTGCGCTTCTGGCGCAAGGCGGCGGAGCAAGGATCGATCGAGGCGAAAGAAAATCTCGCCAGCGCCTTCACCTTCGATTTCGGCGCGCGGCTGATGACGCTCAGCGAAGGCATTTCCTATCCGGTCGCGCTTTATGGCGACGGTGCCGGTCGACGCTATGGCGACCAGAGCAATTTCGGCGGTTTCTCTCTGGCCAACACCCAGATTTCCACGCTGTTCGCCGGCGGGCGTATCACTGATTTTCCCCGCAAGGCCATCGCCGCTGCCGTCATCGACGGTTTGCAAATGGCGCCGGCTGGGACAACCGAAGACAAGCTGGTTGCCCTCAGCAAGGCGATGCCGCAGGACGTGCGCGCCGAGATCGAGAAAGTGCTCAAGGCGGAAGGTAAATTCGCCGGCGAGCCGAACGGTTATTTCGGTCCGGACGCGCGCACCGGTCTGCGTATGCAGATCGAGGCGCGCGGACCCTGGCGGCAAGCTGCGGTTCAGGCTGCGGTGCCGACGGCCAACCCGACAGCGACACAGCCGAATGCCCCACCTCAACCGCAGATTTCGCGCGCCGTCGTCGACAGCGTGCGCGAGAAGGCGCTCCAGCGCTCGCAGACGATCAAGACCGATGCCGACCGGCTCGCGGCGCTGCGCATGTTCAACGCGCTGGCCCGCCTCGGTGATTTGCACGCGCGCTGGCTGATGATGAGCAATTACCATCAATCGAGCCTGGTGCGGCAGGTGGTGTCGCCGGAAGAACTGACGCGCTACAGCCTCGACATCCTGGTGGTGAAGCCGGACGAGGCGCCGAAGGCGAGTTTCGAATTCATCTTCGACCTGACGACCCTCTACAAACAGGATCGCGGCAAGACCTTCGGCCCCGCCTTCCTAGCAGCCGTGCGCGACGATCCCCGCCTTCAGGATCTGTCGATGCTCACGGAAATCAGCAAGCACATGATGTTTGCACCGGGCGCCTGCGATGCGGTTCTGGCGGCAGCGAAGCTGCAAAAGATCGGCGGCCTGGATGGCGAGGGCTGTTCGGAGCCATCGCTCGACGCCATCGTCGCTTACGCTAAAAAAGCTGGCCCCGCCAATGTGGAGAGCAAAGCCCGGGCGCAAGCCGCTATCGATGTCACCAAGCTGGCGCAATAGAGCCGCAAGGCTTATCGCGTCTTGGCTGAACCATCGTAAGAAATGCGATAGATGACACCGTTGAGGTCGTCGGAAACGAGCAGCGCGCCATCCGGCATCGGCAACACGCCGACCAGCCGAGCGAGATGTTCATCACGCTTTTCATCGAGCAGACCGGTCATGAACGGGCGCACGCTGGCCTTGCCCGCGCTATCCAACTGAACGACGGCGAGATCGGAGCCGAATTTGCGTGAGCGGTTCCAAGAGCCGTGACGGGCGATGAAAGCCGCATTCTTGTATTCGGCCGGGAACATCGTGCCCGTGTACCATTTGATGCCGAGGGACGCGGAATGCGGCCCGGTCGTCACCGCCGGCAGGATCACATCGGCGCAAGGATCGGGCTTGCGGAATTGCGGATCGGCAATGCCATTCGCGTGGCAATAGGGAAAGCCGAAGTTAGCGCCTTCCCTGCCGCGCGGCAGGCGATTGAATTCATCTTCCGGAATGTCGTCTCCCATATTGTCGCGGCCGTTGTCGGTGAACCAAAGTTCGCCGGTGACCGGATGCCAATCGAAGCCGACCGAATTGCGAATACCGTGCGCGATAACCTCCATACGACCGCTGTCGAGGTCGTAGCGGCGGATATTTCCATAAACATTCGGGTCGACTTCGCAGACATTGCAGGGTGCACCAACCGCGATATAGAGCTTGCCATCGGGCCCGAACCCCATATAGCGCCAGCCATGATGACGTTCCGAGGGCAGATTAAACTGCTGGGAGATATCCACCCGCTGCGCGCCATCGAGCCGCGCCTCGATATCGTCGAAGCGATAAACGCGGTTGATCGCGGCAACGTAGAGCGCTCCGTCTTTCATGGCGAGCCCGTTGGGGCTGGTGAGAGCTTGCGCAATGGTGCGCACTCGTCGCACGCCATTCTCAGAAGTGATCGCATAAACGCGACCAGCACCGGTGGTGCCGACAAAGACCGTGCCTTTGGGGCCGAGCAGCAACGTGCGGGCGCCCGACAGACCCGCCTGCCAGACCTCGACCTTGAACCCTGGCGGCAGCTTGAAACGATCGATCGGCGGCTTCGCTTGCGCCCACGCTCCATCGCTGTGCCACGCGGTCACGAAAAGCGCCATCATGGCGCATATGGCGAAGACGAGCCTTCGCGACGGATGCCGACCGACGGCAGCGCGTTTTTCAGGGAACATGACGAGGCCTCGATCGTTGCATCGCGACGATCTTAACGCCCCAAGGCAACGCGACAATCACGCCACTGATCAAATTTACGATAGGGAATCTACAAGAGGTTCAGGCGAAACGATCAGGGGATTTGCCCCGTTGTTTTGGCTCGGCCGCGCGACGCCCCCCTTGCAGATCTTCAAAATGCCCCAGGGAACCGGACAATTCCCGGGCGCTTTCAATCACCGCGCGTATGGCTTGTTTTTCCCACGCTTGATCCAGGCGCGCGGAGGGACCGAACACGCCGATCGAGCCGATGACACAATGGTTGTGATCGAAATAAGGCGCCGCAATCGCGATGGCGCCGGCGAAAACCTCGCCACGACTGATCGCATAGCCTTGCGCGCGAATGAGATCGAGGCTCGATGACACGGTCTTACGTGCGCCAGTCTTCGGCACTCCTTTCAGGGCCTCCTCGACAGCATCCGGCTTCATGAACGCCATAATGGCCTTGCCGCTGGCGCCACTTGAAATCGGTTGCGACTCCCCCATGCCCCAGGAAATTCTGAGAATGTGTGGCGCGGCCATTTCAAGCACGCACAGACGCTGATCGCCGCGCAACATGAACAAGGCCGCGGTCTCATTCGTCTTGGCACGTAGATCCTCAACGATTGATCGACCTATGACGATCGGGTCGATCCCGGCCGTCCAATTGTGAGCCAACCGTCCAACACCATAGTCGAGCGAGAAACGCTGCGGCTCGCCGAATGCGCGGATCATGCCTTTTTGCGCGAGCGTATGCAGCAATCGATACAGCGTCGGCCGGCTGAGCGGCACCCGCTGCTGAATTTCAAGCACGCTCATCGCGGCTTTTTCCGGCGTGAAACATTGCAGAATTTCGATGGCGCGATCGACGGCGCGCACGCCTTGCATATTTCCATCGCCTGCATCACGCGCCACGCGCCCCTCCATCTGTCTTCTCACCGATCAAAATCATCCTATGTCCGTAGTACGGACATGTCGACCGAAATTTGACGGACTAACGCCGGCTCGCTAGCTTAGAATGGATATTATGTCCATGTGATGGACATAACTCGACGACAAGACGAAACGGGAGGGGATGATGTTGATCGACCGACGCAAGGCTCTCGCCGCTCTAACCTGTACGGCGGCCGCCGCGATTTCCTATCCGGCACTGTCGCAAGACAGCCGCGAAATTTACAATTTCGTCAGCGCCTTTCCGCCCGGCAGCGGTGCGGACGTACTGGTGCGCTTCTGGTCGCAAAAGCTCATGCCGATCGTTCCGGGGCCGATCGTGGTGGTCAATAAGCCCGGCGCCATGGGCTTTCTCGCCGCCGAATATACGGCGCGCTCCAAGCCCGACGGCCACACCATCTTCGTGCACGCCGGCACCAGCATCGCCGGCAATATGCACGTGTTCAAAAACCCGCCCTTTGATGTCACCAAGGACCTCAAGGTCGCGGCCACGCTCAGCCGCCATTCCTACATCCTCGTCGTCGGCAAGAGCGCGCCTTATAAAAATCTACAGGACCTGACGACGGTCGTGCGCCCCAAGGGCGATAAAGCGACCTATGGCACGTCCAACACGTCCTCTTTCCTGATCGGCGAACTCTACAAGCAGAAGGCCGATCTCAAGGTCGTCAATGTCAATTATCGAACCTCCGCCGATTTGATCAACGACCTCAATAGCGGCGCGCTCGACTTCGCCATCGTCGATTCCATCGCTGCCCTCGGTGTCGCCCGGCAGGGCAACTGGCGACTGCTCGCCATAGGCTCAGGCACCCGCATGGCCTCGACACCCGATCTACCGACCTTTGCGGAGAGCGGATATCCTGGCATCGACATCGTCTCCTGGTGGGGAGCCCTGGTGCCCACCAGCACGCCGCAGCCGATCGTCGACACAATGAGGGGCTGGTTCAACACGGCGGTACAATCGCCCGATACGGCTGAATTCCTCAAGGCAACGGGCAATGATGTCTATTCCGCTTCGCCACAGGAGGCGGCTGGCCTCCTCGCCGCCACAGCCAATCAGTGGAAGGACTTTGTCGAAATTGCCAAAATCGAAAAGATCTAAAGCGGCGAGCGGACGCGATAATGGAAGACAACAAAGGCGAGGCCATGCGTAACAGCGCCCACTGGGTTCTTGAAGATCGCGACACCGATCAGTTCCTTATCAACCGTCAGGTGTTCGTGTCCGAAGAGATCCTGCAGAAGGAATGGGAGGTCATCTTCCGCACCTGCTGGATCTACATCGGCCATGCCGCGGAAATCCGAAACCCTGGCGACTTCCGTACGCGTAAAGTGGCGGGCCGGCCGATGATCTTTTGCCGCGACAAGGAGGGCGCGGTGCGCGCCATGCTCAATGTCTGCCCGCATCGCGGCGCATTGGTCTGTCGCGAGCGGGAGGGCAATGCGCGCGGCTTCTTCTGCATGTATCACGGCTGGACTTTCCAGACCGACGGCAGCCTGCGCTCAGGCCCGGGCCTTGATGCCTACGGGCCGAAGTTCGACAAAGGAGCGCATGGCCTGACGCAGGCGCCCCGGCTTGAGCAGTATCGCGACTTCTACTTCATCAATCTCGATCCGAACGCGATCCCGCTCACCGACTATCTTGCCGACGCCAAGGACTATATCGATCTCGTCGTCGACCAATCACCAAGCGGCCAGATGGAGATCGTCACGGGCACGCAGGAATATGACATCAAGGCGAATTGGAAGCTTCTGGTCGAGAATTCGGTCGATGATTATCACATCATCACCACCCACTCGACCTGGATCAATTACATGAGCAATTCCGGCGTCGACATGCGCCGACCGAAAGGCTCTCTCTTGCCATCGCTGGGCGCCGGCAAGAACCTCGGCAATGGCCATCTGACGACGGACAATCCCAATTATCGCGGCCGGCCAGTGGCGCGCTGGATTTCCGTCTATGGCGAGGACGCCAAGGAAGACATCGCTAACATCCGCGCCGAACTGGTGACGCGCCTCGGCGAGGAGCGGGCGGCGCGCGTCGCCGATACCAATCGCAATCTGGTGATCTTCCCCAATCTCGTCATCAATGACGGTTCATCAGTGACGGTCCGCAATTTCACGCCGGTTTCGCCGGGGCAAATGAAAGTGACCTCCTGGGCGCTGGGACCGGTGGAGGAAACGCAGGCGCAGCGCGCCCGCCGCCTGCACGCCTTTCTCACCTTCTACGGCCCCGGCGGTTTCGCCACGCCCGACGACGTGGCGGCGCTGGAGGCAGCCCAAGAAGGCTACTCGGCCTGGCGCGAAGCGCCATGGAACGATCTGTCGCGCGGCATGTACAAAAGCGAGGACGATCAGCTTGACACGGATGAAGGCCATATCCGCACGTTCTGGCGGCGCTGGAAGGAACTGATGGAGGCGTCGGTATGATTGCGTTGCGCACCGAGGTCGAGGACTTCCTGTTTCGTGAGGCGGATCTGCTCGACCGCTGGCAGCTCGACGACTGGCTGAAGCTCTTGACCGACGATGCCGCCTATTTCGTGCCCCCCAACGATAAGCCGGATGGCGATCACAACACCACTTTGTTCATTGTCGCCGATGATGCCGTGCGGCTGCGCGAACGCATCATCCGCTTGAAGGACCCAAGCTGCCATTCGGAATGGCCGCCATCACGCACGCGGCGGATCATCGGCAATGTGAAAGCCCAGGAGGAGAATGGCGAGATCCAGGTGCGGGCCAATTTCATTCTCAACCGGCACCGGCGCGGCGGCGACATCCGCACCTTCAGCGGCGAATATCGCTATCGGCTGCGGCGCGAAAATGGAGCCCTCAAGATCGCCGAGCGGCGCGTCGTTCTCGATGCCGAGGAACTCGGCCATATGGGCTCGGTCAGCTTCCTGCTGTAACGGGAAAAACCGGCGCAGCCTCGCCCAAGCCCTGGCGTTTGGCGGAGACGAGCAGGAACATCGGCCGGTCGAGCTCTTCCTGTAAGTCCGGCTGCGCCTCGATCTGCTCAGCCGTCGGCGCGAATTCCTCGACGCGCGCGATGGAAAAGCCAGCGCCGATCAGAAGATTGAGCGTCGTGGCGACAGTGCGATGATATTTCAATACGCCTTTGGCGAGCCAATCGGTGGTGCGCGGTCCTTCCACGGAATAACGATCGAGCGGCCAGATGCGCCGCCCCTCGGCATCTTTCGCCCAGCCTTGCCTGGTTGGCGCCATGAAGATCGGATGTTCAGTCGAAAAGACGAAACGACCGCCGGGAACAAGCGCCTGGTGCACGGTGGCGAACAGACGCCTTGCATCTTCCAGATAGTGCAGAGCCAGAGACGAATAGGCGAGATCGAAGGCTTCGGACGGCAAAGCGAGCTGTTCGAGATCGGCACGCTCGTAGACAATGGCGGCGCCGCTAGACATTTCCCGCGCCCGCGCCAACATTTTCTCCGACAGATCGAGACCCAGCACATGTGCCGCACCTTGCGCTTGCGCCCAGCGGCAGAACCAGCCGTAGCCGCAGCCGAGATCGACGATGCGCAGACCTTTCACCGGCGGCAGCATGGCGCGCAAGATCGGCCATTCAGGCGCAGCTTCGAGGCCGCCTGTCGAACGGGCAAGATGGCTATAGCCTTCAAAGAAGTCCGATTGATCGTAGATGTTCTGCACCATGTTCGTGCCGTTATGGTTTCCCAGTCTCAGGTTTGTCATCGGGCATGATCCGATCGCTGCCCGTCGAGGAGATTTCCGATTGCGGGATGTCGGTGGTGCGCCGGTCGTCACCGGGCAATTTACAATCGCCGGCGATCGGACAGGCCTGAGGTAAAGGCTGCGGCGTCTGCGCCTCGATCAGCGGCAGAGAATTCGAACTCAGATATCCATATTGCCAATAGGTCACCGCCACCACGCCGAGGCCGATGGCGACCGCAACCGGCACCCGCAGCCAGAGCGAGGCCAGGAAATGTCCTGTCGGATCGGGCTTTGGATCAGGAGCCTGAGTCATCACGATACCTATTGCTCTGCACACTGTTGGTATCGACCGACCGCCGCAGCATGTCAAAAGTCGAATTTCGCATGTATCGGCACGCATTCTATGCTCTCCTTGGGCGCTCAAAGAGCGTGGGGAGGACGTTCCATGATTCAAGGTGTGCAAAAACTTGTTTGGGCCGGGCTAGCCATCGGCCTCGCCGCGGTTCCAACGGCCCACGCCCAATCCTGGCCAAGTCATCAGATCACCTTCATCGTCCCCTTCGCGCCCGGCGGCGGCACCGATGCTTTCGCCCGGCCCCTCGCCGCTCAGCTCGACGCACAGTTGGGACAACGGGTGATTATCGAGAACCGCGCCGGTGCCGGCGGCACTGTCGGCGCCTCGGCAGCAGCGAAAGCCTCGCCTGACGGCTATACGTTTTTTATCGGCGCCGCCCATCACGCCATCGCCCCAGCGCTGTATCCAAAGCTCGACTACGACATCGAGAAAGACCTGATCCCTGTCGGCCTGGTCTCGCAACCGCCGCAGGTGGTGGTCGTCAATCCGGGCCGGGTTTCCGCCAAGACCTTGCAGGAACTCATCGACTATGCCCGCACCAATCCCGACAAGATGAACTATGCCTCGGCCGGTGGCGGCACGACCCATCATCTCGCCGGCGAATTGTTCAAGGCCTTGACCAAGACGCGCATCACCCATGTGCCCTATCGCGGCGCGGGGCCCGCCATGCAGGATCTCGTCGCTGGCCATATCGAACTGGAGTTCGACGGGCTCGGCTCATCGGCCCCGCATATCGCCTCCGGCGCTTTGCGCGCCCTGGCGGTTGCCTCCGCGCAGCGCTCGCCAGCATTCCCTGATGTGCCGACGGCGGCCGAAGCGGGCGTGCCCGGCTATGAGGTCTCGACCTGGTACGGCATGTTCGCACCCAAGGGCACGCCGCCCGATGTCCTCATCCATATGACGAAGGAACTACGCACGGCCTTCGGCAATCCCATGATCAAGGATGCCTGGGCCCGCAACGGCTCCGACATCCCCAATCTTTATGGCGCCGACTTCGGCACTTTCGTCAGCTCCGAAGTCAAACGCTGGGGCAAAGTGGTGCAGGACGCCGGCATCAAACTCGACTGAAGCCTCCACGACTTGCTGAAAACCGGCGGCCTTGCAGCCGCCGGCTTTGTTTTGTCTTGGTATCGCTATGCCAAACCAGCCTTGACGCGATCGGGCGTGAACGGCGCATGGCGCAGCCGCTTGCCGGTGAGCGTGAAGATGGCGTTGGAGATCGCCGGGATAGTGCCGGAGATCGACAATTCGCCCACCGGCAGCGGAATGTCGCCGCTGCGGATGATCTCCACCTGCATCTGCGGCACATCGGACATGCGGATCAATTCGTAGTCGTGGAAGTTTTGCTGCTCCACGGCGCCATCCTTGATCGTGACGCGCTCCTTCAGCGCGCTGCCCAGTGCATAGAGCAACGAGCCCTCGATTTGCGCCACCACATTCAGCGGCTGCACCGGCAAGCCGACATCGACGGCACACCACAGCTGATGCACCTTCACGATGCCTGACTTGGCATCGACGGAGACTTCCGCCACGGTGCCGGCCACCGAAAAGCCGATCGGCGGCAGACCCAGTTTGGCGAAAGCGATGCCGAGCGCGCGGCCCTCGCGCTTGCGTTTCCAATCGGCCATTTCAGCGACGCGCTCGATGACCTTTTTGGCGCGCGGATCTTTCAACACCGCCAGGCGATATTCAACCGGATCCTTGCCCGCGCTTTGGGCCAGTTCGTCGATCACGGCTTCGATGGCGAAGTTGTTGTGCCCCGAGCCGATGCCGCGCCAGGCGGCAGTGCGGATGCCGCGCTCCTCATAGATATGCTCGGCGGTCATCGCCGGAATATCATAATGCGGCATTTCCGAACCGGCCATGACGATATGATCAACGCCCTTCTGCGCCTCCATACGCGCTGGGCCGTAGAGATAAGGCACCACCGTGTCGGCGGCGATGCGATGACGCCAGCCGGTGATTTTGCCTGTCGCATCGAGCGCCACCTCGATCTTCTGCGCCGTCATCGGGCGCAGACGACCGGAGGCAACATCATCCTCACGGCTCAACAGCATTTTCACTGGCTTGCCGACGGCTTTCGATAGCAATACGGCATCGACCGCATATTCGACGAAGGCACGGCGACCGAACCCACCGCCCATGGTCATCAGGTGGAATTTTACTTTGTCCGGCGTGACGCCAGCGGCCTTCGCCGCGTCGTCGCGTGCTCGTGTCGGCCATTGCGTGCCGCACCAGACCTCAACACCATCGGCGGTGACGGAAGCCGTGCTCGTGTGCGGCTCCATCTGCGCGTGATAGACATAGTCGGTCATATATTCGCTGGAATGGACCTTCGCAGCACTGGCGAAAGCCGCATTGGCGTCCCCCACCGAACGGCCAATCACCCCTTGCGTCTTGGCATCGCGCACATGCTCCAGACCCGCCTGCATGGCCGCGGCGGAATCGGTCTTCGATCCCGGCGCGTCGCGCCATTGCGCCTTCAGCTTGTTGCGGGCGGCAAACACCGCCTCCACCGTCGAGCCGATGATGCCGACACCATGGTCAAGCGAGATGGCATCGACAATGCCTGGCACCGCTTTCAACTCGTCCCGGTTGAACGACGTCGGGCCGGAACCGCGCACGGGGGCACGCGCAATCGTGCCATAGAGCAGACCGGGCACGCGCACGTCGATGGCATAGGCCATACGGCCGGTCGACTTCGCTTCCACATCGCGGCGCGGCACATCCTTGCCGATGAGGCGGAAATTGGCGACGGGTTTGAGCTGCTCCGGCTTGATCTCGGGCAGCTTTTCCGGCGGCTTGGCGCTGGCAGCAATCTCGCCATAGGAGAGTTTGCGCCCGCTCGCCGCATGGACGACCGTGCTGGGCTCGGTGGTCAACTCGCTCGCCGGCACATTGAGGCGTGCCGCCGCCGCATCGATCAACACCTGGCGCGCCTGCGCGCCAGCCGTGCGCGCCGCCATCCAATAGCCGCGCAAAGTGGTGCTGCCGACGACCATCTGCGTGCGCAGGATCGGGTGATTGTAAACCTCCGCCACTGGCGCGGTTTCGATCACCACTTTCGACCAATCAGCATCCAACTCCTCGGCAAAGATCAGTGGCAGCGCGGTGCTGACGCCCTGGCCCATTTCAATCGCCGGCGAAACAATGGTGACCGTGCCGTCGGCCGCGATGCGGACGAACGCATTGAGCGTGGTGGGGCCGGTCTGAGCGGTCGCCTGCTGGGGCGCGAGGTTGAAGGCAAAGCCGAAGGACAGGCCGGCGGCGCCAGCGAGAACACCACGGCGAGAGACGTTGAGATTGCCATTTAATTTGTCGTGCATGGCTCAGCCCTCCCGCGAAGCGCGTTCGACGGCGCTGATGATGCGCGAATAGGTGCCGCAGCGACAGAGATTGCCGTCCATATGTTCGACGATCTGTTGACGCGTCGGCTTTGGCGTTTTGGCGAGCAAGGCGGCCGCCTGCATGATCTGTCCCGACTGACAGTAGCCACATTGCGGCGTCTGTTCAGCGATCCACGCCTTCTGCATGGCATGCAAGCCGTTGGCCGAAAGACCTTCGATGGTCGTCACCTTCTTGCCTGTGAGTTGCGACACCTGCGTCTGGCACGAGCGCACGGCCTCGCCATCGACATGCACCGTGCAGGCCCCGCAAAGCCCGGCGCCGCAGCCGAATTTCGTCCCCGTCAGTCCGATATGTTCGCGCACGACCCACAACAGGGGCGTGTCGGGCTGCGCGTCGACTTTCGTCGATTGTCCATTGATGGATAGGTCGTAAGTTGCCATCGAGTCCCCCTCCGAGAATGGCTCATCTTTCATTAGAACTATTCCCGATAACACCAACCAAGCGGATTGTGCAGTGGGATGATTACGGACCTTCGATCTCCCATCACCTGAATGCGCGATGCAAAAAATTGCGGCCGCCCTTGAGGACGACCGCAACTTCATTTCTTGTATCGATCAAGCGGCAACCGAAACGGACAGCGCATTCCAACGTTGCAGCGCTGTGCCCTCGCACCAAGAACTGCCTAGTCCGTTGAGACTCCTGAGAGGCCGAACGTTAGGCGATGCGTGCCTTGGGCGCGGCGGTGAGGCTAGGGATGCGCAGCGCATAAGCGCCATTGCCAAGCAGCGCCTGTACGCCGAGCAGAACGGTCCACAGAACCGGGAATTCCCAGCCGCCACCGTTGTTGGAGAACACCCAGCCATTGGACACATGCACCAGGGTGGCGCCAATCATCAGCGGCACCAGCGCCAGCGCGATCCAGCGCGTGAAGACGCCGCTGATCAGCAACAGGCCGCCGCCAAGCTCGCCGAGAATCGTCAGATAAGCGAAAGCAGCCGGATAGCCGAGGCTCTGGAAAAAGCCGACGGTGCCCGGAATAGTGAAGACGAAGACCTTCATCAGGCCATGGGCGAGAAACAGGACGCCAAGGCTGACGCGCAAGACGAAAGCACCGAGTTCGGCGGATTGGTTGTTTTGAGCGGTGTTCATGATCGAAATCCCCTGAGCAGCCCGAAAAGGGCAGCCGTTGAGGGCAAAGTAATTAATCTCCTTTCTGGGATAAATTAGCTTCCACCTGAAATATTGTTTGATAATCTCGAACAATGGATTATCTCACCAGCCTCAGATGTTTCGTCGCTGTCGCTGAAAGCGGTAGTTTTACAACAGCTTCCGAACAGCTTGCGATGTCCCGCGCCATGGCCAGCAAGCATGTCATGGACCTCGAAGCCCATCTCGGTCTACGCCTGCTCAACCGCACCACTCGGTCTGTCAGCCTGACCGACGCGGGCGGTTCTTATTTCGAGCGTGGCAAGGACATTCTGGCGGCGCTCGAAGAAGCCGAGCGCGAAGTGACGAGCCAGGCGGCGGAGCCGGTTGGGCGGCTGCGCATCTCGGCGCCCCTCTCCTTCGGCATCACCCATGTTTCGCCTTTGGTTGCGGCCTTCGCCAAGGCCAATCCGCGCATCGCCATCGATCTCACCCTCAACGATCGTTTCGTCGATCTGGTGGACGAAGGCTTCGATGTCGCCATCCGTATCGGCCGGCTGACCGACAGTTCAATGATCGCGAGGCGGCTGGCCGTCACGCGCAGCATGATCTGTGCCTCGCCTGATTATCTGGCGCGGCGTGGGCGACCGCTCGTGCCGGCGGATCTGCTAGACCATGAGTGCCTGCACTATGCTTATGCTTCGGGCGGAAATGTCTGGAGTTTCCAGGGGCCGCAGGGCGAGGAAACGCGGCGCGTGCCCGGGCGCATCGCCTGCAACAATGGTGACGCACTGGGCCGCTTAGCGGCAGCGGGCGCAGGCATCGCCATCGGCCCCGATTTCATCATGGCGCCGTTGGTGGCCTCCGGCGCCGTCGAGGAAATCCTGCACGACTACGCCCAGTCTGAACTCGGCATTTATATCGTGCATCCGAGCCAGCGGCACATGCCGCTGAAGCTGCGCGCCTTCATCGATTTCATGGTCGCGAACATGAAGCTCGCGACCATGTAACGATATGGCTTACTTCGCCGTGGCCAAGGCCGGCTGCGCCTTGCGGATCGGCTCCATGACCTCATTGGCGTAGATCGTCATGTTCTTGACGGCCAGGTCATGGGGAAGCGTCGCGAACTGCAGCATGGTCAGCAGCTTGCCGAACCCGATCTCCTTCTGGAAATGCAGGATCTTGTCGCGCACGGTGGCGGCGCTGCCGCACAGGAACATGCCGCTTTCCATTACCGCCTCAAGCGATTTATTGCCGCTTTGCATCTGCGCCTTGGCGCGCATCACGCCCTGCATGGATTGCAGCGAGAGATAGCCCGGCGGCAGCAGCATTTCCGGCGGCATACGCAGGAATTTTTGATAGAAAGCCTCCGCGTGCGGACGCGCTTCACGCATGGCGATCTCGTCGGTTTCCGCGACATAGCAAGGCACGGACCAGCCAAGGTGATCGGAGGTTGCCTGCCAACCCTGGCGCTCGGCCGAGTCGCGATATTGCTGCATATATTTGGCCAGCGCCGTGACGGGCGAGAAGGTCTGCAGATAAGTATAACGCCGACTCGGATGCGCCGCCCATTCGATCGTCTCAGTCGAGCCCTGCGAGGGAATCCAGACCGGCGGATGCGGCGTCTGATAAGGCCGCGGCCACAGGTTCACATAGTTGAAGTTGTAGTGCTTGCCCTCGAAAGCGAACGGGCCGGTCTTGGTCCAGGCCTGGATGATCAGATCGTGGGCTTCGTGGAAGCGCTCGTGCGACAAGGCCGGATTGACGTTCCAGGAAAAATATTCCGCGCCGATGCCCCGCACGAAGCCGGCGATGAAGCGGCCACCGGTGATGTTGTCGATGATCGAAAACTCTTCGGCGATCGTCACCGGATTGTTGACCAGCGGCAGAGCGCGGCCAAGCAGCGCGATCTTCACGTTCTTGGTGCGCCGCGCCAGCGCGCCGGCGAGAACGCCCGGCTGCGGCATCAGACCATAGGCATTGGAATGATGCTCGTTGACGCAGATGCCGTCGAAGCCGAGCGGCTCGGCCATTTCGAGTTCGTCAAGATAGCGGTTGTAAAGCAGATGGCCCTTGCGCGGATCGTAATAGCTGTTGGGCAAGGTCACCCAAGCCGACTGGTATTTGTCCGAGGCCGACAGATCGAGATCGGCATAAGGCATCAGATGAAAGAGAAAGAACTGCATCATGCCTCTCCTGCGAACTGGCGGATAGCGGCGACAAACTCTGGTGATTTTTCCGAATGCGGCAGATGTCCGCAGTCGTCGAAAATCTGCACCTTCGCGCCCTTGATGGCGTCACGGAAGCGCTCGGCATAGGCGACGGGCAGCAACGCATCCTGCCGGCCCCACAGCACCAGGGTGGGCAGATCGAGCCGGTGAATCCATTTCTCAAGATCGGGATTATAGAGGCGCGGGTTCCAGGCGAGCCGCGCCGTGGTGACGCGATTGCGCACAGCGATGTCGCTCTCCTCAGGGCTGAGCGGCGCGGCGAGAATACGCTCGGCAAGGCTTTGGTCGTGGAACAGATTGCGGGTGAGATCGTCCTGCGACCACAAGAACAGATCGGCCGGCGGCACGCCCTTGACGCGCAGGCCGGCTGAGGCGACGAGCACGAGCTTGCGCAACCGGCTCTGGTCGCGCACGGCGATCTCCGAAGCGATCCAGCCGCCCATCGAGGTGCCGACGAGGGTGACGTCGGTCAGATCGAGCTGTTTCATGAAGCTCAGATAGAAATTGGCCAAGTCGCCGACATTGTCGAGCCAATCGGGCATGTCGGAACGACCGTAGCCAGGATGTTCGGGAACGATCACCTCGAAGGACTTTGCCAGCTCGGCCATGAACGGCGCCCAGCGGCTGGCGCCATTGGCGCCATGCAGAAACAGCAGCGGCGCGCCGGAGCCAGCCCGCATGACGCTGGTCTTGCAGCCCTCCACGGTCTCGAAATAGGTCTTCGGTTCACTCATCAACTCTTCTCCCTAATTCTACCGAAGGACTTGCGCCGCTCGCGGCGTGAAAGCGCCACTCATGGAATGACGCCTCAGCGGCCCTGCCTTCGTTTTGATTCCTGAGAGTTCTCTGCGCGAAGAATGATGCGGCCTCATCGCAACCGCCGATCGATCTTCTTGGTTCCCCTCAGAGCTTCCCATTTTCAAAGCCGGTACCGAACCTGCTTAAGAAACCTGCTGCTCAAAAAGGAGCCACTTGCACGAAATCTCTCCCAACCATAACCTTTCAGAATATCGCATTTTTATTTCCATCTGGAAAAAGGAAGTCAAGCTCAATTGCTCGATATCCTGGTAGATTCGCGAACAGCACGAGAATTGATCGGCCATTTCGTTTCCGTATGGAATCATTTTATCGCCCACTTTGAGCCCACTCATTCCACACAGCGTAGGCATCAGCCCCACGATTGAAGAGGACCGCAAGTTGACCGCCAAGAAGCAAGAGCTGCCTACCGATTTTGATGTCCGGCAATATGTGCCCTATCTGATCAACCGTGCCACGAACGGGTTGATGGACCGGTTCACGGACGGGCTTAAGCCACACAACCTGTCGCTTGGAATGTGGCGCATTCTCGCCTTGCTTTACGGGCAGTCGCCTCTGCGGTTCAGCGCTCTTGTCACGCTCAGTTCAATGGAACCGTCATCGGCATCTCGATTCATCAATGAACTCCTTAAACGCGGCTTTATCGTGAAAAAGAAATCCAAAACCGATGCGCGCGGTGTGGTTCTTTCAATTACACGAACCGGCCAACAGATAGTGCGATCGCTTTTGCCACGCGTCGCGGTGATGGAGCAGGATACCCTCGCGGGTTTCTCGGAGGACGAAGTCTACCTGGCACGGCGGCTACTACAGCGCATTTGCGACAACATCGCGCCGTTGGTCGAGTATCCGGAGTAAACGGCGTTTACATGATCTCTATGTTGGCCAGCTTCACATATTCGCCCCATGCTTGAATATCCTTCACCAACAGCTCATGGGCGGACGCATGATTGCCAGGAAAAGGATCGCAACCGATATCCGCGACAAATTTCGCATGCTCCTGGCTCGACACCGCGTCATTGAATGCCGCCTCTAGTTTGCTTTTGATGTCAGCTGGCGTGCCTTTTGGCACAGCAACCGACCACCAAGCGATCAGATCGGAATTCGCGATGCCAGCTTGCGCCGCGCTCGGTATATTCGGCAGAGCTTGAAACGGATCTTTTGCCGATGTCGCCAAGGCCCTGACTCTCCCACTTTTGAGATGAGCCAAGATCGTCACTGGGTCGAGATGGGTGAAACCGATATTGCCGGCCCATAGATCGTTGAGCATGCCCAACGGGTCTTTGTATTTGACCTCGACAGTCTTCAATCCCGCCGCCGCTTTATATAACTCGCTTGCCACCAAGCCTGTGTTTGCCGCCGATCCATAAGATCCTTTGTCGCCCTGCTCTCTCAAATGCGCGGTCAAATCCGCGACCGACTTGAACGGACTGTCTCCCGCGACAATCAACACGAAAGGCAACTTCATCAGTGTGGTGATCTGATCCAGGTCATTGACGGGATCGAACGGCAGCTTCCGGAACAATGCCGCCGCTGCCGCGAGTTGCGATGATGCGGCCATGATACCGATCGTATAGCCGTCCGGCTTGGCTCGCGCGACGGCTTCGGTCGCGATATTGCCAAACGCACCTGGTCGGTTCTCCACGATGATCGTCTTGCCAATCCGCTCCTGAAGCAGTTTGGCATAGAACCTGACGATGACATCCGCTCCGTTCCCCGGCGGAAACGGACAGATGCTGCGGATCTCCCGCGTCGGCCAGGCGGCTTGTGAATTCGCTGAAGAAGATGCGACACCAATAGCCGCAGCGGCGCCACCCGCGACGAACTGTCTGCGAGAAATCATAGGCTTCCTCCCTTTATTATTTCAACGACCCGGTCTACGCCTCATCGCTCTTTTGTGTGCGCCTACTCCGCTGCCGCTCTTCGTCCGGCTTCCTCTTCATCCAGAAGCCGCTTCAAAACGCGCCGCGCTTGCTGCGCCCCGCGATCGAAGGGCAAATTAACGAGAGTGGCCCGGGCAGGGTCGATATCGATCAGCTTTTGTTGCTTCTCGATAATGACCTTATCTTCCGTGAAAGCTTGCACAATCATGGTCTCGTAGAGAGAATCCACTTTCGGATCGTCAGTCTTCCAGGACCTGGCCGTAGACCAAAAGTAATGCGCAACGTTCTCGCTCTCGGGGGTAAAGCCGTTGAGAACAATATGAACGGGATCTCCGACCGGCATGTCTGAGCCAGCTTCACGCGCCCCAAGGATGACGCGAAGATATGCAGGCGGCAGCCATTCGAATAACTGCCAACGATCGACGCGGCCGTTAAGATTACGCGCGGCGCGATAGATATTGGCCGTGTTGATATTGAACATCAGCCGTTGCGCGAAGACACGATCGCCCTCGACCTTCACCTCCAAGGGAGTCTCGGCGACGTCGCCGCTGGCGAGCGTTGTTTTATGAACATAGTCGACATGAGTGAGGTCGAGGATGTTGTCGACCATCAACTGGTAATTCCCTTCTATCCTGAGATAGCCGGGAACACCCTTCCATCCTTCACGCTTATTCTCGGAAAAATCCGGAATGATCGTCTCATCAGCTTCTCGTTCACCGAGCCAGGCCCATATGAACCCATGCCGCTCGACGGTAGGATAGCTTTCGGCCGCGAAATTTTTCGGAATGGGTAAGTTACCGGGAATATGGGTGCATCTGCCCCGGCGATCGAAGCGGATGCCGTGATAGCCGCACTGCACGTCGTTGCCGGCAACCTCACCGGCAGACAAGGGCGCGAACCGGTGCGGGCAGCGATCGTCGAGCATGCCGACCTGTCCATCCTCACCCCGAAAGATGACAACAGGCTTATCGCAGACTTTCCGGGCCAGCGGCTTGCCGTCTGAAAGCTCGAAGTCATGAGCGACGATGTACCAGTGGTTTCTCAGATAATAGCTTCTGGCCACGAATGTCCTCCCATTGGCAGGGGACGTGCTTATCAAGAAGCGACGCCCTCGCTGGCAGCACAGACTGCCGAGCTTTCTTCTTGCTGAATAGTCTTTCCATTTGGAATCAAAAAGTCAATCTAAGATTCCATTTTCTCCAATTTTAGTCCATTAACTCGAAATCATGGCGCATATTTAATTTCTAAATGGAAACAAATGCCCTCGGTAGAAACACGGCACGCAAGCCGGGTTCACGTACTATTTCGGCGTGAAGAGCCTCAAAAAGGATGGCCCCGTATCGGCTTGCCGGGATCGGAAGCGATGTCCGGTCTCTTGTTTGCCGCACATTTTTCTTGTGCGAACTGGCATCCCCTTCAGCCAAAAATGCTCTAAGCTCCCGCGCAACGGACAAAACTATTGGGGAGGGACATCATGGCGTGGACACGCACGGCCGGCTGCTTCGTGGCTGGCATTTTTACACTTCTGGCAGCACAGACGGCCCTGGCGCAGAACAAGGTCAATATCGGTTATACACGGCTCGCCACCGACATCGGCCTCTACGTTGCCGACAAGCGCGGCTATTTCAAAGCCGAGGGGATCGACGTCAATTTCGTGTTGTTTGATTCCGCCGCGCGCATGATTGCACCTGCCGCGACCGGCGATCTCGATGTGGTGGCCGGCGCGACCTCGGCCGGCTTCTACAATGCGGTGGCCCGCGGCATTGATTTGCGCGTCGTCGCCGACAAGGTCTCAACCCCACCCGGCCGCACCAGCCAGACCCTGGTGGTGCGCAAGGCCCTGGTCGATTCCGGACGCTTCAAGACCCTGGCCGATATCAAGGGCCTCAAGGTCGCCAATACGGCGCCGGGCACCGCGTCGATGGCCTCGCTCTACAAAATGATCGAGCGCGCGGGGCTGAAAATCAACGACGTCGAACTCGTCAGCCTGGCTTTCCCGCAACAGGTGCTGGCGCTTTCCAGCGGCGCGATCGACCTCGCCCTGCCGGCCGAGCCGATGACGACCGAAGCGGTGAGCAAGGGCTATGGCATCAAGGTGATCACCGACGACGAAGCCTATCCCTATCACCAGATCGCCGTGCTGTTTTACAGCGGCAAATTCGCCAAGGAACGGCCCGAGGTGGCGCGCAAATTCCTCAAAGCGTTCCTGCGCGGCGTGCGCGACCACAACGACGGGCTGGACGAGCGCGGCAATTTCAAGGGGCCAAAGGGCGAGGCGATCATCGCCATTCTCAACGAATATACGACGATCAAAGACCCCGCCTTTTACCGCTCGTTCCCGCTCGCCTTCTGCAACCCCGATGGCACGATCCGCCTCGACAGCCTGAAGAACGATTTCGAGATCTATAAGAATGCCGGGCTGCTCGAAGGCACGGTCGACCCGCTGAAGCCGGTCGATACATCCTTCCTCGACGCGGTCCTCAAGGAGCTTGGCCCCTATAAGAAGACCGATTGATCACGTCTGCGTATGGGCGAACCAAAAGGACAGTTGCGCCAACAATCCGGCCGCCAGCAGAACGATCCCAACTGCAAGCGCCGGATTGCCGCCGACACCGCCTAACGCGGCGCACACCGCGCCAATGCTCATCTGTACGAAGCCGTAGAGCCCTGAGGCCGAGCCTGCAATGGACGGATTGATACCGAGCGCCGCCGATAAAGCCATCGGCGACGCGATCCCTGTCCCATAACTCAGCAGCAGCATCGGCAGCACTGTCGATAGAACGCCAAGCGAGCCGGCCACCGCGAAAGCCAGGAAGATAAACGCGCTGACACAACTCAGGAGATTGCCGATCACCATGAGACGGCCGGAGGACACGCGTCCGATCAGGCGGCTCACGGTCAGACTGCCGAACCAGGCACCAACAATATTGATGGCCAGATAGATACCAACCTCATGCGCGGGCCGGTGGATCTGATCGATGAAGATAAAGGGCGCCGCACCGATAAAGGCGTAGATAGGCGTCGTCGCGCAGCCACCGCCGATCGTATAACCGAGGAAACCTCGCGACTTCAGAAGCTGCCGGTAGCTGCGCAAAACCGTCCGCACATCCTGCCCCTGGTTGCCCTTGGTTTCAGGCAGCAGACGCCAAATCAAAACGAGATTGACCAGGCCCAGGACGCACAAGGCGGCGAAGATCGACCGCCATCCTGTCACCGCGGCGAGAAAGGAGCCCACGAGCGGCGAAAGCCCTGGCCCTGCCATGACCATCAGGTTCATCAACGACAGCCGCCGCGCGGCGTCATTGCCGGACACGCTGTCGCGGACGATGGCCCGACCAAGAACGAGACCCGAGCATCCACCCAACGCCTGGAAGAAGCGCGTGACGATCAACGCCTGCACCGAAGGCGTGAGCATGGCCACCAGGCTCGCGACGAGATAGATGACCATGCCGACGGCCAGGACCGGCCGACGCCCGAAACGATCCGAGATCGGCCCATAGGTGAGCTGCCCGATCGCGAGGCCAACGATATAGGCGCTCAGGGTGAGTTGCATGGCGCTGGCACTGGCGCCGAGGTCTTGAGCGGCAAGCGGCAAAGCGGGCACGAAAATGTGCATCGCCAGGGTTCCGCTCAGGGTAATCACCGCCAGCAGCCACAGGGGCGCGTGCGCCGGAGGCGGCGGCGCTTGCGCTGCGGGCTTGCGATCGGCGGAAACAGGCGTCATACGCTGCGCTCTTTGTCGTTCAGCTGAACCAGCAGATCGCAGATCAGCTCCTGTACGCCTTTCGCCGCTCCGAATTCGGCTGGCACCAAGTCAACCAGCCATACCGCAATCAGAGGACCATCAATAGGTCAGCGAGTTTCGGCGACAAACGGATTGACGAGACGGCCGATGCCGGTGATTTCGATATCCACAACGTCGCCAGCCTTGAGATTGGGCGAGGTGCCGTCGGTACCCATCCAGATCATGTCGCCAGGATAGAGCGTGATATAGCGCGTGATGGTGCTGATATAGCGGGCGACGCCAAACAGCATGGCGTTGGTGCGAAAGCGCGTCGTCTCCGCGCCATTGACCTTGACGATGGTTTCCAGGCCATCGAGATCGACGTCGGTCTCGATCCACGGGCCCATCGGCTTCCACGTGTCGGGGCCTTTGGCGCGCCACAGCGTGCGGTCTGACTTCTGCCAGCTGCGCTCGCTCACGTCATTGCCGATCGTATAGCCCAGCACGCAGGACAGCGCGTCTGCTTCCGACAGATGTTTGGCCTTCTTGCCGATGACGACGACCAGCTCACCTTCATATTGCACGGCGTCGGTCGCATCATGGGGGATGATCACGGCCTCGCCATGGGCGATCAGGCCATTGTTGGTTCTCTGGCCAACATCGGGCTGGGTCGGCAAGCTCGGAGACTGGCCGGTGCGGGCCGCCACCTTCTGAATGTGCTCGGTGTAGTTGAAGCCGACGGCATAGAACGTCGGCGGGATGACCGGCACTTCGATTTTCACGGCGGCAAGATCGTGCCGGCGCGACGTGCGCGCGTGGTCGCCGAAAGGCGTCCCGTCGACCTCGACGATCCGATCGCCTTCGAGAATTCCATAGAATACATTGCCGTCTCGCGACGCTCTGATCCAACGCACATCGGCCTCCTTTATTGTTCCAATTGGCCGATCACGGATCAGCTCGCGCGCCGGAAGCGCGGACGACGTCGGCCCATTTCGCCACTTCGGCGGCAACGAATGCCGGCATGGCGGCGGGCGGGCGCCAATGGGTGAGGACCGCGTTTCGCTTAAAGGTCTCCTGCACCGATGGCGCCGACAGCGCCTTCTCGATGCTCGCCGCCAGCAGCGCGATCCGATCGGGCGGCGTGCGCGCCGGTGCGAAATAGGCGAACCAGGCATCGGCATCCACATCCGCCACACCGGCTTCCGCCAGCGTCGGAATGTTTGGCAGTTGCGGCATGCGCGCAGACGAGGCAATGGCGATGGCCCGCACAAGGCCGCCTTCGACCTGGCCAAGAATATTGGCAACCGCGACAAAGCCGAAATCGACGATACCGCTGACCAGATCTTGCACCAGCGGCGCGCCACCGCGATAGGGCACATGCACCGCCTTGGTGCCCGTCTTCAGCTTGAACAGTTCGGCGGCGAGATGCGACGACGAGCCGTTGCCGGTGGAGCCGTAATTCAATTTACCGGGCTCGGCGCGCAGCAGATCGACCAGCTGCTGCGCCGTCTGGACCTTCAGCTCGCGCCTGACCACAAGGGCGTGAGGCGCGGTGCAGATGCCGCAGATCGGCGCGAAGCTCTCTATGGTCTTGTAGGCCAGATTGGGAATCAGCGCGTCATTGGTGCCATGGGTCTGCTGAGTACCGAGGACGATGCGATAGCCATCGGGCTCAGCCTGGGCCACGGCCAGCGCGCCGATAGCGCCCCCGCCGCCGCCACGGTTCTCGACGATGATCGACTGCCCCAGGGATTGCGTCATCTGCTCGCCAAGGGCACGGGCGGCGAGATCGACCGAACCGCCCGCCGGATAGGGCACGACCACCGTAACCTGTCGATCGGGAAATCGCGCCTGCGCCATCGCGGGTGCGAAAGCCGCCGCAGACGTACCGGCCAGAAAGCCCCGCCGGCTGATGGAAAATACCGTCACTCAATCCCCCAGTTTGACACCGGCCTGTTTGATCACCCCGGCCCAGAGCTTTTCCTCGCTGGCGATGAAGGCCGCCGCCTCCTGCGGCGTATTGCCGATAGGCTGCGCCGCCTGGTCGAGGAACTTCTTGGTGACGTCCGGCGAGCGGATGACTGCTACCGCATCTTTGTTGATCTTGTCGATGATCGCATCGGGCGTGCCCGGCGGAGCCACCAAGGCAAACCAGGCGATGGCCGAAAAGCCTTTCAGGCCGGATTCCGACACCGTCGGCACATCCGGCAGGTCGGGCGAGCGCTCGAGCGAGCAGACGCCGATGATCTTCAGCATGCCGCCGCGATGCTGCGGCAGCGATTGCGAAATATTGTCGAAAAAGACGTCGACATGGCCGGCGACGAGATCGTTCAACGCCGGGGCGGTGCCGCGATAGGGCACGTGGTTGAACTTGACGCCGGCCATGCTCTCAAACAGCGCCGCAGTCAGATGCGACGTGCTGCCATTGCCCTGATTGGCGCAATTGATCTTGCCTGGATTGGCCTTCGCCTTGGCGATCAGTTCGGCGATGGTCGAGACGCCAAGCTTGTTGCTGACATCGACCACATTGGTGGCCGAGCCGATGATCGTGATCGGTTTGAACTTGGTCGCATCATAGGCGAGCTTGGGATAGAGATTTTGATTGATGGCGATCGGCGGCGGCGGTGCGGCGAGCAAGGTATAACCATCAGGCGCGGCGAAGGCCACGGCCTCGGCGCCGACATTGCCAGCCGCCCCAGTGCGGTTCTCGATGACGACCGGTTGTTTCCAGACCTGGGTAAGTACGTCGGCGATCAAGCGTGGCAGCGCATCGGCCGTGCCGCCGGCGGGAAACGGCACGATGATGCGCACGCTCTGGGTCGGCCAATTAGCGGCGCTTTGTGCCAGAGCCTTTGGCGCCAGCGCGGCGGCGCCCGAAGCCAGTAAGGCCGAATTAAAGCGACGACGATCCATGATTTCCTCCCTCAAGCGACGATCTGTATCGTCTCGTTCTTCTCATTTTTGCCCTGGGCGCGATATTGGCCGATCTTCTGGATCAGTGGTGCGTCTGACATGGAGTAGAGCACCGCATCCTGGGTCCCTGTGTTGACATGACGCCGCCAGAGGAAGTTCGGCACGACGAAAATGTCGTTCTCTTCCCAATCATAGGTGGTACCAGCAATTTCCGTCTGCCCACGCCCCTGCATCACCACATAGGCCGTGCTCGCCGTTTCGCGCTTGAAGCGCGTTTCCTCGCCGGCACGCAGTAATTGCGCGCCATAGCCGACCGTTGGAAACAGCGAAGCGCCATTCACCGGGTTGACGATGTCGAGGAGGATCCCCTCGAACGGATCGCCCGCTTCGCCGCGCAGCGCCGAGAGCGCCGCGACGATATCCTTGCCGCGATAGTGAATATGCGGGCTGGTGTCATGGCCAATGCCACGCGCGGCGGTGGCGAAACGCGGCACCAATCCGCCCTGGCCATAGAGCCGCTGCGAATAACTTGGCGGCAGGCTTTGCTTTTGCACCCGCGCATTGGCCGGTGCATCCGGCATATCCTCATCGAGCCAGATGAGATCGAGAAATTCAAGCACCGGCCAATCGAGCGTGTCGATCCAGGTGACAGGCTCATTGGAATCATTGCCGTGATCGTGCCAGGTGCCGTTGGGCGTGAGGATGATGTCGCCGCGCTCGGCCGCGCAACGCTCGCCCTCCACCGTCGTATAGCCGCCCTTGCGCGACAGAATGGTGCGGCTGGCATTGGGCGAATGCATGTGGGCCGGGGCCAGATCGCCGGAATTGTAGATGGAGACGGCGCAACGCAAGGTGGCCGTCACCTGCAAGCGGCCCGCGAGGCCCGGATTGGTCAAGAGGAACTGTTGCCGATCGGCGAATTCGATTGGCGAGATATTGGCGTTGCGCGCCACATCGGCGATGCGATCGAGGTAAGGCGAAATCTCGCGCCACTTCCACAGATGCGGCAGCGCCTTCATCTGCGCGGCGGCGACACGTCCTTGCGCCAGTTTGCCGGCGGGAACGAGGCCGGTTTCCTTGAACCACGGCCGTTGCGCCGGTGCATTGGCCTGGGTGCGCAACCAGATGTTGAGTTTGCCCGCCTCCGCATTGAGCGCCTCCATGGCGGCACGCGCATCGGTGGGCACACCGCGCGGTGGCTGTGGTTGGGTCATGGACGCATCCTCCCATTTGTATCCAGTCTTCAGCAGGCCGGTTCGCAGCAGACTTGAAGTCAGGGTTTCGGCCTTGTCAACACAGTTGCCTGGTGACCGTCCCAACATTGACTTGACCGGAGGGCTGGCGCTTATATGCGGCTGCGTGGAGAAGCCCATCGCAAGGAAAAACAATGAGCCAACAGGCCGAAATTGAACGCTCCGTGGAGGGAATGCCCAACTGGTCCGGAGACGGTTTTACCCGTGTCCCCTATTGGGTGTTCCAGCGCGACGATGTCTATGCGCGCGAACAGGAAGCGATCTTCCAAGGACCGGTCTGGCACTATCTCTGCCTTGAAGCAGACATTGCCGAGGGCGGCGATTTCTTCACCACCTTCGTTGGCGATGCGCCGGTTGTCGTGACGCGCGATGGCGAAGGCGCCATCCATGCGTTCGAAAATCGCTGCGCCCATCGCGGCGCACTGATCTGCCTCGACGCCAAGGGCAAGGGCAAACGGGACTTCGCCTGCGTCTACCACGCCTGGACCTATGACCTCACCGGCAAGCTCACCGGCGTCGCCTTTCAGAAGGGCGTGAAGGGTAAGGGCGGCATGCCGCCTGACTTCAAGATTTCAGAACATGGGCCGCGCCGCCTGACGGTGACGACGCTGCACGGGCTCGTCTTTGGATCGTTCAGCGCCGATGCGCCGGATTTCAAAAGCTGGCTCGGACCGGAGATCGAGCCGAAGATTGGCCGCGTGCTGGCCGGCCGCAAGCCGGTGGTTCTTGGACGCTACACCCAGGTGCTGCCCAACAATTGGAAGCTCTATATCGAGAACGTCAAGGATTCCTACCACGCTAGTATCCTGCATCTGTTCTTCACGACGTTCGAACTGAACCGCCTGTCGCAGAAAGGCGCCATCGTCGTCGATGAGACCGGCGGCCATCACATCAGCTATTCGGCCGTTGACCGGAAGGCGAACACGGCGGGCGGCGAATATGCGCAGCAAAAGATCCGCTCCGACAGCCAGTACAAGCTCGCCGATCCCTCTTTGCTGCAAGGATTCAACGAACTCGGCGACGACGTCACTCTACAAATCCTCTCGGTGTTCCCAACCTTCGTGCTGCAACAGATTCAGAATTGCATCGCCATCCGGCAGGTGGTGCCCCGCGGGCCTGATCGCACCGACTTGCATTGGACCCTGCTCGGCTTCGAGACCGACACGCCGGAACAGCGATTGACGCGCCTGAAACAGGCCAATCTCGTCGGGCCTGCCGGCTTCATCTCGATGGAAGACGGCTGCGTCGGCGGCTTCGTGCAACGCGGTGTCCGAGCGGCGCCGAACGAACAGGCGATCCTACAGATGGGCGGTTCAACGGTTGAAAGCAGCGAGAGCCGTGTCACAGAAGCCTCGATCCGTGGCTTCTGGAAGGCGTGGCGCGCCCATACCGGCATCTGAGATTCACAGGCAGTCATGTCCAGTATCAACAATGATATTTTCTTCGCCATCGCGCGGGTTCAATCGGACTATGCGCGTTGTATCGACGACGACAGGCTTGAGGAATGGCCCGCCTTCTTCGAGAAGGATTGTCTCTATCGCATCACATCGGCCGCGAGCCATCGCGACGGCTATGAAGCCTCGGTCGTCTTCGCCAATTCGCGCGACATGCTGATCGACCGGATCACCGCCCTGCGCGAAGCCAATATTTACGAACGGCAGTCCTACCGCCATCTCCTCGGCATGCCCTCCATTCTCGGGGCTGAATTGCAGGGCGTGCGCACGGAAACATCGTTCATGGTGGCGCGCATCATGCAGGACGGGACGACAGACCTTTACGCCACGGGCCGCTATCTCGATGTCTGGAGCACCGGCGGTGAAGCGCCGAAACTGGTCGAGCGCGTCGTCGTCTGCGACAGCTCGCGCTTCGACACCTTGCTGGCGATCCCGCTGTGAGCGGCGCCGCGCTCCCCATCGCCGTAACGCTCGGCGATCCCAACGGCATCGGCCCGGAGATTGCCGTCAAGGCCGCCATTCATTCCATAGAAACGGGTGGAATACCGCTCATCTTGGTCGGCGATCGTTATGTCGTGGAGCATTACGTTCGACTTGTCGCTCCGGCGCAATCAATTGTTGATGCCCTATCAGTGCTTGATGTCGATGCCCTGCCGCATCGGCATTTCGCGCCCGGCCGCGTCGATCCCGAGGCTGGACGCGCCACCGTCGCTTATCTACGCGCCGCCATGGATGCGGTCGGCGCCGGGCGCGCACGCGGCATTATCGGCTGTCCGCACAATGAGACCGCCATCAATGCCGCTGGCATTGCCTTCTCTGGCTATCCCGGCCTGATCGCCGAATTATCCGATCTGCCAGAAGACCAAGTGTTCCTGATGCTGATCGGTGGTGGCCTACGCATCGTCCATGCCACCTTGCACGAGCAGCTGTCGAAATCCCTGGCCCGGCTCACGCCCGAACTGGTTGAAGCCGCCGCGACCACCGCTGATGCCGCGCTGCGCCATCTCGGTATCGCCAAGCCGCGCATCGGCGTTTTCGGTATCAATCCCCACGCCGGCGAGGACGGGCTATTTGGCGACGACGACGAACGGATCACCAAGCCTGCCGTCGCAAAACTGCTGGCGGCTGGCATTCAAGTCGAAGGCCCTGTCGGCGCCGATCTGATGCTCGGCCGCAAGGACATCGACTGTTTCGTCGCCATGTATCACGACCAGGGCCACGTGCCGGTGAAGCTGCTGGCCGGGCGCCACGCCTCGGCCCTGTCGATCGGTGGCAAGGCGCTTTTCTCCAGCACCGGCCATGGCAGCGCCTTCGACATTGCCGGCAAAGGCATTGCCGATCCCGAAGGCGTGCTGCGTGCGATCGATTTGATCAGTGGTGTCGCCTGACGCTGCTCAAGCGTTCTTGAAGTTGGGCTTCCGCTTCTCGACGAAGGCCGTCATGCCCTCCTTCTGATCGGCCAGAGAGAAGGTTGCGTGGAAAGTGCGCTTTTCGAAGCGCAATCCATCCGACAGAGACATGTCCTGCGCGACGTTGACGCATTCCTTGACCATCATCGCCACCGGCATGGACATGGAGGCGATGGTCTGCGCCGTGGCGATGGCGTCATCGAGCAATTTGTCGGCCGGGACAACGCGGGCGACGAGACCGGCGCGCTCCGCTTCGGCCGCATCCATCATGCGGCCGGTGAGGCACATTTCCATCGCCTTGGCCTTGCCGACGGCGCGGGTGAAACGTTGCGTCCCCCCCATGCCGGGGATGACACCGAGCTTGATCTCCGGCTGGCCGAATTTCGCCGTGTCGGCAGCGAGAATGAAATCGCACATCATCGCCAGCTCACAGCCGCCGCCGAGCGCGAAGCCGGCAACAGCGGCGATGACAGGCTTGCGCGCCCGCACCAGAATGTCCCAAGGACCGAATTTGTCGGTCTTGAACATATCCATGAAGCCGAGCACCTGCATTTCCTTGATGTCGGCGCCGGCGGCGAAAGCCTTGGCCGATCCGGTGATGACCATGGCGCCGATGCTGTCGTCGACCTCGAAGGAGGCGACCGCATCGGTGACGTCGAGCATGATCTGCCGGTTCAGGGCATTCAGCGCATCAGGCCGGTTGAGCGTGATGAGGCCGACGCGCTCGCGGCGCTCGACGAGAATGGTTTCATAGGTCTTGGTCGACATGGCTAGTCTCCGGAACGGGCGCGAATGGCGTTAATGATGGCCGAGAAATCCTCGCCGGCGTGACCGGCGGCGTTGAACGTGTCGTAAATGTCCTTGGCGTGGGCGCCAAGCGCGCAATCAGCATGGGCGGCGCGCGCCGCCTCCATGGCGAGCGACAGATCCTTGAGCATCAGTTCGGCGGCGAAGCCCGGCTTATAGCCGTTGTTGGCCGGGCTCGTCGGCACCGGCCCCGGCACCGGGCAATAGTTGTTCATCGACCAGCACTGGCCGGATGCGGTCGAGACCACATCGAACAAGGCCTGATGCGACAGGCCGAGCTTTTCGGCCAGAACGAAGGCCTCGCCGACGGCGATCATCGAAATGCCGAGCACCATATTGTTGCAGATTTTCGCTGCCTGGCCGGCGCCATCGCCGCCGCAGTGAACGATCTTCTTACCCATATGGGCGAGCACGGGCTCGCCGGCGGCAAAGGCCTTATCCGATCCACCGACCATGAAGGTCAGTGTGCCGGCCGTCGCCCCGCCGACGCCGCCCGACACCGGCGCATCGAGCGACAGCATGCCGGCCTTCTGCGCGATCGCATGCGCGGCGCGCGAGCTGGTGACGTCGATGGTCGAGCAATCGACAAAAAGGGTGCCGCTCTTGGCCTTCGCCAGCGGTCCCTGCGGATCATTGTAGACAGACAGCACATGCTTGCCCGCCGGCAGCATGGTGATGATCACATCGGCGCCAGCGGCCAAGTCGCCGGCACTTTTGACAATGCGGCCGCCGGCGGTCGCGCCAGCTTTCTGCGCGGTCTCCGAAAGATCAAAGGCCGCCATCGTATGGCCTGCCTTGACCAGATTGGCGAGCATGGGCGCGCCCATGTTGCCCAAACCAATGAAACCGATCGTCGCCATCCGACCCTCCGGATCTTATGAATTGAAAACCATGTCACCCGCCACGGGCGGGGCGAAGAAAGCGGCGACGTCAGCGGCGCTCACGCCCGCCAGCGTATCGGGCTGCCAACTGGGCTTCTGATCTTTATCGACAACCACAGCGCGAATGCCCTCGATCATATCATGACGGCGGATGCAGGCGGTGGCGATGCGATATTCCATGCGCAGGCTTGCCTTGAGATCGTTGGCGGCCCGCGCTTCGCGCAAAGCGCGCAGGGTCACTTTCAGCGAAGTGGGCGAATGGCGACGCATGCGGTTCGCAGCTTCCGCTAAGAAGTCATTGCCGGCACCATCAAGCGCCACAAGAATCTCTTCAATCGTCTTCTTCGAGAAGCCGGCATCGATAGCCGCACGATGCGTCGCCAACGCACTCACCGGCGGCTCGGTCGCAACCGAACGGATGGCCGCCTCGACCTCTGCCGCATTTTTCACCTGCGCCAAGGCTTCGATCAACCCGGGCAGCGCAGCGCTGGGGCAATAATAATCGGCCATGCCGCAGACGAGCGCGTCGGCGCCCGACATCGGAATGGCAGTGAGCCCGGCCCAGGTGCCGAGTTCGCCAGGCGCGCGGGCGAGCAGATAGGAGCCCCCCACATCAGGCGAAAAGCCAATCGCCACTTCCGGCATCGCCAGGCGCGTGCGGTCGGTGACGATGCGATGGGAACCGTGGGCGGAAATGCCGACGCCGCCACCCATGACGATGCCGTCCATCAACGCGATATAGGGCTTCGGAAAAGCGCTGATGGCCGCGTTGACGATATATTCCTCGCGCCAGAAATCATCGGCGATATAGCGGCCAGCCCGCGCCTCGTCATAGATGAGGCGGATATCGCCGCCAGCGCACAGGCCACGCTCGCCCGCACCATCGACCAGCACAGCGACAACAGCCGGATCATTCCGCCACGTTTCAAGTGCATCACCCATGACGCGGACCATGTCGCGGCTAAGTGCATTCAGCGCCTTGGGCCGGTTGAGTGTCAGGCGACCAATATTCCCCTGCCGCGCCACCACAATATCGTTCATTGGCCCCGCCCGAGGAGCGCGCGCGATACGATCAGCCGCATGATTTCGTTCGTTCCTTCGAGAATTTGATGGACGCGCAGATCTCGCACGATTTTCTCGATGCCGTAATCGGCCAGATAGCCATAGCCGCCATGCAATTGCAGCGCATCATTGGCGACGTTGAATCCGGTATCGGTGGCGAACTTCTTGGCGCTGGCGCAAAGCCTGGTCGCCTGCGGATCGCCCGCATCCAAGGCCGCAGCGGCACGCCACAACAGGGTGCGGGCCGCTTCCAGATCGATCTCCATATCGGCGAGGCGGAACTGCAGCGCTTGGAATTCCTCCAGGCGCTTGCCGAAAGCCTGGCGTTCCTTGACATAGGCGCAGGCTTTATCGAGCGCGCCCTGCCCGCCGCCAATGGAACAGGCGCCAATATTGAGGCGGCCACCGTCAAGGCCACCCATGGCGATACGGAAGCCCATGCCCTCCTGCCCCAACAATTGCGACGACGGCACCCTGACGTCTTCAAGGATCACCTGACGGGTCGGCTGCGTGTGCCAGCCCATTTTCCTTTCGTTGGCGCCAAACGACAGGCCCTTGGCGCCTTTCTCGACGATGAAACAGGAGATGCCGTTCGGCCCGGCGCCGCCGGTGCGCGCCATCACCAGATAGAGATCCGTCGCGCCGGCGCCGGAGATGAATTGCTTGACGCCGTTGAGAACGAAATCACCGCCGTCCTTGCGGGCGCTGGTGCGCAACGCCGCCGCGTCCGAACCGCAGGACGGCTCCGTCAGGCAATAGCTCGACAGCATCCTGGCATCGAGCAACGGCGGTAGCCATTGTTGCCGCTGGGCCTCATCGCCGAAGCGGTCGACCATGCCGGCGACCATATTATGGATCGACAGATAGGCGGCCGTGGACGGGCAGCCTCTCGCCAGGGCTTCAAAGATCAATGCCGCGTCGAGCCGCGACAGGCCGCTACCGCCATGATCGGCGCGAACATAAATCGAAGCCATGCCGAGGCCAGCGGCCGCGCGGAAGACTTCGACGGGGAAATGCTTCTCTTCGTCCCAGCGTAGGGCATGGGGCGCGATTTCATCCCGCGCAAAAGCCAGCGCCATATCGCGGATCGCGGTTTGCTGTTCGTCGAGCGCGAATTGCACTGTCGGCCCCTCGCCTGCATGCGGCTTGTCATCCATGCGATGCCTTTTCGATCAGGGCGCCGGCCGCTCGTCGGCGATGACCTTTCCGTCGTTCGGCAATTGGCCGCGTTTCACCAGTTTGACCGTGCCGCGCAGCTTTGTCACTTCCGCCAAAGCGGAAACGATCCCTTCCGCCGCGTCGTCGCTATCAGTCTCGGCGTGCAACTGCATGGTATCCTGCTCGTTGCTGCGCTGGACCACCAGGCGCAGACGGCCGAGCTGGGGAAAGCGACGGCCGATTTCAGCGATCTGCGAGGGATGCACGAACATGCCCTTGATCTTGGTCGTCTGATCGGCGCGGCCGAGCCAGCCACGGATGCGCATGTTGGTGCGCCCGCAAGGCGACTTGCCAGACAGAAACGCGGACAGATCGCCGGTGGCAAAGCGCAACAGCGGATAATCCCGGCAAAGGCGTGTCACCACCACTTCGCCGACTTCGCCTTCCGCGACCGGCTCACCCGTGCCGGGCTTGACGATTTCGACGATGATCCCTTCGTTGACCATCATTCCTTCGATGATGCGGCCCTTGCCGGCGCTGGTTTCGAAGGCGACGATACCGAGATCCGCGGTGGCATAGCATTGGCGCACATTGATGCCGCGCTTGACCAGCTCTTCGCGCAAGGAGGGCGGCAGCGCCGCGCCTGAGACGAGGCCGCGCTGAACCGACGACATGTCGCGCTTCATCTCGGTGCCCTTGTCGAGCAGGATTTTCAAATAGTCCGGCGTGCCGCAATAGGCACGTGGCCGATAATGCGCGACAGCGGCCACCACCATTTCCGTATTGCTGGGCCCGGCCGGAATGACCGCGCAGCCGAGCGCCCGCGCGGCGCTCTCCATCATGTGACCGCCGGGGGTGAGATGATAGGAGAAGCAGTTGAGGACGATGTCGCCCTTCTTGACGCCGGCGGCAAAAAGCGCCCGCGCGCCGCCCCACCAATCCTTGCCAGTGCCCTGGGGCTCGAAGATCGGCCCGGGCGATACGAAAAGCCGTTCGAAACCCGCCGCCTTCGTCACCGACAGACCACCGAACGGCGGATCGTCCCCCTGCAATTCAATGAGGCTCGACTTGCGCAGCACCGGAATGGCGGCGAGGTCATCTCGGGTCTTGATCTTTTCGAGCGTGACGCCCTTGAGCTGCGCCCGCAGGCCAGACGCGCTGGTCCGCGCATGGGTCATGACAGCGCGGAAATCACGCATCAACGCCCTCTCGCGCACTTCAGGTGCCCGTACTTCAAATCGATCGAAATTCATAATCCCAACCCGTCAACTCAAAACGTGAGCCATTAAGACGAAAGTAAATGGAGGTGCAAGTCTTCCACCGCATGCTGTATCATGCAAGCCAGCGTTTACGGCGTTTGTAATGCTTGACGTCTCGGAAACTCTTGCGCCCGGCGCCGGAGATTCCGAGATAGAATTCCTTGACATCTTCATTGTCACGCAGATGTTGCGCATCGCCGTCAAGAACAACGCGGCCATTTTCAAGAATATAGCCCCAGCTGGCATAGCGTAGTGCGATACTGGTGTTCTGTTCCGCCAGAAGAAACGAGACGCCTTCCTTGGAATTGAGACTTTTTACAATTTCAAAGATCTCCTCGACGATCTGCGGCGCCAGGCCCATGGACGGCTCATCAAGCAGGATCATCTTCGGTCGCGACATCATCGCGCGGCCGATGGCGCACATCTGCTGTTCACCGCCCGACGTATAGCCAGCCATGGAGGTGCGGCGCTGCCGGAGACGCGGAAAATATTCGTAAATTGCTTCAAGATCGCGGGCGATCGCCGCGCGGCCGTCACGGCGGGTGAAAGCGCCGGTAAGCAGATTTTCCTCAATAGTGAGATGGCCAAAGCAATGCCGCCCTTCCATCACCTGGATGCAGCCGCGCCGCACCAGTTCGCTGGCCGACAGGCGATCGACCCGCGCACCGTCGAACTCTATTGACCCTTTTGTGACTTCGCCGCGTTCGGCGCGCAGCAGATTGGAGATGGCCTTGAGCGTCGTCGTCTTGCCGGCGCCATTGGCGCCCAGCAGCGCGACGATGCCACCGCGCGGCACGACCAAAGAGACCCCTTTCAGCACGAGAATGACGTGGTCGTAGATGACCTCGATATTGTTCACCGCCAGAACGGCATCCGTTTGGGTCTCGTCTGTCACGGGCTTACCCCTCCGCGAAAATACGAAGACCCTCCCGGCCTAAGCCGGGAGGGCGTGGAAACTCCCGTCAGCTCGGGCTGTCGCAAGTCTCCGCCCGCTTCGGCCAACCTGTATTGCTCGAGGCATATTCTTTCGCGGCGCTTTCGATCAGCGGGCGCACTTTATCCTTGATCGGTGATATCCAGTCCGACGCCTTCACATATTTTGCGCCATCCCATTCTGCCACAAAGGCCTTGTTATGGCCGTTGTGATCGGCGCAGGTGACGCGTACAGGCGCGGCAAAGCCCTCCATGCCAAGCTCTTTCAGGCGAGCCTCGGTGATGTTGAGGCTTTCCAGGCCGCGGCGCACATCGGTGCCATCCACCACTTTCTTGCCCGTAATTTGCTGAGCAGTGCGGATCGCTTCGGCTATGAGCACGGAGTTATAGACACCACGATTGTAAAGAGCCTCACCGATACGATTGCGGTTCTCCACCTTCGACAGCTTTTTGTCGAAGACATGTTTGATGATGTCCTGCATGATCGGATAGTCGATGCCGGTCTGATTGAAGCTCAGGGCCTTATAACCCTTGGCTTCGGCGCCGCCGCCACGGGCATCGTCGTCACCACCGGCCCACCACACGCCGACCATCTTGCCGACGGGATAGTTGTTGCGGATTGCCTCCTTCACCGTCGTCGGGTTCATGGCGCCGAAGCCCTGATTGTAGATGAAATCAGGCCGGTCGCGGCGGATCGCCAACCAGGTGCCGCTTTGATTCTGCATGTCGGCGGCGGCAATGGGATAGAGCTTCAGTTCGAAGCCATATTCCTTGGCGAGGTTTTCGAGCAGCGGGATCGGTTCCTTGCCAAAGGGCGCGTCGAGGTGAATGAGGCCGAGCTTCTTGCCCTTCAGCTTGTCGAAGCCGCCCAATTGCTGCGCCATATAGGTCACCATGACCGAGGCGCCATCCCAATAGGTGGCGGGCGGATTGAAGATCCACGGAAAGACCGACCCGTCAGCGGAAGCAGACAGACCATAGGCCATGGACAGCATGGGGATCTTGTCGACCGAGGCGCGCGGGATGAGCTGCAGGGTGATGCCCGTCGAATACGGGTTCGTCATCACCGGCTTCTTGTCCTTCACCGCCTCGTAGCATTCGACACCTTTTTTGGTGTCGTAGCCGGTTTCACATTCCTCGATGAGAATTTTGACGCCACCAATGCCGCCGTCGCGCTGGTTCAACATCTCCAGATAATCGCGCATGCCGTCGGCAATGGGAGTGCCGGACCCGGCGAAGGGACCGGTGCGATAGGTGAACAGCGGCACATAGACCGAGTCCTGCGCGGATGCCCGTTCATATGCGGGCACCCCCATCAGGACACCGCCCACGAGACCCAATGCCAATGCTGATTTCTTCATTGCATTCCCTCCTCGCTACAACCCTTGCGTCGACCAGCCGTCAATACGGGAACGGCCAGACGCGCAGCTTCTGCTTCCCGATCTGCCAGAGCCGCGCCAGCCCGTGCGGCTCAACGATCAGGAAGAAAAGGATCAAGACACCCAGAATGATATAATTGAAATGCTCGGCGATCGGCCCACTCAGCGCGATGCCCATGGCCGGCAGGCCGAATTTGAGCGCCGTCGGCAAAATCGAGATGAAGGCCGCGCCGAAGTAAGAGCCGATGATACTGCCGAGGCCACCAATGATGACCATGAACAAGATAATGAAGCTTTGATTGATGTTGAAGGCGTCGTTGGCTTCGCCACCGCCGTACCACAGGAACATCATGCAGGCGCCGGCGACACCGCAATAGAAGGACGAGACGGCAAAGGACAGAAGCTTCGCCGGCAACAGGCGGATGCCCATCAGCTCGGCGGCGATGTCCATATCGCGCACCGCCATCCAACTGCGGCCGATCCGACCGTGAACCAGATTGGAGGCGATCCAGGTGAGCAAGACGACAATGGACAACAGCACCAGATAGCGCGTCACCGGCAGCGCATTGGCGCCTGTCACCGGCAGCCCGGCGAGGAGACGCTGCGGCACCTCAATGGCGCCCGAGGCATTGTAATTATAGAGCCAGGGAATGCGCACGAAGCTCCATTGCAGGAAGAATTGCGCGGCCAATGTCGCGACCGTCAGATAGAAGCCTTTGATGCGCAGCGACGGCAGGCCGAAGACGACGCCGATGGCAGCCGCAAAGAAGCCAGAGGCCAGAATCCAGATGACAATGTTCACCCCCGGAAAGATCGTCGTCAGCTTGTAGCAGGCATAGGCGCCCACCCCCATGAAAGCGCCGGAGCCGAGCGAGATGAGGCCGGTATAGCCAGTGAGAATATTGAGCCCGATGGCGGCCAGCGCGAACACCAGGAACGGGATCATCACCGTCTGAATGAGGAAATTGCTGCCGAAGACGGGAATGGCGACAAAAGCCACGGCCAGGATAACGGCAAGACCGATCCGATCCTGCAGGATCGGAAAGATCGCCATATCGGCGGCATAGCTCTTCTTGAATTGCCCCGCCTCGCGATAGAACATGCGTTCACCTCAAATCCGTTCGATAATGCGCTCGCCAAACAGGCCCTGCGGCCGAAACATGAGAAAGGCCAGCGCAATGCAGTAGGCGAGCCAACTTTCCGTGGCGCCGCCGACCAAGGGCCCCCAATAAAATTCGCCGATCTTTTCGCCGATCCCAATGATGAGGCCGCCGACAATGGCGCCGGGGATCGATGTGAAGCCGCCGAGGATCAGCACCGGCAGGGCCTTCAGCGCGACGACCTGCAAGGCAAAGGAGACGTCGGAGCGCGCGCCCCACATAATGCCGGTGATCAATGCCACCACGCCGGCGATGAACCAGACGATGACCCAGATCTGATTCAGGGAAATGCCGACGGACAAAGCCGCCTTATGGCTATCGGCCACAGCGCGCAGCGCCCGACCGATGCGGGTATATTGAAAGAAGAGCGACAGAAAGGCGATCATGGCGATGGCGATGATCGCAGCCGCGATGTCGATCTTCTGCAAGGTGACGACACCGCCGAGAATGTTCAGATCGATCGCGCCTTTCGGCAGATAGAGCTGTTCGGCGATCATGATTTTGGGATTGCCGCCAAAAATCGCTTCGCCCAGGCCGATCAGCAGATAGGTCAGGCCGAAGGTCGCCATGAAAAGGATGATATCGGGCTGGTTGACCAGCGGCCGTAACACGGCGCGCTCGATCGCAACCGCAAGCACAAACATGACGCCGATGGTGATCGCCAGCGCCAGGAAGGCAGGCACGCCCTTCTCATGCAGCCCGACCAAGGTCAGCGCCGCGAAGACGACCATGATGCCTTGGGCGAAATTGAAAACACCCGATGCCTTGAAGATAAGAACGAAGCCGAGGGCGATCAGCGCATAGAGAATGCCGCCGACAAACCCTTCCCACAGCGTCTGGACGAGCAGATCGGGCGCACTGCCCATCTGCACGAAGGGATCGACAAAGATGCTGTAGAGAATATCCATCAGTGCGACACGCCCAGATAAGCATCGATCACCCGCTGGTCCGCCTTGACTTCATCCGGCGAACCGTCGGCGATCTTGTGGCCATATTCGAGAACGACGACGCGATCAGAAATGTCCATGACGACGCCCATGTCATGTTCGATCAGGGCGATGGTCATGCCGAAATGGCGATTCACGTCCAAAATGAAGCGGCACATATCCTCCTTCTCTTCCAGATTCATGCCGGCCATGGGTTCGTCGAGCAGCAGCAGATCGGGCTGCATGGCGAGCGCGCGGCCGAGTTCGACCCGTTTCTGCAAGCCGTAGGGCAGACGGCCCACCGGCGTTTTGCGGATATGTTCGATCTCGAGAAAGTCGATGATCTCCTCGCAATATTTGCGGTGCTCGATCTCTTCGCTCAAGGCCGGCCCGTGGCGGAACAGGTGCCAGAAGAAGCTGCGCTGCATTTTCAAAGTGCGGCCGGTCAGAATATTGTCGAGCGTCGTCATGCCTTTGAACAGCGCGACGTTCTGGAATGTCCGGGCAATGCCCTGCCGGGCGGCATCATAGGGGCGCATGCGCTGGCGCGTCTTGCCCTTGAAGGTAATGCGCCCCGCCTGGGGGTGATAGAAACCGTTGATGCAATTGAGCATCGAGGTCTTGCCGGCGCCATTGGGGCCGATGATGGCGCGAATTTCGCCCTTGCTGATATCGAAGGAGACATCGCTGAGCGCGCGCACCCCGCCAAACGACAGTGTTATATTCTCGATGGTCAGCAATTTCTCCGGCGTCGTCGTGGGCGCGATGACCGATTGAAGCTGCTCCATCGTCTCGTTCATGCGGCCCGTCGCTTCGCTGGAGGCGACGCCGGCACGATGGCGGCATCACGAATGGCGACGCGCGCCGAGATCGTGCCCTTGCGTCCATCCTCAAAGGTGACTTCGGTGGAAATATCGGCTTCCTCCGATCCGTCGTAGAGGGCCTTGATCAGGGGCGCGTAGCGCTCGGCGATGAAGCTGCGACGCACCTTCTGTGTCCGCGTCAGCTCGCCATCGTCGGCATCAAGCTCCTTATGCAGAATGAGGAAGCGGCGGATTTGCGCGCCTGCCATGATCGGCTCTTTCGCCAGGGCTTCGTTCACGCTGGCGACATGGCCGGCGATCATATCCGAGACCTGTTTGTGGCCAGCCAGTTCCTGGTAGGAACCGTAGGAAATGTTATTGCGCTCAGCCCAATTGCCGACGGCCGTCAGATCGATGTTGAGCATAACGGTGGCGAAGTCGCAGCCATGGCCGAAGGCGACGGCCTCCTTGATATTGGGAAAGAACTTGAGCTTGTTCTCGATATATTTCGGCGCGAACAGCGAGCCATCGACCAGCTTGCCGACATCGGCGGCGCGATCGATGATGCGCAGATGGCCGTCGGGATCGAAAATGCCGGCGTCGCCCGTTTTGACATAGCCGTCTTCCGTCATGGTTTCGGCGGTCTTGGCAGCCTCTTTGTAATAAGCGACGAACATGCCCGGCGAGCGGAACTGCACTTCGCCCGTGTCAGCAATGCGAATGGCGACATTGGGCGCCGGCGGGCCAACACTGTCGGCGCGAATGTCGCCATCCTTCTGGCAGGTGACGTAAAGGAAAGCTTCCGTCTGGCCATAGAGCTGCTTCAAATTGAGGCCAAGCGAGCGATAGAAGGAAAACAGATCGGAGCCGATGGCCTCACCCGCCGTATAGGCGACGCGAATGCGCGAGAAGCCGAGCACGTTCTTCAGCGGTCCGTAGATCAGCACTTCGCCGAGCCCATAATGCAGGCGCGCCAGGAGCGGAACCTTTTCGCCGTTGAGAATCTTCTCGCCCCAACGACGCGCTACACCAATGAAATGATGGAAGAGCCCGCGCTTGAGGCTGCCCGCATCCTCCATGCGGATCATCACCCTGGTGAGCAGGGATTCGAACACGCGCGGCGGCGCGAAATAGAAGGTCGGCCCAATCTCGCGGGAATCCTGCTGCGCCGTCTCGGCGTTTTCTGGACAGGCCATGCAGAAGCCGGAGACAAAGGACTGCGCATAATTGAGATAGTGATCGCCAACCCAGGCCAGCGGCAGATAGGCCAGGGTTTCGTCGCGATCGGTCAAATGATCGAAGGTGGCCGTGTCCGTGGCCGCGGCGATCGATCCCATGCCGCTCAGCATCACGCCTTTGGAGCGGCCGGTGGTACCCGACGTATAGAGCATGATCGAAATATCGGCGCCGGAGGTCTTGTCGATCTCGTCCTCGATCGCGGCACGGATCGTCGCATCGCGATCGAAATCCGTCTGCGCCTTTTCCAGCAGCGCGCTCAGCGCATGCAGCCGCGTATGATCGTAGTCACGCAGGCCGCGATCCTCGTCATAGACGATGTGGCGCAGCTGCGGCAGATGCTGGCTCTGCTCGATCAGCTTATCGACCTGCTCCTGGTCCTGTACGACGGCGGCGACGATATCGGCATTGTCGAGCACATGGGCGAGTTCGCTCGCCACCGCATCGGCATAAACCGGCACGGGAACGGCGCCAAGCGCCTGCGCCGCGCAGATTGCCCAATAGAGACGGGGACGGTTGGCTCCGACGATGGCGACCTTGTCACCACGATTGACGCCAAGCCCCTTCAATCCATGGGCCAGCAGCAGCACATTGTCGTAGACGGCGGCCCAGTCCCAGGTCTGCCAGATGCCACGATCCTTGAGACGCATGGCCGGCCGCGTGCCGCGCACCCGTGCATTGCGGCGCAGGAGTTTTGGAAATGTATCAGCCTCAGGTGCGGATCGCGCACCGGCGGTCGACGCGGTCACTCTGTCCCCTCCACGAGCAAACCTGGCGTGTCGCGACTATACACGATCCGC
This sequence comes from Beijerinckia sp. 28-YEA-48, assembly GCF_900104955.1. NCBI lineage: Bacteria > Pseudomonadati > Pseudomonadota > Alphaproteobacteria > Hyphomicrobiales > Beijerinckiaceae > Beijerinckia > Beijerinckia sp. 28-YEA-48. The sequence continues at coordinate 3,337,408 of NZ_FNSI01000001.1, forward strand.
GCTCTTCGGGCTGCTTTAGTTCACCCCAAAGAAAACGCCCGGTGCACCCTCCTGCACCGGGCGTTGGGGCGAATTAACGCCTCGAAACGCGCAACAAGCCAGTTGTCTAAAAGTCGTAGACCGCCGGCGCTTTGCTAGTCGAACGGATAGGTGCCTGGCTCCCAGATCCGGGCATCCTCAAGCCCCCTGATGCCGGAGCGCAGCATGGCTTCCCAGGAATCGCGGGTGGTGGCGCCGATATGCGGGGAGGCGAAGAAATTCGGCACGTCGAGCAAGGGGTTGCCATTGGCCGGTTCGATGGCGAAGACGTCGAAAGCGGCGCCGGAAATCTGGCCGTTTTCCAATCGCTCCTTCAAAGCCACCTCATCGACCATGCCGCCGCGTGCACAGTTGATGAGCACGGCGCCCTTCTTCATCTTGTCGAGGACCGCAGCCGAATACATGCCGATGGTCTGGGCGTTGCGCGACAGATGGATCGTCACCACGTCGGAGCGCGCCCAGAGTTCCTCGGCGCTGACGTTCTCGACATTCCACTCCTTGCAGAAATCGGAGATATCGACGCGATCGGAGGCGAGAATTTTGACGCCATAGGGCTGCAGCAGTTTCACCACTTCCTTGCCGATATGGCCGCAACCATGCACGCCGACGGTGTGGCCGCGCAGATCGGCACCAAAGCCGATCGGCCCCTTCCAGTCGCCCTTGCGCAGGATCGACGAGAAGTAATGCACGCGCCGCAGCGTCATCACCATATAGCTGACGGCGAGTTCAGAAACGGAGATGCGGTTGATGCCGGCAGCCCACCACATTCTCTTGCCGTATTTCTTCAAGATCACCGGATCGATATGATCGGCGCCAGCCGACATCAGCGAGATCACTTTCAGCTCCGGCAGAGCGGCGCAGACCTTATCGGTGAAGCGATCGAGGCCGATGATTGCCGCGTCATAGCCTTGCAGATATTCGATCAGGCCGTTCTCGTTGAGCGGTTTGCGATCGGAACGGAATTTCACGCCGGGGTATTTCTGTTTCATCTCTTCAACGAGATGCGGATAGAAATCAAAATAGGGCGTGGTCACTGCAACGCGGGTCATCAGGCGAAACCTCTCGATTTTCTTGAAAGCGCACCGTATCAGCCTGCCTGTCGGGTGCAACGGGAACAGGTCGGGAATAGGTTTAGCTTGCCGTGATAGCAACACGAATGTTCTGCGCCGCAGCACGAAGATGGGCCGAGATCTGCGGCAAAGTGCGCTCCAGCCGATCGGTGGGCCCGGGAATGCCAAGGGCAAGAGGACGATGGCCGGGCGGCGTGTCGATCAGGATCGAGGCCATGGCACCGTCCCAATGGGCGGTGGGCGCCAACAGGTCGCGGGCCCGCGAGAGCGTCACCTCGAGATTGCGATGGCTCTCAAGTCGCTGCAGAAAAACCTCGACCGGAAAAAGCGCCCGATCGAGCGCGCCGGCGGCCATCGTCTGCTCATAGATATTCATCGCCTCGGCGAGCGGGCGCAGGCTGAGATACTGCCAGCCCATGCCCGTCTGGATCAGCACGCGGCGTGTTCCCAGCGGGATGGAGAACTGTACGCCCTCGCTGGCGCCGCGCAGCGAGCGAACATATTCCAGATGAATGCCGACCGGCGTTCCCAGCACCACACCTTCATGCGATTGCGCCCACAACTGCTGTATCGCTTCGGCAACCACGCCCTCCTCGAAATCGTCATAGGAGATCCAGTTGACCAGGCGCGGCAGCCGGGCCGTGGGCATATAGGCGCGCGACTTCGTATCGAAGGACAGGTAGCCCTGCTGGGTCATCGTCTTGAGCAGAGCCGCGGCGCTGGAGACCGGATGGCCGAGCCCCGCCGCCACATCTTTCAGCCGCATGGGCGCGCGCACGCGGGCGAACAGCTCGACCACGGCAAACGCGCGCGACGCGGACTTGACCATGCGCTCTCCCACGCTCTTCCTCCCGTTCCAGCAAATTACACATATGTGTAAATCGAATCCAGGCGGCAGATTTCGATTGGAAACGGCCGCGGCCACGTCAATCCTTGCGCCCATAGACGCCGGTTTGCCCTCAAGCGCCCGGTGACGCCTTCGATCCGAGGGGAGGATCCAAGGCTGAAGAACAAGGGGAGGATAGGCTTGCAACGCTCCGTCATCACGCTCGGAACTGTCGAGGTCGAGATTCACGAGGAGGGCTCCGGCAAGCCAATCTTGTTCCTGCACGGGGCAAGCGGCTTCAATCCGGGCGAGCCGCATGTGCCGCTGATCGCCGGGAGCCGGCGCCTGCTCTGCCCGTCCCATCCCGGCTTTGGCCGCTCGGCCCTGCCCGACTGGATCGACAATGTCGACGACGTCGCCCACCTCTATCTCGATCTGATGGATCGCCTCGGCTTCGCCACCGTCGACATCATCGGCTGTTCGATGGGGGGCTGGATCGCCGCCGAAATGCTGACCAAGGCGCCGGAGCGGTTCGGCAAGGCCGTGCTCGTCGGTCCCGTCGGCATCAAGATCGGGCCAGAGGACAAACTCGACATTCCCGACATCTATGTGATGCCGCCGACCGACCTGCCAAAGCTGATCTATCACGATCCGTCGAAATTCCCGTTCGATCCGACCAAGCTCTCCGACGAAGAACTGACGATCATCGTGCGCAACAAGGAAAGCACGGCGCTCTATGTCTGGGAGCCCTATATGCACAATCCCAAGCTGCCGCACCGGCTTTATCGCGTTGCCTGCCCGACGTTGTTCGTCCGCGGCAGCAGCGACGGCCTGGTCAGCGCCGATTACGTGCAGGGCTATGCCAAGCTCATCAAGGGCTCGAAAATCGTCACCCTCCCGGATGCCGGGCATGTGCCGCATGTCGAACAACCGGCGGCTTTCGCCAAGACCGTTCTCGAATTCCTGTCCTGACAGTCTGCCTGGCGTCGCAGACGCCTAGGCGCCAACGATCTCGGGGAGCCCACCCATGCAAGCCTGGCATTTCACCGAAACCGCCTATCCCTATCTGCCGCCAGCCGACAGCTATCCGTCGATCCGCGTCACTTTGCCGAACAAGCATTACGATCCGGAAAAAGGCGCAGCACTCTACGATCGCTATATCAAGGAATGGCTGATCGCCGAGGAGGAAGGTCTGAACATCATGCTCAACGAGCATCATCAGACCGCCACCTGCGTCGATCCGGCAGCGCCCCTGATGCTGGCAGCACTCGCGCGACTGACGTCCAAAGCCCGCATGCTGATCCTCGGCAATCCGGCAGCGAACCGGCGCCAACCGGTGCGCATCGCCGAGGAAATGGCGATGATCGATGTTCTCTCGAAGGGCCGGCTGGAGGCCGGCTTCGTGCGCGGCGTGCCCTATGAAATCTCGCCCGCCAACAGCAATCCGGTGCGCATGAACGAGCGCTTCTGGGAAGCGATCAATCTGGTCGTCAAGGCCTGGACCAGCCATGACGGGCCGGTGAGTCATGAAGGCCGGTTCTTCCATCATCGCAACATCAACATCTGGCCGCGCGTCTATCAGACGCCGCATCCGCCGCTCTGGGTCAGTACGACGAGCGCTGGCGGCGCCCGCCAGGTCGGCGAGAAGGGCTATGTGCAGGCGACCTTCCTCACGGGCTTTGCCGAAACCCGCAAGATCTATGAAGCCTATCGCGCTGGCTGGCGCGCGGCCGGACGCGGCCAAGACGTGCCGATCGATCGGCTGGCCTATTGCGCCATCGTCTATGTCGGCGACACCGAAGAGGAAGCCTATCGCGGCGCTGAAAAGCTGCTCTGGTATGTCACCGCCAACAAGGTCGCGCCGCAGTTCGTCAATCCGCCGGGCTATGTGCCGGTGGCGGCCAATGTCGCGATGCTACGCGGCGCGACGCATCCGTTGAGCGAATTCGCCAAGGGCGCCAGCGTCGAGGCGGCGATCAAGGCCGGCTTCCTGATGGCTGGCACGCCGGAGCAGGTCTATCAACAGATCAAGCGCCACTATCAATATGTCGGTGGCTACGGCCATCTGCTCATCATGGGCCAGGCCGGTTTCCTCGAACACGACGACACGGTGGCGGGCATCCGCAACTTCGCCCGCGAGGTCTATCCGCGCCTGCAGGCGGAATTTCCGGATACGACGATCTCCGGCCAGTTCGGCGACGTGCCGCCCGAACCGCCGAAGGATTTTCTGATCGAGCGGCCGGCTAACGCGCCTGCGCCAGTGACCATGGACGCGCGGCCAGTGACACCGCTCGGCGCCTAACAAAAAGCCGCGCCAGTTTTGATGGCGCGGCCCAGTTTAAAATTTCCATAGAGGCGGAAGGACGCGCGCATCCCGTCGTTGCGAGCGAAGCGAAGCAATCCAGGAGTCGAGGTGTAAAATCAGAGACGTTAATATGCCTGCGCCATAGGCATATCTCAATAATCTGCCACACGCCCCTGGATTGCTTTGTCGCTACGCTCCGCGCAATGACGGTTGCCTACTCGGCAGCAGCCAGCTTATCGGCCACCACCGGATCCTTGAGGCCGAGGATGCGGCGGGCATTGTCGTAGAACAGTTTCTGCTTGTCTTCTGCCGACAGGTTCAGCTCTTCCAGCAGCGACAGGCAGGTGGCCGGATCCCAGCAGGGATAGTCCGTGCCATACATAACATTGTCGATGCCGTAATATTCGATCGCGAATTTCATGCCCGCCGAATGGGGCGACACCGTATCGGTGTACATGCGGTGCAGATATTCGCTCGTCGGCCGCGGCAGCTTGGCCGCCTTGGTGTTCTTGTCCATGCGGCCCGATTGATACGGCAGCGCGCCGCCAGTGTGCGACATCACCACTTTGAGGCCGGGATGGCGTTCCATCAGGCCCGACAGAACGAGCCGTGACGCCGCCACGCTGACCTCGATCACCCGACCAAGGCTGAGATGCAGCGCGCCATTATAACCGTCGAGCATATCGGCGAAGATGGCGTCGGTCGGATGCAGGAACATCGGCAGGCCGAGTTCGGCGACGCGGGCATAGAACGGCTCCAGCCGCTCGGCATCGATGCGCGCATCACTGCCGATGCTGCCGGGCATGTTGACGCCCATCAAGCCGAGCTTGCCAACCGCATGTTCCAACACGTCGAGCGCGATCTTGGTATCGACCAGCGGAATGGCGGCACTGGCCCAGACACGGCCCGGATAGCGGCGCTGCGCACCGGCCATTTCCTCGTTCCAATGCATGGCGATATCCCGGCCTTCCTCGGCCGGAAGCTGGGAGAAGAACACCGACATCGGGCCAATGGAGCAGACCACGTCGACCTGGTGGCCGAGCCCGTCCATATGGGCGAGCTGTTCGTCGAGGTCATGCCACTCTTTCCAGCTCGGCAACGGATGCGCCTCGTCGGCGTGCCGCCGAACCGTATAGCCACCGCGTTCATTGACATGGGCGGAGGGAAAGCCCGTGCGTTTGCACAATTTTTCGAAGACGGATCGCGGCCACCAATGAAAATGGGAATCGATGATGTGCATGATGTGATCCTGATGTTTCCGTCCGCAAAACGGCCCCTGTCTCCGGGTGCCTTCGACTCCATTTAACGCCAAACCAAGGCGCTCGTCCACGCGTTCAGACGCTCGGACCAGCGTGATCTTGGCATTTTAGCACAACGTTACGGCGGGAAACGAGGGAAAGGTCGAAAACACACCACCGCCCTTTGCCCAGCAAGCTTGCCTTCGCGGCGATCGAATATGGTAAGGCTTGACCTGAGCGGGCGAGAAGTTGCCCTAAGCTATAGTGTGGCCAGCGCGGAAGAAGCCCACGTGATACCGTCCCACCGGGACTGCCTTCACCGATCCTGCCGAACCAAGAGATGACCATGAGCCTTTCATCCATCATCATTCTCATCCTGGTGGTGCTCGTCGCCATCCTGGCTTACGCCTGGACACGGCCTGACACATTCACCGTGCAGCGCTCGTTGACCATCGCCGCTCCGCCGGACAGACTGTTTCCCCTGATCAACGATTTCAACAACTGGCCAGCGTGGTCACCGTATGAACACCGCGATCCGAACATGAGCCGGACGATCGGCGGCGCGCCCAATGGCCGAGGCGCTACTTATGCCTGGGAGGGCAATAAGAATGTTGGGAAGGGCCGCATGGAGATTCTCGAATCTCATCCGCCGTCGATGGTTACGATCAAGCTAGATTTCGAACGACCCTTCGAAGCGCACAACATGGCCGAGTTCACGTTACGACCGGTTGCTGGCGGCACCAATGTGATTTGGGCCATGCATGGCACGTCCCCTTTCATCACCAAGCTGATCGGCATCTTCATCAGTATGGACAAGATGATCGGCAATGATTTCGAGACCGGCCTAGCTAAGCTCAAGGGCGCGGTCGAAAGCTAGAAGCGCATTTCAATCGAAACACAGGTTTGCCTGCGATCTCCGTGTCCACGCGTCTCTGTTGTGCTTGTTGAATCCATCAACTGCCAAACACTGCCGTCGGCATTATCAATTTTCGGCATCAGGCACCGCACAAGAAGATCATAGCTTATCGTATACGTCTTTATGCTACCCCGCGAGCAGCTTTACCTCATGTAAACCCACAATTATACATATTGACCTGTATACATAGTGACCTGTCGGAATGGGAAGCCAGGAGGCTTTCATGAGGCGGTTGGCGGCGCATGCTCCACCTTCGACCGGGATCAACGCAGTTATCGACTGTGACTCCTGCGGTTGGAAAAATCTGCTTCCAGCCGACCCGAGCCATATGATCATCATGGGCAGACCGTGGCGCATTAAATTGATGTGCAGCCACTGTGGCGTCACCCATAGCTATGCGCTGGATAGAATTGCGCTGCCTTGCGCAAGCCAGCCCCACGTCAAAGCCAAGGCCATCTGAGCGCCACTTCCGATTCCAGCGCTGTGTCACTGCCGGCTTCTCTTGGTTGACGCGTATTAACCTTTTTGCGCGAGTCCACCAAAGTCACACTTAACTGAGCCACTTGTCTCCTGCATTCGATTAGCGGGTTGTTATCTATGTTCGTGCTGTAGTTGGGATACTGTTGGGTCCATAGGTGTTCCATCCGCAGGGGTCATCATGGCTAAGAACATCTGGTCGAATAATTCAGGAGCAACCGCGGTCGAGTTCGCCGTCGTGGCGCCGATTTTCATGATGCTTCTCCTTGGCATCGTCTGCCTTGGTTATATTTTCGGCGTTCATCACGAATTGCGGGAGATCGCCTCCGAAGCAGCCCGCGCCTCGGTTGCCGGCATTTCCAATGCCGAGCGCCAATCACTGGCTTCAAGCTATGTGACGAAGGCGATGCCGAGTTATGCGCTGTTGAGCTCGCAACGCATGACCATGACCACCCAGGTCCGGCTGGCGCCGGCGCCTTCGTTCCATGTCGTCGTCAACTACGATCTGAGTGGCACTTTTCCGTATCAACTCGGCGCCTTTTTCCCGATGCCGTCACCGCTCATCCAAAAGCGCGCGGTCGTTGGGCTCGGCGGCTACTGACAGCGGGTAGAGATACCTGCAATCCCACCGCCCATTCAGCCAGCCAAAGGCAGCTTGGCGGCTGGGCCGGTGCTTTCGCCTTCAACCAGCGCACGCACCCGGCTGGCAGTGGCATCGAGATGAGCCGTCAGCAATGCGACGGCGGTATCTTCGGCGCGGGCAAGCGTTGCCTCCATGAGGGCGCGGTGTTCGGCCGGCAAATCGCGCTCTTGCTGCGGAGCGAGAACCGATAGGCGGCGATAGCGCTCAGTCTGGTCGAACAGGAAATCACGCAAGCGCATCCGCCACGGGCTTTCGCAGGCGGCAATCAACGCGGCGTGGAACTCCTTATGCGCGACAGCCCACTCCTCGTTGACACGTTCAAGATCGCCCGCCTCGCGCTCAGGCGTGCGCGACAACCGGTGATGGGCGGCGACAACCTGGGTTTCCCACTCGACACCGCCGGCGCGAATGGCACGCCGCAGGCACGCCGTTTCCAGTTCGATGCGGGTGCTGGTGAGATCGAGCAGATCGGATTCGGAAACGCCAGCGACCCGGAAACCGCGATTGGTCTCCGCCGTGACCAGACCTTCCGAGGTGAGCCGCGATAGGGCTTCGCGCACCGCGCCTAGGCTGACGCCGAGCTGGGCCGACAGCGCGGCAATGTTGAGCTTTTCATTCGGACGCAGGCGGCAAGCCAGGAGTTCGCCACGCAAAGTGGCATAGGCCGCGTTGGTCAGATTGGGTTCGTTTCCCGTCGGTCCCCGCAAACATCTCTCCTGGGCAATGGCTCGTTCGTAACCGAACTCCCGTGGAAAACAAAATAGACGTTATAATGGATAATATATTATTTTTGACAAGCCGTCTTTCCCGTGGGACATAGCGTTTCACTCGCGGACAAAAAAGAAAGGGAGAGCCCATGCGTTTCACGGTCTATCAGGACGGCACGAGCGAAGGACTGGCGACGGCACGGGCTGACGGCAGCTGGGTCGGACGCAAGGCGAGCGATCCCCATTATCCTGGCCATCTGGACGACCTGGTCACCAAGGGACCCACGGCTCTGCGCGCCGCCCACGAAAGCCTGCTCGGTGGCACGGCGGTGGACCTGACCAAGGTGACGATCAAACCGCCGTTGCGGCGGCCGGGCAAGATCATCTGCGTCGGCCTGAACTATGCGGACCACTCGGCCGAGAGCGGTTTCAAACAGCCGGATTATCCGACGCTCTTCTCCCGTTTCGCCTCCGGCTTCATCGGCCAGAACGAAGCCATGGTGCGCCCGAAGCAGTCGACGCAGCTCGATTACGAGGGCGAGCTTGTCGCCGTCATCGGCAAAGGCGGGCGCCATATCAGCAAAGCCGCCGCGCTCGACCATGTCATCGGCTATTCGATCTTCAACGACGGCTCGATCCGCGATTTCCAGATGAAGACGCCGCAATGGACCGTCGGCAAGAACTTCGACGGCACCGGCGCGTTCGGCCCCTGGTTCGTCACCGCCGATGAACTGCCGCCCGGATGCAAAGGTTTGAAGCTTCAAACGCGCCTCAACCGCACCGTGGTACAGAGTGCCATGATCGACGAAATGGTGTTTGATGTCGCGACTTTGATTGCAACGATCAGCGAAGCGATGACACTGGAGTCCGGCGACATCATCGTCACCGGCACACCATCGGGCGTCGGCATGGCGCGCAAGCCGCCGCTGTATATGAAGGCTGGCGATGTTGTCGAAATCGAAATCGACAAGATCGGCATTCTCAGCAACCCCGTGGTCGACGAGGTCTGACCGATATAAATCAGCGCCATAAGCGCGCAACGAACAAGCGAATGAGGAGGACGTGAAATGACCGCCAACCATGGTTTCATCCAGCCGTCGCGCCGCCCAGGGGAACTCGGCATTCATTCGCTCGATCGTAGCCACATGGTCGTGCCCGATCTGAAGACCGCACAAGCTTTTTACGACAGCTTCGGGCTCGACGTGCGCGAAGAAGGCAATGGCCTCGGCCTCTACACCCACGGCTCACCGCATAAATGGGTGAGCATTGGCGAAGGACCGCGCAAGAAATTCGGCTATTTCTCCTTCGGCCTCTATGAGGAGGATTTCGCGCCCTTCGCCAAGCGGTTGCAGGATCTGGGCATCACCCGGATCGATCCGCCGAAGGACTTGGAGTCGAACGGTATCTGGTTCCACGATCCCGACGGCAATCTGCTCGAAGCAAAGATCGCCGAAAAATCATCGCCGAGCGCCAAATCGGAATTCTCCGCGGTTTCGGTTCCCGGCGGCGTCCGTGGCGCGCCCTATCGCCGCGATGCCGGCCGTGTCCATCCGCGCCGGCTATCGCACACCCTGCTGTTCACGACTGATGTCTCGCGCGCGATCGATTTCTACACCCGGGTGATGGGCCTGCGGCTTTCCGATCGCTCCGGAGAAGGCATCGCCTTCATGCATGGCATCCATGGCAGCGATCATCATCTCGTCGCCTTCGCCAAGTCGAACGCACCTGGCCATCACCACTATAGCTGGGATGTCGGCTCGGTCATGGACGTCGGCCTGGGCGCCATGCTGATGCTGGAGAAGGGTTACGATCGCGGCTGGGGCCTCGGCCGCCATGTCCTCGGCTCGAACTATTTCCATTATGTGCGCGACCCATGGGGCAGCTACAGCGAATACTCGGCCGACATCGACTACGTGCCTGTCGATCATGATTGGCAGGCCGGCGACCATCCGCCGGAAGATTCGCTTTATGTCTGGGGGCCAAACCTGCCCGAGGATTTCATCCACAATTACGAGGCCTGATCTAGGCCACACAAGAGGGAACTATGCTTGAGGGGGGAACTATGAGGAAACTGCTGACGGGACTGCTCGGCGGCCTTGCTGCCTGCTTTATGGCGCAGACGGTGAATGCCCAGCAATTCACGATGAAACTGTCGTCGCCGACGATCAACGACGTCACCCATGAGTGGATGAAGGCCTTCAAGGCGGGCGTCGAGGAACGTTCCAAGGGCAAGATCAAAGTCGAAATCTATCCGGCCAACCAACTCGGCCAGATCCCGGCGACCGTCGAAGGCGTCGCCATGGGCACGATCGAGATGACCTTCCCGGCCATCGGTTTCTATATCGGCCTCGAGCCACGGTTCCAGACGCTGGATGCCAACGGCCTGTTCGACAGCACCGAACATGGCCAGAAGGTTCTAGCCGATCCCGAGATTCGCAAAAGGCTCGCGACCTTCGGTGAGGCCCAGGGCGTGGAGCCGCTGGTGACCTTTCTCAGCGGCGAAGTCGTACTTGCAACCCATAAGCCGATCAGAACGGTGGACGACTTCAAAGGGCTGAAGCTGCGCACGACAGGCGGTTCGCCCATGTACAACGAGCCATTCCTGAAGCTCGGCGCTTCGCCGCTCTCCTTGCCGCTCGGCGAAGTTCTGCCCAATCTACAGAACAAGGCGATCGATGGCGCCATGGCCAATATGGCGGTCATTTCGGCCTTCAAATATTTCGACATCACGAAAAATGCCACTTACCTGCCAGGCTCATTCACGATGGTTTCCGGCCTCACCAATCGACGGTTCTTGAAATCTCTCGGGCCTGAGTTGGAAGCGATCGTGCGTGACGAAGCGCAAAAACACGAAACGCTGTTCAGCAGCATGGCGCCGAAGTTCAAAGCCGATCTCGAAGGCGCTTGGAAAAAAGGTGGCGGCGAATTGATTACCTTCTCGCCGGAAGAGACAAAGCGCTATCTTGAGCAGGTGACTGCCGTCGTCCCGAAGATCGTCGGCGCCTCGCCGCAGACCAAGGAAGACTATGAAGCCTTTCTTGCCGCGGCCAAGAAATATCGCTGAACGCTAAAATACATCACTGAAACGAAAACGCCGCGGTTTGCACCGCGGCGTTTTCTTTAGGCAGCGTTCCTTGCTGCGCTCCAAGCCGCGCTCATCGCATCGACACCATCGTGGAAGGACGCCGTGATCTCGGCGAACTCCCGCGGCTGTTCGCGAAAGGCAAAACTGCCGGCGCGATTGAGGATATGGAAATAGGTGGCGTACTGCTTCTCGGCGAGAATCTTGAACAGCATATTGCCGCCGTCGCGCGTCGCCAGCGGATCATTGTTGCTCCAGACCAGCTGGGTCGGAACAGCAATGCCCTTCTCGCGCAGGATGGCCCACATTTTCCCCTTCATTGCCGGAATACCGAAATTGCGGTTGCGGACGGCTTCATCCTGCATGGCGGCGACAGCCGCGCGGTGCGGCGTTCCTGCGGCGGCCGCAACGCAAGCGTCGAGCAGCGTGTCATCGATATGGGCATGGGAATAGGACAGGCGATCGAAGGCCCAGGCCTGCGATCCCCGCGTCCAGAGCGGAGCGGGTGCAGCCTGGAGGACAATGTCATCAAGCCCGTCACCCATGGGCGGCGCCGCAGCGCTCGCCACGATGGAGAGCGAAGCGATCTTCAGCGGCGCTAACGCGGCGAGCCATAGCCCGACCAAGCCACCGATATCATGGCCGACGACATGAACCTTTTCGAACGCCAGCGCGGCCAGCACATCGGCAAGATGTCCGCGCAAACCATCGATCGTCAGCAAGTTGGGAGAACCAAGATCGCTGCCGCCGGCACCGGGAAGATCGAGCGCCACGACCGGCCGGCCTGCGGCCAGATGAGGCATCACGCTGGCCCACATATGACTGCCATAGGCAATCGGCGATTGGCCGGCGCGGCCGCCGTGAACCAGCAGAACCGGCGTGGCGCCTGCGGGGCCAGCCTGCAGCATGGAAACCTTGCCGCCGGCGATGGTGATCGAATGAGTTGTCGGGTTCATCGGGGCTGCCTCAGGCGCTGGCGTTGCGGACAAAATGGGCGAGCAGAGCGTTGAAGCGCTCCGGTTGCTCCCGATAGGAAAAATGCCCGGCGTGGTTGAAGAGGCTGAACGACGTGCGCCGATTGTGCGCGGCGATCATGTCGAACACATCGAAGCCGCCCTCGACCTGAACCGTCGGATCGTTCTGCCCCCAGATGACCTGGGTGGGTCGCTGCAAGCGGCCCTCGCGCAGCCAATTAAGCGTTTCGCGCTTCTGCTTCGCCAGTTCCGGAATGAAGTAGCGGGCCCCCGCCCCTTCATCGACCATCTTCTGCACGCTCACCTTGTATTTCGGCTGCTCGAACACATCCATCACCGCGTCGATCCAATCGTCGGTGACCTTCTTGGGATCGTAGGAATAGCCTTCGTAGATCCAGCGCGCGCTCTCACGACTGTAGGGCGGAAATGGCGCATTCGACAGGATGACTTCATTCGGGCTGACGCGCGGGCTCAACGTACCGCTGCTGACGATCGTCACCGAGCGGACGAGATGGGGATATTCAAGCGCGATGCGCGTGACGCCGAAGCCGCCACGGGAGTGGCCGACGAGATGGACGGGCGGCAGTTTCAGGGCTTCGATGAAAGCCGCCGCGTGACGGACGACGGCAGCCATCGTGTAATCTTCGTTGCGGACCGGGTTGTCGGTAAAGCCTTGGCCGATCTTGTCGAAGGCAATGACCTTGAAAGCATCGGAAAGCGGCAGGAAGTTGGTGCTCCACACCGGCGCGCTCGAAGCCGACTCCGACGAGCCGAAATTGCCGCCATACATGAAGACGATCGGCTCGCCGCTCCCAGCTTCATAATAGCGGGTCTTCAGGCCCTGCACGTCGATGTGCTTTGGCGACGGCATTTGCTTGCCGGCGACCGGCGAAAAGTTCATTGGGGACACGGCATTTTCCTCGCTTCGCTTTTCTGGTGCGCCCAGCGGCAAGCGGGCCTCAGCCCCGCCCCACCGTCGGCGTCACCAGTAATTCCGGGCTTTGATGCCCTTTCTTGGAACGGCTGCCCGCTTCGGTTTTGGGCTGGAACAATTGCGTCAGCGGCCGCAGGACCAGGGCATCACCAATGGAAACGAAGAAGACGATGGCCAGGCAAATCGCGATGATGCTGTCGACGCTGCCGAAATCACGCGCCCACTGCATCATATAGCCAAGGCCAGAACGGCCGCCGAAGAGCTCGGCGATGAGGCTGATCTTCCAGCACACGCCATAAGAGATACGGGCGCCCGAGATGATGAAGGGGGCGAGCAGCGGCAGTTCGATCCGCCAGAAGATCGACCAAGGACGGCGGCCGAAGCTGCGCCCCATTTCGATTTCTTCGCGACCAATCTCCTTGCCGCCCTCGGTCACATTGACCAGGCAGAACGGGAAGATGATCAAGGTCTGCACAATCAGGATCGCCGTGCCGGTGAGGCCGAACCAAACGGTGCCAAGAATGGCCCAGACGATGGCTGGGAAGGAGGTGAAGAAGGGCACCAGCACATCGTCGACGATGCCGCCGAGCCAGGGGAAATAGCGCGGCAGAATGCCCAGCGCGCTGCCCAGAACCGTCGAGAGGACAACCGCCAGCAGAACGCGGATCCCGGTCGCTGCCGCATGGCCCCAGAATTCCGCATCGGTGCTCAGCCGCACGAGCTCCCAGAAGACCTGGATCGGATTTGGAAACACATTTGGCGGGAACTGCGCCGACGACAGCCACCAAAGCGCAATGGCGACCACCACGAAAGACTCGGCGACGAGACGCTGCCCGATCTTGTTAGGAGAGCTCATAGCGTCTCCTCAAACGTTTCTGGATCGCGGCGAAGACGATGCGGTCGGTCAGATAGACGACGAGGAGGATCAGAGCCGCCACGGCGAAAACCATATCCGTCCAATACCTCTGGCGCGCCAGATTGATGAGCATGCCGAGCCCCGACGAGCCGCAGAGAAGTTCCGCCGTCAACACCACCTGCCAGCCAATGCCGAAACAAAGGCGGATGGTGGCGAAGAGATAGGGAAACATCATCGGCAGGATGATCCAGATAATCTGACCCCGGGCGCCGCGACCGAAGCTGCGCCCCATTTCGACCACTTCGCGATCGAGTTCGCGCAGGCCCGTGCCAGCATTGATGATGGCGAAGGGCAGAAGCACGATCGTCGTCGCGAAGATCACCGAGCTTTCGTTGACGCCGAACCAGATCATGGCCAGGAAGGCCCAACCGATGCTGGAGAAAGAATTCAGGAACGGCGTCAGACGTCCGTAGATCGCCAGATCGAGAATGTCGAAATAATAGCCGAGCAACGCGATGGTGACGCCCAGAACAAAGGCCAGGACAACCGAGACCGTCACATGGATCAGCGACGAGATCGCATAGGCCAGGTTCTTGGGATCGGTCCAAAGTTCAACGAACCGATCCCAAACACGGGCCGGGCTTGGGATCAGCACCGGCGGCATATGTGCTGAATACCACTGCCAGGCGATAAACAGCAGCAGGACGAAGGCCAGCGTGATCCAGCGCCGCGACGTCAGGAACGCAGGCGGCACTCTTCGCTCAGGTGGTAACGGTGGACTCGATATCGACATCAAACGGCTGTTCGTCTCTGATTTCTGGATTTATCGGCCGAAGCTGGAAGCGCTCCGGCTATTGCGTAATCGCCTTCGACCAGATCAATTCGTCGGGGCTATCCGGGACCTTCTTCAGCATTCCCATCTTGGCGCCCGATTGCCAGGCCTTCATCATGACCTGTTTGTCGGTCGGGCCCAGTGCCAGCGGCATCTGCGCATAGGTCAGGAACCAGGTTTGCAGATCATCCTTGGAGATCTTGTACTTGGGGGCGACGGCGGCGAAGACTTCGTCGGGATTTTTCAGCACATAGGCAGCCGAGGCTTTCAGAAGGTTGCCGGCCGCCACATAGGCATCGGCCCGCTTGTTCATGTCGTTCTCATAGCCGAAGAGAAAAAGCGACGGCATCGGTCCGCCGTACATTTTCTCCAGTTCTTTCGAACCCTGCAGGAGGGATCGATACTTGCCGTCCTTCGTTGCCGTATAGGCCGGCACATTGCTGAACGACACCGCATCGACACGGCCCGCCTGAAGCGCCGCCTCGAACTGCGCCTGCGGCATCTCCACCCAGCGGAAATCACCGCCGACGAGATCGGCGTTCATGCCAAACCGTTCGCTGATCACCCAGCGTACGGAGACGACGTTCTGTGCTTCGCCAGACACGACGGCGATGGTTTTCCCTTTAAGATCCTGCATGGTCTTGAAAGGCGAATTCGGCATCACCCAGACATCGGCGCTATGCCCCTCCGGATGATAGCGCAGCAAGGTGCTGAGAACCTTGATCGGCAGGCCGCTCTCGCGCATCTGCGGCAGGGAGAGAACACCATTGGGCAGCAGGTTGAACTGCTGGGTCATCGCCGCCTGCATCAAGGCGGGGATCGACGAGACCCGTTCCACTTTGATCGTAACGTTCGGATCGCTGACCTTGCCGTTCTCGATGGCCCAGACCACCGCGTCATAGCCCGGATCGGGCAATGAGCCATAGGTGATAGTCTCGGCCGCCAGGGCGGACTGCACCCCAAACATGAGGGCCAAGCCGGCCGCCGCGTTTCTTATGATCGAAGTGTTCATCGCAAAGCCCTTCCTATCGTGATTTTTCATTCTTCGATTTGGCCCGGAACACCGAGCAATTGGGTGAGGCGTGAGCGCGCCGCATTCATCTCCGCTCCGTTGAGATCACGCGGACGCGGTGCCGACAGCGTCATCGTCTCCAGAACGCGCGTCGGCTTGACCGAGAGCACGACGATCCGGTCGGCCAGTTCGAGGGCTTCGTCGACTTCATGGGTGACGAAGACAATGGTCTTGCCGGTCTTCTTCCAGATTTCGATGATTTCGCTGCGCATGCGTCGGCGCGTCGTCACATCGAGCGCCGAAAATGGTTCGTCCATCAGCACGATGCGGGGATCGACGGCCAGCGCACGGGCGATCGAGACACGCTGGCGTTCGCCGCCTGACATCATCGCCGGATATTTGTGGGTGTCACGACCGAGACCGACAAGATCGAGCAAGGCACGCGCCTTGCCGCGCATCTCGTCCATGCCGCGCTCGCGACCGAAGCGCAATTGCTGGCCCAGGATCACATTGGCTTCCGCATCGCGCCAGGGCAGAAGCCGGGGCGATTGGAACACATAGGCAATTTCCTGCCAGGCTTGTGCCGCTGGCGTGCCCGCCACCATCACGCTGCCGGTATCGACACCTAGGAGATCGCCGATCACCCGCAACAGGGTCGATTTTCCGCAGCCGCTCGGCCCAACAATGCAGAGGAATTCGCCATCGTTCACCGAGAATGACAGCTGGTCGTAGATCACCTCCTTCTGGAAGGCGATGCTGACACGATCGAGCTCAATGATTCCCGTCATCGTTCCTCTCAAACCTGCTTGTTCTTGCCATGGTTGCAGTCCCGACTAACGCGATCTTCGTCAAGTCGACCATGGGGTGTTGGCGGCAACAACAGAAAAGAAGTCGGCACCACCTCAACCTGACGTTAAAGCCGCCTGCCTATTTTTCGCGCTGCAATGCCCATTCGGCGATATCGCGGCTGCGAGCATAATAGACATCGTCGTGCTGGCGAACGTAATCCAGGCAACGGCGAATGGTGTTCGACATGGTGGGCCGCCCGGCCATATGGCTGTGCAGGGTGATGCTCAACCATTTCGGCGCGCCCTCCACACCCTCCCGATAGAGCTGGTCGAAGGTTTCCTTGAAATTCTCGAGGAATACCGAGGTGGGATTGCTCGGGAAAATCCACGCAGCGATATCGTTGGTGAAGAGATTGGTGCGCGGCAAGGTGACGAACGGCCCCGATTTAGTGCGCTGCACGAAAGGCAGATCGTCGCTGGCATCATCGCCGACCCAGATATAGCCCTGCTCGGCCAGGAGTTCGTTGGTGACATCCGATCCACTGGAACCGGGGCTGGTCCAGCCGACCGGCCGAATGCCGCCAGTGGTCTCCGTCAGAATGGCCGTACAACGAGCGATCTCCGCTCGCTCCTGCTCCGGCGTCGCATCCTTGGCATAGACGTCGTTGGCCCAACCGTGCCCCAAAACCTCGTGACCCTCCTGAGCGAAGGTTTTGATGATATCGGGATGGCGCTCGGCCGCCAGACCATTGGCTGAGATCGCCGACTTGAGGCCGAACTCATCGAGAATATTCATGAGGCGCCAGATGCCGGCCTTCCAGCCGTAATCGCCATAGGACAGCGAGAAACGATCCAACTGGCCGCGACTGGCGACGAAATTGACCTGGCTCTGCTTTTCGAACGCCTCGAAGGGCACACCGATCGAGAAGGCGATCTTCTCCTTGCCCGGCCAGCTCCATTCGCGCGGAAATTTGGGACGTTTCGACATAAGGGCTCCTAACTAAAACGTCGGTGGCGTGCAGGCGCTGATCACCTCGCACGGCTCAGAACCGACGCAACGGAAACGGTGCGGCCGCCGGCTCTCGAAGGAATAGGCATCGCCGGGGCCGAGAACACAGCGTTCGCCATCGACGGTGACTTCCAGCTGGCCGCGAATAACGACGCCGCCCTCCTCGCCATCATGTTGCAGCGGGACGCTCCCCGTGTCGGCGCCCGGCTGATAGGTCTCTTTCAAGATTTGCAGCATGTTGCCGTTCGAATAGGAGCCGACCTGACGATAGGAAATATCCTCCTTGCCGATTTCGAGCAGCTCTTCCGCACGATAGAAGGCTTGATGTTCGTCGGCGGGCGCCGTCACCGAGAAGAATTCGGCCAGTCCCATGGGAATGCCGTCAAGAACCCGCTTCAGTGCACCGACTGATGGATTGACCTGATTGGATTCGATCAATGAAATGGTCGAACTCGTCACGCCAGCCCGCTTCGCCAACAGACGCTGCGACATTTTCTTCTGGGTGCGCACGAAGCGAAGGCGATCGCCGACGTCAACACTCATCGTTCCACTCCCAAGGCTCCAATCCCAAGATCATCAGCGCGGATTTTCCTGTTTGATCGCCCATTCGGCGATATCGCGTTTGCGAGCGAACCAGACGTCCTCGTGCTGCTTGGCATAGGCGATGCATTTGCGAATGGTTGGGATCAGGGTCGGACGGCCTGCCATATGGGCGTGCAGCACGATTTCGATCCACTTTGGATGACCGCGCTGGCCCTCCGCATAGAGTTCGTCGAACGTGTCCTTGAACTGTTCCCAAATCACCGAGGGCGGGTTCTTGCCAGCGATCCAGATGCTAAGGTCATTGGTCGGCGTGTTGACGCGCGGCAGCAGCACCATGGGTCCGCTGGCCGTCGTCTTCACATAGGGCAGATCGTCGTCGGCCTCATCGCCGTTCCACAAATAACCCTCCGCGGCGAGGAAGCTGAGCGTATTGCTCGACCCGGCACTGCCCGGGCTGGTCCAGCCGACAGGGCGCACGCCAGCCGCATCGGTGATCGCTTTCGTCACGCGACGGATCTCGGCGCGTTCCTGTTCGGGATCGCTATCGTCGGTGAGCATGTCGTTTTCCCAGCCATGGCCAACAGGCTCGTGGCCGGCGGCGGCGACAGCGCGAATCTGATCGGGATAGAGCTCCGCGGCCTTGCCATTGATCGACATGCTGCCTTTGATGCCGGTCTCATCGAGCAGATCGAGAATGCGATAGATGCCGGACTGGGCCCCATAACGGGCATAGGATAGCGAGAAGTGATCGACCTGCCCTGGCTTGCCCTCTTGCGTATATTGGCTTTTGAACCGGAAGGCCTCGAGCGCGAGATTGACGCTCATGGCGATCTTCTCCTGGTTCGGCCATTGCCACTTCCGGGGATAACGCATGGGCTTGGACGACATCGACGTTCCTTTCAAACTGACGCGGCGAAGACAGGTTCTTGACCCACGTAATGGGCTTCCATCTCCGGCCGGAATTTCTCCATCAGGGCGCGGTTGAGATCGGCCGGCGCATGCTGTCCCGCTGGCAGCAGCGGCGTGTAGACCGTGTCACCGATCTCGGCGGCGAAGCTGCGTTTCGTCTGGGTGACGAGATCCTTGTCCTGCAGATAGTCGATCACCGCGCCGGACAATGCCTTGGCGCCAACCAAGCCGCCCTTGTGCGCGATGGAGGTGGCGAGCGCCGCGCCAGCGCTCCAGTGATGGAACGGCAGATGCGGCACATTGCCGGGAAACCAGATGCGCCCCATCGGCACTTTCCAAGAGACGTCACCGCAATCATTGGACGCCGCGATCTGGACCGCAGGCCCCGTCAGCGGCGTCACCGCCGGCCGCAAGCCAATCTCGGCGACCTTCGCCTGGCGTTGCAGCTTGCGGGCAAAATCATGTTCCGTCTCGCTCCAAGATGGCATGCCGACGGCTTCGACATTGCGCTGGATGACTTCGGCGATGGTCTGATTGAGGCGCACCGGCCAGACGGCGGCTCTGACGTCGACGCTCAGTTCGCAATCGGCCATCAACGCCGCGCCTTGAGCGATCTTCTGCGCTCGCTCAAACAGAAGCCTTGCGCCTTCGGCCGTCGGATCGCGGAAATACCACCAGCAGGCCGCGAGCGCGGGAATGACATTGGGCTGTTCGCCGCCCTTGGTGATGACGCGATGCATCGTCATCGTCGGCTTCATATGTTCGCGATATTGCGCTAGGCCGACATCCATCAGCACGACTGCATCAAGAGCGTCGCGGCCTTTCCACGGCGAGACGGCGGCATGGGCGGATTCGCCGCGAAAGGTAAAATCAGCCGATATGGCGGCGCTCTGCATCATGCCGTAGTCGGTGCCGAACTCATCGAGAATGTGATCGTGGAAGGCCAGATCGACATCGTCGAAGAAGCCGTCGCGCACAAAATAGGGCCGGCTTAGCAACTGCTCCTCGGCCGAGGCGCCGAAGATTTTGAGCGTGCCCGGTAAGCCAAACTTTTCCATGGCGTAGCGGATCGCCAGCGCCGACGTAATCATCACGGCGGCGTTGGTATTGTGCCCCTCGCAATGCCCCGGCGCACCGGCGACGATCTCAGCCCGCTCGGTGACGCCAGACTTCTGGCTGTTCGACGGATTGGCGTCATATTCCGTGTGAATGGCGATGACCGGTTCACCCGCCCCATAGGTGGCGAGGAAAGAGGTGGCGAAACCTGAGAGGCCGCGCTGCACCTGAAAGCCATGCCGCTCCAGCAGCGATGTCATCAATCCGGCTGTGCGGGTTTCCTGCACGCCGAGCTCACCGAAGTAGAAGATGGAATCGTTCAGCGTGATGAAAGCGCGTTCATTGCGGCCAATGAAATCAAGCGCAAATTCTTTCGCCGATCCGGATGTCGAAACAGGCACCGCACCGTCCTCTTGAACCGTTTGATCGGTTCAATCACGGCGCCTCCAGCGCAACAATGGAAAAGAAGTTTTGAGCGGCCTAACCAAATGTCATGCAAGAACACGCGGGGCTTCACCCCACGTTTTCAAGCGGTTTCGCCGACCACGGCCTTGCGTTGACGGCTGCGACGCGCGGTCGCCGGTTTGGCAAGCCCTTGCTGGCGCACGCCCTGCACCGCCTCGAAACGCCAGGCCTCACCGCGCAATGGCTTCAGCAGGCCTTCCTCTTCCTCAAGCCGCTGCAATTCATCCGCCTTGAGGATATCCAGGGCCATATCGCGGAAGCGACGCGCCGCCGGTGGCATGGCCGTTTTGGCACGCCACATCAGACAAACGGAGTCCGGTGCGCCGATCGGCGGCGTGTTCAAAACCCGGGCGATGCCGCGTATTTCGAGCTGTGCCGCAACGCCTTCCGGCAGGATCGTCAAAAAATCGCCTGACTGGAACAGGCTCATGGTGAGCAGCAGACATTGCGTCTCGACCAGATTGGTCGGAAACGGCAGCTGGTGGCGCGACAGTTCGGCCGCCAGATGTTCGCGGCCATAGCGGCCGACGAAACCCTCAGGAATGAGAACCCAGGCCTGTTTCGCCATCTCGGCCCAAGACGGTTTGCGCTCGTTGGCCAGAGGATGGTTGGGGCTGGCGACGATCAGCATGCGATCGCTCAGAACCTGATGTGCTTCGAAGCCCGAACCCGCAGCCGTCGCGTCGAAACGCCCGTAGAGCAAGGAGATCGTGCCTTTCGACAACCGATCCAGCAAGCTCTCAAGATCGGTATCGACCAATTGCACGGTGACATTCGGATGCGCTTTCTTGAACGCAGCGGTGACCTGCGACAGAAACGGCTGGCCCGAAATGGTGCGCGTGCCGATGGTCAGCACGCCCCCCATGCCGGATTTCATCAACGCGAATTCCTCGCTGAGGCATTCGAGCTCGGCAACGATGCGGCGGGCCGATTGCAGCACGCACTGGCCAACCTCGGTCACCTCGAGGCGGTGTCCGTGCCATTCGAACAAAGGCGTGCCAATGCCTTTCTCGATTTCGCTGCGGGTTTTGGAAACCGCGGCCTGGCTGATGCACAGGCGGTCGGCGGTGCGGGTGATGCTGCGCTCTTCGTCGAGCACCAGGATCAGCCGCAAATGACGCAGGCTGACGCGCTGACGCAAGAACTTCATCGCCATCGGCGGGACTTCGGCCATCTTGGGGCACCTTATTATGACGGGCGAAACGTTAACTCGTTGTGGGCTCCAGTCCAGCCCGATTTTACTTTTGGTAGTGCCCCGATTTAATGCATCTGCCTGTAAAGCAGCCAAGGTGCAGCTTACGGATCATAAATTCAACGACCGCCATCGACCGAAATGATCTGGCCGGTCACCCAGGAGGCGTGATCGGAAGCCAGAAACAGCGTCATGCTGGCGATATCGTCTGGATGGCCGATACGACGCATCGACGTGTTCTCCACATGGGCCTTCTGCGCCTCGGGGCTGTAGCGCTCCCAATCAGCCTTGGTGAAGGCATTGGAGAGGACGAAGCCTGGCGCGACACTGTTGACCGTGATGCCGAAGGGGCCGAGCTCCATGGCCATCTGCCGGGTGAGGCCGACAACCGCATGTTTGGCGGCGGTATAGGGATGCAGCTTGGTGCGCGAAGCGGCGATGCCCGCGCCCGAACTCATGTTGACGATGCGGCCATACCCTGCCCGCTTCATGCCAGGAACCACGGCACGGCTGACGCCGAAGGCGATGCGCGGGTTGCGCGCCATCACCGTGTCCCATTCACTATCGGTAACCTCGTCGATCGGCCGCGGCACCGCATGGGCAAAGCCGCCGGCATTGTTGACCAGGATATCGATGGCACGGCCCGTCTCCCGTTCGATCTCGGCGATCCAGGCGCGCAGCGCCTTATCGTCGGTCAGATCAACGGTCCGTACATGAGCGCCCTTTTCGGCAAGGGTTTCGAGACCGTCAGAATTGATATCGCAGCAATAGAGATTGGCGCCGCTTTCGATGAACCGTTCGGAAATGCAGCGCCCGAGCCCGTCGCGCGCGCCCGTCACAACGACCGTCTTGTTATCGAACCGGATCTCCATTCGAACTCCCTTAAGCCACGTCGCGCAGTTGGCGCCTATGCGTCTCACTATGCACGGCCGGTCGTCAAAGTGGCTTGAAATTTGGTCGCGAGGGCCGCAACCAAAGATCAAATCACTTTTCCGCTCATCTCCGGCATAACGTCCGCGGCACATATGACGGAGGCCGTAGATGAGAGTGATGCCGAATGATCTTGACGCTTACTGGATGCCGTTCACGGCAAACCGCCAGTTCAAGCAGGCGCCACGCATGCTCGTCTCCGCCAAGGGCATGTACTACCGCTCGGACGACGACCGGCAGATTCTCGACGGCACATCAGGATTGTGGTGCGTCAACGCCGGCCACGGCCGGCCTGAAATCGCCGAGGCGGTGAAGGAACAGTTGTCGCAACTCGACTATGCCCCCTCTTTCCAGATGGGCCATCCCATCGCTTTTGAAGCGGCGTCTAAACTGCGCCAGATTCTGCCCGAGGGCCTCAACCATGTCTTCTTCGCCAACTCCGGTTCCGAGGCCGTCGATAGCGCGTTGAAGATTGCGCTGGCCTATCATCAGCTGCGGGGCGAAGGGCGACGCACCCGCCTCATTGGCCGCGAGCGCGGCTATCATGGCGTCGGCTTCGGCGGCATTTCGGTGGGTGGACTGGCTGGCAACCGCCGGCAATTCGCCTTGTTGCCCAATGTCGACCACCTGCCCCACACCCATAATCTGGAGAAGAACGCCTTCAGCCGTGGTCTGCCGGAATGGGGCGCGCATCTGGCTGATGAGCTTGAACGGCTGATCGCGCTGCATGACGCCTCCACCATCGCCGCCGTCATCGTCGAGCCGATGGCAGGATCGGCCGGCGTGTTGATGCCGCCGAAAGGCTATCTGGAGCGGCTGCGCGCCATCTGTTCCCAGCACGGCATTCTGCTGATCTTCGACGAGGTGATCACCGGCTTCGGACGGCTGGGCGGGCATGCCTTCGCGTCAAGCAAGTTCGGTATCAAACCCGATATGATCACCATGGCCAAGGGGCTGACCAACGGCACCATTCCCATGGGCGCGGTCGCCACCAGCGATGACATCTATCGCGCCTTCATGGACCAGAAGAACAATCCGGCGGCCATTGAACTGGCGCATGGCTATACCTATTCCGGCCATCCGGTCGCCTGCGCCGCGGCCATCGCCACCATCGACGCCTATCGCAACGACAAAATGTTCGAGCATGCGGAGGCGATGGCGCCGGCCTTCGAGAAGGCCGCCCATGCTCTACGCGATGCGCCGCATGTCATCGACATTCGCAATATGGGCCTCGTCACCGGGATCGAACTGGCGCCCCGGCCCGGCCAAGCCGGCGCCCGCGCTTACGAGACTTTCGTGCATTGTTTCGAGAACGGCACGCTGATCCGTGTCACCGGCGACATCATCGCGCTCTCGCCGCCCTTGATCATTTCCGAAAGCCAGATCGACGATCTGTTCGGCGCGGTGCGCACCGCGCTCAATACAGTCGCCTGAGTGAGCGGCAAACCACCATTGGTTAAGCGGCCATAACTAACGGCAAATAGGTGCGGTCGGCGGTCTCTTGTACCTTTGCCCCACCAGAGAGAAGGGTGAGGCTTCGGATGGAGTGGACGGCGCGATCTGCCACCGCAGGGCAAAGAAAACATCGGCGCCGTGATGGCACGCTGAGAATCGGCGCGTTCTGGCCCTATTCCAGGACGCTTTTGCCATCGCTGGAGATCGCGCGGCAAAATCCCGATGTTCTGGAGCTCGACAATCACATCTTGTTCGCCCAGGCGATCGAGAATGTCGGTCTCGACTTCGCCTTGATCGCCGATGGCTATGCGCCGGCCTCGGAAGCTGTGTCGCGCACAGGCTTCCAGGATCCCTCCACCAATGCCACGATCCTGTCGGTGCCGATGTTTCTCGCTACGCAGCATCTGGGCATTATTTCGACGATGCACACCACATTCCTGCATCCGGTCGTGATCGCCAGGCTCGGCGCGCATCTCGATTGGATCAGTGGGGGGCGCTGGGGCTGGAATATCGTCAACGGTTTTCGCGATCATGAAGCGCGCCTGTTCGGCATGGAGAAGAAGGTCGATGGCTATGCGCTCGCGCAGGAAGCGGTCGACATCGCCAGCGCGCTCTGGGTGAAGACACCGGAAACGGTCACCTTCGAGGGGCAGTATTTCAAGGTCGACGGCAAGATGCGCCGTCCAGTGCCGCAGATGCTTCCGCTCCTTGTCAGCGCCGCCGCGTCGGCCCAGGGCCTCGCCTTCGCCGCCACCAATTGCGACTACCTGTTCACCTCGGCCCTGACCAAAGCGGTGGTTCAGGACACGGCCGTCACACTGCGCAAGAATGCCGAGCAGTTGCGCAAAGACGATCCACCACGCATTCTGATCCTCGCCGATATTCTCATCCGCGACACGCCCGGCACCGCCCAGCAAGTGTTCGCCGATCTCCTCGGCTCGACGGATCCGGAGGCGCAGAAGACCTGGGCCTCGCATCTTTCCAAGATCGGCGATGCACGACCGAACGCGGCCGACATCATGTCTCTCGTCGGCACAGCTGATGACATCGCCGAACAGATCATCGAATTGCATCGCGATTGCGACCTGATGGGCGGCTTCGCCTTGCGCATGCTCTTGTGGGGGCCAGAAGAAGCGCGACGCCTCCCCCCGGTCCTTGCCCAATTGCAGAAGGCCGGCATTTGGGTGCCGCCCGCGACCCGCGATCATTGCTGGTAAGCCAAACGGCGCGCCCTATCATCTGCCGGAAACAGGCTGCATCGCCGACGTCGGTTCGGTGATCGATCGTGCTACGGCGCACCTGATCGGCAAATTTGGCATTTCGCCTCATTTTTTGCTAAGTCCGCTGGTGACACGCTCCTGACATTTGCTGTCAGGAGCCATGACGGACAAGCATTGTGCCGGCTCTGACCGGCCCCTATCTGATCGCGGATCGAACTGGCCCTGATATCAGGGTCCAGCGTTGTCATTTAGTGTATTTCGCAGGAAACCAATCGTCCGCGTCCTCGTTTAACGTGTTGGACCGACGATAGGGGCTGAATTCGGAGGACGAGAGCCTATGAATTTTCATCGCCCGCCCGATACCCAGAGTTCGCAATCCACCGGACTTACCACGGGACTTCAAGCCCAAATCTTCGAAACGCGGCAGCAGTCCGCCACACTCGCCGAACCGCTTTCGGCGGAGGATCAATGCGTCCAGGCGATGGATGACGCCAGCCCGACCAAGTGGCATCTGGCCCATACGACATGGTTTTTCGAAACCTTCATACTCAAGCCCCATGTCGACGGCTATCGCCTGTTCGACGAGCGCTTCCCCTATTGCTTCAACTCTTATTACGAGGCAGAGGGCGACCGTCATCCGCGCGCACGGCGCGGCATACTCACCCGGCCGACCCATGACGAGGTGATGGCGTATCGCGCGCATGTGGACCAGGGCCTCACGCAGCTGTTCGCCAGCGGCAAGGCACCGGAAGCACCGATCGCCAATCTTCTGGAGATTGGGCTCAATCATGAGCAGCAACACCAGGAATTGTTGCTGACAGATATTCTCGCCCTCTTCGCGCAAAATCCGCTGCGGCCGGCCTATCGCTCATTGCCTGAGAAGAAACACGGTGACGAGGATCCCGTCACGCAGTGGCTCGCCTTCGATGGTGGGATCGCCGACATCGGCCACGCCGACACGTCATTCGCTTTCGACAATGAATCGCCACGTCATCGCGCGCTCATTCATCCGTTCAAAATGGCGGACCGCCTGGTGACGAACGGCGAATGGCTGCAATTCATGAAAGCCGGCGGCTATCGCACAGCGGGTCTTTGGCTGTCCGACGGCTGGGCGATGGCGCAGCGCGAAGGCTGGCAGGCGCCGCTTTATTATGTCGAACAGGACGGTCAATGGCTGAAGATGGGATTGGGCGGCCTGCAGCCGATCGATCTTGAAGCCCCCGTCAGCCATGTCTCCTATTACGAAGCCGATGCCTATGCGCGTTTCGCCGGCAAGCGGCTGCCGACCGAATTCGAATGGGAAGTCGCTTCGCAAAAAGCGGCGCGCGATTGCAATGATCTCGGCAGCGATCTGTTGCGCCCCGTGCCGGCGCGCCGGCAACAGGGCCTGCGTCAGATGTTCGGCGATTGCTGGGAATGGACGCAGAGTGCTTACCTGCAATATCCCGGCTATGTGCCGCCAGCCGGCGCCATCGGCGAGTATAACGGCAAGTTCATGGTGAGCCAGATGGTGTTGCGCGGTGGCTCCTGCGCCACGCCGCGCGGCCATTCGCGCCCGACCTATCGCAATTTCTTTTATCCCTGGCAGCGCTGGCAATTCATGGGCCTGCGCCTCGTGGAAGATGCATAATGACCTATTCCCTTAAAGACCGCTCCATCACGGTAACGCCGGACAAGATGGAATTCGCCGCGGATGTCATTCATGGGCTCTCGCAGCCGAACAAAACCCTGTCCTGCCGCTGGTTCTATGACGCCAAGGGCAGCGACCTGTTCGAACAGATCACCGAACTGCCCGAGTATTATCCGACACGCACCGAGACGCGCATTCTGCAAGCCTGCGCGCCGGCGATCGCGCAGCGGACGCAACCGGGCTCGATCCTGGTGGAATATGGCTCCGGCTCCAGCCGCAAGACCGAGATTTTGCTCTCGGCCCTGCACGATCTGGCCGCCTATGTGCCAATCGACGTCTCCGAGGCGGCGCTCGATGAAGCCACCGAACGCCTGACGGCCCAGATGCCACATTTGGACATTTTCCCTGTGGTCGGCGACTTCCTGGCCGAGATCGATCTGCCGGCGCAGCTACGACAAAAGCCGCGCCTCGGCTTTTTCCCCGGCTCGACCATCGGCAATCTGACACGCGATGCTGCCCAAGGCTTACTCCACACCATGGGTGAGCGGCTCGGCCCTATGTCGCGGCTCATCGTCGGCGTCGATCTGATCAAGGATCCCGCCATTCTGGTGCCGGCTTATGATGATGCCGCCGGCGTCACCGCTGACTTCAATCTCAACGTCCTGGCCCGCATCAATCGGGAATTGTCCGGCACATTCGATCTCGATGCTTTCGCGCATCGCGCGATCTGGAACGAAAACCAAGAACGGATCGAAATGCATCTCGAGAGCCGCCGCCACCAGACGGTTCGGATTCTCGATCGGACCTTCGATTTCGCCGCTGGCGAGCACATTCACACGGAAAATTCGCACAAATATTCGCTCGATGGCTTTACCGAGCTGGCCCGCAAAGCCGGCTTTCAGACGCTCGAACGCTGGACCGACGAGAGCCACCTGTTCAGCGTGCATGACCTGCGCTTCAATCCGCAGTAATCTGTCGCGGTCAAGAGCCCGTTTCGGGCAAGAGCGAGGGGTCAATGCCGCAGACCGGAGGCACGAGCGAGCCTCTCATTGAGCTCGCCGATATTTGTGTCTCCTTTGACGGCGGCCGTTCGCTCGCGGTCGACCATGTGTCACTGTCCATTGAAGCAGGAACATTCGTTGCTCTCGTCGGCGCTTCGGGCTCCGGCAAGACCTCGCTGCTGCGCACGATCAATGGCCTGATCACGCCCGATCGCGGCTCCGTCCACATCGACAGTCACGTCCTTTCGAAGGAAAACGTCATCGGCCTGCGGCGTGGCATTGGCTATGTCATCCAGAATGTCGGCCTGTTCCCGCATATGAACGTGGCCGAGAACATCGGCGTGACGCCGCGCCTGCTGCACTGGCCGGAAGCCCGCATCTCGGCGCGCGTCGAGGAACTGATGCAGCTCGTCGATCTGCCGGAGGATTATCTCACCCGTTCGGTCCAAATGCTTTCGGGCGGTCAGAAGCAACGCGTTGGCGTGGCCAGAGCGCTGGCGGCAGCGCCTGACATCGTGCTGATGGACGAACCGTTCGGCGCGCTTGATCCGCTGACCCGCGATTCCCTGGCGCAGGGCTATCGCGCCCTGCATGACAAATTCGGCCTGACGACCGTCATGGTCACCCATGACATGCAGGAGGCCGCGCTGTTGAGCGACCGGATCGTCGTGATGCACGGTGGGCGCATCGTCTGCGATGGCACGCCAGGCGCGCTGTTGACCGACACGGCCAATCCGATGGTCTTCGATCTGCTGAATCTGCCACGACGGCAGGCGGAACGCATCCAGGCGATGATCAGCAGCACGGGCGCGGCCCGATGAACAATCGCATCGCCGAGGCCTTCGCCCTGCTGCCGCATTATCTGTCACAGCATATCCTGCTCAGCCTCGCCGCTCTGGTTCTCGGCGGGTTGATCAGCATCCCCCTTGCGGCCGCCGCCTTGCGCTTTCCCGGCCTGCGCGGAACGCTGCTCGCGGTAGCGAGTGTCATCCAGACCATTCCGGGCCTTGCCATGCTGGCCCTGTTCTATCCGCTGCTGCTGGCGATTTCGACGCTAACACAGGACACATTCGGGTTTGGTGTGCCGGCGCTCGGCTTTCTGCCATCCGTCGCGGCGCTGACGCTCTATGCCATCCTGCCGATCCTGCGCAACACCGTGACCGGCCTCACCGGCATTGATCCAACGATCGCCGAAGCGGCGCAAGGCGTCGGCATGACCCGGCGCCAACAATTGCTGCAAGTGGACCTTCCTCTGGCGGCACCGGTAATCATGGCCGGTGTGCGTCTGGCCGCCGTGTGGACCATCGGCGCGGCGACGCTTGCCACGCCCGTGGGGCAGACCAGTCTGGGCAATTATATCTTCACTGGCCTCCAGACCGAGAACTGGGTGTTCGTTCTTTTCGGCTGTGTCGCCGCGGCGGTCCTCGCCATTCTGGTTGATCTACTGCTGGCGCTTGTCGAGAAAGCCACGGCGCTGCGCGACAAGCGGCGGCTCTTCATTGGCGTTGCAGGTCTGGCGGCATTGATCTGCGCCTCGCTCGTGCCTTTGGCGCGCGCCTCAAACGGCGGCTATGTCATCGGCGCCAAGAATTTCAGCGAGCAATTCATTCTCGCCGAACTGATCGCCGGACGGCTGCGTCAGGCTGGAGCGACAGCGACGATCAAGGAAGGGCTCGGCTCGGCTGTCGCTTTCCGCGCGCTGGCCAATGATGAACTCGATGTCTATGTCGATTATACGGGCACGCTCTGGACCAATGTGATGGACCGGGGTGACGCATTGCCGCGCGATCAGATGCTCAGCGAGATGACGCGGTGGATGAAGGCTGAGCGCGGGGTCACGGTACTCGGCAGGCTCGGCTTCGAAAATGCCTATGTGCTCGTCATGCGCAAGCAACGTGCCAACGGGTTGGGGATCGCCCGTATCGACGATCTCGCCCGGCACGCTGGCAACCTAACGCTGGGCTCGGATATCGAATTCCTCGACCGGCCGGAATGGGCGGCGCTGCGGCAAAGTTATGGGCTACAGTTCCGCCAGCAATCTTCCTACAATCCAACCTTCATGTATCGCGCGCTGGCCGATGGCACAGTGGACGTGATCTCGGCCTTTTCCAGCGATGGCCGCGTCGCCGCCGACGATCTGACGGTTCTGGAAGACCCGCACCATGCGGTTCCAAATTATGATGCGGTGGTCCTGATCGCGCCGAAACGGGCCGATGACGGGCTGCTGCGCCAGGCCTTGCAACCGCTGATTGGCGCCATATCTGTCGAAGCGATGCGCGCCGCCAATTACAAGGTGGATCGGGAAAATGCTAAAATCAGCCCGTCCCAGGCGGCGGCAGAACTGGCGAAAAGCATAGGCCTTTCACGTTAAACGATCGCCCAACAGATGAACGGGAGTATCGCGATGAAGCTACCAGGACCTGATCATCCCATCACGATCACAGCCAATCCGAAGCGGGTTGTCGTGAAGCTCGGCGGCAAAGTCATCGCCGACAGCACCCATGCCCTGACCCTGGTGGAAGCCAGCATTCCGCCGGTCCAGTATATTCCGCGCGCCGACGTCGACATGGCCGCCCTCGCGCGCACCAGTCACACGACCTATTGCCCCTATAAGGGCGATTGTTCCTATTACAGCCTCGGTGCCAGCGGCGCTGCAGGCGCCAATGCGGTGTGGAGCTATGAAGCGCCCTATCCCGCTGTCGACAAGATCAAGGATCACCTCGCCTTCTATCCGAGCAAGGTCGATTCCATCGTCGAGAGCTGACGGGTTTAGTGCCGCTGCGAGGCATGCCAGGAGACCATCAGCCGTTCGATCAAGCCGACGGCTGAAAACAAGCAGCTCGCGACGATCGCCAGAATGATGACGACGGCGAACATGATCGTCGTGTCGAGCGTGCCGCTGGCTTGCACCAGAAGATAGCCCCAGCCGCTGTCAGAGGCGACGAACTCGCCAATGATCGCGCCGATGACCGCCAGGCTGGTGCCGACTTTGATGCCCGCAAAGATAGACGGCAACGCATGGGGCAATCGCATGCGCAGAAAGACCTGGGACGTATGGGCGCGCAGCACCCGCGCCAGGCGCAAGAGATCGGGCTCGATGCCGACCAGACCGCTGATGGTCGAGACCAGAATCGGAAAGAAGGCGATCGAACTGGTGATCAACACGCGCGGCATGAAGCCATAGCCGAACCAGACGACGAACAATGGCGCGAGCGCGACTTTCGGGATCGCGTTGAAGGCGACGATGATCGGATAGAACAGTTTCTCCGCCGTCGGTACCGCGACAATGGCAATGCCAAGCGGGATGGCGATGACGATGCTGATGAGAAGACCGGCGACGATCTCCGTCATTGTCACCAGGCCGTGGCTGGCAAGCAGCCCCCGGTCGGTCCAGATGCGGGCCAGGACATCCCACGGCGCTGGCAGAATGTAGGGCGCGGGCTTCGCCACCACGACGATGAGCGCCCACAGGCCCAAGGCCAGCACTGTTGACGCCAGCGGCCAGAACGCGCCCTTGAAATGATGTCCCATCCCCGAGAGGCGCTCGGGGCGGCGCGGAAGCGTGATGCCAACGTCAGCCACGGATGACCCCCAGACTGGCGAATATGCCGTGAATCTTGGTGATGTAGCGGGCGAAGGCCTCCGTTTCGCGCGTCTTCATGGTGCGCGGTCGCGGCAGCTCGATATCGATGATCTGATGGATGCGGCTCGGCCGCGCCGTCATCACCGCCACCCGATCGGCCATGAAAACGGCCTCGCTGATCTCATGGGTCACCAGAATGGTCGTGCGCGGTTTGTCGAGAGACAGGCGTTGCATGTCGAGCTGCATCTGTTCGCGCGTGAAGGCATCGAGCGCGGCGAAGGGCTCATCGAGCAGAAAGATATCGGGATCACCGATCAGAGCCCGGCAGATCGCCACCCGCTGGCGCATGCCGCCCGACAGCTCATATGGCCGCTTGTGCTCGAAGCCGGCCAGGCCGACGCGCTCCAGGAGCATGCGGGCGCGGCTCTCGTGTTGTTTGGGATTCTCGCCGATCAAAGCGAAGGGCAACAGCACATTGTCGAGGACCGTGCGCCAGTCGAGCAGCAGATCGCGCTGGAAGACGAAACCCAGTTCCGGAATGGGGCCGCTCAGCGGACGGCCGTTGACGACGATCTGGCCGCTGCTGGGCTCAAGCAAGCCGGCGACCATCATCAAAAGCGTGCTTTTGCCACAACCGCTCGGGCCAAGAAGCGCCAGGGTTTCACCGCGCGCTAGATCGAGGCTCGCAGCCTCCACCGCGACCACGGGGCCGCTGCGCGTCTCATAGGTCTTGCCTGTGTCCTGCAGCGAAATCAGCACGTCGGCATGGCTTGGCACCGGCGCATCGTCGGGAACAACCAGAGCTATCGGCACGTTTGATCTCCGCGAGTTCGCTCTAATAGACCGTCACCCGATGCATCAGGCGGGGATAGGGATGATAGTCATTCACAGCATAATGCTGGACGGCCCGATTGTCCCAGACCGCGACCGAGCCCGGCTGCCAGCGAAACCGCACCTGCCATTCCGGCACCGAGGACAGGCCGGCGAGGAAATGGGTCAATGTCGCGCTCTCGGCCCGCGTCACGCCGACGATCCGGGTGGTGTAGAGCGTGTTGACATAAACCAACCGACGCCCGGTCTCGGGATGGGTTTTCACCACCGGCTGTTCGATGGGCGGAAAGCGCTTGCGCATGTCCTCGTAACGCTGCTGCGCATCGGGCGAGGCGCGCACGCCAGCCATCAGTTCAGGCCCCTCCCAATCATGAACCGCTGTCATGTCGTCGATATAGGCGCGGAACTTTTCATCGAGCGCATCATAGGCCGCTGTCATGCTGGCCCACATGGTGTCGCCGCCGGCCGGGGGCACGTTGACAGCGTAGAGACAGGCGCCAATCGGCGGATCGCTCTGCCAGGTCAGATCGGCATGCCAGACATCGGTGCCTGTTTTCGTGCCCTTGCTCCGCAAAATTTCCAGATGCGGATTGTCGGGATGAGACGGAAAGGTCGAGGAGACCGGCTTGACCTGCCCGAAAACCCGCGAGAACGACACCTGCGCATCGGGATCGAGCTTCTGATTGCGAAAGAAGATGACCTGACGTTCGACGAAGACACGCCGCAATTCGTCGCGATAACGTTCGACTTGCGCCTGGTCGGAGAGATCAATGCCGTGAATGATCGAACCGATCGCCGGCGTCAGATGTTCGATGTCAAGATTTGCCATGGGAGCACCCAGTTCAATTATCTGCCAGCTATTTTTTCCGTGCTTCGATGAAGCGATTGGTGACGAATTTCGTCACGTCGGCGCCGGGCTCCATCAGGCCAGACGCGATGAGTACGTCCGCACCGGCTTTCGCGTCAGCCAACGAGACGGTGCCGGCTGGCTTGCCCTTGGTGTCTTCCGAGTGCAGCAATTGCAACAGCAGAAGCGTTTCTCCCGCCGCGCCCTGGCGGTCGTAGCTTGGATACATGCGACTGAAGGATTCAGCGGCGGCTTGCGGGTTTTCAGCCGTGGCTAGCAGCGACTTCTGCGCCGCGCCGACGAAGCGCTGCACCAGATCAGGCTTGCTGTTCAGCAGCGAGTTCGAGACGATCATATACATGCCCGGCGTCACCACGCCGAAGTCGGCATACATCAGCGAGTGTACTTTCAGGCCTTTGGATTCGAGCGTCGCCTTCAAGGCATAATTGGTCGCCATGCCATCGACCCGCCCGGTCAGCAGACTGACCAGTTTGGGACCAGGCTGCATGTTGATCTGCGTCACCTTGCTCGCATCAATACCGTTGCGCTTGAGCAGAACCGGCAGCAGCGCCGAGGGGCCATCGCCAGCGGTGATGGAGATGCGCGCACCGACCAGATCCGCCGGCGTCTTGAGCGGCTTGTCCGCCGCCGAGAAAACCACGAGCGGGCTTTTGCCGGCATTCGCCAGCACAGCCGTCGCCGGCAGGCCCTTGGCGGCCAGATTGAGGAATGTGCCGCCATCGACATCGACACCGAAATCATCGGTGCCGGCGGCCACGGTCTGTGCCGTAACGGCCGAGCCTTTGCCTTCACGCAATTCCAACTCAATGCCGTTGTCGCGGAAGAAGCCCTTTTCGATGCCGTAGGTCCAAGGTGCATCGATGCCGGTCGCGACAAAACCAAAGCGCAGCGAGACCTTGTCGGCAGCCTGAGCCGCGAAAGTAAGCGGCAACAGAGCGAGAAAGCCGAGGCCGACGATCGGAAGCGCGCGCTTCATGCCGGCACGATCGGCCCTGAATGGTGGCTTTCTGCGGTCTCGACCCATGGCGGCACCCTTCCCTCTGAAGATGGGCTGAGCGTCCGGCGCATGTGGCCTATTGTCAAACTGATATTTCAAATGTTTAATTATCTGAATGATGGATATTCTAAAGCGGCTCGACCTCAATCTGCTGATCGCTTTCGACATCCTACTTGATGAGCGCAGCGTGACGCGCGCCGCAGCGCGCCTGTCGCTGAGCCAACCGGCGACGAGCGCCGCGCTGGCGCGGCTACGCGCCAGCTTCAACGATCAATTGCTGATCCGCAGCCGTGGCGAGATGTTTTTGACCGAACGGGCCAGCGCGCTGCGTCAGCCGATCAAGGATGCCCTGCGCGCTGTCGCGCAGGCGCTGGAAGCGCAGGACATTTTCAAGCCGGAAGCTTTCGACGGGCGCTTTCGATTGGCTATGACCGACATCGCCAGCTTCACGCTAGGATCAGACATCGTTCAAAACCTGCGTGTGCAAGCGCCGTCCGCTTCGGCCGAATTCATCGCGCTCGATCGTTCGCGCCTTTACGACTGGTTCAGGAACGACATGATCGACGCGGCGGTCGTCGTCTATAGCGCCGACGAAGGCCTGTACGAATCCGAACATCTCTTCGACGACGAGCTGATCTTCGTTGCCTCCAATACCCATCCGCTCCGCCGTAAGCGCGCCCAGCCCTTCGCCCGCCTCACCGCTTATCCCCTGATCGAGGTGTCGATCGCCACCACCATCATGCGGCCGTTCTTCGAACAGCAGGAAGCGCTCGGGCATAAATGGTCGCCCATGGTCAGCGTGCCGCAGTTTCTGATTGTGCCGTCCATGCTTCAGGACAACGACTGCATCGGTGTGATGGGTCGTCTGGCGGCGCAGAAGTTTCAAGGCATGGGCGCGGCCGCCATCATCGAAATCGCCGAGCCGCCTCCGGTCGTTCACTATCGGTTGATCTGGCACAAGCGCCGCGCGCATGATCCAGCCCACCGCTGGATGCGCGAGATGATCGGCTCCATTGCCGCGAAAAAGCGGTGACGGGACGGACCTAAGCGCGGTTTGCCGATAAACCGAGCCGGTCGGACATTCTGATCAGGTCGGCGAGGGTCGCGGCCTGCATCTTGCGCATCACCTGGCCACGATGAACCTTGACGGTCACTTCGCTGAGCCCGAGGTCAGCCGCGATCTGTTTGTTGAGGCGGCCGCTGGCGACAAGCGTCATCACTTCCCGTTCGCGCGTCGTCAGGGTGGCGAAGCGTTCGTTCAATTCGGTATCGACGGCCTCACCCTGCCGGCGCGTGCGATCGCGCTCGATCGCCAAGTGGATCGCATCGAGCAGATCCTGTTCTCGGAATGGTTTGAGCAGAAATTCAACGGCACCGGCGCGCATGGCTCGCACCGACATCGGCACGTCGCCATGCCCGGTGATGAAAATAATGGGAATCGCGTCATGGCTATTGGCTAGCTCGACCTGGAAATCGAGCCCGCTGGCGCCAGGCATTCTGACATCCAGCACCAGACAGGCTGGCGTGTCGACGCGGCGATGCAGTTGGAATTCCCGTGGCGAGGCGAAACAATGGGTCTCGTAGCCGACCGATCGCAACAGACTGTCCAACCCCTCCCGGACGGAGGGATCGTCATCGACGATATAGACAGTCTCGTTCAGCACGCGCTCACCCTTCTGCCCTGGGCTTAAACGGCAAGGTAAAGCCGAAAACGGTCCCTTGCGGATAGTTCGGGGCAACATAAACGGCGCCGCCGTGGGCCTCAATGATCGATCGACTGATGGCGAGCCCCATGCCGATGCCTGTGGACTTTGTCGTATAGAAAGCCTCGAACACCCGATCGGCCACATCAGATGGCACGCCAATGCCGGTATCGCGCACACTCACGGTGATCTTCGTTCCGTCCGCCGCCGCGCTCACCAAAATTTCCTTGGTCTCGCTTCTCTGCGTCGCCTCCATGGCATTCACGATAAAATTCAGGATAACCTGCTGCAACTGCACCTTGTCGCCCATCACGACAGGAAAATCGTCGGCGAGATCGGTGCGCAGAACAATTGCATTGCGAAGCATTTCGCCGCGCGTCAGCGCCAATGTTTCCTCGATGACATCGATGATGTCGACCTGGGCCTTTGACGGGGGGACGCGCGCCACAAGCTGGCGCACGCGGCCGATCACCTCGCCGGCGCGGCCCGCATCCGTGACCACACGCTCGATGGCCCGGCTCGCTTCGTCTTGTCGTGGCGGCGTGGCCGCCAGCCAACGCATGGCCGCATTGGCATTGGCGACAATGGCGGTAAGAGGTTGGCTGACCTCGTGCGCGATCGATGTCGCCAGCTCGCCGATCGAGGTGATGCGGGCCATGCGGGCGAGATCAGCCCGCGTCTCGCGCGCCGCGACTTCCGCCGTTTCGGTCTTGTAGGCCAGGTAGCTCGTCGTCGCGATGGCGAGCAGGCTCAAGGCGCCGTTCATCAGGCCGGACTCCGGATTGCCGTGCCGCGTCAGGACATAGCTGAGGATCGTCAACAGTCCGGAGGCAACGCCGACGGCAAGGATCGCGCGTGGCCGGCCCGAGCGCGCCGAGAGCAGGATGACCGCGACATAGAGCACCGCGAAGGCGATCTCGAAATTGGTGATGGTGTCGGCGACAAAAATGAGGGCCAAGGACACGACAATGCCCAGCCACAGCAGGGGCATGTCGATTGCAAATTGGATCGGCCAGCGCTTCATGCCCTACTTTCACATGCCCTCAGGCATTTTGCACACGCCTTTAGGCTTTGATAAAATCGGAACGGGCACGCGTTCCATTAGGCGCTCACCATGGCTTCGGCGCTGGCCTGGTCGATATCGACCGCTTCAGCCCGCCAGCGGGCAGCGGTGACGCATGGTTCCAGGCTCAAGCGGCCGACGATATGTTCGAGAGCGACATCCTCCCGATGATCGGCGGTGATGATCGCCGTGACTTCGACCCGGTCGGAATCCTCGATATTGCTGCTGTGGAGCTGGTGCAGGTGCAGCCTGGCGGAGCTGAAGCCCTGCAGCATCAGGGCTCGGATATGGGCTTCGCCTTCACTGCGGCACACGGAGGTGATGGTGTAGCGGACGGGAAGCTCCGTCATTTCGGTCGAATGGCGGGAGATGAACCAGATCAACGGCCGCAGCGCCAGATTGACCAGGATGACGAAGCCCGTCGCCAGCAAGGCATGCAACGGATAGCCGGCGCCTGCGACCAGACCGACCGCCGCCGAACACCACAATGTCGCCGCTGTGTTGAGCCCGCGAACGTTTAGCCCTTCCTTGAAGATGACACCGGCACCCAGAAAGCCAATGCCGGAAACCACCTGTGCGGCAACCCGCGTCGGGCTTCCCTCACCGGGGATCAGAGTGGCGAACATGACGAAGGTCGCCGCCCCCAGTGACACCAATGTATTGGTCCGCAAACCCGCCAGCCGTTGGCGCCACTGACGCTCAAAGCCAATCAAGGCGCCCAGCGCGAAGGCCACGCCGAGATTGAGAACCGCTTGTTCAAGTCCCATTACCATCATCATCACGCCCGAAATGGGGATGGACATGCCGGCGACGTGGCGTGATCGCCAGGCCCGCTTCTGTGAAGCGGCCCGCGATGCGCATCAGCCGATATGCCTTCCGTCTCGATAAGACGCCGAGGAAAAACAACTTCGCCGTCACGCGAAGCAATCGATCACCGACCTGAATATATGCCCGCATAGCCAACCACGACGCACGCGTCGGCGCCGGACGCAGCTCGCTCAGCAGTCGCGTCGCATTGTGCTTCCGGCTCGGACGCAGTTTGTCGTTCTCACCACGCAAAAGCATCAACATGACAGGCTGACGACAAAAGATGTTCTTATCTTTCAACATGGCACACCTCGTTCGTGACATGTGGCGCTAGATCGAACGCCTAAATCAGCTCGGATTCTCGAGCGTGAACAGATCGCCGTTCTCGTCATAGGCGAAATATTCGGCATAGCGCGCCCAGGTGGTCACGGCTTTCAGGGTGACGTCGGCATAGTCTTCCGACATGTGGTCTTCGAGCTCGTCGCGGAACCGGCGGGCCCGCGCCTGATGGCTCGGTCGCTCGTCGAGCACCCGACGGATATGCGCGGCAAGCGGCACATAGGTGGCCAGATGCTGGGCGAACAGCCGCTTGCGTTCGTCCACATCGCCACCGGCAAAGCGCAAGCCCGGCGCCGTCAGCTTGATGTCGCCACCTTCGAGATCGGCGAAGCGGAGCAGTTGCAGCGTTTCCGCGACGGGAAAGAGGTCGTCAATCTCCAGATGCAGTTCAGCGGCGAGTGGCGGCAAATCGGCTTTACCCTGGTAGGGTTCGGCCGCCACGGTCTCGATCAAGCCCGCCAGCAGGTTGGTGGAAATATTCGGCAGCGACAAGCCAATCCCCGTGCCGGGGAAGAAGCCATCACGCGTCGGCGTGCCGGTTTTCGTGGTCATGCGCGCATAGATGTCATCGACCATGGCGCGGAAGGTCGGGTCGAGCCGGTTGCGCGGCTGCGGCATGTCAACACGAATTTCCGCGATGATGCGGCCGGGGTTGGAGCCGAAGATCAGAATGCGATCGCACATCAACACCGCCTCCTCGATGTTGTGCGTCACCATCAGAATGGACTCGATCGGCATGCGGCCTTCGCACCACAGATCGAGAAGATCGGTTCTCAGGGTTTCAGCCGTCAGCACATCGAGCGCCGAGAACGGCTCGTCCATCAGAAGCACGCGCGGATGAACGACAAGGGCGCGCGCCAGGCCGACACGCTGGCGCATGCCGCCCGACAGTTCCTTCGGATAAGCGCTTTCAAAACCATCAAGGCCGATCAGATCGATGGCGGCCAGCGCCAGCTTGCGGCGCTCGGCCGACAGAATGCCTTGGGCTTCGAGCCCCAGTTCGACATTCTGCAAGACCGTAAGCCATGGGAACAAAGCGAAACTCTGAAACACCACGGCGATGCCGGCGGTTGGAC
Organism: Beijerinckia sp. 28-YEA-48; assembly: GCF_900104955.1. NCBI lineage: Bacteria > Pseudomonadati > Pseudomonadota > Alphaproteobacteria > Hyphomicrobiales > Beijerinckiaceae > Beijerinckia > Beijerinckia sp. 28-YEA-48. Next base: position 3,376,784 of record NZ_FNSI01000001.1, read on the forward strand.
CGACAAGCGGCGTGCCGGCGAAGGCGATCGTGCCCTGGCTTGGACGCAGCAGGCCGGCGATGGCGCGCAACAGCGTCGACTTGCCCGAGCCGGACCGACCGAGCAGGCCGACGATCTCGCCGGGGCGCAGGTCGAGATTGACATTCTCCAGCACGGTCAACGCGCCGGCTGAACCTTTGTCATAGATCTGCGAAATCTTGGCGACGGAGACGAGCGGCGCGGCATCGTCTGGCTTACGGGTTACGACAGTGCTCATATTCGGTCCTCCAACAGGACAATCAATCAAGACGCAGGCGACGCTCGGCAAAGACATAGAGCGGCCGCCACAGGATGCGGTTGAATAGGGTGACGAAGAGCGACATCACGGCGATGCCGAGAACGACGCGGGGAAAGTCACCGGCTTCGGTCGCCCCGGCGATGTAAGAACCAAGACCGAAGGCCTTGAGATTGGTGTCGCCCCAGCTCGCCACCTCGGCGACGATGCTGGCGTTCCACGATCCGCCCGAAGCGGTGAGCGCGCCGGTGACGTAGTAGGGGAAAATGCCGGGCAGGATGGCGCGACGCCACCAGGTCCAAGAGCGCAGCCGATAGACAGCAGCGGCTTCACGCAGATCGGTGGGAAAGGCGCTGGCGCCAGCGATAACATTGAAGAGAATGTACCATTGCGTGCCCAGGATCATCAGCGGCGAGAGCCAGATGTTCGGGCTGGCGCCTGTCGCCACGATGGCGACGACGGCGAAGGGGAACAGCACATTGGCCGGAAAGGCGGCGAGGAATTGCGCCAGCGGCTGCACCCGTTCGGCCAATGCCGGCCGCAGGCCGATCCAGACGCCGAGCGGCACCCAGATCAGGCTCGCGATCGCGATCAGCACCACCACGCGAAGCAGAGTTGCCAGGCCGCCGGCAACGGCTTCCCCGACATCGCCCCAGGACAAGGTATGGCCGAGATAAACAACCACGCTCCACACGCCCCAGGCGCCGATGGCAATCACCAGACCGAGCCAGAGATAATCGATCGTCCTCGTGCTCATACGGGTCGAAAGCCGTTTGCTGGGCGCGAGCACCGGCCGACTCGACAGACGCACGAGCATCAAGCGGCCCCACAGGATGGCGACCGGTTTCAACAACCGCCGCAGCGCATGCGCCCGCGTCAGCAGAGAATAGACCCAGGACTGCGGCTTCTCCTGGCTCGCCGTCTGCTCGAAACGAAACTTATCCGCCCAGGCGACGACGGGCCGGAACAGCAGCTGGTCATAAAGGACAATGACGACGCCCATGGCCAGGACCGCCCAGGCGACGGCCGCGAAATCGCGCTTCTCGATGGCAAGCGACAGCCAGGACCCGAGCCCCGGCAAGCGCACGGTTGTATCGCCGACGGTGATCGCCTCGGAAGCGACGACGAAAAACCAGCCGCCAGACATGGACATCATCGTGTTCCAGATCAGCCCCGGCGTGGCGAAGGGGGCCTCCAGCCGCCAGAACCGTTGCCAGGCGGAAAGATTGAAGGAACGGCTCACCTCATCCAGATCGCGCGGCACGGTGCGCAGCGATTGATAGAAAGAGAACGCCATGTTCCAGGCCTGGCTGGTGAAGATGGCGAAGATCGCGGCGCATTCGGCGCCGAGCTGATTGCCCTGAAACAGGCCCATGAAAAACGTCACGGTGAACGTCAGAAAGCCCAGCACCGGCACCGATTGCAGGATGTCGAGCGCCGGAATGATGACCATTTCAGCGCGGCGGCTTTTAGCGGCGAGCGTGGCGACGATGAAGGTAAACAGCAGCGAGGCGATGATCGCCGCGAACATGCGCACGGTCGAACGCAAGGCATATTCCGGCAGCAGCCAGGGATCGAGGGAGACCGGCTGAACATCCAGAACGGCCAGCGGCGCGCGCATCGCCTGCATGCCATGGGCAGCCAGCACCGCCAGCGCCAGGATCAGCGAGAAGGCAATGAGATCGTAGCCGTTTGGGAGCAGGCGCGCACGCGCCAGCGCGATGATGGCGCTGGGGCGACGGCGATCATTGGACAACAAAACCATCGACCGACCTCAAGGTCCGAAAGCGGAAATACTGCAGGGGAGACGCAGGGAGGAATGTCCGACCGTTCAGATGGGGATGAACGATCGGACACTTGAGCGGATAAAGCTAGGCGGCGTGACGATGATGGCCGCCAGGCCGGACGCCTTCACCGTGAACGGGTGTCGGCTCGGCAATCCAATGGCATTCCAGCCGGCCGTTGGCGGGATTGCGATGCCAGACGGCGACAAGCACGGGCCGCGCCGCGACCTTGGACGCTGCGCCTGCCCTCGGGGCAGTTTTGTTGGGAAAGAAAATGATGTTGTTCATGGCTCGCCTCCTTGACCGCTTCTTGCGGGCCCGGATGTGAGCCGGACAGGCTAGGCCTGACCGAAGCTCAACCGGCGGGCGGCGCCAGAAGCAGTCCAGATTGAAGGAATGGATGTCCGACCATCGCTTGAAAGCGGGGCCGGGCGACTACTCGGATCGTCGTCCATGTGCCTTTCCAGTCGTTTGCTTCAATAAATCGCGGCGTTAACGCCACAATGACATAATCTTTGTGAACGCACCTACAAGGACCGTCAATCGCACCAAGGCGTAGCTGACCTATACGTTGGTATGGTCGGCTGGTTTCAAATAAGAGTGCAGGCCATGGTCCCGAACGCCCCCACGTCCGTCCCATCCGACATGCCACCGCATTGGCGAGACGATCTCGCCGGCTACGCCTGGACGACCCAGACCATCGGCCGCTCGTCAGCCACGGTCTTCCGGCTGCAGGCCGACAAGCGCCCGTCATTCTTCGTGAAGATCGAACCCGCCGATGCCTCTGGCGAACTGCTTGCCGAAGCGGCGCGGCTGCGCTGGCTGGCGGCCAGCGGCATCGCCTGTCCGCAGGTGGAGAACACCAGCAGCGATGGCCAGCGCAACTGGCTGCTGACGCGCGCGTTGCCCGGGCGGGATCTTGCCTCGTCGCCGCATCTGGCGGCAGAGCAGATCGTCACCATCGCCGCCGACGCTTTGCGCGATCTGCATCGCCTCGATCCGTCCCCCTGTCCGTTCGACCAGCGGCTCGACAGCCGCATCGCGGCGGCCGAAGCGCGGATGCGCGCCGGCCTCGTCGATGAGAGCGATTTCGACGACGAACGCTTGGGCCAGCCGGCGCACGCCGTCTTCGCGGATCTGTTGCGCCGCCGGCCCGCACAGGAAGACCTGGTTGTGACCCACGGCGACGCTTGCCTGCCCAATCTGATGGCGGACGGGGAGAGGTTCAGCGGCTTCGTCGATTGCGCCCGCCTTGGGGTGGCCGATCGGCATCAGGATCTGGCGCTGGCGAGCTGGAGCATTCGCTACAATCTCGGACAGGCGTGGATCGCGCCTTTCCTGCAGCGCTATGGCCTGAGGGCCGATCCCGAATTGCTGGATTTCTATCGGCTTCTGGACGATTTCTTTTAATCGCCGCGCGATCAATATGCAGACATAAATATTTCTTTATATCATTATTGACTTCCGATGGGAAACTGCCCATGCTTGCGGCGTCGTGGTTCTTTGGACCCATGTGGGCACCAAAGCTAAGAGGGAATCCGGTGAGCCTAGGCGAGGCCGGAGCTGTCCCCGCAACTGTGAGCGGCGAGCCGACGTCCATCACGGGTCACTGAGAGCAATCTCGGGAAGACCGGACGAAGGCAGCGACCCGCGAGCCAGGAGACCTGCCTCGACAACATATCGTCCCTGGGCGGGGTGTCCTGGTGGTGCGCTTGCATCGGGCGCACCCGCGCCCGTTTTTCGCATGCGTCCGCTCGGCCTTTGCCTCCTTATTGGAGAAAAGCCGATGTCTGTTTCCTCTCTTCCGATTGCAACTCTTCCTGTTGCAACGCTTCCTGTTGCAACTCTTGGCGTGCCGCGGATCGGTCCGCGCCGCGAACTCAAATCCGCGCTCGAAAGTTATTGGTCCGGGCGAACCGACGCCGCCGCCTTGCTGGAAACAGCCGCTGCCTTGCGCGCCGCCAATTGGGCGCGTCAGAAGGCGCATGGCATCACCTGTATCCCGTCGAACGATTTCTCCCTCTACGATCATGTGCTCGACACCAGCGTCATGGTCGGCGCGATCCCTGAATGTTACGGCTGGACGGGCGGTCCCGTGCCGCTCGATCTCTATTTCGCCATGGCGCGCGGCAGCCAAGGCAATGCCCCCCACGCCGACTGCGGCCACCAACATCACGGCGAGACCCACGGTGTGCCGGCGCAGGAAATGACCAAGTGGTTCGACACCAATTATCATTACATGGTGCCGGAATTTACACCCGGACAGCGCTTCACCCTGGCTTCGACCAAGCCCGTCGATGAATATCGCGAGGCGAAGGCGCTGGGCTATCAGACACGGCCCGTCCTGTTGGGCCCCGTCACCTTCCTGAAAATCGGCAAGAGCAAGGACCCGGCCTTCAATCCCTTGTCGTTGCTCGACAACCTGCTGCCAATCTATGTCGAAGTTCTGCGCCGCCTCGCAGCCAATGGCGCCGACTGGGTGCAGATCGACGAGCCCTGTCTGGTGCTCGATCTCGACGAGACAACGCGGCAAGCCTTGCGACAGGCTTATGGCGTCCTCGCCCATGCCCTGCCCCATCTCAAAATCATGCTGACGACCTATTTCGGCGAGCTCGGCGACAATCTGGACACCGCCCTGTCGCTGCCGGTGGCTGGCCTGCATCTCGATCTCGTTCGCGCGCCCGAACAACTCGATGCGGTTCTCTCCAAGGCACCGCGCGGGCTGGTGTTGTCGCTTGGCGTCATCAACGGTCGTAACGTCTGGCGCGCCAACCTGCGCACGATCCTGCAACGGCTTCAGTCGGCCGTCGCCAAACGTGGCGCGGACCATCTCGAAATCGCCCCGTCCTGCTCCTTGTTGCATGTGCCCATCGATCTCGAGATCGAGACCGAACTCGATCCGGACCTCAAGGAATGGCTGGCCTTTGCGATTCAGAAAATGGACGAACTCGCCGTGCTCGGCAAAGCGCTGATCGGCGGCGAACGGGCTGCGGCTACCCAGATTGCCGCATCCGTCGCCGCGGCCGAACGACGTGCCGCTTCGAAAAAGGTGCATGATGCCGTAGTCGCGGCGCGTCTGGCGCAGGTGACGCCTCAGATGACGCAGCGCCTAAGCCCCTACACCGACCGCGCGCATCTCCAGCACAAGGCGCTCGGGCTGCCGCCTTTCCCGACCACCACCATCGGCTCCTTCCCGCAAACGGAAAACGTGCGCAAGGCGCGCTCGGCCCATGCCAAGGGCACGCTGAGCAATGCGGATTACACGCATTTCCTGCGCGAAGAGACGGCGACCGCCATTCGCTGGCAGGAAGAGATCGGCCTCGACGTGCTCGTCCACGGTGAGTTCGAGCGCAACGACATGGTGCAATATTTCGGCGAGCAGCTTTGTGGCTTCGCCTTCACCAAACATGGCTGGGTGCAAAGCTATGGCTCGCGCTATGTCCGCCCGCCGATCCTGTTCGGCGACGTCTCGCGGCCCCAGGCGATGACCGTGGATTGGTGGCTCTACGCGCAGTCGCTGACAAAGAAGACCATGAAGGGCATGCTGACCGGCCCGGTCACCATTCTCAACTGGTCCTTCGTGCGCGACGACATTCCGCGCAGCCAGGCCTGCCGCCAGATCGCGCTGGCGATCCGCGACGAGGTGGTCGACCTGGAAAAGGCCGGCGCGACGATCATTCAGATCGATGAAGCGGCGCTGCGTGAAGGCCTGCCCCTGCGCAAAGCGGGCTGGGGGACCTATCTCGATTGGGCTGTCGAGAGCTTCCGGCTCTGTGCTTCCGGTGTCACGGACAAGACGCAGGTTCACACCCATATGTGCTATTCGGAGTTCAACGACATCATCGATGCCATCGGCGCCATGGATGCGGATGTTATCTCGATCGAGACCTCTCGTTCGAAGATGGAATTGCTCGACGCCTTTCGCACCTACAAATATCCAAACGAGATCGGTCCCGGGGTCTACGACATTCATTCGCCGCGCGTTCCCGACGCCGGCGAAATGGTTGCGCTGATGTCGCTCGCGCGTGAACGCCTGGCCGACGAGCAACTCTGGATCAATCCCGATTGTGGCTTGAAAACCCGGAAATGGGACGAAGTTCGTCCGGCCTTAGTTAATATGGTCGAAGCCGCGCTGGAATTGCGCGCGCAGGCTGCAAAAGCGGCGCAGTAGCGCATCGGCGTCGGGCGCTGCCAGCAGGCAGCGCCCGGCCCCTTTTTCGTCATACGGCTGTCTTACCTTGACAACCTAACTTCCCATCATGGAACATCGGGCTCGTTCTTTCGTTCTTCACGATGCCTAGCGGAAGTTGAAATCGAAAGGGAGGCAAGCATGGCGCAGCGTATGTGCGACATCTGCGGGGTTCGTCCCGCCGCCATTCGGGTCGCAGTTCTCCAAGACAATCAAGAGCGCGAACTCGACATCTGCGACTATCATTATGCGCAGCTGATGCGGCACCAGCGCATGGTGTCTCCCCTCGAGTCCTTGTTTCAGGGCGGCCTGCTCGACAATTTCATGCAAGGCGATCCGTCCGACGCGCCCAGGCTCGGCGGCCGGCGAGGACATCGAGACCAGAACGCCGACACCATCAATCTTCAGGACCATTTCAGCGAACAGGCCAAGGAGATTTTGCAACGCGCCGCCGAACGCGCCGTGCGATCCGGCCGACAGCTCGTCGATACCGAAGATCTGCTCTACGAATTGCCGGAAAGCGACGTGGTGCAGACCTTGTTGAAACAGTTCAAAATATCGGTCGACGAACTGCGTAACCAGATCGACACTCATGCGCCCAAGGGCACGGCATCGGCGCAGCCGCGCGAAGGTGGCATCGGTGTTTCGCCGCGCGTCAAAAGCGCGCTTGACCGCGCCTTCATCGCCTCCCGCGAACTCGGCCATTCCTATGTCGGGCCGGAACATATTCTGCTTGGCCTTGCCGAAGTCACGGACAGTTTTGCCGGCAATCTGCTGCTCCGTTATGGCCTGACACCGCAAGCGCTGCGACAACAGACGGTGAAGGTCGTCGGCAAGGGCGCGGAAAAAGGCCGTGTCGAAACGCCGACCAATACGCCGCAGCTCGACAAGTATAGCCGCGACCTCACCAAGATGGCGCGCGAAGGCAAGCTCGACCCGGTGATTGGTCGCTCGAAGGAGGTCGAGACCACCATCGAGATATTAGCCCGCCGCAAGAAGAACAATCCGGTGCTTATCGGCGAGCCCGGCGTCGGCAAGACGGCGATTGTTGAAGGCCTGGCGCAACGCATCATCAATGGCGACGTGCCCGAAGTGTTACGCGACAAGCGCCTTGTGGAATTGAACGTCAACTCCCTTGTCGCCGGCTCGAAATATCGCGGTGAATTCGAAGAGCGCGTCAAACAGGTGATGGACGAGATTTCCGATAAGCGCGACGAGCTTTTGCTGTTCATCGACGAAGTTCACATGATCGTTGGCGCTGGACAGGGGGGCGGCGAAGGCGGCCTCGACATCGCCAATGTGTTCAAGCCGGCAATGGCGCGCGGCGAGATCAATCTGATCGGCGCGACGACCTTGAGCGAATATCAGAAGCACATCGAGAAAGACGCCGCGTTGGAACGGCGCTTTCAACCGGTCCTGGTGTCCGAACCGACGGTGGAACAGACGATCGCCATTCTGCGCGGCCTGCGCGATCGATTGGAGGCGCACCACAAGGTCACGATCCAGGATGAGGCTTTCGTCGCGGCGGCGGAATTGTCGGATCGCTATATCACCGGGCGCTTCCTGCCGGACAAAGCGATCGATCTGATCGATCAAGCAGCAGCGCGCGTGCGCCTCTCCACCACCTCCCGCCCGGCCGAGATCCATGAACTCGAAGCCGAGATCGCCCAGCTGAAGCGCGAACATGACTCCGCCGTTTCCCGCAAACAGTTCGATCGGGTGAAGGACTTCGATAGCCAGCTCGCGACCAAGGAAAAAGCCCTCACTGAGGCCACCGACGTTTGGAAGAGAAAGGTCGGCTCCAGCACCGCCGGCGTCTCGACCGAACAGGTGGCGGAGATCGTTTCAAAACTGACCGGCATTCCCATCACCGAACTGACGGAAGAAGAGAAAGCCAAGCTGCTGCGCATGGAGGAGCGGCTGCATCAGCGTGTCATCGGCCAGGAGGAGGCGATCCGCGCCGTCAGCGACGCAGTCCGCCTGTCGCGCGCCGGCTTGCAACAAGGCCATCGACCGATCGCCACCTTCCTGTTTCTGGGGCCGACCGGCGTCGGCAAGACGGAGCTTGCCAAGGCTTTGGCCGAGATCGTCTTCGGCGACGAGGACGCGGTCGTGCGTATAGACATGAGCGAATATATGGAGCGTCATGCGGTGGCCCGGCTGATCGGTGCACCGCCCGGCTATGTCGGCTATGACGAGGGCGGCCAACTCACCGAGCGGGTGCGCCGCCGGCCCTATTGCGTCATCCTGCTCGACGAGATCGAGAAGGCCCATGCGGATGTCTACAATGTGTTGCTGCAGGTCTTCGATGATGGCCGATTGACGGATGGCAAAGGCCGCGTCGTCGATTTTTCCAACACACTGATCATCGCCACCAGCAATCTGGCGTCCGATGTCGTCATGGGCCGGCGCGGGCAACTCGGATTTCATCCGCCATCGTCATCGAGTTCTGTCCGCGACGATGTGATGAGCGTGCTGCGCTCGCATTTCCGGCCCGAATTCATCAACCGGATCGACGAGATCATCATCTTCCAATCGCTCGACCAGGTGCAGATCAAAGAGATCGTCCGATTGCAGCTGCAACGCGTGCAAAAGATCGCCCAGGGACAAGATATCGAACTGGTGTTCGACGAAACCCTGGTCGAACACTTTGCCAGCGAAGGCTACCAGCCCGAATATGGCGCGCGGGAATTGCGTCGCCAGATCCGTCAGCAGCTGGAGACCGAACTGGCCAAGTCGATGCTCAAGGGTGAGATCAAGGAAGGCAATCGCGTCGTCTGCGCCTACGATGCAAAGGCCGGCAAGGTGACATTTGCCGTTGAACAGGCTCAGCCGACCGCGACAAATGGAGATGCAAGCGCGAAACCCGCGCAGCCCGCCAAACCACAGAAGACGGCCGACGCGGCTAGAGGCGACGGCAAATCACATCAGAACGTCGTTCATCAGCGCTCTGCTGAGTAGCGGTGTATCATATGGCCCGAAACCTTCGTGTCATCCCGGACGCCGCAGCCGTCGGGGTGACACGGAGGAAACGCGGCCGCTGCCATCACCCGCCAGCGTTCAGAACCTTGCCATCGACGGTGACCGGGTTTGCCGCGATGAGGACGAAGGCAATCACGCAAGGCTCGGTGCTGCGATTGAACCAGTTGTGAATGGTGCCGCGCTGAATCAGGACATCGCCGGCGCGGAGCAGAACCTCTTCGCCATCGAGATCCATAACGATCTCACCCGAAATGACCACGGCGTAATCGAGGGAATCGGTGCGGTGATTGCGGGGATGGACGCCAGGCGCGAAGCTGATGACGCGAAATACGGTGCCGTTGGGATGCGCCGTGCTGGTCTGACGCTTGGATTCATCGGCATTGCCGTCATTGCTGATCGGGAAACCTTCCGAGGTCCAGACCACCGTCGGATTGGCGCCCGGCCGGCTCTCGGCCGTGCTCGTCACGACCTCGTCGATCATGACGGTCGCTTTGCCCTCCTTGGTGTGGCCAGTGACGACGCGGCGGACGGTGATCGACATGCGGGCTTCCTCTCTGAATGATCGATTGCCTCTTGGTATGACCGATCAAGCCAGCGCGCAATACCGCAGCCGAAAGCCGCCGCACACATGCGGCAGCCTTCAAGAGGCCCAGGAAACCCGTCTGAAATTATACCGAGCGGCCGCCGTCAACGTTGAGGATCGAGCCGGTCACCAAACGCGCCAAGTCGGACGCGAGGTAGAGCGCCGCACCTGCGATGTCATCGGGACGGATGATCTCGCCCATGGGAATCTGGCTGGCAAAGGCGCCGACCACGTCCTGCACCTGTTTGCCGCCGGTGAAGCCGCTCAGCATCGGCGTCTCGGTTGCGCCTGGATTGATGCCGTTGACGCGGATGCCGTCCTTCGCCAGTTCCAGCGCCAGGGATAGCGTGGTGGCGACCGCCGCGGCCTTGGAGGCGCCATAGGCGGCGAGACCAGGCTTCGGACGCACGGCGATGACGGAGCAGATGTTGACCACAGCGGCATTGCCGCTGCCGCGCAGAAGCGGCAGGAAATGCTTTGCCATCAGAAACAGCGAGCGCGTGTTGACGTTCATGATGCGATCCCACGCCTCCACCGTCATGGTTTCGATGGGCGTATAGGACTGCGGCACGCCGGCGCAGTTCACCAGAATGTCGAGTGCGCCCTGCCCCGCCGCAATGCGCGCCGCCAAACGCGCCACGCTCTCCTCGGAGGCGACGTCCGCATGCCAGAGCGGGCCGAACTCGCCCACGGCTGCCTGATCGCTATCCTTGGCGCCGATATCGGCGACGATCACCGTGGCGCCGCTGGCCTTGAACAGCGCCGCGATCGCACGGCCGATGCCCGATACACCGCCCGTCACCAGCGCGGTCTTGCCGCGCAACAGGCCTGGAGTTTCGCTGGTGGGAAATGCAGGAAGCGCCATCGTCACACCTTATGAAAGTTCATCGCGTGGATTTCGGTGAATTCGGCCAGGCCCAACTCTGAATTCTCGGTGCCGATGCCGCTCTGCTTGATGCCGCCAAACGGCATATGGCGACGGCCCAGGCGCGATTGCGCGTTCTTGTTGATATAGGTCATGCCAGCTTCGAGCCGGCGGGCGAAAGCGACGCCACGCTCGAAATTGCTCGTCCAGACGCTGGAGCCGAGGCCGTATTCGGTGCCATTGGCCAAAGCGACGACGTCGTCCTCGCTCTTATAGCTCATCACCGGCAGGACCGGGCCGAACTGTTCGCAGGTGACGATGTCGAAATCGGCGCCCGGCTTCTTCACCAACACCGGCAAGATATAATTGCCTTCATCCCAGCTCTCAGGCGCGACTTTGTTGCCGAGTTCGATCAGCTCGCCACCAGCCGCGCGGGTCTTCTCGATGAGGCTCTTGAGATAAGCAAGCTGCGGCGGATTGTTGATCGGGCCGAAAGTCGTGCGCGGATCCAGCGGATGACCGACACGAAACGTATCGATATGAGCCGCCAGCTTTTCGAAGAACGCTTCGTAGATGCTCTCCGACACATAGAGCCGCTTGATGGCGAAGCAGAACTGACCCGAGCGATGAAAGGCGCCGGCCACCAGGGTCGGAATCGCCTTGTCCATGTCGACATCGTCCAGGACGATGGCCGCATCATTGCCGCCGAGTTCGAACTGGACGTTCTTCAGCGTTTCGGCGGCGGTCTTCATGATCTGCTTGGCCGCAGCGCCACCTCCGGTGAAGGAGATGAGGCGGACCTTCGGATGGGCGGCCAAGGCAGCGCCGGTCTCGGCGCCGCCGTGCACGACGTTGATGACGCCGCGCGGAAATAGGCCAGCGAGCTTTTCCATCAGGATGGCGATGCCAGCGGGCGCGGTCGGCGGCGTCTTGATCACCATCGTGTCGCCGGCCACCAGCGCCGGGGCGAACTTGCGGATCAATAGCACGATCGGCGCGTTCCACGGCACGATGGCCGCCACCACGCCGATGGGCTTGTGCTCGATACGCACAATGCTCGCCTTGTCTTCGACGATCAACGGCTCAAGCGCGATCTTCGCGGCTTCGACATTGTCGCGTGCGGCGAAAGCTGCACCGCGCAGTTCCATGATGATCTCGACGGGCAGCATGCCGGTCTCGCGCACAACGACGCCAGCCAGACCTTCAATGCCCTTTTCCGCTTCTTCTTCGATCAGGTCGGCAGCGCGCAACACGGCGGCGGCGCGATCATCGACAGAGATCGCGCCCCAGGGTTTTAGTGCCCGGTGCGCCGCTTCAACGGCGAGATCGACCAAAGCCTGATCAGCCACCGCGACCCGCGCGACGACATCATTGCTCCGACCGGGATCGCGCACGTCAAAGCGCGTGTCGGCGCCTGCCCAGGCACCATCGATGAAATTGTCCACCGTCAGTGTGGCCGGCGTAACGAGATTTGCAGCAGCGGTCATCACGGATGCCTCACTTGTGAAAATTGATGGCGTGATATTCGACATATTCACGCAGGCCTATGGGTGAGCTTTCACGGCCAATGCCGCTTTGCTTCACGCCGCCGAAGGGAATGTTCTTCTGGCCAAGCCGCGACGTGCCGGAGTTGTTGATGAAGGTCATGCCGACCTCCAGCCGCTGCGCCAGCTTGAGCGCCTTGTCGAAATCGCGCGTCCAGATGCTGGAACCAAGGCCCAATTCAGACGCATTGATGCTGTCGACCACCTGATCGAGATCGTCGTAGCGCACCACCGGCAGCAACGGGCCGAACTGCTCGACCTGCACAAGTTCGGCTTCCAAATCGAGATCGGAGACCACGACCGGACGCATGTAATAGCCCTCATCCCAGGTCTCCGGCGCCACCACGCTGCCGAGTTCCTTGACTGTGTAGCCAGCCTGGCGGGTGCGCTCGAGCAGACCTTTGAGGAAGTCGAGCTGGCCCTTGTTGTTGATCGGGCCGAAGTTGACGCCGGCAGTCAGCGGATGACCGACGCGGAACTTATCGGTTTCGGCTTCGATGCGCTTGACGACCTCGGCGTAGATGGACGAGGGCACATAGACGCGCTTGACCGCGAAGCAGAACTGGCCAGAACGGCGGAAGGCACCACCGAGCAGCTTCGGCAGCGCGTCGTCGAGATTGGCATCTTCCAAAAGAATGGCCGGATCATTGCCGCCCAGTTCGAACTGCACGCCCTTAATGCCGTCGGCCGCATCCTTCATGATCATGCGCGCGACAGCGCCGCCGCCGGTGAAGGACACTTTGCCGACGAGTGGATGAACGGTCAGCGCATGGCCGACATCGCCACCGCCGTGAACGATGTTGATGACACCTGGCGGAAACAGCGCCGCCATTTTCTTCAGCAAGATCGACAGGCCGAGCGGCGCTGTTGGAGCCGGCTTGAGGACCACCGTATTGCCGCACACCAGGGCCGGCGACACTTTGCGCATGGCCAGAATGATCGGCGCATTCCACGGCACGATCGCTGCGATCACGCCGATCGGCCGCTTCTCGACGCTGACCCAGCTCTCGTCATCTTCGACCTGCTTGGGCGCAAGAAAAGCTTCACCGGCCTCGACATTGTCGCGAACGATATTGGCCGCCATGCCGATTTCGGCCTTGTTGGTGGGCACCAACATGCCGGACTCGCGCGCCATGAGTTCGACGACGGACGCGGCTTCCGCGTCGAGCAGATCGGCGGCCTTGAGCAGCAATGCCGCCCGTTCGGCAAAGGCGGTTTTCTTCCAGCTCTGGAAGGCGCGATGCGCCGATTGCACGGCCTTATCGACTTCTTCAGCGCCACCGCGCGCCACGCGGGCCACCACATCATCGAGGCGACCAGGATCGCGCAGATCATCGCGGGCGGGTGAGGCCACATCGCGGTTATCGATGAGGTGATCGAGGTCGATTGCTGTCATGGTCATTACTTTCACTGAAGCTTGCATTCAGGCGTGCGTCCGCAACGGCTGGCCGGCGGACAATGGATCCGGATGGTCAGTCGATGGTCCGTTCGATTTCGTAATCGGGTCTGGGGGCGAGCGCGGCGATGCGCTCGCGAAGTTCCGGGGTCATCTCGAAGGCAACGGCGTCGACGTAGTTGCCGATCTGCTCAACCGTTTCCGCGCCGATGATGGGCGTCGTGACCGCCGGATGCGAGGCGGCCCAGGCGACCGCGAGCATGGCCGGATCGACATCGATCTCCGCCGCGATCTTGCAGAAATCCGCGGCGATTTCGAAGTTCCGCTGATCCTCATAGCGCTTCAGATAGCGCGCTTCGGCCAGTCGACCCGTGCGCGGCCCATCCACGGCGGCATTGGCCTTGGTCAAAAGACCACTGGCCAAAGGCGAGAACACCATGACGGCCAGGCCCACGGCCTGCGCCAACGGGAAAAGTTCATCCTCCGCCTGGCGCTTCACCAGATTGTACATGGGCTGCAGCACATCGAAACGCGCCAAGCCCTCACGCTGCGAGATGCCAAGCGCTTGCGCGATCCGCCAGGCCGACCAGTTCGAAACGCCGGCGTAAATGATCTTGCCCTGGCGCCGCAGGTCGTCGAAGGCGCGCAAGGTCTCTTCAGGCTGGGTATAGGGGTCGTAATGATGGGCGAAGTAGACATCGATATAGTCGGTCTTCAACCGCCGCAGGCTGTTCTCGACCTCTTGCATGATGTGACGGCGCGACAGGCCCGAACCGTTGACGTCCTTCGACATCGGCCGACAGACTTTGGAGGTGATCACCACGTTCTGGCGATCCGCCGCCATGCAGTCGCCAAGAATGCTCTCCGCCGTACCGCCACCGGCATAGGAATTGGCGCAGTCGAAGAAATTGATGCCCTTCTCGCGACAGGCGTCATACATCGCGCGCGCTGTCTTGGGATCGCTGTAGGACCCAAACGACATGGTGCCGAAACAGATGTTGGAAACCCGGGTTCCGGTCCGGCCAAGTTGTACGAATTTCAAAACTCGACTCCTGAGAGGTCGCATCGACCAACACAGCAAGTGTCGTTTCGCCGAGCACTCGCGCCACCTACCTGTGAGGCGAGGTGATCGCACGCACCCTTATAAAAGTCAATAATATACCTTTTTGCTTAATTCTAAAATAGGCCGTTTTCAGCGCAGTTTTAGATCAACGCGGACCTTATCGCCCCGATAGATGCCATTGGCGACGATCACCAACTCACCCTCGCCATCCACCGCGCAGCGTTCGACCTTGGCGATCGGATGGCTCAGCGGAATGTTGAGAATAGTGGATGTCATCAGATCGGCCATGCCGATCGTCAGGGTCTGGGTGGCGTCGGTGATTTCGATGCCAGGAATATCGGCGACCAGCCGCATCGCCGTCTTGGTACTGTAGGCTTCTTCCGGAATCAGCGAACAGATCCGCTCGGACACATAGACGTCGGCCAAAAGAAAAGCCTCGTCATCGCGGGTGTGCCGGCGGCGCAGGTGACGATAGGAAGTGGCCAGGCGGCCGAGCTGGCGATGCCCCGGCGGCAATTGCACGTTGCGTTCGTCGAAGAGCACTTCAATGCGCGCATTGTCGCGCGCGATCAGCATGCCGCTCCAATCGGTCTGCACCTGACACCAGAGATCCTGCGCCGGCCGCTCGCGCACGAAGGTGCCCTTGGCGCGGTAGCGCTCGATCAGGCCGTCGCTTTCCAGAATGTCCAATGCCTGACGAATCGTCATGGTGGCGACGCCGCATTCTTGGGCGAGCTCTTCCACGGTCGGCATTTTCGCGCCAACGCTCCACTCGCCGGTCTCGATGCGGCGCCGAAACAGGGTGGCGAGCTGAATATAGCGGGCAACCGAGCTTTTCTTCAGCGCTTCAGCAGTCGAGCTGGGCCGGGTTGCGGTGCTGGACAAACGCTCTCTCCTGGGTGGCACGCGCACATCCGACGATCCAAACCGCGGCCATGCTAAACAGCAATTGTATAGCATATGCTCTTTTGCGTTCAAAAACACGGCCCGGCTGCTTTTTCCCAGCGCTTACTCCACCAACGGCGGCAGAGCGGTAAAGCCCTTCGGAAATTGACCCGGCGCGGGGAGCAATTCGGCGGCGACACCCTGCGGCAGGGGGATGCGATGAACATTCAGCGTCATCGCCACCATGCAGTAATAGCCAACTAGCGCGGTCAGCTCCATGACGCCACCGTCGCCCCAGCGCGCAACGACCGCCGCATAGGCCTTGTCTTCCACATAGGCCCGCGCCAGCAGCTCGCTCACGAAGCGATAGATTTCCCGATCGGCCGCATCTTGAAAGGGCGGCACGCGACCGTCGCGCAGCGCCTCGATGATCTCCGTCTCCAACCCATGGGTTTCGGCGGCGCGGCGATGCACGCCCCATTCCAAATCGCTATTCAACGCCCGCGCCGTCATCAACACGGCAAGCTCGCTCAGGCGCGGTGGAATCCGCGTTTGAAAGCGCAGGCTCTCGCCCAGCTTGCTCCAACGCTCCGCCAGTTCCGGATTGTGCAAGGCGGCGCGAAGCGGGCCAACCAATTCGCCCCTCTTGCCGTTCACAATGCCATCGAACACCCGGCGCTGCGCATCGTTCATGCCGTCGGTGTCAGGCAGAGATATTCTTGCTCCCGTTTTCATGCGCGGCCCACTTCATCCACTTTTGTCGCGAGACCAAGCTCGTTCAGAATTTCAACTGTGTGCTGCCCGAGCAGCGGCGGCGCCTTTTCAAAGGCGAGAGGTGCATTCGTAAAGCGCATCGGGCTGACGACCGAAGGCACTTTTCCGGCAAGAGGATGCGGCAGGTGGCGCAACATCTCGCGATGTTTCACCTGCGGCTCCTCGAACACCATCGGTATAGTGTTGATCGGCCCGCAGGGCACTTTCGCTGCGCCCAGGCGATCCAACCAATGCTGCAACGGCTGGGTGGCGAAACGTTCGCAGATCATCGGATGCAGGACATCGAGATGAGTGACGCGCGCCGCATTGGCGGAAAAGCGCGGATCATCGGCCCATTCCGGGCAGCCGAGGACATCGCTGAAGCGGCGGAACTGTTCATCATTGCCAACCGCCAGAACGATATGACCATCGGCGACCGGAAAGACATCCTGCGGCTGAATGTTGGGATGTTTGTTGCCGCGACGGATCGGTGTCTTGCCGGACACCTGATAGTTCATCGCCTGATTGGCGAGCATCGCCACCGAAACATCGAGCATGGCGATATCGACGAAATCGCCAACACCGGTTTGGCTGCGCCGCGCGAAGGCCGCGAGCACCGCGATGGTCGCATACATGCCGGTCATGATGTCGACGATCGGTACGCCGACCTTCTGCGGACCACCACCGGCAACACCATCGCGCTCGCCGGTAACGCTCATCAGGCCGCCCATGGCCTGGATCATGAAGTCATAAGCGACATCGGCCTGCTTCGGGCCTGTGGTGCCAAAGCCAGTGATCGAGCAATAGATGAGGCCCGGATTGACCGCCTTCAGATCGTCATAGCCAAGGCCATAGCGCGCCAGCGTGCCGGACTTGAAATTCTCAAGCAGAATGTCGGACGTCTTCGCCAGCGCGCGGATGACCTCCTGGCCTGCGGGTGTCGAAATGTCGACCTCGACCGAGCGCTTGCCGCGATTGACCGAGAGATAATAGCCGGACTCCTGCGTCGGGCTGCCATCGACGGCTTTGAGATAGGGCGGGCCCCAGCGACGGGTGTCGTCGCCCTCGCCGGTGCGCTCGACCTTGATGACATCGGCGCCCAGGTCAGCTAGAATCTGACCCGACCACGGCCCCGCCATGATGCGGCTCAGATCGAGCACTCTTACGTGTGACAGCGGTCCCGCCAAGATCAATTCTCCAGAAGATTTAGCTGTAAAAAATTCAACTGCATGTCGGGGCCTGCATCGGCCTCCTGATCGTTGACGATCGGCACGGCCTGCAGCGAAGGCCGCGCGGACGCCGTAGCTTCCCATTGCGCAAGAGCGGGATGCCCGGCGCGCCAGCCGCAATTCGTATAACGAAAATCAAGTTGGCCCAAAGCGCAGAGAATAGCGATCTGCCCGACACCGAAAGAGGCGGTGAGCTGCGGCGCCTCGGCTTCGAGCACTTTTAGCGCGGCTATCACCTTGGCCCGATAGGACAGCATGGTCTCGCCATCGCCGCCCGCCGCGCCTTGGCGCTCAATCCGCCACAGCAGGAGATTGTCGCAGAGGCCGTCGCCCAAAGCCTGCCAGCGCAATTGCGCAAACCGTGCCGGCCCGGCCGCCGGCAGCATGCGCGCGCCTTCGGGCACAAGCCCAGCGAGATATTCGGCGATGACTGCGGAATCAAACAGCGGCGGCAGACCCTCGACAAACAGCACCGGAATCTTGCCAAGCGGATTCTCGGCGAGGATGACCGGATTGGGCGTCCCACGCGGCGTCGCCACGGTTCGCACGAGCGCGACCTGGTCGACGATCCCCAGCTCATGGAGCAGGATCATGACCTTGCGCACGAAAGGCGATTTCGGAGACCAATAGAGTTTCAAAGCCGACGCATCCTTGTTGGCAAACCATATGGGCGACCCATTTGGCGAACCATGGGCACAGTAAGAACAGCACCGTCCATTAGTCAATAAGTTATGTTTATGATTTTTAAGTTAGATATCACCTAACCTCAAGAAATGACGTCAGAATTTCGTTAAACGCGGCAGGGCGCTCGTAATTGGGGAGATGGCCAGCATCGGCGATCTCCTGGATCTTCGCGCCGGGAATAGCGGCCGCCATAGCGTGCATGGTCGCCGGCATCGCGCCGTCCTCTCGACCAACGATGAGCAGGGTCGGCACCTTGATCTGAGCGAGCACCGCGACTTCATCATAATTTTGCAGGGCCGAGGCGCAGGCGGCGAAGCCTTCCAACGGCGTGGCGGCAATCATCGCGTGCAGGCGTTCACTGAGCGGCTGCTCCACGCGCTCCGGCCGGAGCCAACGGCGCACGGTCTGATCCGCCATGGCCATCATGCCATTGGCGCGCGCAAAGGTAATGCGCTCATCCCATGCGGCCTTGCTCGCCGCTGTGCTGTTCGCCTGCCCGTCGACCAGGATCAACCGCTCGAAGCGCGCGGGCGCTTTGCGATAGGCGGCCAGGCCGGTCGGAACACCCATGGAGAGACCGACATAGGTGCAGGTCGCGACCTTGCAGCGATCGAGAAGCGCGATCACGTCATCGGCCAGCACCGGGATCGTCTGCGCTTCGCCTGGCACAGGCGAGGCGCCATGGCCCCGCTGATCATAGCGCAGGATGTTGAAGCGACCACGGAGCACAGCAACCTGTTCGTCCCAAAGGCTCAGGTCCGTCATCAGCGAATTGCTGAAGATGATCCAGGGGGCTTGATCGCCGCCATGTTCGGGCGCGGCCCGTTCGATAAGATGATTCAACATTAGCGTCCCACCCAAACCGGCGCGCGCTTTTCAACCACAGCCCGCGTCGCCTCGCGCGCATCTTCCGTCGCCATCAGTTTGGTGGAGTAGCCCTGCTCCAGTTCATAGCCCTCTTCGGTCTGCATGAACTCGACCTTGTTCAAAGCCTCTTTCGCCATCCGCAGGCCTATCGGCGCCTTGGCGGCAACAATGGCGGCAAGCTCCTGCGCCGTGCGGGCAAGATCTTCGAAAGGAACGACATCCTGGACGAAGCCGATCCGCCATGCTTCGCGCGCATCGATCGGCCGGCCGGTGAAATACATTTTGCGCAGCAGGCCTTGCGGCAGATGGCGGCCCATATGGGCAGCGCCGCCGCAACGCCCGACATTGATTTCCGGCATGCCGAAGGTGGCGTTCTCAGAGGCGATGCGGACATCGCAGACGGAAGCCAGCACGCAGCCTGCGCCCAGCGCCGGCCCGTTGACGGCGGCGATCACCGGCACCGCCGCGTGACGCACAGCGCTGAAACAGCGGCGGATGATCTTCGCCCGCGCCGGATCCTCCTCGACCGTCGCGGCGAGAAATTCATTGAGATCGAGCCCAGCGCAGAAGGCTTTTTGGCCCACGGCGGTGAAGACGATGCAATTGATATCGTTCCAGCTGGCGGAGGCCTCGAAGGTTTCGGCGATCTCTTCATAGATCGCCAGAGTGATGGCATTCACCGGCGCCCGGTCGATCGTCACCGTGGCCACCTTGTCTTTTTTGTCGATGATCAGCGCCATCACGCAATCTCCTTAATTCTGTCTCGGCAATTCTGTTTCAGCTCGACCCGTTCAAGGCGTCAGCTGTTTGAGCGCGGAGGCGACATCGCCCGCACGGAATGTCGCACCTTCGGCTTTCGCCGTCTTCACCAAAGCATCAGCTAGCACGTCTTGCGGCAGATGCGCGGCCCACCACAGCGGGCCGCCCGTCCAACGCGGAAAGCCGTAGCCATGCACGAGGGTGACATCGATATCGGAAGCCCGTTGCGCCACGCCTTCGGCTAGCAGCAAGGCCGCTTCGTTGACAATGGCGCCCAGGCAGCGGGCGCGGATCTCGTCATCGTCAATGGCGCGCGGCGCGATGCCAACCTCGGCGCGTGATGCAGCGATAATCTCTGAAACCAGTGGATCGGAAGCCTGTTTGCCGTCAACATATTGGTAATAACCGGCGCCGCTCTTGCGACCAATACGCCCGGCTTCGCAGAGGCGATCGGCGATATCGACATAGCGCGCCTTCGGATCGCGCGAAGCCGCCGTGGCCTTGCGCATGCGATAGGCGATATCGAGGCCGGATAGATCGGTGACGGCGAAAGGCCCCATTGCCATGCCAAAGGCCGTCAGAGCGCGGTCGACCGCTTCCGGCGTTGCGCCATCCTGAATCAAAAATTCGGAGTGCCGGCGATAGGCGTTGTAGATGCGGTTGCCGATGAAGCCATGGGCATTGCCGGCGACGACAGCCTGTTTGCCAAGCCGCTTGGCCAATGCCAGGCCGATCGCCAAGGTTGCAGGGCTGGTGGCCTTGCCGCGCACCACTTCCAGCAATTTCATGATGTGCGCCGGGCTGAAAAAATGCAGTCCCAGGAAACGGTCCGGCCGTGGCAGGACCTCGGCCAACGCATCGACGTCGAGATAAGACGTGTTGGTCGCGATGATGGCGTCTGGCTCGACGATCGCACCGAGGCGCTCAAGCAATTGCTTCTTGACCGCCATATCCTCGAAAACCGCTTCGATCACCAGATCAGCCGATGCCACAGCCGCAATATCATCGGCAAAAGCGAGCTGGCCACGCAGTTGCTCCGCGCGCTCAGCCGTCAGACGCTTGCGCTCAAGATCAGCCGATAGCAACCCGTCGAGACGCGTTTTGCCAGCTGCCAGCGCGTCCTGCCCCTGTTCCACCACGGTCACCGCGAAACCCGCATTCAGCAAGGCATAGGCAATGCCGGCGCCCATGGTGCCGGCGCCGATAACGGCGAGACGTTCGAGAGCGAAGGTGGTCTCCGCCACAGTGTCGATCTTGCTCGCCTTGCGCTCGGCGAAGAACAGATGCCGGATCGCGAAGGCTTCCGGCGACACACGGATTTCCTGAAAGGCCGCCCGCGCGATCGCCAGCGCTTCACCGAAAGCTTTTTCCGACGACATCAGAACAAGATCGGCCGCCTGAACAGCCGCCGGACGGCCCTTAGCTTTGGCGATAGCCTTTCTGGCGACATCCTTCACTTGCGCGGTATCAAACGGCGGCACAGGCTCTTCGCCGAGGCGGCGCTTGCGACCGAGCTTGCGCAACGCGGCGATCGTATCCTGCAGCAGATCGCCGTCGCTGACCGCGTCGATCATGCCGAGCTTCAAGGCTTCGCCTGCCGGCACGCGGCGCGCCTCGCAAATCACTTCAATCGCCTTGGCGACACCTGTCAGGCGCGGCAGACGCTGGGTTCCGCCAGCGCCTGGAAACATGCCGAGACCAACTTCCGGCAGGCCGACCACGGCCTTGCGATCGGCGACGCGCAGATCGCATCCCAGCGTCAGCTCATAGCCACCGCCCAGCGCCGCGCCATGGATGGCCGCCGCGACCGGGATCGGCAAAGCCTCGATCGCAGCAATGACCGTCGGCAGCTGCGGTTCGCTCAAGGGCGCGCCGAATTCCTTGATGTCGGAGCCGGCGATAAAGGTTCTGCCAGCACCGATCAGGACCACGCCTTCTATATCCGCAGTGGCGGCGATGTCGGTGAAAGCCTGCAACAGACCTTGGCGCACGGCATGCGAGCCGGCATTGACCGGCGGATTGTCGATCGTGACGACGGCGATGCCTTCAGTCTGAACCCAGGTGATCACGGCTTGACCTTCAAACGAGTAATGAATCACGAACAGCTGAAAGAACCGGCGGCTTTTTCAGCTCACTTCCAACCACGTGCTGCGCACGACATCGTCGTCCTGGAATTCAGCAACGGAGCCGCTGAAGACAATCTCGCCGCGTCCCATGACAAAAACCTTATCGGTCAGCCGCATCACCATGGAGAGCTTCTGCTCCAGAAGCAGAATGGCGAGGCCGCGCCGCTTCATTTCCAAAATAGCTTCCGCCAGAGCATCGATCACTTTCGGCGCCAAGCCTTCCGTCGGCTCGTCGATGAGCATGACATCCGGGTTGCCGAGCAGCGAGCGGAACAGGGTGAGCATCTGCTGCTCGCCGCCAGAAAGGAAGCCGGCCTTGATGTTGCGCCGTTCGCGCAAACGCGGAAACACGTCGTAAAGTTCATCCCGCGTCCAGGCCGGGCGCGGTGACACGCCGGCTTTGGCACCGATGGTCATATTCTCATCGACCGTCAGGTTGCGAAAAATCTGCCGGTCTTCGGGCACATAGCCAACGCCGGCATGGGCGATCTGATGCGCCGGCATGCCAGCTAGATCGCGCCCTTTGAGTTTGACCGTGCCGCGAGAGGGCGGCAGAAGCCCCATCACCGCCTTGCAGGTCGACGAACGGCCGGAGCCGTTGCGTCCCAGGATGGTGGCGATCGATCCGGCCGGCACCTGGAAGGTGACGCCATTCAAGACTTTGATATGGCCATAGGCGGCGTGAAGATTTGCGATGTCGAGCATCAGTGCGCTCCCTCGCCCAGATAGGCTTCCTTGACGCGGGCGTCGGAGCGGATCTCGGCCGGTGTGCCGGTCATCAAAATGCGCCCATTCACCAGAACCGAAACGCGATCGGCGAGATTGAAGACGACGTCCATGTCATGTTCGACCATCACCAGAGTGCGGCCTTCGGTCATGCGACGGATGAAGGCGATGACATGTTCGGTTTCCTCCCGCGACATGCCGGCGGTGGGCTCATCGAGCAGAATCAGTTCCGCTCCCGTGCCGACTGTCATACAGATCTCCACGGCGCGCTGCTCCGAATAGGCCAGATCGCCGGCGCGCTTGTGCGCCCGCGCCGTGAGATAAGCGCCTTCGAGGATGGCGTCGGTCTCGCGGGCGATTTCACCCCAGACCGGGCCACGACGCAGCAAGCTCCAGCGCTTGCCGAAGCGCCCCATGACGCTCAGCATGATGTTCTCGCGCACCGTCAGCTTGTCGAACACATGGGTGATCTGAAAGGAGCGGCCAAGACCAGCCCGGTTGATCCGGTGCGGCACGAGGCCACCAATGGCCGCGCCATTCAGCTTGATCGTCCCGGACGTCGGCGCGAAGGCGCCGGAGATCAGGTTGAACAGCGTCGACTTGCCGGCGCCATTGGGACCGATCAGGGCGTGGCGCTCGCCGCGCGCGATGTCAAGATCGATCGCTTCCAGAACGCGGACGATGCCGAAGCTCTTGGCGACGGATGACAGGCTCAGGGTGATGTCGCTCATTTCGCCTCTCCCGTACCCACGACCTGAACCGCATCGGACCGCAGGAAGGCGGGCAGCTTTGCTCGCCCTTGCTTCAGCAACACCCACGCGCCGATGCCCAATGCGCCGACACCCGCAATCCATGTCAGCGGCGACAGGGGATTGAAAGCAATGCCCATGAGTTTCACCGCCGGCCACACGCCCTGCCCCGATGCGATCGAGGCACGATATTGCTCGGAACAGATCGTACCCGTCACTTCAACCAGAATGATCAGGCCGACGACAGCGAGCAGCAGAGCCGCCAGATGCACGATATCCGACAGGTTCAACGGGGCTCTATCGCCCGTCCGCACTTGGCGGACACGCTCGACAATGGCGCCGCCGATGCCTTCGGGCGCGAACAGAACGGTGACAACGAAGGCGACACCGAGATAGAACATCCAGAAATGCGAGAAGTTCGAACCGAAATAGCCAAAGCAGGTGGTGAGTACAGCACCGATCACCGGGCCGAAGAACACGTTCGCGCCGCCGATGACCGTGTTGAGAACGACGAAGGCCGAACCGGCGCCTTGAAACAGCACCATATTGGCTGATTCATCGGAGATCGCCAGCAGCGCGCCCGCCAGTCCCGACACCGCCGCCGACAAGGCGAAGACCAGCGTCTTGGCCTTGCGCGCGTCATAGCCCAGAAACTTCACGCGCAGTTCGCGCTCGCGAATGCCGCGCACGATGAGGCCGAAGGGGCTGCCCTGTATCCAATACAGAAACAGCATGACCAGGATCGCCCAGACCAGCGTCAGATAATAGACCGACGTGGTGCTCTGAAAGATGAAGGGGCCCCAGTCTGAGCGGATCGAGCGCAGCCCTGACTCGCCGCCAAACAGGCCTTCCCATTTCACAGCGATGGCGCTGACGAGTTCAGCCAGCGCCACGGTGATCATGGCGAAATAGACGCCGGTGCGGATGGTGGCGAACCAGCCGGCCACCAAGCCGAAGATGAATCCGGCGGCCGCACCGACAAGCGGCAGCAGCGGCGTCGGGAAGACGCCGCCCCGATCGATCGCCTGCATGGCATAGATCGTCGCGAAGGTGCCGATGCCGTAATAGGCGGCGTGGCCGAAGGACGGCAGGCCCGCCTGGCCCCACAGCAGATTAAAGCCGAGAGCGAAGATCGCCGCGATCATCACCTTGATCGCCAGATTCAAACTGCCGAGATCGCCGATGAAAGGCAGCGCGATCAGCAGGCCAGCCAAGAGGGCCACAACGATATACGAGATACTTTTCATGACTATGCTCTATCGTCGCCGGCAATGCCCTGCGGGCGGAACATCAGCACCAACAGCATGAGCAGGAATGGCAGAACGCCGGCCGAGCTGGACAGCGGCACAGCCAGAAGATCATTCGCGGTCTTTTGCGAAACGAGGCCCAGAGTCGCCAGGATCTGGCCGAAAGTCACATCCAGATAGACCACCGCATTGACCAGGATGCCGATCAAGAGCGAGGCGATCAGCGCGCCAGCGACAGAGCCCAGGCCGCCGACCACGACGACGACGAAAACGATGACGCCGAGTTCGGTCGCCATATTCGGGCTTGTCGTATAATAGGCGCCGCCCATGGCGCCGGCGAGCCCGGCGAGACCAGCGCCAACGGCGAACATGCCGGAGAAAATGGCGGAGACATTGTAGCCCAGCGCCCGCACCATATCGGGATTAAGGACAGCGGCGCGCACGACGAGGCCGATACGCGTGAAGCGCAGCAGGCAGAAGATGGCCGCGAACATCACCACGGCCGTCGCGCCAATCAGCACACGGAAGAAGGGATAGGAAGCGTCGCCGATTGAGAAAGCGGCGAAGCGCAGGCTTTCGGGCACCGAATAAGCGACGGCATAGGGCCCGAAGAACAGTTTCACCAGCTCTTCAAAAGCAAAGAACAGACCGAAGGTGAGCAGCAATTCCTGCACATGGCCAAACGAGCGCACATGCCGCAACAGATAGCGCTCGCAGATAAAGCCGATCAACGCCACCCCGAGCGTGCCGATCAGAATGCCGCCCCAAAAACCGGAAACCGAGACTGCCGTGAAAGCAATATAGGCACCCAGCATGTAGAACGACGCATGGGCGAAGTTCAGAATACCCATCATGCCGAAGATGAGCGTGAGCCCGGAACTGATCATGAAGAGCAAGAGCCCGTAGATCACTCCGTTCAGCAACGCGACAGCAACCGTTTCCATATTTTCAAGCTCCGGGAGCGTTCAGGCTGACGGGTATCGCAACGATACCCGTCAGCAGTTTCGCTCACGCTCCGTTTAGGGGCGTACCATTTTGCATTCGGCGCTGACGGGCGTCGATGTTTCCGCCGCGCTCAGCAGCTTCACCGGCCGGAAGCCCATGTCGGTGCCATCGAGCTTGTGCCGCGCATCCTTCGAGACGACCGAAACGACCAGCGGCAGCTGCAACTGATGATCTTCCGCGCGCATCGACAGCGTGCCCATCGGCCACTCGACCTTGTTGATTTCGAGCGCCGTGATCAGCTGCTTGACGTTGACCTTGCTGCCGGCCGGCAGCGACTTCACCGCATTGGCCAGCATGGTCATGGTGATGAGGCCATTGCTCATGAAGGCCACCGGATCGCGTCCGGTCGCCGCGTTGAACGCAGCGCGATAGGCCTCGCCCGCTTCACCACCAGCTTCCGCATTGAAAATCTGCGCGTCATGGCCACCAAGCGCAGCGGCGCCAGCACTCGCCAGATTACCTGGCTCATCCAGGAACATGCCGGCGAACTTCGTCTTCAAACCCGAAGCCGAGGCCGCCTGCAGGATCAGCAACAGA
Source organism: Beijerinckia sp. 28-YEA-48 (assembly GCF_900104955.1). Lineage (NCBI taxonomy): Bacteria > Pseudomonadati > Pseudomonadota > Alphaproteobacteria > Hyphomicrobiales > Beijerinckiaceae > Beijerinckia > Beijerinckia sp. 28-YEA-48. The sequence goes on from NZ_FNSI01000001.1 coordinate 3,403,031, forward strand.
TCGCTGCCGCTGCTGGCGGTGAAAACCGTGTCCGGCTTGGTGGCGCGCGCCTTTTCGATGAAGGGTGAGAAGTCACGGATCTTGAAAACGTCGTGGCGGCCCTTGCCGACCACTTCATAACCATAGGTCTTGGCGTTCTCGTCGGAGGCGGCCTCCATCTCGCGGCCCATCGTATAGTCGGGCTGCAAGGAATAGATGCGCTCGCCCAGCGTGCCCTTTTCCTTCATCACCTTCGCCAGCGCGTTCTGGCGGATGTAGGGCGTCGTGGTGAAGCGGAACGAATAGTAGTTGCAATCCTTGCCTGTGAAATTGAGGCCTTCGGCGCCAACGATCAGCAGAACGCCCGGGTCTTCGGGATTGCGCTGGTTCCAACGCTGGACGTCGGCCAGATTTTGCGCCGCCAGGGGCGAGGTGCCGGCACCGATGAAAATCCGGGCGCCATCGGCAATGGCCTGTTTGAACCGATCGGCCGCACCCTGGGTGGTGCCGGCGTCGTCATAGAGCGTCACTTGCAGCGGATTGCCGTTCCAGCCGCCGGCGGCGTTGAACGGCTTGGCGACGAAATCCACGGTCGGCTCATACATGGCGCCGATGAACGCCAGCGGGCCGGTCTTCGGGGTCAGATAGGCGACCTTCACCGGATCGGCCTTGGCCACGCCAGCCCCCAGAGCCAGGGCAGAAACGGCCGCCAATGCGAACAGGCGTATGGATTTCATCAACATCCTCCACTGGTTAGGCCGGGGGCGAGTCCAACCCCTCTTCGGACAGCTAGCCAGTGCTCCGGAATTTGAATTCCGGGCAGGCCTTGCTCGATACCCGGCAAAAGCGGCGGCAAACTAGGAAGGGAGAGCCTTTATGTCAATAATATACTTTTTACATTTTTCGGAAATCTAAACGGCCGCGGGTGGCCGCGCGCGTGCCCCAAAGCCAAGGCGATGCCGATCGCCAGATTGACATCAGCGGGCGAGCTTATCGCGCGTTCGAACGCGTAGGAGCCCGCGGACGCTCCGCCTCCAAATGTTCGAGCACATAGTTCTTCAAGATCTCGGCGGCCGGCAGCAAATTGGCCTTCGACCAGATCAGGCCGATCGGCGTGCCGACATGGAACGGCGGCAGTGGCAAGATGTGCATGGACAAACGTTCCGCCCAATGCTGAACGACGGACTGCGGTGCGATCGACACGAAGGATCCGGAACTGAGCAACTGCGATATGAGGGAAATAGACTTTGTATCGATCCTGTTGGCGGGCAGATCGAAGCCTTGACGCGACAGATAATCAGCCAACGCGTCACGTGCCGGCGTTCCCGCGAGAGGTAGAATCCAAGCGCTTTGCATCATATCCGCCCAGGTGAGCTTGCGCTTTCGGCTCAGCGGATGATTGGGGCTCGCCACCACACGCACCGGTTCATTGACAATGCCGACGCTGCCAAAGCTCCGATCCAGCGCCACTTGCCCGATACGTCCGAAGACGAGATCAACCGTGCCGTTGCGCAGATCATCGATAAGATCGGGCAGCACGCCCTCGACCACGCGAATGACGATGCCTGGATAATCGCGTTTGGCTTTTGCAAGAGTCTCGGCAATGAACAACTGGCCGGAGACGACGTGAAGGCCGATCACCACCGTCCCCTGCACGCCGCTGCGCAAATCCTGCATGACGCCGTCGAAGGCATCGAATTCCGCAGTGATGCGCCTGGCGAAGGCAATCAGCCGGACGCCTGGCTCGGTCGGCACCCAGCGGGTCCGCTCCCGCCGGAAGACCGGCACGCCCAGAATGGCGTTCACCTCAGCCAGCGATTTGGAAACGGCGGCCTCGCTGATGTGCAGCCGATCGGCGGCCAGATTCAACCGACCCAGTTCCGACACGGCCAGAACGTGCCGCAGCTGCCTGAGCTTCAGCCGGTCGCGAATGCTGACATGATCCAAAGGACTCTCCGGCCACTAACTTAACCAAATGGTTGATTTGGGCGTAGCATAATTCACTTGTCTGCAAGTTCAACAGCCCCCTCAATATCCGCCATCTGAAAAAGAATGGTGTGTCGCAGGCGATGACAAATATTCCCGAGATCTGGAACCTGGTGGACCACAAGCAGGAGCGCCTGACCGCTCTCTCCGACCAAGTTTGGGACACCCCCGAGATCTGCTTCGAGGAGGTCAAGTCGGCGGCGGCCCATGTGGCGGAGCTGGAAGCCCAGGGCTTTCGCGTCAGCCCAGGCTGCGCCGGCATACCGACAGCCCTCATGGGCGAAGCCGGCAGCGGCGGCCCTGTCATCGCTTTTCTGGGCGAGTTCGATGCTCTGCCCGATCTCAGCCAGAAGGCCGGTGTCGCCAGGCAAACCCCGCTCGCCACCGGAGAAAAAGGTCACGGCTGCGGCCACAATCTGCTTGGCGCCGGCGCCCTGCTGGCAGCAACCGCCGTGAAAGATTGGCTGGCGGCGAACGGCCTGCCCGGCACGGTACGCTACTATGGCTGCCCGGCTGAGGAAGGCGGCGCGGCGAAAGTCTTCATGGTGAAGGCCGGGCTCTTCGACGATGTCGATATCGCGCTTTCCTGGCATCCGGGCTGCTTCGCCGATGTCATGTCGCGTAGCTGGCTCGCCAATGCGCGCTTTGATTTCACCTTCACCGGCCGCGCCTCCCATGCTGGTGCGGCCCCGCATCTTGGCCGCAGCGCGCTTGATGCGGTCGAGCTGATGAATGTCGGCGTGAACTATATGCGCGAGCATATGCCGAGCGATGCGCGCATTCACTATGCGCTGATCGATGGCGGTGGTGTCGCGCCCAATGTAGTGCAGCGGCGCGCCAAGGTCCGCTATGCCATCCGCGCCAGCTCCCTCTCCGAGCTGTTGCCGTTGATCGAGCGCGTCAAAGCCGTGGCGCAAGGCGCGGCGCTGATGACGGAGACACAAGTGCAGATCGATCTCATCAGCGGCGTCGCCAATCTCATCCACACGCCCTCGCTCAACGATCTGATGCGCCGCAAGCTCGATGAACTCGGAGCCCCCGCATTCGACGCGGCGGATATGGCCTTTGCCCAGGAGATACAGGCGACCCTCGACGAGGCCGATATCGCCAATACATGCGCGCAATATGGCCTTGAACCCGACGAGAGCCGGCCGCTCGGCGATATTCTTATCCCGAAGGGCATCGCTCCTTCAACGCCAATGATGGTGTCTGGCGACATTTCGGATGTGAGCTGGGTTGTGCCCACGGCGCAGCTGTTTGGCGCGACATTTGCTGTGGGAACGCAATTCCACACCTGGCAGCTGGTCGCCCAAGGCAAGAGCCCTGCGGCGCATAAGGGCATGGTTCATGCCGCCAAAGTGATGGCGGCAACGGCAATCGAACTGTTTCGCGACAACGAGTTGGTGAAACAAGCGAAGGCCGAACATGGCAAACGGGCCGGCAAAGCGCGCTACCGCAGCCCGATGCCAGACGACATCAGGCCGCCGATCGACATGTCGGCGCAATAGAAAATATCTCAGGCGGGGACCCGAGAGACAATCACCAGCGCGGCTTCAAAGCCGCGCATAAAGGAGACATGCGATGAAGCGTATCTTGGGGGCCACGGCTTTCGTCTCAACTTTTGCTTTGGCGGCGCTGGCACAAGCTCTAAGCGCAAGCACGGCCTCCGCCAGCGAGACCTATCCTGACCGGCCGATCCGCTGGGTCGTGCCCTATCCTGCTGGCGCGCCGACCGACACGGTAGCGCGCAAACTCGCCGACGCCATATCGAAAAAGACTGGCTGGAAATTCTTCATCGAGAACAAGACCGGTGCGGCCGGAACGATTGGCGCCGCCGATGTCGCCAGGTCTCCCGGCGACGGCTATTCCTTTCTCGTCTCCACCGGCGATGCGCTGGTCGCCAATGCGGTCTCGATGAAATCGGTGACCTACAATCCGAGAAAAGATTTTGCTCTGGTCAGCCAGATCGCGTCCGCCGGCTATGTGATGCTCGTGGGACCGCAGCTCGGCGTGAACACGCTCAGCGAATTGATCGCAAAGGTCCGCTCCACACCGGCGGGCTGGAATGTCGGCGTCACCGGCCCGGCTTCACCACAAAACCTGATCACCCGAGCGTTGGCGAAGAAGACCGGCATTTTGTTGAACACCGTGCCCTATCAGGGATCAGCCCCGGCGGTGCAGGATGTTTTGAGCGGGAACGTCGAGATCACCTACACAGGCGCCATTCTCGCCGCGCCCTTTGTCGAGACCAAGAAGCTCGTCGCCATCGCCACGAACGGGCCCACTCGTTCGGCGCTGCTTCCCGATGTGCCGACCTTCGCCGAACTCGGCTTCTCCGATCCGGTTTTCATGGCGCCGACCTGGCTCGGCATAGCGGCGCCAGCGAAAACATCGCCAGATATCATCACGCGCATGGCGCGCATGGTCAAAGACGCGATGGCGGAGCCGGAACTCGATGCTTTCGTCAAAGGACAGGGATTTGACGTGATCGCCAACACGCCGGACGAATTTCGAGCGGCTTTTGAGCGCGAATTCGAAACCATTCCGGCCTTGATCAAGGACGCGCTCGGCGGCACCAACTGATCGCACGATATGAGAAGCCCGCCTCTCCTCAACGAGGAAGAGAGGCGGGCGAAACGTTTAGCCGAACAGTTTCTTCGCCACTTCGGCGACCTGACGGCCCTGATAGCGGGCGCCTTCAAGCTCGACTTCGGAGGGCTGACGAGAGCCGTCACCACCGGTGATGGTGGTTGCGCCATAGGGCGCGCCGCCGACGACTTCATCGAGTTTCATCTGGCCGGCATAGCCATAGTTGAGACCAACGATCACCAGACCGAAATGCAAGAGGTTGGTGATGATGGAGAACAGGGTCGTCTCCTGGCCGCCATGCTGGGTGGCCGTCGAGGTGAAGGCAGCGCCAACCTTGCCATGCAAAGCGCCCTTCGCCCAAAGGCCACCGGCCTGATCGAGGAAGTTCGCCATTTGCGATGCCATGCGGCCAAAGCGCGTGCCGGTACCGATGATGATCGCATCATAATTGGCGAGATCGTCGATGGTGGCGACCGGCGCCTTCTGATCAAGCTTGTAATAGGATTTCTTGGCGATTTCTTCCGGTACCAGTTCCGGGACGCGCTTGATGTCGACGGTCGCCCCCGTGGCGCGCGCGCCTTCCGCGACGGCTTCCGCCATCTTCTCGATATGACCGTAAGCCGAATAATAAAGCACCAGAACTTTCGCCATGAGAGGCTCCTTTTGGATTGTGAAGGGGGATTGCAAAAAGCGTCATGCGCGGTTCAAGACCGCGCATGACAAAGGCTTGTGTTAAGCGGCGTCGACGAGGACGAGCTCGCTGTCCTCGATGGCTGTGACGCGCACGAGGTTTTCGTTGGCGATCGCCGCACCATCACGAGTGCCGATACGCACGCCATTCACTTCGACCGCGCCGCTCGCCGGAACGAGATAGCCATAGCGGCCATTCAGGTCATATTCGGCGCTCTCGCCTTTCTTCAGCGTCGCGCCCAGGACACGGGCATCGGCCCTGATCGGCAGGGCTTCATCATCGCCCGCGATGCCGCTCGCCAGTGTGACGAAGCGGCCAGCATTGTCGCCCTTCGGGAAGCGCTTGGCGCCCCAGGAGGGTTCGCCGCCCTGGCGGGTCGGGACGATCCAGATCTGGAAGATCTTGGTCGTCACCGGCTCGAGATTATATTCGGCATGGCGGATGCCCGTGCCGGCGCTCATCACCTGGACGTCGCCAGCCTGGGTGCGGCCCTTGTTGCCCAGATTGTCCTGGTGCGTGATGGCGCCCTCGCGGACATAGGTGATGATTTCCATATTGGCGTGCGGATGCGGCGGGAAGCCCGAGTTGGGGGCGATCTCGTCGTCGTTCCAAACGCGCAAGGCGCCATGGTTGACGCGATCCGGATCATACTGATCGCCAAACGAAAAGTGATGCTTGGCCTTGAGCCAACCGTGGTCGGCGTTGAGCAGGTGGTCGAACGGGCGTGTCTCAATCATTGCTGTCGTTCCCTCGGGTCCCAAAGGGGTCCCTCGTTGCCCCAAGACTTAGGCCCAATCGCGTGGTATAAAAATAGAAACTAATGAAACTCATCGTTTCTGGATTTGACCCATGCGCCTACCCGACCTGGAAGCTTTGGCCATTTTCGCGCTCGTCGTCCGGGCGCGCTCGTTTGCCGGCGCCGCCGCCGAACTGAGGGCCTCGAAGGCGACGGTTTCGAAAGCGGTCAGCCGATTGGAGCAGAAGCTGGGCACCCGCCTGCTCAACCGTACATCGCGGCGTCTGGCGCTGACCGACGCCGGACGGCGGCTTGCCGAGCGCGCCGAGCATATCCTCGCCGCCGGCGAAGCGGCAGAAAGCGACGCGCAGGCGGAATCTTCCTCGCCGCGCGGGCTCGTGCGCCTGGCCGCGCCAATGTCCTTTGGCATGCGCGCCATCGCGCCGCTGTTGCCGACGTTCTTCGCCGCCTATCCGGAAGTGTCGGTGGATCTGCAGCTCAGCGATGCCATGATCGATCTGATCGGCGAGGGCTTTGATCTGGCGCTGCGCATCGCCGTGTTGCCGGATTCATCGCTGGTGGCGCGACGGATCGCCGACGTCCATCGCTACTTCGTCGCGGCCCCCGCCTATTTGGAGAAACATGGCCGGCCGACGCATCCGCTGCAACTGGCCGAACATCAATGCTTCGTCTACACCAACGTCGCCAATCCGCGTACGTGGCGGTTCGAAAATGCGCGTGGCGAAGAGGCGAGCGTGCGCATCAACGGCCCGCTCGTCAGCAACAGCGGCGAAGCCATGCTGGAGGCCGCGATCGCCGGCTGCGGCATCGCCGCGCTACCGGATTTTCTGTTGTACGAAGCAATCGATCAGGGGAAGCTTGAAGTCCTCCTCCCCGACTGGCCGACACCGCCGGCCGGCCTGCATCTGGTGATGCCACCAGGCGGCCCGCGCCCGGCGCGCGTCGAAGCCCTCATCACCTTTCTGGCGGATTCCGCGCCGCTCTTCCCGGTCTGCCCCAGGGAGAAACCGCGCCAGCCTCGCGCCTCGCGACCATCATGATAGGGCCCTCGCCGCAATCGCGGCTGGCTGCTATTTGAGGTCGATCGCAACGCGCAAACAGGGACTCGTTCATCGTGTCAGGAGGAGACCGGATTTGCCGTCCGACGCGATCTGGAACGAGCCGGCGCCGAGCGTCGAGTTCTGGAAGTCCAGTGACGCGGTTTGGCCGCCGCTGTTTGTGATCTGCAACAATCCCGTCGCTGAATCGTAAGCGCAGCTCGCGCCCGCGGCGGAGAAGTTACTAAGGTCAATTGAATCGCCAGCGCCGAAATCCTCCAGCTGCGGGCCTGCGTAGTTCGATGAACCGAGCAACGAACCGAAACTTTGCCAGTTATCGATCGTCAACTGATCGCCTGTCCCCAAGAAGGCGATGCTGGATTGCGATCCCAGACATGAGGCGACCTCCAGCGACGAATTGTTCATCAAGGCGAATTCGCCAGAGCTCGTTGGATCGACCGCATTGGTGATGGTCAGCGATCCCGAGATCGAGCACACGCCGTTATCGACGACATTCGCGATCGTGTTCGCGCCGGTCAGGGTCCAGGATGCGCCTTGATCGATCTGCAGGTTCGAAAAATTGCTGAAGAGGTAGGAGCCCAAACCGGAGATCGAGCCTTGGCCCGTCGCCGATAATTCGAGCGTTCCACCGCCACCATTGACCCCGCCATTGAACACGGCACCGGCATCGACGATCAATCTGTTGGCGCTGTTGGTGCTGGCGAAATCCACCGCATAGGCGCCGCCGGAGATCGTTCCTGACGATTCCACGGTCCCAGCGCCTCCGGCGATGTAAATGCCAAAAGACTGGCCGGATATCTGTCCGCCACTGTTGATGATGCTTCCTCCGCCTTCCAGGTCGATGCCGGAGGCGCCGCTGGAGGTGATCTGCCCAGAGTTGAGGATGCTGGCGCCGGCACTGGCATAGATGCCGTCGGAGCCGCCGGAGATCGTTGCATTCGCCGCATTGGTCACGTTCGTGGCGCCACCGATGCTGAAGAGGCCATATGTCGCGCCCGAGATCGTGCCGCCGGAATTATTCGTCACGATGCTCCCGGCCTCGAGGTCCAATGCCGCCGAACCGGAAGCCGTTGCACTGATGCCGCCGGCATTGACGATCGTCGCGACGGAGCCGCTTGAGAAGACGCCGGCGGTGAGGCCCGTCGCCGTGCCGCCGGCGGCGTTGTTGAACGAGCCACCCGCCAGCAGGCCGACGCCGATGGCGCCAGTGATCTGACCCGCATTCGCCACCGAAGCAGAGACCTGCGAAGCAAAGACGCCGAAGGCGACACCCGATATCTTACCGCCGGCATTATTCGTGATCGTACCGCCGGCCTGGGTGTTGACGCCCGCGCTCCCCGATCCGGTGGCTGAAACGGATCCGTAATTGGTCAGCGCAGCGGCGACCTTGGTGCCGAAATTGACGCCGTTTGTGACGCCGGTAATCGCGCCGCCGACATTGTTGGTGATCGTACCACCGGCCAGAAGCGCGACGCCCGAATAGGTCAAGCCGACAATGCTACCGGCATTGACGATCGTCCCGGATCCGCCGGTGACGAACGCGCCGTAACCCTGGCCCGAGAGCAAGCCGCCCGCATTGTTGGTGATCGAACCGCCCGCTTCGAGATCCGCGGCGGCGGTCCCGGCAGCCGTTGAGGTGATCGTCCCGGAATTGGTCAATGCGCCGCCATTGTTAAAGCTGGTGCCTGCTGTCTGGCCTGTGATCGTGCCCGTGGCGGTATTGGTTACAGTGCCATTTGCGGTAATCAGAGTTCCATATTTGTTTCCAGCGATCGCGCCGGCGTTGTTGATCGTGCCGAGGCCGCCCATGATGAACACACCAGCGGCGGCGGAGCCCTTAAGTCCGTTGATTGAAGCCCCGATGGTGTTGGTGACGCTGCCGCCGGTGGCCAAGCCGACGCCGTCATCGACGGTGGCGTTGATCTTGCCGGAATTCGTTACGGTCGTAACACCGCCAACTCCGAAGACGCCATCCTCGCCGCCGGTGATTGATCCCGTATTGATGATGGTTCCGCCATGACCAACGCCGACGCCATAGCCGTTGGCCGTGATCGTGCCGGCGTTCTTGATCGATCCAGCTGCGCCACTCACGTAAACGCCAGAAATCGTCGCTAGTGCACCGGACGAACCGGTGGCTTGTATCTTGCCCGTGGTCTCATTGATCACGGTACCGCCGTTGCTGAACGTCACCGCGCCGCTTCCGGCGATAGAACCTGAATTGTCGAGATAGCCCGGACCCGCGAGGCTGATGCCGTATCCGGGGGCGGAAACGCTTCCGGCATTGTAGATCGTCCAGTTCGTCCCCGCCTTGCCGCTGATGCCGGCGGTCCCAGGCAGAATGGCGAGAACCGTTCCAGTGGCTGTGATCGTTAAGGGCGTGTCTGTCGTGGTCAGCGTGAGCGTGCCGAGTTGAAGTAGGCTGATTGTCCGACTCATGGTGCTCTCCTGCGACCATCGCCCTGACGTAAACTTGGTTCGACATTAGAACAGCCCTTGGGCTGGGGGGATATTCCGCAGTTGAGGTAATCCCATTTCTCAAGATCCGAGGCTCCCCCGTTAGAGGTACCTCGAAGAGATAATCGTAAGGGCTCCGACATCGGCTTACCTTTCCTTCAGCGCCCCGGATCCGATCCGCGCGATTGGCGACAAGAGGTAATCAATCACGCGGCGACTGCCGGTCCTGATCTCCGCGGATACTGTCATGCCGGGTTTGAGCGCGACCGCCACGCCGTCGATATTGATCGTGGCCTTGTCGAGCGCGACCACGATCGGAAAGACGAAAGAGGCGGACTGTCCCGGTGAAGCCGCCGGTTGCCCATAGCCGCCATCGGCAAGGGCGGTGGCGTTCGATTGCTCGCGCTTGGCCGCCTGTTCGTCGAGTGCATCCGCCGCCACGCTTAGGATGCTGCCGCCGACGGCGCCATAATGCGCGAAGGGAAACGCATCGATCTTGATCTCGACATGCTGGCCGACTTTGATGAAGCCGATGTCCTCATTGTTGACGTAGGCCTGGATTTGAAGCCCTCCTTGATCCGGCACGATCGTCATCAGTTGCTGACCCGGTAGGACAACCTGGCCGATTGTCGTGACCGCGACCCGCTGTACGATGCCGTCCACCGGTGCGACGAGGGTCATATGCGAGAATTTCGTGCGCGCCTTGATGAATTGCTGGCCGAGATCCGCATTCTTCTGCGTGACGGACGAGAGCTTCGTCTCATTGTCGGCCACGAATGCCGATATCGCCTTGATCTTCTGGCTCGCGATTTCATCGATCGCCGCGTCCGTCTCGGTCAATGCTCCTCTGTCGGAGGCGAGTTGCGCTTGCGATCGCTGTAAAGACTCCTGAGCATCGAACAGAGCGATCTTCGTACCGATCGCCAGCTTGATCGCCTGCTCGCGCAATTCGAGCAGGTTCGTTGCCGTCGCGATGAGATCGGTCTCATGGCCGACCATCGCTTCAAGCCGCCGCCGGACCGCGATCTTCTGCACCGTCTGCCTATCGAGATTGCTCAGCGTGTCGCGCAATTGCGTCAGATCCGCCAGGAGCACCGCATTCTCGCGGTCCCGGATCGGAGCGGAAATATCCGGAGAGAATGGGATCGCGGGCATCTCATATGGGAGAACCGTACCATACGTGTTCCCGCCGAAAGCCGCCTGCCGGATCCAGATGGCGGTTGCGATGGCGACGCGCCGTCGCGCCGCTTCGGCGTTGTTGGCGGCGAGTGTCTCGAAGGTCGCCGCGAGATCGGCCCGGGCATCGGTGGAATCGAGTTCGACCAGTGTATCTCCTGTCTGGACCCGAGAACCGTTTCGCATGTGGAACTGCGCCACTTTCCCGCTCTCGAGCGGTTGAATGACCTTTTCGCGGCCGGCCGATTCGATCTTTCCCCAGGCGATCGCATGGATGTCGAGCCGTCCGATGAATGACCAGCCGAGGGCGACAGCGCAAAAGATGCAAAGTGTCAGCATGATCGCGACGGGAAGCGGAGATGGAGGCGTTTCCAGAATCTCCAGTGCCGCGGGCAAAAACTCACGGTCGCGGCCGATGATGGCTGGCGGCATTCCCTGTTTGAAGGGAACGGGGGGCGGTGGCCGAGATCCTGGTAAGGAGGCGTTCATCTGAGTGCGTAATCCGACTGTAGTGCCCACATGCCAGCGTAAATCCCCTGCTTCAGGGCCATTAGACTTTCATGTGTCCCTTCCTCAACGATTTCTCCATCGCGCAAGGCGATCACCCTGTCGCACCGCCGAACCGCCGCCAGACGATGCGCGACAACGATGACCGTGCGCCCGCATACGATTGCGCGCATGTTGTCTTGAATAATCCGCTCGCTCTCACAATCGAGCGCCGAGGTCGCTTCGTCGAGAATGAGGATGCGCGGGTTCGTCGCGAGAGCGCGAGCGATAGCAATGCGTTGTCTCTGGCCGCCTGAGAGATTAGCGCCGCGCTCTTCCAGGATCGTGTCGTAGCCCTGTGACATCTGCCCGATAAATTCATGCGCCCCGGCAAGACGCGCGACCTGCATCACCAGGGCGCGCGGCATCGCGGGATTGCCCAAGGCGATGTTTTCATGGATCGAGCGATTGAACAGCATATTCTCTTGGAGAACGACACCAGTCTGCCGGCGCAACCAACCAGGGTCGATCTGCGCGATGTCCATTCCGTCGAGAAAAATGGCCCCCGATTGCGGCATGTAAAGGCGCTGCACGAGCTTGGTCAGCGTCGATTTTCCGCATCCCGATGCGCCAACGAGGCCAATCACCTCACCGGGTCTGATCGACAGATTGACGTTGTGTAGAACGTCGGGAAGATCAGGCCGATACCGGAAGCTCACATTGCGGAATTCGATCCCTCCTCTTGGCGACGGCAGGGTGGCTAAATTCCGCGGCCTGGCCTCTGCCGGCGTATTGAGAATGTCGCCAAGCCGCTCCACGGAGACTTGAACTTGCTGAAAGTCCTGCCACAGCTGCGATAGCCGCAGGACCGGCTGCGCCGCCTGCGCCGCGATCATGTTGAAAGCGATCAGCTCTCCAACCGACAGTTGGCCGTCGATCACCGCCCGTGCTCCGAAAAATAGAATGAGCGCCGTGGTGGTCTTTGATACGAACTGGATCGCGTTCTGTCCGATCACGCTGAGAACCGTCGCATCAAAGCTTGTGCGAACATAAGCGGCGAGACGTTCCTCCCATTGGACCTGGATCATCGGCTCGACGGCGGCCGCCTTGATCGTTTGCGCGCCGATGATCGACTCCACGAGAAATTGCTGGGAGGCGGCGCCTCGGTTGAATTTCTCGTTGATCCTGTCGCGCAATAGCGGCCGCAGAACGATGGCGATGATGACGTAGAGGGGAATCGATACGACGACGACAAGCGCCAGTTTTGTCGAATAGAGGAAAAGAACGCCGATCAGGACGACGGTGAAAATGAGATCGAGTATCGAGGTCAAACCCTGTCCGGTGAGAAAGCTGCGAATTGTCTCAAGTTCGCGTATTCGAGCCACGGTCTGTCCTGCCGGCCGCGTCTCGAAATAAGCAAGAGGAAGACGGAACAGGTGATAGAACAGGCGGCGTCCGACTTCGACGTCTATTCTATTCGTGGTGTGATTGAGGACATAGCCGCGCAGGCATTGCAGCAGGGCATCGAATGCGCCGAGCAGGACGAGCGCAAGCACGATCACGATCAGCGTCGATAGGCCTTTGTGCATCAGCACCTTGTCAATCACCACCTGAAACAGCAGCGGCGTGATCAGCGAGAAAATCTGCAGCACGAATGAGGCGATCAGAACCTGGCTCAGTGGTTTCCGATATCGTTTGAGCGAGGGCATGAACCAGGAGAAACTGAATGTCTTCGGATCGTGGCCGGCGCCACCGATGCGACGGGCGAGCAACAAGATGCGCCCGGTCGAACGGGCGGCGATCTCCGCGACGGATTCATCTGAGGCGGTGCGCGCGACGATGTCGACCAATCGCGGGCAGCCTGGATCTGCGCCCGCCGCCAGAACCATGAAATGACCGGCTTCCATTTCGATGATCGCCGGCAACGGAAGTCGCGCCAGTCTGTCGTCGGTTGCCTGCGTGATGATCCGCGCTTTCAGGCCGATGAGATTGGCGCCGCGTATCAGGTCCTCGGCGTTCGCCAGGCGGCCGCTTATCGCAAGTTCGTGCTTCAATTGCCAAGGATCGGTGGCAATCTGATAGTAGCCGGCGACGGCTGTCAGCGCGACGAGGCCCGAGTCCACCGGCTCCGCCGCTGTGGTGGCATCGTCAGGCTCGTCCGGTTTGATCCTTTCGGAAAGGTCCGTGATCATTCATTCCTCCGCGAACTACTTTATCTCCGTCATCCTTTTATCGCCCGGTGCTTGGGCACTGATGCTCTTCAGCCTCCGTTCTTCTTCGCAACGTCGTGCCGATCCTTGAATATTTCGAGCAGATCCGGCGATTGCGAGAGCGAGGCCGCGCCAAGTTGAGTTCCCCAGCTATACGCCATGTCAAAAGCCGGATGCGGGATGAGCCGCTGCCATCGATCGAGCATCAGGCGCAACTCGTCCCCATTCGGCATTCTGTAGCGACCGCCCGTATCGGTGCGCCACGCACCGAACCCGAAAGTTTGATAGGTGGGAATGATGCGTTCGGCTGGCACGCCAGTTCGTAGCGCAACTGCGACATAGCGATCGATCATGTCGATATCGCAGGATCGCCATTCGATGCGACACGGATAGGGCGCGATCGAGAACAGATCGACATGGGAGCGATCCGGTGCGTAGACGGCGTCGAAAGCGGGAGACGTCGAAGTGCCCTGGTTCATCAGCGCGACGAATGTCACGACACCAGGCCGTTGGGCATGAACCCAGTCAGCCTCAGCGCGCAGATGCTCTGGCGCACACGGATGCGCGCCGCGACCGGTGGGATCCGGATCGTCCATCAAGTTGAAGCCGAAAAGCTTTGGATGATCGATAACCGCAGCGATCTTCGCCTTGAACAGGTCGTCAGCCCCCGCGCATGTCCCGATCCACACCAGGCCACGAACGCCGGCAGGCAAGGTATCAAGCTGGGCTCGGTTCGAAACGTCGGCGATATCGAACCCGAAGCGCGCCGGCGAGAATGTTCCTGCCAGATCGAAATTTCCGTTGGGCGCGTAATGCCATATCCGGCCGGGTGCCTGCGCGGGCGCGAAACCGACCGTGGACATGAGGCCTAAAGTGGCAAGAACCAGAACTGTCGAGATTCTCATCTTTCCTGTCCATCGTGATGCGCCAATTCGCGCCTGTGCCAGCTCGCCTTCCGTCCATCCCAGACCTCGCTGATGGCGGCGACGCATGCCTCCTGCGAAACCGCATCGTCCGATGAGGTCACGTGAATGGGTCGCCCCGCATCCGTCAGGAGACCACTTAGACGATCGATCGCCGCGACGTGGTCGGTTATGTTGGCGGCGTGGATTCCCATCGAAATTTCGAGCAACCGCCCGACCGGATCGAGACGGTTCATACGCTCTCTTAATCGCCCTTCGAGGACATCGATCGGCGCTTCGACGCGAACGAGCACATCCGCCTGCGGGAGAGACAGCAATGCGCGCACGAGATTCGTATCGGAGACCGAAGGATTCATCAGCAGCGCCGAGCAGCAGGCTTGCGTATAGCCTTGATCGAAGATCGCCACGGCATCTGGTCTCGCAGCCGTACGCCAGAGCCGGGCCAGCCTTCGGACATAGCGACGGAACCGCAACATCTGTAGCGTCGATCGCGTTTCCCCCAATCGCACAAGCAGCTCGACCTCCTCGTCTTCCTCCAGCCAGCTGTTCGAGCGGCCAGCCCGCGATGCGAACTCCACAACCGGACGCCACAAGCGATGAAACGTCGAAAATCCTGGTGCGTTGGCCTGATCGAAGATTGTCTCCTCGTACGCGCCGCCCACCTCATTGCCCCGTGAGCTTACATGTAAGGCAACGTCCAGCCCGCGTTGCCGCAAGCGCGCGGCGAGCCTCGACGCGAAGACCGTCTTTCCAGAACAGGGTGGTCCGAACAGATCAACGATCATCAATGCACCCAATCGCTTCACAGAAGCGCCCAGACGGCGTCCCTCACAGATTTGGTAACGTCGGCTAGAGGCGCCCGAGCATCAATCGATACGATCTTCGCTCCGGAAAAATTCAGGTCTTTGAGCCATGAGACGCGCGAGAGAATCAGGGCCTTGTCCATGTCCGGTTCGCGTCTGGCGACAATGTCCTGGTCGACGTGCAGCTTGATAACAAGGTCCGGGGGCGAGCGCTCCGCCATCTCGTAAATGCGCGCTTCGAACCGCTTCAGCCACTCCGGCGCGGACGGCGTACGGTGGAGAAGAGGCCCGTCATTGAATGCGACATTCTCGTTTTGCGGATACCGATCCGTCACCACGACGAGACCGCGTGCGACCGCGCGGCGGACGAGCGCCAACTTGCGGCGTTTGTCGAGCGCAACGGCCGCGGCCCAGATCGAGAAAAGCAGCGAATAGACAGGTCCCGGCGGTCGATCGGAAATTATGCCGTGCGAGGCGCCTTTCGGTTTTGTTTTGATCGCGCGTCCAATCAAGGGGGCGACCATCTTGAAGGGCGCAAGCAGAAGCGAAGGACGCCCGTCACCGGTTCCAAAATAGCAGGACATGACATCGATCTCGGCGCCGAGCCAGGTGTTGAGCTGCGCGCATTGCGTGCTCTTCCCACTGCCGTCCACGCCAACCAGTGCGATGACGACGCCGCCGCCGGGTGCGCGTCGCCGCGTCGCGCGCGGCAAGGCAAAGAATCGCCTGTTGAGATGGCCAAACAGGAAAGTTAAAGCGGCTGCGGTTGCGCGAACGCGAAGCTCCAGCAGGTTCGCGATACGGTAAGGGGCGAGCGCCCGCCGCATTCTCCAGCTTCGGCGCAGAGACGCGGTCAGCGAGACGCCGTCGGTGAAGAACCAATCGACGATGTCGGTGGCGAGGGCTTCGTCAAAAATCTCCGCCGCCCGCTGCCACAGGCTTTGGCGATCGACCACGCTCATGAGCGAATCTACCTCATGTCGACGCTTTTCCGTGTCGGCTTTCCAGCGCTTCAACGCGACGGGATCCGTCCACGACCGCTCCAGACATTCTCGCACCGAAAGCAGCAATGCCTCATCGACCAAGTCGAGCGTGCGCAGGCCTATATCCGACTGAAAGCAGCTGCGGCGCAAAAGAGCTTCCTCGATCGGAAGACGGTGGGTCTTGCAAAGCGGTGGTCCGAGCAGCAAGCGAAAGTGTGCGTGCACGTGGAAGATCGCCCCGGTCTCCCGATCGTAGGCGAGGTAGCTCTCGATCGCGGGGTTCTGTCGGAACGCTGCGTCGGGCCAGTGGCGAAAACCGCACTGCCGAAGCAGCGCAACAGCGCGAGCACGATCGGTGCGCGCGATCAGCAGGTCGAGATCGGAATGACCCGCCAGGGCTACCGGAGCCCGCAACGAACTGCGGAAGTAACAATAGGAGATGCGCTCCGCCTCGAAGCTCTCGACCAGCTGATGGAACGGATTGTCATATTCATCCACCGCTGGCATTTCAGCAATTGCAAGAGACATGCTCTACTCCTTTCCCCGGCTAGTCGCGGTCGATGTGTTCAGCCCTGCAATGGCCGAAGCTTCGGTTTGACTCGTCCCGGCAGAACAAAACACACGGTCGCGACGTGTGTGAACGGCCACATTTTCCTTGGTGGAAGACTGTCGGAGGAGAACGGGATTGGCGTCGAGCGAGGAAGCGATCCCACGGGCATGCGTTAGCGCCACAATAAAGCGCGGGAGTTCCGCATGCGGGACACCAAAATCAGCGTCGGGGGTCAACAGGTGCAACGCTTCGCGGATTTGCGCCTTCGACGTTGAGCCGGCGCGCGCCGCAAGGACGCCGAGAGACATCCAGTCCACCAGCAGCCGTACCGCAGGGGCTTGCAAAACTGGCGGGGCGCTCACGATGATCCATTCGTAGGGCAAAGATGTTTGTGCGATCAGGTCTCGAAGACGGAGATCCGGCGCGGGCATCGAATCGGTGCGGAAAGAAGCATGGCAGTTCATTCGATCAAATTGCGCGCCTGCTAAACGATAAACGATCCCTTGAGGCTCGACGGATGAAGACTCGAGGTCGACGACGAGAACGGAGGGGCGTAGACGGGCCGCGCTTCGCGCTATTTCCTCCACCAACTGGTCTTTGCCATCCCGGTCATGACTTGACGTCACGACGATCCGCTTCTGTCGGTCGCCGAAGGCCGACAAAAGAGCGATCATCAAGTTGGAGGTTGTTTTTTCCGCCGCGAAGCTCTCGCCTGCAATATCCAAACTCGGTGCGTTGAAGTACTCGACGACGTCGGAGGTTGTTTGCAGGCGCCGATCAAGGCGGGACAAAGTCAAGGCGAGCGCGATGCCGGCGATCAGAGAGACAAACGCTCCCGGCACGACAAGCAGCAGCGGATTGATGGAACTCGGCCGTTCCGGCGTCTCGGCATGCGCTGCGATACGAACGGCAGGAGAAGAAATTTCACTCCTGACTTGCTCGGCCGCCTGTCGCTGCGCCAGGTCGATGGCCACGGTGAGATCGCCGCGCGTGCTCTGCAGAGCGGCCAGCGTCGCTCTTTCCTTGAGCCGATTGGCTTCGCTCGTCGCGGGATCGGCCAAGCGAGAGACAGCCGCCTTGATTTTGGCGTCTATCGCCTCCAACTGCTGCTCGGCCGCTATGATGTTCGAGGTCCGGTTGGTTGAGGCTTCCGCCATCAATCCATCGACATAGGATGCGGCTATTGTGTTTGCGATGATCGCGGCATCGGTCGGAGACTTCGCGGTCTCATTGATCGAAATCAGCGAAGACTTGAGCTCCTGCATCACGTTCGTATGGCGCCGGAGATTGGCCAGGCTGATCGGCGTCGGTCCCAGGCGGTTCTCTTTCGCCAGTTCCGTCACCACGCGTGCAAGGAAGCCATCTGATTTCAGCATGGTAATATGCGTGTCGATAGCGGAAGCGTCATCCGCTCGGATGTCCTTGTTGGCCGGGGTCTGGACAGAGAGCAGTGCGGTTGCCGTGTAGTTCGGCATAAGTACGAAGCCAGCCCCCGCTGATAATGCCAAACCCAAGAGGAAGACGGCGATAACAACCCACAATCGCCGCAGAATGAGCTCGACGACACGACCTAAATTGATCGTCTCCTTTGTCGATGTCGCAGACGCCAGCGCAACACGGTCATTGATATGATTTCGCGAACTCTGCGAGGGGATGGGGATGTTCATGTTTGCAAACTCCATCCAGGATTTTCATCCGCATGCGGCGTGCGCGAGTTCAAGCCGTTGCGTCGAATGGTTTGACGAGGCTCCGATGGCGCTCGGTTCCGTGCGAGCATCTTTGGCGCCGACAAAGCCCCCACGATGAGGAACCAAACGATCGGATGACGGAAGATCACGTGGAAGCTTCCGAACGACACCAAGGCGATCAGCCCAATCGCCAAGCCATCCGCTTGGCTGCGCAAGGCCCGCCAGAACGCCATCAAACAAAGCGAGAGAAATGACGCCGTCGCCAAAGCCCCACCCTGCACGAACAGTTCGAGTGCCGTATTGTGCGCCTCGAAATTGGCTGCAAGACCAAGCTTCGGATGGACCAGATTGAGGGGATCCGAGGCCTCGCGCCTTTCGATGAGCAAGCTCGTGGGTATCGTCAAATGCGGCCCGGGTCCCCGGCCCAGATACCAGGACTCGACGCCCAATTGGATGGCCTGCGTCCAAAGAGCGATCCGAAGCGCTGCTT
The DNA here is from genome assembly GCF_900104955.1 of Beijerinckia sp. 28-YEA-48. Classification (NCBI taxonomy): domain Bacteria; kingdom Pseudomonadati; phylum Pseudomonadota; class Alphaproteobacteria; order Hyphomicrobiales; family Beijerinckiaceae; genus Beijerinckia; species Beijerinckia sp. 28-YEA-48. The sequence goes on from NZ_FNSI01000001.1 coordinate 3,421,854, forward strand.
CCTGATCGGTATTTTCCTTGTCGCGCATAAAGAAAAGCGGCGATGCCCCATTGGCATTGCTGCGAAGCGCCGGCGTAAGCACGATTGCCGTCAGTAGAAGTGCCGCTGTCCCCGAGACGACCGCCCAAAAGATCGTGGACCGCAGCAACGCGGCGATGGGGGTCGCGCGGAGAATCTTGGCGAACACAAATCCCAGCACCATGATGATGGCTACGCCGTTATAAGCATTGCTTTGCGCCAGGAAACCAGCGGCGAAGGTGATACATGCGCTGACAATGGTCAGTATGCGAAACTGCCGGGATGGTTCGTTTTCGCTCGCCGCAATCGAAAGAGCCCCCAGGGCGAGGCAAAACAACGCAAACTGATTGGGATTCAAGCACCAGCCTCTAAATCGATCCCAGTACCAGAGATCCAGCGTGCCGATGATCGGCGCATACTGGCCCTGGAGAACTTGTACGAGGACAGCGGCACCGCCGACGAGCGACGTGTTGCGAAACAACCGTCGCAAACGCTGTGGCGATTCGGAGCCGATTGTCAGCGCTGCGCCGAGGACAGCCAGGAGAGAGTAAGAGATGATATCGTGAAGCGTGAGCGACCAATCGACGAATTGGGCTTGTACGATCGAGACCATGAACCCAAAGCAGAGCGAGGCCGCAAAGATTACCCAGAAGATCAGAAGGTCGAAAAACGCGCGCGGTGTTGCCGCGAGCCGATAGTTCCAGAGCACGACCAGTAGCCTGGGGATCAGCCAAAGTACGAGCAGCAGTTCGCCTGGTCCCACAGGCGCGTCCTCGGGACGAAGCTGTGTCATCAGCGAGAGGATGAGACCAAGGGGAAGCACGAGGTCCCAGAGAGCTATCAACCGCGTCGGCATTCAATAGCCTCCCCCACCTCGTCAATGTATGGGCTGTGACGCCGGGGACCGCGCGCCAATACGCGTTCATAGAGAGCCGCGTGCTGGGCAGCGATGTCAGGTAGTCCAAACCCCTGGCGGATCTTGGCAGGCCCACGAGCCCCCATGCGGCGCGCGGCTTCGCGATCGGCCAACATCGTCAATATCTTTGCAGCAAGTTCCTCCGGATTTCGTTGCGGGGCCAACAACCCGTTCCAACCGTCACGGATCACCTCCTGGCATCCGGGAAGGTCGGTTGTGACAATTGGCAATCCGGCGAGCGCGGCTTCCATGAGCGAGCGCGGGATGCCTTCGGCATATTCGCTCGGAAAGACGAACACATCCGCCATATTGAGTAGTGAGGGAACGTCATGCCGAGCACCGGTTGGAAGCACGTAACCGGCATGACGGGCGAAGTCTTCGTCGGTGATGTCAGATCCCTCACCTGCGCGCGGCCCGACGACGAGGAACCGCGCATTGGCATGCTTCCGGAAGACCAGGGCGGCCGCCTTCAAGAGGGTATGGATTCCCTTCTCACGTGTTATCCGCGTCGTCGTCACGAGCACGTCCCTGCCGATGAGGCCAAGCTCCCTGCGCAGATCGTCCGGCGCTGATCCCATTGCGCGGGCACGTTCGAAGCCTTCGATGTCGATGCCCGCGCCGGGAATGACGACCGAACGGCCGCTGCCGAGCAGACCGTTTCGCGTGAAGAAATTCATATCGCCGTGATGCTCAAACACAGTCGCTGCCGTCGAAGTGGCAGCGAAACGTTGGAGTGGACGGTAAATCGTTCGAATGGCGAGGGCGCCGGCAGAACGGCTGGAAAAAGTCCAGCCTCTCCCGTTGATGGTGCGGATGATCGCCGTCCGCTGGCCGCTCCGGGCCGCATAGGGAACGAGGAGGCTGGTCTTGGTATCGAAGGAGTGCGCGATGTCGGCGTCGACATCGTGAATGAGCCGCGACAAAGTTGTGATTGCTCGAATGTCGGCGACCGGATCGACAAAGCGGCTAAACGCGAACCTGCGATACGCGATATTCGCGTCATCGAAGGGCCTGGGATCGCCGCTCGCGGCGGCTGTCACGCGGAAGCCCAATCTCTCGATTGTCTTGAAGAACGGGATCCGCAGGAAATGATCTTCGCCGCCGATGAAGAGAACATGCGCGTTCATGGCAGATCCTTTCCTCGTTCCGTGACGGATAGATTGAGCGCCTTTGAAATCTTCAAACGCACCTGCTTCATCGATCTGTCGGCTAAAGAAGCATCACAGAAAACCGAAGACGACGGCGAACGATCACGCTTTGTACGTTCGCCAACCCATGTTGAAGACGTCTCCAACTGACGCGCTCTCGCACTGTCGTCATCGCTCTGAGCTGTGGAACTCCTGCTATTCGTTCCCACGTGGCATCCCAAATCGACAGCCATCGCGGTACGGTTACTGGCGCTCGCGGGCACCGCCCGCATATCATCGTCTGTTTCACGTCCGTCCGCAGGACGTCGTAGTACAGACGCCAGAATTACGACGACTCCGATGAGCGTTCCCACCGTGCCGCAAAGTGACATAGCCCATATGGTCGGCAGAGCCGTCCAGCCCAAGGTCGGCCCGAGCAGAAGAGAAGAAAAGACGAGGAATAAGGTCGTCAGCTCGACGATCAAACGTCGTGTCTGCTTTTTGTAAACGGACGTCAATTCGACCAATGGAATGAGCAGGGCCTGCGAGGCGGCGAAGATAGCCAGAGCGGACAATATATCCCCGGTGACGGACCAATCGGCGTCGAATAAAATCGGCGCGAGACGGGGTGCAAGTCCGGCAAGCAATAGAAGTGGCAGCGATACAAACACAAAACTGGCGGCAACCGTCAACGCAGTCAGCATCCGAATCCGTCGGAAGCTATGGTCGCGTACCGCTTCACTCGTCAAAATATGTCCGAGTGGCAGCGAGATGATCGCGAGCGGCGCCGCCGCGATCCGGTAAGCCACGCCCACATAGCCAGCGGCCGCCGAGCTGAACATGGCGCCGATCACCAATGGAGGAAGATTGGACACTGCGAGAGAGCTGACGTGCGCGGGCATGGTGAACAGAGCGAATTGGCGATTATCGAGAGCGCGGCGCAGGATGGCGCGCCATGGAAGTGGCCAGAGCTCCCGCAGCTCAGCGAGCGAGAGCGTTCGTGTCATGATGAAGCTTGTATAGAGCGCGTGACTGGCGATATGCGCCAAGATCAAGCCTTCGGCATGAAAGCCAGTCATGCCTGCCGCGATCTGCAATACGGTCATGCAGGCAGGCTGCAGGAAGCGGGCGACGGACAACGTGGGTATTGCATCGAAGCGTATCGCCCAGGCCGAGGTAAGCGACCAAAATCCCGCAAAAAATATCCCAAGAGGCACAAGGGAGAGGACAGCAGGCAGGGCTGGGAACTGGTATCCAATGAGCTTGATGATCCCCCAGGCCAGTGTCGTCATGCCGAGAATAGCGAGCGCGCAGAGGACAAAGATCTGGCGTGCGTCATCGCGCTTTTCTGCGGCGTAAAGCGCCGATTCGAACTTCAAAGCGACCAGCGGCCCGCAGATATTGACGACAGAGAGATAGATCGTGAACGTGCCAAGTTCAGACGGGCGGAACATGCGCGTGAGGAATGGCAGGGCGATCAGAAACGAAAGTTGCCCAAGCGCCGTCAAGCTCGACAAAATGAACGCATTGCGCGCGATCGGCCTTAAGATGTGTTTGAGGCCCCCATCAGATGAAGGCGCCGACAGGCCCTCCCCCAATGCGAGAACCTCAGCCTGGGTGTTCCCAGAGGTGCTGCTGGGGCGGACATGATCGCTTACAAGCGGCGATGAGAGTTCGCGGAGCCAGACGGGAGGCTTGCCAGCGAAGATGGCATAAACAGTCGCGAGCAGGATACGGATATCCAGCGAAAGGCTCATCTGTTTGCGATATTGCTCCGAGAGCGCAGCCTTCAGTGGAAGCAGACTTTCACGATAGGTTCTGGTCGGATCCGGCGAAGCCGCCAGAATGGCGCTCTCGTCGCGTAGTAAAATGGAGGCGAGATCCGTCACGCCTGGGCGCATCGATAGCAGGGACACGCGTTGTTCGGCGGGATAGAACTCCAGGAATTCCTCGACCTCGGGCCTGGGACCAACGAGCGACATGGATCCAAAAAGAACGTTGAAGAGCTGTGGCAACTCGTCGAGTTTCGTGCGCCGAATGAAGCTACCGACGCGGGTGACTCTAGGATCGCCCGCCACCGTCAGGCGCGGCAGCGCCGGGTCCTGACGACAATGCATCGATCGAAACTTGACGATGCGAAACGGACGGCCGCCGCGACCAACGCGGGTCTGTAGGAAGAACGCCGGTCCTGGGCTATCAAGTTTGATGGCAACGGCGACAAGCGCCAAGACGGGAAGCAGCATGACCAGGCCGATTCCCGCCGCCGCGATGTCAAGCAGGCGCTTGTCCGGATACCCGCCGGCGGCAGGGCCAGTTCGCATTGCCGAAGTTGCGGTCGCTTTCACGAAAATCACCGCAGCACAGCGCGCAGGACGGAACAGACGCGGTCCAGCTCATGATCCTTCATGCCCGGAAATAGCGGCAGCGTTACAGCACCGGCGAAATATCGATCTGCGACGGGAAATGGATAGATCGCCTTCTGCGCATTCTGGCGCCAGTATGTCATGAGGTGCAATGGGCAGTAATGAACCGACGAACCAATGCCGTTCTGTGTAAGTGTTGCAATCAACGCATCGCGGCCGATCGGCGCGTGCTCCCGAACGCGGATCGGAAAGATATGCCAGGCATGTTGACCGCCCTCCGGCGCAAGCGCCGGAAGATCGATGGGCAGATCCGCCAATGCCTCGGCATAGCGAAGCGCCAAATGTTCGCGTTGCCTTTGGAACTCATAGGCCCGATCGAGTTGAACGATACCGATACTCGCGGCGAGGTCCGTCAAATTGTACTTAAAGCCCGGCGCCACGATATCGTAAGCCCAATTGGCCGTGACGCTGCGGAATCTGTCGAAGGCATCTCGGTCGAGGCCATGCAGGCGCATAACGCGCGCACGCGCCGCGATGCCCTCGTCTCGCGTGACCAACATCCCGCCTTCGCCGGTCGTAATCGTCTTATTTGCATAAAAACTGAACACGCATGCATCGGAACCCGACGTACCGACTTTACGATTTTGCCGATGCGCCGGTAGCGCATGCGCGGCATCCTCGATCACGCGCAGGCCATGTTTTTGCGCAAAGGCCAGTATTTCATCCATGTCGCACGGCCATCCGCCGAAATGGACGGGGGCGATGGCCTTGCACCTTGCGGTTATCCGACGCGCCGCGTCTTCCAGATCTATTGTCAGGCTGTCCGGGTGGACATCGACAAGAATGATGTCTGCCCCGAGATGACGGAAAACCGCGGCCGTGGCCGAGAATGTCAAAGTCGGCACCAGAACGGCGTCTCCGGGGCCTATACCGCACGCCTCGGCCGCAAGATGAAGACCTGCCGTGGCCGAGTTGACGGCAATGGCTTGAATATTGGTGTCGCCGAGGAAGACGCTAAACGCCTCCTCGAAGAGCTTGCTCCGGCTGCCTGTCGTCAGCCATCCCGATCTAAGCACGGCCACGACAGCTTCGATTTCGGCTTCACCAATTGACGGTCGGAAGAACGGAATTGCTAGCGATGACATGACGCGCCTTTCCATGGTTCGGTACCAACATTGGACTCATTTCATGGAGCTGTTGAGGGCGCGTTGTGGTTAGGCGCTGTCACATTTGTAGAGGGAGTACCCATTTCGGCTAGGAGCAGATACCTCCATTGAAACGTTCAGGACATCCATTGTTGCGATAACGGCACGTGAACGCGCCCTATACAGTCTGGCGTCTTAGCCAATCACCGCCAGGCGAGAATTTCGCTCCGTCGGGAAAGGTGACGTCGTCAAGTGAGCATAGGAGTCGTTCGATGCATTCTCGTCGGAGTGTCGAATTGCGCGCCAAGAATGTAGACGCAGGGTATTGCTCTGCCGTGATCAGCGCGTCTCGGTTGCTGAGTGAGACGCACGAGCCATTTGCAATAACGCCGCGCGGGATTACCGGATCGCGCGTGCTCATCACAGGCGCAGGGGGGTCAATTGGCTCTGAGCTGGCCGTCCAGATTGCACAGATGAAGCCAGCACAGCTATGCCTCGTGGATACCTGCGAGTACAATCTCTACCGGATTTCCTGCGCGATGGAGCGCATTGGTGCCTTCAATTGGCAAGCCATCCTCGGAGACGTCCGCGATGAAGCCGCGATGCGTCATCTGTTTCTCGGCGTAAGGCCGGAAATCGTATTTCATGGCGCGGCCCTGAAACATGTGCCGCTGCTCGAGACCGATAACATCGTCGAAGCCGTGCGGACCAATGTCATCGGCTCCAAAGTCATCGTCGATCTTTGCCTCGCCCATGGGGCGGAATTCGTCATGATTTCGACCGACAAGGCGGTCAATCCATCATCTCAGATGGGGATGACTAAGCGTGCCGCGGAAATTTACGTACATGATCGCGCCCTGCGTTATCCCGAGATGCGCGTCAGTCTCGTGCGCTTTGGAAACGTAATCGGCTCGTCCGGCTCCGTTGTTCCGTTGTTCCGGGCGCAGATCGCAGCCGGAGGGCCGGTCACCGTGACCCACCCACACATGACCCGATACATGATGACGATTTCGGAAGCCGTCCGCCTTTCGATCGGCGCCTGCAGCTTGCCGCAGGACGGTTTCGCGCTCTACGTCCTGGACATGGGTAAGCCCATCAGCATCCTCGACCTGGCGATCGGGATGATCAAAGCGGAAGGCCTGCGTCCGTTCAAAGATATCGAGATAAAGTTCGTCGGTGTGCGCCCGGGCGAAAAATTGGTCGAGGAGCTGGGTTACGCGTGGGAAAAGCTGTGTCCGACTTCGGTCTCTGGGATCAGAGTGGCGCAGCCGGATTTCGACCCGCGAACGCGAATGGCCGCATTTGACGAACTTCTGGCCGCCGCGAATAGCCGAAACGGTGACTGGGTGAAGCGCAGCCTGCGGCAAATGATTCCTGAATATGTTTCCGCCGATGCTGGTGTCTCTCAATCAGATTGGGCAGCGCTGGCGACAAAGCGATGCGCGCGACGAGTATGGAGGCGCGGATATGCGGAAGAGATTTCATCGATCGCTGCGCTGTTTTGAACCGTCTCGATCAAGCTTGCTGGGCGCAGCCTGTGTAAGCGTCCTGTTAAGCGGCCCCTCTCTGGCGGACATGGCGCCAGACTTCCAGATTGGGCCAGGTGATACACTGGAGATCGCCGTCGCCGGCATCCCGGAGATGCGTCAGCGCGTCACCGTCCAGCCTGACGGGACGATCGCGATCCCGCTGGCGGATTCGCTTCGCGTGGCTGGACTGACTGCCAGCGAGCTCCGTGACCGTATCCGTGCACAGCTGAACGGCAAAATTTATCGGCAGCGAGGCGCGAGCGGTCAAGATGCGTTCGTGGTGATCAGACCTGAGGAAGTGACCGCTTCCGTCCTCGATTTTCGGCCAATCTACGTAACGGGCGCCGTGAGAAAACCCGGTGAGGTGACTTTCCGGGCGGGAATGTCGGCGCAGCAAGCGATAGCTCTCGCCGGAGGATACGGCGTGCCCGGCGGAGATACAGCGACCGCGCAATTCGATCTGCCGGTGTTGAAGGCCGAATTCACCGCAGTGTGGACTGACTATACCAAGGCACTGTTTCGGTTGGCGCGTGTCCAAAGCGAATTGAACGATTCAAGCACGCTGAGCGCGAACGACCCTTCCAATATACGACTGCCCTTGAAACAGGTAAAAGCCTTGGCCGAGCTTGAAACCAAGGTGCTCGCGGCGCGGCTGGTCGACTACCACAAGCAGAAACAATCGTACCAATCCGCGGGGCAGGTTCTGAGCGAGCAGTCGGCTATGCTGACCAAGCTGCAAAAGCAGGAAGAAGAAGGTGCGGGCGCGGACCGAGATGACCTGAAGAAGCTTATGGATCTCCTCGCGCGAGGACAGGTCACGAGCACCCGCGTGATCGACGCCCGGCGCGCCTTTCTCTTGTCGTCGACGCGCGCGCTGCAGGTCAGCGAGGAGTTGCTGAGCATCCGGAGACAATCGGAAGAGAACGCCCGTCAGTTCGACCACTACGAAAGCGATAGACAGGTTGCGCTGCTTCAGGAAAGTCAGCAGGCGACGCTGGACATGAACACGGCGCTGACCAAGCAACGGGGCATCGAAGACAAGATCCACGTTATCTACAGCGGCCGCTTTGATGCCTCAGACGGCGATCGCGAGCGTGTCGAGGTCAAGGTAACACGCAAGACTCACAACAACGTCCCCGAAACGCTCGCGGCCGATGCGAGTGTTCCTTTGCAGCCTGGCGATGTTGTAGAGGTTTCGCTTGGCCGACGTGACCCGGCGGCCATGAGCGAATAGAGCCTCGAGGCTGCGCGGGAGCGCGAGGCATGACATCGGCCGAGAAGCTAGGCCTTTGTCGGACGTCATCATGTTTCGAGCGCTGTTATTGTCGCCGGTCTCGCGCTGGAAGATAGTCCAATCACAATCTAGATATGTCGACCGTCGATCCGATTTGGATGATGGCGTGACTGCACATTCAAAAGGCACGATCGGATAAAATAAGCGGCGCTCTTGGTCCGATTGCGCCGTGCATGTTTTGACTGCACCATAGCAGTTTAGCGATCTTCGTCGTTCTCTCACAGCTTCACTGTGGCGTTCTTCTTATCTCGTTTTCCTTCGCCGTATCACTTGATCATGGCAGATGAGCGAGATGGCAAATTAGCAATGGCATGTAAGACTTGCGAGCGATGACGACGCGCGCTCGAGAACGCAGCATCCGACAAAGATCCTTTACCCGATGTTCGCTGCGCGACGTCTCTTTGCATCATGAAAGCTTGCCGGAATGCATGCGACGGCCGCATGTCCTGTCGCTGTTGCAGCGGGGCGATATATTCGTCGGGATAGCGCGCTTTGCATAAATAATAATCAGCCGATACGAGTAATCATACTACCTAAGAAGTACCTGTTTCCATGGGGTTAGACACATATTCGTCGCAAATTTGTCAAAAAATGTCTCTGCCGTTCGTTGGAACGGCGGCCTTTGCGGTGCAATTTGGAAGGGGCATCGTATTGGCTGAGTTGAAGTGACAATCTTGCGCGGGAGGCCGAGGCCGCAGCGTCAAATCCTTTATTAAGCGTGAGGTTCTCGTCGCTGATTATCTATTTTATCGGGGGGAACAAAGTATGAGTACTAGCTTTGCGACAGTCGTGACCGGTAGTCACGCCCTGGCTCGGGAAGGGCTCTGCCGAATGCTAATTTCGGCCCGCTTTGAAATAGCAGGCACAGTCACCAATGTGCTGGAGATCATTCCAAAAATTGAGCAGAAGCAGCGACCGGTGCTCGTTGTCGTCATCGGCGGCGACGAGTTTTCCACGACGCTTGAGCAGATAGAAACATGCCGACGTTTGTTTTCAAACGACCGCATCGTCGTCCTGGCCTGCGGTTGGCGGATTTCTGACGTAGGAGCGGCTTTCGCCGCGGGTGCGAATGCATGCCTTGATGAAGACACCAATGCGCGCGCGCTTATCAAATCACTCGAACTGGTTATGCTCGGCATGACTCTCTTTCCTCAGAACGTCGTAGCCGCTGTCTTCTCACGGGATGTTATCCCAGACGCACGAAGCGCTGTGCATGATGCGATGGGAAAGACGCATGCCAGTGGTGTCGATGTTCTGTCCGATCGAGAAACGCGAATCCTGGAAAGCCTTAAGACAGGCGATTCCAACAAAGTCCTCGCGCGAAAGTTGGGCATTTCCGAAGCGACCGTAAAAGTGCACGTCAAAGCCATCCTTCGAAAGATCCACGTACAAAACCGCACGCAAGCGGCTTTCTGGGCTTTAAGTAAAGGATTGGAGAGCCGGGCACCGCAGTCGATCGCACAAGCGGTTATCGCGGAGTGACCTGCGGATCTGCTGCGATGCCGCCCAGCGTATAGCCGAGGGTATGATAAAATCTTTTCTCCCGCACCATGCGCTGCATGTTGTACGGCGCGGTCGGCAATCTGCGAGAGCGGCTCAACCTCAAGACTTCGGTAAATGCCGAACGCGAGCGAGAGCGACATCCTGATGTCAGTTTCCAGCCGCGATGACGGGTCCTTTTAGAAGCGAGCCCAGAGCCCACGACTGCTTGATACGATCGTTAATCCACCGATCGCTCCTCGCACGGATGCATCTCACCAAACGCGTCTTTCCTTGAGCCACTTCAGCCGCGATGCCGTGAACTATGCCATCGGCTTGATATTCTGGTTGAGGCGGAAGAAATTGGTCGGATCGTATGTGTTCTTCAGCGCGACAAGGCGTGCGTAATTTTCGCCATAGGCGTCACGCACCCGGTCCTCGCCCTCATCACCGAGATTGTTCGCGTAGACGCCGCCGGTCGAATAGGGCCTGACGGCGCTCCACAGATCGCGCGCCCAACGCATGTTCGCGTCGTCATCGGCCGGATCGTCCCAGATCGCGATCGGAAAGCAGTCAAAGGCCGCATCGCGGTTTGCGTAGGGCGTGTCCAATACCGGAACCCGTGCAATTGCGCCGCCGACATGCTGGAAAACCAGCAAGGACGAGGTGTTTGGCGCTCTCGCATAGGCGTCGAGCAGCGCATCGATCGCATCGGTACTGATCTCGCGCAGGAACTGTGCCTTCCAGTAGTAGCGACGTCCCCGTGGAAACAGGGGATCGCCACCTGACTGAATTGCAAGATAGGGAACAGGCGCGAGGCGTGTCTCAACGGGCGAGCCGAATTTGAGGATCGGTGAAAGGGCGTGCTCACCGTCATCATGCGAACCGACATAGCTGCCGGAGATGCTGAAGAACCGGTCGCCCGACAGCAACGTTACGAAGGCTGCATCGACGTTGACCTCATCGGCAGCGGTTCGGGCGAATTCATCGTAAAACCGCATGGCGTCGCGCGCCTGATCGTAAGGATGAAGCGCCGACGCGACGAGCAGCGACGTGCCGATCGCATGCAATCGGTATTCGAACGCCGTCACGATGCCAAAATTGCCGCCGCCGCCTCTCAAGCCCCAGAACAGGTCCGCATGTTCGGTCGCACTGGCCCTTAAGGTCTTTCCCTCTGCCGTTACGACTTCGGCGGCAATCAGGTTATCGCAAGTCAGTCCGTATTTTCGCCCGAGCTTGCCGAAGCCGCCGCCAAGCGTGAGCCCGGCGATACCGGTGTCGCTGTTGACGCCCATGGTGGTCGCCAGACCGTGCGCCTGCGTGGCACGATCGAACTCGCCCAGATCGAGGCCAGCCTCCGCGCGCGCGGTCCGACGGACCGGATCGACCGCGATGCGTTTCATCCGCGACAGGTCGATGACCAGGCCACCGTCACAGACCGACAGGCCAGCGACATTGTGGCCTCCGCTGCGGACAGCCACCGAGAGCGCGCGGGATCTCGCGAACGTCACGGCCTCAACCACATCCTGGGCATCCGCGCAGTAGGCGATCATGGCCGGGCGCTTGTCGATGGCGCCATTCCAGACCTTGCGCGCCTCGTCATACCCGGCGCTCCCCTCGAGGACCACATCGCCCTTGAGCCGTAGCTGCGGGGCGGGACGAGGTTCGGCGTGCGATTTGCCCATCAGGCCATCGTATGGCTGCCGCTGCTCCATCCGATTTGCTCCTGGCTATGAATGCCCATGCCATCCTCTCATGGAGCGGCAAACCGTTTCAAAATCGAAGAACTCAGGTGCTAGATGAGAAAACCTCATCTACACTGATGGCATGAGGAAGCTTCCACCCCTTCGGGCGCTCCATGCCTTCGAGGCCGCTGCCCGCCATCACAGCTTCGCCGCTGCCGCGAAGGAACTTGGCGTAACGCCGACGGCAATCAGCCACCAGATACGACAGTTGGAAGAGACTTGCGGCATAGAGCTGTTCCGGCGCCGCCCGCGTCCTTTGCTGCTGACGAGCGCAGGCGCGCGCCTCTATCCAGCCTTGCGCAATGGCTTCGACGCGTTGGCCTCGGCTGTGGCGTTATTGACCGAAGCGGATGCGCAAACGTCGCTGCGCGTGACGAGCCCGAACGCGTTCGCCAGCAGATGGCTGGTTCCGCGACTGCCGAAATGGCGTGAAGCAAACCCCGCCGTTCCTTTGGAGATCATCGGCACGGATGCTGTCCTGGATCTGAGAGCGGATGCCGCAGACGTTGCGATCCGTTATGCACGAAAGCCGCCGCTGGACTTTGTCGCCCACGAGGTGTTTCGGGACGTGTACATGCCTGTTTGCAGCCCGCATCTGCTCGTGCGCCATGGCCCGATCACGCGAGCCGCAGATCTCCTGCGCCTGCCTTTGATCCACTATGACTGGATGAATCGCGATCCAGAAGCGCCGACCTGGCGGCAATGGCTGGCGGTCGCGCGGTCGATCGATCCTGATTTCACACCCCGCGAAAAAGCCTGGGACCTTCGTTTCCGCGAGGAGCTGCACGCGATTGACGCGGTTGTCGGCGGACAGGGGGTTGCGATCTGCAGCGACGTGGTCGTGAGCAATGAACTGAGGAGCGGACTGCTCGTGAAGGCGCATCCGCTCTCCCTGCCCGGCTATGGGTTTTATCTCGTCTCGATGGCTCATAGTCCGCGGGCGCGCGTTATCGAAGCCTTCTCGACGTGGATGAGAGCCCTCGGCTGAAGTCAGGCGAGCAACCTCAAATACCACTAAGCCATCTGAATAAAATCCTGATTTATAATAAAGAATCCTGATTTATAATAAAATGAAGATCTGATACCGAATCAGCTTGTGATTTTATTGGATAAGGTGGGATTTCGATGGGGCGTGATGCCTGTCGTTTGGTTGTCGACATAACTGACTGGAATGTTTTTCTTCCGCGTGGAGCCCCTATTTCCGGCATTCAAAGAGTTACGCTCAATCTGCTGCGGTCGCTGCGGCGGCTCGGCCTGCCCTATTTGATCATTCGCCATGATCTACTGAGCGGGTACCATCGCGAGGTTTCGCCGAGTTTTCTCGACTATGATTTTTCGACGCCGCGGCATCCCAGCGAGCGCGGCCATATGCACACGCACAACCGATACACCAATTCATACCTGCGCTCCGTCATCGCTTCGATGTGGTTTCGCGTGAAACATGGCTTGAAGCGATTCAAGGAGAACCCGCTCGATTGCTTCACCACGCGCTACGTTCCCCGCGACGGCGACATGATCTATCTCGCGGGGGCGGGCTGGGACGCTTCCCTCACGATGGAGGCCATTGCCGGATTCAAAAAACAGGCGAACATTCGCTTCGCTGCCGAGGTCTATGATTTCATACCTTTCATTTCGGAGGTCTATCATGAGCGGTTGGGCCGCCGGCAGTTCCGTCGCTGGATGAAACATACGCGCGGGATCGTCGACACTTACGTGTGCCTCTCGCAACATACCCAGAGGGACTTCGCGCGTTTTCGCCCGGTTCTCAATTTGCCGGATGATGTCCGGACCATCGTCGTGACCCCGCCGCAGGAGTTCGCGTCCGGCGAGGTGTTTGAATCCACAGAATTGCCGGAAGAGACCCACAGGCGCCGCTATGCCCTGTGCGTCGCGCAAGTGTTCAACCACAAGAACGGGCGCCGGGTCATCGAGGCCTGGCGCACGATCGGTCTGGTGGCGGATCAGCGGATGTCGCTGGTGATCGCCGGGGCGACGGCGCGCGAGGAGATCGTGCGTGCCTTCGGCACCGTGCCCAATCTTATCGTCATCGAGCGCCCCAACGACTCAACACTGGCCAATCTCTATCGCAACGCTGAATTCAGCATCTTCCCCAGTCTCTACGAAGGCTGGGGCATGCCGGTGGGCGAGAGCCTCTGGTTCGGCCGTCCGTGCCTTTCGGCCAATGGCAGTTCCATGCCCGAGGTGGGCGGCGATATGTGCGATTATTTCGATCCGCACGCGCCGGGAGAGCTGGAAAACCTGTTGGCGAAGGCGGTGTTCAATGCCGACTTCGTCGCGGCTCGGGCGACGCAGATCGATCAAAACAGGCTGAAGTCTCTCGATGATTATGCGCGTGAGATCCATGCCGCCTTGACGGACGAGGCGCCAACTCAGCCCATCCGGCAGCCGCAAACCAACGCCAACGAATCCACGCTGCAAGCGACCGCATAACGGGCCGCGCTCGGAGGACAGAACAGATGAGCCATTCTCTTTCACTCGACGCCTATTGGCGCGAAACCGCGGACTTTATAGCGGGGCTGAACGGCGCCGCGCGGTCCGTGATCGTGCCGACGGATATGCAATCCGTCTTGCCGAATTCGACCGACTACGAGAACAGCGCCGCCGCGCCGGCCGCCGACATGGTCGTACTGCACAAGGGCGAGATCGAAAGGCTCGGCGCCAACTGGATCGTCGAGGCGATCCGGGGCATGGCACCGGTATACGCCAATGCGGTCTTCGTCGTGTTTTCCAGACTGCCGATTGAACGTCTCTCGGAGGCGAACCCACATGTTAGTTCGTTCCGAACGATGCTCCAGCTCGAAAAGCAACGGGCCGGGGCGGCGTCAAAAGCACGACAGTCGATCTATCTCGGCAACAACCGGGCCATTACGACGACCATCTACGGGCATAAGTTTTTCGTCGATACCCGGGACATCAGCCTGACGCCCCATCTCTTGATCGACGGCAACTGGGAGCCGTGGGTCACGGACGCCTTTCGCCAGGTTGTGGAGCCCGGCATGAACGTCATCGACATCGGCGCCAACATGGGCCACTTCGCGCTCATCGCCGCGAGCCTGGTCGGTTCGGAAGGGCACGTCTATGCCTTCGAGGCCAATCGGGATCTGGCGGAAATCGTTCACTCGAATTTCAGCGTCAACGGCTTCAGCGGTCACGGGACGGTGGAGGCTAAAGCCGTCTTTTCATCGACGCGCACACTGCAGATCGGCTTCCAGAAGCGTTACATGGGAAGTTCCAGCATTCATGCCACCAGCAAGTCGGCGGCGCGTCAGCTGGACAGCGTCGAGATGCGCGACGTGCCGGCCGTCAGCCTCGACGACTATTTCCCAGCGGGCAAACGCATCGATCTGATCAAGATCGATGCGGAGGGTTCCGAGCCCAGCATTCTCGCCGGAGCCGAGCGACTGCTATCGGAGAACAAGGACATCCAGATCTTCATGGAATTCTCGCCCGTGCTCTTCCGGCATGCCTACAAGACGCCCGATGCCTTCGCGGCAATGATCCGCGAACGGGGCTTTTCCATCTACCGGATCCTGGCAGACAGCAGTCTGGAGCTTTGCACAGCATCCACGGTGTTCCCCGTCGAGCAGCACTGGGACGTGCTACTCAGGCGCTGGTAACGCATCGGTTGAGGCGGACGGTGAGCGGCAAGGCAGCGGAGGACCAGCGGTTGGACGAGAAAAATGAGGCGCGCCTGAACCGCCTCGCGAACACCCAGAAAATTGCCGACGCAGCGGACTTTTTCGTTCCGGAACTCGATATCGCGATCCAAAAACATTTGCGGCGCATGCCGAGGATTCATCCCCGGCAATGGGAGTTTGGCATGGCTCTCGTTGCCTTGGACCGCGCTGGCGTTTTCAACGGCACGACGACGGGCCTCTCCTTCGGGAGCGGCCAAGAGCCGATTATTTTCGCCATCGCCGAGCGGGTCGGACATCTCAGCGTGACCGACCTCTATTCCGGGGACACGATCTGGCAGGTCGCTCAAACCGACAACTGCGAGGACTTCGTGCTGTCGGTTGCGCATGAAGGTTTCGATGCGAGCAGGATCGACGTCAGGTCGATGGACATGCGCGCCATCGCCTTTCCCGACCAGAGCTTTGATTTCGCCTATTCCATTTCGACCTTCGAGCATATCGGCGCGGAAAATGATTTCGTCCAGCACCTGAAGGAGGTGAAGCGCGTCCTGCGGCCGGGCGGTGTCTATGTCCTGACCACGGAACTGCGGATCGGGGGCGAAACACACGAGATCGCTGGGAATTACAAATTCTCGCTTTCCAATCTTCTCTCGCTCTTTCGCCAGGCCGGGCTCAATCCCGAAAGCGTGTTCGATCACCGGCTCACGCCGATTGGTATGAACGAAGCCACCGAATTGGCCTCCGCGCGATCGCTGGACCAGTCGGGCATGGCCCTGGAACAGCTCATCGTCACGGACACGGGCGGGATCATGTCCCTGCCCGCTCTCTTCGTATTGAGAAGCGAACCTTACAGGGCGCCGGACGTCATCGGCATGGCGGAGACGACCGCGTGGCTCGACGACCGTCTCAGGCAGCGCACGCGCCTGCGCTTCCAGGACTGGACGTCCCTGAACCCTTATGGTGGCCTGACCGATGCCCGCTCGCCGAATGTCGATCTGTGGAAGGACGCCGGACTTGCGCCGACATCGATCGCCTTCGCCACTTCATATTGTCACTTTGGCGATGCGGAGATGGAGTTTCGGGTCAATCTCGCCAAATCCCTGGGGCTGGAAAGCCAGGGCGCGCTGGTGGTGAGCATCATGTCATGGTCGACAGAAAACCCCCAGGACATGCAGCCCCTGTCGTCGCAGACCATTCTGCTCGATGCGGCCACACCGGCCGCGAGCCAGCTTCGATTTTCGCTCAAGCCCGAGGCGCGTCGCACTTATTCGGTCTATGGCCTGATCGTCGATGGGACCGTTATGCTCGCCGACGTGAGCGTGGTTGCCCGCCATAAGCAGTGAGAGGGCTACGAGGAGGTAGAGGGCATGGAGACCGATCGCGGGCCGCCGATCACCCGCTATTGAGAACCTTCGACACCGGTTTGGCACACGACGGCGCTCCAGTGCCTGAGCTCTGCGACGCTGCTTTGCTTCCTGCAGCCCGAGCGCCTCCACGAAATGCTGAAGGACTATCGGAAGACGGCAACCGGGCGGAAGAACAGGCGAAAGAGCGCCTCAACCGTCTCCGCCACGCTAAGACCGAAGCTGGGAACAACCCATCTGCTGGAATTTGCCAAGAAGGGTATCCTAGAGCCCTTGAACGGCTCATCGATCTCCAACTTGAATGTGATGATCTGGCCTAACAAATTGCCGATCTCCAGAAGTGAATAGCTTCAGCTGAGCCTACGATTGGTAGAGACAAGATCGAACGTGTCGCTCACCTATTGCGGGACAGGCCGCACAATGGAGCCCTGACCTTCGGCAGGCTTATGCTCGCCTTCTCATGGACGAGGTTCGGGTCACAAAGAAGGAAATCCGGATCACCGGTTCAACAGCTGTCCTGGCCAGGGCCCCAGCGGAGGGGACGACCCCGCGCTAGCGGTTCTCTCTTTTGTTCAGAAAAATGGCGCGCCCGAAAGGATTCGAACCTCTGACCCCCAGATTCGTAGTCTGGTGCTCTATCCAGCTGAGCTACGGGCGCCTGCTTCGGCGCGCTCAAGCTTGAACTTGGAACGAAACGCCGTGTGCGAGGCTCGTGTAGCGAGTTCCGGGGGGTAATGCAACTTCCCAATCGCGCCTGGGCTGTGGATTTTCAACGCTTTGTTTCCCGGATTTCAGGACAGGCCGAAAAAAAGCTGTCGGGAGGGGCCCGCGGCGTCCAATGGCCCGCCATTTTAACGAATCGTTAGGATTTCGAGGCCGCGCCATCGTCTCGGCCCGCCCCTCGTACGAGACACCTGTGCGCGCCTTAAATGATTGGAAATCCGCGCCTTTCGCTTGCGCAGATCCGCCCAGAAGAGGTGGGACAAGCCCCACGGTTGGTCATTAACCAATTCTTAACAAACAAAAAACAGGCCTAAAATTTATGTTAATGTTTCATTAATCCGCTTGGTGGGCGGCAGGTGCGACAGCTGATTGTTACTGTCACAGAGGATGTGGCTCATGGCGCGGCAGGCCGGAGGCTTGGGTACAGATTTAGGAACATCACAGGGCAGCCTTCCCGACGGCGGCGGTTCGCCTGGGAGTGGCCCGGATTTGAGCAATGTGCAGTCGCTCAAGCGCCCCCTCCCCGTCAGCCTGCGATTCGCGGCCCAGACGTTCGAGGAAACGCAGGTCGAATATGATCCGCTGCTGCGCGCGCTCTGGTGCCGCATGCGGCTCAAGCGCTCGCCAAGCTTCACGCCACAATTGCTCCGGGATCTGCATGCGGTGCATGACCTGGTCAACGAGGCCAATGCGGCGGCCCCCGAGCCTTCCGCCCAGCCGATCCGCTTTTATGTCGGTGGCTCCGTCTATCCAGGAACGTTCAACGCCGGCGGCGACCTGTCGCTGTTTCTCGACGCGATCCGCCATCGTGACCGGACCATGCTGCGCGAATACGCCTATTCCTGCGTCGAAGCGATGTACAACAACGCCTGCGGCTTCAAAGCGCCCGTCATTTCGCTCGTTTGCCTGGAAGGCGACGCGCTGGGCGGCGGGCTGGAATGCGCCTTGAGCTTTGACGTCATCATCGCCGAGAAAGGCGTCAAGCTCGGACTGCCCGAGATCATGTTCGGCTCTTTCCCAGGCATGGGCGCCTTCAACTTCCTATCGCGACGCATCGGCCCGCGTCTCGCCGAGCGAATGATGTTGAGCGGCAAAATTTATCGGGCAGAAGAATGTTACGACATGGGCCTCGTCGACATTCTGGTCGACAAGGGCACGGCGATTGAAGCCGCTCGCACCTTCATGAAGGAAAATCAGCGCAAGCACGCGGCCCGCATTGCGATCTCGAGCATCAATAAAAAGATGTTTCCCCTGTCGCTGAGCGATCTAAAGGACATCACCGACCTTTGGATCCAGCACACGCTGTCGCTGGATTCGATCGATCTGCGACGCATGGAATATCTGGCCAACGCCCAGAATGCCCGGCGCCAATCCGAAGCGAGCTGAGTGACGTCGTTACAAAGCGTGCAATGACGGTCCGCTATGCGCGCGCCTGCGATGCCGGCGCGCCATCGCGCTTATGTGACTTTCATCGCCGCCAGCTCGATTACAACCCGGTCCAACTCGCTTTCAAGCTCGCGCACGTGGCGTTCGCCATCGATCGCCAGTTCTTGCGCATCGATCTCGCGCCAATCGAGACAGAGCTTGCGCATGCGCTGCGCCCCGACATTGGCCGCGCAACTGCGCAGGGCATGGGCCTGATCGCGGAAGGACGCTTCGTCTCCCTTGGCCACCGCATCGCTCAGACCGCGCAGGATCGACACCGAATCCGAGACGAACTGATCGACGATCTCGTTGACAAAATCCTGGCCGCCCAGGCTCCTGAGATCGGCAATGGCTTCCGGATCGATCGGCGATGAGAACGAGGCTGCGCTCTCTGGCTCCTCGGCCATCCGCTCATCCCTACGGGGCCGCGCCTCGGCCGGCCCCAGCTTCACCAACCGGCGAATGGTCGCCAGCATCTGCTCCACCGCGATGGGCTTGGGCAGGCAATCGTCCATTCCCGCCTCAAGGCATTCCTCACGGACTTCGTCGCGCACATCGGCCGTCAGAGCAACAATCGGGACATAGGGCTCCAGGCCGGCAAAGCGATAGAGCTTCGTCGCCTCGATGCCGTTCATCACCGGCATGTTGATATCCATGAAGGCCAGATCGAACGAGGCTTTCGAAAGCTTGTTGATCGCTTCCTCGCCATCATCGGCGAACTCGACGATCATGCCGGAACGCTCCAGCAGACGTCCCACCACCTTTTGGTTGGTGCGGTTGTCCTCGGCGACCAGAATTCTCAATCCGACGAATGCGTTGTCTTCGGCCTTCTCTTCCAAAACAAGCCGATGGCGTCCTGGTCCGGTCGAATGCGCAATCCTAGCGATCTGTTGCACATAGCCGTGTCGCAGCGGCTCGGTCAGAACGGTAATGCAAGCCTCGGCGATCAGCTCGCTTTCCATATAGCCGCGCGCGCGGCGAAGCAGAAACAGCGGGACCCGGCGCTCGGAAAAGTGCTTCGTCAACGCCGCCAGCGCGCCAGTCGTTTCGAGACCGATCATCATCGAATCGATGAGTACAGCGCCAGCCAGCGCGTCCTTCATTTCATGCGCGAGAATATTCTCTGCCGTCGTGATGCTGCCAGCTGGGTGAACCTTGAAGCCGGCGTCAATGCAGGTTCTCTTCAGATCGAGATCCGGCGACAGCAGCAACAGGTCGCATTGCGCCGCGTTGACCGGAGAAACAATCATCTCCGTTTCGAACTGGAAGCTAAACGTGCTGCCCTTTCCGGCCTCGCTTTCAACGGCTATCCGGCCCCCAAGCGCTTCGACGAGCTGTTTCGTGATCGCAAGTCCAAGCCCCGTGCCACCGAAGCGATCGATGATCGTCTCGTCCGCCTGCGTGAAGCTTTCAAAGATGCGCGCTTGCGCCTCCCTGGCAATGCCAATCCCGGTATCGGTCACGGCGAAACGGATCGTCGAACGGCTGTCGGAGCGCACGATTTCATCAACGGAAATCGTCACCGAACCAGCCGACGTGAATTTCACCGCATTGGCCATGAGATTGGTGAGGATATCGCCAATCGCGCGTTCGCTCGACACAATGAACTGAGGCACGGTGAGGCCGATCTTGAGCCGCACCGCGACGTCCTTGGTCGCCGCCTGGATCGACACCATATTGGCGACGCGCGCCATCAGCACGAACAGATCAAAGGCTTCGCGATTCATCGGCGTCTTGCCGGCTTCCAGACGCGAAAACTGCAAAATCGAATTGATCTGTTCGAGCAGGGTATTGCCCGACTCGCCGATCGAGACGGTCATGTCCATCTGCTCGGCATTGAGCTTGGTGCTGGCCAGGAGCTTGCTGAAGCCGATCACCGCGTTCAACGGCGTGCGCAATTCATGGCTGACGCTGGCCATGAACAGGCTCTTGGCCTTGTTGGCCTCTTCGGCTTGAATGCGGGCCGCCGACAGACGCCGGATCAGCACGGAAACATAGGCCGGCAAAGCGATCAGCCCCAAGAGCAGGCTGACGCCAAACGAGGTATATGCGATCCAGAACGAGGTCGTCAGAAGGACGGCGCCAAAGCCGACAACCGACGCCGCTGTCGCGGCGAACAGGTAAGACAGACCGAAGCGAAAGCCGTTGCCGAAGATGATCCAGAGATAGACCGGATAGACCAGAGCGGTCGATTGATCACCGACATGGGCCAGCAACGTCAGACTGCCGATATCGAACAGAATGGCGAAGCCACGCCGGACATGGGAAATGCCGGGGAACAACAGGATGTGCGCGAAGATCAGCGTCGTGATGATCGGATAAGCGATCAGCGCCGGACGCCAGGACACCAGAATCTCCCTGGCCTCCGGATAGCCGGCGCTGCTGCCCGCGAACAGGCTGGCAACGAGCACCAGATGAACCGCATAGCGGTTATAGCTCATCTCATGTTCGGAATCGGGCCGCTCGGCCAAACGCCTCACAATCCAGGCGCTGACCCGTTGGATCGCGCTCGGCCGTGCTTTCGAGACTGTCGACTTACGCGCACTCACACTCGACTCACATACTCGGCTTACGCACTGGAGGCTATGGTGGACTGGCCGACCAGATAGGCCAGGAATTCATGTTCCGGCATCGGCTTGGCAAAATAGAAGCCTTGAACATGATCGCAGCCTTCGGCGCGCAGACGCTGCAATTGCTCGGCGGTCTCGACGCCCTCGGCGAGAACCTGCATGTTGAGGCTCTTGCCCAGGGTCGTGATCGCCCGCACAATCGCCGCATCGTTTGGATCGGTGGCGACGGTGCGCACAAAGCTCTGATCGATTTTCAGGCGATCGAGCGGCAGCTGCTTCACATAGCCCAACGAGGAATATCCCGTGCCGAAATCGTCGATGGAGATATGCACGCCCATATCCATCAACTGACGCAGATCGTCGGCGACCGCGTCCATATTCTGCATGACGATGCTTTCCGTCAGCTCCAGCTCGAGACGGCGCGGGTCGAGCCCTGTTTCCCCCAGCGCGCGCGTGACCAGCAAGGGAATGGTGCGCTTGCGGAACTGGATCGGCGACAGGTTGATGGCGACGCGCAGATATTGATAGCCCTTCTCCTGCCAGCGCCGCGCCGCGCGGCAGGCTTCAAACAGCACCCACTCGTTGATCGGCAGGATCATGCCGTTTTCTTCGGCGCGCGGCAGGAAGACACCCGGCGAGACGATGCCCTGGCCTGGGCGATCCCAACGCAACAGAGCCTCGGCGCCGTCGACCTGGCCTGTCGCGAGGTTGATCTGCGGCTGATAGTAGAGTTGGAATTCGCCCCGTTCGAGCGCCTGCTGCAGATCATTATCGAGCTGGGCCGCCACCCGCGCCCGTGTCTGCATATCGGAAGCGAAATAGGCGAAGCTGTTGCTGCCATTGTCCGACTTGGCCCGATACATGGCCAGGCTGGCATTGATCAGCAGCTGATCCGCATCGGTCGCGTCAGAAGGATAAAGAGCCACGCCGATCGACGCCTTCATCGGCGCCAGATTGTGCCCCGGCATTTCGAAGCTGGAAATCAAATCGAGAATGCGGTTGGCGAAATCGTCCGCTTCCGTCGTCGAATGCATGTCCGACTGTAGCAGCGCGAATTCATCGCCACCGAGACGCGCCAGGACATCGCCCTCGCGAACCTGGCTGCTGAGATGATCGGCGAGCGCTTTCAGATAGCGATCACCGGCCGCATGTCCGAGAAGATCGTTGATCTTCTTGAAGCCATCGAGATCGACCACATAAAGCCCGAACATGTGATCGCCGCGCCGCGAGCGCGTGATCATCTTGCGCATGCTTTCGATGAGCGAGACGCGGTTTGGCAGATCCGTCAACGCGTCGTGATGGGCGACATGGCGCAGATAAGCTTCGGAGCGCTTACGCGCGGTGATATCGAGCGAACTGGTGAGAACGGCCGTGACTTGCCGTTCATCGTTGGTGATCGGCGACTTGGTGGTGACGAAATGCCGGACGACGCCGGCCAGATCGATCATCTCTTCTTCATAGGCGGGCACGGCTTTGCCCGTCTGCAGAACTAGACGATCGAGCGCCAAATTGCGCGCCACCTGTTCGGACCCGTAGATCGACGTCATCGGCTTGCCGACGAACTTCGCCAGATCCTTGCCCGAAAAAGCTGCCTGATAGGCATTGGCGAAGATCAATGTGCCATCCGAGCCCGTGGCATTGATCATGACCGGCAGGGTATCGATAACCTGCGCCAACCTCTCGGAGGAATCGCGCAGAGCCTGTTGGCGTGACCGCTCGCTGCGCTCCAGCTCGCGTTCGAGCGTGGTGGCGCGGTCAGCCAGCAGTTTTTGATGCTTGTGCAATTTAAGAAGATTGCGGGCACGGGTGACGAATTCGTGGTGATCGACCGGCGAATGCAAAAAGTCGGTCGCGCCGGCCTCGAGCGCCCGCAGCCGGAAGCTGCGCTCCTCGTAGATCGTCAGAACAATGATCGGGATCTCGGCCGCACCCGGAAACTGGCGATAGCGGCGGATGAATTCGGCGCCATCGATCGTCGGCATTTTGAAATCGGTGATGATCAGATCGGGCTGGCGATCGACAAGCCAATCCAAGGCCTGCAGCGGATCGCCGAAGGTCTCAACCTGCACATTGGGTTCGATTGACGCCGCCAGTTTCGCAAAAATATTGCGATTGGTGATCCGGTCGTCGACAATCACGATCAGCGACATTCAAAAATCCCGAGTCTGGATTCCTGATCAGCCGACCGCGCCCGCGTTTCCAACGTGTGCAGCCCGCCCATCAACGCGGGACTGTCCCTCATTTGGATTAAGCAATTGCTATAATGCGCCTGAAGCTTTGTTATCATCCCGGCAGATGCAGCCATCGGCCGTCTATTTGTCGGGCTCTTCCGAAGCATTCAATAGTAATAACCGAATAATTACTCAAATCTACTTTAAACTACCTATCTATACTATCAGTTACTTCCTGCTATTAAGATGACCGGTCAGTTAATTTGCGGACCCTGGTCTAGTCGGATATTTCAATCTCACGGCCACGGCTGTCCCACTGTCGGCCAAGCCACGTGTTGCATCAGCGCGCGATCAAGCGGAACGCAGATGAAACTCATGCTTCCGTGGCGCTCTTCACTTTGCTCTTGGCGCCGGGCTTGCCCTTGAGCGAAGCACCGCGGCCAACGGCGAAGTAAAGCAACCCGTGCCGGCTGACATCTGCCGGCTCGTAGAGGTTGCGGCCGTCGACGACAATCGGATAAGCGAGCGTGCGCTTCAGCCAAGCGAAATCGACAACACGAAACTGTTTCCACTCGGTGCAGATCGCGAGCGCATCCGCGCCTTCCACAGCCGACAGCGGATCGTCGAACAACTTCAAATCGTCCCTCTCGCCATAGATATGACGAACCTCGTGCATGGCCTCCGGATCGAAAGCCTGAACCCGTGCGCCTTGGACCCAGAGCGCCTCCATCAGCGGGCGCGACGGCGCTTCGCGCATGTCGTCGGTGTTGGGCTTGAAGGCGAGCCCCCACAGCGCGATGGTCCGGCCTGCCAGATTGCCATCGAACGCCGCGGAGAGCTTTTGGAAGAGCACGCGCTGCTGATTGGCATTGACGACTTCAACGGAAGCCAGCAGATGCGGCTCATGGTCGACGCTTCTGCCCATGTGAATGAGCGCGCGAACATCCTTGGGAAAGCACGACCCACCATACCCCGCGCCGGGATAAATGAAGTGATAGCCGATCCGTGGATCAGAACCGATGCCACGACGCACCTGCTCGATATCGACCTCCAAGCGTTCAGCGAGATTGGCCATCTCGTTCATGAAACTGATCTTGGTAGCGAGCATCGCATTGGCCGCATATTTGGTGAATTCGGCTTCGCGAATTCCCATGAACATGAGCTTATCGTGGTTGCGGTTGTAGGGGGCGTAACATTCGCGCATCGCATCGCGAACGCGCTCGGAATTCGTGCCGACGACAATACGGGCGGCACGGGTGAAGTCCTCGATCGCGCTGCCTTCCTTTAGAAACTCGGGATTGGAGCAGACATCGAAGTCGACCTGCACGTTGCGGGCAGCCAAACGGGAAGAGATCGTCTCGCGCACTTTGTCCGCTGTGCCAACCGGTACGGTCGACTTGTCGACGACGATTGCATAGTCCGCGATGTGATAGCCAATTGTAGCGGCAACCGCGAGCACATGCCGGAGATCGGCGGAACCGTCCTCGTCAGACGGCGTCCCCACAGCAATGAAGATGATATGGGCGCCGTCGATCGCATTGAGCGCATCAGTGGTGAAGCTGATACGGCCCTGCTCGCTATTCCTGACGATCATCTCGGAAAGGCCGGGCTCAAAAATCGGGATGACGCCCTTGCGCAGGGCTTCAACCTTCCGGTTATCAATGTCGACGCAAACAACCTTGTGCCCGACATCCGCCAGACAGGCTGCGGTCACCAAGCCAACATAGCCGGAACCGAATATTGCGATCTTCATTCCACTGCCTCTCAGCAAACTTGAAAGTATTCTGCCGCACGCCCCGCCAGGCTGCGCACGCGCCTATCTACCAGATTAATCGACGCCGCCGATGACGTAGCCCGCGTCTTCTTGATCCGGACGCGCCTGTCAGCCAACGCACTGATATCATTGTCGGGCTACTGCAACGTGGAGTTACCCCACCCATAAGCTTAGAGACAGCAGCTCGTTATAGGACCAAGCGATTGCTTATCTCAAAAAGAAGCGAGGGCGGTACCGTTTGCGCGAAGGGCTATCGCCTACGCATGCGACAAAGCTTTCAGGCCAAATAAATACAATCAATACTTTTCAAAATAAACAAGCTTATCCTGCCCATAATCCGTCTCTATAATGTCTTTTTCCGAAATTTTTATCAAATCCCCATGATAATCTATAGCTCTCGGAGATTTATACCCCTTAAATTTACTCAGAAATCCCTCAGGATCGCTATATCTGGCAGCGTTAAATTCAAGAACTATATTTGGCTTATAATATTCTATCGTTTTTTTCATTCCATCTACGATGGCAATCTCGGCGCCTTCTGCATCAATTTTGATGAAATCGACACCACCAAGCTCATCAGCGATGGCATCAACAGTGGTCGACGGCACACGAAAGACGGCGCCCTCATCGGATGGCCAGTTATCTGGAACAACGGCTGTGTTTTTCGGCTCATTTTTCGGCTGAAACATTGTGAGTATTTGCTCGTCGATGGCACCCACCGCCTTCTCGAACAGCTTAACCCAATGCAGACCATTCAAATTGATGGATCTAGCAAGTATTTCAGCAATCCTGGGATTGGGCTCGACTGCAGCTACTTTGCCCGTTGCCCCCACCGCCAGCCCCAGAAGGAGAGAATAATAGCCAAAATTAGCTCCGACATCGATGGCCTTCATCCCAGGGGTCACTTTCCTGGCCATGAACAAAGTCAGCCAAAGCTCCCAATGGCCATCGAGCATGACGTGATGAGCAAACCCATGATCAGATTTACTCAAGTACATTTTTGGGCAGCCAAGGACCCGCGTTAAAACGATATCGTCGCTGATAGAAACAGTCTGGACACGCGCCCGGATTTCGCGCTCGGCCTCCTCCCGATCCATCGCCGCGATCTCAGAAGGGAAGAGCAATTTCATCGCAATTTTCCTAATATTGATCGGATTCAGATTTGGCTGTGCAAAGATTACGAGGAGCGTCCCCTATTTCGTTATCGCGATAAGACCAAAACACGTAGAGCTGAATGCATCGATATTTATTTTCAGATGAACAATTGCCCCTCTTCATCATTTTCGGATTTCCGGGCCCAATTATAGCTGTAAATACGGATATCAACGAACAGACAGATCAGCTTACGTTGAAATCTGTCGATGATCTCCTTATTGTTGAATAGCTTAGCTCTGCCTTAAGGACAACAACGCCTCTAGATTTCTATATCTCCAGCGAAGATCATAGCCTGTAAGGCTTCGTTACGATCAAGACCAATTCACAAGGGCTGAATGCAACTTTGTCTAAAGAAAAGATATGTGTTGGGGCTATCGCTCTAGCCAAACGCCGGGCGACCGCTCCGGGGCAACGTCCGCCGCTGCCGCGATGTTTATTTTCACATAAGGCCAAGATCACGGTGCGTCCTGGGCTTCCTCGACGGATTAACTATTGGAGGCTTGCCAATCTCCTGCACGGACAAATCTCGAGCTAATTCCCTGATAAGCTCAAAGCTCAAAAACTTGATGCTGAAAAGCAGAGCCGGAGGCCTAACGCCCCCCCCCCCCACACAAGACAGACATACGACCTAGGACGAACGGAAATCCTGCTGACAAACGAAGTCTTGACGTTGAGAATTGCTGCATCAGTCAGATATGTGCTCGCCTCCAAGAACTACGTCGTAGACCCTTGATAGCCGGATGAATACGGTTTAGATTGAAATTCGTTCATCTTGTCATTACTGGCTCAATGAAAAAACAGTCGATATTTTAGGTAAATAATGCGAATATTGTATGAAGGTCGCAATTTACTTCTCAGCAATGGAACCGGTATAGCGACATATACACGCAACACGGTGAATGCTGTTCAGCAACTCGGCTATTCTACAGATATTATTACTGGCGTGGATTTTACGCCTTCCAGGACAGATTCGACCCGTAACCGCTTGATGTTCCACGACGAGTCAGAGCGGTTCGAATCTCGTTTGTCCGCGAAGAAAACCGTTCGCAGTTTCAATACCCTCTTGTCGAGCCCTTTCGGCTCTCATGCTGCCGACATGTCGACAGCGATCCCAGGAAATTTTGTTCTACCTGAGCAGCGCAATATTTCGGCTGCTCTCGATTCTTTCGACCGCCGATACGCCAGTTATAGGCTTTTCGATGCCGCCTACCATCACGCGATCACCTGGCGGCGACCTCTACAGGTTCGCCTGCCCAGAGATGCTCCGCGTCCCAACATTGTCCACCTCACCCACGCGACACCGCTTCGTATATCGGGCTCGCCGACCGTCGTAACGTTGCATGACATCATTCCTATTATTTTGCCGCATGCGACGCTGGAACATTTGCAGCATTACCGAATTGTGGTTCAGACAATAATCGATAAAGCCGATCATATTATCACCGTGTCTGAGCGATCTCGCGCTGATATTATTCGCCTCTTTAGAATGGATGAAAAGCGTATCTCCAATCTCTATCAATCAGTCACCCTGCCGGATACATTCATATCCAAACCTGAAGCAGAAATTGAGCATGAGCTCGATTTCTTGCAACTCAAGCCTAACGGCTATTTCCTCTATTTTGGTGCAATTGAGCCCAAGAAAAATATCAAGCGCCTCATCGAAGCCTACCGCTGGGCCAACCCGAAACGACCGTTGATTATTTGTGGCACGCTGGGTTGGGATTACGAGGCCGACTTAGAGGCGATCAACGATAAGCGGTACACGAAGTTTATCATCAACGATAACCGAATTGAGAAGTTAAATTCCGTTCGGCACATCCCTTATGTTCCTCTTGAGCAGTTAGTCGGGCTCATTCGCGGCGCCCGCGCTGTTCTCTTCCCATCGTTGTACGAAGGCTTTGGACTTCCCGCAGCGGAGGCGATGCTGCTGGGTAAGCCAGTCCTCGCATCAAACAGCTCATCTCTTCCTGAGATCGCGGGCGACGCTGCTATGTTAGTTGACCCGATGGATGTTGCACAGATTGCCCGCGCCATTCGCATTCTCGACAGTGATAGTGATATTTGCGCGGAGTTGTCCCGGCGGGGACCGCAACAAATGAGCAATTTTTCACCACAGATTTTTCAGCAAAAGCTCCGTGAAATTTATGCCAATTTTCAGTGATCATAAGCTTGTAGAAAAGAAAGATCGTTCCCGATGATCTATAGCTAGCTCACCTCCTCTTGCAAGTAGTAACGATTAGTCGGCAAACGTTTCATTTTTCGATCAGCATTGACATCGAACAAGTTGCGGTTCCGACAAGCCCATCGCAGCCAATAGGTGCGCGCGATGCTTTCGCAGCTCGCGGGGAGCGAGCCATCTGTAATCAACTTGCAAAGCGCAACTGCCCCTAGAACCGCTCGGCGAAGAACTTCTTCGGCTTAGCGTCCCTGTCCTTGAGCAACTTAAACCGCGTGGCCTCGGAAAGGTCCATACCGCCACACTTGGCCTTCCAGTTGAAGAGTGCCGCTTTCGATACTCCATGTTGCGCGCGTCACATCGGCGTTCTTTACAGAGCTTTCTGCCAATTCAGAACACCAACGATTTACCGTTCTGCAAGCAGTGCTCGCTTCATCGGTCGGCCCTCATGATGAGCAGAACTCTTACCCCGAGAGAATAATCAGTAGCAGATCACTGAGCCACGGCGGTGCCTGGACGGACTCCGATAGGCCCTTTACTGGTCTGCACCGACGCCCAGCTCGCTCTCAGATAACAGTCTGTTATTGCTAGCCCCCTGAGTCACTATATTCGACACTACAGCAAAAACCTCTTCTGGCTTAATGTCGATCAAGCATGGCATGGCTCGCCCACATTGCTCGGCCAGCTCCACGCCGCAGCCCACGCAAGGTACCCGCCTAGCCACCACGTATCCCGTAGAATCTTGCCCCCATTCATTCCAGTTCACGCGACCGGCATGTACGCTAACGACGGGCGTACCACGCAAGGCTGCAAGGTGCTTAGGCCCCGAATCGTTGCCCACAAAAACTGAACACAAAGATAAAAGGGTGTCGAATGTTTTGAACGTCATCTTCCCGACGTTGCGGACAACCATTGATGGATCAACATCCGCAAGGTCAATATCGTGGAGTACACTTTCGTGGTCGGTCAGCAGCACCACTTTCATTTCAAGCCGAGATATGACCAACCGCGTCAGAGCTACAAAGTTCAAGATGGGCCAACGTTGGACTTCCAGTCGCGCACCTGTATGAAATACGGCGAAACGTTCATTGGCATGTACCCCCAATGGTGCCAGCAGCGACCAGTCTAGATCTCTGCGTTCCACGATTGTCGGCTTATAGCGGAGCGTAGCAACCAGCGCCGCAACAAACGACAAAATCATCGCTGAATGCGGCATCTTCTCCTTTGAGTTTATAGGGTCATGCGTACATACATCCGCGCCGAACGTCATCCACGGAAACTCGCGAGGTTTGAAACCAGCTGTATGACGCGCACAAGTCAATCGTAGCAAGTTCTGCGTTTCAAACCCAGGCGAGAGATCAATCGCCAGATCAAACTGCTTGGGTTCAAACAACCGACGCAACCGTAGCTGCTCATTTAGAGAAGCATAGCGGCGCTTTTCAAAAATATCATAAGTCAATTCAACAGTATGAACGTGATCAAAGACGCCAATTGAGTCGAGCAACTCAACATTGCCCGGGCTAGTTAAACACTCAAACGACGCTTCCGGAAATGCATCGCGCATCTTCAGTATTGCCGGAATCGACTGTGAGGTGTCTCCTAGTTGATCCGCTCGTACGATCAGTATTCTTCCTATGGGGTCTGATGCAAGCGTACGGGCAGCCCTGAGCACCACGCTAGGCATTTTAGCAATCCGCTCACTAACAGATGCTGCACTATCTGCTCCTGTAAGAGAGACTAACGCCAATGAGCTTTCGGAGTCATGCGAAGCTAGCTCACTTGTATCGACCCAGACTAACTCTTGTACCGCGCGCCAACCGGCCTCGTGCTCCTCGAAGTAAAGCTGCATCTCATGCAGCCCTGTCGGCACTTCGGAAAGATCAAGCCAACAATTGTAGATTTTATGCTTCAAACTAGAGCTTTCGAACCCATGACTGAGTTCGAGCCCTGCTGTATCTGCAACAGTCTTTCCGTCAATTCTCACTCGCAGACGCACAACTTCGACACTCGTAGCCGACTGAGCACGGACGAAGTCGACCCGCCGCAAAACTCGATAACTCAAGCCAACCCCTCTTCGCCAACCGGATCCGGCAGCGAGTATAAGAATCTCTTCACGATCCGCAGTGCGTCGTTTCGAATGATGTCGCATTTCGATCGCAAGTTCAGGGCTAAGATCGCTCACCCGTAGATCATCGGAAACAGACGCGTCCATTTGGACTTCGCGCTCTTCTTGCAAAGCGATCCTGAAGCAAGCGCGTATTCTTGCCGACGCCATGAAAATCTCATCGGTCCGATAACGAGCAAGTATGCTTGGCAAACTTTCCACTTCTGGAAGAACCATGACGAGTTCACGTCGGAGAAATTCGTTTTGAGGATCGAGTCGGACACAGCGCTCGAGGAGCCGCACAGCTTGCGGGAAATTACCAAGGACCTTTGAAATTAGCGCTTTTTCAACGAGGGCATGAGTCGTCGCGATCTCCTCATCAATCCGCTCCATGACTTGGAGCGCAAGGTGGAACGCGCCGAGAGACTTCAATTTCTGTGCCAATGACAACAGATCAGCTTCCGTCCGCGATTTGTCAATTCCGCTAGCTTCTACCAGAAGAACAGCAGTCCGTGTCGCTTGCCCGGCCGCCACATCCAGAAAGCCATCAATATCTTGCGGACGAAACTCTGGGAGACATAGAGCGAACAAGCGCGCCATGGCCATGTCGACTTGATCGAAAGTTAGCTTCTCTGCGGCACCATAAATTGCCTCCTCAATCTCATAAAAGACAGCAGCATAGGAGCGGCCTCGTTCAATTCGTTCAATGATTGGATTATTGCCGACAGACAAGAGCTCTTCCAACAACGCTGGATTAACAAGTGGTGATGTAAATCTGGAGGCAGAGGCAACTAGCCATCGCGAGACTGCACCTGCTAATATAAAGGTCGCGCATAGAAAGAGCTGTTTATATGAGCGATCGGAAGGCATGAAGATGCAGCCGGCCATGCCCTGCGTCACCTCAGCGAGCGAACCAACTGCCTCGATCACAGCCTGTCCACGCCCTGCCCTGGTGAACCAAATGGCTTCGTATAATGACCGAATACTAACTGGTAGTTGCTTAGAAAGTAGCTTGAGTTGAGTAGCCTCCATACCTTTAGGCGGCCAACGAGCTTCGCCTGAAAGGTGCGGAGTAGCCAATTCGCGATCCAGCGTTTCGTGTTTGTCCGACACTAAGCAAGCCAGAACAATCTTTCTCAATTGCGCACGATCGCCTACACGCTGAGAGGACATCCGTGTAAACTGGCCTGAAGTTAGTTCTGATACGTCGGAATACGGCCATACTCCAGATTCGAGAACGAACTCTGCGTGGGCTTGATAATTTGCGACCCCCCCAACACCTAGGCTTGCAAACTCACAGAATGCTCGACCTAGTTCCGACATGCCATGCTTAACTAAGTAACTTCCAGCGTGTTGAAACCGTGATCTGTCCGGCGTCTCATCCAAATTGCAGGCAAAGATTGCATGAAAAGCACTCAATGGTGCATCGCCCCCCCCGTCCAAAGCCGGCAAAGGTTCACCGACAATAACAACTTCACTCCGCCAATGAGGAGCATCGGCGATTTCAGGCACGCTTCGTTCATCACCCAGTGCTCTGCTTCGGCGATAAGCCTGTAGTGCGGATCGAAAGTTTCCTGTAATTTTCAGAAGATGACCAAGCTGGAGCTCGACATCTCCGTTGTCTTCAATGGCTATAAGTTCGCTATAAGCACGAAGAGCTGCGGCATGCTTGTTCGCGTCTTTCAGGCAATTTCCAAGTTGGACGAACAACCCCAAATTCTTAGGGTCCGCGCGAAGAGCGATCTGGTAGGCTTCGGCAGCGGCCTCGAAGTCACGCTTGTCCCGTAGCTCGTCTGCGCGCGCCACCAATGCTGCAACATTATCGCCTGGATCCCTCTGCGCGGCAGTGTCAACCGACCGCTGTCGGCGCAAGCTAAGCAGCGTAAACTTGGCTGATATGGATCGATACCGTTTCATCTGGTCAAGCACTTTCCCTGAGGACTCTTGCGACAAAAGCATCGAGATTCCCCCTGTTAAAAAGATACGCCCTAACGCCTGTCGTATTTGCGGCAGCAATGTCGGTGTCGCGGTCCCCTATAAGGAACGATCTGCCGACGTCGGCCGGATACTCGCAACATCTTCTCGATCGCTGCTACAGCTGTAGCAGCGCCATCCTTGAAAATGCAGTCACTAGCGGCAGCGGTGCAACAGACACTTGGCGAGCCTACACCATTAAGCGCCGCGGAAGATTACGAAGCTTACGCCCAGACACAGGGGGCCTCTCCGCGATTGAGCGGCATCTGGATCGAAGCCGTTCCGCAGCCAAATATAGAAGAATAGTATTTTCCGTTATAGCCAAGAACGACTTGCCGCTGGGAATCATATTAATAGCACCGTAGCTTCTGCCACAATCCGGAACAATCTAGATCTTCAATGCCATCATCATAATAATAAGCATGAGCCGCCCCTCATTTGCTGCGATCTAGTATCGAACGAATATTATACCTACTCCTTGGATACGGCTGCAGAGCGCCGAGGATTATAAACCGTCCTATTGCGATTTACTTTCACTAGAAACAAAAAAGCACACCAATGATCTTATTTTATCAATTACTATCAATATTATAATAATTATTCAATATTTTAGAATAAAACTATAAATTTACAAAATACTTTCGAAATTAAACCATTTGTATTTTGCTAGATTCATCGAATAAAGTATTCAATCTAATTGTATCGTTTGTTTTTTGCCCTGAATGAACCCGTTGCATTCTTTGCGCTAGAGTTGCAGAACTTCTATTCGCTTTTTGATTTTTCTCAAATGAAACGAGTTATAGATGAGCTCTAATGCTTCTTGGCTAGCAGATCCAAAGTGGATTAATGCGGCCAAACTCGTCTATCGTCTCAGCGAGACAAACAAGTTCGTTTTCACAGTCGAGCCGCTGTGCAGGCTGCGAACAAACTGCCTGCCTCTTGCCTTCGCACACCTAGCTACTATCGACGAGGACCCCTACGCAGTGGTCGCGCCCAAAGATGACATAGATATGCTGCCATTGGCGTGGATAAGACACATTGAAAAACTTCATATCCAGTACGCTGACGATGTATTCTTCGCAGCAACAACCCGCCAGACATTAGCAACCATATCTACAGTAGACGATATCCGAAAAGAAATGGGATACTGTCTAGAAAGGTGCACCAAGGTTTTAAATGGTATTCGCGTTCGAGCAGACCGTCTACTTGACGGTGATATAGGAATCCCGAGAGATGTTCCATATTGCTTGATAGTAAACGCGGCACTTGCTGACAATGTTGGGGAAGTCCTACTCGCCAAATCGGCCATCCGCTTGCTCAACGAAGCTGCGCCTCATTTGCGCTGCATAGTAGCCGACCCAGACGTTGATCGAACCATCGTTGCTAACGCGAGCCTAGTCATAATCGGTCCGGGCGGAATGTTATACGACCTGGACGATCACGACGGACTATCAATCAATCTTTCTAACATTTCGTCTTACTTCCGGATCGGCTTCCTAGCTCGCGAATACGGCATCCCCTATGGGGTGCTTGGCGCAGGCTGCCCTGCAGCGATTACATCTCGTTTGAGTAAGATCTTTTTGCAGGAAGCTCTGCGCGATGCCAAGTTCATTCACCTGCGTGACTCACTCTCTCTAGCCTCAGTTAGCGACGCCATCAGACTACAATCACCAACAATTGTTGCGCCGGACGTGAGCATCGTTTTCCAAGACGAGATAGCGAAAATTACACAAGAGCCCTTCCAACAGAAACTTATGATCGCGTGCGGCAGCTTCAATGTTAAATCTATCGCTGAGATTTCTCACAGATGCGATATGGCTCTACGGATCGTCATACAAGCAACCGAAGATCTTGCATGGTTAAAAGAAAATCAGTCCGAATTAACAGCGCTTGTGCCTTCAGTTGAGATTGTCGACGTACATCAGGCGCCTATTTCCGCGCTATTCAAAGCAGTGGCAAGCGGCGATTGCCTCCTGTCAACGCGCTTCCACGCAATGATGATCGGTATCATGGCGGGGCTTGAAACCGTCGCTGTAGGAGTGCGGGACGATAAGCGTCATCGGGTCAAACAGGAGCTCCGTGACAAAGTTAAGCTGACCTTCATCGACAGTCGCGTTACCTCCGACAACGAATTTATAAGCCTGTGTTGCGGACAATTTATGAATGGAAAGCGGTCTCAACAGGACCCCGGGTACTCCGCAGAGGACTTAGCAGGGTTGCGCCAGCTCTTGCGGACCGCAACCATATCCGTCAAAATGTGATCTGCAACCGTTCTAGTATGCTTGAAATTCCCAAGACCTAGGACGAGGCGGATTTACGTTTATGTCTCCGGAAAAATACAAGCCCGAAGAGATATTGCCAAACTACGGTAGTCGATGCGCTCCATTCGCAAGGACGACCAAGGCGATCAAACGGCAGCGCAGTTTTTGATCGGGCTGATACAGTTCGTGTATTCCCGCCAACAGGACATCTTTGATATAAAAATGAACAGATAGCCGTTTGAGCCGACATTCTCTAGGCTTTGGATTTCGTGTCGAGCAGCCGGTACTATCAGCGAGCTATCAACTGGTGCCGCAGAACACTTTCTCATCTCACCAAGCCTGTTCGACCTTCACGCAGCAGCTAGGAAACAACTATTATGTTCGGTCAACGATTCGTATCTGGTCAAGCCACATACGGCTTTAGCTTTCGACCGGTTGGATCACGACTTCAAAAAAGCGAACGCTAGGACTAATCGCGACATACAGTGACTGATCGCTTTTTGTAATTTTTGTTGCGGCCAACCGCACACCAAACTCGTGTGCTAAAGATACTTCAAACGGCCAAAAGACTGACGCTCTCCAGCCACAGCACTGCGGCGGCGCGCGTTGAAGTGATCTTGGATCCTGGGCGTCGATCTGGAAACACTCGAGCCGCGATGGCGAAAACAACAGTCTGTATGGGCCTGACGTCGCGTCCAACAGTCGTAACAATTTGATTTTTGCCGAAGGTATTTCTGTCGGGCCATCGGATGGAGGAGCTGGTCATCGTTGCCACGCCCAATGGTGTCCTGGTCGTCCACGCGACCGCACCGAGGAAATGTGCAAGATCTTCGATGCGCTTATTCAATTTAATCTATCGGCGCTTGGACCATATTTAATACCATCGTTGCGCTATTAGACCCGGTCGACTCATGGAACTCGCGCTTCGGCATTCTGTCCATCTTGATGACTTTTGGCCGCATATTCCCGGTCCCAAGTTCTAATGCCAGAGCTAAGGGGCCAATATCCTACGGTTCGGACTATTTTTGACATGGGCTTGAAAACGCTATTTCTGGAGCGCAATCATCAACGTCATTTTGCTGCTTCTTCTTGTTCCAGATGTTGGGTATAGATCAAATAACTTCCGATTCCGCTAGATTACGCAGTCTGATCGACCAGATCGCACCTTGATTGCAGTTTGACTGTCTCCATAGAGTGGCAAATCATGATCAGATCGGCGCGGGCTCTTCTCTTGTCAAATACTACCCAGCAATTGCCTTCCTAAGCGGACGTTCGGCCATATGAGCAAGTTTCGCTTCCAAGCCCTCGGCTTAAAAGGCCCTTTACTCATCAAGACATTTCGCTTCGGCGATACTCGCGGTTACTTCATGGAAACTTACAACGCCCAGCTCTTCGCAGAAGGAGGAGTTGATGCTGTTTTCTTGCAGGATAACCAGTCTTTATCGGCCCAAAAGGGGATCATACGTGGACTGCATTTCCAGCGTCCGCCGACAGCCCAGGCAAAACTGGTACGTGTCCTGCGCGGAGCGATCTACGACGTAGCGATCGACATCCGAATAGGCTCGCCATCTTATGGTCGATGGTGTTCAGCAACGTTGAGCGCTGAAAATGGTGACCAACTCTTTATACCGCGCGGCTTCGCCCATGGCTTTTGTACTCTCGAAGCAAACACCGAGGTAGCCTATAAGGTTGATAATCCTTATTCAGCCGAAGATGATAGCGGAATCTTTTGGGCAGATCCGGCATTAGCTATTGATTGGCCTGTCACACAGACAGAAGCAATCGTGTCGTCAAAGGATGCAGGTCTTCCGCTACTAAACGAGCTTATCAATCCGTTTCATGTTGAGGAAACCTTCTGATGCGGGTTTTGGTTACTGGTGGAGCGGGCTTCATCGGCTCAGCCGTCGTGCGTGAACTTGTGCTCAATCAAGAAGCCGAAGTTCTCGTGGTGGATGCACTCACTTATGCCGGTAACCTCGGAAATCTTTCGGTTGTTGCTCACAATCCACGTTATCGCTTTCTCAAAGCAAACGTTGCGGATGAAGCAGCGATACGACAGGCATTCGCCAGCTTCCGACCTAACACGGTCATGCACCTGGCGGCAGAGAGCCATGTCGACCGTTCAATTGATGGACCGCGTACCTTTATCCAAACCAACGTCGTCGGAACGGCTGCGTTATTGCAGGCTACCCTTGAATATTGGCAGCAACTAACCGCATCGCAGCAAGCGGCCTTCCGCTTCCATCATATTTCGACAGATGAGGTATTTGGCTCGCTCGGATCCGAAGGATTCTTCTGCGAGACGACTGCCTATGATCCGCGTTCACCGTATTCAGCATCAAAGGCCGCGGCCGACCATTTTGTACGGGCCTGGTGGCATACCTACGGTCTACCGACATTGGTCACTCATTGTTCGAACAACTACGGCCCATATCATTATCCCGAAAAGCTTATCCCACTCATGATTTTAAATGCTCTGGAGGGACGCGAATTACCGATCTACGGCGATGGCGGAAACATCCGCGATTGGCTGCATGTTGAGGATCATGCGCGGGCGCTCATCGCGGTCATACAGAGAGGCCAACCAGGCGAGACCTATGCGATCGGGGGTAAGGCTGAACGTACAAACCTCGACGTCGTCAAGGCCGTTTGCTCCCTCATCGACGAGTTCGCTTTCAATTCGTCCCGGGGACCCGCTGAACATTTGATCCGTTTTGTGACTGATCGCCCCGGGCATGATCGACGCTACGCCATTGATTGTTCCAAAATCGAGGCTGAACTCGGCTGGACACCGCAAGAGAGCTTTGAGAGCGGGCTTACCAAGACTGTGTGCTGGTATCTCGACAACCAAGAATGGTGGCAGCCTATCCGTAGCGGCGTCTATCGTGGTGAACGTTTGGGCGTTGCATAATGGCTGGATCCATCCTGCTGTTGGGCGCGGAAGGCCAGCTTGGTCGAGAGCTCACAGCACTCGCGCTTATACGCCACATTCCACTCGCGCCTCTCAGCCGGACCACGTGCGACATCACTGACCGACAGGCTGTCATATCGGCGATCGCAAATCATCGTCCGAATCTGATCGTGAATGCCGCCGCTTATACAGCTGTCGATCGCGCAGAAGCGGAGCCGGAGACCGCGCATACCGTCAATGCCATTGCTCCAGGGTTGATCGCTGCGGCCGCGGCGGAGGCCGATGTACCCCTATTACATATCTCAACTGATTATGTCTTCGACGGCTTGAAGACTGAGGCTTACAACGAAGACGATTGCGTCACGCCGCTCGGCGTTTATGGTCGCACCAAAGAGGAAGGAGAACGGCGCATACGCCAAACGTATTCAAGGCATATTATTCTGCGTACAGCCTGGGTCTATGGCACCTATGGTACTAATTTCTTGAAGACCATGCTCCGGCTTGCCAATGAGCGCGGTGTGATAAAGGTCGTAGCCGATCAACGGGGTTGCCCCACAGCCACAACCGATCTCGCCGAAGCTATTCTGACTGTCTACGCAGAGCTTGCAAAAGGTAACGAAAACTGGGGCACGTACCACTTCGCAGGAAAAGGCACTGCAAGCTGGTATGAGTTCGCGCAGACGATCATGAGCGAGCGCGCGGCCATTCTGGGAACCGCACCTAGCGTGGAACCAATCACCACGAAAGACTATCCAACGCCTGCGCAACGTCCTGCTAATTCTATGCTCAATTCCAGTCGCTTCGGCGCCGCTTTCGATCTTTGGCCGAAGCCATGGCAAGACCGTGTTCGCGAAGCCGTCGCATCTTTGGTTAGGTAATGCAGAGGAGATGAAGAGTATTATCTTAGCAGGGGAAACAGGCACAAGATTGCACCCGGTCACGACGGCCGTCAGCAAACAGCTTCTGCCTGTCTACCATAAGCCGATGATCTTTTATCAAACGCCAACGCTCCTTTGCGAATTTGCCTTACTCAGATGCAGAGATAATCTAGTTAGCGTCGATTGGATTTCGATGCCGGCTTCGCGCCCTCACCCCACCAAATCCGCCAAGATCCGCCCCGCCGCCTTGCCATCGCCATAGAGCCCCTGGCCGATCAGCCGCAGCTTTGCTTGATCGCCGGCGCCAGCCATGGCGCGCTGCACGGCGGTGCAGATCTTCTCGACATCGGTGCCGACAAGCTCGGCCAATCCTGCTTCCACGCCTTCGGGGCGTTCGGTCACTTCGCGCATGATGACGACGCGTTTGCCGAGCGCTGCGGCTTCTTCCTGCACGCCGCCGGAATCGGTGAGGATGCCTTCGGCGCGATCGAGGAGGTACATGAAGGAGAGATAGTCGACCGGGGCGATCAGGTGGATGTTCTTCAGGCCGCTCAGGCGCTCGCGCACCACCGTGTCGACATTCGGATTGAGGTGGACCGGATAGACGATTTCGAGATCGCTGCCGGCGCCGAGTTTCGCCAGGGCGTCGCAGATGCGCTCGAAGCCGCCGCCGAAGCTTTCGCGGCGGTGGCCGGTGACCAGCAGCAGGCGGCGGGAACGGTCGATGAAGTCGAAGGTCTTGTCGAGCCTGGCGCGCAGGCTCGCATCGCCATGAATACGATCGATCGTCTGCAAAAGCGCGTCGATCACCGTATTGCCGGTGACGACGATGCGATCGGAGCTCAGATGTTCTTGCAACAGGTTGCGACGCGAAGATTGCGTCGGCGCATAAAGATGTTTGGCGACGAGATCGATGGCGCGGCGGTTCATCTCTTCGGGGAAAGGCCGCTGCATGTCGTAGGTGCGCAGGCCCGCCTCGACATGGCCCACAGCGATGCCTTTATGAAAGGCGGCGAGCGCTGCCGCCATGGCTGTCGTCGTATCGCCATGCACCAGCACCACGTCGGGCGCGACTTTCTCATAGAGCCCGTCGATCTTCTCGAAGATCAAAGCCGACAGCGAATTCAGCGTATGGCCGGGGCGCATCAGTTCCAGATCGTAATCCGGCTGAATGGCGAAAATCTCGAGTACTTGGTCGAGCATCTGGCGGTGCTGGCCGGTGGCGCAGACCACGGCTTCGACGGCGGGCGAGGCCGCCAGCGTTTGAATGACCGGCGCCATCTTGATGGCTTCCGGCCTGGTGCCGATGATGGAGAGAATACGAATTGTCATGGTCGCGCTCATTCCGGCTGCTTGGATGCACAGGCCGTAACCCATTGTGATGGCAAAACAGTTAAAGCAACCCGTTCAGCAAGCCATTGATCGCGTGGCGGAACAGCTAGGCAGACAAGGGCCTCCCGCCCAGCCCGGGCACAATATCCAGCTTGATTTCTGAGGCCCGACAGGTGATGGACATTGAGAAACATGCGCTGCGGGCCAACCGGAGCCGTTTTGAGGGAGGATACAG
The DNA here is from genome assembly GCF_900104955.1 of Beijerinckia sp. 28-YEA-48. Classification (NCBI taxonomy): domain Bacteria; kingdom Pseudomonadati; phylum Pseudomonadota; class Alphaproteobacteria; order Hyphomicrobiales; family Beijerinckiaceae; genus Beijerinckia; species Beijerinckia sp. 28-YEA-48. Next base: position 3,462,179 of record NZ_FNSI01000001.1, read on the forward strand.
GACCCATGTCCATGGCAATGGCGACAGCCCGGCCAAACAGCGCCGATCCGGTGAAAATCCGGCTGCGCAATCTCACCAAGACTTTCGACACCAAACGCGGCCCGTTCCTGGCGCTCGACAATCTGACGCTCGATATCCCCACCGGCTGCTTTTTCATGATCGTCGGCCCGTCGGGATGCGGGAAAACCACCCTGCTGCGCATCCTCGCCGGGCTTGAAACCCATACGAGCGGGACGGTGGAGATTTCGCAGCCGGCCGACGGCCGCCCATCGAACTCGATGATCTTCCAGGGCGATTCCCTGTTTCCGTGGATGACGGTATGGGAAAACGCCGCTTATGGCCTGACGATCCGGCGGCTGCCGAAAGCTGAGATCAAGGACCGGGTCGGCCATTATCTCAACCGCACCGGCCTTGGCCGCTTCGCCGATCTCTATCCGCACCAGCTCTCCGGCGGCATGCGCCAGCGCGTCTCGATTTCGCGCGCCTTCGCCAATGACCCGGACATTCTGTTGATGGACGAGCCGTTCTCGGCGCTCGACGAGCAGAACAAGCTGCTGCTGCAGGAAGAGCTGCTGCGCATCTGGGAGGAAACCCGCAAGACCGTTTTGTTCATCACCCACTCCGTCGACGAGGCGGTGACCTTGGGCGACCGGATCATGGTGATGACCGCCCATCCGGGACGCGACAAGGCCACCCTCGACGTGCCCTTCGAGCGCCCGCGCAAGGTGCTGGAGCTACGCGCCCAACCCGCTTACGGCGAATTCGTCTATAATATCTGGAGCTACCTGCGCGATGAAGTGCATCGCGCCCGCGCGCAGGACGAAGGGAGCAGTTCATGACCGACCTCGTCCAGAAGCCCGCCGCCAAGGCCGGCAGCAGAGGTTTTTCCTTCTCGCTTGGCGCCGGCAATGTCGATCGCCTGATGAACATCGCTTCGCCGGTGTTCCTTCTGTTGCTCTGGGAAATCGCGGCCCGCCTCGGCTGGATCGACGTGCGCTTCTTCCCGGCGCCGTCGAAAATCTTCCAGACCATGTTCACGCTGATCGAGAACGGGCAGCTGTGGATCCATCTCAAGGCCAGCATGTATCGCCTGTTCTGGGGCTTCCTGCTGGGCGGCATTCCAGCCTTGGTGCTGGGCATCAGCATGGGCCTGTCGCGCACGCTGCGCGCCATTTGCGAACCGCTGGTCGCCGCCACCTATCCGATCCCCAAGAGCGCCATCCTGCCGCTGATCCTGTTGATATTCGGCCTGGGCGAAGCCTCGAAGATCGTCATGGTCGGCATCGGCCTGTTCTATCCGATCCTGATCAACACCGTGGCGGGCGTGCTCGAAATCCCTAAGATCCATTTCGACGTGTCGAAGAATTTCGGCGCCAGCAAATTGCAGGTGTTCCGCACGGTCGCTCTGCCCGGCGCTTTGCCGCTGATCATGACCGGCGTCAAACTCGGCGTTGGCATGGGCCTGATCCTGATCTCGTTGGCGGAAATGGTCGGCGCGAAATCCGGCCTCGGCTATATGATGTGGAACGCCTGGGAAATTCTCTCGGTCGAGACGATGTATGTCGGCTTGATCGTGATCGCGGCGCTCGGCGTTTTGTTCTCGCTCATCCTCAATGAGGTCGAGCGCTATCTCGTGCCGTGGAAAGCGGCGCGCTGAATACCTCACCGCGCCCGTTGACCAAACGGGCGCGGCGCTGATTGAATGCCAACGCGGATCGGAGCAGCGCCCGATCCGCGTTTCTGATTCTGGGTTTCTGATTTTCGGCACCCGATCACGGGCGCTGCGTCAAGGAGGGGCTTATGTGCCGGATTTGTAATCTCCGTCGCCGCGATTTCATGAAGGTGGCTCTGGCCGCCGGTGCCCTGGCGCCTGCTGCTGCCCGCGCACAGGGCGCACCGCCCGCCGCCACGCCGCCAGCTGCGGCCGATATACGCGAATATGTGATCCGCGGCGGCCAAGTGCTGACCATGGATGGCGCTGGCCGGGATCTGCCGACAGGCGACGTACATGTGCGCGACGGCGTCATCGTGGCCGTTGGCGAAACAATTGCCGCCCCTGGCGTGCAGGTCATCGATGCGCGCGACATGATCGTCATGCCTGGCTTCGTCGACACCCATTGGCATTTGTGGAGCACGGCGCTGCGCGGCGTCATCCGCGCCGATGATCCGAAATTCGGCTATTTCCCGACGACATTGCGGGTCGGCCCCCATTGCACCGCCAAGGACGCTTATCTCTCGGTACGCCTGGGCGTGGCTGAGGCGCTGATGTCAGGCATCACCACGGTTCACAACTGGTCACACAACACCCGCACGCCCGAACATGCCGACGCCGAGATCCAGGCGATGAAGGATACCGGTGTGCGCGGCCGCTTTTCCTATGGCTGGGGCCAGGAATTGCCGCTGACCTCGGCGATGAATGTCGCCGACCTCGGCCGTGTCCAGCGCCAATGGGGGCAGGATGGCAAATCGCTGACGATCGGCGCCGCCTTGCGTTCGCCGACGCCCGGTGCGCGTGGCTCGATCCCGCTCGATGTCCTGAAGGAAGAGATCACCGGCATCCGCAAGCTGGGCCTGCCGATGACCATGCATGGCGGCGCCAAGGGCCTGGTCGACGCCGTCGCCAGCGTCGACGGTCTCGGCCCTGACATGTTGCTCGTGCATCCGCAAAGCCTGTCGGAGCAAGAACGGCAATTGGTCGCCAGCACCAAATCGCCCTACAGCACCGCACCGGTGATCGAAATGTCCTATTCGGCGGTGCGCAGCGGCACCATTCAGTATGAGGAACTCAAGGGGCTGAACGTGCCCATGGGCCTGTCGATCGACAGCTCCGGCGCCTCGGCCAATGCCGATTATTTCAACGTCATGCGGGCGCTGATGTGGTCGGATTGGCAGCGCAGCGGTGCGCCGCTCCGTCTGGCACCGCGCCGGGCGGTTGAACTGGCGACCATCGAAGGCGCCAAGGTATTGGGCTTCGGCGATGTCACCGGTTCGTTGGAAGTCGGAAAGCGCGCCGATATTCTCCTGGTGCGCAAGACCGACATCAATATGGCGCCCGTCTTTGATCCCTATTACGCGCTGGTTTTCTCGGCGCAGCCGTCAAACATCGACATGGTGATAGCCGATGGCCGTATCGTCAGCCGTGGCAGCAAGGCGGTGACGCTCGATGTCGGCAAGATCGTGCGCGAAGCGACCGCCTCGGCGTTGGAAATTCGCGGGCGTGTGACCTGAGGCGGCTTGGCAGGACGTTGAGAAACCTCGGTGTCATCCCGGACACGCGCAGCGTGATCCGGGAACCAGGGGCAAGTGGTACAGCATTCAATCGCAGTAATGTCGCGCGCTTCGGCACAGCGCAACAAGCAACACTCGTCACGCGCCCCTGGTTCCCGGATCACCTGCTTACGCAGGTGTCCGGGATGACACCAAGGTTGTTCAAACCCTGCTAAAGGTTGCGGAACGAATCCGTAGCTTCCACGAGCGCGGCCAGGATGCCGGGCTCGCTCGTGGCGTGGCCGGCATCGGGCACGATGCGCAGGAACGACTTGGGCCACGCCTTGTGCAGTTCGAACGCCGTGCGCGCCGGCGTCACCACGTCGTAGCGGCCCTGCACGATGACGCCGGGTATATCGGCGATCACCGGCATGTTGGCGATCAGCTCGCCCTCGGCCAAAAAAGCCTTGTTGACGAAGTAATGCGCCTCGATGCGCGACAGGGCGATCTCGCCGCGTGTCGCTTGGCCGGTGCGCGGCGTGCGTGGCTTCAAGGTCAGCAATTCGCCTTCCCAGGCACACCAGGTGCGTGCGGCCTCCAAACGCGCCACCGTGTCGTCGCCCAATAGGCGGCGGTGATAGGCCGCGATGATGTCGTCGCGCTCGGCTTCGGGGATCGGCGCGATGAAACGTTCCCAGCCTTCCGGAAACAAAGACGACGCGCCCTCGCGATAGAGCCAGTCGAATTCCAGCTGGCGGGCGGTGAAGGTGCCGCGCAACACCAGCGCCCGCACGCGTTCGCGATGCGCCTGCGCATAAGCCAGCGCCAGGGCCACACCCCAGGAGCCCCCCAGGATCAGCCAGTTGTCGACATCGAGCAGCAGGCGCAGACGCTCAATATCAGCGACGAGATGTTGCGTGGTGTTGGCCTCGACCGCCGCATGCGGCGTCGAGCGGCCACAGCCGCGCTGGTCGAAGAGAACGATACGGTAGACCTGCGGATCGAACAGGCGTCGATAATCCGGGTGGCAGCCGCCGCCCGGCCCGCCGTGCAGGAACAGGGCCGGCTTGCCATCGGGATTGCCGCAGACTTCCCAGTAGAGGCTATGGCCGTCTCCGACCTCGAGCATGCCACTGTCGTAGGGCTGAATCGAAGGATAAAAACTGGCCGTGCGGTGGCCAATGTGCTCGTCAACACTCATCGGATCTTCTGGGCTACTCTTGGGCGTGTGGCGTTTCTTGGGCGTGTGGCGTTCCGTTTCGCCGTCAGACTACGGCTTTCGCCCCTAGATTGCCAAGCGACGGATCGCCCAAAGCGGTATTCGCCCGGCCCAAGGCCGCCGATGTCGGGAAAACCAGCGATTTGATGACGACAGGCACGGCGCCCGAGGTTTCCAGCATGGCGCCGATATCGACGAAATCGAATTCCTTGAGCTGAATGCCGTCGATGGATACGACCGGATTGGCGAGTTTGCACTCCTCGCGCAGGTGAATGCCGACGAGGCCGCCGATATCGCCCTCGCCGACCAGCACCAGCGGATGACCGTGGCCGATCACCGCGCCCAATCCATCGATGACGGCATGGCAATAATCATCGAGCCGCCGGAAGGTGGCCGAGCCCTGCCAGCGATAACAGAGCGCCACCGCCCGGTCGCCTTCGTGCAGATCGAGGCGGCGCAGCGCCGTTTTGATCGCGGCTGCGATCGCCGCCCGATCGAGCTCTTCGTCGTCCAGCGGCAGAACCGGCGCGATCACCGGCAGGTTGCGCAGCGGCAATGTCGTGAGCGGGGCGACGAAGATCGTCGCGCCACTGACCTGGATCGTATATTGCGACGCGCCCACGACCGTGGCGCGGATCCCCTGCTCCGGCTTTTCGACCGGGACGCCCCAGGCCGCGACGTGCCGGACGATCGCCTGCGCGAGACTGGGGCCAAGATCGCCGAAACCGCCGTTTTGCAGGCCATACACATATTCGGACACACCACCGGAAAAGGTGATGCAGGCTGGCGGCACATTGTTGCGCAGCGGCTCCAGGCGCAGCAGGGCCGCGGTTTCAGGCGACAGGTTCGGTTGCGTCATGGCTTCGAACAGGCGCTTGGCCATGATCTCGACCATGGTGGCGCGCTGCTCTTCCGACAACACGCTTCCCACGTCCACGGCGAAGCCAGCCTCCTCGGCAAAGCGGCGACCAGCTTCTTCGAGACGAACCACCTTGCCCTGCGCGTCGAAAGAGACGATGCGCGCGCCAACGTCGATGGCTGTCATCTCGACCACTTCACCAGCTGCACATACGGCGATCTTCGACGTGCCACCGCCGATATCGACATTCATCACCCGACGGTTCTCGCGGATCGACCGCGCGGCGGCGCCAGAGCCAAAAGCCGCCAAGGTCGTTTCCAACGCGTCGCCAGCACTCACCGACACAAACTTGCCGGCCTGCGCGGCAAACAAATCGCCGATGGCGCGCGCATTGGCGCGGCGCACGGCGACACCCGTCAGGATCAGAGCGCCGGTGTCGATAGCCGCCGGATCGATGGCGGCCGCCTCATATTGACGATCGATAAAGGCGCCGAGTTTGGCGGCGTCGATCGTCATGTCGTCGGCATAGGGTGTCAGCAGAACATCGGACTCATGGAACACCTCGCGCTTGGACACGAGATAGCGATTGTCGAGCCGTTCCAGCACGAGCCGCGAGAACACCAGATGCGAGGTGGAGGAGCCTATATCGACACCGACGCTGACGAGGCGGATCTCATCTTCTTCTTCCAGGGAACGGCGGACGCTGGAAAAGAAAGTCCGCCCGCCCTGGGCCTCGTCATCATCGCTCATCTGTTCTGTCCGGCCCTTGCTTTCGACCATAGCGTTTCACAGCTCGACGGAATCGTCGAGCGCCATGAAGACGCGTCCAAATAAGAGGATCTGAGCAAAATCACGTTTCTACCGAAACGTGATTTGCTCTACACAACGGTGTCGCGCTTTTCGGCATCCGTTTTTTCGGTGTTCGGCCGCACATACCATTTCGGATCCATACGGCTCGGCACGCCATTGCTGGCGAGCGTTGCCTCATATTCCGCACGCAGATGCGGGTCTTCCTGCCAATAGGGAATGGCCGTGCCGCCCTTATCGAGATCGATGGCGGTGTAATCGGTGTGCTTAGCGCCTGGGGCTCCTGGATCGCGGCCAGGATTGTGCGGGCCAAACCAGGCCGACAGTCGGAAGTCATCCTTCGAGACGCTGAAGTGCTGATGGTACCAGCGTGCGCCACCAGGCGCCGCCGTCACCATGCCGATCGGTTCGTAGTCCAGCCGCCGCACTTCGTCGGCATGACCATCCTGCCATGGCGTCGGCCCGCAACGTTCCGGCCACGAATAGGTGTAGCCCTTGCCTTTCAGGCAGATCAGGATGGCGGCCGAGGTATGGGCGTGCGCTTTCGAATAACGGCCGTTCTCATGCTGGCCGATCCAGTAATAGAACTGGTTGTTGGTCATGAACGGTTCGACGCGGCGATAGCCGACGGAGCGGCGGTTATCGAGCGGCAGGTCGCAGTTAATGACATCGGGAATGAAGTTGGTGCGGCGCATGGCCAGGCCGCGCACCGGATCCGGCTCGATATCGTCCTTGGCCTTGAAGAAGTCGTCGGCGCCGTTGAAACGATCGCGGAAGACGAAGGGATTGTTGAACACCGCCTCGACATTGTTGAGCATGTTCATGACATTCGGCGCTGTCGTGCCGCCCAGCAGCAGAGCGCCGCCCGACGTCGCGTTGACGACGCGATACCAGGCATTCATCGGGATCGAAAACATCGAGCCCTTCTGCCATTCGAAGACATGCTTCTTGGTGTCGCCTTCCTGCCAAACCTCGGTGGTGCCACGCCCTTCGACGACGAGGAAGATTTCCTCGTACATGTGTTTCTCAGGGTTCAGCGCGCCGCCCGGCGGCACTTCCACCACATAGCAGCCCCATTTGGTCTCGGTGCCGTAAAGTTGAATGAAATGGCCTTTGCCGCCGCGCCGCTTCCACGGCATCAGCGGCAGGTTCTGCACTTTCGAAATGCCGATGTCGCGGAACACCGGGATCCCTTCCGCCTCCATCCAGGCATCATAAGGGGTCGGTTGTTTCTGGAACTCGCCGAAGCCCGCCTTCTTGACGCCCGACGGCTCGTGCCAATGAACACCGTCTTTGGAATCGTGTGGCATGGGTTCCTCCTGCGTAAGAATGTCCTCGGCTCGTTACGGCGGCCGGTCTCTGTCGCGCTAGATCGACCATGGGGCGAGCCGTGTCAACAAGCAGCGACCAGTTGACGAAAACATGATACCGCGCGAGGAAGGCATTAAGATGAAACGCGCACAGCAAGCTGAATTATAATGCTTGTGCCGACCGAGGAACGACATGGGAGACAACGACAAGAAGCCTGCAGCGCATAGCCTCGCTGAGCATGCCATGGGACAAGCCTATGACCATGAGCACGACGCTGATGCCGATCACGAGCACGACGATTTCGAGCTCGATGGCCCGCTGGAAGAAAATCCGCTCTGGATTCAGGACAATGTCCATCTGACCAGCGTCGGCATCGATATCGGCTCGTCCGGCACGCAGGTAATCTTCTCGCGCATTCACCTGCGCCGCCTCGCCGAGGATCTGACCAGCCGCTATTATGTCGTCTCGCGTGAGACACTTTACCTCTCGCCCGTGGCGCTGACGCCCTATGCCAGCGAGACGCGCATTGATGACGCCAAGCTGCGCGAAATCATCACAGACGCCTACCAGCAGGCCGGCATCGCCGCTGCCGACGTGGACACCGGCGCCGTCATCCTCACGGGTGAGGCGCTGCGGCGCGAGAACGCCCAGGCGATCTCAGCGCTATTGTCACAGCAGGGCGGCGAGTTCGTCTGCGCCACCGCCGGCCACCACATGGAATCGATGCTGGCCGCCTATGGCTCGGGCGCGGCGCAGGCTTCCCTCGATCTTGGCAAGCGCGTACTCAACATCGACATCGGCGGCGGCACGACCAAGATCGGCGTGCTCGAAGGCGGCAAGGTGATCTCAACCGCTGCCGTCCATATCGGCGGCCGTCTGCAGGTGACCGAGGGCGGCCGGATCGTCCGTCTTGATCCTGCCGGGCGCACCCATGCGCGGCGCGCCGGCTTCGACTGGGCGCTTGGCGCTGCGGCCAGCGACGCCGACCTCGATCAGGTGGCCGATGGCATGGCCGAGACCCTGATCGCGGCGCTGACGGCACGGCCGCTCCCGCACGATATCGAACATCTCTACCTGACCGACCCGATCGTCGATTTCGGCGATGTGGCGGGCGTAATGTTCTCCGGCGGCGTCGGCGAATATGTCTATGATCGCGAACAACGCGATTTCCAGGACATGGGCCGCAGGCTCGGCACAGCCATCCGCCAACGTATCGCCGCTGGGCGTCTGCCCTGGCCGCTGTTGCCGGCCCATGAATGTATCCGCGCCACGGCGCTCGGCGCCTCCGAATACAGCGTCCAGCTCTCCGGCAATACGAGCTATATCTCCAGCCCTGGCGCGCTGCTGCCACGGCGCAACCTGCAGGTGGTGCAACCGCCGTTCGAACTCGGCGAGGAGGTCGATTCCGCAGCACTCGCGCGGGCGATTACCGGGCATCTGAAAGCCTTCGATCTCGAAGACATCACCCAGGACGTGGCCTTGGCGCTGCGTTGGACCGGCGCGCCGGCCTATGAACGCATCCTCGGTTTTGCCCAAGGTGTCGCGCTGGCACTGGCTGACCGGATCGCCGCTGGCCGTCCGCTCTATCTCATGCTCGATGGCGACGTCGCCCAAACACTTGGCGCCGTCTTGCGCGAGGATTGCGGCATCGCCAACGAGATATTGGTTATCGACGGCGTGATGCTGGCGGACTTCGACTATATCGATCTCGGCAAGCTCCGTATCCCCTCCTATACGGTTCCGGTGACCATCAAATCGCTGGTGTTCAGCGAGGACCCGCGCGGTCCCCGCGCCCGCGAAATCATCCATCACCGCGAACACGACGCCGGTCACCACCATCACGGCCATGCGCACGACCATCACCATGGTCACGGGCATCATGATCACGGACACACACATAGCCATGATCATGCACATGATCATACACATGGCCATGATCATCATCACCACGACCACCATCGCAAAGGCTGATCTGCCGCCGGCTTGCGCCGGCCGCGGACCGAGCGCATAAAACGGACCGGAGGGAGGACACGGTGCTCAGCGTCAGACGGCTCAATACGGAGTATAAAACCCCGAAGGGGCCACCCGTGCGCGCTGCTCAAGACGTGACCTTCGATGTGCCGAAGGGCAAATTCTTCACGCTGCTAGGGCCTTCCGGCTGCGGCAAGACCACCACCTTGCGCTCCATCGCCGGGCTCGAACGGCCGACGTCAGGCGAGATCGAGGTCAACGGCAAACTGGTCTATGCCTCCCAGGGCAATATCTTCGTGGCGCCCAACAAGCGCAACTTCGGCATGGTGTTCCAGTCCTATGCCATCTGGCCGCATATGAGCGTCTTCGCCAATGCCGCCTTTCCGCTGCAGGTGCGCCGTGACCGGCCTTCGAAACGGCAGATCCAAGACAAGGTGATGGGCGTGCTGCAGGCGGTGGCGCTCGATCATCTGGCCGAGCGGGACGCCACCAAGCTCTCCGGCGGCCAGCAGCAGCGCCTGGCCCTGGCACGCGCCCTGGTGATGGAACCGGAACTGCTGCTGCTCGACGAGCCGCTGTCCAACCTCGATGCCAAATTGCGCGATCGCATGCGCTTCGAGCTAAAGCGCATCCAGCGCGACAATGGCCTGACGACCATCTATGTCACCCACGACCAGGGCGAAGCGCTGGCGCTGTCCCATGAAATCGCCGTGATGAACGAAGGCCGCATCGTCCAGATCGGCTCGCCGCACGACATCTACAACCGTCCGCGCACGAAATTCGTCGCCGACTTCATCGGCACCACCAATTTCCTCGAAGGTCGCGTTAAGGGGCTCGATCAGGCCACACGGCGCTGGCTGATCGAAACGCCGGCCGGCGATATTCTGGTGAAGAGCGAGGCCGAATTGTCAGCCGGCGCAAAAGCCTCGATCTCGATCCGCCCCGAAGATATCGAATTGTCGGAACAGCCCTTCGGCGCGGCCGCCGCCAACAAGCTTGCCGGCACCGCCGACGCTACGGTGTTTCTCGGCGATTTCCTCGACGTTCAAGTGCGGGTGGGCGAAGCCATGCTGCAATCGCGCTCGCACCCCTCGCTGCACGCGCCCGATGGCGCACCGCTCTATATCCGCATCGACCCGGAGAAATGTATCGCTATCGCTGACACCCTCAGCACACACGCCTAGGATTTATTTTAACCCAACACTCAACCAAGAAAGACGGAGAAGGAAATGGCCAAGGACGCAATCGTATCCGACGATCTCGCCAAGAAATTCGCGACCGAGAAGGATACGCCCTATCTGCGCTGGGTGCGCGAAGAAGGGCTCGATATCATCGGCGCCCATTATGTCCGCAATCTGCGCACGGTCGAGCTGAAACCCTGGGCGCGGCGTGGCGGCAAAGGCATCTTCATCAATCACGAGGCCTCGCGCACCTCCAACGATTGCTATGTCTGTGAGATCGCGCCGGGCAAGAAGCTGGAACCGCAGCGCCAGCTGTTCGAAGAGATGATCCTGGTGCTCGACGGACGCGGCTCGACCAGCGTGTGGAACGATGCCGGCAAGAAGATCACCTTCGAGTGGAAGGCCGGCGCTCTCTTCGCCATCCCGCTGAACGCCTGGCATCAGCACTTCAACGGCTCGGGCCAGGAGCCGGCGCGCTTCGTCTCGGTCACCAATGCGCCGCCGGTGATCAATCTCTATGAAGACATCGATTTCGTCTTCAACACCAAGCATGACTTCAAGAGCCGCTTCGCCGGCGAGCCTGATTACTTCAGCGCCAAGGGCGAGCAGAAGGGTCTGTTGCTCGAAACCAATTTCGTACCCGATGCGGTGAACCTGCCGCTGATCTCGGCCAAGGAGCGCGGCGCTGGCGGTGGCCACATCCGTTTCAACATGGCCAAGGGCTCGATGAACAGCCACATCTCGCAATTCCCCATCGGCACCTACAAGAAAGGCCACTGCCACGGCCCAGGCGCGCATGTGATCATCCTGTCGGGCGAAGGCTATTCGCTGATGTGGCCCGAAGGCGAAGAACCGCGCCGCTACGATTGGGAAGTCGGCACCATGATCGTGCCGCCGAACCTGTGGTTCCACCAGCATTTCAACACCGGCACGACGCCGGCGCGCTATCTGGCCTTCAAGCACGAGGTGGTTTCGATCCGTAACGGCCAGGGCGTGCCCAAGGCTTGGATCAGCCGGCGCATCGGCGGCGATCAGATCGACTATGCCGACGAAACGCCGCTCGTGCGCGATATGTTCACGCAGGAATTGTCGAAGAACGGCCTGACGCCAAAGATGGACGAGGCCTACAAGACCGAGCTGGAAACGCTGCCGCCAAAGGCCGCTTGACGTTAGAGACGACCTGAAACGAGAGGGCCCGGTTCACAGAACCGGGCCCTTTGCTTATTCAGATCTTGAAGGCTTCCAGCGTTTCTGGTGCGAACAGTTCTTCCGGCTTCAACAGGCGCGGCGACAGTCCGCATTCATGGTGATAGCGCAGGAAGGTTTCGAGCACTTTGTAGTTGTTGTCGAAACCGTAGGGCCAATAGTCCTCGCCCATCTCCCGGCGCGCTTCCTCGATGTCATGCGACAGCCAGGGCACCATCGCCTTCAAGGCCGCGGTCTCTTGCAGATCGTGATAGGTGCGGCGCTGCGCTTCGACGAAGGCCTTGAACAACGATTGGGCGATCCAGCGATTGGCTTCGTAGACCTCGCGGCGGATGGCGACCGTGTGCATGATCGGGAAAATCCGGGTCTTGCGGAAATAATCCAGCTCCACCGGACGATAGTCCTCGAACAGGCGCTTGACGTTGACGCCATCATAAGTCGAGGGCTTGCGCGCCGTGTGGAATGCATCGATCTCGCCATCGCGCAGCATCTGCGCGAGGGTCTTGTCCTCGGCGATCGGCGTCACCTTGATATTGGGCGGCAGGTTGAGCTTGATCTTCTCGATGCGGCCCGGCTCTTCCTCGCCACCTGTGTGATAGGTGACGCTGTCCATCGGCACGCCATAGTGCTCAGCCAAAATGCCTCTGATCCACACCGGCGCCGTCATCTGGAATTCCGGCACGCCGATACGCTTGCCGATCAGGTCCTTCGGCTCGCGAATCCCCGACTTGGCGTTGATATAGATCGACGAGTGACGGAAGAAGCGCGATGGAAAGACCGGGATGGCGACGAAGGGTTTGGGATCGCGGTGGCACGAGACCGTGTAAGACGACAGCGACATTTCCGACACGTCGAATTCACGATAGCGCGCCATGCGGAAGAAGGTTTCTTCCACCGGCATATCAAGAAAATTGATGTCGATGCCATCGGGCTGCACCGAACCATCCTGCAGGCCGCGCGTGCGGTCATAGTTCCAGCAGCCGAGCGTCAGTTTCAATTTCGACATTATTGTTCTCCCCGACGATTGAAAATCCTGGGTGTCATCCCCGACAGCCGCGCAGCGGCTGAGCGGGGATCCAGAAGCAAGTGGTGGAATGCTGATAGAAATTGTGGCGCGCGGTCATGATGCAAAATTTTACCGCTCGCCCCTGGATTCCCGCTCGCGCCTTCGGCGCGTCGGGAATGACACGGAGCGTTTTTCGAATTCGATCAATAGAACTGATCGAAATGAAGCTGTCTCACAGGCACTTTCGCCTTGATGAGCATTTTCATCACCGCCTGCGACATGGCCGGCGGGCCGGCGAAATAGACCTCGAAATTGGCCAGGTCCTCGCCAAACAGCGTTTCGGCAATATCGTGCACGAAGCCGGTGTGGCCGCTCCAGCCTTCGGCGCCTTCCGGCATGGAGATCGCCGGATGGTAATGAATGCGCGAGCCATAGCCGTCGAGCACGCCGAGGATGCCCTCGCCGCAAATGTCCTTGGGGGTGCGACCGCCATAGATGAATTGCACGTTGCGGCCCTGCAAAGCAGCACTTGCCGCAGCACCTCGGGCGATCGAAATCATCGGCGACAGACCAGAACCACCAGCGAGGCAAAGAATGTCGCGCGGCGCGTCTTCGCGCAGGTAAGCCATGCCATAGGGACCGTCGATGGTGATCGTGTCGCCGATCTTCACCTTCTCGAACAGATTGGTTGTCGCCTCACCACCCGGCACGAGCTTGATCTGGAAATGCCACTCGTCACCCAGGTTGGTGACGTTGCTCATCGAATAGGCACGGGCACCTTCGACACCGGGCAAGCCGAGCAGCGCATATTGGCCAGGAAGAAACAGATTGGATTGCTTCAGGTTGAAGCGGAATTCTCTGATGTCGTGGGTCAGATCATCGATGCCCGCCAGAACCGCTTCGGTTTTGCGCGGCAAATGCTGGCTTTTGTAATGATCGCGCAGATTGACCTTGATGGTGCAATCGCCTTTCGGTTGCGCCTGGCAACCGAGAAAACGGTTCCGCGCAATGTCGCGTTCGTTGAGGCCCGGCGGATTGGCGCGCAGGTGCTCAACCTCACCCGCCAGCAGCTCAAACCGGCAATTACCACAGGAGCCGACATTACATTCGTAGGGAAAGCCTAGTCCTTCGCGCAGGGCGGCACGAGCCAAGGTGTCATTTTCGCAAACATATTCGATATTCGCATTGCTGATCGTTATCTTGGGCATGTACCCCCCATATCCTTTTTATCAGTAGGCCGCATTAATAAGCCGCTGGGGCCTTGTATCCCAGGCGCGACGAAATCGTGTGCGCCGTATCTAGCAGAAGCGGCAGAAAGCGCGCCAGCACTTCATCATCCATGCGCTGGCGCGGCCCGGCGATGCCAACAGCAGCGACGACACGGCTCTCAGCATCCCTGATGGGGGCCGCCAGCGAGCGCATTCCCGGTTCACATTGTTCGTCCTCGACCGCATAGCCGATCCGCCGGATCTCGGCCAGCGCCGCGCGCAGATGCGTTGGATCGACGTCGGTCTGTGGCGTCCGCTGCGTCAGGCCGCCAGCGACGATCGCCTCGACCTTGGGTTCCGACATAAAGGCCAGCATGGCCCGCCCTTCCGAGGCGCAGAAGGCCGGCTTGCGCTCGCCCAGATTGGCCCGCATGCGGATCGCCTGGCTGCTCTCCAGATCGTAAACATAGATAATCTCGGCCCCATCCAGCAAAGCCAGGTGGACGGTTTCGTTGGTGGCTTCGCGCAAAGCGAAAATATGCTGCCGCGCCTCGGTCGACACATTCATGCGCTGGCGCACCAGCGCGCCGAGCCCAAACAGCGCGATGCCGAGACGGTACTTCTCGTTCTCGCTGTTTTGCTCCAGCATGCCTTCCGCCACCAGCGTCGAGGCCAACCGATAGACCGTGCTCTTGGCGACACCGAGCTTGCGCGACAGGGCCGTGACGCCGATTTCGGATTCGCCTTCCGAGAAGGCCTTCAACAACCGCATCGACATGGCGACCGACGACAGCCGTTGCGGTTCGCGGCGCGCGGCTTTTGTCGACGAGGATTGCGACGCGTCGTCGATACGAACATCAGTCACACGAACGTCAGTCATGGGCGCGCACTCCGATGGCGTTTTCGGTGACGACCGCGGTAAGGCCGAGACGGGCGAGAAAGTCAGTGGCGATGGCGCTGGCCGGCGCGCCTTGCGCAATGAATGTCATGCCCACCGGGCGATCGTCGGTTCGAGCGCCCAAGGCTGAACGCGCGATGGCCTCGCCCGGCATGGTTTGAAGGATTTCGATTGCGCCCTCGGCGCCGCTGCGGGCTGTTCCCTTGACGCGCAGGATCGCGGCCTCGTGGCGGGCAAGCGTCGCCTGCAGGGCATCGGCCAGCGCTTCATAGGCGATCGGCCCGAATAGCGGCGCGAAGGCGCTCGTCACATCGTTCGAATGATGCGCGTGATCGTGGTGATCATGATCGTGATGTCCATCGTGGCAGGCCGGCGTGCAAACGTGGCCGTGCGCCAGAGCATTCCCGAGAGCGGCGACGATGGCGGCTGCCGGCGCAGAAGCGCCACCCGAAGCCAGGATCGCAGCTTGCGGCCGCACGGATCGGATTGCCGCGCGGGCGCGCTCCATCTCCTGGACGGTCGCAATATCGGTTTTGGTCAGCACAATGGCGCCGGCATGCGCCAGCTGACTCTCGCATTCGGGATGGCGCAACAGCTGCGCGGGGCCACGGCGGGCATCGAATGTGGTGACGACGCCGGCGACATCATAACGCTCGGCGATCAGAGCGTGGCTTTGCAGGGATGCAATGATCGGCTGTGGATCGGCGATGCCGGTGGTTTCGATCAACACCCACGAAAAGGGCGCAATCTCGCGATGCAGGCGCTGCCAGAACAGCCGTTCGAGCGTCGCATTGAGATCTTCACTCGCCGCGCAACAGGCGCAGCCGTTTTCCAGCAGCAGCGGCGCATCGCTCGATGTCTCGACCAGCCGATCGTCGAGCCCGACTTCACCCAGCTCGTTGACGATCACCATGGCGCCTGAAAATTCCGGCGCCCGCAGCCATTGCGCCAGCAGACTGGTTTTGCCGCTGCCGAGGAAGCCGGTGAGGATGAGGATTGGAACCTTTATGCGCTGCGCCATCGCCGCTCCAGCTCTGGTTCAGGATGAGCGCGGGATTTTTGCGAAAAACCGGTGCCCACTTTTTCGCATCCCGCTTTGGAGGTTCAAACTTCGATGTAAACCGTGTCGCCGTCGATCGCGGTCGGATAGGTCTTAACGGGGATCATGCAGGGCGGTTCGACGACTTCACCGGTCTTGATGTTGAAGACGCCGTTGTGAAAGTCGCATTCGACCGTGTCGCCGATGATCGGCCCTTCCGACAACGACCCCGGCCCATGCGTGCAGGTGTCGTCGGTCACGTAGAAAGCACCGTTCAAATTGAACACCGCCAGCAACAGATCGCCATTCTCGACCCGGAGCGCCGTGCCCTCATCGACATCGGAGGTTTTGCACACATCGACTCTCGCCATTGCTCCCGACTTTCCTCTCTCGTTATTGACCTTATGACCATAGCAGTGCTATTGATCGCCCTCATAACGGAACGCTGTTCCGTATAAGAGAACACACCTAAGTAACAGGCCCCGGCACCCCGGTCAACCGACAAATTTGCTAGAATGGGCCACGCTCAACCGCCCAAGGCGGATCAAAAGAAACAGCTTGGAGGACGCTAACGTGCTGAAAAAAGAACAAAATGACTACCTCTGCCAAACCGGGCCAGGCACGCCCATGGGCAATTTCTTCCGCTGCTATTGGCAGCCGGCCCTGTTGAGCGAGGAGCTGCCGGAGCCCGATTGCCCGCCCGTCCGCGTCAAATTGCTGGGTGAACGCCTGCTCGCTTTCCGCGACAGCGAGGGCAGGCTTGGCCTGATCGACGAGTTCTGCGCCCATCGCGGCGTCTCGCTGTGGTTTGGCCGTAACGAAGAGTGCGGCCTGCGCTGCCCCTATCACGGCTGGAAGTATGACGTGAACGGCCAGTGCACCGAGGTCCCCTCGGAGCCGGCCGAATCCGGCTATGCCAAGAAGATCAAGCTGAAGTCCTATCCCTTGATCGAACAGGGCGGCGTGTTGTGGACCTATATGGGCCCGCCGGAAGCGCAGCCGCCGCTGCCGGAATATGAATTCTCGACCGTGCCGCTGAACCAGACGTTCATGACCAAGCGTATCCAGGAGTGCAACTGGCTACAGGCGATGGAAGGCGGCATCGATTCCAGCCACGTCTCCTTCCTGCATCGCGGCGATCTGCACAACGATCCGCTGTTCAAGGGCGCCGGCGGCAACAAATACAATATGCAGGACCTGTCGCCGGTCTTTGAAGTGGTGGAGAGCGATGGCGGCCTGCTCATCGGCGCTCGCCGCAATGCCGAGGACGATCAATATTACTGGCGCATCACGCCTTGGGTGATGCCCAATTACTCCGGCGTGCCGCCGCGCGGCGACCATCCGATGCATGGGCATTTCTGGGTGCCGATCGACGACGAGACGTGCTGGGCCTGGTCTTACGACTATCATCCGACCCGCGCGCTCACCGATGCTGAAGTCGCGGCGATGAAAGACGGCAAGGGCGTGCATGTGAAATACATCCCGGGCACCTATCGCCCGCTCGCCAACAAGGACAACGACTATCTGATGGACCGCGCCGGCCAGAAGGCCGGCCGCACCTTCAGCGGCGTCGAGGGCATCGGCATCCAGGATGCGTCGTTGCAGGAAAGCATGGGGCCGATCTGCGATCGCACCAAGGAAAACCTGGTCGGCACCGACAACGGCATCATCATGGCCCGTCATCGTCTGTTGCGCGCCTCGCGCGCATTCAACGAAAAGGGCATCGCACCGCCGGGCGTCAATCCGGAGCATCACAAGGTGCGGCAGGCGGCGCTGCTGTTGAAGCGTGACGTCCAATATAAGGACGGCGCCAAGGAAGCGTTGAAAGCCAAGAAGGGCGTGCGCCAGACCTCGGTCTGACGCAACGCTAGAGGCGCAGTAGCGGAGACAGCCATGCAAAGCGAATCGGCCAAGATGACGACCGCGCACGAGGCCGGTTACCGCGTGCAATATGCCAACTCGAAACCGAGGGCGGCGAAAGTCATCGCCCTCGATCCAGCCAGCGCTGAAATCGTCGAAGAGATTTCAAAAAAGCAGTGGAATGGCGCGGCCTTCTTTACCTCTCTCGCCTTCACGGCGGAGGGGAGCCCTGGTGCCGGCGGCGGCGATCTAAAAGCCTGGCTGAAAGATCTCGCCGGCCGCACCATGGATCTGGTCGCTGAAGTCGAGCACAGCGATTTCGTCGTGGTGATCACCACGACGGGCGCCGATGCCCGCGCCGTTTCAGTGATCGCCGATGCCTGCGCCTTGTTCAACAAGTCGCTGGTCGGGCTGATCGTGCCAGGCCACGACGACAGCGATGCGGCGACGACGGAATCGATGAAATATCTGCGGCCCTATACGCGCATGCTCGTCATCGCCAGCGGCACCGACTATATCGAGGCCATGCTGACGGCGCTGCGGGCGTAGAAGGCTCCGTGTCATTCCCGACGTCCGCGAAGTGGCTACGCGGGATGACACCAGGGCTTCAGCGCGTTCTTTCAGCCGCGTTTTGATGGGCGATTGATCCCCCACCTGGGTGTCATCCCGGACGCCTGCAAAGCAGGCGATCCGGGATCCAGGGCCGCGTGACGCGTGTTGCCCGTTGCCATGCGTTGAAGCACACGACATTGCTGTGATTGAAGGCTTTACCGCTCGCCCCTGGTTCCCGGATCACGCTGCGCGTGTCCGGGATGACACGAAGGCTTCGGCGTATTCTGTCAGCCGCAATGGCCTCTGTTTCGCAAAGCCCGGATATGTATAGATGGCGCGGATCAGGATTTTGCCCATGACCCGTGCGCCTCGCCTCGCTTTTCTCGCTAGCTTCTTTTCTTCCCTCCTCGCGCCCGCCATGGCGCAGGACGGCGCCGAGGCATTTCGCGGCAAGACCGTCACCTATATCGTCGCGACGGGCCCGGGCGGCGGCTATGACGCCCACGGCCGGCTGGTCGCGCGCTTCATGCAGAAATATCTGCCGGGCGCCACAGTGGCCGTGAAGAATGTGCCGGGCGGCGGCCATCTCATTGGCGCCAACATGCTCTATGCGGCGCGGCCCGACGGATTGACCCTCGGCACGTTCAACACCGGCCTGATTTACGACCAGATCGTCTCCCGCCCCGAGGTTAAATTCGATCTGGCGCGCTTTTCTTGGATCGGCAATGCGGTGTCCGATCCGCGCGCCATCGTCCTGTCGACGCAGTCACAGGTGAGGGACTGGAAGGAGCTGACGTCCCAGCCCCAGCCAATCACCTTCGGCACGGCCAATGTCGGCAGCGCGTCCTCTGTCGAAACAAATCTGCTGGTGAGCGCCCTCAACCTGCCGATCCGCATCCGGGCCGGACTGACGGGCAGCGAAGATCAGCAGGCCATGCGGCGCGGCGAGATCGCCGGCGCGATCGCGGCACGCGCCGTCTATGAGCCGTTCGTGCGCGACGGTTTCGGCCGCATCATCGCCCAGATCGGCGGCAGCGACAAAGACGCGCCGCAACTGTCCTCCTTGATCAGCGATCCCCGCGGCCGGCACATTGTCGCGCTCATCCAGGCGCAAGCCGATCTGGCGCGCATCACCGCGGCGCCGCCCAATCTAGCCGCCCCTGTTCTCGAAACCCTGCGCACCGCCTATCGCCGCGCGTTGGAAGATACGGATTTTCGTACCGAGTCCACCAAACTCGGCCGCGTTCTGGAGCCTATTTACGGCGACGATGTACTTAAGGCCCTGCGCCCAGCGCTAGATCAAACGCCGGAGGCAGTGGCGCTGATCAAGGACGCGCTCGACGCCCGCAAGCGTTGACGCGGGGGGGACGAGCGCGCCAGCCGTCATTGCAATGACGAAAGCATCCGCGTTGTGAAGGACGATTGATCACACACCTCGGTGTCATCCCGGACACCTGCGTAAGCAGGTGATCCGGGAACCAGGGGCGCGTGACGAGTGTTGCTTGTTGTGGTGAAGCGCGCTCGGCGATTGAACGCTGTATCGCTCGCCCCTGGATCCCTGATCACGCTGCGCGTGTCCGGGATGACACCCAGGCTTCAGGTACTTCTTAATATTCTTCCACGCGCCCTGGATTGCTTCGTCGCTCTGCTCCTCGCAATGACGGACGGCAGACGTTCGTGCGAACGCTACGGCTTAGTGTCGCCGGCGACCCCGGCGCGCGGCACGGGCGTTCCAATGCCCAGCGGCTTGGCGTCCATCAAGACGAAGGCCATGCGGCAGACGTCGGACGAACGGTTGCGCCAGGCATGATAGGTGCCGCGCTGAACCATGGTGTCGCCCCGGCGCAAAGTCACCATGCGGCCTTCGTCCATCTCCATGTCGATTTCGCCATCGAGCACGACGATATAGTCCAAGGTTTCGGTGCGGTGCATGCGCGGATGATTGCCAGGCGGATATTCGGCGATCATGAAGCGCGTGCCATTGACGGGCGGATAGGTCCCGAGCTTGCGGGCGCCCATGTCTTCGGCGCTCTCGCCAACGGGCATGTCGCAGGGCATGGCATCCGTGCTCCACAGCAATGTCACGAACTGGCCAGGTGACGAGCTGTTGCGCACATTCTGCGCCGGCCCGTCGAAGAGGGCTTTCGATGCGTTATTGTCATCATGCCCCGTGACCACACGCCGGATCGGCTGCGGTTTTCTCTCGCTCATATTTCCTCCCAAATTTTTTGGCCGCATTTTGTGCGCGGCTCTTTATTGCCGTCTTGTTTTCAGTCTTGGCAAGCCATTGAGAAACGCTCTGGTGTCATTCCCAACGGTTATCGGGAATGACGCCAAAGGCTTTTCAACGCCTGCTCGAATTCGTTTCCAAGGGAATCAGAACCGAACTCTCACGTTCTGATTAAACGGTTCTAGCTATGCCGTGCCAGCGTTTCGCGCACGGCGCGAACGAGGTCAGCCTCAGCCACCGTCGTCTGCGCTCGTTCTTTCAGCGCCAGATATTCGGCGCGATCCATATCCTTGGCCGCGTTGGCGACCTGCGCGCCAAGCACGAGATCCTTGACGATGATCTCGCCTTTCTCGCGTTCGTTCGAGCCCTGGATGACGGCGCAGACGCTGCGGCGGCGATCGGCATATTTGAGCTGCGCGTTCATGCCGGCTGAACCAAGATAAAGCTCGGCGCGAATGCCTTCGGCACGCAAAGTCGAAACAAGGCCCTGATAGCGCGCCACCTGGTCCTTATCGAGAACCAGCACGACGACGGGGCCGCTCAGAGCCTCGCCGGCAACGATCGGCGAACGGATCGCCGTCAGCGCGGCCAAGAGGCGCGAGACGCCAACGGAAAAACCGGTCGCTGGCACCGGCTCGCCGCGAAAGCGGGCGACGAGGCCGTCATAGCGACCGCCACCACCGACGGAGCCAAAACGCATCGGCCGGCCGTGCTCGTCCTTCACCTCGAAGGTCAGCTCGGCCTCGTAGACGGGGCCGGTGTAATATTCGAGGCCGCGCACCACCGCCGGATCGATCACCACCCGGCCATCGCCATAGCCGGCGGCGCCGAACAGGTCCGACATGGTCTCAAGTTCAGCGACGCCTTCGAGGCCGCGTGCCGACTCGCCGACGGTCTTGCGCAGCCGTTCCAGGGTGCCGGCGTTGTCGCCAGCCCGCGCGGCGGTGAAATCGATGATGCGCTCGATCGCCGCAGGCGCGAGTTCCGCCCCCTTGGTGAAATCGCCGGACTCATCCTTACGGCCAGGGCCGAGCAACAGGCGCACGCCTTCCGGTCCCAGGCGATCGAGCTTGTCGATGGCGCGCAACACGATCAATTTTTTGGCGGTCTGATCCTCGCCAAGGCCGGCGGCTTCGAGCACGCCGTCCAACACCTTGCGATTGTTGACCTTGATCACATAGTCGCCGCGCTTGATGCCGAGCTTTTCGATCGTATCAGCGGCCATCATGCAGATTTCAGCATCGGCGGCGACGGAGGCCGAGCCGACCGTATCGGCATCGAACTGCATGAATTGACGAAAACGACCGGGGCCGGGCTTCTCGTTGCGGAAAACGAAACCAGACCGATAGCTGCGGTAGGGTTTTGGCAGCCGATCGAAATGTTCGGCGACATAACGCGCCAGCGGCGCCGTCAGGTCATAACGCAGGCTGAGCCACTGGTCGTCATCGTCCTGAAACGAAAAAACGCCCTCGTTCGGCCGGTCGAGGTCGGGCAAAAACTTCCCCAGCGCCTCGGTATATTCAATGAACGGCGTCTCGACGGCCTCGAAACCATACAGTTCGTAGACTTCGCGAATCGCCGCCATCATCCGATTGGTGGCGGCAATATCGTTCGGCGTCCGATCGGCGAGGCCGCGCGGCAGGCGCGCTTTGACGGTGGCGGATTTGGTTTCCTGGTCGTTCATTTGAAATTTTGCGCCTAAATAGGGAGATGACCGGCTTTTAGAGTGGTTTCGGAGGAAGGGAAATCGCTTTTCCTGCCTTTCGCCGCTTCTCTCCGCTTCTTGCCCCGCCCTTGCCCTGCCCTTGCCGCCCTTGCCTAAAAAGGCCATGTTCGCGGGAGATTCTCCCGGGAATTGCCTGGCTTTCCATTCTTTGCTGGCAACCATCGCCCCCGATCAAGCAAGAGACGCGCGTGCCCCTTAAAGCCCTGTCCGCTCACAGTCGCCCCCTCAGCCGCGCCGCCTTGGCCGGTCTGGCCATCCTCTGCTTCGCCACCGCCGGCTCCGCCAATGTGCGCCCATCGCGCGCCATAGCGACGCCATTCGAGGTCGGGATGAGCCCGGCGGGCAATTATCTCGCCGCCCTCTCCGCCGCCTCCCAGAGGGACACGCTGGCAGCCGCGACCTATTTCCGCGAGGTTCTGCGGTTTGATCCGCGCAATCCGGCTCTGATCGAGCGCGCTTTCATTGCTTCCGTCGCCAATGGCGATATCCCGCAATCGATGACCCTGGCCGAACGGCTGGTGCGCATCGACCCCAAGAACGGCCTCGCCAATCTGGCGCTCGGCGTGCGCGCCATCAAAACCCGGCAGTTCACCGCAGCGCGCAACTATCTGGCCAAGGGCGGCGGCTTCCGTCAGGGCGAAATCACCTCGATCCTGTTGTCGGCCTGGGCCTATGCCGGCGCTGGCGAATACGGCAAGGCGCTCGAGACCGCCGACAAGCTGGCCGACCGCCGTCTGGCTCTGTTTCGCGACTATCACGCAGGATTGATCGCTGATCTGGGCAAGCGACCGCAGGAAGCGGCGCGCCGGATGAAGGCGGCCTATGACGCGGAAAGCGGCACGCTGCGTCTGGTCGACGCCTATGCGCGGATCGAATCCAAGCAAGGCCGCAACGACGAGGCGCTGCGCGCCTATCGTGCTTTCGACGAGCAATTGCCCCGCCATCCCGTCATCGTTCAGGCGATGCAGCAGATCGCCGCCGGCAAGCCGCTCGACTCCGTCGTCGCCAATGCGACCGACGGCGCCGCCGAAGTGCTCTACGGTCTGGCCTCGGCCGGTGGCGGCCAGGGCGGCGACGAACTCGCCGCCATCATCTATCTGCGCCTGGCGCTGTGGCTGGAGCCGAACCATGCGTTGGCGATCATCAGCCTCGGCGATGCCTATGAGCGCATCAAGCAGGACGAGCGCGCCATCGACGTGTTCGAGAGCATGCCGGCCAATTCGCCGCTGCGCCCCAGCGCCGATCTGCAGGTCGCTTTCGTGCTCGACAAGCTCGACCGCAAGGATGAGGCGCTCGACCACCTCAATTCCATCGTCAAGGATCAGCCAAATGATCCCGATGCGCTGATCGCGCTCGCCAATCTGCAACGGACGCGCAAGCAGTTCAGCGAAGCGGCACAATCTTATACGCGCGCGCTCGCCTCATCGGCGGAACGTGGCAAGGCCGACTGGACGATCTATTATTATCGCGCCGTCAGCTACGAGCGTTCCAAGCAATGGCCGCTGGCGGAGGCTGACTTCCGCCGCGCGCTCGAAGTGGTGCCCGACAATCCGGTGGTGCTGAACTATCTCGGCTATTCCTGGGTCGACCAAGGCACCAATCTCGACGAAGCCTTCCGCATGCTCAAGCGCGCCGTCGAACTGCGGCCGCGCGACGGCTATATCGTCGACAGCCTGGGCTGGGCCTATTACCGCCTCGGCAAATATGACGATGCGGTGCGCGAGCTTGAACGGGCCATCGAATTGAAGCCGTCCGATCCGGTGATCAACGATCACCTCGGCGATGCCTATTGGAAAGTCGATCGCAAGCTCGAAGCGCAGTTCCAGTGGAACCACGCGCGCGATCTCAATCCCGAGCCGGAAGAACTGCCGAAGATCCTGCGCAAGATCGACAAGGGCATGGACGCGGAAACGGCCACCCCGGTGATCACACCCGCGGTTACGCCGGCGATTGGCTCCGAAAAGCCGAAGATGGATGGCGGTTAATCCGTCATCCCATAGGCGTTTGCCAGAAGCATGACCGCACTCGTCGAAAAGGCTGCGGCGAAGATCAATCTGACGCTGCATGTGCGCGGACGGCGTACTGACGGCTGGCACGATCTCGAAAGCCTTGTCGCCTTCTCCGGTACCGGAGACCGGCTGTCGCTTGAACCGGGCAACGGCCTGTCGCTGACAACAAGCGGCACCACCGCCGATGCGGCCGGACCCGACGACGACAATCTGGTGCTGCGTGCCGCGCGCCAAGCCCTGGCGGTCTTCCCCGGCCTGCGCGCTGGCGCTTTCCATCTGACGAAAACCTTGCCGGTCGCGGCTGGCCTTGGCGGCGGTTCCTCGGATGCTGCCGCCGGCCTGCGCCTGCTGGCGCGCGCCAACGACATTCCCCTTGCCGATCCACGCTGGCACGACATTGCCGCCGCCACAGGATCGGACGTGCCGGTCTGCCTCGATCAACGGGCACGGATGATGCTGGGACGTGGCGACGAGCTTGGGGCCCCGCTGCCCCTGCCCCGGTTGTTCGCGGTTCTGGTCAATCCCGGCGTTCCTGTCGCGACACCGGCCGTGTTTTCCGCGCTCAGGCTGAAGCCCGGCGAAGAGCTGGGGTACGGCGCGCATCCCACCATCGAGGGACAATCGACAGCGGCGCTGCTCGGCCAATTGCGCAAGGCCCGCAACGATCTCGAAGATCCCGCTTGCGTTGTGGCGCCGCAGATCAGCTCGGTGCTGGCGGTGCTGGCGGCGGGACGCGGCTGCCGGCTAGCGCGCATGTCGGGCTCGGGCGCCACCTGTTTCGGCCTGTTCGAAAATTGTCATGCGGCGGCGCGGGCAGCGGCGGTGATCCGCCGCGATCATCCTGGCTGGTGGGTTAAATCAACCCTGTTGCGCTGAGTACTTGCCTCGCGCGCCGATCCATCGGAAGAGACGCGCGGAAAACGAAAAAACGGGCCCATCATGACGACAGAGATCGCGCGGCGGATCGAGAACCTCATCGCGCAGATGACTCTCAGCGAGAAACTCGGTCAGCTCACCATGCTGGCCGCATCGCTGGTCGAAACCGGCCCGCCGGGGCCGCATAATCCCGCCACCATGGTGCGGGAAGGCCGCGCCGGCAGCATTCTCAACACCTGGGGCGCCAAGGAAATCCGCGAGGCGCAGCGCGTCGCCCTGGAAGAAACGCGGCTCAAGATCCCGCTGTTCTTCGCTGTCGACATCTTGCACGGCCACCGCACTATCTACCCAATCCCGCTGGCGGAGGCCTGCGCCTTCGACCGCGCGCTCTGGCTGCGCACGGCGCAAGAAGCCGCCGAGGAAGCGACGCGTGACGGCATTCAGATGACCTTCGCGCCGATGCTCGATGTCAGCCGCGATCCGCGCTGGGGCCGTATCTGCGAGTGCGCCGGCGAGGACGCTTTCATCAATGCCGAATATGCGAAAGCGAAAGTCATCGGCTTTCAGGACGCGCCGCCCCGGCCCGAACATCGCCTCGCCGCCGTCGCCAAACATTTCGTCGCCTATGGCGCGGTGACCGCCGGGCGCGACTATGCGGAGGTCGACGTTTCGCAGCGCGCGCTGCACGAAATCTACCTGCCGCCGTTTCAAGCGGCGGTCGAGGCGGGTGTCATGGGCATCATGCCCTCGTTCACCGATATCGCCGGCGTGGCGATGACCGCGCATAAGCCGCTGCTGCATGATCTTCTGCGCAAGCGCTGGGGTTTCGAGGGCGTCATCATCAGCGACTACAACGCCATCGCCGAACTGATCCCCCATGGTGTCGCCGCCGACCTCACCGATGCCGCGACCCAGGCGCTGAAGGCCGGCGTCGACATCGACATGATGGCCGGCGCCTATGAACAGGGCCTGCCGGTGGCGCTCGAACGTGGCGACGTCAGCATGGACGAGATCGATCGCGCCGTGCGCCGCGTTCTCAAACTGAAATTCGCGCTTGGCCTGTTCGACAATCCGCTGCGCGGGCTTGAAGATGTTTCGCCGACGCCTGACAGCGATCCCTCGCGCCGCGCCTCGGCGCGCGATGCGGCCCGGCGTTCGATCGTGCTGCTGCAGAACCGCGACGCTTTCCTGCCCTGGTCGCAAGCACCCCAGCGCATCGCCGTCGTCGGCCCACTCGCCGATACGCCCAGCGAATTGATGGGCGCCTGGTGCATGGCCGGCGAAATCGACGAAACCGTGGGTATCCTTGGCGGCATGCGTACCGGCTTCGCCGGCAGCACCATCACCCATGCCGCCGGCGGCGACTTTGAGGCGACCGATGCGCAAGCCATCGCTGATGCTGTCGCCGTTGCGCAAGCAGCGGATGCGGTGGTGCTATGCATTGGCGAATCCCGCCACATCTCCGGCGAAGCGGCGAGCCGCACCAGGCCAGCGCCGCCCGACAGCCAACTGGAACTCGCCCGCGCCATCTTGGCCACCGGCAAGCCGGTGTTGCTCGTGCTGGTCGGCGGCCGGCCTTTCATCCTGCCGCAATGGCTGGTCGACGGTGCTCAAGCCATCATCGCCGCCTGGTTTCCCGGCACGGAAGGCGGAAACGCCATTACCGACATTATCAAGGGCGTATGGAATCCCTCGGCGCGCCTGTCGATCTCCTGGCCGGTCGCCGTCGGGCAAATTCCCATTCACTACGGCCTGCGCACCACCGGCCGGCCGCATGATCCCAAGAACGGCTTTTCGACCGGCTTCCTCGACGCGCCGATCACGCCGCGCTGGAGCTTTGGCGAGGGCCTGAGCTACACGACCTATGAACTGGGCGAGGCCCGTGCCAGCGCCCCGATCCTCGATCGCGATGGCGCGATCGAGGTTTCGCTCGACATCACCAATGCGGGCAAGAAGGACGGCGAGACGACGCTCTTCCTGTTCATCCGCGATCCGGTGGCGCAGGTGACGCGGCCGGCGCTGGAGCTGAAGGATTTTCAGAACGTCGTGCTCGCGGCCGGCGAAAGCAAACGCGCCACGTTCACGCTGCGCGCCAGCCAGTTGTCTTATCCAGACATGGAGATGAAGCCGCGCCTCGACAGCGGCCGCATCGAAATCCATGTCGGCACGAGCGCGCGTGCTTGCGATCTCAAGCGCTTGGATATCGAGGTGCGTGCTTAAGGCGTTTCCGTCATTGGAGGCTGGGGCGTCCAGTAGAGCCCACAGTCCACGCAGCCGTCATTTGCCCCTGGTTCCCGGATCACCTGCTGCGCAGGTGTCCGGGATGACACGGAGGTTGCAGCAAAGCGGTTCACGTTGAAGCGCGGGTCTCAGCCATTGACGTTTAGCCTGAAACCTTGGTGTCATCCCGGACGCACCGCAGGTGCGATCCGGGAACCAGGGGCAAACGCTCAGGTCTCAAAAATGACTGCACCGCAGGGCCATTTATCCCGCATATGGTGCTGGGATAATAACGGTATCAATGCGCGCGGCTGACGCAGAAATCGACCACGTCGAACAAAGCTCGCTTCCACTGCGACGCCGGGAAGAGTTCCAGCGCGTCGCGCGCCATGGCGCCATAGTGGCGGGCGCGTTCGACCGTGTCTTCCAGCGCGCGATGTTTCTTCATGGTCGCCAGGGCGGTTTCGAGATCGCCTTCGGCGATTTCACCGCGCTCCAAGGTGCGACGCCAGAAATCGCGCTCGGCTTCCGTGCCGCGCCGGAACGACAGAACCACCGGCAGGGTGATCTTGCCCTCGCGGAAATCATCGCCGACGTTCTTGCCAAGTTTGGCGGCGGAGCCGCCGTAATCCAGCGCGTCATCGATCAACTGGAAGGCGATGCCGAGATTGGCGCCATAGCCACGGCAGGCCTCTATATCGGCCTTGGCGCGCCCGGCGAGAATGGGACCGACTTCGCAGGCGGCGGCGAACAGAGCGGCGGTCTTGGC
This sequence comes from Beijerinckia sp. 28-YEA-48, assembly GCF_900104955.1. Lineage (NCBI taxonomy): Bacteria > Pseudomonadati > Pseudomonadota > Alphaproteobacteria > Hyphomicrobiales > Beijerinckiaceae > Beijerinckia > Beijerinckia sp. 28-YEA-48. The sequence continues at coordinate 3,490,333 of NZ_FNSI01000001.1, forward strand.
GCGAATCACCTCAAGATAGGCGTCTTCCGAGGTCTGCGTGTCCTTGGCGGCGGAGAGCTGCATCACCTCGCCCTCGGCGATGACGGCGGCGGCGCTCGACAGCACGTCGAGGCATTGCAGCGAGCCGACCTCGACCATCATTTTGAACGCCTGACCAAGCAGGAAGTCGCCGACGAGCACCGAGGCCTCATTGCCCCACAGCATGCGGGCGGCGAGCTTGCCCCGGCGCATGTCGCTCTCGTCGACCACGTCGTCGTGGAGCAGCGTGGCGGTGTGCATGAATTCGACGGACGCGGCGAGCTTGATATGGCCTTCGCCGCCATAGCCGCAGAGCCCGGCCGTCGCCAGGGTCAGCATCGGGCGCAGGCGTTTGCCGCCAGACGAAATCAGATGGTTGGCGACCTCGGGGATCATGGCCACGTCGGAGCCGGTCCGCGCCAGGATGGTCTTGTTGACCCCCGCCATGGCTTCGGCCACCAGGCCATTCAGACGTTCGATACCGCCCGACGACTTTTCTTCCAGGGGAACGACGACACCCAAAGCAACCACTCCAGATCAAACGTGCGGATCAAACACGGCCCGCGGACCGCTTGCGGCGCCACAACCCACGTGCGAGGCTCGCGCACTTTTCGCACGGGCGAAGGGTCGTGCGCAACGCGCCAAATGCGCCCAAGAGGAGCGGAGCCGCCCGATTGGCGATCCGAGGGACGAAGACGTGATCGAGCTTATGCGCACCAATGACATGGTGCTGATTTCGGCCATAGAAGCCCTCCTGAATGCTGCGGATATCAATCACTTCGTCGCGGACGGCCATATGAGCGTGCTGGAAGGCTCAGCCGGCTTCCTACAGCGTCGGATTCTGGTCCCCCGCGACGATCTTGAACGGGCCCGCCGCCTCCTGACCGAGGCGGGCTATGGCGGCGAGCTCAAGCATGGCTGAATCGCAATGATTGAAACCCATGACTGAAACAGAGGATGCGCTGCTGGGCGGTCGCCTCCGGCTCCTGCAGCCGGCGACCGGCCACCGCGCCGGCACCGACGCCATCCTGTTGGCGGCCGCCTGCCAGCCGGTGGGCCGGCGCCTCGGCGATTTTGGCGCTGGAATCGGCACGGCCGGCCTTGCCGCCGCGCTGCGGCTGCGGCCCGACACGCTAACGCTGGTGGAGCGGGATGCGGACATGGCGGCGCTCGCTCGGCGCAATGCCGAGATCAATGCGGTTGCCGGAACGCAGGTCGTCGTCTGCGATCTGCTCAATGCCCGCGCCCGGCACGCGGCGGGCTTGGACGACAACAGCCTCGATGACGTGATCTGCAATCCGCCCTGGTATGACGGGCGCAGCCACCGCGTTTCGCCTGATCTGAAGAAAGCCACCGCCCATGCGGTGGAAGGCGGCAGCGACGATATCGTCGTGCCCTGGCTGCGCGCGGCGAGCGCCATGGTGCGCCCCGGCGGCACGCTGACCATGATCCATCGCGTCGAGCAGCTGGGGAATATCCTTGCCGCGTGCGCGGGACGCTTCGGCGCCGTGACGGTGATGGCGGTTCATGCGCGCCCGGACCAGGCAGCGATTCGCATTCTCGTGCGTGGCATCAAGGGCAGCCGCGCGCCCCTGCGGATCGCGCCGGCGCTGATCCTGCACGACCCCACGGGAGCGTTCACCGTGGAGGCCGAGGCCATCCATCGCGGCGAAGCCGCCATCGGATGGCCCTGACTTTTACTTTGACGCGCAGCTCAGTAACAGACGCGACGGTTCACCCAGCCCCAACCCCAAGGGGTCGGCGCCCAGACCCGGCGAATGACGCAACCGCCATAACCGCCATAATAGCCCGGATAGCCGAAGCCATAGACCGGATAGGGGCGATAAAAGCGCGGGCCGCCATAAAAGCCCGGCCGGAACCCGCCACCGCGGAATCCGCCACCACCGAAACCGCCGCCTCTGAAGCCGCCACCGCCGTGGAAACCACCACCGCCATGGAAACCACCGCCACCATGGCCGCCGTGTTGGGCCGACGCCGATTCCGAGAAAGTCACTGCGCCCAAAGCGACGACTGCGGCGATCGCGCCGGCGCGGGCAATACGTTGTATGAGGGACATGACACACCTCCGACTTGGAGTGTTCTCTGGGCAGTGTTCGTTCGGTTTCACGAAACTTGGCCCAGGAAACAAAGCTCGTCCGTCGCACCTGAACAACTCCTTATGTAGTTGTTCATATGGCGTTCATAAGGCCGCGTTTGACCCTGCACGCACCGGCGACTAGTTTGCGCGCGATTTTGCCGCCTGGACCTTTTCCGCTTTTGATGGATCAGAAGCGGAAAGGCTCATGTTTCTTGTTTTGACGCATTTTCTTCGCGCGATCTGGTATCCGCTGCGCCTGAAAATGCTCTTCTGGGGTTCCCATGTCCGCCGCACTCGATCCGTCCAAGTCCTTCCAGGGCCTCATTCTGACCTTGCAGAAATTCTGGGCGGAACAGGGCTGCGTCATCCTGCAGCCCTACGACATGGAAGTGGGCGCGGGCACGTTCCATCCGGCGACCACCTTGCGCTCGCTTGGCCCCAACCCCTGGAAAGCCGCCTATGTGCAGCCCTCGCGCCGGCCCAAGGATGGGCGCTATGGCGAGAACCCGAACCGGCTGCAGCACTATTATCAATTTCAGGTGATCCTGAAGCCGTCGCCGCCGGATTTGCAGGATCTCTACCTGCGCTCGCTCGCTGCCATCGGCGTCGACGCCAAAGTGCACGACATCCGCTTCGTCGAGGACGATTGGGAAAGCCCGACCTTGGGCGCCTGGGGCCTGGGCTGGGAATGCTGGTGCGACGGCATGGAAGTGAGCCAGTTCACCTATTTCCAGCAGGTGGCGGGCTTTGAATGCGCGCCGGTTTCCGGCGAACTGACCTATGGTCTGGAACGGCTCGCCATGTATGTGCAGGGCGTCGAGAACGTCTACGATCTCAATTTCAACGGCGGCGAAGGCAGCGACAAGGTCACCTATGGTGATGTCTTCCTGCAGGCCGAGCAGGAATATTCGCGCTACAATTTCGAATATGCCGATACGGCGCAGCTGTTCCAGCATTTCCGCGACGCGGAAACCGAGTGCAAGGCGCTCTTGGAAAAGGGTGACAAGGGCAATCGCCATGAGCTGGCGCAGCCGGCCTATGACCAGTGCATCAAGGCTTCGCACCGCTTCAACCTGCTCGACGCGCGCGGCGTGATCTCGGTGACGGAGCGGCAGAGCTATATCCTGCGGGTGCGCGAGCTGGCCAAGGCCTGCGGCGCCGCCTGGCTGAACACGGCGGGCGGCGGGGGAGCTTAGTCCTCCGCCTGATCTCCGCGGAATCCTGGCTTGCCAAACACGGCCATTGCGCCATTCTAGATTGGAATCATTCCAGACGGCTTTCCGGCTGGGCAACCAATCCGGGAGAACGCCATGGACCACCCCAACATCGCCCAGAAATCCCCCTATGCGACCGAGGTCGAGCAGGACAAAACCTATTTCTGGTGCGCCTGCGGCCTCTCGGCCAAGCAGCCGTTCTGCGACGGCAGCCACAAAGGCTCCGGCTTCGCCCCGGTGCGCTACACCGCCACCAAGGACCAGAAAGTCTATTTCTGTGGCTGCAAACACTCCCTGAATCAGCCCATGTGCGACGGCACCCACGGCAAGATCTGAGCGAAATCTGAGGTAGCCGCCAGGCTGACAGAACGCGCCGAAGCCTTGGTGTCATCCGGACACGCGCAGCGTGATCCGGGAGCCAGGGACGCGCTTCACCCATCGCAAACAGCATGCGTCACACGCCCCTGGATCCCCGCTCAGCCGCTGCGCGGCTGTCGGGGATGACACGAAGGCTTCGGCCCATCTTGCCACTGACTTCATGACCCCAAGGCTCTTCGGATAGAACAAAGCATGAACATAAATCCGCCGCCCTTCCTTCGTATTTTCGCGCCCGATTTCATCGCGGCAGACGCCGCAGGACGTGCGGAGGGGCACTTGGATCGCGGGATAACCGTCATTGCGAGCGAAGCGAAGCAATCCAGGAGTCAAAGCGCAGGATCGTGGGCGCAAATGTGCTTGCGTCAGGGACATTTGTTGACGTTCCCCCACGCGCTCCTCGCAATAACGGGTACAGCGTTCAGCGATGAGGGAGGGGGGTGCCACGCGATTCTGAGGAACAACCCCATGCACCGTCACTTTTCGCCAATCTTGCGACAGGCGACGCGCGGACTTGACCCGGCGGCGCGCGTTTGCGAACAGCAGCCAAGGCAAATAACGTTTCGACAGAAACGCCATTTGCCTGGGATCTTTAGACGCGTCTTTGTGACGTTTGACTAAGTCAAACTGCAAAACGCTTTGGTATCTGGCCGGGCATGCCCGGCCGTCATTTCGTGAAAGGGGCGGTCTCGCGGTCCGCCGCGTCCAATGCCCGATTTGCTTCTTGAACTGTTCAGCGAAGAAATTCCCGCCCGCATGCAGAAGCAGGCGTCGGACGACCTCAAGCGCCTGATCACCAACGCGCTGGTCGATCGTGGCATGACCTATGAAGGCGCTGTCGCCTTCGCCACGCCGCGGCGACTGGCCCTGCATATCGCCGGCCTGCCGGTGCGCCAGCCCGACACGCGCGAGGAAAAGAAGGGGCCGCGCGTCGGCGCCCCCGACGCCGCCGTGCAAGGCTTCCTCAAGAGCGCCGGCCTCACCTCGCTCGACCAAGCCAAAATCGAGAAGGACCCGAAGGGCAAGGGCGAATTCTATGTGGCGGTGATCGAGCGCAGCGGTGGTAACACCATTGATGTGCTCGCCGGCATCCTGCCCGGCATCATCAAGACTTTCCCCTGGCCGAAATCGATGCGCTGGGGCGCCGCCTCGACGCGCAGCGATGCGTTGCGTTGGGTGCGGCCGCTGCATTCGATCCTGGCGACGTTCGGGCTTGAGACCGAAGAGCCGGAGATCGTCCGCTTCGAAGTCGACGGCATCCACGCCGGCAATCTGACGCGCGGCCACCGTTTCCTGGCGCCGGGCGAAATCAAGGTGCGGCGTTTCGATGACTACGTGCCGGCGCTGGAAAAGGCCAAGGTCGTTCTCGATGCGGAGCGGCGCAAGCAGATCATCCTGAGCGACGCGAAGGAGCTTGCCTTCGCGCAAGGGCTTGAGCTGATCGAAGACGAAGCCTTGCTCGACGAAGTCGCCGGCCTGGTCGAATGGCCGGTGGTGCTGATGGGCACGTTCGACGAAGCCTTCCTCGATATTCCCGGAGAGGTGATCCGCGCCACCATCCGCGCCAACCAGAAATGTTTCGTGCTGCGGGGCCCCGACGGCAAGCTCGCCAATAAATTCCTGCTGACGTCGAACATCGAAGCGAGCGACGGCGGCACCAAGATCGCCGCCGGCAACGGCCGCGTGGTGCGGGCCCGTTTGTCCGATGCGTTGTATTTCTGGGAAACGGACCGCAAGGCCCTGCCCGACGTGAAGGACTATGTCACCGACGCGCAGAAGCTCGGCCTCGATCTCGACAAGCCGCTCGACCAGCGCATGGGCAAGCTCGGGCATCTCAACGTGGTGTTCCACGAGAAGCTCGGCACCCAGGGCGCGCGCGTCGCGCGCATCAGGGCGCTGGCCGAACAGCTTGCGCCGCTTGTCGGCGCAGATCCCGCTCACGCCATGCGCGCGGCAGCGCTCTGCAAAGCCGATCTGATGACCGAAGTGGTCGGCGAATTCCCCGAGACGCAAGGGCTGATGGGCCGGCGCTATGCCGAGCTGCAGGGCGAGCCGGCCGATGTCTGCGCCGCGTTGGAGGAACATTATAAGCCGCAAGGCCCGACCGACCGCGTGCCGACCAGCGCGGTCAGCATCGCCGTGGCGCTAGCCGACAAGATCGATACGCTCACTGGCTTCTGGGCCATCGACGAGAAGCCCACCGGCAGCAAGGATCCCTTCGCGCTGCGCCGCGCGGCTTTGGGTGTGATCCGGCTGGTGTTGGAAAATAATGTCCGGTTGAAACTGCTACCGGTCTTTGCCAAAGCGGCCGCGCACATCGCCGTCGGCAATAGCGGCGCTGACAAAGCGCACATCGATCTCCTCGCCTTCTTCCATGACCGCCTGAAAGTCTATCTGCGCGACAAGGGCGCGCGGCATGATCTGATCGATGCTGTGCTCGCCATGGGCGATGGCTCAGCGAACGACGACCTGTTGACGATCGTGCGCCGCGTCGAAGCGCTCGGCTCCTTCCTCGATACGGAAGACGGCAAGAACTTGCTCGCCGGCTACAAGCGCGCCGCCAACATCATCCGCGCCGAGGAGAAGAAGGAAAAGGACGCCAGCGCTTTTGAGGCCGCTTATGTCGCCGACGCTTCAGCCAGCGCGCCCGAAGCAGCACTCGCCGCCGGCATCGACGTGGCCGCCAAGGAAGCGGCGCAGGCCATCGCGCAGGAGAATTACGCCGGCGCCATGGGCGCGCTGTCGAAGCTGCGCGCGCCGGTCGACGCTTTCTTCACCGACGTGACGGTCAACGATCCCGATGCGGGCAAACGTCTCAACCGGCTGCGTTTGCTCAACGCGTTGCGCCGCGCGGTGCATGGCGTGGCGGATTTTTCGAAGATCGCTGGTTGAGCCTGCGCGGCAGCCGTTGTGTCATACCGGACGCCGAAGGCGATCCGGTATCCAGGGGCAACCGCCTCACCTGAGCGTGTCGCTGCAAAAGATTTTACCACTCGCCCCTGGTTCCCGGATCGCGCTTTCAGCGCGTCCGGGATGACACCACGGCTTCGGTTTCTTCAGGCGATTTTCCGCTTGTGCTGCGCGACCGGAATCATCGCACGCACTTTCTTCACCCGCTCCGGATCGATCCGCGTCGTCACATAGCCAATGCCATCGGAGGCTTTGGCGACCACATGACCCCAAGGATCGGCGACCAGCGAATGGCCATAGGTCATGCGCGGTTCATTGCCCTGCATATGCGTGCCGGTCTGGCCGGCGGCGCAGAAATAGGTTTCCGTCTCGATGGCGCGCGCCCGGCACAGCACCTCCCAATGGTCCTTGCCGGTCTGCAAGGTGAAGGCTGCCGGCAGCGCGATCACCTGCGCGCCCTTCTCCGCCAGAGCCTGGAAGAGATAGGGAAAGCGCAGGTCGTAGCAAATGGCGCAGCCGATGGTGACGCCTTCGCAGTCATAGGTGACAACCGCATCGCCAGGGCGGAAAGCAGCGCTCTCATTATACTGCTGGCCATCGGGCGCGGTGATGTCGAACATGTGAATTTTGCGATAGCGCGCCAGTTCGCGGCCCTCGCGATCAAACGCCACCGTGGTGTTGCCGATGCGCTCTTCGCCATCGATCGCTTCGAGAATCGAACCGCCATGGATGAAGACGCCATGCGTCTTGGCCATGGTCTGCAACATCGTATAGGCGGGACCGTCAGGCAGTTTCTCGGCTGCCTCACGCTTCTGCGCCCGCGAGCCGCCCATGAAGTCGAAGACCTCCGGCAGGCAGATCCAATCCGGCTTTTCCTCGGTGACCGCCTGCTCGATGAGCTTGCGCGCCATCGCCAGATTGGCCGCCTTGTCCGAACCGGAATTCATCTGGATGAGAGCGACCTTCATGGGAAGTTCCTTAATCGCCTAAAGTCAGTTGACGCTTTCCAGGCCCAACGAAATGCCCTGGCCGACGCCGATGCACATGGTCGCGAGCGCGCGCTTGGCCTTGCGATCATTCATCTCGATGGCCGCAGACAAAGCGATGCGCACGCCCGACATGCCGAGCGGATGACCGATGGCGATGGCGCCGCCATTGGGATTGATGTGTTCGGCATCATCCGGCAGGCCGAGATCGCGCGTCACGGCCAGCGCCTGCGCGGCGAAAGCCTCGTTCAGTTCGATCACATCGAAATCGGAAATTTTCAGGCCGAGCCGATCCATCAGCTTGCGTGTTGCCGGCGCCGGACCAATGCCCATGATGCGCGGCGGCACGCCGGCGGTCGCCAGGCCCGTGATCTTGGCCAGCGGCTGCAAGCCGTATTTCTGCACAGCCTTGCCCGACGCGATGAGCACGGCAGCCGCGCCATCGTTGACGCCGGAAGCATTGCCGGCCGTCACCGATCCGTCCTTGCGGAAGATCGCCTTCAGCGCTGAGAGCTTGTCGAGCGTCGTCGCGCGCGGATGTTCGTCGCGATCGACGACAGTCACATTGCCCTTGCGATCCTTGATCTCGACCGCAACAATTTCACGCCCCAAGCGGCCGTTCTCGATGGCCTTCGCCGCCCGGTTCTGGCTGCGCAGCGCGAAGGCATCCTGATCCGCCCGTGAGATCTGCCGGTCGGCGGCGAGATTCTCCGCCGTCTCGCCCATGGCATCGACACCATATTGGGCGCGCATCTGCGGATTGATGAAACGCCAGCCGATGGTCGTGTCTTCGACGGCGGCCTGGCGCGAGAACGCTTCCGTCGCCTTGGCCATAACGAAAGGCGCGCGCGACATGCTCTCGACACCGCTGGCGATGGCGATTTCCATTTCACCCGCGCGGATGGCGCGCGCGGCCGACCCGACCGCATCGAGCCCCGAGCCGCACAGCCGGTTCAAGGTGACGCCGGGCACCTCGAGCGGGATGCCAGCGAGCAGCAGGCCCATGCGGGCGACGTTGCGGTTATCCTCGCCCGCTTGGTTGGCGCAGCCGGCAAAGACTTCCTCGATGGCCGAGACCGGAACCTGCGGCACTTTCGCCACCAGGGTCTTGAGCACATGGGCGAGAAGATCGTCCGGACGAACCGATGAGAGCGCTCCGCCGTAGCGGCCGACAGGCGTGCGGACACCCGCGCAAAGGAAAACGTCATTCATCGATCGGCTCCATTTCTTGTCGGCCCAAGACAGGCACCAAGGCAGGTCCCCAAACAGGCGCGCTAACGGGCATTCCGGGTGCCTTTTACGGGGCGAGCCAGCCGATGGCCAGAGCCTTCGATCGAGAACCCTTCACAGCGCCGATTGAGAATACTTCCAATATCAGCCAGACTGAACGACATCCCGCCCGCGATCCGTTAAAGTTGACGCCGCCGCCGATTTGGCCATTGTTGCCCCCGACGGCGGCCGCCCCCGGCCGGAGATGGATATGGCTTTGAAGGGTATGGTATTGAAAGGAAAGCCGCAGCCTGCGGCGGCGACGGTTGCCATGCCCGCCGAGACAACCCAGGCGAGTCGATTCGGCAAAACACGGACGGCGCAGTCGACCGCGTTGATGGAAGACTATGTCGAGCTGATCGCCGACCTTCTCGCCAATCATGGTGAAGCGCGGCCGACCGACGTGGCGCGCCGGCTTGGCGTGTCGCACGCGACCGCCATCAAATCGATTGCCCGCCTGAAGCGCGAAGGCCTGGCGACGTCAAAACCCTATCGCGGTGTCTTCCTGACCGATGCGGGGCACCAGCTTGCCGACCGCGTGCGCGCGCGCCATCGCCTGGTGGTCGACGTACTCCTTGCCATCGGCGTTCCCCTCGAAGCGGCGGAAGCCGATGCCGAGGGCATGGAACATCATGTATCCGACCTGTCGCTCGCCGCATTTTCCAAATTTTTGAAAGAACACGGCAACTAATCGGGTCTTTCCGACGTTTCAAACACGCCCTTTTGCCAAACCCGCAGCGGGTGTAGTTTACACATGCTGTCACGGTGAGGGCCGACGGCGGCGGACGTTGGAAGGGGATACAATGAAAAACATTTTGGTGCCGATCGAAATGCACTCGACGGTCGACTCTGTTCTGCAGACCGCTCTCGTGCTGGCACGAAAATTCGACAGCTATATCGAAGGGACGCCATTGGGGCCTGATCTTCCCGATCTTGTGGCCTTCGATATGCCCGTGAGCTGGACGATCAACGATCAAAATTCATGGAAGGAGCTGGCTGACGAAGCGCATCGCAAGTTCGATGCGACCATGTCGGGAGCCGGAATCGCCAGCAAGGCGGCCAATGGCAGCGGCCCCTCGCAGGCCTGGTCAGGCGATCATTCGCTCGGCGACAGCCAGGTGGCGAGCTATGCCCGCGTCTTCGACGTCACCGTGCTTGGCCGGCCGGGATCAGAACGCGGCGACCCACGCATGGCGACATCGGAAGCCGCCCTCTTCGAGAGCGGTCGCCCGATCATGCTGGCGCCCCCGCGGACTCCTTCGACATTCGGCGACACCGTTGTCATCTCCTGGAACCAGAGCACGGAAACCGCACGCGCCACCGCCTTTGCCATGCCCCTGTTGAAGAAAGCGAAGAAGGTTATCGTCTTGACCATCGAGAACTTCGTTGTCGATGGCCCCACCGGCGAACAATGCGCCCAGATGCTGGCGCGCCATGGCATCGCTGTCGACGCGGTGAGCCGGCCCGGCGGCAAGAGTTCGGGCGAAGACATTCTCGACCAGACGGAAAAGCTTGGCGGCGACCTCCTCGTCAAGGGCGCCTATACGCAGAGCCGGTTGCGACAGATGATTTTCGGCGGCGCCACCGCCCATATCCTGGCGAAGGCGAAACTGCCGGTGTTCATGGCGAACTGATCTGGCCTGCGAACACTCCCTTAAATCTCAAGCCCGGTTCTGATCCTCAGAGCCGGGCTTTTCATTGCTCGCGCGCCTCTGCGGGAACGTAAGTCAGCCTGATCACGTTCTCGCCAAAGCGATCGCTGGCCACGAGGCGCAGCGGCGGCCGCGGACCGGCGAAGAACGGCTTGCCACTGCCAAGCACGACGGGATGGATATACAGTCGATATTCGTCAACCAGACCAAGGTCGGTCAGGCTTCGCGCGAGCTCCGGTCCGGCAACTTCAATTTCCCCCTCCACTTGCGCCTTCAGCCCGCGTATCGCCGCCCCGACGTCATCCACGATAAGAGTGGCATTCGGGCCGACGGACTTCAGCGAGCGCGACACGACCCATTTCGGTTGGCTCCGCCATGCCGCCGCATAGTCGCGCTTCTCCTCATCCCACTCGGAATGGTCTTCATCCCAATAGCGCATCACCTCATACATGCGACGACCGTACACGCAGCCGGCCAGGCCGCGCACGTCGTCAATGAAATGGCGAAAGAGCGCAGGTTCGGGCACAAATGCCATATGGTCCACATAGCCATCGAGGGACTGGTTCAAAGCAAACACGAGTTTCGCCATGCTGCAGGATCTCCTCCCCAAATGAGCTGAGGCTATGCAGAAAAGAAGTTGATTACAATCTGACCGCTTCGTTGGTGGAACCAAAACCGAGAGGTCCGCTTTCCGGCCTGAACCCAGAAAGCAGATCGTCCTTTAAACCATCCACTCTCGGTCATTCCCGATTCAGGGGTTCACGGCCTAAACGCGCCGCGACGGATTGAACCAAGCGAGCACCGCGCCACAGCCACTGACAACCGCCAGCAGCAGATAGGCATTGCGGAAGGCGGCGGCGATCTCGCCCATGACGATCTCGCGCCGTTCGCTCGCCAATTCCTGCAAGGCCGTTGGGCCATGATCGAGAATGCCGGCAAACATCCGCGCTGCGTCCGGATCCGTCATCGACAGAGAGGCAAACAGAACCGTGGCGAACAATGTCGTGCCAAGCGCCGCGCCAACCGTGCGCGCGAGTTGGATCGACCCGGAGGCGGCGCCGAGTTTGCGCCGGCCAGCCAGCGTTTGAATCGTCACCTGCACGACGCTCATCACCGTGCCCATGCCAATCGCGGCGATGCCGACGGCAACGGCCACTTCCATGAACGTCATATGCGCCGAGTTGAAGGCAAAATTGATCATGCTGAGCGAGGTAATGATCAGGCCGACAGACGGCGCGATCATCGTCAGACCGGTGCGGGTGATGAAGCGGCCGGTGAGCATAGACGTCGCGGCGATCGACCCCGTCGAGATGAGCAGAATCCAGCCGACCTTCTGCAGCGGCGCAATACCCATGATGTGCAGATAGAGCGGCATGAAGGCGATGAAGGCCGTCAATGTCGCGCCATGAGCGACGCCGATGAGCTGTGTCATCCAGACGCCGCGCTGGCGCATCAGGTCGATCGGCAGCAAGGGCGACGGCGTGCTTTTCTCCTGCCGCAGCAGGAAGAACAGCGCCACGGCCGCGAAGACAAGCAGGCCGACGATTAGCGGGACTGCCGAAACCTCGAATGTGCGGGCATTCTGCAAGGCCAGCAAGGTCGGAATGACAACGCAGGCAAACAGCACCAGGCCGAGAAAGTCGAAATTCCATTCACCCTTGTTGCCGGGCCGCGCCTGCAACCGCATGGTCAATACCACAGCGATGAGCGCCGCCGGGATATTCATGAAAAACACCGAGCGCCAGCCGAACGTCAAAGTCAGATAGGCGCCCAACAACGGGCCGATGGCGGTGGCGCTGACGGAAATGGCGGCGAGATAGCCCTGATATTTGCCGCGCTGGCGCGGTGGCACCACTTCGCCGATCAAGGCCTGCGACATGCTCATCAAGCCGCCACCGCCAAGGCCCTGAATGAAACGGGTCAAAGCCAGAATCATCACCGAAGGAGCGAGCGAATTGAGGACAGCGCCCAGCATATAGATGCCAAGCGCGATGAACATCAGCCGGCGCCGGCCGAAGCGATCGCCAAGATAGCCATAGAGCGGCGCGGCGATGGTCGAGGCGATCAGATAGCTGACGATGATCCAGGAAATATGCTCGACGTCGCCGAGCGAAGCGGCGATGGCCGGCAAGGCCGTGGCGACAATGGTTTGATCGGCGATCGCCAGAAAAATCGGCAGCATGATCGAGGGGAAGACACGCAGGAACATGCCGCGCGTGTCGGCGGGGAAAGCTCCCGAGGTTTCCTCTGGCGGTAGTGTTGTTGTTGAAGTCAAAATCTCGTCCCGATGCCGGACTGCGGCGCATGAACTCTTCTATACGGGCCTGATAGACTGTTACGCCGCGCCCGCCAATCGCCAGAAAGAAGCCAAGCTTGCGCGGTGCGACTATTGACACTGTCGCGCTACGTTATATCCGATGATATATAACGCATATCTCCAAGACAGAGCATCAAGGCAGAAGTATTTCGTGTTCCACCTTTCCGACGTCGAGACCACCGCCATCATCCTGAGCCTGAAGGTCGCCCTTGTGGCGACCTTGGCGAGTCTGCCGCTGGCGATCGCCGTCGCCTGGCTGCTGGCGCGTTGCCGCTTCCCCGGCAAGGGACTGGTGAACGTGCTGGTGCATCTGCCGCTGGTGATGCCGCCAGTCGTCACCGGCTATTTGCTGCTGATCACCTTCGGGCGCCGGGCGCCGGCGGGCGAATTTCTCGAAACCTGGCTCGGCCTGGTCCTGTCCTTTCGCTGGACCGGCGCGGCGCTGGCGGCAGCGGTGATGGCCTTTCCGCTGACCGTGCGCGCCATCCGCCTGTCCCTCGACGCCGTCGATACAAAGCTTGAAGACGCGGCCGCAACGCTGGGCGCGCCGCCGTTCCTCGTCTTTCTCATGGTCACCTTGCCCCTGGCCCTGCCCGGCGTGCTCGCTGGCACCGTGCTTGGCTTTGCCAAGGCGCTCGGCGAATTCGGCGCGACGATCACCTTCGTTTCCAACATTCCCGGTGAAACGCAGACCATCGCCTCCGCCATCTATACGACAACCCAGACGCCCGGCGCGGAAGACGCGACCATGCGGCTGACGATCATCGCTGTCGTCATCGCCGCCGCGGCCCTTGGCCTGTCGGAATATCTGGCGCGCCGCACCTCTGGCGACGGGAACCGGCGATGAACATCACCTTCGATATCGATCACCGGCAGGGTGAATTTTCGGTCGCGGCTAAAGGCGCGCTGCACGGCCCCGTCAGCGTGCTGTCGGGCCCGTCGGGATCGGGCAAGACCACTTTGCTCAACATCTTTTCCGGCCTGGTGCGGCCGCAGGCCGGCCGGCTGACCTTCGACGACACCGTCTGGTTCGACGCCGCCGCGAAAATTTTCGTGCCGCCGCACCGCCGCCGCATCGGCTATGTGTTCCAGGAAGGCCGCCTGTTGCCGCATCTGTCCGTGCGCCACAACCTGACCTTCAGCCACTGGTTTCGCCGGCCCACTGGCGTGGCCCCCGCGCTGACGGATGTGACCGACCTGCTCGGCATCACTCCTCTGCTCGATCGCGGGCCACGCAACCTCTCCGGCGGCGAGCGGCAGCGCGTCGCGCTGGCGCGCGCCCTGCTCGCTTCGCCCGCCCTGCTCCTGATGGATGAGCCCCTGGCTTCACTCGACGAAGCGCGGCGCGACGAAGTGCTGCCCTATATCGAAAGCGTGCGCGATCACTTCAAAGTGCCGATCGTCTATGTGACCCATTCTTCCGAAGAGGCCGAGCGGCTTGGCAATGAGATCGTCAGATTGCGCAACGGGCGGATCGAGGAGATCGAACGGCGCGATACGTCGACCTCACTCGCTCTCGACGGGTAACGGGCGCAGCTTGGCCGCCAAATCGGTGATTTCATCGGCGAAGCGCCGGCTCGTGTCGCGCTCCATCTCGCGATAGAGGCCGATCAGCTTGTGACCGAATTCGGTGACTCGCGCATGGCCGCCCCCCTTGCCGCCGAGCTGCGTTTCCAACACCGACATTTCGAACATGCTGTTGACCTCGTCCATCAACAGCCAGGCGCGCCGATACGACATGCCTAAGGCACGCGCCGCCGACGAGATCGAACCATGGGTATCGATCATTTCCAGCAGTTTGATCTTGCCGTGCCCCAGCTGCTGCTGCGAACTGAAGTCGATCCTGATCGTTACGCGCGGCGTCACGTTTCCCCCGCTTTGCCCTGAGCCGGCCCGAGCCAATGCGGACAGGTTTCCGGCTTGATATCGATCAAAGGCGTGCCATCGATGCAATCAAGACCGCGCACGCTCAGCACATTGCCCTCAACTTTTTCCAATTTGACCAGCGAGGAGGCGATGGGATTGGGGCGGTTTGGCGAGCGCAGAGCGAATGTGCCGGTCGCCTCGCCGTTCGAGCGCGGCGATTGCAGCAGGAGATCGCGGCGCGCCTCATGCATCCAGTAGAGAATCTGCAGATATTCGTGGCCAGCGATGTCGCTGAGGGCATCGCTCCAGCGCGGGTCGACCTCGATCCGGCAGGACGGTCCCTCCAGATCGCCCTTGCGCGGGCAATCGCGGCGGCTCGGCCAGGGCGTGCGGATGGCGCCGATGAAGAACAGGGCCTCGTCGCCCCGCTCCGGCAGATGCCCCAGGCGTTCGCCGGCACGTATTTCCGTCGTCGTCGGCATGAAACCGGCTTCTCCTTGCTTTCGATGGATTTAGCCTATTTCCACTGGCATGCCCACCGGCGCCACACTGCCCCACCAAAAGCCCTCGGATTACCTGGAAATTGGCTTGACGATGACCGACGAACGGTTCATTTCTGCCCCCGGTCGCGGTTCCCGCGCCCAGGCACCCGTAGCTCAGCTGGATAGAGCGCTGCCCTCCGAAGGCAGAGGCCAGGGGTTCGAATCCCTTCGGGTGCGCCAATTTCATATTTATATCAATAGCTTGTGCGGTGGAGAATTCTCTGGCCGTTCATGCCATTTTTGCCACGTAAGCATTACGCTTGGCAAAGGCCCTCTTTTCAAAAGCTCAAGAGAGCTCAGCGGCTATTCTGGCGCATGCATTTCGGCCTGCAACGCGGCAACCCAAGCGAAATCGATCGAACGGGGGCCAAGCATGCGAAGCCGCTATCGATTGATCGCGTGAAGCTCAAAAGTCATTTCCGAGAATACTCGTCAGCTATTACGAGCCCGGAATCCGCTCAGTTGCGTCGACAGCCTGTTGGGATCAGAGATCGAGAACCAGCAGGTCGCTCTTCGAGCCGGAGCAGCAGATCATCATGGTCTTGCTCGCCTTGCGCTCGGACTCGGTCAGAATGTTGTCGCGATGGTCCGGCGTGCCGGAAATGACCACAGTCTCGCAGGAGCCGCAGACGCCTTCCTCGCAGGAATAGCTGACGTCGATGCCCGCATCGCGCAGCACGTGCAGCAGGGTCTTGCCCGGCGGCACGGTGAATTCCTGCCCGGAACGCTCCAGGCGCACCTTATAGCCGCCGTCGAGGGCCGCGGCCTCCTTGGCGGTGAAATATTCGATGTGCATCTGGCCTTCGGGCAGGTCCTTGGTCGCCGCTTCATAGGCGTTGAGCATCGGCACCGGGCCGCAGCAGTAGAAATGCGAGCCCGCTGGCGCGGCCGCGACAATGCCCGGAATGTCGAGGAACTTGCCGTTCGATTCCGCATCGATGTGCAGCTTGACGTTCGGCAGCTTGGTCAATTCGTCGATGAAAGCCACTTCCGGCCGCTCGCGGCAGGAATAGTGCATTTCCCACGAAGCGCCGAGCTTCTGCAGGCGTTGCGCCATGCACCAGATCGGCGTGATGCCGATGCCGCCAGCGACCAGCACCGTATGGGGCGCCGTCTCGTTCAGCGGGAAATTGTTGCGCGGGCCGCCCAGTTGCAGAACCGTGCCGACCTTCAGCTGGTCGTGGATGAACTTCGAGCCGCCGCGGCTGGCGCGGTCCTTCTTGATGCCGACCACATAGGCGTTCGGATCGCCCTCGGCGGTCGTCAGCGAATATTGCCGCATCATGCCGTTGGGCAGATGGATGTCGATATGGGCGCCCGGCGCGATCGGCGGCATCGGCGCGCCATCGAGACGACGGAACTCATAGAGGTTGGTATCCAGCGCCGCAAAACGGATGGCGGTCAGGCGGACGTCAAAGGAGCAGACTGTTCGGTCACCGGTCACAATTCCGTAGTTTTTGTTCCCGGCGTCTCAGCACCTCGACTGAGTGGATAGTTTGAATGGCCGGGCGTTGTAGCCGCCGCGCACAAAACAAAAAAATGCCGTTTCGCCAAGAGGCAAATATATCATATTTCGTAATCATTCGATCCAGTTATATTCATTGTAATTGGCACCCACTCCCCTTCAATGCACCGAGAGGGGCGTCAGATATCCGGTGCACGCTGCTATGTACCGCTACATAGACGCGTGCTGAGAGCCCTTGTCGAATTTGTGCGCTAGTCACGCTAAAGAACGAGAAGAGGCTGGGGATGATCTCTGCAAATGACATGAACGCCGTGCGTGCGCGTGCGTTTGGTGCACCCGACGTATTGACGACGCAACGCCAACCCATTCCTGAAGTCGGCGAGAACGAGATCCTGATCAAGGTTGCGGCAGCGGGAATGAATGCTGCAGATTTGTCCCAACGCCGCGGTACCTATGGCGGTGCTTCGGCCGCAATTCCCTCCATTCTGGGACTGGAGGTATCTGGGCATGTCGTCACCAAAGGCCGCAACGTGACAATGTGGAATGAAGGAGACGCTGTATGCGCTCTACTGAACGGTGGCGGTTATGCCGAGTTCGCCGTCGCCCATGAATCTCTCTGCCTTCCTGTCCCGAAAGGAATCGGATTGTATGAGGCCGCCGGGCTACCCGAAGCCGTCGCCACAGTGTGGCTGAATGTCTTTGACCTCGGTAGGTTGATGCCTGGCGAGACCTTGCTGGTACATGGTGGCGCCGGCGGCATTGGCACCATGGCCATCCAGTTGGCGACGGCTCTTGGCTCGCGTGTTGTGGTGACGGCTGGAAGCGACACGAAATGCGCCGCTTGCATTCATCTGGGTGCAGTAAAAGCGATTAACTACAAGGAAGCCGATTTTCTTGAGGTACTGCAGCAAGAAAAAATAGGTATCAACGTAGTGCTGGAGATGATCGGAGGCGACTATCTCGGTAAGGACCTTGATTGCCTGTCCGCAGGCGGACGGATCAGCATTATCGGTCTCCGAAAGGGCGGCCAGGTCAATTTCGACTTCTCTAAATTGCAAGCCAAAGGCGTGGCCGTAACCGGGTCGCGCCTGATGCCGAAGAGCATTGCCGAGAAAACACGTCTGTTCGAGTCTATCAGGAAAGTCGTTTGGCCACTGATTGAACAGGGTCAGATGACGCCGGTGATCTCCGAAACATTTCCACTCGCCGAGGCAGCCAGAGCGCATACGGCTATGGAAGCCGGGACACACGTCGGCAAGCTGCTACTCACGGTGTCTTAAGCGATAATCGAAAAGCGAGAGCGACGCCCGGCATATGATCTCGGCCGAGGGTCGCGATCATCTGTTTGAATGGGCGCCCAACATCTCGTCCGGTTGAAGAGCGGAAAAGATTACTTCCCGCCTTCAACCTGGCTAGAGGACCGCCTGCAGGAACGATTATTTATCCTGCCGAAGCGAGGGGCGCCGATTTCAACCCGATTGACCTCACTGCGCCTATCAGCGGTGCAGATAATTTTCTCCATCCCCTCACGATCATACTCGCGCAGTCCGCTGCAGCACCGTTTTCATGATCGTGTAAGGCTCCAGGCTCTGGGCACCGCCCTCCCGCCCGATGCCGCTTTCTTTGATTCCACCGAAAGGGGTATCCGGACCACAGCTGCCGAAATGATTGATTGACAGCACCCCACACTCCAACTCACGTGCGAGGCGCTCCGCTTCCTCGAGCGAATTCGTGAAAGCATAGCCAGCGAGCCCTACCGACAGGCTATTGGCGAGCGCAATTCCTTCATTCAGGTCGGCAACCTGCACGCAGAGCGCCAAGGGGCCGAATGGCTCGGTGAACATTGCCTTTGCCTGCACCGGCACATCGGCGAGAACGGTGGGCGCATAGAAAAACCCACGATCACCGATACGCCGGCCGCCAGCAGCAATTCGCGCACCGGAAGCTTTGGCATCCTGCACTAGCTCCTCGATCGCCATGAGACGCTTATTATTAATGAGTGGCCCCATCTGAACGCCCGCTTCGAAGCCGTCGCCCACGCGGATTTCATTTGCGACCTGAACGAATGCGTCGACAAAGGCGGCATACGAATCCTTGTGAACAATGAAGCGCGTCGGCGAGGCGCAAAATTGTCCACCCAAGCGTATCTTGGCGTTGCCTGCGAGCCTGCCGATTGCTGCTGCATCAACATCTGAGCCGATCAATACCGGTGCGTGGCCTCCAAGTTCCATCAAGACAGGCTTCATGGCTGCGGCGGCGAGCTGAATGAGGTGTTTACCGACCGATACAGATCCGGTGAAAGTCACCATGCGGATGACCGACGAGGCAATTAAGGTTGAAGAGATCAACACTGGATTACCAAAAACAAGATTCAACACACCCGGTGGCAATCCGGCATCGATGAAGCACTGTACGAAGGCACAGGCCGTGCCTGGCGTTTCTTCAGCCGCTTTAATGATCACCGAACAACCTGCAGCGATCGCCCCGCCGATCTTTCGAGAGGGCGCGGCGATCGGGACGTTCCATGGCGTAAAGGCGGCTACTGGGCCGATCGGAAGCCGATGTATCATCTGCTGTATCTGCGGCCCGGCGGGAACGATACTCCCATAGATACGTTGCGCTTCTGCGGCGTCCCATTCAAGAAACGCAGCAGCGCGTGCGACTTCATTGCGCGCGTCGGTAAGCGGCTTGCCCTGCTCAAGCGTCAGAATCCGCGCGATCGCATCGGCCCGCTCGCGTACCAGAGCGCTAGCCCGCAACATAATTTGTGATCGTTGCAACGCTGGAGTATCGCGCCAAATACGAAAGCCTCGTTCCGCTGCCGAGAGAGCGTTCGAGAGATCCTCCGGCGTGGCGCCAGGCACAGTGCCGAGAGGCGCTTCATTGCTCGGGTTGACGACTTCGACGCAGGAGTGACGATCATAAATCCACTGGCCGTCGATATACAGACCGATGCGAGGATAGGTCGAATCCATGATAGCTTCTCTCGAAATTGTTGGAAATTTTCGGCGGTGAACTTACTTCTGTCTCTCGCTTTGGAGAGATTACAACCTATACCGCGACCTCTTGCGCGCATCGGCGCGTGCTCTTGCCACCAAGCTGAATGAATCCTCGCGGCTTGGTTGGGAATATCCTACGGCTTCCGTGGGGTTCTCTCGACATACTGAGGCAGGGAATCGCGGATTTCGTACCAATCTGCTTTCGAGCCGACAAAGATATGCGCCATCGGTCCCCTTGTTGCCCTATCAAGGGTGCCAAGCCGCAACCGAAGGACACCGGGAAGACTGTCACGCCTGCTCATGATTGGCGAACCACAAGCGGAGCAAAACGTACGATGAACGCCCTCTGAGGTACTAAAGGTTTTAAGCCGCTCATTCCCACTGACGATTTTGAACGAAGTATCGGCTATCGCGGAATTCGCGGCAAAGGCGGAGCCACTGGCTTTTCGACAACGCGAGCAATGACAGTATACCGCGTCACCGAGCTCGCCATTGACTGCATACTTTATTGCACCACATAAGCAGCTTCCTTCGTACATGGTCGGATCTTTCGTTGCTCTGACCGACTATCTCGCAGCCTCGTTACATGAAGCGTTCACGGGAATCGCAATCAGCAAAACAAGAGCGCCCACCAATGTGAGGCCACCGGATATCGTAAGCCCGAGATAGACGCTTCCCGTTTTGGCCGTCATCCAACCGATGAGAGTTGGACTTACGAATGCCGCCAAACCACCTAGACTGGTGATGAGAGCAATGCCGCCGGCCTTGGTATTTCCGGGCAGGAATGTCGCCGGGATTGTCCAAAATACGGAAAAGGCACCATAGATCGCGGCCGAAGCAATTGAGAGCAGCGCGATGGCAACCGGTATGCTGCGAGCTGCCAATGGCAGAAGTGCAAAACTCAAGGCAGTGAAGGCGCAGCTCACGGTGAGATGCCAACGTCGCTCCATTCTACGATCTGAACTTGAGCCAATGAGATAGGTTCCAGCCGCCCCCGCTAAGAACACTACGCTCGACAACAGCCCCACATTGAACAGATCCTTCACACCAAGATCGTGAATGACGGTCGGGATCCATAATGACACGGCGTTGAACGATAGAATTATGCAGAAATAGACGAGAATTCCGATATAAACTTTGACGTTCTTCAATGCATCAAGCAGCGCATGTCTTCTACCAGGAGATATTCCCTTTTCCTCCGCCGCGAGATCACTAAGGATAATCGCTTTCTCGTGTTCGGTTAGCCATTTGGCATCCCGTGGCTGATCACTGAGGAAGAAGAAGGCGATGATGCCCAGGATAACGGCGGGCAACCCTTCAAGCAGAAACAACCATTGCCAGCCGTGCAGACCATGCAATCCGGCTAGATGGCTCATGATCCAGGCCGAGATAGGCCCGATAATGATGCCTGCTACAGCGGCACCCATCATGAGAAAACCAGTCGCCCGCCCTCGACGCGCTGCAGGAAACCAATAAGTTAGATAAAGCAGAACCCCCGGGAAGAATCCGGCCTCTGCAACTCCGAGAAGAAAGCGCATGACGTAGAATTGAATCGGCGATGTCACGAACATCATGCCGATCGAGACCAACCCCCAAAGAACCATGATGCGCAGTAGTGTGCGGCGCACCCCGACGCGCTGCATCATGATATTGCTCGGAACTTCAAACAGCGAATAGCCGATGAAGAAAAGCCCAGCACCAAATCCGTAAGCCACCTCGGAAAAACCGAGGTCACTCATGAACTGAAGCTTCGCAAAACTAATATTCGCGCGATCAATCTGGGCGACGAAGTAGCAAAGGATCAGAAAGGGCATGAGACGAATAGTCACTTTGTAATAAGTCTGCTCGATTTTGTCGGGCAGCTCGCCAAATGCGACTGACGGGTGTGGTTGGGAAGTGTCCATTTCGAAGTCCACCAAAGTTATACCAAGGATTTGATGGCGGCCTTCAGGCCCATTTCAGCGATGGGTTGCAGTTTCGACAGCGAGAGCGCGGTATTATCGGCCAGTAGCTTTCGAATGGCCACGTGATCGCTCGGGCTATTGATGGACTCGCCGTAAACCAATTTGCTATTGCGCCACCCGAGCACACTGAAGGTGTTCGATTCGACAGAACCGGTCAGCAGCCAGTTCTCCACGCGGTCGATGCGTCCAGCCATCTGAAGTCGAACGCCTGCTTGCTGAGTCCAAAACCATGGAACATCTGGCACCGGCGCAGAAACGCCAGCGATCGTCGCCGCGACCCGTCGAGCATGGTCTGCCGCATTGCCGATGGATTCCAGCCGTATGGCGCCCCCTTCATCATCCTGGAAGCGAGCACAATCGCCGATCGCGAAAATGTTTGGATCCTGAGTACGTAGCTTCTTATCCACGATGATGCCGTTATCAAAATCCAGGCCCGCGTCGGCAACCCACCCGCCATTTGCGAGAGCGCCGACCCCCTGGACCACGAGATCGGCCTCGACATGAGATCCATCCGACAGATCGACCCGCCGAACACGACCGGATTCCCCAATGACTTCTCGAACGGCCGCATTGAAGCGGAAATTCGTTCCTGCCTCCTCGTGCCGGGAGCGCATATAGGTTGACGTGAATTCGCTTGCAGTTCGCGGCATCAAGCGTCCCGCCGTCTCCATGACCGTCACGGGAATCCCGCGCTTGGCCGCCGATGACGCCAATTCCAGCCCGATGAAACCCGCGCCGATGACTCCGATCTTGGTGGCGGACGTCAGATCGTCTCGCAACGCTATGGCCTGCTCCAGCGTATGCAGTTGATGCATACCAATCAGCGGGTTGTCCGAGAGCTTGAGCTGTCGCGGATTGGATCCGAGAGCCAGGATGAGCGTCGCATATTGGATGCTCCCTGTGTTCGTCTCTACAATCTTTTGCGCCCGATCAATCCCCAACACCTCGCAGCCGAGCATCAAATCGATATTGGCGCCCGAAAACGCATCGGCCCCACGTAACGCAAGATCTTCTGGACCACCTGTCCCATTAATCCAGGTTTTCGACATTGGCGGGCGCTCGTAAGGCAGAAAGTCGCTCTTATCGAGCACCGCGATCGGCCCGGTATAACCGCGCTCGCGCAGGCCAAACGCCAGGTCGACGCCACCGTGCCCGCCCCCGACGATAACGACGCCGCTCATCGTTGATACTTAGGAAGATGAACGACCAGATTCTCATGTTCTGGCGTGACGATGATTGCACATGACAATCTACTATTTGGAAGTCGATCAGATGCCGTGGCCTCAAGCATTTCGTCTTCGTCAACCGATACTTCCGGCATCGTGTTGCGAAACTCTTCGGCAACATAGATATGGCAGGTCGCACACATCTGTTGGCCGCCGCATTCCGCATAGATGCCCGATATACCGTTGAGCTGCGCACTTTTCATCAAACTGGTGCCGACCGCACAATCAATGGTCTTTGACTTACCGGCGGCATCTATAAAAATCACATTGGGCATTGCGTCCTCCGGATGTCATTCAACGTCGTCACGCGGCTGCAATTTCAACGCCTGTTTCGGGCACCGACGAACCGCCAGCTTCACCCGTTCGAGAACTTCCGGCGTTTCGGGCTGGGACGTAATCCGCACCACTTCATCATCCTCAGCGTACTGAAAGATCGATTTTTCGATGCGCTGACATACCGCATACCCATCACAGACCTCTGGATCGACGCTCACGTTCCATTTCTTATCGATCATTTCGGATCCTCCTCCCAATACGATTCAACGCGAAAGACGTACCTGCACGTGCTTGAAGCCGTTGGATTGAAGGGACCTCTCACGAACGGGGTCTGCAATGACCTCGGCGTTGGGAAAACGAGCGAACAATTCTTGGAACAGCATCCAGATTTCTCGGCGCGCCAGGTGCGCACCCATGCAGAAATGCGGGCCACCAGCGCCGAAACTTTGGTGCGGATTCAAATCGCGCGTGATGTCAAAGCTGAAGGGATCCGGGAAGAGGCGCGGATCGCGGTTCGCAGCAATGAACCACATCGCGATCTTCTGCCCCTTTTTCATATGGACGCCTTTGAATTCGATGTCCTGGGTCAGAACACGTCCCATATGCTTGATCGGGGTCGCCCAGCGGATAATTTCCTCCGCCATCGTTCGTTCATGCGCCACAGGATCGTTCAAAAATAGCCGGCGTTGGTCGGGAAACTGCGTGAACGCCAAAATTCCGTGCGAAATCGCAGCGCGTGTCGTGCCGCTACCCGCGGCAATCATCAGGCCGAAGTATCCAGCCAGCTCTTCTTTATTGAGAGGCTCCCCTTCGACCTGAACATGAGCCAATTCTGAAATGAGATCGTCTTTAGGATCGACCAAGCGCTTCGCTGCGAGATCGATGCCGTACTCTCTAAGCTCCAAGACAGCCTGTTGCGGAAGCTCACGATTATCCGCGTATTCTGGCTCATACTCGGAGCGGGCGATTTGCGACAGTTTAAGCAGATGTCGACGATCAGCGTGCGGAACGCCGACAAGGTCGCTTACCATCTCGAAGGGAAGGATAGCCGCTAGGTCATCAACAAAATCGATCTCCTGGCCATCGGAGAATTGCGAGACCAGCCGGCGAGCATGCTCGCGCACTTGATCTTCGAGCTTAGTCACCTGGCGCGGCGTAAGCGCCTTGCTCACACGCTTACGGTTTACTGTGTGCTCAGGAGGGTCGAGCTCAATCAGCGCACTCGTACCGGGCCTGATCTTGGTACCGGGGTCGTGATACACGCGAATCCCGTATTTGCTGCTGAATCTCTCCCAGTCTTTGTTGACCTCGGCGATATCTTCGTAGTCAGCAAAGGCCCAATGTCCCTTACCGGTTTCGGCATGTTCGTGCCACGAGATCGGCCGCTCTTCGCGCAGAATCGCAAGCGCGGCATGAAAATCATCTCTGAGCCAGAAATCAGGATCGGCAAGATTGATCTCGTCGAGACCTAAAGTCGTTTGAAGTTCCGAGCCCCGTGACAGCATTTTTGATTTCCCTAAGACGGCGTCCATCGGATTTTTGGGGCCGATCCGAAAATCATTGAAGGAGGTCCTGATGTTGATTGCAATGAATATAATTGGAATAAATGATCACGGATCGTGATATATCAGCCATTGCCGACGCAGGGTATTCGCGCGTTTGATTGAGCGAATTTATACCACTATGACAGTTGAATACCCGCTGTCCTGCAACCATTTCTGAACATCCGGATTGCTGAGGAGAACTGATGCAGATGCCGGCATCGAGAGCGATATAAGCGCTCTCTTTGATGACCCGCGTCCGCTTCGTGCTATCGTCCGGGATGGATTCAAGTGGGGAGCTGTATTGTCGACCAGCTTTTGCGACAAACGAAAGTAGCAGTGAACGAGCGTTCAGCGTCCTTACTTACAAACTTGCTTCATCGGCACGGACGAATCGAGCAGGAGTTCCGTGTGACCCGCAAGCGCCACACCACTCGACTTGATGCCGGAGCACGACGCAAACTGCAGCAATCAAACTCGCTGCTCTCTTGAAGCTAAGCGTCCTCGAGGGCAGGCAGAGGAGCACGTCGCCTGATCATATCCGCGGCTTTTTCTGCCATCATCATCACACAGGCATTGGTGTGGGCGCCGATGATGTCGGGCATCGCCGACGCATCCACAACGCGCAGTCCTTCAACGCCTCGCACTTTGAGGTCGGCATCCAGAACCGCTTCCGGCGTCACCCCCATTGGACAAGTCCCCACCGGATGATGAACGGTCATCGCAGTCTGCTTGATAAAATCGTCAATTTCGGCGTCGGTTCTGATCTTCTCACCTGGCGTCTTCTCGACACCACGATAGGGTTCAAGCGCCTTTGAATAAGCTATCTCGCGGCCAAGTTTGAAACCCTCCCTCAATTTCGGCAGGTCGCTTGGAGCGGTAAAGAAGTCATAGCAGATGCGCGGCGCCGCGAATGGATCCGAAGAGCGCAGCAGGACCTTGCCGCGACTATCGGGATGAAGAAGGGTGGGACGGATGCCGTAGCCATCCTCGTAAGGCGCTTTTACGCCGGGAAACCAAAGGTGGGTCGCGGTGGGCACGCCTCGAAATATAAACTCGATATCCGGCACCGCTAGTTCTGGATTCGTCTTGATGAAAGCGTGCAATCCGCCCGGCACAACGGTGCCAGGACCAGAGCCAAAAAGATATGCGCGGAACATAGCCAAACCGATACGGTCAAAGCGCATATTCTCACGAAACAAGCTCGTATTTTTCGGCCGCGTGAACATATTGAGGACAGCGAGATGATCCTGGAGATTGTGCCCAACCGGCAAGTCTACAATCGGGTTAATACCCTTATCCCTCAAGTGCTCGGCCGGCCCTATGCCAGATAGCATAAGAAGCTGCGGCGTATTATACGTGCCGCAGGACAGAATGACCTCTTCTCGCGCCAAAGCCTCGTAGGCCAGCCCGTCTTTCAGGTAGGCGATACCACGTGCGTGCGTGCCGTCCATCAACAAACCCGTCGCGTGCGCATTCACTTCGACAGACAGATTGCGTCGCTTCTCCGCCGGACGGAGATAGGCGACAGCCGACGATGAGCGATAGCCGCGGCCGATCGTATACTGGCTCCGGCTGAAGCCTTCGCCTTCCTTACCATTGCAATCATCAACAATGGGCAGGCCAATCTCACGCGCCGCATCCATCCATGCATCGAACAACGGATCCCTGGTACGGCCGCGCTCAACCTGCAGTGGGCCATCTCCGCCTCGCCATGTACTGGCACCGTCGGCAAATGTTTCGCCGTGTTTGAAGTACGGCAGCACCTCAGCATATGACCAACCGCGGCACCCTTTCTGCGCCCAACGATCGTAATCACCGCGATGGCCGCGTGTATAAGCCATCACATTGACCGACGAGGAGCCGCCGAGAACTTTGCCGCGCGTCGCCTCGATCGTGCGGTTGTTTAAGTTAGGCTCCGGCTCTGTCTGATAGCGCCAATCGTGCAGATAATGCTCGTAGATCTTGCCGACGCCGATCGGGATATGGATCAGAGGATCTCGATCGCGGCCACCAGCTTCGAGAAGAAGGACGCTTGCGCCTTCATCCTCGCTCAATCGATTGGCGAGAACGCAGCCTGCAGAACCTGCTCCGACGATGATGTAATCGTAACTACTTCTCATCACCATCTGATCATTCCCTCATTCTCGGTGCCAACCGATCACAGTCTGACATCTGCTTGAGCCACAATGACGGGGCGCCGCCCAAACCGTCGGTTGACAGGTATTAATGCCGTCAACCGACGGTATCCGCGATCTGGATAGATTCAGTATTTACTGGCTATTCAGAGAAAAACCTGCCCGAACAATCGCCCCACGCCACTTTTCGATCTCGGTAGCGATGAACTTTTGGAAGTCCTCCGGCGTCGAGGCAACAATGTCAGTTTCTGCGCCTAGCACGCCCAATCGCGGTCGCAGTTCATCGGCTGCATTGGCTGCGCTTAGTGCTTTCGAGATCGCAAGGCGGATATCAGCCGGAGTGCCTCGAGGAGCCAACAGGCCGAACCAAACTGTCTGCTCCATTCCCTCTAGACCCGCTTCCGCGAAGGTAGGCAGATTGGGCACAGCTGGAGACCGCTTCGGGGCCGCGAGCGCGATGGCTTTCAATTGACCGCTTTCGACGTAAGACATGACTGCGGTTGTGAACATCATATCGACGAAGCCGCTCACTAAATCCTGCAACGCTGGAGCAACTCCACGGTAAGGAACCTCTCTTACTTTGATATCTGCAACACGGTTCAGCAATTCACCTGTTAGCTGGGTGGATGTTCCGGACCCGTAGGACACATATGTGAAGCGACCCGGATCCTTCTTCGCAAGCGCGACTAACTCCTGGACCGTATTGGCCGGAAAATTTGCGCGGGCCACCATGATCTGCGGCGTCGCGGTCAACTGCGAGATGGCATCGAAGTCTGCAATTGCATCATAGGGCAATGTCTTCTTGAAGCTCGGATTGATCCCGAAGCTCCCTATGCTTCCCATGAGCAATGTGTAGCCATCCGGAGCTGCCTGCTTAACCCGTACAGCTCCAAGCGCTTCGCCGGCGCCCGGCACATTTTCGACAATAAACGTCCCATTCAATCGACGGCCCAGCGCATCCGCAGCAACCCTCGCTATAGTATCCGCCGGCCCTCCCGCAGGGAACGGCACGATGATCTTGACCGTGTTAGGCCCCGGATAAGTCGTGGTAGCATGCGCCGTTAAAGGCACACCCCAGATTGCAATGACGCTAGCGACGATAGTGGCGGCTCGAAACATAAATCCCCTCCATGCAACTTTTGTATTTTGCGTTATGCAGACCTCCCTCCGAGGCCTTGGGTACGGTCGGCTCAAGCTGTGAGGATGAAGCTGTAAATTGCCGGCAAAGCCGGAAGCATCCCGCAACGTTTCATCGGATATTGAAACCGATCCAAAACATTGAAGTGGGGGCCGGCACCGATTGCAATGAATATAATTGGAATAAATGATCATAGAACGTGATATATCGGCATTGGCGATACGGGATGCCTTCGTACCACCGCTCAACAAGTCGCAACGACCATGTGCCTCGGGTACATAGAAAAGCGCGTTGGCCGCGGGCATGCTGGGCTAGATCAGAAAGATCGAAGACAGAACAATAATTGCGATCCAGACTGTTTCCCAAAGAAGAAGCATCACAGGCATCCACCCCACTTTGGCAAGGTTCGCTAAAGACGTCTTCATTCCAAGAGCCGATATCGCAGTTACAAGACACCAATTGGATGTTGCATTAATGATTCCAAGCGCATTCGGCGGCAGCTCGAATGTGCTATTGAAAAGAACCAAGCCAATGAAGCCAACAAGAAACAGCGGAATGCTTGGAAGTCGTCGCCTGCCATCCAATTCCATTTTGGACCGCGAGAAATATAAAGTTATTCCGAACACCACCAGTATCAAGCATGCAACACGCAGCAGCTTAACATAGGTCGATACATCTCCGACCTCCGGTGAAATCATATATCCGGCACCGACAACCTGCGCGACATCGTGAATCGTTCCGCCCAGGAACAAGCCAGCATCCACCGGCTTTAAGCCGGCGGAACTGACGATGATCGGATATACAATCATTGCAATGGTTGAGAGGGTCGTCACGCCGACAACCGTCAATGACGTATCTCTCTCCTTCCCGGGATAAGAAGGTAATGCCGTCGATATAGCCAGCGCTGCAGAAGCTCCGCAGATCGATACGGCACCGCCGGACAGAAGACCAAAGTGTGTGCTCAATCCAAGTTTACGTGCGAACCAGACACCAGCCATTATTGTCAGGAGGATACCAACAACAACAGTCGCTATGGGCATAAATCCGAGACTTGAAATCTGCGAGATGCTGATACGAACACCTAGAAGCGCTACGCCACACCTCAAGATCTGTCGGGACGCGAACTCAATCCCTGTGTGACACCGTTTCTCTTCGTATAGGAAATTAAAAGCGATCCCTAGGAGAAGGGCCAGCAGCATAACAGGCGCATTGAAATGCTGGGAAAGCCATGTGCCCGCAATACCAACTGTTCCCGCTGCGACTAGACCGGGATAGCACTCTGCCAGAATCTCGGCCGAACGCCCGCGAAGCCTCCTAAAACGTTGCGTTGGAGAGATCTGTTGAAAGGAATGCTGACCAAATTGACAATCTTCGACTGGATTTGGTGGATCCAACAATCTTCTTTCCGAATCGAACATGGTTGGCTCACCGATTGAGGATACGAATGGCCGTAACCAGGCCGGACTACCGGCCTAGGCGCGCTCAGGACGCGACATCAGCTTCGCGAGAGCCCTCACTTTCGTCGGGCTCTCGCAAGGATCGCTGTTTGGCATTTGAAATTTGCGATAGGGCTATAAGGAGGGCGGCGGGTTTCAGCTTCTTCCCACCTTGCTGCTACCGTTACCCGCTTGTCTTATTCCGCTTTCTATTTTACATCGACGACGCGGTTTTGCAGCAAGCCGACGCCTTCTATTTCGATCTCCAGCCTGTCGCCACTTTTCAACCAGACGGGCTCCGGCTTTCGAGCAGCACCGACTCCCGACGGCGTACCTGTAAAGATGATATCACCCGGAAGGAGCTGAATGCCTTTCGTCAGATAGACGATCGTTTCCGCAAGAGGAAACATCATGCTTGATGTACTGTCGGACTGCATGACCGTACCATTGCGTCGTGTTTCCAGCCGCAATCCCTTCCCGCCCGGAGGGAGTTCCTTGGCATCAACAATCCATGGACCGATGCTGCCTGAGCGGTCGAAGTTTTTGCCCATTCCCCATTGAGTGGTATGGCGCTGGAAGTCTCGCACGGTGCCCTCGTTCCCGCAGGAGTACCCCGAAATGCACGACAATGCGTTTTCCATCGTCATGTATTTCGCCGGCTTCCCGACATAGGCAACCAGCTCTCCTTCGTAGTCGAATTGCTCCGATGCCTTATGCCGAACCAAATCCTCCCCCTGCGCCACAAAGGACGAGGGAATGCGCATGAATATGCTTGGATGTTGAGGAGATGTATCCCTCAAGCGTCCTTCTTTGAGATGCTCAAGATAGTTCAATCCAAGGCATATGATGCGGGAACTGGAAGAAATCGGCAGCGCATATTTGATAGAACTAAGAGGCATTC
This sequence comes from Beijerinckia sp. 28-YEA-48, assembly GCF_900104955.1. Lineage (NCBI taxonomy): Bacteria > Pseudomonadati > Pseudomonadota > Alphaproteobacteria > Hyphomicrobiales > Beijerinckiaceae > Beijerinckia > Beijerinckia sp. 28-YEA-48. The sequence continues at coordinate 3,520,664 of NZ_FNSI01000001.1, forward strand.
TATCCGATGACTTCGCCTTCGCGACGACTGCCTTCAATCGCGAAAGTTCACCCTCCACGGCAACCAGAAGCGCGCCGACATCATGCGACACTCGATTATCCACCGATGCGATATCAACGACATGGTCTTCATCGATGACACCAATTTTCCGAGCTCTATTGTGCTCGAAGCAAACAACCTTCATTTCGATCTCTCATGTAAAGTTGATTAGACCGAACGCTTCGGTTGCGGCAGGTCGGGTGCTTTAGCGAGGCGGCGCCAGTTCTTGGTCGGCGTTTGCTCCGAGAGAGCCGTCATTTCCCTGAAAAACAGGTTGCGCAGGAAGACGACGCCCTTGTCGGATTTCCCGAGCAGTTCTCTGGATCGGTTCGCAATGACACCTTGACCGACAAGCGCAACATAGTCTTGCGCGCTTGTCAGACGAACCAGCGGATCTTCCGGATATTCCTTACGATTGAAGAGCGCGTCATGGTCATCGGTCGCACAGTAGGATTCGACCTCGTCAAAGTACTTCGTAATCCGCTCATCGGCTTCTGGCGTGGAAGACGGAATGCGTCGCAGCGAGAAGCGAGCCGTTTTCGTGTCATCGATCGGCACCATCCAGTTCGCTGTGTCAATCCACGGATCGTCGTCAGTCAGTCCCGGAACGCGGACGTGATTACAGTTCGGAAATGTCCAGTTACTAACCCGAACATTGTCCTTGGAACGCGTCGCTGTTTGCTTGATGCCAGCATCCGTTTCTTCGTAATCCAATTCCGGAACAGTACCAGTAATGGCTCGACCAAACTCGCCCACACGCCCAACCATATGCGCGAAGCTGACATGCGCCGGATCCAGAGAGTTTTCGACATGCTGGAACCAATTGCAGGGCCAAACCTCCAAGCGCGTGAACCCTAGATCATTCGGCCGCTCGAAAGCATCGCTGCGCGGAAGGTCGAACTCCGGCGCCTCTCCGGCGCCCATATAGGCAAATATCAAGCCCGCATATTCATGCGTCGGATAGCTGGCAATACGAACTTTATCGGACAGAGGAGACGTCTCTGCGGGACGCTCAACGCAGCGCCCGCCACCATTGTATTTCCAGCCATGATACATGCAGCGAATTTCTTCGCCTTCGACCCAACCCGTATGCAAAAGGGTCAACCGGTGCAGGCAATGGCCACCGACCAGATAACATTTACCGCTCTCCCCCCGATAGAGAGTCAGATCCTCACTCATGATCCGGAGGGCCGTGGCTGATTTTGGCTTCAATGTCCTGGACAATGCGACAGGCTGCCAGAATTGCCGCAGCAGCTTCCCCATCGTCGTGTTGGGCGCAGTTTGGCTCAGGGAAAGCAATCGCTCCTGTCTAGTGGAATGGTTGCTGGTGATCGCGTCTTCCATCTCGATTGCCCCTCTGAAAATTCGCAACTGATCTCAGAGGGTATAGAAATGGCTCCGCATTTGAATTACAATGAATATGATTTGAATAATTGATCACGGAACATGATATATCCATCTCTCAACAAACTCCGCACTTTTGTCGCCGTAGCTCAACAGGGAAGCTTCAGAAAAGCTGCCGAGCAACTGCATTTGTCGCAGCCCGCGCTCAGCGCCCACATTCGGGCTTTGGAAGAATCCCTCCAAGTCTCCCTGTTTCATCGAACGACTCGCAGCGTTGTGTTGACCAACGAAGGAAGCCGTTTGCTAAGCGGCGCGCAGAGAGCCTTCGATGCGCTGGACTCGGTGCTCTTGGACCTTCAGGAACAAGTGGCCCTTTTACGCGGTCGCATCACCATCAGTTGTTTGCCTTCGATTGCCTATCATGTCTTACCGCAAGCGATTGCTGCTTTCGCGAAACTGCATCCAGATGTTGATATTCGCGTGTTCGACGAATTAAACGCCAGCCTGGTGCGGCGCATAAGCAATCGAGATGCAGATTTCGGAATTGGTCCACCGCCTGACGAAGAGGCGGATCTTCATTTCACGCCTCTTATCAAGGATCCATTTTATGCCGTGGTGGCAAGCTCTCATCCGCTGGCATTTAAAAAGGAACTAACCTTTAAATCTCTTTCGAAATTGCCCCTTCTCACCCTGAAGAAGGGGACAAATATTCGGCACCAATTGGATCAGGCATTTATCCGTGCCGGTCTTGACTTAAAGCCAACGCACGAATCATCACATCGGGCGGCATTAAGTGGGTTGGCAGAGGCTGGGTTGGGGGTTGCTCTATTGCCCAGCATGACTATTGCGATGATCGATCATCCAAAACTTGCAAAGATAAAAATTGTTTCGCCAGAACTCTATTCCGAGTTTGGCATTGTACAGCGCAAAGATCAGGCGCACGGACCGGCTGCCGCAGCTTTTTTGGAAACATTGACGAGCATCTTGAAGCAAAGCCGCGCTGCGCAGGAAACCGATCGTAAGGCGGGCGTCCGAAAGCGGTCGACAATCTAAGTTATTGCCTTGGATTGACGAAGGGTCCCTCGCCATTGAAGAGCCGAACCCACTTCGTTGCGCCAGCGTCGGATATCAATTGGGCCGTCATGAACAAATCTGCCAAAGCGATAGATTCCCATCGTCTTGCGGCACCTACTCTTTCTGTATCCCAACGAGGTCGATGATCTTCTGCCATTTGGGGATCTCGCGATCAATGAACGCACGAAATTCGGCCGGACTGGTTTCCAAAGGGTCATATTCCGATCCCGCTCCGCCCATACGTTCTTTCAATGCCCCAGATTTTACACCCGCAACAATTCCCTCGTTTAATTTGGTGATGATTTCCTTCGGCGTCCCTGCGGGTGCCAAAAATCCCATCCATATTCCCATGTCGAATGTCGGCATTCCGTAGCTCGCGATCGTGGGTATGTCGGGAGCCGCCTGAGCTGGTTCAGCACTCGTGACACCGAGTGTTTTAACCTGCCCGGCGCGAATGGAGCCAAGTACGGTTGTCGTAAATGTCAGGTCGACATGGCCAGCTATGACGTCATTCAACACCGGAGCGGCGCCGGCATAGGGTACGTGCCGCATCGATAATCCCGCCAAGACGTTTAGCAACTCGCCCGCCAAATGAGGCGTCGAGCCGATACCGACGGAAGCATAGGTGAATTTGTCGGGCGACTTCTTGGCAAGATCTATGAACTCGCGCAAAGAGTTTGCGGGAAAGCTCGGTCGCGTGATCAGATACTGAGGAGAATTGATGACGAGAGCTATGGGCTCGAAATCCTTGACCGGATCGTAAGGCAGATTCTTCTTAAGACTGGGATTGATTGCCAGGCTGGTCGTACTGCCTAGTAGGAGCGTATAGCCATCCGGGTCGGCTTTAGCGACATTTCTTGCTCCGATGATTTGAGATGCGCCGGGCTTGTTCTCGATAATGAAAATGCCATTCATCTCTTTGGAGAGAACGTCAGCGACCGCTCGAGAGAGTACGTCGCCGGGCCCGCCGGCCGCATAGGGGACCACGATAGTGACCGGCCTGCTTCGACTGGGATAGTCTGTGGCGGCGTAGGATGGCGCAGCGCTAGTGAAGAGTGTCAGCATCAAAAACGCTAATCGTGCGCGTCCAGAACTATTGCCTCGTGGCCCCATGCTTATCTCTCTCCCCCCAATTATCCGCCACTCATTGATGGCCACTGCTTCATTTCCGACTGGCTTCCTTGGCCAACCGACCCCTCGAAAGCTCAAACTTCGCGCCACGGTGGATCTGGTCCAGGAAGCGCACTTGAGACCATTGAAGTGACTTCATATTGGAATTACAATGAATAAGAACGGAATAATTGATCACAGAACATGATATATCCGCCCATCACCAAGCTGCGAACTTTTGTTGCGGTGGCCCAACAAGGAAGCTTCAGACGAGCTGCTGAGCAGTTGCATCTGTCGCAGCCAGCTTTGAGCGCGCACATCCGGGCGCTAGAAGAGACGTTGCAGGTTTCGCTGTTTCATCGAACAACCCGAAGCGTTGTCCTAACAACCGAAGGCGCTCGGCTTCTCAGTGGAGCGCAAAGAGCATTCGATGCGCTAGATGCAGTTCTTTTGGATTTAAGCGAACAAGTCGCTCTGCTTCGTGGACGGGTCACCATAAGCTGCTTGCCGTCGATCGCTTATCACGTTTTGCCACGCGCTATTGCCGCGTTTGCCAAAATGCATCCAGACGTCGACGTTCGTGTCTTTGATGAGCTGAACGTGGGACTATTACAGCGGGTGAAAGATCGGGATGCGGATTTCGGAGTTGGGCCGCAGCCAGAAGATGAGGTCGATCTGCAGTTTACGCCTCTGATCAGGGATCCATTTGTTGCGGTGGTGGCGAGATCTTATCCGCTGGCATCGAGAAAGAACCTGACCCTTCATGCTCTTTCTAAACTGCCCATTCTTGCGTTGAGACGAGGAACGAATATTCGCCATCAACTCGATCAGGCATTCGCACGCGCGAAGCTCGAGTTAAAGCCCGCCTATGAATCGTCGCACCTAGCAGCGTTGAGCGGATTGGCCGAAGCGGGGTTGGGAGTCGCCCTCCTGCCGAGCATGACAATTCCGATGGTTGGTCGCCCGACGCTGTCAACAATCAGAGTTGTTTCGCCTGAGATCTATTCGGAGTTCGGCATTGTGCAGCGAAGGGATCAGGCTCACGGGCCTGCCACAGCCGCATTTTTGGAGACCCTTACGCACATATTGAAACAGAACAATCTGGGTTGACCCAATTACAATCGTTTGGAAGCCCCAAATGGGCCAGTGGGTTCGGATAGGAACGTCGCTCCGACGATCGAAAAGTCCCCTTGAGGCCAAGCGAGCGAAGCCATGCAAATCGGGGCCATCGGCGACGGCCCCGTTCGGCTAACTGTGCGTAATCTTGATGCCGCCGCTGCCATCTGAGGCGAAGCTGAAACTCCCCGTCCCCAATGTCGAATTTTGGAAGTCCAGGGTCGCGACCTGGTTGGAGCCATTGGTGATCTGGAGCATCCCGTTCGTGGGATTGTAAAGCAACGCCGCCCCAGTCGCCGAAAAGCTATGCAGATCGATTGTGTCTCCAGCGACAAAGTTTTCAAGCAGCGGTCCCGCATACGACGATCCGCCTACGCCGGTCCCGAACAAGGCCGCATTGTCAATCGTCAGCTGGCTGGCGCCGAGAAAATCGATTTGAGAATTGGCGGCGGCGTCGGCCGCGACTTCCAGCAAGCCGCCGGCTTGAAGATCAAACTGGCCGGTGCTCGTGGAGCTGACCGCAGTCGAGACATGAAGCGACCCCGCGACGACGAGGCTGCCATTGTCGGTAACGTTGGCGACCGAATTGGAGCCGGTCAGCGTCCAGTCGCCACCCGCATCGGCGATCAGCGTCTGGAAACCGCTGAATGAGCTTGAACCGATCGACCCGATGGAACCGGTCCCTGCGGTCAGCTCCAGCACGCCACCATTGCCGTTGACCGAGCCGCTGAAAACCGCGCCCGGATCAACGATCAGCCGATTGGCGCTGCTACTGACTGCGAAATCCACGGCGGAACTCGTCCCGGAGATTGTCCCGGCATTCTCAACGGTGCCGGCCACGCCAAGATAAACGCCGTATTGTCCACTAATGGAGCCATCGTTGATGACGTGGGCTGAGCCATTCGGGATATAGATGGCGGCAGGGCCATAGCCTCCACTGGTCGGCGCTTGAATCACGGCGCCGGCATTATTTGTGACGCTCCCGCCTCCGAACAGGCCGATGGTGTCATCGAAGGACGATGTAATTCGCCCGCTGTTGATGATCGTACCGGCCGCGCCGTAGACGAAGATCGCGTCTTCCCCACCGGAGATGGAGCCGGAGTTGGATACACTCCCGCCGTCTTCTAGGTTCACGCCGTAACCGCCGGAGCCGCTGTATCCGGAAATTGAACCGGAATTGAGGATGCTGCTCCCCGCGCCTTGGAGCGAAATGCCATAGCGCTGGGATGAGGAAACAGTTCCGGCATTGTTGATGGACCAAGCGGCCGAAGAATTTCCGTCGATTCCGTCGGCTCCGCTTGCCGTCGTCTTCACACTCCCCGCGCTGGCGATGGTTAATGGGTTACTTGAAGCCGACAGTGTGAACGGCCCGGTGACCGTGCTGCTGATCGTTTGGCCGCCGCCGCTGACGTTGACGGTGAACGTGTCGGTGGCCGCGGTCGAGGATGGGCCGCCGGACGCGGCCTGCGTCGCGGTGATGGTGTGGCTGGCGTTGCTCAACGGGCTTGTCGGCGTGTAGCTCCAGCTTCCGTTCGACTGCACCGTCGTCGTCACCGCCGCGCTACCGTCGATCGACAGAGTGACCGTGTCGCTGGCGATGCCGGTCCCGGAAATCGTCGGCTTGGCCGTGGTCGTGTCGGTTGAGCCGTTCGCCGGGCTGGTGATCGTCGGCGCCGCTGGGCCAGACGCGATATTGACGGTGAACGTGTCGGTGGCTGCGGCTGAGGATGGCCCGCCGGACGCGGCCTGCGTCGCGGTGATGGTGTGGCTGGCGTTGCTCAACGGGCTTGTCGGCGTGTAGCTCCAGCTTCCGTTCGACTGCACCGTCGTCGTCACCGCCGCGCTACCGTCGATCGACAGGGTGACCGTGTCGCTGGCGATGCCGGTCCCGGAAATCGTCGGCTCGGCCGTGGTCGTGTCGGTTGAGCCGCTCGCCGGGCTGGTGATCGTCGGCGCCGCCGTGGCGGACGCGACATTGACGGTGAACGTGTCGGTGGCCGCGGTCGAGGATGGCCCGCCGGACGCGGCCTGTGTCGCGGTGATGGTGTGGCTGGCGTTACTCAACGGACTTGTCGGCGTATAGCTCCAACTTCCGTTCGACTGCACCGTCGTCGTCACCAACGCGCCGCCGTCGATCGACAGGGTGACCGTGTCGCTGGCGATGCCGGTCCCGGAAATCGTCGGCTCGGCCGTGGTCGTGTCGGTTGAGCCGCTCGCCGGGCTGGTGATCGTCGGCGCCGCCGTGGCGGACGCGACATTGACGGTGAACGTGTCGGTGGCCGCGGTCGAGGATGGCCCGCCGGACGCGGCCTGTGTCGCGGTGATGGTGTGGCTGGCGTTACTCAACGGACTTGTCGGCGTATAGCTCCAACTTCCGTTCGACTGCACCGTCGTCGTCACCAACGCGCCGCCGTCGATCGACAGGGTGACCGTGTCGCTGGCGATGCCGGCCCCGGAAATCGTCGGCTCGGCCGTGGTCGTGTCGGTTGAGCCGTTCGCCGGGCTGGTGATCGTCGGCGCCGCCGGAGCGGTGGATGAGCCAAGCGTGACGACGATCCCCGTTCCTCCGTCCGAAGCCGCCAGAAGTTGGCCGGAGCCAAGTGTCGAAGCACTAAAATCGAGCGTCGCCGTTTGCGACGCGCTGTTGGTGATGGTCGCGACGCCGGTTGCGCTGTTGTAGGAAATCGCCGCGCCGGCGGCGGAAAAATTATGGATGTCGATAGTATCGCCAGCAACGAAATTCGAGAGAACGGGGCCGGAGAAGGAGGCCGCATTGTCGATAATCAGCTTGCCGCCGCTAGCGAAGCCGATCTGCGATGACGAAGTCGTATCCGACGCGACCTCAAGCGAGCCCGCGAGCTGAACCGCGGTGATTTGCAGCGCGCCGCTCAGCGCCCAGACAGCGCCGGGATCGACGACGAGCTGACTGAAGTTCTCGAAGCTTCCCGAGGTTCCGCCTATCGTTCCGCTGAGCGTTCCCGCCGCGCCGGAGCCAGACAGCTCCAAAACGCCATTGCCGCCGGAAACAAGTCCGGTGAACGTCGCGCCGGGCGCAACCACGACGCGATTGGAGGCGCTGCTGAAAGTCAGGTCGACGGCGTAGCTCGCGCCGGAGATCGTTCCTAGATTGGTGACGGTTGCGGCGGCGCCGGAGACATAGACGCCATAGCTGCCGGTCGCCGAGATCTGGCCGGTCGCGCCATTGACGATTGCGCCGCCAGCTGTGAGGTAAAGTCCCGCGACGTTGCCGGAGATCTGGCCCGTATTATCTATGGTGATGCCTGAGGCCGGCGAATAAATGCCGGCGGCCGACGTGCCGACGACGCCGGAAATCGTGCCGGCGTTGTTGATGAGCCAGGTCGTACCGGAGGGCGCATTGATCGCGTCGCTGGTGCCTGTCGAGGTGACGCTTCCCGTGCTGGTGATGGTCAGCGGATTGCTGGCCGAGGTCAAGTATAGGTTGCCGCTTGCCGTGCTGATCGTCTGACCGCCGCCCACATTGACGGTGAACGTATCGGTGGCGGCGGCCGAGGATGGCCCTCCGGACGCGGCCTGCGTCGCGGTGATGGTGTGGCTGGCGTTGCTCAACGGGCTTGTCGGCGTGTAGCTCCAGCTTCCGTTCGACTGCACCGTCGTCGTCACCGACGCGCCGCCGTCGATCGACATTGTGACCGTGTCGCCAGCGATGCCGGTCCCGGAAATCGTCGGCTCGGCCGTGGTCGTGTCGGTTGAACCGTTCGCCGGGCTGGTGATCGTCGGCGCCGCCGTGGCGGACGCGACATTGACGGTGAACGTGTCGGTGGCGGCGGCCGAGGATGGCCCGCCGGACGCGGCCTGTGTCGCGGTGATGGTGTGGCTGGCGTTACTCAACGGGCTTGTCGGCGTGTAGCTCCAGCTTCCGTTCGACTGCACCGTCGTCGTCACCAACGCACCGCCGTCGATCGACAGGGTGACCGTGTCGCTGGCGATGCCGGTCCCGGAAATCGTCGGCTCGGCCGTGGTCGTGTCGGTTGAGCCGTTCGCCGGGCTAGTGATCGTCGGCACCGCCGGGCCGGACGCGGCTGGCGCGTTGTGCGCGGCGAAGACCTGCTGCAGGCTGGGCTCGTTGCTGATTGCGTTATCGCCATTTTGGGTACCCCAACTGTAAGCGATATCGAAGGCTGGGGTAGGCACGTACTGGCCCCAGGTAGAAAGGATCTGCTGCTCCTGGGGCGCCGTCGGCAATGTGTAGGAGGACGCAAGCGAGCCTCCGCCAAATGCTTGGTATATCGGAACGATGTCAGCGAGCGGGATTCCCCCTGCCACGGCTGCGTTCACAGCGTCCGGGATCACACTTAAATTGTAACCGTTGCTCAATTGGGGCTGGACCGGCTGTGGACTGATCCCGAAAAGATCGACGTCAGTGTTCTGCGGATTGTAGAGATTGTAGACTGGGCTGGTGGGTGTGCCCGTGTTTTGAATCCACATGAATGTTATGGCGCCGGGCACGTTGGCGTGGATGTAATCAGCTTCAGCCTTGATGTTCGCCGCAGGGACCGTCGTGGGCTGATCGGCGATATAGAACCCATACAGTTTCGGGTTGCCGATGTATTGATTGACGGCAGCCTCGAAGGCAGGCGTCACACCGTCTGTCATGCCGAGATAGACGAGGCCCTCCACGCCTGCCGGTAGCGCATTGAGCGCATCAAGGGAACTCACATCCGCTAAATTGAAACCATCGGCGCCTGGCGCATAGGTCTCAACGCCGTTTGAATCAACTAAGTTGCTGTTCGGCGCATAGTGAAGATTTGTGGAGGGCGCAGTCATCGATCTACTCCTTGCGGTGTCTCAGGATGGCTATTCAGAGTTTGAACAGCTGCGATGATCGCCCTCGCAAAACGCATCGCCCTGGCGCCGAATTGCGCCACCGTCCAAAGCTTGCGGCGCCGCCGAAGTGGAAGAATGTCGTTTCATACGCATGGAGCCGGCCCTCGTAGCAGAGCGTCCCGCGTTGCAAACACGCACGACGTTCGGCCGTCGTCTCGAACGTCCGGCTACAGGCGTCGCGACGGCGGGTCGCAGGCCAGACCGATGATTGCGCGGTTCGGCAGCTTATTCAGTCCCTATTCCGGACGCGCCGACACCATTAATGGGTACCCATAATTGGTACCGAGGGGCTATGCTCCGGTCGTTGAACGACAAATTACATTGTTACAAACCGCCAAAGCTTATCGAAAAAAATGTAATCGAAGCCGACTTCAACATAGGTGGAGAATACTACGCCGTTAGGATCAACAGACGCTCGGAGCTGGCGGTATTTGAAGTGGTACTCCGAAAGAGGTATACCCCATAAAGCAACGAACGGCAGGTCGGCGTTCACCTGGCCGACAGTGGCAAAGCCCTACAGCCGCAGGCGGCCTGTCTGATAAGCACCTTGCTGCAACGCTCGGAAATGACGGCCGAGGAACTCATCTCGCTCAACGCGCATTCAGATGCTTCGCAAAGCATTGACTGCTGCCAAGACCGATTAAGTTCGGCTCGTCGCCGATCCGCTTAGCGCGCGGGGCGGGGCGTCGGCTGAGCCGTTGAACCGGCGCCCAACGAGCGTTGCACCATAACGCTGTCGGACCAGCGGCCATATCGATAGGCGATCCCGCGCAGCAGACCGACCCTGTCGAAGCCAAACCTCTCGTGCAGACCGAGCGAGGCCAGGTTGTCGGCGTCGATATAGCCGATCAACTGGTGAAAGCCGGCAGCCGCACAGGCATCGATGATCGCCTGCATCAGAAGCCGTCCGATCCCCCGGCCGAGATGCCCGTGATGCACGTAAATCGAGTGCTTGGCCGCGTAACGATAGGCAGGGCGCTTGCGGAACGGGACGACATAGGCGTAGCCCACCACCTCGCCGTCGAGCGTCGCCACCAGATGCGGCAGGCGGTGGCTACGCAGGTTCTTACGCCGCTCCTTCAGATCGTCCGGCTCGGGCATCCCGCTATCCTCGACGCCCTCCTCGATGCCGCGGCGGATATGGCGACGATAAATCGCCATCATCGGCTCGACATCGCTATCGCGCGAGGGACGGATGACAATCGACGACACGTTTCCTGATGAATCGTTTTCCATGAGCATAGTCAGTCTAGCGTGATCGGCCTTCTACCGCTCTATTCGGAAACGACATAGGTATGCAAGCTGATACGGCCTGACGCATCGACCTCGCGGTAGACACCCTGGATTTCCACTTCGAAGCCCGGGAAGGCGTTGAAGCAGACCTCGAACATCTTGAGATAATCGATCATCGGCTGCGCCCGCTCGGTGAGCCGCTCGCCCGGCACAATCGTGGCGATGCCGGGTGGATAAACGACGAAAGGCGTCGTGGCGATACGGCCGGCGAGAGCGTTGATCGGCAGGAAGTCGACATCATTGCGCACGAGGTAGCGCGCCGCGTCGCGCGGCGACATGGCGATTTCGGGCAGGTGCTCAGAGGAGAATTGCTTCGCCTGAAGGGCGCTGACGCCAGCGTCGCGGAAGAAGCGATGCATTTCCCCACAGAGATCGCGCAAGCGCACACCGGCGTAGCGTGCCCGCCGCCGTCCGTAGAACTCAGGTATGACGTCTTCCAGCAGGGCGTTGTCGTCGTGCAGCTTTTTGAAGGCGACGAGACCACTGATCAGGGTTCCGGCCTTGCTGGCCTCGATACCAGGCGTCAGCAGGAAGAGCAGCGAGTTGAGATCGTTCTTCTCCGCAACGATACGGTTCTCGCGCAGATACTGGGCGACGATAGGGGCTGGGATGCCGTGCTCGGCGTAACCGCCGGTCGCGCGGTCGAAACCTGGCGTCAACAAAGTCAGCTTGTTCGGGTCTGTCATCGCGAAACCCGCCGTCATGCTGGCGAAGCCATGCCAGGCCTCGCCAGGCGCGAGCTGCCAATAGGCCGGATTGCTCGCTAGTTGATCGGTGCTGATCGATTCCCAGGCGACATTGTGGATGCCGCCTTCGCGTGACACATCCGGAATGGCGACGCGATCGGGCACGAAGGGTTCGAAGAACCAGCGGCGTTCCGGCCGTGCCTCCTTCTCTTCGAACTCGCGGCGCACGGCGCGGATCTTCTTGCGCAGCTCAATGCCCAGCCGGATCGTATCGTCCCAGAGCACTTCGCCAGAGCGGCCCTTCATCATCTGCGCGCCGACATCGAGCGAGGCGAAGAGCGGATAGAAAGGCGACGTCGAGGCATATTGCATGAAGCTCTCGTTGAAGCGTCGATGCTCGACACGTCGCTTCTGGCCGCGAATATGCCTGTCCTTCATGTGGATCTGCGACGCCTGCGAGAAACTCGCGAGCTGCTTATGGGTCGATTGCGTAGCGATGATCCCCGGCGCCTCGGGCCCAAGGTTCGTCAGCCCCATGGCGAAACGCCCAGCATAGAGCGGATGGAACTTCATGAAACCGGCCCAGGCCTCGTCGAACAGGATATATTCACAGAGGTGGCCGATACGCTCCAGGATCATCTGGGCATTGTGGATCGTGCCATCGTAAGTGCATTGCTCGACGACCGCGACGCGGAAGGGGCGCGGCCTGCGCCAGGCCTCGGGATCCTTGACCAGAGGGTGATTGCGGATGCGCTGGCGCAACACCTCCTCGTCGAGCGAGTCCCAACCCATGGGGCCGATCAGCCCCCAGGCGTTGCGCACCGTCGGCACATAGACCGGGATGCCACCGCTGATCATCAGCGCGCCGTGATGGGCGGCCTTGTGGTTGTTACGATCGAACAGCACGAGGTCGCCATCGGTGACCAGGGCCGCAAGCGCGACCTTGTTCGAGGTCGAGGTGCCATTGAGGACGAAATAGGTCTTTTCGGCCCCGAAGATTCGCGCCGCTTCTTTCTGGGCCTTGAGCGCTGGACCTTCGTGTGTCAGCAAGTCGCCGAGATCGAGCACGGAATTGTCGAGATCGTCACGGAAGACCGCTTCGCCAAGATGTTCCATGAAGACGCGGCCGATCGGGCTGCGGCTATAGAACACGCCGCCGTTGTGGCCCGGACAGGTCCAGAGCTGGTTGCCTTCTTCCGCATAGTCGACGAGCGTACCGAAGAACGGCGTCTTCAACGTTTCGGCATATTGCTTCAAGCGGCTGATGAGGTTCTTGGCGATGAAGGGCGGCGTCTCTTCCGAAAGGAAGACATAGCCGTCAATGAAATCGAGCACTTCGACGGGCAGATCCTCGAACCGCTTGCGGCGGATCAGCAGGATGATCGGAAAATCGAGGCCGCGACGGCGCATCAGGTTGATCAACGCCGCTGTCTTGCCCTCTAGGCCTTTCTTGCCCCAGTCGACGACCATGCAGCCGATGGCGGCATCGGTCTGCACGGCAATCTCGGCGTCCTCAAGTTTACGCGCCTTGACGACCTCGAAGCCGGAACGCTCGATTTCGGTGACGATCTGATTGAAGCGGACGCCCTCGAGATCATCCGCGTCAAAGGTCGGCGCCGAGAAGAGGAACGTGAAACGTCTGAAATAATCCATGTCTGCCCCAATCGAATTGAGCGTCGATCTGTCGTCGCGTTAGATGACAGTATGGTGACATGGACATAGCTCCGGCGACCAGAGGCGCAGGACGAAACCGGGCAGCGCGTCGTCGTAGATAACCAAATCCCGATCGCGCTTTTCAGAATGAGCCGTTTTAATAGCTCCGGAGGCGGAGGCCAGAGGCCTGCATCCCTTCGGGTGTGGGCATTTTAAGCTTTAAATCAAAAGCTTGGGTGCAGAGACGCTCTCGGCGTCGCGGCGGACCACGGTGCGCGACATCAACATGGAGGCGCATCGTGTGTGCCTCCAGCCATTGCCACAGGCCGGGCCCGCCGAAAGTCGCGTTTTATCTAGGAGGCGAGAGCGGCGAACTGCTCATTGCCCTTCGGAGAAAATATGGCGCGTTTCGTGTCGCATACATACATCGGCACATATTGCTGTGCGCATTGCGCGAGTTCGATGACGGATTGGAGGATGAACTGTACTTTCTCCTCCGGCATGAGAACGCTGAAATTCAACCGGATGAATCCCGGCTTCGCCATTTCCTGCCCAGCCAGAATATCGCGCCGCAGCTTTTCGGATTCCGCCGCATCGATCGACAACAGCCGATGGACGTAGGGTCCGGCGCAGGCACAGCCGCCGCGCGCCTGAATGCCGAAGCGATCGCTCAGCATGCGCGTCACCAGTTGCTGGTGCACGAACCCACCGTTCTCGTCCCGCATTCTGAAAGAGAAGATCGGCAATCGAGGCAATTTCGGCGATCCCAAGAGCTCGATGCGCGGTTGATCCTGCCAGGCGGCCATGGCGCGCCGGGTGAGTTCGGCATTGCGATGCTGCATCGCCTCCGGGCCAATCGCGTCTTTCACCATGAACGCCAGCGCGGCGCGAATATCGCCCACCACATTCGGCGTTCCCGCTTCTTCGCGCGCTTCGAGACTGCCGCTGTAATCATGGCTGAGCGGCGAGACAAAGCGAACGGTGCCGCCGCCCGGCCAACTCGGCCGCGTCATGACAACAGCATCGTGGCGGACGATCAACACGCCCGATGCGCCAGGGCCGCCGATGAACTTATGTGGCGATACGACAATGGCATCGATTTCGGCCTGGTTGCCTGGCGACGACTGGGCCGGCGACATGGCGATCGGCAGATAGGGACCGGCTCCCGCATAGTCCCAAACCATTTTGGCGCCAGCCGCCTTCACACGGCGCGTGACGGCCGCAACGTCGGTGACGATACCCGTCACATTGGACGCCGCGGAAAAAGAGCAAACAACAAGATCGCAGGAAGCGGATTCTTGCAACGCCGCATCGAGCGCAGCCATGTCCGGGCCGCCATCGAGGCTCTCGGCGATTTCAATCACCTCGGCCCCACTTTCGCGCCAAGGCAGAATATTGGAGTGATGTTCATAGGGGCCGATGATGATACGGGCCCGCTGGCCTGCGGCCACCGCCTGATTGACGCCGAGCAAAGAGACAAGGCGGTTGATCCCCGCCGTCGCGCCAGAGCCAGCAAAAATCACCGCGTGCTGATCCGTCGCGCCGCAAGACTGTGCGATGACAGCACGGGCTTCCCGACGCATCCGGGTCATGAGGCCGCCGCAATAGGAAGCCTCAGTATGGCTGTTGGCGTAATAGGGCAGAACGCGCTCGAGAATGAACGCCTCGATCTGCATGAGCGCGCGCCCGGAGGCGACATAATCCGCATAGACGAGTGGCTTTTTGCCGAAGGGCCCGTCGATCTCGGCCGCGTTGCCGATCAATCCCGCCTGCAACCTGCTCATCAGGCCCGGCTGCGCCAGGACATTCCTGAATTCATCCAACAACGTCGCCGCTGGAACGGTCGACCGCGTGTTCTGCATCTCAAATCCCCTAACCAGAAGGCTGGAAAAATAGACCCAGAAAGGAATTGAATTATCACATAAATTTTGCAATATTTCTCATAAATTGGGTCATTTGATTGGTAAAATGGAAAAAATAGACGCTATTGATCTAAAAATTCTCACGTGGCTGCAAAAGGACGGCGCGATCTCGCAGCGTGACCTCGCTGAACGAGTCGGCCTCTCCCAAAATGCCTGCTGGCGGCGGCTGCAACGGCTGACCGCCGACGGCATCATCGGCAACAGCCAGGTCAACATCGATCTCAAGGCGTTGGGGCTCGACCTGACGGTCTTCGTGATGATCCGTACCCGTCATCATTCAAAAGAATGGGCCGACAGCTTTCGCACGCATGTCGAACGTCTCCCCGAAGTCATCGATTTTTATCGGATCGGTGGCGACTGGGACTATCTGATCAAAGTCGTCACAAAAGGAATGGCAGGCTACGACGCCTTTTATCAGAAGCTCATCACCAATTTCGACCTGGCCACGGTGACAGGCTTCTTCTCCATGGAAGCGATCATCGACAATCGCCCCACGGATCTCACCCGCATGCGGTGATGCGCTTCGATTTTAGTTTTACATTTTGCGCCCAAAACTCACTGGCGCGATATAGATGTCCCGCTCTCCCGGCTTGACCGTGGGAAACGCGGGAAAGGGGCTCGCCCGCTTCAGGATCTCGAGCGCCTCACGATCCAACACGGCGTTGCCCGAGGATTTCGTCACCTCGCTCTCGGCGACCTCCCCTGCCCGGGTGAGAACAAACTTGACGACCGTCGTTCCGGAGGCGCCCCGTGCTTCGCGCGGGTAGCGCTTGAAACGCTGCAAATGGCCAAAGACCAGAGCGTTATAAGCGTTTGAACTCGCCTCGGTGAACTGACCGATGCGGTCCGTCTTTGGCGGCGCCAGGGTTTCGGGAACGGGCGGCTGCGGTGTCTCTTGTGGTTTCTCCACCGCCTTGGGCTCTTCCCGTGGCAGCGCGACATCGGCCTGTTCAAGCGGCGGGGCTTTCGCCACCTGCTCCACGGGCTTCTCTTGGGTTTTGGGCTGCTCCTGCGGAACCGCGTCGGTCTGCTGCATGGCCGGCCCGATAGCCACGTCCTGATCCTGCTGGCTCGGCGAAGAGGCTTCGACAGGCGCCAATGTCACCGCGATCGCAGCGATCGTGATGGGCTTGTCCGGCACGCGCGAAAAATCGGTCACCAGCAGCGCGACAGCCGCGGCGTGAACCATAACGATCACAACGGCAGCGATGATCCACCGCATCAAGGGTCGCTGTTGCGGCCAATGCAACGCAAGGGGGTTCAACACATGGGGATTCATCGCATGAAAATTCATGGCTTGATCGCTGCTTCTTCCAATCCGACAAGGGCGAGCTTGAGATAGCCCGCATCCCGCAAGCTGTTCATCACCTGCATCAGCCCGCCGTAATCCAGCGTCTTATCCGCTCGGATGAAGATCGTTTCATCCTTGTGATTGCCCGTCACCGTGTCGAGAACGCCAGCGAGCGCCTCACGCGGGACGACTGTTTCGCCAACGAGAAGCGTCAGGTCCGGTTTGATGGTCACGAAGATCGGTTTATCTGGGCGCGGTTGCTCAGGTGCCGTGCTGGCGGGAAGATTGACGCCGATATCGACGGTGGCAAGGGGGGCGGCCACCATGAAGATGATCAGGAGAACCAGAATGACGTCGATAAAAGGCGTGACGTTAATTTCGTGCTGGATTTCCAGATCGTCCCCCGAACGTGAACCTAGGCGCATGGCCATGTTAATCGCTCCGTGAGAGGGATGATGGCGGGATATCACCAAGATGGCGCCGACTGATGAGCAGGAGAAGCTGCGCGGAGGCATCCGTCAGCCGTGCGCGATAACCACCGGTCACACGCGCCAGATGATTGTAGATCACGACCGCGGGAATAGCGGCGAAAAGCCCAACAGCCGTCGTCAGCAGAGCTTCCGCAATACCAGGCGCCACTACAGCGAGATTGGTGGTGTGCGCTTCGGAAATACCGATGAAGGAATTCATGATCCCCCAGACCGTGCCGAACAGGCCAACGAAGGGCGCGGTTGCGCCGATCGTCGCCAATATGCCGGTGCCACTGGCGATTTGCCGCGCGCTGGCAGCTTCCGCCCGCTCCAGCCGCAGGGTGATCCGTTCCTTGAGGCCATCGTCTACGACGCCGCCTGACAGAGCGACCTCCTGCGCAGCCGAACGGATCAGTTGCGCCACGGCATCACGGCCATCGCCACTCGTGCGCAAGGCGTCGGCCAAACTGCCCCCTTGCTCCAACATGTTGAGCCGCCGTTGAACGAGCCGGCTAGCCGTCATCAGCTCGATGGTCTTGGTCAACCAGACAGTCCATGTCACCAGGGAAGCGAAGATCAGTCCGATCATCACCGCTTTCACGACGATGTCGGCGGCGACGAACATGCCCCAGGGCGACAGGTTCCGCGGCAAGAGACTGAGCGGCGTGTCTGCGAGCGCCGGCTGGGACAGACATATGGACCCGAACGCCAAAGCCGCCGGGGCCATCAATGCCCCCAACTGCGCGAGAGCGCCATGTCTCCGACCTGAGTTACGATGTGTCATACGGTTTCTCTGCACTGTATCATCCGATCAAAATTTTTGCGTGAGGCTGACAAAAAACCCACGGCGTGGGCCATATTGCGGAGCAAAGACACCGATGCCGGATCCGTCTCTGATCTGGTAGACCGTGTCGAACAGGTTCACGACATTGAACCGCAAGGTGGCGGGCTTCGCGTCGCTCAGCCACTTGAAGTCGTGCGAAATGCCGAGGTTCACTTGCGAATACGCGGGCAGTGACCCGGTATTGGCAAAGCCATTTCGCAGACCACTTCCGTAAATCATATCGACGGAAAATCGCGTGCCATTCCACAAATAGGAAGCACCGGCCGAACCCGTTATCCGTTGCGCATGATCGGTATAGACCTGATGGTTCGCGATATAAGCAAGCTCGTCAGCACCGAACAGAAACTGGTTGGAAACGATGTTGCTGGCGACCTGCCGCGCCACGGCGATATTGCCATAGGCACTGAAGTCGCCATTGGTGTATTTTGCCGTCAGCTCAACGCCGGCATTCTCGCCGCGCGCATAGTTGAAGGCGGTCAATATATAGGCCGCCCCAAACTGCCCATCATCCAGAAGGTCGCGCGCGATCTTATAATAGGCATCGACGCCAATCTCGAGCCCCGGCAAAAGCCGGTGGGTCACGCCGACATCAAAATAGTGCGAACGCTCGGGCAGAACCGGGCCAGCGATACCGACCTCGGGCTGTTGCGTGGTGTTCTGCACCAGACCGAGATTCGTTGGAGCCGCCAAAATCTGCTGCGGCGGTGTGAAATAGCGCGCATAGCCGGCATGGAACACCGTGCCCTCAACGGGCGTATAGGTTAAATTGACGCGTGGGCTGAGCTGGTTGGCATTTACATATTGCGACATCTGGTCGAAGCGCAGTCCGGCATTCAGGGTCAATTGATTGTTGATCTTCCATTCGTCCTGCACATAGGCGCCAAAGAGGTAGCCGGTCTTCGAACTCGAATCGAAAATATTGACCGGCGCACCCGTGGGCTGACCTTGATCGTCGAGCAACAATGCGGTCGATGCATTTTTGACCATGGTTTGCTCGACGCTGGCGGTGAAGCCCGCGCGCAAGGTATGCGCATCAGCCCACTTATAAGATAGATCGGTCTGAATCCCGTTGACGACGCTTTGGCGGGAAACATTGGACGCGACGCCATTGAAGGCAAGATCACCCAATACATCAGGCTGGAAGCGCAGAATGCTCGTCCGGTTGAAAAAAGCGGTCTGTAGATCGAGACCATCATTGGAATATTGCAACGCCACGGTATTGAACTGGTTGAACTCCCTTTGCGTCTCGTTCAACTGAGACGAATTGAAGTTCGAGAGGCCGAAGGGAGAGAATTGCGGGAGCTGACCAGGGTTGTTGGGAATTTGGTACTGACCGTTGGAGACGCCCCCCATATAGGTCAGCCGCAATGTCGGGCTGAGCACAGTCGATACATAGGCGAAGCCTTTTCCCTGATCGGTATGATCATGGATCGCGGAGTTAAACCGTGTCGGATTTTCCAGGCCGATGTTGCTACCAAAGTAACGGCCCGAGACGTAATACTGCGTGCTTCCAACGGTGCCGCCGTATTCAGCGCTTGGCGTGACGGTGCCGCGGCTGCCGCCATAGATGCCGATCGACCCTGAATTGTCGAATGCGTTTTGCTTGGTCGTGATATCAACGACACCAGCCGTGCGGAGGCCGAACTGCGCCGGCATCGCCCCGGTAATCAACGACATATTGCCGACGATATTGCTGTCGAGGATCTGGCCAAACGCGCCGACGCTGTCTGGCAGCATGATGCCGTTGATCCGATACTGCACATTGGCGTGCTCATTGCGCACATGCAGATCGCCACTCGCCGCCGAGTCCTGAGTGACACCGGGAGCCTGGAGCAGCACGCGATCCAGACTGGTATTGGCTCCCTGCGGCAGGATGTCGATGTTCTCCTGCGTGATTTGGTAAGGCCGCGTGCCCGTCGGGGCGAAAATCACCTTCCGCGCCGCATCGAACGTCTGGTTCTGCTGCGCGACAACCTGGGCTGGCGTCAGAACGGGCACAGAAGGCCGCTCGGGGTTGATGATACGGCTTGGCTCGGCGGTGACGCGCGCTGGGATCGATGAAGAAGGTTGCCGCCTCACCACGCGGACGGCCTGCGTCTTTCGCGGCTGCCGAGGCTCAACCGGGGCTGATACACGGGTCTCCGGCAAAACGTTCCCACCGCTGGCCGGCGTCTCGACGGTCGCTGGCTTCTCCTGCGGAGCCGAGTTTTGTGCAGGTTGCGGCGTTGGGCTCGCTGCTGGCGCCTCCGGCTGAGATGGGGAAGCTTGATGATCCAGATTGGGTTCGGGCTGTTGAGAAGGGCCTTCATTCTGGGCGAGAGAGGGAAGGCTCGATGCGGCCAATAGAATGAACGAAGAGGCAGATAGCAGGAGTTCGCGCCTAAGGCGCGGAGATCGGGCACGGTTCATAAGTGAATTTCCTGACCGGAATAGTCGCGGCAAGTCATCAGCAAGTTGCTGGCGCGCGGGCGCCTCACTTGCTTGTGCGGGCAGCACCTCGATCACTTGATGCAATGTATCTTGGTACGTCGCTTCAAGTCATCGAAGCAGAAATGTCAGGAAAATGGAGGTCCGCGCGATTGAAAGACGCTTCGGTGCAGCGGCCGAACATCAGGCGTGGCGGTGATCGCATAGTCGACCGATGCGACCGTGAATTCGATCGATACCGCCGGCAGCAGCGGCGCCATACCGCTCGCCATCTCCGACGCAGCCATACAGATCGCGCAGAATTGGTCGGCCTGATCGTCGTCGGGAAGGCTTGGTGTGGGATTGCTTACCGCATGTCCATCGCTGGACGATATAAATGAAACGACCCACGAATTTACGGTGTGGTGGCGTCCCTGAGCGTCGACCGCATGGACATGTCCGAAGGACAGACCCAGGTTAATCGCAAGGGCGATCAACGCTAGCCAGCCGGCGCGGCGGATATGCTCTCTAATTATGCGCATCCAAGGCCAATTCGCGGTCCAAACGCTTTCGCGACGAGACGACTCTACCCCACTGAGCAGCCCGGTCAATGCGGCCAAGCGAAGAGCCGCCCGCGCGGTCGCTATGAGACAAAGCGGAATGCAGCCGCACAACGCTTCAAATCAAGGACTTCTTGTCCTTCCTGCGTGAAAGTCGCAGGCCTATTTCACCGATACTACCCCTCGCATTCATCTATTTACTCTTCTTTGCGCCCGAACCGTCGCTCACCACGGCCTCAGCCTTGATGAGAACCTGAGCTTGATCGGCCAGCTTTTCGAGGGCGCGTTCGAGTACTTTGAGCTCGTCCGGCTCGAGGCAGCCCCGAAAGGCCCGATCGCGTTCCGCAGCGGCGGCGATGAGGCGACGATATGTGGCGCGGCCATTGCGCGTCAGACTCAATTTGGTGGCGCGCGCATTGTCGGGCGAAATTCGGCGAAGGATGAGACCGCGCGCGACGAGCGCTGTCACCACACGGCTCATCTGCGCCTTGTCGAGGCCCGCGTGGCTAGCAAGCCGGATCAACGACAACGGCGAATCCTGCGCCAGCAACGCCAAGGTGCGCCACTCGCCGAGATTCACATCGACCTCCCGCCGATAGCGCAAGGCCGCGCCCCGTGACATCAAATTGGCCGTCTTGGAAAGCCGGTAGGAGATGAGATCGCGAATCGTAATCTCTTGATCCTGCTGCTCCGCGTCGGGGCGCTGCATCGTTATCGTCATCGCGCTTTTGGCCTTTCGTCATTCGCCAATCGGAATCGTTGTCGCCATGCCGCTCCACTATAGCGGCAGCCGATGTTGACAGCATCAACAAAAAGATGTTGATATTATCAACACCTGTTGATAGATCGCCTGCCACGACGACGAGGGTTCGGTTGAGGGGCCATGTCCAATCAAATCACCATCTGTGAGTGCTTTGCCCGTGATGGGCTCCAGCACGAAACCGCCATACTGCCGACGGACGCAAAAATCGCGGTGATCGATGCCTTCACGGCCGCCGGTTTTCCGCGCATCGAGGCGACGAGCTACAGCCATCCCGATCACGTTCCAGCCTTCCGCGATGCCTCCCAAGTGCTGGCCGGCATCAAGCGCCAAGCCGGCGTAGCCTATAAGGCGACGTGTCCGAACCCGCGCGCGATCGAGCGCGCCTTGGCCGACTTAGCGCGCGGTTACGGCGCCGAAGAACTCAGTCTCCTGATCTCGGCGACCGACCGCCACAGCGAACGCAATCTGCGCAGCACCCGGCAAGCGCAGTGGGACAAGGTGGCGGAGATGGTCCGCCTTGCCGACGGACGCTTTCGCCTCGTCGGCGTCATCTCGGTGGCGCTCGGCTGTCCCTTCGAGGGGGCGGTTGATCCCGGCGTCGTCGTCGCCGATGTCGCCCGCTTCGCCGCGCTTGGTGTTTCATTGGTCGCGATCGGCGACACCACGGGCCATGGCACGCCGAAAAGCGTGCGGGCGCTGTTTCGCCGCCTCGCGGCGGAGGTCCCCGGCGTCATTCCCGTCGCGCATTTTCACAACACGCGCGGCACCGGCCTCGCCAATTGCATGGCGGCGTTGGAGGCGGGCTGCCGCTATTTTGACAGCGCCATAGGCGGTGTCGGCGGCCATCCGACTCAGATCAAATATGGCGGCGGTTTTACCGGCAATGTCGCGACGGAGGATTTGGTCAATCTTCTCGAAGCCGAAGGCTTTTCAACCGGATTGGATCGTGACGCACTCCTGGCCGCTTCGCGCCAGTGCGAGCACCTTCTGGGACGGAAACTCAACAGCATGGTAGCGCGCGCCGGTTTCGGCCTGCTGCCGGAAACAAGGCTCACACATGTCGAATGAACTTCTCGTTGAAAATCGCGGCGCAATTCGCATTCTGCGGATGAACCGTCCCGAGAAACTCAACGCCCTCAACACAGCTTTGACGGAGGCGCTGCTGCAGGCCTTTGAAGCGGCGGATGCGGACGATAGCGTGCGCGCGATGGTGTTGACCGGTGAAGGCCGCAGTTTCTGCGCTGGCGCGGATCTTTCCGAGTTTAAGAATCTGACACCGGAGCACCAACATCTCGTCGTCAAGCGCGCCGATTTAACCTGTCGAACCCAAGCCATTTTGCAGAAGCTCAGCAAACCCGTCGTCTCCGCCGTCTGCGGCGCAGCCGTTGGCGGTGGCGCCGGTCTTGCCATCGGTTGCGACATGATGGTGGCGGGCACCGATCTCAAGTTCGGCTATCCGGAACTCAAGCATGATATCGTGCCGGCCTTGGTGATGACCGGCATGCAGCGCCATCTCGGGCGCAAGATAGCGTTCGAGCTCATCAGCACGGGGCGGCTTCTGACAGCGATCGAAGCCGCAGAGCTTGGTTTGGCCAATCGCGTCGTGCCGCCCGCGCAAGCGCTCGAAACCGCTCTTGAGATCGCCAATGTCTGGGCGGCGGCGAACCCCATGGCCATGGCGGCGGTTAAGAACCTTTTCTACCGCGTCGCCGATCTGCCTTACGACGCGGCCATGGCGGCTGGTCGCGATGTCAACGCCTTGATGCGCAGCTTCCGGAGCGCGGGCGCATGAAGCCTCTCTCCGGCATTCGTATTCTCGACTTCTCACGGGTGCTCGCGGGGCCCTTCGCGACTCAGATCCTCGCCGAATTGGGGGCCGAGGTGACGAAGGTGGAACGCCCACGCACCGGCGATGAATCGCGCAGCTTCGAGCCACGGCTGCCGCATGGCGAAAGCGGCTATTTTTTTGCGCTCAACCGCGCCAAGCGCTCGATCACGCTCAATCTGAAATCCCCGAAGGGCCAGGAGATCGCTCGCCGATTGGCGGCGCGCGCCGATGTTGTCGTCGAGAATTTCCTGCCTGGCGAGATGGAACGCTTCGGCCTGGACTATGCGCGTCTGGCGGCGGCCAACGACCGCCTCATTTATCTCTCCAACACAGGCTTCGGTCAGACCGGCCCGTATCGAAACCGCAATGGCTACGACACGGTGTTTCAGGCGCTGTCTGGCGTGATGGCGCTGACTGGGCATCCCGATGGCCCGCCGGCCAAGGTGGGCATACCCGTCGCCGACCTAACGTCAGGCCTATGGATCGCCATCGCCATCCTGACGAGCTTGGTCGGCCGCGCCAACACGGGCAAGGGTTGCTATGTCGATCTGGCAATGATGGACGTGCAGACGAGCCTGTTGAGCATCGTTGCGGCGCGTTTCTTCGCTTTGGATGAAGACCCGCAGCGCATGGGGACCGAGCATCATGGCCGCGTGCCCTCCGCCGCCTTCGCCTGCCAGGACGGCAGCTGGCTGCACATCAGCTGCAGCGACCAGCATTGGTTTTCGGTGTGCCAGGTGCTCGGGCTCGACGATCTCGCCGCCGATCCAGAACTCGCGACCAATGCCGGGCGCGTCGCGCAGCGCGACCGCGTCATGGCCGCTCTGAGCCGTGCGATCGGCACCCGCGAGCGTGCACCCCTGGGCGAAGCGCTGCGCACTGCGGGCGTTCCAGCCGGCGAGGTGAACAGCGTGCGCGACATTCTCACCGATCCCCACATCAAGGCCCGTGGCATGGTTGGCACCTTTGAACATCCAAGCGAGGGGACGTTCAAGGCTTTGCGCAACCCGCTGCGCTTTGAGGGCTTCGACAATCCAGACCCTGGCACGCCGCCGCTTCTGGGGAACGATACCGACGCAGTTCTGCAAGATGAACTCGACTTCGATCCGACAGCCGTTGCGGCCTTGCGCGCCGAGGGAGTGATCTGATGGACCCCGTCCTGCTGCAACGTGAAGGCGCCATCGCGCGTGTGACACTCAATCGCGCGTCCGCGCGCAACGCCTTGAACCTGCCGATGTGCCTGGCGCTGCGTGAGGCTTTCACGGCGTTGGACGCGGATGCGCAGGTGCGCGTCGTGCTTCTCGATGCGCTTGGGCCGGTCTTTTGCGCCGGGGCCGATCTCAAGGAGCGCCAGGGCAAGGACGAAGCCTGGGTGCGCAGCCGCCGCCTCGCCTCCTTTGCCGCCTATGAGACGATCGAGCGCTGCAGCAAGCCGGTGATCGCCGTGGTCGATGGACCGGTGGTCGGTTCGGGCGGCGAGATCGCCATGGCGTGCGATTTCATCATCGCCTCTCGCTCAGCCAGCTTCCGCTTTCCGGAGCCGCAATGGGGCACGGTCGGCGCCACGCAGCGGCTGCAACGGGTGATCGGCAAACGACGCGCCAAGGAATTGCTCTTCACCGGCCGCGACATGCCCGTCGATGAAGCCTATGGCCTCGGCCTCGTGGCGCGCATCGTCGATGCGGTGGGACCCGCTGCCGACGACATCGCGCGCACCATCGCCAAGGCGCCGCCGCTGGCGATGGCCTTGACGAAACAGGCCGTGGAGCTTGGCGAGGAAGTCGCCTTGGCGACGGGCATCCGCATCGAGATGGCGCAGATAGAACGGGTGCTGGCGGACGGCGGATGGCGGGCCGGCATCGAGGCTTTCGCCCGCGATGTTAACCCGGCCAAGGGAGAGTAACGTGGATTTCGCGGCTCCCTGCCCCCAAACCACGGCCGATGCGCTCGCGCGAGCGAGCGCCCTTGCACCGGATGTCGAGGCGATCGTCGCCTCGGATGGGCGGTTGACCTATGCGCAGCTCGCCGCTGATGTCGCGCATATGCGCGGCGCGCTCACGGCCGCCGGCATCGGGCGCGGCGATCACGTCGGCCTGTGCCTCGGCAACGGCGCGCGTTGGATGACGTTGTTTCTCGCGCTCGGCGCGGTGGGTGCCGTGACGGTGCCGATGAACACCCGGTTTCGCGGTGAGGAACTGGCCTATGCGCTGCGGCAATCGCGCGTGACCACACTGTTCATCGCCGATCAGTTCTTGAAGATCGACTTCATCCCCATGCTGCGCAGCATTTGCCCTGGCATTGACACCGCCCTGCCCGATGCCGCGCTGCCCGATCTGCGCCGCGTGGTCGTTCTCGGCGAGAACGTCCCGCACGCCGCGATGTCGTTGACCGATTTCAGCGCAGTCATTGTCGCACCGCCCGAGCCCGCCTGCCGGCCCGACGACATCCTGCTGATCCAATATACCTCCGGCACCACGTCCTTTCCGAAGGGCGTGATGCTGACGCACGCCAGCATGCTGACGAATGGATATGTCTCAGGCGGCCGCATCGGCTTTCGCATCGCCGATCGCTATCACTCTGCCCGCCCCTTCTTCCATGTCGCCGGCAGCACGCTGTCCGTTCTCTCTTCCGTTCAACACATGGTGACGCTGGTCACCATGGATCGCTTCGAGGGCGGAGAGGCGTTGCTGCTGATGGAGCGCGAGCGCTGCACGCATTTCTCCGGCAATGACACCATGGCGCTCATGCTGTTGAATCATCCGTCTCGACCGCAACGGCGCTTGGCGCTGCGCGGCGCCTGGGTGGCGGCATCAGCCGTCGTCATGCGCCGCGTCATCGACGAATTGGGTGCGCGCGAATGCGTCGCGGGCTACGGACTCTCCGAAGCCTCGCCGAATATTGCGCAATCCTGCTGGTGGGAGCCGGAAGAGGTGCGCATCAACGCCCGCATGCGGCCGCAGCCCGGCGTCGACGTACGTATTCGCGCAGAGGACGGCAGCGATTGCCTGCCTGGCCAACCTGGTGAAATCATCGTGCGTGGCTGGAACGTGATGCGCGGCTATTACGACAAGCCCAAAGAGACCGCCGAAGCCCTCAGCCCCGACGGTTGGCTATCGACCGGCGACCTGGGCCGGCTCGGCGACGATGGGCGGCTCGAATTTCTCGGCCGCGTCAAGGATATCGTGCGCGTCGGCGGCGAGAACGTGTCGCCAAGCGAAGTCGAGGATGTGCTGCATCGCCACCCCGCCATTCGCCAAGCCGCCGTCATCGGCGTACCCGATCCACGCCTGATGGAAGTGGTCGCCGCCTTCGTCATTCCCAACGAGGGCGCGGCATGTGATCCCACTCACGTGATCGCCTGGTGCCGCGAGCAGATGGCTGGCTTCAAAGTGCCGCGACACGTGTGGATCGTCGAGGATTTCGAAGCGATTGGCATGACGGCCAGTTCGAAAGTGCAGAAGAAGCCGCTTGCCGCCTATGCCCGCAAGCTTTTGGACTTGCCGTTGGATCTGCCGTCATGAAGATCGAAACCGACGTCACGCGCTTGCTCGGGATCGACTTGCCGATCGCACAGGCCGGCATGTCTTGGGCATCGTCCGGCTCAGCCCTGCCCTTGGCCGTCGCCCGCGCTGGCGGCCTGGGTGTCATCGGTGCCGGGCCGATGCGCGCAGCCGATTTGGCACGCGCCATCGATGAGGTGCGGGCCGGCACGGAGCGACCATTCGCCGTGAACATGCCGCTTTATCGAGCTGGCGCCGATGAGATCCTGGACCTGTTGGTCGCACGCCGCATCCCCATCCTCATCGCCTCGCAAGGCGGCCCGAAGCGTTACCTCGAACGCTTCAAGGCGATCGGTACCATCTGCCTGCATGTAGTGGCGGGCGAGGACCATGCGCGCAAGGCCGCTGATGCGGGTGTCGACGGGCTCGTGGTCGTCGGCGGCGAAGCCGGCGGGCATCCACCAGCGGACCTGGTCTCGACGCTCGTCGTCGTCCGCGCCGTAGCCTGCGCGCTCGCTGGTCGCCTGCCGATCATTGCTTCCGGCGGCTTCGCCGATGGCGCCGGACTTGCCGCCGCGCTCGCCCTTGGGGCCGGCGCGGCGAACTTCGGCACGCGCTTCATCGCAACGCCCGAAGCCAACGTGCATGCAGCCTATAAGCAGGCGGTTCTCGATGCCGGCATCGCCGCAACCCGCACCGTCGGGCGCGATCTCGGCATGATCCGCACACTGGCGAACCCCTTTGCCGAGCGCATGCGTGCGCTGGAAACGGACGGCGCCACGCTCGAAACGCGCCGCGCCGCTTTTGCCGCCAGCACGCTGAAAATGGCCGCGCTCGAAGGCGACGTGGCCGAGGGCAAGGTGGAGGTCGGTCAGGCCGTCGGGTTGATCGATGACATGGTGCCCGCCGGCGAACTCGTGGGCCGCATCGCGCGCGAATATTTGGAAGCCGTGGCCCGTCTGCCGCGCGCCGGGGACTAAGCAGAGCCGCTCAGTCGATCTGGGATGAAAAGGGAGGGGAATATGGACAGGCGTTCTTTCATGGTAGCGCTCGGCGCCGCGACATTGATGTCGCCAGGCGCGATGGCGCAAAGCTATCCGACACGGCCGATACGTCTGGTCGTCGCCTTCGCGGCAGGTGGACCCGCCGATATCTTCGCGCGCGTCCTGGCGAACGGCATGAGTACGGCACTGGGACAACAGGTCGTCATCGAGAACCGGACAGGCACCGCTGGCCTGCTTGGCGTCGATACGGTCGCCAAGAGTGAACCCGATGGCTATTCGCTCTGCCTGGTGGGCGCCGCAGCTCTGTCCACTGTGCCGTTCATGGTTCCCAAAATGCCGTTTGATTGGGAGAAAGACCTGGCGCTACTGACACTGGTCTCGCGCGTGCCCGAGGTGATGACCGTCCGCACCACACTTGGCATCAATAGCGTCGCCGAACTCGTGGCCTATGCGAAGGCCAATCCCGGCAAGATCAATTTCGGCTCCGCAGGCGTCGGCAGCATCACCCATCTGGCAGGCGAACTCTTCAAGACCGAGGCCAAGGTCGACATCGTGCACGTGCCCTATCGCGGTGCGGCTCTGGCAGTCAACGATCTCCTCGCCGGTCATATCGACATGATGACGGCTGACATGCCTGTTCTGTTGCCACAGATCCAGGCCGGCGCCATCAAAGCCCTCGCCGTGACGACGCAAAACCGGGTGAAGGCCTTGAGCGCCGTGCCAACCACCGCCGAGGTTGGATATCCGATGGTGATTTCCGACAATTGGTACGGATTGGTCGGCCCGGCCCAGATGCCGACAGAGATCAAGAACAAGATCAGCGAAGCGGCGCTTGCGAGCCTGCGGGCGAGCGAACTCGTCAAGCAGTTCGAGAGTCAGGAGGCTATTCCGTCTCCGACGTCCGCCGCGGATTTCATCGCCTTCGTCAAATCCGAGCGGGCCAAATGGGGACCGCTGATCGCTTCCACCGGCATCAAGCTGGAATAGCAGGCAGCTATCGATCTTCGATGAAGGGTGGGACTTTTTGAGAGAGGGAGTACTGATGAGAAAAGGGCTTTTAACGTTCTCGGCTCTTGCGTTTGTCGTGCTGGGGGTGACTTGCGCCACGGCTGACACGAAGCGCACGCGCGAATTGGTGAAATCGGGGGAGGTGACCATCGACGTCATTGTCGAGGGGAACGGTCCGGTTGTCGTCATGCTCCCCTCTCGCGGGCGCGATTCCGAGGATTATGACGTGGTGGCCCAGAAGATCGCGGCCGCTGGCTTCCGTGTTCTTCGTCCGCAGCCGCGCGGCGTCGGCGCAAGCCGCGGGCCGATGCAGGACGTCACCCTGCATGATTTCGCCCGCGACATCGCGGCTGTGATCGAAGCGCAACGCAGTGGGCCAGCCGTGATCGTCGGCCATGCCTATGGCAATTGGGTCGCCCGCATGACCGCCGTCGATTTTCCCCAAGCGGTGCGCGGCATCGTGCTCGCGGCTGCCGCCGCCAAGAAATATCCTCCCGAGCTCAGTGACTACGTCAGCAAGAGCGCCGACATGTCTCTCTCCGAGGCGGAGCGGTTGAAATATCTCAAGCTGACCTTCTTCGCCCCTGGCAACGACCCTTCCGAGTGGCTGCACGGCTGGTATGAAGACGTGAGCCAAAGCCAACGCCTCGCCTCGCAAAAGACGAAGCAGGAGGAATGGTGGTCGGGCGGTAAGGTCCCATTGCTCGACCTGCAGGCGGATCAAGATCCGTTTAAGACGCCCGCCCAGCGCGACGAACTCAAAGCCGAATTTGGCGATCGCGTGTCGATTGCGGTTGTGTCGAATGCCAGTCACGCCCTGCTTCCAGAACAACCGCAGGCTGTTGCCGACG
The DNA here is from genome assembly GCF_900104955.1 of Beijerinckia sp. 28-YEA-48. Taxonomy (NCBI): domain Bacteria; kingdom Pseudomonadati; phylum Pseudomonadota; class Alphaproteobacteria; order Hyphomicrobiales; family Beijerinckiaceae; genus Beijerinckia; species Beijerinckia sp. 28-YEA-48. The sequence goes on from NZ_FNSI01000001.1 coordinate 3,550,292, forward strand.
CCATCGTGGCTTGGATCAAGAAACTTTGAGACTATCCCATGTTGGCTATCGCCCACGCCCAACGCTAACAGCGTTGGGCATTCACGCTTGAAAGGATATCGAGAACCTGCGCGCTCGCGAGCGGCCGAGGACAGGCTTGCATCGTTTGCGCCATGATTATTTGAGCCCCAACCTGTCTTTCAAGCTGAGTTTGCTGTTGTCGCGGCTAAACGAGATGTTGCCCTCAAGCTGCAGCAGGTGCTGTTCCATCAGCTCGATCGCGCGGTCGACTTGTCCGGATTCCATGCAGTCGACAATGCTGGCGTGCTCGTCGTGTTCGCACGAGGCATTGCCCCAGGGCTGATAAACCGCCACGATAAGCGAGCAGCGCGACACGATCTCTTGAAGATAGGCTTCAAGGATAGGGTTGTTGGCCAGGGTGGCCACCTGCAGGTGAAAAGCGCTGGCGAGACGCGCCCAGGAGGGCTGATCGAAACGATGCATCGCTTCATGCTCTTCATGAAGCTGCTGGCGCAGTTTGGCATAGTCGGCCGCGGTGGCGTTGCGCGCCGCGAGCTTCACGAGAGCGCCTTCGAGCCCGCGCCGCGCCTCGAAGATCTGCCGCGTCTCCTCGGGTGAGGGTGTGGCGACAATCGCCCCGCGATTGGGCCGTATTTCGACGATGTGATCATGCGCCAGTCTTTGCAAGACGCGGCGCACCAGCGAGCGGCTGGCGCCGAAAACGTCGCACAGTTCATTCTCTGGCAGTTTAGTGCCCGGCATCAGGCGCTGGTTCATGATGCCGTCGAAAATGGTCTTGTAGATCGGCGTCTCATCCGCTGGCATGGCGCGCCGTAGCCCCGGCCCCACTCCGATAGCCTTTGTTTCTTCCGCCGCGGGCGCGGTTAGATCTGATTTACGATCATCGATTGGCATTCGAAAACTTCCTTCGCGATGCGGACAAGCGCAAGGTCGGAACCGGCCGGCCCCATGATGGATACACCGAGCGGTATGCCCTCGGAAGAACGGAAAGGGATGCTGATCTGCGGCAGGCGGGACAGGCCGCCAATGCAGGTGATCGCCATGGTGCGCAAGCGAACAGCGTCCACGGCGGCCGGATCGGCGTCGCGCAAGGGTGCGAAGCTGGCTGCCGAGGGCAGAACCAGAATAGCATCGTCCGCGAGCAAGCCTCGGACCTTGGCGCGAATGTCCTGCGCTTGCTGCCTGGCTGGCGTCGCCATATCGGAAGTCACCTTGCTGGCGGCCTGCCAGCGGCCAGCAATGGCTGGTGCGAATGTGGGCTTCTGTTGTGTGATCCATTCGCCATGGATCTGCCAGCCCTCGTGGGCGCCCGATGTCATATAGATGCCACGCCAATCGGCGAGCGAAGCCGCGCCTGAAACCGCCACCGTCTGCGCTGAGGTTTTCAGCATCGCTTCAAGGGTCGCGATCACAGCGCCGAGGGGCCCAGCGAAAACATCGTCGGCCAGGGCGCAGGCATCAGACGCAATCAACACGCGAGAGGGGCGGAAATCGCTTTGCGGCAGCAAGGTTTCCGCGACCTTCAAAAAGGTCGCTTGATCGTGAGCCAGGAATGTCGGGGTGTCGTAGCTTGGATGCAGCGGCACCAGTCCGTCGGCCGAGAGTATGCCATGGGTCGGGCGCAATCCATGAAGTCCGCAATAGCTCGCGGGCACGCGGGTCGAGCCGCCTGTGTCCGTGCCGAGAGCGAAGTCGACCAGTTTCGCCGCCACCACCGCGGCCGAGCCGCTGGAGGAGCCGCCGGTCACGCGATCGGGCGCGTTGGCATTCAGCGGCGTGCCGTAGTGAATGTTGTCGCCGTGGAGGCTATAGGCCAATTCGTCCGTGATGGTCTTGCCAACGCACGAGGCGCCAGCCGCGAGCAGCGTTGAAACCAGCGGGCTGCTGACGGTCGGTACCGGATGGGTTGCAGGCCAGGTGGGATTGCCGGCGCTGGTCGGAAAACCGGCGACATCGAACAAATCCTTCACGGCGAAACGCAATCCAGCGAGCGGGCCGGACGCGGCGCCGGCTATATTGAACCGTCCGCCGGGCATCCAGCCATCGACGGCATCCGCAGGGGTTTTGATCATATCGGTCATGACGGGGTTCCAAGATTCTCGACAAGGCTTTCGTAGGGCATAGTTGAGACCTGCGCGCATATGGCGCCGGGCGTGGTGATCCAAATGTCGCCAGCATCGCGCGCCTGCACGATATGTTGCAGCGCGCGGCGCAGATGCCGCAAGCGATGCGGTTGCCCGACGATATAGGGATGCAGCGCAATGCCCATGACGAGCGGCTGTCGCTGCGCCTGCTCCAGCATTTCATCGAAATTGTCGATGATCATCTGGGCGAAGGCATCGCCGCCCATCAGCCGTCCGACCACCATGGGAATGTCGTTGAGTTCTTGCGGATAGGGAATCGACCACAGAGCTTTGCCATCGCGCGTGCGCATCCGAACCGGCTGATCGTCGTGACACCAGTTGAGCGTGTAGCGATAGCCTGTCTCAGCCAGAAGATCGGACGTGACATGGCTCTCGGAAATCCAAGGCGACAGCCAGCCCGTGGGCGCGACACCGCTATGACGGGAGATTTCCCGGCGGCAATGTTCGAGCAGAGCGCGCTCATCCGCCTCGCAGAAGTCGGATTGCCGCTCGGCATTCGTGTGTCCGTGACCAACGATCTCGTCACCGCGCGCGACGCAGGCCGCGACCAGTTCGGGGCAATGCCGATACAGCGCCGTGTTGATGATGGCCGCGGTGGGGATCGCCAGATCGTCGAACAGATCGAGACAGCGCCAAGCGCCGACGCGATTGCCATATTCGCGCCAGGCGAAATTGAGGACATCGGGATGCGGCGACAAGGGACCGATATTGGCGCCCAAGCCTTCGCCAAAAGCAAAGTGCTCAATATTGAAGCCGATATAGACCGCCAGGCCGGCGCCATTGGGCCAGCGATAGTGTGGCCGGTCGGTAATCGGCCGATAGTCAAAGCGTTCGTGGCTGCGCAGATCGTCGAAACGGGGCATGGTCAGGCCATCTCTTGCCGGCGCGTGAGCAGCCATTCGGCGCTGTCGTTCCAGACGTCCATCTCAACGATGCGTCCGTCGCGCAGCACGTAACGGTCGACGTAGCGATTGCCTTCGAACAGCCTGCCGTCTGGCCACGCCCCGTACAAAGTGCCTAAACTGTAGACAATTTGCTCATCAGATTGTCCGCCAATGACAGCCTCGGTCTTTTCGATCCGCTTCTTCACCCAGGCGTAGCGCTGGGCATTAAAGGCAGTACATTCCGCAGGATCGCGCATTTCACGGCCACCGGTGAAGCGAATCCGCAAATCCGGAGATGTGTAACGACGGGCTGCAACGGGATCGGGGATCATCAGCACGCGGAGGTATTCGTCAACGATTTCAGCCGCTGATATGGCGGCACGCGCGCCTCCCGGTTGAAATTGATCGGTCATTCTCATGCCTCCAGTCCTCTTTGCATCGGTGAGAACCACCAGCAAACGGCGTGCCATGATTGTAGACAATCTATCCAATAAATTGTCGCCGTAAAATTCCAAGATTGCCAACACTGGCACGAGGATTGCCAGAGCTCTCTGCGCTGTTCATCGCAGGCCATCGCCTGTCGCTAAGCCGGAGTGTCCCATGGCAAACAAGTTGTTGTGTCTATCCCGACGGCACCTCATTGGAGGTGTTGTCAGCGCGGTTGCAATCGTCGCGGCGACAGCCGCGTTCGCAGCCGAGCCGATCAAGATCGGACTGGTCACCGCTCTCTCGGGTCAATCGGCCTTGGCTGGCGAAGCCATCAGCCGTGGCCTCACCATCGCCATCGACGAGATCAACGCCAAGGGCGGCCTGCTGGGCGGCCGCCAGGTCGAGTTGGTGCGCCGGGATGATGAAGGCAACCCGGCCAAGGGCGTCACCGCCGCGCGTGAATTGATCTTCCGCGAGAAAGTTGCCGTTCTCTTCGGCGGTCTCGATACGCCGGTGTCCATGGCGATCGTGCCGCTCATCAATCAGGAAAAGACGCCGTTCATGGGCCCTTGGGCCGCCGGCACGGGCATTACCAAGAATGGTGCCGATCCGAACTTCGCCTTCCGTGTTTCGGCGGTCGATGAGATCGTCGATGTCGGCATGCTGGACTATGCGCAGAAGACCTTTCAGGCGACAAAGCCGGGGATGATCCTGGTCAACAATCCCTGGGGTGAATCCAACGAGGCTGGCCTCAAGGCGGCGCTTGATGCCAAGGGAATGAAGGCGGTCGGCGTCGAAAAGTTTCAGGAGAATGACGTCGATCTCGTGCCGCAGCTGACGCGCCTGAAATCGGCTGGCGCCGACACGCTGTTCATGGTCGGCAATGTCGGTCCGTCCGCGCAGGTGGTGAAGTCGCTGGACCGGATGGGCTGGAAAGTGCCGATCGTCTCTCATTGGGGCCCGGCCGGCGGCCGCTTCACCGAGCTTGCCGGACCGAGCGGCAAGGATGTGCATTTCGTTCAGACCTATAGTTTCTTCGGCAAGCAATCGCCGGTCGGCGCGCGGTTGATCGCGGCCTTGCAGGCTAAATATCCGGCGATCAAATCGGTCAGCGACATCACGCCAGCGGTCGGCGTCGCCAACGCCTATGACGGCATGCATCTGGCGGCGCTCGCCATCGCGGCTGCCGGCTCGACCGACGGCGATGCCGTGCGCCAAGGCTTCTACAAGATCGGCACCTATGAAGGCTTGATCAAGACCTACCAGACGCCGTTCGCGCCCGGCCGCCATGATGCGATCCAGGCCAACGACTATGTCTGGGCCCAGTTCATCGACAACCGCATCGTGCCGGTCGGCCTCAAGGATTGAGACTGAGTGACTCTAGGATACGCGGCACCTGCGCCGCGTATCTTTTCATATGACTTGGAGAAAATGATGCTCGTCACTTCGGCACTCATCAGTGGGATCGGACTGGGGAGCATGTACGGGCTCATCGCGCTCGGCTTCTATGTCACTTATGCGGTTTCGAAGACGGTCAACTTCGCGCAGGGCAGTTCGATGATGCTCGGCGCCGTGCTCACCTTCGCGCTGGCAAAGACGTTTGGCTGGCCGATGCCTCTGGCCATCCCAACAGCCCTTGTTCTATGCGCCTGTTACGGCCTGGTGGTCGAGCGGATCGCGGTGCGTCCGTTCGCGAGCCGAGGCTCCGACGCCTGGTTGATGGCCACCGTCGCGCTTGGCATCGTCATCGACAATATCGTGATGTTCACCTTCGGCAAGGAGCCGCGCAGCCTGGCCTCGCCCCTGGCCCAGACTTCGCTCGAAATCGGCGGCGTCAATCTGGGTGTTTATCCCTTGCAAGCCGTCATTCCCATTGTCGGGCTCATTCTGGCGCTGCTGCTGCATCTGCTGGCGCAGAAAACCCGCTGGGGTTCGGCGCTTCTGGCGGTGTCGCAAAATCCCTCCGCCGCGCGCCTGATGGGCATTCCCATCAAACGGGCCACGGCTTTGGCCTATGCCGTCTCGACGGTGCTCGCTGGCATCGCCGGCATTCTGATCGCGCCGCTGTTCAACGTGCATTCCGATATGGGAACCTTGTTCGGACTGAAAGCTTTCGCCGTGGCGATCCTCGGTGGCATCACCAGTGCCTGGGGCGTCATGATCGCGGGGCTCATCTTCGGCATTGTCGAAAGCCTCGTCACCACACTGCTCGGGTCCGGCTATACGCAGATCATCACCTTCCTTCTCGTCATCGTGGCGCTGGCGGTTCGCCCCAGCGGACTGTTCGGACGCGCGGAGGTCTATAAAGTATGAGCGAGATCATGATTGCGAGACGGCCGCTTGGATCGCCGGCAACTCTGAGCCTCTTGACGATCAAACTGTCCTTTGGCGGGGCTCTCTTTGCCGCCGCTGCCTGGATGGCTTTATCGCTCAATGGCTATTACGTCTTCATCCTGGCCAATGTGGCGCTGCTGGCCATCGTCGGTTTCGGCATGAATGTGTTGATCGGGCTCAGCGGCCAGATCTCGTTCGGCCATGTCGGATTCTATGCCATCGGCGCCTATACGGTGGCGATCCTCACCAAAGCCGGCGTCAATTTCTGGCTGGCGTGGCCGGCGGGAGCGCTCGTGGCGGCTTGTCTTGGCGCGCTGCTGGCTCTGCCGACCTTGCGGGTCAAAGGCCCCTATCTCGCCATGGTGACGATCGCCTTCGGCTTCGTTGTCGAACACAGCATTGTCGAAATGCGCGGCCTCACCGGCGGCCAAAACGGCATCATGGGGATTGTCGCCCCATCCTTGGGATCTCTCGCGCGCGGCGAGCGCGCCGTTGCGCTGTTGGCGATCGCTACGGCCGCCGTGGTTCTCGTCGGCTATATTCTACTGGCGCGCGGCACCTGGGGCACCGCCATGCGCGCCGTCCGCGATAGTGAAACCGCTTCGGCGTCGGTCGGCATCAACCCACTGTTGGTCAAAACAGTCGCGTTCGCGGTGTCGGCGGCTTGCGCGGGCATTGCTGGCGGCCTGTTCGCCTCGCTGTCCAGCTTCGTCACGCCGCACACATTCGCCTTCTCGCAATCCATTCTGTTCGTTCTGGTGGTGATGATCGGCGGCGCCGGCTGGACGCTCGGGCCGCTCATCGGCGCCATCATCGTCGGTCTGCTTCCCGAACTTCTGTCCAGCCTTGAAGATTTCCGATTGCTGTTCTTCGGCGCCTTGCTGCTCGTGGTCCAGTGGGTCGCGCCAGGCGGCGTTGCCGGCTTGTGGAGCGCCCTGCTCGATCTGATCCCCCTCAACCGTCGTGATCCCGATGCCGTGCCGGTTCATGCGGGTGCGACAACCTTGCCGCTTGCCAAACGCGTCCGCGATCCTATCCAGGCCGACAACCTGGGCATCAGCTTTGGCGGCGTTCGCGCGGTCAACGCCCTCTCCTTCGAAGCCAAGGCCGGACAAGTCACCAGTCTGATCGGCCCGAACGGCGCCGGGAAGACATCGGCGATGAACTTGCTCAGCGGCTTTTATCAGCCGCAGCACGGCACCTTCAGCCTGGGCGAACGTGAGCTGGGCGGCAAAGCCGCCTATGCCGTCGCGCGCGCGGGCGTGGCGCGAACCTATCAGACCTCGCAATTGTTCGGGACGTTGAGCGTCATCGACAATATCCTGCTGGCGATGACACGCGGCCGGTTGGGCCCTCTCATGGGACGTGGGCGTTTGAACGCCGAGGATCTACAGAGCCAGGCGCTGACCCTTCTGTCGTTTTGCGGTTTCCGCGGCGACCCGCTGAAAGCGGCGGCGGACCTCCCGCATGTGGATCGCAGGATCGTCGAAATCGCGCGGGCGCTTGCGCTCAATCCCGATGTGCTTCTGCTCGACGAACCCGCAGCGGGCTTGTCTCGGGAGGATAAAGCCGATCTGTCGGTGCTTCTGCGTCGCATTGCTGATGCGGGCCTCGGCGTTCTTGTCGTTGAACATGACATGACCTTGGTGATGAATATTTCCGATGCGATCGTCGTGCTCGACACGGGCGAACTCCTCGCCACAGGTACGCCACAACAGATACAGGCCAACCCCAAAGTCAAAGAAGCCTATCTCGGCGATCAGTCGGCCATCACGCCACAGGTGCGCTCCAAAGCGCCTCGCGCGGCGGGAGAGGAACTCCTTGGCGTCAGTGCGTTGGTCGCGGGATACGGCGCTGAGCCAGTTTTGGACGGCATCGACATCCAAGTCCGTCGCGGTGAAGCTGTCGCTCTGCTGGGGGCCAACGGTGCCGGTAAATCGACGCTGATGCGGATTTTGTCCGGACTGCACCGGCCCGTGACATCGGGTGGTGCAACGCTTGAAGGACACGATATCACGCAGATGGCGGTGGAAGATATCGTCCGGCTCGGCATGGTTCTGGTGCCTGAAGGACGGCAAGTGTTTCCGGAGCTGTCTGTCTTAGACAACATCCGCCTCGGCGCTTTCTTGACGCCGCGCGACCGCGATGCCCGGGTGGAAGAAATGTTTCAGCGGTTTCCGCGCTTGCGGGAACGGGCGCAGCAACGCGCCGGCACGCTTTCCGGCGGCGAGCAGCAAATGCTGGCGATCGCGCGCGCCTTGATGTCGCGTCCGCGCGTGCTCCTCCTCGACGAACCCTCGCTCGGGCTCGCGCCGAAAGTCGTTACCGAACTTTTCGGCGTTTTGGAGGAATTGCGGCAAGAAGGCTCGACGCTTCTACTTGTCGATCAGATGGCCACATTGGCATTGGCCATGGCGGATCGCGCCTATGTGATCGAGCATGGACAGATCATCGCGCAGGGCGATGCCGCCGCTATTGCCAACGATCCGCTGCTGGCGCGCGCCTATCTCGGAGCGGCCTGAGAAACTCGTCCCCGTCAAGGGGACGTCAGTGCTTGCTAAAAGCGCGTAGCGGACAGCGGCGCGACGTCGATATGGAGAGCCTTATCGCCGATCAAATCCGCGACGATGCGCGCCGTCGCCGGGCCGCTGGCCAGGCCGATGTGCCCATGACCAAAGGCGTGGATGATATCGGCGCAACTCCGCGCCTTGCCGATGACGGGCAAGCCATCGGCCATGGAGGGACGATGGCCCATCCAGCGGTCGATCCGACTCTCGTCAAACGGCTTAGACAGCGCCCCATAAGCGCGCTTCGCATGGCCGAGCAGAATATCGGCGCGGCTCCAATCAGGTGCGGCGTCGGGGCTCGCCAGTTCGACCTGCCCGGCGATGCGCAGGCCAGCGAGCATCGGATTGTTCCCCATCTTGCCATCGGCTGGCATGACCGGCATGGCGCCGCGCGCGATGTCTGGGGGAATGACGACGTGGTAGCCGCGTTCGCTTTGCAGCGGCACGTCATCACCAACCGCCGCCGCCAGGCTTTTGGAACGAATGCCGGTGGCGATCACCGCCCTGTCGCAAGGCAGCGGGCCGTCTTCGGTGAGGACGGCGCGCAGCCGGCCGTTCACCACATCGAAGCCAGTCGCCCGGCTCGTCACACGCTCGGCGCCTTTCGCGACGGCATGGGCCGCGATCGCGCCCACATAGCCGCCGGGATCAAGGCAATGGCCGCCCTTTTCGACGAGGACCGCGAAAGTGTAGCGCGGCGATAGATCGGGTTCGAGCGCAGCAAGTTCCTGAGCGGACAATTCCCGGAAGGCAACGTCGTTCTGCGCCCTCAGCCGCCAGGCCAACGCTTCCTGGAGGAAGGCGGCGCGGTCGGCATAGGCGTAGATCAAGCCCTTTCTGACGATCAGCTCCGGCCGGCCGATCTCCTCGGCCAGGGTTGTATGACGCTCCGGGCAATCATACAGCAGGCTGGAGAGAATAGCCGCCGTACGTTCAACCTTCGAAACGCTCGAGCCGGCAGCGACGAAGCGCGCGAGCCACGGCGCAAGCCCGAGAAGATAGCGCCAACGGATGGCGAGCGGACCCGTGGGATCGGCAATGAAGCCGGGCACTTTTTTCCACAGGCCCGGCATGGACATCGGCACGACGGAGGCGGGGCTGAGCCAGCCGCTGTTGCCATAGCTTGCCGCCTGGCGGCCGCCGGGTGTGTCCGGTTCGACTATGGTGACGTCATGCCCGTCCCGCAGCAGCTCCACGGCGGTCGATGCGCCGACGATACCGGCGCCGATCACGACTACACGCATGGAGAACTCAGCGTTTTGAGAAAGCAACTCATTCCTGAAATGCCTCTTCGCGGGTGGCGCGGAAGCGCGGCATGATGATCACGGCCAGGACGAGGACAGCGACGATGAGCAAACCAGCGGAAATCGGCCGATCAATGAAGATGCTCGCCTTGCCGCGCGACAGGAACATCGCCCGACGGAAATTCTCCTCCATCATTGGTCCCAGCAACAGGCCCATGACGAGCGGCGCGGCATCGCAATTGAGCTTTGCGAAGACATAGCCGGCAACGCTGAAGGCGGCGAGAAGCCAGAGATCAAAGACAGAATTGCCGAGCGAGAGCGCACCGATGGCGCAGAAGACGAGAATGGCCGGGTAGAGATATTTGAAGGGCAGCGTCAGCAGTTTCGTCCAGATGCCAATCAGCGGCAGGTTGAGGACGAGCAGCATGAGATTGCCGACCCACATGGAGACGATGACGCCCCAGAACACCTTCGGATGATCGCTGATAAGCGTTGGCCCTGGTGCGATGCCCTGCATGATGAGCGCGCCAAACATCAGCGCCATGACAGCATTCGAGGGCAGGCCCAGTGTCAGCAGCGGCACGAAGGAGGTCTGCGCGCCAGCATTGTTGGCGCTCTCAGGTGCGGCAACGCCTTCGATGGCGCCATTGCCAAATCCTTCCTTCGGTTTGGCTACACGCTTTTCTATGGCATAGGCAGCAAAGGCCGCCAGCAAGGCGCCACCGCCAGGCAGAAGGCCCAGAACGGCGCCGATCCCGGTGCCGCGCAGAATGGGGGCCACCATGCGCCGCCAATCCTCCCGCGTCGGGAACATCGACATGAACGGGGCCGCGATGGCCGTGCGGCTTTCCGCGTTCTCGAGATCCTTCACCACTTCGCCGATGCCAAACAGCCCCATGGCGACGACAACGAAATTGATGCCGCTGGACATTTCTTCCAAGCCGAGGGTGAAGCGGGGTTCGGCCGTCTGCACATCCTGCCCGACGAGGCCGATGAGAATGCCGGTAAAGACCATGGCCAAAGCTTTGGGCAGAGAACCGCGCGCCAGAACGACGGAGGCGAGGAGACCCAACACCATCAGCGAAAAGTTTTCGGCGGGGCCGAACTTGAGACCGACTTCGGCGAGCGTCGGCGCGAACAGCGCCAACAGCAACGTGGCGACGGTGCCGGCGAAGAAGGAGCCGATCGCGGCGGTGGCGAGCGCGACGCCGGCGCGGCCCTTGCGCGCCATCTTATAACCGTCGATCGCCGTCACCACGGATGAGGTTTCGCCCGGAAGATTGAGCAGAATAGCTGTCGTGGAGCCACCATATTGCGCGCCGTAATAAATGCCGGCCAGCATGATCAACGAGGTGACCGGCGCCAGCCCCATGGTGAACGGAAGAAGGATCGCCATCGTGGCCGCCGGCCCGAGACCCGGCAGAACACCTACCAAGGTGCCGAGCAACACGCCGACGAAACACCACAGAAGATTGACCGGCATGACGGCCTGATCGAAGCCGAGAAGCAGGTCTTTGAAAATCTCCATCGCGCCTTCTCCTCAGAAACCGAACCAGGGGCCGATGATCGCGACCGGCATGCCCAGTCCCTTGACGAAGACGAGGCTGCAGGCTGCACCGAGAAACAGCCCGTAGGCCATCATCGTCAGCGGCTGGAATGGTCTGGAAGCGCCCGCCGCGACAACGCAGCAAGCGAGAACAGCGGGCAGCAGGCCGGCGCCGCGCACCGTGAGGCCGAAGATAACGATGGCTGCGATGATGACGGCCAGATTACCGAAGTGGAAAAACAGCCGCTCCGTGTCCGCCGCCTTGGCGGTCAAGGATTTGATGGCAATGAGAAGGCCCATGGCGATGAGCACGACCGACACCATGGCCGGAAAGCCGCCGGGGCCGATCTTCCGCCAGGTTCCGAAGGCCAGGCCGTAGCTGCCCATGAGAAAGGCCGCGCCGATCAGAATGAACAACAGTCCGGCGATGGTTTCGCTGTTAAGCCGCGAATTCATTTTCTTTCCCCTTTTTTGTTGGCTTGCGCGGATCGGCGACAAACTCCGGAGGGTGGTAAGCTTTGACCTTCAGCGCCTCGTCGGAAAATCGCGTGATCTCAACGAGACAGGAATTCGGGCTCGGCCCCTGCGCCAAACGTGACGTACCGTGATCGGGCGTGAGCACGTTTGGATTGCCGTTCAATTCCAACGAACCTGGCATGCCGGGCTTGGAAGGATCAAACCATGCGCCGGTCGCGATCTGTACGACGCCCGGCAGCAAGGCCTCGCTCAAAGCCACGATGGCGAGGCAGGCACCGCGCTCATTGGCAACCTTCACCAGATCGCCGTCGCTCAGCCCGCGTGCAGCGGCATCGCGCGGATGCATGCGCACCGGCTGGCGGCCGTGGCGCTTGGTCTTGCGCGAGGGGGCGGCATGGTCCCATTGGCTGTGCAGCTTGTCATGCGGCTGGCAAGACAGCAGATGGAGCGGAAAACGCTCGGCGCTTTTCGCGCCCAGCCATTCGCCTGGCTCCAGCCAGGCCGCATGGCCGGGACAATCGGCATAGTCAAAGCTCGCTATGCGCGATGAGAAGAGTTCGATGCGCCCCGATGGCGTGCGCAGAGGATGATCCTGCGGCGCCGCGCGGAAATTCGCGAACAGCGGGCGCGTCTTGGCGATATCGGTCAGATCGACCAGCCCGGCTGCCCTAAAGTCCGCGATCTCCGGCAGTTCGACGCCACGGTCGGCGGCATCGCCCCGCGCTTCGCGATAGAGCCGATCGAGCCATTCAGGCTCGCTCAGACCTTCTGTGAACGCTTCTTCCGCACCAAGGCGCGCCGCCAGCTGACGCAATATTTCATGGTCGGTCGGCAGTTGAGACGGCGGCTCCGCCGCTTTCGAGGAATAAGCGATGAAGCTGTCACGACCGCTGGCGACGATGTCGTCACGCTCAAAGAAGGTCGAAGCCGGCAACACGATATCGGCATGGCGGGCAAGCGGGTTCCACCAATGCTCGTGAACCACCACCGTCTCCGGACTTTGCCAGGCCTCCGTCAGCCGGTTGAGATCCTGATGATGGTGAAAGGGATTGCCGCCGGCCCAATAGATAAATTTGATGTCGGGATAGGTGCGCCTGGCGCCGTTGTGATCGTATTGCGTCCCCGGCGCCAGCAGCATGTCGGCGATGCGCGCCACGGGGATGACTTCGGAAACCGGATTGCGTCCCTGCGGCAAGGACGGCCAGCGCACCGGCGATGACGGCTGGCCAATGCTGCCGACCGAGGCATAGCCAAAGCCAAAGCCCTGGCCGGGCAGACCAATGCCGCCGAGCAAGGCGGCCAGCGTGATCGCCGCCCAATAGGGCTGTTCGCCGTGATCGGCCCGTTGCAGCGACCACGACATCATCAAAAAGGTCTTGCGCGACGCCATCTCAGTGGCGAGCTCGCGAATGCTGTCCGCCGCGAGCCCAGTGATGGCCGAGGCCCACGCGGCATCCTTCACGATGCCGTCTGTCTCTCCCGCCAGATAGGCCCGCACTTTGTCAAAGCCCGTGGTGTAGCGCTCGATGAACGCCTTGTCGTGCTGGTCGCGCGCGATGAGGGTGAAAGCCAGCGCCAGAAGCAAAGCTGTGTCGGTGCAGGGTCGCAAGGCCATCCATTCCGCGCCGAGATCGTCGGCAGCGTCGTCACGCACCGGCGTGACGTTGACGAAACGCGCGCCGGCATCGCGACAGGCGAGCAGCGCGGAACGCGCGGTGTGATGCACGATACCGCCGGCATTGACCTGCGCGTTACGCAAGGGCGTGCCACCAAACATAACGATCAACTCGGCATGTCCGGCGATCAAATTCCAGGGCGTATGCCCAGCGATCAGGCCTTCGGTGGTGCCGATCACATGTGGCAGCAGCACCTCACCGGCGGCATAGCTATAGGACTGAACCGAGCGGACGGAACCGCCGACCATATTGAAAAAGCGCTTGAGCTGGCTTTGCGCGTGGTGGAAGCGTCCAGCGCTCGACCAACCGTAGGAACCGGAGAAGATCGACGTGCTGCCGTGGGTATCGCGGACCCTTGCGATTTCACTGGCGACGAGGTCAAGCGCCTCATCCCAGGACACTTCGACGAAAGGCTCCGCGCCGCGCCGGCCTTGGCCAGGCCCATGTTCGAGAAAGGAGCGGCGCACGGCGGGCCGAAGAATTCGGCAAGGCGCCAGCCGATCGGCCGTCATGTCGGCGGCGAAGGCCGCCGGGTCGTCATCGCTTGCAAGAGGGCGCAGTGTTTCGGCTGTGCCCCGATGCTCGTAGAAGCCCCAATGTGATCCGATCAGTTTGGGGGGCGAAGGCTCCGGGCGTTCCTTCTGGTGGGTGAACAAGTCCGGAGACTTCGTCATCTTCAGTCGACCTTCAGATTTCCGGCTTTGACGATGTCGCTGTAGCGCTTGGATTCGCTGACAACGAAAGCCTGTAGTTCGCCGCCGTTCATGTACATCGGCTCGAACCCAAACACGGTGAGCTTTTCCTTGAACTTGTCGGACTTCACCACCTTGGCGATCGCATCGCTGAGATAGGCTGCGGCCTTCGGGTCGAGGTTCTTGGGGCCCCACACCGCGTACCAGGACAGCATTTCCAGAGCCGGCAGGCCGCTTTCGGCAACGGTCGGCACATCGGGCGCGAGCGGCGAACGCTTCGCGCTCGTCACCGCGAGCGCCTTGAGGCGGCCTGATTTCACATGCGGCAGCGACGACATCATCGGGTCCGCCATCAGCTGAACCTGGCCGCCCATCAGATCGGAGAGCGCCGGGCCGGCGCCTTTGTAAGATACGACATCCGTATCGACGCCCGTCTGCGTTTTCAGAAATTCAATCGTCAGATGCCCAGCGGAGCCATAGCCGGACGTGGCGAAATTGAAGGAGTCCGGATCGGCTTTCACCGCCGCGAAGAATTCCTTGAGCGTATTGGCTTTCGTCGACGGCGGTGTGCTGATGATCAACGGACCAGCCGCGACACCGGCGATGCTGGTGAAGTCGTTGATCACGTCATAGGGCACTTTCTTGTTGATCAGCGGCGTCACCACATGGATCGAGGCGTTGAACAACAGCGTGTAGCCATCGGGCGTCGATTTCACGACTTCGGACGCGCCAACGACGCCATTGCCACCGCCAGCGCGGTTATCGACGACGAAGATCTTGCCGCTGGTTTCCGCAAGCTCCGCCGCCAAGACACGCGCGGCACTGTCGACGGCACCGCCCGGCGGAAAGGGCACGACGATGCTGATCGGGCGGGACGGAAACTCTTGGGCAAGGGCCGCGCCTGCAAACGGTGTCGCAAGCAGCAGGGCAAGCAGCGGGGAAAGCAGCAATGATCCAGCACGCCTCATGGATGGCTCCTTCTATTCCAATTATTGTGTATGCGTTCGCCGCGCCCACACCGGGCAGCGGTTCGCGTCGGCATCAAGCCGTCGCCCAATGATGATCGGCAACGTCAGAACGTGCCGGGATACTGACCTCCGTCGACAAGCAGACTCTGTGCCGTGACAAAGCCGGCCTGGCTGGAGCATAGAAAGGCGATGTAAGCGCCGATCTCGTCGGGAGAACCGTATCGCCCCGCCGGGTTCTGGGACGCACGCTCGCGCCAGATGTCGTCGTAGGGCCGCCCCGTGGTCTGCGCCAGACTTTCAACATGCTGGCGCTGTCCGTCGGAGGCGACGATACCGGGAAGAAGATTGTTGATCGTCACATTGCGCGCAATCGTCTGCCGCGCGATGCCAGCGACGAAGCCGACGAGACCGGAGCGGGCCGCGTTCGACATGCCGAGTTCGGGCTGAGCGATCTTGACGCTGCGCGAGACAATATTGACGATACGGCCGAAACCGCGCTCCATCATGCCATCGACCGTCAAGCGGATCATATCGATCGGCGTCAGCATCATACGATCAACGCCGCGAATCCAATCCTCGCGTGACCAATTGCGGAAGTCGCCCGGCAATTCGCCGTCAGCGTTGTTCACCAGGATGTCTGGCGCCGGACAAGCGGCCAGCGCCGCCTCTCGGCCAGCCACCGTGGTGATATCTCCCGCGACGGCTGTGACCTCCACACCGGTCTCGGCGCGGATTTCGGCAGCCGCTTTCTCAAGCGTTTCCGGCGTGCGGGCCAGAATGGTCAGCGCCACCCCTTCATGCGCGAGCGCCAGAGCCGCTGCCTTGCCCATGCCCCGGCTCGCGCCGGTGACAAGGGCTTTTTTGCCAGAAATTCCGAAGTCCATGGAAGGCGCTCCTCAAGCCGCGGCAGCGACCGCTCGTTTGAGATTCCAACCATAGACCTTGTCCAATCCGAGTTCCTGCACGATGCGAACACCGCGCGCCAGCGCCTCGCCTTCAAGCCCGGTCAGCGGACGGCGCAATTCACCGGCCGGCAGACCAACGGCCTTCATAAGCGATTTGATGGCGACCGGATTGATGGCCGAATAATTGAAGTGCAGCAGCGGCAGCAGGCGCAAATAGGTGTCCTTGAAGCCTTCCGCCTCGGCATAGGATGTCCAGGGCTTCGAGATGACAGCGACTTCCGCCGGCGCGATATTGCCACCCATGTTGGCAGTGCCATGGCCACCGAGGCTCATGGTGGGAACGACGAGACCGAGGTTCGGGCTGTCGCAGCACATGACGGAAACATCCGGCCGGGCCGCTAGAATCTGCGCCACCTGACCAACACGCGTCGTCGATTCCTTGTGAATGACGTAGTTCGGATGCTTGAAGATGCGCAGCAGGTTATCCCAATGCAGATCGCTCTTCACACGCGGCGGATTGTTGTAGATGCCGAGCGGCAGATCGGTCGCGTCGGCGATCTCCATGAAGTAGCTCTCGATGTCGGCTTCCGACGCGCAGATATAGGCCGGCGCGGCAAGGATCGCGCCATCGGCGCCATTGGCGCGCGCGAAGCGGACGTTCTCGATGGTCGTATCGGTGTTGTTGCCCGTGCAGCCAAAGAACAGCGGCATCTTGGCGGACTTCATTTTCGCCGTCTCGACGATGATTTTCTTCTTCTCATCGGGCGACAGCATCGAGACTTCGCCGGTCGAGCCCATGATGAGAATGGCCGAGGTGCCGTTCGCCTCGTGGAACTGAAGCAACTCGCGGAAAGCGCCGAAATCCACACCACCCGAACGGTCGAAGGGGGTGATCAAAGCAACGAAAGAACCGGTGATTTTCGGGGTCGTGGCAGACATGAAGACGCTCCGCAGCGGATTAAAACAGTTTTTCAAACGTAGTTTAAATTTGCGTTTCGTCAACGCTTTTTCTCGGAGCAATACGCCCGCAAATCGAGCAGAAAATGCTCGGTTTGCGGGCGAATTAACCTTCTGCCGTTGCCTTGGGTGGCCGCTCGCGCTGATCAGCCGGCGCGCATTAATGCCGTGCTTACGCCCGCCGAGGCGACGAAGAAGCCGATGAATGCACGGCCGGGGCAGAGAAGCCCGCGCACACGAAGCTCACTAGCTGGGCGATGATTTGCTCATCGTCGGTCGTGTCGCACAGTCCGCCTGAAAGCTGTTTCAGACGCGAGGTTGCCGGTTCGGAATCGATCAACACCTGCATGACCGTGCCGATGGCGAAATTATAACGCCAGAAGATATCGCGCCGGCCGAGCGCCGGCAGCGCCTTGGCGAAGGCGTCGATGAAACGAAAAACCACGGGATCAACGCGGCGAATAAAGAACCGCGTGGTGACTTCGCGTGGACGCGAGCGAACCTGGAGAAGAAACCGCGTGAGAGGGCGAGCCCCCGATTGATCCCGGCTAAGCCGGACCATGGGGCGCACAAGCGCCTCCACAACCGCCGCGACGGTGGGGCCCTCCTCGCCGGCTGCCGCCTCGCAGGCTTCAAGCGCCTTCAGGCGCGCATTGGTATAAGGCTCCATCATGAGATTCAGAACTTCGCTGATAAGCTCGTCCTTGGAGCCGAAATAGTAGTTGATGGCCGCCAGATTCACGTCGGCGCGCAAGGTGATCTCGCGCACGGTCGCCAGATCGAAGCTCTGCTCGATAAACACCTCTCGCGCGGCGGCAATGATGCGCGCGCGCGGATCCTCCGCCTTTTCAGTGGAACTTGCCGTGTCTGCCAAGCGAGCCTTTTTGACCATACTTGTAAATCTATGTCCTCAGTCACAACCGGCGCACGCCGGTCGTAACACAGACACCCCATCCAGCTGACGTTGGAAAATCCGCGACGTCCTTCATGAGGTTGATTGATGATTTTGCGGCGCTTGTAAACTTGCCGTTGGATTTAAGTTTATCCTGCGCGCGCCGTTGCCCCCAAGAAAGCGGTTTGATGCACCACGCCTTGATGAGTTGCCTACAATCTGAACAGCCTTCGCTGGCATCAATAATTTTATATAAATTTCAATTAGATACAGACAGACATCTGGCGCAGAGCAACATCGCCGGGATCAGCGATCACAACTTTCCGAAGGCAACGCCGCGCCAAGTCCATCCTGCTTTGAGCACGGCATCCTGCAACGGCGTCTTGATCTCGGCGGTTGAAAATTTGTAGCGATAAACCTCGCCATAGCTGCCCTGCTCAGTGAAGGCGAAAGCCGTGCCGAACGAAATTTCCTTCTTCTGTCCGCGAAAAGCTTCCGCCGCCAGCGACAATTTTGGAATGCCAGCGCGCCACTCAAGCGACCATTCCTGATCGACCGCGCGCACTTCCCGGGTTTGCGCGTCGAGCTGCATCAAGATCTTGAAGGTCTTCTGCAGGCCAGCCTTGGCAAAGATCTCGTACCATCTTGCATCGACGATGCGCCACTCGGCGACCAGAGCGACATTCTCAGGCGCGCCATCGCGCACGATGAATGGCGCCGTCGGTCGATTGACCGTCAACAGATCGGTGCGCACGTCCGCCGCCGTCTTTGCCGTCACGCCAGCGGCGGGACGTTTTGTTCCGGTCAGCCAGTCGAACAATTTCATGATGGATCTCGCGCACTACGACACACCTGCGCGTCGCAGCTTCCCCAACTACAGCCTAAAATAATCAACTGACAAGCGCCGTGAGGTGATGAGGGATGGAGCATCGCCAATGATCGCTTTGTCGATTGAAGCAGTCGTCAGTCATGGCCAGAGGCGCGCGAATCCACTGTTGGCCATCGCAGCGCACTGCATCAGCCTCGGGCTTTTTGCACATGTCGTTTCGACACCCACGATCACGCCACGCGTGCGAGCAACCGCATTACTAAATCATCTCGCAGTTTCGAATCGTTCAAATTCTTATGTTGATGCAACAGATTGCGATGAAATTCGCGATCATGTTACGGACCTTTGTTGGTCCACGCGCCGGAGGATCCGACGTGAGTGAGTGGCATGAGTGTTCACGCGATCGATATTGCTGATCTGTACACGTCTGAGCAGGGCCGGCTGCGGCATCTGGTCCGCCGTCTCGTTGGCAACAGAGCCGCCGCTGACGACCTCGTCCACCAAGCGTTCGAAAAATTGCTCCGGGTCGCAGATGGCGGCAATATTGAGAACTGCCCGGCCTATCTGAGCAGCACCGTCAAGAATCTCGCCCTCAATCATCTGCGCGACCAAGCCCGACGCTCCGAGGTCGCTGTCACCCAGACCGAACTGAACGCCCTGGCGGACGCGAGCCCATCGCCCGAGACCACCGCGATCTATCGTTGCGAGCTGCGCAGGGTTCTCTCGGCGGTGGCCGCCCTGCCGCCACGGCGGCGAGAGGCTTTCGTTCTGAACAAGTTCGAAGGCATGAGCTATGACGAGATCGCCGCTCGCCAAGGCATATCGCGCAATACGGTGATTTCCCACATCGTCATCGCGCTCGCCGACCTCGATCGGCAACTTGGCTCAAGATAGTCTGCGTTTCAGGATATCATCAGTGGCTATATGAAAGAAGACGCGACAGACCCAATCGTCATGGAAGCGCTGGAATGGTTCGTGCGGATGCGCGATCACACAGTCGATGCCTCCGATCGGCGCGCCTTCGACGCTTGGCTTGCGGCAGATACGGCTCATGTTGCTGCCTGGCAGCGCGCGGAGACATTATGGAAGCGCTTTGATATTGCCCAACCGGAATTCGACCGGGCGCGGCGCTCCCGCACGCTTTCGCGTCGGAAGATTCTGCTTGGCACACTCGTCGCGGCCGCCGGCGGCGGCCTCTATATATTAAACAGTTCCTATCTGGCTCCAGACTATGCGACCGACATCGGAGAACGCAGGAC
The DNA here is from genome assembly GCF_900104955.1 of Beijerinckia sp. 28-YEA-48. Lineage (NCBI taxonomy): Bacteria > Pseudomonadati > Pseudomonadota > Alphaproteobacteria > Hyphomicrobiales > Beijerinckiaceae > Beijerinckia > Beijerinckia sp. 28-YEA-48. The sequence continues at coordinate 3,570,116 of NZ_FNSI01000001.1, forward strand.
GTTCACTTTGGCCGATGGCAGCACCGTCGAGCTGGGAAGCGATTCAGCCCTCTCGGTGCAGTACACCGATCGCATCCGACAGCTCGTGCTGCACCGTGGACAGGGCTTTTTTGATGTGACAGCGGACAGCAAGCGGCCGTTCATCGTCCGGGCCGCTGATGGCGCCGTCCAGGCGCTCGGCACTCGCTTCGATGTCAAATATATCGATGATGTCGTAACGGTGGCAGTGAGCCAGCACGCGGTTCTGGTCCAAGCAGGATCGCAGTCGGGCGTCAGGATCGATCACGGCTGGCAAGTCAGCTATGGCAGCGATGGGCTGAGCCAACCCTCACCCGCGAATTTAGACACGATCGAGGCTTGGCGGCGGGACCGGCTGGTTTTCCAGGACGTGCCACTCGCACGGGTCCTGACCGAGCTCGGACGCTACCGGCGCGGACGTATCATCTTGATAGACAAACAAGTCGGCAATATACCGGTGACAGCCATCTTTGATACGAAGCAGGCTGACAACGCCTTGCGGACGATCGCCGATACCCTGCCCATCCGTGTTTTGTACGCCACCAACTATTTGGCTTTCGTGTCCGGGGCCCGGTAGGCAAAAATTTCAGGACGCATTCATTAGCTCGGCTCTCCCAGGTGTCGAACACTATGGGGGCAATCACCAGATTGCCCCGATTGGTCGACAAGCCCGTGCAAGCACGGGTCAGCGTGCAGGCGGGGCTATGCAGGATTTTATTGAGCATGATGTTTCAAGGCTGAAGGGCAAGTGCCCCCAGCGGTTGGGACAACGATCCCTTCTTTTGGCGCTGACGATCACGACGTCGCTTGTCGCCGTTTCCATAGTGTCGCCGGCGGCTTTTGCTCAGTCATCCAACAATGCAGCGACGAGAGCGAGTTTCAACATTCGGCCGCAGCCTCTGGCCGAGGCATTGGTGCAATTTTCCAACGCGACCGGCCTGCAACTGTTCTTCAACATGGATCTCGCGCGTGGCCTCCAATCATCCGGCGCGCAAGGCGCCCTCAGCCAGACCGAAGCGTTGAATCGCATCCTGGCCGGGACCGGCCTGCAATATTCGTTCACCAACGCCAGCACCGTCACCATCCGGCGCAATGAGCAACGCAGCGACAACAGCGTTTCGCTGGCCGAGGGGGCATCATGCTGGACGAGATTCAAGTCGACGGCGGCAGTGGCGGCGTCATCACAGCGAATGGCTATGTTGGACGCAGCAGCGCAACCGGCACGAAAACCGATACGCCTTTCATCGAGACGCCGCAGTCGATATCTTCCGTCACTGAAAAACAGCTGGATGATCGCAAGCCACAATCGCTGCTTGATGCGATCTCCTATACGCCAGGCGTGCGCGTGAACGCCTATGGAACGGACCCACGTTACGATTCCTTCTTCGTGCGCGGCTTCAACGTCACCAATACGGGCGTGTTTCGCGACAACCTGCGCCAGCCCACGGCCGGCTATGCCATCTTCTCAACCGAGCCTTATGGCATTGAAGGTATCTCGATCCTGCGCGGTCCCTCCTCAGCGCTCTATGGCGCAACGGGCGCCGGCGGCCTCTACAACGTGATCACCAAGCGCCCGACCATGACCCCGCTGCGGGAAGTCGGCATCCAGTACGGCACCTATGATCGGCGGCAGGCGCAGTTCGATCTATCCGGCCCCGTGGAAGGCGTCGACACGCTCTACTATCGCCTGACCGGCGTCGGCCGCGTGGCGGGTACAGAATTCAAATCCGTACCCGATGACCGCGTCTACATCGCACCCGCGCTGACTTGGAAACCCAACGAGGATACCAAGCTGACGATCCTGGGCGAATATTCACGTGCAAAAACCGGCGGCAGCCCAGGCTACTACAATGACTATTATGGCCACGTCACCCGCATTGAATCCGGCGATCCAGCTTACGGCGGCATGACCCATGAGCAGGCACGTATCGGCTGGGAATTCGAGCATCGCATCAACGAGACCTTCACGGTTCGCCAAAACGCGCGTTATTCGACCCAAGATATCGACGCCAAATATGTCTATACCTACAATGGCGCCCAACACGCGCTCGATCCGACCCTGATCGATCGCGGCTCCGGGCGCGACGTTCAGCGCCTCGACGCCTTCGTCATCGACAACCAGCTCCAGACCAAAATTTCGACAGGCCCGCTCGACCATACGATCTTGACGGGCGTCGATATTACCTGGACGCGTTTTCGCGCCTCCTCGGGAACGGGCACGGCGCCGCCGTTGAGCATGCTGGTTCCCAACTATGGGGGCTATATCGCGCCGGTGGCGCTCACGTCGCAAGCCAATCAGCGGCAGATGCAAACCGGCGTCTACGTGCAAGACCAGATTCGTCTCGGCGGCTGGACGTTGACGGTCGGCGGACGGCACGATTGGGTGTCAACGAGAACGAACACTACAGATCTGACAACAGCCGCCATGACGTCCGCGCAACAGGACGATCGGGCGTTCTCTGGCCGCGTTGGCCTTTCCTATAAGACGCCGTTCGGCCTCGTTCCTTACGTCAGCTTCTCGACCGCCTTCTCCCCCAACATCGGCTGGAACAAAACGACCCAATCCACATTCAAGTCCACGACCAGCGTGCAGCAGGAGGTCGGCGTCAAATATCTCCTGCCCGATACCAACATCATGCTGACGGCGGCTTTGTTCAACGTCGATCAGAAGAACGGTATATTTTACGAGGTGATCAACGGCATCAATATGCAGGTGCAGCGCGGCAAACTTCGCTCTCGTGGCGTCGAATTGGAAGCCGTCGCCAGCCTCGACAATGGTCTCTCTTTCACCGCGGCCTATACCTATACCGAGCTTAAGGTCGTCGAAGGGCCATCGAACACGGTCGGCAAATACGTTTCGAGCGTTCCTTTGCATACGGGCTCGGTCTGGACGAACTACAAGCTGCCGACGGATAGCGTCTTCCATGGGCTCAGCGCTGGTGTTGGCGCCCGTCTCACCAGCTTCAGCTATGGCGACGACAAGAACAGCCTGAAGAACAGCGCCCGCGCCGTTTTCGACGCGGTTCTGCGTTTCGACTTCGAAGCCGTTACTCCGCAACTTAAGGGCGTGAGCCTGCAGGTGAATGCCACCAACCTCTTCAATCGACGCGATACGACCTGCACGTCTGGCTATTGCTATCCAGATCCAGGCCGAACCGTGATGGGGAGCCTGAAATACACTTGGTAGAAAGCCACCACCGGCCGACGGCTTTCCCGGCAGCCGGCGCCAACGTCATCGAACGCTTTGTACGAGTCTCAGGAGAAAACCGTGCGCGCCCTGTTCACGCTCATTCATCGTTGGATAGGGCTGGCGATCGCCTCGTTTATCATCGTCAGCGGCCTCACAGGGGCCGTCATCTCGTGGGATCACGAGCTGGACGACTTGATCAATCCGCATCTGATGTTCAGCTCCACGCAAGGGGAGAGATTGCCGCCGCTGGAGATCATGCGGCGAGCGCAGAAGGCGGAGCCACGGGTCTTCATTACCTATATGGCTTTGAATCCGGAGGATGGCAAAAATTACGAGCTCGTCGTCGAGCCCAAGACCGACCCGAATACGAGCAAGCTCTACGACCTGGATTTCAACCGACTCTATTACGATCCGGTCACGGGCACAGAGGTGGGTCGGCGCAATTGGGGCGCCGCATGGCCCGTTACGCGCGAAACGGTCATCTCGTTCCTCTATAAGCTCCATTATATGTATCACATCCCGGCGATGTGGGGTACCGATCGCTGGGGCTATTGGCTGCTCGGCATCGTCGCGCTGGTCTGGACCATCGATTGCTTCATCGGTTTCTATCTGACGCTGCCGTTGCGGCAAGCCAAGCGGAAGCATCGAGCGCTGAATGCCGAACGCCAGTCTGGCAAAAGCTATTGGGAGCGCTGGAAGCCGGCCTGGAAAATCAAGACAAGCGGCAGCGCCTACCGGATCAATTTCGATATTCACCGCGCGTTCGGACTTTGGTTCTGGCTGGTCCTCTTCATCGTCGCCTTCACCGGCTTTTCGCTGAACCTGTATCGCGAGGTGTTTTACCCAGTGATGTCGATGGTCTCGAAAGTGACGCCGGATATTTTTGCGACCCGGCCGCCAACCCCGTTCGATGAACCGGTGATCCCGCAACTAACATTCTCCGACATTCTGAAGAAGGGTGAAATCGAAGCCAAGCAGATGGGCATTCAGGAACCTCCGGGGGCGTTGTTCTACGCGCCGCGATGGGGCGTCTACGGCGTGAGCTTGTTCGAACGGGGCGATTCACACGGCACCGGTGGCGTCGGCCCTGAATTCCTCACCTTCGATCAGGGAGACGGTCGATTCTTAGGCAGACGGACGCCGTGGAAAGGCACGGCAGCCGACATTTTTGTTCAGGCACAGTTTCCGTTGCACTCGGGACGTATCCTCGGAATACCCGGCCGCATCCTCATTTCCCTGGTCGGGCTGGTGTGCGCCGCGCTCGCGATAACCGGCGTCGTCATTTGGTATCGCAAGCGGCGCGCGCGGATCCGTGTCCGCGTCTCGGAGCTCAATCGTGCTGAACCGTTGCTCCAGCACGCCGCCTCCGTTCGGGCCGAGCGCTAAGAACCCGCAGTCGCAGGACTGAGTCGCCCCCGAAGAACAAGTCGGAGGCGTTGGCGACGAACCACGCACCAGTGGAAACCCCATAGCGGGCAGTTGCATCACCCGTGCATGCGCGGTGTTATGATTGTGATAGCTTTGGCCTGTCTCAGCCGTGGAACGGAATTGCACGCCCGCAGTTTCAGACATATATTTCAATCACTTCAGCAGCTTAACTGTTATTCGCCCATGCGGTGCGTCCGCCGCAAAAACGGGCAATCGACGTGGTATCCTTTCGAATGCTTCAGGTTGTTACGGCGCAAAGCAGTTCGGTCTGTGAATCTTGCGAACTGTTAATTCGACGGCCTTCAGAATTTTCGACATATCGAAGCTAGAACGGGTTGGAGAGTGCGGCTTTGGAACAACGTGTCGACACTCCGAAGGAAGTCGTAAACCCCACCCAGCGCCGGCCGCGCGGTTCGGGGATCGTCTGGCTTGTGGTGCTCGCCTTGCTCGCGGCCGGCGTCTATTGGTGGTCGCATCGCCAGCAGCCGGCTGAACGGCAGACTCCCGCGGTCAACCGGCGCGCCGCGCCACCTGCATCGGTCGGCACCGCGGTGATCGGCACCGGCAGTATCGATATCGCGCTTGATGCGCTCGGCACGGTCACCTCGCTCGCGACGATCACCGTGCGCACGCAGATCAGCGGCCAGCTCGTGAAGGTGGCTTTCACCGAAGGGCAAGAAACCAAGAAGGGCGATCTGCTGGCGCAGATCGATCCGCGCCCCTATGAGGCGGCGCTGGCCCAGGCGAAAGGTCAGCTCGCGCGCGACCAAGCCACGCTGCAGGGCGCCCAGGTCGATCTCAAACGCTACCAGCAATTGGCCGCCCAAAATGCCGTGCAACGCCAGACGCTCGACACCCAGGTGGCGCTGGTGGCGCAATATCAGGGTACGGTGGAAGCCGATCAGGCCGCCGTCAAAGCGGCCGAGGTCAATCTGGCTTTCACCAGCATCGCGGCGCCGGTCGATGGCCGCGTCGGCCTGCGCCAGGTCGACCAAGGCAATTACATCACGCCGACGGACACCAATGGCATCGTGGTGATCACGCAATTGCTGCCGATCAGCGTGTTGTTCACTGTTCCAGAAGATCAACTGCCAGCGATCCGTCAGCGTATGGCTGGCGGTGTGACCCTGCCGGTGACCGCCTTCGATCGCACCGGCAACACCAAGCTCGCCGACGGCAAGCTCGAAACCTTCGACAGTTCGATCGATCCGACGACCGGCACGATCAAGCTGCGCGCCATTTTTCCCAACGACAATCACGCCCTCTATCCCAACCAGTTCGTCAATGTCGAACTGCTGGTCGACCGGCATGAGAATGTGGTGATCGCCCCCACGCCAGCCATTCAGCGCGGCTCACCCGGCACATTCGTCTATGTGGTGAACGCCGACAGCACGGTCTCGGTGCGCAAGGTCACCTTGGGGCCGACCAATGGCGAGCGTGTCGAAATCCGGGACGGTCTCAAGGCTGGCGAAACGGTCGTCGTCGACGGCATTGATCGGCTGCGCGATGGCGCCCGGATTAATGTGCATACGGATACCACCGCGCCGGCCCAGGCGGCGGCGCCCCAGACAGCACCTACCCAGACAGCACCTGCCCAGACAGCACCGACACAACCAGCCGCGCCCAATGCAACACCACGCGTGCCAGGAAGCGGGCAAGGGAACGGCCAGGGACCAGGACAAGGCGGCGGCCGGCGTAATCAGGGCGGCCAGAACCAAGGCGGTCAATCGCCATGAACCCCTCACGCCCGTTTATCCTGCGGCCCGTCGCAACAACCCTTCTGATGATTGCGATTCTGCTGTCGGGCATACTGGCGTTTCGTTTCCTGCCGATCTCCGCCCTGCCCCAGGTCGATTACCCGACCATCCAGGTGCAGACCTTCTATCCCGGCGCCAGCCCGGACGTGATGACCTCTTCAGTCACCGCGCCGCTGGAAGTGCAGCTCGGCCAGATCCCCAATCTGGACCAGATGAGCTCGATCAGCTCGGCTGGCTCTTCCGTCATCACCTTGCAGTTCAGCCTTGCGATCTCGCTCGATGTCGCCGAACAGCAAGTGCAGGCAGCAATCAACGCCGCCGGCAATCTGCTGCCAGCCGACCTGCCGGCGCCGCCAATCTATGCCAAGGTCAATCCGGCCGACGCGCCGGTTCTCACGCTGGGGCTGACGTCAAAAAGCTTGGCGCTGCGTGACGTCCAAGCCATGGCCGATACGCGGCTGGCGCAGAAGATTTCGCAATTGCCCGGCGTCGGGCTCGTCAGCCTCAGCGGCGGCCAGCGCCCCGCCGTCCGCGTTCAAGCCGATCCGCGCAAACTCGCGGCCTATGGCCTTAATATCGACGATCTGCGCACCACCCTTGGCAATGCCAATGTCAATCAGCCGAAGGGTAATTTCGACGGGCCAACACGCGCCTATACGGTCAATGCCAATGACCAACTCCAGAGCGCCGATCAATATCGACCGCTGATCGTCGCCTATAAGAATGGCGCGCCCGTGCGGCTCAGTGACGTGGCCGTCGTCGTCGATGGCACCGAGAACAACAAACTCGCCGCCTGGATGAATTCAACGCCGGCAATCATCGTCAACATTCAACGCCAGCCTGGCGCCAATGTCATTGATGTGGTCGACCGCATCAAGGCCTTGTTGCCGCAACTCGAGGCCTCCCTGCCGGGCGCCATCGACGTGACGGTTTTGACCGACCGGACCACAACCATCCGCGCTTCGGTCCGCGACGTCGAATATGAGCTGACGCTGGCGGTGCTCCTGGTCGTCCTGGTGATCTTCGTCTTCTTGCGCAGCTCGCGCGCCACGCTCATTCCCAGCCTGTCGGTGCCATTGTCGCTGGTCGGTACCCTGGGCGTCATGTATCTATTCGGCTACAGCCTCGACAATCTGTCCTTGATGGCCTTGACCGTCGCCACCGGCTTCGTCGTCGACGATGCCATCGTGGTGATCGAGAACATCTCGCGCTATATCGAAGAGGGTGACACGCCGCTTGAAGCCGCACTGAAAGGCTCCGAGCAGATCGGCTTCACCATCATCTCCCTGACCGTTTCGCTGATCGCGGTTCTGATCCCGCTGCTGTTCATGAGCGATGTGGTTGGGCGTCTGTTCCGCGAATTCGCCGTCACCCTTGCCACCACCATTCTGATTTCAGCCGTGGTGTCGCTCACGCTCGTGCCGATGGCCTGCGCCAAATTGCTCCTGCCCCAGTCGGAAATCCGCGAGAATAGATTTCAACGCGCCAGCCGCGAATTCTTCGACTGGGTGATCCGTGGCTATGGTCACATGCTGACCTGGGTGCTCGACCGGCAGACAGGCATGCTGCTGGTGGCGCTGGGCACCCTGGTGCTGACAGCCATCCTTTATATCCAGATCCCCAAGGGGTTCTTTCCTGTCCAGGACACCGGCGTCATCCAGGCCATTACCGAGGCCCCTCAATCGACCTCCTACGCGGCCATGGGCGAACGTCAGCAGAAACTGGCCGAGATCGTTCTCAAGGACAAGGATGTCGAGAGCCTGTCGTCCTTCATTGGCGTTGATGGCACCAATACCACGCTCAATGTCGGGCGGATGCTGATCAATCTCAAGCCGGGACGCAGCTCCGATATCACCACGGTGATCGACCGATTGAAGGAGAGCACACAAAGCCTGCCTGGCATGACGCTCTATATGCAGCCGGTGCAGGATCTGACCATCAGCGGCACCGTCAGCCGCACACAGTATCAATTCGCTCTGCAGGATGCCAATGCGGCTGAACTGTCGGAATTCGTACCGAAGCTGATCGATAAGCTTAACACGTTGCCGCAGCTCGCCGATGTCACCAGTGACCTGTCCGATCGCGGCCTTGCTGTCTTCGTCGATATCGACCGCAATCAGGCCGCCCGGTTTGGCGTCACGCCGGCGACGGTGGACAATGCGCTTTATGATGCTTTCGGCCAGCGCATCGTCTCGACCATTTTCACGACATCCAGCCAGTATCGGGTCATCCTCGAAGCCTCGCCCGATATGCAAAAGTCGATGCGGTCCCTGTCATCAATCTATCTGCCGACGTCAACAGGCGGCGACCCTATTCCGCTCTCGGTCGTCGCCAAGACGCGCATCGATACGTCACCGTTGCAGATCACCCATATGGGTCAATTCCCATCGACAACGATCTCGTTCAACCTGGCGCCCAATGTTTCGCTTGGCGAGGCGGTCGATGCGATCAAGCAGGCGCAGACCGAGATTGGGATGCCACCCAGCGTCATCGCTACCTTCCTGGGCACGGCGGCCGCCTTCCAAGCGGCGTTGGGCAATGAACTGTTCCTGATCCTCGCTGCCGTGGTGACGGTCTACATTGTGCTCGGGGTGCTTTACGAGAGCTTCATCCATCCGATCACCATTCTGTCGACTCTGCCATCGGCCGGCATTGGCGCATTGCTGGCGCTTATGCTGGCCGGGGAAGATCTGACCATCATCGCGCTCATCGGCATCATCCTCCTCATCGGCATCGTCAAGAAAAATGCGATCATGATGATCGACTTTGCCCTGGAGGCGCAGCGCCACGAGGGCAGGTCGCCGCGCGAAGCCATTTACCAGGCTTGCCTGCTGCGGTTCCGGCCCATTCTGATGACGACGACCGCGGCAATTCTCGGTGCCTTGCCACTGATGCTGGGCAGCGGCGTCGGCTCGGAACTGCGTCATCCGCTTGGCGTCACCATTGTCGGCGGCTTGCTGGTCAGCCAGGCGCTGACCCTGTTCACGACACCGGTCATCTATCTTTGGTTCGACCGGCTGGCGACGCGGTTTCAGGGCACCCCCGATCCCAGCGGGCAGAGGGCGGACCTGACGCCATGAATTTGTCAGTTCCCTTCATCCGCCGCCCGGTGGCGACGACTTTGCTGACGATCGGTTTGATCGCGACCGGTCTGGTGGCGTTTCCGCTGCTGCCGGTCGCGCCACTGCCACAGGTCGACTATCCTGTCATTTCCGTCCGCGCGACCATGCCGGGCGCCAGTCCTCAGGTGATGGCCAATACGGTGGCCAGCCCCCTGGAGCGCCATCTTGGCCAGATCGCCGACGTCAACGAAATGACCTCGTCGAGCAGCGTCGGCAGCACGCGCGTGACCCTGCAGTTTGGTCTCAATCGGGATATCGACGGCGCGGCGCGCGATGTTCAGGCGGCCATCAATGCGGCGCGCGCCGATTTGCCGACGAGCCTGCGATCGAACCCGACCTATCGCAAGGTCAATCCGGCCGACGCACCGATCCTCATTCTGGCGCTCACCTCCGATACGCTGACGCGCGGCCAGATTTACGATGCGGCGAGCACCGTGCTGGCGCAGAAATTGTCCCAGGTCGGCGGCATTGGCGAAGTGGATGTCAATGGCAGTTCGCTGCCAGCGGTGCGTGTTGAACTCAACCCGCAAGCGCTCTACCATTATAGTATTGGCATGGAAGACGTGCGCGCAGCGCTCGGCGCCGCCAATGCCCATGCGCCCAAGGGCGCGATTGAAATTGGTCCCCTGCGCTACCAGATCTACGCCAACGATCAGGGGATCGTCGCCGCCGACTATCGCGATCTCATCATCGCCTATCGCAACAACGCGCCAGTGCACCTGCGCGATGTGGCGCAGGTCATCGATTCAGTCGAGAATTTACGCAACGCCGGCCTCGCCAATGGCAAGCCGGCGGTTCTGCTCGTGCTGTTCCGCTCGCCGAACGCCAATATCATCGATACGGTCGATCGTGTCCGCACGCTGCTTCCCACCTTACAAGCGTCGGTTTCGCCGGCCATCGACATTTCCGTGGCGCTTGACCGTTCGACGACCATTCGGGCCTCATTGAAGGAAGTCGAGCGCACCTTGATGATTTCGATCATCCTGGTGATCCTGGTGGTGTTCGCCTTTTTGCGCGACTGGCGCGCCACCCTGGTGCCCATTGTCGCCGTGCCAGCCTCGTTGATCGGCACGCTCGGCATCATGTATCTGCTCGGTTTCAGCATCGACAATCTGTCATTGATGGCGCTGACCGTCGCCACGGGCTTCGTCGTCGACGACGCGGTGGTCGTCCTCGAGAATATTTCGCGTCATCGGTCCGCCGGGCTTTCCCCCATCGACGCGGCGATCAAGGGCTCGCAGGAGGTCGGCTTCACGGTCGTCTCGATGAGCTTGTCGCTCATCGCCGTCTTCATTCCGATTCTCTTGATGAGCGGGCTGGTCGGCCGCCTGTTTCGCGAATTTGCCATTACCTTGTCGGCCGCCATTCTGGTGTCGCTGGTGATTTCGCTGACGACGACCGCAATGATGTGTTCGGTGCTGCTGCGCGGGGAAAGCGAGCGCCACGGGCGCGTCTATCGGGCGAGCGAGCGGGCTTTCGAGGCGATGCTGGATGCCTATCGCCGGTCCTTGTCTTGGGCTTTGAATCACCCGCGGTTCATTATGCTGCTGCTGTTGGGGACGCTCTGTCTCAACGGCTATCTCTATGACACGATCCCGAAGGGCTTCTTCCCGCAGCAGGACACCGGGCAGATCATCGGTTCAATTCAAGCCGATCAGGCCATCTCTTTCCAATCCATGTCGCAAAAGCTGAGCCAGTTCTCCAACATCGTCAAAGACGATCCGGCGGTGAACACAGCCGTCTCCTTCACCGGCGGCGGCCAGACCAATTCCGGCTTTATGTTCGTATCGCTCAAGCCCCTGGCGGAACGCAAGGTGACCGCCGATCAGGTGATTGCACGGCTGCGGGGCAAGCTTGCCGTGGTGCCCGGCGCGACCCTGTTTCTGCAAGCGGCGCAAGACATCCGCATGGGCGGGCGACAGTCCAACGCGCAATATCAGTATACGCTGCAAGGCGACGATGCGGCCGAGATCGCGGAATGGACACCGAAGCTGACGGCCGCCTTGCAGCAGGCGCCAAGCCTGCGCGATGTCAACAGCGATCAACAGAACAAAGGGCTTGAGGCCAATCTCATCATCGACCGCGATACGGCGGCGCGCCTGGGCATAACCGTCAGCCAGATCGACAATACGCTCTATGATGCTTTCGGCCAGCGCCAAGTGTCGACCATCTATGTCGCGCGCAATCAGTATCACGTGGTGATGGAGGTGGCGCCGCAGTATTGGCAGAACCCCGAAACCCTGAAACAGGTCTACATCAGCACGTCGGGCGGCTCAGTCAGTGGTTCGCAAGCGACCAATGCGGTGGCCGGCACTTTCACGTCAGGACAATCAACGACCACCACGTCCGCGAGCGCCAGTGCGGCCATCAATCAGGCGAACAATTCCATCGGCGCAGTGGGTAAAACAGTCAGCTCGACAGGGTCCGCGGTCAGCACCAGCGTTGAAACCATGGTGCCGCTGGCGGCAGTGGCGCAGTTTGGCCCTGGCAGCACACCGCTTTCGGTCAACCACCAAGGTCTTCTCGTCGCGAGCACCATCTCCTTCAACCTGGCGCCTGACGTCGCCTTGAGCGATGCGGTGGCGACCATCGATGCTGCCAAAGCCCGGATCGGCATGCCAGCCACCATTCATGGCAGTTTCCAGGGAACCGCCAGCGCCTTTCAAGATTCGCTTGCCAGCCAACCAATGCTGATCCTGACGGCGCTGATCGCGGTCTATATCGTGCTCGGTGTTCTCTACGAGAGCTATGTTCATCCGCTGACCATTCTCTCGACGCTGCCGTCGGCCGGCGTCGGAGCCCTGTTGGCGCTGAGCGCTGTCGGGCTCGAATTCTCGATCATGGCGTTGATCGGCGTCATCCTGCTTATCGGCATTGTGAAGAAAAATGCGATCATGATGATCGACTTCGCGCTCGACGCAGAGCGCAACCATGGCCTATCGGCCCACGATGCGATCTATCAGGCTTGTCTGCTGCGTTTTCGCCCGATCATGATGACGACCATGGCAGCGCTGCTCGGCGCCGTGCCGCTCGCCATCGGGTTTGGCGAGGGTAGCGAACTCCGCCGGCCGTTGGGGGTGGCTATTGTGGGCGGCTTGATCCTGAGCCAAGTTCTGACACTCTATACGACCCCGGTGATCTATATATACGTCGACCGCTTCCGACTCTGGGCCAAAGGCTGGCGGCGGCGGCCGGGTCCGGTGCTGCGTGGCAGCGGATCAATGAACTAACGGACGACTGAGCTAGCGAACGACCGAACTAAAGGTGTGGCGAATGCATTCTGGAGTCAGTGTGCCCTGGATTTCTGCGTTAATTGCCACATCCATGCGTACGACGAAGCGCCGGCGGCTCATCCGGATCGCCACCATTCCGCTGATGGCTGTCGGCCTGTCAGGCTGTATTCTGAACAGCGAGCATCCTGATCCCGAGGTCGAGGTGCCGGTCGCCTATGAGACGGCGCCGCGCAAGGCCGATGCCGCCTTGCCAGCGCCTGACTGGTGGCGCGGCTTCCGCTCGTCCGAATTGACCGATCTCGTCCTCGATGCGCAGAGCGCCAATCTCGATATTGCCGTTGCCGTTGCGCAGATCATTCAGGCAGAGGCCCAGGCCGGCGCGGCCGGAGCGCCCCTCCTGCCGACCGTCGGCGGGGTCGGCAATGCCGAGCGTATACGGACGCCGGCCACCGGCGGATCAAGCGCGTCATTGAACTCTACGTTCAGCCTCGGCCTGACCGCCAGTTACATGCTGGATTTCTGGGGCAAGAACCGCGCCGCTTTCTATTCCGCATCTGAAACCTTCATCGGCAGCCGCTACAATCGCGACGTGGTTGCACTCACCACCACAGTCTCGGTCGCCAACGCCTATTTTCAAGTGTTGGCAGCACGAGACCAGCTCGGCGTGGCGCAGGAAAATCTCGCCGCCGCCAATCGCATTCTCGATCTCATCCGCAAGCAGATGGCCGGTGGCACAGCCTCGCAATTGCAGCTGTCGCAACAGGAAGCCCTGGTCGCCCAGGTAAAGGCTTCGATTCCGCCGTTGCAGGTGACGGTGAAACAGAATCTGGCAGCGCTCGCCGTGTTGTTGGCGCGCCCGACGACGGGCTTCACCATCAAAGGCGCCAGCCTGACCCGCATCGCCGTGCCGCGCGTGACGCCGGGGCTACCATCGGAGTTGCTCACCCGCCGGCCCGATCTGGCTTTGGCGGAAGCACAGCTCGCTTCGTCGAACTTCTCCGTCGAATCGGCCCGCGCCGCTTTCTTCCCGCAGGTCACGCTCACTGGCACCACCGGCTTTCAAAGTGGTGCCCTGTCGTCGCTGTTTGTCCCTGGTGCCTGGTATTACACAATGGCCGCCGGGCTGACGCAGCCGATCTTCAACGGCTTCCTGCTCGAGAACCAGCTCAAGCAGGCCCGTGGCCTGCAGCTGCAATACCTGCAGAGCTATCGCAAAGCGGTTGTCTCGGCCTTCTCCGATGTGGAAGTCGCACTCGTAACCCTGCAACAGACGACGCTGCAATTGCAGCTGCAAGGTCAGGTCGTCGCCGCTTCGCGGAAGGCCTTCCAAGTGGCCGAAACGCAATTGCGCGGCGGCACTGTCGATCTGGTTTCGGTGTTGCAGACGCAGCAGACACTGTTCACCGCCGACACCGCGCTGGCACAGGTGCGCCTGAGCAAGATGCTGGCCGTGGTTAGCCTGTTCCAAGCTCTGGGTGGAGGCTGGAGCGAACCGCCGACGGGCCGATAAGCTCGAAGTCGGTCAGAAGGAAACTGAGGAGCTGGCGTTTCTTGGTTGGCGTTTCTGCCGGCTCATGGCCATTTCGTGAAACAATCGCAATCCTGCGTGAACCGCCCCAGATTTGTCGGAGTGCAGGACCAGCATCTGTCTCGCGCAATGAAAAGAGGCGAATGCCATGCGAGACACCTCCTCCACGCCAAACCCTTCGCTTGCAAACCGCTCGACTCCAAATCCCTCCCGGTCCGTCGCTTCTCCCGAGAACCCCAATCGACGCGACTTTCTCTATATCGCCACCGCTGCCATGGCCGGTGTCGGTGCTGCCGCCGTTGTCTGGCCGCTCATCAATCAGATGCAACCGGATGCTTCAGTTCTCGCCGCTGGTATTCCGATCGATATCGATATCAGTCGGATAGAACCGGGGCAGCAAATCCGGGCCATATGGCGTGGTATGCCTATCTATATCGTCAATCGAACAGCGACGGCGTTGGGCAGCCTGCAAAACCCGCAGCTCCTCACCATGCTGCGCGATCCCGAGTCCACGCAATTGCAACAGCCTCCCTACGCGGTGAACTGGCATCGTTCGATCAAGCCCGAGTTTCTCGTGTTGGTCGGCATCTGCACGCATCTCGGCTGCCTGCCGGAGTTCAAGCCGGACGGCAGCGTCAGTGGCTATGATGGCTATTTCTGTCCCTGTCACGGTTCCAAATATGATCTGGCCGGGCGTGTTTTCTCCGGCGTTCCAGCACCCTACAATCTGCCGGTCCCGCCCCATCACTTTGTCAGCGACAAGATTCTACGCGTCGGCGAAAATCCGGACGGTCAGACTTTTGACTTTGGCTCCATTGAGCAAGTCTGAAGCGCAAGCCTAACGGCTTCGATTCCGGAACCTCATGCTGCCCCGGCCTGCGCCTGGGGGATATTGCCTCGTCGCCACAGTGCAGGTGGCCCGCCCAAGGCAGCCTGCCCAAGTGGCCTGAAAATCCACACTCTTTATCGAAAAGCAGCGTCGGTAGCCTGGTCCCCAAGGCTAGGCAAAGCTCCGACAGCTCTTCTTACGAACCAGTCGAATATCGATCAAAAACAGCCGTATAGCCACCTATTTTGTAACAATTCCGCCACATCTGCGGAGAAAAGGCGGTCTTGGAGCGGCGGAAAACCATTCGACTGTGGCGGCCTGTCACGATTTCGATACATTGCCCCTCACCCGTAGAATCACTGAGGTGAATTTACCTCAAGATTCAGGGAGGAGCGTGCTGGAGGGCTGGGTTCCGACTTCTTCTGCCGATGCGGAGGATCTGATTTCAGTCAGTTCGGCGATTTTCGGAGGCAAACGAATGACGTTTACTAAGAGTGTCCTGCTCGGCTCCGCGGCGGCTTTATTTGCCGTGGCCGGTGCGCAGGCCGCGGATCTGCCATCGCGCAAGTCCGCACCTGTCGAATATGTGAGGGTCTGCGACGCCTATGGCGCTGGCTTCTATTGGATTCCGGGTACCGACACCTGCTTGAAGGTCGGTGGCCGCGTCCGTGTCGACGGGTGGTACACCCCGGCGAAGAATGCCGTGTCCGGCCGCTCGACCGGTGGTGGCACCGGTACGTTCATCAGCTCGAACGGGATCGATCAGAACGGCTGGTACGCGCGCGGTGTCGTGAACATGGATGCCCGCACCCAGTCCGCCTGGGGCACGGTGCAGACCGTCTTCTCGCTGCGCTTGATGGCGGCCTCTGGCCTTGCCAACACGCCGCCGGGCTATTCCGCTGGTGTGTTTGCCGCTGGCAACGCCAATACCGCGACGATTGAAGCCGCCTACATCCGCTTCGCCGGTTTCACCGTCGGCCAGGCGGCCTCGAACTTCACGTTCCTGCCGCCCTACCAGTATCAATCGCTGTATAACGCGGGCTTCCCGAACGGCGTCCGCCAGCTCGCTTACACGGCCACCTTTGGCAACGGTTTCTCCGCCACCCTGGCGCTCGAAAACAAGGGTGACCTGATCGTGGCAGGGGCCGTCAACACGCTTGGCCCGAACCCGTTCACCGCCACGGCGGCGACGGCTGGACCGGTCCCGCAACGTCTGCCGTCGCTCGTCGGCAACCTGCGCGTCGACCAGCCCTGGGGTTCGGCCATGGTGTCCGCCATGGTGATGCAAAACACCGGCACCTTCGCCAATCCGTCGCTCGCGGTGGTTGGGAATGCCGGTCCGCAGGTCAACCGCACCGGCTGGGCTGTCGGTGCTGGTGGTCGCATCAACCTGCCGATGATCGCGCAGGGGGATCACGTTCAGTTCTGGGCCAACTATGGTGTCGGCGCGCTCGATTACCTCTATGGCTTGGGCGCGAACGCCAACTTCGCCACCACCACCAACTTCCTCGGTGGTTTCCTGCGCGTCGATCGCAACCTGACCTTGTTCTGTCTGAACGCGGCTTGCACGGCCGGCGGTTCGGAACAGACCAAGGCGTTCAGCGCCACGGCGATCTTCACCCACTACTGGACCCCGTCGCTGCGTTCGAACTTGGTCGGCACCTATGTGCAGATCACGCCGGGCGGCGTCAGCCAGAACACCGCATGGGCCAACGGCGGTTTGTCGAAGGCGCATCTGTGGAACGTCGCGGGCGATCTGATCTGGTCGCCGGTGCGTAACTTCGACATCGGTGTCGAGCTCTCCTACGCCAAACTGAACCAGAGCCTGCCGCTCTCGGTTCCCGCCGGCCTGGGTACGCTCGCCAATGTTAACCCGAGCAACTGGACCGGTCGCGTGCGCGTCGAGCGCACCTTCTAATCCAGAGCAAATCGCGTTTCGATAGAAACGCGATCACCAGAATTCTAGCCGGGGGGCGCAATACCTCGGCTGGAACGGCCGCACCTCGTGGCACCCGGACAATCCAGTGAGATTGAAATCGGCCTCCGTTTCAATCCCGCTCCCTCTGAGCAACAGATCTGGGAACATGTGGAATTGGGCGGTTCTAAAGCCCCGACGTCCGAGCGACGTCGGGGCTTTTTTATTGGCTTATTCTCGCCTGATCTTGCGTCCACCATTGGGCAGGAAAGGCCTCGTAAGGCCCTAGATTGCTCGGAAAACGAGCAAAACCGTTGCTGCGGCGCCACACCGGCCCAGCAAACAGGCAAGCTCAAGTGTTCGTGAACACCACTAAGTTTAACTTGCGCTATTTTCCTATCGAGCGGGATCGCGAGGACATATTTACGGCAAGTTCGTGGGAATTATGCCCGCCAATTGGCGAGATCCCGGCTTTTCCTACGACAATAAAAGTTCAGATTCGTCTGGCGGAGTTTTTCAATGAGTTTCACCAAGAGTCTTCTGCTTGGTTCAACGGCGGCTTTGCTCGCCGCGGCTGGGGCGCAGGCGGCAGATCTGCCGTCGCGCAAGGCGGCACCCGTGGAATATGTCCGCGTGTGCGACGCCTATGGTCAAGGGTTTTACTGGATTCCCGGCACCGACACCTGCCTGAAGGTTGGCGGTCGTGTTCGTGTCGATGGCTGGTACACCCCCTCGAAGAATGCGGTTTCAAGCCGCTCGACGGGTGGTGGCACCGGAACGTTCATCAGCTCGAACGCGGTTGACCAGACCGGCTGGTATGCGCGCGGCATCATCAACATGGATGCCCGCACGCAGTCCGCGTGGGGCACCGTGCAGACCGTGTTCTCGCTGCGCCTGCAGGCCGCCAGCGGCCTTGGCGTTGCCTCGCCCGGTTATACCGGCGGTGTCTTCTCCGGCGGCAATGCCAATACGGCGACGATCGAAGCAGCCTACATCCGCTTTGCCGGCTTCACCGTCGGCCAGGCGAATTCGAACTTCGTCTTCCTGCCGAACTTTGCCTACAGCTCGATGCTAAACGCGGCCTTCCCGAGCGGCATCCGCCAGCTCGCTTATACCGCGACGTTCGGTGGCGGCTTCTCGGGCACACTGGCGATCGAAAACCGCGGCGATCTGCCGATGTCGATGACCGCCAATACCCTGGGCGCCAACCCGTTCACCGCCACCGGCGCGCTTGCCGGTCCGGTGGCGCAACGCCTGCCGGCTCTCGTCGCCAACCTGCGCGTCGATCAGGGCTGGGGCTCGGCGATGGTGTCGGGCGCCGTGCTTGAGAACTCGGCGACCTTCGGCAATGCCAATCTTGCCGTGGTCGGCAATGCCGGTCCTGCGGTTCGGCGCACCGGCTGGGCGGTCAGCGGCGGCGTGAAGGTTAACCTGCCGATGCTCGCCACTGGCGACAGCGCTCAGGTCTGGGTGGCTTACGGTGTCGGCGCGCTCGACTACATCACGTCGAATGGCGCCAGCGCCAATACGCTGCTCACCAGCAACTACCTCGGCGGCTATCTGCGCGCCGATCGCAACCTGACCCTGTTCTGCGTGAACGCCGCCTGCTCGCTCGGCGGCTCTGAACAGACCAAGGCGCTGAGCGCCACGGCCATCTTCACCCACTACTGGACTCCCTCGCTGCGTTCGAACCTCATCGGTTCTTACCTGCGGATCGATCCGGGCAGCGTCACCCAGAACACCGCCTGGTCGCAGGGCGGTCTGTCGAGGGCCAATGTTTGGACGGCTGTGGGTCAGCTGATCTGGTCGCCGGTGCGTAATTTCGACATCGGCGTTGAACTGTCTTACGCGCGTCTCAATCAGAACCTGCCGCTGTCGGTCCCGGTTGGCCTTGGCACCCTCGCCAATGTCAATCCGAACAACTGGACCGGCCGCATGCGTGTCGAGCGCCAGTTCTGATCTCGAACTAAGATTTCGGCCGGGGGGCGCAATACCCCGGCCGGAACAAGCCGCACCTCGTGGCACCCGGACATTCAGTGAGATTGAAATCAACCTCCATTTCAATCCGCTCCCTCTGAGCAACAGATTCGGGAACATGAGGAATTGGGCGGTTCTCAAGCCCCGACGTCGTCAAGCAGCGTCGGGGCTTTTTCATGGGCTTTTCCGGGCTGGCGACCGATCAGGATCGTCACTGCGATGGCGCCAGAACGAAGGGCAGAAAGCCTAGCCCGCTGTTTCCCGCTTTGTTCGGCGCATCAGCAAAGCCAAGCCAGCAAGGAGCACAGCAGCTCCGCCCCCCATGAGCGCATAGCTGACGATATCAGCCCCTAGGCTCCCATTGTTTGCCGATGCGATCGCCTGTGCTGTTTCCGATGCGCCTTTTCCTTCGGTTCGCGCATCCATCATCGCAACCATGCCAGGCTCGCTGCATTTTGGTCGCAACGCCTCCTTGGCTTGCGGACTGTTGCCATACAGCCGCTCGACGATCGCGGCGCAACGTTGCTCATCCGCTTGCGAAACACCGTTGTTTCCAAATTGGATATAGAAACCAATGGCGAGAAGGATAATTCCAGCGATTGAAAGCGTGATCGAATAAAGCTTCGTCATATGAAATCTTCAAAATGAATGATGTTGAAGATTTGTTCTGCCTGAGAAGAAGCCGCTGATCAACGGCTCATGCCCCTCGCCTTTTCTCAACGCGGCTTGAAACCGCGAATGACCGACAACAGCGCTTCACCTGCGGCTGCGAGTTCGCCGCTATTATCGATCTCAAGCCACGCGCCACAGGTGGTAGGCTCCGGCAGGTTGCGGCGCAGTCGCGCCGCTATGCTGGCTGCATCCTCGCGCCCGCGCAGGGCCAGCCGGCTGGCCAACACCTCCGGCGTTGCGGTAACATGCACGATGGTGACCTGATCGAAACTGGCCAGGATCGACGGCAAGGCAGCGCGCGAGCCATTGGCGATGGCCACGCCTCCCGCTCCGACATGGGCCTTGGCGCTCGACGGAATGCCATAGTGCAAGCCATGGGCTTCCCAAGTCACCGCGAACTGACCTTGAGCGACGGCCGCAGCGAAGGCCTCAGGCGACAGCGTGTCGTGATCCTCCGACGCCGCATCCGCTGGCCGTGTGACGGCCCGGCGAACGAAGAGAAAGGCCGGGTCCGATGCGAGCTGCGCACGCGCGTAGCGAATCAGGCTGTCCTTGCCGGCACCGCTTGGCCCCACGACAACGATTAGCGCACCCAGCGTGTCGGCAGCTGCCGACACGTCATGAATGCTTCTTGGCGTATCAAGCAACGCGTTGACCCTCGCGCCAAACCGAACGCACCACCGGCACGCCGGAGACGCGCTTCACGCGCACAAGATCGGCGCGCAGGTTCACCGCGATACGGCCGCGATCGTCGAGACCGACGGCGCGCGCCGGCGTCGCCGTCACCATGCGGATGGTCTGCGTCAGCGGCAGCGCATTCTCGCCGTCGGACAGAACGAACGGCGCATGGATCAGGCTGAACGGCACATAGTCCGACGACAGCACATCGAGCACACCGGCGGTGGCCAGCTCGCGGGCCGAGATATTGCCGGAATGGGATTTGCCACGCACGATATTCGGCGCACCCATGAGAACCGACATGCCTGCAGCGTGTGACGCTTGCGCGGCTTCGATGCTGGTGGGGAATTCAGCGACCTGCACCCCGAAGGCTTTCGATTCCGCCACATGTTCCAAGGTCGCATCGTCATGACTGGCGGTGGCGATGCCGCTGTCATTGCAATATTCGGCGATCGTGCGGCGGTGCCGCGCCGAATAGCGATCCGAGGCTGCCTTTCGCCGATCGGCGAAGACCGCAAAGGCTTCATCGCTCAAGCCGCGCTTCTTCTTGTAGTAGAGCGCATATTGTTCAAACGTCTGGAATTGCCGTTGGCCGGGCGCATGATCCATCAGCGAAGCCAGACGCACATTGCGATCGGTCTTGAAGTCTTCGAACTGGTCCAGAACGTCTTCGGACGAGACTTCACAGCGCAGGTGGATCAGGTGATCGGCACGCAGCCGCTCTTCCTCACGGGCGGTTTCCAGGGCGTTGGCCACCTCACGCATTTCACCGCGCAGAAAGCCGCCCTCTTCGTCTGACCCGAGCCGCAGACAGTCGAGAACGGTGGTGATCCCGGAAGCCGCCACTTGCGCGTCATGGGCCTGAATGGCGGCGAGACTGTCCCAGCGCACGCCGGGGCGCGGCGAATAATGCGATTCCAGATGGTCCGTATGCAGTTCGACGAGACCGGGCATGACATAGTCGCCCTCCATGTCCTCGCCGATATTCGACGTGCCTTGATCGATGGCGGCAATCATGCCGTCGCGCAGCAGGATCGTGCCGGTGACGATCTCGTCCTCGAGGACGATGCACGCATTCTTGATGACAGTTTCACGAGACATTTCAGGCATACCTTCTGGCTTCGGTCCTGCCGAAGCGATGCACACTGTGGACGTTGAAGGGGGCGCCGCGTTCGGGCTCGACGAACAGGGTGATGCTGTCGACGGAAACCGGCGCGGCAATAATCGGAGAAAAATAGCTTGCGAGCGCCGTCTCAAGACCGTCGGTGGCGTCGGCGACCGAGCCGGTCAGGGTCATGTGGAAGCGAAACTCGTCGCGCACATAGGGATAGCCATAGCGCACCAGATAATTGAATTGGCGCGGTGACAGCCCGACCAGGCTGCGGCGCTCGATTTCGCCCTCGCTCAGCGGCGCCCGCAGCGTGTTGAAATGATCGACCGCCGACCAGGCCAGATCATCGAGCTGCTCGCAGGGAACCGCCGGGGTCAAAGCATAGAAATTGCCGAGGCGGGCAACCTCAAGCCGGGGAATCTGGAACGGCTCGCATGTGCCGGTAAAACCGGCGATCGAAGCGAGCAGATCTTGCTCGCTCACACCAGCTGCCAGATGAAACGGTGCAACCAGTGTCGCGTGGAAACCATAGCGTCGCGGCGCGGCGGTGTGATGCCAGAGATCCCTGGCCGTCAGCCCCTCATGATCGGTCGCCGGAATGGCTTCACCGCTGAAAACATCGCGACCGAGCCAAGCCTGCGCGGCGATCGTCAAGGGATCGGATTTTTCCGGCGTGAAATACACCGCGTAACGCATCAGATGAACACCTTTCGCAATTGCTGCGACAGCATGTCGATGATCGACACAGTCAACAGCATGATGATCAGCATGGCTGAGGCTTCCGGGTAGTAGAAGCCGCGAATGTTCTCGAACAGCACCTGGCCAATACCGCCAGCGCCGATGACACCGAGTACGGTGGCGGCACGGACATTGGATTCGAAGCGATAGAGCGCGTAGGACATCCACAGTGGGATGACCTGTGGAATGATACCGAAGATCACCTCCTGCAGGCGCGATGCGCCCGTGGCGCGGATCGCCTCGACAGGACGGGGATCGGTCGCCTCGACCGCCTCGGAGAACAGTTTCGCTAGAATACCGGTGGTATGAACGAACAGCGCCATGACGCCGGCGAACGGACCAAGACCGACCGCAACGACGAATAGAACGGCGAACACCAGTTCATGGATCGCCCGGCAGGCATCCATCAAGCGACGCACCGGCTGAACGATGTACCAGGGCGCGACGTTGCGTGCTGACAGAATGCCGAAAGGAATGGCGAGCACCGTCGCGAGGAACGTGCCCCACAAGGCGATCTGAATGGTCACGCCCATCTCGTGAATATAATAGCGCCATTCAGCGAAATTGGGATGGCTGAAGCCGCGCGCATATTGCGCCATGTTGCCGGCATCGGTGAACAGAAAAGTCCAGCGCGACATCTCGGCTGGCCCCCAGCTCCAGACGAGCAGAATCGCCAGAACCGCCCATACCAGGGCATTCCAGATGGTGCGCGTCCAGTCCCGCGCAATTTCGGCACGGGGCTGATCGGCGGTGAGATTAGCGAGCTGGCTCATTGGGGCGTTCTCATGAAGCTCTTTCGGGGCTTTCTGCCGGGTCGGATGCCGGCCTCCCACGATTGGGGCGGCCGGCATCGCGGACGCGGGCCTAGCTCTGCGAGCTCTTGATGCGCGCTTCGTAACCAGCCTTCTCGGCTTCGAGCTTATCGAGCTGCGCCTTCTTCTCCTCGGCCGAGAGCTTGGTATCGCCTTGGATCTTGGCGATCGTCTTGGTCAATTCCATCACGCGGATCGGCAGCAGCTGATCATTTGTCGAAGCCACGAACGGCGCCCATTGCAGGGCCGCCAGGATTTCACGTTCCTTGGCGACATTGCCCTTCGATTTGTCGGTGCCATAGCTGAGGAAGAAGGCGCTGAGCTTGTCCTTGGTCGCCTGCGGCAAGCTCTTGCGCCAGACGATCGGATCGGACGGGATCAACGGCGACTTCCAGAGGACACGGATCTTGGCGAAAGCGGCGGGGTTGTTCTTCTCGATCAGAGCCATGTTTTCGGTGTTATTGGCTGCGGCATTGAGCTGGCCGTTGGCCACCGCCATGGCATTGGTCTCGTGGTTGGAATTGGTGACATTCTTGAAGCATTGCTTCGGATCGATGCCCTTGGCCGCGAAGATGAAGGTTGTCGGCACCAGATAGCCGGAGGTCGAATTCACATCGCCCAGACCGAAATTCAGGCTCTTGTCGCATTTCAGCAGATCGTCGAGCGAGGTCAGCTTGCTGTCTTTCGGCACCAGGATCAGCGACCAGTAACCGGGGCTACCATCGGAGCTGACGCTCTGCACGAAGATCTCGCCATCGGCGCGATCGACCGCTTCCATCGCCGACTTGTTGCCGTACCAAGCCATCTGCACCTTGCCAAAGCGCATGCCTTCGATCACGCCGGCATAGTCGGAAGCAAAGAAGGGTTTTACGTCGAGGCCGGTTTCACGCTTCATGTCAGCGAGAAAGGGCTCCCATTTCGGCTTGAGGTTCTGCTGCGATTCCGTCGAGATGATACCGAAGTTGATCTCCTGGGCCTGAACAGAACCGGCAGTCGACAGCGTGAAGGCGACGGAGAGCGCCGCGAGAGTTTTGAAGACAGATTTCATGGTTTGGCTTCCCTGATTGACGTGAACGGACTAGGCGGTGACGAGCGCGCCGGTGGGGACCAGCGGCTTGCCGAACGGGCTGGACGGGACGGACGGCGCCGGCATGTCGGTGAGGATCAGCTCCTCGGAATCGGTGCCGTAGAGTTCCACCAAGGATTGATTGGTCAGCTCGCAGGACGGACCATCAAATACGATCTGGCCGTCGCGCAGGGCGATGATGCGCGGGCAATAGCGGCGCGCATATTCAACCTGATGCAGGGAGACGATGCAGGTGATCTGCTCATCGCGATTGATCGCAGCCAGAACTTCCATGACACGTCGAGCTGAAGATGGATCCAGCGAGGCAATCGGCTCATCGGCGATCAGGATATTGGAGCGCTGTACCAAGGTGCGCGCGATGGCGGCACGCTGCTGCTGACCGCCAGAAAGGGTCGAGGCGCGTTGCCAGGCGACTTCCGAAATGCCGACGCGGGCGAGTGCTTCACGAGCGAGGCGTTTTTCCTCGGCGGTGAAAATACCTAGCGTGCCGCGCCATAGCGGAATACGACCGAGGTTACCGAGCAGCACATTGGAAAGAACCGACAGACGGCCGACCAGATTGAACTGCTGAAAAACGACACCGATATTTCGTCGGATTTCCCGGGCCCGAGACACCAAGCGTCCGCCGCGTTGCATCGGATTGCCGAGAATCTCGATCGAGCTTTGACCCGTCTGGGCGATTTCAAGGCCGCAGATATGGCGGATCAACGTGCTCTTGCCGGAGCCCGAGGCACCGATCAGCGCAACCATCTCGCCCTTTCGGATATCCAGGCTGATGTTATTCAATGCGCGTTTCTTGCCGAACGTTTTAGACAGATTGCGAATGCTGATGGCGTCCATGAAGTCGCTCCTTGGTTTAGGTCCGAAGACTCCGGAGGTTCTGGGCGATAAGGGTTTGTTGACTGCAGTCGTCCCCATTTGGGAGACCCGGATTTCAGCCGATCAAGGTACAGCCTCTACTCGGCTAATCTTGCTACATGACAGGCAGTTGTCGCTGTTATGACAGCTCCATGATCGTTCACAGCGGGTTGATTTGATGCACTGTTTTCATGCCGTTCGAGGAATTCTTCGGCGCTGAGATCGCGGAAATCATCAAGAGCGCCGCGCAAACGATCATGCGGCCAATCCCACCAGGCCAAGGCCTGCAGCCGCTCGACAATCCGAGCCGAAAAGCGGTGGCGGATCAGCGCGGCGGGCACGCCGCCAACAATGGTGTAGGGCGCCACATCCTTCGTGACGACGGCGCCCGCACCGACCACGGCGCCATCGCCGATGCTCACACCAGGCAGGATCGTCACGCCATGGCCGATCCAGGTATCATGGCCGATCCGAACGCGCTTGGCGCGCCGGGCGGCGAAGAAATCCTCTTCGTAGTGTGCGTCGTCGAAATAGTCCGAAGCGCGGTAGGTGAAGTGATGCAGTGTCGCGCGCGACATCGGATGATGGGTCGCGTTGAGACGCACTGAGGCGGCGATATTGGCAAACTTGCCGATGGTCGCGCACCAGCTCTGGCAATTTTCCATGACATAGGAATAGTCGCCAAGCTCCGTCTCAATGAGACGTCCGCCTTCCGCCACCTCGGTGTAGCGGCCGAGTTGGCAATTTTCGACGCGGGCCGACGCATGAATGGTCGGCGTTTCGGAGAGGCGCGGCATGATCAGGCAGCCCTTCTGTCGGGAGCAAATCCGGTGACGTCGATCACGGTATCGGCAACGGCGGTGCGCACGTCGGCATCGTGAAAGATGCCCAATAGCGCGATGCCATCGGCCTTCTTTTCCGCGATCATCTGCACCACAACGGTGCGGTTGATCGCATCCAGAGAGGCCGTCGGCTCGTCGAGCAGCAGGATCGGATGATCGGTGATGAAGCCGCGCGCGATATTGATGCGCTGCTGCTCGCCACCCGAGAATGTCGCCGGCGGCAGGTGCCACAGCCGTTCCGGCAGGTTAAGGCGTTGGAGCAGATCGGCCGCGCGGCGCGTCGCCTTGTCACGGTCGAGGCCACGTTGCACCAAAGGCTCGCTGACAATGTCGAGCGCGCTGACGCGCGGCATGGCGCGCAGAAACTGGCTGACATAGCCAATCGTGTCGCGTCGGATTTCAAGAATCATGCGCGGATCAGCGGTGGCTAGATCGACGTCCTTGCCGCGATGGCGCACGAGGATGCTGCCGGCGTTCACGGCATAGTTGCCATAAAGCATTTTGAGGATCGAACTCTTACCGGCGCCCGACGGACCACCGAGCACGGCGCATTGACCGGCTGACAAAACGAAGCCCGCGTTGGCGATCACGGGCAGTTCAAGGCCACCGCGCAAATGCATGGTGAAGGTTTTGGCGAGGCCGGAAGCGATCAAAGCGTGGGACAAAGCGTTAGACATGGCCATGCCTTCAAACCTGTAAGATCGAGGAGACGAGAAGCTGCGTGTAAGGCGCTTGCGGATCGTCTAGCAGCCGATCCGTCAGGCCCTGCTCGACGACGCGGCCGTCTTTCATCACGATCATGCGATGCGACAGGAGGCGCGCGACCGCGAGGTCATGGGTGACGATGATGACGGCGAGGTTCAGGTCGTTGACCAGTCCGCGCAGCAGATCGAGCAGGCGCGCCTGCACCGAGACATCGAGCCCGCCTGTCGGCTCATCCATGAAGACAAGCCGTGGCGCGGTAACGAGATTACGGGCAATCTGCAGACGCTGGCGCATGCCGCCGGAGAACGAGCGCGGCTGATCGTCGATGCGGTCGGCGCTGATTTCGACACGGTCGAGCCAGTTGATCGCCGTTTCGCGGATATGGCCGTAATGACGGCCGCCCACGGCCATCAGCCGCTCGCCGACATTGGCGCCAGCTGATGTGGTCATGCGCAGACCGTCCGCCGGGTTCTGGTGCACGAAGCCCCAATCGGTGCGCAGCAGATAGCGGCGCTCGGCTTCGCTGAGCTTGTAGAGATCGGGCATCGCACCATCGCGCATACGATAGGAGACGATGCCGGACGTCGGCTCCAGGCGGGTGGAAATGCAATTGAGCAAAGTCGTCTTGCCGGAGCCGGATTCGCCGACGATCGCCAACACTTCGCCCGGCCAGACGTCGAAAGACACATCGGCGCAGCCCATGCGCGCGCCGTAATATTTGCTGAGCGAACGCACCGACAGCAAGGACTGTTCGATGCTGCGTTCCTGCAGGCTGGTTTGGGAAACAGCGATGTTCATCACACGGTCTCCCCGGCCTGGGCCGTCTGTTCGCCCGTGTGGCCTTCGGCCCGACCGCTTTCGCAATGGTCGGTGTCGGAGCAGACGAACATGCGGCCGCCGCGATCGTCGAGGATCACCTCATCCAGGAACACCTGTTCGGCGCCGCAGAGCGCGCAGGGCTTGTCGAACGTCTGGATCTCGAAGGGATGATCCTCGAAATCGAGGCTGACGACTTCGGTGTGCGGTGGCAGCGCGTAGATGCGTTTTTCGCGGCCGGCCCCGAACAATTGCAAAGCCTCCGAGAGATGCATTTTGGGATTGTCGAACTTCGGGGTCGGCGAAGGATCCATCACATAGCGGCCCTCGACCTTCACCGGATAGGCATAGGTGGTGGCGATATGGCCGTTGCGCGCGATGTCCTCGTAGAGCTTCACATGCATGAGCCCATATTCTTCCAGCGCGTGCATCTTGCGCGTTTCGGTTTCGCGCGGTTCCAGAAAGCGCAGCGGCTCAGGGATCGGCACCTGATAGACCAGTACCTGGCCGGCCTGCAGTGGCACTTCGGGAATGCGGTGGCGGGTTTGGATGATGGTGGCGTCGGATGTCTTCGTCGTCGTCTCGACGCCAGCCACACGCTCGAAGAATTTGCGGATGGACACGGCATTGGTGGTGTCGTCGGCACCCTGATCGATGACCTTCAGCACATCGTCTGGACCAAGGATCGCGGCCGTCACCTGCACGCCGCCCGTGCCCCAGCCATAGGGCATCGGCATTTCGCGGCTGGCGAAGGGAACCTGATAGCCGGGGATCGCCATCGCTTTCAGAATGGCGCGACGGATCATGCGCTTGGTCTGTTCGTCGAGATAAGCGAAATTATAAGTGGCCGTCCGATGATGCTGGTTCATTCCGCCGCCTCCCTGGTTTCGAAAGCGGCGTCAGCCACGGTTTGCTCGTGCTCGGCACGCATGGTTCGCACCAGTCCAAGCTCCGATTGGAAATCGACATAGTGCGGCAGTTTCAGATGTTCGACGAAGCCGGTCGCCTGAACGTTGTCGCAGTGCGACAGCACGAACTCTTGGTCCTGCGCTGGCGCGACAATGTCTTCGCCCAGTTCTTGCGCGCGCAACGCCCGGTCGCATAGCGCCATGGCCATCACCTTGCGTTCCGATTGACCGAAGACGAGGCCATAGCCGCGGGTGAACTGCGGCGGCGCCTTGGACGAGCCCTTGAACTGATTGACCATCTGGCATTCGGTCAGCTGGACGCGACCGATCGGAACAGCGAATCCCAGTTCCGGCATGAAGACTTCGACATCCACTTCGCCGATGCGGATTTCGCCAGCGAAGGGATGCGAACGGGCATAACCACGCTGGGTGGAATAGCCGAGCGCCAACAGAAAGCCTTCATCGCCACGCGACAAAGATTGCAGGCGCATGGCACGCGACAGCGGATATTCGACCGGCGTTTGGGTGATATCGCCAGGCTCGTCGGTCACGGCGACATCGTCTGCTTCAATGAGCCCTTCGGCATTGAGGATATCGGCGATGCGTGTCACCGGCTCCTGCGGCTCGGTCCGCCGCTCGCCGGCTTCCACCGCAGGATCGCCATCGAGCTCTTCGTCGAGCAGGCGATGGGTATAATCGAATGTGGGTCCAAGCAACTGACCGCCCGGGACATCCTTGTAGCAAGCCGAGATCCGACGCTCGATCCGCATGGCGCCGGTATCGACCGGCTCGCTATGGCCAAAGCGCGGCAAGGTCGTGCGATAGGCGCGCAGCAGAAAGATGGCTTCGATCAGATCGCCACGGGCCTGTTTGATGGCAAGAGCGGCAAGCCGCCGATCATAGAGCGAGCCTTCGCTCATCACCCGGTCGACGCCGATCGCCAGTTGTTCCGTGATTTGATCGAGTGTGAGCGCCGGGACCGCACGATCGCCACGTCGGCGATCGGCGAGAAGTTGATGGGCATTGTCGATCGCGGCTTCGCCGCCTTTGACTGCAACATACATCGCTCAACTCTCCGTTTGAACGAGACGGGCCGTGCGCGGCAGGCAGGCCACCGCGTCGGCTGTCGTCAAGATGAGGTCGACACCACGCGGAAAACGCTTTGTGTTGTCGCGCCACTGGTGGGCGAAATCCGCCGGAAGCCCCCGTAGCGCAAGGGTATTTCGCCCCTTGATGCCAGGTCCTTCGAAGGCCAGTGGCGTGCCCTTGTGAAGGCTTTCCACCTGCAGGATCAGGGTGGTCGACTGGTCCGGATAGTCCTGCGAGCCCTGCGCGAACTGATCGAGCGATAGCATCGACTTGGGATCGCCTATCAAAGCGAAATGCGCATCGCCAGCGGCCGTCGTGGCCCGCGCCCCGGTGTGGAAGCCCAACCAGGTGCGGAGCGCTTCATGCGCACCCAACACCGGATCAAGCCAGAACGGCGTATCCGCGTCGATCAGCGTGCAGGCGATCGTACCGGCCAGGGACGTCAGCGGCGCGGGCGGTGTGACGAGCGGCTGCATCGCCAGCACGGTTGCTGGCCGTGCCATCGCATCCATGACGATCCGGAAGGCCGCTTGGGCGTTGAGAACGGGGTCAGTGAATCCGCCTTCCAACGCAGCGACGTGTTGCGCAGCGATCTGCCCCGTCATTGGTCTTCTCCGCGAACCATGGTGAAAAAGTCGACGCGCGTGGCGGCCGTTTCCTGGCGACGCTTTTCATCGACATCGTCAAGCTCGCCTTTGATGGGAATGATCAGCTCGGCGTCGATGCGGGCAGCCGTTCCCGCGTCCTGGCACAGCGCATCGATGATGGCGGCAAGCCGTGCCTTCTCGGTGTCGCGCCCCAGCGCCATGGCGTGACCCACCGAGCCGTCGTCCAGCTTGACGCTGGCGCGGGTGACGGTCGCTTCGCCGACATTGAAGGCTTCACCGCTGGCGCCGATTTGGCCGCGCAGCATGACAAGCCCGGATTCGGGGCCGCGCAGCGGCTTATAACCGGGGTTCAGGCCAAGCGAAGACCACAGATCGCGCAGCCTGCCGCCGTTGCTGCGGGCGAGGACCGCCATGCGGTCCCTTCGCGTCATCGGAATGGTGTCCAAGCTCATGGGCTCTCCAAAATTTGTCTATTGATCTATACAAATAGACAATATATTGGTCTTACCGATTCAAAATGACGGCGACGTGACAGCCCCTCGAAACGGAGTTGAAAAAGTGCAGAGAGCCGGTTTGCAACGCGGTGTCGGCGTGGCGCTGTGGCGACAGATCGCCGATGGCATCCGCTCGGGTCTGGCCACAGGCCTTGTCGACGACAGCGGCCGCCTGCCACCGGAAAGCGAGCTGGCGGAACGCTTTGGCGTCAATCGCCACACGGTTCGGGCGGCGATTTCCGCGCTTGCTCATGAGGGGGTGCTGCACTCGGTGCAAGGCAGCGGCACGTTCGTGCGCCGCCGCAAGCGACTGGTCTTTCCGATCAGCAACCGCACACGCTTCTCGTCCGGGCTCGCCGGACAGGCGCGCGACCGGCAGACCGAACTGCTCGATCACGCCCGTGAAGCGGCCTCCGCCCAGGTGGCGGAAGCCCTTGGTCTTACCATCGGCGACGATGTGCAGCGGCTGGAAACGCTCGGCATGGCGGACGGCATGCCGGTTTCCCGCGCCACATCATGGTTCAGCGCAGAGCGCTTTCCGACGATCGCCGAGACCTATCGCGAAACTAAATCGATCACGGCGGCACTCGCCCTTCTCGGCGTCGGCGACTATCTGCGCGCCTCCACCGGCGTCGAGGCGCGCCATGCCGATGAAGCCGATACGAATGAACTGCAGCTTTCGCCAGGCGCCATCGTCATCGTCACCCGCGCGCTGAACGTCGATCCAGACGGCGTGCCCATCCAGTTTTCGTTCACCCGTTTTCCCGCCGATCGGGTGGAGCTGATGATCGAGACCTCGCGCCCGACGCATTGATGGCGCGGCCTGCGACCACGCTATGGCCACGCTGCTTCGATGATGGCTGGCAGTTCGCGCGCGCCGCTTCCCTTGCCCGGCAGGGCAAAGGAAAGCGACCCTGCCTGACTTATTAGGCCGTCGCTGGCGGCGGTTCTTTCGTGGCCAGCTCCTTCGCCGCTAGCTCTTGGCGCTTGAACTCCGCCATTTCGGCGCGGCCGCTTCGCGTCATCCAGGACTGGATAAAGACGAACAGGATCGGCACGAAGAGCAGCGCCAGGATGACGACGGAAATCATGCCGCCGATCACGCCGGTGCCAAGCGCCTGCTGGCTCTTCGAGCTGGCGCCAGAGGCGATCACCATCGGCGCGACGCCGAAGATGAAGGCGAAGCCGGTCATCAGGATTGGGCGGAAGCGCAGGAAACAGGCTTCCACCGTCGCATCGATCAGCGACTTGCCCTGATGGCGCAGGTCCTTGGCGAATTCGATGATCAGAATCGCGTCCTTCGCCGCCAGCCCGATGATCGTAATCAGGCCGATGGTGAAATAGACGTCGTTGGGCATGCCCCGCGTCGTCACCGCCAGCACCGCGCCGAGCATGCCAAGTGGTACGACAAGCAGCACCGAGATCGGAATCGTCCAGCTTTCATAGAGCGCGGCAAGGAGGAGGAAGACCACCAGAGCCGAAAGCGCCAGCAACAGCGGCGCCTGCGCGCCCGCCAGCTTTTCCTGCAACGACTGGCCGGTCCATTCGAAGCCGAAGCCACGCGGCAAGGTGCCAGCGATACGCTCCATCTCGCGGATGGCGTCACCACTGGTGAAGCCAGCCTGGGCCGTGCCGCTCATGCGCACTGAAGGATAGTAGTTGAAGCCAATGAGCTGCGTCGGGCCGCTCAGCCATTTCACCGAAGCGAAAGAGGAGAACGGCACGAGTTTGCCCTGGGCGTTGCGCACGTTGAAGCCGAGAATATCAGCCGCCTGCATGCGGCCCGGCGCGTCAGCCTGGACGATGACGCGCTGCATGCGGCCACGATTGGGGAAGTCGTTGATATAAGCGGAGCCCAGATTGGTCGAAATCGCTTCGTTGATATCCTGGAAGGTAATACCGAGCGCGCCCGCATTCTCGCGATCGATCACCAGTTCGAGCTGCGGCGCCGGCGGCAGACCTTCGACGAAGACATCGCGGACGATACGGCTCTTCTTCGATTCTTCCAGCACCTGATCTCGCGCCTGCATCAGAGCCGTGTAGCCGCGTTGGCTACGGTCCTGCAGACGGAAGCTGAAGCCGCTGGAGTTGCCGAGGTTGTCGATCGGCGGCGGCTGCTGCGCATTGATCTTCGCGTCCTTGATTGATCCCAGGTCGCGATTGATGCGGCTGACCAGAGCTTCGGCCGACTGATCCTTGTCACGCTGCGACCAGTCCTTGAGCGTGATGAAGGCTTGCGCCGTATTCATGCCCTGGCCGAGGAAGCTGAAGCCGGTGAGGAAGGTGACATTGTCGATGGCGGGCTGCTTCTTCAAATAATCTTCGACCGATTTCACCACCTCAAGCGTGCGGCCGAAGGAGGCATCGGACGGTGTCTGAATATCGGTTGTGATGAAGCCCTGATCGTCGATCGGCAGAAAGCCCGCGGGCAACCGCATGAATCCCCAGGCCATGCCAACAGCCAGCGCCAGATAGATCACCATCAGACGACCGGTGCGCGTCACGCCCCAGCGCACAAAGCCCGAATAGCGCGTTTTGGCGCTTTCGACAGAGCGATTGAAGATGCCGAAGAAGCCGCCGCGATGATGATGGCCAGCGGCCACAGGCTTCAACAGCGCGCCGCAGAGCGCCGGTGTCAGCGACAGGGCCATCAAGGCCGAGAAGCCGATGGCGGCCACCATGGTTATCGAGAACTGTCGGTAGATAATGCCGACCGAGCCAGGGAAGAAGGCCATCGGAATGAACACGCCGATCAGCACCAAGGTGATGCCGACGATAGCGCCGGTGATCTGCCCCATCGCCTTGCGTGTCGCTTCCTTCGGCGGCAAGCCCTCTTCCGACATGATGCGTTCGACGTTCTCGACGACGACGATGGCGTCATCGACCAGAATACCGATCGCCAACACCATGGCGAACAGCGTCAACACGTTGATCGAGAAGCCGGCGAGCAACAGTACCATACAGGTACCAAGCAAAGCGACCGGCACGACGAGCGTCGGAATGATGGTGTAGCGGATGTTCTGCAGGAAGATGAACATCACGACGAAGACCAGCGCCATGGCTTCGATCAGGGTCATCAAGACCTTGGTGATCGAGGCGTCGATAACGGGCGTGATATTATAAGGAATGTCGTATTTGATGTTTTCGGGGAAGAAGCGAGACAGATCTTCCATCTTCGCCTTCACCGCATTGGCGGTGGCGAGCGCATTGCCGGTGGGCGACATCAGCACCGACAGGCCGGCGCTTTGCTCGCCGTTCAACCGGGTGGTGAATTGATAGCCCATGCCACCCACTTCAATGCGGGCGACATCGCGCAGGCGGACGGTGGAACCGTCGGCATTGGCGCGCAGAACAATGGCGCCGAATTCCTGCGGCGAGGACAATTGGCCTTTGACGACGACCAGGGCTGAAATCTGCTGCGAATCGCGGCTCGGCTCGGCGCCGACGCTGCCGGAGGCGACCTGCGCGTTCTGCGCCTCGATGGCCCTTGTGACATCGGCCGAGGTCAGATTGTAGCCGATCAGCTTTTCCGTATCGATCCAGACACGCAGCGAACGTTCGGTGGAGAACAGCGTGGCGCGGCCAACGCCCGGAATGCGGCGAACTTCGCCGATGATGTTACGCACCATGAAATCGCCGAGGCCGACTTCATCGAGGCTGCCATCGGTGGAACGCAACGTGATAATTTGCAGAACGGCGCTGGAGGCTTCCTCGACGAGGATGCCTTGCTGGATCACGGCGCGCGGCAGACGCGCCTCGACGCGCTTGATGCGGTTCTGCACCTCGACCGCCGCCATGCTGGAATCCGTGCCCGGCACGAAGTTGGCGATGATCTCGACCTGTCCCAGGGAATCGCTGGTCGATTCAAAGTTCAGAATGCCATTGGCGCCGTTCAGCTCTTCTTCGATCAGACGGGTGACGCTGTTGTAGAGATTCTCCGGCGTCGCGCCTGGATAACTGGTGCTGATGGCAATCGACGGCGGCGCAATGATTGGATATTGCGCCACCCCCAGAAATGGCAGGGAGAGAAGACCGCCAAGGCAGATGAACAGCGCGACGACTGCCGCGAAGATCGGCCGATCAATGAAAAAACGTGCCATGATGCGCTCGGCTTACCGGACTGCGCCAGTTGCGGACACAGTCTCGGGCTGCTGAGCCCTGGTGGCAGCCCGCGCCAGCCGCGATTGCCACGGACTGGCATCGACCACATCGCCGACAATGAATTTCTGGAAGCCTTCGGCCACCACTTTATCGCCCGGCTTCAGCCCGTCCATGATCAGCCATTGATCCTCGAAAGCCGAACCGATGCTGACCGGCTGACTGCGAACGCGCTTCTCGGCATTGACGACGAAGACATAGCTGTTGCCGACATCGTCGCGCTGCACCGCCTGTTGCGGTACGGCCAGAGAATCGTGATCGACGCCCTGCTCGATCTGCACGCGCACATACATGCCCGGCAACAACTCGCGCTTGGGATTGGGAAACTCGCCACGCAAGGTCACCTGGCCGGTGGTGGGATCGACCGTCACGCCCGAGAACAGCAATTTGCCATCATGTTGATAAGAGGTGCCATCGCTGAATTCGAGGCGCACCTTGGCGCTGTCGTCCGAAGCCTTCTCCAGCGTGCCGTCGGCGAGATCGCGCCGCAGTTGCTGCAATTCGCTCACCGACTGGGTGAAGTCGGCGTAGATCGGATCGAGTTGTTGAATGGTCGCCAAGCGGGTGGCTTCACCCTGTCCAACCAATGCGCCTTCCGTCACCAGGGCGGCATCGACGCGGCCCTTAATCGGGGCGCGCACGGTCGTATATTCGAGATTGAGCTTGGCGCGCGCCACATCGGCGCGTCGGGCGGCGACATCGGCTTCCGCCTGTTTCCAGGTGGCGACGGCGGTTTCCTGCTGCACTTTCGAAGCGGCGTTGGTCATCACCAGGGTGTTGACGCGGCCCACCTGCGCCTCGGCTTGCTGCCGTGCCGCTTCCGCTTTTGCCAAAGCGGCGTTGGCAGCTTGCAGCTCCACCTCGAACGGCGCCGGGTCGATGCGAAAGAGAACCTGGCCCGCCTCGACGTCGGCGCCTTGGGTAAAGGTGCGCGCGACAACGATGCCGGCAACACGCGCCCTGACATCCGCGATACGGGCCGGAGTGACCCGGCCCGGCAGTTCACGCACGAAGGATCGCGCCGATGGCTCCACCGTGACAACAGCGACCTGCGGCACAGTCTTGACCTCCGCCGTTTGAGCCTGACGGGGCTCGTTGCACCCGGCAAGAGCGAGCGCTGACACGGAAACGGCCACAAGAAAGAATGCACGACAGCGGGCTGTCATCAAAAGCTCCTAAAAGTCCCTAATTGCATCGCAACACGACACGCCTACTGGCGGGATGCGGCAACAGTTTGGCGCGCCAAAGATTTCTCGGCGAGATCGGCTCCAGCGGACGCTGGCTGATCGATGCTGCGATGCACATAAAAAATATCGCATCGCACAATTCGTAACATAAGCCGGGTGACTACTCAAAATCACAAATATGTAATCGCAACCAGATAAGCACTATAGACCAGCACTTTCCGTATATTTATCACCGTAAATATACGGAATCCACTGTCTTTTGAAAGAGTAGATCGCTCTTTCATATAAGCCAATTGGGAGAAGTACCTCCGCATTACAAGCTTGTCTTTCTTAGAATTCTTTTATTATTTTACTCTACTGCGCTCTATTGTCGCGACGCTGCCCTCGATCCACGGCTTATTTGATCAGCGATGCTTCCGCGAATTCATCGCGCAGAATCTGATCATCCTGGCCGAGCGCCGGCGTCTCGCCCGCATAAAGCGGTTTGCCATCATGCAGGGCGCCCGGCGCGATCATGCGGACGGGTCCGGCCGGTGTCGCCACTTCGATCAGCCGGTTCTGCGGATGTGCCGCCAGATCTTCCATCGTACTGACGCGGCCATAGGCGATCTTGGCATTTTGCAGCCGCGCGACCACCGCCTCACGCGGATGCGCCTGAAAAACCGCCGCGATGATCGCGTCAAGCGCGGCCCGATGCGCCACCCGCGCCGGATTGGAATTGAAACGCGCGTCGGTCGCCACCTCCCGCTGGCCCAGCGCCGTCTCGCAGAACGACAGCCATTCGCGTTCGTTCTGAATGGAGAACAGCACGGCCTTGCCATCGCCGCAGACATAGGCGCCATAGGGCGCGATGGTCGGATGGTTGAGGCCGGAGCGCTCCGGCGTATAGCCGCCATAGGTGAACTGCAGAAACGGCACGTTCATCCAATCGGCCAGCGCGTGGAACAGAGACACGGCGATGTGGCGGCCTTTGCCAGTGCGTTCGCGCCCGTAAAGCGCGGTGAGGATCGCCTGTACCGCCGTCATGCCGGCGCTGATGTCGCAGACCGAAACGCCGACGCGCGCCTGCCCTGCAGCATTGCCGGTGATATCGGACAGGCCACTCTCCGCCTGCACCAGCAGATCATAGGCCTTCATGTCGCGGAACGGGCCCTCCTCGCCATAGCCCGAGATCGAACAGGTGATGAGGCGCGGATAGGCTTCGCGCAAATCCTCCGGCGCGAACCCGAGGCGGCCAATGGCGCCGGGCGCCAGATTTTGGATGAAGACATCGGCCTTGGCGATCATGCGGCGCAGGATCGCCTTGTCGCGCTCCTGCGACAGATCGAGACGGATCGACTGCTTGCCGCGATTGAGCCAGACGAAATAAGCGCTCTCGCCGTTGACGTAATGATCGTAGCCGCGGGCAAAATCGCCCTCCGGCCGCTCGACCTTGATCACCCGCGCACCGGCATCCGCCAGTTTTTCCGAGGCATAGGGCGCCGCCACCGCTTGTTCGATGGAGACCACCAGAATGCCGTCAAGATCCCCTATCGCTTCCTTCGCCATGACCGCTCCTTGCTCCCGTCCTCCTCTATATCCGGAAAGACGACGCCAGGCAGGTCTTAGAGGCTACGTCCTCGCAATTGCGCCCAAAGGCCAGCGAACGGACGGAAGACAAAGCGCACCTGGTGCTGGCCCGGCGGCAGCGCGACGGCGCGGAAAATCACGTTGGCCCGCAACAGCTTTGCCGGCACGCCATCGACCTCGACCTGCCACCAGGGATGCCAGACATCGTTGAGCACCAGCCAACCGCCTTCAGGCGAGGCAGCTTCAACGACCACCTCCGTATTGCGATAGCTGACAATGCGGGCGGAACCTGGCGCATTGGCCATCACCGCCTCGGGCGGGTTCTCGAGCAGCACGGTGCTGCGATAATCGACATCGGGCCATTGGCCGTTAGCGGTCATCGCGGCGAAATCAGCTTTGCGCGCCGTGGTCGCAAACAACACGCGCGGCAAAGCACGCGGGTTTTCGTAGATATAGGCGTCCTTGGTGCGCGTCAGTGGCACGAGATCGCCGGGCTTCAGGTTCTTGTCGAGCTGTTCGGCCGGCACGCCGGTCGCGATGTAGCGAAGGCCAAGCAGATCGGCCATCGGCGAACGATAGCTGGGAAACAGCGGAGCGAACTGGCGCTGGTCGGGAATGGCGACATGGTCAATGGCGCCGGTGGCGTCGGCGAACCATTTCAGCCGCACCGGATTGTAGCCGAGCCAATGGTCGATGTTCTGCGACAACGAGGCATTGGGCCAATGGAAGTCGATGGCGGCGAGTTCGACGCGATCGCGCCGATCAGGCGCCTGGTCCTGCGCCAGCCTTTGGCGCAGAAATTCGATGGTCGGATTTGTGGTGCCGGGAACAAGGACATCGAAATTCTGCGATGGCAGCGCGGTTGATTCATTCGGCCCGTTGTTGAGCCGCAGATCGGCGGTCATGAACAGCGCCACGAGCAAGATACAGGCGAAGGTATTGCGCGCCAGCGATCGCATGAATGCGGCCAGCACAACAGCGCCGACCAGACAGAGCGCCGTCAACGTCAAAGGCTGCGTCGCCTGCGCCAGCCGGCCCTTGTCGAACGCGATGCCGAAGCAGGCGAGAAAAGCCAAAGCGACGAGCCCGGCACCGATCAGAAGTTGCCGCTGCGACAGGCCCCGCTCCACTGTGGCGAGACGATGCACCAGATAGCCACCGACGATCGCCAGCATGGCGCCTATGGGAAAGGTCGCGTCGGCGGGACGACGGAACAGGTCCGATCCGGGGATCTTGAACAGCAGCTCGAACACCGGCGTATAGCCGCCCAGCGCATAGAGCACCATCAGCACCGCCGCCACTGTGAACATGCGGACATCGCGCGCGAACAGGCCGCCGCGCACAAGGCCGAAAGTCAGAATCGCGACAATGGGCAGAGCGCCGAGATAAATGTCGGCCATGTTGCGCGCCAGCGCCAGGTCGTTCGCGCCCCAAACCTCGGCGACCGGCGGACCCCAATAGGCGGCGAGCGGCCCGTCAGTACCAAACAGATTGGCGCTGATCAGGGTGAAGAAAGCCGACGGATGCAGAGAGCCCCGCACGGCGCTGGCAAAATCAATCACCGCCCGGTTCGACTGTTCGGCCAGCGCCAGCGTGAAGGCGATCGGCACGGCGATGACGATCACGCCGGTGATCGCGCCCGCGAGCAACACCGGCACAGCCCCCAGCAAACGCCGGCCCAGGCTTTGGCCGTCATGTTCAAACAACCGCCAGGCGGCGAACAGCCCCAGCAGCAGCGCGCAGAGCAGAGCCACCTGATCGCGGTCGATGATCATCAGGCCGGCGACAAGCCCCGCCAGCGCCCCATAAAGCGGCGAGCGGCGGCGCAGCGCGCGCAACAGCAGCCACAATGCGATGGCGAACCAGGCCATGGAAAGGACTTGGCCAACATGCTGGATACGCCAAGCATTGGACGCACCAAAAGCAAAAGCAAAAGCGGCCACCGTGGCGCCAGCCGGATGCCAGCTCTCATCCTTGAACAGAAGGATGATGGCGACGCCACCGGCAAACAGCATGAAGAACAGCACGCCATCGAAGGCGGCGAAGCTCGGCACCGGCGACAGCAGCGCCAGCAGCAGATAGGGCGGCGAGAAGATCAGCGACTGCGGATCGGCGATCTGCGGATGGCCGCCAAAGATATTCGGCGTCCAGAACGGCCATTGGCCTTCATGGATCGAGCGGGCGAGAAAGGTGAGCTGCGGATAGAAATGCGCCTTGGCATCCCAGGGGATGGTCCAGCCGCCAAAGAGCCACGGCCAGGCGAAGACCAGCGAGCCCACGGCAAAAGCCAGGATCGCCAGCCCGTAGTGCCAGGCCGGATAGGTGAGTTGCGGTGGGCCGTCGGGTCTGTCGCGCAAGCGGTCAGTCTTTACTGACACCATGAGCCGCAAGCTGGTCCGCATCGATCAAATGGCCGGCGCGCTCGCGCTTGGACGTGAGATAGCGGACGTTATGATCGTTCATTCGGCCGGTGATGCGCTCGTCGGCGGCAACGTCGAGGCCCGCTTCTTCCAGCGCGATGATCTTGACCGGATTGTTGGTCATGATGCGTACCGACTTCACGCCGAGCTGCTTCAGCATGTCGGCGGCGAAATCGAAACGGCGTTGATCGTGACCGAAGCCCAGCGCCTCGTCGGCGTCATAGGTGTCGAAGCCGTGCGCCTGCAGATGATAGGCGCGCATCTTGTTGGAGAAGCCGTTGCCGCGCCCTTCCTGATCGAGATAGAGCAGGATGCCGCCACCATTCTCAGCCATCAGCCGCGCCGTATTGCGCAGCTGATCGCCGCAATCGCATTTCAGGCTGCCGAACAGATCGCCGGTCAGGCAGGCCGAATGCAGCCGCACCGCCACGGGCTGCGACAGATCGGGCTTGCCGATGATCACGGCCACCTGATCGCGCAGGCCTTCGCCACCGCGGAAGACGACGAATTCGGTTTCCGGCGCGCCCTCGAGCGGCACCGGCGCGCGGCTGACGATCGACAGGTCCGTCACTTGATGGGCGCGATAGGTCTCGATCGCACTGGCATCGACGGTGGCGAGCATGCTGCCAGAGACCGACTTCGCCGCCACTGGCACGACGACCACGGCAGGCGCTACGAGCGACAGGCGGACGAGTTCCATCGCCGCCTTGTCTAGCTTGGACAGATGGGCGGCCGGCGCGTCATAGCGGGCACCGACTTCCATGGAGAGGGTTTGAATGCGTTTGACGTCGATCAGCGGCAAGGCGATCACGCCAGGCCCTGAGCGATCGAAACCGAGCTTTTTCAGCCGGGGCGCCGTCAGCGCCAGCCGCGCGCGGCCGCGCGCCAGGCTTTCGAGCAGATGCGCCGCGCCGTCATCCAGGGCCTCGACGCTCACCGCAATCGCCAGAGAACGCCCGGCGCGGATAAGCACCGGCCGACCGGAACGAATTTCGGAAATAGCCCGTTCGACGGAGATGGAAGCAAAGTCCCGGTCCGGACGGAGAAGGCTCTTCATGTCAGACACGCGCATCCTCGTTACGTATAACTTGTGGCACTCTCAAACGCGCTTGCCATGAACTAGTTGCGCAGGGTGACATTTCAATAGCTTATATAGGGAGGATTCTCCAGAAAATCCCTGAACCGCGCATGAATACGATCACGATCCGGTTAAGGGGCCGGCAAGAAACCGGCAAAGGGACCGGAAGAAAGGGACTGGTTCTCGCAGAATGACCGACCGTCACTACGAAGACATTCTGGCAGCTGTCGGACGGGCCGACCGGATCGTTTTAGGCCAGATCGGCCAATCGCTTGACGGCCGGATCGCCACGGCGAGCGGTGAATCCAAATATATCAATGGTCAAGCTGCCCTGGCTCATCTGCACCAGCTGCGCGCCAACGTCGATGCTGTCCTCATCGGGGCCGGCACCCTGGTCGCCGACGACCCGCAGCTCAATGTCCGGTTCTGCAATGGAAAAAGCCCGGCGCGGATTGTCATCGACCCCTCCGGCCGGGGCATTCCCGGCGGCCGCTGGCTCGCACCGGACGGGGCGTTGCGGCTGGCGCTGAGCCCGAGCGGTAAGGCGCCGGTCGAATGCGACGAGGTGCTGCCGATCGCGCCGCACGGGAACGCCGCTTTCGATCCCCAGCAAATCGTCCGCATCCTCGGTGAGCGGGGCTTTCACCGCGTCCTCGTGGAAGGCGGGTCACGCATTCTGTCGGCTTTTCTCGACGCGGATGCACTCGACCGCTTGCATGTGATGGTCGCGCCGCTGATCATCGGCTCGGGCCGGATCGGGCTCGACCTCGCGCCCCTCTCGCGGTTGGCCGATGCCCGCCGGCCGCAGGTCCGCACGTTCGTCTTCAGCGAT
Source organism: Beijerinckia sp. 28-YEA-48 (assembly GCF_900104955.1). NCBI lineage: Bacteria > Pseudomonadati > Pseudomonadota > Alphaproteobacteria > Hyphomicrobiales > Beijerinckiaceae > Beijerinckia > Beijerinckia sp. 28-YEA-48. The sequence continues at coordinate 3,611,775 of NZ_FNSI01000001.1, forward strand.
GGCGACGTTCTGTTCGATTGTGATTTACGATCAAGCGTTCCGCCGACCGACTAAGGAGCGAGAGCATGAGCGACAGTGTGAGCACCAGCGGGCCCACGCGTTATGCGCCGACAGCGAAATGGCTGCATTGGCTCATCGCCGCCTGCCTCTTCTTCGTCATCCCTGCGGGGATCACCATGGTGAGACTGCCGGACGGCGCCTTGCAGAACCAGCTTTTCGATTTGCACCGCTCGTTCGGCGTGCTGATCTTCGTATTGGCGGTCTGGCGGGTTTATGTCCGTCGCACCAGGGGGGCGCCGCCGTCCTATCCCGAACTTTCCCGGCTGGAACGGATCGCCTCCACCGCCGTGCATCACACCCTTTATGTTTTGATCATCGCCATGCCGCTGCTCGGCTGGCTGATGACGTCGGCCTATCGGGTCGATGTCTCGGTGTTCGGGTTGTTCACCCTGCCGCATCTGATGCCGCAGAACGATAAGGTCTACACCGTTCTATCTACCATCCATAAGATGGGCGGCATTCTCATGACGGTGCTCGTCCTGGCCCACATCGCGGGCGCGCTGAAACATACGATCATCGATCGCAACGACCTCATCTGGCGCATGCTGCCGCAGCGGCGCGCAAAATAAGGAGGGACTTCCGCCGCGCGGCAAAGACGCGTACATCTGCGGTCAGTCAACAGGGAGGCTGACATCGATGCCGGCAATCGTGCCCGATGGAACGCAGTTCGATTATATTATCTGCGGCGGTGGTTCCGCCGGATGCGTTCTGGCGAACCGGCTCTCAGCGAACCCGAAAAATCGCGTGCTGTTGCTGGAAGCTGGCGGCAACGACAATTGGATCTGGTTTCATATTCCCGTCGGCTATCTCTTCGCCATCGGCAATCCGCGCGCCGACTGGATGTTCCGCACCGAGAAGGAACCGGGCCTCAACGGTCGCGACCTCGCCTATCCGCGCGGCAAGGTGATCGGCGGCTGCTCGGCCATCAACGGCATGATCTACATGCGCGGACAGGCGGCCGATTACGACGGCTGGCGCCAGATGGGCCTCACCGGCTGGGGCTGGGACGACGTGCTGCCCCTGTTCCGCAAACAGGAAGACCATTATGCTGGCGAGACGCCGCTGCATGGTGCTGGCGGCGAATGGCGCATCGAAGAACCGCGCATACGCTGGCAAGTGCTCGATGCGGTGCGTGACGCGGCGGCCGAGGTCGGCATTCCGGCGGTGGAAGATTTCAACACCGGCGACAATTTCGGCTCCTCCTACTTCCAGGTGAACCACAAACGCGGCCGGCGCTGGAGCGCGGCCCGCGGCTTTCTGAAACCCGTTCTCAACCGGCCGAACCTGACCCTGCTCAGCCATGTGCATGTGTCGGAGATCATCTTCGAAGGGCAGCGCGCGGTTGGCGTGCGCTACCAGCTCGGCAACGAGACGCGCACCGCGCGCGCCGCCGGCGAAGTGGTGCTCAGCGCCGGCGCGATCGGCACGCCACAAATTCTCGAACTGTCCGGCATTGGTGCTGGCGAACGGCTGCAACAGCTTGGCGTCAGCACCGTGCAGCATCTGCCGGGCGTCGGTGAAAATCTGCAAGACCATCTGCAATTGCGGCTGATCTACAAGGTGGCGCACGGGCGCACGCTCAATGTCGATTATCAATCGCTGGTCAAACGCGGCTGGATGGGTGTTGAATATGCTCTATTCCGCCGTGGACCGATGACCATGGCGCCCTCGCAGCTCGGCATTTTCGCCCGCTCGGCGCCGCAGTATGCGACACCCAATGTACAATTCCACGTGCAGCCGCTGTCCCTCGATAAATTCGGCGACCCGCTGCACAGCTTCCCCGCCGTCACCATGAGCGTGTGTAACCTGCGGCCGACAAGCCGCGGCAGCGTGCACGCGGTGTCACGCGAGGCGCAGACCCATCCGGCGATCAAGCCAAACTATCTTTCGACCGACGCCGACCGGCAGGTGGCGATTGAATCGATCAAACTCGCCCGCCAGATCGCCGCCGCGCCGGCGCTGCGCAGCTATCAACCCCAGGAATATCTGCCGGGGCCCAGCATTCAATCAGACGCGGACATGGCCAAGGCGGCTGGCGCGATCGGCACGACGATCTTCCATCCAGTCAGCACGGCCAAGATGGGCACCGATAGCGATCCGCTGGCCGTGGTTGACGAGCGCCTGCGCGTGCGCGGCGTCAGCGGACTGCGCATCGCCGACGCCTCGGTGATGCCGACGATCACCTCGGGCAACACCAATTCGCCGACCATGATGATCGCCGAAAAGGCGGCGATGATGATGCTGCAGGACGCGCGTTAAGCCACCCGTTGAACAAATGGCCTTTCTGACGAAACGCAATTGGCTCTACATCACCACATACTGCAGCGGCTCGCCGCGCAGGAAACGTTCGGCATTGGCGCAGGCCTTGTCGGCGATGCGCCGATAGAGCAACGGACCGCAGGCCGCCGCCACATGCGGCGAAATCAGCAGATTGGGCGCGCCCCAAAGCCTGTGTCCCTCAGGCAAAGGCTCCGGATCGGTGACGTCGAGCCCGGCGCCACCGATGACGCCATTTTCGAGCGCATCGGCGAGCGCTTCCGTATCGATGATGCCGCCACGGGCGATGTTGACGATCAGCGCCGTCTTTTTGCAGAGGGCCAGTTGCGCCCGGCCGATCAAATGGCGGGTGCTCGCATCGAGCGGTGCGGCCACCATGATCGTATCGGCCTGCGGCAGGAACTGATCGAGCTGATCAATGGTTGCTGTCTCGGCAATGGCACTGGGACGGGCCGTGCGCGACAGGCCGACGATGCGCGCGCCAAAGGCGTGCATCAGCCGACCGATCTCTTGGCCGATACTGCCAAAACCGACGATCAGGCATGTGGATTCCGCAGGGGTCACAAGGTGCGCACCAGCCCCCTTGCGCCACTCACCTTGCGCCTGCGCCTGCACCATGCCCGGCAGATCACGCTGCAAAGCCAGCGCCAGGGACACCGCATGCGTGGCAACGGAAGGGGTCAGCGCATCACCCGCATTGGTGACCTGCACGCCTGCGCGCACGCCATGCCGCAACACCCGATCGAAGCCGGCGGACAGAAGCTGCACCCAGCGTAAGGTCGGCGATTGCGTTGCGGCACGGCCAATGGCCTCGGAATAATCGAAAACCGACATGATCAGCGCATCGGCATCAGCCAGTTCAGCGCAGACCGCGGCATCATCGGAGGCCACGACCGCCACGGTGCCCAGCATATCGACAAGACGCTGCCGGATGATGGCGTTCGGCGTGAAAACAACGATTTTCATAAAACCTCCCCAAACCTTTTGCGCGAGCAATGCCAGCCTGACGATTAATTGTCCATGCAATTGTCCATGGCGGCCACGCCTTTCAGCCCCTGGAACCCGATGCCGCATGGCAACGTTACGAATATGATTTCTTTCTCCAATCCGGTCTGCGACACTGCCCTGCTGGCGCGGACGTTCGCGTAAAGTCTACACAAATCTGGAGGCAAAAATGTCGATCAAGGATGTGCTGCTTGTTCTGGAAACAGGTACGCCCCAGGCAGCGAAAGATTATGCGCTGTCCTTCGCCTCACAGTTGGGTGCGCATCTGTCGATCGCCGCCGTACCGGCGCAATTGATCACACCAGTCAGCGCCGGCGGCGACTATCCCTATGAGCTGATCGCGATGATCGCCGAGGAAGCCAAGACCGATGCGAAGCAGGCTTTCGACAAGATCGCCGCCGAAGCTCCCGCCAATGTGCAAACGCAGATGGTCAATGTCGACGGCATCAGCGGCCTGGCGCAATCGGAGATCGGTGAACTGGCCCGCCATTTCGATCTGGCCATCACGGCGCAGGCAGGCCCCGACACCAGCGACGACAGCCTGATCAATGTCACCCTGTTCGATTCCGGCCGACCGGTCATCGTCGTGCCCTTCATCCAGAAGCAACCGGCCAAATTCGGCCATATCCTCGTTGCCTGGGACCGGAGCGCCGTGGCGGCGCGGGCCTTGAACGATGCGCTGCCGCTGCTGCGCCGCGCCGGCAAGGTCGAACTGGTGCGCATCACGCCAGAAGGCATGCCCGCCGAGGAGCTTCCCGGCTACAACATCAGCCGACATCTGGCCCGGCACGGCGTCAATGCCGAACTGCGCATGCTGCCGCCCTCAAGCGACGTGGCGGCAGCCCTGCTGTCCTATGCAGCCGATTCAGCCGCTGACATGCTGGTGATGGGTGGCTACGGCCATTCGCGCCTGCGCCAGTTCTTCTTCGGCGGCACGACGCGGGAAATCCTCAAGTCGATGACCTTGCCGATTTTCTTGGCGCGTTGATGAGAACAGATGTTGCGCCGGACTGTCCGGCGCAACATTGGCGATCAGAGTTGCGGCGGTGCGCCCATGAAATCGCGCTTGCCGATGTCGACACCGTTCTTGCGCAAAAGATCGTAAGCGGTCGTCGCATGGAAATAGAAATTCGGCAGGCTGAAGTTCAGCAACAATGACTGACCGGTGAACTTGCGCTCGCCGCTGGGGAAGGTCATCGTGATCTCCTTGTCCTCGGAGCCATCGATCTGCTCGGGCTTGATCGCCTTGATGAAATCGATGGTCTTGCTCACGCGGGCTTTCAAATCAGCGATCGAGCTTTCGTTGCCTTCGAACTTCAACGGCTCGATCCCCGCCAGACGGCTGCAGGCCGTGATCGCGTGATCGGTCACCGCGCGCACCTGCCGGACAAAGGGGAACATGTCCGGATACATGCGCATATTCAAGAAATAGACCGGATCGAGCTTCTTGGCATCGATATGCGCGTCGGCCTTGTCGAGCACGTTCGAGAGCGCGGTCAGGAACTGCACGAAAATCGGCACTGACACTTTGTACATGGAAATCGCCATGAAGTTGTTTCCTCCTAGGAACTGGCGAGACCAATCTACTGGACCGGCACGACGGGCGCCAGCAATCCTGAGCAAATCGTGTTTCGATAGAACGCGATTTGCTCGGGATCTTTGTTTTGACGCGTCTTCGTGGCGTTTGATGATCCCATCAAACTTCGAAACCCTATCGCTCTAGACAGCGCCCGCTTTGCCGCTAGATTTTACCAAACGTCTTTCCTGCCATCGGGATTTTCATGACCGACCTGTTCCAGCTTTCCGCCGTCGAGGCCGCGCAGAAAATCCGCGCTGGCAAACTCAGCGCCTACGCGCTCACGCGCGCCTGCCTTGATCGGATCGAGGCGCTGGAAAACGCCATTGGCGCTTGGGTGCATCTCGATGCCGAGCGGGCGCTGGCGCAAGCGCATGACGCCGACCGGCAGCAGGCCGCCGGCGCAGTCAGCGGCCCGCTGCATGGCGTGCCCGTCGGCATCAAGGACGTGATCGACACGGCCGATCAGCCAACCCAGTTCGGCTCGCCGATTTTCGCCGGACGCCAGCCGGAGAACGATGCGACCTGCGTCGCGGCGCTGCGTGGCGCCGGCGCCATCATCCTGGGCAAGACGGTGACGACGGAACTGGCCTCGCTGACGCCAGCCGGCACGCGCAATCCGCTGGATCGTACCCGCACGCCGGGCGGCTCGTCATCGGGCTCGGCGGCGGCGGTGGCGTGCGGCATGGTGCCCTTGGCGCTCGGCACGCAGACGGCCGGTTCGGTAATCCGCCCGGCCTCGTTCTGCGGCCTGTTCGGCTTCAAGCCGACACCGGGTTTCATCTCGCGTTCGGGCGTGCTGCTGCAATCCCATACGCTCGACACCATCGGCGTCTTCGCCCGCTCGCTGCCCGATGTTGCCTTGATCGCCGATTGCCTGGGCGCGCAGGATCGCAGCGACGAGATCAGCTATCCGCGCGCCCTCTCGCGCCTGCTGGCCTTTCTCACCGAAGCGCCAGCCGAGAGTGGCCAGTTCGCCTTCTGGCGCACGCCGGCCTGGGGCCATACGGAAGCCCGCACGCGCGAGGCGTTCGACGAACTGGTGCGCGAACTGGGCACCGCCTGCCAGACCATCGAAATGCCGAAAGACTGCGATCATCTCATCGCTTATCAACACACGATCCAGAGCGCCGAGAACGCGGCCTGGTACGGCTCGATCCTCGATCATCACGCCGAGCAATTGAGCCCGGCGATGCGGACACGGCTCGAAGCCGGCCATCAGGTGACGGCGCGCGCCTATATCGAAGCCGAGACGGCGCGCGATGTGCTTTATGCCGCCATGGCGCCGATCCTGCATCGCTACGACGCGATCATCTGCCCGGCGGCGCCCGGCCCCGCCCCGCTCGGACTGCAAGCGACGGGCAATCCGATTTTCAACGCCCTGTGGACTTATCTCGGCGTGCCGGCGGTAACGCTGCCGCTGCTCGAAGTCGATGGCCTGCCCGTCGGCGTGCAGCTGATCGGGCCGCGACGCGGCGAAGCGCGGCTGCTGCGCGCCGCGCGCACGCTGATGGAACGGCTCAACGCCGAGATCTAGGGTCGATCAAACATTCTGCGCCGCCGGCAACAGAGGCTTGCCGAGGATCATGTCGGCGGCTCGTTCCGCCATCATGATGACGCAGGCATTGATATGGGCGCCGACGATGCTCGGCATGGCCGAGGCATCGACCACGCGCAGACCCTCGGCGCCGTGCACGCGCAACTGCGGATCGAGCACCGTGCCAATCGGCGCCGAACAGCAGGGGTGATGGACGGTGATCGCCGTCTTGCGGAACCATTCCTCGATATCGGCATCGCTATTGACCGGCGGCGGGCCGACAGGTCGCCCCCGGAACGCATCCATCATCTTCTGGTGGGTGACATCCAGCGCCAGCCGCGTGCCCTTGATGATGGTCTTGAGATCATCCGGATGGCTGAGGAAATTATAATTGATGCGCGGATGATCGTCCGGATTGGTCGAGCGCAGCGACACCTGGCCCCGGCTCTTTTGATGCAGAAGGGTTGGCCGGATGGCGAAGGAATCCTCGAACGCCGCCTTCAAGCCGGGAAACCACAGATCGGCCGCGCCGGACGTGCCACGGAAGATGAATTCGATATCGGGATAGGCGAGGCTGCTTTCGCTCTTGATGAAGGCGAAGAGATTACTCGGCACGGTGGTCGCCGGCCCTGTGCCAAAGAGATAGGCCTGGATCATGGCGAGGCTGATGCGATCGGCCCGCATCAAGTCATGGAACGGCCCCGGCCCGTTGCGCGCCCAGGAAAACCAGGCGGCCAGGTGATCCTGCAAATTGCTGCCGACCGGCAGATCGATCAGGGGATCGACGCCGACCTCACGCAGATGCGCGGCAGGGCCGATGCCCGACAGCATCAACAGTTGCGGCGTGTTGAACGTGCCGGAACTGAGGATGAGTTCCTTGTTGATCACGACCTTATGAGTCTGGCCGGCGCGCCGATATTCGAGGCCTGAGGCGCGCGTGCCGTCAAACAGGATCTTGGTCGCGAGAGCCTTGGTTTCGATCGTCAGATTTTTGCGGCTACGGACCGGATGCAGATAGGCGCGTGCGGTTGAATGGCGCTTGCCGTCCTTGATGGTGAACTGGACCTTGCCGAAGCCTTCGCTGGTGGCGCCGTTGAAATCGACATTCTCCGGGAAGCCACAGACCTTGCCGGCCGCGATCCAGGCATCGGACAGAGGATCCTTCGCCCGCGACCATTGGGTGCGCAGCGGGCCGGAGCCGCCGCGCCAGGTGTTCTCGCCTTCTTCCCAGGTCTCACTGCGTTTGAAATAGGGCAGCACCTCCCGATAAGACCAGCCGATCGCCCCTTCCTTTTGAGCCCAGCGGTCGTAATCGCCGCGGTCGCCGCGCGTATAGGCCATGACATTGATGGAGTGCGAGCCGCCGACAACCTTGCCGCGCATGGCCTCGATCGGCCGGTTCTGCAGGTTCGGCTCGGGATCGGTATCGTAACCCCAGTCATGCAGCCGGTGCTGGTGCAGTTTGCCGAGGCCGAGGGGAATGCGGATTAGCGGATCGGTGTCCCAGCCACCGGCCTCGAGGATCAGAACGCTGTGCTGGCCATTTTCGCTGAGGCGGTTGGCGAGGATCGATCCGGCAGAACCCGCCCCGACAATTACGTAGTCATACCCTCGGCTCCCAGCCATCCGTTGCCTCCGCTTAACGACGTTGCGAGATTTGCCACGACCGTAAGGGAGGTTTCGCGGTTAAGCCAATGGTTTCAGGGCGACCCAGCCGTTTCCCATTAACTTTTGCCGCCTAGCCTCGCGCCGCCTAGCGACGACTTTTAAGCGCAACCGACTTAGATTTGGACCTGTTTCATCATGGCACAGCCGACCGGCCTGTCGATCCTGCTGATCCTCTTCACCGTCACCACCAATGCGGCCGCCCAGATCATGCTCAAACATGGCATGACGCGGCACGGGCCCCTGACGATCTCGTCCGATGGGCTCATCTGGACGGTGCTGTCGGTGGTGTTCAACCCCTGGGTGTTCCTGGGGCTCTGTACCTTTGTCATCAGCATGGCTTCGCATCTGGTGGTGCTGTCGCGGGTGCAGCTCTCCTTCGCCTATCCGTTCCTCAGCCTGGCCTATGTTATTGTCACGGCCTGGGCCTATTTCGCCTTCGGCGAGAACGTCGGCACCCTGCGGATCGCCGGCATCGCCCTGATCTGTTTCGGCACAGTGCTTATCTCCATGAGTTGAGCACGCTTTTTGCCACCACGCCGTAGAGAAGCGGGACACGACACAACATGAAACACATCATCATCGGCGGGAACGGATTTGTCGGCCAGCAACTGGCGGCCAATCTGGTCAAGGACGGCCACCAGGTCGTCGTCGCCGATATCGAGGACAAGCAGACCGACCACGCGGCTCAGGTCGAATTTTTGCGCATCGACGTCACCAACCGGTCGAGCCTCGACCGGATCGCCGTGACGGCCGACGACGTTATCTACAATCTGTCGGCGAAAATGCTGAGCCCGATCATGCCCCGGGCCAAGCGCCGCGATTTCTTCTGGCCGGTGAACTATCACGGCGTCGCCAACATCCTCGACTGGATGGGCAAGCACAATGCCCACCGGCTGGTGCATTTCACCACCGACATGATCTACGGCCACACCCATGAAGTGCCGACCGGGGAAGACGCGCCGGCCAAACCTTTGGGCGAATATGGCCAATCGAAGCTCGAAACCGAATGGATGTGCGCCGACTGGCGCACGCGCGGCTTCGACATTTCGATCTTCCGTCCGCGTCTCATCATCGGGCCGGGCCGGCTTGGCATTCTCGAAAAGCTGTTCAAGCTGATCGATTATAATCTCCCCGTTCCGATGATCGGCTCGGGTCATAATCCCTATCAGTTCATCTCGGTGTTCGACTGCGCTTCCGCTGCCGAAGCGGCCTGGCGTGCCGGCTTCCCGAACAAGTCCTACAATCTGGGATCCGACGATCCGCCGCCCGTGCGCAAACTGCTGCGCGAGCTCATTACTGAGGCCGGCAGCAAGTCGATCCTTTTGCCGACGCCCGCGCCGTTGGTGAAACTGACCTTGAACACCCTCGATTTCATCAACATGCCGTTGATGGACCCGGAGCAATATCTGATCGCCGACGAGGTGTGCATTCTCGACACCACGGCGGCCAAGACCGATCTGAACTGGAAACCGCTCTATCGCGACGAGGACATGCTGAAAGCGGCCTATCGCGAATATCGGGCAAGCCGCACCAAATCCGGTGCCTCGCCCTCTCCCGTCGCCTTCCATCGCCAATAACAGGGCCTAATCGATGACGATGACCCAGACGACCGACACGACGTCCGCACGCCCCAACCTGCTCTCCGTCGAACAGGCAAAGACACTCGACCTGGAAACAGTGCGCAAGCTGACCATGGCGCATCTCAACCCCGGCCAGCTGCATTTCATGCGCCTGCTTGGCTTCGATCGCGTGCTGATCGAGCGGGCCGAAGGCATGCATTACATCGATACGAACGGCCGCAAGATCCTCGACTTCTTCGGCGGCTTCGGTTCGGTCGGCTTTGGCCACAACCATCCGCGCATCATCGAGGCACGCAAGAAATTCCAAGACGAGCAACGCCAGGAAATCTGCATGGCGTTCATGTCGCAATATGCGAGCGCGCTGGCCAAGAATCTGGCGGCCATCGCGCCTGGCGATCTCGACATGGTGTTTCTGGGCTCGTCCGGCTCGGAAGCCATGGAAGCGGCGCTGAAGATCGCCGAACAGGCGCAGGGGCCGGAACGATCAACCGTCGTCTACGCGGAGAATTCCTTCCACGGCAAAACCAAGGGCACCTTGGCGGTCACCGACGGCGCGCTCTATCGCTCGCAATTCAAGCTCGCCGACAATACCCGGCGGGTGCCGTTCGGCGATATCGAAGCGCTGCGCAAGCTTTTCAGTGAAGATCGCAGCATCGGCGCCGTCGTGCTCGAAACCATTCAAGGTGGCGCCGGCATCGTCGAAGCGCCGACCGCCTATTGGAAGGGCGTGCGCAAGCTCTGTGACGAATTCGGCGTGTTGTGGATCGCCGACGAAGTGCAATGCGGCATGGGCCGCTCCGGTCGCTTCTTCGCCTTCGAACATCATGGCGTCATCCCCGACGTCACCGCGCTGGCGAAGGCGCTTGGCGGTTCGAAATGCGCCATGGCGGCGATGATCGCGCGCCGCGACGTGTTCATGAAAGCCTACGGCCAGCCCAAGAAAGCCCTGGTGCATGCGCCGGCAACCTTCGGTGGCATCGGCGAAGCCTGCATCACCGCCATCGAAGGCCTCAACATCATCTATGACGAAGGCCTGATGGAGAATGCCGCCGCGCAAGGCAATTACCTGATCGCGCGGCTTAACGATCTGAAGGCGAAATATCCGACCATCATCAAGGACGTGCGCGGGCGCGGCCTGATGATCGGCGTCGAATTCGCCGACATCAGCAATACGATGCCGTTTGGCCTGCGCCATATGGTGGCGCTGCTCGACGACAAGTTGAAAGGCTCGATCTGCGGTTTCGTCGGCGCGCTGCTGCTCATGCAGCACGATGTGCTCGTCGCCTTCACCGAGTATAACCGCAATGTCATCCGGCTGGAGCCGCCGCTCATCCTCGAGCAGGCGCATGTCGATCAGTTCATCACGGCGCTCGACGACATCCTGTCGCGGGGCATCACCGGCATCGTGAAGGATTATATCGCGCAGGTGGCACTGTCGAAGTAACGCGTCACTCTAACGCCTTGGTGTCATCCCGGACGCACCGCAGGTGCGATCCGGGAACCAGGGGCGTGTGACGCATATTGCTTGTCGTGATGCGTTGAAGAACGTGCGGCGTTGCTGCGATTGAAGGCTGTACCGCTTGCCCTGGCTCCCGGATCACGCTGCGCGTGTCCGGGATGACACCAGGGTGTCGGCTCAATCCAAACCAAGCTTGAACAGTTTCGACGCATTGGTGCGGCCGATCTTACGCCGATCCTCTTCGCCGATCGTCGCGCCGTCGAACCAATCGCAGGCGTGATCGATGTTTTCGAACGGCCAATCGGTCGAGAACAGAATCCGGTCGGAACCGACTTCCAGCATGGTGTTGATCAACGCCTGGGTACGGAAATTGCCCGAGGTCGTGATCCAGAAATTGTTCTGGAAGTAGTGGCCGATCGACTTCTCGCCCTTGTGCTTCTTGGAATTGACCCAGAGGTTGCGATTGTCGACCCGCCACATGGAGAACGGCAGGCCCTCGCCCATATGGCCGATGACGATCTTCAACTTCGGATGTTTGTCGAACAGGCCCGAGCCCATCAGGCGCAGGGAGTGAACCGCCGTTTCCTGGCCAAAGGCCCAAGTCGGGCCCAGCAGCCATTCGGCACCTTTATAGATCTGCGACCAGCTCTCGATCGGATTACGCGGATGCAGATAGAACGGCACGTCGAGTTTTTCGCACTCGGCCCAGAACGGCAGATATTGCGGCAGATCGTAATAGAGGCAGGTTTCCATGTCGCCGGCATTGGAGAAGCCGTTGACGAGCGAGCCCTTGAAGCCAAGATCCTTGATGCAGCGCTGCAATTCGCGGATGGCGAGATCGGGGTCCTGCAGCGGCAGAGCGGCGAGGCCCTGGAAGCGATCGGGTCGCTTGGCCACTTCCTCGGCCAGGAAATCGTTGGCGCGGCGCGCCATCTCATCGGCTTTCTTCACATCGGCGATGGCTTGCACAGCCGGCGCGTTGAAAGACAGCAGCATCATCTCCATGCCGTGCTTGTCCATCAGCCGCAGGCGCATGTCCTGAATGTCGAGAAGGCGGGCTTCCAATTCGTCGGCGAATTGCGGCGGCACGAACGGCAGTGAATCGCCCAGTGTCTCGCGAAGCGCGAAATGTTCCTCAAGCCCGATCTTACCTTGCATCTCGATCCTCCCAAATCAGTCGTTCAAGCCGCCCAAGCCACTTGCGTGCACTTGCACTCATTTGAGCCGACGTTGCTTTTTTGTCAATCGGCCCATTGGCGGCCCGTTGGCCATGGACATGCCTGTCGGGTCTCTTACCTTGCCCCCACAAACACAACGGGGGAGGGAAAATGTACATCCGTGGGTTGCAGGTGCGTGGGTTGCAGGCGTTGATTTTGGCTGGCGCATTCATATGCACCGGCCCGGCCAGCGCCCAAAAGGCCAAGGACACGGTTCGGATCGGTTTTTACGAGCCGATCGGCAGCGTCCTGATCTATGACGACCCCCAACCGCAAAACGCCTTCGTCACCCGCGCCGCCTTCGACACGCTGATCTGCTATGCGCCGGAGAGCAAAAGCTTCGTGCCGAGCCTTGCCAAAGCCTGGCGACAGCCCGACGACAAGACCCTGGAATTCGACCTGCGCGACGACGTGAAATTCCACGATGGCGCGCCGCTCACTGCCGAGGACGTCGCTTACACCCTGAACTGGCTGATCGATCCGGCCTCGCCCTATCGCTTCAAGGAGAATTTCTCCTGGGTGAAAGAGGCGACCGTGGTCAGCCCGCTGACGGTGCGCATCGCCTTCCGCGAGATCAATCCGACAGCACTGTCGCGGCTCGCCACCAGCCTGTTCATCCTGCCCAAACATGTGCATGAGGCGCTGGCCGACAAGGCGACGTTCGGTCGCCGCACGCCCATCGGCACCGGCCCCTATCGTGTCGCGGGCGTCGATCTCGCCAAGGGTATCGTGCTGACACGCGCCACAGCCTATCCGCAGGCGAGCCCGTGCAAGCCGGCAGCGACCGTCAACCGGATCGAAGGACTGCCGATGCCCGATGTGCAGACGCAAGCCGCGCAGATGATCACCGGCGGTCTCGACGTGATGCGCATCTCGACGCGCGAAGCCGGCGAGACCTTCGAGCACGACAAGCGCTTCGTCATGACCTCCATCGACGGCATGATGGTGCAGTACATCTCGTTCGACGCGGCCAACCGCTCGGGCAATCCGATCCTGTCGGACGTGCGTGTGCGCCGCGCCTTGGTCCAGGCCATCGATCGGCAGGCGATCGCCACCAGTGTGACGCCGGGCCAAAAACCGCCGCTGAAGACCGACGCCCTGTGTTTCCCCGTGCAGATCGCCTGCGCCTGGAACACGGTGCCGCCAGCCTTCGATCGGGCCGCCGCCAAGAAGCTATTGGTGGAAGCCGGCTATCCCAACGGCTTCGAACTGGAACTCACCGCCTTCGCCTCCGCCGCCCAATTGGCGGAAGCCATCGCTGGCGAGTTTCACAAGATTGGCGTGCGCGCCAAGGTGAGCCCGGTGACCTTGGCCGCCTATCGGCAGAAACAACGCGACGGCAAACTGCAGGCGGTGGTGGCTTTGTGGACCTCGGGCGGCCTGCCCGATTCCTCCTCGACCGTCGATTTCCTCTTCGCCAAGGGGCCACGCGACTTCTCCCGCGATGGCCTCATCCACCAATTGGCGGATGAAGCGATGCACACCAATGACGAAGCGGCGCGCAAATCGCTCTATGCGCGGATTTACGACCGCGTCAACGAACAGGCTTATGTGCTGCCCATCTCCGGCCGGCCTGACGTCTTCGTCCATTTGAACGAACTGAATATCGGACCAGGATCGCTCAGCCCTTACAGCATCGAGGCCAACGAGTTCCGCTGGAAATAAGCGGTCGCAGCAACTGTTGCGCGGCGAAACGCAGTCTTGCAATCTCCTGCGTTCGCCGCGAAGTTGCTTGGATATCGATGAGGGGATGATGAAAGCAATGGCTTCGAGACACGTGAACCGCCTCCTGCAAAGCCTTGGCTTGCTCGTGCTTTGCGCCGGCTCCGCCGCCGCGCAGGACGCAACATTCACGGTGAAGCAGTTGACGCTTGAAAGCGCGCTCAAGATTGCGCAGGGCGCGCTCGAGACCTGCCGCAAGCAGGGCTTTCAGGTGGCGGTGGCGGTTGTCGACCGCGCCGGCGTGACGCAAGTGCTGCTGCGCGACCGCCTTGCCGGGCCGCATACGATCGAGGTCGCCGCCAACAAGGCCTGGACGGCCGTCAGCTTCCGCCTCGATACACTGCAATTGACGGAAGCGACCGCCGCCGGTGGGCTGTCGGGCTTGCGTTCGATCAGGCGCTTCGTCGCGGTCGGCGGTGGCGTGCCGGTGGAAGCGGGCGGCAGCGTGCTCGGCGCAGTGGGTGTTTCGGGTGGTCCTGGTGGCCAAGCGGACGATGCCTGCGCCCGCGCCGGTTTTGAGGCCGTGCGCGCCGATCTCGAGTTCTGAGATTGCGCAAAATCGCGTTTCGAAAGAAACGCGATTGGCTCTAAGTCTGGCCCGGCTTCAGCTTGTAGAAGATATGCGCACCGATGCGATCCATGCGCAGGAGCCGCTTCGACCAGCCGGGGCGGACGTAGTTGGCATGATAATGGGTGGCGCCACCGACGTCGGCGAGCCAGGTCTTGCCGTCGAGCACTTCCTCGGCAATGCGCTGGGCGGTCGCCCAGGATTCCGGCTCCGTGACGTGCAGCGACTTGCCTTCGCAGGCGAAGGAGAACTGGCACGCCTTGTAGCGATGACGGTTCTGGAAGACGACGCCGCAGACCGAAGCGGGATAGAGGCCGCTGACGGCGCGGTTCAGCACCACCTGCGCCACGGCGGCCTGGCCCTCTTCGGGTTCACTGCGGGCTTCGAAATAGACCGCTTCGGCCAGGCAGCGCTGTTCCTTCTCGGAACGCGCCTGTTCGATGATGGCGGCGTAATCGGGACGCTCGTTACGGGCGATCACACTCACGCCGCCCTTTTCCGCGACGGCAACCGGCCCGCCGATCGGCACATAAACCACCTCGACCTGCGCGCCTGTCGGCACCGGCGTGGTCGAACTCAAGGCCACGGCGCGGCGCACCGCCGGCGTCGAACCATCGAGGTGCAGCGGCGTGGCGTCCGGTTGCAGCAAGGTGCGCATCACGGAATGGGTCGGTGACGTGCCATCGGGACCATGGTCGCGATTCTGCGGGCTGTTGCTGCCAAGCGGCGCGGCCAGCACGGTGCCGACGCCAAGACCGTCTTCCGGTTGTTCGAGGCCATCAAAGGCCAGATAGCTGTCGCCGGTGATCTGCGTGCGCGCCGCGAAATTCGCCGCATCGCCCGGCTTGCGCAGTTTCGCATCGAACGAGGGCCGCAGGCCAACAACCGGATCGCCCTTGTGGCTGCGATTGGGCGTGGGGAATTGCGTCACATTGGTCTTGAGCGCCTTGCGCGGTTCGATCTCATCGGTGGCGATCAGATCTTCCTTCTCGCCAACCGTCAGGCTCGCTTCGCGCACCAGCGATGCGGCGTAGATCCGTGGCAAGGCAATCGACGTGCGCAGGCTGGAGCCGCTCGGCAGAATAAGATCGCCGGCATTGGCGCGCTGGAACGGGGTCATCGGCGCCAGTGACGAGCCGATGGAGGCATCCTGCCCGGCGTCAGCCGCCACCGTCACCGCGAGCACAAGCCCGAGACACCACGGCGCAAACGCACCCAACGCCCAACCGAAACGCGAACGGCCCATACGCACCCTGCGTAACCCGAGACACCGAAAGAACGGTGCAAAAAGAGGTCATTCTGCCGCGAAAGCGATGTGAACCCGCGATCCTGCGGCGGCTTCAAAAAGTTATCACTCATTAGGCTTGCCGGCTTATTACTGGTCGGCATCGCGTCCTGTTTCAAATCGAAGCAAAATGATTAAGCTCGCGGTAACCAAATCCGATCGGCAGGGGGAATCATCATGAGCATGCTTATCACCGGCTTCTATGCCGGCATTCTCGGCCTCATCATGCTGGCCCTCATCGCCAATGTCGGCCGGCTGCGCGGCAAGACAGGCGTGGCGCTGGGCAATGCTGGTGGCGACCGCGATCTCCTCGTCGCCGACCGCCGCCATATGAACTTCATCGAGAACGTGCCGCTGGCTTTGCTGCTGCTGGCGATCATCGAAGCCAATGGCGCACCGCACCTGTGGGTGCATATTCTCGGCGTGGTGCTGGTCCTGTCACGGCTGATCCATCCCTTCGGGCTCAATCCGGATTCGATGCGCAGCCTCTGCCGCGCCATCGGCGCCGGCGGCACGATGCTTGTCACATTGGTCGCTGCGCTGATCGCGATCTGGTTGTTTGTCAGGTAGCAACGGCTTCACTTCATCGCCGCGATCGTTGCGCGCATCTGCCTGACAAGCGCACGCGCCCGCCGCCGCGTGGCGATCGCCTCGGCGCTGTATTGGCCATGCTTCAAGGCGTTCTGATTGCCGGGGGGCGGCCCGCTCGACAGGCCGCCGTGCATCCGGCAACGGCCATTGCTCATCGCTGGCGCGCGGCAGGCGGTTCCACTGCGGGTGCGCGCGCCGCAGGCGGCGAAATGCGCCGGAAAATGACTGGGAAAATTACCTTGCATGGGGTTGTTCCTCAGAATCTCGTGACACCCCCTCCCCCGACGCGATCATGCGGGCGGCTTGTATGCGGGCAGCTTGCGACCGGGTTCCGCCGCCTAAGGGCACGGTCGAGAGCGCGTCCGGTTGTCGATGGACATGTTCCACGGTGATCTTCTGCTGGCTCTTGCCCCGGTAGCGATGGAGCGCGTCGAGCAGGGTCGAAAAGGTGCGCGATAGGCTGTTGGCCTGCGTGATCGCCTCGCGCCAGCGGTCGAAGGGATGGTTCACGTCCATGGCGCGGCGATAGGCGGCCAGGCTTGCGTTGTGCGCGGCGATCAACTGCACAGCCATCATGCCTTCCAGTTCGTCCTTGGGCGCGATGCCGATCAACCCGGCGACAACCGCCTTCTCGTGCTTCTCCGCCTCGTCGGGACTTAAACCTTCCTGCCAGAGCACCTCCATCACCTGATCGGCCAGCACTTCGGTCCACGCGTTCGAAGGCCTGTCTTCCAACGGCTTGCCGCCAGCCTGCTGCAAGAGCGCGCACACCGCCGCGCCATCGGAAAGGGGTGAGGTTGCGGCCTGACCGCGTGGTTTCGACGTTCTTGTCACTCGATCCAAGAGCCATTCTCCCCGATACGTGCCGCGGCCCCGCCACGGTCAATCGAGTTCAAAATACGGAACAAGGTTGGCGGAATTTTGTTCTTGTTTTGTTCTATTTCTCCGTTTATCTTTGGTCGTTCCGGAGCTCTTCGGCGCATTGAGCATTGCTGATGGTACTAAGAAGTAGTAATAATTACTACCATCCGATCCCAGAGATGCCCGTGTCCAACATTGAAAAACTCAGCATCGCCCTGACGAGCGAACAGGCCGCAGCCGTCCGAGCCGCCGTCGAAACCGGTGAATATGCCACCACCAGTGAAGCGATCCGCGAAGCGGTGCGTGACTGGCAGATGAAGCGCGAGCTGCGCCAGGAAGATATCAAGCGCCTCCGGCAGTTGTGGGATGAAGGTCGAGCCAGCGGCTCGGCCGGACCGGTCGATATGGACGGGCTGCGCAAGGAAGCGCGCCAGCGCCTCGCGCAGATGAGGAAAGCCGGCGAGCATGCCGGTTAAGGTCACCTGGACCAACTCACACTTGACACCAACTGACCGTGCGAGTGATGGCTAAAAGAATCCTGAACGGAAAAACCTACAACACCGAGACAGCGACCTTGGTCGCTCTCGAAGAAGTACCTCGTCACGTTTATGCCGAGACCTATGAGTTCAACGAGCTCTATCAAAACCGCTTTGGCGCTTACTTCACCTATTCGGGAAACCACAGAGATATCGATGAAGCGGTGATCACACCGCTCACGCCGCTTGAGGCGGAACACTGGATGGAAAAATACGCCTGGGCCGAACTTATCGAAAAACATTTCGGCGAAAAGCCAGAAGCTGGAGATTCTGAAACACGCTTCACCCTGCGCATGCCAGACTCCTTGAAGCGCAGGATAGATGAAGCCGCAAAGGCCAGTAATCAATCGGTCAATGCATGGATCATCCGCTGCATAGAGAATTGTGCAGGGCCCGCTAAGGCAGACCTCGCCATAGGCAGCATCTATGGTTTGTCCCCGAGGTCGCCGAAATGACGGAGCCTCCAGATTTCGAATTCCATCTGGGTAAAACGCGCTGTCTCAAAGGACGAGGCTGGCGCGGGCTCATCGCTCTCGGCCTCCTGCTGGTGGGCCTCGTAGCCTGTGTGCAAGGCGCCGCACCAATTGCTCGGCCAATCGGACGTCTAGTCGGTTTCTGAGCACCGCGATGAGCCCCAGGCCTTGCAGCCATTTCGAGTTTACGCACCCGAAGCAGTGCAACTTGTGACAAGGCGACTCCCAGCGATTTAAACTCGCGAGCTATGTTCTTCGTCTTGTAGGAGTTATATCTCAGGATAAATTTGCACGCATGACTCGGACCGAACGAATTTTGTTTGTTCCTCTTCGTGACATGTCATCACGATTAAATCGATGGGCCATGGTAGGTCCGACACATACGCGCGGACTTGTCGAGCTTCCGCAAGAGTGTTGCACACTACAAGAATGTCGATATCTCCGGCGATCACAGGATCGGCTAAATAAGAACCGAAAAGATACCATCTAGCGCCAGGAAATGTTTCCGATGTTTTCGCAGCGCACGCAACGATATCATCTAATGCGAGATCCTGGTGTTTCATTTATTTAGGCGAGCCAGAAACTCACCGGTTTTGAAGAATTCGATTCCGTTAACTTGCGCAATACCCCAGGCTTCGTCTGTTGGACGATCTAACGGGCCGGTCAGCACAACGTCAAAGTCTCCATAACGCTCTATAGTGGCAAGAAGCTTTTCTGCAGTGAGTTCGTATGACTCAATCACAGTAACTTTTAATGATGGCAAGCCTCGCCTGGCTACTTGATAAACTCTTTCGTTTATTGGATCAAAATCCGTGACTCTTTTGTGTGATCTCAGCAGCTTCTCTAGATATAAAATATCGCGAGGTACATACATTCCTAAAATTTCAGAGCTACCTATCTCAGCGTAGAAAGAAGACATGTCACCATAAGGGATATTTGCGACTTTTAAAAAGCCCGCCGCAGTTGGATGCCACTCACCGAGTCGAGGTATATTAACGACATAGTCTATTAGAAGATCGTTGCGCACAAACTGTTCAACATGTGACAACTCAACCAGCTTGCGCGAAACCACACCAGCGTTAAAGGGTTCAAACTGCCGGCGGACGGCATGAATGACTTGCTCGCTGATCACATCTACCGCTTCGATATTAGCGTGTCCGCGTAATTTTCCGGCCAACCATTCTGTAGATTGTTGCGGCGTAGGCACTACCTTTCTCCAACTAAAATTGTTGCCATATCGTCTGGAAAGCGGCGTTGACCGCCAGTAATTGTATCAGTTAAGTGGCGTGCTTCTAGGTCCTCCGTATGCAGACGAAATTGTTCTAGGATTTGGCACTCATCCTCCGACAACAAGTCGCGGTTAGCATCAAGAATTGCTAGTGCTTTGCGATTGTTCGGGATGATATTCGTCCTCATTCGAACCAACCATTTAGACGCCAACTCAAGATCAGCAAGCCCTCCAATAGCTTTGTGCGGGCCACAATCTTCGAATATCGCGTGGTTTTCGGCGAGCAATGGCGTTATGAAAGCTCGCGCTTCTTGTCTAGACGCGCATCTGACCACACCAAAAATAGCTTTCAGCTTTTCGGTGTGCTCATATTTCCATTGTACAATTAATGCATCGGGAAAGTCGGCGGGCGCCTGATCGATCATCGTATGACACGCGGTACAAAGCATGACTAGATTCTCAAAAGCGCCTTTCTCCGCCGCCGACTTTGACGCATCTGCGCGCGGCCCTCGATTTGCCGCTGCGATGATATGAGCCATTTCGGCAATATGGACGGTTTTTGAGCCCGTATCTCTGAATAACTCAGTGGTGCACCCAGGATTTTGGCAATAGCCACCTGACGCTGCCCAAAGCCGTTTTTTGGTGATGTCGTTTGGCGACGCCTGCCCCCTAGAACATCGCATCTACTAGACCGCCTTTTAGACAAAGTTATTTTATGAAGAAGTTATTGCAACTCGATGCCCTTGGAAAGGCGGCCCTAGTATTTGTGATCACAAGCGCGATCACAGCAGCAAATCATCCAATGATGACCAGCTATATAATGATGTTATTCGGTCAGCAGTCCCCGTTAAAGCACTTTCCCTGGATTCAAAATCCCCTTCGGGTCCAGCGCCTTCTTCAATGTGCGCATCACTTCCAGCGCCACCGGGTCCTTCACCGTCGGCAAGAGATCCCGCTTCAGGGTGCCGATGCCGTGTTCAGCCGAGATCGAGCCATTCAGCCGCGTGACGATGCCGTGCACCACGGCGTTCATCTCATACCAGCGATCGAGATAGGCTTGTTTGTCCATGCCGACCGGCTGCGTCACATTGTAATGAATGTTGCCGTCGCCGAGATGGCCGAAGGGCACCGGGCGGGCGCCGGGTAGGAAGGCTTCGACGGCGGGGCCGGCCTCGTCGAGGAATTGCGGCACTTTCGCCACCGGCACGGAGACATCGTGCTTGATCGAGCCGCCTTCAAACTTCTGCAGTTCCGAGAGCAGCTCGCGCAGTTTCCAGAAATCGGCGCGTTGATCGAGCGACGTGGCGACCACCGCGTCTTCGATGAGCTCTTGCTCCATGCCCTGTTCGAGCACGTTCATCAGCGCGCCTTCGCCGCCCTCGATCTGGGAGCCGAGTTCGATCAGCACATACCAATTGTGTTTGCCGGCCAGCGGATCGCGCGTGCCTTCGCCGTGATTGACGACGATGTCGAGGCAGAAGCGCGACATCAACTCGAACGTCTTGACGTCGGCACCGGCGAGCGACTGGGCGAGATTGAGCAATTTAAGCGCCTCGTGCGGTGAGTTCAGCCCGACGAAGGCCGTGTGCATCTCGCGCGGACGCGGATAAAGTTTGACGACGGCGGCGGTGATGATGCCGAGCGTGCCTTCCGATCCCATGAACAGATGTTTGAGGTCGTAGCCGGTGTTGTCCTTCTTCAGCTTCGACAGGTTCGACAACACACGACCATCGGCGAGCACGACTTCAAGACCGGTGACGAGATCGCGCGCATTGCCATAGGCCAGCACCGCCGTGCCGCCGGCGTTGGTGGAAAGATTGCCGCCGATGGTGCAGGAGCCTTCCGCCGCCAGGGACAGGGGAAACAATGCGCCGGCCTTCTCGGCCGCCTCCTGCACGGCGAGCAGGGTGAGCCCGGCCTCGACCGTCATGGTCATCGAGGCCGGATCGGTCTCGCGCACCTTGTCCATGCGCTTCAACGACAGGACGATTTCGTCGCTGCGGCCATCCTGGCCTGGAATCTGGCCACCGACGAGGCCGGTATTACCGCCCTGGGGCACCACCGGCGTGTTGGTCTCGGTGCAGAGTTTCATGATCGCCGCCACCTCGGCGGTCGAGCCCGGCCGCACGACGCAGCGCGCTTTGCCATGAAACAGCTCGCGTGGTTCGGCCAGATAGGCCGCCATGTCGCCCGCCTCGCGCAGGACGTTGCGCTCACCGACAATGGCAGCCAGGCGGGAGAAGAGCGTGTCGGCGGCAACGTCGAGGGCGGTCATGGGATTCGATCCTTAAGCCGGGCGGTCTGCCGGCGAGCCCGCCTTTTCTCACTCCGCCGTCCTTGCCGCAATATGGCGACAGTGACAGACCCTGCGCATTCGCCCGCGCTTTGCGTATTGACGCGGGGGCCCCCGCGTGGTGTTTCGCGCGCTCATCTGGCCCAACAGCCACATTTTCCCGGATTTCATGACCGTCGCCGCCAAAACGTTCCAGATTGCCCATGACCCGCAGGTGCCGCCCGCCGGGCTGCAGGGGGCGGTCTATGCCCTGGGCAATTTCGATGGCGTCCATCGCGGCCATAAAGCGGTGATCGGCGAGGCCATGGCGCTCGCCCGGCAGCTCGGCAAACCCTGCGCGGTTTTGACGTTTGAGCCGCATCCGGCCGATTTCCTCGCCGGCAAACGGGTGGTGGAGCGGATCACCCCGCCGCAAGCCCAGGCCCGCGCCCTGGAACGGCTCGGCATCGATGGCGTCGTCGTCCTCAATTTCAACGCCGACATCGCCAAACTCGATGCGGAAACCTTTGTCGCCGACATCCTGATCAAGCGGCTCGGCGCCACCGGCATTGTTGCCGGCTATGACTATCATTTCGGCAAGGGCCGCCAGGGCACGCCCGAGGCGCTGAAGACCATTGGCGAAAACCATGGCCTCTCCGTTCATATCGTCGCGAAAGTGGCGGCGGATGCCAATGGTTCGCTCGACGCGGTGCATTCCAGCGCCGTGCGCAAGGCGCTGGCTGAGGGCGAGATGACGCTCGCCGGCCGGCTGCTCGGCCATGATTTCTTCGTCGTCGGCGAGGTCATCCATGGCCAGGCGCTCGGCCGGACGCTAGGTTTTCCGACCGCCAATCTCGAACTCGATCCCTCGATGCATGTGGCGCAGGGCATTTACGCGGTGCGTTTCACGGTGGATGGGCGCACCTATAATGGTGTCGCCAGCTATGGCCGGCGGCCGACGCTCGACAATGGCGCGCCGCTGCTGGAAGTCTTCGTGTTCGATTTCTCCGGCGATCTCTATGGCAAGACGGTCGAGGTCACCTTCGTCGCCTGGCTGCGGCCGGAGCTGAAATTCGACGGGCTCGACCCGTTGATGGTGCAGATGCGGGACGACGAGGCCAAGGCGCGGGCGATTCTGCAGCGCTAAGCAACTGAATTCTAGGCATCATCTCCGACAGCCGCGCAGCGGCTGAGCGAGGAAGCCAGGGGCAAGTGGTCGAGAACTGGTCGAGACTGGCGACGCGCGGTCATCCTGCAATGTTTGACCGCTGGCCCTGGTACCCGGATCACGCTTCGCGTGTCGGCGATGACACGGAGTTCCTTGCGTCGCCGGGAAGCGATGCTAAAACGCCTGCCATGTGTTTCCATAAGCGTTTCCACTGCTTCATATCGCGAATTACCGGCCCGGCACGCCGCTGAGCGGGCCGGGCATGAGCGCCGGATATCCGGCCGCTTTCCTCTCATTTGCCTTCGATTTCACGCGCCCCAGGGCGCCGCCGCCTGAATTGGCTCTGAAACCATGAACGATACGTCCGAAAAAGGCCCCGACTACTCTAAAACCCTGTTCCTGCCGCAGACGGATTTTCCGATGCGCGCCGGCCTGCCGCAGAAGGAACCGGAACTCCTCGCCCGCTGGGCGAAGATCGACCTCTACCGCAAGCTGCGCGAGGCCGGCCGCGGGCGGCCGAAATTCGTGCTGCACGACGGCCCTCCCTACGCCAACGGCAACATCCATATCGGCCACGCGCTCAACAAAATCCTCAAGGACATGGTGACGCGCAGCCAGCAGATGCTCGGCAAGGACTCCAATTACGTGCCGGGCTGGGACTGCCACGGCCTGCCGATCGAATGGAAGATCGAGGAAGACAACTATCGCGCCAAGGGCAAGCAGAAGCCTGATTGGTCGGATCCGGCGGCGATGATCGCCTTCCGCAAGGAATGCCGCGCCTATGCCGAGCGTTGGCTGTCGATCCAGCGCGATGAATTCAAGCGCCTCGGCGTCGAGGGCGACTGGGACCATCCCTATTCGACCATGAGCTTCCCGGCCGAAGCGCAGATCGCCCGCGAGATCATGAAATTCGCCGCCAACGGCCTGCTCTATCGCGGCTCCAAACCGGTGATGTGGAGCGTCGTCGAACAGACGGCGCTGGCGGAAGCGGAAATCGAATACGAGGACTATACGTCCGACACGGTCTATGTGGCGTTTCCGGTCAAGCATCTCGCCAAGGGTGTCGGCGAAGCGGCCAAGCGGGCGATGCGCGATTCCGGCGAGAGCGATGAAGACATCGCCGGCGTCGATGCGATCACCGAGGAATTGCAGGCCGCCAAGGTCGTCATCTGGACGACGACGCCCTGGACCTTGCCGGGCAACCGCGCCATCGCCTTCTCGCGCAAGATCGAATACGGCCTCTACCGCGTGGTCGAAGCGCCAGACGACAATTGGGCCAAGACCGGCGACAGCTATGTGCTTGCCGATCGACTGGCTTCGGCCGTCTTCCAATCGGCGCGCGTGGAGAAATTCGAACGCGTGCGCGACGTCGATCCGGCCGACATCGCGTCTTGCAGCCATGCGCTGGCCAATCTTCCCGGCTACGGCTTCGATGTGCCGCTGCTGGAAGGCGATCACGTCACCGACGACACCGGCACGGGCTTCGTTCACACGGCCCCTGGCCATGGCCGCGAGGACTTTGATCTGTGGACCTCGAGCGGGCGCCAGCTCGCCGAGCGCGGCATCGACACGCGCATCCCCTACACGGTCGGCCCCGACGGCTTCTACACCAAGGAAGCGCCGGGCTTCGCCGGCAAGCGCGTCATCGACGACAAGGGCAAGAAGGGCGACGCCAATGACGCGGTGATCGCGGCGCTCCTGGCCGCCGGCCATCTTGTGGCGCGTGGCAAGCTGAAGCATCAATATCCGCATTCCTGGCGCTCGAAGAAGCCGGTGATCTTCCGCAATACGCCGCAATGGTTCATCGCCATGGACAAGCCCTTTGCGAGCACAGAGCCGAGCAATGGCGCGACTTTGCGCGACATCGCTCTGCAAGCGATCCAAGAGACGCGCTGGGTGCCGGCGGCGGGCGAGAACCGCATCAATGGCATGATCGCCAACCGGCCCGATTGGGTGGTGTCGCGACAGCGCGCCTGGGGCGTGCCGATCGCCGTCTTCGTCAAGAAGGGCACGCACGAGCCGCTCGTCGACGAGAAGGTGAACAAACGCATCGCCGATGCTTTCGAGAAAGAAGGCGCCGATGCGTGGTTCGCCGTCGACGCCAAGGCGCGCTTCCTCGGCAGCGATTATGACGCCAACGACTACGACAAGATCGACGACGTGCTCGATGTCTGGTTCGATTCCGGTTCGACCCATGCCTTCACTTTGGAAGACCCGGTGCATTTCCCCGGCCTCGCCGGCATCAAGCGCGTGCGCGACGGCGGCCCCGACGAGGTGATGTATCTGGAAGGCTCGGACCAGCATCGCGGCTGGTTCCACTCGTCGCTGCTCGAGAGCTGCGGCACGCGTGGACATGCGCCCTATGACGTGGTGCTGACGCACGGCTTCGTGCTCGACGAGAACGGCCGCAAGATGTCGAAGTCGCTCGGCAATGTGGTGGCGCCGCAGACGGTGATCAAGGATTCGGGCGCCGACATCCTGCGCCTGTGGGTGGCGGCTTCCGACTATTCGGACGATCTGCGCATCGGCAAGAATATCCTGACCACCTTCGTCGAGACCTATCGCAAGCTGCGCAACACCATCCGCTGGATGCTGGGCTCGCTGGCGCCGTTCAGCGAGGCGGACCGGATCAAGCCGGCGGATATGCCCGAGCTTGAACGGCTGATGCTGCATCGCCTCGCCGAACTCGATGGCGAAGTGCGCGACGCTTACGAGAAGTTCGACTACAAGAAGGTGATCGCGGCGCTGTCAGCCTTCATGACCAGCGATCTCTCGGCCTTCTATTTCGACATTCGCAAGGACGCGCTCTATTGCGATCCGCTGTCGAGCCGCACCCGCAAGGCGGCGCTGACGGCGATCGATGAGATCTTCAAGCGGGTCACCATCTGGCTGGCGCCGATCCTGGCCTTCACCTGCGAGGAAACCTGGCTGGCGCGCTATCCCTCCGAGGACGGCTCGGTGCATCTGCAGACCTTCCCGGAAACCCCGGCGGCCTGGCGCGACGAGGCCCTGGCACAGAAATGGCGCACCATCCGCGCCGTGCGCCGGGTCGTCACCGGCGCACTCGAAATCGAGCGGGCGCAGAAGCGAATCGGTTCGTCGCTGGAAGCCTGTCCGGTGGTCTACATCGCCGATCAGGCGGTCTATGACGCGGTGATGAGCGTCGATTTCGCCGAAGTCTGCATCACCTCCGGCATTGTGGTGAAGCAGGGCGAAGGACCGGACGAGGCCTTCCGCGCCGACGACGCGGGCATCGCCGTGACCTCAGGCCCGGCCTCCGGCATCAAATGCGCCCGCTCGTGGAAATATTTCGACCCGGCGACCGCTGCGGCCGATTATCCCGGCGTGACGCCGCGCGACGCCCAGGCGCTGCGCGAATTGAAGGCCGCCGGGCGCTTGCCGGGGCCGGGGAACGCGGCGTGACGCCGCGTTTCATCGGACTGATCGCCATCTTCGTGGCTCTGGTCATCGACCAGGGCCACAAGCACTGGATGATCTATTCCTACGATATCAATGCCTTGCAGCCGGTGCCCGTGGGCCCTTGGCTGGATCTCGTGCTGGTCTGGAACAAGGGCATTTCCTATTCCTGGCTGCAGGTGCATCCGCTGATTCTCTTGGCGCTGATGGCCACCGCGGTTTTGTTTCTCGCCATCTGGATGTGGCGGGCGGGAAGCTGGATGACCTGCCTCGGCCTCGGCCTGATCATCGGCGGGGCGCTGGGCAATGCCTATGACCGCTGGCAATATGGCGCAGTCGCGGACTTCTTTTATTTCCATATAGATACAGAGCGTTATGGACGCCTGTCGTGGTATGTTTTCAACCTTGCGGACGTCGCCATCGTTGCCGGTGTGGCGCTTTTGCTGTATGAAACCCTCTTTGCAGGAGAGAGCCGGCAAGACCGCGCGGATGGCGCGACCGGCTGATCGGAGCTGGTGCGCCACCAAATCGCCCTCAATGGCGGGCAGGTACGTTGGCTCCATTTGCGCGAGTGAGGATGAGTATGACCCTTCGCATGCCGGCCATTGGCCGCACGATCACGCTGGCGGCTGCCGCCGCCTTGACCGGAGGCTTTCTGGCGGTGACGCCAGCGAGCGCACTCGACGACGGCGACCAGGGTTTTTTTGAGACATTGAAAGGCCTCGCCGGTTCTGCGATCGGTTTCGGCCTCGGCTCGAGCGACGAGGACGAGAAGCCGCGCATTCAATATCGCGAGCGCCCGCCCTTGGTCCTGCCGCGCGATAAGGCCGCTTTGCCCGCGCCCGCAGCCAGCGCTGCCGCGCGCAATCCCAACTGGCCGCAGGATTTTGACGAAACCCGCCGCCAGAGGGCCAATGCCGCCAAAAATCGCAATCGGGAAACCGATTCGATGGGCACCAACCGCATGAGCAACGAGGAGCTGTCGCGTGGCCGCACCGCCGGCACATCGGCCCGTGACGTGCGTGACGAGCAATGCGGCGCTGGCGGCACCAATAGCTACGGCGAAATCTGCAACCAGGCCCGCTACTGGTCGGTGATGAAGAACACGCGCAAGGTCGACGATTCGAAAATCGAATTGCAGGCTGGCGCCGAGCCGAACCGCAAGGCCCTGACCGATCCGCCGACGGGCCTGCGCCGCGCCACCAACACGGTCAAGGCCACAACCGAAGCACCGCGCGAGGAAGTGCCGCTTCTGGATGCCGCCGGCCAGGCCCGCGAGGAAGCCCGCATTCGCCGCGAGCGCGCCGAGAACAATTAATTCTTTTCGATTTTCAGGATCCCCGGCAAATGGCGTTTCGCAAGAAGCGCCATTTGCTTTTTGACTTGATCAAACGCCGCAAAGACGCGTCAAATCCAAGCTGCTGTCAAAATGGCGTTTCCGTCGAAACGCCATTTGCTCCAGGTAACCCTACAAACAAGCTAGGCAGTTCCGCGTCGCGCGGGGCATGACGAAGTGCATCCGAGCACCTATATTGGGTCTTTCCGAACCGCCGCTCCCCACACGGGCAAGCGGCGGAGCGACATGCGGAAGGAACGCAATTGACAGCTCAAGCCAAGGGACTAACGGCAGGCCACAGCACGACCGCCGCCCTCACGCCTCATGCGCCGGCCCCCGACGCAAAAAGCGCCGGCCCCAATATCGGTCACTTCCACCTCGCCAATGGCTTGGAAGTGGTGGTCATTCCCGATCATCGGGCGCCTGTCGTCACCCATATGGTGTGGTATCGCAATGGCTCGGCCGATGATCCGGTTGGCAAGTCGGGCATAGCGCACTTTCTTGAACATCTAATGTTCAAAGGCACGACCCGGCATCCGAAGGGCGAATTTTCCGAAATCGTCGCCGAACTCGGCGGCCAGGAAAACGCCTTCACCTCCATCGACTACACCGCCTATTATCAGCGCGTGCCGAAAGAGCATCTGCCCGTGGTCATGGACTTCGAGGCGGACCGGATGACCAATCTGGTGCTCACCGACGATGTCGTGTCGCCGGAGCGCGACGTGGTGTTGGAAGAGCGCCGCATGCGCACCGACAGCGACCCCTCGGCACAGCTCGGCGAAGCGGTGCAGGCCGCCCTCTACACCCATCATCCCTATGGCAAGCCGATCATCGGCTGGGAGCATGAGATCGAAGGGCTCGATCGCACCGATGCGCTGACCTATTACAAGCGCTTCTACACGCCGGAAAACGCCGTGCTCGTCGTCGCCGGCGACGTCACCAGCGACGAAGTGCGCACGCTCGCCGAAAGCACCTATGGCAAGATCCAGGCGCATGGCGAAGCGCCGCGCCGCACGCGCACGAAGGAGCCGCCGCCGCGCGCCCATCGTCTCGTCCAGCTCTCCGATGAAAAGGTCGAGCAGCCGAGCGAGCAGCGCGTCTATCTGGTGCCGTCCTACACCACCGCCGCACCCGGCGAAGCCGAAGCGCTTGAGCTCGCCTCGCATCTGCTGGGTGGCGGGCCGACGAGCCTGCTCTACCACACGCTCGTCGTCGACAAGAAGATCGCGGTTGCCGCCGGCACCTATTACATGGGTACCTCGCTCGACGACACGCGCTTCTATGCCTATGCGGTGCCGGCCCCTGATGTCTCGCTCGAAGAGCTCGACGCGGAAGTGGGCGCTGTCATCAACGCCATGGCCAAGACAGCGGTGCCGGAAGCCGATCTCGCCCGTGCCAAGACGCGGCTGATCGCCGATGCCGTCTATGCGCAGGACAGCCAGACGTCGCTGGCGCGCTGGTATGGCGCGGCGCTGACGACAGGCCATACGGTCAAGGACGTGAAGGAGTGGCCGAATCGCATCGACACCGTCAGCGCCGAACAGGTGCGCGCAGCGGTGGCGAAGTGGCTGACGCCCAATCGCGCCGTCACCGGCTTCCTGCGGATGAAGGAAGAGAGCGAGGCGCAGGCGGCTTAGCCGCCCGCAGCTTCCCCGTGTGAGCGCTGCCGCCTGCTGCATTCAGCGCGGGCGGCCTATCTGTTTCGAGTTGGATTGATCATGAACGCAGCAGCAGAGATCCGCAGCAAGAGCCGCGCCGAAACCGTCCAGAAGATCGTCACGCCCCGTGGCATCGAAGTCTGGCTGGTGGAGGACTATGCGGTGCCCCTCGTAGCCGTCGACTTCGCCTTCAAGGGCGGATCGACGCAGGATCCCGCCGGCCTGTCCGGCACGGCCACGGTGCTCGCCGGCTTGCTCGACGAAGGCGCCGGAGCGCTGGATGCCGACGCTTTCCACCGGGCGCTGGACGACAAGGCGATCGAACTGTCGTTTCACACGGGCCAGGATAATTTCCACGGCGAGTTGAAAACCCTATCGCGCAACATCGACGCGGCGTTCGAGATGCTACGCCTGGCCATCAACGAGCCGCGCTTCGACGATGACGCGATCGAGCGGATCCGCAGCCAGCTCATCGCCGGCCTGCGCCACGAGATGAACGATCCGAACGCGGTTTCCAGCAAGGCCTGGCGGGAAGCCGCCTTCCCCAACCACCCCTATGGCCTGCCAAGCGGCGGTAGCATGGAGACCGTGCCGCTGATCGGCCGCAACGAGATCGCCACGCTGCGCCAGCGGATTTTCGCCACCAGCACGCTCAAGATCGCCGTCGTCGGCGCCATTTCCGCCGACCATCTGGCGAAGCTCATCGACCGTGTTTTCGGCGACCTGCCCGCGACGCCCTCACTCACCACCATTGCCGACATCACGCCGCAAGGTTCGGGCACGCGCAAGGTGATCGAGATCGACGTGCCGCAATCGACGCTGCGCTTCAGCCTGCCGGGCATCGCCCGTCATGACGACGATTTCATTCCCGGCGCCGTGGTCAATCACATCCTGGGCGGCGGCGTTTTCTCCGCCCGCCTGTTCAAGGAAGTGCGCGAAAAGCGCGGCCTTGCTTACTCCGTGTGGACGCAATTGCACGCCAGCGATCATACGGCGCTGTTTTCGGGCGGCACCTCGACCAAGAACGAGCGCGCCGCCGAATCCCTGACGGTGATCGAAGAAGAGATCAACAAGCTCGCCGAGACCGGGCCGACCGCCGAGGAACTGGAGAAAGCGCAGAAGTATATGATCGGCTCCTATGCGCTGCGCTTCGACACATCGACGAAGATCGCCGCCAATCTGGTGTCGCTGCAGACCGACGGCTATCCGGTCGATTATCTCGATCGCCGCAACGGCCTGATCGCCGCCGTCACGCTGGAAGACACCCGCCGGGTGGCCAAGCGCCTGTTCGATCACAAGCGGTTGCTGGTGGCCGTGGCGGGCAAGCCCGAGGGGCTCTGACGCGTTTTGCCGTAACCTCCGTGTTATCCCGGACACGCGAAGCGTGATCCGGGAACCAGAGGCAAACGATAGAACGTTGCATCTAACCGCGCCTTACCGATCCTGACTGGCATCCGACCACGCGCCCCTGGTTCCCGGATCGCCTGCGCGCCCGGGATAACACGGGGAACTGCCAGACTGGACAGCACGGGCTTTCCGGGTGAACCTGTCGATACAGAGCGCGCCGGAACGCGTTCGCTCGACAGGGAGGGACGCCCATGAGGCTCGCTATTTCGAGGCTCGCATTTTCTGCGCTCGCAGCAGGAGTCGCGCTGACAGGACTGGCGCTGGCAAGCTTACCCGTACAAGCGCAGGAAACGGTGAAGATCGGCATCCTGCAAAGCTTTTCCGGCATCACCTCGCTTGGCGGGCAACAGGCCGATGGCGCCGTCAAACTGTTCATGAAGAAATATGGCGAGACCGCCGGCGGCAAGAAGATCGAACTGATCCGCCGCGACACCACCGGGCCCAATCCGGAGGTCGCCAAACGCCTTGTGCAGGAAGTGGTCACGCGCGAGCGGGTCAATCTGTTGATCGGCCCGGACTATACGCCCAACACATTGGCCGCGGCGCCGATCCTGATGGAAGCCAAGGTGCCGTCGTTTGTCACCGGCGCTGCGACCACCGGCATTGTCGGCGAGAAATCGAAATATTCGACGCGCACCTTCTTCGCCGTGCCGCAATTGTGCCGGCCGCTGGCGGCCTATGCGGTGAAGAACGGTTGGAAGCGCGTCTTCGTCGCGGTGGCCGATTTCGCGCCGGGGCATGATTGCGAGAAATATTTCCTGGAAGCGCTGAAAGACGCCAATGGCGAATTGGCCGGCAATCTGCGCATCCCCGTCTCGAACCCGGAATTCTCCGGCTATATGCAGCGCATCCGCGACGCCAAGGCCGATGCCGTATTCATCTTCATGCCGATCGGCGAATTGAGCATCGGCATCCTGCGCGCCATCAATGATTCCGGCCTCAAAAGCACCGGCATCAAGATCATGGGCACCGGCGACATCACCGACGAGACCTATATCGACGCGGTGGGTGACGCGGCCATCGGCACCATCACGACAGGCATCTATTCGACCCAGCACGACTCGCCGCTGAACAAGGAATTCGTCAAGGAATGGGCGGAGCTGAACGGCAAGCAGCGCATCGGCTGGGGCGCGCTCGCCACCTATGATTCCATGCGCCTGATCTATGACGGCTTGAACGCCCAAGCCGGCGGCAAGTTCGATCCCGATAAATTCATCGGCTTCGTCCATGGCCGCAGTTTCGAAAGCCCACGCGGCCCCGTCACCATCGACAAGGGCAACGGCGACATCATCCAGAACGTCTATATCCGCCGCGTCGACAAGGTGGACGGCGTGCTGCAGAACGTCGAAATCGAGAGCTTCAGCAACGTTGGCTTCAAATAGGCGCAGTCGCTGGGGAACCGCTTATGTCGGCTGTTCTGACGGTGCTCTTCAACGGCATCGCCTATGGCTTCCTGTTGTTCATCATGTCGGTCGGGCTTTCCGTCACGCTCGGCATGATGAACTTCGTCAATCTGGCGCAGGCGAGCTTCTCGATGTTCGGCGGCTATGTGATGGTCATGGCCATGCAGAGCTTCGGCATCCCGTTTCTGCTGACCCTGCCGCTGGTCTTCGTCGTCATCGGCGTCTTTTCGGTGGTGATCGAACGGCTGGTCTTCCGGCATTTCTACAACACCGACGATCTGACTCAGGTGCTGTTGACCATCGGCCTGGTGTTCATGTCGATCGCCACCGCCACCTATTTATGGGGTGGCAGCTATCAACGCATCGACATGCCGCCGTGGCTCCTCGGCCAGCGCGAGATTTTCGGCCTGACGCTTGAAACCTATCGCATCTTCCTGATCGTCATCGGCCTCGCCATGGCGCTGGTGCTGATCCTGGGGCTCGAGCGCACGCGGCTTGGCGCCATGGTGCGGGCTTGCGTCGACAATCGGCGGGTCGCCGGCGCCTGCGGCCTCAACACCGACCTCATCTTCGCGCTCACCTTCGCCATCGGCGGCGGTCTGGCCGGGCTTGGGGGCGCGCTTTCGGCCAATCTGCTCGGCCTCGATCCGAATTTTCCGCTGCGCTATCTCGTCTATCTCCTGATCATCGTCTCGGTCGGCGGCATGGGCACGATCAGCGGCACGCTCCTGGCCGGCATCGCGCTTGGCGTCGCCGACGTGATGGGCAAATATTATTTCCCGCAGTTCGGCGGCTTCGTCATCTATGTGCTGACCGTGCTGTGCATGCTGTGGCGTCCGCAAGGCCTGATGGGGCGCAAGACATGAGCGCCCTCGACGGTCCTGATAACCGCCGTGCCTCCGGCATTGGCTATTTCGCCGGCCTGTCGCGCTGGAACATCTATGAGATCGTCTTCTGGCTGGCGCTCGCAGGGATGTATTTTCTGCCCCATGTCGATCTGGTGCTGATGAGCCAGATTTTCATCTGGGGCCTGTTCGCCATGTCGCTCGACGTGCTGCTCGGCTATCGCGGCATCCCCTCCCTTGGCCACGCCGCCTTCTTTGGCATCGGCGCTTATGTCGCCGGCTATTGCGGCAAGTTCGGCTGGACCGAACCGATCAGCGCACTGGCGCTCGCCATGGTGGTGGCGGCTGGCGTCGGCTGGCTCACCGGCAAGCTGGTGCAGAAAGTCGCCGGCGTGGCGCTGCTGATGGTGACGCTCGGCCTCAATCTCATCCTCTACGATCTGGTGCAGCGTTCAACCGACATCACCGGCGGCGACGACGGCTTGCAAGGCATCGTCATCGCGCCGGTGCTGGGCTTGTTCCGCTTCGATATTTTCGGACGCACCGCCTTCTGGTACGCACTGATCGCCTCCTTCGTGCTCTTCGTCGCGACACGCGCCATCATCAAATCGCCGTTCGGACTGGCCTTGACCGGCGCGCGGGAAAATCCGCGGCGCATGATCATGCTCGGCGCGCCGGTCGAGGGCGATGTTTCGCGCGCCTTCGCGCTCGCGGCCGCCTTGGCTGGCGCTGCCGGCGCGCTGCTCACCCAGACAACGCAATTCGTCGCGCCCTCGGCGCTGTCGTTCCAGCGTTCCGCCGACGTGCTCGTCATTCTCGTCATCGGCGGGGCCGGACGGCTCTATGGCGGTTTCATCGGCGCCTTGATCTTCCTGTTCCTGCGCGATTGGCTGGCGGCGATCAGCCCGGTCTATTGGTATTTCTGGATCGGCCTGCTGCTCGTCACCGTCGTCTCCTTCTTCCGCAAAGGCATCTTGCCGACGATCGCCGATCATTATTCGCGCTGGCGCACTCGCCGGGGCACGCCGCATGAGTGACAGCCCGACACAGAACGATGTCGTGTTGGAAACCCGCGACATGCATATGGCCTTCGGTGGCCTCGTTATTTTCGAGCGCATGAATTTCGCTTTGCGGCGCGGCGAGCGCCACGCCATCATCGGCCCCAACGGCGCCGGCAAGACCACCTTCGTCAGCCTCGTCACCGGCCTCTTGCAGCCAAAGTCGGGCGCGGTGATGTTCGAGGGCCGCGACATCACCAGGCTGTCGCCGCAGCAGCGGGTGAAAGCCGGCATGGTGCGCACCTTCCAGATCAATTCGCTGTTTCGCGCCCTCAACCCACTTGAATCCGTGGTGCTGGCGCTGCTTGAACGCGAAGGCAAGGCGCAGCTGTCGCTGCGCCACGTCGCCGCCGAGAAGCCGCTCATCGGCGAGGCGATGGAGCTGTTGCATCAGTTCGGCCTTGATCGCGACGCCTATGCGCCGACGGACGCCCTGCCCTATGGCAAGCAGCGCCTGCTGGAAATCGTGCTCGCCTTGGCGCTGCGGCCAAAGCTGCTCTTGCTGGATGAACCGGCGGCCGGGCTTTCCACGCACCAGGGCCATGAGGTGTTCTCGCGCCTCGCCCAGCTGCCGAAGGACACGACGATCCTATTCATCGAACACGATATGAATCTCGTGTTCAGCTATGCCGATGTGGTGTCGGTGTTTGCCGCCGGCGCGCTGGTCTTGAGCGACACGCCGGAGAATGTGCGCAAGAGCCCGCGCGTGCGGGAGGTCTATCTTGGCAACTAGCTCCGTGCTCAGCGTCCGCCACCTTGCCGCCGGCTATGGCCCGGCGCAGGTGCTGCACGACATCAGTTTCGACCTCATGGCCGGCGAAATGCTGGTCGTCATCGGTCGCAATGGTGTCGGTAAGACCACCTTGATCGAAACGCTGTGCGGGCTGACGACCCTGCAAGGGGGCGAGATCACTTTCGCCGGCACGCGCATCGAGAAGCTATCGCCCTTCCGGCGCAACCGCCTCGGCATCGGCTGGGTGCCGCAGGAGCGCGAGGTATTTCCGACGCTAACGGTCGAAGAAAATCTCGACGTCGTCTATCGCGACGGCCCGTGGACACGACAGGCGCTCTACGGCCTCTTTCCGCGCCTGGCCGAGCGGCGCAGCCATTATGCCCGGCAGCTTTCTGGCGGCGAGCAGCAGATGCTGGTGATCGCCCGGGCGCTGGCCACCCACCCCTCGCTGCTCTTGCTCGACGAGCCGGTGGAGGGCCTGGCGCCGCTTATCGTCCAGGAGATGATCGCGGCGATCCACAAAATGCGCCGCGAAAGCGCCATGACCATCATCATGGTCGAGCAGAAGCACGACATCGCGCTGGCCCATTCCGACCGCTGCCTGGTCATCGACCATGGCGCCATCGTGCATCAATCGGCCAGCGCCGACCTCTTGGCCGACCATGCCCTGCTGGAACGGCTGATCGGCGTGGCTGAATAGGCGCCGGCCATTTTGCTCTAGTGGATGGCCGCAATTTCAGCCGTATTCGGGTTCAGATGGCGGGGCTGCCGAGCTAGGATAGGCCCCGAATCCTCCCGGAAACCACCCATGACCGTCCGCCGCCTCGATCCCATTCTCGTTGACCGCATCGCCGCCGGCGAGGTGGTCGAACGACCGGCCTCGGCGGTGAAGGAACTCGTCGAAAACGCCCTTGATGCCGGCGCGGAGCGGATCGAGGTGACGATCGAGGCGGGTGGGCGCAAGCTGATCCGCGTCACCGACGACGGCCAGGGCATGAGCGCGGAGGATCTGGGGCTTGCCGTCGAGCGCCACGCCACCTCGAAACTGCCCGACGGCGATCTCTCCAACATCGCCACCTTAGGGTTTCGCGGCGAGGCGCTGCCCTCGATCGGTTCGGTCGCTCTGTTGGACATCGCCACCCGCGCCGCCCGCAGCGATCAGGGTCACGCCATTCGCGTCGATCAGGGACGCAAGAACGCGGTGATGCCGTCAGCCCATCCGCTGGGCACCAAGGTCGAGGTGCGCGACCTGTTCGCGGCGACGCCGGCGCGGCTGAAATTCCTGAAGAGCGAACGGGCCGAAGCGCAGGCCGTCGCCGATGTGATGCGCCGGCTCGCCATGGCGCATCCGCAGGTGCGCTTCGCGCTGAACGGCGACAATCTCACCGGCTTCGATCACGTCGCCTGCGCCGAGGGCGCCGAAGGCCTGTTGGCGCGCCTGGCGCAGGTGCTGGGCAAAGAGTTTCGCGACAATGCGCTTGCCGTCGATGCCGAGCGCGAAGGCGTGCATCTCACCGGCTATGCCGGCCTGCCGACCTTCCATCGCGCCAATGCGCAAAGCCAATATCTCTACGTCAACGGCCGCCCGGTACGCGACAAGCTGCTGCATGGCGCGGTGCGCGCCGCCTATATGGATTATCTGCCGTCGGACAGGCACCCGGCGCTCGTGCTTTATCTCGAGTGCAACCCGCGCGATGTCGACGTCAACGTCCATCCGGCGAAAGCCGAAGTGCGCTTCCGCGATCCAGGCCTGGTGCGCGGACTGATCGTCGGCGCTCTAAAACAGACGCTAGCGGCAGCCATGCAGCGGGCGACGACCACCGGCGGCGAACGCACGATCACCGCTTTCGCGCGGCGCAGTTTCAACCCGCCGCCCGTCTACGCGCGGCCGATGCCGC
The DNA here is from genome assembly GCF_900104955.1 of Beijerinckia sp. 28-YEA-48. Classification (NCBI taxonomy): domain Bacteria; kingdom Pseudomonadati; phylum Pseudomonadota; class Alphaproteobacteria; order Hyphomicrobiales; family Beijerinckiaceae; genus Beijerinckia; species Beijerinckia sp. 28-YEA-48. Next base: position 3,648,613 of record NZ_FNSI01000001.1, read on the forward strand.
AACAGGCCTGGGACTGGCGCAACTCGCCGGCTGCGCCGGCGTTCAATGAGCCGGCCCAGGCTGCTTTCGTACACGATCAAGCGCCGGCCGCCGATATGCGGGCCCATGAAGCGCCGATGCCGCAAGCCGCCGTCGACGCACCGCTTGGCGCGGCACGGGCGCAGGTGCACGACACTTATATCGTCGCGCAGACCCGCGACGGCATCGTCATCGTTGACCAGCATGCGGCGCACGAGCGCCTCGTCTATGAAAAGCTGAAGCGCCAGCGCGAAGCCAACGGGATCGGTCGACAGATGCTGCTGATCCCAGCGGTGGTCGAGATGGAACCGGCCGAAGTGCAACGCCTTCTCGATCATGCCGACACCTTGGCGAGCCTCGGTCTGGTCATCGAATCCTTCGGCCCCGGCGCCGTCGCTGTCAGCGAAACGCCGTCGCTGTTGAAGGATGGCGACATGGTGCGGCTGGTGCGCGACATCGCTGACACCCTGGCCGAGGATGGCGCCGCGACTTCGCTGGAGCGCAAGCTCGATCACGTGCTGGCGACCATGGCCTGCCACCATTCGGTGCGCGCCGGCCGCAGGCTCAATGGCGAAGAGATGAACGCGCTGCTGCGCGAGATGGAAGCGACGCCCGGCTCCGGCCAGTGCAACCACGGCCGGCCGACCTATGTGGAACTGAAGCTCTCGGATGTCGAACGGCTGTTTGGACGGAAGTAGAATTTACGCCGCGCCATAACGTATGAAAGCCACCTGCGTATCGCCGTAGTCGCGACGATCGAGCAGGGTGAAGCCTTCGAGCACCTGCACGTTGGCCTTGGCGTTTTCCTCGACCACCAGCAAAGCGCCCGGCGCCAGCCAGCCGCCGTCGCGCAGGGACTGAAGCGCCAGCGGCGCGAGATCGCGGCCATAGGGCGGATCGAGAAAAGCCAGGGTGAAGGGATCTTGCGGCGGCATGGCGCCAAGGCGTGTGGCGTCGCGCCGGAAGATCTTGCTCACGCCGGTCTGCGCCAGGCTCTCGACATTGGCGCGCACCAGGGCCCGGCCCTCGATGCTGTCATCGACGAACAGGGCAAAGCGCGCCCCGCGCGACAGGGCTTCGAGCCCCAGCGCGCCGGTGCCGGCGAACAGATCGATGACGCGCGCGCCATCGGCGGGATCGCCATAGGCGTGCGCGAGCACATTGAACACCGCTTCGCGCAGCCGATCGGACGTCGGCCGCACGGTCTGCGACGACGGCGCTTTCAGCGCGCGACCGCGCAGACTGCCACCGACGATCCGCATCGCTGGCTAGTGCTTGTCGCGCGGCGGACGCCCGCCCGACGGCCTGCCACCGGGCTTGCCGCCACCTGAGCGACCGCCGCCGGGGCGATCACCACGGGGACGATCACCACCTGGGCGATCACCACGGGGACGGTCGCCACCAGGCCGACCGCCACTGGGTCTACCACCAGGCTTGCCACCACCCGGCTTGCCGCCGAACTTGCCGGCCGGACGCGGCCGATCGCCATCGCGGGAAAACCGCGACGGGCCTTCGCCACGCGGTGCACGCTCACTACGCTGCGCGCGTTCGGGACGCGGACCATCGCGCTTCTCGAAACGCGGGCGCTCACCCGACGCAGCAGAGCGGAACGGACGGTCGCCACCGGCACGCGGCGCATCACCATCACGCGAGAAACGAGGCGGACGACCTTCACCGCGCGGCGCGCGCTCAGGACGCGGGCCATCACGCTTCTCGAAACGCGGACGCTCGCCCGACGCAGCAGAGCGGAACGGACGGTCACCACCGGCTCGCGGTGCATCGCCATCACGGGAGAAACGGGGCGGACGACCTTCGCCGCGCGGCGCGCGTTCGGGGCGCGGACCATCGCGCTTCTCAAAACGCGGACGCTCATCTGACGCAGCACTGCGGTACGGACGGGGTGCTTCACCATCGTGGAAGACACGCGGGCCTTCCCCACGCGGCGCGCGTTCACCACGCGGACCATCACGCTTTTCAAAACGCGGACGCTCGCCTGAAGCAGCAGAGCGGAACGGACGGTCACCACCGGCTCGCGGTGCATCGCCATCACGGGAGAAACGAGGCGGACGACCTTCTCCGCGCGGCGCGCGCTCAGGGCGCGGACCATCACGCTTTTCAAAGCGCGGGCGCTCGCCCGAGGCAGGGCGCGCATCATCGCGCCGGGCGCCAAAGCTACGCGCCGGGCGTGCGTCGGAACGCTCGGGACGGTCGAAGCTACGCGCCGGACGCTCGGAACGCTCCTCGTTCCGGTCGCCGCGCGCCATATCGCTACGGCCATGTCCCCGACCCGCCACATAGGGCGCGGCATCCGCCTCGCCTGGCCGCGTGTCGCGCTTGCGCATCGGCTTGTCGCCACCCGCGGCGGCCGCAAAACGGCGCGCATTGCGCGACGCTGCCGGGGCGTCCTTGCCACGTCTCGGCCGTTCAACCGCCACGACACGCTCAACCGTCACGGCGCGGCCCTGACGATCCTGCGTGCTGTCACGCGTCGTGCGCTTGCGCGCGCCTTTGGCGCTCTGTGTCGCGCGTTCATCACGCAGCTTCGAAACATGTTTGCGCTTGCGATCGGGCGAATGCGGCTCAGCCGGCCCGGCGGGCTCTTCATCGGCGAAGCGGCCTTTCGCACCCTCATAATGATGAGAACGATCGGCATCCGGCGAAAAGATCGGCGCTTCGAAATCAGCACCGGCTTCTTGCGCGAGATTCTCGCCGAGCTGATCCTTCAGAATGCGGGTGCGGATTTCCTCAACCGCGCCCTCACCCAATTCGCCGAGCTGGAACGGACCATAGGAAATGCGGATGAGCCGGTTGACCTGCAGGCCGATGTGTTCGAGCACCCGCTTGATCTCGCGGTTCTTGCCCTCGCGCAGGCCCATGGTGATCCAGACGTTGTCACCTTGCATGCGATCGATCTTCGCGTCGATGCCGCGATAATCGACACCATCGATGGTGACGCCTTCGCTCAAGCGATCGAGCACGGACTGGTCGGTCTCGCCATAGGCGCGCACGCGATAGCGGCGCAGCCAGCCGGTCGCCGGCAGTTCGAGCACGCGAGCCAGGCCACCGTCATTGGTGAGCAGCAACAGACCTTCGGTGTTGATGTCGAGGCGGCCGATGCTGACAACGCGCGGCATATCCGCCGACAGCGCTTCGAAAATGGTCGGCCGTCCTTCCGGATCCTTGTCGGTGGTGACGAGGCCGCGCGGCTTATTAAACAAGAACAGGCGCGTGCGTTCGCGCTGGGCCAGCGGCTTGCCATCGACCGTGATGTGATCCTTTTCGGTCACATTGCGGGCCGGGCTGTCGAGCACGGTGCCGTTCACGGCGACGCGCCCTTCAGCGACCCACAGTTCGGCATCGCGGCGCGAGCACAGGCCGGCGCGGGCCATAACCTTGGCGATACGCTCGCCAGCATGGGCGGATTCAGACGGCGTGGATGCGCCTCTGCTGCGGGGCGGCCGTTTCGGGCCGGAATTGGAATTATAGGCGCCGGGCTTACGGCGCCCGCGCGCATCGTGGTCGGTTTCTCTTGTCATGAATGTCTCGCGTTTGGTGGACCTGTAGCAGAGCGCTATAGGGTTTCAAAGTTTGGCGGACCGCCGAACGCCATGAAGACGCGTTAAAACAGGAATTCTTGGCCGGATCGGCAAAGGAACGAAATGTCAGCGGGCGAACGGATCGATCCGATGGGGATGGCGCTGGAAGCGGCTCAGGCCGCAGCCGTGCGGGGTGAAGTGCCGGTTGGCGCCGTTATTATGCGCAACGGCGCCGTGCTGGCGGTGGCCGGCAACCGCACCCTGGCCGATCGCGACCCGACCGCCCATGCGGAAATGCTGGCCATCCGGGCCGCAGCCGCGGCGATTGGCTCGGAACGGCTGATCGACTGCGATCTTTATGTCACGCTCGAACCCTGCGCCATGTGCGCCGGGGCGATCTCTTTTGCCCGGATTCGGCGGCTTTACTTCGCTGCTGCGGACGAAAAGGGAGGCGCGGTCGAAAACGGCCCCCGTTTCTTCGCCCAGGCCACCTGCCACCACGCACCCGAGGTCTATGGCGGCATCCGCGCCAGCGAGGCGGCGGCCCAACTGACGGGTTTCTTCAGACAGCGGCGGTGAGAGGCAGCGGTTGTGGGTGGAGGCATAGCATTTTCGAGCGAAGTGGATGCCGGTTCGCGTGAAGAAAATGCGTCAAAACAAAAACTTGGCCCGTCCCGCACAGGGTGCTGCCCGCCAAAGCGCCTGGACCGTTTCCGGCCTGGGACACCTTAGCGCGCGAGCACGCCTGGGCGTTCTTGGAAGTCTCCCTAGACTTGTGGCCTGTTGTGCGCTATGCGCACTTAGTTTTTGTTTTGCGCACACAGGTTACCGCCAGTTTTGAAGAAGTCAAGAGAAGACGATGGTCAGGACCGGGCGCGGTCCTTCGTGACGAGCATGGATCGCGGGCTGCGGGTTATCCGCGCCTTTGGCGAGCAACATGCGTTTTTGAGCGTCACCGAAGTGGCGGAGCGCACCGCGATTTCGCGCGCCGCGGCGCGACGTTTTCTGAAGACGCTGGAAGCGCTCGACTATGTCGGCAGCGTCGACGGACAAAAGTATTTTCTCAAGCCATCCGTGTTGACGCTCGGCTTCGCCTATCTGTCGTCGCTGGGCCTCAATGAAGTGGTGCAGCCAATCCTGACATCGATGCTGGAACGCAACGGCGAGCCCTGCAGCCTCGCCGTGTTGAGCGATACGGACGTGCTCTATGTGGCCCGCGCCCATAACCACCAGCCGCTGCGGGCCGCGATCCGCGTCGGCGACCGCCTGCCGGCCTTTTCAACGGCGCTCGGCCGCGTGCTGTTGTCGGGCAAGAGCGACGAGGAATTGCGCACGCTGCTGACGACGACCCCATTGAAGAAACATACGCCCGACACGATCACCGATCCGACAGCCTTGCTGGAGGAGATCATCAAGGTGCGCCAGCAGGGCTATGCCTTTTCCGCCAGCGAGCAGATCGTTGGCCTCATCGCTGTGGCGGTGCCGATCAAGAACGCCGCTGGCGAGGTCATCGCCGGGCTCGGCGTCAGCACGCAATTCCCCGAGATCGCCGCGACGCTGGAAGCCGAGACCGTGCCACGGCTCAAGGAAGCGGCGGCGACGATTGAGCTAACGTTGCGCGCCAGGCCCTCGCCGTTGTCGGTGCGATAAAGCGGCGTTTTCCTGCACATTTCCTTCCCAGAAAAATCGTTTAGCATAGCGCAAAACGACCAAATCAATCTGGGAGGAAACTTTGCAACGACACCACGCTCGTATTCCATTCGTATTGCGCTGCGGCCTTGCCGGCGCCGCCCTGGCGCTTTCCGTGGCCACTGCCAGCGCACAGAATTTCTACGCCGGTAAGACCATCGATTTCATCATCGGTGCTGATGTCGGCGGCGGCTATGATATCTACAGCCGCACCATCGGCCGGCATCTAACTCGTTTCATTCCCGGCAACCCGAACGTCCTGCCAAAAAACATGCCCGGCGCCGGCAGTGCCGTGGCGGCGGCGACGCTCTACAATATCTCGGCCAAGGACGGCACGGCGATCGGCGCCTTGATGCCTGGCGCGGTTCTCGATCGTGTGTTCGACAGCAAGGCGGCCGGCAATTTCGTGCCGTCGAAATTCGTCTATCTCGCTAGCGCCGACAGCGGCACCCGCGTCTGCATCACCTACAACACGTCGAAGGTGAAGAACATGACCGATGCGCGCGCGCACGAAGCGATCTTCGGCTCCAGCGCTGGCGGCGGCTCGACCCGCGACTATGCCGCCATGATCGCCAAGACAGCCGGCACGAAATTCCGCATCATCAGCGGCTACAAAGGCACGACCGATATCATGCTCGCCATGGAGCGCGCCGAAGTCGACGGCCTCTGCGGTTTCGACTGGAACAGCCTGAAGTCGCAGAAGCCCGACTGGCTGCGCGAGAAGAAGATCAACATCCTGGCGCAGATCGCGCTGGAGCCCAATGCGGAACTCAACCAGCTCAACGTGCCGATGCTGTGGACCTTCGTCAGCAATGACGCCGACCGCAAGGCACTGGAACTGATCGTCAGCCAGCAGGTGTTCCTGCGCTCCTATATCGCGCCACCGGGCACGCCGGAGGCGCAGGTGAAGACGCTGCGCGACGCCTTCAATCGCACGCTCGCCGATCCGGAATTTTTAGCCGAGGCCGCGAAAGCGAAAATCGACATCAATCCTTCATCGGGAGAGAAAGTGCAGAAGGTGGTGGAAACGCTGTATGCGACCCCGGCTGATGTAGTGGCCCGGGCGCGCGAGCTGATGACACCGTAGCGGGGGGCTGCAAAACCTTGGTGTCATCCCGAACGCCGCAGGCGATCCAGGGCGCGTGACGCGTGTTGCTTGTTACACTGTGCTGAAGCGCGCACTACGATTGAACCCTGTACCGCTCGCCCCTGGGTCCCGGATCACGCTGCGCGTGTCCGGGATGACACCGAGGCTGTTGCCCAGGCCTCAACGTGAGCCGCCTTTGCCGCGACCCCTGTGTCATCCCGGACGCCGAAGGCGATCCGGGAACCAGGGGCAAACGGTAGAACCTTTGATCGGTCCTAGCCGTTCAACGTCTCATACAAATCATTCCACTGCGGATTGACCGCTTCGATCAGTTGTAGCTTCCAATCACGGCGCCAGCGTTTGAGCTTCTTCTCGCGTGCGATCGCATCATCGATTTCGCTGTGTTCCTCGTACCAAACGAGCTTCGCAACGTCGTGGCGCGCGGTGAAGCCAGCGATGGCTTTTGTCTTATGTTCATGGACGCGCCGGGCGAGATCGTTGCTGACGCCGGTGTAAAGCGTGCCGTTGCGACCGCTCGCCAGAATGTAGACCCAATAGCAATGTTGCATGGGACAGGTTCTTTGATTGCTTCAGCGACACCTGACTTTACCACACGCCCCTGGTTCCCGGATCGCCTGCTATGCAGGCGTCCGGGATGACACCGAGGTTCTTCAACACTTGCTAACCCGAGAAGAACCCCAACAACGCCTGCGCCGTCGCCTGTGGATTCTCTTCGGCCAAGAAGTGGCCGCTGTCGACGGCCTCGCCTGTGGCCTTCGGCGCGAAGGTCGCGCGCCAGACTTCGAGCGGCGACTGCTTGCCAGCGGTGAGATAGAAATCGCCCCACAGCACCTGCACCGGACAGGCGAGGGTGCGGCCAGCGCTCTGATCCGCCTCGTCGCAGGCGAGATCTTGAACGGCGCCGGCGCGGTAATCCTCGCAAAAGGCATGAATGCGGGACGTGTCGCCCCAGGCGTTGCGATAAGCTTGCAGCGCATCCGCGCTGAAAGGATGCAACGAGCCGCTCTTCGACCATTTCGTCAGCAGGCTCTCGAAATAAACATCGGGCCCCTGCGCACGGATCGCCTCTTCCGGCTGCGGCTCGGGCTGCGACAGAAAGGCCCAATGGGCCGCGGGCGTGACCCCGGCTTTGATATTCTTCCACACTTCCACGGTCGGCAGGATGTCGAGCAGCGCCAGTTTCTCGATACGGCCCGGCTGATCGAGCGCCAGACGATAGCCGACACGCGCGCCGCGATCATGACCAGCAAGGGCGAAGCGGACATGCCCGAGCTTTTCCATCACCTCGACCACATCGATCCCCATGGCGCGCTTGGTATAGGCCTCACCGCCCCGGCTCACCGGGGCTGACGACCAGCCATAGCCGCGCAGGTCCATCACCACCACGTGGAACGACTTGGCCAGCAACGGCGCCACGTCCCGCCACATCGCCATGGATTGCGGAAAGCCGTGCAGCAACACCAAAGGCTGCCCCGCGCCGCCGCTGCGCGCGAAAATGCGGCCAGCCCGCGTATCGATCCAATGCGCGGCAAAGCCGGGGAAGAAATCGGGGTCGCGGTCCATCGGTCTCTACCCCCAGACCTCTTTCGAGACATCGACGATCATGCGCAGCTTGGCCCATTGTTCGTCCTCGCTCAGCACATTGCCGTCCTCGGTCGAGGCGAAGCCGCATTGCGAGGACAGGCAGAGCTGATCGAGCGGGATATATTTTGTCGCCTCGTCGATGCGGCGCTTGATCTCGTCTTTCGGTTCGAGCTTGCCGGTTTTGGAGGTGACGAGGCCGAGCACGACCGAGCGATCCTTCGGCACGATCTTCAGCGGTTCGAAACCGCCGGCACGGTCGCTGTCATATTCCATGAAATAGCCGTGCACCTTGATGCGATTGAACAGAATGTCGGCCACCGGCTCGTAGCCGCCCTCGCCCATGAAGGTCGAGCGATAGTTGCCACGACACAGATGCATGGTGACGGTCATGTCGTCGGGAATATCCGACATGGCGGCATTGATCAGATCGCCATAGGCGCGGCCGATGCGCTCGGGGTCGTCGCCACGATCCCTGAGCGCCTGGCGATATTTCTCGTCGCAGAGCATGGCGATATAGACCTCGTCGAGCTGTAGATAGCGACAACCGGCCTCGGCGAAATCGCGCACCGATTTGGCGTAGGCGGCGCCGAGATCGGCGAAGAAATTGTCGAGCGACGGATAGACCGCCTCGGGCACCGCCGTGCGGCCAGTGCGGCCATAGATGGCTGACGGCGAGGGAATGCACATTTTCGCCGTGCGCTTGGTGTGGTCATGGACGAAGCGAAAATGATCGAGCATGGGATGGCGCGTATAGCTGACCCTGCCGGTGACGCGAATGCCCTTGGGCCTCGTGTTCATGCCAGAGAAGGCGACGCCCTGCGTCATCTCATAGCCTTCGACGCCATTCAGCCCTTCGAGATAATCGAGATGCCACCAGCTGCGGCGGAATTCACCGTCGGTGATCGACTGCAGGCCGACCTCTTCCTGCTTGGCGATGATCTTGAGAATCTCCGCATCCTCGACCTTGCGCAGGTCCTCAGTGCTGATGCTGCCCGCCGCGCGCTTCTCGCGCGCCTGCCGCAGAACCGTAGGGCGCAACAGGCTGCCGACATGATCGGCGCGGAACGGTGGCTTTGAGCGTTGCATGGCATCCTCCCAGTGCGTTGCGGGACAGGAGGATAGTCTTGCTGAAGCAAGGCTAAGGGTCAAAGCAGAAATTTCGATCTCGAATTGGAGGCATTCAACAAAAAGGCCCGCTCCGAAAAGCGGGCCAGTCAGTACAGCTGATCTCCGACAAACCGCATTTCATTCGAAACGCGATTTGCTGGGATCAGGCCGCTTTCAGATTACCATACTTGATCAGGTTCTGCTTCTGGCCTTCGTTGCGCGGCGGCAGATTGAACAGCCGCGCGGCGGTGCCGCCCAGAATGTTGTGCTTGGCCTTCTCGCTGACGAAGGGCAGATCCCAGATCGTCGATGGCAGATCGAAATCCCAATGCGGATAGTCGGAGGCGTAGAGCAATTGCGTTTCCGCATTGATCATGCGGAACGTCGTCTCCAGCGCGCCCATGTCCTGGATTTCCATCGGTTGCGACGAGTAAAACATGTCGCGCATATAGTCCGACGGCTTTTTCTTCAGGATCGGGCATTCGGACGGGCGCAGCAGATATTCGTGATCGAGCTTCTGCATCAGGAAGGGGATCCAGGCGAGGCCCGCTTCGATCCAGAGCACCGGCAGTTTCGGGAAGCGCTCGCCCATGCCGTTCACCACCCAATTGGTGCAGTGAAGGATGTTGTACCAGCTGAAGCCCAGCGCATGGGCGGCGATGAAGCGGTTGCAGCTCTGGAACGTCTGGCTGCCCCAGTTCGGGCCGGAGTGGAAGGCCAGCGCCAGGCCCCGCTCCTCGATGGCGCGATAGACCTTCATATAGGCATTGTCATAGACCGGCATGCGCTCGCGCACGGTGGTGACCATGAAGCCACCGACACCCTTGCGGCCGCCGAAGGTTTCGACCATGCGCAGGCAGCCATCCGGATCGCTGAACGGCAGGCAGAGCATGGTGTACATGCGCCCGCCCGTGTCCGGGATCACCTTCTCGGTCACCCAGCGCGCATAGGCCCAGCACAGTTCGAATTCCATTTCCTTCTGCGGATGCATGCCAATGTTGAGCATGCCCGTCGGGAACAGGCAGGAGTAATCGACGCCCATGGCGTCCATCCAGCGCTCGCCGATCTGCACGTCGCGGACGCGGTGGTTCTCGGTCTTCTCCGAGGCGCGCAGCGGATAGCGCGTCACGCGACCGCCCATGTCCTGATAGCCGAAGGTGCCGGGCATGACGGAGCCGCGGCTGCCCTTGGCGCCGGCGGCCATGGCGAGCTGCTTGAAAACCTCATTCTCCATGAAGGGGAGAATTTCCGAGAGATGTTCATTCTCATAATGATGGGCGTCGCAATCGACGATCAGCACATCCTCGAACTTGCGGTCGCGGGCCTGTTTGGCCGCATGCGCCAGCAGTTTGCTGGTGTTCAGTTCCTCAACCGATACGCGACGGCCGCGATCAGAAATCAAATCCATGGCGTAGTCCTTCCCAGAATCTTTTTGCCCAAATCTTATCGCTCAATCCATCCGCTCGAACTTATCGCGAGCTCCAGCTCTGCCAGAGCCCCAGTTCGAAAACCTGCAGATCGACCGCTTTCAACAGCGCCCCGCACAGCACCATCACATCGGTGGCATTCACCGCGGAGGGCTGGCCGATGGCGCCAAAGCGATGGCCCAAATCGTTATTGGCGCTGTAGAGCCGGCACACGGCTGATATCAGCGCCTGCTGCGCATGCGGCTGGAATTTCTCGAAGTCACCGTCGCGCAAGGATTTCTCGATTTCCTGGGCGAGAGCCACGGCGCGTGCCGAGATTTCGTTCTCGACGATCTCGACGGGCGCTGGAATCTTGCGCAGCACTTCGACTTGCGGCGCGTCGCCGCCGTTCTTCTTGCGCGCGACGGAGCGCGCCGCCTCGGTGCCAGGCTGAATGCCCTGGTACATGGCTTTGGCGAAGGCGGTCTTATCGGCCGCCGATGGCTCAGCCATCGCCTTCTTCGCCGCAACCTTCTTCACGATGGCCTTGCTCGACGAGGCTTTCTTCCCAGCCTTTGCCGCAGTTGGCTTGGCCACAGGCGGCTTGGCCGCAGTTGCCTTGGCCCGAGTTGCCTTGGCTGAAATTGACTTGGCCACCGAGCGGGCCGGCGGCGGCGCTTTACGCGACGACATAGACATCGCCGCTCTTCTCGATGACCTGATACTTGCGCAGGCGGATGCGCTTGTCGGCGACGTGGCAGCCGGTGCGCATGTCATATTCATAACCATGCCAGGGGCAGACGAAGTTCATGTCTTTCTCCGAGAAGGACAGACCCATCGAGCTTTTGTCGGGGCGCAGATGCTCTTCGACCTTGGCGATGGTCAGGCCTTCGCAGGCTGGACCGCCCTGGTGCAGGCAATAATTGGAATAGGCGAAATACTCGCCCTCATGCTTGAACACGCCGACTTCGTCCTCGCCGAGGCGGATGATCTGGCGCTCGCCGTTCTTGAACTCCGACGATTTGCAGACGAACTGCTCAGCCATTGTTAATCTCTCCCTAGACTTTCCCCTGGGGGGCTTTCGATTGGGGAGCAGTATCGCCCTGGTGCGACGGATGTCCAAAACAATCCATGTCCAGGAGGCCAAAGTTTTTCTTTGGTCTAAATTCAGTCCATGCCTTTTTGCGGTGCAGCATCAAGCAAAAGCGCGGTGTCATCCCGGACGCGAAGCGATCCGGGAACCAGGGGCGCGTGACGAGTGCCTGTCGCGACACGCTGAAGCGCGCGACATAACCGCGATTGAAGGCTGAACCACTCGCCCCTGGTTCCCGGATCACGCTGCGCGTGTCCGGGATGACACCGAGGTTTCGACGCATTCTGTCAGCGCTTGATGACACCGAGGCTGCGAACCCCATTCCGGCTAAGTCAGGCGGCGGGCCCAGGGCTTCGTGCGCTCCAACATGGCTTCCACCAGGCGCTCGATATGGGCGTCGACCTGGGCATCATCGAGCGCCGAGCGGGCATTGCGGCGGCGGGCGACATAGAGCGTCCAGGTGAGCGCCGGCCGGTCGATCCGCCGAGCGGCCAGGCTGCCGCTGCGCAGCTCCTTGGACACCAGGCTGTAAGGCAGGATCGTCGCCGCCGTGCCCCGCGCCACCATGGTTTTCATGGTCAACATCGAATGCACTTCGTAGGCGACGTTGACGTTGAGCGACAGGCGCCGCGCCTCGGTTTCGACGATGTGGCGTAAAATGCCGCGTTCGCCGCCGATGGCCAGATCATAGCGCAGCGCCTCGGCGAAACTGACGGTTTCGCTCGCCGGCTGCTTGTCGGGCGCCGTCACCAGCAGCAGATCCTCTTCGAGCAAGGCGCGCCGGACGAGGTCGGGCCGGTCGTCGATATTGTAGAGGAAGGTGATGTCGACCTGATCGTGCGCCAGCGCATCGAGCAGCACGGGCGTGCGCTCTTCGACCAGGCTGATGGCGAGATCGGGCAGGCGCTTTTCCGCATCCATCAGAATGTCGGGGCCAAGCATGATCACCATGCTCGAATTGACGCCGAGGCGCAGATGCTCCTGCTTTTGCGCATTGAGCGCCCGCACATCGCGCGCCGCCTGCTCCACTTCGCCGAGAATGCGCTGCGCCCGTTCATAGAGCAGTTTGCCGGCCGGCGTCGCGGTGACGCCGCGCGAATGGCGCAGGATGAGCGCGACGCCCAGCTCCTCTTCGAGCTGGCGGATCTGCGCGCCCAGCGCCGGCTGCGCCAGATGCAAAGCCTCCGCCGCCGCCGTCATCGTGCCGGCGTCGATCACTTTGATAAAATAGCCGAGTTGACGGAGATTGATGGTGTCCTCCCGGGTCTGTCTCCGCCTTTATTTAAAGCGCCGGGGTTGAATGGCTGTGGCTGTGGCCATGGTCGCCGTGGCTGTGGCGATGGCCGCCCGCCACCATCGGCACGATGTTGATCTGGCCGAAGCGCACGCCGCGCTCGGCGATGGTGTTTTCGGCCAGCTTGCGCACCTCGGCCGTTGGCCCCTTGAGCAGGGTCACCTCCATGCAATTGCGGTGATCGAGCCTCGTGCGCATGGAGGAAATGGTGAGGTCGTGGTGGTCGTGCTGGGCCTTGTCGAGGCGCAGCGCCAGATCGCGGCCGTCATAATCATAGACATAGCTGACGGCGGCGACGCATTCCGGCGTCTCGACCCCGGCGCCCTCGGCACGCACCAGGGCATCGCGCACCAGGTCGCGGATCGCCTCGGAGCGGTTGGAATAGCCGTTCTTGCCCATGAAGGTATCGATCGCGGCGGCGATGGCATCGTCGAGGCTGATGGTGAGGCGCTGCATATTCGTCTCCGGGCGGCATTTTCGGCGTTCAGGCCGGTGTTTTGGACCGGGATTCTTCTAGCAGAACGGCGCGCCAAAGGGCACCAGCCCCCGGCCCGGCCGAGGAAGCCCGTTTCGGGATATTTTCCGGACCATTTCTTGACTGAATTTCCGCCGAACACCCCGCCGCCATCTTGCGCAAATCAGCCGGCTATGGCTATCGTCGCCGCGCGCGGGCGTAGTTCAATGGTAGAACGGAAGCTTCCCAAGCTTCATACGAGGGTTCGATTCCCTTCGCCCGCTCCATTCCGCCCTCATCCTGCAAGCGAGGACACAGCTGCGCTATCGTGCTGCCGATAGAGCGCAATGTATGATCGACGCATGTAAATAAAGTGCATTTGCGCCGACGCAACGGCAGGATTCGAACCTGCACCTCCTCGGCCAGAGAGTATGTAGAAACCGAGGGCTCTATCCAGTTGAGCTACGCTGCGGGCGCGCTCAATGATGTATGCGGATGGAAGCGCTCGAAGTTGACGGCAACTTTTTCGGTTCCTGGAAATTGACGTTAATTTTCTTCTTTTTCGGATTTAATGTCGATTCCGTTGGCGCGAGCGGCCCGCACCGTCTGTCCATGCTCGATATCGAGAGTAGCCGTCGATTTGCCGTTCCTAATCATGTCGAACAGGCTGTCGATTTGCTCGGGCTTCCATCGGCTGATCGCCTCCATGAGCATACCATTCCATTGCTCTTCGGTCATTTGGTCGATGTGTACTTGCCGAGGCCCATATTTGGCTTGCGCCTCTTCGTAGCTTTTTTCTTCGTGTTTGATGCGCGCGTTCAGCAGCTGAAGTGCGATGTCTGAGAGGCTAGGTTTCTGAAGGATGCCCTTGCACAGAGCAATCGTGTTCACGCTCAATTGCATTTGCTCCTTCACGTCTTGAAAGTTATCGTCAGGGTCATAATTCTCCTCAAAGTGGTCCTTCTGCTTCCGACTCTCACTACGGGCATATCGATTGATGGCACCGGCCAACCCTTCGTCAGAACGCCCGCTGACAGCTTCAAACATCAGACTGCATAGCGCAGAAAAGTCTGAGCCCGGAGTCGTGACTAGCTTCGGGCCGTCCCACGCCCAGCACATACGGTAAACGTTCTCTACGAGGTCCCTCCGTTGGTCGTTTCCGAACAGAAGAAGCTTCTCCGGCTCAATGTCAGCGACCTCGTGCTGAATATCGAGAACGCCCACGCACACCCGCAATTCGTCGATTAGGTCGCTCAAAAATTGCAAAGGGCCAGGTTCGAGCTTGTAGTAAGCCGAACGATAGCGATCATAGTCGTTTTTAAAGTACTCCTCAGCCTCGTCGAGCGCTGACGCTGCTTCGCGTACAAGGCTCGCTGCGCGTCTCAGTTTTTCTTTTGCTTCACGAAGCTGGCGGTCGCGTCTCGCGGAGGTAGCTCTGAACTTGAAGTCATTGCGGCAACTGTCGATGGCGCCGACGAGCCCGCGCGCATTTCTAAGGCGAGCTTCCTTGCTAAAGAAGCTGGCTATCGACGGCAGCAAATTTGCAAGCTGGTGAAAGAATACCTTGTTTTCCTCAAGATGTAGGGCCGCTTCCATTTCCGTAATGTCGGCGCGTACCAGTGCGTGCAATGTATGAGGCTGGAGATAGTCCGAAGCCTCGGGCAAAAGCGTATCTGCGTACTCAAACACCTTACTATGGTCGTCGGGGTAGTAGCGGCAGCCCTGCATGAGAGTTTTGATATCTTCAAATGTCAGGGTTTCGGATACAAGAAGCCGCGTAATGTCACGATCTACTGGTTGCACCAAAGTCGGTCACCTCCCGACATTAATTTAGCGCCAATGCAGGACATGACGTTAGTCTGCCTTCGGAGGAAGAATAGAGGCCAAGCTCTCCTCTTTTGCGCGCTTTGTTAAGCTCATGCTGACGACCTTTCGACGAGAACATCATTGTGCCCAATAATTCTACGTAACGCATCACTATCCTTAGCAAAGCGGGTCAAAAAGCCTCAAGATTTCTCCCAAGCTTCATACGAGGGTTCGGTTCGATTCCCTTCGCCCGCTCCACTACTTCGAATCGAGATTGCTTAGCGCCCGACCACGCTCTTCACCGCCTTCGCGCCCGCAATCTTGCGCGCGCATTCCAAAAACCGCTCTGCAAGCGGTGTGAGCGTGCGATCTTTCACAGTGACGATGCCGACAGGTGCAGGCGGTGATGCAAGCGCCACCGGCAGCGCTTTGATCGGCATGTTGGGCCTTCCGTACCGCATCACCGAGGACGGGACGAGACCGACCCAACGGCCGGTGGCGATGAGCCGCATATAGAGGTGGAGGGACACCGTCGTCGCCGTTGCGATGGGCGGTTCGACGCCGCTCATTCGAAACGTCTCGTCTTGCAGCGAGCGCGCCAGGCTGCCTGGTTCCGCCAGCACCCAGGGCACCTGCATCATATCGGCGAGCGCGATATTGCGGCGTCGCGCCCACGGACTGTCCGTGCTGGCGACAACCACATTGGGTTCATCGAAAAGCGTTTCGGCGACGAGATCGGGCTCGTTCAGATCAACGCTTTGACGGCCGAGGACCAGCTCAACTTTTCGATCGCGCAGCTTGTCATATTGCTGGGTGGCGATGTCTTCGTGAAAGATGTGGAGGATGGCGCGTGGATAGTCGCGCGCGAATTGCTCGAGGATCACCGGCAAGATGCCCGAATCGATGACGATGGATGTGCTGATGCGCAGGTCGCCGGCATCGGGCTGGCGAATGGCGTCGATCACTTGCAGGCCCTTGCGCATCTCATCGAACACGGCGACGCCGGACTTGAGAAGCGCCTGCCCATAATGCGTCGGCTCGACACCTGAGATGCTGCGGTCGAACAGTTTGACCCCGAGATTGCGCTCCAGCTCCGAAATCGTTTTCGAGACGACGGGATAGGACACGGCCAGCTGCTCGGCGGCCCGGGTCATGCTGCCCGCTTCGGCCACGGCCAGGACGATATGCAGGTCGCGCAGCTTCACCCGGCGACCGACCCGGTCCATCCACTTCTGGCCTAGCTGTTTGCCTAGGGGTATCTCCATATAACAGAACTAAACAACTATCCCTCTCTCTGGCAAGAAGAATGCGTCAGGTCGATGCGGATTGTCCGCGAGGACCTCAGCCAAGGGAGATTAAGATGTCTAAGACTGCAGCTTCAAAGCCCACAGTGGTTCTCGTTCATGGTGGTTTCGTCGATGGCGCCGGTTGGGAAGGCGTCTACAAGATCCTGAAGAAGGACGGCTACGAGGTCAGCATCGTGCAAAACCCGACGACCTCGCTCGCCGATGACGTCGCCGCGACCAAGCTCGCGATCAGCCAGGTGGACGGCCCCGTGGTCCTCGTCGGCCACTCGTATGGTGGCGTCGTGATCACCGAGACCGGCACGGACCCGAAGGTCGCCGGCCTCGTCTACATCACCGCCTTCGCGCCCGACCAAGGCGAGTCCGTTCAGACCCTGATCGCCAACCCGCCGCCCGGCGCGCCCGTGCCGCCGATCCTGCCGCCAGTCAACGGCTTCCTCTTCCTCGATCGCACGAAATTCCGTGACGCCTTCGCCGGCGATGTCAGCGAAGCTCAGGCGAGCTTCATGGCGGACTCGCAAGTGCCGTGGGGCGTGGAAGCGCTCGCCGGGGCCGTGACCGAACCGGCGTGGAAGTCGAAGCCGAGCTTCTATCTCGTGGCAACCGACGACAAGATGATCCCGCCTCCGGCCCAGCGCCAGATGGCAGCACGCGCCGGTGCGACCGTGAGCGAAGCCGCCGGTAGCCATGCGATCTACGTCTCGAAGCCGCAGGCCGTCGCCGATCTGATCGAACAGGCCGCGCAGCGCATCGCCGCTTAATGCTTCCGATTTCTGCAACCGAAAATGCCACCAGCACGTAAAGGCTGGTGGCATTTTCATGCTTTCAACACGTCGCTCTATACGACGCTTATCTAAGATTGTGACTTGTATCTAAGACCTGGCAAGACGTTCAAAGTAATCTTCGAGACCTTTTTTCGCGCCGACCAAATTCTCGACGCGCGCTTTTTGCCATTGCCGATCCGTATCGATCCCTGACCGCGCCGCGCCGAGCATCCGCTCCACCTCAGAAGCCTGCGGGCCGCCGATGCCTTTGCTCGCTTGCACCATATGGTCGGCATCGAGCGCGCGGCGGAAGCTGACTTCCGACAGCGGTAACGCCCGGATTTCGAAATTCAGCTCGTCCGCGACGTCCCGCCAGATGCGCTGCGCCTCAGCAAAAGCGATCTCGCTCGAACGTTGCGCGCTCGCGCGCAGATGATCGACCAAGCGGGCCGCAAAATGGTGGCCGATGCGGAACGGCACGTTGCCGTCGCGCTGCAGCACATCGGCCAATTCGGTCATCGTCGCATATTCGTTGTCGACTTCCTGCCGGGCGCGGGCGGGATCAAACTGCAGCGTGCCGACAATCTCCGTCAGGCTGTCGAGCACCAGCGCCATCAGTTCAACCGTGGCATGGGGCTGGTTGCCCTGTTCTGGATCGATGAAGGGTTTGTAGTCACCCATGCCGGTCGCGACATTGTGGGCGGCAAGCGTGAAGGCTTGGGCCGAGGCGATCAGGCGGCTGGCGCGGCCGCGCAGAAAGGTCAGGCCGAAGGGATTGCGCTTTTGCGGCATGATGCTGCTGCCGCCGGTCTGCGCGCCAGGCATCAGCAACAGCCAGGGGCGCGTCTGCGCATATTGCGTGGTGAGATCGGCGACGAAGGCGCCGATCGTCAGGCCGCAGGAGCTGGCGAGCCCCGCGAGTTCCGCGCCAAGATCGATGGGCGCGATCTGCCCGGCATCGAAGGAGTTTTCGACCAGGCCATCGAAGCCGAGCAGTTCCGCCAGCTGTAAACGATCGACATCGAAACTCGACGTGCCCATGGCGGCGGTGCCGAAGGGCGAGCGATTGATGCGCGGATAAGCTTCGCGCATGCGTTCGGCCAAGCGGCCAAACGCGCCAAGGAAGCCGAGCAGATAATGGCCGAGCGTCAATGGCTGCGCCTGCACGCCCCAGGTGTAAGCGGGGATGACGGCGTGCGGATACTGTGCCGCCAGATCGAGCAGCGCGGCGCGCGCCGCGTTCAAACGCGCGAAGACGTGCAGGAACTCGTGCCGTAGCGCCAGCCGCTGCAAAGTCGCGCCGAGATCCTGCCGGCTGCGCCCGGTATGGAGGCGCGAGACGTCAGGTCCGGCGATAGCGACCAGCCGTTTTTCGAACTCGAGATAATCACCCGGACGCGCGCCGCCGGGCTGCGCACCCTGCGCTGCGACCTCAGCGATCGCTTGGGCAATAGTGCGACCCAGCGCCGGTGCGATCACCGCGCGTTCGACCAGCATCACGGCCGAGGCCTTGTTCATCTCCACCAACCAATGGAAGGTGTCGGGCTCTGGCGGCTGATCGGCTGGCGGCATGCGGAGCAGGTTCAACGCGGCGTCTCCGTTGTCGCAGCATGAGCGGCCGCTACCACGGCAGTCAGCGTGTCCGTCTCTTGCTTGAGGAATTGACCGAACGCTTGCGGGCTCGAGGCGGCTGCCGGCGTTTCCATCGATGTTTTGCGCAATTCCAGCGTCGCCGGATCGACATTCATCGCCATCACCGCTGCGTTCAGCTTGTCGACGATCGCCTTCGGCGTGCCTTTTGGCGCGAACAGCGCCGTCCAGAACGACGCATCGATGCCTTTCAGATATTTGCCCTCGTTCACCGTCGGCGTCTGCGGACGCAGCGGATCGCGCTCGGCCCGCAGCACGCCAAAGGCTTTCATCTGGCCGGTGTTCAATTGCTGATCGACGGAAGCCAGAACCGCCACCGCCAGATCGACATGGCCGGCGCCAATGTCCTGAAGCAGCGGCGCAGCACCGCGATAAGCAACGTAACGTACTTTCAATCCGGCCTTCTGCATGGCCAGAACAGCCGCCAGATATTGGAAGGTGCCGGCGCCGGGATGGGCAAGCGACAGACCATCGGGATTGGCGCGGCCATATTCGATCAGTTCATCGAGCGAATTGGCCGGCAATCCGGTGCGGCCAAAAAGAATGGCCGTCGATCGGGCGATGAGCGCCACCGGCTCGAAATCGGCGACGCGATATTTCGTCGCCGGATTGACCAGAGGCGTGACGATCATTTCATTGGTCGTCCCAAACAGCAGCGTGTAGCCGTCGGGCGTGGCGGTGGCGACTTTCATGGCGCCGATCGCGCCGCTGGCGCCGCCAATGTTTTCGACGACAATGGACTGTCCGAGATATTTCTCAAGAAACGGCGTGCCAACCCGCGCCGTGATATCGGCGCCGCCGCCAGCCGGATAGGCCACGACCAACGTGATCGGGCGCGCGGGATAGACGTCCTGTGCCAAAGCCGATCCGCTCCAGCCACAGATGGCCATCGCCAAAAACGCTGATTTCGCCCCAAACGACATGTGGCCCTCCCGCCCCTTTTCGATGGCGGCCACAGATAGGGCTTGTCTATCCATACAGAAAATACGTAATTTTCATGGATACATATCATTGGCGATATACATGAGCACAACCAGTCATCTTCGCGCCTTCCGGGCGGTCATGGAAACCGGCGCCATCACCAGCGCCGCCGCGGCCTTGCGCCGGGCGCAGCCACAGATCAGCCGCTCGATCGCTGAACTGGAAGCCGAGATCGGCTTTCCGCTGTTCATTCGCGCGGGCCGCCGCGTCGCGCCGACGGAGCGGGCGATCAAGCTCTATGACGAAGTGTGCCGGGCGCTCGATGGGCTCGACCGTGTCGATCATGTGGTTGACGATCTGAGGCGGCAGGCCTCGGACGAATTGCGCATTCTGGCGCCCTCGCACGCCGCCTATTCCATCGTGCCCATCGCAATGGCGCACATGCGCCGGGAGCAGCCCGATCTGCGCTTTGCGCTGGAGATCGTTTCGCGCAACGCGCTGGGCGCCATCGTCACCTATCGCAATTTCGACATCGGCATCGCCGTTCTGCCCTTCGATGTGCTGGGCGTGCGCGTTGAGGAAATCGGCCAGGTGCCGATGACGATCTTCATGCCGCGCAGCGATCCTCTGGCGCGCAAGAAATCCCTCACAGCGGCCGACATTTGCGAGCGTCCGTTCATTGCGCTGGCGCGCAACACGCCGCTGCGGACCACGCTTGACGCTTATTTCGCGCGGCAGGGGCTGCGCCTGAACACCATTGTCGAGACGCAAACCGTGCGCGCCGCCTGCGAGCTCGTTAATCGCAGCATCGGCATTACGATCGCCGACGTGATGACGGCCACCGCGTCACACTCAGCGCAAACGCTGATCCGCCCCTGGCCCGAGATGCCGCCCTCGCCGCTGGGCCTGATCTATCCGGTGGGCGCGCCACAAACCCCAGCGGCGCAGCGCTTCGCCGACCTTCTGGCACAAATGGTGCGCGCCGGGCCAGAGGCGTTTGGACCGCAGTGGAAGCCTAAAGACTGAGGACCGTCTCGGCCTTCAGGCCTCTCAGCAGTCTACGACATGGGAACCCGGCGGCGGCTCGTCCGAGAGACACCGAGGCTTCAGGCAATTCTTGATATTCCGCCACGCGTCCCTGGGATCAGCGCTCAGCGCCCATCAGGCGTGCGGGTGCCGAACCACTTGCCCTTCACCTGATCGTAGTGAATGCCCGGATCGTAGGGCGTGACGCGCAGGCCAAGCGACTGGGCCGAGAGCTGGCCGGTGGACGACAACAGGACGTAGGAATTGACCACACGGTCGCGTTGCGCCGAGATCAGATTGACGCGCGACTGCAGCAGCGCCTGCTGCTGGTTCAACACCTCGATCGTCGTGCGCTGGCCGACCTTGGCTTCCTCGCGCACACCGTTCAGGGCGATCTCAGCGGCGCGAACGGCCGCCTGGGTCGATTGGATGACGCGGGCCGAGGCTTCCCACTGGCCCCAGGCGGAGACGACCTGGGCACGCACCTGATCACGCTGCAGATCGGCCTGCAGACGAGCCTGGCTGAGCAACTCTTTCGACTGACGGATCGAGGCATAGGTCACGCCGCCATCATAGAACGGCACGGTCAACGTGCCGGTGAGGGACGCCGTCGTTGAATGCATGCCGGGAATGCCCAGCTGCTCATAAGCGCGACTGACGGAAGCGGCGGCATCAACCGAAGGCATCAATGCGCCTTCGTTGATCTTCACCGACAGCGCCACGGCATCGACATTGTGCAAAGCCGCCTGGATCAACGGATGTTCCGACTGCGCGCGGTTCAAGGCATCGTTGACCGAACGCGGGACGATGCGATTGAGCGGGCGCGCCGGATCGAGGTTCTTGGCCTCGACCCCGATATATTGCCGGTAAGCCGCCAGCGAGGCTTGCAAGGTCGCCTGCGCGACAATGGCACTGGCGCGTCCCCCCTCCAGCGCGGCTTGCGCCTGCGCGACGTCGGTGCGCGTCAACTCGCCAATCTTGAAACGGCCTTCCGTCAACCGGAGCTGCTCGGCGAGCACCTCGACATTGTTGTTGTTCAGATCGAGCGTCGCGGTGTCGCGCAGCACGTTCATATAGGCGGCGGCGGCATTGGCGAGCAGCGCCTGCTCGTTCAAGCGCAATTGTTCGCGCGCGTTCAAAACCAGGGAATCGGCCTGCCGCACGCTATTGATGGTGCGATTGCCATTCCAAATATTCTGCGTCACGCCCAAGCTCAACGTGCCTGGCGTCGTATGCGTCTGGATGGTGGGGCCGACGCCGTATGTGCCGGTCCCATTGGTGCCGAGATACTGAATACCACCCTGCACCTGCCCGGTGATGACCGGACGATAGCCGGACGTGGCCTTCGGCACGTTCTCGTCCGTGGCGCGCGTTGCTGCACGCTGCTGATTGATATCAGGACTGTTGACATAGGCGCGCGCCAAAGCGCTGGAAATCGTTTCCGCATTCGCTGGAGCGATACAGGCCAGGGCAGAAATCACTGATCCTAAGAGTAAGCCAATAGGCGCAACTCTCAGTTCGTTTGCGTGGACGGGGGGACGATCCGACCGACCAATGCGCCAGCTTCTGACGTGCATATGATTGTGTCCAGAGCGATTCAATTCAATGTGCTCCCAGCCTAGCAGGTGTATCCATCGATGAGTAGCGCGCCGGCCGAAGCCGGCGCAGATGACGCCCCCGCCCAGGAAGCTTAGCAGCAACAACATATAGTCAGACAACCGAATAACAGCCACTTGAATGTGACATTTTTGGAGTTGCAATCCATCGCCGGACGTAAACTCGTCACGGCGCGGCATACGCCATCGCTATTTCAGCCCGGCATCAATCGCATGGCTGGTGCCCGGTTCGAACAGCGGCGCAGCAGCCGGACCTCAAATGCCCAATCTTTTGGCAGCCGCCTCCGCAGCCTCACGGGCGCGGCCGTCCATCGCGCTCCTGGCTTTGCGCAGACCAGCGACAAGCTCCGGTCCCGCCTCACGCGGCGTGCCGCTGTTGAAGGGCGGCGCCGGCGCATATTCGATCAGGAGTTGAACGCGTCGCGCCGCCTCCTCGCCTTTCATCAGCCCAGCCAAGGTGAGCCCGAAATCAATCCCGGCCGTGACGCCACCGCCGGTGAGGCGATTGCGATCCTGAATGACGCGACCTTCGACAAAGTCAGCGCCCATGAGCGGCAATAGATCGGTGACCGCCCAATGGGAGGTGGCTTTGTAACCGCGCAACAGACCTGCCGCCGCCAGCACGAGTGTTCCCGTGCAAACGCCGGTCACCCAACGCGCCCGGGCGCCGCGATCAGCCAGAAAAGCGCACACATCCTCATCGTTCATGCAATCGACCGTGCCCAAAATCCCTCCGGGCACGAAGAGGATGTCGAGGTCCTTCGGGCATTCAGCAAACGACTGCGTCGGCGCAATGGGAATGCCGACGTCGGTGGCGACAGGCGTCTTGTCCTTCCAGACCAGTTGCACATTGAAGCGCAGAATATTGAAAACAGTCATCGGCCCGATGAGATCGAGCGCCACCATCTTGGGATAAACGAGCATGGCAACCTTGGGGGCATCCGGCGGGACCTCCGGCATAGACCTCGCCGGCGCGGACTGGCTCTGCGCCAGCGCCTCCGATCCAGTTGCTGCCGCCGCCAGCATGGCTCCCAAGGTTAAAACGGCACGACGTTCCATCGGTTGCATGTGCAGATCTCCTGTCAATGTGTTGATGCATTTTTGGATCATGCGGCGCGGAAATGTTCGCGCGGCAAACGCCCGTTCATTTTTCGATCAAGGCGCGGCCCGCGGCCTGCATGTGCTGCAGGCCGCGCAAACCGCAGACACAGACGCCGAGCACGATCGAGCCGATCATCACGATGACGATAGCCCGGCGTCTCGCGTCCACGTCAGCTCACCATCGATATTTCAGCCCCGCGTATATCGCGCGGCCGGTGCCCGGCTCGAACAGCGGCGAAGCGGCCGTTGCCTTGTCGAGGATGCTGGCGCTGGCGATATATTTGGTATTGGCGAGATTGCGCCCCTCGATATAGGCCGACCAATTGCCGCCATTGTCGTAGCCGGCTTTCAGGCCGATCAGCGCATAGGCCTGTGTCTTCAGCGTATTGGCGCTGTCGACGAAATAGGCCTGCGGCACCCATTCGAGATTGGGGCCGACGTAGAGCCCGCTCGGATGCTTATAAAGCAATTCGGCGCGCAGATAGTGACGCGGCGCGCCCGGCAATTGATTGTTGCCGTAGAGCGGATCGTTGCGGAAGCGGAAGTCGCTGAACGTATAGGCGAGGTTCAGCCAGAGCCGGTCAGGCTTGTCCGACTGCGTCAGGATGTTCTTCAGCAAGGTCGCGCCCAGCGCTGCTTCGACGCCCTGGTGATACGTCGCATTGGCATTGGTGACGTTGCAATTGCCGAAGGCGCTGTACAGGCAAAGCAGTTCGTTGCGGATGTCGGCGCGATAGACAGCAAGATCCCAGGTGAGATCGGGCGTGCGGCCGCGCGTGCCGATCTCATAGGTGGTGGCGCGCTGCGGCCGGATGCTCGTCCAGGGAATGACGGGCGCGGGAAAGCTAGAGCTTTCGCCGAAGCTCGGTACTTCGGCGCTGCGTGAGACATTGGCGAAGACCTGCCAGGCCGATGTCACGTTCCAGAGAAGTCCTGCTTTTGGGCTCCACAAATTGAAATCGGTCGAGCCTGATTGGCTGGCAAACCTGTTCTCGCGACTGCGCGTCGCGCGCACGAATTGCGTACCGGCGACAAGGGCGACGTTCGGCAGGATATAGAAACTATTCTCCGCATAGAGCGTGGTGTTCTGCGCCCGGTCCAGCGACGACGACAGCAGCGCGCCCTTGTTGCCAGCCAAATTGGCGAACTGCTGGTTGTCGATCGTGCCGTTGTGCAGATTGACGCCGGCGATGAAGCGGTTGCGGAAACCACCGATCTCACGATCGTCGGTGGCGCGCACGAAGCCGCCGTAATCATTGTAGCGATAGTCGAGATATTGGAAGATCGGGTGCATCAGGTGGCGGTTCACATAGAACACGCCGAAATCGACCACCGTCTTGTCAAAACGTAGCGTCGTTTTATTGGCGAGGCGCAGGGTGTCGATGTTGCGCTGCTGATCGCCGGTGATATTGCCCAGCGCCGCCACCGTGGGGAACGTCAGCGCGGCGTTGCGCGTCACCGAGCCTGGGATCTGCTGGCGCACGCTGTTGGCGTTGAAATAGAAGCGGGTTTCGACATCGTCGGAGACGCGGTAGCCGATGTTGCCGCTGCCGCGAAACGACGAGCCCTCGCTATGGTTGCGGAAGCCATCGGCGCCTTGCGCCGAGCCGGTGAAATAGCCGTCCCAATTGCCCTGCGTGCCACCGAGATTGAATTGGAGGCGGCGGAAGCCAAAGCTGCCACCGTCGACGCTGATGCCATTGGGCTGCGCATCGCGGCCGGTGGCGGTAACGAAATTGATGGCGCCGCCGAGCGAATTGGCGCCAAAGCGCAGAGCATTGGCGCCCTTGAACACTTCCACATGACGATAGGCTGTGGGATCGATTTCCTGGAAATCGCCATAGCCATCGGCGGTGTTGATGGGAATGCCGTCCATATAGAGCTGTACGCCGCGCAGATGGAAATTGCGCGACAGGCTGGAGCCACGGATCGACAGCCGGGTGTCGTCGCCCCATTTCGGCTGAGCGAAGACGCCCGGCACGTAATCGAGAATGTCCTTGATCGTGTTGGACGGTGTCGAGGTGCGATAGCTTTCCGCCGGAATGACAACGACGCTGCCAGGCACTTGCGCCGCTTCGCGCTGCGCCTCAGCGGTACCGGGCGCGGTGAGAGAAGGCGTCTGCGCCACCGACCCAGCAACGGAGCGGCCCGCGGGAACAGCGGCGGCTGCGACAGGGGCTGAGCGCTGACGCTGTCCAGTTGCAGCACGCGGTGCGTGCGCAGCTGTGGTTGGACGAGCGGCACGCTGGGCTGGCCGGGCGCGTTGCGGCGCATCGACGGTGACGGACGGCAGAGATTCAGAGCCCGACTGGGCGAGCGCCGCAAAAGGCATGAAAAGAGCTGCGGACGCGAGCCAAAGGCTGCGTGGCCGCTGTGACACGGACGACATGGAAAACTCCAGAGCTGAAAGAAGGACAGGCGCGATGAGCGCGCGGATTCAGCTCAGAGTTGGCGGGCCGCGCGGCTGCGCGGCGAGGAGAAGCTTTGTCCCTGGCGCGACGCGCGCGACAGGGACGCCCATCGCATGGCGGATGCCGACGCGCGCACCGAGCGCCACGACCACCGGCGGCAGGCCGATGGCGGTGCCACGGGCGATACAGATCGGACAATGAACAGCGCCGGATTTGCCATCCGGCGCATGGCCCTGCCCGTCAGGCGAGGTGAGACAGAGAACATAGGCGTCGGCAAAGCCATCCTGAGCGCGCGGCGCCGAGATGATGCCGAAGAGGAACAGATTGAGGACAAGCGCATAGGCACCGGCGGCGCTTGCCAGCGCTCCCAACCATTTGCCTATGGACTTCTGCTTCACGTCATTGCCCCTTGCCGCTAATCTAGCACGGTCAATTAAGGATGTCGGCGCAGGCGAATTGCCGCATCTTGCCGTGCAGAGAACCTGAAAAGAGGCGATGCAGGAGGCCTGACGACGCCGCTCATGTGTCGTTCATCCGCTTCCTGCCATTTACCTGCCATGTGCCTGCCACTTCTCCACGTCATATGAGCCGGCGTTTTGATGAAAGGAATTTCCATGAACTTGAAGCCGATTTCCATAAGCGCCCTGGCTCTCGCCGGCTGGGCCGTCATCGCAACAGGAGCCTTCGCGCAACAGATGACCCTGACTAAGGACAGCCTCCCGCAAATCACCACCACTGGCACGGCGCGCGCTTCCGACAAGCCGGACCAGGCGACCATCTATTTAGGCATCCGCGTCGAGAAGCCGACGGCCAAGGACGCGGCTGACGAAGCCTCGAAAGCCTCGAAGACGTTTCTCAGCGACCTGCGCAGCCAGGGCGTCACCGATGCCGACATCAGGACCCAGCAATCGCAAGTGGCGCCGATCTTCGATCAGGAGCGGGCGCCCAACGGCAACATGACGCGCAAGCAGCGCGGCTTCATGGCCGTGCAGACCTTCTCGGTGCGCGTGCGCGATGTCGCCAAGGCCGGTGAAGTCGCCCGGCGCGCGTTGCAGAACGGCGCCAATATCTTCAACGGCGTGCACTTTGAGCTGGCCGATCCGAGGGCGCGGCGCATCGCGCTTGGCGGCGAGGCGGCGAAAGCGGCCCGGAACGAGGCGGAGGCCTATGCTGCGGCCATGGGCCTGAAGCTCGGGCGCGTCATGGTGATTCAGCGGCCAGATGCCGAAGTCCATTTCGGCGCCGCGCCCGCCGCCATGCGCATGCAGGCGGCCGATGCCGGCGGCTCCGGCGAAACACCGATCCCGCTTGAACCGGGCATGGTCGATTCGGAAGCCACCATGTCGGTGACTTGGGAACTGGTGCAGAACTGACGCGCCGGGCGCCGCAAAAAACAAAAACCCCACGTTTGGTGGCCGTGGGGTTTGAAGGGCTACGCCAGGAGGCACTTAGGGGCCCCGGGACGGTCAACCAAGCCGTACCGTAAGATACGGCCGGCAGCGCGGTTAATTAACCGCGATGCCGGTGTTTCGTCAAATGGTTAAGTCGCGGGCCAAGCAAAACCTTTTCAGCCGGCAGGCATATTGAGAGCCAGCCGATTCCACGCTAGCGTTGCTGCGGCTGGGAGTGGAAGGAAATGGCGAGATATTTTGTTCGCGGGCTCGTGCTTGCCTTGGGCGCGGGCTGGGCTTCTTGCGGAGCATTAGCTCAAGGCGCGAGCGCGACATGCGACTCCGCCATCGACAAGTCAGGCGTCGGTGTCATGCGCATATGCAAATCACCTGATGGCGTCGCTAGAGGCCTTCAGGCTCAGATGACCTTTGGCGACAACGAAGACAACAATGCTCTTGCAGAAGCTTCCGCTACGGACCAAGGCCGCGCAATGGTCTGTGCGGCACTGAGTAATGTTGTCAAAAATAATCTGCCGCTTTCCAGCTCCTTTTACTCTGCCAACAATCGGAATTTGACCTGTAATTTCGGTGCAACAAACCTTCCTGGCTTCGCGCAAGCGGGAACGCCCACATCATCCCCCGAACTCAGCGCCAAGGCAGCGCCCATCACGCCCGATTTGACAGGGCCCACCAAGAAGCTCCTTGCCCGCGACCTTGCCGCGCAAACCAGCAAATGGGATGGACAGCGGATCGAGACGACGATGTCCTGCTTCTATGCAGACAAGAACGACTATCGTTGTAGCGGCGGTGGCGCACGAATCGATATTAGCCGTGTGTCAAATGCCCAAGGACGAGAGATCGTCGAGGACCGGTGCGATACCCTAACAAAAAGTGCTTCGCGGGCCTGCAATTTCCGCATCGTCTTCGTCTACGGCCGCTACACCACGCATCGGGTGTCCAATCGCAGCGAGATCACCCTCATCATCCCCACCGGCGAAGTGGCGGAACTCTATTCAGTGGCAAGCGGGCGGCGCTAAAAGCGCCGCCCCTTTTCGTCACATCTGTGTCGCGGCCGACTGATGCCAGGGCACGAGGATGCGGCGCAGAACGGCGACCGCGCCGTAAAGCAACAGGCCAATCAGCGCCAGGATCAGGATCACGCCGAAGAGCTGATCGACCTGCAATTCCTGCAAGCGCACCACGGCGAGATAGCCGAGGCCGGCATTGCCGCCGATGAATTCGCCGACGATGGCGCCGATGATGGCGAGCACGATGGCGACTTCCGCGCCGGTGAGGATCACCGGCAGGGCCGAGGGCAGTTCAAGCAGTAGGAAGGATTGCAGCGGCGTGGCGCGCATCGAGGCGAAGACCTCGCGATCCCCCGCATCGGTCGATTTGATGGCAACGAGCGTGTTGGCGAAGATCGGGAAGAAAGCGAGAACGCCGGAGATGACGATCTTCGATTCCAGACCGAAGCCGAACCACAGGATGAACAACGGCGCCAGCGCCACTTTCGGGATCAGCTGCAAAGCGATGATGAACGGCTTGAACGCCCATTCGACCGGCGGCAGTTTCGCCATCAGCGCGCCAAGCGTCACGCCGGCGATGAGCGCCGAGAAGAAGCCGCCCAGGGTCTCCGTCAATGTCACCTGGATATGACGCCAGACACCGGGATCAGCGAGCTGAACGAGGAAGGCGCGGCCGATCTTTTCCGGCGGCGGCAGGATGAAGGGCGAGATCGTCGCGCCATGCACGTAATAGGACCAGCCGCCGAAGAACAGCGCCAGGGTGGCGAGCGGCAGAACGATGCGCAGGATGGTTTCGCTCTTGCGTGTCATGCCGGATACCCCGCGATGTCGGAGCGAATGGCGCGCACCAGGTTTTGAAACTCCGGCGTCTCTTGCATGGCGATCGTGCGCGGACGCGGCAGATTGACCTCATGCACCGAATGAACGTGGCTCGGGCGCGGCGACAGGACGACAACTCTATCACCCAGAAAGACCGCTTCGGCAATGGAATGGGTGATCAAGAGAACGGTGGCTCCAGTCGCCTTGCAGATACGTTGCAGTTCGAGGTTCATCTGATCGCGTGTCATGGCGTCGAGCGCGCCGAACGGCTCGTCGAGCAGAACCAGGCGCGGATCGATGGCGAGCGCGCGCGCCAGCGACACACGCTGGCGCATGCCGCCGGACAATTGCCGTGGCCGGGCTTTTTCAAAACCTTGCAGGCCGACAAGCGCGCACAGTTCGCGCGCGCGCGCCAGGCGCTTCTGCTTGGGCTCGCCACGCAGGCGCAGCGGCAGAGCGATATTGTCCTCGATGCTGAACCAGGGAAA
Organism: Beijerinckia sp. 28-YEA-48; assembly: GCF_900104955.1. Classification (NCBI taxonomy): domain Bacteria; kingdom Pseudomonadati; phylum Pseudomonadota; class Alphaproteobacteria; order Hyphomicrobiales; family Beijerinckiaceae; genus Beijerinckia; species Beijerinckia sp. 28-YEA-48. Next base: position 3,678,227 of record NZ_FNSI01000001.1, read on the forward strand.
CAGGCGCGAATCCTGGAAGGCGAAGGCGAGCGAACGCACCGCTTCGCCGCCTCGGGATTTCCACACCGAATGGCCGCCGATCGAGACATCGCCCTGGGTCGGCCGCTCGAGCCCACCGATCATGCGCAGCAAAGTGGTTTTGCCGCAGCCCGACGGGCCAAGCACGCTGATGAACTCACCGGCCTTGGCTTTGATGTCGATCCGGTCGATCGCCTGCACCGGGCCGGAGGCGCTGGCGAAGGTCTTGCCGATATTGTCGACGACGAGTTCAGGTTGCAGTTCAGATTGGGCCGTCACCATGCTCAGGCAACCGCCTTGTCGCGCGCGCCATTGTCATAGAGCGCCGTCGGCTCGACACTGCCCTTGAGCATGCCGGCGCCGTTCATCACCTTTTCCGCCTCGGCCCATTGCTCGGGCACATTGCGCAGAATGTTCTGCGGCCCCTTGGCCGTCCATGTCTCGGCATTCTGCTTGAGATCGGAGATCGACGTCTTGATATCGTCGATGCCAGGCACCTCGAACGCCTTGCCGATGCCGCGCACGATCGGCTCAAGATCGGTGGCCTTGAGGATGGCGTTGATCGCTTTGTACTCGGCGCGCAGGAAGCGCACGTAGAGGTCCTGATTGGCGGCATAGGCCTGGGGCGTCGCGACATAGACCTGGCCGGGGATGCCATCGTCGATCGGGAACGTCATGACTTCAGGGATGGCCGCCTTGATCTTCACCAGCGAGGAGATGCTGGCCATGAAGCCGGCGATGCGCTTGGCCTGGATCAGGCCGTAGCTCGCGGCGACATCGGGCACGCGCACGCGCTCGACCTTGCTGGCGTCAACACCGCCGCCGCGCAGCAGCAGATTGAGCGTGCCTTCCATCGAGCCGCCGAGGCTGGCGACGCCGATGGTCTTGCCTGTGAGATCCTTGGCGTCCTTCAGCGGGCTGTCGGGCGAGGACACCATGTAGAAGGGCGAGATCTGCGCGATGGTGGCGACCGAGACCAAAGGCGCGCCGGCATCGACCCGGCTGGTGATGTAATTGGCGCCGCCGGTACGGGCGAGGTCGGCCTGGCCGGCGATGACCAATTGCGCCGCCGTCGTCGCGCCCTTGCCGTTGATGACCTCGACGTCGAGACCTTCCTGCTCGAAGAAGCCGGCGACCTTGGCGTGGAACACCGAGGCGTAGGACAGAGAGAAGTTGAACGGCGTCACGAAGCGCACCTTGCGCAGCGGCTGCGCCACGGCGCGGCCCGCGCCCGCCAACAGAGCCAGCGAAGCGCCGGCAGAGGCGCCGAACTGGCGCCGATCCATCTTATGCGACATCTTGAATTCCTTTCTTCAACAGCCCGCGTGAATGCCGCAGGCGCCCATAGCGCCCGCGCGTTTCACCAGCTAAACATCTCATTTCAGCCAAGAATCTGGCAATAAACTTGCCATGTCCCACTGGCAGCGTCGAGACTTCGTGTCGTCCTTGGAGCCATTTGGGGGCCCTTTGCGGTGAGGCAAATTTTCGCATTGCGGCAGACTTGGCGGCAAACTTGGCAGCTAATCTGTAAGCTCTTGCCCAGCGCCGACATCGCGGCGTCGATTGCGCTTTTGCCCTGAAACTGCTGCGATTACCTGCTTATATTCCTGCTGGAACGTCGGCTGGCGAGCCGGCGCTGCGTGTGCGGGTGTCAGAAGGGATAAGACGATGAAGAAATTCCTGATAGCTGGGGCTGCGGCCGCAGGCCTCCTGTGTCTCGCGGCGACGCCGGGCTCCGCGCAAGTGGCGCGCCCCGACACAGCCCTCAAGACCCAGATGGGCGACAACATCGTCCAGGCGCAATGGCGCGGTGGTGGCTTCCGCGGCGGCGGTTTTCACGGCGGCTGGGGCGGTGGCTGGCGGGGCGGCTACTATCGTGGTGGCGGCTGGGGCCCGGCCATTGGCGGTCTCGCGGCCGGCGCGATCATCGGCGGCGCGCTCGCAGCGCCCTATTACTACGGCGGCTCCCCTTATTACGGTGCGCCCTATTACGGCTCATCCTATTACGACGACGGTTATGCTGCGGGCGCGCCGGTCTATTCGGGAGGCGGCGATGTCGCCTATTGCATGCAGCGCTATCGCTCCTACGATCCGAGAAGCGGTACGTTTCTCGGCTATGACGGTCTGCGCCACCCCTGCCCGTAAAGACGCGGGCCATTCATTCCAGAAGCAAGCCGTTCATTCCGGAAGATGGTGCCAGAAGGGCGCGGGCAACCGCGCCCTTTTGCTTTGAGCCCTGACAATCTGTTGAAACTGACGGATTCCGCCGCAACGCCCCTGGCTATCAAGCTGGGGCGATGCGATGCAGGCTGCGGCAGCAATAGTTTTGGGGAGCTAGCTTCATGCCGTCTATCATTCAGTCACTTCTGTCCGCGACGTGGTTCGGGTATCTCGCCCGCATCATCTTGACCTTCATGTTCTGGGGCAGCGGCCTCGCCAAGCTGATCGACTTCAACGGCGGCATGGGCGAGATGACCCATTTCGGCCTGCAGCCGGCAGCATTTTTCAACGCCGCGACAGCAGCGACGCAATTGATCGGCTCGCTGTTGATCATCTTCAACAAGTGGACCTGGCTCGGGGCCGGCGCGCTCGCCGTGTTCACCGCCCTGACCATTCCGCTCGCGCATCCGTTCTGGGCGATGCAGGAGCCTATGCGAACGATGGAGTTCCATCTGGTCACCGAACATATCAGCGTCATCGGCGCTCTAATGGTGGTCGCCTACGCGTCGCTGCGGAAGTCCTGATCGCAACAACGCGCCTCGTCTTTCCAGGCCGGCGCGTTTTTGCGGCCTTGACATGCAACTAAATGGTTGCCTATTATAGCCGCCATGGATGCTCTCGATGCGGTCTTCCGAGCATTGGCCGATGGGAGCCGGCGACAATTGCTGGACCGGCTGTTTGCCCGCAATGGCCAGACGCTCGGTGAACTCTGTACCGGACTGAGCATGACCCGGCAGGCTGTAACCAAACATTTGGCGATCCTTGAGGCCGCCAATCTCATCGCCACGCGCAAGCGCGGCCGCGAGAAACTGCACTTCCTCAACCCCGTGCCGATCCACGCCATCGCCGATCGCTGGATTGGCAAATACGAACACGGCCGCCTGCGCCTGCTCGCCGATCTGAAACAGCGCCTCGAAGGAGAAAGTGATGCCTAACTCCCGCTTCGTTTATGTCACCTTCATCCGCACCACGCCGGCGAAACTCTGGCAGGCGCTGATCGATCCGCAGTTCACCCGCCGCTACTGGGCGGAAACCTGGCAAGACAGCACGTGGCAGCCCGGCGCCTCGTGGAAGCTGATGATCCCCGACGGGCGCGTCGGCGATGCTGGCGAGATTGTCGAGATCGAACCGGAGAAGCGGCTGGTCATTTCCTGGCGCAACGAGTTTCAACCCGAGCTGAAAGAAGAAGGCTTCTCGCTGCTGACCATCGAGCTCGAACAACAGGGCGAGATGATGAAACTTTCTCTCGTGCATGAAATGCAACGCGACGGCTCGAAACTGATCGAAGGCGTTGCCAGCGGCTGGCCGCTGATCCTCGCCAGCCTCAAGAGCCTGCTGGAAACCGGCGAGTCGCTGGAGGCGACACGCAAATGGCCGGAAGGCATGTGACGCGCGTAGAATTACGCTTGGTGGGTGAATAACGATCAGTTGCGAGGATGGACAGAAGCCTTGGTGTCATCCCGGACACGCGCAGCGTGATCCGGGATCCGGGGCGAGCGGTAACACATACAAGATAAATGGCTGCGGCGCAGTGGCTTTCGAGATTCGAGCGTTTGCCCTGGATCCCGGATCGCGCTTTCAGCGCGTCCGGGATGACACCAAGGTTGCGGGAGATACGACAACCGGCCCCAACATTTGGTTGTGTCCTCTGAAACTTCTTTTCCTTAGGCCGCTCCCGCACGCGATGTTTAGATGGTGCGACTTTTGCTTGCGCAGCCTCGCCGTGAGAGTGCGCGCTTGAACTCCTGAACATTGGAGACCGCACCGATGACGATGCCGATCGCGCGCCACGCCTTTACCCTCAGCAAGCGTATCGCCGCGTCCTTCTTGCTCGTCAGCGCCCTCTGCGCCAGCCAACAGGCGCAGGCGCAGGAGTGGCCGAACCGATCGATCTCGCTGGTGGTGCCGCTCGGCGCTGGCGGTGGCGCCGATGTGGTGGCGCGCATCCTGGCCAATTACCTGACACCCGTGCTGGGCCAATCGGTCATCGTCGAGAATGTCACCGGCGCTGGCGGCATGGTCGGCTCATCGCGCGTCGCGAAAGCCGCGCCCGATGGCTATCAGGCGCTGCTGGGCACCGTCGGCACCCATGCGCAGAACCAGACGCTCTACAAATCACCGCTCTATGACTCGCGCACGGATTTCGAACCGGTGGCGCTGGTGGTCGACGTGCCGATCGTCCTGCTCGCCACCAACAGCATGCCGGTGAAGAATTTGGCTGAGTTCATCGCCTATACCAAGGCCAACCAGGCGAAGATGCAATATGCATCGCCGGGCGCAGGCTCCTCCAATCATCTCGCCTGCGTCTTCCTCAACGCCGCCATCGGCGTCGACGTCACCCACGTGCCCTATCGCGGCGCCTCCGATCTCTATCAGGATCTGATTTCTGGCCGCGTCGACTATTTCTGCCCGACGAGCACGGCGGCGCTGCCGCTGGCCCAGGAATCGAAACAGACGCGCGCCCTGGCGATCCTCGGCCACGACCGGTTGAAAGTCATGCCGGACGTACCTTCGGCGGCCGAACAAGGCTTGCCCGATTTCGAGGCCGGCACCTGGTTCGCCCTGTTCCTGCCCAAGGGCACGCCTGCGCCGATCGTCAAAAAACTCAACGAAGCGACAGCGCAAGTGCTGGCGGCGGACGAACCGCGCCAGCGGCTGGAAGCCATCGGCGCGGTGATCGTTTCACCCGATCGGATGTCGCCCGACTATCTCAAGCGTTTCGTCGCCACGGAAGTCGACAAGTGGAAGGGGCCGATCGAGAAAACCGGCGTCAGCATCAGCCAGTGATGCCGACGGTGTACGCGCTCAAGGCGCGCCGCGGCTGTCCTTGGCGCTGGTGCTGGAAACCGGCGCCGCCGCATTGCCCCAGGCGTTGCGCACATAGGTGAGCACATCGGCCACCTGTTGGTCGTTGAGCCGCCAGGCGAAGGAGGGCATGGCCGGCGTCGTCGGCGCGCCCTTGGTATAGGCGCCCTGCCCGCCCGCCATGACGACGCGCAGCAAGGTGGCTGGATCGTCCGACTGCACGATGGCGCTACCGGCCAGGCGCGGGAACATGTTGGGTTGGCCCGTGCCGTCGTCCTTGTGGCAAGCGGCGCAGGTATCCTTGTAGATGGCGCCGCCAGCCACCATCGCCGGATCGGTGGCGGCAACAGGCGTCACCGACGGCGACGACGTGGTCGTCTGCTTGAGATAAACCGCCATGGCGCGCAGATCGGCGTCGGGCATCTTGGAGGTGGACTTCTGGATCACCTCGATCATCGGCCCCGACGCGACAGTGTGGCCATTGGCGCCGGTCTTTAGATAGCGGACGATGTCGTCATTGTCCCAACCGCCAAGGCCTTTACGATTATCGCCGGTGATGTCGGGCGCGTACCAACCCTGCAACAGGCCGCCACGCAGCGGCTTGCTGCTGTCATCAGCGCCGAGCGTCGTCTTTGCCGTGTGGCAGGTGCCGCAATGGCCCGGTCCGTCGACCAGATAGGCGCCGCGATTCCATTCGGCCGAGCGCGCCGGATCGGGCTTAAAGCGGCCGGGTGAGAAGTTCAGCATGTTCCAACCCAGCATCGACAGGCGAATGCTGAAGGGGAACGGCAGTTGATTGGATTCGACCGGATTGCGGACCGGGCTGACGCTGCGCATGTAGGTCCACAAGGCGGCGACATCGCTGTCGGTCATCTTGGTGAAGGCTGTATAAGGCATGGCCGGATAAAGCCTTTTGCCATCCTTGCCGAGGCCCGCATGCAGCGAATTCTTGAAATCGCTCAGGCTCCACGCACCGATGCCGGTTTCCGGATCGGGCGTAATGTTGGAGCCAACAAGCGCGCCGAACGGCGTTTGCAACACGACGCCGCCGGCAAACGGCTTCGATGGATCGAGCGTGTGACAGCCGGCGCAATCGCCCTCGATCGCAATTCTGCGACCGGCCTCGATCTGCGGAAAATTCTGCTCGTCGGCCGCCTGCGCGCTGCCGGCTATCGCCGACGTCAAAGCGCTTGCGATCAGAAGTGCGATCGTTCTGGTCATGCCTACACCAACGGGCCAGGGTTGCGCATATATTTCTGGATGATGGCATCAGCCGCCCAATAGGCGAGCGCGCCCACCGTACCAGTTGGATTCTTGCCGGCATTCTGCGGAAAGGCCGAGGCGCCAATGGCGAAGACGTTATGCACGTCCCAGCTTTGCAGATAGCGATTAAGCGCGCTGGTTTTCGGATCGGCCCCCATGATCGCGCCGCCCGTATTGTGCGTGCTTTGGTAAGGCACGATGCTATAGGGTTTGCTGCGGCGCGCGGGGACCGCCTGGCGTGGCTGTAGCGCCTTGGCGATCTCCTCCATGCGATCGGTCACCCAGTTCGACATGGCAATGTCGTTATCTGAGAAGTCGAACGTCATGCGCATCAGCGGATTGCCAAACCGATCCTTGTAGGTCGGATCAAGATCAAGGTAATTGCCGCGGATCGGATAGCTCGATCCCTGGCTCGTGTAAGTGAACGAGCTGAGATAATTGTCCTTCGTCGCCTTCTTCCAGTCCGAGCCCCAACGCGGCGTCCCCGGCGGCACGGGTCGATTGGAAATCGGTCGGCCGTTGGTCGGGTTGCAGTTGATGCCGGCGCCACCAACGAAATTGAGCCCCGTGTGATCGAAGGCGTCGCCATTGAAGTCATCGACCGTTTGCCCAAACGCGCCGGTGGCAGCAAAAGGATTGAAATTCTTATTGTCGAAGAAGAGCTGAAGGGCTGAATTGGTCTGATAGCAATAGTTGCGCCCGACCCCACCCTCGCCCGTGCTCGGATCATAGGCCTGACCGATCTTCGATAAGAGCATCAATCTGACATTGTGCAATCCAAAGGCGCACAGCAGAACAAGATCGGCTGGTTGTTCGAATTCCTCGCCATTCACATCGACATAGGTGACGCCCGTGGCATGCTTGCCGGTGGGATGCAGATTGATGCGTGTCGCTTCGCATAAAGTGCGCGCTTCAAAATTGGATTTGCGCATCAGCAGCGGCAGAATCGTCGTCTGGGCGCTGGCCTTTGAATAATTGCCGCAGCCAAAGCGCTCGCAAAAGCCGCAATAGGTACACTGCCCCATCGAGATGCCGAGCGGATTGACATAGGCTTCCGATGCATTGGCGGATGGTGTCGGGAAAGGGTGTAGACCCATGCCCTTGCATGCTTGCGCGAACAGCGTTGGCGCATAGCTCATCTTCAACGGCGGCAGAGGATATTCACGTTGGCGCGAGCCTTCAAACGGATTGCCGCCTGGCTGGACCTGCCCCTTCAACACACCGGCTTTTCCGGCAATGCCGGCTAGATATTCGAAACGATCGAATGAGTTCTCGAGATCGTCATAGGTCACGCCCCAATTCTGCACCTGCAGATCTTTATGGACGAAACCAGCGCCATACCGTTGATCGAGATGGCTCTTGAGTTCGAAATCGGAGGGAAAGAAACGCCAGGTCTGGCCGTTCCAATGCACGCCAGCGCCACCGACGCCATTGCCCGGCAGGAACGAGCCGAACTCGCGGATCGGCAAGGCCGTCTGCGTCGTGTTGTTGCGGAAGGTGAAGGTTTCCTGCGCCGGTTTGAGGAACAGATCCTGGCGGATCGCATAGCGCAATTCGTCGGGCATATAGCCAACGTTGAAATCGGTGGCCGTGTCGCGCCAGGGACCGCGTTCGATGGCAACGACGTCATAACCGGCATCGGTCAGTTCATGGGCTAATATCGCGCCGGTCCAGCCGAGGCCGACAATCACCACATCGCGGCGGGGGAGTTTACGGGCCATGTGTTACCGCCTTGACCAGGTTGAATTGCCCATGATCGAGACGGGCGGGTGCGGATAGGGCTGGTTGTGCTTGTCGATATGGTCGCGATAGTCGTAGCGCGCCCCGGGGAAGCCGATCATGCGCCAACTCACCATGTCCTTGTTGCCGCCATAGATCGGATCGGCGAAGAAACCTTCCATGGTGTTCTGCAGGATCAGTTCGAACAGGCTCTTGGCGTCGCCGCTGTCAAACTTGACGCTGTTGGCTTCCATCTTCTTCAAAAGGTCGTCCTGCTCGGCCGGGCTCAGCCCATCGAAACTCTTGCCGGCGAAATTCGCCTTGCAATAGGCATCAAGCCCCGCGAGCCCTTGCCTATAGCGACCTGTGGGCGACAGCGGCGATTGGAAGCCTTGCGATGGCGTGCCATTGGCGAAGGGCGGCTGCATGTAGAGATTTTGCGCGCTGCCATAGGCGCCCGAAAGCTGCTGGTCGATGAAGACAGCACAGCCGGCGTCCTTGCCGCCGACACTCAGCTGATCGGCCGGGATGAGCCGATCGACAATCGCCTCGACGACACGCACCTCGGCCGGGGTGAAGAAGGTCCACGCGCCTGGCACGACGGGCGTTGGCGGCGCCGCGCTATAGGCCTGCCAGGGCAAGGCGCCCGATATGCTTGCCGCGGAGGTGTGGGTACCGGCCGAGGCCAGAAAGGCGATGGACGCCGTTGACGCCAAAAAATGCCGGCGCGTGACAGACGCCGATGGCGCTGCTTCGTGGGACACGTGATCCTCACTGACAATATTTGAATCAGACCAATGAAAAGCACTCCCGTTCGATCTCATGGTCAAGCGATTTCATTTTTCGAATTGAATGAAATGCGCGGGATCGCCCCTGCTGCGACGCACGAGGAACGTCGCAGCGCTCGGCATTCAAGCCGGCGCAGAGTTGCCTCGCCTCACGCTGCATCGTGCACTTAGACGCGGTTCCACGCATTTTGGCGATGATCGCACGAAGACAGAACCGTTCCTTGAAATCGTCAGCGTGACGACGTCAAATGAAAGTTCCATGATTTTTGCGCATGGCCGCCTTCTCCTGTGCGCACAACACGAAGCGCCCTTGATCTACCTACGCTCGCGCTTCATCATACCCATATGGCTGGATCGACTCACGAGCCGATCATCGTTTTTGACGCGCACTGCGTGTTGTGCTCGACCAATGCGCAGTTCGTGCTTCGTCATGATCGTCGCCGCCACTTCAAACTCGCCACCCTGCAGGGCGCGACCGGCGCCGGCCTTTATCGACGCTTCGGCCTGAACCCCGACAATCCAGACAGCCTCATTCTCGTCGAGGGAGAACAGCTGCGCCGCGACAGCGACGCCATTCTCGCCATTTGCGAAGGGCTCGGCTGGCCCTGGCGGGGCTTCGCCACTCTGCGTCTCGTGCCCAGGGCCGTGCGCGACCCGCTCTATCGCCTGATCGCCCGCCATCGCTATCGACTGTTTGGCCGGCGCGACACCTGCTGGGTGCCGACGGCCGCCGATGCGGAGCGCGTCCTCTGAGCGCCGTGCTCATCATCGGTGGATATGGCGGCTTTGGCGCACGCTTGACGCGCCGTCTTCTGGCACAGGGCCATCAGGTGCTTGTCGCCGGCCGCTCCGCCGATAAAGCCGAGGCCTTCTGCGCGCCTCTGCCGATGGCCACCGCCGTGGTCGCCGATCGCAACGGCGATCTCGGGCCTTTGCTATCAGCCCACCATCCCAAACTGGTGATCGATGCGGCCGGCCCTTTTCAAAACAGCGACAACCGGCTGGCGTGCGCCTGTATCGCCGCCTCGATTCCCTATCTCGACCTTGCCGACGCCCGCGCCTTTGTGACCCAAATGCAAGAGCTCGATGTGCCGGCCCGCGATGCCGGCGTCGCCATCATCTCGGGTGCCTCCAGCGTGCCGGCTTTGTCGGGCGCGGTCGCCCGCCAACTGGCCCAAGGCCTGTCGCGGGTGCGCCGGGTGGAGATCGCCATCAGCGCCTCGAACCGGGCCACCGCAGGCTCTTCGGTCGCGGCCGCCATTCTCAGTTATGTCGGTAAGCCGCTGCAGCTGTGGCGCGGCCAGAACTGGGATCGGGCCTGGGGCTGGCAGGAGCTGCGCCGGCAGACCTTCCGCCTCGCCAATGGCGCAGCGCTGCGCAACCGCTGGCTCGCCTTGGCCGACGTGCCCGATCATGACCTGTTGCCCGCGGCCCTCCCCGGTCGCCCCGCCGTGACCTTTCGCGCCGGCACGGAATTCGCCGGCCAGACGCTCGCGCTCTGGCTGGCGAGTTGGCCAATACGCTGGATCGGACATGGATCGCTCGCGCCGCTGGCGCCCCTGCTGGGGCCGCTACGGCGCCTCACCGCGCGGTTCAGCGATGAGCGTTCGGCCATGGCCGTCACCATGACCGGCGAGATGGACGGACGTTTTATCGAGCGGCAATGGACCCTGATCGCCGCCAATGGCGACGGGCCGGAAATCCCGACGCTGGCCGCCGCCCTCCTCGCCGAAAAGATTCTGGCGGGCGAGATCGAGCCTGGCGCACGCGATGCCGGCGAGCTGCTGACCCTGGCCGATTTCGAGCCTCTGTTCGCAACCCTGTCGATCCGCCATGAGCAGAGCCAGACCCTACTGCCGCCGCCACTCTATGCGCGCGTCGCCGGCGCCGATTTCGCCCGCCTGCCGGAGAAGGTGCGCACCCTGCACGATATGCGCGGCGACGGCGGCGCTTCGGGCGAGGCGCAGGTCGAGCGTGGCGACCATCCGGTGGCGAAATTTGCCGCCTGGATGATGGGTTTTCCGCCCGCCGGTCTGCACAAGTTGCATGTCGCCTTCAGCGAAGAGAATGGTGTCGAATACTGGACCCGCCGCTTCGGTGACAGCCGTTTCAGAAGTCATCTCAGCGCCAAAGGCAACACGCTGACGGAGCGCTTCGGGCCGCTGCGCTTTCGCTTCGATCTGCCTTGCGACGAGAAGGGGCTCGCCATGCAAATCAAGGGCTGGAGCTTCTGCGGCCTGCCTCTGCCCTTGTCGGCAGCGCCACAGGGCGTCGCACGCGAATGGCAGGAAGACGGCCGCTTCCATTTCGATGTGCCGATCGCTTTGCCGAAGATCGGCCTGGTGGTGCATTACAAAGGCTGGCTCGATCCGGATTTGAAGACGTGACGCCCGTCATTGCGAGGAGCGTAGCAACGCGGCAATCCAGGAGCGCGTGGTAGACCATTAAGAAATGCCTGCGGTGCGGGTCTATTATGTCTAAGTCTCCGGGCTTGGCTCGACCGGCGTTTTGACGCCGACGACGACAAGCGCCTCATGCAGGGTGGCGAAAATGCGGGTCTCGCCGAGCAGAGCGACGATGCCGTGCCGCTCCAAATCGGCGCGCAAATATTGGCTAACGCGGGCAAAGATGACTTCGACACCGCTCTGCAACAGCGTTGTGCAGACATCGGCGACGGAGCGGGAAGCGGAATAATCCATATCGGTGATGGCGCTGGCATCGATCACCAGCCAATGCACCTTATGGGGCGCGCAATCGACGAGCGCGTTGACTTCCTCGACGAAGAAATGGTCGTTGGCATAAAAGAGATCGGCGCCGAAGCGAAAGACGATCAGGCCCGGCGCGGTCTCGGCGCCTGGCGTCGCCCGCGCGGGCATCCATCGGGCGTCTCTGCCTTGCACCAGCATGGTCGTGTGCGGACGGTAGCTGTGACGGACATGGCGCAGCAACGACAGCACGATCGCCAACAGAATGCCTTGCTCGACGCCGATGAGCACCACCGCAGCGGCGGTGGTGAAGGCGAGCCCGAACTCGCCAGGGCTTTCACGCAAAATCGCGCGCAGGCTTTTGACGTTCACAAGGCCGATGGCAATGGTGAAGACCAGAGCGGCCAGAATGCCATGGGGCAGATATTGCAGCCAGTCACTGAGAAACAGCAGCACGAAAACGACGATCGCGGCGAAAGCGAGCTGCGCCAATTGGCTGCGCGCACCGGCGCTATCGGCGGCGGCGGTCTGGGTGGGGCTGCCATTGACGACGAAGGTGCCGCTGGCAGCCGCCGCCGCATTGGCGGCGGCCAGGCCCAGGATATCGGAATCGGCATCAACCCGTTCGCGATAACGATCGGCGAAGGCGCGCCCGGCGGCGGCGCTTTGCGCGATGATCATCACGAAACAGGCCCCGGCCACCGGCAGCAGCGCCAAAGTTTCCTGCCAGCTCACCAATGGCACATGCAAGCCGGGCAAACCGCCCTGCACCTGGCCAAGAACAGAAATGCCTCGGCCAGCGAAATCGAACAGATAGCTGGCGGCAATGCCGAGCACCACGGCGAGAAGCGGCCCCGGCACACGCGGTATCCAATATTTTAAAGCCAGAATGCCCACCGCCACCACGGTGGAGATGATCAAGGTGGGGAGGTGGATCTTGCCCAGGGATTGAACGATCAGCCACACCTGCTGGATGGTGTTATGGGGCTGATCGCGCAGGCCGAGCATGTCGCCCAGCATGGCGATGGCCACCTGCACGCCGACACCGGCGAGAAAACCGACCAGCACCGTGCGCGATAGAAAGTCGGCGAGAAAGCCGAGTTTGAAAATGCGCGCCAGCAACAGCAAGCCGGCGGTGAGCAACGCCACCATGCCAGCCAGCGCAACATATTGGGCGCTGCCGATCGGCGCCATGGCGGTCAAGCGGCTGGCAAGGATGGTGGCGGTTGCGGAATCCGCCGCGACGACAAGATGGCGCGAGGCGCCGAGAATGGCGAAAGCCACCGTCGGCCACAGCACCGTGTAAAGACCGTTGACGGCCGGCATGCCGGCGATACGGGCATAGCCGAGAACCTGCGGTATGCTCATGGCCGCAAGCGTCGCGCCGGCGACGATGTCGCGTAGCGCCTGCGCCCGGTCGAGCGGCAGAATCCCTTTCAACAGCGGAAAACGCATCTCTTGCCCAGACCTCTTGCCCAAGCCTTCTCAAACGTCCGACTCGGATGGAACGGCAGCATAAGCGATTTGCCCGCCATCTTCACAGGATGCCGACGTCAGCTTCTTTCGCCCCAAGGATCGAGCAGAATCCGTCCCGATACGGTGCCAGACTCGAGCAGAGTATGGGCTTCTCCGATGGCCGATAGCGGTAAGACCGTGTGAATCGCGGGTTCGATCTTGCCCTGCCCCAGCAGGTCGATCACGCAGCGTTGATCGTTAAGGGTCGAGGCGCGCGCGCCACGCAGATTGATCTCGAGGCGCAGGCAGTCGCGGGTGGTGAGCGGCACGGGGCCGCCACCGCCTTCGACGGCAGCGACAACCAGCGTGCCGCCAGGACGCAGCACATCGATCGCCAGTTTCAGCATTGTGGGATCGCCGCTGTAATCGATGGCACCGTCGACACCCAGTTGATCCGCATATGCTCTGACCGCCGCAGCATCATCCTTGCCGGAGAGAACGACGACGGCGGCCGCACCACGGGCTTCGAGAAAGGCTTTCTTCTGGGCGGAGCGCGTCACCGCGATCACCCGCAGACCCATCAACTCAGCCAGATCAAGCGTCGCCGAGCCCATGCCGCCCGATGCGCCGATCAGCAGCACACTATCGCCGAGGTGCGCGCCGAGACGATCGGCGAGGATGCGATGGGCGGTGGAATAGGACCATAACGCTGCCGCAGCCGCGCTTTCACTCGCTCCTGATGGCAACTTCATCCAATAGCTTTCCGGGCGGGCGACGAATTGCGCGTTGCCGCCAAAGAGAGTGTGCCCGGGATATTCGATCTCGGTGGAAAGATTGCCGAAGCCACGAACAGTGAGCGCCGAGGCGGGATTGGCTGGATGGACCAGGCCAACCACACGGTCGCCAACAGCGAAGGCCGTCACGTCGCGGCCCACCGCCTCGACACGGCCCGCCGCATCACGACCAAGTTGCATCGGCATGGGAAAAGCAGGTCGGCCCGGCAGCACCGGCAACTCGCCCCGACGATATTTGATGTCCCACAAGGACACGCCTGTTGCCGTGACTTGCACCCGCACGTCGCGCGGGCCGATCTCGGGCATGGGAAAATCGCCATAGACCAGTTTGTCGACACCGCCATGGTCAAAAATACGAACCGCTTTCATGCCAACTCCTCGTTTCGCCCACATACCCGACCATTATATTGACAGCTATATGTCGTAAAGACAGAATTCTGTCATATTGATGGTTCATGCCGGTATGGGAAATGGGAGGACTGACGCTATCGGCGACAACAGGTGAGCATCGCGGAGCCATTACGCGCTGTTGCCGCCGAGCCCAGACAATGAGCGCGAGCGCAGCTTCGCTCTACACGGGATCTCGAACGGTTCTGAAACTCAACGGCCTTGCGCGAGGTTTGCCGCAAGCCGGTCATAGCCGCCACGGATCATTGCGCCATAACCGTTCTCGGGAAAGCCGGCGAGATAGTCGAGGCCCATCGTGAGATAGCATTGCGCATTATCACGATCACCGAGTCTGAAATAGGCATCGGCGACATTGAGATACAGCGAGGGATAGAAATCCTTCAACGACAGCGTGGCGTCGAAGGCCAACACCCGCTCCTGCGTCACCTTACCCGCCGCTTCAAGCGCGCGAAGGTCCCAACGGAGTTCATCGGCGACATGGTCCTGCGCGTCGGCGAGGAAATGCGCCAGACTGCATTGGTGCAGCGGATCGGGATCGGCTTCTCCCTCGGCCCACAGCGCCTCAAGCCGTCGTTTTGCGCCTTGTACATCTCCGCTCTGAAGTTGCTGAACGGCATCCATCAAGCGCGCCATTTTCGGATCGACCGTCATCTCATGGGTTCCAATATCGCTGGCTGTTCCTTGAATTGACATCGGATGAAAGGGGAGGCTTCCTCCACGATCCCATTCTTCGATTATGCACAAGGGACCGCAATGCCAAAAGTGTCGATCAAAGCCAAACCCGCGGCGCTGGAGGTGGACCTGTCCCGCGCGGCCGTCCTCGTCAACGATATGCAGAACGCCTTCTGCGCGCCCTCGGGCTATCTCGATCGTATCGGCTTTGATATCGGCCCGGCCGCCGCGACGGCCACCAAGGTGGAGCAATTCTGCAATGCCGCCCGCGCCGCGGGTCTGCCGGTCGTTCTCATGCAGAATGGCTTCTCGCCCGATTATCACGAAGCGTCTGGCCCCGGCTCGCCGCTCTGGCATAAATCCAACGCCCTGCGTTACATGCGCGCCCATCCGCAAGAACAAGGTCGCATTCTCACACGCGGCACATGGGACTATGAGCTGATCGAAAGCTTGCAGCCTCAGCCAGACGACGTGCTGATCCAGAAATCGGCTGACAATGGTTTCGCCGGCACCGATCTCGATCGCCTCTTACGGGCCAGAAACATCAACACCGTTTTTGTCTGCGGCATTTCCAGCAATGTCGGCGTCGAGTCAGCCCTGCGCGCCGCCTATCATTTGGGCTATTTCGGCATCATGGTGGCGGATGCCTGCATGGCCGTTGGCCCTGCGTTCATGCAGGAAGCGACCGAGTTCAATATCGCCAGCTTTTTCGGTTGGGTGTCTTCCGTTGATGACATTTCTGATTCATTCAAGCACGCTACAGCCTAGGCCAAATCGCGTTTCGATAGGAATATCAATTGCACAAGCGATAAGGCGCGCATCCCAGCAAGCATCGGCATAGCCTCACCTTGACTTGCCGCGCCGATGCTCCCTAGATCGGCGCATTCTTTTTAATTCATGGGATGAAGATGCGCGTATTTCGCAATGCTTTGATCGCGAGCCTGGTCTTTTCCGCTAGCTTCGCCGCTCTGCCGGTTTTGGCGCAGCCCAAACCTTCCGCTACGGACGATCGGGCCGTTTCGCAATTCTGGAACGTCTATCGCACGCTGACGAGTGAATGCGGCGGCGCCGCCTGGACGCTCTGGCAATCGAATTCCTATGAGCGCTGGCGCAGCGGCAAGTCGCCGGTCCTCTCGATGCATTATTCGGCGCGTTTCTATCAGACCTTGCCACCCGCGCCCCAGGCGCTGCCGGAACCGACGCGCGCTCAGGCGGCCGAGGCGATGAAGAAGGCCAATGACATCCTGAAGACGTCCGCCCCCGAGTTCAGCACGCTTGCCGACTATATCAACGCCAAGGATTTCAAGGACGACAAGTACAAGAAGGGCGACGAAATCAACACGCGCCTGGTCGCCGCCGGCAAGGCCTGTTTCGACGTTAGCCAGGAGATGGAAAACATCTTCACCGCCTATGCCGAGAAGCGCGCACCCGATCTTGTGTCTGCTTCATCAAACAAGCCCGCCGCGCAGCAGCGCTTGAGCGACTGGCAGATGGCCCGCGACCTGTCCAACGAACTGGCCAAGGGCACCAAGGCAGATCTCGCCGCGCTCGATACGAAAACCAAGGCCCTCTCAGAAATGGTGGAGAAGCGGCTCGCCGACCCGGCGCTGGCTGCCTCGAGCTTTTATCGCGACCTCAACAAAGACGTCGCGGTGGAAATGCGCAAGACCGTGCGTGAGATCAAGGAAAAGCCAAAGCTGCTGCAGGAATATGGCGAGCAACGGCCACGCAACCGCTTCGTCTATCTGCGCAGCCAGATCAATGCCGGCGGCGGACGTAACCTGCTTGATGAAATCAGTAAGTAAGCTCAAACCCTGTCCCGGTGGTTGATCGCCACCGGGCTCTTCCCTTTCTCTCTCGCCTTCGAGGGTGTGTCATGCCTCGCAATCTTACCACCAACCGCTCCAACAAAGGCATGGTCACCGCGCCACATGCGCTCGCAAGCCAGGCCGGCCTGCGTGTCTTGCAGGAAGGCGGCAATGCCATCGAGGCGATGGTCGCAGCCGCCGCCACCATCGCGGTGGTCTATCCGCACATGAATTCGATCGGCGGCGACGGCTTCTGGCTGATCTCGCGCGCTGGCGCGGCGCCCCTCGCCATCGACGCCAGCGGCACGGCCGCGCGCAAGGCGACACCGGCTTTCTATGCCGAGAAAAAGCTCAACGCGGTGCCGCCGCGTGGTCCGCTTGCGGCCAATACGGTCGCCGGCACGATCGCCGGCTGGGGCACGGCGCTCGCCATGGCGCGTGAGATCGGCGGACGCCTGCCGCTGTCGCGGCTCGTGGAAGATGCCATCGCCCATGCGGAGGCCGGCATCACGGTGAGCGAGACCCAGGCGGCGCTGACGACGTCGAAGCTCGCCGAGCTGGCCTTGCAGCCGGGCTTTGCCCAGACCTATCTCGTCGGCGGTCGCCCGCCGGCCTGCGGCGAGACGATGCGCTTTCCCGTGCTGGCACGCACCCTGCGGCAACTCGCGGCGAAAGGCACGGAGGATTTCTATCGTGGCGATCTCGCCCGCTCGATCACCGCTGATCTTGCCCGCTGCGGCTCACCGCTGACGCTCGACGACTTCACAGGCTACCAAGCCACACAGGTTGAAGCGCTCACCGTGAAGACCGGCGTCGGCCAGCTCTACAACATGCCGCCGCCGACGCAGGGCCTCGCCTCGCTGCTCATCCTGGCGCAATTCGATCGCCTGAAAGTGGCGCACGGCGAAAGCTTCGATCACATTCATGGATTGATCGAGGCAACCAAGCAAGCTTTCCTGGTGCGCGATAAGTATATCGGCGATCCCGGCACGATGACCCAGGACGTCAGGGCTTTTCTCGCCGACGATCAGGTGCAAGCCATGGTCAATCGCATCGATCGCCGCACGGCCCTGCCCTGGCCGCAACCCGCAACACCTGGCGACACGATCTGGATGGGCGCGATGGACGACGCCGGCAATGCGGTGAGCTTCATCCAATCGACCTTCTTTGAATTCGGTTGCGGCGTGGTGCTGCCTGAGACTGGCATCTGCTGGCAGAATCGCGGCGCCAGTTTCAGCTTGCAGCCGGGTTCTCCGCGCACGATCGGGCCGGGCCGCAAACCTTATCACACGCTCAACCCGGCGATGGCGCGCCTCAACGATGGGCGCTGGATGACCTATGGCACGATGGGCGGCGAAGGCCAGCCGCAAACCCAATCGGCGCTGTTCACACGCCACGTGCATTTCGGCCAAGACCTGCAAGCGGCGATCTCGGCGCCGCGCTGGCTGCTCGGCGCGACCTGGGGCGAAGACAAGGTGAACCTGCGCCTGGAAAACCGGTTCGATCCAACTCTCGTCGCGGCCCTGCGCCAGGCTGGCCACGACGTCGAACTGCTCGAACCGTTCAGCAGCACCATGGGCCATGCCGGCGCGATTACGCGGACGGCGGACGGCCGGATCGAAGGCGCGACGGACCCGCGCAGCGATGGCGCGGCGCTGGGCATCTAGAGCAAACGTTTCAGTAGAAACGTGATTTTGCTTAGATCCTCTTACTTGGACGCGTCCTCATGGCGCTCGACGATTCCGTCGAGCTGTGAAACGCTATAGCCCAGCTTTGAAAATTTTTGCCGCCTGCAGCTGCCTTCGGCGGACGGGCACGAATTGAAGCTAACACCCTCATAAATCAGTGGCTTTTATGGCATCCTGCCGTCACCAAGAGGCGCGCGCGGGTGCAGCGCCACATGGATTTTGTCCGACAATATGCCGACAGGCCCTTGCATTACAATCGGCCTATTGGTACGGTCAACCGGACAATCAAGCCAATCAGCGGGGCGAGTATGACGCAGCTTTCTCTCGATCAAGGGGACCTCAGCCTCTATCGGCAGCTTGAGACGATCGTCCGCGGACAGATCATCGACGGCGAATTGAGCCCCGGCGATCGCCTGCCCTCCGAAGCGGACCTGTCAGCGCAATACAGCGTCAGCCGCGCCACCGTGCGGCAGGCGCTGGAAGCGCTGGAACGGGAAGGCCTGATCAACCGCCATGTCGGGCGCGGCACCTTCGTGCGGGCGTTGACGACCCAGGCCGATACGACGGTCGGCCGCGTGCAGCATGATTGGCGCGAGGCCATCGCGCTTGCTGACCAGGCCGAACGGCTGACCCGACACGCCGGCATGCCGGCCCCGCCTCATGTGGCGAATATTCTCAAAGTCGCCATCGACGATCCGGTGCCCTTCTTCATCCGCATGTCGGAAAGCGAGCCGTCCTGGGGCGTGCGGCGCTATCTGCATCCCCGCTTCAACAGCGTCATCGCCGAAATCGCCGCCGCCAAGCATTTTCTGCCAAAGCTCAGCGCCGTCACCGGCACGCCCGTGACCACGACAAAAATGTGGGCCGAAGCGATCCTCGCCTCGCCGCGCTTCGCCATGATGTTCAAGGTGCCAACGGCTTCGCCAATGCTGTCGATCTGGTGGATCGACGAAGCTGACGGCGCCGCTGTCGCCGTTTCCCACATGCTGCAGCCCGGTCCGTTGTTCTCCCTTGGCCTCAATGCCGATGAGTTCGACGCCGAATAAGCGTGTTTTCCGTTGTGGAGTTCAGTCTTGCGTCCTGTCCACGGTGCCGACACCAAAACAATCGTGATCGATGGCGTCACCACGCGCTATCTCGAGGCTGGCAGCACGATGCAGCCGCATCTGATCCTGCTACACAGCTGCGAATTCGGCGCCTGCGCCGAGATCAGTTTCGAATATAACATCGCCGCGCTGGCGCAGCACTTTCACGTTATCGCGCCAGACTGGATCGGCTACGGCGGCAGCGACAAAACCTACGACTTCGGCCGCAATCCTTTGTTCCCGCGCCTACGCCAACTGCAGCGGCTGCTTGCGGCTTTCGCCATCGAGGAAGCCGATTTCATCGGCAACAGCTGCGCCGCCTCCTTCCTGTTGCAATGGATGTCGGAGCCCGGCAGCGACGACCGCCGCGTGCTGCCGGTGCGCAAAATGGTTCTGGTCAGCCCGTCGTCGATCGGGACGCCGGGACCGGGGCGACAAGCGCACAACGCCTATGATGGCCAGCGCGAAGCGATGCGCGCCATTGTCGCCGCCAGCTTTCACAGCCCTGTCTGGCCAGCGGACGAAGACTATGTCGAGCGTCGTCAACAGAGCGCGCTGACACCCGGTCATTGGGAAGCCATCGAAGCAGCGCGCTTTCGCATGCCCGGCCGCGTCTCGGCCGGACCGCCAAAGCCCGACTACAGCGCCTGCACCGTGCCGCTGCTGCTCATCACCGGACAGAACGACAAGCTGATCGCCGAGCCCGAAGGGGCGATGGCAAACGGCCGCCGCATGTTGCGCAACGGCCGCTTCGAGGTGTTCGCCCAATCGGGCCACTGCTCGCACATCGAACATGCCGACAGGTTCAACGCCATGGCGCTCGATTACCTCAGGACCGCCTGAGACATCGCTTCGCCAGCGTTTGAAAAAAATTGCATCGCGCGGCCCCGTGAACGGGCGCGCCATTGAGGGAGCACGACCATGCGTTTCGCCCATTTCGCCCATGTCTGGGGCAAGCCCGGCATGACGCCGCATCAGCGCTATGAACAATTGTGGCGCGAGATCCAGCTCTGCGACGAACTCGGCTTCGACTATGCCTTCAGCGTCGAACATCATTTCACGCCGCAGGAAAGCTGGATGTCGTCGCCCAACATGTATGTGGCGGCGGCCGGCGCGCGCACCAAGCGCATCAAGCTCGGCGCCATGGGCCATGTGGTGCCGCTGCATCATCCGGTGCGCCTCGTCGAAGAGATCGCGCTGGCCGACCAGATCACCAATGGCCGTGTCGAACTCGGCCTCGTGCCCGGCATTCAGGACAGCTACTTCAAGAATTTCGGCGCCAATTTCGCCGATCGCCGCGCCATCACCCAGGAATTCGCGCGCTTCATGCAGCATGCCTATCGCGAAGGTGCCGCTGGCCGCACGGTTGATTGGGACGGCGCGCTGATCAAGGTCAAGGACATGGACCTGTCGGTCTGGCCGGTGCAAAAGCCGTGGCCGCCGATGTGGATGGAAACGCGCGATCCGCCGACATTGGAGCTGTGCGCCGAACTTGGCCTGCACACCGGCTACTTCCTGTTGTTTCCGCGCCAGGAAGCCGCGACCCGCTACGCGCCCTATCTCGCTGGCTGGAAGACAAACGGCCATGCGGGCACGCCCAACATCGCCTATTCCACCGTCGTCTATGTGGACGAGACCGACGAAAAGGCCATCGCCAAAGCCAAGGCCGACGCGGGCAATGCCTATAAAGGT
The DNA here is from genome assembly GCF_900104955.1 of Beijerinckia sp. 28-YEA-48. Classification (NCBI taxonomy): domain Bacteria; kingdom Pseudomonadati; phylum Pseudomonadota; class Alphaproteobacteria; order Hyphomicrobiales; family Beijerinckiaceae; genus Beijerinckia; species Beijerinckia sp. 28-YEA-48. The sequence goes on from NZ_FNSI01000001.1 coordinate 3,699,347, forward strand.
TTCTTCTCCACCGGCGACGACTGGGACGAGATCCGCAAGAAGCAGAAGGAGACCGCCGCTTACTTCGAAGTGCGCGGCGACAAGGGCGCCGGCGAGATCATCCTCAATCTGCTCGATCCCGATTATTTGATCGAGAACGACCTGGTGCTGATCGGCTCGCCCGAGACGGTGGCCAACAAGCTGCGCCGCTGGTCGAGCGAAGGCATGTTCAACACATTCTTCGGCGAGTTCAATTTCGGCAACATTCCGGAGGAGGCCTTGATGCGCTCGATCCGGCTGTTCGGCGAACAGGTGATCCCACGGCTGCGCGATCACGAACCATTCTGACGTTTGCGAAGCGGCGGGGCATCAACCCCGCCGCTTTCGCATTTAACAGAACGATCTTCATAAGAGGGGGAGAGAGCAATGCAGAATGATCTCAACAGGCAGAACTGGATGCTGATCGCCGCCGCCGTGCTGGGCGTCGGTGTTTCCTTGCTGGCGGTGGCTTTGATTCCGCTAGCGGTGTTTCTCAAGCCGCTGAACGCGGCCTTCGGCTGGGGCCGCGCCGAAATTTCGCTCGCCATCACCGTGATGGGACTGGCCATGGCCATCGCCATGCCAATCGCCGGTTGGATCATCGATCGCTATGGCATTGTTCGTCCGGCCATCATTTCGATCCTCGGAATTGCGGCGGGTCTGTTGTTCATGCCGACAGCCATCACGCAATTCGGCCTCATGGGTCTTTACGTAACCGCCGGCTGGATCGGTGCCGTGGGTACGGCTTCAAGTGCCGTCATCTACGTCAAAGTGCTGTCGGCGGTCTTCGATAAATCGCGCGGCCTGGCGCTCGGCTTCGCCATGGCGGGCATGCCGCTTGGCATGGCGGTGGCGCCACTCATCGCCGTCACCCTGTTGCAGGCCTATGGCTGGCAGGCCGGCTTCTATGGTCTGGCCGCACTCCCGATCGTCATCGGCATTCCGACCGTGCTTTATGTCGGCGCGCATGCGCCTGCCATGACCGCTGCTGGCGGCAAGCCTTCGTCCCGCGACACGAGCGGAGAGTGCCGCATGAGCGATGCGATGAAGACGCGCAGTTTTGCCACCATGTTTCTGGTCTTCCTGGTGGCGGCATTAGCTCTGCACGGCATTCAGATCCATCTGCCGGCACTGCTGTCTGACCGTGGCGTGCCGCAGCATCTGAGCGTCGCGGCTCTCAGCGTGATGTTCGTCGTCGCCCTGATCGCCCGTGTCGTCTGCGGCTTTCTGTTCGACCGCTTCTTCGCCCCCTGGATCGGCGCGCTGTGCTTTCTGGTTTCGGCCATTGGCGTGGCGATACTGATCTTGCCTGGCGCGCCGGCAGCGCAAGTCATCCTGGCCATCGTGCTGTTTGCCGTCGGCACTGGTGCTGAAACCGATCTGCTCGCCTTTCTGGTCAGCCGTTATTATGGCAATCGCGCCTTCGCGCAGATCTATGGCTGGCTGTTCGCCGCCTTCATGGTCGGGAGCGCCATCGGACCCTATCTGGTCGGCCTCGCTTTTGACCAGGCACGCGATTATACGACGGCGCTCGCCTGGTCATCGGCCGGCCTCTTGCTGTCGACCCTACTCCTTGCCAGTCTGCCGCGCTTCGCCAAGCGAGAGGCGAGCGCCACCGCGCCCGCCACAGCACCGGCGGAATAAAGGAGAAGAGCATGTCGGACCAGCGCACCGAACCAGACAACACGGCGGTGCGGGTCGCCCTGTGGCGAGCCTTGCATGTGGAGGTCGACGCGCCGCCGCCTGTGCTGGTCGACGACATCGGCCTCAAGCTGGTGGCGCCGGACGCTGGTTGGCGGCAGCGGCCCGACATGGACCCGCAGTTCACGCGGCTGTTTCGCGCCTCGATCGTCGCCCGCGCCCGCTTCATCGAGGATCTCGCCATCGAACAGGCGGCCAAGGGCGTCAGCCAATATGTCATCCTTGGCGCTGGCCTCGACACTTTCGCACAACGCCGGCCGGAGATAGCCTCCGGCCTGCATGTTTTCGAAATCGATCAGCCGGGCACGCAGGCCTGGAAGCGGCAACGGCTCATCGACTGTGGCTATGGCATTCCCAATTGGCTGCACCTCGTGCCGGTCGATTTCGAGGCTGGCGATCAATGGCAACAGCGATTGGTGGAGAACGGCTTCGATATCAAACGGCCCGCCGTCGTCGCCTCGACCGGCGTCAGCATGTATCTGACGAAAGAGGCGGTGGCGGCGACCTTGCGCCAGATCGCGGCGCAGGCGCCGGGCTCGTCGCTGGCCATGACATTCCTGCTGCCGCTTGAACTGATGGATGCGGATGTGCGGCCAGGATTTGAAATGGCCGCCAAAGGCGCGCGCGCCAGCGGCACGCCCTTCCTCAGTTTCTTCGCACCGGACGAGCTTCTCGCCCTGGCGCGCGAAGCCGGCTTCAAAGACGCCCAGCACATCTCGGGCGCAACACTGGCCGAGCGCTATTTCACCGGCCGGAGCGATGGCCTGCGGCCACCAAGCCATGGCGAGGATCTGCTCGTCGCGACCACCTAGAAAGGACGGCACATTATGGACCCGAGACCAGATGAACTGACCGGGAAAGTGGCGTTGGTGATCGGCGCCGGCTCCATCAAGCCTGACGAGATGAGCAATGGACGGGCGACCGCCATCACTTACGCCCGCGCCGGCGCCAAAGTCGTCGCCGTCGATGTCTCAGCTCAGGCCCTGGCGGGAACCACCGATGCGATCACGGCCGAGGGATATGAATGTCTCGGCTTGGTCGGCGATGCCTCCGACGAAACCGTGGTGAACGAGATCGTCGCCGCGGCCATACAGCGCTTCGGCAGCGTCGACATTCTGCACAACAATATCGGTATTCTCACCTTCGGCTCGGTGCTCAAGACCGATGTGGAGACCTGGGACCGCATCATGATGCTGAATGTGCGCAGCATGTTTCTCGCCACCCGCACCGTGCTGCCGCATATGATCGAACGGAAAGGCGGATCGATCGTCAATATTTCAGCCCTGGCCTCCGCGCGGTTTCTCGGCGCGGCGGTCACCTATATGACATCCAAGGCTGCGGTAAACGGCTTTACCCAGGCGGTGGCTTTGGAAAACGCCCGCCACGGCATCCGCTGCAACGCCATCCTGCCGGGCTTCATCGATACTCCCGTCGGTCTCAGCGTCTACGAAGGCGGCGATCCAGTGGAAGCGGCGACGCGCAAAGCCAAGCGCAATGCGGCGCTGCCCAGCGGCAAGGCCGGCACGCCTTGGGACATCGCGCGCGCCGCTTTGTTCCTCGCATCCGATGCGGCCGCCTACATCAACGGCGTGCTTTTGCCTGTTGAGTCAGGCGTGATGTTGCTCTCGCCAACCGCCGCATGAGCGACGCGGGCCGACGATGAGTGCTCGCCGCCTTGCGCTTTGCCTCCGTTCTCCAACTCCTCGGCAAGCTCAGCGGCCAAGCCGAAGAACTTGCGCCGCATTTCCGCAGCGAACGGATTCAAGCGCTCGATCGCGTCGAACACTTCCGGCGCGTCGTCGCGCACCATGTTGATGCCTTCCATCAGCAGGTCGAAGCTGCGCGTCGTCATGGTGGAGGGCAAGGGCTCCATCTGCACCAGAACTTTGGCGATGAGATGGGTGAGGCCCTGCACGGCAGCCGCTTCGCGATCATGCGCCTCCGGCGTCGTCACGATGACATCGAGCGCGAAATGGCGGCGCAGGAAAGCCGCGATCCTTGGCGTCTGCTGACCGCGGATCGGGCAAAGCGCGATCTTCAAACCAGCAAGGCCATTGCGTGCGCTTTGCGGGCCAAACAGCGGATGGGTGCCAACGACATCGACATGAGCGGGCAGCCCAGCCGCCATGATCTGCGCCGGCAACGTCTTGACCGAGCCGACATCGAGCACCAGCACGCCTGGCAACAAATGCGGCGCGATGGCCGCGACCGCCTGCGCCATGGCCGCCACCGGCATGGCCAGAACGACGATCGGGCAGCGCGCCGCGTCGGATAAACTCACGAGGGTGACGCCTTGGGTAACACCTTGCGGCGTTTGCGCATCGCCGGCTGCGTATTTGGGATCGTGGCAGCGCAGATCGAAAAACGGATGTAGATGCTCGGCCATCAGGCGGCCGAAGGCGCCGAAGCCGATAAGGCCAAGACGCGGACGTTGGCGGGGATTTGCAGAAGATTGACCAGACAACACAATGGACCTCTTGGGACAAACGCCAGAGGTCACGTTCCAACCGCTGGCTCGACAGCGGTTGAAAAAGACAAAGCCCTTCCTGCCGCTAGATGCGCGGCGGGTAATACGACGTCTGGAAGGGGGCGTTGCTCATGGCGCCTCCCTTAGCCGTAAAGGCGCGGCGAGGTCAATGCGGCAAAACTGGCCCGCACCCCTCAGGCATTCACCCTTCAGACTTGCGCGAAGCCGAACAGCCGGGTCGGATTGGTGGCCAGAATGCGGCGCGCCAGGTCTTCATCACCGATCCAGTCGAGCAACAGGCCGATCAGTTGGCCGACATCGGGCGTCATGTCGCCCATGCGCAGATGCGGCCAGTCCGATCCCCACAGCAGGCGATCCGGGTTGGCTTTGACCAGCGCGTCGTGGAACGGCCGCAGATCGGGATAGTCGGGCAGCACACGGGAATTGCGGCAGAGCGCCAGCTTCACCCAGAGGCGCCCTTCAGACAGCAGCGCGCAGAGACGTTGGAAGGCAGGATCATCGACGCCGCGTTCGACATTCGGCTTGCCCATATGATCGAGCACGATGTCGATGCCCAGCGAAAGCAGGCGCGTCTCCTGGCCGACGATGGTTTCGCAATCGGCCCAGATATGCGCGTGCATTCCGAAAGCGCGCAGGCGCGGCGCGAGCCGCGCTAGATCGTCGAAGCCGACGCTGCCGGGAAGACGGCCGCCCGTGGCGGTTTTGATTTCGACGAAACGCAAAGCGCGCACGCCGAGCGCGCGCCAGGCTTCCAGTTGCGCGTCGCTCACCGTTGCATCGGCGATAGCGACACCGCGATAGGCCTCGGGTCTTGCCCGCAGAGCGTCAAGGAAGGCCGCATCATCGAAGCCATAGACAGACGATGGCTGCACGATCACCGCGCGCGACAGGCCCATCGTCTTGAGTGCCGCGGCATGGCGATCGAGCCAAGCCTCTGGAATATCGCCGGAGAAGGCCGCCTGAGCGAAGCGCTGGGTTGGCCCGATGACATGGCAGTGGCAATCGCAGGCGCCGGCGGGAACAGACAGCATCTTTAACCGTACCTTTTAGCCGTCTTGCAATTGCGTTGCCTGCGCCGCAGGGCGGGCCTCGAAGGTCTCGTGCCAGCGCGCAAGATGCGGATGCGTAACGCGCCAGGGCTCAGTCGCGAAGCGGAAATCGCTATAGGCCAGTGCGCAGCCAATGGCGATTTCGCCAATGCCAATGCTGTCGGAGGCGAATGTATCCACCTCCGCTTCAAGATGGCGCAAGACCGCCGCGCGCTTGAAGGCGAAGGCTTCGATATGCTTCTGCGATTTCTCCCCCGCGGGCCGATCACGCTCGTTGCGGGCCAGGATCAGAATATCGAGCAGGCCGTTGCCAAGCGCGTGCAGGCGCAGCGCCGCGATGCGCGCATCGCCTCCGGCCGGAATCAGCGGACGGCGACCGGAGATCTGATCGAAATATTCGATGATGACGTAGGAATCGAACAGAACGCGCCCGTCTTCGAGAACCAGGGTTGGAATCTTGTTCAACGGATTTTCAGGCATCAGGTCGGCATTGGCCGACGACATGGCAACGACCGTGCGCAGGCGCTCGATGCGCTCGGCCAGGCCCAGCTCATGGGCGGCCAGCATGACCTTGCGCACATAGGGCGAGCGCGGCGACCAATGCAGCTTCATCATGGGCGGCCGGACCTTGGGCTAAAATGGCGAGAGGGCGAGGTCATAAGGGACATCCGATTGATATTGAACCCGGAGAGGAACAGCCAGACGTCGTCGATAAAACGTCGTCGACGAACGCCACAAATATCCTCTTACAAAAATCATAAACCTATATTATTAGGTCTGATATACCGCCTAATCGGCCAATGCAATGTGAGCACACCAACGGGGAGACGCCGTGTCCGGGGTCCGTGAGGAATATCTGCATCGCGCTGGCGAGGTAACCATCCGTGTGCGCGCCGAAGGCCAGGGGCCGCTGATCGCTCTCCTCCCCTCGCAAGCCCGCGATTCCGACGATTACGACACTGTCGCCGAGGGGCTGGCGCAAGCCGGCTATCGCGTGTTGCGGCCGCAGCCGCGCGGCATTGGCGACAGCCAGGGACCGCTCGAAGGCATCACCTTGCGCGACCTGGCGCAGGATGTGGCCGAAGTGATCGCCGCTGAGAACGCCGGCCCCGCCGTCGTCCTTGGCCATGCCTTCGGACATTACGTGGCGCGCCAACTCGCGGTCGCCTTTCCAGCGACGGTGCGTGGCATTGTCGTCGCGGCCTCGGCGGCAAAGACCTATCCGGCGGAACTGTCGCGCGCCGTGACGGAAGCTGGCGATCCGTCCCTGCCCGATGACGTGCGTCTCGCCGCCTTGCGCAAGGCGTTCTTCGCGCCGGGCAATGATCCGACACCCTGGCTCTCGGGCTGGCACCCGCATATGCAGGCGCCGCAGCGCGCCGCGCGCGCCGCCATAGCGCAAGACACTTACTGGTCAGGCGGCACCGGCCCGCTGCTTGATCTGCAAGCCGAGTTCGATCCGTTCAAGCCGGCCGAACGGCGCACTGAAATGCGCGAGGAGTTCGGCGAGCGCGTCAGCGTCGCGCTGGTGCGCAACGCCAGCCATGCCCTCATTCCCGAACAGCCGGAAGCTGTGACGCGCGCCGTCATCGCCTGGATGCACGACATCAATCATAAATCGTAAGGAGGAAAGAATGCCCATGTGGAGAGGCGCCATTTTCGTGGCGGCGCTAACGGCTGTCGTCGTGCCGGCTGCGGCGCAGGACTATCCGAGTCGTCCCATCACCTTAGTCGTGCCCTATGCGGCGGGTGGCCCCGTCGACATCGCTGGCCGCTCGACGGCGGAGGCTTTGTCGAAACAGCTCGGCCAAGGGGTCGTGGTGGAGAACAAGCCTGGCGCCGGCGGCCTCGTCGGCACGCGCTATGTCGGCACCGCCCGACCCGATGGCTACACGCTGCTGCTCGGCTCGCCAGGACCGCTGGTGATCGCGCCGAGCGCCGATCCGGCCACCGTCAATGTGGAGAGAGATTTTACGCTGATCGGCGTGATCGCGGAATCGCCACAGGTGCTGGTCATCTCGTCGAAACTGCCAGCGAAGACTTTCAAAGAGTTCGTCGCCTATGCCAAGACGAAACCGGGCGCACTGAACTATGGCTCGGCCGGCATTGGCACGACGCCGCATCTGGCCGCTGAACTGCTCAACCGCGCCACTGGCATCAGGACCGTGCATGTACCCTATCGCGGTACGAGTGCCGCCGTGCCTGACGTGATCTCCGGCGAATTGCAGATGATCTTCGGCGATATCGCCACCTTGCGGCCCTTCGTCGACTCAAAGGCGGTGACGGCGCTGGTCATCGGCGGCACGCGCCGCTCGAACCTTCTGCCCGATGTGCCGAATGCGGTCGAAGAAGGCTATCCAGGCCTGATCTCGCGCAACTTCTCTGTTCTGCTGGCGCCAGCCCGCATGCCGGCGGATATCGTCGCGCGGCTGAACGCGGCTTTGACAGCCGCCAAGACCGATAAAGGCTTTATCGAGCGGATGGACCAGCAGGGCATGAGCCCGGTCGACAGTTCACCCGATCAAGCGCGCCAATATCTGCAAGGCGAGCGGCAGACCTGGGAGCCGATCGTGCGCGAGATGGGACTGAAATTTTGAAGCTGTCATAACGCATCGTGGTGTCATCCCGGACACTTGCGCAGCAAGTGATCCGGGAACCAGGAGCAAACGTCAAAATCTCGAAAGTCGCTGCACCGCAGCTATTTTTCTACACATGATACCACACGCCCCTGGTTCCCGGATCACGCTGCGCGTGTCCGGGATGACACAAAGGCTTCGGCGGGCGCGTCAGTTGATCTTGACGTTGGCGACCTCAACCACCTTGCCCCAGCGCTCGATTTCGCTGCGGACATAGGCTGAAAATTCAGCCGAGGTGCTCCCGACCACGCCGAGGCCCTGCTTCTCCAGGCGATCCTTCACGTCGGGTGAGCGCAGCGTGGCGATGCTCAGATCATAAAGCTTTTGCGCCAAAGCCGGAGGCAGACCGGCCGGCGCGACGACGCCGTACCAATTGTCCGCCAAGACGTCCGGCTCGCCGACCTCGGCGGTCGTTGGCACGTCGGCGAGCAGTGGCACGCGGTTCTTGCTGCCGACGGCGATCGCGCGCAGCTGGCCACCCTGCACGGCGCCGAGCAATACCGGCACGTCAGCGAACATCAGCTGTACGTGACCGCCCAGCAGATCGTTCACCGCCGGCGCCGCGCCCACATAAGGCACATGCACCATGTCGGTCTTGGTGGCGATCTTCAGAAGTTCGGCGGCCAGATGCGGCATGCCGCCGTTGCCCGACGAGGCGAAATTGAGCTTGCCCGGGTTGGCCCGCGCCAGAGCGACAAATTCCTTGAAGTCCTTGGCCGGAACAGCAGGGCCAACCACCAGCAGCTCCGGCGCCGACACCGCCTGCGTTACGAGATAGAGATCCTTCAGCGGATCGTAGGGCATCGGCTGTTTGAGGGCGGCATTGAGGGCTAATGTGCCGGAGCTTGCGATGCCGATCGTATAGCCATCACGATCCGCCTTCGCCACCTGGGCGATGCCGGTCATACCGCCGGCGCCGCCGCGATTTTCGATGACCACCGACTGGCCGGCGACATGGGACAGTCTTTCACCGAACACACGCGCCACCGTGTCGGCCGGGCCGCCGGCCGCGAATGGCACGATCAGTTTGATCGGTTTGGATGGATAGTCTTGCGCTTGAACCGTAGGAACGACACAGGCGACCAGCATCGCGGCGAATAGGCTTGAAACAATCGGCTTCATATTTCCCCTCCTGCTATTCTTCGCGCTCGCGCGCCCTCACAAATCTTTCACCCAACTGGCGATCGCTTCCACCACCGCCGCAGGCTGTTCTGGAATCAGCGCATGGCTGGCGTTGGGGATGATTTTCACGGTGACGCGGTCGCCGAACTCATCGCGGCTCTCGTTCCATTTCTCTTTCGGCTTGAACGGATCGCTGTCGGGCACGAGATCGAGCATCTTCACGCCGCCGCCATTCCAATATTCGGCCTGTTTCGTGGCTGTGGACGCCGCGCCCTGAATCCTGTTCGCCGCCGGCGCCCAGCCCTTCAGCCAGACGGAGGCATCATGGTTGGCCAGAAAGAAGCCGCGCTTGAGCGCGACGAGCCGCGTTTCATCCGGCAGTTTCACATCGCCCGCCTGCTGCACCACCGCGCGCAATTCATCGGGAAAGGTTTTGGCGGCGGCGGCGATCAGCACGATGCCGCGCACCAGTTGCGGATGATCGGTCGCCACCATGCGCGCCACCCAATTGCCATAGGCATGGCCGGCGATCACAGCGGGACCGGCTTTCTCTTGCGCGATGACGGCGGCGACATCGGCAGCAAGGTCCTGCATGCGGACGTTCTCCGTGGGGCCCGTGCTCGCGCCCGCACCACGCGGCTGCGGCCGCACGACCCTAAAGCCGGCCTTGGCCAGGCCCGCCGCAACAGCGTCGAAATCATCGGAATCGCGCCCGCGCGACGGCAGCATGACGATCAGCGGTCCGCGTCCCTCGGCGATCACGTCGATCTTGGCTGCACCGGCCTCGACCATGGTGCGCGTGCGCGGCGCGTCCTGCGCGGCAACGGCTGTCGCGGCGCATATCCACGCGGCCAGCATGGCACCTGCCCGGCGTCGAAACATTGGCATTCCTCCCTCTCCCGCCCGGCGATCCAACAGACAGGCTGGTCCACTCTCAGGCTCCCTAATAGGCTATAACCTATATAATTGATCTTTGTAAATGGAGGGAGCCGCGAGGGAAATTCAGAACCGCGCGCAGGATAACCAGCAGGAGACGGCCAGCCTGACCGGCACGTGCAAGCCAGTCAAGCCTGTCAGTCAACCCTGCCGGTCCAGCCTGTCAGTCAACCATGCCGGCGCGGATCGCCTGCGAGAAATGCGGATCGCGATCAGCGGCAATCGCACGATCGGCAATACGCCCGCTGCGGCGCAGCTCATCCAGGCTGTGGCCAGGCACGAGGCCACCAACGTCATAAACATATTCGGGCAGATAGCCTGAGAACAGCAGGCGATAATCGAGCGGCAGGCCGGGGACGATGCGCTTCACCATTTCATAGACGATGGTGGTGCAATTGGCCGTCACCGTATTGTACCAGCGCGGCGTTTCGGCAAGGCTGTTCGCTTGGTCGACATAAGAGAGGAAGAGCGAGCGCATGGCCGGACGCGTCAGGCCGATGCGATAGAGATACACGTCTTCCTTGCGAACATTGCTGCGCAGGCGAATGATATCGCGCTCGTCGGCGGCGATGAGGCTCAATGCGAACTCTTTGAAGAAGCCGCCGATCTCCGAGAACTCCTGGCCCTTCTGCTTGCGGATTTCCACCGAGAAGGTGACGTGGTCGCCGCCTTCAAAGCCGAAGGAGACGAGCGTGTGGGCGATTGCGGGGCTGGACCAGTAAGACAGAACGAGATCGACCGTGGCCAGGCGCGACAGATCATAAGTCCGCGCTTCCCACCGCGGCGTGTAATCGGTCTCGCTGCGCCAATCGAAATTGCGCACCTGGGTCAGCCGCACGATGTCGGGATTACCGGGGTCGACCTCGGCCCGTGTCGCCCTGGCGACATCATCGGCCCAGAGCCGATCATTGCGCGGCGTGATGTTGACCCACCAAAGCAATAGCGCCGCAAGGGCGGCAAGATAAAGCAGCGGCAGTTTGCGCTGGCCCAGCACCAAGGTGACGATAGCGACAAGGGCCAGCAACGCCCAAACGGCCACCGCCGTCCATTTGGCCACCGGCGCCCCTGGGAACTGATACCAAAGCGCCAACGCGCCCCAGCCAGCCGTCAGCACAATAGCAAAACTGCCGAGACCACGAAGAATGCCGCGCCAAACGCGGCCGGTGGATGAATGCCCCAATTTGCCCAACATCATTCCATGAGGAGGAAGCAGCGCCATTCCTGCGCTACTCTCGAAGGGCAACGTATATCCACCGGCGGCCTTGAGCGATAGTCGCAGCGCTACTCAATCGAGCTTGATGCCCGCCTGTTTGACGAGATTGTCCCATTTGACAACTTCGGCAGCGACGAAATCGGTGTATTCCTCTGGCGTCGTTGGGCTCGGCGTCGAGCCCATCTTGATGAGTGCGGCGCGCACATTCGGCGCATTCAATCCCTCAACGACGACCTTGTTGATCCGGTTGACGATCGCTGCCGGCGTGCCCGCAGGCACCGAAAGGCCCGTCCAAAAGCCGGTGGTGAAATCGGGCACGCCCGCTTCTATCGCGGTCGGCAGATCAGGAAGAAGCGGCGTGCGTTGCTCGGAGGCGACAGCGAGCGCCTTGACCCGCTTGTCTTCCACCAGGGGCAGGATGACGGAGATATCGGAAAATGTCAGTTGGACATCGTTCGCGAGCAGTGCGGTCACCATTTCCGCACCGCTCTTGTAGGGAACATGGGTGAGACCGATTCCCGTCTTGGCCTTGAACAGCTCGACATTCAAATGCGTCTGGTTGCCATAGCCGGCCGACGCGAAGTTGAGCTTGCCGGGGTTGGCCTTCGCATAGGCGACGAAATCGGCGACCGTGTTCACCGGCAGGGAAACGGGGACAATCAGCAGCGTTGAACTCGTCGTCAGCCGCACGACATGGGCGAAACTTTTATTGGGATCGAAACCCGCGTTCTTTTGGACGGCGGGCACCGAGGCCAGCGTGGCGACACTGCCCATCAGAATCGTATAGCCATCAGGCTCCGCTTGCGCGACCGAACGGACGCCCGTGGCGCCGCCAGCGCCAGGCCGATTTTCAACGATGGCCGCCTGCCCCAATCCCTCCTGGAGGATTTGCGCCGTCATGCGGGCCACCACATCCGTCGGCCCACCCGGCGCGAAGGGAAGCACGAGCCGTATGGGCCTGGTTGGCCAAGTCGGCGTCTGGCTCTGGGCCATGCCAGCGGTCAGTGCCAATCCTACGATGCCGGCGAACATTGAAAGTGCGGCAGACGCAAAATCCCGTCGTAGAAAGCCAGATGTTGTCATTGTAGTCCTCCCAAATCGTTTTAAACTCTTGCAGCGCAGCGCCATTGTTAATTATTGCGCTTCACCCCTGGCCGTTACGGATGATCCGCAACCGGCAGAAGCGGCGTCATATTCGGGCGCAATTGCTGATCGAAAGCGTGCAGGATGATCGCCGTCTGCGAATAATTCGCCATCAGCAGAACCATCATGACGAGATTGTTCTGGCCGAACTGCCTCAGCGCCTCAGCATAGGTTTCCGAGGTGAGGTGATTATCGCCGAGAAGTTCGCGCGCAAACTGAATAATGGCGGCTTCCTTCGGCGCGACATCCTTGATGGGCCGCCGGTATTTGACAATATCGACGACGTTCTGGTCCAGACCGGCCTTGAGCGCCGCAGGCTCGTGCGCCGCCCATTCGATTTGGGCGTCGGATTCTCGTGCCGTCGTCAGAATGATCAGTTCGGTCAACTTCGCATCGAGCGGAAATTTGTTGCGTAGGAACCAATTGATCTCGCGGATGTGCGGCGACAATTCCGGCACGTTCAGCCAGATGCCCGCAGGGCCTATGAGTTGAGCCTTGAGGCGGCTGTTGGGATCGACGATCGCGTCATAGGCTTTCTGGCCGCTTTCATCTAAATTTTCACGCTTCACCAACGGCAACCGTGATCGCGACTCGGGATAAACGTCCGGAGGCAGCGATGTCTTTTTCTCCGGCACTTTCATGACGGCTTCCGGCCCAGCTGATTGCACATCTGACATCGAATTCCTCACCCATTTAAGCTGCTATTATTCTTACGCCGCGGCGTTCTGTGCATTCGCGTTCCGCAGGACCAGGTTGCCGACCGCCGTGTTCATGGCTGGGACATGATAGAAGCGATGCACAACGTCGACAGCGTCATCGAGCGCCCCGCGCATCGTCAGCCACATAATGATTTCCATACCTTCGGCGCCGACTTCCCGCACGTATTCGGCGAGCGAAATTTCGGCCAGTTCCGCTGGCGACGTCGTCAGCTTATCGAGAAAATAATTGTCGAATTCCTGATTGATCAGGCCCGACCGCGGGCCATGAATCTGATGCGACATACCGCCGGTGCCGGCGATCACGACGTTCAGATTCTCGTCGAAGGATTCAACCGCCGTGCGCAGCGCCTTGCCAAGCGCATAGCAGCGTGCCGCCGTCGGCTGCGGATATTGAATGACGTTGACGCAGATCGGAATAACCTTGAAGGGCCAGGCGTCAGGCTGCCCGCAGACGAGCGACAGCGGCACCGTGAGACCGTGATCGACATCCATCTCATTCATGATCGTCATGTCGAACTGGTCATGGACGAGAGACTCGGTCATGTGCCAAGCGAGCTTAGAGTGCCCCTGCACAACGGGAACAGGGCGAGGCCCGTTGCCCTCGTCCGCCGGGTTGAACGCATCGGCGCAGCCGATCGCGAATGTCGGCGTATATTTGAACGTAAAGCCGTTCGCATGGTCGTTGTAGATCACGATCATGACATCGGGCTTGATCTCCTCCAGCCATTTCTTGGTCGGTTCGTAGCCTTTGAAAATGGGTTGCCAGTAAGGCTCGTCGGTTCTGCCGCCATCGATGACGCGGCCGAGAAGCGGCACATGGGAGGTGCAGAGTCCTCCGACAATCTTAGCCAATCTTGCTGTCCTTTTTCGATCGAATGTCACCCATGGGACGACCGCCGGCATTCATCATGTCCACGTATTCCTTGTCGGACATGCCCGACATGATGGCGTTCACGCGCTGGAAAGGCGTTCCATCGACGACAGCAAGCTTGGTCATGCAAAAAATATTGCCGCCGAGATCCAGCATGCGCGACCAGTCGCGCGCCAGCACGGCTTCGCGCTGTTGTTGCGTCATCGGAAATGTCGCCAGATATCCGGCTTGATCGGCCTTGAAGGCCTTCCGGTTCTCGGCCTCCAGCAGGGACGACAGAAACTTATTGAGTTGATAGCCTCGCCGTAACTGTTCGCCGTCGAACAGCGTGGTTCCAGGGATGTCCTTGAAGGCGTCGGCAGAGGTTGTCATACGACATCTCCCATTTTTCTTCGTTCATTTCGGCCACCCACGCCTCGTCTCCCGTCTTCGCAGAACCGCTCCGCAGCGCTCAAATAGTGCGGAACACGCATGATCTCGTTGGCGCGAAAGGCGGCCGAATGCACCATCACGCACATTCGGGAAAGCGATTCTCTCCCAAAATTTGCGTCTCTTCCCGATTTGTCTCAGACTATGGGAAGATAGAGGCAGGCCGACAAGCGCCGTTTTCTCATGAAGTTGATGCAAAAATCGCAACATATGGCTTTCCAGCGGCGGTCGCTTCCCTCACTGCGCGGTATCGTCGCCTTTGAAGCGGCGGCGCGCACGCAAAGCTTCGTGCGCGCGGCGGAAGAGCTTTCGCTCAGTCAAAGCGCCGTCAGCCGGCAGATCGCGCAGCTGGAAGCGGCTTTAGGCGTCGCGCTGTTTCAGAGGGTGCGGCAACGGGTTGTGCTGACGCCGGCCGGCGAATTCTTCGCCGAACGCATGCGCGATGTGACACGCCGGCTGCGGCTGGCCGCCAATGAGACCATGACGTTCCAGCATGGTGGCGGTTATCTGCGCCTCAGCGTCCTGCCAACCTTCGGCGCGCGCTGGCTCATTCCGCGCATGTCGAGCTTCATCGCCGCCCATCCGGGCATCACCGTTCTGTTCAATTCGCGCCTGCCCGGCACGTTCGATTTCGAATCGAAGGAGCTGGATGCCGCGATCCACTTCGGCGATCCGGTCTGGCCTGGCGCCAAGCTGCATCTGCTGCGCAAGGATGAGATCGCCGTCGTCGCCGCGCCGCGCTTGCTCCAGGCGTTTCAGCCGAAGGAAGCGAAAGACCTTCTCGGCGCCACCTTGATCAGCCACCGCTCGCGCCCCCAGGCCTGGCCCGAATGGTTCAATGCCCATGGCCTGGCGAAATCGCCGGCGCATCCCGAACTCGAATTCGAACAGTTCACCATGGTCATCCAGGCGGCTGCGTCGGGCCTTGGCTTTGCCATCGTGCCAACCTTCATGGCGCGGCCTGAACTGCAATCAGGCGCGCTCGTGCAATTGTTCGATGTGATCGTCTCGGAGACGCGCGGCGACTATCTGGCCTATCCGATCGGCCATGAGAACTATCCGCCGCTCGTGGCCTTTCGGGAATGGATTCTCCAAACGATGGCCACCGACCCGTAGCCCCCTCATCAGGCGTTACGCGTCCACCCGCAGCACCACTTTGCCGACCTGCTCGCCCGCATCCATCAAGGCATGGGCGTCGCGCACATCACGCCAATCATAAGTGGCGCAGATGTGGTTTTGGATACGGCCGCTTTCGAGCAGCGGCCAGACCTGTTCGACAAGCTCAGCGGCGATACGACCCTTGTAGGCGGCGGGACGTGGCCGCAGGGTTGAGCCCGTCAAGGTGAGGCGACGGCGGACGATGTTGCGCACATTGACCTCCGCCATCTCGCCCAGATGGCTGGCGATCAGCACCACCCGCCCATCGGGCGCCAGCAGTTGCAATTGCTTTTCCGTATAGGGGCCGGCCTGGCCGTCGAGCGCCACATCGACCTTTTCCTTGCCGATGGCGGCGACGATGTCGGCAACCCAATCGCCGCGATAGCTGACCGTGATGTCGGCGCCGATCTCGCGGCACTTCTGCTGTTTCTCGGTCGTGCCGGCGGTGGCGATGACGCGCGCGCCGCGCAAGTGTTTGGCCAATTGAATGGCGGCCATGCCGACACCGCTGGTGCCGCCCTGCACCAGCAGGGTTTCGCCTTCACTCAATCGACCAAGCCAGATCACATTGTTCCAGGCGGTGAAGAAGGCTTCCGGCAAGGCCGCCGCTTCGACGAAGCCAGCGCCGTGCGGCAACCGCATGCATTGCGCCGCCGGAACGGCACAGAATTCCGCATAGCCGCCGCCATTGACCAGCGCGCAAACCGCATCGCCAACCTGTGGCTGCTTCACATTGGCGCCAACCTGTTCGACGACGCCGGCGACATCAAGCCCCGGCAGATCGGTGACGCCGGGCGGCGGCGGATAAAGACCGCGACGTTGCTGCACGTCAGGCCTATTCACCGCCGCGGCCTTAACCCGGATCAACACGTCATCAGGACCGACCACGGGCATCGGCCGCTCGCAGAAGGCCAGCACTTCGGGCCCGCCGGGGCGCGTGATTTCAATCGCTTTCATCGACAGGTCTCGTTTTAAGAAGAGGCAGAACTTGTTTTAGGAAGAGGAAGGACCAAGAGACGCCAGGATCTCCGGCAAGCGCGCCTGCGCTGAAACCAACAAGCGCTCGTAGATCGATTCGCCATGGGCATCGATGGCGACCGTCACCGGGCCGAAGCCCGAGAGCTGGATCTGGTTGAGACGGAACTGCATGATCAGATCGGTCCAGGCGACGTCCGTGACCTTCTCGACACCTTGGCTCAGCAAGGCCGAAGCGCCGCCGACGAAGGAGAAATAAATGCAGCCGACCTCGCGCATGGCCTCGACGCTGTCGCGCGACAGGCCGCCTTTGCCGCCCAGCGCCGTGAGGCCGAGGCCACGGATCATGGTCGGCATCAAAGCATTGAAGCGGCTCGACGTGGTCGGATTGACATAATGCATGCGCGTCGGGCGACCGTTCTCTTCGTCATAGCACACGCCCATATGGAAGAAGGCGCCGCCGCGCATGGGCAGCGGCATCTCGCGCCCGGCTTCGATTTCAGCCACCATGCGCTTTTGCGTTGGCATGCCGACGGTGGCGACCGCTTCGCCATCGAGCAGAACGAGATCGCCGGCTTTCAAGGTGCGGGCTTCGGCAGGTGAAAGCGGCAGACGCAGGCGGCGCAGAGATGACGTGTTCATTCGATCCGCTCCACGACGCCGGAATTATAGATTTTTGCCCGGGTGCGCCGATTGATCCAGCAATTGAACGAGACGGCGATGGGCGTATAGCCATGGCCCGCGGCATAATTGATATGAACGCCGAAGGTGGTCGTGGCGCCGCCGCAGCCCATCGGGCCAAAGCCCGTTTGATTGACCGCGCGGGTCAGGCGCTCTTCCATGCCGGCGACCATCGGATCGGGATGCGGCTCGCCAAAAGGCCGTAAGGTAGCGTCCTTCGACAGTTTCGCCGCGTGATCGAAGGTCCCGCCGATGCCGACGCCGATGACCACGGGCGGGCAATGTTGACCGCCAGCGCGCATCACCATTTCCAGGATACAACGCTCGATCTCTTCGAGGCTTGGGCTCACCAGGGTTTCGATCGCCGCCCAGCGGCCACCACCCAGCGCCTTGGGGGCGCAGGTGATATCCATATAGTCGACATCGCCGATGAGCTCGTAAGAGACCAGCGGCATGTCCTTGCCTTTAAAACTGCGCTCATTGGTCAGCGGGTTGGTGACGAAGCGCATGATCGGCGGTTGGATGGTTTCGACCAGATGTTCGAAGCCATCGACGATCGCCTGGCGAATGTCGCCTTCCATGCGCACGCCAGCGCCGATCTTGATCGTATAGCTCGGCACGCCGGCATCCGAACACAGGAAGCGACCGGTGCTTTCGGCCGTTTCGGCGCTGGCCAGCATCAGGGCCAAAGTTTCGCGCGCGTGCGGCACCGTCTCGGTGGTGATCGCTTCGCGCAGCTTCGCTTTCGAGGTTTCCGGAATGCGACGCAGCGACCAATTGTAGAGATTGGCCGTCACGTCCTTGACCAGATCATAGGTGATCGCCATCCGGCCCGCTCCCCGGCAGTTCGTTCCCTTGCAAGTGCCGCCACCTGTAGCGGGGCGCGGTTGCGCCGCCGCCAAAAGCCGTTATCGTTTCGACAGGTGAAATAACACCGGAGTCACCCATGGCGGCGCGCCGCCGGCCTATCTTCCGCGCGGGCCAATTGCCATGGAGGGAGCGATTTTGTCGTCACAATTGAATACCGCGCCGTTGTCGGTCGCCGAACTGACCGCCGAGGTCGCAGCCTTGTTTGCCAGTGCGGGCCTTTCCGCCGCGGGCGCCAGCCGCATCGCCCAGGCGCTGGTCGAAACCGAGCAGCAGGGGCTCAAGTCGCATGGCTTGCTGCACGTGCCCGTCTATATCGAGCGGATGCGCAAGGGCTCGGTCTCGCTCCATGATCAGGCCGAAGCGGTCAGCGATCACGGCGCTGTCGCGGTGCTCGATGCGCGCCATATGCTCGGCCATCTCGCCGCCGAACAGGCGATGACGCTCGCCGTCGAGAAAGCAAGCAAGTTTGGCATCGGCGCGGTGGCGGTGCGGCGCGGCTTTCATTTCGGCGCGGCCGGACGCTATGTCGCCCAGGCGGCGCGCGCCGGCATGATCGGGATCGCCATGGCCAACACCCGGCCGCTGATGCCGGCGCCCGGCGGCGCCGAAGCGGTGGTCGGCAACAATCCCCTCGCCATTGGCATTCCCACCGCCGATGAGCCGATGATTGTCGTTGACGTGGCGATGAGCGAAGGCGCCCTCGGACGCATCCGCCATCATCACCAGCGCGGCGAACCGATCCCGGCAAGCTGGGCGGTGACGGCCGATGGCCTGCCGACGACAAGTGCTGCCGAAGCGATCAAAGGCCTGCTGCTGCCGACCGGCGGCCCGAAAGGCTTCGCCTTGGCCCTGGCGATCGACATGGCCTGCGGCCTGCTCTCCGGCGGCGCCGTCGGCGGCGAAATCAATGCACTTTATGGCGATACCACACGGCCGAATGACTGCGCTTTCCTGTTCATCGCCTTGAACCCGGCGGCCTTTGGCGCCGACGACCTGCTCGAGCGCGCCCAGGCGGAACGCGAGCGCATCCGCAACGGCCGTCGCGCGCCGGGCAACGCCGCCATCCGCGCCCCTGGCGAAATGAAATGGCGAACCGCCGCAACGCAGCAAACGGCGGTTCACATCGACGCAGGAACGTTGGCGGCCCTGCGGGCCTGCGCGGCGCAAAGCAAAACAACTGCCGTTTCTAACAGCGGCGAAACATCTTAGGATCGATCGCTTGGGTCTTTCCTCGGGATCGATCACATTTTCGATGCGTTCCGCTCGATCAATCCTGGTGCACATGTGCTGTCGTTTCATCCCGTTCATTCCGTCGTCAAAACGCTGGAGCTGTTGGCCGAGGTCAATCGCACCAGCCTGGCGACGGTTGGCGAATTGCATAAGCGCACCGGCATCCCCAAGCCGACCATCGTTCGCCTGCTCGAAACATTGATGGCGACGGGCTATGTGGTGCGCGATGAACGGATGCGGGGATATCAAGTCACTTCAGCTGTTCAGCGTTTGAGCGCCGGCTTTCACGGCGCGCCTTTGGTGATCGAGGCGGCACGGCCTTGGGCGACAGCGCTGACCTCGCAGATCAAATGGCCTTGCGCGGTTTGTCTGCTGGATCGCGACGCGGTGGTCGTTCGCTACAGCACCATTCCCGATAGTCCGATCTCGCCCTTCCACGCCACCCTTGGCAGTCGATTGACATTGGCTGGGCGGGCGCTCGGCCGGGCTTATCTTCTCTTCTGTCCGGAAGAGGAGCGCTCGATTCTGCGCGCCGCCATGCGGGCATCGTCCGACCCTGAAAATCATGCGCTGGGCGATGAGGAATTGGAGCGCCTGATCGGCCAGGCCCGGTTTCGCGGCTATACGGATCGCGATGCCCTGGTCGAGCCGCGCAATTCCGACACCATCGCCGTGCCGCTGATGCAAGGCGAGCGCGTGGTCGCCACCTTCGGCGTCACCTATTTCCGCTCGGTCGTCAGCACGCCGGATGACCGCGCCCGAATCATCCACCCGCTGAAGAAAGCGGCCGCCAATATCGAGGCGCAGCTCGAACAATTGCTCGCGCCGCTGCCCGGTGCGTTTCAGGATGAGAAATGACCGCTGGTTTCTGCCCCTGAAACGACGCGAGCGGCCATCGTCGCGCCGGTAACGCGCCCAAGAGCAAATTGAGTTTCGATGGAAACGCTCAGGGCGTCCTGAGGAGGGGTCTTATGCCGCTTATGTCTCGCCGCGCTTTCGCGGCTTCGCTTGTTGGCGCCGGTGCCTTGGCACCGAGCCTGCTGGCACAAAACGCCTTCGCGCAAAGCTGGCCGGCGCGCTCGGTAACGATGTTCGTGCCGTTCCCAGCCGGCGCTTCGACCGACGTCGTCGCGCGTTTCCTCGCCGAGAAGCTGCGCGCCGAATTCGGACAAGGCTTCGTCATCGACAATCGCCCCGGTGCGGGCGGCAACCTTGCCGCCAGCATGGTGACGCGCGCGGCACCCGACGGCTACACCCTGTTCGTTTCAAGCTCAGGGCCGCTGGCCACCAACAAGCTGCTCTACAAGTCGATGAATTTCGATCCGACCAAGGATTTCGAACCGATCGCCTTGATCGGCGACGTCAATGTGATCGTCGCGGTGCATCCGTCCGTGCCGGCGAAGACGCTGGCCGAACTGATCGCTTATGGCAAAGCCAATCCCGGCAAGCTGACATTTGGCAGCCCCGGCTACGGCCTGATGGGCCATATGGTCGGCGAATTGCTGCAACGCTCGGCTGGCTTCACCATGACGCATGTGCCCTATCGCGGCTCGGCGCCGCTGGCCGCCGACGTCACGGCTGGTGTCGTCAATGTGGCGATCGACTTCTTGCAGCCCTATATTGAACTGGCGAAAGCCGGCAACGTGCGCGCCCTGGCCGTGACCGCCGATGCACGCGCGCCGCAACTGCCTGACGTGCCGACCCTGAGCGAATCCGGCCTGCCCGGATTCAACGCGGCGTCCTGGTTCGCGCTTGTCGGCCCCAAGGGTCTGCCGCAGCCGGTCGTCGAACAGCTCAGCAAGACCGCCATCGCCTGGGTGCGCAGCGACGAGGGCAAGGCGCAGCTCGAAAAGGTCGGCATGCGTGCCATCGGTGGCGGGCCGGAGGACATCCGCAAGGCGCAGGCCAGTGAATTCGCCAAATGGGCCGAAGTGGTGAAAGCGGCTTCGATCTCCCTCGATTGACGGCGAACGGTCTCAAGACAAAGCGCGCTGGTGGGAGCCAGCGCGCTTTTTTGTTTGTGCTTAGTGCGTACCGAAGGGCGCGCGGTGGGACATAGAGAATGCCCGAAGCCTGGGTGTCATCCCGGACACGCACAGCGTGATCCGGGATCCAGGGGCGAGCGGTACAGCGTTCAATACCGCGCGCGCTTCAGCACATCACAACAAGCAATACTCGTCACGCGCCCCTGGATCCCGGATCGCCTGCGGCGTCCGGGATGACACCCAGGATTTTCAGTATCCTGTTAGTGCTTCGTTTCGGCATCCAGGTTGAGCAGCGCGGCGGCGTTGTCGCCGGTCATCGCCTTGATCTCCGCATCGGTGAACTGCAGATCGAGCAGATGGCCGACGATTTCCCGATAGCCGTCGACCGGGCGCGGCGCATTGAGCAGGCCGAGGTCGGAGGACAGAACCGTCTTGTTGGTGCCGACCAGGTCGATGACGCGCTTCAGTTCCGCCGGCTCGAACTTCTTTGAACCGCCTTCGACGAACATGCAGATCGAATGTTCCATCACGGCGCCGAGCGCCGCAAGACCACGGATGTCGGCATCGTTGATGCTGTTCACCTTATAGGTCGGGTGGTTGACCAGCATTTTCTTGACGCCGCGCGCCTTGGCTTCCTCGAACACGGCGAAGATTTCAGCGGTGCCAAGATGGCCGCCGGCGAGGATGATATCGCCCTCGGCGATGAGATCGAGAATCTGTTTCACCTCGTCGATGAGCTTGCCGTCGGCGCCAAACACCGTCAGCGGAATCGGCTCGAGCATTTTCTTGGCGGTCGTCGGGAAGGTCTTCACGGTACCCGCCGCCAATACATCGATATGGTTCTTGGCCGACAGGGTCGGCATCCACACCTGCTTGGCGCCGATCTTGATGGCGTGATCGACCGCATGCGGATTGAACCCGCCCGACGCATTGTTGAGCACGATACCCGAGAACAGCTTGACGCCGGTATTGGGCACCAGTTTCTCGAGAATGATAGCGTGCGGCGTGCCGAGATAGAAATGATCTTTGTAGAGCAACGCCCGGAATTTCGCCTCGGCGCAATCCATCATCGCATCGTGATGATCGAGAATGCGCGGCATGGCGGCGGGGCCGCTGTGGCAATGCAGATCGATGGCGCCGACCAGGAGCTTTTCGATTTCAGCGGCGCGCGGATGGGGTTGTTTCGTGGTCGTCATGGGATCCTCCGTTAAACAGTTTCGTTGGGCATCGGATAATCATCGGCATTGATCACCCAGCCGGCCTTCTTCGAAAAATCGAGACGTGGTGGGGAGAAAATGTCGATCATCTGGTTCAAGCCGGGCACGACCGATCGCGAGGTGTGAACCGATGGCGGCGGGATTACCGTCAAGGACGGGGCGGCCATAAACTCATGCTCGTCGTCGCGCCAGATGCGCATATCCGGCGTCCACGGCCAGCGGATGTCATGGATATAGGCGCCGTCGATCACCAACGAGCCTTGTTCGAAATCGTCATGATGATGCGGCGAGAGCTTGGCGATGTCGCGCACGCCGTCTCTGGGATCAAGCATGTTCACCATCAAGGTGGTGCAGCGGAAGATGCGGCCAAAGCGGCCCTCGCCACCGGCAATCTCCAGACTGTAGCGGCGGATCTTCCAGCCACCGCGCGGGTGCGGCCAGGCCTGCAACGGCGTCACATTGGGATGCGGCTCAGCATAAGACGCCGCGTTGGCGCAGCGGGCGGCGAGGTCTTCCGCCGCTGTCGAGAAAATCCGGATGATGCGGCCGTCATCGGCGGCGACGACTTCGGAATCGCCCGGCGGGATGAAGGCAATGGAATAGCCTGGCGTCTGAACGGTCTCAGCGCCGGCCGCGAGGCTGGCGCCTGTCCGCGCATCGGGCAGCAGCACGCAATATTCGTCGGGCTGGCCCTGGCGCGTCAGCTTGGCGCCGGCCTTGACGTCGGAGAAAGCGACGAGAAAATTCTGGCCACGCGCATACCAGGTGCGAACCAGCGGCTCGTTGTCCTGCGGTGGCTCTGAATAAAAGCGGGCATAGTCAGCGCCAGCGAAAGCTGTCACGGGCGCCGCCTTGGCTGCGGGCGCAGGCGCTAGCTTGGCGCGCGGATCCTCGGCATGGAAGGCCATCATTCTCTCCCTAGCTGGCGACTTTCAAGGCGGACATCTCGGCCAGGGCCTGGGCCGCCGCCTTCCGGAGAAATCCCTGATCGGACGAAACGATGAAGGCGCTGGCGCCACGGGCGGCGAAATCGGCCGCCTCCTCGGCGCCATCGACCATGACGCAGACCGGTTTGCCGACTTTCTTGGCGGCGGCGATAATCGCATCGACCGCATCGCGCACGACCGGCGCATCGCGGGTCGGCGCGCCAAAGGCGACGGTGAGATCACCCCGGCCGATGAACACCGCGTCGAGCCCTTCAACGGCAACAATCGCATCGATGACATCCAGCGCCGCTGGATCCTCGATCATGGCGATGGTGGCGACGCTCGCATCGGCGCCATCGACCAGGCTCCACATCTTGCCGGCGCCATAGCCACCAGCGCGGGTGACGCCTGAGAAACCACGGGCACCGCGGCGATACCGACAGGCGGCGACCAGCGCCTCGGCCTGGGCGACGCTCGCCACATGGGGCGCCAGCACGCCAACGGCGCCGCAATCGAGCACCGAGAGAATGGCATCGGCCGACAGCACCGGCACGCGCACGATGCCCGCCACCTGCGCCGCCCATGCGGCCAGCAGCGACACATCGGTCGCGTTCCGGTCGAACGGCGCATGCTCCTGGTCGATGACGACAAAATCGAAGCCGGCGCCGCCGATGATCTCGATCGCATGGCTGGTCGGCGTCTTGATGAAACTGCCGACCAGGCATTCGCGGTTCAACAGGCGGCGACGAAAGGAAGACTGGGCGGGACTGGTCATCGGCACCATCAATGAAAAAGGATGCCGCTATTTTTCACGTCTGCCGGCCGGACGGACGGCCGACGCGACTATGTTTCACCAGATGGAATGCAGCCGGAGTTGGGCTCGGATGACGAGGTTCCCTCGGTATCCCGCCGCCGCTTACGAATACACCGCGGCCACCCTGATCTGCCCTTCATTGCGCAAGACCTGCAACGAGACGTCGTCGTTATGGCGGCGCAGCATCAGATCGACCGTCGAGTGGCCCAGCCGCAAGTTGCGCAGCGTCACCTCACCCAGGAACGATGGCAGTCGCGGGTTGCGCAGAAGAATCTCATGGCGGTCCGGATCGAACTCCAGACCGCAGGACGATTGGAGCAGCAGAAGCGGCGTCCCGGCGGCCCAGGCTTGCGGTGAACAGGCGACGGGATAAAGCGTCGGGCCGCGCTCGCGCCCGCGCTGGAAGCCACAATAAAGCTCGGGCAGACGCCTGAGATCCGTATAGCTCGCGGCATCGAAGAGCCCTTTGAAAACACGGTCGACCGCGTCCTTATAACCATAGCGGGCAAATCCGGCAGCGATCAGCGAATTGTCGTGCGGCCAGACCGAGCCGTTGTGATAGGACATCGGATTGTAGCGACGCTCCTCGCGCGCCAAAGTGCGAATGCCCCAGCCGGAAAAGAAGGACGGCCGCATCAGGTCGCGCATGACGGCTTCCGCGCGCTCAGGTGAGACGATCCCGCTGAACAACAGATGCCCGGCATTCGAGCTGCGAACCCGGCACGGCCTTTTGTGCCCGTCGAGCGCGATGGCATAAGTGCCGATATCCTCGCACCAGAACGCCGCTTCGAACTGTTGGGCAAGTTTCGAAGCCTGGGCGTCGAGCGCCTCTCCCAGCGCATATTTGCCCAGGCGTCGGGCGCCGCGCGCGGTCAAACGCTTGGCCGCATAGACATAGCCCTGGACCTCGCAAAGCGCGATCGGCCCATGCGCCAGCGCGCCATCCGCATGAAAAATCGCGTCTTGCGAATCTTTCCAGCCCTGGTTCGCCAGGCCAGTTTCGTCGGCGCGTTGATATTCGACAAACCCGTCGCGGTCAGGATCGCCCAAGCCATCGATCCAGCCCAAGGCGGCTTCGATATGGGGCCAAAGCTCGCGTAGGGTTTCGAGATCGCCGGTGTGCTCGGTGTAAAGCCCGGCCAGCATGACGAAAAGGGGCGTCGCGTCGACGCTGCCGTAATAGAGCCCGAAGGGAACTTCGCGCAGGGCCGCCATCTCCCCGCCCCGCATCTCGTGCAGGATTTTTCCCGGTTCAGCGTCGGCCAGCGGGTCGAAGTCCTTGGCCTGATGAACCGCAAGCCGCCGCAGGACACCCTTGGCGACACGAGAATCGCACCACAGCATTTGCAAAGCGGTGATGATGCCGTCGCGGCCGAACGTGGTCGAATACCAGGGAATGCCAGCATAGGGATAAGGTCCCTGCGGCGTCTGCGTCGTCAGCATCGCGAGGTCGGCCATCGATCGGCATAGCACCTCGTTGAAAATGGGATTGGAACTGGTGACCGTGGCCATCCCACGGCTCGCGACCTTATGCTCCTGGAACGCGGCACGCAGGCCCTTGCGAAACGGCAACGGCGCCTGTCTCTCCCCTCCACCATCGCACGTCACCATCACATAAATGGAGCGGCTCTCGTAGGGCTGCAGTTCAAAATTGTAGGTGGCCAGGCTGCTGGAAAGCTGCCTGGGTACGGGCTCAAACAGCAGCGTCGTCGCGCGACAGCCGTCATCAAGACCTCGATACTTCAATGTGACTTCGGCATTCCCACAAACCTCCGACGTTGTTCCGCCACGGCGCATGCGGCGCGCGCCGCGCACCTCGAACAGATCGGCGAAGTCGCTGGAAAAATTGAAGGTCAGTTGAATTTGCAGAGAGCGGTCATCGTGGCTTTGGACCCGCACCCGTTGATAGACGGAGCCGCGCCACAGGAACAATGTCCGCACAAAATGCAGCATGTTCTTTGGCAGGACGAGCTTGCCGCCGACATAGATGTCGGGATTCGTCAGGTCCACGGTCAACATGGAATTATCGTCGCGGACGTTTGAACTCAACAGCAACAACTGTTGGCCATTGAGCAGCATCTCAAGCCGCGAAAGATAACGCGTATCAAAGAAGAAGACGCCGTCAGGCCCTCCGGCCGTCGCACCGATGTCGGCATGACTGTCGAGCACCGCGAAGGAGTCGCCATATTTAAGCGTGCGGAGAGGGCGCGCCGCGAGATCTGTCCCTGGTATATAAAACGGCGTTACCGGGACTTCCTGCATCAGCATGGTGATAAGCTCTTTCTATGCCGAAGCAGGGCGAGATATCAGGACATTCGCATCCATTCTCTCTTTCAGATGCGGTGCGATATCCGATCCTTCGCCGCCATGCCCCTGCGATGAGGCAACCAGTGCGCGATAGACTTTGACATAGTCGTTCGCCATGCGCGTGGCAGAAAAACGTTCCTCGAAACGTCGCCGCACTTTGCCACGGTCGAGAGCCATGACCTGGGGCAGAGCCATGACCGCCTCTTCGACAGTATCCACCATGAACCCCGTCAGCCCGTCCTCAATGACCTCCGGCACCGACCCACAGCGAAAGGCCAGGACCGGCGTGCCGCAGGCCATTGCTTCGATCATGGACAGACCAAACGGTTCCGGCCAGTCAACGGGAAATAAAAGCGCCCGCGCCTCGCCCAGAAATTGTGTCTTCTGATGCTCGTTGATTTCCCCAATGAACTCCACCCCTGGCCCGTCAAGCAGGGGCTCGATTTGCGTGCGAAAGTAAACCTCGTCGACTCGGTCCACTTTGGCTGCGATCTTGAGCGGTATGCCAAGCGCGCGCGCAATCGCGATGGCCCGATCCGGGCGTTTCTCTGGCGAGATCCGACCGAGAAAAGCAACATAGCTTCTGTCGGCCATCGCGACAGGACGATGCATATCGATCGGAAGCCCATGATAAATCGTCGCGTGATAGTTCGCATTGGGTATGGGGTAACGCTGATGATTGGAGATCGAGACCAGCGGCATATCGCTGAAGCCCAGATATAAGGGAACGAGATCAGGCAAATCTTGCCGACCGTGCAGTGTGGTGACCGTGCGCCCGGCGATCGGTCGAAACAGCGGAAAATGAAAATTGTCGATATGGAAATGCAAGACATCGAAATCGTCAGCCATGCGACGAACGCGATCGAGCATCAGCATATAATAGGGAATGAACTCTCGGATATTAGGGTCAAGCCGAATGGCCTGCGGGACGCATGGCACAAGCTCCGCCGCCGTCATTGAATCGCCGCTTGCGAACAAAGTGACATCATGGCCAAGCGCCACCAGTTCATCACTCAAATAGGAAACGATCCGCTCCGTCCCCCCGTAAAGCCTTGGAGGCACGCTCTCCATCAAAGGCGCGATCTGGGCGATCTTCATGGCTGTCTTTCTGCACGGCCCAACCGACGGAACATGTCCAGGCGGCGCTTCGAGCCAAGCTTATGACGCTTGCCCAGGACCATAGTACGAACTGAGCAGAATTGCTCACTCAGCCGAACGCGCCAGGACGGAGCACGTTCCACTATAATGAAGATTATGACTTTATTTCAGGCTGATCGTGCAGCACGGCGCTAAACGACGGACCTTGATGCCCCTGCCGGCGCGCGCCTGTTACGACGCTGAGATTCCCTCAGGATACCAATTACTTTCCCGTAACTCGGTCTTTTGAGCCTCCCCAAAAGCCGAGCCTGAGCCCGTCGGCCAGCCCCTGCCCACGCCAGATCAATATTGCTCTGACATTGGTCGGGAGAAGGTATAATATGTCTCTGGGGCTGAACGAACTTTTAGGAGTTCACCCATGAATCCCATCACCCTCTTTCTCACGGTCGTCTGCGCCGCCATTGGTGCCGCCTTGGGCACGAGAGGCGATGTCTATTGGGGTGGCGCCTTTATCGTTGCGGCGATCATCATCGCGCTCGCCCTCAAGATGGCCAACACCTGGCAAAAGTTCGTCATTCTGCGCGCCGGCAAATTGCACGGCGTCAAGGGACCCGGACTTTTCCTTATCATTCCAATCATCGACAACGTCGTGGCGGTGATTGACGAACGCATTCAGACCACGGCGTTTAGCGCCGAAGCCGCACTCACCAAGGATACGGTGCCCGTGAATGTGGACGCCATTATCTTCTGGTTTGTTCACAACGCGCAGCATGCGGCCCTCAACATCACGAATTATCGCGAAGCCATCGATCGGGTGGCCCAAACGTCACTGCGTGAAATGATAGGGTCGTCGATGCTATCCGCGCTGCTTTCCGACCGGACGGCCGCCGACGACCTGCTGCGCAACGAAATCGGTCGTAAGACAGCCGATTGGGGGATTTCAGTAAAGTCTGTCGAAATCCGCGACGTCGCCATTCCGGTCGCGTTGCAGGATGCGATGTCGCGGCAAGCCCAGGCGGAACGCGAGAAGCAGGCGCGCGTCATTCTCGCTTCGGCGGAAGCGGAAATAGCTGACAAATTTGTCGCCGCTGCCACGACCTATGGAAATCAGACGGCAGCGCTGCACCTGCGCGCCATGAATATTATCTACGAGACCACCAAGGAGCGTGGCGCCACGATCCTCATGCCGTCCGCGATGGTCGACAGCATGAACCCGGTGGTCGCTCTGGCGCTGACGGGACAAGGCACTGCGCAGCTGGTCAAGACAAATGGACCGACCCAATCCCAGGAACAGACCTCCACCATAGAGGCTCCCCCAGCTGCCCCAGGCAGCCTGCCGCATTAAGTAGCTTGCCACATTAAGCGGCATCGGCAGGGCGCGACAGTACGCCATATACCGCCCCCTGCCGCATCAGGCGACACCTCGCCCTGGAGCAAATTGCAAACGCAATTTTGCCTGAGATTTTTGTTTTGACGCGTCTCTATGGCGTTTGACGTTCCATCAAACGGCAAACCGCTATAGCTGCACACCATCCGCTTCTCGCAAAACATCGTGTTGAGAGGCGAAGCCCGGTTTCGATGGGTAACGAGGATAAATGGTTCATAGTCCAGTAGAAATACGCGCATTGGCACGTCACTTTGCCCGTTACCGCGACCCCAGCAGCACACGCAGCATACTTGAACTAGGCATTACGATCGTGCCTTTCGCTGTACTTTGGACCCTCATGTGGGCCGCTTTCAACAATGGCTATTGGATCGGCCTTTTGCTCGCGATCCCCGCGGCCGGCTTCCTCGTCCGCCTGTTCATGATCCAACACGACTGCAGCCACAGGGCCTTCTTCGGGAATCGCTCGGCAAACGATTGGATCGGCCGCGCCATCGGCGTCATGACCATGACCCCTTACGATTTTTGGCGATCCACCCATTCGATCCATCACGCGAATGCCGGAAACCTCGATTATCGCGGCATCGGCGATATCGACACGCTGACCGTGCGCGAGTTCAATGACCTGCCGAGATGGCGACAGGCCCTCTATCGCCTGTATCGGCATCCGCTGGTGATGTTTGGCCTTGGTCCGAGCTATCTGTTCATTCTGCAGCATCGCTTGCCGAAGGGCATGATGCGCGGCGGCTGGCGGCCCTGGCTCAGCACAATGGGTACGAATTTTTTCATCGCCGTTCTCGCCGGGATCCTGATTTGGCTGATGGGCATTGGAACCTTTCTGCTCGTGCACCTGCCGATCATGATTCTGGCGGCGTCCATTGGCGTCTGGCTGTTTTATGTCCAGCATCAGTTCGAAGACACTTTCTGGGCGCGCGACGAGACCTGGGGCTTTCACGAAGCGGCCCTGCACGGCAGTTCCCACTATGACTTGCCGGGCGTGCTGCGCTGGTTCACAGCCAATATCGGTGTCCACCACGTTCATCACCTCAGCAGCAAAATTCCCTTCTACCGCTTGCCTGACGTCCTGCGGGATCATCCGCAGCTCGCTACCGTCCGCCGGATTACCTTGCTCGAGAGCTTGCGCTGTGTGCGCATGACTTTGTGGGACGAGCAAAAGCGCCGGCTCGTTTCGTTTGGCGAGGCGAAGCGGACTTCATTGATCGAAACTGTATCAACCGACCGCGAAAGCAGCTACGCTCTCTGAATGGTAGAGAGCATCAATTACAAGGGTTATTCGCTGAAGGTGAGGCGCTTCGCTTCGGGCTGGATGGTCGAAATTTATCGGCCTGGCAGCGTTTTTGTGGAGCGCCACACGCCCATGACGAGACACGACTCTGGCAAGACAGATCTTATTGAAGAGGCCAGAACATACGTCGACATTCAAATTGATCGAAATGAGCCGCCTGTCGCTTAAGTCAGCTTGATCAGATCTCGTAGGTGAAACGTTCAAGCCGTGGCTTCAGCCAGAGCGCGCCATCGATGAGATCACGCGGTTCCGCATAGCGCCAATCATGAGGTGCCGTGACAGAGGCATTTTGCATTCTGTCGATTTTCTCTTGGGTGGCGTAACCGGCGATTTCATACTTCCCCGTGAAAGGTTGTAGGACGCCGAATTCACGCACCATGAGATAGGTTGGATAGTTTTGGGCGATCATGGCCGACCTCCAAGCCGGGCATCATTCTCGACGCTTTTCATCGACAGTGTGACAGATCACGACGAATGAGGCTGATCAAAACCGCACACTGTTTGCTCGAGAAACTCATTTACGTTCCAATTTTGAAGCGGGAGCCGTCACGACAGGCCCATCGTTCGAAAGAGCCTTTAATTCCCGCTGCAAATTCGCAATCGACTCCGCAGCCATCATCATCCGCAGTTCGTGAATGATCTGCCGGGTTGAGGGAAGAGGGATGCGTTTGCCGAAGCGAAATTCGCTTTTCATTGTGCTGCCTCGTTATGGAATGCATCGCGGTGCATATGCCGAGGCTCATCGCCATAGGATCGGCCAAAGCTGAAACCAGCCGGCCTTTTCAGGCGATTACTCCCCCCTATAGATGGGGAGTGGCGGATGAAATAACAAGTACATAGATATCGGCGATAAAGCCGCCAGGAGGCCGCTTGGCTCTCCGCAACAACGCCGCCAGATCGATGTTCTGGCGGCGCTGGTTCGATGAATGTGAGAGCCGTTATCAGGCGCGGCGCAGCATGCGGGCCGCCGCGATGAGGATGCAGGCTCCGATAAATCCGGCGATCAGATAGCCGATCCAACCGGTGAGAACGACGCCCAGCACGCCCAAGAGCGCGTTGGCAATCGCCGCTCCGACAATGCCCAGGATGATGTTCATCAAGACACCCTGGTTGCTCTTCATAAACATTTCCGCAAACCACCCGGCGAGACCACCGATAATGATGGCGGCAATCCATCCAACTTGCACGTCGTTCATAGCTTAGCCCTCTTGATGAACCCCACGTTCAACCCCGGCCGTGCCATTAGGTTCCATCTTGGGTTCCATCTAGTGCTTGGCCTGCGCCGCCTGATCCATGTGCCCCACGCCGACTGGTATGGCTGCGCTATCGACATCGAACGCCAATCGGCTTCTAGATTGGGGGTGAAGCGTATGCGGGACATTCGATGAAGTATCGCCTGCTCATTCGTTCTGCGGAGGGATTCGCAATTCATCCCTGCATCGTCTTGATGCTGACAATCGGCTCGACAGCATTATTCATTCTCGCGTCCGCGCTGTTCATCATCGGCGGCGGTTGATTTCGTGGAACACTTCGACATCGAGGCTGTTGTAGAAACGTCCCAACTAAAGTTAGGAGTTTCACTATGCCCACTTCCACAGGCCATACTCGCGCCATCGCCGCTTCACGTGTGACTGGCACAAACGTCTATAATGCGCAGAGCGACAAGATCGGTCAGGTCCAAGACATCGTCTTGGATAAGCAATCCGATAAGATTCTCTTCGCTGTCCTGAGCTTTGGCGGCTTCCTGGGTATCGGCGAAAAGTACCACGCCATGCCGTGGTCCAAACTCAACTTCGATCCGGATAAAGGTGGCTACGTCACGAACCTGACGAAGGAACAGCTCGAGAAAGCGCCGAGCTACGATATCAACGATCTGGTCAAGAACGACGGCACCGGATCAACACCGGCGCTTGATTACTATTCGCAGTTCGGACCGCACTAATTCAATCGCCGCGGCCTTGCGGATATGACGAGGCCGCGGCGATGACGTTCAGACTCACGATCAAGCGAGAGGGAACTTAGAGACGACGGAAGCATTGAATATCTGCAACGCGCATCGACAAAAGCGCGTATCAGGAGAACAACAATGCCCTTCCGTAAAGCTGCTCTTTCCACTGCCTTTGCCATCGCCTTTGCCGCCACGACATTCGGCGCAACGGCGCAGACGTTGGTCACCAAATCAGAATTCTTCGCAGCGCAGCCGACGGATGTCCTGAGCTACAATCTGATCGGTCTCAACATCACGAACCCCGCGAAGGAAACGATCGGCGAGATCAAAGATCTGATCATCTCCGACAATCAATTGAAGGGTTACATTCTTTCCGTCGGCGGCTTCCTTGGTATCGGCGAACGCTACGTCGCCTTCACGCCCAAGTCCGTCCAGGTCACCTATTCGGAAAGCGACAACAAGTGGCACGCCATCATGAACGCCACCAAGGACGAGTTGAAGGCGGCGCCCGAATTTAAATATCAGGGTCGCTGGAAGCGCTAGACCGACCATCTCCTCCATCCGCATCAAGAGAGAGGAATAGGATCATGAGCAACGACAAGACATCGCCTCAGAAGCGCAAAGACGATCGCGATCTGACGGAAGAGTTGAAGCAGTCCTTTCCGGCAAGCGATCCACCGACCGTCACCCGTCAACCCACGGATCAACGGCATGTGAAGAGCGAAGAGGCGGAAGCGGACGAGAAGAACGAGAAGAAGAAGCAATAGGCCAGGCTGGCCTTCGAAAATGAAAGGCCCCGTCGCCGGCGAACCGGTGGCGGGGCATATTATTGCGGAGGAGCCATGGCCCCGGAACGGAACCGACCGCGTAGATATACGTTGATTGAAAGGCGTCGACCCAATGGGATGCACCGGCATTTAAGTCTGGGTGCGACCAAAGGAAAAAGATTATGCGGTCTTCTATGCCGGTCAATTCTACGGGTGGCGCGCGCAGAACTAGCTCCAAAGACGATTGGTTTCGGATCCTCGCCGTTAAAACCTCTCAGTGGTCAGGCAAGCCAGCGGCATTCACACTCGCTGTCGCGACGGTCATCGTCTGGGCGCTGACCGGCCCCATCTTCCACTACAGCGATACCTGGCAGCTCGTTATCAACACCGGCACCACGATCATCACGTTCTTGATGGTCTTCCTCATCCAGGCAACGCAGAACCGGGATGCAGCGGCAATACAGCTCAAGCTCGATGAACTGATCCGAGCTCTTTCATCCGCACATAACGAAGTCATCGCAGCGGAGGAGCTGCAGGACAAAGAAATTGAAAGCCTGAAGGCGGATATAAAAGATAGCTGCTTGGAATTGCCGAACCGCACGAATGTGCGCCCCTGACCGACCTCCGCCCCGCCGCCGGCGCACCGGCCACGGTCAAGACCATCCGGCAGCTGGTCGCAGCGCGCCAGGCCAGGAGCCAATTATTTTTCGGGATTTTAGACCGGATCACCCCGCCAGTGGCGGCAAGGGGTAATCTCAATGGTGCCCAGAAAAGGACTCGAACCTTCACGCCTTGCAGCACAGGTACCTGAAACCTGCGTGTCTACCAATTCCACCACCTGGGCAACGGGGGGTCTCTTACGAGGCGGGACCGCGCCTTGTCAATTGCTGGAAAGGGCGCGCGAGCGCCGTTTCCCCATATTCCTGCCCGGCCGGATCGAAATGTCGCCGCCTCCCCCCATAACCTGGGCTTAACGAGCCATTTGGGGGCCGTTTTCGGCGATCATATTAACCGCCGGGCAAGCGGCCGGGCGCGATAATTCGTCCCTGCCGGCCTTTTGCCGCGACAGGTCGGTCATGACAGGTCCAGACAGCTCTCCCCCTCCCGCCGTCCAACTGCACGGCCTGACGAAGCGCTTCGGCGACAAGGCCGCCGTGGCCGGCTTCGATCTCACCGTGCGCGCCGGCGAGCTTTATGCCCTGCTCGGCCCCAATGGCGCCGGTAAAACCACGACCCTGCGCATGGTCGCCGGCCTGCTGCCAGCCGACAGCGGCACGATCGAGGTGTTTGGCATCGATGCCCGGCGCGATCCCGTCTCTGCTAAGCGAATCACTGCCTGGCTGCCGGACGAGCCGATGCTCTACGATAAGCTCGATCCGCTCGAATATCTGGAGTTCGTCGCCGGGCTGTGGGGCGTCGCGCCGCGCCTGGCCGAGGCGCGCGCCACGGCGCTGCTTCACACGCTCGGCCTGTGGGAGCATCGCTTCGAGCGCTGCGAGGGCTTTTCACGCGGCATGAAGCAGAAGGTGGCGCTGGCGGGCGCGCTGATCCACGAGCCGCGTCTGCTGATGCTCGACGAACCTCTGACCGGGCTCGACGCCGCCATCGTCCGGCAGGTGAAAGACCTCTTGACGGAACGCGTGCGCGCCGGGGCCGCCATCGTGCTGACGACCCATATTCTCGATGTCGCCGAACGGCTCGCCGACCGCATCGGCATCATCCACGACGGCCGGCTGATCGCCGAAGGCACGCTGGCCGAGCTGCGCGTGCTGGCCGGGCGTCACCAATCGACGCTCGAAGACGTGTTTCTCGAGTTGACGGGACAAGTCCAGAGCGCCGCGCAGCCCATAGATCCTGTCGACGCATGATGAACTTCTTCAAGCCTGGGTCATTTGGCTGGCTGATCGCCCATGATCTGCGCCTGTCGCTGCGTCGCTTCCAGGGCATGTTCGGCCAATTGCAGCCGCGCACGACGGCGCTGATCGTTGTCGCGGCGTTGCTTGTCTTTCACGCCCTCGCCTGGCCGGTGGCGCATTGGCTGGCCGATGACAAAGGCTTGCTCTATCCGGCTTTGGCGGCGGGCGTGCTGTTCGTTCTGCCCTGGCTGATTTCACAAGCGCTGACCGGCGCGACGCGGGCGCTGTATACGCGCGGCGATCTCGATCTTCTGCTCGCCTCGCCCTTGCCCGCGACCCATATTCTGGGCGCGCGCGCCATCGCCATCGCGGCGGAAGCCATGGGCGCGGTGGCGATCCTGGTGTTGCCGATCGCCAATATGAACGCGCTGGTCAATGGCTGGCAGTGGCTCGCGGTCTATCCCACCCTGCTGGCCGGCGGACTGTTTGCAACGTCACTCGGCATCGCCTTGGCGCTTGGGCTCATCCGCCTCATCGGGCCGCGCCGCACGCGTGTCGTTTCGCAGGTGGTGGCCACCTGCATCGGCGCCGCCTTCGTGCTCGGCCTGCAAGTGCTCAACATGTTTCCGCAAGGGACACGCGAAGGCATCGTTGCGGCCATTGATCGATCGGATCCCGGCCTCTTCGATCGCCATGGAATATTATGGCTGCCAGTGCGGGCCGCGGCCGGCGATCTCCCAGCCCTCCTCACATGGAGCCTAGTGGCGCTTGGCCTGTTCACCGTCACCTGCCTGATCATGGGCCGCGCCTTCACCACGAGCGCCCTGCAATCAGCCGGCGTTGCTGGCGGGCGCACGAAACAGCGCCCCATGCGCTTTAACGGCAATCGAGGCCGCGCTCTGCGCCGCAAGGAATGGCGGCTGATCGCGCGCGATCCCTGGCTGATCAGCCAGCTCATGTTGCAAGTGATCTATACCCTGCCGGTTGCCCTCGTCGTCTGGCGCAGCCTTGGCACGCAAGACGCCATCGCCATTTCGGTGGCGCCGGCCATTGTCGTCATCGCCTCGCAAGTGTCCGCCTCGCTCGCCTGGCTCACGCTCTCAAGCGAAGACGCGCCGGAATTCCTCGCCAGCGCGCCGGTGACGCGCCGCGAGATCGAGCGACGCAAGCTGGAAGCTGTCGCCTTGCCGCTTGGCCTGTTCCTGGCGCTGCCGCTTCTCGGGCTGGCGCTGGTCTCGCCCATCGCGGCGCTATGGACGCTCGTCTTCGCCACCTGCGCCGCATTGTCCACGGCCTTGCTCAATCTCTGGCATCCGATGCCGGGGCGACGCGTGATGGTGATGCGCCGACATTCGCAATCGAAACTCATCGCCATGATGGAACATCTGTTGTCCCTGCTCTGGGCCGTGGCGATGGTGATGGCTGTGCTTGGCAGCCTATTCGCCTTCGTGCCGATCAGCCTTGTCCTTGCCGTGCTGTGGTTCAACCGGCCGGCACGCGCCGCTGCCTAATCCTCGGCCTAATCCCCGGCCTGATTAACCTTACCCGACAGTCCTTTCCTCAACGCTGCGGCTGCGGACCAGTGCTTGCAGCCATGTGGGTCCGTCGCGGAACACAGGGGCAATATCGCTCTATCTGTCCCGCATCGAGACAAAACGCACGGAAACAGGACAGATGGCACTCGCCGACAACCCACAGATTGGCAAGGCCCAACTCGCCCCCGGGCCAGGATTGGTTCCGGAGCCCGCGGCTTTTAGCTACGGCGGCGTTCTTTCATCGCCGATGCAAAGCTTTGCTCTGAACGGCCATTTCGTCGCGCTGCTCGCTTGCCTGATCGCCGCTCTGCTGGCCCATGCGGGCGCGATGCCGACAGGCTTTCAATGGCTTGGACGGCTGAGCGCCTTCCTCGAACCTTTCGCCTGGCCTGCCTATCTCGCCTTCTCCGGCATCGCCTGCCACGGTTTTCTGCAGACCAAATGGCAGGTCACATCGCGCGACTATATCGAGCCCGCGGTCATCTACGGCGCGCTCTGGGTGACGCTCAACGCGGCGACAAGCTATGTCTCCGGCTTTGCCCCGCTGGCGCCGATCGCCGCCTCGCTCCACGCCACGATCGGCATTTGGGAAATCCCAGCCTTGCTGGCCCTGCCCGCTTTCATGCTCATCGCCCAGCGGTTCTTCGGCGGACGGCGACTCCTCTTGCTCATCGCGGCCATGGCGCTGCACGTGCTGGCACCGCGGACAGGCTTTGCCTTCATCGACCTCGGCCTCAGCGGCTTCATCTATTTCGTCATCGGCACGCTCTATGCGCGCCAGGGACGCGCGCTCGCCACTTGGGCGTCGCGCCATCCTGCGCTCGCCATCGTCATCCTGTGCGTCTGGAGCATCTACAACGCGCTGGCAACCTTCTATCCCGCCGCCACACTGACAGCGACGCTCGCCAATCTGCCGTTCGCCAGCCTGCCCTTGGCGAAATTCGGCTTGGCTCTCGTTGGCATCGGCGCGGTCGCCATGGTGTCGGGGCTGCTCGGGCTGTTACAATCGGTGCTTAGCACCATCGCTGCGGAACCGCGCATCGCCCATTTGTGGCGGCCTGTCGTGTTGCTGGTACCGTTTGCCATCGGCACGCTCTGCGGCGTTCTGGTCGCCACGCGGCTGGCGCCGAGCCATGCGGGCGCCCTGGCGGTGCTGTCGGTAATGAGTTTGACCGCCATCGTGACGGTCGCCCTCGTGCGGGTCTTCGGCCTGGCCCAGACGACCCCCCACCAGGAAGCCGCCGCAACAGCGAAATTGCGCCCTATTCGGCAGCTGAATGACGGCAACGCGCCATAATCCTGGATTTTTGGGCGCCTGAGGCGGGGATAGCCGCCTCGCGCGCATAGCTTCGCTGTCCCGCAGGGGCTAAACTGCTGCCGGCATTTGCCGCAACACTCCTGCAGACAGCGAGACCATGGCTCCGACGCATAAGCCCCTGTCCAAGGGCGACCATATTTTCCTCGTCGATGGATCGTCCTTCGTCTTCCGCGCCTATTTCCAGTCGATGCGCCAGGACCCGAAATACAATTATCGCTCCGACCGGCTGCCCAATGGCGCGGTGCGGCTGTTTTGCACAAAACTGTTCCAATTCATCGAGAAGGGCGCGATGGGCATCAAGCCCACCCATCTCGCCATCATCCTCGACAAGTCGGAGAACTCCTTCCGCAAGGAAATGTATCCGCCCTATAAGGCCAACCGCTCAGAACCGCCGGAAGATCTCATCCCGCAATTTCCGCTGATGCGCGAAGCGGTGCGCGCCTTTGGCATGATCCCGGTCGAACAGGATGTCTACGAGGCCGACGACCTGATCGCCACCTATGCGCGACAGGCGCGCGAGCGCGGCGCCGATGTGCTGATCGTCTCGGCCGACAAAGACCTGATGCAGCTCATCCAGCCCGGCGTCTCCATGTATGATCCGGCTTCCGGCGTCGCCGGCAACGCGGGCGCCCGCGAGGAGCGGCGCATCGGCGAAGCGGAAGTGCAGGATTATTTCGGCGTGCCTGCCGACAAAGTGATCGACGTGCAGGCGCTCGCCGGCGATTCCACCGACAATGTGCCAGGCGCGCCCGGCATCGGTATCAAGACGGCGGCGCAGCTCATCACCGAATATGGCGACCTCGATACGTTGCTCGCCCGCGCTGGCGAAATCAAACAGCCGAAGCGACGCGAGACCCTGACCAATCCAGAGAACATCGAGAAAATCCGCATCTCGAAAAAGCTGGTGACCCTGGTCGACGACGTGAAGGTGGAAACGCCGATCGACGATCTCATCTTGAACCCGCCCGATGGCAAGGCCCTGGTGGCCTTTCTCAAGGCGATGGAATTTTCCGCCATCACCAAGCGCGCCGCCGAAATCTTTTCGGTCGACGCCAACGAGATCGAGCCCGATCCGCGCCTGGTCGGCCCCGGCGCCTGGCGCGGTCGCAACGGTGAAGCGACAGCCGCCGCTGAGCCGGCAACGGCGGAAGCGGAAGCCGCGCCGAATGGCAACGGCGCCGACTCCAGCGTGCCGCGCAAGAATGCCCGCTATGGCGAACAGGCGCCAAGCGCCGTCATCGCCACCGGCCCTGGTGCGCTCGCCGCCGCCCGCGCGGAAGCTTTCCGCACGATGGCGTTCGATCTGAAGAAATACCAGACCGTCACCTCGCTCGACACGATCGATACGATCATCGCCGCTGCCTTTGCTGCCGGCCGTGTCGCCATCGATACGGAAACCTCGTCGCTCGATCCGCAACAGACGCAGCTCGTCGGCCTGTCCTTCTGCGTCACACCGGGCGAGGCTTTTTATATTCCGCTTGGCCACCGCAGCGAAGGCGGCGGCGATCTGTTCGGCGGCAACGAATTGGTGCCGGGGCAATTGCCGCTCGACGCCGTGCTCGCGAAGGTCAAACCGCTGCTCGAAGACCCGAGCGTCTTGAAGATCGCCCATAACGCCAAATTCGATTGGATCGTGCTGCGCCAGCATGGCGTCGCCATGGAACCCGTCGAAGACACCTTGCTGATGTCTTATGTGCTCGACGCCGGGCGCAGCGATCACGGCATGGACGTGCTGTCGGAAAAGATCCTGGGCCACAAGCCCATCCCCTTCAGCGAGGTGGCGGGCACCGGCCGCACCTTCATCGGCTTCGCCCGCGTGAGCATCGAGAAGGCGACCGAATATTCAGCCGAGGATACTGACGTCACCCTGCGGCTGTGGAACGTACTGAAGCCGCGCCTCGTCGCCGAGCGGATGAACACCATCTATGAGACGCTCGAACGGCCGATGATCGAAACCCTGGCGCGCATGGAGCGGCGCGGCATTTCGATCGACCGGCAGATCCTCTCACGGCTCTCGGGCGAATTCGCGCAAGGCATGGCGCGGCTCGAGGCGGAGATTCAGGAATTGGCCGGCGAGAGCTTCAATCTCGGCTCGCCGAAACAGCTGGGCGACATTCTGTTTGGCAAGATGGGCCTGCCTGGCGGCAAGAAGACCGCGACGGGCGCCTGGTCGACCGCCGCCGGCGTGCTGGAAGACCTGGCCGACCAAGGCCACGACCTGCCGGCGCGCATTCTCGACTGGCGACAGTTGCAGAAGCTGAAATCGACTTACACCGACGCGCTGCCCGAATATGTGAACCCGCAGACCAAGCGCGTCCACACCTCCTATGCGCTGGCCGCGACCACCACCGGACGCCTGTCGTCGTCGGAACCGAACCTGCAGAATATTCCGGTGCGCAACGAGGCCGGGCGCAAGATCCGCACGGCCTTCGTCGCCGCCTCGGGCAAT
Source organism: Beijerinckia sp. 28-YEA-48 (assembly GCF_900104955.1). Lineage (NCBI taxonomy): Bacteria > Pseudomonadati > Pseudomonadota > Alphaproteobacteria > Hyphomicrobiales > Beijerinckiaceae > Beijerinckia > Beijerinckia sp. 28-YEA-48. The sequence goes on from NZ_FNSI01000001.1 coordinate 3,739,496, forward strand.
AAGCTCATCTCCGCCGACTATTCGCAGATCGAGCTGCGCCTGCTCGCCCATATCGCCGACATTCCGCAGCTAAAGACGGCTTTTGACAACGGCCTCGACATTCACGCGATGACCGCATCGGAAATGTTCAACGTGCCGATCGAGGGCATGCCGAGCGAAGTGCGCCGCCGCGCCAAGGCGATCAACTTCGGCATCATCTACGGCATGTCGGCCTTCGGCCTCGCCAATCAGCTCGGCATTCCGCGCGAGGAAGCGGGCGCCTATATCCGCAAATATTTCGAGCGCTTCCCCGGTATCCGCGACTATATGGAAGCGACGAAGAAGGTCTGCCGCGAGCAGGGTTATGTGACGACGATCTTCGGCCGCCGCTGCCATTATCCGCGCATCACCGCCTCAAACCCCTCGGAGCGCGCCTTCAACGAACGCGCCGCGATCAACGCGCCAATCCAAGGCTCGGCCGCCGACATCATCCGCCGCGCCATGGTGCGCATGGACGATGCCCTGGTGGCGGCGAAGCTGAACGCGCAGATGCTGCTGCAGGTGCATGACGAACTGGTGTTCGAAGTACCCGAGGCCGAGGTCGATGCGACGATCAAGGTCGTGCGCAAGATCATGGTCGACGCGCCGCATCCGGCGGTGGCGCTGTCCGTGCCGCTACAGGTCGATGCCAAGGCGGCGCATAATTGGGACGAGGCGCATTAATCTCGCGCCTGGGTATCATCCCGGACGCGCCAGCGGCGCGATCCGGGAACCAGGAGCGCGTGGTAGAATGCATGCTCCTGAATGGCACGCCAAAGGTTAAAGCGGCTGCCCCCCGGATACCGGATCACGCTACGCGTGTCCGGTATGACACCAAGACTTCGGGATGACTTGCAACGCATTCTTACATCGCCCCGGCAAGCCCGCTTTCAAAAACGTAAAATTTGCCCGCCTCATTGCAGTCCAACGTCAGTCGTAGGCGATTGGCCAAATCTGGCTCGACAAAAATAGCAAAGACGCGATCCTCGCCATCTTCCACCAGCAGCGGCGCATTGGATGCGGGATTTTCGGGATAACACTTCGATCGCGACCCGATCCCTGGGTAGTAACCTGGGCCATGCCTGATTTCTTGACCGCTGCCGATCCGACCTTCCACAAAATCCAAAAAATACCACAGCGTCGCCACCTGAGAACTTCCAGGCTTTACCCGATCGATGAGAGCATCGATCGCAGCACGGGCCGCGTCCGTGAGAATGATACGAGGCCGGCCAGATGCTTCCATGGCCGGCCTCGCAATTGCTTACGCCAATCCCGACCGCACCCGATCCGGCGTGAACGGCGCTTGCCGCAGGCGCAGGCCCGTTGCGTCATAGATGGCGTTGGCGACGGCGGCGGCGAGGGGGCGCATCGAGCTTTCACCGGCGCCTGACGGCGCGAGCTCCGGCCGGTTGATCAACACCACGTCAATCGTCTCCGGTGCCTCCGTCATGTCGAGGATCGGATAGGTCTGCCAATCGATGCTGGTGACGTTCTTGTCGTCGAACTTCACCTCTTCCCAGATCGCCCGCGACATGCCTTGCACGACATTGCCTTCGATGGTCGCTGTAAGCTGGCGCGGATTGATGATGACGCCGCAATCGTGCGCCACGGTGAATTTGCGGCCCCAGACCTTGCCGGTCTTGAGGTTCACCTCGACCTCGGCGATGACGGCGGAGCGGGTGCCGCTGCGCTGCGCATAGGCAATGCCCTGGCCACGCGCGATATCGCCGGTCACCTGTTTGCGCGCCGCCGTGCGCGGTTGCCAGCCGGCTTTCTCGGCCGCCGCTTTCACCACGGCGACATCGCGTGGCTCGCCCAGATGTTTCAGGCGGAAGGCCACCGGATCCTGATTGGTGGCGAAGGCGACTTCGTCGATGAAGCTTTCGCTGGCGAAATGCAGCTGCGGCCCCAGAGGATCGCGCAAATGCGCGCCGCGCAGGGGTGAACCACGGTCGAGCAACGGCGGCACCGTTTCCCAGCTCTTGCGCTTGGCGGTGAAGCGATAGCTCTCCTCGGGCGTGTTGAACACATTGGTCGGCTTCAGCGGCACACCGATCGCCTGACCGGCCAAGGTGTCGGCAGCGGCGCTTTCATTGCTGCTGACATCAAGACGCGAAAAGCCTTTCGATGAAAAATCCCAGCCGATGATATTGCCGTCCTTGTCGACGGCGGCGCGCGCCCTGTGCACGGAGGCCGGGCCTTTCGGGTCCCAGCCGGTGCCGTCCTGACGCGTGCCGATCACCCGCACCGGCTTGCCGATGAGGCGCGCAATCAAAGCCGCATCCGCCACCGCATCACCGGCATCGTTACGACCATAGGAGCCCGGCCCCGGCACCCAGATGCCACGCACCTTGTCTTTTGGCATGTTGAGCATGGCGGCGGCGCCTTCGCCGGCGAAATGCGGCTTCTGCGAGCCGGTCCACAAGGTCGCCTGACCGTCCTTCACCTCGACGACGGCACAGGCCGGGCCCATGCTGGCATGAGACTGGAAGGGCCATTCATAGGTCGCCTCGATGACGCGTGCGGCGCCCGCGAAGGTCGCATCGACATCGCCGACATCCTTGTCGGCGCCCTTGGCGACCACCGGCGCGTTGCGAATATGATAGTAGAGTTTGCTTTGTTCAGGGAAAGGCGGCTTGACGTCCGACCATGTCACCTTGAGATCGCGCGCCGCCTTCACCGCATCATATTCGCGCGGCGCCACCACGGCGAGGAAAGCCTTCTCGCGCACGATCTGCACGCCGGGAATGCCCTTCACCGACGCTTCGTCGACGCTCACCGGCTCGGCGCCGGCCACCGGCGGGCGCAGCACGCGGCCATGCACCATGCCCGGCACTTTGATGTCGACGACATAGTCACCGGTGCCTAGCACTTTCGGCGCCACGTCGCGGCGCGCCGGCGAGGTGCCGATCACCTTATAGTCAGCGGGTTTCTTGCGTTGGCCCTGGCCTTTGACGAACAGGGCATTGCCAATCTGCTTGTTCCATTCGAGCTGGGTGTCGAAGAAACGGCCGCCGATCAGTTCGCCATAGGAGACCTTCTTGTTCGCGTCGCTGACCGCGTGGACGACACCATCGGTCACCGTGAGATCGGCGGCGGGAAGGCCGAGATGCTGCGCGGCCATGGCGACGAGCTGATAACGCGCTTCGGCGGCAGCGCTCGCCAACGCGACACCGCCCATCTGGATGCCGGTCGAGCCGGAAGCCCCGCCCTGATTGATGCTGGTGCCGGAATCGCCCTGGACGATCGACACTTTCGCGACCGGCAGATCAAGCTCCTCGGCGACCATCTGGGCGCAACCCAGATCAGTGCCCTGGCCCATGTCCATCTTGCCCCAATAGGCGACGACGGAACCATCGGCATTGACGGTGATGTAAGTGGAGAGATTGGCGGGATTGAGCGGCGGACGTTTGTCGGCGCCAAAGACGGCGGCCCGGGCTGCGGCACCCGGCAGAACGACGGCAACGGTGAGCGCACCGGTCGAAACGAGAAGCGTGCGGCGATTGAGTTGAATGGTCATGGTGGCCTCCCTCAAACCTGCGCCGCGCGCTTGATGGCGCGCAGGATGGCAACGTGGGTGCCGCAGCGACACTTGAGGCCGCTCATGGCGTCGCGGATCTGGGCGTCCGTCGGCTTCGGCGTCTTTTCAAGAAAGGCGGCCGCTGTCATCAGCCAGCCGTTGAGACAGTAGCCGCATTGCGGCACCTCTTCGGCGATGAAAGCTTCCTGGATCTTATGCGGCTTGCCGCCGCCAAGTCCGGCGAGCGTCGTCACTTTGGACGTGCCCAGCGAGTCGACCGGGGTAATGCAGGAGCGCACCGGCTCGCCATCGACCAGCACCGTGCAGGCGCCACACTGGGCGAGGCCGCAGCCGAACTTTGGATTCTTCAGCCCCAAATCGTCGCGCAGCGCATAGAGCAGCGGCATGTCGCCATCTGCATCGATCGCATGGACGCGGCCGTCCACGTTGAGTGAAATTCTGGCCACCGGCACCTCCCTAGGTTGTTTCCAAATTAATGCGCGTTTTTCGCGCGGCCGTCCATGGCGTGCCGAGATTGTTACCTCCGCACACCCACGGCTTTGGTCCAACCGCCGCGTGCCCGCTTAACGAATTGTTAACCTTAACAAAACGTTACTCTGCCGCAATCCGACCAAATCCCGCTTTTGTTCACCATCAGGAGGGGATTCGATTTTTCTTCCGGCCAGAATGATGTTCTCTGGACGCACGCAAATTCGCGAGCGGACGCAATATGCTACAGGGACTTCAGGGCACGAGGACGGTGGCGGTCAATCTCGACCGGGATCTTCTGCGTTCCAACGCTCATCTTGAAACCTGGGCTATTTCGTTCAAGGCCAAGCCCATGGCCCTCTTGCGAGCGCTGGGCCGCGCTTTCCAGCGCCGGCAAAGCCTCGGCGATGCTTTGGCCGACGAATTGCCCGTCGACGCTTCTGCTTTCGTCTATGATGCCCAAGAGATTCAGCGCCTGAACGAAGCCCAGGCCAATGGCGCCAAGGTTGTTCTCGAAAGCACACTGCCCGCGGCCTGGTCCGGCCCGATCGCCCATCACCTCGGTCTCGACACGAATATTGGCGTGAATCTTGACATGAATCCTGACATGGACACGACACCTTCTTCGGCGCCGCCCCCAGTTCAGGTCACCAGCGGGCCCGCCCGATCACTACGGGGGAAGTTGCGCGCCTATGCCAAAGCGATGCGGCTCGAACAGTGGTCGAAGAACATCCTCGTCTTCGCCCCGGCGGTGCTGGCGCACCGGCTCGTCGAAGCCCCCGTCCTCATCGCGACAATCTCGGCCTTCTTCTGCCTCGGCCTGGTGGCGTCCTCGATCTATCTGCTCAACGACATCATGGATCTGAAGCAGGATCGCCGCCATCCGACGAAACGGAACCGGCCCTTCGCCAGTGGCGCCCTACCTGTCTCCCATGGTCTTGTGCTGATTCCACTGCTGCTGGCCGGTGCGACGCTGATCGCCTCGCAATTGCCGCCGCTGTTCGCGGCCACCATCGGCGCCTATGTGGTGTTGAACTTCGCCTATACGTTTTATTTCAAGCGCCGGCTGATGGTCGACGTCTTGTCGCTGGCCAGCTCCTATACGCTGCGCATTCTGGCGGGCAATGCGGCCACCGGCATCGAACTGTCGTTCTGGTTGCTGGCGCTGTCGATGTTCCTGTTTCTCAGCCTGGCGCTGGTGAAGCGCTATGTCGAGCTCGACACGGTCACCGTCGATGCGATCAACGAAAAGCGGGTGATGGGCCGGGGCTATCGCTATGGCGACATCGACATGGTGTCGCAGCTTGGCGTCGCCAGCGCCTTCTCGGCGGTGCTGGTGCTGGCGCTTTATGTCGACCGCGCCGGCCACAACGGGCTCTATAAGACCCCGGAGCTGATCTGGCTGATCTGCCCGATGATGCTCTATCTGATCGTGCGCATGTGGTTTCTGGCCAAGCGGCGCGAACTGGTCGACGATCCCGTGCACTTCCTCATTCGCGACTGGCGCAGCCATCTGGTCGGCGCGCTGGCGATCGCGGTGATGCTGGCGGCGAAGTGGGGCTGACATGAGCGTCAAGCTGCACGGGTGGGGACGGATCGCCATGGCTGAAGCCGTGGCCCTGCAACCACGCGACAGCACCTCGGCAACGCTCCCCGCCAGCGCCTATCTGCCCGTCGGCAACAGCCGCAGCTATGGCGACAGCGCCATGCCGGCCGGCACCGCCATCCTCACACGCGGCATGAACCGCATTCTCGATTTCAACGCCGACACCGGTATCCTGCGCGCCGAGGCAGGCGTTCTGCTGAGCGAGATCATCGCATATGTGGTGCCGCACGGCTGGTTTCTGCCGGTGACGCCCGGCACGCAGTTCGTCACGCTCGGCGGCGCCTTGGCCAATGACGTGCATGGCAAAAATCATCACCGCGCCGGCAGCTTTGGCTGTCACGTCACAGCTTTTGAACTGATCCGCTCCGACGGCACCCGCCTTCTTTGTTCGCCGCAGAGCCATGCGGACTTCTACGCCGCCACCATCGGCGGCATGGGCCTGACCGGCCTCGTCACCTGGGTCGAGATGGCGCTGAAGCGCACGCCAACGCCCGACGTGATCGAGGAGACCCTCCGCTTCCCCTCCCTCGGCCGCTTCTTCACGCTCAGCACGCAGAGCGACGCGACCCACGAATATTCCGTCGCCTGGATCGACAGTTCGGCGCGCGGCACGACGCTGGGGCGCGGCCTGTTCATGCGCGCCAATCATGCCAACGCTCCAATGGCCCGGCGCCAAGGGCTGCATCTGACCTTGCCGTTTACGCCGCCCGTCTCGCTGATGAACGGCGCCAGTATCGGTCTCTTCAATGCCGCCCAATTCGCGCTGGCGAAAGCCGGCGAACGACGCCGCGACTATGCGCAGTTCTTCTATCCGCTCGATGGCATCGGCGGTTGGAACCGCGCCTATGGGCCGCGCGGCTTTCACCAGCACCAAAGCGTTCTGCCGCTCCACAGCGCCGAACAGGCCGTGGCCGACATGCTGGCGGCGCTGCACGCAGCGCGCATCCATTCCTTCATCAGCGTGCTGAAAATCTTCGGTCCACGGGCGTCACCCGGGCTGCTGTCCTTTGCCCGCGAAGGCGCCACCCTGGCGCTGGACCTCCCCAACCATGGCGAAGCGACGCTGCACCTTCTCAGCCAGCTTGATCAGATCGCGCTGCGCGCTGGCGGCGCCGTGAATCCCTATAAAGACAGCCGCATGCCGCGCGAGGTGTTCGAAGCTTCGTTTCCGGCCCTGGCGCAGATGCAGCCCTGGTTCGACCCGCTGGCGGCCTCGCAATTCAGCCGCCGCATCGGTCTTCCCCAACGTCTCAATCCCACCACTCTGGCCGCGGAGTGAAACCCGTGCTAACCGCCAGCCACATGACCCTCTCGGACGCCAGGCCCAACGCGATCCTGAAAGTCTCACCGCTGACCCTTCTGGCGGTGTGCTGCCTCGTGGCCATGGCGCTGCTCGCCCTGCCGATCCGCCTGCCGGTCGGCGGCAATTACTGGGACATCATCGTTTATTACGACGCGGCGCATCGGCTCAACAACGGCCAGACCCCGCATACGGATTTTTTCACGCCGGTCGGCGGCCTCGGCTACTACCTGTTCGTCGCGGTGAAGAAACTCATGCCGCAGGCCAATCCGATCCTGGCGGTGCAGTGGAGCATCCTCATCATCGCTGCGCCGCTGATGGCTTTGATCGTTGCCCAGGTCGACCGCGTGTCGCGGGCACGGGCGCTCGGCCTGGTGCTGCCCTTCCTGCTGTTTGGCTTCCTGCCGATCAACGGCATCGAAGCCTATCCGTCTTCCACCTTCGACGCCTTCGGCAATTACAACCGGCAATCGGTTCTGTTGCTTTACGTGCTGGTCTCGACGCTGATGTTCGTGCAATCGCGCGTGTTGCAGAACGTCATCATCGCCATCCTGCTGTCGGCCCTGCTGTTCATCAAGGTCACCGGCTTCGTCGTTGGCTTCGCGCTCGTTTCCTACGCGCTCGTCTGCGGCCGCATCAATTGGCGTGATTACATCCTGGCGATCTTCGGCTTCTTGGCGATCAATTCCGCCATCGAGCTGATCAACGGCATGTACACCGAATATCTCTCCGACATCCTGCAACTGGTCACGATGAATCGCGGCACCTTCCTGCCGCGCCTCGCCGGTGTCGTGACGCTGAAGTTCGACATGATCGTCTGTATCCTGGCATTGCTGGCCATGGTCACCTGGGAGGCTTTGCCGCGCCATGCGGCGGCGGTGCCGAGCGGCAGTTTTCCGACGCTGATCACGGCTGCCCGTAAATTGCTCAACTCCGGCGCCGCGTGGCTTGCCGTGACCTCCGCCGGCGCCATCATCTTCGAAACCCAGAATACCGGCAGCCAGGAGTTCATATTCATCTGGCCGGTGCTGCTCGTCATTCTGTGCAAATGGAAATCGAGCACGGACAGAAAGCGGCCGGTGGTGCTGATGCTGATCGCGGCCATCACGCTGCCGGTGGCCCTGCACACGCTCTACCGCGCGGCGCGCGCGACGGCCGCCGCCATCGTCTATCAGCCGCTGCCGGCGCAATATCTCGACCGCATCGGTCGCGCCAGCGCCAAGAAAGAGCTGATTACAAGGGCGCAGATCCTCAACGATCACTATGCCCGCTTTCAGGACAGCTACCGATCGCTGGCGAACCAGAATCAATTGCCGTCACTGGCGCTGCATGCCGAGCCCGATTTCCAGATCGCCTGGCTGTTGAGTATCGACGAAGCAGCGAAGGCACTGGTCGATTATGAAGCGCGCAATGGCGTGCGTTTCGACAGCGTCTTCTCGATCGACTTCGTCGATCCCTTCTCCTACCTGCTCGACCGCAAGCCGATCCGCAATGTCTCGATCGGCATCGATCCGACGCGCACCTTCCCGGCGCTGACGCCGGAGACGGTCGAGGAGATCGCCAATATGGGGGCCATTCTGATCCCCAAATGCCCGATTACCAGTTTCCGCGACCACATTCTCGAGGGTTTCGAACCGGCGTTACGCAATCGCCTCACGGTGGAACTGACGCCGTGCTGGGATCTGTCGCTGAAGAATTAAAACACCCGCTGCTGCGCCCGCGACAGCTCAAAACCTGCCCCTCGCGCATTGCGGCACAGGATGCCGGTCTCGGCCGAATGGCAGGTGAAGCCGCCGCGTGACCAGACCGCACCATAAGACAGCACCGGCAGATTTGGATCGGCGACCGTATCGCCATGGCAGATGCGGGCGCCGCGCGTCGATTTCGCCAGAACTTCGAAGGCATTGCCCCAGTCGAGATCGCATTCGCGCGGGCGCGGCGGCGGCTTATTGGAGGTCTGCCTGATGTCACAGCGCAGCGACGCCCCATCCGTGTCGGCGAAATAGGCGCAATGGATATTACTGGAGGGCGAGCGAAAGCTGTCGCCTTCCAGCGCCTGAGCGGCCGATATCGATGCCAGGCCGAGAAGGACCGCCGCCAAAACTTTCGCCAAAGCCAGGGTCCCTCTCATCCGATGCCTCACAAAGCTTGAATGAAGCGCACCGTCTCGCCGCGCGCCGGGCTCGTCAATTCGCCCTGCCACATCACCTTGGCGCCACGGATAATGGTGCCGACCGGCCAACCGGTGACCGTCTTGCCGTGATACGGCGTCCACTGACTGCGCGAGGCGATCCAATCGTCGGTGATCGTTTCCTTGCGCTTCATGTCGACGACAGTGAAGTCGGCGTCGTAGCCGAGCGCGATGCGCCCCTTGCGGGCGATCTGGAAAATCCGCTGCGGGCCGGCGCTGCTCATATCGACGAAACGGGCCAGCGACAGGCGGCCGGCGTTGACGTGATCGAGCATGATCGGCACCAGCGTCTGCACGCCGGTCATCCCCGAGGGCGTGTTGGGATAGCTCTTGGCCTTTTCTTCCAGCGTATGGGGCGCATGGTCGGAGCCGAGCACATCGGCGATGCCTTGCGACACGGCCCACCAGATATGATCGCGATGACGGGCCTCGCGCACTGGCGGGTTCATCTGCAGCTTGGTGCCGAGCGTCGCATAGAGGCTGGCGTCGAGGGTGAGATGATGCGGCGTCACTTCGGCGGTGGCGACGTCCTTATGGTCCTTGAGGAAGTCCATCTCCTCGGCAGTGGAAATATGCAGCACGTGAATGGCCGCGCCCTGCTCACGGGCGATGTGCACGAGACGCTGCGTGCAATGCAGCGCCGTCTCCACATCGCGCCACACCGGATGGGAGGACGGATCGCCTGGCACGCGCAGGTGCTTGCGCTCTTCGAGCAAATATTCGTCTTCCGAATGGAAGGCGGCGCGGCGGCGCGTGTGCGAGAGAATATGGCCGACGCCGCCATCATCGGCGACCAGTAGATTGCCGGTGGACGAGCCCATGAACACTTTGATGCCGGCGGCGCCAGGCAGACGCTCAAGCTCGGGGATATCCTTGGCGTTCTCATGGGTGCCACCGACCCAGAAGGCGAAATCGCAATGCATGCGATGGCGGCCGCGCTTCACCTTGTCGGCGAGTTCCTCTGGCCCGGTGGTCAGCGGATTGGTGTTGGGCATTTCGAAGACGGAAGTGACACCGCCCATGACGGCGGCGAGGGAGCCGGTTTCCAGGTCCTCTTTATGGGTGAGGCCGGGCTCGCGGAAATGCACCTGGCTGTCGATCACGCCCGGCAGAATGGTCAGGCCCCGGCAATCGACGGTTTCGGCGGCGGAGGCGCGCGACAGGTCGCCGATGGCCGCAATCGTATCGCCGATCACGCCGATATCGCGTTCCCCGGCCCCGTCCTGATTGACGACCGTGCCCCCGGACAGAATGAGATCAAAGGTTTGCGCCATATTCCGGGTTCCTGTGTCTTTTCCACCTGATGTGACGACTGCGCAGTTTGCTGCTTGCAGTTCTCGCCATCGGGCTTAACTAGAGCCTCATGACGATGCAAGCTGGGACTGACACCACTCAGGCAACTGCGACCCTGTTGACCGGGCGGGCGGTTTTGCGCCTGAACGGCCGCGATAGCAGAGATTTCCTCAATAATCTCGTCACCAGCGACATCGAGAAGCTGCAGCCGGGCGAGGGCGGTTTCGCCGCCTTGCTTAGCCCCCAGGGCAAAATCCTGTTCGATTTCTTCGTCACCCCCGATGGCGACGGCCTGTTGATCGATTGCAATGCCGCCCAGGCGGCGGACCTGGCCAAACGGCTCGGATTCTACAAATTGCGCGCCGACGTGCGCATCAGCGACGAAAGCGCCAACCTGGCCGTGGCCGTCACAGTGGAAGAGCCACCGCCGGCCCAGGCGCTGGCCTTTCGCGACCCGCGCCATCCGGGCCTGGGCTGGCGCGTCATCGGCCCGCCCGACGAACTGGACCAGATCGGCGCTGAGGCTGGCGGCGAGGATATTTATGCCGCCCGACGCATTGCGCTCGGCGTGCCGGAAAGCGGCGTCGATTTCGCCTATGGCGACACCTTTCCCCACGAAGCCAATATGGATTGGCTGCATGGGGTCGATTTCACCAAAGGCTGCTATATCGGCCAGGAGGTGGTGTCGCGGGTGGAACATCGCGGCACGGCGCGCAAGCGCTTCGTCCGGGTCGGTTTTACCGGCCCGGCGCCAGCATCTGGCGCCGAGGTGAAGATCGGCGATGTGGTCATCGGCCAGATGGGATCGTCGGCCGGCAATACCGGGCTCGCGCTGCTGCGGCTCGATCGACTCGAGGGCGCCACCGCGCCCGTTACCGTGAATGAAACAACTTTAAGTGTGCACCATGACCGCGCCTGAGACACGCCGCCCGCGTACCCCCCGGCGCAAGCCAACCGCCCGCCCCACCCTGCCGGCCACGCTGCTGGAAGAGCCGGTCTGCGCCCATTGCGGCAAGCCGGAAGCCTTGTGCGTCTGCGACGCGATCGAGCCGATCAACAACAAGATCGAACTCCTGGTGCTGCAGCATCCGCAGGAGCAGGACAAAACGCTAGGCACAGCCCGCGTCGCCGTCACCCATCTGGCCAAAGCGACATTCCGCATCGGCCTGTCGTGGCCGAGCCTGTCGGCGGCGCTTGAGCGCGACGTCGACCCGAAGCGCTGGGCCGTGCTGCATCTGGGTGCTTCCGCCTCCGAAGACGCGCCGGCCGATCGCGACATCGCCTTGCTCGATCGCCACGGCGAACTCGCCGAAAATCAGGCGTCGGCGCTGCGCGGCCTTGAAGGCATCATCCTGTTCGATGGCTCGTGGAGCCAGGCCAAGACCTTGTGGTGGCGCAATGCCTGGGTGCTGAAATGCCCCCGGCTGGTGCTGCGCCCGACACAGGCGTCGCTCTACGGCAAGCTGCGCAAGGAGCCGCGCCGCGAAGGGCTCTCGACCTTGGAAGCGGCCGCCTTCACCCTGAGCCGGCTGGAGCGCAAGCCCGATATTGAAAAGGCCATGCTGTCGACTTTCCGGCGCATGCTGCAGCGCTATCGCTCGGCGCTGGAACCGCAGGGCGGCAAACAAGACAGCAAACCCGCCGCCTAAGCCTTTACCTACTTGTGGGTTTGACACATTTTCTTCGCGCGAAGCGGCATCCCCTTCGCGCGAAAGTGCTATAAACTTGGCACCATGCCGCCGACCAAAAAGCTCCCTGCTAAAAAGCCCGCTGCGAAGACCGCATCAAAAACCACCGTGAAGGTTGAGCCAAAAGCCAAACCAGCGGCGAAAGCCGCTGCCAAGGTTGCGGCAAAGCCTGCCGCCGGCCCAAAACCGCTGCGGCCGCCGGTGCTGCACGGCGATGGCCTCGCCCGTTGCCCGTGGCCGGGCGAAGATCCGCTCTATGTCGCCTATCACGACGAGGAATGGGGCGTGCCCGAGTGGGACAGCCGGGCGCTGTTCGAAAAGCTGATCCTTGATGGCTTTCAGGCCGGCCTGTCGTGGATCACCATCCTGCGCAAGCGCGATGCCTTCCGCAAAGGCTTCGACGGTTTCGAGCCGGCGAAGATCGCGCGCTATACACCCGCCAAAGTCGAGCGCCTGATGCAGGACGCTGGCATCGTCCGCAACCGCTCCAAGATCGAGAGCACGGTGAAGTCGGCCCGAGTTTGGCTCGACATCGAAAGCCAGCAAGGCTTCTCGAACTATTTGTGGGATTTCTTCGACGGCAAACCAATTCAAGCCGGACGCCGCCACATGGGTGACATCCCGACCGAATCGCCGCTCTCGCAGAAAATCTCGAAGGATCTGAAGACGCGCGGCTTCAATTTCTGCGGTCCGACGATCATCTATGCCTTCGCCCAGGCGGTCGGCATGATCAACGACCATCTCGTCGGCTGCCATTGCTACGAGCGCTGCGCCAAACTCGCCTATAGGCCGACACGCGGGACAACATGATGGCGCGCCGCCCTGCTGCCGCGCCGCGCGCCTTCCAACGTATGTTGTCAGGCCGGCGGCTCGATCTGCTTGACCCCTCACCGCTCGATATCGAAATCGAAGACATCGCCCACGGCCTGGCGCGGGTGGCGCGCTGGAATGGCCAGACGACGGGTCCGCATATCTTTTCCGTCGCCCAGCATTCGGTCCTGGTCGAGCGCATCGCCGCTGACCTCGATCCTGGCCTGCCGGCGCGCTGGCGCATGATGGCGCTGCTGCATGACGCGCCGGAATATGTGATCGGCGATATGATCTCGCCGTTCAAAGCGGTGATCGGCGAAGATTATAAGAGCGTCGAAGCGCGCATTCTGGCGGCCATTCATTTGCGCTTCGCCCTGCCCGCCACACCGCCGGCGGCGCTCGTCAAACTGACTAAACAAGCGGACCACGCCGCGGCCTTCATCGAGGCGACGCGGCTCGCTGGCTTTTCGATCGACGAGGCCGAGCAATTTTTTGGACGACCGAGAATCAGCGCCCGCAATATCGACGCACTCGTGTCATCAATGGACGCGACCAGTGCCAAACTCTTGTTCCTCGAACGATTCGCGGAACTCGAAACCGAAATGCACGCCACGGCGAAAGGCTGAAAAGCTAAACTGAAGGCTGAATCCATGCCCCGTATCCATGTCTGCTCGCTGGCGAAGATCGAGGACACAGTGCGCGAGACCGGCGCGCGCAGTCTCGTCACCCTGATCAACGCCGACACGCCGGTGACGCGCCCCGCCGACATTGCTTCCGAACGGCACTTGTTCCTCTCGATGTCGGACATCGTCGAACCGCTCGAAGGGCATTTCGCGCCGCAATCAACTCACGTCCAGGATCTTCTCGATTTCATCCAGCAGTGGGACCGGCGCCAGCCGTTGCTCATCCATTGCTTCGCTGGCGTCAGCCGATCGACGGCCGCCGCCTTCATCACCGCCTGCGCCTTGCTGCCGGAGCGCGACGAAAGCGAACTGGCGCAATTGATCCGCGCGCGCTCGCCGACCGCCACCCCCAATGCCCGGCTGGTGGCGCTGGCCGACCAAGCGCTTGGCCGCGACGGCCGGATGAGCCAAGCTGTCTCCGCCATTGGCATGGGCGAAATGTGCTACGAAGGCGTGCCCTTCATGCTCGAGATCGATTGACCATTGTGACGAAAGCCCCTTCACCCCGCAGCCTGCCGGTCGAGATCAATCTGACAGCGGCGATCGCGACGGTCGTCGGGGATGATCCGGCCATTCTGGTTGCCAATATCGGGCGCAATCGCGGCGAGGCGGCGCTGCCGTCCGGTCCGTTCGATCCGCTGGCGCATCGCACGCTCGACATCGGCCTGCGCACCTGGGTCGGCGAACAGACCGGCGTGCCGCTCGGCTATGTCGAACAGCTCTATACCTTCGGCGACCGCGGCCGCCATGCACAGCTCGGCGATCGCAAACCGCATGTGGTTTCCGTCGGCTATCTGGCGCTGACACGCACGGCGCAATCGAAGGACAGCGCGGCGCAGCTGGCCTCGGGCGCCAGTTTCCAACCCTGGTACGGCTTCTTTCCCTGGGAGGATTGGCGCAGCCGCAAGCCGACCATCATCGACACCAGCATCGTCCCGGCGCTGCGCAAATGGGCGGTACGCGATCCGAACCGACCGAATGCCTATGGCCTGACCCGGACGGAACGGGTGCGCATGCTGTTCGAGGACGACGGCGGCCGTTTCAACGACGAGAACGTGCTCGACCGCTACCAGCTTCTCTATGAAGCGGGCCTGGTGGAAGAAGCGCGGCGCGATGGCCGCGCCAGCCCGCTGATCGAGGAAACCGGCCCGCTCGGCGAAGCCATGCGCGACGACCACCGCCGCATCCTCGCCACCGCCATGGGCCGCTTACGCGCCAAGATGAAGTACCGGCCGGTGATTTTCGAGCTGATGCCGGAGAGTTTCACCCTCACCGCCCTGCAACGCACCGCCGAGGCGCTTGAGGGGCGGCGGCTGCATAAGCAGAATTTCCGCCGTTTCGTCGAAAACGCCGCCGTGGTGGAACCGACCGGTGGCACCTCGATCCGCACAGGCGGACGGCCGGCGGCGCTGTTCCGCTTCCGCCGCGAAGTGATCCAGGAGCGGCCGGCGGCCGGCCTGCGGGTGGGCGTGCGCGGCTAGGCTGGCCTGGGTGGCGCCCGCCGAGCGGCTCGTTTAGACAGGGAAACATCATTACTGGCTTTCCCGTCTGGAGACCCATGACCGCTCCGCTCGCCTCTGTCCGTGTGCTTGAACTCGCCCGCATTCTCGCTGGCCCCTGGTGTGGCCAATTGCTCGCCGATCTTGGCGCCGACGTCGTGAAAGTGGAGCGCAGCGGCGCTGGCGACGACACCCGCCAATGGGGTCCGCCCTTCGTCGAGGACATCAACGGCGACCCGCTCGCCGCCGCCTATTTCTATGGCTGCAATCGCGGCAAGCGCTCCATCCAGGCTGACTTCGAGACGCCGGACGGCCAGGCCCTGGTGCGCCGGCTCGCGGAACATGCCGATGTGGTCATCGAGAATTTCAAATTCGGCGGTCTGAAAAAATATGGCCTCGACTACGACAGCCTGAAGGCGATCAATCCGCGGCTGATCTATTGCTCGATCACCGGCTTTGGCCAGACCGGCCCCTATGCGCCGCGCGCCGGCTATGACTTTCTCGTCCAAGGCATGGGCGGCGTCATGCATATGACCGGCGAGCCGGACGGCCCGCCGCTGAAATCCGGCGTCGCCATCGCCGACATTTTCACCGGGCTTTACGCCGCCAATGCGGTGCAGGCAGCCCTGATCCGCCGCGCTGAAACCGGCGCAGGCGCCTATATCGATTGCGCGCTGCTCGACTCGCAGGTGGCGGTGCTCGGCTATCAGGCGTTGAACTATTTCGTCTCGGGCAAGGTCGGCCACCGTATGGGCAATGGCCATCCCAATCTCGTGCCTTACGATGTCTATCCGGTCGCCGACGGCAATATCATCATCGCCACGGGCAACGACGGCCAATATCGCAAATTGTGCGACATCCTCGGCGCGCCGGAACTCGCCACCGATCCGCGCTTTCTCGTCAACAAGGATCGCGTCGCACAGCGCATTGAATTGACGGCTCTCCTCAACGACCTGACGCGGACATTCCAGCGCAGCGATCTGCTGGCGAAGCTCGAAGCCGCCTCGGTGCCGGCGGGGCCGATCAACACGATCGTCGACGTGTTCGACGATCCGCAGGTGATCGCGCGCGGCATGCGCATCGACCAGCCCAATCCGCGCGCCAAGGGCGGCACGACGCCGGGCGTGCGCTCGGCCATCGTCATCGACGGCCAGCCCGCTGCGGCCGAACGGCCGGTGCCGGCCTTGGGCGAACACACACAGGATGTTCTCACCGACAAGGCCTGGGGAGGCTAAGCGATGGCCACGACGCCGAGCAACACCCGCACGGGCGCCCAGATCCTCGTCGATCAACTGACCATTCAAGGCGTCGACCACGTGTTCTGCGTGCCGGGCGAATCCTATCTCGCCGTGCTCGACGCCTTTCATGACGCCAAGATCAATATCACCGTCTGCCGCCAAGAAGCGGGCGCCGGCATGATGGCCGATGCGACCGCGCGCCTGACCGGGCGGCCGGGCATTGTCTTTGTCACGCGCGGCCCCGGCGCCACCAATGGCGCCCATGCGATCCATATCGCCGAGCACGATTCCGTGCCGCTGATCATGTTCATCGGCCAGGTGGCCCGCGACATGCGCGGGCGCGGCGCGTTCCAGGAGATGGATTACGAACGCACTTTCGCCTCGACAGCGAAATGGGTGACGGAGATCAACGATCCCCAGCGTATTCCCGAAGTGGTGGCCCGCGCCTTTCATGTCGCCCTGCAGGGCCGGCCCGGCCCCGTGGTGATCTCACTGCCGGAAGACATGTTGGTTGAAACGGCCAGCGTTGTTGATGCCTTGCGTGTGGAAGCGGCGCAGGCAGCGCCCGGCGCCCGCGAGCTGACACGCTTCAGCGAACTGCTGGCGCAGGCCAAGCGACCGATCGCCATTCTCGGCGGCAGCGGCTGGTCGGCGCTAAGCTGCGCGCAGTTTCGCGCCTTCGCCGAGGCTTTCGATCTGCCTGTCGTCGCCTCGTTTCGCCGCACCATGCTGTTTGATGGCGACCACGCCAATTACGCCGGCGAGTTGAGCCTGGGCGCCAATCCGGCTTTGGTGAAACGCATTCAGACCGCCGATCTTATTCTATTGATCGGTGGTCGCCTCGCGGAAGTGCCGTCGCAAGGCTACACCTTGCTCGACATACCGGTGCCGCGCCAACGTCTTGTGCATGTGCATGCGGACCCCGGCGAACTCGGCCGCGTCTATCAACCGACGCTTGCCATCAATGCCACGCCGCAAGGCTTTTGCGACGCGCTGCAGACCCTCGTGCCGCCAAAGACGATCGCCTGGAGCGCTGAGACGAAAACGGCGCGCGCCGATTATCTCGCCTTCTCCGGGCTTGATGCACCGATCCCCGGCGACGTGCAGCTCAACGAAATCATGCTGTGGCTGCGCCAACGTCTGCCGGCCGATGCCATCGTCACCAATGGCGCCGGCAATTACACCACCTGGGTCGGCCGCTATCTGCGCATCCGCCGATTTGGTGGCCTGTTGGCGCCGGTGTCGGGATCGATGGGCTATGGCCTACCGGCCGCCGTCGGCGCCAAGCGGCTGCATCCCGACAGACTGGTGGTGAGCTTTGCCGGCGACGGCTGCTTCCTGATGAACGGCCAGGAATTCGCCACCGCCGTGCAATACGACCTGCCGATTGTCGTCGTGGTGATCGACAATGGCATGTACGGCACGATCCGCATGCATCAGGAGCGGGAGTATCCGGGCCGCGTCTCGGCCACTCTGCTCAACTCGCCCGACTTCGCTGCGCTCGCGCGCGCTTACGGTGGCCATGGCGAAACGGTGGTGAAAACGGACGAGTTCGCGCCGGCTTTTGAACGCGCGATCGCTACTGGCAAGCCGGCCATCGTCCATGTCAAGATCGACCGCGATGCGAGCACGCCGGCAATGACGCTGACCAAGATCCGGGAAGCGGCTTTGAAGCGCGGCTAACGGGTTGTCGAAAACCTTGGTGTCATCCCGGACGCTTGCGCCGCAAGTGATCCGGGAACCAGGGGCCACAAGCGAATGCTGCGCGTCTTGATGCACTGAAGAAGATGCGGGCGTGATCGAACACTCTACCGCTCGCCCCTGGATCCCGGATCACGCTCCGCGTGTCCGGGATGACACCAAGGTTTTCAACAATCTGTCATTCGCTCTTCTGGGTCTTTTCCTTATCGACCTTTTCGGTCTTCGGGCGGCCCATGGCCTTCACCCGGGTCGACATGCGGATGGCGCGCCGTTCGCGCGCCCCTTCCGTCTTCGGCTGCAACAGGGCGCGATATTCATCGCGCTTGTCGTGGATCGAGGCGATGACATAGCCCATCGGCACGCCCATATCGACGAGCACCGCTTCGGCCAGCTGCAAGCTCGCCTCGATGGTCTCGGGCACAGCGTCGGTGGCTCCGATCTCGTAGAGATGGGTGGCGTGATTGGCGTCGCGGGCACGGGCGACGATCGTCAGTTCGGACTGTTCGCGATGCGCCGCCTCGACGACGAGTTCGACAGCTTTGGGCGAATCCATCGTCACGACGATGCCACGGGCGCTGCCGACGCCGCATTTCTTTAAAAATTCGGCGCGGGTCGCATCGCCCCAATAGATCTGCACCGCGGGATTGCGCTCGCGCACGTGCTGCACGAGGCGGATATCGTCGTCGATGGCGATGAAGGGAATCTTGTGGCGCACCAGCAGCTCGCCGACGAGCGTGCCGACACGGCCATAACCGACGATGATGACCTGTCCGGCGACCACATCGACAGGGGTTGAAAACTGGTCGGGCATTCTGGCTTCCGACCGGGGTGGGGCCAATTTGAACGTCAGCGCCGCGATCATCGGAATGGCGATCATCGATAAGGTGACTGCCACCATCACCTGCGCGCCCGTCACCGCTGCCACGGCGCCTTCGGCCACGGCAGCGGTCAACATGACGAAGGCGAATTCGCCTCCCGGCCCGATCAGCAACGCGGTTTCACGCGCCACCGGGCTCGCCAGCCCGATGGCACGGCCGATGCCGTAGAGCAGCAGCGCCTTGCCAGCGAACAAGGCAACGGCGAGCCCCAAGGTGGCGGCCGGCTGGCGCACCACTTGCGACAGGTCGAGCCCAGCGCCGATCGACACGAAGAACAGGCCGAGCAGCAGGCCTTTGAACGGCTCGATCGTCACTTCGATCTCGCGGCGGAATTCCGTCTCCGCCAGCAGCAGGCCGGCGATGAAAGCGCCCAGCGACATGGACAGACCGCCCATGGCGGTGGCGACGCCCGTACCGAGCACAACGAGCAGACAGGCCGCCATGAAGAATTCTGTCGAACGCGCCGCCGCCACATGATGGAAGAGCGGGCGCAGGATCATGCGGCCGACACCGACGATGACCACGAGCGCCACCATGGCTGGCAACAGCGCCGTCAGCAGGCCCATGCCGAAGCCCATATTGGTGCGCGGATCGAGCATGGCGACCATGAACAACAGCGGCGCGACCATCAGATCCTGAAACAGCAGGATCGCGAATGTGGCGCGACCGCCCGCCGTGTTCAGCCGTTTACGCTCGGCGATAACAGGCACGATGATGGCGGTCGAAGACAGAGCGAGGGCGCCGCCGATGATGAGCGCTGCTGGCGCTGGCTGGCCGAACCAGAGCGCGACAAGCGTGATCCCCAGACCCGAGAGGAAAACCTGCAGCGCGCCTAGGCCAAACACCAGTTTGCGCATGCGGTTGAGGCGCTCGAACGACAGTTCGAGGCCGATCATGAACAGGAGGAACGTGACGCCAAGCTCGGAGACCTTGGCCAGCCCCTCGATATCGGACAGGCTGATCGCGGCGATCCACGGATGCAGGTGGGCAAACCGACCGAGACCATAGGGACCAAGCAACAGACCGGCGCAGATGAAGCCCAGCACCGGTGAGATGCGCAACCGCCGGAACAACGGGACGACAACGCCCGCTGTCACGAGAAAAAGCAAAATCTCGCGATAGTCCCCGATCTCGTTGTGGGTCGCCAAAGGTCCATCCGTTTATTTGATCAGATCATACCTACATGATTCTGATGCGAATGGAATCGCAACGGACGTCTTGAAACGGCAATAAATGCGCGGGCTTTATTAAATGCGCGGAATATATCTGGAGACTTGGTCGCCCAGGGTGCCGCTCAGCGTCCGCACGCCATCGAACATCTGACGCGGCGAAGGCACATATTCGGCGACGCGCGCGACGACGCCGCGTTCATGCACCGCCACCACCGTAGCAGGGGGCGGTGCGATAGCGGCGACGCGAGACGCAGCAACTTGGGACGAGGTGATCACGGCCGGGCGCGCCGGCGGCAGAACACTCGCCACCTTCGTCGGCTGTTTTTCCCCCTTGTTGCGCAGCTTCAATTCAGCGCGGGGGACCGGCGCCACATTGGCCAGGCGCAGCGGCGGCAGCGTCGGGCCATTGAAGGCCTCGCGCGTCGCTTCGCTGACCAGCCGCTCGGGCGCGACCTTGGCTAGCGCGAACGCCGACATATCGGCGGCCAGCTTTTCTTCCTGGCGCTTCGACATGGTGCTGGGGACCTGCGCCGTCTCAACCGCAGGAGCGGGATGGAGACGACCATAGAGATTGGCGCCCCAGCCAAGAGAAGCAATTGCCGCCGCCGTGAAGAGGAGTGGCAGCGCCGCCTCGAAGGCAGACAAAGAATGTACGCCGTGCCGCATCGCACTCATGAGCAGAACCCCGATCACCGAAAGAACAGGTGCAGATTCATCGGGTTTCCGGGCGAAAATGCGGCGCGGCGCGGACGGCTTGGCGGCTTCGTAGCGGTTTTTTCCGCTGCTATGGCCGCCTCATTGGCGTTTAATGCGTCAAAATAAGAGCTTTCAGCAAATCGCCTTTCTACCGAAAGGCGATTTGCTCTAGGCCATCATCTTCCCGGCCTGCGCCACCACCTGGCTGGCCATGATCTCGATCTGCCCGGCGATCGCCGGTTCGGAACACTGGCCGTCCTTGAACTTAACCACGGCCGAATTGATCGAGACGCCGAGCGGCACATTCCAGCCGCGCAGGGCATGGCCGATCTGGCGCAGCTGCGACAGCACCGCCACCGGACCCTGATAGCCGAAGCCGACACCAATCGAACCAATGGCGCGACCGTCGAAGTAGACGCGCGCGTCCTTGTTCATTTCCTCGGTATAATCAATGGCATTCTTGACCAGGCCAGAGACGCCGCCGTGGTAGCAGGGCGAGCACAGGATGATACCGTCGGCCTTGCGCAGATCGTCGATCAGGCGGCGGCCTGCATCGGTCATCGTGCCCGGATCTGGGTCATACATCGGCAGGAGCAGGTCGTTACCGCCGTACATTTTGGTCTCGGCACCCTTGTCGCGGGCATAAGAAAGCGCCAGCGCCAGCGCCTGCTCGGACGACGAGCCGGTGCGGGTCGTTCCGCCGATACCGACAATGTAAGGCTTACGTTGTGTCATTTCCCATCCTTTTGGATATGCACTCGTTGGATATGCACTTGCCGCATATGTGCGTTCGCGCGGATTTGTCCCGTTATGCTCACATATTACGGCGGCAGCCCATTAGGAAGCCTTCGGATTCGGTCGGTCAACCATGATCCACCGCTCCCGACAGGCAGGAGCCAGATCGCGGCCAGCGCCGGGCCTAGCTGCCAAGGTTAAGAACATCTGAACCGGGGCATGGAAATTGCTGCCTGATCTCCCGCCCCGCTCCACCCGCGCGAAATCCGAACGAAAACGTCAGCGGCTGGAACAGATGCCCCTCGCCCGGCTGCCGAAGGCTGAGACGGGCGTTGCGCGCCTGTCCCGAAGCGGCACAAATCGTCCTAAAAATTACGGACAATTTGACCGAATTCGCCTACGCCCGCGTAAGATTGCTTCAAATTAAGAAAAATCAGCCGATTTTTCCTGGAACGGCCTGTGCAACGGTGCTCGCAAGATCCGTCGCCGAAGACGGATGAGCACCGAGGCCGTCATGAATTTTCCGAAACAGGCAATTCGCGATTTCGTCCCATTTACTTACGCAACAAATTCTTGGTTTCAGGACGTTTGCATTATCGGACTCGGCTATATCGGCCTGCCGACGGCAACCCTTGTCGCCTCGCGCGGCTTCAACGTGCGCGGTGTCGACATCAACCGCGGCACGGTGGCGACCATCAACGACGGGCGCTGCCATTTCCACGAGCTCGGCCTCGACGCCCTGGTGAACACCGCCGTCGAGAACGGCCATCTCTCCGCCTCGATCGATGTCGCCCCGGCCGACATTTTCATGATCTGCGTGCCGACCCCGTCCGTTCCCGATGGCCAGGGCAATAAGGTGTGCGATCTCTCCTTCGTGCTGGAAGCCGCCGAGAGCATCGCCCCGCATCTCAAATCAGGCGATCTCGTCATCGTCGAATCGACCTCGCCGATCGGCACCTGCGATCGCGTTTCCGAGACCCTGGCGCGACTGCGCACCGACCTGAGCTTCCCGCATCAGGCCGGCGACGCCTCCGATGTCGCCATCGCCTACTGCCCGGAGCGCGTCATTCCCGGCCGCATGATCACCGAACTGGTCGAAAACGACCGGGTGATCGGTGGCATGACGCCGCGCTGCGCCGACAAGGCCGCCGCGCTCTATCGCTCCTTCGTCAACGGCAAGGTGCATCTCACCTCGGCCAAGGTGGCCGAAGCGGTGAAGCTCACGGAGAACTCGTTCCGCGACGTCAATATCGCCTTCGCCAACGAACTCTCGATGTTGTTCGCCGGCCTGGGCGTCGACACCAAGGAAGTGATCGAGCTGGCCAACTGCCATCCGCGCGTCAACATTCTCAACCCCGGCCCCGGCGTCGGTGGTCATTGCATCCCCGTCGATCCGTGGTTCCTGTGGGAGAGCATGCCCGAACGGGCGCCGCTGATCCGCACGGCGCGCCAGGTCAACGACAACAAAGCCCATTACGTGCTGAACCAGATCCTCGAAGCCCATGCGGCGCACGGCGGCACGGTTGCCTGCCTCGGCCTGAGCTACAAGGCGGACGTGGATGACTTCCGCGAAAGCCCGGCTTTCGAGATCACCGAAGCGCTACACGCCAAACTCGGCGACAAGGTGATCGCCATCGATCCGTTCGCCTCGGCGCTGCTCGCCGGCAAGAAGCGGCCGGCCTTCAAAGTGACCAACGATCTCGCTGAGGCGGCCAAGGCCGATCTCGTCGTGGCGCTGGTCTCGCACAAGGCGTTCCGCGTCTACCGTCCGCGCGACGGCCAGACAGTGGTCGACACCTGCGGGCTGTTCGCCACGGCGTGATGTAGAAATTACCCAATCGCGTTTCGATCGAAACGCGATTGGGCCTATGGTTTGAAACGCAGAAGCCGCAAGGCATTCGCCGTCACCAGCACGGTCGCGCCAGTGTCGGCAAGGATGGCCATCCAGAGCGGTGTCGTCCCGGTCAGGCTGCTGACCAGAAAAATGCCCTTCAATCCCAGCGCCACCGCGACGTTCTGCCAGATATTGGTAACAGTCGCGCGCGACAGGACGATCAATTCGGCCACGCCCGTCACCCGGTTCTTGAGCAGCGCCGCGTCGGCCGTCTCAAGCGCGACATCGGTTCCGCCGCCCATCGCGATACCGACCGAGGCCGCAGCCAGCGCCGGCGCATCGTTGATGCCGTCACCCACCATGGCAACGGGCGCATCGGCTTTATAAATCGAGATCGCTTCGAGCTTGGCATCCGGTAGAAGCTCGGCGCGAACTTCAAGGCCGAGGGCTGCCGCGATGGTTCCGGCGGCGCGGGCGTTGTCGCCACTCAGCATCACGGGGCGAATCCCCAAAGCCCGCAGGCGCTCGAGTCCTTCGGCAGCGTCCGCGCGCGGCTCGTCGAGAAGCGCGATCAGCCCCATCAGGCGCTTGCCTTCGCTGACCGTCACGACCGTTTTGCCTTCGCTCTCGAGCGCGCCGATCCGTGCCCGCACTTCGTCGCTCATCGCCACGTGTTCAGCCGCATAACGCGGCGAACTGACCGAGACGAAGCCTGACTTGAGCCGCCCCATGACCGACTTGCCGGGTGAGGCAACACTGCCGCCGAACACTTTGGGAATATCGAGACCGCGCTTCTGCGCTTCAGCGACGATCGCCACACCAAGCGGATGGCTGGACCCGGCCTCGACAGCCGCGGCCTTGGCGAGGAGGTCTGTTTCCGCGCCTTCGATCGCCATCACGTCGGTCACATGCGGACGCCCCAAAGTGAGCGTGCCAGTCTTGTCGAAGGCGACGGTCTTGATCTTGCCCAACGTTTCCAATGCCGCGCCGCCCTTGATGAGCAGCCCATGGCGCGCGCCGCTGGCCAAGCCCGAGGCGATCGCCGCGGGTGTCGAGATCACCAGCGCGCAGGGGCAGGCGATCAAGAGCAGCGCCAACCCGCGATAGATCCAAGTGAACCAGTCACCATCGAGAAGCAGCGGAGGGCCGAGGACGACCAGAGCCGACACGACGATCGCGGCCGGCGTGTACCAGCGACTGAAGCGATCGATGAAACGCGCCATCGGCGCCTTTGACGTCTGCGCGTCCTCGACCATGTGAATGATGCGGGCGATCGTGTTGTCGGCTGCCGTCCGCGTGATCTCCACATGCAGCTCGCCATGCGCGTTGATGCTGCCGGCATAGACGGCAGAGCCGACCTCTTTGGTCACGGGTGCGGATTCGCCCGTCACCACGGCCTCGCTCACCTCTGATGCACCCTCCACAACGGTACCATCCGATGGGATGCGGTCGCCGGGCCTGACCACGACAATATCGCCGACGGCCAATGCTTCGGCGGAGACCGTCTCAACCTGCGAACCCCGGAGGCGACGGGCGGTGCGTGGCATCAGGTCGACCAGCGCCTTCACTCCGGCCCGGGCCCGGCTTGCAGCGACACCTTGGAGCAGCTCACCGACAGCGAACAGGAAGACGACAATGGCCGCCTCGCGCGCCTCGCCGATGGCAAGCGCGCCAGTCGCCGCGATCGACATCAGCGTCTCGATGCTGAACGGCGAGCCGGCCCGCGCCGCAGCCAGGGCGCGCCGTGCAATCGGCAACAGCCCCACCACTGTCGCGGCCATATAAGCCCAGAACGACCAGGCCGGCGCGATCTGCGATACGATGTAGGCGAGCGCCAGCAAAACACCGGTGCCGAGGACCAGCCGCCCCTTGCGCGTCGCAGGCCAGGCGCTCTTGGCATCGGGCTGAACGAAATCGTTCGCCGGAGCGGTCATTGCCGCTGGGCCAACGGGCGTGAAGCCTAACGCCTTGATCTGCGCCTCGATCGCGGCACGGGACGTGCGGTCTTCGTCCAATAAGAGCGACAACGATTCTTGGCTGTAACTGACCGAGAGTCCTGAAACACCAGGCAGGCGCTGGATGGCAGTCTCGATTTTCGCGGCACAGGAGCCGCAATCCATCCCTTCGATCCGAAGCTTAAACGCGCTCGCAGCAGCCATGGTGTCACCTCGACAAATTCAACGTGACCGCCCATATAGACCCTATAGTAACTACAGGGTCAAGCCATGAAGCATGCCATGAGGGAAGAGCATCTCGCCATCGGAGAGCTGGGGCGGCTGACGAGCACCAAGGTCGAAACCATCCGCTATTACGAGCGTATTGGCTTACTGGCCGCACCGGCGCGCACGGCAGGGAATTACCGGGCCTATGGCCCAGTTCATCTGAATAGGCTGAGTTTCATCCGCAGATCGCGCGACCTCGGCTTCTCCCTCGAACAAGTCAGAACGTTGCTGGACTTGTCCGATGATCGCGATCGCTCCTGCCAAGCCGTCGACGCCATCGCCCAGGAGCATCTGGCCGAGGTCGACCGTAAAATCGCCGATCTCAGCGCCCTGCGTCACGAGCTCAGTAGAATGATAGAGCAATGCCGCTGCGGCACCGTCGCCGACTGCCGGATCATCGAAGCGCTGTCGCCCCACATCTAAGTGCCGCGTGGTTTGGCCCGTGTCGTCGCCGTTGCCTTGGCCGGATCGTCCGGCCAGACGTGACGGGGATAACGGCCCTTCATCTCAGACTTCACCGCCGACCATGAGCCTTTCCAGAACCCCGGTAGATCGCGGGTGATCTGAATTGGCCGATGCGCCGGCGACAGCAGATGCAATGTCAACGGCACGCGCCCACCAGCCAGCGAAGGATGCTGCGACAGACCGAACAATTCCTGCACGCGCACGGCGAGCGCCGGGCCGCCTTCGGCTTCGTAGTCGACGGCGATCTGCGATCCGGTCGGCGCTTCGAAATGGGTCGGCGCTTCAATATCGAGGCGGCGACGCATGTCCCACGGCAACAATGCCTGCAGAGCCGCATCGAGATCATCGGCGGTGATGGCTGAGAGCGAGGCGCGGCCTTCGATGAAGGGCGCCAGCCAGGTTTCGGCCGATGCCGCCAAAGCCGTATCGGACAGATCCGGCCAGACGTCACCCTCGGCGCGGCGCAAAAACATCACCCGATCACGCAATTGCTTCTGCGCCTTGTTCCACGACAAGCGATCAATACCAAGCGTGGCGATGCCATTGGCCAGCACCACGGCGCTCTCAGACCCCTCGATGCTGCGCGGCTGCTCGCTCAACGCCACGGCACCGAGCCGGCGCGTGCGGCGGGCGCGGACGCTAACAGAAGCGCGATCGAAACTGATCTCGTCACGCGTCTCGATACGCGCGCCCATCAAGGCTTCGATCTCCTCGATGGTGATGACTGCCGCGGCGAGAATGCGCGAGGCGCCGGCGCGGCCAGCGATCTCGGCAATCGCCAGATAGGGCGCGCGCGCCAGCGCATCATGGGCTTCGCAGGCCGCGGCGCGACCGTTCACCATGACGAATTCGCCGAGCTTGCCACGGGCGCGAGCCACACGATCGGGAAAGGCGACGGCGATCCAGCGGCCGACATGGGCAACGTCATCGCTTGTTTCCATCGCGCCAAAGAAAGCCTGCGCCTGATCGGCCCAGCCGCGCGCCAATCGCCGCGCATCCTGCGCCCGCCCCGCCCGATCACGCCGCAGCCGCTCCACCCGCTCGGCAATATCAACACCATCGCCACCGACACCGCGTTCGACGATGACGGCGGCGATCTCCGCCGCAAGACGCGCTGCGCCGGCCCGTGCCGCCTCCAGCACCATGCGCGCCAGACGCGGCGGCAAGGGCAAGGCCCGAATACGGCGGCCTTCCGGCGTGATCGCGCCATCGTCATCGAGCGCGCCCAGCGCGCGCAACAGCGTGCGCGCCTCGGCCAGCGCCGCAGCCGGCGGCGGATCGAGCCAGCGCAATTGCATCGGATCGCGCGCACCCCATTGCGCTAGATCGAGAACCAGCGATGACAGATCGGCGCTGAGAATTTCCGGCGGTGCGAAAGGCTGCAAAGCGCCGTTCGCCGCCTCTTCCCACAAGCGATAACAAACGCCCGGTTCCGTGCGGCCGGCGCGGCCCCGGCGCTGATCGGCGGCGGCGCGCGAGACGCGCACCGTTTCCAAACGCGTCAGACCCAGATCCGGCTCGAAGCGCGGCACGCGCGCCAAACCGCTATCGATGACAACGCGCACACCGTCGATGGTCAGTGACGTCTCGGCGATGGAGGTGGCGAGCACGATCTTGCGACGACCGGGAACCGACGGCGACACCGCCAGATCCTGCGCCTTGCGATCCATGGCGCCGAACAAGGGCGCGAGATCGATCGTCGCATCGGTGATGCGTTCCTTCAAGCGTTCGGCGGTGCGTGTGATTTCGCCCTGGCCTGGTAGAAACACCAGGAGCGAACCACTGTCGGCGCGCAACGCCCGCTCGATCACCTTCACCACTTCATCCTCGATACGCGCGCGTGCATCGCGACCGACATATCGGGTTGCGACGGGAAACGCGCGGCCTTCGCTGGTGATCAGCGGCGCATCATCGAGCAATGCGCCGACACGCGCGCCATCGAGCGTCGCCGACATCACGAGAATACGGAGGTCTTCGCGTAAGCCAGCTTGCGCATCGAGCGCCAAGGCCAATCCGAGATCAGCATCGAGCGAACGCTCATGAAACTCATCGAAAATGACGGCCGCGATCCCTTCCAGCGATGGATCGTCGAGAATCATGCGAGCGAACACGCCTTCCGTCACGATCTCGATCCGCGTCGCGGCGCTGACGCGCGATTCCATGCGCACGCGCAGGCCAACCGTGGCGCCGACCGCTTCACCCAGGGTTTGCGCCATGCGCGCGGCAGCCGCGCGCGCCGCCAGCCGTCGCGGCTCGAGCACGACAATGCGACCGCCGGCTGCCCAGGGCTGTTGTGCGAGCAAGAGAGGTACGCGCGTGGTTTTACCAGCGCCCGGGGGCGCGACGAGCACCGCGCGCACGTGCGAGACCAACGCGTCGCAGAGCGCGCCGGCAACCTCGTCGATCGGGAGCGCAAAATCCATTGCCGCCAATTCAGCCAACCTCGCCCGTCAAACCTGTGCGGCTGTGTGCCAGTCCGCCCCACGTCGGGCAAGATTAATCCCAAAGCCACAAGCGAGATCAAAACCTGAGATAAATCCTAAGCGGATTGTTCTCATGGCGGTTTTCGGGCATTCCCAGGCGGGATTTGTTTCCGCCTGCGGAAAAGAGTATATCGCGGCTCTGCGAGAACTGGGCCAGACGAAACGGCGCCAGGGCTGCGTGTTTATTGTTGAATAAGGCTACCGAATGACGCCGGGCCAAGATGCGTTACCTACCGCCCCCGGCGGCCATCAGGATGCACAATCACCAAGTTCCACCGGACTGTTGGCGATGGCGTTCGGCTCCGTGGGTGTCGTTTATGGCGACATCGGCACCAGCCCGCTTTATGCGCTGCGCGAATCGCTCTTCCACGCCAGCGCTCATGGCACCGTCGGCGAACGCGATGTCATCGGCGTCGTCTCGCTGCTGATCTGGGCCCTGTTCCTGATCGTCACGGTTAAATACGTCATTTTCGTCATGCGCGCCGACAACAAGGGCGAAGGCGGCACGCTGGCGCTGATGGCGTTGGCGCAAAAAGTCATCGGCCGACGCTCCGGATATATTTTCGTGCTCGGCATTGTCGGCGCGGCGCTGTTCACCGGCGATGCGATCATCACGCCAGCGATCTCGGTGCTGTCGGCGGTCGAAGGCCTCAAGCTGGTGACGCCACATCTCGATCATTACGTTACGCTCATTGCACTCGTTATTTTGATCACCCTGTTCCTCGTGCAGAGCAAGGGAACCGCAGGCATCGCCCGTTGGTTCAGCCCGATCATGACGGTCTGGTTCGTCTGCATCGCGGTTCTCGGCCTCATGCATATCGGCGATGCGCCGCGTGTTCTGCAGGCTTTCAATCCCATCAATGCTCTCTCCTTCCTCTTCAGCCACGGCGTCATCAGCTTCGTGGTGATGGGCAGCGTGTTTCTCGCCGTCACGGGCGCGGAAGCACTCTACGCCGACATGGGCCATTTCGGCCGTAAGCCGATCCAGGCGGCATGGATTAGCTTCGTATTCCCGGCGCTGATCTTGAACTACCTCGGCCAAGGCGCTTTGATCCTCGACAATCCCAAGGCGATCGAGAATCCGTTCTTTCTGCTGGCGCCGGAATGGGCGTTGCTGCCTCTGGTGGTGCTGGCGACAGCGGCGACCGTCATCGCCAGCCAGGCCACCATCACCGGCGCTTTCTCGCTCGCTCGGCAAGCGATCCAGCTCGGCCTGCTGCCGCGCCTGGAAATCCAGCACACATCCGACACGCAGGAAGGACAGATCTACATTCCGCGCGTCAATCGCATCCTGCTCATCGGCGTCGTGCTGCTGGTGCTGATCTTCCGCACATCGAGCGCCCTGGCCTCGGCCTATGGCATCGCCGTGACCGCCTCGATGGTGGTCGATTCCTGCCTGGTCTTCTTCGTCGCCTGGCATTTGTGGCGCTGGCCGCTGGCGGGCGCGCTCCTGTTCGCGTCCCTGTTTCTGACAGTGGAACTGGCCTTCTTCGCCTCCAACATCCTGAAGCTGATGGACGGCGGCTATGTGCCCGTGTTGATCGGCGGCCTGATGATCCTGATCATGTGGACCTGGCTGCGCGGCACGCATTTTCTTGAAAGTAAAACGCGACGCGACGCCATTCCGACCCGCGACCTGATCCGGATGCTGGAAAACTCCAAGCCGATCCGCGTGCCGGGCACGGCGATCTTCCTGACCCAAGATGCCGACAGCGCGCCGTCGGCGCTCATGCACAATCTCAAACACAATAAGGTTCTGCACGAACGCGTCTTCCTGGTTTCGGTGCAGACCGAGAATGTGCCGCGCGTACCGCGCGAATATCGCTATGAGATCGAGAAACTCTCCGACGATTTCACCAAGATCCGCCTGCGCTATGGTTTTATGGAAAGCCCGCGCGTGCCGGCCGCCATGGCGTTGATGCGCAAGAGCGGATTGAAGTTCGACATCATGACGACATCGTTCTTCCTCGGCCGACGGACGCTGAAGGAATCGCCGACATCGGGCATGCCGGTCTGGCAGGATCGCTTGTTCATCGCGCTGTCGAAACATTCGGCCAATGCGACCGACTTCTTCTCGATCCCGTCCGACCGCGTCGTCGAACTGGGCGCCCAGGTCAAGATCTGATTAGAAACTGACTTTCCCTGTCCCATTCAAGGCGGACACGGACCCTGTCGGCGCGCGCAAGCTGGCGCGGGCCGATTGCAAGGCGACCAGGCATTCCCGCCCCGGCGCCAGATGAAAATAGTTATCCTGCGGCAGGAAGCCATCGGCCGCGATCACAACCGTCTGCGCCAGACGATCGGTTGTCAGCTTGAGATGGAAGCCGTCGGCCTCACGATGAAGCTCCGCCCGCAAGCCCAGATCATGGCGTGTATCGCCACGCCCCATGGGGAAATGAGTGGCTTCCTGCAACACGACGCCGCTCTCTTTATCGATCAGTCTGACCACATTGGCGTCATGCGCGGGCGGGCCGAAGCGATAGGTATAAGTCGTATCGAAGAACGCGCCGAGCAGCGTAGTCGCCGCGACGGAATAATGACCGCGCGCCGCAACCGTCACCGACTGCTCGCCGGAAGCGGCGCGGCGATGGCCCTCGGTGAGGCAGTCCAGCGTCAGCAGAACGTCAATCGGGCGGTCTGTTTCATTGACGACATGCAAGCGCAGACCATTGACGCCCTCGTCGCTGACGATCAGTTGCACGGGCGCGAAAGCGCGCTTCAAGGCGTAATAGCCTGACTTCGGTTCGCCGGAGTGATCGACCACGCCCCAGCCCAAGGCCGGCGCTAGGTCTTTCCACATCAGCACCAGGCCGCCTGCCGTGCGCGATCCGGGCCGACGCCATTCGGTGAACACCGCCTGCATCACCTCGGCGGCGGCCGCCTGTCCGATGGCGACATAGCGATCGAAATCCTGCCCCTTGAGGTGCTGTGGATCGACGTCATAGAGCAGCGTCATATAATGATGACGGATGTCCTCGAAATCCCAATCGGCACCGCGATCACGCGGCACCAGAGCTTTCCAACGTTCCAACGGCGTTGTGCCATCAAGACGTCGCTTGGCCAGCCGGGCGCGCGACGGCAGATTGGCGAAGGCGAGGCACTCGGCGGCAAAGGCGACGTCGGCGCGGCGCGCGTCGTCCAAAGGTCGGCGATAGGCGCCGACACCATAGTAATGGCCAACGCCCTGATCGACGACGAAAGGCAGCTCGCCGCCAGACGGCGAATTGACGACATAGGCAACGTCCGGCCGCCACGCGGCGACGATATCAGCCAGTTCGCCGTCGATGAAATCATTGCTCCAGCGCTCGCGCGGCAAGCCGAGCATGGCCGCCTGCTGCAGGATCTCGCTGCCGCCGCCATAGACGACGAGCGACGGCGATCCCTGACGCTGTGCGAGAAAAGCTTCCGTTTCGTGGCGCAGCTCGGCGCGAAAAGCCGCATCGCCGACCGGATAGTCGAAATTGGCGAGCATCGCGTCCTGCCAGATCATGATGCCAAGTTCGTCGGCCAGATCGTGGAAGATGCGCGGTTCATAAACCGTTGTACCGCAGACGCGAATGAGATTGATGCCGGCATCGCGCGCCAAGGTCAGTTCGCGCGCATAGACCTCGCGCGTCGCGGGAAAATCGACCAGATCAGGTGGCGACCAGCAGACGCCACGGGCGAAGACCGGTGTGCCGTTGATGCGAAAACAGAAATCACGGCCATCGGCGCCACGATCGATCGCGACACTGCGAAAGCCGATCTGCGTAACAGAGTGACGGCTGCCATCGATCTCAATCTCGAGCGGATAGAGCTGCGGCGTGCCGTGGCTGTGCGGCCACCAGGGCGCGACACCCTCGACGCGCGTGTCGAGCGACCAGCGCCCATCGCGCAATTCCGCATTCATCGTCTGGCCGGCGCAGATCCAGGCAACGGTAGCGGCCTTCATCTCGGCTGGATCGAAACTGACGCGCAGCTGTGCGCTGCCATCAGCCCATGAGGTTTGTACCTTGAGGTCGCGCAGGCGTGGGATGCGCGCTGGCAGGATATGCACCGGCCGCCATGGCCCGACGATGGCGACAGGCGGGCACCAGCCCGGCATATGGCCGAGCAGGCTGGTACGCACGAAGCGTAGTTTCTGCTCCGGGATCATCGCCACGCGCCAGCGCGCCCGCTTGCCTTCGACCTGCGACAGGCGACGGGACAGGCTGCGACAGACAAAGCTCAGGCGATGATGCCCGGTGAGCGTGACGGTGAGTTCCAGCGGCCGGAACATATTGGCTGACGAGGCCAGCTTCACATCGTCAAGCCAGATTTCTGCGAAGGTCGCGAGCCCTTCGAAGACAAGCCGCACCTCTCCCGGACCAGCCAGCGTCGCCTGATACCAAGCGTCGCAATCATGCAGAGAGGCCGCCTCGCCTGGCAAAGACAGGCCGAGATTTTTCATCACCGCCTCAGCCGGCGCCAGGGCCGCCAGATGCGCCCAGCTGGTGAGCCGCTGCGCCGCCGCCGCATCCTGACAGGCATCGGGCAAAGTCAGCGCGAACGACCAGGCGGGCGCGATGGAGGCCGCATCGCCCGTCCCTATACCAATCCCGAAAGCCGGATTCACGCGGCCGCCGATCGACGGATCATCGCCCGATCGATCATTTCCATCAGCCGATCGTAATGTTCCGCGAGCGCGGCGACAGACTGCGCCAAGCCACCGGGCCGGCGACGGGCGACCGCGCGCGCCACCTGGAATTGCAGCGCCTTCATGCCGCTCGAAATGGCGCGGGCGTGAGGCACGGCATCCGTGAAATCGACATCAGCGTGAGCCCCGAGCCAGTCGAGATGACCCGCTAAAAGTTCGAAATTGGAACCGCACTGGCGCAAGGTGTTGAAGGCATAGATGTGGAAATAGTCCGGAGGCCGGTCGAACATATCGACGACCTGCGCTTCAAAACGCGCCTCAAACTGCCGCAGCGGATTGCCTGCTGGCCGGCGCGCCAGATAGCGCCGCAGCCAATCGAACACCACGACCATATCGAGCGACTGATGCGCCGCCGGCAGTTTCACGAATTCGGTATAGGGCATCAGCATCGCCGTGCCGTCGAGCGTGCGGCCGCCCGATTGCATGATGCCGTCATAGTCCTCGCCCGAGAGAGCGGCATAGGTGGCGTTGTGAAAATAGGCGAGGCGGCGGGCGACCGGATCGATCTCGTTGATGCCGATCGTCGTCTTGCTGTGGCCGGAGCGATAGGTGACGCCACGCGTATCGGGCAGGAAATAGCCGTCGACTTCCATCATCACCAGCCGGCCACGGCCGTTCTGTTCGACGATATGCTTCTCGCATGTATCGAACATGGCGAGCTCGAAGGTCGAGAGACCATAGAGCGCTTCGATGGCTTCCAGCGGCGGCTTGAAGAAGGTGAATTGATCGCCTTCGAAATCCTGCGTCAGGGTGAAACCCATCAAGGCTTCGGGCGCACGGCCCAGCGCCGCCAGAACCTCGATCCACAGATCGGCATAGCAATTGGTTTCCGGCCAGTCGCGCTCGCCACGATGCAATGCATGGGGCGCGTAACTGTCGGCATTGAGACCAGAAATGACGGCCATCAAGACACCTCTAGCCGAGAAGGCCGTTTTCGTTGCGGCTGATCGGCATCAGTTTCTCGACATTGCCGAGGATGCGATCGTTATTGACCATGAGCGCCGCCGACAGAGAATCGCGCATGTGGCGGCCGACGCTATGGGCCCCGTCGTTGCGATAGCCGCCAATGCCGATGACGAGCATGGCCTGGCGCACGATGTCGGCCACCGCCGTCGATGTGGTCACCTTCAGATTGTTCATGGCGACCGCGAAGGCCACCGACGATAGCTCCGCTTCATCGCCCTTGACCGCCTCGAAGCGACGCAGGCCATCGAGCACATCGGCCTTCATCTGCTGCAAGGCGCCGACCGTCTGCGTCAGCCGACGGGCGGCGGCAGGCGTCGCGCCCGGCTGGCGTCGTGCTTCGGCGCGCACGCAAGCCCGGGCCCGCGCCACCGCATCGGCGGCGATGCCATACCAGACGCTGCTCCACAGAATATGCGCCATGGCCAGCATGGATTGCGCGGCGATCTCAGCGAAGGGCTTGTCGAGGATCTGCTCGCGCGGCGCGCGCGCGGCAAAACGAAAGCCTTCCGAACAGGTGCCGCGCATGCCCAGCGTGTCCCAGGCGATGGTCGGCTCAAGCACATATTGATGCTTCTGGATGACGGCCATCAGCTGATCGGAGCTTGGCGCCTCGGCATTGCGACGCGCCGTGATCAAGATTGCGTCGGCCTTCATGCCATAGGAGATGACATTGGCCTCTTTGCGCAGCTGGAAGAAGCTAGCGTCCTCTTCCGGTTCGATGGCGCAGATGCTTGAGCGCATGTCGCCGCCGACGCCACCTTCGGTGGTGGCGGACGCCAGCAGCAATTGCTTTTCGGCGATCTGCTGCATGAAGCCGCGATGCCAGGCGGAGCCCTGCCCATGGGTGACGAGGCTCGAGGTTTTGATCTGATGCATGGCGAAGATCATCGCGGTCGAGGCGCAAGCCTGGCCCAGGATGCTGCAAACATCGGCGACCTCCGCGGCAGAGGCACCCTCTCCCCCCAATTCGACGGGGATCATCAGGCCCAGCAGCCGCCCTTCCTTCAGCACCTCGAGGGCCTCGGCCGGAAAGCGGCTGTTGCGGTCAACATCGTCAGCAAATTCGCGCGCGACCGTGGCGGCGGCTTCCGCACGTTGCCGCACCAGGCTCCGGGGGAACCGCTCTTCAACCTTTGGTTTGACCGCCACACTCATTTCGCCCGCCCCAAAAATCCAAACTGTCAAAATCTAATTTGTATTGAGATGTTAAGGTGGGGCACTGTAGAATCCCTTAAGTCGACCTGCGAGGGATCCCGCCTAAACCGCGACATCGTTAGCAAGTTGCTTCGCCAAAACTCTCGAGGCCGCCCGCGACCGGGAGCGTTAACAGTCTATTAAGTCTCCGCTGCGGCCCGAACGGTATTTACCCCCAATCACGGGTAGATGCATCACTTCTAGCATCGCAGCGCATCTGAGTGGAGTTTCCCCGTCCCGTGCATGCCGTCGCCTTTGATACCAGTTTCGGCATGTTTCACGACGCCAGCGGCGATACCGCTGTCGTTCTGATGGCGCCGTTCGGCGTCGAGGGACTGGCGGCGCACAAAAGCCTGCGGCTGCTGGCCGAGGATTGCGCGCGGCGCGGCTTTCCCACCCTGCGGTTCGACTTCCCCGGCACGGCCAATGCACTTGGCGACGAGGCTGAATTCGACCTGATCGCCAGCCGCTGTGCGGCGGCAAAACAAGCCGTTGCGTGGATCCGCAAACAGACCGGCCTCACCAAGGTCATTCTCATCGGCTTACGACTGGGTGCCTCCATCGCCGCCATGATCGGCCCTGCGGTGCAGGCCGAGCGCGTCGTGCTGATGGCGCCGGTTGTTTCGGGCAAACGCTATCTGCGGGAATTGAAATCGCTGGTCCAACTGACCAAGGGCGCCGAAGCCCTTGCCAAGGAAGCCCTTGCCAGTGACGGGTCAGACCAGGAATTCGATGGCTTTCGCTTCAGCGTGGCTTCGCTAGCCGCGCTGCAGGCGATGAATCTGGCCGCCCTGCCGGCGCCGGCGCCTGACGTTTTGATCCTGGCGCCCGACGGCCAGCCGGCGATGGCCAAACTGGGCGACACATGGCGCGGCAGCCCGAGCGCCAGCGGCGCGCGCGTCACCCTGCTCGCTTTCGAGGGTTTCGCTGGCCTTATTGCCGACCCGACCGTGGCGGAACCGCCGCGCACCGACCTGACGCAGGTCGCCGCCTGGCTCGGCGTCGCCGCCCCCCTGCCCCGGCCGGCAGCCCCGATCACGCCGGCAAGCCTCGAAACCGAGACCTTCATCGAAACAGCAGCGGCTTTCGGCTCGGACGACCAGGTCTTCGGTTTGTTCTGCCGGGCACGGCAGCCCAATCCCGACGTGCCGGTCGTCATCTTGCTCAACACCGGCGCCAACCCGCACTATGGCTGGGCCCGACAGACGGTGGAGGTGGCGCGCCAGCTCGCCGCCAGCGGCATTTCCAGCCTGCGGATCGATACCAGCGGCATCGGCGAGACGCCGGATCTGCCGGGACGGCCGAGCCGCGTCGTCTATGTGCCGACATCGAGCGCCGATGTAGTGGCCGCTGTCGATTGGCTTGAAGCCCAAGGCTACCATCGCCCGATCGTCGCTGGCACCTGTAGCGGCGCTTATCTCGCCTTCCAGACCGCATTGATCGAGCCGCGCCTGTCGGCGATCGCGATGATCAATCTGCAAAAATTCTTCTGGGACGACAGCCAGCGCCTGACCATCTATTCGTCGACCGGCCATTATCTCTCGCAGCTCTGGCAGCCGGCACTGTGGTCACGCCTGATGCGCGGCGAGATCGACACCGCCGGCATTCTCAGCACGGTCGGCCAGCGCCTGTCGCGCACCATCCGTTTCCGTCTGCAGCGTGTCGTCGGCTCGGTGGATGAAGACAGCGAGCATGCCAAGATCCTGCGCAGCTTTGCCAGTTTCCGTGCCCGTGGCGTGAGGATTCTCATCGGCTATACAATTGGCGATGGCGGCATCGATGAAATGATTTTGCATCTGGGCCGCAACGCCAGCCATGTCGCCGGCCCCAACCTGCGCTTTACAGAGATCAAAGCCTTCGATCACAATTTCACCTCGCCGCGTGACCGCGCGCAACTGATCCCGGCGCTGCGCGATTTCGCGTTGGAAAGCACGCGCCCTGCTTCGCGCGCCGCGACCGCCGCCGAATAGGGCGGCAACCCGTCATACGGGCC
This sequence comes from Beijerinckia sp. 28-YEA-48, assembly GCF_900104955.1. NCBI lineage: Bacteria > Pseudomonadati > Pseudomonadota > Alphaproteobacteria > Hyphomicrobiales > Beijerinckiaceae > Beijerinckia > Beijerinckia sp. 28-YEA-48. The sequence goes on from NZ_FNSI01000001.1 coordinate 3,776,845, forward strand.
GCGTGACCTACGCGCTGACAGCGTGCTAGCGTTCCTCCAGAGCAAAACGCTATAGACATTGCCGAAGACAATTCGGCATGCTGGGAGGACAGTCGTGCAGGCCATCGATATCTATACCCATATCTTTCCCGACACCTTCTTTGCTGAGCTGAGCAAGGCCTCGCCGAAATTGGGGAACATCGGCCAACGTCTGCGCAGCATTCCGCCCCTGTTCGATCTCGACGTGCGCTTCAAGGCGATGGACAAGGCCGGCACCGACTATCAGCAGGTGATCTCGCTGCCCAATCCGCCGCTGGAAGACATCGCCACGCCTGATCTGGCGCGACATCTGGCGCGTGTCGCCAATGATGCGATGGCCGAGCTGGTCGCCAAGCACAGAGATCGATTTCCGGCCTTCGTGGCAGCCATTTCCATGCTCGACATCGACAGCGCGCTCATCGAGATCGACCGCGCGGTGACGCAGCTGGGCGCCAAGGGCATTCAGATTTTCACCAATGTCGCGGGCAAGCCCCTCGACCTGCCCGAATATGATCCGGTGTTCGCCGCCATGGCGCGACACGATCTGCCGATATGGCTGCATCCGGCGCGCACATCCGAGATGACCGACTATGCCAGCGAAAAGAAGTCACGCTACGAAATGTGGTGGTGTTTCGGCTGGCCTTACGAAACCTCGGTGGCGATGGCGCGGCTGGTCTTCTGCGGCGTCTACGATCGCTATCCCAACCTCAACATCATCACCCATCACTGCGGTGGCATGATCCCCACCTACGATGGCCGCATTGGCCCAGGACTCGATGTGCTCGGCAGCCGCACGGCGGATGAGGATTATTCAAACGTGCTGCCGTCGCTGAAGCGGCCGCATCTCGACTATTTCCATAATTTCTATGGCGACACGGCGATGTTCGGCGCGCAGACCGGCCTGCACAGCGGGCTCAAATTCTTCGGCGCCGATCATGTGGTGTTTTCAACCGATGCACCGCTCGGCCCGATCGGCGAGACGATCAAGGCCGTTGAAGGTCTGGATCTCTCCAAGGACGATCTCGCGAAAGTCATGTCCGGCAATGCCAAGCGCTTGCTGAAATTGCAAACCGTTTAAGTAGCCATGGCATCGACGCGCGGCTAGAAGAAACCCTAGCAGGATATAGAAAATCCTTGGTGTCATTCCCGACGCGCCGAAGGCGCGAGCGGGAATCCAGGGGCGAGTGGTAAAACGTTGCGTGATGGCTGCGCGTCACGGTTTCAACAGGCATTTACCGTTTGCCCCTGGATCCCCGCTCAGCCGCTGCGCGGCTGTCGGGGATGACACCGAGGCTTTCAACAGTCCTCTAGGGAGCTAAGGAAACCTCATTAGGACATCGATATGAAAATCTGCATTTATGGCGCCGGTGTCATCGGCGGCGTGTTGGCGGGTTCGCTTCTCAAGGCTGGGCACGAGGTCTGCGCCATCGCACGCGGCGCGCAGCTCGAAGCGCTGCGCGACAAGGGCCTGACCATCATCACCCCGGCGGCAACCGCGACCTATCAGCTGCCGGTCTCCGCCTCGCCGGCGGATTTTGGCCCGCAGGATCTCGTTATCATCACCACCAAGACCCCGGCGCTCGATGACGTGGCAAAAAGCATCGCGCCGCTGCTCGGTCCGCAGACCATGGTTGGCTTCTCCGTCAACGGCGTGTTCTGGTTTTATGGTGATGGCTTCGCGCCCGGCGGCACCAAGATCGACGTCAGTCGTCTCGATCCCAACGGCACGCTGCATCGGGAAATCGGCGCCGAGCGGGCGCTTGGCATCGTCGTCTGGTCGGGTGGAGAAATCCGCGAGCCTGGCGTGATCCGCGCCAGCCGCGCTGGCGGGCGCATCGCCATCGGCCCGGCCCTGCCGCAGAACGCGGCGCGCTCCCGCGCGCTCATCGAAGCCATGAACATCACCGACCTGACGGTCGACATCGCCGATGATGTGCGCGTGCCGATGTGGGAGAAATTCATCACTGTCAGCGGGGTTTTCGGACTCTGCGCTTTGACCGGCGCGACGATCGGGCAGATCCATGCCGATCCGGAAACCCAGGCCGTCATGCTGGCGGTGCAAGGGGAAGCCGATCGGATCGCCCGCGCCCATGGCATCACCGACACGAAATTCAATGCCGAACAGCTGCGGGCCAATCCAGTCGCTTCACCGCACAAGCCCTCCATGCTACAGGACCTTGAACGTGGCAGGCGCATGGAAATCGAGAGCACTTATCTCGTCCTCCAGGATCTGGCGCGCCAGGCCGGCATTGCCACGCCCGCGCTAGACGTGGTCGCGCCGCTCCTGGCTATGCGGGCCCGGGTCGCCGGCTGTTACTAGACAATATCAGGGTTATTGACATCTGAGGCATGAGCTTCCTATCTTGCGCCATCGCAGAGGGTGATGCGAGGGGAGGTTTACATGCGTATTCTGGGAGGAGCCGTTTCCGTAGCGGCGTTGATGCTGGCGACCGTTTGCGCACAAGCGCAGATCGCCAACGGCACGGTGAAGATCGGCGTCCTGACCGATCTGTCCGGCGGGTATGAGCAGAATTCCGGCCACGGCTCGGTGGAAGCGGCCCGCATGGCCGCCGAGGAGTTCGGCGGCAAGATCAATGGCGCGACGATTTCGATTCTCGCCGGCGACCACCAGAACAAGCCCGACGTCGGTGTGTCCGTGGCCAATCGCTGGTTCGATGTCGACAAAGTCGACATGGTGACCGATCTGGTCAATTCCGCCGTCGGCTTCGCCGTTCTCGACGCCGCCAAGGCGAAGAACAAAATGGTCATGCTGACCAGCGCCGGTTCGGCCGATTTCACCGGCAAGGCCTGCGCCCCCGACAATTCCGTGCATTGGGTCTATGACACCTATCAGATCGGCAGGACGATCGGCCAAGCGGTGCCGCAGCTCGGCAACAAATGGTTCTTCATCACCGCCGATTATGCCTTCGGCATCGCGCTGGAACAGGGTGTCACCGCTGCCATCAAGCCGGCCGGCGCCAGCGTCGTCGGTTCGGTGCGCGCGCCGCTCGGCACCACTGATTTCTCGTCTTTCGTGCTGCAAGCGCAAGCCTCGAAGGCCGACGTGGTGGCCCTCAACAACGGCGGCGACGACGGCATCAACTCGATGAAGGCGGTGCGCGAATTCGGCCTTCTTACGGGCGGCATGAAGGTTGCTGCGCTGGGTCTCGATTCGCTGCCGGCGCTCAAGAGCGCGAGCCTGGAAGTGGCGCAGGGCAGCATGTTCGCCACCACCTGGTACCCTGATTTGAACCCAGAAGCGCAGGCGTTCATGAAGAAATTCATCGAACGTCGCAAGACCGCGCCAGGCCCGTTCCAGGTCGGCACCTATTCGGCGGTTCTCAACTATCTGAAGGCCGTGCAGGCGACCAATTCGACCGACCCGAAGACCGTCATCGCCAAGATGCGGGCCACGCCGGTCAAGGACGCTTTCACCAACAACGGCGTCCTGCGAGCTGATGGCCGCATGGTCCACGACGTCTATCTCGTGCAGGTGAAGTCGCCGCAGGAGTCGAAGAGCGAGTGGGACATGCTGAAGGTCGTCAAGGAGATGAAGGGTGAGGACGTGTTCCGCCCGCTCTCCGACAACGCCTGCCCCGCGCTCGCCAAGAATTAAGCCTGTCTCGCGGCCCGCAGCGTCATGCGCTCCGGGCCGCTTGGCCGTCTATAGATTGCATCCATGTCAGCACCCCATGACGAACCGATTCTGCGGCTCGAGAACGTGTCGAAATCGTTCTTTGGCTTCTATGCCGTGCGTGATTTCTCGCTCGACGTTCATCGCGGCTCCATCCATGCGCTGATCGGCCCGAATGGCGCCGGTAAGACGACGATTTTCAATCTGGTGACGAAGACGCTGCCGCCGACCAGCGGGCGCATCTCGTTCAAGGGCATCGACATCACCAAGCGCAGTCCCAGCGAAGTGGCGCGGCTCGGCATGGTGCGCTCGTTCCAGATTTCGGCGGTTTTCGCCAGCCTGACGGCGCTGGAGAATGTCAGCATCGCCCTGCAGCGCTTCCGCTCCGATGGCTTCGCCTTCTGGAAGTCGGCGAGCGTGCTGCGCGACCTTGATGAGCGAGCCCTGTCCCTGCTCAGCGACGTGGGCATTGAAAGCTATGCCAATATTCGTGCCTCGGAACTGCCCTATGGCCGGCGCCGCGCGCTGGAGATCGCCACCACTTTGGCGCTGGAGCCGGAACTGTTGATGCTCGATGAGCCGACAGCCGGCATGGGCCACGAGGATGTCGATCGCATCGCCGCGCTGATCAAGAACGTGGCGCGCAAGCGCACCGTGCTGATGGTCGAGCATAATCTTTCCATCGTCTCCGATCTGTCGGACCGCATCACGGTGCTGGCGCGAGGCGAACGATTGGCGGAAGGCCCCTACGATGTCGTGTCGAAGGATCCCGCCGTCATCGAAGCCTATGTGGGCAGCGAGCATGACTGACACCCGCGTTCTCTCGGTCGACAATGTCACCGGCCACTATGGCGATTCCCACATCCTGCATGGCGTCTCCATGCATGTGAACGAGGGCGAAGTCGTCACCATCATCGGCCGCAACGGCGCCGGCAAGACCACCCTGCTGCGCGCCATCATGGGCATTCTGACAAAGCGCGGCGGCTCGATCACCGTGCGCGGCCAGGAAACCATCACTCTGCCGCCGGAGCGTATCGCCCGTCTCGGCATCGGCTATGTGCCGGAAGAGCGCGGCATCTATGCGACGCTCGACGTCACCGAAAACCTGATGCTGCCGCCGAAAATCGCGGCCGGCGGCATGAGCGTCGAGGATATCTACAAGCTCTTCCCCAATCTGTATGAGCGCCGACGCAGCCCCGGCACGCGCCTGTCGGGCGGCGAGCAGCAGATGCTGGCCATCGCCCGCGTGCTGCGCACAGGTGCCAAGTTCCTGCTGCTCGACGAGCCGACGGAAGGCCTGGCGCCCGTCATCGTGCAACAGATCGGCGCGACGATCGAATTGATGAAACGGCAGGGCATGACACTGATCCTGGTGGAGCAGAACTTCCGCTTCGCCTCGCGCCTCGCCGATCGCCATTATGTGATGGAACACGGCTGCATCGTCGATGCGATCGATCGCTCGCAGGTCGAAGCGCGCATGGATTCCATCAAATCCTATCTCGGCATCTAGGAGCAGACGCCCTTGTCGATGCAGGCACTCTTCGGACAACTACTGGTCGGGCTCATCAACGGCTCGTTCTATGCGATGCTCAGTCTCGGGTTGGCGATCATTTTCGGCCTCCTTGGCATCGTCAACATCGCCCAGGGCGCGTTCTACATGCTCGGCGGCTTCATCACCTGGATGCTCCTGAACTATGCCGGCATCGGCTATTTCTGGTCGCTACTCCTGGTGCCGCTGATCGTCGGCCTGATTGGCGCGGCGATCGAGCGAACGCTGCTCAATCGGATCTATAATCTCGACCATATGTACGGTTTGCTGCTGACCTTCGGCATCATGATGTTCATCCAGGGCATGTTCGTGCATTTCTTCGCCACCGCCGGCAAGCCCTATGCGGTGCCGGCGGCGCTTACCGGCGGCTATAATCTCGGCTTCATGTTCCTGCCGAAATATCGCGGCTGGGTGGTGCTGGCCTCGCTCGTTCTGTGCCTGACGACCTGGTATGCGATCGAGAAGACCTCGCTCGGCCGCACCTTGCGGGCCGCGACCGAGAATCCGACGCTGACGCGCGCCTTCGGCATCAATGTGCCGGCGCTGATGACCATCGGCTTTGGCATCGGCGTGGCACTGGCGGGTGCTGCCGGCGTGCTTGCGGCGCCGATCTATCCGGTGAGCCCGCTGATGGGCGCCGAACTGATCATCACCGTTTTTGCCGTGGTCGTCGTTGGCGGTCTGGGTTCGATCATGGGGTCGATCGTCACCAGCCTGATGCTGGGTCTGCTCGAAGGGCTGACCAAAGTGTTTTATCCGCAAGGCTCCAATATGGTCATTTTCGTCATCATGCTGATCGTGCTGCTGGTGCGGCCGGCTGGCCTCTTCGGCCGGGAGCGCTGAGCATGTCGCAACTCACTGACACCGCTTCCGCCACAGCGCCCAGCCGCACCCTCATCTGGTATGGCCTCGGCATCCTCGCGCTGCTGGCCGCGCCGTTCCTGTTCTATCCGGTGTTTCTGGTGAAGCTGCTGTGCTTCGCCCTGTTCGCCTGCGCCTTCAATCTGCTGCTCGGCTCCTGCGGCCTGCTGTCCTTCGGCCATGCCGCCTTCTTCGGCACAGCCGGCTATGTCGCCGGACACGCGGCGAAGGAATGGGGCTTTCCGTTCGAACTGGCGATCCTATGCGGCACCGGCGCTGCCGGCGTGCTCGGCTTCTTCTTCGGCTATGTGTCGGTGCGCCGCTCCGGCCTGCAGTTCGCCATGGTCACTTTGGCCCTGGCGCAGCTGGTCTATTTCCTGGCGTGGCAATTGCCGTTCACCCATGCGGAAGATGGGCTCAGCGCCATTCCGCGCGGCAAGGTGCTGGGTCTGTTCGATCTCGATAATATCTTCGTGCTTTATTACACGACGGCCGTGATCTTCCTTATCGGCTTCATCGCCATGCATCGCATGACCCACTCGACCTTCGGGCAATTGCTGCGCGCCATCCGCGATAATGAACCGCGCGCCATTTCGCTGGGCTATGAGGTCAACCGCTACAAGCTGATGGCCTTCGTTCTCTCGGCGACCTTGGCTGGCCTGGCCGGTTCGACCAAGGCGATCGCGCTGAAGATCGCGGCGCTCACCGACGTGCATTGGGCGACTTCGGGCAGCGTCATTCTGATGACCCTGCTCGGTGGCCTCGGCACCCTGCTCGGCCCCGTGGTCGGCGCCGGCGTGGTGCAGACGATCGAAGATTATCTCTCCGCTTTGCCAGCTGATTTCGCCGTCTTCGGCCTGTTCCGGCTGCCGCCGATCACCGCCATCGTCGGCGCTATTTTTATCATTTGCATTCTCTTGTTCCGGCGCGGCATCGTTGGAGAAATCCAGCATTGGCTTGGCCGGCGCTGAGGAGATTGGCCATGGAAACGACCTTGCAGAAGACCGCGCCAGTGCGTGACCCGCATCTGGGCGCCGTCGACAGCGTGATGGAAAAGCGCGCCGACGGCAGCATCATCGTCCGCAACATCCATCCGCTCGGCCCCTATCCGCGCAAGCTGACGGAACGGCTCGAACATTGGGCGCGTGTCGCCCCCGACCGCATCTATCTGGCCGAGCGCGATCCCGCCGCCGGCGATTGGCGCAGCGTCACCTATGGCGAGACGCTTGCCAAAGTGCGGGCGCTGGCGAGCGCGCTGCTGCAGCGCCCGGTTTCGCCGGAACGGCCCCTGCTCATTCTCTCCGGCAACGAGATCGAACATGCGCTGTTCGGCCTGGCCGCGCTCTATGCCGGCATTCCCTATGCGCCGATCTCGCCGGCCTATTCGCTGGTGTCGCGCGACTATAAGAAGCTGCGCCATATCTACAATCTGCTGACGCCGGGCCTGGTCTACGCCAGCGATGGCCAGGCCTTCACCGACGCCATCGCCGCTGTCGTCGCCCCCGATATCGAAGTGATCGTGCGCACCGGCAAGATCGAGGGCCGTCCCTGCTCGCTGTTCGATGACGCGGTGGCAACGCCCGTGTCGCCGGCGGTGGACGCGGCCCATGCGGCCGTCGAGCCGCAGACCATCGCCAAGATCCTGTTCACCTCCGGCTCCACCGGCGTGCCGAAAGGCGTCATCAACACGCAGCTGATGCTGTGCTCGAATATCGAGATGGCGACCTGGCACTATGCCTTCATGCGCGACGAACCACCGATCGTTCTCGATTGGTCGCCGTGGAACCACACCGCCGGCGGCAACAACAATTTCAACGTCATCCTCCACAATGGCGGCACGCTCTATATCGACGATGGCCGGCCGACCCCAGGCGGCATCGCCGCCACCGTGCGCAATCTCAAGGAGATCGCGCCGACTTGGTATTTCAACGTGCCGAAGGGGTTTGACGCGCTGGTGCCCTTCTTCAAGGCCGACGAGCAGCTGCGCAAGAATTTCTACAGCCGCCTGCGCATGCTCTGGTACGCCGGCGCCGGCATGGCGCATCATCTGTGGGAAACGCTCGACGCGCTCGCGGTTGAGACCTGCGGCGAACGCATCGCCATTCTCTCCGGCCTCGGCTCGACCGAAACCGCGCCTTTCGCCATGGCGGCCGATCTGACCATGGCGGGCGCCGGCAAAGTCGGCCTGCCGGCGCGCGGCGTCGAAATGAAGCTCGCGCCTTCGGGCGGCAAATGGGAAGCCTGCTTTCGCGGCCCTTCGATGACGCCTGGCTATTGGCGCCAGCCCGAGCTCACCGCCAAGGCTTATGACGAAGAAGGTTTCTACAAGATCGGCGACGCCCTGAAATTCGTTAGCGAAGGCGACGTGACGAAGGGCTTCCTCTTCGACGGCCGCATCGCCGAAGACTTCAAACTGTCGACCGGCACCTGGGTCAGCGCCGGCAATATGCGCGCCGCTGTCATCGACACATTCGCGCCCTATGTGCAGGACGCTGTGATCGCCGGTCTCGACCAGGATTATGTCGGCGTGCTCGTCTTCCCCGACATCGCCGCCCTCAGGACCCTGTGTGCGCCCGATTGCGCTGACGCGCCTGTTGCCGAGGTGGTGAAACACCCGGCGGTGCGCGCCAGGATACAGGACATTCTCGATGTTCTGCGCCAGCGCGGCACCGGCAGTTCCAATCGCGTCGAGCGGCTGATCCTGATGGACACGCCGCCGTCGCTGGACAAGGGCGAGATGACCGACAAGGGCTCGATCAACCAGCGCGCCGTGCTCGAGCTGCGCCGCGCGCTCGTTGACGATCTCTACAGCGCCACGCCTTCGGACACTGTGCTGATCGCCAAACGCTAAGGATAGTCCTGATAGGGACAATCAACCTGCGGCCGCCAGACCAGTCCCTGGCCCGGCACATAGACCTGCACGCGGCTGCCATAGCAGCCGCTATAGCCAAATGGCGCGCCATTGACGGGCGCGCCTTGCGGCACGGGCACATAACCTCCGGGCGCTGCCTGATAAGGCGGAGCCGCCCATCGTTGGCGCGGTGCATGATGACGGCCCGCTGACAGCTTATGTGGCGCGGCGTGACGCTGCACCCGCTGATGTTTCTGAACTTGCGCTTCGGCCGGGACCGTGCCGACCGGCACAGTGAGCGTGGCCAGCACAAAGGCACTCAGGACGCTCAGAACTATTCGATCCGCACGCATCGGCGCCTCCCATACGCACTCAAGTGCGTATGCTGGAACATTAGCATAAATCTCTTTAGTGTTCGCCTCGTTCCAACAGTGATTTGGGGGACACGATGTTTGAATGTTCCAGCGTGAGTTCGACAGAGAACGATCCGTTCGGCCGCTGTATCTGCCACAGCCCGGCCTTCGCGCGACTGAATGCCCAGCTCGACGCAAAGTTCTCCCGCCGTGCCTTCCTCGGCGGGGCCGCCGCGATTGGCGCTGCCGCTTTCTGGCCGAAAGCTGCCTCCGCGGCCATCCCCGATGCCCCGGCCACGCCGATCGCGATCACCAACGTTCGGATCTTCGACGGCAAGTCTAACAAGCTCATCTCCGGTTCGCGCATTCTCATCGAAGGCAACAAGGTCAAAGCGATCGAACCCGGTAACGCGCCATTAGCTCAGGGCGTTCAGTCCATCGATGGCGGCGGCCGCACATTGATGCCGGGGCTGATCGATGCCCATTGGCATTCGATGATGGCCCCTGTTCCGATGATGGATTTATTGACCGCCGATGTCGGTTACATCACCTTGGTCGCATCGGAAGAAGCGCGTAAAACCTTGTTGCGTGGCTTCACCAGCATCCGTGATTTGGCAGGCCCATCTTTCAGCCTCAAACGTGCCATCGATAGCGGCTTAACATTTGGCCCTCGTATATGGCCGTCTGGCGCGATGATTTCGCAGACAAGCGGCCACGGCGATTTCCGCTTTCCTTACGAAGTACCGGCGCAGCCTAACGGTCCACTCAGCCGGGGCGAAGCGGTCGGCGGCGGCATGATCGCCGATGGCGTCGATGCCGTCTTGAAGCGGGTGCGCGAACAATTGATGCTCGGGGCCAGCCAGATCAAGCTCGCCGCCGGCGGCGGTGTTGCCTCAAATTTCGATCCGATCGACGTCAGCCAATACACGGAAGCCGAGTTCCGCGCAGCGGTCGACGCGGCCGAGAACTGGGGCACTTATGTCACGGTGCATGCCTATACGCCGCGCGCCATTCAGACTGCCATTCGCGGCGGCGTGCGCTGCATCGATCATGGCCAGCTCATGGACGAAGAGACGGCGAAGATCATGGCCGACAAGGGCATCTGGTTCTCTTCCCAGGCGTTCATCGAAAATGAATACGCCAATCCCTATCCGGAAGGCTCGGCCAATCGCGCCAAGCAGATGACCATGTTCGCGGGCACCGACACCGCTTATGGCCTCGCTAAGAAATATAAGCTCAAGACCGCCTGGGGTACCGATATTCTCTTCGAGCCGTCGATGACGAAGAATCAGGGCGCAATCCTGACGACGATGTCGCGCTGGTACTCCAACGACGAAGTCTTGCAGATGGCGACGAGCGGTAACGCCAATCTTCTGGCCATGTCGGGACCGCGTAACCCCTACCCCGGCAAGATCGGTGTCATCGAAGCCGGTGCTTATGCGGACATCCTGCTCGTCGATGGCGATCCGATCGCCGATATCAAGCTCCTCGCCGATCCCGAAAAGAACCTGAAGCTTATCATGAAAGATGGTCGGATCTACAAGAATACTCTGACCTAAACGCCGGCCTTATGAGGCCCCGCTTGCTATCCTGGCAGCGGGACCTTGAATCGCGCACTCAGAAACTCGTGCGCTGGCGGATGGCGGCCGAGAGCGTGCCTTCGTCGAGATAGTCGAGCTCGCCGCCGACGGGCACGCCATGGGCGAGGCGGGTCAGCTTGACGTTGGTGTGGGAGAGGACGTCAGTGATGTAATGAGCGGTCGTCTGGCCATCGACCGTGGCATTGACCGCCAGGATCACCTCGGTGACGCCGCCACCGGCGACGCGTTCGACCAGCATGCCGATGTTGAGATCTTCAGGCCCGATGCCATCGAGCGGCGACAGGGTGCCGCCGAGCACATGATAGCGTGAACGCACCGCGCCCGAGCGCTCCAACGCCCACAGATCGGAGACGGTCTCGACGACGACGATGGTTGTGGGGTCGCGACGCGGATCGGCGCAGATGGTGCACGGATCGATCGTGTCGACATTGCCGCAGGACGAACAGGTGCGCACGCGCTGATGGGCGACCTGCATGGCGTCCGCCAGCGGCCCAAGCAATTCCTCGCGCTTGCGGATCAGATGCAGCGCGGCGCGACGGGCCGAGCGCGGACCCAGGCCCGGCAGACGCGCCAGAAGCTGAATCAGACGTTCGATCTCCGGCCCGGCGACCCGCTCGGCCATGACTAGAACGGCAGTTTCATGCCGGGCGGCAGCGGCAGTCCGGCCGTCACCGATTTCATCTTCTCTTCCATGGTGCGCTCGGCTTTCTTGCGCGCATCCTCATGGGCGGCGAGGATCAGATCCTCGACGATTTCCTTCTCGTCGGCCTTGAGCAGGGACGCATCGACGGAAATGCCCTTCATGGCGCCCTTGGCGGTGAGGGTGACTTTCACCAACCCGCCGCCCGACTGTCCTTCAACCTCGATGCGCTCGAGCTCGGCCTGCATGTCTTGCATGCGGCTCTGCATCTCTTGCGCCTGTTTCATCAGTCCCATGATGTCTTTCATGGCTTATCCTTTAAAGATCATCTTCGGTGTAGCTGTCGTCAGTATAGCCGATTTCATCGTCGCTCGGCCCGGCAAGCAGCATCGGCTCGGGCGGCGGCAAGGCGTCCTCGGCCGATTTCACCCCGACGATTTCGGCGCCGGGAAAACGTTCGAGCACGCTGCGCACCAGGGGATCGGCGCGCACGCCAACCAGAAGATCCTGTTTGCGCGCGTCGCGCTGCTCAAGAATAGTTGGCGCGCCTTCGGCCGAAACCACCACCGCCATCCAGCGCTGGCCGGTCCAATCCTGCAGTTTGCGCGACAGGGTGGCGGCAAGCTGCGCCGAAGCGCCCGGCGCCAAAGCGAATTCGATCGAGCCTTGCTCGAAACGCACCAGGCGCACGTCGCGCTCGAGCGCCATTTTGAGCTGGATGTCGCGGTTGATCTGGGCCAGCGCCACCACGTCCTCGAAACGGGCGAGCTGCACGCGCGGTGCGGTGCTCGCCTGAACCTGAACGCGCGGCGCCGGCGACGATGTGGCCAACATCGGTCGTGCGCCGCCAGCGACGGCCACGGCGCCACCGCCGCCACCACCACCGTTACTGACCATGGCGCGAGATGGGGCCGGACCTTCATTGGGGCTGTCGGCCAGCCGGCGCAGCACATCCTCGGGGCTCGGCAGATCGGTCGCGTAAGCTAGGCGAACCAGAACCATGTCGGCGGCGGCCAGGGGGCGCGGCGACGACTTGAGATCCATGATCCCCTTGGAAATGATCTGCCAGGCGCGGGTGAGCACGCCGATGCTGAGCGTGTCGGCGAACTCGCGGCCACGGGTGCGCTCGTCCTGGCCGATCGAGGCGTCGAGCCGCGACTCCGGCGCCAGCTTCAGCCGGGTGACGAAATGGATGAATTCGGCCAGGTCGGTCAGCACCAGCGCCGGATCGGCGCCCTGGTCGTAGAGTTCCTTCAGGCCGTCGAGAGCGACGGCGATGTCGCCTTTCATCACCGCCTGGAACAGGTCGATGATGCGGCCGCGATCGCCGGTGCCGAGCATGGTGCGGATGCTCTGGGCGCTGATCGGCTCGCCGGCGGCGGCGTGCGCAATGGCCTGGTCGAGCAGCGACAGGGAATCGCGCACCGAGCCTTCGGCGGCGCGGGCGATGAGAGACAGCGCCCGTTCGTCGATATCGACCTTCTCGCTCGTGCAGAGCTTGCCGAGATGGCCGATCAGTACATCCGATTCGACGCGGCGCAGATCGAAGCGCTGACAACGCGAGCGCACTGTCACCGGCACTTTCTCGCTTTCCGTCGTCGCGAACAGAAACTTCACATGCTCCGGCGGCTCTTCGAGCGTCTTCAACAGCGCGTTGAAAGCCGACTTCGACAGCATGTGCACTTCGTCGATGATATAGACTTTGTAGCGCGCCATCACCGGGCGATAGCGGGCGCCCTCGATGATTTCGCGCACGTCGTCGACGCCAGTGTGCGAGGCGGCGTCCATCTCGATGACGTCGACATGGCGCGATTCGATGATCGCCTGGCAGTGGGCGCCGAGCTCCGGCATGTCGATTGACGGGCGGTCGATGGCCGGATGACCGTCCTTGGCGGGCAGTTCGTAGTTGAAGGCCCGCGCCAGGATACGCGCCGTCGTCGTCTTGCCGACACCGCGCACGCCGGTCAGCAGATAGGCCTGATGAATGCGGTTGAGTTTGAAGGCATTGGTCAGGGTGCGAACCATCGCCTCCTGGCCGATCAGATCGTCGAAGCTCGACGGCCGGTATTTGCGAGCCAGCACCCGATAGGCCCCCGTGGGGCCTGCGGCCGGCGCTGCACCAAGATCAAGGCCAAGCCCTGGGCCAAGATCAAGCCCGAGGCCCGGTTCGTCCGCCGTGGACGCTCCCGATGTCTGTTCGTCGCGCCCGTCGCTCATGAGCCTCGCTACCCGATCCCGCCGCCAGGCGGGCGGAACAGGCCTGTTTCGGAGCCCTGCTCCGCCGAAACGGCCGGATTATCCGGAATGTAATGTCATAGCGCTTTGCGGTTTGACATCATCAAACGCCACAAAGACGCGTCAAAACAATAACTAAAAGCAAAAATGCGCTTCTTCGAAACGCATTTTGCTTGAGTAGGAGGCTGGACAGAGACCCGCCCGATCTCGTTAGGGCTGCTTCCTTCCGGACCTGACCCGGTTGGCGAGTGGAACGTCCACCGCCAACCTCCCGGCCCTTATTTGGCAGGGCGAGCCCGGTTTCGCAAGCCGCCAGAACAAGGAATCCCAGGTTCCGTCTCGGCACCGCGCGCTTGGGTCACATCTGGCCAGTTTCTGGTCAAGCTTTGAGGCAAGTTTCGATTGCCGCCACCGGGGTGGCGGGTGAAACTGCCACGATAGAATCGCGAGCGCTTTTTCGTATGCAAAATCATATCTCCGCCGGGGAATTGTCCGCCGCCACCGGCTATGCCTTCAACCCCATCGACCGCCTGTCCGAACGCCGCGATGAACCGGGCCTTTTCGACAGCTTTTTCGACGATCCCACCAGCCGTTTTGTCGTCATCGGCCGTGACCGGCCGGTGCTGAAAAGCCAGGACGGCACGCTTGACCCGCTGCACACCCGGGCCGAGGCCCTGGCGATCGGCCCGGCGCGAGAAACCGTGCTGCTTGGTAAGGAAGGCGAGCGCGCCCTTTTCGCCCTAATGATCGACGACAGCGCCATCACGATCGAGGAAACGGTGAGCGCCAGCGGGCTCATCGACACCCGCCGGCAGATCATTCCCGGCCGGCCCGACCTGGTGGTGCGCGACCTGCGCTCCGTCGCCACCGAGGGCCTGCTGCCCACAGCCCAAGTCGGCTATCTCGGCCAGGCCAAGAGCGTCATGTATTGGCATGCCCACCATCGCTTCTGCAGCAATTGCGGCGCGCCCTCCCATGTGGTCGGCGCCGGCTGGCGGCGTGAATGCCCCACCTGCGGCGCGCAGCATTTTCCGCGCACCGATCCGGTGGTGATCATGCTGGCGGTGAGCGGTGACGACTGCCTGCTCGGCCGTTCCGGCCGCTTCGGCAAGGGCATGTATTCGGCGCTCGCCGGCTTTCTCGAGCCCGGCGAGACGATCGAGGATGCGGTGCGCCGGGAAATCCTGGAGGAATCGGGCATCCGAATCGGCCGCGTCGCCTATATCGCCTCGCAGCCCTGGCCCTTCCCCTCCTCGCTGATGATCGGCTGCGTGGCGCAGGCGCTCAATCGCGACATCGTCGTCGACCAGACCGAGCTGGAGGATTGCCGCTGGTTCACCCGACAGGATGTCGATTTGATGCTCCGGCGCAGCCACCCCGACGGCTTTGAAGCGCCCCACCCGATCGCCATCGCCCATCACCTGCTGCGCGCCTGGCACGAAGGCAAAACGCCGGCCGTCTAAGCAAAGCCGCGCAACGCCAGTCGCCCACTGTCACATAACCGCAGTGCGAATATGTTCTTGGGGCCGTAGTGATCCTCGGAAAGTCCGGGTGGAGAACTGCGGATGGCGCTCTCTTTCGTCGATGCCGGGCATCCGGCGGCGCGCAAACGTCGGCCTCGGCCGCAAATTCAGGCAGCCGATCGCACCGATCCGCTGCGCCTGCTCTTGGTGACCGACGCCTGGTCGCCACAGATCAATGGCGTTTCGCGCACTTATGAATGGCTATCACGGACGCTACCGGAGCTGGGCGTCGATCTGCATCTACTGACGCCGCAGGGCTATCGGTCGGTCCCGATGCCGTCCTACCCCGCCATCCGCCTGGCCCTGCCGCCGCCGCGCAGCGTGCCGCACCGCATCGCCGCCGTCGCACCGCATATTGTCCATATCGCCACAGAAGGGCCGATCGGCCTTTTGGCGCGGCTCTATTGCCACCGCCGGCGCATTCCCTTCACCACCTGCTTCCACACGCGCTATCCCGAATATATCGCGGCGCGTTGGCCGATTCCCGAGCGCTGGAGCTATGCGGCTCTGCGCTGGTTCCACAATGGCGCGGCAGCGACGATGGCCGCGACGCAGGCGCTTGCCAGCGAACTGCGCGGCCATGGCTACGCCCGCATGGTGCATTGGCGGCGCGGCATAGACACCAAGCTCTTCGCCGAAGGCCCTGTGGCGCAGTTCGATCTGCCACGGCCCTGGTTCCTGTTCGCTGGCCGGCTGGCGGTGGAAAAGAACATCGAGGCCTTTCTCCAGCTCGATCTGCCCGGTACCAAACTGGTGGCCGGCGACGGCCCGGCGCGGGCAATGCTGCAGCAGAAATATCCCCACGCCCGCTTTCTCGGCGCGCTCTCGAGCGCCGAACTGGGCACGGTCTATCGCGCCGCCGATGTGTTTGTCTTTCCGAGCCGCACCGACACGTTCGGCCTCGTCATGGCGGAAGCCTTGGCCGCCGGCCTGCCGGTCGCTTGCTATCCCTCAGATGGCGCCCGCGCTATTTTCGATGGCGAAGCCTGCGGCGTGATCGGCACGGATCTGCGCCAGGCGGCGCTGTCAGCGCTACGCATCGACAAGGCGCTGTGCCGTAAGGTCGGTGCGTCGCACAGCCTGGAACGCAGCGCCCGCAGCTTTCTGTCGATCGTGGAGAATGCCAAGGCGGCGACCAGCCTGCCGTGGCGATAGGGTTAGCTCCGCTTCACCGTCATTGCGAGCACAGCGAAGCAGTCCAGGAGCCAAGAATAGAGCCCTGGATATAATGCCGGTGCCACAGGCATTTTTGATATTTCACCACATGCCTCTGGATTGCTTCGTCACTGCGCTTCTCGCAATGACGAATGCAATCAGGCGATCAGTTCGCTGCTCAGCTCTTTCACTGACACGGGCGCGAAAGCCTCAGCCACTTGGTGCCAATGGATCAGTTCCAGGCGACCGTCTTGGTTCTCGACCACGGCCGAGCAGGATTCAACCCAGTCGCCGGTGTTGATATAGAGCACGCCATCGACGGTGCGCATGGTCGGCTTATGGATGTGGCCGCACAGCACGACCTCGACACCATGGCGGTGCGCATCGGTCACCACTGCATTCTCGAAGGCGCTGATGAAGCTCACCGCGCGTTTGACCTTGTCCTTGCTCCACTGCGAGAAGGACCAATAGGGCAAGCCAAAGTAGCGGCGCACGCGAGCGATATGACCGTTGAGCCAGATGGCGAAGTCATAGGCCCAGTCGCCGAGCAGAGCCAGCCAGCGCACGTTGCGCACGACCGTATCGAACTTGTCGCCGTGCAGGATCAGCATCGAGCGACCGTCGGCGCAGCGATGAATGGATTCTTCCTCGATTTCGATGCCGCCGAAATTCGAGCCGACATAGTCGCGGAAGAATTCATCGTGATTGCCCGGCACATAGATGACGCGCGTGCCCTTACGCACCTTGCGCAGCATCTTCTGCACCACGTCGTTATGTTCCTGCGGCCAATACCAGCTCTGGCGCAGGCGCCAACCGTCAACGATATCGCCGACCAGATAGATGGTATCGGCATCGTAGACCCTGAGAAAATCGAGCAGCGCCGTGGCCTGGCAGCCTCGCGTGCCCAGATGGACATCCGAGAGGAAGAGGGTTCGGACATGTCTGGATTCGGACATCGTTTCAGTCTCGCCCATGAGTAGCCAGACGATTCAGCCCAGCTAACAGGAGCGGGATGCGCGATTTGTGTCTCACTTTCGTGACAGGATGCGTCATACTTCCGTCAACGGGACCGGGTACCCGGAGATGGCAATGTCGATTCTCGCGCAGTCCGCCGCAGCACTCGCCGCCACGCTTCTCTCCATCCAGGTCGCCAGCGCCGCGATCGCGATGGTTCGATGCCGCAAGGGTGCGCCTGTTGGCCCGGTGAGCAAGCCGAAAGGCATTTCGATCGTCCGCCCGCTGTGTGGCCTCGAACCCTATTCACGTGAAACGATCGAAGCCTCCTTCCATATCGACTGGCCCGACTACGAGCTGATTTTCTGCGTCGCCGATGCGCAAGATCCCATTGTGCCGCTGGCGCAAGCGGCGATCGATCGGCATCCGCATATTGCCGCCCGCCTGCTCATCGGCATGGAGCATCTCGGCCCCAACCCGAAGCTCAATAACATGGCCAAGGGCTTTCGCGGCGCCCGCTTCGACGTCATCGTTTTCGTCGACAGCAATCTGCTCGTCGCACCCGACTATCTGCGTCGGCTCACCGGCGCCTGGCGCGAAGACGCCGGCATGGTGACAGCACCAGCCTTCGGCGACCGGCCGGACGGGTTTTGGTCGATGCTCGAATGCGCCATGCTGAACAGCTATCAGGCGCGCATCCAATATGCGGTCGACACGCTCGGCTCCGGCTTCGCCCAGGGCAAATCGCTGATGTTCCGCCGCGCCGATCTCGAACGCGGCGGCCTCGAATCGCTCGCCAGCGAACCGGCCGAGGACGCCGCGGCGACCAAGATGATGCGCGGCAAGAAGCGCGACATCGCCGTCGCCGGGCCGCCCTATCCGCAATTGTTGGGACGCCGCACCCTGGCGCAGGTCTGGGGCCGGCATCTGCGCTGGGCGCGGTTGCGCCGCGCCAGCTTCCCCGTCCTCTTCGCGCCCGAAATCTTCAGTGGCGTCCTGCCGCCGCTGGCGGCGACCCTGGTCGCCGCCCATGGGGCAGGGATCAATCTCCTGGCCGCCACGGTTGTGTTTCTGGCGGTGTGGTACATTCCGGAATGGCTGCTGACGCGCAT
This sequence comes from Beijerinckia sp. 28-YEA-48, assembly GCF_900104955.1. Lineage (NCBI taxonomy): Bacteria > Pseudomonadati > Pseudomonadota > Alphaproteobacteria > Hyphomicrobiales > Beijerinckiaceae > Beijerinckia > Beijerinckia sp. 28-YEA-48. The sequence goes on from NZ_FNSI01000001.1 coordinate 3,795,331, forward strand.
CGCCGGCTGGCCCCGATCGGCAGCTTTGCTGCCGGCTATGGTGCTGCGCGATATCTTGTTGCCAGCGCTGTATTTCTGCGCCTTCTTCGGCCGTTCCGTCACCTGGAACGGCACCAAGGTGGATCTCGCCGCCGCGCCCAAACGGCGCGTTCTGCTGCGCCCGAAACTCATCGCCAACGCCATTTCGGCTGGCAGCGCCCGTCTCGCCCGCGTCTCCCTGGTGCGCTCCCTGAAGACCCTGCGCCGTTCCTGACCGCCTTATTCATAGGGCCAGGTGCTTATTCATAAGACTAAGCGCACTGATTTATCCCTTCCCCTTAACAATTCCTCCGGGCTAGAACGACGGCCAGCGGAAGGAAAATCATCATGCGCGAACTGACACATTTCATCGGCGGCCAGCACGTTAAGGGCACGTCCGGACGCTTTACCGAAGCCTATGAGCCGATGACCGGCGAAACCATTTCCAAAGTACCCCTGGCCTCGAAGGCCGAAGTCCGCGCCGCCATCGAGAACGCCATTGCCGCCCAGCCGAAGTGGGCCGCCACCAATCCGCAGCGCCGCGCCCGCGTGATGATGAAATTCGTCGATCTGCTCAACCGCGACATGGACGCGCTCGCCGAACTGCTGGCGCGCGAACACGGCAAGACCATTCCCGATGCCAAGGGCGACATCATGCGCGGCCTCGAAGTTGCGGAATTCGCCATCGGCGTGCCGCATCTGATGAAGGGTGAATTCACCGAAGGCGCTGGCCCGAACATCGACATCTATTCGATCCGCCAGCCGCTCGGCGTCGTCGCCGGCATCACGCCGTTCAACTTCCCGGCGATGATCCCGATGTGGAAATTCGCCCCGGCCATCGCCTGCGGCAATGCCTTCATCCTCAAGCCGTCGGAACGCGATATCGGCGTGCCGCTGCGCCTCGCCGAACTGATGATCGAGGCCGGCCTGCCGCCGGGCATCCTCAATGTGGTCAACGGCGATAAGGAAGCTGTCGATTGCCTGCTCGACGATCCCGATATCAAGGCCGTCGGCTTTGTCGGCTCGACCGCCATCGCCGAATATGTCTATGCGCGCGCCGCAGCCTCAGGCAAGCGCGTGCAATGCTTCGGCGGCGCCAAGAACCACATGGTGATCATGCCGGATGCCGACATGGACCAGGCGGTCGATGCGCTGATCGGCGCTGGCTACGGCTCGGCCGGCGAGCGCTGCATGGCGGTCTCCGTTGCCGTGCCGGTTGGCAAGGGCACCGCCGACGAATTGGTGAAGCGCCTCATCCCGCGCGTCGAATCCCTGAAGGTTGGCCCCTCGACTGATGTTGCCGCCGATTACGGCCCGCTCGTCAGCCGCGCTCATCTCGACAAGGTGAAGTCCTATGTCGATATCGGCGTCAAGGAAGGCGCCAAGCTGCTCGTCGATGGTCGCGGCTTCAAGATGCAGGGCTATGAAAATGGCTTCTACCTCGGCGGCTGCCTGTTCGACGATGTGACGCCCGACATGCGCATCTACAAGGAAGAGATTTTCGGGCCGGTGCTGTCGGTGGTTCGCGCCAATGCCTATGAAGACGCGCTGCGCCTGTGCAACGATCACGAATATGGCAATGGTGTCGCCATCTTCACCCGCGACGGCGACGCGGCGCGCGATTTCGCCTCGCGCGTGCAGGTCGGCATGATCGGCGTCAACGTGCCGATCCCGGTGCCGATCGCCTATTACACCTTCGGCGGCTGGAAGCGTTCGGGCTTCGGCGACCTCAATCAACACGGCCCGGATTCGATCCGCTTCTACACCAAGACGAAGACGGTGACGTCGCGCTGGCCGAGCGGCATCAAGGACGGCGCCAGCTTCGTCATCCCGACGATGGGCTGATTATCTTACGTTTTCACGGAAAGAGCCGGCGGTTCCCCCGCCGGCTCTTTTGTTTTGAGCAACGGAGTCTCGCGGCCTTCCTCAAGACCTGCTAACGTTCCGGGAATTTCGCTTTGCCAAGGAACTTTGCAAGGTAACCGTCGGCGAATGTCATGCCCTACTCGACCCGAAATGGCCTGAAAATCCACTACGAGATTCATGGCGAGGGGCATCCCCTGGTCCTGATCCACGCCAATCCCTTCGATCGACGTCTGTGGCTCTATCAAATCGCGCGCTTCTCGCCGTTCTATCGCGTCATCGCGGTTGATCTGCGCGGATACGGGCTCTCCGACAAGCCCGAAATCCCGTTCACCTTGCGCGACATGATGGATGACGTGCTCGGCGTCTGCCACGACCAGGGCGTCGGCGAGGCGATTTTCGCCGGCGTCAGCGTCGGCTCCGGCATCGCCCTTTTAACGGCGCTTGATCATCCAGAGCGCACCAAAGCGATCGTGCTCGTCGGCGGATCGAGCAGCGGGCCGAGGAACCCCGAAACGATCGTTGCCGGCTTCGATCCGGATGATCCGGGCGCGTATATGATGACGTTGATGCGCGGCTATGTGGCGCCGGGCTTCGCCGACACGCCGCAGGGCAAATGGCTGCTCGATCTTTTCGTCGAGAACTCCGCCCATCTGTCGTCGAAATGCATTGCGCAGATTTTCCGCACGCGCGGCAACTTCGACATGACAGCGCGTCTTGGCGAAGTGAAAACGCCGACCCTAGTCATCAATGGCGAATATGACGAATCCCTGGAAGCCGGTCGTCTCACAGCCTCACGCATTGCCAACGCCCGGCATGTGGTTCTGCCCAATACGGGCCATGCCTGCTGCATCGAAGATGCGCCGGCCTTCGACCAGGCGATGATCAGCTTTCTCGCCGATCATCACCTGATCCCAGAGGGCGCTCTGAAGCACCGTTAGACGAAGTCTCTGTCGCCTAATTCGGCGGCAGGGTCATTTCCTTCAACAGATCGACAATGTCCTGTGGCTGGGTCGCGACATCGGCAACCAGGCTTTGCAGCGCCTTGCCGTCGAGCGGATCGACGCCGAGGCGACGCTTCTCCGCATCGGCCAGGAAGGTCGGATCCTTCATCATCGCCGCATAGGCGTCGCGCAGCGCCGCCGTGCGCGTCGGCTCGTTCTGCGGCGGCGCGACGATGGCGCGGCCGACCGATGAGGTCGAGGCGATCAGCTTCAGCGCATTCTTGTTGCGCGGATCGTTGGTCAGCTCCAACACCGTCGGCACGTCGGGCAATTTGGAGAAACGCTCCAGGGCGATGACGTAAAGAATCTTCATCTTCTTTTCGTCGAACCAGTCCTGCTTGGTCAAAAGGTAATCCCAGCTGGTGCTGCCATTGCCGAAGGCCTCGCCACGCTCGACCGCCAGCCCCATGGCGGCGCTGGAATTATAGCCCAGGATGACCTTGAACTTGGTGCCGATCATTCGATTAAGGGCCCAGGGAATGGTCGCAGACGTGCCAGCCGCCGCATTGGCCGAGAGTATGACCTCGGTCTTCTTCGCCTCCTCGATCGTCTGCGCCGGCGAGTTGTGCCAGACGAGACCGACGAGCGTGGCTGAATCCATGCGGCCGATATAGGTGAGATCCTGCGACACATATTTGCGGTTCGGATCGTTCAGCTTTTCGAGAATAAACGTCGGCTGGAACATCGCCAGCGTCGTGCCGTCCTTCGGTGCAACGGAATAGACATATTCGGCCGCCGCGATGCTGCCAGCACCTGGCATGTTGCGCGGGATGATCGTCGGATTGCCCGGCAGGAACTTGCCGAGATATTGCGCGGCGAGGCGCGACGAGAAATCGTAACCTCCGCCTTCGCCCGTGCCGATGATGAAGGAGATCGGCTTGCTGCGGTAAAAGTCGCCAACGCTCTGCTGCGCCGAGGCGGCTTGGGCCGCCAGAGCGGCGGTGAATGCCAATGCCAGAGTTCTCATGCTTGCTTTCCCCCCAGGGTTGCGCGGAGCTTCTGTGTCTCCGCCAGATCGGCAGCGCCATCGGCGTCGAGCACGACGCCATAGACCGTGCGCGCTTCTTCGGCGCTCACATATTCTTCGGCGACGTCATGCGCGACGCGTATCGGATCACGTTCCAGCGGTGAGCCGAAGCCGCCACCGCCGCCGGAACGAGAATAGAAACCCTCGCCTGGCTGCAAGCGACGCAAGAACACCTTGGCATTCGCTACATCGCGTTTCTCGCCATTGGCGTCATAGACCGTCACTTCATTGCCGAAGCCGTCATGGCCGCCTTCCAGCCCCCAGGGCGCGCAATGCATGCGTTCCACTTGGGCATTGAGGGTCAGCGGCACGCGCGCCGAGACCTTGCGGGCGATGCCGAGGCCGCCACGGAACTTGCCGGCGCCGCCCGAGCCGCTGCGCAGCGACAATTCCTCGATCAGGAAGGGGAATTTCGCCTCGACGGATTCGACCGGGCTGTTGTGCGTGTCACCATCGTTGAGACAGACCGTGGCGCTCATGCCATCCTCGGTCATCTTGGCGCCCCAGCCGCCGCCAAGAGGACCGAAGCCGCCCATGAAGAAGCCGCCCGTGCGCGGATGGATGCCGTGCAGATTGGTGCTGAGGAGATCGGCATGATGGCCGGCGATGACGCGATCGGGGATGGCCGGCGCCAGAGCCTTGAAGATCGTATCGACGATGGTCATCGGGAAGGTCATCCACCAGCGCATCGGCGCCGGCTTCACCGCGCTGATGATCGTGCCCTTGGCGAGCGCGACGTTGAGCGTGCGGAAACTGCCCTCGTTGATCGGATAGTCGGTCGGCGAGGTCAGGCATTTATAGGCGACCTGAGCGCAGGCGATGCCGGTCGTCTCACCGGAATTATAGAAGCCGCGCACCTGCGCGCTCACCTCCGTCAGGTCGATGCTCATTTCATCGCCCTTGACAGTGACCTTGACCTTGATCGGCACGCGCTTGCCGATATCGACGCCGTCGTCGTCCATATAGGAGGTCGCTTCATAGACGCCGTCTGGAATCTCGCGCGTGCGCGCCCGGGCCGAGCGTTCCGACTGGGCCATGATGTTGCCGATGGCGGCGAGCGTTTCCGCGCGGCCATAGCGGGCGAGCAACTCCTTGAAGCGGCGTTCGCCGGTCTTAACCGCAGTGATTTGCGCTCTGAGATCCCCCATCGCGCGATCTGGCAGGCGCACGTTCATGCGGATGATGTCGACCAGGTCCTGATTGACCACACCGGCGCGCTGATATTTGACGATCGGGATCTGGATGCCTTCGGAATAGATATCCGTGGTGACGCCGCCCAGCGTGCCGCCGACATCGGGCCAATGGGCCATGCAGCAGGCAAAGCCGCACAACTCACCTTCAAAGAAGATCGGCAGGCTGAAGGTGAAATGGTTGAGATGGCTGCCGGTCAGATAGGCGTCGTTGGTGACAAGGATATCGCCTTCCTGCAGCCCGTCTTTGCCGAAGTGGCGCAATTTGGCGCGCACGGTTTCGGCCATGCCGCGAATGAACATCGGCAGGCCGAGGCCGATCGAGATCGTGTCGCCTTCGGGCGTATAGAGGCCAACGGTGAAATCCAGCGCTTCGTAGATGATCATATTGTAGGCGGTGCGCATGAGATTGGACTTCATCTCTTCGGTCACCGCCAGCACGCCATTGCGAATGATCTCGGTCAGAATCGGATCACTCTTGGCGAAGCGCCGCTTCGGCTGGCTCTTGACCTGCGTGGTTTTGCCCCCCGCGACTTTCCGCGCCACACGCTTTTTCGCAGCCGCCTTCTTGACCGGCCGGCGTTGGGCCTTTTTCACTTGCTTGGCCATCACGCTCTCCCGATCTCGATCACTAGATTGCCGAACTGATCGACTTCCACCTTGTCGGAGGGGAAGACGACCGTGGTCGAGGCATGTTCCTCGATCAGCGCCGGGCCAGAGATGCGATTGCCGGCCTTCAGCGCGTCGCGCGCATAGACATTGGTTTTCTTCGCTGCTCCAGAGCCGAAGGTGACGGAGCGCGTGCCACGCAAAGCGGTGGCCGGCGGCTTGGCCGTGCCACGGGCAATGCGTTCCATCTTCGGCTTGCGCATGACGCCGCTGATCGTCGCGCGCAGGCTGACCAGCTCCGCCGCCTCAGTCGGCGCATTGGTGCCGTAGCGCAGGAGATGTTCTGCATCGAACAGCTGCTTGATGGCGGCGCGGTCCTGCTTACGCAGCACCTTTTCCGGCAGTTCGATGGTCACCGCATGTTCCTGGCCGACATAGCGCATGTCGACGGCGCGCACGACTTTCATCTTCGCATTGCTGGCGCCGCTGCGGGCCAAGGCTTCCTCGCCCTCGGCGATCAGTTCGCCATAGATGCGTTCGAGATCGGCGAAGGACATTTGCGCCAGCCGCGCCGGCCATGTCCGCACGTAATCGTAGCGCAGGTCGGAATGCAGCATGCCGAAGGCACAGAAATGCCCCGGCGCGCGCGGCACGATCACCCGTTCCATGCCGATCTCGCGCGCGATCGCCACCGCATGCAGGGGCCCAGCGCCACCGTAAGCGACGAGCGGGAAAGAGGCCGCGTCGAGGCCGCGCTCGGTTGTCACCGTCTTCACGGCGAGCGACATGGTGGTCGCGGCGATGCGCAGAATGCCAGCGGCGGCTTCGATCACGGTGAGCCCGAGGGGGCCGGCGATCTTATCCTGAATGGCCTGGCGAGCGGCGGCGACATCGAGCTTCATCTCGCCGCCGAGGAAACGATCGGCGCCGAGACGGCCAAGGATCAGGTTGGCGTCGGTGACGGTCGGCTGTTGCCCGCCACGGCCATAACAAGCCGGCCCAGGCTCAGCGCCAGAGCTGCGCGGGCCGACATGCAAGGCGCCACCCTCGTCAAGCCAGGCGATGCTGCCACCGCCGGTGCCAACCTCGAAAATATCGATCATCGCCATCTGCACCGGCAGGGCGCGCTCATAACCGCCAACCAGCGCGAGGCTCGTCGTCAAAGCCTTGCCTTCATAGATGACGCCGGCCTTGGCCGTGGTGCCGCCCATGTCGAAGGCGATGGCCTCGCCGAGGCCCATGGCGTGACAGAGCGCCTGGGTGCCGACGACGCCAGCGGCGGGGCCTGATTCCAGCATGCGGATACATTGCTGCTTGGCCTGCGCCGATTCATAGAGACCACCCGTCGACTGTACGAGCAGGAACGAGCCGTCGAAATCGGCCTGTTTCAGATGGCTGTCGATCTCGGCGATATAGTCGCGCACGCGCGGGCCGACATAGGCGTTGGCGAGCACGGTCGAACAGCGTTCGAACTCGCGATATTCCTGCGACAATTCATGGGAGGCTGAGACAAAGGCCTGCGGCAGACGCTCGCGCACGATGTCGCGCACACGGATCTCATGCGCCGGATTGCGGTAGGAATGCAGAAGCATGATGCCGACCGCGTCGACGCCGATCTCGATCAGGCGATCGCAGACCGCGTGCACACTGGCTTCATCGAGCGGCTGATGCACATCGCCCTCGGCGGTGAGGCGTTCGCTCACCTCGAAGCGGCGCGAGCGCGGCACCAGCGGGTCATGTTTGCGAAAGTAAAGATTATAGGCGTCGGGCCGGTTGATGCGGCCGATCTCATAGACGTCGCGGAAGCCCGCCGTGGTGATCAGCGCTGCCTTGGCGCCGTTGCGCTCGAGCATGGTGTTGATGGCGATGGTCGAGCCGTGCAGGAAGATCGCCGCATCGGCGAAGCGGGCGCCAGACTTGCCGGCGCCTTCCGATATGCCCTCGACCAGATGGCGCGGCGTCGACAAGGTCTTGCCGAGCAGCAGGCGGGACGTGCGTTCATCGAAAGCGGCCACATCGGTGAAGGTGCCGCCAATGTCGGCGGCAAGCCGCAGGCGGCGGTCTGATTGTTTCTGAGGTGTTTTCATTGCAACGCCGGCAGCAGCAGGCTGTGCCGTTTCCTCCATTTTTGCTCCTGCCGCAGCGACAGCAGTGGTTTTTATGGGTCACGACTGCCCGGCGACGCGTCGAAATGCAAGCCTAGAGTGGAGCAGGACCACAGCGGGATCTCAAATAGACTTGCGGCCCACGCCAAAAGACCCGATTTCAATCTATAATCTTGCTATAATCTTCGATCGGGAGACAGAGGTGCAACCGCAAGCCGTCGGCCAGGAATTAGCGAGACTGTGGGCTGGCGCGATGATTTTCGCCCCGCACATGGCCGGCTGTGCCTGCGCCGGGGGCTTCCACGTGCCGCTTGAGCCGGGCGCGGTGGAACAGGACATTCTGGAATTTTTGCACTACCGCTACCGCCAGGACGGCCGCACGGCCCTGGCTCAGTTCGTCGCCGTCCGGCTGGCGCAGATCGGCCAACAAGGCGGGCAAGCCGATTTCGGCACGTGGCTAACGCATCTCGATGAGGCCCCGGTCGGCGCGGCCGACCTGCAGCAGCTCGCCGCCGACATCCGTACCCCCCTTGAATCCATGGGCAATGCGGCGCCAGCCACGGGCGGCGGCTTTGTCTGCTATTGACCGATCGAATTCCCGGAAGCTGCTTAACCGCCTGTAAACTGCGATGTAGAAATGCCGCAAAGGCACGAAATCATTCACCCTTTCGCAGTGGGCGCGGCTTTAAACCGTGCCCTAACAATATCCGGGGACTGCAATCATGAACGATAAGATTCGGGACATTCTCGACCAAACAGCCAAATTGCCGGTCAAGGCTGCAACGCTATCCGACGACGCCGACTTGCATGAGGCGGGCCTGACCTCCTTTGCTTCCGTGCAATTGATGCTGGCGTTGGAAGACGCCTTCGAGATCGAGTTTCCCGAACAGATGCTCAACCGTCGTACATTCGCGAGCATCAAGGCGATCCAGAACGCCATCGCCGAATTGACCCAGACCGCCGCCTGAACAGCTACCGCCCTCGACTGGAGTTGCCTCTATGAGCGTTGCCGCGCCTAGCACCGGGTCCACTTCCTCTTCGCCGGTTTCGGCGCAGGAAGCCTATCTCGACGAACTGTTCGACAAGGGCATCCTCTTTGATACTGGCGTCGAGGGCCTCTACGGCCGCTCCGGCGTGTTCGAGGATGTGATTCAGGCTTTCGACCGGCTGATCACGCAATATGGCGCCGCCGATCGCGCCACATCGATCCATTTCCCACCGGGCATCGCCAGGCCGCTGTTCGAGAAGAGCGGCTATATGAAGAGCTTCCCGCAGCTCGCTGGCACCGTGCACAGTTTCATGGGCGGCGAGGCCGACCACTGCACCTTGCTCGCCGAACTCGAAGCCGGCCAGGATTGGACCGGCCATCAGGCCGCCACCGACATCATCCTGACGCCGGCCGCCTGCTATCCGCTCTACCCGACCGTCGCCAAGCGCGGGCCGCTGCCCGTCGACGGCCGCCTCTATGACCTGCAATCCTATTGCTTCCGCCACGAACCCTCGAAGGATCCGGCGCGGATGCAGATGTTCCGCATGCGCGAATACGTCCGCATCGGCACGCCCGAACAGGTCCAGGCCTTCCGCGAAACCTGGCTCGAACGCGGCCAGGCGATGATGGGCTCGCTCGGCGTGCCGCTGAAGGTCGATCTGGCCAATGACCCGTTCTTTGGTCGCGCCGGCCGCATGCTCGCCAACAACCAGCGCGACACCGGCCTCAAATTCGAACTGCTGATCCCGGTAACGAGCGAAGAGAAGCCGACGGCCTGTCTGTCCTTCAACTACCACCAGGATCACTTCGGTTCGCTGTGGAACATCCCCACCAGCGACGGCGAAGTCGCGCATACGGCCTGTGTCGGCTTTGGCATGGAGCGCGTGGCGCTGGCGCTGTTCAAGCACCACGGCACCGACACGGCGCAGTGGCCGCAGGCGGTGCGGCAGGTGCTGTGGCCGTGAGCGCCACGGCATCTCCCTCATGCCCGGCCCACAGGGTCGAGCAATGGCGGGCTAAGGGGGCGGTGATTAAGGACCCCAATCTCCTGCATTAACCAGTCGCCCAATAGGGCTTGCGTCCGATCGAGCTTTCCGCCTAGCCTCACTTAGCTGGGGGGACGGCGATGCGGTTTCGCGGACCGACTGGATGTTTGCCGAGGCGCCTCTTCGTCAGTGTTGCATCCCACGGCTTCAGGCTGGATTTGCTCTATGGCCCTTGCCGCAAGGGGCCGCGCACAGCATGCAAGCCATTTTCCATGACCTTCCAAACCTACGTACCGAAAGACGTCGTGAACCGTGTCGGCTGGCAACCGGCGCCCATCGCTAAGGTCGCCAACTAGGTTCGCCTGCAAGAGAAGGAGTCTCGTTATGAAACTTCGATTCAAGCTCGCTACGATGGCGCTGGCCACAGTCTGCGGCTCCGCTGTATTGGCTCAACAAACGCCGATCCCAGTCACGCCGGACAATTTTGTTCGCGCCGAATCCGATCTCTACTTCAGCAACTTCGTCAAGGATGGTGGTTTCGGAAAGTTCCTCCATCGGCGCGAACCAGCCTCTATCGAGAATCAGACGGTCATCCGGCTCAACCGGGACACACTCTATTCCGCTGCGATCTTCGATCTCGATGCCGGGCCCGTCACGATCACGTTGCCAAACCCTGGCAAGCGCTTCATGTCGATGCAGGTGATCGACGAGGATCAATATACCTCGCAGGTGATCTACACGCCGGGCAAGCACACCTTCACCAGGAAGCAGATCGGGACGCGCTACGTCGTGTTGGGCGTGCGAACGCTCGTCGATCCCGCCAACCCGAAAGATGTCCAAGAGGTGCACGCCCTACAGGACGCGATCAAGGTCGATCAGAAGAGCACGGGCAAATTCGAGATTCCAAACTGGGATCAAGTCAGCCAGAAGAAAGTGCGCGATGCGCTGCTCGTGCTCGCCTCGACATTGCCTGACGCCCGCCGGATGTTCGGCACCAAGGCGCAAGTTGATCCCGTGCGCCGGCTCATCGGCGCGGCCTCCGCCTGGGGCGGCAATCCGGACAAGGAAGCTATCTATCTCAACGTGACCCCGCCAAAGAACGATGGCTCTACGGTCTACAAACTCGATGTCGGGGCTGTGCCAGTCGATGGCTTCTGGTCGATCAGCCTCTACAATGAGAAGGGCTATTACCAGCCGAACCCGCTCAACGCCTATTCGATCAACAACCTCACAGCCACCAAGAGCCCGAGCGGCGGCGTCACGGTCCAGTTTGGTGGCTGCGATGGCAAGATTCCGAATTGCCTGCCGATCATGAACGGCTGGAATTACATGGTTCGGCTCTACCGCCCGCGTGCCGAAATTCTGAACGGCAAGTGGCAATTCCCGGAAGCAAAGCAGGTGCCGTGACATGTGCGGCCGTGGGGCTGGCGTCCCCGGCGGCACCGCAAGCGGCCCAGAGTTCAGGCGCGTGAAGATCGTTGGAAATAGGGAACGCCCGGCCCGAGCCTCTTCGGTTCAGCCGGGTTTTCGTTTCAGCCTTGCGGCACGCGCTGCAGGGCAGCGAACTGATGCATGACCGCGGCCAGCTCTTCCTCACGCACCAGTTCAGCCGCCTGTTCGAGGCTGAACCATTTGGTGACGCGGTCGTGCTTCTCCGGCCATTTCTTGCGCTGCTGCGTGACTTCCATGGGGAAGACTTCGACGCGGCAGAGCCAGACGGCGCCGTTCTTGCGGCGCTTCTGATAATGAAACTGACCGATCGACTGGGGGGCGATGGTGCCGATCAGACCGGCCTCCTCAAAGGCCTCACGGGCGGCCGTCTCATAGCCCGTCAGGCCATCCATCGGCCAGCCCTTGGGAATGATCCAGCGGCCGGAGTCGAGCGAGGAGACGAGCATCACTTCAAGGCCGTTGTCACGACGATACGGCAGGGCTGCGAACTGCAGGTGCGGTTCGCTGCTCTTCTGAGGATCCCTGACTGCCGTGCTCGTTGTCATTTCAGCCTAAAACTCCTGACACCCAATAGAAAACCGCACCGATCAAAGCCGCGGCCGGCATTGTCACAACCCAAGCCACCAAAATGCTGCGGGCAACGTTCCACCTGACGGCAGACACTCGCTTAGCAGCACCGACACCCACGATGGAGCCCGTTATCGTATGTGTCGTCGACACCGGAACGCCTAAGCCTGTTGCCATGAAGAGCGTAATCGCGCCGCCCGTTTCGGCGCAAAATCCCTGCATTGGTGACAGGCGTGTAATTTTAGACCCCATGGTATGCACGATTCGCCAGCCGCCAAAAAGGGTCCCAAGCGCCATAGCCGCTTGGCAAGCTAGGACAACCCAGAACGGAACGTGGAAGCCGCCTTCAAGTTGGCCATGCGAATAGAGCAGAACGGCAATAATTCCCATTGTTTTTTGTGCATCGTTGCCGCCGTGGCCCAGGGAATAGAGCGAAGCAGACACAAACTGCAAGCCCCGAAATGCGCCATCGACCGCCAATGGGCTCAAACGATAACAAATCCATGACACTAAGAGCATGAGCAAAAGGGCAAGAATGAAGCCAACCATGGGCGATAAGACGATCGCCAGCGTTGTCTTGGTGACGCCGCTGATCACCACCGCGCTAAATCCGGCCTTGGCGACGCCTGCCCCCAAGAGCCCGCCAATCAGCGCATGCGAGCTGCTTGAGGGAATGCCACCGATCCAGGTGACAATATTCCAGATGATGGCGCCCATCAGCGCGCCGAAGATCACCCGGTCATCAACGATCTCGGGCGTGATGATGCCTGTTCCGACGGTCGTGGCGACATGCAGGCCGAAGAAAATAAAGGCGATGAAATTGAAGAACGCCGCCCAGAACACGGCATATTGCGGCCGTAACACGCGCGTGGAGACAATGGTGGCGATCGAATTCGCCGCGTCGTGCAGGCCGTTCAGGAAGTCGAACAGCAACGCCACACCGATGAGCGCCACGAGCAGATAGAGAGTGAAGCTAGCGTCCACGGGGGCTCACAAATGTTCGATGACAATGCCATTGATGCGATCGGCGACATCCTCGAACCGATCGACCACCTTCTCCAGATGTCCGTAGATCTCGCTGCCGACGATATAGGCCATGGGGCTGACATTGCCGTGCACCCTGAACAGGCCCTTGAGACCGATGTCATGCAATTCGTCGGACTGTTCTTCGAGCTGGGTTATGCGCGAAGCGATGACGGCGAGTTTGGCCGCATCCTGGCGCATGGTTCGCAGCCGATTGACCGCCTCGATCGTCAGTTTCGCCGAATCAACGATCAGGTCACCCAACTGCCGCATTTCCGGCTCGAACGTGGTCACCTCGAACAGTGAGATCGCCTTGACCGTCTGGCGCATCTGATCGACGGCGTCATCCATCGAGGTGATCAGCTCGCGGATGTCGCTGCGATCAAACGGCGTGATGAAGGACCGGCGCACAGCGAGCAGCACGTCGCGCGAGACGCCGTCGGCCTGGTCCTCAAGTTCGTTAACCCGGGCGCTGTTGGCAGCGATCGCCGCGCCGCCCTCCAGCAAAGCGCGCAAAGCCTCCGCGGCCTTGGCGCTAATCTGCGCGTGTTGATCGAAATAATCGAAAAAACGTTCCTCTTTTGGCATCAGAGCCTGAAACCAGCCGAGCATGCGCGCCCCCAAAACAACGTTGAACCAATGCCGAATCGATATTTGTGACGGTTTTGTATCAACCGCAGGAGCGGGCTTTTACCAAGGGCCGGGCCGCCGGGAAACCAGCGTGGGGCGCCGAAGCTGCGGTGGCGGTGGACATCTCTGTCGCCCTACGCCAAGAGAACGGCGAAAAAGCACGAGATGGAGGATTACGGCGCTCATGCAAGCTCAGACTCGCCAAGCCCAGACTGGTAAAGCCCAGACTGGTAAAGCCCAGACTGGTAAAGCCCAGACCCGCGACAACCACGCCATTGCCTACGACCTCGTTGGCGCCCCCTCGGCACCGCATCGTTTCGCGCTCACCCATTCCCTGGCGCTCGATCGCAACTTCTGGACCCCGGTGGTCGAGCAACTGAGCCAGGCGCTGGGCCAAGACGCCGCGATCCTGACCTGGGATTGTCGCGGCCACGGCCAGTCGGACAAGCCCCGCCAGGCCTATTCGGTGGAGCAATTCGCCGATGACCTCGCCGACCTGTTCGACCATGTGGGCTGGTCCGATGCCATCGTCGCCGGAGCCTCCATGGGCGGCTGCATCAGCCTCGCCTTCGCCGGCCAATATCCGGCACGCACGAGGGGGTTGGGCCTGTTCGACACCACCGCCTGGTATGGCCCCGATGCCCCGGCGCAATGGGCGGATCGGGCCGGAAAAGCCCTGTCGGAAGGCCTTACCGGGCTTGTCGCGTTCCAGAAAATCCGTTGGTTCGGCGATGCCTTCCGTGATGACCATGCCGATGTCGTCGACGCCTGCCTCGACGTGTTCCTGCGCAACGATCTCGAAGCCTATGCGGCGAGCTGCCGGATGCTCGGCGCGGCCGACCTGCGCGCCCATCTGCCGGCGATCCGCGTGCCGACGCGGGTGCTTGTCGGCGCGGAAGATTTGGCAACCCCCATCGCCATGGCGGAGGTCCTGCACAACGGCATCGTCGGCTCGACGCTGACGATCGTGCCGGACGCACGCCACCTCAGCCCGCTGGAAGTGCCCGATCTGATTGCCCGTGAATTGCAGGCGCTGGCCAAAGCCTGATTTAGTTTAGGGCTGAACGATCCAGCCCGAGTCGATCAGGAAGCGCTGATAGGCGAGGACGGCGCCGCGATCGGCGCAACTGACGTAAAGGCCGTTGCAGCGGTCGATCAGCCACAGGCGCCGCTGCAACACAGAATCGAGCGGCAGGCCGGCAGCGGCCACCGTCAAAGCCGCCAGGTGCGGAATCTCGAGGATCGGCACATTGGGCAGTGCCGTCTTCGGCGTGAAATTCAGCCCGTCCACCGCGTAATAAGTGTCGAAAGCGCGGGATGCGGGATCGAGCTGCCAGGCAATGCCTTTGTCGGCGATCTCGATGGCATTGGAGAGCGGCAGACGCGCCAGCGCCGGCTGGTGGTCGCCGTAGTTCACGAACAGGAAGGGCTGGCCGGGAAAACGCGCGGCGAGCTTGGTGCGGAAGGCGTCGCGATCGCGCTTGGCGAGCACCAGCCGCCACAAATATTCGTCGAACTCGGGATCGCCGGTCCAGCGCGTCGTCTCGCCGGGTTTCAACATTTCCGGCGCAAAGCGGAAATTCCATGGGGAATGCGCCGCCATGCTGGAGGCGACAATAAATTGTGGGCGGCGCGCTTTGCCACTGGAGGCGCTGTCGCGCGCGCCCTGCAACACCTTGATCACCTGGTCGAGATAGAATTCATCGCGCTGGCGGTCGCTGGGCGCATGATGCACCTGCCGGTCGATGACCTGATCGAAACCGATCGCCTTGTAGAACCGGCCCGAGCCGGCAAAGCCCGCGAGCGAAGGATAAATGATCGAGGTGTCGTAACCACAGGCCTTCAGATATTGCGGCAGTGCATGGCGCAGCCGCCCCGTCATCAATTGGGTGGCGAAGTTGCGCAGGTTGCCGAAGGTGTTGGTCGGCAAGCCGGTGAGCACCGAGAAATCCGACAGCCAGGTGCCGCCGCCGAAGGTCTCGACGCGCAGCCGATGGGTCTGGCCATCGCTTGAGCGGAAGAACGGCGCCAGTTCGGCTGGATAGTGCAATTGCGGATAGACGCCTTCGGGCATCGCCGATTCATTGAGGAAGAGCACGATGTCGGGCGCGTTGGCGGCTGCCTCGCAGGTGATCGCCGAGGACTTTGTCGGCGACAAAGTGGCGTGGGCGCTGATTTCAAAAAAGCCCTTGGCCTGCACCAGCGCCGGCATATCGGCGAGCGAGCCGATGAAAGCCGAAAAGATATAGCGGCCTTCGTCGAAGAAGGTCGGCTTGCGCGCCGCAAGGCTCCACGTGCTGGCCAGGAGAACCGCGCAGGCAGTAAGGCCCGCGAGCGGGCGCACCAGAACGGGGAAGCGGCGCGGCGTTTCCAGACGATAGCTGGCATAGAGCAAGGCCAGAGCAATCGCCAAGGCGCCGCCACACAGCAGAACCGTCAACGGATAGGTTTGAATGAAGAAGCCGATCTGCGCGGTGTTGAACAGGTAGAACACCACGTCATAGACGTGCAGGTTCATCGCCGTGATGTCGAACTTGAAGAGCGACGCCGCGTAGACCGGGACGAAGAGAAAGATGGCGACGATCAAAGCGAAACCCGGCCGACGCGTCATCACCGTGAACAAGGCCGCGAGGGCGATGAAGAATCCGGCGACAAGCGCAAAGATCGTTCGGTCCGGTTCCGTAAAGTCGATGAAGGCGCACCAAGCCAGCGCCAAGGCCGCGACGAATGTCCAACCAAGCGGCTCCGACGTCCCGTGATTCCGCGCGGCCCCACGAGCGGAACCGGATAGGCGCGCGGCACTGGGGACTGGCACCATGAGGACAGACGCGTGTTTTTGTTCGTTTATCCGCCACATGACGGATTTGTGAAAATCTATCTAGGATGTGTGCATAAATACGTAAAGCGCCATGTGAGTCAGATCGTCGGAATGCTGCTTTGCAATATCTCCCGCTGTTCACCAGATTGACGCATTGTAGCGTCAGAAACCGCGCGGCTGGCTTTGCGAACCACGAAGGCAGCTATATCTGTGCCTGCGGCGCAGTCATCGTGCTTCCCCAAAGCAAATTGCGTTTCGATAGAAACGCAATTTTGCCTTGGATCTTTGTTTCGACGCGTCTTTGTGGCGCTTGACTAAGTCAAACTGCAAAACGCTATCCCACGCATAAACCGCAGGAAACGTCCGGAGCTTTCCATGATCATTCTGCTGATTGTCGTCGCCGCCCTGATCCTGGGCATTTTCATTCATGACATCCGGCAGACCAACCACGCCATCCTGCGCAATTTCCCCGTCCTTGGCCATTTCCGCTATTTCGCCGAGACCTGGGGCGAATATATGCGGCAGTATCAATATCTGCCCGATTGGAGCGAGCGCCCGTTCAACCGGCTCGAGCGCTCTTGGATCTACCGCTCCGCCAAAGGCGTTCCCAATCTGATCAGCTTTGGCAGTTCGGCAACACCGAGCTTCGCCTTCCGCAACGCCGCCTTCCCGGTGCTGGAAGAAGATCGCCACGGCTTTCCCGGCAAGATGATCGGCATCGCCGAAGGCCCCGGCTCCAGCGCCCAGCCTTATTTCGCCAAGAGCTTTTTCAACTTGAGCGGCATGAGTTTCGGCGCCCTCAGTCCCGCAGCGGTGACCGCCTTGTCAAAAGGCACACAGATGGCCGGCATCTGGATGGCAACCGGCGAAGGCGGCTTGTCGCCTTATCATCTGGTCGGCGGCGGCGATGTGGTGATGCAGATCGGCACCGCCAAATATGGCGTGCGCGACGCCGGCGGCAATCTGTCCGACGACCGGCTGCGCGCCATCGCGGCCCATGAAAACGTCCGCATGTTCGAGGTGAAGTTGGCGCAAGGCGCCAAGCCCGGCAAAGGCGGCATCCTGCCCGGCATCAAGGTGACCAAAGAAATCGCTGAAATCCGCGGCATCCCGATGGGCGAGGATTCGATCAGCCCCAACCGTCACCGCGACATCGCCAACGTGCGCGAGCTTGGCCTTTTCGTCCAGCGCGTGCGCGAGGTTACGGGCCGGCCGGTTGGCGTGAAATTCGTTGTCGGCGACACGATGGCGCTCGACGAATGGTTCGAGGATTGCCTGCGTCATCCTGAAGGCTGCCCCGACTATATTCATGTCGACGGCGGCGAAGGCGGCACCGGCGCGGCGCCAGCGGCGCTGATCGAACATGTCGGCATGCCGATCACGCTAGCGCTGCCAGCCGTGATCGAATCGCGCGACCGGCATGGGCTGCGCGACCGCATTCGCGTCATCGCCGCCGGCAAGTTGGTGACGCCCGACAAGGTCGCCTGGGCCTTGTGCATCGGCGCCGACTTCGTCGTCAGCGCCCGCGGTTTCATGTTTTCGATCGGCTGCATTCAGGCGATGAAATGCGGTTCGGGCCACTGCCCGACCGGCGTGACTTCGTCCGTCCCGCGCCTGACCGCCGGCCTCGACCCGGCCGACAAGGCGGTGCGGGCCTCCAATTACGCCAAGCGCATGATCGAGGAAGTCGAAATCATCGCCCACAGCTGCGGCCTTGCCGGCCCGCAGGATTTCGCGCCCCACCACGTTACCGAGGTCGAGCGCGGCGTCGCCGGCTTCCGCAATACCGGCGCCGCCGAATAGGGAACCAGGCATCACGTCAAGATATCGCGTCACGGCACTGCCCCGAGGAGGGCGGGCGCCTGGCGGGTGCCCAAAGTTGACGCCGGGCGCGTCCGGACGCCATAAGCAGCGATCCGGCCGGCAATCCACGATCCCTGGTGCTGGCGTTACAAGAGCCCGATTCCATGACCATTCGCCTGCACAAGGGCGACCTGCCCGCCAACACCACGTTTGGCGATGCCGTCGCGATCGATACCGAAACGCTGGGCCTGCGCCCCCACCGCGACCGGCTGTGCGTGGTGCAATTGTCGCGCGGCGATGGCACCGCCGATGTGGTGCAGATCGAGAAGGGCCAGACCCGGGCCCCCAATCTGGAAAAGCTGTTCGCCGACCCGAAGGTAACGAAGATCTTCCACTTCGCCCGTTTCGATATTGCGGCGCTTTACAATGCCTTCGGCGTGATGCCGGCGCCTGTTTACTGCACCAAGATCGGCTCCAAACTGGCACGGACCTATACCGACCGGCACGGCCTGAAAGACCTGGTGCGGGAGCTCGTCGCCGTCGATCTGTCGAAACAGCAGCAATCCTCGGACTGGGGCGCCGACAAGCTGACCGAAGCGCAGCTCGCCTATGCCGCGTCCGACGTGCTGCACCTGCACGAATTGCGCCGCAAGCTCGATGCCATGCTGGCGCGCGAGGGCCGCGCCGAGATCGCCGCCGAATGCTTCAGCTTCCTGCCCGCCCGCGCCCGTCTCGACCTGATGGGCTGGCCGGACAGCGACATCTTTTCGCACGAATAGGGCCAGCTCAAATGGCGGACGCGCGAAAGCAGCCGCCATTTAGCCTCAACTTTGCCATTGGCAGCCGCCAAGAGTAATGTCGGGCTGATAGCCGAACGGGGCGCGCACACCAGTATGACCGGTACAATGACCCAAGTGAACGACAGCACGCTGCTTCGTCCGCAGGTCGACCGCGCGCGGGCTTTCGCCAAAGCCGATCGCCACTCGCGGCAGGTGCGGCGGCTGCGGCGCCTGATCATTATCGGCTCCAGCATCGCCATCACCGGCTTTCTCGCCGCCTTGATCTTCAATCCGTTCCGCGATCTGCCCGGCAATGTTTCGATCGGCCAGGCGACCCTCAACGGCACCAAAGTGACCATGGAGCTGCCGAAGCTCAGCGGCTTCCGCCCCGATGGCCGGCCCTATGAGGTGCGGGCCAAATCCGGCGTCCAAGACGTGCGCACGCCGAAGGTCATCGAACTCAACGAGATCGAGGCGCGCATCCGCACCGCCGACGATACCAATGTCAACATCAGCGCGCCGCGCGGCGTCTATGACAGCGCCGCCGACACGATGGCGCTCGCCTCGGACGCCACCGAGGGCCGCATCCGCATCACGAGCTCTTCGGGATATGATATCGTTCTGCGCAGCGCCGACGTGCGCTTCAAGGACAGCACGATGACGTCCGACGAGCCCGTGACAGTGCGCATGAAGAACAATACGGTTTCAGCCGACAAACTCGAAATCGCCGATAAAGGCTCGGTGGTGATATTTTCCGGCAATGTGAAGTCAACGATCGTGCCCGACCTCAGTCTGGAAGCCGATCAAGTGAAAGGCGAACAATGAAGGGCGTTGCAATTGGATTCGGGTTGGCCGTGCTGATCGCGAACGCGGCTCTCGCGCAGCGCGCGGGCGCTGTCTTGCCCGGCGGTAATGCCCGCTCGCCAGTGAATGTCGATGCCGCCAAGCTCGAATATTTCGACAAGGAGCAGAAGGCGGTCTATTCGGGCGGTGTCGTCGCGCGCCAGGGCGATGCGATCATGCGCTCCACCACCCTCACCGTCATCTTCGACCGCGATGCAGCGGGCGACGGTACCGCGAGCAGTAGCGGAACCGCCACCAGTGGCGGCAGCGGCAGCACTGGCGCTGGCCCGACCAGCAATCAGGTCAAGCGCATTGAAGCCACCGGCCCGGTCACCGTGATCGAAAAGGAACGGGTTGGAACCGGCGATCGCGGCGTCTACGAGCGCGCCGAGAACAAGGTCTATCTCATCGGCAATCCGACCTTGAGCGAGTGCGGCAATGTGGTGAAGGGCGATAAGGATTCGCGGCTGATCTACGATCTGACCAACAGTCGGGCGCAGATCACCGGCCGGGTTTCCAGCACCTTCGTGCCCGGCGGCAGTAATTGCGGCGAAAAGCCGACTGCTAAACCTGCCCGTCCCTAACCTGACGGATACTTGTCCCGGATTCGCTTTTTTCGCGGAATCATTTAAAGCCCTGCGGCCTCCTCTCTCAACGCGTTGCCCATGTCGCTGTTCTCCCAACTTTCCCGGCCGGGCCTCGCGGTCGTCCGTTTTGGACGCGGGCTGAACGACCGCGTGCGCGAGCGGGCGGAACAAGCCGGCCTGATCGAAAAGGTCGAAGACGAGCCAGCGCCGGCGCTCGACGCCCTTGCCAGCCGTGAACTGCCGCCGCCCGAGGTCGCCCATCTCGGCGACGGCTCGCTCGGCGCCTATAATCTGGGCAAAAGCTACAAGGGCCGCCAAGTGGTCGCCAATGTCAGCTTGAACGTGCGGCGCGGCGAATCAGTCGGCCTGCTCGGTCCCAACGGCGCCGGCAAGACCACGGTCTTCTATATGATCACCGGCCTGGTGAAGGCCGACAAAGGCTCGATAGAGCTCGACGGCCGCGATGTCACCGGCCTGCCGATGTATCAGCGGGCGCGGCTCGGGATCGGCTATCTGCCGCAAGAAGCATCGATTTTCCGGGGTCTCTCGGTCGAGGACAATATCCGGGCCGTGCTCGAAGTGACGATCAAGGATCGCGACGAGCGCGAAGCGGAACTCGATGCCCTGCTCGACGAATTCGATATCAAGAGACTGCGCAAGTCGCCCTCCATCGCCCTTTCGGGCGGCGAGCGGCGGCGTTGCGAAATCGCCCGGGCCCTGGCCGGGCAGCCAACATTCATGCTGCTCGACGAGCCTTTCGCCGGCATCGACCCGATCGCCGTGGGCGATATTCAGGCCCTGGTCCGCCATCTGACCCAGCGCGGCATTGGCGTTCTGATCACCGACCACAATGTCCGCGAAACCCTGGGTCTGATCGACCGTGCCTATATTATCCACAGTGGCCATGTGCTGACCGAGGGCCTGCCGGAGGAGATCGTCGCCAATCCGGACGTGCGCCGCTACTATCTCGGCCAGGACTTCCGTATGTAAGGCATTGCCGGCGCTTCGCGGTGCCTTTGAAATAATAAAATAAAATCAGAATATTAGATATCTTTCTGGGATATCCTGCCACGCCAGTTTCCGCGCCTCGCGAGACCCCTTCATGGGCTCTTAACCGCCAGCCCGCTTCGCCCGATAAAATCCGCAGCAAGTCTCCCTGACAGGATTCCTTATGCTATAAGGAAGCAAGAAACGGGCCGAACTTGTGTACGGCCAAGGTCAGCGTGGGTCGAGTAATGGCGCTTTCAACTCGCCTCGTCATGCGTCAGGGGCAATCCCTGGTGATGACGCCGCAGCTTCTGCAGGCGATCAAGCTGCTGCAATTGTCGAGTTTTGAACTGTCGGCCTTTGTCGAACAGGAACTTGAGCGCAATCCGCTGCTTGAACGGGCCGAGGAGGCCCCCGAGGCGCCAGGTGCGCTCGAATCCTCCGGCAACGACAGCACTTCGAACGACGATTTCGATGGCGGATCAGACGACGGCGACTATGCCGGTGACAGGGATTATTCCGGTGGCGACGACGACCATGCGCCGGAATGGGCGAGCGACACCCTCGTCACCTCAGCCAATAACCTCGAAAACGACCTCGGCACCGAAATCTCCAACACTTACGACGCCGATATGGTGGCGCCGAAAACACCCACCAGCAACGAGGACCCCTCGCTCTCGGCCACATCCTGGACGGGGACGCAGGGTTCCGCCTCCTCCGATGGCGGTGGCGAAAGCCCCAATCTGGAGGCCTATGTCGCCAGCCAATTGTCCCTGCCCGAACATCTCGAACAACAGTTGGCGCTCGCCCTGACCGACCCGATGGACCGGCTCATCGGCCATACCTTGATCGATGCGATCGACGAAGCCGGTTATCTCCGAGAGCCTGTCGCGGAAGTCGCCGAACGGCTCGGCACCACGCTCGAGCGCGTTGAACAGGTGCTGCGGGTCATTCACACATTCGAGCCAAGCGGCATCGGCGCGCGTGATCTGGCTGAATGCCTGGCCATCCAGCTGCGTGAGCAAGACCGTTTCGATCCCGCCATGCAGATCTTCGTCGCCCACCTGCCACTGTTGGCGCGGCGCGATTTTGCGCAGTTGCGTAAATTGTGCGGGGTCGATGATGAAGACCTGACCGATATGCTCAATGAAATCCGCAGGCTCGATCCCAAACCGGGCCGCGCCTTCGGCGGCACGCCCATGCAGCCGGTGATTCCAGATGTCACTGTGCGAGCGGCGTCGGATGGCAGCTGGCTGGTGGAGCTGAATGCGGAAGGATTACCGCGCGTCCTGGTCAATCAGACCTATGCGGCACGCGTCGGCGGCAACAGCCCGACCAAGGCGGCCGACAAATCCTATATTGCCGAATGCCTGCAGAGCGCCAACTGGCTGACGCGCAGCCTGGAACAACGCGCCCGCACCATTTTGAAAGTCGCCAGCGAAATCGTGCGCCAGCAGGATGCCTTCTTCGCCAAAGGCGTCGAACATCTGCGTCCGCTGAATCTGAAAATGGTCGCTGATGTCATAGGCATGCATGAATCGACCGTGTCGCGGGTGACATCCAACAAATATATGTCAACACCGCGCGGTTTATTCGAATTCAAATATTTCTTCACCGCCGCTATTGCATCGCACTCGGGTGGCGAAGCCCATTCGGCCGAAGCTGTGCGGCACCGCATCAAACAGATGATCGATCAGGAAGATGCCAACTCGGTTCTATCTGATGACGCCATTGTTCTGCGTTTAAAACAGCAAAATGTAGAGATCGCGCGACGCACGGTAGCCAAATACAGGGAAAGCCTGCGGATCGCCTCATCCGTCGAAAGACGTAGGGAAAAGCTCGCCGCCGTCCGAAAAAATTCTTAAGGGCCCAGGCAGCCATTCAGTTGAATTTCATGCTATAATCACGCCGCTGCGAAGGTTCTCCCGAACCTTCGCAGCAAGAGGGTCTCGCCCGCCAACTGGCGGCACTTGCATCTGCGCTCCCGGTCGCCTATGCAGCGCCGCTTTGGAAGGGTGTTCGGACGCAACAGGGTGTTGCGCAATTGGCTAAGTATTTTAGCCAAGCTGATGCAGCAACCAATGCATCGACGTTACGTTGATGCAATCAGGAGTGGGCGACGAATGGATCTACGTGTTTCCGGCAAGAACTTCGACATTGGCGAAGCCCTGCGTCAGCGCGTGCTTGAACGCGTCAGCGCAGCCGTGGATAAGTATTTCAATGGTTCCGTCGCAGGCCACGTGATCCTCGATCACGAAGGCACTGGATTTAAAGCAGACTGTACGCTGCACCTTTCGTCTGGCACGACATTGCATTCGGAAGGCCGCGCGCATGAAGCTAATGCTTCATTCGATCAAGCCGCTGAACGACTTGAGAAGCGGCTGCGACGCTACAATCGACGATTGAAGGATCGCCATGCTGGCCCCAACGGGGTCAATGGTGACAGCGACTTCGAAACGATGGCACGCTACATCCTCGAAGCGCCCACTGACGATCACGATGACGGAACGGAGTTCCACCCCATCATCGTTGCGGAGAAGACCGAAGCCTTGCAGACAGTCTCCGTCTCCGAGGCAGTCATGGATCTCGATATCACCGGCGCGCCGGTGATGGTGTTCCGCAACGCTGGCAGTGACCGTGTCAATATCGTGTATCGCCGTCGTGACGGGAACATCGGTTGGATTGATCCAGCCGGTGCGGCCAAGAGCAACTGAAGCCCAACAACACCGCACGTCGAGCAGTTTTCGGATATCCCATCATGCGCATGAGCGATTTGATCAGCTCGGCCTCGATTTTGCCCGCGCTGAAAGCGTCGAGCAAAAAACAGGTCCTGCAAGAAATGTGTGCGACGGCAGCCCTCAGTTGCGGGCTGCCGGAGCGCGAAATCTTCTACACGATCACGCAGCGTGAACGCGTCGGCTCGACCGGCGCCGGCAACGGCGTCGCCATCCCGCATGGCAAGTTCGCGAAGCTTAATCGCATCGTCGGTGTGTTCGCACGGCTCGAGAAGCCGGTGGATTATGATTCACCGGATGGCGTGCCGGTCGACCTCCTCTTCATGCTGCTCGCGCCCGAAGGTGCGGGCGCAGATCATCTGAAGGCGCTGTCGCGCGTGGCCCGCCTGCTGCGCGATCCCGAAGTCACCGCGAAATTGCGCGCGACGAAGGATTCCGATGGCCTCTTGTTGTTGATGACGCAGGACGCCAAGCCGTTCGCGGCCTGACGTTCGAGACTTCCACAAGTTCCCGCCCGGTTCTGTTACGATCAGAACCGGGCCATTTTTCTTTTGGCTTTTCTTCTGGCCTGTGGCCGTCCCTCAAAACATTTGCGACATAAAAATCCGCATCGGGCTATCGACCGCGGAGAATAATTTTGCGGCCATGACCAGCGCGATGATCACGACGAGCGGCTTGATAATCTTTTTGCCGAGCGTGATGGCGAGCGCCGAACCGATCTGAGCGCCGACCAGCGCGCCCACAGCCATGCACAGTCCAATCGGCAGGTTGACGACGCCCATCGCCAGAAAGACGATGAGACCACCAACATTGCTCGATCCATTGGCGACCTTGGTCAGCCCCGTGGCGCGCACCGCGCCGTAGCCCAGAAGACTGACGATGGCGGCCATGTAAAGCGAACCGGCACCCGGCCCAAAGACGCCGTCATAGAAACCGATGAGCGGCACAGCCGTCAGATTGAACGCGACCGGAGACAGTCGGCTGTGCGCGTTATGATCGGTGAGCTGCGGCGACAGAATGAAATAAACAGCAACCGCCACCAGCACGAACGGAATGATCGCCGACAACAGGTGCTTGGGGACGAAATTGACCGATTGGGCCCCGATGAGAGAGGCGCACAAAGCCACCGCGCCGATCGGAAGGGCGCGTCGCCATTCGATCAAGCCGCGTTTGGCAAAGGCGGCGACCGCCGACAACGTGCCAACCGAGCCCTGAAGCTTGTTCGTGGCGAGCGCCGTGACAGGATCGAGCCCCGCCAGAAGCAGCGCCGGCAAAGTGATCAGCCCACCACCGCCGGCAATGGCATCCAGACAGGCGGCGACCATGGCCGTCAAAGTCAAAACGGCAAGTGTGGACAGGTCGACGTCAAACACGAGAGATCGTTGAAGGCTTACGGGGATCTATGGCGCGCTGCGGCATGTGTCGGTTTGACTTACAGACAGAGTGAAGGCCGGCACCGGTAGCATTCCGGCATTGGCCAGCCAAGCCATCCGCTTTCGCTCTAGATCCAGCAGCGCGCGCCGTAGTCGATCACATAATTCTGCGGCGAGGCGGCGATCCGCGCCATGCCGCGCTCCACCACCGTGTCGTCGGTCAGCAGACGCACCGGCATGTCGCGCAAAAGACGCTGCAGTGGCGCCTTGGCTTCGAAAGCCGCTCGGAAGGCTGCCTCGTCGAGGAAGTCGGCCATTTTCGGTAGGACGCCGCCGGCGAGCGTCACGCCGCCGCGCGCCATGAGCACCAGCGCCATGTCGCCGGCATAGCGTGCCACCAATTGCCAGAACTGCCGCAGGGTCGCTGCTTCCGGCCCGTCGGGGGCGGCGCGCGCCGCGGCCCCAATGGCAGCGGCATCGAGCCCTGACGGCGCCAGACCGGCCACCGCGCGGCGGGCGGCGTGCAGACGTTCCAAGCCAGGCCCCGACAGCAGCCACTCGGCCGACACCCGGCCAAGCGTCTTGTCGAGATAGGACCAGATCCGCACCTCCTCATCGGAGGCTGGACCAAAATCGATATGACCGGCTTCGCTGGGCAGAACCAGCAGGCCAGCGGGGGTCTCCGCCAGGGCCGCCAGCCCCATGCCCGTGCCCGGGCCAAGCACGATCCGTGTTCCAACCGTGCCCTGCGGGCTGCCGATGCGCCGCGCGTCGGTCTCGCCGACCACCGGCAGAGAAAGCGCCAGCGCTTCGAAATCATTGAGCAGCAGCCCCTGTTCGAGGCCCAGATGTGCCGCGATCGCCGGGCCATCGATCGCCCAGGCGGCATTGGTGAGCTGCAGCCGGCGCCCGGCCATCGGCCCGGCGGCACAGACAATCAGACTGCTGGCGCCACGCCCAAAGCCACTGAGCATATGGGCGGCCGCCGCGCCAAGATCGCTCCATTCGCCAGTCTGCAATGTGCCCAGGCGCCAGACCGGCCCGCCGGGGGCTTCGGCATGCGAGAAACGCATGTTTGTACCGCCGACATCGCAGAGCAGCAGCGGAAAGGGGAAAATCTTCATGGAATCAATCTAGTCTCATCGCACGACCAAACGCTACCCCCGAAACAGCTTCGTGGTGCTGCAGCACTTTACCCGCTATACGATAACGCGAGTTATTATCTCGCCTGTTACGAACTGGTGCCCATGCAAGCCGAAAAGAAGCCGGAAAACGAGCCGCTTTTTCTTCTCTACGACGTCGGTCGACTGATGCGCACGCGCGCCGACCAGGCGGCGCGATCGATGGGTATGACCCGGGCACAATGGGTTATTCTTTTGTGGGTGGAGATGCGGCCGGGCCTGTCGCAGAACGAACTCGCCAGCCTGGTCGAAGTCGAACCGATCACCGTTGGGCGGTTGGTCGACCGGCTGGAGACCCGCGGCATGATCGAGCGGCGCGATGACCCCAAGGACCGGCGCATTCATAGATTGCACCTGGCCGAAGACGCGCGGCCGGTTCTCGACAAGATTCAGGCCTATCGGGCCAGCCTCAACACGCAATTCACCAGTATCCTGGGGGCCGATGCGCTGGCGCAGCTGACCCAATCCCTTGCCAAACTCAAAGCACAGATCGTTGACGACTCTGCGCTATTTCACAAATTCGGATAGCCTCTAAGTTCGGATAGTCTCTATGTCGTCCACACGTGAAAACGCCAATCGCGATCCCGCCGCCGTCGTTGTCGAATTGCGCGAGGCGCGCGAGACCAACGAGCCCCCACGGGCGGATGCCTCGGGCCGAAACGCGGCCGATGAACTGGCCGGCGAGAAAATCGACGCCAGTACGCCGGCCTCCAAGCGCAAGCGGTTGCGCGGCATTTTGATGCTCGGCGGCATCGCCGCCGTGGTCGTCGTCTCGGGCATCATGTGGCTGCGCGGCGGCCGCTATGTCTCCACCGACGATGCTTATGTGCGCTCTGCTAAACTGATGGTGTCGACCGACGTGTCTGGCATCGTTTCTTCGATCGACGTGAAGCAGGGCCAACGCGTCAAAGCCGGCGACGTGCTCTTCCGCCTTGATGACCGCCAGTTCCGCAACACCTTGGAACAGGCGCGCGCGCAGCTGGCGCAAACCAAGCTCAATATCGAAGCCCTGCGGCAAGACTATCAGCGCATCCAGGAAGACATCACCACCGAGGCGGCGCTGGTCGATCTCGCCCGCACGGCTTTCGACCGCGCGCAGGCATTGGCGCGCAGCAATTTCGGCACCCGCGCACAGCTCGACCAGACGCGCTACTCGCTGGCGGCGGAGGAGAGCAAACTCGCCTCTCTGAAACAGCAGGCGGCGGTGGCGCTGGTGCGTCTCGGCGGCACGCTCGACGCGCCGATCGAAAGCAATCCGCAGGTCATGCAAGCCCAGTCCCAGGCCGACGAAGCGCAGCGCGTGCTCGACCGCTCCGTGGTGCGGGCGCCGTTCAACGGCATCGTCACCGCCGTCGAGCAATTGCAGGTCGGCACCTATCTCGTGTCGCAGACGGCGGCGCTGACCAATACGGGCGCTGTCGGCCTCGTGTCGGAAGAGCGCGTGTGGATCGATGCCAATATCAAGGAAACCGATCTGACCTACGTCAAGACCGGCGACCATGTCTCCTTCACCGTCGATGCCTATCCCAGGCATGAGTGGAGCGGCAAAGTCGATACAATCTATCCGGCGACCGGCGCTGAATTCTCGATCCTGCCGGCGCAGAATGCGGGCGGCAACTGGGTCAAGATCGTGCAGCGTCTGCCCGTGCGCATCGCCATCGACCGCACCGCCAACGATCCGCCGCTGCGTTCAGGCATGAGCGCTGTCGTCGATATCGACACCCAGCATACCCGCAGCGTCGACGATCTTTGGCATCTGATCGGTCTCGGCAGCCGCAAGGCCGACACCGAGAACCGCTGAGCCATGAGCGGCGCCGCACCTGTCCCCCATCGCGGCATCATCGTCGTCTCGACGATTGCCGCGACCTTGATGCAGACGCTGGACTCGACGATCGCCAACGTCGCCTTGCCGCATATGCAGGGCTCGCTGTCGGCGACCGCCGATCAGGTCACCTGGGTTCTCACCTCTTATATCGTCGCCACCGCCGTGATGACTGCGCCGGTCGGCTGGCTGTCGACGCGCTTTGGCCGCAAGAATTTTTTCGTCTTCTGTCTGGCCGGCTTCACCATCGCTTCGGCTTTATGCGGGCTGGCGCAATCGCTCGAACAGATCGTGCTCTATCGCGTCATCCAAGGCATGACGGGCGCGGCCATCGTGCCGCTGTCGCAATCGATCATGATGGATCTCTATCCGCCCGAAGAGCGCGGATCGGCCATGGCGATGTGGGGCATGGGCGTCATGGTCGGGCCGATCATCGGGCCGACGCTCGGTGGCTGGCTCACCGACATGTACGATTGGCGCTATGTGTTCTTCATCAACGTGCCTGTCGGCATCGCCGCTGTGTTCGGCATCTGGACGTTTCTGAAGGCGCCCGGCGCCAACAAATCCCTGCGTTTCGATTGGACCGGTTTCGTCGTCTTGGCCGCCGGGCTTGCCGCGCTGCAATTGATGCTCGACCGCGGCGCGCAAAACGAATGGTTCGCATCGGTTGAAATCGTCGCTGAAGCCGTGATTGCCTGCCTCGGCCTCTATCTTTTCGTCGTCCATATCTGCCTGGCCGAGAAACCTCTCATCCAGCTCGGCCTGTTCGCCAATACCAATTTCTCCGTCGGGCTGGTGATGATGCTGTGCATCGGCGCCATCCTGGTCGCCAGCGTCGTTTTGCTCGGCACCTACCTGCAGACGCTGGGCGGCTATTCGGTGTGGGAAGCGGGCCTGCTGCTGGCGCCGCGCGGCCTCGGCACCATGGCGGCGATGATGCTCGCCGGCCGGCTGGCGGATCGGTTCGACCCGCGTCTGGTGATGCTGTTCGGCTTCAGCCTGCTCGGCTTCGGCCTAGTGCAGATGGCGACCTGGACCCCTGACATCGACCGCTTCACCATCGTCTGGGTGACCATGGTGCAAGGCTTCGCGCTGGGGATGATCTTCGTGCCGCTGCAGGTGCTCGCCTTCGCGACCATGCCGCCACAGTACCGCACGGACGGCACGGCCTTCTTCAGCCTGGTCCGCAACGTTGGCAGCGCGGTCGGCATTTCCGTCACCACTTTCGTGCTGTCGAATGCAACCCAGGTCGCCCATGCCCGCATCGCCGAGACCCTGACCCCGTTCAATCGCATGATGCAGACGGGCGGCGCTTATCTGTTGTGGAACAGCGCGCACGGGCGCGGGCGCGCCGCCCTCAACGGCGAGGTGACCCGCCAGGCCATGCAGATCGCCTATGCTCAGGATTTCCTATTGCTCGCATTGGTTGCAGTTCCACCAGCCCTGATGCTGATCCTGATGCGCCGGCCGCCACGCCAAACCTCCCCCGGCATGGTCCATGCGATGGCAGATTGAGCCGATTTTGATGGGTTAACAGGCATTTTTTTCACTGCTAGCCCTAGCCTTGGCGAGCCGGATGCTTTTTATATGCGCCCCGTCTTCCCACTTTCCGGTGGCGACGCCCGATGGGCGCGACACCGTTTCCAGTCACACATGTACAAGGGGATGTCATGGGAGAACGTGTCACGCTGACCTGTAAGGACGGGCAGAAGATCGGCGCTTATGTTGCCAAGCCAGCCGGAACGCCTAAGGGCGCGGTGGTTGTCTTGCAGGAAATTTTTGGCGCCAACCAGCATATCCGTAAGGTCGCAGACCTCTATGCGGAGAATGGCTATCTGGCGATCGCCCCGGCGCTTTATGACCGCGTCGAGCCGGACGTCGAGCTTGGTTATACCGGCGACGATCCGAAGAAAGGCATGGAAATCCGCGGCAAGACTGAGCTGCCCAAGACCCTGCTCGACATCGAGGCGGCGATTGATCACGTCAAGAGCGCCGGCAAAGTGGGTGTCGTCGGCTATTGCTGGGGCGGCACACTGACCTTCGCAGCCGTCTGCAAATTGCCGGGTGTGGCAGCAGGTTCAGCCTATTACGGCGGTGGTATCGCGCAGATGCTCGACCTCAAGCCGGTGGCTCCGGTCATCATGCATTTCGGTGAGAACGACCACGGCATTCCGTTGACGGACGTGGACAAGGTTAAGGCTGCGTTCCCCGATGTCCCGGTCTATGTCTATCCGGGCGCTGGTCACGGTTTCAATTGTGACGAACGGGCCAGCTACCAGAAGGAAGGGGCTGATCTCGCCCGTTCACGCACGCTAGAGTTCTTTGCGAAGAGCCTAGCTTAGTAGCCATCGTCATAGCCAACGTAAGCTGTGCAGCCAGCTCCGGCTGCACATTTTTTACGTTTGCGTGACGTTTGGCGTTGGCCTAGGAAACCGCAGTCCGTATGATTGCGGAGGCGCCTCCCGTCTGGCTGAGGGGGTCGGGCGGGCGCTCAGGGGTGAAAAACAATGTCAGATATAGGTAACACGACGAACGTGCCGGGAGGCGCGTCCGACAAGAACTTTAATTTTCCGCAGGATGTAGGCGCTGGTATTTTCCTTGTCCTCGTCTCACTGTTTTTCATGTGGCAAGCCTATCCGCTGCCGCTTGGATCGCTGCGGGCCATGGGCCCCGGCATGTTGCCGATGTCGATTGCAGCCATGGTCGCCGCTGGTGGCGTCATCCTCGCGCTGAACGGCCTCAGCAAGGGCGCCATACTGCAAGAGAAATGGGCCTGGCGTGGACCTTTCTTCGTTCTCGGCGGCGTGGTGGTGTTCGGCTTGTTGATCCGTACAGCGGGCCTCGCGGTTGCTGGACCGGCTTCGATGATCTTCGCATCGTTCGCCACCAATGAGTTCCGCTGGAAGGAGGCCGTGGTCTTTTCCGTCTGCATGACGGCGGCCTGCATCCTGATGTTCAAATATCTGTTGGGGCTTCCGATCCCCATCGTACAGTTTCTCTGAGGCGAGGGGACCATGGATCTTATCAACCACCTCGCGCTAGGCTTTGGCGTTGCCCTCAGCCTCAAGAACATTGGCCTGTGTTTCGTCGGCTGTATGGTCGGTACGCTTGTCGGCGTGCTGCCTGGCGTCGGCCCGATCGCCACGATCGCCATGTTGCTGCCGATCACCTTCGGTCTCGATCCGACCGGCGCGCTGATCATGCTGGCGGGCATTTACTACGGTGCTCAATACGGCGGCTCCACCACGGCCATCCTGGTCAACATTCCCGGTGAAGCCACCGCCGTTGTGACCACGCTCGACGGTCACCAGATGGCCAAGCAAGGTCGCGCCGGCATCGCGCTCGGCATCGCCGCGCTCGGCTCCTTCTTCGCAGGTTGCGTTGCCACGATCTTCATCGCGGCGCTCGGCCAACCGCTGACCAAGTTGGCGCAATTGTTCGGCCCCGCCGAATATTTCTCGCTGATGGTGATGGGCCTGGTGTTCTCGACCGTCTTGGCCCGCGGCTCGATCTTCAAGGCGATCCTGATGGTGCTGCTTGGCCTGTTGCTGGCCACCGTTGGCACCGACCTTGAAACCGGCCAGGAACGCATGACGCTCGGCATTCAGTCATTGTCTGACGGCATTGACTTCACGCCGCTCGCCATGGGCATTTTCGGCTTCGCCGAAATCGTCAGGAACCTGGAAAATCCGGAAGCGCGCGACGTCGTGCGTGGCAAGATCGGACGCTTGCTGCCGGGCTGGTCAGACATCAAGCAGTCGATCGCGCCCGTGCTGCGCGGCACTTTCATCGGCGGCATTCTCGGCATTCTGCCGGGCAATGGCGCGGTGCTTGGTCCGTTCGCTTCCTACGCGGTTGAGAAGAAGTTCGCCAAGGATCCGAGCCGCTTCGGCAAGGGTGCCATCGAAGGCGTTGCTGGTCCGGAATCGGCCAACAATGCCGGCGCGCAGACAGCGTTCATTCCGCTGCTGACGCTGGGCATCCCGCCGAACGCGGTCATGGCGCTGATGGTTGGCGCGATGACCATCCACGGCATCATTCCCGGTCCGCAGGTCATGACCAAGAATCCTGACCTGTTCTGGGGCATGATCGCGTCGATGTGGATCGGCAATCTGATGCTGGTCATCATCAACCTGCCGCTGGTCGGCATGTGGGTGAAACTGCTGAAAGTGCCTTATCGCCTGATGTTCCCGGCGATCGGCATCTTCTGCTGCATCGGCATCTACTCCATCAACAACTCGGCAGAAGACGTCCTCTTCACGGCCTTCTTCGGCTTGTGCGGCTACGTTCTGCTCAAGTTCGGCTTCGAGCCGGCGCCGATGCTGCTGGGCTTCGTGCTCGGCAAGCTGATGGAAGAGAAACTGCGCCAGGCGCTCATCCTGTCGCGCGGCAGCTTCACGACGTTCATCGAACGTCCGGTGTCGCTTGGTCTGCTCCTCGTCGCCTTGCTGCTGTTGGTACTGGCGCTGTTGCCAACCTTTAGTAAGCGACGCGAGGAAGTCTTTACGGAGTAATCCGTTCGACTTTGGACGTATCGCGATATTTTGCCCCTTCCGGTCCTGCCGGAAGGGGCTTATTTTTGATCTGTGTTAGAAGCCCGCCAATAATTGTCGGGTTGAAGGGAGACACCATGAAACGACACCTCATCGGACTTGCCGCCCTGCTCGGGCTCGCTGCATCGCCAGCGCTGGCCCAGAACTATCCGACCAAGCCCATTACGATGATCGTGCCGTTCGCCGCCGGCGGCCCAACCGACATCATCGCCCGCATCGTCGGCGAACAAATGTCACGCGTGCTGGGCCAGCAGATCATCGTCGAGAACGTCGCTGGTGCTGGCGGCACGACGGGCAGCAGCCGTGCCGCCATCGCGGCGCCGGACGGCTACACGATTGTGATGGGCCATATGGGCACGCATGGTGCGGCGCCGGCTCTCTATCCCAATCTGAAATATAACCCGGCGACCGACTTCGCGCCGGTTGGCCTTGCCGCGGGCACGCCGATCATCATCGTCGCGCGCAAGACCCATCCGGCGAAGGACCTCAAGGAATTCATCGCTTGGGCGAAGCAGGCGGGCGAGAAGGCCAACAATGCCTTTGCTGGCGTCGGCTCTGTCTCTCACGTGACCGGCGTTCTGTTCAACTCGACCATCGGCACCAAGCCGACGATGATCCCCTATACGGGCACGGGCCCGGCTCTCAACGACATGGTCTCCGGCCAGGTCGATTACATGACCGACCAGATCGTCAACGTCGTCTCGCAGATCCAGGGCGGCAACGTCAAAGCCTTCGCCATCGCCCTTCCCCAACGGTCGCCGGCGCTGCCCGACGTGCCGACGACGAAAGAAGCGGGACTCGACTATCAGGTCAGCGCCTGGAACGCGATCTTCGCGCCCAAGGGCACGCCGCCGGAAGTCGTCACCAAGCTCTCCGATGCTTTGGACAAGGCGCTTGATGACGCCAACACCAAGAAGCGTCTGGAAGACCTCGGCGGCGTTGTTCCCGATAAGGCCGGCCGTACCCCGGCGGCCCTGCAGCAGCTCGTCGAAAGCGAACTGGCGCGCTGGACCCCGGTGCTCAAGGCGGCTGCGGCCAACGATAAGAAGTAGCTGTCAAAGCATTTTCGAGCGAAGCGGCTCCGGTTCGCGTGAAGAAAATGCGTCAAAACTAAAAACGAGAGCTCGGGTCTGATTTTATCAGACCCGAGCTCTCAAAAATAACAGCACCAATTTGACTGGAGTCATAAACGGCGGGCTTGCCCGCCGTTTTTCTATCGACTTGGCGCGAACAGCGCGCTTAAAACCGTTCCAACTTGCGTGGGAGGAACGGCATGATTATCCGCGATCATCAACATCTGACCGAGACCGCCCTGGCGGTGATGGAAAAGACGCCTGACCCGCGCCTGCGCGAAATCATGGTCGCGCTGGTCAAGCATCTGCACAGTTTCGTCCGTGAGGTGAAACTGACCGAACCGGAATTCCAGAGCGCGCTGGCGATCATCAACTCCATCGGCCAGCAATCCAGCGACACCCATAACGAAGCCTCGGTGCTGGCCGGATCGCTCGGCGTTTCGCCGCTGGTCTGCCTGCTCAACAACGGCAACAACGGCACGACGGAAACCACCGCCAATCTGCTCGGCCCGTTCTGGCGCATGAATGCCCCTCGGGTCGAGAACGGTGGCACGCTGCTACGCAGCGAGACCCCTGGCCCAACCATGCTCGTCCACGGCTATGTGAAAGATCCGCAGGGCAATCCAATCGCCGGCGCCGATGCCGATATCTGGCACTCGTCGCCTGTCGGGCTTTATGAGCAGCAAGATCCAGAGCAGGCGGAATGGAACCTGCGCGGCATGTTCAAGACCGATCAGGACGGTCGCTTCTGGTTCCGCTCGGTGAAGCCTGCTGGCTATCCACTACCGGTCGGCGGCGTCGTCGGTGACCTGCTGCGCGCCCAGAAGCGCCAGCACTACCGGCCCGCCCATCTGCACGTGATGATCGTCAAGCCGGGATTCAAAACGCTGATCTCGCAGGTCTATGTCAACGACGACCCGCTGCTCGACAATGACCCGCAATTCGGCGTGACCCGCGCGCTGGTCGGAGATTACGTCCGCCACGATGACGCCCCGCCCGCCAAGGACGTCGAGACACCGTGGTATTCGCTGGATTTCAATTTCACGATTGAGCCAGGCGAATCGAAACTGCCGCGCCCGCCGATCAAATAGGCCAGCAGCTTACACGCGCACTGTCGGTGCCTGTGCTGTCGAGGCAGCAAGCACCGGTGGCGCGCGACGTAAGTGCTATCAACCGATCAGAAGACCGATGGCCAAAATGGCCAGGCCGGCAAAGATTGCAGTGGCCTTAAGGCCGACATCCGCTGCATGGGGCATGGTCGGATCCTCCGTTCCATGGAATCATGCGTCCGATTGGACCTGTTTGGTTTAATCCAGAGTGCGGCCATGCGCCACAGCCATTCAAACAGTGCAGATATGCGCTCACGTATGAGCGGGATGCATAACTAAAAGTGGAGGAAAATTAATCTCGTTAGAAATCCCCCACCGGAGCCGTGGCGTTTAAGGCGTCCACCAAACCCTACAACATTATAAAGGCTGGCTTTTGAGCCGCCACCCCTGCCAGAGCGAGAATAATCTTGGTCCCGCCAGCGCCAGAAACGCCAGAATCAAAATCGTCGCCGAGATCGGCCGGGTGAAGAAAACCGTCCAGTCGCCAGCCGATATAGTCATAGCCTGACGGAAATTCTGTTCGGCGAGCGGCCCGAGAATCATGCCGATGATCACCGGCGCCGTGGGAAAATCGTAGCGCCGCATCAGATAGCCAAGCCCGCCGATCACATAGAGCAGAATGAGATCGACCGGCGATTGGGTGATGCCATAGGTGCCGATGGTGGCGAAGACCAGGATGCCGGCATAGAGCTGCGGCGCGGGGATTTGCAGCATCTTCACCCAAATGGCGATCATCGGCAGGTTCAGCACCAGGAGCATGACATTGCCGATGAACAGCGAGGCGATGAGCGTCCAGACCAGGGTCGCCTGGGACTCGAACAAGAGCGGCCCCGGATTGATGCCATAGCTCTGAAAGGCCGACAGCATGATCGCGGCCGTAGCCGAGGTCGGCAGGCCCAAGGTCAGCATGGGCACGAGAACGCCGGCGGCCGAGGCATTGTTGGCGGCCTCAGGCCCAGCCACGCCTTCGATCGCGCCATGGCCGAATTCCTCCGGCTTGGTCGAGAATTTCTTCTCGACGTAATAGCTGAGGAAGGTCGGAATTTCGGCGCCGCCAGCCGGCATGGCGCCGATGGGAAAGCCGAGCGCCGTGCCGCGCAGCCACGGCTTCCACGACCGCGCCCATTCCTCCGCTGTCATCCACAGCGAGCCACGCAACGGGATGATCTCGTCGACGCCGGTGCGATAGCGCGAAGCGACATAAAGCGTCTCGCCAACGGCGAACAGGCCCACCGCGACGATGATGACATTGATGCCATCGAGCAGTTCGGGCACGCCGAAGGTGAAACGCGCCTGCCCCGTCTGCAAATCGACGCCGATGAGGCCGAGGAAAATGCCGAGAAACAAAGTCGCCAGGCCGCGCGTCGCCGATGAGCCGAGAACGGCTGAGACCGTCACGAAGGCCAGGAGCATCAGCGCAAAGTAATCGGCCGGCCCAAAGCGCAGCGCCCAGTCGACCACGACGGGCGCCAGAAAGGTGATGCCGAGCGTGCCGATGGTGCCGGCAACGAACGAGCCGATGGCCGAGGTCGCCAAGGCCGCGCCGGCGCGGCCATTGCGCGCCATCTTATTTCCTTCCAGCGCGGTGACGATGGTGGCGCTCTCGCCCGGCGTATTGAGCAGGATCGAGGTGGTCGAGCCGCCATACATGGCGCCGTAGTAAATGCCGGCAAAAAGAATGAACGCCGCCGTCGGATCGACCTTGAAGGTGATCGGCAGCAGCAAGGCGATGGTCAGAGCCGGCCCGAGGCCCGGCAGAACGCCGATGGCCGTGCCGAGCGTCGTGCCAACGAGACACCACATCAGATTGATCGGCGTCAGCGCGACAGTGAAGCCGTGCATCAAATGCTCAAATGCACTCATGACGGCACTCCGCCGAACAGCAGGCTTTCCAGCCAATTCTCGACAAAGCCAGCGCCGATATTGATGCCGAGTGTCTTAGCGAAGCCGAAATAAGCAATCAGCGCGAAGGTGAGGCCGAAGCCCGCGTCACGCGGAGTGTTGTGCGAGCCAAAGCCACGCGCCACGCAGACATAGAGAATGACCGAAGCGAGGGTGAAGCCGGCCGGACCGATCAGCAGCACATTGAGGATGAGGCCGGCGATGATCCACGCCAGGGCGTGCCAATCCGGCCGCGCCTCGCGTTCCTCCTCCGTCTGCCAGCCACCGCGCACCGCCGAGGCGAGTAGCAGAAGGCCGAGGAACCCTAGCCCCAGGGCGGCGAAGAACGGCATGACCGTCGGGCCGACCTTGGCATACAGCGGTGAGACCGGGATCTCGAAGACCTGCCACACCATAACCGCCGCGAGCGCGACCATCCCCAGAGCGATGCACAATTCGCCGATGGCCACGCCGCTGCGCGGTGTGACCAGGCTTTCCCCCATTTGATCAGGCAAGCCCTGCTGATCAAGCAAGGCCGATTTCCTTGAGAATGGCGCCGATGCGCACCGTCTCGTCGGCGACGAACTTGCCATAGTCGGCGCCCGTGAGCGTGATCTGTGTCCACTCCTGCCGCTTGCAGGTGTCGGCCCATTCCTTCGAAGCGGCGAGTTTCTCGACGGCCGCGATCAGCGCCGTGCGCTGGGCTTCGTTGACGCCGGGAGGGGCGAAGACGCCGCGCCAGTTGAACAGCTCCACATCAATGCCCTGTTCCTTCAAGGTCGGCGCATCAATGCCGTCGATCCGCTTGTCGGAGGAAATCGCCAGAACGCGCAGCTTGCCAGCCTTGATCTGCTCGCCGAACTCGCCGTAGCCGGAAATGCCGGCGGCGACCTGGCTGCCAAGCAGTGCCGCCGTGGCGGGTCCGCCGCCCGAGAACGCGACATAGGAGACTTTAGCCGGGGGCGCGCCCACCGCCTGGGCGATCATGCCAAGCAGAATGTGATCGGAACCGCCGGCCGAGCCTCCGGCCACGGGCACCTTGGTCGGATCGGCTTTCAAGGCGTCGGCGAAATCCTTGGCGGTTTTGAAAGCGGAACTGGCGGGCACGCATAGCGCCAGGAACTCGCCGGTGAGGCGGGCGATCGGCGTCACCTGTGTCAGGCTGAACGGGCTTTTATTGGCGATCAGCGCGCCCACCATGACCATGCCGGCGACCATCAGCGCGTTGCCCTGGCCCTTCCACTGGTTGAGGAACTGCGGCAGGCCGACGGCCCCGCCCGCCCCCGCCACATTGGTGATCTGGACTCCATTGACCGATTTGGTGGCGCGCAGCGTCGCTTCGATGGCACGCGCGGTCTGATCCCAGCCGCCGCCCGGCGCCGCCGGCACGAACATACGCAACATTTCGATGTGCTGAGCCTGAGCAAGCGACAAGCCAAGGCTGTGTACCGTGCCAGCAGCGGCTGTGGTCACTAAAAGATCGCGTCTGGTCAGCATGAAACGGGCCCCTCCCCTCTATATCGTCCGGCGGC
Organism: Beijerinckia sp. 28-YEA-48; assembly: GCF_900104955.1. NCBI lineage: Bacteria > Pseudomonadati > Pseudomonadota > Alphaproteobacteria > Hyphomicrobiales > Beijerinckiaceae > Beijerinckia > Beijerinckia sp. 28-YEA-48. The sequence continues at coordinate 3,833,869 of NZ_FNSI01000001.1, forward strand.
CAATGTGGCCCAAGGCGACGACTGGAGCAAGGCGGGAGAACGTCTTGCGATTGTCATGAAGCGCGTAAGGAGGAGAGGCGCCTTATACTTTTGACTAGTGCGCTAGCGTGTACCGCCGAGAGCAAATCGCGTTTTAGGCGAAACGCAATTTGCTCTCGCGAATCGGCTCAGCTCGGCAGCGGCGCAGCGAAGCCGGCGATCTTCTTGTAATTGTCGGACAGCGCGCGCAGCTCGTCCTGAGTGATATAGCGGTCGAGATTGTCGAACGGCTTATCACCGACCAGTTCCTCGACCTTGATGTTGATGAAATCGGGCGGATTGGAGCGGTTGGTCAGCACCACCTTGTTGGCGACAGCCACCCGCGCCGCATCATAGGCGGCCAGCGCCGCCGCTGCGTCGCTCTCGCGCTGCAGGCAGTCGGCCAGGGTGCGCGCATCGATCGCCGCCTGGGCCGAGCCGTTCGATCCGCGCGGATACATCGGATGAGCGGCATCGCCCATCAAGGTCACGCGACCAAACGTCCAGCGATCGACGGGATCCTTGTCGACCATCGGATATTCGAGAATCATCTCTGACTTCTCGATCATGTCGGCGACATCGAGCCAATCGAAGCGCCAGTCCTTGTAGATATGCTTGAAGTCTTCCAGCTTGCCGGACTGGTTCCAGTCGTTCTTCTTGCCGACTTCAGGCTGCTCGATCTCGGCCATCCAGTTGATCAGCTGATTGCCCTCGCCATCGACATTATCGATGATCGGATAGATCACCATTTTGCCGGTCTTGATCGAGCCGACGCGCATATAGCTGCGCCCCGACAGGATCGGCTTGCGCTTGGTGACGCCGCGCCAGGTGTTGATGCCGCCGAAGGCGATCTTGTCGTCGGGATAAAGCTGTTTGCGGATGGCTGAATTGATGCCGTCACAGGCGATCAATGCATCGGCGTGCACCGACGGGCGGTCCTCGCCGGCAAAGGTTTTGAAATGGACGGTGACGCCCTTGTCGTCCTGCTCGAAACCGGCGCAAGACCAATCGGTGATCACCTTGTCGGCGCCGAGCCGTTCCTTGGCCGCCTTGAACAAGGTGAGATGCAGCTTGCCGCGATGGATGCCGACCTCCGGCTGCGGATAACCGGCGAACTTGCCGCGCGGCTCCTTGTAGATGAGCTGACCGAAGCGGTTGAAGAAGCAGCTGTCGATATTGGTGATGCCCTGGCTTTGCAGCTCATCGGCGACGCCGAGCGCCGCGAATTCACGCATGGCGTGGGGCAGCAAAGTGATGCCGACCCCAAGCTCTTTCACGTCGGGCACACGCTCATAGACCGTGCAATCGATGCCGCGGTTCTTCAGGTTCAGCGCCAGGCATAGACCGGCGATGCCGCCGCCCGCTATCGCGATATGCATCGTTCTCTCCTTCGTCCTTTAGTTCTTAGCTCACGGCTTCCGATAGGCACCGAGTTCCGTTTGCACCTGCTTGACGAAGCTCAGATCGATGACATCGGCGGCTTTGATGTTCTTGTCTTGAATCAGGCCCTCCGCCTTGAAGAAGTCGAGATCGTCTTCGAGGCTGGCGATGTTGATATTGCCATCGGGATCGCAGGCGTTGGGCGTGGTGTCACGATGCAGGTTCGCATCCTTGACCTCGGTATATTGCACAAGTGTAGCGATGACCTCATCAGCGCCCTTGCCAGCGATGCGGCCGTTCTTCAGGGAATCGTTGTAGTCGCGCGCACCACGGATATAGGCGCGCATGAACTTCAGCGCGTCACCCGCCCGCTCCTTGCGGAACTTGTCCGCATAGAGCAGCACCGCCGTCTGATGATCGGGATAGACCTGTTCGTTCTTGTCGACACGCACGGCGAGGCCCGCACGCTCGATCAAGGTCAAGGTCGGCTCATTGGTGATGCTGGCGTCGATCACCTTATTGGCATAGGCCGGATAATGCTGCGGGAAGCCCAGTTCCACCACGTCGGCGTCCTTGAACGCGATACCGCCGAGTTTCAGGGCGAAGTTGAGGGTGGCCGCATTGCCCGTGCCTTTGGCGACAGTGGCGATCTTCAGGCCCTTGAGATCGGCGAAGCTCTTGTAGCGGCCGCTGTCGACCAGATCCTTGCGCACCAGCAACTGCGAAAAATTATAGCCCGGCTTGCTCGATCCCTTATCGGCGACAATGGCGATGCCGATCTTGCGCGAGAAGGCATTGTAGAGCCCAGCCGACACAGTGCCGCCGCCAACATCAAGATCGCCGGTGCCCAACGGCGCGATCATCCGGGCCGCCGATGTGAAGCCAACGAATTCGATCTCGAGGCCTTCGGCTTTGAAATAGCCCTTCTTGTCAGCGATGTAGATGGAAATGTCGCTGACGGTATTGACGTTGCCGACCTTTACCTTGGTCTGCGCCTGCGCCGGTAGAACCGAAGCCGCAAGCAAAACAGCAAAAAGCGGCACTCCAAGCCTTTGAATCATTCTTTCCTCCCCGAGCGACAATCTTTGACCGCCTGACGGCCTGTCGTCGCAAATTTTTGCAAGCGTCCCGCCCTCGTTTTAGAGGAAGAAGCCGTTCTGAGTCGACAAGGATTGCGAAATGACAATTGCCAGTATGGCAACGCAGCCCTAGATTCCGCGCCGGGTGCGAAACCGCCCCAAGGGAGGACTGCATGTCGAAATTCAGCGCAAGCGCCGTTGGCGCGGACGATCCTATTGCCTGTACTGGTCCTTGTTGCGGCGTGTCGCGTCGCGGTTTCCTAGCGACTTTCGCGGCGGCGGGCGCCGCCACCACACTGCCGACAGCAACCTTCGCCCAAACCACAACACCCGTGAAACGCCGCGTCATCGACGTGCATCATCATTACTTCCCCGACGTCTTCAAACAGTCCTCGGCGCGCGAAGGGCCGCTGCCGCCGTTCGTGCGGGATTGGTCGCCCCAGCGCATGCTGGAGGAAATGGACAAGAACAACATCGAAAAGAGCGTGCTTTCGCTGGCTTCCGTCCCGGTCGGCTGGTTCCGCATGACGAGCGACGAGCTGCGGCCGATCATTCGCACCTGCAATGAATATGCAGCGAAACTGGTCCAGGATCATAAAGGCCGGCATGGCTTATTCGCCTATGTCTCCTGCAAGGATGTCGACGGTTCACTGCAAGAGATCGCCTATGCCTTCGACACGCTAAAGGCCGACGGTATCGAAATGTCGACCAGCTTTGGCGACAAATGGCCGGGCGATCCAGCCTTTACCCCGGTCTTCGAAGAACTCAATCGGCGCAAGGCCATTGTCTATTTCCACCCGCTGGCGCCGTTCTGCTGCGGCAATCTTGTCCCCGGCGTGCAGGATTCGTGGATCGAATATCCCTACGACACTGGCCGCGCCATCCTGAGCCTGCTGTTCAACGGCACGCTGGCGAAGTTTCGCGACATCCGCTGGATCTTCTCGCATAGCGGCGGCGCGATCCCCTATCTGTCGCACCGCATCGACTATCAGAGCCGGCCTCTGAAGAACCTCAAGGAGGTCGCGCCCGATGGCGTGCTGGCCGAATTCCGTAAGCTCCATTACGAGACGGCGAATGCGGCTTCCGGGCCCGCCATCGCCGGGCTTCTGAAACTCGTGCCTATCTCACAGGTGATGTACGGCTCCGACTTCCCCTATGTGACGTCGGAATACAATCTCGCCAATTTGCGCGCCAACGGCCTCAGCGCAACCGATATGACTGCCATCGAATATGGCAATGCCGAGAAGCTGATCCCAGGGCTCAAGAGCTAAGACGTAATATCATCCCGGACACGCGCAGCGTGATCCGGGATGAAGCAGAGGTTCCGGCTCATTCTCTCAGCAGCGTGATGATGCAAGGTGATCACCCACCTTCGTGTCATCCCGGACGCCTGCGTAGCAGGCGATCCGGGAACCAGGGGCAAACGGTGAAATGTTGCCTCAGTTGATACGTTGAAGCAGTTGCGGCACTTCCACGATTGAACGCGCTACCGCTCGCCCTGGATCCCGGATCACGCTACGCGTGTCCGGGATGACACCAAGGCTTTAGTGCGCGGTGCCCCAGGCCTTCTCGGCGACAGCGACCACCTGCTCAAGCTTGCGGCGCTCGACATCCTCGCCCAGCGCATTGCCACGGAAGCTCGATGCAAAGCCGCATTGCGGCGAGACGCAAAGCTGATCGAACGGCATGAACTTCGCCGCCTCGTCGATGCGCTTGGCGATGACGTCGACGTCTTCCATGTCAGGCACTTTCGACGAGATCAGGCCCAGCACGACGCGTTTCTTGCCATCCTTCGGCACGAAACGCAGCGGCTCGAATCCACCAGCGCGCTCGCTGTCATATTCGAGGAAATAGCCGTCGACATTAAGTTCGCCGAACAGTTTCTCCGACACCGGCTCGTAGCCACCCTGCGCCGCCCAGGCGGACTGGAAATTGCCGCGGCAGATATGGGTGCAGAAGGTCATCCCCGCGGGCTTCTGCGCCAGCACCATGTTGAACAGCTTGATATAGCGGTTGAGCACATCGGCGGGATCGTCGCCCTTGGCTTTCATATCGGCGCGCATGGCTTCGTCGCAGAGATAGGCGAAATTGGTGTCGTCGAACTGCACATAGGTGCAACCGGCATCGGCCAAGGTCTTGAGTTCGGCGCCATAGGCTTTCGCCACATCCTCCAGATAAAGCTCGAGATCGGGATAGGCTTCCTGGCTGATGGCGGCGCGGCCGCCGCGCAGGCACATGGTCGGCGACGGCATGGTGATCTTCGGCGTCCGCTTGGTCGCCGACTTCAGGAATTTGAATCCATCGAGTTCGATCGGCTTGGCATGGCGAACCTTGCCGGTGATGGCGAGTTGCGGCGGCCGGAAAACCTTCGGCGCATTCGGCTCCTGCGGCCGGTCGGCGATTTTGGCTTCAACGCCATCGAGCTTGCCGAGAAAGTCGAAATGGAACGAGGTGCGGCGGAACTCACCATCGGTGATCGCATGAAGACCGGCGTCTTCTTGCAGCTTCACCGCCCCACGGATGTTCGCGTCTTCAAGCTCGCGCAAACTGTCATAGGTGCGCTGTCCGACGATCGCCAATTCGCGCGCGGCGCGCAGTTCCGCCGGACGCAGCAGGCTACCAACATGATCGGCGCGGAAAGGCGCGCGAGCTTCGCTCATCTTTTTCATCTCCCTAGGGTCTGGCGCTGAGCGCTTGTTCGGTTCGGCTTATTGCACGGAAAGCACAAGCTTCAGCAACAGGGTGAAGCACAGAAGAGCGCCGCTGCCAACACATGGGATATGGCCCCATCCCGGGGCCGCGGGGCACGCGGCATAGCCTCCCGCCGCCTCGTCGAGGCGGGCGTTAGTGGGCCTAATGCTCAGGCAAAATGCCCAGCGCGCTTTTCAGCGCTTCTTGCCGGCGTTGAGCAGCCGCAGCACGATCCAGACCGGGATGACGATGGCCGCGCCGGCGAGCACATATTGAATGACCTCGCGCACCGCATCGAAACCAAGGTTCCACAGCCGGGTCAGGAACCGCTGCAGGCCGTAAAAAATATCCATCGGCCGGATATCGAGCCACATGAGCAGCGCGCCGACGATGAGCGACACCACCAGGAGGCGCACAACAACGGCAGCGGGCGAACCACCGAGAAATTGCTCGACGTTGTTGCTGGCGGGGGCGGCATCTGCCGCCTCCTGACGCGCGCCCGTCCAGCTCGCACCGCCCCAGCCGGATGACCCCTGGGATTGGGATTTCGGCGGATCAAGGTGATCGGTCATGATTTGATCCTCTCAGACGACGGCTGGACGTGCCGACAAGACCGCTATTATGGGCGATCACGGTCCAAGATTCCAGCCAAGCCATAGGGACGGTTAACAGCGATCGATTAGATACGATCTCCCGATGGCTCCTCGCGGAAGACACGCATCATCCGGCGCATGAACTTTTCCATCACATCGAGGGCGCCGTTCACCTCGGCTTCGTTCGGCAGCGCGTTGCGCAGCCGGGCCGAGGGGGCCTGGTCGGTCGCGTCAGCAAGCTTGCGCCGCAGGTCCGCATTATCGCGGCTCAGCCGGTCGATCTCCTGATTAAGCGCGCCGCGCTCATCGGCGCCGGCCCGGCACTGCACGCCATCGCCACTTAGCGTGCAGCGCGACACATCGCCCGTGCGCGTGTCGAGACGCAGGAAACCGTCGGGCGCCGGCGTCATCGTGTAGCGGCCGTTCTGCGCATCCGCGTCAAGCGATTGCGCCAGCACCGGCGAGGCCGCAGCCAGACCGGAAGCCACGACGAAACAAAGAGCGAAGACGTGCATGGTTCACTCCAATCCCCATCGGCGATCCAAGCACTATGGCGTGCGCAGGCGGCAAGAATGAGACGGTCGAACCTAGCTTACCGAACGATCTGTTCTAAATACCTATTCGCTTATTTTAGCGCTCTGCCAATTGCCCTCGATCTTCGACGCGGCGATGACGGCCTGGGTACGGCTGTCGACATCGAGCTTCTGCAAGATGGCCGAGACATGCGCTTTGACTGTCGCCTCCGACACCGAAAGCTCATAGGCGATCTGCTTATTGAGCAAGCCTTCCGACAGCATCATCAGCACGCGCACCTGCTGCGGTGTCAGCGTGGCGAGGCGGCGGATGATGTCGGTCGTCGCCTTATCGGCCGGCGCCGACAGATCGACATCGGGGGGCGTCCAGGTCTTGCCGGCGAGAATATCACGGAACGCCTGGCGCATGCCGGCGATATCGGTTGTCTTCGGCACATAGCCCGAGGCACCGAAATCGATGCAGCGGCGAATGACGTCGCGATCCTCATTGCCCGACACCACCACCACCGGCACATCGGGATGCTGGGCGCGCAGGTAAAGCAGGCCGGAGAAGCCGCGCACGCCGGGCATGGCCAGATCGAGCAGGACAAGATCGGCGTCACCTGATTCCTCGAGGGCCGCCGTCAATTGATTAAGATCGCCACATTCGGCGATTTCGGCCCCAGCCACCGCGCTGCTCACCGCCTCACGCAGGGCGCCCCGAACCAGTGGATGATCGTCGGCAATGATTATTCTGGCGTTTTGCAACACATGTCCCCTCTGCCGCACAGCCTCCCGGCCGTGCCCCCCGCGTCGGTTTTGCATTTCTCCCGGCACTTCTATTGTTGGACCCGCCGGGCGGATGGCGCAAGCTACTCCACAAGGCAATCGCGTTTCGATAGAACGTCATGGCTTGCGATCTGGGCTTGCGATCCTTGTTTTAACGCGTCTTCGTGGCGTTTCAACAAATTGGCCGTTTACGGAGCGGAGCGCGACTGGTGCCGAAACCTCTGACCGACGAAGACCTGCTGGAACGCGCCAGTATCGACGGGCGTGTCGCCTTCGCGGTGACCGCTTTCGCCCTGGCGGTCGGTCTGGTGGCGCTGCTCGACCGGGTCGGCGTGCCGGAGCGAATCGTCGGCGTACTGGCGCCGGTCGTCCTGCTGGCAGGACTGGCGATCGTCGGCCTGTTGCTGCGCAGCATGCGGATTTCCCGTTTCCACGCGGCCGGGCGGGCGGTGCCCGCGCCCTATGCCGGGCTCGCCTTCACGGCGCTGAGCGCCGGCTTGTTCCTGCCCTTCCTGCCGCCGGTGCCGGGCGGGACGTCCCTGAGCGGGCTCTTGATCGGCTTTGGCCTGGGCCTGCTGCTGGCGGCGCTCGTCACCGGCCCCCTGTTGCGCAAGACCGGCGCCTTCTCCCTGCCCGACCTTCTCGCCGGCCGTTTCCCCCAGCTCAGCTTGCGGCTTGGCATCGTCATCGTCGTCGGCGCGGTCGCCCTGTTGATAGCAGCCGCCGGCTTTGAGATGGCCGTGCGCGGCCTTGTGCGCACCATCGCCATGCCGCGCCCCCTCGCCAGCCCGCTGATCGGGCTGATCCTGTTGTTCATCGTGGCGCCAGGCGGCGCCGCCGGAGTGGTCTGGGCCGCGACCGGCGCGGCCGGCATTCTCCTTGCCAGCCTGGTGTTGCCGCTGGCCATCATGGTGCTGCGTGGCGCCTCATTGCCCTTCCCCGTCATCGGCGACCGCGCCTTGTGGCAGCAGGCGTCCGACACCATGGCCACCTGGCACGGCGCCATGCCGGGTACGCTCGCCGATGGCGGCCTGCTGATCATCCTGGCCATCGCGCTGGGCATCGCCGCGCTCGGGCCACTGCTGCAACCGGCGATGACCTGTAACGACGTCTCCGCGGCGCGACGCGCCGGCCTGGCGGCGCTTGGCTGGTCGGCTGCGCTGATCGTCATCGTCGCCACCGGCATGGCCAGTTCGGCGCTTGCCGTCGACATGCTGACGGAGGGCCACGCCGCCGATGCCTTGCCTGGCTTCTTCTATGCCGCATCGGGCAAGGGGCTGCTGACGATCTGTGGCGCCAATGCCGCCACGGCGGAAGCGGCTCTGGCTGCCTGCAAGGCGCTGCCGGGCTTTGCCGGCGCGCTGCGGCCACAAGACATCGGCATCTCCGGCGCCGCCCTCATCGCCGGCCTGCCGCAATTGCAGGGCTTTGGCGCTGCCTTCACCGGGCTTGTCGGCGCCGGCCTGATCGCCATCGCCATCACTTTGGCCAGCAGCGGCATCCATGCTTTCGGCACCGCGATCGGCCACGATCTTTTCTTCCGCGTGCGCGACACCACCGCGCTCGGCAGCCGGCGGCTGGCGGTGGCGCGTCTGACCATGGCTGGCGCCATCGCGCTCATCGGCATCGCCACGGCGCGCACCAGCCTCGACCCGGCCGCGATGATCGGCCTGGCCCTCGTCTTCTCCGCCGCCGCCGTGGCGCCGCTCACCGTGCTGTCGCTCTGGCCGCGCGCGGCGGCACTCGATGCGGTGATCGCCCTGCTGGTCGGGCTGCTCGTTGTCGGCCTGATCATCGCGCTTGGCGACACCACGCCCTCGATCGAGCGGCTCGCGGCCAGCGCGTTGGCCGCTTTCGTCGCCGCCTGCGCCGTCGGCATCGCCACCAGTTTCCGCCATAGCGACGAGCAATCGCGCAGCGGCCGCATGTTCGTGCAAGGCGTTCTGCACGGCGACAGCGATCTGCTTAATACCGACAGAGGCTAGTGGCCATTCCGGCCGAATCCCATTGCATCGGTGAAGGCAGAGAAAATCAAATATCGCGCAACTAGAGACTCAATACTTATCTGTATTTTCCTCGGAACTCGCTATTTTGCGCCTTGCCTGTTCGCCAAACGTCACAAGCATCGGCCCGCTTTACATATTCCTTGGGAATCCGATTCATGGCCTCTTGAACATCGGCCTCTTTTCCTAGACCGGAGCGAACATAGTCATCTTCAAAACGCCGATATAGCGCTTGGTGGTCATACCGTCGAAGCGATCTGTCTTTATCGATCTGCGAAACAGGGATCGAAGCCCCTATAAAAGACATGACCGCTCTCAAACATTCACCTAGCCCTCTAAATCGAGCCGAATACGCCCCGTTAGTATATCTCTCAATGTCCTCTCTAGTTGGGGTGCGCCCTGGGCGGAACATTTCGATTGGCTCACCACTCCAGGCTTTATCCTCCTGTGAGACAATAGAAAGATACGATCGAACGACCCGTGTCTCGAATTCCTCATATGGTGTCTCGCCATATCGTCCGGGCTGATTCTGTTGGCTCGATGCGCCAGAAATTCCAATCACACTAAACGCAGAAAGGCAGACAACGCCGAGCCAAATAGGCGACCAGTCTAGCTTCATGATACCTCGCCACATTCGCTCAACGCACGCTATCCCAAAATCTATCGCATCCCACTAAAATGGATAATCAAGATCTACGCCGGAATCAGCTTTTCCAAGGTCTCGAGCCGATCGGCATCGCGCGCCGGCTTGTCCCAGCGAATACGCGAGACACGCGGAAAACGCATCGCCACGCCGGACTTGTGCCGGCTTGAGCGCTGCACGCCTTCGAAGGCGACTTCCAGCACCAGCCCTTCGGCCATCGTCGCCGTTACTTCCCGCACCGGGCCGAAACGATTGACCGTGTGATCGCGCACGTAGCGATCAAGCTGTTTCAACTCGTCGTCGGTGAAGCCGAAATAGGCTTTGCCGACGGGCACGAGTTCATCACTACCTTGCCCTGCCCGCCACAGGCCGAAGGTATAGTCGGAATAATAGGACGATCGCTTGCCGTGGCCGCGCTGCGCATACATCAACACCGCATCGAGCACGAAAGGATCGCGCTTCCACTTCCACCACAAGCCCTTCGGACGGCCAGGGACATAGGGGCTGTCGCGCCGTTTCAGCATCACGCCTTCAACGGCCAGGGCATCGTCACCCGCAGCGGCGGCAGCGGGATCGGCACGCGCCGTCGCCAGCGCCGGCCAATCGGCGAAGGCGATTTGCGGTGACAGATCAAGCCACGGCGCGGAAGCATTCTTCACGCAAGCCTCAAGACGAGCCCGGCGCTCGGTAAAGGGCAGCGGGCGCAGGTCTTCGCCATCTGCGTAGAGAAGATCGTAAGCGCGCACATGCGGCGGATAATCGGCCATCAGTTTCGCCGACACGGTTTTGCGATTGAGCCGCTGCTGCAACACGCCGAAGGGCTGCACCTTGCCCTCGAGCACGATCAGCAATTCGCCATCGAAGCAAACGTCGCTCAACCGAGACAGGTGGATCGCCTCGACGAGATCGGGAAAGGCGGCCGCGATATCCTCGCCAGTGCGCGAATAAAGCCGCACAGCATTACGCCCGTCGCTGCCAGCGCCACAGGCGACTTGAACGCGGATGCCATCCCATTTCCATTCAGCGTTGTAATCAACGGGATCAAGTGCGTCGAAATCCTTATCCTCGATAGCATGGGCCAACATCGGCGTGCGGAATTGAACCGCATTATCGGCGGCGGGCTTGTCACCTACGCCATCGAGCCAGGCGAAGAGCGGCAGATAGGGCGGCGACAGGCCAGGCCAGACATCCTCGATTTCGTTGACGTCGCTGCCGTTGAGCGCCGCCAGCGCGGTTTTCGCCAGACGTGCCGAAACACCGATGCGCAGGCCACCTGTAATGAGCTTCAACAAAGCCCAGCGGCCCTTCTCGTCCAGCCGGTCGAGCCAGGTTACGATCAGGCGCGGCAGTTCGGAGCGGCCAGCACTCGTGAGCGTTTCAACGATCGTCGCCAGTGAACCCGCGTCAGAATTGCGCGTCGTGTCCGCCGGCTGGGGCGATGCCGGCCAGAGTAAGGCCACGGTCTCGGAGAGATCGCCGACGTAATCATAGCTCAGCGCGAACAACACCGGATCGACCCGCTCGGCGATGAGACCGCGAATGAGGGCAGGCTTGGCGTTGGCGAAACTCAACGCGCCGGTCAACGCCGCCAGCGCATAGCCGCGATCAGGATCGCCCGTGTGGCGGAAGTAATCGCTGAGCAGGCGCAGCTTGCCATTGCGCGAGGGTTCGAAGGCAAGACGGTCGAGAAGCTCGGCGAAGCGGTTCATGGTTTTTCCGCCGCCGGCGCTGGTTTTTCCGCCGCCGGCTCCGGCGCCTGATCAACGCCCTCCTCCTCATCGCCATAACCCAGCATATGCAGCGGCATGGCGGAAAGCCCTTGCGTCTGCGCCCAATGCACCAGCGCATCGCCCTCGCCATGGGTGACCCAGACTTCGCGGCAACCGGTTTCCATGATGGTGCGGGTCAGTTCCGACCAATCCGCATGATCGGAAATCACCAAGGGCAGTTCAACGCCGCGCTGGCGGGCGCGCGCCCGCGTGCGCATCCAGCCGGAAGCAAAGCAGGAGACCGGATCGGCGAAGCGGCGCGACCAGGTGTCGGCCAGGGATGAGGGCGGGCAGATGACGATCTCGCCCGGCAGCTTGTCTTTGCCCATATCCGCCACTTTACGGATCTCGCCGAGATCGATGACGTGCTTGATGTAAAAATCCGTGATCTTCTCGACCGCGCCATGGATATAGATCGGCCGCTCCCAGCCGGCCTGACGGATCAGCGCCATCAGGCGCTGCGCCTTGCCCAGCGAATAAGCGCCGATCATATGGGTGCGTTCGGGAAACAGCCGCAGCGAGGCGATGAGCTTGCCCACTTCCTCGCGCGCCTCGGGATGGTGAAAGATCGGTAGGCCGAAGGTCGCCTCGGTGATGAAAATATCGCAGGGCACCACTTCAAACGGCAGGCAGGTTGGATCAGCGGCGCGTTTGTAGTCACCCGAAACAACAATGCGTTCGCGGCCCTTAGCAATGGCGATCTGGGCGGAGCCCAGCACATGACCCGCCGGGTGAAACGACACCTCGGCGTCGTCAAGGCGCAGAACCTCGCCCAGGCGCACCGCCTGCTGGGTGTCGGCGAACTGAGCGCCATAGCGCAAAGCCATAATACTCAAGGTTTCGACGGTGGCGAGAACGGCGCCGTGGCCGGCGCGGGCATGATCGGAATGGCCATGGGTGATCAGCGCCCGTCGGACAGGCCGCACCGGATCGACGAAGAAGTCACCCGCCGGGCAATAGAGCCCCTCGGGCGCGGACACGAGCAGGGATGAGGCCATTATCGTTCAGATAAGCTCAGCTGGAGGCAAAAAAAGCCGCCGTCCGCGGGGGTCGGACGGCGGCCATTGTGATCCGGATCAGTCAAATAGACGTGAGGGCACCCGGATCAAAAACTATTCACGGCAGATCAGCCCTTCGGAAACGCCCGAGCGGGCCGTGTTCCAACAGCTGATGTCATTTTGAATGGTCCGCTCAAACCGGATGCCCGCGCCGCCACCGAGGGTCGGAACCGAGATTTGTTGCGGTGCGATCTCGGCCACGAGCCGAGGTGAAAGTACATTTGGGAACAACCCATTGGCGAGGGAAACCGCGCCGAGCCCGATGCCGAAAGCCATGCCGAGTGCGACGGGCAAAACCATCCGAAGAGTGGGGTTCTTGACTGTGCTAGCCATGATTTCATCTCCGCATTGCGGATATGGGAAGTTAACGCGAGACGACCATGTCGGTTCCGTTCACTTTTTGATGTGCGCTGGCGCACCTCCCGACATTCCGCTTGCGGACGCCCCATCGGCTATGGCTTAACCGCCGCCCCAGACGTGGAGCGTAAGTGACCGAAGCGGCCAATCAGAGTTCGGGCAATATCGTGCTCGACCGACGCTTCGCCTGGGCGCAAGCAGCGGCGCACGAAGGCGCCCATGCGGCCGCCGCCGACATTCTCGAACAGATCATTGCCGAAGCGCCACGCTGGCCCGCCGCCTGGCATGCCCTGGGCGAGGCGCGCGAAAAGGCTGGCGACCAGCCCGGCGCGGTGACCGCCTTCCGGCATCTGGCCGACGCCGACCCGAGCGGGTTGCACGGAGCGCAGCTGCATCTGGCACGTCTCGGCGCCGACCAGCCGCCCGCTCGCGCGCCCGACGCCTATGTGCGCGGCCTGTTCGACACCTATGCAAACCGCTTCGAGGCGCATCTGACCGGCGACCTCGCCTATCGCGGACCGCAATTGCTGACCGACGCCTTGCGCGTCGCCACGACCGGGAAACGCCAGATCTTCCATTTCCCCCGCGTCATCGACCTGGGCTGTGGCACCGGGTTGATGGCGCGTTCAATGTCTCCTCATTACGACGACGCCCAGGGCGTCGACCTCTCCCCCCGGATGATCGAGGAAGCGCGCCGCACCGGCCTCTATGCCGGCCTGCATGTGGGCGAGCTTACAACCTTCCTGCAAGACTGCCCGACCGTCTCGGCCGAACTTGTCACCGCCGCCGATGTGCTGATCTATCTCGGCGCCCTCGACACCACCTTCGTGGAAACCGCGCGGGTGCTGATATCGGGCGGCCTCTTCGCCTTCTGCGTGCAACATGACGAAGATCAGGACTGGCGGCTCGGACAGGGCATGCGCTACTTCCATTCGCGCACCTATCTGACCCATCTGGCCGAAGCAGCGGGTTTCCAAGTGCTCTCCATCGATGCGGCCTCTTACCGCAAGGACGCCGGGCAGGATGTGCCGGGGCTGGTCGTAGTCCTCATGCGCGCGTAACCTCGCGTGGTGAGAAAGCCTAAACCCTCCCCGCCACCCCCTCTGCTGCCGCCGCGCTTTGCCGCCTGGTTTGCTGGGCGCGGCTGGGAACCACGCGCGCACCAGATGGCGCTGCTGGACAAAGCCCAGAACGGCGAAAGCGCTCTCTTGATCGCGCCGACGGGCGCGGGCAAGACCCTGGCTGGATTTCTGCCGTCGCTGATCGACCTGGAACAGCCGCGCAACCGCAGCGGCCTGCACACGCTTTATATCTCGCCGCTGAAGGCGCTGGCGGTGGACGTGGCGCGCAATCTCGAAACGCCGGTGGCGGAGATGAGGCTGCCGGTGCGGATCGAGACACGCACCGGCGACACGTCCGCCTCCAAACGCATGCGCCAGCGCCGCAATCCGCCGGACATTCTGCTGACGACGCCGGAACAACTGGCGCTGTTGCTGGCCACCGCCGATGCGCAGCCGCTGTTCTCAACCTTGCGGCGCGTCGTGCTCGACGAACTCCATGCCATCGTGACATCGAAACGCGGCGACCTGCTGGCGTTAGGCCTCGCGCGGCTGCGCACCATAGCACCAGCGATGACATCGGTTGGCCTGTCGGCAACCGTGCGCGATCCCGATGAACTGCGGCGTTATCTGGTCGCGCAAAACAACGGCGACACGGAAACGGAATTGGCCGCCCTGGTGACGACGCCCAAGGGTGCCGAAGCCGACATTCAAATGCTCGACACGCGCGAGCGCTTGCCCTGGTCTGGCCACAGCGCGCTGCACGCGATGCGCGAAATCTATGCCGCTATCAAAGCGGCGCGGATGACCCTGGTGTTCGTCAACACGCGCGCCCAAGCCGAGGCGGTCTTTCAGCAATTGTGGACGATCAACGACGACAATCTGACGATCGCCCTGCACCATGGTTCGCTTGATGCCAGCCAGCGCCGCAAGGTCGAAGCCGCCATGTCGGCTGGTCTGTTAAAAGCGGTGGTCTGCACCTCGACTCTCGATCTGGGCATCGACTGGGGCGATGTCGATCTCGTCATCAATGTCGGCGCGCCGAAAGGCGCGAGCCGCATCGCCCAGCGCATCGGCCGCGCCAATCACCGGCTCGACGAGCCCTCACGCGCCCTGCTGGTGCCAGCCAACCGCTTCGAAGTGCTGGAATGCCGGGCTGCCATCGATGCCGCCAAGGCTGGCGAACAGGACACGCCGCCGCGCCGCGTCGGCAGTCTCGACGTGCTGTGCCAGCACATTCTTGGCATGGCCTGCTCCGGGCCGTTTCAGGCCGATGCGCTCTACACGGAAATCCGTGCCGCCGAGCCCTATTCCGATCTGGCCCGGCAAGACTTCGACGATGCGCTCGATTTCGTCGCCACCGGCGGCTATGCGCTGAAAACCTACGACCGTTTCGCCAAGATCAAGCAGATGAAGGATGGGCTGTGGCGGGTGGCCAATCCGAAGGTGGCGCAATCTTATCGCATGAATGTCGGCACGATCGTCGAGTCCGACATGTTGAAAGTGCGACTGGTGCGGGCGCGAGCGCAACAACGCGCCGTCGTCGCGCCACCATCGCAGTCTGGCGCTGGCGGATTGTGGTATCCGACGCGACTGCAAGGCGACGCGACGCGCAGCGCCTATACCGGCCCGCTCGCCCGCGGCGGACGGGTGCTGGGCCAGATCGAGGAATATTTTCTCGAAACCCTGGCGCCGGGCGACACATTCCTCTTCGGCGGCGAGATCCTCGCCCTGCAGGGCATCGTCGAGAACGAAGCCCTGGTGGCGCGGGCGCGATCGGACGCACCGAAAGTGCCCTCCTATGCCGGTGGCAAGTTTCCGCTGTCCACCTGGCTGGCGCAACGCGTGCGGCAGATGCTGTCCAATCCGCGCAGCTGGAAAACACTGCCGTCCCAGGTCAGCGAATGGCTGAAACTGCAACAACATTTCTCCATGCTGCCGCCGGCCAGCGATCTTCTGGTCGAGACCTTTCCGCGCGGCGAGCGCTATTTCATGGTGGCCTATCCGTTCGAGGGACGGCTGGCGCATCAGACGCTCGGCATGTTGCTGACCCGACGGATGGAACGGCTGGCGCTGAAACCGATGGGCTTCGTCGCCAACGACTACGCTATCGCCATCTGGTCGCTGAGCGATGTCGGCGCGGAGCTGG
The DNA here is from genome assembly GCF_900104955.1 of Beijerinckia sp. 28-YEA-48. Lineage (NCBI taxonomy): Bacteria > Pseudomonadati > Pseudomonadota > Alphaproteobacteria > Hyphomicrobiales > Beijerinckiaceae > Beijerinckia > Beijerinckia sp. 28-YEA-48. The sequence goes on from NZ_FNSI01000001.1 coordinate 3,849,968, forward strand.
CCTCAGGCCAACTGAGCCTCAGCACTTTGTTCAATGAGGACATGCTGGGCGACGATCTCGAGGAATGGTTGCAGGAATCGGCCCTGATGAAGCGCACATTCCGCAATTGCGCCATCGTTTCCGGGCTGATCGAGCGGCGCTATCCCGGCAAGGAGAAGAGCGGCCGGCAGGTGACGATTTCGACCGATCTGGTCTATGACGTGCTGCGCCGGCACCAGCCAGACCACATTCTGCTGCGCGCGGCGCGCGAAGATGCCCTGACTGGCCTCCTCGACCTGGCCCGGCTCGCCGGAATGCTCTCGCGCGTCAGGGGCCGAATCGTCCATAAGAGGCTGGAGCATGTCTCCCCGCTGGCCGTGCCGGTGATGCTGGAAATCGGCCGCGAGCCGATTTACGGGGAAGCGCAGGAACAGGTGTTGAAGGAAGCGGCGGACGATCTGATCCGCGAGGCCATGAGCTGAGGTCAAGAGTTGAGGTGATGGGGTCATGAATATACAGGCGCGAATCAAGACAGAAGCTGCGGCGCATATCGCCGTCGCCGATGTGCGCCTTTTGGCCGATCCCGCCGGCGTGCTGGTCCACGAAACCGAGCGCCTGCTGGTGGTCGCCGACCTGCATTTCGAGAAAGGTTCGGCCTTCGCCAGCCGCCGGCAATTGCTGCCGCCCTATGACACGGCGGCGACCCTGGCGCGCCTCACGCGACTGATCATGCGCCACGATCCCAAGACCGTGGTGGCGCTCGGCGATTCCTTTCACGATATCCGCGCCGGAGAGCGCATCAGCCCGGTCGATCGTGCGGCGCTGAAGGCCTTGATGCAGCGGCGCCAGTGGATCTGGATCGCCGGCAATCACGATCCTGCCATGCCGCAAGACATCGGCGGCGAGATGCTCGAAACCTTGCGCGTCGGCGCTCTCACCTTCCGCCATGAACCGCAGGCGGGCGAAGCGCATGGCGAAATCGCCGGCCATCTGCATCCGGCGGCACGCGTCACCTCGCCGTCAGGCAGCGTGCGCCGACGTTGCTTCGTCGGCGACGGATCGCGTTGCGTGATGCCGGCCTTTGGCGCCTATGCCGGCGGGCTCAACATCCGCGACCGCGCCTTCGCGCCGCTGTTCGGCCGGCAGACACCGACCGCCCATGTGCTCGGGCGTTCACGCGTCTATGCCGTGGGCATGAGCGCCTGCGGTCACGATTGAAGCTTCCCGTCATTGCGAGCGGAAGCGAAGCAATCCAGGCGTCGAGGTGTAGAGCCGTAGTCGTAAATAGCCCTGCACCACAGGCATTTCTTGGCACCTTACCACACGCCCCTGGATTGCTTCGTCGCCATGCTCCTCGCAATGACGGAGAAATTTAATCGCGACGGAAGATGACACTGGCGAGCCAGCCCACAAGCAGCGCCAGGAGCGACGTGCCGACGCCGAACCAGATGCCGTGGTCGGCGGCGATGGTCGCGAGCGTCTGTTCGGCGGCTGTTTTAGCGACGCGGAACTTGGTGTTGCCGCGTGCGATCAAGGCGCCATTGGCGAAGACCGTGACATCGACGTCGTAGTCGCCCAGCGGCGCCGTGCCCGGCAGGTCCATGCTCGCCTGAAATACATTGGGCGCGATGAAGCGTACCCCTTCAGCATTCTCGCGGAACAGACCTTGCGCAATGCGCAGCCTTTGCAGCGCTTCGCGGAAGCGCGGATCATTGGCGCCACGCGCCGCGATCTGCTGCGGCACCTGGGCATTGATGCCGATGCGCAATTCCTCGCGCAAGGACAGGGGCGCGATGGAGGGCAGCGCCCGGTTCGACAACACCTCGAGGAAAGCCGGAATAGCGATATATTTGCGCTCGTCGAGATTGAGCCACATCGGCCCATAGGGCTCCTTGTGGCGAACGGTGACCGTGCCACGCGGACCACGCACGGTGACGACGGCATCATAAGCCGCCGACGCGCCTTTCTCGTCACCCTCGCGCTGGATGACGCCAAACAGCGCCAGCCGCTCGCCGGTGAAATTCGACTGGATGAGGACGGTGTCGCGTGACAGTGAGACGATCAGGGTTTCGGCGCGCGCCGGACCGATCGTCCCGATCGCCAGCAGCGTCAGGACAAGCAGCCTGCTGACATGCAGTCCGCCGATGTTCCACCGGCGGCTCATCGAACGGTTTCCGTCAATGTGGCCGAGAACGGTTCCTTTGGCTGGGTGAAGACATCACCGGCAAAGCGGACCGCCACCGACAGAATGAGGAGACCGAGCAGGACGCGGAAATAATCGCCGCGAATCTGCGCGCCGGCACGGGCGCCGAATTGCGCGCCGAACACGCCGCCGACCATCAGCAGCAGCGCCAAGAACAGATCGACCGAGTGGTTGGTCGCCGCATGCAGCACCGTCGCGCCCAGCATGGTGAACAGGATCTGGAACAGACTGGTGCCGACCACGACCTGCGCCGGCACGCGGAAAATATAGATCAGCGCCGGCACCAGGATGAAGCCACCGCCAATGCCGAGCACGGCGCCGGCAAAGCCGATCAAGACGGCGATAAAGATGATCGGGATGACGCTGATATAGAGGCCGGAGCGATGGAAGCGCAGTTTGAACGGCAAGCCCTCATACCAGTTGTGACGACCGGCGGCGCGCCGACGCGGCGGTATCTTGCCCGCCTTGATGACGGCGCGCAGGCTTTCCCAGGAGACGAGCGACCCGACGCCGCCGAGCAGCACCACATAGGAGAGCGTGATCACCGTTTCGAGCTGACCGATGCGGCGCATCTGGTTGAAGAACAGAACGCCGAGAATGGTGCCGATGAAACCGCCGATGAGCAGCACGCCACCGAGCTTGAAATCGATCGATTTGCGCCGCCAGTAACTGAGCGCGCCGGTGGTCGAGGACGCGGCGATCTGCGGCCCTTGGGTCGCCACGGCGACCGCAGGCGGAATGCCGACAAAGATCAGCAGCGGGGTGAGCAGAAAGCCACCACCGACACCAAACATGCCCGAGATAAACCCCACCGCGATACCCATTCCGAGAATGAGAAACACATCGACAGGCATTTCGGCGATAGGCAGATAGATTTGCACGCGCTGTTCCGCGATCTTTGATTGTGAAGCTGAGAGTTGGCGCCACAAAGCACGATCGTTCATCGCCAGCAATTGCAAACAGCACTGCAAGCAACGGCGCCGGCGAAGTGGTGTTCACTTTGCCTTTCGCAACTTAAAAACGCATAAACTGATCGGATCGATCGGCTTAGACGGGCAGAACCGCGTTTCCAGCGGGACGCGATCTGCTTCTGATCAGAGCGCGCTAACGCGCGGCCGCGCTGGCGCTGCCGTCGGCAGGCGCTTTTCCGGCTTCGCGGCGCTGGTCTCGGGCTTAGCCACCACAGGCGCCGCCAATTCCCAACCGCCCGGCGGTGTCGTCACTTCATTCGCCACCGCGTCGTTCACCTTCGGCTTGAAATTTTCGACGATGGCCTTGGCGGCGGCAAGCTGCTGGGCATTGAGCCGCGCCGCGACATCGTTGCGCTTCTTGCCGGAATCCTCGTCGCCCTGGGCCGCGGCCAGTGAGAACCAGACCCAAGATTGTGTCATGTCCTGGCCGATGCCGAGGCCGCGGGCATAGAGAATGGCCAGATTGTACTGACTGTCGCGCACCCCGTGTTCGGACGCCTTGCGGAACCATTGGGCAGCCGCGGCATAATCCGGCTTGCCATCCGAGCCCTCGGCGTAGAGCACCGCGAGATTGTGCATGGCGCGGATGTTTCCGCGATCGGCGGCACGTTGATAAAGCGTTTTGGCCCGCGCCGTATCGCGCGCAACCCCGACGCCCTTCTCATAGAGCGAACCGAGCCGATATTGCGCCGGCGCCAGATCCTGCAGCGCCGCTTTTTCGAACCATTGCGCCGCCTGCGGAAGATCCCGCGCGATCGTGCGGCCCTCGAAGAGGCGCGTCGCCAGTTCATATTGGGCAGCGGCATCGCCTGCGGTCGCTGCCGCGCGCAGATCCTGCCCCTTGGCCGGCACGGGCGTTGAAATGGAGCCAACGGGCGCGGCATCGGTGTTGCCGAGCACCTGCTGCAACGCCGAGACCTGCGGCTTGGCCTCGGGCGCCAGAGCCGGCGCCGCTGGTTCTTGAACAGGCTTGTCTTGAACAGGTCTGTCTTGAACAGATCTGTCTTGAACAGATCTGTCTTGGACGAATTTGCCTTGCGCCAACTTGTCTTGAGCGGGTTTGTCCTGAACGAACTTGTTGCCGAGCGCCGCCAGTTCATTGGCGGTGATGGGGGCATTGATCCCGGTGATCTGACGCGGGGCCTTGTCGACCGCTGGCGCCTGCATCTGGCTTTTCGACGGCTCGCGTGGCGGCTGCAAAGCGCCGACCTGCGGACGACTTGGCGGTGTCGCTTCGTTGTTCATCGAGCGCACCACCGTCAGCGCACCTAGCGCCAGGATGATGCCGGCCAGGCTGAGCAAGATCGGCCGCTTGCGCTGGGAGATGAAGGCGCGGGCACGCCCGAAAGCACCCAGGCCTTCGTCTTCGGCTGTGTCCGTGTCGACGGCGAGCGCGGCCGCCGCCGCCTTGGCGCGAGCCCGGGCTTCCGCCAGGGCATCATCGCCCGATCCGCGCGGGCGCGAGGGCGTGTCGACGGCTGTTTCGCGAGCGCGGCGGGCCGCCGCGATAAAGCTTTGCTGGGCCGAGCCCGGTTCCGGCTGCGGATCGAGTTCCGCCATGGTGGAAGAGGCGGTGGCGCGGCGCTGGGCCGAGCCACCCTTGCGCGGCGACGAGCCACTGCCCGGCTCGAGCAGAATATCGTCTTCGGGAACAATCGGCTCTGGCGCGGGGCGCATCGGAGCGCCCGGTCGCGCGCCGCTGGCGCGCATAATGTGATCAGCAGAAACCTGCCGTCCGAGACCTTCGGCTGTCGGCTCGCCAGTCTGCAATTGCGGCACGCCAGAACGGGCAAAGGACGGCGCCGGCCCGGAGGCCAGAAGTTCCGCGTCCGGCGCAACCGGCGTCACGCGCGGAGCCGGCTCGGGCGCAGGCCGTTCCGGCGTCCTGGCGGGCTGCACTGGCGCAGGTGCGGCCGGCGCGGGCGGATAGCCGCTCTCGATCATGGCAAGACGATCGACAACTTTTTCGAGCGTCTCATGCACGGCGGTCAAGGTCGAGCGCGTGCGCCGATCCATGGCCTCCTGGCCGTCACGCAGGCCCGCAATCTCATTGACGATCTGACCACGCAGGGGATCCGGCGCGCTGGTCAACGCACCGATCTGGCTCATCGCTTCACGCGCCGCGGTGCGGGCCGCTTGTTCGGCCGCCTCGATGGCTTGCGAGCGGCTCTGTTCGATCAGACCGACGATCTCGCCCAGCGAACGTTGCAGGTCTGGCAACCGGCCCAGGCTCGAATCCGATTGGTCGAGACGCGAGGCGAGACGGGCGATCTGTTCTTCAAGCGCGTTGAAGGCGGCCGAGGGCGCGCCGGGGCGGCCGGCGGTGTCGACGCGCTGCGCCAATTCCCGCACCGATTCCTCAAGCTGCGAGAAATCGCCGACGACCGGCACCTGAGGCCGATCAAGACGGGCGGCGATGTCGCGCATCATGTCTTCAAGCGCGCGGGTTTCGATCGGCGCCGGTTCCTGGTTCACCGCTTCGTCGATCTTGCGGCCGAGGCCTTCGATCCGCTGTTCGAGCGTGTGCAGCAGCGAGGTCGGCAGCTGATTCTCGATCGTCTGGCGGATCGCCTGGACGCTTTCGGTGACCGCATCGCTGCCGAGCTTGGTCGAGCCGCGCTGGGCGATGAGATCGACGCGCCGAGCCAGATCGGCGATCTGGCGTTCGATATTCTCGATCGGCATCGGCCGCGCAGCGGCCGTCTGCAGCAGTTCGCGGATTTCGCGCGTCTGTTCGTTCAGCCGCGTCAGCGCAACGGTGTCGACGCCCTTGTTGCCGACCGAACCGACGTTTTCGGCGATGATACCGATTTCACGCTTGATCGCGTCGATGGTGGCGCGCGGCGAGAATTCGGTGAGGATACGCTGGATATGCTCGACCAGCGCCTCGATCGGCTGCAGAATGTTTTCGCGCACGCCTTCCTGGCGCGAGGTCTCGACACGACCGACGAGATCGCGCGTTGCCGCTTCGAGGGCGACGAAAGATTCGCGCTGCGGCAGAGTGGCGACCACCGTGGTCATCTCGGCGATCTGCTGGCGCAGTTGCTCGACGGCGCTGGCGGCAACGGGCGCTGTGGCGGCCGCTGCGGTGATGGCCGCGGCAGCAGCATCGGCTGCGGCTTCGGCAGCTGCTTCGGCTTGGGCGCTCTCGCGCTCTTTCATGTCGCGACGCAGGGCTTCAAGGCTGGTCGACAAAGCAGCGATGTCGCCGCGCAATGCCGAGGCTTCGCGCTCCTGCGCGGCCGCATCAAGCCGGGGTTCCGTGAAACGCATCGGCGCGATCGGCGCGGACGCAGACGCCGGCTCGGGGGCTTCGGGTTGCTGATCGAGGTTGCGCTGCCGGCGGGCGATCTGGGACAGCGCATCCGAAAGCTGCAGGCGAGCTGGTGGGCGCGCATGCCGCGGGCCAGCGGCAACCGGCGCTTCGGCCGGCATCGCCTGCCGATTCAAAAGGGCGTTCAGCTTTTCTTCGATCCGCTGCATGTCCGGATCGGGCGCGGCCGGCTTGGCGCCGCCCTCCATCCGCTCGACGAGCTGCGAGAGCTTTTTGTCGATCTCGGCGAAATAGCCGTTGCGGTCGCTATTCTCTTGAGCACGCTCTTCGACGCGCGCAGCAAGGGGCGAGGCTTGCGGCGCAGCCCGCCGCTCAGCGCGAAATTCGTCACGGGCCGCAGCGGCGCGCTCGGCGCGTTCGTTCAGATGCGCTTCGAGCTCGGCGAGCCGGCGCGAGAATTTGTCGAGGGTGGCGTTGGTCTGCGCCTGATAACGGCGTGTGCCCCGTTCGAAACCCCGGATGGCATCGTCCAACAGAGCTTCCGCCTCGCGCGGTGAACCCAGATCGCGCGACGTCACCACATACAAGCCATCGGAACGCGGCTCGCGCTGAAGCTGCTCTTGGCGAAGTTGTTCTTGACGGAGCTGATCTTGGCGAAGCTGCTCCTGATGCAGTTGTTCCTGCTGAATCTGCTCTTGGCGAATCCGCTCCTGGCGGATTTCTTCCTGGCGCAGTTCCTCTTGACGAAGTTCTTCCTGCCGAAGAGCCTCTTGACGAAATGCCTCTTGGCGGAGGGATTCCTGGTGCCGCGCTGCCTCTTGGCGCGCAGCCTCTTGCCGTGCTGCCTCTTGCCGTGCAGCCTCTTGGCGCAGCACTTCCTGACGCAGAAGCTCTTGACGCAAAGACTCCTGACGCGGCGCTTCTTGACGAGGCGTCTCCCAGCGAGGTGCTTCCTCATAAGCCATGCGCGCGTAGCGCGGCTCTTGTGGCTGCTCGTCGCGCTGCATGTCATCGTCTTCGACAAGCCGGCGACGGCGCGGCGTGCTGCGCTCGGCCCAGCGGGCCTCCTGCTCGTCGTCTTCGCGGGCGAAGCGAGCCTGGCGCGGCTGGGTCAGACGCTCTTGACGGAGCGGCTCTTGACGATCTGAGCGCCGCTGTTGGCGTTCTTGACGCACGGGGCGTTCTGGGCGCTCCAGACGCTCTTGCCGGTAGCCGCTGTCGGGGGCCATCCGGGCGAGGCGGCGACTGACGGCCTCGACCTTTTGGTTGTCGTCGACCTCATCAGGGTCGACGCCAAGTTCTTCGGCTTGGTCAGCGATGACGCTGTTGAGCCATTCTCCCAGGGTCATCCCGGAACGGCGCGCCGCTTCCTTGGCAGCTTCGCGCGCGTTGAAATCGACCCCTTTAATGCTCCAGGGAACCGCTTTGTTCATTACCGCCCGCCGAGGGTTGCCCCGTTAAAAAATCTGCGCAGACAGCGAAGCGAACGTCGTGAATCACCACCCGCTATCTAACCCTCAATTTCGCGGATTTATGGTAAAGAAGTCGTTAATGCTGATCGATTTTGAGACAGAGAGTTAAGACTCCGGCAAGAGATCGCTGAAAAAGCGATGGACCCGGAGCAGCCGCCCCTCAACTCCCCGAGATTATTGCCAAGATTATTGCGCCGGCCGGCTGACCGCGGCGGCCTTCTGGATGACGTCAGGCGGCATCGCATAGAGTCTGGCGATCATGGCCGCGATCTCGGCGCCGCGCATGGGATTATGCATTTCGAGATGCATTTTCGCCACCTCGGCGCGAACATCGGCATCGATGACGAACGCGTCGAAGGCGGCGCGTAGGGCGGCCAGCCGATCGGCGGGCATGCCCGGCGGGCCATAGACCGGGCGGCCCATATCCTGCTGCGCGAAAATCAGCTCCAGAATGGCGCGCTGCTCGTCGGTTTTCGCCACTTCGATCACAGTCGGGACGTCGGGAACCGTCGGGTGGCGTTTCAGCGCCAGCTGCAGCAGGACGGTCAGAAAACCGTTTGGGGCGATCCAGTCCGGCTTGGCGGCCATGATCGAGGAGACATGCCAGCTCGCCGTGCCCTGGACTTCGCCGCGTTCGATGGCGATGGCGACATTGCTGGTGCCGCCGTAGCCGGGAATGATCTTGAATTTCGTGCCCAGCACCGCGTTCATCGTGGTCGGATAGATGACATTGCTGTCGGTGGCGAAAGACGCCCCGACGATCAGTTCATGATCCAGAAGATCGGCAAAACGACGCACCGGTACGTCCTTGCGCGCCACCACCAGGCCAACCTCGCTGTTGAGGCTGCCGATCCAGCCCAGTTCGCGCGCGTCGTAGCGGGCGCCAGGGGCGCCAAACAGGGCGGCGGTGCCGATCTGCCCGGAGGCCGCGCCGATGACCGTGCCGTCGCGCGGCTGAACCGCGACCAGGGAATTGGTCATGGCCATGCCGGCGGCGCCGGGCATGTTCTGCGGGATGACGGTGGGGTTTCCGGGCATCAAGCGGCCCAGATGACGGGCGAACAGGCGGGCAAAGGCGTCATAACCGCCGCCCGGCGGCTGGCCGACGATCAGCCTGATTTCGCGGCCCTTATAGAAATCCGCCACCGGATCGGCATTTGCCGCGGTTTGGGCGGCGAAGGCCGCCAGCCCGCCCAAAATCGCTATCGACAACCGTCGCGCGCGTACCCACATGAAAAGTCCTCCCCGGGGCGCAGGCTCGCTCTTCGGCCCGCATTGCCGCGAAGTCTCGCCTGCCCCTGGGTGGCCGTCCAGCCCCCAGTGTCTTGCGCCAGTGCTTTGCCCCAAAGGCTTGCTCTTGACGAAAATGGAGATAGTTTATATGTAAACCATCGTCCGTCGTATGGACGCCGCAGACAAGCGGAATGATCCGCTTATATAAGTCACTGACGCGGCCGGCCGAGCCGCGAAATTGAGGAACACCATGCCCAGCTATCAGGCCCCCGTCGCCGACGCCCTGTTCCTTCTCAACGACGTGCTGCATTGGGACCGCTACAACAACCTGCCCGGCTTTGCCGATGCCACGCCTGATGTGGTCGAGGCGGTGTTGCAGGAAGCGGCAAAGATTTCCGAAGAAGTTCTGCAACCGATCAATCTGTCCGGCGACCGCGAGGGCTGCGTGCGCCATGCCGATGGCTCGGTGACGACGCCGAAAGGCTTCAAGGAGGCTTTCAAAGCCTATGCCGAAGGCGGCTGGATCGGCCTTGCCACCAATCCCGACTTCGGCGGCCAGGGCCTGCCCTACACGCTAGCGACGCTGGTCAACGAATTCAGCGCCAGCGCCAATATGGCCTTCACCATGTATCCGGGCCTGACCCAGAGCGCGATCGCGGCGATCGACAAACATGCTTCGGCTGAACTGAAACAGACCTATCTGCCGAAGATGATCGCCGGCACCTGGACCGGCACGATGAACCTGACCGAGCCCCATTGCGGCACGGATCTCGGCCTGTTGAAGACCAAGGCTGTCCCCAATGCCGACGGCACCTATGCCATCACCGGCCAGAAGATTTTCATCTCGGCCGGCGAACAGGACATGACCGAGAACATCATCCATCTGGTGCTGGCGCGTATCGAAGGCGCACCGGCAGGCACACGCGGCATTTCGTTGTTCATCGTGCCGAAGTTCCTACCCGATGCTGCGGGCAATCCAGGCGAGCGCAACGGCGTCTCCTGCGGTTCGATCGAACACAAGATGGGCATCCACGCCAATTCCACCTGCGTGATGAACCATGACGGCGCCAAGGGCTGGCTGGTCGGCGAGGCCAATCGCGGCCTCAACGCCATGTTCGTGATGATGAACGAAGCCCGCCTGGGCGTCGCCAACCAAGGCTTGAGCCAGTCGGAAGTGGCCTATCAGAACGCGGTGGCCTATGCGCGCGAGCGCCTACAGGGCCGCGCGCTCACTGGGCCGAAATCGCCTGATAAACCGGCCGATTCCATCATGGTGCATCCCGACGTGCGCCGCATGCTGCTCGAAATCCGCGCCTTCAACGAAGCGGCCCGCGCCTTGATCCTATGGGCTTCGCTGCACGCCGACGTCTCCTCGAAGAGCCCGGACGAAAAGCAGCGCCAGGCCTCCGAGGACATCCTCAGCCTGCTGACGCCGGTGCTGAAGGGCGTGTTCACCGATCGCGGCTTCGATAACGCAGTCAAGGCGCAGCAGGTGTTCGGCGGCCACGGCTATATCGGCGAATGGGGCATGGAGCAGTTCGTGCGCGATGCCCGTATCGCCATGATCTACGAAGGCGCCAACGGCATTCAGGCGCTCGATCTCGTCGGCCGTAAATTGCCGAAGGATGGTGGCCGCGCGCTCACCGCCTTCCTCAACGAAGTCGGCGCCTATCTGAAGCAGGAAGAATCCGATGCGGCCATGCAGCCCTATCTCGCCGGGCTGAAATCAGGCGTCGGCCATCTGCAACAGGCGACCATGTGGCTGATGCAGAACGCCATGGCCAAGCCCGACAATGCGGGCGCTGGCTCCTACGACTATATGCATCTCTTCGGCCTGGTCGCCATGGGCTATATGTGGTGCCGGATCGCCAAGGCGGCGCAGGAGAAGAAGGCAGCCGATAGCTCGCAGGCGACGACGATGGACGCCAAGCTGATCGCCGGCAAGTTCTACATGGAACGCTTGATGCCTGAAACCGCAGCGCATCTGGCGCGGATCTCGACCGGCGCCGACACGATGATGGCGCTGCCGGCGGAGGCGTTTTAGAACGCCTTTTCCGTCATAAGGAATTGGCGTTCACACAGAATTCGGCCTTCCGCCACGGGCGGCAGGCGTGCCGTAACGACGAATGGAGGATGCGATGCCTGAAGCTTATATTTATGATGCCGTGCGGACGCCGCGCGGACGCGGCAAGGCTGACGGTGCGCTGCACGAGGTCTCGACGCTGGGCCTGGCGACGACCGCTTTGCAGAACCTACGCGAACGCAACAAGCTCGACACCAAACTGGTCGACGACGTGGTGATGGGCTGCGTCGATCCGGTCGGCGAAGCCGGCGGCGACATTCCTCGCATGGCGGCGCTGACGGCCGGCTATGGCGAACATGTGCCGGGCGTGCAGATCAATCGCTTCTGCGCCTCGGGCCTCGACGCGGTGAACTTCGCCGCGGCGCAGATCATGTCGGGCCAGCATGACCTGACCGTCGGTGGCGGCGTCGAAGCGATGAGCCGCGTCGGCATCGGCGCCTCGGGCGGCGCCTGGCCGGTCGATCCGACCATCGCGATCCAAGCCTATTACATGCCGCAAGGCATTTCCGCTGATCTGATCGCCACCAAATACGGCTTCACCCGCGACGATTGCGACGCCTATGCGGTGGAAAGCCAGAAGCGCGCCGCCATCGCCTGGAGCGAAGGCCGCTTCGCCAAATCGATCGTGCCGGTCAGGGACGTCAACGGCCTAACCATTCTGGCCAAGGACGAGCATATGCGGCCCTCCACCGACATGCAGTCGCTGGCGGCGCTGAAACCCTCCTTCGCCATGATGGCGCAACAGGGCGGTTTCGACGCGGTGGCCCTCCAGGCCCATCCGGAAGTCGAGGCGATCAACCATGTGCATCATGCCGGCAATTCGTCGGGCATCGTTGACGGCGCCGCCGCGGTTCTGATCGGCAATGCGGAAGCGGGCAAAGCCGCCGGCCTGAAGCCGCGCGTGCGCATCCGCGCTTTCGCCAATATCGGCTCGGACCCGGCGCTGATGCTGACCGGCCCGGTCGACGTCACCAAGAAAGTGCTGAAGCGCGCCGGCATGAAACTGTCGGACATCGACCTCATCGAAATCAACGAGGCGTTCTCCTCGGTGGTGCTGCGCTTCATGCAGGCGTTCGAAGTCGATCACGCCAAGGTCAACGTTAACGGCGGCGCCATCGCGCTGGGCCATCCGCTGGGCGCGACCGGCGCGATGATCCTCGGCACGGCGATCGACGAACTCGAACGCTCGGGCAAATCGACGGCCCTGATCACTTTGTGCATCGGCGCCGGCATGGGCACCGCCACGATCATCGAACGCGTTTAAGCGAAACGGGGAGCCAAGCCATGAACCTCAAGAATTTCCGTTTCGATGTCGATGCTGACGGGATCGCCGTTCTGACCTGGGACATGCCCGATCGCTCGATGAACGTGATCACCCAGGACGTGATCACCGAACTCAGCGAGGTGGTCGAGAAAGTCGCCAGCGATGCCGCGATCAAAGGCTGCGTCATCACCTCGGGCAAGAGCAATTTCTCCGGCGGCGCCGATCTGACCATGCTGGAAGGCTTCGGCAGCCAGCTGGCGGCGAAGATCAACAGCGACGGCTACGAGAAGGCGATGCAGTTCTTCTTCGACGCCACACGCTCGCTATCCCTGCTCTATCGCCGGCTTGAGACCTGCGGCAAGCCATTCGTCGCCGCCATCGACGGCGTGGCGCTCGGCGGCGCCTTTGAACTGGCGCTCGCCTGTCACTATCGCGTGCTCTCCGACAATCCGAAAACCCGCGTCGGCCTGCCGGAAGTGAAGGTCGGCCTGTTCCCCGGCGCTGGCGGCACGCAACGCATCGCGCGGCTGATGCAGACCGGCGATGCCTTGCAGATGCTGTTCAAGGGCGATCAATTGCGCGCGCCGGCGGCCAAGAGCATGGGCCTGGTGCATGAAGTGGCCCCCGCTGCCGAGATCGTCGCCAAGGCGAAAGCCTGGATCGCCGGTGGCGGCAAGGGCGTCGCTGCCTGGGACGATCCGAAGTTCAAGCCGCCGTCGGGCCGGGTGTTTTCGGCGCAGGGCATGATGGTGTGGGCCGCGGCTAACGCGATCTATCGGCGCGAGACCCAGGACAATTATCCGGCGATCAAAGCGATCCTGCACACGGTCTATGAAGGCCTGCAATTGCCGATGGACCTGGCGCTCAAGGTCGAAAGCCGCTGGTTTGCTAAAATCCTGCGCTCGCCGGAAGCGCGCGCCATGATCCGCACCCTGTTCGTCTCCATGGGCGAACTGAACAAGGGCGCGCGGCGCCCGGCCAACCAGCCGCCGCTGGCGCCCAAGAAGATCGCCGTTGTCGGCGCCGGCTTCATGGGCGCGTCCATCGCTTATGTCAGCGCGCGGGCCGGCATCGACGTGGTGTTGATCGACAAGGATCAGGAGGCAGCCGACAAGGGCAAGCAGCTGTCGCACAAGCTGATGACGGACCTGATCACCAAGGGCCGCGCCAAGACTGCCGAGCGCGACGCGCTACTGGCGCATATCGAGGCGACGCCGGATTACGCCAAGGTCGCCGACTGCCAGATGGTGATCGAAGCGGTGTTCGAGGATCGCGCCGTCAAGGCGGAGGTGACCAAGAAGATCGAGCAATATCTCAAGCCCGACGCCATCTTCGCCTCCAACACCTCGACCCTGCCGATCACCTCGCTGGCCGAGAACTTCGCCCGTCCCGATGAATTCATCGGCATTCACTTCTTCTCGCCGGTCGAGAAGATGATGCTGGTCGAAGTCATCCTCGGCAAGAAGACCGGCGACCGGGCGCTCGCCATGGCGCTCGATTTTGTGCGCGCCATCAACAAGACGCCGATCGTGGTCAATGATTCACGCGGCTTCTTCGCCAACCGCTGCGTGCTCAACTACATTCTCGAAGGCCACCTGATGCTGATGGAAGGCGTGCCGGCGGCGATGATCGAAAATCTTGGTCGCAAGGCGGGCATGCCGGTGGGGCCGCTGTCACTCAACGACGAAGTGGCGCTCGACCTCGGCTGGAAGATCCTGCAGGCGGCCAAGAAAGACCTCGGTCCGCAAGCGGTCGATCCGAACCAGGAAAAGCTGCTCGAGGAAATGGTGGTCAAGCAGAACCGCCTCGGCCGCAAGAACGGCAAAGGTTTCTACGACTATCCCGCCGACCGGGGACCGAAGAAGCTGTGGCCGGGCCTCGCCGCCCTGCAGCCGAAACATCTCGATCCCGACAGCTTGGACAAGGAGGAGCTGAAACAGCGCCTGCTCGTCACCCAGGCGTTGGAGGCGGCGCGCACTGTCGAGGATCACGTGATCGTCGACCCCCGCGAGGCCGATGTCGGCTCGATCCTCGGTTTCGGCTTCGCCCCCTTCACCGGCGGCGTGCTGAGCCTGATCGACGGCATGGGCGCCCGCGCCTTCGTGGCGCTGTGCCAGAAGCTCGAGAGCAAATACGGGCCGCGCTTCAAGCCGAACCCGCTGCTCCTCGACATGGCCGCCAAGGGCGACACTTTCTACGGCCGCTTCGGCGCGCAGAAGAAAGCGGCGGCCTGACGAGCTGCTAATCCGGCTGGCGTAACGCTAGCCGGAACTTCAGCCCCGGAATATCATTGGCGGGGCACGGGGGCTGTGCGATAGAGCCGGCCATGTCGTTACTGATCAAAATCTGCGGGCTTTCGACCGCACCGACCCTGGAGGCGGCCCTGGATGGGGGCGCCGACATGGTTGGTTTTGTGTTTTTTCCCAAGAGCCCGCGCAACCTGTCGTTCGACCAGACTGCAGCCCTGGCGCCGCTGGTGGCGGGCCGGGCGGCCAAGGTGGCCCTGTCGGTCGATGCCGACGATGCGCTGATGGACGGGATCATCGCGGCGCTACGCCCCGACATGCTGCAACTGCACGGCCACGAGACGCCGGAGCGGGTGCACGCCCTCAAGGTGCGAACCGGCCTACCGGTGATGAAGGCGATCCCGATTTCCATCCGCGAAGATCTGGCCGCGATCGCCGCCTACGAGAACGCAGCCGACCGCCTGCTGTTTGACGCCAAACCGCCCAAGGATGCGGTTTTGCCCGGCGGCAACGGCATGGCTTTCGACTGGACGATCCTGAAAGACGTGCAAACGCGCCTGCCCTGGATGCTGTCGGGCGGGCTCAACGGCGAGAATGTCGTGGCGGCGGTGCAGGCCGGGGCGCCCGGCCTCGATGTCTCCTCCGGCGTCGAAAGCGCGCCTGGGATCAAGGATATCGACCTGATCCACGATTTCATCGCCAAGGCGCGGCAGGCGGCGCAGGAACGGCAGGCGAATCCGGTTTCGCTGGGTTCCGCCGCCAAAAGCGCCCGGAGCGTTTCGCCGGAATAATGGCCCGGAGCAAAATCGCATTTCGTTCGAAACGCGATTTGCTTTATGACAGCCCCAAATTCACGAGGCACTGGTCTTGCAGCACACGAATCCCAACTCCTTCAGAACCGGCCCGGATGAGACCGGCCACTTCGGCATTTTCGGCGGTCGTTTCGTAGCCGAAACACTCATGCCGCTCATTCTCGATCTGGAGAAGGCCTATAAGGACGCCCGTGCCGACCCGACCTATCAAGCCGAGCTCGACCATCTCGCCACCCATTATGTCGGCCGGCCAAGCCCGCTTTATTTCGCCGAGCGCCTGACCGACCATTTCGGCGGCGCCAAAATCTATCTGAAGCGCGAAGAGCTGAACCACACCGGCTCGCACAAAATCAACAATGTGCTGGGCCAGATCCTGCTCGCCCGCCGCATGGGCAAGTCGCGCATCATCGCCGAGACGGGAGCCGGCCAGCACGGCGTCGCCACCGCCACCGCCTGCGCCAAATATGGCCTGGAATGCGTCGTCTATATGGGCGCGGTCGACGTCGAGCGGCAGAAGCCGAACGTGTTTCGCATGCAGATGCTCGGCGCCAAGGTCGTCGCCGTGCAATCGGGCGCGCGCACGCTAAAGGACGCGATGAACGACGCGCTGCGCGATTGGGTCACCAACGTGCACGACACGTTCTATTGCATCGGCACCGCCGCCGGCCCGCATCCCTATCCCGCCATGGTGCGCGATTTCCAAAGCGTCATCGGCAATGAGGTGCGGGCGCAGATGCAGGAGGTCGAAGGACGCCTGCCGGATTCGCTCCTCGCCTGTGTCGGCGGCGGCTCCAACGCCATCGGCCTGTTTCATCCCTTCCTCGACGATCCGTCTGTCGAAATTTACGGCGTCGAAGCGGCCGGTTATGGTCTCGATGTGAAGGACGGCCATTGCGCCTCGCTCGCCGGTGGGCGCGCTGGCGTGCTGCATGGCAACCGCACCTATCTCCTCATGGATGACGACGGTCAGATCCTCGAAGGTCATTCGATCTCGGCCGGCCTCGATTATCCAGGCATCGGCCCGGAACATGCGTGGCTGAAGGAATCGGGCCGCGTCACCTATCTGTCGGCCACCGACAAGGAAGCGCTCGCCGCCTTCCAACTGCTGAGCCAGCAGGAAGGCATCATTCCCGCGCTCGAATCCTCGCACGCGCTGGCCAAGCTCGCCGATCTCGCGCCGAAGAAATCGCGCGATCACCTGATGGTGGTCAACCTGTCAGGCCGAGGCGACAAGGACATCTTCTCCGTCGCCGAATATCTCGGCGGTATGTGAGCGATAACGTTTGACAGTTCGGCTTAGCCGGCGCCTGGGTGTCATCCCGAACACGCGAAGCGTGATCCGGGAACCAGGGGCAACAGCTTTAGACTGACGGATTATGCGCGTCGTCGCGCAAAGCAATCATTCTACCACACGCCCCTGGACCCCGGATCGCTGGCGCGTCCGGGGTGACACAGAGGCTTCGGCATATCCTTCAACGCCGCGCTTCGGTTGCCATGCGCACTGCGAGCGCGGCCAGCATCGTGCCCATCACCCAGCGCTGAAGCAAAGCGACGCGCGGATGGCGCGTCAGCAGGAGGGCGATCGATCCAGCCGACAGCGCGATCAACGCGTTCACAGCGACGCTGATGACGATCTGCACCGAACCCAGCAACAGCGATTGCAGCAGCACATTCCCTGCGGGGTCGACGAACTGCGGCAGCAGCGCCAGATAGAGCATAGCGATCTTGGGATTGAGGAGATTGGTAAGAAAGCCCATGGCGAACAGGCGCCGGGGACTGTCGGGCCGCAGGGCTTCGACATTGAACGACGAGCCGCCACCGGGCCGCACCGCCTTCCAGGCCAGATACAGCAGGTAGAGCGCGCCAGCGCCGCGCAACACGTCATAAGCAAACGGAATGGCGAAAATCAAAGCGGTTATGCCGAAGGCGGCGCAGAGCATATAGACGACAAAGCCCAGCGCCACACCGCCAACTGAGATCAGACCGGCGGCCGGCCCCTGCGAAACCGAGCGCGAAACGACATAGATCATGTTGGGGCCCGGCGTCAGCACCATGCCCAAAGCAACAGCGGCGAAGGCGAAAAGAGGACCAGCATCGATCATGGGGCAGCAGCCCTTGCGTCAGTTCAGGTGCTCCCCTATACGAAAAACCACCGCAGAAACCTAGGCTTTCTCTCAAGCCTCGCTCGCCAGCGGGATAAGCAATAAATTTCATAGGTAGGGATCGATGGGCCAGTTCGGCATTGGACAACCTGTGCGGCGCAAAGAGGATGTACGGCTGCTGACCGGCAAGGGTCAGTATACCGATGACATCAATATCGAAGGCCAGGCCTGGGCCGCCTTCGTGCGTTCGTCGCACGCCAACGCGACAATCAACGGCGTCGACACATCGGAAGCCCTGGCGGCGCCCGGCGTCATCGCGGTTTATACCGGCCTCGATCTCGATGCGGCTGGCGTCGGGACCCTGCTGAACGAAGCCACCTACAAAAACCGCGACGGCTCACCGATGCACAAGCCGGTGCGCAAGGTCATGCCGACGGCTCAGACACGCTTCGTTGGCGAGGTGCTGGCCATCGTCATCGCCGAAACCGCCAATCTGGCGCGCGAGGCCGCCGATCTCGTACAATTCGATTTCGACCCGCTCCCCGCCATCGCTTCGACAGCCCGCGCGCTCGACGAAGACGCACCGAAAGTCTGGCCGGAGTTCGGCACCAATCTCATCGTCCATTGGGAATATGGCGACGAGGCGCAGGTCGAAGCAAAGCTGAATGCCGCGCACACACGCGTCAAGGTCGACCTCGTCAACAACCGCGTCGCGCCGAGCCCGATGGAGCCGCGCTGCGTCGTTGCCACCTATGAAGCCCAAGACAATCAGCTCACCGTCTATTCGCCGACGCAGGGCGGCCGACGCCTGCAGGCGATGCTCGCCGAAAACCTTCTTCACATGCCGGTCGACAATGTGCGCATCGTCTCGCGCGATACGGGCGGCGGCTTCGGCGTGCGCAGCAAGATGTATCCGGAGACGGTGGCCATCGCTTTCGCCACGAAAGCGCTCAACCGGCCGGTCAAATGGCGCGGCGATCGGGTCGAGACCTTCATGTCCGACTATCACGGCCGCGACCAGATCAATCATGCCGAGATGGGCCTTGATGCCGACGGCAAGATCGTCGCGCTGAAACTCGAGACGCTGCTCAATGTCGGCGCCTATCTGTCGGAGAACGGCGTGCGCCTGCCGATGGAAGGCGGTGGCCGCATCATTCCTTGCACCTATCACGTGCCCGACTTCTATTTCTCGGTGAAACCGATGTTCACCAATACGGTGTGCACGGACACCTATCGCGGCGCTGGACGACCGGAAGCCAATTACATCACCGAGCGGCTGATGGATGCGGCGGCTGATGCCACCGGCCTCAGCATCGAAGAGATCCGCCGCCGCAATTTCATCTCGCAAGAGCAGATGCCCTATCGCACGCATCTTGGCTTCACCATCGACTCCGGCGATTTCGCCGGCACGATGGACATGGCGACGAAGGCGGCTCATTGGGACAGTTTCCCTGAGCGCCGCAAGCAATCGGAAGCGCACGGCAAATTGCGCGGCATTGGCCTCGCCGTTTTCATTGAAGGCGCTGGCAGCCGGCCAATGGAAGGCATGCGCCTGCGTTTCGAGGACAATGGCGATGTCAGCGTCATCGCCGGCACCTATTCGCACGGCCAGGGGCACGAGACGGTGTATTCGCAACTCGTGACCGAATGGCTTGGCGTCGATTACGACAAGGTGAAACTGATCAACGGCGATACTGGCACAGCCCCGAAGACCTCGGTCGGCACGTTTGGCTCGCGCTCTTCCATGGTGGGCGGCGGCGGCATTCGCCGTGCCGCCAATCTGATCATCGCCAAGGGCCGCAAGATCGCCGGTCATCTTTTGCAGGCCGATGCCGATGCGGTGAAATTCGCTGATGGCGTGTTCCGCGCCGGCGCCAGCAGCATGACGATCCAAGAAGTCGCTGCCGCAGCACGCGATCCCAAGAAGCTGCCGGACGGGCTGACACCAGGTCTCGACGAGGAAGTGACCTATAAGAACGACGTCGAGAACTTCCCCAACGGCGCCCATGTGGTGGAAGTGGAAGTGGATCCTGACACCGGCGTCGTCGTCATTGTCGCTTATACGGCGGTGGATGATTGCGGCGTCGTCCTCAATCCATTCATCGTCCACGGCCAGGTCTATGGCGGTGTCGCCCAAGGCGTCGGCCAGGCGCTGATCGAAAACGTCGTCTATGACGAGGACGGCCAATTGCTCACCGCCTCCTACATGGACTACGGCATGCCGCGCGCGCACACGATGGCGCATGTGGAAGCCCTGTTCAACGTCGTGCCGGCGAAGACCAATGAACTGGGCGTCAAGGGCGCCGGTGAAGCGGGCGCGACCGGTGCGCCTGCAGCGGTGGTGTCGGCTGTCTGCGATGCGCTGAAACCCTACGGCATCCGCCATCTCGACATGCCGCTGACGCCTGAACTGATCTGGCGGGCCATTCGCGCCGCGCGCGCCGACAAAGCCGCCTGATCCCCATCTCATCGGTCCATCCGGACGGAGGCACATTTGACACTGGAAGTGAAACTGACCGTCAATGGCGTTGAATACAGCGCCGAGGTCGAAGCCCGTACCCTGCTCGCTGAACTGCTGCGCGATCATCTCAAGCTCACCGGCACCCATGTCGGCTGCGACACCACGCAATGCGGTTGCTGCGTCGTTCATCTCGATGGCAAGGCGATCAAGTCCTGCACGATCCTGGCGGTGCAGGCGCGCGGCAAATCGGTGACAACGATCGAAGGGCTCGCGCAGCCGGACGGTACCTTGCATCCGATGCAGGAAGCCTTCCGCGAACATCACGGCTTGCAATGTGGCTTCTGTACGCCCGGCATGGTGATGATGGGCATCGACATCGCTCGCCGTAATCCGGGCGCTGATGAAGACCTCATCCGCCATCAGCTCGAAGGCAATATCTGCCGCTGCACCGGCTATCAGGGCATCGTCGAAGCCATCCTCTCGGTCGCCAATCCTGGCGCAGTGAAGGGACATCACTGATGCGCGATTTCGATTATCACCTCGCAGCCGACGTGCAGGCCGCCATCGAACAGCTGCGCGGCAGCGAAGACGGCAAGATCCTCGCAGGCGGCATGACCCTGTTGCCGACGCTCAAACAGAATCTCGCGGCGCCGACCGATCTCATCGACCTCAACGGCATCGACGTCCTGCGCGGCATCGCACTCGAGGGCAAAACCCTGACCATCAAGGCGATGACGATTCACGCCGATGTCGGCGCCTCCGAGGTGGTGCGGAAAGCCATTCCGGCGCTCGCGACGCTCGCCGGCGGTATCGGCGACCCGGCCGTGCGCCATCGCGGCACGATCGGCGGGTCGATCGCCAATTCCGATCCCGCCGCCGATTATCCAGGCGCCGTCGTCGGCCTGGGCGCCACCATCGTCACCGATCGACGTGAGATCGCCGGCGACGATTTTTTCCTCGGATTGTTCGAAACGGCCCTGGAACCGGACGAAATCATCATCGCGGTGCGCTTCCCGGTGCCCGATCAGGCCCATTACATCAAATTCCGCCATCCCGCCTCCGGCTATGCGGTGGCCGCCGTCATGGTGTCGCGCACCGGGGGAAAAGTGCGGGTCGGCGTCACCGGTGCTGGTCCCTGCGCCTTCCGCGTGGGCGACTACGAGGCCGCCCTGGAACGCGAGTTTTCGACACAAGCCATTGCTTCAATTGAGGTTTCTTCAGAAGAACTCAATTCGGACGTCAGCTGCAGCGCCGAATATCGGGCCAATCTGGTCCAGGTTCTGGCCCGGCGCTGCGTCGCGGCGATGGTTTAACCAGGTACACAGATGAGGGATGGCGGAAACCTTCCGCTTTCCCCGTCGGCGTGCTACCTCGCTGCCACCATGACAACCCGTATCGACCAGCGTTTTGCCCTTTGCCACGCCGAAGGCCGGGCCGCCCTTGTGACCTACCTGATGTGCGGCGACCCCGACCTTGCCACCTCGCTTGAGGTGATCAAGGCGTTGCCGGGCGCCGGCGCCGACATTCTCGAAGTCGGCATCCCGTTCACCGATCCGATGGCCGATGGGCCATCGATCCAGGCGGCGGGCCTGCGCGCGCTGAAGGCCGGCACGACTTTGGGCAAAGTGCTCAGCACGGTGGCGGAGTTCCGTAAGCACGACCCGGACACGCCGGTCGTGCTGATGGGCTATTATAACCCGATCTATATTTACGGCGTCGACCGCTTCCTGGCTGAGGCGCGCGAAGCTGGTGTCGACGGCATGATCATCGTCGACTTGCCGGCGGAAGAAGATGCCGAATTGTGCGTGCCGGCGCTGAAGGCCGGGCTCAACTTCATCCGCCTGGCGACGCCGACCACCGATGACAAGCGCCTGCCGACCATTCTGACGAATACGTCGGGCTTCGTTTATTATGTCTCGGTCACCGGCATCACCGGCTCGGTCATTCCTGATTATTCACGCGTCACCGAAGCTGTGACGCGGATCAAACGGCATACAGCTTTGCCGGTTGCCGTCGGCTTCGGCGTGAAGAACGCCCAGTCGGCCGCCGCAATTGCGGCACATGCGGATGGTGTAGTGGTGGGCACGGCGCTGGTAGATGCGCTGCAAGGCTCGTTCGACGCTGAGGGCCGCGCAACGGCTGGAACCGTGCATGCGGTCACAACCTTCGTTGCTGATCTCGCCCGCGGCATTCGTAGCGCGCGCCGCGCCGCCGCCGAGTAAAGGGTTTTCGATGAACTGGATTTCCAACGTCGTTCCGCCGCGTATCCGCTCTTTCCTGAGACGTGAGACGCCGGAAAATCTCTGGGTGAAAGATCCCGAGAACGGCCAGCTCGTGTTCCACAAGGACATCGAGAACAACCTCTATGTTATTCCCGGCTCCGGCCATCACATGCGCATGCCGGCGAAGGCCCGGCTTGAAAGCCTGTTCGACGGCGGGCTCTACGAACAATTGCCGACCCCGGATGTGCCGCTCGATCCGCTGAAGTTCCGCGACGTGAAGCGCTACACCGACCGCTTGAAGGAATATCGCACCAAAGCGGCCAAGCCCGATTGCGTCACCCTGGCAGCGGGCGAACTCGGCGGCCTGCCGGTGACGGCCGGCGTGCAGGATTTCGATTTCATCGGCGGCTCTCTTGGCATGGCCGCGGGCGAAGCGATCATCGCCGGCATGGAAGCCGCCATCGCCCGGCGCACGCCCTTCATCATGTTCACCGCCTCTGGCGGCGCGCGCATGCAAGAAGGCATGTTCTCGCTGATGCAGATGCCGCGCACGACCGTGGCCGTGCGCCGTCTGCGCGAAGCGAAGTTGCCCTATATCGTCGTCCTCACCAATCCGACGACCGGCGGCGTCACAGCCTCCTACGCCATGCTCGGTGACGTGCAGATTGCCGAACCGGGCGCTGTCATCGGCTTCGCCGGCGCGCGCGTCATCGAACAGACGATCCGCGAGAAACTGCCTGAAGGCTTCCAGCGCGCCGAATATCTGAAGGCGCATGGCATGGTCGACATGGTGGTGCCGCGCACCGAACTACGCCAGACCCTGGCGCGGCTCTGCCGCCTGCTCACCAAACAGCCGGCGCAACCGGCTCTGCCGCCGCCGGCAGAGGCAGCGGCCTGATCCTGCATGGCCACCGCGACAAGCTCCGACACGATCCTGGCGCGGTTTCTCGATCTGCATCCGCGCAAGATCGATTTGTCGCTGGGCCGGTTGGAAGCGCTGCTGGCCAAGCTCGATCACCCCGAGACCAAACTGCCGCCGGTGATCCATGTCGCCGGCACCAATGGCAAGGGATCGACCGTCGCCTTCATGCGCGCCATGCTGGAGGCCGCTGGACAAACTGTCCACGTCTACACCTCGCCGCATCTGGTCAATTTTCATGAGCGCATCCGCCTTGGCGCGCCCGGCGGTGGCAAGCTCGTCGATGAAGACACCCTGATCGCGGCGCTTGAAGCCTGCGAGCGCGCCAACGATGGCGCGGCGATCACCGTGTTTGAGATGATCACCGCGACGGCGCTGCTCCTGTACTCGCAACATCACGCCGATGTGCTGCTGCTCGAAGTGGGCCTGGGCGGCCGCTATGACGCCACCAATGTCATTGGCCGACCGGCCGTCAGCGTCATCACGCCGGTTTCGGTCGATCACGTGGAGTTTCTGGGCAGCGCCATCGAAGGCATCGCGCTGGAGAAAGCCGGCATTCTCAAACGTGGCGTGCCCGGCGTCATCGGCTGGCAGGACATGGTGGTGCGCGACGTCATCGAGCGCGAAGCGGCCAGGGTCGGCGCGCCGCTCATTATCGCTGGTCAGGATTTCAATTGCTACGAAGAGCGGGGACGCTTGGTCTATGAGGACACGATCGGCCTCATCGATCTGCCCTTGCCGCGCCTGCCCGGCCATCACCAGTTGGAAAACGCCGCCACCGCCATCGCGGCGCTGCGGCAGTTCCTGCCCAATCTGCCGGCCCAGAGCTTTGAAGCCGGCGTGCGCACCACCGTCTGGCCGGCCCGGCTGCAACGACTACGCAATGGCCCGCTCGCCGAGCTGCTGCCTGATGGCAGCGAGCTGTGGCTCGATGGCGGCCACAATGTCGCCGGCGGACGGGTTCTGGCGGAAGCCATGGCCGATTTCGAGGAACAGTCGCCTCGGCCGCTGATCCTCATTTGCGGCACGCTAACAACCAAGGACACCGCCGGCTTCCTGGCCAATTTCCGCGACCTTGCCCGCGAAGTGATCGCCGTGCCGATCGGTGGCGAGCATCAGGCGCGCAGCGCCGCCGATGTGGCCGCCGCCGCGCAGTCTGTGGGCCTGGCTGCCTCGCTGGCCGAGAATTTCGAGGCGGCGCTACGGACCATCGCCACCCGGTCCTGGCCGGTGGCGCCGCGCGTGCTGATCGCCGGCTCGCTCTATCTGGCCGGCGAAGTGCTGAAAGCCAATCACACGCCGCCCGAATAAGGGGACGGGCTGATGTCAGGGCGGATCGACAAGTCCTGGGTGGTGTTCGAAAGCCTCGAAAACGAGGTCCATGACCGCTGCGTCGATCTGTTCCAGCGCCCGGACGGCAGCTTCGGTTTTGAAGAATTTCGCCGCGATGCGGAGGATGCAGGCGCCTGGACGCCGGTCGGCTTCTACGCGGGTCTGGTTTTTCCCTCGAAAGAGGCCGCTTTGGCCGAGGCAACCAAGGCCGTGGCCTGGCTGACCGCTTAGCGCCGTCCACAGGCCGGCCCACGGTCATTTCCCGGCTGGAGCCGGCAGTGTAGATAGGCGGTGAAATCCGTCTCTCCTGGAGCCCCGCATGTCTTCCAAGGTCACCGCCGCCAGCCGGTCCCGGCTTGCCGATATCATCCATGCCCGCTCCTTCGGGCGCGGCAAGATCAAGCTCGCCTCCGGCAAGGAAAGCGATTTCTACTTCGACATGAAGCCGACCATGCTCGATCCGGAAGGCGCCAGCCTGATCGCCCGTCACCTGTTTGACGCCATCACTGACGCCGGCGCCGATTATGTCGGCGGCCTGGAAATGGGCGCGGTGCCGATCACTGGTGGCGTCTGCCAGCACTCTTTCGAGGAAGGCAAGCCGATCCGTGGCTTCTTCGTGCGCAAGCAGGCCAAGGACCATGGCGCCAAGAAGGTCATCGAGGGATTGACGAAAACCGAAAGCCTCGCCGGCAAGAAGCTGATCATCGTCGAGGATGTCACGACGACGGGCGAGTCCGCCTATAAGGCGATCGAAGCCTGCCGCGAGACCGGCGCCGAAGTGGTGCTCGTCATTTCCATCGTCGATCGCGAAGACGGTGCAAAAGAATTCTTTGCCAGCAAGAACGTGCCGTTCAAATCGCTTTACCAGGCGTCGGAATTCCTCGCCCGCCCCTGAAAATAGAAAACGGCGCGCCCCGAGGCGCGCCGCTTGAATTTAGATCCTGACGCCGGCTCGCGCCGGCGTTTTTATTAGGCGATGGTCTCTTCGATCCACTTGACCAGCGCGCCCTTCGGCGAAGCGCCGACCTTTTGCGACGCCAGCTTGCCGTCCTTGAACAGCATCAGGGTCGGGATCGAGCGGATGCCCATCTTACCGGGAACGCCGGGGTTCTCGTCGACGTTCATCTTGACGATCTTGACCTTGCCAGCCATCTCGCCGGCGATCTCTTCGAGCGACGGGCCAATCATTTTACAAGGGCCGCACCATTCGGCCCAGAAATCGACGACAACCGGTTCGCTCGACTTCAAAACGTCGCTTTCAAACGTGGCATCGGTGACTTTTTCGGTAGCCATCTCAAAATCCTTAACTTGGCCGGGATCGAATCCCGCATTCGACGTGGAAAGTATGAACCGCGCCGGGTCCGGTCAAGGACTAGACCCTATCACGATTGCGCTTACCGGATAATCGTGGCTTCCAGGGCCAAAACCAGCCGTTCCGCCGGAATTTCGACCGCCTGGGCGCTGGCCGTCCAGACGATGAACGGGCGGATGGTTTTGCCGGGATAAAGCGGAGCGATCGCAGCGGCATAGAGCGCCATCTGAGTGACATAGGCTGGCGGCAGATCGGCCAGCGCCTTGGGCATACCTGTCTTGAAATCAGCGATGAGCACGTCGGCATCCAGCACCGCCAGCCGGTCGATCCGCCCGGCAATATCGAGCGGCGCTGCCGACGGCCGCCGCACCTTGCCGGCGATGGTGACTTCGGCACGGGACTGGGGACCAAACAGGGCCGCGAGCGCCGGATTATCGATGAGCGCCAAAGCCTGGCTGGCGAGCCGCTCCTGCTCGTCTGGCACCAAGGCGCGGCCCCTGGCGGCCAGAAACCGGCGGGCGGCGGCAGCGCGCAGGGATGGGGCGAGATCGGGCAGATATTGCAGGAGACCATGCATCAACGTGCCGACGACCAGCGCGACGGCGCTGCTGTTGTCACGCACCGAGGGCTCGAGCTGATCGGCGGCGGCGAGCGCCCGCGACGGGCTAATCGGGGGTAGCGGCGCTCGCTCCTGCGGCGCGGCCTGGCGCAGCCAATCCGGTTCCGCCCGATCGCGCGACAGGCTGGCCTCCGGCAAGCGGCCGCCCGTGGCGGTGCTGCCGGCGCGCAAAACCTGTTCGCCGTCGTTCCAGGGCGCCGGCACCGAATCCATGCCCGCTTCCAGCGCCCGGCGCGCGACCTGATACCAGCAGTCGTCGTTGAGCTTCTGCAGGCCGCGATAGCCGCAGATGTAGAGCCGCTCCTCGGCCCGCGTCATCGCGACATAGAGCAGGCGCAGATATTCGTTCTGCTGCTCCAGCCGCGACTGGCCCTTGGCCGCTTCGACCGCCGGCGGATCCTCGTCGCGGTTGCGGCGCCAGACCGGCAGCGCCAGATCGTCCTCGCCGGCGATGAAAACAATGTCGGGATCGAAGTAGGAGCCCGGCGCGCCGGTCGTATCAGGCAGAAAGACGATCTTGCCTTCAAGGCCCTTCGCCGCATGGACGGTCATGACGCGCACGACTTCGCCGGCCGCTTCCAGATCGCGCTTCACCGTCGCTTCGGTGGCAGCGAACGTGTGCAGGAAGGCCGAGAGCGACGGCGGTTGCGATTTCTCATGCGCCAGGGCGCGGTTGAGGAATTCGTCGATGGCATCATTGGCCTCGCCGCCGAGGCGCAACAAGAGATCGCGCCGGCCGCCATCGGCGCCAAGCAGATGGGCATAAAAGCCAAACGGCGTCATTTCGGCGGCGAGCGCAATCCAGCGCGCGAGACGGGCCGCGACCTGGCGATGTTTGGGATCTGGCGAAGCCTGCAAGGCCTCGTAAAGACTGCCCGCGCGCTGCGGCGCGAATTGCAGGAGATCGTCGTCGTCGAGGCCGCCGAGCGGCGATGTCAGCACGCAGGCAAGCGACAGGTCGTCCTGCGGCAGAAGCGCGAAGCGGCCGACCGCCATCAGATCCATGACGGCGATGTGATCGGTGAGCTTCAGCACGTCGGCACCGGCAACCGGAACGCCGGCGGCCTTCAGCGAGCGGATCATCGCATCGAAGAAATTGTTGCGGCGGCGGACAAGAATGATGATGTCGCCAGCATTGACCTGGCGCGGTGCGCCACTGCCATCATGAACGAATTCGCCGCTGCCCGGCCTGATCCAATCGCGGATCAAATTAGCGATGCGCTGCGCCAGCCGCACTTCCGGCGCATCCTCGCGCACCGCATCGACCGGCAGCAACCAGGAGGTCGGCGCTTCAACCTCCACTGGCTCGATCACATCCCAGATTTCAACCAGGCCTGGCAGTTGCGCCTTATAGGCCTCGTGGCGCAGCCAGCCATCGTCACCCGAGACGACGCTGCGATAGGCATCACTCGCCATGAAAGTGCGATCGACCTGCTCGAGCACCAAGCTTGCCGAACGATAGGACACGGTGAGCGGCACGGGCCGCAACTCGCCGGGGCCGGCGCGATCCTCGAAATGCCGGCGCATGCCGGCGAACAATTCGGGACGCGCGCCCTGGAACGAGAAGATCGATTGCTTCTCGTCACCGACGACAAACAGCGTGCGCAGACGCGGCGCGCCGCCACCGGAACCAGCGAAGAATTCCTCCGTCAGGCGCTGCAGGATGTGCCACTGTTCGGGCGAGGTGTCCTGCGCCTCATCGACCAGAACATGATCGATGCCGTTGTCGAGCTTGTAGAGCACCCAGGCGGCGCTGGAGCGATCGAGCAACATCATCGTGCGTTCGATCAGATCGGCGAAATCGAGCTTGCCATGCGCCGTCTTGAGATGACGGTAGCGCAAAAGAATAGCGTTGAGCAGCTCGAGCAGCGCTGCGGAACGTTCGACGCAACGCGCCGCCTTGTGTTTTTCCAGCAGGGGCGGCAGGCGCTCGAGTTCGTCGACGATCGTCGGATCGAGACGGGCTTGAGCGGCTTTGGTGGCGAAGGTCTTGCGCGGTTCGCCCTTGTCCGTGAGAACGGTGGCGCGCAGAATTTCAACAGAGGAGACGGCCAGGAAGGCGCGGATGCGACCCGCCTGCTTTTGATCGCTGGCGCTCGAGGCTTCGAGAATTTCCGCCGCCGTCGCCCAGTCCTTTTTCGAAGGCCCGCCTTCGGTGATCTCGGCGTCCAGCGCTTCGATCGTCTCACTCGGCCTCAAGCCCAGTTCCTGCGCCAGACGCGCGCGATAGCCGCCCTCCTGCAGACGGCCGAGCACCGCCTCGATCGCCGCATGTTTGGCGAGGCCGCCTTTGAGCAACTGATCGAACTTTGCTTCGCTCGTCAGTCCGGTGATCAGATGCAACGCCCGGCCAGCGACGCTATCAGGCGCATCGATCGCCAGAGCCAGCACATCCTCGCGGGCGCGCTGCAACAGCTCTTCCTGGGCATCCGTCTCGATCACCGAAAAGCCAGCCGCGATATTCGCCTCGAACGGGAACATGTGCAGCAGCCGTTCACAGAAGGCGTGAATGGTCTGCACTTTGAGTCCGCCCGGCGTCTCGATCGTGCGGGCAAACAGCGTGCGGGCAAAGGCGAGATCATGGCCGGTGCGGCCAGTCATGTCGGACAACGCCTGCTGAAGCGTCTCGTCGTCAAAGGACGTCCAGCCAGACAGAATGTCGAAGACGCGCCGCGCCATATTGGCGGCGGCGGCCTTCGTGAAGGTCAGGCAGAGAATCTTGCCAGGCTCGACGTTGTTGAGCAGCAGCCGGATGACCCGATGCGCCAGAACATGCGTCTTGCCCGAGCCGGCATTGGCCGACACCCAGACGGAGACCGAGGGGTCGGACGCAGCTGCCTGGCTCAGTGAGGAGCGGCTCGAGGAACGCCCGGCGCTCATGAGCCGATCTCCTCGGGCCCGCTGCCAAACGACCATTCGCGCACCCGCGCCAGATGATCATAGGTGCCGAAACGCAGCCGATATTGCGGGAAGGGACGCGAGCGATAACCGGTCGATGGCTTGCGGAAATCGCCCAGCATCACCACCAGATTGGCATGATGTTCGCCGATCAGCTCGGGCAGCGGCTTGCCCTTTCTGTCCGAACCGACCTCGCGAATCTCATTGGCCTTGGCGCCCTGAAATTTGACGTAAGCCGCGCCACTGACCTGCGATCCAGCGGGGGCTTCGACAAAGCCGCCGCGTTGGAGCATCGCTGCTTCCAAGGTCACCTGCACGGAGAAACCGGCTTCAATCAATCTGTGGCTCGGCAAGACCCCGGTCTTGAAATCGATGATGCGGAAATCCATGCCGCGCCCTTCGATGCGGTCGGCCTCCGCCGTCAGATTGAACATCGAACCATCGGCCAGCGGGATGGCAAGCCGGCCGCGCTCCTCGACCAAAAGTCGCGTCACCTCGGCGCGTTCATCCAGATCCCAAGCCAGGAAGGCGCGCAACTGCGCTTCGATCCGTGGCCAGGAAAAGGCGACGAAACTGGCATCGCCGAGCAACGGCTCGAATTCCGCTTTGGCAATCGTCATCAGCCGCTCAAGCGCATCGGGCGGCAATGTCGAGCCGGGATTGGCCTTCTGAAATTGCGCCAGCACATTGTGGGTGAGCGTGCCCGTCAGCCGCGCCCCATCTTCCTCGCCCGCCTCATCGAGCGGCTGCAATTTCAAGATGCGCTCGGCATAGATGGAATAGGGATCGCGCCGCAGGGTTTCGATGCGGGTGACGCTGAGCGATGTCGGACGCAGGTCGATCGGCGGCTTGGGCTCGGGCTGGGCTACCGGCTGCGATTTGTCCGGCGCCCGATCGAGCGCCTGGGCATAGTGCAGAAACTGTTCGCCACGGCTGCGACAAGCCGCCCAGGCCTCCGGCCCCGCGAGCGCTTCCATGCGTTGCAGGAAGCGCGAGGCAATGGTGGGCGAACCGCCGCGTTTGAAAGCGCGCGACAACCACACTTCCTGCGCGCCAAGCGCCATGGTGAAGTCATGCGCCGTCTGGCCGATGCGCCGTTCCGGCGAACTCAAGCCAAGTTCTTTACGCATGGGACGGTTGAGAAACGCATCGGTGCGCGCTTGTGGCGGCCACACGCCCTCGTCGAGGCCGGCGACAAAAACCGTATCGGCGGGAATCAAACGGGCTTCGAGCAGGCCGAGAATTTTGAGGCGCGGATGCGCGCGACGGGGGCCACGCACGGTGGCTTCCTGCGCCAACCGCTCGAACACGCCGGAATAGTCCGTATGCGAGAACGAGAGCCCTGCTGCCACCGAGGCCTGCATGGTTTCAAACAGCTGCTGCAACGTCTCGCCGTCATCACCGGGGTAGAGCGCGGCATCGCCGGCGCGAAGCGCTTCAAAGGCCTGGCGATGCGCATGGGCCCAGCCGGCCAGATCACCCGTGGCGGCCATGGCAAGGGGACGAACGGCTTCAGCCAGCCGGCGCAGCATGGTCTCGATGTTCTGCCAGTCGACGTCTGTCAGCGCCTTCAGGGCCGGATGGGCATGCCGATCGGTCGCGGCCATGCGCGCTTGGTTCAACACCGTCTCAATGTCGGCAATATGGAAACTGCGGCCGCGCAGCAAAGCGATCTCGGCATGGCGGGCGATGCGCGCCATATCCTGGGCTGCAAACGAGAGCCGCAGCAACGGATGGCTGAGCAGCGCAATCCAGTCGCTCGACAGCGGATTGGCCTGAGCGCAGTCGAGCAACAGCCGCGCCAACACACCATGCGGCATGGCCGCAAGCGGATCACCACCCGAGTCGTCCACCTCGATATTCCAGCGCGCCAATTCGGCGCGCACGCGTTGGGCGATGATACGATCCGGCGTGATCAGCGCGGCGGTCCGGCCCGGGGTTTCCAGCACCTGCCGCAACCCCACCGCGATCGCGCGTGCTTCCTCGCCATCATCGGAGGCTTCGATTAGCGCAACACCATTCAGCATGGTGGCGATGGCCGCCGGCTCAACCCGGTCGCGCCACGCGTGCCATGTGCCCGTCACCTGCGCCGGCAACAGCGCTTCGCCAAGAAAACGTTCGCGCGGCGCGAGCGATGCCACACCCGGTGTCAGGGCAATGACATCGGCGCGGCTGCATTCAAGCGTTTCCAACAGGCGTTTTAGCGCCGCTTGCGGATGTCCCTCGGCGACGCCTTCGTCGACTTCCGTCCAGGCCGTTTCGTCCATAGCAAGATCAAGGCCCGGCAAAATAACGGCGCCTTTGGCCAGCTGCGAAATGGCGCCGATCAGGTCCGCCGTCGCTTGATTGGTGCCGGTCGAACCTAAAACGATCTGCGGCCCCTTGGAGCCGTGTTTGAACGCATCAACGCGCTGTTTGATCTGCCGCGCCTGCCGCTCGACCCGGTCGAGCAAGCCTTGTTCGTCGAGATAGGACGGCCAGTAGTCGAAAGCGATCTTCAGAAAATCGAGAGTGATCTTCCAATATCTGTCAAAATCATCGGGAACGAGTTTGGCCAGATCATCGAGGGCGACGCCTTCGATGCGAAACTCGTCGATCACGCCAGCCAGTTCACACGCCAGCGCGAAGGCATGGCTCGGCGTCGCCGCGACGACGAAGGGCTCGTCAGCATCCATCTGCGGTTCACCAACCGCATCCATGGTGACGACCGCATGGGTGATGCGGGCGCTCCAGGCTTCGATCAGGCGGGTGAGCGCGAGACGACGATCAAGCTCGCCGATGGCCTCGGGTTGATCGGGATCATAGCTGTCGCCATCAGCATCGAAGATCTGGCCGGTTTCGAAATCATCGAGCGCGCCGAGCGGCAGAATGCGCGGCAGGAAGATGGCGGGCTCCGTGACGAGCCGCGTCAATTCCGCGGTCAGCGCTCTGGCGGCGCGGCGCGTCGGCACATAGATGGTCGCGGCACTCAGCGCGAGCGGGTCGCCCCGGTCGGGAAAGCCTGGAATGATGGCGCCGTCGAGCAGGGCTTGCGCGAAGGTGGCAAGGAACGGCGCGCTGGCGGGGATGGTGAAGAGCCGTCTGCGATGCGAGGCGGCCTCACCGCTCACAATGCCGACCTCGCGATCGCCTGTTCGGCCTCGCCAATCGCTTCGGGTGTGCCCACGTGCAGCCACATGCCTTCAAGACGCGCACCGTAAAGCCGGCCGGCTTCGGCGGCGGCAAAGAAGATCGGCGCCAGACGGAAGACGTCGCGCGTCTCGCCAGCAAACAGCTCCGGCTTCATGATGCCAAGGCCGGCATAGGCAAAAGCCGAGACCTCACGCTCGTCGCGACGGACCAGACGGCCATCGGGCAGCATGTGGAAATCGCCGGCCCAATCGACACCGATGCTCGACGCGGTGGCCGCGACCAGCAGCAGCACGTCCATCTTCTCGGGATCCCAATGTTCCGCGAGTTTGTCGATATTGGACTTGGCGCCTTCCACCCACAGCGAATCGGTGTTGCTGATGAAGAACGGTTCGGTGCCGAGTTCCGGCAGCGCTTTGACGATGCCGCCGCCCTGATCGAGCAGCTTGGCGCGTTCATCGGAAATCACGATCTGCGGCGCGGTGCGGCCCTTCAGATGGCGTTCGATGTCGTCGGCCATGTAGTGCACATTGACCACCGCCTTCTCGACGCCGGCTTCGGCGAAGCGGTCGAGCATATGATCGATCAGCGGCTTGCCGCGCACCTCGACCAAAGGCTTGGGAAGTTTATCGGTGATCGGGCGCATACGCGTGCCGAGGCCGGCGGCGAAGACCATGGCGGTATGCGGCATCTGGGATGATTGCATCAAAAAACCGAAGGCTGGATCCGTATCACTCGCCGACAATGTGCGGCAGGTGAGTTTTATACCAGCTTTTCAGGTCGGCAAGAGCCGGATGCTTCAGGCCTTTGGATAGATAGTGCTCGATACGCGGAATATGAGCGAGATACTGCGATTTTCCGTCGCGCCTATCGAGACGTGCGAAAATGCCCAGAATCTTGGTGGCGCGCTGCGCCCCCATGATGGCATAGGCGCGCACGAAGGACGACATGTCGAAGGCGGTATCCGCCTCTTTACGCGCCCGTGCATATTGGCCGAGCAGTTTCAGCTCAAGGTCATCGGGAACGGTAATGCGCGCATCTTGCAACAATGATGCGACATCATAGGCCGCCGGCCCGATCACGCAGTCCTGGAAGTCGATAATCCCCACCTTCTCGATGCCGGAGCGACCCTCGAGCCAGAGCAGATTGGGGGAATGATAATCGCGCAACATCCAAGTTGTCGGAGATGTGACAATTTCACGAAGGGTGCCCTTCCACAAATTGACGAACATCGCCCGTGCGCCGGAGGCGAGATTCACCTTCGCCACATGCGCGGCATACCATTCCGTCAGCAGTTCCACCTCGATCAGCATGGCATCGAGATCATAGGGCGGAATGCGGTGCATGCGGCTGTCGTCGGCGGGCACTTCGCGCGGCAGCTCGCCGCGATGCAGATGGGCGAGCGCACGCACTGCCTCGGCGTAGCGTTCCGCATCCGGCCCATCGACACCAAACAACGGCTCCGTACCGAGATCCTCGATGATGGCGAGGCCGTTTTCCATATCGCTGGCATAGATCTGGGGCGCCGACAGGCCCTGCTCGCTTAAGGCCTTGGCCATGGCGATGAACGGCACGATATCCTCGGCCAGCCGGGCAATGGCGCTGTAGGGCTTGCCAAAGCGCACCGGCGGCCCATCGGGACGCGGCGGTGAGATCATCAAAACAGCGCGACTGCCATCGGGCTTGACGAGGCGTTCATAAGCCCGCGTCGAGGCATCGCCTTGCATGAAGCTGCGCTGCGCATCGGCCCAGTCGGCCACCTGCAAGAGGTTGCGAATGGCATTGGCGCGCTGCAGCCGCTCGGCCATGGCACCATGACCGGTGACGATGGCGCGGCGAAAGTCGAGAGAGCGTGTCGCGTCGACATAGAAAGCCACATCGAGCCGGTCCGGCGTCACCGCCGTGCCGATGCGGTCGGGCCATTCGACGACGACGAGAGCGCCGTCGGAGGCTTCTTCCCAGCCGAGCTCGACGAGTTCGTCCGAAGATTTAATGCGATAGAGATCGGCATGAACGATGGGGAAAACCGGCCCATCATAGATTTGCATCAGCGTGAACGTCGGGCTCGGCACTTCGGCGCCGGCATCGTCAATGAGCTGTCGAATGAGGGCGCGCGCAAAGGTGCTTTTGCCTGCGCCCAGATCGCCTGAAAGCGTCAGCACATCATTGGCGCCGACAAGCTCAGCGATATCCCTGGCGAGCCCGACGGTTTCGCTCTCGCCAGCCAGATCGACGTGCCAGACAACCGGTTCAATCGCCTCGGCCATGGCTTACGATGCCTTTGCGACGCGGCTGCTGCTATGCCGCGCAGGGAAGAAACAGGTCACGATGGTACCCTCGCCCGGAGCCGATTCAATCTGAACACGGCCGCCGTGCAATTCGACGAAGGAGCGCACGATCGACAGGCCAAGACCGGCGCCGCGATGGCGCGTGCCGATGTTGTTGTTTTCGAGCCGGTTGAAGATCCGATCCAGAACCTCCGGCGGCATGCCGCGTCCTTCATCGGATACTTTGAAGACAATCTCGTCGCTGCGCCGGAAGGCGGCCAAAGTCACCGACTGACCCGGCGAGGAGAAGCCGATGGCATTGGACAGAAGATTGTAGAGGACCTGGCGCACGCGCGCCTCGTCGGCTTGGAAATTGCCGATATCGTCGAAAGCGACGATGTTGAGCTTGATCGATTCCTCGGCCAGACGATCCTGCACGCCTTCGGAAGCAGCCTTGATGGTCTTGGCGATATCGACCTCGCTGACCGTCAGTTCCAGCGTGTTGGCGTCGATGGTGGCAAGGTCGAGAATATTGTCGGTGATCGCGATCAAGGCAGCAGAGGATTTCTGGATATAGCCCAGATATTCGCTCTGCTTGGCATTGAGAGGACCGATGCGGCCATCGCCCAGAAGCTCGACGAAGCCGCTCAGGCTGTTGAGGGGCGAACGCAGCTCGTAAGAGACATGATGGACGAAATTGTCACGCAGTTCCTGCGTGGCGACCAGCGCCTCGTTGCGCTCGGTCAAAGCGCGCGCCACCTTGATGCTCGCGGTGACGTCAAGGAAGGTGATGAGCGTGGCGCCATCCGGCAAAGGTGCCGCGGCGCAATCCAGCACGCGACCATCCTGGCGTTGCACGCGATATTCGGAACGGGTGCGCGCATCATGCAGGCCGGCGACAGCGGACCGTAATGTGTTCCACAGGCTTTCATCCGGGCAGAGCGCACGGCAATGGCCGATGATGTCGTCGATATGCAGCGAACGCGGTGACGTTCCAGCGGCATTCGGCGGCGAAACATGCAGTTCGGCGCGGCCGTATTGCCACAGGTCGGCAAAGGCCTGGTTGGAAAGTTTCAGGCGGCCATCGCTGCCGAACACCGCCACGCCCTCTTTCAGCGCGTCAAGCGTTTCCGCCTGCACACCGATGAGCGAATTAAATTGCGACTCGAGCTGATCGCGCTCGGTGACATCGTCGAACAGATAGGTGACGCCGCCTTGGGCGTTCGGGTTGACGACGACGCGCAGATTGCGCTCGCGCGGCAGATACCAGATCTGCTGCACCGTCTCGGTTGACTGATAGGTGGAGAGCAGCGCCGCCTTCCAACTGCGGAAGTCGGCCTGTTCCGGCAATTTGCGCTCGGCGCGCAGACGATCGAGAATTTCGGAATCGGTCGGCTGCTGATCGAGCCAGCCGGGGTCAAGACCCCACAATTGGCGATAGGCCGAGTTGTAGAACACGAGACGCTTGGCGCGATCAAACACTGCGACGGCCGTCGCCAGTTGGTCCAACGTGCGCGCATTGGCTTCCATCTGGCGGCTGAGATCGGCGCGCATGGCCTCGATCTCGGTGCGGTCGGCGGCAAAGCCGGCCGAGCCGCCACGCGTCGGCACATCGGTGACATCGAGCACGTGACGTTGCCCGGCGACAACCGCCGGCACCCGCGAGCGCCAGATGCTGCCCGTGCCGCGCAGCTGCCGGGCCGCTTCCCGGGCCTCGGTGTCGAGCAGTTCCACATTGCGCGTGATCGCCTCACGCGCATCGGCGACATCGACCGCACGGGCATAGGCGACATTGGTCCAGGAAATCTGGCCTTGTTTGTCGCGCATCCAGACCGGGCTCGGCAGCGCGTCGAGCATGACATGGAGGGAATCGAGTTCCATCATCGCCTGGACGTGGCGCTCGCGCAGCCGCGCCAGTTCGAGCCGGTCACCGGAAACATCGCGGATGCGCATGACGGCGCGGCCGCCGACGGCACGGCCTTCGATTTCAAGCTGACGACCACTGAGGCTTGCCGTCGACAGACGGAAGCTTTCGCCCCGCGCGCGCAGCCGCTCGACGCAGCCCTCGATGTTGCGGGCGGCTTCCGGCGGCAGCCAGGAGCCAAAGCCCAGCACCCGGCGCGGCACCGGCACGTCCATAACGATAGAGAGATCGCCCTCGATGTCGGGCTCCCCGTTCGACCTGCCCCAGGCGACGACGATCTGCGATTCAGCCGACAGGAAGACATTGGCGCGGTCGAGCGCGGCCCGGGAAGAAGTCAGGTCGGCAACCAGCCGGCTCTCGCGCTGCGTCCAGGCGCGCCGGCCCGTCAAATGCAGAATGGCGGTGCTGGCCGAAAAAATGACGAGCGCGACGAAGGCGGAAAAGCCGATGACACCCTGAGTCTCGTTGAACATGTCGCCGGCAAAGCCAGCCGTTTGGGCAACCGCCGCCTGGGTTCCCAGCAGCAAAGGCGCAGCGCCGCCCAGCAGCCCTATAGGGCTGACGCTGGCGCGCAAATGCGCGCGCAGGCGCGCAGGCGCTCTTACGATAGCGCGTCCAAAGCCGTGCCGCGGATCCATGCTTTGGTCAATCTCCGTCCAACTTGATCGCGGGCGGCAAATTGGCCCCTGCCACCCCAGCGAATCAGTTCAATGTAGCTTGAACAGGACTCCCTGAGAATGTGGTTAACCGAACGAAAACGCCCCCGAATCGTTGTCGATTCGAGGGCGTTCGTTAACTGCGGCAAGAGCTACCGGATGTAGTGGGTCGATAAGAATCGACCCACTAGTCGAAAACTCAGTAGCGGTAATGTTCCGGCTTGTAGGGACCCTGCTGCGGCAGGCCGAGGTAATCCGCCTGCTGCTTGCTGAGCTTGGTGAGCTTCACGCCGATCTTGTCGAGGTGCAGCGCCGCGACCTTTTCGTCGAGGTGCTTAGGCAGCGTGTAGACTTCCTTCTTGTAGTGGCCCGGCTTGGTCCACAGTTCGATCTGCGCCAGGGTCTGGTTGGTGAAGGACGCCGACATCACGAAGGACGGGTGGCCCGTAGCGTTGCCCAGGTTCACCAGACGGCCTTCCGAGAGCAGGATGATGCGCTTGCCATCGGGGAAGGCGATCTCGTCGACCTGCGGCTTGATGTTGTTCCACTTCATGTTCTTCAGGCCAGCGACCTGAATTTCCGAGTCGAAATGGCCGATGTTGCAGACGATGGCGCGGTCCTTCATGGCGCGCATGTGCTCGACGGTGATGACATCGACGTTGCCAGTCGCGGTGCAGAAGATGTCGGCGCGCGAGGCGGCGTCTTCCATCGTCGTCACTTCATAGCCTTCCATCGCCGCCTGCAGGGCGCAGATCGGATCGATTTCGGAGACGAGCACGCGGCAGCCGGCGTTCTTCAGCGAAGCGGCCGAGCCCTTGCCGACGTCGCCGAAGCCGGCAACCATCGCAACCTTGCCGGCCATCATCACGTCCGTGCCACGGCGGATGCCGTCGACGAGCGATTCCTTACAGCCATAGAGGTTGTCGAACTTCGACTTGGTGACCGAGTCGTTGACGTTGATGGCCGGCCACAGCAGCGTGCCGTCCTTCTGCATGTTGTAGAGGCGATGCACACCCGTGGTCGTCTCTTCCGAAACGCCCTTGATGGCCTTGGCATTGGCCGTATACCAGCCCTTGTGGGTCTTCAGGCGCGCCTTGATGGCGGCGAACAGCACTTCTTCTTCCTCATTGCCCGGCTTGTCGAGGAAAGCGGTGTCACCGGCTTCGGCGCGCGCGCCGAGATGGATCAGCGCCGTGGCGTCGCCGCCGTCGTCGAGGATCATGTTCGGGGTGCCGCCGTCGGCCCATTCGAAGATCTTGTGGGTGTATTCCCAGTAGTCCTTCAGGCTCTCGCCCTTGATGGCGAACACAGGCGTGCCGGCGGCGACGATGGCAGCCGCGGCATGGTCCTGGGTCGAATAGATGTTGCAGGAGGCCCAACGCACGTCGGCGCCGAGCGCCTTCAGGGTCTCGATCAGCACGCCGGTCTGGATGGTCATGTGCAGAGAGCCGGCGATCCGGGCGCCCTTCAACGGCTGTGACTTGCCGAATTCGGCGCGGGTGGCCATCAGGCCCGGCATTTCGGTCTCGGCGATGTCCAGCTCTTTGCGGCCAAACTCGGCGAGCTTCATGTCGGCGACGGCGTAATCGTTGTCTTTCACGGCCATGGATTCTTCCAGCTATCTGAGAAAAAGAAAATCTTCCGGAGGCGCCTATAGCAGGGCCAGCCGGGAGACGCAATGGCGATATAAAGAATTCTTTATGTCACTGACGCTGAGCCAACAGGGATTTTTCCAGAAACACCGGCTTTTTTTGCTCCGAAACAGCCCTGTGCGCTGGCGCACATCAGCTCGTCCGGCACGTGACTAAGGTCATTTCATCGCCGGTCGGGAGTGTCCGCCGGCCCCGGAATAGATCGGGAGAGCGCGTCATGATCAGCAAAAAGACCCTCGCTGCCACCACCGGCGCCCTCGCCCTGGCCGCGACCTTTGCCCTTTCCTCCACCCCGGCTTCCGCCGGCTGGAAACACCACGGTTACGGTTATGGCGGCGGGCTCGCTGTCGGCCTGCTCGGCGCGGCTATCGTTGGTGGCGCCATCGCCGCCTCCCAGCCCGCCTATGCCGCTCCCGCCTACGGCTACGGCGGCTGCGAACTGCGCCAGCGCCCGATCTACAATTCCTGGGGCGAAGTCGTCGGCTACCGCCGCCCCGTGCGCGTTTGTTATTGAATTGGGGCGGGGCCGTCGATTTAAGGCACCGATAGGCTTCACCCCAATAGCCCTCCGGCCATGCCGGAGGGCTTTCTTTATTCCGCCGGCTGCGGGAGCTCCCGCACGGCGGTCGGCGCCGACGTTTCCTTGCGGTGCCGACGCGTCCAGCCGAAGGTGCCGCCCAGGCGATCAAGATAGAGATAGACGATCGGCGTGGTGAACAGGGTGAGCATCTGACTCAGTAGCAGGCCCCCGACCATGGTGTAGCCAAGAGGCTGGCGCAGTTCCGAACCCGTGCCATTGCTCAGCATCAGCGGCAGAGCGCCGAGCATCGCCGCCATCGTCGTCATCATGATCGGCCGGAAACGCAACAGACAGGCCTGGCGGATAGACTGCTCGGGCGTCATCCCGTGTTCTCGCTCGGCATGGATGGCGAAATCCACCATCATGATCCCGTTCTTTTTGACGATGCCGATGAGCAGGATGATGCCGATCATCGCGATCACGGACAGATCGAAATGGAACGCCATCAACATCAGCAAGGCCCCGACACCCGCCGATGGCAGGGTCGAAAGAATGGTCAGCGGGTGGATATAGCTTTCATAGAGGACACCCAGGATGATGTAGACGGTGATCAGCGCGGCCAGCACCAGATAAGGCTGGCTCGCCAGCGACGCCTGGAAGGCCTGCGCCGTGCCCTGGAAGCCGCCCGTGATCGCGGCCGGCATGCCAATGTCCGCCGCCGCTTTCTCGACCGCGACCGTGGCATCGCCCAGCGCCACGCCCGGCGCCAGGTTGAACGACAAGGTGACCGCCGGGAACTGACCCTGGTGGTTGATCACCACGTAATTCACACCGCTGCTATCGAACTTCGCCATGGCCGACAGTGGCACCTGCTGGCCCGTCGTCGGTGATTTGACGTAGATCTTGTCGAGCACGTTGGGGTCGCTCTGCAGCTTTGGATCAACCTCCAGCACGACGTGATAGGCGTTGAGCTGGGTGAAATACTGCGTCACCTGGCGTTGGCCGAAGGCGTCGTAGAGCGTCTGGTCAATGAGCGCCGGCTGGATGCCGAAGCGCGCCGCCTGATCTCGATCGATCTTCACCGACATCATCGTCGCATTGGTCTGCTGATCGGAAGCAACGTCGCGCAATTCAGGCAGGGTTTTCAATTTCGCCAACAGACGCGGCGCCCACGTATTGAGCTCGTCGAGGCTGACGTCGCTCAGCGTATATTGGAACTGCGTGCGCGCCAGCCGACCGCCGACGTTGAGATCCTGCCGGGCCTGCAGAAACAGCGCCGCCCCCTGCACCTTGGCAAGTTTCGGCCGCAGACGCGCGATGATCTGGTCAGCGGAGGCGGTGCGCTCGTCCCGCGGCTTCAGGCTGATGAACACGAAGCCGGCGTTGGTGCCACGCGAACCGCCGGTCGAGGCCGACCAGC
This sequence comes from Beijerinckia sp. 28-YEA-48, assembly GCF_900104955.1. Lineage (NCBI taxonomy): Bacteria > Pseudomonadati > Pseudomonadota > Alphaproteobacteria > Hyphomicrobiales > Beijerinckiaceae > Beijerinckia > Beijerinckia sp. 28-YEA-48. The sequence goes on from NZ_FNSI01000001.1 coordinate 3,890,938, forward strand.
CCTCCACATCGGGATCGCTGGCGATCACGTCGGTCAGGGCATGGGTCAAACGCGACATCTCGGTGGCGGAAACATCCTGGCCGCCTTCGGGAAGGCCGACGATGACGCCGGTGTCCTGCTGCGGGAAAAAGCCCTTCGGAATGACGACATAGAGTGCAGCCGTGGCGGCGACGGTGGCAAAAAACACGGCAAGCGTCAGACGCTGGTGGCGTATGACAATATCAAGGCCCGCCGCATAACGGCCCAGCACCCAGTCGAACCCGCGTTCCGTCCACTTGTAGAAGCGTCCGTGATGGGCCTCTTCGTCGGCATGGCTGCGCAGGAAGCGCGAACACATCATCGGTGTCAGCGTCAACGCGACGATACCGGAAACCACGATGGTCATGGTGACGACGATGGCGAATTCGCGGAAGAGGCGGCCGACAATGCCGCCCATCAGCAACAGCGGGATGAACACGGCCACCAGGGAAATACTGATCGATAGAATGGTGAAACCGATTTCGGCGGAGCCTTTGTAGGCGGCCTCCATCGGACTGAGGCCATTCTCGATATGGCGATGGATATTCTCGAGCATGACGATGGCGTCGTCGACGACGAAACCAACCGCGATAGACAGCCCCATCAACGACAGATTGTCGAGGCTATAGCCGAGAAGATACATCAAGCCGGTCGTCCCGAGCAGGGCGAGCGGCACAGTCACCGCCGGAATGATCGTCGCCCAGAGGGTGCGCAGGAAGACGAAGATCACCATCACCACCAGTATGGTGGTCAAGAGCAGGGTGAACTGAACGTCCTTGACCGACGCCTGAATGGTCCTTGTCAGATCGACCACCGTGTCGACCTGGAGGGCTGGCGGCATGGCGGCCTTGATCTGCGGCATGCTGCTTTGAATCCGCTGCACCGTCTCGACCACATTGGCGCCGGGCTGTTTGTAGATTTGCAGCTGAATGCCGGGCTTGCCGTTCTGCCAGGCCTCGAGCGTTACATCTTCGGGACCGCTGATCGCGGTGCCAATGTCCCTGACCCGCACCGGGCTGCCATTGCGATAGGCGATGATGACATCATTCCAAGGCTTGGCCGCCAGGAGCTGATCGTTGTCGTAGATGGTGAAGTTGCGCGTGATGCCGTTCAAAGAGCCTTTCGGCGCGTTGACGGTCGCATTGCTGATCGTGGTGGCGACGTCTTCGAGGCCGATGCCGAGCGCCGCCAGTTTCGCCGGATCGACCTGCACGCGCACCGAGGGTTTGCGCTGGCCACCCAGGGTGACATAGCCGACGCCCGAGATCTGCGAGATCCGCTGTGACAGCACGTTCTCGACATAGTCGTCCACTTCGGTCAGCGGCATCGTGTCGGAATGGGCCGCCAGCACCAGGACAGGCGCATCAGCCGGATTGAATTTACGGACCGTCGGATTGCTCGGCAGGTTTTTCGGCAATTGCGCGCCAGCGGCGGAGATGGCCGTCTGCACGTCCAAGGCCGCGCCGTCGATATTGCGGTTGAGATCGAACTGAATGGCCACCTGCGCCGTGCCCAGCGCGCTCGTCGATGTCATCTGCGACACGCCGGCGATCTGCGCGAATTGCCGTTCGAGCGGGGCCGCCACCGACGACGCCATGGTTTCGGGACTGGCGCCTGGCAGTGCGGCGGAGACCAGGAGGGTCGGATAATCAACCTGCGGCAACGGCGCCACCGGCAGGAACGGATAGGCCGCAAGGCCTGCCAGCAACAGGCCGGCCATCAGCAGCGAGGTGGCGATCGGCCGCGAGATGAAGGGAGAAGAGATGCTCATTGCGTCACCTTCTCAGCGGTCGCCGCGGTCACCGGCTTAGGTGTGTTGATCGCCACGAGCGCCCCGGGCTGCAGCCGGTATTGACCGCCTGTTACCACCTGTTCGCCGGCCGTAAGCCCTTCTTCAACGACGGTCAGATTGTTGATGTCCTGGCCGACCTTGATGCCGCGCATATCGACCGTCGAGTCCGGCTTGATCACATAGGCATAGAAACCGGCCGGCCCACGGTTCACCGCCGCCGACGGAATGGTCAGAACATTCTTTTGCGTCTGCAGCAGCAGCCGCACATTGATGAACTGCCCCGGCCAAAGTTTTTCCTGGACATTGGGGAACGTCGCCTTGAGCCGCACCGTGCCCGCGCCCTGATCGATCTCATTGTCGATCAGCAGAACAGTGCCGTGATCGAGTTCGGTGGTGCCGTCACGCGCCAGCGCCGTCACCTGCACCGGCCCCGTCTTCATTGCGTCAGCCACCTGCAGACGCTGCTCCTCCGGCAAGGAGAAGATGACCGACAGCGGCTGCAGCTGGGTGATCACGACGATCGCCGTGCTGTCGGCTGCATGGACGATATTGCCGATATCGACTTGACGGATGCCGGCGACCCCGTCGATCGGCGACGTGATCTTGGTATAATCGAGCTGCACTTTCGCCGCGTCGATCGCCCCGGCATCGGCGCGGATCGTCGCTTCGAGTTGCGCCACCAAAGCGGTCTGCGTGTCGAGCTGCTGGCGGGTGCTGAAATTCTTCTTGGCCAGTTCCGTATAACGTCCCAGATCGAGCTTGGCATTGCCGAGCTGGGCTTCGTCCTGGGCCTTCTTGGCGACAGCTTGATCGTAAGCCGCCTGGTAGGGACGCGGATCGATCTGCACGAGCAGATCGCCAGTCTTCACATGCTGGCCTTCCGTGAACGCCACGGTCTGGATCTGGCCGTCGACACGGGTTTTCACCGAGACCGTATTGAAGGCCTGAACCGTGCCGAGACCGCTGAAATAGACGGGAACATCCGCATTGGCCGCCTTGGCGGCATCGACGGGAATGGACGTGACGACGCCTTTGGCCACCTGCGTGGCACCGGGCCGCGACCACCAGGACCAGCCCGCATAGCCGGCGGTAACGACAAGCAGAAGAACCACGATCCGTACAATGCTGTTGGCTTTCCCACGCGGCGCCGTGGGCTTCCTGGCTTTTTCTCGCGAATCCAGAAAAGCCTTTGTCGGCTCTCCGGTCTTTCGATGGGTCGGCATGGGAATAAGGTCCGCGTCTGCCAATATGTCTTTCTTCTGGGCGTCGGTCGGCGATTTCATTGGAAGCGGTGCCTCAATTTGAGAACTGCGAGTTAAATGCAAAGTTGTTGCCGGTCATGATGGCAGCGCCGAGCACGGGCAGCGCCACGCGTCGTTTTCGGACGGCCGAATAAGCGCCCTCGCAACCGCCCTCGTGGCCGCCTAAGCCAGCGAGAAATACCTGCGGGCTGGAACCCGGCGGGTGACAAATCAGTTTGTTTCGAAATGAGTTCGAACACATCGAGGCCAGCCTTGATCTGCCTGCGACGGATGCGCGGCAGTCAAATGACATTAAGGTCGATGTGACCTGTCAGAATGATGGCTCAAACCTTACGAAATGGACAGGATCGAACACATGTTCGAGAGGTGGCGAGATTATGTCAGTCGCCTTACGATAATCCAAAGGCTGAAGACGGCGAGCACTGACCTATTGGAAGCGCTGTGCCAGATGTTTGTTCAATCCGTCGCGTTCTTCGGCGCTCATCGACAATCCCAGTTTCGAGCGCCGCCACAAGATGTCTTCAGTGGTCATCGCCCATTCGCGATGGATCAGCCAGTCCACTTCCCGTTCAAAAAGACCGGCGCCGAAAGATTGGCCGAGATCGTCGTAGCCGGAGGCGCCGCCAAGCAAGATGATCGTGTCCGTTCCATAGGCGTGGAGCCAGCGCGACAGCAGCGTGTAATCGAGCCAGGGATGCCGGTGCGTCAGCTCCGCTTCCAGGGCGGCGATCCCGCCCTCGCCAAAATAGCCGCCTGGCAGAGGCTCTTGCCCGGTCCAAGCGCCACGCGCCTCGATGGCCGGAAAATGCGATGACAGTAGCGCCAGCGCTTTCTCGGCCAATGGACGATAGGCGGTGATCTTGCCGCCGAAGACATGGATGAGCGGCGGATCGCCGGCGGCTTCATTGCCAGCAGTTTCCAGGCGATACTCGCGTGTGGCGCTGGCGGCGGTCCCTTCCCCCTCGACGAGGGCGCGCACGCCCGCATAGGACCAGACGACATCGGTGCGCCCGATGGCCTGAGAGAAATAAAGATTGGCGGCCGCGATCAGATAGTCGATCTCCGCCGCGCTTGGGGCAGCCTTTGCCGGATCGCCGGAGAAATCGTGGTCGGTGGTGCCGATCAATGTGAAGTCGCGGTGGTAGGGAATGGCAAAGACAATGCGCCCATCACCATTTTGGAAGATATAGCTGCGCTCACCCGCGAACAGACGGCGCACGACAATGTGGCTGCCCTGGTCGAGGCGCAGGCGGGTGCGTGTCTTGCCGTCTGTACGATTGGCGACGTCGCCGGCCCAGGGGCCGGCGGCATTGACCAGGGCGCGAGCGCGCATCTCGTCGCGCGATCCATCCGGGCCCATGACCTCGATGCGCCATAGGCCTTCTTGCCTGGCAGCCGAGAGCATTTTGGTTCGCGTGCGCACGACGGCGCCGCGATCGGCGGCGTCCCGGGCGTTGAGAATGACGAGGCGCGCATCGTCCACCGCGCAATCGGAATATTCGAAGCCACGCACAAGACCAGGGCGCAGAGGCTGCCCCGCCGCATCGGTGCGCAGATCCAGTGAAACCGTTCCCGGCAATGTGCGGTGACGATCGAGGTGATCATAGAGAAACAGGCCCGCGCGCAACATCCAGGCCGGCCGCATGCCCGGCAGAACCGGCAGGACGAAGCGCATGGGCCGGACCAGATGCGGCGCGATGCGCAGCAGGACCTCGCGCTCGATCAGCGCCTCGCGCACCAGCGCGAACTGCCAATGTTCAAGATAACGCAGGCCGCCATGAATGAGCTTGGTCGAAGCCGACGACGTGCCACTGGCCAGATCGTTCATCTCGATCAGGCCCACGCTCAAGCCCCGGCCGGCGGCATCCCGCGCGATGCCGCAGCCGTTGATGCCGCCGCCGACGACCACAAGATCAAACACAAGATCGCTTGCCTCGCCCAGCGCCGATCTCCTTTGATGGGCAAACGCCCCAATTCCGTTTCAGGGCTCGCCTGTCAACTTGGGCAGAATCACATTGAGTCGCAAGCATATTCGCGGCTCGATGATGGTTGAGCGGATAGACGCAAACGTATACAAGACGCGCGGACCGCGCGCGTGTGCGCGAACCCGCCGAAAGTCAAAGGCTGACCGAAATGACCGCGCATTACGTGCTCACCCTCTCCTGTGCCGACAAACCCGGCATCGTCGCCGCCGTCTCGACCTATCTGTTCGAGGACGGTTGCAACATTCTTGACGCGCAGCAATTCGACGACGTGGCAACCGGCCTGTTCTTCATGCGCGTGGTGTTCGAGAGCGAGGGCGGCAAGAGCGGCGCATTGTCCGATGGCTTCAAGCCGGTGGGAGAACGGTTCGGCATGAGCTGGACCCTGCGCAACCGCACGGAACGCAAGAAGGTCACGATCCTGGTGTCGAAGTTCGACCATTGCCTGGTCGATATTCTCTACCGCTGGCGCCATGGCGAACTGCCGATGGATCTGACGGCGGTTATCTCCAACTATCCGCGCGACACCTATGGCGCGCTCGATTTCGGCGGCGCGCCGTTCCATTATCTACCGGTCACCAAACAGACCAAGATGGAGCAAGAGGCACAGGTCTGGGACCTGATCCGCGCTACCGGCACGGATGTCGTCGTCCTCGCCCGCTATATGCAGATTCTCTCGGACGGCCTGTCGGCGAAATTGTCGGGCCGCTGCATCAACATTCATCACTCGTTCCTGCCCGGCTTCAAGGGCGCGAGCCCCTATACGCAAGCCCATACGCGCGGCGTGAAGCTGATCGGCGCGACGGCGCATTATGTCACCGCCGATCTCGACGAAGGCCCGATCATCGAACAGGACGTCGAGCGCATCAGCCATCGCGATACGCCTGACGATCTGGTGCGCAAGGGACGCGACATCGAACGGCGCGTGTTGGCGCGCGCGCTGCGCTATCACCTCGAGGATCGCGTTCTCGTCAATGGCCGCAAGACCGTCGTGTTCGGCGAATAACCGAGACGATCTTTGAATGCCTATCTCAGCGCCGGGTTATGCTGCCACGTCTTGACCGACGGGGTGCGATGAACCGGCGCGTAGGCCATCGGATGAGCATGAGTGCGTCGCTGGGCGACCATCATGTGTTTCTTCTTATTCATCCGAGAAGCCAGATAGGTTTTCTTCTTGCCATGGGCCTTGGCGAACCGAGTGTTGCCCGGAGGCGAGCCGGAGATCGAGATCGACGCGCCCTCGCGCTGCACCATGGAGAAGAGTTTCGCCGCATTGCCCGGCGCCAGGCGGATGCAGCCATGGGAGGCCGGACGGCCGAGCTGGCTCACCGAACCGGTGCCATGAATGGCATAGCCGCCGAGGAAGAAGATCGAATGCGGCATCGGCGACATATGATATTTGCGCGAATAATGCATGCGCTGCAGGCTATAGGGCCGGAACGTGCCACGCGGCGTCGCGTAGCCTGACCGCGCCGTCGACACGGCCCAAGTGGTACTTTCGCCGGCACCATTGGTGACGTGCATCCGCTGAGATGACAGATCAATGCTGATCCGCACCGCCGCTTCGGCGGCGTGATTGGCAGCAAACAAGCCGCCGACAATCGCTAGAACCAATGCCAAAAAACGCATGACGCAAACTCCCGCACACCAAGGCCGCCGCGTTTGTTGATGCGCGGTCGGCTGTTGAGGGCCGCAACCTTTGGAGCATTGCGCTGAATCCCGCAGCCGTAAAGCTGAATCGACGTGATTGGTTGACGGACAGCGTTAGCAAAAGGAAGGATGACGCCCGTTCTCCCTCGAATGCTTAATCAGCCTCACGTTTAGGCAATGCGGATTGCAACGCCTGCCAGACCGCATCCTTGACCTGGGTCGTCATCGGCGCGTCCTGCGTCACAGGCGGCGCTGTCCGACGCTCTCCTTCTTTCACCAAGAGGACAAACCGCACGTCGCCATCGGTCTGATAGCGACTGCCCTCGCCATTGCGCCCAAACAGGGTCGGGCCGACGCCGGACACCTGATAGAGCCCCTCGGCCATGCCGGCCTCGACCAGACTCTTGGCAAAGAAATCGCGTTCGCCGTCAACGTCGGGGGCGATCACATGGGTCACCTGGCCGGTGTAGTGGCTGAGCCCGACGCCTTCGTCATATGTGGCGGAGCCAAGCCAGACTGGTCGGCCTTCGGCGCCGGCATCGAGCACTTTCCAGAGCCGAACGTGGTGGCGCCGACGGGCGCTGGCGCCGGATTCGCGCTCATAGGCCAGATCTTCCCGGCGGCCGTCGTAGAGCAACGGACTCACCGGCGCGTGCACGTAAGGACGGTCGAGCAGGACGCTGCCAACGATTTCGATACTGGTGCGCAAGGTCACCGGATCGGCGGGAAACCAGCCGGCCGCATTCAGCGCCTTAACCACATCGTCCTGCGAGCCGACGAGGCCGATATTGAGGGGATCGCCCGGGATACCACTGGCGGTCTGGGTCACCATCGGCCGCCCGGCGATCCCCGGCTGGTGTTCGTACTGGTTCCAGATCGACGGCAGCACCAGATAGGCGACCAAAAAGTAGATCGCGCCGACCAAGCCGAGGGTGACAAGCCAGCCCACAGCGCGCCCTCTCTTCACCGCCTCCATCGACGAACCCATCGGCGCACCCAAGAGCTCAAGGCCCCACTGGGCCAGCGAGCGCGCGCACCAGCCGGTCGAGGAAGGTCTTACCGTCATAAAGCGCCTGCACGCCGACCTGCTCGTTGAGGCCATGGACGCCGCTCGTCGCCGGATCGTTGAAAATGCCGGAGATTCCATAGGCGGGAATACCGGCATTGCGCACCCAGCGACTATCGGTATAGCCGCCCGACATCGACGGTATGACCGGTATGCCCGGCCACATGCTGGCGGCGATCCGCTCAACCGCGCCCATCACCACGGGATCGAGCGGCGATGGCGGGCTCGCCACCGCAGCGCCAACGGGCGTCACCGAAATATTCGGATCATCGAGGACACGGACCAGGGTCTTCTGGACGTCGGCAACATCGGCATCGGGCAGGACGCGGCAATTGACCGTGGCGGCGGCGGTTTGCGGCAGCGCGTTCTCGGCATGGCCGGCATCGAGCATGGTCGCCACGCAGGTGGTGCGGATGATCGCATTATAAGACGGCTGCGCCGTCAGGGGCGCCAGTGCACTGGCGTCGCTATTGCCGGCGAGCAAGGCGCGAATGGCTTCGGCGATCTGGAAGTTTTCGTCCTTCACCACATTCTCGAGGAAGGCTTTCGTCACTGGATTGAGACGCGCCGGAAAATCGAAGCGGGCGAGCCGCACCAGCCCGTCGGCCAGCCGGTAGATGGCGCTGTCGCGCCGGCCTGAGGCGCTGTGGCCACCGCGATCCTTCACCTCAAGCCGATAGGTCTGATAAACTTTTTCGGCCAGTTGCACCGACAAGCGCCACGGCTTGCCGTCCCGCAAGGTGCCGCCACCGCCCTCGTTGAGGGCGAGTTCGGCATCGACGAGATCGCGATGCTGATTCAGCAGAACCTTGGCCCCGTCATGGGGCGAATCCGACAGTTCCTCATCGGTCGTCAGCGCGAGAATAATGTCGCGGTCCGGCTTGTAGCCGGTTTTCACATATTCGATCATGTTGGCGACGAAGATCGCGGCCATCGCCTTGTCGTCGGCCGAGCCACGGGCGCGGAAGTAGCCATCGACTTCCTGCAGTTTGAAGGGATCGAAAGCCCAATCCGAACGCTTGGCTTCGACGACATCGATATGAGCGAGCAACAGCAGCGGCTTGCGCGCGCCGGTGCCGCGCAGACGGGCGACAAGATTGCCTTTGCGCGGTGCGGTCGAGATGACCTTGATGTCGGCTTCCGGCAAACCGCCAGCCTTCAGCCGCGCCGCCATCGCCTGCGCCGCTTGCAGCGTGTCGCCCTCGGACTCGGTCGTGTTGATCTCGACCAACTCACGGTAAATGTCGCGGAAGGCTTGCAATTCTGGCGATAAAGCCTGGGCCCTGGCTTGCTGTGCGCAGCACAACAGCACTGAGGCCAGCAGCAGACGCATTACCCCGGGAATCACAGGCCGCATAGTCATCTCTCCTTCCCGCCATAGTGCAGCGCGGTGGACGCCCGCGTCAAACGCAGCACCCCGCGGTTTGGCGAATAGCCGCCATGCAAGATGCCGATTGCATTCCCTTTTCTCGCCACTAGTCTTGCCAAAGGGGATCGTTCAAAGGAGCTGACACCATGCGCCGTACCACCTTGCTTGAGACGCTGCTCGTGACGTGCGCGCTGACCTATACAGCGTTCGCACTCACGCCCGCCGCCGCCGACGAGCGCAAGGAAGCCGCCTTTAAAATCATCGACAAGAACGCCAAGCAGATCGCCGACATCGGCGATGCCGTGTTTTTCTTCGCCGAGCCAGGCATGCAGGAGTTCGAAAGCACCAAGCTCCTGAAAGACACTCTGGAAGCGGCCGGCTTTACGGTGGAACTCGGCGGCGCCGGCATGCCAACCAATCTCTGGGCGAAATGGGGCAGCGGCAAGCCGACCATTCTCATCGCCAGCGAGATCGATGCGCTGCCCGAGGGATCGCAGACCCCTGGTTCCATTCCGCGCAAGCCGCTGGTGGCCGGTGCCCCCGGCCATATGGAAGGCCATAACACCCATGCCGGCGTGACGCTTGGCGCCATGTACGCGCTGAAAAAGGTGATGGAGCAGTACAAACTGCCGGGCACGATCATGCTGTCGCTTGGGCCGGCCGAGGAACAGTTGGCGAGCCGCCCCTTCCTGGTGCGGGCCGGCTATCTGAAGGATGTCGATGCCGGACTGATCGTCCATATCGGCGATAATTTCACCACCGGCTGGGGCCCGCAGAACTATGCCGCCATCAGCGCCACCTTCACCTTCCACGGCAAGACCGCCCATGGCGCGATGAATCCCTGGGACGGCAAGGATGCGGTCGACGCGGTCGAACTGATGGATATCGGCTTCGACAAACTGCGCGAACATCTGCGCCCGACCTATCGTGCCCATCGCACGATCATGAACGGCGGCATCCAACCCAACATCATTCCCGATCTCGGCAAGATCTGGTGGTTCGTGCGCGACGCCTCGGCGAAGGCCGCCCAAGACAACTTCGACAAACTGGTGAAGATCGGCGAAGGCGCGGCGCTGATGACCGGCACGACCATGGATCCACCCGATGTCATCGCCTCGGCCTGGCCGTCGCTCGGCAACCGGCCTTTGAGCGAAGCGCTGCGCAAGAATATGGAGGCCGTCGGCCTGCCGAAATGGAGCGAAGAGGAAGTCGCCTTCGCCAAGGAATTCCAGAAGGCCAATAACCAGCGCGAGGTCGGTCTTGCCACCGCGCTGCCCCCCTCAGGGCCGCGCCCGCAGGGTTTCGCCTCCAACGACATTGGTGACTACACCTGGAACGTGCCCTTCGGCCTGATGACCTTTCCCGGCAGCGTGCCGGGCATCGGCTATCACGCCTGGCCGGCCGCGGTGACGCCGACCAGCACCATGGCCCACAAGGGCATGGTCGCCGCCGCCAAAGTGATGGCCGCGACGGCACTCGACATGCTGACCTCGCCGGAACTGGTGCAAAAGGCCAAGGCGGGCTTGGCCGAGGACACCCAGGAGACGAAATATTTCTCGCTGCTGCCAGACACCGCCAAACCGCAAACCGACCTCAATAAGGAGGTCATGGACCGCTTGCGGCCGGAAATGACTAAATTTTACCTAAGGGTTTCTCCGCGCTTCGAATAATCGCCTGCGGAAAATTCAAAATTCTTCCTTTCGGGTGTCTGCATTCTCCTGTCTCAATCGTTCTAGGAACGAGGCAACGAGCAGGAGGATGCCATGCCCTACGTTGATGGATTTGTCGTCGCGGTCCCCAAGGCGAATATTGAAGCCTATAAAGAGATGTCGGCACTCGCCGGAAAAGTCTGGATGGAGTGCGGTGCGCAGCAATATGTTGAGTGCATCGGTGATGACGTGCCCTACGGCAAACTCACCTCTTTCCCGCGCGCCGTTCAAGCGACCGAGGACGAAACGGTGGTGTTTTCCTGGATCGTGTATGAATCGCGCGAGCAGCGTGATGCCATCAACGCCAAGGTGATGGCCGATCCGCGTTTGGCGCACGGCATGGAGAACCCGCCGTTCGATGCCAAACGCATGATCTACGGCGGCTTCACGACTTTGCTGCAACTCTGACGGTTCTCTTCGGTGTCATACCCAACAGCCGCGTAACGGCTAAGCGGGTGTGACACCAAGAATTTTCAGCAAGTGACTAACCAAGCAAGCGCTGCGGGATATTGATATTGAACGCAGCGCGTCCAGCATAGACCGCCTCGTTGCCCAACTCGCGTTCGATCCGCATCAGCCGGTTATACTTAGCCGTGCGATCGGAGCGCGAGAGCGAGCCGGTTTTCATCTGCCCGCAGTTCGTCGCAACCGCCAAATCGGCAATCGTCGTGTCTTCCGTTTCGCCTGAACGGTGAGACATGACGACCGTGTAGCCCCGCTTCTGGGCATATTCCACGGTGCGCAAGGTCTCCGTCAGCGTGCCGATCTGATTGACCTTGATGAGGATGGAATTGGCCAGCCCATCCCGCACACCGTTCTTGAGCAAATCGAGATTGGTGCAAAAGACGTCATCGCCGGTGAGCTGGCAGGTCTCGCCCAAGGCTTGCGTGACCAGCTTCCAGCCCTGCGCGTCGCCTTCAGCCATCGGATCTTCGATGGAAATAATAGGATAATCGCGGACGAGATCGGACAGATACTGCACCTGCTCGTCTATGCTGCGCACCACGCCCTCGCCACGATAGTGATAGGCGCCGTCCTCGAAGAATTCCGAAGCCGCCGGATCAATCACGATCGCCACGTCTTTCCCAGGCGCATAGCCAGACTTCACGATGGCCTGCGTGACCATATCCAAAGCTTCCTTGGCGCAGCGGACATTCGGCGCGAAGCCGCCTTCATCCCCCACATTGGTTTGGTGTCCGGCCCGCGAAAGCCCGCCCTTCAGGGTGTGAAAGATCTCGCTCCCCATGCGCACCGCTTCGGAAAAATTGGGCGCGCTCAACGGCATGATCATGAACTCCTGGAAATCCAGCGGATTGTCGGCATGGGCGCCACCGTTGATCACGTTCATGCCAGGCGCGGGCAGCAACCGGGCATTGGCGCCGCCGAGATAACGATAGAGCGGCATGCGCGCTGAAACAGCCGCCGCTTTGGCAACGGCGAGCGACACGCCGAGAAGCGCGTTGGCGCCCAGGCGGCTCTTGTTGGGCGTCCCGTCCAAATCGATCATGATTTGATCGATACTGCTTTGAGAAGAGGCATCCGCGCCGCGCAGGGCCTTGGCAATGTCGTCGTTGACCGCAGCCACGGCCTTCAGCACGCCCTTGCCGTGGTAGCGGGCGCCGCCATCGCGCAATTCGTGGGCTTCGTTCAGGCCCGTGGAAGCCCCCGAGGGGACAGCGGCGCTGCCGGTCGCGCCGTCTTCCAAGACGACATCCACCTCGACGGTTGGATTGCCGCGGCTATCGAGAATTTCGCTGGCTCTAATCTCAGTAATGGCGGTCACTGTCAGGGGCTCCTTGCGGTTCAGGGGGCGTGCGGGGGATCCGCCGCCATCCGTGATTCATTTGCACATATGCTCACCCACGCTCCCGCCGCGCGGTCTGTTCCCGCGCCACAGAGGGGTTGATTTGCCGTCTTCGGCGATTTCTCTATGGCAAACGGGAAAAGTTTGATAACGAGTTCGCCTCTCGTATATGTGAGCTAAACTCACGAGGATTGATGTCCCGCCGGTTGCCACCGCTATTCTCTTTGCGGGCCTTCGAGGCGGCCGCGCGCCTGGGCTCCATCACCCGCGCCGCCGATGAACTCGGCCGCACGCACGGTGCCGTCAGCCGCCAGATTCGCGCCTTGCAGGATCACGCCGGCCTAGCGCTCTTCGACAAAGCTGGAACCGGAATCCGGCTGAACCCGCACGGCGAAAAACTGCGCGACGTGGTGGCGGCGGCACTCACCGCGCTGGAACAGGGTTGGTCGCGCGTCCTCGAAGATGCCCAGGGCCAAAGCCTGCATGTGGCATGCAGCGCCACCTTCGCGATGCGCTGGCTGGTGCCGCATCTGGCTGGCTTTTATCGCCAGCATCCCGACGTGCGTATCCGCCTCTCGATGACGTCAGCCCAGGAAATTAGAAACCAGGGCGCCGATCTGGTTTTGGCTTGGGATCGCCTGTCCTATCCAGCAGCGGATCAAACGCGGGCGATCCGCATCGCCGATGTCGCCTTCGGCCCGGTCTGCACGCTACGTTACGCCTTTAAAGTGAAACGCGATCATCTCGAATGCGCGACGTGGATCGTCCATGACTACACCCAGCGCGCCTGGACCGTGTGGCAGGAGAACAGTGGCTTTTCCGTCTCGCACGGAGCGGAGTTACGGTTCCCGCATACGCATTTGTGCATTGAAGCGGCGCTGTCGGGATTGGGCGTCGCATTGGTGGAACGACGCATGGTCCAGGAAGATTTGGCCGCCGGCAGGCTGATCGCACCGTGCGGCTTTGTTGCGTTTGGAGATGGCCTGGCGATTGTTCCGACCTCCGATCGCGCCGGCTCGCCGGCGGCGAAGGCCTTCATCGCCTGGATCGAACAGGAACTCGCCGACAGCGACGGCTAATCGCCGTCGTCGGGAATTTTCAGAATATGACCGCAGGCCTTGCAGTGCACGGCATCGGGATCGTGCCGCTGTAGGGCGCATTGCGGACAGGGGAAGTGCACTTTCACTGGGCGAAAGATCGACTGCGCCAGCCGCACGAACAGCGAAATGCCGATGATCATGGTGACGATCGAGGTCAGCTTGCCTCCCACACCGGGCAGAACGATGTCGCCGAAGCCGGTCGTCGTCACCGTCGCGACGGTGAAGTAGAGCGCATCGACATAGCCGCTCAACCCGCCATTGGAACGGAAGAAGAAGGTGTAGACGAAACCGGTGATAATGAAGAGAAAGGTCAGCAGGTTGACGACCGCCTGGCCCGTCGCACGCCATTCGCGCCATCCGATCTGCTCGAACGGCCGCCACAGAAAGCCGCTGCGCGACAAGGACCAAAGCCGCAGGATGCGCAGAAAGCCGAGATTGGCCAGGCTCGCCGGCAGCAGCAAAGTCGCCAGAATGAAAATATCGACCCAGACGGTCGGCTGGCGCAGCCATCGCCCGATATCGGTGCAGGCCAATACGCGGGCAATGATATCGGCGGCGAGCAAAGCGGCGATCGAATAATCAAGCCACAGAAACGCAGGCTCGTCGCGCAGCACCGGCGAGGCGATGAAAAAGGCGATGATCGCCAGATCGACCAGAATGACCGCGAGCTGAAAGCGCACCGCCGCCGGCGAGCGTCCGTGATAAAGTTTACGCAGCGCATCGCGCAAGCGCTTCAATCCGGTGTCGGGTGACGACGCAGCATCGGCCATGGCTCAGAGGTAACGAGGCAGCCACGCGCGGTAAAGCCGAAACTCCGCGCGTTTCAGAATGTACCGGCTATGCCCGCCCGACGGATGACATCGCCCCAACGCGCCGTCTCGTCAGCGATGTATTTGCGCAGATCCTCGACCGAGCGGTTCGGCACCGGCAACAGGCCCGCCTTCAACAACTGCTCCGCCGCGTCAGGCGTCGCCAACAGACGAGTCAGTTCGTCATGCAGCTTGTCGACGATCGGCCGTGGCGTGGCCGCGGGCGCCGCCATCATGAACCAGCCCGAGGCATCGAAGCCCGGAACAGTGTCACTGAGCGGTGGCACGTCCTTCAACACGTCGATGCGTCGCGCCACGCTGACCGCGAGCGGACGCACCAGATCGCCCTGGATCGCGCCCAATGCTGGCCCGAGATCGACCATCATCAGCGGCACGTGGCCCGCCGCCACATCGTTCAAGGCCGGCAAGCTGCCCTTATAAGGCACCATGGTCATTTGCAGTCCGGCCATGCCGCTGAGCATCTCGATGTAAAGATGATGCGGCACGCCGGGGCCGGACGAGGCGTAATTGATCTGGCCGGGACGCGCTTTCACGTAAGCGATCAGATCCGCCACCGATTTGACCGGCAGGGCCGGATTGACGACCAGCACGAAGGGCGTGGCCGCGGCCAACGCCAGCGGCACGAAATCCTTGGCCGGATCGTAAGGCAGCTTTTTATAGAGTGTCGGATTGGCGGACAGGTTGGACACCGAAGCCAGGAACAGGGTGTGGCCGTCCGGTTCAGCCCGCGCCGCTGCCTGAGCGCCGACAACGCCGCCGGCCCCCGGCCGGTTCTCGACAATGAACGGTTTGCCCCAGGCCTGCTCCAGCTTCTGGGCGATGAGACGCGCCAGAATATCGGTGCCGCCGCCCGGCGCGAACGGCACGATGAGCGTGACTTGGCGATCAGGATAATGCGCGGCCGCATCGCGCGGGGTTTGCGCTTGTACCTGGTGGGATGCCGCCGCCAGCCCAACGGCCAGCAGCGCGCCGTAGACGTTCGCGCCCTTGAACATGGGCCCCTCCCTGTCATCGTTTGCCTTGCGCATTTGTCTTGCACAATGGTGAGGCGAAGGATGGAAGGCCCGCTGGCCGGTCGTCAAGCGCTGCGGGCGGATGCTTAACGAAGTGTCAGCATATAGGCTCGCAACGTGTCCCTCTACGGGACGAACGGGAATCAGGTACGGCGATGGCAAAGAACGGGTTGAAACGCGGCGGGTCGACAAGGGGGTTGGCCTGCGGTTTGGCGGCTATCGTCGTGGTTCCCTTGATCCTGGGCCATCTGGCCGCCGGTGCGCTGGCGCAGGATCGCGGCTCGGTCAATCCGCAGCCGCTGCCGCCGCTCGCCAATCCCAACAGCCCGACGACCCCGGCCAAGGAGCTTTTCGGCCGCAAACCCGACCCGGCGCCGATGGCTGTCCGCTCCATCGGCTTTTATTCCAAGGGGTGCCTGGCCGGCGCAAACGCCCTGCCCATCGATGGCGACGCCTGGCAGGTGATGCGGCTGTCGCGCAACCGCAATTGGGGCCATCCGGCCCTGGTCGCGGTCCTGGAGAGGATCTCCCGGCAGGCGCGCCAGGAGGGCGTGTGGAACGGGCTGCTGGTCGGCGATATGTCGCAGCCGCGCGGCGGCCCGATGCGCACCGGCCACGCCTCGCACCAGATCGGTCTCGACGCCGACATCTGGCTCACCCCCATGCCCAACCGGACCTTGAACCGCAGCGAGCGCGAGAACATGTCCGCCGTCGACATGGTGCGGCCCGATCGGCTCGACATCGATCCGAACGTTTTCTCTCAAAGACAGGTGGAACTGGTCCGCATCGCCGCGCAACAGCGCGAGGTCGAGCGGATTTTTGTTAATGCCGCCATTAAGAAAGCAATGTGTCGGATGGCGACAGGAAATCGTTCCTGGCTGGCGAAAGTCCGCCCCTATTACCAGCACAACTACCATTTCCACGTCCGCATCACCTGCCCGGCCGGCAGCGAGGGCTGCACGCCGCAGGATCCGCCGCCATCAGGCGACGGCTGCGACCAGCTTGACTATTGGTTTTCCGACGCTGTTCTGCATCCCAAGCCCAATCCGAACTGGAAACCGCGCCCGCCCTTAACTATGGCACAATTGCCAGACGCCTGCCGGGCGGTCTTGAACGCAAAGTAACGACTTTCCTGCATTGTACCGGCGCGCATCCCGTGCCAAACCGCCATTCATGGGTGGTTCAGGCCGTTAATCGCAAGCCATAATCGGCGCGAGGTCGTCGGCTGGGAAAGGACTATGGATATGGAAAGCGCACAACGGCCGAGCGATACGCTCGCCCTTGATGCAGAACGTGCGCCCGCTAGCGCTGTGACCGGAGCCGAGCCGACGACCACGGCAACGGCCGGGAGCGCCGTGCTTTCCATCACCCCTTCCGTCACCCTTGGCCCCGTCCGTCCTGATCTTCTGCGCAACGAATTGCTCGGCGAATTGTTTGCCGCCTCGGCGCACGAACATCCGACCCGCACCTGCCTGATCGCCGACGGCCACAAGCTGACCTATCGCGATGTCGACCGTGCCGCCGAACGGCTGGCGCGCGGCCTGCTGCACCATGGCGCCAAGCCCGGCGCGGTGGTCGGCCTGTGGATGGGACGCGGCGCCGATCTGCTCATCGCCCAGATCGCCATCACGCGCACCGGCGCGGCCTTTCTGCCTTTCGATGCCGATGTGCCGGCCGAACGCGTCGCCGAATGTCTGGCCGATTGCGGCGCCAGCGCCCTCTTCACCGATCCCGAGCGCAAGACGCGCCTCGCCGGCCTCGCCGCGGATGCCATCCTCTGCCCCGCGCTGACGTCGGCCGAGATCGGCAGCGACGAGACGGCTGACATCGTCAGCGCACGCGCGCTCGGCTGCACGCCCGATGACCCCGCCTATCTGATCTACACCTCCGGTTCGACGGGCAAGCCGAAGGGCATCGTCGTCACCCAGCGCAACATCTGTCACTATTTGCGCGCCGCCAATGAAATCTATGGACTGACCGCCGACGACGTGGTGTTCCAAGGTGCTTCCGTCGCTTTCGACCTGTCGATGGAAGAAATCTGGGTTCCTTATCTCGTCGGTGCGACGCTGTTCGTCGCCACGCCGCAGATCATGGGCGAGACAGAACGCCTGCCCGACCTGATGGAAGCCAACGGCATCACCGTGCTCGACACGGTGCCGACTCTGCTCGCCATGCTGCCGCGCGACATCAACACCCTGCGCATCATCATCCTGGGTGGCGAGGCCTGCCCGCCGATCATCGCCGAACATTGGTGCAAGCCGGGCCGCCGCGTCTTCAATTCCTACGGCCCCACCGAGACCACCGTGGTGGCGACAATAGCGGAAGTGCATGCCGGCACGCCCGTCACCATCGGCAAGCCGATCCCGAACTACACCTGTTATGTCGTCGACGACGAATTGCTCATCGTGCCGCCTGGTGTCGAAGGCGAACTCTTGATCGGCGGCCCCGGCGTGGCGCGCGGCTATCTCAACCGCGACGAACTGACGGCGGAAAAATTCATCGCCAATCCGTTCGATAGCCAGGCCAACGACGCCAGGCTCTATCGCTCCGGCGACGCCGTTCTCCTGGACGACAACGGCGAGATCGTGTTTCGCGGCCGCATCGACGATCAGGTAAAGATCCGTGGCTTCCGCGTCGAGCTTGGTGAGATCGAGGCGAAACTCGTTCATCGCGACGAGATCGCCCAGACCGCCGTGGTGCTGCAAAACCACGATGGCGTCGATCAGCTGATCGCCTTCATCGTGCCGGAACGCGGCGCCACGATCGATGCGAAAGCGCTGCGGCAGGATCTACAGCGCGTCCTGCCCGCCTATATGATCCCGGCCCGGTTCGAGGTGTTGAGCGAACTGCCGCGCCTGTCCTCCGGCAAGGCCGACCGCAACCGTCTGAAGAAAATCGAACTGGCGCCGCTCACCGTCGCGCCAGACGAACAGGAAGAACCGGCGACGCCGACCGAAGCCGTCTTGCTCGACGCGGCTCGCGAAGTGCTGCCGCCGCAGCCGATCGGTTTTGAGGCGGATTTCTTCACCGACCTCGGCGGCCATTCGCTGCTGGCGGCGAAATTCATTTCCTTCGTCCGCCGCACGCCGCAACTGGCCTCGATCACCCTGCAAGACGTCTATGCGGCGCGCACTCTGCGCAGCATGGGCGAAATTCTCGATCAGCGCGTCCGCCTGGCGCCGCCGGCGCGGGATCTGACGTTCACGCCGTCGCCGCTGTTACGACGCTTCCTCTGCGGTCTGGCGCAGGCCTGCGTCCTGCCCTTCATCCTGGCGGTGACCACGGCGCAATGGCTCGGCGTGTTCGTCAGCTACATGCTGCTCACCAGCGCCAGCGCGACCTTATTCGAGGAAATCTTCTCGCTGCTGGCGGTCTATGCCTGCATCAATGTCGCGACCGTCTTCCTCGCCATCGCCATCAAATGGATCGCGCTGGGCCGCACCAAGCCGGGACGTTATCCGCTCTGGGGCACCTATTATTTCCGTTGGTGGGTAGCGCAGCGCTTCCTGGCGCTGACCCATATGAAATATTTCCAGAGTTCGCCGGTGATGCGCTTCTACCTGCGAGCGCTGGGTGCCCGCGTCGGCGATGATGCGATCATCGCCGAGATCGAAGCTGGCGCGCCGGACCTGTTGAACATTGGCGACGGCTGCAGCATCGGCGGCAAGGTGAAATTCGCCAATGCCCGCGTCGAGGGCAACGAGCTGATCATCGGCACCATCGACATCGGCGCGGACGCCTATATCGGCACGTCCTGCGTCATCGAGAACGACACCAAGATCGGCGCCCATGCCGAACTGCACGACCTGACGGCGATTGCCGCGGGCACGGAGATCGGCGAAGCCGAAATCTGGGACGGTTCGCCCGGGCGCCGCATCGGCGCAGTCAATGTGGCGGCGCTGGAAGCACCGGCGCAAGCCAGCGCGCTACGCCGCGGCACCTTCGGCGTGCTCTATGCCGTGATGCTGACGCTGATCCCGCCGCTGGGCCTGCTGCCGATCTTCCCGGCCTTCTGGCTGTTCGACCGCATCGACGAATGGGTGATGCCGGGATCCGGCGACCGTCTCGCCTATCTGGCTTCGATCCCGATCATGGCCTGGCCGACCGCCTTCGTCATGGTTCTCGTCACCGTGGCGCTGATCGCCATCTTCCGCTGGATCATCCTGCCGCAAGTCCGCGAAGGCACCTATTCGGTGCATTCCGGCTTCTACTTCCGCAAGTGGACGGTGGCGCTCGCCACCGAAGTGACGCTGGAAACCTTGTCGTCGCTCTATGCCACTATCTACATGCGCAACTGGTATCGCCTGATGGGCGCGAAGATCGGCAAGGACGCGGAAATCTCGACCAATCTGTCGGGCCGGTACGATCTCGTCGAGATCGGCGAGAAATGTTTCATCGCCGACGAGGTGGTGCTCGGCGACGAGGATACGCGGCGCGGCTGGATGACCTTGCGCAAGGTGCGTACCGGCGCCCGCGTCTTCGTCGGTAACGACGCCGTCGTCCCAAGCGGCGCCGACATTCCCACCGGCTCGCTGATCGGCATCAAATCGAAACCGCCGACGAACCCGGAGATGGAAGCAGGCTGCACCTGGTTCGGCTCGCCGCCGATCCGCCTGCCCGTGCGCCAGCGTTTCGACACCGGCTCGAACTGGACCTATGAACCGCCGCGCTGGAAGAAGTTCATGCGCGCCGTGTTCGAGGCTGTGCATATCTCGCTGCCGACCATGCTGTTCATCACCTTCGGCACCTGGGCGGTGGAAGTGCTCGGCCCGGCGCTGGAAGCGCGCGACTGGTTCCTGATGACCGTGCTGTTCATCGCCTGCTCGATCGCCATCTCCTGCGCCATGATGGCCGTGGTCATCGCCGTCAAATGGCTGACCATGGGCACCTATCGTCCCGCTACCATGCCGATGTGGTCGTGGTGGGCGATGCGCACCGAGGCGGTGGCGGTGATGTATTGGGGGCTTGGCGCCCGTGTGCTGCTCGACCATATGCGCGGCACGCCCTTCCTGCCCTGGACCCTGCGTCTGCTGGGCGCCAAATTCGGTAAGGGCGTGTGGATGGACTCCACCGACATCACCGAATTCGACTGTGTGAAGGTTGGCGATTATTGCGCCATCAACGCGCTGTCGGCGCTGCAGACCCATCTCTACGAAGACCGGGTGATGAAGGTGGGTCGGGTGGAATTGGCCGCCGGCGTGACCGTCGGCGCCGGCTCGACGGTGCTCTACGACACCAGGGTCGATGCTTTCGCCCAGCTGGGGCCGCTGACCATCGTCATGAAGGGCGAGCAGATCCCCGGCAATTCGTCCTGGATGGGTGCGCCCGCAGTCAGAATGGCCTGAGAATCCAGGTAAATGGGCCAGGGACCTAACTGGGTTTGACCCCGGTTGCGTCCCTGCTACAACGCCCGCGTTGAATCTCGGTCTCGACGCGTCTTCGTGACGTTTGAATAAATCAAACGACGAAACGCCATGGGCGCACCATGTCACACAATACGTTCGGTCATCTTTTCAGGTTCACGAGCTTTGGCGAGAGTCATGGGCCGCTGGTCGGCTGCGTCGTCGACGGCTGCCCGCCGCTGATCGAACTGACCGAAGCCGACCTGCAAGGCTATCTCGACAAGCGCCGCCCCGGCCAATCGCGCTTCACCACCCAGCGGCAGGAGCCGGACCAGGTGCGCATCGTCTCCGGCGTGATGATCGAGGAGGCCACCGGCCGCCAGCTCACCACCGGCACGCCGATCGGCCTGATCATCGACAATGTCGACCAACGCTCGAAGGACTATGGCGAGATCCGCCAGCAGTACCGGCCAGGCCATGCCGATTTCGCCTATGACGCCAAATATGGCATCCGCGACTATCGCGGTGGCGGCCGCTCCTCGGCGCGCGAAACGGCGATGCGGGTCGCCGCCGGTGGCATCGCCCGCAAGGTGCTCGAAGGCGTCCAGATTCGCGGCGCGCTCGTGCAGATGGGGCCGCACAAGATCGATCGCCAACGCTGGGACTGGAGCGCCGTCGACGACAACGCTTTCTTCTGTCCCGACCGCCAAGCGGCACAAGAATGGGAGACCTATCTCGATGGCGTGCGCAAGGCGGGCTCGTCCTGCGGCGCGGTGCTCGAGATCGTCGCTGAAGGCGTGCCGGCGGGATGGGGCGCGCCGATCTATGGCAAGCTCGACGCTGAACTCGCCTCCGCCTTCATGTCGATCAACGCCGTGAAAGGCGTCGAGATCGGCGAAGGCATGGCAGCAGCGGCGCTGACAGGCGAAGACAATGCCGACGAGATGCGCACCGGAAATACCGGCCTGCCGCATTTCATCTCCAACCACGCCGGCGGCATCCTGGGCGGCATTTCCACCGGCCAGCCGATCGTCGCGCGCTTCGCGGTGAAGCCGACCTCGTCGATCCTGACCGAGCGCCGTTCGGTCGACCGCTTCGGCGCCGATGTCGATATCCGCACCAAGGGCCGCCACGACCCGTGCGTCGGCATCCGCGCGGTGCCCGTCGGCGAGGCGATGATGGCCATCGTTCTGGCCGACGCTTTCCTGCGCCATCGCGGACAGACCGGCGCACCGCCGACGCGCTGGCCTTTCCCCCGTCCGGCTTGAGAGGCGGGCGATGTTCGACAAATATCTCTATGCACTGGGCAAGGGCGTTCGCAGCATCAAGCGCACCCTTGATGAAGAGGCCCAGAAAGAGGCTGTCGCCGATCCGACGGTGCCGCGCGACGTGACGCCGAGCGCCGACGCCCCAGGCGAAACCCGCCCGGTGGCGCCGGACAACACATCGGCTGTTCCAGCCCGCACACCCCTGCGGCTCGCCACGCGCACACTTGTCATGGGCATCGTCAACGTGACACCGGATTCGTTTTCCGACGGTGGCCGCTATCTCGAAGCCTCCGCCGCGCTCACCCATGGCGAAGAGCTTGCCGCTGAGGGCGCCGACATCCTCGACATCGGCGGCGAATCGACCAGGCCTGGCGCCGCCCTCGTGACCGTGGACGATGAAATGGCGCGGGTGGTCCCGATCGTGCGGACTCTGTCGGCGCGCACGCGCCTGCCAATTTCCATCGACACGATGAAGGCCAAGGTCGCCGCCGCCGCCATCGAAGCCGGCGCCACCATCGTCAATGACGTGTGGGGGTTCCAGTTCGATCCCGACATCGCCAAGGTTAGCGCCGATGGCGGCGTGCATTGTGTCTTGATGCACAACCGCCGGCAGGACGATGGCAGCGTCGACATGTTCGCCGAGGTGAAGGATTTTCTGTCGCGCTCGATCGACATCGCCCTGAAAGCCGGCGTTGCCCAAGACAAGATCATCATTGATCCGGGCATCGGCTTCGGCAAAACCCACGACCAAAGCTTCGAACTGGTGCGACGGCTGGCCGAACTCAAACAGGCCCTGGGCTTTCCGCTGCTGCTCGGCATTTCGCGCAAGCGCTTCATCGGCATCGCCACGACGCGCACGATCGCGGCGGAGCGGATGATCGGTAGCGTCGCGGCCGATCTGTTTGGCGCGCTCAACGGCGCTGATATCGTGCGTGTTCACGATGTCGCCGCCCATGTCGAAGCATTCGCAGTGCTGAACGCCATCCAAGGCAAAGGAACAGAACGCCGATGAGCCTGCCGAGCAAAGTGATCATCGAACAGCTCGAACTGCACGCCTATCACGGCTGGCACAAGCACGAGAAAGAGTTCGGACAACCGTTCACGGTCGACATTGAATTCGATGTCGACATCGCGATCGAAGCGGCCAGCGACCTGCTGCAGGACGCTCTCGATTATGACGCCATTGTCACCACCGTGCGCCGGCTGTTCGTTGAATCGCGCTACAAGCTGGTCGAAGCTGCCGCTGCAACCCTGGCGCGCGGCCTGCTCGAGCAGTTTCCGCGCGTCGATGCGGTGCACCTGCGCATTCGCAAGCTGAAGCCGCCGATCCCCGAGCGGATCGGCGCTGTCGGCGTCGATCTGCGCCTGACGCGCGACCAGCTGTAAGACCTTTGAACGCCGTGACAGCGCCTGTGCTGGCTGTTTTGTGCCTCGGCGGCAATACCGGCGATGTGGCGCAAAGCTTCGCAGAGGCGTTGCAGGCGCTGACAGCAGGTGGCGCAGCAGTTGAACGGCGCTCCTCGGTCTGGCGCACGCCACCGTGGGGCAAGACCGATCAGCCAGACTTTCGCAACATCGCCGTGATCGTGCGCACGGACCTGTCTCCCCGCGCCCTGCTCGATCTCTGCTTGGCGATCGAACACCAGGCCGGACGCGTGCGCCTTGAACGCTGGGGACCGCGCACCCTCGACATCGATATTCTCACCTATGGCGATGCCGTAACGGACGAGCCGGGCCTGACCATTCCGCATCCGCGCATGCTGGAACGCGCCTTCGTCCTGGCGCCTCTCGCCGAGATCGCGCCGGAAATGGTGGTGGCGGGTGTCAAAGTCTCCGACGCTTTGCAGGCGATCGACACGACCGGCCTGACGATTG
Organism: Beijerinckia sp. 28-YEA-48; assembly: GCF_900104955.1. Classification (NCBI taxonomy): domain Bacteria; kingdom Pseudomonadati; phylum Pseudomonadota; class Alphaproteobacteria; order Hyphomicrobiales; family Beijerinckiaceae; genus Beijerinckia; species Beijerinckia sp. 28-YEA-48. The sequence goes on from NZ_FNSI01000001.1 coordinate 3,915,018, forward strand.
ACGCTGAGGCCACCGCGATCGTCGAGACTTGAACTGGGTAGAACCCAATTCAAGTGTATTTATTGACGCGTTTTCTTCACGCCAACCGGCATCCACTTCGCTCGAAAATGCATTTGTTAGCGCCGCACCTTCTCGACCACGCCGACGATCGGCCCCATCGGCCGCCAGCGATCGTGGCGGCTGATCGAAGGCGCGTACATCGACGAAATCGAACCATCGAGGAATAGCGCGTCGCTGCACCCGAGCTTATCGCGGAAGAACGTGGCGAAGTCGTAGAAGGTCACCGGCTCGTTTGAAATCGCGAAGACGATACGGCCCCCGGAACAAGCACCGACACCGTTGCGGGTTTTCTTCGAGGTGCCTGCCTCCTGGATCCGGGGATGAATGCGACCGTTGATCACCAGCATCGGGCCGGACTGGGTGGCATAGCGCACATCGCTGCGGCGCGCGGCGAACCGGTCGCTGTCGACCACGCCGGCGCCAGAACGTGTCACATAGAAAACGCCATTTGGCTTCAGATGGAAGTTGCCGGGGCCGTTGCGGGTGTTGAGCCGCACCTTCTCGACGCCGCTTTCGATGAACAGACCGACCGGCCGATAGTCGGGGTGATACATGCCGGCATTCATGGCGAAGACGAGCTTCTCACCGCCGCGCTCCAAGGCGTCGGACAGCGCATTGAAGGAGCCATAGGCCGTGCCATCAGGATCATCGAGGAAAAGCCGGATGTCCGACTTTCCGGAGATGAAGGTGCAGGTCGAATAGGGCGCGTTCTCCCAGGTGGTCGATTCACACTGGGCCAGCGCCGGCCGCGCGGCGAAGCCGAGCGCAACGGCGGCGCTGATGGCGATCAGGCGAAGATATCGGATCATTCGCATCCCCGTCAGGTTCTTTCCATCAACGCGGACACATGCGCGGCGACCGATTTGCCGAGCGCATCGAGATTATAGCCCCCTTCCAGCACGGAAACGAGACGCCCCTTACAGCGCCTGTCCGCGATATCCAGCAATTGTCGGGTCGCCCAAGCAAAATCTTCCTCAATCAAACCAAGTTGCGCCAGCGGGTCCTTACGATGGGCATCAAAACCCGCCGAGATCATGACCAGGTCGGGCGAAAAAGCGTCGATCCGCTTCAGCACCACATCGGTCATCGCCTGGCGAAAGCGTTCGCCGTCATCGCCCGCCCGCAGCGGCGCGTTGACGATCGTGTCATGCGCGCCGGTTTCGCTCTTCGCCCCAGTGCCGGGATAGAGCGGCATCTGATGGGTCGAGGCATACATAATGCTTGGATCGTTCCAGAAAATTTCCTGGGTGCCGTTGCCGTGATGGACATCGAAATCCATGATCGCGACCCGTTCGGCGCCATGGATGGCGCGCGCCCGGCGGGCCGCGATCGCGATATTGTTGAAGAAGCAGAAGCCCATCGGCGTCGTGGTTTCGGCGTGATGGCCCGGCGGGCGCATGGCGACGAACGCATTGGCGATGGAACCGTTGCCCATCACCTCGTCGACCGCCTGGCAGGCAGCGCCCACCGCATGCATGCAGGCTTCCCAGGTGCCAGGGCTCATGGCGGTGTCACCATCGAGCTGCACCAGCCCATCGGTCGGCGCCGCCTCTTCGATAGCGCGCAGATAGGCCTCGGGATGGACGCGCGTGATGTCAGCGCTGGCGCCGCGCGGCGCCATCTCGCGGATCAGGCTTTGAAACTTCTCGGCCGCCAGCGCCTCTTCGATCGCCACAAGCCGTTTAGGCTGTTCCGGATGGCCATAGCCCATGTCATGGCCGACGCCGGAGGGATGCGTGAGATAGAGTGTGCTCAAGGTGAAGTACCAAATTCGGCTGGTGATAGATCTGTGTTCTTAAAAGCGCAGGACTGTATCTTTCATGCAACACAATCGGGACATTTGCGCCCACTGCTCACCTTAAGACAATGATATGGTAAGAAAAGACCTAATAAATTCGGGCCTGGCGGTACCGAATCGGGGCTAACTCAATGACTTTCAAGACTTTAATCGTCGCATTGGTGGGCGCGACTTTGCTCGCGGGTTGCAACTACCGGCCGGTGCCCGATCCGGCACTTTCCGCCAAGGACACCGAATGGATGGCGATGATCCCGCCCTTCGAAGTGGGCCTCGAGCAACAGCGCTACGAAATCCAGGATCCGACCGGCGAAGCGCCCGGCACGATCATCGTCGATACCAAGCAGAACTTTCTCTATTTCGTGCTGCCCGGCAAACGCGCCATCCGTTACGGCGTCGCCACGGGCGCGGAAGCCTATGGCTGGACCGGCACGGCGCAGATCAAGCGCAAAGCCGAGTGGCCGCGCTGGATGCCGCCAGCCGACATGGTGGCCCGCTGGCCGCACCTCAAGCCGACGGCCGCAGCCGGTGGCCTCAACGGTGGCCCCGACAATCCGCTCGGCGCCCGCGCCCTCTACCTCTACGAAGGCGGCCGCGACACGCTCTATCGTATCCACGGCACCAACGAGCCGGAGAAGATCGGCACCAACGTGTCGTCGGGCTGCATCCGCATGCGCAACATCGACATCGTCGATCTCTACAACCGCACGCCGGTTGGCGCGAAGGTGATCGTGCGCTGAGAAAGCCGCACGGATGTGTTCTCAAAGGCCGGGGCAACCCGGCCTTTTTCATGAGCGCTTTACGAGATCTGCGGCGGCGTGCCGAGCACCACGTCCACGATCTCAGGCGGGCGCATGAAGCGCACCGGCGCCAGCGAGGTGCCAAGCCCGGCGGAGACGATCATGTGTCTGTTGTTCATCTCCACATGGCCATAGGTCTGCGACCAACGCACGCGTTGGCTCATCATCGGCTGAATGAACTCAGGCAAGCGGACCTGGCCGCCGTGGGTATGGCCGGACAAGGTCAGCACCACGCGCTGCGGCACCTGCGGGAAAATATAGGGTTCGTGCGCCAGCAGGATCACCGGTGCGTCGTCGGTCACCTGCGCCAGAGAGCCAGGCAGATCGTCCATGCCGATAAACTCGTGATGGCTCCGCCGTAAAGCCAGCTGATCGGCAAGCCCGACGATCCAGAAGGCGTGGCCATCCTTGACCACGCGCACCGCATCGTTTTCCAACACGGTGACGCCGGCATCGCGCAGCGCCTTGCGTACCGGATCGCCGTTCAACGCCGGCATGTTCGGCAGAGCGCCATGCCAGAGATCGTGATTGCCCAGCACGCCATAGACACCATAGGGCGCGCGCAACACGCTCATCGCCTCGCCCCAGGCCTCCGGCATCACCGGACCGGTCACCATCATATGGCCGCCGGTATAATCGCCGAGCAGGACCACGACGTCGGGGTTAAGCGCATTCACCTTGTTACAGATGGCGCGGACGCGGCTGGCGGGCATCCAGGGTTCGCAGGCGTGCACGTCGGCGATGACGCCGATGCGCAAATGCAAATCCGCCGGCCAACCCGGCGGGGCCATGTGATAGGCCGTGCGTGTCAGGATTAAACCAGGCTCAACGCCGAAAGCATAACCGCCCACACCAAGAAGCGCCGCACCGCCACCGGCGGCGCGGAGAAAGCCGCGTCGTGTCACAAATGCCATTGTTATTCTTGTCCGTTCCCGCCGGCTCCCTCATGCTGGCGCGGACAAGAGGCTATCACGCCGCCCTGTCGTCGCCACGCAAAAATGCGGGAATATCCTTCACCTGAGGGCGCGGACCACCGGGACGCAGGGCCTCCTGCTTGTCGGCACGGATATGCAGCGCGGCGGCGACCGCCGAAATGCCGATTTCACGATAGAGATGGGTCAGGAGGTCGCGTGCGTCCTTAACCTTGCGCAGCGGGGTCTCGGCAGGGGTTTCTTGGAGGGATTCTTGGATCTGGGTCGACATTGGAGCAACTCACTCTGGGGCACGGCCGGTCCGAACCACTTGGCGCCGGCTCGTTAAAAATGTGAGCCATCGGTTAAGACAGCTTTAATCTTGCTAGCCCGCGATGTGGATAAACGTTGTGCGCTGCGTCACAACAGCAACATCAAGACGTTCGATCAGGGCAATTTCCAGCGGCAGTAATGGGACCCCGGCCGCCGCGGCGCCAAGTCGATGTGCATGTGGTCCTCATGATAGCCATCGGACCCTGGCCCAAGCACTGTCGCAAAATGCCGACAGGCGGAATCAAACAGAGCCTGCGGTATCGGCGCACCTTTGTTGCCCACCTGGGCGACGGCGCCTCCAGCAAAACGAACGCCGCGAATGTCGAGCGCATTGCCCTTGCCATGTTCACTCAGTTTCGCGCCCTTGACCCGATTTCGTCCGCGACAGTCATAGGAGGCGCCGGCGGCGATGCCGTCGAGCCGGCGACCGTCCTTTTCCAGCACCGCTGCGAAATCACCTGTCACCCAGGCGGAAAAGGCGCGCGCCATGTCACAGCGCATCACGCCGGCGTCGGCCACGGCGATACGCCGACCATCGGCCGCCTTGATCGCTGATAGCTGGACAGGTTCGTCGATCCCACACCCCGGCCCGGCGCGGTCCGGCGCCTTCACCCGCTTCGCCTCGACCTGACCGCTCTTGAGAAAATCGGCGCAGGTGGTGGACACCGTTGGCAGCACCGGCGGCTCGGCCGAGACCGGGCTAGCGGAATCGAGCTTGGGAGAGTCAGGTTTAGGAGCTTCCTTGGGTGCTCCCTTGGGCGCTTCCGACTTAGGCTTCGCCCCCGCATCCGACTGCGGCCGCACCGGTGGCAACGGCGGATCCCGCGGCAAGGCGGCCGCGCCATCGGCGTGCATCAGTCCGAAAAAACCAAATGAAAGCCAAAAACAAAAAAGGCGTGGGTTCATCAAAAGATGAACCCATCGCCCTGTCACAAGTTCCCGGAACACTGCTCACAGCGTTCCAGAAAAATCAAAGGCCGATGATGACCGATTTGACCTCGGTGAAGGTCTCGACACCTTCCTGCGCGTTCTCGCGACCCCAGCCGGACTGTTTGTAACCGCCAAACGGCAGCGCATTGTCGAGGCCACCGCCATTGATGCGGATGAAGCCGGCCTTCAGGCGCTTCGCCATTTTATGGGCGACGCCGACATTCTGCGTCCACACATAAGCCGACAGGCCATAGGTCGTGTTGTTGGCCTCGGTCGCGATGGCATCGAGACTGTCGTCATCGAACGCCGACGCGCAGAGAACCGGCCCGAAGATTTCTTCGCGCCGCACAGCCATGTCGGCGGTGGTGTCGGCGAGGATCGTCGGCTCGACGAAATAGCCTGACTGGCCGAAACGCTGACCGCCGGTGACGACCGAAGCGCCAGCATCGCGACCAGACTGCAGAAAGCCGGTGACGCGATCGAGCTGTTCCTGCGACACCAGCGGACCCATGTCCGTCGTCGCATCAATGCCGGGACCGACCCTCAACTTCTGCGCCCGTTCGGCCACGCCTTCGAGGATGCGATCGAACACTTTCTTATGCGCATAGAGCCGCGAACCCGCCGCGCAGACCTGGCCGGCATTGGAGAAGATGAAGCGCGACACGCCTTCAATCGTCTGATCGATGTTGGCATCGGGAAAGACGATGACCGGCGACTTGCCGCCCAGCTCCAACGTCACCCGCTTCAGATTGCCGGTGGCGGCTTTGAGGATCAGCTTGCCGACTTCGGTCGAACCGGTGAAGGAGACCTTGTCGACACCGGGATGATCGACCAATGCGGCGCCGGCCTCGCCAAAGCCCGTGACTATGTTGATGACCCCCGGCGGGAAGCCTATTTCCTGAACCAATTCGCCGAGACGCAACGCCGTCAGTGGTGTCTGTTCCGCCGGCTTGAGAATAACGGTGCAGCCAGCCGCAAGCGCCGGCGCTATCTTCGACACCGCCATCATCAGCGGGAAGTTCCACGGCACGATCAAAGCGGCGACGCCGACCGGCTCACGTAAAGTGTAGGCGTGCCAATCACCCGGCAACGACACATCCGCCGTGGTGCCATAGAGCTTGGTCGCCCAGCCAGCGTAGTAACGCAGCTTTTCGGCCGAGCTCGGGATATCGATGGTGCGCGCTGCCTTCAGCGGCTTGCCGTTGTCGAGCGTCTCGATCAATGCCAGCTCATCGGCATGACGATCGATCGCTTCGCCCAACTTGTAGATGAGTTTGGCACGTTCCGCCGGCGCCATGCGCACCCACGGGCCGCCATCAAACGCCTTGCGCGCCGCGCTCACCGCCAGATCGACATCGGCCTTGTCGCCGTGAGCAACGCGGGCGATCACCTGTTCAGTCGCCGGGTTAATCACATCGAACGTCGCGCCGGAAACGGCAGGAACGTGTTTGCCATCGATCAACAATTTGCCGGCGCGCGCCAGAAAGGCCGATACCTGTTGTTCGCCCGAAAACGTGACGTCATCCATGGTTCTCTCCTCATGTCTTTTTAAAAGGTGACGACGCCCTTCAGGCGTCGATCGTGGCTCGTTCGGGCCAATTGATCGGCCAAGCCTTGAGCAGGCGCAGAACGCCGGCCAATCCGCTGCTCGGCAGCGGCACAAAAGGTTTCTCCGCCTGTTTGCACAGGCGCTTGACGATGAACATCGCGCTATGGCTGACGCAATCGACCGGAAAGGCGACCACATCGGCGCGGCCGATCAGCGATGGCAGCAGGCTTGCCGCTTCATCCTGTCCGCCATCGTGATGCAGCAGAACCGCGCCGGTCGATGCCACCGCATCCTTGATCGCGGCCAATGTGTCGAGGCGACCGCCGACATAGAGCAGGGTCTGACCGGCAAGCGTTGGTTGAGCATCGGGCTGGACCGCATCGGCGCGCTGCGCCTGCACATAATCTTCCAAGGTCGCCAGCTCTTCGACCAAGTGCGCTTTGGCGTTGACCGCCGCATCACGCTCTTCGCGCGCCACCCGCGTGTCGTCCTGCAACTGGGTTTGCCGCGTTTCAAGCTTCAGGCGCCGGGCGCTTTCGCGATCGAGCTTCTGGCGCAGGCCCGCCACCAAGGCGCGCAATTCCTCCACTTCGCCGTTGCGCACTTCGGGCGTCGGCAGAGCCTGCGTCGGTTCGGCGAGAGCGGCTTGCAGGCGGGCGATGCGCGCATCGCGCTCGGTCACCATGCTGCGCAGGCGGTTCTCCTGCCGCTCGACCTTCTCGCTCAGGCGAACATTCTCCTGTTCGAGATCGGCAAGGCGGCGAATGTCGGCGCGGTTGGCGGCGCCCACCAGATGCGACAGCATATGGATCTCGCCGAAGAGCTGCCGCAGCGTTGTCGTATCGGTCGCCGGATGGGTCAGCGCCGCCCAATAGCCGCCCGCCACATCGCCGGCGGCGCGGGCCTCGCGCCAGAGCGACAGAATATCGGCCGGCGTAGAGGCCGACTCAAAACGCCGAATAGCCCCGGCGTGTTCGGCCTCAAGGGCTTTCTGCAGCAGCTTGCCGCCGCCGCCCGACGTCGCGGCGAGCCGCACGCCTTCCTTGTGAATCTCGTGGTCGGACTGGTTGGCGATGACCGCCGGGCCGACCGATTTGGCGACGACCTTGCGTAGCGCCGGCAAGGTCAGACAGGTGCCGACGATCGAACAATGCAGCGACGGGCTGAAATCCCAGAGCTTGCGACGACGGGGCTCGGCGACGTTCACCAGCGGCCCGACACCCGGAAAGGCAAAGCCAGCCGAGGCATCGATGCGCAGAACAGTCTTGGGTGGTTGCGGGTGTGGAAACATCGCATCTCTCCGAACGATATATTCACACATATATAGCGTTAGGAATCAAGCTTCGAAATCGCCAATTATCAAACGATTATAATCCGAAACCTTGGGTTTTTGCCGTTCTTTTCGCTAAAGCGACCGCATCCGCGCGCGCGGAGACGAGGACGTGCGCACCTTATTGGGCAAGTTGCTGCCGATCGGCGGCTCCCGGACATTGGCCGCGGCGCGCACAAGATCCCGCACCTCGATGACCAGTTTCTCGAATTCGGCCAAACGGTCGGGCGCCATTTTGGCGAATGTCTCCTCGACGAACCGCTTTTGAACGACGATCGCCTCGGTGGCGATGCTGCGGCCCGCTTCGGTGAGGAAGATGGCGTGCGAGCGGCGATCGCCGGGGATCGTCCGGCGCTCGACCAGGGTTGCCGCCACCAGCCGGTCGACCAGGCCGGAGATATTGCCTTTGGTGACATAGAGCCGGCGGGCGAGATCCTGCTGGCTCATGCCCTCCTGTTCCGTCAGCGTGGTGAGAATATCGCACTGGGGGACGGACAGGCCAATCTCGCGCAAACGGTCGGCAATCACGCTGTTCATCCGCGTATTCACGCGTAAAAGCCGAAACCAGACCCGTTCTGCGTCGAGAAGTTCGTTCATCATGCGTCCTAAACACCGGCGAGTCGTGGTCGACGGCTCTTCCCGGACATACTAGACAATTTTGCGCCTTCGCGCCCGTTCCGGCAACCTGGCTCAGACCAGCTTGTCGCGATCCTTCAATTTCGGGAACAATCGCATCCAGGCCAGGGTGACGGCGACGGCCCCACTGCCGCCGATGACCACGGCCAAGACCGGGCCGGTCAAGCTGGCGACGATGCCGGAATAGAACTGCCCCAATTCGTTCGAGGCGCCGATGAAAAGGCTGTTCACCGCCGAGACCCGGCCGCGCATCTCATCAGGCGTTTCCAATTGGACGAGGGTCGTGCGGACATAGACGCTCACCATGTCGGCGGCGCCAAGCACGACCAGACAGGCCAGTGCCAGCAGAATGCTCGACGACAGGCCAAAGCCGATGGTGGCGAGGCCGAAAACGCCGACCGCCTGGAACATGCGCAAGCCGACCCGGCTGTTGAGCGGAAAGCGCGCCAGCAGCACCGCCGTGCCAATGGCGCCCACCGAGGGGGCGCTGCGCAAAAAGCCGAGGCCAACCGGGCCGGCATCGAAAATGTCCTTGGCGAACATCGGCAGCAAGGCCGTCGCGCCACCGAGCAGTACGGCGAAGAGATCCAGCGAGACCAATCCCAGCAGGGTCGAGTTCGACCAGATCGATTTGACGCCTGCCGTCAGATATCCCCACGACAATTGCGATTTACCCGCAGCCGGCGGGCGGCGCTTGAGCATGTAGAGCAAGACAACGCAGGTCGCCGATAGAAAGGTCGTGCAGAAGAAGACGAAAGGAGCGCCGAACAGATAGGCGAAGCCACCGACCGCCGGCCCGATGACCGAGGCGGTTTTGGTGGCCGTGGACCCCAGAGCAACGGCGTTCGCCAATTGCTCCTTGCTCACCAGGTTTGGCAGCAGCGCGGAAGAGGCGGGGCTGAAGAAAGCCCGCGCCGCACCGGCCAGAAACACCAATCCATAAATGAGCGGCAGCGTCTCCATCTGCAGCATCGCCGCCAGAAACAGACCCAGCGATGCCAGCGCCGATATGGCATAGCAGATCATCAAGACCTGCCGCCGGTCGTAGCTGTCGGCGACGTGACCGGCGATGAGCAAGAACAAGATGCTGGGGGCGAAGGCCGCAAGGCCGATCAGCCCCAGCGCCACGGCACTGCCGGTCATTTCATAGACCAGCCACCCCACGGCGACATCGATCATGCTCATCGCCAGGCCGGCGAAGAAACGCGAGAAGAAAAAACAGGAATATTCGCGCGACTGGAACGGTTCCAGACCCTTAATCGAGGCTGCCATCTATCGCGCTGAAGTCCTATCTAATCAGTTCGCCTACCCGTTCAACAATGGGCTTGGGCGTCGCGTAAATCTTGCGGATCAGCGCTTCGAGCTGCTCCCCCGTATGCGGTTCGAGATCAAGCCGCTGCTTCTTCACCTCGGCGATGAACTCTTCATCCTTCATTGTCGCGTTGAATGCATCGCGCAACATTTTCACTCGCTCGGGCGGCATGTTGGGGGGCGCGACAAACGGCCGACCAATACCCTGTCCCGCATAGAGGAACTCAATCGCCTGTTTCTGCTCGGCAGTCTTGGCAAGATCGAGAATGAATGGCGTGTCCTTTATCTCGGGGCTCGGCTCGGTGCCACCCTGAAAGATCAAGTTCACTTTCTTTTGAGGGATCCAATCGGGCCGCTTGCCATCGACGCTATCGAGACTTTCGCAAATGCCATCGACCTCGCCGCGCTCCATGGCCAGGAACACATCGGAAGAGGCGGGGAAACCGGCCACCAGTTTGAACTTGGTGCCGAGGATGGCGTTCAGTGCACGGGGATAAGCACGCGTGCCAGTGCCTGGGCCGGTATCGCCAACAATCAGTTCGGTCTTCAAGAGATCGTCGAAGGTCTTCACCTTCGCGTTCTGGGTGGCGATACAGACATTGGTCTCGGTGGTCGGCGTGCCGATCCAGGTGATCTGCAGCGGATCGAAACGCGCACCCTGTTGACCGGTGAGCGGACCAAGGGCGGCATCGCGCGCGATGAGGCCCATGGTCGAACCGTCCTTGGGAGCGATCGCATAGATATTGCTGGCGGCGGTGAAACTGCCTGCGCCAGGCATGTTCTGCGGCACGACATTGGGTTTGCCGGGCAAATGTTTGGTGATGTGGCGAGACACCACGCGGGCCCACAGATCATAGCCACCACCGGGACCAAACCCGATGATCATCGTCAACGGCTTGCCGCTGGCGAACGGGCCCGCGTCCTGCGCAAGGCTTTGGTTAAGAGCAGCCGCCGGTATCTGTGACGCCAGCAGCACGATAGCAATGGCGAAATTCTTCGTCATCCTTCCCTCCCCCATGATCCTTCCCCCCCAATGTTGATCTCAGATCCGATTGGTGCCGCGTTTACGCCCCTGACTCACTTCGAGGAACAATTCCTCCAGCCCGATCCGCCGCTTGATCATGCCTTGCTCGAAGGAATAGCCGACCAGGGTTTCAAGCGTGTGCCGGTTGCTGTCGGTCATGCCGTATTCCCAAGGATCAGGACCAAGCACGGCCTCCTGCTCCTCCCAGGCTTCACGATACCAGGCGAGCGGCACGATGCGCGGATTTTCCATACGCTTCATCGCAACCGCCTTCGACGCATCGAAGGCCTTCTGCAATTCGACCGGCACCCAAGGATATTGATCGACGATCTCTTGCTTGATACCCATCACATGCATGATCGGGAAAATATTGGTCTTGCGGAAATAGGCGAGTTCCTCGCTCTTATAATCAGGCCACAACCGCTTGACCGCCGGATGCTTCTGCAACATCGGCCAGATCAGGTCGGCGTGCAGAACCGCATCAAGCTCGCCGGCGACAAGCATATCCTCGCATGTCTGGTCGTGACGCATGCGCGAAAGACGCAGCCCTTCGGGCGCTGTGAACTCAACATCCTCGTCGATCTCGGTCACCCATTCGATCGACTTATGCGGCACGCCATATTCATGTTCGAGAATGCCGCGCAGCCACAAGATCGCCGACACCTGAAAGGATTTGACGCCGATCCTGCGACCGATGAGATCCTTCGGCTCGTTGATGCCCTTCGACGTGTTGACGAAGGCAAAGCCATGGCGAAAGCGGCGATGCAGGAACACGGGAATGCCCGCGAACGGCAGGCCTTGATCGCGCGCCAGCAGATAAGACGAGCTCGAGACTTCGGCGACATCGAATTCGCGGTTGCGCAGAAAGCGCCAGTGCCGCGTGCTGGAATCCATTGTCGTGACGATCGTCAGCTCGATGCCGTCAGCCCGCACCGTGCCTTCTTTTAGAGCTCGAATGATTTCATAATCGCCGCAAGCCAGAGTCAGCGCCAGCTTCTTAGACATCGCCTCATAACCTCCCGGCCAAGATCATTGCCGGAATGGAATGTCCGGGATCGTGGCTTTATCTTTATCGGGTGGTAGCAGCCTTCATCCCAGCTGCCAAGCACGCGGCATGCAAGAGTGATCAAAGATTCGCTCTAGCTTCATGCACTTTAACGCATGTCAGCCGCATGCTTTTACAGCTTGCCGCAACCTCAAAGACAATCGCGTTTCACTTGAAACACACTTTGCGTTAGCGCGTGCACATCAACGCCTGGAGGGAGCGGCCACGCTGAGCGGCGATATCGCCGGCGGTGCGATCGGGACGTGGCGCGGGAATGCCGGCTGGCAGAACAACCGGCTTCACACCAGCATCGTTCATCAGCTTGGTCGCTGCCGAAGCGGGGATGAGCTTCCAAGCCGCTTGCGGCACAATCCCAGCATAGCGCACCGGATCGTTCGCCGGCGCAGCCGCCAAAGCCACGAGCGCGCCCGAGCGATCGAAAATCGCGGTGCCGCCAATGCGTCCTTGCAGCGGCGCCACAAGACGCGGCACGCCGGTTCCCACCGGCGCCACATAGTTCCCCGTGGCGACGACGATCTCCGCGTCGCGGCCGCCCATCTGGGCGGCGAACAAAGCGACAAGACTATCGCCGGCATTGGGTGTGGAGGCGGCAGGCGCAACCGCCGCAATCTCAGCGCCGCGCGCCTCGACCAGCGCCAGGCCCGTATCGGCATCGCGTCGTGTGATGGTCGCGGCGCGACCGCCGATTTTCGGATCCGTGCAATCACGACCAAGCACGGTCAGGAAGAGACCGGGGCCGATGGCGATGGCGCTGGCTTCCAGTTGCGATGCCGGCGCGGACGGCGCCGCACTGACGACCGGCGCTGTGGCCGATGAGGGCGCGGCAGCCGACGGGAACGGCTCGAACGCATTGGCGACAGCGATCGACAAGACATCGTAAGTTGGACGCAAGCGGCGCGCATAAGACAAGGTGTAGCCGCGCACCGTCGGCACGCCATTGGCCATGCCACGGGCCGCGCGCGTGTAGAACACGCGCTCGCCTTCTTCGCCGGTGATGACGAGGAAGTCCGGCCGCAACACCCGATAGGTGACCTTCCGGCCCGGACCATCGCCACGCAGAATTTCGAACAGGCGCGGCAGGTCGCTTTCAGCCTCGGCGTTTTGGAACGTATCGATCGCGGCGGCGCCGTCAGCCGTGCTCCAGGTCGAGCCGGTCTTGGTGTCGGTGCGTTTGCTCATCGCCTTGGTCGGCAGGCCGATGGCTACGCCTGAACGCGTGTCAACAACCTTGCGAAAGGCTTGGGCGTTGCGGATCTTCTCGCCTGCGGCGACCAGCAAGGCCCGCGCCTTCGGATCAAGCGTGCCATCGGTCGGCAGCTTGCTGCGCCGGGCATAGGCGACGATCGCATCTCTCGTGCCGCGACCAAAATTGCCATCGACATTGCCCTTATAGTCCCCGGTCCAGACAAGCGCATCCTGGAGGGCGCGCCGGTCGGCATCCGGCAGGGCTTCGAAAGCGCTCTTGGCCGCCTCGAAAGCAGGATCGGGAGCGGCGGCCGCCGGGGCCGGCTGCTGGGCCAAGCTATGGCCCGGCAGCGCAGTGGCAGCGAGCAACAGCGAGATAACGCGCAGCGCGCTTGCCGTTGTAAAAGCCATTGTTTTGCCCCCGTGCACAGCTGCGGCCCACAAGCCACAATCCGGAAAAATTCTAATGATCGCGATCCGCGCGCGTGATCATGCTCAAAAAATCGTCGCGACGGAAGTGCGCTATCGCACAGATGTTGCACACATCTGATGGTTCTTGCCAGAGAGCGGAATGCGAAAAGTGAATACCGGCTTTTCGTGATAATCCCGCTCTACGTTTTGAAATCGATCACGTTCTATGTCCCGCGCTTGAAATGTGACATGCTAGCGCTGTCACGGCGCTCGGTGACGATAGCGGGCATCTCTATGGAGGACTTCATGCGCAACCTACTTCGCGGTCTGGCGACGGCGCTCTCACTTCTCATCGCCACATCCGCCTTTGCGCAGCAAAAAGCCTATGTCCGCGAGGACCTTGCCTCCAACGTCATCCGCCTTGAAGAACAGGTTAAAAAGGACAGCGCGACGCTGGCCAGCCGAGCGCCCGCCGATCTGCGCCGTGAGGGCGTGGCGATGATCTCGCGCAATCCGCGCGCCGCCCTGTTGCCGCTCGGCGCCGTCATCACCGCGACGCCGCGCGACAGCCAGGCCTGGCTCGACTATGCGCGCGCCGCGCGCGCCGCCGCCTCGGCTAATCCCAGTGATGGCTGGCGTTTGAATCAGACCGCCATCTCCGCCGCTTATGCCGCTTATCAACGTGCCGACGATAAGGACCAGGAGGCAACGACGCTTGCCTTTCTTGGATCGGTCTATGATGCGCAAACGCTGTTCCGTCTCTCGCTCAACGCTTATCGCGCCAGCCTCGATGCATCGGATAATCGCGCGGTGCGCGGCATCTATGAGAATTTGCGAGCGAAATACGGCTTCCGCATCACCGACTACAAGGTCGACAACGATGCCGCTTCGCCGCGCATCTGCTTCCAATTCTCCGAACCCCTGCAGCGTGGCAAGGTCGACTTCTCGCCCTTCATCGCCATTTCCGGCGCCGCCGCTGGCGCCGTCTCGACCGAAGATCAGCAGCTATGCGCCGAAGGCTTGAAGCACGGCGAGAAATATTCGATCGTCGTGCGCCAGGGCCTGCCTTCGTCGGTCGGCGAGAACCTGCTGAAATCAGCCGACTATGAAATCTATGTGCGCGATCGCTCGCCGCAGGTGCGCTTCACCGGCAAGAACTACGTGCTGCCGCGCGTCGGCCAGGAAGGCATTCCGGTCGTCTCCGTGAACGCGCCGAAGATCGCCGTCGACATTCTGCGCATTGGCGATCGCAACCTTGTTCCGACGGTCCGTTCCGACGATTTTCTGTCCCAGCTCGGCGGCTATCGCGCACGCCAGATCATCGACGACAAGGGCGTCAAAGTCTGGACCGGCACGCTCGATGCCCGCACTGAGCTCAACAAGGATGTCGTCACCGCCTTCCCTGTGATGGAAGCCGTCGGCAAGCTCGAACCCGGCATCTATGTGATGCTGGCGCGCGCCGGCGACAAACCGATATCGCAATCGATCGCTTCGGATGACGATGATTCCTACGAGAGCGCGGCGACGCAATGGTTCATCGTTTCCGATCTCGGGCTGACGAGCTTCTCCGGCGACGATGGCGTGCATGTCTTCGTGCGTTCGCTCGCCACCGCCGCGCCGCTCGGCACCGTGGAAGTGCGCCTGCTGGCGCGCAACAACGAAGTGTTGGCGACGCAGACCACCGGCAATGACGGCCATATCCGTTTCGATCCGGGCCTGGCGCGCGGCACCGGGGGCATGGCGCCAGGCTTACTGATCGCCAGCGACCGCAACAACGATTACGGCTTCCTCGATCTCGTACAGGCGCCCTTCGATCTGACCGACCGTGGCGTTAAGGGCCGCACGGCGGTGAAGGCGCTCGACGCCTATGTTTATCCCGAACGCGGCGTCTATCGCTCGGGCGAGACGGTGAATGTCTCGACCCTGTTGCGCGACGGACGCGGCGGCGCCAGCACGCTGCCGCTGACGCTTGTCGTCAAGCGTCCCGACGGCGTCGAATACAAGCGCGCCTTGGTCAACGACCAAGGTCTTGGCGGACGGGCCTGGTCGGTCGCGCTGCTGTCGGGTGTCGCCACAGGCACTTGGCGCGTGCAGGCCTTCGCTGATCCGAAATTGCCGGCGATCGGCGAAGCCACCTTCCTGGTTGAAGACTATGTTCCGGAACGGCTCGATCTGACGCTGAAGCCGAAGGATCAGATGCTGGTGCAGGGCGAGGAAGCCACCATCACTGCGAACGCGCGCTATCTCTACGGCGCGCCCGGCTCCGATCTCGACGTCAGCGGCGAGATTTCGATCAACAAGGCCAGTTCGCTCAACATCCCCGGCCTCAGCGGTTATCAGGCCGGCCTGCAGGACGAAGAGTTCGAAACCGTCCGCAACGACATCGACGCCACGCAGACCGACGCCAAGGGCCAGGCGGCCGTGACCTTCACGGTGCCGGAAGTGGAGGCGTCGCAACCGGTGGAAGCGCGCATCGTGCTGCGCGCCGGCGAGCCCGGCGGACGCGCCGTGGAACGGGTTGTCACCCTGCCCGTGCGCGCCAAAAACGGCCTCATCGCGGTGAAGAAGAATTTCGATGATCTGACGGAAGGCTCAACCGCGACATTCGATGTGGTCGCCGTTTCGGCCGATGGCCAGCGCGTGCCGGTGAAGGGCCTGCAATGGTCGCTCTATCGCGTCACCAATGACTATCAATGGTACAACAACGACGGCCGCTGGGGCTATGAGCGCGTCAAGGCTTCGCGCCGCATCGCCGATGGCAAGGTCGATGTCGCCGGCAACGATCCGGCGCGCATTTCCGCCGGCGTCAGCTGGGGCGCCCACCGCCTCGATCTCGCGTCTGACGATGGCACGCTGACGCCAACGAGCATCACCTTCAATGTCGGCTGGTCTGGCGATGCTTCGGCGGAAACGCCTGATCTGCTCGATCTGACCCTCGACAAAACCGACTACAAGCCCGGCGACCAGATGCGCGTGAAGATCGCTTCGCGCTTTGCCGGCAAGGCGACGCTCGCCATCGTCGGCGAGAAGGTGCAGGACATCACGGTGCGCGACCTGGTCGTCGGCGACAACCAGATCACCCTGCCGGTGAAAGCCGAATGGGGCGCGGGCGCCTATGCGGTGGCGCTGGCGCATCGTCCCCTCGATCAGGCGGCCAAGCGCATGCCGGGGCGCGCCCTGGGCCTGTCCTGGTTCCAGGTCGATCCTGGCGCGCACAGGCTCGATGTCGCCATCGAAGCCCCTGAGAAGATCGAACCACGCCGCTCCCTCACCATGCCGATCCGGCTGGCGGGGCTGAGCGCAGGTGAAGAAGCCTATGTCACGGTCGCGGCTGTCGACATCGGCATTCTCAATCTGACACGCTATGACTCGCCCAATCCGACCGATTACTTCTTCGGCCAGAAACAGCTCTCCAACGAGGTGCGCGACCTCTACGGCCTGCTTATCGACGGCATGCAGGGCGCGCGCGGCGCGATCCGCTCCGGTGGCGACGCGGCGGGACGCGGCCTTGAAGGCAATCGCCCGACGCAGGAGCCTTTGGCGCGTTATTCCGGCGTGGTGAAAGTCGATCAGGACGGGGTGGCGCGTGTCACCTTCGAAATTCCGCCCTTCAACGGCGCCATCCGCGTGATGGCGGTCGGCTGGAGCCGCGACAAGGTCGGCGCCTCCTCGAAAGACGTGATCGTGCGCGATCCCGTCGTGGTGCAGGCGACGCTGCCGCGCTTCCTGGCGCTGGGCGACCGTTCGCAGTTCCACATCCAGGTCGACAATGTCGAAGGCGCCGCCGGCGACTATGCTGTTGATCTCGACGTGCGCGGCCCGATCGCACTTGCCGCCAACGCCGCACGCCGCGCCTTCCGCCTGACGCAGGGCGGCAAGACGCAGTTCACCATTCCGGTGACGGGCGCCGGCATGGGCCGGGCCGAGATCGATCTGAAGCTGACGGGTCCGAACATCGCCGCGTCGCAGACCTTGGCGCTCAACGTGCAGCCAGGATCGACCGAACTGTATCAACGCACGGTGCGGCCGCTGGCGGCCGGCAGCAGCGTCACGCTGTCGAACGATCTCTTGGCCGATTTCCTGCCCGGCACGGGCGCCGTGTCGGTCGCCGTAACGCCATATGGCGGCATCGATGTCGGCGCGCTGCTTCAGGCGCTCGACCGCTATCCCTACGGCTGTTCGGAACAGATCGTCAGCCGCGCCATGCCGCTGCTCTATGTCAATCGCCTCGCCACGTCGCAGATGCTGGCGCTCGACACCGATGCGGAGAAACGGGTGCGCGATGCGATCGAGCGAGTGCTGTCGCGGCAAGCCTCGTCCGGCGCCTTCGGCCTGTGGTCAGCCAACAATGCGGGCGACGATCTCTGGCTCGATGCCTTCATCACCGACTTCCTGACGCGGGCGCGCGAGGCCAAATATGACGTGCCGCAACGCCCCTTCGAACAGGCGCTCGACCGGCTGCGCAACCAGGTCGCCAATGCCGGCGACATCAAAACCAGCGAAGCGGCGGGCATCGCCTATGCGGTCTATGTGCTGGCCCGCAACGGCCGGCCGGTGATGGGCGATCTGCGTTATTTCGCCGATACCAAGCTGTCGTCCTTCGACACCGCTCTGTCGCGGGCGCAGATTGCCGCCGCGCTCGCCATGCTCGGCGACCGTGGCCGGGCGCAACAAGCCTTCGCCTCCGCCGTGCAGCGGCTGCGTGAGCAACAGCGCAATCGCTTTTCGCGCTCCGACTACGGTTCGCGGCTGCGCGACAGCGCCGGTCTCCTGACGCTGGCGGCGGAAACCGACAGCGATCGCAACCTGCTGTCGCTTGCTGGCGCCGCCGTGCAGGAAGAACGCGCCGCCACGGGCTACACCAGCACGCAGGAGAATACCTGGATGGTGCTGGCGGCCCAGGCGCTGTTCAAGGAAGCGCAGTCGATGCAGCTCACAGTGGCCGGCGTGCCGCAGACCGGGGCGCTCTATCGCACCTGGCGCGGCACGGCGCTCGAAGGGGGCAACATCACCATCGGCAATGCCGGCCAGGGCGCGACGCAGGTGGTCATCACCACGTCGGGCCATCCGGTGGCGCCAGAGCCGGCGGCTTCGCGCGGTTATCAGGTCGATCGGCAATATTACAAGCTCGATGGCAAGCCGGCTGACCTGACCAAGGTGAAGCAGAACGACCGTCTCGTCGTCGTTCTCAAAATCACCGAACTGGAAGCGGCTTATGCCCGGTTGCTGCTGGTCGACAAATTACCGGCGGGTCTTGAGATCGACAATCCGAACCTGTTCGATGGCGGCTCGGTGTCGGAACTCGCCTTCGCCAAGGCGACGGTGGAGCCGACGCACCAGGAATATCGCGACGACCGCTTCGTCGCGGCCTTCGAGCGCAGCGGCAGCGACAGGGCGACGTTCAATGTCGCCTATATCGTCCGCGCGGTGACGCCTGGCCGCTACGTGCTGCCGCCAGCGACGGTGGAAGACATGTATCGCCCGGAACGTTTCGGCCGCACGGGCACTGGCACGTTCGAAATCGGTGAGGCGCAGCGTTGACCGACACAAAGCCCAGGCGCAGACGTGGCTATCTCATCGCCATGGCGGTGGTGGCGACGCTTGGCCTGGGCGTGCCGGGCGTCTGGAAGACCTACGAAACCTCGCTACCGCCGCTTGATCTCAAGGCGGCACTCAAAGGATCGACGGTCGCCGTCGATCGCAATGGCAAGCTGTTGCGCGCCTTCACCACCGAGGATGGCCGCTGGCGTCTGCCGGTGACCGTCGATGATGTCGATCCGCGTTTCATCGACATGCTGCTCTCCTATGAAGATCGCCGCTTCTACAATCACCACGGCGTCGACTGGCGGGCGCTGGCGCGCGCCGCCGGCCAGATGTTGCACCACGGCCGTGTCATCTCCGGCGGGTCGACAATCACCATGCAGGTGGCGCGACTGATCGATCCGCCGCAGGACCAGCGCAGCCTCGCCGCCAAATTGCGGCAGGTGGTGCGGGCGCTGGAGCTGGAACGCACGCTGAAGAAGCGCGAGATCCTCGACCTCTATCTGGCGCTGGCGCCCTATGGCGGCAATCTGGAAGGCTTGCGCGCCGCCTCGCTCTCCTGGTTCGGCAAGGAGCCACGCCGCCTGTCCTTCGCCGAACAGGCGCTGCTTGTCGGCCTGCCGCAGGCGCCGGAAGCGCGGCGACCGGATCGCGATCTACAGGCGGCGCTGCGCGCCCGCGACCGTATTCTCGACCGCTCACGGCAAGCTGGCCTCTTGAGCTCCGAGGAACAGGCCGGCGCGCTGCGCGAAATCTTCAAGGGCGAGCGCAAGCCGTTCCCCGCCTTTGCCAGCCATGCCGCGGCGGCGGGCCATGCGGCCGAGCCGCAGCGGCGCATCCTGCACTTCACCGTCGACCAGCGCCTGCAGGCCTCACTCGAACAGCTGGTGCGCGAGAGCGTCGACCGGCTTGGCCCAAAGGTCACCGGCGCACTACTTGCCATAGACAATGCCACCGGCGAAATCCTCGCCCATGTCGGCTCGGCCGATCACCTGTCGCTGGAACGCGCCGGCGCCATCGATATGACGCAAGCGCTGCGTTCGCCAGGCTCGACGCTGAAACCCTTCATCTATGCGCTCGCCTTCGAGGACGGTCTCGCCCATCCCGAAACGCTGATGGAGGATCGCCGCGCCCGCTACGGCATCTATGCGCCGGAAAATTTCGACATGACCTTCCAGGGCCAGATCACGGCCCGCAAGGCCCTGCAAAATTCGCTCAACGTGCCGGCGGTTTCCCTGCTCAGCGATGTTGGCCCAGCGCGTCTGCTGGCGCGCCTGCGCAACGCCGGCGCCACCGTGGTGCTGCCAGCTGAATCTCCGCCCGGCCTTGCCATTGCCCTCGGCGGCCTCGGCATCACCTTGCGCGATCTCGCCCGGCTCTATGCCGGCCTGGCGCGGCGCGGCGATGTGCCCGACCTGATCGACCGGCGCGACCTGCCGCCGCCGACGCCGGCACAGCAGCATATCGCCGAGCCGGTGGCCGCCTGGTATGTCGCCGACATTCTGCGCGGCGCGCCGCCGCCCACCAACGCGCTCGCCGGCGGCATTTCGTTCAAGACCGGCACGTCCTACGGCTATCGCGACGCCTTCGCCGTCGGCTTCGATCGCAAGATCACCATCGCGGTATGGTTCGGCCGCGCCGACAATGGCGCGGTGCCAGGCCTGGTGGCGCGCCAGGTGGCGGCGCCTGTATTGTTCGATGCCTTCGCCCGGGCGGGAGCGACCTACGAGCCAATCCCGCAGCCGCCGGGCGCCATTATCGCCACCACCAGCAATCTACCGCCGCCGTTGCGCCATCTGCGCAAGGATGCGCCAAAGACCGTGGCGGCCGCCACCGGCGCACCGCTGAAGATCGCCTATCCGCCCGATGGCGCGCGGGTCGATCTGGGCCTTTCCGGCGGTGGCGCGAGCGCCAGTGTCAGTTCCTTGGCCCTGAAAGCGCAGGGCGGAATCGCGCCCTTCACCTGGATGGTCAATGGCGCGCCGGTTGGCGCCGCCGATATCCGCCGGCAAACCTCCTGGCGGCCTGATGGCTCAGGCTTCGCCCGCGTCTCGATCATCGACGCGAAGGGCGCCAGCGACAGCGTGCTGGTGCGGTTGGAGTGAGACGCGACTAACTAGCGTGTCATTCCCGACGCGCCGTAGGCGCGAGCAGGAATCCAGAACAACGGCCTGGGTGTGAAACGCGCACGCGTCACGCTCAGCAACTCTGAGATTTTACCTCTCGCTCCGGATCCCCGCTCGCCTGCTGCGCAGGCGTCGGGGATGACACCCAGAGATTTGCTCAACAAACAAAAACGGCCGGGCATGAGCCCGGCCGTTTCGTTTCGTGTCGTCCCATTAGACCGAAGGAATGAGGCCCTTCAAGGCCGGGATCCAGGTGCCGAGATAGGTCGGCGGCCAGGGGATCGTCAGCAGCTGGTCGAACAGGAAGTAGATGAAGACCGTCAGACCGATCGCTTGCGGAATGACCAGCTTCCACGGCTCCGGCCCTTCAAGCCGCATATAGAGGATGACGAACAGCGGCACGGTGGGGATCAAACCGATCACCGACATGGACGCCATGAACGCCAACAGCCAACCGAAGAAGATCGTGCCACGGATGGCCAAGGTCCGCGTCGGCACGTGATCGGTGTCCGACTCGAGATCCATGTGGATCTTCTGCTGCAGGTCCTGCTGCACCGCCGAGGCAAGGCCGGTTTGCACCGCTTTGCCCGGTTGGCGGAAGGCTTCGTTCAACAGACTGAACAAGCAGAAGCTGAACGCCATGCCACCGACGATCATCGGCACGATCTTGGCGCTGAAGTTCCAGCTCGAAGCCTCGATCATCGCCCAGCCGATAACGCAGAGCAGGAAGACATGGAACAGCTGCTTGGGATGCAGCTGCGGTGTCACGCCGAAGCCTGACAACATGCCCTTGATGCCACCATGGCCCTTGATGTCCTGACGCAGCGGCCGCAGCAGACCGAACAACGCCATCGCGAACAGAACGATCACGATCGGACGCGAGAACCATTGCACGCCATAACGCTGGATCGAGATGAACAGATAGCGTTCCACGACCTCGCCGAGCACGATACCGAGCACGAGCGGCGGACGCGGGAACTTCATCTGCTTCATCGTCCATCCGAGGATGCCGAAGATCAGCAGGGTCCAGAGATCGCCCCAGTTACGGGCACCCTGGAACGCACCGATGTAGATGATGCCGAGAACCGTGGGCATGATCAGCGTGTAGCGCAGCGTCGCCAACCGCGCGAACTGTTCGGAGAACAGGTAGCAGAGGCCGGCGCCGAGGATGTTGGCCAGCGCCACCGACCAGACCATGGCGTAGGTGACGTTGAGATGCTTGGAGAGCATGTCCGGTCCCGGCACGAGGCCGTGGATCATGAATGCGCCCATCAGGATCGCCATGCCGGCAGAGCCCGGCACGCCGAACGCCACGGTCGGCACAAGTGCGCCGCCTTCACGCGAGTTGTTGGCGCTCTCAGAAGCGATAACGCCACGCACGTCGCCCTTGCCGAACGATTGCTGCGCGCCCTTTTCCGTGCGCAGCGCATGGCCGTAGGCCAGCCAGTCGACGACCGCGCCGGAAATGCCAGGCACCGCGCCAAGCGCCGCGCCAAGCCAGGAACAACGCAACACCAGCCACCAATGGGTGAAGCAATCCTTGGCGCCCTGATACATGCCGCGCGCGTCGGTCTTGGCCATGTTGCCGGCGATCGCCGTGCGGCCGATGGCAAGGTCAGCCAGTTCAGGCAGCGCGAACAGGCCGAGGATGATCGGCACCAGCGGCGGCCCTTCCCATAGGTAGAGCGTATCGAGCGTCCAACGCAGGGTACCGGTTTGCGGATCGGACCCGATCATCGAGATCAAAAGGCCGATGCCAGCGACCGTCAAACCACGCAGCGGCGTATTGCCCGACAACACCGCAACCATGGAGATGCCGAGCGCCGCGAAGGCTAAGAGTTCTGGTGATCCTATATATAACATCATCGGCCGCAGGATCGGCAGCGAAATGCCCATCAGGATAGCGCCGAAAATGCCGCCCAGCATGGACGACATATAGGCTGCCGACAGAGCGCGGCTGGCTTCGCCGCGCTTGGCCATCGGCAAGCCGTCAAGCACAGTTGCCGCTGAACCGGCGCCGCCTGGCACGCCGAAGAGAATGGCGGGAATAGGATCGCCGGTCGCCGTCGTCGACGCCAGACCGAGCAGCAGCGCCATCGCCGCATAAGGATCCATGTTGAAGGTAAAGGGCAGCAGCAGCGCCGTGCCCGCGAGCCCACCAATGCCCGGTAGAATGCCCAGAATAAGCCCCATCATGACGCCTGCGGAGAGCAGGAACAGGCGCCAGGGGTCGAGGAGCGTGACGAGCGCAACGCTCGCAGCGTCCAACATACTTGTTTCCATGATCGTTCACCTTTCGGAACGCTGGATTTCTCAGGTTGACGCCAGCGACCCAGAGTCACTGGCGCGTCAGTCGAAAGATCCGTATGCGCGCCGTCTCAGACGGCGCGGCTCACGCCTACAGGCGGACCGCGCGGGTCGAAGTGACGAATGGTTTGTGAGATGGAATAGGTTTCGACGGTTCGACGTAGCGAACCGGTGCGATCAAGGCCGGTGGCAGGCGCGATATCGGTCTTGAGGCCGAAGACGACCTGTTCTGTGTCGTGAAGGGTCCGACCATAGGTGACGACGGCTTTGGTCTGTTCACCGGGATCGGAGTTCTCGATCACCACATAGCCGCGCGACGGCGCGACCGTCTCGGCATTGTAGGCAACCGCCGCCAGCAGCACGAGCAAATAGGACCCGTGACGCGCGGCGGAATAGACGAATCTGTCGAGAAGACTGAGTAAACGCTCGGTCATTCAATCGGCCGCTTTCCGCGCGCCCTGATCTCGCCGATGATCCTGTGCCGGATCATTCTCGCGAAAACAGTTCCCTTGCGCCGGTCAGCTCTACCCCCCTGTTGTATTCCCCGCCCACCCGGCTTTGAAACGCCGGTCGTTTCATTTTTTGAAGGGCCAGCATGCGCAGAAGCAGCTAGAAGAATCAACAGCTCCGAATAGGAACAATAATGCCTATCGACGCGCGTAAGCGGTGCGAACAGCGAGCCCGGAAGCAGCCACGCCCAGCCCAATAATAAAGAGAATTCCGCCAGCGCCCGTGGACGATGCAACGACGCCAGCGCCAAAGGGAACAATGAATTGGCCGATACGATTGCCGGTCAGACGCAGGGTCATCGCCGTCCCGCGAGCATGAACTGGCGCAACATCAACGACATTCGACAGACATAGCGTGACAGCCAGCCCCATCCCCATGCCAAGCATGACCATGCCCCCATACATCAGCTCGATCGAGACCGGCGCCGCGAGAATCCAGAACCCAACCGCGCCCGCCAGCATGCTGAACAGCGTGGCGGAGGCCCGCCCAAACAGGCGCAGCACGCGGGAATGAAAGATGCGTGCGGCAATCGTCGCGACAGCGCGAATCGTCAGCAAAACACCGACTTGGCCGGCGGTGATATGCCGCTCGATAGCGAGCAAAGGCAGATAGGCGATCAGGAGATCGATCGCCGATACGGTGACCACGCTGGCCAGAAGAACCGGCGCGAGGCCTGGAACACGCAGAATCTCCGCGACGCCAGAGGCTTGCGGAGGGGCCACATCCGACGGCTCGATGACCTCGGGGCGAATGGCGAACGACAAAGCGAAGGCCGCGAGGGCGATGATCAGGCTGAGGATGAACAAGAGCGATGTTGGCGGCACAACCTTGCCTTCCGCCAGCCAGCCGATCGTCAACGACCCGCACATCTGGCCCATGGCCAAAGCCACCATGTAATTGCCGAAGACAGCCTCGCGGCCCTTAGGGCCAGCACAGCGCACCGAATAGATCTGATGGCCGGCCATGAGGAACAGATGGCCGATGCCGCTCAGAACGGTCAGCAGCAGGATCGGCACGGCCGATGTCGCCGAGAAGCAGAAGCCAAGGCCGGCCGCGACCAGCAGGCCGGAGCCGATCCAGATCGCGCGCGCATCATTGCCGCGATCGATGTAACGGCCGAGCGGCACGGCGAGGAAGATCGGCAGCAGAGCATAGCCCGATGAAATCAGCCCATACCAAACCAGTGGCAGATCGAGCTCAATGACGCGGTAGGAGGTCGTCACGCGCGTCAGCGACAGAATGAACTGGATCAGCATCGCATGCAGGAGGAAGGGCGACAGCGACAACCAATCGACACGCTCTTCCAATGCGCGCCCTCTTTGCGCGGACGCTTGATCGCCTGACATTTCCCCCACCGATGATTGAGCCCGTTTCACTGTATCTTTAACGGCGACACCGGCCGGCGCAATCAGACCATCCTGCATTGCTGCTATGAAGGGTGCCGCACACGGCGAGCCGCCCGCGCTTCAGGCTTGGATTGCCGCCCTCTTGCCTGCCCCTCGGCAATAGCTCTACTAGAAGCAGAGAAACAAAAAAGGGGGAAACATGAAAGCCGCTGTTCTTCGTGAATTCGGCCCGCCGGACGTCTTGAAATATGAAGAGGTGGCGGACCCGCAGCCGCGCTCTGGCGAAGTCCGCATTCGCGTCGGTGGCGCCACTGTCAACCGCGTGCTGGACGTGTCCTTGCGTCGGGGCGAGGAAATGCAGCGCACACCAGTGCTGCCGCTGATCCTCGGCGTCGATTGCGCCGGCACTATCGATGCTGTCGGGCCCGGCGTGACGCGCTGGAAAGTCGGCGATCGGGTCGCTGCCGCCGGCGGCATGCCGCTCGACATCGTCGATGAAGATGGCAGCTCCTACACGGGGCCGCGCGGCATGATGGGAATCAAGCGGCCGGGCGGTTTCGCTGATCTCGTCTGCGTGCCCGCCATGGCCACCCATC
This sequence comes from Beijerinckia sp. 28-YEA-48, assembly GCF_900104955.1. Classification (NCBI taxonomy): domain Bacteria; kingdom Pseudomonadati; phylum Pseudomonadota; class Alphaproteobacteria; order Hyphomicrobiales; family Beijerinckiaceae; genus Beijerinckia; species Beijerinckia sp. 28-YEA-48. The sequence continues at coordinate 3,940,785 of NZ_FNSI01000001.1, forward strand.
GCCTGCCGGACGGATTGGGTTTCCATGAGGCCGCCGTCGTCATGCGCCATTGCCCGACGGCGTGGAACCTGCTCGTCAATATCGCCAAACTGCAGAAGGACGAATGGGTGCTCATCCTCGGCGCCAGCGGCAACCTTGGCACGGTCGGCATCCAGATCGCCAAGAACGTCATTGGCGCCAAGGTGATCGGCGCCGCCAGCCGCAAGTCCGGCGTCGATGTCGCCCTGGCGCTCGGCGCTGATCATGGCATTGATTCATCGACCCAGGATCTGACCGCCGAGGTGATGAAGATCACCGGCGGCAAGGGCGTGAACGTGCTCTATGACAACGTCGCCAACCCGGACGTTTTGCCGAAAGCCTTTCTGGCGCTGGGCATGGAAGGCCGCATGGTCACGGCCGGCGCCCATGGCGGCCCCAATGCGACGATCAACTTCCACCATCTCTACGACAAGCGCATCATGATCAAAGGCACGCCGGGCTCGCGCGAAGGCGACCTGGCCAAATGCTTCCAGGCGGCGGCGGAAGGTAAGATCCAGGTGCGCATCGCCCATGTCCTGCCGCTATCGAAGGCAGCACAGGCGCATGCGATGATCGAAGCCGATCCCGGCATGGGCAAGATCGTGCTCGACCCAACGATGGGGTGAGCGCGAAACTGGCCTTGATACGGGCCTTGCATGGGGTTGTTCCTCAGAATCTCGCGACACCCCCTCCCCGAGGTGGTTTTCGAGGTCTTTGTCCTCTCCAAGAACTGTTCTCGCCGCGCCCGCCGCGATCAAATCGAACGCACATTACCAAGGCAGGACGGCGGAATTTTGTTTTACGACATAGCCGCGATTTGCAGGTGGCAGGCGCTTCGTCACGCGCTCTGGAGTCCCGCTCAGCCGCTGCGCGGCTGTCGGGCTCGATGTCATCCCCGACGCGCGCAGCGCGAGCGGGGGATCCAGAGCGAATGATAGAATATAAAAATGCCTGCGGCACTGGCGCTACTCGCCATGGCTCATATTCTACCACACGCCCCTGAATTGCCGCGTCGCTACGCTCCTCGCAATGACGGGTTCAGACCTTGCGATAACGCGCGGTCAGGGTCGCCGGCCCATCGGCCGCTACCAGGCCGCGCGCCGTCAGGTCTTCCATATGGGCGAGCATGGACAGCGCCGCCGCCGGCTTCAGGCGCGGGTCGAGACCTTCGTAGATTTTCTCGACCAGCGGCCCGATCTCGCTTTCGCCTTCGGCAAGGCGATTGAGAATGGAGATTTCGCGCTGACGGCGGTGATGCAGCAGCGCCCGCAAGAAGCGCTGCGGTTCCTTCACCGGGCCACCATGGCCCGGCCAGTAAACTTGATCGTCGCGACCGCGCAGCTTTTCCAGCGAGGCCATGTAATCGCTCATCACGCCATCGGGCGGCGCGACGATGCTGGTCGACCAGGCCATCACATGATCGCCGGAGAGCAGCGCGTTTTCCTGCGCCAGCGCAAAGCAAAGGTGATTGGAGGCATGGCCCGGCGTGTGGATCGCCTGCAAAGTTAAGCCATCGCCGTGCAGGACGTCGCCGTCGCCCATCACTTGATCGGGATCATGATCGAGATCATGGCTGGCATCGAGCCGGCCCGAGGCATCGTCCCGGATCGGCACGTGGCGGGCGCAACCGAAAATCGGCGCGCCGGTCGCCGCACGCAAGGCGCGCGCGCCTGGCGAATGATCGCGATGGGTGTGGGTGACGAGGATGTGGCTGACCGTCTCGCCCTCGACCGCTTTCAACAAAGCGGCAAGCTGCTCGGCGCTCTCCGGTCCTGGATCGACGACCACCACCCGGCCCTGGCCTACGATGTAGGAACAGGTGCCGGTGAAGGTGAAGGGCGAGGGATTGGGCGCCACCAGCCGCCGCAGCAGCGGTGACACCTGTTCGACGACGCCAGCAGCGACGAGGGCGCGATTGTAATCGAGATCGTTGTCAGCCATGCCCGAGCTTAGCCGACTGAATGGCCTCCGGTCTATTCCGGAGACGGCTCAGGTTCGACTTCAGCCGGCTCGAACGAGCGCCTGACACTGCAGAACTCGCAGGTGACGCCGATCAGGCCGTCATCGGCGACCATGTCGCGGCGCTCTTGCGGCGTGAAGCTCTTCAGCATCGCGGCAATGGACTCGCGCGAGCAGCGGCAGGCATGGCGGATGTCCTGCGGCGCGAATACGGTGACGCCGCGCTCGTTAAATAGCCGATACAGCAGCCGCTCGCTCGACAGCGCCGGGTCGACCAGTTCGTGATCCTCGACCGAACCGGCGAGCGCCTTCGCCTCAAGCCAGGCATCGTCTTCCTGGGCTTCCGGCTTGGTCGCTCCTTCCGGCGCATCGCCGGGATCGAGATCGCCCATGCGGCGGCGTTCCGGCGAATCCGGCAGAAATTGCACGATCAGACCGCCGGCACGCCAGGAGCTGGGCTCCTGCGCACCGTTGACGACCTCGGCGACGGCAAGGCGCACCAGGGTCGGAATCTGTTCGGACTGCAGAAAATATTGATGCGCGGCGGCTTCCAACCCCTGGCCATCGAGGGCGACAACGCCCTGATAACGCTGCGTCGAGGGGCCGCGATCGACGGTAAAGGCAAGATGGCCACGGCCGAGCAGGGCCGCAGGCGTCGCTCCGCCCGCCGCGCGCGCCGCCTCAAGCCGCGCCGCATCGAAGCGCGCGAAGGCGCGAACGCGATCGGGCGAGTCGAAATCGACCACCAGCAGATCGATGACGCCGTCGCTGCGGGTCTGCAATTGAAAGCGCCCCTCGAGCGACAAAGCCGAGCCGAGCAACACATTCAGCGCCACAGCTTCGCCAACCGCGCGCGCCACTTCCGGCGGATAGGCGTGATTGCGCAGCAAATCGTCCAGCGCCGGGCCAAGCCGCACCAGCCGGCCGCGCGCATCGAGCGGCGTCACCGCATAGGGCAGAACCCGATCATCGTTGACAGTGTCGGAAACCGGCCGGGACGCCGGTTGGACCTCATTCATCGTCCCGCCGCGCCATCGGCGAGCGCCCAGGCCAGAATACCTTTCTGTGCGTGCATGCGATTCTCCGCCTCGTCGAAGACGACCGACTGCGGCCCGTCCATCACCTCGTCGGTGACTTCTTCGCCGCGATGGGCTGGCAGGCAGTGCATGAACACCGCGCCCTTGGCCGCCTGAGCCATCAGTTTGCCATTGACCTGATAAGGCGACAGCAGCTTCTGGCGCAGGCGCGCCTCTTCTTCATCGCCCATCGAGACCCAGCAGTCGGTGATGACGGCGTCAACGCCGCTCACGGCCGCGAAAGGATCCTCGGTCAGTTGGAGGCGTACATGGTAACGCTGGGCCCAATCGACAAGCGCCCGAGGCGGCGCCAGCTCGGCCGGCGTCGCCACATTGATGGAAAAGTCAAAGCTATGAGCGGCATGGATCCAGCTCGCCAGCACATTGTTGCTGTCGCCGGCCCAGGCGACAGTGCGCCCCTTGATCGGCCCGCAATGCTCCTCGAAGGTCAGGATATCAGCCATGACCTGGCACGGATGCGAACGCTTGGTCAGACCGTTGATGACAGGCACGGTGGCGTGCTGGGCCAGTTCCATCAGGTCGTCATGGTCGAGGATGCGGATCATGATCGCGTCGACATAACGCGACAGAACGCGCGCCGTGTCGGCGATGCTCTCGCCGCGGCCGAGCTGCATTTCGGTGCCGGTCAGCATGATCGTCTCGCCGCCCAGTTCGCGCATGCCGACATCGAAGGAGACACGGGTGCGGGTGGACGGCTTGTCGAACACCATCGCCAGCACTTTGCCGGTGAGCGGACGATTGGCGGCGAGCTGGCCCTTGCGACGCGCCGCCTTGATGGAGGCGGCGATATCAAGGATGCGGCGCAGTTCCTTGGTATCGAACTCGGTCAGATCAAGGAAATGCCGGGGCTTCGTCACTGTGGTCAACATTATGCGCTCTGCAATGCGGGCAATTTTGCCTCAATGCTCTTACACGCCGCTTCAAGCCGCGTGATGGCTTCGTTCATCTCGGTTTCGCCGATGGTCAGCGGAGGCAAGAGCCGCGCCACGTTTTCGGCGGCCGGCACCACCAGCATATGCTGGTTGCGCACGGCGACGGTGAAGTCACCGCTGGAAATGGCATCGTCGATCTTGAGGCCGAGCATCAGGCCCTCACCGCGAATGCCGGTGATGACGCGCGGATGCGCGTCCTTGAGCGCCGCGAGCTTCTGTTTCAGCAGCAGGCCCTTACGGCCGACTTCTTCGAGAAAGCCCGGCGCCAGCATGACGTCGAGCACCGCATTGCCGACCGCGGTGGCGAGCGGATTGCCGCCATAGGTCGTGCCATGGGTGCCGGCGATCATGCCCTTGCCGGCTTCCTTGGTCGTCAGAAAGGCGCCGAGCGGAAAGCCGCAGCCAATGCCCTTGGCAACCGCCATGACGTCGGGCTCGATGCCGGAGTTCATGTAGGAGAAGAGCTTGCCGGTACGACCCATGCCGCTCTGCACTTCGTCGAGCACCAGCAGGAGGCCGTGCTTGTCGCACAGCTCCCGCAGGTCGCGCAGGAAGGAGGCCGGCGGCACGCGGATGCCGCCTTCGCCCTGGATCGGCTCGACCAGGATTGCGGCGGTGCGCGGGCCAATGGCCGCCTTCACCGCCTCGATGTCACCAAAGCGCACCTTGCGGTGGAAACCCTCGACCGGGGCGGCGAAGCCCTCGACATATTTGTCGTTCCCGCCGGCGGCGATGGTCGCCAGGGTGCGGCCGTGGAAGGCGTTGTCGAAGGTGATGATCTCGACCCGCTCCGGGTGGCCGCTGACGAACTGGTATTTGCGCGCCGTCTTGATCGCCCCTTCCAGCGCCTCGGCGCCGGAATTGGTGAAGAAGACATAGTCAGCGAAGGTCGCGTCGGCGAGGCGGTGCGCCAGCTTCTCGGCCTGCGGAATCTTGTAAAGATTGGACACGTGCCAGAGCTTTTCACCCTGCTCCGTCAAGGCCTTAAGCACATGCGGATGGGAATGGCCGAGGCCGGCGACGGCAATGCCGGCGCCAAAATCCAGCCATCGCGACCCGTCGGTCGCCGTCAACCAAGCGCCGTCGCCGCGCTCGAAAGCGACGTCGGCTCTGATGTAGGTCGGCAGAATAGCGGATTCTGCGTCGGCATGGACTAGCTCGGCCATTGGATCACTGCGGTTGTTGGATGGGCTGGAAAATCAAAGCGCCGCCCCCAGGGGACGGCCGCTCTGCGGCGGGAATTTACGAAATTTGCCGGAAAGGGTCAATTCAAACACGCTGCCAGGGGCCCTAATCGGCGGCGCCGACGATTATTGTCAAGAATAAGCTTATGGTTAGGGCACTCTTGCCACGAAGTTGCCAAAGAGTTGACGCATCCCGACGACTGGGTATGTTGCCCCCGCGTATGTTCGTCCGAGTACGACTGCCGAGTGACGATCGCCAAGCTCGCCCCGCCACGAACAACAGAGGTCAGATTTGCGGATTTATTGTTGGTTTGCCGTTGCCGCATCAGGCCTTTCGCTTGCAGCCTGCTCCCCCACCGGCCAGCCCGAACTCCAGGCCAATCTCTCCGCTGACGGCACGCCACAGGCTGGCGCTTCGGCTGGAATGACCGCTGGAGGCCTTTTTGGCACCTATCCGCCGCCCCGCGCCCAGGTCGCCGAGGCCGAGCCGGAGCAGGTGATCGCGTCCACCTTTACGCCGCCGAAGAAAACGCCGCTCCCCATCGCCCGCCCCGATTTCGGCGACCGGGTTGAAGTCGCCGCAGCCCCGGCCACAGCCGCCACCCCAGGCCAGCCGGCTGGAACCACCCCGAGTCTCGTCACCGCTTTCGCGGCCCCGGAACAGCCAGCGCTTATCGCGGCTCCCGAGCAGGCCGCCGCCGTCGAACCAGCGGCCCAGACCCGCTCCATCGCCGCCTATGAGCGCGAAGAAGCCGGCATTCCGGCCGATGACAAAGGCCCGGCCCGCACCACGCTCACCGCCACCCCCGTTTCCTTCTCCGGCCCGGCGCCGACCGCCGGCAGCAGCAGCAGCAACGGCGTTCCCTTCGCCGGCAACAACGCAACGTCCTTCGGCAACCAGCGCTGGTATGCCGCCTATCCCAATGTCGTGACCGATTGTTTCCCGGCGGAGTTGCGCAGCGCGCTCGACGCCATTGCCCTGCATTACAACCGCCCGGTGGAGGTCACCTCCGGCATGCGCAATCGCGGCCGGCGTCATTCCATGCATCGCTTTTGCAAGGCCGCCGATATCCGCGTCGCCGGCGTTTCGCCTTCGGCGCTCGCCAGCTTCGCCAAATCGGTTCCCGGCGTGAACGGTGTCGGTACGTATCGCTGGGTCGCCGTCACCCATATCGATACGCGTGCCGAACGCTTCGCTTGGCGCTACTAAAGGCTTGGCGTTACTGAAACCCATCCAAGCAAAACTGTCCGATATCTGGATATGGGCAGAATCCCGTTGGGATTCGCCCTCTTCTCAAGTCCCCTCGCTGACCTGATCCCAGCAGCGCTTTGAACAGCGCCGCTTGCGCTTAAATTATTGGCCTTCTAATCTCCCGTCACGATCGGTCGCGACGGGAGGGTCAAGACATGAGCGATAAGGTCAATGCCCCGTTTCTAAGAAACGCCTGGTATCAGGCTGCGTGGAACGACGAGCTGAAAGACGGCATGCTCGCCCGCACCATCATGAACGAGCCGTTGCTGTTCTTCCGTGATACCAATGGCAAAATCGGCTGTGTCGAAGATCGCTGCTGCCATCGCGGCGCGCCGCTGTCGCACGGCAAGATCGTCGAGAACGGTTTGCAGTGCGGCTACCACGGCCTCGTCTTCGACGTGAATGGCAAGTGCGTCGAGATCCCGGGTCAAGACAACATTCCGCCGATGGCGAAAGTGAAGTCGCATCCGGTCGTCGAGCGGCAGGAATTCATCTGGGTATGGATGGGTGATCCAGCGCTTGCCGATGAAGCGAAGATTGTCGATTGGCACTATCACGACAATCCGAAGAAATATCCGCACCGCAAGGCGACGATGCCGATCAAGATCAATTATATGATGATGATCGACAATCTGATGGACCTGACCCATCTCGGCTATGTCCACACCAAGACCATCGGCGGCAATCCGAAAGCTCATGTGAACGCCAAGATGGAAACGGAGCGCACCGAGAACGGCGCGCGCTATATCCGCTGGATGCTCGATGCGCTGCCGCCGCCGACCTATGTGAAAGGCGCTGGCTTCACCGGCAAGATCGATCGCTGGCAGGAGTTCGAATACATCGTTCCCGGCAGCGTGCGGCAATGGTCGGGCGCGCTGGAAGTCGGCCGTGGCGCCTATGAAAACCGCGACCAGGACGGCTTCCACCTGCTGCTCTATCACGGCATTACGCCGGAGACGGAAAACACGTCGTTCTATTTCTGGTCGGCCGCCAACGGCTACCGGCAAGACGATCCCAAGGCCACCGACGAACTCTATACGGAGGTTTATCCGACCTTCGTCGAGGACGTGGTGATCATGGAAGGCCAGCAGCAGCGTCTCGATGCCGAACCGGATCGGCCATTGCTGCCGATCAAGGCCGACAATGCGCTGACCCATGCGCGCCGCGCCTTCCAGAAGGCGCTCGACGAAGAACGAAGCTTGATGCCGCAGGCGGCGGAATAGAATTCGCCGGCTTGCAATTCTCGCAAACAGAAGGGGCGCCATGGAGCGCCCCTTTTTTATCGCTCCGGATTGCCCGGTGATCCGATTGTGGGATAACCCTTGTTCAATCGAAGGTTATAGTTCCCCCCATGACATTGCCTGTAGCGCTCGTCACCGGCTCCACGTCAGGCATTGGCGCTGCCATTGCGCGGCGGCTCTCCGCTGATGGATTTGCGGTTGTTCTCCACTCTCGAACCTCCGCTGAAGCGGGCCTGGCGTTAGCCGCCGAACTTAAAATGGCGACGTATATCCAAGCCGACCTCGCTATCGACGCGGATAGGATCAGGCTTGTCGAAGGGGCTGCAGCGCATTGGGGACGCTTCGATGTGCTCGTCAACAATGCCGGCCTCAGTCGTGTCATTCCCCATTCCAGCCTTACTGCGGCAACGCCGGCGATCTGGCAGGAGCTCTATGAGGTCAATGTCATCGCGCCGTTTAGATTGGTGGCGGAGGCGGAGCCCGCGCTGCGAGAAGCTGCCCGACGCGGCCGGCCTGGATGTGTCGTCAACATCAGCTCGCATGCGGGTGTGCGACCAAAAGGAGCCTCCATTCCCTACGCCGCAACGAAGGCAGCACTCAATCACACCACGCGTCTGCTCGCGCTTTCTCTGGCGCCAGATATTCGCGTCAACGCCGTTGCTCCCGGCCTCGTCGACACTGCGCTGACAGCGGACTGGACATCCGCGCAGCAGCTTTGGCGCGATCATTCGCCCATGCGCCGAGCGGCTCAGCCCGAAGATATTGCGCAGGTCGTCGCCATGCTGGTCGCCTCCGACTACATGACCGGAGAAATTCTGCTTGCGGACGGAGGATTGAATCTGACGTAGGCTGAAAGCGACAGCTTACCTATGTCACGCCTTTCACGAGCACATCGTACATCGCGTCGGAACACCCAAGCCTGTTGGAGGTGGTGCGCGCCTTCGCGCGCACGATGTTCGCCAACGGCCCCTCGGGCGATGTATCGAAATGCGCGTTCTGGCCGATGATGCTGAAGGCATAGACGAAGTGGCCTGTGTGATCGAAAACAGGCGCCGCAATCGCGCTGACGCCAGGCGCCAAACCATCGATCGACCAGCCGACGCCATGACGACGCGTCCGCGCGATCAACGCCTCAATCTCCGGATCACTGAGTGGAAACGCCTCGCGTTCTTTCTCAACCAGCAACCGTGTCGTCTCGCGCGGCAGATAAGCTAAAAAGACGTGGCCCGTCGCTGTTCGCAACAGCGCAAAAATCGAACCGAGACGGGTGGTGAGGAACACGGAGCCCGGGTTTGAACTGGGTTCCGCCGCCCCAACGGTAGGGCCGCCGCTGCCCCAGACGACGAAATGAGCCGTGTGATCGGTCTCATGGCGCAAGTCGATCATCGCCGCCCGGCCGACCCCATCCTTGTCGAGCATGCCCAAGGCCGTCAGGCCAAGACTAACGGCCAATTGGCCCAGGCCGTAACGGCCGGTTTGCTCGTCCTGCTCAACCAGGCCCGCGCGAATGAGGCTGACCAGATAGCGATGCGCCTTTGGCGGCGCAAAGCCGATGGCTGCGGCGATCGCTTTCAGATTCAAAGGTGTCCCTGCTTCGATCAGGGGGCCAAGGAGCTGCAGCCCCACGTCCATGGCCTGCACGCCAATCGATCCACCTGCCGGTCGTCCCGTCGATCTTGACATCTCGCCTCATTTTTTATGTAATACGTAATTAATTACGCATTACGTAATAAATAGCAAGACCCGCTGGTGGGCTCGAAGGATTTAGACAGGCGAGGGCGAGTTGCAGATCCAACACGATCACCGCGCGTCCCAAGCTGCTCACCGGCCTGACACCGCCGTGGGTGACCTGCACGGGCATTCCATCTCGCTTCACGGGAGACGATTGTGAGCGATAAAATCAACGCGCCATTTCTGAGAAACGCTTGGTATCAAGCCGGTTGGGTGCACGAGCTGAAGAACGGCATGCTCGCGCGCACCCTCATGAACGAGCCGCTGCTGTTCTTTCGCGATGCCCGCGGCAAGATCGGCTGCGTCGAGGATCGCTGCTGCCATCGCGGCGCGCCGCTCTCACACGGCAAGATCGTCGAGAACGGCTTGCAATGCGGCTACCACGGCCTCGTCTTCGACGTGAACGGCATCTGCGTCGAAATCCCCGGCCAAGACAACATTCCGCCGATGGCGAAAGTGAAGTCACGTCCGGTCGTCGAACGGCAGGAGTTCATCTGGGTCTGGATGGGCGATCCGATGCTCGCCGATGAAGCTAAGATCGTCGACTGGCCCTATCACGAGGGATACCCGCACCGCACAGACCTGATGCCGCTGAAGATCAATTATATGATGATGGTCGACAATCTGATGGACCTCACCCATCTCGGCTACCTGCATATCAACACCATCGGCAGCAATGATCCCAAGGCCCATGTCAACGCCAAGATGGAAACCACACGCACCGAGACCGGTGTCCGCTTTACCCGCTTGATGCCCAACCTGGCGCCAACGCCGACTTATGTGCAAGGCATTGGCCGCACCGGCAATGTCGATCGCTGGCAAGAGTTCGAATATATCGTGCCCAGCAGCGTCAAACAGTGGACCGGCGCGCATGAAGTCGGCCGCGCCATCGAGAGCCCTCAGCACGCCGAGTTCCAGATTTGGCTCTACCACGGCATCACGCCGGAAACGGCCAACAGCTCGTATTACTTCTGGTCAGTCGCGCACAATTACCAGCCTGACGATCCCGCGGTGACCGATGAGCTCTATCGCCAAACGGCGAAAGTCTTTGACGAAGACGCGGCGATCATGGAAGCGCAGCAGCAGCGCCTCGATGCCGATCCGGATCGGCCCCTGCTACCGATCAAGGCCGACAATGCCCTGACCCAGGCGCGCCGCGCTTTCCAGAAGGTGCTCGACGAGGAGCGCGCCCTGATGCCGCAGGCAGCGGAATAAGATCGCTTCGTTGAAAATGAAAAGGGCGCCGCGTGGCGCCCTTTCTTCTACTTCGCCGCGACGAGTTCGAGACCCAGCGCGCGGCGCACGCCCGCCGCATAGTCGGGATGAACTTTCTCGAAATGGGCGAGCTGGCGCTCGACGATCTCTCGCGGCACGCCGCCCATCGAGCCGGCGATATTGGCGAACAGTCGTTGTTTCTGCTCAGCATTAAACAGTTCAAACAGGGCGCGCGGCTGGCGATAGTCGTCATTGCCGTCGCGATGGTTCCAGCGATCGGCATCGCCGGAAATGCGCAGCGGCGGCTCCTTCACCGACGGATCCTCGACCGGGCCGTCGAAGGAGTTGGGCTCGTAATAGGCATCGGGATTGCCGCTGTCGTTCTTGAAGAAACGCATCGCACCGTCCTTGTTGTAGTTATGGACGGGCGTGCGCGGCGCGTTGACCGGCAAGGCTTCATAATGCGTGCCGAGGCGATAGCGATGCGCATCGGCATAGGAGAAGACGCGCGCCTGCAGCATCTTGTCCGGTGAGAAGCCGATGCCGGGCACGACATTCGACGGCGAGAAGGCCGCCTGTTCGATCTCGGCGAAATAGTTCTCGGCATTGCGATTCAATTCCATCACGCCGACATCGATCAGCGGATAGTCGCCATGCGGCCAGACCTTGGTGAGGTCGAAGGGATTGTACCAATGCTTGTCGGCATCGAGTTCCGGCATGACCTGGATCTTGACGTCCCAGGACGGAAACTCGCCACGCTCGATCGTACCGAACAGATGTTCCTGATAGGTCTCGCGCGATTGGCCGATAATCCGGGCTGCTTCCGCATTGGTATAGTGGCGGTGGCCCTGACGCGTCTTGAAATGGAATTTGATCCAGAACCGCTCGCCGTCCTTGTTCCAGAACGAATAGGTGTGCGAGCCGTAGCCGTTCATGAACATCGGCGCGACCGGCAGGCCGCGATCGGAGAACAGGGTCGTCACCTGATGCAGGCTTTCGGGCGACAGCGACCAGAAGTCCCACATGGCGGTCGGCGACCGCATATTGGTGCGCGGATGGCGCTTCTGCGTGTGGATGAAGTCGGGGAATTTCAGCGGATCGCGGACGAAGAAGACCGGCGTGTTGTTGCCGACCAGATCCCAATTGCCTTCTTCCGTGTAGAATTTCAGCGCGAAGCCGCGCACATCGCGCTCGGCATCGGCGGCGCCCTGTTCGCCGGCAACCGTCGAGAAGCGCGCCAGCATGTCGGTTTTCTTGCCGACCTCGGAGAAAACCTTGGCGCGGGTGTATTTCGAGATGTCGTTGGTGATGGTGAACGTGCCGAAAGCGCCCCAGCCCTTGGCGTGGACGACGCGCTCGGGGATGCGCTCGCGGTTCTGGTGGGCAAGTTTCTCCACCAGCTGCCAATCCTGCATCAGCACGGGGCCGCTGGGACCGGCGGTGAGCGAATTCTGATTGTCAGCCACGGGCGCGCCAGCGGTCGTGGTCAGTTTTTTCTTGGACATTGTTCTGCCTTTTCAGAGCTTGGCGCGAGAATGGCCTAGGAATTGGTATATATCTAATCGATTGATTGGTCTATTTTGATAGATGAAACCAATCAATTCGCGGTGATGCCCAAGCTCCGGATGGCAGCGGGTATGGTGTCATATTCCTTGCGCCACTGGGCGGCAAATTCCTCAGGCGCATTGCCGACACGCTCAAAAGCGATGGCGACGAGAAAATCCTGCACGTCCTTGCGTTCGAGCGAAATCTTGGCGGCGGCGACGAGTTTGTCGACGGCGGCGCGCGGCGTGCCAGCGGGCGCCACGAGACCCGACCACAGCGGCGTGGTCAGCAGCACGTCGTTGAAGCCGGATTCGGAGAAGGTCGGCACGTCGCTCAGCAGGCCACGATCCTCGCCGAGCTGGGCGATCAGCTTGATCTTGCCTTCCTTGATATATTGCATGGCCGCCGCCGCGCCGAAGGTGACGCCGATCTGGCCGCTCAGCAATTCCTGGATCGCCTGCGGGCTGCCACGATAATTGACGTTGACGAAGTTCGCGCCAGTGCGTCGCCCCAGCGCCTCCATGATGATATGGGGAAAGGAGCCGACACCGAACGAGCCATAGGACATGCCGTTCGGCATCGCCTTCGCCTCATCGATCAATTCACGCAAGGTGCGCGCCTTGATATGAGGCCCGGCGATCATCGCCGCCTTGCTCTGAGTGAGCTTGGTGACGAAGGTGAAATCCTTCGCCGGATCATACGGCAAAGGGTCCATCAGCGCGACGAGCGAGACCAAGGGATCGTTCAGCGTCGCCAGAATGGTGTAGCCATCGGGCTTGGCTTTCGCGACTTCAGTGGTGCCGATGGTCGCGGCGGCGCCGGGACGATTCATCACCACGATGGTGGCGCCCAGCGGCCCTGTCATGCCCTCGGCGACCTTGCGAAAGGCGATGTCGGCTGGCGCGCCAGCGGCATAGGGCACCACCCAGGTGACCGGACGCGACGGATAGGCGTCCTGCGCCATCGCACCGCCTGCCGCGATGAAGAGTGCAGCGGCAGCGAGGAAACCTCGACGTTTCATTCTCAGTCCCCCGAAAGGCTTTTGTTGCGACGATAAATCCACCGACAGAGATCAAGCGATCGCCTTGATCGCCTTGCCGACCTTATCGATGATTTCGTCGATGTTGTTCTCGTTGAGCATCAACGGCGGCGACAGGACGATCGAATCCCCAGCGATGCGGATCAGCACGTCCTGGCGATGGAAGGTTTCGTCCATCGCTTCAAAACCGCGCTTGCCCGGTGCATCGGGCTTGGGCGCCAGATCGATGGCGCCAACAATGCCGATGGTGCGGATGTCGACGACATTGGGCAGGCCTTTCAGCGAATGCACCGCATCGGCCCATTTGTCCTCAAGGCGCTTGGCATTGCCGAACAGATCTTCCCTCTCATAGACGTCGAGTGTCGCCAGGCCGGCGGCGCAGGCCAATGGATGCGCCGAATAGGTGTAGCCGTGGAACAGTTCGACCGCATGTTCCGGGCCTTTCATGAAGGCCTCGTAGATGCCGCGCCGGACGATCACACCGCCCATCGGCACGGTGCCTGACGTGACGCCCTTGGCGAAACAGATCATGTCCGGCACGACGCCATAACGTTCGGCCGCGAACGGCGCGCTGAGACGGCCAAAGCCGGTGATGACTTCATCGAAGATCAGCAGAATGCCGTATTTATCGCAGATCTGCCGCAGCTTCTGCAGATAGCCCTTGGGCGCGGCCAGCACGCCGGTGGAGCCAGCCATCGGCTCAACAATGACGGCGGCGATGGTCGAGGCATCGTGCAATCCGACGATGTTCTCGAGTTCGTCGGCGAGATGGCCACCCCATTCCGGCTCGCCGCGCGAAAACGCCTGTTCGGTGCGATTGTAAGTGGCCGGCAGATGATCGACGGCCGGCAGGGCCGAGCCAAACATCTTGCGGTTCGGCACCATGCCGCCAACGGCGATGCCGCCGAAGCCGACGCCATGATAGCCGCGCACGCGGCCGATCAGGCGTTGGCGCGCGCCCTGGCCGCTGACATTTTGAAAAGCGATGGCGATCTTCAGCGCCGTGTCGACCGCTTCCGAGCCGGAATTGGTGAAGAAGACATGATCGAGATCAGCAGGCGCCATGGCGGCGACGCGCGTCGCCAGTTGGAAGGCTTTCGGATTGCCGAACTGGAACGGCGGCGAGAAATCCATCTCCGCCGCCTGGTCCTGGATCGCCTTGACGATGGGCTCGCGCGAATGGCCGGCGTTGACGCACCACAGGCCCGCAGCACCATCGATCAGCTTGCGACCATCGCCGGACCAGTAGTGCATGTCCTTGGCGCGCACCAACATGCGCGGCGCCTTCTTGAACGATCTGTTGGCCGTGAACGGCATCCAGAAAGCTTCAAGATCATTGGGTACGGTTGTCGCTGCACTCGTCATGACGCGCTCCCTAAAATTCTATCGCCGGTTTAGCACAGCCTGCACTCCGGCAGAACGGCAATGCCGCGGCGTTTCGCCCGCCGCGACATCAAGTCTCCATCAAGATTAAAGTCTTCGGCAAGGTAAAGACGAGATCATGCCTCGCTGATCGCCTCGCCTTCGATTTCGATCAGATAGTTCGGATTGGCCAGACGCGGCACGACGACGAAGGTGCTCGCCGGTTCATGGCCATTGAGCCGGCGCTGGCGAACTTCGCGAATGGCGCCGATTTCCTCCGGCACCGTCGTGTAAGTGACGATCTTGACGAGATCGGTCGGCTTCATGCCGGCGGCCTCGATCAGCGCATAGATATTGTCGAACACCTGTTCGGTTTGCGCCTTGATGCCCTCCTGCAAGGTGCCGTCGATTTTCGTGCCGACCTGACCGGACAGGATCAGCCGACGCGCGTTGGCGCCATGAATGACACCTTGGGAAAAGCCGGCGGTCGGCTTCATGACGGTCGGCGGATTGATGAATTTCGGCATGACGTTTCCTTGGCGTTCCCTGCAAAAATGGGTTTCGCTATTTACCGTGGATCGCCTGTTTTGTCCGCGCGATAATTTCCGGTGGCGAGGCATAGACCTTGCTGACAAGGGCCTGGACGTCAGCGCCGGGCACAGCATCGACATCGAGCCGGGCCTTGGCTGCTTCACCCTTGAAATCCGCATCGATCATCGTCTCGGCAAACGCCTTGCGCAGCGCCGCGACGCGCGGTGCCGGAACCTCCGGCGCCAGCACATAGGGACGGCCAAACCGCGACTGACTGAAGAACAGGGCGAGAATGGCCTTCTCGTCGTCGGTCTTGGCAAATGAGGCGGCGAGCGGAATGCCTTTGGCGTTCAATTCCGGATAACCCACCGCGTGGGTCTGCAAAATCACCTTCATGCGGCCGGTGTCGAACCAGCCGGGCTGTGTCACCGCGATCGACGGCCAGGCGAGGCCGCAGGCGCCTTGCGCTTCGCCGCGCTCGATGGCGAGCGAAATCTCACGGCTGCCCGGATAGCCCAGAACGATCTTGAACTTGCTCCCAAGCACCGTGTTCAACACCGCTGGATAGTCCGAGGTCGAACTCGAACCGCTCGCCGCGATAATCAGATCGTTCTTCAACACATCGGCGAAGGTCTGCACCGGCGAATCAGCGCGCGCGATGCAGATATAGACGTCGTCATTGGCGCTGCCGAGATAATGAAACTTGCTCGGATCATGCTTCACCGGCGTCAGGCCCAGAAGCGGCTCGAGAATGACGCCCGATTGGAATGCGCCAATCACCGTGCCATCCTTGGCCGCGACATTATAGAGATTGTTGGCGGCGACATTGCCGCCGGCCCCTGGCATATTGGCGACGATGAAGCCTGGATTGCCGGGCACGTGCTTGCCCATGTGGCGGGCGATCAGCCGGGCATAGGTATCGTAGCCGCCCCCTGCCGAAGACCCGACAATGATCTGGACACTTTTGCCCCGATAGAAATTCTCAACATCCTGTGTGGATTCTTGCGCCGCAGCAGTAAAGGTCGCGGCAGCCGTCAAGCCGCAGGCAAAAGCAATAGAATTGCGCCAGATCGCCAACTGAGCCTCCCTCTCATATTAGTTATGACCGTTGTAACGCCGAACCGGCGCTTGCGCCAGACGGGGGATTCTTGACACCGTCACATCGGGCCACTAGCGCCATATCATCATGAACTCTTCGCCCACCACGCCCACGCCCTCGTCCCACCCGCGCCTGCTGACGGGCATCGCCCCGATCGCCGCGTCCTATGACGTCATCCTCTCCGATATCTGGGGTGTCGTGCACAACGGGCGGGAACATTTCGCCGCCGCGGTCGACGCGTTGCGGCGCTTCCGCGCCGCCGGCAGCACGGTCATCCTGCTCACCAATGCGCCGCGGCCGTCACCGCCGGTGCTGCGGCAGCTCGAAGGCCTGCACGTGCCGCGCGATTGTTTCGATGACATCGTCACCTCGGGCGATGTGACCTTGAACTTCATCGCCGAACACGGGCTGAAGCCGCTGCATCACATCGGGCCGCCGCGCGATCTGGCGCTGTTCGACATTCTTGAACGCGATACCGGCGTGCGCCCGCCGCTGGTGCCGCTTGAGCAAGCCGCTTACGTGGTCTGCACCGGCCTGTTCGACGACGCCGAGCAGCCTTCCGATTATGACGCGCGGCTTGAGATCATGCGCCAGCACAAGGTGGAGATGATCTGCGCCAATCCTGACATTATCGTTCATGTCGGCGACCACGAAGTCTGGTGTTCAGGCGCGCTGGCGCAGCGCTACGAACAGAACTACGGCGGCAAGGTGCTGCAGGCCGGCAAGCCGTTCGCGCCGATCTACGAACGGGCGCTGCAATTGGCGCAGGTGAAACGCGACACGCCTATCGACCGCACGCGCGTTCTGGCCATTGGCGATGGCATCGGCACCGATGTCAAAGGCGCGCAAGGAGAAGGGCTCGATGTGATCTTCGTCACGTCCGGCATTCATCGTGACGACCTGCACAATGGCCAGCGGGATCCGCGCGGCCATGTTCCCGATCAGGCCGTGCTCGCGGCCCTGCTGCGTCAACATCAGGTCGAGCCGCTGGCCTCGATGAGCCAGTTGATCTGGTAAGCGGTGGAAAGCGCTTTGCCGTTTGACTTCGTCAAACGCCCAAGACGCGGCAAGATAGAGATCCCAGCGAAATTGCGTTTCTATCGAAACGCAATTTGCTCTAAGCGGCCTGCTTGCCGAAGACTTGATCGATCTTGGCCTTCAAGGTCACGGCATTGAACGGTTTGACGAGATAATTGCTGACGCCGGCCTTGCGTGCCGCGACGATGTTCTCGACCTTCGATTCCGCCGTCACCATGATGAACGGCGTTTCGGCATGGGCTTCGCTCTGGCGCATCTTGATCAGCAGATCGTAGCCGGTCATCGGCTCCATATTCCAATCGGAAATGACCAGCGCATATTGCTTGGCCGCCACCATTTCGAGCGCCGCCGCGCCATTGGGCGCATCATCGACATTCTCATAGCCAATCTGCTTGAGCAGATTGCGGACAATTTTCAGCATTGTCGCGTAATCGTCGACGATCAGGATCGGCGCAGAAGGGTCGAGCGTCATAAATGGTTCTCCGTCGCGGACGCGACCGGGGTCAAGATGGCACAGCCGTCCGGGTTCGGCACGACCATTTCGCGGAACCTAACCACCTAATATTACCTGACGATTAAAACGTGGACCGAGAAAACACCGTATTACCAGCAAGATGACAGAAATTTTCAGGGTTTGACGGGCACCCTCTCACAGCGCCAAATGGACCAGGGCAGCGGGGATTTTGGACGTGCCGGTCGAGATTGAATGGTTTTTCGTCGACGAGATCGACAATCTGGCGCCGGTGGCCGCGGGAAACGCCGCAACCGCTCGGGTTTTGGCCGTGGATCTCAGCGATCCCCGGGCCGCGCCGCTGTTACGGGCCGATTTGCTGCCGAGCGATCTCCACGACGAAAACCGCCCGGCCGCCGGCGACCGCCGCCATTTCCGCGCCCGCCGCGCGGCGCTGCGCACCTTCGTCGCACTGCATCTCGGCGTTACGGCCGAAACCATCGACATCGCCTATGACGCCGCCGGGGCGCCACGGGTGCGCAATCTGCGCCAAATCCCTTATATTTCAGTCTCGGCCCGTGGATCGCTGGCCCTGCTTGCGGTGTCCTCCAAGCCGATCGGGGTCGATTTCGAGCCCGAAACGACAACCGAACCAATTATCGACGTGTTGCACCCCCAGGAACGGGCAACCCTCGCCGGCTTGGACGGCGCCGCCCGCGACCGATTTTTCCTCGAAATCTGGACCGCCAAAGAGGCCTATCTGAAAGCCCTGGGCGACGGCCTCACCCGCGATCCAAGCAAAATCGCCATTTCTTTCACCACGGCGGGCCTCACGATCAGCGAAGCCAACACATCCGTCGCTCTGGCCGGCGGCGACATTAGGCGCCTCGATCTCAACGGTGCGGCCATCATCGCGTCGTGTATAGTCAGAGACGACTGAGCGCGACGCGTTCCAACGGCGTCCGCCTGCACAAGGGAGGAGAGGATGCCCGTTCTCACGGTCAATGGCCGCCGGCATGATCTGGCGATTTCCGATGATGCCCCGCTGCTCTACGTGCTGCGCAACGACCTGCAATTGAACGGGCCGAAGTTCGGCTGCGGCCTGGCGCAATGCGGCGCCTGCACCGTGCTGATCGACGGTGAACCGACGCGCTCCTGCATCACGCCCGTAGGCGCGGTGGCCGACCGTGCGATCACGACACTTGAGGGCCTCGGCACAGCGGAGAAGCCGCATCGTCTGCAACAGGCTTTTATCGACGAACAGGCGGCGCAGTGTGGCTACTGTTCAAACGGCATGATCATGCGCGCCAAGGCGCTGCTCGACGCCAAGCCCAATCCGAACGAAACCGACGTCAAACAAGCACTCGACGACAATCTCTGTCGCTGTGGGGCCCACCAACGCATCGTCCGCGCCGTGCTGCGCGCCGCACAGGGGGCCTGAGCCATGAACGCACCCTTTACCCCTTCACGCCGCGCTGTGCTGGCTGGCGGCGGATCATTGCTCGTCGCCTTCACCGTTCCCGCTGTCGCACAGACACCGAGCACCCCGCCGCGCGAACCAGCACGCTTGCCCGGCGATCTGCAAACCAATCGCCAACTGTCGATGTGGCTGCGCATCGAAGCCGGCGGCAAAGTGCGCCTGCTGGTCGGCAAGGTCGAAATCGGCCAGGGCGTTTTGACAGCAGTGCAACAAATCTGCGCCGACGAACTCTGCGTCGACTTCGATCGTATCGTCATCACATCGGGTGACACCGAGCTGGTGCCAAACGAAGGCGCCACCGCAGGCTCCCTGTCCATGCCCGGCTGCGGCACCGCCGTGCGCCATGCCGCCGCCGATGCGCGACAACTGCTCCTCAAACTGGCGGCTGAGAAATGGAGCGTCGATGCCGCCAAGCTCGATGTCGAGGACGGCACGATCAAGGGTGACGGCAAGGCGATCAGCTATTGGGAGCTGGTCAGCGGCCGCGAACTTGAGGTTGAAGCCACTGGGCAAGGACCGCTGCGGCCGCGCGACAAACGCCGCTACATCGGCAAAAGCCACCCGCGTATCGATCTGCCGGCCAAGATGACGGGACAAGCGATCTTCGTGCAGGATTTGCGCCCGCAAGGCATGGTGCATGGGCGCGTGGTGCGGCTGCCGGCCTATGGTGCAACGCTGCAATCGGTCGACACCGCCGCCGTCGAAAAGCTGCCCGGCGTGCTCAAAGTGGTGCGCGACGGCGCTTTCCTGGGTGTCATCGCCACGCGCGAAGAGCAAGCCATCACTGCCGCGGACGCCTTACGCGAGGCCGCGCGCTGGACCCTACTCAAGGGCCAGCCGACGTCCGAAACCATCTATGACTGGCTGCTGGCGCAAAAGCCGCAGGACATCACGATCAAGGATCAACCGCGCAAGGATCGACGCGCCGCGGCGACCGTGGTCGAGGCGGAATATCGGCGGCCCTATCAGATGCACGGTTCGATCGGCCCGTCCTGCGCGCTCGCCACCCTCGGCGCTGACGGGGTGATGATGATCCAGACCCACAGCCAATCGGTGTTCGAAACACGCAATGCCATCGCCATGATGCTGGGCATCGCCCCGCAGAAGGTGCGCTGCCAGCATGTGCAGGGCTCAGGATGCTACGGCCACAACGGCGCCGACGACGTGGCGGCGGATGCCGCACTCCTGGCGCGCGCCCTCCCCGGCCGCCCGGTGCGCGTGCAGTGGATGCGCCACGATGAGCACAAGTGGGAGCCCTATGGTTCGGCCATGCTGACCCGCGTCAAGGCCGGCCTCGACGGCGACGGCAATGTGCTCGACTGGGAGTATCAGCTCTGGTCGACCTCGCATCTGACGCGACCAAACAACAATGCCGGCAATCTGCTGGCAGGAGGGGTGGTGGCCAAGGCCTTTCCCCTCCCGACACCAGTGAACATCGGAGGGCCAAACTATGCGGCCGATCGCAACGCCATCCCCATGTATGAATTCCTCGGTCAGAAGGTGACGACGCATTTCATCACCTCGTTCGCGGCGCGCGCTTCGTCGACACGCGCGCTTGGCGCCTATGCCAATGTCTTCTCCATCGAAAGCTTCATGGATGAGCTGGCGCATCGCGCCAACGCCGATCCGGTCGAATATCGCCTGCGCAGCTTGAAGAACGAGCGGGCCCGCGCCGTATTGCAAAAGACGGCCGAGATGTTCGGCTGGTCGACGTGGCAGAAGCAGCCGAACCGTGGGCGCGGCATCGCCTATGCC
Source organism: Beijerinckia sp. 28-YEA-48 (assembly GCF_900104955.1). NCBI lineage: Bacteria > Pseudomonadati > Pseudomonadota > Alphaproteobacteria > Hyphomicrobiales > Beijerinckiaceae > Beijerinckia > Beijerinckia sp. 28-YEA-48. The sequence goes on from NZ_FNSI01000001.1 coordinate 3,961,714, forward strand.
ATGTATAAGAATGTCGCGACCTATTGCGCCGTCGCCCTCGAGGTTGAAGTCGATCGCACGAGCGGCAAGATCAAAGTGCTGCGCGCGGTCTCAGCCAATGATGCTGGCGAGATCGTCTCTCCCGATGGGGTGAAGAACCAGATCGAGGGCGGCATCGTGCAATCGCTGTCCTGGTCGTTGAAGGAGGCGGTGCGTTTCGACGACAGCGGCGTCCTCAGCGAGGATTGGCTCAGCTATCCGATCCTCACCTTCAACGAGGTGCCGCGCATCGACATCGAACTGATCGACCGACCCGGCCTGCCGTTCCTGGGGGCGGGCGAGGCCGCCCAGGGGCCGACCGGCGCGGCGCTCGCCAATGCGGTGTTCGATGCGATCGGCGTGCGCTACCGCGAACTGCCGCTGACGCCGGAGCGGGTGAAACAGGCCCTGTAGCGTCGTTTTCCGGCCGGTTTTGGCGTCAGCGCCAGAATGGGCTACAGACGGCGCGCAATTCAAAGCAAATCGCGTTTCGATAGAAACGTGATTTTGCCTAGGTCTCTTGTTTTCGACGCGTCTTCATGGCGTTTGGCTACGCCAAACTGTGAAACGCTATGCCCTGATAGGTTCACCGTGCGCTATATTTCGACGCGGGGCGAAGCCCCCGCGCTTTCCTTCACCGACGCTCTGCTGGCCGGGCTCGCCCGTGACGGTGGCCTTTATGTTCCCGAGATGTTCCCGGCCCTGCCGCGCGAGACCATCGCCGGCTTTGCTGGCCAGCCCTATGCGCAGGTGGCGGAAACGGTGATCGGCCCGTTCGTCGGCGACGAAATCGCACCGACCGCCTTTCGGGCGATGCTCGACGATGCCTATGCGCAGTTCCGCCATCCGGCGGTGACACCGCTGACGCAGATCGGCGACAATCTCTTTATCCTCGAACTGTTCCATGGCCCGACGCTCGCCTTCAAGGACGTGGCGATGCAATTGCTCGGGCGCATGATGGACCATGCGCTGAAGGCGCGCGGCGAGCGCGCCACCATCGTCGGCGCCACGTCGGGCGACACGGGCGCCGCCGCAATCGAGGCGTTTCGCGGTCTCGATCAGGTCGACGTCTTCATTATGTATCCGCACGGCCGCGTCTCGGACATCCAGCGCAAGCAGATGACCACGATCGACGCGCCAAACATCCATACGATCGCGCTCGAAGGCACATTCGACGATTGCCAGTCGATCCTGAAAGGGCTGTTCAACAATCATGGCTTCCGCGACAGCATGAAACTGTCCGGCGTCAATTCGATCAACTGGGCCCGTGTCGTTGCCCAGACGGTTTATTATTTCACCAGCGCCGCCGTGCTTGGCGGCCCGCACCGGCCCGTGTCCTTCACCGTACCGACAGGCAATTTCGGCGACATTCTCGCCGGCTATATCGCCAAGCGCATGGGCCTGCCGGTGGACCGCCTGGTGGTCGCCACCAATGAGAACGACATTCTCGAACGCACGCTCGCCAATGGCACCTATGAAGTGCGCGGCGTGGTGCCGACTCAGTCGCCGTCGATGGACATTCAGGTGTCGTCGAATTTCGAGCGGCTGATGTTCGACGCCTGCGGCCGGGATGCTGCGACCGTGCGCGCCCTGATGGCCTCGCTGCAGCAATCGGGCCGATTCACGCTGCCGCAGGATGCGCTCGCCAAGATTCGCGCCGAGTTCGACGCCTTCCGCACCGGCGAAACTGGAACGGCCAATGAAATGAGCCGCGTCCACAGCGAATGCGGCCTGCTGATCGACCCGCACACCGCCGTCGGCGTCCATGCCGGCCGCAAGGCTTTGGCGAAAAACCCGTCGGTGCCGATGGTGGTGCTCGGCACCGCCCACCCGGCCAAATTCGGCGATGCGGTGAAAAAAGCGACCGGCTCGAGCGCGCCGTTGCCGCCGCATCTTGCGAAACTCGCCGAAGCGCGCGAACATTTCACCGTTCTGCCCAACGACCAGGGCGCCATTGAACGGTTTGTCCGCGAGCGCGCCCGCGCCGCCCGCCCCTAACCGACCGAGGCGCGCAGGGGGTTACGATGGCGCTGTTTCGGCTTGGGCCGGCAAATGAGCCGGCCAATTTCATCCGCGGCGAAGGGGTTTACCTGCGCCCGCCCGTGCAACAGGACTTCGGGCCCTGGGCGGAGCTGCGCGAGAAGAGCCGGACGTTTCTTGTCCCCTGGGAGCCGACCTGGCCGGTCGACGACCTGACCCGCTCGGCCTATCGGCGGCGCCTGCGGCGGCAGGCCGAGGAGATGGAACGGGACGAAGCTTTCCCGTTTTTCGTGTTCCGCGCCTCCGACCACGCGTTGCTGGGTGGCCTGACCTTAGGCCAGATCCGGCGCGGTGTGTCGCAGACCGGCACATTGGGCTATTGGATGGGCGAAGCCCATGCCGGCCAGGGCTATATGTCGCGCGCCGTGCGGGCGACCCTGGTCTGGGCCTTCGCCACGCTCAGGCTGCATCGTATCGAAGCCGCCTGCCTGCCGCACAATGACCGCTCGATCCGACTTTTGGAGCGCAGCGGTTTCAAGCGGGAGGGCTATGCCCGCGCCTATCTGCGGATTAACGGGGCGTGGCAGGATCATGTGCTCTTCGCCATTCTCGATAGCGATCCCCTGCCTGATGCCCCTGAAACAAAGATTGAAGCAAATGCCACAACCCGCTCAGGAAAACTTGCCCAGCTATTCGGCAAGGGGTACCAATCACACTAAAGACACCGTTCTGGGCCAATGCCACTAAGCCCTGGCCAGGGCAATCCTAGAATTCCTCGGCTGCGGCCGCGTTAACCACGACGGGCTCAATTGCGCCGGTTTCTTGTCCTTCTGCTGTTTGCGGTCACAACGCTCGTCGCCTCTGGCGCCGGAGCCGTTGAACCTATTCGCGTTCCCCTCGACTCCAAGGCCATCGACCTGACGCAACAGGTCGAGCACTATTCCGGCGAAGGCGACCGTCTGCAGGTGTCGACCGCGCCGGGTGCCGATGGCATCGTCCGACGCATCGAAGTCAGCGCCGCGCAACCAGGCACGCAACCGGCCTGGATCGTCTTCGCCTTCACCAACGACACCAACGAGCAGATCGAACGGCTGATCGTGGCGCCGCATTTCCGCCTCGCGGGTTCCGGCGTCATCTGGCCCGATCTCGGCGCCTCGCGCATCGCCGCCATCACCGCCAGCCAGGGCTTTCCGCCCGAGCGCGAAGACAGCGCCGACGCCGACGTTTTCCGCCTGACACTCGATCCGGGCAGCACCGTCACCTATGTCGCCGAGCTGCGCACGCCGAACCTGCCGCAAATCTATCTGTGGGAGCCGGACGCCTATAAAGACAAGGTGACGAGCCTGACGCTTTATAAAGGTATCGTCATTGGCATCGCCGGCCTGCTAGCGCTGTTTCTCACCATCGTTTTCGTCGTCAAGGGCGCGGTGATCTTCCCCGCCGCGGCGGCGCTGGCCTGGGCGGTGCTCGCCTATGTCTGCATCGATTTCGGCTTCTGGACCAAGCTTGTCGGCATCGTCGGCGATTCCGACCGGGTGTGGCGCGCCGGCGCCGAGACGGTTCTGGCGGCCACGCTGCTGGTGTTCCTCTTCGCCTATCTCAATCTCAGCCGCTGGCACGTGCGCGCATCCCACGTCACCGGCGTCTGGCTGTTGTTCCTGGCGGCGCTCGTCGGCCTTGCCGTTTATGACGCGCCGGTCGCCGCGGGTGTCGCGCGCATTTCGCTCGCCGCCATCGCCGTCGCCGGTTTCATCCTGGTCATCTACCTGTCGACGCTCGGCTCCGATCGCGCGATCATGCTGATCCCGACCTGGTTCCTGCTGCTCGTCTGGATGATTGCCGCCGGCTATACGGTGACCGGCTCGCTCGTTGGCGACCTCGTCTCGCCAGCGCTGATCGGCGGCCTCGTCCTGATCGTCATGCTGATCGGCTTCACCGTTTTGCAGATCGCTTTTGCTGGCGGCGGCATCGGCCACGGCAGCGTCTCCGACAGCGAGCGCCGCGCCCTGGCTTTGACTGGCTCCGGCGATATCGTTTTCGACTGGGACGTGGTGTCGGATCGCATCTATGCCAGCCCGGAACTGGAAGTGCTGCTCGGCCTCAAGCGCGGCGCGCTCGAAGGCCCGGCCGCCGGCTGGTTCGACGTGCTGCATCCCTTCGACCGCGACAAATACACCGCCTGTCTCGATGCCGTGCTGGAACAGCGGCGCGGCCGCATCAGCCTCGACTTCCGCCTGCGCGCCGTCGACGGTCATTACTCCTGGTTCCATCTGAAGGCGCGGCCCGTGGTCGGCGCCGACGGCGAAGTGATCCGCGTCATCGGTACGCTGGGCGACATCACCGAACCGAAGACCGCCGAGGAACGGCTGCTGCACGATGCCGTGCACGACAATCTGACCGGCCTGCCGAATCGGGAAATCTTCTTCGACCGTCTCGACACCGTTTTGACTCAGGCCCAAGTCGATCGCGAAATGCGCCCGACAGTGATCGCCATCGACATCGACCGGTTCCGCCAAGTCAACGAGGCGTTCGGCATCCCGGGCGGCGATTCCGTGCTGCTCACCATCGCCCGGCGCCTGACACGCCTGGTCAAGCCGCAGGACACCTTGGCGCGGCTGTCGAGCGACGAGTTCGGCATCATCCTGACCTCCGAGAAGGACAGCAACGCGATCATCCAGATCGCCGACAATCTGCGGCGCAATCTGTTGACGCCGGTGACGATCAGCGATCGCGAATTCGCCCTCACCGGCTCGATCGGCATCGCTCTGTTCGATCCGCAATTGCATCGCCGCCACGAAGACATGCTGAAGGACGCGCTGCTCGCCGCCGCCCATGCCAAGAAATTCGGCGGCAACCGCGTCGAATTCTTCCGCCCCGGCATGCGCTCGCAGCAGACCGACCGGCTGGCGCTCGAGACCGACCTGCGGCGAGCATTGGAACGCGGCGAGATCAAGATCGTCTTCCAGCCCATCGTGCGCCTGGAAGATCGCACCATCGCCGGTTTCGAGGCGCTGCTGCGTTGGGATCATCCGCGCTTTGGCCGCCTCAACCCGGCGGACTTCATCCCGATCGCTGAAGAAACCGGGCTGATCATCGATCTTGGCATTTTCGTGCTCGACCGGACGGCGCGCGAACTCGCCGCCTGGCAACGGGCGCTCGACGTGACGCCGCCGATTTTCGCCAGCGTCAACGTATCGTCACGACAATTGCTCAGACACGACCTTCTGAACGACGTGAAGGCCGTGCTGACTCGCTCAGGCGTGCATCGCGGCACCCTGAAGCTCGAACTGACCGAAAGCCTCGTGATGGAAAATCCCGAATACGCGGCGCAGATGCTGCAGCGGATTCGCGAACTCGGCGCCGGCCTGGCGCTCGACGATTTCGGCACCGGCCATTCGTCGCTCGCTTATCTGCAGCGCTTCCCCTTCGACACGATCAAGATCGACAAGAGCTTCGTGCGCCCCGATGCGCGCGGCGCGCGCCCGGTGCTGCTGCGCTCGGTGATCGCCATGGCGCACGATCTGGGCATGGAAGTCGTTGCCGAAGGCGCTGAGACCGAAAGCGATACGATCGAGCTCTACCAGCTCGGCTGTGAATTCGCCCAGGGCTATGCCTTCGGCCAGCCGATCAGCGCTCTGGATGCCCGCAAGCTCGTCGGCGCCCCGCCGGATGAACCGCTGGCGCGGGCCAGCTAGTCTCGCCAAATTTCCCGAGAACCGCTGGCCGCCGCACCCTCGCACGCTCCTCGAAAGCATTCAGCATATCGATGGCCCAGGACTCAGAGTCAGACACAGACACGACCAACGCGAAAGCGGACAAGGGAGGCAACGGCAATCGCTGGCTCGGCATCGCCGGCATGGCGGTCAGCCTGGCCATCCTGGGTTTCTCGGTTTACGTGGTGGCGCAGGTTCTGGCCCGTCTCGACTTCGGCCAGGTTGCCACGGCCATCCACGCCACATCGTGGACCCATATCGCCTTGGCGCTCGCCTTCGGCTGCGGCTCCTACCTGGCGCTCACCTTCTATGATTTTATCGGGCTCAAGCAATTGCGCGAGCCCGTGCCCTATCGTACCGCCGCGATGGGTTCGTTCTGCGCCTATTCGATGTCTTTCACCCTCGGCTTCCCGCTGCTGACGGGCAGCGCCGCACGCTATGCCATCTATTCGCGCGTCGGCGTCTCCGCCGGCAATGTCGCCCGTCTCGTCATGCTGTGCAGCTTGCAGTTCTGGCTCGGCATGAATGTTCTGGTCGGTCTCGCCCTGGTGCTGCGCGCGCCGCAGCTGGCCGAACTCGATAAACTGGCCGTCGGAATCAATATGGCGCTTGGCTGGGCGGTCCTTGGAGCCGTCGCGCTCTGGTGCCTCTATGTCGGCAGTGGCGCGCGCCGGCTGCACATCAAGAACGTCGCCCTTGAGCTGCCGGGCCTGAAACTGACGCTGGCGCAGATTGTCGTCAGCTGCTGCGATCTCCTGTGCGCCGGCTCCGCTCTTTATATGCTGCTGCCCGCAGGCCACGGTCTCGACTTCATCACCTATATCGCGGTCTATGTGTTCGCCGTCACGGCGGGGGCCGCCAGCAATGTGCCAGGCGGGATCGGGCCGTTCGAGGCCACCTTCCTGAAGGCGGTTCCAGGCGTTTCGGCCGAGGCACTGCTGGCCGGGCTGCTGCTGTTTCGCGTGGTCTATTATTTCGGCCCCTTCGTGATCGGTCTGCTGATCTTCGGAGCCCATGAAGTGCGGGCGCGCCTGCGCCTCTCAGGCTCCACCTAAGGTTAATTGGTTTGACGCGTCTTCATGGCGCTCGACGATTCCGTCGAGCTGTGAAACGCTTTGGGGACCAATCGCGATCACGCTGACGCAAACCCGTCACGTAGCTGACATAGACAGCGCTGGACCGCTGGATCTTGCGAAGCGAAGCGCTTCGCTCTACGCCTCACCGCAGCGGCATGTAGCGACAGGACGGGCATGAACGACGCCAAAACCCACGCCGAAGCCGACCATAGCCAGATCGTCACCGCCCTCATCGGTGCCCTGCCTGACCCGGTTCTGGTGGCTGACCGCAATCGCCGCATCATCGCCACCAACGGCGGCGCTCGGATTTTATTCACCAATGCGACCGTCGGCAGCGCCCTGACGCTCAGCGTGCGGGCGCCCGACATTCTCGATGCGGTGCACCGCATCCTCGATGGCGGCGACCGCGAATGCGTGCTGTGGAACGAGCCAGTGCCGGTGGAGCGCCTGTTCGAGGTCTACGTTTCAGCCTTTACCTTCGAGGGCTATCGCGCCGCCGTCATCGAATTCCGCGACCTGACCGAAGCGCGCCGGGTCGAGCGCATGCGCGTCGACTTCATCGCCAACGCCAGCCACGAACTGCGCACGCCGCTCGCCTCCCTGCTCGGTTTCATTGAGACCCTGCAGGGGCCGGCCAAGGAAGATACCGCAGCGCGCGAGCAGTTTCTCGGCATCATGCGCGACCAGGCGCGGCGCATGACCCGGCTGGTCGACGACCTCTTGTCGCTGTCGCGCATCGAACAGAACGAACACGTGCGGCCGCAGACGCCGGTCGATCTGGTCGCCATCGTGCGCCATGTCATCGACACCCTGGCGCCGGTCGCCAATGACGGCGGCGTCGAGCTGATCGTCGACACGCCAAAGACCGCGATGGTCGCCGGCGATCGCGACGAGCTGATCCGCGTAGCGGAAAACCTGGTCGAGAACGCCATCAAATACGGCGCCGGTGGCGCCTCGCCGCAGCGGGTCTCCGTCTCAGTGACCGAAAGCAGCGGCATGACGACGTTCGAAGTGCGCGACAATGGCCCCGGCATTCCGCCCGAGCACCTGCCGCGACTGACCGAACGCTTTTACCGGGTCGATGCGCCGACCAGCCGGGCCAAAGGCGGCACGGGCCTGGGCTTGGCAATTGTCAAACATATCGTATCCCGCCATCGCGGCCGGCTGTCGGTTGAGAGCACCCTTGGGGCTGGCAGCACGTTTCGCGTTACCCTCAAGAAATAATCATTTCTATCAATGACATACTATGTCATAATAGTGTCTTCTAATTGTCGCAAAAAGCCTATGCGGGCGCGTTAAGGAACTGCCAGGCCGATGACGGATACCTCGTCATGGCCCTGGAAATCCAAAACCAAACCCAAGAGGCGTTTCATGTACCTCAACAAATTTCTTGGCCTCGCGCTGGTCGCGGGCCTGACTGGGGCGGCATCTGTCGCCAACGCCGCCGACATCACCGGCGCCGGCGCGACCTTCCCTTTCCCTATCTATTCGAAGTGGGCTGACGCCTACAAGAAAGAGACCGGCAACGGCTTGAACTATCAGTCGATCGGCTCGGGCGCCGGCATCAAGCAGATCCAGGCCAAGACCGTGACCTTCGGCGCCACCGACGCGCCGCTGAAGAAGGAAGACCTCGACAAGTCCGGTCTCGTTCAATGGCCGATGGTGATGGGCGCGATCGTTCCGGTTGTGAACCTCGACGGCATCAAGCCGGGCGAAATCGTCCTCGACGGCAAGACCCTGGCCAACATCTATCTCGGCACCGTCAAGACCTGGGACGACGCCGCGATCAAGCAGCTGAACCCGAAGGTCAACCTGCCGAGCACCGCGATCACCGTGGTCCGTCGTTCGGACGGCTCGGGCACGACCTTCAACTTCACCGACTATCTCGCCAAGGCGAGCTCGGATTGGCAGACGAAGATCGGTTCCGGCCAGGCGGTCGAATGGCCGGTTGGCGTTGGCGCCCGTGGCAATGACGGCGTCGCCGGCAACGTGGCCCAGACGAAGAACTCCATCGGCTATGTCGAATATGCCTATGCCAAGCAGAACAAGCTGACCTACACCGGCATGGTCAACAAGGCCGGCAAGCATGTTCAGCCGACGATCGAAGCCTTCCAGGCTGCCGCTGCCAATGCCGATTGGGCGCATTCGCCGGGCTATTACCAGATCCTGACCGACCAGCCGGGCGACAAGTCGTGGCCGATCACCGCCGCGACCTTCATCCTGATGTACAAGGACCCGGCCGATAAGGCGGCTTCTTCCGAAGCGCTGAAGTTCTTCAGCTGGTCCTATGACAAGGGCGGCAAGATGGCCGAAGAACTCGACTACATTCCGATGCCGACCTCGGTTGTCGGTCTCGTCAAGAAGACCTGGGCCGACGAAATCAAGGCCAAGTGAATTAACGCTGGCGGGGCGGGTGCAACCCGCCTCGTCTCTCATTGGGGACATCCGTTCAGGCGTGGCGGCAAAAGTAACAAGGGGCGTACATGACGGACATGGCGTTAGAACCAGCACGAACAGCGGCCGAACCTGCATTTGATCGCGCCCGCGCGCTCAGTGCATTCAAATTAGGTGACCAGACTTTCTACTGGCTGACACGCGTTTCCGCGCTGTTCGTCCTGCTTATTCTCGGCGGCATCATCGTGTCGCTCATCATCGGTGCCTGGCCGGCGATCCGCGCCTTTGGCCTCGATTTCCTCTTCACGCAGCGCTGGGCGCCTTCGCTCCAGCCGCAACCGATCCTCGGCGCCCTGGGACCGATCTACGGCACCATCGTCACCTCGCTGATCGCCATGGCCATCGCGGTGCCCGTCGGCCTGGGCATCGCCATCTTCCTCACCGAACTCTGCCCGCCGGTGCTGCGCCAGCCGATCGCCGTCGCGATCGAACTGCTCGCCGGCATCCCCTCGATCATCTACGGCATGTGGGGCTTCTTCGTGCTCGGCCCCTTCCTCGCCGACCATTTCGAACCGGCCATCGTCTCCGCCTTCGCCAATGTGCCGGTCCTCAACACGATCTTCCAGGGACCCGCTTCCAATCTCAGCCTGTTCAACGCCTCGCTGGTGCTGTCGATCATGATCCTGCCGTTCATCACGGCGATCTCGCGCGACGTGTTCGCCACGGTGCCGCCGGTGCTGAAGGAAGCTGCTTACGGCGTCGGCTGCACGACCTGGGAAGTGGTGCGCAACGTGGTGCTGCCTTACACCCGCGTCGGTGTCATCGGCGGCGTCATGCTGGCGCTGGGCCGCGCGCTCGGCGAGACGATGGCGGTGACTTTCATCATCGGCAATTCGTTCAAGATCACCGGGTCGATCTTCGCCCCGGGCACGACGATCTCCGCCGCCATCGCCAGTGAATTCGCCGAAAGCGACGGTCTGCACCAGTCGGCCCTGATCCTGCTCGGCCTGTTGCTCTTCGTCCTGACCTTCTGCGTGCTCACGGCCGCCCGGCTGATGCTGCGCCGCCTCGAACGCAAAGCGGGAGTGTGACCGATGAACTCGATCTACGCCTCTCGCCGCCGCTTCGACAAAGTCATCAAGACGCTGTGCTATGCCGCCGCCATCTTCGGCGTCGGCTGGCTGTGCCTCATCCTCTATACGCTGCTGGTCAATGGACTGGTCGGCCTGCATCCGCGTGTCTTCACGCAGATGACGCCGCCGCCGGGCGCCCAAGACGGCGGCCTGCTCAATGCCATCGTCGGCTCGCTCATCATGACGAGCATCGGCGTTGCCATCGGCACGCCGCTTGGCCTCCTCGCTGGTACGTGGCTCGCTGAATATGGCCGCTACTCGCGGCTCACCAATGTGATCCGCTTCGTCAACGACATCCTGCTGAGCGCGCCCTCGATCATCATCGGCCTGTTCATCTACGGGGCGATCGTTGTGCCGATGGGTGGCTTCTCGGGCCTCGCCGGTTCCATCGCCTTGGCGGTGATCGTCATCCCCGTGGTGGTACGCACCACCGAGGACATGCTGAACCTGGTGCCAAATCAGCTCCGGGAAGCGGCTTCGGCGCTCGGCATGCCGCGCGCCTATGTGATCACGCGGGTGTCCTATTCGGCAGCCCGCGCCGGCCTCATCACCGGCGTGCTGTTGGCCACCGCCCGCGTCGCCGGCGAGACCGCGCCGCTCCTGTTCACGGCCCTGAGCAACCAGTTCTGGAGCGTGAACCTGACGACGACCATGGCCAACCTGCCCGTCACCATCAACAACTTCGTCAACAACCCAGATCCGAACTGGAAGCAGCTCGCCTGGACCGGCGCCCTGCTGATCACCACCGCGGTTCTGACCCTGAACATTGTTGCCCGCATCCTGGGCGCCGAAAGGAAGCCGAAATGAGTGAGAGTGCCACCGTTCTCAAGCCTGTCGACACGAATCCGGTGAACCGTCCCGCCGCGTCCGACATCAAGCTTTCGATCCGTAACCTCAACTTCTATTACGGAACGACAAAAGCCCTGAAGAACATCAACCTTGACCTGGAGACCAACAAGGTCACGGCTTTCATCGGCCCGTCGGGCTGCGGCAAGTCCACACTGCTGCGCATCCTCAACCGGATGTACGATCTCTATCCGAACCAGCGCGCCGAGGGCGATGTTCTGCTCGACGGGCAGAACGTTCTCGATCCCAAGCTCGACATCAATCTGCTGCGCGCCCGTGTCGGCATGGTGTTCCAGAAGCCGACGCCGTTTCCGATGACGATCTATGACAACATCGCCTTCGGCATCAAACTCTATGAGAAACTGCCGAAGAGCGAGCTCGACGGCCGGGTCGAGGCGGCGCTGCGCGGCTCCGCTTTGTGGGAAGAAGTGAAGAACAAGCTCAATGCCAGCGGGCTCAGCCTTTCGGGCGGCCAGCAGCAGCGCCTGTGCATCGCCCGCACCGTGGCCATCCGCCCGGAAGTGATCCTGTTCGACGAGCCCTGCTCGGCGCTCGATCCGATTTCGACCGCCAAGATCGAAGAGCTGATCGACGAGCTGAAGTCGCGCTACACGATCGCCATCGTCACGCACAACATGCAGCAAGCGGCCCGCTGCTCCGACAAAACAGCATTCATGTATCTCGGCGATCTGATCGAGTTCGACGAAACCTCGAAGATCTTCATGTCGCCGGAACAGAAGCAGACGCAGGATTACATCACTGGCCGCTTCGGCTGAGACAGGATTCCGGAGATTATGATGACCACCGACCAACACACCGTAAAAGCCTATGACGAGGAGCTGCACTTCATCGGCAGCCGCCTCGCCGAAATGGGCGGGATCGCGGAGAAAATGCTTTATGACGCGATCGACGCGCTCTCGCGCCTCGATGCGGACCTGGCTCGCCGCACCATCGAACGCGACCCGAAGCTCGACGCCTTGCAGCGCGAGATCGAGGAGAAAGCCGTTCTCACTATCGCGCGGCGCCAGCCCATGGCTGTCGATCTGCGCGAACTCGTCGCCGCCATCCATATCGCTAGCGATCTGGAGCGTGTCGGCGATCTCTGCAAGAACATCGCCAAGCGGACAGCGAAGATTTCCGGCGATATGCGCGTGCCGCGCACGCTGGTCGGCCTCAAGCATATGGCCGATATCGCCGCCATCCAGCTGAAGAACGTTCTCGATGCCTATGCGCAAAAGAACGTGGCGCAGGCCGATGAAGTGTGGCGCCGCGATGCCGATGTCGATGCGCTGGAAGACTCCGTCTTCCGCGATCTTCTCACCTTCATGATGGAAGATCCGCGCAACATTTCGTTCTGCACCCATCTGCTGTTCTGTTCGAAGAACATCGAACGGATCGGCGATCACGCGACGAATATCGCAGAGACCGTGCATTACCTCGTCACCGGCGAACCGCTGCCGGTGGAGCGGCCCAAGGGTGGATCATCGGGCCTTGAACCTCAAGCAGCGGCAGCAAAGTAGAGGCTGATCCATGCAGACTTTCACGAATGAATCGAAACCCGTGTCAGTGAGTGACAGGCGTCCACGCAACGAGGCGACGGCCCCGCGCATCCTCATCGTTGAGGATGAGCCAGCCATCGCGCTGCTGCTTGCCTACAATCTGGAGGCGGCTGGATTCACCGTGGAGCGGATTGAACGGGGCGACGAGGCGGAAATCCGCCTCGCCGAAGAAGTGCCCGACCTTCTGATCCTCGACTGGATGCTTCCGGGGGTCTCGGGCCTCGAAATCTGCCGCAGGCTGCGGGCGCGCGAGATCACCAAGGGCCTACCGGTGATCATGCTCACCGCCCGTGGCGAGGAGCAGGAACGGATACGCGGCCTTTCGGTCGGCGCCGACGACTATGTGGTCAAGCCGTTCTCGGTGCCCGAGCTGATGGCGCGGGTGCATGCCTTGTTGCGTCGCTCGCGGCCGGAACGCATCGCCACCAAGCTGCAGCGCGGACCGATCGAGCTCGATCGCGAAACACGGCGCGTCCATCGCAACGGCCGCGAATTGCATCTGGGTCCGACCGAATTCCGGCTGCTTGAACATCTGATGGAAAAGCCCGGCCGCGTCTTCTCGCGCGCGCAATTGCTCGATGCCGTCTGGGGCCTGTCGATCGACATCGACGAGCGCACGGTCGACGTGCATATCGGCCGCCTGCGCAAGGCGATCAGCCGCGGGCGCGAGCGCGATCCGCTGCGCACCGTGCGCGGCGCCGGTTATTCCTTCGACGAAACCTTCGAGCGGGAATAGTCGGCCAGCACATTCGAAAAGAAAAAGGCGTGTGATTGAATCACACGCCTTTAAATTTTTCAGGCCGTCAGTTTCTCAGGAAGGCCGCATCAACATCTGCGGGTTCTTGGAACGATCGCGACGGCGATCCTGCGCCGGCTGATAGGCCATGCGCGAATGATAGGGGCAATAGGTCGCGCCGGGATCGGACTTGCCGCCGCAATAGCGGAATTCCGACGTCGCCGGATCGCCCAGCGGCCAGCGACACATGGACTCCTTGAGCTCCATGATCGTCACGCGCTCGGACATCGGCAGCACGACTTCCTCAATCGTCTTCAGCACCGGCGCTTCATAAGCGCGCGGGGCGAAGGCCAATGCGGTATTACCACGCACCATTCCACCACCCATCGAACTCGATCTCTGAACCGCCGCAGGCCGATGGACACGCGGCTGCGAAACGCGCGGGCGCGCCACCGTCGTGGACGGCGCTTTGACGCGACCGGACAATCCCAGCCGATGCACTTTGCCGATCACGGCATTACGCGTGATGCCGTTGCCGATCTCGGCGGCAATCTGACTTGCGCTATGACCATCCGACCAAAGTTTACGGAGCGTCTCAACGCGCTCATCGGTCCAGGACATTCTCTTCTCCTAAATCCGTTGCCGTGAATCCGTCTGGTTCGCCCCCCGGTTGAGCCGGTGAGCGATTGACGCATGTCACGCTTGCTGAAAGGTCCGCCGCACGAAATGTCGTAGTAGACAGCCCGGAATCTACACTAGCCGTAGAATCGCGCGCAAGAGTCCGGCTTCAATGTTCATGTGGGTGAAATCCGTTTTCCCCAAGCCCTTCGAGGTTTTCGAGCATCCCCGCGCCAGCGGCGGCGGCATCAACTCCATGCAAACATTGGATTTGCCGACGCGGGATAGAAAGCGCTGGGGCACGCGGACAAGCGCATACTTATCCACTGCCTTCACGCTCGGCGGGACCCTAAACCGCAACTGTGGCGGGTTTTTGTATGGGGTTACCGCCTCAAACGGCGTCAACGCCGGTCTGGAAATCCTCGATGATGTCTTCGATGTCTTCGAGGCCGATGGACAGGCGCAGCATGCCTTCACCGATCCCCATCGCCTCACGATCAGCTTGCGGCAGACGCTGATGCGTGGTCGTTGCCGGGTGCGTCACGATGCTCTTGGCGTCGCCAAGATTGTTGGAGATCTTGATGATGGAAAAGGCATTGGCCATGCGGAAGGCCGCTTCCTTGCCGCCCTTCACGTCCACCACCACCACGGTGCCGCCACCCGACATCTGGCGCATGGCCAGTTCGTGCTGCGGATGGTCCTTGCGCGAGGGGTAAAGCACGTAATTGATGGCGCTCTGCTCGGCGAGGAAGTCGGCGACGCGCTCGGCGTTGCGCATCTGCTGGGTAACGCGCAGCGGCAGGGTTTCGAGCGATTTCAGCATCACCCAGGCGTTGAACGGCGACATGGCCGGGCCGGTCTGACGCAGGAAATTGTGAATGTGCGCCTGGATGAAGGCTTCCGAGGCGAGAATGCAACCGCCGAGCACCCGGCCCTGGCCATCGACATGCTTGGTGGCTGAATAGACAACGCAATCGGCGCCAAGTTGCAGCGGGCTCTGCAGAATGGGTGTGGCGAACACATTGTCGACGACGAGCGTGGCACCGGCATCATGGGCGATCTTGGCCACGGCGGTGATGTCGATGACCTCGAGCTGCGGGTTGGTCGGGCTCTCGAGGAAGAAGGTCTTGGTGTTGGGGCGGACAGCGGCGCGCCATTGCGCGAGATCGGTGCCGTCCACCAAGGTACAGGCGACGCCGAAACGCGGCATCAGATCCTCGACGACGTAGCGGCAGGAGCCAAACAGCGCCTTGGCGGCGACGATATGGTCGCCCGCCTTCAGCTGACCGACGATGGCGGCTGTGACGGCCGCCATGCCCGTGGCGGTGGCGCGGGCTGATTCAGCGCCTTCCAGCAGGGCCATACGCTGCTCGAACATGGCGACGGTCGGATTGGAGAAGCGCGAATACATGAAACCGGGCTCGTCGCCCTTGAAGCGCCGTTCGGCACTTTCCATGCTCTCGTAGGCATAGCCCTGGGTCAGGAACATGGCTTCGGACATTTCGCCGAACTGCGAGCGCAGGGTGCCACCATGAACCAGGCGGGTGGCGGGGCGCAGATCGCGCAGCGACTTGTTCTTGCTCATCTTCTTTTCTCCACGCCCAGAGCGGACCGCCGCCCAAAACAAAACCCGGCCCATTCGAGCCGGGCGCACAGAATTTGGAGTGCGGACACGACCCCTTAGCCCCTTATTTTACGTGGCGGCAAGCCGGTCGGCCCAAATGACCACGATACTTGTGGTCTAGCGCAGTGGCCGACTTGGCGTCAACCGAGCCATCGGCTAGGCCAAGGGCATGAGCCAGAACCGCGGCATTTTGCCAGCCCACGAGATCGAGGCCCTGCATGGCGCGGGTGCCATCCGCACCGCCGCCCCTTTCGCGGCCGGACAGGTGCAACCAGCGAGCCTGGATTTACGGCTTGGCAGCCGGGCCTGGCGCATGCGCGCCAGCTTCCTGCCGGGGCCGGAGCGGCCGGTCAGCGAGCGGATCGCCACGCTCGCCCTGCATGAAATCGACCTGACCCAAGGCGCGGTGCTGGAGACGGGCTGCGTCTATATCGCCGAGCTGATGGAAGGCTTGGCGCTGCCGGCCGATATCGCCGCTTCCGCCAATCCGAAGAGCTCTACCGGCCGGATCGACGTGTTCACCCGCGTCATCGCTGATCGGGCCCATGAATTCGACCAGATCGAACCGGGCTACAGCGGCAAGCTCTATGCCGAGATTTCGCCGCGCACCTTCCCCGTGCTGGTGCGCAGCGGCTCACGCCTGTCGCAGATCCGCTTCCGGCGCGGCCAGGCGCGGCTCGACGACCAGGGCCATCTGGAGCTGCACCGGCGCGAAAAACTGGTGACCTCGGCCGAACCGTCGATCTCGGGCGGCGTCGCCGTGTCGGTTGATCTGGCGGGCTTTGACGGCTCCACGCTCATCGGCTACCGCGCCAAACGGCACACCGGGCTGATCGATGTCGACAAGCCGGCCGCCCATACCATGCTCGACTTCTGGGAGCCCATTCACCGGCACGGCCGCGCCGATCTGGTGCTCGACCCCGGCGAATTCTACATTCTGGCCTCCAAGGAAGCGGTGCGCGTACCGCCCGACCACGCCGCCGAGATGACGCCCTTCGATCCGTTGGTCGGCGAATTCCGCGTGCACTATGCAGGCTTCTTCGATCCGGGCTTTGGCGCCGCGGAAGCTGGTGGCGAAGGGGCACGCGCCGTGCTCGAAGTGCGCTCGCACGACGTGCCGTTCATTCTCGAAGACGGCCAGATCGTCGGACGGTTGGTCTATGAAAAGATGACCGAAACACCGCGCACGCTCTATGGCGCCGACCTGAAATCAAACTATCAGGCGCAAGGCCTCAAGCTGTCGAAACACTTCAAGGCGTAGCGCTTTTGTTCTGACGCATTTTCTTCACGCGAACCGGCACCACTTCGCTTGAAAATGCTATCGGCTCTGGCTCAACCGTCGGTCGAGCCACAACATCACGTAACCGCCGATGACAAAACCCAATGCCATCAGCACGGCGTTGATCGTGGTCTGCGTCCAGCCGATCGCGCCGACATCCATGAACGGATAGGGATAGCGGCCATCGAAGGCGGCGCGCGTGATGGCGTAGACGAAATAGGCCAGCGGCAGCAGGCTCCACAGCCAGGGATCGACGCGCCGCAATTCGCCCTTGGGCGCGAAGACCAGCCAGAACGCGGGCACCAGGATCGGCGTGACGTGGTGCAGCAACAGATCCGCGAGCTTCGCGCCACCGCTCAATTCAACGAGGCCGCGCAGCAGCAGCATGTAGACGACACCGACGAACAGGATCGCCAGGGTGATGCAACCAAGTAGGCTCGCGGCCATCCGTTCCAGCAAGCGCAGGGCGACACCGGTGAAGAAAATCGCCACGAGCAGATTGGCGATGACGGTGAAAAAGCGCAGCATCACCCAGATCGCCAGGGGCACCGAGCCGCTCAACTCGCTCGATGCTTGAAGCTGCACGGCCAAGCCGACCCAGGCGATGAGCGCGATAACGACAGCAGCGAGACGCGCGGATTTGGATATCGTCTGCATTGACCCTCCGCCTGTCGATTCAAAGCCCTGCCTGCTCCACGCTATCGTACTGGCCAAAAACGGAAAATTCAAAACAGTTTCAACTGCTCATACGGCGACCGGCGCCCCTGGCCGGACACTCATGATCGGCATAACTTGGGGGCCTTCCATTCAGGCTGGAAGATCAAATGTGAAAGCCCATCCCATGACATTACGACTGAGTGTTTTCATCCGCTGCACCGCTTTCGCGATGGTGGTGTTTGCCGGAACGGGTGCGATGGCGGCGGACCCGCCTCAGAATACGATGCGGGTCACACTGCTCGGAACCGGCACGCCCGTTCCCTCGCCGGAGCGCTTCGGCAATAGCACGCTCGTCGAAGCGGGTGGCCAGAAGCTGGTGTTCGATTTCGGCCGCGGCGTCACGATCCGCCTGGCGCAGTTGCGCATTCCCTTCGGCACGATCAATGCGCATTTCCTGACGCATTTTCATTCCGACCATCTCAACGGCCTGCCCGATCTCTGGCTGACCGGCTGGCTGCGACCGCCTTACGGCAATCGCAACACACCGATGGCGATCTATGGCCCGCCCGGCCTGACAAAGCTCACCAAGGGCCTGACCGACGCCTTTGTGCGCGATATCGAAATCCGCAAGGCCGACGAGCATGATCCGGAAGCTGGCATCGCCTTCGACGTGCATGAAGGCGCGCCCGGCGTGATGTACGATCAAGGGGGCGTCAAGGTGACGGCGTTCAACAATGATCACGGTCCTCTCGTGGTGCCGTCCTATGGCTATAAGATTGAATACCAGGGCCATAGCGTGGTTCTGTCCGGCGACACCCGCTACAATGCGGAAGTCGTCCGTCAAGCAACGGGCGCCGATCTGCTCGTCCATTGCGTGACCGTCATCCCCGACGAATTGCTGAAACAATTTCCGGCCTATCAGGCCGTCCTTCAACATCTCGCTTCGCCGGAAGACGCCGCCCGTGTCTTCGCCGAGGCGCACCCGAAGCTAGCCGTCTATAGCCACATCGGCCTGAACGGCAATGCCAAGGAAGAAGACCTCGTCGCGCGCACGCGCAAGATTTACGACGGGCCTCTGGTTGTTGGACAGGATTTGATGTCGATCGAGGTTGGCGCGCAAACCAAGGTCGGCCCGCGCTAGCGCGCAAAGCGCCACTCAACATAATTCTCGCTGACCGCCGTCATGCGGCCAGCGACATTGGCGGCCAGATCAATCACCAAGCTCTGGATTATGCGGGCGGAAACCGCCCTGCACCATATGGCCGAAATGGCCGACCGGTTCTTCCCACATCAGGTTGCGTTCATAGGCGCGTCCGACCATGTCCTGCACGACATATTGGATCGCCAGTTCGGTGCCATCGTTGATATGTTCGTGCATGGCCCAGGCAGGACAGACGAAGGTGTCGCCGCGCTCCCATGCGATACGCTCGCCTTCGACGACCGAATATCCTGAGCCCTGCATGATGTGATAAATGGCGTAGGAGTTGTGCCGGTGCGGCAGAATATGCTCGCCCGGCTTGAACGCCTGAATGCCCAGAAAAATCCCCGGCAGCGCGCCAGGATTGTCCTTCGGCGTATCGCCATTCACCAAGGACAGAAAGCGCCGGTCGGCGCGCTTCAGCGGATCGGCGATAAGTGCGTCGATCTTCGGCTGCATCGCCTTGAAGCGCCAGATCGACGGGCGAATATTCTTGGGCAGGATGTGCGGATAATATTCATCGTCGGTCATCATCAGCGCTTCGGCGAGCGCTGATGGCTTGCCCTCAACTTCGGTTTGCTCGTGCGGCTGAACATTTTTTGGATCGATACGTTCGGGTGCGTTCATGACGGGAGCCCTCCTCGCTCGCTGTCTTTCAAGCCTTGGTCTCCAAGCTGGTTTTCCAAGCTCTTGCACCGACGATTTTGTCAATTTACTATTTAGCAAGCAATTTTTTTATACTGCAACAAATTCAAATGGCCCGAAACAGCAAAAAGCCCTCTGCGACAAAGACAAACCCAATCGCCGGCACGTCCGGCGGCGGCCGTTCTTTGCATCCTGCGCAATCCGGGCGCCGGGCTAGCGCCGGCATTCAGTCGCTTGATCAGGGGCTCGATGTCATGCGCATCCTTGCGCACGGCGGCTCGATCAAGCTCAAGGATGTAGCGGCCCGCGCCGGCATGTCGGCGTCCAAGGCGCATCGCTATCTCGCCAGCCTGACGCGGGCCGGCTGGGCAGTCCAATCGGACACGGCCTATCGACTGGGGCCAGAAGCCATCGCCATGGCCGCCGCCTGCCTCGCCGGTGTGTCGGTGATGAAACTGGCGATGCCGATATTGGAAGATCTATGCCGGCGCAGTGGCCGCTCGGCCGGGCTTGCGGTGTGGGGCAGCCACGGGCCGACCATCGTGGCGCTTGAGGAGACGGCCGATCCGGTGTCGATGAACATCCGGCCCGGCACGGTGGCGCCGGTGCTTTCCTCCGCCTCCGGCCTTGTCTTCGCCGCCTATGCGCCGGCGGGACTGACGGACGATGCCATCGCAACCGAGCTGCAAGAGCGGCCGCTGCGGCATGGCTTTCGCAGCCAGGCGGCGCTGACCCGGGCTTTGGCTGATATCCGCGCCCAGGGCTTTGTCTCGATCCACTCCGGCTGGGTGGCGGGCATCGACGCCGTGGCTGTGCCGGTGTTCGACCATCGCGGCCGGCTTGAAGCGGCGCTGCTGACCATCGGGCGCGATCGCCGCGCGCCCGGCATGAAAGCCGAAGTGACGCATCTGAAGCCAGCAATCGACATTCTGCGCCAGAGCGGCGAACAGCTCTCGCACAAACTCGGCTATCAGAGCGCCGCTCTGTTTAGCTAAGGCGCGCCCCGCGCTATTTCGCTGACGCGCGCCGCTCTTCGACGATCGCCCGCGCCGCAGCGAATGCACCATCGATATCGAGATCGCTGGTGTCGAGCAGCGTGGCATCGGCGGCCATGCGCAGCGGCGCGGCCGAGCGATGGGAATCGCGCTCGTCGCGGCGGCGAATGTCGGCCAGCACGTCTTCATAGGTAATCTTCTCGCCGCGTCCGCGCAGTTCGAGCGCGCGGCGCTGTGCCCGCACTTCCGGACTAGCGGTGACGAAAATCTTCACATCGGCCTGCGGGCAGACCACCGTGCCGATATCGCGCCCGTCGAGCACCGCCCCGCCGGGCCGCGTCGCGAAACGCTTTTGCAGATCGATCAAT
Organism: Beijerinckia sp. 28-YEA-48; assembly: GCF_900104955.1. Taxonomy (NCBI): domain Bacteria; kingdom Pseudomonadati; phylum Pseudomonadota; class Alphaproteobacteria; order Hyphomicrobiales; family Beijerinckiaceae; genus Beijerinckia; species Beijerinckia sp. 28-YEA-48. Next base: position 3,982,553 of record NZ_FNSI01000001.1, read on the forward strand.
TCAGCCCGCACCTCCGGCATGGCGGCGACCACCGAGGCCGCTTCGCCCATCTGGGCGCCACGCAGCCGCTCCTCGTCGAAATCGGTCAGCGCCAGGCCACGCGCGGCGGCCACGGCGCGCTGGACATCGTCGAGCCGGTCGTCCCAATCCAGCACGATGCGCGCCGTCGCCCGATAAATCAGGCCGGTGTCGAGATGCGGCAGGCCGAAGTGGCTGGCCAGTCGCCGCGCAATGGTGCCCTTCCCGGACGCAGCCGGGCCATCGATTGCAATGATCATGTCGGCTTTCTGCGAAGGACTTGCTTTCCGGTCAAGCAGAGGGCGTGCCAGATCACAGGAACAGCAAAACGGGCCGCGCGCATCTGTATACAAAAATACAAAGATTAGGCGGAAGCACTGCCTTCCTACGGCTGGATCGCCACGATCTCACGAAATTCACCCCCAAAATAACCGCCTACTGCCAAGTTTATCGATTCTGTTGCCATTCTAAAACACATCCTGTATACATAACGCATTCAGGGAGGTTTCGATGACGAAAGCGCCGGCTTTTCCGCTCAACGCCTGGTACGTGGCGGCTTGGGACTACGAGATCAAAAACGAGCTGCTCGCCCGCACGGTCTGCAACAAGAAGATCGTCTTTTTCCGTAAATCCGACCGTTCGATCGCCGCACTGGAAGACGCCTGCTGGCATCGCCTGCTGCCGCTCTCCATGGGCGAACTGAAGAACGACGAAGTCACCTGCCGCTATCACGGCCTGCGCTACAACAGCACCGGCCGCTGCACGCACATGCCCTCGCAAGAATCCCTCAACCCTTCCGCGCAGGTGCGCTCTTACCCGATCGTCGAACGCCATCGCTTCGTCTGGGTGTGGCCGGGCGATCCCGCCCTCGCCGATCCCGCTCTGGTCCCCGACCTGCACTGGAACCAGGATCCGGACTGGGCTGGCGACGGCAAGACCATTTTCGCCAAATGCGACTACCGTCTGGTGGTCGACAATCTGATGGACCTGACCCACGAAACCTTCGTGCACGCTTCGAGCATCGGCAATGACGCCGTGGCGGAATCGCCTTTCGTCACCACCCATGGCGATCGTTTCGCCACGGTGACGCGCTGGATGAAGGATATCGACGCGCCGCCGTTCTGGCGTGGCCAGCTCGGCAAGCCGGGCAATGTGGACCGTTGGCAGATCATTCGTTTCGAAGCGCCCTGCACGGTGGCCATCGACGTCGGTGTGGCACCGACGGGAACCGGGGCGCCGGAAGGCGATCGCTCGCAGGGTGTCAACAATTTCATTCTCAACACGATCACGCCCGAAACCGACGGCACCTGCATGTATTTCTGGGCCAACGCCCGCAACTACCGCCGCGACGACCAGACCCTGACGACGCAGTTGCGCGAAGGCGTCTCCTCGATCTTCCGCGAAGACGAGATCGTGCTGGAGCGTCAGCAACAAGCCATGGACGAACATCCCGACCGGATTTTCTATAACCTCAATATCGATGCCGGTTCGATGTGGGCCCGTCGCCTGATCGACCAGATGATTGCCAAAGAACACCGCCCCAAAAACCTGCAAGCGGCGGAATAGGAGAACCCCATGTCGCTTGCCGAACCCAGCGAACGCGCCGGTGAACGAAGCCAGTCGCAAACGGTCACCGCGCTTTTGTCGTTGCGCGAACTGATCGTCTCGGGCGCGCTAAAATCCGGCGAGCGCATTTCCGAACTGGCCATGGTCGATCGCATCGGCGTCTCCCGGACGCCCTTGCGCACGGCGCTCGTGAAGCTCGAACAGGAAGGGCTGATCGAGGAAATTCCCTCGGGCGGCTATGCGGTGAAAGCGTTCAGCGAAGCCGACGTGTTCGACGCCATCGAAATTCGCGGCACGCTGGAAGGCCTGTCCGCGCGCTACGCCGCCGAACGCGGCGTCACGGCCATGCGGCTTGGTGAATTGCGCGAGTGCGTCGCCGAAATCGATGCGGTGATCACCGCCGGCGGTCTGAACGAAGATGATTTCGAAGCCTATCTGCGCGCCAACGAGCGCTTCCACGCTTTGTTGGTGGAACTTTCCGGCAGCCCGACGTTGCGGCGCGAACTCGAACGGGTGAGCAGCCTGCCCTTCGCCTCGGCCAGCGCCTTTGTCAAAGCGGAAGCCGCCCTGCCGGAATCGCGCGGTATCCTGCCGATCGCCAATGAGCACCATCGCGCCGTTGTCGATGCCATCGAAAACCGCGAAGGCGCCCGCGCCGAAGCGATCATGCGTGAGCACGCCCGGCTGTCCTATCGCAATCTGATGCTGGCGCTGCGCAACCAAAAGGTTCTCGATCTCGTGCCCGGCGCGGCCTTGATCCGTCGCCGTGGCTGACACCGCCTTCGACTTGATCTGATCGTCTTTTTTGAGCGCTAACCGGTTCGGTTGCGTTTCAAGTACTCCAGGAGGGGAGCATGCGTTTTTCTGTCCACTATGTACCGGCACGCATCGTCGCCGCCCGCGATATCTCGCCGACCGTGCGGCTGATCGAGATCGCACCCGATGGCGGCACCAAGGGTTGGACGCCAGGCTCTCATATCAATCTGTCGCTGCCGATCGGGGACAGCGGCGAGACACGTTCCTATTCGCTGATCGGCGAGCCGCATCCGCAGGTCTATCGCATCGCCGTGAAGCGTGACGATCAGGGCCGTGGCGGCTCGCGCTACATGCACGGCTGCGACGTCGGCGCCCGCCTCAACGTCAGCGAACCGCATAATAATTTCGACCTGTCGTGGCAGGGCACCCATTACGTGCTGGTTGCCGGCGGTATCGGCGTGACGCCGGTTCACAGCATGGCCTTGGCGCTCGCCAAACGCGGCGCCAAAGTCACCGTGCTGCAGGCGGCGCGCACGCGCGCTGAGCTCGCCTTCGCCGATGAATTGTCGGCGGCGCTTGGCGACAACATTCGCTTCTTCGTCTCCGACGAGGGCAACCGCATCGACGCAGCTGCTGAAGTCGCGGCGCTGCCGACTGACGCGGAAATCTATCTCTGCGGCCCGCTGTCGCTGGTCGATGCCTTTCGCAAGGCCTGGCGCGCCGAAGGGCGACCGATGGCGCGGCTGCGCAGCGAAACCTTCGGCTCCTCCGGCTCTTTCGCCGCCGAACCGTTCAAGGTGTTCGTCCCGGCGCTCGGCCTCGAGGTTGATGTGCCGGCCGACCGCTCCATGGCCGACGCGCTGGAAGAAGCCGGCGTTGCCGTGATCACCGACTGCAAGCGCGGCGAATGCGGCCTGTGCGCTGTCGATATCGTCTCCTGCAACGGCGAAATCGATCATCGCGACGTGTTCCTGTCGGACCAGGAACGGCAAGAGAATGTCCGCATCTGTGCCTGCGTTTCGCGCGTCGCGGGCGGCGCCATCACCATCGATACGGGCTACCGCACCGATGCCCAGCAGGGTGTCGGCTTCTAAGCCGTTTCACTTCTCATCGCATCTGAAAAAGCAAAAGGCCGGCGCACTCGCCGGCCTTTCTTGTTTGCCTTGTTCGTTGATCAGCCGCCGATATTGAAGGCTGAGAAGGCCGCCATATTGACGATCTCGCTGTCCTTGGCGCTCATCGAAATGAACTGCACCGGCTTGTCGAGACCAACGATGAGAGGACCGATGACCGTTCCACCGCCCAGCTCTTGCAGCATTTTGGTGCTGATCGAGGCCGAGTGGAACGCCGGCATGACCAGCACATTGGCTGTGTCGGTCAACCGGCAGAACGGATAGGCGCGCATCAATTCAGGATTAAGCGCCACATCGGCGGCCATTTCGCCATCATACTCGAAATCAAGCCGCATGCCGTCGAGGATTTTCACCGCTTCCTGCACGCGGGCCGAACGTTCCCCCGGCGGATGGCCGAAGGTGGCGAAAGCGAGCAACGCGACACGCGGCTCGAAGCCGAGACGCCGGGCAACGCCGGCCGCTTCGATGGCGATCTGCGCGATCTCCTCGGCGGTCGGCATTTCGGTGATCGCCGTGTCGGCGACAAGCACCGTGCGCTCGCGCGCCAGCACCAGCGAGCAGCCCATCAGCCGATGACCGGGCTTGGCATCGATGACGCGCAGCACTTCCTCGAGCGCGGTCGAGAAATTGCGCGTCATGCCGGTGACCATGGCATCCGCATCGCCCAGCGCCACCATGGTGGCGGCGAAATGGTTGCGGTCCTGATTGATCAGACGCATGCAATCGCGGAACAGATAGCCCTTGCGCTGCATGCGCTCGTAAAGGAATTCGGCATAGGCTTCATTGCGGTGCGACAGCGCCGCGTTGTGGATCTCGATCGACTTGTCGGAAAGATCGACGCCGATGCGCTCGGCTGCTTCCTTCACCCGATCCTCACGGCCCACAAGGATGGCCGTGCCCATTTCCTGCGCCACGAAGGACAGCGCGCCACGGATCACCTGTTCCTCCTCGCCCTCGGCGAAGACCACCCGCTTGGGGAAACGGCGAACGCGCTGGACGATGCGCTGCAACGCGCCCGCCACCGGATCGCGCCGGGCCGAGAGCTGGCTCTGGTAAGCCACCATGTCGGTAATCTGCTTACGCGCCACGCCGGTTTCCATCGCCGCCTTGGCGACCGCCGCCGGCACGACGCTGATGAGGCGCGGATCGAACGGCACGGGGATGATGTAATCGCGACCAAAGCGCGGGCGCGCGCCTTGATAGGCGGCGGCCACGTCGTCGGGCACGTCTTCCTGCGCCAGTTTGGCAAGCGCCAGGGTGGCGGCGATCTTCATTTCCATGTTGATCGTCGTCGCCCGCACGTCGAGCGCACCACGGAAAAGATAAGGAAAGCCGAGGACGTTGTTGACCTGGTTGGGATAGTCGGAGCGTCCGGTGGCGACGATGCAATCCTCGCGCACGGCATGGGCTTCCTCCGGCGTGATCTCCGGATCCGGGTTGGCCATGGCGAAAATAATCGGGTCCTTGGCCATCGAGCGGACCATGTCCGACGTCAGCGCGCCCTTGACCGACAGGCCGAAGAAAATATCGGCGTCGACCATGGCCTCTTCCAAGGTCCGGGCATTGGTGACGACCGCATGGGCCGACTTCCACTGGTTCATGCCCTCGGTGCGGCCGCGATAGACGACGCCCTTGGTGTCGCACAGGATGATGTTTTCCGGCGCGAAGCCGATGGCCTTGATCAGATCGAGGCAGGCGATGCCGGCAGCACCCGCGCCATTGCAGACGAGCCTGGTCTTCTTGATGTCACGGCCGGTGATCTGCATGGCATTGAGAATGCCGGCGGCGGCGATGATCGCGGTGCCGTGCTGATCGTCATGGAACACCGGAATGTCCATGAGCTCGCGCAGCTTCTCCTCGATGATGAAGCATTCCGGCGCCTTGATATCTTCAAGGTTGATGCCGCCGAAAGAGGGCCCGAGATAGCGCACCGCGTTGATGAACTGTTCCGGATCTTCCGTATCGACTTCAAGATCGATCGAATCAATGTCGGCGAACCGCTTGAACAGAACCGACTTACCTTCCATCACCGGCTTCGAGGCGAGCGCGCCAAGATTGCCGAGACCGAGAATGGCGGTGCCGTTGGTGATGACGGCGACCATGTTGCCGCGCGTCGTATAATCGAAGGCCGTCGCTGGATCATTGGCGATGGCGAGAACGGGAATGGCGACGCCCGGAGAATAGGCCAGCGACAGATCGCGCTGGGTCGCCATCGGTTTGGTCGGGACGATTTCGAGCTTGCCCGGCTTGCCTTGGGAGTGGAAATCCAGCGCTTCCTGCTCGGTGATTTTTGGCCGTTTGTGGGCTTGCGGTCGGTTGGCGGTATCGTCGGCCATGGGCTCGTTCCAAATCCCTTATTTTTCAAGTGTGAATGACCACCTTACGCCGACCCGGCAGGTATCCACAAGCATGCATGCATGCGGCGGTGCAACGCGGCTCAGGCTTTGCTAGCGTCGGTTAATGTCAGCCCCAGCAGCAACCCGATCCAGCGCCCGCGATGCCGAAACACGTGTTACGCCGATGATGGCGCAATATGTGGAGATCAAGGCCGCCAATCCCGATTGCCTGCTGTTCTACCGCATGGGCGATTTCTACGAATTGTTCTTCGCAGATGCGGAAATCGCTAGCCGTTCTCTCGGCATCGTATTGACCAAGCGCGGAAAACATCTGGGCGAAGACATACCGATGTGCGGCGTGCCGGTGGAGCGGGCAGACGATTATCTGCAACGCCTGATCGGCCTCGGCCATCGGGTCGCCGTCTGCGAGCAGACCGAGGATCCCGCCGAAGCGCGCAAGCGTGGCGGTAAATCCGTGGTGCAGCGCGGTGTCGTGCGCCTGGTCACGCCCGGCACGATCACCGAAGAACGGCTGCTGGAGCCGGGCCGAGCCAATGCTTTCCTGACCATCGCGCGGGTGCGCGTCTCCGACGAGAGCTGGAGCTATGGCCTGGCGGCCGTTGATATTTCGACCGGCGCCTTCATCCTCGGCGAGACCACCGACACAGGCTTAGCCGCTGAAATCGCCCGCATCGAACCCTCTGAAATCGTTGTCGGCGAAGCGATCTGGGATGACGAGCGCTTGCGCCGGATCATCGAGGATACGCGCATCGCCGTCGCCCCCGTCGGTCGCGACAGCAATGACACCTCGGCTGGCGGCTCGGCCGAACGGCGACTGACCGCCTGGTTTGGCGTCGCCACGCTCGACGGCTTTGGCACCCTCAGCCGTGCCGAAATCGCCGCCGCGTCCATGGCGCTGGTTTATGTCGAGCGCACGCAGATCGGCGCTAAGCCGGCCCTCGCCTTCCCCACGCGTTTCAAGCGTGGAACGACGATGGAAATCGACGCGGCGACGCGCGCCAATCTGGAATTGACGCGCACCCTGTCGGGCCATCGCGACGGATCGTTGATCGCCGCCATCGACATGACGGTGACGCCAGCCGGCGGCCGCCTGCTGGCGGAGCGGCTGGCCGGCCCTCTCACCGATCCCACAGCTATCGCGGAGCGGGCCGAGGCGGTCGCCTTCCTGCTGGCGCAAAGAGATTTGCGCGACAGCCTGCGGACGCAATTGCGCCAGGCGCCGGATTTCGCCCGCTCCTTTTCGCGTCTCGCGCTTGGGCGCGGTGGCCCACGCGACCTGGCCGCCTTGCGCGATGGCTTGAACGCGGCGGCCGCGGTCGCCGTACAATTGCATGACATCAGCGACCTGCCGGAGCATTTGCGCGCCGCCGCGCGCATTGGTAGCGAGATCGACCCCAGCATCGCGCAGGAATTGCAGCAGGCGCTGGCCGAAGACCTGCCGCTGAACAAGCGCGACGGTGGTTTCATCGCCAAAGGCTTTGAACCTGTGCTCGACGAGACACGGGCGCTGCGCGACGAAAGCCGCCGCGTCATCGCCAGCTTGCAGGCGCGCTATAGCGAGATAGCCGGCACCAAGCAGCTCAAGATCAAGCATAATAATTTCCTCGGCTTCTTCATCGAAGTGCAGCAGGCGCAGGGCGAGAAAATGCTGCGCCCGCCCTTCGACACGGAATTCATCCATCGCCAGACCATGGCCGATGCGATGCGCTTTTCGACGCGCGAACTGGGCGAGCTGGAAGCCAAGATCGCCTCGGCGGCCGATCGCGCTCTGGCGCTGGAACTCGATATTTTCGAGCGGCTGGCGCAGCGCATCCTGGAGGCCGGTGATCCTATTAAAGCTGCGGCGCAGGCCTTGGCGACGATCGATGTGGCGGCGGCGCTGGCCGAACTGGCCGAGAAGCACACGTGGTCGCGGCCGACGGTTGATGACAGCCTGGCTTTCGTCATCGAGGGCGCGCGCCATCCCGTCGTCGAGATCTCGCTGCGCCAACGCGGCGAAAGTTTCGTCGCCAATGATTGCACATTGGCGGAAGCGAAAGACAGCAACGGGCTGATCGCCATTGTGACCGGCCCGAACATGGCCGGTAAGTCGACCTATCTGCGCCAGAACGCCTTGATCGCCATTCTCGCGCAGATCGGCTCCTTCGTGCCGGCGCGATCGGCCCATATCGGCGTTGTCGACCGGCTGTTCTCGCGCGTTGGCGCGGCAGATGATCTGGCGCGCGGACGTTCGACCTTCATGGTCGAAATGGTCGAGACCGCCGCCATTCTCAACCAGGCGGGCGAACGCTCCTTCGTCATCCTCGATGAAATCGGCCGAGGCACCGCCACCTTCGATGGCCTGTCAATCGCCTGGGCCGCCGTTGAATTTTTGCATGCGCGCAATCGCTCGCGGACGCTATTCGCCACTCATTTCCACGAACTGACGCAGTTGACGAAGAAGCTGCCGCGTCTCGTCAATCTCACCATGCGCGTCACCGATTGGAACGGCGACGTGGTGTTTCTGCATGAAGTGGTGAAAGGCGCGGCCGACCGCTCCTATGGTATCCAGGTGGCGCGCCTCGCCGGCCTGCCGCAGGATGTTATCGACCGGGCGCAATCGATCCTGGCTGAGCTGGAAGCCGGTGAGCGCCGCGCCCCGGTGGAGCGGATGATCGACGATCTGCCGCTGTTTGCCATCGCCAAGCCCGCGCCACCACCGCCCATGCAACCGAAGGCGGATGAGTTGCGCGCCACCCTCGACGCGCTCAATCCCGACAATCTGAGCCCGCGCGAGGCCCTTGATGCGCTTTATGCCTTGAAGAAGCAGCGCACCACCGAGGACAAGTAGCGGTTAAGCATCTTCTCACCTTACCCGACGCTGCGGCACGGTATTAACCGCCGCCGTGCGCCGTCGTGATAGAACCGTGGGCATCATTGGCCCGCGCATCTGATCATGTTCAACGAACCCATCAAGCTCGCCGTCGTCTCAGCCGGTCTCGCCATCGCGGTGGCGACCTATCTGGCGTCGTCGCGCGATCCGGGCCACTCGCCGATCGCGGGATTGAGCGAACGTTTCTTCCCGAGCAGCACGCCTCATGCGGCCAAGCCGGAAGCGCCGGCCGCCAAACCGTCCGCCGCGCCCGCCTTTGGCTTTGGCCCGGTGCGCTTGCCCGCCGATCAAAGCGGTCATTATCTGGCGGTGGTCGAGATCGAAGGCCGTAGCCTGCGCATGTTGGTCGACACCGGCGCCACTTATGTCTCGCTGTCGAACCGGGACGCGGCCGCGCTGGGGCTGCGGCCGCTGCCGTCTGATTTCAAATACCGGGTGGTGACGGCGAACGGCGAGATCAGAGTCGCCCGGGCGCAGTTGCGTGAAGTGCGCCTCGGCAACATCCTGGTGCGCGATGTCGCCGCCGCGATCCTGCCGCCGGGCATCGAGACGGCCAGCCTGCTCGGCATGAGCTTTCTCAGCAAACTCAAAAGCTTCGAGGTGGCCGACGGGAGCATGGTGCTGAATCCTTAGAACAAACCGTTTCTGCCGAAACGCCATGGATTCTGCCATTAACCGCCCGTTCAGACTGAACCTTGCAGACAGAAGCGTGTTATCAACGTGTTACGTTGATTTCCGACGCTTGAGACGATTTCCTAGCCTTCCAGCCTGCGTAAAAGGACTCCCATGTATCCAAAGCCCTCGCCGAGCCTCACGCCCAATACCTATGCGTTCGAATCGAGCCCCATGGTCAAGGCGACCGGCTTTCGCGAATACGACGCACGCTGGCTTTTCGGCAAAGAAATCAATCTGATGGGCATCCAGGCCCTGGGCCTTGGCCTGGGCACTTTGCTGCATGAAATGGGCGTCAAACCGGAACTCGCCACCGGCCACGATTACCGCTCCTATTCGGCTTCGATCAAATATGCGCTGGTCACCGGCCTGATGGCAGCCGGCATCAAGGTGAAGGACATTGGCCTCGCTTTGTCGCCAATGGCCTATTTCGCCCAGTTCGAACTCGACTGCGCCGCCGTCGCCATGGTCACCGCTTCGCACAACGACAATGGCTGGACCGGCGTGAAAATGGGCGCGCAGCGCCCCGTCACCTTCGGGCCCGACGAAATGGGCCGCCTGCGCGACATCGTGCTGGAAGGCCGTTTTAAATATCGCGATGGCGGCAGCTATCAGTTCATCGAGAACTTTCCGGCCCGCTATCTCGCCGATCTCACCAACCGGCCGAAGCTGAAGCGCAAACTGAAAGTCGTCGCCGCCTGCGGCAATGGCACCGCCGGCGCCTTCGCGCCGCAGATGCTGGAGGCGCTCGGCTGCGAGGTCGTGCCGCTCGACACGGAACTCGACTACACGTTCCCGCGCTACAATCCCAATCCTGAAGACATGGAAATGCTGCATGCCATGGCGGCGAAAGTGCGCGAAGTCGGCGCCGATGTCGGCCTTGGCTTCGACGGCGATGGCGACCGCTGCGGCGTCGTCGACAACAATGGCGACGAAATCTTCGCCGACAAGATCGGCGTGATGCTGGCGCGCGATCTCGCCAAGTTGCACAAGAACCCGACCTTTGTCGTCGACGTGAAATCGACTGGCCTCTTCGCCACCGACCCGGTGCTGCGCGAACTTGGCGTCAAGGCCGACTATTGGAAGACTGGCCATTCCTATATCAAGCGCCGCGTCACCGACCTGAAGGCGCTGGCCGGCTTCGAGAAGTCAGGCCATTTCTTCTTCAATACGCCGATCGGCCGCGGCTATGACGATGGCCTGCTCACCGCCATCCATGTGCTCGACATGCTCGATCGCAACCCGACCAAGACCATGGCCGACCTCTATGGCGCACTGCCGAAGACCTGGGGCTCGCCGACCATGTCGCCGCACTGCGACGATGAAGTGAAATACGGCATCGTCGAAAAAGTGACGGCGCATTTCACCGATATGCACAAGAAGGGCGAAAAGCTGCTGGGCCAAAAGATCACCGACGTGATCACGGTCAATGGCGTGCGCGTGATGGTGGAAGACGGCACCTGGGGCCTGGTGCGCGCGTCCTCGAACAAGCCGGAACTGGTGGTCGTGGTCGAAAGCCCGGCGGCGGAAGCCCATATGCGCGACATGTTCAAGGCGATCGACGGCGTGCTGCGTCAATACCCGGAAGTCGGCGAATATAATCAGACGATCTAAAACCCGTGATTGCGAACGAAGTGAAGCAATCCAGGAGTCAAAGTGTAGCGCCATAGGTGTCAAATGCCCCTGTGACACAGGAATATTTGACGTTTTTGCGCACGCCCCTGGATTGCCGCGTCGCTGCGCTCCTCGCAATAACGGATAAGGCGAGGATGGCAAAGCCGTCCTCGCTCTTTTCTTTTGAGCTTACTTACCGGCGAAGCTCGCCGCTGTCGGACAGGTGCGGTCGTTATAGGGCACCAGCCATTCGGCATGGTTGGCCTTGGTGATGATCGCGCCGGGAATGAGGATCTGCTTCGGCACGCTCTCACCACGGATGGATTTCAGCGCGATCTCAGTGGCGACGCAGCCGATCTTGAAGCCGTTGAATTCGGCGATCGCCAACAGGCTGCCATTCTTCACCGCCTCGACCGCCTCCGGCACGCCGTTGATCGAGACAACCGCGACCTTGTCGCGGCCGGCGGACTTTAGGGCTTCCGCCGCACCGAGCGCCGAAGCATCGGCTGCCGCGATGACCCCATCGATGCTGCTGAACTGCTGCATCAGATTTTCCATCACCTGCTGGCCGAGCAAGCGCTGGAAATTGGCCGGCTGCGACGCCAGCAGTTTGATGTTGGGATATTCCTTCAGCGCCGCGTCGAAGCCGCGCTTGCGTTCGTCGCCGGTGTTGGAGCCGCGAATGCCCTCCAAGATCACCACATTGCCCTTGCCGCCGAGATGGTCGAACAGCGCCTTGGCGATGTCGTGGCCGAGCTTGAAATCATCCTGGCCAACGAAAGCGGCATAGGGTGCGTCGCCCGCCCTGTCATTGTAATTGACGATCGGCGTACCGGCCTCGATCAATCGCTTGATCGTCGGCAATTGCGCCTTCGGATCGATCGGCATGAACAGGATGATGTTGGGCTTGGTGACGCCGACGTCTTCAAGCTGCGCCATGCCTTCAGTGATATTGTTCGGCTTGGTCGGCATGTAATGACGGACCTTGGCGTCCATTTTCTTAGCCATCTGATCGACCCCGGCGCGCACGCCATCGAAATGCGGATCAACCTGGTTCTTGGTGAAGGCGGCCACCACTTCGCCGGCGGCGAAAGCCGCCTGCGTTCCTATCAACGGCACGGCAATCGCGGAGGCCGCGATGATTGACGTCACGATGCGCTTGCTCAACATGCTCACACCCCTTCCGTTACTGCACAGTCCCCGCCTTGGAGAGGCGGTCGAATTCACTTTCGTCCGCCGCGATTAAGCGCGGCGTCGGCGAGCAGCGCCAACAACAGGGTGACGCCGGTGACGACCGGATGCCATGCCGCGTCAACGTTCAGCGCATTGAGCGCTTTGACGATCAAGGTCAGGATCAACGCGCCAAGGAAGGTGCCGACGATGGTGCCGCGACCGCCAAACAGCGACGTGCCGCCAACCAGAACCGCCGCAATGGCCGGCAGCAACAAAGGCTCGCCGATGCCAGGCTCGGCGGCGTTGAGGCGCGCGATATAGACAAGCGCCGCCAAGCCGGCCATGGCGCCGCTGAGCGCATAGAGCAAGGTGCGGCGACGCCCCACCGGAATGCCTGAGAGCACCGCCGCTGTCTCGTTAGCGCCCATGAAATAGACCTCGCGGCCCAAGGTGCTGCGCGCCAGGAAGATCAGCCCACAGAGCCCGACCACGAGCGCGATCCAGATCGGCACCGGCACGCCGAGAAAGAAGCCGATGCCAAGGGTGCGGAAGCCCGGTGGAAAACCATAGATCGTCTGGCCGGCCATGAAGCGATAGGCCAGGCCTTGCGCCACCCACAGCATGCCGAAGGTCGCCAGAAAAGCCGGCAGCTTGAGCCTGTTGATCAGCACGCCATTGGTGAGACCGACCAGGGTGCCGCAAGCCAGCGCCACGGCTGCGCCCGCCATCGGCTGCCCCGTGCTCTTGATGGTCGCCGCCGCCAGGCAGGCGCAGAGGGTGAGATTGGCGCCGATCGACAGGTCGAGCCCGCCGCCAATGATCACCAGGGTCAGACCCGCTGCGATGAGGAACAACAGGCTCGCTTGGCGCAGCATGTTGAGGAGATTGTCGGCGGTGGCGAAGCCTTCGCTGACGAAGGTGAGAAACAGGCAGATGACGGCGATCAGCCCGAGCCGGATCAAAAGGCCGATCGTATCTGGATTAAGGGAGCGCCGCGTGAGCGTGGGCGCGGAAATGTTCATTGCCGTCATCCCGCCGCTCCCGCCGATGTACCTTTGCGGCCACGATCGATCAGCAGAGCGACGATCAGCATCAGGCCGACGCAGAGAACCTGCAGGGATGGCTCGACCGACAAGATATTGAGGCCATTGCGCAGCACCGTGATGGCGAGCACGCCGAGCACGGTGCCGAGCAGCCAGCCCTGGCCTTTCTCAAACGACGTACCGCCAAGAACGACGGCGGCGATCGCCTCGAATTCCATGCCGACCGCCACCGACGGGTGAGCCGAATTCGTGCGCCCCAACAGCAGCAGAGCCGACAGCGCGACCGACAGGCTGCATAGGACATAAACCATCATATGGACGAGATCGGCCCGGATGCCGGCAAGATGCAGCGCTTCCTTATTGCCGCCGATGGCAAAGATGTAATTGCCGAAGCGGGTGCGATAAAGCACGAGCCACAGCAGGCCGCAGAACAGCGCTGCGGCGATCACCGGGGTTGGCAGACCGAGAACCGTCGAGCGGTAGAAAGTCTCCAAAGCTGGCGTGAAACCGCCGATGGGATCGCCGTGGCTGATCGCCAGCGCCAGTCCTTCGCTGATGCCTAAGGTACCCAAGGTGACGACAAAAGCTGGCAGCGACAGATAGCTGACGAGATAGCCGTTGATCAGGCCAATGATGAGACCGACCGCGAGCGCGGCGCCCACAGCAACGATGAGCCCCCAGCCCGCCACCAGCAGCGCCGCGATGACCACACCACACAGACCCAGCAGCGCGCCTACCGACAGATCGAGGCCGGCGGTGAGAATGACCAGGGTCATCGGCAGGGCCAGCATTAGGAGAAGCGACGCCTGCAAGCCGAGATTGGCGAGATTGTCGCCCGACAGAAAGCGCGGATTGCCGAAGGTGAACAGCGCCACCATGGCGACGAGGATGAAAGCGACGCCGGGAATCCTACGCCAGACTCCATCGTGGCTCACCGAGCCAGGGGCTGCGACATGATCGGTCATGGATGCACCGCCAGGTCGAGAATGGCCTTTTCCGATAGGTTGCCGTGATCGAGATGACCGACGATGGCGTAATCGCGCATCACATAGGCGCGGTCGCAGAGATGCACGAGTTCGGGAAATTCGGAGCTGATCACCAGGACGGCGGCGCCCTCTTTCGCCAGGCCATCGATCAGCCGATAGATTTCAGCCTTGGCGCCGACATCGACGCCGCGCGTCGGTTCATCGAGCAGGAACAGGCGGGCACCCGCCGCCAGCCATTTGCCGAGCACGATCTTCTGCTGGTTGCCACCGCTGAGATCATGCACCTGCTGTCCCGGCCCGCGCGTCGCGATGTTGAGGCGGGCGATGAGATCGTCGCAGACCTGACGGGCGGTTGCCGGAATAAAGCGGAAATAGCGGAACAAGCGCCAGAGCGCGGCGGCGATGGCGTTGTCGCCCACCGTCAAGGGGAGCGCCAGCCCCTGGCGCTTGCGGTCTTCCGGTAGCAGCGCGATGCCGGCGCGGATGCTGGCGTCCGGACGCAAGGTAAAGGGCCGGCCGTTCAGGCGCAGGCTACCGCTCGTAAGGGGATCGACGCCGAAGATCGCACGCACGACTTCGGTGCGGCCTGATCCGACAAGACCAGCGAGGCCGACAACTTCGCCCGCGTGCACATCAAGGCAAATATCCGCCAGTTTCACCGTGCGCATATTTTCGGCCGACAGCACGCAGGCTCCAGCCGCCACCGGCGCGCGGCGCGCCATTCCATCAAGGGAACGACCGATCATCAGGCGGACCAGCTCGTCCGTCGTCGCCTCGTCACGCCGGAAACTGCCGACCACGGCGCCGTCGCGCATCACCGTGATGCGATCGCCCAGCGCCATGATCTCCTTCATCCGATGCGAGATATAGACGATCGCCACGCCGCGCTGCTTGAGCCGCGCGATGACATCGAACAAGCGATCGGATTCGCGCTCCGAAATCGCCGCCGTCGGCTCATCCATCACCAGGATGCGGGCGTTCTGCGACAGAGCCTTGGCGATCTCGACCATCTGTTGATGGGCGACGCCAAGGTTATGGGCGAAGCCGTGTGTGTCATAGCTCAGACCCAGTTGCTGCAGGACCTGGCGCGCCGCCGCATGCATGGCTGACTTGTCGATGAAGCCGGCTTTTGAGAACGCTTGTTCGCGGCCTAGAAAAATATTCTGGGCGATATCGAGATAGGGAACGAGCGAGAATTCCTGAAAGATGACGGCAATGCCCAGCGCATTGGCATCGGCTGGACCACGGATCGCAACCGGACGCCCTTCGACCTCCATCGCGCCGCCATCGGCAAGATAGGCGCCGCATAGCACTTTGATGAGCGAGGATTTGCCGGCGCCGTTCTGGCCGAGAATGACATGGACTTCGCCGGCCCTGATCTCGAACGAGACGTTTTTCAACGCATCGACGCCGGGGAAAGATTTTTTGATATTGCTCAGCCGCAGCAGGGGCATCGCCTGACCGTCAGAGGCCGATGCGAGGCGCTGCGCCACGGTCATTTGCCGACGGGGAAGGCGGCGATCATATCGAGTTCGATGCGCGCGCCCTGGGTCGAAAGCTGATTGACGCAGACCGTCGTACTGGCTGGCGTCCAGTCGCCGAAATATTCCTTCAACACCGCGACCATGCCGTCCTGATCGCGAATATCGGTGAGATATTTCGTGACCTTGACGATGTCGGTCCACGTCAGCCCCTCATGTTCGAGAATCGACTTGATCGTTTCCATGGCCCGCCGCGTCTGATCCTCGATCGCGTTGGGATGAACATGCTCGGAAATATCGTGCGGATGTTTGTGATAGAGCGGCGATGGCGTGGCGCCCGAGATGAAGAGCAAGCCGCAGGGGCTCTCGATGCGCATGGCCGGCGCGTAAGGCATGTCGGGCTTGCGCTCGGGATGGGTTTGAATCTCTTTGAGAGCAGGATTTGACGGCGAAGCGGCATACGCAGGCTTGCGTGTCATCGATAGGCTCCCTGTTCGTGGCGCTCGCGATGGAGCGCTCCAGAACGTTGCGAACGAAGCTTGACGATCTCGCCCTGCCCCGATCGAACGCGTCCCCTCATATTTAACCTTGGTACAGAGCATCATCTCGATTTATCTTTGTGTCAAGATAAATGCCCGATGAAAATTTTCGCAGCGCCTGCCTCGCGAAGCGCCAGGAATAAGCTTATGAATAAGCCCATGACTGATACGAAGACTGAACCGAAGACCGAGACAAAGAACGCCTCTCAGGATTCCATCGATGAGATCATCGCCGGCTGGGAAGTCTGCCGCCCCGATCTCGACGCGCACCATCTGGAGACGGTCGGCCGGATCGTCCGCCTGTCGCTGTTGATGCGCGACCGGATCGAAAAAAGTCTGGCGCAGCATGGCCTGGCCTGGGACATGTTCGATCTGCTTCTGACGCTCTATCGCTGGGAAGGCGCCGGCGCCGAGGGTGTGCGCCCGACCGACCTTTATGCCGAGTGCCTGCTCTCGTCCGGCGGCATGACGGCACGTCTGCGCCGGGCCGAGGAAGACGGTTATATCTTACGCCGACGCGATCCGAGCGATGGCCGTGGCGCGCGGATCACGCTGACGGCCAAGGGCCGCAACATGGTGAAGAAACTCGTCCCCGGCCATTTCGCCGCTTCCCACGGGCTCGTCAGCGCCTTGAATAACAGCGACAAGGACAAACTCGCCGATCTCCTGCAGCGCCTCATGATCTCGCTTGAAAGTCCGCGTGAGGATTAGTCGAAGCGGGAACCGACCTTCCCGTTTCTGCCCTGCTTGGTGCAAAAGCACCTATCCGATCAGCGCATAACCGCCCTGCCTCGGAATCCGTTCGGCACGACGTTGCAGCCTGGCATCTTCTGCTGCATCCTCCGGACGCAGGCACGGCACCTCGGAGCAAATCGCGAGGCCCTGCCGCATATACGAGGGAGGGCCTTTGCGTTGAGCACGACTGTTTTGACTCTGCTGCAAGCCGCGCCGGACGCTTCAATCGCGCTGGCGGCGCCTGGACGTAGTCCTATGACTTTCGGCGCGCTGCGCGCCTTCATCAGGCAGATCCACCGTCAGCTGGCGGCCAAAGGCATCGGCCCTGGCGACCGTGTCGCCATCGTGCTCCCCAACGGCCCTGAAATGGCCTCGTCTTTCCTGGCGGTGGCTTCCGGCCTGTCGGCCGCGCCGCTCAATCCCGCCTATAAGCAAGCCGAGTATGAATTCTATCTATCCGACCTGACGCCAAAACTGGTGCTCGTCGAGCCGGGCTCGGACAATCCAGTGCGGGCGGCAGCAGCAAAACTGAACATTCCCGTCGCCGAACTGCAGATCGCCGCGGACGCGCCGGCCGGCGCCTTCACTCTGTGGCCGGAAGAGGCCGACAGCACGCCGCCGGCGCCCCACCATGAAGCGCTCGTCCTGCACACGTCGGGCACCACGTCGCGCCCCAAGGTCGTGCCCCTGTCGCAGACCAATCTATTCGCTTCCGCCAATAATATCGCGGCGACGCTGCGGCTTTCCCAGCAGGATCACTGCCTCAATGTCATGCCGCTGTTCCACATCCACGGGCTGATGGCCGTGGTGCTGGCCTCCATGACGGCTGGCGCGTCGGTGTGCTGCACGCCAGGCTTCAATGCGCTGCGCTTCTTTGGCTGGGCGACCGAAGAGAAGCCGACCTGGTATTCGGCGGTGCCGACCATGCATCAGGCCATCCTGCAGCGGGCCGGGCGCAATGCCGATGCGGTGGCGTCGATGGGCCTGCGCTTCGTGCGCTCGTCCTCGGCTTCGCTGCCGCCATCGGTGTTCAAGGAATTGCAGGAAACCTTCCGCTGCCCGGTGATCGAAGCCTATGGCATGACGGAAGCCGCGCATCAGATGGCCTCCAATCCGCTGCCGCCGGGCGAACAGAAGCCAGGCTTCGTCGGCATGGCGGCGGGGCCGGAGATCTGCATTCTTGATCTGGGCGGCGCCAGCATGCCCGCCGGCAGCGAAGGCGAGGTCTGCATTCGCGGCGCCAATGTCACTCTCGGCTACGAGAACAATCCCGCCGCCAATGCATCGGGCTTTACCAACGGCTGGTTCCGCACCGGCGACCAGGGCTATCTCGACGACGGCGGCTATCTGAAGATCACCGGCCGCATCAAGGAGATCATCAACCGGGGCGGCGAAAAGGTGTCGCCGCTGGAGGTGGATGACGTGCTGCTGGAACATCCAGCCGTGGGCCAATGCGTCACCTTCGGCATGCCGCACAAGGCGCTGGGCGAAGAAGTGGCCGCCGCCATCGTGTTGGCGGAGGGCGCCACCCTGACAGCCTCTGAATTGCAGGCCTTTGCCTCGCAAACGCTCGCGCCCTACAAGGTGCCGAAGAAAATCGTGATCCTCGACGAAGTGCCGAAAGGCGCCACCGGCAAGGTGCAGCGCATCGGCCTGGCCAAATTGCTTGGCCTGGGAGAAGCCTGACATGGTCAAAGTCTGTGTGTTCGGGGCCGGCGCCATTGGCGGCTATATGGCGGCGGCCCTCGCTGAGGCCGGCGCCGACATATCGCTCGTCGCGCGCGGCCCGCATCTGGCGGCGATCAAAGCCTCCGGCCTGAAACTGCGCAAGGACGGAACGGAGAAGACCTATCGCATCAAGGCGAGCGACGATCCCCGTGATCTGGGCGAACAGGATTATGTCATCACCGGCCTGAAGGCCCATGCGGTGCCGCCGATCGTCGAGCGTTTCGCGCCTCTGCTTGGCGCCAGGACGGCCATCGTCCCAGCCGTCAATGGCCTGCCCTGGTGGTATTTCCACGGCATCAAGACCGGCACGGCGCTCGACGGCACCTGGCTCGAAAGTGTCGACCCTGGCGGCGCGCAATGGAAATTCTTCGGGCCAGAGCGCGCCATCGGCTGTGTCGTCTACCCCGCTTGCGACGTGCCTGAACCGGGCGTCATCCATCATGCGAGCGGCGACCGCTTCACCCTGGGTGAACCGGATGGGTCCGACAGCGAGCGTCTGCGCGTGTTGTCGGAACTGCTCATCGCCGGCGGCCTGCGCGCGCCGCGCAAAGCGCGCCTGCGCGACGAGATCTGGATCAAGCTGTGGGGTAATTGTTCGTTCAATCCGGTCTCCGCGCTCACGGGCGCCAGCCTCGATGTGATCGGCGCCGACACGGCAAGCTATCGGCTGATCCATGCGATGATGGCCGAATGCAAGGCCGTGGGCGAAGCCATCGGCGCGCGCTTCTCCGTCAGCATCGAACAACGCATCAAGGGCGGCACCGATATCGTCGGCCACAAGCCCTCGACGCGCCACGATGTCGAACTCGGCCGCCCGATGGAGATCGATCCGCTGGTTTCTTCGGTGTTGGAACTGGCGCGCCGGCTGAACATCGCGACGCCAACGCTCGACTCCGTGGCGACGCTGGTGCGCCTGCAAGGCCAAGTGCTCAATCTTTACGAGCGCCGGCCAGCCCTTGAAGCCGCAATCCTGCCGCAGACCAGCGCACAGGAGGCCGCCGCCTAGATCGAGGCGCGAGCGTCAGATGCCGCCTACCCCTGCAATCGCGGCATCAGCCGCAGAGCATTCTCACGCTCGATGGCCCGCAGCTCGGTCTCGGAAAATAGTTCGAGCTTGCGCAGGCCTTGAACCTCCTCGGCGGCGGGACGATAGGGAAAATCGCCGCCGAGCAAAATCTGACTGGTCGGCACGAATTTGGTCAAGCCGGCCATTGTCGAGGGGTTGGTGGTCGCGACGACATCGTAATACTGCCGCTTGAATTCATAGAGCGCGCCGTTCGGCAGGTTCTCGCTGATCGTTTTAACCCGCGTGAAGAGCCGGTCCAGCCGCGCGGCGAACGTCGGCAACGATCCCCCGCCATGCGAGAAGATGAAGCGAATATCGGGGCACTTGGAAAAGACGCCGTTGACGGCCAGGCTTGCCGCGCAGCGGGTCGTGTCGGTCGGATATTCGATCAAGGCCGACGAAACGTTGGGAACGAGCGAATCGCAGCATGTGGGCGCCGTCGGGTGAAAATAGACAACCGCTTTGCGCCGATTCAATTCCTGAAAGACCGGAAAGAAAGCGTGGTCTCCTGGCCAGCGGTCGCCGTAGCTCGTCATCAGGCCGATGCCATCGAGCTTGAGAGTATCGAGCGCATATTCGATTTCGCGCAGACTGCCCTCGACGTCAGGCAGTGGAATGGCGGCGAACATGCCGAACCGACCCGGGAAATCGCGGACCAATCCCGCACCATAATCGTTGCACAAGCGGGCCAGACGGCGGCCCTGGGCGACGTCGCCGAAATAGACGCCGGGTGTCGAGATCGACACGACAGCCGTCGCCACACCCGCCTTGTCCATATCGTCAATGGAACGGCGCGGGGTCCAACCGTCGATCACGTCTGGATTGATCCCTTGTGACGCGTTCATCACACGTTCCCGTTCTTCGGCCAGAAAGGCCGGCGGCAGAATGTGATGATGGGTATCGATCCGGTAAGGCTTCTGCGCGTTCGACGCTGCTGTTGTTGCGGAGGTCGGCGCCCCCTGCGCATGAGAGCGACCGCATAGACAGGCCGTTGCCGCGAGCGCGCCGAAGTCGCGCAGAAAGCCGCGCCGATCGACATTCGATGGCGTGGAACTCATCTTGAACCTGTCAGCCGATGACATGAATGCCATGCGCACTCCTCCCAGGGTTCGCTCTTCGAGCCGGCAGCGAAGGCGTTGAGACCCGCCCTATTGCTCGCCTTTGACACCGGTCAATTTCACCAAGTTTTCCATGCGACGCATGTCAGCTGCGATCACTTCGCCAAAAGCCTGCGGCGTGGAAAATATGGGCGTCATGGCCTGCGCGGTTACGTATTTTTCGCGCATCGCCGGATCAGCGAAGATTTCCGCGACGTCTTTCGCGATTTTCTCCGGCAAGCCTGATGGAGATCCGCTTGTCAGAAACAGGCCGAACCACGTGACCCCTGGGTCGATCTCGCCGAATCCCGCTTCCGCGACAGTCATCACCTGCGGCAACTCGGGGAGGCGCTTGTCGGAAAGGACCGCGAGAGGCTTGATGCGTCCCGCCTGCATTTGCTGTTGCGCGCGCGAAACACCCACGAGAGTCAATTGCGCCTCGCCCGCCGCCGTTGCGCTGAAGGCCGGAACGATCCCCTTATAGGGCACCTGGGCGATATTGGTGCCGGCGACTTTGTTGAGCCCCTCGAAAAGCAGATGCGGGAGGCTGCCCGACCCATAAGACGCATAGACGAGTTTGCTTGATTCTTTGCGCGCCAGTTCGACCAATTCCTTCATCGAGTTGGCCGGCACGGCTTCGTGCGCCACAACCAGCTGCGGAACGCTGATGAGCTGGCTGATTGGTGTCAGATCGCGACGCGCGTCATACGGCAGATTCTCCAGAAGGAAGGGGTTGCTGGTGATGGTCTGTTCGTTGGTGAGAAGCAGCGTGTGCCCATCCGGTGCTGCTTTAGCGACTTGCGTTGCGCCCAATATCGTCGATGCGCCGGGTTTATTCTCGACGATGACAGGGTGCCCCCATTTCGGGGTTAAGCGTTCCGCGACGGCACGCGCGAAAATATCCAGTCCGCCGCCCGGCGCGGCAGGCACGATGATACGGACAATCTTTGTCGGATAGGTCTGCGCCACAGACAGGCTGGATGACAAGAGAACAACAAACGCGGAAAGGCATATTTTTCGCAGGATCATGGTCGTTCTCCCTCAGAAAGTCTTATGTGCGGCCCGCCCGCTCTCTCAGTTGTGTGATGCTGTCCTTGGCCTCGCGGACGATCTCGTCCTGGTCGAGCGCCGTGAATTGGCTTTTGCGACGCAGAATGCGTCCGTCAACAAGGACCGTATCGATATTGGCGGGCTGCGCTGAATAGACGAGCGCGAAATAGGGATCGATGACCGGCGCCATGTTGACGTCGTTGGTGCGCACGAGAATGAGATCGGCGCGCTTGCCCGGCGTCAGCGATCCGATTTTGTCGGCCAGGCCGAGATCGCGCGCGCCATCGATGGTTGCAAGCTGCAGCAGACGTTGTGGCGTCAGCGGCCTGGTCGTACCGAAGCGTTGCTTATGCGACCAGAGCAAGGCGCGCATGCAGGCAAAGAAGTCGGCATTGGCGGAGGCGGCCGAGGAGTCGACCGAGAGGCTCTGCTGGATGCCATCCTCTTCCAGTTCTTGAAACTGGATCTCGCCACGGGTCGCCTGGGCGTAGTGCATTTCGATCACGGGCGAGCAGGAGAAGCGCGTGCCCGTCGCCGCGACGCGCTTGCGCTCCTGCGGCGACAGGCCTTGCGGATGCACAAGTTGCACATCCGGTCCGAGCAGGCCGTTATCATCGAGGACGGAAACGACGCCGGGGCGCGCATGCATGGTGATCGGCAGATCAAGCGCGCGAATGGCCTCGTATTCGCCACGCAGAATGTCGACAGGGACAATGCCGCGCGGATTGGCAACCGGTGTGCGCACGGCCGCGCCGAGGGACAAAAGCCCATCTTCCTTCGACCAGTCGCGCGCCACGCGCGCGAGATCGCCCGTGTTCATCGCGTCCGTCAGCGCGAGGTCCTGCCCCCAGCCATAGGAGAAACGCGCCCGGATGCCGGCTGAACGCAAAGCCTGGATTTCCGCGTCGGCATGAGCCGGTGTGCGAATGTTGTGCGACCAATCGTGCACCGTGGTGATACCGGAGGCCAGAGCCTCGGCAACGCCCAGACGCACCGACCGCCTTGCATCCTCTGGCGTGCAATGAGGACCGAGCCGCAAGGTCACCGGGAAATAGCCTTCGGTCTTGTCGTCGGCGCGAATAAGAGCCCGCAGCGAGCTGTTCCACAGATGCCAATGGGTATCCACGAAGCCCGGCAGGGCGATCATGTCGCGACCGTCGATCCGCTCGGCCTCTGGCGCGTCGAGCGCCGCGCCGATCGCCAGGATTTTCCCATCGCGGATATGAATGTCGCCGATGGGCAGATCGGGAATGTCGGGGTCGAAGGTCAGAACATGCGCGCCATGGATGATATATTCGCCACGCGCCGGGAGCGGCGGGCTCCTGTCCTGCGCCGCGGCGCCGCCCGCGCGCTCAGCCGGCGCAAAAGCGACCGCCGACCACTGGCTATGGCAAAGGCAAAATCGCTGCAGCCGCAATCCGGTCATGGCTTCAATCCACGCCGGACGATCATGCCTGCCGTATCGTTCGTTCCGTCAAAGCCGATCGGGATGCTGAACGACCCCGCCACCATGCACGCGGCAGGTAACGCTCCACGACAGATCGCGCGCTCGGGCGTCATCGGGCAAAATGGGCATAGGAGGGATCGGCGCGACCGACATCGGCAGCGTGCACATATTCCGTCGCAGCCGAGAGCTGCGCCGCTGTCATGATCTGAATGGTCCGCAGATCACGGAGCGTGTGCCGATGGGTCAGTCCCCAGCGGCCGGCCTCGAAGCGCCAACGATCAAGATAACGCGAATGGGTTTCGCGTTCCTCGACATCGCCGTCCGCGCGCGAAACAATAAGATGAGCGGTGGCGGTCGTTTCGCTCACCGCCTCGTTACCCTTCACCTCGATCAGCACATTGCCGATCGTGTGACGGTTGTAGAGCATGCTGGTGTGCGCCTTCATCAACCAGTCAACAAACTCGACCCAGGTGCCGCTGAACATCCCCGTAAACTCAACGGTGGCTGACTTGTGCCCCAGAGAGAGAAGGATATCGCGATCCAACCGGTCGAGACCGCGCGGATAGGTGTGGATCAGTTTGTTGATCTCGCTTTCCGCCGGGAGCCGCGCGAGGACCGCATCGGTTGCTTCTGTCATGCCTCACTCCTCGCCTCGTCCACGGCCTATGCGCCCTCGGAATGCTGCAAAATTAGAGGCCCTCGATCCTTGGGTCTAATTCATTATTAGGAACGATTAATATTGTTTTCGAATAAGTGTAGCGGGCGATGGCGTGGTTTATTGACCGACCCGATCGGCGGCCTCTGGCTCTCTCGCCGGTCAGCTTGCAGGTTTAAGGCCCATGACAGATATGACGATGCTGGAATTGCTCACGCGTGCTGTGTTCATCGGCATCGTCGCGACTGCGACGTTTGATCTCTGGGCCGTTCTTCTGCGGCTGACACTGGGAACGCCGACGCCGGATTGGGCGCTTCTCGCGCGCTGGATCGCCCATCTCCGTACAGGCCGGATCGTCCACGACAATATCAAGCTGGCGCCGGCCAGCCCGCACGAACAGGTCGTCGGTTGGCTCGTGCACTACACTGTGGGCATGGTGTTCGCGGCGATCTTGCTTCTGCTCGCGGGAAGCAGCTGGGCGCGTGCCCCCACGCTTCTTCCCGCCTTGATCGCCGGCTTTGCGACAATCCCCTTCATCTGGTGTGTCCTGATGCCCGCCTTTGGGCATGGGTTCGCGGCATCCAAAAGTCCGATCGCCAATCGCATTCGCGCGATCAATATCGTCTCCCATGCCGTTCTTGGCGTCAGCTTTTATACGGGCGCGCGTTTGCTAAATGCACTTCTAACGGCCACCGGCGTGGCCTGATCGTCGGCCAGGACGGTCAGTGCTTGCATTCTGGATCGGCTGAGACCGCCGTTAGCGCGCCTTGGCGAGAGCGCGCGCGTGCTCTTTGAGCGTCTCGATAAACGCTTCCACCGCCGGGGACACAATCCGCCCCTTCGGCACCGCGACGGATACGATGTGAACGGCCTTCGGCCGGACAAGAGGCCTAATTTCCACATCAAAGGAACGCGCCAGCGAGATCGCCCATGACGGCCAGATGGCGACGCCGATCCCGGCATCGACCAAGCCCAGCATCGTCATCATGTTGCGCACTTCAAAGGACGGCTGAATGGAGATGCCGGCCAATGCAAACTGGCGATCGAGCCGTCGCCGCGCGGCGCTTTCCGCCCCCACCGCAATCCAGGGATAGTTCGGCAGATCGCTCCACCGCACTTCACTTTTCGCCGCGAGCGGATGTTTGCGCGGGCACAGCAACATCTGTTGCTCTTGAAAGACGGGCTCGCTCGTCAGCCCCTCGTCTCTCGTATCAAACACGCCGACGCCGCAATCGCACAAGGAATCGGCGACGCGCATCGAAACCTGTTCTGGCGGGAACTCCTCGAGAACGACATTGATCCCGGGATAAAGCTGCTGAAAGCGGGCAATGGCGCGCGGCAGCAACGCAGCGGCGGCCAGCGGGGACGCCGCGATACTGACACGCCCACGACGCCGCGCCGTCAGCTCGCGCGTGGCCTCCAGGCCTTGACCCAGAACCCCCAGAATGCGCTCGGCGAAAGGCAGGAACTCAAGTCCTGCTTCGGTGATCTCGACCCTGCGCGTGGTGCGATCGAGCAGGCGCGTCTCCAATTCGGCCTCAAGCTCACGGATGAGAACCGACAATGACGATTGGGTGGCGTTGAGTCGCTCGCTCGCCCGCGTGAAGCTCTTGAGCTTCGCCACCTCCAGAAACGCGCGAACCTGCTTCAACGTGATATTCATATTGAATGCCAGATAATAAGCTCAACTCATCATACTTACGTAATAATCGACGATGGAACAAGCGGCCGCGCATGGCCAATTGACATGATCGATTGGCACGATGGTCGACCGGAGGATCGAAAATCAATTTAGCAGTTGAGCTCTCGCGCTTCGCGGCGGGATGGCATCATCCAGCGCCGCGAAGACGCGTCCGAACAGAGCTCGAAAATAAAATCGCGTTTCCATAGAACCGCGATTTACATTAGGCGGCGACGCCGGTGCCAATCTGGCAGGCAACGCCCGTGCCGCCGAGGCCGCAATAGCCGCCCGGATTCTTGGCCAGATATTGCTGGTGATAGCCCTCGGCATAATAGAACGGGCCGGCATCGACGATCTCGGTGGTGATCGCGCCAAACCCGCGTCCGGCGAGCGCCTTGCCATAGGCTTCCTTGCTCGCTTCCGCCGCCGCGCGCTGCGACGGATCGGTCAGATAGATGCCGGAGCGGTATTGGGTGCCCACGTCATTGCCCTGGCGCATGCCCTGGGTCGGGTCATGGTCCTCCCAGAACGCCTTGAGCAGCCCCTCGTAGGAAATCTTCGTCGGATCGTAGGCGACCAGCACCACTTCATTGTGGCCGGTCATGCCGGAGCAGACTTCTTCATAGGTCGGGTTGGGCGTGGGACCGCCGATATAACCAACGGCGGTGGCGTAAACACCCTCGCCCAACTGCCAGAATTTGCGCTCGGCACCCCAGAAACAGCCCATGCCGAAAATCGCGGTCTTGATCCCCTCCGGCCACGGCGCCTTGATCGGGTGGCCGTTGACGAAATGGCTTGTCGCGGTGGGGAGCGGCGTCGGGCGGCCCGGCAGCGCCTCGTCCTTGGTGGGAATGCTGAGAGGTTTGCGGGAGAAGAACATCGGCGGCCTCCTATAATGTCCCAGCTTATATAGTTACGGCCGGCTGGAAAACCCGATCGCGGCGGCGCGACGGCGCGCCACCCAGAAGAACAGCAAGCCGAACAGGCTGAGCGCCAGCCAGGTCGGCATCAGAAAGAAGCCCAAAAGGAACGGATCCCAGACCAGCGGATGAATATTGCGCTCCACCGCCGGTTGCAGCAGCGGAAAGAGTGTCGGGAACAGTTTGAAACAGGTTTCGCCCAGCGGCGTCATCTTGAGCTGCGAGGCCGCGATCGACTGGGTGCCGTCGATGATGAGCATGGCGCAGCCGCCGGCCAGCAAGAGGACGCCGATCGTGCGCAGGAAGAAGCGAAACATGGCCGGACCCGCATCTAACCAACGGTTTTCATTGATTCCGTGCTTAACCATGCCGGGCGGGCTTGTCCATGCGGATAGATGCGACCGATGGCCTGACCTGCAGATGGCCTGAAATGAGGGGACCAGAGCGGGCCCTGGGAGCAAAAAAGCGGGTCCTGAGAGCCTGTTAAGGCGCCTTTCACCACCAGACTGCGTAAAGCCCGGGATTTTTTGTCATTTGGGGTTGTCCCGCCGCCCGTGTGGCCATATGCAGGCGCGTCCGGAGGGGTGGCCGAGTGGTTGAAGGCGCACGCCTGGAAAGTGTGTATACGGGAAACCGTATCGCGGGTTCGAATCCCGCTCCCTCCGCCAGAAAATTCATCTAAGTAATTGTATTATATCGATATTATTCGATAGTCTGGATATCAGTCCACACAGAGGTCCACACTTTAGCGCCGGTTCGTGGCGAACCACGGCGGCTTTCCTCGGTATTAACGGGCCCCATGGCGGATGATTTTCTCTACGCGCGTGACGATATGGGGAAAATCTTCCTTCCCTCGCGCGCGTATCTCTCCGAAAACTCCCGACTGACCGACCGCCGGCAGCGTTTCCCGCCATTATTTTCCCATTTGTTTATTGGCGCGTTTCTTTAGGGCCTGCAAAAAGTCCTGCGCGGCTGCCCGGCTATATGCGCCGGGGGCTTGTTACCATTTGTTGCCAATCTCAGGCCGCCCGAGCGCTCACACACCTTGTCATTTCCTGTCATTCCGGCAGCACGATTCACACTTGTATGTCGCTGAACCTATGGGGGTTATGCATTTTAACCCGTTGACTACCGCAGGGATGATGCACACATGTCATATCGTGCCCGATAACCTGGGCAACTTGCCCAAGTTTATCGCCAACGTGCGCCAAAGCTCGAATATCCACCACGGTCATAGACACTTAAGCACGCCCCCTCGCGTGCCGGGCGGCTTTGATAAAGGCTGATTGTTTTTCAATCCGCCCATCAGGCTTAACTTGGCTTAACATCGGAGGGGCCGACTCGGTGCCATATCCGCCCTTTGTTTAAGGAAGCCGGTAGGTTTTTTCAGGTTATTAAAACCTACGCCGGGCGCGGCCGATGTCGTCATTTGTCGTCATCTGACTGGGTGCAGAAAAGCGACGGAAATCTCACTCGGCGCACATTTGCGCTCAGTAGGGGTTTTCTATTTTCCCCTATTTTATTCACCACACAATGGACGCTGGCGAATAGCGGCGAATACCCTCGGCTTTTCTCGAATAGGCACGGAAATGCAAAGCGCTCTATGCTGCCTGCCGTGCAGTCTTGCGAAGGTCTTTGCCATAGGCGCGTTCAATGGTCTGGCCGATCAAGTTGAACATCGCCGCCGATATGGCATCTGGCGTCTCCAAGCTGGAGCGCGGATCAGGCGGCAATGCCGCCAACTTTCGCCAATGCTCCCTATAGGCTGCCGTGTCGCCATCGCATTGGCTTTCCGATACCTCCGCGAAGTATTGGGCGCGCATCACCTCATAGATGGCTATCAGATCGGCGCCGCCGGGAGCGTCCGCAATCCGGGCTTTTGCAATAAGCCGTTCTCGATACCGCCGCTGACGGTCTGCATTACTGAGCGCCATTGGAATGCTCCTGTCCGTTACTAACGGAATCATAGGAGCAGATCGGGCCGGCGTGAGTGATATTGTTTCAGAGCGTCCCGTTATCCACCGATGCGCATATTCAGCACTCGACACCGGCGGCCCGACTCGCTCATCATCATCGGACGCGAGCGACGGGACAACCGGAACTGAGGTTAGCATTGCCTTAGCGACCCGCCCCCGCCGTCGTGCCTGTGCCTCATTGCCCGCCAGAACCGGCTCACCATAACCGGCGACCTGGCTGCACCTTTGAGGAATGCCGCAGGAGTGTGGAACGGGCTTACTGCAGTAGCTCAATCCGCCCCGATGCATCCATGAACGGCGGGATATCTGTTCGATGGGGGCCGCAAACCGAAACCTTTTGGGACTCGGTGCGCACCGGACCCTGAGGATTGGCCATGAAGCCAAAAATCAGTGTGTCCGTCAGTGTGAAGATCGATGTAGCAGCGATCCTTTCGAGGGTTATCTGCGCCGTCGTCTTCTTCATCTCCTGACCTTAAGGGGGCCTTTATGGCTCCCTTTTGCTTTCCAGGGATTGTTTTGGTCGACACGGGCAGCAAGGGGCTGGGGGGCTGATTTGCTGCCCGTGTCTATCACCAGTGTCGGGAACCACTCGGCAAAGGTGAATGCCTATTCGGATCGATGCACAAGCTCATGGACAAGAGCGGCAAGTCGCATGGCCTCCTGCATCGCTGGGGCCAGGGTTTTCACCAGGGCCAAGAGTTCTGTCCGATTGCCGGTCTCAATGGGCCGGCCGCCGATGGTGATTTCACCATCACCGCCACCATGAGCTTTTCCGAAAGCGAGCGTCATGGCTGCATGGACCTCAGCCGCAACTTTTTCGGCGTCGACGCCAGCCGGCACGGCAAGTGCTCGTCGGATCACGGCGGCGCCGGCAGCCAACATGGGGGAGGACGCGCTCACCTCAACGTCCTCGCGTTCGCGGGATTAGGCCATCTTTGCCGCACCAATTCCCCAAGGGCATGGCTCATAGAGCCAAGCGCATAGCCATATTCGTAATCGGTGACGGGCTCATTGCCGTAAACGACGCGATGCGCCAGCTTCATGAAGTCTGCTATCGCTTTGTCGGCAATCGGCTGCTGTTCGGTGAAGGAAGGTGCGGGCTCAACCGCTGGTGACTGATTAGCCATAGTCGTTCCTTGATGCATCGTGGATGAGGGCGAAGGGGAATGACATTTCGCGCCTGTGCGCCGCCTCCAGGAGCCGCTGATAATCGGGAGCGGTCAGGCCTTCACCTGCGATCCTGAATTGGCGACCAGGGAACATTTCTTCGAAGGCGATTTTGACGCCCTTCAAGTGCATGTTCAGACGCTCTACCGGAGTTTCCACGGCGAGGACAGGCACGGCCATAGTGGCCCCGGCGGCAGTGAGGCCAAACGCGCGCACAAGGAAATTGCGGCGCGGCACGATGAGGGACAGCGGCTTATCCATTTTCTCTCTCCCAAAGGAATGCCCGCATTGCTTCGGTATAGGGCCATAGGTCTTCGGCAATGACGCGATTGATGGTGACGAGACCGCCCATATCGGTGAACACGTAAGTTAGCGGGTCCGCATGCCATGAATATTTGCAGCCGCAGCGCTCGTAGTAGCGAACATCGCGAGCCACTTCCTTAAGATCGGCCTCTGTGAAAGCGACGTAAGACGCAGGGATGGATCGCGCGGCGCTCATGTCGCGGCCTTTCCTTGGGGGTTGGCGAGAAAGTCCCAATCCGCCAGGTCAAGGATGAGGGAGGCAAGGAAAGCATCGCCGTCATCGCGCCTATCGATACTTTCGCGCAGGTGGCGCACTGCGTCCTCTTTGTCGCCATCATAGCGAAGGGCCTCGACCGTCCCTTTTATCCGCAGGCCCTCAAGTGTTTGCGTCGGGACGGCCGCAACTTGAAATTCAAGGCGAGCGCACGCGCTGTTCGCTTTTCCGAGCGCAAGTTCCATCATTTCCATGCGCGGATCGCCGCTAGGAACCTCCTTCATGGCGAGCATTGCTTGATGAAAGTCGATGTAGGATTCTTGCCACTGCGCATATAGGCGTTGCAACTTTGCGTCATGGTCGACGTTGGCGTGCGATGGACGAGCGACAGCTATTGCCGCAACAGCGTTCGGCATTGTGGTTCCCCGTATTGATGCAGATTGGCTAGTGAAGGACGCGGGATGGCGCCGGCCTGATCAAACCGCACCCCTGACAGTCACCACATAGCGACGAGCGAGCGGGAGCGTGTTCGCCAGCCAGCGTTTCAAGCCGGTGAAGCGCGCGAGCCCTTGCGGGTCGCCAGGAAGCGGGATCATCAGCCCGCCAAGCCCGCAAGCCGCAGATGGCCTTTCGCAGCCAATCCGCCGCGCGCTTCTCAAAGGCGGCCACTGTGTCTGGGGCGCGCTTCATCAGCTCCGCTCCCGGTAATAGAGCTCAACGATCTCTGCCGCTCGCTCGTGGAAGATCTCGATGAGCAAGCAGAGCGCTTCTAGGTCGGCCTTATCGCGACTTGTGCTGATCTGCATCATCAGATGAGCCATGCGTGGCATATCGCAAACGGCAGCCTCCAGGCAGGACGAGCGCGGCGTCTTTCGGGCTGATTTAGCCATGCTGACCCCTCCGCTTGTTCTTCACTTGGTGTGGCAAAAGGGCCTTGAGTGCGCCACCTAGATTTTTGATCAGGAGGACCGCATCTTGATCATCATAATATCCGAGGCCAGCCTTGGGGCGCGCCTTCAAGGCGTAATCGAGCAATGCGATAGCACCCTCAATCGTTGTAGGCCGCGTCGTCATCGCTTCGGAGAAGGCGCGGCCCTCGGATGAGGCGATACCGTCAAATCCGGTGTCGTCAGGCGAACAACTCTCCGCACGCGCGTTGATCGCAGCATGGCGGCGGATCGCCTCAAAGGCGGGATCGCGGGGCGTCTGAAATGGCTGCCGGCGAGTAGATCTAGGCAAGCCAGTAGCGGCTGCCGGAACGGTGTTCGGCATGGTTCGTACCCTGTCGTTGATGCAGAAGATGTGGCGTTGTCTAATGAACTGTTTGTTGCGCGGACGGCGGCCCGCATCCCTGACAATTAAACGGGCACCTCGACGTTCTGCGGGGCGTGGCATCCAGCGCCACGGCCTCCAAATCCATCAAGGCGCGCGCGGCGTCCTCGTCTCGGGAACAGGCCGTGCGCTGGCGAAGATCGCAGATTGCTTCCGCAACCCATGCGGCTGCGCGCTCGCCAAAAGAGTTGAGCCGATCAGACATTCCGCCAGCCCCTGTTTTGTTGCCGGGCGCGTCGGCGCTGATGGATAACCGCGCGAGCGACCTCACACACGCCAAAGACGATGGCGAGGCAAAGCAGGCTGGAAAAAATGTAGAAGCTTTCGAGCGTGGACATGCGTTGTCCCTCTCAGCGGACGCGGAGCGCCGCCGTTGAATGTTTGAAAATCTGAGAAAGGGGGGCCGCTACGCAGCTACAGTTGCTACACTTGCAACGGCCGCCCCGATGGCGATCAGGCCGCGAGGGCGAGCGCCGGGGAGACCTTCACCCGGATGACGTTCGAAATGCTGGGCACCTCGAACTTGCAGGCCTCGACACCGAGGAACTTGCGCACCGCGTCGGTATCGAGACGCGCGGAAAGCTGTTCCGTGCAGGTGACCAGGAATTTCGCACCGGCAACGCTGGTCAGCTTGCGGCGCTGGAGTTCGGCCTTGAGCGCGTCGAGCTCAGCCTTAGCGGCCTTGGCGACGACATCGGCCGCGCCGAGCATATCGGCAAGGGCAGCGTCAGAGACGTTGTGGAAGCGGTTGGGGGAAGTGGTATTGATCACGGTAGCCATTGCGAATGGTTCCTTTCGCTGTGGTCAGGGCCGTCCTGGTGTTACAGCACCTTGGCGGCCCACTAGTTTTTATCACTAGTTAACTATGGATCAGTCATTGGGTTGCGTCAACAGCAAACTAGGATTAAAACATAGTCTAATGAATTTGAGGCTTATTTTAATGCTGACGACCGGAAACCAACTGAAAGCAGCCCGCGCTTTGGCCGGGATGGATCAATCGACCCTGGCAGAACGCGCCAGCGTCAACATCAACACCATAGGTGCGATGGAAAAGAGGGGTGCCGAGGTTCTGAAAAGCGGTCTCGATACCATCCGAGCGGTTATGATCGTACTGGAAGCCGAGGGGATTGAATTTCTAAACCACGGGCAGCCAGGCGTGCGACTGAAGGCCAAGCCGGGCGAACGCTGAGAATGTAGCCGTCGCATCATATGCTCCTTCCGGGTTGAGGGGGGGGCAGATGATGGAAGAACGACAAGTAGCCAGCGTAAGCCCGTACACGCGCGTACGTACATGACAGGCGTGTACGCACGACGCGAAATGACCTGATTTCAGGTGCGGGTCAAAAAATATTTTCGCATTGAAACTAAAACGTTAACGAGTCTTTGAGGCGAATGTGGCGAACTTTGTCACATTGACGCGCTATCTTACACTCGGCACAGTGCGCCGAATAAATCAAAAACTACCGTGTGGGGTTAGTCATGACCGGTCTACAGACAAACGAGGCTCTGTTAAAGAGGCTCAGGGATCCGAAGTCTAAACAGCCTTCGCCCGACGAAATAAAGAAACAGCGTGTTTCGTTTATCATGGGATCGCTGTCGAACGATAGCACTGTCACGCGCGCGCGCGTCGGTGAGATAATTGCAGATCAAAACGGTCGCAAAGCCGCGAAGTGATCATCTTCGAGCTCACAAACACCGAAAAGCACCCGGTGTATGAAGCGCTCGAAGTAGCGAACGGCAATAGACATTACGATTTTCTTCAATCGATCGTGGGGGCGGTCCTAGCCATGGACCGCCAATTTCTTTCCCAGCATGTGATTAAGGCGCTTAATTTTCACGCCATAACCTGTTTGCACACGAACCCGGGCGAGTACCGACCCTGCGAAGTTCGGGTCAACAACCATACCCCGCCTCAGCATCATCGGGTTCAAGCCCTGATGGACGATCTAGTAAACATGGTGAACCGGGGGTGGGAAACAACTGACCCCGTCGTGTTGGCAACTTTCGTCCTCTGGCGGCTCAATTGGATCCACCCTTTTGTAAACGGTAACGGTCGAACCGCTAGGGCTGCCGCCTATTTCATCCTGTGCGTGAAGTCTGGCGGCTGGCTGCGAGGTGAGAAAATTCTGCCAGAGCTTTTGCGGGGCGATAGAGATCGTTACGTTGAGGCACTGGCGGCGGCGGACGCGTCGCTCGCGACCAACCTCGATTTATCTCAATTGCATGCCTTAGTTTCAGAGCTGCTTGAAGCTCAGCTGGCTTCAAGCCCTGAGCCGTCGACTGACGCGCCGGGCGATGGTGGCGGCGCCGGCCCAGTCATCGAGGGGCCGGCGGCCGGCTAGTTATGCAGGGCACCGGCGGCCGAGATCGGCATTGAAATGAGAGGCCCCAGGTAACTGACAAAACTGACAGAAGGGTGCGCCGGCTCCAGATAAGAGGGCTACACCCACTGACAAAACTGACAGAAGGTGTCTGCACAAATTTGTGCAAGGGGTACGATCACCACCTCAAATCATTGATGCGACTCTGCAATTAGAGCTGACTGGTTAGCGCGGTCACCACGTCCTCGCCGCGCCAGAATTGAATTCCTACTCTCTGTGCCATTTGCCAAAATAGCCAAAATTGCCGTTATGCCGAAACGCCTCCCGCACGGGGCGCAATTTTCTCTCAATTGGCGTTAGCGCGGCGGGGGCTTATACGACGCAATTGGTCTAGCGACGCATAATTTTAGAGCCTCATACGAAAAACTGAATTTACTTCGTGCCCTTGCCATTGCAAAGCGAGTGAGCGGCTAGCGTTCCAATCCAATGCGCGATCCGAGGCCCTTATGCAGCCATATCTTGTCCGTTTCGCTGATGAATACGAACGTGAGCGGCAACTGGTAGGAATCTTTGTTGCGGCCTCGGTTTCCCAACTGGCCGAAATGGTCGATGAATGCTGCGATATCGATCTTTGCGAATATGCCGAGCTAGGGCCGGGTGGAATTATCTGGGAAGGCCCGGCGCCTGCGGTTCCAGTGACCCTGCCTGCCGCCAATGACGAAGATCCGCCGGATGTTCTTCCTGACGCAAGCTTCACAGATCGATGGTGGTCTTCAGTCTATTCTGCTGACGATCTTTGCTTTGAAAACCTTTCCGAAGCCCTCCAGGAAGAACTGGCGATAGCAGAAACGAAGGCGGCAAGGGGGCGGCCGAACAAAGCTAAGCCGATCGGTGCGTCGATCAGGCCAGGAGGCGGTCGACCCAAGCGGCCCGGAGGGCGGAAACGTTAAGGGGGCGGCCTCATTCATCCCGGAAAACGGCGGAGGGCGCTGAGCGCAGTTTTGCGCTCACCCGGGTGGGGGGCTGGCCCTGGTCAGTTGTGCCAATAGCGCCGAAAGCATCATCCTATCGTCAAGTCATTGAATTTTAAGCCGCTCGCTATTCACGGTGGGTTCGGGGCCGATTAGCCGAAAATGCCAATGGCGCCATTAGCGGCGCTATGGGTCATGCGCTAAGTGTTTCTCGAATTGGGTCTGCGGTTGGGACTCAATGTTCGTAGGAAAGCTCCCTATGCCGCCTCCCAAACCCGATTGAGTATCTGCGCCGCAAGGGCAGCCTTATCTTGCGGGAGGAAGCGACCGTAATGTTTGGCGACCATATCCGGTGTATCTTGAATGGCGTAGCTGGCCTGCTCGTAGGAGCCGGTTTTCTTTAAAATGTGGGTCGCTAGTACATCCCGAACATTATGTGGACCGTGCGGGAGGAGCCCCTTGATTGCTCCGCGGCCAGTGTAGGGATTGTGAATGCCGTAGCGTTGGATAGCAAAACGCCAGGCCTCATAGAACGTGTTTTGGTCATATGAGGCGTCTTTGCTGATGAGTTTCACTGTCTTCACAAAGAAAGTGCCCGGATCAGCGGCGTTTCGCAGCAGCACGCGGCGGTGTCTGTCGATGTAGTCCTCAATGTGCGGATAGAGGCCACTGAGATTTGGTAGGATCAGCCGGAACGGCTTGCTACCGAAGAATGATGAATCGGCGTTCTTGAAGGCAGCCGAGGGGATAAACACTTCCCAACCTTGATCGCGTTCGCTCCAGCGTAACTCTCCGCGTTTCAGTTCGATTAACTGGCGCTCTGAAGTTGGAAGACGATCACGAGGGCAGACGAGAAGTTGACGTAGATTTTTCTGGCGCAAGCCTAAATGCAGCCCGAGGCGAAGCATGAGGAAGGCTCGCACGGCTTCTGCCGCAGCACGTGGATAGCGCTGCTCATCAGGCTTGAGCCGAATGATTTCCTCAGTGATCTTTTTGTATTCGGCGACAGGGCTCTCGGCTTCTAGCACCACCATGATCGGTTCGAATGGATCTCGATGTACCCGCGCAACGCGCTGTACCTCGCGAGCCCGAGCCAGGCCATGCTTGTGCATTTGCTCGCAAGTGCCAGTCCAATCTGCGCGCGCGGCGGCTATGTCCTGTTCGGTGATCAGATTCGAAATTGGTTCGATCTGCCCTGCCAGCTCTGGATTTTGTCGCAACCAACCTGTATCCACGCGGGTCAAGGCTATTGCCGCGCGCAACATGTCGATTTCCCAGGCGGTATAAAAACCGCGTCGACGCTCACGCCATTGTAGGTACCAGTCCCAGACGGCCGGGAAGACGAGGAGTCCGAACGTCAGGCTTTTCAGTGGTACGCCGAAACCATGGACTGCCCCGCTCGGTACTGCTGCTAGAGCGCCGAACATGAGCCCCAAATGCTCAACCATTTGGGAGGCGGTTTCCTCGCCCCATACGCCATTCCGCTGATAGCCAAAGGCAGTCAGGGTGGAGGTCTTGAAACGGATGAGATCGGACATCTCCTGCATAAGATGGGACGGGGCGTCCCTGGCTGCTGCACCGAGGTCGGGATCCTGCCAAGCACCATCATCGTCCCGGCTATAGCGGTAAGTGTTGCGTGGACGGGTCGATTGCCCCGGCAGGCCCGGAAACCTAATCGCATATCGGTGCTTCATTGCTGCTGCCTGGAACCGGCGATATTCAGTCGAGCCGGACACGACGACGTTTCGAACCCATTGGAGAATTTCTTCACGTTCTCGCATCGAGCGGCGATCAAAATCTAATGGTAGGTGCCAAGCGAGTCGTCGCCGCTCATCGCGGCTGATGCCTGCAATGGTGCCAACAGAGATACTACGAGAAGCGTTGGGCAATTTGGCTTGGAAATAACCGGCGGCTAGGCGGTAACGTTTCTCTATTTGCGCAAGCGCGTCCAAACTTCGAGTTGTGTTAGGCGTTTTGAGGCCACGTCTCCAAACTTGGATCGTGGTTTCGTCAACCTGACCTGCGACGGATGCTAGTGCCCTTGCTAGGTGCTTAGCGCTATCAGAGTGCCGTCGCATGTGTAGTGCGAGAGCATCTGGAAAGGACGGTGGATCGACCCAAGGCCTCCCGTCATTGTCGGGAAATTCGACGATAGGTTTGATGCGCGGGTTGCGCGGGCGACGGCTTTGTTGAGGTGAAATATGCCCCATACCAGCGAGCTGGGAAGCGATCCGTAGGGCTAAGTCCGTTCCCTGATGCTTTAGTGCGCGCGTAGGCTGGTTATGGTGGCGCGATGGCTTTTGCTGAGCGATTTCTCTCGCGAGTGCATCGATGCCGGGACCGAGGGCTTGCGATGCCTTCTGTAGGTCAGCATGATCGATCTGACAGATATTGGCGATTGCCTCCCAATCGTACTTCCGGCCAACCTTCGGGGGTGAAATGTGAGTATTTAGGAGATCGAGAAGGTAAGCTTGGAATCTCTGGAGCTCGCGTGGGGCCAAGACGGTAGCGGCACGCTGCTGGCAGAACTTCACCAGCATGCGTGTAAAAATAGGATTGATCATTTTTTGAGGGCTATACGCTGTTAGTTGTAACGAATCGCTTCGGATCGAAGCGCTAGTTCTTGTGGAAATATTGCGGCGAGAAAACCCCTATTTGTTTCTGAAGACCGCCCATGTCGAGCAGCATCGACCGCAGCGCAAGGCAATGTCTCATAGCGACTAGTCTAGCTTACTCGCCTTTCGACCAAGTTGCGGGATCCCCTTGAATGCGATTGAGTTCCCCTACTTAGGGAGGGGCTGACTATGAAAGAATTGATAGCGATTGGCGCGATGGCGCTGATGGGAACAGTAGCGCACGCACAGTATCGCTCCAACGGCGGAGGCTTCGGATCGCCGGGCAGCCATTATGTTCAGCCGCACACCAATTCGAACGGCTCCCAAACGCAGGGCCATTACCAGACCAATCCGAATAATACCCAGCGGGACAATTGGAGCTCCCAGGGAAACACCAACCCTTATACCGGGCAGCGGGGGACGAGAGTTCCGCGCTACTGATTAACGTCTCAAGCAAAAAGGGAGCCCAGAGGCTCCCTTCAATCGGCCAGGATCGCAAGGTCTACGCCGGGGAACTCGCCTGTCTCCGGTTCGCCGGCGGCGGCTTTTTTTGTATTTAGACCGGGTGTAGGTCTGCGCCCGGAGGACGATCATGGGGCGCATCTGGCGATCGGTGGTGATGTTTCTGGCTTGCATCAGCATGGCCTCGGCGGCGTGCGGTGAGCGGGGTGGCCCCGGCTATCGTGGCCCAGACGGGCGATGCGTGAGCTGGAAGACAATCGCAGCTGTCTGCGGTCACCCGCCGGAGACCCGCTGCACGGCTGAGCAAGAGGCAGACGGCGCGCGTGAGGTAGGGGGGCTGCAGCACCAAGCGCGGCAGACCAGGCGGCCGGAAGACAGGGCCAACGCTGCCCGCGGCGCTGCATTAGGGCTGATGGGTGCCGGCGCCACGCTGGCAGCGGAGGCGGCTACAGTTGCCGACAATGAAGCGGCCTCGATCGATCCTGAAACTATCCGGGTGCTGGACGGCGACACGATCGAGGTCGGCGCCGAGCGCAAACGCGTTCGCCTAATCGGCTTCAATGCGCCGGAGACGAACGGCGCAACTTGCGAGCGAGAGCGGGATCTTGGTTTGCAGGCGTCGCGGCGCCTATCTTCCCTGATTGCCTCAGAGCCGGCCGAACTGCAACTGGTGCCCTGCGCCTGTCGAGCTGGGACCGAAGGCACCCAGGCGTGCAACTACGGTCGAGCGTGTGGCATCCTGAAAGTCGATGGCGTCGATGTCAGCAAGACGCTGATCAGGGAAAGGCTGGCTGTACCGTTCGTTTGCGGCAAGACCCGATGCCCGCCGACGCCACGCCCGTGGTGTTCGTGATGTGGATGTCCAAAATCGGTCGTCTATTGCCGTGCATGCCTGGTTAGCGTCGGAAATAACTTAGGTTCTATTAGCTGCAAAGGAGGATCGGATATGCCGAGCGTGAACATGGTCAAAATCGACCTTGTGGCAAATGTGGCTCAAGTCGGATTACCGAGCAACACCAATCGGGCCTATCTCGGCATCATCAATATCGGAGCGGCCCGCGCTCACATCGGCATCGGTATGGCCGCAGTCGTGAACGGCGGCTGGCCAGTCGATGCGCCAGTTGAGTTGGGCGGCCAGGGCGGAGGGCTGATTTTCGACGGGGCTCAATGCCCAACCAACGCCATCAATCTCATCTCGGCTTCAGCGACCACCATCATTCTCATGGAGATGTGACATGGGCATCCTGTACCCTCTCCATGTTTCGCCAGAATACGGCCGCTATACCGGTTATCACGATAGCGGACGAAGCTTAGGCGCTCCGGTGCGTATCAGGAGCAAGCTGCAGGATTGGTTCTCGCCTGAAGAAGCTGGTGCTGTCGGCGATGGCGTAACAGATGACACCGCAGCATTTCGGCTGCTCGCCAACGAGGTCAATAATATCAAATGCTCATCCGGCAAGATTTACCGGGTAGGTGAG
The DNA here is from genome assembly GCF_900104955.1 of Beijerinckia sp. 28-YEA-48. Lineage (NCBI taxonomy): Bacteria > Pseudomonadati > Pseudomonadota > Alphaproteobacteria > Hyphomicrobiales > Beijerinckiaceae > Beijerinckia > Beijerinckia sp. 28-YEA-48. Next base: position 4,021,981 of record NZ_FNSI01000001.1, read on the forward strand.
GTCGATCTCGACGGTCGGTATGTGGATGCGACTGCCAATGTTGGTTTCCGGCCAATGGCGGGAAGCCGCTACATGTTCAAGTTGAAGGGATACGATCCGCGCTTTTTCGGCGGATTCACGCAAGATCAATCCAATGCTATCGCGTTTCAAACGACGACCGCGGGCTATGCTGCTGGTGCTTCGACGATAGTCGTTGCTTCCGTCGCGGGTATGGAAGTCGGCATGGTGGTGTTTGTCGAGGACAGCGCCAACGTTTGGTTTCACACCGTCATTACTGGCATAAATACGGGCACCAACACTATTTCTTTGCGGAATCCGGCAGCGGGGGCGGGCTTCGCCGGCGCCCGTGTGGCGGCGATGTACGGCACGTTCGTCATCGAAGACGCGACTAAGTGGATGATGTGTCATCACAACATCGTCAATAGCTATGGTGCGATACTGATGCGCACGACCGTCGAGAAGGTCCCCGGCAAGGACGATATAATTCATGTTTCCAACAAAGGCACAATGATCGATGTCGCCGTAGACAACTTCCGCTACTTCGGCATTTGCAAGATGAATGAGACGGCGGGAGTCAAGATCAATGACGTAAAGCTGTGGGGCGGCACCAGCGAGACTATTCACTATGTTGGTAACAATACGGCAGGCCCCTACGCCGTTGCTGACGGCGCAACTTATCTGAAACGTAACGTCACCGTCAAAATAGGTGATAGCCCAAAGACTCTTGGGGTGGATTTTGAGTATACCGACTTGTCTGGCGCAGAGATCAGATTTCTGAGTGGCAGGTATCCGCCTATCGGGTCGGATATCTATGTCACGAAGTTCTGTGAGGGTATTCGCGGATTCATAGAAGATCAGCGAAACACCTCCGTCATTCACGGCGGAAACAACTACAATCAGGTTGAAGCTTTAGGCCTTAGAATAGGAATTCATTGTCTCAACGCTGAGCTGACAGACTTTGCCAACTGCATTTCTGACAGCTGCTCGAAGGTCTCAGTCCAGCTTGAAAGCTGCGTAGAAACTCTGCGGTTCAGCGAGTTATTTGCTGGCTTCGCGCCCGCCAACATCAGGGCTTTCAGCACGCAGAAATCTCAGTTCCATGGGCTCTATACCAACCGCGTTCCGCCGTCCGAAATGGTCAACCCTGCGTTGTTGGATGACAACGTCTATCTGTATGATTCGAAGATCGAGATTTCGCTGCCTGAATGGAGCGGGCCTGATTATCAGATGGCCTTTGGCGGGACCTCTACCCCGATATTAAGTGGTGGGGAAGCTTTCAGGCTCGAGTCAACCGACGCCCTTCCTGCCGGCAATACAAAGTATCTGCGTGTCCGTGGTCCGTTTCAAACAACGGTGGCTCCTGGGGAGACCGTGACATCAGAGGGGACGTTTCTCTGGTTCGTGGCACGCTGCTCTACCAGCCCAGGCGCAGGGCAGTCATTCACCTATCAGTTGTACAGCAATGGGGCTGCACTAGGGAGCCCGATCGCGATCAGCGGCGACGGCAATTACGAAGCGTCCGCCTATCTCGTGCTAGCAGCCTCGCTCGGAGTTGAGATTGTTGTTGGCGTCACTGCTTCTGGCGGGGCCAATGCATCGATACATCGCGCGACGCTTTTGAAGCGTTGATGTAGTTTTGATTGGCTGCCAAAACTGGAATGGTGGCGCGCTTTCGCTGGTTCAAACTGGCTTTCAGTCTAAGTTTGGCCGTTAAGGCTTCTACCTCCTTCCTCTAAAGCTGCAGCGGATGCACCGCCGGCTGGGCGGGCGCGATCGCTGCGCGTAGCAGCTCGCGCAGCGGGGCCAAGTCCTTGGCCGAGAAGCGTGCCGTAGCGTCTGGATTCGCCTCACCTAGAAATCGCTCACAGCACAAGACGACAAATTCTTCGTCGGTCGTTTCGTGGCTGTTGATGAAAGTCAGGTTTGCATACTCGCCGAGGTCTTGTTTCACCCTATGGCGCTTGTCGTTGTGTACGCCTACGGCAACGGTCGGAAGCTCGGCCATGATGCCGACCATCATGGCATGGAAGCGCGCAGATAGAACGCAATCGCCAGTCGCGACGGCATCTATAAATTCAGAAAGAGGTGCTCCACGCACGTCTACTATCTCGGCCGATAGCATCAAGGAGTTAAGTTTATCACGGTTGGCTTCTAGCCAATGCGCATCCTCAGTTGCTTGTACGACTATGCGAAGATCAAGATGGCATTTGTGGGCAACCTCTGCGACCGTATCCAAATTAAAGCTTCCACACGCGATAAGAACTTTCCGATCCGCGCGGTTGCGGGCGGCGGCCCGAACTTCTTCTTGGAAGGCGATGCTTACATCCGGAGTGACGATCGTCGGTGCCTTCACGCTGAAGGCGTCACTGACAGTGGCTAGGGATCGCGGATCACGCAAGTGGAAGAATTTTGCATGGCGTAGCGCTTCCCTCAAAAAGTGCCGGCTATACGAAGACAATATTGGTGCAGGCGATCCGATGCCGAGTAAGCCAAAAGGAACCCCGTATTCGTAAGCCATAAACGCAAATCGGAAGTAGGCTGCAATATTTGAATGATTTACCGCCAGCCTATCGTGATCATCCAAGTCGTACAGTATTCCGCCTGGTCCGATTACAATCAAACTGGCATTTGCGACGGTAACCCTATCGATCTCAGGGTCAGCTACTATGCAATGCAAATGGGGAGCCGCCTCTGTGATCAGACGGATCGCAGACTGCGCCAGAAGGACATCTCCTGCATTATCAGTTAGCGCTGCATTTATGATCAGGCAATATGGCGTATCGTGGGGTAGGGTCGCGTCATCAAGCAGCCGATCACGGCGAACGCGAATGCCATTTAAAATTTTGCTGCGCCGTGAATAGCCATACTCCATTTCTCCTCTGATATCATAGGCGGTAGATATCGTTGACGACATCTGGAGATTGGTTGCTGCGAAAAAGACATCGTCGGCAAAGTGAACGTGTAGTTTTTCTAAATCTTTTATCCACGCCAATGGAAGCTTGTCTATGTCATCCTTCGGCGCAACAACCGCATAAGAGTCCTGGTCGCCGACGGAGAATAAGTGACCAAATGCGAGCGGCAGGCAGTTTTTTCTCAGCCTACAAAGCGGTTCAATGGTGAATACAAATTTGCATCTATCACTGAAATGATAAATCAGTTTTGCTGCATTGATCCATTTTGGATCGCTTAGCCATTCGGCATCAGGCGTCATTAAAAGCCTCACCTAAAAGTATTAAATTTCTGATTTAACAGAACATATCGAATATAAAGCCATAAATTAGTGGCGCTTGTCCAGTTAATCTCTGCTCTATTCACGCAAGTAGGGGGTGGTTAAGGCGGCTCATTCTGGTGGCCCGCTATCATAATTGTTACGGATCAGCTCGTCACAGTCTCCCTGAACAGCGCACCGTGCGATTTCGAGCGATTGATTGAGCGCGCACAGTCCGACATATGCCGCGGTGCGTAGCGGCATTTGAGACATCCAGACGCGGACATCCTGCTGAAAAGCTTTACAGGCTCCAAGCATTCGCTGGGCATCGGCTTCATCAAAGCTGCGCTTGGTGCGGCGGGTCACGTTCGCTTCCTCCTCAAGGCATCCTTGTCACGGCCATAGCCGGTGTTCAGAGCGTTCTCGATTTCGATGAGAAGCTTGCGCGCCTCTGCCTGCGAAAACAGAATTCGCTCTGGGGCCGGCCCGCTTATGTCGATCGTCACAAGTCCATTCTCGCGGCCAACCGATACTTCACGCCGAGGCTGGGACGTGTCTGCGTCTCTACACGCCTCGGTCACGGCAGCCATTCTCCGACCGGGTGTGCGGGCATTAGTCGCCGACATATCAGCTCCTGACCACTGTCATCTTGAATACTGATCTCGTCGGCGATGTCTGGCCGTGACCGGTGAAGGGCGCGCACCAAGGCGCTCGTTGAATCCGAGGCGCGTAGGTAGCTCTTTTCAATAGGTCTCCCGCCCCAGCGAAATTCAATCAGGAACCGGGATGGTTCGTCGTCCGTCGTCAATTTATGCTCCATGAGTTCAAGGTGTTGCCTTGCGGGTTCTTCGTGTTGGGACTTCTTCGGGCTCGTCGGTCTTGCCGCCCTTGATCAAGCGAAGCCCGGCGAGACCTGGCGGTAGATCAGGCGGCCGCGGTGGCGCGCGCAGATCGCAAAAGTAGACATGGCAGCCATCGCCTTCTCGATAGGAATGCTTTGCCCGCCGCCAGCCACAGTCGGCGGACAGCTTAAACAGCAACTGATCGAGACTGATTTCAGCGCCCCACTTGTGAGCAAGGCGGCCAAGACGATAGGCGCCCTTACGCTCGCAGGCGTCGCAGCGCAGGCGCACGATCACGTACGGATAATCGGACAGGTGGCCTGGCATTGATGGCGCGAGCGATCATCAGTTCTTGTAGTTCCTGAGTAGCACCAGACCGTCGTCCTTCAACAATGCCCGCTCTTTGGCGAGGCATTCATGATGCTGTCGAGCTGGGAAGCGGTCATTCCGAACTCAAAGAACTTTTCGCCGTCGACGAGCAGGCCGATTTTGACGGACTTCCGGTCTGGCGTTGCCTTGATTTCGAATTCAGCGGGAAGCGCAGATGTGATCATGGTCTTACTCTCATGCTCTCGAAACGATCCCCAAAAGAATGAGAACATTAGGAGAACAAAAGAGTCAAGCGGACCTAAGCCAGATAAGCCTCGTCATCAGGCGGAATTTCCAACAATCCCATTGAGATAAGAAAATTTTCAACAGCCACAGCTATGGCCTGCTCGAGCGTCGGCTTCGGATCCGGCTGCTCACTGATGAAGCGGTCCAGGGCTGCGAGGATATCGGGGCGGAGGGACGTGCTCATTATGAGTTCTCAAAGGTTTTACTCGTAGTCACGCACTAGCAACCTGTACGGCTCCTTTGGGATTTTACGTGGTTCTGTTGAGATTGTGGAGCGTGATCGCCATAAGCTACTTGAAAGCCTTTTCTTTACGCCGATTTCGAGACAGAATCTCAATCGAGCCAATCGAAACACAAAGGGCGCGATATTGATTTGCACGGGCAGCCAGGTGAAAGCAGCGCGGGCTATGATCGGCATGGGGCAACGAGAGCTTGCCAGGGAAGCCGGCTGCGTCGTCAATACGGTCGTGGGGCTAGAGGCATCCGATGCCGTCAAGGCCAGCTATCATACCGTGGCTAAGGTCCAGCGGGTTTTGGAAAGCCGGGGCGTGGTCTTCATTGGCTTGCCCCAGCCAGGCGTCAAATTTGCCCGCTGGCCGGCTCCGAAGGCATCCCCCGACGACAAGGCGCAGGACTAGGCCAAACCAGCCAACGCCTTGCCAGGGGCAAGGATTCTGGCAAAATGGACGGCATGCGCCTCCTGCAATTCATCGCCGTCATTGCCCTTGGCCTTTTCGTGGCTTGGATTGCGCGCGGATGGGTAAGTTGGATTGGCGACCTAGACACGGCGTTCGTGCTTTGGTTCGCGATCCTTATCCCCGTGGCATGGTTGGTCGACCGCCGCCAGGTCCGGAAAGAGCGTCGTTTTCTCGAGACTATAGGCGCTCTGAAACCAGAGAACAGGCAGCAGGTGGCGCAGCAGCTTATCGGTCGCCGGATGACTGACGATGAGATGGCGAAGTTAGACCAATCCATTGCGGCGAAGAAGCTGCCCGGCTGAGCGTTGCGGCGTTGCCTTCGATGGCCGCGCGCGGGGCGAGCAGCGCTTGCGCAATCTGCACTGCCGGCGACCCTTCCAGAGCCAGCAATTGCCCCACCTGATCCTTGGTGTTCTGACGGCTCATGCCCATCAGGGCGCGGGCAACCAACTGTGCCGCTCGTGCTGAGGCGCCACCGATGTTGGCATCCAAGGGAATGTTGCCGGCGCTGTCCATGGCGTTGGCCGAATACGCCTAGAGTGAGACGCAATAGCGCCATAGATCCTCGATCTCGGCAGGCGTCGTCTACTGCGCAGCACTGAGCGTCGCTACCAACGGTTGAGACCAATAGAATTGCGTGGCGCCGCGCAGAAGCATTTCAGCATCGAACCGCTTCGCCTCGGTAGCTCCTCCAGGAAGCCGGTGAATATGGCCGGAAGGATGCGGGGCCTGAACCAGATCAACGCCATCGCTTCAATTATCAGGCCCCGCTTGGCTACCCATAACCTTGCCAGAAGAACACGGCATCATCGCCGGTCCCGGCATAAGCGGACACCGCGTTACCGCGCACGTCTCCGCCGCCGGCTTCCAAAACAGCCGCCACCAGATGCGGCGGAAGTCATCAATGAGCTTCATGATTTCTTCAAAGAAAAACCCGCCGGTGAGGGCGGGTTTATGGAAATAAAAAGCGCCTCAAGGGCGCTGCGGACAGATCGGAATTTGTTAGCTGCTAGATGTTGTTGGTGACGATCTTCGTCGCGTCTGTTCCAGCAAAATTAGCGATACCATGTCTCGCATTGCCTGTAGTGACATTGCTGGTCACAACGAAGGACGATGCTCCTTCTTCAATCTCGATCCCGTGCTTTTGCCAATCAGGGTGAGAAGGGGAGCCAACGCGGTTTCCAACGATACGTGAACCGACATTGGCTGCCTTCAATATGATTCCAGACGCCGCGCCCACCTTCCCGCCTTGAGGGGGAGCGGAATTGTCCGCGATTTTCATACCAATTATCGCCACATCTTTGGCCGCAACTTCGATACCGTCACCCCGAGCACCGGTTGAAAATCCGCCCTGCAAGGAAGCACCTGAAACGGCTTCGCCTAATCTAATGTTCGGGCCACCTTTACTGCCATGGATCATTGGGTCAGTCATAAAAAACTGGTTGCACTGATCCATCAATACTCCCACGCCATAGCAGAAGTCACCCTCAACGCCATAAAGCGAGAAAAAGGACGGAACGTCCTTCGCACCCACGCTATTGCGAACCCATAGTCCGTGCCCATCTATCGCCGTGAAGTATAATTTTTTCGCAGATACGGTATGCACAAAGCCATCAACAACCAAGCCGTGGCGATTTCCATCGACCCGATGTCTAGCCGAACCACCACTGTGGACCACATTCTCTAGTGCAATGACGTCGCTGCGACCATCAACTTCCATACCGTCTTTCGCTTGGCCGCCGCCCGTTAGCCTTCCTCCGAACTCGCCCCTTGGATTGGCTACTCTGATGTTTCGGAGCGTAACGTTATTGCAGGATATTACGTCATAACCCAAATATGGATTCTCGATCGGTATATCATCTGCAATAAACTGAGCAGCGTACAGGATGGCGATTGACCGGCCACCTGTTTTTTCATACTCGCTCAACGCGAGTCCGGAAATATGGTTGTAATAGATCTCATTCTTCGCTGACCCGCGAAACCGGATCGTATCGAACCTCCCAATACCGGCGATCGTCGCACCCGCCTTGGCGACTAAGTTAACGCGCGACGCTGATATCTCTATTGGCTGCTCAGTTCTGTACCTTCGAGAAAGCACCACATCAGCGCCGCCACTTCTAATTGCCTCTTGTGAGGCCGCAGCTATGCAACGATTGATCTGATCGTGATCCTTGCCGGAGCCAAAGTCCTCCGGGTAAAACGTTGTTCGCCCAATTATATTGACTGCCAATTCCGCTTTAACACTAGATGCAACCACCGCAGCGCCGGCAGTGGTTACAAAAGCTCGGCGAGATAGGTATCTCACGTCCGATCTACAATGCGAACGCGATCCAGGCGTATCTTGCTATCAGACTTAAGCGGCCTAACAACGACTTCAAAGAACCGAACCGCAGGACTTATCGCGACGCGCAAAGACTGCGCGCTGTTCGAGATATGCGTGGAAGCCAATTTATTCCCGAATTCATGCGTTGCTGATATCTCATGCGCACCACTGATTTCGCCATCAAGGAAAATATCGTAAACACCTTCCGGTAGGGGCCAATAAGGTCCGTGAACAACAACCGACCCTATATCTCCGGATAGCTCCTGGCCGTCCGATTGCGGACGGCGCATGTCACGCCAATCAATAACAATCTCTCGATCATTGGGTCGAGTCCTCGACGCGACGATGTAAATGTCTCCTGCATGAGCGAGCTGCTCACGAGACATTGCTTGCAGGAAGCCGCGCCCGTCAATTTCCCAAAATGAAAATCCCAGCCCCGCCAAATAGTCAACGATTTGCAATCCTCTTTGCGAGCCGCCTATGCCGGTAAAGTATTCCAAAATGAGAGCTACGTCCCGTGACCGCTTCAGCAGGCCTTCCATTCCTTGAAGTGCCTGAAATTCGTGGCCTTCAACATCGATCTTGATGCAATCCGCGATTAGATCTCTGTCGACCAGGTCATCGATCCGAGCCAAACTAACATCAATAACCTCTCCCTTTGTATCGCCACCCTTCCCTAAGCTCCCTCCGCCTATGCCGTCAAAAGTAAATCCAAATTTAGCGGTCCCCGCTTCATTCGAGACAGCCTTGTTGAATACTTTTACACGCGGCGTATATCCGTTCACGTAGAGGCTTCTATCAATGAAGGAAAGGAGGTTGGGATTCGCCTCGAACGAAATCACCTTCCCCTGAGGGCCGGCGAGCATGGCGCCGAACATGGTATAGTAGCCAAAATTTGCTCCAACATCGAGCACGACACTGCCCGGCCGAACTAGCTTTTGAAACACCCGGCTCACATGTGGCTCAATCTGCCCGCTGGTCACGATATTCAAGCCGGAGCCTGTGTCGCGTCCATCAATAAACATCTTAAAGCCATAACGCGTGTTGGTTATGAGGGTGCTGTCAAACAGTGACACCGTTTGCATATGGGCCATTTCGAGCGAACGGCGGCGGTCGACGTGAAAATCACGCTGCAGATTATCAAGCTTAGCTTCCAATCTTCCTATAGTCGCGATAGCCTGTTCAATCTGCTGCTTCAAAGACATTTCCTACACCTGTGCAATTTAGGGACCGCACCCTCGAACTACTACAGAAATAGAAGTCCTGCAATTTACTTGGGTTACTGGAGTTTCACCCGCAATTTCTAGTACAACAGTATCATCGCGCAATTCTGGACGGGCTAGTGACGATCAACCGCGATAGTCGGTGCGGCCGAATAGGTGATTGTGATTGATCTGTTAGCCGGGAGCGCCATCGAAACATTCGAGGCGTTGAACATGGTTCCACCTGTGGCCAGCGAGATGTCCGAAACGGTTCCCCCACGAATGTATAGCGTTTCTTGCTGATGGCCCGCTGTATAGGTGAACGGGCTGGCTCCGACAGTCACAGCACTAAGGCCTCTTGGGTTATAACCTGGATTGTTCCGCGCCAAGGCCGTCGCACAAACGCCTCCATCGGAAATCAATGAGCCGGTCAACCCGATCCCGCTGCAACCAACAATCTCGTAGTGCCCGTATGTGCCAGAATTGACGTTGATACCGTTCCAACTGTTGCCAGAGATGTCAGCATCTTGCGCAAAGATGACATTCTTAATGCTGAAGCGCATCGTGGAAGACGGCGCAATGGTAATCCCACTGAAAGTAGCCGCCGCCTGAAGTCCATAGTTCCCAATTCTGCCGCCCATGACATGCCAGTCACTTGCCGCATTCACCTGCATGGCGTGCTGTTGGATGCCAATAATTTCGCCTTCCGTCCATCGCCAACCAACGATGTTCGCGCTATCGAGGACAATGCCCCTGCCGCCAGTGCCTTGAGTGGAAACCCAACAATTTACAAAATGAGAACGCTTGGATCCGGTGTCGTAAATGCCAGCGGCGGAAGATGAGCCGCCGTCAAATATCGTGTTAACAAATTTATTCTCTTTCACCTGATCCATATGGAGCACATATTGGCCGCCGAGAAAGAAATTATTAGAAAACAGGCAACCTTCAGTTAGTCCAGACATCAACACGCACGTCGTGCCGGCTGCGCCATCCTTCATACTCAAAATATTATCTTCAATGATCCAGTTCAGAGCGCCTTGCATATAGAATCCGGTATTAACGGTGCGCAAGAACTCACATTCTGAAATCAAAACGTCGTTCACAGACAACGGTGACAGCGCACATCTAGCGATGGCATATAGATCTTCGGCAAGAATGCGATTGATTTTCGCCCCCAAAGCGCCGACCGTCGTGAAGCTGAAAGCGACTCCAGATGCTCCGGCCCCGGAAACGTGCGCTAACCTCATATTCGAAACTTCGGGCAGATCAGAAATAGCACTATCGAAATTGAAGAATGTACTGTCCGACCCGATCTTCAATAGGCCCGACAAATACATCGATGCTCCAACGATGCGTTCCCCCTTGCGAACAGTCAGCGGCGCTGAAATAGCATAGAACCGATCTATCAAAGCAAAGCCACGAGTCCGTGCCCTAACGTATGAAATCGCACCCTGCACATATGTCAGATCGTCAGCGACGCCATCACCTGCCGCCCCAAACATCATCGGGTTTACAACATTTTCCGACAGCTCCCACCACGAGCCATCGGCAGACTGTACCTTGCCTAGATGAGATGGCTGCGTGTCCACGCGCTTATAGTGGCCCGCGCCGCCATCGGCATGCGCCGCATATCCATTAGTCTGAAAAGCTCCGATAGACGGATTGATCGTGGCCGATGCTATTTCATTGCGGGTAAAATAAGGGCGAATAGCGTCAACAAGCTTCGTCCCACCCCGTGGGGACAAGACCGTCGATGTGGACACTCCAGCCGCAGCCGTTGCATCATCCGCGAAAGGCCGCATGAAGTTGACTAGATCGACGGCTTCAACTGGTTTGATGGGTTTGAGTGTCGCAGGATCGCCTGCGCGCGTTTCGGATTGCGTGGAATAGTCCAATGCCGGGGTTGCCTCGCTGCCCACGTCAAAGAACAACGTCCAGTCGGGGCCTTCAACTGGGGTCGTTCCGGCAGGAACATTGCCAAGCGCTGCCCACAAGACTGTGCCGTAGGAAACCACGCTACCTTTGATATAATCGGCTTTTAGCGGGTCGTAGACCCCTCGTGGATAAAAGCCTGGGCCGGGATTACCCGGCTTGCCTGCGGGGATTGGATAAATAGTCCTTATCGCTGGCACAATCGATCCCCAGAGTTGAGGCCGCAAGCGCCGCCATCGAAGTAAATTTAGTTATGTCGCGATCCTATGTCGTTATAGAGATGTGGAATCTGTGGACTATTTAAAGCCGCTGAAAGTAAGTTGCGACTACGGGACTGGTGCGGTCCCCCTGATGATAAGCAGCCAATGCCGTTTCATCGTCCTCAAGGAACATGAACAGCGCGACCTTGGATATAAACCAAGTGCCGCCGACCTTTCGGCCAAGGCCATAGATGACAGTCCAGCGGCGAATGGTTTCTATCGAGACGCCCGCAAGCTCTGCCGCTTCAGCTATCCGCGCCGCCTCGGCTTTGGAATAAGGTTTTAGGATTATCGGCTCGGTCATGTTTAGCCTCCAGCAATAATGTCGAGAGCGGCGCCGACGATGCCGGCGGCAGTCCCATCAGCTTCGCGAGTGACCGCGGCACGGATGGCATCAGCCGGCACGCCATGTTGAAAGGCGATTCTGAGCGCAACGGCTGCATCTCGGGCATCTGAGCCCGCGTCGGTTGCGGCTTTGGGCGCATCAATGAAAACCTCACTAACACGGCCATCGCGGTAACGGCTCAAGCCGAGGATGTACGGACGGCCACGAAACTCGAAATCGATCAGTTCGGAAGGCCGGCGATTGGAGAGGCGCACGCGTTCGGTCATGCGGCCTCTCCCGGCTCAGTAAACATGTCCTCGATTTCTTCGGGGCTGAACGGCCCCCAATTGCTATCGAGCAAGACCTTGGCGCCATCGGAGCGTCGGATAAGCGCCCATGCGTTGCGCCAACGGCAATGAAAGACGTTGAGTTCTGCCGTGGTGGCATGACGGCAACGCACCACCTCCTGCGGATGTGCGTTGAACCAAATCTGATCGATAGAATGAACGTTGCTCACGCGGCGTCTCCTTATTGAGGGCGATAAAAGGACGAGGATCCATTGCCGAGGCGGGCTTGTCGCTCGTCCATGGCAATGACGGCATGGCCATCGAGCAGGTAAGCCAGCCCGAGCTTATCGATGCGTCTCCATGGCGCCGCCGCATCGGAGCTGAAGAAATCGACCGGCTGCCAGCCGAGCGCCGCCGCCTTGTCAGACCAATCGGCACAGAGGCGCGGCGCGTCGATCAGGAACATTTCCCAGCGACGGGGCGGCATGTCGGGCAAAGGGCCGGCGCGCAAGGCTGAGCGGCAAGACAGAGCGAAGCTCGGATGCCCCTGGACGCTATCGGCTATGTCGATGACGACCGTGGCGCTGACTTCATGATCGTCATCTAACGACCTTCCGTCAGTTACGTCAGTTACCCTCCTAGGCGCGTTTGAGCCGGCGGGTAGTCTTTCGTCAGCTTTGTCGGTTACCGGGGGTGCCGCGTTTGGCGTGGCGACGATGGGTGACGTTGAAACGTCACCCTGGGTCTCCCTCGAAATGAGAGGGGTATGGTCACTGACATTACTGACAGATGGGTAAGCCGAGGGGCTTCTGTCAGCTTTGTCAGTTAGTGGGGGCCTCGCGTTCCGGGCCAGGATGGCAAATAGGCGTTCATCGGCGGTCGCGGCGCGCTGGGCATAGCTGCTCATCGGCAAGCCTCCGGGTTGATGGCGTAGATTGTCTTTGGCCGGCCATTCGTCTGAAGCTGGACCGGCGCAATCCAGTTGAGGTCTGACAGCAGTTCCAGCCCCGCCTTGATCATGTCGATGCTGGACAGACCAGACCATTGGGCGCGGCGGATATCGCGGGCGGTGAAACCATCGATCAAATCTCCGCGGCGAATTCGGCGCAGGACGGCACGGGCGGCGCCGGCCTCCAGCTCTTGGCCAGAGCCATAGGCGCGGCGGGCGTGGCTATCGAGATAGGTCGCGAACGCCTCTGCCTTCGCTACCGAGGCGATGCCGACAGGGCCATGACCAACATCGGCAACGTGGTTGATCAGCGCCAGCGCCGGAACCAATTTGCGGTATTTCGCGAAATGGCTTTCCAGGGCCGGCGACAACTCGCCAGACCGCAGAAGTCCCTCAAGACCAGACCGCCAGACTTGAAAATATTCCAAGGCTTCATCATCGAAGCGGAGAACGGGAATGGCGTCATATTCGCCGCTCTGAGCGCCGATAGCTGCCGGCGTGAGTTTGTAGAGACGTTCGAAACACTCAACAGCCCGGTCCCGATGGGTTGCATCTGGCCAGCGATCGATATCCTTCCAATCGCCAGCGCCATCCGGCCAAACGAGCAAGCCGAAACGCTGAATAAAACCATCGTCGCCGTTGCCGCCGGAATTGGCCTTGGCGAGGTATTCGGCCAACTTGCCGGGCTGGGTGCTGCCCAGCATCGACACACAGCAGCGCGGGATATGAATATGGCCGCGCCCGATCCGGTCAAAGGTGTAGCTGCCGAGGCCGCCCCATGACGACAGGAAGAAACCGCGCGCGGGGGCCTGTTCGGCAGCATCAAGCTGCTTGAACAGGGAAACAATCTCATCTCGATAGGAAAGAACACCATCGGGAGAATTGGCCAAGATTTCCCCGAGGCTTTCAAAGGTGCAGTCATTGACGACATACCGAGGCACCTTGGGCTTGTCGGGCTCGGTGATGCCACTCAGGATAATAGCTGCCTCTTGGACGCCAGGAGCCTTCTTGGCCTTGTCGGCCGCGCCGGCTTTCTGGATCTTGTACGCCTCCATCTGGTTGGCGTAGTCGGTCATCGCGGCGGTGTTGATCGCGCGGGCCTCATCTTCCATCCGAAAGAGAGGGCGCATGGCTTCCTGCATGGCCGGAGACTTGAGGGCTCCGGGCCGGCCGACAACAAGCGCCCAGAGGTTCGCGGCCTCAGTCCAACTTGTGCGCTGCTGCGGCCCAATGGCGACCTTGGCGCCAAGGGCGGCGCTGAGGGCGGTCACGGCGCTGACTGCGACGAAATCGGGCGGGCATTGCAGCCTGTCCGAAATGTCCATGATCCAGCCGCCAATGGCGTCGGGCACATAGGCATGATTGAAGGCGGCCACCGGCAACAACCCCGAAGGGATGGGCTTGGGCTTCGACCATTCACGCGGAGTCATGGCGGCGTGATCGTTCGGGATGGCGTCTTCAAGGGGGATATCGTTAGTAACGAGCTGCATTAGGCGGCCTTTCTGGAAATCAGGATGCGAGGCGATGGGCGGGTCATGGCGGTGCGCAGGGCGATGCCGTGACGGACAGAAGCCGCCCGAAGGGGTTGAGCGCATTCGAGAGTGATGCGAGCTCGGTCGGGGTCGATGATGCAGACGCCTCGACGCTGGGCCGCCAGCCACGCCAAGGGCGATGGATGGACATCTAGGGCCGGATCACCGACGCGGCTGCTGAGGGCGTTCTGAGCGCCCAGCATCGACGCTCGACCGAGCCAGGACGCCAGACGGTCATAACGGGCAGACCACGCGACCAGGTCATCAGCCAGGCCGCATTCATCTCGGGCAACAAAGACGACGGCGGGGATAGCCCGCTCATCGGGCCGCTCACTGGCGAAGTCGAAGACCGCGCCGGCAGCGTCGAAGACGACTTCCCCGGCGGCCAGGGCAAAGCCAAGGCCATCGGGATCATCTCCAAGGGCGGCCGATGGCACGCCACGGCTCAGCAGCCAATCAATCTGCGCCTGTTTGATCGGGCCGGCCTTGTTGATGTAGGCGTCGTTGATATCGTCAGCCAGCATGGGCGGCCCCCATGGCTTTGGAGACCTTGGCGACAACTTCGACGGCTACGGGGACGAACACGGCCCATTCGTCGCGGACATAGCCGGCGCGTTCGGCAAGCAAACGGGCCGTTGCGGGGGCGACATGGGGAAAGCGGGCACAGAGCCAGCTTTCAAAATTGCCCCCACGGGGGATGGAACGGTGGCTGCTCGGGGAGTTATGCGAATTGTGTTTCATGACGGTCCTCTTGGATTGAGGACCGGAGATCGACGTTGCGCCGCAGGTGGAGTTCGCGTACAAAGACGCTGCTATTATGAACTTCCGGCCGGGGCACTCTTTCGAGTTCTCCGGCCTTTTTACGCGGCAATCTTTCCAGTCAGCTTGGCGCTGACGCTATCGGGAATCAGGCGGCGACCACGGATGCGAACGGATTCAATCTCGCCCGTGTTGATCATCTCATAGATGGTGGTCTTGCCGATGCTGTGAGCCTTACAGAAATCGTTGACCGTCCAGAGCAGACGCTCGACCTCGGCGCCCGGCTGCGCGCCTTCCTTCTTTTCGCCGGTAGAGTGCTGAACACCCATCCTGATTCTCCGTCACCCGAACCATTCGGGCTATGACGGAAAGCTAGGGAAACGGCGGAATCGCCGCAGGTATGACAAACCTAATTATTTTCCAGCTGTGGATTGTCCCCTATCAGAAAGCGCTTTGGCCACGGGATTGGACTGACCCACTTTGACGCCCAATCCGGCCATTCCTTTTTGAGCGCTTCAAACTCTTGGTCATCTATAGGCGACACCCGTTCACTTGCCCGTGCAAAGGCCGGAGCATCATCGCTCGAAAAGGCACTTTTCCACGCCGCCTGTGCAAAACCGACAAAAACACTTCCCTCCTTCTTCGATGGTACGCGCTCGTGGAAAAGCGCAATCCAGGCTTTCTGCATCACGTCGAGGAATGCGTTTTCAGTTGGGTCAACTTGTCCTTTCAGGCGCGGAAGCGCCTTATCCTTTATATCGGCGGCCGTGCGCATGGCTGTTGCAAAGGCCTTCACCTTCGCTAAGGCCGCTACGGCATCTTTGGCCCCATCGATACGCTCAGCCAGGTCTTTCGGCGCTGCGGACAGGGCCGCTCCGCTATACATCGTGCCTCGGATCACATTCCCAACGGCCAGCCATTTGGTTGCCTCGGAAGTCTTGTATGGATCGCAGAACAGCACAAAGTCATCGATCGCTTGACCAATCTTTTCGGCCAGCGCACCTATCTCACGATAGTTGGACAGTTGAATATCCCGCCATTCGCTTCCCTGCTGTTGGGCGGCAAGAAACGCGACTTCGACAGCACGCCGCGCAAAAAGCTCTACGATAGGGAAATGGCTAAAGCGCACCTGAGGGCGGCCCGCAAAGCCTCGTGGCGACACCATACGGGCGGTTAGAAACTCGGTAATTGGGAGCTTGTTTTTATAGGCAACGCGGGGGAGACCATGCCAGCCATCACGCCAAGGCCCATAGAGTTCATCGGCCTCCCAAATGAATTCGGTATCCCCGTTGATGATCCATTCGTCGGTGGCGTCCTTAATTTGCTGCCGGTAGGCGCTAGCCCTATCCTTCATCCGGCTACGCTCCCGTTACGTAACGGAATGACATTTCCAGTTATTTGGCCGTCACAGTAATCCGCCCAGGCCTGCATGAGCTTGCGGCGGCGCTCAATCGCGTCAGAGCGCCGATAGGCGGCCTCAGCCTTATCCTTGATCGTATGAGCTAGGGCAGCTTCCGCAATCTCTCGGGGGAATGCCGTGGCGTCTCCCGCCCAATCGCGGAAGCTGGATCGGAAGCCGTGCGTCGTGACGCCTTTGACATTCATTCGGCGCAACGTCATTGCCATGGCCATATTGGACAGCGGCCGGCCCTTCTTCGCGCCTGGAAACAGAAAGTCTCCGTCCCGCTCAGTCCTGCCTACGAGCAAGCTTTTCACAAGGTCCAGCGCTTGCGTCGACAACGGTACGCGATGTTCAACGCGCGCTTTCATGCGTTCGGGCGGAATGGTCCATATGGCAGCTGCAATGTCGAATTCAGGGATCTTCGCCGCCAAGGTTTCGGTCGACCGCGTAGCAGCCAGGATAGTGAGTTCCAAAGCCTTCGGGGCTAGGCCTTCAGCGCCCCTTAGCTTGGGAAGGAACTTGGGAACGTCGTCATAGGGCATTGCCGCGTGGTGACGTTCAATCCGTTTCACCGGGCTGGAGAACAGGGGTTTCAGCACACCTTTCCATGCAGCGGGGTTAACGCCCTTGCGAAAGCCCTCTGCCGTCGCAGCATCAAGGATGCGCTCTATCCTGCCCCTCACGCGCGAGGCCGTTTCGGGCTTTGTTGTCCATATCGGCCGCAGCACGCCGGCCACCTCTGGCACGCCGATCTGATCGATGAGCGTCTTATGGATCGGCCTGCAATATTGCTTGATGGTGTTCAGCCATTGTTGCCGGTGCTTAGGGTTCGAATATTCTTTGACGATCTCGGGGATCAGCTTTTCAGCGTAGGCAAGAAAGGTCGGAGCAGTTTCGACCTTTGACCGCGCGGCCATCGGATCAATACCGGCCCTAGCTTTCCGGCGGGCCTCCATGGCTTCAGCCCGCGCCTCAGCCAGTGATTTTGCGCCCTGCCCTCGGGCTGGCCCTAGGCCCATTTCTCGCTGGCGATCACCCCAACGAAACCGGAATACCCACTTGGCCGCCCCGCCCTCACTGACATGCAGATACAAGCCAATGGCGCCGGCATCGGAATGCTTGCCAGCTGGAGCGCTTTCAACTGATTTAGCGGTAAACTTTAGCTTTGCCATGATCCACACTTGCGTCCACACTTTTACCACGGCTAGCGGCGGAATGCAGCGGAAACGGCGGAATGTTTACATGACAAATAGCTGTGAGCGACGGCTTTTCCCGACTGTGGCGGAGCGGTGCGGAAACGTATTAGGCGGACGCTCCCTCCGCCATCAAACCGCCGCCACCACGCGTTTTTGAATAGCGCACGCGCGACAGCCCTCCGTAGCGCGATAAAAGATGGGTCTCACAAGCGGGATAGCTCACCCCGAAAATAGTCACCGGTGATCGCAATGGCTGCCGTATTTTTGCTTCGCAAGTCGGCCTGGGCTTTTCTCCGGTCACCCCTCGCAACAACGAGTCATGCTAAGTATGAGGCATGGAAAGTCTCCGGCCCCACGATCATATTCCAGCCTCGCAGGCGATGCCTACTGGCGACGTCCTGCTGCGCGACCAAGCGATTTTGGGGCGGCTTGAAGCGCTTAAGGCCAAGATCATCGACTGGGCCACAAAGCATGAACTATGGCACGACTCTGACTTCAAAACGCCGTTCGTCCACCGAGGTGAAGCGCCGTTTCTCGGGGAGGGTTTGCTGCTCGTCTCGGACGGCGCGCTCGTTTCGATGTTTAACAGCGTACACTACGAGACGGACCAGTTAGAAGCGGAATTCCGGGCGCTGCTAGAGGGCGAAGGCTTCTGGTACGAACTGCAAACGTCCACCTCAGCCCTGATCATTCCCGAAAACGAGGCGTTTCAAGCCGACCTGCTAAAAGTCTACCGTTGGCAGTGGATTCAAAAGCTATCAGAGCGTCGGCTCTATAGCCTGCACAGTGAAGTTTTCGAGTTCTTCGCCCGAGATCCAGACCGGCTGAAGCAGCTCGGATGGCGCCAGTTTGAGGAATTCCTCGACGCGGTCTTCAAGAACCAAGGCTTTCACACGCAGATTGGACCAGGAAGCGGCGATCGAGGGATCGACCATCGTCTCTATCAAAGCGAGGCGATCCCCGAGGTTGTCGCGGTCGTTCAGGCCAAACGATACACCAATAAGCCTATTGGGCTCGATGCGGTTGCGGCTCTCCTTGGCGTCGCGGCGGTCGAGGGAGCGCCAAACGCGATCTTCGCAACGACGTCGCGCTATCTACCTGGCGCGCGGGAGTATGCCCACAATGCCCGGCAAAAACTTCATCTTCCAAAGCTCGAACTGGCCGATCTCGGACGCATTCAGGAATGGTGCGCCACTATTTCGCAGCAATTAGAGGCGTACTTCAGCGGCGGCGCGCTTTCGCTACCACCTCTTCTTGACAAACGCGCCCCCACACCGCTGAACGGCCGCATCGTCGTCGCGCATTGGGGCTCCGTCGCGAGTCACAACTCGTTTGCTGTCATCGAGGCGGACTATCCGCACGAGGCGATCCTGCGCCCGATCGGCCATCGGGACGTATCCGGCGATGGTCAACGAGGCACACAGATGCCAGATGAAAACGGCCAGCTGTTCCCTCTCGATCCGATACGATTTGTGGCCTACCGTAGTGAAAGTTACGGACGTGAAAACTTTTGGGGCAACGGCATGCTATACGCGCTGTGGGACGGCACGCCGCAGTATTTCGATAGCTGCGATTAGGTCTGGCGATGCCGCTGCATCTCACGCCTCGTAAGTCGTGACGTCAGCGAAGAGCACTCGCTCTCATGCACATAAGCGAAGCTGTATTTGGCGCGGGTTGCGCCGACATGCGTGTGTGATGTGACCGCCTTGATATGCTTGAGATCAGCGGTCTCAAGCCATTTGCAGGCAGCCTTGTGAGGAAAGACCAGAACGCGATCGAAGGTTCGACCTTTGGATGCGCCGCACGGCCTGCATGCTACCGTCAACTCCGACGCCCCGCCGTATTTCTACGGCTACGCGACGAAAAACCTTCTGACCTGTCGGGACACACTCGGCTTGTCACGAAACGAGATCGTGCATTTGGTCCACGACGGGCGCGGGCTGGTCCGCGACCGAGCTGAAACACGGACAGTCATCTCGCCCGGAGCTTCAGCGACTTCTCGTTTGGTCACCGAAGGGATCGCAGCCGAATCCTTGAAGACCTTTTGCACGGCTAGAGCTATCCAGCGCGCTTCGCTGCAGCGAGCAAAAACGCTTCGATCCGCGTCGTCAGATAGACCGGAATCTCGTCCATCGGATAATGGCCGCTGTTTTTCAAAATTTCGACGGTGACATCGGCGTTGCTGAACAGGTGCGGAAAGACCGCCTGGACGATTTCGGCGCGAACGCCGTTGTCATGTTCGCCAGCCAAGGCGAGGATCGGGATCGTGACCGTTTCGGCGCGCGCCGAGAGATCATCGTGGATGAAGGACTGCATGTAGCTGCGAAAGGCTTCCGGCTTGGCGGTGGCGCGCGCGCCGGCCAGCAAATGCCGCATCCAGACCTTCGACAATCGATCACCGACAGAGCCGCCGATGAGCGCCAAAGCGGTTTCGTCGCTGTCGCAGACGCCTGAGAAGAAGCCGAGCGTCGCGTCGTCGACGGGCATGGCGGGCGCTGGAACCGGCGTGATCGCGACCAGGGATTTGATCCTGGAACCGCCATCGATCGCCACTTTCTGCGCCGCCTTGCCCCCCATCGAATGGCCGATCACATGAAATGTTTTCCAGCCCAGGTGATCGGCGAGCGCCAGCGCATCGCGCGCCACCTGTTCGATCGAATAAGCGCCAGCGAGATCGCGCGAATGGCCATAGCCCCGGTAATCGACAAAGGCATATGTGAAACGCTCGACGTCGAGACTATCAAAGAGCGCGGCATAGGCGCGATGATCGCCGAACCATCCGTGCAGAGCGATGACCCGTTCAGGACCGTGGCCAATGGTTGTGTGCCACACGACAGTCTCTTGATCGCTCATTGCTGGGGGCTCGCCGCGAGGATGGACCGCCATTTCTCAATATCAGCTTCAATGAACTTCCGAAATTCGGCGGGCGTCGCGCCGATCGGGTCGATGCCTTGCGTCTTGAGAGACGTCATCACCATCTCGGTTTTCAGCGCGCCATTGGCCGCCTGCGCCATCTGATCGACAATCGAAGCCGGCGTGCCGCCCGGCGCAAGCAAGCCGATCCAGATGCCGACATCGAAGCCGGGAATGCCCTGTTCGTCCATCGTCGGCACATCAGGCAGGATGGTCGCGCGCTTGGGCTGCCCCACCGCCAGAGCGACAAGCGCACCGGAGGCGACATGCGGCGCCAGCGCCACGCCGACATTGAACATGGCATTGATGCGGCCGGTGAGCAGGTCCGTCATGCCTTGATTGGCGCCGCCCTGATAGGGGACGGACACCACGTTCGATCCCGCCTTGATGTTGAACAGGCGGGTCGCAAGGTCGCTGGCAGTGCCGGCGCCCGAGGTGCCGAACGTCAATGTGTCGGGCTTGCTCTTGGCGATCGCCATGAGCTCTTTCACATTACGGGCGGCGACGGAGGGATGAACAACAAGCACGTTCGGGCTGACACCCAGCAGCGCCACGGGTTCCATGTCCTTCCCAAGGTTGAAGGGCAGGCGCGCCTGAACCGGATTCAACGTATTGGCGACCGTCGCCATGAACAGGGTTTGTCCGTCCTTCGGCGCCCGCGCCACCGTTTCGGCGGCCACCATGCTGCTATTGCCTGGGCGGTTCTCGACGATGATCGGCTGGCCGATCACGCTTTCCATATGCCGCCCAACCAGCCGCGCGACAATATCCGCAGTCGAGCCGGCACCGAAGCCGACGATGATCCGGACCGGGCCGGAGGGTGATGTCTGGGCTGCCGCGCGCTGCTGCGGAAACAGCGCCAGCATCGTCAAAGCCACGAACAAGTAAAGAGAACGGGCCTTTGGCACGGCAATATTCATGGCGTTCCTCGCATGACGATGTCCTTCGTGGACATTCTCGGCCAGTCTAGACGCCTTCCGGCGATATCCAGCCTCTCCCTTAAGCGATCGCTTCAAAAGGCGCTGTCACATGTGCTTGTGACAGCTTGCGCGCGCCCTCTCCATCATAAGAGATCGCACGAAAGTGTCCACGCGGGCCGTCCAGCGGGCCATCTCAGCGTTTGCATCGGAGACGCGAATCATCTTTCGTGCCTCGAAACATCCAAGGATTGAGGGAGTTGAAACATGGCCATTTGCAAGGGCGTTCGTGAGGTCGGGCGGCTCGATTGCTCCGGCGGCGGACAGATCGTGGTCGATGGCGACTATGGCTATATCGGCCACATGAGCGCGCCGAGCGGCACGTCGATCGTTGATCTCAGCGATCCGTCCAAGCCGAAGACGATCGCCCATCTGACGATCCCGTGGGGGCTGCATTCCCACAAGGTTCAAGCCGCCAATGGCTTGATGCTGGTCAATCACGAAATCGTCTCGCCCGACATCGCGGCGAAGGAAGGCCTGCGCGGCGGCCTGGGCATCTACGACATCAGCAATCCGCACGCACCGCGCGAGATCACCCGCTGGCAGTGCGACGGCACCGGCGTGCATCGTTTCACCTTCGATGGGCGCTATGCCTATATCTCGCCGGAGATCGATGGCTATATCGGCAATATCGTGATGATCCTCGATCTCGCCGATCCGGTGAGACCACGCGAAGTTGGGCGTTGGTGGATGCCGGGACAATGGATTGCCGGTGGCGAAACACCCTCATGGCCCGACCGTCAGCATCGCTGCCATCATGCGATCCGGCGGGACGATCGGTTATATGTCAGCTATTGGCACGGCGGCGGCGTTCTTCTCGACATCAGCGACATGAGCCAACCGAAGCAGATTTCCGGCTTCGACTGGAGCCCGCCGTTTCCGTGGCCGACGCATTCGCTGGTGCCCGTGCCCTTCGCCATCAATGGGCGGCGCTATCTGATTGTGGCGGACGAAGACGTCAACCCGCTCGATCCGGAAATGGCGCCGGAACTGGCCGCCTTCATCTGGATCGTCGATGCCACCGACGAGACGCGGCCGGTCCCGGTCGCGACATTCCAGGTCGAGGGCATCCACGGCAAACGCAACCCGAGCATGACGGGCTGTCACCAGCCGGTCGAAATCATCCGCGGGACCGAGGTACCTGTCGCCTGGTTTGCGCAGGGGTTACGCTTCCTCGACATTTCCAACCCGATGCAGCCACGCGAGACCGCCCATTACATTCCCGACGCGCCCGCAGGGCGGCGTGCCTCCAGCAATGACGTGTTCATGGACGAACGCGGCCTGGTCTATCTGATGGACCGCGTTTCCGGCCTTTCCATCGTTGAGCGGATCTAAGGCACGTCCTTCGAAGGGTGGAGGCTTGAAGCCTCCTCCCAGGAACGTGATCCTGGGGGCCGCGATTGAATACATACAATGAGATATAGATAAGGTGGCCAAGGGGGTTCTGCCTCGGGGTTGAGAGGATTCGACCGACAGGACACCAGATATGATCGCTTACATCGTCGCATTCCTCGGCGGCGTGTTGACCATCGTCAGCCCCTGCATCCTGCCGGTTCTGCCGTTCGTCTTCGCGCGGGCCGACCGCCCCTTTCTGAGCAACGGCTTGCCGCTTTTGATCGGCATGGCGGCGGCCTTCGCCGTCATCGCGACCTTGGCGGCTGTCGGCGGCAATTGGGTGGTCGAGGCCAATGTCTACGGCCGATATATCGCCATGGCGCTGCTGGCCGTGTTCGGCCTGACCCTGCTCTTCCCTTCGCTGTCCGAGCGTTTGACGCAGCCGCTCGTCACACTCGGCAATCGTCTTTCGCAAAGCACGGCCGGAAACGATGATCACCCCAGGGGTGCCGTCGCATCCTCGCTCGTCCTCGGCGTCGCCACCGGCCTGCTCTGGGCGCCCTGCGCCGGGCCGATCCTGGGGCTTATTCTGACCGGCGCGGCTTTGAATGGCGCCAATGCGCAAACGACCCTGTTGCTTCTCGCTTATGCGCTCGGCGCGGCCACCTCACTCGGGCTGGCCTTGCTTGCCGGCGGCAAGGTCTTCGCGGCGATGAAGCGTTCTCTTGGCGTCGGCGAAATCGTGCGCCGCGGCCTCGGTGTCTTGGTCCTCGCGGCGGTGGTCGTCATCGGCCTTGGCTGGGATACGGGGTTCCTCACGCGATTGTCGGTCACCGCGACAAACTCTGTCGAGCAGAAACTCATTGGCGCCCTTCGGCCGGAGCAGAGCACGCCGAAAGGCGCAGGCGGCGCGATGATGAGCCAGAACGGCGCTGCGCCTGACACCAAGGCCCCCTCAAGCGAAACGCTTGGCGTCGAGGGTCCAATGCCCTCTCTGGAGGGGGCGAACGATTGGCTGAACTCAACACCGCTGACGAAGGAAGGCTTGAAGGGCAAGGTCGTCCTGATCGACTTCTGGACCTATTCCTGCATCAACTGTCTCCGAGCCATTCCTTATGTTCGGGCCTGGGCCGAGAAATATAAGAACGACGGGCTCGTCGTGATCGGCGTGCATACGCCGGAGTTCGCCTTCGAACGGCGCATCGACAATGTCAAACAAGCCGCCGCCACCCTCAAGATCGACTATCCGATCGCCATCGACAACGACTATAAAATCTGGCGCGCCTTCGAAAACAACTATTGGCCGGCGCATTTCTTCATCGATGCCGAAGGCCGCATTCGCCACCACCATTTCGGCGAAGGCAGCTATGACGAGTCCGAACGCGTCATTCAGCAGCTGCTCAAGGAAGCCGGGCAGACGCATATTGCGAACGATGTCGTCGACGTGAAACTTGCCGGCATCGAGGCCTCGAGCCAGGTTCAAGACGTGCAGTCGCCGGAAACTTATCTGGGCACCATGCGCGGACAGAATTTCATCTCCCCCGGTGGGGCCATACAAGATCAGCCGCGCGACTATCAGCCAGGCAGCCCGCGCCTGAACGAATGGGGCCTCTCGGGCAATTGGTCGGTCGGCCTGGAACGCGCCACCGCCAATGCGCCAGGCGCTGGCATCGTTTATCGCTTCCACGCCCGCGACCTGCATCTGGTCCTCGCCGCGCCGCCCAGTGGACAGGCGGTTCGCTTTCGCGTGAAAATCGATGGCCATGCGCCAGGCGACGATCATGGCGTCGATACCGACGCCCAGGGCGACGGCACGGTCACGGACCAGCGGCTCTATCAGCTCATCCGTCAAAAAGGCGCGATTACGGACCATCTTTTCGAGATCGAATTCCTCGATCCTGGCGTGCAGGCCTATGCCTTCACATTCGGCTAAACGGGAGAACACTCATGTCTGATCCAGTGGCTCGGTTTTTCGGAAAGCCTCAACTGGTGGCGATCGTGGCCGCCTGTGGCATCGCCGCATCGACGGCTTTCTTCATGCGCGACAGCGTGGCCGCCGAACAGGCCGTCATCCTGCCGCCGCCCACCGTCGATGAGAGCGCCTCCGGCCCGGCTGTCGCCGTGCTCGCCGGCGGCTGCTTTTGGGGCGTGCAAGGGGTCTTCCAACATGTGGACGGTGTGATCAACGCGGTCTCGGGTTATGCCGGCGGCGAGAAGACGACAGCGACCTATCAGCAGACGAGCTCAGGCAAGACGGGTCACGCTGAATCGGTGCAGATCACCTACGACCCCAAGAAGGTCAGTTACGGCAAGCTGCTGCAGATCTACTTTTCCGTGGCTCATGATCCGACACAGCTCAACCGGCAGGGCCCGGATGTCGGCACGCAATATCGATCCGCGATCTTCCCGACCAATGCCGAGCAGGAAAAGGTCGCCAAGGCCTATATCGCTCAGCTCAACGGCGCTCAGCTCTTCCGGGCTGCCATCGTCACCCGCATCGAACCGGGCCGGACCTTCTATCCGGCCGAGGCCTATCATCAGAATTACCTGACGCTACACCCGGCCAATCCTTATATCGTCATCAACGACAAGCCGAAGGTCGAAAACCTGATGCGCGTCTTCCCCGACATCGCACGGGCCCAGCCCACACTCGTCAAGGTCGGCGACGCGACAGATTGAAGTCGGCGACTGCCGCCAATAAACGAAAGCCCCGGGGCAAGCCCGGGGCTTTCTGATGCTAATCCCGTCGAAAGCTATTCAGCGGCCTTGGCCTGGGGCACCGGCACACTGATGACCTGCGCCTCCATATAAGATTGCAGGCCGATGACGCCGTGCTCGCGGCCGACCCCGGACTCCTTGAAGCCGCCGAACGGAATATCGGCCTCCGAGCCGACATGGTGATTGACCCACACCGTTCCAGCTTCAATGCGCGCGGCGACTTCCGCGCCCTTTTCAAGATCCTGGGTCCAGACCGAAGCACAAAGTCCCATGCTCGTGTCATTGGCCCGCGCGATCGCATCATCAAGATCGGTGTATTTCAAGACCGGCAACACCGGACCAAATTGCTCTTCGCGCACCAGGCGCGTGTCGTCGGCGATATCCGCGATAATCGTCGGCTCGATGAAATAGCCGGGACGATTGAGCTTGTGGCCGCCGGCAATCACGCGGACGCCGGGCTGACGCTTGGCGTCTTCGAGCACGTCCATCACCTTGTCGAACTGCATCTTATTTTGCAGCGGGCCCATTTGTACGCCGGCCTCGAAGCCTTCGCCAACGCGATGGTTCTTCGCCAAGGTGGCGAAAGCTTCCAACACGGGCTCATACATCTGCTCCGGCACATAGACGCGCTTCACCGCCATGCAGATCTGACCCGCATTCATAAAAGCGCCATTGAAGATTTTCGCCGTCGCTTCGCTCAGATTGGCATCTTTCAGCACGATGGCAGGATCGTTGCCCCCAAGCTCCAATGTCACGCGCTTGAGCGTTTTGGCCGCGCTCTCGGCGACGCGCTTACCAGTGGCGACCGAGCCGGTAAAGGAAATGCGGCTGATATCGGGATGCTTGGTCATCCATTCACCAAGCTTATTGCCGCCCGCAACGATGTTCATGACGCCGCGCGGCAGGATTTTACGGCTGATTTCCCCCAGCAGAAGCGTCGACAGCGGCGTATAAGGCGAGGGCTTCAGAACCATCGTGTTGCCCGCGTAAAGCGCCTGCGCGATTTTGTGCGAGGCCAGAACGAGGGGGAAATTCCACGGCGCGATGGCACCGACCACGCCCAAGGGACGATAGTGAATCGAGATGCGGTTCTTGCCGTCATCCCGCAGCACTTCATCCTTGAGTTCGATGTTCGCCATCGCTTCCAGCGAATGGGCCGTCCCGGCGATCTCGTGCTGAGCCAAGGAGAACGGTTTGCCCTGTTCGCGCGTGATCAGTTCGGCGAGTTCATCCGCGTGCTCGCGCACAGCCGCCGCCAGTTTATGCAGCACGGTGCGACGCTGCGCGAAGGTCTTCTTGCTCCAGGTCGGGAATGCCTTCTGCGCCGCCTTCACCGCCCGGTTCAGCTGCCCCTTGGTGGCATCCGGACATTTCGCGAAAGGCGTCCCAGTCGCTGGGTTGATGACGTCGATCATCGCCACGCTCTCGACGGGCCTGCCGTTAATGGTGTGCGTGAAACTGTGATGCACGATCCCCGCTTGATCGGCTTTCGTTGAAGACTCCATACCAACACTCCCCGTGGATCGGCTTGCCTGATTATATACGTCTATATATAAATAGCGGCAATGCTCTTGAAAAGCCTCCGTTCTCCGGAAGAACCCATGTTCGAGCGCACCTGCCGCAGCCTCTTCTTATCGTTCAGTCTTCTCGGTGCTTTATTGACAGCCAGCCCTGCAAGCGCACAGACCGAGCCGGCCCGCGCCTATGCCGCGGGAAGTCTCACGGCGGCCCTGACCAAGCTCATCGCCGCCTCGGGCCTCGCCAACGAAATCGCCAAGCCCGTGTTCGGGCCAGCGGGCGGCCTGCGGCAGCGCATCGAGAAAGGCGAGCCGGCCGATATTTTTCTATCGGCCAATATGGATCATCCGCGCAAGCTGGTCGCGGATGGCCGCGCCTCGCTCGTCATTCCTTTCGCCCGCAACCGTCTCTGCGTGGTCGCGCGGAAAGATCTTGGTATGACCGCGGGCAATATGCTGGACATCTTGCTGAAACCCGAGGTGCGTCTGGCCACGTCAACACCCGTGATCGATCCAGGCGGCGACTATACATGGGCCGCTTTCGACCGCGTCAACGCGATACGCCCCGGCGCAAAGGCCGTTCTCGAAGCCAAGGCGATCAAAGTCATTGGTTCGAACGTGCTGGCGTCCCTGCCCGGCAAGAGCCTCGCGGCCTCGGTGTTTCTCGCCGACAAAGCCGATGCGCTGATTTATTATTGCAGCGGTGCCGCCGGCGCCCTCGCGGAAGCGCCCGATCTGACGATGATCCCCTTGCCGGCTGAGATCGATGTGCCAGTGCTCTATGGCCTGACCCTTCTCACCGCCAACATTCCGGCGCAACGTCTGGCCCTTTTCATCCTGTCCGAAACCGGACAGACAATCATCGAGAAAAACGGTCTCATCGCCGTCGCGCACGCGCCTTAAACCAGCTCTTTTCCAAACCCTTAACGCCAAGTTGACTGTTGTCCCGCAGACTGGAATGGTTCCACTGTGGTGACCGCAACCGCGATCGCCGATTTTGGAGACATCGCGGAAGGGTTATGACGCGCCTCTCAATTCGAATCGATTTCAATGAGGGCCAACGGCTCGGTCCAGGCAAGATTCAATTGCTGGAACTGGTGGACACTTGCGGCTCGATCACCGCCTCCGCCAAGAAGATGAACATGTCTTACCGGCGCGCTTGGCTGCTGATCGAAGAACTCAACGAAATGTTCGACAGCAATCTCGTCGAGACACGCCCCGGCGGGCGCGGCGGCGGCAATGCGAAGTTGAGCCTGCTCGGCCGCGCCGTCATCCAGGCCTACCGCTCGCTGGAGATCGACGCCGAACGCATTTCATCCACGCGCGTGGACGAACTCTCCCGCCGTGTGCGGGCCAAGGCAGCGGACCGAAAAGAGAAATAGCCCGACTGCCTTGATCCGCTTTCAACCGTTCACAATCGTCCGGCGCGGGCGATCTCGGCCTTAAAGGCCTGGAAGCCATCGAGAAGAGAGTATTGGGGTTTCCAACCCAGCCCCTTCTCGGCCTGCGAGATATCGAGCGGATAGGCTTTGGATTGCGGCGCATCCCCTGGCTCGACTTCACATTGAAAGCCAGGTGCCACCGCCTTCACTGCCGCAACGAGTTCATCAAAGGTCGTCAAGGCACCGTTGCCAATATTGAAAGTCGTGCGCGACGGCGCGGCAACGGTGGCGGCAAGCTCCACGGCGATGCCCACGTCATCCTCATAGACATATTCGGTGGCCATGGTCTGGGCGCTGGCGATTGTCGCCTTCGTGTTGAACAAGCCCGCCTCAAGCAGCGCCTGCATCTTCATGCCGCCCGTCGAGCCAGCCGAGAAATGACCGTAGCCATAGACATTGGCCGGCCGCAACATCACCAGCTCAAATCCATATTGAGCAGCATAGGCCTCAAGCATCAGCTCGATCGCGCCCTTGAGATTGCCGTAGCCGCGCTTACCGCCGCGTGGAAAATCCTCGCCGATCGGGCCCGTGGGCTGGATAAACGGATCATAGACGCCGAAGGTCGACACCTGCACCAACCGCCGCACGCCGGTGAGACGCACCGCTTCCGCGATATTGTTGCTGCCACCCAGATTGATGCTGAACGCATTGGCGAGGGATTTCTGAACACGCCCACCAATCAGGCCGGCGGTATGCACCACGGTCGTCGCTTTGGCCGCCGCGATGGTTTCAATGAGCCCCGGCAGATCTCGAATGTCTTTACGAACCAGATCGTAGCCACTGTCGCCAAGTTTGAAGCGCAGAAAATCCTGCCGTGGCTCTGGATCGAGGAAGACAATATGTTCCCCGCGCTTCATGGCGTGGCGAGCGAAAGCGGTGCCAATGAGGCCCGCACCTGTGACCAATGTAACCATGGATAGTCTCACTCCCTAGTGATGAATGCTGCCTGTTTTCAGGCATGCGATTTTCATGTAACGGCGCCAGCGGTCTTACACTGGCGCCACCACTCTGCATAGATTGAACGCTTGAGATTTATCGTTCGTAGCTGGTGATCGTCTGCGACTGCAAATACTCGTAAATGCCGTCGATCGCCGATTTGCGACCAATGCCGCTCTGCTTGACGCCGCCATAGGGCGCGAGATGGTTGGTCGCATGCGGGCCGTGCGCATTGATCCACACCTGCCCGGCTTCAAGCTGCGGCGCTAGTTTCATCGCAGCATCAACATCGCGGCTCCATAGTGAGGCGCTTAAGCCATACACCGTGTCGTTCGCCCATTCGATAACGTTATCGAAGTCATCGTAACGAGCGATGGGTATCACGGGGCAGAACTGCTCTTCCGTCATCAGCGGCGCATCTTCGCCAAGACCGGTCACCACTGTCGGGCGCATGAAATGCCCCTGGGCGAAGACAGCTTCATTAGCCACGGAGCCAACAGCTTCCACCTTGGCGCCACGCTGCTTGGCGTCATCGACCAGGCCTTGAGCACGAACCAGAGCACGCGCCGTATGCAGCGGCCCCATGCTGACGCTCGCTTCGAGGCCGTCACCGACAACGAGACGATCGGTCGCTTTGGTGAAGGCCTCTTCGAACTGCTCGGCGATTTCACCGGGTACATAAATGCGCTTGATCGCCATGCACACCTGACCCGTCATATGAAAGGTCGCGCCGGCCATGGCGTCCATGGTCTTGTCACTCAGATCGGCATCCTTGAGCAGGATGGCGGCATCATTGCCGCCGAGTTCCAGGGTGACGCCCTTAATGCTCTGCGCGGCATTGGCCATGATGTGACGGGCGGCGGCGATGCTGCCGGTGAAGCCAATCTTGCCGACATCCTTATGGGTTGTCAGCGCATCGCCGATTTCCCCGGGCAAGCCGGTGATGATGTTGATGATGCCCGGCGGCAGGGCCTGCGCGAACAAGCCGACGGTCTGCGTCAGCGCCAGCGGGCAACTCTCCGGCGGCTTCAGCACCACGCCATTGCCAGCCAGGAGGGCGGCGACGATCTGGGTGAAGGCCAGGCTGAGCGGTGAATTCCACGGCACGATCGAGACGACAACGCCGTAAGGACGATTGACGACGACCGTGCGGCCATGTGGCGCCGGCATCTTGCGGCCCGCATCGAGTTCGCCGGCATATTGCAAAGCCATGCGTTGGCGCTTGGCCGTGCCGGCCACTTCGCCGGTGGCCTCCGGCAGGGTCTTGCCATTTTCCCGAACGAACAGGCGCGCCCGGCGGCCAATATCCCTGTCGATATTATCGAGGGCTTGCGCGAGAAGCGCGGCGCGCTCGATGAAACTTTTCGCCGCCCAGGCGCGCTGCGCCCGCTTGGCTGCCAACACGGCTTGATCGACATGTTCGGGCGTGCCGCGCACGATCGTGCCGACGAGTTCGTCGGGACGGGCGGGATTGCGGACCTCGATGCGATTGGCGCTGTCGAGCCATTCGCCGTCTATCAGCAAGCGCTCATGCACGGGCGGTTCGGTATTGGATGTGATTTCGACCATTTTTGATCCTTTTTGGCTAACGCCGGCCGGTTTTCTGCTCCCTAGGGATCTCCCAGCACTTGGCTCTCATGAAGCCAGAGCAGAGGGACGCTTTATTATATCTAAATGGATATAATGAAGCAAAGAGCTCGGGGGCTCGAGGGCCAACCCGCGCGCGGATGTTCGTGCATCTGGTCGATTGCGCTGGAATTGCCCGGAGCTTGAAGGGGCCAGCTGGGGCGCGCGCCGGCTGCCGGGGCTCAGAGGCGACCACGAGCCTCATTGCCAGGCAGCGACGCTAGGGCGCCGAAAGTAGCCAGCCCTCTGGATGGGCCTCATCGATATTGCTTAATTCAATGGCCGTCTTATCGCTGCACAGAGTCCCGATCGGCTTGTTATCAATAATGGCCGTGAGGGTCATCGCAATTTGCGTTCTGTTGTGCAGCCCATACTTCCGCATAATATTGCCGATGTGTGCGCGCACCGTGTTTGGCGAGATACTAAGCCGATGCGCAATCATCTTGTTCTGCAAGCCTTCGGCGATCAGCGCGATGAGTTCACGTTCGCGCTCGGTTGGCGAAACCGGAATGACGCTCTCTCGGACAGGGAGAACCGGACATGATCGAGGCGATACGCGTCCTCCCCAAGGTTTAGTATGGATCATACCTTCCTCCTGTTTCCGGCAGACGCTTCTTCATCAGTCAACCTTTAGCGCCTTTACCGGATCGATTCGTGAAGCTCTGTCAGCAGGGTAGAAACCAAAGAAAACGCCGATAACGGCCGCGAACCAGACCGCCAAACAGATGGCCTGGGCGTCGATCATTGTTGGCCATCCTGCCGACCGAGCGACCGTGAGCGAGAGAATGATTCCGACTGCCACTCCGATTAATCCACCCACGATACATAAAACCAAGGCTTCCACGAGGAACTGCAAACGAATGTCCTGACTGCGGGCGCCAACGGCCCGGCGGATGCCGATCTCGCGCGTTCTCTCCGTCACCGATACAATCATGATGTTCATGATGCTGATGCCGCCGACGAACAGAGACACGCAGGCAATAGAAGCCAGGAGAACGGCAACCGTATGCGTGGCGTTACGCTGAGCATCCATTTCAGCCGCCGGATCGGTCACCTTAAAATCATCCTCTCGTTCTTCCATGAGACGATGGCGCTGCCGAAGAAGCTTTTCCACCCGCTCCTTTGCCACGGGGATGTCTTCTTCGAATGCGGTTTTTGCGATGATATAGGCGACCGCGTCACGGTTTACGCCACTTGCGCTGCCCATGAACCGTAGTTTCGCCGTCGAGAGCGGAACAAAAATCACATCGTCCTGGTTCTGCCCCTTTGACGCGAGAACGCCGATAACTTCAAATGGCACATTCATAATGCGGATTTCCGATCCAACAGGATCTGCCCCCGCCCCATACAATTCCTTCACGACGCTACTACCCAGGATGGCGACTTTACCCGCCTCCTGCATTTCGTCTCCAGAGAAGCCGCGACCTGAACTCAAACTCCAATTCCGCACGACGAAATGATCCATCGTCGTTCCATTGATGGTCGTGTTCCAATTCTGGTTCTCGTGCACGGCCTGGGCGCTTCCAGAGAGCGAACCCGCCGCAGCGATGATCTGCGGGATCTGGTGGACAATCGCTGCCACATCCGATTCCGTCAGCGTCAAGCGCGTGCCCGCTTTCAACCGAATCCCCGCCTCGCGCGCGGCGCCGGGATTTATCATCAACACGTTGGATCCCACGGCGCGGATCTCGCTCGCAACTTTCTCCTGAGCTCCACTACCGATCGCGAGCACCGTGACAACGGACGCAACGCCGATCACGATTCCAAGGATAGTCAAAAAGCTACGCAATGGATTGTGCCGCAGCGACCGCAAAGAGAACAGTATGGTTTCATGGAATTTCACGCCGCGATTCCTTCACCTGGAATTTCAGCCGTATCCTCCACGACCCTGCCGTCCATGACGCGAATCGTTCGACCGCAGCATGCCGCGACATTGGCATCATGCGTTACGATCACCACGGTTTGTCCGCATCTGTGCAGGGTTGAGAAGAGCGCAAGTATCTCGCGGCCGGTTCGGCTATCGACGGCGCCTGTGGGCTCATCGGCAAGAATCAAGCCTGGCGATGCAATCATCGCCCGGGCAATCGCAACCCTTTGCTGCTCTCCTCCGGAAAGCTGATGAGGGAAATGATCGATGCGGTGCCCCATGCCGAGCAGTTCCAGCATGCGCTTGGCGCGCTTTGTCCGTTCGGTTTCGGATACGCCCGCATAGACGAGCGGTAATTTTACATTATCGATCGCCGTATAGCGCGGGAGCAGATTATAAGCTTGAAAAACAAAACCGATGCTTTGACCACGGAGTTTGGCACGATCATTTTCAGCCAACTTCGATACATCAAGACCGTCTAGATATAGCGAGCCGGAGGTCGGGCGATCGAGCAGCCCCATAATATTCATCAACGTGCTCTTGCCCGACCCGGATGGCCCCATGATCGCCACCATATCGCCGTGACCAATGTTCAAGGACATATCGTGGACAACGGGTAAGAGCGTTGAGCCAACCTCGAAGGATTTGAAAACGGACTTTAAAACAATCGTTGTCATTTAAAGCCCCACTTTGAAACCAAACAGACGGCGGGATTCTTCCGATTGTTGCCCAATGGCGACCTGATCATGTTCGGAAATATTTCCAGAGCTGATCGAAACCTGGTCTGAAGTTGAATCCCCGATCGCGACAGGAACCGCGCCAATACCACGCGCCGTTCGCTTCCAGACCGTGGGTGCCGCGGCACGCGGCTTATCGCGTTCGCCCAAGCCTTTCGGCTGAAACCGCAAAGCGGCTTGCGGAACCTTGAGGACGTCTTTGTCTCGGCCGACGGAAAGTTTAACAAGGGCGGTCATGCCTGGAAGCAGAAGGCCCTCTCGATTGTCCGTCGTCAGCACAACGGTGTAGGTGACCACATTCTGAACAATCTGCGGTGCTTTCCGCACCTGCCTGACGACGGCGGAGAAACGGCGTTTCGGATAAGCATCGACGCTGAAATAGGCCAGCTGACCAGATACAACCCGTCCGATATCGGTTTCGTCGACCCGGGCATGAACTTCCATTTCCTCAAGATTGTGAGCGACATTGAAGGCGGTGCGTACCTCAAGACCGGCAGCAAGTGTTTGCCCCTTGTTGACGAAGCGCCCGACGACGACGCCATCGATTGGTGATCGAATTGTCGTTCGGTCCAGATCAATCTCCGCCACCTTCAAACTCGCCTGACGCAGGGGAATTGAAGCTTTGCTCTGCGCCAGCTCCGCTTCCAACCGCCTGATATCAGCCTGCGCGCCCGCAACCGCATAGGCGTTGGCCTTAACGGCAGCCTCTGCCTCCTTGAATTGCTGTTGCCGCGCGGAAAGCTCGGCCTGCGCTTCGTCGACGGATGCCAAAGATGTCGCTTGCGATAATTTTAGCGCCTCTTTTCTTTGGAAGCCGCGCTCCGCCATCGACAGCTGCACGCGCCCATTTTCCAACCTTGCGGCGAGCACCGCGCCGTTGGCATTGGCGTTGTCAGCATCGATGTGTGCGCGATCGAGTTTGGCTTGCGCCGCATTTACGTCCGCGATTGCTATGTCCAGAGAGGCCCGGCTTTCGTCCAACTTGGCTTTGAACGTCCGCTGATCCATTTCCGCCAGAGGCGTGCCAACCGCAACCCGATCGTTGAAATCGACAAACAGCCGCGAAATTTGGCCGGCGATCTGAGAACCGACCTCGACGGTATCCACGGGCTGCAACGTTCCTGTCACCGTGACGTATTGCTCTAACGCGCCCCTTTGAACAGTCGCGAAAACGAGCCCGGCATCATCAGACTGTGCCGCAGCTGCGGCGGCATCGGGAAGCGTGCGACCGAGCCAGGAACTGTCATGACCAACGCCGGCGCTGAAGAACAACGCACAAATGCCAAGAACCACACCCGTCAGTGTCAAGCTTGCGATGCCGAGCATGACACGCTTTGTGAAAACAGCGGCTCTTATCGCAAGCCCGCGGATCATAATGTCAGCCCCCGCTTGGCAGTCCGGCCGATCAACTGGCCGCACTGACAAAAGCGCCCAAGCGACGTAAAAATGCGCGGCTGAAAGCAGGCACCGCCCGTAAAAAGCACGTAAATTTTTAGGGACTTATGCGAGCGGACTAGCGGGCGCTGTCCGATCCGTTCACGATCAGCCGGTAGCCGACGCCGGGTTCATTGACGATCAAAGATGGCCGCGATGGGTCAGGCTCTAGCTTTCTTCTCAACGCACGCACAGCAATGCGGAGATAAACCGCATCTTGTTCATGCGCCGGCCCCCAAACCGCTTGCAGCAGGTGTCCATGCGTCAGCATCCGGCCTGGATGCCGCGCCATTTCGGCGAGAAGGGCGAATTCCTTTGGGGTGAGATGCACAGGCTCGTCGCCGCGCCGAACTTGATGAGAAGCAAAATCCAATTCGACGTCGCCCAAGCTCAATCTCTCCAGTCGGGTCGTTCTCCCCGCTCGATTTCTGACTGCAGCACGCATCCGCGCGAGAAATTCATCGGAGTCGAAAGGCTTGGTCACGTAGTCGTCAGCTCCCGCATCAAGCGCCGCCACTTTCTCGACCGTGGAATCGCGGGCCGAGAGGATCAGGATAACAGCGTCGCTCACCTTGCGGATGATGGGAATAATGGTTTGCCCGTCTCTGTCGGGTAAGCCCAGATCCAGAATGACAAGGTCAAGTCGGTGACTGGGCAGCAATCGAAGAACTTCGGCTGCACGTTGGGCTTCTAGAACTTCGATGCCCGCGGATCGCAAAGTCGAGCGCAGGAAGCGCCTGATCGCCAGGTCGTCGTCGACGATCAAAGCTTTCAGACCGAACTTCATTCGAGCATCTCGCTATCGATCGCTAAGACAAGGAGACGGTTCGGAATATGCAGGGTGAAAGTACAACCGCTCTCACCATCACAACGGGAGGCGGCAGCAACCTCAAGGCCCATGACGTCAGCAAACCCTTTTACGATCAGCAGGCCGAGCCCTGCTCCCATAGGCCTGCGGTCTCCCGCTCCCGGCGCAGAAAATAGTTCCGTAAGCCGGATTGCGGTGTCTGGTCGCAACTCAGGCCCATAGTTGCTGACGCCGACAAGGACGCCTTGCTCGCGTCGCTCGGTAAAAATCGTGATAGCGCTGCCTGCATCTCCATGTTTTGTCGCGTTGTCGAGCAGGTTGATCAAGCAATGATGGAGAAGCACAGGATCAAGCTGGGCAAGAGGCAAATCTGGCGATACCTTCCACAACACATCGCGCGTCCGAAGCTGACGGCGCGAGCGGTAACGGGCTTCAGCCACCGCGTCGACCAAGTCGACAGGCTCGATCTTGACAGGCATGGAGCCGGCTTCGAGCCGGCTCATTTCGAGCAGATTCGTGATCAAGCGCGAAACCCCTATCGCTTCCTCTTCAAGATTTTCGAGCAAGCTATGGGCCGACACATCATCCAAACCGCGGCGCCTTAATTCAAAGATATAGCCAAGCACGCTCGAGAGGGGCGTTCGAAGATCATGGCCTATCGATGCCAGCAGGACCGAGCGGGCGCGATCCCGCGCCTCAATCTCAGCCATCCGTTTCTGCTCCTGGGTCAGTTGCAGACGCTCAAGAGCAACCGTCGCCAGATTGCAGATGGCACCCGCGATGCAGCGGCCGCTGACCTGCAATTGACCAACCTGGGTTGGCCCAAGGCCGACAACGCCAAAGGTGAAATCTCTCGTTCTCAGAGGGAAAAAAAGCCAATCCCGCTTCAGGAAATTGACTGTCTTTTCGCCCGCTCGCCCGCACTCCTCAATGTATTGTGCGACGGCGCTTAAGTTTGGTTCACTCAGTCGGGCGGCTGTCGGGGCGCCCACAATCAAGGTCGCTTCATTGTGCCGGGGTATGAGGACAGCGACCTCCACCCCCAGACATCCCATAATTTGTCCTGCCACTGCTTCAGCGACTTGAGACGCGTCGGTGAATGAATTCAGTTTACGCGCGAAGCGTGCCAGGACGGCATTTTCCCTGGCTTGCGCACGCGCAACTTTGGATTTCGCTTTGAGATCCGAAACGAGTTTTGACGTTAGAAGCGCAAAGGCGAGCAGGACGAACAGGCGAACGGCATCGCCGAGAGCGTTGACGCCGAAAGACAGAAGCGGCGAAAGAAACAGCAAATCATACGCCACGATCGCACTCACCGCCGCGGTCATTGAAGCATCTAATCCAAATGCAATCGCTGTTATCACGACCGGCAGAAGGTAGATCAGCGCGACACTGCCAACATCAGTGATACGGATAATCCAGAGCCCGGTAACGCTTGCCACTCCGACCAATGCGAGCGCGATAGCGTGCCTGAGCGCAATCGAGAGAATGTCCGACCGTGTTCGCCAATTATGGCCCGGTGTCGGCTGAGGCTTCCCTAGTCGACGCCGGATCGACAAAACTTCTTCAACATCCACACGCGCCAGTGCGCAACCTGTTCTACGCGGGCAATCGAACTCATCGCAGAGGAGAGCGGTAGGGGCCGTTGCTGATGGGACCGTCATCGCCGTTCTTGGCGAGACCCGCTTACTGCGGCCACTCAAGCTTTCCATGCTCATTGTCGGCTCCAATGGCGGAATGGATCAGATCATACACACTTCCATTGCTAAAAATGATCGGCGTAGATCGCCGTCTAGTCTTTTCGAGTTAGGCCGAACATCAGACTGGTACACCGCATCGGTTCAGGAAGATGATTGTTACGTCGCTGATGAGAGCGGCGATCAGAAGACGATCAGGCTGTGTTTCGAGCAGGAACATGCACGATCATGCACCAGGAGACCTTCATGAGAAAAGTTCTTCTTACGACCATTGTGGCGCTCGGGCTCGTCGCGGGGGCAGGAATTGCTTCGGCGGCACCCGCTGTCGGCAATGGTAACGGCAACGGAAACGGCAATATCGGCTCAGGGAACGGCAACGGAAATGGCAATGCTAGTGCTGGTTCGATGAACGGCAATGGCAATGGCAATTTCAACATCGGATCGCTGAACGGCAACATGAACGGCAATATGAATAAGGGGTCCGGGAACGGTAACCTCAATGGCAATGCCAACATTTTCGGTATCGCCAACGGCAACGGAAACGGCAATGCCAATAAGGGCAACATGAACGGCAACCAAAACGGCAACTTCAATTTTGTCGGCGCTCTGAACGGCAACGGCGATGGAAACGCCAATCTTGGTTCCAATAACGGCAACAAGAATGGCAACTGGAACTTCCCGTAGCTTCCACGGATAGCCGGCCGTTTCAGCAGGTGGAGCGGCCGGACACGTTAAAGTGATCGGTCAATCATGTGGAGGCGAACATGCGAGCTTCTGTATATGCCGCCATAGCTGCATGCATCGCAATCGGCGCTCATCCGGCCCTAGTTTCCGCCCAGATTGCAGCCGTTGGCAATGGAAACGGAAACGGCAATGGCAACATTGGATCGTGGAATGGTAGCCGCAACGGCAACGCGAATGCGGGAAGCGGCAACGGAAATGGCAACGGGAATGGCTCGGGCGTTGCTGTCGGCCCCAATGGAAACATCGGCGCGTTCAACACAGGTCAAGGCAATGTCGGCGCCTTCAATAGCGGCTCAGGGAATATTGGCGCGTTCAATGGTCTTGGGAACACCGGCCAGAACAATGGCAGCGGCAACGTCGGTGCATTCAACGGAAATCTGAACACCGGTTCGGGGAATGGCAATGGCAACATTGGCGCCGGGAATGGAAATCTGAACGGCGGGAACGGAAACGGAAATCGCAATATCGGCGCTTTGAACGGGAATTGGAACGGCAACCCCTTCCTCTTTCATTAGTTCAGGACGATGCATCGAATTTAGGAGAGCCTCACATGCCCCTGTACCTAGCGCCCCCGATGCTTCCACCGATCGAGCACCATCTGGTTCTGAGCGCGGCTCCGTCCGTAACCATCACATCCCATTCCGCGAATGGCCCCAACGCCAAGCCTGACATATGCATGGTTCTCGCAGGAACTCTTTTCTGCGTCGCATCAACGGCAGACTCCTCTTCGGGCGGACGAGGAAACGGGAACGGAAATGGAAATACCGGCAACGGAAACGGCAATGGTAATTCTGGAAACCACAACGGCAACGGAAACGTAGGCGACAGGAATGGCAACCTGAACACCACCGATGGTAACGGCAACAATCAGATTGGCTCCGGGAGGGGAAACAACAACTAGGCGGCTCACATCAAGACAAAGAACAGGAGCGTCATATGAACAGGATGGTATCTGCTTCGATCGCTATGATGTGTTTCGCTCTTCCGGCGCCCGCCCAGTCAGAACCCGGACGCCATCACCAGCATCAAGCAGGTGGATTCTACCGGGCGCCGGTGGTCGCAACGTTCAGTTTTGGCAGCGGCGGAATGTCGAGCCTCAATACCGGAATCAATGATATCGGCGCCTTCAATTCAGGCAACAACGATATTGGCTACTTCAATACGGGCAATAACGATATTGGAGCCTTCAATTCAGGCAATAATGACATCGGCTTCTTCAACGGTGGCAACAACAATATCGGATCATTTAATGGCTTTGGGAATACCGGAACCAACAATGGCAATAATAACATCGGTTCCTTCAATGGATCCTTCAACAGCGGGTCCAATAACGGAAATGGCAATATTGGATCCTTCAACGGAAATTTTAACGGCGGTAGCTACAACGGAAATCTCAACATCGGATATTTCAACGGGAACTATAACGGAAACCGCTCATTGTTCGGGCTAAAATGATTGATGCTACTATTAAATTTTAAGCTGTTGTTAGCCCGGTTTGGGAAACGGCGTGACTTCATGCCGTTTCCCGGCCGCCCTGATCGATGAGAGCCTTCGACCAAACCGCGACGCGATCGGTCATCGTGCGCAAGTGATCGGCGACGGTGAAGCCGGAGATGGCTTTCCGCGGCTTCAGATCATGGTCGCCATCCTCAAGCCAGAGAATCTCGATCGCCTTCGAGAGTTCATAGGTCGCGACTTCCTCGCGCGTACCGAAAGGATCGCGCGTTCCCTGAACGATCAGCGCCGGTGTGCTGAGATCGGCGAGATGGGCGGTGCGCAACTGATGCGGCTTGTCGATCGGATGAAAAGGATAGCCCAAGCACAACAGGCCTGAGATCTGCCGGGACGCGTGAAGCGGATCGGCGATCATGCTGGCGACGCGGCCGCCCATCGACTTCCCGCCAATGACGAGGGGCCCGTCTGCACCGAGCGCATCGATCGCGGCGATATATTCGGACATCAATGCTTCAGCGCGCGGCGGCGGGCGCTTGGCCGCCGCGCTCCGCCGAGCCGCCATATATCCAAACTCAAACCGGGCGATCCTTAAGCCAGCCGCGCCGAGCATCGCCGCTATGGCGTTAAGGGCCGCGGAATCCATCGGCGCCCCAGCGCCATGGGCCAGAAGAATGGTCAGCTTCGCGTCACGCGGGCCATCGAACAGAAAATGCGTCATCGATCCCGTCTCTCACCTACCCCGAATACCAGCTAGCGCATCGGAGGCCCGCTTGGGCCACCCGCACAATCCTACACCATTCCAGCTGGCGACAGCACCCAGATGATTTGCGGTCAACCGGACCGCCCCATCTCGCAACTGGGCGCGGTCCGTCGTCAGATGAGATGCTACTTCGTGTAAATGAAGAAGCCGCGTCCGGTCTTGCGGCCCAGATAGCCGGCATCGCACATCTGCTTCAGCAGTGGGCTTGGGCGATACTTGGGATCGTCGAAGCCATTGTACAATGTATCCATGATGTTGCGCACGACATCGAGGCCGATGAGATCGGCAAGCGCCAACGGACCCATTGGCTGATTCGTACCAAGCTTCATCATCACGTCGACATCCTCGGGCGTCGCGACGCCTTCATGCACGCAATTGATGGCTTCATTGATCATCGGCACGAGCACGCGGTTGACCACGAAGCCGTAGCTGTCCTTCGAGACGCGCGCCGTCTTGCCCAGCGTCTCGGTCAGGCTGACGATCGTGTCGTTGGTGGCATCGCTGGTCTGCAGAGCGCGGATGACCTCGACCAGCTGCATCAGCGGCACGGGATTGAAGAAATGCATGCCAATGACGCGGCTAGGATCTTTCGAGGCAGCCGCCAAGCGCGTCACCGAAATCGACGACGTGTTGGTGGCGAAAATCGCGTTGTCCCCGCAGATCGTGTCGAGTTCGCGAATGAGAGCGGCTTTGATTTCGTAGTTCTCCACCACGGCTTCGACGACGACCGCGCAATCGGCCAATGCGGCAGCTTCGGTTGTCGGCGTGATCCGGGCCAGAACAGCGTCACGCTCCCCAGCGCTCAGTTTTTCCTTCGCCACCAGGCGACCCAGGCTATCGGAGATCGCCGCCATGCCACGGTCGAGAAACTCCGGCTTCAGATCCCGCAGGGTGACCGGATGACCGGCGGCGGCAAAGAGTTGCGCAATTCCATTGCCCATGGTGCCAGCGCCAACGACGCCAATGCGGGATTTGTCTGTCGACATGAGATTTCCTTCTGAGAACGGTCCATCGCCTGCATACGGTACAAAGCTGTCGCGAGCACCCATTTTTCACGCTCATTTTTCAGGTCGATGACAGGCCATTCGCCCCGTCATTGGCCCTGCGGCCTTGGCCGCCCCCTTCATCGCCGTGTCATTTGAGCCACCGATATTGCCTCGTAATGCGGACGCATCGGGCTCCTCATCATTGTTATCCGATGCACCGATAGCCGATCAGCGGCGGCAACGCCGGCTGCGCCATGATTGGAAAAGCAATGAGCTTCAAAACCGTAAATGACGTGGTCACCGCCAATCTCGAGAGTGCCGCCGTTCTGTCGCGCTTGTGGGCCCATCACGCGCAGGCGATCGCACGCACGCAGCAGATATTCTTGAACGATAGCGCCACCAAAGCGAAGACCTTGTTCAGTCTCGCCCCGAACGTGAACCTGTGGGCGGCCTGGGCAGAGTACGCAACCGATGCGGCGCAACGCGCGATCCTCGTCCTGGATACCCTGCGCCAACGCGGCAATGCCTTCAACGAACATAGCGACGGCAATATCCCACCCGTTCTCGACTTCGACTATGAACTGGTGCTCGATGGCCGTTCGCTGCCACGGCCGGTCAATTATTCGCTCGTCGTGATCACGCCGCCCGCCGGCGTCTCGATCGATCCCAAACGCCGGCCCTTCATGATCGTCGATCCGCGCGCCGGCCATGGCGCCGGCATTGGCGGCTTCAAGCCGGAGAGCCAGGTCGGCGATGCTTTCGAACACGGCCATGCGGTCTATTTCGTCATCTTCCGGCAATGGCCGGAACCGGGACAAACCCTCGCCGACGTGCGCGAGGCCGAAGCCGCCTTCCTCGACGAGATCCGCCGCCGCCATCCCGATGTCGAGAAGCCGGTCGTCATCGGCAATTGCCAGGGCGGCTGGGGTTGTATGCTGCTCGCCGCCGCGCATCCCGACAAAGTCGGACCGATCGCGATCAACGGCGCGCCGATGGCCTATTGGGGCGGCACAGCCGGCAAGAATCCGATGCGTTACACCGGCGGGCGCGTCGGCGGCGTCTGGCCCGCTCTGCTGATGGCCGATCTCGGCAACGGGGTGTTCGACGGATCGCTGCTGGTGCAGAATTTCGAGGCGCTGAATCCAGCCAATACCTATTGGAAGAAGCTCTACGCCCTCTACGCCAAAGTCGATACCGAGACCGAACGCTTCCTGGAATTCGAGCGCTGGTGGAGCGGCTTCTTCATGATGAACGAGGAAGAAATCCGCTGGATCGTCGAGAACCTGTTTGTCGGCAATCGGCTGGCCCATGGCCAGGCCTATTTCGGCGACGAGCGCATCGACTTGAAGGCCATCCGCTCTCCGATCGTCGTCTTCGCCTCGCATGGCGACAATATCACGCCGCCGCAGCAAGCCCTGAACTGGATCGCCGATACGTTTCATGACGTCAGCGAGATCAAGGCGCGCGGCCAACGTATCGTCTATCTGCTGCACGACTCGATCGGCCATCTCGGCATTTTCGTCTCGGCCAAGATCGCCGGGCGCGAGCATGAGGCGATCACAGATACGATGCGAGCAATCGAGGCGCTGCCGCCTGGGCTCTACGAAATGGAATTGGAGCAAGGCGAAGACCGGCTGCACATCAAATTCGCGCCGCGTTCGGTCGACGACATCCTGAAGCTCGATGACGGTCGGCAAGACGAGGAAATGTTCGCGGCGGTGGCCAGGATCTCGGAGGTCGGCGCGACGGCTTACGAAAACCTGTTGCGCCCCTTCGTCCGCGCCCTGGTCAATGACGACACGGCGAAGCTGTTCTTTCGCACGCGACCCATGCGGCTGGAACGCTCCCTGCTCTCCGACAAGAACCCCTTGCTGGCGCCGGTGAAGGCGCTCGCAGAACAAGTCCGCGTCCATCGCCAGTCGGTCAAAGCCGATAATCCGTTCCTCGCCCTGGAACATCTGATGTCGGACACGATCGAGCACAGCCTGAACGTCTATCGCGATATCCGCGACGCGGAGGTTGAGTTGTCTTTTCACGCGATCTACGGTTCGCTGCCGATGCAGCTGATCGGCCAGCAAGAGATCGCCGGGCGCGCCCAGGCGAGCACCGAGAACCTGCTGATGCTGCCGGATGTGCGCGGCGCTCTCGCCAATATCGAGACTGGCGGTGAGGCCGAGGGCATGATCCGCATGCTCGAACTTCTCTCCGAAGCGCGCGGCTATATCCGCCGCTCGCGGCTGGAGCGCGAATTGCAGCTCTTTGCGACGGAGGAACCCTTCGCCGCGATGAGCGAGGATAAGCGCGCCAAGCTCATCTATGAGCAAGCCCTGATCGTGCGGTTCGCGCCGGAGCGCGCCAAAGCCAGCTTGCCGCAACTGCTGAACACGGCCGAGGAACGGGAACGGACGCTTGATCTGGTGATGCGGATCGCCGGCCCCGTCGAGACCATGCATCCGCAGGCGTTGGCGCTCTATCGCGAATTCGAAGCGATGCTCGGTCGCCGCCTGGAAAGCACCGCGACGACTGGTGACGCCGAGCGGGCAGCCTAGTCTCTCGGACCGATCAAGCCCGGACAGGAGCGAAACGATGAGTGCATTGTCGCATCGAAACACGACTTACGACGAACTCGTCGTCGGGCAAATGGCGAGCATCGAGCGGCCCGTCACGGCCAATGATCTCTATGTCTTCGCCCATGCCTCGGGCAACACCAATCCGATGCATATGCCCGGCGCCGATCTCAATCATGATGGCAGATGCGACACGGTCGCGC
The DNA here is from genome assembly GCF_900104955.1 of Beijerinckia sp. 28-YEA-48. Taxonomy (NCBI): domain Bacteria; kingdom Pseudomonadati; phylum Pseudomonadota; class Alphaproteobacteria; order Hyphomicrobiales; family Beijerinckiaceae; genus Beijerinckia; species Beijerinckia sp. 28-YEA-48. The sequence goes on from NZ_FNSI01000001.1 coordinate 4,066,233, forward strand.
CGTCACTCTGGGTGGGCTCCCTGGTTTCCTCGGTGCTGGGCACGGTTCTGCCCGGCTCCGGCACGCTCTACAACAGCCAGATCTTCAAGTTTCCCGGCCGCGCTCATCTGGGCGACCGGCTGAGAATCTCGGTGCGGTGCCTGGAGAAGCGGGAAAGACCACACGCCCTTTTCGAAACGCGCGTCGAGAAGGCCGACGGCACGCTGATCCTAGAAGGCATCGCCGAAGTCGAAGCGCCGACCCTCACGATCATCGAGGAAAAGCGCAACCTGCCGCTTCTGCTGCTCGATCAACATGATCATTTCAGCGCGCTGGTGGAGCGCTGCAAGCGTCTGCCGGCGATGCCCACCGCCATTGTCATTCCAGACGATGCCAATTCGCTGGGCGGCGCCCTGCTGTCCATGCGCGAGGGGCTGATCGAGCCTATTCTGATCGGTTCACGATCGCGCATCCAGCGCGCCGCCGATAGTCTCGAAGCCGATATTTCGGCGCTGCAACTCGTCGATATCGAAGATCATTCCGCAGCCGCGAAACATGCGGTCGCCATGGTTCATGCACGCGAAGCCCGCGCGGTGATGAAAGGAAATGTCCATTCCGACGAGCTTCTGGGCCAGGTTGTCAAGAAAGACGGCGGCCTGCGCGGGTCGCGGCGCATCAGCCATGTCTTTGTGATGGATGCGCCGACGCGGCCGAGCCTGTTCTTCATTTCCGACGCCGCGATCAATATCGCGCCCGATCTCGCTACCAAGATCGACATTGTGCAGAACGCCATCGATCTGGCGCTGGCCTGCGGCCTGAAGCTGCCGAAGGTCGGCATTCTCGCCGCGGTCGAGACGGTGAACATCAATATGCCCTCGACACTGGAAGCAGCGGCGCTCGCCAAAATGGCCGATCGCGGCCAGATCACCGGCGCTTTGGTCGATGGCCCGCTCGCCATGGACAATGCGGTCGATACGGAAGCGGCGCGCACCAAAGGAATCGTCTCCTCGGTGGCCGGCCATGCCGATGTGTTGATCGTGCCCAATCTCGAAGCCGGCAACATGCTCGCCAAGCAGCTGACATTTGTCGCCCGGGCTGAGGCGGCCGGTCTGGTTGTCGGCGCGAAAGCCCCGGTCATCCTGACATCGCGCGCCGACAACGACAAAGCCCGCCTCGCCTCCTGCGCCGTGGCGCAACTCTATGATTACTGGCGTCAGCACGGCGAGCCGCTCGCCGACGATGTGTTGGCTCAGGCAGCGGAATAGGTGGCGCATGACGGAGCATATCCTCACCATCAATGCCGGATCGTCTTCGCTTAAATTCGCCCTGTTCACGACCGACACGCTGGAGTGCGTCGCCGGCGGCATGATCGACGGGCTCGGCACCAATGCGCATTTCGCCCTCAAGGACGGCAACGGCCAAAAGATCATCTCCTATCCGCTCGAAGGAGAACGTCATATCGATGACCATGGCGGCGCCTTGCAGCTGGTGCTCAACGCTGTCGCCGATCACTATCCGGCGGCGCGGATTGCGGCCGTCGGCCACCGCATCGTTCACGGCGGCATGGTTCATTCAGCGCCGGTGCCGGTCGACGAGCTGGTCCTGGCGCAACTGGCGGAACTCGTGCCGCTCGCGCCGCTGCATCAGCCGCACAATCTGTCTGGCATCCGGGCGGCGCAAGCGGCCTTTCCCGGCGTGCCGCAGATCGCCTGTTTCGACACCGCCTTTCACCGCGCGCATCCCTTCGTCAACGACACATTCGCGCTGCCGCGCTCCTATTACGATGAAGGCGTGCGCCGGTACGGTTTCCATGGCCTGTCCTATGAATATGTCACCGGCAAGCTTGCCGAGATCGCGCCTTTCCATGCCAAGGGCCGGGTGATCATCTGTCATCTCGGCTCCGGCGCCTCGATGTGCGCGATCCGCAACGGCAATTCAGTGGCCTCGACCATGGGCTTTTCCGCCCTCGACGGTTTGCCGATGGGAACCCGACCGGGGCAGATCGATCCGGGTGTTCTGCTCTACCTGATGGACCAGAAGGGCATGGATGTGCGGGCGATCTCGGATCTGCTCTACAAATCTTCCGGCCTCAAGGGTCTGTCCGGCATTTCCAACGACATGCGTGATCTCGAAGCTTCCGACCATCCGCATGCGAAACAGGCGATCGACTATTTTGTCTTCCGTGTTCGCCGCGAGATTGGTGCGATGGCGGCGGTGCTCGGTGGGCTCGACGCCATTGTCTTTTGCGGCGGCATCGGCGAGAATTCGCGGCTGGTGCGCGAATGTGCGCTCGAAGCCATGGAATGGATCGGGATAGAACTCGATCCCGACCGCAACCGCGAAAGTGCCGAGGTAATTTCCTCGCAGCGCTCCAGGGTCAGAGCCTTTATCATCCGCACCAATGAAGAGCTGATGATCGCGCGGCACACGGCCTGGCAGCTTCTGGCGCAGCAGGCCTCGACGCGACGCAGCGACGCCTATGCCTGATTCCCGCTTTCCATAGCCCTCCACTCCAATAGGACCGTCTTTATGACCATTGATAATCTGGACCGTATCAAAGCCGAGATCGCCGATAGTTTCGATGAAGAGCTGGAAATGCAGCTTGATGAGGATCGGCTGGATGAGATGGTCGCGGATGGCATGCTGGGACCGCACGCGGAAACGCTCGACCGCAAGATCTATTTCCGCGAGCTTTTCCGGCTCCAACATGAGCTGGTCCGGCTCCAGGATTGGATTCAGTACAAGAAACTCAAGGTCGTGGTGCTCTTCGAAGGCCGCGATTCCGCTGGCAAGGGCGGCGCGATCAAGCGTGTCACGCAGCGCCTGAACCCGCGCATCTGTCGCGTCGTGGCGTTGCCGGCACCAACCGAGCGCGAACGCAATCAATGGTATTTCCAGCGTTATGTTCCGCATCTGCCGACGGCTGGCGAAATGGTGCTTTTCGACCGCAGCTGGTACAATCGCGCCGGCGTCGAGCGGGTCATGGGCTTTTGCTCGCCCGAGGAACTTGAGGAATTCTTCCGTTCCGTCCCCGAATTCGAGCACATGCTGGTGCGCTCGGGCATCATCCTGATCAAATACTGGTTCTCGATCACCGACGAGGAACAGGAGTTCCGCTTCCGCATGCGCATCGAGGACCCGCTGAAGCAGTGGAAGCTCTCGCCGATGGATCTGGAAAGCCGCGTGCACTGGGAAGATTATACCCACGCCAAGGAAGACATGCTTGAGCGCACGCACACATCGCATGCGCCGTGGTGGGTGGTGCAAGCCATTGACAAGAAGAAGGCGCGGCTCAATTGCATCGCGCATCTGCTGGGCCAGATTCCCTATCAGGATGTGCCGAAGGCGGAGATCGAACTGCCGCAGCGCGTCCGGCACGTGGATTATCACCGCAAGCCGGTGCCAGAGGATTTGTACGTGCCCGACATCTATTGAGAGCTTGGGCTGAGTAGAGCCTGCTGGGCACTGGCAATTGGCGTTTGTCCGAAGGGCAGACCGACGTCTTAGTCCCCGTGTCGCTCGAATAAGCTGGACGAATTCCTATAGAAGCGCATAGTGCGGGTCTTCGTAAGGATTGCGGACATGGCCAAAGTCCCCATTTGGGGACCTTGGCGCCGATATGGCTCGGATCCGGCGCAAGGATCATTATGTATTCCGTCGCAACGATCGACGCTTCCTTGCGCATTGCGCGCCTTTTGAGATCGCCTCGATTTCGAACCTATGCAACGGCGCGATCTTGGGCGAATGAGCAAAAGGCGGTCGATATCGCCCACTGCCTGATCGAGCCCAAGCAGTATGTCGTTTTGTTTCGCTGTGAACGCTGGTCGCGACTTTCTTTGATCTGCGTTTCCTAACTCCACACCACGCATCTAAAGATCGAGTTTTGCGCCTCGTACATCCGATAGAGGGAGCATTCGCTATGGCCGAGCTATCTGAAGAGGATAAGAAAAAGATCCTTGGAACAAATTACCGAACGCCACATGAGCGGCGCAACGATCCTGCGCCGCCTGAGACGCTTCTTGGAAAGCTGTGGCGATTGGGAAAGGGCCTTGTCGTCCGCCAAAAATAGACGGATTGCGCGATCACTGCGCTAGAACGCGCCTTTCGCGAAACGCGAGAGGCGTAGCCAGACGAGCTCTCTATAATTTTCGGTCTCTTTTTCCTGAGGCACAGGCATATGCAGGCAGCCCCGCTGCCCACACTGATGACCTGGTTTTAAAATAGACCAATGCCCTTAAGCGAACAGCTTTGCAGTTCAGGTTTTAGCTTCGTTCAACGTCACCGCACAGGCCTTGGCGACATCCAAATTGGGCGCGGTGCTTCCAGGCATGGTTGCCCATCCGCCTTTCGAGATGAAATCTCCCTGCTGCCAGGAGCTGACTTTCTTCAACTCCACTAGACGATCGTTCGCATTGGCTTCTTGCTGGAACTTCTGAACGCAGATTGGCGACAATGCTGCAATGACAGCGGCATTCGATCGTAATTTAGCCGTTTGCTCAGCCGTGGCGCCCGTGACCCAACCCGCCCAACTAAAGCCGACGATCGCGAGCACTATCGCTCCGCCGAACGCGCCATAGACGGCCGGCTTAGTCTCTGCTGGAATTTGCATGGGATTATCTTTCTCAAACCGGACTTCAGAAATCCGGTGAGCGAACGTAGCACGGTTTCCTTGTGATGCTCCGAATATATCTACTCTTCGCCTTGGCGAGACGTCGACGCTTCATCAAAACAGATGCATTGCTATTGCTTATCAGCAACGATTGATCGATGAGTTGCACCTGCAATCTAACAAAAGCAGCGCCCACCCCCCATATTGGGGTTCTATCCTCCGCTGAAATAGCCGCCACCTGTGCGGTTCAGCTTCTCCCTCTTCAATAGCTAAGTTGATCTCGCGGCGCGGATGATCGCGTTCGCGTCATCGATATTTGTCGCTCTTCTACTGGAGAGCGTCCTTTCAGATCGCCACTTTTGAATCCAAAGGATCACTCATGATTGCCTATTTTATCTTGGTTCATCGCTTTCCCGACCAATTCAAGCGCATGTTCAAGGCAATCTATGATCCAGAAAACATCTATGTCATTCACGTTGATCGGAAATCCGGCACCACATTGGAAGACGATATCGACGCGTTTCTGACGGCCTATCCGAACGCAGAAATTCTGCCATCAGAGCGAGCGGCCTGGGGCGGATACAGCCTGGTCGATGCGGAGCTGCGTGGGATGGCCCATTTATTGAAGATGAGTTCCAAATGGAGCCACTTCATCAACCTCAGCGGCCAGGATTTTCCGATTAAAAGCCAAGCTTACATCGCCGACTACCTGGCGCGTCACAAGGGGAGTGAATTCATCAAGATCCTCGACCAGCAGAAAGTGCGGCCCGAAACGATGATGCGCGTACAGGAATATGTGATTGAACTTCCCGACCGCATTCATCGGACATCCGTGCAGCGCAGCTTCTTGTCAGGCGTAACGCCCTATATCGGCAATCAGTGGATGATTGTCAGTCGCTCCTTCTGCGAATTCGTCTGCCACGACCCTGACGTGGATCGTTACAAAGCCTTCTATCGCAACACATTCATTGCCGACGAAGGTTTCTTCCAGACCGTCATGATGAATACGACCGCACATGGCCCAATCATCAGCGATGATCTGCGTTCCATCGACTGGATACCAGATGGAGATATCAAACTGCGGCCGCGAACATTCACGATCGAAGATGCCAAGCATCTGATTGCAAGCCATAATCTTTTTGCGCGCAAGTTCGATAGCGATGTCGATGACGCCATTCTCGGCCTTCTCGAAAGACATATTCGAGTGCCATCTGACGAAGAATTAGAAGGAGAGCTCACTGAGAACGTTAGCGCTGTGGGGGCGTATGCAAGCTTGAAAGGGGAACGCCCACTGTTGCAGGCAGCTCAAGACCGTCACACAGTCAAGGAAGCGGTCCACTAACGTCCAGTTGCTGCGGCTTGGAATTATCTTGGCACCATCTTACTTTGACCGCAAAACTGGGCTATTGTGGCGAGGCAAGTCGATCTTGCCTGCTGAATTATGTGAGCGCCCCAGCTCTCTCACGATTTCCCTCTCAAAGTCGATCTCGCTCTTTGCCGGCGATGGCAAGGACGTGCTCTATGATCAATTGAGGAAATCGCTATGACAACGGGAACTGTTAAGTTCTTCGATTCGGGCAAAGGCTTTGGCTTCATTCAGCCCGACAGCGGCGGAACGGATATCTTTGTCCACATCTCCGCCGTGGAACGCGCCGGCATGTCAGCCCTCGCCAAGGGTCAGAAAGTCCAGTTTGATGTCGTGAAAGATAGCAAAAATGGCAAGATCGCAGCTCAGAATCTTCAAGCTGCGTAAGGAACGACGCACAAGCGACATTCGAATCGCTCTCATTTAATCGCTTTTGCCTGAATTGTTTTGACTTCATGGACATGATGCAGGAACCGCGTTCGCGTGCTCCTGCGGAGTCTCGCCGCCATGACCAGCCGAACCCTACAAACCGTCGTTTGTTTTTCATTGCCCTTCGCGTTGCCCGGCTTCGACACTCTCCAACCAGCCGGGGAATATCGCGTCGACCACGATGAAGAGTTGATCGATGGTGTCTCCCGGCTCGCCTGGAGACGCATTGGCAGTTTCATCCACTTGCCGGCAATCGCTTTGCACGGCTCCACACAACAGATGGTGCCCATCAGCCCGGCGTATCTCGACGCCGCACTTGAAAAGGATCGCAAGACATCATGCCCGCTATAACCATCCGGCAACGCAACACCCTCTTGCCCCGAGGCGACACGGCAAGCCATCTCTTTATCGTTGGACAGAGCGTTCGACTGAAGCCCGAGTTCATGACGCCCGCCTCGAAGTCCTCAGGCATTTACAAGATCACCCGAACCCTCCCGCCAGAAGGCAATTTGCTGCAGTACCGCATCCGGAACGACGAAGAACCCCATGAGCGGGTGGCCAACCAAGACAGCCTCGAGCCAGTCCGTAAGCCGCAATCTGAGAGCGATAGTGTTTTCATCACAGGAACGTTCGACCACGAGCAATCGGACAAGCATGACGATCACGAGAGCGAGAAATTGGATCTCGCCAAGATATCTCTTTCAGCCGCTATCAAACGCAAACGATCATGATGAAGCGGGCACATCGCGCTGCCGTCCGTTCCTCTACAACCACAGCAGGCCAATCATGACATTGACCTTTCCTAACCCCAGCCGAAGCTTCGACCAGGCGCGGAACGCGATCCGCTTCACGGCTCACGACGGGCTTTTCGAGGTCCCGTTCTATGTCGCGATCGATGCGCTGGCCAAGTCTGGCAACAGAGCGTCGTCCGAAGCTGAATGCCTCAAGGCCTTCGATGCGGCGCGCTCCTCGGTCCAAGACGCGGCGCGGGCGGCCTATACCAATGGCCATCGTGGCTTCTACATGCTGAAAGCCGTTAATTTCCGATAGAGATCACAACAGCGGCCTGACCACCATTTCCGCGCCCAGGAGCAACAGACAGATCAAGAACCAGCGGCGAAAGGTCTGAGGGCTGATGCGGCGGCGGGCGATCTGCCCGACCCACATGCCCGCCAGCGCAGGAGCAATCGCCAGCGTCGAAAGGATCAGGTTATCCATCTGAAAGGCGCCGCGTCCGGCGAGCCCAAAGGCGAGCGCAATCGTGGAGACCGTGAATGACAGGCCCAGCGCCTGGATCAGATCTTCCTTTTCAAGGCCGAGCGACTGGAGATAAGGCACCGCGGGGATGACGAAAACGCCGGTGCCGCCCGTAACCAGGCCGGTGATCCCACCGATGAGCGGCGACAGCCAAGTTTCCCACGGCGCCGGCACATATAGCTGACGCGCCACAAGCGTATAAGCGGCATAGACGATCAAAGCGCCACCCAGTGCAATTGTTGTGAGTTGTGTATTGCCGCTGGTCAGCAACGAGGCGCCAACAACTGTTCCAACGACAATCGCCAACATCATCAGCCAGAGCCGGCGCACGAGCCGGAAAACGCTGGGTCCGGCGAACAGCTGCCAGACATTGGTGACGAAGGAGGGAACGATCAGCAGGCTGGCGGCGGCCAGCGGCGAAATCAATGCGCCAAGCACGCCCATGGCCACGGTCGGCAAGCCCATGCCGGTGACGCCCTTGACGATCCCGGCGGCAAAGAATGTCACGGCCGCCGCCGCGAGAAGCCCTGTCGAAATGTCCATCATGCGATCGGCATAATGGACCAGCCAAAATGGACAATGCGGATGATCCGCAGGCTGGCTTCGGCTGGCCCGAAGGCTTGCCATCGGATAATCTCGCGGCCATGCGCTTTGACCTGATCGACCTGCGCCTCTTTCTCGCCGTGGTGGATGCCGGCAGCATCACGCACGGGGCTGAGCATGTCGGCTTGTCGCTACCGGCGGCAAGCGAACGGCTGCGCGACATGGAAACAACCGGCGAGGTCAAACTGTTGGAACGCGGCCGCCGTGGCGTTGTCCCGACGCAGGCCGGCGAAGCGCTGGCGCATCACGCGCGATTGATCCAGCGGCAGATGGCTGAGATGCGTGGTGAGCTTGGCGAACATGCCAAGGGCATTCGGACAACCATACGGCTCGCCGCGAATACCGCCGCTACGACCGAATTCCTGCCCGAACGGCTTGGTGCGTGGATGGCGGAGCACCCGCATGTCAATGTGGAGATGATGGAACGGCAGAGCATCGAAATCGCCAAAGCCGTAGCGGCGGGGTTGGTGGAGATCGGCATTCTGTCCGATGCCGTCGAAACGCATGGCTTGGTTCTACGCCCCTTCGCGATCGATCAATTGATCGCGGTGGCGCCGCGCAACCACGACATCGCGGGGCTGAGGCAAGTCGCTTTCGCCGATATCCTGCCTCAATATTTTGTCGGCCTGGCCGGCGGCGCCCTACAAGATCACATCGAGGCACAGGCGGCGCGAACGGGCGCAAAGCTGAAAATGCGGATCCGCATGCGGACCTTCGAAGGTCTCTGCCGCCTGGTGGCCGACGGCGTTGGTCTTGGCATCGTGCCCGAGACAGCGGCGCGCCGTTGCGCCCACGCCATGCCGATTGCAACCGTTCGCCTGACCGATGCCTGGGCCAGACGGCAGTTGTCGGTCTGCGTGCGCGATGAAAAGGACCTGACCGTGCCGGCGCGCGATCTCTTCACGCATCTGGCGACAGGCGAGCCGCAGGCCCGCTAAAGCGAGCGCCCGTCGCGGCTATTGAATCGAACGAAAGAGCGTCGGCCAATCCCCCGGAGAAAGGCCGCCACAGGCGATTTGCAAATAGTGCGAGGTCAGCTGGAACGCCTTGCCGTCCCAGATCCAGCTTGCAGACGTGCCGCAATCAGCAAGGCCCCGGCCTCTTGCCGCCATGGAGAGCATGCCTGTCTTGGGATCGAAATCCCCTTCGGTGAACATATCGACGCCGCTGTGATCGGCGCTGTTCCCGGAATAGGCAAGCGGTGCGATCACCTGTTCAGCCGCTCCGTTGCTCCGTTGCGCCAGAAACGCAACGGAGGAGCCTTGGTAGGCGCCCATGATGCAGGGAATGAACACCAGCGCCCGCTCACCATCCAGCGCATATGCCTCGGGCTTCATCGCAGTTACTTCGGCGTCGCAGTCTTCCTTCTTCATGACCGCCTGTTGTCCCTCGCGAACGGTGGTGATCAGACGCTGCGCCTCGTCTGGCGTAAGGGTGAAAGTGATCGGACGATTGGGAATGTGTGGCAATGCTGGCGGCTGCGGCACACGAGAAGCCGGCGTCGCGCCGGGCTTGGCGAGCGCGGTGACGCCGCCCAAACGTCCCTGCCGTTCGTCCAACCGCACTAGCGCCGCCGCGAAGCCATCGAGAGGCACTTCGGCGCCTTCAGCGAGGGTCAGTTTGGAGCCGTTGCGTAACTGGGCGACGAGCGCACGGATCGCCGGCAGACGATCGGTCGACATCGAATACTCTTCGTCGGCGCCATCGAGTGTCCAATCCTGCGGGTTGAGCTCCACCGCTTTGCCGTCCAGCCGCACATCGCCGAGGTTGAACTTGTTCTCGGCGCTGATCTTGGCGGAGATCGTTCCCTCCGGCCCGGCCGCGCGTTCGATGCTCATCTCGGCCCGTTTGGCGCCTTCCGCATAACCTTTGGCGACGCAGCTCAACCCGTTGTCGCAAGCGACGAACCAGGATTTGTAGGTATCGTAAGATTGAATCGGTTCCGGCGCAGCGATGGCCGCCGGCACCAGCAGCGACAAAATTTTGATCCAATGCATCGCATTTCCCCGCTCAGCGTGACCGTTTCAGGATAGCGCGCAGCGCTCGGCCAAGCCAGTCAGCGTCCGATAGCAGGTCAATCAGGGAATTGGCACCGCCGCTGTGAAGAATGGCACTTCATAACCACGCTGCACCTGCGGCCGGGCCGCCAGCGCCAGATACCAGCGCTTTACATGCGGGAAGTCGTTGAGATCGATCTTATGCCGCTCGAAACGCGACACCCATGGCCAAACCGCCATGTCGGTAATCGAATAATCGTCGGCGATATAATCGCGGTCCGCCAAGCGCGCGTTCAATGTTTCGTAATGGCGATGCGTGTCGCGGGCGAAAATGGTTTCGGCGAAAGGCGCCTGCCCAGCATTGTAGGTGAGGAACTGGTGGGCATAACCCAGCGTCGGCCCGAGGCCGCCGGTCTGCCACATCAGCCATTCCAAAGTGCGCAAACGCGCCAAGCCGTCAGCAGGCAGAAAACGGCCGGTCTTCTCGGCGAGGTAGATCAGAATGGCGCCGGATTCGGTGAGCGTGACGCCGGTGTCGTGATCGACCATCGCGGGAATTTTCGCGGCGGGATTGAGCTTCACATAATCCGGCGCGAACTGCTCGCCTTTGGTGATATCGATGGCGTGGACTTTATAGTCGAGACCGAACTCCTCCAGCGCGATCGAGATCTTCAGGCCGTTCGGCGTGATCCACGTGTAGAAGTCGATCATCAATCGAACATCATCTCATCGACCGGCACGGTGCGCATCGCGGCGCGGCCGGTCACATCATCAAGGCCGGAGAAGAGGCCGCGCAAGGTGTGGACGAGCTCCTCGACGCGCGGATCGTTGACGCGGTAGACGATGGTCTTGCCCTCACGGCGGCCGGCGATCACGCCAGCTTCGCGCAGCTCGGTGAGCTGCTGGGACAAGGTTGGCTGGACAATACCCAACTGGGTTTCAAGCGCCGCGACCGAAGCTTCCGTCTCCATCAGATAGCAGACGATAGCCAGCCGATTGGCATTGCCAATGAGCTTCATGAACTCGCTGGCCTCGCCGACGCTGCGGCAAATGCGGGTGGAGATAGGCTTCGTCAAAGGGCGACCCTCACCTGATCTATAAAAATATAAATTGTGCTTCCTTCTATTTTCAAAACCATGCGGACTCAAGGGTTTCCGCAGCGCCTTCCAGCCGCCTGCCTGGAAGTCATTCAAAATGCCGCATTTTTCCGCTCGCTGCATCGCACACAATGATCTATAAAAATATAGATTGACACCTTAAAGAATGTATATAGAAAAACTAGACTATCTGCAAACGTGAAGAGCGCGCATGAAAATCGGTGTTCATTCGAACAATCTGCACCTCAGACTCGCCCGGCTGTGGCCGGGGGCTTTCAGCGCCTTCGCGCCCGAATTCGTGTTCTATGGCGAGGGCCGCGACACCGGCGCCCTGCTCGAAAAGGGCGCCATCCATTTCGGCGGCACCGGCTCGACACCACCGATCGAGGCTGACGCGCGCGGCCTCGGCGTCGTTTATATCGCCGGTTCGGCGCCCCGCCCGGCGAATGGCGCGATCCTCGTGCGCAAGGACAGCCCGATCCACTCGATCGCCGATCTCGCCGGACAGCGCATCGCGCTAATCGACGGCTCGTTCCACACCTATCTGCTCGCCCGCAGCCTGGAGGCCGAAGGTCTCGGCCTTGCCGATGTCACCCGCATCGAAAGCGCCACCCGCGACGGCTTGCAGGATCTGCTCGATGGCCAGGTCGAGGCCTGGGTGACGATGTCGCCACGGCTAGAAAAGGCGCTCGATCGTGATGACCTGCATCTTCTGGTGCGCTGTGGCGCGACCATTCCCAATCGCTCGCTGTTCTGGACGTTGGAGCGATACAAGCTTTCGCCCGAGACCCGCCTCGCTATTGCCCATGAACTCGATCGGATCGGCCGCGAGGTAACGGCCGACATCGAGAAGGCCGCAGCGCTGCTCGCGGCTCAGCCTGGCAGCGAAGGCGATGCGCGCTCCTGGGAGCGCGTGCTGCGCTCACGCGATTTCACTGTTGTCCCCGTCGACCAAGACATTCTCACCGAGCAGCAAGACGAAGCCGACACGCTGTTCAGACACGGACATTTTTCCGCACCGGTCACGACCGGTCAGGCCGGCGTCGCCGCATAGGAGATCCGACATGAATGTTCTCTGGTATATGTGCGCGCCCGACGGCGCCTATCCCTGGCAGCCGGAAGGCTCGCGCAAGGTCGATCTCGGCTACTACAAACAATTGGCGATGGCCTATGATCAATTGGGTTACACGGGCGCGCTATTTGCCACCGGCGCCCATGACGTGTGGGTGCTGGCTGGCGCCCTGCTCTCCTACACCGAACGGCTGAAATTCCTCGTCGCTGTTCATCCGGGCCTCGTCGCGCCGACACTACTCGCCAAGATGGCCGCGACCTTGCAGGAATTCTCGCGCGGACGCCTGCTCATCAACATCGTCTCGGGCGACGCCAAAATGCTCGGCGCCTACGGCATGACCATGCCGCACGACGACCGCTACGCCATGGCCGACGAATATCTGCAAATCTGGCATCGGCTCTTCGCCGGCGAGACCGTCAATTTCAAAGGCCAGTATTTCAACACCGAAGGCGCCAAGATCGCTTTGCCGGTCGGCGACAGCATCGCCGCGCCGCCGCTGTGGTTCGGCGGTTCGTCCGACAAGGCGCTCGAAGTCGCTGCGAAACATGTGCAGACCTATCTCTCCTGGGGCGAGACCCCAGAGCAGATCGGCGAAAAGATCAAGACAGTGAAGGCGCGTGCCGCGCACCATGGCCGCGAGCTGGAATACGGCATCCGCCTCTATGTCATCGTCCGCGACACCGACGCGCAGGCCTGGGACGCCGCCGCCGATCTCTATGGGCGCATGGACGATGCGGCGATCGCCGCCAATCAACGCTTCGTCGGCAAGAGCGATTCCGTTGGCCAGCAACGCATGACCGCCATGCACGGCGGCCAGAAGCCTGAGAATCTGCGCGATCTCGAAATCGCGCCCGATCTATGGGCCGGCATCGGCCTGGTTCGCCCCGGCCCCGGCACCGCCATCGTCGGTTCGCCCGATACGGTGATCCGCACCTTGGAAGCCTATCGCAAGGCTGGTGTCGAGACGTTCATTCTCTCCGGCATGCCGTTGCTTGAGGAAGCCTGGCGCTTTGGCGAGAAAGTGCTGCCACGCCTGGATGTGGCGCGCGAAGTTTCGCAAGCGCGCCACTTCACCTGGTCGACCTTGTTCGATCGCGATCTTTCGACGATCGCTGCACCGGACGGTGCGACCAAAGACGCTCCAAAAGTTTTGGCCCGCTGACCTTTCGCAAGGATAAAGCCGTGACCGTCAGCCCCTCTTCGACCCTCGCACCGCCGACGGTCTCCGCCCAAAGCCTCGCGGCGCGTGCGCTCAAGACGCTCGAGGCCGGGCTCGGCTATGCCGCCGCCGCTTTGCTCGCTGTGCTTCTCGTCGTCGTGCTGGTCAGCGTGACGCTGCGCTATTTCTTCGCCACCGGCTTCATCGGCGCGGAAGATCTCGGCATCTGGTTGCATGTGGCGCTGATCGCCGTCGGCGCGCCGCTCAGCCTCAAGAGCGCGCTCGCCATGCGGCTCGATGTCTTCGTGCGCTTGCTGCCGGATCGGCTGCTGCCGCTAGCGGAGGTTCTGGCGGACGTCTTCTCCGTGGTCGCGGCGTTCATTCTGGTTTTCGGCGGCAGTGAAATCATCAGCTTACTCGGCGGCATATCGCCGACGCTGGGCCTGCCGGAATGGGTGCGCTTCGCCTTTCTCGGCGTCGGCGGCGGTTTGATCCTGCTGGCGCTGACCTTGCAGCGGATCGCCGAGGGCAAATCGCTCGCCGCGGTCTTGTCGGTTGCCATTGGCGCTCTGCTCTATTTCGGCCTGCCACATCTGTTCATCGAGTCACGCCTACCGCCGAGCCTATTCCTGGCTCTGATCGCCGGCGTTGGCCTTGTACTGGCCGCGCCGCTGGCTCACGCATTTCTGGCCGCCGCCTATGTGGCGATCGCCTTCGGCAGCACGCTGCCGGAACCGGCGATCGTCTCCTCGACCGTTACCGGCATGTCGAAATTTCTGCTGCTCGCCATTCCCTTCTTTCTCTTGGCCGGTGGTCTTCTCACCGCTTCGGGCGTTGCCAACCAGCTCGTGCGCTTCGCCGCCGCCATGGTCGGTCATCGCCGCGCCGGCCTTGCCCAGACAACGCTATTGACCAGCGTGTTGTTTTCCGGCGCATCCGGCTCCTCGGTCGCCAATGCCGCCTTCGGCGCCTCGACCTTCCAGCCGGAACTGGTCAAACACGGCTATCCCCCGGCGCAAGCCGGCGCGATCATCGCCGCCACTTCGGTGCTCGACAATGTCATCCCGCCATCGATCGCCTTTCTCATTCTGGCGACAGCGACCAATCTCTCCGTCGGCTCGCTACTCGTCGGCGGCTTCTTCGCCGGCGGGCTGATGGCGGTCTGCCTGGCCGTGGCGATCCATCTGACCGTGCGCGATGTGGAAACCCGGCCACGGGCGCCGGCGCGCGAGCGCTGGCAGGCGGCGGTGGCGGCCATTCCCGCCTTCGGCCTCGGCGTCATCGTCGTTGTCGGCATCCGCATCGGCATCGTCACCACCACCGAGGCGGCTGCGCTCGCCGCGCTCTACACCGTGCTGCTCGCCTTCGGCTCGCGACTTGGTACTGGGCGTATCGTCGCGAGCTTCACCCAGGCGGCGACGGAAGCTGCGGCAATCGGCCTCCTCATCGGCACGGCCGGCCCCTTCGCATTCCTGCTCGCTGTCGACAATGTGTCCGGCCTCGTCTCCAGCTTCGTGACGATCCTCGGCGGCAGCGCCTTCGCTGTCATCATGCTGGCCAATCTCATCCTCCTCGCCGTCGGTCTGGTGCTCGACATCGGCGCGGCGATTCTGCTTTTCGGACCGATCCTGCTGCCCGCAGCTGTCGCTGCCGGCATCGACCCGATCCATTTCGGCGTCATCCTCGTGGTCAACCTGATGATCCACGGCCTGACTCCGCCACTTGGCATGCTGATCTTCGTCGTCAGCGGCGTCACCCGCGTTCCCGCCACAGCGCTTTTTCGCGCGGTCGTTCCCTATCTGCTGTCACTGCTCGTCTCCCTCGCCATCCTGTGCGCCTGGGCCATCATTTTTTAATTCGGAGGATTCACTCATGAAGACCATCAACCGTCGCACTCTCCTTAAACTTTCCGCCGCAGGCGCGGCTCTGGCCGCGCCTGGCTTCATCGGCACGGCAAGCGCCCGCACGCGCACGTTGACCGTCGCGTCGCTGTTTGGCGACGACAAACCGGAAACCAAGATCTGGGTGAAGATCAGCGAATTGGTCGAGGCGAAACTGCCTGGCCGCTTCAAGTTCAACATCGTCAAGAGCGGTGCGCTCGGCGGCGAAAAGGAAGTGGCTGAAGGCGTGCGCCTGGGCTCGGTGCAGGCCAGCCTCTCAACCGTCTCTTCCCTGACCGGCTGGGTGCCGGAACTGCAGATCCTCGATCTACCCTTCCTGTTCCGCGATGCCGATCACGTCCGCAAAGTGGTGAGCGGCGACACCGGCGCTGGCCTAAAGAACAAACTCGCCGCGCAGCAGTTCATCGTCGGCGATTTCATCAACTACGGCGCGCGCCACCTTCTGACGAAAGAACCAGTGACGCGGCCGGAACAGCTCAAGGGCAAAAAAATCCGTGTCATTCAGAGCCCCCTACACACCAAACTGTGGGCTGCCTTCGGCACGATCCCTGTCGGCATTCCGATCACCGAAACCTATAATGCGCTGGCAACCGGCGTCGCCGACGCGATGGATCTGACGAAATCCGCCTATGCCGGTTTCAAGCTCTACGAAGTCGTGCCCGACATGACCGAGACCGGCCACATCTGGGCCTCGGGCGTGGTCTATTTTGCGCGCAGCTTCTGGAACCAGCTCGACGCCGAGGAGAAGGCAGCGCTCTCAGACGCTTCGCGCGAGGGCGCGCTCTATTTCAACCAGCTCATCATCGAAGACGAGACCGCCTCCGTGCAATTGGCGCTCGCCAAAGGCGGCAAGCTTTTGAAGCCGGAGGCTTTCGACGACTGGCAGAAGGGCGCCCAGGGCGTCTGGCAGGATTTCGCCGGCATTGTCGGCGGCATCGACAAGATCAACGCCGTTCGCAACATCGCCTGATCGGCAAATACTGAACGCCGGACGAGAACCATCCGGCGTTCATTCGTTTGAGTAGCTGAAATGCGCCGGACTTATTCCGCCGCGAGTGGCAAGGCGCCGGCATTCCTCTCAAGCAGCATGCAGACTTCGTCGGTCTCCATCACATCGCCAAAGATCGAGTAGAACGCCGCCAAAGTGGCCGTGTGCTCGTGGTCGCTGAAGGCGGAATTGCCGTCGCTGACCATGATCGTCCTGAAATTCATCATCATCGCGTCGCGCGCCGAGGATTCGCAGCAGACATTCGTGACCGTGCCGACAATCAGCACCGTATCGAAGCCCTGCGCACGCAGGCGCTCGGCGATATCCGAGGATTCCGGCAGGAAGGCGCTGAAGCGGAATTTCTTGACGATCTCATCTTCCGGTTTCACCTCGAGATCAGGATAGATGTCATGGCCCGGCGCGCCGTCCTGGAACGTTTCAATGCGCTGCGCCTTCATCCCCGGCTTGCCCATGGCGAACCAGTTCGACCAGCTTTCGAGATTGCTCTCGTCGATCGTGTTCTTGATCCAGAAGACTTTACCGCCTGTCTTGCGCAGAGTTTCCGCCAATTGATTGACTTTCGGCACCGTGCCGATCGCGGTGGCGACAGGCATAGGCGTGTGCTCCGGCACCATGAAGCCATTTTGAAGATCGACGACGACAAGAGCCGTCCGGCTTGGCACCATATCGTCGAAAACATGGATCTTGTCGCGGCGTTGCTTGACCCGGTCGAGAGCCCATTGCGGCATCGTAAAATCATGCATGGCGTGTTCTCCTCACTGTTTCCTGTTGGTAGGCTTGCTTGGCTGCCCCTGTCGCGGTCGGTATTTATCTACTCGGCATGGTAACAGGCCGCGTATTGCCCATTGCCGAAGGTCTTTGTCGGTGGAGAGGCGGTCTGGCAGATCGCCGTCGCTGATTTGCAGCGCGGCGCGAAACTGCAGCCGATGATGGCCTTGCGCAGATCCGGCGGACTGCCGGGAATGGCGTCGATATCGTGCCCCCGCATATGGCCGTGCACGGTCGAGGCCAGCATGCCGATTGTATAGGGGTGGCGTGGCTTCATCATCACATCGGCGACCGCGCCATATTCGACGATCCGCCCGGCATACATCACCGCCACCTTGTCGGCGATTTGCGCCGCGACGCCGAGATCGTGGGTGACGAAGATCACCGCCATGCCCAATTCCTGCTGCAAACGGCGCAGCAGAACCAGCACTTGGATCTGCACGGTAGCATCCAGCGCCGTCGTCGGCTCATCGGCCAGGAGCAGTTTCGGATTGCACGACAACGCCACAGCGATCATTGCGCGCTGGCGCAGGCCACCTGAGAGTTCGTGCGGATAGGCTTTCAACCGCCGCTCCGGCGAGGGCACCCGCACCAGCTTCAACAGCTCCAGTGCCCGCTCCATGGCGGCGGCGCGCCCCACCTTCTGGTGTCGCATCACCGTTTCGGCGATCTGCTCGCCGATGGTGAAGACAGGATCGAGCGCAGTCATCGGCTCCTGGAAAATCATCGAGATGGTGGAGCCGCGCACCGCCCGCATATCGACTTCGCGTATTTTGACGATGTCATGGGCCCCGACACGCATATCGCCCTCGATGACCGTGCGCTTGGGCGGCAATAGCTTCATCAGCGCCCGCATGGTCACGGATTTGCCGGAACCGGATTCACCGATGATGCAAAGCACTTCGCTGGGCGCGAGCGCAAAGCTGACGCCGTTGACCGCGCTGTTCACCGCTTCCCGGCTGACAAATTTTACCGCGAGATCGCGAACTTCGACGAGCGCTTCAGGCACCTCCGGGCGCGAGACCGATTTTCGTTCCGCAACGGCAACGGCGAGCGACATCTGCATCTCCATTAAATCACGATCCGCAATTCGCGATCCGCGTGTGACCGGAGCCGCGACGAACCATGTGACAGGCGACGAAATGATCCGGACCAGCCGGCGTCAGCGGTGGCGCTTCCGTGGCGCAGACCGTCTCGGCAAAGGCGCAGCGCGTGCGGAATCGGCAGCCTGACGGCGGGTTGACCGGATTAGGAGGATCGCCGCTGATCGGCGGCTCGGCCATCCGATCAGCGGGATCCATGGACAGACGCGAGTCGAGCAGCGCCCGCGAATAGGGATGCAGGGGCGTATCATAGATCGCGTCGACCGAACCGATTTCGACCACTTGGCCGAGATACATCACGAGCACCCGGTCGGAGATATATTGGACGACGTTGAGATCGTGCGAGATGAAGACGTAGGTCAGATTGAATTCGCGCTTCAGACTACCGAGCAGATTGAGCACCTGGGCTTCGACGGACTTGTCGAGCGCCGACACCGCCTCATCCAAAATGATCATGCGTGGATTGAGCGCCAGGGCGCGGGCGATATTGACACGCTGTTTCTGGCCGCCAGACAATTCGTGCGGATAGCGCGCGCCGAATGTGGACGCGCGCAGACCGACCTTGTCGAGCAGATCGCAGGCGAGATCCATGGCATCGGTTCGGCTCATGCCGTGGACGCGCGGACCATAGGCAATGGAATCCTGGATCGGCAGACGCGGATTGAGAGAAGAATAGCTATCCTGAAAGACCATTTGCATGTTGCGGCGCAGATCGCGCAGCGACAGGCCGCGCATGCCGCCGACGGGATCGCCATCAAAAATCATCTCGCCACTGTCGCCGGGAATGAGATGCATGAGCAGACGCGCCAGCGTCGATTTTCCACACCCGGATTCGCCGACGATGCCGAGGGTTTCACCTTTGAGAACGGCGAAGCTGACATCGTCGACGGCTTTCACATCGCCGACATGACGCTGCAAAATACCGCTACGAATGGGGAAATATTTGCGTAGGCCGTTGACGATGAGCATGGGCTGCTGCTTGCCGCCACGATCACGCTCATCCAGGGCAGCTGCCTGCGGCATGTCTTGCGGCGGTAGGAGATCGATACCGATGAAATCGAAAGCGCTCATGCTTTGACATCCATGGCCTGGCGCAGACCATCGCTGACAAGATTGAAGGACAAGGAGGTGATGAAGATCGCCACGCCCGGCAACGCGCAGACCATGGGCTGCACATAGATCGCGGCGCGCAGCGAAGAGAGCATCAGGCCCCAGTCCGGCGTCGGCGGCTCGACACCCAGACCCAGGAAGGAAAGGCCGGACGCCAGCAGGATCGCCACCGAGATCAGGCTGGAGGCGAAGATGAACACCGGCCCCAGAACATTGCCGAGAATGTGATGTCGGATGATCGACAGCGTCGAGGCGCCACTGGCGCGTGCCGCTTCGACAAAATCAAGACCACGTACTTGGGTGGTGGCGGATTCGGCAACGCGACAGATCGAAGGGATGAACACCAGGGTCAGCGCGATCATCCCGTTCTTGCTGCCGCCACCCAGGGTGCCCGAAATCGCCACCGCCAGGAGCACCGAGGGGAAAGCGTAGAAGACATCCATCGTCCGCATGATGGCGGTGTTGACCCAGCCGCCGCGAAAGCCGGCGAGAACACCGAGGAAGCCGCCGATGATGGTGGCGGCGATGACCGGAACCAGCCCCATCAGCAAGGACGTGCGGCCGCCCCACAAGAGACGCGACAGCATATCGCGACCCAGCTCATCGGTGCCGAGGATGAAATTGCGAAAGCCCGGCGGTTTCATCCGATAGGCCATGCTGGTTTTGGTCGGATCGAAGGGCGCCAGCAGCGGCGCGAAAATCGACAGCAGGACGATGATGAGAATAACAGCGAGAAAGAACAGCGTGACGTAATCATAGCGCAGGCGGTGTGCGACCGAGGCCCAATATCCACGCACCTCCTGCGCTTCGCGTTTTCGCAGGAAAGCTGGGAGGCGGAAGGCACTGACGTCGGTCATTCTACGTCCTTGTCATGTCCCGCCTGGGTTCAGGCGCGTTTGATGCGTGGGTCGACGGCCGTCTGCAACAGATCCACCATCAGGTTGATGGTGACGAAGGTGAGGGAAAGAACGAGGATCGCGCCCTGCAAGACCGGCACATCGCGGGTGAGGATCGCCTTGCTCATCAGAAAGCCGGTGCCGGGCCAGGTGAAAATCGTTTCAACGAGGATCGAACCGCCGACCAGATAGCCGAGCTGCAGGCCCATCACCGTCAACACCTGCGGCAGCGCGTTCCAGATCGCGTGACGGAGGATGGCGATCGGCCCGAGCCCCTTGGCGCGCAGCATCTGCACGAAATCATTGTTGAGGACTTCGGCGACGGCTGAGCGCGTGGTGCGCATGATGATGCCGAGCGGCACCAGCGACATCGTCAGGATCGGCAGGATCGCATATTTGGCCTGGTCCCAATCGAAGATGCTGAAGCTCGATGAACCGGCCGACCCCATGCCGGTCGCCGGCAAGACACCGAGTTTCACGGCAAAGACGATGACCAGCACGATGCCGAGCCAGTAGTTCGGCACGCTGACACCGACGACCGCCACGCCCGTGGCGATGCGATCGACCGGCTTGCCGAGATTGTAGGCCGCGATCGTGCCGAGGATGAACGCCAGCGAGAAGGCGAGCAGAACCGCGCCGACCGAGATGACGAATGTATTCGACAGGGCGCTCAGGACTTCCTGGATGACCGGGCGATTGGTCTGCAGTGAGATGCCGAGATCGCCCGTCAACGCCCGCTGCAACCACAGCAGATATTGAATGGGGACCGGCTTATCGAAGCCATAGGCCTTGCGGAGATAGGCGGCGTCCTCAGGGGAGGCGTCTGGCGGCAGCAGCGATTGAATCGGATCGCCCGGCGCCAGGAGAACGAGGGCATAGCAGACGACCGTCACGCCAAGCGCGATCGGAATGCTCATCAGGATGCGTCGGGCGGCGTAGTACCACATGACTTCTCCGGCGGCCGGCTCTCTGCCGGCCCGCCTGGAGTGCAATGCAACATGAGTGCCAATTGAGCCGCGGACCGGCCCAGATAATACAATCGCTCGTGCAGCGGCCGCAGAGGTAGAGATTTCAACTCTGTTTTATGTTAATCCTCGTCGCAAATCCGCCAAAGAGCTGACACACCAGGACGCATCTCGCGACCGTGTATACATTGCACGGCTCGCGGGACGATCATTTGTCATTTCTGGTGGCAGTTCGCTCGGCTGGCGAGCAGGAACGGTAAAGGACGGGAAACGATGTCGACGCGCGCGGAACGGGTTTGCACGCTATTACGCGACAGCATCATACGGGGCGATCATATCGCCGGCAGCCGGCTGAGCGAGGTGGATCTCGCGGCGACCTTTGGTGTGTCGCGCACGCCGATCAGAGCCGCCCTGGCGACCATCGCGTCGGAGGGGCTGCTCGAATACACGCCGAATGCCGGCTATTCGGTGCGCACCTATTCGGCGCAACAGATGCTGGGGATTTTCGAAGCCCGCGCAGCGCTGGAAGGGCTCGCCGCGCGACAAGCGGTCGAGGCTGGCGTCACCGAGGCGCAGCGCGCCCAGATGCAGCGCGCCATCGACGAAACCGAAGCGGTTTTGAGCCGGCGCCGCTGGGAAGCCGACGTCACCGTGTTCTGGAGCCATATCAATACCTGGTTTCACGGCGCCATTCTCGAAGCCGCCCATAACGACCATCTGGCCTGGCTGCTGCGCAAATCCCGCAGCATTCCCCTGGTCTATTCCTCGATGTTCCGGCGCTTCGATCTCGATCGCATCGCCAAGGCGCATGAGGAGCATGTCACCATTCTGGAAGCGGTGACCTTGCGGCAGGCGGTGCGCGCCGAATCCCTGGCCCGTGAGCATATTTATAAAGCCGGCCTGTTCGTGGTCGAACGGATGCGCGAACAGGAGATGCAGGCCGCCCACGCCGCAGCGCTCGCCCGCGCCGATGGCAACGCATCGCAGCCGGCAACGCCTTAAGTTCTTATTGCGCCGCCTGGGATATCTGCACCGGATCCTGCGGCCGACGATGACGCCAATGGGTCGCCTTTTCGAAGGCATGTCCGGCGCGCAGGACGAGGTGGTCCTCGAACGGGCGACCGACAATCTGCATGGCGAGCGGCAAACCAGCGCCGCTGAAGCCGTTGCACACCGACAGCGCCGGCGATCCAGTGACATTGAACGGGCGCATGAACGACGCCCGTGTCCGCGACATCGGCGCGCCCTTGCCCAGCACATGCGCCGCCGACGCCCAACTCGGCGTTACGATCAGGTCCACCGTTTTCATGACATCGGCGATCTGCCCGATCAGACGGGAGCGATCGCGCATGGCGTTAACATAATCACTGGCGCGGATGAAGGCGCCGGGCACGATGCGTTGGCGAAAGCTCTGGCCGAATTTCTCCGGTGTATGGGTGAGCGCATGCTCATGAATGGCATAGCCTTCGGAGCGCGAGATCGTCGTGCCGACGTCGGCATATTCGAGCGATGAGGCCAGTGCTACTTCGCTGATCTCAGCCCCAAGATCGGCAAACACGTTCAAGGCATCGTCGAGCGCGGCACGCACGTCCGGATCGACGCCGGCCTCCTCGGTCATGCCCTTGGCGAAGCCGATCTTCAGGCCGCGCACCGGCAGGGCGATGCTGGAGAAATCGGGCTTCGCCACATTCGCGCTGGCGCCATCCAGCGGGTCGTGCCCTGCCAGCACGTCCAGCATCAAGGCGCAGTCCTCAGCCGTCCAACACATTGGCCCAGAGTGATCGAGACTGAACGACAGAGGAAAGATGCCGCGACGGCTGACCAGACCATAGGTCGGTTTGATGCCGGCGATGCCACACAGCGCCGCCGGGCCACGAATGGAGCCGCCCGTGTCGGTGCCCATGGCGGCCATCGCAAGCCCGCTCGCCACAGCCGCCGCCGAGCCCGATGACGAACCACCAGGGTCATGGGCGATGTTCCAGGGATTGCGGGCGGGCGGCCAGGGCAGATCGAAGCTGGTGCCGCCAATGGCGAATTCCCATGTCGCCGTCTTGCCGAGCAGGATCGCCCCGGCTTGCGCCAAAGCCGATGCGGTAAAGGCATCTTCCTGCGGCACATAATCTTTCAGCAAGGCCGAATGGCCGGTCGTGCGGATACCCTTGGTGGCGTAAATATCCTTGAGCGCGATCGGGATGCCGTGCAGTGGACCCTTGTAACGGCCAGCGGCAATCTCAGCTTCCGCCTGTCGCGCCGCCGACAAGGCCTCGTCGCGCAGCACGAGAAGATAAGCATTGAGGGTCGGATCCAGCCGCTCGATGCGATCGAGGAAGGCGCTCGTCAATTCGACGGGCGACAGTTTACGTTGCGCGATCAGCGCCGCGGCTTCGGCGATGGTGAGATGGTGGAGTTCGCTCATGAGCGCTTCTCCGTCGGCGACAGACGCAGCGCGAAAGCCGGCTCCAGGCTGAAGGGACGATCGTGCCGCAAAGCGACCGAACCCGCTTCGATTTCAAGGACGGCCACCTGCAAGCCTTCCAGATCGCCCGGTGGCAAGTGCAGGCCATGCCGTTCCAGCCGCAGTTTCAGCTCGGCAATCGCATCCTTGTCATCCTGCATGGCGCACCTCCTGCTTGACGGCCGGAAGCTGGCCGTCACGGCTGTCCAGATTATTTAGGCGGGACTATTTAGGATCGACTGTAATCGGTGTGATGTCCTGAAACCAGCTCTGGGCCTGAACAAAGCCTTTGACGCGCGGCGACATGGCGCGCGGATTGAGATCGCTGACGATAAAGAGGTTACGCGCTTCATTCACCAGGATCTCGTGGATCTGGGTGACGATCGGCTCCCACACGTTCGGATCGAAACTGTCGAGGGCCTTTTCCGCCAATTCGTCCACTTTTGGATTGCTGTACCAGCCCCAATTGGTCCCGACAGGGCCTTTATATTTTGTCATCGAGCCCTTCAGAAAGTTCAGCGGATCGGTCGCGCCGCTGCTGAAATTGACGCCGTCGTATGGGAATTTCTCCTGACCCTTGAAATAGACATCGAGCAAAGTGTTCCAATCAACCGTGTCAAACTTGACCTTGAAGCCGACAGCCTCAAGCTGCTCTTTGACGAGTTCGTTCATCGGCAGCGGTTGCATCTGGCCCGAGCCCGAGGTCGAGATACCGATCATGATCTCGCACGGATAGCAGCCAGCTTCCTTCAACAGCGCCGTCGCTTTCTTCTGATCGAAGCCATATTCAACCGGTTTGCCGTAATATTTCTGCTGCGGCACGTAGATGCCGGAACTCGGTTGCGCCAGCCCCGAGAGAAGATCGACCATCTCCGGACGATTGACCGCCCAATTGGCTGCCTGGCGCACGCGGATATCCTTGAACGGTCCGCGCGCCACGTTGAGGATGTAGGGCCAGGTGTGCGGATAGATATTGGTGACGATCTGCATCTTCGCCGCTTTCAGCGCCGGAATCGCATCGGGGGGCGGCGCTTCGATGAAGTCGACCTGGCCGGAGAGCAAAGCCGCCACGCGGGTCGTTGCTTCCGGCATCGGCAGCAGCACAAGACGATCGTGTTTGGGGATGCGGTTCTTGTCCCAATAGCCTTCGTTCTTGGCGAGTTCGAGCCGTTCGCGTGGAACGGCGCTGACGAATTTATAAGGCCCCGTGCCTGCGGGGTTCTTGGCGAAAACGTCAAGATTGTTGCCTGCCTTCTCCACCGCACAGGGCGACAGCATGAACAGGAAGGGCATATTGAAGTGGAAGAGAGACTCCGGCGACTTCGTATAAAAGGCGACCTGATAGTCGCTGATCTTCTCAATACGATCGATATTATTGGTGCGCGAACGCGCACGGCCAAAATTGTAAATCGTGAAAGCTGGGTGCTTGTCGGAGATCAACCGTTCGAAATTCCAGACGGCGGCGGCAGCGTTCCAATCGCAGCCATCGTGAAATTTGACGCCTTCGCGCAGATCGAAAATCCATTTCTTGTGATCGTTCGGATCAATGGCCCAGGACGTTGCCAACCCTGGGCGCAGCCCTACTTCCTTGTCTCGGCTCGAGAGATCCCATTCGATCAGCGTGTCGTAGAGAGAGAAGGCGACGAAGCGATTGCCTTCAAAACCCTGATCGGGTTGGCCGCGCCAATCGGGAATATCCGCCGCCGTCATCGCAATGCGCAGCACGCTTTGCGCTGCCGCAGGCCCGCTCGTCACCGCCGCGATCACAACGAGCGCTAGACCCAGAACCGCGGATTTCAGGGAAGCAGACTTTTTCAGGCGAGCAGACTTGCGTGAACGATCCATGCGCCACCTCTCATCATCCCAAACGTCAGCCAGACGTGCGGAGACGTGTGCAAGGCAGGTGCCATGAGCGCTTGCCGGCCGTGGTTGATGAGGAAGGCAACAAAATCAGAAGGATGACGAAATAAAATACAATCTCGCCATCCTGATGCTTTTAGCAGCTAACCGCCCGGCCGAGATGCAAACTGACTTATTGCGATGCATATAGAACTAATCTCTTATATTACATATAAATAGCTTCATTCGTGTTGCTTGACAGCATTTTCACACGCCTGATAGCCTCGCGTTAGATTGTATACATATAGCCATTTCTACACCTGCTTTTGCGAGGAATCCGATGGCCGAACACCATGTGATTGCCGGTCCTTCGACTTGCCAATGGGGCTTTCTCGATCCTCTCGCGAAACCGGTCACGACCATAAAAAGCGGCGACCGCGTCACCATCGACACCATGTCCGGCAACAAGGCGCATCTGCCGCCGGCCGATCGTTTTTTCATCCCACCACAGCTCAGCGCCATCCACGCGGAAGTGACGCAGGGGCCGGGTCCCCACATCCTCACCGGCCCGGTCTATGTCGAGGGCGCCAAACCGGGCTCC
Organism: Beijerinckia sp. 28-YEA-48; assembly: GCF_900104955.1. NCBI lineage: Bacteria > Pseudomonadati > Pseudomonadota > Alphaproteobacteria > Hyphomicrobiales > Beijerinckiaceae > Beijerinckia > Beijerinckia sp. 28-YEA-48. Next base: position 4,092,448 of record NZ_FNSI01000001.1, read on the forward strand.
GTTCTCGAAGTGAAGATAGAAGAGGTAAAGCTACTGCAGGACTGGGGGATCAACATGATCCGCCCGCTCGCCGGCACGCTGCCCTATGATTTCGAAGAGACGCGCGCCACCGTCATCCCACTCGATCACAAGAAGATGGTCGGCGTGATGCCGTGGGGGCTGGAACTGGCGCTCAAGCCGTTCTTTGGCATCATGTCGGTGGCGCCGCCACTCAACTGGGGCAAGGTCACCTCCATTATCCCGCGCGCCTTCGGCGGCAATCTCGACAACAAGGAACTCGTCGCCAGCGCGACGCTCTATCTGCCGATCTTCGTTGAAGGCGCACTCTTCACCTGTGGCGATGGCCATGGCGCCCAGGGTGATGGCGAGGTCAATGTCACCGCCATCGAAACATCGTTGCAAGGCACATTCACCCTGACCGTGTGGGACGATCTGAAGTTCACCTATCCACGCGCCGAAACGCCGACCCATTACATCACCATGGGCATGGATCCCGATCTCGACCAGTGCGCCGTCATCGCCCTGCGTGACATGATCGTTCTGCTCAGCGAGAAGGCCAATCTCTCACGCGAGGACGCCTATATGCTTTGCAGCCTGGCCTGTGATCTCCGGGTGACGCAGACGGTCAATGGCTCGAAGGGCATTCATGCGATGATCGCCAAGACGATCGTGCATCCGACGCTCGCGCAAGCGGCCTGATCCACGAAGAGATTCTATGATCGGAGATCCCATGACCAAAGCTCGGATTGCTCATCTCGCCGGCCCGACCGCGACCATTCAGAACACGCCGCCTTTGGTCACCTCCAACAAGGCCCGCGCCAAATATGGCCTACCTTTGCTGCCCAACCCCGACGGGAGCACCATGAAATATGACGCGCTGCGAGCACAACGCCTCGCCGCGCCCGTGAAAATTTATGTCGAACAGTATTCCGCCCATCCGCTGGAAATTGATGTCGCCGAACTTTATGGACCGCCCGACGGCTATATGGGGCCGGACGGCGTATTCAAGACGACCAAGTCGAGCGATAGCGACAAGCCCGTCTATGAGATCGAGCTGAAGCCCGAGGACGGCCTCTATCCCCTCCCCTATATGGCCCGGCAGGTTGATGGCAGCCCCTGGGAAGAGGAGTGCGTGTCGCCTGGCGCCCAGCAAGGTCGACAAGGCTTCTTTCCCGATGGCTCGCGCAGCTTTGAAGAGATCGATCGTCTCTCTATCGGCACCGAGGGCGTTGCCAGCCAATTGTCTTCCATCGCCGAGATCGATTTTTACCGCGGCGCGCCGCCGGGCGGCTTCACCAAGGGCAAGCCGGCGCATCTGCGGGCCGATAGGGGGGAAGGCGACATTGCGCCGGAACGGCGCGGGCATAATTTCTTCGGCTACAAGCCCTATCATCTGGCAACGGCGCCACCGCGCCCGATGCTGGCGAAGGTCACCAATGACATGCAGGCCTTGGTGGACAGCGCCGATTACGACGGCGTGATCTGGACGCAAGGCAGTCCGCAGGTGGAAGAGTCAGCCTATTGGTTCAATCTGCTGATCGACACCACCAAACCGATTTGCGGCAATGCCGCGCAACGTCCGCAGGGCCAGATCAGCAATGACGGGCCGAAGAATATCGTCGACAGCGCCAGCTATATCCAATCGAGGATCTGGGCCGACGATCAGGGTCGCGATCGTTGCGGTGTGGTCGTCATCCAGGAGCAGCAGATTTTCGCGGCGCGCGAAGTCGCCAAGGTTGACGCGCGTCCCGGTGGCTATGTGGCGACCGGCGGCCATGGTGGCATCATCGGCCAGGTCAGCCATACGGGCCGGCTGGCGCTGACCTATCTGCCGGTGTTCAAACATACCTACATGTCGGACGTGCGCCTCAGCCAACTGCCCCATAGCGTGAGCGCGGTGAAGCGCGGCGCCCATGGACTGGAAAGTGTTATGGTCGCGGTGAAGGACACGGCCGGCCAATTGCTGGCGAGCGCCATTCCCCTGGTGTCCATCATCAAGGACGGCAGCTATTCGACCTTGGAATTTGGCGACGACCCGGCGCTTGAGGCCGATCTCATCGCTTCCATCGAACATAAGCTATCGCTTGGCATGCTTACGGGTCTCGTCATCGAAGGTCTCGTGCCTTACGGCTCCCTGCCCTCGACCGCGCGCCACAAGCTCATGTTGAAAGCAGCCTTCAGCGGCATTCCGGTCGCCAAGGTCGGGCGCAACGCGCCGGAGGGTTTCGCCGATCCACACGATTTCCAGATCGCCGCCACCAATCTCACGGCGACCAAGGCGCGCCTGCTGCTGATGGCCTGCCTGCTCAAATTCGGCAGCCTGCCGGCGGCGCAAGACCCCGACAAGCCGACGTCAGCCGAACTCGATGCGATCTGCAAGGCGGTGGCGCGCTATCAGGACGTGTTCACAACTCACTGAGCCGCGGGCAACGCCGCACGACGCTGCTTGCGTACCGTGTTTATGCCACGCGCGGACGCTCGACTTCAAAAGCCGTCTCAAGGGTTTTCTGAGCGCCCGTCAGCTTGGCGCCGTCCTCGTCGGCGAGCGCGGCGGTGGTCAACCGCCGCAGCCAACCGGCGCTGTCGGGCTTGCCGATGAGCTGCGGCACGCTCTGCAACACACGCTCGAACCTAGAATTGCCCCGCGCCATCGTGTCGGAATAGCCTTTGACGAGGCGGCGGCATTTCAGAACTTCGACGGCGAGATCGTAATCCTTCGGCGCTGTGTCGGTGGCCAGCGCCAACCAGCTGTTGAGATGTGCCAGTTCCTTTTGGTGGCGCAGCAGGCGGCGCCGGAACGGGCGCAGGCCGGCGACCATATAAAGCGACAGGAACCAGAAGATGGTGCGCGTCTGTACGCGCCGACCCCGGTTCACCAGTTTGTCAAGCCGATTAAAGACGCTGGGATGGTTCTCGATCCAGCGACCAAGGCCCGCCGGCATGGTGCCAGCGACTTCATCCATGCGGGGATGCATGAACTCGGTCATATAAAGCAGCTGATCCTGCTTCTTGCCGACCTCCGCATCGACGCGCGCGAAACGCGTCGACCGGGTCTTGAGATCGGCAACACGCACGACATCGTCATAAGCCATGGCGATGGCGACATATTTCGCCGCTTCGCGCGTCAAGGCAAAATCGCGCTTTTCGCCGGCGAGGCTGACGTCGAGAAGATGAATGGCACCTAAGCGGTCAAGATATTCCTGACCGTATTTCGGATCCTGATAATCGACCAGGCGCACGATGCCAGTGTAGAGCAGCGGCGCCAGCGCGGCTGGAAAATTCTGCCGAATCTGTTGCAGCAGCTTGTCGAGCCGCGGGTCCTTCAGCGACTGCGGTGGCTGCTGAAACTCCTTGAGATTCTTTTTCTCGACAGGCTCGACGACCGGATTGGTGGCGCGGTCGAAACCCGCACCGAAGGCCCTTAGGCTCGGCTCGATACCCTTGCCACCGGCGCGGATCGCCGCCTCGAACGCATCCCGACCAAAGGGCAGAACCTTCGCGCCGGCCAAGGCGCCGAACATGACGGCGGAAATGACGCTGCCATTCTTCTCGGCCATCGTCTGCATGTCGAAAACGATGGAGTGTTTGGCAGCGGCTGGCGTCGCCTCGCCCACCACGCCGGAATCGGCGATGCCGTCGCCCGCCTGTTCCTTCTCGCTGACAGCGAGCGAACGATGGGTGGAGGCGATCAGGGTCGTCCGATCGGGCGTCACCAGCCCGCGCAACATCGAGCGGCCCGCTTCCATATATTCGGCGGCGAGCACCACATCGACATCGCCCGGCGTCGGCATGAGCGACAGCACCGGCATGCGGTCGCCCAAGGGCGGCAGCATCTCGACATAATAAATGGTGGCGCCAGTGCGCTGCGCCACGCCTGGAACGGAGGTTGACTGGGCCGCCCAGTTCTGGCTCTCGGCCAGGGCAACGATCCAGTCGCTGAGAACGCCACCGCCCTGTCCGCCCATGGCGAGAATGGCGAGGGCGATCGGCTTGTCAGGGTGTGTCCGCTCCAAAGTCCCGTCTTTCGTCATGGGTCAATCAAGTAATCTTGGTCGATCAAATAAAAGCGGGCCGGCGCGCTTCGCGTCGCCGCTGCAGGAAACCGATGACCGCATCGCGCACCCGCGCCAGTCTGCGATCCCACCACGTCGGATTGTGAATGACATCGGCGCGATAGAAGGAGGGGCACAGCACGGCGGCCTCGGCAACTTCGCCGCAATTGCCGCAGCCGACGCAGGTCTGATCGATCGACGCCACTGGATCGTCCTTCAGCGGATCGCTGGTATGTTTCACCGACAGGGACGGACAGCCCGACAGACGCATGCAGGCATGATCGCCCGTGCAGACATCCTCATCGACGCCGAAACGCTGCTTCACCATGCGCTCGCCATTGCGGACAGCCTTGTCGAACAGCGGCTTCACCCGGCGCTGCTTGTTCAGCATGCATTCGGACGAGGCGACGATGATCTTTGGCCCCGGCTCTGAACTGGTCAGTGCTTCCTTGAACGTGTCGCGCAGCTTGGCGACGTCATAGGTGCGGTCGATCTGCCGAACCCATTTGGCGCCAATGCCCTTGACCGCCGTGACGATCGAATTGTTGGTCGAGCGCCGCTCATTGTCGGCGCGCGATGACAGAATGTCCTGGCCGCCCGTCGCCGAGGAATAGAAATTGTCGACGACGACAATGACCTGATCCTGCTTGTTGAACACGGCGTTGCCGACGCTGGACGACAGGCCGTTGTGCCAGAAGCCGCCGTCGCCCAGGAAGGAGATGGCTTTCTTGTCCGATGCGACATTGAAGGCTGACGCCGAAGCCGGCCCGAGCCCGTAGCCCATGGTCGTGCCGCCGAGATTGAAGGGCGGCAAGATCGAAAACAGATGGCAGCCGATGTCGGACGAAATCTGATGCTGGCCCAACTCCTGTTCGACCAGTTTCATCGCCGCGAAGATCGGCCGTTCCGGACAACCGGTGCAGAAGCCAGCGGGCCGCTGCGGCACGACTTCGGTGAGAGCTTTCACCTTGGGGTCGCTCAACACGGCCGCCGCGCTCGGCGCCGGCGAGCGATTGCCGAGCAGCGCCGGGGCATGGGCCTCGAGAAAGGCCTCGACGCCCTTGGTCAGGACATCGGCCGTGTAATCGCCGCCGAGCGGCAGCATGCCCTTGCCCTCGAGCCGCGTGTTGACATCGCGACGGTGCAGGATCGTGTTGACGGCCTGTTCGAGATATTCCGGATGGCCTTCTTCCACCATCAAGACAGCGCGCTTGCTGGCGCAGAACTTCACCACCTCGTCGTCGATCAGCGGATAGGTGACGTTCATGACGTAAAGCGGAATTTTCGACTCGCCATAGACGTCGGCCAGCCCAAGATATTGCAAGGCGCGGATCAGCGAATTGTACATCCCGCCTTGCAGGATGATGCCGACATCACCGTCACCGGGACCGAACCATTCGTTCAGGCCGCGCTCCTTGATGAATTTGACCGCTGCGGGCCAACGCTCGTTCAGTTTCTGCTTGTCCTGCGCATAGGAGGCCGGCGGCAAGACGATGCGATTGAGATCGCGCTGCGGATTCTGCAGCGCTTCCCGCATCGTATAGCTCGGCGCGCGGTTCGCCTTGGTGATGAACTGGCCGTGCACGTGACAGGCGCGGATACGCACTTCCAGCATGACAGGCGTGTTGGAGGCTTCCGACAGTTCAAAGCCATCCTCGACCGCCTTGACCATGGACGGCAGATTGGGACGCGGATCGAGCATCCACATCTGCGACTTCATCGCAAAGGCATGGCTGCGTTCCTGCGGGATCGACGAGCCCTCGCCGAAATCCTCACCGATGATGATGAGGGCGCCGCCGTTGACGCCACTAGACGCCAGATTGGTCAGCGCATCGGACGCCACATTGGTGCCGGCGGTGGATTTCCACGTCACCGCACCACGCAGCGGATACATCACCGATGCCGACAGCATGGCGGCGGCGGCGGCTTCCGAAGCCGACGATTCAAAATGCACGCCGAGTTCGTCGAGCACGTCCTTGGCATCGGCCAGGACATCCATCAGATGCGAGATCGGCGAGCCCTGATAACCGCCGACATAGGCGACACCCGACTGCAACAAGGCCTTGGTGATGGCGAGAATGCCTTCACCGCGAAACACCTCACCCTCGCCAAGACGGAGGTCTTCGACTTCCCGGGCGAATGAACGTTCTGCCATGTTCCGCTTCCCCGGCCACCAACGCGGGTGGCACTGCGCTTCGTACTGATCGCGATCCTGACGCGCCGACGAGATGCAAACTATTTTATGTCTAAAATAGTTTGCGTCAAGGCGTTTTCATCCCGCCGCCGCGTCGCTGCTTCATGCTTATTGAAGCGTCATTTCAAACGCTTCGATTGCTCAAGGCGTAGGCGACGACAACAGTTTCCAGGCACCATTGTCGATTTTCACCAGCGTCACCGACCGCTCGTCCACGCCATAGGTGCTGGCAGGTACGAAGTTGTAGACGCCGTAGGCGCCAGCGAGTTCCTTCGTCGAATAAAGCGCCGCCCGAATCGCGGCCCGGAATTCCGGTGTCCCAGACTTCGCGCCCGTCGCTTTGGCCCGCTTGATCGCATCGGTCAGAATAAGCCAGCCATCGAAGGCATAAGGCGAGAAGCCATCGATCGCCGGCGCGCTATTGGCCTTCTGATAGGCCTCGCGATAGGCGAGCGCGACCTTCTTGGTCGGATTGGAATCGGGCAATTGTTCAGCGACGATGACCGGCCCGGTCGGACAGATGATGCCATTGGCGGCCTTGCCGGCGACGCGCAGGAAATCCGCGCTGATCATGCCGTTATTGCCATAGACCAGCCCTTTGTAACCACGCTCGGTCAGCCCGATCGCCGGCAGCGCGGCCGGTGTCGCGGTACCGCCAATGACCACGGCATCTGGGCGCTGTGAAACGATCTTCAAGACCTGGCCGGTGACGGAGGTTTCAGTGCGCGCATAACGCTCGTTGGCGACAATGTTGATGCCGGCCTCTTTGGCGCTCTCGACCAGCGAACTGTACATTAGATCACCCAACGCATCGTTGAAGCCGATGAAAGCCACCGTCTTCACCTTATTCGCCTTCATATGACCGACAATGCCTTGAAACAGCAGCAACTGCGGCTGCAGGGATTGCACCACCCACGGCCCGCCTTCGCCCGTCGGTGGCGGCGTGATGGGGGAGACCGCAACCATCGGCACTTTCAGTTCAACCGCGATCGTCGCCATGGCCACCGTTTGCGGCGCGCCGGACGTCCCGATCAGCGCATCGACTTTCTCCTGCTCGACGAGCTTGCGGGTGTTGCGCGCGGCCATCGACGGATCGGAAGCATCATCGAGCTCAATGACACGAACGGCCTCGCCGTCGATCTCGCCGCGATAGGTCTGACCAGCCGCAATGCCTTTTCCAATAGGAATGCCGATCGAAGAGACGGCGCCGCTGAGGCCGGTGACGAAGCCGACCACGATTTCGGCGGAGGCGGCTGCGGGCCATAGCAGCGAAATCGAGAGTGCGGATACCAGAATGCGTTTCATGACAGCACCTCCATTCGGAATCTCAATCTTGCGACTTGCTCAATCGCGTGGCTAGCGCCTGTTTTGCTATTCGGCCACGCCCTCTGTGAGTTCCGGCACATTGCACCCTTGCCGGTAGGTTTCAAAAGCCCGGCGCAGATCATCCGGGATCGGTATCACCGCATGATCGCGCAACGAGGTCGTCACGGTCACGAAATTGGCCCGCACGCATTCGAGACCCGCCTTGAAGGCATGCACGGACAGGGCCACGGACGACCGGCCGATGTTCTTGACGATGATTGCGGCCTCAAGCACTTCACCCATGGAACTGGGCTGGGAGAAATCGGCCGACACATGCGCATAGCCCAGGCCCATACGCCGCTGCCCAATTAGTAGATGATAGGGAAATCCTAGGGACTGGCTGTACCAGTCCTCGATTACACCATTGAAAATATTGAAATATTCTGGCGTGTAAACGATGCCGGCGGGATCGCAATCGCCGAACCGGATCAGAAAGCTTGTGCGCCAGACGCTGGCGGGCAGTGACGAGAGCGGCAAGGGGACGAAGCGCGGCATCAGGCCCTTCAATTTAGTTTGTGCATGAAGTTATTTTCAAACTACCTTAGCCGCTCGTACGAGTCCATCGTGATGATCGGCCGGCTACAGCGCCGAGGATGGAGGAGACTATATGCCGAAAAATGCAGCTTAATGCCGCTTTGATGTGTGGAGCACTGCCTCAGAAACGTCCATACTCGACATCAACGTCGCTCATCGCTAATGATTGAGATATAAAAGAGTTGGCGGATGCTGGATCTGATGATCGACAGATCGCCAAAACAATCAGAAAGCCTCCCAAGACATCCCGTGGACGGTGGCGAGGTCGTATCGAACCGGAAGGAATTCCAGGAGACTATTTTGGGCATTGACGTGGAAAGCGATGATCTGTCCCTGGCTTCCAAGCCGGAAGAGGCAAACGAGTTTCGGGCCGAGATCCGGCTCTGGCTGCGTCTGCTCGCCTGCACCACGTTGGTCAGCGGCAAGCTGCGGCGGAATTTTCGCGAACAGTTCGATTTCACCCTGCCCCGTTTTGAGCTTCTGGCGCAGCTGGATTTCGAACCCGGCGGTCTCGTTTTGGGCGAGCTTTCCAAGCGTCTCATGGTTTCGGCCGGCAATATCACGCCCATCCTCACGCGCCTGATCGAGGAAGGTTATATCACCCGTTCGCCGTCGAGTTTGGACCGACGCGTGCAGATCGTCTGCCTCACCGTTGAGGGACGCAAGAAATTCCGGCGCATGGCGAAGAAACACGGCCAATGGCTGAACGACATGTTCCAGGACGTGGACGGCAATGATATCGAGTCGATGGTTCAGCAGCTGTCAAAGCTGAAGCGGGTTTTGAAGGACAGCGAACCCGACGGCACGGGAAAGTAGCGCCTCGGCTCGCCCCGATTCATCTGCTATCGACGCAATTTATAGCCCGTGCTTTCGCGATCCCACATGTCGGCGGTGAGACCGGCCTCGCGCAGGCTGACTTTCTTGATCTTGCCATTCTCGGTCAGCGGCATCTCGTCAACGAAGCGGACGAAACGCGGCACCGCGAAATAGGCCATCCGCCCCTCGCAATATTTGATGAGATCAAGGGGAAGCAGGTCCACGCCGGCCTTGCGCTGCACGGCGACCGCCACCTCGTCCTCACCCAGTTCGGAGGGCACCGGATAGACCGCGCAGGCGGCGACAGCGGGATGGACGTGGATCACGTCTTCGACCTCCCATGACGACACGTTCTCGCCACGGCGGCGGATCGCATCCTTCATCCGGTCGATGAAATAATAATGGCCGCTGACATGGCGGACGACGCGGTCGCCGCTGTGAAACCACAGATTGCGCCACGCCTCGACGGTTTTCTCAGACATGCCGAAATAGCCTGTCGCAAAGGCAAAAGGCTCGCGCGCCCGCAAAATCAGCTCGCCGGCCTCGCCATCGGCGACCGGCGCATCATCAGCGTCGACGATGCGCGCTTCCATGCCTTCGACGAGATAACCCATGGAGCCCGGACGATCCGAGGGAATGGGACTGGCGAACACGAAATTGGTTTCCGTCGATCCATAGCCATCAACCAGCGGCACGCCAAAGCGCTGCCGGAACAGATCATGGAAGCGGGCGGGAACACCGCCGCCTAACGCGACGCGCACGGAATGATTGGCGTCGTCAGCGTTCTCTGGTTGCGCCAGCAGGATGGCCGCCATGGCGCCGAGAAGATAGGTGACGGTGGCGTGGTGCTTGCGCACCGCCGGCCAGAAGCCAGATGCTGAGAATTTCGGCTCCAACACATAGGTGCAACCGTTGAGCAGCGCCTGATAGAAGGCGTTCAACGCATTGGTGTGAAAAATCGGCAGAGTCGTCAGCAAGACATCGCCTTCGCGGATGCCAAGGGCGCGGGCGGAATAGATGCCCCACCAGAATAGCTGCGCCTGCGGGCAGCAGACGCCTTTCGCCGGGCCGGTCGTGCCGGATGTGTAGAGGACCGCGACGGTATCGCCCGGGCGCGGCAGCGGCAGCTCAACCTTCTGCTGTGTACCCGCGCCGCGTTCAAGGCCAGTTGCATCGATGGTCCAGAGCAATTCCGGCAGCAGGCCCGCCTCGCTCACCGCCTCGAGATTGGGCCGATAGATCTCTTCGACCACGAGAAGTTTGGGGCCGGAATTGCGAAAGATATGCTGCAGCTGCGGACCGCGCAGCGCCGGATTGATCGGCACGGCCACGGCGCCGAGCCAGGCACAGCCGAGATAAATTTCCAGAAATTCCGCGCGGTTGGAGGCCAGGATCGCGACGCGATCGCCAGGGGCGATGCCCACTGCTGCCAGGCTTTGCGCCGATGCGGCGGCGACCTCGGCTGTCTGCGCATAAGTCCACTGCACATTCCCAGCAACGAGCAGGATCCGGTCGCCATAACGGGCGGCCTGCCTGGTCAGAATTGTCGTCAGGACCCGTTCGGACGGAGCGAATTGCGCCACGATGTCTTGGAAACGATCGCCTGATGTCCCAACGTCGGAAGAAGCACGCGCAACCGGATCCAATGCCGATCTCCTGGAAATCGCTCTCGTAGAAACTATGACATGGAGGGCTATGGATTACGAGATATTTTATGCCTAAAGTGATTTCGAAGCCTCGCCGCAATCGGCCACTCTGGTGATCCATGTCGCATCTCGATGTCCTGACACAGTACCGTTCTCCCTACGAAGCTTTCACCGCGGCGGCGGCACGACGGCCGGAGGCGCCGTTTCTGATCGCTCCGGCGAGCGCGGAACTGTCCTATGCGCGCGACGGATTTCGCATCAGCTACGGCGACATGCTGAAGCGGGTCGAGAGCTTGAAAGCAGAACTCGCAGCCGCCGGCTATGGCTGCGGCGCGCGTGTGGCTTTGCTGCTCGACAATCACCCGGAATTCTTCGAGCACTGGCTGGCGCTGAACGCACTCGGTGTTTCGATCGCACCGATCAATCCGGATCTGCGCACCGACGAGCTGTCCTATCAATTGCATAAATCACGGGCCGATCTTCTGATCGCTTCGGAAGAACGCATGGCAATGGCCCGGCAAGCGGACCTCGGGCGCGCCCGTCTCATCGGGCCGGGCGCTGCTATTCCCGCCAGCCAGAGCACCGTGACCGGGCAGAACGATGCCTCCGGCAACGAATGCGCCTTGCTGTTCACATCGGGCAGCACGGCGCAGCCGAAGGGCTGCGTGCTGTCGAACCGCTATTTCCTGGGTGTCGCCGACTGGTACGTCAACCAGGGCGGCACGGCGGCCGTGAAAAGCGAGGACGAAATCAATCTGACGCCACTGCCGATGTTCCATATGAACGCGCTTGGCGCCAGCGCGGTCGGCATGATGGTGATCGGTGGCGCCATCGTGCCGCTCGACCGTTTCAGCGCGACGCGCTGGTGGGCAAGCGTCGCCGACAGCAAAGCAACCATCGTCCACTGCCTCGGCGTCATTCCCGCCATTCTGCTGCAACTGCCGGTGAGCGAGAGTGAACGGCAACACCAGGTGCGCTTCGCCTTCGCACCGGCGGTCGACGTGCGCCACCGAGCGACCTTCGAAGAACGCTATGGCATTCCCATCGTCGATGCCTGGGCGATGACGGAGACCGGCGGCGCTGCCGCGACGACCACCGCACAAGAGCCCGGCGGCTTCGCCTCGCGCTGCATCGGGCGTCCTGCTGCGACCATGGACTATCGTTTGGTCAATGAAGAAGGTGAGGCCGCAAAAGCCGGCGAGCCCGGCGAACTTCTGGTGCGCGCCAAAGGCGATGACCCGCGCGCCGGTTTCTTCACAGCCTATCTCGATGATCCAACAAGCACGGCGGAAGCCTGGGATGGCGGCTGGTTCCACACCGGCGACTATGTCTCCGCCGGGCCGGACGGTCTGTTGTACTTCTTCGATCGCAAAAAAAGTATTGTCCGGCGCAGCGGCGAGAATATCGCGGTGCTGGAGGTCGAATCCGCGCTGCATAAATTGCCGATGGTGGAAGCAACCGCCGTAACGCCGGTTCCCGACGATCTGCGTGGCGAGGAGGTTTTCGCTTTCGTCGTGCGTTCCGAGAGCGCCGCGAAGCCTGATGCGGCGCTGGCCGAGAGCATCGTCCAAGGCGCGGCGGAAACGCTCGCCTATCACAAGGTCCCCGCCTATATCGCCTTCGTCGACAGCCTGCCGCTGTCATCGACGAAGAAGATCGCCCGTGGCGAGGTCAAGACATTGGCGACCACTGCGGTGCGCGAGCAGACGGCCTTCGACTTCCGGGCGCTGAAAGCACAGTTGCGCAAGGCGCCGGCGGGCAAGAACTAGGCTTGGACTGGAACGCGCGCCTCAGCGCAGATAGGCCTTTTCGAGCTCCCGCATGCGTGCATCGCCTTGCAGGGCAAACACCTCGGCGACCGAGGCGATGTCGTTTTCCACTCCAGCAATGCCGCCTTCGGCCAGAATACGCCGAAAGGTGCTTTGCATCGCGGCGACGGCGGCACGAATGGCATGGTTGCCGCAGATGATCAGCCCGACCTTTTCCAGGGCGCCGACATCGGCGAACGAGAGTTGCGGATAGCTCGTCGGCACCAAAACCAGCGGCACCTGCCCCGGCCAGGCCCGGCAGAATGACAAGATTTCGTTGGGTGTCTTCTGCTTGCTGTGAATCAACACGGCGTCGGCGCCCGCCTCGACATAGGCGCGGCCACGGGCCAGCGCCTCCTCTTCGCCCAAGCCGGCGATAAGCGCTTCCGTGCGCGCCATCACCAGGGCGCCACCAGCAGCCGCCTTGGCCGCTTCGATCTTGCCCTGGAACTCGCCAACCGAGACCAATTCCTGCCGACCACCGGCGCGCAGGCTGCTGTCTTTCGGAAAGGTCTTGTCTTCCATGACGACCGCTGCCACGCCAGCCGCCACATAGCGCGGCACGACATAGGCAACGTTGACCGCGTTGCCGAAGCCCGTGTCGATATCGGCGATGACCGGGGCATCCTGCGCCTCGCCGATCGCGCGCATCATCTCGAGATGCGTATCCATCGCCAGAATATTGGCATCGGGCACCGCATAAGAGGCCGACAACTCGAAGCCGCTGCCCCAGATGGCATCAAAGCCCGCGCCAGCGGCGAGTTTGGCCGCAAGCGGATTGTGCGCGGCCATGGCAAGCGCAGGTTTGCGGACGTCGAGCTTAGCGCGAAGCGCTGCAGCCTTGGGGTTATCCTGCACCATGGTGTCGCCCTTCGTCCAAACATTCGTTGATGGAATGCTATATCGGACTCACGGCAATAGGGGTCAACCTCAGGCGTCGTCCCTGCTCTAGTTCGTGACCAGCGCCAGCACGCGCAGCGGGCTGCCGGAGCCGTTCTCGATCTTCAGCGGCGCCGATACGATCATCGCGCCTGTCGGCGGCAGCTGGTCGAGATTGCACAGGCATTGCAGGCCGTAGCGGCCAGCGCCATGCAGGTAATGATGCGCCGGCAGAGGTGGATCGAGATGGAAGGCTTGGCCCCAGTCGGTACCGATGGTCTCAGTCCCAAAGCCGATGACACCACGTTCATGGACGAGCCAACGCATGACTTCGGCATTTGGCCCCGGGGTGTGGGCGCCGTCATCCTTCAAATTGGCGTAGTCGCGGAAATTCCGCTTCGACCAATCGGTGCGCAGCAGCACCCAATGACGTTCGGGAATGCGGCCGTGCTTGGCCTCCCAAGCTTCGACGATGGGAACAGTCAGCAGAAAATCCGCGTCTTTCGCGGCCTCCGCCGAACAATCGATGACGCAGGCCGGCGCGATCATGTCCTGAACCGGCAGCGTGTCGACCGCATTGTTCGGCAGGTCTTTGCCGGTGTGCCAGTGAATCGGCGCGTCGAAATGGGTGCCGGTATGTTCACACAGCGTGATGTTGTTCCAATACCAGCCGGGCCCGGCATCGTCATAGCGCGAGATGCGCTGAATGCGCATCGGCATCGCCTGACCCACTTCCGGCGGCAGAACGATAACGGGGAAGTCGGGGCTCAAGGTGAATGTCAGATCGACAATCCTGACCTTGCCGGATGCAATCGCCAAAGCGAAATCCTGAAGCGGCGATTTATCCATGACCCATCTCCAACTGAATTTACGAGAATTATTCGCCGAGTTCGCGCTCAAGCGCTTTCGGATTGGCGGCGAAACGCTGGCGGATTTCTTCGGCGACATCGCCAACGAAAACATCTTCGAGACCGTTCTTCAGCCCCCGGATAAGCCCGGTGGCGAGAACACGCGGCGCCAGTTTCGGCGGTGGCACGGTCTGGAACCATTCAGTGTCGAGCGGCCCGGTGAACACATTCATCACCCGCACGCCGCCTGGCCGCAGCTCGGCACGCAAACATTGCGACAATGACAAGCAGGCCGCTTGCACAGCGGAATATTGGCCGAACTTCGGCCAGTTGGCGAAGGCATAGACCGAGAGAATATTGACCCAGGCAGCGGCGCTGTTGACGACGCCATCGGCGCCGCGCATCCGCATCACCGGACCAAAGGCCTGCGCCAGATGCAGGAAGGTCAGATAGCTCTGTTCAATCTCATCGACCGATGTGCTGGTGCCATGACGATCGAGTAGTCCGCCGCCACGGATATGTTCGGCGGTGTTGACGAGGATATCGATCTTGCTGCCGATGTCCGCCGCAAGATCAAAGGTCGATTTTTCATCGGCCGCGTTGAGCGGCACGATGGTGACGCCCTCCATGGCGCGTAGCGCCGCTTCGCCCGGAAAGGGCTTCCAGGCATCGGCGATACCGACGAAGACGATGGAAGCACCGGCTTCCTTCAGCGCGCGGACGACCTCCTGGCCGATGACCGTGCGGCCATTGGTGACGAGCGCGCGCCGGAATTTCGGATCGGCGGTCATTTCCCGCCATTGCTTGTCATCGCTCATGTGCGGCGTCTCTGTCTGAGGTTGGGCGAAAGCGACCGGCTGGCCGGCCTTATCGATCTGCAGGCTCATGCGCACCGTGTCGCCTTCCTTGCAGTCGCCATGCAGGTGCGCGACCATCGTCGGGCCGGCCTCGAGTTTGACGAGACCGATACGCCAGGGGGCGCGTTCGCGGAAATAGACGTCGGCTGGAATGTGCAGCGTGGTTTCCGACAGGATGACGCCACGGCGCGGCGCATCCTTAAAGACCAGATCATCCGACAGGCACACCGGGCAGGCATCGCGCGCCGGATAGGTGAAGTTGCCGCAAGCGGCGCAGCATTGCAGAGCGAAGCGTCCTTCGGCCGCGGCCCTCGTCAGCTCATGGGAGGTGCGGCTGCGCCCTTGCGGCGGCAGGGTCGGCAAGCGGGAGCGGAGAAGCGGATTTTTGCGGCGGGGGCGGATGAGGGGCTCGGTCATGACGTGGCTCCCGCCAGGATCGCTGCGCCCGAGGACAGACCGCGATCATAATTGATCATGCCGAAGCCGGACGCGAGACCTACCTTGGCGTTCTTGACCTGGGTTGGCCCAGCGGTTCCCAGCACCTGACGCGCGGCCTCGGTGAGGCCAATATAGGCCCCGGCCGCACCGGCCTGCCCGGCCGAGAGCTGGCCACCGCTGGTGTTATGAGGGAAATCGCCATCGATCGTCAGATCGTGCTGACGCACGAATGCGGCGCCTTCGCCCTTCTTACAGAAACCGAGATCCTCGAACTGCATCATCGAGATCACCGGATAATCGTCATAGGTCTGAACGAAATCGAGATCCTGCGGCTTCACGCCCGCCATCGCGTAGAGTTCATCGATATCCATCGCCCAGCCGCCGCGCACCTGCATGGGATCATTGCCGAAGGCGTTGTGACGCTCGATGGTGCCGAGCAATTTCGCCCCGGTGATGCCAAGCGCCTTGGCCGTCTCCTCGCGCATGACCAGAAAGGCCTCCGCGCCGGCGCAGGGCATGACGCAATCAAACAGATGGATCGGATCGGCGATCGGACGCGCCGCCATATATTGATCCAACGTCAGAGGCGCCTTCATCAGCGCATGCGGATTGCGCAGAGCATTCGCCCGCTGCGACACGGCGATCCGGCCCAGATCCTCGCGCTCAACGCCATAAGTGCGCATGTAATTGCGGGCGATCAGTGCGAAACTGCCGTTCGCGCCACCGGCGCCATGGGGATAGACCGCATCCGACGAGAAGCGCGAGAAATTCTCCAGCGTGCGGCGGAAGGAATCGACGTGATTAGTGTCGCCGGCAACGCAGGCGATGATATCGGCGTCATGCGCTTCGACGGCACGGGCGGCGCGACGCAGAGCCGCGATGGCGCTGGCGCCGCCGAGCGGAATGTGATCGAGCCAGCGCACGCACAGGCCGAAATGCTGGGTGAGGCCAATGCCCGTATCCATCCCCAGGGTGAAGCTCGACACGCAGAAGCCGTCGATGTCGCGGGGGGTGATGCCCGCCGCCTCGGTCAAAGCCTTCAGCGCGCGTCCGATCCACCAATGGGCGCTTTTGATGGAATAGCGCGCATAGGGAATGGTGACGGGCGCGGCCACGACAACCTGATCATAGGGCCTGCGCAGAAAACCAGACATAGGGAGCTTTCAAGATAGAAGAGCGATGGGTGGAGCAGGCATTTTCAGACCGGCGAAACGCCGACGCTGGCTCCACCACAGACATAGAGCACCTGGCCGGTGACAAAGCTCGATTGCGGTTGGGCGAAGAACAAAACCGCATTGGCCACATCTTCCGGCGACCCCAGACGCCCGGCGGGGATGGATTTGGCGATGGCGCTTTCCAGATCGCTGCCGGCGGGCACAAGCTCCTGAAACATCTGCGTCGTGCCGATCGGCCCCGGCGCCACCATATTCACGGTGATGCCGTGTGGCGCCAGTTCCAGCGCCCAGGTGCGGCCCATGCCGATAATCCCAGCCTTGGTGGCGGAATAGGCAGTGCGGGTGACGACGCCAAGGGCGGCGCGCGAGGAAATAAGGATCACGCGCCCCTCACGCCGCGCCTTGAAGCCAGGAAGAAACGCCTTGAGGAGAACCAACGGAGCGGCAAGATGCAGCCGGGTGAGCGTGACAAGATCCTCGGGGCTCGCCGCCTCGACGAGATTGGGCAGGATGATACCGGCATTGTGGACGAAATGACTGACTGGGGCCGAGCGCGCCAATTCAGTTGCCACCTGTTCTGTCGCGGCCGCGTCCAAGAGATCGATGTCGATGGCCTTCAGCCGCACGTGCGACCAATCCGGCTTCTGCCGATCGAGCGACGCGACGTCGTAATTGGCGGCGAGGAGCGCTTGACATATGGCGGCGCCGATCCCGACACTGCCGCCAGTCACCACCGCTAACTTGCGTTCCGCCTTCTTTGCTTTCATCACCAACTCACATGAACAATTGAATATTGCCGAAAGCGGCGTCGCAATTGACGATATCAACGCGCTTCATCTTGATGCGCAGGGTGCCATCGACCCACGCCAGTGTGTGCGTTGCCCAGGCGGCATAGAGTTTCTGCTCGTCGAGGCGCGTCTCGACATAATGCATCGGCGTCCACAAGACATAACTGCCCGCCGCATCGTCGCGCTGATCGACCTGCGGCACCTGCAGCACGTGATGGCAACGGCTCTTCGGTTTCTGGCTGAAGGTGCGGGCGCCTTTCAGCCGTTCGACGCGAATTTTGAGCAATAGCTTGTCTTCATACATCAAGGATGTAGTCAGCCGCGGATCTGTCTGGCCCCATTCCAGCGGCATCCAGTAAATGCCGTCTTCAGCGAAGAGATCGAGCCATTCCTCAAATCGATGCTGGTCGATCAGCCGGGCTTCGCGCACGACAAAGTCTATGAGGTCCTGATTGGAAGGAACTGCCATCTACCTCACTCACATCGACATCGTCATGAACTTATTCCAGGCCTGGAACTGGTTGCGCATCTGCCATTCGCTGGTGCCGTTCGTGACGGCCTCGGCACCCTGGTTCTCGCCGGGTTCATAAAGGCGCTGCAGATTGACCCATTGATTGCCATCGACATGCAGGCCTTCCTGGGCGCGTTCGTACATTTCCAAATCGTCATGCCCGACGATCGACGTCGGTGCATTGATCAGCCGATTGTACATCACCGTGCGCTGAAGCAGGAGATCGGGCGCGCCGACAAGCCGGAACGTCCAGGATTCGACCAAGGTCTTGTCGGCTGCCAAAGGTTTGAAGAGCCGCAGCAGTTGGATCGGCCCCTTCATCATCATGTTCGGATAATAGATGGTGTTATGGCGGTTCTCGTTGAGGATCGCGTGGGCGCGCTCCTCGCCATAGGCCTGCGCCATCATCTCGCTATAACCGGGCACGCCCGAATAGTCGGAATGGATCGACTTGGTCACACCCGTATGGCCATGGCCATTGGGCCAGACCCGAATGCCCATGCCTTCATAGAATTCATAAGGCGACATGAAGGGCGCATAGATCTCGACCGCCATCGGCTTGGGCGTGCCAGGCGGCGCGTTTTTCCACACTTCGATCGTCGTGCCGGCCGAGGATTCATGCGCCACCATGGGATGGCAGGTGTCGGTCTGGTTCTCGACCAACATTTTCCAATTGCAATTGTGCATATAGCGCAGAACGCCGCCGGCCACTTCAAGCCGGCCAACCGGCGAACGATCGACCATATTGTCGATGCTCGACAAGCTGCCGCCGAAAAATTCCTCGAAACCAGGCCCTTGATCGTTGAGCTTGGCGAAGACGAAGCCACGGTAATTATGCACATGCTTGACCGGGCTCAGGCCCTGCTTGGCTTGGCTGGTATCGAACCCGGCATGTTCATAGCCCTTGCGCAGAGGGACGCCGAGCAGCGATCCGTCGGTGCGGAAGCTCCAGGCATGATAGGGACAACGGAACATTTTGCCGGTGTTGCCGCAGGTTTCCGTGGTGATCCTGGTGCCCTTATGCGGGCAGCGGTTGTGCAGCACATAGACCTTGTCGTCGCTGTGCCGCACCATCAGCACCGGCTGGTTGCCGATGCTGGTGCCGAAATAGTCGCCGGCATTCGGCACCTGGCTGTCGTGACCGACATAGACCCAGGTGTTGCGGAACAGATGCTCCATTTCGAGTTCGAAGATAGCGGGATCGACGTAAACATCGCGATGCACTTCGGCGTCACGGACCAGCGCGCGGACGGCATCGATATTGTTTCGATATTTGTCCATGGCTTCCTCGCTGCTTTTGGCTGTTTAGAGATCAAGGATCAAAGAGGCACGCCCCGATTGGGCGCATTTGAACGGCCACGCCACCCCGGCGGCAACGTCGACAAGCGGATCATAATCCGTGCGCACGGACAGCGGATCAATTTCGATGGGTGTGAGAACCGCTGCACACAGCGGCGTTCCACCCGACGGGCAGATGAACGCGCGCCGGGGCGCGGATTTGCGAACGCCTGTCTCGATCCGCCCACTCATGACTGAATGCAAGGCCTCCCGTCGATCGCGAAGCCGGTACGGCCGGAGTTCGTCGGATCAAGATCCGGCGGGACTGCTGGGAGCACGCTCCGAATTCAATGAACTTCAATCATAAAGTAGTTTGCTCGTCAATCATCGGAACTGCCGCCCAGCTTGCGACCAGCCGCAACGCAAATCCGATTGCACAGAGCTTGATCAAAACGCACCGCAAAACATCAATGATCATCGCTTTTTTCAGCAATAACCATGGGCATAATCGGGAAATCACTCCCTATCGTTTCGCGATCGTCACTCCAAATTTACAGCGCCAGCATCTCGTCGCGATTGAAGCGAGTTGACGTTCATCGATTTATCATTTTATGTATAAAGGAATTACCGTCAGCACATCGGCTAACGAGGGGACCGATATGATGCCTGGGAGCAGCATGCTGTGAGACAGCCGGCCGGGGAATTCTTAGGCTTGGCATTATCTCTTCTCTGGCGCCGCGCTGGAGAAAGCTGAGCATGGAACGCGTTGCCGTTTCCAGTTCAGACTGCAGCCCGCCGTTGCTGCCCGATGAAATCTCGCACCAGAGAGGCGAACGTCTCGGGCATCTGATCTGGAAATGGCACCATCGCGCCTTCGACATCCCGCAAAACGCTCCCCGTGATCGCCTGAGCGACGCGGGACGCGGCCGGATAGGCATGCGGATCGAGGCATGGGGCCAGAACAAGCGTCGGGCAACGCACCGCGCCAATGCGCGCTTCCATCACATAGCGATTGACGGCCCTGTGGCCTTCGGCAGCCAAAGGCCCGGCGCGCAGGGCATCGATCATGAAACGGCTCAGAAGCGCCGTATCGCCAATGGGATAGAACGGCTGGCGCCGACGCCACAACTCGGCCAGATGGGCGCCATCGGCGCGTATGTCGACGTCGTCGATGACTTGAGCGTTGCCATGCTTTTCACGTCGCGTGGCATCGACGAACGGACAGGCCGAAAGAACCAAAGCGCTCACACGCTGCGGCGCGGCGGCGGCGATCTCCAGTGCGATCGCCGCACCGGTGTGATGGCCGACAACAGCAGCTTCAACAATGCCAAGTTCATCGAGCAGGGAGAGCGCTGCGCGCGCCCAATTCTCGATGGACACCTGTCCCGGCGGCAAGCTCTGCGATGCACCGAAGCCCGGCGTGTCCATCGCGGTGACGCGAAACGATCGTCCCAGCAACGGCAGAACATCGCGATACTCGTCCCACGAACGCGGCGTTTGGTGCAGCAACAGAACAGGGTAACCTTCTCCAGCACAAGCAACGTGAAGTCGTCCCGACTTTGTTGCAACGAAGGAGGTTTGCGTTCGAGACGTATCTATCTGGCTCGGCACTTGCTTGCCTTTCGGGCTCATTGTTCGTGTCTTGCATTCCTGACTTGACCCGAAGCTAGAACACTCGATGCTGAACCAGCAAATATTAAGAATACGAGGCGAAGAATTCGGAGAGGGAGACTACATATGCGCGCGTTGAAACTTCTGCTTTCCTTGTCAACGGCATTGGCATTGGCAACCTCGGCATCCGCTGAGATCCGCATCGGATTTGTAACATCGCTCAGCGGCGCCGGCTCCTCCATCGGCATTCCCTATGGCCGTGGCGCCACGGCTGCTTATGAATATCGCAGCGAAGTCGGCGGCGAGAAGATCAAGCTCATCCAACTCGATGATGGTTCCGATCCTTCATCGGCAACGCGTAACGCCCGCAAACTGGTCGAGGAAGAAAAAGTCGACCTTCTGATCGGCACGGCGACGGCGCCATCGACCATCGCCATGGCCGCGGTTGCCGCCGAACTCAAAACGCCGATGATCGCTGTTTCGCCAATCAACCTCACTGCCAGCGGCGAGCAATGGGCTATCGCGGTCCCTCAGCCGGCCACCTTGCTTGTCAAAGTCGTCGCCGATCGCATGGTCCGTGACGGTGTCAAGAATGTCGGCTTCATCGGCTTTTCCGACGCGTGGGGCGACCTCGTCTATACTGGCGCGAAGGCCGCCGAACAGGCCGGCCTGATCAAGGTGCTGACCAACGAACGCTATGCGCGCGCCGACACCTCCGTGACCGGCCAGATCCTCAAGGTTCTCGCCGCGCGCCCCGATGGCGTACTCAATGGCGGCTCCGGCACCCAGGGCGCTCTGCCGCTGCTATCGCTCTCCGAGCGCGGCTACAAGGGCAAGAACTACGGCACCGTCGCGCTGATCAATCCTGACTTCGTGCGTGTCGGCGGCAAAGCAGCTGAAGGCATTCAGGTGTCGGCTGGTCCTGTGATCGTTGCCGAGCAATTGCCGGACAGCCATTACGCCAAGAAGATCTCGATGGATTTCCGGGCCGCCTATCAGAAAGCCATCGGCGCACCGACAACCGACGTCTTCTCGGCTTATGCCTTCGACGGCTGGCTGATCTTCCTGGGTGCGGCCGAGCGCGCGCTCAAGGTCGCCAAGCCTGGCACGCCGGAATTCCGCACAGCTTTGAAGGATGAAATCTTCAAGACCAAGGAACTGGCGGGCACCCATGCCGTGTACAATTTCAAGCCGGGCGAAACCTATGGCGTCGATGATCGAGCGCTGGTGATCGTCAAGCTCGAAAACGGCACCTGGAAATATGCGCCTTAATCCGGCGAATGGCCCGCAAGGGAGAAGGTCTCTAGCACATGACGCCTGATATTGCGGCGATCCTTGGTGTAGATGGCATCGCGACCGGTGCCATCTACGTTCTGGTCGCGATCGGTACCGTTCTCATCTTCACCGTCACACGCGTGATCTTCATTCCGTTTGGAGACATCGCCGCCTTCACGGCGCTGACGCTCGCGGCTCTGGATACGGGGCAGGTTCCCGGCACGATTGGCCTTCTGGCCGGCCTTGCCTGCCTCGCCACGGTCATTGAAGTCACGTCGTTGGTCCGCAAACAGGACTATCGCGAGATCCCAAGCGCCTTACTGTATTATCTGGTCATACCGCTGGCCATCGCGCTGGCCGTGCGGCTGCTCATCCCATTGGCGCCGCCTCTGCCGGTTCGCCTCGCCATGGCGCTGCTGCTCATCCTGCCGATCGCGCCCCTGCTCGATCGCATCGTCTTCCGCCCCATCGCCGATGGAACAGTGCTGCTGCTGCTGATCGTCTCCGTCGCGCTACACTTTGCTCTGGTAGGGCTGGGACTGTTGTTCTTTGGCCCGGAGGGGGTGCGCACCGAGCCGCTGACGTCCTACCATCTCGACGTCGCCGGCATCATCCTGTCGGGCCAGACGATCCTCATCGTGGTCGCGGCGGTCGTCTTCAGCGCGCTGCTGTTCCTGTTCTTCGATTTTACGCTGGTGGGCAAATCGCTGCGCGCCACGGCGGTCAATCGCACGGGCGCGCGGCTGATGGGTATTCGACCGGCCCGCGCCGGCACGGTCGCTTATCTTCTTGGTTCGCTGATGGCCGGCGTCTCGGGCATTCTGATCGCGCCGGTCAACACCATCTTCTACGACTCCGGCTTCCTCATCGGCCTGAAAGCCTTTGTCGGCGCCATCATCGGCGGATTGAGCAGCTATCCCGGAACCGCGATCGGCGCCCTGTTCGTCGGCATTCTGGAAAGCTTCGCCTCTTTCCAAAGCAGCGCCTTCAAGGACGTGATCGTTTTCTCCATGCTGATTCCCATCCTCATCTGGCGATCCCTCGCGACGCTCCATTCGGAAGAGGAAGTTGACGAATGAGGCGCTCTCAGATTCTCCTCATCGGCGCGCTCGCCATCCTTTGCCTTGCCGCCGCGCCGCTGGTTCTCGGCTCATTCTCCGTGACCTTGCTGAACTATATCGGGATCTATTCGCTCGTCGCGATCGGCCTGGCGCTTCTCACGGGCGTCGGCGGTATCGTTTCCTTCGGTCAGGCTGCCTTTGTCGGCATCTCCGCCTATGCGACGGCTTGGCTATCGGCCACGAACGGCTATTCGCCCTGGCTCGGCCTGATCCTTGGCGTTGCGCTGACGTGCAGCATCGCGGCCTTTCTGGGCGTCGTCACCCTGCGGCTCAAAGGACATTTTCTGTCGCTGAGCACCATCGCCTGGGGCCTGGCGATCGCCTATATGTTTGGCAACATCGATGGGCTCGGCAACTACAACGGCATTGCCTCGGTTCCGCCGATTTCGATCGGCAGCATCGAACTGATCCGAAGCACGCAGATCTATTATCTGATCTGGGCCATTGTCGTCATCGCCGTCATTGTCTCCTACAACATGCTCAACTCGCGCGTCGGGCGTGCCATGCGCACGTTGCGCGGCGGCGATACGCTGGTTGAGAGCCTGGGCGTCAACGCCTTCTGGATCAAGCTTGCCAGTTTCATCATCGCGGCCTTTCTGGCGGCCATGTCCGGCTGGCTCTATGCGCATATGAGCCGCTTCGTCAGCCCGACGCCGTTTGAAGCGGGGATGAGCATCGAGTATCTGATGATGGCGATGATCGGCGGCGCCGGCAGCGTGATCGGCGGCATCGTCGGCGCGGCCATCGTCACCATCCTCAAGAACAGCATCCAGGACTATCTGCCCTTGATCGCCAAGGGTGCGTCCGGCCAGCTGGAAATCGTCGCCTTCTCGGCCCTGTTCATCCTGTTCCTGCAACGGGCCCGGCAAGGCATCGTGCCTTTCGTCAGCAAGTTCTTGCCCGAACCCATCCGCGAAGCGCCACCACCCGCACCACCCCTGCCGCGCCGGACGCAGCCGCCGCCGGGAGAGACCATTCTCAAAGTGGATTCAGCCGTGCGTCGGTTCGGTGGCCTGGTGGCCGTGAACGAAGTCAGTTTCGAAGTCCGCTCCGGCGAGATTCTCGGCCTGATCGGACCCAACGGCGCCGGCAAGAGCACCATGTTCAACCTCATCACCGGGGCATCGAAGCTGAGCGGCGGCGAGATTGCCTTCCAGGGCACATCGGTCGCCAACAAGCGGCAATATCAGATCGCCAAGGCCGGCATCGCCCGCACCTTCCAGCATGTGAAGCTGCGGCCGCGCATGACCTTGATCGATAATGTCCTGCTTGGCACCTATCCGCGCACCAAGACCGGCTTCCTGCGCGGCGCATTGCGGCTGAACAAGGAAGAGGAAGCGAGTGCGTATCAGGAAGCGCTCGCGCAGCTGAAGCGCGTCGGCCTCGGCGACAAGCCGTTTGAACTAGCCGGCAATCTGCCACTTGGTAGCCAACGTGTACTGGAAATCGCTCGCGCCTTGGCCGCCGATCCGGTTCTGCTGGTGCTCGACGAACCGGCAGCCGGCCTGCGACGGCAGGAGAAACTCCAGCTCGCGGCGCTCCTCAAATCGCTACGCTCCGACCATCTGACCATTCTCCTGGTCGAGCACGATATGGATTTCGTCATGGGGCTGGTCGACCGTATCGTCGTGATGGATTTCGGCTCCAAGCTTTGCGAAGGCGAGCCCAAAGACATCCGCAGCGACGCGCGCGTTCAGGAAGCTTATCTCGGGGCTGTCGCATAATGGCTTTATTGTCGATCGAGAACGTCTGCGTGTCCTATGACAAGGTCGAGGCGGTTCATAACGTCTCGCTGTCCATCGAACCTGGCCAGATCGTCACCGTGATCGGCCCCAACGGCGCCGGCAAGACGACGCTGATGATGGCGATCATCGGGCTCCTTAAATCATCTGGGCGGATGGAATATCTCGGCCAGGATCTGTCGCGGCTCGATGTCGAGAGCCGCGTCGGCCAAGGCCTCTGCCTCGTGCCCGAGAAGCGTGAACTGTTTCACGACATGTCCGTCTACGACAACCTGATCCTAGGCTCCTACAGCCGGGAGGATCGCTCGCAGGTGCCGCAGGACCTGGACAGTGTGTTCGACCGCTTTCCCCGCCTGAAGGAACGGCGCAAGCAATTGGCTGGCACATTGTCCGGTGGCGAGCGGCAGATGCTGGCGCTCGGCCGCGCCTTGATGAGCCGGCCGACACTGTTGATGCTGGACGAGCCGAGCCTGGGTCTCGCGCCGCTGATCGTGAGGGAAATTTTTCGCACCATCGCCTCGTTGCGGGAGCTCGGTGTGTCGATCCTTCTGGTCGAACAGAACGCCCGCGCCGCGCTCGAAACGGCCGATTATGGCTATGTCATCGAGACCGGCGAGATCGTCCAGTCAGGTCCAGCGAACACGCTGATCCACGACGAGAAGCTGATCAGCGCCTATCTCGGCGGCCATTAAGGCTTCGCGCGCGGGCGCAGGTTCAGACGCTCGTCGCGGGCACAGGCGTGGCGCCAGGCGTGCCGGTTTTGAGAGCCTGATCGCGTCCGCCAAAGCGTGCGACGAGTGCCGCCTGATCGGCTCTAGCACGACGATCGACTGCTTGCGGATCGACAAGATCGTTCAGACGCTGACTGAAGCGGACCACGGTTTCGCGATGCTCGGAGCTTTCAGCAAGATTGTCCGTCTCACCAGGGTCCGTCACGAGATCGAACAGTTCGGGCTCAAAACCTTCGTAGTGATGGAACTTGTAGCGACCATCGGCGAGCATGAAAGCCGCGCCAGCCGAACCCACCGCGTGATATTCACTGAATGCCAGACGCTCACCGTTATCGGGTTGGTTGGCGAGATCGCGCAACGAGACATTGGTGCTGCGAACTTGGTTTTGCGGCACACCTGGGCCAGCAACCTGCGTGTCCTAGCTGCATGCCTTTCCGGCGGGCGATGGGACAGAACGGGCTTGACTTATTGTTCCTGATTTGTTCTCATACGCCAGCTACCCGCCGAATGGGTTTGCCGATCTTTTCTTGCGTGCCAGTGCCTCAGCCGCGCGGGGCGCGGGAGGTGCCTTATGACTGATGTGACTTATTACGTGGCCCTGCCCTTCGTAGCCAACGAGGAGGGCGACCTGGTGGCGGGCGAAGCCCGCGACTTCCAGAGCGGCTACGCCGCGACGCGCGGCGCCAAGTCCATGGCGGCGGTGAGTGCCGGCGCCATCGCCTTCTCGCGCACGGGAGACCCGACCGCCGGCGATTTCGCACCGGCGGTGATCATCGCCCGGTTCGGTGAAACCCCTAACGAGGTTGAGTGACCATGCGTGCTTTAGCCAGACACATTGCCCGTCCGTTCCACCATCAAGACGCCATTCAACACGCCGTGCGGCGGGAGCTGGTCGCCGAGGTCAAGCGCGAGCTGATCCGCACGCCAAGCTGCCAGCGCGAAATCTCCATTGAAGGCGACGATGGCCAGGTGGCGCTCACCCTGCACGGCTCAGCACCCGAACGCGTGCTGTTTTCGCCAAGCGAGGCACGCAAGCTCATCGCCGAGATCGAGCAGGCGCTGAATCGCGGCTTCGGGCGGGATATGGATGCGATCCGGCGTGGGAGCGCGATGTAGCGGCCAGCGTTCCTGGGGCAGTATTGCCGGCGAGCTGCACCCTATATCAGGGGACACTGTAGCTCGTTTCAGGCGGAACATTATCGCGCTTGGCAGTGCTAGGCTCTTGGCGCCACCAATGACAATTAGTTCCCCATTTAACTGGCACCACATTTCGAGCGACATTTGTCTTCAATTCGAAGAATGCCATCTGCCGATAGCTCCAGCTATAAACTTTGCAGTTCTTCAGAACAGCAGCGTGAACAAAATACATATCTACCCAAAACAATCGATCAGCAGATTCCGCGAATGAATGGGAGATAACTGCCTCGGGCTGCAGTTGCACGATGGCTCGCTCTTTGACTTTGTCGAGAACAAACATGCTGAGTGGCACGATCACCAACGCAAATATCGCGGCTGAAATAAACGCCGCCCAGCGCGATTTGATCCACATCGAAACCATAACGGTCGCGATCACACCTACAAGTATCGGTATGAGCACGTACCAATTTGGTAAAAAGAAGATGCCAAACAGAGTCAGCGGAGAGCTGAAGTAGAAGAGGCTACAAACAATCAGCGTCAGAATCGCAATAGCGAAGCGCCAAGCGCAGCCGCTGAAGGGCTCGCAACCTCTGTCGGCAAAGGCCAGAGGTTCGTCATCCCGAGATGATGCATGTTGGCCACGCACATCAGGAGGCATAGGCAACGACCAAGGACGGAAACATCCCGCTTCGCTACTTCTTCTGGTTGCCGGCGAAAGCCGCCGTCAGGCCGAGGCCGATGAAGAGCGTGCCGGTGATATAGCGCTCGCTCTTCAGGAATGTGCCGTTGCCTTTCAGCCAGTGGCGGGCGCTGCCGGCGGCGAGCGCATAGCATGTATCGGTGATCAGGCCGAGCCCGGTGAAGAGAAAGCCGAGCACAGCCATCTGCATGGCGACATGGCCGCGTTCCGGTTCGACGAACTGCGGCAGGAAGGCGAGGAAGAACAGCGCCGTCTTCGGATTAAGCAGATTGACGACGAAACCGTCGCGAAACAAGCGACCATGGCCGTGCACCGGCGCAGCCGCCGTACCGGCCTCATCGCGGCCAAAGATCTTCTTCAGACCGAGCCAGATCAGATAGGCCGCGCCGGCATATTTGACGATGGAAAAGGCAAGCGCCGAGGCAGCGAGGATGGCCGACAGGCCAAGTGCGGCCGCTGCCACATGCACCAAGGTCGCTGTGTGAACCCCAAGGATCGACACCAGGCCGGCGCCACGGCCCTGGGTCAGCGAACGGCCGATGATATAGAGCACCGCCGGCCCTGGAATGATGAGCAGAACAAAAGCGGCGCTGAGGAACAGGCCAAGATTGGTCGCGCCGGGAACAACAATCTCCATCATGCAGTCCCTTCGCTCAAAACATGTCTCGGCTATCAAGCCTAGAGCTTTTCCGGTTCTGTTTCCATCAGAACCGAAAGAGCTCTAGTTTTCTGCTAGACGCATTTTCTTCACGCGAACCGGCCTCCACTTCGCTCGAAAATGCTTTGGCTACTGCAATCGCGTCAACCGCGTTATTTGGCGATCGTCACATTGCTCTCGACATTGGCCGGCGTCGTGTCGAAAACGATGAGGCGCACAGGCTCGTCGCCGATGTTGCGGCCGAGATGGTTCTGGCCGATCATTTCGATCACCACGTCACCTGGCTTGTAATGGTAGATTTGATTGCTATCGCGGTTCTCGACCTCGAGCTGACCCTGCAGCACATAGGCGAAGCGCGGAAACGGATGCTGGTGTAGCGGCAGCACCGCGCCCGGCGCGATGATGTATTCGCCGGCGACCACCCGGCCCGGCCCCTGCGGAAAGACGATTGGTTGACCAGAGACCGTGGTGGTCGTCGACATGATCGGCTTGACGCGCACGGGCGCCGGCACGAAGGGCGGTTGTGTCGCTTGCGGCGCCGGCAGGGTCACCGGACCTTCGGCGCGAACAGCGACCGACGCAGCACCGAAAGCGAAAAGCGCGACCAATAAAGCCGGAGCGGTGCGGCGCATGAGATTCTCCCTAGACAATGTCCGGCGCTCCGCGCCGACGACGCCCTTCCTACCAGGGGCGATCCGCCCGGAAAACCTCAATGCTTAGAAACGCCTAACGAAAGCTTCTTTGGCGCATTTTCTTTATCGGCTAATGCCGCAGACCCGGTGCCTCCTGCCCGGTGCGCGCGACATATTCATTATAGCCACCACCATATTGGTGGATGCCTTCGGGCGTCAGCTCCAGCACGCGGTTCGACAGCGCGGCGAGGAAGTGCCGGTCATGCGAGACGAACAGCATGGTGCCCTCGTAATTGCCGAGCGCCTGGATGAGCATTTCCTTGGTCGCGATGTCGAGATGGTTGGTCGGCTCGTCGAGCACCAGGAAGTTCGGCGGATCGAACAGCATTTTCGCCATCACCAGACGCGCCTTCTCGCCACCTGACAGCACGCGGCATTTCTTCTCGACGTCATCGCCGGAGAAACCGAAACAGCCAGCGAGCGCGCGCAACGACCCTTGCCCTGCCTGCGGGAAGGAATCCTCCAACGACTGGAACACGGTACGGTCGCCATCGAGCAGGTCCATGGCGTGCTGAGCGAAATAACCCATCTTGACGCTGCCACCGAGCGCCACCGTGCCATTGTCGGGCTCGGTGGAGCCGGCGACCAGTTTCAGCAAGGTGGATTTACCAGCGCCGTTGACGCCCATGACGCACCAGCGCTCCTTGCGGCGCACGGTGAAATCGAACCCTTCATAGATGGCGCGATTGCCGTAGCGCTTGTGCACGTTCTTGAACGCCACCACGTCGTCGCCGGAGCGCGGCGCCGGCTGAAATTCAAACATCACGGTCTGGCGGCGGCGCGGTGGCTCGACGCGATCGATCTTCTCGAGCTTCTTGACGCGGCTCTGCACCTGCGCGGCATGGGAGGCGCGTGCCTTGAAGCGCTCGATGAACTTGATCTCTTTGGCGAGCATGGCCTGCTGGCGCTCGAACTGCGCCTGCTGCTGCTTCTCGTTGAGCGCGCGTTGCTGTTCGTAGAATTCATAGTCGCCCGAATAGGTGGTGAGCGTACCGCCGTCGATCTCGATGATCTTGCCGACGATGCGGTTCATGAAGGCGCGGTCATGCGAGGTCATCAGCAGCGCGCCCTCATAGCCCTTCAAAAACTCTTCCAGCCAGATCAGGCTTTCGAGATCGAGATGGTTGCTCGGCTCGTCGAGCAGCATGGCATCGGGGCGCATCAGCAGAATGCGCGCCAAGGCGACGCGCATCTTCCAGCCGCCTGACAAGGCGCCGACATCGCCGTCCATCATCTCCTCGGTAAAGCTCAGGCCGGCGAGTACTTCGCGCGCCCGGCCGTCAAGCGCATAGCCATCGAGTTCTTCGAAACGAGCCTGCACCTCGCCGTAGCGCTCGATCAGGCTTTCCATTTCGTCCGCCCGGTCGGGATCGACCATAGCGGTTTCCAGTTCCTTCAGTTCGGCGGCGACGGTCGAGACCGGTCCCGCCCCGTCCATCACTTCGGCGACGGCGCTGCGGCCGGCCATTTCGCCGACGTCCTGGCTGAAATAGCCGATGGTGGTGCCCCGATCGACGCCGACCTGGCCTTCGTCCGGCAGCTCCTCACCCTTGATCATACGGAACAAAGTGGTCTTGCCGGCGCCGTTGGGGCCGACGAGACCGATTTTTTCGCCCTTCAGGAGCCCTGCCGACGCCTCGATGAAAAGGATCTGGTGGCCGTTCTGCTTGCTGATGTTTTCAAGGCGGATCATGGGGAACCGAAGGCTGGTTTTTCAGGGATTTGCGCCGCTCTATGGCACGGGCCGGCGTCATCCAGAATGTGACGAAGGGTCCTGTTGCGACGATCTGACCGGGCCGGACAGGAAAAAGCCCGAGATAAGCCTGGACTTTATCGAAGATTAACCAAACCGGCGCTGAATGAGCTTCGTTCAAGTTTGTGCTTCTGTTGAGTAAAAATCGATGCAGTTCAGCCCAGTTTCGTCAGGCGGCGTGGCCCTGCCGCGCCGTCGCCTGACCCGCCGCGGCACTTTTCTCTCAGCAGTGGCCCTTTCCGCACTCCTGGTCGCGACGATCGGGATCGGCGGCCATTTGGCCAGCCAGCACGACATATCGAGCCTGACCGGGGTTTCCTACGAAGTAACCGGCAGCATCGCGCCGACGCAGGCGCTCGAACCGGCGCTTTCACCGGCACGCCGGGCAATGGCCGCGACCACCGACGACTACGCCCTGATGATGCAGCCGACGCCGACCCTGCCGGCAGGCGTCATGGCCTTCCGCCAGGACGCACCGCTGACGCCGGGCTTCCGCATCGCCCGCGCCATTCCCGAAGCGCCGGCAGAACCACAAACTTACTTGCCGCAAAGCGATATGCAGACTGCGCGGGCCGAGCCAGTTGAAGTGGAGCCGGTTGAACAGGCGCCGCAGGCGATGGCCAACCTGGAGCCCGCCGCTCTCGATCCCGCGCCCATCCCCATGCCCGTACCGCGCCCGCCGGAGCTGCGCTTCACCGAGCCGCGCACCGAGGCCCGTAACAACCGGCAGACGCAGCGGGCGCAGACGACCGTCGTGCCGGCAACACCGCAGACCGCCGACAATCGCTCCTTCTTCGAAAAGCTGTTCAACCCGCAGCCAGCCGGAGCACCGGGCCCGGCGCTCGCCTATGCGTCGCCGGAAGCCGACATCAATCTGCGCTCCGCCCCATCGATCAACCCGGCGCCCAATCCGGCCGTCACGGCTGGCACCGCCGTCTACAATATCTCCGCCCGCGCCGTGACCTTGCCGAACGGCGAAGTGCTCGAAGCCCATTCCGGCCTCGGCGATAAGCTGGACGATCCCAACTACGTCCATGTGCGCATGCAAGGCGCGACGCCGCCCGGCACGTACAATCTGGTCGAACGCGAAGCGCTGTTTCACGGCGTGCGCGCCATCCGCATGAATCCGGTTGGCGGCAGCGGCGCCATTCACGGGCGCGGCGGTATTCTCGCCCACACCTACATGCTGGGACCGCGCGGCGATTCCAACGGCTGCATCTCCTTCAAGGACTACAACCGCTTCCTGCAGGCTTATCTGCGCGGTGAAGTGCGGCGCATCGTCGTCGTCACCGGACGCGGCGACGCGCTGCCGAGCTTCGCCTCGCGCCGCAACGGCCGTAACGTCGCCGCGAACGCAGGTGGCGTGTAGGGTTTAACCCGCGCCGAACACCAGAGCATGATGCACGCCGGCACCGGCCATGACGCCATCGGCTGAAGCAAACGTGGCGTTGTGCATAGGCCTTGCGATATCTCCCGCCGCATAGACGCCGGGCACACTGGTTTGTTTCATCGCATCGGTTTGAATGACGTGCCCCATCGGCCCGTCCTCGAGCGCGCAGCCCAATTGCTCGGCGATCGCACATTGGAAGGACGTGCGCGGCGCGACAAAGAGGGCGGCGAGTTCGACAAAGCGTCCATCGGCGAGACGTATGCCTGATAGCGCAGGCGCTTCGCCTTCGAGCGCCACGATCCGCTCCGGTTCGATCGTCACGTTGCGCGCGGCCAGACGCGCTGAGGTTTCGGCATCCGGTCTGTCGCCGCCATTGAGGAAAAAGGTCGTCGGTCCCCAATCGGCAAGGAGCTGCGCCTGGATCGCCGAATGCGCATGGGAGCTGATCACACCCAGCGGGCGATGCAGGAACTCGTAGCCGTGGCAATAGGGGCAATGATTGACCGTCTCGCCCCAGCGTTCCGTCAGACCTGGAATGTCGGGTAATCCATCCCTGAGACCGAAGGCGAGAATGAGCTTGCGTGCGGCAAGCTGGCCGCCATCGGCGAGGGTGACGGCGTAACCGTTTTCCTCGGCGGCGGCGTTCGACGCTTGGCCTTCGACGAAGCGCACGCTGGGATAAGCGGCCAGCTTGGCGCGGGCCTGCGCCAGCATCTGGCGCGGCGGCATGCCGTCCTGCCCGAAGAAACCGTGCGAGGCTGCGGCGAAGCGATTGCGCGGTTGGCCGCTGTCGATAACGCAGACCGCGCGATTGGCGCGCGCCAGCTGCATGGCGGCGGAGAGGCCGGCGAAACTGCCGCCGATGATGAGAGCGTCATATTGCATGGGTCTGGCTTTCCAGATTCAGGCCACGGGCGGCGAGCTGGCGATTGAAGTCTTCCGACAAGGCGGCCAGCGTTACGGTTTTCAGATGCTTGGCGAAGACGCTCTCGGCTTCACGGAAGGCATCATCGAGCGCGCGGTTCACCGCCTGTTCGACGAGGCATTCCGGCGTTTCGCTGCGATGCCCCATGGCGATGACGGTGGGTTCGCCGACGGCGGCGTAAATGTCCGCCAGAGTCACCTTGGCCGGATCGCAGGCGATGAGCCAGCCGCCGCCGTGGCCTTTGGCCGAGGTGACGAAGCCCTGCTCGCGCAGGCCGGCCATGACCCGGCGGACGACGACCGGATTGGTCCCCATCATCAAGGCCAGATGTTCGGAGGTGGCTGGCGCCTTGCTGCCGAGCATGTGCAAAAGGACATGCAGGACGCCGGAAAGTTTGCTATCGCGCTTCATGCAACTTTATATGTTACATGATAGCGGAAGAGTCAAGCACCCGCCGAAGCGGGTGCTGACAAGGCGATTTGAAATATAGCCCGTCCGGGCAAAATCGCTTTGCGATTTGCCCTAGCGTAGCGAGATCGACAGGCCGCTCAGATCGACATTGGCGATCAGGCCTACCTGCCGGCCTTCGAGGCGCAGGACCGCGCCCTTATTGTTCTGCAGCACGATAGCCCCGGCGCCGACGCCGACCGCACCGCCAGCGCCGACGGCGCCGTAGACACCCGCGACATCGGAGGCGCGGCGGATATTGGTCACCCGGCCCCGCAAGTTGGCCTGCGACGCGCCAAAGACCAAGCCGGCGCTGAGACCGCCGATCGATAGGGGATAGTTACGACCGCGGAAGCGCAATACGCCGTCCCCGCCAGAGGCCCCAACGAAGAAGCCGCCCTTGACGATATTGATGCGGACAGCGCCGCTATCGGCCAAGGCGGCCGAAGACCCGGCAACAGAAGCGACGGCAACGGAAGCACTGAAAGCAACCGCACCAAGGAAAGAGGAAATCCGCATGTTCTGCTCCGTTCAAAAGTAACCGACACGCCCCACATATTCCCGGCTCATGGCGCGGGAAATAGCGAGCGGACCTGGCTAGATAGCAATCTTTATCAGCTGATAAAGTTCCATCCGAGGCCGGCTAGGCAGATGGGCACGCTCCAAATCGATCGGCAAGGGCTAAAAGTCACGACGGGCCGAAACACCTCGACATTGCACTTTCACCGCTTCATTTTTCGTTTGCCGGAGCGCCATGCTACAGCGGCATTGATTTGGCCAACGCGCCGGCCCGAAGCATGAAGACACAGGGAATGGATATGCAGACGACGCCAAGAGCACCGGGAGCTGGACTGCCGGAACAATTGCAAGGCAAAGACATCATTGTCGCGCCGGGCGTCTATGATGCCTTCACGGCCTTCGTCGCCGAACGCGCCGGCTTCTCCTGTCTCTATCTCTCCGGTGCGGCCGTCGCCTATACGCGGCTGGGGCGGCCGGACATCGGCCTCGTCACGGCAACCGAAATGGCCGAAACCCTGTCGCTGATCACGGCGCGCGTTGCCTGCCCGATCATCGTTGACGGCGACACCGGCTATGGCAATGCGCTCAACACGCAACGCACCGTGCGCCTGTTCGAACGCGCCGGCGCGGCGGCGATCCAGATCGAAGACCAGACCTTTCCGAAACGCTGCGGCCATCTGCGCAACAAGAGCGTCATCGCCGCCGGCGAAATGGTCGGCAAGATCAAGGCTGCCGTCGATGCCCGCGCGTCCGAGCGCATGCTGGTGATCGCGCGCACCGATGCGGCGGCGGTGGAAGGGCTGGAGCCAGCCTTGGAGCGCGCCGCGCTTTATGCGCAGGCCGGCGCCGACATTCTGTTTATCGAAGCGCCGCCGTCGCGCGACGATCTCGCCACCATCTGCACGCGGTTCGGCGGCCAGCGGCCGCTGTTGGCCAATATGGTGGAGGGCGGCCGCACACCGTCGCTGACCGCCACCGAACTCGCCGCCATCGGCTTCAAGCTGGTGATCTTCCCTGGCGGCATCGTGCGCGCCTTCGGCAGATTGACGCAGGATTATTATGGCAATCTGCGCCAGCAGGGCAGCAACGCGGCGCTGAAGGATAGTATGCTCGATTTCGATGAGCTCAACGACCTGCTCGGCACCGAAGCCCTGTTGGCCGACGCGGTGCAATACGAAGGCTGAAGGCCAGTTAAATGACCGCTGCGCAAAGCGCAGCGGTCCTATCCTCGACTACTTCGCGTCGAGGAATTTATTGGTGTAGAGCGTCTCGGCTTCGCCGGGATTGCCGATCTTGTTCTCGCGCAGCGCGCTGACGCCAGCCTGCCAGAGCTTGGGAACATTGCGCATCAGGTTCTCGCGCCCTTCCGAAAGCCAGAGCTGGTCGATCGTCGCCTTTTCCTGAGCCACGACGCTGTCGAGATCGCGCATACCAGGGATTTCGAAATCCTTGGCGGCGCGCTCGAAGATCGGCTTCAGCGGCTTGTCGACCATTTCCACGGCCGAGGCGTGCAGCGCCCGCACCGCGCGGGTCAGGATCGCGCCCTTCTTTTCCGCCGTCTGCTGGGTGACCACATAGGTCTGGCCCGGCATCGGCGCGTAGCGGTCGATCGACCAAGCGAGAATCTCTTCCTTCATGTTCTGCAGCGCGATAACGACGAGCAGCGAACCAAAGAAGCAATCGACACGGCCCTGTTTGACGAATTGCATGGCGCCAGGGCTGTTGCCGGTGGCTTCACGCTTGACGTCATCAGGCTTGAGACCCGCTTTAGCCAGAACCAGATCGAGCAAGATGTCGCTGGTGCCACCACGTGTCACCAGGCCGACGGTCTTGCCCTTCAAGTCTTCGGCCTTTTCGATCGGCTTCGACTTCGGGCTGATCATGTGGAATGTGCCGCCTTGGTAGATGGTGGCGATCGACACCAGCGGCACATTGGTCTGGCCCTTAGCCAGCATGACATCGAGGCTGGCGGCGCGCAGGATATCGACCTGGCCGGCAACAAGTTGCTGCATGGCCTGCGCACCACCTTGGCCGCCAATGATCTTGGCGTCGAGATTTTGCGCAGCAAAATGGCCGCCCGAGACCGCATTCATCATTTCGATGAAGTCGGGAATGAAGCCGAAGGGGGTCATCAGGGAGACCTGATCGCGCGTCTGCCCGCGAACGATCGCCGGGAAGCCTAACGACGCGGCGGTGGTGGCCGCCGCGGATGTTTTGATAAACCTACGCCTGTCTAACATCTCATACTCCCCCTTCGCTTATAGACGGCTTATGCCGCTTATTTGAGATTGACCGACTGGTGCCACGGAATGAGGAAGCGCCTCAGCGCACCTGTGGCGAAATAGAAGAAGAAGCCCAGCAGGGTCATCTGAATGATGACGGCAAACAGGCCATCGGTCTCGTAGCCATTCATCTTCGAGACCAGCATGAAGCCGAGGCCGGCATTGCCGCCAAGATATTCGCCGACGATGGCGCCGATGATGGCCAGCACGATGCCGACTTCCATGCCGGTGATGATGTAGGGCAGTGATGACGGCAGTTCGAGCCGGCGGAAGATCTGCCAATTGCTCGCATTGAGACTGGTCATCACATCCTTATGGCCGGCGTCGACCGACTTCACGCCCAACACCGTATTGGTGAGAATGGGGAAGAAGGCGAGAACGGCGGCGACGATCACCTTCGGCGTGCTGCCGAACCCGAACCAGACGATGAAAAGAGGTAGCAACGCCACTTTCGGAATAACCTGGGTGGCGACGATGAAGGGATTGAGCGTCAATTCGAGCCAGCGGGAGCGACCCAGCAACACGCCAAGCCCAACGCCGATGACCAGTGCCCAGAGGAAGCCGACCACTGTCACATAAACGGTCTGCAGCGTGTGGCTCCAGGCGCGCGGCGACATCAGCATGTCGATCCAGGCATCCCAGACCTTCGCCGGTGCCGGCAGAATGAACGGCGACAGATTGGTGGCGGCGACATAGAAGTGCCAGATACCGATCAGCAAGATCAGCAGCAGCGGCGTGGTGATCCACGGCAAGACGCTCTCGCGCAGGGGCTTGCGACGCGCGGCGGCCGGGGGCTTCGAGACGATGTCGTTATGGCTCACGGCGCTCATCACGAAATCTCCGCCAGACGATGGCGCAACATTTTAGCAATCTCCTGGAAATCCTTGCTCGCCTGCACGTCGAGCGAGCGGGGGCGCGGCATCGGCACATCGATAATCGTATCGATGCGACCGGGACGCGGCGACAGCAGCACGATCCGGTCGGCAAGGAAGACGGCTTCCGAAATCGAATGGGTGACCAGCACGATGGTCTTGCGCGTCTCCAGCCAGATCCGCTGCAATTCGAGGTTCATGGTGTCGCGCGTCATGGCGTCGAGCGCGCCGAACGGCTCGTCCATGAGCAGGATTTTCGGATTGTAGGAGAGCGCTCTTGCAATGGCGGCGCGCTGGCGCATGCCACCAGACAGTTCGCGCGGCCAGCGCTTTTCAAAGCCGGAGATGCCGACGAGCTTGGTCAGCTCTTGCGCCTTGGCGCGACGCTCAGCGGCACCGGCGCCCTTCAGCTCGAGCGGCAAAGCGATATTGTCTTCAATCGACAGCCACGGAAACAAATTGGCGTCCTGGAAGACCATGCCGAGTTCGGACAAGGCCTGGCCCTGGCGCGCGCCATGGCTCCACAATTCCTTCTCTTCGACCTTCAGCATTCCGCGCGTCGGCTCAAGCAGACCGCCGATCATGCGCAGAAGAGTCGTTTTGCCGCAGCCGGATGGCCCCAGCAACACGACGAACTCGCCTTCGGCGACCGCTAGATCGGTCGGCGCCAACGCATGCACGGCTTCCGCACCCGTGCCGAACCATTTCTCGATACGTGATAACGATATGGCAGACGACATCAACTTTCCCGCACCTCTCGCCAGAGTCCCATGGTCTGCTGTAAAGGCTTGTCGCTGAAGCTGAAAAGAACAGCCTCGTGACTTGCCTCGTGGCGAAACCGGAGCCAGCCTGGAATAACGAAGTGGTCATGACGTGACCACGTAAAAGTGGTCTCTGCACCATTGATGCCAACAACTGTCGTGCGCCCCTCGCCCTCGGCGACGCTGAACACGAGAGCCTCGGTGCTGCGATAGAAGGCACCTGCAAAGCCTTTCGGCAAAAGCTGCAAATAGGCGGCCATGGTCGGCATGATCGGGCCGCCGGTCTGCGGATGCGCGTAGGCGAGCCGGTAGCCATGCACCACGTCAGTGGGTGACCCCTTGGCCAGTTGCGCCAACGCACCGCGCGCCTGCACATAGGGATAGTGGATGCGCGGCGAGGCGACCCGCACAGGTTCCGCCTCGGCCGGCAGCATGCCACTGCCGAAACGGGCCATGGCAGACCCTTCAGGACTTGCCGGAACACCGCCCGGCGGCGATTTCATTTCCGCGAAAGTCGTGCCCATGAGCCGGACGATCGGCAGATCGAGGCCGTCGAGCCAGGCTACGGCGCCGTTGCCGGGATTGCCATGGCCGTGCCAGGCGAAGGCTGGCGTCAGGATCAGGTCGCCCGCCGCCATGGCGAAACGCTCGCCCCCGACCTCGGTATAAGCGCCCGTCCCTTCAAGAATAAACCGCAGGGCCGACTGGGCATGACGATGCGGTGCCGCCGTTTCACCGGGCAATAGATATTGAATGCCGGCATGCAGGGTGGCGGTGATGCGGGACTCACCGGGATAAGACGGGTTTTCGAACAGTAGCACGCGGCGTTCGGCAAGCTCGGCGGAAATCTGCTGAGCGGCCCGTTCAAGATCGGGATTGAAATCGGTGGCGCGCCAGTGATGCGCCACGGCGGCAGGCGTCGGTTCGCTCGGCAGCATGCCGCGCATCACCTGCCACAGCGGAATGAGGTGGCGGGCGCGCAGCCCGTCCTCCCACTCTGTCGAACTCGCCATTGAGCTTGCCGCCGCTCCGCTTTCCATCAGCCGCGAACC
Organism: Beijerinckia sp. 28-YEA-48; assembly: GCF_900104955.1. Taxonomy (NCBI): domain Bacteria; kingdom Pseudomonadati; phylum Pseudomonadota; class Alphaproteobacteria; order Hyphomicrobiales; family Beijerinckiaceae; genus Beijerinckia; species Beijerinckia sp. 28-YEA-48. Next base: position 4,131,305 of record NZ_FNSI01000001.1, read on the forward strand.
TGCACGTGCATGGTGCCGATCTCCGGCACCGTCAGCGCGATCGTATCGCCTGGCACGACCGGCGCAACGCCTTCCGGCGTTCCCGTCATGATCAAGTCACCGGGCTGCAAGGTGTAAAAGCGCGAGGCATAGGCAATCAGCTTCTGCGTGTTGAAAATCATGTAGCTAGTTGAAGATTCCTGACGCCGCTCGCCGTTGACGTCGAGCCACAGGTCGACAGCGTTGGGGTCGGCGATCTCGTCAGCGGTGACCATCCACGGCCCCATCACCGCATAACTATCGACCGACTTGCGCAGGCTGCGATCCTCGGCGCCACGCAGCGTCATGTCGAGGCCCAGCGTATAGCCAAACACATGGTCGAGCGCCTTTTCGTAAGGGATGTCCTTACCGCCCTTGCCGATAATGGCGACCAGTTCACCCTCGTGGTCGGTGCGGCGATCGGCGAAATGCACCTCAATGCCAGCGCTGGGACCGACGACCGATGTTCCAGCCTTCAGGAACAGACCCAGATCGTCGATCGTCTTGCCGACGACGCCCTGATTGATCGCCTTGTCGGCGGCAACCTCGGCAACATGCTTCATGTAATTGGCCGGCGCGCCGATGATCTTACCCGGCATGCCGACCGGGCTGAGCAGACGCACATCGGCGAGCGCCTTGCGCGGCGCCTTGGCGGCGGCCTCGCGAATCCTGGGCAGCAGGCCCGGCAGAGCCGCGATCAAAGGATCGCCTGCGGTTGCGGGGTAAACCAGCGGCGGCAAGCTGCCAAGGACCAGCTCGGTCACATCGGCAATCCACTCACCTTCAATGACACCAAACCGGTTCGGCTCAAATCGACAAAGGCGCATACACACATCTCCCAGCCTGTGAGGGCCAGCCTTTAAGGCACGGACGATGCTAGACCAGAGTGGAAATCTTGCGCAACAAAAATTATGCGTATACTAATCGTGAGTATACGCACTTATTTGGCGGAGGATGACGATGGAATACGGCGTTCAGTTTTTTCCGGACGTGAAGCCTGAGGAAAAGTCAGCAGCCCGCTATTTCGAAGAGTGCCTGAGCATTGCCGAACAGGCCGAGCATCTGGGCTTCACCCACGGCCGCATGGTTGAGCATTATTTCCACTACTACGGTGGCTACAGCCCCAATCCGCTGCTTTTCCTAGCATCGCTTGCTCAAAGAACGCGCAAGATGCGTTTGATCACCGGCGCGCTTCTGCCCGTGTTCAGCAATCCGCTGAAAATGGCCGGCGAGATCGCCATGACCGACGCGCTGTCGAACGGTCGTGTCGATATCGGCTTCGCCCGCGCCTTCCTGCCGCATGAATTCCGCCGCTTTGGCATTTCACCCAATGAATCCGTGCGCCGTTTCCGCGAAGGCATCCGCCAGATCGATCTGCTGCTGCGCCAGGACGTGGTCAACGACAAGGGCGAGTTTCTCACCATCGAGAACACCACCTCGCTGCCGCGCCCGACCCAGACGCCACGGCCGAAATTCTATGTCGCGGCACTGAACACGCCCGACAGTTTCGAATATGCTGGCCGTAACGGCTATTCGATCATGGCCATTCCGATCGCCGGCGGCCGCATGCGGGAATTGACCAAGATTTACCGGGATGCCTGGCGCGCCGCTGGCCATCCCGGCGACGGCGAGGTCATGCTGGCCTTCCATATGTATTGTGAACCCGATGGCGATCAGGCCCGCGCCACGGCCAAGCCGTTCATCGAAGGTTATTTCCATTCTCTTGTCGACGCGGCTTCCGACTGGCTTTCCGGCACCAGTTCTGATGATTATCCTGGTTACGCCAGCATCATGAACAAGCTGAAGGCGACTAATATGGAGAATCAGATCGAGGGGAAATCCGCTTGGATCGGCTCGCCGCAAGAATTGCGCGAGACGGTGGCCGGCCTGTTTGACGAGTTCGGGCCCTTCGAACACGCTTCGCTACAGATCGGCTTCAACATGCTGCCCTACGACAAGGCAGTCGCCTCGATGAAACTATTCGCCAAGGAAGTCATGCCGTTCAGACCCAAACATGGCTAACCAGGATGGCTGATCAAAATGGCCGATAAGGACGACACCTACGATTCCGTCGATGGCTTGCACGACCGTGCCGGCCATCTGGCGCGGCGCCTGCAGCAGACCGCGGTGGCGCATTTCACGCGCAGCAACGGTTCGTTTGGTGTCACCTCGGTCCAATATGCGGTGCTGATCGCCGTGCGCGACCGGCCCGAACTTGATCAGGCAGCGCTGGCCGTCCAGATCGCGCTCGATAAATCGACCCTTGGCGTCGTCGTCGACAAGCTCGAACAGCGCGGCATGCTGAAACGGGCCCGCGACAGTGTCGATAAGCGCCGCTACACGGTGCGCCTGACGCCGCGCGGTCGGAATCTACTCGATTCCATGCGCCCCAGCGTCTGGCAGTCGGAATCAGATCTCTTGGCGCCGCTCACCGCCACCGAACAGAAAAAGCTCAAGGCGCTGATCAACAAGCTGCTGCAGGGCAACCGTGGCGTCAGCCGCACTGGCACCATCGACGAGCCGGCCGCTATGCCGCCGCGCCGAGGCCGAACCGCCGTCGGCAAAGACCGGCCGGAGGCGAGCTCCGCTCGAGGCACCGTCAACCGCTGAAATAGTCCGGGAGAGCATGATGTTGAAAAAGGGATACAAGCAGCTGCTTGCCGAGGCTAATGCGGTGGTTAAAACCGTGCCGGTCGAAGAGGCCAAGGCCCTGCGCGGCAAGGACGGTGTGCAATTCGTCGACATCCGCGACCCGCGCGAGCTGGAGCGCGACGGCATGATCGAGGGCGCACTCAGCGCGCCGCGCGGCATGCTGGAATTCTGGGTCGACCCCGAAAGCCCCTATTACAAGCCGGCGCTCGGCGACGGACAGAAGACCCTGATCCTCTATTGCGCTAGCGCCTGGCGTTCGGCCTTGGCGGCGAAAACCTTGACCGATATGGGTATGACCAATGTCAGCCATCTCGAAGGTGGCTTCACCGCCTGGAAAAATGCCGGCGGCGACGTGGTGAAAAAGGAAAAGTAATTTGACGAGCCTGCTGGTCGAAAACATCGGCGAATTTTTCACCGGCGATATCGCCGCGCCGACCGCCGACGTGCGCTCTCTGCTGGTGCAGGACGGACGTATCGCCGCCCTGAACGTGGCGGCGGACGCCAAGGTCGATGCGGTGATCAATGCCAAGGGCAGCGCTGTTCTGCCGGGCCTGGTCGACGGCCATGTTCATCCGGTGCTCGGCGAATGGACACCGACGCAGGATGCGATCGGTTGGGTCGGCAACTATCTCCACGGCGGCACGACGACCATGGTGTCGGCCGGCGAACTGCATGCGCCCGGCCTCGACTACAACAATCTGACGCCCGATCTCGTCACGGCGCTCGCGGAAGTAACGCGGCAGACCACCGGCCGGGTGCGCTGGAGCAATGTGAAACTGCATGCCGGCACGGTGCTGTTGGTGCCGGGCATGACAGAGGCGCATTTCGACCGGCTGGCCAAGGTCGGCGCCATCCTGGCGAAATTCCTGTTCTATCCGCTCGGCACCAATCCCGAGGAAGCTCAGCGCTATGTGCGCTGGTGCCGCGAACGCGGCATCCGCACCAAAGTGCACACTGGCGGCGTCTCGCGCTCTGGCCTCAGCCAGATCTGCGGCTATGAAATTCTGTCCTGGCTGCAGCCGGACATTGCCGCGCATGTCTCGGGCGGCCCGATCCCGATGAGCGACGCCGATCTTGATCGGGTGATCGACGAGACGAGTTTCGCGCTCGAAATCTGCACCTCCGGCAATTACCGCTCCACTCTTTTGGCGGCGCGTCGACTGCGCGAGCGCGGCCAATTGCACCGGATGACTCTGGGCACCGACACGCCCGGCGGCACCGGCGTGGTGCCGCGTGGCATGCTGCGCAATATTTGCTATCTCGCCTCGGTCTGCGATCTGACACCGGCGGAAGCTATCGCCGTCGCCAGCGGCAACACCGCGCTGGCGCATGGGCTCGACGTCGGTTTTCTGCGTGAAGGCGCTCCAGCCGATTTCCTGATCTGCGGCCCGGTGGAAGGTTCGGCCGGAACGTCGCTTGCCGACGCCATCGCCCATGGCGACTTGCCCGGCATTTCCTATGCCTTTATCGACGGTAAGCCCGTGGTCAGCGGTCGCAGCGAACAGACACCGCCCTCCCGCTATACGATCAAGCTGGAAGCCGGCTGCCCCTGTCACGGCGACGGCACCGGCCGGTTCAACTGTAACTAGAAAGCGGAACGATGCGCATTCTCACCCATCACGATGTCGTCCACGCCTTGCCGATGGCCGATTGCGTCGTGGCGATGAAACAAGCGCTGATCGATCTGGCCGACGGCGCCTATTACCTGCCGCTGCGCTTAAAAGCCCGGCCGGAGGGCGAGCCCAACCGCATGGGCTTCATGCCGGCCTTGCGGCTGGCCGAGGACCGGCGGCTATGGTCGGTGAAGGAGATTTGCGTCACGCCGGGCAATGGCGCGCGCGGCATCGATCCGCACCAGGGCATGGTGATCCTGCATGATGGCTATGACGGACGGCCGATCGGCATTGTCGATGCCTCCTCGATCACCGCCATCCGCACGGCTGCTGTCACCGCCGTCGCCACGGCGGCCCTGATGCCGCAAGAGGTCCGCAAGGTGGCGATCATCGGCGCCGGCGTGCAAGCCGAAGCCCATGTGGATGCCATGCGCGTGGTTTTGCCGGCAAGCGCCGAGATCGTCATCGCCAACCGCTCGCCCGGCCGCGCCGCGCAATTGGCGCAGGAGAAGAATTGCAGCTTCGCGGCGACGATCAAGGAAGGGCTCGCCGATGCCGACGTCGTCTGCACGGTGACCGGTTCTTACGAGCCGATCCTGAAGCTGGAGTGGCTGAAGCCTGGCTGCCACGTCAATGCGGTGGGATCGAGCCTGGCGGTGGCGCGCGAACTCGACGGTCCGACAATGAAGGCGGTGGAGCTTTATGTCGATCGCCGTGAATCGGCCATCAACGAATCCGGCGAGTATATTTTCGCGCTGCAAGAAGGCTTTATCGGCCCGGATCACATCCGCGCCGAACTGGGCGAGGTCCTGACCGGGCGTCATCACGGCCGCACGTCGCCGGACCAGACCACCTGTTTCAAATCGCTCGGCCTGGCCGTGGAAGATCTCGCCGCCGCCGAACTGGCGCTGCAAAACGCCCAACGTTTGAATATCGGCACCAACGTCGACTGGTGAGCGAAAGACATTTCTCTGTTTCGACGTTGGGCTTATAGTCCGCTCCCCTGAAGTTGGGTTCCGGTCAAAATCCGAACCGAACTCCAGACTCTCTCTTGGCGCATTTTCTTCCCGCGAACCGGAAACCGCTTCGCTCGAAAATGCGCCTACCCCCGGAGCGGACCATGATCGATCTTTATGCGCTGACGAGCCCCAACGTTCAAAAAGTCTATATCGCCCTTGAGGAACTCGAGCTTCCCTACAAGGAACATTTCGTCGACGTGTGGAAAGGCGATCAGTTCACCGCCGACTTCATGAAGCTCAATCCGAACGCAAAAATTCCTGTCATCGTCGACCACGACGGCCCCGACGGTAAGCCGATCACGGTTTTTGAATCCGGCGCCATCCTGCTCTATCTGGCCGAGAAGACCGGCAAGCTGCTGCCCGCGGACAAGCGCGCCCGCACGGAAGTCCTGCAATGGCTGATGATCCAGCTCACTGGCGTCGGCCCGAACTTTGGTAATTTCGTGCATTTCTCGCGCTTCGCGCCGAAGGACAATGAATATTCACTGTCGCGCTACCACACCGAGATGTTGCGCATCATCGACTTGATCGAGCAACGGCTGAGCACCAGCGCCTATCTTGGCGGTCGTGAGTATTCCCTCGCCGACATCTCCACCTGGCCGTGGATGCGCATTTACATGGCCAACAAGGAGGCCGCGGAAAAGACGCCCCATCTCGCCCGCTGGTTCTCCACGATCGAGAAGCGCGACGGGGTGCAGCGCGCCTTGGCCAAGATCGGCAAGGTCCAATCAGTGCGCGAAACTGCCAAGCCCCAGGATATGGACCGCTTGTTCGGCCGTGGCCAGTTCGCCCGCGCTTAAACATTTCAAGACGGGCCGGTGCCCACCGACTCTTTCATTCACGCGCGCGCTTTGAAAAGCCGGCGAGATCGCTTATTGACGCGCGCTTGAACGGCGCGCGTCGTTCTTTATTTTGAAGCGTCTTTGTGGCGTTCGACCACGGTCAAACCGCACGGCGCACAGAAAAGCCGACATAGGGGGACGGAAACATGACAATTACCCGTAAGCAATTCCTGCATGGGGCCGCTGCCACGGCCGGCGCCATGGCCATTACGCCAGAAACTTTCGTATCTCGCGCTTTCGCGCAGGAGTATCCGAGCCAGAATTTCCAGATCGTCTGCGGCTTCCCGCCGGGCAGCGGCGCCGACATTTTCGCGCGCTATTTCGCTGAAAAGATCCGCGTGAAGACCGGCAAGAATGTCGTCGTCGAAAACAAAGTCGGCGCCAACAGCAATATCGCTACCACCTATGTCGCCCGCTCGAAGCCTGACGGCTATACGCTCTATCCGTTCGCCGGCACGACCGTTGCCGCCACCATGCACCTGTTCAAGGAGCCCCCGGTCGACGTCGCCAAGACGCTCACTGTCGCCGCCACCACCAGCAATCTCGCCTTCATGGCCTTGGTCGACGCCAAGAGCCCCTACAAGACCATGCAGGAATTGACGGAGGCGATGAAGAAGAAGGGCACCAAGGCCACTTACGCCACGGCCGCCAACCCCGGCACGATCATGGGCGCGCTCTATAAGCAGGCAACCGGCGTTGAGGCGGTGGAAGTGTCCTATCGCAACGCACCGGATTCGCTCAACGAGATGCAGGACGGCAAGCTCGATTTTGCTTTCCACGATCCGATCTTCGCTTTGGCGCAGGTGCGCGAAGGCCGCATGCGGGTGCTCGCCGTGAGCTCGTCGGATCGCCTGTCTTCATTGCCGGACGTGCCGACGATGAAGGAAACCGGCGTGCCGATGGACCTCAACATCTGGTGGGGCGTGATGGTGCAGAAGGAAACGCCAAAGCCGATCCTCGACAAGATCAACGCGATGTTCCGCGACATCCTCACTACCGACGAGACGAAGAAATTTTTGGCTCTGTCGGGCGCCGACCCGATGTTGCGGACGCCCGAGCAGGCCGATGCCATGTTCCAGGCCGCGGTCAAGGAATGGGGCGAGTATGTGAAGCTCGCCAAGATTCCGCAGAACTAAGAAGCGTTCTGGCAGATCAGCCAGACGTCCGCCTGGCGCACTCCTAAACGCCGATCCTGCCTTAGCCGGCATGATTGGCGTTTAGAAAACCACGTGTTAGCCTTGCTTTATGACCGGCAAGACAAATTGGCAATCTTGGGACACCGCAAGAGCCAACGGCAACGAAGTTGAATACTGGTCGGATGTCGTCGTCAAAGGCGTGATCGACGCCTCGATGAAACCTGTCGCCAGGGATCACTTCGACGGCAGCCTGTCCAGCCGCTCCATTGGCGCAACCCGTTTCGTTTCCTTCCGGTCGCAATCGCATCAGATCAATCGAACGGTGACGCAAGCCGGGAACGGCGACGGCCATGTCATGGTCGGGCTGCAACTTCGCGGCCTGTCGTTCATCGAACAAGGCGAGGCGAAACTGCGTCTGATGCCGGGCCAGATCGCCCTGGTCGATAGCGGCAAACCGTTCAATCTGCATTTTCCCGACCTCATCGAACGCCGACTGGTTCTGGTGCCGCGCAGCCTTCTCGGTCCCAGCCTGGACGTGAACTCACGCCATGCAACGCCTCACATTATCAAGTGCGACAGCGGTGCGGCCCAGGTGGCGCGCGATGCGCTTTTGCGCCTGACCGACATGAGTTGCGATTGGTCGGACCAGGATAGCAGCCTGATGATGCAGGCTTTGGTTCACCTGTTGCGCATGTCGCTCGACGATCGCACGATCTCAGCCCCTTCAAGTCGCGTGACCCTGGCGGACCTCAAGACGGAAATGCGGGCGCGGCTTTCGGACGAGCGGCTCAATCCCGCGACGATCGCCCGTTCATTCGGCATTTCTGTGCGATCGCTCTATCGCTTGTTCGCACAGGAGCGATTGAGTTTTTCGCAGCTGTTGCTGGAACTGCGGCTGGGCCACGCGCGCATGCAGATCGAAAGCGATGCGGACCAATCCCTCACCGCCATCGCATTGGAGAGCGGCCTGAACGATTCCGCTCATTTCTCGCGCGCCTACCGCGCTCAATTTGGCGAAGCACCGAGCCAGACCCGGGCAAGGTTCCGATCGAAGGCCTCTACTCGGGCTTGAGACCCGCGGTCTCTGCGACCGTGCGAAAGAGCGCGATCTCGGAGCGTATCCTTTCGGGCAATTGCGCGGCCGGCATCGTGGAGGGTTCGATTCCCAGCAGTCTGATCTTCGCTTGAACGTCTGGCGTAGCGAGAATACGCGCGGTTTCCTGTTCGAGTTTCTTAACGACTGCGCTTGGCGTACCAACGGGTGCGAACAAAGCCGACCACGGAACGATCTCAAAATCAGGGACGCCTGACTCCGCCACGGTTGGAACATCGGGCAAGCTGGGGATGCGTCGCGCTGTGGTAACGGCCAATGCCTTGAGAGTGCCGCCTTGAATCTGCGGCAATACGGCGGAGATATCGCCGAAGGTCAATGACACGTCATTGGCGACGACGGCCATCACCGCCGGGGCGCTGCCACGATAGGGAACATTCTGCAGTTTGATTCCTGCCCGCTGGGCAAACATTTCCGTCGCGAGCTGGAACGAACTGGCGGCCGAGCTGTAATTGATCTTGCCCGGATCGGCCTTCGCCAAGCCGATCAGATCCCGCAAACTGTTGGCGGGTAAGGATGGATTGGCGGCCACGATCAGAGGAAAATGGCCAATCATCGCCACGGGAATGAAATCTTCAACGGGATTGTAATTGACCGCTTTCAACATCACCGGGTTGACGGTCATGGCGCTGCTCGGCCCGATCAACAATGTATATCCGTCGGGGTTGGATCGCTTGACGGCGCCCACCGCGACCATGCCGCTTGCCCCAGGCCTATTCTCGACAATAAAGCTCTGGCCAAAGGCGATCTGCAATTGTTCCGCCAGGATTCTGGCAAGAACATCATTGCCGCCACCGGGCGCGAAGCCGACCATGAACGTGACCGGACGCGACGGAAATACGTCCTGGGCGTGAAGGGGCGGCACATGAACCAAAGTAGAGAGAAAAACCCCGAGGACGAAGCGGCGTAAGATCATAGCGAACCCTCCCCAACCGGTCATTCGATGCCATAGCGCCCCGGCGCGATGATCCCATTCGGATCCAGCGCCCGTTTGATCGCAGCGCAGGCTTTCACGACTTCCGGCGTCCGCTGGCTCTGATGGAACGCCTGGTATTGCGTGGGCGCCCGGCCGACGAATATTCCCTGCCCGCGAAACGCTTCGCACATGGCGCGATAGCAACGATCGGCGCGCTCGGCCTCCTCGGCCTTGTCACGATCATAGATGATGGCGTGCACACTGCGCGCGAAACGTGGGCCGCAGACAAAAGAGGCCATGTAGTCGAGCCCATTGCTGACGGCGATCTCCCGGCATTGTCGCTGGAACTCGTTGACCACCTGCCCGTCCATCGGCGCCCCCGGCGTAAGCCAGATCGCGCCGCCACCCGGTCGCCATTTGAGCATGCCCAGCTCGCCGTCGGCCGGCCGGCCGGAATTCGAGTTGATCGCCGCATGAAGCTGCGGCATGGCCTGCGCTTCTTCATAGGCAATGTAGCGCGCCTTGCCGGACGCTTCAAAATGCGCCCGGAGCGCGCTGATGCCCGGCGCGAGAGCTTCGTCGCTGCCGCCGTAGAGCGCTCCCGAAACAGTCCAGGAGCCGACACCGTAACGTTGCTGCAAGGCACGGCGTTCCGCCAACGAGAGCGGATGGACCGTTGATTGGCCGGAGCGCGGATGACGCTCCTGGGAGGACAAAAGATAAAGATCGTTGGTTGCACGAATGAGCGTCGGGACGAGGGTCCGCTTTTTCATCGCGCGGATCAGTTCAATGATCTCCCGCAGATCATCGTCGTCTGGGAACGTAAAAAAGAACGGCCGAATGGCGGTAGGCTTTTGGTTCAACCAGATGCCGATACGGGTTACGATGCCATAGTTAGACTGCGTGAAAAGCCCGTCCAGCGCCGGTCCAAAGCTGTATTTGGTGACATGCCAATTGGGATGTGAAGGCACATCGAGCCCGCCGTCGCCGGTGCGGATCGTATCGCCGTTTCCAAGAACCACCTCCATGCCGCAGACATTGCCGAAGTGATCGCCCGCCGGCCCGCTGCCGCCGCCCTTGTCGAGCGCATTGCCCAGAAGGCTGCCATCCGGCGGCCCCGCGGTCGGCGACATCATCAGCGCCGAACCGCGGCTTTGCAGCGCCTCGTACAGAGCGTTGAACGTGACACCCGGCTCGACCACGCAATAACCAAGCTCTTCGTTAATCTCGATCACACGGTTCATGCGGCGGCCGAGGTCGACCACGACCTGACCGGATCGCATCGGCGCGCGCGAACCGAGCCCCAGATTGCGCCCCATGCTGATGGGGAAGAGCGGCACGCCAAAACTATTCGCATGCCGCACGATCGTTTCGACGTCCGTTGTCGAAGACGGAAACAGGATGGCGGAGGGAATGTGATCCGCCTCTGGCAGGGTGTGATGCCCGTATTCGCGACAGGCCTGAGAATCGGCGGAAATGGCGCCCGGGCCGAGCGATTGCTTCAAGACATCGAGAAAGGCGTTCAACGGAGAGGAGGCTGTCATTTTTTTGACCCGGTGGAATGTCGGCCCCACGTTAGGACCTGGACTTACCACCGAGCTTGATCGAGCCCGCCAATTTCCTTGTTTGGGAGTGCCAAATTCCGATGCAGTGCGCTTTGGGGCTCATCGGCTGTCGAACCGCACGGTCACGCGCATCGACATTCCACCTGCGAAGGCTTCAGGACCGCAAGCGGTAGCCGGTGCGAAAAACCCACCAGACGATGATGAGGCAGAGCAGCATGAACAGGAATGTCATGCCGACGCTGATGCCGAAATTGACGTCGGCGACGCCGTAGAAGGTCCAGCGGAAGCCGTTGACCAGATAGACCACCGGATTGAACAAAGTGACGGTGCGCCACAGCGGCGGCAGCATGTCGATCGAATAGAACGTGCCACCCAAGAAGGTCAGCGGCGTCACCACCATCAGCGGCACGATCTGCAACTTCTCGAAACTGTCAGCCCACAGACCGAGCACGAAACCGAACAGGCTGAAAGTCACGGCGATCAGCACCAAAAAGCCCAGCATCAGAAATGGATGCATGATCTCGAAGGGGACGAACAGCCGCGCCGTCCCCAAAGTGATCAGGCCGATGATCATCGACTTGGTCGCGGCAGCACCGACATAGCCGATGACGATTTCGACATAAGACACTGGCGCCGACAATATTTCATAGATCGTGCCGGTGAACTTCGGCATGTAAATGCCGAAGGAAGCGTTGGAAATACTCTCGCTGAGCAAGGTCAGCATGATCAGGCCCGGAACGATAAAGGCGCCATAGCTGACGCCATCGACCGTTTGCATCCGCGAGCCGATGGCCGAGCCGAAAACGATGAAATAGAGCGAGGTGGAGAGAACCGGCGAAGCGATGCTCTGGAACAACGTGCGCCAAGCGCGCGACAGTTCGAAGGTGTAGATCGCCCGGATCGCTTGGACGTTCATCAGCGGGCCCTCACCAGATCAATGAAAATATCTTCGAGCGTGCTGCGGCGCGTCTCGATGGAGCCGAACTCCAGCCCGAGCGCGGCAAGGCGGCGGAACAATTCGGCGACGTCGGCGTGCTCACCGCCATTCTCGGAGGCAAAGACCAGCGTGGCGCCATCATCGCCCAGTTCGATCGGCAGATCGGAGAGACCGGCCGGCAGTTCCGGGAGCGGCTTCTTGAGTTGCACCCGCAGTTGCGACTTGCCGAGCTTGGTCAGAAGACTGGTCTTTTCCTCAACCAGAATGATCTCACCTTTGTTGATGACACCGATCCGATCGGCCATTTCCTCGGCCTCTTCGATGTAATGGGTGGTGAGAATGATGGTCACGCCGGATTCGCGCAGGCGGCGCACCATTTCCCACATGTCGCGGCGCAATTCGACATCGACGCCGGCCGTCGGTTCATCGAGAAACAGAATCTGCGGTTCGTGCGACAAAGCTTTGGCGATCAGCACGCGCCGCTTCATGCCGCCGGAGAGCGCGCCGATCTTGCTGTCCTTCTTGTCCCATAGGGAGAGTTCGCGCAGCACCTGCTCGACATAGGCGGGATTGGCCTTCTTGCCGAACAGGCCGCGACTGAAGGAGACGGTGTTCCACACGGTCTCGAACATGTCGGTCGACAATTCCTGCGGCACGAGGCCGACAAGGCTGCGCGCCGCGCGAAAATCCCTGGTCACGTCATGGCCCGCGACGGAGACCGCGCCTGCGGTGGGCTGGACGAGACCGCAGACAATGCCGATCAAGGTCGTCTTGCCGGCGCCATTGGGTCCGAGCAACGCAAAAATCTCGCCACGGCGGATTTGCAGATCGACGGATTTAAGTGCTTGGAAGCCGGAGCTATAGGTCTTTTCCAGACCCGTGATCGAAACAATATTATCCACTCAGGGCTCCTGCTATCCCTTGACGATCGACACGAGAGAACGTTGTTTCGGCTTGGTTTATGTCAGGATCTGACAGCAGGGACCGGCCAATGGCGAATCCCTGCGGATTACGCCAAATGTTCTTATCGCCTATGAAAGTCGGACGCTGGAGATATTCGTCTGGCCCGGGGTTATCAAGCCCGCTTTCCGACTGGCTGGTTCCCACCTGCCAATCGGAAAGAGCGACCCTCGCTTATTGCGGCTCGATCTTGGCGGACTTCACATAGCCCTCCCAGGCCGCCTGGTCCTTGACCAATTGCGCCTGGCCCTCCTCCGGCGTGGTGATCCAGGGATCGCCACCATAGGTGTTGAGGAATTTCTTGGTCTCGGGCGTGGCGACGATTTCCTTAAACCAAGTGTTGAGCTGATCGACCACGGGCCGGGGTGTCGCCACCGGCACCATGGTGGCGAACCAGCCGAACAATTCGACACCGGGCACGCCCTCCTCGGTCATGGTCGGCAGATCGGGCACCGCCTGCATCCGCTTCTCGGTGCTGACAGCCAGCATGCGCCAACGGCCGGCCGAGGCATTGGCGACCGAGGATTGTGGATCCATCATGCCGTAGTCGACGACGCCGCTAGCGAAATCATTGAGGCTGTCGGCGGTGGTGCGATAGGGAATCTCGAGCGCCTTGATGCCGGTCGCGGTCTTGTAGAGTTCGCCCATCACCTTGCCGGTGGTGTTGGACTGGGCATAGCTCGCCTTGTCGCCTTTCTGCAGCATCGCCGCCGTCAAGTCCCGCAACGTCTTGTAAGGGCTGTCGACCGCGACGACGACCATGAAGGGCTGCTGATTCAAAGTCGCCGCCACCTGCAGATCCTTGGCCGGATTGATCGATGGCTTCTTGAACAGATGGTAGTTGGCTGCCGTGGAACTGCCGGCATGAATGAACATCGTATAGCCGTCCGGCTTGGCGCGAACGGTATATTCAGCGGCGATATTGCCGGCCGCGCCGACCCGGTTTTCGACGATCGTCGTGCGGCCAGATTTCTTGCGCAGTTCTTCGGCGAAATAGCGCACCAGCACATCGGCACCGCTACCGGGCGGAAAAGCGCAGACGACTTTGAAATCCTGCGATGGAAACTGCTGCGCCCTGGCCCCGGTGACGCCGCCGGAAACCGCGAGCACCGCGCTACCCGCGCCGACAAGCATCTGACGCCTCGAAAGATCCTCCATTTTCCCCCCTCATTCTGCAGCCGAGCGTTCAGCGCCGCGGCGATAAAGCCCGCTTTTCTCAGCTTTCCTGTCATTGTATCAATCACGGAAATAATGAAAAGCCTGAATGCAGACCGCATCGCCGCGGTCGATCCTTCATCGGCTTGTCTGGAGCACGCGCGCTATGAGCACCCCTTATGGATTTCCGCAGTATGTCATCGACCGGGTGATGGCCAAACGCGGCAAGCTCGCCGTCTATGAACGTTTCGATCCCCGTAAAACCGCTCTGCTCGTCATCGATATGCAGAATTTCTACGTCGGTGAAATTGCCTCCGTCGTGGGGATCATTCCCAACATTAACCGGATGGCGCAGCGCCTGCGCGCGATCGGCGGCCAGGTGTTCTGGGTGGGCATGACCGCGGGCGAGGCCGGCACAAGCCATTGGCCGGTCTATCACGATTATTTTTTCACCCCTGAGAAAGGCGCCAATCACCGCGACCAGCTCTCGCCCGGCCATGCGGGCCACGATTTCCACAGGGATCTCGACATCAAGCCGGAAGACAGCATCGCCTACAAGAGCCGCTTCAGCCCCTTCGTCGAAGGCGCCTCGAACCTGCACGCTACATTACGTGAACGTGGGATCGACAGCCTCATCGTCACCGGCACGGCGACCAACATGTGCTGCGAGAGTGCGGCGCGTGATGCGATGATGCTCGACTACAAGGTCATCATGGTGGCGGATGCCAATGGCGCACGCTATCCCGAGGACCACATGGTCGGCCTCACCTCGTTCTATCAGAGCTTCGGCGACGTGCGCACCACCGATGAAGTGCTGGCCGACGTGCTGCCGGCCAGTGTTTGATGGCTATCTGTAGAGCGCCTTATTTGTAGATTGGCTTATTTGTAGATCGCTTTGGCGCGATCGAACATCTCTTGGATGCGGGAGAAATCTTCCGGCACGAGCGGTTTCGCCTCGGACAATTTCTCCACTTCCGGATCGAGCTTCTCCTTCAGGTCGGAGATGACGATGCCATGGCCGTCGCGGGCATAGACCGCCTGCGCCGTGTCTGAGAAATAGAAATTGGCCAAGAGGCGCGCCGCATTGGGATGCGGCGCGTTGCGGAAGATCCCTACGCCATAGGAACCGTAGGTCACGCCTTCCTCTGGGATCACGTAACGCACCGGCAGCGGCTTGATCTTGGCATAGTCGCCGAGGATCAGCGGAATGTAGATGGGATATTCGCCACGGGCGACGCGCCGGGTCGCTTCGTTATAGTCGCGCACGAAGACAAGCTCCTGCGCCGCGAGCTTTTCGTGGAATTCGGCGCCCCACTTGTCATAGGTCATGTGGAACATGACGCGACCGCCGCCGGAGGCGCGCGGATCGTCGCTCAGGATCTTACCCTTCCATTTCGGATCGAGCAGATCGCGCCAGCCCTTAGGCTGGTCTTCCGGCTTCACCATGCCAGCGTTGATCAGGAAGCCGTAGTTAATGGTGAAGATCGGGATCACCGTATCGTCGGCGCGTGCCGCGAATTCGGGCTTCAGGCGCTTGGCGTCGGGCAGGCCGCCGTGCGGTACCATCGAGTTCTCGACCCGATTGGCGCCCCAGGTCTGGCTCAGGGCATTGTGCGATACGTCGGCCAGGAAACGCCCCGTCGATTGCTCGATGCGCAGGCGCTCGCGCAGCTCCCCGCCGCGGGCCATGAAATATTCGACCTTGATCCCATAGGCTTTTTCGAAAGCATCGCCGATTGCCTTATGGGTATTGGGTGACACATAGCCGGAATAGACGACGACACTGCCCTCTTTCTTGGCAGCAGCCACAACCTTGGCCCATTCGGCATCCGACGGCATTTGCTGCGGCGTTTGCGCCAGCGCCGACGCGCAGAGCGACAACAGGCCAACAGTCATGCCAAAAGTCATGGCGAGAACACGTCTCATCCTATTCCTCCCTTGGGGCCGCGAAGCGCCTTATTTTGCGGTTGGGCCGACCTTTTTACAGATACGGTCCCCTTCGTCTTGAACGTCTGGTAGGTGTTTAATATAAAGTGTTTTATATAAGGGTCCCTTAGTTCACGATGAGGGACCGCGTCAAGGAGCAAGCCAACCGTGCAAGAGCAAATTCCCAGCACGATTTACCTGCTGCATCAAGCCGGCCAGGCGCTGCGCCTGAGGCTTGAAAACGAATTTCGCGGTCTCAACATCACGGGCCTGCAATTCACCATTCTCGGCCTGCTCGATCGCTATTCGGGCCTGTCCTCGGCGGAACTGGCGCGGCGCTTCTTTGTCACGCCACAGACGATGAACCAGATCGTCGCCAATATGTTGCGGCGCGGCCTCATCGAACGATCGGTCAGCGAAGACAATCGCCGCATCCTGAAGATGCGCCTTTCGCCCGTGGGACGCGACATCTTGCAGCAATGCTCTGTGATCTCTGCCCAAGTGGAAGCCGATGTGCTGGAATGGATGGCTCCGGCGGCGCAAGAAGAGTTCCGCAAGACGTTGGCGACATTGCTGCGTACCCTGCGTCCCACGTTGGGCTATACAGACCCGCTGATGATGACCGAAGTTGCCATACCGCCTGAAACAGAAGCCTCCGAAACAGAAGGCGAAACCGAGGGACTCGATCAAGACCGGCCGGAGCGGGCGGCCAGCTGATCGCGAAAGGTCGCGACAAGACTTGTAACAACGCTTCAGATCACATTTGATCTAGCGCAAAAGGCGGCTCCAGCGTAGGGAGACCGCATAAATGTGGATGGAACACGTCTTAGGAGTAAACTGATGTTGCGCGTGAAAAGCCCCCAGGATTTCTGGGCTGGCGTTCTCTTCATCGCTTTCGGCGCCTTAGCGCTTATCCTAGGCCAGAGCTATGCGTTCGGCACGGTGACCCGCATGGGGCCGGGCTTTCTGCCGACCGTGCTGGCTTGGATCATGGTCGCCCTTGGCGCCATCATCCTTCTCCGTGGCCTCTCCGTTGACGGCGATGCCATTGCCCGCGGCAAGCTGCGGCCACAATTCTTCATCCTGCTCGCCATCGTGCTGTTCGGCCTTCTGATCGAACGAGTCGGTTTGGCGCCGACGATCTTCATCGTCACCCTGGTCGCCTCCATGGCCAGCACTGAGATTCGTTGGAAAGAGGCCGTCTTACTGGGTATCGGCGCCGCCATTTTCTCCGTTCTGTTGTTTATCACATTGCTGGGCCAGGCCATGCCGGCATGGACCTGGAGCTTCTAAGCATGGATATGTTTGCCAACCTCGCCACTGGCTTCGGCGCTGCCGTCACGCCCGCGAACCTTATGTTCTGCCTGATCGGCTGTTTGCTCGGCACGCTGATCGGCGTTCTGCCCGGCATCGGCCCGATCGCGACAATCGCCATGCTGTTGCCGATCACCTTCGGCCTCGATCCACTGTCGTCGCTGATCATGCTCGCCGGCATCTATTACGGCGCGCAATATGGTGGCTCGACGACGGCCATTCTGGTGAACCTGCCTGGTGAAACCTCATCCGTCATAACGTGTATCGACGGCTACCAGATGGCGCGACGTGGACGCGCCGGCGCCGCTCTGACCATTGCCGCGCTCGGCTCGTTCTTCGCCGGTTGCGTCGGCACGCTGGTGATCGCGGCTTTCGCGCCGGTGCTGGCAGGCTTCGCCGAAAAGTTCCGATCGCCGGAATATTTCTCGCTGATGCTGTTCGGCCTGGTCGCCGCCGTGGTTCTCGCGCACGGCTCGGTTGTCAAAGCCGTGGCGATGGTCATTCTCGGCCTACTCTTTGGCCTTGTCGGCACCGATACCCAAGCCGGCGTGACGCGCTACACCTTCGGCGTGTCCGAACTCTATGACGGCATCGACTTCGTGCCGCTGGCCATGGGCCTGTTCGGCTTCGCGGAGATGATGAGCAATCTGGAGAAGCGGGTGGAAGACCGCAGCCAGACTCAGAAGATCGACAGTCTCTGGCCAACGCGCGAGGAAGCGAAACTAGCGATGCCGGCAGCGCTGCGCGGCACCATCATCGGCTCCATCCTTGGCATTCTGCCGGGTGGCGGCGCGGTGCTCGCCTCCTTCGCCAGCTATACGCTGGAGAAGAAAGTCTCGAAGTCGCGCGCCATGTTCGGCAAGGGCGCGGTGGAAGGCGTCGCCGGTCCGGAATCGGCCAATAACGCCGGCGCCCAGACCTCGTTCATTCCGCTGCTGACGCTTGGCATTCCCTCGACGCCCGTGATGGCTGTCATGGTCGGCGCGATGATGATCCAAGGCATCGCGCCGGGCACCGCCCTGCTGACGGAGAAACCGAACCTGTTCTGGGGCATGATCGCCTCGATGTGGATCGGCAATCTGATGCTGGTGATCATCAACCTGCCGCTGATCGGCTTGTGGGTCGCGCTGCTGAAAGTTCCTTACCGCCTGCTGTTCCCCTGCATCTTGATCCTGTGCTGTGTCGGCGCCTATGGCATCAGTTCCAGTACGTTCCTGGTCATCATGATGGCGGGCATCGCTCTGCTCGGTTACACGTTCAACAAGCTCGGCTGCGAATGCGCGCCCTTCCTGCTCGGCTTCGTGCTCGGGCCGTTGATGGAAGAAAACCTGCGCCGCTCGATGGTGCTGTCCTTCGGCAACCCGAGCATTTTCGTCGAACGGCCGATCTCGCTGGTGCTGCTGTTGATGTCGGC
Organism: Beijerinckia sp. 28-YEA-48; assembly: GCF_900104955.1. Classification (NCBI taxonomy): domain Bacteria; kingdom Pseudomonadati; phylum Pseudomonadota; class Alphaproteobacteria; order Hyphomicrobiales; family Beijerinckiaceae; genus Beijerinckia; species Beijerinckia sp. 28-YEA-48. The sequence continues at coordinate 4,149,883 of NZ_FNSI01000001.1, forward strand.
GGCGTTGGTGCTGATGATCGTGCTGCCCTCGTTCCGCAAGACCCGCGAGGACGCGTTCCAAGAATAGCAAGCAGCTGAAACAAGCAGCCGCTTGATCCAAAAGAAACCCCGGCGCCATCGGCACCGGGGTTTTTGTTTGTCGGCAGGTGATCTTGCCCAGAGCGTGTGGTGGATTGCGGCGTGATCTTAACGCTGATCAAGCTTTGAAGCCTTGGCCCTGGATACCGGATCGCGCTCGGCGCGTCCGGTATGACACCCAGGACTCAATCAATCCAGGCGACGATATCGCATTGCACGAGCTTGCCGCCGTCCATGACCTCCTGGGTCGTCTGGCGCACGGGCCGGTTCGCCGGATCGGGAAACATCTCCGTCCAGAGGCTGTTCAGCACCGCGCGCTGCGATATATCGTGGACGCCGATATTGAGCTTGACGATATTGCCGATGTCGCCGCCGGCCGCCTTCATCACCCCGGGGATGCGCGCGAACATGAGGGCGCTCTGCTCTTCCAAGGTGCCGGGCTCGGATTTCGTATGGTCCATGCCATTGATAATGCCGCTCATCATCAGGTTTCCCATCCGACAGGCGGCGGGAATAGGGTTGCGGTGAGCGAAACCGTCCGCATAAATGCTCTGCCGTTTTGCCATGATTTGTCCTTGGCGATCCTTGAGGCGTCCTTGGGGGTTCCTTGAGGCATTTGCCCGATCTGAGAGCGGCCAGCCTATCGCCACACCACCCCGCTTGTACCGCCTCGCGGTCGCAGCGCGAAAGGCATCCTGACACGCATTTTGAAAGACATTTTGAAAGACTTGGTGCCCATCGACAGATGCGCCGCTTTCCATAATATGGGCAAGAATAGGGGTTCTGACCCCTGGGCAGGAGCAAGAAAAAATGTCGCGTACAGAGATTGCCGGTTTGCAGGTCGATACGGTTCTGGCGGATTTCATCGCTAAAGAGGCCATCACGGGCACGGGGGTGGAACTCGACGCCTTCTGGCAGGGACTGGCAGGCCTCGTCCGCGACCTGGCGCCGCGCAACAAGGCCCTGCTCGCCCATCGCGACGACCTGCAGGCCAAAATCGACCAATGGCACAAGACGCGCGCCGGCAAGCCGATCGACCAGACGGCTTATGTCGCCTTCCTTCAGGAGATCGGCTATCTGCTGCCGGCTCCGGCGGGCAAGTCGGTCGCCACCTCCCATGTCGACGATGAGATCGCCCATATCGCCGGCCCGCAGCTCGTCGTGCCGGTCTCCAATGCCCGCTATGCGCTGAATGCCGCCAATGCACGCTGGGGCTCGCTCTATGACGCGCTCTACGGCACCGACGCCATTCCCGCCGAGGGCGGCGCCGAAGCAGGCAAAGGCTATAATCCTGTGCGCGGCGCCAAGGTCATCGCCAAGGGTCGCGCGATTCTCGACCAGGCCGCGCCGCTCGCCATCGGCTCCCATGCGGAAGCCACGGGCTATAAAGTGGTCAACGGGCAACTGGCCATTGTCATCGAGAACGGCAGCGCGACCGCGCTCGCCAATCCGGCGCAATTCGTCGGCTATACCGGCTCGGCCGACGCGCCAACGTCCGTGCTTTTGGCCCGGAACGGCCTGCATCTCGAGATCGTCATCGATCGTAATCATCTCATCGGCAAGAGCGATGCGGCTGGTGTCGCCGATATCGTCATGGAAGCGGCCATCTCCACCATCATGGACATGGAAGATTCGGTCGCCGCCGTCGATGCGCAAGACAAGACCGAGATCTATCGCAACTGGCTCGGCCTGATGAAGGGCGACCTGACGGCCGATCTCGAAAAGGGCGGCAAGACCATCAAGCGCGCTTTGCACAAGGACCGCAGCTTCACCAAGCCTGCCGGCGGCACGCTCACCCTGCACGGGCGCAGCCTGATGCTGATCCGCAACGTCGGCCATCACATGTATACGGATGCGGTGCTCGATAGCAGCGGCCACGAGATCCCCGAAGGCCTGCTCGATGCGGCCGTCAGCGTGCTGATCGCCAAACACGACATCATCAAGACTGGCGCGCTGCGCAACAGCCGCGCCGGCTCGATCTATATCGTCAAACCGAAGATGCACGGACCCGAGGAAGTCGCCTTCACCAGCGAGATCTTCGCACGTGTTGAAGACATGCTCGGCCTGCCGCGCAACACGGTGAAGATCGGCATCATGGATGAGGAGCGGCGCACGACGATCAATCTCGCCGCCTGCATCCAGGCCGCCGCCGAGCGTGTCGTGTTCATCAACACGGGATTCTTGGACCGCACCGGCGACGAAATCCACACCTCGATGTATGCCGGCCCGATGGTGCGCAAGAACGACATGCGCAACACCGCCTGGATCAAGGCCTATGAGGATAACAATGTCGATGTCGGCCTGGCGCAAGGATTGCGCGGCAAGGCGCAGATCGGCAAGGGCATGTGGGCGATGCCGGATCGGATGGCCGACATGATGGTGCAGAAGATCGGCCACCCCAATGCCGGCGCCAACACCGCCTGGGTGCCCTCGCCGACCGCCGCGACCCTGCACGCCCTGCACTATCTGCAGGTGAATGTGGCGGCCAAGCAGGAGGAGATCGCCAAGCGCGCGCCGGCGAAACTCGCCGACATCCTCACCTTGCCGATCTCGCAGTCGAATTTCGCGCCCGACGCGGTGCAACAGGAAATCGACAACAATGCCCAGGGCATTCTCGGCTATGTGGTGCGCTGGATCGACCAGGGCGTCGGCTGTTCGAAGGTCCCCGACATTCACGATGTCGGCTTGATGGAAGACCGCGCCACCTTGCGCATTTCCAGCCAACATCTCGCCAATTGGCTGCAGCACGGCATCGTCAAACAGGAACAGGTGATGGAGACGATGAAGCGCATGGCCGCGGTGGTGGACCGGCAGAATGCCGGCGATCCGCTCTACAAGCCGATGGCGCCTGGTTACGACGGCGTCGCCTTCAAGGCGGCCTGCGATCTGGTGTTCAAGGGCACGGCGCAGCCCAACGGCTATACCGAATTCATTCTCCACGCCCGCCGGCGCGAGGCCAAAGCGAGCCATTGAGGCAAACGGTTCAGCCCTATCCATCGACTGACGACAAATTGCGCGCGCCATCACCAGTGGCGCGCGTTTCATTGGCAGGCTGCGCCGCCGCTCGGCAATCTGCTGCCGATGATTGCAGCATCGCGATCGAACTGCCTGAATTTTCAGCTGCCGATTCCCATGCAACGCGCAAAACTTAGGCAGAGATTGAGGCCGTCATATTCGGCGATATGAGGCCCCTGAGTTCGACATTTCTTTCTGATTTCATAGACTTAATCTCCCTAAAAAGGCTTGGCACAAAGCTTGCGAATCCCTTGCCGGCAATCCAGCCAGTACAGGGGAGCTTCATGAGTTCAATCACGATCGGCCGCCGCGGCATGCTGGCCGGCATCGTCGGCAGCGCGATGCTGTTGTCAGCGTCTCTACCGGCGTTCGCACAAGAAACCATCAAGGTCGGCGTCCTCCACTCCTTGTCTGGCACGATGGCGATCAGCGAAACGACCCTCAAGGACGTGATGCTGATGCTGATCGACGAACAGAACAAGAAGGGCGGGCTGCTCGGCAAGAAGCTCGAGGCCGTCGTCGTCGATCCGGCGTCGAACTGGCCGCTGTTCGCGGAAAAGGCCCGCGAACTCATCACCCAACAGAAGGTCGCCGCCGTGTTCGGCTGCTGGACCTCGGTGAGCCGTAAATCGGTTCTGCCGGTCTTCAAAGAGCTCAACAGCATCCTCTTCTATCCGGTGCAATATGAAGGCGAGGAGAGCGAGCGCAACGTGTTCTACACCGGCGCCGCGCCGAACCAGCAGGCGATTCCGGCCGTCGACTATCTGATGAGCAAGGATGGTGGTGAAGTGAAGCGCTGGGTGCTCGCTGGCACCGACTATGTCTATCCGCGTACCACCAACAAGATTCTCGAAGCCTATCTGAAGTCCAAGGGCGTCGCCGACGCCGATATCATGATCAACTACACGCCGTTCAGCCATTCCGACTGGCAGACGATCGTGTCCGATATCAAGAAGTTCGGCTCGGCCGGCAAGAAGACGGCGGTGGTCTCGACCATCAACGGCGACGCCAACGTGCCGTTCTACAAGGAACTCGCCAACCAGGGCGTCAAGGCCACCGATATTCCGGTCGTCGCCTTCTCGGTCGGCGAAGAAGAACTGGTTGGCGTCGATACCTCCAACCTCGTCGGTCATCTCGCCGCTTGGAACTATTTCGAGTCGGTCAAGAACCCGGCCAACGAGGAGTTCATCAAGAAATGGCAGGCCTTCACCAAGAATCCGAAGCGCGTCACCAATGATCCGATGGAAGCCCATGTGATCGGCTTCCAGATGTGGGTGAAGGCGGTCGAGAAGGCCGGCACCATCGATGCCGACAAGGTGATCGACGCGCTGCCGGGCACACAAGCGCCGAATCTGACAGGTGGCATGTCGACCATGTTGCCTAACCATCACATCACCAAGCCGGTGATGATCGGTGAAATCCGTAAGGACGGTCAGTTCGACGTGGTGTGGCAGACGAAAGATCTGGTGCCGGGCGACGCCTGGTCGGATTTTCTCGACGGCTCGAAGGATCTGGAAGCCGATTGGGTGACCAAGAAGTGCGGCAACTTCAACGTCAAGACGAACAAGTGCGGCAGCTAATCAGCTGACGCACTTCCGGCGGCCGCCTCTCCTCCTCCCGGCGGCCGCCGGCCCCTTCGATCCCAGGTTTATTGTTCAGTTCAGGCGGCGAAGAGGCCAGTCATGCTGCGAAACGCCCGGCTCCTTGCCGCTTTTTTATCAATGATCTTTCTGGCCGTGCCGCTCGCGCCAAGCATCGCCGCTGACATCAGCCAGGCGACTCTCGAACGGTTGGCGGCAGACGAGTTCAGCGAAACAGCGACCGCCATCGCTGAACTGGCCGCCTCAGGGGCGCCCAATGCACAGGCGATCCTCGACGCGCTCACCTCCGCCCGACTGTTCTTCGATCCCACCACCAAGAAGATTTATATCCGCGCAACCTCCGGCAGCATGAGCGACGCAGCGACGGGCGACGCCGTCACGCCCGCACCGACCGGATTGCAGACCGTGCGCGTGAACAACCGCCTGCGCGGGGCCATCGAAAATGCGCTTGGCACGCTCACCCTGCTGTCGCCCGACCCGGCCCGGCGCCGGGCCGCCGCCGATTCCTTGTTCAAATCACGCGATGTCACCGCTCTGCCAGCGTTGGAGACCGCGCTGAAGGCAGAACAGGATATCGATATCCAGCGCTTGTTCGCCGAAGCTCGCGCCGCCATCTTGTTGGCGCAGCCCGACACGTCCCACGCCGATATCGTCGATTCCATCACGCTCCTAAAAGCGCGAGGCGACATCAGCGCCATCGCGACGTTGCGATCGCTGCCCGACAAGGCCACCCCCGATGTGCGGCAGATGGCCGGCGATGCGATCGCCTCGATCGAACGTCGCCTGAAGATGCTGAGCTATGTCCAGAACGTCTGGTACGGCCTGTCGCTTGGCTCCGTGTTGCTGCTCGCCGCCATCGGGCTTGCCATCACCTTCGGCGTCATGGGCGTCATCAATATGGCCCATGGCGAAATGGTGATGATCGGCGCCTATACGACCTTTGTCGTGCAGGACTTGATCCGCACCCGCGCGCCGCATCTGTTCGACTGGTCGCTGCCGATTGCTTTGCCGCTGGCCTTCGTCGTCGCCGGCCTGATCGGCATCGTCATCGAGCGTGGCATCATCCGCTTTCTCTATGGCCGGCCGCTGGAAACCCTACTCGCCACCTGGGGCGTCAGCCTGATCCTGCAGCAGGCGGTGCGCACGATCTTCGGCCCCAACAACCGCGAGGTCGGTGCGCCATCCTATATGTCGGGCGCCTTCGACTTTTACGGCCTGTCGATCACCTGGGGCCGGATGTGGATCATCGTCTTCACGCTCTGCGTCTTCTTCGCCCTGCTCGCGGCGCTGAAATGGACATCGCTTGGCCTCTACATGCGCGCGGTGACGCAGAACCGGCGCATGGCCGGCGCCATGGGTATTCGCACGCCAATGATCGACGCTTTGACCTTCGGCCTCGGCTCGGGCCTGGCTGGCATTGCCGGCGTGGCGCTGTCGCAGATCGACAATGTTTCGCCCAATCTCGGCCAGAGCTACATCATCGACAGTTTCATGGTCGTGGTCTTCGGTGGTGTCGGCAATCTGTGGGGCACTTTGGTTTCGGCCCTGGCGCTTGGCGTCGCCAATAAGTTTCTCGAGCCCTTCGCTGGCGCGGTGCTCGCCAAGATATTCATTCTCGTCCTCTTGATCCTGTTCATCCAGAAACGCCCACGTGGCCTGTTCGCGCTCAAGGGAAGGGCCGTCGAAGCATGATCACCAAAGCCATCATTTCTCGCTTCGACGGAATGGGCCTGATTTTTCTTGGCGTCATGGCCTTCGTCGCTGTTTTCGTGCCGCTGTCGAACCTGTTCATTCCAGAATCGTCTTTCCTGCACGTGCCGACCTATGTGATGGCGCTGGTCGGCAAATATCTGTGCTACGCGATCCTCGCCATCTCGCTTGATCTCGTCTGGGGCTATTGCGGTATTCTCTCGCTTGGCCATGGCGCTTTCTTTGCGCTCGGCGGCTATGCCATGGGCATGTATCTGATGCGCCAGATCGGCTCGCGCGGCGTCTATGCCAATCCGATCCTGCCCGACTTCATGGTGTTCCTGAACTGGAAGGAACTGCCGTGGTTCTGGTACGGCTTCGACATGTTCCCCTTCGCCCTTTTGATGGTGCTGTTCGTGCCGGGCCTGCTCGCCTTCGTCTTCGGCTGGCTGGCCTTCCGCTCCCGCGTCACCGGCGTTTATCTGTCGATCATCACCCAGGCGCTGACTTATGCGCTGCTGCTGGCCTTCTTCCGCAATGACATGGGCTTTGGCGGCAACAACGGCCTGACCGACTTCAAGGATATTCTCGGCTTCAACGTGCAGGCCCAGGGCACGCGCGCCACGCTGTTCTTCCTGACGTCGCTGTCTCTTATCCTCGTTTATCTGATCAGCCGCTGGATGGTCACCACCTCGTTCGGCAAGGTCATCGTCGCGGTGCGCGATGCCGAAAGCCGGACGCGATTTCTGGGCTACCGCGTCGAACATTTCAAACTTCTGGTGTTCACCGTCTCGGCGGCGATGGCGGGACTGGCCGGCGCGCTTTACGTGCCGCAGGTCGGTATCATCAATCCGTCGGAATTCTCGCCAGCCAATTCGATCGAAGCGGTGATCTGGGTCGCCGTCGGTGGACGCGGCACGTTGGTTGGCGCGGCGGTCGGTGCAGTCCTCGTCAACTTCATGAAATCGACGTTCACCACCGGCTTCCTGGCGCCCTACTGGCTGTTTCTGCTGGGCGCGATTTTCATCGGCGTCACCCTGGCTCTGCCCAAGGGCATCGTCGGAACGCTCAACGATTATGTCGGCAAATGGCGGATACGACCGGCCCGCGAAGCTACCGTTCCCCGATTGGCGGAGTAAAGCCATGGCCCCCGATAAACCACGCGAAACCCAGGCTCTCCTCTATCTCGACGGCGTCAGCGTCAGCTTCGACGGCTATAAAGCCATTCGTGGTCTGTCGCTTTATATCGAGCGCGGCGAGATGCGGGCGATCATCGGCCCCAATGGCGCCGGTAAAACGACGATGATGGATATCGTCACCGGCAAGACACGGCCGGACGAAGGCGAAGTGCTTTTCGACAGCGGCAAATACGATCTGACCAAGCTGGACGAAACCGCCATTGCGGAACTCGGCATCGGCCGCAAGTTTCAAAAACCCACCGTCTTCGAAATGCATACGGTGGCCGACAATATTCTCCTTGCCCTGAAAGGACCTCGCACGGCCACCGCTTCGCTGTTTGGCTGGCGCAACCGGGAGCATCGCGACGAGATCGACGCCATTCTGACGACCACCGGTCTGATCGACCATCGCGACCGGCCGGCCGGCGTGATCTCGCACGGGCAGAAGCAATGGCTCGAAATCGGCATGCTGCTGGCGCAGGACCCGGCCATCCTCTTGGTCGACGAGCCGGTGGCGGGCATGACCGACCATGAGACCGAATTGACGGCCGAACTGCTCACGCAGATCAACAAGGATCATTCGGTCATCGTCGTCGAACACGACATGGCTTTCGTGCGCGCGCTGAACTGCAAGGTCACCTGCCTGCACGAAGGCTCGGTACTCTCGGAAGGCTCAATCGACAAGGTGGCGGGCGACGAGCGGGTGATCGAAGTCTATCTCGGTCGTTGAGGAAGGTTTAGGAAAATGCTGACGGTAGAGTCCATCGATCTCTCCTACGGCGCGGCGAAGGTGCTGCGTTCAGTGACGGTCGCGGCTGAGACTGGCCAGGTCACCTGCGTGCTCGGGCGCAACGGCGTCGGTAAAACCTCGCTGTTGCGGGCCATCGTCGGCCAGCAGTCGATCGGCGCTGGGCGCATCACGCTCGATGGCGCCGATATCTCCCGCCTGACGCCCTATGACCGCTCGCGCCGGGGCATCGGCTATGTGCCGCAGGGCCGGGAAATCTTTCCGCTGCTCAGCGTGAAGGAGAATCTCGAAACCGGCTTTGCCGGCGTGGCGCGGGCCGAGCGCTATATTCCCGATGAAATCTTCGAGCTTTTTCCGGTGCTCGGCCAGATGATGCACCGGCGCGGCGGCGACCTCTCCGGCGGGCAGCAGCAGCAGCTCGCCATCGGTCGGGCGTTGGTGACGCGACCGAAGCTTTTGGTGCTCGATGAGCCGACGGAAGGCATTCAGCCCTCGGTGATCAAGGATATCGGCCGCGCGATTGACTATCTGCGCCGGAGCGGAAAGATGGCCATCCTGCTTGTCGAGCAATATTTCGATTTCGCCCGCGAACTGGCCGACCGTTTTGTTGTCATGGAGCGTGGGGAAGTGGTGATGGCCGGCGGCGCCGCCGAGCTTGAGGGGGATAATGTCCGCAAGCGGATCGCGATCTGAAGCGGAACAAACGGTCGACTCTCTCCCTGGTGTCGGCGCCCAAGGGCGCATCGACCGCTCCGTCCGAACAGGAATGGCACGACCGTCCGCGACCGCCTCGGAAAAGAAGGCGCGTTTCGCATAGGGTTTCCGCGTGAGCTGCTGAACCGGCTCGACGCGATCCTCGTCAATGTGGCGGGTGCCGTCACCGGCGGCGATCGCCGCCGGGCTGGCGACCCGGCCTGGGCGCCCGACTCGGCGTTGCCAAACCCATGGTGGCGGTAGAAAATACGCGCTCCGGCATCTCCAAGGCCTCGATGATCCACAATGGCGGGACACCGAAGGTCGAGGTCGACCCGGAAACCTATATCGTGAAGGCGGACGGGGAAGTGCTCGTTTGCGAGCCGGCGAAGGAATTCGCCATGGCGCAGCGATATTTCATGTATTGAGGCATCGGTTAGCGGGACAAGCAACTGGTCTGGAGGCGACGTGATTTATGTGATTTCAACGGCTCAGCTGAAACCCGGCACGCAGGCGCAAGCCCTAGCGGCGGCCAAGCCCTGCCTGATCGAGACCGTGAAGGAAGACGGCTGCCTGTCATATGACCTGCATGTCAGCGTCAGCGATCCCGACAAGGTTGTTTTCGTCGAACGCTGGGAGTCGCGCGATCACCTCGCCGCCCATACCCGCACACCGCATTTTCTCGCCTGGCGCGCCGCGGCCGCCGACTTCGTCGCCAGTCGCACCGTCGAAGTGATCGATCCGGCCCAGGTTACAGGAATTTAAAAGTACAGGACGTTAGACTCACATGATCAAAGCGAATTTCATCAGCAACAAAGGCTCTTGGCAGGCCAAGGCCGCCGACACCATCGTCCTCGACTATGATGGCCGGCATCGCCGTCGGGTCGTCATGCACGGCGTGCGCGGCACCGAATTTCTGCTCGACCTGCCCGAGGCGGTGATTCTGCGCAACGGCGATGCCCTGGTGCTCGAAGACGGGCGTTTGGTCGAGATCGTCGCCGCGCCGGAAGAGCTTGCCGAAGTGCGTTGCGGCGACGCCCGACAACTGGCACGCGTGGCCTATCATCTCGGTAACCGCCATGTGAATGTGGAAGTGCTGGCCAATCGCCTGCGCATTCGCCGCGACCATGTGCTGGAAGACATGGTGCGCGGCCTTGGCGCCAAGGTCGCCCATATCGAAGCGCCCTTCGAGCCCGACAGCGGCGCCTATGAGGCGGCGGAAGCCCATGGCCATGGTCATCACGGACATGACCATCATGATCACGGCCACAAGCACGATCACGCGCACCACGACCATAAACACGATCACGATCACAAGCATGGTCATGATCACAAACACGACGATCATCACGATCACAAACATGATCATGCACACGACCATGATCATGATCACAAGCACGGACACGGTCACGGCCATAAACACACGCATGACTGACGCGATCGATCTCGCGCTTAATGCATTTTACAGGTGAGAGAACAGCATGCCGCAGGTTTTGGTCCGCCATCTCGCGGGCGTTTTTACGCGCGAGCAGCAGAACCAGCTGATGGACGATATAGTCGAAGCCTTCGTGCGCGCCGGCGGCGAGGGCATCCGCCCCACTGTCAATGTGACGGTGGAGGAAGTCGCCGACGGCCTGTGGTCGGTCGGCGGCACCAAACTGACGATCGCCGGGATTGAGAAGCGCCGCGCTGAACGCCGTGCGGCAGGCGGCAGTTGATTTTAGATTGAAGCCTGCGGCCCTGGATTGCTTCGCTTCACTCGCAATGACGGGTTCATCATTGCGAGGAGCGCTGCGACGAAGCAATCCAGCCTAGCGATTCAACTTAAAGCCACTCGGCAAAAGTCCGCACGTCGATCTCATTGCTCCAGGCCGCACGCGGCTGGACGTGCAATTGATAATAGGCCTCGGCAATGCCATCGGGCGCGACCAGGCGGTTGTGATCGCTATTTGCCGCGCGGGTGCGGGCTGAATCGATCGGACCGTCAATGGCGATATGGGCGACATGAATGCCCTTGGGGCCGAGATCGCGCGCCGCTGCCTGGCTGAAAGCCCGCAGCCCGCTTTTCGCCACTGCCATGGCGCCATAACCGGCGCCGGCCCGCATCTGCGCCGCCGAGCCGGTGAAGAGAAGCGTGCCGCGTCCGCGCGCGATCATGCTTTTCGCCACGGCCTTCGTCATATGAAACGCCGGCAGGCAGCCGGCCTGCCAGACGGCGGTGAATTCTTCCGCCGTCAGATCGGTCACCGCGGCGATTTTCCAGGCCGCCGAATTGGCGATGGCGACTTCGATCGGCCCTGACTCGCGCTCGACCTTTTCAACCAGGGCCGCGACTGCCGCGCCATCGGTGGCGTCAACGCCATGACAAGAGACGAGAGTGTCGCCGGCAAAGAGTGTAGCGAGACGCTCGCTGTTGCGCGCGGCGGCCGCAACGCGTAGCCCACCAGCCCGAAAACGCCGCACGAGCGAGGCGCCAAGGCCCGCACCGACACCGAGAACGAGCGCGGTTGGCTCCGCCATGGTTTCCTCCTGCTGTTTACAAACTGCGGCGACTTTATCTGACGACGTTGATCATGTCAGCAGCACGCCCCTCGGTGAAACAGGCGAGGTTGTGGGCGACGATCGGCAGGATCTGTTTGGCGAAGACATCGCTCATGCCGCCGATGCGTGGCGTGATGATCACGTTCGGCATGTCCCAGAGCGGGCTTTGATCCGGCGGAGGTTCTTCCTCGAACACGTCGAGGCCGGCGCCACCCAGCGATCCGTCTTGCAGACGCTTCACCAGAACCGCCTCATCGACAACCGGTCCGCGCGCCAGATTAATGAGGATGCCGCCATTTTTCATTGCCAACAGCACGCTATCGTCGATCATATGGCGCGTGCGTTTGCTGAGCGGCACGAGCACGATGAGGAAATCGGCCAGGCCGGCCGCTTCCTGCAATTGCGCGCGCGGCATCAGGCGATCGAAGCCTGGCGCACTGGCGCGTGCATCACTGATGCCAATGACCTGCATGCCAAAAGCCTTGCAGCGCGCCGCCATATCCTCGGCGATGGGGCCGATGCCGATGAGCACCGCCGTCTTGCCGAGCAGCAGTGTCTGCGGCCAGCGCTGCCAGACATGATTGCGCTGGTTGGCCTGCATGGCCGGGAAATTACGAGACAAGGCGATCATGTAGAGGAACGCCAGTTCCGACATCTGCGGGCCGTGAATGCCCCGGCCCGAAGTGATGCGCACATCGGCTTTCAATGCCTTGAGGCCATGCAAATGGTCGACACCGGCGGTGAGCGAACAGATGTAACGCAGATGCGGCATGGCGGCGATGAGATCGTCGGTGACATCATGGGCCAGCGCCACCAGAATTTCCGCCTTGCTGGCAAGCGGCAGCGCCGCAACCGCATTGGACGCCGCCACGATGGAAAGCGCCGGACAGGCTTTGCGGACGTCATCGGCGACGATGTGCACGCCATCTTCAAGAATCAGAACGGACATGGATAAGCCTTTGGAGAGGACAGAGAAATCTAACCCCAACCAGCCCCTCCGAACAGTCGCCCACGATGCGGTGGCGCCGCCGATCGATCTGGCTATAGTTGCCTCATCGATCAGAGGGCGAGCGGAGGGCTTCATGGCGAACAAGATTATCGTGACGATCGCGCCGACCGGGGGCATGGCCAGCAAAAAGCAGAATGCCAATATTCCAACCCAGCCGGCCGAAATCGCCGAGGATGTCTACCGCTGCTACAATGCCGGCGCCAGCGTCGTCGCCGTCCATGCGCGGCGGCCCGACGATGAGGCGACCTGCAATCCCGACATCTATCGCGACATCAACAAGCGCATCCGCGAGAAGTGCAATATCGTCCTCAACAATTCCACTGGTGGTGGCATCAACGGCGATATGGTGCGGGAGGACAATGGCTATCCGGAGATCATCTGGGAGGAGCGGCTGAAGGGCATGGAAGCGGGCGCGGAAATGTGCACGCTCGATGCGACGACCATCATCGCCAGTTTCGAGGGCCGCGAAATCCTGATGCACACCGGGCCCGAGCGCTGTCGTTTCCTCGCCAAGAGCATGATGGATCGCGGCATCAAGCCGGAATGGGAAGTGTTCAGTCCCACGCACCTCCTGCAAGACGTCACATCCTGTATCGAGGCCGGCCTCGACAAGCCGCCTTATTTCATCAATTTCGTTTTAGGCGCTGATCGCGGCTTTCAGGGCGCCATGCCCTATACGCCGAAAGTGCTGTCGCAGATGGTCGAACTGATGCCGAAACAGGCGGTATTCAATGTCAGCGCCATCGGTCCCTCGCAATTGCAGGCCGGTGTCATGTCAATGATGCTCGGCGGCCATGTACGCGTCGGGCTGGAGGACAATCTGTATTATTCGCGCGGGCGGCTCGCCAACAATCTCGAACTGGTCGAGCGCATGGTGCGCATCATCCGCGAAATGGGATTTGAACCAGCGACGCCGGACGAAGCGCGCGAGATCATCGGACTGAAACAAGCGGCCTGATCTCGGGTCGCAGCCACAGCAAGGGCCGCCCTTCGGCGACCCTTCCTCGTTACCTTCCGCGACCGGCAATGCTGTCCAGCAATTCTTCATGGCTGGGAAATTCATCACCGCGCCAGGCCACATGCTGATCCGGGCGGATCAGAACCAGAGGTTTTTCATAGAGCGCCTGCGCTTCTGGCCGGTGTACCGAGAATTTGGTCACGGGCACGCCGATCCGCACAGCGCTTTCTACAAACTTCTCGGCGTCTGCTTCGGCGGCGGAGTTCAAAACGAGCAAGGTATAGTCGGGGCCGAAGCGATCGAAGAGAGAGGCGCCAGGCGCGGTCCCCGGCTCAAGCCAAAGATGAGGCGCGCGTGATCCCGGCACGGCATTGGGCGTATAGATCGCTGAATCCCACGGCGGCGGTAGCGATCCGTCGGCAATGACAATCGGCGAAGTTGCGTAGCGCGCGCCCAGTACGACGCCGAGGGTCCGAAACTCGCGCGACTTCGTTTCGACAATCCGGCTGTTGACCTCGGCGCGCACGGCTTCACCCGCCGGCCCTTCATCCTCCACACTGGCAACAACCAGATTTTTGGATGTCGTCTTCTGATTGGTCGCGGCTTCGGCGATCACAAGTTCATGGACTTGTCGGCGTTCGATTTCGTAGCTCTCAAGAAGCACTTCTCCGCCCCAGCCCTGGAGCAGCGCCGCCATTTTCCAACCGAGATCGATGCCGTCACCAATCCCCATATTCATACCAAAGCCACCATAGGGCGGGTGCAGATGGCAGGCATCCCCAATGAGAAAGAAATTTCGATCGCGATAGCGGTCGGCGATGAGCGCATGGGCCGTCCAATGATCGATTCGCAGAATCTCGGCATCGACCTCGATGCCTGAAACGGCATTGATAAGCGCCTTTGCCTCTGCTTCCGTCGTGATGTGACGCTGAGTGCTGAACGCCCATATGTCGTCAACATCCATCGGCGCCATATTGCCCGGCACATCGGGATTGACCAGCCAGTACATGATGGCGCGCGGCAGCTTGACCCGGTCAACGAGCCCAGGCGCGCGGCAAATGACGATGGTATTGGTGGAGAGATCGCGCTCGCCGCGCATCTCGATGCCCATCAAGCGCCGCAGGTTGCTACCGGCGCCATCGGCGCCGATCAGATAACGGGCGTTGATCGTCTTGGAATGCCCGGCCTCGTCGGTGAAGACTACCCGAACACCGCGCTCATCCTGCGTTGCCGTGTCAAATCGGCAATTGAAGCGCAATGTCACACTGTCGAGCGTCGCCAGATGGGCATGCAATACGGCTTCCAGCTTATATTGCGGGATCCATTGGGCATGTTCGCTATAGATATCCTGCCGTTCCGGCGCGCAGGCGAAGGCATTTTCGAAACGCGTGATCACATGTCCCGACAAACGCGTCGCGAAAACGACATCCGATGGATAGTCGGCGCCAAACGGCGAGGCTTCGAGCAGGTTCTTGGCGATGCCCCAGCGACGCAGATGTTCGCGGGTGCGACTGTGCGTGGTCTTGGCGCGCGGCGAATAGCCAACGCGATCGTTGCGCTCGAGAACAATGCAGGAAACGCCACGCTGGCCAAGTTCGATCGCCGCGGCGAGACCGGAAGGACCAGCGCCAATAATCACCACGTCAAACGTCATCGCACCGTCCCGCTCGCTCATCCTTTGCACCTTCCGCGCTGTTCCTTTGCCGCTATTCCTTTTCGAAACCGGCCATTTGGGCGATGCGGCCGTAGAGTTCGGCTTGCGACTGCAGGAATGTCCCAAACGCGACAGGAGACTGGAGTTCAGTATCAGGATAGACACCGAGGTCGCTAAGCCGGGCGATAAGGTTTGGCTCGCTCAGGACGACATTCATCTCGTCGTTGATCCGTTTGATGATCGCCGGCGGCGTTCCTTTCGGCGCCACGAGGCCAAACCACCCCGATACGTTGAAGCCAGGCAAAGTTTCGCTGATGGCAGGGACTCGTTCGAGGCCGGGAAGACGTTTGGGAGCGCTCACCGCCACGGCGATCAAACTGCCCGATTGCACGTGAGCCTGTACGGCGGGAATGCCGTCGATCATCATGTCGACCACGCCCGTCATCGCATCCATCGCACCCTGGGTCGTCGCGCTATAGGGCACTTGCGTCATGCGGATGCCGGCACTCGATTTCAACAGTTCGGCGGTGAGGTGTGGGACGTTCTTGGTGCCCGAAGTGGCGAAGGAGAGCTTTCCAGGATCGGCCTTGGCGATCGCGATCAGCTCCGGCAGCGTTTTGATGCCGCGCTTCGCATTGACGGCGATCACCATCGGGCTCATGCCGATCAGCGTGATCGGATCGAAATCACGCGCCACGTTAAAGTTCAATGTCTTGAACAAATGCTGGTTGAGCGCCAGCGGCGCTGCCTGGCCGCAGAAGAGAGAATAGCCATCGGGCGCGGCGCGCGCCGCGACCGTGGCGCCCAGGTTGCCGCCAGCTCCGTTTTGATTTTCGATCACCACCTGCTGACCCAGCCGCTGGCCCAGGCGATCGCCAATCAACCGGCAGATGACATCGGGGGCGCTGCCCGCCGAGGCCGCGACAACCATGCGGACATAACGCGTGGGCCATTCCTGAGCCGCCAGCGCGGACGGCAGAACAGCCAAGAACCAGGCCAAGACGACCAGATACAGTCCCTTCACGCCCTTCATGGCTTCCTCCCCTGTTTGGCCCAGTCAGGTTTACGGACACTCGGCCCCTGACAAGCTCGGACAGAAGCATGCATATGTCAAATAATAATATATTATACTTGTTTCATGCATGATATGTTAGAAGTCACGATGGCGACCTTGTCCCTCACCGAAACCGTCTATCGGCAGCTCCGCGCCGATCTCACCGCTGGCCGCCTCCCGCCAGGCCAACGTTTGAAGATCGACGAATTGTGCAAACGGACTGCGGCTGGCTCGAGTGCCGTGCGCGAGGCTCTGTCACGGCTCGTGTCCGACGGTTTTGTTTCTGTCGAGCCACACCGCGGTTTCCGCGTCGCTCCGCTTTCGCTCGAGGATCTGCGCGACCTCACCCAGACCCGATGCCAGATTGAAGCGCTCTGCATCCGCGATTCCATCGCCCATGCGGACGTCGACTGGGAGACGGCGCTTGTGGCCGCCTCACATCGCCTCTCGCGAACGCCCGTGGCTACCCCAGACGATCCCGCGCGTTATTCAGACGGCTATGCTGTTGCCCATCGGGCTTTTCACGAGGCAATTGTCGCCGCCTGCAACAGCAGCTGGCTGCTTCGCCTGCGTGCGACGCTTTATGCCCAACACGAGCGCTATCGTTGGCTCTCACGCCCCTTGGCTCGGGTCGAGCGAGACCTCGACACCGAGCATCGGGCGATCGCCGATGCGGCCTTACAGCGTGATGCAGATCGCTGTGTCCTTCTGATGGAAGAACATCTCAGCCGCACGGCGCGCATCTTGCTGGAAGCGAGCGAGAAATAAGGCCGAATTACTTCTTCTTCAGCTCTTCCAGCATGTGTTCGTAATTGCCGCCCATCACCTGCGACACGGGCAGGCCGGCATAGACGGCGGCCGCCATGTCGTCGCTGCGATCGCGAATCTGCTCGGCGCGTGACAGCACATCCTCGATGCTGGCAGCAGGAATGATGACGCAGCCGCTGCGATCAATGGCGATGTAATCGCCGGGATGCAGCGTGAGATCACCGAAAGCGATCGGCGTCTGGCATTCGGATTCATAAATCCGACCGCGCGCCGTGCGGCAGGTCTGCGTGCGCGCATAGACCGTGTAGCCGATACGGTTCGATTCCTCGATGTCACGCGCCGGCCCGTCGATGATCGTACCGGCGATGCCGCGCACCTGGGCGGCGCGGGCGAGAATGCCACCCCAGGCCGCCGCATCGATACCAGTACGTTGCTCGATGGCGATGATGTGATCGGGCCCGGCAGCTTCAACCGCCGTGGTGCACAGATGCCGTGGCTTTTCGGTCGGCGGCGCCGTGCCGGCAATCAGTTTGACGGTGACGGCGCGCCCGGCGATCGGTTTGCCGGCGCTGGCCTGGAACAGGCCCGTCACGGCCGGCGGCAGGCCGAGCGAGTCCACGGCATCGGAGAGGTCGCAGATGTCGAGGGCACGCAACCGGGCGATATGACTATCGATAGCCATTTCTTGTCCTTTATCGATTTCTTGTCCGGCCAGGGAAAGGGCGTCTTGGGCGAAATGATGCGTCCAGTCAACATCCCTGATGCCAGCCGACTTCAAAGTCTCTCGGCACGGGTCTAAGATCGCCGCCAACACGGAGGATCCCCATGGCCTATACGCTGCAGGACTTCTGCCAGGACAGCCACAGTATTTTGGCGGGTGATGCGCCATTGCAGGATCGGATCGATGCGGTGGCGCACAAACTCGGCGGCCTACTGCGCGAGCCGGATTTCGTTGCCGCGACATTTAACGCCGACACGCCACCCGGACGACGCGAGCTTTATCACGATCCGGAACTTGATTTTTATGTCCTCGCCCATGTGCAGGAGGGCGGCAAGCGCGGTTCGCCGCACTCCCATGGCGCGTCATGGGCGATCTACGGCAATGCCACCGACCTGACGCGCATGCGCGAATTCCGCCGCATCAATCCCGACAGCGAGGAAAGCTGGGTGCTGGAACAAACCGCCGAATATGACATGCGCATTGGCGACACCAAGGCCTATGGCCCCGGCCATATTCACTCGACGGAACATCCACAGACCTGCTGGGTGGTGCGCGTCACCGGCACCGACCTCGATCAGATTCCGCGCTATCGCTTCCGCAAACTGCGTGACCGGGTGTTGGAAAAGACCTAACGTGGTACTGAGGAAACCCTATTGCGAGCGCAGCGAAGCAATCCACGGCCAACACATGAAGCCGCAGGTATAAATGCCTGCACCAAGGACATTTCTCGACATTTGACCACGCGCCCCTGGATTGCTTCGTCGCTACGCTCCTCGCAATGACGGACATCAAGCGTTCGAGAACCCCGCCTATTTGCCGGTCCAGCGCGGCGGGTTGGTCGCCTTAACGCGCCGAGCCTCCTTGACCATCTCTTTCACCGCGCCGGTGAGCGGCAGCGATAGATTGGCTTTGTCGGCCATTTGGGAGACGATCTGCATGTCCTTCAAAGCCCAAGTGAAGGTGGTCTGATCCCAATCCTCAAGCGCCTGGCTCTTGCCGGAACTCATCATCAAGGCTTCGCGCAACTTCACGAGATCGATCCCTGTCGACTCGGCGATGCGTCCGGCCTCAATCAGGCCGATGCTGGTGACCCACAGCATGAGATTGTTCATGGCCTTGGCGACCTGGCCATGGCCGACTTCGCCGAGCGGCGCGATGTCGGAAGCAAATGTGCCATAGACGGCGCGGCCGCGCTCGACCACGGCGTCATTGCCGCCAAACAGCGCCAGCAATTTGCCCTCGTCAGCGAACCAACGGCCCCGGCAAATCGGCGCGTCGAGAACATCGCAGCCCTTGGCCCGCGCTGCTTTATCGATCGCCTTGACGGTTTCCGGCGAGACGGTAGATGAAATCGCGATGATGGCGCCGGGTTTCAGGCTTCCCAGCACACCATCGGCGCCAAGCACGACGGCCTTGACCTCGTCGTCATAGCCGACACCCAAAATGACAAAGGTGCAGTCGCCGAGCGCTTTCGGCTCAGCAACAACCCGCGCGCCCATGGCCGCCACCTTGTCGCGATTGTCCGGGTTGATATCGCAGGCGGTGACGTCATAGCCGTGCCGGATCATATGTTTCACCATCGGCTGCCCCATGCGGCCAACACCGATAATTCCAATCTTCTCCATCGCGTTTCCAATCCCGTTTGTTTTTATCGAAAAAGCTCACAGGGCATGGACCGGCATCAACCGGCTCCACGCCCCGCAAGCTCAATCGTTTCTTGATTTAGCCGAAGTCAGATGTCGATGACGATATAATCTTCCTCGACCTTCACAGGGAAGCTCTCGGCCACATAGGGGCCCTTCACCAGGGTCTCGCCCGGCGCCACGTCAACCTTGAACTGACGCACGCGCATCGACTTCGGATCGCACCAGGACTGGCCGGTGCGGATATCGAACTCCCAGCCATGGAACGGGCAGCGGAGGAACTCCCCTTTGCGCTCCAGCCGGTATTTGTTCGGCCCATCCGATAAAACCAGACCGGTGATGAAGCCCTTGCACAGATCGGCGCCCGCATGCGGGCAGCGGTTGGCGAGGGCATAATAATCGCCGGCGACATTGAAGACGCCAATCTCGCGTCCACTGACTTCGACGATCTGGCTCGAACCCGGCGCAATCTCGTGCGCCTTCGCAACAACGTGACGTGTCATGACAGTTGATACAAAGCCTTGGCGTTGGCGCGGAAAATCTTCTCGCGCTGTTCATCGGTGATACGGACTTTGATGGCCTGGCGCGGGTCATCGAAATCCCAATGCGGATAATCGGTCGAGAACATGATGTGATCCCAGCCGATCCAGTCGAACATCTGAATGATGTCCTGCGGATTTTCCGGCTCTTCCATCGGCTGCGTGGCGAACCAGAAATGTTCGCGCAGATATTCCGACGGCGGCCGTTTGATATGCGGCGTTTCCTGGCGCATGCGCTCCCAGATGCGGTCCATGCGCCAGCCGAGCGCCGGAGCCCAGCTGAAGCCGGATTCGATCATGGCGATGCGCAGTTTCGGAAACTGTTCGAACACGCCTTCCATCACCAGGCTCACGGCGGCAGCCTGTGAGCCCGTGGTGAAGGTGTGGTGTTCCTGCATGTAATAGGTCGGCCAACCACCGCCCGATGAGGGATTGCCACCAGGCACGGCGGCTGGATGCAGGCCGATCGGCAGGCCGGCCCGTTCCGCAGCAGCGAAAATCGGCCAGTAGCGGCGCCGGCCGATGGGCTCGGCGCTGCGCGGCGAAATGATCACTTGAGCGAAGCGGCGATCGCCAGCGCGCTTTTCGATCTCGGCCACCGCATGGTCGGGATCCTCGCCGGTAACGACAATGCCAGCGCGCAGGCGGGCATCGCGCTCGACCCAGTCGTGCAGCTGCCATTCATTGACGGCGCTCGACAGAGCACGGGCGAAAGGCTGGTTACGCTCTTCCATGCCGCCCTTGCTGAGCGCCACGAGCATGCCGAACTCGACGCCATTGGGATCGAGATGCTGGCGTTTCATCAGCTCGTAATCAGAGCCCGGCGGGCCGCCCTGGGGCGGATAGGCGTCGGCGCGCTGGCCAGAGGCCATCATGCGCGGCCACATGATCTGCTCGGTCATGCCCTGGCGGACATGGGCGCCGAAGCTCTCAATATGCTCCTGCCAGGTCTTCGACAGATAGGGATAAAGATCCTTGGCCGAGCGCTGAATCGGATGAATGTCACAATCGACGATCATCAGCTTCTGGCTGGCTTTCTGTTCACGCAGCGGAGCGTTCATCACACGGTCTCCTTCGTGCCCGAGGCATCGACAGTGGCGAGCCGCGGGAAAGCGGCGCGCGGATTGTCGATGGTAATTTTACGTAAGAGGTCAGGACTCAAACCGTCCGGCAACCCGTTGTCGCCGTCGAAATGACCATGCGGATAGTCCGACGAATAGACGATCATGTCGTCGCAGGCGATCTGTTCGAGGATCTTGTTCAGAATCTTCGGATCGCGCGGCGCATCGACCGGCTGCAGGGTGAGGCGCACATGTTCACGGATAATTTCGGCGGGCACGCGATCGAGCCAAGGCACCTCGGTGCGTACACCGCGCCAAGTTTTCGACGTGCGCCACAGGAAGGTCGGCATCCAGGTGAAGCCGGATTCCATGCAGACCAGTTTCAAGCCGGGGAACTTCTGGAACACGCCTTCGGCCAGAAAGCCGACGATGAGATTTTCGAAGGCGCTGCTCTGCAGCATATAGTCTTCGCTCTGATAAGACGGCCAGCCGGCAGCGGTGGGCGGATTGCGGTAGGTGGAACCGGCGTGGACGGCCAGCGACAGGCCGTGGCGCTCGCACGCTTCATAGATCGGCCAATAAATGCGCCGGCTGAGCGGACTATCCCCCATCACCGGCAGGAGCACGGCGACGAAGCGCTTGTCACCGGCGCAGCGTTCGATTTCCTCCACCGCCAAGGCGGGATTCTGCGCATGGACAAGGATCGAGGCACGCAGGCGCGACTCGCGATCAAGCCATTCCTGCGCCACCCAGGCATTGATCGCCTTGCAGAATTCGGCGCCCATATCTTCGTTGAACAAAGCCATGGCGCCATGCAGCGTGTGGCAGACGGCAACCGAAAGACGGCCAGGATCAAGCACGTTGGCCTGGAGCGCGGCGAGGCCCGTCGGCCGGCCCGGCGCCGCACGCCAGTCTTCGCGCACAGTCAAGGGCGAACGTGGCGGATAGCTCGTCAGGTTGAAGCCGGCACGATCGATGTAGCGCGTGACAAGCTGATCGCTCCAATAATCCGACATGAACGGCAGGAGCGTCGCGACATTGGGAACGCTCAGGTGTACATCGCAATCGATGGCACCCTCCAGCGGCAGTTTCATCCTCATCTCCGTTACGCCGGGTTGAATCGGCTCTTTATTGGCCGTGGTTATAACACCAGCTCGCTATTTGCTGCGATTATATCGTTTATTAGCAGCGATTATATCGCTATTTGCGAGCCACGATATACCGCATCCCGCAGCCTCCGCCTAATGCGGGCAGAATACCAACCCTTGCGGGACAGGCCCCAACACTCACCCGCAACAACTGCCACGGTTATAGGCTACCGCTCCACACCTTGCGCAGCATGGGTTTTTTATCACCTTGCATGGTAAGGTGGTTTTCGCCTATTCCGCTTTTCTACAAGACGGCTTGAGCGCGAGAACTCAGTTCGAAGGCCGCTTGTCGAGAGGACGTATCCGGAAATCGCGTGGGGAACGCAAGAGGGTAGGACATGACGGATAACACAGCGGGAACGCTGCGACCCGCCGGCGCGAGCAAACCGCTCGTCGGGCCGAATTCACTGGCCTTTCGGTTCTCACGCTATTTCACCGGCCGCGACGCGGCGGTGCTCACCCTCGTTCTTATCCTCGGCTTTCTGGCGGTCTATCCGCTCGCCATGCTGTTTTACGGCAGCCTGCATTCGACGCCGCCGGGCATGGCGGGCGAATTCAATCTGGACGGCTATCGCTCCATTTTCACCTCGTCGAACATGGTGGTGCTCGCCAACACCGTCGGCATTTCTCTTGCTAAAACAATTCCGGCGCTGCTGATGGCCGTGCTGCTCGCCTGGATCGTGGCGCGCACCGACACGCCCTATCGCGACAAGCTGGAAGTGCTGATCACCCTGCCCTTCTTCGTGCCGCCGATCCTCACAGCCATGGCCTGGGGCATGCTCGGCAATCCACAAGTCGGCTTGCTCAACCAAGTGTGGAAATGGGCGACCGGTTCGAGCACGTCGATCATCAATGTCTATTCTTATGGCGGCGTCGTCTGGCACATGGTCCAGTATTCGACGCCGTTCCTATTTCTGTTCATCGTCGACATTTTTCGCGCCATGGACCCCTCGCTCGAGGAATCAAGCCGCATGTGCGGCGCCTCACGCTGGCGTACGTTCCGCAACATCACCTTGATGCTGATGCTGCCGGCGCTGACCAATTCCTTCATTCTCAGCTTCATCCGCGGCATCGAGAGTTTCGAATCCCCGCTTTTCTTCGGTACGCCCGCGAAGATCACCGTCATCACCACGGAAATCTACAATTCGATCAACCACCGGGCGACGCCAGACTATCAATATGCGACGGCGCTCAGTTTCGCGATCATGGCGTTGATGTTCATCCTGGTGATCTGGCAATGGCGCCTGCTGCGCGGCCGCACCTTCTCGACTGTCACCGGCAAGGGCTATTCGCCGAGTGTGATGAAGCTCGGCAAATGGAAGTGGGTGACGTTTGGCTTCTGCATCCTGTTCTTCTTCGTCACCGTCGTTCTGCCGATCGGCCAGCTCGCCATCGGCTCGTTCTTTCGCTTCTTCGGCTTCTATTCTCGCGACATGCTGACGCTCGAACATTATTCGGCTGTGTTCAGCAATGCGGAAGTGTGGCGCGCTTTCGGCAACACCATGTTTCTGGGCCTGATTGGCGCGACAGCAACCATGGTGCTTGGTTCCGTCGTCGCTTATGTCTCGATCCGCACGCGCTGGCGCGGCCGCCGGCTCATCGACGCGCTCGCCTGGCTGCCCTGGATGATGCCAGGCATGGTGCTCGGCATCGGCTTCCTGTGGGCCTTCGCCATGTTGCCCGGTCCAATCCCGATCTACGGCACGATCTGGGCTCTGCTGCTGGCCTATATGGCGCTTGGCACGCCGGTGTCGGTGCGTGTCATGACCAGCGCCTATGCGCAATTGTCCTATGACCTGGAGGAATGCTCGCGCGTCCATGGCGCGTCGTTCTTCCAGACGCTGTGGCGCATTCTGATCGCGCTTGCCTGGCCGTCCTTCGCCGTCGGCTGGGTGCTGGCCTTCTTCGGCATCATGCGCGAATTGTCGGCCTCGATCCTGCTCTACTCCGTCGGCTCGGAAGTGCTGTCGGTGGTTCTGCTGCGGTTGTGGTCGAACGGACAGGCCGAACAGGTCAGCGTCATCGGTCTGTTCATGATGCTGCTGGTCATCGTCTTCCGCTGGGCGCAATTGCGCTTCATCAAGAACCGGATCAGCACGCTCTAGATTATCGGTCCATCATTCAATCACTTAGGTTTCAGGCAAGGAGAGAATAGGAATGGCTGCGATTACGCTCGAAAACGTGAGCCGGCATTTCGGCGCCGTCGCGGCCGTGGACAATGTCAATCTCAATGTCGAGGCCGGCGAGTTCGTCACCCTGCTTGGGCCGTCGGGCTGCGGCAAGACCACGACATTGCGCATGGTGGCGGGGCTGGAACAAAACACCGGTGGCCGCATCGCCATCGACAATCAGGTGGTCAGCGACGCCAGCGCCAGTTTCTTCGTGCCGCCGGAACGGCGCATGCTCGGCATGGTGTTCCAGTCCTACGCGATCTGGCCGCATATGACCGTGTTCGACAATGTCGCCTATCCGCTGCGCATCCGCCGCAAGTCGGCGCAGGAAATCGCCGAAAAGGTGAAGGGGGCGCTGCGCCTGGTCGAGATGGAGAATTATGCTGATCGGCCAGCGCCGGCCCTGTCGGGCGGCCAGCAGCAGCGTGTCGCCATCGCCCGCGCGCTTGTGTTCGAACCGCGCGTCTTGCTGCTCGACGAACCGCTGTCGAATCTCGACGCGCGCCTGCGCACCCAGACGGGCGATGAATTCCGCGCCCTGCAGAAGCGCCTCGGCATCACCAGCCTCTACGTCACCCACGACCAGGGCGAGGCCATGGCCTTGTCCGACCGCATCGTCGTGATGCATTCGGGCCATATCCTGCAGATCGGTTCGCCGGAAGAAATCTACCGGCGGCCGGCCAACCGCGGCGTCGCCGGCTTCTTCGGCTCGCCGAACTTCCTGCCGTCGAAGGTGAAGGCCTGCGCCACGCAGGCGGACGGTTCCTTCCTGTTGACCCTGGATGGACCGGGCTGGGTTGGCCCTTGCGGCTCTTCCAGCGCGCTCCCCGTTGGCGCCGACGTCTCGGTGATGGTGCGGCCGGAAAACATGCGGATCGCCGAAAAGGCTTCGATCCGCGACGACGAGATGAGCTGGACCGGACCGATCGTGCAATCGATCTTCCGTGGCACGCACCGCTCGATCATCGCCGAAACACCGGCCGGCCGGCTCAATATCGATGTCCCGTCGGTTCATAACCCGGCCGCCGGCGACACGATTACCCTAGCGGCCGACAGTTCCGCCGTGTGGGCGACGCCGCCGGTTTAACCCCAAGCGGACGGGCCTGCCCGTTCGCCTGTCCTCATCCCAACTCTGCGCGCCCTTCCCGCCCACCTTTCCCGCTTGCATTAATGCACACGTGTGCGTAGCCTCCCCAAAACAGAGGGTTGGAGGGGAAGCGCCATGGATGTCGTTCGGCATGCCCTGAAACTGTGCGTAACCGTGATCGGACTGGCGGCCTTGGCGCCGGCCTTCATCCAAGGCTTCACTCCAGCCTGGGCCCAGTCCCCTGCCAGCGATTATCCCACCCGTCCAATCCGCATGGTCGTGCCCTTCGCCGGCGGCGGCACCACCGATGTCCTCGCCCGGCTGATCGGGCATCAACTCGGCCTGGCCTTGGGGCAGCAGGTGGTCATCGAGAACCGGCCGGGCGTCAACGGCAATGTCGGCACCGACGCGGCGGCGAAATCAACGCCGGACGGCTATACGATCGTGCTGGTTGCCGACGGCACGGTGGCGATCAATCCCGGCCTCTATCCAAAACTGCCTTTTGATCCGCAACGCGACCTGATGCCGATTTCCCGGGTCGCCCTGGTGCCGCTGATCCTGGTGGCTCATCCGGGGCTGAAAGCCGATTCCATCCAGGCGTTGGTCGCCTTGAGCAAAGACCCATCGGCCAATCTGTTCTTCTCCTCGGCCGGCCTTGGCAGCACGGGACATCTCGCCGGCGAGCTACTGAAGAACCGCACCGGCCTGCAGATGACCCATGTGAACTACAAGGGCGGCGGCCAGGCGGTGAACGACGTGGTGAGCGGGCAGATCCCGCTGCTGGTGACGGCGCTCGCGACCGCAGGGGCCTTCATCGAAGCGGGGCAACTCAAGGCGCTCGCCGTTACATCGGCGCAGCGGCTCTCAGGCCTTCCCACCGTGCCAACCATCAGCGAAAGCGGCGTGAAGGATTTCGACGTCTCCTCCTGGTACGGCATCATGGCGCCAGCGGGCACGCCAACCGTCATCATCGACAGACTGCATGGTGAATTGGCGAAAGTGCTGCACGATCCGGACTTGCGAGCAAAAATGCAGGCCCTCGGCGCGGAGCCGATCGGCGACAGTCCAGATGCGTTCGCCAAAATTCTGGCTGCCGATTTGAAGAGCTGGCATCGGGTCATCCAGGACGCGAAGATCAGCTTTCAGTGACGATCGCAGACACGAAAGGAAAGAGCCCGGCCGTGATCATCACAACCGGGCTCTTCTCATGCCTGTCGCATGTGCGTCACATGCGCCTCTAGAGCGTTCTGCCGTTTGACTTAAATCAGAACGTGCAGCCGTAGGCGCTGACCGCCGTCTTCATCTGGTCCGACGATGATTTGCACATGGCTTCCATCGACGGCTTGGTTTGCGGATTCTTGGCGAGGTCCGTCCAGCTCTTGCGCATCTGATCGATCTGGCCTTGGAACATGCTCTTCTGCGCCTCCGGCACTTTGCCGGAAATGCAGGCCTCATATTTTGTCAGGAAGTCGTCACAGGCCGGAATGCCAATCGGATCAGCTGCATGTGCAGCAAATGCCGAAAAGGAGACAGTAGCGGCAACAAGAGCGTTTCTGAAAAACATGATTCCTCGCAGAATTTAAAAGTGAAGAAAGGTGAGTTGTCGCGCTAAGCGCACGCCTTATACGGCGGCGTAATGTGACAAGAATGCGGCTCCGCCACCTTTGAGGCGACGGAGCCGTGGAACATAAAAATTGAAGCAATTGCGAACAAGCGCTTGCGTTCTAAGTGACGTCCGCGAAGCAGCGGATTATCCGCGCAAGGTCACATAGATTTCGCCACGTTCGACGCGCACCGGAACCTTGCGCAGGCGAATCGCCTGATTGGTC
This sequence comes from Beijerinckia sp. 28-YEA-48, assembly GCF_900104955.1. NCBI lineage: Bacteria > Pseudomonadati > Pseudomonadota > Alphaproteobacteria > Hyphomicrobiales > Beijerinckiaceae > Beijerinckia > Beijerinckia sp. 28-YEA-48. Next base: position 4,177,068 of record NZ_FNSI01000001.1, read on the forward strand.
GGATGACGGCCGGTGCGAATATCGAACTCCATCCCATGCCAGGGACAGACGATGTTCATATGATCCTTGGAGAACTCACGACCACGGCTGGTGCGATCTTCATTCACGGCTTCGGTTGCCAATGGCAACAGACGGCCCTGGCACGCCGGGCCATCGAGATGCGGGCAACGGTTCTCCCAAGCGTAGAACTCGCCACCAAGCAGAAACACACCGACTTCCTGCCCGCCGACTTCGAACACTTTGCGGCCGGGATCGGCGAAAGATGAAGCGGGGCCAACATTCACTTCAGACATGGTCTCAGATCCTGATTTCCAATCGTTCTCAGTTCAAGAAACGCGGTTGGCGGCGCGGGCCGCCATCGCATCGGCCGCGCGCGGGCGCGTGCGCTTGATCGGCAGATTAAACAGCTTCGCCGCATTGAGACCGAGAATGTTGCGCTTCGCTTGATCGTCAAGGAACGGCAGCGTGGTGATCGAGCTCGGTGGATCGAAGTCCCAGTGCGGCCAGTCGGACGAGAACAGCAATTGCGTGCTGGCCTTCATCTTATCGAGCGTCGCTTCGAGCAGCTTGAGATCGTAGCGTTCGAGCGGCTGGCTCGAGTAAAACATGTCCTGCATATATTCGCTGGGCATGCGCTTGAGGCCTGGCGCCTCGCTCTGGCGCAGCAGCACTTCGTGATCGAGACGCTGCATCAGGAACGGCACCCAGGCGACGCCGCTTTCAACCCACACGGTCTTCAACTTGGGGAAGCGCTCCGGCAGCGCGTTGATGATCCAATTGGTCATGTGGATCATGTTGTAATGCACGAAAGACAGAGCGTGCATGGAGATGAAGCGGTTGAGCTGCGTGAAGGAGGGATCATCCCAGTGCGGGCCGGCATGGAACACCAACGGCTTGCCGCTTTCCTCGATCATCGAATAGAGGCGCATATACTGGTTGTGATGGATCGGCTTATGGCGCACGGCGCAGATCGTATAGCCGACAATCTGCGGGTTGGCGCCGAATTCGCGCACCATGCGCTCGCATTCATCGACATTGTTCAAGGGCAGATAGATCAGACTGGTCAGGCGCGGTTCTTGCGGCAGAACCACTTCCACCATCCAGCGGCAATAGGCGCGCGCCAGATAGACTTCGATGTCGTCCATCGGGTTCATGCCCAGATGCAACATCGAGGTCGGGAAGATGACCTGATAGTCGACGCCCATGAAGTCGATGCTGCGCTTGGCGATCTCGACGAAGGCGGCACCGGGCTTATCGGGATTGGTGACGCTTTCGCGCGGGCCCGACTGATGCGGCACGCGGCCCGAGAGCGACTGGAAGCTCATGCCCGGCTGCATGTTGATCAGCGGCGTGCGAATGCCACCGGCCAGCTGATTGAGCGCCGTGTGCTTGAGAACGTCGTTCTCCATGAATTCAAGAATTTCCGGCCAGAAGCGGCCTTCCTGCGTATGCGCATCGACGTCGACGATCAGTTCGTAATCGTCGTACTGGCGCTCGGCCTGCCGCGCGGCGGCAAAAAGATAATCGCGCGTATCGGTGGCCGCAGTGATTTCCTGCAGCTCGCGCACTTCCCCGACCAATGACGATTTAAGTTCGTCAGGCATCGTTCCCTCCGCACTCTAGCGTTGTCGTTTGGCGTCATCGAACGCCACAAGACGCGTCAAACTAAAGACCACGGGCAAATCGCGTTTCGCAAATCGCGGTTCAACCGAACGCAATGTGCCCTGGAATGGTTCTAACGGGAACATGCCACCAAATAAGGCGGCTTAAAAGCCAATTATTAGCTATTATAAAATGGAAACCGTTTAGTTTCCATTTTATGCAATAATTACAGCGCCATAGAAACACCAGACTGCGCAGATTCGGCCGCAGAACGCGCGGCGACGATCCGTGAAGGTGCCTTGAAAAACTGCGTGCCGGCCGCTGCCGGCACTGCCTCAGATGAGATTGATCGTCACGTCGTCGAAGAGGTCTTCGATCTTGTAGTGCTTCTTGACGATCTTCTGCTCGTAGGCATAGCGCGTGATCAGTTCGAGCGACTTGCGGCAGGCGTCGACGCCCATCGGCAATTGATCGATCTCGCCGCTCTTGGGCAGACCGGCGCGAGCCTTGCTCTCCTTCAACGCGGCGAAGATCTGCTTCACCACATCCGGCCGTTCCTTCGGCAGATCGCGATGCACGGCGAACATGTGGTTGATATGACCGCAGCCATATTTCTCGCCCCAGGCGCGCGCCGTCTGTTCCGGGTTCTGGATGACGGTGCGCATTTCCGGATTGGCGAGCAGATCGGCAGCGGGAATCACCGCATCGACATCGCCATCAAGCGCCATCTGGTTGAGGTTCTTGCCGCCGGGCGGCGCTCGCTCCACCAGTTCCGGCGGATCGGTGTATTCGGCCAGATGCGGATCGTCCCAGCAGATCCACTTCAGCTTGTTGAGATTGACGCCGTATTCATCCTGCAGGATACCGCGCACCCAGACACCCGTCGTCTGCGTGTAGGAGCGCACCGCGACCTTCTTCCCCTCGAGGGTCTTTGGGTCCATCGGCGAGCGTTCCTTGCGGCAGACAAAGAACTGATGCTGATAGCGACCGACCATGGTCGCCGGTAGCAACACCAGCGGCTTGCCGTAATCAAGTGCCTGCATGTAGGTGACGATGGCAAGCTCACCGGCAGTGAACTTGCCTTCGCGCACCATCGGCTTGAAGCCTTGGTTGGCGGTCGTCGGACCGGCGAAATCCCAATTGACGAGCGGTGTTTCGATCTCACCCGCTTTCAGCGCTTTCGACAGCGCCGAATCAGCGAGATTGGTCCGCAGCGCAACGGGGCCCGTCGCAGGGAAAGTCGCCATGTCCTTGCCTCTTCTTCTTACTTGTTACTGTTAGCGGCCGGCCAGTTCGCGACCCTTGTTGAGGGCGTTGAACGTGCGCTCCGGCGCCGCCATCAGGAAGCGATAGCCTTCGCTCAGCACGCGCTCGACATTCTTCGAATCGACATGCGGATGGCCGACGACCACGTTGTTGGCCTTCGCCGTCTCGACGATCTTGCGCATATGGTCGAGCACCACCGGATGCTCATACTGGCGCGGATAGCCGAGTTCCTGGGACAGATCGCCTTCGCCGATCAGCACGGCACCGATGCCCTTCACCTTCTTCAGGATTTCGTCGAGATTCTGAATGCCTTCGAGATCTTCGATCATCAGGATGACGAAGATTTCGCCGTCGGGATTGAGCGGCCACACGTCGGCACGCTTGTAATATTCCTGCTGCGAGAGACCCCAGTAGCGCACAGCGCCATGCGGGCCATCGCCACGCTGGCCGAAGGGCTCATGCAGCGGATTGTCCTTCATGGTCGGATAGCGGCAAGCCGACACGGCGTTATAGGCCTGTTCGGCGGTGCCGACATGCGGCCAGACCACGCCATAGGCGCCCAGATCGAGCACCTGCTTGGAGAACGTCTGGTTCATCTCCGCGCCATTCGGCGGGATGCGCACGATCGGCGTCAGCGCCGGCGCGAGCGAGCCAGAGCTGGCGATCTCGTTGCGATTGAGCAGATATTGCAGGGCATGGCGGACATTCGTGCCATCCCAGACATTGTGCTCGGTCTCGAACACGACGCCATCATATTTGGTGCCCTGCAGGGCGGTGGCGGCATCCGCCGTCGCCGGAGAAAACATCGTGAAAGCGGGCTTGCCCGATTCGAGCGCGCGAATAACGCCATTGAGCCGTTGCTGTGCCATGGAATTCCTCTTGAGGCGTAAGGGCCGGCTGAAGGCCGGTCTTGATGAGATCAACCTGCCGGGCAGGTTACGAAGAATAGAGAGCGGCGCCCCAGTGGGGCGCCGCAAGCGGGATCAGATCAGGCCGCGCTTCTTGAGCTGGCCGTCAAGACGGCTATAGACCTTGCGCGCATTGCCTTCGTAGATCTTGTGCAGATCCTCGGCGCTGAGGCCGAGCTGGTCGACGTAGCGCTTCGTGTCGTCATATTCGTGACCGGTTTCCGGATCGATACCCTGCACCGCGCCGATCATTTCGGAGGCGAAGAGGATGTTGTCGGTCGGAATCACCTTGGCGAGCAGCTGCATGCCCGGCAGGTGATAGACGCAGGTGTCGAAATAGACGTTCTTGAGCAGGTGCTCGGACAGCAGCGGCTTCTTCAGCATCTGCGCCAGGCCGCGATAGCGACCCCAATGGAACGGCGCCGCACCGCCGCCGTGCGGGATGATGAACTTCAGGGTCGGGAAATCCTTGAACAGATTGCCCTGGATGAACTGCATGAACGCGGTCGTGTCGCCGTTGATGTAATGGGCGCCGGTGGCGTGGAAGCAGGGGTTGCACGAGTTGGAGACGTGCACCATCGCCGGCACGTCGAGCTCGACGAGCTTTTCGTAGACCGGGTACCACCACTTGTCGGTCAGCGGCGGTTCTTTCCAGTAACCACCCGACGGATCGGGGTTGAGGTTGACGCCGACGAAGCCGAGCTCGTTGACGGTACGCTCGATCTCCGCAACGCAATTACGCGGATCAACGCCCGGCGACTGCGGCAGCTGGGCGACGCCGATGAAGTTCTTCGGGAACAGTTCGGAGACGCGATAGATGAGGTCGTTACAGACCGTCGCCCATTGTTCGGAGGTCTTCTGATTGCCGACGTGATGGGCCATGCCGGCGGCGCGCGGCGAGAAGATCGTCAGATCGCTGCCGCGCTCGCGCTGCTTCTTGAGCTGACCTTTTTCGATCGTCTCGCGAATCTGGTCGTCGCTGATGACCGGCGCCGGGCCCGGCAGGGGGCGGTTGGAGTCGACAAGGCCGGCCAGCTGGCGGTCGCGCCAGGGCTGAAGCGGCGCGGGCTCAGTCGTGTAGTGACCGTGACAATCGATGATCATAACTCGTGACCTTTGTGGTTCTTGCGGTGGACAAAGCAGCATCCGAGCCGGGTCGGGTGAATTTCCTCCCCCTTTTTGACGGCCTGGACGATCCGGGCGGCACAATGACCGGAGAGGCAGCGGAATGCAACGGGCGGAGCTTCAACGCAAGCCCCGCGCGGGATGCCGCTACAAAATATCAGCCGTCTAAACGGTTCATATATTAAGAGTTACCTAGGGCCTTGCGGCTCTGCGTTAACAGAACCGCATCCCTGCTCGAAAGGCTCTAAACCAGCCCTTCATAGGAGCCGCCGTCGAGCTGAATGTTCTGCCCCGTCATGAAGCTGGCGTGGACCGAGCAGACAAAGGCGCAGGTGGAGCCGAATTCCACAGTCGTCCCAAAGCGTTTCGCCGGCAGGCTGTCGGCGATCTGCTGGCGGGCTTCCTCCATGGTGATGCCCTGCGCCTTCATCATCCGTTCGGCCATGAATTTCTGCCGATCGGTGTCGATGCGCTCGGGCAGCAGATTGTTCAAAGTGACGTTATTGACCATGACGCTGCGCGACAGGGATTTCGAGGCGCCGATCAGAGCCGTGCGCGCCGCCGTCGACAGGCCGAGATCGGGATTGCGCGGCGATTTCGTCATGGCCGAGAGAATGTTGACGATGCGGCCGAATTTGCGTTCGACCATGCCCGGCAGAACACCACGGATCATCAGCACCGCTGCCAGCATGTTGGACTCGAGCGCCTTGATCCATTGATCGTGATCCCAATCAAGGAATTCGCCGGGCTGCGGGCCGGCATTGTTGTTGACCAGGATATCGGCATCAGGACAAGCGGCGAGCAATTTAGCGCGGCCTTCCTCGGTGGTGATGTCGGCGGCGACAGCAATGACATTGACGCCGGTCGCAGCGCGGATTTCAGCGGCCGTGGCATCGAGGCGCTGCGTGTTGAGGCCATTGATGACCACATCGACGCCTTCCTGGGCCAGCGCCAAGGCGCAAGCCTTGCCGAGCCCACGCGAGGACGCGCAGACGATCGCCTTGCGGCCCTTAATGCCCAGATCCATGTCGTTCTCCCGGTCTTGAAGTGTTCTGTCGTTTCGTGACTACTCAGCAGCTCTCGCCGCCGGCGGATACCAGGTGGCAAAGCCGAGGCCCGTGCCGGTCAAGGCATCGGTGCGATAACCCGGCGCATAGGACACCCAGGTCAGATCGAGATCGGGACACGCGCCAGCCAACACCAGCCAGTTGCGAATTTCCGAACTGCCGGCCTGCAGACGCTTGACGTCGAGGTTGCTCAGAAATTCGAGATCCTTACGCTTCATCGCGGCGATGACCGCGTCATCGAGATCTTCCTCGGCCTGGAAATGGCTGAGACCGCCCGAGGCCATGAAGCCGACGCGCAGATTGTCGGGGAAGCTGCGCACCAATTCGCCAATGCCTCGTCCCAGATCGACGCAGCGACGCGGCGTCGGCTGGTTCGGCGCGAAATAGGTGTTCAGGAAGATCGGCACGATCGGCATGTCGATGCCGTCGATATATTTCTTATGCATGAAGGAATAGGCGTGGCCTTCATATTGATGGTCGGCCATGCCACCGAGCGAGGCGATGTCAAAACCGCGATCGCACAGGCCTTTGATCAGATGCTCGGCCAGAGGCTTGTTGACCGGATAGAACACGCCGTCCTCGTCTTCGAGCCGCCGGTTCTGGGCAGATTTGTACCAGTGGAACGGATCGCTCTGCGGCAGATCTTTCTTGCGGCCGTTGCGAATACGATCGGCGTGATAGATGCCGATCGCCGGCTGCATGTTTTTCGAGAACAGCTCATTCTGATCGTCGCCACAGATGATCAAAACATCGAGATTGGCGGTGCGCACTTCCTTGCGCATATGCGCCATGGCGTCCTGCACCTGATTGAAGCGCTTGGCGATGGCTTCATCCGTCACCAGTTCCTTGGCGTTGGGCGGCGCCAAAGCCAGCAACTGTTCGTAGGTCACCATATTGCCCTTACGGTCAAAATAGGTGCCCTTCGGATCAAAGGTGCGGAAGCCTTTCTGCCAATCCTGCAAAGTGCAGGTGAGCATGACGCTGTGCGACGAGGCGAAAGCGGCGACCATCTCAGCCATCACGCGGCTCCTTCTCTTATTTCATTCTGGCCATCTGGTTTCCCGACACCCGCTGCGCGGATGTCGGGAATGATACGGAGACTACCAGCAGGTGATCAGGCGTCGGCCCAGACTTCGCGGGCGGTTTCGCTGACCAATTTCAACTTGGCGATTTCCTGATCGATGGTCATCGCCATGCCTTCGATGCCGCTGGCGAAACCGCATTGCGGCGACAAGGCGAGCTGTTCGATCGGCACGATCTTCGCCGCCTCTTCGATGCGACGCTTGATCGTGTCCTTGCTCTCGAGCTTGCCGTCCTTGGTGGTGACGAGACCGAGCACGGCAATCTTGCCCTTCGGCAAGAAGCGCAGCGGCTCGAAACCGCCGGCGCGATCGCTATCGTATTCCAAGAAATAGCCGTTGGCGTTGATCTCGCTGAGCAGCACTTCCGCCACCGGCTCGTAGCCACCTTCCGCCACCCAGGCGCCGCCGTAATTGCCGCGACACAGATGGATGCAGATGATCATGTCATCGGGCTTGCCGGACATGGTGTCGTTGAGCAGCTTGGCATAGGTCTTGAGAAGCTGATCGGGATCCTCGCCCAGGCTCTGCGCATGAGCGCGCAACGCCGGATCGCAAAGATAAGCCAGATTGGTCTCGTCGATCTGCAGATAGCGGCAACCGGCGGCGGCGAGATCGGCGATCTCCTCGCGATAAACGCGCGCGAGATCGGCGTAAAACTCCTCGATCGTCGGATAGGCAACCTTATCAATCGCATCACGGCCGCCACGGAAATGCAGCAGGGTCGGCGACGGGATGGTGATCTTAGCCGTTGAATTGGCGCCAATCTTGGTTTTCAGGAATTTGAAATCGTCGACGAAGATCGGCTTGACGCGCTTGAGCTTGCCAAAAATCTGCATGGTCGGCGGCTGCTGCAGGGCCACGCCATCGGCCTTGTGGAAGCGCACCGGCACTTTCGAGGGAATGAGCCTGACGTTCTCAAAGCCGAGCAGGAAGTCGCGCTGCCAACCGCCGCGATTGTATTCACCGTCAGTGACGGCGCGGAAGCCGAGATCTTCCTGCAACTTCACCACCGGCCCGATGGCCTCGCGCTGCAATTTGACCAGGTCCGCCTCGGGCAGTTTGCCGGCTTCGAAGTCTTTGCGCGCCTGGCGCACGTTGTCGGGACGGATCAGCGAGCCGACCTGATCGGCACGGAAGGGCGGCTTTGATTTGGCAGACATGCTTCCTCCTCGATTTGTTTCCTGACGCAGTCTTTTGCAGTTTTGGCGACAGAACGCTCAAGCTTCTACAACATCAGGGTTCCTGCAATCAAACTGGATTTGCAAACTGGATTTGCATCAGACGGGAACTGCCGTGGCGTCATATTCGAACAGCCAGTCGTAACGCAGGCGCACTTTCTCCGGTGCCCACTCACGCTCCATATATCCCACTGCCGCCGCCGCATCGGCGAGAATGGGATTGTGGAAGCGCTTGCCGGCCTCGGTCGAGCCGACGACGATTTTCGTGGCCCGTTCCACCCGCGCTGCCTGATAGGCCGAGAGCGCCGCACCGACGTCGCCGTATTGATCGAGGCAGCGGGCCAGCACCACGCCGTCCTCGATGGCCATGATCGCGCCCTGGGCCAGAAACGGCAGGGTCGGATGGCAGGCGTCGCCGAGCAAGGCGACATGCCCCTTGGTCCAGGTCTGGAGCGGCGCGCGACCGATCAGTGCCCATTTATAAGGCTGGTCGGTCTTGGCGATCATTTCATGGACATAATCGTTCCAGCCGGGGAAATCGGCGGCGCATTCCGCCTTGCTGCCCTTCTCGTTCCAGGATTCGCCGCGCCAATCATCGCGCTCGCCGAAGCCGACGAAATTCAACAGTTCGCCCGAACGCACCGGATAGGTGATGACATGGCCGCGTGGGCCAACCCAATTGGTGCCCACCGGGCGCTGCAATTCGGCCGACAGCGACTTCATCGGAATCAGCCCACGCCAGGCGATGATGCCCATGAACTCCGATTTGGGAGAATCAAACATCTGCTGACGCATCAACGAGTGGACGCCGTCAGCGGCGATCAAAACATCGCCCTCGGCCTTGCGGCCGCCCTCGATCTCAAGCGTCACACGGCCGGCCTTTTCGCTGAAGCCGAGGCAGCGGGCGCCGGTGTGAATGGCATCGGGTTTCAGCGCCAGCACCGCGTCACGCAACACGGAATTGAGATCACCGCGATGGACGAACCAGTAGGGTGCACCGAAGCGGCGCACGGAATCTTCGCCCAAATCGAACAACTTAAAGGTCTGGCCAGTATTCCAGATTCGCACTTCCTTGCCGGCGGCTTCCTTGGCGACGCGGCGCATCTGATCCTCGAGGCCAAGATGGACCAGCAGGCGCGAACCATTGGCGGCGATCTGGATACCGGCGCCGAATTCCAGCAGTTGCGGCGCCTGTTCATAAACATCGACGTCAAAACCGCGACGCAGCAGCGCCAGTGCCGCCGTCAGCCCACCGATGCCCGCGCCCGCGATCAGCACATGAGGTTTCGCCGCCAATGTTTCCTCCGTTTCTTATCTGTTCGTTACACTCTTGAATGTCACCGCCGTTCCTGCAACGAAAGAGCATAACAAATCAAGCGGAGGACCCCATGGCCCGGCAAACCCGGCGCGTCATCGTCGATCACGACAGCAACGGTAAGGCGATCGTCACCGCCGATGGCCCCACCCCCAATGTGAAATTGCGCCAAGCGACCGGCATCACCTCAACCCAGTTGTGGACCACCGACCAGGCCCAGCCGGATTTATCCTCCACAGAGGATATGTCGCTACGCGAGTTCGGCGTCGCGCCACCGCCCGGCGGCAACATCCTGCGCATCGTCGATTTTCCGCCGGTGTCGGAGATGGCAAACGTCGACAATGCCGCGATGCTGAAGGAAATGGGCCTGAACGCCGATTCCCATGGCGGGGCCGCCAGCCGCAGCGCTTTCATGCATCGCACCAAGAGCATCGATTACGCCATCGTGCTGGAAGGCGAGATCGACATGTTGATGGACGACAGCGAAGTGCATCTAAAGGCCGGCGACGTATTGATCCAGAAGGCGACCAACCATGCCTGGGTCAACAACAGCAAGGCCAATTGCCGGATCGCCTTCGTGCTGATCGACGCGCAGGCGCCGTCGGCGTGGAAGAAAACGCCCGGGCATTGAGAGGGTTGCGCCAAGGCCTCTGTGTCATACCGGACACGCGAAGCGTGATCCGGTATCCAGGGGCCAAAGGCGCGATACGTGCCGTCCTTTACATAGAGCGGCGTCTCAAACTCTACCGCTCGCCCCTGGTTCCCGGATCGCCTGCTGCGCAGGCGTTCGGGATGACACCACGGCTTGAGATCTTTTGAGATCAGCGGCAGTTCTCCAGCTTGGACTCCGGATTCACTTGCGGCAGCGGTCCCAACTGCTTGTTGGCATAATCGACATATTGCCGATCGAAGATTTTCTCCGCCGGCGCCGTCGACTTCACCAGACCGACCTTCTGATAATAGGCCTGCTGATCTAGCAGACCGGCGACATTGATGATGCCATCCATACGCCGGCCGGTCCACGGATTGCGTTCGATGCTTTCGGCGCTCTTGTCGAGGCCGTTGCGGAGCGCGATGTCGATCACTTCCTTGCGGTTCGGACCGCCATGATAGGCGATGCAGTAATCGCGGGCGGCGCGCATATAGGCAACGAAGAAGCGTTGCACCACATCCTTATTCTTGACCGCCCATTCAGTGTTCATGAAAGCAACCGCAATGGTCAGCGGCCGGGGCTCAACGAGCTTGTCGACACTGGCGATGGCATAAGCGATCTTTTGATCCTGATAGGCCGCCGCGAACGGCGGAATGACCAGAGCAGCATCCAGCGCGCCGCTGACCAGCGCCGGCCCCATCTGCGGGAAGCCGAGAATCTTGATGTCGATGTCATCGAGCGTCATGCCAACGCCCTCCAGCATCTTGCCGACTTCATAAGTCGTCACAGAACCCGGACCATTGCTGCCGACGACCTTGCCCTTGAGATCGCTCAGTTTGGTGATCTTGCCCTGGTTCTGTATGCCGACCAGCATTTGATGATGGATCGGCGTCGAGACACGATCGGCCACCATGATGACCGGCAGGTTCTGTTCCAGCGCATTGAAGAAGCCGGCCGAGGTACCGCCTTCGACAAATTGCAGATCACCCTTTGCCAGGATCGCCAGCACATTGGCCGACGAATTCATCAAGGAAATCTCGACATCGAGGCCGGCGTCGCGGAAGTAGCCTTTGTCCAGGGCGATATAAGTGCCGACCGCACCGAACGACTGAACGGTGCCGACATTCACCTTGGTCCTGGTTTGCGCCTGCGCCAAGGGCGCACCCAGTATCATGGCCCCCAGCATGAGAGCGCGAGCGACATGCGATTTCATGATCCCCTCCCGTTTGTCTCTTCCCTCCGGAGCCCACAGGCTTCGAACTACTTCAAACGGTCGCCTAGCGGCAGCCGCTGATCTTACTTTCGGCATTCACTGACGGCACGGGACCGAGAACCTTCATGGCATTGTCGGTATACTGTCGCGTCACCAGCTGCTGCTCGGCGAATTTCGCCTTGATGGAGCCCTGCTCGTAGAAAAAATCCTGCATGTCCAACAGGCTCGCCATATTGACTTCGCCGTTCATGTTACGGGCCGGCCATGGATATTTCTCGATGAAGGCGACATCCTTGAGGGGGCCGGTGCGCGTCACCCGGTCGACCATTTCCTTGCGGTTGTCGCCACCGTGCAGCGCGACGCAATAGTCGCGCACACTGCGCATATAGGCGATGAAGAAATCGCTGATCAGCTTCTGATTCTGCCGCGCCCAATCGGTGTTGATCATCGTCACCGCGATGGTGAGCGGGCGCACCTTCACGCGATCATCGGGATCGGCGAGCAGAAAGGCGGTTTGGTCCTCGACGAGCGAGGTGCCCCAGGGCTGGATGATCAATGTGGCGTCCAGCGCCTTGTTCTTGAAAGCAGCGCCCTGCAGGGGGAAACCCAGAATCTTGATATCGACATCCTTGATGCTGGCGCCATCGGATTCAAGCAGCCGCGCCAGCTCGTAGGTTGTCACCGAAGCCGTGCCATTGCTGGCGATCACCTTTCCCTTCAGATCGGCAATGCGCGTCACCTGGCCTTCCAGGTCCTTGCGCACAAGGAACTTGTGATTGAGCGGCGTCGAAATGCGGTCGCTGGCGATCGTGATCGGCATTTTCTGCTCAAGCGCATTGAAATAGGCGGCGGAAATGCCGCCCTCGATCATTTGCAGGCGGTTGGTTGCGAGCAGCGCCACCACATTGGCCGATGTGTCGAGATTCTCGATCTCGACATGGATGCCATATTGCTTGAACCAGCCCTTTTCGATGGCGGTGTAATTGTTGACCGTGGCGATCGAATTAACCGTGCCGATGCGGATCGTCTGTAACGGCTGCTCCTGGGCTTGAGCCGATGCCAGCGCCAAACCAACAGCCACCCCGGCCATTCCAGCCATCCGAATCATACTCTATCTCCTCCCGATCACGCCGATTGCTTCGGCTTGCCGCCAGTCTCGCAGCGTTCGGCGTGCGCCGCAATACGCTTGGCTTGGGATTGCCCGTCTGGGATTGCCTTGTCGCGGCACGAGCGATACCAAGCACGCGTATATATAAAGTGTGGAGAGGCAGGATGCGCCCATTTCGGTTCGGTTTGATCGGCTTTGCGATACTGTGCAGCGGCTTTGCCAGCGCCAGCGATTATCCGACGCAGCAGATCACCATGATCGTGCCGCTGGCGCCGGGTGGTCTTGCCGATCTCGTCGCCCGCGCGATCCAGACACCGTTGCAGAGCGCGCTGGGCAAGCCCGTCATCATTGAAAACCGGCCCGGTGGCGGCGGCGCGGTGGGCGCGGTGGCTGTCGCCCGCAGCAAGCCCGATGGGCACACGCTGTTGCTGGCGCTGTCGCCCACGATCGCCCTGCCGGAGATGGATCGGCTCGACGGCAAGAAACCTTCTTACGAATTGCCGGAACTGACGCCCATCGCACGCCTGACGGCTGAACCTTTCGTTATCCTCGTGCGTCCGGACGCGCCGTGGAAGAGTTTTGCCGAGGTGGTCGAGGACGCACGCAAGCGGCCAAACGCCATCTCGTTCGCCTCATCCGGCACGCGCGGCTCGATTCATTTCGCCGTGGCGCTCGCGGCCCATGCGGCCAATGTCGATTTTCTGCACGTGCCCTATCGTGGCGGTGGCCCGGCCGTGACCGCACTGCTGTCGAAAGACGTCGATTTCACCCTGGCGGCGCCGAGCGTCGCGGCGCAATTCGTCGACGGCGGTCAGCTGCGCGCCATCGCACGCAGCGGTGGCGAACCGCTGAAGCTGTATCCGAAACTGACCAGTTTCAAGGAACAGGGTATCGACGCCGAATATACCCTGTGGTCGGCCCTCTATGCGCCCGCCGCAACGCCGGCTGACGTACAGGAGAAGCTGAAGACGACCCTGCGCGCCATCTATGCCGACCCCGCCTTCCAGAAGGCGGCGGATGGCGCCGGCCTCGACCTGAAAATGCTGCAAGGCGCCGATCTCAAAGCTTTCCACGACCGTGAGGAGGTCGCGACCAACAAGCTCATCCACATCATCGGCAAGATTTAGTCAGTGCTGTCATCCCCAACGGCCGCGCAGATGTCTAAAAAGCTGGGCGCGTCGGAAATGACAACGGCGAGTTTCCCAATAACCCGTTAGAGCGGAGAATTCATGCGTATCGTCAATTTCATCGTCGATGGCGTGACGCGTTTCGGCGTGCTGCAGAACGATCATATCATCGACCCTCTGCGCGCGGCAGGCGATGAGCAGCGCGCCTGGTTCGCCGACACCACCAGCTTCATCCGTGCCGGCATGCCCGCGCGTCAAATGCTCGACAAGATCATCGCGCAAAGTGATCCGAAAGCGCATCTGAAGCTGCGCGATGTCAAACTGACGGCGCCAATGATGCCGAGCACGATCCTGTGCAGCGGCAGCAATTACCGCGCCCATAACGCCGAAAAAGCCAATACCGGGATCAGCGGCAAGGAACCGGAATTCTTCATCAAGACGAGCGACTGCGTCATCGGGCCCGACGACGCCATTCTATACGATGCGGCGCTGAGCAAGAAGATCGACTGCGAGACGGAGCTGGCGGTGGTGATCGGCAAGCCCGGCCGCCACATTCCGGTCGAGCGGGCGCTCGACCATGTGTTCGGCTATACGATCGTCAACGATGTGACGGCGCGCGACCGGCAGGTGCGCATGAAGGACGGCCTGGTCTGGTACGAGCTGGGGCGCAGCAAGGCATTCGAGACCAGCGCGCCGCTTGGTCCCTGCATTACCACCGCCGACGAGATCGGCGATCCGCAGAGCCTCATGCTGAAGACCCGCATCAACGGCGAGTTGCGCCAGTCCTCGACGACAGCTGAAATGATCTGGAGCTGCGCCGATCTCATCCATTTCTTCTCCGTCAACTTCACCCTGAAACCCGGCATGGTGATCATCACCGGCACGCCGGCCGGCACAGCCTGGTCGACCGACACGGAACTCGGTGGCAAATGGGCGCCGACGCCCGGCCTCGTGCCCGCAACCCGCTATTGCGAGCCGGGCGATATGATCGAAAGCGAGATCGAGAAGATCGGCATATTGCGGAACACCGTGGCCGCCAGCACTTAGGAAGCATCACGGCCGGCTGGGGAACTTGCCCACATTGGGGCGCCATTTCGGCGCCTCAGTGGGCTTGCAGGGTCCTTGCTGACCACAAAATCCTCGACAAAATTGCGTTTCTATCGAAGCGCAATTTGCTCTAGAAATCGCCCGTCGTTCCAAAAACAACAGTTCAGGAAACACCCATGAAGCGCAGCACTGACCGTATTCTGACATCCCATGTCGGCAGCCTCATCCGCCCCGACAGCGTCGTCACTTATCTGCGCGATAAGCAGGCCGGCAAGCCGGTGGACGAAGCCGCCCACCAGAAGAAGCTCGGCGAGGAAGTGAAAGACGTCGTCAAGCAGCAGAAGGATGCTGGCATCGACATCCCGAGCGACGGCGAATTCGGCAAGGGCATTTCCTGGTCGCAATATGTGCTGGAGCGTATGAGCGGTTTCGAGCGCCGTCCGTTCAAACCCGGCGCCAACGCCTGGCGCACCGGCGCCGACCGCACGCGCTTCACCGCCTTCTACGACGAAATGGATGCCAAGGAAGGCATGGCGACGACGATGGAATCGGTCTGCGTTGGCCCGCTGACATATACCGGCCAGGCCGCCGTGCAGAATGATATCGACCATATGAAGGCGGCGCTCGCGGCCAATGGTGTCGAGGAAGGATTTTTGCCGGTTGCATCGCCGACCTCGGTGATCCCCGATCGCACCAATGAGTATTACAAGAGCGACGACGACATTCTCGTCGCCATCGCCGAGGCGATGAACACCGAATATAAGATGATCACCGATGCCGGCCTCGTCGTGCAGCTCGACGATGCGCGCCTCGCCGTCACCTATGATCGCATGGTGCCGCCGGCCAGCATGGCCGACTATAAGAAATGGGTCGGCCGCCAGGTCGAGCTGATCAATCATTCGCTGCGTGGCATCCCGCAGGAGATGGTGCGCTATCACGTCTGCTGGGGCAGCTGGAACGGTCCGCACACCACCGACGTGCCGCTGACCGACATCATCGACGACTTCCTCAAGATCAAAGCCAATTGCTTTGTCATCGAAGGCGCCAATCCGCGCCATGAACATGAATGGAAGGTCTGGGGCAACGGTCGTTTCCCGAAGGACAAGATGCTCGCCACCGGCGTCATCAGCCATGCCACCAACGTGGTCGAACATCCCGATCTCGTCGCCGAGCGCATCGTGCGCATCGCCAAACTGATCGGCCGGGAGAATGTGATGGCCGGCACCGATTGCGGCTTCGCCCAAGGGCCGTTCTATCGCCGCGTCCACCCGTCGATCATGTGGGCGAAGTTCGAGGCCCTCTCCGAAGGCGCCCGCCGCGCCTCGAAGGAGCTGTGGGGGAAGTAGAAGCGTCCATTGTCAAACGCATAAGCCGCAACCTCGGTGTCATACCGGACACGCCAAAGGCGTGATCCGGTATCCAGGGCGAGCGGTAGAGCCATCAATCGCAGCAAAGCCACATCGTCTTCAACGTAGTAAGGCAAGCAATCTACCGCTCGCCCCTAGATCCCGGATCACCTGCTACGCAGGTGTCCGGGAAGACACGGAGACAGCGATAGCCCGGTTAACCGCGCGGGACTGTCAACGGCTCAAACTCCGGTGCAAGTTAACGCTTGCGCACGGCCTCGCCGCCCTGCCAATATTGGTCCATTAACACAAGGAACCATCCATGGCGGGAACGATCACGGCGGATCTCAGCGGCATCACCATTCTGATCACCGGGGCATCGTCGGGCCTCGGCGCCCATTTCGCCCAGATGGCGGTGAGCAAGGGGGCTCAGGTCATCGTCACGGCGCGGCGGCGCGACAGGCTCGACCAACTGGTCGAGAGCATCGCGGCCAAGGGCGGCAAGGCCCATGCGGTGACGATTGATGTCTCAAGCGCCGCCTCGATTCGCGATGGTGTCGCCGCCGCCGTCAAGGCCGCCGGGCCGATCCATGCCTTGATCAACAATTCGGGCGTCGCGCCGGGCCGGCCACTGCTCAACGAAAGCGCCGAGGATTGGGACGAGGTCATCGCCACCAATCTTTCCGGCGCCCGCCACATGGCGGTGGAAGTCGCCCGCCAGATGGTCGAGCAAAAGAGCGGCGGCACGATCATCAACATCGCCTCCATCCTCGGCCTGCGCCAGGGCGGCCATGTGACGGCCTATGCCACCTCCAAGGCCGGGCTGGTGCAGCTGACCAAGCAGATGGCGCTGGAGTGGGCGCGCTATGGCATCCGCGTCAACGCCATCGCGCCGGGCTATATCGAGACGCCGATGACAGCGGCGCATTTCGAGAGCGATGTCGGAAAGCAACAATTGCTGCGCATCCCGATGCGCCGGCTCGGCCAGGTGGAAGATCTCGACGGGCCGATTCTACTGCTGCTATCCCCCTCCTCATCCTTCATGACCGGCTCGGTCCTTGTCGCCGACGGCGGCCATCTCATTTCCAGCTTGTGAGTGAACCCATGGATTTCGCGCTGCCACCCGAGCTTGAAGACATCAGGGTTCGCACCCGCGCCTTCATCGCTGATCACGTCCTGCCGCTTGAAGCCGACCGGGCGAATTTTGACGACCACGAGAACATCCGGCTCGATCGGCTCGAAGAGGTGCGCACCAAGGCCCGTGCCGCGGGCCTATGGGCACCGCAGACACCGAAACAATTCGGCGGCATGGGCCTGCCGATGATCGGCTGGGCGGCGCTTTATGAAGAGGCCAACCGCTCGATCTTCGGGCCGGTGGCGCTCAACTGTGCCGCGCCCGACGACGGCAACATGAATCTCCTCGCCAAAGTCGGCACGCCTGCGCAACAAGCGCGCTGGTTGCAGCCGATCGTCGACGGCAAGGTGCGCTCGTCTTTCGTCATGACCGAGCCCGCCCCCGGCGGCGGTTCCGATCCGACGATGATCCGCACGCGCGCTGAACGGCGCGACGGCAAATGGGTGATCAACGGCCACAAATGGTTCATCACCGGCGCGGCGGAAGCGGCGCATTTCATTCTGATCGCGCGCACGTCCGACGATGCCCGCAAGGGACTCACCACCTTCCTCTTCCACAAGGACCAGCCAGGCTGGCGCATCCTGCGCCGCATCGCGATCATGGGGCCGGAGGAACATGGCGGCCATTGCGAGATTGCCTTCGAGGGCCTCGAAGTCACCGACGAGAACGTGCTGATGAATGTCGGCGACGGCTTGAAGGCAACGCAAATCCGCCTGGGGCCAGCGCGTTTAACCCATTGCATGCGCTGGCTCGGCCTGTCGAAGCGCTGCGTCGAGATCGCCAGCGCTTATGTCAACGAACGCCATGCCTTCGGCAAACGTCTGGCCGATTATGAAAGCGTGCAGATGAAGATCGGCGAATTGGCCCATGCCATCGACATCGGCCGTCTCCTAGTGATGCGCGCCGCCTGGAAACTCGACCAGGGCGATTTTGCCCGCACCGAAGTGTCGAGCGCCAAGCTGCATGTGGCCGACACGCTGCATCTGGCCGCTGACACGGCGATCCAGCTCAATGGCGCGCGCGGTTATTCCAAGGATACGGTGCTGGAATGGATCTACCGCTACGCGCGGCAGGCGCGGTTGGTGGACGGCGCCAGCGAAGTCCACAAGATGGTGCTAGCGCGCCATGCCGCCAACGCCGGCTTGGATACCTGGCGCTGGGGTTAGTACAGGGCCGCAGGAGGCTGATAGCCGGCTGCGCCAATGTCGGCGTTGGCACGCGCGGCTGCATTTTATCTCACCTTCCCACGACCCAAACGGGATGTTACGGGGGGCCTCGCCTATAAAACTGCGCCGATTCAACAGGCGCGCCGGAGGAAACATTCATGCCCTATCTCGATACGCCCGAAGGCTTGCCCGACGATAAAGTGGCTTGGGGCTCGGACGTCGCGGCGCAGATGCTGCGCCTGTGCGGTTTCAAATATGCGGCTCTCAACCCCGGCGCGAGCTATCGCGGCCTGCACGATTCCCTCGTCAATCACCTGGGCAATCGCGATCCCGGCATGCTGCTGTGCCTGCATGAAGACCATGTGGTCGGCATTGCCCATGGCTATGCCAAGGCGACCGATACGCCGATGGCCGCCATCGTCCATTCCAATGTCGGCCTGATGCATGCGCATATGGGCATTTTCAATGCCTATTGCGATCGCGTGCCGATGATGATCGTCGGCGCCACCGGCCCGGTCGATTCACATCAGCGCCGGCCGTGGATCGACTGGATCCACACCTCGACCGATCAGGCGGCGATGGTGCGCGACATCATCAAGTTCGACAATATGCCGACCTCGGCGGAAGCCATTGTCGATGCCTTTGCCAAAGCCAATATCACCACCCGGACCGAACCCACCGGGCCGGTCTATGTCATCCTTGACGCTGGCCTGCAGGAGCAATCGCTGGAGAAGGTGCCGGCTCTGCCGGACATGAGCCGCTTCCGGCCGCCGGCGCCGCCGCGTGCGCAAAAGGCCGACATCGACGAAGCCGTGGAGATGATCAAGGCGGCGAAGCGGCCGCTACTGCTCTTCGGGCGTGGCTCGCGCTCGCAGACTCAATGGGATGCGCGTGTGCAGCTTGCCGAAACCATGGGCGCCTGCGTGATGAGCGATCTCAAGAACGGCGCCATGTTCCCGACCGATCATCCGGCGCACGTGATCGCGCCGTTCAATCAGCCCGGCAAGGAGCTGCTCGACCTGATCGCCGAAGCCGATCTCGTCATCGCTTTCGAATGGGTCGATCTCAACGGCAGCGTCAGCCCGCCGAAGGGCTCGTCCTTCTCCGGCAAGGTGATCAACGTCAGCCTGCATCATCATCTGCACAACGGCGCGCATATGGTCTATCAGGGCACGGCGCCAACCGATCTCTTCATTTCGGCCTCGCCCGCCAGCGTCGTAGAGGATCTCAACGCGGCGCTCGGCAAAGGCAAGAAGGAGCCGTGGCGCGCCGCGATCCGCAAGCCGTATCAGCCAGGCGACGGCTCGCGTATCCGCATGCAGGATGTCGCGAAAGTGCTGCGCGAAACGGTGGCCGATCCCGACAAGATTTCGCTCGCCGCTCTGGCGCGGCAATGGCCTTGCGACCAATGGCCGTGGCGCGATCCGGGCGCGTATATGGGCAAGGACGGCGGCGGCGGTATCGGCTCCGGCCCGTCGATCTCGATCGGCGTGGCGCTGGCCAATGCCGACATGGGCCGCCCGACGGTGGCGGTGCTCGGCGACGGCGATTTCGTCATGGGCAACCATGCGCTGTGGACCGCGGTGCGCCACAAGATCCCGCTGCTGGTGCTGATCAACAACAATCAGTCCTATTTCAACGACGAATTGCACCAGGAAGGTGTCGCCAAGCGGCGCAACCGTCCGGTCGGCAACCGTTGGATCGGCCTGGCCATGGACAAGCCCTATGTCGACATCGCCAAACTGGCTGAGGCGCAGGGCGCGACGGGCATCGGCCCGATCAAAACCCTCGCCGATCTGCCGGACGCGATCCGTAAGGGCGTCGATGTGATGATGAATGGTGGCGTCTGCGTCATCGACATCCACGTGCCGCCTGGCACGGAGCGCAACACCAACTCGACCGGTGAGCGCAATACATAATGGTATCGGCGGGCCGACAACGGTCCGCCTGATCTTTAAAGCCCGGCTCTCCTCGGAGCCGGGCTTTTATTTTCAGGCCTTTGTTTTCAAGCTGCTGCTTTCAACCGCGTCTCGACCAGATCGCGCAGGGCGCGCAGATCCTTGGCGAAGAGGCGAATACCTTCCGAGAGTTTCTCGGTCGCCATAGCATCCTCGTTGAGCTGGAAGCGAAAGGCCTTTTCATCGAGCTTGAAGCGTGCCGGCGCATTCTTCACGGACGCCGGATCGAGACGGCGCGGCAGCGGCCCGTCGCTCTTGCGCAATTCATCGAGCAGTTGCGGCGAGATGGTCAGGCGATCACAACCAGCCAGCGCTTCGATTTCGCCGATGTTGCGAAACGACGCACCCATCACCACCGTCTTCACCCCATGCGCTTTGTAATAGGCATAGATGTTGCGCACCGAGAGCACGCCGGGATCGGTCTCAGCAGTAAAAGTCTGGCCCGTCGCCTTCACGTGCCAGTCGAGAATGCGGCCGACGAAGGGTGAGACCAGAAAGGCGCCGGCGTCGGCGCAGGCCGCCGCCTGGGTCAACGAGAACAGCAAGGTCATGTTGCAGTCGATGCCATCGCGCTGCAGGATCTCGCAGGCCCGTATCCCTTCCCAGGTGGAGGCGAGCTTGATCAGAACGCGGTCCTTGCCGACGCCGCGCGCGGCATAATCGGCGATCAGCTTCCGCGCCTTCGCCACCATGGCGTCGACATCGAACGACAGATCGGCATCGACTTCCGTCGAGACGCGGCCAGGAACGATCTTCGAGAGTTCCGTACCGAAACTGACCGCAAGACGATCGGTGACGTCGCTGGTCCTACGGCCCGCACCTGCACCCCAGGTGATCGCCTCGTCAACGATATGGGCATAGGCCGGCATCTGCGCCGCCTTGAGAATCAGAGTCGGATTGGTCGTGCAATCGGTCGGCTGGAACGCGCGGATAGACTCCATGTCGCCGGTGTCGGCGACAATGGTGGTCATCGTTTTGAGCTGTTCGAGTTTTGACATCACATCTGTCCTATCTGCGACCTGTCTTATTCAGCGGGAGGTTGCGTGGTCAGCACGAAATCGACCATCGCCGTGATCAAGGGATATCCCTTATCAATGCCAAATTCGAGGCGGTTGATCCGGCCCCGGGCGGTAAATCGCGCCTGCCCCGGCGGCTCATCGGGCGTGATGGTGGCGACCACCGACAGCGGTCGGGTGACACCGCGCAGGGTCAGATCGCCATCAAAGCGGACACGGCGCGCGTCGAGGCGCGTCATGACGCGAGATATGAACGTCATCTCAGGATATTGCGCCACATTGAGAATGGCCGGACCACTGAGAAATGCGTTGTAGCGCGGACCACCAGCGTCGAAAGCGCGGGTATTGACCGCGATCGCCAGCCGACTGCGCTCAGGCCGGTCGAGATCGACATGAATCTGGCCCTTCACCTCACGGAACCAGCCACCCTTCACCGGCAGAATGAAGGACTCCACCGTCGCGCGCACCGACATGTCGCCAGGAGGAATGACGATCGGCTTGCTGACAGGGGTGCGCGGCGTGGCGGCACGCGCCGGCCCCTGCGCCATCGCGGCGGCGGAAGGCCAGATCATGATCGCTGTCGCCAGCAGAAACAGTTTCATCCTCAGTGCCCGAGGCCGGAAGAACAAAAGCATCGCATGGCATCCACGGTCGAGAAAGTGGCAATTCCATGGACGCATTAACCGTCACCGCCGTTGCGCGATCGGCCCGGCGGACGAAGTCCGCATATTCATTACCCATTCATGACAGAAGGTTCACCTTGGCCGTGTGTTCACCAAGGAGGTCGCGATGTCGCTGATCAAATCACTGGGCGTTGCTCTTGCCGTTGTCGTGGGCGGCGTTGCGCTTGCCGGCTGCACGCCAGACGGGCCACGCTACGGCTATGGATATGGCCACGGCCCCGTCTATGCCGGCTCGAGCTATGGCTATGCCCGGCCTTATTACAGCCGGCCTTACTATGGCGGCGGCTATTACGGTGGTGGTGGCTACTACGGCGGCTATCGCGGTTATTGATCGACCGGCTTCGGTCCTTAAATGACATTACGGCGCCCTGCGGCGCCGTAATTTTTTGCGTTCCGATACACGAACCGGCGGCTGGCAAACGCCACACTAAAAGCTGCGTACGATACGCATACGAGCACCCCAGTTGTTGGGGCTGACGGCGGCGAGCGTGCCAAGACCAACCGGAGCCGACAAGGGCAGGCTTTGGTTCAAGCGCGCATAGGTGACTTCGGAGATGATGTTGAAGTTCTGCACGGGCGACCAGACGAGCTGCGCCCACCCTTGCCAGATCGAAGCCTTCGACACACCACCCTCTTGCCAGGCGGTGGCCTGACCGACGCGGCCCGGGGTGAGATGGGAGTAAGCCGCATAGAGATGCGTGCGCAAGGTCGGCGTCCAATAATGCGTGAACACGGCCATCGCGTGGAAGACCTTGAGCTGTTCGCCGCTGCCAACACTACAAGCCGCGTTCATGCAGTAGATGGTGAAATTGCGATCGGCACGCAAGAAGCCGCCCATGAAAGCGGCCACATCGAACCAGTCACCATTAGCGCCGCTGGACCACACGTATTCCTGGGCACCGACGCTATAGCCCGCCGCGATTTCAAATTTATCGCCCGCAGCGAGCATCGGCAGGTTGATCCGCAGACCGCCGGTCACCGCCCAGCCGGTCGCGCTGATCTGCGCGCCGTTATTGCCGACAACCGCGAGCGGCAAATTGCCGAACGTCGCCGAGTTGCGCACGACGACGCCGGCGACCTTGGCGGCGCCCCACGATTGATCGACCTGGAACGTGCCAACCAGCGCCGGCAGACGTGTCGCGTTCGGCCCTGCTGTCGCCGCCGTGGCCGTGAACGGATTGGCTCCCAACGTGCCGGTCGTCATGGAGATCGGCCGGGTCCGGTCCTCGATACCAAACGTGGCCGAGAAGCCGCTGCCGAAGGTGAGGGTGTAGGTGAGCTGCGGCACAAAGGGCGGATGACCGTCACCAGCCGATGAAGACAGCAGCGGCGTGTCTCTCAAAAAGAGAGAGTTCATGAGCGCCATGCCGGCGGTAAAGCCAGCAAAACGAATATAGGCGAATTCAATGCCGGTGCCAGGACCATTGCCGGAGGCAAAAAAGCCGTTCGGGTAACCCGGCGGTGCATTCATGATGCCCGAAAGACCGGAGACGCGAATACTCATCGCGGTCTGCAGGGTGCCCCAGGCGGTTTGCGTGCGCGCGTCCATGGTGACGCTGGCGCGCAGGTTGTCACCGATCGTATCCACGGCGTTGGCGGAGACAAAGGTGCCGGCGGCGACGCCATTACCCACCGTGGAGCGATGAGCGACAGCATTTTTTGCCGGCACGTATGACATGTCATAACGGACGCGGCCGCCGACCTTCAGGCAGGTATCAGTGCCCGGAATCCAATAGTAGCCCGTGCCGTAAGCGTCACAGACACGGACGTATTCGACCGGTGCTGACTTGCGAGTTGGTAGGTCCGCCGCCTGGCTCGTGACGGATGTCAATAGTGTAGCGCCGCTCGCAGCGAGCGCTAAGCCTCCCAGAATTCTCATTCATCCCCCCAAAGGATAACGTACGATTGTTTGACGCGGCCAGGCGACAACCAAAATGAATGAGAACACAGTGCCTAATTTCTAACCATTGCTGAAATGCGAATGGCGGCCACGCGCTCCACTTTCGATACATGGAGCGGCGAAAACAACGTGCCGACGTGTTTAAACGCAACGCTTCTGCTGCGATCGGCATTCAAGCCACTTGGCTGTTATTGTTGGCAGTTAGTCGCAATGTGAGAGAGCTTGAATGAGTGCCGCGCGCTTCGTTCTCGCAGATCATTCTCAATCATTTTAATGTTGAAAGACTCGCGCATTGTGAGTTGAAGCGAGAGCGATCACTTTGCCGAAAGCGCAAACTGCAACATGCGAAGTGCAAGGAAGCCTGACGATTACTAGTAGTTTTACTAGTAGATTAATACTGGTCATCGCTTCGCACGTGCATCGATCGATTCGATCATCCATGCTCGTTGCGCGTGTTAGAGCTTCCCGTCGAGATCGACTGCACGGGCTGGCTCGTCGCCAATTGCTCCGTGC
The DNA here is from genome assembly GCF_900104955.1 of Beijerinckia sp. 28-YEA-48. Lineage (NCBI taxonomy): Bacteria > Pseudomonadati > Pseudomonadota > Alphaproteobacteria > Hyphomicrobiales > Beijerinckiaceae > Beijerinckia > Beijerinckia sp. 28-YEA-48. The sequence goes on from NZ_FNSI01000001.1 coordinate 4,201,475, forward strand.
AGCCGGCACGCAATGAATGCCTTCGAACTTGGAATGCTTCTTCGAACTTGCCTTCCTCACTCCGCCGCGATGGCTGGTGGCTGCGCCACGCGCGCATCATCGGCAAGCATGATCGGGCGAACAACGGCGCGTGGATCTTCCTGCTCGCGCTTGATCAACTCGTTCAGCAGGCGGCGCCCCTGTACCGGCGCGATATCGACCTTGACCGCCGTCTGCGGAATCGACGGCATGCCCTCGGCTTGCAAACAGCGATCCTGGAGTTCGACAATCCGCTGGTCTTCATCGAACGTGTGAACGATCGCCTTCTTCAGGCCCTCGCCAAGCGGCGCATCCTCAAGACGGAAGTTGCGGCAGACAGCCCAGAAATAATGGGTCGAATGTTCAGTCTCCGGCGTCAACAGATGGAGCACACGGAAGATGGCTGCCTTCTCGCGATCAGTGCCAACCGGATAGGCGCCCACGTCGGTCATGTTAATGCCAGGCGGCATGAAGACCGCGATCTGCCAGCGATCGATCTTGCCGGTGTGATTGAGCATCAGCGAGAAGAACGGCGGCGGATCGATATTCGGCATTTCGCGATGGGCGCGCACCACGAGGCCGCTATCAATGCTCGTCACCACCGGCGCATCGGCAACGGCCGAATTGCCAATGGTCTCGCGATGCACATAGGTCTCATGGGACAGGTCGAGCAGATTGTCGGTCAGCAGCCGATAGTCGGCCTTCATGTGGTGATAGCCGGTGGTCGGTGTCCAGCCGGCTGCATCGAGCCAATGCAGATCGGGAATGAGATCTTCATCAGCGAGTTCAGGCGCGCCAAGCCACAGCCACACCAGCGCATGGCGCTCGGCGACGGGAAACAATTTGACCTGTGCTGTCTTCGGCAAGGTGTCCTGACCCGGAACGTGCGTGCAGCCACCTTGGGCGTTGAAGCGCAGGCCGTGATAGCCGCATTGCACCTGATCCTGCACGATCTCGCCCAGCGACAATGGCACCAGGCGATGCGGGCAGCGATCTTCCATGGCGACAAGCTTGTTCTGCGACGTGCGCCACAGGATCACCGCCTGATTGAGGAGTTTGCGCGCCAGCAGTTTCTGGCCAACTTCCTGCGCGAAGCCGGCAATGTACCAGCAGTTCTTGATCCACATGGTTCCAACCCTCCCACACATTCGACGCGAACCAACCGCCTGCTATGGTTGGTGCCCTCATCGATGGCGCATGCCCTCCCAGGCCCTACGTCCTTGCACCGCCGCAGCGTCCGGAATAAGATTTCACACGGAATTACTTTTCGCAAGAGAAGTGGCCTAAAAATAATAAGAGCCGCTCCAATGAATCCAATTAATACCACTATTACTGATAGATAGATCCATGGGAAGCAATCGAAACGACACCGAAGAGCTAGACAATAATATTCCGCATGGAGCGACTTCGGAGGTCGCCGCCTTCGATTTTAGTGAATTCGTGCCCTATCTGATGAACAAGGCGACGCTTGCCATCCTGCCGCTCTTCACCCCAACGCTGAAATCCCACGACGTGACGTTGGCCGGGTGGCGTATCCTGGCGACTTTGCACAAGTCGCACGCGCTGCGGGTGCGCGAACTCCTCCATCTCACCGCGCTCGAGCCGCCAACCTTGTCGCGGACCCTGGCCGATCTTGAGCAGCGTAAACTCATCGTGCGCATGCCGAGCGAAGAAGATGCGCGCGGCATTCTCGTCGAGGCGACGCCGGAAGGCATTGCTCTGGCCGAGGCCTCGATCCCCGATGCCATCGCGCTTCAGAAAACGGCGCTGCGCGATTTCAGCGCCGATGAGACAGATTTCCTGATTCGACTGCTCAAACGCATTCGGCAGAACGTAGCGCCAGACGCAGAGCGGCGTTGAACGCCAGATGGGTCCACCAAAGTGCAAAACACTGTAGTGTGGCTTCATCATCGGCCTTGCACGAGACGCTGACATGTTCGAACACCTCGCCATCCCCATCATCCAGGCGCCCATGCTGGGCGCGACCACGCAGACGATCGCCATCGCCGTATCGAAGACCGGCGCAATGGGTTCCTTCGCCGCTGCCGGCTCGACGGCGGAGCAGATCATCGAGGGGGTCAAGGCCATGCGCGCGGAGACCGACCGTCCCTTCGCCGTCAATCTCTTCGTGCTTGATCCGGTCGATCCGCCACCGGCCATGGTGGCCGACGCCATGGCGCGGTTGGCGCCCTGGCGCGAACGTTATGGCCTGCCGGCGCAATCGATTCCCAATTCATGGGCGCAGGCTTTCGCGCCGCAATTCGCCGCGCTTGTCGAAGCCGCGCCACCGGCGGCGTCCTTCACCTTCGGCTGCCTGACGCGCGAACAGGCGCGTGCGCTGAAAGCGCGCGGCACTTATGTCATCGGCACCGCCACGACGGTGGCGGAAGCCAAGCATTGGGCCGAGATCGGCGCCGACGCAATTTGCGCGCAAGGCATCGAAGCCGGCGGTCATCGCGGCACATTTCTCAAGACCATGCCCGAATCCTCAATCGGCACGATGGCTTTGGTGCCGACCATTCGCCAGGCGGTGAACCTGCCTGTTGTCGCTGCCGGTGGCATTATGGATGGCGCCGGTGTCGCCGCGGCCTTGGCGCTTGGCGCCGTCGCAGTGCAGCTGGGCAGCGCCTTTTTGCTCTCCGACGAAGTGACGGTGTCGGCGCCCTGGCGCAAAGCGATCGAGACCGCGCCTGACGATCCGACGCGACTGACACGGGCCATCTCGGGGCGCTATGCGCGTGGCATCGACAATGAATTCATGGCGGCGATGCGCCCGATCGAGGATGAGATTCCGCCTTATCCGATTCAGAACGCCCTGACGCAGGAGTTGCGCGCCGCGGCTACAAAGGCGGGATCGACGGACGTACTCTCGCTCTGGGCCGGACAGGCGATCAAACTGGCGCGGCCAGGTCCGGCGGCGCGCATCGTTGAGGATTTATGGGCGGATGCGCGGGCGGTGATGCGGCGTTCGGCGGAGAAATATGCGGGCTGAGTTATCTTACTCAGCCGCGTCTTTCATCTGGGCGCGGATCGCGCCGCGCATTTCGTCGATCGAGATCATCTTGCCATTGCGCTCGATATTCCAGAATACCCAGCCATTGCAGGCGGGCAGGCCCTGCGCCAGGGCGCCGGCCTTATGGATCGAGGCAACGATGCCCGACATCAACAGCGAGCCATCGGCGCGCACCACCGCTTTGAAGCGGCGCTTGTCGTCGGTGAGCGTTTCGCCGGCGCTGATCAGCCCGGCTTCGACAACGCTGGCGAAAGCAACGCGCGGCTCGGCGCGCTTGGCCGGGGGCGTGGCGATGATATCGGCGGACAGAGGCTCGACAGCGGCAATGCGCGCGTGCGCCGCTTTGGCATAGATCGGATCGCGTTCAGTGCCGATGAAGGAGCGACCGAGCTTGCGCGCCACGGCGCCCGTGGTGCCGGACCCGAAGAAGGGATCGAGCACCACATCGCCGGGCTTCGACGCCGCCATGATGATGCGCGCCAACAGCGCTTCCGGCTTCTGGGTCGGATGAGTCTTGCGCCCGTTCTCGTCCTTCAACCGCTCCGCACCCGTGCAGATCGGGAAGAACCAGTCGGAGCGGACCTGAAGGTCTTCGTTGCCGGCTTTCAGCGCGTCGTAATTGAAGGTGTAGGACTTGGCCTGCGCATCGCGCGACGCCCAGATCATCGTCTCATGGGCATTGGTGAAACGACGGCCACGGAAATTCGGCATCGGATTGGCTTTGCGCCAGACGATATCGTTGAGAATCCAAAAGCCCTTGTCTTGCAGGATCGAACCGACGCGGAAGATGTTGTGATAGGAGCCGATGACGAAAATCGTCGCATCGGGCTTCATCACGCGGCGCACGGCATCGAGCCATTCGCGAGTGAAACGATCATACTCGGCAAAGCTCGAGAACTTATCCCAATCGTCGTCAACCGCGTCGACGACGCTCTGATCGGGACGCGACAGCGCGCCTTCGAGCTGCAGATTATAAGGCGGATCGGCGAAGACGAGATCAACGCTCTCGGCTGGCAGCCGGTTGATCTCGGCGATGCAATCGCCAACCAGAATCTGATTGAGCGGAAGCGATTGCGGCTGCACCAGCGATGCTAACGCCGCCGGTCGCCGGGCCGAAACTCCGGTACGCGAGACCTGAATCCGAAGTTTCGAGCCGGCTAATCCGGCGCGCGCTATACTCATGGGAACACTGACACCGGTTACTCTTACTGACGGGGCGACTATGGCCGACAGCGAGTAAAAGCCGCGTTTAGGGGCGCCAAAACGTGGTGTCTTTTTTCCGCACGTTTTTATTAAAAAACGCGTTGATTTATTAAGGAAATCCGGCCGGCTGCCACAGCGGTCTTAACAGCGGGTTACGGCTGCGACGCTTCTTGATACTTCTTTGGCGCTTTTGGACGCCTTACGTCTTCAGCTGGCCGAAGCTGAAGCGATGAAAGACGCAGGGACCATGAGTCGCGATCGCCTCGCGATGCTGCTTGGTGGGATAGCCGACGTGAGCGGCGAAACCATATTGCGGATGCCATTCGCCCATGCGCTGCATCAACCGGTCGCGTGTCACCTTGGCGATCACCGAAGCGGCGGCGATGGACAATGAAATGGCATCGCCCTTGATCAGGGTCGACGCTTCGCAGCGCAGGTCCTTGGGGCAATCATTGCCATCGATCAAAGCGAAAGCCGGCGCCACCGACAAAGCCGCGAGCGCGCGGCGCATGGCCATATGGGTCGCTTGACGAATATTGATCGTGTCGATCTCCGCCGCCGAAGCCATGCCGATGCCCACGGCAATGGCGCTCTGCATCACCAGATCGAAGGCCTCCTGCCGCTCCGCCGCATCGAGTTGCTTGGAATCGGTGACGCCGCCCGGCAGGTGGTTGGGATCGAGGATCACGGCGGCGGCCACCACCGGGCCGCACAGGGGACCTCGCCCGACCTCGTCGACACCGGCGACAAAGCGCAGCCCGCGTGCCAGCAGGGCGCGTTCATGGTTAAAGTGAGGAGCGTCGGGTATGCTATTCTCGGCCGGCGCCAGATCCATATCTTTCGCGAGGGCTTGCGACCGATAAACCATAGAGAACGTTCTTTGCTTCAGCTGAGCCGCGGCGATTGTGCAGGCGGCCCCGCTTCATTAAAAATCCCTTAATGGATATAGCAGGACTTGGGAGCAGACCATGAGCGACACGCCTATGACTGTGGACAAGGAAGGCCAGAAACTGCCCAGCGGGGCCAGCTTCGACCTGGCGAAAGCTTCGGCGGCCGCCGCAGCCGACAGCGATGCCGAGCGCAACAGTGTTTTCGCCAGCCTCGTCAGTGGCGACGCGGATATTGTCGGCCTGGTCGCTTATTCCATCTACAAGCAAAACAAGCACGATTGGCTGGTGTCATTCTCCCGGATCAAGAGCCGTGAGCCCGACGAGGGCGAACTCTCGGCCTATATCATCGGCGAATCGACGCCGCGCCGGCTCGCCACCTATCGCCATTTGGCGCAGGCGACGCTCGACGGGCGCGGCCCGGAAGTGAGCACCGGCGTCGGCGGCCAGAGCTACGCGCAGCAGGGCCTCGGCAAGGCGCGCAATGGCCGATCCGCCCCCGGCAGCATGCCACCGACACTGTGGATCGGCCTCACCGTCGTGGTGCTGATCCTCGCCTATCTCGCGGCGCGCGCCGGCTGGATCAAGGTCTGACTTTTAAGCTGTCGCGATGGCGCGCGCGACAGCGGCCATGGTGGCGTTGCGTTCATCCGACGTCGCCTTGCTGCCGGTCAGATAAGCGCTGACGATGATCGGCTTGCGGTGCGGTGGCCAAAACAGCCCAATGTCATTGGTCGTGCCATAACCGCCGGTGCCGGTCTTGTCGCCGACGCGCCAATCCTTCGGCACACCCGCGCGCAGGCGCGTATCACCCGTCTTGTTGCCGACGAGCCACGCGATGAGCTGTGTCTTGGAGGCTTCCGACAATACGTCGCCCAGAACGAGTTTCTGAATCGTTTCCGTCATGACTTGCGGGCTGGTGGTGTCGCGCTTGTCGCCAGGCCTGGCATCGCTCATCGCCGTTTCGAATCGATCGAGCCGCAGGACTTTATCGCCGATGGAACGGGCGAAGGCCGTCATGCCTTGCGGGCCGCCCAGTGTCGCCAGGATGAGATTGGCCGCGGCATTGTCCGACAGGGTCGTCGTCGCTTCGCATAATTCAGCGAGCGTCATGCCAGTATCGCCGACGTGTTTCTCGGTCGCCGGCGAATTGGAAATAATATCGGTGGCAGCAATATGAATGCGCCGATCAAGCGTTTCCTTGCCCTGGTCGACGCGCTTCAACACCGCCGCTGCGAGAACCAGTTTGAACGTGCTGCACATGGGGAAGCGTTCGTTCTGTCGACAGCCCGCATGCAGACCGCTCTGCGTGTCCAGCACAAAAACGCCGAGACGGCCACCGCTGTCGCGTTCGATCTGCCGGAACGCGGCGTCAAGCTTGCTCGACCATGCCTGATGAGGCTGCGCGAAAACAGGTGTCGCAACCGCAAGTACCGCTGCTGATGGAAACGCCTGTGTGAAACCGCGTCTCGTCATCATCCCCATCGACATATATTCCGCTCCAGTGATTTCAGGTGATCACATCAGATGCGTAGCCACGCATCTGATGTGATCTCTTGGGCACGGATTGCGGCTAGAAAATGCCGGATGCGGGTCGAGATACGGGCTTTATAGCAGCATCAACTGTTCCGCCCCGCGCAGGGGCGGCTTGAACAGGTCGCAGCGCAATTTGACGCGCGAGACGTTGAGCCCGACTTTGGCGGCGGCGACTTCGAAGCGACGGCCGGTGAGCCAAGCATAAGCGCCGGTGCCCTTCATGCGTTGGCCAAAGGTCGAATCATAAGCCTTGCCGCCGCGCATGCTGCGCACCAGCGACATCACATGGCGATATTTCGCTGGGAAATGCGTCAACAGCCACTCACTGAAAATATTCTCCACCTCGAGCGGCAGGCGCAGCATGACATAACCGGCACTCTGCGCGCCGGCAGCCTGCACACGACCAAGAATGGCTTCGATCTCATGATCGTTGATGGCAGGAATGATCGGCGCGACCAACGCCGCCGTCGGAATGCCGGCCTCGCTGAGTTCTTGCAGGGCATCGAGGCGCTTCTGCGGCTGCGCGGCGCGCGGTTCCATCAAACGCGACAACTTGCCGTCGAGCGAGGTGACCGAAATGGCAACCTTAGCGAGCCCCTTCGCGGCCATGGGCGCCAGAATATCGATGTCGCGTGTGACCAGCGCGGACTTGGTGACGATGCCGACGGGATGATTGGCCCGCGACAGCACTTCGAGAATAGCGCGCATATTACGATGCTGCCGTTCGATCGGCTGATAGGGATCGGTGTTGGTGCCGATGGCGATGGTCTTGGGCTGATAGCCCGGCGCCGAGAGTTCGCGCTCCAACACTTGCGCCACCCCATCCTTGACGAAAAGACGCGTCTCGAAGTCGAGGCCCGGCGACAGCCCCATATAGGCGTGGGTGGGACGAGCGAAGCAATAGACGCAGCCATGCTCGCAGCCGCGATAGGGATTGATCGAACGGTCGAAGGACAGATCGGGAGAATCGTTGCGGGTGATGACCGTGCGCGGCTTCTCGTAGGAAATCTGGGTGCGGAACGCCTCCAGCGAGCCGAGACTGTCCCAGCCGTCATCCTCATCGACCCGCGCATGTGGCTCGTAGCGGCCGCTGGCATTGGTCAGCGCACCGCGGCCACGGCGGCGCTCTTCCGCCACGACGGTTTCGACACTTTCGGCGGCGGCGGGCGCGCTCTCGATAGCTATATTGTTAAGTTCATAGCCCGGCCTTGGGACCGGCTTCACATTTTGGGACGGTTTCCGCTGGGACGGTTTCTGGGGAACCGGCGCGATCGACCGCGTTCCGGCATCGGCGCTCAACATACTCAGACTCCGCGATTCGACGTCCCCGCAAGAACAAATAGAGAACATTTGGATTCGCGTCAACGAGGCTGTGGACAATCTTGTTGAGGAACCGGATTATTGCACTGCGATCTGACACCTAGGGACCGTATGTTTTCTGTCATCGTTACGACATGCGATCCGGCTGTTCATGGTTCGGCCTCACCAGAAGCCGTGGCCCGAACCCTCGCGGCCCTGGTTCCGGGTGCCATTTCAGGCGCCGTCCGCGACGTCATCATGACGGGCGCGGAATGGCCGGCCGGCCCCAATGCCTCCGGGGAGCAAGACCGGAAGGATCAAAATCTCAAGGATCTGGCGCGCATCGCCGACCATGCCGGATGTGAATTTATCGTGACCGGAAAATGGCTGGACGGCGTGAAAGACGCGTTGAAAATAGCCCGCGAACCGCGCGTACTCGCCCTCCAGGCGGGCTATGCGCCGGAGAGCGGTTTTTATGATGAATTGTCGGACATGGCCTGGGGCGCAACGTTACACCCGACCCGTTTGCTGGAACGGCCCACATCGGCGCTGCATCGCGCCCTGCCATTTCTGGCGCCGCTGGCCGGAATCGTGGCAGAACGGGATAGGCTAATTCAGGCAAGCGGATCGAATTTCAGCTCATCAGATTTCAAAACATTAAGTTTTAGAACCTGGGCGCGGCAGGTAAGACCAATGCGGACCATGCGCACCAGGGCACGGCGTGTCGACTAAGAACGGGGGAACTATGTCGCCGAAGCTTATCCTCACTGCTGCCATCTGTGCCGCATTGTTTGCCGGCGGCTCTTTGTCGGCTGGCAGCGTCCTCGCACAGGGCTCTCCCAAGCCGCAGCCCGCGGCCTCCCCCGCAAAACCTGCTGGTGCGCCGGCGGCGGCAAGTACGCCGATTGCGAGCGCGCAAATTGAGTGTCCGGTCAAAGGCGACGCGGTCGAGAAGGCCGTGCTGGCAGCGCCGACCTGCAACCAGTCGGTTCGCCTGCTGAAGGCCTGCGCTTTCGGCGCGACATCCGATGTGCAGCTGGCACAGAAGGTCATCAACAAATGCGAGACGCGTTTCGGGCGCCGCATCAGCAAGCAGCGCTATCGCGCCTATCGCGCCGCCCAGGCGCGCTGCGACGCGCAGGGCACGATGTATCAGTCGCTCGCCGCGATCTGCCGGGCCGAGGCCGCCGCCAGAACCGCGCGGGTGGCGCGTCGGCGCTAGCTAGCTCTTGTCCAATTAGCTCTTGCCGCGCCGCAGATGCTCATCAAGACGCGGCATGATCTCGACGAAATTGCACGGCATGTAGCGATAATCGAGCTGATGCACGAGAATGCCGTCCCAGGCATCCTTACAGGCGCCGGGTGAACCCGGCAGCACGAAGATGAAGGTCGCCCCAGCGACGCCAGCCGTCGCGCGGGACTGCACCGTGGACGTGCCGATCTTGTCGTAGGAAATGCGATGGAAGACGGCGGAGAAACCGTCCATCCGCTTTTCGAACAGCGGCTCAAGCGCCTCCGGCGTGACATCGCGGCCGGTGAAGCCGGTGCCGCCGGTGCTGATCACCACATCGATGGCGGGATTAGCGATCCAGCCGCGCACGCGGGCGCGAATCGCCTCGATATCGTCTGGCACGATGGCTCGATCGGCGAGGTCATGACCGGCCTGGGCGATGCGCGCGACCAGCGTGTCGCCGGACTTGTCGTCAGCCAAACCACGGGTGTCTGACACCGTCAGCACCGCGATATTCAGCGCAACGAAAGCCCGCTTGTCATCAAGGCCTGGCATGGCAGCACTCTTAACGGGCGAACGTGTTGCAGGCGTCGACCGAACCGCTTTGCAGGCCGTTCTGCAACCAGCGCACCCGCTGTTCCGACGAGCCATGGGTGAAGCTGTCGGGCACGACGCGGCCGCGACCGGCCTGTTGCAGGCGATCATCGCCGATGGCGGTCGCCGTATTGACCGCCTTCTGCACGTCGCCGTCTTCGAGAATCTTCCACTTCTGGTTGGCGTGATAGGCCCACACGCCGGCCAGGCAGTCGGCCATCAGCTCAACACGCACCGACAGACCATTGGCTTCCGCCTGGCTCGAGGCGCGCTGCTGCGCCTGCTGCACGCGCGGCAGAATGCCGAGCAGGTTCTCGATGTGGTGGCCCATCTCATGCGAGATGACATAGGCATAGGCGAAGTCGCCGCCGCCACCGAGCTTGCGCTTCATGTCGTTGAAGAACGACGTGTCGAGATAAATTTTCTGATCGATGGGGCAGTAGAACGGGCCCATCGCCGATTGCGCGGCGCCACAGGCCGAGCGCGTCTGGCCATCGAAAATCACCAAGGACGCCGGCTTGAACTGAATGTTCTTCTGCTGCGGCAGAACTTCTTTCCACACGTCCTCATTCATCGCCACGATGGACGAGACGAAGCGGCCCATCTGATCGGTCGGCGGCCCGGACTGACGCTGGGTCTGCTGCTGCGGCTGGGTATAGCCCGCGCCGGAACCAGTACGGCTGAACATTTCAGCGCCGCCGATGAGAATACGCGGATCAATGCCGACGGCCCAGCCGATCAGGCCGAGAATGAGGATGGTGCCGATGCCGAGACCGCCACCACCGCCGGGAATCGGCAGACCGAAACCGCCACCACCGCCGCCGCTATCGCCACGGCGGTCATCGATATTGTCCGACTGGCGAAAATCTTCCCAACGCATGACCGGCATCTCCAGACCGGCGGTCTGCCGGCACGTCCCCTAGAGGGACCGGCCACTATTTAACAGCCTCGCTGGCAAATTTACAGGGTCGAAAATTCGCCCGCCACATCAGAACGTTCCAGATTGGGCTCACTAAACCCAATTTGCTGGCTTATTCCGGCTGAATGCCGCTCGCCTTCACCGGCGCCGCCCATTTGACGATGTCATCCTTGACGAATTGGGCGAGATAGGCCGGCGTGCGCCGCTCCGGAGCGACAATGGTCGCACCCAGGGTTTCCAGCTTCGCCTTCACGTCCGGCGTTTCCATCGCCTTGATCATCGCCGCGTTCATCTTGTCGACGATGGCGGTCGACGTGCCCTTCGGGAAGAACAGACCGGCCCAGGTGTCGGCTTCCGTGTTCGGGAAACCGCTTTCCTTGGCGGTCGGCAGATTCGGCAGAACCGAGGAGCGCGCACCCGACAGGGTAGCGATCGCCTTCACCGTGCCGCCATCGATCTGCGGCTTGGCGGTGACGACGATCTCGCACAGATAATCAATGCGGCCGGCCGTCAGATCCTGCATCGCCGGCGCGGTGCCGCGATAGGGCACGTGCTGGATATTGACGCCGATGGCGCTGTTGAGCAGCGCGCAGCCCAGATGGGTGGCCGAGCCGGTGCCCGCCGAGCCGTAATTCATCTTAGCGGCATTGGCTTTCGCATAGGCGGCGAAATCCTTCAGCGAATCAACCGGCAGGTCCTTGCGGGTGATCAGCACCAGCGGGATTTCGGCGATGAGACCGACCGGCGCGAAATCGGTCGCGGAATTATAGAGCGGCGCCTTGTAGAGATTTTGTGAATGGGTGTGCGTGGCAATGGTGCCGAGCAGTGCGCTATAGCCATCGGGCTTGGCGCGCGCGACCGATTGGCCGCCGACCATGCCACCCGCGCCAGGCACGTTCTCGACATAGACTTGCTGGCCAAGAAGCTGCGACAGGCGCTCGGCCATGACACGGCCGAACACGTCGATCGGTCCGCCGGCAGCGGCCGCGACGACGACCTTCACCGGCTGTTGCGGCCAAGAATTCGAGGCTGCATTCGGCGCATCCTGCGCCATAACCGCCGAACCCAGCATGCATGCGGCCGCAGCCGTGGACACCATACGCTTCATGAACGATTTCCTGTGATTTTTTTGATTGCTCCCGCAAGCAAGAGGCTTGCCATTGGCGCTAACCGTCCGTGATCCGGGCGCGCTGTCAAGTCACGCCCGGATCATAGATCTAAAACCACAGCTTATAAATCGAAGCCATAGCGTTTTGCAGTTTGGCGGAATCGCCAAACGCCACAAAGACGCGTCACAACAAAGATGCTGGGCAAAATTGCGTTTCTATCGAAACGCAATTTGCTTGAGCTCAGAGCTGCTTGAGCATGTTGTCGGCGCCGGAAGCCTCCGCGCCAGCGCCTTCTTCGATGTTCAGCGTGCGAACCACGCCGTCGTCGACGAGCATGGAATAGCGGCGCGAACGCACGCCCAGACCGCGCTCGGTGAGATCGAGCTCGAGGCCGGTATCCTTGGCGAATTTACCGCTGCCATCGGCGAGGAATTCGATTTTGCCCTTGGCTTTGGAATTCTCGGCCCAGGCGTTCATCACGAAGGCGTCGTTGACGGACACGACGGCGATGGAATCGACGCCCTTGGCCTTGATCGCGTCGGCATTATCGCGGAATCCCGGCAGATGGTTGTTGCTGCAGGTCGGCGTGAAAGCACCCGGCACGGCGAAGAGAACGACCTTCTTGCCTTTGAAAATGTCATCGGTGGTCTTGGGCTTGGGCCCTTCCGAGGTCATGACCGTGAACGTGGCATTCGGCAGATGGTCACCAACTTTAATCATTACACTCTCCCTATTCGGGTTTATCAGCCGGGGCTGTGGGATTTTACGGCCAGGCCACCTTTTAGGGGCTGGAGGCGGCCGCGTCGAGATGGATCGCGCGTTCATAGGCGCGCGTACCGTCACGATAGGTCAAGACGACGCGCACAGGCAATGTTGCGCCTTTCGGCTTCTGCGCGAGAATCATGTCGAAGTCCTGGCCGTTGCGTTTGGTGTCGAAGAACCATCCCTCCGGCCCTTCGGCAAAAACATCGCCTTCGGCGGCCAACGGCGGCTCGAAACGCAGCGACCATTTCGGCTTTGGTCCTTCGAGCCGCACCACCGACGCAACGGGCGGTTCAGCGCCGCTGACGGACTTGGGCACCTGCGCCTCGAAAACGGCGATGTGCTGCGCCGCCCGTGCACTCACGGCTGCGCCCGGCGTCAGCGTGATCTGCAGATTGGCCTCCGCCGGAATGCAGATTTTCTCGCAGGCGGCGTAATTCAGATGCAGGTCGAGTTGGACCGGACGCGTCGGATCGACCGGCTTGACCCGAAGGGGGAAAATCACCTCATGGCGATAGCCAAACGCCTCCTGGCCCGCCTCTTCGAGGCGGAAAGGCGCCGGATAGGCCACATCGACGGCGGCCAGATTGACCGATTTCGTGAAATCGAACGTCGGCGGCACGCCAGCCTCGCCGGGCATGCGCCAATAGGTCAGGGCCTGGCCCTCGAGTTTAATCTGCACCCCGGCCCGATACACACCCTCGGTCATGGGACCGGCCGAGACCAAGCGGGCGCGCGAATTGGGGCCAGCCGTCCATGGCGACGCGCCATCGCTCGCTGCGGCGGGCGCCGCAGCAAATGCAAATAGCAGTGTCCCGACCAGCCAACCCGTTGTTTTTAGATGCCGCATCATCATGATGCAATGTAGCCGCGAGGGGTTCACGGCGCTACCAACAATCGCGTGACGCGGTTTTGCGATCGCAGGCCAACCGGGCTTGTCGCCGCACTGTCGCAGGCCACGCTCCTTTGCTAGAAGCAGATTAACACGTCCGTTTGGCGCCCATTTCAGCTGAAACATCCAAGGAAGAGCGTTCATGCATCCCAATGATCCGTCCCTGCGTTCCTTTATCGAAGTTGCAGCGGACAGCGATTTTCCGATCCAAAATCTGCCCTATGGGGTGATTTCGACCAGTGACGACCGGCGCCAGCGGGTCGCCGTGGCCATCGGCGACCATGTACTCGACCTGGGCATCATGGAGGATGCGGGCCTGCTGCCGCGCGTTTCCGCCAAGCCGGTGTTCCGCACCGGATCGATCAATGCGCTAATGGCCAACGGCGCCTATGGCATCGGCACGGTGCGCCGCAAGATCAGCGAATTGCTGCGCCATGACTCACCGACCCTGCGCGACAACGAAGCCCTGGCAAAGCGCGCGCTCATTCCGATGAAGAACGTGAAGCTGCATCGGCCGGTGGATGTGCCGGGCTACACCGATTTCTATTCGTCGCGCGAACACGCGACCAATGTCGGCACCATGTTCCGTGGCAAGGACAATGCTTTGCAGGAGAACTGGCTGCACATTCCCATCGGCTACAACGGCCGCGCCAGCACGGTTGTCGTCAGCGGCACGCCGGTGATCCGGCCGCAAGGCCAGCTCAAGGCGCCAGGCGACAGCATGCCGACCTTCGGGCCGAGCAAGCGTCTCGATATCGAATTGGAAATGGGGGCCATCGTCGGGCGCAGCACCGAGATGGGCCACATCATGGATGTGGACGAGGCGCAATATTCGATCTTCGGCTTCGCCCTGTTCAACGATTGGAGCGCGCGCGACATCCAACAGTGGGAATATGTGCCGCTCGGCCCGTTCCAAGGCAAAGCCTTCGCCTCGACGCTCGGCGCCTGGATCGTGACGAAGGAAGCGCTGGAGCCCTTCGCCATTCATGGCCCGAAACAGGATCCAGAGCCCCTGCCCTATCTGCGCCAGGACAAGCCCCACAACTACGACATCCACCTCGAAGTGGAACTGAAGCCCGCCAATGCGACGCGCGGCACGGTGATCAGCGTCTCCAACTTCAAGTATATGTATTGGTCGAGCGCGCAGCAGCTGGCGCATCATTCGTCGTCGGGCTGCGCCATGTCGGTGGGAGACCTGATCGGCTCCGGCACGATCAGCGGGCCGGACAAAGGCAGCTACGGCTCCATGCTGGAATTGTCCTGGGGCGGCAAGGAACCGATCGAACTGGTCGAAGGCGGCACGCGGACCTTCCTCGAGGACGGCGACACCATCACTCTGCGCGGCTATGCTCAGGGCGAGGGCTATCGCATCGGCTTCGGCGAGGCCTCGGGCCAGATCCTACCCGCCAAGATCAAATAGGCGACGACTCGCATCAAAAATCAGAATGCCTTAACGTCGGCCGCCTAGTTATAACTTAGGCGGCCGATTAGCCGTTGCCTGGACCCTTTATGCGCCCTCTTGCCCTCGTCTTCGCTCTTTTGTCCGCCGGAACGCTGCCGGCCGCGGCACAATTGCAATTGCCGGGAGCGGTCGGCGGCTCAACACCGGTTGGCGGCTCCGGCGCGACAGCGCCGGGCGGGCCGCGCAGCGGCGGTGGTGAAGGCCCGCACAATGCATCACCGGTGGCCGTCCGCGCGCCCTCCGAGGACACCATCATCAACCGATCGCTGCGGCTCAACGGCCGGCAAGGACAGATGGTGTTCGAGCGTAGGGACGGCGTCCTGACCTTGAAAACCTTCGTCATCGCCGGCGAACAGATGTCGCGGCGCGGCGAAGCCTGCCAGGTCGAAGTCGCTGGCGGCCCATTCTCGGCGCAGCGCTCGGGCCGGTCCGATGGCCTGCACCGCTACGAAGTTTCGATCGAAAGCTGCCCGTTCACCTTCGACGTGATGGATGGCGCCCTTCAGGTCAATGTCGGCGAGGCCACGTCCAGCTCACCGCTGGGTGGCGTCTGCGAATTCAAACAGGCGGATTGCCGGGGCTATGTCGCCGGCGTCTGGGGACCGGCGGGCAATTCGATTGGGCCAAACGAAACCCGTGAAATCGAAAAGATCCGCAGCAGAGCCGAGAGCAATGCGCGTAGCAATTTCCGCGCCCTGATCGCCGCGCAGGGGCGCGACAAGGCGATGGTGAAAGCCGTCGCCGCCGAACAGGCCGGCTTCTCGTCACGCCGCGCCGAGCGCTGCGCCGACTATGACCGCGAGGAGGTGCACGGCTTCTGCGCCTCGCGCGTGACCGAAGCCTGGGCCGTCACGCTGCGGGCCAAGCTCAATCCGGCGACCTTCCAGCGGGACGATGAGTCCGGCGAGAAACGGGCGCCGACGCGGCCACGGCCGAAACGCGCCGCCGCACCGCCGCCTGGCGAACAAGCGCCGGCCGAGCCTGCCATCAGGTAAGAAGCATCACCTGACAGATCCGCGCATTTCGCGATGCAGATGCGGTGAAAGGATATGGGAGCGTGATCGAGGAAACGTCGCCGGCAGAACTGCGCAGGCGCACATCCACCTCGATCTTGCTGGGCGGCACGCAAATGCTGGCCTGGGGCTCAAGCTATTACCTGCCCGCGATCATCGCCGCGCCGGTGGCGCGCGATCTCGGATTGCCCCAGCCTTGGTTCTTCGGCGCCTTTTCCGTCGCGCTTCTGGTCTCCGCCCTGCTCAGCCCGGCCGCCGGGCGCTGGGTCGACCGGCACGGCGGCTTTGGCATTCTGTGTTTCTCCAACGTGGTGTTTGCCGCCGGCCTGCTGCTGCTCGCCAGCGCCCACGGCCCGATCATGCTGTTCCTCGCCTGGGCCATTCTCGGCGTCGGCATCACCATCGGTCTCTACGAAACCACGTTCGCGGCGCTCGCCGGCGTCTATGGCCTGGCGGCGCGTGGACCGATCACCATGGTGAGCGTGCTGGGCGGCTTGGCCAGTACGGTGAGCTGGCCAGCCACCGCCTGGATAGAGGCGCACTACGGCTGGCGCACTGCCTGCCTTGTCTGGGCCGTTCTCCATATGACGGTCGGACTGGGCTTGCATCTCCTGTTCGCGCCGCGCGGCGTGCGCAATACCCCGCCTGACAGTACGTCAGACACGGTCGGACAGAGTGCGGCAGCACCGAAATTGACCGAACGGCGCATGGCTCTGCTCGCCTTCATCTTCGCGGCAGTCTGGTTCATCACTACGGCGATGGCCTCGCATTTGCCGGGCCTGTTGCAGATCGCCGGTGTCTCGGCGACCGCGGCGATAATCGCCTCGGCCCTCGTCGGGCCGGCCCAGGTGTTCGCCCGCCTGATGGAATATGGCTTCGCCCGCCATCTGCATCCGATGTTCTCGGCCCGCATCGCCGCGCTCGGTCATCCCCTTGCCGCCGTCGTTCTCCTGGCCTTGGGGCCGATCGCCGCCATCCCCTGCGCCATGCTGCACGGTTTCGGTAATGGCATTCTAACGACGGCGAAAGGCACGCTGCCGCTGGCGATCTTCGGATCGCATCACTATGGCTTCCGCCAGGGCCTCCTGAGCATTCCGGCGCGCCTGACCCAGGCCTTGGCGCCGCTCGCCTTCGGCTTCATGATCGAAATGTGGGGGCTTTCGGCGTTGATCGTTTCGACCGTACTCAGCCTTCTGATCCTCGCCGCATTGCTCGTACTCCGCACGGACGAAACGACACACTGAGCCTGTCCTATACTCTCGTATAGGGGCACCACCCTTAAAGACACTGTCTTGCGTCGCCTCCCGCTGGTACCTGACCGACATCGGTCGGGGGCTCCGTCCGCCAGCGAAATTAATCGGTCGCGACGCCTGCATCCCTTTTGGTGGTGTCTGGGCGTGCAGAGTGTATCTTAGGCTACACTCTGTGTATTATGGTACAAATACGTCTGGGTTTTATGATGACTTGCCAGCCTGTTCAGCCTCTCCGTCCCTCTGTCCAGAGCGCGTCCCGCCATCGCCGCATCGGCGCAGGCATTTCTCTGCTGCTCGCCATCACGCCTGTATCCGTAGCTCATGCGGCGGATATCGAGGTAAAGCCTGTGAAAAAGGCGGCGCCCGCACCCGCGCGCTGGAATGGATTCTATATCGGCGGCCACTTCGGCTATGGCGGCGGCAGCCTAGGCAAGAACGTCAACGCCATTCCCAACCAGGCCGTCATCGGACCACCGACCGTCACCGGCTTAGTCGGCGGTTTGCAGGCCGGCTACAACTTTCAGCTTCCCAGCAATTGGGTTGCCGGCGTGGAAGCCGACGTGACCTTCCCGAGCCCGTCGGACGTACCGCGCACCAAGCCGACCTTGTTCAATACGACGCTCGACGCGATGGGCACGCTGCGTGGCCGCCTCGGCTATGCCTTCGGCCCGTTCCTGCCCTATGTGACGGGCGGATTGGCTTATGGCCGCTCCAAGCTTGATATCCTCACGCCCGGCGGCGATCTGATCTCCGCCAATCATCTCTGGCATGTCGGCTGGACGGCCGGCGCCGGCATCGAAATGGCGCTCAACGGCCCGTGGAGCGCAAGGCTCGAATATAGCTATACGGATCTTGGACCCCGCACCTATCGCATTGGCGGCGTGGCGTTCCCGACCGTCCGGCCGCAAGTGCAGACGGTGAAGTTCGGCCTCAACTATCAATTCGGTGACGGCAGCACGCCGCCAACCGAAGTCTCGCCAGACTGGAATGTCCACGGCCAGACCACGTTCATCATGCAAGCCTATCCGCGCATCCGTTCGGCTTACGCAGGCCAGAACAGCCTTCCCGCCGTGGGTCAAGGCCGCGAGACCTGGACCGCCAGCGCCTTTCTCGGCCTGCGTTTGTGGAACGGTGGCGAATTCTATTTCAATCCGGAACTCGCCCAGGGGTTTGGTTTGAACTCCACCCTCGGCATCGCCGGCTTCCCCAATGGCGAAGCGCAGAAGGGCGGCGCTGTCTATGCGAAGATTCGTCCGCAGCGCTATTACCTGCGCCAGACCTTCGGCCTTGGTGGCGAACAGGAAGAGGTCGAAGATGGCCCGCTGCAACTGGCCGGCAAGCGCGACATCGATCGCATCACCGTCATCGTCGGTCGTTTCGCCGTCGGCGATTTCTTCGACGGCAACAGCTATGCCAAGGACCCACGCGCCGACTTCATGAACTGGGCGATGTGGTCATCGGGCGCATACGATTTCCCCGCCGATTTGCCCGGCATGACCCGAGGCGCGGTGGTCGAGTTGAATCGCAAGGACTGGGCCGTGCGCGCCGGGTTCTTTCAAGTGCCGCAAGGACCCAATAGCGACGACCTCATCTTCAAGGGCGGCGCTGGCGGCGTCGTCGAATTCGAGGGGCGCTACAGCCTGTACGATAAGCCCGGCAAGCTGCGCCTCGGCACCTTCCTGACGCGCGGGCGCACGGCCGACTACAATCAGGCCATCGATATCGCGGCGCTCAATCCGGCGTTCAACATCAACGATGTCGCGGCGAACACACGCCGCAACCGCGACAAATACGGCGTCTATGCCAATCTCGAACAGGCGATCACCGATGACGTCGGCTTCTTCGCCCGCGCCAGCTGGAACGACGGACGCTCGGAAATCCTGTCCTTCACCGACATCGACCGCAGCGTCTCAGCCGGCTTCTCGATCAAGGGCGCCTCCTGGGGGCGCCCCAATGACACGATCGGCATCGGCGGCGCCATCAATGGCCTATCAAAGGCGCATCAGAACTTCCTCGCCGCCGGCGGCTATGGCCTGTTGATCGGCGATGGCCGTCTCAACTACGGCACCGAGAAGATTCTTGAGACCTTCTATTCGGTGAAGGTGAACAAGTGGGCGACCGTGACGTTCGACTATCAGTTCATCTCGAACCCCGCTTACAACACGGCACGCGGACCCGCTTCCGTGTTTTCGATGCGCGCCCACGCGGAGTTTTAAACGAGGCCTACAAGGCGCGCGGATGACCGGGACGGCCGAGACTGCACTCCAAGGCCGCGCGATCCCATTTGCCGAGATCAGCCGCTGCATCATAGGTGCTGCGCAGGAACGCCATGAGCGCGGCCTGCGGATCGCCGGCGGTGCGCACTGCGTCATAGGGTAGGATGAACTCGCCGAGGTCTTTCGAGAAGAAGGCCTCGCGTGGTTCCACGGAAGCCGCGCCAAAGCCCGCGGGCGCCGGATAGGCATAGGAATAGAAAGCCGGATAATCGATAGGACCGCCGCCCGGCCAAAAGCCAGCACTCGACACTTCATGCGAATAGGCTTCGCGTGTGACCGCGTCGGACAGATAGGGCACGCCACCAGGATGCGGCGGCGCCTTCCGGCCAGAGAAGCGCGTCACCGCCAGGTCGAAACTACCCCAAAAGAAATGCACCGGGCTGACCTTGCCGATGAAGCTGGTGCGGAAACGGGCAAGTACCTCCTGCGTCGACAACAAGATGCGCCAGAAGCGATGCGCATAATCGCGATCGTAGGCGGCGTGAATGCGATCCTGATCGAAGGGAATGCAATCGGCCAACTCGCACGGCATGGTGCGAATATCCATGGCGAGCCCGAGCTCGGAGAAGGCGACCTCGACCTCTTCGTAAAATTCCGCGACCGATTTTGGCGCCAGCATGATCTGACGGCTATGGCCGTCGCTCGTGCGCACCCATAGTAGATGATCGATGAAATCGAAGTCGATCTGAAATTCGCGCGGACCAGGAATGGGCGACGTCGTCAAACCGCGCGCCGTCACATAAAGCGGCACATGCCAGGAGTGGTTCTGCCATGGCGTATACGCCAGGCGGATCTTGCCGATGACCTGGCTCCACAAATGCAGCGTTTCGCAACTGCTCTTCCAGGCGGCATAGGGTAGCTCGGGCCAGTGTTCTGCATTGGCGGCAAGCGACATATCGCTCTCCTTCCGTTCCCGAAGGAAGCCCGCATAATAGCGGGCCCGCGCACTCTGACAGGAGGCGCGGTCACCATCAAGACCAGGACCAGACCTGTGAGGCGTTCAGGCGCGCGCGACGTTGAGCGTCAGTTTCGGCGGCTTGCTCAGGGTCTGGAAGATGACGCAATAGCGCTCGGTGAGCTTGATCAGGGCGTCGATCTTGTCTTGCGGTGCATCGGTGTCGAGATCGAACGACAGTCTGATCTCACGGAAACCAACTGGCGCATCCTTGGCAACGCCGAGCGTGCCGCGAAAATCGAGATCGCCTTCGGCCTTAACCACGCCAGCCTTCAGAGGGATCTCCAGCGCGGTGGCGACCGCCTTCAAGGTGACGCCGGCGCAGGCGACGAGCGCCTCGAGCAGCATGTCGCCTGAACACAGTTCAGCGCCGGAGCCGCCGGTGGCCGGATGCAGGCCAACGACCGCTAAGGCGCGGCCGGTCTCGACCTTACACGCGATCTTCGATTCATCGATCGAGCCTTGCGCCTTCAGCGTGATCAAAGCTGTGTCGGGCGCGTCCTTATACCTGTCTTTGTAGGGCGCCTGCATGGCGCGGAGCGAGGCGGAATCCATGAATGAGCTCCCTAAAATTACCAGGATGCACCCGACGGTGCGGGCATATGCGTTGGTGTGGCATGAAGACTTGCGAGTGAGCCGTCAAGCGCGGCCAGAATGGCGCGCTTGGCCTCGGCAAAATCGTGCGACAGACGATCGCGCGGGCGCGGCGGGTTGATGGCGATATCTTTGAACACCCGGCCAGGACGCGGCTGCATGACGATGGCGCGATCGGCCAGGGCGGCCGCCTCTTCGACGTCGTGGGTGACGAGCAGCAGGGTCGGCCGATGCGCTTCCCACAAGGCCAGCAGATGATCTTGTAGGGACGCACGCGTCAGCGCATCGAGCGCCGAGAAGGGCTCGTCCATGAGTAGCACTTTCGGACGCGCTACCAGCGCACGCACGATAGCAACGCGCTGGGCCTGGCCGCCGGACAGTTCGCGCGGCCAGCGCGGGCCATAGCCGGCTAGGCCGACGCGCAGCAGCGCTTCATCAACGCGCGCATCGCGTTGTGCCTTGGGTAGATGTTCGATGCCGAAGGCGATGTTCTGCGCCACGGTCAGCCAAGGCAGCAGCCGCGGCTCTTGAAAGACGATGCCAACATCGGGATGCGGCGCGACGATGATATCGCCATCGACGGCGACACGACCGCCGCTCGCCTGTTCGAGACCGCTTGCCAAGCGTAGCAATGTGGTCTTGCCGCAGCCAGAGCCGCCGACCAAAGCGACGATCTCGCCGGGCGCAACGCCCATGGTGACATCGGACAAAGCCTGCGTGCCGTTGGCGTAGATTTTGGAGAGGCGATCGAGGGTGAGCATGCGCTTACACCGTCCTCGCGAAGGAATCCTGCCAGGTCAGCAGTGGTTTCGCCGCTAACACGAGCAACCAATCGAGCACTTTGCCGAGCACGGCGAAGCAGAGAATGGCGGCTAGAATCTGTGCTGGCTTACCGAGCTGCTGGCCATCGACGAGCAGATAGCCGAGCCCTTCGGACGCGCCCATGATCTCGGCAGCAACCACGAACATAAAGCCCAGGCCGAGGCCTGAACGCAGCGCCACGATATAGTCAGGCAGGATGGCTGGCAGCAGAATGCGGCGCGCCAATTGCCAGCGCGACAGACGAAAGGCACGGCCGACCTCGACGATCTTGCGATCGACGTTGGCGATGGCGCCCATGACGCCGAGATAGACCGGAAAGAACACGCCGAGCGCGATCAGCGCGATCTTGGAACTCTCGAAAATGCCGAGCCACAGAATGAACAACGGCACCCAGGCGAGCGAAGGAATGGCGCGCAGCGCCTGCAAGGTCGGATCGAGAAAACGCCTGATGGTAGCGGACGAACCGGTCAGAGCGCCCAGCAGGGTTCCCGCCGCCGCGCCAAGGCCGAATCCAAGCGCGACGCGCAGCAAAGTGGCGGTGACATGAATGGCGAGTTCGCCGCTCGCCGCCAATTCCCAGAGCGCGGAGAAGACGCGGCTCGGCGGTGGTAGCAGACGTGCTTCGAAAATGCCGAAACGCGCGGCGATCTCATAGAGAACCGCCGCGCCGACAGGGAGAACGAGACCAAACAGCCAGCGCGGGCTCGGCACCAATGTGCGTTCCACCGGCGCCGACTCGATCTTTTCAAGCGCTCCTGCTTCGCTCAAAGCCAGCACTCCTCCCCCGAATTTTAACCCCTATTGTCCCTTCGGCGCAAAGCTGGTGTCGACCAGGGAGGCGACAGCGGCCTTCACATCGACATCGGGCTTGATGACGCCGGCCTTCTGCAACGCGAGGCCCGCTTCCTGGATCGTCTCGGCGACCTTGCCATCAATGGCGGCGTTGGTGAGATCGGTCCGCTCAAGCTGTTTGGCGATCACGGCTTCCGACAGTTTGGTCTCGGCCACGAGCAACTTGGTCAGTTCGACCTTGTTCTGCAACGCCCACTGGCGCGCTTCCTCATAGACTTGATTGACGCGGCGCACGATGCCGGGGTGCTGCTTGGCGAACTCCTCGCGGGTGTTGAGCACACCCCAGGTGTTGGCGGCGGCATTGCGATAGAACAGTTTCGCGCCGTCTTCGACTTCCGCTTGAGCCATGATGGGATCGAGACCCGCCCACGCATCGACATCCTTGCGGATGAGTGCGGTCTTGCCATCGGGATGCTGCAACAGCACGAGGCGCACGTCCTTTTCCGTCAGCCCGGCGCTGTCGAGCGCACGCACCAGGAAGATGTGCGGATCAGTGCCGCGCGTCACCGCGACCGACTTGCCCTTGAGGTCGGCGATCCTGGTGATGCCGGTGTCGGGCCTGGTGACCAAAGCCGTCCATTCGGGCCGTGAATAGAGGCCGATCGACTTGATGGGATTGCCGTTGATCTTGCCGATCAGAGCGGCCGCGCCGGCGGTCGAACCAAAATCGAGCGAACCGGCGTTGAGAAATTCAAGCGCCTTATTGGAGCCGGCGGAGAAGACCCAGCGGATGGCGATGCCATCGGCGGCGAATTCCTTCTCCAGCAGTTTCTTTTCTTTCAGCACCAGGGAGAGCGGGCTGTAGGTCGCCCAATCGACACGAATCTCCTTGAGCTGCTGCGCAAAGGCCGGCGCGGCCAGCGTCAAAAGAGCCGCGGCCGACAAAACGAGACGACGGGAAAGCTTGGTCGGTGAAAGTGTGGTCATGGCGGTCCTCACAATTGCGCGGACGCGTCCATCAGACCGACCGGCGCTTTAGCTGCATTTTTAACCGCGCCCGCAAGCTGCAAGCTCAAATCGGCGCGTGGATGTTTTATGAGACGAAACGTTCGTTATGTCAAACAAGACATCCAGATATCGGAATAGAATATTTTCACTTATATATTTTGTTCTTATACGATGGAGCCCGCCTGGCCGGCTTCCCAGCCGATGATCGCCCGCTTGCGCGCCAGGCCCCAATGATAACCGGTGAGCGCCCCGCTCGAGCCGAGGACACGGTGGCAAGGCACGACGAAGGAGATCGGATTGCGCCCGACCGCCGCACCGACCGCCCGCGCCGCCTTCGGCTTCTCGAGATGACGGGCGATCGAGCCATAGGTGGTGGCCCGACCGAGTGGGATGCGCAGGAGGGTTTCCCACACCCGCACTTCGAAATCCGTGCCGATCAAGACCACCCGCAGCGGCCGGTCGGCCCGCCATTCAGTGGGATCGAAGGCGCGGCGGACATAAGCGGCGGCCGCCGCATCGTCACGCACATAGGTGGCATTGGGCCAGCGGCGCTGCATGTCGGCGAGTGCGCCCTCGCGGCCGCCCGACGGCTTGCCGTCGGTCCCGGCCGTGCCGGGCCCCGCTTTCTGGTCGACCCAGCCCAGACCCGCCAGACCACGCGGGGTGAACACGGCCAGGGCCTCGCCAAACGGCGAGGTGTGGAAGCCAAAGGTCAGCACCAGCCCCTCGCCACGGGATTTGTATTCGCCAGGCGACATCGCCTCGTGGGTGACGAACAGATCGTGCAGGCGGCCGGGACCGGACAGGCCAACCTCGTAAGCCGTGTCGAGCACCGAGGCCTGATCGAGCAGCAGCCGGCGCGCATGATCGATGGTCAGCGCCTGCAGGAAGGCCATCGGCGTCAGACCGGCCCAACGCTTGAACAGATGGGCGAAATGCGAGGCCGACATGCCGAGATGGCCGGCAATATCCTCGACCGAGGGCTGCGCCTTCCAATGCAGGGTCAGATATTCGATAGCGGCGCGCACGCGGTTGTAATCATTGGACTCCGGCTCGATCTGCACGCTGCCAGGGGCGCGTAGATCGATCGGGCGGGCCGCAATCGGGAGATCGCGTTGCAGGGTCATGATTTAGGTCCTTATGTCAGGCCGTAACATGGCCCGCCGCCAGCGCCCCCGCCACCCGAAAACCGCGATGCTTCGATTTTCAATTGTAGCGCGGCCCGCGCTTGGCCTCCGCCAGGGCGCGCGCCAATTCGTCGGCATATTGCTGGCGCGCCTCCGGCCCGAGCCAGATGGCGACCTCGATGCGCCGGCCGCGCGTCACCAAGGCGATGCGTTCGAGACCAAAATCCTCGTCTTCCTGCCGTTCCAGCCGCACCCACAGCGGATTGAGCCGCCATTCAAGGCGCTGGCCGCGATGGCTGACCCGCTCGATATGCAGGAGCACCGGCGTGACGGTGACATCCTCATAGGCGCGGGCGGCACGGAAATTGGCGCGGAAGGCCAGATAGAAGATCAGGACATCGACGCCCATGAAGCCAGCGACCGGCCAGGCGCCCATGATGACGAACGGCAGGGTGACGCAGAAGGAAAACACTGCGAAGACCATCAGCAAGCGGTGGAAGCCGCGCCGATCGAGCGAACGATGCGGTACGGTGCGGCGTGCGAAAATCTGTGTGTCGCTGGCATGGATCGCGGTCACAACGCTCGCGGCCTCCAATTCCCCTCTAGTATAGGCTGATCATGCCCGCGAAAAAGCCCCTCTCCGCAGCGCCGAAACGACGCCCCTCGAAAGCTCCGGTCGCTAAACCGGCAGGCAAACCAATGGTCCTTGGCAAGAGACCCGCAAAAATTGGCAAAAAGCCGGTCAGCGCTGCGATCATTCACAAAATTTTTGAGCGGCTTCACGACGCCAATCCAGAGCCCAAGGGCGAGCTGGATTATGTGAATGTCTACACTCTGCTGGTCGCCGTCGTCCTGTCCGCCCAGGCCACCGACGTGGGCGTCAACCGCGCCACACGCGGCCTCTTCGCCGTCGCCGACACGCCGCAGAAAATGCTCGATCTCGGCGAAGAGAAAGTGCGCGACTACATTAAGACGATCGGCCTTTATCGCAACAAGGCGAAAAACGTCATCCTGCTCTCGCAGCAATTGATCGATCATCATGGCGGGGAAGTGCCGCGCACGCGCGAAGAGCTGGAGACCCTAGCCGGCGTCGGTCGCAAAACGGCAAACGTGGTGCTCAACATCGCCTGGGGCGAAGAGACCATCGCCGTCGACACCCATCTCTTCCGCCTGTCCAATCGGCTGCGCCTGGCGCCGGGCAAGACGCCGCTTGAGGTTGAACTCGGACTCGAGAAAGTCGTGCCGAAGGAATTTAGGCGCCATGCGCATCACTGGCTGATCCTGCACGGGCGCTATATCTGCAAGGCCATCAGACCGGAGTGCGAGAAATGCGTCGTCGCCGATCTGTGCACGTCAGGTGATAAAAGGATTTAAGTCCAGCGCGAGTTAAAGCTCTTAGACTGAGGGTAAATCGCGTTTCGATCGAAACGCGATTTGCTTTAGCGTACCGGCACGAAGTAAAGGCCGATCCAGCCGACAATGCCGACGATGATGCGCCACCAGGCAAAGACCTTGAAGCCGTGGCGCGACACGTAATTCAAGAAGCCACGCACGACGAGCAGCGCTGAGAAAAACGCGGCGACGAAGCCGATGACGATGAGCGCGACATCGTTGAAATCCAGCAGCTTGTAGTTCTTGAACAGATCATAGGCGAAAGCGCCGGCCATGGTCGGCATGGCGAGGAAGAAGGAGAACTCCGCCGCTGCGCGCTTCTCGGCGCCCATCAGCATCGAACCGACGATGGTGGCGCCGGAGCGCGACACGCCAGGCACCATGGCAAGGCATTGGAAAAAACCGATCTTCAGGCACATCAGCGGCGGGAAATCCATCACATCGGTGAACTTGCTTTTCAGCGGCATGTCTTCAACCGCCAGAAGAACAAGACCGCCGGCGATCAACGTGGTGCAAACGATCATCGGATTGAACAGCACATCCTTGATAAAGTTGTGCAACGCCGCGCCGATGATGGCGGCGGGCAGAAAGGCGATGAGAATGCCGATGACGAAGGAGCGGGCTCTGGGATCGCTGGGCAGCGCCAGCAGGATCGACCACAGCTTTTTAAAATAGACGATGAGGATGGCAAGGATGGCGCCGAGCTGCACCAGAACCTCGAATGTCTTGCCCTTCGACTCGAAGCCAAGGAAATGGCCGATCAGCAGCAAATGGCCGGTCGAGGACACGGGCAGGAATTCGGTGAAGCCTTCCACCACACCAAGGATCAGCGCCTTGATGGCTTCAATCGTTGACATCAGGAAAGCCCCGGCGCGGAATCGAATGGTCTGCGGCCGCACGCCTGTTAAGTCCGCGAATCGCAGGCGCCGTCGCTTAAGTCTCTATAGTTGAAGCAGCCGTCATACCAAAGCTGTGGCCCAGGCTCTTACCTCAGCTTTAGTCAAAGCCCTGACGGTTAACCGGAACTTAACCTAGGGCCTGTGCATTGCAAATAATGACTGGCCTTGCGCCTATAGACTCCTGCATAGATTTCCCCCGTGCCGGCGTCACGGATCAAATCATTGTTGCTCATGCCCGTTTTGTTTCATCATCCGCTTTGTCCTCATTCGCGTTTCATCCGCATCGCGCTCGCCGAATATGGGCTTGAGCCGGAGTTGATCGAAGAACGAGCTTTCGAGCGCAGGAATGAATTCCTCATGATCAATCCGGCGGCTGAAACGCCGGTGCTAGTCGAGCCAAATCAATTGGTCGTCCCGGGGGTCGGCAATATCGCCGAATATCTCGATGAGACCCATGGCGCGAGCCTCGGCGCGCATCGGCTGTTGCCCCAGGATACCGCCGGCCGGGTCGAAGTGCGCCGGTTGATGGACTGGTTCAACGGTAAATTCTTTGCCGAAGTGTCGAATTTCCTAGTCACCGAGAAGGTCTACAAGCGCTATATGACCGCCGCGGCCGGCGGCGGCGCGCCCGATATGGACGCCGTGCGCGCTGGACGGGCCAACATCCGCTATCATATGGCCTATATCGGCTGGCTGACCTCTAAACGAAAATGGCTGGCCGGCGATATGATGACCTATGCCGACCTGGCGGCGGCAGCGCATCTTTCCTGCGCGGATTATTTGGGCGACGTGCCATGGGCGGAAGACGACACGGCGAAGGAATGGTATGCGCGGATCAAGTCGCGACCGTCGTTCCGCGCCCTGCTGAACGACCGGGTGCCGGGCATGGCGCCGGGAGCGGCTTACGCCAACCTCGATTTCTGAGTCCGTCCTTCATCGACGCGCTGCGCCAACGCGCGGCCGAGTTGGGCTTCGATCAATGTCGCATCGCCGCGCCTGACGCCATTCCACAAGCCCCGGCGCGCCTGCAGCAATGGCTTGGTGAGGGCGCCCATGGCGAGATGGACTGGATGGCGGAAACCGCCGAGCGCCGCAGCGACCCGCGCGCATTGTGGAGCGAAGTGCGCAGCGTCATCGTGCTCGCCGTCAATTATGGCCCCGACACCGATCCCCTGGCGTCGCTCGATCAGAAATCGCAAGCGACAATCTCGGTCTATGCGCGCAATCGCGACTATCATGAACACATCAAGGGCCGGCTCAAAATGCTGGCGCAGTTTCTCATCAGCCGCGCCGATGCCGAAGCGGATGTGAAGGTGTTCGTCGACACCGCGCCGGTGATGGAAAAGCCGCTGGCAGCCGCGGCCGGTATCGGCTGGCAAGGCAAGCACACCAATCTGGTGTCGCGCGATCATGGCTCGTGGCTGTTTCTCGGCACGATCTTCACGACCTTGCCGTTGCCGATCGATCCGCCTGAAAGCGATCACTGCGGCTCATGCCGGGCCTGTCTCGACATCTGCCCGACCAAGGCTTTTCCCGCGCCCTATCGGCTCGATGCGCGGCGCTGCATTTCCTATCTGACCATCGAGCACAAGGGATCGATCGATCCGCAGTTGCGCACGGCCATGGGCAATCGCATCTATGGCTGCGATGACTGTCTGGCAGCTTGCCCCTGGAACAAATTCGCGGAAGTGGCGCGCGAAGCAAAATTCCAAGCGCGCGATGATCTGGTGGCGCCGCCGCTGACTGAGCTCGCCGCACTTGACGATGCGGCCTTTCGCACCAAGTTCTCCGGTAGCCCGATCAAGCGCATCGGCCGCGACCGCTTTGTCCGCAATGTGATGATCGCCATCGGCAATTCTGCCGACGCGGCACTCGTGCCCGTGGCGCGAGCGCGACTCGACGATGCGTCGCCACTGGTGCGCGCCATGGCGGTGTGGGCACTGCAGCAATTACTGCCCTCACACCAGTTTGCCGCATTGCATCAGCAGGTGGCCGCGCGGGAGTTAGACCCGGTCGTGCTTGCGGAATGGGCAGCGAATGCTACAAGTCGGACCATGAGCTAGGCTGCAACGAGTCAGCTCACTTGCAATGGCGACCCATGTCTGGCGAACATGGCGCTCTATTAGATATTTATTGCGCGGAGACTTTCGATTGCGATGAACCTTTTTGTGTTCGGCCTCGGTTATTCAGCACTGCATTACATTCTCAAGCATCGGCCTGACTACGACAGCATTGCAGGCACAGTTACCCGGCCCGAGAAGAAGGCCGAATTCGTCGCCACAGGGATCAAGACCTATCTCTTCTCCGCCGATGTGGTGGAGGATGGAATCGCCCAGGCCCTCAGCGAGGCCGATGTCATCCTCGTTTCCATCCCGCCGGGCGAAGCCGGCGATCCGGTGCTGACCAAGTTCGCTTTGTCGCTGACGCGCACGAAGCGTCTGCGCAAAATCATCTATCTGTCGACCGTCGGCGTCTATGGCGATCGCCGTGGCGAATGGGTCGACGAAGATACAGCCCCGCTCACCACCAACACCCGCAGCCTGATGCGGCTTGCGGCGGAAAATCTCTGGCGCGCCTTGGCACGCGAAGGCAACCGCAGCCTTTATGTCCTGCGTCTCGCCGGCATCTACGGGCCCCGCCGCAACCCGCTTGTGCAATTGCGTGACGGCAAGGCCAAGCGCCTCGTCAAGAAAGACCAGGTCTTCAACCGTATCCATGTCGACGACATCGTCCAGGCGATCGCCAAATGTGTCGCGCGCGACAGGGCCGGTGAAGATCTCGTGCTCAACATCGCCGACGGACATCCCGCGCCGCCGCAAGACGTGGTGACCTACGCTGCGAGCCTGATGCAGGTCGAACCACCGCCATTGATCGACTATGAGACGGCCGACTTGTCTGAAATGACGCGCAGTTTCTACGCCGAGTGCAAACGCATCTCCATCGAAGCGGCGCGATTCGAGCTTGGATTCGAGCCGATCCATCCTACTTATCGTGAAGGCTTGCAACGCCTGTGGGAAGCTGGCGAAGGTAGGTAGGAGAAACGCGATGGGCATGCTGATCGACGGCAAATGGGAAGACCAACCGCTTGTGGCGTCCGACAAGGGACGCTTCGTGCGCCGCGACAGTTCCTTCCGCAGCTGGATCACCGCCGATGGCAGTGCCCCGAAAGGCAGCCCCAATCCCTTGTCCGGATATAAAGCCGAGCGCGGGCGCTATCATCTCTATGTCGGCTATGCCTGCCCCTGGGCGCAACGCACGTTGATCATGCGGGCGCTGAAAGGCTTGGAAGACATCATCTCCGTCTCGGTGGTGCATTGGCTGATGCTAGAGAACGGCTGGACGTTCGCTAAAGCCGACGGCGTGATCGCCGATCCGGTCGGACATGCGGATTTTCTCTATCAGGTCTATCAGCGCGCCGACTCGGCCTACACCGGACGCGTGACCATTCCCGTGCTCTGGGATCTCAAAACCGGAACCATCGTCAACAACGAATCCTCCGAGATCATTCGGATGCTGGGCAACGCCTTCGACGGCATCGGCGCGACACCGGGCGATTACTATCCACAACATCTGCGCGCCGATATCGATGCGGTCAACGATCGCATCTACAACACGCTGAACAATGGCGTCTATCGCGCCGGTTTCGCCACCACGCAGGCAGCTTATGAAGAAGCGGTGATCCCGCTGTTCGAAACCCTCGATTTCGTCGAAGCGCGTCTCGCCCAGCACCGCTATCTCTGCGGCGATGTGTTGACCGAAGCCGACATCCGCCTGCTGACAACTCTGCTGCGCTTCGATGCGATCTATTACTCGCATTTCAAATGCAACAAGCGCCGGATTGCCGACTATCCCAACATCTGGGGATTTACGCGGGATCTGGTGCAGCGGCCGAAGATTGCTTCAACCTTCCGGCTCGATCATTGTAAGAAACACTATTACGGCAGCCAGCTGCAAGTGAACCCCACCGGCATCGTGCCGATCGGCCCGGAGATCGACTTCGCCGCGCCGCATGACCGCGATCGTTTCGGCTAGCTCGGTGTCATACCGGACGCCGCAAGCGATCCGGTACAAGACGGAGGCTGCGGATGATTACGCCGCGATCTCATTGACTGGCGGGTGGCCGCCGCCGAAGTGATCGATATAGCGATCATCGATATTGGCAACCGGCAGAACGATGAGAACATCGGTGGTGCCGAACTGATGATCGATGACGGCACCGTCGCCGATCATCGCGCCAAGCCGCAGATAGCCTTTGATCAAGGTCGGCAGAGCTGCCAAGGCGCGACGCGGCGAGATGGCGTCATCGGCAAGCATCGCCATGTCGACGCGGCGGTCATCAAGCGCGCGCACCATCCAATCCTCTGGAACGCTCGCCTTATGATGCAGCAACGACAAGGGCGCGGCGATCTCGGCGGGATTGACCGTATCGAAAGAGGCACAGCCGATCATCACATCGATATTGTGATGGCTGACGTACATCCAGATGCCGCGCCATAGCAGTTCAAGGGTACGGCGAGCGCGATATTCCGGCAACACGCAGGAGCGGCCGAGCTCAAGAAAATGCTTGCCGGCGTGACGCGCCAGCAAAGGCGCCACATCGAATTCCTGAGCGCTATAGAAACCGCCATCGCTCTTGCGCGCATTCTGGCGCAGCAGGCGGTAGGTGCCGACGACTTTCGGCTTGATGCGGCCATAAGTTGATTTCGCCGCGTGATCGACGACGATGAGGTGATCGCAGGTGACATCGAAAGGACAGACGTCGCGGCGGCGCAGTTGCGTCGTGCGGTCGGGCTGCGCCGAGCCCTGATCGAAGAAAACCCGATAGCGCAGACGCTGCGCCTTGCGGATTTCCTTCTTCGTCACGGCGAATTTCAATTCCAGCGAACCGACCCGCGCCAGGGATTCCGGCAAGCCATGCAGATCGCGCACGACGCGACGTTGAACGGCGAACGCACTGACAAAACCGGCGAAACGCTGCCCGCCGGCACGTTCAGTTGTCGGTTTCATTGCAAAACCCCGATCCCATGATTCGCCCCATAGCACTAAAAGCCATTCAGATCGGAAGAAATTATGACGAATTTCCGTCGTTCCTGTTACAGCGACAAAATAGCAGGCGTTTAAGCAGCTCAATTAAGCCACTGGACTAAGCCATTTGCCGCTTCGGCAGAATGGCCGCTTGCAAGTGATCCGGATCGATCGGTTTAGTCAGGAAATCGTCAATTCCCGCGTCAAGCGCGGCACGACGATCCTCTTCGAAAGCGTTCGCGGTCAGCGCCACGATGCGCGTCGGCAACACGCCTGCTTCGCGTTCAAGCCGCCTAATCCAGCGCGATGCATCGATGCCATCAAGACCCGGCATGCGAATGTCCATCAAGATGACGTCGAAGCGCGGGCGATCACCACGCAATGTCCGGCTGACAATATCGACAGCTTCGATGCCATCGACCGCATGAATGGTTTTCGCGCCGAAACGTTCAAGATGTTTGCGCGCCACCAGCGCGTTAATCTCATTGTCTTCGACCAGCAGCACATTCAGTTCGAGTCGTGGCTTGGCGCCAGGCTCGACCATGTTCGTGGGCATGCTGCCGGCCATTTCACCGCGCAGCCGAGCAATCAGCGAAGCCGTGCGAACCGGTTTGACCAGCCAGCCATCGAAACCGGCCAACGTGTTCTGAGCCGTCGCGCGACGTTCGAACGGCGAGAACAAGATCAGGCTACGTTCAACACCGGCGACGCGCGTCGCTTCCGCGATCTGGCGCAAAACATCTTCACCCAGCGCGCAATCGATGATCGCTACATCTGGCGCGGGCTTCTGCGCCAGAACGGAGCGAACCTCGCCGATCGTCTCGGCCCGCAAAGTTTCCGCGCCAACCGCCGCCAGACGTTCGCCAAGATAACTCGTTTCAAACGGGGCGCGTCCGACGATCAACACGCGACGGCCCCACAGCGGCGGCGTATCGGCCTTGTCCTGACCAGACGCCGCCGGCAGATCGACATCGAAGGTGAAGACCGAGCCGTGGCTGCCGGTGCTTTCAAGTCGCAGATCACCCTGCATATGATCGATGATGCGACGCGAAATGGCGAGGCCAAGACCGGAGCCGCCATGGCGACGCGTGGCCGAACCATCGCCCTGTTCGAAATCCTCGAAAATGGTCTCCTGCTGATCTGGCCCGATGCCAGGCCCCGTATCGGCGACCGAGAAGATCACGCGATCGCCGGATTTCTTGGCAACGCGAATGCCGACGCCGCCGGTCTCGGTGAATTTCACCGCATTGCCAGCGAGATTGATGAGCACCTGCCGCAGCCGCGCCGCATCGCCGATCAGCCGGCGCGGCACGTCCGTTTCGATCACAGCGGCGATGCCGACGCCCTTGTCCTGCGCGCGCGGCGCCAACAGTTCGGTGACGCCTTCAACCAGAGTCACGATGTCAAAGGGTTCGTTGGCCAGTTCCAACCGGCCGGCTTCGATGCGCGAGAAATCGAGGATTTCCTCGATCAGATTGGCCAGCGCCGTGCCCGAGGTGTGGATCGCTTCGACATAAGCGCGCTGTTCGGCCACCAGCGGTCCATGGCGCAACAGATCGGCCATGCCAAGGATGCCATTGAGGGGCGTCCGGATTTCGTGGCTGACGGTGGCAAGAAAGCGAGACTTGGCTTCATTGGCGGCCTCGGCCCGATGACGGGCCGCGGCCGCTTCCTTCAGGGCCCACAGCTCGTCCTGCAGCTTTTCAAACCGGGCTTCGTCCAGCGATTTATCGGGCGGTTTGCGGCGGCTAAGAGCGGCATGGATGGCCCAGCCGACCGCCGCCCCCAACAGGGCGGCGAGGACGCCGAGAACGCCGACGACAAACACCGAGACAACCAATCCGAGCCCCCAACGCCACATGGCCTGGATAAGGCCACCCAGGGCAGGCTGGATTGCCCTGGTTGAAAAATCGTTGCTCGGATACCGACTTAACCCTTACTTCAGAGCCGGGCAACCGCCCTGGTCGATCGGCCGGAACACGTCATCGCCCTTGAGCAGGCCAACGGTTTTGGTCAGATCCCATTCTCCTTTTGATTCCGCAGGAGATTTGATCTGAGTCAGGGCGACACTGTGGACCATGCGGCCGTCAGGACGCAGGTAACCATCATTGGTGAATATGTCACGGACCGGCAGCTCGCGCATCTTCTCGATGACCTTCTGGGTGTCGGTGGTGTTCGCCGCCTCGACCGCCTTCAGATAATGTTTAACGGCGGAATAGACGCCAACCTGGAACGAACCCGGGAAAACCTTGCGCCGTTCGATGAACTTGGCGATCCAGGCCTTCGTCTCAGCATCGTCGCGATTGACCCAGGCGGAGACGTTATAGGCGCCCTGCCCGACTTCTAGGCCCATGGCCTTGACCGACAGCGGGCTGTCGAGGCCGAAGCCGACCACCTTGGCCTTCAGGCCGAACTCGCGGATCGCTTTCAGACCGTTGATCGTATCGTCGCCGCCATTGTTGAGGGCGATGACATCAGCGCCGGAATTCTGCGCCTGCAGAACGAAGGACGAGAAATCCTGGGTGCTGAGCGGATGTTTGACGGCCCCGACGATCTCGACGCCGGCCTTGGTCAGCGACGGACGAAGCCCGGCTTCCAGCGCCGCGCCAAAGGCATAGTCAGCGCTGATGAAATACCATTTCTTGCCCAGTTGCGGCACGGCGGCGGCGATCGAGGCGCTGAGCTGATAGGTGTCATAGACCCAATGCACGCTATTGCCGGGCGCACAGGCCTTGCCGGTGAAGTCGGCGGAGCCGGCACCGGCCAGCATGACCATCTTGTTCTTTTGCTTGGTCACATCGAGGACGGCGAAAGCGACGGCGGAATTCACCAGTTCGGCGATGACGTCGACCTTGTCGACGTCATACCAGCGGTTAGCAATGGAGACCCCGGTATCGGGCTTGTTCTGATGATCGCCGGCCAGAACCTCGATCGGCTTGCCATTGATCTTGCCGCCGAACTCCTCGACCGCCATGCGCACCGCTTCAACGGACCCCATGCCGGCGCCTGATTCATAGACGCCGGAAAGATCGGACATCACGCCGATGCGCACTTTATCGCCCGCGATCTGCGCTTGCGCCGCGCCGGCAGCCACCAGCAACGCCAATGCCGAAACCACAGTCCTCATAACGTCTCCCCCTCGTCCAACCGTCGCTGACGGATCGCAATATCAGTTTCACTGATCTTACCGGCGTTTGGCAATGGGTGGATTGTGATCGGGCGTTGACAGCGCTTGAAGGGGACGCTGCCCAACGCGGGCATTCTCGCCGACGTCAGGCCAGGCTTAAGGAAAGGGTAGGACGTCCGACGCCCTGCCCCTAATCTTTGAATTGCGTCGTATCGTTTACGCGTCGTCGTCCTGCGCGAGCGCTTCGGCGATGGCCCGCCAGCGAAACGCGGCGAGGTCCACGGCCGAATGGCTATGGCCGCATCGCGAACAGGTGCGCCGAGTGGTTTCGCCGTTGTGGCGCTCGCAGGCTGTGAGATAGCCAGCCTGAGACGCGTGCTCGCTGGCACTCCAGCTATGGCGATCCACTTCGGCACTGCAGTTATCGCAGTACCAGACCACGGTTTCCGATCCTGGTTCGCGCGCCTTGTAGCGAAGCTGGTTGCCCGGCTCCTTCGTCAGCACGCGATGCGCGGTGCCGCCTGGCACATAGACGAAATCTCCAGGCACCAGATCGAAATAGCGAACGGGGCCAGCTTGAAAGACGACCTGCGCGCGGCCGCTTGCCTGGGCGATCACGGTATCTTTCTCGCACACGAGAAAGAACGGCTGGTCGACAGAATTATTGCTCAAGGTCAGTTGCGGATCGACTTCCGGCCTGAGCATGGGAAATTCGTCGAAGGATTCAAGCTTCGATGCCTCGCGGAAAATGTTGAAGGCATTCTTGCGACGGGTTGTGACGGACTTGCTCATGAGCGGGTGACCTCCGCAAGCGCGCGCCGCGCGTCCGATGCGATCTTCGTCCTGCGCATGTAATTCGCCCACCCCCAGATATGCAGCGGAAATGGCGGATTGTCGTGCCCGCATGACTTGCACTTGCGCGTGCTCTGGGAGCTGTTGAGCATCATCGCCGCGTCGTTCGAGCCTTTCAGGCTCGGAAGCGGCAGAAGATCGCCTCGGCTCTCTTCTTCGGAAAGACCGCCATCGAATTCGTACTTAAACAATTCGGTGGCGCATTTTTCGCACTGGAACGTCATACCTTCCGGCTGCTCGCCGCTTTCGAGCTGGCGCTGGGTGATAACGAGAACAGCAAAGAATGCCTGATCGGAATCGCCGCCGACGCCATGGCTCTTGTGACCGACGAAGACATCGCCAGACCGCACACGTCCTGTTGAACCAAACGACACGGCCACTTCATCGACGACGTTGGTATGAACGAAATAGCCGATAGGCGTGGCTTTCCCGTCGCTCGCCAAAGCAGCCACGCAGGGCACGATGTCGCCAGCGCCAAGATAAGGAAAGAGCGGCAGCAATTGCGTGTTGCCTTGGCGGGCCGCCTCAAATGCGTTGACCTTCATGGGAATCTTCGCCGCTGGATCAAAGCGGACTTCTGATGCTGTCGACATGAGCAACCTCCCTTGCCATGATGACTAAATTCTGTCAGTTTGACCAAATTCTGTCAATCTGCTTTTGCGTGATCGCATCATGGTCCAGGATGTTCGAGCCGTTGTTATCGTGGGAGGCGGCCAAGCTGGCGCTCAGACAGCCAAGGCGCTGCGCGAGCACGGTTATGACGGCGCGCTGACGCTGATCGGCGCCGAGAAGCATCTTCCTTATGAGCGACCGAACTTGTCCAAGGCCTGCCTGCTCGATCCTTCGGCCATACCGCCGATCGTTATCGATGCGGCGTTCTGCCAAGAGCGAGAGATCGAGCTGATGACTGGGCGACAGGCACTTTCGATCGACCGTGCGCGTCGGCGCCTCGTTCTCGACGATGGCTCGGAACGACCCTACGACCGGCTGGTGCTCGCCACCGGATGCGCACCGCGACAGATGACGTTGAAGGGGCTTGATCCGGAGCGGATCTTTTATCTGAGAACCCTCGACGATGCGCGTGCGCTACAGCCGCGCCTCACGCGTGGATCATCGATGGCGATCGTTGGTGGTGGCTTTATCGGATTGGAGGTCGCGGCCGGCGCGCAATCATTGGGTTGCCGGGTGACCGTTCTGGAAACCGCACCCATTCTGCTACCGCGTCTCGGTTCTGCCAAAGCCAGTGCGCTGGTGCTGGCGCATCATCGCCAGGCCGGTATCGATATCAGGCTTGGCACGCGGATCGAATATGCCGACGGCTCGCGGCTTGTTCTCTCCAACGGCGAGGCGATCAAGGCCGACACGATTGTCGCGGGTATCGGCGTGATCCCGGAA
Organism: Beijerinckia sp. 28-YEA-48; assembly: GCF_900104955.1. Taxonomy (NCBI): domain Bacteria; kingdom Pseudomonadati; phylum Pseudomonadota; class Alphaproteobacteria; order Hyphomicrobiales; family Beijerinckiaceae; genus Beijerinckia; species Beijerinckia sp. 28-YEA-48. The sequence goes on from NZ_FNSI01000001.1 coordinate 4,238,930, forward strand.
GCAGCCCTGGCCACCAAAGCCGGACTCGATGTTGATGACGGCATTCTCACCAACGCATTCGGCGAGACTTCGGATTCATCCATCTTCGCTGCCGGCGATGTCACCCGTCATTTCAATCCGCTTCTACAGCGGTACATACGGCTTGAATCCTGGCAGAACGCCAATCTGCAGGCCGATACCGTCGCCCGTTCGCTTCTTGGCCAGCGCGTGCCCTACGCCGAAGTGCCCTGGCTGTGGTCGGACCAAGGCGATTTGAACCTTCAGGCTGCCGGTGCACCGACGCACGTCGACACGACCGTTTTTCGCGGCAGCGAGGACGAGGGCCTCTCGATCTTCCAGTTCGCGCAGGGCGTTCTTGTTGGCGGGATCACCTTCAATCGCGGCAAGGACATGCCGGTGATACGCCGCCTCTTGCGTCAGTCCACACCGATCGTCGATCCCGCGGCACTGGCCGATGACAGCACACCGTTGCGAAATTTTCTGAGGGCGGGGGCATCTTCATGAGTGAAACGATTACGATTCTTGTCGCCACCATGGGTGGAACGGCCGAAATGGTCGCCGAGACCGTGGCCGAACGCATCGAGGATGCAGGGCTCAGCGCCCGCATCCTGCGTATGGAAAAGCTCAAAGAGCCGGTTACGGCTTTAGGTCATGGCGGCCGCTGGGTCATCTGCTCTTCGACCTATGGGACCGGCGACGTGCCCGACAACGGCAAGGCGCTTTACACGACTTTGGAAGACCAGCGGCCCGATCTCAGTGGACTGCATTATGGCGTCATCGCGTTGGGCGACTCCATCTATCCCAACACATTCTGTTTTGGCGGCAAGAAATTCGACGCGCTGTTCAGCGCCCTGGGCGCGACGCGGATCGGCGAACGCCTCGAACACGACGCTCGTGGCGCCGACTATCCGGAGGATCTCGCCACTGCCTGGGCCGACACATGGCTGGAGCTTGTGCGCGATGCCGGCTGACTATTTAGCGCTGGCAACGACCTTGTCGTGCAGCCGCTTGATAGCGGCGAGCGCCTTCTTCAGCTCCGTCGCGCTCATCCCTTCGGCCACCGCATTGGACCAGACCGCCTGGCGCCCGTTGATCTCATCGAGAAGCTTGCGGCCATGGGTGGTCAATTGCACGAGCTGGGCGCGCCGATGATTGGGATTATCGACCTGTTCGACAATGCCATCCTTCACCAGCGTCTGTACGACCCAAAGCACGCCCTGGCGCGACAGGCCGAAATCGCGGGCGATCTGCGCCACCGTTTTCGGCGCATCGCCGATGCCGCCCAGAACCTGCCAGCGCGTCGACGTCACGCCCAAATCTTTCATCAGCGCATCGCCAACACGCAGCAAGGCGCCATTGGCACGGAAAATGGTGATGATCAGATCAGTGATCGTCGCGCCTTCGGGGGTGTGCTGCACCTTTTTGAATTTACTCACGGGGCTATCGATTCTGGCGAGAAGATAAAGCCTGTTCTGCGACTGAAGAACCTTATGCGCGGCATAACAGAACGGGTCTTCTCCGGCAAATGCCCAACATCTCAGGGAGGATCATCATGAATCATTCATCGACCATCGCATCGCCTCAAATCGCGCGCGCGCTCACGCTGAATTTCATCGGCGATTGGGGCCAGGCCAATTTCCATCGCATCTGTTCCTGGCTGGTGCAGGAGTTCTGCGACCGGGCCGGCGCGCGCAGCCGCGTTGCCATCTGGAACCTGCGCGACGGCGGCTTGGGCGCCATGCAGGCCGTCCAGGATGGCGAGGCGCAGATGTGCATCTGCACGCCGGTGGGACTGGTGCCGGCGGCCTTGACCGGCAAGGACATGTTTCGCGACCGCGCCCTGCCGGATCTGCGGGCGCTTGCGACCTTGCCGCAGAACGACCGCCTCGTCCTGGCGATCGCGCCGGAATTCGGCGTATCGAGCTTCGCTGAACTGCGCGCCAAAAAGCCGGCCCTGAGCATCGCCACATCGGCGGACGACGGCACCAATTTCATTGGCTTCACGGCGCGGCGTTACATGGAAGCGCATGGCATTACTGAAGAGATGCTCACCTCATGGGGCGGCCAATATCTCGATACGGTGCGGCCGGAGCAATCGCTGTTCCTGATGCGCGATGGCGAAGCCGATGCGGTTTTGCAGGAAGCGGTGCTGGCGCCGTGGTGGGCCGAGGTGATGCGTAAACGCCAGGCGATCGCGTTGCCGGCCGAGGATCAGGCGCTGACAACACTCGAAAAGACCTACGGCCTTGGCCGCAACAGCCTTCCGGCCGGTTTCTGGGACACGCTGTCGAGGGACCTTCCGACGTTGGATTTCTCCGATTTCGTCGTGCTTGTGCGCAATGATCTGCCCGACGATGTCGCCTATCTCCTCACCTGGTGCCTGTGCGAAACCCGGCAGGTTCTTGAGCAGCAATATCGCCACCTGCCGCCGGATCGCAGCCCGGTGAGCTATCCGCTGGTACCGGAAAAAATGGCCCGCACCCCAATCCCGCTCCACCCGGCCGCCGCCCGTTTCTATCGGGAAGCCGGCCACCTCAAGGGATAGAGCGCGGACAGGACGAGGAGGATCGTATCTAGATGAATTCTAGACTCGCTATATTTACTCAGATATAGCGATTCGAGCACATTCTGTTTCCTGGGTGATATGGCCTCCTCACAGCCCTCTCATGCGTCGTCCGCCACTCCGGAAGGCCGCTGCATGGTCTTGGTCGGTATCGACGATACCGACAATCTCGAAAGCCATGGGACGGGCTATCTGTCACGGCAATTGGGCGCCCTGATCACCGCCTCGGCGATCGGCGAGGTGCAGGAGATCACCCGGCACCAACTGCTGTTCGACCGCCGCATTCCCTACACGTCCCACAACAGCTCGCTGTGCCTGCGCATCGAGCTGCCCTCGGCCGACACCTCCACCCTGGCGCACACCTGCCGGAATTACCTTCTGGAAAACAGCGCCGAGGGGTCGGACGCGGGCCTCTGTATTGTTGCCTGGAACGCCGTGCCGTCGATCGCCGTGAGCTTCGGCTTCCGGGCCAAGCAAGAAATCCTGACCCTGGCCGAGGCGCGCGACCTGGCGCGGCGCGAGGCGCTGCTGCTCGAAGGCCTCACCGGCGATCATGGCGGCATGATCGGCGCGCTCGCCGCCGTCGGCCTACGCAAAAGCGGCCGCGACGGCCGCATCGCCTGGCGGCCCGGCCTGCGCGAGACGCGTGGCATCGTCACCGCCACGCATCTTCTGACCCATGCAGGCGTCGACGTCATTCGCAGCGCCCATAGCAATGAGCCGATCGAGGCGACCGCCCGCATCAACGTCCGCCCCTGGCCGCGCAGCGTGATGATCGAAGGCCAGGCCGTTCTTCTCGTCGAACCCGCAGGAAGTCCCTATGACCACTTTGACTGGCAGCTCGCCTCAAAAGACATTCTCCGGCAGTTCTGAATCGGCGATGGGCCTGTATTCAGGCCTCGGCATTTGCCTCGCGGCCGGTGCGCTCGCTTGGGCTGTCGATACCTGGCTGCGCCTGCCGCTGCAGATGCCCGGCTGGCGTGGGCTGATCGTCATGGCTCTGTTCGTGACGGCGGCCCGCATGAGCGGCAGGCCGTGGGCGGCCAGTGCTGCGGCCTGCACCGCGGCGGTGCTGGGCTTTGCCACCGGCAGCGTCGGCCCCCATGGCGCCTTGATCTATCTGCTGCCCGGCCTGGTCATCGACTCTCTTGCCCTGCTCGGCCCTGCCTGGCGCACGTCGCTTGCCCGCATCGGCCTTGCGGCCGGTGTGGCGAATGCCTCCAAATTCGTTGCCGTTTTAGCCTTTGGCGGTTTCAGCCTGCACGGCTTTGGCGGTGGCGGGGTTCTGTTCCCTCTGTTCAGCCACGTCCTATTCGGCATGGCCGGCGGCATTCTCGCCGCGTTTCTCCTGTTGCGCGCGCGCCGTTAAGGCGCGTTCGCTTCCCCTCACTCCATCGTCAAAGCGAAACTTCAACGATGTCTCAACGCGCCAGCACCGCGATCCTTGGCCTATGCGCCGCCCTCACCCCGGCCACGGCTGAGGAAGCAACCCAGAAGCGCACCGAACCCTATACGCTAGGCGAAATCGTCGTTACTGGGCAGGCGCCTGATAAGGCAAGCCCGACAACCCTCACCACTGTGACCGACGAACAGATCAAGGAAAAGGGCGCGCGCAGCCTCGACGAAGCGGTGCGCGCTGTTCCTGGTGTCGTCGTCACCAGCGGTGGCCAGGGCATTCCGCGCATCATGGTGCGCGGCCTGCCACCGCGCCACACGCAGATCTTTCTCAACGGCGTGCCGCTGAACTCCGCCATCGACGGTCAGTTCGATCCCTCGCTGATCCCGACCGAGAACATCGATCAGATTAAAATCATTCAGGGTCCAAGCTCGGTTCTCTATGGGCCGGGATCGACCGCCGGTGTCATCGACATCATCACCAAGAAGGGCGCCAACGGCGTACATGGCGATATTGGCACAGAGATCGGTGGCGGCGGGTCGCGCCGCCTCTACGGCACTGTCTCCGGCGGTTACGAGAATTTCGATTTCTTCGTCAGCGGCAGCAACACGCGCCGCAATGCCTTCGTTCTGCCCGACGGCAGCTATCGCGCCAACAGCGATAACGAACAATCGAATCTCTTCGCCAATTTCGGCGCACGTCTCGGTGACTGGCGGCTCGGCCTGAGCCTGAGCTATCTCAGGGGCTTGCAAGGACTGCCGTCAAACACGATCGCGGCAGGCTCCGGCAATCCGTTCACCCCGGGACAGAATTTCGAACGGCTGGGCCCGATCGTTGGACAGTCGGCGCAATTCGATGCCGCCTACGAGCCGGGAGGTCCGCTGGCCCTGCGCTTCACCGGCTATGTCAACCAGCTCGACACGGTGGACCGGCGTTTCGACGATGCCACCTACAGGAGCATGATCAATCCGACCTCCAAGACATTCTATGAAATGATCCGCACAACGGTCAGCGGTGGCCAGGCCGAGGCCCGCACCGATCTTGGCGCCTTCGGCAGCCTCACGACCAATATCGCGATCCGCCGCGAGGCCGACAACCTCTCCGGCATCATCCGCGACGTCGTTCTTCCGCAAAGCGGTGGCGGCGGAGGCGGTGGTGGGGGAGGTGGAGCAGGCAGCGGCGGCGGCAGCACCGCAACACGCTATGGCTGGCGTTCGCTCGGCGAATCCCACGCGCTGACGACCACGTCGACCGCCGCCGAATATCGCGTCGATCCGCTGCCGCGCCTGCATCTGACCATGGGCTACAGCTACCATTGGTTTCAGCGTCAGTCCTCTTCGGACACGGGCGCGCAATGGATGGCAAGCATCGGTTATGATGTGACGCCCGATATCCTGGCATTCGCCACCTATGCCCGCAAGGTGCGCTTCCCGACCATCGACCAGCTCTACAATCCGCAACAGGGCAACACGACGCTACGCCCCGAGCAATCGGACAATTACGAAGCCGGTCTCGCTTGGACCATCGCGCCGGGCGCGCGCCTGCGGGCCACGGTCTTCCGCAACACTGTCGGCAATTTCATTCTCAACGACCAGACCAATCAGATCTACGTCAACCGCGACGTGACCATTTCAGGCTTCCAGATTTCGGCTGCCTATTCGCCGCTGCCGACGCTGACCTTGCAGCCCGGCTATACCTATCTCGACATGCGCTACCCATCTTCGGGCTTGCCCGTGGACTATCGGCCGCGCCATGTGTTCGATCTACTCGCTGCCTACGAGCCCTATCCCGGCTGGCAGGTGTCAAGCGACATGTCCTATTATCTCGATCAATCGGTGGGATCGCGGACCAACGCCGCCACGCGGCTGAAGCTCGCCGACTACGCGGTGGTCAATGCCCGCATCCGCAAATCCTTCGCGGCTGGCGTCGACGTCTATGTCCGCGCGACCAATCTCACCAACAGCAAATATCAATATGCCGTCGGCTTTCCCGCCGCTGGCCGCACGATCTATGCTGGGCTGGACTATCGCTTTTAGTCCGTCACCGAACGAGTTGGCTCACGCTCCCTTATCTTAACGATACGGGGGCGGAGCTATAGCGGAGCCGCTTACTGCTGATCCTCGGGTACGTTGAAGAGCGGTATCACCCGCGTGGCTTTCGGTTGCGCGACACCCGAAGGCCGCTTCTGCTCGCGGACTTCCGGTGCTCGCAACGGGTTGTTCAGCCGCGTCCGGGTAACATGCGTTGGCATGGCCCGTTCTCCAGACAGATCGCTTGACGGATCAGTTGGCCGATAAACACTCACCGCTTCCCGATACCGCTCCGGCCGCGCAACCTCGGCCGGTGCGCCGCCCCGCGCCATGGGCGTCGTCCACCCATAGGGCTCGCCATAAAACTGGAGGCCCGGCAAGCGTGTTTGATAAGACCGCGTGGGTGGAATGGATTTCCGATGCCCTTGCGCCTGCGCGACATCGGCGCAAACAAACACAAAACTCAGTGCCAGCGGCACGGCGTAGGCAAAGGCCTTGGCTTTCATCGGACGATCCTCGATACACAACTGCGCGCCGCATACAGCGCGAGACGCCAAACTCATACTGACGCTGCCGCGAAAATCACCTGCGATCCAGGCGATTGCTTAACAGCGCACCTTAGAATGCGCCACGCGATCAGCATCTGCAACGACGTCCCACCTCTGCCCATCCATCATTTGCGATCAGACGGAATTGACGAGTGTGCCCAGAAGCTTACGATGCTCGATACATTTCGAGCCGGCGTTTCCTATCGTGACCCCCAAACGCCAATCAAGGGAGGCCTCTCAATGAAAAAACTCGCCATCACGCAATGGGGTGAGCCGCTGCAATTGCTCGAGGCCGAAACGCCGGCGCCACAGGGACGCGAGGTTCTTGTGAAGACGCAAGCTTGTGGCGTCTGCCATAGCGATGTCCATGTCTGGGACGGCTATTTCGATATGGGTGCGAAGGGCAAGATGCGCATGGCCGATCGTGGCATGAAACTGCCGTTCACTCTGGGCCATGAGATCGTCGCCACCGTTGCTGCTTTAGGGCCAGAGGCCTCCGGCGCGACCATCGGTCAAAGCTATATCGTCTATCCCTGGATCGGCTGCGGCACGTGCACGGCGTGTCGCGCCGACAACGAATTGATGTGCGTCAATGCCAGATCGCTCGGCTTGCGTTGCGATGGCGGCTATGCCGATCACGTCGTGGTGCCGGACGCCAAATATCTGGTGCCCTATGATGGCCTTTCGCGCGACGTCGCCTGCACCTATGCCTGCTCGGGCATCACCGCCTACAGCGCCCTGAAGAAAGTCCAGCCGCGTTTGGACAGCGATTGGATATGCATCATCGGCTGCGGCGGACTTGGCATCGGTGCGATCCGTATATCCAAGGCGATCTCGTCGGCGCGGATTCTCGCCATCGATGTCAGCGACGCCAGGCTCGATCTCGCGAAAGCCGCCGGCGCCGATATGGTGGTGAACAGCAGCGCAGCCGATGTGCTCAGCCAGATTCAAGAGATCACTGGCGGCGGCGCCCACGCGACGATCGACTTCGTTGGCTCGGGCGAGACGTTCAGCCTGGCCGTCGACACAGCACGGCGCGGCGGCCAGATCGTGATTGTCGGCCTGTTTGGCGGCTCGACAACCATCGCGCCCCTGGCGATCACCACCAAGCTCCTGCGGATCGAAGGTTCTTACGTGGGCACGCTGCAGGATCTGAAGGATCTCGTCGCTTTGGCCCAGACCGGCAAGCTGCCGCCCATTGCCACCGTGGCCCTGCCCTATGAGCGGGCCTCGGAGGCTTTGAACGCGCTGAAGCAGGGAAAGGGTGGCGAGGGACGCGCTGTCCTGCAGTTCAACTAGAAGAGTGGCGCGCCGGCTAACATCCGGCGCGCCTCGTATTTAATGGCGAAGAAGCTCCGAGAGCTGCCGGCGGTATATGTTGAAGCGCGGTGAAGACACGTCCCGTGGCCGGGGATCCTCAATGCGAACATCAGCGACGATCCGCCCCGGACCCGGTTGCATCACCAGGACCCGGTCAGCCAGGACAACCGCTTCTTCCACCGAATGGGTGACGAATAACGTGGTAAGATTGTCGCGTTGCCACAGGTGCAGAAGCTGATCCTGCAGTGTCTCACGCGTCATCGCATCAAGCGCGCCAAACGGCTCGTCCATGAGTAAGATTTCGGCGCCGTTCGCGAGAACGCGGGCAATTGCCACGCGCTGCTTCATGCCGCCCGACAATTGATGCGGATAGGCGTTAGCAAATTTGGTCAGCCCAACGAGTTTGACAAAATTCTCGACCTTACCGGCGATTTCGTCCTGCGGCAGCTTACGCTGCTTGAGGCCGAAGGCGACGTTCTGCGACACAGTCAGCCAGGGAAAGAGCGCATAGTCCTGGAACACCATGCCGCGATCGGGGCCGGCGCGATGAACAGGCCGCCCAGAAACCCGGATGGAACCGCCACTCGGTGCTTCAAATCCAGCGAGCGCACGCAGCAGCGTCGACTTTCCGCATCCCGAAGGCCCGATGAGGCAAACAAACTCACCCCGGGCGATGCTAAGATCGAGCGGCGCCAGAACTTCGAGCGGCTGACCGCCCACGACGAACGTCTTCGAGACGCGTTCGATCTCGATGTGAGAATTAGCCATGTTGTGGAGACCAGCGAAGGAGGCGTTGAGATGCCATGATGATGAGGCGGTCGGTAATATAGCCAGCGCAACCCATGACGATCATGCCAACCAGGATCATATCGGTACGGGAGACGGAGCGCGCCTCCATGATGGCTGCGCCTAGCCCCATCGGAACCCCGGTCATTTCGCCAACCACGATGATGACCCACGCGATGCCGGCACTGAGGCGGAGACCGGTGAAGATGCTGGGCAGAGCGCCCGGCAAGACCACCTGCCAAAACAGGCTCGGACCGCGACAGCCAAGCATTTCGGCCGCCTCGATCAAGCGCGGATCGCCGCCGCGCACACCCAGCACCGTGTTCATGAGGATCGGAAAGAAGCAGGCCAATGCGATCAGCGACAGCGCCGCCTTGGCGCCCAGCCCAAACACCATGATCGACAACGGCAACCATGCCGTCACGGGGATGGGGCGGATCAACTGGAGCGTCGGATCAAGCAGCTGTTCGGCAAGCTTGCTGCGCCCGATGAGCAGGCCGAGTGGGATCGCCGTTATCGCCGCCAACCCAAAGCCTTCGACCACGCGTTGCAGGGACGCCCAGAAGTGCAGCAGGAGCGTGCCCGAGAAGCCATCATCGTTGATGCCGCCAACCGCGAAATCGACGAAGGTCTCGACCACCGTCCATGGCGCCGGCAGCAGCACCGACGGTGCGATCTTGGCGCTGATGGACCAGGCGGCGAGTACGCCGACTGGAATGATCAACGCCAGGAGCCACGCCCGCAGACGACCGTTGCGCTTGACGGCTGGCAGCACAAGGGGGGCCGTGACCGGCTGTTGCGCGCCCGGAGCGACGCTATTGGTCGTACTCACGGCTTTTCGCTGCCGCTCTTGGCGATGTCATCGGACACCGACGTCGTGATCAGCTTGTCGATGTCTGGCACGGCGCGGATCTGCTTGGCTTCCATCATCGCCTGCGCGAAGTTCTTGGCCAGCTGCACATAATTGGCGTCGATCTTCCAAGCGGAGCTGATGTTCTTGATCGCAACTTCCATAGCATCGGGCTTGACGCCGTAGTTGGCGACCGCTGTCTGGAGGAAAGCTTCCGGATGCTTGTCGAGATATTCAGAAGCGCGCGCGTGCGCGATCATGAAATTGCGCACCATCTCGGGCTTTTCACGGAAGGTCTTCTCGGTCACCATAATGGCGGCGTTCAATTGGCCCATCGGCGTCGAATAAGGATATTCGATCACTCGACCGGCACCGCTCGTCACCGCGATACCGGAAGACGGTTCTGTGCCAACGAAGGCATCGATGTCGCCGCGGATCAGGGCGCTCGTCATTTCACCGAACGTCAGACGCACGACGCTGATGTCGCGAATGGACATGTTTTCCTGACGGAGACGCGCATTGAATACCAGTTCCTGCGTGGAACCGGCCTGCAGGCCGACGCGCTTGCCCTTCAAATCCGCGATCGTCTTCAAATTCTGATCGGCGCGGCCGGTAATATTGATCGAGCCATTGAGAAAGGCGCCAACCACGACGAGCGGCTCGCCGTTGGAAAAGCCCGAGATCGCGGTGCCGATACCCGCGTTGGCAATATCAACGGACCCCGACAAAAGCGCATTCTTGGAGTCGGCAGGCACATCGACGCCGACAATGTCGATCTTGACGCCGGGAGGCGCGAAGCGATTGTACAGATAGACCACGGCCGCTGCCGGCGCTTTCACATGCACAAAGCGGATGGTCATGTCGGCGGCAACGGAGCCGGTCACGGAACCCAGCAATAGGCCGGCGACCAAAACGGCCGACGAAAAATAGGTCTTCATTTTGCAAGTCTTTCTTTTTGGGACAAACGGTTGGCCGACGGGCCCGAGGGAAAAGTCTGGGCGATCGCGGCACTGATCCGGTCAGCGGCGGCAATAACCTGCCCTTTGTAGAGTCTGTCGATCTGCTCGCGGCCGACGTGGAGCGCCGCACCCGACATATTGATCGACGCGACCGTTCGCCCCGATGCATCAACAATTGGTGCGGCAACACTGGCGATACCGGCTTCGAACGACGAAATCTGCGATACGAAGCCGAGCAGCTTGTCGGCCTCCATCTGCTTCAAAATGTCGGCAAGGACGGCATGCGGCGTCAGTTCCCCCTTGGCCATCGCCGCCTGGAAACGGCTCGTGACTTCCGCCTGTGACAGACCGGCGAGCAACACGCGGCCCATCGTGGTGGAGAAGGCCGGAAGACGAGCGCCCACGACGATCGTGCTCGCAACCGGACGATGGGTGGGGACGCGGGCCAGATAGACGACGTCAAAATCGCTAAGAACGCCGAGGTGAGCGGACCAGCCCGACTCGTCGCGCAGATCCCTGAGGATCGGCAAGGCCATTTCCGCCAAATCGAAATCGAGCGTCCCAGCCGACCGACGCGGCAGATCTTTAACGATCATTTTGCGGCCGTCGCTGTCGCTGCCCAAATAGCCAAGCTTTTCCAAGGTGTAGACGGCCCGATAAGCGGCCGAGCGGGTCTGGCCGATCCCATTAGCGATTTCGACCAGGGTCCGAGGCTCCCCCTCAATGCTAAGCCATTGAAGAATCTGCAGGCCTCGGACTAACGCCGGCACCATGTAACGGTCGTCTTCGCCCTCTTCATCCGGGATCTGGACCATCATCTCGCGTGTTCCAACAGCAATTGATGTGTTGACCGGTAAATAGATCGCGTTCATGTGTCAACAAACCTGAGGAATGCGCCTATGCTGAGTGTCCTGCCCCTGCCTGAAATCATCTGCCGACCTGGCGCTCTCGCCGACCTGGCCCATCGCCTGCGCCGGCTCGGAAGCAGCCGACCGCTGATCATCACCGACCCAGGCGTTCAAGCCGCCGGTCTCGTCGATCGCCTCACTCAGGTTCTGCGGGACGCCAATATTTCTCACGCGCTGTTTGCCAAGGTCGAAGCCGATCCACCGAGCCATGTGGTTGAAGCGGCGGTGGCTTCCGGCAGGGAACATGGCGTCGACAGCGTGATCGGCTTCGGTGGTGGCAGCTCGCTTGATGTTGCCAAGCTTGCGGCCCTCCTGCTGCGCAGCCCGCAACCGCTGACGGCCATTTTCGGTCACAGCAAGGCCGTCGGACCTCGGCTGCCGCTCATCCAAATCCCAACCACCGCCGGCACAGGGTCAGAAGTGACACCGACCTCTGTCATCTCCGTCGGCGATTTCGACAAGCGAGGCGTGATTTCCCGCACGCTGATTTGCGATGATGCCCTACTCGATCCGGAACTGACAGTAGGGCTACCGCCCTCCGTCACCGCAGCAACCGGCATGGATGCGCTGACTCATGCCATCGAGGCGCTGACGACTAGACATCTCCGCAATGCCATGTCCGACGCCCTCGCCATCAAGGCCATCGCGTTGATCGGTGGCAACATCCAGCGGGCGGTCACGGATGGCCACGATATCGACGCGCGCATGGCGATGATGGAAGGGGCGACGATGGCAGGCATCGCCTTTGCCAACGCGCCGGTCGGCGCCGTTCATGCCCTCGCTCATCCGCTTGGAGACAGCCGTTTTAAAGTGCCCCACGGCCTCGCCAATGCGCTGCTGCTGCCCCACGTAATCAGTTTCAACACACCCGCAGCCGAGCAAGAATATGCACGAGTCTCGCAGGCTCTCGGCTGGAACGGCGACGCCCATGATCTTCCCCAGCGCTTGATCCAACTTAATGCAATACTGAAGCTACCGGCCGGCCTCCAGGCCATCGGCATACGCGAAGAAGATCTTCCGACTCTGGTTGATGAAGGCATGAAGGTCGATCGGTTGCTGGCAAACAACGTGCGCATAGTAACGCGGGATGATGCAGCGACCATTTTTCAAAGCGCATGGCGTTGACGGATTCGCTCACGCGAGTTCACCAACGGCCAGCTATCGAACAGTTCGCACCTAGGCCGCCTGGGTCTGCAACGGCGACTGGCCGCGATGGCTCAGCGCCTCGGCCAGATGGATGCGGGCCACCGTGTCGCGGCCGTCGAGATCAGCGAGCGTGCGCGCCAGTTTCAGCACGCGATGGAAGCCGCGCGCCGTGAGGCGCAGGCGCTCCGTTGCGTCGCGCAGCAAGGCTGAGCCAGAACCATCGAGCTGCGCCACCTGCTCGACCATACCGGCGGGCGCCGCCGCATTGGTCGTCACCTTCGGCAGGCCGAGCGCCGCGTAACGCTGCGCCTGGATAGTGCGCGCAGTAGCGACACGGGCGGCGACCTCGGCCGAACCTTCGGCCGGCGGCGGCAGGAGGAGATCGGCGGCGGTGACCGCCGGCACTTCGATCGTCAGATCGAAGCGATCGAGCAAAGGACCTGAGATACGCGTCTGATAAGCGGCCATGCAGCGCTCGTTGGGCATGCGCCGACAGGCAAAGCCCGGATCAGTGGCGTGGCCGCAGCGGCACGGGTTCATCGCGGCGACGAGCTGGAAGCGCGCCGGATAGAGGACGCGATGATTGGCGCGCGCCAAGGCGATCTCGCCGGTTTCCAACGGTTGACGCAGGCTATCGAGGGCGGGGGCTGGAAACTCCGGCAGCTCGTCGAGAAACAATACGCCATGATGGGCGAGCGACGCCTCGCCCGGCCGCGCATTGACGCCGCCGCCGACCAGCGCCGCCATGGAGGCGGAATGATGCGGCGCACGGAACGGCCGCCGATCGGTCAGCTCGCCACCGGCCAAAATGCCGGCCAGCGAATGGACCATCGACACTTCCAGAAGCTCCGCCGGATTGAGCGGCGGCAGGATCGACGGCAGCCGCGCCGCCAGCATGGATTTGCCCGAGCCTGGAGGTCCGTTCATCAACAGATTGTGCCCGCCGGCGGCGGCGATCTCGAGCGCCCGCTTGGCGCTCTCTTGCCCCTTGATGTCTCTGAGATCGGGCAGCGGCGGCCCCTTGGCGCGCACCGCCGGGTGCGGGCGCGCCATCACCTGGGTGCCGCGAAAATGATTGGCAAGCTGGATCAGCGAACGCGGCGCCAGAATATCGAGATCGGCCGAGGCCCAGGCCGCTTCCGGCCCGGTTTCAAACGGGCAGATCAGACCATGGCCCCGCGCATTGGCGGCAACAGCAGCGGGCAAGACACCAGCGACGGGGCTGATCGCGCCATCGAGCGCCAGTTCGCCTAGAACGGTGTAGCCCGCGAGCGCATCGGACGGGATGGCGCCGATGGCCGCCATGACCGCGAGCGCTATCGGCAGATCGTAATGACTGCCCTCCTTCGGCATGTCGGCAGGAGCCAGATTGATGGTGATCTTCTTGGCCGGCAAAGCCAGGCCCGAGGCATTCAGCGCGGCACGCACCCGCTCGCGCGATTCGCCCACCGCCTTGTCGGCGAGGCCGACGAGAACAAAGCCGGTGGCGCCGCCGGATAATTGCACCTGAACATCGATCGGCCGGGCCTCGACGCCTTCAAATGCCACCGTCGCGACGCGCACCACCATGTCGGCCCCCGCAGATCAACGGCGCGACATTAGCGGGCTACCTTGCCGGAAGCAAGAACATTTCATGAACATTCGCAAGCCTCCGTGGGACCCCACGTCGTCGCATTAAGCGCTACTCTTCTTGAAGCGGCGTGCCAGCGCCTCCGTCGCCTGCGCCAATATCCCGACGTCGACCCCCACCGCCGTGAATGAAGTCCCCATTTCGATGAAGCGCGCGGCGTGTTCGGGATTGCCCGTGAGAATCCCGGAAGGCTTGCCGCAGGCCTTTAGCGTTTTGATCCCGTCCTCGACCGCCGACATCACCGTGGCGTGGCCGGAATTGCCAATATGGCCGAGACTGGCAGCGAGATCGGCCGGCCCAATGAAAACGCCATCCACGCCGTCGACCGCAGCGATGTCTTCCAAATTATCGAGTGCTTCACGCGTTTCGACTTGGACGATCAGACACAATTCATTCTCTGCCAATGTGCCGTAATTCGCCACGCGGCCAAATCTCGTGGCCCGGGTCAGAGCCGACACCCCGCGTATTCCCTCCGGTGCGTAGCGCATCGCCGCGACCGCCTGCGCCGCTTCCGTTGCGTTCTGCACATAAGGGATCAGCAAAGTCTGAGCCCCTATATCAAGGAAGCGTTTAATCAGCACCGGATCGTTACTTGCTGGCCGGACGACCGGAGACACTGGATAGGCCGCCAGTGCTTGGAGTTGCGCCAACACCGTAAGGGGATCGCCGGGAGAGTGCTCCGTATCGAGCAAGAGCCAGTCGAAACCCGACATGGCCATAGCTTCCAACCCATAAGCGCCGGGAAGACTGCACCACAGTCCGAGTTGATGACGACCTTCTTGCAAGGCCCGTTTGAAATGGTTCGGAGGAAGTTCCATCAGCGGCTCAGATGAACGAAACGCCGATAGCGCCAAGCGGGCCATAGTCGGCCTGCATGACGTCACCAGCCAAGACATCGACAGGGCGGGTGAACGAGCCAGCGAGGACAATCTGCCCCTTCTCCAGCTTGCCGCCCACGACCGACAATTTATTCGCCAGCCATGCAACCCCGCTTGCCGGGTGCCCCATGATCGCGGCCGAAACGCCCGATTCCTCGATGATACCGTTCTTCGACAGGGTAGCGCCGACCCAACGGATATCGACATCGAACGGTCGCACCATCCGGCCGCCGACAACGATCCCGCCGGAAGCCGCGTTATCCGCGATGGTGTCGGTGATGGCGCGAGGCACTTCCGTTCGATAATCGATGATTTCCAATGCGGGCACGATAAATTCCGTTGCCCGCATGACATCATAAATTTGAACGCCCGGTCCCTGCAGATCCTGCCCCATGATGAAGGCGAGCTCGACCTCCAGCCGTGGTTTTAGAAAGCTGGCGGCCGGAATTTGCGCGCCGTCCCGATACATCATCGTATCCAGGAGGTGACCATAGTCCGGCTCAGTGATCTTTGACGCCATCTGCATGGCGCGCGACGTCAGACCGATCTTATGGCCAATCTGGCGGGCGCCTTTCTCCATGTGCAGCTCAGCCCAAAGCCTTTGGATGACGTAAGCATCCTGCAATTCGATATCCGGAAATGTCCGGCTCAGTTGCGGAATGACCTTCTTGTTCTTCTCGGCGGCATAGAGATCAGCGGCACCTTTGCGGCGTTGTTCATCAGTCAGCACGTTTCTTCCCCGTCGGATCGAAAACTTCGGCTAAACCATGGGATCATCAGTCGAAAGTCATGCTTCCGCGACACAGTCGATCTCGAGCAGGAATTCCTTGCGCGGCAGGCGCGCCTCCACTGTCGTCCGCGCCGGCCAACCCGATGGGTCCTGGCCAAAGAATTCCTTGTAGATCTCGTTCATCTCCTCAAAGTCCGCACGACGATCGAGGTAGATGTTGACCTTACCGATCTTGTCGATGGAGCTGCCCGCATATTCAAGCGTCGCTTTGATATGCTGCAGAGCAAAACGCATCTGTTTGCCGAAGTCACCGGGGGGTACCTGCACGTTCTCGTCATATCCAGGGAAGCCGGACACGAAGATCAGGTTGCCGATCTTGACGGCGTTGGAATGCGGCGCCTTCGACCGCGGAAGGTTTGGATTGTTGTATATGGTACGTGCCATGGCTCAACTTTCTTGTGATGGGAGGTCAGTGTTTCCCGATTCTGGCGCGACCAGAGCCATCTCGTCGGGAGAGATTTGAGACGCGAACTGCTGCCGGAAAAGGTCTGGCGTCGTGCCACGATGACGCTTGAAGAAGCGCACGAAATGAGACGGGTGCGAATAGCCGAGGCAATAGGATATCTCCTTAACAGATCGATTTGTATAAAGAAGAAGACGCGTTGCCTGGCCCAGCAGAGCAGATTGAATGATCTCGTGTGCTGATCTCGAACAGGCCCTGCGACAGGCGGAGGTCAGGCTATAAGGGGTCGTCGACAGCCGGGCCGCAAAAGCTTCTGTGCTGTATTGCCGATCCTCGGCGCTGCTCGACAGGCCCAGCTCTCCAATCTCCCGCTCGACGCTTTCGCTGAATCGCTGAAACAGATCGTCGCCTGCAACGTTCGACGCGGCATGCTCCGCCACTGCTTTCCAGGGGCCCCTGTTCACGGAATCGATTTGCAGGAGGAAGGCCGCGAACAGATGCCGGAGCGTTTCGCGGCGATGTTGCTCATCCGATTCGAAGCATTCGATCATCAATGTCGCCAGGCGCTCGAGCG
The DNA here is from genome assembly GCF_900104955.1 of Beijerinckia sp. 28-YEA-48. Taxonomy (NCBI): domain Bacteria; kingdom Pseudomonadati; phylum Pseudomonadota; class Alphaproteobacteria; order Hyphomicrobiales; family Beijerinckiaceae; genus Beijerinckia; species Beijerinckia sp. 28-YEA-48. The sequence continues at coordinate 4,255,711 of NZ_FNSI01000001.1, forward strand.
CCGATGCGGACTCGCGAGAGCCGAATTCGATCAGGCGGATATTCGTCAGGCGCTGAAGAGCCGTCTTCGCGGCACCGTCGCCCAAAGTCAGACTCTCGGTGAAGTCAGGCGACACACTTATGACGTAGCCATGACTCCCGGGACTGTATTTGAATTGATGAACGACTTTGGCCGGCGTGAATACGCAGCATGGCGCAGCAACATGACGCCGCTTCCCATCATGCTCGAATGCGCATTCGCCGGTGAAGTTGATGGAAAGCTGATCGAAATCAGGATGCGTATGAAGCCCTATCTGCCAATTATTTGGTTCGTTGCGGGCCGATTGCGTCTCCATATGGAAAAAGCCAAAGGTCGCGACCGTCCAATCCTCTCCATAGAGAAAATAGGCCGGAACGTTGAGAACCGGCTGGAGAGGATTGGGCCGCGCTGTCGATCGTGACAGTGGCATTCGACTTTCTACCCTTCGCTGCTCGATGGGACGCGCCAAACAGTCGGTATCTGGCGATTGGGATTCGTGCGCCACTCTTTCCAAGCCATCTGAACCTTGCTCAGATCTCTCTCGATATTTTTTACCAGGAACTCGCCACGGAATTCCAGGTTGCCATCATCATCATACCATTCCAAGGCGTCAACTTCTCCGGGTTGCCGATAGCGTTCAATCACGAGGCCAACGCATCCCTCCGGCCGCTGCGGCGAGTGGCGCGTGTGCGCTGGAAGCAGGTACATCTCGCCTTCTCGTACGATAACTTGGGATTTCTGCCGCGTTACCGGATCAATCAGCTTCAGCGTTACGTCACCGCGAATCTGAATGAACAATTCCTCACCCGGATCATCATGATAATCGGGCCGGTCATTTGGGCCGCCAACCATCATGACTAAAAGATTTTGCCAGCGGTCCTTCCAGAACTGAAGATTTCCGATCGGCGGTTTAAGATTATGTCCGTTCTCATTGATCCATGCCTCGATATGGATGGGAAGGTCATCTGTTTTGCTTGACATGCTCATCTCCAAAAGGGGTGCTATTGACGGTTGGAACCGGGGGAATTGGCCGGGAAGAGCTCCAGGCCGTGATAGCCGCGATTGAAGTACATCAACGGCAATTGTTCAGGCCTGGCCTCAGCCGAATAAACGCGTGCGAACAAGATCGTGTGCGTGCCGAATTCCTTGATCTCCGCAATACTGCAGTCAAGCGAAGCGACCGCATTTTCAAAGACTGGCGATCCCGTTTGTCTCGTTGACCACCGCACGCTCTTAAAGCGGTCAGCCATATCGTCACCGGCCTGGCCAGCGAATGTCGCGGAAATTTCTTCTTGATCACGATTCAGAAGATTGACGCACAGAACCAGATTCGTTTTGAACGCGATGTTGCTGCGACTGTCCCTATGAACACAGACGAGAACCGTTGCCGGCTCGTCGGTCACCGCGCAGATGGCCGTGCAGGTAAATCCGAACCGACCCGCGGGCCCATCCGTTGTTACAACGGAAACGGCCGCACTGAAACGAGACATCGCGTTGCGGAAGGTACTCCGATCGACGTGCATGACATCACCCGTTCAGCCTATCGAGAATGTTGATATCTTGGTTGCTGTGATAGCCAGACGTCACCCAACCATCCGCGTCATAGTCGGCCATGCAGGCGCTTGCCAGCGCTTCCATTTCGGCCAGCGCGCCGGAGCCTTTGGCCTGCATCAGCGCCTGCATGCGGATCGACTCGTGATTGCCCGCATAGTTGCGCTCATAGAGTTCATGACGCGATCCAAATTCAGAACCGACCGCATCCCAGAGCGCCTTCATAATCTTGATGCGCTCCTTGTAATCGATCCCATTCGAGCCACGCGCATAGCGTGATAGGTAAGCATCGACTTCCGGATTCTTGAAATCGCGAGAACTGGAGGGGAGGTAAATGAGCCCCGACGCAACGATCTGCTGAATGATCGACCGTATGGCCGGGTAAGCTTCCGTTGCGAAAATCCGATAAGCCGAAGCGGCCTTTATACTGGGCAGATAAGCGTCTCCGATCCACTTATCTGGAGCCGATGCCATGGCATCCGTAAGTGACCAGAAGAGATTGCGCCAACCGATGATCTCGCCAAGCTGCACCTGAACGCCACGAAATTCATCCGTTCCACAAGCGCGCAGCGCTTTTTGCAGGAGACCGATGATGAAATCGAGTTTCACCGAAAGCCTGGTACAGCTCTGGAAGGTAAAGCCATTCAGGAAGCCGGACTGCGGATAGAATTTGCGCAACATGTTGATGTCGCGATGAACGAAGACATTCTCCCAAGGGATGAATGCATGATCGAAGATGAAGATCGCGTCATTCTCATCGAAGCGACTGGTGAGAGGATAATCGAAGGGCGAGCCCGTCGCCGCAGCCGTCAGTTCATAGGAAGGGCGGCAGATCAGCTTGATGCCGGGCGTGTCCATCTGGGCGATGAACATGACCGCGAGACTATCGTCGGTAATCTCCGCCGCCATGTTTTGGGCGAGAAAGTTATAGTGCGTCAGCGCCGACGAAGTAGCGACCACCTTGGCACCGGAAACGTAGATCCCAGCATCGGTTTCCTTTTCGATGCGAACGTAGACATCTTTCACATCGTCGGCTGCCTTGTTGCGATCAATCGGTGGATTAACCAGCGTATGATTGATGAACGGCATCGCCTCTTGCGCGCGGCCATACCAGCTCCGCGCATTGCCTGCGAATTTTCCATAGAAGTCGGCATTCGCGCCGAGCGTGTTGGTGAAGCTCGCTTTATAGTCAGGGCTGCGGCCCATCCAGCCGTAAGTCAGGCGCGACCAAGCCGCGATCGCATCGCGTTGCGCCACTAGATCGTCGCGCGAACGCGCGTAGCGAAAGAAGCGATGCGTATATCCGCCGGAGCCGGTGTCCGTTTCGGTGGTCAGCACGCCCTTCGATCGCTCGTCGTGCAGAGCGTCATATAACTTGGCGATGGAAACGGCGGCATTACGGAAAGCTGGATGTTTTGTTACGTCCTTGACCCGCTCCCCATAGATCCAGACCTCACGGCCATCACGCAGGGATTCGAGGAATTCAGCGCCTGTAAATGGCCTGTTTTTTCCCGCAAGGATATCTTCCGGCTTGGTGCCCATAACGCTCCCTCTCGCAATGTCTCACCCGATCCGTCGCTGGCAATGCCATGGACATCGGGTTTGACCATTTGGATTGTCACAGGAGTCCGGCGGTAATCCCATCCCTTCTGATGACCCTTCTGCGAGAATGGATAGCCATCTAGGCGAAATATTCTGATCGGGTCCGTATCAGCTGCCGTTTTGCCGGGTGCCCCGTAGCCGGCCTCAGTAGCTTGACGCTGCTTTGGCCGCCGATATCGCGCAGATCAGGCAGCAGCGGTCTCTTGCCGCGCACGGTCACTTTTCCCCGTGCTCAGGCCAGGCGGTGAGGCAGGAGCATTGGGCGAACATTATCCCGCAGCCGTCGCCTTGATCATATCCGCCGCCTTCTCACCGATCATGATTGTCGGCAGATTGGTGTTGCCGCTCGGCAGTTCCGGCATGATCGAGGCGTCCGCCACCCGCAGGCCTTCGATGCCGCGCACGCGCAATTGCGCGTCGACGACGGCCCGATCGTCGATCCCCATCTTGCAGGTGCCGACCGGATGAGAGCGATGACCGGCATTGGCCCGGATGAAGGCAGCGATCTCGGCGTCGCTTTGCTTGGCATCGCCTGGCGCCAGTTCGCCTTCGATCATGTCGGCCAAAGGTTTCTGCGCATAGAGATGACGGCAAGCGCGGACGCCGCGCACCATCGTGTCGAGATCGGCTTTCTCGGAAAACATATTGAACATGATGCGCGGATGATCGGCGGGGTTGGCCGAGCGCAATTTGACCCAGCCGCGCGAAAGCGGATGCAGCGCGCCGACGCGGATGGAGAAACAATAGTTCGGCGGCGCGGTCGCGCCGGGGAACCACAGGTCGGCGGAATTGCTCAAGGTCATCGCGATACATTGTACGTCGGGACGATCGAGCCCATCGCGCGTGCGCAGGAATAGATTGGCCGCCGCGCCATTGGTGGCGAAGGGGCCGCCATGGTCGACATACCAGCGCGCCACCTGCGCCGCCGCGCGATCCAGACGCAGGAAGCGGGTGAAGCCGACCTTGCCGCGCGCCTTGTAGATATTGAGAATGTTGGGATGCTCGCCGAGGTTCTGGCCGACGCCCGGCAGATCATGCACCGGCTTGATGCCGACGGATTGCAGATGCGCGGCGGGACCGATGCCCGAGAGCATGAGAATCTGCGGCGAATTATACGAGCCACCGGAGACGATGACCTCGCGCTCAGCGCGCGCCTGGATCAACCCGCCGCCTTGCACATATTCGACACCGACGGCGCGTCCTTTCTCAATCAAGACGCGCGTGGTCAAAGCCCCGGTCTCGATGGTCAGATTGCGGCGAGACAAGGCCGGATGGAGATAGGCCCGCGCGCTTGATGAACGCGCACCGCCGCCCGTGGTCTGCTCCATGCGGGCCAGCCCTTCCTGGGCCGTGGCGTTGGGATCATCATTAAAGCCATAGCCAGCGGCAATCGCCGCCGCCTTATGGGCTTCAAACAACATTTCAGGATAGATCGTCGGGCTTACCTGGATCGGCCCCTGAGCACCGTGAAAATCACTGTCGCCGCGCCAGGAATTTTCCAGCTTGCGGAAATAGGGCAGAACGTCGTCGTAGCTCCAGCCTTCCAAGCCCTGCTGCCGCCACAGATCATAGTCAGTGCGGTTGCCGCGAATGGCGATCATGGCGTTGATCGACGATGACCCGCCCAGCGTGCGCCCGCGCTTGATTTCGAGCTTTCGATTGTCGAGACCCGGCTCCGGTTCGGTTTCGAAACGCCAAGTGCCGAAGCGGCTCTTCGCCACCTTGATGAAGGCGAGCGGCATCACTTGGAACGGATGCCTGTCGCGGCCGCCAGCCTCGAGAAGCAAGACGGAAACAGAAGGATCTTCGCTCAAACGGCTGGCGATGACGGCGCCGGCCGAACCCGAGCCGATGACAATGTAATCAAACGAACGCTGCATGAATGTCCTGAACGGCGATGCGGCAGAGAAGGACAGGCTGCGGCCATTGCGGTTCGATCTCCGCGATTGTCACAGCATCCTCCCCGTCGCGGATATCCTTGAGCAACAAAGCCCGCGCCAGATCCCCTGTGTTGATACACGGATCGGCGCCAGACCTGTTGAGGAAGTCCTTGGTTTCTTTAAGTCGTGAGAATGTCTTTGAACCAACCGCTCGACTTGTCAACGATGGGCAGGCCCCCTCTGTCTTCATGGGCAAGTAGAAATTGCCACGAAGCGGCTGGCGGGGGATGATGCCGCCATGGCTCCATGAGGTTTGGACAATGCGGTGCAAGATACTCGGCGTGCCGGTGCAGGCGGGAGCGGGTCGTATGGGGTGCGACATGGGGCCGAGCGCGCTGCGCACGGCGGGGTTGATCCCGACCTTGATCGACCTCGGCCATGAGGTGGAGGATCTCGGCACCGTGCAGCCAGGGCCTGTCCGCCCCATCGTTCACGGCAATTCGACAATCAAAGCACTGCCGGAGATCGTGGCCTGGACAGAGGCCATCGCGGAAGCGACCTATCGGGCGAGCGCCGAAGCCATGCCGATCGTTCTGGGCGGCGATCATTCGCTCTCGGCCGGTACGCTGCCGGCAGCGGCGCGGCGCGCCGCCGAACAGAAGCGGCCCCTGTTCGTGTTATGGCTCGACGCGCATCCGGATTTTCATACGCTCGACAGCACGCAGAGCGGCAATCTGCACGGCGTGCCGCTCGCCTATGCCAGCGGCCAGCCGGGGTTCGCCGGCTATTATCCTGACCTACCGGCGGTGATCGACCCCAAGAACATCTGCACGCTCGGCCTGCGCAGCGTCGATCCGGCCGAGCGCAAGGCGATCGCTGTGGCGGGCATCACCGTCTATGATATGCGCGCCATCGACGAACACGGCATCGGGTCGCTGCTGCGCACCTTTCTGGCGCGTGTCACCGCTGCCCAAGGCCGGCTGCATGTCAGCCTCGACGTCGATTTCCTCGATCCGCCGATCGCGCCGGCGGTCGGCACGACCGTGCCCGGCGGCGCCACGTTCCGCGAGGCGCATCTGGTGATGGAAATGCTTTGTGACAGCGGGCTCGTCACCAGCCTCGACCTGGTCGAGCTCAACCCGTTTCTCGACGAGCGCGGACGCACCGCGACCTTGATGGTGGACCTGACGGCAAGCCTGATGGGCCGGCGCGTCATGGATCGCCCAACGCGAAGTTTTTGAACCATGACCGCGCCCCGGCTGAACATCGTTCCCTTCGTCAGCGTCGACCATATGATGAAACTGGTGCTGGCGATCGGCGTCGAGCGGTTCGTTACCGAACTCGCCGGCTATATCGAGGACGACTTTCGCCGCTGGGACGCCTTCGACAAGACGCCACGCACCGCTTCGCACAGCCCTGAAGGCGTCATTGAGCTCATGCCGACGAGCGACGGGCGGCTCTATGGCTTCAAATATGTCAACGGCCATCCCAAGAATACCAAGACAGGCCTGCAGACGGTGACAGCGTTTGGCGTGCTCGCCGATGTCGGCTCGGGCTATCCGATGCTGCTCACCGAGATGACCATTCTGACGGCGCTGCGCACCGCCGCGACGTCGGCGCTGGCGGCGAAAGCTCTGGCGCCGAAAGCGGCGCGCACCATGGCAATCATCGGCAATGGCGCGCAATCGGAATTCCAGGCGATCGGCTTCAAGGCCTTGGTCGGAATCGATCGGTTGCGGCTGTACGATATCGATGCTTCGGCCTCTCAGCGCTGCGCCAAGAATCTCGCCGGCAAGGGCTTCGACATCACCCTCTGCCGCTCGGGCCAGGAGGCAGTGGAAGGGGCTCAGATCATCACCACGGTCACCGCTGACAAGAATTATGCGACGATTCTGACCGACAACATGGTTGGCCCTGGCGTGCACATCAACGCGGTCGGCGGCGATTGCCCGGGCAAGACCGAACTGCACAAGGACATCCTGCTGCGCTCGAGCATTTTCGTCGAATTCGCGCCGCAGACCCGCGGCGAGGGCGAGATCCAGCAATTGCCGCCTGATCATCCCGTCACTGAACTGTGGCAGGTGATGTCAGGCACGGCGGCGGGGCGCGTCAGCGCGCAGCAGGTGACGCTGTTCGATTCCGTCGGCTTCGCCGTCGAGGATTTCTCGGCGCTGCGCTATGTGCGCGACCAACTGCCGACGACCGGCCTCTATGAAGAACTCGACCTGCTCGCCGATCCCGACGAGCCGCGCGATCTGTTCGGCATGCTGTTGCGGGCGGCAAAGACATAAGAGGCGCTGGTAGTCTGAAAATTCAAGACTCTGATATATAACGTTTTTCTACAGTATAATGAGAGTCGTTGCCGCCGGCAGGAACCGTGCGCCGCAGCCGGCGTTAGCCTCAAAGCCGGAATTGGCCTGTCCTTCCGGAGACGGTGGATCACCCATGCGAGACGCGGCCCTTTACGAATGGACAGAGACCGATTATATTTATGCTCGAATAGAGCATAAGGGCGACCGGCGAGAGCCGGGTTTTTTGCCCAAGGATATGCTCAGAACGAGTAGAAGAGGACGCCATGTACAACGCCAGCGACAGCCCCACTCTGACTCGCCCCGCGCCGGCACTCACGGGCGCGGCCGCGCGTTTTGGCATTCTGCCGATGCCCAATCTCGCCTGGACTCCGGAAGTCGAGCGAGAGACGGCGCATCTCTACGAGAAGGTGAAGCGCGTTATTCCCTCGGTCGAGTGGCCGTTCCATGCGCCCTATGTAAAGGCGATCAACGACCTCAAGAAAGAGCGCAACGCCGTCATCCTGGCGCATAACTACCAGACGCCGGAGATCTACAATTGCGTCGCCGATGTGGTCGGTGACTCGTTGCAGCTCGCCCGCCTCGCCACCAAGACCGATGCCGAGATCATCGTGCAAGGCGGCGTGCATTTCATGGCCGAGACGTCGAAACTGCTTAATCCGTCGAAGACCATCCTGATTCCGGATTCGAAGGCTGGCTGCTCGCTGGCTGAATCGATCACCGGCGCCGATGTGCGCCTGCTACGTCAGCGCTATCCCGGCGTGCCTGTCGTCGCCTACGTCAACACCTCTGCCGATGTGAAGGCGGAGGTCGACATCTGCTGCACCTCGTCGAACGCGCTGAAAGTGGTCGAGAGCCTCGGCTCGGATCGCGTGCTGTTCCTGCCCGATCGCTATCTGGCGCAGAACGTCCAGGCACAGACCAAGGTGCAGATCATCGCCTGGCACGGCGCCTGCGAAGTACACGAGCGCTTCACCGCCGAGGAACTGCTGCGCTATCGCGAGGACGATCCGTCGATCCAGATCATCGCCCATCCGGAATGCCCGCCGGAAGTGGTGGCCGTGTCGGACTTCGCCGGCTCGACCGCGGCGATGATCGACTTCGTTAAGACGCAGAAGCCGAAGCGCGTGTTGCTCGTCACCGAATGTTCGATGGCCTCCAATGTGGAAGCGGAGACGACCGGCACGGAATTCGTCAAGCCGTGCAACCTCTGCCCGCACATGAAGCGCATCACCTTGCCGAAGATCCTCGAAAGCCTCGTCTATATGCGCGAGGAGGTGATCATCGATCCGGAAATCGCCGAGCGCGCCCGCCGCCCGGTCGAGCGGATGATCGCGCTGGGTTAGTCTTCGTTGATCTGAAACCTTGGTGTCATCCTGGACACTTGCGCAGCAAGTGATCCGGGAGCCAGGGGCAAGCGCTTCAGCGCCTGATCACGTTCAATCACGTAGTATTCCACCACACGCTCCTGGTTCCCGGATCGCCTTCGGCGTCCGGGATGACACAGAGATTTGCGCCCCTATCAATGAAAGTCCCGCGACTTCGGGATGATGCGCACGTTGCGCGGGTGATGCGGCCGGCGCAGCGGCTGCGGATGAACGAATTCGTCGGCGGGAGACAGGACCGGTTTGGTTTCGTGATCTTCCGACAGGCGGTTCAGGTCCACCGTGCGGTCGATCAGCCGTTCCGTCATCAAGTGAATCACCCCTTCCGGGCTTTTCTGCACCCGTCCTTCAGCTAAGAGCAGACGCGCGCCCATGGTCTCCTTGCGGAAGCGTTCGAAGGTGCGCGCCCAGAGCACGAGATTGGCGACGCCGGTTTCGTCCTCCAGAGTGATAAAGATCGCATTGCCCTTGCCGGGGCGCTGGCGCACCAGAACCACGCCGGCGACCCGCACCCAGGCGCCATCCTTGCAGTTGACGAGATCACCGCAACGGATCGCCCGCTCGCGTGCGAAAACCTCGCGCAGGATCTGCATCGGATGACCTTTCAACGACAGATGGATCGTCTGATAGTCGGCGGCGATGTGTTCGCCCAGGCGCATCTGCGGCAGATGCGCTTGCGCATCATGGCCCAGTTCGCGCGCGTCGGCGGCGAGAAACAGTGGCAACGGCGCATCATCGGGCAAACGCCGCACCGCCCAGAGCGCCGCGCGCCGGTCGAGATGCATCGAGCGAAAGGCGTCGGCATCGGCGAGGCAGCGCAACACACTGTTGGGCAAAGCGGTGCGCGCCGCAAATTCCTCGACCGACGTGAACGGTTTTGAGCGATTGTCGGTGATGCGCTTGGCCTGCTCCTCGCACATACCGCTGATCTGGCGGAAGCCGATGCGCAAGGCCGGCGTTCCCTCCCCTTCCAACGTATTGTCCCAGGCGCTGTGATTGACGTCGACTTCGCGGACCTCGACCTTGTTCTTCTGGGCATCGCTGATGATCTGCGCCGGGGCGTAAAAACCCATGGGTTGCGAATTGAGAAGCGCGCAGGCGAAGGCTGCCGGAAATCGGCATTTGATGAAGGACGAGACATAGACGAGCTTGGCGAAGGACGCCGCATGGCTTTCAGGGAAGCCATATTCACCAAAACCCTTGATCTGGTTGAAACAGCGCTGCGCGAAATCGGGATCATAGCCGCGCATGATCATACGACCGACCATCAGTTTCTCGAAATTCTGTATGGTGCCATTGTGACGGAAGGTGGCCATGGCCTTGCGTAGGCCGTTGGCCTCGTCTGGCGTGAATTCGGCTGCGACCATGGCAAGGTCCATAGCCTGTTCTTGGAACAAGGGCACGCCGAGGGTGCGCCCTAAGACACCGATAAGCTCGTTTGGGTCATGGGGTGATTTCGGCGCAGGGAAAACGACAGCTTCTTCTCCATTTCTGCGTCGCAGATAAGGATGCACCATATCGCCCTGGATCGGGCCAGGACGGACAATCGCCACCTGAATGACAAGATCATAGAATTTGCGTGGCTTCAGACGCGGCAACATATTCATCTGCGCGCGGCTCTCGACCTGGAAAACACCCAAGGATTCGCCGTCACACAACATGTCGTAAACGTCTTCTTTCTCGGACGGTACGTCAGCCAGCGTGGTGTCGAAACTATAGTGATCCCGCATCAAGTCAAAAGCCTTGCGGATGCAGGTCAGCATGCCGAGCGCCAGAACATCGACCTTCATCAGGCCGATTTCATCGATGTCGTCTTTGTCCCATTCGATGAAAGTGCGGTCGTCCATCGCCGCATTGCCAATCGGCACTATTTCGTCGAGACGGCCGCGCGACATCACGAAGCCGCCGACATGTTGTGACAGATGACGCGGAAACCCCAGCAAGCGAATAGCCAGATCGACCGCTCTCCGGATCAAAGGATTTGATGGATCGAGCCCGGCTTCCTTGATCTGGCTATCTCTGATGGGTCCTCCCCAACTGCCCCAGATGGTCGAGGAGAGTTTCGCCGTCACATCCTCCGTTAGGCCCAGCGCCTTGCCGACATCGCGGATGGCGCTACGCGAGCGATAGCTGATCACCGTCGCGGCAATACCAGCCCGGTGTCGACCATATTTTTCATAAACGTATTGAATGACTTCTTCGCGCCGTTCATGCTCGAAATCGACATCGATATCCGGCGGTTCACCACGATTTTCGGACAGAAAACGAGCCAGCAGTAGTTTGTGCTTATCGGGGTCAACAGCCGTGATCCCAAGAATGTAACAGACCGCAGAATTTGCCGCCGAACCACGCCCCTGGCAGAGAATGCGGTTATCATTGGCGAAGCGCACGATGTCATGAATCGTGAGGAAATAACGCGCGTAATCAAGCTTGCGAATTAAGGTCAGTTCATTCTTGACCAGCTCTTGCACTTTTTCTGGCATGCCGTCCGGATAACGCATGAGCCCGTGCTTGTGCACCAGATCTTCCAGCCAGTCCTGCGGCGTCCAGCCGGGCGGAATCGGCTCATCCGGATATTCATACCGTAACTGATCGAGAGAAAAAGAAATCCGATCGAGGAAATTGCCCGTTTCATCGATAGCCGCCGGCGCATCCTTAAACAGACGCGCCATTTCCTTCGGTTCCTTGAAATGACGTTCGGCATTGACCTCAAGCCGCCGACCGATGCTTTCCAAGGTTTCGCCTTCGCGGATGCAGGTCATCACATCCTGCAGGTCGCGCTGTTCCGGCGCGTGGTAGAGCACGTCATTGGTGGCGAGCAGCGGCACGTGCGTCCGGCGCGCCAGATCAATCAGCCGGCTCAAACGGCGACGATCATCGCCGCGCCGATGCATGGTGGCGGCCAGCCAGACCGCGCCAGGCGCGGCGTCATCCAGACGTGTCAGCAGCTCAGCCAGGCCATCGAGCTGGCGCTCGGGCATTACCACGAGAAGCAGATGCGATGTATCGACGAGAAGATCATCGAGAGTTAGATCACATTCGCCTTTCTTGGCGCGCCTATTGCCCACAGTCAGCAGGCGGCAGAGCCGCCCCCAGCCGGCGCGGTCTTCCGGATAGACGAGAATATCTGGCGTGCCGTCCATGAAAGCCAAGCGCGCGCCGACCACGAGCTTGAATGCTTCCGCCAGAACTTGAATCTCTTCCGTCTTGAGAACAATGGGTGTGGGGTGTTCGACCAACACATATTCGCCGGGGCCGGAGCCTTCGCGTTCAGGAGTCGCGGGTAATGTACCCGTCTTGCGTAAGTGATTGAGCGCCGCATAGGCGCGCACGACACCCGCGACCGTATTGCGATCGGCGATACCGAGACCGGCATGACCCAGGCCCAGCGCCTGCGCCACCAGGTCGCGCGCATGGGAGGCGCCGCGCAGGAAAGAAAAATTGCTCGCCGTGGCGAAGTCCGCATAGCGCGTCATGCGAATAGTCCATGCAAATACCATTGCGGCTTTTCGACTTCTCGTTCGTAGAGACCGTCGCGGAAAATCCAGAAGCGGCGTCCTTCCATGTCCTCCACCCGGTAGTAATCGCGCGTCGGCACGTCGTGTTCGCGCCGCCACCATTCCGAAGCGATACGCTCCGGCCCTTCCGCCAAGACGATCTCGTGGGAAGCGCGACGCCAGACAAAGCGCGCCGGCGGCCCATCGGGCACTTGCGCTGTCACCAGCACCGGCTGCGGCGGATTGAAAATATGCAAGGGTCGCAGCGGCGGCTCGTCCGGCTCCGGCTTATCCCAATGGGCAGGTGCGAAGGTGCCGGTGGCGGGCACGGTGAAGGCGCGGCGGTGCGGATCGTGCGTGTCGCGCGGCACGAAATGTTGCACGCGATCACGGCCGAAGCGTGCGACGAGTTTATCGACAAGATCGGCCACTTCACTGTCGGCGTTGGCCTTGCCGTCGAGGCTGACCTGCGCCGCATCAAGGGGCTCGGCCACCGGCACCAGGATGCGGATGAGATCGAAGCCAAAGCCCGGATCCAGCGGATCGGCCAAGGCCTCAAGGCGCTCGCGATAGAGCCGCAGGATGGTTTTGGGATCGCGGCTGGGATGACCGGTTTCGACCATGATCGTGCGCACCGCGCCATCGGCGCGAAAGAAACTGGCCTCGAAGCGGCGGCCACCTTCGCCACGTTGCTGCAACAGATCGGCAATCCGCTGCAGCAGGCGCTCCAAGGTCGCCTCGATATCTTCCATGCGGGCGATGGGATCGGCGAACGGCCGTTCCGCCATGCAGGCGGGCGGCATGCGGCGCGGCGTGATGCGGATATCGACACGCCCGCACACACGATCGAGCCGCGCGATCAGGTCGTCGCCGAAGCGCGCCGCCAACGGCGTCGAGGACCTTTCAGTCAAAGCGGCAATGGTTTTCAACCCGGCGCGCGACAGGCCGTGCACGATCTGCGGATCGACCCCAAGGGCGGCAATCGGCAGGGCGCCGACGCTCTGCGCCTCCACCCCCGGCGCGATGATGCCGCCGCGTCCGAAGCGCGCCAACGCGCGGGCCGCATCGGGCGTGCCGGCAATCGCCAGGCGCAGATCAAGACCGCTACGGCTGAAGCGCCGGCGCATGTCTTTCCCCAGTTCCGCTTCGCCGCCGAACAGATGGGCGCAGCCGGAAATATCGAGCAGCAGGCCATGGGGCGGATCGAGCGCCACCAGCGGCGTCCAGCGATCGCACAGATCTGCCAGCCGTTCGAGACAGGCTGTATCGATGTGCGCATCGAGCGGGGTGACCTGCAGGTCTGGCACACGAGCGCGGGCATCGGCCAGCGCCAGGCCCGGCGTCAGCCCCAGGGACAAGGCGCGCTGATCGACCGCCACGAGCCGCAGCGCCCCTTTGATCTTATCGATGACGACAAGTGGCGCTTCTTGCAGCCCTTCAGGCGCTCTTGCGCCATTCGCCGCTGGCAACGGCGGGCGCCGGTGCCGCAGCCGATCGGTCGACAGAAAGGGAGCCCAAAGGGCGAGATAGCGCCGGGTAGTCTCTGATTTGGCGCTTTCTGATCCGGAAACATTCTGCGTCACGGTTCCACTCCACACGCCAGGCCCGGCCGGCCATGCCGGCGCGGTGTCGCAACAAACTCATTTCGAAAGCGGGAAAGCCCGGCGCATCAGCCGCCAGCGCCCGCGACTGCAGGGCGCGGACGGACCAGCGCGTCGTGGCAGCGCTAGGCAGCGGTGCCGCTGCCGGGCGCAACATCAGGGCCGGCACACCGGTAGCGGCGGCGGCCAAGGACAGGCGGCGCGTCGCGACAAGATCGATCACGCCGGGTTGGCCCCAGGGTTCGACCAGCACGGCACCCAGCGGGGCGCAGGCCAAGGCTTCGGCACTGGCACGCAGAACGCCGAGGGCATCGCGCGCCTTCACCAGAATGATCTGCGACGGGTCCAGTCCCAGTTCAGCCAGGCCAGCCGGGCTCAAACTGCCGGCCTCCGTCTCGGCGAAATCCTGCCGGACCCAGACCACCGGCCGGTGCGCCGCGGCCCGGATGGCCAAGGTGGCGGCGAAGCCGGCAGCGGAAACGATGTCGCGCAGGCTATGGGCATAGACCTCATGCAGTGCGCCGCGCACCAAGCCACCGCCCAGCGCCTCGTCGACGTCCGGTAGGCCAAAAGAGAAGAAATCGACGGCCTGCGGCATGCCCGTCCGCTCAAGAGCGGCAAGATCACGCCGCAGTGCCTGAAGGCTTTCGCGGGCCATTTTCATGTTCCTGTTTTGTTCTATATAAACGACTCCGTTTCGCGCCAGAGTCAAGCGATCCCGTTTGCAATCCCGCCCGCCCACGACCGGTGAGACCGCCCGCAATGGGCGGCCTCTGCGGCAAGCGATTGGGTTTGCGGGGAAATTATCCGTAGACGGCCGATCTGCCCGTCACTGCCGGATTCGCTTGGGCCGGATAAACCTGAGCCGGCATGGGATTGTGCAAGAACAAACGGGAGGCAACCGCGGTTTCAGCGACTTGATCCGTCCAGACCTGAAAATTGAGCAGAGTGTGAAGGCCGAAACTGCTGATCATCGCCACGTCGGCGGCGTCGCGGCCCCGCGCCATGACGATGCGGCCGATACGCGGATGGTTGTGCCGGGCGTCGAACGTGTACCAGCGGCCATCGAGCCAGACCTCGAACCAGGCGCTGAAATCCATCGGCGCGGGATCTCTGGGCACGCCGATATCGCCGAGATAGCCGGTGCAATAACGCGCTGGAATGTTCATGCTGCGGCAGAGGGTGATGGCGAGATGAGCAAAATCTCGGCACACACCCTGCCTGTCATTGTAAGCGCCCAAAGCCGTGCGCGTCGCCTGGGCGAAGGCATAATCAAACGCGATATGGTCATGGACGAAAGCGCAAATCGCTTCGACACGCGCCAAACCCGTGGGGCCGTTGCCGAAAAGCTTCCAGGCGGTTTCACCCAACTGGTCCGTTTCGCAATAGCGGCTGCCCAGAAGATAGACGAGGACTTCGGACGGCAAATCAGCGACCGGCGTTTCACGCGCCGCCGCATCCATGAAGTCAGGCAGCCCGGTATCCTGCACCAGGGAATCGCAAGTCAAGCGCACGGTGCCAGGCTGGCCCATCACGCGATGCACACGATTGCCGAACATGTCGGCATGTTCGGACGTGACAACACCCGACGTGACACGCAAGCCCGTCGAAGACCGTACATCCTTATCTCGGGACGGATGAATGTTGAGCAGCAGCAGGAGCGGCGTCGCTTGCGCACAGCCGATCGAAATATCAAATCCCGCACGAATAAGCATGGTGAGCCTATGATGATTAGGGGGATAGACCGGACGTTTTCCTCTGTTTAACGCGACCTTCAAACGATCGTTCCACGCCCCTTTAAAGGGCAGTCTACCTAGCCAAGCACCAGATTGGACGTCGGGAAGGAAATCGCCCACCGCAATCCCGCCGGCGCGAAATCAATCTCCACATGGCCATCGAGCGAGCGCCCGGCCATGCGCGTGATGACGACATGGCCGAAACCTTGACCTGCTGGTGGCTTCACCCTGGGACCACCGGATTCAGCCCACTCAACCCGCAGCCGCTCCTGCCCGTCCACCGTCACAAAATCCCAAGTCACCGCCACGCGGCCGCCTGCCGCCGATAGGGAACCATGCTTGGCCGCATTGGTGGCCAATTCATGCAGCGCCAAACCGAGAGCCTGTGCCGCTTCTGGGATCACTGCCACCATCGGTCCGCCGACCACGAGCCGGCCGCTGTCCATATCGACAAAAGGTGCGAGCTGCTGCTGCACCAGATCGGTGAGCAGAACATGTTTCCAGTTCTGATGAACGAGCAGATCGTGGGAGGTCGCCAATCCCTGCAGGCGCAGGGAAAAACGATCCAAAAAAGTATCGATGTCGTAGGAAACGCGCGCCGTCTGCCGCGCCATGGCCTGAATGACGGCGAGAAGATTCTTCGAGCGATGCGACAGCTCCCGCATCAGGAAGAACTGGTGCTGTTCGGCCTCCCGATGGGCGCTGATGTCGCGCACGACATGCAGGAAATAAAGCGGCTGGCCAGCGCTGTCGCGCTCCAGCGAGACGGTGATGCCGACCCAGGTGGTGGAGCCGTCCTTGCGAATGAAACGTTTGTCGAGGGCGAAAGATGGGATCTTGCCGTCGAGCAGATCCCGCATCTGGTCCTCATCGGCATAAAGATCGTCGGTGAAGGTCAGATCAACGGCGCGGCGTCGCAGCAACTCGGCTGCGCTATAGCCGGTGATCTCCGACATGCGTGCATTGACCATCAGCCAGTGGCCATCGAGCCCGGAGCGTGCCATACCGACGGCCGAATTATTGAAGACGCTGCGGAATTGCGCTTCACGGCTGCGCAGTTCCCCCTCGATGCGCTTGCGCTGGGTGATGTCGCGCGCAATGGTCGAGACACCTATGATGGCGCCACGCGCATCGTAGATAGGCGCCGCTTCGATATGAACATCAATCAGACTCCCATCTTTGCGGCGGCGCACGGTTTCACGCCGAAAGTTTTCGCCATTCGCTACAGCGGAAATCTTTTCCTGCAACTCGCCCCGGCGCGATTCAGGAATCAAGATGCTGAGAGATTGGCCAACGATCTCACTCGCCTTGTAACCGAACAGACGTTCGGCGCCCTCGTTCCACGAGACGACATTGCCCTCGAGCGAGATACTCTTGATCGCATCGGCGGAGGACGTGACGATCGCGGCCAGATGGGCATTCATCGCCTCGGCGCGCAGACGTGCCGAGATATCGACCATCGTGCAGACGACACCCTGCAATTGCTCGTCCTGGTAGATCGGCCGCACCCAATATTCGACGGGGAAGGCATTGCCGTCGCGTCGAAAAAAGAACTCTCCCTCGGCGTGGCGATTGAACCCGGTGCGCGCCGCCGACAAGATCGGATCATCTATATTCGTGAAAAGCGTTCCGTCGGCCCGGGTGTGCTGCATGATGTCGAGCAAGGGCCAGCCAACGACCTGGCTCTCATCGGTGGCGCCAGCCAATCTGACAAAGGCTGCGTTGCAGATGGTGATCGTTCCACTCTGATCGATGCTGAAGATGCCTTCCGCCGCGGAATCGATCAGCAAGCGAAAGAACAATTCATGGGAGCGCAGCCTGGTCTGGGTCTCGCGATGCTCATGAGCGATCGAGGCGGCATATTCGAAAGCGCGCTGCACTTCGGACAATTCCCGGATGCCAGGGTTTTCAATCTGAGGGGCGCCACCATCGACGAGGGCCACGGCCGCGCCACTCAGACGGCGTAGCGCAATGGCGATACGCCGCGCCAGGATGGTTGCCAGCAGAAGTCCTAATCCGATGAGGACGGCGCTGGCGATGGCCATCAGCATGAAGATGCGCGTCAGCGGCGCATTGATCACCGTTTTGGGAATAGCGATGACCGTCGTCCATCCGGTCAGAGCGGACTTGCGAAAAATATTGGACGCGGCGACGCCCTCGAAATTGACGCCATCATAGACGCCGCCTTTCTCGGACTCTTGCACGATGACCTGAGTTTCCGAACGCGACGTACGACCAAGAAATTTTTCAGGATCGCGACTACGCGCCAGCATGACCCCATTGCGATCAAGCAGGCCCGCGGTCCATTCGGGCGGCACATTGGCTTCGGCGAACATTCCATTATAGCGCTTGAGCAGAAGCACGGCGCTGAGCACGCAGCGCGCGCCAGCGGCGCAAATGGTTGGAACACTCAGCGTGAATTCCGGCTCATTGTCGGGTCCACGCAGAAATCCAGAGACGGACAGATCTTGTCCGGCCGGTATATCGGACAGGCGAAACGACACGGCGGGCGCGGGCCCGCCATCGGCAGAGAAGACCAAAAGCGGCTTGCCAGCCTGATCGGACAGAATCACATAGTCGATCGACGCCAATGGCGCCGCAGCAGCGATTTGATTGCGAAAGGCTGTCAGATCTGAAGAGCGCAGGCTGTCGCTTGTCGCCACCGTTCGCAGCGTATGAGCGATCTTCTCGACGTCGCGATGCAATATTTCGGTGATGCTTTCAACGACATCGAAACGCCGGGCCTCGATCACCCGGCGCTCGGCGCTGGCATAACGATCAGCGAGGTAGAGACTCAGAGCCAGAAGCGGCAGCAGGATCGCCGCGATGAGCAGGACAAGCAGCGTCCGGATGGTCAGCGGACGCGGTCTTGCCGCGGGGCCGGGCAATCCTTCACCGCCCATCATCTCGTGCTGCAAAGACGGAGCGGAACTCTCCCGACCGAACATTTCACCTACCAGGTGGCCCGACGATGTTTCCCCTTATGGCAAAACACGACGGCAACAATCTCAAATCGATACTATTCATCAGCAACAATCGTCATATTCGCACAAACCGGCTCCACAAGGAACTCTGAACCGGCGCTCCCAACATCGCCGGATGCGTGCGGAAAAGAAAGCGGCTGCCATTCGGCAGCCGCAGCTTCTGGAGATCTCTGGCGTTCTATCGCCCGGTGGATCGATCAGGCGGAGGGTTCAAACCCGGCGCGGTTGGCGCGGAGCTGCCCGGACGGGCGGGCGTGACCACCTTGAACTCAGGCGCGGTCTTTAACTCTTCCTTCGTCGTGTTCAACACCAGCCGTTCCTTGTCATCTTTCATCGTCACCTTGATGTTCTGAAACGGCACGGCAATATTCTTCTCACCTATACCAAGGAAGCCGCCGACACCGATGACCGCGGCCGCAACCGCGCCACTGGAGCGATCAAGGAGAAGATCGTTCACCTCGCCGATCTTCTCGTCCTTGGGATCATAAACATTCTTGTTCACGATCCCTGACGCCAGGGATTGGCTCGACGAATATGTCGTCACATAATTCGACGCGGGCGCCTGTGACATCGTGGACGGCGCGGATTGCGCGATGGCAGAACCACCCGCCAAGATGGCAAGAAGCGCCGCTGCGCTCACGCTCTTCAACATGGCCTGTTCCTTCCGTGTGTCGTTGATCGGCCGGAAGCGGTTTTGCTTTGGCTTCCATCGATGAAACGTCCAGTCGCTGCGGGGGTTCCGTGTTCAGAGGCAAGTCGACGATTGCGTCCGTAAATTGGAGAGCCAAAAGCGGCTTGGGAACTCGCCTTCGATTGAAACGTTAGCCATTTGACCGTTCTCCAAAACGGTTTGTTTTCGATAATTATGAACCGATCGCCGCGCGGACGATATTCGCGGGACTATGGAGTATTATGCCATGACGCTCGGCACTCTCCTGCTGATCATACTTATTTTGCTTCTTCTGGGTGTGATCCCGACGTGGCCGCACAGCCGCAGTTGGGGCTATGCACCCTCTGGTACACTAGGTACGATCCTCATCGTCGTTCTCATTTTAATGCTTCTGGGACGCATCTGATTTCAACAACAATGGAGCACCACACATGGCTCAAGTAGATGACATCGAAAAATTCGGGCGCAAGCTGACAGATGATTATACGGCGCTGCGCGAGGATATTTCCAAGCTTTCGGAGACGGTCGCCAAACTTGTTTCGCGACAAGCCGACGTCGCTGGCGACAGAGTTGCCGAAGCGGTGGGAACGGCAAAGGCCGCCCTGGCGGACTCCGCCGAGAGGGCTCAGGATAAAGTTAAAGGCATCGGAGCGGACATCGAGTCCAGCATCGAACGCAATCCCTATTCCGCGGTTCTGATCGCGCTGGGCGTTGGCCTTGCCCTTGGCCTCTTGAACCGTTCGCGATAGGCCGATGCAGAAGCTCTTCGCGACGTTTCTCACGGAAGCTTCAGGGCATGGCCGCAGGTTGGCGATCTTTGCGATCGTCATGATCTGCGCCGTGCTGCTCGGCCTCATCGGCGTGGGCTTTGTGACCGCCGGCGCGTATTTGTGGCTGGCGCCACGCTATGGCGCGATGGAAAGCGCGTTTGGCATAGGGATCTTCTTCATCGTCATCGCGGTCATCGCCGCGGTGGCCGCCAGTACGAAGCAGGCCCCCTCCAGCGCGACGGCAGCGCCCGCCGCGGCCGCTCCGCCCAAAGTTGAGACGCCAACCCCGCCGGCGGTGAACAGCCTGCTCCAGGCCTTGCAGGAGAACGGACGGGACAATGAGCGGCTTGCCGTGCTGGCCGCCACCGAGGCCATTAAGAGTGCCAGCCCGCTGCAACTGGTCGTCACCGGCCTGGTGGCTGGCTATGTCGGTGGCCAGATGTTGAAACAGACCCTGACGAAGGCGAAAGACCGACGGCCTTAATACAGGCCGTCGGCGACGCCGGTCAGAGTGATGACCGGCTCGGTCAGCGGGAGGTGACCGCCTGATCGCGCCGTTGCGATTTGCGATCGAAGAACAGAGCCTGGCTGACCACCGCCTTCACCGTTCCCGGAACATAAGGCTTGGCGATCAGAAAGGCTGGCTCCGGCGCTTGGCCGGTCAGAAAACGTTCGGGATAAGCGGTGATGAAAATCACCGGCGCCTCGAAGGAGCCAAGGATTTCATTCACCGCCTCGAGCCCGGAGCTGCCGTCAGCCAGATGAATATCGGCCAGGATCAACCCCGGCTGGTGCAGCTTTGCAGCCGAGACGGCTTCCTTGTGGGTGCGCGCGACATTGACGACGCTGTGGCCGAGATCCTCGACCAAGGCTTGCAGATCAAAGGCAATAAAGGGCTCGTCTTCGATGATCAAAATATTGGTGGCGATCTGTTCGTTGATCTCCTGCCCCGCATCCGCCAGCAGCCGATCGACCGTAGCGACCGAACAATCCATGATCTGAGCGATCTGCGCCTGGTCGAAACCCTCCAGCGTCCCCAGCAGGAAGGCGACGCGCGGCCGCTGCGACATGGCGCCGAGATGGCGCTGTGCGCCGGCTTCGTCGCCATAAGCAGAAGTTTCCGGCACGGCCCGCATCGGGTTCGACGACCAGCATGCGAGGAAGCGCCGATAGAGCGCGATCCGGAGATCGGGCGCCGCCTTGAAATCATCAGGGGCGGCGACCAGTGCCTCAAGCGTCGCCAACACATAGGCATCGCCATCGACTTGCGTGCCCGTAAGCGCCCGGGCAAACCGGCGCAAAAACGGGACATGTCTGGAAATCGACTCGGAAATGGCCATGTATCGCCCTTTTGTCGTCTTGAGACTCGCCGCATCCGCAATTTGGCATTGCGACGTAAACGTCTGTCATCAAAAATAGTTCCGGGATAGGGAACCTGTAATCGACTCTCGCGTTGGCTCTCACAGACCAGCTTACATGATGCTGAATGTGCGAGATTCAATAAGTTGAGGGCGCCGCTTCTATTTAGGATGCAGTTAGATGAGCGAACCCGAAAAAACGGATCAGCGGGACAAAGTGGATAATAAGCTCATTGAAAACAAGCCGGATGCCGGCCGTCCGCCCCGCCGGCGTACTTCCCCCGCCAAGCGGGAAGTTCATGCGCAGATCGGTCGCCAACTGCGATCCATCTACGACGATGTTCTGAACCAGCCCATCCCGGATCGTTTCCTCGATCTGCTGCTGAAACTGGAAGACGATAAGCGTGACAAGTAGCCCTCAGCAAATCCAGGAAGCGGCCACCCCGTCCCTACGGGCAGATATGATCGCGGCCATCCCCAGCTTGCGGGCTTTCGCTGTTTCGTTATCCGGCAATGCCGATCGCGCCGACGATCTGGTGCAAGAAACCTTGGTCAAGGCCTGGGCCAATCTTGGCTCGTTTCAGGCCGGTACCAATCTCTCGGCCTGGCTCTTCACCATTCTACGCAACGTCTATTATTCCGAATATCGCAAGCGCCGACGTGAGGTCGCCGATAGCGATGGAATCTTTGCGGCGCAGCTGATCGAACCGGCGGCGCAAGACGATCACATGCACTTCCTCGACTTCCGCGCGGCGATGCAGAAACTGCCGCCCGACCAACGCGAGGCGATCATTCTCGTCGGCGCGTCCGGCCTTTCTTATGAAGAAGCCGCCGCTGTGTGCTCCTGCGCAGTCGGCACGATGAAGAGCCGCGTCAATCGCGGCCGCAACAAACTGGGCGAGCTGCTAGCCGCCAATCCATCGCCCGAAAAAGTTGAGCCGCCTGAAAAATAATCTCAAAGATGACCTACTGCGCAGCCACCGGCTGCGCGACGTGACGGCGTGGCAACAGCACCAGCGCCGAAGCGATCAGACATAGGGCGCCCGCCACGAAGAAGGCTGGCAGATAGCTGTCGAGAACGGTGCGTGACAGACCAGCACCGAAAGCCGCTGTGGCCGCGCCCAATTGATGGCCGGCAAAGATCCAACCGAAAACCAGATTGGCGCGTTCACGACCGAAATGCTGCGCTGCCAGTTTCACCGTCGGCGGCACGGTGGCGATCCAGTCGAGGCCGTAGAACATCGCGAACAGCGACAGGCCGTAGAAGGAGAAGTCGGTGAACGGCAGATAGAGCAGCGAGAGGCCGCGCAAGCCGTAGTACCAGAACAACAACCAGCGATTGTCGTAGCGATCCGACAGCCAGCCCGACCCGACGGTGCCGACGAAATCGAAAATGCCCATCATCGCCAACACGCCGGCAGCGCTCACAGCTGCAAGGCCATAGTCGCCACACAGCGAAATGAAATGGGTCTGGATCAACCCATTGGTCGAGGCGCCGCAGATGAAGAACGTCGCAAACAACACCCAGAAGATTCCGGTGCGCGAGGCATCACGCAAGGCTTCGAGCGGGGCGGTGACCAACGACCATAGCGACGGCGTGTTCGGCGCCGGCGGCACGACCGCGCTCTCGCCATAGGGCGCGAGCCCCAAGTCCGACGGACGGTCGCGCATCAAGAGGATGACGGCGATCGCGGCGACAACCTGCAAAGCACAAACGAGCAGCAGGGCCGAACGCCAGCCAAGGTGATCGGTGATTTGCGCCATCAGCGGCAGGAAGACGAGCTGTCCGGTGGCGGAACTGGCGGTCAGCAGGCCGATCACCAGGCCACGCCGTTCGGTGAACCAGCGTGTCGCCACCGTCGCGCCCAGCACCAGCGCCACGAGGCCTGTGCCAAAGCCAACGACGACGCCCCATAGCATGACCAGCTGCCAGACCTGGGTCATGGCGAGGGAAGCCAGCATGCCGCCACCGATGAGGGAAAGCGCGGTGAGGATGACTCGGCGCAGACCGAACCGGTTCATGAAAGCGGCGGCGAACGGCCCCATCAGGCCAAACAGCAAGAGGCGGACGGCCAAGGCGGAGGAAATTTCCGCCGTCTGCCAGCCAAATTCCTTTTCCAGGGGGACGATCAGAACGCCGGGTGCGCCGACGGCCGCCGCGGTGACCAGCATGGTCAGGAACGTCACGGCCGCCACGACCCAACCGTAATAAATGCCGCGGCCACTGAGCGTCGCGGCCAGACGAGAAGACAGCATGGGAGCTCCGAAATAGGCGGCGCCCGGAGATCCACGAGGTCCGGCCGTATCGCTTTACATTACGATCATCATATTATATGTTGAGCGTCATGTAAAGGAGCTTTCGCGCATGCGCTACGGCAAGGGGCATAAGGAGGAGACGCGGAAGCGAATCCTCGATGTGGCGTCAAAGCGGTTTCGCAAGGACGGCGTCGATGCGGTGGGCGTGGCTGGCCTGATGGCTGATGCCGGCCTGACCCATGGCGGCTTCTACAGCCATTTTCCGTCCAAGGAACATCTGGTGCGCGAGGTGCTCGATACCGTTCTCGACACGCGCCACACCAGCCTTGAACGCTCAGCCGCCAGCGGCAACGGCATCGAGCCGGTGATCGAGCGCTATCTCAGCGAGCGGCATCGCGACCAGCCGGAAGATGGCTGCCCCTTTGCCTGTTTCGCCGTGGAGATCGCCCGCCACGATACCGAAACGCGCGACATGTTCACGACGAAATTCAAACGCCATGTCGAATTGCTCGCAAAGCATCTGCCGCAGGGAACGGAGGATCAACGTCGTCAGCGCGCCACCGCCCTGCTCGGCCTGATGTCGGGCATGCTGCAATTGGCGCGGGCGACACCGAGCCAGGAAACCTCAGCCGAGATCCTTGCCAGCGCACGCCAGCATGCCGTGGCGATGGCGATGGCGCCCTACGCCTGAAGAACTGCGTTTCTGTCGAAGCGCAATTTGCTTCATAGCGTTTTGCAGTTTGACTTAGTCAAACGTCACAAAGACGCGTCAAACAAAGATCCCTGGCAAAATTGCGTTTCTAACGAAACGCAATTTGCTTTAGTCGTTGTGGGTCTCGTGCACGCTGATGGCGCCGATCTTCCAGTAGCCGGCAGCCTTCACCCATTGCTTGGGATGGCCATGATCTTCGACGAGGATGCGGCGCAGGCGCTTGGCGGTGAGAGATTCGCACGCCACCCAGGCATAACCATCGCCCGACGGCAGTTTCTGCTTGGCCACCGCTTCATCGAGCAAAGTGGTTTTGCCCGGTTCGGCCTTGCCGCGATGCAGCCAAATGGTTTCAACCAACGCCTTGCTGTCGAACTTCTGTTCTTCGGCCGCGTCCGTCACCTCGGCGATGACGATCGCGCGGGCGCCCGGCCGCAATTCGGCGAGACGGCGGGCGATGGCGGGCAAAGCTGTTTCGTCACCGACGAACAGGTTCCAGTCGAAATCGTCAGCGACGACGAACGAGCCGCGCGGACCACCTATGCCGAGGATATGACCGGGCGCGGCCTGCATGGCCCATTGCGTCGCCGGCCCGGCTTCGTGAATGGCGAATTCGACATCGAGTTCGCCCGTGGCAGCATCGTAACGACGCGGCGTGTAATCGCGCATGATTGGCTTCTCGCCATCCTCCAACGGCGGCGCACCGGGCACCGTCACCACAGGCTGTGTCTCGCCTTCACGCGGGAAGAACAGCTTGATGTGATCGTCATAGGCCGCGCTGAAAAAGCCTTCGAGATCGGCGCCCTTGAGCGTGACACGGATCATGTTCGGCGTGACATGGGCGACGCGCGCGACGGTCAGCAGGCGGCGTTTGGTTTCGTGGCGCACGCGCTCAATGCGATGCGGCGCTTCGGGAGCGGAGGTTGCAACAGCAGTATCGGACATCTGAATTCCTTCGAAAGAGCTGGCGGATTGCCAGACACTGCGACGGCCGTTCTCAGGACGGGGACATCGCAGCATGATCACTTGAGCGCACAGCCGCTCACATCAGGATCATGCCGAAGGTAGGACCGCTTCACGCCCAACGCAAGGATTGGCGCGCAATCTTGAACCTTTCAAATCTACGTCGCTAGAATGCGGCCAATAGCAGGGCCACTCAGCGCACGCCGTAAGCTTCGGCCATCATATCGATCGTGGCGAGCTTGGCCTGGAACACAGACCAATCATCCGCGGCGGCGATCGGCGCCCAGACCGCCTCGACCTCGTCGATCAGCATCGTACAGGGAGCTTCGAGGGCGAAATAAGCATGGTCGACTTTGGCCCCAGCGGCGGTCTCCCTCCGCAGCAGATCGGCCCGCACCGGGGCGAATTCGGCCTGAGCATAGAAAGCCGCCATGGGACCGGCATCGGCCCGCGCCGCGCCCGCCGCGCCGCCATACCAATCGAAGAAGAAACGTTCGAACGGCATGCGCGTCTTCTGCAGAAACGGCCAGATGACGCGCGCCAGCGCCGTATCCTTCTCGTCGCCCTGGCTGACGATGCCCAGACGCCGCATCAAGGCCGCGAGAAAGGCTTCGTGAAAAGCTGGCCTGAAGGCTTCCAGGGCTTTCTCCAAAGCCTCTTGCGGTGCCAGCGGCAACAGGCATTCGGCGAGCCGCGCCAAGTTCCACAGCAGAGTGTCGGGCTGCGCGCCATAGGCATAAAGGCCGTTCTCATCGAAATAAGCGGCCGTGAAACGCGGATCGAGCACCAGCAGAAAACGCCACGGGCCGTAGTCGAAACTTTCGCCAGTGATATTGATATTGTCGGTGTTGAGAACGCCGTGAACAAAGCCCGCAAGCATCCATTGCGCGCCCATGACGCCAACGCGGCGGCAAACCTCCTCGAGAAAGGCCACCGCGCGCGCCTCGATGCCGTCGCGCCACAGCGAGGGCATATAGGTGGTGATCGCATAATCGAGGAGACGCGCGATATTTGCGTCCTCTTGCAGATGGCGAAAGCGTTGGAACGTGCCGATGCGCAGATGCGAATGGCTGAGCCGCACCAGAACCGACGAGCGGGTCGGCGAAGGCTCGTCGCCACGCACCAGATCCTCACCCGTTTCGATCAAGCTGAAAGACTTCGATGTGTTGACGCCGAGCGCCTCCAGCATTTCCGTCGCCAGGATTTCGCGCAGGCCACCCTTGAGCGTCAGGCGACCATCGGCCGTGCGCGACCAGGGCGTCTGGCCGCTGCCTTTGGTCGCCAGATCGAGCAGGCGACCATCGACGCGATCATAAAGTTGAGCGAACAGAAAGCCACGGCCATCGCCGAGATCGGGATTGTAGTGGCGGAACTGATGGCCGTGATAGCGCAGCGCCATCGGCTGTTCGAAACTGCCCGGCAGCGGCTCGAAGCGCCCGAAATGCGCGATCCATTCGGCATCCGTTAAATCGGCGCAGCCCACCCGCTCGGCCCAGCGCTGGTTGCGATGGCGGATGATGTGCTTGGGAAAATCGGCGGCGACAACGAGATCGTAAAACTCCGGCCCCAGCGCGGCATGCGCCTTCGCAGGACGAAAATCAGGCGAAAGCGGCATGGGTGATCAAGCTCTTGGCTGTCTCTTGGGGCGTCGTATCAGGCAGGCTGGAAGTTCATGGCGACGCCATTGATGCAATAGCGCAGATAAGTCGGCGGCGGGCCGTCGTCGAAGACGTGGCCAAGATGGCTGCCACAGCGGCTGCAATGCACTTCCGTTCGCACCATGCCGTAGGCACGATCGACCGTTGTCTCCACCGCGCCCTCGATCGGATCGTTGAAGCTCGGCCAGCCGGTGCCGCTCTCGAATTTCAGCTTCGAGACAAAAAGCGGTTGATCGCACCCGACACAGGTGAATGTGCCCGAACGTTTCTCATAGTTCAGCGCGCAGCTCCCCGGCGCTTCCGTGCCGTGTTCGCGCATGATGTGGAATTGCTCCGGCGTCAGAAGTTCACGCCATTCGGCATCTGTGTGCGTGACCGGATATTGCTTGGTATCCATGGGAAACTCCCAGGTTCCTTGAGGGGATATAACGGCAATATAGGCGGAAGCTTCTGGTTTTTCTATATTGGCTGAGCCGGCTCTAGGCTGATCGAGCCTTAGACTTGTAGGGCGCCATGCCTTCGCGGGCCAGTTCATCGGCGCGTTCGTTCATCTCGTGACCGGCATGCCCCTTCACCCAATGCCACGCGACATTGTGCGGTTGTTCCGCCGCATCGAGGCGTTGCCACAGGTCGGCATTCTTCACCGGCTTTTTATCGGCCGTGCGCCAGCCGTTGCGCTTCCAATTCTTGATCCAGCCGGTGACGCCACCGCGCACATATTGGGAATCGGTATAGAGATCGACATTGCAGGGACGCGTCAGCGCCTCGAGCGCCATGATCGCCGCGGTCAATTCCATACGGTTATTGGTCGTCTCGGCTTCGCCGCCGGACATTTCCTTGCTGCGCTCACCCCATTGCAGAATGGCACCCCAGCCGCCCGGCCCCGGATTGCCCGAGCAGGCGCCGTCGGTAAAAATCGTAGCCCGCCCGGTCATTTCAGCAGCCCATAGTCACGCACGGATTGAACCTGCTGATGGAATCGCAATTTTTTCACATATTCGATCGGGTCTTTCGGCCGCACCAAGGCGCCATCAGGCACGTTCAGCCAGTCCACCAGCCGGGTGAGAAGAAAGCGCAAGGCGGCGCCGCGCGCCAGCAAGGGCAAGGCCTCTTTCTCGGCGCCGGAGAGCGGACGGATCTTCTGATAGCCGTCAATCATCGCCATGCCCTTGGTGATGTTGAAGGACATGTCGGCCTCGAAACACCAGGCGTTGAGACAGATCGCCAGATCGAAGGCTAAAGCATCATTACAGGCGAAATAGAAATCGATCACGCCCGACAATTTGGGGCCAAGGAAGAAGGCGTTGTCGGGAAACAGATCGGCGTGAATGACACCGGCGGGCAGCTGCTGTGGCCAGGCGCGTTCCAGATGAGAGAGCTCATCGGCAACCATCACCGCAAGGCCGGGCAGAACGCTGTCGGCGCGCGCTTCAGCGGTGCGAAACAGCGGATTCCAGCCGCCGACAGACAGCGCATTGGCTCGTTTCAGCTCGAAATCGCGACCGGCGTCATGCAATTGTGCCAGGGTTTCACCGATCTGAGCGCAATGCTGGACACCGGGTCGACGCACCGACATGCCATCGAGAAAGGTGACGATGACGGCGGGGCGGCCGGCGAGGCGGCCCAGTGCATCGCCCCGTCGGTTGTGCACGGGCAGCGGACAATTGACGCCACGGCGGGCCAGATGCTCCATCAGGCCGAGAAAGAACGGCAGATCGGCCTCGACGACGCGACGCTCGTAGAGCGTGAGAATGAAGAAACCGGCCTCGCAATGAAGCAGATAATTCGAATTCTCGACGCCCTCGGCGATACCCTTGCAGGACAGCAGGCCACCAAGCTCGTAGCCCACGAGAAAGACCGCAAGGTCTTCGTCGGAAATTTCAGTGTAGACGGCCATTTCTGGGTTCCGGCAGCGGATCGCGCCGTTTTGCCGTGCGCTTGCGCCCGTGTTAGCCACGTGGGCCGGCCAGGTCAAACACTAGGCGTCAAACTAGGGCGAATGGTGGGCACACGAATTTATCGAACATAACAGAGCAGAAACGCTGGAATGCTGGGTTTGTCGGCCGCCTTCGCATGGGCCTCGTCCTGGATTTTCTCTTGGATTTTTCCTTGGTCTTGGGCCTTTTTCACCATCGGCGCCTCGGCCGCCCAGACCGCGCGCAACGCCATGCAGCGCGACCTCACTGCCACCCTCGGCACGGCCGGGGCCACCTATGTCCGCTTTCTGTTCAGCCTGCCGTTCATCGCTGTCCTGTTCCTGATTGAAACAGCGGTCATCGGCCTGAATCCGCCGCATCTGTCGGCGGCCAGCCTGACCTGGCTGCTCGTCGGCGCGCTGGCGCAGGCCTTGGCGACGGGCCTGATGCTGGCCGGCATGAAGACACGCTCCTTTGTGGTGGTCACCGCCTATACGAAGACGGAACCGATCATCCTGGCGATTTTCGGCGCCATGTTTCTGGGCGATCACCTGTCGCCAGCGGCGATCGCCGCCGTGATCATCGCCACCGCCGGCGTCATGCTGATGTCTTGGCCAAAACGCGCCGCCGGGACACCAACCAGCAAAGGCGAATGGCAATCGGCAGCCCTGGGGCTGGCGGGCGGCGCCTTCTTCGCTCTTTCAGCCACTTGCTATCGCGGTGGCCTGATCGGCCTCGATGGATCAAATGTCGTCATCATCGCCACCACGGCCTTGCTCGCCGCGCAGCTGATGCAATGCGCCTTGATCATCGTCTATCTCGCACTCTTTGATCGCACCTTGCTGAAAGCGATCATCATACACTGGCGCAAGTCGCTGTTTGCCGGCGGCATGGGCGCGCTCGCTTCGCAGCTGTGGTTGATGGCCTTCACCCTCACCTCCGCCGCCGCCGTGCGCACGCTGGCGCTCGTTGAAGTGCTGATGGCGCAGGTGGTGACCCGCCGGATGTTTAGGCAAGGCACGTCACGGCGCGAATATATTGGTATGGCGCTGATCGTGAGTGGCATCGTTCTGCTGCTGCACGGCTGAACGCTGATCGCTCGCCATCTGCAAGCGCATCTGCGGCAGGGCGTGCGGATATTCGGCACGTAGAAACGTGATCAGTTCCTCACGGATCTGGCAACGCAGATCGAAGGTGCGCGGCGACGTCGAGGCGCTGACGAGAATGCGCACTTCCATGGTCGCCTGTTTAAAATCAGTGATCTGCACATTGACCACTTTGCCGTCCCACAGCGACGAGCGACGGGCGATCTCCTCGACCTTGCGGCGCAATTCATCGATCGGCACCATATAATCGAGATAGATCATCACCGTACCGATGAGCGCCGCGCCTTCGCGCGTCCAGTTCTGGAACGGCTTCTCGATGAAATAGCTCAACGGCAGCACCATCCGGCGCCAATCCCAGATGCGGATGACCACATAGGTCGAGGTGATCTCCTCGACATTGCCCCACTCACCTTCAACGAGCAGTGCATCGTCGATACGGATCGGCTGGGTGATGGCAAGCTGAATGCCGGCGAACAGATTCTTCAACACTGGCTGCAGCGCCAGACCGATGACAACGCCGGCAGCACCAGCGGAAGCGAGCAGACTGAGGCCATATTGCCAGACGCGCTCGAAGGTCATCAGGCAGGCGGCGACCGCGATAATGATGATCAGCAGATTGACGACGCGGCGCAGGATGTTCGATTGGGTGACATGCTTGCGCGCCAGCAGATTGTCTTCCGCATCGAGCTTGAAACGGCGCAGATAAACCACCGTCCAGATATGCACCGCGATCTGCGCCATCCACGCCAGCAAAATGATCAAGGCGATGGTCAGAAAATGCGCCAGAGCTCGCGCCAACCCGGTCGACAGCGGCAAAACGGCTTGAGCCAGCGCCAACGCCACCATGATGGCGAACAGGCGCGAAGGCCCCTGGGTGCGCGACACCAGCGAGCGCCAGAACAGATCGCGATTGGCGACCATGATGGTCAGGCGCTGAAAAATGATGCGATGGGCGACGATCGCCAGCACGCCAAACAGCATCAGCCCGCTCAGATCGACCAACCAGATGGGGAAGAAGGCGATCAGACGTTCGACTTGGGCGAGCGCGTCAGTCAAGGGCATCGGCGAAAAGCATCGAATTGTCCTTTTGGGGACAACCCGATCACCGCTGCGACGGTTCCATCCGCCTTATTCGATACGTGATTTTCGCGTTAGGCGCGCTGGCGCAATTCACGCGGCGGCGGGAAATGCACGCCCTCCTGCGCCGTCACCACGGTTTCCACCGTCACGTCGAAATGCGCCCGGAAGCCGTCGAGAATTTCCTCGACCAGAACTTCCGGCGCCGAGGCGCCCGCCGAAATGCCGACCCGCGTCACCTTTTGCAGTACTGGCCAGTCGATGTCGGAAGCCCGCTCGACCAGAAGCGAAATGGCGCAGCCAGCGCGCTCGGCCACTTCGCGCAAGCGCAGCGAATTGGACGAATTCGGCGCGCCGACGACGATCATCGCCTCAACCTGGGTGGCCACGGCCTTTACCGCGTCTTGCCGGTTGGTGGTGGCGTAGCAGATGTCTTCCTTGTGTGGGCCGACGATATCCGGGAAACGTTGGGTCAGCGCTTCGACGATCTCGCGGGTATCATCAACCGATAAGGTGGTCTGCGTCGCCCAGGCGAGATTTGCCGGATTGGGCAGCGCCAACCGTTCGACATCGGCGACGGTCTCGACGAGCACGACGGCGCCGTCGGGCAATTGTCCCATCGTGCCCTCGACCTCGGGATGGCCGTCATGACCGATGAGGATGACCGTGCGCCCACGCCGGGCATGGATCTCCGCCTCGCGGTGCACCTTGGTGACAAGCGGACAGGTGGCGTCGATGGTGAGGAAATTGCGCTGGCGCGCCGCTTCCGGCACCGCCCTTGGCACACCATGGGCGGAAAAGATGACCGGCGCCTCGGTATCGGGAATTTCATCGAGATGATCGACGAAGATCGCGCCCTTGGCGCGCAGGCTGTCGACCACGTAACGGTTATGGACGATCTCGTGACGGACATAGACCGGCGCCCCATACAGCTCCAGCGCCCGCTCCACGGTGTCAATGGCGCGCACAACCCCGGCGCAAAAGCCGCGCGGGGCACAAAGCAGAATCTGAAGTTTCGGGCGTTCGCTCATCAAACCTATCCTGTGTCGTGTCCTTGGAGCGCGGCGCGCGACACTGTCAAGACCAACCGTGCAAGACCAACCGTACAAGACTAACCGTGGCGGAACATCTCTGTGATTCTTTCCATCAAACCATCGCGCACGCTGCGATAGGCTTCGAGCCGTTGCTCGCGCGACCCGTGCACGGCCGTCGGATCGATCGTTGGCCAGTATAACGCATCAACCGCCATGGTGCGAATATAGTCCAGCGTCGTGTGGTGAGCCTCGGGCGACAGGCTGATAATCATATCAAAATTGTCATCTTCAAGATCATCGAAGGTGCGCGGCACATGGCGGGTGATATCGATGCCGATTTCGGCCATGGCCGCCACGGCGAAGGGGTCCAGCTCGCCCGGGCGCACGCCAACCGAGGCAAAGAAGACCTCGCGCGGGAACAGGCTGCGGCCGATCGCCTCGGCCATGGGCGAGCGGACCGCATTGAAGGTGCAAGCAAACAGCAGCGATTGCGGGCGTTTGCGTGAGGCAAAGGGCGAGGGAGCGGGATCGCTCATGCGCACCGACGGGCCATTAATTCAGCCCCTCCGATGCAACGCGGTCAAAAGCGTGAACAGGCGGCGCGCGGTGTCGAAATCGCACTCCACCTTGCCATCGAGACGCTCGGCAAACAGATGCGCGCCATCGTTGTGCAGGCCGCGACGGCCCATGTCGATGGCCTCGATCTGCGCCGGGGTCGCCGTGCGAATCGCCGCATAATAGCTTTCGCAGATGGCGAAATAATCGCGCAGGATGCGGCGAAACGGCGTCAGCGAGATGATGTGGGTGACAACGCTCTCGCCTTCGCGGCTGCGCACCTCGAGCGCCAACTTCTTGTCGTGGATCGCGACATGTAGCGCATAGGGGCCATCGTCGCGGCCCGGCAGGCTGAAATTGCTGTCCTCGATCAGATCATAGATCGCGATCATGCGCTCGTGTTCCTGATCAGCGTTGCCTCGGCCGATCGAGGCCTCGTCAAGCGTCACAGAAAGCAACCGGCGCGCATTTTCAGCGGTCATAAATCATCCCAGATCTGCATCATCCAAGGTTGAGGCGGATGGAGACCGAGCGCGCATGCGCATCGAGCCCTTCCGCCTTGCCCAGCGCGATGGCCGCCGGCCCGAGAGCGCGCAGACTGTCGGCACTACATTTGAGGATCGACGTGCGCTTCATGAAATCGAGTACGCCGAGCCCCGACGAGAAGCGCGCCGAGCGCGCCGTCGGCAGCACGTGATTGGAGCCGCCGACATAGTCGCCGATGGCCTCCGGTGTATGGCCGCCGATGAAAATGGCGCCGGCATTGCGTACCTTGGTCGCCAAGGCATCGGCATCGGCGGACATGATCTCAAGATGTTCGGGTGCGAGGCGATCGGTGATGCCGATGGCATCAGACAGGCGCGCGCACAAAATAACGGCGCCGAAATCGCGCCAGCTCGCAGCGGCGATGTCGCGGCGCGGCAAGGTCGCCAATTGCCGTTCGAGCGCGCCGACAACCGCATCGGCCAGGCCTGCATCGTCGGTGATTAATAGCGATTGCGCCGCCACGTCATGTTCGGCCTGAGCCAACAGATCAGCGGCGATCCAATCGGGATTAGCGGTGCGATCAGCCAGGATAAGAACTTCCGACGGACCAGCGATCATGTCGATGCCGACCTTGCCAAAGACGCGGCGCTTGGCGGCGGCAACGAAGGCATTGCCGGGACCGACGATCTTCGCCACCGGCGCAATGGTCTGCGTGCCATAGGCAAGCGCGGCAATGGCTTGGGCGCCGCCGACTCGATAGATTTCATCGACACCGGCGATATCAGCGGCCGCGAGCACCAAAGGATTGATGATGCCATCTGGCGTCGGCACCACCATGACGATGCGCGGCACGCCGGCAACCTTGGCCGGCACGGCATTCATCAGCACGGATGAGGGATAGCTCGCCGTGCCACCGGGCACATAGAGGCCAACCGCTTCCACCGCGCTCCAGCGCCAGCCGAGCTCAACGCCTTCCTCGTCGCTGAAATGCACATCGCTTGGCCGTTGCCGCTGATGAAAGCTGAGAATGCGGCGATGGGCGAAGTGCAAGGCTTCCAACGCCGTCTTGTCGCAAGCGGCAATCGCGGCTTCGATTTCCGGGCGCGAGATGCGCAAGCCAAGAGCGGCCACATCGACACGATCGAACTTCAGCGACAGGTCCACCAGTGCCGCATCGCCGCGGGCCACCACATCCTCAATGATGGCGCGCGCCGCATTGTCGACGTCCTCGGACACTTCACGCTTCATGGCAAGCAGCGCTGTGAATTCGTGCTCGAACCCAGCATCGCGCATATCCAGCCGCACAGGCATACACAACTCCTCGTCGCGCGCGTTTCCGGCGCGCTCAACCTTGAAAATTATTTATCGGTTTCGCCGAGCGGGTGCCCGGGCACGGCGCGCGCCGGCCAGCGCCCACCAAGATCGCGCAGTTGCGCATCGATACATTCGACATGCAAACGCACCGCCGCACCGCCGGAGAACACGAGGTCGACAATGCCGCCAGGCGCTTCGTCTTCGGCGAAGGTGATCCCCAGCAGATTGAGCGTCGTCTCACGGTTATGCTGATCGAAGCCGGACAGGGCCGCCTTCTGCACGCTGTCGAAATGCAAGCCCGCGCGTGTGCGTTCCGGCTTGCCCGCCGCCGCCGCCAACCAGTCGAACCGACAGCCGACCAGCGCGAAACGGCGCTGCGCCGGCAGATAGGTCATGTCGGCGACGCGGAAGATGGCGTCCTGCATGGCGGCCGACAACACTTCCACGTCCTCGCCGTCGAGAGCGAACAGGCGGAGCGGTTCGGAGAATGTTTTCGTCGGCGCGTTCATGGGTTCATATCATAGGCTTATGTGTTGGGCCGTCTAGTTGGCCCGTCACGTTGGGCGATCTAGCCCGGATCGCTCACGCGTTCGATCATCGCGCCGCAGCCTGCCAGCTTATGCTCAAGCCGCTCGAAGCCGCGATCAAGATGGTAGACGCGATGGACCGTCGTCTCACCTTCCGCCGCCAACGCGCCGATGACAAGAGACACCGAGGCGCGCAGGTCCGTCGCCATCACCGGCGCCCCCTTCAGCTTCGGCACGCCCTCGACAATTGCCGTATCGCCATCAAGCCGGATTTTGGCGCCAAGCCGGGCCAGTTCCTGCACGTGCATGAAACGGTTCTCGAAAATCGTCTCGGTGACCCGCGACGTGCCCGAGGAGCGGGTCATCAAGGCCATGAACTGGGCCTGCAGATCGGTCGGGAAGCCGGGGAACGGATCGGTGGTCACATCGACCGGCGCGATGCCCGCGCCATTGCGCTGAATGCGGATGCCATGATTGTTCGAGGTGACGGTGGCGCCCGCTTGCGACAAGTGATCGAGCGCCGATTGCAGTAGATCAGGCCGGACGTTTTCGAGGAAGACATCGCCACCGGCCATCGCCACCGCCATGGCGAAGGTGCCAGCCTCGATGCGATCGGGCAAAACCGCATGCTGGGCGCCGCTGAG
The DNA here is from genome assembly GCF_900104955.1 of Beijerinckia sp. 28-YEA-48. Lineage (NCBI taxonomy): Bacteria > Pseudomonadati > Pseudomonadota > Alphaproteobacteria > Hyphomicrobiales > Beijerinckiaceae > Beijerinckia > Beijerinckia sp. 28-YEA-48. Next base: position 4,291,317 of record NZ_FNSI01000001.1, read on the forward strand.
CGAACCAACACCGGAAACTTCCAGCTCGGACGTGCCGATGCCCTTGATGCGCGCACCCATTTTGACAAGGCAATTGGCGAGATCGGTCACTTCCGGCTCGCTGGCGGCATTGCGGATCAGCGAGTCGCCGTGCGCCAACACAGCGCCCATCAGCGCCGTATGGGTGCCGCCGACCGTGACTTTGGGGAAATGAATTTCGCCCCCGCGCAGGCCTTTCGGCGCCTTGGCGACCACGTAGCCACTGTCGATATCGATCTGCGCGCCAAGCTTTTCCATGGCCAGCAGCAAGAAATCGACCGGGCGCGTGCCGATGGCGCAACCGCCCGGAAGCGACACCCGCGCTTCGCCCATGCGCGCCACAAGCGGCGCCAGCACCCAGAAGCTGGCGCGCATGCGTGAGACCAGTTCATAGGGGGCGACGGTGTCGACGATATCGCCTGCGGTGAAGCGGATGGTCTGGCCGGCATTGGCGCTGTCGCCGTTGCGCTTGCCATCGATCATGTGATCGACGCCATGGTTGCCGAGGATGCGGATCAACATGCGCACGTCGGCCAGACGCGGCACGTTCTCCAGAACCAGGGTTTCCTTGGTCAACAGAGAGGCGATCATCAGCGGCAGTGCCGCGTTCTTTGCCCCCGAAATTGGAATTGAGCCGTTAAGTTTCTGCCCGCCGACGATTCGAATCCGGTCCATCTGCACTCTCAATAGGTGGCGCCGCCACGGACGCTGGTTGCCCCCTTTCTAACATGATTCCGGCCAGATCGAGGCCCCAATCACGGATCTTCCCGGTCTTCACTGGTCTCGCCCCCCGACTTGCGACTGCGGGACTGGTCCTTGCGGCGCTTCAGATTGTCCCGCAGCGCCTGGGCCTGGCGGCGCAGGCGCGCCCCGGCGGCCACGGTCTTGGAATTGGGCGCAGGCGCTTTTGCGCCGGAATCGGCCGTTTCGCCTTCGGTTTTCGTGTCGGAAGCCATAGGGAATGACATATAAACCTGCCGATCGGCGGGCAAGTGGTCCGATTTGAGCACCGCCGATTTGGGGAATTCACTATGTCGCGACGCCGCGCCGATGTTGTCCTGGTCGAGAACGGCCATTTCGAAAGCCGGGCGCGGGCACGGGCCGCGATCGAAGCCGGGCTGGTCTTCGCCAACGGCAAACAGGTGCGCCGGCCCTCGGAAGAACTGCCTGAGGACGTCGAAATCCGCGCCAGCGCTCCCCATCCCTGGGTATCGCGCGGCGGGCTGAAGCTGGTGGCGGCCCTGGATGGCTTCGGAATCGACCCGAAAGGCCGCATTTGCCTCGATGTTGGGGCCTCGACCGGCGGTTTTACCGAGGTTTTGCTGGCGCGCGGCGCCGCCCGTGTCCATGCCATTGATGTCGGCCATGGCCAATTGCATGCCCGCTTGCAGCACGACCCCAGGGTTTTGGCCCGCGAAGGCACCGATGCCCGGCAGCTGAAGCCGGCCGATTTCGTCTCGGAAGCCGGCGTCGTGGAAGCGCCAGATCTGATCGTCTGCGACGTCAGCTTCATTTCCCTCGCCCTGGTCCTGCCGCCGGTTCTGGCGCTGGCAGCGCCGGGGGCGCAGTTGGCGGTGCTGGTCAAACCGCAATTCGAGGCTGGGCCGGGCAAGGTCAACAAAGGCGTGGTGCGCGATCCCCTGGTGCATGACGCCGTGTGCGCGAAAATCCGCACGCTGGTCGAAAGCCTCGGCTGGCGCTGCCTGGGCCTCCTGCCCTCGCCGATCGAAGGCGGCGACGGCAACCGGGAGTTCCTGCTCGGCGCGCGGCGCGATTAAGCCATTCGCTTTGCGCCCCGGGACAGGCTAGACAACCCCATGTTTCGCGCCAGCACTCTCACCATCGAACGCCTCGGACAGCGCGGCGAAGGCATCGCCGTCAATGATAATACGTCGGTTTTCGTTCCCTACACCGTCCCCGGCGATGTCATCGAAGCCGAACTCGACGGCACCCAGGGCAAGCTGGTCAAGATTCTCCAGCCGTCCCCCGATCGGATCGCCGCCTTCTGCACCTATTTCACCGCCTGCGGCGGCTGCGCCGTGCAGACGCTTGCGCCGGCGCCCTATGCTCAGTGGAAACGAGATCTCGTCAGCGCGGCCCTCACGCATCAGCGCGTCGAGGCGACCGTGGCGCCGCTCATCGACGCCCATGGTGCAGGGCGGCGGCGGGTCACGTTTCATACCCGCATCCGGCGCGATGCCCTGGAGCGCACGACAATCGAAGTCGGCTTCATGCGCGCCCGCGCCCATGACATCATCGACATTGAGGCCTGCCCGATCCTGGCACCGGCGCTGGACGGCGCGGCCCATATCGCCCGGCGCATCGCGCAATTGCTGGCGCAAACCGGCAAGCCGCTCGACATATCGTTGACCGAAAGCCTGGAAGGGCTTGATGTCGATATTCGTGGCGTCGGCAAACTCAGCCCGCCTTTGCGCCAGCAGATGGTCGAACTGGCGCAGCACATCAATCTTGCCCGGTTGTCGAATCATGGCGAAGTGATTGTCGAGAACCGGCCGCCACGCCTGCGCATGGGCCAGGCCATTCTGGTCCCGCCGCCAGGGGCTTTTCTGCAAGCAACGGAAGCGGGCGAAGCGGTGCTGGCGGACCTCGTCCGCAAAGCGATCGGCAAGAGCAGCCTTGTCGCCGATCTGTTCGCTGGCGTCGGCACATTCACCCTGCGCCTGGCCGAGATAGCGCGGGTTCACGCGGTCGACACTGACGCCGCCATGGTCAATGCCCTGAGCCGCGCCGCGCATAACACGCCCGGCCTGAAGACGATCACGGCTCAGGCGCGCGATCTGTTTCGACGTCCCCTCGCCGTAGCGGAACTGAAAGATTATGACGCCGTCGTCTTCGACCCGCCACGGGCCGGCGCGGAAACGCAGGCCAAGGCGTTGGCGCAATCGGACGTGCCTGTGATCGTCGCGGTGTCGTGCAATGCGCAGACCTTCGCCCGCGACGCGAGCATCCTGATCGAGGGCGGCTATACGCTCGGCACGGTCACGCCGGTCGATCAGTTTCGGCACTCGCCCCATGTCGAGGTCGTCGCCACCTTCCGCAAACAGTCCTCGCGGGCGATCAAACGCAAACGCAGCATACTGGGTTAGAGTTGCGTTGTATCAACCGGCGCGCAGGCGGCGCCAGGCCACCAGAGCAAAGATGACCAGCAGTGTCACCGCTAGGCCGAACCAGGTGAACGCGTAGGACAGATGATCGTTGTGGATGTTGACGGTGGTGGCGCCGCCGCGCAACACCGCACCCTGGGCATTCGGATCGGCATCGAGCGAAAAAACCGCCGCGTCGTTCAAGCCCAAAGCCTTGGCGATGGCCGGCGGATCGCGCGTGTACCAAGTGTGCTGCGCCGGATCGTCTGATGGCGTGAACATGTTGCGGTCTTCCGGCCAGCGCAACACACCCGACAGAGTGACGTTGCCTGTCACCTGATCGGCCACACGCTGCGCCGGATCGCGCAGACGCTCCGGCACGAAGCCGCGATTGACGAGAATCGAGCCGCCGCTTTCAAGCCTTAGCGGCGTCAATACATAGAAGCCCGCTTCGCCCAGGCCGGAACCTGCGGTGCGAAAGACAAAGGCTTCCTTGTCGTGATCGAAAACACCTTTCACCGTCACGTGCCGGTATTCGTCCGCAGCCTGTGACAGCGAAGACCAAGACGACGGCAAAGGCTGCGGCGGCGCGTTGAGACGTTCGGCGATCTGGGCGAGCAGCCCTTCCTTCCAAGCCAGCCGCTGCAATTGCCAGAAGCCCAGCGACATCAGGAACGCAAAAGCGGCCAGAGCGAATACCGCCGGCAGCAGGAGCGAGCGGGCGCGCATCGCCCGGTCAGCACTCATGGCTCGAGACGGCCCTGTTCCGCCTTGTTGCGATATTGCAGGGCGACGAGCAGCCCCTTCAGCGGTCGCAACAGACCGAGGCAGACGATGAGCGTCAGCGGCATGAAGATCACCATATGAACCCAGAACGGCGGCTCGTAATTCAGTTCCGTCCACAGTGCCGCGCCGAGCACGAGAAAGCCCGCGAACAAGGTGACGAAAACCGCCGGACCATCGCCGGAATCCGCGAATTTATAGTCGAGCCCGCAGGCGTCGCATTTCGGCGCCAGATTGATGAAGCTGGTGAACAGCCGACCTTGCCCACAGCGAGGGCAGCGCCCAGCGAGCCCGGTCGAATACGGCGACTGCGGCGGATAGTGCCCGTCAAAATCCATCTCGACCTCCGAAACAGAAAGGGCGGCTCAGCGCCGCCCTTGTTGTTATGTCAGCGCCGGCTTTAGTGCCCGGCGATCGGGGCGCCGTGATTGCCCCAGACATAGATGCAGCAGAACAGGAACAGCCACACCACGTCGACGAAGTGCCAATACCAGGCGGCGAATTCGAAGCCGAGATGCTGTGTCGGTGTAAAATGGCCGGCATAGGTGCGGAACAGGCAGACCAGCAGGAAGATGGTGCCGACCAGCACGTGGAACCCGTGGAAGCCCGTCGCCATGAAGAAGGTGGCGCCGTAGATCGAATCCTTGAAGCCAAACGGCGCGTGCGCATATTCATACGCCTGCACGCAGGTGAAGATGGCGCCGAGGATGACCGTCAGCCACAGGCCCTTCTTGAGACCATCGCGATCGCCATGCAGCAACGCGTGATGCGCCCAGGTGACGGTGGTGCCCGACGTCAGCAGGATCAGCGTGTTAAGAAGCGGCAGATGCCAGGGATCGAACACTTCGATGCCCTTCGGCGGCCAGACACCGCCGAGGAATTCGGCGCGCGCCACCTGATGCGCCTCGTTCGGGAACAGGCTGGCATCGAAGAACGCCCAGAACCACGCCACGAAGAACATCACCTCGGAGGCGATGAACATGATCATGCCGTAGCGATGATGAATCTGCACGACGCGGGTATGGAAACCGCCTTGCGCCTCGCGCGTCACGTCGGCCCACCAGGCGGCCATGACGTAGAGGATGCCGATAAAGCCGACGCCCGCGATATAGGGCCCGAGCTTCAGGCCGAACATCATCATGCCCTTCATCCACATGATGGCGCCGACCGCCGACAGGAAAGCCGAGATCGAGCCGATCAGCGGCCATGGGCTCGGATCGACGAGGTGATAATCGTGGTTCGGTTTGGCGTGGCCGTCAGCCATGAGCGTCCTCGTTGGGTCGTAGATGGTCTTAGATGATCTTGTTAGAGATTGGCCTTATCCGCTTCCTTCGCCGCCGCAACGGGCGACTTCTGGCGGACGGGCATGAACGTGTACGACAGGGTCAGGCTCTGCACCTGTCTCATCGTCTCTTCTTTTTCGAGCGCCGGATCGAGATAGAACACGACGGGCATATCCATGCTCTCGCCGGGGCCGAGTGTCTGTTCGGTGAAGCAGAAGCAGGAGATCTTGTTGAAGAAGCCGCCGACCTGGTCAGGCGCGACATTGTAAGTGGCGATGCCCGTCACCGGCTTATCGGAGCGGTTGACCGCCTTGTAGAACACCGTCGCGGTTTCGCCCGTGCGCAGCCGCATCTGGCCGATCTCGGGTTCGAAGGTCCACGGGATGCCACCGCCGACATTGGCGTCAAAGCGCACGGTCAGCGTGCGTTCGCCAAGACCTGTTGCCGGCCCTTGGGCAATGATCGGGGTACCGCCGAAACCGGTGGTCTTGCAGAACATTTCATAGAGCGGCACAGCGGCAAACGACATGCCGAGCATGAACAACGAGGTGCCAGTAACGGCAATCGCAATGCGGCGATGCGCCCGCGCCTGCGGCGACTTGCTCTGAGTCTTGCTTTGCTTTGGGTCGTCCGGAAGTTCGCTCATAGCTTTTCCTACAACGGCCGATCGAACACGCCCGCGCCAAGCTTGGCCCAGGTGATGACGTAGAACAGCAAGGCGACGAAGCCGATGGTCAGGCCCAAAGCCAGATTGCGCGCGCGGCGGCGCTTCTCCTGCTCAGGCGTGAGCCGGATACCGGGAGGATTGTCGTTCTGGGCGGGTTGATCAACCATGGCGCTCACTCAGAATCCCCATCGGGCGAGACAATTCTCGACGACGACGACGGCGAAGAGAACGAAAAGATAGAGAATCGAGAAACCGAAAAGCTGCATGGCGGCCCGATCGGCCGAGGCACCGGTGCGCACAAGCCAGACCCGCACGGCGAGCGCCAGCATGGCGAGCCCCGCCACCGCCGCGATAACACCATAGACCGGCGAGGCGAAACCGAAGAACCAAGGCGACACGCCGAGCGGCGCCAGCAGAATCGTGTAGAGAAGAATTTCGAGCCGCGTGTGATCCGGCCCTTTGACATTCGGCATCATCGGCACGCCGGCGGCGGCGTAATCCTTCGACTTGACCAGCGCCAACGCCCAGAAATGCGGCGGCGTCCAGATGAAGATGATGGCGAAGAGAAGAACGCTCGACAGGCTGACGCTGCCCGTGGCGGCCGCATAGGCGACAACCGGCGGAAAAGCACCGGCGGCGCCGCCAATGACGATGTTCTGCGGCGTCGAACGCTTCAGCCACATCGAATAGATGACGGCATAAAAGAAGATGGTGAAGGCGAGCAGGCTCGCCGCCAGCCAGTTGGTGGCGATGCCGAGCAGAACGACCGAGAACGCCGACAGGATGAGACCGAACGCCAGGGCTTCGCCCGGCTGCACCCGGCCCGAGGGGATCGGCCGGGTTTTCGTGCGGCTCATCACCGCGTCGATATCGGCGTCGTACCACATGTTCAACGCGCCCGAGGCGCCAGCGCCGATGGCGATGGCGAGAAGCGCGGTGAAGCCCAGCACCGGATTGATCTTGACCGGAGCGATCAGCAGGCCAGCGAGCGCCGTGAAGACGACCAGTGACATGACGCGCGGCTTGAGCAGCGCGAAATAGTCGCCCGGGCCCGCCAGCGACACGAGCGCAGGATCGAAACCGTTCTGGTCGCTGACGAGACTCATTTACTCAACCTGCTGCGCGCAATGGCGCTTTGCCTAAAGGAGGTCGGCCCAAGGGGGGCCGACTTATTAGTGGTCCGAGCCGGTGATACGCGGCAACGTCTCATACTGATGGAACGGCGGCGGCGACGGCAGCGTCCATTCCAGCGTGGTGGCGCCTTCGCCCCACGGATTGGCACCGGCGGGGATCTTACGCGCGAACGTCTGCCAGACGATGTAGAGGAACAGCAGCACGCTCAGACCGGAAATGTAGGAGCCGTAGGACGACACCTCATTCCACAGCAGGAACGCATCCGGGTAGTCGACGTAACGACGCGGCATGCCGGCGAGGCCGAGGAAATGCTGCGGGAAGAACGTCAGGTTGACGCCGATGAACATCATCCAGAAGTGAATCTTGCCGAGCGTCTCGTTGTACATGTAGCCCGACATTTTCGGGAACCAGTAGTAGAACGCGGCGAAGATCGAGAACACGGCGCCCAGCGACAGCACGTAGTGGAAGTGCGCGACGACATAATAGGTTTCGTGCAACTGACGGTCGATACCGGCATTGGCCAGCACGACGCCGGTGACGCCACCGACCGTGAACAGGAAGATGAAGCCGATCGCCCAGATCATCGGCAGACGGAAGGTGATGGAGCCGCCCCACATGGTGGCGATCCACGAGAAGATCTTCACGCCCGTCGGAACCGCGATGACCATGGTCGCGAACACGAAGTAACGCTGCGTGTTGAGCGACAGGCCGACCGTGTACATGTGGTGAGCCCACACGACGAAGCCGACGAAGCCGATGGCGACCATCGCATAGGCCATGCCGAGGTAGCCGAAGATCGGCTTCCGCGAGAAGGTCGAGACGATGTGGCTGACGATGCCGAAGCCGGGCAGAATCAGGATGTACACTTCCGGGTGACCGAAGAACCAGAACAGATGCTGGAACAGGATCGGGTCGCCGCCGCCTTCCGGATTGAAGAAGGTGGTGCCGAAGTTACGATCGGTCAGCAGCATGGTGATGCCACCGGCGAGAACCGGCAGGGACAGAACCAGCAGGAAGGCCGTGATCAGCACCGACCAGGCAAACAGCGGCATGCGGTGCAGGGTCATGCCCGGCGCGCGCATGTTGAAGATGGTGGTGATGAAGTTGATGGCGCCGAGGATCGAGGACGCGCCAGCCAAATGCAGCGACAGAATGACGAAATCCATCGCCGGGCCGGGGTGACCAGCATTGGACGACAGCGGCGGATACATCACCCAGCCACCGCCGAAACCGTGCATGCCCGGCGGACCATCGACGAACATCGAGATCAGGAGCAGCGAGAACGACGCCGGCAGCAGCCAGAACGAGATGTTGTTCATCCGCGGGAAGGCCATGTCGGGCGCGCCGATCATCAGCGGCACGAACCAGTTACCGAAGCCGCCGATCAGCGCCGGCATGACCATGAAGAAGATCATGATGACGCCGTGGCCGGTGATGAACACGTTGTAGAGATGCTTGGCGTGATCGAGCGAACCGTCGCCCGTCAGCATCTTGGAAATCCACGGGAAGATGTGGACGCCAGTGCCCGCGAGTTCGGCACGCATGGCGATAGACAGCGCCGTACCGATGAGGCCGGCGAAGATCGCGAAGATCAGATAGAGCGTGCCGATGTCTTTATGGTTGGTCGAATACAACCAGCGCCGCCAGCCTGTCGGCAGCGGGTGCGCATCGTCATGATGGTCGTCGTGGGTGGCTGCGTGAGTTGCCATGTTCGTATTCCTTGAAAACCTTCGACTACATCAAGCTGTGGCGCGATCAGTTACCCACGGCCGCCGCGAGGCGGACCGGAGATTCAACTTCTGCGAATTTCTTCTGACCTTCGGCAAGCCAGGTCTTGTAAGCCTCTTCGCTGACCACGCGGAACACGATCGGCATATAGGCGTGGTCCTTGCCGCAGAGCTTGGAGCACTGACCGTAGTAGATGCCTTCCTTCTCGGCCTTGAACCAGGTCTCGTTCAGACGACCGGGCACCGCGTCGATACGCACGCCGAAGGCGGGAACGACGAACGAATGAATGATGCCGACCACATCAGCGGTGACCTGCATGCGGATGATCTTGTTGACCGGAACGACCGCTTCATTGTCGACGTCGAGGAGGCGCAGCTTGCCGGGGGCGAGCGTGTCCTGATCGAGCAGGCGCGACTGGAACTCGAAACCGCCGCCTTCATCCTTCGGATAGGAGTAGGTCCAGGCCCAGGACGCGTTGCCGGTGACTTTCACCGTCATGTCCGCATCGGGAATGATGAGCTGGTGGTTGAGCAGACGGAACGACGGGATGGCGATACCGAGCAAAATCAGCACCGGCAGGACCGTCCAAGCCACTTCCAGGAGCGCATGGTGCGTCGTCTTCGACGGCACCGGGTTGGCCTTAGCGTTGAACTTAACGACGATGTAGATGAGCAGCGCCAAAACGAACAGGCAGATCACCGTGATGATCGGCAGCAGGATGGCGTTGTGGAAGAAATCGATCTCGTGACCGATCACAGTCACCGATTCCGGCAGGCTCATCCCACCGGGGCGCGGAGCGCCAACGAAACCCTGCGCCAGCGCCGGCCAAGCCGCAGTCATTGCCCCGATCGCGGCCAAAGATCCTGCGACTGACCGGAGCACGCCTGCGCGGAAAATTCTTGATGTCATGAAAGTCGCCGCTCCCGTCAAAACGAATGACGATTTACAGCCTGTCAGTCGAGCCGGCAAACCGCCAGCGGCCCATCAGGCAAACCCCTGGAGCCAAACGATTGCCACGGCTCCTTTGGATCGGTTCCAACCACAATCCGCCAGCGAGCGCAACACAGCGATCCGTGCGGCATAAGGGCGCGTAAATTTTATGCTCTGCGGCGGACATAGCCAGGTGCTTGGCCAGGTGCTTGTTAAGGCGCTTGTTGTGACCGTCCGAATCGGCTTCCGTGATTGCCTTGGGCGGCGCGGCCTTCGATAATCGCCGGCAACGTGATTCGGCCGTTTTTCTGTGTTCAGCCGTTCGCAGAAAGCCTGTGCCTGGAGACTTTATGACTGCCCCAACGCCCGTTCGGCCAAGTTCCGCTCGCTTGATTCCGACTCACCAGATCTCGACTCGCCTGGTTCGGAGCGCGCTTGGCGCCCTCGCCCTGATCGTTCTCGGTTCCCAGGCGATGGCGCAGCCCGTCGTGCGCGGCAAGCATGGCGACTGGGAGATGCGCTGCGAGACCCCGACGGGTGCCAGCCGTGAGCAATGCGCTTTAATTCAATCGGTTGCGGCCGAAGACAAGCCCAATATGAACCTTGTCGTCATCGTGCTGAAGACCGCCGACGGCAAGTCCCGGCTGCTGCGCGTGATCGCGCCACTGGGCGTGTTGCTGCCCGCCGGGCTCGGCCTGAACATCGACCAGGCCGACAAGGGCCGCGCCGGCTTCGTCCGCTGCATCCCGTCTGGCTGCATTGCCGAAGTGGTGATGGACGACAAGCTGTTGGAAGAAATGCGCAACGGCAAGACGGCCACGTTCATCGTCTTCGAGACGCCCGAACAAGGGACCGGAATACCATTAACCTTAACAGGGTTTAAAGACGGCTACGAAAAGCTCCCCTAATGATGCTCGTTTTTGGGACTATCTATTTGATCTGAAATAGACTCCCACGATGAGCAAAGCGTCCTGCCCGGAACCATCCACACCGTTATGCCGCCACGCGCCGGGTAGCCAGTCGCCCGATCTTAAGATATTTCTCGCCGAAATGACGGTCGCAATGACCAGCGCTTGGCCCCAAACCGGGCCGAACCAGTGCAGCGTAACGGAGTAAGGACATGCGTCAGGCAACAACAGCGGCCCGGACTTTGCGGTTTTCGCTGGCACTGGCAGCATTTGGGGTGCTTTCCGGCTGTGCTGGCGGCGGCAGCGGCGATCCGGCCGATTCGATCGGCAATGTCCTCGCCCGTGGCGCCTTCGGCGGCGTCAAGGAGCAGCCCGTCGATCCGCGGCCGCAGACCGAAGCTGAGGTCACCTGCCCCACCGTGGACGTTCGGGAAGGTGGCGCCGCCTATCGCGCCTATGCCGGCGGCCAGTCCAACGAATCGCTGCGTTACCAATATTCGCTCGGCGAAGTGGTGCGTGATTGCCGCGTTGTCGGCGGCCAGATTCTGATCAAGGTCGGCGTCGAAGGTAAGGTCCTGCTCGGCCCCGCCGGCCAGGCGTCGAACTTCACCGTGCCGGTTTATGTCGGGGTGCGCGCCGAAAACGGCGAAAAGATCGTCACCAGCAAGCTCTATAATGCCTCCGTCTCGATCCCGTCAGGCCAGAGCCAGGGGGCATTCACGCTCGTTACCGACGAATTGTCGGTGCCCTATCTGCGTGAGGGCGCCAATGAAGATTATTTGATCTTCGTCGGCTTCGAGAATCCCGGCCGCAACGCCCCCGCGCACCGCACGGCGCGCCGCCGGCATTGATCGCCACAAAGACGCGTCAAAACAAAGATCCCAGGCAAAGTTGCGTTTCTGACGAAACGCAACTTGCTTTGATGGGCAGCTGCCCCCAGCATTTTAGCGCTTCCGTCAAAATTCTGCCCACCGCGAATTGACAGGCGGCCGCGCTCGGCTACTTTGCCACCGTCAGATCAAGACCCTCCGCGGAAGAGTCCGAATCGGTGCAAACCGTTTCGGCGCCGAAGGCGCAACCGCCCCGGAAACGCTCAGGCCAATGGACCGCGCGAGGGATGACACTCTGGAAAGCGACACGCCACGATAGGCGGGTCCACCGACGGGCGTAACCGGCGGTCGCGCAAGCGACGCGGGAAATCTCTCAGGTCACCGGACAGAGGGGGCGCAGGATCGAGGTCCAAGGTGGGCTCGATCGTGCGTCGTACTCCTGTTGAGGTGTTTCCGGGCATGTCCACTGACGTCAAGCATACGCCGCTTCATGGTCTTCATCAGGCGCTCGGCGCCCGAATGGCGGCTTTCGCTGGCTATGACATGCCGATCCAATATGCGACGGGGATCCTCACCGAACACAATTGGACGCGCAGCAGCGCCGGCCTGTTCGATGTCTCGCACATGGGCCAGGCCTTTCTCGTCGGCCCCGATCACGACACCACGGCCGCCGCGCTGGAAGCGCTCTGCCCCGCCGACGTGCGCAGCCTGACGCCGGGCCAGCAGCGCTATTCGCAGTTCCTCAATGCGGACGGCGGCATTCTCGATGACTTCATGGTGGCGCGCCCCATCGCCGGCGACGGTACGTTGGCGCTCGTCGTCAACGCCGGCCGCAAGGACGAGGATTACCGCCACCTCGAATCATCTCTGCCCAAATCCGTCCGCCTGGTGACGCGCGACGATCGCGCCTTGCTAGCGCTGCAGGGGCCGCTCGCCGTTGACGTGGTGACGAGCCTCGGCGGCATCGCGGCCGACATGCTTTTCATGACGGCGCGGCCACTTACCATCAGCGGCATTGCCTGCGAGGCGTCGCGCTCGGGCTATACGGGCGAGGACGGCTTCGAAATTTCCGTGCCCGCCGATCGCGCCGCCGACCTGTGGACGCTGCTCACCGCCGATGCACGGGTAAAGCCAATCGGCCTGGGCGCACGCGATTCGTTGCGGCTCGAAGCCGGGCTCTGCCTCTACGGCCACGACATCGACGAGACCACCTCGCCGATCGAAGCAGCGCTTGCCTGGTCGATCGCCAAGCGTCGCCGCGAAGACGGTGGTTTTCCGGGCGCGGAACGAATCAAACGTGAAATCGCTGAAGGCCCCCGCCGCAAGCGCGTCGGCCTGACCCTCGAGGGCCGCCAACCGGTGCGCGAGGGCGCCGAGATTCTCGCCGGCGGCAGCGCGACCGGCATCGTCACCTCAGGCACATTCTCGCCAAGCCTCAATCGCCCCATCGCTATGGGCTATGTCGCGACCAACAATGCCGCCAAAGGCGTGGCGCTTGACATTCTGGTGCGCGGCAAGGCGCTGCCCGCGCAAACCGCAACCATGCCTTTCGTTCCCCATCGCTACAAACGCTGACTTAAGGAGCCACCCGTGAGCACCACTTATTACACGCAGGATCACGAATATATTCGCGTCGACGGCGACATCGGCATTGTCGGCATCAGCGACCACGCGCAACAGCAATTGGGCGACATCGTCTTCGTCGAACTGCCGGCATCGGGCAAGATCGTCGGCAAGGGTGAGCAGACCGCCGTCGTCGAAAGCGTCAAAGCGGCGAGCGAGATCTATGCGCCTGTCGGCGGCGAGGTGATCGAGATCAACAGCGCGCTGGAAAGCGAACCAGCGGCGGTCAACGAAGACGCTGCCGGCAAGGGCTGGTTTCTCAAGCTCCGCATCAAGGACCAAAACGAGCTCGCCGGCCTGATGGATGAAGCGGCCTATGCCGCTTTCGTCAAAACCCTCGATTAATCAGAGAGTCTCCCATGCGCTTTCTGCCGCTGACCCCAGACAACCGCGCCGAGATGCTGCTGCGCATCGGCGCTGCCGGCATCGACGATCTTTATGGCGATGTGCCGCGCGACAAACTGCTTGCCAAAGCACCCGATCTGCCGCGCCACGCTTCGGAAATCGAAGTCGAGCGCGCCTTGGGGCGCATGGCCGAACGCAATATCGACGCCGGATCGGCGCCGTTCTTTGTGGGCTGCGGCGCCTACAAGCATCATATTCCAGCCAGCGTCGATCACCTGATCCAGCGCTCGGAATTTCTGACCAGCTACACGCCTTATCAGCCGGAAATCGCCCAGGGCACGTTGCAGATGCTGTTCGAATTCCAGACGCAGGTGGCTTCGCTCACCGGCATGGAGGTCGCCAATGCCTCCATGTATGACGGCTCGACCGGCTGCGCCGAAGCCGTGCTGATGGCGCATCGGCTGACCAAGCGCAAACGCACCGTGCTCTCCGGCGGCCTGCATCCGCATTATGGCGAGGTGGTGCGCACCATTTCACGCATGGCCTCCGACGATGTGGTCAGCCTGGCAGCCGATCCGACAGCGACAGAGAATATTCTCGACCAGATCGACGGCACGACCTCCTGCGTCGTCGTGCAATCACCCGATGTCTTCGGCAATCTGCGCGATCTCAGGCCGATCGCCGCCAAATGCCAGGCACAGGGCGCACTGCTGATCGCCGTATTCACTGAAGTCGTGTCCCTGGGCCTCGTCGAAGCGCCCGGCGCCATGGGTGCCGACATCGTCGTTGGCGAAGGACAGTCGATCGGCAACGGGCTGAATTTCGGCGGGCCCTATGTCGGCTTGTTCGCCACGCGGCAGAAGTTCGTGCGCCAGATGCCGGGCCGCCTCGCCGGCGAGACCCGCGATGCGGAAGGACGGCGCGGCTTCGTGCTGACGCTCTCGACGCGCGAACAACATATCCGACGCGAGAAGGCGACCTCGAACATCTGCACCAATTCGGGCCTGTGCGCCTTGGCCTTCTCGATCCATATGAGCCTGCTCGGTCAGGCCGGGCTGAAGAAGCTGGCGCGGGTCAATCATGCCAATGCGGTGCAACTCGCCGATCTTCTGGCGCGCGTGCCCAATGTCAGCGTGCTCAACGATGCGTTCTTCAATGAGTTCACTATTCGCATCAAAGGCAATGCGGCGCGGGTGATCGAGGATCTGGCGGAGCGTGGCGTTTTGGGCGGCGTGCCGTTCTCACGCCTGGCGCCACGCGCCGGGCTGGATGATCTCATCGTCATCGCTTCCACTGAAATGAACACCAATGCCGACCGGGCTGCCTTGGCCGCCGCGCTGAAAGGACTGATGTGATGTTGAACACGCACGGACGCCCCACCCATGCTGGCGACATCGGCGTCGTCGGGCGCAACACCTTCAGCCGCAACCGCGCCTTGCAGATGGAAGAGGCGCTGATCTTCGAGACCGGCCACCTCGAAACCACCGGCCTCGATCTGGAAGAACCCGGCGATTTCACGCCGCGCCTGGGCGAGCACGAACGCACGAGCGAGATCGGCCTGCCCGGCCTCAGCGAGCCAGAGACCATGCGGCACTATGTGCGGCTGTCGCAGAAGAATTACGCCATCGACGCCGGGCTCTATCCGCTCGGCTCCTGCACGATGAAACACAATCCGCGCCTGAACGAGAAACTGGCGCGCCTGCCGGGCCTCGGCGATATCCATCCGCTGCAGCCGCAATCAACCGTGCAGGGCGCGCTCGAGCTGATTGAAACGCTGGCGCATTGGCTGATGACATTAACCGGCATGCCGGCGGTCGCCATGTCGCCGAAGGCCGGCGCCCATGGCGAGGCCTGCGGCATGATGGCGATCAAGGCCGCCATCGCGGCGCGTGGCGAAGGCGCGACGCGCAATGTCGTCCTCGTGCCCGACAGCGCCCACGGCACCAATCCGGCCACCGCAGCGCTGATCGGCTATCACGTGCGCGCCATCCCGGCACGCGACGACGGCCGGGTGAGCGCGCAAGCCGTGCGCGATGCACTGGGCCCGGATGTGGCGGCGATCATGCTCACCAATCCCAACACCTGCGGCCTGTTCGAAACCGAAATCGTCGAGATCGCTGCGGCGGTGCATGAGGCCGGCGCTTATTTCTATTGCGACGGCGCCAATTTCAACGCCATCGTCGGCAAGGTGCGGCCGGGCGATCTCGGCATCGACGCCATGCATATCAATCTGCATAAAACCTTCTCGACGCCCCATGGCGGCGGTGGCCCGGGCGCTGGCCCTGTCGTGCTGTCGGCGGCGCTGGCGCCATTCGCACCGGTGCCATTCATCCATAAGGACGGCGAAACGCTACGCCTCGTCGAGGATGCGGAAGGCACCGAGAGTTTTGGCCGCATGACCGCCTTCCATGGCCAGATGGGCATGTTCGTGCGGGCGCTGTCTTACGCCATGTCACACGGCTCGGACGGCTTGCGGCAGGCGTCAGAGGATGCGGTGCTGAACGCCAATTACATCCGCGCCTGCCTCGCCGATCTGATGTCGCAGCCGTTCGGCGATCACTTCTGCATGCATGAGGCACTGTTCGACGACCGTTGGCTGAAAGACACCGGCATCACCACGCTCGATTTCGCCAAGGCGATGATCGACGAGGGCTATCATCCGATGACGATGTATTTCCCGCTGGTCGTGCATGGCGCGATGTTGATCGAGCCAACCGAATCGGAATCGAAGGCGTCGCTCGATCTGTTCATCATGACCATGCGTGACCTGGCCATGAGCGCACGCAATGGCGAGGCCGAGCGCTTCTCCGGCGCGCCCTATCTGGCGCCGCGCCGCAGGCTCGACGAAACGCTGGCTGCACGCCAGCCGGTGCTGCGCTGGCAGCCGCCGGCCGTGGCTGTGGCGGCGGAATAGATAGAAGCGGAGGGGCGTGGCTATCGCGCCCCTCCGCTCTTCCAATCAGCCCCGTTGATCTTTCCGTCAGCGCTCCGCAGCCGGCTGTGGTTGCCGTGTCGTTATATTGAAGTCGGCGGCTCGCAGGATATCGGCCGCATCATCGAGGGGCGGGTAGATGCGTTGTTGATTGGTCCGGCGTTTGTGTGCCTTGGCGGCTTCACCTGTCTTCTCGACCACTCGCTCCCATCCATTGGTTAAAACGGCGCCCGCGCCACCCAGGTCGAGACATGTCGCATAGGGCGAGGTCTTGAATTCAACGGGATCGAGGCCGAGAAGGCCAGCTGCCGCGTTGTAGCCTGCGTACTTTCCCATCGGAATGGCATGCTGGCAGCTCGGAAGAACATAGTGTCCCTCTTCCGCCCGTGCCGCAGCGGTATCGCCAGCCACGTAGATGGATGGATCAGTCGGAATTTTCAGATAGTCATCGACAAAGATACGGCCGATCTTATCGCGCTCGGCCTCGATGAATTGAGTCAATGGGCTCGCAAAAATACCTGCCGTCCAGACAACAGTCTGCGTTGGAATACGGGCACCATCATCAAACTCGACAGAATCAGCTGAAACGGCGGCGACTTTCGCATCCAGTTTAAGCTCGACGTTCAATTCATTCAGAGCCGCCAGAATGGTTGGCCGAGGACCACTCCCCAATTCGGGGCCCACCACCGGTGCGACATCGACCAGAACGACGCGCACTTCCGAGCTTGCATCGAGGCGGGCGGCAATCGCGCGCAGTCGCTCCACCAGTTCGGTTGCGATCTCAAGACCGGTAAAGCCAGCTCCGACGACAACTGCGGTGAACCGCCCGACGCCCCGCGGCAACTGGTGAATATGACGATCAAGCGCGATGGCGCCCTCCATCGTGTCGACATCGTGCAAATAGCCTGCGCCCGCGAACCCGGGCCGCTGAATTTGGCTGCCGCTTGCCAGCACGAGTTTTCGATAGACTATCTGCGTCTTTTTTCCCTCAACGCTTGCAAGCGTTATGGCCTTGGCCTTTTGATCGATCTCAATGACGCTCGCATCGATCTTATTGACGTCGATCGGCTTTAAGATTCGCGCCAAGGGCACAGCCATGTTCTGCGGCTCTGCTTCATAGAGGCGCGGACGCATCACGAGATCGCGCCCCGGACAAGCGAGAGCGATTGAGAACTGTCCGCTGTTTTTCTGCCTCAGTCGCGCCGCGGACGCCGCAGCCCAAACGCCGGCGAAACCACCACCGACGACCAGAATATCCGTCATGCTTTCATCAGTCATTTCATCACCATGAGAGAACGATCATTGAAACGAGGGTTTGGCTAAAAGTGCTGTCCACCATCGAGCCGGGGGGTTGACGCAAACAACATGAGCGCGCTTACGCAGCTGACCGCGCAGACTCCAACCATGTAGAGCGACACCAAAAAAGACGATGGATCGATGGCAAATAGAGACGTTGCGAGAAGCGGCGACATGCCTCCCAAGATGGACGCCACACCTAATGTCCAGCCCATCCCGGAGTAGCGGACAGCGGCCGGAAACAGATCGGCCAATATGCTTCCCTGCAGGGCATGAGTAATCGGGAACACCGCGCCCATGCCCATCAACGTGAGAAAGACAACCGTCGGATTCTTTGTATTGAGGAGCGGAAAATACGCCGCAGCCGCTACAATCAGGATCAACGTTCCGATGATGAAAATCGAACGTCGACCATTTCGATCAGCCCATCGACCCCAGATCGGAATGCAGATGAACCAAAGGATGCTGCCGCAGGTCACTCCCAGAAGAAGCATTGAGCGATCGAGATTAAGCGCCGCCGTGCCATAGGAGAGCGAAAATACGCTCCAGACGTAGGAAACCGTGGACGCCGAACAGATCGCTAGCGCCGTGAGAATGATCCTGAACCAATTATTCCTAAGCGCTTCGATCCCCGGCGCGGAAACAATCTCCCGCTTCTTCTTGGCCCTAAGAAAGTGCGGCGTTTCGGCGATTCTCAAACGGATCACCAGCCCGAATGCAACGAGAATGAAACTCAGAAGAAACGGAATGCGCCATGCCCAGCTGGTGAATGTTTCCGGCGAAGTGACCGCCGTCGTCGTGAAGAATGCCAGATTGGCCAGCACCGTCCCAGCCGGGACACCCATCTGCGGAAAGCTGCCATAGAAGTTCATGCGGTGCGCCGATGAATGCTCGACTGAAATAAGGACCGCTCCTCCCGTTTCGCCGCCCAACGCAATACCCTGCAGAAGTCGCAGCCCCACGAGCAAAATCGGAGCTGCTATTCCAATCGTTTCATAAGTCGGGAGAAGACCAATGAAAGCTGTCGAGCCGCCCATGATGAGCATCGATACGATCAGTGTTTCCTTGCGGCCGAGTTTGTCGCCGAAATGACCGAAAATGAGCCCGCCAACGGGGCGGGCGGCAAATCCGACGACATAAGCGGCAAAAGCCGCAAGTGTTCCGGCCACCGGATCAAGGCCTGGAAAGAACTGCTTGTTGAAGATCAGCGCTGCGGCCGTCCCATACAGAATGAAATCATACCATTCGATAGTTGCCCCTATAAGACTGGCGGCGGCCACGCCTGACATGTTTTGTGTCGGCGGACCTGCGACCCTCACTTCAGACGCGACGTCGGTCGCGCTCGATTCTGACATTTCTCCCACCCTCTCCTCCAAATTCTAGATATCTTATATCTAGAATAATCTGGATGGCCAGTATCCAGGTTGCAACTATTGTTTTCGGGATATATTTATTGCCGGGTCTTATGAATGGACGCTCAACGCCGGTCCGCCAAAGGCAAAGCCACAGAAGAAGCAGGTGCCACAATGAAAATGAGCGAAGGGGTCGAATGGGCAACACATTGCTGCCTGACGCTGGCTTGGCTGGAAGACGAAACCGATACCGCTATCCCAACGGCGACCTTGGCTGCAGCCTTCGATTTACCCGCTCACTATCTCAACAAGTTTCTCCAGGCCCTGGCGCGCGCTAATATTTTGGTTTCGACGGTTGGCCCCAAAGGCGGCTTCAGACTGGCGCGTCGGCCAGAAAAAATTACCTTGCTTGATGTCGTGAACGCCATTGAAGGCGAGGATGAAGCATTTCGTTGCACCGAGATCCGGCGACGCGGAGCCGGCGTTACAGGCAAGTCCAGCGAATTCGGCCGGCCGTGCGGTATCGCTGTCGCGATGAAAAAAGCCGATCAAGCTTGGCGCAACGCTTTGGCGGCGCAAACCGTTCGGGACTTGATGGGGCCAAAATCCGCAGCGGGCGCCGCCCGCATGCAGTGCTGGTACGCCTCGCGAAGCCGGTGAGAGAGAGCGATTCTGATCTAGCCGACAGAATCGGAATCGAAGTGCTCAAAACTCAAAGCAAGGGCCTCGGTTCGAAACCGAGGCCCTTGGCTTATTGTTTTACGGCGGTGTTCGCCTCACCTGGCCCGCTGCTGCTGAGCCTGCGGCGCGGGCTTTGGCGCCAACGGATCAGCGGGGTTGAGCTGGCGCGGCTGGTAGTTCGTACGCACCAGGCGGCCGTTCTTGCCCATGAGAACGAACAGGCGATTGCCGCCATCGTCCTGGATGCCATAGATGTCCTGAGCGGTCTCGCCAAAGCCGCTCGAGGACTGCTGCTGCAATTTACAGCCCAGCGCGTTCTGGATGCTTTCCAGGGTCGCTCCGGGGCGAAGAGTGGCCGCCTTCTCCTTGCTGATCGAGCAAGGCGCGGCCTGCGCGCCAGCCACGGAAGCGATTGCAAAAGCAAAGAAAACTGCAATAGACGTCTTCATATTTCCCTCATCAATCCTGCTTTTCCTAATCCATCGCCGCCCAGCCGAACTTCAGCAACGGCAAAGTGGTCTTGGCAAAATCCGCAGCGGTCGCCACGAGTTTCGGTCCATCCAAAATTATTTTGTCGGCAATCGGCATGCGGACGATGAAATTACGCGATCGCAAGGCCGGCGACAATTTGTCGTCAACCTCCTGAAAGCCCTGTGGATTGCGCTTCAGAGCTTCGTTGGTCGACAATTCCAGCCCCGCGTCCTGGAGCTTGCCCTCGATGCCAAGCCAGGCCGTGCGCTTGGCGACGATGGCCTTGCGCATGGCGAGCAGTTGCGGCGGCTCGGGATGATAGAAGCCGGCGGCCAGGAAACAGCCCTCCGGTGAAATGTGGGTGTAGAGCAGGCCGGGCGAGCCCTTGGTGCCAGTGCGCGTCAGCACGCAGCCCGCATTGGTCTTGTAGGGCTGCTTGTTCTTGGAAAAGCGTACATCGCGGTTGAGACGGAAGATCGCCCGTTTCGGCTCGCCCTTCAGCGGCAGCTTGCGCGCGCCAAACTCGACCGACAGCGCCGCGACATAAGCCTCCAGCGGCTCTTTGACGGCGCTGACATAGAGCGCACGGTTCTCCTCGAACCATTCGCGTGTCTGGTGGAAGCCCAGCGCCTTGAGGAATTTCAAGGTGTCTGGAACGAAGCCGGGAAAGGCCGGCGCAATGGTCTTCGGCGGCATCGTTATTGGGTGTCCGGCTCGAAGCGCAGCGCCACGCCGTTCATGCAATAGCGATCGCCCGTCGGGCGCGGGCCATCGGGAAAGACATGGCCAAGATGGCCGCCACATCCGGCGCAATGCACTTCCGTGCGCATCATGAAAAGGCTGCGGTCGACGGTGGTTTCGATCGCATCGGTGAGCGGCTCGAAAAAGCTCGGCCAGCCGGTGCCCGATTCGAATTTCGTCTCCGCATTGAACAGGCTGCGGCCGCAGCCGGCGCAATGAAAAACGCCTTGGCGCTTTTCCATGTTTAGCGGGCTGGTGCCAGCGCGTTCGGTGCCGTGGTGGCGCAACACGTCATAGGCCTGCGGCGACAGTTGCGCGCGCCATTCCGCGTCGCTCTTGGCGACGGGGAATGTCTTCTCTTCCGTCGGTGCGGATTTTCCAAACAACGCCATGGCCTCGTTCCTCAGCGGACTGTCAAAACAACGAACCCTGATCTTTCGCCGGCGTGACACGCCCGGGTTTTTGCGGCTTCGCCACGGCGGGCGCCTCACCCTCGGCCTGCGCCTTCACATGACCATCGGCGAGTTCGATGTCGAGCACGGTGCCTGGCGTGAGCGCCATGATGGAGCGCACCGGCGTGCCGGAGGCATCGCGCACCAAAGCAAAACCGCGCGCCAGCACGTTGCGATAGCTGAAGGAAGCCAGCAATTGCGTCATGGAGCGCAGCAGCTCCTGCCGACGCGGAACGACGATGCGTGCACATTGCGCAAGCCGCTTGTCGAGATCCGCGATGCGCAGGCGCTGGGTGCCGATCCGCTCGCTGGCGTTGTGGACGCGATGGCGCATGGCGGTGCGCAGACGGTCGCTTTTCACCCGCAGATCGCTCGCGCGGCGCTCAGTGAACAATCCAGGCCTGGCCAGCGCGACATGGCGGCCGACCAGCGCATCGAACTGGGCGCGCCGCCGTGCCATTTCGGCCTGCGGCGAATGTTTGGCCAAGAGGCTCGCCAGGCGGCCGAGGCGGAGTTGGCGCGCATTGATCGTCTGATGCAGCCGCGCCGGCAGGATTTCCGCCGCACGATCGAGACGCTGACGCGGCAGCGCCAACAGATCCTCGGCATTGGGGAGCGCGCGCGCCAAAGCCCGGAGATCGCTGCGGCGACGTTCGAACAAGCGGGCGCGGGCACTGAGGATACGGCTTTCAAGCGATGCCACCTGCGCCAGGAGATCGCTGCGCACCGGCACGCACATTTCCGCCGCCGCCGTCGGTGTCGGTGCGCGCTTGTCGGCGGCGTGATCGATGAGGGTCCAGTCGGTCTCGTGGCCGACGGCTGAGATCAGCGGAATCATGCTGCCGGCGGCAGCGCGCACGACGATCTCGTCGTTGAAGCCCCACAGGTCTTCGAGCGAACCACCACCGCGCGCGACAATGATGACATCGGGACGCGGCAGGGCCCCGCCTTCCGGCAGCGCGTTGAAACCATCGATGGCGGCGGCGACTTCAGCGGCGCTGGTCTCGCCCTGCACGCGCACCGGCCAGACCAGAACGCGCGTCGGGAACCGATCGGCGAGACGATGCAGGATGTCGCGAATCACCGCGCCGGTCGGTGAGGTGACGACGCCGATGACACGCGGCAGGAAGGGCAGCAATTGCTTGCGCGCTTCATCGAACAGGCCTTCGGCGCCTAGGCGCTTGCGCCGCTCCTCGAGCTGCGCAAGCAGCGCGCCGACGCCGGCCGGCTCGATCGATTCGACGACGATCTGATAGGCGGATTTGCCGGGCCAGGTGGTGATCTTCCCGGTGGCAATCACCTCCATGCCTTCTTCCGGCTTCACCCGCAGGCGGCCGTAAGTGCCCTTCCAGATGACCGCATCGATGCGCGCGCCTTCGTCCTTCAGTGAAAAATAGCAATGGCCGGACGAATGTGGGCCGCGCCAGCCCGAAATTTCGCCGCGCACTTTCACATAGCCGAAACGATCCTCGATGGTGCGCTTGAGCGCGCCAGAGAGTTCCGAAACCGTGACTTCGGCGGCATTGCTCGGGGCGGCGGGTTTTGTCTGCGATTCTGCTCGGGCGACCATGGCTCTGAATATGGGGGATTCGCCCGCTCGGCAAAAGGCGCCTGATCGTTTTGGGGCCTATTCGACGGGTTCGCCTCGAGTCTGGCTCAGAACCTTGCCCAGATTATCGAGAATCGTCCCCCAGCCGGCCTGGGTGCGCGCCTGGTAATCCGGCAAAACGCCTTCATGGGTCAGTGTCAGCAGGCATCCTGAGCCCTGTGGGGCGATTTCCACCGTCACCCGAGTGAAATCGGCCGAGAATTGCGGCACGCCGAAGCTGAACACCAGCCGGCGCGGCCGCTCGATCTCCAGATATTCGCCTTTATGGATCACATCGACGCCATCGCGCCGGTCGACGAAGAGAAATTGGCCGCCGACCCGCGCATCGATCTCCGCCGTCACCATCTGGCCGGTGGCGGTGGCGAAGAGGAATTGGCTGGCTTTCGCCGGGTCGAGCCACGCATCGAACACCCGCTCGACCGAGGCGGAGAAAACATGGGTGACCTGAATCCGGTGCCGCTCATCGTCCATGGGGTTGTTCCTCAGTTTTGGCGGCTACGCCCTCGACTTGGTCCTCAGCTTTCAGCAGCGCATCGAGCGCCTGCAGACGCGCCGCCCAGACGCCCTGTTGATCGGCGATCCAGCGGCCCAGCGCCTCCATGGGGCGTGGATCAAGCGCAAGAATATGCTCGCGGCCGACCCGGCGGCGATGCACGAGACGGGCGTTTTCCAGCACTTTTATGTGTTTCGATACCGCATTGAGCGAGATCGCATAGGGCTTGGCGATTTCGGTAACCCTGAGATCGCCGCCGCCCAGCCGCTGCAGAATGGCGCGCCGGGTCGGGTCAGCGAGTGCCGCGAGGGTGGTGTCAAAAGCGGGTTCGACTTGGATCATGGCATATATTCAACCTTATAGTTGAATATTTACGCACATTGTTTTCGCAGTCAAGTTCATAACCGCGCTATCAATCTTGCCAGCCGCTGGCGTGTGTGTCACAAGGCGCGCGCTTTCAGATTTACGGCCCTGCGCCGACGAAGCATGCTGCCGTAGCTCAGTGGTAGAGCACTCCCTTGGTAAGGGAGAGGTCGAGAGTTCGATCCTCTCTGGCAGCACCAGTTTTTCTTGTTATTTCAATTGGATCGGGCGGCCACTCCCTTTCCTTAGGGAACAAAGACGCCTCTCGACGGCAAGTCCGAGGAATCTTTGTCGCTTAGCCAATCCGCGCGCAAGTACGCTCCAAAGCGATTGTCAGCTGAATATGGGATCGCGCCCCGGCGGGAAGCGGGGGGCGCTTCAAATTTGTGGTCTCGCTATTCACGTCGGCTTCCGCCTCGTCGGGCCAGGCCGGCGAGCATACAGCCTACCGATATCTGTCCGCGTTCTTCAGAACTGTGACATAGCGCGCCACGCCTTCCTCAACATTGAGGAAAGGTGCGGCATATCCTGCCGCCCGCAGATTGCTCATCGAGGCCTGCGTGAAATATTGATATCGCTCACGCAGTTCCTCGGGCATCGGCACATAGTTGATCTGCGGCTCTCGTCCGCAAGCCTTGAACAGAGCTTCCATCAACTGACGGAAACTCGCCGCCTGTCCCGTGCCAACATTAAACAAGCCGACACTGGGGCCGTGCTCCAAGAACCAAAGCGCCACTTCGACGGCGTCATCAACGTGAACAAAATCACGTAACTGACCGCCGTCCTGATAATCGCTTCTATGGCTTTTAAACAGGTCGATCGGTTGACCGCTGATCGCTCTTTCGAAGTTCTTGCCAACCACCGAAGTCATCGAACCTTTATGGTATTCATTGGGACCATAAACGTTGAAGAACTTAAGACCGATGCACTTCGGCGGCAACGGCAGACCCGCGCTGACACGCTCCGCGACGACGAGATCGATCTGATGTTTGCTCCAGCCATAAAGATTGAGAGGCTTAAGCTGGCGCAACTCCGAGAAAGAGAAATCATCCGTAAAGCCGTCATCGCCATTGCCATATGTCGCTGCGGATGACGCGTAAATCAAAGGGACCTGAGCCTGTGCGCACCAGTCGATCAATTCAAGCGTATAGAGGAAATTGGTGCGCATGATTTCGTCGCCATTCGTCGCCGTCGTCGACGAATTCGCGCCCATGTGAATAATCGCGCTGGGCTTCAAACGGTCCAATCGCCGCGTCAGATCTTCCGGGAAGACAAACTCCCGAAACATCCGTTTGCGCAAATTCTGCCAACGGCTATCCGAACCAAGCCAATCGCACACCGCGATATCGTTGATCCCCTTTTCGTTCAGCCGGGTGACAATATTCGAGCCGATGAATCCCGCGGCGCCCGTCACGACAATCATTGTATCTCCACTACTTTAGCGCCGTTCAGCATGCGCGAAATGCCTTCGATGACATCGGACGGCTTTATGCTGGTTAGACATATCAGGTCTTTACCACATTCGGAGGGGTCCTGTATCCCGCACCCGCAACACGGTGTTCGCCTCGAGATGATTAGGCCTTCGCCGTCCTGGCCCCATTCATTCCAATTCACCTGGCACATATGAATGCTGACGACCTTAGCCCCTCGGACCGCGGCAAGATGTTTGGGTCCCGTATCATTTCCAACGACCACGCCAGCGAAGGACAGCAATGCGTCCATATGATCAAAGGGCAACAACCCCTCAATGATCTGAATGCCACCGTGAGATTTCAACTCGGCCGTTACCGTGGCCGGCAACGGGTCATCCGCGAAAAAGACAACCGGCAGTCCCAGCTCCTGACGGCAGCGAATAGCCGTCGCAACGAAATTCTCGAGAGGCCATCTCTTGATCGCCAATCTCGCGCCACTGTGCAGAACGATGTAGCGACCTTGTTGCAAACCATAATTTGCAAGAACTGACGAAAGACCCGGACGCGGTGGGAGCCTTTCAGGCTGGGGCGATGCAACAACACCCAGCGACTCAACCAGACTCCTCAACATCGTCGTATGCGATGCTTTTTCCCGCCGATTGATAGGATCACGCGTGCTGGCCTCAACGGCCAGGTCAAGAAATGCAAAGACCGTCGGATTGAACCCGACGAGATAACGCGCGTTCAGCATCTTCAAAACCGGCCTGGAATCAGCCCCCGGAGACAGATCTACAGCCAGATCCACGGGCATCTCCGCAAATCTGGCGCGCAGCTGATCCTCGTCGCTCTTGCTCAAATGACGCGTTCTGGTCGCGTGATCATAGGGAAAGGCAACCGCGACAACCTCACTGAACATGCCCAGCGTTTCAACGAGCGGTTTGTTCGCTGGCGTCACGAGTGCAATAAATTCGCTCGACGGCAAGATCTCCCTGATCCGAAGCATCGCCGGCATCGACGTGGCGACGTCGCCAAGCTGATCAAGCCGCATGATGACGACCCGGCGCAACGGTTCCTGGAATACGGAGCGATTGGCGGGACGGACCATGGATGGCAACGCCAGAACACGTTCGACAGCAGAACGTCTTTCCTTCGGATCAGCCCTAGGAATAATGGCGTCAGACACATCTAAAGCATGGGTGCCCGCGCTATTATCTACGTAAGCGGCCCAATCGGCGCGCAAAGCCGCGCCCGCATTGAAGTCCACCGACATTGAAATGTTGACAAATCCATTGGGGAAATTCGAAACGTCTGCCCAGACATTGCAATAATAAAGATGCATGCCTTGCGCGTCGGTGGCCGCAATATCAGGCGTCACCTGCTCGGCAATCTCACCATTCAGTCGAACGGCGGCGCGGACGATGCGGCGGCGCGAATATACCCGCGCACGAACGGCGACGACGCTGCTAAGGCAGGTAAATTCGACGCCTTCGATGCTCTTTCTCAGCCATCCCGTATCGATCAGCTCGATACGCTCAGGTCCATGAAACAGATTGTTCACAGCAACGACATTTGGCTGCGGCTGAGCATTCTCTTTCGATGTCTGCCCTCCTGCCCGAGCGACAGCCTCGGCCACCACCGGATATTTTTGCACGATGCCCGATATTTCCCCGGGCTCTATCGTTTCGGACATGAGATCCACGAGGCGCTGTCCAACCTCCGGATCTTTATGTTCGAGGACATAGGCCAACAGGCTTTGAAACGCAGGCTTGTTTTCCCCGAACAATCGCCGAACTTCGATATTCTTCAACGATAGATTAGGCGGCACCCAGCCATCGAATGAAATCCACGGGCGACGAACGAGCTCCGCTTCGATGGGACCGCGGAACTCTGTCGGCACAGTCCTTGCGACTTGAAGCAATTTTTGATCGTCAAGAAGACGGGCAAGATACGCAGCGGCTCGCACATCGGGCTCAGCTTTTTGGCCGTCCGAAGACATCATGTTCTTGAGGGCTTCAACAACAGGCCCAGGAATCTGTTCAGCATCTCCGGATGCTGCGAGCGCGGCGTTGGAATGATGGGTCGGTGCGGCAAACATCGCCGCAATGATCGCCGGATCACGATTGGCGATGTCGATTGTTTCTTGTAAACGCGTCGCGATTTGCCGGCTTGCGTTCAGCAAAACACGATCGGCCAAAAGGCCGATATTTTTGGGCTCCAGCAAATCTCGCAGGGATATTGGAATTTTGCCGTCTAAATGCTCGGTGACATCGGCCAGTTTTTCCGCCGCTTCAACAATCGATCCGCTTTCGGAAAATACGGCTCCAACCACGCCGTCAATCGCCGCCGCAAGGCCTGGCATCAACGCCGCGTATTCTTCATCGTCCCATAAAAGGCGGTCAAAGAATGCGACGGACGCGCCATTTTTGATGGCCGAAGCGCCAGCGGCGCTAAGCTGCGTCCGCGTGCGGCCGGGCGCCGCCACGACCGCGGCAAATGGGGTTTTTTCAGTGCTTTCAGCCCCGCTCGATTGTCCGCCAGATCGTGTTTCAGGCGTTAAAACAAAATTGAACTTCGCTGCGACGTCTTGAATCAACGCGGCGCGCTCGCCAGAGGTACCCGCGACCAGAAGCGCCAATTGAAAGAGCATTTTAGCATGCGACATCA
Source organism: Beijerinckia sp. 28-YEA-48 (assembly GCF_900104955.1). Lineage (NCBI taxonomy): Bacteria > Pseudomonadati > Pseudomonadota > Alphaproteobacteria > Hyphomicrobiales > Beijerinckiaceae > Beijerinckia > Beijerinckia sp. 28-YEA-48. The sequence continues at coordinate 4,319,136 of NZ_FNSI01000001.1, forward strand.
AAAGCAAGGACGTCGCAGCAATTGACGCCTTTACCAGAGCGTCGAAGTTCAGAGGGGCCGCTTCGGCATATGCCAGCAAGCCGACAACACTGGCTGTACCGTGCAAGAGAGGCAGAGGGCCCGCGCTTGTCCTGATCTCCGCAAGATTCTTAAGCGCTTCATGGTGGCCCAACACATAGCACGCTTGAAAGGCGCAGTCGGACGCCGCGAAATTAAATCTGCGCTTAAAGACGAGGCCGGCCTGATTGATAGCCTCTGGTATTTGCGCGGGATCGCGAACCTTGGATAATCTCTTAATGGCCTTCGCGGACCAACCGAGGTGATCCTCGCACATCGCGGCTTGAATGCGCGCACCGTCATAGGCCGGATAGAAACGTAAAAGCCAATCATATGCTCTGACGGCGGCTAACCAGTTGCCGCGATTACGGCGATCGTCAGCAATTTTATGAACAACCGCAGCCGTCCGCCCTTTGGCAAACTCAATCACGGAAAAAATACGTTTCATGGCCGGTCGACTGCTTCCTTTGCCCCGGTACGGGAGGTAGAAACCCTGGCTCGAGCAGCGACAGCAGCTGCAGATAATTCCTAACTGGCGTTCGCAACTCGATCACCGCGAAGAAGCTGAAAGTCTTGGCCTCTTCGCGGTCGCTCATTCACCCTATTCTCCAGGGTCCCTTAAGATCCCCTGATTGCGATGATCGCAATCGAAGTCGACGGAAAGCCGTCAACGCTTATCTTCACATGCGGTGAATTCGGCTTATTGAGATCATTCATGTATTGATGAGGAAATGGCGGCACGTCGACAAAGCTGTCAAAGAAGCCAGATCCAGCCTCAAAATCGATGGCAAGCAATCGGTCGCCTTGCTTTTCAAGACGCTCCCGCAATATTTCAAAATGCTTTTTCTGAAAAAGCACCGTGCCCCAATTGTCGATCGTTTGCGTCTGATCGAAATTATATTCGGTCGTGTGAACCGCCGCGCCTCCCGGCTTCAATGTCTTCATGGCGTTGCAAACGAACTGAAGCCCTTTTTCGATCGAACCGAGATGTTCGAAAGCGCAAATGGACCAGCAGAAATCAAATTTATCGTTCAAATCAGCCGGAATGGCTGTCATGTCGACAGGACGATAGCTGCAATTGGCAGAGAACTGCTCCCACGTCCCAAACTGCTCGCGCCAAAGCGGCTTGATATCGCTGGCGTGTTGATCTGTGAGACGCCACCCTTCGGCACGCGAATCGTCCGCCCCCAAATCCGTCGCCACAATTTGCGCACCTTGCCCGACGAAATAGGCGGGCAACGCTTCCGCGCCGACAGCAAATCCCAAACCAGACTTGCCTTTGGCGAACATACCAAGTTCCCATAAACACTGAAGAGCATATGCATCCTCCCAAACCTTGCGATGCAGATATGGGGTATACTTCAACTGGTCAGTCCAGAATAAAAACCAATCCGACGAGAAGTCTGCCTCTCGACAAATTCGGCCGGAAATCCCTATGTTCTGAGGTTGTTTTAAAAGCGGCTTGGATTTGATATGCTGATAATAGGTTAGTTCCGCGATATACGAAGCAAGGACTTTAGAGTTCAATCGAATGTTGTCGATATCAGACAAGAGAGCAGATAAACCGCCGAGCGGCCGGTTATGCTCGTCGACTCTTCTGCGCAGCAATTCACTCAATGCCGCAATATCTTTATCTTCCATAGAACTCCTCGCTTACAGTACGTCGCGAGCACATATGGACGACAATCCTAGTCGCGAATGCGCCGTTCCGTTCGCCTCCATAAGACAACTCCTGAAAAATGTATAGGCGAGCAGAATGCTAATATGTCTGTGCGGAACGCCATCCATCATCCTGAATGGCGTCATAAGACTGATGACGACGGTTGCTCAATCGACTTTCGATTCTTTCGACGCTGTGGGCGCGAACGACACCAGTGAGTTACGCAAGGCATGGCGTCCCTTGGACGACAAAAATGCACTCATCGTATACAGCAACAATCTCCAGAATGATCTTGCTCAGCTCCTCTTAGGCGCGCGTCTTCCCATTCTGCTTTGCATTGATGACTTCTCTTATCTCATGAACAACGCGATGGCGGACGGCATCACCACGACAATGGAAGGCGCCCAACGAGCGACCATTTGGTATGCGCAACTCGCGGCAATTGCCACGTCCGGACAAGCATTTTGTATCAACTCCAAAGCATATACTGAAGAAGCAATAGATATAGCCAAGAAAGTGATGGATTATTTCCAGATAAAATACACGGAAGAGGCATTGAGTGAAATAAGAAAAAATATAAATGGCGATTCAGATTTAAATATTACCTTCCAGGAATTTATCAAACGTGAATTTGGGCACGCCTTCGATCCGAACCTTTACCGTACTTCAGGCTACACTTTCGACGGAGTCGGCGTCGACAGTATTATAAATGAATTGGCTACATCTTACGCCGTGCTCGCTGACGGCAAACCAGTCGAAAAAGTCTATTGGCACCGTCTGCTTTTTCGCTACGGCGACGTGCCCGACAAATATCTTCATGGCTCCGTCGCGCTCGTTGGCCCAGCGCGCATGCTGTTTTTTGGGCCCTATCTACATTTACCTCTCGGACAATGGGTCGCGGAGATCGAGTTCGAAGTGGCCGAATGTGGCGCCGACACGATTGCCATGGCAGATGCCTATGATGATGGCATTTTGAATGCCGTCAGCATGCGCTTTCCCCGGCAGGGAATCTATAGCTTTACTATAGAGTTCGAGGTCACAGATCCCCTAAAGGCCATCCAGATACGCCTGCAGATGCTGAAAGGCGCTATCGAGGGCGAGTTTTTACTTCATGGGATTGAGGTCAAACGCCAATCCCTTGCTAACTGACGGGTCGCGTCTTAGTGGGATACGGGGCTCGTCGGTCACCGGTATGTATGTTTATGCGCGAAATCACTGAACACCTGCATCAAGTCACAATCGTTGTCCTCGGCGATCTCATGCTCGATCGCTATCTCGTTGGGGACGTCGAGCGCATATCGCCGGAAGCCCCCGTTCCTGTCCTGCGTTGGTCGTCGGAACGCGAAACGGCCGGCGGCGCCGGCAATGTCGCGTTGAACATTGCTTCGCTTGGCGCGCACGCACGCCTCATTGGCATTGTCGGCGACGATGAGGAAGGCCGGCGCCTTGCCCGCATTCTTCAATCGGCTGGTGTCGCTTCCGATCTCGTCGTCGACACGCAAGCGCCGACAGTTTCGAAGACACGCGTGCTTGCCGGGCATCAGCAGCTGCTGCGGATCGATCAGGAAATCATCTGCGAGCCTCATCAACAAGTCGAGGCTGCCATTTTGGCGAAACTGTCGGCCGCAATCTCCGATGCGGATGCCTTGATCATCGCCGATTACGCGAAAGGATGCCTGTCAGACAGCATCCTTCGAAAGGCGATTGCCTTAGGCAAGCAGGCCGACATCCCGATCATCGTCGATCCCAAGCGTTTCGATTTTACCGCCTATGCTGGCGCCACCTATATCAAGCCGAATCGGAAAGAGTTGTCGCTCGCCACAAAGATTGATTGCTCGATACCCGAAAACATCCATGCGGCCAGCCAAAACGTCATTGCAATCACGGGCTCGAATATTCTTTTGACCCGCTCGGAAGACGGCATGTCGTTCTATGGAACCGACGGCCACGACTTACACCTGCCGACGGAAGCGGTCGAAGTCTTCGATGTCTCGGGCGCCGGCGATACGGTTGCCGCCTGCTTCACTTTGGGCATTGCCACGGGCGCCACCATTAGCGGTGCGATGCGCTTTGCCAATGTTGCCGCCGGCATTGTCGTTGGCAAGACCGGCACGGCAACAGTCACGATCGCGGAAATATTGGCGGCGGAATCCGCTGCTGCGCCCACGGACACTCTCCCACGCGGCGCGCTGGCGTCGTGGGAAGGGGCCAAGGCTGTCCGTGAGCAGTGGAAAAGCGAAGGTCTGTCGGTTGGCTTCACGAACGGCTGCTTCGATCTTCTGCATCCGGGACACATCTCGCTGTTGCAGGGCGCAGCAGCCCATTGCGATCGCCTGATCGTCGCCTTGAACACCGACGCCTCCGTCTCCCGGCTCAAAGGCCCGTCGCGCCCCGTCCAATCGGAAGCGGCGCGCGCCGAAGTGATGGGGGCTATCAAAGGTGTCGATCTCGTCGTGCTGTTTGATCAAGAAACCCCTCTTGAGATTATTCGGTTGCTGGTGCCCGATGTTCTGGTGAAGGGCGCCGACTATGCGGAAGAGGCCATTGTCGGTAACGAGATCGTCAAAGCCGCCGGCGGTCGCGTCGAAAGAATCGAACTGCGGCAGGGGCAGTCGACGACCAAGCTCATTGGGCGAGCCAACGATAAATCGGGCGCCAAATTGGCGGTGGATCTGAACTAACCCAGGATCGTTCGCGTGACAGACTTCAACAAGATGGCGGCCGAGGCCCGCGGCTGGCTGTTAAACAGCGCCATCCCGCTCTGGCTGGAACGCGGTGTGGACTGGAAGGGCTATGGCTATCACGAGAGCCTCAGCCTCGACACGGTGGAATGCTCCACAGCCTTCAAACGTCTTCGGGTGACGACGCGGCAGATCTATGTGTTTGCCGCTGCTACGCGCATGGGCGTTACCGACGCGCGCGCCGCGCTCGATCACGGGCTGGATTTCCTTTTGGATAAAGCACGCCATCCCGACGGCGGTTTTGCCAGCCGTTTCGATCTCGCCGGCAACATCATCGATCCAACCCGGGATCTCTACGATCTGGCTTTCTGTCTCTTCGCCTTCGCGCATGCCTATTCGATCCGGCGCGACCAGGCGCTGCGCGATGAAGCCCGCAAGCTGGCGACGTTTATTGCGACGCGCATGCATCATCCCCATGGCGGCTTTCACGAAGCCTTGCCGATCTCCAACAACCGACGCCAGAATCCTCATATGCATTTGCTTGAGGCCGCGCTTGAATGGCGGCGCCTCGACGATGCGGCGATTTTTCGCGATCTGTGCGATGAGATCATCGCGCTCTTCGAGCAGCGATTTTTCTCCGCGCCGCATGGCGCACTCATCGAGCATTTCGATGATACACTCGTCCCCGCCGCTGGCGATTTAGGACGCATCACGGAGCCTGGCCATCATTTCGAATGGATCTGGTTGCTAGATCGATACGAAACCGAGGACTCTCGGAGAGACCAGACCCGCGATCTTCTGTATCAATTCGCCATCACACACGGCCTTGATGGCAGCTCCGGCCGTTTATATGGCGAGGTCTTGACCGACGGGGTCGTGCAGACGCGCGAAGCGCGGGTATGGCCACACACCGAATGGCTCAAGGCCGAATTGGTCTTGCCCTATGATGACAAGGTCGAACGCGTTTCCAAAGCTTGGCGCGCCCTTCGCGCCTTTCTCGCAAGCCCGGTCGAAGGCCTTTGGCACGAGCGTTGGCTGCCGCATGAGGGACGGTTTTCTCACGAACCGGCCCCGGCCTCGTCCCTGTATCATTTGACATTGGCGATCGAGTGCTTCGCAGAGGTCGCCGAGCGGGACGGAGTGAAGTGCAGTGATTGAAACGGGTAAAGCTGGCGCTGCCTTAAAGGGCGCGGTGTTTTTTGATCGCGACGGCGTCTTGAATGTCGACAAGGGCTATGTCTATCGCCCCGAGGACTTCGAGTGGATACCGGGCGCCCAGAAAGCGATCCAGCTCGCCCAGGATGCCGGCTATTATACCTTTGTGGTCACCAACCAATCCGGCGTCGCCCGCGGCTTCTACCAAGAAGACGATATACACCGGTTGCATCAATGGATGAACGCCGAGCTCGCCCGCTCTGGCGCGGAAATCACGGCTTTCTATCATTGCCCTTTCCATTCGGAAGGCAGTGTCGAGGCATATATCGTTGCCGATCATCCGGATCGAAAGCCCAACCCCGGCATGATCCTAAGGGCGATCGAGGAGTGGCATCTCGATCCGAAGATGTGCGTGCTGATCGGCGATAAGACGTCAGATATCGAAGCCGCGTCGCGCGCCCATGTCGAAGGCCTGTTGTTCGACGGCTCGAACTTGCAGACCGTTGTCGAACGCTGGCTGGACAGGCAGGCCGACTAAGCCGAGGCGCAAGCCCCTGGCCTGAGCGACAGTCCTGGCCACATTTTTCACAAAATATCGCCTGCTGCAGCGCAAGATTTAACTTGTGCGCCGCACAAACACGTGTCAGCCTTAGTGACAATCCGGTGACGGAGCCAGACTGACCCCGCAACTTGCAGATGGAGGTGATCGTGAAAGCCGGTCAAATAGTCCAGCTCAAGACCGCTGCCCGTGCGGCGCAGCATATGTCGATCCCGCCCGAGGCAGAAGGCACGGTGATCTGCACCTATCGCCTGCTGCAGCGGTTTCCCCGCCATCCCGACCGGGTCGATGTCGACTTCAAGGACTATGGCGTGCTGTGGGGCGAAGCCTCCGACCTCTTCGAGGTCAAGAGCTGCGGCGAAGCTCCCAAAAACGCTTAGTCAAAACGCGGATTGCCTGCAGACAGTCTAACCCAGCGCGGCGAAGGCCGGCGCATAATCGATACGCCCTTCGCGCGCCAGCACATCGTCCCTGAGCGTCAGCAGCATCAGATATGGCCCGGCATAGGGCGAAATGAAACCGCTGGCCCGCGCTACATCAAAGCCGAAGCGGCGATAATAGGCCGGATCACCGAGCACGAAGACAGCTTGCCAAGGTTCGGACCAAGCCTCTGGCCATGCTTCCGCGGCCGCCCGTTTCAAGCCTTCGCGGATCAACGCACTGCCGATGCCGCGGCCCTGCCACTGCGGCAGCACAGCCACGGGGGCCAGGCCCAGCGCTTTGAAGGGGGCCGTCATTCTTGAGAACATGACGTGTCCGACCACGGCCTCTTCTTCAATCGCGACCAGCGAGATCACGCTGTCGCCGGCGGCACGGAGCTGATCGACGAGCGCCGCCTCCACCGCTTGTCCGAAGGCTGCTTCGACCACATGGTGAATGGCGGCGATATCGTCTGGTTGCTCATCTCTGATCAGCATCGATAACCTTGCTATGGTTCTGCCTTAGCTTACTGCCGCCGATTGTTCTTCAATCCGCGCTTCGGATTCAACACCCGTTAACGACAGCAGCACTTGCGTCGAAGATTCATGCCCAAGCGATTGTCAGGCAGCCATCACCTGATACCGTTCTTTCAATGCATAAATTTCAAACAATTTGAGTTTTTCATGGGTGACCGGCGCAAATTGAGCCTGTCCCAGTAAAGTCGCATTAACGCGGCTTCCCCTATGAACGAACGCTCGCCAGTCCTTCGGACATCCCAATGCCGTTGCAAAATGTTCACGACATCGTTTCGAAATCTCCGGACGACCGCTCATTTCGCACCATCCGCATCCTTGCCGTTCTGGCGGGGCTCGGCCTGCTTGCGTTCTTTTCCCATGTCCTGATCGATTCACGCCGCGATACCCTGCGATTTGCCGCGCAGGCCGATGCCAATCTGGCACGCGCCATAGCCCAGGATATCGCCATGGCATTCGAGAGCTATGACCTCTCGTTGAAAGGCGCGCGGCTTGCGCTTACCGAGCCCGATCTATCCAGTGCAGCTGAAATCGTGCGGCAGTTCGCGCTTTTCGATCATTCAGCCAATGCGCGCTATCTCAACCGCATGGCGATCGTGAATGTCGACGGTCGGATCGTCGCCGATTCCCATCGCAGCAATCCGCTTCCCACTGACAACCTGTCGGACCAGGAATTTTTTACATATCAGCGCGACGCCACCGACGATGCGCTCTTCGTCAGCAAACCATTGCAGCTGCGTCTCGATAATGGCGAGTGGTCGACCGTGTTGAGCCGGCGGATCATCCGGCCCGATGGCACATTCGGTGGCATCGTCATCAGCAGCTTGAACTTAAGCTATTTCCAGGCAATGTTTCTGAATCTCGATATGGGCGATCAAAGCACGTTCTCCATCATCGGCACCGATCGCACGATCTTCTCGCGCCAGCCATTCCGGCTGCGGGAGATCGGCAGCAAGCTCGGCGAGAACGAGCTGTTCAAACACTATCCGGCCAAGCAAATCGGCAGCTTCGAAAGAGTGTCGATGTCAGATCAGGTCGAACGCATATACACCTATGCGCGTATCCCCAATCTGCCGTTGATCGTGGTCGTCAGTTCAGCCAAAGCGCGCATTCTGGCTGGATGGCACCAGAAGGCCATGATCATGGCCTCGGTGCTCACAATGCTTATGCTCGCGCTGGTGGCGGCTGGCATGCTGCTGTCTCGGGAGTTTCGTCTGCGCCGCCGCGCCGAGATGAAGATGACCGCGCTCGCCACGCGCCTGGCCTATATGGCGACCCGCGACAGCCTGACGGCCTTGGCGAACCGCCGGTCGTTCGATGATACCGCGGCGAAGGAGTGGAAACGCGCCATGCGCGATCAGCTGCCGTTCACGCTGCTGCTCATCGATATCGACAATTTCAAAACCTACAATGACGAGTACGGCCATCTGCGCGGCGACGATGCGTTGATTTCGGTCGCCGCCTGTATCCGTAAAAATCTCAAACGCCCCGCGGATTTCGCGGCGCGCTACGGCGGCGAGGAATTCGTTATTCTCTTGCCCGATACCGATCAATCGGGCGGGCATATCATCGCCGAGGATATCCGGCGTTCGATCGAGATCGCGCATCTGGCCAATGGCGCGCCGAAGGCCGTCACGGCCAGCATCGGCATCACGACCGTCGTTCCCGCGCACAGCCTGCCGTTCGCCAATGCCTTCGCGGCCGCCGACAGCGCGCTCTATTGCGCCAAGAGGTTAGGCCGCAACCGCATTGAATACCGCGATTGCGACCTTCCCGCTGACAAGATCAGGGCTTCTGCCGCTTAGCACTGTGACGGCTCGGCGGGCGCGGCAGGCCGAGATTTTCGCGCAGGGTCGCGCCTTCATATTCCTTGCGGAACAGACCGCGCTTCTGCAATTCGGGAATGACCATGTTGCAGAAATCGTCGTGCTGGCCGGAGATATAGGGCGGCATGACGCAGAAGCCGTCGCAGGCATTGGCGGCGAACCATTCCTCCATATAGTCGGCGACCTTCTTGACGCTGCCGTGGATGGAATTCTTGCCGCGCGCGCCGGCGCAACGCTCGCCGAGCTGGCGAATGGTGAGATTCTCGGCGCGCGCCATCGCCATGATGCTCTCGAAATGGCCCCGGCTGGCATTGGTCAGCGGCAGATCGGGCAGCGGCTCGTCGAGCGGATAGGGCGTCAGATCGGCGCCACCCAGCATGGTCGAGAGAATTTCGCGGCCGACAATGGGATGGATGAGCGATTGCAGCGTGTTGAAATCCTCGGCGGCCTTGTCGTCGCTTTCGGCGACGACGACGCTGATGCCCGGCAAGACCTTTAGATGATCGGGATCGCGATTGTAGGCCGTCATGCGGCCCTTGACGTCGTCGTAATAAGCCTTGGCGGCCGGAATGTTGAGATGCGGCGAGAAGATCGCCTCGGCGTATTGGGCGGCAAGCTCACGACCTTCATCGGAAGCGCCGGCCTGCACCATCACCGGATAGCCTTGCGGTGGACGCGGCACGTTGAGCGGACCACGGACCTTGAAATGCTCGCCCTTGTGATTGAGATGATGCATGCGATCGGGCTCGAAGAACAGGCCGCTTTCAGCGTCGCGGACGAAAGCGTCGTCATCCCAGCTGTCCCACAGCCCCTGCACCACTTCGGCGAATTCGCGCGCCCGCGAATAACGTTCCGAATGTTCCTTGACGCCATCACGGCCGAAATTCTTAGCCTCCGCCGGCTGGCCCGACGTCACCAGGTTCCAGCCAGCACGCCCGTGGCTGATGTGATCGAGGGAGGCGAATTTGCGGGCGAGGTTATAAGGCTCGTTATAGGTGGTGGAGGCAGTTGCGGTGAGGCCGATGTTCTTCGTCACCATGGCGAGAGCCGATAGCAAAGTGATCGGCTCGAAATGGGCGACGAATTGGACCGAGCGCGAGATCGCCTCGATATCAGCGTCGCGCGTCGCATTGCCGTCGGCGAGGAAGATCATGTCGAATTTGGCGCGCTCCGCCGTCCGCGCGATTTCGACATAATGCTCGATGTTCTGATGAGCATCGCGCTGCGCCCGGGGATGGCGCCATGACGCCACATGATGCCCGGTGGGATTGAAGTAGGCCGCGAGCCTCATCTTCTTGTTCATCGATCGCCCTCTCACTGTTCCGTTGCATCGGCGCCGGATCGACGCCCCCTGCCTGGTCCCGGATAGAAATCGCGACGCGTGGCTTTTGCAATAGCTCTCTTGCCGACACGCGCGCGCATTGCCTAAATTGCAACATGCTGCGACGCAATAACAGGGCGGGAGCCGTTCTTCTTGATGCGAAGAACCGTGATCAACACCGATATCTTATCGATGACCGACACGATCGTTTCATTCTCGCGAACTCTCGCCGCCACACTATGTGGCAGGACCTTTGGCTCACGTCAGCCAAGCTGAACGACGATTCGGAAGTGGCCGTCATCGGCCTTCGGCGATGGCGGTCGCGCGGTCGGCGATATGGTGCGGGGTGGCGATGATCTTGTTGACATAGGCGCTCATCTCCTCGCCCCACATGGGCAGGATCTCAGCGCCGCGCTTTTCGGAATCCTCGCGATACCCTTTGTCCTGCAGCATATCGACGAAAGCCTGGCGGATGATGCCATAGGCCTTCTCGTTCATATCCGGCGGACCGGCGAAACCGCGACCGATGGTCGTGATCGATGTCATGAAAGTGAGGATGTCGCGCGCCTCCTGGTCCTGCGCCAGTTCGACAACCGTTGGCACATCCGGAAACATCGGATGGCGAAAATCGGAATATTGCACGATGACGCGAACCTTCTTCTGATCAAGCCAGTCCTTGAGTTGTTCCTTGAACAGAATGGCTGGCGACACGGTGGCCTGGGTCTCGCCCCGCTCCATCGACACGCGGGTCTCGTTGGTGCCGGGATAGCCGCTGATCACCTTCCACTTCATGCCGAGAAGGACATTCATCGCCCGGGCGATGTCATTGTGCACGCCACCGACACCGACCGCCGCCGTGACGACCTCGGTCGTCTTCAGATCCGCGATGGTTTTAACCGGCGCGGTGTGCCAGACCATATGCACCGGCACATTCGGCGCGATGCGCACGATATATTTGAACTTGCTCGCATCGTAGCGCACGCCGGCCATATGGCGGGCTTGATTGGTCGCCACTTCCTGCGTCACCACGGCAATGGCCGTTCCGTCTTTCGGCGCCACGCTGGCGAGATAGTTAAGCGCGGTGATACCAGCGCCGCCGGGCATATAGCTGATCACCACGGTCGGATTGCCGGGAATGAACCGGCTCAGATACTGGCTCGCCAGCATCCCATAGAGGCCATAACCCGTGTCGACCGTACTGCCCGGGAGAATGATGCGGATCTGCTTACCGGCGAAATAATCCTGCGCCTGGGCCGGCACCGCCAAAACAGTTGAGACAGTCAAGGCTGTGAAGCCGGTCGCGGCGAGCGCGCACCATGCCCGTGTGCTGCAAACGAGACGCATGTTCCCTCCCAGGATATGTGAAGTGCTAACTGTCAGGCCGGGCTGTGATCGGCGCGAAAAGCTGAGAACGCGCGCGGCTCCGGTGCGGCCCTGTCATCGACTTCGATGTCGAGAACGACCTCACCGTCCGAGGTCACTTCCAAGAGCCGTGCACAGCCACGCGTGCCGACATGAGTACCGGCTGGTTTGCCGTTGTCGTAACACAGGCCGCCGAAGGTGATCAGCGTGTTGCCGGTTTGCGGCAGGCGCCGCGCGCCGCCCTGGTAGCAGCCGAACAGAGCCGGCTGGCGCTCCTCGCCATATTGCCAGATCTGCCTGATGGTTCGGCTCTTCTCGTCGATCTCGAATTCAACAGCGCGGCTGAAGTTCTCAGTCGGATCGACAGGTGTCTCGAATGCGCCAGCGCGGAAATTGCCATTGTCGAAACACAGAATGCGGCCCGGTCCAGTCACCGAGCAATCGTGCTGATGGAACTGCCAACGCACCGATGGGTCAGGCTTGAGCAGATATTGCCGCCAGGGATCACGCCATTCGCTGGGATTGCCGAGGATCCAGCGCAGCCGTCCATCCTGGCGGCCGAATTTGATGATGCAATCCTGATGGCGCAGCGACACGACAAAGCAATCGTCGTTGGGATCATAGGTGACCGCATTGGCATGCGACCAATCATTGGTGCCGGGAAAGCCGAGATGATGCCAATAGTTGTCGAAACTGCCGTGGGTGATGCGATAGGGATCGATCAGATCGAAGATGTGATAGGCGCGCACCAGGCGACCCTCACGCGTGATCTCCTTCACCATATCGCCGACGACCGCGGCCCGGTGGCGGGGCGCGTTGCGATCGGCACTGTTCGACGGCCAGTCGTCGAAAGAACGTTGCTCGGCATCGAGGATGAGGAAATTGCCGTTCGGCATCACATTCACCGTGTGATGCGTGTGGTTCACCGGCAGTTCGACACTGCGCAATGGCGGCGTCCGATCCTTCCACTTGTCGCGGGAATGCCAGGTGGCATGGATCGAACCGTCGGGGTTCACCTCGTAAATGATGCCCTGCATCGACTGGGAAAATAGAATTTTGCCATTGGGCAGGCAGCGCACGTCTTGCGAGGTTCCCTCGAAGCGACGCTCCAGCGCGATCTCACCCTCAGGTCCAACCCCGATCAGCCAGCCGACCGTCGTGCGCGGGCCAGCGCCGCCGCCGGGGCGGGTGGTGAAGTAAACCGTGCCAGGTTCGCGACGCCGCGCGTTGGACGTCCTGACGGTAATCGGCAAAGTGCCCGTTCGCGTCCACATGGTGTCCAGCATTCTTCCCCCCACGCGATCTTGCCTGACTTTGACCGAGACGATTGATTTTTGGCGCTATCGCAGCAATGGAAAAGCGGTATCGTGCCACTAGATGGCACGTTCGCCAGCAAATCCACGCGGACTGGAGATTGGGCAATGGAGGCTCTTCCGCAGATCCGCGCGGTGCATCGGGCGCTCGATGTGCTGGAGTTTCTGGCCGCCAACGGCCCCTCGGAACTGCACAGGCTCCATAAAGGCACCGGTCTGTCAAAAAGCACCTTGCGGCGCCTGCTGGCCACCTTGATGGAGCGGCGCTTCATCCGCCTGGGGCTGAGCGATGGCCTGTATCGTTCCAACATCGCCGCCTCGGACAGTTCCCATGCCGAGATGGTTGTGCGCATCGGCGAGCTGGTGGAGGCGGCCAAGCCGCATATGCTGGCGCTGACACGGGAGACCGAATGGCCCGTCGATCTACATATCTATGCCACCGGCCGGATGCGGATTCTGGAATCCACCTATGGTCAAAGCCCTTTTCCTTCGTCGAACATGCTGAAGCCCGACACCGAGCTGAGCGTTTTCGCCGCTGCGACCGGGCTGGCCTATCTGGCGGCCCTAAGCGAGAAACAGCTGATCGCGTTGATCGACACGCTCAAGGGTGAAAAATCGGCGTCACTCGAGCGTTTCGGACTGACAGCGCCCCTGTTGATCAACGATCTGATCAATATCCGCAGCGCCGGCTTTGCGACGCGACGCCAGTCCCGCACGGGGCTCGGCGATCGCAACGCCATCGCCGTGGCGCTTTATGACGGCCGCCAGCCGATCGGGGCTTTAGCGATCAGCTGGAAGCGCCAGCTGATGAATGCCTCAGCCTTCGCCGCGCTCCATCTTGACCGCCTGAAACAGGCAGCGGGTGCCATTTCAGCCTCATTAAGTGGGGAGGACGAAGCCGGACGACCGGCCCCCGACGTTTATGCCTGGGACTACTCCTAGCGCATTTCCACCCGTGCCGGTTGGGCAAGCAAAAACTGCCCTAGGTCAAAGAATCGCCGGCTTGGTTCTGCTTCAAGCTGGCCCTAATGGCCCAATCTTGTCTCCGGGGAGGACTTGTTTCCCAGGACGGCTTGATTCTTGGGACAACTTGGGCCGATCCTTTGTTTCACCTGCGGGGTATATAAAACAATGCATACGCAAGTCGCGATCATCGGCGCCGGACCTGCCGGGCTTTTCCTTTCGCATCTGCTGAAAGAAAAAGGCATCGAGAGTGTCATTCTGGAAAGCCGCAGCCGCGAATATGTGGAGGGACGCGTGCGCGCCGGCGTGCTGGAGGCTGGCACCGTCGACACGATGGCACGGCTCGGCCTCGATGAGCGGATGCGCCGCGAAGGCATGGTCGACAACGGCCTCGATATCCGTTTCAACGGCCGCACCATTCATTTCGATCTGCCGGCGATGACCGGCCGCAGTGTCATGATCTATGGCCAGCAGGAAGTGGTGAAGGATCTGATCGCGGCACGGATCGCCGCCAATGATCCGCTGATCTTCGAAGCCCCCGTCAGCCGTATCGAGGGCATCGAAAGCGATAAGGTGACGGTGCATTATCAGGAAGCGGGGGAACCCAAGACGCTCACCTGCGATTATGTCGCCGGCTGCGACGGCTTTCACGGTATTGGTCGAGCGAGCATGCCGCAGAATGTGTTGAAGACCTTTCAACATGTCTATGACTTCGCCTGGTTCGGCGTACTCGCGCGCGCCCGGCCGCTTCATGAAATGACCTATTCCAATCACGATCGCGGCTTCGCCCTGTGCAGCCGCCGTTCGCTGTCAGTCTCACGCCTCTATCTGCAAGTGCGCGCCGACGAGAAGATCGAGAACTGGTCGGATGACCGCTTCTGGAGCGAGTTGCACACGCGCATGTACGATACGGACAACGAGATCGTCGAAGGGGAAATTTTCCAGCGCGATCTGGCGCAATTGCGCGCTTTCGTCGCCGAGCCGATGCGGCACGGTCGCCTGTTCATCGCCGGCGACGCAGCCCATATCGTGCCCCCGACCGGCGCCAAGGGGCTGAACGCGGCGGTGGCCGACGTGCGCGTCATGGCCAAAGCCTTTGGCGATTTCTATCGCAACGGTTCCACCGTCGGGATCGACAGCTATTCGCAACAATGCGTCGAGCGCGTGTGGCGTGTGGTGCGCTATTCGACCCATATGTCGTCGCTGCTGCATCGCTTCGACCACACGCCGATGGATCGCAAACTGCAATTGGCCGAGCTTGAATCCCTCGCCAATTCACGCGCGGCACAGACGGCTATCGCCGAGCAATATGTCGGCCTAAACTCGGTCAACGACTAAACTCAAAAACGATCGCAGCGGAGAAAAGCGTGGCGGACACATCGCTCTTTCACGACACGATGGCGGAAATGACCGCAACGGCCATTACGGCCGCCGCGCAGCGTGGCGCCATCGCTCTGCTGCCGATCGGCGTTATCGAATGCCATGGGCCGCATCTGCCGGTGGGAACCGACGCGTTCATCGCGTTGGAACTCGCCCGGCTGACGCAGCGCTATGCTGCCGTAGCGGGGCGCGAATGTATCATCGCGCCGCCGTTCTACTGGGGCATCAATGGCATTCTAGTCGACTTCCCCGGCAGTTTCCGCATTCGTCCGGAAACCGCCGCAGCGCTGCTGCGCGATGTCATTGACTCTCTTATCGCCAATGGCTTTCGCGAGGTGCTGCTGATCAGCCACCACGGCGATCGCATCCATAACGAAATGATCCGCGACGTGCTGAACGATCAGCACGCGCAGGGCAACACCGGCGCGCGCTGGCTCTATACGCCGTTTCGCTGGCGCATGTTCGAGCGGCTGGGGCTCACCGGCAAGGAACCGATCTGGGTGCCTTGGGAGCCGATCCCAGCGCTTGAGGATTTCAAGCTGACGGGGCTGCTCGGCGTCCATGCCGATGAATATGAAACCGCCGCCATCGTTCGCTACTTCCCCGACACGGTGGACTATGCCGCGCTGAAAACCGTCGAGCCGACGCGCCTCACCCTGGCCGATCTGCAGGAGTGGCGCACCGGCGGGGAAGCCGCAAAGCGGTTGACGCCAGGCGGCTATTTTGGTGCGCCCAATCCGGTCGATCCGGATCTGTGGCGACACTATGATGAGACCGCGAAGGTGATGGCAACGGCGATCGCCGGCTGAGCCTCAAGCGAACTGGTATCCCTGCTTCTTTGTGCCTATTCTTGCTCGATTGAATCGAACGCGTTGGGCAAGAGAGCTGGCTATGAGCGACCTTAAAGCGGTGATCCGCGATCTACCGAAGTGCGAATTGCACATTCACATCGAAGGCAGCCTCGAGCCCGAACTGATGTTTGCCTTGGCCCGGCGCAACGGCATTGCTCTGCCTTATGATTCAGTGGAGGCGGTGCGTCGCGCCTATCATTTCAGCCAGCTGCAGGATTTTCTCGACATCTATTATCAGGGCATGTCGGTCCTGATCACCGAACAGGATTTCTTCGATCTCGCCTGGGCCTATCTGGAGCGTGCGCACGCCGACAATGTTCGGCACGTGGAGATATTCTTCGATCCGCAGGGACATACCAGTCGCGGTGTTGCCTTCGAGACCGTGGTGGCTGGCCTCTACCGCGCTTGCCAGCAGGCAAAGGCGACATTCGGCATCGATGCGACGATGATCATGTGCTTCCTGCGCCATCTCGATGAGAGCGATGCGGAACGCACACTCGAATCCGCCCTGGCGCACCGCGACAAGATCGTCGGCGTCGGGCTCGATTCCTCCGAGAAGGGCCATCCACCAAGCAAGTTCAAGAATGTGTTCCGCAAAGCGCGCGATGCCGGCTTTCATCTCGTCGCCCATGCGGGCGAGGAAGGGCCGGCCGACTATGTCTGGGAGGCGATCGACATTCTTGGTGTCGAGCGGATCGATCATGGGGTGCGTTCGCTCGAAGACCCGGCGCTGATCAAGCGGCTGGCGCGCGATCGTATTCCGCTGACGGTCTGCCCGTTGTCCAATCTCAAGCTCGGCGTGGTTGCCGATCTCGCCGATCATCCGTTGCAACGGATGCTCGACAACGATCTCGTCGTCACTGTCAATTCCGACGATCCGGCCTATTTCGGTGGCTATGTGGGAGAGAATTACACAGCCATCCAGTCGGCGCTCAATCTGTCCGAGGCCGAAGTGACGGCTCTGGCCCGCAATGGTTTTACCGCGGCCTTGATGAGCGATGGCGAGCGCGCCAGCGCGCTCGCCGCTTTCGATACGCCGCCCAAAAAGGCCTGAACGGCGGAACGCTTAAGCCTCAAGGATCAGTGAGCGCTGTTCGTCACTTTCAATTCGTCGAGGGCGCTCGTGTCAGCCGCATCGTCATCGGTGAAGCGGTCGCCGAAGTCGAACATATCGTCGTGCTGGAAGCCGTCGATGCTCTGCACTTCCCACCAATTGTGGTCGAGGTCTTCCAGATAGAATGAGTAGACGCCGTGTTGCAGGTTCGGCTTCAGGACCTGTTTGATCTTGTACTGTTCCTGGTACTTCAGGGCATTCTGATGGGCTTCGTCGACCTTCTCGCGGCTCTCGACATCGATGCCCCAATGGTTGAGCACGTTCAACGGATGAACGTTGTCGCCCACTTCGACGCAGACGATGTGGAATTTCAGGCCGCAGCGAACGACCATGGCCGGCAGCGCATGGCGCACGCATTCCAGCCCCAGAAATTCCTCATAGAATTTGCGGCTGTCCTTCATGTTGCGGCATTCCATCGTGCCATGCGACATGACATAGGGCTTGATGATCGACTTACGTTCCGCCGTCGGCTCGACAATACCGTCGACGATCATTTCGCGTGTGATACTCATCGTGTTCTCCCTCCACTCTTGATTTAGCCGTCGACCTTCTCGGCGAGATCGGCTTGCGTCAGAAAACTGTCGGCGAAAAACGCGTCCTCCGGTAGTCCGTTTTCCGCAAAGTCGCGTCGGGCAGCTTCGACCATCGCTGGCGCCCCGCAAACATAGACCTCGACCCCGGACATATCGCCAATCATATCCATCGCGACGCGATGTACCAGCCCTTGCCGACCCTCCCAGGCACAGGCCTGCGTCGGCTCGGACAGGACAGGAACATAAGTAAAATCACTGCGCGCCTGCGCCCAGGCTTGCGGCAGATCACCGAGATAGAGATCCTGGCGGGTGCGCGCGCCCCAGAACAAGGTGATCGGACGCCGCTTGTCGATCCCGCGCTCGAAAGCCCATTCGCACATCGCCTTAAGCGGCGCGAAACCGGTGCCGCCCGCCACCATGACAATTGGCTTGTCCGTATCGTCGCGCAACGAGAACGACCCCAGCGGCCCCTCGAACTTCAACAAATCACGCTCTTTCAGCTTCGCCAGCACAGTTTCCGCGAACCAGCCACCCGGCAGATGGCGGATATGCAATTCGATCGCGATGACACCCGCCACTTCCGGCTTGGAGGCGATCGAATAGCTGCGGCGCGTATCATCAGGGAGGAGGAATTCGACATGCTGCCCGGCAACGAATTTCATGTTTTCATTCAAAGGCAGGCGCAGATCCAGGATCGAGACATCCGGCGCTGGTCTTTCGATGCGGCTGACGCGGCAGGGAACCTTGCGCACCTTGACGCCGGCCAAGCCTTCCAGCTCCTTGACCTGAATGCGCAGATCCGAGCGCGCGCGCGCCTGACACAAGAAGGCAAGGCCCCGCGCGCGATCCTGTTCGCTGAAATAGGACGGATGCACATCGCCGAAATCCACCACGCCTTCGGCGATGATACCGCGACAGGCGCGACACATGCCGACGCGACAGCTGAACGGCATGGACAATCCAGCTTCGAGACCGGCATCGAGAATCTTCTGCTCGGCAGAGATCTCAAAGCTATGGCCGCTTGGCTCCAGCGTGACCTTGTAGGACATGTCGCGCGCTGCCTCCCTGGCACGCAAAAGCAGTTGCGTGCATGTTCTCTTACCGGCAGACTAACATTCTACACCAGGGAGGGCAATTATGCGTTACGCGACCATCAAGACGAGCCACGGACTTCGCCCGGCCGTGCTTGTCGACGACGAGATCCTCGATATCGCCGCTGCGCAATCGTTGCTCGCGCCCGATGTTGCAGCGCCGCAAAGCCTGCTTGAAATCATTCAGGGTGGTAGCGAGGGCTATGATCTGGTCGCCAATCTTTTGCAGGCCGTGGGACCCAAGGGCGCGCAGTTGCGCTCCGCCGGTGTCTTGAAACCTTATGCAGGTGCGAAACTTGCCGCGCCACTGCCCAATCCCGGCATGGTGCTGTCGATCGGCGCCAATTATCACGAGCATCTCAAGGAGATGAACACGCCGGCGCCCGCAACACCGATGTGCTTCTATAAGAGCGTCGCCAGCATCATCGGGACGGGCGAAAAGATCATTCCGCCCAAGAGCAATCCCGACATGCTCGACTGGGAAGGCGAGTTCAGTGTCGTGATCGGCACGACCTGTCACGATGTCAGCATCGACGATGCGCTGAAATATGTAGCCGGCTATACGATCGTCAACGATGTCTCGGCGCGCGACTGGGTGGCGCCGGCGCTGGTCGCCCAGGGCATGATGAATACGGTCGTCGCCTGGGAGCACAATATTCTCGGCAAACTGTTTCCGACCTTCTGTCCGATGGGGCCGGTGATCGTCACGGCCGACGAGATTGCCGATCCGCACAATCTCAATCTGGTGACGCGGCTGAACGGCACAGTGGTCCAATCGACCAATACGTCGGACCTGGTTTTCAACGTCGCCCAGATCATCTCCTATTACTCCCGCTTCCTGATCCTGCGGCCGGGCGACGTGATCACCACGGGATCGCCGAGCGGCGTCGGCTATGGTCGCAAGCCGCAGTTGTTCATGAAGTCCGGCGATGTGATCGAGGTTGAGGTTCAGAACATCGGCGTTCTCCGCAACACCATCGCCTGACCGCTCGACGGCTAAGAGAACAGCCATACAGCCCTGCGCACGGCGGGGAGCGGCCATGCACGCCTCTCCCGCGCCATCCCTGCTCTTGCCCCACCGTCCGATATGGTTTTTGTGGGCCACGAGCCCGCTTCGGGGCGGGATCGGGGTAAATTTAGATGGATTTTGACTCTCTACCCTCGATCTGGCTGCTGATGCTGGCTTTTCCCGCGGTCACCGCCGCTTATGCCATTTTCGCCATGGCCGGTTTCGGTGCCGTCTTCATCTCCGCCCCAGCCCTAGCGCAGGTGATGCCTGTCGCGACCATCGTGCCAGTTCTGGCTCTGGTGGACTGCGGCGCCGCCGTGATCAACGGTCTGAAACTGGGTCGCAAGGTCGCGTTTAACGAGCTGAAATGGCTCATCCCGCTGATGGTCTGCGGCACACTGATCGGCGTTAAGGCGCTGCTCGTCATCCCGGCCAAGCCGATGATGTTCGCACTCGGCACTTTCGTCGTCTGCTATGCGCTTTATTCCTTGTTCGTGCCGCAGCGCGGCGGCGAGATCAGCCGCAAGTGGATCGTGCCTTTCGGCTTCTTCGGCGGCATTTTCAGCGGCATGTTTGGCAGCGGCGGCTTCGTCTACGCGATGTATCTGACGCGACGCCTGTTCGATCGCGACGCCATCCGCGCCACCCAGGCGGCCCTGATCAGCCTGAGCTCGTTCACTCGTGTCGTGCTTTTCGCCATCGCCGGCATCTATAGCGACCTGCATACTTTGACGCTGGCGCTCGCCTGCGTGCCGGCGATGTTCCTGGGCACCTGGATCGGCCATCGCATTACGGTGTCGATGTCGCGCGAACAGTTTCTGCGGGCGATCTATTGCCTGCTGCTGATCTCCGGCAGCGCGCTGCTGCTGCGCGCCTGGTTCAGCGCTTAGAGCGTTTTGCAGTTTGACCTAGTCGACGGCCCGCTTTCTGACGGTTGACATCAAATACACTCTATAGTGTACTTTTGATGTTCCAGGGAGGGACCGAATGACCATTCAGCGTGATCTTTTTGTCGAGATGAGCGACGGCGTGAAGCTCGCCGTCCGCCTGCATATACCCGCAGGCGCGGGCCCGTTCCCGACCTTGTTCGGCGTTTCGCCTTATCGCTTCGACAACGACGACCTGCCGGACACCAAGCGTTTCCTGTGGCGCGAGACCGGGCCGATCCATTGGTATCTCGAACAGGGCTATGCCTATGTCCGCCTCGACGTGCGCGGCTCGGGCCGCTCGGGCGGGGACTATGGCTTCTTCAACACGCGCGAGCGACGCGACCTCTATGAAGTGATCGAATGGATCGCGGCGCAGCCCTGGTGCAGCGGCAAGGTCGGCGGCATTGGCGAATCCTACTACGGCACGTCGCAATGGTTCATGGCGGCGGAGAAGCCGCCGCATCTGGCCTGCATCGCGCCCTATGACGGCCATATCGATCTCTATAACGGCTGGGCCTATACGGGTGGCATTCCCAGCGAGTTCATGTCGCTGTGGTGGAACAACACGGTGCGGCCGATCAATCGCAATCCGGCGCAGGGCGAGAGCCGCCATATTCCTTATGATCTCTCCTACGAGATTGGCCTGCATCCAACCTATGACGACTTCTGGAAGGAGCGCGAGCTGCGCTCAAAGCTCGCTGATGTCTCCATTCCGATCTATTCCATCGGCGTCTGGGCCAAGATGGATCTGCATCTGGGGGGCAATATCGCCGGCTGGGATCTGGTCAAAGGACCGAAATGGCTGATGATCACCGGCGCGCCGAATGCCTTCGAGGCCTGCGCCGAGTTCGAGACGCCAGCCTTCCATGAAAAGATTCTGCTGCCCTTCTACGATCGCTATCTAAAGGGGATCGAGAACGGTTTCGAAAACAAGCCGGCGGTCGAAACCTTCGTCAGGGGCAAAGGCACGCTGCGCGCATCAACTGCCTGGCCGCCAAGCGACGTCAGCGAACGGGTCTTCTATCTCGGTGATCAACCCAGCGGCACGGTTCAATCTTTGAACGATGGCAGCCTTGCTGGATCACCGCCCGCGCAGGGCGGCGCGACCTCCTATGATTATCCGCGCGCCGATTGGGCGATCGGTGTCGCCACGCTCGATGCCAAAGGCCCCGATCCGCTGCGCGAAATTCTGACTTTCACCTCAGCCCCGCTTGAGCGCGATATCGAGATCGCCGGTCCCTGCGAGCTTGTCGTCTATCTCTCCTCGACAGCCAAGGAGGCCGATCTCATCGTCCGGCTCAGCGACGCGCCGGATGGCGGGCGCGCCAATGTCATCACCAAGGGCTGGCTACGGGCGTCGCACCGGCAGACGGACAAGACGCTAGACCGTCCTCGCGCGCCAGCGCCCGATCACCGCCGGGAAGTGCCGCTTGCACCCAATGAGATCGTCGAATGCCGGGTGCCGCTGATGCATGCCGGCTATCTGGCGAAAGCCGGTTCACGCTTACGGCTCGAAATCGCCAATGGCGATTCCCTGATCACCGATCCGATTTTCTCGCATGCCTATACGCCCGACCGGGTCGGCCGCGACACCATCCATCATACATCAGCCCATCCGACCCGGCTGCTGTTGTCGGTGCTCGAATAGACGGGATGAAGATGCGATGACATGAAGGCCCGGTTCTGATTGAAACAGAACCGAGCCGTCGCTTTTCTGAGTGCGTTAATTTAGTGGGCGCCGCGCTGGTAACGATACGGCCCCATCATCATAAACAGAGCGATGCAAGCGAGGCAGACCGCAGCGAGGACGTACATCGTCAGCGAATAGCTGCCGGTCGCCTCGCGGCTCATGCCAGCCAGAAAAATCCCCGTAGCGCCGGCGAATTGAAACACGGCGAAAATCGCACCGTAAATTTTGCCTAGCGATTTGCGGCCATGATAGCGCGGGATGATATAGCTCAGCACGTCGAACTCGGCGCCGACGATTAGGCCAGCGAGAGCCGCGCCGACAATCGCCATCGGCAAGCTCGGCCCCTGGGCATAGAGCAGGGCCGTGATGAAACCGCCGATCAAAAAGAACGCCATGACGATCGACGCTTGCACATGATCGAGCAGCCAGCCCGTCCCCAGCCGGGCGACGATCAAGGCAATGCCGAAAGCCGATGGAATGGCCGTGGCGGTCGCTGCCGGAATGCCGGCGTCGAGAAAGATGCGAACCTGATGGACGACCGTCGTGCTGCTGAAAAGGCCGAGCAGAAAGAAGGCAGCGACAGCGATCAGGAACGGCCGTGTCTTCGCCGCCTCCCAGAACTCCTGCCCTTCCCCGATCGCCGCCGCGACGTCGCGGGTCGGCTCGACCAGGAAAAAATAGACCACCGGCCACACCAGCAGGGCGAGGACGCCCAGCCCGAGAAAGGCTTCGCGCCAGCCATAGGCGCCGATCAACGTGGCGACGATCACCGGCGTCAAGGCCACTCCGACGCCGATGCCCGCATTGGCGACACCCAGTGCCAGGCCGAGGTTTTTATCGAACCAGCCGGCCGTCGCGCGCAGATAGGAAATCGGCCAGCAGCCTAATCCGCAAATCGAGATCCCCACCCAGGCGGCATAGAAAACCATCAGACTGTTGGGCAGGAAATACATCGAAGCGAGCGAAGCCGCGAACAGCGGAATGCTGATCAGGATCAGCCGGCGGCTGCCGTATTTGTCGACGAGCGCCCCCTGGATCGGCGACAGGATCATGATCATGATCGTGATGATCGAAGCGCCGATGGCGATATCGGGAATGCGCCAGCCAAACTCCTGTTGCAGCGGCGCCATGAAGGCGGCGAAAGCCAGGACCGTCAGCGAACTGGCGCCGAAGGTCAGGCCAAACATCGATGCTAAAGTCGTCGACCAACCAGCATTGCCGCTGCCGGTCCTCACGGCATGCGCCGCCATAGATTGCGGAATCTGAGTCATCGTTCCCTCCCTTAGCCAATGCCCCTCCGCACTGGCCCCCTCAAAAGGATACTAATCAGTGTAGTTTATCTGTCAACGGGAGGCGCGAGCGATCGAACCAATTCAGGCGAACGGCGTTAGGCCTTGCAGACGCGCCAGGCGCGACACCGAACGGGAACGGACAAAGGGGAGCGTAACGGATCACCGCAGCTTCGAGCCCAGCCGAAGTTCCGCGGTCATAACATCCACCTAAGATGCGTGGATGTTTTTCGCACTCGTAATTTTGTATTCACCAATCGTTGCAGAACCCGTGCGTAATTACTGAGCAGCGATTGACTTTTACAACCTGGAGTTCCAGTGCAGTGGTCCACACACGGCGGGATTCTTTTAGGCCACGTCGAACGTGTTTGCTGGGTTAGCTTAACTGGTAAAGCCACCAGACGTATCTGGTGAGATGATAGGTTCAAGTCCCTTCACCCAGCTCCATTCCTCATAGCTATATTTAGAGGACGTCGGATTTTTCTTATTTCTCCGACCTTTAGCATGACCAACCGTTGACGCTACTCTCTTGTTAACGTTAATGTAGTGTTAACAATGGCATTCATCTCTGGGGCAGTAGTAGCGCTATGTCGTATGAAACAACGGCGTCTGTGTCTGAATCTGTACATGAAACTGTCGATAGGAACGTAGCCCTACCGCAACCGCCGCGACCTGTTCCAGCGATTGCTCCAGCTGGTGCTCCCGCTCTTGTCCCAGTTCCTGCCCCGCCTAAGAACAACCGCTTCTTCCCACGCCAAATCACCGCCGAGCTGGTGTTGAAAGCGTTCAACACGCGCGCCTTCAAGCGCGAGAAGCCGGACAATCCTGATCTCATGCTTGGCATTATTCAGGAGGCCTTGACCAAAGGCGCGCCGGTGCCCTTCGTCGTCTATTGGGGCAAGGGGCCGCGCCCGTTCTTTGGCACGCCGGAATTGAATTGCCTCGACTATATGAATTCGATGATGGAGCGCATCCGGCAGATTTATCCCGCCGGCGTCGACGTCACCTTGATCTTCACGGATACCCACGCCGCGCTGAACGGCCATAAGCACGAAGCCATCACGTCCTATTTCGGCGAACTCACGGCCAATGCCGCAGCAAGAGGCTTCAAGACCCGGCTGCTCAGCGAGTTGATCGCCGAGATCGATCTGCCGTTGCAGGCGGATGCGGCGCAAGCCGTCGTGCCCAGCTATCTGATGACCACCTTGCGCGACTGCGCCGCCAAATGGTTCCGTGGCGAAGGCACCGTCGAGGAAGGCGCCACGCGCTATTACCAGGCCAATATGATCGAGCGGAAAGTGGTCGAACTGATCTATCCGCGCTGTATATTCGTGAGCTTCAACGGCAGCGAGATGCGCGACATCTTTCCCGAGCATCTTCCCGTTTTTTACATGTTCTCGATCCGCCACGGCGTCAGCGACAAGCCCTGGTTCCTCCCTTCGGAGCCTATCCCCGCGACCGGACAAGGCGGCATAGTGATGGGCTGAGACGACCGGTGAAAGGGCAGTTCATGGCCGACTATAAGGTGATGTCGGCTGGAGATACCGCACTGGTGGTTGATTTCGGCAACCGTATCGAACAACGCATCAGTGAACGGGTCGTCGCCCTAGGGCAGAGCTTGAGCGAACAGAAGATTCGCGGCATCTCCGAAATCGTCCCGACGATCCGCTCGCTCATCATCTATTACGAACCGCTGATCGCTTCGTCGGGCGCCCTACAAGCCTTGATCGACGCCACCATGTCGGGGCTTCTGGTCCAGGAAAGCTCCGGCCGGCTGTGGCAAGTGCCCATCTGCTATGATCCCGCGCTGGCGCTCGACCTGACCTATGTGGCGGACACTTGCGGCATGTCTCCCGCCGAGGTCGTCGATCTGCACAGCAGCATCAAGTATCATGTCTATATGCTGGGCTTTCTGCCTGGCCTCGCCTATCTGGGCGACTTGCCCGACGCATTGGCCTTGCCGCGCCGCGAGAGCCCGCGCCTCAAAGTGCCCGCCGGATCGGTGGGGATCGGCGGCAAGATGACCTGCATCTATCCGATGGAGACGCCATGCGGCTGGCATCTCATCGGCCAATCGCCTGCGGCGCTCTGGGCCCAGGATGGCCATGCCGATGCGCTGCTCTCGGCCGGCGACAAAGTGCAACTGCAACCCATCTCGCTGCGCGAGTTCGAGCATTTACGAGCGAGCGGCAGCGCGCCAATCCCCATCTTGTCATGACGGCGGCGCTCGCCATCCTCGAGCCGGGTCTACAGACCACTGTCCAAGACCTGGGAAGGCCTGGCTTCCAACATCTCGGTGTTGCCGTCGGCGGCGCACTGGACCCGTTGAGCTTTCGCGCCGCCAATGTCCTGGTCGGCAATGCACCTGAAGTCGGCGCGCTTGAAGTGGCCTATCTCGGCCCGAAACTACGTGTGGAGGCCGACAGCCTGCGCTTTGCCTGCGCCGGCGCCAACGTCTCCGTCGAAGTCTTCCCGGATGAGACAGCCCGAACCGGCACCTCGGTTGGCACATTGCGCAGTTTTAGCGCCCGGCGCGGTGACATCATCCGCATCGGCGCGCTGCAGGATTCCGCCGTCGCCTATATCGCGGTGGAAGGCGGCTTTGCGCTGCGACCCGTCTTCGGCAGCGTTTCGACCTATATTCGTGGCGGCATGGGTGGCTGGCATGGCCGCGCCCTGATGGCCGGCGACCTGCTGCCGTTGCAACGACAAAGCGCCAGCGAGCGTGGCGAATATCAGATGAGCGAACTGGATCTCAGTTTGCCGCCACGCTTTCGCGTCATCGTCGGGCCGCAGTCCGACTATTTCTCCGATGCGGCGCTGCGCCAACTGTTCGAGGGGCAATATACCGTCAGGCCCGATTCAAACCGGATGGGCATGCGCCTGTCCGGCCCGAAACTCGAACATGCGCAGGGCTTCAATATTATTTCCGATGCGATCGCACCGGGGTCCATCCAGGTTCCAGGCGATGGCCAGCCGATCATCCTGATGGTCGACCGGCAAACGACCGGCGGCTACCCGAAGATCGCCACAGTAATTTCAGCCGATCTTCCGGCACTCGGACGGGTGCGCCTGGGCAGCAGTGTCGCCTTTGCGGAAGTCACCCTTGAGGAGGCGAGCCGGCTGCGCCGCCTGTTCCTCGATGAGATCGAATCCCTGCCCCGTCGTCTCTCTCCCTACCAGCCTGGCGACATCGCCAGCCGATTGTTCGGCGTGAACCTGATCAGCGGCGTTGTCGACGCCTCGCTTCCGGCATAGACCCTGGACCACCATGAACGACGCCGCCTCGCAAAACCCGTCCCTGCCACGCCTCGCCGAACCGGCGGCCGCCGCTGCGCGGCCACCGGCGCAGGCCGAGGGCAATATCCCGCTCGGGATCATGTGCATGATCGCCGCGACGGTCGCCTTCGCCGCCACCCATGCGGTCAGCAAATGGCTGATCGCCAACTACCCGATCGGCCAGGTCATGTTCTCGCGCTCGCTCGTCGGGCTGGTGATCGCCTCGGCCATTCTGCTGCCGATCCATGGTTTCAGTGTCTATGGCACCAAGCAGCCACAAAACCATCTGATGCGCGGGCTGTCGCAATCGTTGTCGCAAACCTTTTCCGTTTTGGCGTTTGGCCTGATGCCGCTGGCCGGCGCCGTCGCCATCAATTTCTCGGCGCCGCTGTGGTCGGCGCTCGTTGCGATTGTCTTTCTCAAGGAGAAGGCCGGGCCGGTGCGATGGCTCGTCCTGCTCATCGGCTTCACCGGTGTGCTGATCGTGACCAATCCTGGCGCGGACACGTTGACGCTCGGCGCCATCTTCGCTCTGCTCAACGCCATCATGCTGGGCACGGTGACGGTGGCCGTACGCGGCATGGCTTCGACGGAATCGCCACAGACTCTGCTGATCTGGCAATTAAGCACAGTGACGTTTTTCCACGCCTTTCTCTTGTTCTTCGGCGTGAAATGGGCGCCGCCCGCTGACCTGGCGCTGTTCGCACTGGGCGGCATCACCAATCTGATCGGGCAATATTTCTGGACCAAGGCGCTGGTCCTGGCGCCGGCCACCGCCGTCTCGCCGTTCTTCTACTTCATGCTCGTGTGGGTGATGGTGATCGGATTTCTGGTCTGGGGCGATGTGCCGACCACGGCGCTGCTGACCGGCTCGGCCATCGTCATTGCCTCCGGCCTGTTTCTTTTGTGGCATGAAGCGCGCCGCCGGCGCGCGAAAGCGGCTTAAAGCAAATTCCAAAACAGTTTCAGCGCGGCCCGGCGCGTTACGCGGGAATATACTTCTTGTCTTCCCATTCCTCGATCACTGCAGGGACCTCCGTGATCGGCACCGGCCTGCCGGGGAGATAGCCCTGCACGGCGCCGCAACCGAGCCCCTGCAGCAATTGCAGCTGCGCCGACGTCTCAATCCCTTCGGCAACGGTTTTGATGCCCAGCCCATCGGCCAAGAGCACAATTGCCTGAACAATGACATTGCTCGAGCTGTCACGGCCGAGATCGGCGACGAAACTGCGATCGATCTTGACGATGTCGAAGGGGAAGTTGCGCAGATAGGACAACGACGAATAGCCCGTGCCGAAATCGTCGAGCGCCAGTTTTACGCCAATGTCCTTCAGCCTGCGCAGGGTGGAGATGGTTTTATCCGTCTCATCGAGCAGCACCCGCTCGGTGATCTCAAGAGTGAGGCGGCTCGGCTCCAGGTTGGTTTCGAGCAGCACGCGGCTAATGGTCTGCGATAGGTGCGGACTGACGATCTGGACCGGAGACAGGTTGACCGAAACACTCAGCTCCCCTGGCCAGGATTTAGCGGCGCGACACGCCTCGCCAAGTGCCCATTCGCCCAGGGGAAGAATCAAGCCGCAATCTTCCGCCACGGAAATGAACGTCGCCGGCGAGATCATACCCTTTGTCGGATGGTGCCAGCGCGCCAGAGCTTCGAACGCCACGATCGCATTGCGTTTGACATCGATGATCGGCTGGTAATGCAGTTGCAACTCGTTGTTCTCGAGCGCATGGCGCAGATCCGATTCGACCTGATGACGATCATTGACGTCGTCATGCATGCGCTGCTCGTAGAACCGATAGGAACCGCGCCCCGACACTTTGACCGCATAGAGCGCCAGATCGGCCGCCACCAGAAGATCGTCGTCGGTCTTGCCATCGCGCGGGCCTACGGCGATGCCGACGCTGACGCTGGTGGTGATCAGATGACGGTCAACCTGGAACGGCTGCGTCACCACGTCGATGAGCCGCGCCGCCAATTTCTGGATTTCTTCATAGCTGTCGAAAGAGCTGATCAGAATCGCGAATTCATCGCCGCCCAAGCGGGCAAGCAGGTCGTTCCGGCGCAGAGTCGCCCGCAGCCGTTGCGCCACCTCGACCAATAGTCGGTCACCAATCCGATGGCCAAGAGTGTCGTTGACGACTTTAAAGCGATCCATGTCGAGAAACAGAACCGCGAATTCCGCCTGTCGTTCTTCAGGCACGCCTGACATGCGGCGCTGCCGGGTGAGTTCATCGATCTTGGAGCGGAACACCCGTCGGTTCGCCAGTTTCGTCAGCGGATCTTCCGAGGCGAGCCGGGCAATATGGGCCTCGGCTTCGCGGCGCACGGTGATGTCGGTGAACGTCTGAACGACGCCGCCATCGGGAAGCCTGGTTTTACGCACTTCGATATAGGCGCCATCGGGGCGCTTGTAGTCTTCGATCTTCGGGTCGGTTGTCGGCTCCCCGGCCTTGCGGTCGACAGGATCGATGGCGAGGGTGAAATTGCCGTTCCGAGCGCCAAATTGCGCCAGCTCGAAAAAGGAGGGCGGCTTTTCGACCATGTCCTTCGGCAATTGCAGCAGCTCACCGCAACGCCGGTTGAGGATCGGCACCTGGTGATCCTTGGTGACCAGCATGATGCCCTGGCTGATATGCTCCAGGGTCAGCTGCAATTGTTCCGCTTTCTGCTGCGCCCGCTCCTCGGCCCGGAGGATCTGCTCCAGCGCGATCAAAGTCAGAAGCGTGAGGCAGCCGACAATCCAGACGTTCTGTTTAAGATTGGCCCAGGACGCCTCGTAGATGGCATTGGTTTTCGTGCTGACCGAGACCCAGAGCGGATAGCCGCGCACCGGATGGACGGTGATGAACTGCGCCTCATCGTCAGGGGATACACCTGTATCCTCGAAGGTCGTGTCCTTCCCGGCTTCCATGGCGCTGAACAGTTTGGTGCCCTTCAGGCTCTGCCCAAGCGGCAAACGTTCGGCAGCCCCGCCGCTCGAACGCACAACGCCATCGCTGCCGATCAAAGCGACCGCTGTCGCCGATCCCAGATCGATCTTGTCGTAAAAACTGGCAAAATGCTCAGGCGACATCGAGGCCACGACGACGCCGGCGAACGAGCCATCCTTATTGGAGAAGCGACGGGTGAATTGAACCGACCACTTGCCGCTGGCCCGGCCAATCACCGGCTTGCTGATGAACAGCTTGTCTTCATTGCTATCGAGATGCGCCCGGAAATGTTCGCGATCCTTGACGCTGATCACGCCTGTTGGCTGGGCCGTCGCGTTGGAACCGCGGCTGATGCCGTCGGCATCGATGACCGCCATCTGAACGATGATCTCGCTCAGGACGTCGGTGGTCATGACGATGGTCTGGTAGTCTTTATAGTCCTTCGCCGCCTCGACGCTGCGCCGCAGATAGAGCAGGGACTTATCGATCTCACCAATAGACCGCAGAACGTTCTCTTCGAACAGCATGGCATAGTTCTGATTACGCCGTTCGTAGTCGAGCTGGTCCTGGTTGATGTCCTCGCGGTAGATCGCCGCGACGGCGACCCACAACAGGGCAATGATGATCATCCCCAGAATCGCGGATGTCCGGCGCTGAAAGATCAATTTTGGCAGATGAGCGATGTGCAGCTGCATTTCGATATGCGCCTTGATTTCCTTAGGCTAATTTGGCGTATCGTTGTTTCAATAACTTTAATCCCCCGACTTTTAGGATCGCTGGTTAAGCCAACGTTAAGACGCGACCTCTTCCACGGCGGTACTGTGCGACTTCGGACACGCGGATCATAATAAATGACATTTAGCTGACGCGGAATTTTTCGCGGCGGAACCTGTCGACTTCATTAATAATATCAATATGCGCCGTCGGCCGATTCGTCATCAAGGCGGCCTGACGGGAAAACCGCCGCCGAAATGATCGGCAGCGGTTCAAAAAAGCGAGCTTAGATCAAAAGATTACTGCGCCGAGATATGAGCCTCGGCGACGATCTTGGCATTGATGGCGGCGTCGTCGCGCATCAATTTGCCCAGGTCTTCCGGGGTGCCAGCCTTAATTTCGAAGGTTTGCGACGTGAGGCTTGCCTCCACCTTCGGATCACGGAGGATTTTAGCAATCTCCGTATTGAGCCGCTGAATCCGCTCCGGCGGTGTCCCACCCGTGGTCAGAACCGCGAACCATGACGTGACCGGCGGCATGTTCTTGACCCCGATTTCGGTCAGCGTCGGTGTATCCGGCAGATATTTGGTGCGCGTCGCATCGGTCAACGCGATGGGAATGAGCTGTTTCGTCTCAAAAAAAGGCAGAACCGCATTCAACGGCGCCATCATCACCAAAATCTGCCCGGAGACGAGATCGCTGACCGCAGGCTGCGTTCCCCGATAAGGAACATGCACCAAGGTGAGCCCCGTCGCCCGCGACAGCAGTTCACCGGCGAGATGCGGCGGAGAGGCGATACCCGGGGAATTGTAGCTCGCGCCCTCCTTCAGAGTTTTGACCTTATCGACGAACGACTTGTAGTCCGTTGCCGCGAAGGACGGATGGACCGTCAGGACGGTCGGCGTTTCACCCAGCTTAATGACCGGCGCCAGGTCGTTGAACACGTCGAAGGGCATATCCTTGCGCATGGCCGGCAAGGTGACCAGCGTGTTGGAGGCGATCAGCAGGGTGCGGCCATCCTTTGGCGCGCGGGCGACGAAATCGGCGCCAATCGCGCCGGACGCGCCCGCCCGGTTCTCAACAATCATCCCTTCGCCCAACACCGGGCCGAGCTCGTTGGCGACGGTGCGGGCCAAAATGTCGAGGGTGCCACCAGCGGGAAAGGGCACGATGAAACGCATCTGCGCGCTTTCCTTGGGCACGCCCCCCTGGCTCTGGGCGAAAACAGCAAGGCCTGACAGCGACACGGTCGCAGCTACCAGAAATCCTCGCAACAGCGCCTGACGCCCAATGGCCCCGCGATTTCTCATCTCTCTATCCCCTCGCTTTTAAGGCCTGACTTGGCCCCACCGGACCATCCGCGCCGGCTCTTTAGATGTTGTAAAACTAACATATGCCGGAAGCGATAAAGTTGGAAAGCTAATTGTTTTTGCAAATGATGCCTGTCTTGACGGCACCTACAGCAAAGTATGAGCTTGCGCAGGCTCGCGAATCCGTTATAGATTTAGATTAGCTATCCAACATATCAGCGTAGACGCTGATCGTGATCGCCACGTTGAAGGAGAGGAGGCCGTTATCATGACCGGCACTGTTCGGCGCCCTCGTCGCGTTGCCGCTTCGCGTCCGCGCCTACCGGCGCCTGGCACCTCGCCGCTCGATACGGGCACGAAAGCCAGCCGCATCCGTCAGAAAAATGCTGCGCTAGAAGCGGATTCGATCCTGCCCGCCACGCTGGCCACACCGCCCTTCCTGAGCGAGCCTTCCGTTTCAAGCCAGGGGCCGCTGCTGCGCCATCTCCGGCGGATCGCTTTCGACACCTATGAAGCCCTGGCCGGCAATCTCGGCATCAGCCCGGTCGGCAGCCTGTTGCTGCGCATCCTCGCCACCGGGCCCTGCGACAGCGACAAGCTGCGCGAGCTGGCCGCGCTCGACACAGTCAGTTTCGCCAAGGAAATCGGTTTTCTGCAGCAGGCCAACCTCACCGCGATCACCGCGCCTTCGGCCGACCGGCGGCGGCGCATCTATGCGCTGACCAAGGAGGGGCGCGCCACGCTCATCCGCGTTCGCCGCGTCATCGCCTCGGTCGAACGCTCGTTCCTGGCCGGCCTCAACGAACGCGAGGCATCGCTCTTCACACGCATCTTCACCAAACTGGTTCTGGCGCACTCCGCCAACGGCACCATCCGCCAGAACCCGGCGGTGATGGATCTCCTGGACGGTAAGCTTGATCCAGTGGCGCTGCTGCGCCGTGGCCGACAGATTTCCGTGGACCTGTTCACGCTTGAATGCGGCACACTGAACATCACGCCCATCGAATCCGGCGCCCTCAATCTGATCGGCGCGTTTGAGACGATCGCGACCAAGGATCTGCCGAAACTTATCGACGTCAATCGCGGCTCGGCTTTCGCCGTCGTCGCCAAGCTGCTGGCGATGGGCTTCCTGTCCCCGGAAGAACATGCGCAGCGCCGCCTCACCCTGACGCCAATCGGCAAGATCTTCCAAAAAGATCTGGCTCTGCGTGTGAAGCGCGTCAACGCGCGCATGTTGAGCGTTCTCAATCGCAGCGAACAGACCCATCTGATCCGCCTGATGCAGAGCATCTATCAACACAGCAAAACCGCATGATCAAACCCGCATGACGCGGCGATAAATTACAACGGATGTAACGACAAAATATCCATCTAAAAGACTTGCAAGGAGACTATCTATGAGTGGAACATCTCACCTGCCGCAGATTGCCAAGATCGCTTCACATGGCGCCGCCGCAACCTATGAAACGATCACGGCCACGCCGTCGAGCCCGCATGTCGGCGCCGAGATCAGTGATATCGATCTCACCCAGCCGCTCAGCAACAAGCAGGTCGAGGAATTGCATGATGCCTTCGCCCGCTATCAGGTGATCTTCTTTCGCGACCAAAAGATCAGCTTTGAGGATCAGATCCGCCTGGCTGGCTATTTCGGCCCGCTCGGCAAGCATGTCGGCGCGTCCACCATCAGCAAGAAAACCGACAACGATCTGGTGCGGAAATTTCACTACGACGAAACGTCGAAACAGATCTCCGGCGAGAACTTCCATTCCGACCAATCGTGCGCCGCCGTTCCGCCGCTCGG
This sequence comes from Beijerinckia sp. 28-YEA-48, assembly GCF_900104955.1. Classification (NCBI taxonomy): domain Bacteria; kingdom Pseudomonadati; phylum Pseudomonadota; class Alphaproteobacteria; order Hyphomicrobiales; family Beijerinckiaceae; genus Beijerinckia; species Beijerinckia sp. 28-YEA-48. The sequence goes on from NZ_FNSI01000001.1 coordinate 4,352,910, forward strand.
CAGCATGCTTTATAACCACACCGTGCCGCCGGACGGCGGTGGCGACACCATGTTCGCCAGCATGTATGCCGCCTATGAAGCCCTGTCGCCACAGATGAAGGCCTATCTGAAAGGCCTCACCGCCACCCACGATGGCACGCGCGTCTTTGGCCCCGGCACCCCGGTCAACGTGCATCCGGTGATCATCCGCCATCCGGTCACAGGACGCGAAGTGATCTACGTCAACACGGATTTCACCTCGCACATCAACGAATTGCCACGGCTCGAAGGCGACCGGATCCTGCAGTTCCTCGTCGACCACTGCAACAAGCCGGAATGGACCTGCCGCTTCCGCTGGCGGCCGCATTCGATCGCCTTCTGGGACAATCGTTGCACCCACCACAAGGCGATCTGGGATTATTGGCCGAATGTGCGCTCGGGATTCCGTGTGCAGATCGAGGGCGTCGCGCCGCCGGTGGCGGCCTGACCGGCCAGGGCCGCCCGCAAAATATTGCAACAAGGGGCGCGCTTAACCATGACCAGATGGCTGTCAAGCCGAAACAATATCGTAAGGCAGGATTTATCCGCAGTATTGCGGCATTTATCCGTCGATCACGAACGGTCGCCTGTTGCACAAATCAGGCGATCGACGTAGCTAGTGGCCGTGCCTTAATTCCATTTATTCCCACTATGGAGGGAAACTGTGCAAATGCGTTTTAAAGCTGCGATCGCCGGCATCCTGTTCGCGATCCCCCTCGCTGGTTGCCAGACCACGCAGGAATCCGCCGCCAGCGCGCAAATGACCTGCGATGCCCAGGGCCTGCGCCCCGGCACCGAGCGTTATCGCCGCTGCGTCGCCGCGACCTACCAGACCAATCGCGCGCAGTCGCAAGACGCCGCGAACGCCACCACGGCGGCCGTTGCGGCTGGCGTCATCGGCGGCGCGGTACTTGGCGCGGCTGCGAGCGGTCCGGGCTACGGCTACGGCTACCGTCGCTGCGGCTACTACGGCTGCTGGTAGTCAGAACTATCCGGAGGGCGGGCCTGCCCGCCCTCCATCTTTTTGATGTTACGGATACCACGGTCGCTTTCGACCGATTTGCCTGAGCCGCGAGCTTCGCCCGCCATTTCAAGCCTCAGGCCGTTTCAGCCACTTCATGTTGTCGTATCGGTGGCGCTGCAGCAGTGCTGTTGCTTTCACGTGGATTTGCCTGCGCGTTCGCTTGCGCACGCCTCGGCTCCAAATGCTGGCGTACTGGCTCTTTATCAAGACGACTCATTCGGCACGCCAAGCCGCCCAAGCGCGTGGCTAGAACGTAGATTGTTCTATCAGAAACTGGCGCCATCGACCTTTCGGATTTCAAGCGCATCTAGATCGATGCCCGGAACACAGCGCAGATTGACGGCGCGCATCTTAGCACCGCCCATTTCACCCTTGGCGAAAACCTGCGTGCCACACGTCTGGCAGAACTGATGTTCGATCTTGTGCTTGTTGAACGTGTAAGCGACGAGGTCCGCCTCGCCGCTTTCGAGAGAGAACTGGGTGACCGGCACGAAAGTCAGCAGAAAGCCCTTCCGTCGGCAGTGCGAGCAATTGCACGACATTGCCTCTTTGGGCGGTTCGCCATCAACGGAAAAAGCAACCGCGCCGCAGTGGCAGCTTCCACGATAGGCCATGGCGTCTCTTCTTTCCGAAGTGTGAAGTCGATCGGTGCTTCGCCGTCACGATATATGAGTTCGATGCCTGATGAAAGCGGGCAAGAGTATCGGGCACGGCTAACCATAAGATCCTGGAGTCGTGATTTGCGAAGCTGTTAAATATCCGCCAGATTCGAATTCGAAAGGCGGATAATAGCGACATGAGTGAACCACGGAACGGCTCGCGCAGCACGCTGCTCGCGGTCGAGGACACCGAATTCCTGCTGCGCGATGAGATGCGGCCGATCCGCTTCGCTCTGGAATACAGCAAAGCCGAGCTGTCGTTGCGGGACTGGGGCATTCGCTCGACCATTATTGTTTTCGGCAGCGCGCGCATTCCCTCGCCCGAGCAGGCCGCGACCACCGCCGCGAAAGCGCAGACGGACGCCGAAAAGACACTGGCGGAGAAGGGGCAGAAGCGCTCCGAATTTTATCGGATCGCGCGCGAGTTCGCCCACATCGCTTCGCAGCGGGGCGGCGCGCTAGCGCCCAAGAATCGCTGGCGTGACAATGTCATCACCACCGGCGGCGGCCCTGGCATCATGGAAGCCGCCAATCGCGGCGCGTTCGATGCCGGCGCGCCGACGGTCGGCTTCAACATCACCCTGCCGCATGAGCAGGAACCCAATCCCTATATCACGCCGGAACTGAGCTTCCGCTTCCACTACTTCGCGATGCGCAAGATGCATCTGGCCATGCGCGCCAGAGCGCTGGCGGTTTTTCCCGGTGGCTTTGGCACCCTGGACGAACTGTTCGAGGTGCTGACACTGCAACAGACGCACAAAGCGCCGCCGGCGCCCATCGTCCTGTTCGGCGAAAGCTATTGGCGCAGGATCATTAATTTCGACGCCTTCGTCGAAGAAGGCATGATCTCGGCCGACGACCTCAAACTGTTCGAATTCGCCGAGACCGCCGAGGAGGGCTGGGCTTCGCTCGTCCGCCGGGGCTTGCACATTCAGGGTTCGGAACAGATCGACTGAACCCCTCGCCGACGCAGCCCCGCCACAATAGCTTTACCTAGACATAGATCCAACCGCGCGCGGCGCCGCGGATCGATGGTGCTGTTCCAAAGCGAAGCCACTCACCTCGTTAAAGCGCGGCGAAGCCACCATCGACGGGCAGTACGACGCCGGTGATCGCCGCGGCCTCCGCCGAGCATAGAAAAGCCGCAGCGCTCGCGATCTCCTCGGGTGCGATCACCTGTCCAAGCGGCGCCGCCTTGCCGACCGTGTCGCTGCCGCCTTGCTTTTGGCGCAGCTCGGCACCGGCGCCTTTCATCGGAACAGCCATGAAGCCCGGCGCGATGCAATTCACCCTTATGCCGCGCGGCCCATAGGCGACGGCGAAGGTGCGGGTCAGTGATTCGACGCCAGCTTTGCTGGCCTGATAGGCATAAGCGCCCTTGGCGCGCCCCATGAAAGCCGTGACACTGCTGAGCAACAATAGGGAAGAACCGTTCGCCAATCGCGTGCCCGCCAGATCGCAGAGATAAGCCACGCCGTTCAGATTGATATTGAGAACCTTGGCGATGGTCGTGGGATCGGACGCGCCGGCTTGTGTTTCCAGCAGAATGCCATGAGCGGCGACCACGCATCTGATGGTGCCCAGCGTTTGCGCATGATCGAACAGGGCGACGAGGCTTTGCGGATCGGTGACATCGCATTTGAAGAAGGATTGGCCGGCCGCAACCGGGCGAACATCGAGATCGGCGGCAATCACATGCAGGCCACGCGCCTGCAATACGGCTGATATCGCCGCGCCGATCGCGCCTGTGCCACCGGTGACAAGAGCGATATCAGTCATAGCATTTCCTTCACTTCCGCTTCGCGGAGATCATAATCAAGGCCTGTGCGGGCATCGCCGGTGATCTTGGCTCGAAAGGCTTCGATGGTGCCGGGCCAATGGGTGAAGACACCGCCATCGCCGCCAGCCCGATACCAAGACGAGCAATTGCCGAGCACCAACACGCTATCGCTGGCGCGCCGCTGGATATCCTGGTTGTAGGTGTCGTGGGTCTGCGGCGACACTTCGACGGTGCGCGCGCCGCTGCGGGCCATGGCTTTCAGAGCATCGACGATCAAGGCAACCTGGCCCTCAATGAAGTCGGTGGCCGAGGCGCCGCTGACATTTGGCCCGTTGATGAGGAACAGATTGGGGAAGCCTTTGACCAAGGTGCCGTAATAGGCCTCAGGTAGTTCTCGCCAGAAGGCTTCAAGCGTTTGGCCGTCGCGCCCGGCGATTTCGAGCCCGCCGAGCATATGGGCCGTGTCGAAGCCCGTCGCCCAGATGATGAGATCGACCGGATAGGCATTGCCTTCCTTGTCGACGATGCTGCCTTCCGTGAGGCGGGAGACGCCACTGCCAATCACCTCGACATTTGGGCGTTTCAGCGCCGGATAATAGTCATTGCTGAACAGCGGGCGCTTGCAGCCGAACCGGTAGTTCGGCGTGAGGATGTCGCGCAGGCGCGGATCGTGGATCACCTTATCGAAATGCTTGCGCCATTCGCCTTCCTGCTGCGCGATCAATTCGCTGTTCATCGGAAAACGCGCTTCGGCGATCTTCTCGAACAGGCGGAACCATTCCTCGCGACGCTCGCGTTGGCGGGCGGCGAAGTCCGGGCTCTCGCGATCCTCCAAGGCGAAGAACAGATCGGGCCGTGGCAGGACATAGGACGGCGTGCGCACGAAGACATGCGCCTTCCTGGCATGTTGCGCTGCATAGGGTGTCACCTGAATCGCGGTGGCGCCGCCACCGACAACGGCGACGGCCTTGCCCTCCAATTGAACCTTGTCCGACCATTCGGTCGTGTGCAGCATTTCGCCTTTGAACAGATCCCTGCCGGGCACATTCGGCACGACAGGGCGTGACAGAAGACCCCCGGCCCAGATTAGAAAGCGGCTTGTGAAACAGCGCCCGTCCTTGGTCTCAAGGGCCCAGTGGGCATGCTCTTCGTCCCAGATAGCGCGCGCGACCTCGGTGCGAAATTCGATCGACGGCCGCACGTCATATTGATCGGCGAATTCACTGAGATAGTCCCAGATCTCATTGCCGGGGGCGAAGTTAGTCGACCAGTTGCGCCCAGGGAAGTAGGAAAAGGCATAGAGATCGATCGGCGTGTCGCAAGCGACATTCGGATAACGATTGGCGCGCCATACACCACCCAGATCGTCAGCCCGCTCGAACACGACGATGCGATTGATCCCCGCCTGTTTGAGCTTGGCGGCAGAGGCGAGACCACCAAGACCGGCGCCAACAATCGCGACGTCATAGGCTTGCGATGGCTTGTGTTCGCTGCCGCCGTGTAATGCGCTCATAGTTTATCTCGCTCGTATTGCTTAAAGTACGGGATCGGTCGGACGCCGGCTGGTGCCGTGCGCGATCTGTTGGCGCAGTTCATGGCCATCCAGATAAGCGACCTCGCCCTTGATCAGACCGTCTTCGAAATAGATCCACACCGTCATCGGCAGGCACAAAGTCTTGCCGGAGGTCGGCATGCCAAAAAAGGTGCCCGTTGGCGTGCCGGAGAAATAGCCGTTCCCGACCATGATCTCATCGGAAACCACCCAGCGGTGCGGAAAGAAGCCTTGGCCCTGAAACGTCGTCAGGCGGATGCGATAGAATTCGCGCATGGCATCGAAACCGCGCACCTCGAGGCCCGTGGCGTACATAAGTTGAAACGGCTCGTTGCGCGTCATGGTCTCCATCGTGCCATCGAGGTCGCCCGACCACTCGGCGCTCGTATGGGCCAGCATCATCTGCCAATTGTGCCTGGCTGCAATGCCACCGGCCCAGTGGATGTCTTCGGAATAATCGAATGGCGCCGCCCGCTTGGCGATTTGCGACGCATCAAGGCTGAGCATGTTCCTCTCCCAGGTCCTTTGACCCTTGCCCCTTGACCGCACTTTTGAGCCGCGCGTCAGGACGCCTCGAATGTGCGGCCTGACAGATAGCGTTGCAAATTTATGTTCATGTTGATTACTATTTCCGGCGTGAATATGAGGGTCGCCCCGTGCGCAATATGAACATGCTCGACCTCAACCTCTTGCGGGTGTTCGAGGCTTTGATGCGCGAGCAGAATGTTTCGCTGGCGGCCGAGCGGTTGAATCTCACCCAACCTGCTGTTTCCAATGCGCTCAACCGCTTGCGCGCGGTGTTCGAGGATCAGCTCTTCGTGCGCACGCGCAATGGCATGGAGCCAACGCCGGTTGCGTTGGCTTTGTATGAGCCGATCCAGCAGGGGCTGACGTCGATCCGGTCGGCTCTTTCCGAAGGCCTGGCTTTCGATCCCGCGACCTCGCAGCGCAATTTCACCATCATCACGACGGATGTCGGCGAGCTCACCTATGTGGCGCAGCTGCTGCGGATGCTGTCGCGCGAGGCGCCGCATATTGATCTGGAAGTCATGGAGGCTTCGCGAGAGGAGTATGAGAAACTGCTCGATAGCGGCAAAGCCGATTTCGCGCTCGGCCGTTTCAAGATCAGCGATTCATTTCGCTGCGAGTTGATCGGCTCCTGCATCTATGTCGCGGTGATGTGCAGCACATATGCGCGCAAGCTCGGCATAAAAAAGGGCAGTGTCATTCCTTATGACACATTCCTCGGCCTGGCCCATGTCGATGTCATGCCGCGCGGCGCGACGGCCAATCCGATTGCCCCAGCGCTGGGCCGCGATGCAGCGCGGCGGCGGATCGCGCTGACGATCCCGCACACGTCGGTTCTCTCAGGGCTGCTTCCAGATACTGAACTGGTGGCCACGGTGCCGCAGCCGGCGGTGTCGAGCCTGTGTCGCAGCGGCGCGCTGACCTGGGCTTACCTCTCCTTTGAAACCGAGATTACGCAGCTGTTCATGGGCTGGCACAAGCGCCAGGATAGCGACAAAGGCCACGTCTGGATCCGCGAGAAACTGCGAGCCATACAAGTGAACGAATAGCGGGCGCTATTGCAGCCGGCCGCGTGAGGTCTCGCGCAAAGAGAACACCGTCGCTGTCGTAAACAGCGCGATCACCGCCACATAATAGGCTGGTGCCGTCGCCGAGCCGGTTTTGTCGATCAGGATCGTCGAGATGAACGGGGCAAAGCCGCCAAACACAGTCACGGCAATAGCCGAAGAAATGCCAACCATGGTCGCGCGCCGTTCGGTTGGGAACAGTTCCGAGATGATCGCCGGGCCGACGCCAGCGATCATCGCCGTAAAGACCGACATGACGATCTGCAGCAGAACGATCACCTGAAAGCCCGGTGCGCTGGCGATGATGCCATAGAAGGGAATGGGCAGCAGGATGAAGGCCGCAGCGCCCGCGCCGAACACAGGACGGCGGCCCAGCCGATCGGAGACGGCACCGAAGACTGGGATGAGAAACACGCCAATCAAAGTGCTGATCGATGTCGACCACAGGGCCTGTTGCGCCGAGAGGCCGCCGTAACGCTGCGTATAGGTGGTCATATAAACCATCACTGCGAAACTGGTGACCGACCACAAGGCGACGACGCCGACGGATTGTAGCGCGGCGAAGAAGGAGGAGCCCTGGTTCGGCGCCTGTCGCTGCGCCACAGCCTGACTTGGGGCCTTGAACCTCGGCGTTTCCTCGACGTTGCGACGCATGTAGAGCGCGACCACCGCCAGCAGGCCACCAAGCAGAAACGGAATGCGCCAGCCCCAGGCTTCCATCTCCGCCGGCGTCAGAAAGGACGAGATGATCGCGACCGTCCCCACGCCGAGCAGCAACCCGCCATAGGTGCCAACCTGATGAAAGCTAGCGAAGAAACCACGCTTGGATTCGGGCGCCCATTCGATGAGATAGGCTGCGGCGCCGCCAAATTCGGCGCCAGCCGACAGACCCTGGGCCAGACGCGCCAACAAAATGAGGGCGGGTGCGGCAAGCCCGATCGTTGCATAGGTGGGCGATATGCCGATCAGAACGGACGCGCCTGCCATCAAGAACATCGCAAACAGCAGAACGAACCTACGCCCCTTGGTATCGGCGATACGACCGAAGATGATGGCGCCCAGTGGCCGGGCGACGAAACCGGCGCCAAAGGCCGCGAAGGTGGCGAGCAGGGCCGCAGTTTCGTGTGTGGAGGGAAAGAAGTTCCGGGCGATATAGACGACGACAAAGCCATAGACCGTGAAGTCGTACCATTCGAGAATATTGCCAAGACTGGCGATGGCCACCGAGCGCCGCGCCTTCGATGGCGCGGACGTCGACTCATAGATGGCCGTGACTTGATCTTGAGCGCTCACCGGCGTTCCCCCTCTGTCTTCCTCGCGTGACGGCTGTTGTCACGTCTTCGAGCCGGCGCCCTATGGCAAATCGCGTTTCGATAGCGCGATTTTGCCTAGAACCTCCGTTTTGACGCGTCTTCATCTCGCTCGGCGATTCCGCCGAGCTGTGAAACGCTACAGCCGGTGACAGATTGGTGCCGGTGTCAGACCCGACAGGCAAATTCAGATTTCGGATAGATCAAATCGGCGGCGTGAATTTTGGTGCCGGTTCCCGCAGGAGCGCCGACCGTTCTTTCCGCGACTAACGGCAGCCTGGACCGTAAGAAATCGTGTTTCTAGCGAACCGCGATTGCCCCGACCCTGGGTGCCGAGGCGCCCCCAGGCTCAGCCCTGTGGTTCGATTTTAGCGATACGCACGTAATCCACCCAATCGCGGATATCGCGAAGGAAGAAGTCTCGCGCCTGATCCGGGGTGATGATCCATGGGTCGCTGGCGACGCTGTTGAGAAACTGCTTGGCTTCTGGCGTGGCCGTCACCTGATTGAAGTGCTTGTTAATCTGCTCGACGATCGGCCTTGGCGTTGCTGACGGCACCATGGCGGAAAACCAGCCGGTGACATTCATCGGCGTTCCAAGTTCGGTCATGGTCGCAATGTCGGGATTTGCGTCCAGACGTACGTCGCTGCTGACGGCCAAAATGCGCACACGGCCTTCCCGCGCTTGCGATGCTCCGAAGATATTGTCGTACAGGGCGTAGTCGATAGCGCCACTTTTAAGATCGTTCATGGAATCGGCTGACGCGCGATAAACAACCTCGACAGCTTCGAGCTTGTTCAATTCCTTGTAGATCGCGCCCATCACCTTCGCCATGGGATTGGAGGTGCCATATGTGACTTTGTCACCACGTGCCTTGGCGAAGGCCGTGACCTCAGCCACGCTTTTCCAAGGCTTGCTTTGATCGACACAGAAAAACGTCGGTTGACGGCTAATGGCAGCGCAAACCGTAATCTCCTTGGCGACATCGACGGGAGGGTTTTTGAACAACTGCATGTTGGCCGCCAAGGCCCCGGCACTGTGCACGTAGATCGTGTGTCCATCGGGCTTCGAGAGCGCTGTGTATTGGGTGGCGACATTGCCAAGCGCGCCGATGCGATTTTCGACGATGATCGTTCGACCGAAAAGAGGCCGCAATTTCTCCGCGTACCATCGCACAATGAGATCCGCACCAGAGCCAGCGGGAAAAGCGCAGACGAAACGCACATCCTGCGAAGGGTATGATTGCGCCCGGACGATCGATGGGGACATGACGGTAGCGCAGGCGGCGATCATGCCTGAGTTAAACCGGCGGCGAGATAGGTTGTTTTCATCCTGGATCATGCACGTCCTCCCCCCATTTTACGGACGCAAACTGGCGTAAACGCTCAGTTGGACCGACGGGCTGTTTCGCCCCGGATCAAAACCTAGGCGCGCAGCCGCGTACGGCTCGACAAGACGTCGCCTGTTGGCGGACGGCCGGAATAGGCCGGCATCCTGATGCCACCCTTTCATATTATGCATAAAATGAAAAACTTGCACAATAAATATTTCCTGCATAAAAATCTGAGGTTGGCGGAGGGTAAAGACCTTCCGAAAGCTCCTCGGCTAGGGAGACGACATTGGCATTCTCACCAGCGGCGCTTCGATTTCGAAAGCTGCCTTTCACACCATGAATAGGGGCTCATGCCTGTTTGGGCCCGCCGCGCCACAGCAAGAGACCCCAACCCAAAGACCAGTGCGCCACGCTCTCGTGCAGGAAAAATCAGAATATGAAATTGAAACCGTTGTTTGCCGCGACATCGATATTACTGGCGCTTTCGCCCATCGCCGGCCAGGCTCAGGACGCAGCCGCTGGTCAGGCCGTTTATAACCAGTGTCGTCCCTGCCATCAGGTCGGCGAGAACGCGCGCAATCTCATCGGCCCTGAACTCAACGGCTTGCTCGGTCGCAAGGCTGGCTCGGTGGAAGGCTACAGTTATTCAGAAGCCAACAAGAACTCCGGCATCACCTGGGATGAAGCGACGTTCAAAGAGTACATCAGCAACCCACGCCAGAAAGTGCCTGGGACCAAAATGGCGTTCGCCGGCATCAAGAACGAAACGCAGATCCAGAATCTGATTGCCTATCTCAAGACCTTCGCGGCCGACGGCAAAGCACAATAGCTCCGCGCGGCCCTTCGTTCGCTCAACGCGAGTTCAGCGATGAATACACAGCGCGAACGGCCTCCTCACCCCCTGAAGTGTGAGAGACCCTGGCCAGAGCGCAACGACAGTCGGCAGATTTCCTACTCTGAACATTCAACATCAGCAGGAGAGACACGTGGGTTTCATATCGAAGAAAGCCATATGCGCGATGTTCGCGATCGGCTTCGTCACGCAATCGGTGACCGCCGGCACCCTGGATGAATGGGAAAAGGTTCAGCTTCCACAACGTCCCGAACCGGAAGCCGTCAGTGTCGATCCGACTAAAACCGCTCTCCTGATGCTGGACTTCAATCGTCCGCCTTGCGACCCGGCGACACGCCCAAGATGCGCCGCGACAATTCCAGCGGCCCAGGCTCTGTTGGAGAAAGCCAAAGCCGCCGGCGTCTACGTCATCTATACCTTGGGCGGCGGCGGAACCGCTGCCGACATGGACAGCCGCATTCAGCCCTCTGGCGCGGAGCCCACGTTCACCGCACCGCCCAACAAGTTTCTGGGATCTGACCTGGAAACGCTTTTGAAGAGCCGCGGCATTGAAACAATCATTCCCATGGGCGCCGCTTCAAACGGATCGATTCTCTACACGTCCAGTGAGGCCGCATTTCGCGGTTACAAAGTCGTCGTGCCCGTCGATGGCATTTCGGCGGCCACGGTTTACGCGGAGCAGTTCACGATTTGGCAGTTGTTGAACGGACCAGCCGTGAACAATCGCGTTAAACTGACAAGAACAGACACCATCAAATTCGCGCCCGGAAACTGAAGCGGACGATATTCGCCGGCTGATCGCGGGTCGGCGCTTCTCGACAGTTAGGCGCTCTGCGCGGCGTCGGGGTGAATTGCTGGAATGAATACAACTAAGGACCCAGCCTGACGATAACGTGATCTATGTCACGAGAAATGGGTTGCTTAGTAGAGATCGAACTCTCAGCGCGGTGCGTCGAGCACCGCGACGGTATCGTTCGCGTCGGTCGATACGACATTTAAATAATGATTGTAGCGCAGGTATTTCTTGAAACAGGTGACAGCCGAAGTCACGCTGACAGTCTTGCCTAGATAGCAACATTCAAGACGAAACAAACCTTGCCGCGCGCGATCCATATTGTAGCCTGATCGCAAGTTCCGATATTCGCTATCGGAGCCTACGACCATCAGGTCGTTTCCTCCCTGACTTGGCTCCGCTTGTTGATTCATTCAACGGCGGAGTCACTTTTCTCCGCGAGAAAAGACGAGTCAGAAGTTAGGTCGAATGGCGCGACATTCTCGCGCGATGAAATGATCGCAGCTAGCGGCGGCTTGATAGCAGGCTTCGCGTTTGTCCGGAGCTGCTTGCAACTGGGCAGCGAGAGTGACCGCCGAAAGCCTCGACACGATCGTCCGTGCTTCTTGCTCTATCTGCTTCGTGTCGAGCCATTATTGTACGTCCCGCACCCCGCAGTTCCGAATCTGTTGTTCAGAGGGAGCGGATTGAAACGGAGGTAATTTCAATCTTACCGGTGATCCGGGTTCTGCGGGATGCGGGTTTTCCGGCCGGGGTATTGCGCCCCCCGACCGAAACCTAATGCGATGAGCCAAGCCTCATGCGATCAGCGAAATTCTTCGCTTTAGAACGTGCGCTCGACGCGGACACGACCCGTCCAATTACTCGGGCTGACGTCAGCCAACGTGCCAAGACCGACCGGAACCGTGAGCGGCAAGGTCTGATTCAGGCGGGCGTAGGACAGCTCGACACCAATGTCGAAGTTGCGCACCGGCGACCAGATCAGACTGCCCATGACGCCCCACACGTTGGCATCAGACAGACCACCATTGGCCCAGCTGGTATTGCGGGTCACCGAGCCTGGGGTGATACGTGCATATGAACCGATCAAGTTCGAACGCAGCGATGGGGTCCAGTAGTGGGTGAAGATCGCCGCAGCCGACCAAGCCTTGGTCTGCTCCGAGCCACCAACCGTACAGGCCGCGTTCACACAGAACAGCGTGACGTTCCGGTCTACGCGCAGAAAGCCGCCAAGCCAGCTGCCGGAGACCGCAGGGTTGGAATTGATGCCGGAGTTCGTCACGTAGTCGAGCGCGCCGACGCCGTAAGCCGCCCATGCCTGGATATGATCGCCTTGAGCGATCATCGGCAGGTTGATGCGAACGCCACCGCTGACCGCCCAGCCCGTCTGTTTGACCTGCGGACCGGCGTTGCCGACAACCGCGAGATTGGCGTTGCCGAAGGTGGCGATGTTCTGCAGCACCGCGGCCGACAGCATCGCGGAACCCCACGGCTGATCGATGCGGACGTTACCGACGAGAGCCGGCAGACCCTGAGGGTTGGGGCCCGCGGTCGCCGCCGTGCCGGTGAACGGGTTGGCGCCGAGCGTGTTGACCGAGTTTGACAACGTCAGTTCGCCGCGATTCTCCACTGCGATCGATGCCGAGATGCCGCCACCGAAGGTCGCTGTGTAGGCGAGCTGGCGGATGCCGTTCGGGAACGACGCGGTGAACATCGAATGATACTGGTAGGCTGGCAGGAATGTGAAGTTTGAAGCGGCCTGACCGGCGGTGAAACCGGCAAAACGAATGTAAGCGGCTTCGATCGTCGTGGTGTTCGCGTTGCCCGCCGCGAACACGCTGCCGCTGTAGCCTGGCGGGGTATTGGCGAGACCGGACGCTGCCTGCAGACGGAGCGAGAAGACAGTCTGTACCGTCCCCCAGGCGGATTGCGTGCGCGCATCCATGTTGATGATGCCGCGTGCGTACCAACCGTTCTGGTCAACCGCATTCGAGCTGATGAACGTGCCCGTCCCGCCGCCGGTCGAACGCCCTGACACCGCGTTCTTAGCCGGGGTGTACCAGGTGTCGACACGAACACGGCCGCCGACCTTCAAGCAGGTGTCGGTGCCGGGAATGAAGTAGAAGCCTGCACCATAAGCGTCACAAACCCGCACGAATTCGACAGGCGTGGACTTAATTGAGGGCAAATCAGCGGCCTGGCCCGAGCCCGCCATTGTAAGGAGTGCTGCTGAACCGAGCACAGCACTTCGCGTCAACATCATGGATTGATTCCTCCGTCAGAGCTCTCGGCGGGTGCCGAGTCAGCCATTCCGTAGAACTACCATGTTTGTGCACAAAAAAGCTTTTGTGCATTTATTAAATAATGTGTATGCCCAGCGTGCTGCCTAGCAGCGCTGCGAATTGGGGACTCGCGCTGTAATTGCCCAAGATGGCATGATCATCTCGGCGCGGACGCCAGCTTTCTACAACAAACCGCAGTCGGTCGAGAACATCATCGATCATCGCGTCGGACCTATTGTCGATGTCTTCGATCTCGATGTTGCTGGCTTTCCGGACGCCGCTTCAAACGAATCGATTCTCTATGCGTCCACTGAAGCCGCATTTCGCGATCACTAGGTCGTCATTCCGGTCGATGGCATTTCGGCTGCCGCTCTCGACACGGAGCAGTTCACGCGTTGGCAGTTGCGGACCGGACAGAAGAACAGACACAATCAAATTCGCGCCTGGCAACTGAAGCGAGCGATCTTCACCGGCTTGTCACACCGGTAGGCTCAAATCGATCACGAAACGGAAAGTTCATTGGTTTAGTTTGGTGGAGCCAGACGGAATCGAACCGACGACCTCTTCAATGCCATTGAAGCGCTCTCCCAACTGAGCTATGGCCCCACGCCGCAAACCGGCCTTTCGGCGGTTGCGAAATACACGATCCGTTGGGACGGACCGGGCGCTTGCGTCGCCCTTTCGGGCGGCGCGGCGCGTGTATAGCGCCTCATCGACAGCTTCACAAGCGTTGTGCAAGCTGTCGGGAGGGAAAATTCTCAGCTTTCTTCGTCGGTCTCGATATCGCCGTCGATCAGGCCGGACACGTCGTCGTTATCTTCCTCTTCTTCTTCAAGGAAGGTCTCGTCGTCGCCAGCGTTATCGTCGTCTTCGATCTCAATATCGTCATCTGACGCGCCAACAGCCTTGGCCTCGGCAGCATCGGCATCCTCAAGGGACACCAATTCCACATTCGCCGTATCTGGCTCGGCCTCGTCGTCGGCCTCGGCCCGGCGCGCCGGCGCGGCGCGCGCGGCCACAGCCTGGAACACAGTGCCGCACTTCGGGCAGATGATCGGATCGTGGTTAAGGTCGAAAAACTTAGTGCCGCAGCTCTGGCACTGGCGTTTGCCACCTAGGTCCGGTTTCGCCACTTGTCAAAACCTCATGCAATTCTGGAAGAACCGCCGCGCCGCCGGGCGGAACATGGAAACCAATTCCGGACGCTCCCGTTAGTGGGCTGTCGCGCGCCTGTCAAATGGGAAGTTAGTCGCCCGTTGCAATAATGACAGGAGCAGTTTGCGCATGGTAGGAGCGCCGCGCGAGACCTCTGAGTTCGCCCGCATTTTTGAGGATAAAATGGCCGCCGCCTCCCACGCCCATTCCGCCCCGATTCCCTTGACGGCGGCCGCCTCAGGCCCCCTGACCGGGCGTCTGCGGGCGCCCGGCGACAAGTCGATTTCCCATCGCGCCCTTATTCTGGGCCTGCTGGCGGTCGGCCGCACCACGATTGAAGGCCTGCTGGAAGGCGACGATGTCCTGCGCACGGCCGACGCCTGCCGCGCGCTGGGCGCTAAGGTCGAGCGCACCGGCCCCGGCCAGTGGACGGTTGATGGGGCTGGCCTCGGCACCCTGCAAACGCCTCGCGATGTCCTTGATTTCGGCAATGCCGGCACCGGGACCCGACTGATGATGGGTGTGGTGGCCGGCCACCCGATCGAAGCAACTTTCGACGGCGACGCCTCCCTGCGCAAACGCCCGATGCGCCGTATTCTCGATCCGCTGGCGCTGATGGGCGTCCAGGTCGTCGCCGAGAGCGAAGGCGGGCGCTGCCCGATCGTCCTGCGTGGCACCGGCGACCCGGCCCCGATCGAATATCGCACCCCGGTTCCATCAGCTCAGCTTAAGTCAGCTATCCTGCTCGCCGGCCTTAATTCGCCCGGCCAGACGACGGTTATCGAAACCGAGGCGTCGCGCGACCATACGGAAAAAATGCTGGCCTATTTCGGCGCCAATATCGTCTCCACCCCGGACGGGCCGCACGGGCGCAAGATTGTGCTGGCCGGCCGGCCGGAGCTGAAGGCGCGCGACGTCATCGTCCCGGCCGACCCCTCGTCAGCCGCTTTCGCCCTAACGGCGGCGCTGCTGGTGCCTGATTCGGACGTCATCATCGAAGGCATGATGATGAATCCGCTGCGCATCGGCCTGTTGACCACCCTGCAGGAGATGGACGCACGAATCGACGTCCTCAACGCCCGCATCGAGGGCGGTGAGGACGTGGCTGATCTCAGGGTGCGGACGTCGCAGCTCAAGGGCGTTGACGTGCCCGCGGCTCGGGCGCCGGCGATGATCGATGAATATCCGATCCTGGCGGTGGTGGCGGCTTTCGCACAAGGCGAAACACGCATGCGCGGACTGGCCGAATTGCGGGTGAAGGAATCAGATCGCCTGGCGGCGGTGGCCGACGGCCTGATCGCTGCTGGCGTGACCTGCCGAATCGAAGGTGACGATCTGATCGTCACTGGCGGACAAGACGGTCCCGGCATCGTGCGTGGCGGCGGCACGGTGAAAACTCATCTCGATCACCGCATCGCCATGAGCTTCCTGGTGATGGGCCTCGCCTCGCAGCAGCCGATGACCATCGACGACGCGGCGATGATCGCCACCAGCTTCCCGACCTTTCAGCCGGAGATGCAGCGGCTCGGCGCGAAGTTCAGCGGCTAACTCCGTCATTGCGAGGAGCGCAGCGACGCGGCAATCCAGGAGCGTGTGGTGCCAAGAAAGGCCTGCGGTGCAGGCTTTTCCACGTCTATGACTTTACACCTTAACCCCTGGATTGCGTCGCTGCGCTCGCAATGACGGTCTCGTTTTCGTGCGCTGACGAGAAACAGCTCTACTTCGATCGTTCCCGCTCGATCAGCGCCAGCACCGAGGCGAGCCGGTCTTTCACGGGCTTGGGCGCATCGATGATATCAGCGACAACCTTCTGCACTTCCTCGCCGGACACCGGATTGATGTCGAGATTCATCTTCCGTGCGTCTTCAAGGAAGGCCGGCAGTTTCATCGTCGCTTCAAAGGCGGCGCGGAGCGCCTTGACCCGTTCCGCCGGCACCTGCGGTGACGTGAAGAACGGCCGGCCGATGACGGTGGGAGCCGAGAGCAGACGCATGGCCTGCCGATCCAGATCGTTGGCGGCAAGATCCATCATCAACGGCACATCCGGCAGATCAGATGCGCGTTTCAGGCCAACCTGCACCAGCAGATAGACCTTCTTGTCGCGAATCCAGTCAGGCCGGGTCGCCTTCCAGGAGGCCCAAGAATTGGAGCCGCGGCCGGCGACCTCGCCTTTCTCCATGGCGAGATTGACCTCATTGCCACCGGGATAGCCGAGGATGATCTTGAACTTGGTGCCGACCATGCTGTTGAGCACCTGCGGATATTGCGCCGAAGTGTTGTAGCCGGTGGCGCCCATGGTCGATTCGACCTTGCGCGCGTCCTCAATGGTCTTCACCGGCGAGGTGTACCAGGTGGAGACCACATTATTCTCGACGATCGGATTGCCGATATAGATCAGCTCGCGGCTGTCGAACTTGACGCCGCTGTCGCCGAGCGCCTGTTCCAAGGCGATCGATTGATCGGCGATCCCCAGCACCGTCCCATCCTTGGGGGCAACACTATGGACATAGGCGGCGGCGATCCGGCTGCCGGCACCGGTCATGTTCTTAGGCACCAGCTTGGGCTTGCCGGGGATCTGATCGCCGAGATAGCGGGCGAGCAGCCTTGCGTAAGCATCATAGCCGCCGCCGACCGTGAAGCCGATGATGAGATCGATATTGTTCTTGGAGCGGTAGAACTGTTCGACGGCGTCCTGAGCGCGATCTTGGGCCTGTGCCGGGCTTGAGACAGCGGCGAAGGCGGCCAAAACGGCGGCCGGAGCCAGTCCGAGCCGTTTACCAAACGAAAATAGGGGCAATTTCTTGCGATTCACCGGACGTTCCCTTTCCCTGACGGCCTTATCTCGGCCTGTTTCCAGACCAGACATAGCGTCCCGGAACGCCCGTTGAAAGCCAGTAACGGGTTAAGAACAGCGGTTGGCGATCTTTTCCGCGCCCTTGACCGCCCCTACCTTATGTCTGATAGCTCTAGGAACTATTTTCATAGCCAAGTCCGCGTCTCGACTGAGAGCCTTGGGACTGCGCAGGGGTCATAGAATGAGCGAGACGATGGCGTGGCTGTCTACGATCGAAGAAGTGATCGAGGACGCCAAGGCCGGGAAGATGTTCATCCTGGTCGACGACGAGGGTCGTGAGAACGAAGGCGATCTTGTCATTCCGGCCGAAATGGCCAACGCCGAGGCGGTCAATTTCATGGCCAAGCACGGTCGTGGACTGATCTGCCTGTCGATGACCCAAGACCGAGTGGAAGAACTCGGCCTGCATCTGATGTCGCAGAAAAACCAGACGCTGCACCACACCGCCTTCACCGTGTCGATCGAGGCGCGCGAAGGCGTCACCACCGGCATCTCGGCGGCCGACCGCGCCCAGACCATCGCGGTTGCCATCGACCCGAAAAAGGGTCGCCGTGACATCGTCACCCCGGGCCATGTCTTCCCGCTCGTCGCCAAGGAAGGCGGCGTGCTGGTGCGCGCCGGCCATACGGAAGCCGCCGTCGACATTTCGCGTCTCGCCGGCCTGAACCCGGCTGGCGTCATCTGCGAGATCATGAACGACGACGGTACGATGGCGCGCATGCCAGACCTCGTGCAGTTCGCGCAATTACATGGGCTGAAGATCGCCACTATTGCCGATCTCATCGCTTATCGCCGGCGCAACGAACGCCTGATCAACATGATCTCGGAATCGAAGATCAACAGCCGCTATGGCGGCGAGTTCAAGATCCGCGTCTATTCCAACTCCGTCGAATATGCCGAGCACATCGCTCTCATCCGTGGCGACATCTCCGGCGACGAGCCGGTGCTGGTGCGCATGCATCAGGCGAGCATTCTGTCCGACAGCCTCGGCGACATTGGGCCGCCGGAAATGGTCGGCGGCACCTTGCGCGCGCGCAGCGGCGAACTCGCCGGTTCCATGCGCATGATCGCCGAAGCCGATCGCGGCGTCGTCATCTTCATCCGCGAGACGGCGCCGACCTTCATCAGCCGCGCCCTGAAAGAACGCGAAGGGCAGGCACGCGGTCCCGTGTCGGAACTGCGCCAATATGGTCTGGGCGCGCAGATCCTGCTCGACCTCGGGCTGAAGAACATCATTCTGCTCTCCAACACCCAACACAATATCGTCGGTCTCGACGGCTATGGGTTGACAGTGGTCGGCCAGCTGCCGATCAAGGAAAGCACCAATAAGGGATGAGCCGCAAAGGCTGATCCACTGCGAATAAGCGAGCCGGCGAAAACAGCCGGCCGATAAAATTTAGGGAAGCCGGCACATAACCGGCGCGGAAATGCGAAGAGGACGCACGGGATGACAGTCATCACGACGGATCGTCGTAGGATTGAGCTCGCCGGTATCGATATCGAACTGGCGCTTCATGGCGAAGGCAAGCCGCTGCTTCTGCTCTCTGGCGAAGAGCAGTTGGAGGACAATCTGCCGCTGATCGCCGATCTGGCCAGGCACCATCAGGTGATCGTGCCATCGGCGCCCGGGTTCGGGCGCTCGGAACGTCCAGACTGGATCGGCTCGCCCGACGACATCGCCTATATCTATCTCGATCTTCTCGACAGGCTGGGCTTGCGCGATGTCACCGCCATCGGCTTCTCGCTCGGCGGCTGGATCGCCGCTGAAATGGCGACGAAGAACAGCGCGGCGTTTTCCAAGCTCGTTCTGGTCAGCCCCTATGGCGTGAAGATCGGCGGCCCTTACGATGTCGACATTCAGGACATCTGGACGTCGCATCCCGACAAGGTGGCGGCCTGGCGCTGGCACGATGCCGCCAAAGGCAAACGCGATTTTCTGAGCATGGATGACGATGCGCTCACCGTGGTGGCGCGCAATATCGAGAGTTTCGCGCGTTTCTGCTGGGACCCCTATATGCACAATCCCAAGCTGAAACGGCGCCTGCATCGCATCCAAGCGCCGACCCTGGTGGTCTGGGGCGAAAACGACGGCATCGCCGATGCCGCCTATGGCAAGGCCTATGCGGAGCTCATTCCCGGCGCCGCCTTCAAGACCATCGCCGCCGCCGGCCACTATCCGCACATCGAACAGCCGGAAGCCTTCGGCAAAATCCTGAACGATTTCCTCGACTGACATCAGCAGCGAGAAAGGCACGCCCTATGTACGCCTGGCACTTCACGGAAATGCCCTATCCGCATCTGCCGCCGATCGAGACGCTGAGCACGATGCGCGTTTCGCTGGCGAGCCAGCATTTCGATCCGCGTCTCGGCGCCGATCTCTACAACCGCTATTTCGACGAATATCTGATCGCCGACGATCTTGGCCTCAATCTATTGCTCAATGAGCATCATCAGACCGCGACCTGTATCGATGTGGCGGCGCCCTTGTCGGCGGCGATCCTGGCGCGGCAGACGCGCAAGGGGCGCATCTGTATTCTCGGCAATCCGATCGCCAATCGCGGCGATCCGCTGCGCATCGCCGAGGAAATGGCGATGATCGACTGCATTTCGCGTGGCCGGCTCGATGTCGGTTTCGTGCGCGGCGTGCCCTATGAAATCTTCGCCGCCAACACCAATCCGACGCAAACGGTCGAGCGCCTGTGGGAAGGCATCGACCTCGTCACCAAGGCCTGGACCACGACCGATGGTCCCTTCAATTTCGAAGGCCGCTTCACCCATCGCCGCGCCATCAATCTGTGGCCGCGTCCCTATCAGACACCGCATCCAGCGATCTGGCTGACCGGATCAAGCGATCTCGACAATATCAAACGCGCCGCCGCGCGCGGCTTCGTCTTCGCCACCTTCCTGCAACCGCATGCAAAGGTGAAGTGGATGTTCGATGGCTATCGCAGCGCTTTCCGCGATACTGGCCTGCCGGGTGGCGGCGGCACCGCCTATATGCCTTTGGTCTTCACCGCCGACAGCGACGCGGAAGCCGAGGCCGGCGCCCGCGAGCTGACCTGGTATCTCGACGCCAAGTCGGAGCCGCAATACCGCAACCCGCCGGGCTATGTGACGGTGGATTTCAACGTGCAAGCGTTGAAGGGCGCTTTCTCGGGACGCTCCGAGGCGATGCGCAAACAGTCGATCGAATTTCTCAAGGATCAGGGCGTGCTGATCTACGGCAAACCCGACGACGTGGCCCAACAGATCAAACGCCTCTACAATCTCGTCGGCGGCTTCGATCATCTGTTGATGATGCAACAGGCCGGCTACATGAGCCATGAGCGGACGGTGAAGAGCATGACGCTGTTCGCTAAGGAGGTCTATCCGCAGATCCTCGACCTGCCGCGCACCAAGCCGCTCAGCGTCGCGGCGGCCGAATGACAACAGGCCAATATGTGAATGTCGATGGCGCGCGCACCCATTACTACGAGGCGGGCACGCAACATCGCGGCGTGAGGCCGACCATTGTGCTGTTGCATTCGGGCGAGTTCGGCGGCTGCGCCGAGTTTTCCTGGGAGCACAATATCGAGGCGCTGGCGGCGCGCTATCACGTGTTGGCGCCGGATCATCTGGGCTTTGGGCGTACCGACAAGATTTTCGATTTCGAGAACATGGTCGCCCGCCGCATCCGCCATATTCAACGTTTCATCGAGGCGATGGCGACAGGACCGGTGCATGTGATGGGCAGTTCGATGTCGGGCGGCCTGTGCCTGATGGTCGCCGCGCGCACCAATCCCGACTGGCCGCTGCGCTCGGTGACCTGCTGTTCGGGCGGCGGCGTGGCGCCCGATAACGCGGCGCGGCGGGTGCTGAATTCCTACGACGGCACGAAAGAGCATATGCGCCGCATCATCGAGGTGATGTTCGTCGATCCGAAATGGGCTGCGGATGATGCCTATATCGCTCGGCGCGTCGCCATGGCGAATGCAACCGGCGCCTGGGAGGCGATCGCGGCGGCGCGCTTCAAAGCGCCGTTTCACCAACGAACAGACAATCCGGCAGAACGCGAGGCGCTCGACTATGCAGGTATCAGAGTCCCTGTCTTGGTCTTCGCCGGACGCCAGGATCCACTGCGCAATCCTGGCTATACCGATGATTTCGTGCCGAAAATCCCGCGCGCCGAGCTGCATTTCTTTGAAAACGCCGGTCATATGGGTAATATTGAATATTCGCATGCGTTCAACGCCCGGACGTTGAAATTTCTCGCTCAAGTGGATGGAGCGTGCTAAGGCCGCCGGGAACAAAAACTACGGAATTGTGACCGGTGACCGAACAGTCTGCTCCTTTTGACGTCCGCCTGACCGCCATCCGTTTTGCGGCGCTGGATACCAACCTCTATGAGTTCCGTCGTCTCGATGGCGCGCCGATGCCGCCGATCGCGCCGGGCGCCCATATCGACATCCATCTGCCCAACGGCATGATGCGGCAATATTCGCTGACGACCGCCGAAGGCGACCCGAACGCCTATGTGGTCGGC
This sequence comes from Beijerinckia sp. 28-YEA-48, assembly GCF_900104955.1. NCBI lineage: Bacteria > Pseudomonadati > Pseudomonadota > Alphaproteobacteria > Hyphomicrobiales > Beijerinckiaceae > Beijerinckia > Beijerinckia sp. 28-YEA-48. The sequence continues at coordinate 4,374,641 of NZ_FNSI01000001.1, forward strand.
ATCAAGAAAGACCGCGCCAGCCGCGGCGGCTCGAAGTTCATCCACGACCAGCTGAAGGTCGGCACGGTTCTGCAACTGGGCGGCCCGCGCAACAATTTCCCGCTCAACGAGACGGCGCCCCATACGGTGCTGGTCGCCGGCGGCATCGGCATCACGCCGATCTGGTGCATGGCGCAACGCCTGCAGAAGCTCGGCGCCTCGTGGGAAATGCACTATTCCTGCCGCGAGCGGCCGGAAGTGGCTTTCATCGACGAATTGACCAAGCTGCCGAACGTCAAGCTGCACATCGACGCGGAATCGAACGGCAAATTCCTCGACATTCCTGGCATTGTCGCGGCCGCGCCGGCGGGCTCGCATTTCTACTGCTGCGGCCCGGTGCCGATGCTCAACGCCTATGAAGCAGCGACCAAGGATCTGCCCGAAGGGCAGATGCACATCGAATATTTCACCGCCAAGGAGGCCGCGGCCCTCGACGGTGGCTATAAGGTGCGCCTGGAGCGTTCCGGGCAGGAATTCACCGTGCCGCCGGGCAAGACCCTACTGCACGTGCTGCGCGATGCGGGCATCGACGTCAGCTATTCCTGCGAGGAAGGCGTCTGCGGCTCCTGCGAGACTGTGGTCATTTCCGGCACGCCGGACCATCGCGACAACATCCTGACCGAGTCCGAGCGCAAGGCCAGCAAGACCATGATGATCTGCTGCTCCGGCTCGAAGAGCGACCTGCTGGTTCTCGATCTGTGATCTTAAATGGGTGCGACGCCGGAGCGGTTTCGCACCCATCCCGCCTTTAGTGGGGCAAATATCTCAATTTCCATGATTTTCAGGCCGGCAGAGCCCGATTCCTTGTGATCCAGGGCGACATTACCGCCCCTTGGAAAGCGCTGCGGCACGGCTTAGAACCGCTCCAGTTTATCAACAGGATTGGGCCTCAGCTCGATGACCTATCAATACGCTCCAATGTTTCCGCTGGCCAAGGACAAGACTCCCTACCGCAAGATCACTTCGGAGGGCGTAAAGGTCGAAAAGCTCGGCGACCGGGAAATTCTCACCGTCAACCGCGAAGCGATGCGTCTGCTCGCCGAACAGGCGATGATCGACATCAACCACCTGCTGCGTCCCGGCCATCTGCAGCAGCTCGCCAAAATCCTCGACGATCCGGAAGCGACCTCGAACGACCGTTTCGTCGCCTATGACCTGCTGAAGAACGCCAATATCGCCGCCGGCGGTGTCTTGCCGATGTGCCAGGACACCGGCACCGCCATCGTCATGGGCAAAAAGGGCCGCCTGGTGTGGACCGAAGGCGAAGACGAAAGCGCGCTCGCCGAGGGTATCCGCGACGCCTACGAGAAAAAGAACCTGCGCTATTCGCAGGTGGCGCCGCTCTCGATGTTCGAGGAAAAGAACACCAAGACCAATCTGCCGGCGCAGATCGACATCTACGCCGAGGGCGAGAGCGAATATAAGTTCCTGTTCATGGCCAAGGGCGGCGGCTCGGCCAACAAGACCTTCCTGTTTCAACAGACGCCTTCGGTGCTCACCCATGACCGGTTGGTGGCCTTCCTGAAGGAAAAAATCCTGACGCTCGGCACCTCCGCCTGCCCGCCCTATCATCTGGCCATCGTCATCGGCGGCACGTCGGCGGAATTGAACCTGAAGACCGTCAAGCTCGCCTCGACCCGCTATCTCGACGGCCTGCCGACGAGCGGCGGCGATGACGGCCATGCCTTCCGCGATCTGGCGATGGAAGAAGAAATCCATAAGCTGACGCAGAGCCTGGGCGTCGGCGCGCAGTTCGGCGGCAAATATTTCTGCCATGACGTGCGCGTCATCCGCCTGCCGCGCCACGGCGCATCCCTGCCGATCGGCATGGGCGTGTCCTGCTCGGCCGATCGCCAGGCGACGGGCAAGATCACCAAGGACGGCGTGTTCCTCGAACAGCTCGAACACGATCCGGCGAAATTCATGCCGCATGTCGATGAAGCGACGCTCGGCGGCGATGTGGTGAAGATCGACCTCAACCAGCCGATGGCTGAGATTCTGGCGACATTGAACAAATATCCGATCAAGACACGCCTGTCCTTGAGCGGACCGATGATCGTGGCGCGCGACATGGCGCATGCCAAGCTGCGCGAGCTGCTCGATGCCGGCAAGCCGCTGCCGGATTATTTCAAGAACCATCCGATCTATTACGCCGGCCCGGCGAAGACGCCGGAAGGCATGCCGTCTGGCTCGTTCGGGCCGACGACCGCGGGACGCATGGACTCTTTCGTCGAGCAGTTCCAGGCGGCTGGCGGCTCGTTGGTGATGCTGGCCAAGGGCAATCGCTCGGCGGCCGTGCGCGACGCCTGCAAGAAGCACGGCGGCTTCTATCTCGGCTCGATCGGTGGTCCCGCCGCGCGGCTGGCGCAGGATTGCATCAAGAAGGTCGAGACCGTCGCCTATCCGGAACTCGGCATGGAAGCGATCTGGCGCATCGAAGTCGAGGATTTCCCGGCCTTCATCGTCGTCGACAACAAGGGCAATGACTTCTTCAAGGAATTGAACCTGAGCTGAAGGCGTCACAGCTCATAGCGTCATAGGACAAAAGCCGCTGCGATGCAGCGGCTTTTTGATTCTGGCACACGCTCTGGATTTTCGATCACACCTGCGGCGTGTCGGGAAAGACACTGAGAACGCCCCTTGCATGGGGTTGTTCCTCAGAATTGGCCAATACCCCCCTCCTCCGCCGAGAGGATAGCGGGGTGGTACCCGTCGCCAACAGACTGAAAGTACAAAGGAGAGGCGGCGGAATTATGGTCCTGGCCGAAACCTCGGCCTTCACCCTCATTGCGAGCGCAGCGAAGCAATCCAGGAGTCAGGATGTAAAGACCTGGACGTCAACGGGTCTGCACCACGGGCATTTCTTAGGCTTGTACCACGCGCCCCTGGATTGCTTCGTCGCTACGCTCCTCGCAATGACAGGAGCAGAAACTGCCGTAGCGCCTCGTGACCAGCAATTACTATCAGCGAGCCACATCCATTTCGCTTGAGAATACTCTAATTCGCCGCAGCAGCCGCGAACGAATCGAACAAAGCAAGAAGGCGTTTCTGCAACGCCTGCCAATTCGACAGTTCGTCACGATGATGAAAGAAATGAAAATGCCTGCCTTTATTTAGAAAGCGATGCTGGCACCGAACAGGACCGCAATTGACGGTGGTTGGATTCACGTCATCCGAGCCGGTGAAATACCAGGAAGTTCCGCTTTTCGAGAGTCCGTATTCAACGACGGAATCCGCGCCACTGCCCGACGCCTCCTTTTCTATTAGGTTAGCAAACCACCTTGTATCCCACTCGACAAAGACGCTGCTATCCCAACGTTCGCGCGGCCCCCAGCCGAACCAAGGCGCCGGAAGAGGCGCAAAGTCGGGCGCTGAGGTCACGATGCTCAAATGAAGAGAGGCGCCACCGCTCCATTTGGGATAGTAGCTGCGAAGAATGCGATAAGCTTCTCCTCGAGCTGGAATGCGAAAGTAATCATTGTCGATTCTCTGAGGCCATAAGATCGGCAAACGATCGGCGAAATCGCGCTGCGGTACGCAGGTTATCGATGTTCGTTGACCGTGGAGCACGCCATCGACGAAGTTGTGCTTATAATAGGACCAGTGACGCAGATACGGCATCGTACCGCTGCCTAGGATGAGAACGGCATGGTGCTGGTTTTGTCCCCCAGCCTCCCCCGTTGCCCGCATTCTTACTATGGAAAGATCGAACAGCGTCCGTGCCGGCCGATAATCCCCGGCACCATCGGCAATCTCAATACAGTAGGGATCGGCGCCAGCGATTTCGCGAACGTTTTGAACGACGCGGAACGATGTCCAGACGCAAACAACAACAATGAGCGTGACGGCCGCCAAGCCCGACCAAAGAAGCTTTTTCAGCCACGGCCGAGCCTGTATCGGAACTTGCACGTAGCCACTACACGCGCATCGGCATCAGCACGTAGAGCGCCGCGGCGCCGTCGCGATCCTGGATCACGGTCGGCGAACCGGCATCGGCCAGTTTGAACAGGGCCGTGTCGCTGTCGAGCTGCGAGGTGATGTCGAGCAGATAGCGGGCGTTGAAGCCGATATCGATCGCCGTCGAATCATAATCGACTTCGAGTTCCTCGACCGCCGAACCGGAATCCGGATTGGTCACCGACAACGTCAGCTTGCCATCGGCGATGGCGAGCTTCACGGCGCGGCCGCGTTCCGACGAGATCGTCGAGACGCGATCGACGGCTTGCGCGAAGGAGCCGCGCTCGACGGTGAGGCGCTTGTCGTTGTTGGTGGGAATGACGCGGGTATAATCGGGGAAGGTGCCGTCGATCAGTTTCGACGTCAGCACCACATTGCCGAAGGTGAAGCGCGCCTTGGTGGTCGACATTTCGATGCCGATTTCGCTGTCGGCATCCTCGATCAACTTCTGCACTTCGGTCACGGCCTTGCGCGGAATGATCACGCCCGGCATGCCCGGCGAGCCTTGCGGCGCCGGCATTTCGACACGCGCCAGACGATGGCCATCGGTGGCGACGGCGCGCAGCATGGTGTGGCCACCGGAATCGGTGGTGTGCATGAAGATGCCGTTCAGATAGTAGCGCGTCTCTTCGGTCGAGATGGCGAACTGCGTCTTCTCGATCAGTTTCTTCAGATCGCCCGCCGGCAGAACGAATTTGTGGCTGAGATCGCCGGCATTGAGATCGGGGAAATCGGTCTCGGGCAGCGATTGCAGGGTGAAGCGCGAACGGCCCGAGCGCAGCAGCAGCTGGCCGCCCTCGCCCGACTGTTCCAGCGACACCTGAGCGCCGTCCGGCAATTTGCGGACGATGTCATAGAGGGTGTGGGCGGGCAGTGTCGTGGCGCCCGCCTGGCCGACATCGGCCGCCACCGTTTCGGTGATCTCGAGATCAAGATCGGTCGCTTTCAGCAGCAGCGATCGGCCGGCTGCCTGCAGCAACACGTTGGACAGAATCGGGATCGTATTGCGCCGCTCGACGACCCTGTGTACATGCCCGAGCGATTTCAGAAGCGCTGCGCGCTCCAGCGTGACCTTCATAGCCGGACCCATTCCCTGATATTCAGCCCAATAGCTTGTCCCAAAGGGCTGAAATTGTCGCCGTTTGCAAGGCCCTGTGCAAGCGCGCCTCGAGCCCGTGTGGACAGCGGCCCCGACTTTCAACAGCTTTCCACCGCGTTGCGGTAAAGACACCCATGCTTTACCGGGGCTTAATCCGGACGCCGTAATTTCTCATTGCCGCCGCTTTCCTCGGTCGATCTGCCATCGATCCCCTTGAGAAACGACCGGCGGGGCGGGCGTGGAGTGCAATGCGCGGTATTTTCAGCAGGAAAGAGCCCGTTTTCGACTCGCCGAAGCGGCGATCCGAAGAATTGCGCGCTGATCCCGCCGATCGGCCGACGCGACCCGGCCGCAAACAAGCGGCCCCAGAGCGGGGCAAGGCCAAGCGTAAAAAGGGCTTTCTCAGCGGCCTGATCGGTGGCGGCGGCGGTGGGAACGATCGCGCCGCGCCCAAAAAAGGCCGCCGCAAGCGCCGTTCAGCCTTCGGTACGTTGATCTATCTGACGTTGATCACCGGCATCTGGGGCTGTGTCGGGCTGGCCGGCCTGATCGCCTATCATGCGGCGCAATTGCCGCCGATCGACCAGCTGGCAGTGCCGAAGCGGCCGCCGAATATCGCCATTCTCAGCGAAGACGGCGTGCTGCTGGCCAATCGCGGCGACACCGGCGGGCCGGCGGCGCATCTTCGCGACCTGCCGCCCTATGTGCCCAATGCCTTCGTCGCCATCGAGGATCGCCGCTTCTACAGCCATTGGGGCATCGACGTCCTAGGGATTTCCCGCGCTCTGTTGCGCAACGCCACCGGCAGCAGCAGCATGCAGGGCGGCTCGACGCTGACCCAGCAGCTCGCCAAAAATCTGTTCCTGACCCAGGAGCGGACCATGTCGCGCAAGATCCAGGAGGCCATCCTGTCGATCTGGCTTGAGCAGAAATATTCGAAGAACCAGATTCTCGAACTCTATCTCAACCGCGTCTATTTCGGCTCCGGCGCCTACGGCATCGAGGCCGCGGCGCAGAAATATTTCGGCCATGGCGCGCGCCAGCTCACCTTGTCCGAATCGGCCATGCTCGCGGGCCTGATGGTGGCGCCGACACGGCTGGCGCCCAACCGTAATCCCAGCGGTGCGGCCGATCGCGCCGCCAAGGTGATCACCGCCATGGCGCAGGAACACCTGATCACCGACGCGATGGCGAGGATCGCGATGGCCAAGCCGGCCACGGTGACGCGCGAAGCCGGCGCGGCTTCGATCAATTACGCCGCCGACTTCGTCATGGATATTCTCGACGACACGGTCGGCGCGATCGACCAGGACATCGTCGTCACCACCACATTGAGCTCGGTGCTGCAGTCCTCGGCCGAGCGGGCGCTGACCGAAGAGATCAATAAACTCGGCGGCCGTTACGGCGTGTCGCAAGGCGCCGTCGTCTCAATCGATCCGAACGGACAGATCCGCGCTTTGGTCGGCGGACGCAATTATGCCGACAGCCAGTTTAACCGCGCGGTCGCGGCGAAACGGCAGCCGGGCTCGGCGTTCAAGCCTTTCGTCTATCTCACGGCTCTGGAACGGGGCCTTACGCCCGACACCGTGCGTGACGACGCGCCGATCAACATCAAGGGTTGGCGGCCGTCGAATTCGTCGCGCGAATATTTTGGTCCGGTGACGCTGACGCAGGCGCTGGCATTGTCGTTGAACACGGTGGCGGTGCGCCTGACGCAGGAAGTCGGGCCGAAGGCTGTCGTCGCCACGGCGCAGCGCCTGGGCATCGTCTCGGAGTTGCAGCCGAATGCCTCGATCGCGCTTGGCACATCGGAAGTGACGCCGCTTGAACTGGTGTCGGCCTATGCGCCATTCGCCAACGGCGGCATTCGCATTCAGCCGCATGTGATCACGCGCGTGAAAACCGCCACCGGCAAGCTGCTTTATCAACGCAAGGGCTCGAGCTTCGGACGGATCATCGATGCCAGATATGTGGCGATGATGAACGGCATGATGCAGGAAACGCTGCTCACCGGCACGGCGCGCAAGGCGGAGCTGAAAGGCTGGCAGGCCGCCGGCAAGACCGGCACGAGCCAGGATTATCGCGACGCCTGGTTCGTTGGCTACACCAGCAGTCTCGTCACTGGTGTGTGGCTCGGCAACGACGACAATTCGCCGACCAAGAAAACCTCGGGCGGCAATCTGCCTGTCGATATCTGGAGCCGCTTCATGCGTGAAGCGCTGAAAGACACTGTGCCGCAGCCCTTGCCATCGGCTTCTTGGCGCGATTCCCTACCGCCGCCTTCGGCACCACCGGGCATGATTCCGTCAGCGCCTATGCCGCAAGGTTCCATACCGATGGCCTCGCAAGCGCCGCTGCCGCCAGCTTCGGTGCCGCAAACCGGCGGTTTGATACCGCCAGCGCCCATCGGCCCCACCGGCAACGGGCCGATGACCATCAATCAAGCTGGCCAGGCCGGTCAGAACTCGGCGCGTAACGGTAACAACAGTGTGAGCCGGCCGCCGTCGATCCGGCGTGACAACGGCAATCCGTTGATCCCGCCGGCGCCGATCGGCAATGACCGGACAGGCTCGATAGAGCCGCAACGACAGCCTGGAATTTTGGAAAGATTGTTCGGCGGCTGAGTGTAACCGCCGAACGTTCAGCCTAAGCGCATGTTCGCTTAGTGCAGACTCACCGTCTGCAGCGAATGCTCCCAGGCGTTGGCGATCGCCGCATCCTTCGAATCGGTCAGGATGATCGGCGTGCCATCGGCGGAGAGCAGGGCGAAAAGATTGAGGCCCGGCTGAATCTCGCCGATCTGTGGAAATAGACGTTGCGCATCTTCCGACTTGATCGGGCGCACATAAGCAATCATGCCGCCGCCGAGATGGGCGAATTGTTCCGGCGTCAACGACACGTTCGCAATGGTGTTCATGTCATGTTCGGTCATTTTTACGCTCCTTACTCTGGCGTCCCGTTTGGGCCCGCCCCGCTTTGGCGCTGACATTCAATCCCGCGCCGCAATGTTGATCTTCTGCACGATCCGTTCCGGTTGTGGCCGGGCGAGATCAACGGACAAAAGACCGTTCTTCAAATCCGCTCCCAAGACCTGCATGCCTTCCGCAAGCAGAAAGGCACGTTGGAACTGGCGGGCGGCGATGCCGCGATGCAGGTAGACCCGTTCCTTGTCTTCGGTCTGCCTGCCGCGAATGACGAGCTGCTGCTCTTCCAGCGTCACTTCCAGCTGGTCTTGGGTAAACCCCGCAACGGCCAAAGTGATCCGTAGCCGTTCAGGATAATTATCGCTCTTGGCGAGGCGCTCGATATTGTAGGGCGGATAACCGTCAGCGGCGGTTCTCGACACCCGATCGAGCGCCCGCTCGATGTCATCGAAGCCGAGCAGGAAGGGGGAATTCAATGTGGGTAACCTGGACATCGTCTTAATTTCCTGAAGCCCTGCTGGCGCCTCGTCGGGGACCCTTTCGGCATCCCAGTATTCTTAGCTGTATTCTTGGCTGTACTCTTGCCTGCGACCCCACCGGGATCACCAGACCAATATGGGCATGGTTTCGCCCCGATCAAGATGAAATCCAGCGCGGCGCTTCTTCCTCCAGAATAAATCGGTGAAAATCGAATCCTGTCTCGAGTGTCGGCTTAATCACTGCGAAATAAGGGGAAATATCGAAATCCCTGGGGGTGAACAGGGAACGGTTCTGGATATGCAGGATTTCACGATTGCGTTCGGCCTTAGGCGAATCCTCGCCAGCGGCGGCAGCCGCCGCCTCGGCCGCCCCGATCGCCGGCAGGATCGGATAACCGATCGAATAATAGGCCTCGGCGATCAAGGTCGAACAAATGGCCCGGGTCGGCGAACCGGCCCCGAAGGCCAGAAGGCGGCGCCGCAGCCGGGTCGGCACCGGCGGCATGGGCATGAAATATCGAAACAAATCGATGAAATTGCTGAGATCGTAAGCGTAACCGATGCGTGAGCGGCCGAATTCGCAGACGCGCTCCACATCGCTCATGCTGACGCCGACCGGCCGGCAGATCCGGGTGTGGGCGCCGGCATATTTCGACACCGGGATCGAGATGACGCCCAGGTCCATATCGGCTTCGATCATCGCATGGGGTTCGCCGTCGGCCTCGGTGCGGCCCGGGATCGGGCCGACATAGAGGCAGGCATGCGACCAGGTCGACTGGGTCAGATATTTGATCGCCGTGGCGACGCGCGTATTGCCCTCGATCAGCACCACGTCGCCGGGCCGCAGCGTGCGGACAAAGGCGTCGGGATTGCCGGTGGTCAGCGGCATGAAACCTTTCGCCGGTTGGGTGAGATAGCTGGCAATCCATCGCCCGATCTTCTCGAGCATGTTTCCGTCCTGATCCTGTGCCGCGTTGTTGGGTCCGCGCTTTGCGCCGGCCGGGCGGCCGAAGCATAGTGAGCTGCCGTATAATTAGTGAGCGAAGCCGCCCAGCGCCATCCCTCGTCCTACGGGGGTGCGATCAAGGAGGAACCGGTGGTCAGGAAGGTGATTTCGGCACAAGAAGCAGATGAGTTCACGACCACCATCGCCGTGGCGATCGAAACCGTGCCGCCGGAGCGGCAAGTGCTGTTTCTCGTCAGGCTCGCGGTGATCCTCGCCCAACTTGTCGGCGACAAGGCGAAGATCGCCGAAGCGATTCGGCTGGCGCGGCGGGAGTGAGTGAAAGAAAGCCCCTCGGCGGCTGATCCCTGAGCGATCAACGGGCAGCGCGAATGATCAGCCCGATCGACGTGCAGGCGAAGCCACCGATGGAAAGCCGGATGTGCGGCGTTTCGGGAAAGGTGAGAGTTGGTCTGGGATTGAAGGCGTAAGGCGGACCGTCGATGAAGCTATCAAGGATTCTGTCGCCGGGATTGTAATCCACCGCGACAAGTTCGTGACCGTCTTTACGGAGCCGTTTGTCGAGTTCCGCGATGTGACGCTCTTGAAACAAGACGGTCGGCCAATTGTCGATCGTTTCATCGCCCGCCTCGAAGCTATATTCCGTTGTATGAACCGCGAGGCCGCCTGGCTTCAGACATTTCACGGAATTGGCAACGAACTGCAGGCCGAGCTCGATCGATCCCACATGTTCGAACGAGCACATCGACCAGCAAAAATCGAACTGTCCGTCGAGGTCGGCCGGAATCTGGTTCATATCGACGGAGCGGAAACGACACAGCCGATCGAACTCCGTTTGATCTAGAAATTCCGCGCGGTAGAGCTGCGCCAGATTGGCCGCATGCTGGTTGGTCTGCGTCCATGCGACCGACCGTTCATCGTCAGGCGCCAGATCCGTGGCCAATATCTGAGCGCCACGCGCAGCGAGAAACGCCGGGATTGGTTCGGCGCCGACAGCGAAGCCGAGACCGGATCGCCCGCTCTCCAGCAGGCCCGCTTCCCAAAGCGCCTGGAGGACAAAGCAAAGCTCCCAAATCTTCCGGCTGTAAATCGGAGTCAGCCTGAGTTGACCGCACCAATATCGCATCCAATCGGACTCGATATCAGCCTGTCGGCATAATTTGCTCGACAGGCCGACCCGTGAGGGTTCGGCGGGAACCGGCGCCAGCGGCCCCGCGGCGGCCGCGTCGTAAAGCTCCCTGGCCATAGCCGCACCGAGCAACTTCACGTTCCAGCGCAGAATGGCGATTTCTTGAAGCACCATGGCCAACGGGGTGATGTTCGGTTTGCGATCGGTCGTCGTTCTTTCGACCGCATTGTGAATCGTTTGCACGACCTGCTGATCACCTGCCGCTATCTGCGTTGCCAACTCCAAGGCTCGATCGTCGAGCGTGGCAATGCGCTGGCGCAATTCCGCGAACCGCTGCTCCTGCTTCTGTTCCAAAGCGGTCAATTCTGGAAGGAGTCCCTCTTTGAGGAACGGAAACATTTGGTTTCCGATCCAACGTAACACCCTACCCATCGTTCGCGCCTTTGCTAAATCGATCTACGTTCTTGATGCCAAACTCTCACCTTCACCTCGGCGCGCTCCTCGCATCCGAGTGGAAAGGTGACGATGGGGAATGGAACAGACAGTATCCGTCACAGCGCGCTCGGCAACACCCGATCCGGCGGCTTATGGCCATCGAGAAACGCCTTCACGTTGATGATGACCTTCTCGCCCATCTCGACGCGGCCTTCGTAGGTGGCCGAGCCCATGTGCGGCAGCAGCGTTACTTTGCCGGCTTTCGCCAGACGCACGAGCTTTGGCGCCACCGCCGGCGCATGCTCGAAGACATCGAGACCGGCGCCGGCGAGCGCATTGGTCTCGAGCATGCCGATCAGCGCTTTCTCGTCGATGATCTCGCCACGCGCCGTGTTCACCAGAATGGCGGACGGCTTCATCAGCTTGAGGCGGCGTGCCGACAGGAGATGAAAGGTCGCCGGCGTGTGCGGACAATTGACAGAAACGATGTCCATGCGCGCCAGCATCTGATCCAGCGAATCCCACCAGGTGGCTTCGAGCGAGGCTTCGAGCGCCGGCGCGACGCGGCGGCGGTTGTGATAATGCACCGACAGGCCGAAGGCGCGCGCCCGCTTGGCCAGGGCCTGGCCGATGCGGCCCATGCCGACGATGCCGAGCCGTTTGCCGTTGATGCGATGACCGAGCATCCAGGTCGGCGACCAGCCGGCCCATTGGCCAGCGGGCACGATGTTGGCGCCTTCGACAATGCGGCGCGCGACGGCGAGAATCAGCGCCATGGTCATATCGGCCGTGTCGTCGGTGAGCACGCCCGGCGTGTTGGTGACGGTGATGCCGCGTTTTGCCGCAGCCACCACATCGATATTGTCGACGCCATTGCCGAAGTTGGCGATCAGCTTCAAACGCGGCCCGGCCGCTTCGATCATCGCCGCATCGATGCGGTCGGTGATGGCCGGCACGATCACGTCGGCGGTGCGCAGCGCTTCGGCAAAAGCCTCTGGCGCCATGGGCCCTTCGCCGAGATTGAGCTGTGCGTCGAACAGTTCGCGCATGCGCGTTTCGACGCTATCCGGCAGTTTCCGCGTCACAACCACGAGAGCTTTCCGGCCGGCCATAAATACGCTTCTCCGAGGCTGCCGCCACCTAACCATAATGTCAGGTGACATTGTCGATTCACCGAGATTTAACCGTAACGGGTGCAGATGAAAATCGCTCAATATTGTCCGGCCGCAGAAACCATGTCCAACCCATGGTCCTGCCTATCGGATCATCAGGTGGAAAGGAGCGTCCGGCGTGAATTCAGGCAGATCTGACGGACACGGCCTCAAAATGAAAACCAACATCGCTCCCGCCGGTATCGTTAAGGTTTCGCTGTTCGCGCCCCTGATGGCGGCCGCGTTTCTCGTCACCAGTCTGGTCACCAGCGCCAGCGCCCAACAGGTCGGCTCCGTCACCGGGCTGCCGCTGCCACGCTATGTCAGCCTGAAATCCGATCGCGTCAATTTGCGCGAGGGCCCGTCGAAGGAACACCGCACGGTCTGGCTGTTCCAGCGCGCCGGCCTGCCTGTCGAAATCACCGCCGAGTTCGACACCTGGCGGAAAATCCGCGACTCGGAGGGCTCGGAAGGCTGGGTGCTGCACTCGCTGCTGTCGGGACGGCGCACGGCCATCATCTCGCCGTGGAAAAAGGGCGCCGAAATGCCGCTCTTTGCCCGGGCAGCCGACAACGCCGACACGGTGGCCAATCTGCAGACGGGCGTCATCGCCAATGTGAAACGGTGCGATCGCGGCTGGTGCCGCATCTACGGCGTCGGATACGACGGCTACATGCAGCAGAAGCTGCTGTGGGGCGTTTATCCGGACGAGAAGGTCGAATAATCGCTCGGCCTCATTGACGCGCCCCGCCAAAACCCCGAAATAGCAGCGAATTGCGGCCATTTGGGCCGTCGCCCGTCCACCGGCGACGGTTTTCACCCTTGGCCACCCTGTGATAGGAAGGCGCGCGCTTGCCCGTCCGGGCGTCGATGCGTGATCGAGAAAGAGAAGCGATGATGGGCGAACGCCGCTCCAGTTTTGAATATGAGGACCTTCTGGCCTGCGGGCGCGGCGAACTGTTCGGCCCCGGCAATGCGCAATTGCCGCTGCCGCCGATGCTCATGTTCGATCGAATCGCTGAGATCGCTGAAACCGGCGGCGCCAATGGCAAGGGCCTGATTCGCGCCGAATTCGCCATCAAGCCCGATCTGTGGTTTTTTGGCTGTCATTTCAAAGGTGATCCGGTGATGCCGGGATGCCTTGGCCTTGATGCCCTGTGGCAGCTAGTCGGCTTTTACCTCGGCTGGCTGGGTGCGCCGGGCCGCGGCCGGGCGCTGGGGGTCGGCGAAGTGAAATTCTCCGACCAGGTTCTGCCGAGCGTCAAAAAAGTCGTCTATGGCATCGACTTCAAGCGCGTCTTCCGCGGCAAGCTGGTGCTCGGCATCGCCGACGGCTGGCTCGAAGCCGATGGCCGCAAGATCTACGAAGCCAGCGATTTGCGCGTCGGGCTGTTTCAGTCCAACGCCGCACCCGCGACTTAGGGCAAATGGCGTTTTGATCAAAACGCCATTTGCCAGGTTTTTTGTTTGACGCGTCTTTGTGACGTTTGACTTCGTCAAACTGCTAAACGCTATGTTCGAACAATATCCAGGCTTTATGGGTCTGGCCGGAGAAGTGGCATGAGACGGGTAGTGGTCACCGGGATGGGTATCGTTTCCTCCATTGGAAACAATACACAAGAGGTGCTGACGTCGCTGCGCGAAGCGCGGCCGGGGATCGTTCGCGCCGATAAATATGCCGAGCTCGGCTTTCGCTGCCAGGTTCATGGCGCGCCGACCTTGAAGCCTGAAGAGGTCGTCGATCGACGCGCCATGCGTTTCCACGCGACCGGAAGCGCCTGGAACCATGTGGCCATGGATCAGGCGATCGCCGATTCCGGCCTCGAAGAAAAAGACATCACCAACGAGCGCACCGGCATCATCATGGGGTCCGGCGGCCCGTCCGCCCGCACCATCGTAGAGGCGGCCGATACCACCCGCACCAAGGGGCCAAAGCGCGTCGGTCCGTTCGCCGTGCCCAAGGCCATGTCTTCGACCGCGTCGGCGACGCTCGCCACCTGGTTCAAGATCAAGGGCGTCAACTATTCGATCTCGTCGGCCTGCGCCACGTCGGCCCATTGCATCGGCAATGCCGCCGAAATGATCCAATATGGCAAGCAGGACGTGATGTTTGCCGGCGGCTGCGAAGAGCTGGACTGGAGCCTGTCCGTTCTGTTCGACGCCATGGGCGCCATGTCGTCTGGCTTCAACGATCGCCCGGCGGAAGCCTCGCGCGCCTATGACAAGGACCGCGACGGCTTCGTCATCGCTGGCGGTGCTGGCGTTCTGGTGCTCGAAGAATACGAACACGCCAAGGCGCGCGGCGCGAAGATCTATTGCGAGCTCGTCGGCTACGGCCTCAGCTCCGACGGCTACGACATGGTCGCGCCGTCAGGCGAAGGCGCCGAGCGCTGCATGCGCATGGCGCTATCGACCGTGAAAACGCCAGTCCACTATATCAACCCGCACGCGACCTCGACGCCGATCGGCGATCTCAAGGAAATCGAGGCCTTGCGCAATGTCTTTGGTTCGGGCGATAAATGCCCGCCGATTTCCGCGACGAAATCGCTCTCGGGCCATTCGCTTGGCGCGGCCGGCGTACAGGAAGCGATCTATTCGATTCTGATGATGCAGAACGGTTTCATCGCCGAAAGCGCCAATATCAAAGAAATCGACCCGGCCTTCGCCGACATGCCCATCGTCCGCACGCGCCAAGACAATGTGCAACTCGGCACGGTCTTGTCGAACTCGTTCGGATTTGGCGGCACCAATGCCGCTCTTGTTTTCAAACACATTGACGCCTGATGCACCAACGTCAGCCGCATTACGAGAAAGACTAAAACGATGCCAGCAGACCTGATGCAGGGCAAACGTGGTCTTATCATGGGTGTCGCCAACGACCACTCCATCGCCTGGGGCATTGCGCGCATGCTTGCCGCCCAGGGCGCTGAACTGGCGTTCACCTATCAAGGCGAATCGCTCGGCCGCCGCGTCACGCCGTTGGCGCAGAGCGTTGGCGCGACCATCATCGAGCCTTGCGACGTCGAGGATATCGCCTCGGTCGACGCGCTGTTCGAAAAGCTCAAGGCCAAATGGGGCGTGCTCGACTTCGTCGTTCATGCCATCGGCTTCTCCGACAAGAACGAGTTGAAGGGCCGCTATATCGACGCCACGACGCGCGAGAATTTCTCGCGCACCATGGTCATCTCCTGCTTCTCCTTCACCGAGATCGCCCAGCGCGCGGCGCCGCTCATGACCAATGGCGGCTCGCTGCTGACCTTGACCTTCGAAGGCGCGACGCGCGTGATGCCCAACTACAATGTCATGGGCATCGCCAAGGCCGGCCTCGAAGCCAGCGTGCGTTATCTGGCGTCCGACCTCGGCCGGCAGGGCATTCGCGTC
Source organism: Beijerinckia sp. 28-YEA-48 (assembly GCF_900104955.1). Lineage (NCBI taxonomy): Bacteria > Pseudomonadati > Pseudomonadota > Alphaproteobacteria > Hyphomicrobiales > Beijerinckiaceae > Beijerinckia > Beijerinckia sp. 28-YEA-48. Next base: position 4,390,199 of record NZ_FNSI01000001.1, read on the forward strand.
AACGCTATCTCCGCCGGCCCGATGCGCACGCTCGCGGGCTCGGGCATCAGCGAAGCGCGGTCGATGTTCAACTATCAGACCGTCCATTCGCCGCTGCGCCGCAGCCTGTCGCTCGATGATGTCGGCGGCGCCGGGCTCTATCTGCTCTCGTCGCTGTCGAGCGGCGTCACCGGCGAAATTCATTTCGTCGATGCCGGCTACAACATTATCTCGATGCCCCGCCCGGAAGATCTGCGCGGCGACGACAGCCAGGATCAGGCGGCGGAATAATTCCGCTGTGCGGCAGCGTCCTCAGTAAAGGCCCGAAATGGCATTTCGTGTCTTGATCATTGGAGGCACGGGACAGGTCGGACATGCGGTGCTGCGCGCCCTCGTGGCCGAGCCGTCCTGCGCTGAAGTCGTGATGCTCAATCGCAGGGCGGCTTCGCCGAGCCCTCATTCCCGCGTGCGACAGATGATCTTGGATACGGCGGATGGCCAGTTTCCAGCCGAGGTGACCAAGATTGCACGGAGCATGATCGCGCGGGGTGATCCTGTCTACGGCGCCTCCTGCGTCGGCGTCGGCCAAGGCAGCATGAAATGGACTGAAGACGAGCTGAAGGCCCTTGAGATTGGTGTCGTGGGCGGATTTGCTCGCGGCTGTCATGCAGGCGGCATCACGCGGTTTTCTCTACTCTCGGCGGTCGGAAGCAGCGCGAAAAGCTGGATCCGTTACGCGCGGATCATGGGCCTCAAGGAAGAGACCATCCAGAAGATAGGCTTCCGACGCCTGACGATTTTTCGTCCAGGCATTATCGCAGGCAATGTGCACACCCCCGGCTACGTAGCCTGGTTGGGGCGTTTTATTCCGGGACCTTTTGGCGTCATTGAACAAGACGATATCGGACGCGCCTTCGTAGCTGAATTCATCGACAGTTCGGCCCCGAGCGGCACCGTCTATCTCGAAAACGAAGCGATGAGGCTGAGGTCTCGTGCTTTAACGCGATGACGAGCTCTAGTCTCCGGTGGCGCGCAAGGCGCTCATGAGTTCTTCGGCGACCATCAGGCTCGCCAAGCCGCGACCGCGCTTTTCGCGGTGGACGAGCGAGAGGACGTTCTTGCGGAAGAAGCGGTCGCGGATCGGCCGATAAGTCAGAACGCCATTGCGATATTCTTCGGCGATGTCGAACTTCGAGAGGAAAGCGATGCTATCGCCTGCGGTGGCGAGGCATTTCATCGCTTCGATCGAATTGGTGAGGAATGACGGCTCAACGACGAGCCCGGCCTCCGCGAAGGCATCCGCAACGATGCCGTGGATCAGCATCGAACGATCGGCGAAGATCAGCGGATAAGGCTGGCAGGCGGTGAGCGGCACAGCCTCCATTCCCGTTAGGGGATGTTCGGGCGAAAGCACCGCGCCAAGCCGCGTATCCATCCGCCAGAGCGTTTCAAGCTGCGGCGAAGCGGGCAGGTTGAAGGCCAGCCCCAGATCGGCCTCGCCATCCATCACCGCCTGGACGATGTCGCGGCTGAACATGACACGGATCGAAATCTTGATGCGCGGATGGCGGGCGCAAAAATGCGCCGCCGCCTTGGGCACGATGCCGCCGGCAAGACCGTTCATGGTGGCGATGATCACCTCGCCGGTTTGCAGCGCCTTGAGGTCGCGAATTTCGGCTTCAACTTGGCTGTATTCCTTCATCGTGCGGCGCACGTGGGCGATCAGGACATCGCCCGCCGGGGTCGGCCGCAGGCCGCGCGGCAGGCGCTCGAACAGCGGCTCACCCATCGCCTCCTCAAGCAGCAGCACATGCTTGTTGATGGCGGACGAGGCGACGTTCAGCCGCTCGCCAGCAGCGCGGATCGAGCCACAGCGCGCGACCTCGTCGATATAGCGCAGCACGCGCGAGTGCAGCATGGCCCATCCCTCCCGTACTGCTCTCGAAAAGCGAGCATTCTGCACAGAAAATACTGCTTTTCAGAAGCGGTCAACGGCTCTCATATCTCGGAACACAGCGGCAGCGGGCGGGAACCTTGAAAAAGGGAGCCTCACGAAAGCCGGCCAATCGCGGAGGACCCACATGAACCAGCATGTCTCGATCCAACATAATCAGGTCTCGGCCCAATACGACAAAGTACGGGCGATTTTCGAGATCCTGAACGGCCGGAAGGAAGCCGATCTGCTCTTGAAGAATCTGAACATCCTCGATGTTCACGGCGAGAGCGTCTATCGCGGCTCCATCCTTGTCTATGACAAGCGCATCGTGGCGCTGAACCCCGATGAATCCATCACCAAGGTGAAAGAGGTCTTCGACGGCAAGGGGCTCTATGCGATCCCCGGCCTCATCGACGCGCATCTACATTTCGAATCCCAGCTCGCCCATCCAACGGCGCTGGCCGCCGCCATGGTGCCCTGCGGCACGACCACGATCTATGCCGAATGTCTCGATCTCATCAGCGCGGCGGGCGAAGAAGGTGTCGAAGCGGCGAGAAACCTCTTCCGCGATTACGACAAACTGCCCTACCGGCTCTATGCCTTCGCGCCGGGCAAGAAGACGAGCGCCGCCGTGGCCGAAGCCATGCTCGAAATGGAGCCGGTGATCGGCCTCGGCGAATTCGAGCACTTCACCTACAGTTCCGGCGATGAGGATGACTTTCACAAGGCGGCGGCCGTGCGTGCAAAAAGCGGCTTCATGAACGGTCACTGGGGCGTGACCGCCCTTTCCGACATGCTCCTCAACTATCTGCCGGCGATCGGCGTCTCCAACAATCATGATGTCTGGAACGCCGATGATATCGAAAAAAGCGTCCGCTACGGCTTTCCAACGCATATCAAGTTCGGCGTCGGCAGCAGCGAGGTGATCAAAGTGCTGCTGCGCGCCATCGTCGACCGCAAATGGCCGACCGACAATTTCATGCTGTGCACCGACAATATCTCGGTCGAGCGCTTGCAGCGCATGGGCCACATGGACTGGATCATCTCACTGTGCGCGGAGATGGGCATCAATCCGATCCATGCAATCAAGATGGCGACCCTCAACACGGCCAAGTCATTCCACATGGAGGATCGGGTTGGTTCGCTCACCCCCGGCCGCTTCGCCGACATCGTGCTCACCGACAGTCTGTCGAAGATCAACCCGCTTTATGTGTTCAAGGATGGCGAATTGGTCGCGCAAGACCGCAAGCTGATCAAGAACGCGGACATCGATTATTCGGCCATGTGCAAGACCGGCGTTCGCGGCCTTGATGATTTGAAGGCGGAGCAGCTCGAGATCGTGCCGCTTGAAATTTCCGAAGACGGCAAGCGCGCCAAGGTCATCCTGTTCGATGTCTATGGCCGTGGCCATGCCAAATTCTTCCAGGAAATCTGGGTGCCGTTGCAGGACGGCAAAGTCATCGCTGAATACGAAGGCATCAAACTGAGCCGGCTCTCCGTCGTCCAACGCTATGCGAACGGTAAGCGCCATGTGGTCAACGGCCTGTTCAAGGGCGTCTATGTGGAGCGCGGCGCGGTTGCCACCTATTGGCCGGCGCCCAAGCCATATTTCGTCGTGGTGGGCCAGGACAGCGCCGAGATGCGCCATTGTCTTGGCGAAGTCGACGGCTATGCCGGCGCCTGCATCGTCACCGACAACAAGGCGCCGAAGGCGGTGATGCCGCTCGAAATCTATGGCGTGATGGCGAACATGAACGTCGACGAATTGACGGCAAGCGCCGCGGCCATCGATACGGCATTGGAGACATTGGGCAATCGCAACGAGGGCGAGCCGGTGGTCAACAAACTGCTCAGCCTGTTCATTTCCCTGCACCGGTTCCGGTTCATGGATTGACGTCGACAGCGCGGGCGCTGACGCGCCCGCGCATTTTCGTGACGCGCATTTTCTTGGGGAGCAATGTCGTAGCGACAGCAGATCTACATGATTTGACCGCGCGGCAGAGAGGGAGAGGACAATGGAACACAATCCTGAAGCCGACGCTGGCGTTGTCGATACGGGTAGCCTGACGCGGCGCTGGATCGTTTATGTGGTCGGCATTTATGTGCTGACCATCGGCGTGGCGCTGGCGATCCGCGCCGGCATCGGCATTTCACCGCAAAGCAGCCTGACGCGGACGATGACCCTGATCTATACGCCGCTGAGCCAGGGTACCTATAATTTCATCCTCGAACTGATCATGCTGGCGCTGACTTATCTGGTGCTGCCGAAAGACTTCAAGCTGCAGAACTTCGCGTCGCTGATCCCCGCCTTCGTGCTGGCGGTGTTCCTCGACTTCAATCTGCATCTCACCGCGGCCATCAAGCCGGAGGTCTATCAGCTGAAGTTCGCGCTTCTGGCCTTTGCCGATGCGCTGCTCGCCTTCGGCCTTTTCCTGATGATCCGCGCCAATCTCGTGCTCATGCCAATCGACATGTTCGTCAACACGCTGTTCAAGCGCACGGGCTGGAAATGGGGCAACATCAAAACCTGTTTCGACTGCACGCTTCTGCTGCTCTCAGCCGCGATCGGTTTTGCCTTCCTTCGCGATATCCCCTTCATCCGCGAGGGCACGGTGGTGAATGCCGTCCTGGTCGGCCAGTATATCCGGCTCTACTTCTTCCTCTTCAAGCGGTTCGGGGCCACGAAAACCGCCGCGGCACCAACCCAACTCGATCCCGTCACGAAGTAAGCCACGGGCACAAACGAAGGCCTCCGATTAAAGCGGAGGCCTTGCTTTGTTACAAAGCCAGAGCAAATCACGTTTTGGGGTAATTTACCTGGATTCTGTCATTTGGACGCGTCTTCATGGCACTCGACTAAGTCGAGCTGTGACACGCTATAGACGCCGGCGGCCGGCGAGGCCGGAGATCGCCAGATAGAGGATGCGTTTCTGTTCGACGCGTGATCGCGCCAGGGAATCGAGGATGAGGCCGCAGGTCATCATCAAGCCCGACAACAACATCAAACCGGTGCAGAGAATCGCCGTCGGCAAGCGCGGCACGAGACCGGTCTCAAGCCAGGTTTCGGCCAAAGGCACGGCCAGCACGACCGCGAGCACGGCCAGTGCGCCGGCCAACAGGCCGTAGAAAAACGCCGGCCGCGTCTCCTTGAGGAGATAAGCAAAGGTGCGCAGGATTTTGAGCCCGTCGCGAACGGAACGCAGCTTCGAGGCCGAGCCTTCCGGCCGCGCGCCATAGGGCGTGGCGATTTCGGCGCAAGGCAATTTCAACTGACTGGCGTGAACCGCAAGCTCGGTTTCGATCTCAAAGCCTGACGACAGCGCCGGAAAACTTTTCACGAAACGGCGCGAGAACGCGCGATAGCCCGAAAAGATGTCGCCATAGTCGGCGCCGAACAACGAGCAATAGAGGAAATTGAACAGCCGATTGCCGACCGCATGACCGGAGCGATGGGCATCCGCCATGATATTGGCCCGCGCACCGACCGCCATGTCGATCCGTTGGTCGACGACCTTGGCCACAAGCGCCGGCGCCGAACCCGCATCGTAAGTGCCGTCGCCGTCGACCATCAGATACACATCGGCATCCACATCGGCGAACATGCGGCGCACGACATTGCCCTTGCCGGCCTGCGGCTCGAACATGACTTCCGCGCCCGCCGCGCGCGCGACGTCGGCCGTAGCGTCCGTCGAGCGATTGTCGAAAACGATGATGCGCGCGTGCGGCAGCACAGCGCGGAAATCGGCGACAACCTTGGCAATCGTCTCCGCTTCGTTGAAGCAGGGAATAACAACCGCGACAGATGGCGAAGGTGAGGCGGAGGCTGCTGTTTCGCCGCGCCGCGCGGCGCCATCAAAATGACGCGTCGCGGTGTCGAGATGCGGAAAGGCCAAGCGCAAGGCTTCGGCCAACGCCGCTTCTTCGGGCAAACCTGCGCGGATGCCGCCGGACTGCGGAGTCTGGTCTGCCTCACGAATCGGTAGAGGTGCGGGCAATGAACGCTCCGGCTGAGAGATTTTGCAGCGCAATGAACCTTGATCATCGACGGCAAACGTTGAAACTCGATGAATCGGAAGGAACGCGATCGATGGAGGATCGTTCATAAAAATGGACGAAGCTTAATTTGAAGCCATGTGCCATCGAATCTAGCCTTCGCCGACATATCCCTGAAAGGAGACGGGTTCATGCCGCACTTCCTCCGCGCATCGTCCACCACCAAAAAGATCGTCTTTCCGTTGGCCTTCGGCGCCTTCGCGCTGGTGGCGGTCCATGCCGGCGCGCAACAGGCATCACCTCCGCCCGGCCCCCCGTCCGCGACCGGCGATCTGGCCAAGCCGGGTGGCGGCCCCGACGGCGCCCGGCCCGATGACAGCCGCAACCGTCCGCGATTTTCGGAAGAAGACCGGACGGCGTTCTTCAACGCCCGCCTCGCCTCGATCCGCGCCGGCCTGATGCTGACCCCCGATCAGGACAAGATGTGGCCGCCGGTGGAAGCCGCCGTGCGCGACCTGATCAAACTGCGCGGCGAACAGCGGGCACAGTTCCAAGCCCAACGGCAGGCGCAAAGCCAATCCTCGGGCCAATCTCAAGACCCGGCGCAGGCCCAACAATCCAATCCGCTGGAACGTCTGCGCCTGCGTGGCGAAGCGCAGATGAAACATGGCGAAGCGGTCAAGAAATTCGCCGAAGCGGCCCTGCCGCTCTATTCCAGCCTCAACGATGATCAGAAGCGCCGGTTGCGCTTTCTCGGTCGGGGTCTTGGCCAAGGTATGATGGGCCAAGGCATGCAGCAGCAAGGCATGCAACAGAACGACCGTCGTGGCCCGAACGATCGTGGATACGACGGGCGCGGCGAACGGCGCTGGCGCGATATGGATCAACGGCGCGGCGGCTATCGTGGCCGCGACGATGACGACCGCGATGACCGCCGTGGCTATGGTGATCGCCGTGGCTCCAATGACTTTCAAGGCTATCGCCAGCGCTCGCGGCAAGACTCACAAGACAGCAGCGACGGCTTCGACCGCGGCAATGGCATCGAGGACTGGCGCGACCGGTTCTGACCTATTCGCCTGGATCCGAGAGCTGGGAGCCGAGAGCAAAGCGCACTCAGCTCCCAGGGTTCGACTTAAGCTGGCAGCAAGGATTATCGCCGATGATTTGAAGCGTGCGGGCGCCGACAGGCCGCACGCTCCAGACACACGGATCAACCCTTGGGATCGCTTTCGGGATCGCCCGCGCCACATTCAGCTTCAATCTCAAGCTCGGTCGTCCCTGGCCCGCATCCCTCGCAATTCAGTCTGATCGGGGCAACGCCGCTGCTGGCGCTGATCGCCGCGCTGATCGTATTCGTGTTCTTTCGCCAGGCCTTCGTCGAGGTCTGGCAGACCGGCCGTTTTTACGACACCGACGACGCCATGCGCATGGTGCAGGTGCGCGACCTGCTGGCCGGCCAGGGCTGGTACGATCTGGTCGCCCACCGCCTGAATCCGCCCGATGGCATGCTGACGCACTGGTCGCGGATCGTCGACATTCCGCTCGCCGCGCTGGTGCTGTTCTTCTCCCTGTTCACCGATCGCCATCAGGCTGAAATTTTAACGCGGCTGGCGTTCCCGCTGCTGATGCACATTGCTTATTTCGCCACGCTCCTGGCGCTGGCGCGCCGGCTCACCGGCGACATCGGCGTCGTTACGACCCTCTTCCTCGCCATCTTCGCCACGATCACCAATGTGCAATTCGTGCCGGGACGCATCGATCATCATGGACCGCAGATTCTGCTGCTGGTTTTGATGGCATGGATGACCGTGCGGCTACTTCTCGATGGAGATAGACACGCGGCCTGGTGGCTTGGCGCTGAGATCGCTGTTTCCTTTGCGATCTCCATCGAGAACATGCCGTTTATCGCCGCGCTGCTGGCGGTCATCGCGACCGCCTGGGCCTGCGGGCTTGCTCCTGTGCAACGCACGCTACGGCCGCTGGGCTTCTCATTGTTGGTGTTGGTGCCGGTGGCCTTTGCCGCAACTGTGCCGCCCACACGCTATTTCGACCCTGTCGCCGATGCGTTCGGCCTCTCCTTCGTCGTCCTCTTGATGCTCGGCGGCGCGGCGGCGGTGGCTGCGGGCGCGATTGAAATCCAGGCGCGGCGCCTGAGATGGATCCTGCTCGTTGCCTTCGGCGGGATTTGTCTGGCGACGGTCGTCATCGCCTTCCCCTATCTGCTGCACGATCCGTTGACCACGGTCGATCCGCTCGTTCGACGGCTGTGGCTATCGCGTGTGCGGGAAGCGCGCCAGCTGCTGCCGATGCTGCTGCAGAATCCGCTCGGCTGGATTCACTACGTCGCGCCCTTGTTCTGCGGCGTGATCGCCGCCGGCTTCGCGATCTACACAAGTGCCGGCGAGAAGCGCTGGTCCTGGATCGCCATCGCCGCCCTGATCGTTGTGGGGAGCCTCGGCACGTTCTGGCAGATTCGCGTCATCACCTCGGTTCTACCCTTCGTCGTGATTGTCGGAGCCTGGGCCGTGACCGCGCTCAGCGAACATCTGATGCGTACTGGCGGCCGATACATCGCGCTCAAAGCAATCCTGCTTGCGACCCTGTTCAGCAGCTTCACCTGGGAAACGATGGCACGCCCGCTTCAGGCCAACGATCCGACCGCACCCCAGCAGGCCGATGACAGCGATGCCTGTTACGCCTCGTCGTCCTATGTCGCGCTCGGCAACCTGCCCGCGCAATTGACACTGTCGACGATCGATCTCGGCCCGCATGTGCTGGCCCATTCGCCGCATTCCGTCATCGCCGCCTCCTACCATCGCAACAATAACGGCAATCACCTGTTGATCGAGGCGATGATCTCCGATCCCGACATCGCGCGTGTGCTGATCGAAGGCGCCGGCGCGAAGCTGCTCGTCTTCTGTCCGGCGGCGCCCGAGTTCAAAGGCTATATCAAGGAAGCGCCGCACGGGTTGGCGGCGGCGCTGCGCGACGGCATCCCCACTTGGCTCACGCCCGTCGGCGACCAGACGGCACCGATCAGGATCTTGGCGGTGCGCTAGAGCAAATCACCTTTCGGTAGAAACGTGATTTTGCTTAGATCCTCTTATTTAGACGCGTCTTCATGGCGCTCGACGATTCCGTCGAGCTGTGAAACGCTATAAATTCCGCCCCGCAAGCAGCAAATCTCGATAATAAAAATCCCGGCACAGATGCTGCGCCGGGATTCAATTTTTAGCTGATGGCTTTTAGCCGATGGCCTGGCTTATTCGCCGGCAGCCGGCTCGTCGGCAGCCGCGGACTTGCGTTCCGCCGCTTCCTTGGCCTCGATGTCTTCGCCCGTCTCCTGATCGACAACGCGCATGGACAGACGCACCTTGCCGCGATCGTCGAAGCCGAGCAGTTTCACCTTCACCTTGTCGCCTTCCTTGACGACATCGGTGGTCTTCTGCACGCGGTTCTTCGACAGCTGCGAGATATGGACGAGACCGTCCTTCGAACCGAAGAAGTTGACGAAAGCTCCGAATTCCATGGTCTTGACGACCGTGCCTTCGTAGATCTGGCCAACTTCCGGATCGGACGCGATCGACTTGATCCAGTTGATCGCCGCCTTGATCGAATTGCCATCCGAGGAGGCAATCTTCACGGTGCCGTCGTCCTCGATGTTGACCTTGGCGCCGGTCTTCTCGACGATCTCGCGGATCACCTTGCCGCCGGTGCCGATCACTTCACGGATCTTGTCGGTCGGGATCTTCATGGTTTCGATGCGCGGCGCGAATTCGCCGAGCTCGGAACGCGCCGTGTTGAGCGCCTTGGCCATCTCGCCGAGGATGTGCAAACGGCCATCCTTCGCCTGACCGAGAGCGACCTTCATGATCTGCTCGGTGATGCCGGCGATCTTGATGTCCATCTGCAGCGAGGTGACGCCGTTTTCGGTGCCCGCCACCTTGAAGTCCATGTCGCCGAGGTGATCCTCGTCGCCAAGAATGTCAGAGAGCACCGCGAAGCGCTCGCCTTCAAGGATGAGACCCATGGCGATACCAGCGGTCGGCCGCTTCAACGGCACGCCGGCATCCATCAGCGCCAGCGACGCACCGCAAACGGTGGCCATCGACGACGAACCGTTCGACTCGGTGATCTCCGAGACAACGCGGATCGTGTAGGGGAATTCCGCTGCGCTCGGCAGCATCGGGCGAATGGCACGCCAGGCGAGCTTGCCGTGGCCGATTTCGCGGCGGCCGGGCGAGCCCATGCGGCCGGTTTCACCGACGCTGTAGGGAGGGAAGTTGTAGTGAAGCAGGAAGCGCTCCTTGTAGGTGCCTTCCAGCGAGTCGATGTACTGCTCGTCCTCACCGGTGCCCAGCGTAGCAACGACCAGCGCCTGGGTTTCGCCGCGGGTGAACAGCGCCGAACCATGGGTGCGCGGCAGAACGCCGACCTGCGCCAAGATCGGACGCACGGTCTTCACGTCGCGGCCGTCGATGCGCACGCCGGTGTCGAGAATGTTTCCGCGTACGACCTTCGCCTGCAGATCGTGGAAGGCTTCGCCAACCTTCTGCTTGTCGAATTTCGCCTCGCCGCCTTCCGGCAGCAGAGCGGCATTGACCTTCGCCTTCGCGGCGTCGACAGCCGCATAGCGCTGCTGCTTGACGGTGTGCTTGTAAGCTTCGCGCAGTTCGGCTTCGGCAACGACGGCGACGGCCTTCTCGACTTCGCTCTTGTCGACGACCTTGAGATCGCGCGGTTCCTTGGCGGCCTTTTCGGCGAGACGGATGATCGCGTCGATCACCGGCTGGAAGCCGCGATGGCCCACCATCACCGCTTCGAGCATGACCTCTTCGGACAGTTCCTGGGCTTCCGACTCGACCATCAGCACGGCGTCCTGCGTGCCGGCGACAACGAGATCGAGACCCGATTCCTTCATTTCGTCGAGGGTCGGGTTGAGCTTCAGCTCACCCTTGATCCAGCCGACGCGCGCGCCGCCGATCGGGCCCATGAACGGAATACCGGAAATGGTCAGCGCCGCCGAAGCAGCAACCATCGCCAACACGTCCGGATCGTTTTCGAGATCGTGCGAGAGCACGGTGACGACGACCTGGGTGTCGTGGCGATAGCCTTCGGGGAACAGCGGGCGGATCGGACGGTCGATGAGGCGCGAGACCAAGGTCTCCTTCTCCGACGGGCGTCCTTCACGCTTGAAATAGCCGCCGGGAATGCGGCCGGCCGCGAAGGCCTTTTCCTGATAGTTGACGGTGAGCGGGAAGAAGTCGACGCCCGGCTTCGGGGCCTTGGCGGAAACGACGGTGGCGAGAACGGAGGTCTCGCCCCAGGTGGCGAAAACCGCGCCATCGGCCTGGCGCGCGATGCGGCCGGTTTCGAGGACGAGCTTGCGCCCGGCCCAATCCAGGGTTTCGCGATGAATTTCGAACATGAGTCAGTCTTTCATGGTTACGGGAACGCAAAAGGCCATGAGCAAGACGGCGAGAAGCTGTCAGCGAGACGTCTGGTCCCAAGTCCGACAACTTCCGGCAATCCTGCCATGGCGCTATTTCTTTCCCGGACTGGGTGACGGCCCCATGCCACCACCCAAACTCCCCGCCTGCCCTCAGGCGGGGGTAGCATTCTTCGTTAGCGACGAATGCCGAGGCGCTCGATGAGCGTCTTGTAACGCGGCTCGTCCTGCTTCTTGACGTAATCGAGAAGCTGGCGGCGCTGGGAGACCAGCTTCAACAGACCGCGACGCGAATGGTTGTCCTTCACGTGGGTTTTGAAGTGGCCGGTCAGGTTGGCGATACGCTCGGTCAGGATAGCGACCTGGACCTCGGGCGAGCCGGTGTCATTGGCCTTGGTGGCGTATTCCTTCACAAGCTCCTGCTTGCGTTCAGCAGTAATCGACATCGGCGGTCCTTCTTAAAGAGAGTAAAATGCGGCCAACCTCAATAAAATCAGTTTGTTCCGCTTTGATTTCGCCGTCGGGGCCGGGCCGGGATGTCGTCCAGCGCGGTCACGCTCATGCGAAACGCCGCAGGATCATTCCCGCCGCGTTGGCGCGCTTATACACGAAATCCAGCGCCACGCCAGTCCGGTAGAAATCCGGCCAAGTCAGTAGCAGCTGACGAATTCGCGATAGACCCAGCCGACCGGGCGCCCGTCCATCCGGCTGATGAAGGCCCAGGTGCGGCCCCCGGCATCACTGTCCGTCGCCGTCATCTGCACCTGCGCGCCATTGGGCAGTTTGCCGACGACCTTGCCCTGGGGCGCGGTCCGCACATTGAGCGGCGTTCCGGTGGGATCGGTGACCTTGCAGCGATCACCTGCGGCAAGGGCTTCGGTGGCCAAAACGGCGCTGAGGCCAGCAGCGACTAAGAGTGCGGTCTTTCTCATGGGATACCTCCCGAGGCGTCCGAGCACGCCGCGAGAGGGATCCTGCGCAGCGCGAGGCAAAACCGCCTCGCGATTTGCCTTAAAACGGCAAATTAAATACGCGGCTTGGTACAAGCTCGCCGTGCTCAACCGCACCGAAGGCGACAGGGACGCCGCCGCAGGCCGCATAAGCGACACCGTCGGCTGGCGCATCACGGCCGCGCAGAATGAGCGACTGGCCACGGCGCAGCCGGGCGGCGCTGTCACGATCGACCACCACGCAGGGCAGTTCCGACAGGCCCGCTTCCACCGACAGCATGAAGCTGGCGGCCTCGGCAGCCGCCTCTTCGATCTCGGCCAGCGCATCGGAATCATCTTCGTAGAACGGACCGACGCGGGTGCGGCGCAGGGCCGTCACGTGGCCCAGGCAGCCGAGCAGGCGGCCGAGATCGCGGGCGATGGCGCGCACATAAGTGCCCTTGCCGCATTCGGCTTCCAAAACGGCTTCGTCCGATGTCAACGAGACGAGGCGCAGCGCATGAATGGTCACTTCGCGCGGCGCGATCTCGAAGGTGGCGCCATCGCGCGCCAGATCATAGGCGCGTTCGCCAGCGATCTTGATCGCCGAATAGGCCGGCGGCGTCTGCATGATCGTGCCGATGAAACGCGGCAGTTGCGCTTCCACATCCTCGCGGCTCGGGCGCAGATCGGAATGGCGGACCGCCGTGCCGTCAGCATCGTCGCTGTCGGTTTCGGTGCCCCATTGGACGGTGAAGCGATAGGCCTTCTCGCCATCCTGCACGAAAGGAACGGTTTTTGTCGCTTCGCCAAAGGCGACCGGCAGCAGGCCGGACGCCAGCGGATCGAGCGTGCCAGCATGACCGGCCTTCTTGGCGTTGAAAATGCGCTTCAGGCGCGACACCGCGTGGGTCGACGTCATACCAATCGGCTTGTCGAGGATGATCCAGCCATTGACCTCGACACGTTTTGACTTCGGAGCGCTCATCTCACTCTCCGCGCCCCGGCGCGTCGGGCGCCTGAGCGCTGTCATCGGCGTCGGGCGCAACATCTTCGGAATCTTCGCCCGTCTCTTGCTGCGTATCCTGGCGCAAATCCTGGCGCACTTGCGGCGAATTCAGCAGCGCGTCGATGCGCGATGAGTTCTCGAAACTGTCGTCCACTTTGAAGCGGACGTCGGGCGCGAATTTCAGATTGATCTTGCGAGCGACTTCGCCACGCAGAAACTTCTTGTGGTGCTCGAGCGCCTTCATGACCTCGACGGAATCCTTGCCGCCCAGCGACAGGACGTAAATCGTCGCCAGTTTGAGATCGGGGCTCATCTTCACCTTAGGGACGGTGACCACATGCGCGTCGATAACCGCATCATTAAGCGCTCCGCGCGCCAGCAGTTCCGACATGGCATGACGAACCAATTCACCGACGCGCAACATGCGCTGGGAAGGTTCTCCGCCCTTTTGATGGACTCGGGACATGACATTCTCCAACGCGCGGGAATTTCTCCCCGCGCACACAAATTCAGTCAACTAGCGAATTTTCTTGGTGCGTTCCTTTGGAACGAAGCGCTCACAGAGAGCGCTTCACTTCCTCCACGCGATAGCACTCAATGACATCGCCCTGGCGCATGTCTTGATAATTCTCGAAGGCCATACCGCATTCCTGGCCCGCGAGGACTTCCTTCACTTCGTCCTTGAAGCGCTTCAGAGTCGACAGCTTGCCTTCGTGGACGACAACATTGTCGCGGATCAGGCGCACGCTCGCGCCACGCTCGACCCGCCCGTCGGTAACGCGACAGCCGGCCACTTTGCCGACCTTGGAAATGTTGAACACTTCCAGGATCTGCGCATTGCCCAGCATTTCTTCGCGCAGTGTCGGCGATAGCAAGCCCGACATTGCGCTCTTCACGTCATCAACCAGGTTGTAGATGATGTTGTAGTAGCGGATTTCGATGCCGAGCCGCTCCGACGCGTCGCGCGCTTCCTTATGCGCACGGACGTTGAAGCCGATCAGCACGGCGCCGCTGGCTTCCGCCAGGGTGACGTCCGATTCGGTGATACCGCCGACGCCGGCATGAACGATCCGCGCCGCCACTTCGTCGGTGCCGAGCTTGTCGAGCGCCGCGATGATGGCTTCGACCGAACCCTGCACGTCGCCCTTGATGACAAGCGGGAATTCCTTCAGGCCCGCCGACTTCAGCTGGCTCATCATCTCGACGAGCGAGCGTCCGGCACCGGCGCCACGCGCCGCCGCCTTATCGCGCTTGAGACGTTCGCGATAATCGGTGACTTCACGCGCACGCGCTTCCGATTCGACGACGGCCACACGGTCACCCGCGTCCGGCGCGCCGGCAAAGCCGAGCACTTCCACCGGGAACGACGGCCCGGCGGTCGGCACATTCTTGCCCTTGTCGTCGAGCAGCGCGCGAACACGGCCCGATTGCGAACCAGCAACGATGATGTCGCCAACCTTCATCGTACCGCGCTGCACGAGCACGGTGGCGACCGGACCACGGCCGCGATCAAGGCGGGCTTCGATGACCGTGCCTTCGGCAGGACGATCGGGATTGGCCCTCAGGTCGAGCAGTTCGGCCTGCAGCGCAATGGCTTCGAGCAGCTTGTCGAGGTTCTGGTGCTTCAGCGCCGAGACTTCGATTTCCAGCGTATCGCCGCCCATGCTTTCGACCTGGACTTCATACTGCAGCAGCTCGGCACGCACGCGCTCAGGCTTGGCATCGGGCTTATCGATCTTGTTGATCGCCACGATGATCGGCACCTTCGCGGCGCGCGCATGGCTGATCGCCTCGATCGTCTGCGGCATGACACCGTCATCGGCGGCAACGACGAGAACGACAATATCCGTGACCTTGGCGCCACGGGCGCGCATGGCCGTGAACGCGGCGTGGCCCGGCGTATCGATGAAGGTCACTGGCACGCCATTGGGCGCGATGACCTGATAGGCACCGATATGCTGGGTGATGCCGCCGGCTTCGCCGGACACCACGTTGGCGGACCGGATCGCGTCGAGCAGGGAGGTCTTGCCGTGATCGACGTGACCCATGATGGTGACGACAGCCGGACGCGGCAGCATATGATCGTCGACATCCGGCGTATCGAAGAGACCTTCTTCGACGTCGGATTCGGCGACGCGCTTGACGGTATGGCCGAGTTCCTCAGCCACCAATTGCGCCGTGTCAGCATCGATCACATCGGTGATCTTATGCATCTGACCCTGCTTCATCAGCAGCCGCACCACATCGACGCCACGCTCCGACATACGGTTGGCGAGCTCTTGAATGGTAATGGTTTCCGGCAGAATGACTTCGCGCAACAGCTTTTCCTTCGGCTGGCCGAAAGCCTTGCCTTGCAAACGCTGCTGCCGGCGCCGGAACGACGCTTCCGAGCGCATGCGCTCGCCTTCTTCGGCGGTCGCGCTGGTCACTGTCAGGCGGCCGCGATTCTTCTGCTCGGCGCCACGGGTCGGGCGAACGGGCAACACCACTTTGACGGGCACGCCCGGGCGGCGAATGATCCGCTTGGCTTCTTCTTCGTTGGCGAGCGCGGGCCGGGGCGTGGCGGGCGCCGCAGCCATGGCCGCCGTGGCATCGGCCGGGGCCGAAGCCGGCGGGCGACGGTTGAGCGTTGATGGCGCCGGGGCCGGGGGGCCGCCAGGCTGGCCGTCCGTGCCGAGACGGCGCTTGGCCTCGTCCTCGGCGCGGCGCTTGGATTCGGTTTCCTGCAGGCGGCGTGCGTCTTCCTCGCGCTTGCGCGCTTCGGCAGCATCCCGCTCAGCCTTTTCAGCCGCTTCGCGCTCGGCGCGCGCCTTGGCCTCGATCTCGGCGATGCGACGCTCTTCTTCCTCGCGGCCGCGTGCATCGGTGAGCGCGCGCTCACGAATCTCGATCTCTCGATCGGTCAGCGTGCGCAGCACGACACCACTCGGCGCCCGGTTGTCGCCACCATGTTCATGGCGGCCCGAGTGCGGACGCGTGGCGCGACCCGACGGCGTCGCCGTGGGTGCAGCCGGAGGCGGCGTGACAGGCTTGGCGGGCGGCGCGACAGGTGCCTCGGCCCGAACGCTAGGCTTAGCAGCCGGCGGGCCGACAACACGAGTCTTCACCTTTTCGACGACGACCTGCTTAGTGCGCCCGTGCGAAAAGCTTTGCCGCACAGTGCCCTGTTCCACCGGACGCTTGAGGGTCAGCGTCTTCGATGCAACGTGCAGGGTCTTATCGCCAGAATCTTTCGTTTCACTCATACGTTTCATATCCCCGGGGCCATGCCCGAAATTCAGTCGTCCCGTCCACCGAAAGATGAGTCGCCGTGCGCGGTGTCATTTTTGATCTGACCCGCGTCGTGAACGCCGGAGAGATCGCCACGATAGCGGGCCAATCGCCCGCACCGACCAAGGAATGCCAAACTAGCGGCGCCCTGCCGGAGCGCAGCATGTATCACATTTGTCCGACCCAATGCCAAATCCAATTGCGACGACTGAAATAAATCGACAATCGGAACCGTTTCTGCCGCGCCGCCCATGGATCGCCGCAGGGCCTGCGCCATTTTTCTACCCCCGTCCGACCCGCCATCACGGGCCTGGAGCAGGCCGACAACGTCGCGGCGCGCGATCTGCGCTTCGACTTTAGCGGCCCCCAACACCACCAGACCGGCCTTATTGGCCATGCCCAAGCTTTGCAGAGCATCCCGCTCCAGCAGGACATCCACGTCCTCGGCCAGGGTTTCCGGCGCCTTGACCGCGGCTTTCAGCCCGCGGGCGAAAGCCCCGCCCCGGATCCCCTGGCGAACGATGGCGGCATCCGCGGAAACCCAGACGCCCCGGCCAGGGAGCCGGCGACGAATATCAGGAACCACCTCGCCAGCCGGGCCGGCGACGAAGCGGATCATCGCTTCGGGCGACAGGCGCGCACGGGTGACGACGCAAGTCCGTTCGGGACCCGCCTCCTCATCCATGTCGTTCGGCCGGGCCGTCACGACGCGCACTCCGCCTGAGGCCGATCAGCTGGCCTGTGCCGAATCGTCGGTCGACGGCTCATCAGCCGCCTCTTGCACCGGCGCTTCGATCCAGCCCGCCTTGACGCGCGCATTCATAATCAGGGCCTCGGCCTCTTCACGCGTCATTTCGAGACCATCGAAATAGCCCGCATGCTTGGTCGTCTCGCCATCCTTGCGCTCGCTCCAACCGACGAGATCATCGGTAGCGCAACCAGCCAGGTCTTCGATTGTCTTGACGTCATTCTCACCGAGCCGAACCAACATAGCGGATGTCAGTCCGTCGATTTCACGCATTTCATCGGCCACGCCGAGCTCCTTACGCCGCGCATCATTGGCGGCTTCTATTTGGGCCAGATGTTCACGGGCGCGGTTTTGGATTTCCTGCGCCGTTTCTTCGTCGAAGCCTTCGATCGAGGCCAGTTCGGCGATCTCGACAAAAGCCAGTTCCTCAACCGAACGGAAGCCTTCCGAGGCCAACAGCTGGCCAACGACTTCGTCGACGTCGAGCGCATTCATGAAGGCATTGGTGCGCTCAACAAATTCCTTCTGACGGCGCTCGGATTCTTCGGCCTCGGTCAGGATGTCGATATCCCAGCCTGTGAGCTGCGAGGCAAGCCGCACGTTCTGGCCGCGACGACCAATGGCGAGCGACAGTTGTTCGTCTGGCACAACCACTTCGATGCGCGATGAATCTTCGTCGAGAACCACCTTCACCACTTCCGCCGGCTGCAAGGCGTTGACGATGAACGTCGCCGCATCGGCCGACCAGGGGATGATGTCGATCTTTTCGCCCTGCAATTCGTTGACGACCGCCTGGACGCGCGAACCGCGCATACCGACGCAAGCGCCGACCGGATCGATCGAGGAATCGCGCGAGGTGACGGCGATCTTGGCGCGCGAGCCCGGGTCACGGGCCACCGACTTCACCTCGATGATGCCGTCGTAAATCTCCGGCACTTCCTGGGCGAACAGTTTCGCCATGAACTGCGGATGGGTGCGCGACAGGAAAATCTGCGGGCCGCGCTGTTCGCGCCGCACGTCGTAGACATAAGCGCGGACGCGATCGCCCGGGCGGAACATTTCACGCGGCACCAGCTCGTCGCGACGGATGATTGCTTCGCTGCGGCCGAGATCGACGATCACATTGCCGTATTCGACACGCTTGACGACGCCGTTGATGATATCGCCGATGCGGTCCTTATATTCTTGGTACTGGCGATCGCGCTCGGCTTCGCGCACCTTCTGCACGATGACCTGCTTGGCGGCCTGCGCGGGAATGCGGCCGAATTCGAACGGCGGCAGCGTTTCAGCGATCCAGTCACCAACCTGCGCGGCCGGGTTCTTCTTGTGCGCGTCGACGAGGAGAATTTCCTTGGCGTCGTTCTCGACCTTGTCGACCACCAGCATGAGGCGCGAATAGCGCGTCTCGCCGGTCTTCGGATTGATCTCAGCCCGGATCTCGGTTTCCTGGCCATAGCGCGAACGCGCGGATTTCTGCAGGGCATCCTCAAGCGAGCTCAGCACGATTTCGCGGGGAATCATCTTTTCCCGTGCGACCGCGTCGACGATCTGCAGCAGTTCAAGTCGGTTGGCGCTAACGGCCATAGGTCTGCTCCTCGATATCGGCTCGGTCCGAGCCGGGGGATTACTTCAGTCTGTTACTTCACTTGCGATTGCCCGAACCCCGAAACGGGTTCGGCTTGGCAGCCGCTTGTTTTTGAACCTTTTTCTGCGCGAACCGGCCCGGTCCACGGCGCGGCGCCTCAGCCGCTTCTTCATTCTCATCCGGATCGGACGCAGCGATCTTGCCGGCCCGCAGCGCCTCGCGGATCAATGCATCGGTGAGGACGAGGCGGGCTTCCTCGATGTCCGACACCGGCAGAACCACGTCCGCCTCTTCTTCCGCCTTGGCATCGATGCGGCGCAGCCGGATCGTCGCGTCGCGGCCAGCCCCATCAACCCCTTCGATCCAACCGCGAAAGCGCTTGCGGCCGAAATGCAGGCTACCGGTTTCCATCCGCGCTTCGTGACCGATGCCACGAACGAAATCGGACAGGCGCACCAGCGGCCGGTCGATCCCCGGCGACGACATTTCCAGGCGGTAGGCCTGGGTCAGCGGCTCTTCGAGGTCGAGCACCGGCGACAGGGCCATGCTGGCCTTCTCGCAATCATCGACGTTCATCGTCCCGTCGGCCCGCTCAGCCATAATCTGCAGCGTAACCTCTTGATTAGTCGATATCTTCACCCGAACCACACGATAGCCGAGATCAGCCAGCACGGGGCCAGCCAAGTTTGCGACACGGGCGGCAACCCCCGTCTCTTGGATGAGGCGCGGTTCCGCGAGGTCTGTGGTTTCAGGCGCCGGTCGGGCAGGCTGCCCTTCGGGTCCGCCGGACGTCTCGGTCAATATATGGGCTCCGGTCAGGCATTAAAAAAGAGCGGGTCCCGGAGGGCCCACTCTCAATAATGACCCTCAAAATGACGGTCCAGATGAGTAGTTGTGGGAGGCTTTTACTCCCAAACGGTGCGTCGATCAAGAAAAAGCTGGCCCGACGTTCCCGCGCGGCAGCGATGCCGCACAAGCATGGCCATCGGCATGGTCCTCCAGCTTGTCCCATCGACTTGTCACGCCCGCGCCTCTAAAGCTCGGCCCTGCCTGCCTGGCTTTCCCCGAGAAAAGTTCCTCCCTTTGCCGCTGAAACCAAACACGTTCGCGCTGACCTTTGTCCTCGCGCTGATGACCGCGATGGGTCCGATCGCCACCGACATCTATGTGCCGTCGCTGCCGCAACTGGCGCAAGAGTTCGGCGCTTCGACGACGAAGGTCCAGTGGACGCTGTCGGGCTATCTGATGGGCTATGCGGTGAGCCAGATTTTCTATGGCCCGCTGTCCGACAAGCTCGGACGCAGACCTCTGCTCATTGCAGGCTTCGCGATTTTTCTCATCGCCACCTTCGCCAGCATGATGGCGACGTCGATCGAAATGCTGATCCTCGCGCGCATCCTGCAAGGCGCCGGTGGCGCCGGCCCGATCATCGTCGTGCGCGCCATCGTGCGCGATCTCTACGAGGGGCCGCGCGCTGGGCAGCAGATGTCGGTAATGAGCTCGATCATGGGCGTGGCACCGATCGTCGCGCCGCTGATCGGCGGCATTCTCGCCATCTGGTTCGGCTGGCGCGCCAGTTTCGTTGCCATGTTCGCAATCGTCGTCGTGCTCATCACAATCGCCATTCTGTTTCTGCCAGAAACCCTGCGCCGCACCGATAAAGCGCCGCTGTCGCTGGGCGAGATCTTTCGCAGCTTCCGCGTCGTTTTCGCCAACCCGCGTTGGCGTGTCTATGGCGCGCTGAACTGCCTGGGACACACAGGCTTGTTCGCCTTCATCACCGCTTCGCCTTTCATTCTGCAAACGATCTACGGGCTGACGCCGCTGCAGTTTGGCGTTTTCTTTTCGATCTGTTCGATGGCCTTCGTCGGCGGTGCCTGGATCGGTTCGCGGCTCGTCATGCGGCGCGGCCTCGATGGCACGATCGCGATCGGCGTCGCCTGTTTTCTCGTCGGTGGCATTTTGCAGGCGCTCGGCCTGTTTCTGTTTCCCCGTGAGCCGATCGCGTTGCTGATTCCGGAGATGATCTATTTCG
Source organism: Beijerinckia sp. 28-YEA-48 (assembly GCF_900104955.1). Taxonomy (NCBI): domain Bacteria; kingdom Pseudomonadati; phylum Pseudomonadota; class Alphaproteobacteria; order Hyphomicrobiales; family Beijerinckiaceae; genus Beijerinckia; species Beijerinckia sp. 28-YEA-48. Next base: position 4,411,132 of record NZ_FNSI01000001.1, read on the forward strand.
CCGGCGTCGGTTTCGTCGTGCCGCATTCCATCGCCGCCGCGCTATCGCCCTTTCCCGAACGCGCCGGTGCGGCGACATCTTTGCAGGGCTTTCTGCAGATGATGTTCTCGGCCTGCGTCGGCCTCGGCGTCAGCACGCTGCTGGGATCAAGCGCCGTGCCGCTCGTCGCCGTGACAGTGCTGCTTGGCACGAGCGCGGCAATCCTGTTTGTCGCGTCGGCGCGCATCCGCCGGCGCCGCTAAGATGCAATGCCCTCAATGGCCGCGAGCAGACGCGCGATGTCTTCTTCGCGCGACAGGCGGTGATCGCCGTCCTTGATCAAGGTGACGGCGACGGGATCGCCGGCGAGATGTTCGACGAGTTGCATCGCATGGCTCCAGGGCACGTCCGGATCCTGCATGCCTTGCAGGATATGGACGGGGCAGTGGCTGCGAATGGCCTGGCCGAACAGGAGATGGCGGCGGCCGTCCTCGATGAGGGCACGCGTCACCGGATAGGGATCGGGCGCATATTCGGACTGGCGCAGCCAGACGCCCTTTTCTTCAATGTCGCGGCGCGCCGCTTCCGGCATGTTGCACCACATCAGCGCTTCGGTGAAATCGACAGCCGGGGCGATCAGCACCAGGCCAGCGAGACGGTTGGTTTCGCCGCTTTCCGCGAAAGCCTTGGCCGCCAGCAGGGAAATCCAGCCGCCCATAGAGGAACCGACGAGAATCTGCGGCCCTTCAGTCAATTGGCGGATCATGGCGAGGCTGTCCTCCAGCCATTGGCCGATGGTTCCGTCCTCGAACCGCCCCTCCGATTCGCCATGGCCGGAATAGTCGAAACGCAGGAAGGCACGACCATTGCGAGCAGCCCAGGCGTCGATGCGCTCGGCCTTGGTGGAAAGCATGTCGGACTTGAAGCCGCCGAGCCAAACGACCCCAGGTCCGCGGCTTGGCTTGCTTCCTGCCCGTTGCCGGAAGGCCAGACGACGTGTATCCGGCGCAGTTCCTACAGTTACAAATTGTGGATGGGTCTCAATCAGATCTGTCACATTCATTGCCAATGGCAGGTCCGGCGGCCCAAAACAGGACGGGGTGGCGGCCAGACGGGTCGGTTCGCCAGCCTTGTACACGAATAGGAAAGCGATGCCATACGGCCCGCATGATCTGATCGAAACCGGCCACTTTCCGGCGCTTGCCGGCCGCACGGTTCTGCAGATCATTCCAGATCTCAACGCCGGCGGCGCCGAGCGCACGACGATCGATATCGCCAAGGCGCTTAACGAGGCTGGCGCCCGTGCGCTGGTCGCCAGCCAAAGCGGCCGGCTCGTCAGCGAATTGCAGGCGTGCGGTGGCATCTGGATCCCGTTTCCGGCGAAAACCAAGAACCCGCTGTCGATGATCTTCAATATCCGGCGGCTGGCGGCGCTGATCTCGCGCGAACGCGTCGATATCGTCCACGCCCGCTCGCGCGCCCCCGCCTGGGTGGCCCTGGGCGCGACCCGGGCCATGCGCACCCCCTTCGTCACCACCTATCACGGCGCCTATGCCGGCACGTCGAACATCAAAATCCGCTATAATTCGGTGATGGCGCGGGCCGACTATGTGATCGCCAATTCCGAGTTCACCAAGCGGCGCATTCTCGAGCTGCATCCGTTCGCCGCAGACCATGTCACCGTCATCCATCGCGGCACGGATTTCCGCGCCTTTACGCCGACAGCTGTAGATCCGGGCCGGGTGCGGCGGTTGCGCCAGCAATGGGGCGTCGAGCCGGACGAGCGCATCGTGCTGCTGGCGGCGCGGCTGACCGGCTGGAAAGGCCAGACCGTGCTGGTCGACGCGGCTTCGATCCTGCGCCGGCAGGGGCTGAGCGGCGTCAAATTCATCCTGGCGGGCGACCCCCAGGGACGTAATTCCTTCGTCAAGGACCTGGAAAGCCGGATCGCGGCGGCCGAACTTACTGACGCGGTCAAGCTTGTGGGACATTGCGACGACATGCCCGCCGCCTTCATGGCCGCCTCGGCGGTGGCCGTCCCCTCGACCGAGCCGGAGGCCTTCGGCCGCGCCGCCGTGGAAGCCCAGGCCATGGGCGCCCCGGTGATCGTCACCGAACTCGGCGCCGTGCCGGAAACCGTGCTGGGGCCACCCGACAGTCCGGCGCAGGAGCGCACCGGCTGGCGTATTCCGCCGGGCGACCCGCAGGCGCTGGCCGATGCCATTGCCGAAACGCTGTCGCTGGGCGCCATCGAGCGGGACGCGCTCGCCACCCGGGCCCGCCAGCATGTCGAGAAACATTTCTCGCTCGACCACATGTGCAAGCAGACCCTGGCGTTGTATGAACACATCATTCTTCCGCAAAGACACGGTTTCTAAGGCCGCGCGCCCCGCCAAGGTTGACTTCCAGCCCGACAGACCCGATTCTATGATCGGGTCCGGGTCCTGCCCAAGCAGGTGGAAGCCGTCTTAGCGACGCCCGGGTCCGGCTTATTCACAAAAGGAGTTTTGCCATTCGCCGTCCAATGAAAGCCCCCGTGGGTCCCCAGAAAGAAGGCCCCCGGACTAATCGGGAAATCCGTGTCAACGAAGTTCAGCTTATCGATGCCGAAGGTCAGAATCGGGGCAAAACCCCGATAGCCGAAGCGATGCAGCTTGCCGAAGAGGCTGGTCTCGACCTCGTCGAAATCGTTCCGAACGCTGAACCGCCGGTCTGTAAGATTCTCGATTTCGGCAAGTTCCGTTTCACGGAACAGAAGAAAGCCGCTGAAGCGCGCAAGCGCCAGAAGGTGGTCGAGGTCAAGGAAATCAAGCTTCGGCCCGGCATCGACGAACACGACTACGAAACCAAAATGAAAGCCGTGAAGCGGTTCTTCGACGAAGGCGACAAGGTGAAGGTCACCCTGCGTTTTCGCGGCCGTGAAATGGCGCATCAGGAACTCGGTTATCGCCTGCTCGAGCGCGTACGCCACGAAAATCTCGCCATCGCCAAATGCGAAGTCGAGCCCTCGATGGAAGGTCGTCAGATGGTGATGATCCTGTCGCCGAAATAACGGCGCGCGCATAGCGGCGCATTTGCATCCGCCAACGGGCTGAGGGGCGCGTGTCCCGCTCGGCCCCCTGGCGGGATCGCATTCTCCGACATCATTCTTTTCGACACCACTTTCCGACATGGCTGCCGTGCGTCCGAAGCAAATCGTGCTTCTCCGAAGCGCGATTTTGCCTTCGATCTTCCATTTTGACGCGTCTTTGTTGCGTTCGGCGATTCCGCCGAACTGCAAAACGCTATGCTACGGCACACATCACTCCATGGACTCTTTCGCTCCCTCGGCCAATCGTCCTATGACGGGGCCTTAGGCAGAACAGAGTCACGTGGAAACGCTCACGACACCCGCGCCAGCCGCATCGCAACTGACGCACCGCGAAACCTTATGGATCGTGGCCGGCGTGCTGTTGCCGGTGTTCATGGCCTCCCTCGATCAGTCGCTTGTGGCAACCGCGCTGCCGACCATCGGCCGCGAGTTTGACGCCACCGGCCAATTGTCCTGGGTGGTGACCGCATATCTCCTGACCTCAACGGCGGCGACGCCGCTCTACGGCAAGATCAGCGACACGCGCGGACGCCGCATGACCATGATGGTCGGCATCGGCATTTTCGTTGTTGGCGCAATCGCCTCGGCTTTGGCGCCCAATATCACCAGCCTCATTCTGGCGCGCGGCCTGCAAGGCATCGGCGGCGCCGGCCTGGTGGCGCAGGCGATGACCGTTCTCGGCGATATCGCGCCGCCGAAACAACGGGCGAAGTACTACACCTATTTCTCGATCATCTACACGACAGCCGCCGGCATCGGTCCGGTGATCGGCGGCCTGTTCGCCGAACATCTGCACTGGTCGCTGATCTTTTGGATCTCGGTGCCGATGGGCATCGGCGCCTTCCTGATAACGAGCAAGTTGCTGCGCAAGCTGCCGCGCTACGAGAAATACCATCGCCTCGACATCGCCGCCGCCGTCCTCATCGTTGCCGCCAGCTCGACCTTGATGCTGGTGATGAATACGGGTGGCAAGACCTGGCCATGGCTGTCGATCGAGATCGTCACATTCAGCCTTGTCTCTGTGCTGCTGTGGGTTCTGTTCCTCCGGCGCCTCTTGCGCACGGCGGAACCGCTGATCCCGCTTGGCATCCTCCGCAATCCGATCGTGCGCTGCGCGATCGTCGCCAACTCCTTCGGTTGGGCGGCGATGATCGGCCTGAACATCTATCTGCCGCTTTATCTGCAAACCGTGCTCGGCAAGACACCTTCTGAATCGGGCCTCAATCTGATGGTGCTGATGGTGACGGTGAATGCGAGCGCGCTCGTTGGCGCGCAAGTGGCGGCGCGGATGGAGCATTACAAACTCTATCCGCTGGTGACGCTGTTCATCTGCATTCTCAGCATCGCCTGGCTCGCCGTGCGGGTCGATACGATTTCGATGCTGGAATTCGAACTGGTGCTGGCGCTCGCGGGCCTCGGCTTTGGTCCGGTCGCGCCGGTGTCCAGCGTCGCTTTGCAGAATGCGGTGATGATGCATCAGCTCGGCACCGCCGTATCGGTGATGAGTTTCGCGCGCAGCCTGTTCGCCGCCGTGCTGGTGGCGGCACTTGGCGCCATCGTGCTGCATGCGGTGGGCACGGACACGCTGACCGGCGCCGCGGCCACGCTTGAGGCCAACCGCGACGGCGCCACCGCGGCCTTCCGTACCCTATTCTGGGTCACCGCCGGCAGCCTGGTCATCGCTTTCCTCGGTCTGCTGCTGATGGAGGAGCGACCCCTGCTGACCTCCAACGACGCGCGGGTCGGCTGAAAGTGGCTGGCCAAATGTGATTTCTAAATGTGATCTGCGTCAAAGCGCCATCCGCCAACTGGTCTATGAGCGGACACAAGCGCGCGGCAGCTCCGCGCTAACTGGATTGATCCGATGAATTTCCTGCTGCCATTCTGTGCCTTCACCAGTGCCGTCGCCACGCGCGCGATGGATCCCTTGGTCTCGTCCCTGGCGCAGGAGTTCGGCATCACCATCGCCACGGCGGCGGTGGCCGTCACCATGTTCGCGTTGCCCTATTCCATCGGCCAGCCGATTCTCGGTCCCGCCGGCGATCACTACGGCAAGATCCGCATTCTCAAGATCTGCCTGTGGGTGCAGACGTTAAGCCTGATCATCGTCGCCGTGGCGCCGACGTTCGAACTGCTGCTCGTCGGCCGCTTCATCGGCGGTATTGCCGGCGGCGGCCTGATGCCGATCGCGCTCGCCATCGTCGCCGACAAGGTGGCGCCGTCGCAGCGCCAAGCGGCAATCGCGCGCAATGTCACCGGCTCGCTCTCCGGCTTGATCCTCGCGGCCAGCGGCGCCGGCCTGATGGCAGTGTGGCTGAACTGGCGCGCCATTTTCGGCGTCGCCACGGCGATCTCGCTCACCGCCGCGATTCTCGTCGCGATGCAGCTCAAGGAAACCGTTGTGGCGACGCGGCACATCCGCCTGTCGGATGCCTTCGACAGCTATCGCCAGATCATCACCAAGCGGCGCGCCTGGATCTGTTTCATCGCCGTGATGTTCGAAGGCCTCGCACTGTTTGGCATGTTCCCGTTCATCGCACCGGTGCTGCAATCGCGCGGCATGGGCGGCCCGGCGGAAGCAGGCTTTCTGATCACCGCCTGCGGCCTCGGCTCGCTCGTCTTCACCTTGGTGGTGCGGCGGTTGTTGCGGGTGATGTCGCGCTATGGGCTGATGATTTCAGGCGGCGCGCTGGCGATGATGGGGCTGTTGGCGTTGGCACTGGCCGCGCCCTTGCCGTGGCTGGCGTTTTTCTTCGCTTTGTCGGGCTTTGGCTACATGATGGTGCACAATTCCATCCACGCCGAGGTGTCGGAACTGACCGACACGGCGCGCACGTCGGCCTTCGCCTTGCATTCCTGCTTCTTCTTTACCGGCCAGGCGATGGGACCGCTGATTTTCGGCGCCGGCATGCAGCTGATGGGAGCATCCGGCATTCTCATGGCCTATGCCGCCATCCTATTCCTGATCGGGCCGATCATTTCGGTGCTGCTGCGCCGGGTGCGTGCATTGGGAAGCGGCGCGCTGGCCCACTGAGGGGACAGCGTTTCACAGCCCGACGGAATCACGCCTGCGGTTCACCCGTTCGACAGGTTGCGCACCAATTCGACTTCGTTGGCCGAACCCAGCACCACCGCGACGCGCTGGTGCAGCGCCTCGGGCTTGGTATCGAGAATGGCGATGCGTGCGTCGGTGGCTGCACCGCCGGCCTGTTCGACCAGAAGCGCCATCGGATTGCCCTCGTACATCAGACGCAGCTTGCCCGGCCGCTCCGGCTCGCGCTTGTCCCACGGATACATGAAGATGCCGCCGCGCATCAGGATGCGATGCACATCGGCCACCATCGAGGCGATCCACCTCATATTGAAGTCCTTGCCGCGATCGCCCGTCTTGCCCTTGAGGCAGCCATCGACATAGCGCTGGATCGGCTCGGCCCAATGGCGCTGGTTCGACATGTTGATGGCGAATTCCTTGGTGTCCTTGGGGATGCTCAGGCGCTCGTGGGTGAGAAGCCACGCGCCGCCGGCGCTCAACGTAAAACCAAAGACGCCATCCTTGAGGGTAAGGACGAGCATCGTCTGCGGCCCGTAGATCGCATAGCCCGCCGCCACCTGGTTGCGGCCCGGCAACAGGAAATCCGCCTCGGCCGGCACGCGACCGGCGGGCGCGGGCAGCACCGAAAAAATCGTGCCGACGCTGACATTGACGTCGATATTGCTGGAGCCATCGAGCGGATCGAAGGTCACCAGAAAACCACCCTGGCGGCCCGTGGCTTCGATCGTCTCCAATTCCTCGGAGGCGAAGCCCGCGACCGCGGCGCAGGCCCGCAGCTTGTCGCTGAGCATGTCATTGGTGATGACATCGAGTTGCTTCTGCTCTTCGGCCTGCACATTGATATGGCCGGCGGAGCCCAGATTACCGGCGATCGCGCCGGCCGAGACAACACGGCTGATCTCAACGCAGGTCGCGGCCACGGCGGCGATGACGGATTTGAGTTCGGGCGCCGACGGATGACCGTCGAGGAAATCGTTGAGCGTGTTCACGGCGTTCCTTCTGGGCTCAAGACCACTGGGCGACGGGAGGGGGTACAATCAATAGCCCCACGCTCGTACCCAACTGCGCTTGAGCCGTCGAGTGCTCTACCGACCGATCGGCCCCATATCGCCTTCCCCGCGGGCTCTCCCCCTTGCTTTTCCTCCCGCTTTCCCCTTATAAGCCCGGCTCTGAACCGCCCGGCCAGTAAGGGCTGCCGTGGCGGTTCTTTTCGCTCACTTCCGATGCGAATAGCCGAAACCGGCCGGAATTTCCGGCTGCGTCGAGGCAAGTAATTGAAATTGGGACGTTATCGTCCCGCAGGAGAGCAAAATGCCCAAGTTGAAGACGAAATCGGGCGCCAAAAAGCGCTTCAAAATCACCGGCTCCGGCAAGGTGGTTTACGCCCAGAGTGGCAAGCGCCACGGTATGATCAAGCGCACCAATAAGCAGATCCGGAACCTGCGCGGCACCGCGGTCATGTTCAAGACCGACGGCGACAACGTCAAAAAGTACTTCCTGCCCAACGGCTGACGTTTCGCCTTACCGCCCTGTTCAAGCTTAAGTTTTAAGGAGATCTGCCATGGCTCGCGTTAAACGCGGCGTTACCGCCCATGCGAAGCATAAGAAAGTCCTCGACGCGGCAAAAGGCTTTCGTGGCCGCCGTAAGAACACCATCCGCGCCGCTAAGGCTGCCGTCGACAAGTCGATGCAGTATGCCTATCGCGACCGTAAGAATAAGAAGCGCACTTTCCGGGCCCTGTGGATCCAGCGTCTGAACGCCGCCGTGCGCGAACTCGGCCTGACCTACAGCCGATTTATTGCCGGCCTCGCGAAGGCGGGCATCGAGATCGACCGCAAGGTGCTGTCCGAAATGGCCATTCACGAACCGGCGGCCTTCAAGGCCATCGTCGAGAAGGTCAAGGCGGACCTGCCCGCAGCGGCGTGATCTGACGGACGGCGCGCATATGCGCCGTCCCTCCGTCTTTTCGAGGCCCCTTCGCCCGCGCGGTTAACCCCGCGCGGCGAAACGTTGTGCGGCCTGAGGTCGTCTCCCAAGGCCGTGTTGAGCGCTGGTGCAAACCGGTTTCATCGTCAGGCGGGAACATGTCCGACCTTCTCTCTCTCGAATCCACCACCCTTGCCGCCATTGCCGGCGCCGCCGATGAGGCAGCGCTCGAAACCGTGCGCGTCAGCGCGCTTGGCAAGAAGGGCTCTATCTCGGCGCTGCTCGCGACCTTGGGCAAAATGTCGCCGGACGAGCGCAAGAGCGCTGGCGCCGCCATCAATGCCCTGAAGGACAAGGTGAGCGAGGCGCTGACCACGCGCCGCACCGTCCTCAAGGACGCGGCGCTGGAACAGCGGCTCGCCTCGGAAACCGTCGACGTCACTCTGCCGGTGCGCGACGCCGCCAGCGAGCGCGGCCGCATCCATCCCGTCAGCCAAGTGATGGACGAACTCACGGCCATCTTCGCCGACATGGGTTTCTCGATCGCCGAAGGCCCGGATATCGAGAGCGATGATTACAATTTCACCAAGCTGAATTTCCCCGCCGGCCATCCAGCGCGCGAAATGCACGACACGTTCTTCTTCCAGCCCGACGCCAATGGCGAGCGCAAACTGCTGCGCACCCATACGTCGCCGGTGCAGGTGCGCACGATGCTGTCGTCACCGCCGCCGATTCGCGTCATCTGCCCGGGCCGCACCTATCGTTGCGACAGCGACCAGACGCACACGCCGATGTTCCATCAGGTCGAAGGCCTCGTCATCGACAAGGGCGCGCATCTTGGCCATCTGAAATGGGTGCTGGAAGAATTCTGCAAAGCCTTCTTTGAAGTGCCGAATGTGAAGATGCGCTTCCGCCCGTCGTTCTTCCCGTTCACGGAACCGTCGATGGAAGTCGACATTCAGTGCCGGCGCTCGGGCGGCGAAATCCGCTTCGGCGAAGGCGAGGATTGGCTGGAGATTCTCGGCTGCGGCATGGTGCATCCGAACGTGCTGCGCAATTGCGGCCTCGATCCCGATGTCTACCAGGGCTTTGCCTGGGGCATGGGCATCGATCGCATCGCCATGCTCAAATACGGCATGCCTGACCTGCGACCTTTCTTCGAAGGCGATGTCCGTTGGCTGTCGCACTACGGCTTCAAGCCACTCGATCTGCCGAGCCTGGCCGGCGGCCTGAGCGCTTAAGGAGAGACCCATGAAATTCACCCTCTCCTGGCTCAAGGATCATCTCGACACCACGGCCTCTCTTAACGAGATCGTCGAGACGCTGACGCGCATCGGCCTTGAGGTCGAACATGTGGTCGACCCCACCGAAAAGCTGAAAGACTTCACGATCGCTTACGTGATCGAAGCCAAGCAGCACCCCAATGCTGACCGTCTGCGCGTCTGCATGGTCGACACCGGCTCCGGCACGCCGGTGCAGGTGGTGTGCGGCGCGCCCAATGCGCGCACCGGCATGAAGAGCGTGTTCTCCCCGCCGGGCACTTACATTCCCGGCAAGGACATCACGCTCGGCAAGGGCGTGATTCGCGGCGTCGAATCAAACGGCATGCTGTGTTCGGCGGCCGAATTGCAGCTGTCGAGCGATCATGACGGCATCATTGATCTGCCCGAAGATGCGCCGGTCGGCACGCGCTATGTCGACTATGCCAAGCTCGGCGATCCGATGATCGAGATCAATCTGACGCCGAACCGGCCTGATGCCACCGGCGTGCACGGCATCGCCCGTGATCTGGCAGCCGCTGGCCTGGGCACGTTGAAGGATCACGCGATCAAGCCCGCCGATGGCAGCTTCCCTTGTCCGGTGAATGTGACGCTCGACTTCGCGGCCGAAGATAAGCATCTGGCGCCGCTGTTCGCCTTGCGGCTGGTGCGCGGCGTCAAGAACGGCCCCTCGCCCGAGTGGATGCAGCAGCGCCTGAAGGGCATCGGCCTGCGTCCGATCAATGCGCTGGTCGACATCACCAATTACGTCACCTTCGATCGCGGCCGGCCGCTGCATGTGTTCGACGCCAAGAAGGTGAGCGGCAATCTCACCGTGCGCCGCGCCAAGGATGGCGAAGAGGTTCTGGCGCTCGACGGCAAGACCTATCAGCTGAGGAGCGACACGGTCGTCATCGCCGATGACAAGGGCGTCGAATCGATCGCCGGCATCATGGGCGGCGAACAGTCGGGTTGCGACGACGCCACCACCGACGTGCTGATCGAATCAGCGCTGTGGGATCCGATGAACATCGCTCGTTCCGGCCGCACGCTCGGCATCGTCACCGATGCGCGCTATCGTTTCGAGCGCGGCGTCGATCCGGCCTTCTGCGTGCCCGGCGCCGAGCTCGCCACCAAACTGGTGATGCAGTTCTGCGGCGGCACACCATCGGAACTGATCGTTGCCGGCGAACAGCCGAAAAGCGACACCGCCATCGACTTCCCGTTGAGCGAAGTGCAGAGGCTGACCGGCCTCGAACTCGACTCCCCGGAAATGATCCGCACCCTGGAGAAGCTCGGGTTCGGCGTTATCAGCCAGTCGACCAATGCCGACCGTATCATCGTCAAGGTACCGTCATGGCGGCCTGACGTGGAAGGCAAAGCCGACATCGCCGAAGAAATCGTGCGCATCGCCGGGGTCGACAATGTCGCCTCCGTGCCGCTGCCACGCCTCGATGCCGCCGTTGCCAAGCCGATTCTGACGCTGCTGCAGAAGCGCACGCGCCAGGCGCGGCGCGCGCTCGCATCGCAAGGCCTGGTCGAAGCGATCACCTGGTCCTTCGTCAGCAAGGAACAGGCGGAAGCTTTTGGCGGCGGACAGCCGGCATTGGCGTTGGCCAATCCGATCGCTTCCGATCTTTCCGATATGCGCCCGTCACTGCTGCCCGGCCTGTTGAAGGCGGCGCAGCGCAATGCCGATCGCGGCTTCGGTGATGTGGCGCTGTTCGAAGTCGGCCAGATCTTCAAGGGCGATGGCGAAAAGGATCAGCGTATGGCCGCCGCCACAGTGCGGCGCGGCGGCAGCGGCCGGCAGTGGAGCGCCAAGGCGACCAGCGTCAGCGTGTTCGACGCCAAGGCCGATGCCATGGCGATGCTGGCGGCACTCGGCGTGCCGCTCGGCGGCCTCAACATCGTCTCCGGCGGGCAAGCCAATGTTCCCGCATGGTTGCACCCCGGCCGTTCCGGCACGATGCAGTTTGGACCGAAGAACGTGATCGGCTGGTTCGGCGAATTCCACCCGCGCGTGCTCGAAATGCTCGATGTGGCCGGCCCGGTGGCGGGCTTCGAGATCATTCTCGATGATCTGCCGGCGCCGCGCGCCAAGCCGACCAAGGTGAAAGCGAAGCTCGAACTGTCGGATTTCATGCCGCTGGAACGCGATTTCGCCTTCATTGTCGATCGTAATGTCAAATCGGCTGATATCCTGCGCGCTGTTCAGGCAGCGGAAAAGGTGCTCATCTCGGGGCTCAACGTCTTCGACATCTATGAAGGCGCTGGTATTCCCGAAGGCCGCAAATCGGTCGGTGTCACCGTCACCTTGCAGCCGCGCGAGAAGACTTTGACGGACGCCGAGATCGAAGAGGTTGCCGGCCGGATCGTCGCCGAAGTGGCGAAGAAAACTGGAGCCACGTTACGAGGCTGATTGGCGAGGCTGAGCTGAATGCGGATCGCGGCCTTCATCGTTACAGGTGTTCTGGCTTGCGGTTTGACGGCCTGCGTTCTCTTGACGCCACAAGCCGCCTTGGCCCAGCGCTCGCCGACCGATTGTGACAAGCTGACGAACGACGACGCCTACAACAAATGCCTGGCCTCCTTCGGACCGAAGCGTGGCCAGCATGTTCCATCTGGCAGCACCGCCTATCCCGATGCGGTCGACGCGCCGCCCCGGGCTGGCGCGTCGACTGCCCCAAATGCCCGAAGTGTCCGCGAAGGAAGTGGCACGCGCGCAAGGCGTGCCAGCGGCCGCCGAAACCTTGGTTATCGGGGTCTGCGCGGCAACGGAAGCACCGTCGTCGTGACACAGCTCAAAGGCGGCCGTCTGCGCTTCCAGATCGTCATGCCGCAGCGGCGGTAGGATCAGCGCGGCGCAATCTCGGCTGTAGCCTTTCGTATCATGCCCAATACACCGGCAGTGTGACGCGGGATCAGCCATGCCCCAGACTGGGAAACATGTGGCCCGGTCGTGCGTTGATGACAGGGGGAAAGCCGGGACATCGACGTGTCGCGTCGCAACTGTGATGTCGCCGCTTTTCAAATTGCCCGTATGCACCCATAGTCACGTCCGTGAAATGGAGGTTCGGATGAGGAAAGTTCTGATCGCAGCGACCATAGCCTTTGCTGCCATGGGAGCGGCGGCACAGGCCGACGGCACCTTAGATAAGATCAAATCCAGCGGCATCGTGACCCAAGGCGTGAGAGAATCCTCAGGGTTGGCCTATACGTTGGGCAATGGCGTCTACACCGGCTATCACTACGACGTCTGCCAGAACATTATCGCCGATATCAAGAAGAAGCTGGGTCTCCCAAAACTGGACATCCGCTACCAGCCCGTGACCTCGCAGAACCGCGTGCCACTGGTGCAGAACGGTACGGTCGATTTGGAATGCGGCTCGACGACGAACAACACGGCCCGTGCTCGTGACGTCGATTTTGCCACGACCGTCTATATCGAGGAAATCAAGATCGCCGTCAAAGCCAGCTCAAACATCGGAAAGCTGGAGGATCTGAACGGCAAGACGGTGGCCACCACGACGGGAACCACATCCGTACAAACGCTGCGCAAGAACAAGAGAGGCAAGGATCTCAAGTTTAGCGAGGTCTTCGGCAAGGACCACGCCGACAGCTTCCTGCTGTTGCAGAGCGGACGCGCCGACGCCTTCGTCATGGATGCCTCGATCCTCGCCGCGAACATCGCGCGGGCGCAGAACCCGAAAGACTACAAAATTCTGCCCGAGGTGCTGGCCGTCGAGCCGATCGCGATCATGATCCGCAAGAACGATCCGGAGTTCAAGAAAGCCGTCGACGAGAGCATCGCCGAACAGATCAAGGCTGGAACGATCGCCAAGCTCTATGACAAATGGTTCATGCAGCCGATCCCGCCAAACAATGTCACCTTGAACATGCCGGCCTCCGACGCCACGAAAGAGGCCTGGGCCAATCCCAACGACAAACCCACCGAAGACTACAAACAGCCTGGTGAATGAGCCCTTCTATCAGGCACGGCTTGCGCCGTGCCTGATGTCTCTTCGGCGCTGAACAAAGGCGTCGCGCGGTTCGAGCTGGCAGGTTTTCATGGCGTATTGGCAGGATGTCTGGGATCGCTGGCAATTCCTCTGGGATGACCGGGGAGACGGCGTCACTTACTGGCAATGGATGTTTTCCGCCTGGGGCTACACGGTCTCGGTCGCGGCTGTGTCCCTGGTCATCGCACTGGTAATCGGCTGCCTGGTCGGCACCTTGCGCACGGTCTCGCAGCATCGGGTCGTCTCGGCGCTCGCCAATGCCTGGGTGGAACTGTTCCGCAATATTCCCGTGCTCGTGCAGCTCTTCCTCTGGTTCTTCGTCATTTCGGAAATCGTTCCGGGCATGAAAGGCGTTCCCAGCTTCGTTCTGGCCTGTTGCGCCCTTGGCTTTTTCACTTCCTCCCGCATCGCCGAGCAGGTGCGCGCCGGCATCCAGGCACTGCCGCGCGGGCAGAGCCAAGCCGCGCTCGCCATGGGATTTACCCAGTTTCAAACCTACCGCTATGTGATTTTACCGCAGACGTTTCGCATCATCATTCCGCCGCTGACCAGCGAAGCGATGAATATCGTCAAGAATTCTTCCGTGGCTTTCGCCGTGTCGATTCCAGAGCTGATCAGTTTCGCCATGCAGACGCAGGAAGAAACCTCGCGCGGCATTGAAGTTTATCTGGCCGCAACCATTCTCTATGTCATCACCGCTTTGGCGATCAGCTTGATCATGTCCATGATCGAAAGGCGGATGCGCGTTCCCGGTCTCTTCTCGCAAGACCAGGGAGCTCATTAATGCAGGCGCTGGATTTTTCCTTCTACACCTGGGCGAACATATCCGCCTATTTGCTCAGCGGCCTCTATTTCAGCGTCGGCCTGACGATCGCCGCCACGATTGGCGGCATAACCCTGGGCACGATCATCGCCTTGATGCGTCTGTCCGGGATCAAGCCGTTGGAATATGCGGCGATCTGGTATGTGAACCTGATGCGCAGCATCCCGCTGGTGATGGTCATCCTGTGGTTCTTCCTGCTGATGCCATCGGCCTTTTATAATTTGTTCCCGGCGGGCATCGGTCAGAAATATCGCGCCGAGATTTGCGCGCTTATCACATTCATCATTTTCGAAGCCGCCTTCTTCAGCGAGATCGTGCGCGCGGGCATTCAATCCCTACCACGCGGTCAAAGCATGGCCGGCCAGGCGCTTGGCATGACCTATGCGCAGAACATGCGTTACATCGTTCTGCCGCAGGCAGTCCGCAACATGCTGCCGGTCTTCCTCACCCAGACCATCGTGCTTTTTCAGGATACGTCCTTGGTCTATGCCATCGGCGCCTACGACATCCTCAAAGGCTTCGAGATCATGGGCAACACGTTCGGACGGCGCGTCGAGACCTATCTGCTCGCCGCCGTCGTCTATTTTATCATCTCGTTTTCGCTTTCCATGTTGGTCAAGAGCTTGAACGAGAAGATCCGCATCGTGCGCTGACTAGAGCAAATTGCGTTTCGACAGAAACGCAATTTTGCTTAGTACCTTTGTTTTGACGCGTCTTTGTGGCGTTTGACTAAGTCAAACTGCAAAACGCTATGTGAGGGACGTCGACTGTCATGATCGAGATGAAGAACGTTTCCAAATGGTATGGCGCGACGCAGGTCCTCGATGACTGCTCGGTCAACATCAACAAGGGCGAGGTCGTGGTCGTCTGCGGCCCCTCGGGATCAGGCAAATCGACGCTGATCAAGACCATCAACGCGCTTGAACCGATCCAGAAAGGCGAGATCTGGGTTGATGGTTCGCCTGTCCATGACAAGGCCACCGATTTGCCGAAGCTGCGTAGCCGGGTCGGCATGGTGTTTCAGCATTTCGAGCTGTTTCCGCATCTCACCGTCACCGACAATCTGACCATCGCGCAGATGAAGGTTCTGGGGCGGGGCCAGGACGAGGCCAAGCAACGCGGCCTCAAAATGCTTGAGCGTGTCGGCCTCACGGATCACAAAAACAAATTTCCCGGACAACTCTCCGGCGGCCAGCAGCAACGCGTCGCCATCGCCCGCGCGCTGTCGATGGATCCGATCGTCATGCTGTTCGATGAACCCACTTCAGCGCTCGATCCCGAGATGGTGGGGGAAGTGCTCGACGTCATGGTCGGCCTGGCCGCCGAAGGCATGACGATGATGGTTGTGACCCATGAGATGGGCTTTGCCCGCAAGGTCTCCAATCGCGTCATTTTCATGGATGTCGGTGGCCATATTCTCGAAGATACCAGCAAGGATGAGTTCTTCGACAATATCGAGGCCCGGCAACCGCGCACACGGGAATTCCTCAATAAGATCCTGCCGCATTGAGGGCTTAGGCCGCGACCTTGGTGTCATCCCGTACACGCGCAGCGTGATCCGGAAACCAGGGGTGAGCGACGCCATGCTCATCGTGGTTTGTAGAACACGTATCGATGCCGGCCGAGGCTCTACCGTTTGCCCCTGGATACCGGATCGCCTGCGGCGTCCGGTATGACACCAAGATTGTAGTACGCGCGTCTAATTCACCGGCTTGCAGTTCATCGTCGGATCACGCCCCAGCTCGCTCGCCAGCTTATCGAACATGGTCGTGGCGATGATGTCCGAGCCCTTCTGGGTGAAGTGGACGATATCGACGAACAGATCCTTATCCCACTCACCATCGAGATGCGGGCGCGTATCAACGAAGGGCGTCCCGGTGCGCTTGGCCACGGCTTCCACCATGCGGTTATGCGCGGCGATGGCCGGCAGAATGCGCTCGATCGGCTGGAAGACGCGGCCGTAGAAATCGATCACTTCGTGCGGCGAACTTTCGTTGACGACGGCGGAAAGATTGGCGAGCACGACGCGGAAACCGTTGTCGACGCCCATTTTCACCAGCTCCGAATAGAGCTTGTCGTAGGTGTCGAGGAACTGCGTCTGCTTCGGCGTGCGATTATAGTCTTCGAGGCGTGCCTGATAGCCCTGCATGGCAATGCGGAAGCTGGCTTCGCCCAGCAGCGGCGATCCGCGCATGTGAAAAACCGGCTGTCGCGGCATGGCGGCGATTTGCGGATCGACGATCGCGAGCCCGTTATAGCCGTGATAGGAAATCACCATGTCGGGATGCAGCGGCAGGATGAAACGCTTGACGCGTTGCAGATTGTCGGAGAGGCCGGCAGCCGGCACGCCGGCGTTGATGACTTCGATTGGACGTTCGCAGACAAGCCGCGTACTGAGCTGCTTCTGCAGCACTTCCGGCCAGGTGGTCTCGCCACGGCGGAACATGGTGCCGAACACCGGCGATTCGCCGACGACGAAGATGCGATAGCGATTGCCCTTGTCGGCCGTCATGTCGGCGCCACGGAAGCCGAGATTGTTGATCGGCACGTCAGCATCGAAGAACTGGCCGCGCGCATTGGGCTCAAGAATGAAGGGCAATTCGCCCTTCGGATCGGGCGCCTGGATTTTGGCCAGAACGCCGCGGCCCCATTCGGCGACATATTGCGCCCACCACATGCGGAAGGCATCGGGATCGCCCTTGGCGTCGCGGAAGGAATAGACGGGCTCAGCGCGCGTCAGCACCGCGCCGACCGAGGTGCGGGCGAAATAGGCGTCGGCCATAGGCAGCAGAACGGCAAACAGCAACAGGGTCAGCGCGCCGGTGCGCGCCAGTCCGAAACGCCAGAGCCCGCTCAGCATCAACAAGGCGGTGAACAGGCCGAGGAAAACGAGCAAGGCGAGATAGAACGAAACACGCCAAGCCTCGAAGAAGAAATAGCGCGTCGCGATCGCCGCGATGACGAAGCCAACCAATGTCAACAGCAGCGCCAGCCAGGGCGTGGCCGGGCGCCTGGCCTTGGCGACCATCGCCACAGCCGCGCGGCCACGGCCAAGATAATGCGGGCGTGCCGCCAGAATCGGACCTTCGAAAGCGAAGAAGAAAATGGCGCAGAAGGCGACGAGAACAACGACGTAGAGAACGAGCTGCACGGTGAGCGGCAGATGCGCAACGCTCGGGCGCAGCAGCAGGATCGCCAGGGTGTGGAACAGGTAGATCGTGTAGGAGACCTTGCCGAGGAAGAAGCAGGGCTCGGCGATCCAAGCCAACCGATTGAAGGCCGCGCGATAGACATAGAGCGTGACGATGACGCTGGCGCCCAGAAGCGCTGCCGCGAAGGGGTAAAGCTCTTGCGCGATGCGGTTGGTATCGACCGTGGCCTGCCAGCCGATAACGCCAGCGAGGGCCGCGGCGGCAAGCGCGATGACGATCGACAGCACGCCGCCAAAGCGACGCAGTGCCTTGTCGATCGGATCGATGGCGCAATAAAGCAGGAAGCCGAAGGCAATCGCATCCAGCCGGAACAGAGTGACGCGGCGCACGTCCGCATCCCAATGGCTGAAATCGCCGAAGACCGAGCGCGCCACGGCGCTGGCGACAGCCAGCAGCACCATCAAG
This sequence comes from Beijerinckia sp. 28-YEA-48, assembly GCF_900104955.1. Classification (NCBI taxonomy): domain Bacteria; kingdom Pseudomonadati; phylum Pseudomonadota; class Alphaproteobacteria; order Hyphomicrobiales; family Beijerinckiaceae; genus Beijerinckia; species Beijerinckia sp. 28-YEA-48. Next base: position 4,428,902 of record NZ_FNSI01000001.1, read on the forward strand.
GTGATGAAGCCGCGCGCCCGCAAGCGGGCGACATTGGCGGCGACGACGATCACCGCCGCGACCACATAGAAACATTCCTCGACCGACAGGCTCCAGGCGACGGCGAAATAATCCTGCGCGTCGGACAGTGGCCGGAACAGATTCTGGATGTAGAACAGATATTGCGGAAACGAGGCGGCGCCGAGATTGCCGCTGACCACGGTAAGCGTGATCAAGGCGACGAGATAGGGCGGGATGGTGCGCATCCAGCGCCGGATCAGGAAGATCCAAGTGTCGGCCAGATGCGAGGAGGTGGCGCAATGAATGAGCTGCGGCGCCAGCACGAAGCCGCTCAACACGAAGAAAATCTCCACCGCCAGGATGGAGATGACATTGGCCACCGGCCAATCGGTCGAGCCGAGCATCACATAATGGGGGATCGCGACCGCGAGGGCCGCGACACCACGCAACAGATCAAGCGACGCGAGCCTGTGCATCAGCGGCCGGGATTGCTGTAGAGGAAGGGCACATCGATCTGGCCGCTGACCAGGACGAAAATGATCGCATAGAGCAGGGCGACAAGGACCACGGCAGCGAACAGGCTGCCGCGCAAATTATGTCCATAGGTCTGCCAAAAGATCTGAAATGGGTGCAACGGCCGCTCCGGCAGGCCGACAGGCGGCCTGAACGCGGCTTTCAATATAGCGTTTTGCAGTTTGACGGAATCGTCAAACGCCACAAAGACGCGTCAAAATAGCAATTCGAGGCAGAATCGCGTCGATGGGAACGCGGTTCTGCCCCGTGAAAGTCGCGCGCCAAGGCTAGCCGAACCGGGCCAGCGTCAGGCCGGATCGAAACCACCGTCCTTATTCAGCCTGATCGCGCCTGATATGGCCGGCTGGACCCATTTGGCGGTGGCCCCAATGCCGCCGAAAGCGAACAAATGCGGCGTGACGCCGTCGATCTGCTTGGCAGCGACCGCCGCCGCGATAGTGCGGATGATCGGATCGGGCGAAACCGCCTTGAAAGCATGGCGAACCAGGCCGCTGCGGGAGGCCAAAGCCTCGGCGGAGGCCTTCACGCCACATTTGCGGGCATAGTTGAGCCAGGTCATCAGGCTGGTCGGGCCAGCGAGGCCAACCCGGACGGGCGCATGCACGCCACGTTGGCGCAGCCAATGCAGCCAGGCGATGATGGAACGGGAATCGAAGCAGAATTGCGTGACGATATGCGGCTCAAGGCCGGCCTGCTGGGCGGCGGCGAGCTTGGTGACCAAATTGGCCTCGATCTCGTCTTCACCCATGGCCGGATGGCCATCGGGGAAGCCGGGCAGGCCGATGGCTTTCAAGCCCCGGCGCTGGAACAAGCCGTTCTCGATCACCGACAACGCCGTCTGGATTTCGCCGACACCGTGTTCCGCGTCACCGCCAATGAGCAGCGCCGTGCGCACGCCGGCTTCATCGACCATGCGGCCGACATGACGCTCGAGCACATCGAAACGCGGGAAGTGCCGCGCCGACAGATGCGGCACCGGCTCAAGCCCGGCCTGGCGGATGGCCACGGCGGCGGCCATCATTTCGTCGAGCGGACGATGCGGCAGCATGGTCAGATAGACCTGCGTGCCGGGCGCCAGCGTCTTGCCTAGCGCTGCGACGTCGCCGGCGGAGGGACGCGTCGCCTCGAAGGAACAATCGCGCATGAAGGCCGCGATCTGGTCGACGGTGGCGTCGATCGGATCGGGAGGCTTTGCCGCAACGGGAGCCGTGCTCATGTTCGAACTCCGCTACGCTAATCGCGCCGCTTCGAGATCACATAGGATTCATCGTAGAACCACAGGCCGTTGTTCTTACGCAGAACGTCTCGCGTCGCTTCAAGATAAGCGTCGTTGGCGACAACGGGACCTAAGCGATCGTCTTCGACTTGCGCGACATAGATCGCCGCGTTCCAGGCCGCGAACAATGTCGACGTACCAATCGACGCGCCTTCCACCTCGGTCGGCAGAGTGTGCATGTGATATTGAAACAGCGATTTGCCGTCGGCATTGGCGTTGAAATTGTAATCGCGCGCCGCCGGCCCCAACTCGTGTTTCACCTGTTTCAAGAGGTCGTGACGGTTATTGGTAGTGAACGGATTATCGTTGGGCCAGACCTTGTCGATGATTTCCATGCCTGGATCATTGCCGCAGGAATGGATGCCGATGAGGCGACCGCCGGGGCGCAGCGCGCGCGTCAGCGGCGCGATCACGCGCTTGGCCTTGAACTCGACGCTGGCGCGGGCGCGATAGGGCTGCGAGGCAATGACGAGATCGTAATCGGCCGGCGTCTGGCCGAGACGCGGAATGATCGGATCGAGCGCGAATTTGTGGTCGTCGCGATAGAGCACCAGGACCACCGGCCGATCATAAACCGAATTGCCGGTACGCGGGCTGGTGCGGGCGTTCCAGTTCTGCGCCAGGAACGGTTCCAGATCGGTGATCTGCTTGTCGAACGTATGGGCGGTGTCGCCCGTCAGCTTCACCTCATGCCAGACGAGACTCGACGCGGCGCTCATGGACTTCACCGTCAGCCAGGGCGCATCGGCATATTGCAGATTGGTCAGCACCAGCACGGTAGAGGGATGTTCGCAGAAGCGATCGACCATGCGCCGCAGCGACAGGCGCACGTCCTCAAGGCTGATTTCCTTGCCAACGACATAGAACGGCATCGTCGGATAGCGATCGTGCATCGAGCGCATCACATGGGCGAGCACGCTGCCGTCGCCGACGCCGGCATCGAACAAACGGAAGGCCGGCGGCTTGGGATGCACGTTGGTCAATTCCTGCGAGATGCGGTTGGCGACTTCCCATTTCTCGCTGCAGGTGTTGACGAACAGCAGGTATTTTTGCCGATTGTCATAGAAGCGGAAATTACGCTGGCCGTTGTCATCTTGTTGGCTGGCCGGCTTGTCGCCTCCGGGCGGTGGCGGCGCCGAGAGCGGCGGGGCGGGCGGCGGCGGTGGCGCCACAGGCCGAATCGCCGCCGGGACGGCAGGCGTCATGACCGTCATGCTGCGGGCCCGGCTCGACGGTGTGTAATTGACCATAAAGCCACGGATCTTATCGAGCGTGTCGGTGGTGATCCGGCCACCATTGCGCAACCGGCTGACCAGCTTGCCGTCGTTGATCGCGGCGCGGCCGAACGTCGACTCGGCCAGACCTGCCAAGCGGCAAAAATCGCTGATTTCCGTCAAAAGCTGCTGAGCGCTCATCAGTCTCCTCCCAGATGACCTCAAACTTCTATTCGAGGGGAAGGTTAGTCCCGGCAAAAAAGTGGGACAACAGGATTATATCCCACTTTCTGAGTGGGCATAATTTGATACTGCGTCCCACTCTCCGCCATTAGCCCTGGCGGGGCATTTGTGCCAAACAGGCGCATGCTTCTGTCCGAATCGCCTCAGCGCCCGCAGGCGGCCGCGCGACCAATGGTGCGACGGCTAAAGCTGAGTGATTTCCGCTCCTACGCCGCCCTCGATCTCGAGGTGAATGGCGATCTGGTCGTGCTGTTCGGCGAGAACGGCGCCGGAAAAACCAATGTTCTGGAAGCCTTATCGCTGCTGACCGCCGGCCGCGGGTTGCGTCGCGCCGATCTTGATGAGCTGGCGCGGGAAGGCGGCCCAGGCGGTTTCGCGATTTCCTGCGAATTGGATGGCGCCCTTGGCCATGTCCAGATCGGCACCGGCGTAACGCCGGCAACACCTGATGAGCCCAAACAACGGCGCTATCGGCTCGACCGCGAGCCCCTGCCGACCGCCCGGGCTTTGGCCGACCACCTGCGCGTGGTCTGGCTGACCCCCGCCATGGACGGTCTCTTCACCGGCTCGCCCGGTGAGCGCCGGCGCTTTCTCGACCGTCTGGTTCTGGCGGTCGATGCCGAACACGGCGGCCGAGTGAACGCCTTGGAACGGTCGCTGCGCAACCGCAACCGCCTGCTCGAAGACGGTACCCGCTCCGGCGCCTGGATCGACGCGGCCGAGCGGGAGACTGCGGAAGTGGCCATCGCGGTCGCCGCCGCGCGCCACGAAACGATCAGCCGCCTGGCCGCCCTCACCGCCGCCGGCCGCGAGGCCAACACTTTGTTTCCATGGGCCGAAGTCGCCTTGAGTGGCGCCGTTGAAAGCCTGGTGGCGGAGCGCTCGGCGCTGGAGGCCGAGGACGCCTATATGGAAATCCTGCGCGAGAACCGCCATCGCGACGCCGCCGCCGGCCGCACCCTGATCGGCGCCCATACCAGCGACCTGGTCGTCCGCCATGGCCCCAAGGACATCGACGCCGCCCGTGGCTCTACCGGCGAGCAAAAAGCGCTGCTGATCGGCCTCGTTCTGGCGCATGCCCGGCTCGTCAGCTCCATGTGTGGGATATGTCCCATCGTTCTACTCGATGAAGTGGCGGCGCATTTCGACCCGCAACGGCGCGCCGCGCTGTTTGCCGAATTACGGACCTTAGGCGCGCAAGTGTGGGTGACTGGCGCCGATCCGGCGCAATTCGCCGATCTCCAGCAGGCTGACCTTCTGCATGTCACGCCAGGGCGGATCACCCGCGCATGACATCCTCCGCAGCCGTTTCCAAGACTCTTTCCAAGAATCCCTTGATGCATCCCCCCGCAAATCAGCCCAAACCGCGCGAGCTGCTGAAATCCGTGTTCGGCTACGATGGCTTCCGCCCGGGGCAGGAGCAGGTGGTCGAGGCGGTCATCGCCGGCCGCTCGGTTCTGGCGGTGATGCCAACCGGCAGCGGCAAGTCGATCTGCTATCAGCTTCCGGCCCTGCTCGAGGATGGCGCCACCATCGTCATTTCACCGCTGATCGCCCTGATGCGCGACCAGGTGCGGCAGTTGCAGCAATTGGGCGTGGTCGCCGCCTCGCTGAACTCGCTCAACAGCGAAGAGGAAATCGACGAAGCCTGGGCCGGTATTCGCAGCCGCAAGCTGCGCATGCTGTTCATCGCGCCCGAACGCCTGGCCATGCCGGGGCTCGCGGCCCGGCTCGCCACCGCCGGCTTCGCACGCATCGCCGTCGACGAAGCCCATTGCATTTCCGAATGGGGCCACGACTTCCGGCCGGAATATCGCGATCTGCGCTCTGTTGCGGCCACCTTGGGCATCCGCCAGATCATCGCCTTCACCGCGACCGCCGACGAGGCGACGCGCAAGGACATCGCTTCACGCCTCTTCGACGGCGAGCCCGAACTGTTCCTGCACAGTTTCGACCGGCCAAACCTGCGCCTGCGCTTCGCTGCGAAAGATCAGCAGCGCCAGCAATTGCTTAATTTTCTCGCCAGCAAGCGTGGCCAGAGCGGCATCGTCTATTGCGCCTCGCGCAAGAAAACCGAGGATTTAGCGCAGTTTCTCAACGCGCAGGGCCATTCCGCCGTGTTCTATCATGCCGGCATGGAGCAGCGGCTGCGCAACCAGGCGCAGGATCGCTTTCTGCAGGACGAAGGCATGATCGCGGTGGCGACCATCGCCTTCGGCATGGGCATCAACAAGCCGGACGTGCGCTTTGTCGTGCATGCCGACATGCCCGCCAGCGTCGAAGCCTATTACCAGGAGATCGGCCGCGCCGGGCGCGATGGCCTGCCCGCCGACACCCTCACCCTCTACGGCCTCGACGACATGGCGCTGCGGCGCCGGCAGATCGACGAGCGCGACATTTCGCCGGAGCAGCGGCGTATCGAGCATCGCCGCTTCAGTTCCATGGCCATGCTGTGCGAGGCGACCTCCTGCCGGCGGCAACTGCTGCTGGCCTATTTCGACGAACAGAGCCCGCCCTGCGGCCAGTGCGACTGCTGCCGCAACGAAATCCGTCTCGCCGACGGCAAGATCGAAGCGCAAAAGGTGCTGTCGGCCGTGGCGCGGACGGGGCAGCGCTTCGGCGTCGGCTATCTCACCGACATTCTCAGAGGCACCATGACGGATGCCATCCGTCGCAATGGTCATGACAGCCTGAAGACCTTCGGCGTGGGCCAGGACCGGGCCAAGGCGGCCTGGGCCTCGGTGATCCGGCAGCTGTTTGCCGCCGGCGCCCTGGTTAACGCCAGCGAGGAATTCGGCGGGTTTGCCCTGTCGGAGACGGGGCTGGAGATTTTGCGCGGCGAGCGACCCTTTATGCTGCGGGAAATACCCGTTTCTGAGGCGCCGAAGGGCGCCAGAAAGCGCCGGGGCATCGGCAGCGACAGCCCGGACGAGGACAATGCGGTGCTGGCGGCGCTGCGCACCTGCCGGCGCGAGCTGGCCCGCGAGCAGGGCGTGCCGGCGTTTATGATCTTTGCCGACCGAACCTTGATCGAAATGGCCGAAAGACGGCCCGAAACCCTCGGCCAAATGGCCGAAATCTATGGCGTCGGCGAGCGTAAATTGAAGCTTTACGGTGACGCCTTTCTGGAGGCTCTGGCGGGGCTGCCGTAGCGCCTTCGAATCGGTCGTTTAGAGACGCTGGAAGATACGGTTTTACGTGCATTTCCTAGCGGTTTCAGGGTATGTTACGGGATCGAATCGAGGCCGGCCTCCAGGCTGAGATTTTCCGCCCATTTCAGAGAATTACCCTTCATGGCCGAGCCCGCCGAAAACACTGATCCCGCAGCCTATGGCGCGGACTCCATCAAGGTCCTGCGCGGCCTCGATGCGGTGCGCAAGCGGCCGGGCATGTACATCGGCGACACCGATGACGGCTCGGGCCTGCATCACATGGTCTATGAGGTCGTCGATAACGCCATCGACGAGGCGCTGGGCGGCCATGCGACGCTCGTCACGGTGACGCTCAACCCCGATGGCTCCTGCACCGTGACCGACAACGGCCGCGGCATTCCCACCGCCATTCATTCGGAGGAAGGCGTCTCGGCGGCCGAGGTCATCATGACCCAGCTGCATGCGGGCGGAAAGTTCGACCAGAATTCCTACAAGGTCTCGGGCGGCCTGCACGGCGTCGGCGTCTCCGTCGTCAACGCGCTGTCGACCTCGCTCGAGCTGCGCATCTGGCGCGACGAGAAGGAACACGTGGTTCGCTTCTCCCATGGCGACGTGGTGGCGCCGCTCGTCGTTGTCGGGCCGGCACCGCTGATCGATGGCAAGCCGAAGCGTGGCACCGAAGTGACCTTCCTGCCGTCGCCGCAAACCTTCACGATGATCGAGTTCGACTATGCGACGATCGAACATCGTCTGCGCGAACTGGCGTTCCTGAACTCGGGCGTGCGCATCGTCCTCACCGACATGCGCCATGCGGAAACCAAGGTCGAGGAATTGTTCTACGAGGGCGGGCTCGAGGCTTTCGTGCGCTATCTCGACCGCGCCAAGCAACCGCAGATCGGCACGCCGATCTTGATCCGTGGCGAGCGCGATCGCATCACCGTTGAAGTGGCGCTGTGGTGGAACGACAGCTATCACGAGAATGTTCTGGCCTTCACCAACAACATTCCGCAGCGCGACGGCGGCACTCATCTCGCCGGCTTCCGCGCCGCGTTGACGCGCCAGCTCACCGGCTATGCCGAATCTTCGGGCATCACCAAGAAGGAAAAGGTTGACCTGACCGGCGACGATTGCCGCGAAGGCCTGACCTGCGTGCTCTCGGTGAAAGTGCCAGACCCGAAATTCTCGTCGCAGACGAAGGATAAGCTGGTCTCCTCGGAAGTGCGGCCCGTCGTTGAAAGTCTCGTCAACGAGATGCTCGGCCAATGGTTCGAGGAACATCCGCAGGACGCGCGCTCCATCGTCACCAAAGTGGTGGAAGCAGCACTGGCCCGTGAAGCAGCGCGTAAGGCGCGCGAACTGACGCGGCGCAAGGGCGCGCTCGATGTCGCCAACCTGCCCGGCAAACTCGCCGACTGCCAGGAACGCGATCCGGCCAAATCCGAACTGTTCATCGTCGAGGGTGATTCCGCCGGTGGCTCGGCCAAGCAGGGGCGCAACCGCGAATATCAGGCGGTGCTGCCGCTGCGCGGTAAAATTCTCAACGTCGAGCGAGCGCGTTTCGACAAAATGCTGTCATCGCAGGAAATTGGCACGCTGATCACGGCTTTAGGCACCGGCATCGGCCGCGACGACTTCAACATCGCCAAGCTGCGCTATCACAAGATCATCATCATGACGGACGCCGACGTCGACGGCGCCCATATCCGTACCCTGCTGCTGACCTTCTTCTTCCGGCAGATGCCTGACCTGATCGAACGCGGCCATCTCTACATCGCCCAGCCGCCGCTCTACAAAGTGAAGCGCGGCCAGTCGGAGCAATATCTCAAGGACGAGCGGGCGCGCGAAGACTATCTGCTCGACAACGGCCTTGATGGTGCGCTGCTGCGCCTCGGCAATGGCGAAGTGCGCAGCGCCGCCGACCTGCGCGCCCTGGCCGAAGAAGCGCGTCTGGTGAAACAGATCCTGGCACAGTTGCACTCGCGCTACGATCGCGTCGCCGTGGAACAGGCCGCCATCGCTGGCGCCTTGCAGCCGATCGCCGCCATGGGCGACCTCGCCGAGGAACGGACGCAGGAGATCGCCCGCCGTCTCGATGCGCTGTCGGAAGAAACCGAGCGTGGCTGGCAGGGCGTGATCGAAGGCGATCGTTTCGTCTTCAGCCGCGAAGTGCGCGGCGTGCGCCAGGCGAGCGTGCTCGATGCCGGCCTCTTGGCCTCGGCCGAGGCGCGCAAGCTGAACGACCACGCCTCCTCGCTGCATGCGGTCTACGCCCAGCCGGCCATATTCCAACGCCGAGCGGACGAAACACGTGTCGCCGGGCCGAGCGCTTTGTTCGACACCATCATGGCCGCCGGCCAAAAGGGCATCAGCCAGATGCAGCGCTATAAAGGCCTGGGCGAGATGAACCCCGAACAGCTCTGGGAAACGACGCTCGACCGCAATGTGCGCTCGCTGCTGCAGGTGCGCATCAAGGAAGTCTCCGACGCCGACAGCGTCTTCGTCCGCCTGATGGGCGATGTCGTCGAACCGCGTCGCGAGTTCATCCAGGAGAATGCGCTCAGCGTCGCCAATCTCGACGTTTAATTGCTAGGTCCTAGGTAACATCGTCGCCTTATCAAGACGACGATGAATCAAAGACACCAAGGACATTAGGTCCTCTGCATCTTCTCTGCTCATCTTCCAATTCAGCTTGGCTTCGTGCGCCGCTGGGTTACGAAACATCCCGAATGTTCCTTTCACCAAGCTCACAAATCCTTTCTGCTCGTCGACTTCACTTTTGGTAGCGCGCCGGTTGATAGCCAGTATTGGAAGGTCACCCCCGAGCGCACGATCGATAAGAACAGCTCCATCGTCCAAGAGACCTGTACGCACACGCAGCTTATCGCCAATGCTTTTGACAGCTTCCAAAACCGCATGAAAATAATTATCTGTCAGCAACTCAGAACGGCAGAACATAGCAACATCAGGATGAATATCGCGGCTTAATAGATCAGCTCGCAATTCTCGCGCGCGCCGCTCCGCTTCAGAAAGCGTCCCTGCTGTATCTATTTCAACGAGATCTCCTGTCTCTTTTACGACAAGGCCCATCAACATTAAGGCTTGATTGAGCCGAGCCCGAAGCCTCTCAAAAGCTTCTCGCTTTCCAACCCAGCGAGTCGGTTTCATTGCTGTACGTATAAATGCGAGAATGCCTGTACGGTTCGATCGCGCGTTCTGATCGTAAGTAAGGGCATCACTCAGCCGAAGGCGTTTCGTGACGGAAGCATTAACATCATTCATTCGTAACGATGAGAGCAGCCGCCCTATCTCACTTCCTGTTAATCCAATCTCGGTATCACCGAGTGCTTCCGCAATCGCTTGAATTTCAGCCGCTGTAAAAAATGCCATTTCTCCCCCGCACTAGCCAATCAAAATCGGTTCTCAGCGAATTCCTGATACGGTCTTGCTGATGTTTTTTGTTGAAGCTCTCGATTCGATTATCATCGGAAAATCGCAGATTGGGGGGCGGTAGCGCAATAGTTGCCAGAGCCGAGGAATTGCGCGACAGTCCCCGCCTCATCTGCCAAGATCGAGAATCTATCAGTTCTGATCAGAACCAACTCTTTTGTTTTGACGCATTTTCTGCACGCGAGCCGGGAGACCTTTCGCTTGGAAATGCCACCGCCAAACATAAACGACCCGTTCAACCTGCAACGGTTCATCGACGCCCAGAAGGACGTCTACGAGACAGCGCTCGGCGAATTGCAGGCCGGGCGCAAACAGAGCCACTGGATGTGGTTTATCTTTCCGCAGATCGCCGGGCTCGGCGCTAGCGCCATGGCGCAGCGCTATGCGATCACCTCGTCGGAAGAAGCGCACGCCTATGTGCATCATCCTGTGCTTGGTCAGCGCCTACGCGCGTGCACGCTCGCCCTGAATGCCCATGCCGAGCGCACGGCGCGCGAAATATTCGGCTCGCCTGACGACCTGAAGTTTCGCTCGTCGCTGACGCTTTTCAGCGCCGTCACGCCGGATGAATCGGTCTTCGATGAAGCGCTGGAAACCTTCTTCGACAGTGTGCCGGATCCGTTGACGACCGAGAAGCTCGAAAGCGAAGACTGAGGCCTCGGCCTCGTTCTGATAAGCGAGCTTGGGAATGCGCTTGCTTCCGGCATCGTCGATGGGATAAGTCCCACCCTCGATAGCCCCCCTGTTGCTCGCATCAGCGAATAGGACAACAGTGCGTGGGATGCTCCAGCCGCCGGATTGGGAGGAATGCATGCTGCTGCCTACGACGATCGTCGGATCCTATCCGCAACCAGACTGGCTGATCGACCGGAGCAAACTCGGCAAGCGGCCGCCGCCGCGCGTTCGCGCGAAAGAGCTGTGGCACATCGATCCGCAATGGCTTGAAGAAGCGCAGGACGATGCGACCTTGATCGCCATCCGCGATCAGGAGCGTGCCGGCATCGACATCATCACCGATGGCGAGATGCGCCGCGAAAGCTATTCGAACCGTTTCGCCACGGCGCTGGAAGGCGTCGACATCGACAATCCCGCCGTCGTGCCAAGCCGCAGCGGCAATCCCGATCTGGTGCCGCGCGTCATTGGCAAGATCAGGCGTAAACATGCGGTGGAACTGCGCGACGTGCAGTTCCTGCGCAAGAACACCGACAAGCGCATCAAGATCACTGTGCCTGGCCCGTTCACCATGTCGATCCAGGCGAAGGATTTTCACTACAACGACGAAGCCGCCGTGGCGATGGACTATGCCGCCGCCGTCAACGAGGAGATCAAGGATCTCTTCGCCGCTGGCGCCGATATCGTCCAGATCGACGAGCCTTACATGCAGGCGCGCCCCGACCAGGCGCGCGCCTATGGCGTCGATGCGATCAACCGCGCCGTCGAAGGCGTGAAGGGCACGACCGGTGTGCATCTGTGTTTCGGCTATGCAGCGCTGGTGAAGAATAAACCGGCCGGCTATTCCTTTCTGCCCGAACTCGAACGCTGCAATGTCGATCAGATCTCCATCGAAACCGCTCAGCCGGTGCTCGACTTCAAGGTTCTCGAACAGCTACCGAGCAAGACCATGGTCATCGGCGTGATCGATCTCAACGACATGACGGTGGAAACGCCTGAAGTCGTCGCCGAGCGCATTCGCCGCATTTTTCCCTTCGTCCCGGCCAAACGCATTGTCGTCGCGCCCGATTGCGGCATGAAATATCTGCCGCGCGATGTCGCTTTCGGCAAGCTGAGGGCGATGGTGGAAGGCACCCGGATCGTCCGCGCCGAACTCTCCTAGCCAAAATCAAATTGCGTTTCGCCAGAAACGCAATTTGATTTAAGATCTTTGTTCGACGCGTCCTGTCGCGTTTGATGAGTCCATCAAACGGCAAAACGCTCTAACAAAGAAGACCATCATGGTGGACGCGCCGCTACCGCTCTCTCGCTACAAGGTCCTCGACCTGACGCGGGCGCGCGCCGGGCCGACCACGGCACGCCAGCTCGCCGACTGGGGCGCTGACGTCATCAAGGTGGAAATGGCCGAGGGTGGTGAGGGCGGCGGCTTCGACGGCCATCGCGATTCCGCCGATTTCCAGAACCTGCATCGCAACAAGCGCAGCCTGACCATCGATCTCAAGAGCGACGACGGCCGGCGCATCTTCAATCGTCTGGCCGAAAACGTCGATGTGATCGTCGAGAATTTTCGGCCCGACGTGAAACATCGCCTGGGTATCGATTATGAGTCGATCCGCGCCCTCAATCCACGCATCGTCTACGGCAGCATTTCCGGCTTCGGCCAGGATGGCCCCTATGCGGGCCGTCCCGGCGTCGATCAGATCGCGCAGGGGATGAGCGGGTTGATGTCGGTCACCGGCCTGCCCGGCCAGGGCCCGGTGCGCGCCGGCGCCGCCGTCGCCGACATGTCGGCTGGGCTTTATCTCTCCATCGGCATTCTGCTGGCGCTGATCGAACGCGAACAGTCCGGCCAGGGCCAGTGGGTGCAGACCTCGCTGGTCGAATCGCTGATCGCGGTGATGGATTTCCAATCGGCCGCCTGGTTGTTCGACCGCAAGGTTCCGGTCCAGGCTGGCAACAACCATCCCTATTTCATTCCGACCGGGACCTTTCCAACCAAGGACGGGCACATCAACATCGGCTCGGGCACCCAGTCGTCCTGGGCGCGGTTGTGCAAGGCTCTTGGCGCCGAAGATCTACAGCACCGCCCCGCCTATGCCGATGCCGAGAAGCGCCGCGAACATCGCGACGAGCTGAACGAAGAGCTATCCGCCATTCTGAGCACGCGCAGCAGCGCCGAATGGGTCGAGGCGCTGAATGCGGCCAGCGTGCCGTGCGGACCGATCTACAGCATCGACCAGGCTTTCGCCGACCCGCAGGTGAAACATCTGGGCATCGCCACGCCGATCAAACATCCGCGCCTGGGCCGTCGCGAAATCGTCGGCCAGCCGATTCACATGTCGCGCACACCCTGGCAGATGCGCCGCGTGACACCGGATGCCGGCGAACATTCCAGCGAAATCCTGCGCGAACTCGGCTTCAGCGACGACGAGATCGCCGGACTGCGCGACCGCAAGATCATCTGAACAGGACTAAACTCATGAACGCCTCGAACGGCAAAATGATTGGCGACAAGGACGGCGCCATCGGCTGGATCATCTTCAACGATCCCAAGCGGCACAACGCCATCAGCCACGAAATGCGCCTCGATCTCCTCGGCATCCTCGGCGACTTCGAGAATGACGACGCCATCCGGGTGGTCGTGCTGCGCGGCGCCGGCGACAAATCCTTCGTTTCCGGCGCCGATATTTCGCAGTTCGAGGGCTATGCCAACAATCCGGAACGGCAGAAAGATATGGCGGCCACGACCGCGCGCCTTTTGGATCGCTACGACACTTACCGCAAGCCGCTCATCGCCATGATCCAGGGCTATTGCCTGGGCGCCGGCGTTGGCACGGCGCTCGCCGCCGATCTGCGCATCGCCTCTGACAAAGCCCAGTTCGGCATTCCGGCCGGACGACTTGGTGTCGCCTATCCGCTGCACTCCGTGCGGCGGCTGATCGAAATCGTCGGCTCCAGCAACGCCACCGAAATGCTGTTCACCGCCAACCGCTATGCGGCGGCAGAGGCGCTGGCAATGGGCCTCGTCAACAAAGTCGTGTCTACGAGCGAGCTGGAAGCGACCGTGCGCACTTTGGCGATGACCATTGCCGACAATGCCCCACTCACCGTGCGAGCGTCCAAGATCGCCATTCGCGAAGCGATGAAGCCCGCGGCAGAATGCGACTTCACCACCGTCGCCGCGGCCGTCGCCGCCTGCTTCGCCAGCCAGGACCATGCCGAAGGACGCAAGGCGTTCGCGGAAAAGCGCAAGCCGGTTTTCAACGGGCGGTGAGCGGACGATTCAGAAAGAGCCTGCGCCTCATCCTGAACCGCGCAGCAGGCGATCCGGGAAGACACCGAGAGCATTCACGCCTTCTCAACGATGAGCGCGCTGCCAAGCCCCCCGGCGGCGGCGATGGTGGCGAGGCCGCGTGCACCGGCCTCTTCCCGTTGCAACTCATGAAACAGACGCACGGCGAGGATGCCGCCTGAAGCGCCGATGGGATGGCCACGTGACAGCGCGCCACCACCGCGATTGATGCGGCTGGAATCAAAGCGTAGCGCATCGACCGTGCCGAGCGCCTGTGCTGCGAAAGCTTCCATGATTTCGACAGCCGAGATTGCGTCCGCAGTCGTTTGCACCTGCGCCAGAACCGCTTTCGCCGCTTCCGTACTCATCAGGCCCGGCAGCACCGGATCGCCGGCCACGCGCTTGGCCGCAACGATACGAACGGCGCTCGCCCCCTTTAGCTTCTTCAAAGCCGCGTCGGAGACAACAGCCAGAACCGCGGCGGCATCGGCTTCGACGGCAATGGTCGCGGCAGTCAGCGCATGAGCGCCCGCGCCCGCTAAAGCTGGCAGGCGTGCGCAGGTTTTTTCTGAAAGTCGGCGGCCAAAGGCATCGTGATCGAGGCCCGCGACAGGGACGATCTCCCGGTGCAAATGCGCGCGCGCGGCAAGCGTCTTGGCGTGGCTCTCGATCGCAAAGGCCTCTTGACGACTGCGGGAAATGTCGAGCCTTACGGCTAGGTCATGGGCCGAGGCGATCATGTCCGGATCGCGATCAGCCCAGGGCGTGAACGGCGGGCGCTGATATTCGACCGCTTCTTCATCGTCACGCAGCGGCCGACGCAGGCGCAGCGGCGAGCGGCTGAAACTTTCAACGCCGCCGCACAGGATCACATCTGCGGTGCCTGCCAGAATGCGCTCGGAGGCGGCAATGATGGCATCGAGTCCGGCGCAACATTGCGTGTCGATGGTCTGCGCCGGAACGCGCTGCGGCAGGCCCGCCGCCAAGCCGACGACGCGGGCCGGATTGCCACCGCCATAGAGCGCATTACCAAGGATGATCTCGTCGACGCTGTCAGGCGCGATGCCTGTCTCTTCAAGGATAGCGCCGATCAGCGGCGCGGCGAGATCGTGGACGCCAAGTGCCGCGAAGGCGCCGTGGCGCGGCGCCACCGCCGTGCGCTTGGCCGCGACAATCCAAGCGGTCCTTGCCCCGGTCACGGCAGCCGCTCCAAAACGCCACTGTCGAGCCGGCGCTTCAACTCGGCGAAATCTGTTTTCCCGGAACGGGTCATCGGCCAATCCGCGGTTTGATAGACGTGGCGCGGGATCATGGTCAGAGGCAGGCTCTCCCGGCAATGGGCGATCAGAGCGCTAGCCGAAACGGGGGCGTCCGTCTTGACGATGGCCACGAGCCGCAAGCCGCGCACCGCATCAGGCTCACCCAGAACGGCGGCGGCAGTTACATCGGGATGGCGCGCCAGCACGGCTTCAACGCCTTCGGGACTGATGTTCTTGCCCGACGAGATGATCATCCGGTCGGCGCGGCCAACCAGATGCAGAAAACCCTTGGTGTCGAGAAAACCGACATCACCGACGGAGATGGCGTCGCCATGGCGCCGCAGGAGCGTTTCGCCCTGCGGCGCATAGCTCATAAAAACCATCGGGCTGGCGACGTAAACAAGCCCGGTCTCGCCGGCGGCAAGCGCCTTTCCATCGCCATCGCGAATGCTGAGCGTAACGGAGCTAAAAGCGCGGCCAACGGAGGTTTCCGGCGCGCCTTCGCTTTGCTTGCGCACGGCGATGAAGCTCAACTCGGACGCGCCGTAGAATTCAGCAATCTCGGCCTGCGGAAAAGCCTGGCGCAGCAGGGCGTGATCATCAGCACCGAGCTTGGCGCCCGACGAGAGAATCACGCGCAGCCCCAGTTGCACACCCGATGCCAAGGCGCTTTCCGCCATCAGACGAAGCTGCGAGGGCACACCATAGAGGATCGTCGCGCCATGGTCCTGGCCCTGGCGGATGGCGCGGTCTGGCCGAAAGGCACGGGACATCAACAGTGTTGCGCCGACATGCACCGCATGGGCGGCCGCATAGAGAAACAGCGAATGGGTCATCGTGCCTGGCGCCAGCAGGACATCATCGGCGGTGACGCCAAACTCTTCCTGTTCGACGGCGAAACTTTCGAGCCAGGAGCGATGATGGCGGCGATAGCCTTTCGGCAGGCCGGTCGAGCCGGAGGTGAAGCCGACATAGAAGGGGGCGAGATCGCTGACATCGCGTGGCGACGCCAGGACATCGTCGGTCTTGGAAAAGGCAGCCATCAGATCATCGACGTTCGGATGGTCCGAGGGCACGTGCATAAGATGCGGATGGATCAGGCGTTGGCCGCTGATCAAGAGATCGGGACGCGCCCGATCGACGATCGACTGGCCCATGGGGGCGGGCCAGTCCGGATCCAGAATCTGCGCCTCGCGGCCGGTGGCGATGGTGGCCAGAAACAACGGTATGAAGCCGGGGCAATTCCGCAGTTGAAGGGCGACGGATTGTCCGCGCGGCACAGCCGCATCGATGCGATGCGCCAATTGATCGCGTTGCTTTAGAAGTTGCGACCAAGTGATCTCCGTCGCATCACAGACGACCGCGAGACCCGAAGGCCTTTGCGCCGCATGGTTCGCGATCGTCGATCCGATGATCATGGATAAGACCTTGGATCGGACTTTGCTGCCGCCGCGATCGTCTGATCCGGCATCAGCGAAGCAAGATAGGCGCAGGCCAGCGCCTTCAACACATCGCCCGGCACAAAGACGAGATCAGCCAGCAGCGCCTGCTGCCAGGACATGCTGGTCTTCCAGACAAGACCGGCGATGCCGGCAAAATGGATGACGACTACACCGCCGAGGAAACAAGCCAGCAACGCGCGCAGGAAAACACCTTTGCCGCTTCCTAACCGCATCAGCCATCCGACCACGAAAGCGCCAATCGGATAGCCGATCAGATAGCCGGCCGACGGGGTGAACAGAACGCCCAATCCGCCACGGCCACCAGCCAGCAGCGGCGCGCCCAAGAGCACGACGAACAGAAACAGCGCGACACTGGCAAAGCCCAACCGCGCACCGAGAAAAACACCGGCCATCATCACGCCGAGAGTCTGCAAAGTGATCGGCACGCCGCCGGCAAGGGGAATGTCGAGACGGGGGAACAGACCAAGCGCCGCCATCAAAGCGGCGAACAGGCTGACGCGAACCATGTCACGCAATTGCACGTCTATTTCCTCTTCTCGGTTGTCAGGTTCATTTCAAAGCCGCGCGCCACCAAGGCTTCAGCGGCATGATCGGCCAGGCGCAGAACATCGCTGAGGAAAGGCGCCAGAAGACGCAGCGGCGGCCGCCGACCAGTGCGGGCGCGCCAGGCTTCCTCTCGCTTGTTCCATTCGCTCATGATCACCGGAATGAAGCGCAGCATCAGAGCGACCGCGAGCGCCAGCCGGCGCTCGTCGAGCCCGAGCGGGCGCAGCAGCCTGAATAAAGGCTGCAACGCATCCATCATGGCGAGCATCGGCGTCGTCGCGGTGACGAGATCGGCGAGCGCGATCATCGCCACCAGACGCAACAATGTGGCGAGCGCCATCTCCCAGCCCGACGTATAAATTTGCAGAAGAGCAATGCCGATCAGGAAGGGCGCCAGTGGACGATAGAGTTTCAGGCGCGCGCCAGCGGCGGAAATGGTGAAGACATAGAGAGCAAGAATAACCACACAAGCGACGAGGAGCGGCGGCCACTGGCTCATCCAGCCAAGCAAAATCGAAGTGACCGCCAGAACGGCGAGCTTAGGACCGGCGTTGATCCGATGCAGCCAGGTCTGCTGAGCCACATGCGGCGCGATCATGCGATGGCCTGCGCGTCGCAATGGGCGCGATAGGCCCGCAACACAGTCTCGGGTGTGCCATCGCCGGCGATCTGTCCATCATCGAGCCAGACGATCCGGTCGAAATCCTGCATGGCGTCGAGATCGTGGCTCGCCATGACGATCTGCTGCGGCAAATTGAACAACAGCCGCAGGAACATGTTGCGGGCCCGGAGATCAAGGCTCGAGAACGGTTCGTCGAGCAGGACCAGCGCCGGCTCGCAGACGAGAATGGCGAGAATGCACAAATGCTGCTTCTGGCCGTCGGACAGTTCGGCAACTGAGCGTTCGCACCAATCGGCGCAATTGTGACGTAGCAGAAAGGCGCGCGCCGCCGCCGTCGCTTCAGCCGGCCCCATGCCGCGCTCGCGCAGGCCAAAGGCGATTTCCTCAAGACTGGTTGGGAAAACGATCTGATGCTCGGGATTTTGAAAAATGAACCCGACACTGCGCGGCAATTGCGCTCGGCTGGCTTTCGTTTCCAGACCATGCACGGTCACGTGGCCCTGGTCGGGCAGCAGGAGCCCATTGAACAGCCGCAGCAGCGAGCTTTTGCCGGCGCCGTTGACACCGATCAGGCCAATGCGGCGCTCGTCGAGTTGCAAACTCAATTGATGCAGCACAGGGCGGCCATTGCGCGCCAGCGTTACATCCTTCACGTCAATGGTCATGTGCCGGGTCGCGCCGCCTGAATATGCTGCTGTATTCACAGCTGCGCGCCCTTCTATCAAGCTGGATGCCGCAGCGCAAAACAACTCGGGGCGGTGGTCCGGGGAACTTTATTTTCGAGAACTTGTTTCACCTGACGGGGCATGTATGGATTTCCCAATATCAATTTCCAAAGGGCGATCGGCCCAAATGCGAGGAAACCATGCTGGCTGGCTGGTATGAACGTTGTGGTCCGGCCGATGAGGTGATTTCCGTCGGCGAGATCGAAAAGCCGCTCGCCGGTCCGGGCGAAGTGCTTGTCCGCGTTCATGCCTCCGGCATCAATCCGTCCGACTACAAGCGCCGCGCCAACGTAAAGGCCGGCATGGAATTCCCACGCATCGTGCCGCATTCGGATGGCGCCGGCACCGTGGCGGCGCTCGGCCCTGGCGTCAGCAATTATCGCGTCGGCGACCGGGTGTGGATGTTCAACGCGCAATGGGCCCGGCCGATGGGCTCGGCGGCGGAATTCGTCAGCCTGCCTGCCACGCTGATCCGGCCGCTGCCGAACTGCGTCAGTTTCGAGGAAGGCGCGTGCCTGGGCATTCCAGCCATGACCGCCTATCATGCGATTTTCCGCGACGGCCCGGTGAAGGGGCAAACCATCTATGTACCGGCGGCGACAGGCCGTGTCGGCGCCTATGCCATTCAATTCGCTCGCTGGGGCGGCGCCCGCGTGATCGCCAGCACCGGATCGCGCGACAAGATGGATGCGATCAAAGCACTTGGCGCCGATGTGGTTCTCGACCGCAACAGCGATCTGTCGAAAAGCATTCTAGAGCATGCGGATGGGCGCGGCGTCGACCGCGTCATCGAGATCGATTTCGGCCATCAGATCGGCTTTGACGAGCAAATCGTGGCTGAAGGCGGCACGATCGTATCATATGGCGCGGCCGCGCCCGGAAAAGCCGAGATCACGCTGTCTCCCAGGCGCGCGCGCAACATGTCGGTGCATTTCATCTTCGTCTATATGTTGTCGGATGCACAGAAGCAGACGACCTGCGATGGCATTCTGCAGGCGATCCGCGACAAGGCCTTGCGCCACCGGATCGCCGGCACGGTGCCGCTGATGGATCTGGCGCGCGCCCATCGCGAGGCGGAAAGCCAGGCGGGCACCGGCCATATGGTCGTCACTCTGTAACAACGACCCAATGATCGCTGGTGTTTACGCGACTTTGTTCGCCACGGCCTTCCTGGCCGCGACCATCCTGCCGTTCTCTTCCGAACTGGTGCTGGTCGGATATTTGGCCACGAGCGACCGGCCTTGGGCGATGCTGATCGCCGTGGCCAGCCTCGGCAATGTGCTGGGATCGATCACCAATTGGGCGCTGGGACGCGGGCTCAATCTGTTTCGCGAGCGGCGCTGGTTTCCTGTTGATGCCCGTGCGCTGGCCCGCGCCGAGCGCTGGTATCACCGCTATGGCCGCTGGTCCTTGCTGTTGAGCTGGGTGCCGATCATTGGCGATCCCCTGACGGTGATCGCAGGCTTTCTGCGCGAGCCGCTGTGGATTTTCATTTTGATCGTCGGCGTGGTGAAAGTGGCGCGCTATTTGGTAGTGGCGGCGGCTGTGGCGGGGTTTGTTTGAGCGAACACCGTTGGTGTCATCCCGGACCCCAAAGGCGATCCGGGATCCTGTGTGTTTGGGATGTGGTAGAGATTTTAAAAGTGGTTGCGGCGTAGACATAAACTACAATGGCAAGCAACGTATCGCTCGCCCTGGATCCCGGATCACTTGCTGCGCAAGTGTCCAGGATGACACGAGGGTGCGAGACTAACCTCGCAGCTGCCGGCGCGCCTTGCGCACCAGATAATCGAAGTTGATCTTGTGCTGTTCCGGCCGGCAGATCTTGTCGTGCAGACGCATGATGTCGTCGCGCGGAAATTCGGCGCCGACCGAACCGGTGGATTCGGCGAGGATCTGAATCTGCGCCGCGTTTTCCAGCATGATCGTCAGAATCACGCATTCCTCCAAAGTACCGCCAACGGTTGCGACGCCATGGTTTTTCAGGAAAGCGGCTTTGGTGCCACCAAGCGCTTTGGCGACGCCGGCACCCATGTCCTTGGAGCGAATGAGGTCGATCGTGTCGCGGTAGACGCCGATGCCGTCGGCGAAGACGGCGCTCGGCTGGCTGATCATGCGCAGGGGCCGATCGGTGGCCGACAGGGCGACCGCATGGGTGGGATGAGCATGGATGACCGAATGCACATCGGGCCGGATGCGGAAGATTTCGGAATGAATATAGACTTCGCTGTGGCGCGGACCACCGCCGGCGATCTTCTCACCTTCGATGTTGCAGGTGACGATATTGTCCATCGTCATCTCGTCGAAACCGAAACTATGCGGCTTCATATAGAAGAGTTCCGTCTCGCCCGGCACGCGGATGGACACATGCCCACGCGTGAAATCGCCGAGGCCGGCGGCCTCGAGCACCAGGCCCGCATCGATCAGTTTCTGTTTAGCTTCGTCCTTGGTCATTGTTTCCTCCGGCTCCGTGATCGGCCTTACCACCGCTGGTGAACGATTTGGCGGCGCGTTGCAACCCGGCTGGAGCGATCAACTGGTTTTCTTCTGGTGCATGGAATGTTCTTTTGTTCTTCTTATCCATTTGAAATAGATGATAAATATTTGCAGTTATCCACCTGATATACGCCCTTTTTCCAGAGCTTATGCAGAGGCTTGTTCCGTCTCGCCGCCGGCTTGCTTTCGGCTGTAAATCCGAGGCAATGTCGCCGCGATTTGGCCGGGAGGAACAACAATGACAATCTCACTTTACGAGGCATCGGTGCCTGTCTTCACGCAGCTGCTCACCGGCGTCTCGGCCCTGCTCGACAAGCTGTGCGAACAGGCGGCGGCAAAGAAAATCGACCCGGCGCTTTTCCTCAACGAGCGGCTCTATCCCAATATGTTCACCTATGGCCGGCAGATGCAGGCCATGTGCGACTGGGCCAACAACACCACCGCTTGGCTCGCCGGCATCGATCCGCCCAAATTCGCTAATGACGAGAGGACGATCGCCGACTGGAAGGGACGCATCAAGCGGACGCTCGACTTCATCGGCACGGTCGACGCCAATGCGATGAACGGCGCCGAGGACAAGGACATCGTCTATCCGGCGGCCGGTGGCACCCGTCATATGAAGGGCAAGGATTTTCTGCTGCATCAGGCGCTGCCTCAGTTTTATTTTCACGTCACGATCGCCTATGCGATTTTGCGGGCCCGCGGGATCGACTGCGGCAAGCGCGATTTCGTCGGCCCGATCCCGCGCATGACCCAGCTCACGTAAGCGCAGATTAAACCCTGAAAAATGTGAGCCC
The DNA here is from genome assembly GCF_900104955.1 of Beijerinckia sp. 28-YEA-48. NCBI lineage: Bacteria > Pseudomonadati > Pseudomonadota > Alphaproteobacteria > Hyphomicrobiales > Beijerinckiaceae > Beijerinckia > Beijerinckia sp. 28-YEA-48. The sequence goes on from NZ_FNSI01000001.1 coordinate 4,450,640, forward strand.
GGTTCACTAGCGAACCATTGGCTCGCGCTGTACCACACGCCCCTGGATTCCCGCTCGCGCTTATGGCGCGTCGGGAATGACACCAAGAAATTTCCAAGCGGCTGAACCGTTCACCCAAAGCAAAAGGATCAAGTCATGATTAAGCGTATCGAATCTGGCGCGCGTATGAGCAAGGCCGTGGTTCACGGCAACACGGTCTATCTGGCCGGCCAGGTCGCCGACAAAGCCAAGGGCAAGAGCGTCGGCGAACAGACGACCGAGATTCTGTCGATCATCGATGGGCTTTTGGAAAAGGCCGGCACCGACAAGACGAAGATCCTCTCCGTCAACATCTGGCTGACCGATATGTCGACCTTCGGCGAGATGAACGCCGTGTGGGACACGTGGGTTGTCGCTGGCCAGACACCGGCTCGCGCGACGGTGGAATCGAAGCTCGCCGCCCCCGACTACAAGGTCGAGATCGCGGTCATCGCCGCCATCGCGTAAAGATCAGATGGGACCGGCCTTTTCGCCATTGAGCGGATTGGCCGGATCCCATTCGTACTGCATGGTCTCGAAGCGCATAGACCAGGCATCGACCAGCAGAAAGCGGCCGATAAGGGCATCCCCGAAGCCGACGATCTGGCGCACAACTTCCATCGCCATCATCGCGCCCATCGTACCGGTCAGCGCGCCGAGAACGCCCGCTTCCGAACAGGTCGGCACCGTGCCCGCCGGCGGCGGCTCGGGAAACAGACAGCGATAGGTCGGATTGGGCTTGCCATCTTCGCCGCGCTCGAACGGACGCAGGGTCGTCAGCGAGCCATCGAACACGCCAACCGCCGCCGTGACCAGCGGCTTGCCCTCGAAAAAGCAGGCATCGGACACCGCATAGCGCGTGTCGAAATTGTCCGAGCCATCGGCGATCACATCATAATCGCGCACCAGCGCCCGCGCGTTCTCCACATTCAGCCGCACCACGTGCGACACGAAGGCGACGTGCGGATTGAGACGGCCGACCGCATCGCGCGCACTGTCGAGCTTCAAGCGACCGACATCGGCGGTGTTGTGGATCACCTGGCGCTGCAGATTGGAGAGCGCGACGGTGTCATCATCGACGACGCCGATTGTGCCAACACCGGCAGCGGCGAGATATTGAATGAGGGGGGAGCCCAGGGCGCCCGCGCCGATGACCAGAACACGCGCGCTTTTAAGCTTCTGCTGGCCTGGACCACCGATGCCGCGCAGCACGATATGGCGCGCATAGCGTTCGATTTCCTCTTCGTTCAATTTTTCAGGCTGTGTCATGGCCGCAAACACTCAGCTACTCCCCTGCCGTCATCATACGCTTCCCGCAGGGCGTGATCTCGTTTAGAGCAGGCAACCATGTTCAGAACGCTCCTTCTTCTGCAAGTCGCGGCTATCGCATTGGTCGCTCTGGTTTTTGGCCTATGGCCGCAGCTCGATCTCGATGCGGCCCGCGCCTTTGTCGGCAGCGACGGACTGTTCATCGGCGCGACACGGGCCGGCGTTGCATTGCGCTATGTGTTTTATGTGGCGCCGCTGGCGCTGGCGATCATTCTGCTGCTGCTGTGGCTGATCGCCAAGCGGCGCACGCTGCGCTGGCCGGTGCCCAGCAATAAAGCGATGGCCTTCATGGTCATCTGCCTGGCGCTGGGACCAGGGCTTCTGACCAATGTCATCCTCAAGGAACATTCGCACCGTCCCAGACCGTTCCATGTGGCCGAGGTCAACAAGGGCGGCATCTGGCCGTTCCGGCCCTGGTACAAATTCGACGGCCAATGCCAGAGCAATTGCTCCTTCGTCTCCGGCGAGGCCTCATCCTCCATGTGGACCCTGGCGCCGGCGCTGATGGCGCCGCCGCCCTTCCAGGCCGCCGCCATTGTCGGGTCGATCATCCTGACCATCGCCACTGGCTTGTGGCGCATGGCGCTCGGCGGCCATTTCCTGTCCGACGTCCTGCTCGGCGCCTTGCTGACCAGCCTGCTGATCACCCTGGTCTATGGAGCGATGTTTCGCCGCCGGCCGCCGCCCGCTTAAGGCCAGTTTCGGGTCTATCCGCCCCTTGCGCCCGCCCCGCGCCTTACTATAGTCCCGGCCGATCCAAATCCGCCGCGCGCGAGCCTTCGTTTTTGCGCGACCGTTTCCAGAGAGTTTGCAGCCCATGTCGAAGCCCAAGTCCGATATCAAGCGCGTCGTGCTCGCCTATTCCGGTGGCCTCGACACCTCGATCATCCTGAAATGGCTTCAGACCGAATATGGCTGCGAGGTCGTGACCTTCACCGCCGACCTCGGCCAGGGCGAGGAGCTGGAACCAGCCCGCCAGAAGGCGCTGCTGCTCGGCATCAAGCCGGAAAACATCTTCATCGAGGATCTGCGCGAAGAATTCGTGCGCGACTATGTGTTCCCGATGTTCCGCGCCAATGCCCAGTATGAAGGGCTCTATCTGCTCGGCACCTCGATCGCCCGGCCGCTGATCGCCAAGAAACAGATCGAAATCGCCCGCAAGGTCGGCGCCGATGCGGTCTGCCATGGCGCCACCGGCAAGGGTAACGACCAGGTGCGCTTCGAGCTTGGCTATTATGCGCTGGAGCCGGATATCAAGGTCATCGCGCCGTGGCGCGAATGGGACCTGACGTCGCGCACGGCCCTGCTCGCCTTCGCCGAAAAGAACCAGATTCCCATTGCCAAGGACAAGCGTGGCGAGGCGCCGTTCTCAGTCGACGCCAATCTGCTGCACGCCTCCTCAGAGGGCAAAGTGCTGGAAGATCCGGCCCTGGAAACGCCGGATTACGTCTATTCCCGCACGATCGACCCGGAAAAGGCGCCCGATCAGGCGACTTACATCACGATCGACTTCGAAAAGGGCGATCCGGTCGCCATCGACGGCCAGAAAATGTCGCCGGCGACCCTGCTGACGCGTCTGAACGAACTCGGCCGGGCCAATGGCATTGGCCGGCTCGATCTGGTCGAAAACCGCTTCGTCGGCATGAAGTCGCGCGGCATGTATGAGACGCCGGGCGGCACGATCCTCTATTTCGCCCATCGCGGCATCGAATCGCTGACGCTCGACCGTGGCGCGGCCCATCTCAAGGATGAGCTAATGCCGAAATATGCCGAGCTGATCTACAACGGCTTCTGGTTCTCGCCGGAGCGCGAGATGCTGCAGGCCTTGATCGATCGCAGCCAGGAATTCGTCACCGGCCGGGTCCGCCTGAAACTGTACAAAGGCAGCGCCTGGGTTGTCGGCCGCGAAAGCAAGTATTCCTTGTATGATCAGGATCTTGTGACCTTCGAAGAGGGTGCGGCGGCCTATGATCACCGAGATGCGGCGGGCTTCATCAAGCTGAACGCGCTGCGCCTGCGGACCCTGGAGAAGCGTAACCGCAAGACGAAGGGCTAGCCGCTAAGCTGCGTTTCTTTCAAAACGCGTTTTTGCCCCCTAGGTCTTTGTTATGACGTGTCTTTGCGATGCTAGGCATCGTCAAGCTGTGCAATGCCGTGACTTCTTTTTGCGGCACTGCACTCTTTCGCGTTCCCAAAGCCGCTAATTTCGTATATGGGAAGCCGCGTCCGCGTTGCGCCAAGCCTCGCGGCGCGTCCGTTTTCGCGCGTTCGGCGCTGAAGAGCGGCCTCTCCAACGAGATCACACGACCTATGAAACTGCGAAATATCGCCATCATCGCGCACGTCGATCACGGCAAAACCACGCTGGTCGACCGTTTGCTTCAGCAGTCCGGGTCATTCCGCGACAATCAACGCGTCGCTGAACGCGTCATGGATTCCAACGACCTGGAAAAGGAACGAGGCATCACCATTCTCGCCAAGGCGACTTCGGTGGTGTGGAAGGACGTCCGGGTCAACATCGTCGACACGCCAGGCCACGCCGACTTCGGTGGTGAGGTCGAGCGCATTCTGTCGATGGTCGACAGCGCCATCGTCCTGGTGGACGCGGCCGAAGGGCCGATGCCGCAGACGAAATTCGTCGTCGGCAAGGCGCTCAAGATCGGCCTGAAGCCGATCGTCTGCATCAACAAGGTCGATCGGCCGGATGCGCGAGTGACCGAGGTGGTCAACGAAGTGTTCGATCTGTTCGCCGCCCTTGATGCGACCGACGAGCAACTCGACTTCCCGATCATCTACGGCTCGGCCAAACAAGGCTGGATGGCAGAGTCCCCGGAAGGTCCCAATGATCAGGGCATGGCCGCACTGTTCGATCTCGTGCTGCGCCATGTTCCTGAACCCACCATCGAAGCAGGTGCGTTCCGCATGCTCGGCACCCTGCTGGAAGCCAATCCTTATCTCGGCCGGGTCGTCACCGGCCGAGTTTTTGCAGGGACCATCAAGCCGAACCAGGCGGTGAAGGTTCTCGACCATACCGGCAAAGTGGTGGAAACCGGCCGCGTCTCGAAAATTCTCGCTTTCCGCGGTATCGAGCGCCAGCCAATCGACGAGGCGGAAGCAGGCGACATCGTCGCCATCGCCGGTCTGGAAAAGTACAACGTCGCCGATACGCTGTGCGCCCCTGAGGTGAGCGAACCGCTGCAGGCGCAGCCGATCGATCCGCCGACCCTGTCGATGACCTTCATGGTCAACGATTCGCCGCTCGCCGGCACTGAGGGCGACAAGGTGACGAGCCGCGTCATTCGCGACCGTCTGTTCCGCGAAGCGGAAGGCAATGTCGCCCTGCGCGTCGAGCCCGCACCGAACTCCGATGCCTATATCGTGTCTGGTCGTGGCGAATTGCAACTCGCCATTCTGATCGAGACCATGCGTCGCGAAGGGTTCGAGCTGTCGATCTCGCGGCCGCGCGTGGTGTTCCAGCGCGGTGAAGACGGCGAAACGCTCGAGCCGATCGAGGAAGTCGTCATCGACGTGGATGAAGAACATTCCGGCGTCGTCGTGCAGAAGATGGCCGAACGCAAGGCTGAGATGATCGAAATGCGCCCCTCCGGCGGCAATCGTCTGCGCCTGGTGTTCCACGCCCCGACGCGTGGCCTCATCGGCTATCAGGGCGAACTGCTCACCGATACCCGTGGCACGGCGATCATGAACCGCCTGTTCCACGAATATGCGCCTTACAAGGGTGACATTCAGGGCCGCCGCAACGGCGTGCTGATCTCCAACGAAGCGGGCGAAGCTGTCGCCTACGCGCTGTGGAAGCTGGAAGATCGCGGCCCGATGATGATCGAGCCCGGTTGGAAGGTCTATCGCGGCATGATCGTTGGCGAACATACCCGCGACAACGACCTTGAGATCAACGTGCTGAAGGGCAAGCAGCTCACCAACATTCGCACGCAGAGCAAGGACGAAGCGGTGCGCCTGACGCCGCCGATCCGCATGACCCTCGAAAAGGCGCTGGCCTATATCGAGGATGACGAGCGGGTGGAAGTGACGCCGAAGTCGATCCGGCTGCGCAAGGCGATCCTCGATCCGAACGATCGCAAGCGCGCCGAGCGCTCGAAGGAAGCCGTAGCCTAAACCATTGTTGTCCCTGGCTTAACGGGACAGCAAGATTCCTGTCCTAGCGTGGATGTCTGCGGTTTGCCGCAACAACACGCTAGGATGGCTCTGCGGTGCTCACAATCAACCCCAACAAGCGGCGCAGCCCCCTGGCCAGGCAACAGGCCTCGTTGGAGCGCTCACGCGTCGGCATCGGGGAAGAGCCAGCCCATCCAGAAACGTCACAGCCGCCTACGGATGCTCCGTCGCGCGAAGCGGCGCAGCACTTGATCCAGACGCTCTGGACGACCCTGCCGCCTGCCGGGTCAACCTGGAGCCTGGCACAACGCCAAGCCTGGTTGCGATCGGCCGAACAGGTCTTCGCCCTCGTCTACACGCGCGAAAGCTGATCCGTCTTCAGCGCTGGCACTTTGCGCAAAAGAACGTCGAGCGGCCCGATTGCACGATGCGCTGGATGGTGCCGGTGCATTTCGGGGTCGGACAGGGCGTACCTTCGCGATCGTAAACCCGGAACGAATGCTGAAAATAGCCGAGCGTTCCGTCCGTCTGGCGATGATCACGCAGCGACGAACCGCCGGCCGCCACCGCCTCCATCAACACATCACGGATCGACACCGCCAGCAGATCGGCTTTGCCGGCCATGAGGCCCTTGTTCTTGGCCAGCGTTCCTGCGGCGCGGCGCGGCGACAACCCCGAACGATGCAGGGCTTCACTGACATAGATATTGCCGAGGCCAGCGATCAGCCGCTGATCCAACAGCGCCGCTTTCAACGGCGCTTTCTTATCCGCAAAAACCGTGGCGATCAGGGTGCCGTCCAGCTCATTGCCCAAGGGCTCGATGCCCATGCTGGCGAACAGCGGATGGGCGGCCAGCTCGTTGCGTGCGATGAGCTGCATGAAGCCAAAGCGGCGCGGATCGTTGTAGATAATGCGCGCGCCGTTCGACATTTTGAACGTCACATGATCGTGCGCCGCCGCCTTGGAACGATCATATTGAAACGCGCCTGGTGTCGCCTCCTCACCGTCTCGCTCAATGCGGAATGAGCCACTCATGCCCAGATGCATGACCAGCACGGTGCCATCATCGAGATCGCCGACGAGATATTTGGCGCGCCGGCCCAGGCCAACCAATTGCCGCCCTTGAAGCCGTTCGACGAAACGCTCAGGGAAGGGAAAGCGCAGATTGGGACGCCGCTGCTCGACGGCGGCGAAGGTCTCGCCGGTCATATGCGGCTCAAGGCCGCGACGGACGGTTTCGACTTCGGGAAGTTCAGGCATGGCGTTCCGACGCGTCAGATGTTCACGATGACATAAAGTAAGGACTGACTTACATAGCCTCCAGGCAGCAGGCGCGCTATGGTCTTCGCCGCCGGAGATAGTCATGCAAACCGACCAAAAACCAGCCGAAACCACCGATTCCGACATTGATTTCGGCTTTTCGCGCGTTCAGCTCGGCGAAAAGCAGGGGCTAGTCAACGACGTCTTCCATAAGGTGGCGGGCCGTTACGACCTGATGAACGACCTGATGTCGGCCGGGCTGCACCGGATCTGGAAGGATATTCTGGTTGGACGGATCGGCCTGAGCCAGAGCCGACGTTTTCGCCATATCGATGTGGCGGGTGGCACCGGCGACGTCGCCTTCCGCATCGCCGACGCCGGCGGCCCCGATACCCGCGTTACGGTCGCCGACATCAATGGCGCCATGCTCGATGTCGGACGCGAGCGCGCCATCAAGCGGCATCTCGACGGCCAAGTCGATTTCGTCGAGGCCAATGCGGAAGAACTGCCCTTCGAGGACAATTCCTTCGACGGCTATACGATCGCCTTCGGCATTCGGAACGTGCCGCGCCGCGACAAGGCGCTGCGCGAAGCCTGGCGCGTGCTGCGCCGGGGCGGGCACTTCCAGTGCCTGGAGTTTTCCGAAGTCGACGTGCCGCTGCTCGACAAATTCTATCGCACCTATTCCTTCACCGCGATCCCAGCAATCGGCAAGGTCATCACCGGAGACGGCCAGCCCTATCGCTATCTGGTGGAATCGATCGCGCAATTCCCGCCGCCGGAAACATTCCGCCAGATGGTGGAGGATGCCGGCTTCCAGCGCGCCCGCTTCCAACGCCTGAGCGGTGGCATCGTGGCCATTCATTCCGGCTGGAAGCTGTAGGACCCCCCTTTGTTTCAAGCAGTCGGTCATATCTTTCGTCTGGTGCAGGCCTCCTATGTGATGGCGCGCGAAGGCGTGTTCTCGGACGTCGATGCCAGCATGCTGCCGCCGCCGGCGCGCGCGCCGTTGGCGCTGGCCAAGCTGATCGCGCGGCGCACGAGCGGCGGAACCGGCTCGCGCTTGACGCGCGCCATGGCGCGCCTTGGCCCGTCCTATGTGAAACTCGGTCAGTTTCTGGCGACGCGGCCCGATATCGTCGGCATGAATTCAGCGCGCGAGCTCGAAGCCCTGCAGGATCGGATGCCGCCCTTCCCGCGCGACGAAGCGGTCAGGGTCATCGAACGATCGTTCGATAAGAAGCTCGCCGACATCTACGCCGACTTCAGCGAACCGGTGGCGGCGGCCTCAATCGCACAGGTCCATAAAGCAACGGTCTCCGACGCAACCGGCACGCGCGAAGTGGCCGTCAAAGTGCTGCGGCCCGGCATCGAGCGGCGCTTCGCGCGCGATCTCACCGACATGTTCTTTGCCGCGCGCATCGCCGAACGTTGGTCGGCGGAGGCACGACGCCTGCGCTTCATCGGCATTGTCGAAACCCTGGCGCGCACCGTGCGCATGGAAATGGATTTTCGGCTGGAAGCGGCCGCCGCGTCCGAATTCGGCGAGAATGTCGCCAAGGACCACGATTTCCGCGTGCCCGATGTCGATTGGAATCTAACCGCCAAGGATGTGCTGACCTTGGAGTGGATCGACGGCGTGCCACTGTCCGACATCGCCGCGCTCGAACGCAGCGGTTTCGATCGCCGGAATCTCGGCCGCATCGTCATCCAATCGTTCCTGACCCATGCGGTGCGCGACGGCCTGTTCCATGCCGACATGCATCAGGGCAATCTGTTCATTGATCGCGACAGCCGACTTGTCGCGGTCGACTTCGGCATCATGGGCCGGCTCGGCCCGAAGGAACGGCGTTTCCTCGCCGAAATCCTGTTCGGCTTCATTACGCGCAATTACCAGCGCGTCGCCGAAGTGCATTTCGAGGCGGGCTATGTGCCGTCGTCGCAGCGCGTCGCCGATTTCGCCCAAGCCATTCGCGCCATCGGTGAGCCGATCCATTCGCGCAAGGCCGATGAAATCTCGATGGCGAAGCTTTTGACTTTGCTGTTTGAGATCACCGCCCTCTTCGAAATGAAGACGCGCACCGAACTGGTCATGCTGCAGAAGACCATGGTGGTCGTCGAAGGCGTGGCGCGCTCGCTCGACCCGCACCTTGATATGTGGGCGACAGCCGAACCGGTCATCGGCGAATGGATCAAGGAGAAGCTCGGCCCGGTCGGCATCATGCAGGAAGCGGGACGCGGCGTCACCAATCTCGGCAAGATCGCCTTTCAGCTGCCGGACCTGCTCGATCGCGCCGAAGCCCTGGTGCGACGGCTCAACGATGATCAGTTCCTTTTCGATAGCGAGCGCGCGCTCGAAAAGGCCGCCGCGTCAGCCGGCGAACACTGGAAATGGATGGGCATATGGACGGTCGTCATCCTTCTGGTCGTGGCGTTGATGGTGCGCTAACCTCGCGTTTTGCCCAATTCTTTCGGCCCTTGGTGGGAACATGCTGACAGGCAAGCGGATTCTCCTGGTGATCGGTGGCGGCATCGCCGCCTATAAGGCGCTTGACCTGATCCGGCGCCTGCGTGAGCGCGGCGCCACGGTGCGCGCCGTGCTGACGCCAGCGGCCAGCCATTTCGTCACGCCGCTCTCGGTGGCCGCGCTCTCGGGCGAGAAGGTCAGCGAAGATCTGTTCTCGCTGACCGACGAAGCCGAGATGGGCCATATCGAACTGTCGCGCGACGCTGATCTTTTGGCTGTGGTGCCGGCCACCGCCGACCTCATCGCCAAGATGGCCAATGGTTTGGCGAACGATCTCGCCTCGACCTTGCTGCTCGCCACCGACAAGAAGACGATCGTCGCGCCGGCGATGAACCTGCGCATGTGGCTGCATCCGGCAACCCAGCGCAATGTGCAGCGGCTGCGCGAGGACGGCGTTGCCTTTGTCGGCCCGGTCGATGGCGCCATGGCCTGCGGCGAGTTTGGACCGGGACGGATGAGCGAGCCGCTGGAGATTGTCGCTGGCATCGAAGAGATGCTCAAGCAGTCGACCGTCATTGCGCTGCCAAGCGGCGAAACCTCGAACGCACTGCGCGGCAAGCATGTGGTGATTACTTCCGGCCCAACCCATGAGCCGATCGATCCGGTGCGCTACATCGCCAATCGCTCGTCGGGACGGCAAGGCCATGCGATCGCCGCAGCCGCAGCCGCGGCCGGCGCCAAAGTGACTTTGATCAGCGGCCCGGTTTCAATCCCCGATCCGGCTGGCGTGCACACCGTGCATGTGGAGACCGCCGAGCAAATGTTGCAGGCGACGCGCCAGGCGCTGCCCGCCGATCTGTTCATCGCCGCAGCCGCCGTCGCCGATTGGCGCGTGGCCACGGCGAACGACAACAAGATCAAGAAGGGCAAAGAGGCGCCGACGCTCACCTTCGCCGAAAACCCGGATATCCTGGCCACAGTCGCGGCGCTGACGAAAGGGCGGCCACAGCTCGTGGTTGGCTTTGCAGCGGAAACCGAAAAGGTCGAGGACTATGCGCGCCAGAAGCTGGCACGTAAGAAATGCGACATGATCATCGCCAACGACGTCAGCCCGGGAACCGGGGTGATGGGTGGCGATGAAAATACAGTTCACATCGTCACGACGACCGGCATAGAAACATGGCCGAAAATGAAGAAGGACGAAGTTGCAGTGAAACTCGTTGCCCTGCTGGCCCAACGCCTTGAGGCCCGCTCATGAACACCATTCGCGTTCCCGTCATCCGCCTGCCGCATAGCGGGGGGCTCGACTTGCCGCGTTATCAAAGCACTGGCGCGGCCGGACTGGATCTTGTCGCCGCCATTCCCGCCGATGATCAGGTCTCGATCGCGCCTGGCCAACGCCGCCTCGTGCCGACAGGCCTGGCGATCGCTTTGCCCGATGGCTACGAGGCGCAGGTTCGCCCCCGCTCCGGCCTCGCCCTTAAAAATGGCGTGACGGTCCTGAATGCTCCGGGTACGGTCGACAGCGATTACCGGGGGGAAATCGGAGTGATCCTGATCAATCTGGGCGATGTGCCCTTCGTTATTGCTCGCGGCGATCGCATCGCGCAGATGGTGGTCGCACCCGTCAGCCAGCTTGAGTTCGAAGAGACATCGGCGCTGGCAACATCGGAGCGTGGCGCCGGTGGCTTCGGGTCGACAGGCGGGCGGGATGGCGCCAAATGATCCTGTTATCGCGTCGGGCTGTTCTGGCCATAGCGGCCGTCGTCGATATCGCGCTGCATGCGCGCCCGTCGCCCGTGGCAGCCAAGACGCTCGCAGGCCGGCATCAGCTGCCGCCCCGGCATCTTGAAACACTGCTGCAAGCCCTGGTCCATGCTAATATCCTCAAAGGCGTGCGGGGACCGCGCGGTGGCTATGAACTGGCCCGCGAGCGGCGGCGCATTTCGGTCGGCGAAATCGTCCGGGCGGCTATGTCCGAGACCTTCGACGACCAGAGCGAAGATCGCACCGCCTCGCCGCTGGTCGATAAAGTCATCGTTCCGCTGATCGCCGACGCCAGCAAGGAGCTCCTGGCCATTCTGGACCGGTCGACAGTGGAAGATCTTTGCCGGCAGGCCGAGACCGCATCGGCGGTCAGCGATGCCAAAGCGACGATTGATTTTACGATCTAGCTTTGGTATTTTATTATTTCGACAGTATTTATATGGTAATATCGAAGGAGGGTTCCGATGGCCGATGCAAAGCAGGATCAAGGGACCAAGGTGCCCGGCCGCGGCCGGATCTATGATTCCATCACCCAGACCATCGGCGACACGCCGATCGTCCGCCTCAACCGCATCGCCGCCGAGGCTGGGGTGAAGGCCAATATCCTGGCCAAGCTTGAGTTCTTCAACCCGATCTCGAGCGTCAAGGACCGGATCGGCGTCGCCATGATCGATGCCCTGGAAGCGGCCGGCAAGATCCAGCCTGGCAAGACCACCCTGGTCGAGCCGACGTCTGGCAATACCGGTATCGCGCTCGCCTTCGTGGCGGCGGCGCGCGGCTACAAACTGATGCTGGTGATGCCGGAATCGATGTCGATCGAACGGCGCAAAATGCTGGCCCTGCTCGGCGCCGAACTGGTGCTGACGCCTGCGGCGCAAGGCATGAAAGGCGCGATTGCCAAGGCTAACGAGATCGTCGCCGCAACGCCGGGCGCTGTCATTCCGCAGCAGTTCGAGAACCCGGCCAATCCGGAAATCCACCGCAAAACCACCGCCGAGGAGATCTGGAACGACACCAAAGGCACGGTCGACGTGATCATTTCGGGAATCGGCACCGGCGGCACGATCACGGGCGTCGGCCAGGTCCTGAAGCCACGTAAGCCTGGCCTTAAGATTGTTGCCGTCGAACCGGAGGATTCCCCAGTGCTCTCAGGCGGCCAGCCCGGCCCGCATAAGATTCAGGGCATTGGCGCCGGTTTCGTCCCTGCGATCCTGGACCGCACCGTGATTGACGAAGTGGTGACGGTGGGCAACCAGACCGCCTTCGACACATCGCGAAAACTGGCCCGGCTGGAAGGGGTTCCGGTCGGTATTTCGGCGGGGGCCGCCGTGGCCGCCGCCCTGGAAGTGGGCGCCCGGCCCGGGATGGAAGGTAAAAATATCGTTGTCATCCTTCCCGATTTCGCCGAACGCTACCTTTCGACGGCCTTGTTCGACGGACTCTGAGCCGGCACCGCAGCCAGACTCAGAAGCGTTGACGCCGATGGCTATTGCGCCTAAAAGGGCCCGCAAATGGCGGGTCTTTATTTGACCCGCCGCTGAAATTCCTGCCGGGCGGATGTCCGGCATTTTTTCGAGGACAACACATGGCTAACACCGCGTCGGCCCGCAAGGCTGTCAGAAAGATCGCGCATCGTACCGCGGTCAACCGCTCGCGCCGCAGCGCGATGCGTACCTATGTTCGCAAGCTCGAAGAGGCCATCGCTTCCGGTGATGCCACTGCCGCCAAGACGGCGTTCGACACTGCAGCCCCTGTCATCATGCGCGCAGCGCAGAAGGGCATCCTGCACAAGAACACCGCGTCGCGTAAGGTTTCGCGTCTTGCTATTCGCGTGAAGGCACTCTGATTTCAGACTGCGATCGCGTCTATCATTAGAATGGATTGAGAAGCCTGGATCGAAAGATCCAGGCTTCTTGTTTTGTGATTGTCACTTCGTCGTCACGCGGCATTTGCAACGCGCATTTCATCGAGCAAATAATCTTTCAAAGAATCAGCGTTTTGGGCCCCAAGATTTCTGTGTTCTCGGTGTGAGCCTGTTGCGAGAGTGACTCTGCCGCAGCAACATCTCGTGCGACGTTCTCAGCGCGTCAATTGCGACGGAAATGCGTAAATTTCTTGTCGCGCGGAATCAGCCATTTATCCGCGTCAATCTAAAAGCCGCACACGCTTGAATATTTATTTCAGCCCGCGCCTCGGCTTTATGTTGCGTGTTGTTCACAGCAGTGAATAAGTTGATCCAACGGCGCGGGCATGCTGCACGAGAATGTTCATCGCTCGGTAGCGGACAAAACATTTCAGCAAGAGTTTAAAGAGGCAGACGCGTGTCGTTGGAACGTGCAAGTGATGACTGTTGCCGGCTCGGGACAAGCCGGCAGCGGGGGCCAAACAAATGCAGATCAACTGCAAACGGAGACGGGGACATGGCGGCGAACTTTCATTTAACCATTTATCGTTTCGAACGTACTGCGCTTTCAGCTTTGCCGAGTTCGCTCGCGTTTAGGTCTTGACGCCGAACATCATTCGTAGCTGATCGCTTCTCAATTTCAGCACAGAAACCAATCATCATCACCGTGCGTTGCCGTCTGGCTATGCCAGGCGCAAGACGGATATTCTTTGGACATCGCCATGACACTCAACTCGCAACCCGCCTCAGATCACCACGCGCTTCGTCAAGCCGGCGAAACACCGCCGCGTGGCGAAACGAGTGTTGCCTGGGAACGCGTCTGCCAGCGTCTGCGCAGCGAAGTCGGCAAGGACATTTATAATTCCTGGTTCGCGCGCCTCGAATTCGAGCGCATGAACGACACGACGCTGTTTTGCACGGTGCCGACCAAATTTCTCAAAAGCTGGATTCAGTCGCACTATCTTGAGCGCCTGACGTTCGCGGTGAGCGCCGAATTCCCCGGCATGACCCATGTCCTCGTCGACGTGCGCTCAAGCGCGCGACGCCCGGTTCTTGTCGGCCAGCCGCAGAACGCGATTGGACTCGTTGGAGATTCGCACAACGACGTATCGCCTGTGCGCAGCAGCGGCGCTGTCGCGCCGACGGTACGGCGCATCGATACCGCGCCTGCGGAAGTCGAAGTCAACGACGCCTTCGCCGGCGCGCCGCTCGACAAGCACCTCACCTTCGATTCCTTTATCGTCGGCATGCCCAATCAGCTCGCCCATGCGGCCGCGCAGAAGGTCTCGCGCAGTTCGCGCGACGAACCGACGCAGTTCAATCCGCTCTACATTTATTCCTCGGTCGGCCTCGGCAAGACCCATCTACTGCAGGCGATCGCCCATTCGGCCAGCGCCAATGGACAGAAGGTCATTTACCTGACCGCCGAGCGCTTCATGTACAGCTTCGTCGCGGCGCTGCGCACGCAGACGGCGATCCAGTTTAAAGAGAAGCTGCGCGGCATCGATACGCTGGTCATCGACGACGTGCAGTTCCTGCGCGGCAAATCGATTCCGCAGGAGTTCTGCCACACGCTGAACGCGCTGATCGATGCGCGCCGCCAAGTGGTGATCGCCGCCGATCGGCCGCCGTCAGACCTGGAGACGATCGACGAGCGCACCCGCTCGCGCCTGGCCGGTGGCCTGTGCGTGCAGATGCGTCCGTTCGACGAGAACCTGCGCCTCAAGATGGTCGAATCGCTTGTCGCAACAGCCAAGACCGCGCATCCGAGCTTCAACGTGCCGGAAAGCGTCTTCAAATATGTCGCCAACGCCATTCAGACCAATGGCCGCGATCTCGACGGCGCCATCAACCGGCTCATCGCCCATTCGACCTTGGCCGGTGCGCCGCTGACGGTGGAGATGGCCGAAAGTGCTATTCGCGACCTGGTGCGCACCAGCGAGCCCAAGCGCGTGCGGATCGAAGACATCCAGAAGCTCGTCGCCAATCACTACAACGTGTCGAAGTCCGACATTCTGTCGTCACGCCGCACGGCCACCGTGGTGCGGCCGCGCCAGATCGCCATGTATCTGGCCAAGGTCCTGACCCTGCGCTCGCTGCCGGAGATCGGCCGCCGATTCGGTGGCCGCGATCACACCACAGTGCTGCATGCGGTGCGCAAGATCGAAGCCCTGTCGAAGAGCGACAATCCGCTGTCGGAAGAGCTCGAACTGTTGAAGCGCATGCTGACTGATTAGTGGTCAAAAGCCTTCTGGTCATGACCTTGATGTCATCCCGGACATCTGCGCAGCGAATGATCCGGGAACCAGGGGCAAGGGGTAGAGCCTGAGACGGCTGCTACCTTTTTGCAGGCATAGCCAAACGAACAGCAGCACGTACTTTGCCACTGGATACCGGATCACGCTTAGCGTGTCCGGTATGACACCCGGGGCGTCCTGCTATCGTTCCTTGAAAATCACCGCGACGTCTTAATCCGAGTCCATTCGCGCGTCACGAATCGCTGCAACGTCTGCTCGTAAGGCGCCACGGTGAAGAGGCGGCGCATGGTCGCCTCGTCCGGATAGATCGACTTGTTGTCGGCGATCTCCGGCGCCAGCAGAGCCTTGGCTTTCAAGATGCCGCTGGCGAAATTGGTGACGGTGCTGTTGCGCGCCGCTACATCTGGCCGCAGCAGGAAATTGATGAAGGCATAGGCTTCGTCGACATGCTCGGCATCTTTGGGGATGGCGAGATTGTCCATCGACATCAGCGTGCCCTCCTTCGGGATCACATAGTCGATGACGACACCGTTGCCCGCCTCACGCGCCCGGTTGCGCGCCTGAAAGCTATCGCCAGCCCAGGCGACCGCCATGCAGATGTCGCCGTTGGCGAGGGCATTGATATATTCGGATGAGTGGAATTTACGGATATAGGGCTTGACCTGCATCACGAGGTCGGCAGCCCGTTTGATTTCGTTCTGGTTGCGCGTTTCCGGGTTGAGGCCAAGATAACGCAACGCGATCGACAGAATGTCCTCGGGGCTATCAAGCATATAGACGCCGCAGTCAGCGACCTTCTTGATGTTCTCGGGCTTGAAGATCATGTCCCAGGAATCGATAGGGCGGTCGCCGAGGCGCGCCTTGATCTTCTCCACGTTAAACGCGATGCCGGTGGTAAACCACATATAGTTGACGGAATATTCGTTGCCGGGATCATAGGCCGAGAGGCGCGTGGCGATCTCCGGCCAGATTTCCGAACTGTTTGGCAGTTTCGACCGATCGAGCTTCTGATAGATGCCGGCCTTGATCTGCCGTTGCAGGAAGGTACCCGAGGGCACCACCACGTCATAGCCGCTCTTGCCCGCCAATAGCCGCGTTTCCAAGGTCTCGTTGGAATCATAGGTGTCGTAGACGACCTTGATGCCGGTCTCCTTGGTGAACGCGTCGAGCAGCTTCTGGTCGACATAGTCGGACCAATTGAAGACATTCACCACTTTGGTCTGAGCCAAGGCCGGTGTGGCAAGCGCCAGCAGCGCGACGAAAGACGTAAGGAGTTTCCGCATTTTCTTAGTTTCCCGATAGTCCAAAGGCGGGGGCGGCCTGGCGCAGGCGTTCAAGGGCGCGGTCCTGCGTTTCATCTTTTTTGGCGAAGCAGAAGCGCACGGCGTTGCGATAGACGTTTTCCGCATAGAAAGCGGACACCGGTATCGTCGCCACGCCAAATTCACGCACAAGCTTCTGCGCGAAGGCGACGTCGTCGGAAATGGCGAGTTCACTGATATCGATGGTCACGAAATAGGTGCCCTGGCTCGGGATCACCTTAAAGCCGACATCCTTGAGGCCGGCGGTGAAGCGATCGCGGCTCGCCTGGAAGGTCTGGCGCATGGTGGCGAAATAGGCTTCGTCCTTCATCAGCCCGTGCGCCACGCCAACCTGCAAGCTCGGCGCCGTGGTGAAGGTGATGAACTGATGCGCCTTGGACAGGCCCTTCATCACCGCAGGTGCGGCCGCCACGAGACCGACTTTCCAGCCGGTGAGCGAAAAGATCTTGCCGGCCGAGCCGATCTTGACGGTGCGCTCGCGCATGCCAGGCAGGCTCATCATCGGGATGTGTTGGCGACCGTCAAAAACCAGATGTTCCCAGACCTCGTCGCAGATGGCGATGGCGTTGTAGCGGACGCAGAACTCCGCCAGCAGTTCGAGCTGCGCGCGCTCATAGACAACGCCGCAGGGATTGTGCGGGTTGTTGAAGACCACGGCCTTGGTTTTCGGGCCAAAGACGCGCTCCAGATCGGCGCGCGCCATGGTCCAGGACGGCGGCTGCAGGTTGACGAATTTCGCGACGCCGCCGGCGCGCTGCACGAGCGGCAGGTAGGCGTCATACATCGGCTGGAACAGCACGACTTCATCACCCGGCTCGATCACAGCCATCAGGGCGCCAGCCAAAGCCTCGGTGGCGCCCGACGTCACCATGACCTCCGTGGTTGGATCGAGATCCAGGCCCTGGAAACGGCTGTAATGGGCCGCTATGGCCTGGCGCAGCTCCGGCAGGCCCATCATTGGCGGATATTGGTTCCAGCCGTTAAGGACGGCATCCGCCGCGGCGCGGCGGACGTCCTCGGGGCCGGGGTCGTCGGGAAAACCCTGGCCGAGATTGATCGCATTGAGATCACGGGCGAGCCCGGACATGACGTCGAAAATGGTGGTCGGCAGGTCGGCGAGTGTGGGATTCATTGCGCTTCTAAAACAGTCCTGGACGATGTGGTGGGTTCCTAGCATAGGCACCTGAACAGAAAAGGAAACGGAGCGGATGGCTGCACAATCGACCCTGGCGACCCAGGCGACCCTAGTGCTCGGTGGCGCCCGCTCCGGCAAAAGCCGTTTCGCGCAGCAATTGGCCGATGCGAGCGGCTTGCGGAAGCGGATCATCGTCACGGCCACGGCCGGTGACGCCGAGATGGAGCGCCGCATCGCCCATCACCGGGCCGAGCGCGCGGCGGACTGGACCACCATCGAAGCCCCGCTCGCCCTGCCCGAGGCGATCACTTCAGCCGCCGCGGCCACCCATCTGGTTGTCGTCGACTGTCTGACGCTCTGGCTCGCCAATGTGATGCTGGCCGGACACGACGTGGAAGCCAAGAGCCAGCAATTGACCGCTGCGGTCGCCGCCTGCCCATATCCGCTGGTGTTGGTCAGTAATGAAGTGGGCTTCGGCATCGTGCCCGACACCGAGCTTGGCCGTGCCTTCCGGGATGCCCAGGGGCGTCTCAACCAGATGATGGCGGCGACTTGCGCCAAGGTGGTGCTGGTGGTGGCTGGGCTACCGCTCCAGATCAAGCCGCAGGGGTGAGAGGTCCCTTGTTTGGTACTGTCTTGGATGGCACCCTAGCCGCCAAGCTGCCGGACCGAGCTGCTGTATGAGGAGACGAAATATCCAATGGATCGGCTGAGGGCGCTACGGCTTTTTGTCCAGGTTGTGAAAGCGCGTAATTTTACCGCCGCCTCAAGCCAGCTCAACATCTCCCGCTCCTATCTCAGTCGTGAAATCAGCGCGTTGGAAACGGCGCTCGGCGTTCGCCTGATCAACAGAACAACGCGGCATGTGAGTCCGACGGAAGTTGGCCGCATCTACTATGAACGTTGTGCCAAACTTCTCAATGATCTCGACGAAGCCGATTTTGAGTTGGCCGCCAATCATGGTGAGCCGCGCGGTCACATCCGACTGTTGGCGCCAAAATCTTTCATGGTTTTCGCGCTTCCCGACGCCATCGTCTCTTTTTCGAAAAAATATCCAGACGTTGAGATGACGGTTCTGCCGTTTGATCGCAAAATTGACCTGGTCCAATCCGGCATTGATTTGGCTCTGCGCTTTGGCGACCTGAGTGATTCAACTCTGGTCTGTCGCAATTGGCGGCGTTCAATCTCCAGGTCTGCGCGACGCCGCGCTATCTTGAGCAGCACGGATTGCCGAGAACACCCCAAGATCTGCTCGCCCATAACTGTTTGCGGCACACCATTCATACCAACAATGCGGGATGGGTTTTCCAGTCAGCGGATGGGCCCTTGGAGGTCAAGGTTTCGGGCAGTCTGATCGCCAGCAGCTCAATGTTCTTGCGCGAGTGTATTTTGCGGGATCTCGGTATCGGCGTCGTGCCGAGATATAGCGTTGCCTCGGATATCAAGCAGGGCAGGTTGATCACAATCCTGGACGAATTCCCTGTCGGCCCGCTCCCTCTCTATGGAATATACGCCGGCAACCAGCTGTCCCATCGGGTGCGGTTGTTCATGGATCATCTTGCATCGTGGTTTGGATCTGAGCGACTGGAAGTTTAGCTGCCAGGCTCCCCATTGATTGTCCTTTCGCAGCGCGGCATCCGCAGCGCGCTTATCGTTCGCTGAATGGCTCAAAAGGGAACAACACTGTTTCCAAAAGCCATGCCAAACGCGTTTTTAAAGACGCTAATCTGGGCGAAAGACATCAGGGAGGATTGATATGATCCGCGTCGGTCAAACCAGCGTTCTGGCAGGCCTGCTGACCTTTGGCTTGGCCGCTTCTTCGGCGACTTCCGCCTTGTCTCAAGAGCAGAAGGATTACGCCGGCCGTCAAATCCGTTTCGTATCAACAGGCGGCCCGGGCGGCGCCTTCGATACTTACATGCGGACGCTCATCCCGCCGATGGAAAAATACCTGAACGCCACGCTCCTGCCGACCTACGAACTGCTCGGACTGGCCGCGATCGATCGCGTCGTCAACGCGCCAAAAGATGGCAGCACCATCGTGCTGCTCAGCGGCGAAGGCATGATGACATCCTTCCTTTATAAGATGCCGGGCGTCCGCTACGACCCTCGCAAGATGGAATGGATAGGTCGCGTCGCCGATGAAAAGAAAGTCATCGCCGTTTCTCCCACATCCAGCTTCAATTCCCTCGCTGACCTCGTCGCCTCAAATCGCAAAGTTCTTTGGGGCTCGGTCAACAATTCAGACAGCAATAGCGATGCGACGGCGGTTATGGCCTACGTGACGGATATGCCGGCCAAGATCGTCCTTGGTTATGGCGGCTCCTCGGGCGTCAATTTCGCCCTGGCGAATGGAGAAGTCGATGGCCGCGTGGCTTCCCACGACTCCGCCGCCCTTTTCGTGCGGGCAAAGCAATATAAGGTTCTGGCGACGGTCGGCTTGTCGCGATCAAAAATGTTTCCTGACATTCCGACGATCGCGGAAGTGAGCCCGCTGTCCGATGATAAGAAGTTAATTTTGGAATGGCGCGCCAATATCGCCGATTTGGGACGCGTCATGATCACGACGCCGGGAACGAGGCCCGCACTGTTGTCGCTGTTGCGCAAGGCCCTGGAAAATGCGTTGAATGATCCTTTGGTGGTGGAGCGGCTGAAGGAACAACAATTGGTGCCCGCCTTCGCCAACGCCGAGGAGACCGTCAAGCTGGTCGAAAAATCCCTCACCATGTTGGACGCGCCGCACATGGAACAGGTGCGGAAGATCGCATTGGAGCGATATTATTGAACATGAGAAGGCGGGCGTAATCCCGCCTTCTCCCGAACGCTATTTTTCCGTTCTATTTTTTCTCCGCAGCGGAATAGAATTCTCCCGTTCCCGGCACGAAGCGTTGCGCGGAAACGTCCGTGCGCCCACCGTCCCTTGCGTGTGGCGCATAGGCGGCCACTTGAAGAAGTTCGAGCTCTTCCTCGCCGGCGCTTTCAAACCAATATCGCGAAAAACGCGGCGTCACCGTGCCTTCGTTGGGACCGAACTCGCCAATCAGCACATCATTGGGTCCGTAGAAGCGGACACGTCCCTTGAGCACCATCCAAAACGTATCGACCCGGCTGTGATAGTGAAGATTGTTTTCGCCACCGCCCTTTTTGACAATTTGCACGACGGCCTTGAACAGATCCGTCCGGTGCAGCGCGACGAACCCTTTCCCCGTGCTGACCCCTTCCGGCTTCTCATATCGGAAATTGCCATATCGCTTTTCGGCGTCCAGGTGCTTTGCTTCCAGCTCATCTACACGGGCTTGCTCATCTGCCGGGGCTGGCGCGGTGATGCTCTCAGGGGCCATTTTTCTCTCCCAATTTGCGTGACCAGCCGGCGCGGTCCATTGGCGACAGGCGACGTCGCAAACGCTGGACTTTTGTTTTCTGCGCCAACCAGCGATCCATGAGCAGTCTAGCTGAAACACCTGTTTCCGCTATGCAGCAATCGGTGACATGACTGTTGACTGAGTTGGAACCTCTGTTGGTTGAGGCTGAAGCGCGCTTGTGCCGGCCCGCTCCCTAGCGGTGTTCAACGCGTCTGGGACGGCATTCACCGCACCTTGGCTTTGATCTCCTGCGCCAAACGGGCCGCCAGGGCGGGAATGGCCGGGCCCGGGCAGATGGTGAGCAGATCGGGCACGACCAGGCGGCGCTCAGGCGGATAAAGCCGACGCAAGGCCGGGTGTTCGAGCAGGGCCTCGCCCTGGTCCTCCGGACGGTCGTGCGCCTCGGCCACCATGAGATAATCGGGCCGGGCCGCAACAACCCGCTCAAGATCGACGAAGCCGCTCGCCATGAGGCCGACGTCGCCGGCGGCATTGCGCAGGCCCGCCTTAACGGCGAGATCGCCGGCTAGGCCAGCATGCAGAACATAGCCGCGCCGGTGCAAGATGAGGAAACTGCGCTGCGGCACTTCCCCAGCCAAGGCGGCGAGGGCGCCCGTGCTTTCATCAATGGCCGCCACCAAAGCCGCGCCCCGGTCGGGGTGGCCAAAGCGTGCCGCCAGCGCAGTGATCTCGCGCCGGGTCTCGTCGAGACTGACCCAAGAATCAACGACAGCGAACGGCCGCGCCTTGGCGGCGAGGAAATCCCGGGTGAGGCGATTGTCATAACGGCCCAGAACGACGAGATCGGCCGAGAGGCGAATCAGTTCCTCGGCCGCGCCGGTGTTGCGCGGCAGACCAGCGGCCTGCGCCGCGAGAAAAGAAATCTCCTTGTCGGCGGCAAAGGGACTGAGCGAGACGATCTGATCGCGATCGGCCAGGCTCAGCACAAGCTGATCGGCGCAAAGATTCGCCGATACAATCGAGGGTTGTTGCGACGGTTGTTGCGCCTGCGCCTCATCAGCCATGACGAGCATGGCGACGAGCGCCATGGCCTTCATGCCACACCTGCCAGAGTTACGGCCGGAGCCGGCCTTGCCACCTTGCATTCGCAGAATCGCCTCTGTACGGTCATAATTGTTGGTGCCCCAGCGATGGGGTGAAACGGGAATGCGGTGAGGGAAACCGATGCCGCAGCTGCCCCCGCAACTGTAAGCGATGAGCTGACTTCGCACCATGTCACTGGGTGATCACCCCGGGAAGACGCGAAAGCAGCGACGATCCGCGAGCCAGGAGACCGGCCAACATCTTCGTTTTCTCTCAAGCCGTCGGTGGGATGGCAGGAGGCTATAGTGATGCATCGTTCCCCTGGTAACGCCGCCATTCTGGCTGGCGTTTTTTGTTTATCCGCGCCGGTTCTGTCAAACTCAGCTAGCGCGCAAAATGTCCCGCCAGGGTATGTGCCGCTGCCAACGCTGGTCATCACCGCCAACCGCACACTACTGCCGATCGAGCGGCTGGGCGCCAGCGTCACTGTCATTCCAGCCGAAGAGATTCAGAACTACGGCACCAAGAGCCTCGCCGACGTGTTGCGCGGCACGCCGGGCCTCAACATCACCGAAACCGGCGGCCCCGGCTCCTTGTCGAATGTCTCGCTGCGCGGCTCCACCCCCGGCCAGACGCTGGTGCTGATCGACGGCATTCGCATCGGCGATGCTTCGAGCACCGACGGCTCGCTCGATTTCGGCGCGCTGTCGGCCATCGATATCGACCGCATCGAGATCGTGCGCGGCCCGCAATCGGCGCTTTATGGTTCCGACGCCATGGGCGGCGTCATCAATGTCATCACCCGCAAGGGCGAGCGCAAGCCGCGCCGCAGCGTGCAGGTGGAAGCCGGCACTTACGGCACGATTTCAACGACGGGCACGCTCTCTGGTGCGACCGACACGGTCTCCTATGCCTTCTCGCTGACCGGCTTTCACTCCGATGGCTTCTCGCGCTACGGCTATCGCATCGGCCGCATCACCAGCACGCTGACGCAACCGCTGGAAAACGACAAGACCGACAAATTTGCCGGCTCGGCGCGGGTGACATTCACGCCGTCCGACAGTTTCTCCGTCGATGTCGGCTTGACGCGCTTCGCCGATGTCGCGCGCTTCGACAATCCCGGCGCCTTCATGCCGGCCGACAAAGACACACGCTTCAACAAAGGTCGACAATTCGTCACCACTGCCTTCGTGCGCGCCAATTTCGATCCGTTCGGCGGCCTGTTGAAGAATTCACTGACCGTCTACTCGAGCCTCATCGAGCGGTTCAACCGGCTGGAGCAGTCGTGCTTCGACACGTTCTTCAACAGCTATAACTGCGACACGACCTTCCGCTCGCGCCGCGTCGGTGTCGAATATCAAGGCACGGCCAATCTCGGCACATACGGCCAGTTCATCTTCGGCGCCAAGTCGGAACGCGAAACCGCGTCCTCGCGCGAGGATTGGCTGCAGGCGCCTTATACGATCTCCATGCCCTTCTGGGGCACGCAGATCACCAATTCGGTGTTCGCACAGCACAGCATCACTCTGTTCGACCGCCTCGACCTGACACTTGGTGGGCGCATCGACGCCATCGACAACAGAACCGTGTTCCCGACCTGGCGCGCCACCGCTGCCTATCGCTTCGACGAGACCGGCACGCGGCTGCGCGTCAGCGCCGGTACCGGCGCCCATGCCGCCTCGCTCTATCAACGTTTCAGCATTTACGGTCTGCCGAGCCTGCGGCCGGAACAGAACTTCTCTTATGAGGCCGGCATCGACCAGACCTTGTTCGATGGCCGGGTGAAAGCCTCGGCCACCCTGTTCGACAGCTGGTATCGTAACCTGATCGACTTCAATCCGGCGGCCAATTTCTTCATCGGCCAATATTACAATGTCGGCCACGCCCGCATTCGCGGCGTCGAAGCCTCGATCGATGCGGTCATCGTTCCCGACACCTGGCGCGCGCGCGTCACCTTCACCGGCATGACCGCCGTCGACGAAGACAAGCAGATCGGCCTGTTGCGCCGGCCGCGCCAGCAGGGCAGCCTTTCGGTCATCTACACCGGCATCCCGAACCTGGAGGTGGAAGGCCGCGTCTACGTCGCCTCGGCCCGGACCGACATCAGCAACGACTTCCCCTATGGGCGTGTGACCTTGCCGCAATATGGCCGGGGCGATATTCGCGCCAGCTACAAGTTCAATGATAATGTGACCGCCTTCGCCCGGCTCGAGAACGTGACCAACGCGCGTTATCAGGAGATCCGGGATTATGGCGTGACCGGCCGCGCCATCTACGCCGGCTTGAAGGTGACATGGTAGAATCGACCACCACAGCAAATCGCGTTTCAACAGAAACGCGATTTTGCCCAAAATCTCTTATTTTGACGCGTCTCCATGACATTTGATGAGGTCATCAAATGCTGAAACGCTACGCAGCACCGTCTAAAACAGTCAGGCTCCGGACGGCTTCGGCCGCCTCCGGAGCCTTTCTCATTGTGCTGTTTGCCGCGCTGATCGTCGTTGCTGTTCTGTCCCTGATGCTCGGACCGGCGCATCTTTCGCTGCACGAACTTGTTCTCGGCCTGACCGGCGAAAGTGAAACCGCTGCGATCATTCTGCGCGAGATCCGGCTGCCGCGCGTCATTCTCTCGATTTCCATCGGCGGCATGCTGGGCCTCGCCGGCGCGGCGGTGCAGGGACTGAGCCGCAATCCTCTGGCTGAGCCGGCTGTGCTGGGCACGCCACAGGCGGCGGCGCTCGGCGCGGTGCTGATGATCTATTCCGGGTTGGCGGATGCCTTCTCGCTGGCGCTGCCGCTCGCCGCCATACTCGGCGCCATGCTCGCCATGCTGGCGACCTTGCTGGTCGTGCGCCGCGTCGGTGGGGTGATCTCGCTGCTGCTGATCGGCCTGATGATCGGCAGCCTGGCGGCCGCCGCCATCTCGCTGATCCTGTCGCTCTCCTCCAATCCCTATGCGGTGACGGAAATCGTGTTCTGGCTGATGGGCTCGTTCACCGATCGCTCGATGTGGCACGTGGCTTTGTCGCTGCCCTTCATCATCGTTGGCGCAGCGGCATTGTTCTGGTGCGGACCCGCCTATAAAGCGCTGACCTTGGGCGAAGAGACGGCGACCTCGCTCGGCTTCGATGTCTGGCGCGTGTCGCTGATCACCAGCGCCGGCATTGCGCTAGGTGTCGGCGCCGGCACGGCGGTCGCCGGCGCGATCGGCTTCGTCGGCCTGCTCGCGCCACATATTGTGCGGCCGTTCGTGCGCTCGGATGCGCAAGCGATCCTGCTGCCGTCGGCGCTGGTCGGCGCCATCCTCACCACGTCGGCCGACATCATGGTGAAACTCATTCCAGCGACGAGCGAGATCCGGGTTGGCGCGCTGATGGCCGTCATCGGCGCCCCTTGCTTTCTCTATCTCGTCATCGCCCGTCCCTACCGGCTGGACGACCGCGCATGAGTGGCAGCAGCTATATCATCGTCGACCACCTCGGCGTCGCGCTCGCCGGCCGCAAGATCATCGACGACCTGTCGCTGTCCCTGGAGGCCGGCCAGTTCGTCGCCTTGATCGGCCCAAACGGCTCGGGCAAGACGACCTTCCTGCGCGCGCTCGCCGGCCAAATGGCGATATCGGGATCGATCACCCTCAACGGCACGGCGCTCGCCAGTCTATCTCTACCGCAACGCGCCCGCGCCATCTCCTATCTGCCTCAGGACATGCGCCAACCAATCTGGCCGGTGCCGGTGCGCGACATCGTCGCTTTAGGACTGATGCCGTTCGACGCGCGGGCGGATGGCAACGATCCGGCCATCGAGCAGCAATTGCAGGACCTCGATCTGCTCGAACTGGCTGAGCGCGGCGTCGAGCGGATTTCCGGCGGCGAGCGCATGCGGGCGCTTCTGGCTCGCGCCCTTGTCGGGCCGCAGCCGATCGTGTTGCTCGACGAGCCGTTGAATTCGCTCGATCCGGCCCATCAGCTGCGCGTGATGGATCTGCTGCAAAAGCGCGCGCAAGCCGGCAGTCTGGTGATCGCGGTCATCCACGATGTCGATTTCGCCGTCCGTTACGCGACCCGAATTCTCGCCTTCAAGGACGGTCGCCTTGCCGCCGACGGGCCACCGCGGCGACTGATCAAGACCGACGTGCTCGGCGAGATTTTCGGTGTGTCGATGGCGCGTGCGCAAACGCCGGATGGACCTATTCTTGCCATGCGTCCGCATCGGGATTTAGATCGCGCCTGAATAATCAGGTCTGCCCTCGTGATGAATCCCGATTCTCCCGTTCCGCCCGAAGACAAACGCCAATCGGCCCATGCGGCCATGGTGATGCGCGGCGTACAGCGCTTGATGCGCGCCCATCGGTTGGAATCGCTCGTCGAAATGCCGCTCAACAACGGCCGGCGCGCCGATGTGATCGCGCTGCGCGGCGATGGCCGCTTTCATATCGTCGAAGTGAAATCGAGCATCGCCGATTTTCGCACCGACAAGAAATGGCACGAGTATCGCGACTATTGCGACCATTTCTCCTTCGCCACCCACGCGGAAGTGCCCTTGGAGATTTTTCCGGAAGAGTGCGGATTGATCGTCGCCGACAAATTCGGCGCCGAGATCATTCGGCCACCGTCGGAACATGTGCTCAATGCGGCGCGGCGCAAGGCCATGCTGATCGCCTTCGGCCTGCAGGCGGCCAGCCGCCTGCATTTACTCTACGATCCGACGCGCGATCCCATCAGTGGGTAGGCAGCGTTAGCGCGGCGCGCGCTTCGCCAGAATGCGCTGCAGGGTGCGGCGGTGCATGCTCAAGCGACGCGCTGTCTCCGATACGTTGCGGCCGCACAATTCGTAGATGCGCTGAATATGTTCCCATCGCACCCGGTCAGCCGACATCGGATTCTCGGGCAGCTGAGCCTTGTCGTGGGTGATGGCCATCAGCGCGTTGTAGATCTCGTCGGCATCGGCGGGCTTGGCGAGATAGTCGAAAGCGCCGAGCTTCACAGCTGTCACTGCCGTGGCGATATTGCCGTAGCCGGTCAGGATGATGCCACGCGCTTCCGGACGGCGTTCCTTAAGCAGCGAAATCACGTCGAGGCCGCTGCCATCGGTCAGTCTGAGATCGATGATGGCGAAAGCGGGCGCACGCAGCTTGATCGCCTCGATGCCTTCGGCAACGGTCTCGGCGACCGCGACGTCAAATCCGCGCGCTTCCATGGCCCGGCACAGGCGGGTCAGGAATGGCTTGTCGTCGTCGACAATCAGAAGGGATTTATCGTCAGACTCGGTTTCCGGCGTGGTCATTTTGCGCTTGGTTCCTGATTTTCAGCTTATAGCGTTTTGCAGTTTGACGAAGTCAAACGCCACAAAGACGCGTCAAAGCAAAAGATCGACAGGGCAAAATCGCGTTCCGAGCGGAACGCGATTTGTCCTCGGGTCGGTATTTTAGCCCGTGACGGTCAGGAATTTAGCCGAAATGGGGCGGGAATTGCACGTTCAATCGGCGATAATCGCGTTGTTGGACATCGTGCCACGCTCGAATTCCTCGCGCGCCCAGCGAATTGAAACGCGGGCGCCAGAGGCGGGCGCCACCCCATTGCCCATGGAAATCGTCGCTCCGGTGCGTTCCAACAGGGTTTTGGCGATGAAAAGGCCAAGGCCGAGGCCAGAGCCGGGCTCGGATTTGGCGCGCCGGTCATCGTGGCCGCGGGAGGTGATATAGGGGTCGCCGAGCTTGGTCAGCACGTCGGCGGAGAACCCAGGGCCGTCATCTTCGATCGTGATGCCAACCTGATCCTCGGTCCAATTGGCCTTGATCAGGACTTCCGACTTGGCGAAATCGACCGCGTTTTCGACGAGATTGCCGAGGCCATAGAGCAGGCCAGGGTTACGCCGGCAGGTCGGTGGCGTGCCCGCTCCGTCGATTTCCGATTTCAGCTCGACGCCAAAATCGCGCGATGGCTCGAGCGTTTCCTCAAGCAGTTGCGGCAGCGACAGCACATCCCAATGCTGCGCCGGCTCGTTGCCGAGCGAGGTCAGCTTGCCAAGAATGGTGCGGCAGCGCTGCAGCTCGCTGGTCAGCAATTCCATATCTTCACCGACCGGACCTTCAGCCGGCAGCTGTCGCCGCAGTTCCTTCACCACCAGTGTGATCGTGGCGAGTGGCGTACCCAGCTCATGGGCAGCAGCGGCGGCCAGGCCATCGAGCTGTGTCAGATGTTGCTCGCGTGCAAGGATAAGTTCGGTCGCCGTCAACGCGTCGGACAGACGGCGCGCTTCCTCGGCGACGCGGAAGGCATAGAAGGTGATGAAGCCGGCGCCCAGCACCAGCGCGATCCAGACGCCAATCTTGTAAAGATAGGGCAGTTGCAGAACGGGGCCCGGATACCAGGGCAGGGGGCGCTGGAAAAAGCCGAGGAAGGTGGCGCAGGCCACCATGAGCAGGACGAGCGCGACGGTGCGCGTCACCGACAACGACACCGCCGAAATCATCACGGGGGCCAAAAACAAGATCGAGAACGGATTTTCGAGGCCGCCGGTGAGATAGAGCAGCGCGGTGAGCTGCAGCATATCGAAAGCGAGCAGCAGCGTCGCTTCACGTTCGGCGAGGCGGTGGGTCACCGGATAGCGCAGGCGCAAGCCAATGTTGAGCCAGACGGAGGCCGCGACGGCGGTGACGCACAGGGCGATCGGCAGCGGAAAGTTAAGGCCAAAGGCCGTGATCAATAAAGCGGCCGTTTGCCCCGCAATCGCCAGCCAGCGCAGACGAATAAGGGTATCAACGCGAATTCGGCCGGTGGATTCCTGAACGAGGGTCTGCGTCATAGGGCACTTCGATAGTAATTCCGCCCGATCATGGCATGCTCCGGATGGGCCGGCAGGCGCGAATCAATGGCTGATTGTCCCTGCTGACAAAATAGGCTATTTTGCACTGCAATATAGCTTGGCTATTGGGCGGAAACGGGTTGTCCATGAATCGATTGTCTTATCAGCTTTACGAGATGGCGCATCTTTCGTTCGCGCCGGCGCGGTTCGTTTCGGACGCCACGCGGCTTCTGCTCAAGAACCCGCTCAATCCCTTTACGCACACGTATGTCGGCCGCAACATCGCCGCCTCCGCTGAATTGTTCGAGCGGTTGACGCGGCGTTACGGCAAGCCGGCCTTCGGCCTCGACACGACGACAATCGACGGCAAGACCGTCCCTGTGCGTGAAGAGATCGTTTGGGAGCGACCGTTCTGCGGCCTCATCCATTTCGAACGCCAGGGCCCTGTGCCAAAGGCGGCGCGGACGCGCCTGCTGATCGTCGCGCCGATGTCGGGCCATTACGCCACTTTGTTGCGCGGCACGGTCGAGGCTTTCCTGCCCGATTTCGACGTCTATATCACCGACTGGGCCGATGGCCGGATGGTGCCGCTGTCGGCGGGACGGTTCGATCTCGACGATTACATTGACTATGTGACCGCGATCTTCAAACATCTGCACGAAGCTGACCCGCACACACCCGTCCATGTTCTGGCTGTCTGCCAGCCGGCGGTACCGGTTATTGCCTCCATCGCCCTGCTTGAAGCGTCGGGACAGCCCTACTATCCCGACTCAATGATCCTGATGGGTGGCCCGATCGATACGCGCCGCAGTCCGACGGCGGTCAACACCCTGGCCGAGCAACGTGGCACCGATTGGTTCCGCCGCAATTGCATCCATTCCGTTCCCTTCCCTTATCCAGGCTTTGGACGCGAAGTCTATCCGGGCTTCCTGCAACTAACTGGTTTCATGGCGATGAACTTTGATCGCCATTTCAATGCTCACGTGGACATGTTCCGCAATCTCGTCAAAGGCGACGGCGACACCTACGAGAAGCAGGAAGATTTCTACGACGAATATATGGCCGTGATGGATCTCGACGCGGCCTATTATCTACAGACGATCGAGACCGTCTTCGTGAAGCACGAGTTGCCGAAAGGCGAGATGAAACATCGCGGCCAGCTGATCGATCTGAAGGCGATCAAGCGCGTCGCCTTGATGACCGTCGAGGGCGAGAACGACGATATTTCCGGCGTCGGACAGACGCAGGCCACCCATGACCTGTGCCCGAGCATTCCCGACGATCGTAAGCTGCACCATTTGCAGGAGCATGTCGGCCACTACGGCGTGTTCAACGGTTCACGCTTCCGCCGCGATATAGCGCCGCGGATCAAAGAGTTCACACGCGCCAAGGAGCGCTGGAACAAGTCTTAAAGTCTGTTTTATTTGGAGTCTGTTTTGCTTGGAATCGGTTCCGCCTGATTGAGGCCGAACCGTGGTTCCGCGCGCGAAAAGGCGACGGTAGCGCGTCGGACATTTCTTGCGGTATCATATGGCAATGGCGCTCTTTTCGAATCGCACCTCTGTTCCACCCGCCGCGACGCAAATGCGTATCGCGGATAAGAGTGCGACTTACGTTGTCACGTTGAAACGCACAGCAGCGACGCGACGCTTCACACTGCGCGTGCGCAACGCCACACGCGATGTAGTGCTGACGATTCCGCAACGCGCCTCACTGATCGAAGCGCGTGACTTCGCCGAGAAACACGCTGCCTGGATCGGCGAGCGTCTGCAGAAACTTCCGCAGCCCTTGCCCTTCATCGATGGCTGCATCGTGCCTCTGCGCGGCATCCCGCATATCATCGAACATCGACCCGGCACGCGCGGCACCGTTTGGGTGGACAGCGCGACGACACTGAGCGGACCAGCACTGGCGCTATGTGTCGCCGGCAAGGCGGAGCATCTGGCGCGACGGGTGCAGGATTATCTGCGCGCGCAAGCCATCGCCGATCTCAATGTCGCTGCCGGCGCCCATGCCGGCAAACTCGGGCTGACGCCGAAACGGATTTCGATTCGCGATTCGAAAACACGTTGGGGATCATGTTCCGCCGACGGCTCGCTGAATTTTTCCTGGCGCATCATTCTGGCGCCGGCTTTCGTTCTCGATTATCTCGCCGCCCATGAAGTGGCGCATATGGTGCACCTCAATCACTCGGCGAAGTTCTGGGCGCTCACGCATCGTCTCAGTGCCGACACCGATCGTGCCGAAGCGTGGCTCGATGCCTATGGCACGCAACTGCATCGCTACGGCCAGCAGGCGGAGTGATTCGTTTTCATTGACACTGAAGCACGGCGAGAATCAGCGCTTCACGAACGTCAGGTACACAGGCTTGCGGCCAGCAGCGATGGCCTTGGCCTCATAGCGCGTGCCCGGCCAATCGGCCCAGGGCGTCAACCAATCGCTCGCCGCCGACGCCTGCCAGTCGAACAGGCCTGAGCGCAGAATGCGCGCCAGCGCCCAGGCGCTGTAGTCGTCGATGTCGGTGGCGAAATGCAGTTCGCAGCCGGGGCGCAAGGCTCGCGCCAGTTCCTGCACCGACTCATCGGAAATGAAGCGGCGCTTCTTCTGATGGGTCTTCGGCCAGGGGTCGGGATAGAGAATGGCGATGCGGCCGAGGCTGGCCTCGGGCAGCGCCTTCAACACCTCAAGCGCATCTCCGCTATGAACACGCACGTTGTCGAGCTCGTCCTCCTCGATGAGCGCCAGCAGCTTGGCGACGCCATTGATGAAGGGCTCGCAGCCGATGAAGCCGATCTCGCGACGGCTCTTGGCGTCATGGGCGAGATGCTCGCCACCGCCGAAGCCGATCTCGAGCCACAGGTCGTCGAGCGGCCGCGCGAAAGCGCTCAGCGGCTTTTGTGCCAAGGCTGATGGTACGACGGTCACTTGCGGCAGGAACTCGTCCACCAAAAGGCTGTGGTGGCTGCGCAGCTTCTTGCCCTTGCGGCGCCCGTACAGAGTCGGGTGGAAGCGCTCCCCCCGTGGCATGCGTTCAGTCATGTCTTTTCGTCAAACACCGGCTCGCCAAACATCCGCGCGGTTTGAGCGGAGCCAAGGGCGCGCGTCAAGGGATCGCTTCATGCAAAGAGGGGCGCCGCAAGGCGCCCCTCCCAAATGATCGTCAACGAGATCGGATCAGAACAGCTTCTTGAGCTGATCGGCGATATCGGTCTTCTCCCAGGAGAAGCCGCCGTCGCTGTCCGGCGTGCGGCCGAAATGGCCGTAGGAGGACGTGCGGGCGTAGATCGGCTTGTTGAGCTGCAGGTGCTCGCGGATGCCGCGCGGCGAGAGGTTCATGACTTCCATGAGGACCTTCTCGAGCTTGTCCGGGTCAACCTTGCCGGTGTCGTGCAGGTCGGCATAGATCGACAGCGGCTTGGCGACGCCGATGGCATAGGCAAGCTGGATGGTGCAGCGATCGGCCAGGCCGGCGGCGACAACGTTCTTCGCCAGATAGCGCGCGGCGTAAGCGGCCGAACGGTCAACCTTGGTCGGGTCCTTGCCGGAGAAGGCGCCGCCGCCGTGCGGGGCCGCACCGCCGTAAGTGTCGACGATGATCTTACGGCCGGTCAGGCCGCAGTCGCCATCGGGACCGCCGATGTAGAACTTGCCCGTCGGGTTGATGTGCCAGACGGTATCCTTGTTGATCCAGCCTTCCGGCAGGGCCTTACGGACATAGGGCTCGACCAGGTCGTGGATCTGCTTGGAGGTCAGATCCTCGATCGTGTGCTGGTGGGAAACGACGATTTGCGTCACGCCGACCGGCTTGCCGTCTTCGTAGCGGACGGTGACCTGGCTCTTGGAGTCCGGGCCGAGGCCCTTTTCGGTGCCGGCATGGCGCGCCTGCGAGATCAGGTGCAGGATCTTGTGCGCGTAATACAGCGGCGCCGGCATCAGCTCGGGCGTTTCGCGGCAGGCGTAACCGAACATGATGCCCTGGTCGCCAGCGCCTTCGTCCTTGTTGCCGGCGGCGTCAACGCCCTGGGCAATGTCGGCCGACTGGGCGTGCAGCAGCACTTCGATCTCAGCATTGGCGTGATGGAAGCCATCCTGCTCGTAGCCGATGTCCTTGATGGCGTGACGGGCCGCCGCGATGATCTGATCCTTGGAAATGTTCGGGCCGCGGACTTCGCCGGCGATCACGACGCGATTGGTCGTCGCCAGGGTCTCGCAGGCTACGCGGATCTGATAGGGGTCGAGCTTCGCCTTGGCGCCTTCGCGGAAGAACAGATCGACGACTTCGTCCGAAATCCTGTCGCAGACCTTGTCCGGATGACCTTCCGACACAGACTCACTGGTAAAAAGATAGTTCTTACGGGCCACGAGGCGTTCTCCGAGGCTGAGTGGTTGCGTGATTTGGACCGTTGAAGCGGCCGCCGTTTAACGCAGGATTCCTCTCCCTATGCCAAAGGGCGGGTCTTTTTGGCAGCGAGCGTTCGTTTGGTCAAGCGCAATTGGCGATTTCGTTCTGTAAAGCGAACACGGGCACGTTCCCATGGGCCACACTTACACGTGTGACAGAACTTGGGAGGGATCAGAACTTGGGAGGGTTCCCGCTGTCGTCCTGATGCTCGGCGGCCAAATCGGTCGCCACGTCCGCAGCTACGTCGGCGGCCACGGCGACGACGAGATCAATGATGCGTTTGCGCAGATGCGGACTCTTGATGCGCACGAAGGCCTTGTTGAGCTGGATGCCCTCGGCTGTGGCAATGAAATCGGTGACCAGCGCCGAGGAGACAATCTCGCCCGCATGGGCTTGGCCTTCCGCCGTGCCGGCCGGCGCGCCGTCAAAGAAATAAGACGGCGGCACGTCGAGGATCTTGGAAATTTCCTGCAAACGGCTGGCGCCGATGCGGTTGGCGCCCTTTTCGTATTTCTGCACCTGCTGAAAGGTCAGCCCCAGGGCATCGCCGAGCTTTTCCTGGCTCAGACCGAGCAGTACCCGGCGGAGCCGAACACGACTTCCCACATGTTTGTCGATGGGGTTCGGGACCTTCGCCATGCGACGCACCCACGAAATAAAGAAGAGAAAAAGGTCTCTTAGGGCCTAACGCG
Organism: Beijerinckia sp. 28-YEA-48; assembly: GCF_900104955.1. Lineage (NCBI taxonomy): Bacteria > Pseudomonadati > Pseudomonadota > Alphaproteobacteria > Hyphomicrobiales > Beijerinckiaceae > Beijerinckia > Beijerinckia sp. 28-YEA-48. The sequence goes on from NZ_FNSI01000001.1 coordinate 4,484,537, forward strand.
TTTTCTTCACGCGAACCGTGGCCACTTGGCTCTAAAACACTATCGAGCGAGCCTCAGCGTCTTACGCGCATAGCCGTCACCCTGCAACTTCTATGAGGGGAATCTCGTTCTACGAGCCGAGCTGGCGCCGTTCCCAAAGCTTCAAAGCCGCCGCCAGAATGAAGAAGAAGAACCACAGCCCAGCCGGGGCCGAGCGGGCATGTCGTGCAAAAAAAGGTGCGGCAATGGGCCTGGGCAAGGAACTGTCGAGCACGCCGTCGACGCCCAAGGGCAATTGCTTGAGGATGCGGCCATAGGGATCGATCACCGCCGAAATCCCCGTATTAGCCGCCCGCACCATCGGCAGCCCTTCCTCGATGGTGCGCAACCGCGCCTGCGCCAAGTGCTGATAGGGGCCCGCCGTCTCACCGAACCAGCCATCGTTGGTGACGTTGAGCATCAGTTGCGGGCGCTCCGACTGGGATTCCTGCGGCACCACCTCGCCGGGGAAAATCGCCTCGTAGCAGATGAGCGGCGCTGCTGCCGGCAACCCCGGCACGCGCAAGATCGCGTGGCGGGTGCCGGCCTCGAAGCCCCCGGGAATATGGACGAACTGGCGCAGGCCGACCTTATCGAGCAGCCAGCCGAGCGGCAGATATTCGCCAAACGGCACCAGATGCACCTTGTCATAGGTAGAGACGATGGCACCGCCCGGCAGCACAACCTGGATCGAATTGTAATAGCGGCCCGCAGGGCGGCGCGACCCTGAGACACGATCGAGCTGCTCAAAACGCGCCGCGCCGGTCACCAGAATCGTCGACGCTGGCAGGAAGGTGCCGATCTCTTTCAATGCAGCCACATCACGCGACAGGATGAACGGAAACGCCGACTCGGGCCAAATCAGATGGGTCGCATCGGCGACGCCGGCGGTCTGCGGCGATGTCGCCCGATCGGACACCTCGAAATAGTGCTTGAGGATCGCCTCTTTATTATCGGAGCGGAACTTCTCGTCCTGCGGCAGATTGGGCTGCATGATGCGCAGCTTGACGTTCGGCTCCGAGGCCACCGCCGGCGCTGCAGCGCGCCAGAGGCCAAACGCCAGCAGCGCCGCGAGCAGGATCAGCGCCGCGATGATCGGCCACAACGGCCCGCGCCGGTTGAGTGCGTCGCGATCAGCCAAGGTCGCCGGCGCGGCGCAGACGAGCACAGCAAGAAGCGTCAGGCCGTTGAGACCGACGAAAGACGCGGCCTGCCCCAAATAAAGATCGGCGCCGAAGGCCATGCCGAAACTGTTCCAGGGAAAGCCGGTGAGAATATTGCCGCGTAGCCATTCCGACACCGTGAGCGCCAGGGCCAGAACGACGATGCGGCTCGGCCCGTTGCTCCAGAAGAGCCGCGCCAGGAAGAAACCGAAGGCGGTGAAGAAGGCGAGACCCGCTGGCAGACCGACAACACCCAGCGGCAAGGCCCAGGCGAACTGATCCGCTTCAACCAGAAAAGCGGCGCCCAGCCACCACAATCCAGCGACGTGATAGCCAAAGCCCAGCCACCAGCCGACCTTGGCCGCTTCCCAGCCATGGGCGAACGCCGACGCGCGGGCGCCGTCTTGCGTCTGCGCGGCAGAACCATCGATCAACCAGACCGCAGCGACCAAGGTGATGCAGAGAAAGGGGAATAAGGAGACGGGCGGCATCGCCAAAGCGCCCGCCGCGCCACAGACGAAAGCCAGAAGCGCCCGCGTCCAGCCAGCGGAGAGGACGAAACGATCGGCTGTTTTGTAGATCGCCGTTGTTGTCATGGGGCTCGGCTTTATCCGCGAATCGGTCGCCTCAACAGATACACGGGCTGCGCGACGTTTTCAGCTTACCGTTTGACCCGTTTAGGTCGTATCGCCATCACGATAGGGATCGGCAATCCCGAGTTTGGCCAGCGCCAATCGCTCGTGCGCTTCCATGTCCTCCGCCTCGTCATCGACCTCATGGTCGAAACCGACGAGATGCAGGCTGCCATGGACCAGCATATGGGCGAGGTGGTCGGCGAAGCTCTTCTTCTCGGCCTGCGCCTCGCGCACCACCGTATCGCAAGAGACGATGATGTCGCCCAAGGTCGGCGCGCGTTGCAGAGCCTTGCCGCTGGCGGCGGGAAAGGACAGCACATTGGTCGGCTGATCCTTGCCGCGCCATTGCTTGTTCAAGTCCTGCATGAAGCCATCGCCGCAATAGAGCACCGACACTTCGACGCCAGCTTTCAGTTTCACCTCAGCCGTTTCGAGCGCGATCGCGATGGCCCGCATCGTGAACGCTTCAAGATCGGGCCTGGACGGCCAAGCGTCCGCCCAGGCCTCGAACTCGTCACGCACATCAACAACGATATTCATTCGGCTCCGGATGCCTTCTTGCCGGCACTCTCATAGGCGGTGACGATGCGGCGCACGAGATCGTGACGCACCACGTCCACATCCTTGAAGACGATATGACCGATGCCTTCGACACCAGAGAGAAGCCGGATCGCTTCCTGCAAACCGGACTTCTGGCCCGGCGGCAGATCGATCTGCGTCGGATCGCCATTGACGATCATCCGCGAGCCCTCGCCCAGACGGGTGAGAAACATCTTCATCTGCATCGATGTGGTGTTCTGCGCTTCGTCGAGCAGAATGCAGGCATTGCTCAAGGTCCGTCCGCGCATGAAGGCCAGCGGCGCCACTTCGATCATGCCGGTGGCAAGACCACGCTCGACGATGCGGCTGTCCATGAAATCATGCAGCGCATCGAAGATCGGGCGCAGATAGGGATCGACCTTTTCGCGCATGTCACCAGGCAAAAAGCCTAAGCGCTCACCCGCCTCGACAGCGGGACGCGACAGGACGAGCCGTTCGACGATGCCCTGTTCGAGCAGAAGAACCGCGTGGCCGACCGCAAGCCATGTCTTGCCGGTGCCGGCCGGGCCTTCGGCGAAGACCAGCTCGTGTTGCCGCAAAGCATGCAAATATTCATGCTGCGAGGCATTACGGGCGCGCACCGCGCCTTTCTTGCGCGTGGCGATCTGCTGGAACGAGAACGGCGCCGACGCTGCCGCATCGGGAAACAGGCTGCCCTGTTCGACGCTTTCGGCGATGGCGCCGTCGATGTCGCCCAGTGCGACGCTCTGGCCGCGCAACGCTCGATCATAGAGCGCTGTCATGGCGCGCTGCGCCTTGGCGCAGGCATCCGGCGGGCCTTTGATGGTGACGTGATTGCCGTTGACATGAACGGAGACGCCGAGGCGCCGTTCGATCTTGGCGAGGTTCTGGTCGTATTGGCCGAAGGTGGCCGATGCGGCCCGATTGTCGGCCAAGGTGAAAGTGACTTCCGATCGTTCGCGATCGAAAACTTTCGATCTGAGTTCTCGCCCTGCCGCAGCATTCTCGATGGACGGCGGCGCGCCCGTACGACTGTCGTTGTCAGGCATTCGTTGTCTGCATGCTCCCGTGAGCCGCTGATCTTTCGTGTGTGACGATCCGGCCCTTCAGCGAATTCGGCCAGGTGCCTTCAATCGAGATCGAAGCAATGGTTCCGATCAATGCTTCCGCATCTTCGACGTGAACAGATTGCAGATAAGGCGTGCGGCCGATGGCCTGGCCCGCATGGCGGCCCTTCTTCTCAAACAGAACCGGCAGGATCTGGCCGACGGTGGCGCGATTAAACGCTTGCCGCTGCTGTTCGAGCAGCTCTTGCAGAACGGCCAACCGCTCCTGCTTCACATGCGCCTCGATTTGTCCGTCCATATCCGACGCCGGCGTGCCGGGACGTTGAGAATACATGAAGGAATAGGCGCTGGCGAAACCAATCTCGCGCACAAGGGCCAAAGTCGCCTCGAAATCCACATCGCTCTCGCCGGGAAAGCCGACGATGAAATCCGACGACAAAGCGATGTCGGGACGGGCCGCGCGGACACGTGCGATGATGTCGATGAACTCTTGCGCCTTATGCTTGCGGTTCATTGCCGCCAGAATGCGATCCGATCCCGCCTGTACCGGCAGATGCAGATAGGGCATCAATTGCGGAATATCGCGATGGGCGGCGATCAAGCGATCGTCCATATCGCGTGGATGGCTGGTCGTATAGCGAATGCGTTCGACACCCGGCAGCGCGGCGACGCGCTCGATCAGATCACCGAGCGACGCGACCCGGCCGGCATCGTCACCGTGATAAGCATTGACGTTTTGGCCGATCAGCGTGATTTCGCGCACACCGGCATCCGCCAAACTGCGCACTTCGTCGAGGATCGAAGCGATCGGCCGGGACATTTCTGCGCCGCGCGTATAGGGCACGACGCAGAAGGTGCAGAATTTGTCGCAGCCTTCCTGAACCGTGACGAAAGCCGAATAGCCACGACCGCGCAGGCGCTGCGGCGAAGGCGTCTGCAAGGTCTGGAATTTGTCGACGACCGGAAAATCCGTGTCGACCACACCGCTGCGCCGGGCGGCCTTGCTCAACAGCTCGGGGAAGCGATGATAGCTCTGCGGGCCGACGACGATATCGACGGCGCTCTGGCGGCGGATGATCTCATTGCCCTCGGCTTGGGCGACGCAACCAGCGACCGCTATCTGCATCGCCTGGCCGTTCAAGGCGCGCTCTTCCTTCATCTCGCGCAATTTGCCCAGTTCGGAAAAAATCTTTTCCGAAGCGCGTTCGCGGATGTGGCAGGTGTTCAAAACGACGAGGTCGGCGTCCTCCGGCGAGGCGGCTTGGCCATAGCCTTCGCCTTCGAGAATGTCGCCCATGCGCGTCGCGTCATAGACGTTCATCTGGCATCCGAACGACTTGATGAAAACCTTGCGCGCCTGCGGTGCGGCCGCGGCGGTCGCCCTCGCGTCTGACGTTTTCACCTCATTCATGCGGACAATCATTCCTTCAAACCTGGCGACATCAGTCTCCAGCAATTCTTGTACCTTTTAGGCGAGAATCGCGGAGGTGAGAACCTCACGCTGCGCGTCTCCAACGGTTCTGGCGAATATCTAATTGAATCATCGCCGCCATGGCTTTTCGATGGTCGCCTGGCCCCATCAGCCGGGGTGGCAAGTAATCGATCAGGCATTCGGTGGGGCCCGCCTTGAGCAACTGCCACAGGTGTGGGGCAAAGCCGGTATCTCCGTACCAGGCTATATTGGCGCGCCCGGCCCGGCCCAGCGCCAATCCGTCGCGCCGGTTGTAGTCGATGACGATCGGCTGGACGTAGACGGCTGCAACCTCGGGATGGGCTTTCATCAGGTCCCGGCACGCCTCGAAATGGGGCGAATGGAATTTCAGCAAATGGGTGCCGTCGCCGGTGGTCGCCTCGGCGAACAGGATGACCGGATCGCCAGCCTGCATGCGTTCGGCAATCTGCCTGTTGACCGCGGGAATCTGCCGCTTGCGGCCACGATCGACGAACAGGGCGCCCTGAACCTTGGCCAGCGGCCCCAGCAGCGGCCAGCCGCCGACCTCTTTCTTGGCGAGAAATGCGGTGAATTCAGTGCTGCCGAGAGCGACGATATCGACCCAGGAAATGTGGTTGGGAACGAGGAGCAGCGGCCGCTCGCGCGCCATTTCGCCGCGCGGCCGGACGCGCACCCGCAAGAGCGCGCACATCGTGCGGCAGAACAGCAGCGGCAACGCGGCACGTGCCGAAGGTCTAAAACGGATGAGCAAAAGATAAATCGGGCTAACAACGACGAGAAATAGCAGAATTGTCAGCACAAGCGCCACGGCGCGTAGAACCGGCACGAACGCCCCTTCGTCGAGAGCCCCAGATGCGAATATCGAAACTGAAAGCAGAAACGCTATCGGCCCTAAATCACAACAATTGCTTTGTCATGACAATGGCGTCAGTGCGCCCGCCATCGGCAGCGCGATAATAGCCCGGCCGGCGACCGACTTCGGCAAAGCCGTGCCGGCGGTAGAGCGCCAGCGCCGCCTCGTTGTCCTGCGCCACTTCAAGAAAGAGCGCGCTGACCCGCAACAGCCCAAGAGTTTCGGCATGTTTGAGCAGCAGATCGCGCGCCACACCACGGCGGCGATAGCTGGTGGCGACGGCGATGGTCAGGATTTCCGCCTCATTGGCGGCTTTGCGCGACAGGACGAAGCCGAGCAGGGCGTCGCTGGAACTATCGAAAATCCCATCGCTGACGACATTCTCCGACAGGATCAGCCGCTCGATTTCGACGGCATCCCAGGGATAAGCGAAACCATCCTTATGCAGGCGCGCGCATGCCACCGCATCAGCGGCTTCCAGGCTGCGGCTCTGGATCTGGAGGGCCCGGCGCAGAAAACCCATCATTCCGGCAGTCCGGCAGTGCGCAGCCTACGGATTGCGACGGGCTTGGCGTCGGGTGGCTTCAGATAGAACGGGCGCGCCGGCGCCGATGCCGGATCGGCGATCAGGCCAAGACGGGCGACCTGGCGAATGTCGGGGGCGGCGGACGGGCCGCAGACGATAGCTTCGGAGCCGATGGCCTGGGCTTCCGCCGCCAGCAGCGCGGCGCCCGACCCAACAAGGCAAAGCGAGCCCGCGCCAATGGCGCGCAGCGCCTCGCGCGGCGTCGATAGGCGCGGCGACAAAACCACATGGCCGCTGGCATCGAAGGCCTGGATATAAACATTGCCGTGACGCGCATCGATAGCGCAGGCGACGATCTGGCCTTGCTGCTGGCCGATCCAGGGCGCGGCGAAAGCCGAGAAGGTGGAGACGCCGACGGCCGGAATACCGGTGGCCAAGGCGATACCACGGGCGGCGGCGACGCCGACACGAATGCCGGTGAAGGAGCCGGGGCCAACCGCCACGGCGACACGGGTGAGAGCGGGGAAGCCACCGGGCGCGGCCGCCATCACCTCGGCGACAAGCGGCATCAGCGCCTCGGCATGACCGCGCTCCATCGGCAGGCTGCGGATCGCGACCAGCTCGTCAGCATCGCCGAGGCTGACACAAGCCGAAGCCGCTGACATCGATGTATCTATGGCCAGAATCATTGTCCCTGGCATAGCCGGCCGAAGCCTCCGTGTCATCCCGGGCGCGGGCGATCAGGGACCCAGAGCCAGCAACAAATGCTGATCAACGGCGGATAGGCGGCCCGCGATGAACACGACGCTCCACCCATCAGTTTCGGATCCCCGATCGCCTGCGGCGTCCGGGAAGGCACTGGAAGATTAGGCTCTTAAGCCGATCAGACCTGTTCGACGGCGCGCACTTCCGGCAGGAAGTGGGTCATCAGATTCTGAATACCGTGCTTGAGCGTGGCCGTGGACGACGGGCAGCCGGAGCAAGCGCCCTTCATGGTCAGATAGAGGGTGCCGTCCTTAAAACCCTTGAAGGTGATGTCGCCACCGTCACCAGCCACCGCCGGGCGGACGCGGGTTTCGAGCAATTCCTTGATCGTGGCCACCGTCTCGGCGTCCTCCGGGGCGAAGAATTCCTCGTCATCCTCGGTGATCGGCGCCTCGCCATCGTTCAACAGCGGCGCACCCGACATGAAATGTTCCATGATGGCGCCGAGGATCGAGGGTTTCAGGTGCTGCCACTCGCCACCCGATTTCGTCACCGAGACGAAATCCGGACCGAACATGATGCTCGATACATTGTCGATGGAAAACAAGGCTCTAGCCAGCGGCGAAGCGGCTGAGGACTCGAACGAGGTGAACTCCCGCGTGCCCTCGCCCAGCACGGTCTCGCCGGGCAAGAACTTCAGGGTCGACGGATTGGGGGTCGCTTCGGTCTGGATGAACATCGCGGAATTCCAAGCAAAAGCGCCGCCGTCTGGCGGCTTGATCTCCTACTATATGGAACCCCTGCCCGAACCAAACAAGCCGCTGATCAAGCCAAAGCCTCGATATCTTCGTCGCTGAGCGCCCCCGGCACGATCACCACCGGAATGGGAAACGTCCCCGCGGCCTTGCCCGCCATCATCGTGACCAGAGGACCCGGCCCGTCGGGACCGCTGGCGGCCGCCAGGACCAGAAGCGAGATGTCCGGATCCTCCTCGATCAGGCCGAGAATTTGTTCCAGCTTCGGCCCAAAGCGGACGACGCGCTCGGCCTCAACGTCAACAAGCTCGCGAGCCCGGGTCGCGGCGAGTTCCAATTGATCGTTGGCGCGATCCTCACCCTCTTGCCGCATCATCTCGCTGACCGCGAGCCATTCCTGCGACTGTTCCACTTCGACGATCGACAGCAGCATCATGATGGCTTTGGTGCGCGCCGCACGTCGCGCCGCGAAGGCGATTGCCTGCGCGCTCTCCGCGCTGCCATCGATGACGACGAGAAATTTGGGACGATGTCCCGTTTGATATGAACTGCGTCGTCCACCCATGGGCGCTCCTCGATGACACTTATCGATGTCGGGCCATTGTCATGGTGCCACCATGCTTGTGATCAAGCAAATGCGCAGCAGAGCGGGAAACGATGAATGATCGCATTTTAATCACGCGCCTCGGTATCATCCCGGACACGCGCAGCATGATCCGGGAGCCGGGACCACATGATGCCGGATCGCCTTCGGCGTCCGGAATGACACGGAGGTCGCCGCCAATGTCAGCGCCGGACGAAGCCGACGATGTCCTTAACCGCATTCATATTGCGCGCGGCAATGACTTCGGCGCGAGCCGCACCATCGTTCAGAATGCTGTCGATATGGCTGGGGTCGCTGGTGAGACGACGCATCTCGTCGGCAATCGGCGACAGCTTCTCGACGGAAAGATCGACGAGTGCGTTCTTGAAGGTGGAGAAATTGCCGCCGCCAAATTGCTGCAACACATCCGTCTTGTTGCTGTCGGACAGCGCCGCGAAGATACCGACCAGATTGTCGGCTTCCGGCCGCGTCTCAAGGCCTTTCGGTTCGGACGGCAACGGCTCCGGATCGGTTTTAGCCCTGCGCACCTTCTGCGCGATGGTGTCGGCATTGTCGGTGAGATTGATGCGCGAATAATCGGACGCATCGGACTTGGACATTTTCTTTGAACCGTCGCGCAGGCTCATGACACGTGTCGCCGGGCCTTGAATCAACGGCTCAGGCTGCGGGAAGAACGCTTCGCCAAAACCGTTGGCGGCAATGGAGCCTGAAAAATCGTTGTTGAATTTTTGCGCGATGTCACGCGCCAGCTCGAGATGCTGTTTCTGATCTTCCCCGACCGGCACATGGGTGGCGCGATAGATCAGAATGTCGGAGGCCATCAGCACCGGATAGGCATAGAGACCGACGGAGGCATTCTCGCGATCCTTGCCGGCCTTTTCCTTGAACTGCGTCATGCGGTTCATCCAGCCGATACGCGCGACGCAATTGAAGACCCAGGCAAGCTCGGCATGCTGCGGCACTTGGCTCTGATTGAAGACGATATGTTTCTTGGGATCGATGCCGCAAGCGATGAAGGCGGCGGTGACTTCGCGGATCTGCGCCTTCAGCGCTACCGGATCCTGCGGCATGGTGATGGCATGCAGGTCGACGACGCAATAGATGCATTCATGGGTCGTCTGCAATTCTACAAAGCGTTTAATCGCGCCCAGATAGTTTCCGAGATGAAGGTTTCCCGTCGGCTGCACGCCGGAGAAAACAAGCTGGGGGAATTCGGCCATTGTCGCGATCGCTCCGCTCGAGCGCTGCAGCTTCAGAACCGCAAACGCTTAGAAGGCCCGGTTTATGGCAATGGCCGGTTTCGAATGCAAGTGCGCCACATCACAACACAAATGTCATTTCCGACACATCGCGACGACAGATAGTTCATGCTGAAGCCTCTGTGTCATCCTCAGTACCGCAGGCGACCCTGGCACCAGGGCAAACGACGCCATGCTGTTCGTTAGCTGCATGGCGACAACAAAGTCACAACGCAACGCTCCACCGCTGGCCCCTGGTGCCCGGATCACTTGCTGCGCAAATGTCCGGGATGCACCCAGGCCGCGGCCGTGGCTTTAAAGAATAAAGCGGCTGAGGTCGGTATTGCGTGCCAGATCACCGATATTGGCCTCGACGAAGGCGGCATCGACGGTGATTTTCTCCCCGGATCGGTCGGGTGCCGAGAAGCTGACACTGTCCAGCACCCGCTCCATGATGGTCTGTAACCGGCGCGCGCCGATGTTTTCCACGGAGGTGTTGACCTGGGCGGCGATCCTGGCGATCGCCTCGATGCCGTCGTCGGTGAAGGCCAGCTCGACACCCTCGGTCTGCAACAGAACTTCATATTGCTTGACGAGGCTCGATTCCGGCTCGCGCAGAATACGCCGCAGGTCATCCTCGTCGAGCGAGGCCAGCTCGACCCGGATCGGCAGGCGGCCCTGCAGTTCGGGCAACAGATCGGACGGCTTGCTGACGTGGAAGGCGCCCGACGCGATGAACAGGATATGGTCGGTCTTCACCGCCCCATGTTTGGTCGCCACCGTCGTGCCTTCGATCAGCGGCAAAAGATCGCGCTGCACGCCTTCGCGCGACACGTCGGCACCGCTGCGGTTTTCGCGGGCACAGATCTTGTCGATCTCGTCGAGGAAAACGATGGCATTGCTTTCGGTCTCGCGAATGGCTTCCTGCACCACCTGATCCTGATCGAGCAGCTTGTCGCTCTCTTCAGCGATCAGCGGTTCATAGATCTCGCGCACGGTGGCGCGGCGCGGCTTGGCCTTGCCGCCCAGCGCCTTGCCGAACAGATCGTTCAGCGAAATCGCGCCCACGGACGCGCCTGGCATGTTCGGCAGTTCGAACATCGGCGTCGAAGGCCCGGTGGACGCCACTTCGATTTCGATCTCCTTGTCGTCGAGTTCGCCGTTGCGCAGCTTCTTGCGAAAGCTATCACGGGTTGCCGGTGAAGCGGTCGCACCGACCAGCGCATCAAGCACCCGCTCCTCGGCGGCGAGATGCGCCTTGGCGCGCAGATCCTTGCGCTTGCGCTCTTTGACAAGGGCGATCGCCACTTCAACCAGATCGCGCACGATCTGTTCGACATCGCGGCCGACATAACCCACTTCGGTGAACTTGGTCGCTTCCACCTTGAGGAAGGGCGCGCCTGCCATTTTGGCGATGCGTCGGGCGATTTCGGTCTTGCCGCAGCCGGTGGGACCAATCATCAAAATGTTCTTGGGCAGCACTTCTTCGCGCATCGGCGATTCGAGTCGCAGGCGGCGCCAGCGGTTGCGCATCGCATTGGCGACGGCCCGCTTGGCCTCTTTCTGTCCGACAATATAGCGGTCAAGCTCCGATACGATTTCGCGCGGCGAGAAGTCGGTCATGTCAAATGCTTTCGATCACCAGATTGGTGTTGGTGTAAACACAGATCTCCGCCGCGATGGCCATGGCGCGACGAACGATGGTTTCGGCATCGAGATCCATCGGCAGCAGCGCGCGCGCCGCCGCCAGGGCGTAGTTGCCGCCGGAGCCAACCGCCATGACACTGCCATGCTCGGACTGTTCAGGCTCGAGCACATCGCCATTGCCGCTGAGGAGCAGCGAGGCGTTGCGATCGGCGACGAGCATCATCGCCTCGAGCCGGCGCAAATAGCGATCGGTGCGCCAGTCCTTGCCAAGCTCGACGCAGGCGCGGACCAGCTGATCGGGATATTGTTCGATCTTGGCTTCCAGCCGCTCGAACAGTGTAAAGGCGTCGGCCGTGGCGCCAGCGAAGCCCCCGATGACATTGCCCTTGCCGAGGCGGCGAACCTTGCGGGCATTGCCCTTGACCACCGTCTGGCCGAGGCTCACCTGTCCGTCGCCGCCGACAACGACCTGGCCGCCCTTACGGACCATCAGAATGGTGGTGGCGTGCCAGCTCGCGGGGCCACCAGCATGACTGTCCTGGGACATATATTATAATCTCGCGGAAGAGGCCGGACCGGGCCGGCACAACGTCTGTTTAGGACCGACCATCTATGGCGCTGGGGCGACCCACGCAAGAGTCGTAGCCAGAATAGTCCAGGCTAAGAATAGTTAGGGGTGACCTGGTAAGGGTGATCTGGACCAAGGGTAGAAAAGCCGCCTTGGGATTGATAGAAGCCCGGCATCCCCTCGGAGAATTGAGCCGAATGCGTACCGCGACCATCACGCGCCAGACGAAAGAGACGAGCATTTCCGTCACCGTCAACCTCGACGGCACCGGAAAGACCTCGATTTCGACCGGAATCGGCTTTTTTGACCATATGTTGGACCAATTGGGCCGCCACAGCCTGATTGACCTCGAGGTCAAAGCCGATGGCGACCTGCACATCGATGACCACCATACGGTCGAGGACACCGGCATCGCGATCGGCCAGGCGCTGCGCAAGGCGCTGGGCGACCTGCGCGGCATCGTCCGTTATGCCGATGTGCGTCTGCCGATGGACGAAACCCTGACCCAGGTCGCCGTCGACCTGTCGGGCCGGGCCTTCCTGGTGTTCCGGACACAATTCTCGACGCCCAAGATCGGCACCTTCGACACCCAGCTGGTGCGCGAGTTTTTCCAGGCCTTCGCCATGAATGCTGGCATGACTTTGCATATCGAGACTGCATATGGCGTCAACGATCACCATATTGCGGAGTCCTGCTTCAAGGGCGTGGCCCGAGCCTTGCGAGCCGCCGCAACGATCGATCCGCGCCAAAAGGATCAAGTTCCCTCGACCAAGGGAACGTTGTCCGTCTGATATCATTTGAGTTTCGCATGCCTGTCTTCACCATTCACACCCCCTCCGCGAGCCCCTCCGGCGGCGACCCCGCCGCCGGCGCTGTTTTCGTGCGCGAGGGCTTTTCCCGCATGGCCTTCTTGTTTGGGCCGCTCTGGCTCCTGTGGAACCGGCGCTGGATCGTCTTTGGCCTGTGGTTTCTGGCTTTTGCCTGCGTTTTCTTCGCCATCCGCCGGCTGGACTTCAATCCGGCTTTGATGCCCGCCTATTATTTCGGCATCGGCCTGCTTCTTGGCCTTGAAGCGCCCGTTCTGCGCCGCGCCGCGCTCAACGGCCGGGGCTTCGCGCTCTCCGATGTCGCTATCGCTGAAAACCGGCGGGAAGCTGAGATCACCTGGTTTGCCCGCCGCCGCCCGGCTACGGCAGCGCCGGCTCTCGCCGCCGCGATCAACCCGGCGCGCGCCGTTCCCCCGGTTGGCCTGTTTCCCGACATGACGCCGGGTCCGCGGCCATGAACACTGTCGCCATCATCGACTACGGCTCCGGCAATTTGCATTCGGCGCGCAAGGCCTTCGAGCGCGCCGCGCAGGACAGCACCGCCAGCTCGACCATTATCGTCACCTCCGACCCGGACGTGGTGGCCGAGGCCGATCGCATCGTCCTGCCCGGTGTCGGCGCTTTCGCCGACTGCCGGCAGGGGCTCGATGCGACCACCGGCATGGTCGAAGCGCTGCAAGAGGCGGTGATCGCCAAGGGCCGGCCGTTTCTGGGCATCTGCGTCGGCATGCAGCTTCTCGCCACGCGCGGACTTGAACATGTGACGACACAAGGCCTCGACTGGATCGGCGGCGATGTCGTGGCGTTGCAGCCGTCCGATGCGGCGCTGAAAGTGCCGCACATGGGCTGGAACACGATCACCTTGAACCAGCCGCATCCGCTGTTCGATGGCATCGCCACCGGCGACAATGGCCTGCACGCCTATTTCGTTCATTCCTATCACCTGAGCGCCGCCTCAAAATCATTGGTTCTGGCGACAGCTGATTATGGTGGCGCGGTCACGGCGGTGGTCGGACGCGACAATATTATTGGTACGCAATTTCACCCCGAGAAGAGCCAGAAACTGGGCCTCGGGCTGATCGGCAATTTCCTGAGGTGGACTCCGTGATTCTGTTTCCTGCGATCGATCTGAAAGACGGGCAATGCGTTCGCCTTATCCATGGCGACATGTCGCAGGCCACCGTCTTCAATGACGATCCGGCCGCGCAGGCGCAGACCTTCGAGAAGCAAGGCTTCGAATATCTGCATGTCGTCGATCTCGACGGCGCGTTTTCGGGCAAGCCGATGAATGCGCTAGCGGTCGATTCGATTCTCAAGGCGATCAAGATTCCGGTGCAGCTTGGCGGCGGCATTCGCGATATGCGCACGGTCGAAGGCTGGCTCGAAAAAGGCGTGAGCCGCACGATTATCGGCACGGCAGCGGTGAAGGATCCGTCGTTCGTGCGTGAAGCAGCGCGTCTGCATCCTGGCCGTATCGCTGTTGGCGTCGATGCCCGCGATGGCCTTGTCGCCGTTGAAGGTTGGGCGCGCGTATCGCAACTATCGGCGCTTGATATCGGCAAAAGATTCGAAGACGCCGGTGTCGCAGCCATTATCTATACGGACATTTCACGCGATGGCGTGTTGATGGGCCTCAACATCGAAGCGACCCTGGCGCTGGCCGATGCGCTGACGATTCCAGTGATCGCGTCGGGCGGCCTCGCCTCCATGGCCGACGTTACCCGTATGTTGGAACCTGATTGCGCGCGCCTGGCCGGCGCCATCACGGGCCGTGCGCTCTATGACGGCCGCCTCGATGCGGCCGAGGCGTTGGCGCTGATCCGCGCGGCGCGGGAGAAGTCGGTTGCTTAAGTGCCGGGTCATTCCCTGTCTCGACGTCAAGGACGGCCGGGTGGTGAAGGGCGTCAACTTCGTCGACCTGCGCGATGCGGGCGATCCGGTTGAATCCGCCATTGCCTATGATGCCGCCGGCGCCGACGAATTGTGCTTTCTCGACATCACCGCCAGCCATGAAAATCGTGGCACCATTCTCGACGTGGTGCAGCGGACGGCCGAAGCCTGTTTCATGCCGCTGACGGTGGGGGGCGGCGTCCGCACCACCGACGATATCCGCAAGTTGCTCTTGGCCGGCGCCGACAAGGTGTCGATCAATACGGCGGCGGTGTTCAACCGCGAGTTCGTGCGCGAAGCGGCGGAGAAATTCGGCAGCCAGTGCATTGTCGTGGCCATCGACACCAAGCGTGTCGGCGACGGCAAATGGGAAATCTTCACCCATGGCGGCCGCAAGCCGACCGGCATCGACGCGGTGGCCTATGCGCGTGAGGTCGAGGCGCTCGGCGCCGGCGAGATCCTGCTGACCTCGATGGACCGCGACGGCACCCGCTCGGGCTTTGCCATCGACGTCACCCGGACCATTGCCGATGCGGTGAAAATCCCGCTCATCGCCTCCGGAGGCGTCGGCACTCTCGACCATCTGGTGGATGGCATTCGCGACGGCCACGCCAGCGCCGTGCTGGCCGCCTCTATTTTCCATTTTGGCGAGTTTACGATACGACAGGCCAAGGAACACATGGCGGCGGCGGGGCTTGCCGTCCGCAACGACTAACCGATCGATCTCCTGTTCGAAAAGGCGGCCTTCTGTTTGAACGGCAGCTTGTTTTTGAAAGGTATCTGGAAAGGTATCCGCGTTTGAGTGCGTTCACCCTGCAGGATCTGGCTGCGATCATCTCCCAGCGCAGCGGATCAAGTGCCGAAAAGTCCTATACAAAATCCCTGCTCGAAGGCGGTAAGCATCGGGTGGCGAAGAAGTTCGGCGAAGAGGCATTTGAACTGGCCCTGGCCACGGTCGACGGCACTAACGCAGACGTGAAAGCGGAAGCAGCCGATGTCCTGTATCACATGCTGGTTCTACTGCAGGCGCGCGGCATCCCTGTCGCCGACGTGCTGAATGAGCTAGAAACCCGGACCCAACAGTCGGGCCACCAGGAAAAGGCGTCGCGCGCGCCAGGTGGCTAGAGGTTGTAGAGAGAGTTCGTAACCCGCATCCGGCGGCGGAGTATTCCATGGACGAAATTTCCGGACTGGCGACATTGCCCAGCGACTTCTCGATCTACCGGCACTTCACCCGTGCCGAATGGGCGGCGCTGCGCGCCGACACGCCGCTGACTTTGACGGGCGACGATCTCGCCAAATTGCAGTCGATCAACGATCCGATTTCGCTGGAAGAGGTCATCGCCATCTACCTGCCGCTGTCGCGCCTGCTGGCGCTTTACGTGGCAGCAACCCAGGGGCTGTTCAAAGCAACGCAGCGCTTTCTGGGCGCCGACGGCAAGGTGCCCTACATCATCGGCGTCGCCGGCTCGGTCGCCGTTGGCAAATCGACCACGGCCCGCGTGCTGAAAGCGCTGCTGTCGCGCTGGCCCAACACGCCGAAGGTGGATCTGGTCACGACCGATGGCTTCCTGTTTCCCAACGAAGTCCTGGTTCGCGATCATTTGATGGACAAGAAGGGCTTTCCGGAAAGCTACGACGGCACGGCGCTGGTGCGCTTCCTGTCGCAGATCAAGGCCGGGCAGGGCAATGTCAAAGCACCGGTCTATTCGCATCTGACCTATGACATCGTGCCGGATCAATCCATCACTGTCGACCGACCCGATATTCTGATCGTCGAAGGCCTGAACGTGTTGCAGCCGTCGCGCCCCGACAGCGACATCGCCTTCGCCTCGGATTTTTTCGATTTCTCGATCTATCTCGACGCCAACGAGAATGATCTCCTGAAATGGTATGTGGCGCGCTTCATGCGCCTGCGCGGAACCGCCTTCCGCGATCCGCGATCCTATTTCAGGAAATACGCCGACCTCACCGACGATGAAGCGCGGCAGACCGCGATCGACATCTGGACGCGCATCAACCTGCGCAACCTCAACGAAAACATCCTGCCGACACGGCCACGCGCCAGCCTGGTGCTGACCAAGGCCGCGATGCATAGCATCGAGCAAGTGGCGTTGCGGAAGCTGTAGGCTTTATGCCCAGCCCAAGCGATCGCGCAGACGAGCGCTGACCTGCGGCCACTCGCTATCGATGATGCTGTAGCGCATCGAATTGCGCTGTCGGCCATCCGGCATGATGCGCTCGTTACGAATCAACCCTTCCTCGGTGGCCCCGAGCCGCAGAATGGCGGCGCGCGACGCTTGGTTGAGTTCGTCTGTCGTGAACTGCACCCGGACGCAGGCCAAACTTTCAAACGCATGTTGCAGCATGAGGAACTTCGCCTCGGTGTTGACGAAGCTGCGCTGCTGGCTGGCGGTCAGCCAGGTGTGGCCGATCTCAAGCTTGCGATTTTCCTGGTCGATCTTCCAAAAGCGCGTGCTCCCCACAATACGGGCATCCACCTGCGTCACGAACGGGATGACCGTCCCCGCCTCGCGTCCTTTCAAGGCCGCCTCGATATAGCGATCGACGCTGTCAGGTCCGGGAACGGTCGTTACGCGCAGCTTCCAAAGCTCGCCATCGGCGGCAGCGGCAAGAAGCGCCTCCCGGTGCTTTGTTTCCAGGGGGATCAGACGCACGCGTGGGCCCGAGAGAGTCGGACGCAGATCGATCATGTGAAAGCCTCGATATCTTCCTGGCCTTCGCATATCATTCCGATGCAGATGTTGTCTTTCGACGAGTTTTTCGCCAGGAATTTCTCGGCCGCTTTGAAAGACTTACGCCACTCATAAGTGGCCTTACTACATTTATAATTTCAAACCGCGTTGTTGCGTGCGGGAACCCCTTCGTACGCTGTCGACATCGGGTCGCGACGGGAGGGTCAAGACATGAGCGATAAAATCAACGCTCCGTTTCTGAGAAACGCTTGGTATCAGGCGGCGTGGAGCGACGAGCTGAAAGACGGCATGCTGGCGCGCACCATCATGAATGAGCCGTTGCTGTTCTTCCGCGATGCCAGCGGCAAGATCGGTTGTGTCGAGGATCGTTGCTGCCATCGCGGTGCGCCGCTGTCGCACGGCAAGATCGTCGAGAACGGGCTGCAGTGCGGCTACCACGGCCTCGTCTTCGACGTGAATGGCAAGTGCGTTGAGATCCCTGGCCAAGACAACATTCCGCCGATGGCGAAAGTGAAGTCGCATCCGGTCGTCGAACGGCAGGAGTTCGTCTGGGTGTGGATGGGCGATCCGGCGCTGGCTGACGAAAGTAAGATCGTCGACTGGCCCTATCACGACAATCCGAGGAAATATCCGCACCGCAAGGCGATGATGCCGATCAAGATCAATTACATGATGATGATCGACAATCTGATGGACCTGACCCATCTCGGCTATGTCCACACCAAGACCATCGGCGGCAATCCCAAAATCCATGTCGAAGCAAAGATGCACGCGGAGCGCACCGAACATGGTGCCCGCCTCATTCGCTGGCTTCTCGATGTCACACCGCCGCCGACCTACGTGCGCGCGGTGGGTTTCAAGGGTAAGATCGATCGCTGGATGGATTTCGAATACGTCCTCCCCGGTAGCGTCAAGCAATGGACCGGTGCGCTCGATGTCGGCCGTGGCGCGGTCGAAAACCGCGAACAGGACGGTTTTCACCTGCATCTCTTTCACGGCATCACACCGCAGACCGAGAATACCTCGCTCTATTTCTGGTCAGCCGCCAACAGCTATCGGCAGGATGAGCCGCATGCCACCGACGAACTTTACAACGAGATTCACCCGACCTTCCTGGAAGACGTGGTGATCATGGAGGCGCAGCAGCAACGCCTCAGCGCCGATCCCGATCGTCCGCTGCTACCGATCAAGGCCGACTATGCGCTGACCCATGCGCGCCGCGCTTTCCAGAAGGCGCTGGATGAAGAGCGAGCGACCCTCTCCACGGCGGCGGAATGACCTTCGCGATTGATGGCGGAGCGTGGGCTCGTTACACAGGTCGCGGCTTTGTACTTCGTTCCGCAAGCTCGATGCTACCAGCCGAGCAAACGCCGAAACCAAGATCGTTTGGTCGCACTCGTCAACTTGTCATATCGCTCGATAGTCACCCATTCTCGAGCCTGCTGAGAAGGTCCGTGTCCAATTTTCGTAATAAGATTGTACTTAGGAGATTCATAGTGATTCTCCGCAGTGAATGGTTTGCGAAACTTCCGGCCGACGTCACTAGCGGCCACAAAATACGCGTTGACGCCAATCGGGTCGCACCCGACAAGGTACATCTCCTTGTTCAGGCCAATAAGCTCCAGCGCCTTTAACCCGGCTCCGAACCAATTTGATCCGTCCCATACAGCGATCGGATCATAAGGCACTTCGATCGGATAGCTGGGCGGTAAAGATGCGTTGTATTCGACGCACACAACCCTCGATCGCCGATTGAGAACACGCCAAATATGGCTCGTGTTTTGGTCAACATCGATAGATACGAGGTCGAATAAAGGGGGTGCCCCGGCGTCATCCAACAGCTCGTTGATGTTGCTGGTCGTCACCATCGCCGAGACGATCTTCAACGCGCCGGATTGAATATAGCGTCGAAAAAGCATTCTCGCGCGTTCTGCTTTTTCACTGTCGCCTTCTATCCAAATGCCATGCCATCCCTGCTCCAGCAGGAGGCGCGTCGTGCATTCGCGCCCATCTTCGATTCCTATTTCAAGAAAAACTCGGTATCTGATGCCAATTCTATGAAATATTTCGGCAAGTACTCCGTCTTCGGAATGCTGGCTGTAGACCTGCGAATACGCGCGACCCAGGCGAAGAGGATCGCTGTATCTGCCATCGGCGGCATTCAGCAACGCGAGAAGACTGAGATTCGAATATTCCTTTCCCAGCCAGGTGTGAGTTTTGATGGCGTCTAGATTGGACTGCAATCTATCTGCGAATTTCGACATCGTATTTGGGCCTATGCCGTTGTTGTCGATTAAGGGTTGAATGAAACCCCTTGGAGCTTCGTGGACGATCCAAGCCTCAAAGTCACAGCCGAGGCAGCAATCGCAAGCCCACTAGGAGACGGAAAAGACGATTTCGCCCCAAAGAAAGACAATGGTCGTTGAATTTGTGAAGAACTCTCGTTGTTTCATCGAGCCGTGTAGATGTTTGCTCGAAGTTGTTGCGCAGCGTTTCATTTTTTTCAGCGAGCACTCGATTCGTCTCTGTTAGGCTGCTTGTGTGGTTCGTTTGCGCCTCAAGAGCCCGTCGAGCCTCGGCGGCCCACCGCATAGTTGAGAGGATTAACTCGTCGACACCGGACGCAGGTGCACGTTGATCCCCATTGTGCATCTGTGGAAGAAAATAGAAACAGTTCTTGGATTTTGCGTCCGCGACGCCAGCATTCTCTGGCGGCAGCTTCGCAGCAACCTCCAGAGCAAAATCCCAATCGTTCAAAACCACTCCGGCTAAGACGGCGAGTTTTATATGCGCTTTTCGTTGAACCGGCTTGGCCGTGGGCTTTCGCCAACTGGAGCAATGTCGAGCAACAACCATGTTCCGCATAGCGAGGTATTCGTGAAGATCAAACAGTCGGTTCTTGATGACTTGTGCATCGAGACGACGGAGAATTCGGCTCCATGAAGGTACGTGAGTTATGTCAAGTTCAACCCCACCTTGTTTGGGATGAATGACGAATACCGCGCCGGGCTCCGTAGTGATGTAGACTGGAAACTCGCTAAAGACTTGCGTCTGAAAATCGATGTCGCTTGGCAAGCCCGCGTGCAGATATGGATATCCAATAAAGCGCAAAACGTCGGATCGCCATAAAATCGAACTCCAAGCGTAATGACCAAACGTCATCCAATCCCTTAGATGTTCTTTCGCTGTGAGCTTGCCGAACCGAAGTTTATCAAGGGGCGACGGATACGTGCCGAGAAAATCGCCATCTTCATTTCTAACTTCAGACACAAATATCGCGGCGCCAAGTTCTCGATCTTGATCGAGGATTGAAGCGGCTTTCCACAAAAAGTCCGGAAGAAGCCAATCGTCGTCGGCTAGCGGCACGAAATAGTCGGACTTTATGCTACCGAGCGCCCGCTGAAAGTTGGCGGTAGGGCCAACGTTGTCTCCATTTCTGAAATAGGTAACTCTCGAATCTGATCTCGCCAGGCTGCTTACGTATTCCTCTGTCCCATCAGTGGATGCATTATCGAAGACATGCACCTGGATTGATACACGCGTCTCCTGAAGCACGCTTTCAAGCGCCTTTTTTAATGAATCGCGACGATTGTAGGTCGGCACAACAACGGTAATTTTGACGTCAGCTGATTGCATTTTTCGGGCCGATCGAACTCTGTCTCATATGAGCGGCATTGTCGCGGTGGTCTCTAAAATGTCAATTTATTAAGGGGATAGCCGTGGCCACTCTCTTCGCATGGCGACTGCCACGCGCCCTGACACCAACATGCAGATTATCTGCCAGCCATAAGCTCATACAAACACCCCATGATCGACATCACCTTCCGCAAGGCGACCCGCGCCGACCTGCCCGCCATTGTCGCCTTGCTGGCGGATGATCCATTGGGCGCGGCGAGAGAAGAATTCACAGATCCATTGCCCGCAGCCTACGTCGAAGCGTTTGAAGCCTTGGACCACGATCCCAACCAGCTTCTCGCAGTCGCCGAGAGCGAAAGCAAAATCATCGGCACGCTGCAATTGAGCTTCATTCCCGGTCTGTCGCGACGCGGCGCCTGGCGTGGCCAGATCGAGTCGGTGCGTATTGCAGCAGGCTCTCGCAGTGCGGGGATTGGCGAAAAGATGTTTCACTGGGCGATCGAGCAATGCCGCGCGCGCGGTTGCCAACTTGTGCAGCTGACGACCGATAAGAGCCGCGCCGACGCGCATCGCTTTTATGATCGTCTGGGCTTCAAGGCGTCGCACGTCGGCTACAAACTCGAGTTGAATTGAGGCGCTTTACGCAACAGTCCTCCGCACATCCCTAGATCCTGGATCGCCTTCGGCGTCCGGGAAGATGCCAAGGTGCGTGCTCGCCAGGGGCGATGGGCCAAGTCCCAAAAGCCAGCTCCCAAGAGCGCTGTCCCACATCAATGGCCGTGCTCATCGCGGCAAACCGTCGGAACATGTTGTTCTTGCACGAGACGCCACCCTCCGGTTAATGACGAGGCAACGAACCCGCATAGACATTGAACGCGGGCCATAACGGGAGGGATGCATGAAACGCAAAGATTTGGATCGAAGAGACGTCGTCAAAGGGCTTGGCGCAGCAGGACTGACGCTGACCATACCGGCCGCGGCTTTTGGTCAAACCGAATATCCGGCGCAACCCATTCACATCTATATCGGCTTTCCGGCCGGCAGCGGCGCGGACATTCTTGGCCGTTACTTCACCAACAAGCTCGCCGAGATTTCCCCCAAGCCGATCGTTGTCGAGAATCGCCCGGGCGCGACCAGCAATATCGCGGTCGGCTTGGTCGCCAAGGCAAAGCCCGACGGCTATTCGGTGCTGTTTGTCGCCAACTCGAACATGGCCGGTTCGCGCTATCTGTTTAAGTCGCTGCCGTTCGACACGGTGACGGATTTCACGCCCGCCGCTTCCTTCGCGCAGATCGTGTTCGTCATCGTCGTGGCGCCGGACTCGAAATACAACTCGGTGGCCGAGCTGACCGCGTTTTTGAAAACCACCGATCGCGCCAAATATGGCTATACCAACCAGACGGCGCAGTTGGCCGCCGAGCTGTATAAGGCGATGGGCAACGTCAAAGCCGAGCCAGTGTCCTACCGCACGGCGCCCGATGCCTTGCCGGACGTGACCAATGGGACGCTCGACTTCATGGTGATGGACGGCACGTTCGCCGCGGCTCAAGTGCGATCCGGCCGGCTCAAATGTCTTGCCGTCACGACGAAGGAGCGCTCCTCGTCCTTCCCCGGCGTTCCGACCATGGATGAGGTCGGCTTCAAGGGCTATGAGTTTGCCCCCTGGTGGGGCGCCTTCTTCCCCAAAGGCACACCGCAACCGATCATCGATAAGTTCGCCGGTTGGTTGATCGAGATCGGTAAAATGCCTGAGACGGCGAAATTTCTTGAGACGGTCGGCGCCATTCCGCACCATGAAAACGGCAAGGAAGTTTCAGCGCGGATCTTGGCCGACATCGAACGATGGGGGCCGATCGTCAAGGCGGCGAATATCGTACCGCAATAGGCGGGTCGCCTAAGCGCCACACGCTCGGAAATCCCGGATCACCTGCTGTGCAGGTGTCCGGAAAGACACCGAGCGAGATCAAATCATTTAGCGGTCGTCCCCGACGACACGCGTTTCTGGCACCTTGAGAATGAGCGTATCGTCGGCGACCACAGGCCGGCCGCTCTGGGCGCGCACGTCGAGGCGCACCGGCTCTCCCGTGGCGCGTTCAATCAAGCGCGAATGCTCCTCGCCTGGTCCGAACAGATGCTGCTCGCCCCATTGCCGGAGCGCCACCATGACTGGGAAGAGATCACGGCCCATGGCGGTGAGGTGATATTCCTGGCGGGAGCCTTTGTCGGAGGCCGGCACCGCTTCAAGAATGCCCCGCGCGATCAGCATGCGCAGGCGCTCGGACAGAATGTTCTTGGCGATACCGAGGTTCTTTTCGAATTCGCCGAACCGGGTCAGCCCGTCGAAGGCATCGCGCACGATCAGCAGCGACCACCAATCACCAATGGCATCAAGCGCCCGGGCGCTTGGGCAATAATCGCCTTGCAGGCTCCTGCGCTTGACCATGGCTGTTATCCATCACAACTGCGTTATATGGTTGCATAATAAAACCAATATTGATACGGATCAATTAGTTTCATTATAAAACTAACTGGAGCCAATCACATGGCCTTGGACATTGGAGCGCCACCGGACGACCGCGTCGAAACGGCCACGCTGTCCCGCGCCCTCATCCTGCTGTTCGCGGTGGCGAGCGGGCTCGCGGTCGCCAACGCTTACTTCGCCCATCCGCTGCTCGACGTGATGGCGGACGACCTTGGCCTGTCGCGCGCCACGGCTGGAATGATCGTTGGCGCCACCCAGGTCGGCTATGGGCTGGGGCTCATCCTGCTGGTGCCGCTGGGCGATCTCGTTGACCGGCGCAAGCTGGTGTTGGGGCAATCGCTGCTCTCGGTGCTCGCGCTCGCCGCGGTGAGTTGGTCGACGACGGGGGCGATGCTGCTGGCCGCCATGGCGGCGATGGGCCTATTGGCTGTCGTCACGCAAACCCTCGTCGCCTATGCCGCGAGCCTAGCGAAACCGGTTGAGCGCGGACAGGTCGTCGGTGTCGTCACCAGCGGTATCGTGCTCGGCATTTTGCTGGCGCGTGTCGTCGCCGGCGCACTCACCGACATTCTCGGCTGGCGCGCAGTCTATCTCGCCTCAGCCATCGTGACGCTGGCGATCGTCGCGCTGCTTTACAAATTTCTGCCGCCGCAGGAACGGCGCGAACAGACGCTGTCCTATCCGCGCCTGATCGTGTCGCTGTTCACGCTCTTTATGGAGGAGCCGGTGCTGCGCATCCGTGCCGTGATCGCCATGCTGATCTTCGCCAACATCACCACCTTGCTGACACCGCTGGTGCTGCCGTTGAGCGCGCCGCCGTTCTCACTGTCCCATGCGGAGATTGGCTTGTTCGGTCTAGCTGGTGCTGCTGGCGCGCTTGGCGCGACACGCGCCGGGCGCTGGGTCGACCAAGGCTACGGTCAGCGCACGACGGGCATCGCGCTGGTGCTCATGCTCATCGCGTGGTTCCCAATCGCGCTATTGTCACACTCGATCCTGTGGCTTGTTCTCGGCGTCGTCGTCATCGACTTCGGTCTGCAGGCCGCGCACGTTACCAATCAGGGCATGATCTATCGCGTGCGGCCGGAGGCGCAGAGCCGGCTGACCGCCGCCTATATGGTTTTCTATTCCATCGGCAGCGCCCTCGGCTCGTCGAGCTCAACGTGGATCTATGAGCATTGGGGATGGAGCGGCGTCTGTTTGCTCGGTGCCGGCATCAGCGCGCTGACACTGATTTTCTGGGCCGCAACGTTGCGGGCAACGCCGACGGTGGCAACGCAAGCGAACACCAGCAATACGTGAATAAAAAACGGCGCCCATGAAGGCGCCGTTTTCGAACTCGGATTAAACCGATCAGAGACCGAGGCCGTTTTCGTTGGCGAGCGCTGACAGGTTGCGCTGCGGGCGGGCGCCGATGTGCTGGATCACTTCGCCGGCGGCGAGCGCGCCCAGCTGAGCGCAGGTCCTGTGGTCCTGACCGCGCGACAGGCCGGCCAAGAAACCGGCGGCGTAGAGATCGCCGGCACCGGTGGTGTCGACCAGCTTTTCGATCGGATAGGCCGGCACCGCGATCGTCTCGCCACGGGTGACGACGAGCGAGCCCTTCTCGGAAACGGTGACCGCACCGAGAATGTCTTCGTTGCGCAGGGCGGTCACGGCCGAGTCAAAATCCGAGGTTTCGTAGAGCGACTTCAATTCGTGCTGATTGGCGAACAGAATGTCGACGGTCTTGCTGCGGATGAGTTCGAGGAATTCAGCGCGATAGCGATCGACGCAGAATTGATCCGACAAGGTCAGCGCGACGCGGCGACCGGCGGCATGGGCGATCTCGGACGCGCGCACGAAAGCCTGCTTGGCCGCTGGCGGATCCCAGAGATAGCCTTCGAGATAGGTGATGGCTGAAGCGCGCACCAGGTCAGCATCGACATCTTCGGGGCCGAGATTCTGGCAGGCGCCCAGGAAGGTGTTCATGGTGCGCTCGCCATCGGGCGTCACCAGCACGAGGCAGCGCGCGGTGGCCGGGCCATCCTGCGCCGGCTGGGTGGTGAAGTGCACGCGCATGGCGCGGATATCATGGGCGAAGGCCTTGCCGGTCTCATCCGCCTTCACTTTGCCGATGAAGGCCGTGCTGGCGCCAAACGAAGCCGCGCCGACGATGGTGTTGGCGGCGGAACCACCGGAGATGATCGTCGTCGATCCCATCTGCTTGTAGAGGCTTTCGGTACGCGCCTCGTCGATCAGCATCATGCCGCCCTTGGCGAGCTTCTCGCGCGACAGCAGATCGTCGTCCACCATGCTGATGACGTCGACAATCGCATTACCCAGTCCAAGCACATCGTATTGGGACGTCATCGTGCGGCATTCCCTCTGTAAATTCGGGTCAATTCAGGCGGGTTCGTGTCGCATCCACCGTCCGCGCCGTCAAGCACGGGCCTATCTAAGGGTTGGAATGGGCCTTCAGCCGCTTGCGCAGAAGTTCCAGAAATTGCACCAGATCCTCGCCATCGAGATTGCCAATCTCCTTGGCCAGGCGATTGGCGAATTCGGTGGCCTTGGGATTCATCCCAGCCGTCGACAGCGTGACGTTCGGATCGGATATCTCAGCCAGACGCTCGAGTTCCTCGGCCTCATCCCAGATAACATTGAAGAAGACGATGATGCGCTGGACCAGATACCAGGTGGGCCTGCCGCGACGGCCATGTTCCAAAGCCGACAGATAGGCGGGCGAGACGCTGAGCGCATGCGCCATGGTTTTGAGCGTAATTCCCCGCTCTTCCCGCAGGTCGCGGATTTTCTGGCCGAAGGGCGTCATGGATCGGACATCCGCGCACCCCGGCTGCGCAACCGCACATAGAGCGCGCCGCTACCGCCATGACGGGCCGAGGCTTCCTCGAAGCCGAGAACAACCGTGCGCAGTTCCGGCGCCGACAGCCATTGCGGCACAGCGCGTCGCAGCACGCCCGCTTCGCGAAACGGCATCGCGTCATCGGCCACGCGGGTCGAGCCCTTACCGGTGACGACGATAACGACACGGCCACCAGCCGCTTGGGCACGATGCAGAAAGCCGATCAACTGCACATGGGCGGTGGCTTGGCGCATGCCATGCAAATCGATGCGGGCGTCGACTTCGATCTGTCCGCGCGAGAGCCGCTGGCGGGTGCGCCGCTCGACCGGCGCCAAAGGCAGCAGCGCCGGTTTGGCCACGGGCGGTGCGACGACCGGCTTTGCGACGGCGGACACTTTCATCGGCTTGGCTTGCTTGACCGGTTTGTTGGCCGGCTTGGTCTCTTTCTGCGGCGGCTCTTCGACAGGCAACGCCTCGGCCGCGCGTTTGCGCCGGCGCAGCGGATTGACGTGCCGGGTCACGATTTTCCAGAGCTCCGCTTCATGCGGCTCAAGAGCGCGTTTACCGCGCGATTTGGAAACATCTTTCGGTTTCACCGTGACCCCACGCCGGTGCGCGGCAACAGAACATAGAAATTGCCGCCGTGCCTGATGTCACCCGCCAAAGCGCCGGCCTTGTCGCCCGTGCCGTAGAAAATATCGGCACGCGCAGCGCCGACAATCGCGGTGCCCGTATCCTGGGCGATCATCAACCGGCGAAATGGTTTGGTGCGACCCAACGCATCGGGCAGATCCGCATCGATCCAGAACGGCAGACCATAGTGCCATAGGCTGCGATCAACCGCGATCGATCGCAGCGGCGTGAGTTCGACCCCTTCGCCGCCGACGGGTCCCTGTTCTTCTTTGAGATTGTCGAGCGCTTTATAGAAGACATAGGAGCGATTGCTCTGCAGCAGCTTTCGACCCGGCTCGCCTTCGCCCTGGCCGTTGTCGCGCACCCATTGCTTCAATCGCGCCAGCGACATGTCGGCGACCGCGATCTGTCCGCCATCAACGAGGAGCTTGCCGATCGAGGTATAAGGATGGCCATTGCGCCCGGCATAGGCGAGACGCAGCAAGCGCCCACCGGGCAAGCGAACGCGTGCCGATCCCTGCACGTGAATCATGAAGGCTTCGATGCCGTCACGCACCCAAACGACAGGGCGGGTGCGCGTGGCGAGCGCGCCCTTGTCGATCTCGGCGCGGCTCGGCAGCACCGGCTGGCTGCTGATCGACGACGTATAAGCGATGTCATCGGGCAGGGACAGAATCGGCTCTTGAAAGTCGGCGCTACGTTCGAGGCTGCCTGCCACTTCCGGTTCGTAATAGCCGGTGAGAAAGCCGCGATCGTAAGGATTGGCGCCGGGGATCGGCTCGATGCGCCACGGCGCGAAATAGCGTTCGATCAAAGCGCGTGCCGCATGCGCATCTCGCGGGGCAGCTGTCAGCGCGACAGAGCAGAAAGCTTGAAACGTCGAACTCGGCACCTGGCCGATGCGGATCGACGGAGCGGCCTCATTGAGACGTTCGCAGGATTTGCGCAGCGTCGTCCAGGCAGCAAGGTGATCATCGCCGGCAAAACCTGGCAGGCGCTCGAAGGAAATCTCTTGCAAGCGGGCGCGCGCCGCCAGTTCGGGCGGCGGGAAGCTTTCAGCGGAGAGAGAGGAGACAGGGGCCATGGCGATCACCATGACAGAAAATACAACGCCTAACCCTACCGATCTATGATCGGTTCCGCTCCGGCCGGTTTTATCCGGCCGGCTCTCGGCCGACGCCTCAACGATCGCCGTCGGCGACAATCACCAGGCGCCAGTTTGGATCGCGCGCGCTGGTATCGCGCTCGAAGGTCCAGACGTCGACAAGATCGGACACATGTTCCGCATCGCCATCGATGACAGTGCCGTTCCGGTCGCGAGTCGCAGTGATGAGCTTGCTGACGAAGCGCATGGTGATCTGCGCCACCTTGCCGCGCAGGATCGCATCGGTCATCTGCGCCTTGTCGATGGACACAAAGGTGGTCTCGACCTTTTCGCCACGCGCTTCGCGATCGGTGATTGCCTGGGCGAAGCTGTCGAACACCTCTTTGGCGAGCAGTCCACGCAGGGCCTGGCGGTCGCCCGAGGCAAAGGCCGTGATGATCATTTCATAGGCGGACTTGGCGCCGGTGATGAAACCCTTGCCGTCGAAACTCGGGTCGACAGCGACGATCTGGTCAAGGCCAAGCCAAACCTTGGAGCCAGGCTCGGCCACATCGGTCCAGCGATCGCGGGATTCGGCCACCGCGGCCGTTGTCGGCGCGCCGGCATCATTAGCCGCTCCCGGCAGGCGCACGACGACGCCATCATTGCCATTACGGCCGGGGGCCGCGCCATTGGGCGCTGGCGACCGCTCGGGCCGGGGCTTTTCCGGACCCGGTCGCGTCCCAAGCACGGATCGCAGCTTCCAGACCACGAAAATGGCCAGAAGCGCGAAAACAATGGTTGTTACATCAAACGAGTCCTGCATACCGACCTGTTTCCTAGTCTCTTACGCCTTTGACCACAGGCCCTGGCTCGTTATCTTGCCGGGTCTTGTGTTGCGCAACCATAAAATTTCGCCGCGCCCACCCTATATTGGCG
The DNA here is from genome assembly GCF_900104955.1 of Beijerinckia sp. 28-YEA-48. Lineage (NCBI taxonomy): Bacteria > Pseudomonadati > Pseudomonadota > Alphaproteobacteria > Hyphomicrobiales > Beijerinckiaceae > Beijerinckia > Beijerinckia sp. 28-YEA-48. The sequence goes on from NZ_FNSI01000001.1 coordinate 4,513,383, forward strand.
TCAAATGGCTTTCTAACCAGATGAAGGATGCGAACAAAGCAGCATGCGCGGATTTTCGCTAGGAACTCTGTCCTTTATTTTGCTGTTTCTTGCAGAAATTGCGACTTATGTGGTCGTAATCGACGCATGGGGCTTTGGCGCCGCTCTTGGCATCGGTTTTGGCTCGCTGATGCTCGGATTTTTGGTCCTGGCTAAGCTTGGCAGGAATATGGGCGAGGTGTTCGCCGGCGCGGGCGGGCGGATCGTCCAGCTCTCTTTCAACGGCCTGTTTTCGGGCGGCTTGCTGATCGCCGGCGCAATCTTGCTGATTCTGCCGGGTTTCCTCACCGATTTCATCGGCCTGCTGCTGATCGGCGCCAGCTGGGGCCTGAAACTGCTGCCGGCGCGTTTCAGCCCGGTCTCTTCGCCGATCCGCGAAGCCAATGACGGGATCACCGACCTGCGGCCGGAGGAATGGTCGTCGAACCGCAACAGCCAGCCCTGATGGCTTTTGCGGGATCGCATTTGTCCCGGCCCGGCAATCATGCTAGGCGGCGTCGCGATAATTGAAGGCAGCCCATTGGCTGTCCGACGACACGACCGGACAAGGGTTTAGCAATGGCGGAGAATGGGTCGAACGGCGCGGCGAACGGAGCAAACGGCGGCGCTTTGCCGCAGCTCAACGTGCTGGTCCAATACACGAAGGATTTGTCGTTCGAAAACCCGAACGCGCCGCGTTCGCTGGCCCCGCAGGGCGAGCCGCCGAACATTTCCATCCAGGTCAATGTCAACGCCAACCAGATCAACGAGACCGATTTCGACGTCAATCTGATGCTCGAAGGCTCGGCCGGCGAAGGCGCCAATGTCCTGTTCAAGTTTGAACTCACCTATGGTGGCGTGTTCAAGCTGCAGCACATTCCCGAGAACGAAATCCATCCGGTCGTGTGGATCGAATGCCCGCGGCTGCTGTTCCCCTTCGCCCGGCAGATCGTCGCCGACGCGGTGCGCAATGGTGGCTTCCCGCCGCTGCTGCTCGATCCGATCGATTTCGTTGCCCTCTATCGGCAGCGCATGGAACAGCTGCAGGCAGCTGGCGCGACCGCGTAACCACGGTCCGTCATTCCAAATCATCGAAGCTGGTTCTGACACGGTCAGAGCCAGCTTTTTTATTGTTTAGAAATAGCGTTGCCAGATCGCCTTTTCGCCGAGCTTCTCGAGCAGCTTGCTGTGTGCGGCAAGCTCTTCGACGCTGACGGTTGGCGCCAACGCGGTTTCGCGCTTTTTCAAGAAATCGCCCACCACTTGATCGACGGCGGTGGACTGGGATTCGGCCAGCACGAAATGCGACTGACGGCCACCCAAGAGCTCCGCATAGACCTCGGCGAGAATTTCCGAATCGAGCAAGGCGCCATGTTTGGTGCGGCGTGAATTGTCGATGCGATAACGGGAGCAGAGCGCGTCGAGAGAATTCGAGGCGCCTGGATGTTTGCGCCGCGCTAAGGCGAGGGTGTTCGTCACCCGGTCCATCTTGAGCAGCGTGCGCTGCGTGCGCCCCAGCTCAGCATTGAGAAATTTGATATCGAATTCGGCGTTGTGAATGATCAGCTGATCGCCGGCGATGAACTCAATAAACTGGTCGGCGACATCAGCGAATTTCGGTTTGCCCTTCAGAAATTCGGCCGACAGGCCGTGAATGCGAAAGGCTTCCTCCGGCATGTCGCGTTCGGGATCGAGATAGACGTGAAACGTCTGTCCGCTTGGAATGAGATTGATCAGTTCGACGCAGCCGATTTCGACCAGTCGGTCGCCGCTGTTGGGATCAAGGCCCGTGGTTTCCGTATCGAGAACGATTTCGCGCAGCGACACTCGTTATCCTCTTCAAACACTCAATATATAGTTCAACGGCAATAATTCAGCGTCCTGCGATCGCAGACAGCAGATCATCGACCTGCCGCGCCGCATGGGCGAATCCATGGCCGGTATCGACAATATAATGAGCTTTGGCGCGCTTGATTGCGTCAGGAGTCTGCCGGGCGAGAATTGCACTGAATTTTTCGTCGCTCATGCCTGGCCGCGCCAGGACGCGCGCCTTCTGGACCTCCGCACTGGCGCTGACGACGACGACCATATCGACGCTGCGCTCACCACCGATTTCGATCAGAAGCGGAATATCCAGGACGACGACGGGTGTGCGCTGGGCGCGGCAGCGGGCGAGGAAAGCATCGCGATGGGCGCCGACCAGCGGATGGATAAGGGCTTCGAGTTGCTTCATCGCTTCAGGCCGGTTGAGCACGGCGGCACCGAGCTTTTGCCGATCGACAATGCCGTCGACGACGGTGCCGGGAAACGCCGCCTCGATCAGCGGCGCGGCCGTACCCTGATAGAGTTCATGCACGGCGCTGTCGGAATCATGCACAGGAACGCCGCGATCGCGAAACATCTGCGCGGTCGTGGATTTTCCCATGCCGATCGAGCCAGTCAGTCCGATGACGATCATCTGGCGTCCCTTCATCGGCACAGATAACCACTTTCCCGCAGGAAGGCGAGCAAAGGCATGAGCGGCAGGCCGCGAATCGTCCAGTGATCGCCGGCGATCGCAGCGAACAGATGAACGCCGGCGCCTTCGATGTGATAGCAGCCGACCGAGCCCAGAACCTCCGCACCGACATCCTTGAGATAGCGGTCGATGAACGCCTCTGAGAGAGTGTGCATGGTCATGTCGGCGATCGACAGGGTTTCGAACACCACTTTCTCGTCACGCACGAAACAAGCAGCGCAATGCAGACGGTGGGTCCCGCCCGCAAGACCCCGCAGGGTCGCCCGCGCTCCGGCTAAATCGGCGGCTTTATGAACAATGTCATCACCGACGGCGAGAAGCTGATCGCCACCCAGCACCAGACGTCCCGGCAAGCGGCGCGATACGTCACAGGCCTTTTCGCGCGCCAGCGCGGCGGCTATACGCGAGGGACGATTGGTACCGGTGTCGATCGCGGCCTCCAGGGCCCGCTCATCAACCTGCGGCAAAGCCACCTCGAATGGCAGCATGGCCTCGCGCAGGATTTTACCGCGTGAGGCACTGCCTGAAGCCAGCACCAATGGCTGTTCCGCTTGCCACAGGGAGGAAGCCATCTTGCTGTTATGACTCGGCAATGAATTTCAGGCGGTGCTCGCGATAGAGATCGATGATCGCAGCAGCGGTCTCCTCGATCGAGCGACGGGTGACATCGATGGTCGGCCAGCCGTTCTGCTGAAACAACCGACGGCTGTTGGTGATTTCCTCAGCCACCGCCATGCGATCGACATAGGGCGTTTCCTGATCGGCATTGAGCGTCAGCAAGCGGTTCTGGCGAATTTGAACGATACGCTCCGGCGAGGCGAGAAGACCGACGATGAGAGGATTGCGAACTTCCGTCAGCGCATGGGGCGGTGGCACATGGGGAACCAATGGAATATTGGCGGTCTTGATGCCGCGATTGGCGAGATAGATGCTGGTTGGCGTTTTCGATGTGCGGCTGACGCCGAGCAGGATGACATCGGCGTCTTCAAGATTTTCCGGCAACTGGCCATCGTCATGCATCATGGTGAAGTTCAGCGCATCGATGCGTTTGAAATATTCTGCATTCAGCATGTGCTGGGCGCCGGGGCGCGATGTCGACGCGGTACCAAGATAAGATTGAAACAGATTCAACACCGGCTGCAGCACGTTCAACGCAGGGCTGCCAGTCTCCGCACAAACCCGTTCCACTTCCGCCGATAGTTCCGCATCGACCAACGTATAAAGAACGATACCCGGCGAGACCGACAATTCGGACATAGCGCGATCGAGCTGCGCGCGATTGCGGATCAAGGGATAGACATGTTCGATCGCCGAGATGCCCTGGAACTGCGCGGTGACGGCGCGGCTGACGGCAATGAGAGTCTCGCCCGTCGCGTCCGACACGAGATGCAGATGGAAATAATTGCGGTTCACGCGGGCCTCTCGATGACGTTCTTAGACGCTGTGCTGAATGCTGTGAGTCAGTGTGGAAAACTAGCCGGGAATTGGTTGCCGCGGACTTATCAGCAGGTCTGCGGGGATAAGCCACCGGGTTCTAGGTCATTCGCGGGGCTGGGGATAAAGGGGGCAGGTCTCGCCGCCTTAATTGTTAACACAAAGCTAAGGCGTCTCTCATCCACAAGGGGCATTTAACGCATCTTAATGAAATCTTAACGGAAACTTTCCTGCCCACAGGGCATGGTTGAACCCGATCCCTCTCTACACGGCTGTGGAAGAGAACGGGGATGAAAGATGGTTAAGAATTTATGAGTCTTATCCCCTGCCTAGGAATCTAATAAGCAGACTCTTAAAATCTATAATATTTCTTTAAGTGAGATCGCGTGACCCAGCTTTCCGGGGAATCCAAAACAAGGACCAAGCCAATATCGAAACCAGTTTTTCTTTCGGTTCTCGACGGACAGGCTTTCGCACAGCCACCGATCTGGATGATGCGGCAAGCGGGACGGTATCTTCCCGAATATCTGGAGATCCGGGCGAAGACGAAGTCGTTCCTCGAGTTCTGCTACAACAGCGAACTGGCGATCGAGGCAACCCTTCAGCCCATCCGGCGCTTTGGGTTCGACGCCGCTATCATCTTCAGCGACATTCTGGTCATCCCTGATGCTCTAGGGCAGGACGTTAGGTTTGAAGTCGGTGAAGGACCTCGTCTTGCAGCGATCGAGGCTCCCGACGGATTGAAGCGCCTATCGACAACGCTCGATATGGATCACCTGGCGCCTGTCTATCGGGCGATCACCGGCGTGCGCGCCCAATTGCCAGCTGACGTGGCGCTGGTCGGATTTTGCGGGGCGCCGTGGACTTTGGCGACCTACATGATCGGCGGGCGGGGAACCCCGGACCAGGCGCCGGCGCGGCTGTTTGCCTATCGCTATCCGGCAGCTTTCGCGCAGCTCATCGATTTGTTGGTTGAAGTCGCTATCGTGCATCTGTCGGCGCAGATCGAGGCTGGCGCCAATGCGGTGCAGATTTTTGACTCCTGGGCTGGCAGCTTGCCGACAGGGGAATTGAAGCAATGGTCGGTCAGGCCGATCAGGCGGATCGCTGAGGGGGTGAAAGCCCGTCATCCAGGGGCAAAGGTCATCGGCTTCCCCAGGGCCGTGGGCGAGCAACTGACGCGGTTTACGGAGATCGGCGCTCTCGATGCTTTGAGTATCGATACGACAGCCGATCGGCGCTGGGCGCGGCAGGCGGCTGGTGGCAAGCCTTTGCAAGGGAATCTCGATCCGCTGGCTTTATTGGCTGGAGGTTCGGCGTTGGATCAAGCAATCGATTGTATTCTTGAAGATTTCGCCGGCTATCCCCATGTCTTCAATCTAGGACATGGTATTCTACCACCGACGCCGATCAAGAATGTTGAACATTTGATCGGTCGAGTAAGATCAGGTAGAAGACGATGACCTTCTATACTGCGGTCAAGATCGTCCATGTTCTCTCTATTATTTCATGGATGGCAGCGATACTGTATCTGCCGCGGCTTTTCGTCTATCATTCTGATACTGATCCACAATCGGATACCAGTCGATTACTGAGCGTGATGGAACGAAGACTGCTGCGGGGCATTATGACCCCCGCCATGATTGCTGCCTGGCTCACCGGTGGTTGGCTGGCAGTCACCGGCGGTTTCACTCATGATATTTGGTTTATGGTCAAGTTTGCAGCTGTCCTGCTCATGTCCGGGATGCATGGATTTCTGAGCCGGGAGCGCAAGCTGCTGGAGCTGGGACAGCGGCCGCATACATCGCGTTTCTATCGGCTCATCAACGAAGTACCGACGCTGTTGATGATCGTCATCGTGACCATGGTGCTGGCCAAGCCATTTTGAACCGATGCGGATGTGCTGCTGAAGTCATGCTTAAAGGTTTCGCTTGAAGTCGGCACTGAATCGCATTATCCCGAAACTCCCTCCCCAAATCCGGTCCTGACGACCCTTTAGGTTCGCGACCGGCCATCGCCGTATCGTCACATCCGCCTCATTTGCGATCTGACCGCCCGGTTTGTCTTTTCCGTCTTTTAGCTACGGCTACACTCAATGTCCGAGATCAAACTCCAGGATTTAAAGAAGAAGTCTCCCACCGAACTGCTTGCGTTCGCTGAGGAGCACGAGGTTGAAAACGCCTCGATCATGCGCAAGCAAGAACTCATGTTCGCCATTCTGAAACAGCTGGCGAGCAAGGAAATCGAAATCGTCGGTGAAGGCGTTGTCGAGGTTTTGCAGGATGGCTTCGGCTTTCTGCGTTCCGCCGATGCCAATTATCTCGCCGGCCCCGATGACATTTACGTTTCGCCCTCGCAGATTCGCCGCTTTGGCCTGCGCACCGGCGATACGGTTGAAGGCCTCATCCGCAGCCCGAAGGAAGGCGAACGCTACTTCGCACTGCTCAAGGTCAATTCGATCAACTTCGAAAACCCTGAGAAGGCCCGTCACAAGGTTCACTTCGACAACCTGACGCCGCTCTATCCCGATGCACGGCTGAAGCTGGAAATCGAAGATCCGACCCGTAAGGATTTTTCCTCGCGTGTCATCGATATTGTGTCGCCGATCGGCAAGGGCCAGCGCGCGCTCATCGTCGCGCCGCCGCGTACCGGCAAGACGGTTCTGTTGCAGAACATCGCTCAGTCGGTGACCGCCAATCATCCCGAATGCTATCTGATCGTTTTGCTGATCGACGAGCGTCCGGAAGAAGTCACCGATATGCAGCGTTCGGTGAAGGGTGAGGTTGTCTCCTCGACCTTCGACGAACCGGCGGTGCGCCACGTGCAGGTCGCCGAAATGGTGATAGAGAAGGCGAAGCGCCTGGTCGAACATGGCCGCGATGTCGTCATCCTGCTCGACTCGATTACGCGTCTTGGTCGCGCCTACAACACGGTGGTACCGTCATCGGGTAAGGTTCTGACCGGCGGTGTCGACGCCAATGCGCTGCAGCGTCCGAAGCGCTTCTTTGGCGCCGCGCGTAATATCGAAGAAGGCGGCTCGCTGACCATCATTGCCACGGCACTGATCGACACCGGCTCGCGCATGGACGAAGTCATCTTCGAAGAGTTCAAGGGCACGGGTAACAGCGAAATCATTCTCGACCGTAAGGTCGCGGACAAGCGCGTCTTCCCGTCGATCGATATCACCCGCTCGGGCACGCGTAAGGAAGAGTTGCTGGTTCCGCCGGACATCCTCAAGAAGATGTATGTGCTGCGCCGTATCCTCAATCCGATGGGCACGATCGATGCGATCGAATTCCTGCTCGGCAAATTGCGTGAAACGCCGAAGGGCAATTCGACGTTCTTCGACTCGATGAACACTTAGTCGAAAGACATACTCGGTAAGCATGTTCGCCGGTCGATTCGGTTTCGTGACGAATTGACCGGCGTTTTTGTTTTCAGGATGTGTGGACATGGCCGATACGATCTTTGCTGTTTCGAGCGGGATGGGTCGGTCGGCAGTTGCCGTCATCCGCATCTCCGGGCCTGAAGCTGGCCCGCTCTGCCGGAGCCTGATCGGCTCGCTCCCGGCGCCGCGTCATGCACAGCTGGCGGCTCTCCGCGATCCCAACACCCAAGACATTCTCGATCGCGGGCTCGTGCTGTGGTTTCCCGGCCCGCACAGTTTTACCGGCGAAGATAGCGTCGAGCTGCAAATCCATGGCGGACGCGCGAGCATCGCCGCTGTCCTGCGTGTGCTGGGCGCGCATCCGTCCTGCCGCTCGGCGGAACCTGGCGAGTTCACCAAGCGGGCCTTCACCAATGGCAAGATGGATCTGGTCGCCGTCGAGGGGCTGGCCGATCTCATCGATGCCCAAACCGATCTGCAACGGCGCCAAGCGCTCAATCAGACTGACGGCGCTTTGGCGCGGCAGATCGATGGGTTGAGAGAGAGTTTGATCGAGGTGATGGCACTGGTCGAAGCCAGTATCGATTTCGCTGACGAGGGGGAGGCACCGGCCTTTGAACCGGCGCAGCTCGCGGCGCTTCTCCAGGATATGCGGATGCGTCTGACAGATGCGCTCGCCAGCTATCGCCGCGCCGAGATCGTGCGCGAAGGATTCACGGTTCTCTTGAGCGGGCCGCCGAATGCCGGCAAGTCGAGCCTGCTCAATCATATTGCTGGGCGCGAGGCGGCTATCGTCTCGGATATACCCGGTACGACCCGCGATCTCCTCGAGGTGACCTTCGATCTCGAGGGACTCCCGGTCGTACTTATCGACTCGGCCGGTATCCACGAAGCCGGGGACGAGGTTGAGCGAATCGGCATAGAGCGGGCGCGCAGCCGCAGCGAGCATGCTGATCTGGTGCTTTGGCTGAGCGATCGCGCCGAGACCGACGTGCCGTTGGTGATGGAACGGGACGATCGGCAATCGATTCGGATCAGAACCAAGACGGATATGGGCAGAAGCACGCTTGGCGGCCTCGACGTGGCGATCTCGACGCGGACAGGTGAGGGCGTCGATACGCTGTTGGCTCTTGTTCGTGAAAGACTGTTTGCTGTAGAGAACTTCGCAGAGACCGCCGTGGTCACTTCGGCGCGGCAGTTTGCGGCGCTCTCGGATGCGGTCGCAGGGATCAACAGAGCGCTGATGCGGATCGCCGGGCAGCCTGAGGTTCTCGCGGAAGAGCTTCGCTCTGTTGCGGTCTCTCTCGGACGCGTATCTGGCAGGATCGGAGTCGAGGACTTGCTCGATTCGATTTTTGCCCGGTTCTGTTTCGGTAAATAAAACGTTAACGGCCGGAATGTTTCACGTGAAACACTCCGTCGATTCGGAAGCGGATTGATGACCCAGTTCTACGATGTGATCGTCATTGGCGGCGGACATGCTGGTTGCGAGGCTGCGGCTGCCGCAGCACGCATGGGCGCGCGGACGGCACTGGTCACTCATTCCGCCGGAACCATCGGCGAGATGTCCTGCAATCCCGCGATCGGTGGTCTTGGTAAAGGCCATCTGGTGCGCGAGGTCGATGCCCTCGATGGGCTGATGGGCCGGGTGGCAGATGCGGCCGGTATTCAATTCCGAGTTCTCAATCGATCGCGTGGTCCCGCGGTGCGGGGTCCTCGCGCTCAGGCTGACCGCAAGCTCTATCGGGTCGCCATGCAGGCGGCGATTGCCGACCAAGCTAATCTGACTGTGATCGAAGGGGACGTCGAAGAGATCTGCCAGATGGAAGGGCGTATTACCGGGGTTGTGGTCTCAGGTGATCGTCGATTCGGATGCGGTTCAGTTGTCGTGACCACGGGGACCTTCTTAAGGGGCCTTATTCATATCGGCGACCAGCGGGTGCCGGCCGGTCGGGTTGGTGAAGCGCCTTCGACCCGACTTTCGGCCTCGTTTGAACAGTTCGGCCTGCGCCTGGGTCGTCTGAAGACGGGAACACCGGCTCGGCTGGATGGTAGGACCATCGATTGGGCCAGTTTGGAGCGTCAGCCGGGCGATTCGGTACCGGAACCCTTTTCCGAGCTGACCCGGGTGATCACAACCCCCCAGGTTGATTGCTTCATCACTCGAACAGTGGAAGCGACCCACCAGATCATTCGTGACAATATGCATGTGGCGCCGATCTTCAACGGATCGATTTCCGGGCGCGGCCCGCGCTATTGCCCGTCGATCGAAGACAAGGTGACCCGTTTCGCCGATCGCGATACCCACCAGATCTTCCTGGAGCCGGAAGGGCTCGACGATCCGACCATTTATCCGAATGGCATTTCGACCTCGCTCCCGGCAGATGTCCAGGCGGCTTTCCTACGGACCATACCGGGTTTGGAGCAGGTGGCGATCATCCGGCCGGGCTATGCCATCGAGTATGACCACGTCGATCCGACCGAATTGCGCTCGACTTTGGAAACAAAGAAGGTGGAGGGCCTATTCCTCGCCGGTCAAATCAACGGGACGACCGGCTATGAGGAGGCGGCCGCCCAGGGCGTACTAGCGGGCATGAATGCTGCCGCTAAATCATCCGGTTCCGAACCAATCATCTTGAGTCGTACCGAGGCTTATATCGGGGTGATGATCGATGATCTGATCACCCGAGGCATCACCGAGCCCTACCGAATGTTTACATCGCGGGCCGAGTTCCGTTTGTCCCTGCGTGCCGACAATGCCGATCAGCGGCTGACTTATCGGGGCCTGACCGTTGGGGTGGTGGGGCCGGAGCGAGCCGCCTATCACCGCGATAAGATGAAGAAGCTAGGTGACGCCCGGCAGATGCTGGAATCCCGCAGCCTGTCGCCGACCGAGGCGCGCCGTCATGGCCTGATGATTAACCAGGACGGCGTGCGCCGGAGTGGGTTTGAGCTGCTTTCTCATCATGAGATCGAGGGCGCGGCTCTGGCCGGCATCTGGCCAGAAATCGGTGCGGTAGAACCTAGGATTCTCGAGCTGGTTGGGTTCGAGGCCAAGTACCACGTCTATCTGGATCGCCAGCGAGCTGAAGTACGTGATAGTCTGCGTGAGGAAAGCCTACCGATCCCGCCAGATCTTGATTTTGCCGGTATTTCGGGGCTGTCCCAGGAATTGCGGTTACGTCTGGCCCAAGTCGCTCCGGCGACCATCGGTCATGCCGGACGGATCGAAGGGATGACCCCGGCGGCGATCGCGCTGCTGATCGCCCATTCCCGCAAGAGCCAGCGGCAGGCCGTCTGACGTGATCAACGCACCTGATCGGCAACGGGCAGCGAAATGGCTGGATGTTTCACGTGAAACATTGGCTCGGTTGGAGCTCTACGAGGACCGGCTGCGCAAATGGCAGAAGGTCAAGAATCTGGTCGCACCCTCAACCTTGGACCAGATTTGGACCCGGCATTTTGCCGATTCCCAACAAATTCTTGCGCACGGTGGCGGGGCTAAAACCTGGGTTGATCTTGGCTCCGGTGGTGGCTTCCCAGGCCTGGTCATCGCGATTTGCCTAGCCGGGACCGATGCCCGTGTTCATCTGGTCGAAAGCGACCATCGGAAATGCGCCTTTCTGCGCGACGTCGCGCGCGAAACGCAGGCGCCGGCTGTCGTCCACAATCTTCGCATTGAAGACTGCTACGCAGCGGTGGGCCGAGTTGATATGGTGACCGCGCGGGCCTTGGCGCCGTTGTGGAAATTGCTCGATCTGGCGGCGCCTTTTATCGAGGATGGCGCCAAGTGCTTGTTCTTAAAAGGACAAGATGTAGAGTCAGAGTTGACCGAGGCTACAATATCTAGTAGTCTCGAAGTGAGTCTGATCAAAAGCCAAATTGATCCGCAGGCCCGACTCGTGGCGGTGCGGAAAGCGGATACGGACCAATAGCCAGACCTAGTATTGGTCTGCGGCGGGGCAAGACGAGATCATGGGTACGCCAGCCAATCTGAGAGTCATTGTTCTCGCCAACCAGAAGGGCGGGGTCGGTAAGACCACGACCGCCATCAATCTGGGCACTGCCTTGGCGGCCATTGGCGAGAAAGTTTTGATCATCGACCTTGATCCGCAAGGCAATGCCTCGACGGGTCTGGGCATCGACCGTCAGTCGCGCAAGCTGTCGACCTATGACGTCTTGGTGGGCGAGAAGGGGCTGCTCGAGGTTAGCCGTCCCACCTGTGTGCCGCGACTTTTTGTCGCACCATCGACTCTCGATCTTCTCGGCGTCGAACTCGAGATCGCCAACGACAAGGACCGTGCCCACCGCATGAAAAGCGCGGTGCACGATTTCGCCGTGGCGACCGAAGCCACCGACGACCCTTTCACCTATGTTCTGTTCGATTGTCCGCCGTCGCTCAATCTGCTGACGGTCAATGCGCTTGTGGCCTCCGACAGCGTGCTGGTGCCGCTGCAGTGTGAGTTCTTCGCGCTTGAAGGTCTGTCGCAATTGCTGTCGACCATTGATCAGGTGAAGCGTGCGCTGAATGCCGATCTCGCCATCCATGGCGTGGTGCTGACCATGTTCGATCCGCGCAACAATCTCGCCACGCAGGTCGTGGCCGACGTGCGCAAGTTCATGGGCGACAAGGTCTATGACACCATTATTCCGCGCAATGTGCGCGTGTCGGAAGCACCGTCACATGGCAAGCCGGTGCTGCTCTACGATCTGAAATGTGCCGGCAGCCAGGCCTATCTCAAGCTGGCGTCGGAAGTGATTCAACGCGAGCGCCGGCTGCGCGCGGCTTAAATCTTTGAGCGAATGATCCGGTTCGCGTGATGCGTAAACAAGAGGGTATGTGATGGCAGAGGAATCGCGCCAGCGATTGGGACGTGGTCTGGCGGCGCTCTTAGGAGACTCGGCGCCCGATCCGGAAGTCAAAGCAGCGGCTGTGCCGACGCGGCAGGTGTCGATCGAACTTCTGCGGCCGAACGCGCACAATCCGCGCAAGGTGTTCGACGAAGCGGCGCTGGAAGAATTGTCCTCGTCGATCCAGAAGCGCGGCATCATTCAGCCCATCGTCGTGCGTAAATCGGCCAACCCCTCCGAGACGTCCAACGTCTACGAGATCATCGCCGGCGAACGACGCTGGCGGGCGGCGCAGCGCGCCGGTCTGCATGAAGTGCCGGTGCATGTGATCGATGCCGATGACCGCATGGTGCGGGAACTGGCGATCATCGAAAACGTGCAGCGCGCCGATCTCAATCCGATCGAGGAAGCCGCTGGCTACGAACAGTTGATGCAGGACTATTCCTACACGCAGCAGGACGTGGGGCAGATTATCGGCAAAAGCCGCAGCCACATCGCCAATACGTTGCGTCTGCTGAACCTGCCCGAATTGACCAAGAAGCTAGTGTCCCATGGACACTTGTCGGCCGGTCATGCGCGCGCGCTGTTGTCGCTGCCCGATCCGGATGCGGTGGCGCAACGGGCCGTGGCGCAAGGCTTGAGCGTACGCGATCTGGAAAAGATGGTGCAGGAGCAATCGGCGCCGAAGGCCACAGCCGCTGGCCCGCGCAAGGCGAAGGCCGAGAAAGATGCCGACACACGGCAGATCGAGCGCGAGCTGAGCGAAGCCACGGGCGTCAAGGTGACGATCGAGGCGAACAATCCGGACAACGGCCAGGTGGTGTTGCGCTATACGTCGTTTGATCAGCTCGATGCGATCATCGAACGGCTGCGGCAGGGTTTGCAGCTGTCGCAGCGGAGCAACTAAGAATTCTTTCCGCAGTCTCTGTGCCTTCCCGGACACGCGCAGCGTGATCCGGGAGCCAGGGCAAACGGTAGAACATCACGTCGTCTTCATCGCCCGGGGTTGCGCCCCGCCAGAGCAATCGACCAGAGCGCGCGGGTGGCGATCTCAGGCGCTAAGTGCGCCTCCAACCGTGAGCGGCGAATCGCGTCACCCAGTGTCGTTACGGCGCGCGCCAGTTTCGGTGCGCTCCATTGCCGGGCGTGAACCGAGAGGGGTGCGCGACGCGGAAACGGCACCGGCATGATGCGTGTCGCTGTTTCAACCGCGCGATCGGCGGGCGTTCCGCTGTCGATTTCGAGCCGGGCGCGATGGGCGATAACCGCGTGGCGGAGCGCCTGAATCAAAAAGCCGCCCGGATCGTTGCCGGCGGCGAAGACACGTTCCAAGGTTTCGCTAACCGCCGCATGATTGCCGGCGAAGGCGCCGTCGATGGCTTCATCAATGACCAAAGCCGAAGCGTCGGCGCAGCTCTGCAACACAGCGTCGAGATCGACCACGCCCTTTTCATGGGCGTAGAGCAATAGCTTGTCGATCTCGCTGCGGGTGGTGAGGCGGTCCGCGCCAAGCAGCGAGACGAGCAGCTCCTTGGCGTCGGGGTCGATCTTCATCTGCGCCCGCGCTACCTCGGCGTCGATCAGGCGAACCAGATCTTCCTCGCGATCGGGATTACACTCGATGGCGACGGCCTGGCGATGCTGGGTGAAAAGTTTGCGCAGGGCCGAATCGCTGCGCAACGCCCCGGCCTCGACGATGACGGTCGAATCAACCGGCGGCACATCGAACAGCGGTTCGAAGGCCGGTGCGATATTGCCCGAACCCGAGCCGATAAACACCGCCCGCTTGCCGCCGAACAGGCCAACCGTATTGGCTTCGTCCAAAAGCCGCTGCGGATCGGACGCCAGTTCCTCGCTGGTCATCTCGACCACTTGGAACGGATCCTTGGGATCGTCGACTGAAAGGCGCAGCGCCTTGCGGGCGCGCTCGCTGATCAAGCCGGTATCGGCGCCAAAAAACAGATAGAAGCGGATATGCTCCTGCCGCGACGCCAGAAGGCGATCCGCTTCGCTGCTGCGAATCGCGACCATGATGCGCGATCAGCTCTTTTGGGCCAGGCCGGCCGCGATGCGGGTGCGAATCTGGTCGGCGAGCACCTTGGCATTGCGAATTTCCGCATCACGCGCTGCGCGCTGGTTGGCGAAGCGCTGGCTGGTGCGGTCATAGCTCTGTGCCGCCACCACAATGCCTTCTAGAACCGGCTTCTGGTCGTCGGTCGTGGTGAAGAGTTTATACTCGGCGTCGATCAGAACCGTGGCGGCGGTGGCACGCGCGGTGACGGTGTCGACCAGCGGCGAAGTCACCCGCTCGCGCGCGGTGATGACAAGCCGATAGCGCGGCGGCACACTCGATCCCGTGCCGTTGAGCGCGAAGATCAATTCGTTGCCGAGATAGTGGCCGAGCCGATCGGGAACCGGCTCCACCTTGATGGCCGCCAGATCGTCCTGCAATTGCTGGCCGGCGAGGCCGCCATACATGGGCTGGAAACAACCGCCGAGCGAGACAGCGAGCGTACCGGCGACAGTCAGCGCCGCGATCCGTGCACGAAAGTCTTGCCGAAAGCCTTGTTGGTTAGACCACCACATTGACGATCCTGTTGGGTACGATGATGACCTTCTTGGCGGCCTGACCATTCAGGACGCGTTGGACGTCATCAAGCTTCAAGGCTTCGGCTTCGAGCAATTTTGCATCAGCATCGCGCTCGATGACAAGCTCGCCGCGCTTCTTGCCGTTGACCTGGACGGGAATCGAAATCGTGTCTTCCCGCGACAGGGCCGGATCGACCTTGGGCCAGGGCGCATAAGCGACGGCGCCGGAATGGCCGAGACGTTCCCAGCATTCCTCTGCCAGATGCGGCATCATCGGCGCGAACATCAGCACCAGCGAATCAGCCGCTTCACGACAAGCCAAACGGAACTGCGGCGACAGCTGCTCCGGCGATTCGATTTCGCCGATGACTTTGCTCAGCGCATTCGACAGCTTGCGGATTTCGGCGATGGCGGTGTTGAAGCGCAGGCGCTCGATATGTTCGGCGATGCGGGCGCAATGCCGATGGGTCAGACGCCGGACGTCGATGGCCGCGGGCTCGGTGACATTCTGTACCGGCGTGCCGGCCGGTGCCGCCATATCGGCGAGCAGGCCGATCAACCGCCACAGCTGCTGCACATAACGCGCGGCGCCCTGCACGCCTTCTTCCGACCAGATGACGTCGCGATCAGGCGGCGAATCGGAGAGCATGAACCAGCGCGCAGTATCGGCGCCATAGGTGCCGATGATGTCGTCGGGATCGACGGTGTTGCGCTTCGACTTTGACATCTTCTCGACGGCGCCGATGGTGATCTCACCGCCGGTGGCAAGGTTGAAAGCCTTACGCGTGCCGTTGTCGATGCGCATTTCGATCTCGGAGGGCTGCAGCCAGTCGCCGTTGGCCGAGCGATAGGTCTCGTGCACGACCATGCCTTGGGTGAACAGGCCTTCGAACGGTTCGGCAATACCCAGATGACCGGTCTTGGTCATGGCGCGGGTGAAGAAGCGCGAATAGAGCAGATGCAGAATCGCGTGTTCGATGCCGCCGATATATTGGTTCACCGGCAGCCAGGCGTCGGCATCGCGTCGCGTCGTCGGCGCCGTTTCGTTCCAGGGATCGGTGAAGCGGGCGAAATACCAGGACGAATCGACGAAGGTGTCCATCGTGTCGGTTTCGCGTGCCGCCGGCTTGCCGCACTGCGGACAGGCGACGTGCTTCCACGTCGGATGGCGCTCCAGCGGATTGCCCGGCCGATCGAAGGTGACATCCTCCGGCAATTTCACCGGCAGGTCCGCATCGGGCACCGGCACGTTGCCGCAGGCGTCGCAATGGATGATCGGAATCGGGCAACCCCAATAGCGCTGACGGGAAATGCCCCAGTCGCGCAGTTTGAAATTGACCTGACGCGCGGCGCGCGGTTGACCGCCTAAGGTCTCGCCTTCCAGACGACGGGCGATATCTTCCTTGGCGGCGGCGATGGTCATGCCATCGAGGAAGCGTGAATTGATCAGCAGGCCATCGCCGTCATAGGCGGTGTCGGTGATCACGAAGGTGGTGGGATCGACATCCGGCGGGCAGACGACCGGCGTGTTGCCGAGGCCATAAGCATTGGCGAAATCCAAGTCGCGCTGATCATGAGCAGGGCAGCCGAAGATGGCGCCGGTGCCATAATCCATCAGCACGAAATTGGCGACATAGACCGGCAGCGTCCAGTTCGGATCGAACGGATGTACGACGCGGATGCCGGTATCATAGCCTTTCTTCTCGGCGGTCTCGAGCGCAGCCACCGAGGTGCCCATGCGATGGCATTCGTCGATGAAAGCCTGCAAGGCCGGATTGCCGACAGCAACCGCTTTGGCCAAAGCGTGATCAGCTGACACGGCCAGAAATTTCGCGCCGAACAGCGTGTCGGGGCGGGTCGTATAGACCTCGATCTCGCTGGTGTCGGTCTTGTTCGTCGCGGCATCGATGTCGAAGCGAACCAGCAAGCCTTCCGAGCGGCCGATCCAGTTTTGCTGCATCAGCCGAACCTTTTCCGGCCAGCGGTCAAGCGTTTGCAAGGCGTCGAGCAGTTCCTGCGAATAGTCGGAAATTTTCAGGAACCATTGGGTCAGCTCGCGCTGTTCTACCAGGGCGCCCGAACGCCAGCCGCGGCCGTCGATGACCTGCTCGTTGGCGAGCACGGTCATGTCGACTGGATCCCAGTTCACCTTTGACTTCTTGCGGTCGACAAGACCGTTGGCCAGGAAGTCCAGGAACATTTTCTGCTGGTGGCGGTAATAGCTCGGATCGCAGGTGGCGATTTCGCGCGACCAGTCCAGCGACAGACCCATGGATTTGAGCTGCCCACGCATGGAGGCGATGTTCTGATAGGTCCAGGTCGCCGGGTGAGTGTTGTTCTGCATGGCGGCATTTTCGGCCGGCATGCCGAAGGCGTCCCAGCCCATCGGGTGCAGCACGTTGAAGCCGGTGGCGCGCTTATAGCGTGCGACGACATCGCCCATGGCGTAGTTGCGGACGTGTCCCATATGAATGCGCCCGGACGGATAGGGAAACATTTCAAGGACATAGTACTTCGGCTGTGGCGCATCGTTGCGCGTTTTGAACGTGCCGGACTCGTCCCAGAACCGTTGCCATTTCGGCTCTGTCTCGCGTGGGTTATATCGATCGGAAAACATTCAGGGTCGCAATCTGCTGACGGAGGGCGCTATAGCGCCGAAACTGGCGTCCTTTTACGGCCCAACACAATGGCTTGCAACTTGTGGCGCAGGTAAGGAGCGACGAGGCAAATGGGTGAATTCGGTGATGACGCCGGCGATATTCTGGCACGGTTCCGTAAGGTCCGCGAGGATATTGACCGGGCGGCGCGGCATGTGCCGCGCGATCCTGCGTCGGTGGCGCTGCTGTGCGCCTCGAAAACGCAAGATGCCGCGCGAATCGAGCCGCTGCTGGCCGCCGGCCATCGCCTGTTCGGTGAAAACCGCGTGCAGGAGGCGAAATCGAAGTGGCCGGATCTGCGCGTCCGCTATCCCGACCTGGAGCTGCATCTGATCGGGCCGTTGCAGACCAATAAGGTGCGCGACGCCCTGGCGTTGTTCGATGTCATCGAAACCCTCGATCGGGACAATCTGGCCGAGGCGATTGCTACCGAGAGCGCCAAACTTGGGCGGCGGCCGAAACTGTTCATCGAGGTCAACACTGGCGCCGAGCCGCAAAAAGCCGGCGTGCTGCCGGCGGAAGCCGATGCTTTCATTGCCCGTTGCCGGCAGGTGCATGGCCTGGATGTGGTTGGGCTGATGTGCGTGCCACCGGCCGAGGAACAGGCATCGCCGCATTTCGCTTTGCTCGGCGAGATCGCCAAGCGCAATGGGCTCAGCCAATTGTCGATGGGCATGAGCTCCGATTTCGGCCAGGCGGTGCAGCTCGGTTCGACGGAAGTGCGGGTTGGGACGGCGATCTTCGGGCAACGCCAGGCTTGAGCCTGGCGGACCTACCCGATCTCGATTCGGCAATCGCGGGCCAGGCGCGGCAGTAGCCGGCGCATGGCTTCAGCTGAAATCGCCACGCAGCCGGCGGTTGGCGCCGGCGGGGTCCGGGTCAGGTGGAAGAAAATGGCGCTACCGGCGCCGCGAATCCTTGGTCTATGGTTATGGTCAAGGATCAGGACCACGTCATAGATATGGTCGTCCCGCCACATCGCCTCATGGCTGGCCGGAGAGGGGTGAGGGACGGGGCGGTTATATTGTCCGCTCGCGCGATCGTCGCACCAGCCATCCGAAGGGCGCTGCGGCTGCAGGGGAATGACCGTTTGCGGGCGCCGCAGTCGATCCGGACGATAAAAGCCACGGTAGAGGTGGAAGGAGCCGGCGGGCGTGGCGCCATCACCTTCGACCTTGCGGTGAACGATACCGGCGGGGCCTAGTTTGCAGGGGATGGTTAAGGTGCCGATGGTCAGCCAACCGTCGGAGCGACTGCCAGCCGCTTGGGAGACACGGAGACGCGAGATCGGCTTCACGGCGGCGGGACCTGTGGCATTCACCTGTTTGTGCATGGCATTCGTCGCCAGATCAATCAGTTCAGGGCGCCGTCGCTTGCGGAACCGATAGATTTCCTTGAATATTGCGCAGCGCAAATCAGTTTGCGCCTCATTTGTGCTGCGTAGCGTCACGCAGCGCGCAATTGGACCGGCACCGCACTTGATCCGAAAAATCCTCATCACTGACGATGACTTCGATCTGCGCACGGCTTTGGCCAGCCAGCTCGACCTGCATGAAGAATTCTCGACGATCGAGGCCGATACGGCGACCAAGGCCCTGCAGATGACCCGCAGCCAGACGCCGGACCTGGTCATCATGGACGTCGGGCTGCCGGACATGGATGGTCGAGAGGCCGTGCGCATCATGCGCAAGGACGGGTTCAAGAATCCGATCATCATGCTGACCGGGCAGACCTCCGACGCCGATGCGGTGCTCGGCCTTGATTCCGGCGCCAATGATTATGTCAGCAAGCCGTTCAAATTCGCTGTGCTGCTGGCGCGCATCCGCGCCCATCTGCGCCAGCATGAATCGAGCGACGATGCGACTTTTCAGATCGGTATCTATTCGTTCAAGCCGAGCTCGAAAATGCTCGTCAACGACAAGGGCAGCAAGCTCCGGTTGACGGAAAAGGAAACGGCGATCCTGCGGTTTCTCTATCGCGCCGGCCAACAGGTGGTGACGCGCGATGTGCTGCTGCGCGAAGTGTGGGGCTATAACGCCAATGTCACCACGCACACGCTGGAGACGCATATCTATCGCTTGCGGCAGAAGATCGAAAAAGATCCGGCCAGCGCGCAATTGCTTGTGACGGAAGCGGGCGGCTACAAGCTGGTGCCTTGAAGCGTAGAGAAAGTAACGGTTCACCATGTCCCTTGAAGACGATATCCGCACGCTGTCAGCGGTGCCCGTTTTCGACCAGATGGAAGTCGAAGCGGTCCGCTTGATCGCTTTCTCGGGCATCACGCGCAATCTGAAAGCCGACGAAGTGCTGTTCAAAACGGGTGACACGTCTGAGGGCGGTTATCTCGTGTTGAACGGCCGCATCGCCATCGAGCAGAATGGCAATGTCGCTCGACATATCGCTGGCGCCGGCACGCTGATTGGCGAAGTGGCGCTGATCGCGGAAACGGAATGCGGCGCCACCGCAACGGCTTTGCAGCCAACGCAAGTGTTGTTTGTCTCGCGGACCCTTTTTCGCCGCGTGCTGGGGGAATTTCCCGTGAGCGCCAACAGGCTCAAGACACGCATGGCGGAACGGTTGACGCGCACCAGCCGCGAGCTGGCGCAGATGCGTGGTGTGTTGGAGAATTAGCGAAAGCTCTGTGTCATACCGGATCACGCTGCGCCCGCCCAGGATGACATCGAGGTTTAGGATCGTTTGGGCTTCGAATCGTTTTGGCGGACTCTTTAAGAGTCGAGATCAACGATGACAGGTACATGGTCGGATGGCCGTTCCCAGCCGCGTGCCTCTTTCAGAATTTCCATCGTCTTCAATTGCGGCGCCAATTTCTGGCTGAGCCAGATATGGTCGAGACGCCGGCCTTTATTGGCCGCCGCCCAATCGGAAGAGCGATAGCTCCACCATGTGTAAAGCCGCTCCGGCTCCGGCACGAGATGGCGCATTGCATCGATCCAGGGGCCGGCGCCGAAGACGCGCTGCAGCCGTTCCACTTCCACCGGCGTGTGGCTAACGATTTTGAGCAGCGCCTTGTGATTCCAGACGTCGCTTTCGAGCGGCGCGATGTTGAGATCGCCGACCAGGACTGCTTTGCCGCCAGCTAGGCCGTCGGTCTTGGTCCAAGTTTCCAGCTCATCGAGGAAACTGAGCTTGTGCTCGAATTTTGGGTTGAGCTGCGGATCGGGAATATCGCCGCCGGCGGGAATGTAGAAATTGTGCACGGTCACTGGCTCCGCGCCGAGCGTGCCGGCGTCGAAGGTCGCGGCAACATGGCGCGCATCGCCCTTCTGGCAGAATTCGCGTGCGAACGATTTTCCAAACGGCACGCGCGAAGCAATGGCGACGCCGTGATAGCCCTTCTGCGCATTGATCGCGATGTGCGTGTAGCCCATGGCCGTCAGCGGCGCGGAAGGAAATTCAGCCTGCCGGCATTTGATCTCTTGCAGGCAGAGAATGTCGGGCTGATGCGATTGCACGAATCGCTCGATCAACGGCATGCGCAGGCGAACGGAATTGATATTCCACGTGGCGATACGTTTGGTCATCGGCGATCCGGGTCAATTTCAATCCCGGATCGGATATCACGTGGAAAGCGGAAGTCGAAATAGCGCTACCGAGGGTTCGGCTCCGTGGCTTCTCAATTGTTGTCGGTGCGCTCGTAATTGATGCGGAACAGAGCTGGATCCGGGATCTTGCGCAGATCGACATTGCTCAGCGCCACCAGGGTTTCAAAGCCCTGTGGGTCGCTGACCACCCAGTTGCGCAAGGAAAAGTCCGAGGAGTTGAACACCAGCGTGATACGCGAGGTGCCGCCAAACGTCGCCTTGTCCTCGATCTTGATCGAGGTCACTTCCGGTCCCTGAGTGACATCGAGAATCTTGGTGTCGCGGGCGAGGTCGATATTGGGCTTGAGCAGGAATTTGAGCGGCGTCTGGCCGATGAAATAGAGATCCTGGGTCGCCAGCTTGCGGTTGCGGATGGCGACGCTGGTGCCATCGGCGATGACTTCGAGTGGCGATGGCTTGGTATATTCGAAGCGCAGCTTGCCCGGCTTCTGCAAATAGAGCGTGCCCGAGGTTTTCCGGCCATCATTGCCGGACTGGGTGAAATCGCCGATCAGGGTGGTGATGCCATTGAAATAAGCGTTGGCACGGCGCACGGCGGCGGCGGCATCCTGTGTGGCGATGCGGGCCGGAGGTGCGGCTTTGTCGATGGCTTGGGCGGCGGGCGCGGGCTTTTTGCCGCCGAGAATATCCATCTGCGCCGAAGCGGGACCCATTGCGGGCGAAGCTGCGGAGATCGCGGCTCCGAGGCCCAGAACGAGCATTAAATGGCGCATTTTACTGCCTTTCGAACGATCACAGTCCTAAATAGGAGCCGGTTATGGCGAATGTTCGGCCAATAAAGGGCCGTTTCAGTCGTCAGGACCCGGTTCGAACGCACCACGATCGACACCACCACCCACGAGGATCTCACGCTTGCCAGCGTGGTTGGCCGCACTGATGAGGCCTTCCTGCTCCATGCGCTCGACCAGCGAGGCGGCCTTATTATAGCCGACCGACAGGCGGCGTTGGATATAGCTCGTCGAGCATTTGCGGTCGCGCAGGACGATGGCCACGGCGCGATCGTAATAGTCGCTCGATTCCTCGGCATCCATGGAACCCGGATAGGCGCTGTCGCCGCCGCCGCCCGCGTCATCGCCACTGTCGTCGTCGGCGGTGATCGCTTCGAGATATTCCGGCGTGCCCTGGGTCTTGAGATGGCCAACGATCTTTTCGACTTCCTGGTCCGACACGAAAGGCCCATGGACGCGCGAGATGCGGCCGCCGCCGGCCATATAAAGCATGTCACCTTGGCCAAGCAGCTGTTCGGCGCCCTGCTCACCCAAAATGGTGCGGCTGTCGATCTTCGACGTCACCTGGAAGGAAATGCGCGTCGGGAAGTTGGCTTTGATGGTGCCGGTGATGACGTCGACGGAGGGACGCTGCGTCGCCATGATGAGGTGGATGCCGGCGGCACGCGCCATCTGCGCCAGGCGCTGGATGGCGCCTTCAATATCCTTGCCGGCGACCATCATCAGGTCGGCCATTTCGTCGACGATGACGACGATGAATGGCAGGCGATCGAGCTTCATCTCTTCCGACTCGAAGATCGCCTCGCCGGTCTCGCGGTCGTAGCCGGTCTGCACGGTGCGGGTGATGATCTCACCTTTCGCCGCCGCTTCCGTGACACGCGCGTTGAAGCCGTCGATGTTGCGCACACCGACCTTCGACATTTTCTTGTAGCGGTCTTCCATCTCGCGCACGGCCCACTTGAGCGCGACGACGGCTTTCTTCGGATCGGTGACGACGGGCGTCAGGAGATGCGGAATGCCGTCGTAGACGGAGAGTTCCAGCATCTTCGGATCGATCATGATCAGTTTGCAGTCATCGGGTTTGAGCCGATAGAGCAGCGACAGGATCATGGTGTTGATGGCGACCGACTTGCCCGAGCCGGTGGTGCCGGCGACGAGCAGATGCGGCATGCGCGCCAGATCGACGATCACCGGCTCGCCGCCGATGGTTTTGCCGAGCGCGATGGTCAGGCGGTGCTTCGATTTCTCGAAATCTTCCGATGCCAGAAGCTCTCTGAGATAAACGGTTTCGCGACGCTGGTTAGGCAGTTCGATGCCGATGGCATTGCGCCCCTGCACGACAGCGACGCGGGCCGAGACAGCCGACATGGAGCGGGCGATGTCGTCGGCCAGACCGATGACGCGCGATGACTTGATGCCAGGTGCGGGCTCAAGTTCGTACAGCGTGACGACCGGGCCGGGGCGCACATTGATGATCTCGCCCTTGACGCCGAAATCATCGAGCACGCCTTCCAGCAGGCGGGCGTTCTGTTCGAGTGCATCCTCTGACAGTTTGCCGACGGTGAGTTTCTTGGCTTCGCTGAGCAGCAAAAGCGGTGGCAGTTCATAGCGTGAGCGATCGAGGAAGGAGGGCTGCGCTTCGCGCGACGCACGCTTGCCTGGCTTGATCGCGGCCGGTGGTTTGGCGACGCGTGATTCGGCCGTCAGATCGAGATCGTGATCGTCGGCGTCATGGCTCGCGGCTTCGCGGGCGACGGGAATGTCGAAGGAGACCGGCGCGTCGATGGTGATGCGGCGCGGCGCTTTGCGTTCGGTTTCCGGCGGCGCTGCCGCGGGCGCGCGCAATCTTGGCTCCACCAGCTCCGGCTCGTCGCGCTCGTCGAACGCGGGACGCGGCGCTTTGCGGCGCGTCAGCAGGCGGGCAAGGTTGGCCTTGCCGCGCAGCGCCAGATGGATGGCGCCGCCAAGCATGGTGAGCGCCAGACCCGGCTCGCTGCCACGATCTTCTTCATCCTCCGGCTCGGCCGCGGCGCGGGCGCGCTTCTTGGTCGGCGGCAGATCATATTCGTCGGCCAGCGCTTCTTGCTCGTCGGCGGCGACGCGGCCCATGGCGGCGGTGAAGGCGACGATGGCGATGGCGCCAATGATGGTGGCGAATACGGCAACGACGATGGTGCTGCCGCCGAGCCCGCGCCGGGGCAGGGCCAGCATGGCATCGCCGATGACGCCGCCGAGGCCGGTCGGCAGCGGCCAGCTGCCGCTCGAGGGGAAGAGCGAGACAATGGCGGCGGCGCAGATCACGCCGGCCACCATGCACAGGATGCGGAACGCGACCCGGTCGAGACGCCGGCGCGACAAAAGCGACACGGCCCAGCCGAGAATCGGTGGAATAAAGCCGATCGAGGCCAGACCGAACAATTGCATGCTCAGGTCGGAAACAACCGCGCCGTTCTTGCCGAGCAGATTGCGGATACGGCCGGAGGCGGCATAGTTCAAGCTAGGGTCGAGCGCTGACCAGGACATCAGCGCGACGACAAAGCACCCGGCGAGCACCAGCAGCAAAAGACCGGCGCTTTCGGCCAAGCGACGGCCGAAATAGAGGCGGACTGGATCGGGAATGCGTTCCAGTACCGATGAATTGTGGGTGCGCATCGTGCAAGCAAACAATCAGTCGCGAGGAAAGATCTGGCGGGCCGCCGCGTGAGCCTTAATGCTACGGCGCGCGCGGTTAATGCGCGCTTAACCTTACCCCTCCCCGCCCACAGCATTTTGCCGTTTGACGGCAAGCGCCAAACGGCAAAAGATCTTGAAAAATAAGAGGTTAAAAACCGCGTTTCCATCGAAACGCGGTTTTTTCTTAGGTCGACAGGTGTTTGAGGATCGGCAGTTTGCGAACCGTTTTCCCCGTTGCCGCGCGCAGCGCATTGGCCACCGCGGGTCCGATCGGCGGCACACCGGGTTCGCCAACGCCTGTCGGCGGCTCGTTGGACGCTACGATATGAACCTCCACCTTCGGCATCTGGTTGATGCGTAGGGGCGTGTAGGTGTCATAGTTCTGCTGGTCGACCACACCGCCGGTCAATGTCAGCTCCTCCTGCAGGATCGCGCCCAGCCCGAAGCCGATGCCACCTTCCATTTGGGCGCGGACCTGATCGGGGTTGATCGCCGTGCCGCAATCGACGGCGCAGACGACGCGGTCGACCGAGAAGTCGGCGCCACTTTTGACGGTGATCTCGACCACCTGGGCGACAAAGGTCGAGAAGCTTTCGTGCAGCGCCACGCCGCGGAAGCGGCCTTGCGCCAACGGCGTTCCCCAACCAGCCTTTTCGGCGGCAAGTTTGAGCACGGCGGCATGCCGTGGGTGCTTGTCGAGCATCGCCAGCCTGAAATCGATCGGATCGCGCTTGGCAGCTGCCGCGAGCTCGTCGATGAAGGTTTCCACCGCGTAGGCTGTATGGGTGGAGCCGACCGAACGCCACCACAGCACAGGGATTTTTGTCGCGACCGTGGTGAGATCGATTTTCAGGTTCGGGATCGCATAGGGCATGGTGGCCGCGCCCTCGACCGAGGTCGGGTCGATCCCGTCCTTGATCATCATAGCGAACGGGCCGCCGTCCATGATCGACTGGCCGACGATATGGTCATAGAGCGCGACCAGTTTGCCGTCTTTGTCGAGGCTTGCTTTCATCGCATGCACGTAAGCTGGCCGGTAGCGACCACCGCGCATGTCGTTCTCACGCGTCCACTGCACCTTCACTGGCTTGCCAGGGCCGAGCGCCTTGGCGATGGCCACCGCTTCGGCGATCAGATCGCCATCGGAGACAGCGCGACGACCAAAGCTGCCGCCGGTTTTCATCACATGCAGACTGACCTTGTCTGGTGTGGTGCCGGCGACCTGCGCGGCGATGGCCTGGTAGAGATCAGGCATCTGGTGGCCGCCCCAAACGTCGACGCGACCGTCTTCACTGATGCGGGCGACAGCATTGAGCGGTTCTATGGCCGCATGGGCCAGATAGGGAAACTCATAGGCCGCTTCGATCGTCTGCGCCCCGGCGCCGGCATTGGCGAAGGCGCCAGCGACGTCGCCGTCGTTGCGCGCCGTAACCGCAGCTGGGCCCTTGGCGAGTTTCTCATACTCATTGAGCAGATCAGCGCTGCCACGTTGCTCGGCATTGCTCTCGTCCCATAGAACTGTCGTCAGATCGCGTCCCTTCAACGCGGTCCACATGTCGCGGCCGACCACGGCGACGCCGCGCGGGATCTGCACGACATCGACGATGCCGTTGAGGGCCTTCGCCTTCGACGCATCGAAGCTCTTCACTTGGGCGCCGAACTTGGGCGGATGAATCATCACCGCCGTCAGCAGGCCGTCCATCTTCAGATCGATCGTGTAGGGTTGCTTGCCGTTTGTCTTGCCGGCCGAATCGTAGCGCTTGAGCGTGCTTGAGCCGATCTGCGTCCAGCGCTCACGCGGCTTTAGCGGCACATTGGTAGGCACGGGGAGTGCCGCCGCCGCCGTCGCTAGATCGCCGAACGTCGCCGTCCGACCGGAGGCGTTGGAGAGCGTCCCAGCCGCGACTTTGATCTCGCTTTCCGGCACATTCCATTGTTTCGCCGCAGCCGCTACCAGCATGGCGCGGGCCGTGGCGCCGGCCTTGCGATAGCGTTCCCAGGACGAGGCCATTGAGGTCGAGCCGCCGGTGCCTTGGAAAGCTCCGCCCATGGCGAGATTGCCGTAGAGAGACGGATTGCCCGAGGCGCCGATTACATCGACCTGGCTCCAATCGCCGCCCAGTTCCTCCATCACCAGCGTGGCGACACCGAAATAGGAGCCCTGACCCATTTCGAATTGCGAGGAATGGATCACGATCCGATTGTTGGCTG
Organism: Beijerinckia sp. 28-YEA-48; assembly: GCF_900104955.1. NCBI lineage: Bacteria > Pseudomonadati > Pseudomonadota > Alphaproteobacteria > Hyphomicrobiales > Beijerinckiaceae > Beijerinckia > Beijerinckia sp. 28-YEA-48. The sequence goes on from NZ_FNSI01000001.1 coordinate 4,540,073, forward strand.
TGATTCCGACATAGGCCTGGAACGGATTTGGTGCTGTCGCAGCCTGAGCCAGCGCCGGTGCGGCAACGACCAACTGGTACCCCACAGTCAGGCCGGCTGCCGTGGCCGCCGTGCCGATGAGAAAGTGTCGGCGGGTTGGTTGGGCGGCGCCTGTTTGTGAGCGGAAGTGCAACATGATCAGCCTCCCAGCCGGTTGGAGGCTTCATGGATGGCGGCGCGGATGCGGTGATAGGTGGCGCAGCGGCAGAGGTTGCCGCTCATCGCCGAATCGATGTCCTCGTCCGTGGGTTTGGGCGTGTCGGTCAAAAGTGCGGTAGCCGACATGATCTGGCCGGACTGACAGTAGCCACATTGCGGGACGTCGAGTTCGGTCCAAACCGTCTGTACGGCTTCCGCGACTTTGCCCGAGAGGCCCTCGATGGTGGTGATCGACGCGCCGTCGATATTGCTGATTTCAGTCTGGCACGCGCGCACTGGAGATCCGTCGACGTGGACGGTGCAAGCGCCGCATTGCGCCATGCCGCAACCGAACTTCGTGCCGGTCAGGCCAATCACATCGCGGATGGCCCACAGCAAAGGCATCTGTGGGTCAACGTCCAGCGTGTGTGCTTTGCCGTTGAGGGTGAAAGCAACCATTCTGCGCTCCTCTATGAGCTTCAATCTTTATGAGGTCTGTCGTCAGCGCCGAGGGAGGGAACGGGGCGGCGCGTGGCTCTGAGAGTCGTGGGGTTGCGAAGCGATCTGATCAAGTGCGGCTCACGCCGTTGTGAAGTGTCACAGCGCCTGGAGAAAATAACTCCGGGCAGAATTAAATATCTGTCGAAGGACGATGGGTAGAGCCGCAAACAAAAACGGCGCCCCTTAGGGCGCCGTCTGTTGTTGTAAATATTGGACTATCAGTTGTTGTAAGCGCGCTCGCCGTGTTCGGCGACGTCGAGACCTTCGCGCTCCTGATCGGGGGCGACGCGCAGGCCGACGATCAGATCGACGATCTTGTAGAGGATCGCCGAGCCGATGCCGGACCACAGCAGGGTGAAGACGACCGCTTTCACCTGAGCCATGAAGGCCGGGGCGAATTCATAGGCCGCGAGGACCATTTCGCCCGGCTTGCTCTCGTAGTCGGCGATGCCGGCGCCGCCCAGGGCCTGGTTGACCAGGATGCCGGTGCCCAGAGCGCCGATGATGCCGCCGATGCAATGGATGCCAAAGACATCGAGCGTGTCGTCATAGCCGAGCTTGTTCTTCACGGTGGCCACGAAGAAGAAGCAGATCGCACCGGCGACAATGCCGAGGACGATCGAACCCATCGGTCCGGCGAAACCCGATGCCGGCGTGATGGCGACGAGACCGGCGATGGCGCCAGAGACCATGCCGAGGAGCGATGGCTTGCCCTTCGCACCCCATTCCGCGAACAGCCAGGCGAGAGCCGCGGCCGACGTGGCGACGAAGGTGTTGAGGAAGGCCATGGCGGTGGTGCCGTTGGCTTCGAGGTTCGAGCCGGCGTTGAAGCCGAACCAGCCGAACCACAGCAGCGAGGCGCCAACCATGGTCAGGGTCAGGGAGTGCGGCGCCATCATTTCTTTCGGATAGCCGATGCGCTTGCCGAGCATCAGACAGCCGACGAGACCGGCGATACCAGCATTGATGTGAACGACCGTGCCGCCGGCGAAGTCGAGCGCACCCCATTTGAACAGCATGCCCGCGTCGGCCTTGACCTCATCGAGCTTAGCCATCGCCAGTTTCTTGGCAGCTTCATCGGTCGCAGCAGCAACCGCCTTGGCGGCATCGCCGATCGCGTCCGGGCCGCCCCAGTACCAAACCATGTGGGCCATTGGGAAATAGATCAGAGTGACCCAGAGGATGGTGAACAGCACCAGTGCCGAGAACTTCATGCGTTCGGCGAAGGCGCCGACGATGAGAGCCGGTGTGATGCAGGCGAAGGTCATCTGGAAGGACAGATAGGCCATTTCAGGAACGACGACGCCGTTCGAGAAGGTGCCAGCCGTCGTTTCCGGCGTGACGCCCATCAGGAAGGCCTTGGAGAAGCCGCCGACGAAATCGTTAAGGCTGCCACCATTGGTGAAGGCCATCGAGTAGCCGTAGAGCACCCAGATGATCGAGACGAGACAGACGATCATGAAGACCTGGGTAAGGACCGACAACATGTTCTTGCTGCGGACGAGACCGCCGTAGAACAGAGCGAGGCCTGGGATGGACATCAGCATGACGAAGGCGGTGGCGACGAGCAGCCAGGCCGTGTCGCCCTTGTTGGGGACGGGGGCGGCTGCGGCGGCCTGCGCGAAAGCTGGCAGGGCCGAGCCGAGCGCGAATGTGCAGGCAAGGCCAATTAAGCCGCCAACCCTGCCGAGATTAGGTGTCATTTTCATCGTTAAAAGCTCCTGGAGGAAAGGCGATGGCTCACAGCGCGTCGGAATCTTTTTCGCCTGTGCGGATACGGACGGCGCGCTCAAGGGATGAGACGAAGATTTTGCCGTCGCCGATCTGGCCGGTGCGGGCGGCGGCGATGATTGCGTCGACCACGGTGTCGGCCAGCTCGGAGGCGACGGCGACTTCAATCTTCAGTTTCGGCAGAAAGCTGACGGCATATTCGGCGCCGCGGTAGATTTCGGTGTGGCCCTTTTGGCGGCCATAGCCTTTGACTTCCGAAACGGTAAGGCCGTGCACCCCAACGGCGGTGAGCGCATCGCGCACCTCGTCAAGCTTAAACGGCTTGATGATTGCCATGACTATCTTCATTCGCTTTTCCCTGCTTGGCCGCAAATTCGACGCGCGGAATGCGACGCCCCCGGCTAGTCACGCGGCGCATCGTACGGACGGCCTCGTGCCCGTTTGGGAATCAATCTGCGTGCCAAATGACTTGGGCGGGACTCGTGCCGCGATTCAGCGCATAGCGAAGGAAGCGAGAGACTATTTTTTATGCAGAAGTGGGTCGATCGCCTAGGATCTAGGCGTCATGAGCTCGGCAGGCGGAGATCCTGAGTCTCGGAGATCTTCGATCAGGCTTTGGGCCTGATCAGCCCTTCCTGGGCGACCGAGGCCACCAGGTCCCCGTTGCGGGCATAGATGCCGCCCCGGGTGAGCCCGAGCGCGCCATTGGCATTGGGGCTGTCCTGGACATAGAGCAGCCAGTCGTCAGCGCGGAACGGCCGATGGAACCACAGGGCGTGGTCGAGGCTCGCCGCCTGGACCGTCGGGCTGAACACGGTGGTGCCGTGGGTCACCAGCGAGGTGTCGAGCAGGGTCATGTCGGAGAGATAGGCGAGCACGGCGCGGTGGATGCTTGGATCGTCGGGTAGGGGCCGGGTGGCGCGCACCCAGGCGCGCTGCTGCGCCGGCCGGTTTTCACCGTCTTTCAGCGGCAGATAGCGGCCCAGATCGACCGGGCGCAGTTCGATCGGCCGCTCGCCGGTGAAATATTGCTTGATGACTGGCGGAATGAGCTCGCCGTAATTCTTGATGATCTCCGCGAGGCTCGGCAGCGAATCCGGATCGGGGACGTCCGAGGGCATCGGGGTCTGATGCGAGAAACCCTCTTCCTCGATGTGAAAGGACGCCGAAAGGAAGAAGATCACCTGGCCGTTCTGGATGGCGACGCAGCGCCGGGTCGAGAAACTGCGGCCGTCGCGCACCCGCTCCACCTGATAGACGATGGGTTTCGAGGAATCGCCGGGCAGGATGAAATAGCCGTGCAAGGAATGCATGGCCTTGTCGGGCTCGACCGTGCGCGCCACCGCAGTCACGGCCTGTGCGATCACCAGGCCGCCGAAAGTGCGACGCCAGCTGGTGCGCAGGCCGACACCGCGAAAAATGGTCTCCTCGATCTGTTCGAGATCGAGAAGATGCAGAATATCGTTGTCGCTGTTGTCGCTGGCCATCAAACACACCCGGAAAACGGTCGTTGACCTACCTAGAGCAAATCGCGTTTCGATAGAAACGCGATTTTGCCCAGGATCGCCAAACTGCGAACCCTATGAGGGCTGTTCGCACCGGCTCGTCAAATCAACCGATTAGGGATGAAGCGCCTCACCGTGCAGAGACAGGTCGAGGCCCTCGCGCTCCTGATCGGAAGAGACGCGCAGGCCGATGGTGAGATCGAGCGCTTTCAGCACCACGGCAGTGCCAATCACGCACCAAACGATGGTGACGATGACGCCAATGGCCTGAATGCCGAGCTGGCGGACATTGCCTTCGATCAGGCCGGCGACGCCAGGCGCATCCGACGAGGCCGAGAGGGCCGCCGTGGCGAAAATGCCGGCGCACAGCGTGCCGAGAATGCCACCGACGCCGTGAACGCCAAAGACGTCGAGGGAATCGTCGTATTTCAGGCGCATCTTGATGACGGTGCAGAAATAGAAGCAGACGATGCCTGCAACCGCGCCAATGACGAGGCCATGCCAGGGTAGGACGTAGCCGGAGGCCGGCGTGATCGTGCCGAGGCCGGCGATGGCGCCAGAAATCACGCCAAGCACCGAGGGTTTGCCGCGTTCGATCCATTCGAGCGCGCTCCAGGTGATGGCGCCGGCGCAGGCTGCGAGATGGGTGGCGACAATGGCGAAGACCGCCCGCGAGCCGGCGCCCAGCGCCGATCCACCGTTGAAGCCAAACCAGCCGACCCAGAGCAGGCCGGTGCCGACCACCGCCAGGGTGAGATCGAACGGCGACATGTTCTCGCGGCCCCAGCCCTGGCGGCTGCCGATCATGTAAACAGCGACGAGGCCAGCGACACCGGCATTGATATGGACCACCGTGCCGCCGGCGAAGTCGATGACGCCAAGGCTCGCCAGCCAACCGCCGCCCCACACCATATGTGCCAGCGGCACATAGACGATGAACAGCCAAAGCACGCAGAACCAGCAGAAGGCGGAGAATTTCATGCGATCAGCAACGGCGCCGCCGACCAGCGCGCAGGTGATGATCGCGAAGGTCATCTGATAGGCGGCGAACAGCAGTTCGGGGATGGTCTTGGCCAGGGGATTGATCGAATCGAGGCCAATGCCAGCGAAGAACAGGCGATCAAAAGAGCCGAAAATGCTGCCCTCACCAGCGAAGGTCAGCGAATAGCCAGCGACAAACCATAGGATCGAGACGATGGCCGTGGCGGCGGCGCATTGCGCCATGGTCGCCAGCACGTTCTTCTTGCGCACCATGCCGCAATAAAACAAAGCCAGACCCGGGAGGGTCATCATCAGAACCAGGCCGGTGGCGATGATCATGAAGCCGGTATCGGCGGTGTCGATCCTGGCGCCGTCCTGTGCATGCGCCGCCGTTGCCGTCAGCACGCTTCCTGCGGCGGCTACCCATCCCATACGCTTCATCTCAGATGCCCCTGCCTAGAAATCCTGCATATGGCGAAATTCTAAGCAAACTTTATGCCAATAGCGGCGCTGGATTGGGCAGCCTGCGCAAACGTGGCTCATCGCAAGGGAATCCTTCAGATTGCGATTGGCGCTGCGAGACCATGCCAAGCGGTCTGCAGTTTAGAGCGGCAAAATGCCTATTTTCTGCTCACTCTGATGCTGGCGGATCACGCTGGTCTGCGAAGCCTGACCCGCTCCTGCGGTCGTGATACAAGCCCGCATCAGGGATTTGGGTCGATCCGCAAGAGCTATGATGTCCAGGAATTATGATGTGATCGTCGTCGGTGGTGGCCTGTCTGGGCTGGTTCTGGCGACCGCGTTGAAGCGATTGGGCGGCTCGGCCTTGGCTGTCGTTCTGGTCGATGGGGCGTTGGCGCGTCCGCGTCGTCATCATCGCACGTCGGCGGTGGCGCCGGGGCCGCGGGTGATGCTGGAGCGGCTCGGCATCTGGCAAGCGGTGGCCGATCGCGCCGCGCCGGTGCTGCGGATGGAAATCTCCGACTCCCGCCTCGCCGATGCGGTACGCATCCCCAATCTCACCTTCGACAGCCGCGATGTGAAAGGTGAGGCGCGAGGCGAGGTCTTGGCTCATATCGCCTTCCATGCCGATCTGGAGGATGCCGCGCATCAGGCTGCCACGGCGGTCGGCGTGGAGTTCAAGGCGGTCCATGCGGCCACGTTTGAAGCCGGGCCCAGTCTGGCGCGGGTGCGCCTCGCCGATGGCGAGGAGATCGCAGCGCGCCTGGTGGTCTCGGCCGATGGCAGCCGTTCTCCTCTGCGCGATCAGGCCGGGCTGAAATCCGTCTCCTGGGACTATCAGCGCACGGCCATCGCTGCGACCCTTGGCCATGAGGTCGATCACGAGGGTGTTGCGGTTCAGCACTTCCTCGAGTCCGGGCCGATCGCCATGCTGCCTTTGACCGGGCGGCGCTCATCGCTGATCTGGACGGCGACATCGGACGAAGCCAACGACGCTTTGTCGCTCACCGACGATCTCTTTCTGGCCGAAGTCGAACGCCGCGTCGGTCATCGCTGGGGCAAGCTGAGCCTCGTCGATCGTCCCCTGACCTTCCCGCTCACTTTCGGGCTGGCGCGTACCTTTGTCGCGCCGCGCTTTGCCTTGGTCGGCGATGCGGCGCATCGCATTCATCCCTTGGCTGGACAGGGTCTCAATCTGGCGATGCGCGATGTTGGTTGCCTGTGCGATGCGATCATCGAACAGGCGTCGCTTGGTCTCGACATCGGATCGGACCTGACGCTGAAGACGTATGAATCGGCCCGGCGTTTCGACTCCGCCGTTTCGGCGATAGGTGTCGATCTTCTGCACCACATCTATAAGATGAAAGGTCCGCTGGCCGATCTGCGGCGCAGCGGCGTGGCGGTGGTGCAGAATTCGCGATTGCTGAAGCGCGCGTTGCTGAGTGAAGCGATGGGCCTGTCAGGCCAACCGCCGCGTTTGTTTCGCGCGGAGAAAGCGGCGGCCTGACCGGGGCGTTTCGCTCAGTCTTCGATGCGCCGCGCTTCGTCGATGATGAGAATGGGAATGCCGTCACGCACTGGATAGGCATAGCGCGCCGATTTCGAAATCAGCTCCTGCGCCTCGCGGTCATAGACCAGCGGACCGCGCGTCACCGGGCAGACCAGAACCTGCAACAGCCGCTGGTCCATGGCCGTGCGCTCGTCCGCATGAGGTTCTTGCGCGTGAAGCTCTTGATGCGGCTCTTGCCCCACCGGCACGAGGTTGTTGTCGTTGTCGCTCATTGCAGGGCGGAGGGTGGCGTGGCGCCACCGCGCGCCAGTTCGAACTCAGTGATGGCGACCAGCGTTTCGGCGCGCGCCTTGAGATCGATGGCTTCGAGCAACGCCTGTTTTTCGCTTGGGCCGAAGGGGCTCATCATCGACAGTGCGTTGACCAGAGCTTCCGTCGGCGCACGCTGGATCTCATCCCAGTCCATGCGCAGGCCGCGCGCCTTGCTAAAGGTGCGCAGCGCTTCGACGACACTTTCGCGATCGACTTCATCGTCGCCGGCGTTCGGCTGCAGGTCATGGGCGAATTCGGCATAGGAGACGTGGCACTGGCGATAGGCGTGCTGCATCGGCAGTTCATCGATGACGCGAAAACGGCAGACGCCGGAGAGCGTGATCACATAGCGACCATCGCCGGACTCGGCGATCTGGGTGATGCGGCCGACGCCGCCGACCCCATGCAGGTGCGGATGATCGATATCGGATGCTTCCGTCATGCTGGGCTGAATCATGCCGATGAGACGATCGGCTTTCATCGCATCGTCGAACATGGCGATATAGCGCGGTTCGAAAATGTTCAGCGGCAACTGCGTGCGCGGCAGGATAATGGCGCGCGGCAGCGGAAACACCGGAATGATCTGAGCCAGGCCCGCAATGGATCGATAGGGTTTGTTGATCGACATGGCGGACCTTTGCTGATCAGGAGAACAGAGCCGCAGACAACTTGCGGCGTGCCGAGATCGTCTCTTCGTCCATATGGCCCCAGGCTTCGAAGAACTGCACGAGCTGCTTGCGCGCGCCGTCGTCGTTCCAGGTGCGATCGCGCTTGATGATGGCGATCAACTGGTCGGTCGCTTCCTCGCGCTTGCCCTGGGCGTTCAGCGCGAGGGCGAGATCGAAACGCGCCTGACTGTCGGCGGGATTGGCGGCCACCTTGGCTTCGAGTTCCGTTGTCTCGCCCAAATCGCCGGATTGTTCGGCGATCTCAATGGCGGCCTTGGCGGCGGTGATAGCGGGATCGTTCTCGCTGCCCTTGGGCGTCTGCTCCAGCGCGGCGCGGGCCTGTTCGAGATCGCCCAGGGCGACGAGCGCGCGGACCAGGCCGCCTAGCGCCTTGACGTTGGCTTCGTCCTCTTCCAAGGCGGCGGCGAATCCCTCCGCCGCACTCTCGGCCTCGCCAGCGGCAAGCGCTGCTTCGGCTTGCGCGATCAGATCGTCGGCGGCGCCGGTCAGCGGGCCGGTGAGGCGTTCGATGAAATTCTTGATCTGGCTTTCGGGCAGTGCGCCCATGAAGCCATCGACCGGCTGGCCGCGCTGGAAGGCGATGACGGCGGGAATCGACTTGACGCCAAGCTGGCCGGCGATCTGCGGATGCTCGTCGATGTTCATCTTGACCAGGCGTACCTTGCCCTGGGTGGCCTGGACGACCTTTTCCAGAACCGGGGCGAGCTGTTTGCAGGGGCCGCACCAGGGCGCCCAGAAATCGACGAGAACGGGTTGGCGCGCCGATTCGGCGATGACGTCGACGCGGAAACTAGCGCTGGTGACATCTTTTATGGCGTCTTGGCCGTTCTGCCCGCCGGTGGCCGCGCCCTCACCGATAATCAACTCGTCGTTCATTTCGTTACCCCAAAAGGCGGCCCGCCGCCCTAGCTTGAAACATATGCCACATATGGCGCCGAGAATACCGTTTCGCCAGCTTGGTTTGCCAGCTTTTCACCCGTCAGTCGGATAGCGGCAGCACCAGCGGCGGATGGCCGGTCGCCGCCAGAAAGCGCCGGAAGTCCGCCATCTTGATGCTGGTGGTCATCGTATTGGTGAGCGGATGGCAATTCATGATGTCGGCGTCGGCCAGCGCCGGGTCGAGAATGAACTGCACGGCGTGGCCGACATCGTTGACCAGGCCGAACGGCGTCACCGACCCTGGCGTCACGCCGAGAAATTCGCGCATTTTCTCTTCAGCGCCGAAAGAGAGCCGGCCGGCGGCGCCGAGCTTGCGGTGCAGGCCGTTGAGGGCGATTCGGGTGCTCTCCTGGGCGGTGACCAGGAAAAATTGGCTTTTGCGGTCCCACAGGAACAGATTTTTGGTGTGGGCGCCGGGAATCGCCTCGTGCAGATGCCGTGATTCGTCGACCGTAAACACCGCATCATGGCGCTGAGTGGTGGTTTCGACGCCGATTTCGTCGAAATAGCGGAACAATTCCTCCGGTGTGCTGGCCATGCGGTCCCGTATTGCCTCTGTCATTTCCCACAGATTCTGCTCTGGCGGCTCGTTTAGGGCAAAATGCCGCTGAAATCACCGGTGGCCAGATGCAAAATCGTTGCACATCGCCCCATTGAGCGTGTTGCAATCGCAAAAGGAATACGGCATATACGCCGCCGGAAGCGATCGCGTCCACGAGACGCGGGTGTAGCTCAGTGGTAGAGCACAACCTTGCCAAGGTTGGGGTCGAGGGTTCGAATCCCTTCGCCCGCTCCAATTTTCAGAATGAAGCAGCAGTCTAGATGATGCCAGGCAGGCATCGTCTATTTTTGCTTGCGTTGCGTCAGGCGCAAGAACCGCGATTGACGGTCTGCGCCGATCATCAAGACTTCCCCTAGCGACGATTGGGTTCGCGATTGGGGAGTTTTGCCGTGAAATTCGGAATGTTTTATCCGGTCGCCGTTGCCTCGGAAGCCGAGCTCGGGACCGGACTTTGGGGCCTCGACCGGCAGCGCTACGGCAATACGCTCGAAGAGCTGCGCGAGCAGGCGATCGCCGCCGATGAGACTGGCTGGACCTCGATGATGTTTGCCGAGCATCATTTCGAGATCGAGGGATATCACGTCACCCCGAATCCGCTGATGCTGAATGTCTATCTCAGCCAGCACACCAAGCGGTTGCGCCAGGGCCAGATGGGCCTTGTGTTGCCCAATTGGAATCCGTTGCGCCTGGCGGAGGATATCGCCATGGCGGACCACATGACTGGTGGCCGCCTCGATGTCGGGCTGAGCCGCGGCTATCAACCACGATCTGTCGGCGTCATGGGGCAACATTATCATGCCAATGCGTCAGGCAGCGGCCGGGCGGAGGTCGAAGCCACCAATCGCAAAATCGTCGAGGAATGGTTCGACGTCATGTATCGGTCGTGGACCGAGGACCTTTGGAGTCTCGATGGCGAATTCATCAAGGTGCCGCCGCAGGGACTTGAATGGAAGCATCCGATCTCGTCCGGATTGGCGGCGGGCGTTGAAGACGGTGTTCTCAAGCGAATCGCCACGGTCCCAAAGCCAAAGCAATTGCCGCATCCGCCGCTGTTCACGACGCTGACGCAGAGCCTGGAAACGCTCAAATGGTCGGCCAGGATCGGCAGTTCGGTTGTTACGCTCGCCGCCAATCTCGATATCGTGCGTGCGGTCTTTCAGGGCTATGTCGATGAAGCGGCGAAACATGGTCGGCAGCTGAAGTTTGGCGAATATTCGCCGCGGGGTGGCGTCGTCCTCTGTCGCAATCTCGCTGTTGGGCGCACCCATGACGAAGCCATGGAAACGGCCCGGCAGGGCGCGGCTTTCTGGACCCATTGGCTCGGTGAGTTTGGCTTCTTCGAAGCGCTGCGCATGCCTGGTCAGGAAGGGCCTGTGCCGAAGACGTTCGAGCAGATGATCAAGAGTGGTTTTCAGATTGTCGGAACGCCTGATACAGTCGCCGCCGAAATACAACGTCTGAAGAACGAGCTGCAGGTGGAGTACATGATCTTCATCATGTATGGCGGCATTACCGAGCACGCGCGCATGCTCGATTCCATTCGTCTATTTGGCGAGCATGTTATTCCCAGATTTCCCGATCTTTCCGCGCCAATAGGAGCGTAGAAGACCTTGGCGACAAAGAGCGACACGCCTGGCGAAATTCGCTCCGTCGGGCGGGCTTTTGAGCTCCTTGAAATGATGCAGCTGAGAGCACCGGACGGGATCCGGGTGCAAGAGGCAGCCAAACATTTGAACGTCGATCCGGCGACTGTTTCCAGGCTCCTGTCGACTATGATGGCGCATGGCTACGCCAGCCGGTTGCCGAACCGACGCTACATGCTCGGCACGCGTTCACTTAGGCTTGCGATATCGTGGATCGATCGTCTGACCCAGGCTGTCGGGCCGCCGATGGCACGCGTCGCGGCCAACTGCGGCGAGACGGTCTATCTTGTACAGCTGATCGACTCGCAAGCGGTGACCGTTGCGCGGCTTGCTGGCGGGCGCCGCGCGATGATCGATGTCGAGATCGGCCCAAGCTATCCGCTTTGGGCATCGGCCGCGGGTCGCGCGCTCTTGAGCCGCGTCGAGAACAGGCATCGTCCGCTGCTCTTGCCGCCGGAACCTTTTACAGCTTTTACGCCGAAAACGAGGACGCGGTGGTCGGAGATCGTCGCGGCCATGCAGCAGGCCCAGCGCGATGGCATCCATATCGAGGAAGGCGAGCTTGATCCGCATCTCAGCTGTTACGCGATCCCGCTTTTGCATCATAGCCGTGACGAAAAGCTCGCCATTGCCATCAGCTTTGAAAGCCAACGCTCCGAGGGCGATCGACGGCTCATCAGGCGCGCCTTGATGAAAGAAGGCCGGGAGCTCGTGAAGCAGATTTAAAGACCTGATGCATTGCGATCATCGTCACCTCGTTTTGTCGCATGCTGGCGGGCGATAAGATAATGCGCATCGACACTCTCATCGCCCGCTGTTGATCATCACTTCGGTGCTTCGACGAGACGTGACACGATCCGCCGCACCATGGGCAGGAGCAGCAGCAGGCTGGGGAAGGCGACGAGCCAGGAGATCGCCCAGGCTTTCGGCCAGGCGTGCAGAGCGGCGAGCGCGAAGCCCGTGTTGACCGCGATGGCCGCGGCCGAGACGACGGCCGACATGACGATGGAGAGAAGCAACGGCACGAGCAGCGCGGCGTAAGCGCTCGGCAGCCGCTTGAGAAGCAGGATGTGGGTCATGCGCGCGCCCCCGACACCGTGCTCTGCGACTGCGCCGCGATCAGATCGCGAATGTACGTGCGCATGGAACGGGGCTCGCGGCCCAGCGCCGCTTTCAGCGTCAGCGCATTGCCGCCCAGGCCGAAGGCGCGGTAATGCGCATGCACCTTGGCGAGCAGCGCCAGTGCCTGTTCATCATAAGGCAGGCGCGCTTTTGCCACCCATGCGTCAAAGCTCACTTCGGCGGCTTCGATCGGCCGGCCGAGTTCTTCGCTGATGATTTTCGCGATCTCGATACGGTCATACATGCCGGCGCTGAGTTCGAGCGTCGCATAGGACAGGCTGTCGCCGGTCAAGGCGATGGCGGCGGTCTCGGCCACGTCGCGATAATCGACTTTCGCCAGCCGCGCCGTGGCGGGAAAGGGTTCAGCGAACGTGCCGGAGGCGATAATGCCGGCCCAGGCGAAGGCGATGTTCTGCATGAAATTGGCCGGGTGCAGGATCGTGTAATCGAGCCGCGAATTGTACAGCGCCGTCTCGACGGGGATTTTGCTGGCGTGGTTTTTCAGCGTCGCATTGGTCGGCTGGATCACCGACGAATAGACGAACTTGCGCACACCGCCGCGCGTCGCGGCTTCGACCAGCGCGACGCCCATGGTGCTTTCATCGGGCGCGAAGGCGGGGCCGATGAAGAAGACGCCGTTCGTGCCGGCGACGGCGGGCGCCAGCGTGTCGGGATGGCCGAGATCGGCGCGCACCACTTCGCTGGCGCCGAGGCTCCGCACCAGCGGCTCCTGGCTGGCGTCGCGGATCAGGGCGCGCACCTGTGCCTTGCGCTTGACCAGTTCCGGCACGACGAGCTTGCCGAATTTTCCGGTCGCGCCGGCGACCAGGACGGTTGGATTCATCTGTCTCATCTCGCTCATTCCTTGTCCGCCGGGATGGCCGCAGTGGCCGGCTCCGGCCGCTGGAAAAAGGATAGGAACTTGCAATTTTGCGGACAATCCTCGTAGATTGAGAGATATTTCACCGATTTTCGAGAGAATAGGGCCAATCACATGCTTGGCCGGCGCGTGACGGGGCTCGTCCATGACCTATGAGGAGTACAACGCCTTCTGTTCTGCCCTTCCGGCGACGAGCCATGTCGTCCAGTGGGGCGGATCGCATGTCTGGAAGGTCGGCGGGAAGGTGTTCGCCATCGGCGGCTGGCATAAGGACGAGCCGAGCTTCACATTCAAGGTGAGCGACATCGCCTATGAGATGTTGAAAGAGCAGCCGGGCCTGCGGCCGGCGCCCTATCTCGCCTCGCGGGGCATGAAGTGGATTCAGCATTTCGCCAAGCCCGGCCTCTCGGATGGCGAGCTGCGCGACTATCTGCGCCAATCGCACACCATCGTCGCGCGCGGGCTCTCGAAGAAACGGCGGATCGAACTCGGGCTCGTGGAGCCCTAGAGCGATGGCGCGTCTGACCGACCTCGAAACCTTCGTCGCCATCGTCGAGAGTGGCAGCCTCACCGAGGCGGCGCGGCGCCTCGGCCGGTCGTTGCAAAGCGTCAGCCGGTCGTTGAACGCGGTCGAGGCTGATGTCGGGGCCAAGCTCATTCACCGCACGACGCGGCAGCTCACGCCGAGCGAAGCCGGTACCGGCTTCTACAATCGCATCAAGTTGGCGGTGGCTGAGATCAACGAAGCGACGCAGGACGTATCCAACAGCCGTTCGGAGCCGTCGGGCGTGTTGCGCATCGGCGCGCCGGTGCTGTTCGGGCCGGATTATCTTGTGCCGATCATCCGCGATTATCAGGCGCTCTATCCGCGCGTCGAAGTCGATCTGCAACTGGCCGATACCTTCGTCGATCTGCCGATCAGTGGCCTCGATCTGGTGGTTCGCATCGCGCACCTGCCCGACTCCAGCCTGCAAAGCAGACAATTGGGCGCGCTGCGGCTGGTCGTGTTCGGTGCGCCGTCCTATTTCGCCCGGCACGGGCGGCCGCAGCATCCTAAGGAGTTGAGCGGACATAATTGTCTCGTGCGCTCGGTCGATGCGCAGCCGGGCAAGTGGGCTTTCATGATCGACGGGCGGCCGAAGACGATCGCGGTGAACGGCTCGTTCAGGGCCAACACGACGAAGGCTGTCTATGCGGCAGTGACGGCGGGCATGGGGCTGGCCTGTTCGCCGTTGTGGCAGATCCGCGATCTCGTTGCGGATGGTGCGCTCGAACTGATCCTCGAGGATTACGAAGTCAAGCCGGTGCCCATCCACGCGCTGTGGCAGGAGAACCGCATGGCGCCGGCGAAAATCCGCAAATTTATCGACCTTCTGTCGGCGAAACTGAAGCTGCGTGGACTTTAACCATATCGCGGTGCCGGCGCGCTCATCCGCGTTTATGAATCGTCTTCCCTGTCGACAGCGTTCCGGCGTGATGCGACGATCCTGTCGCGGGTTGATGATGAAGGGGCTGCGTTTTGGAGAGCGTTCGAGATAACGGCTGGCCGGGCGCGCGTGGGCGGCGATCGAGCATTGCAACGCAGTTTGGGAGCGACCGGGCCGATCTTCTTGCCTGGGCGCTGACCACCGGCGATCCGCAGGCCGATGCGGTGGTCGAAGCGCTCGCGCAAGATGGCGCGCAGAATGGTGCGCGCGACGATCTCAATCGCGGTCTCGTCTACGGCCTGGCGTCGCTGCACAATCCACATGCCGCCGTGGCCGCCTTTCTCGGCCATCTCGAACGTACGCCCGACTATGTCGATGACGATCTCCTCGATCGCGGTTCGCGGCCATTTCACAGCATGCCGCCGGCCGTGCATATCGTCTCGCTCAGCGTTGGCGCACTCATTCGCGTTTATGAATCGCCTTCGATCACCGCCGTTCTCGCCGACACGGGGCGACTGATCGATGGCGCCGCCGGGCGCATTCGCGAGACCGCCAAATGGCTCGGCACGGTGATGCTGCCGGGGGCGCTGCGCGTCGGCGGCGCCGGTTATGTGGCCACCGCGCAGGTGCGGTTGCTGCATGCGCGCGTTCGCCATGCGGTGCGGCGGCGTGGCTTCGATGAGGCGGCGTTTGGTGTGCCGGTCAATCAGGTCGATCTCGGCCGCACATGGATGGATTTCACGCTCACCGCCTGGAGCGCCGAGGCGGCGATGGGCTTTGGCCTGACGACGGTGGAGCTCGAACGGCTCTATCGCATCTGGTGGCATGTCGGCCATCTCCTTGGCATCGATGCACGCCTGATCGAAGGCGTGTCCAATCACGAACAGGCGCGGCGCATCGACGATCTCTTTCAGGCGGTGACCGGCCCGCTGACGAAAGACTCGGTCGCTCTCGCCGATGCGACGTTGCACAGCATCCAGGCCGAATTGCGCGCCGCGCTTAGCCTGCCCGAGACATTGGGCATTCGTGCGTTGTGGAGCCTGGCGCGGCGCTTTCATGGCGATCGTATCGCCGACGAATTGCAAATCCCGCGTTCGCCTGTCGCCGATCCACTGATCGCGGGTGCCATCGAGATCGTCAGGTCGCGCCGCGCCCATGCGCGCAAAGATGCGGTGCAGTGGGAGGCGGGGATAGACGGGAACATCGACGAGTTGTCGAAGCAGCTGGCGGCGTTTCTCTCCAAAGCTGAATATGAAGACGTCGCGCCCACGTATCAAACCTCTCGCCGATGACAGACCGCGCCGCGCCCTTCGAAACCCTGCATCGCGATGATGTCGCGGGCGCGGTGGCACCTGAATGGGCATTTCGATCGGCTCAGCAGTTGCTGCAGCAGCCGGTCGATGCGGCGCTGTCATCGGTGCTGGAGGAGGTCGGCCATCTGGCGGCGGCGGATCGGGCGTGGATGTTCGAATATGACGAGGCGCTGCTGCGCTTCCGTAACACCCATGAGTGGTGTCGGCCGGGTATCCTGTCCTTCCTCGATGATCTGCAGGATGCGCCGGTCACCATGATCGCCTGGTTGCAGCAGTATCTTCTGGCCGATTGCGCGGTCATGATCAGTCAGGTGAAGGCGCTGCCACGGTCAGCGCGGCTGTTGCAGGTCGAGATGCTGCGCCAGAGCGATCAGAGCGTGCTATGCGTGCCGGTGTTTCATGGCGAACGGCTGCGCGCCTGTATCGGCTTCGATGCGGTGCGCAGCGCGCATCAGTGGTCGCCGGCCGAGATCAAGGGGCTCTTCCAATGTGCCGACCTGATCGCGCTGGCGCGTTATGGCGTGGCCAGCAAACCATCAGCCACCGGACGCGTTGATTTCACGCCGCTGATTTATCTGCGCCGCCATGGCGGTGTGCGCGGCGTCTCGACAGATATGATCATTGGTTTGCGCTCGGCCCGCAATTACACCGAGATCTGGCTAACGGACGGATCATCCGTTCTCGATCTGCGCCCCTTCGCGATCTGGTCGGCGCTGGTGCCGGCTGCATCTTTTTTGCGCATTCATCGGACCACGATCGTTAACACGATGCATATCCGCGATGTCGAGCGCCCCATGAATGGTAAATGGCTGGCGTGGATGCGCGGGATGAAAAGTCCGTGGGCCGTGTCGCGATCCTATCGACAGGAGCTGCGCACGCGGCTCGGCATTTGAGGCGGATGGGACTGCACAGGCCGCATGCGGTTTGACCGACCGGCATGTCGATTCGTCCTAATTCGCTTGTCGTCTCGCGAAAGCGGTCCTTCATGAGACATTGAAGGGAACCGGGGGCTCGCATGGATGAAGCGGGGCGGCGCGATGGTGGCGCGCCATGTCCGTCTGCATGTTGTCTGTCAGCGTATGGGGACAATGGGTCGGAGCTGAGGCGGCCGTCGCCGGCAGGCGTGCGCATGTTGCGTCGTCGCACGGCTTATCTCGCGGCGACTTCGTTGAGTGCTCTGGCGGTTTCCTGGCTGGGTGTGGATCAGGCCGCAGCTTGTTCGCCGAGTTCGCAAGTGCCCTATACCCTCGATTGTAGCGGTGCGCGGGGCGCCGACGATTTCAGCAGTTCCAACGGCCAGGACGGTGGTGACGGCGGGAAGGCCAACGCCACGCTTTCAAATAGCATCACGACCAGCCACCCCACTGATCCGTTTACCGGCGCCGTGACCATTACCGCACGAGGTGGTGATGGCGGTAACGGCAAGGATTACACCACAAGTCAGAATCACTGGGGCGGCAACGGCGGCAACAACGGCACGATCAGCCTTTCGGCTGAGAATATCACCATCACCAATCAAGCTGGCAATGGTGTTGTACTTGATGCTTCGGGCGGCAACGCCGGCTCTTATGCTTTCGGCACTCCCGGGGAGTCGACGCTTTACGGGTATGGCGGCAGCGGCGGTATCATCGACGTCAATCTGCAAAACGTGACGATTAATGCCCATGGCATTTATGCTCTGGTGGCCACGGCCAACGGAGGCTATGCGGCGCCTGCCTCGATCCGAGGCCTCGGCGCCAATCCCATGGGCGGTGAAGGTGGATTTGGCGGCGCGATCATCGCGACGATCTCGGGCGACATCACCAACCCCGCCGGCGTCGGTATGGCCTTTCAGGCGATCGGGGGTCGCGGTGGCGATGGCACTGGCGATGCCTCTCATCCGGCCGGCTATGGTGGCGCGGGCGGCACGATCAACGTCACCTATTCGGCGGGCTCCATCAAAACCATGCAGGCGGGTATTTATGCGCTGAGCCAGGGTGGCGGCGGCGGATCGGCCCAGGACGGATATCAGACTCCAGGCGGCGCGGACCTCGGCGCCGGTCAAATCCATATTGTCATCGGGGCCGGCGCCTCTATCGTGACCACGGGCACCACCAGCAGTATTGGCGACGCGGAGCACATTGCCGACGGTGTCTTTGCGCAAAGCCGGGGCGGCGACGGCGGCAATGGCGGCAGCAGCGGCGTTTTCAATCCGATCACCGGTAAGCCGGGCGGCGATGGTGGAGCCGGCGGTGCCGTCAACATCCAGAATTATGGGTCCATCTCGACGTCGGGTTTCTCGGCGCGTGGGATTGTCGCGATTTCCGAAGGTGGTCGCGGTGGCTCTGGCGGCTCGGATACCGGCATCATCTATTCACATGGCGGCAGGGGCGGGGCCGGCGGAAGCGAAGGCGACGTTGTTGTCGACAATTATGGCACCGTTCGAACGACGGGTGATCGCGGCTCCGGCATTGTCGGCCAAAGCCTTGGCGGTGGTGGTGCGACGGCGGGTTCGGCGGGCGGTGGCTTCGTCTCCATCGGCGGCTCTGGTGGCAACGCTGGCAGTGGTGGCTGGGCCGTGATCAAAAACCGCGCTGGCGGCTCCATCGAGACCTATGGCAGCCAAGCCAATGGTCTTGTCGGACAAAGTATCGGCGGCGGCGGCGGTGACGCCGGCGGTGCCTTCGCCATCGGCGTCTTGATCCCCCTGACAGTCAGCGTTGGTGGCACGGGTGGTGTCGGCGGCGACGGGGGCGTCGTCAACATGGAGAACGATGGCCAGATCACGACCCATGGTCATCAGTCATACGGCATTCTGGCGCAGAGTATCGGCGGCGGCGGTGGCAATGGCGGGACGGCAACGTCGGATCAACTCGTGCTCGCGCCGCCCAATCCGTCCGGGATCAGCATCGTCAGCCTGAATCTTGCGATCGGTGGCAAGGGCGGCAGCGGTGGTAGCGGTGACCACGTCAGCGTCGATAACTATGGGCGTATCGTCACTTACGGATCGCAGTCCCATGGAATCGTCGCACAGAGTATCGGCGGTGGTGGCGGCAATGGCGGTTCCGCGACGGTCAACAGCATTACCGTGTCCCCCGACATATCCCTTTCGGTCAGCGCCGCCGTCGGTGGTGATGGCGGCACCGGCGCCATGGGTGGCGGCGTCAGCGTCTATAATGATGCCGCTGGCATTATCTCGACACTCGGCAGCGGTGCGGTCGGCATCTTCGCGCAGAGCATTGGTGGCGGGGGTGGCAACGGTGGCAGCAGCATCAGCCATGTCGGCGGTGCCGCACTTGTTAAGGGATACTCGCTCGACGCCGGTATTTCCGTAGGCGGCAATGGCGGCAGCGGTAATGTCGGCGGCGCACTCGACGTGATCAACTATGGGTCCGTCACCACGGAAGGCGATCATGGCTATGGCATTTTCGCGCAGAGTGTCGGTGGTGGCGGCGGCAATGGCGGTAACAGCCAGGGCTTGTCGAGTTCAACACCGGTGTTCCGTTCGACGATAACGCTTGGCGGTATGGGCGGCAGTGGTAACCATGGCAGCGCCGTTTCGATCTCGAACCACGGCGCCATCACCACTTACGGAGATTACGCGGCCGGCATCTTCGCACAGAGCATTGGCGGGGGTGGTGGTAACGGCGGCCAGGCCAGCGATGTCGCGAGCTCGACCTTTCAGTCGGCCTTCTCGGATGCGAACGCCCTGCAGAACGTATTGCTGGCCATCGCCAAGGGTGTGTTCAATTTCATTCCGGGTGGCGACCCCAACAATCCCGCTCCGCCCGGACAGCTTTCCTCCGTCAATGTCAATGTTGGTGTCACGGTTGGCGGTGGTGGCGGCAGTGGTAACAACGGCGGTTATATCGAAGTCGACAATAGCGGCTCTGTTGATACCTCCGGCGCCAATTCTCCGGGTATCATCGCGCAGAGCATCGGCGGTGGTGGCGGCAATGGCGGAGCGGTCAACTCGGCCTCCAACATGTCTCAGACGCAGATGATCTTGGATCTTCTGGCCGGCGTGGCCAAGGGTGGCGCTACGATCTATGGCGGACAATATTCGCCGAGCCTTGGGTTCCAGTTTTCGATTGGCGGTTATGGCGGTTCTGGTGGCGATGGCGGAACTGTGATCGCCAACAACTCCCATACGGTTATAACCCGAGGCGATAATTCGCCCGGCATTCTCGCGCAGAGCATTGGTGGCGGCGGTGGCAATGGTGGCGGTGTCGAAAAGCCCCTCAGTTCGCTCTTGTCCAACGCGGACAGTCACGCTGCCGATATCGTCAACAGCATCCTCAAACTCATCCCTTACAACGCCAGTCTGACGACCGGATTCTCGGTGGGCGGGTCGGGCGGTGCTGCCGGCGATGGTGGTTCCGTCACGGTCAACACGAGCGGTACGATCGTCACCGCGGGCGCCAATTCCGACGGCATCTTGGCGCAGAGTATTGGCGGTGGCGGCGGCAATGGCGCCCATGCTGCACCGATTAACGGCGACAGTTTGGTCGATCTGCATCTTGAAGCTGGTGGCAGGGGTGGCGGCGGCGGTAAGGGTGGAGCCGTCTGGGTCGAGGTTCAGCCCAACGGCGGCGTCCACACTGTCGGGGCAAACTCGATGGGCATCTTGGCGCAGAGCATCGGCGCTGGCGGTGGCAAGAGCACCGAACGCATTGGCGGCGGCTTTGGCATCATCAATCCCCGGCTGAGCGGCAATTGGTACAGCGGCCTTGGCGCGGATGGCGCTTCTGGGGCCGGCGGCTCCGCAACCGTGCAAGTCGATGCGGGCGGCCAGGTGCAGACCGAGGGCGTGCTGTCGCACGGCGTCATGGTTCAGAGCATTGGCGGTGGCGGCGGCACCACGGTGATGACCTTCGATCTGCCGGTTGCGCCACCGGCGCCGACGCTGGATGCGGCGGATGCGAAGACCAACACCTATGAGCTCGGCGCCAATGGCTCCGGCGTGCGGGGTGATGGCGGAGCAGCGACAGCGACAATCGCGGGCTCTGTCCAAACGTCGGGCGCGCTCGCCTTCGGCGTTCTGGCGCAAAGCGTCGGTGCCGGCGGCGGCTATTCGGCTGTCGTCGATGGCAAGGATGCGGCGACGACGCCCTTTGATCTCCGGCTGAACGCGACTGGAGACGCCGTTGGATATGGCGGCACGGTGTATGTGAAGGCTGAAGCTGGCGGCAGCATCGCGACCAGCGGCCAGAATGCCTTCGGCATCCTGGCGCAGAGCGTCGGCGGTGGTGGCGGCGTGGCCGGTCTGACAACGAAGTCCGGCCTGGTGACTCTGATCACCGGTTCCGGGCATGGTTTCGGCGATGGCGGCACGGTGAATGTCGATGTCGATGGCCGTATCCAGACAACTGGCGATGGAGCGGCCGGCGTGGTCGCGCAAAGCGTCGGCGGCGGCGGTGGTTTGGCCGGCAATATGGCCAGCGTCACCTACGATCTCAATCTGATCAAGGATGCCGGGGTCAGCGGCGGTGCGGGCAACGGTGGAACCATCAACATCAATGTCATCGGCAATGGTGCTGGGGACACGGGTCATCCGGGCTCCATCAGGACGAGCGGTGCCAACGCGCCCGCTATTCTGGCGATGAGCCTGGGCAGCGGCGCCGTTCTCTCCGATGCTGGTTTGTTGTTGCGCCAACCCTGGGAAGGGGCGGGGAATGCTGGCGGCAATATCAACATCAAGGTGGACCAGAGTGCAGACGTCATCGCGCAAGGACTGAATTCGCCGGGCATCTATGCGGTGAGCGTCGGCAATTCCAGTTCCGGCCACCGGGGTGGCGCCATCGACATCACGGTGGGAACGGCTTCCACCGTCAAGGGTGGAACGGGGTCGGGTGCTGGCATCATCACCAACACGACCGGCATGACGACGATCACCAACAGCGGCACCATTGCCTCGCTTGGCAATGACGCCATCGTCACGGCGGGCAACGCGACGATCAACAACGCAAGCAATGCGAGCATCAACGGCAATATCCGGGTCGGCGGAACGGGCACTTTCACCAATGCCGGTGACTTCTCCCCCAACGATACGATCGATCTGGGCGTCAACGGCCTCTTGACCAATTCAGGCTATCTGGATCTCACCAACAGCGGGCAATATTACGTGACGCGCCTGACGGGCGGCTTCACGCAGACAGCCGACGGCAACCTGGTTGTCGGCCTTGATTTTCTGAACAATCGCAGCACTCGGCTTTCCGTGAGTGGCGAGACGAATCTGGCGGGCACGATCGATTTCGATACGCGCAATCCGTTGAAGGGGCGGTCTCTGGCAATCGGTCATTTCGATACGCCGGTGTCGAATTTTTCGGCGCAAAGCAGCGATCTGGACGGGCTGCCAATCAATTACGCGTTGCAATTAAGTGCGGATCGACGCGACCTTTCGGTGTCGGCCACTGGTAATTTCCGTAACGCGGCCGCGGCTCTTCCGGCGGATCGTTTCAATACCGCCAATTATCTCCAGGCGCTTTGGGATTCGGGCTATACCGGGGCTGCACCTCTGTTCACCTATTTCGCTCAACTGACCAGCGCCAAAAGCTATGGCGATATGCTCGCCGGCTTGGCCAACGATGCGACGCACAGCCGTCTCGCCGCGCAAGCGCATCATTCCTATTCTTTCTTCAACACGCTGATGAGCTGCCCCTATTTCCTCAACGGCAGCACCCAGCGCAGCGAAGGCGAATGCGTCTGGGGGCGCGTCACCGGCAATCGCGTCAATCGCTCTGGCACGAGCGACGACACCGGTTATCGCGCCACTGTGGCGACCTACCAGATCGGCGCGCAACGACAGATCGCCCGCGACTGGTTCCTCAGCGGCTCGCTGAGCTACATGGCGAGCGACACCAAGTCCGACGCAAGCGCCGTGGCCATCACCAGCAACACGGTCAATGTCGGTGCTGCTCTCAAGCGGCAGGTCGGGCCTTGGCTGTTCGCCGCCGCCGTGCGTGCCGGCTATGAGAGCTCCGACATGACGCGGCGAGTCTTCCTGCCGGGCTTTTCCGCTGTGGCGCGGAGCCATCCGCAATTCGTGCATCTCGGCGGCCGGCTGCGGGCGGCTTACGAGTTCTCGTTCAATAACTGGTATCTCAAACCGTTCGCCGATCTCGATGTCAGCTTTGTGCGTCAGTCGGCCTATCGCGAGGCCGGCGCAGGGCTGTTCGATCTGGCGGCTCTGGCGACAAGCCGCACCAGTGTCATGGCGACGCCGGGCCTTGAGATTGGCGGTCGGATCAATGTCAGCAAGACCATGACGTTGCGGCCCTATGTGATCGGTGGCGTCAGCTTCCTGGGTAATGGTGGCTGGGTGGCGCGGATGCAGCTCGCCGATTTCGCCGCCAGCGGCATCGCGCCGTTCCAGATCACCACGGGTGCGCCGAAGGTCTATGGCAATCTGACCGCCGGCCTGGAACTGGCGACACAGAGCGGTTTTGAGTTGCGCGCCGAATATAGTTTGCGCGCCGCTCAGCGCTATATCGATCAGACCGCCTCGTTGCGGGCGGCGCTGCGGTTTTGAACGACCGCGCAACCTCCAGTTCGGGCGACAATGTCTTGTTCAAGCAAAGCGGCGCGGTAGCGTACCTCGTAGGACGCTTAAACGCGCTGCACAGCCTTTTCGAAAAGACACAATAGAAAACAACGAGTTCTAAAAATCCAAAGCAAGGCTTGTGCATGTCGGCGTTTCGGACCAGTCTACGGAGGATGCAACAGGCTCTCCTTTCGGTGCGAAGCGCGAAGGCCGATGACATTGCCGGCCTAGCCGACGTCTATGCTGCTGCGTGGGTTCACGCCTATCGCGGCATCATCCCTGGGCGCGAACTCGATCGCATGGTGCGCCACCGCGGTGCGCGCTGGTGGCGGGCGGCGATGCAGCGCGGCAGCGGCCTGCTCGTCGCCGATTTTGAAGACAGTGTCGCCGGCTATGTCAGCTATGGTCGCAATCGCGATGCCTCGGCGCGCTACAGCGGTGAAATCTACGAGCTTTATCTCTTGCCGGAATTTCAGGGTCTCGGCTTTGGTCGTCGCCTGTTCCGCACCGCCCAGGACGATCTGGCGCGGCGCGGCTATGCCTCGCTGGTGGTCTGGGCCCTGGCGGAGAACGAACTCGCCACCGGCTTTTATGAAGCCATGGGAGGCAAGGTTTCGGGCAAGGCGCTTGAATATTTCGGCGCGAAAGTGTGCGAGCGCGTTGCCTTCAAGTTCGAGCGCTAGCTCGCCAGCAGGTCGTGCACCATCGGAATAACCTTGCGACCGTAGAGCTCGATGCTGCGCATCAGCTTACTGTGCGGCAACGGGCCGGCGCTGTATTTCATGTCGAAACGGTCGATGCCGAGGTCCTTTACGGTCGCGGCGATCTTGCGGGCGACGGTTTCGGGCGCGCCGACATAGAGTGAGCCGTGGGCGATCTCTTGGTCGAACTGGGCGCGGTTTGTCGGCGGCCAGCCACGCTCAGCACCGATGCGGTCGTGCATGCGCTTGTAGCAGGGCCAGAGATCTTCGCGCGCCTGCTCGTCGCTGTCGGCGACATGGCCGGGCGAGTGCACGCCGATCGGGAGCGCTGGCTTCTTGAACTCGGCCAGCGCCCGATGAAACAGATCGACATAGGGATTGAAGCGGGCGGGATCGCCACCGATGATGGCGAGCATCAACGGCAGGCCGTAGTGCGCGGCGCGCACCACCGATTGCGGGCTGCCACCAACTCCGATCCATGTCTTCAAGGTGCCGCGTTCGATCGGCGGATAGACGCGCTGCTTGTCGAGCGGCGGACGCACGCTGCCATGCCAGGAGATTTCCTGTTGCGGCAGCAACGCGGCAAACAGATCGAGCTTCTCCTCGAACAGTTTCTCGTAGTCGTTGAGGTCGAAGCCGAACAGCGGAAAGGATTCGGTGAAGGAGCCGCGCCCGAGAATGACTTCGGCGCGGCCGTTCGAGGCGGCATCGAGCGTCGAAAAGCGCTGGAACACGCGGATCGGATCATCGGATGAGAGCACGGTCACGGCCGAGCCAAGCCGGATGCTTTTGGTGCGCGCGGCGATAGCGGCCAGCACCACTTCCGGCGCGGAAATGGCGAAATCGCTGCGGTGATGTTCGCCCAGGCCAATGAAGGCGCAGCCAACCTCGTCGGCCAGGACAGCCTGGTCGATGACATTGCGAATCACCTGGGCGTGCGGCAGCAGCTCACCATCGTCGCCGAAGGTAACATCGCCGAAGGTGTCGAGGCCGAGTTCTAGGGGGCGCTGGGTCGCGTCATCAGTCATGAGGCGGGGATCCGAAAGAGGCGGGAAGCTGAAAGAGGGTCGCCCCTTATTTAGGTTATCGTTCGCTCAGTGCAAGCTTGGCTCCGAGCGCCACGAAAGCGGCCGCGAAAGTCCGCCGCATCCAGGCCAGCACCGTCGGGCTCGACAACACCCTGTCACGCATCGTTGACGCGAACAGGCCGTAGAGCGTGAAAATGACGAAGGTCGCCAGCATGAAGACGCTCGAGAGCACCATCATCTGCGCCAGTACATTCGGCTGCGCAGGGCTGATGAATTGCGGCAGGAAGGAAACGAAGAAGATCGACAGTTTCGGGTTCAGCAGGTTGATCAGAATGCCGTCGACGATAACCTGCCAACGGCCGCGCGCATCGTTTCCTGCGTCGATCTTCATCGACCCCCGTTCCTTGAGCATCGCCCAGGCCATGTAGAGCAGATAGGCCACGCCGGCATATTTGACGATTTCGAACAGAAGCGCCGAGGCATGCAGCAGCGCGGCCAGTCCGGTCATCGCCGCCAGCAGATGCGGGACGATGCCAAGCGTGCAGGCGAATGCGGCCCAAACGCTCGCCTTGGCGCCGCGGTTCAAGCCGGCGGCGATCGTATAGGTCGCGCCGATGCCGGGTGAGGCGACGATAATGAGCGTGGTGATGAGGAATTCGGGAGACATGATGCGCAACCCTTTGCACAGCGGCGCCCCCGAGGGGGCTAGCGAGAGCCGCGTTTCAAAAGAAAAAGCCCCTGCTCGCCGAACATGTTCCAGACCCACCAGGGCGCGGTGAAGCCCAGAGGAGCACCGAAGCGGTTGAGCGCCTCGGCCCGTTCGATCTTGGCGCCCACTTCATCGACCAGACCGACGAAGTCGCGAATGGTGCAGAAGTGAATGTTGGGCGTGTCGTACCAGGGGTTGGAGAGAATGCCGGTCATCGGCATCTTGCCCTTGACCAGCAATTGCAGACGCAATTTCCAATGGCCGAAGTTTGGAAACGATACGATGGCATGGCGACCGACCCGCAGCATGTGTTCGAGAACCACCTTTGGGTGGCGGGTCGCCTGGATCGTTTGCGACAGGATCACATAGTCGAAACTGTCGTCGGGATAATCGACAAGGTCGGTGTCGGCATCGCCCTGGATCACCGACAGGCCCTTGGCGACGGCTTCGTTGACGCCGCTCTTTGACAATTCGATGCCGCGTCCGTCGACGCCATGCTTGTCGGTGAGCAGGCGCAATAGTGCGCCGTCGCCGCAGCCGACATCGAGCACGCGCGTGTTGTCGCTGACCATGCTGGCAATGAGGAGATGATCGAGGCGGCCTTCGTTGCCGAAGGACGGAACGTTGATGCCGCCCGAGCGCGTCACGGTGTCGGTCATCAGGACGATTTTACCTTTGGTGGGAGACCGCGTGCCCGCGCCGCCGCTTCGAGGAAGCCGCGCGATGTAGCGAAGAGTTCCGGCACGTTGAGCAGAAAGGCATCGTGGCCACGATCGGTTTCGATCTCGACGAAAGACACCGATGCGCCGCTGGCATTCAGCGCATGGACGATGGCGCGCGATGCCGATGTGGGAAACAGCCAGTCGGACGTAAACGAGGTGACGCAGAAGCGCGTGCGGCTGCCTTTGAAGGCGTTGGCGAGCACGCCGCCGTAATCTTCAGCGAGATCGAAGTAATCCATGGCGCGGGTGACATAGAGATAGGAATTGGCGTCGAAGCGCTCGACGAAGGTCGAGCCTTGGTAGCGCAGGTAACTTTCGACCTGGAAGTCGGCGTCGAAGGAGAAGGTCGGGGCTTCGCGGTCTTGATATTTGCGGCCGAATTTGCGCTGCAGCGCTTCGTCGGAGAGATAGGTGATATGCGCGGCCATGCGCGCGACGGCGAGGCCCTTCTGGGGCCTCACGCCCTGGTCGAAATAGCGGCCAGCGCGCCAGTCGGGATCGGCCATGATCGCCTGGCGGCCAACCTCGTGAAAGGCGATGTTCTGCGACGAATGCCGGGCGGCCGCGGCGATCGGCATGGCGGCGAAGACGCGCTGCGGATACAGCGCCGCCCATTGCAGTACCTGCATACCACCCATGGAGCCGCCGGCGACGCAGAACAATTGATCGATGCCGAGGTGGTCGATCAGCATCGCCTGGGCGCGCACCATGTCGCGAATGGTGACGACCGGCAGGTCGAGGCCATAGGGCTTGTCGGTGGCCGGATTGATCGAGGTCGGGCCAGTAGTGCCCATGCAGCCGCCGACCACATTGGAGCAGATGACGAAATAGCGCTCGGTGTCGATCGGCCGGCCCGGGCCGACCATGGTGCCCCACCAGCCCGGCTTGCCGGTAACCGGGTGCACATTGGCGACATGCTGGTCGCCGGTCAGGGCATGGCAGATCAGGATGGCGTTGGACTTGTCGGCATTGAGGGTGCCGTAGGTCTGGTAGGCGATGGTGAGGGGGGCGAGCAGGACGCCGGCGTCCATGGCCAGGGGCTGGCTGGCGGGAAAATGGGCGAATTGGCTGGGAATGTCGTCGGGGGCGGCCGTGGACAGGGGCGCATCCGCCGGGAGCGTTCCGGTACCTGCCACGCTTAACGTCCTTTCGATCGCGTATCGTTCTCTATTTCGAACGCGTTGTACGATATATAGGTGTCGCTCCAGCGGTAAGTCAAGGCAAGAGGGCGCTTCGGGGCAAGCCTTAAACTCTATTCCTTTGCCTTCGGCGGGGTGCGTGATTATGACATTTTCCGCCGCCCCATCGTGTTCAGGCCGTGAAACAAGCTATGTCAGCAGACCTCAAGCCGAAATCTGGTTCTTCTGCCGCCGATCCCGTGGTGGATCTGGCGACGCTCCGCGTCGATATCGACCGGATCGACCAGGAGATGCATGAGCTGCTGATCGAGCGCAGCGCCATCATCGACAAGTTGATCGCCATCAAGGCGTGCCAGGGCGGTGGATCGGCGTTCCGGCCCGGCCGCGAGGCTGAAATGATGCGCCGCCTCGCCATCCGCCACCGGGGCTTGCTGCCGCTCGACACTGTCGAGGGCATCTGGCGCATCATTATCTCGACCTTCACCTATGTGCAGGCGCCCTACAGCGTCCATGTCGATACGGCGGCGGGCGACGCGATGATGCGCGACTCCGCCCGCTTCCATTTCGGCTTCACGGTGCCCTTCATCCCCCATTATGGCGCCTCTGGCGTCATCGACGCGGTGGCGTCATCGCAAGGCGATCTCGGCATGGTGCGCATGGACAGCGGTGCCATGGCGCAGCCGTGGTGGCATCGCCTGGCGCCGCCCGAGGCGCCGAAAATCATCGCCCGCCTGCCCTTCGTCGAACGGCCCGATCATCCAGCCGGCGTGCCGGCCTTCGTGCTGTCGCTGCCGCTCGCGGAAGCGGCTTCGCGCGACGTGGTGATCTACGAGGCGTCGATCACGCGCTGGCGCGATGCCTTGCCGGAACTGGTCGGGCGTGCCGGCGGCGAAATCCTGGGCAATGTCGGCAGCGAATGGGGCCTGTCGCTGCTTTTGGCCATGCCGGGCGATGTCCCCCTCGCCAATGTCAAAACGCTGTTCGCGCAGGCCGGACATAGCGATGTGCGCCTGGCTGAAATCGGTAGCCATGCCTTGCGACATCAAGTGCACCGACATTCCACCGACATCTGATTTCACCTTTTCTGACGCATCGACGTTTCCGGAGTTTCTGATGACAACCACCCTGTCTCGCCCCGCCCCGCGCGCCGGCATTCTCGACATTGAAGCCTATGTGCCTGGCAAGAGCCCGGCCAAGGGCAGCGGTAAGACCTTCAAACTATCCTCGAACGAAACGCCGTTCGGGCCGTCGCAGGCTGCATTCGAAGCCTATCAGGCCGCCGCCAAGACGCTTGATCTCTATCCCGATGGCGCGGCGCGCGTGTTGCGCGAAGCCATTGCCGCGCGCTTTGGCCTCGATGCCAATCGCATTGTCTGTGGCTGCGGCTCAGACGATCTGCTGCACTTGCTGGCGGCGGCCTATATCGGGCCCGGCGATGAAGCGATCATGACCAAGCATGGCTTCCAGATCTATTACATCGCCATTCAGGCGGCGGGTGGTACGCCGATCATTTCGGAAGAGAAGAATTACACCACCGATGTCGACGATATCCTGTCGCGTGTCACGGAACGCACCAAGGTTGTCTTCATCGCCAATCCGAACAATCCGACTGGCACCTATCTGCCGTTCGAAGAGGTGAGGCGCCTGCATGCCGGCCTGCCGCCGCATGTGCTGCTGGTGCTCGATGCGGCTTACGCGGAATATGTGCGCAAGAATGACTACACCTCAGGTCTCGAAATGGTGTCCGAGTTCTCCAACGTGGTGATGACGCGGACGTTTTCGAAGATCCACGGCCTGGCGGCTGTGCGCATCGGCTGGATGTATGCGCCTGAAGAGGTTTGCGACATCATCAATCGCGTGCGCGGCCCGTTCAATGTCAGCGGTCCTGGCCTGATGGCCGGTGCGGCGGCGATCAACGACACCAAGCATGTCGAAATGTCGGCGGCGCATAACGAGAAGTGGCTCGACTGGCTGACGCAGGAAGTGCGCACGGCCGGCCTCGAAGTGACGCCGAGCGTAGCCAATTTCATTCTGGTGCATTTCGGCCAGAAGCCAGGCTTCACCGCCAAGGAGGCCGAGGCCTTCCTGGGCCAACGCGGGCTCATCGTGCGCGGCGTCGGCTCCTATCACCTGCCCGATGCAATCCGTATCACCATCGGCACTGACGAGGCCTGCCGCCTTGTTGCCGAGGCGCTGCGTGATTTCGCCAAGCATGGTGCGAAGGGTGGCTGATAGCCAAGACCACGCGCCGCTGTTCGACCGGATCACCATCGTCGGTGTCGGTCTCATCGGCTCGTCGATCGCGCGAGTGGCGCGCGATCGACATCTCGCCCGTCACATCGTCGCTTGCGACAGCGACAAAGCGGTGCGCGAGCGCGTGGTCGAACTGAAGATCGCCGATGAGGTGATCGAGGACGTGGCGCAGGCCTGCGCCGACTCAGATTTTGTTGTGCTGTGCGCGCCGGTCGGCGCCAATGCGGCGATCGCCGCCGCCATTGCCAAAGTATTGAAGCCAGGCGCTATCGTCTCCGATGTTGGGTCGGTGAAACAGGCGGTGGTCGATGCAATCGCGCCGCAGCTGCCCAAGGGCGTGCATTTTGTGCCGGCGCATCCGGTGGCGGGCACCGAATATTCCGGGCCCGATTCTGGCTTTTCGACGCTGTTCATCAATCGCTGGTGCATCCTGACGCCGCCTGAAGGCGAGGATGAAACGGCGATCGACAAGGTGCGCCGCTTTTGGGAAGCCTGTGGTGCCAATGTCGAAGTGATGTCGCCTTTGCATCATGATCTGGTGCTGGCGATCACCAGCCATGTGCCGCATCTCATCGCCTATAATATCGTGCGCACGGCCGACGATCTTGAAAGCGTGACGCAGTCGGAAGTGATCAAATTTTCCGCTGGCGGCTTTCGCGATTTCACCCGCATAGCCGCCTCCGATCCGACGATGTGGCGCGATGTCTTCCTCAATAATAAACAAGCCGTGCTGGAAATGCTCGGTCGCTTTCAGGAAGATCTGGCGTCGCTGCAGCGGATGATCCGCTGGGACGATGGCCAGGGCCTGTTCGATCTGTTCACCCGCACGCGCGCCATTCGCCGCAGCATCATCGCGCAGGGACAGGAGACCAATGCCGCCGACTTTGGTCGTGGCAGTGCGCCGCCGCCAAAGACATAGAGCCTAATATAGTGGGCGCAGGCGTACGGGCGCGCGCACGGGCCCGATATAGACGCCGCCATTGCGCAGGGTGACCGGCAGGCGCAGGCCGGCAGGTTCCGTCTTATCCGCGCCAGGAGAGCGCCGGCGCATCAGGCTCTCGATCGCGGTGAGGCCCGTGGGAATCCCAAAGCGGGTGAGCAGTGGCTCGATGCCGGCAAAGCGCGCGCTGATATCGCCGGCCAGTCGATGGGACTCATCAAGTGTCAGACGGCCGCTGGCTTCCGCCGTCGTGTCGCCCTTGGAAAAGCGCAGGCTGTTGATGACGAAAGCGCCGCCCAGCAGGCGAAATTCGTCAAGCCGCTCTTCCAGCGGTCTGTTGCCGAAGGGCGAAAACTGCGACAGCCGGCCCTTGCCGTCGAGATGTGTCGCTTGGCCGTTGGCGATGAAGGAGTCGACCGCGGGCGAGGCCACGCCAGCGAGCGTGAAGGCGATGTCATAGGCGTTCTGATCGGCGGTGACGTCGGCGGCCTGGGTGATGTCGACCGACAGATGATCGATGCTCTCGATCTCGCCGTCGGGCATCAGCGATTTGCCGGTGAAAGCGAGTTTGTCGCCGGTCAGGCGCGCGGCGACCGGGCCGCCCGAACCGAATCTCAGTTCGGTGTGCAGATCTTGCCAGGAGACAGCGCTTGCTTGGCCTTCAATGTCGACGTTGAGCGGCGCGATGGCTTCGAGCAGCAAAGTGCGCGGTGCCTGCGCCTCGGCGCGGGCGATGAGATTGGGCAGGGTGGCGGAGAAGGCCTTGCCGGCATGGGTGCCTGACACCCGCGCGTCCTTGCAGGTGATGCCCAGGGTAAAGGGGAAGCCGAAGGCGTTCTGCTCGCCACAGGTCCAGGTGCGGCCGCGATCGGCCTCTGCGCTCATCCATTGGCCCAGGTGGTGACGGGTCAGGAGCAGACCGCCGTACCAGACAAGGGACCAGATTGCGGCGAGCGCGATCAGCAGGCCGAGGGCGAGAACGGGAAGTCTGGCCTTGCGGCTTGGCATTTCAACGGGGCTCCGGAGTTTCGCAGACAGTGGCGGGCATTCGCCGGGGCGGCAAGTGCGTTTGGTCAGTGCGTTTGGTCAGTCAGGCCTGTCCTTACCGCAGATGCACCAGACCGTGCAAAAACGGCCGATTTACAGCGGGGAAGGGCGGCTATATGTCCAGCGCCATGACGACGGCCAAGGCGACCACGATGACCACGGCGCACGATTTCTGGGTGTTCGGCTACGGCTCGCTGATGTGGCGGCCGGGCTTTCCGTTCGAGGAAAAGCAGATCGCCTCGGTTCATGGCTATCATCGATCGCTGTGCATCTATTCGCATGTGCATCGGGGCACCCAGGAGATTCCAGGGCTGGTGCTCGGGCTCGACCGGGGCGGCTCCTGCCAGGGCGTGGCTTTCCGCGTGCGGGCGGAGAATTGGGACGAGGTGATCGCTTATCTGCGCGAGCGCGAGCAGGTCACCATGATCTATCTCGAGACCTTCCTGCACGTGCGCCTCGCCACAGGCGACAAGGTGGCAGCCGTTGCTTACGTCGTCGATCGAAGCCATCAGCAATATGCCGGTCGGCTGGAGCGGGACGAGCTGATCCGTCTCGTGCGCCAGGGCAAGGGCGTGTCGGGTGACAATCCAGACTATGTGGTCAGCACTTATCAGCACCTGCGCGAGATCGGCGTGCATGATGCGACCTTGGCCTGGCTGGCGAAGCATCTCGCGGCGAATTGACGGATGATACGAAGGTTGGGCAGAAGGCTCAGCCTTCCTTCACCATCAGTTGCGCCAGCGATGGGTCCTTGGCGATAGCCTCAGTCATCAGCCGGTTGGAGGCGTCCTCGATGACGGTTTGCAAGCGGGTGAAGAATTCCTCGCGCGGCAGGCCGGGGGGAATGACCGGCAGAAATTCCACGACGATGGTTCCCGGCCGGCGCAGGAAACTGCGGCGTGCCCAGAACAGGCCGGAGTTCATGGCGACGGGCAGGCAGGGCATGCCGGTTTCCATATAGATCTGGGCGATGCCGATCCTGTAGCGCGGGGGCGCGCCTGGCGGGCGGCGCGTGCCTTCGGGAAAGCAGAGCAATTGCCGGCCCTGCGGCGGGAGCTTTTTGGCCTGCTGGATAATCTGCTCCAGTGCCGATCGGCCGCTGGCGCGGTCGATGGCGATCAGGTCGGCGCGCTTGAGATACCAGCCAAACAGCGGCAGCCACATCAGCTGCCGCTTCAGGATGATCGAATAGTCGTCGAAGAACATTTCCAGCGCGAAGGTTTCCCAGATCGACTGGTGTTTCGGCGCGATGATGAGTGCGCCCTTGGGAATATTCTCGAGGCCACGAAATTCAGCCTTGGTGCCGCAGATTTTGTCGAGCAGCCAGAGCGAGGACTTGCCCCAGATCTTGCACAGCCAGAAGACCGAATAGCGGTTTGTCGCGAGCAACGGCAGGCCCAGAATCATGATGATGATCAAGTTCAGGTAAAACAGCACGTTGAACAGGGCCGAGCGGATGTAGAGCATGTCACGCCAATTGTGTTGAGGGCCTGCTTTTATAGCATTTTCGGGGGAAGGAAATGCGCCAGATCGGTCAGTTCTTCTTCAGTTCATGCGCCGCAGGCGGTGCAGCACGACCGAGCGCGACATGGCGGCGGTGAGCAGAGCGATGCCTGCCGAAATGACGATGATCGTCAGATAGCCGACAAAACCGAGGGAAAAACGGCCGAACATTGCTTCGACCTGGCTTGCCTCGGGGCTGGCGATCCACCAGGCGGTGAGGAGGCCAGCCAGATAAAAGATGACCAGGGCGCTGACGCCGCCGATCAATCCGCCCCGCAGACCGAGCTTGAGGAAATGGCGCTGGAATTCGGCGGCGATGAACCTGTTTCGGGCGCCGACGAAATGCAGGACATCGATGATCTCGCGGCTGCCGGCCATGGCGCCACGGGTGGCGAAGGCGACGGCCAGCACCATGGCGAGCAGCACCAGGAGCAGGATGACGACGGCGACGACGACCAGTGCTCGCGACATGGTGCTGAGGCGGTCGAGCCAGAGGTGATGATCGTCGAGCGCCGCGTTGGGCACCTGCTGGCTCAATTGCGTGCGCAGGGCGCCGAGATCGGGCCGGGCATCGTCGGCGAGTTTGAGCACGATCAGCCGTGGCACCGGCAGTTCGCTGAGATCGAGCCCGGCACCGAGCCACGGCTCCAACAGTCGTGAAGATTCCTCGCGGGTAAACACGCGCACGTCGGCGAAGCCTGGCATCCGGGCGATCGCCGCCGCCTTGCGCACATCGGCTTCGATGTCGCGACCGAGCTGCGGTTTCACCTGAATCGTCATTTCGCGCGAGATCGCGGAATTCCAGTTCTGCGATGCCTGATAGATCAGCATGGCGCCGCCGCCCGTTAGGGTGGCGAGGAAAGTCATAATGGCGATGACGATGACGAGTGCCCGGCTGGCGGTGCTGTCGGCGGGAATCAAGGTCAGCCGCGGTTTGGAAAAGGCCTGGATCGACCGCTTCAGCGGGCTTTCGCGCGATGGCGGGGCCACCGCTTCCGGGCTGGAGGTGTCAGTCATAGATGTGCAGCCGTCCGTCGCCGAGTACGAAGCGCCGCGCGCTTTCAAACTGATCCATCAAGGCCAGATCGTGGGTGGCGATGACGACGGACGTGCCCGATTTATTGAGCTCCATGAATAGGCGCAGCAGCCGGCGGGCCAATGTCGGATCGACATTGCCCGTGGGCTCGTCGGCGAGCAGTAGTTCTGGCTGCACGATCAGGGCGCGGGCGATAGCGGCGCGCTGCTTCTCGCCGCCTGAGAGCACCGGCGGATAGGAATGGATGTGGTCGCCGAGGCCGACCCAGCGCAATAGTTCGATCACCTGCGGGCGATAGGTGCTCTCCTCCTGGCCCTGGACGAACAGGGGCAGCGCCACATTCTCATAGGTGGTGAGGTGATTGAGCAGGCGGAAATCCTGGAAAACCACGCCGATGCGGCGCCGGATCGCCGATATGTCGTCCTTCGCCAGTTGTGAGGCATCCTGGCCGAAGAGCGAGATGAAGCCGCGCGTCGGCTTCAGAGACATGAGAATCAGGCGCAGCAAGGTGGTCTTGCCGGCGCCCGAAGGGCCGGTGAGGAACTGGAAAGACTGCGGTTCCACAGAGAAACTGATGTCTTTGAGAACTTCCGTTCCCATGCCGTAGCGAAGGCCGACATTCTCGAAGCGAACCAAACCCGACCTCGTTTATCGGTGCGCCGATACCGTATCGGCGCGCTGCGAATCTTTAACCGGAATTAACCATAACCGTCGATGATCACAACGTCGCCAGACGAATCCCCGGCGCCCTCCAAACGGTCCCATTAGATGAATTCTCAGTCGATCACCACGTTCTCTCCCGATCACTCTTCCGATTACCTGCGTGTTGTCGAGGTTGAAGCCGATCCGTACTCGGTTGAGCATGGGTCGGCCGAGCTTGGGCAGATTGAGCTTGGGCAGGTCGAACATCGGTTAGTCGAGCATGCGCGTGACGATATGGCGTTCGACGTGCTCATTTTACGTGATGAGCAGTTTAGGCCGCGCTCGGTGAGCTTCAAGGGTGTTGCGCCGGTTGTACCGTCGTTTCCGGAGGTTCCAGTCCAGAGCCGCG
The DNA here is from genome assembly GCF_900104955.1 of Beijerinckia sp. 28-YEA-48. Classification (NCBI taxonomy): domain Bacteria; kingdom Pseudomonadati; phylum Pseudomonadota; class Alphaproteobacteria; order Hyphomicrobiales; family Beijerinckiaceae; genus Beijerinckia; species Beijerinckia sp. 28-YEA-48. Next base: position 4,575,478 of record NZ_FNSI01000001.1, read on the forward strand.
CCGCGCGTCGGATGGCACCGCAAGCCCGCCCATTGCGGCGCTGGCCGGGTCGCGTGCCCTTGGTGGCCGCCGTCGCTCTGCTTGGTTTGTCGAGCGCGGCATTGGCTGGCCGGCATCAGCTGGCGGCGATCGCGCCGCCGACGGCGAGTGTGTTCAGCGCCATCGGACTGCCCGCCAATACGCTTGGCGTGGAACTGCGTGGCGTGAAGGCGTCGCTGCATGAAGCCGATGGTCAGAGCTATCTGATCGTCGAAGGCCAGATCGCCAATCCATCCAAAGCGCGCCGGAAAATCGGTGAGCTGCAACTCCTCCTGCAAGACAATGGCGGCCGCGAGATTTACCGCTGGTCGATGGCCGCGCCGGTGACACGTCTCGATGGTGGCGAAACCGCGAGTTTCAAAACACGCCTCGCAGCGCCGTTGCGTGAGGCCAGCGACGTGCTCGTGCGTTTCGCCAAGCGCGGATAGAATCGACGGTTGAAAAGCGATGGCTGAAAAAGGTGTTTTGCGTCCGCGGTCCTTAGTGGCGCAGGCGCTGGGGCGGATAGACGGGCCAAGCGGCGCCATCGTGTTGCCGATCCATGTGGCCAGTACCTATGAGCGCGATCCCGACAATGGCTACAGCCGTGGCAACAGCTATGGCCGGGCTGACAATCCCACCGCTCGTCATGCGGAAGAGATTATCTGCAAGCTCGAAGGCGGCGCCGAGGCGATGGTGTTGTCGTCGGGCATGTCGGCGGCGCTTGCGGTCTTTCTGGCGCTAAAGCCGGGTGATCGCATCATCGCGCCCACGGTTCTCTATTGGGCGTTGCGCCGCTGGCTGATGCAGGACGCGACCAAATGGGGTCTCGTTGTCGATCTCGTCGATATGCGCGATCTGGCAGCGCTTGAAGCCAGCCTGAAGCGCGCACCGACCGCGTTGGTGTGGATCGAGACGCCGGCCAATCCGCTCTGGCACGTCTGCGATATCGCCGCCATCGCCAAACTGGCGCATGCGCACGGCGCGTTGCTGGCAGCAGACTCGACCGTGGCGACGCCGATCCTGACGCGGCCGCTCAGTCTTGGCGCCGATATCGTCATGCATTCGGCGACCAAATATCTCAACGGTCATAGCGATGTGATCGCCGGTGCGCTGGTAACGACCACGATCAATGAGCTGTGGTCACGCATCGCAGCGGTGCGCAGCGCGCACGGCATGATCCTGGGCCCGTTCGAAGCGCATCAATTGATCCGTGGCATGCGTACGCTTGATCTCAGAGTGCGGGCCTGCTGCGAATCGGCGCAAGCTATCGCTGAAACTCTGTCAGTACATGCGCAGATCGATGCAGTGCTGTATCCGGGTTTGCCTGATCATCCCGAGCATGCCATCGCCGCGCGGCAGATGCATGGCGGCTTTGGCGGTATGTTGTCCATCCGTTGCCATGGCGGCGCTGAGGCCGCGATCAAGACTGCGGCACATGTGCGCTTGTGGAAACGTGCCACGTCGCTTGGATCGGTCGAGAGCCTCGTCGAACATCGCGCCAGCGTTGAAGGTCCGGGCACGCCCTGCCCCGACGATCTGTTGCGGCTATCGGTTGGCATCGAGGATCCGGAAGATTTACTCGATGATCTCGATCAGGCGCTGCGGGCCTAGGCTTCTTCCAACAGTCGCCGGCCGATGACATGGGCCTGAATCTCGGCAGCCCCTTCGAAGATCGACAGGATGCGCGCGTCGCAGAGCAGGCGCGAGGCGGGATGTTCGAGCGCGAAGCCGGTGCCGCCGTGGATCTGCACGGTGCTGTCGGCGGCTGCCCAGGCGACGCGTGCGGCCAGCAGTTTCGCCATGCCGGCTTCAAGATCGCAGCGCCGGCCGAGATCCTTGGCGCGGGCGGCGAAATGGGTGAGCAGGCGGGCGGCGAAAATCTCTACCGCCATCATCGCGATCTTGTCGCTGACGCGGGGAAAATCCATCAGAGCCTTGTTGAACTGGCGCCGTTCGAGCGCGTAGCGCATGGCCAATTCGAAGGCCGCGCGCGCGACGCCGATGGCGCGGGCGGCGGTCTGGATGCGGGCTGATTCGAAGGTCTGCATCAATTGTCGAAAGCCGCGGCCTTCCACCTCGCCGAGCAGCGCCGATGCCGGCACCACGACATCGTCGAACATCAGTTCGAATTCCTTCATGCCGCGATAGCCCAGCACTTCGATCTCGCTGCCGGAGAGACCTTGAAGCGTGAAAGAGTCGGCGTCGTTGCCACGCGGCTTTTCGACGAGAAACATCGACAGGCCATCGTGGCGTGCTTCAGCCGATCCGGTGCGTGCGAGCACCAACATCAGATCGGCGCGCGCCGCATGGGTGATCCAGGCCTTGGCGCCGCGCAACAGATAGCCGTTTGCGGATGGGGTGGCGCGCAGGCGCAGGCTGGCGAGATCGGAGCCGGCGTCCGGCTCGGTAAAGACGGCGGTGGTGATGATCTCGCCCGAGGCGATGCCCGGCAGGTATTTTTGTTTCTGTTCTGCTGTGCCGCCGGCGAGCAGAAGCTCGGCGGCGATTTCGGAGCGGGTGCCAAGCGAGCCGACGCCGATATAGCCGCGCGACAATTCCTCGGTGACCGCGCACATGGCGGTCTTGCCGAGGCCGAGGCCGCCGTAGGATTCCGGCATGGTCAGGCCGAAGACGCCGAGGCTCGATAGCTCCGTGATGATATCGAGCGGGATATAAGCATTGTCGCGGTGCCAGCCGTGCGCGTGCGGCGCGACTTTTGTTTCGACATAGCGAAAGATCGTTTCGGTGATCGCCGTCAGATCGTCGTCCGCTCCATCGTTGAAGAGCTGCGCCGGCTCGGCCTGGCGCAGCGCTCGCATCAACGCGGCCCGGGTTTCCGCTGTGTTGCCTTGGGCGATCAGTCGTTCGATGGCTGATGTCTGATAGGACGAGGCTTCCGCTGCCGAAAAGCCGAAATCGCTAGGGCGGGCGATTTCCGATTGGCTCATTGGCAGGCCGCCGAAACATTGCGCCAGATATTCGCCCGATAGGATCAGGGCCATCAGCTGCGTCGTCGCGGAGGCCTGCCCCTGCGCTTCGGCTTGTTTGAGGTGATCGCAGATCTCCTGCAATACTTGGCGATAGGTCGCGAGCCAGGCGAGGCCGTGCAGGGCGCGTTGCTCGGTGTCAAGCCGGCTGGCTGCGCAGGCCGCATCGTGCCCCAGTCTTTTGCGAACACGCGCCCTGGCGGCATCCTCGAAATGGGTCAGGGTCGTCACGGCGTCGGGCAGAAGGGCCAGAAGCGCGTCCACGTCGCTGTGTGGTTCGCTTGTCCGTGCGCGCATCGCCCTCTCCTCATACAAAAAAAACCGGGCGACGCTAACACGCCGCCCGGCTTCCAAGAACTTACGACGATCCAAACATCAGGACCGAAGATCAGGTGCGGTTACGCGCCTTTCGGAAAATTCACCACAGTGGCGCCGCCGCTCTTGGCTTTTTCCGGTGCGTCCTCGTCCTTCACCCGGCCGTTGATGACGATGCCGCCACGTTCGGCCGAGATGCGGATGGTGTCCTGATCGTGGATCTCGCCCGACAGAATGGCTTCCGCCAGCGGGTCCTGAACGTGCTTCTGGATGACGCGCTTCAGCGGACGCGCGCCATAGGACGGATCGTAGCCCTTGTCGGCCAGCCAGGTGCGGGCCTTCTGATCGAGATCGAGGGTGATCTTGCGATCCTCCAGGAGCTTCGCCAGGCGGCTCATCTGGATATCGACGATGGCGCCCATGTCCTCGCGGCGCAGCCGGTGGAACAAAACGATTTCGTCGACGCGGTTGAGGAATTCCGGCCGGAAATGGCCGCGCACCACGTTCATCACTTCCGTCTGCACCGCCGCCGAATCCTCGCCTTCCTTCTGCATGACGAGATATTCGGCGCCGAGGTTCGACGTCATGATGATGAGCACGTTGCGGAAGTCGACCGTGCGTCCTTGCCCGTCCGTCAGCCGGCCCTCGTCGAGAACCTGCAGGAGAACGTTGAAGACATCGGGATGCGCCTTCTCGACTTCGTCGAACAGCACGACCTGATAAGGCCTTCGCCGCACCGCTTCCGTCAGAGCACCGCCTTCGTCATAGCCGACATAGCCCGGAGGCGCACCGATGAGGCGAGAGACCGAGTGCTTCTCCATGTATTCGGACATGTCGATGCGCACGAGCGCCGTCTCGTCGTCGAACAAGAAGTTCGCCAACGCCTTGGTCAGTTCGGTCTTGCCGACGCCGGTCGGGCCTAAGAACATGAACGAGCCGATCGGCCGGTTCGGGTCTTGCAGGCCGGCGCGGGCGCGCCGCACGGCGGTCGAGACCGCATGCACCGCTTCCTTCTGGCCGACGACACGCCGCGACAGGTCGTCCTCCATCTTGAAGAGCTTTTCGCGTTCGCCTTCGAGCATTTTATCGACCGGCACGCCGGTCCAACGCGACACGATCTGGGCCACGTGGTTGGGCGTCACCGCTTCCTCGACGAGGCCGGCGGAAACAGCGTTTTCGTTGTCGGCCAGCGTCTTCTCCAGCTCCGGGATCACGCCATAGGCGAGCCGGCCGGCTTCGGCGAAATCGCCGCGGCGTTGCGCATTGGCGAGATCCGTGCGGGCGCTCTCCAGCCGCTCCTTGAGCTTCTGGGCGTCGCCGAGCTTGCTCTTTTCGGCCTTCCACTTGTTGGTAAGGACCGTGGACTTCTCTTCCAGCTCGTCGATTTCCTTGATGAGCTTGGCGAGCCGATCACGCGAGGCGGTGTCGGATTCCTTCTTCAGCGCTTCGCGTTCGATTTTGAGCTGGACGATGCGGCGATCGTATTCGTCGAGTTCTTCCGGTTTGGAATCGACCTGCATGCGCAGACGTGAAGCGGCTTCGTCGACAAGGTCGATGGCTTTGTCGGGGAGGAAGCGGTCGGAGATATAGCGGTTCGACAAAGTAGCCGCCGCGACGATCGCCGCGTCGGTGACGCGCACGCCGTGATGCAGCTCGTACTTTTCCTTCAAGCCGCGCAGAATCGAGATTGTATCCTCGACCGTCGGCTCGCTGACGAATACGGGCTGGAAGCGCCGCGCCAGAGCCGCGTCCTTCTCGACATATTTGCGATATTCGTCCAGCGTCGTGGCGCCGACGCAATGCAGTTCGCCGCGTGCGAGGGCGGGCTTCAGCAGGTTGGAGGCGTCCATCGCGCCATCTGCCTTGCCGGCGCCGACCAGCGTGTGCATCTCGTCGATGAACAGGATGATTTGGCCTTCCGCCGCCGTGACTTCGTTGAGCACGCCTTTCAGGCGCTCTTCGAACTCGCCGCGGAATTTCGCGCCGGCGATCAGGCTACCCATGTCGAGGGCGAGCAGCTGCTTGTCCTTCAGGCTTTCCGGCACGTCGCCGTTGATGATGCGCAGCGCCAGGCCTTCGATGATGGCGGTCTTGCCGACGCCGGGCTCGCCGATGAGGACGGGATTGTTCTTGGTCCGGCGCGACAGCACCTGGATGGTGCGACGGATTTCCTCGTCGCGGCCGATCACCGGGTCGAGCTTGCCCTCGCGGGCGGCTTCCGTCAGGTCGCGCGCATATTTCTTCAACGCGTCATAGGCGTTTTCCGCCGTCGCATTGTCGGCGGTGCGGCCCTTGCGCAGATCTTCGATGGCGGCATTGAGGGTCTGCGGCGTCACGCCGGCGTTCGCCAGAATCTTAGCGACGTCGCTCGACTTCTCCATGGCGAGTGCCAGCAGCAGCCGTTCGACGGTGACATAGGAATCGCCTGCCTTCTGGGCGATCTTCTCGGCCGAATCGAAGACGCGCGCCGTGGTTGGCGCGAGATAGAGCTGGCCAGCGCCAGTACCCTGAACCTTGGGGAATTTCGACAACGCCAACTCGGTCTGGACCAGAGCCTCGCGTGAACGCCCGCCGGCGCGATCGATCAGACCGGCGGCTAGACCTTCATTGTCGTCCAACAGAACTTTAAGCAGATGTTCGGGCGCGAACTGCTGATGGCCTTCGCGCAAAGCCAGTGACTGCGCCGACTGGATGAAGCCACGCACCCGCTCGGTGTATTTTTCCAAATTCATCAAATCCTCCTGCCCGCGCCCAAGTCCCGAAGCGACCGTTGCGCGTCACGCATACTGATTCGGCCCCGAATGGCAGCCGTCGAGTATGATGTAAGGAGCATTCGACGAAGTAAAAGGCGCGCGACTGTATTCTGGCAAAAATTTGGGTCGAAATCCGGGCGTTACCGGGTCACCAAGCGGTGCCCAAAGGCAAAGGCCCGGTTCGGGAACCGGGCCTTCGATCATTCTGAGGGATTATTTTCCGAGCGATCCGCGATCATTCCCCGGCGGGGAGATCGTCCGTCACCGGGCGTTCGGCTTCGCCTTCGGGGGCGGCCTTGGGCCGCCGGCGACGCCGGTTGCGCAGGTGGAAGGTCGCATCCTCATGTTCGGTGCCGGCCTCCGGTGCGCCTGCGGCAGCTGGTGCTGCTGCGGCCGGTGCGGGCTCGGGCGGCAACGGGCGGGTCGGCGCGGTGATGAAGGAGGGGAGACCGACGGGAAGTTCGGGCTCGGGCGCCGGGGCGCGATTGGCGTTCTGCTCCGGCTGGTTCTCGAAGCGGGGCACGTCGGGCTGCGGCTGCTGATAGTCGCGCTGCTGGCCATTATTGCCGCGATAATTGTCGCGGTTGTTATTGTTGTTGCGATTGCGATTCTGGTTGCGGTCGAAGAACGGCCGATCGGGGCGGGGGCCGCGATCCTGATAGGGTCGGTCGCCCTGTTGTCCGCCCTGCCGATCCTGACCTTGCTGGCGCTGATCGCGCTGATCGCCCTGGGGGCGGTCGCCGTAAGGCTGCTGGTTAGGATACTGGCCCTGCGGCTGCTGCCCGTTCTGCGGATAGGGCTGCTGCGGGGCCGGGGGCTGGCGCTCGATCGGCGAAGCGAAGCGATCCGGGATGCCACCGAAATCGTCGTCATCCTCCGATTCGTCGGCCTCCTGCTCGCCTGGCGGGCGGTTGGTGCCCATCTGGGCCTGCTGCTGAGCGAGCTGCGCGGCGGCGATCAGGCGGAAATAATGTTCGGCATGCTGGAGATAGCTCTCAGCCATGACCGGATCGCCAGAGGACTGGGCGTCACGGGCAAGCTGAAGGTATTTTTCAGCCACATGATGGGCGGTGCCGCGGATTTTGACGTCTGGACCGTTGGATTCGTAGGTACGTGTGAGCGGATTTGGGCCCTTGCGGTTGTTGTTATTGCTGCGACCGCGCATCCGCTTGTTCTGACCTGGTCTCATGGATCTTTCCTAAGGCATACCAATCACGACGAACGCCCCACATGACGGCAGTGCCATGCGCGCTCGTAATTCAAGGATCATTCCTGGATCATTTGATTGCGAATAATGAGGCTCTCCGGCCAAGGTTCGCTCGCCACGGCCCCGCCGTGGAACTATCTTTCCGGTCCATCACACAGGGCCGACAGATTAGGAGAAACATTTATCGTCGTTTCGGCGCTGCCTATAGCGGCAAGCTGGCTCGTCAAGACGATTCAATATCAAAACCCTAGTCGGTTTTTGCCCGTCTGCCAAGCGGCAAGTTTTACGTGTCCACCCGTCTAAGCAGCACGCGCAAACACGACGCGATCGTGGCCGCCGAAATCCTTGATCACCTCAATATGGGGAGTGCCGGCCGCCGCGACAATGGCTGAGACGTCCGCCGCCTGCGCCGCACCGATTTCAAGAGCTACCAGACCGGTGCCGGGGCGCAGCAGGTTTGGCAGGGCGCTGGCGATGGCGCGATAGGCGGCCAGACCGTCCGGCCCGCCGTCGAGGGCGAGATGGGGGTCGAAATGTCGCACCTCTGGGTCGAGGCCGGCCAGGGCCGCGCTTTCGATATAGGGCGGGTTCGACACCACGATGTCGAAAGGCCCGTCGATTCCGGTGGCGTAATCGGCGACGCGGATCTCGGCTCGTGCGGCCAGGCCGGCGGCCTTGAGGTTTTGCTGGGCGATGGCGCAGGCCGCAGGGCTGATGTCGGTGCCAAGTCCGGTGGCCGCCGGGAATTCGCTGAGCAGGGCAGCGAGAATGGCGCCGGAGCCGGTGCACAGATCGAGAATGCGCAGCGGCGCGTTGTGCCGGTCGCGGCAGGCGGTGACGACCGCCTCGACCAGGGTTTCCGTATCCGGGCGCGGATCGAGGACGTCGGGGCTGATCGCCAGATCGAGCGTCCAGAAACCGCGCCGACCCAGGATCCGCGACACCGGCTCGCGGTTGAGACGGCGCACGGCAAAGCCACTGAGCTTTGCAATCGCGTCGGCGTCGAGCCGGTCGCTGGCGTGGGCCAGAACGGCGGCGGCGTTCATATCCGTTGCCGCGGCGACCAGCAGGCGGGCATCAAGACGGGGCGTCTCGATGCCGGCCCGCGCGAAGGCATCGGTGAGCCGATCAATGGCGGCGGCGATGCCAGGCTGCGCGCGCAATACTTCCGAGAGCTCGGCCTCAGAAAGCGCGCGCACGGCAGCCGTGGTCATACGCGGATCCTCATGTTCCCGCCTTGGTCATGATCCGGAACAGGCGATTGGCAAAGGCGCTCAGATCAACGATCTTCTCGCCGTCCATCAGCCGCGCTTCGTCATAGATCAGCCAGGTGGCGTCCTCGACGAAGTTCTTGTCGTTCTCGTTCTGCACGCGCAGCTTCAGAACCTCGATGAGGGGATGCGTGGCGTTGATCTCAAGGATCGCCTTGGAGATGTTTTGTAAGCGGCCGTGTTCGGCAAGAATGCGTTCAAGCCGCCGGTCGGGGCCGCTATCGGGCGCGATCAAGCAAGCCGGGCTATCGGTCAGCCGATCGGAGACGCGCACATCCTCGACCGTCTCGGCCAGGGTCTGCTTCATATAGGCGAGCAGGGCCGCGGTCTCGGCCGAGTCGGCTTGGCTCGCCGGCTGTTCGCTGCCGTCGGCAAGCGGAATATCCTTCAGATCGGCGGCGCCTTGCGTCACCGACTTGAACGACTTGCCATCAAAGCCAAGCGCCGTCGTCACCCAGAAGGCATCGACCGGATCAGACAGCAGCAGCACTTCAATGCCACGGGCGCGGAAGCCTTCCAGCTGCGGGCCGACGGCCAATTGCTTGGCATCGTCGCCAGTGACGTAGAAGATGGCGTTCTGATTGGGCTTCAGGTCTTTCACATAGTCGGCGAGCGAGCGCTTGCCGTCTGGATGCGTCGAGGTGGTGAAGCGCGTGATCTTGAACAATTGATCCCGCCGTTCGGGATCCTCGTACAGACCTTCCTTGATGACGGCGCCGAAATTATCCCACACGCCGTTGAACTTCTCGGCATCGTTTTCCGAAAGCTTCACCAGTTCCTGAACAAGGCGATTGGCAACGGCCTTGCGGATGGTGGCGAACACCGGGCTCTGCTGAATGAGTTCGCGCGACACGTTGAGCGGTAGGTCAGCCGAATCGACGAGCACGCGGAAGAAGCGCATCCAGCCCGGCAAAAGATCGGCTTCGTCGGAGATGAGCACGCGACGCACGTAAAGCCGTGCGCGGCCCTTGCGCATCGGATCGAATAGATCGAGCGGGCGTGAGCCAGGAATGAAGCCAAGCACCGTATATTCATGCCGTCCCTCGGCGCGCCAATGGGCGGTCAAGGCCGGCTCGTCGAACTGATGGGCGAAGCCGCGATAGAATTCCGTGTAGTCTTCCGGCTTGATCTCGCTCTTGGCCTTCGTCCACAGCGCCACCCCTTCGGTGAGCTGGCGCGGTTCGGCGTCGGATGTTTCGCGCAGTTCGATGGGAATCTGCACAGCGCCGGAATGTTCGCGGACGACGCTCTCGATCTTGTAGGTTTCGAGATAGGTTGCGGCCTCTTCCTTCACATGCAGGACGATACGGGCACCACGAGCCGGCGCGGCGTCGGCGGCGACCGCTTCGATCGTATAGGCGCCGAGCCCGTCGGAGGACCAATGCCAAGCCGCGTCCTCGCCCGCCTTGCGGGTGAAGACATCGACCTTATCGGCGACCATGAAGGCCGAGTAGAAGCCAATGCCGAACTGGCCGATGAGCTGCGTGGCGCTCGTGCCGCCGCCGTCGGTCTCGCGCTCTTCGTCGCTCTTTTCAGTCTTGGGCTTTTCCAGCTTTTCAAGGAAGGCGCGGGTGCCAGAGCTGGCGATGGTGCCGAGCGCCTGGACCAGGTCGGCGCGATCCATGCCGATGCCGTTGTCGCTGACAGTGAGGGTCTTGGCTTCCTTGTCGAGGGTGATTTCGATGCGGAACGGTGATTCGTCACCGAGAAGCTGCGGTGATTGCAGCGCCAGATAGCGCAGTTTTTCGCAGGCGTCGGCGGCGTTGGAAATCAATTCGCGCAGGAAAATGTCGCGGTCCGAATAGATCGAATGGACCATGAGATGCAGCAGGCGCGCGACATCGGCCTGAAAGGCATGGGACTCGGAGGGCGTTTGTGCTGTTGTTTCGGTCAAGGACAAGCTCATCGCATGAGGCGGGGAATCCGGCGCTCATATCGCGGGATTGGCAGGATGTTTCAAGGCCTGGCCTTTCGGCGGCCGGATAACGACCCTGTAGACAAAGAAAAGGGCCGACAGGCGCATGGCGCTCTGTCGGCCCAGAAATCGCTTGCCCTCTGGGGGCTCTCTTACCGACCGTCATTCCCGGGGGGCTGGGGGGCTGACGAAATCCAGGAACGGACGGTCGTACTCAAGAGGCGACCATCACAGACTGATCCCGGATCGGGGCGCGTGTTCGGCTGGAAAGCGGCAAAACTGTGATATTTTCAATGCGTGAATCACGGGGAAAACCTCAAGAATTCCGAGGGATTTGTTGACCGGCTGTAAAGGTCTGGATGGGCGGGCATCGTGTCTTGCTGCGACGGGCCGGCGGGTTCACAATACGGTCACGTGATGATTTGCACGCGATCGGCTTGGAGGCCGGATGAGCGACGGCGATCAGGGATCGAAAGACGGGAGTTCAGGTCGCGGCAGTCCGGCGCGCGGTGGTCTTGGTCAGGTCGAATGGCTGCGACCACCAAGCGCGACAGCAGGCCAGGCCGCAACAAGCCAGTCGGGGTCTCGTGCGGTTCTGCCAACGGTTGTGTCTTTCAACCGGCTTGAGTTGCGCGAAATCATGAATCTCTATGGCCGCATGGTCGCCGCCGGTGAGTGGCGCGACTACGCGATGGATTTCCATAGCGACAAGGCTGTGTTCTCGATCTTCCGGCGCACCTCGGAAATGCCGCTTTACCGGATCGAGAAGGATCCGAAGCTGGCGCGCAAGCAGGGCCTCTACAGCGTGGTGGCGCCGATGGGCCTGATCCTGCGCCGCGGCCATGACCTTGCGAAAGTGATTGCGGTGATCGACCGCAAGATCAAGCTCGTCGCTGGCTGACGCAAGCACGATGGTTGCGGGGTAAGTCTCACTTCACGTTTGGCTTTATGCGCAAAGAAAAAGGCCCCGGCGGGAAACCGGGGCCTTCTTCATTCGTTCTGCGGCAACGATCAGTTGTTGCGCGAGCCCGTCAGCGACAGGATGAACTGGAACATGTTGACAAAGTTCAGGTAGAGCGACAGCGCGCCCATCACCGAAGACTTCGCCATCATCTGGCCGTCCTGCGACAGGTAATCATAGTCTTCCTTCAGGCGCTGGGTGTCCCAAGCGGTGAGCCCGGCGAAGATCAGCAGGCCGATCATGCTGATGGCGAAGCTGAGCATGCTGGAGCCGAGGAAGATGTTGATGACGCTCGCGACGATCAGGCCGATCAGGCCCATGATCAGGAACGAGCCGATGCCCGATAGGCTACGCTTGGTGGTGTAGCCGTAGAGGCTGAGACCACCAAAGGCGATCGTCGTCACCATGAGCGCCTGCACGATGCTGCCGACCTGGTAGACAAGGCCGATCGAGCCAAGCGAAAGACCCATGGCTGCCGCGAAGGCCCAGAACGTGCCGAGCAGCGCGGTGTAGCTCATCTTCTCAAAGCGGAAGGAGAGCACGAAGACGAAGGCGAGCGGCGCCAACATGATGACCCAGCGCAGCGGCGAGCCGTAAAGAGCCTGAGTGATCGGGCTGCCACGGCCGAGCATGAAAATACCGGTTGCGACGAGCGCTGAGATCGCCAGCGCCAACGTCATGTGATTGTAGATGCCGAGCATGTACGACCGGAGTCCGAGGTCGTATTCGGCCGTCCCGGCGCGAGCAGTGCTCCGGCCCCAGACGGTTGCGTTGCGATCGAAGTCCGACATGTGTCCCTCTCTGAATTCCGTCCGACGTCCTGTCGGGCCGGCCCGATGCCACGGCGGCATCCGAGTTGTGGATAATATGGAGACCCGCGAAGTTACACACAAGAGGAAGATTACCCGGTAACCTACGATAAATGGCGCAAGTTAATGGCTAAAATCAAAGCGAAACTGGTCTCCGTGGGTTCACGGTCACAAGTCCCGTAGGTGTCTTCCTGGTTTTTGCCCTAGTACTCTTACCGTGGCGACGAGACCCAAGAGCACGCTGACGACCAAGGCGGCCAAGGCGCCCAGTGAAGCCGCGCCCCAGGCGAAACTGTAATCCTGGACGCCCATTACCCGGGTCATGATCGCCCAGGCGGCGATCGAACCGGCCAGAACGCCAAAGACCGCCGTGGCGGCGCCCAGGATCGAATACTCAAGCAGGAGGGCGCTCAACAGCCGCCGTCGTGTCGCTCCCAGGGTTTTCAAGATCACGGCATCATAGATGCGCGCGCGCTGGCCGGCGGCCAAGGCGCCGCCCAATACCAGCAGCGCTGCTGCCAAGGCGATGCCAGTTGCGCCGCGAATAGCGAAGGCCAGCTGGTCGGCGATCTTGGAAACAGCCTCAAGCGTGTCCTTGATGCGGATGCTGGTGATCGTCGGGAAGGTTGCCGCCAGCTCCTTCAGCAAAGCGATCTCCTGCGTGCCATGATCGCCGTCTGGAAAGGTCGCCGTGGCGAGATGAGTGTGCGGTGCACCAGCGAAGGTGTTGGGCGAGAAGACGAAGACGAAATTGATCCCCATGGTGCGCCAATTGACGGCGCGTAGATTGGCGACCTTGGCGGTGATATTGCGGCCAAGCACATTGACGATCAACGTATCGCCGACATGAACGCCAAGGCCAACGGCAGCGTCGCGCTCCATCGAGACCAGCGGCGGCCCGTTGTAGTCGGCCGGCCACCATTCGCCGTCAACGAGTGTTGAGCCGTCGGGCATGCTGGCGGAATAGGTGATGCCTCTGTCGCCTTCCAGCACCCAGGCCGCATCTTCCTTGGCCTTGATGTTCTCGGCTCTCGTATCGTTGAGCTGGACGAGGCGGCCGCGCATCATCGGCACCCGTTCAACTTTGGCGTCCGGCGCATTGGCCTTCAGGAACGCGTCGAACTCGGCGGTCTGCCGGTTCTGAATGTCCATGAAGAAGAAGCTCGGTGTCTTGCCGGGCATGCCCTGGCGTAACTGGCCACGGATGTTGATGTCGATGAGAGTTAAAGTCGTCAGCAGCGCCAGGCCGAGACCGAGGGCCAGAACGACGGAATGAGTCAAAGCGCCCGGCCGATGAATGTTGGCGATCGCCATGCGCAAAGCGGTGTTCGATGAACGCGGCGCCCGACGTGCCAGAGCGATGATGGCGAGGCTGACAAGCCGCAGCAGCGCCATGCCGCCGAAGGTGGCCAGAATATAAATCAGCGCCAGCCGGCGATCGTTGGCGAGCCAGATGATGGTGGCGATGAGCAGTCCCGATACGCCGGCGAGCATGGCGAGATAGGGCCAGCGCAAACGCGTTGAACGATGATCGATGCGGTCGCGAAACAGCGCCGAAACTGGAAGATCATGGGCGCGGCCGATCGGGCCCAGCGAGAAGGCCAGTGTCGTCAACACACCATAGAGCAGGCCTGACAGGGTTTCCGTTGGATAGACGGCCGCTTTGAACGGCACGGGAATCAGGCTGCCAAAAGCCCATGAGATGACAAACGGCAACGCCAGACCAAGCACCATGCCGATGGCGATACCGGCCACCGACATCAGCAGTACTTCGGTCAAGGCGACAGTAAAGACGTCCCGGCCGGTGGCGCCCAGCGATTTCAACGTGGCGAAATCGGGCGTGCGGCGATCGATGAAAGCGCGCACTGCATTGGCGACGCCGACACCGCCGACGATCAAAGCGGTCAAGCCAACTAGTGTCAGGAATTGCGTGAAGCGTTCGATGTTTTTTTGGAACTGCGGCGAGACATTGTTACGCGTGCGGATCTGCCAGCCTGCATCAGGAAAGGCTTTCTCCGCTGCGCGCATCATCGTGTCGATGGCGGCATCGGGGGCTGCGCCGCCGTTGCGATCATCGACGAGAACCCGATAGGACCAGCGCACGAGCGATCCCGGCGCCAACAGTCCCGTGTCCTGCAAGGCCTGTTGCGACAGGATTACGCGCGGTCCAAAGCCGATGCCGCCGGCCAGTTTGTCAGGTTCGGAGAGCAGCGTGGCGCGGAATTCGAATTCGCCATCGCCGAGAAAGAAGCGGTCGCCCGGCTTGAGATTGAAGCGTGCCTGCAGGGCCTCGTCGGCGATGGCGCCGGGAAGGCCGTTGCGTTTCTCCAGCAATGTGGCGAGCGGTTGCGTCCCATCGGTCTCGACATCGCCGAGTGAGGGATAATTGCTGTCGACGGCTTTCAATTCGACTAGCGCTGGCGTGCCGTTGCCGGCGCGCGCCATGGCGCGCATGGTGGCGATGGTCGAGATCGCGCCTTGCGCCTTTAGCCAGGCCTCTTCCTGCGCATTGGCTTGGCGATGGATCAGCGAAAAAGAAATATCGCCGCCGAGAATGCGGCGGCCTTCTTCGGCGAGCGAATCCGACAGACCGCGCGATGTGGCATTGACGCCGACGATGGCGGTGACGCCCAACGCGATACAGGCGAGGAAGATGCGGAAGCCGCGCAAGCCGCCGCGCAGATCGCGCACGGCAAAGCGCAGCAAAGCACCCAGGCGTGTCAGGGCCGAGGCCGTGACCATTGGAACATGGGCCGTCTGAACATGAGCCATGTCAGGCGTCCGCCGCGACCGGAGCGGCATGCTCTGGATCAATCGCGCCGGAGCGCAGGCGGATGCGGCGGTCGCAGCGCGCTGCCAGATTGGCGTCATGGGTGACGAGCACCAAGGTAGCGCCACGCTCGCGCTTCATCGCGAACAACAGGTCCATGATCGACAGGCCGGTGGTCTCGTCGAGATTGCCAGTGGGTTCGTCGGCGACGAGGATCGCCGGATGGGGTGCCATGGCGCGGGCGAGCGCGACGCGCTGCTGCTCGCCGCCGGACAATTGCGCGGGATAATGATCGAGCCGTTCACCCAGTCCGACGGCGCGTAATTCTTCGGCGGCGCGGCGATCAGCGTCGGCGACGCCGGCCAGTTCAAGCGGCACCGCGACGTTCTCGAGGGCTGTCATCGTCGGAATGAGGTGGAAAGATTGGAAGACGATGCCGATATTAGCACCGCGAAAGCGCGCCAAGGCGTCTTCGTCCATATCGGTCAGCCGGGCGCCGTTGATGGAAATTATCCCCGAATCCGGTTTCTCGAGCCCGGCCATGGTCATCAGCAGCGTTGATTTGCCCGATCCGGACGGGCCGACGAGGCCGACTGCCTCACCCCGGCCAATTTCCAATGACACCCCCTTGAGGATATGGACGCGGGCCCGCCCCTGACCGAGGCTGAGATGAACGTTTTCGATGGCGATAACAGGTTGAGTCAAAGGCAGGATGTCCCCGGTGCGAGCCCATGGAGTGGCCAATCGATGTCATATGGTGTGTCGCGCAATTTCGTCCAGCACATGGCGAAGCCGTTGGCGTGTCTGCTGATGGCGCTCACGTTTTGCGTGATGGCGGGCACTGTTAAGGCCGAGGCGGCCACGCGGGTGCTGGCTCTGGGGGACAGTCTGACAGCCGGCTACAATCTGCCGGCTGATGCGATGTTCCCGGTCGTGCTCGAACGACGCCTGCGTGCCGCCGGTCATGATGTGGAGGTCGTTAACGCCGGTGTTTCGGGCGATACGGCCCAGGGTGGTCTCGAGCGACTGGATTGGGCGCTGGCAGACAAAGTCGATGCGGTGATCGTTGAACTTGGCGCCAACGACATGCTGCGCGGCATTGATCCGGCTCTGACCGAGAAGTCACTGGATGAAATTCTGAGCAAGCTGAGCGAACGCAAAATCCCGGTTTTGCTGGCTGGCATGCTGGCGGCGCCAGGGCTCGGCAAGGACTATGGCACGCAATTCTCGGCGATCTATCCGCGCCTCGCACAAAAATATGGCGCGCTGCTTTATCCGTTCTTTCTCGACGGCATAGTCGGCGACAATACTTTGAACCAGCCAGATGGCATGCATCCGACGCGGGCTGGCGTCGAGATAATCGTCGAGCGTATCATGCCGAAGGTGACGGAATTGCTGGAGCGCGCCAAGTCAAAAACGAGCCAGCCAAAATAGCGAGGTCGAATCGACGCACCCTAACGGTGCTTTTTTTCCCGTCAGCAAAATGAAATGCTGCGCATTCAGGATTTGCTGATTTGATTCGGTCTGCCGGGCCAGCCGGCGCATCTGGAGAAAGGGCGAGCCATGCCGAGACTCTTCACCGGACTCGAGCTTCCTGACGATCTCTCTGACGAATTGGCTCTTCTACGCGGCGGCTTGCCCGGCGCCAAATGGATTGAACCGGAAGACTATCATCTCACTTTGCGCTTCATCGGCGACATCGGCGATGCGATGGCCAACGAAGTCTACGATGCGCTGTCGTCGATCCGTCGGCCGGCCTTCGTGGTGACGCTCGATGGTTTGATGTCGTTTGGCGGGGAGAAGCCGCGCGCCATTGTCGCGCGCGCCAAGCCAACGCCAGAACTCACTGAGCTGCAGGCAGATCATGAACGCGTCATGCGCCGCCTTGGCTTTCCTGTCGAGACACGCAAGTTCGTTCCGCATGTGACGATCGCGCGGTTGCGCAATGCCTCGGCTGCTTTGACCGCTGATTGGCTCGGCTCGCGCGCGTTGCTGCCAAAGACATTCGCCGTCACCAATTTCGTGTTGTTTTCGTCGCGCGCTTCGACAGGCGGCGGGCCCTATATCAGCGAGGCCAGCTTCCAGCTCGAACGTTCAGCGTTTGGCGGGCGCTTGGCGGCGGCGGGTGAGAGCCCAGTAAATCGCTCCCGATAAGGCGGCGCAGATAAAAAACAGAGCCAGGAAGCGGTTCTCGACCGGCGCCTGATTCGCCGCTGGCGCCGTATCGCCGCGCAGCGTCAGGCGCAGGATCCACGGCATAGCCGCAGCCAGAACGCCTGGCATCAGCACATGCCATAGGAAGGAGCGTATGCGCGCCGCTTCCGCCAGCACCACGGATAGAACATGCGGCACGACGCAGATAGCGACGACCGCATGGGAGAGCACGGAGAAGGCGAGTATGAAAAAAGCGCCCGATTGCCAGTCCTGATTGGGCGCGAGCGCTTCGTCGAACAAGCCGGCGAGCAATTGTAATGTCGCTTGTCCCGCGATCGGATCGGAGACGATCGCGATGAACAGAAAAACTACATTGCAGGCGATCGCGAAGGCGAGCGCAAAAAGGGCAACCAGTAAACGTCGCATGCTTTTAGGGTTCCAAAATGGAATCCCAGTATAGGTAATCCATCCAGCTTTCGTGAAGATAGTTGGGCGGAAACAATCTGCCGCTTTGGTGCAGATCGCCAACGCTCGGTTGGAACGGCGAGCGCGACGGCCACATATGGACATCGTCGGGCAGCCGATCGGCCTTGCGTAGATTGCACGGCGAGCAGGCGGCGACGACATTCTCCCACGTGGTCATGCCGCCGCGCGAACGCGGGATCACATGGTCGAAGGTGAGATCGTCGCGGGTGCCGCAATATTGGCAAGCGAAGCGGTCGCGCAGGAAAACGTTAAAGCGGGTGAAGGCCGGTTGCCGCGTCGGCTTGATGTAGGTCTTCAATGAGACGACCGAGGGCAGCTGCATTTCGAAGCTGGGGCTGCGAACTGTCTTCTCGTAGTTGGAGACGATGTTTACCCGATCGAGAAAGACCGCTTTGATCGCATCCTGCCAAGACCACAGCGACAAAGGATAGTAACTCAACGGCCGGAAGTCGGCGTTGAGAACTAAGGCTGGACAGGCTTCCGGCGAAATCGCCGGATGGACGTGAACCGTCACTCCCGCAATCCTCTCGATACCCGGACAAAAGAATCGATCCGGTTTCGCTAGGCATTAATCTACAGGTGGGATGACGGCTTTGTGAAGGCCCTAGATGTCGCGGCGGAATCGAGGGTTTTAGCGGGTCGGAATCGGGGTGCCGGACCGGTAATCGTAGAAACCGCGCTTGGTCTTGCGTCCGAGCCAGCCAGCTTCGACATATTTCACCAGCAGCGGGCACGGCCGGTATTTGGAATCGGCGAGGCCCTCATGCAGCACCTGCATGACTGAGAGGCAGGTATCCAGGCCGATAAAATCGGCCAGTTGCAGCGGACCCATCGGGTGATTGGCACCCAGGCGCATGGCGGTGTCGATTGCCTCGACCGAGCCAACACCTTCATAAAGCGTGTAAATCGCCTCGTTGATCATCGGCAGCAAGATGCGGTTGACGATGAAAGCTGGGAAATCTTCCGACACTGTCGAGATTTTACCGAGCTTCTCGATGAAGCCCTTGGCAGCCTCGAATGTGGTGTCGTCGGTGGCGATACCGCGGATCAGCTCGACAAGCTGCATCACCGGCACCGGATTCATGAAATGGATGCCGATGAAACGCTCCGGCCGGTCGGTAACCGAGGCGAGCCGGGTGATCGAAATCGACGAGGTGTTCGACGCAACAATCGCATCGTCGCGCAGCGACGGGCACAATTTCACGAAAATCTTGCGTTTGACGTCTTCATTCTCGGTTGCAGCCTCGATGACAAGGTCGCAATCGGACAGATCGTCAAAGCTGATCGAGGGGCTGATGTGCTCGAAGGCAGCCTTGCGCTCAACTTCGGAAATCTGGCCGCGGCCGATCTGGCGGGCCATATTGCCGTTGATCGTCGCTAGACCCGCCGCCACCCGCTCTTCCGAAACGTCGTTAAGCCGGACATCGAGGCCCGCGAGCGCGCAGACATGGGCAATACCGTTGCCCATTTGTCCTGCGCCGATAATGCCGATCTTCCTGACGACGAGAGCCATGATGTCCTGTTGTTTGGCGAATGCTAATCGCCATGATCATAAGCCAAGCGCCGGGAAGGTCCAGCGCTGGCCACCGGCTAACGCTTGATCTTGTCCAGCTCCTGGGCAAGTTCGGGCAAAGCGGTAAACAGATCGGCAACCAGGCCATAGTCGGCCACCTGGAAGATCGGCGCTTCCTCATCCTTGTTGATCGCGACGATCACCTTGGAATCCTTCATGCCGGCCAGATGCTGGATGGCGCCGGAAATGCCGGCGGCGATGTAGAGTTGCGGCGCGACGATCTTGCCCGTCTGCCCCACCTGCCAATCGTTCGGCGCATAGCCTGCGTCGACGGCGGCGCGGGAGGCGCCCATGGCGGCGCCCAGGCGATCGGCTACCGGCTCGATATATTTCTTGAAGTTCTCGGCGTTCTGCATGGCGCGTCCGCCCGAGATGATGATCTTCGCCGAGGTCAGTTCGGGGCGATCGGACTTCGCCACCGCTTCTTCCTTGAAGGAAGAGAGCGACGGATTAGCGGCGGCGGCGATCTTTTCTATGGCAGCGGAACCGCCGGCGCCGGTTGCGGCGAAAGCGGCGGTGCGCACGGTGATCACCTTGATCTTGTCGGCGCTCTGCACGGTCTGAATGGCATTGCCGGCATAGATCGGCCGCTCGAACGTGTCGGGCGAGACGACCTTGATGATCTCTGAAATCTGCATCACGTCGAGCAGAGCTGCGACACGCGGCATGATGTTCTTGGCGCTTGTCGTCGCGCCCGACACGATGGCCGTATAGTCTTTGGCAAGGCCGACGATCAGCGCCGCAACAGGCTCTGCCAGTTGATGATCATAGATCGCATCATCGGCGACGAGCACTTTGGCGACGCCGTCGAGCTTGGCGGCGGCGTCCGCCGCGGCGGCGCAATTGTGGCCAACGATCAGAACATGAACGGGCGCACCCAGCGCCGTGGCGGCGGTGAGTGTCTTGGCGGTGGCGTCGCCGAGCGTATCCTTGGCGAGATCGGCCAGAACAAGCGTGCTCATTAGATCACTCCCGCTTCGTCTTTAAGTTTGGCAACGAGTTCAGCGACCGAGCCGACCTTCACGCCAGCCTTGCGCCCGGCTGGTTCCGTGGTCTTGAGAACCTTCAGACGTGGCGCGGTGTCGACCCCGTAATCCGCCGGTGACTTTTCATCGATCGGCTTTTTCTTCGCCTTCATGATGTTGGGTAGCGAGGCATAGCGCGGTTCGTTGAGGCGCAGATCGGTCGTCACCACGGCCGGCAGTTTCAACGTCACCGTCTGCAAGCCGCCGTCGACTTCGCGCGTCACGTCGACCGAGCCGTCGCCGATAACAATTTTGGAAGCGAACGTGCCCTGGCTCCAGCCGAGCAGCGCGGCCAGCATCTGGCCGGTCTGGTTGCTGTCGTCGTCGATGGCCTGTTTACCGAGGATGACGAGGCCGGGCTGTTCGGCGTCGATGATGCCCTTGAGAATCTTCGCGACCGCCAGCGGCTCAACCACACCGTCGGCTTTGACGAGGATGCCACGGTCTGCGCCCATGGCGAGGCCGGTGCGGATGGTCTCCGACGCTTGCGCCGGGCCGATTGAGACGACGATCACTTCCGTCGCTTTGCCGGCCTCTTTCAGGCGCAGCGCTTCTTCGATGGCGATTTCGTCGAAGGGGTTCATCGACATTTTCACATTCGCCAGCTCGACGCCGCTGCCGTCGGATTTGACCCGAACCTTGACGTTATAGTCGACGACGCGTTTCGCCGGCACGATGATTTTCATGTCGCGTTCTCCCGAAGGCGATCCCATCCAGGGGGTTTCTGGTAAATGTGGCCTGAGGCCAAGTCAACGCGCCAAGAAAGCACGTCAAGGCGACACGGGAAGTCAGCCTAGCCAATGCTCCGCTTTCAGGCGGTGCGCTTGCCAAAAAGCGGAACTTCGGGCCGGCGTAGCAGCGGTGTCAGCGCCGCGCCAGCGATCAGGCCGCCAACATGGGCCCACCAGCCGGTCTCCGTGTCGCTGCTGAACAGGGCCGAGCCAAACTGTACGACAATCCAGGCGAGGATGATGTAGAGCGCGGTGATCGACAGGGGCAGCCAGGCAAAGGCCAGCACGAAGACATGGACGCGCGGGTAGAGCAGCACATAGGCGGCGACGACGCCGGAGACCGCCGCCGAGGCGCCGATCAGGGGCGCCTGGGATTGTTGTTCGAGGGCGGCATAGAGCAGGGCACCGGCGACGCCGCTCAACAGATAGAAGGCGGTGAAGCGCAGCGATCCCATCGCGTCCTCGACATTGTCGCCAAACACCCAAAGGAACAGCATGTTGCCGGTGAGGTGCAGGAAGCCACCATGTACGAACATAGATGTCAGCAGTGTCGCCCAGGCCGGCACATGGGCGATGGCGGGGTCGACGACAGCCGAGCCGAAGATGACGGCGGGAATCATGCCGAGCTTTAGGCCGATGGTCTGCGGACTGCCGAGCAGGCCGGTGGCGATCGTCAGATAGACAAAAACATTGAGGGCCAGCAGACTATAGGTCGCGATCGGTCGTTTCAGATAGCGCAGCGCGACGCCGTCGTAGAGCGGAATGAACACGGACACTCCGTGAGATGAGGAGTGGCCAGCCTACAGCATTTTCAGGCGAAGGGGATGCCGGCTCGCGTCGGGGAGATGCGGGCGAGAAACCGGTTCTACCGGTTTTTGCCTGGCGTCCACAGGATGTCGCCTTGTGCCTTCCAGTTGCAGTAACGGGAGGCGACGAAGAGGAGATCGGAGAGGCGATTGACATATTTCATCGCCGGCGTGCCGACTGTCTCGTCGGGTTTGCCCACCAGCTCCACCATGCGCCGTTCGGCGCGGCGGCAGACAGTGCGCGCCACATGCAAAGCTGCCGCCGTCGGCGTGCCGCCGGGAAGGACGAAGGTGCGCAGCGGTTCAAGATGGCTGTTGAGCTGGTCGATCTCGGCTTCGAGACGGTCGACCTGAGTCTGAATGATGCGTAGCGGCTCGTAGCCGAGATCGCGATCGACGGGCGGCGTGCACAGATCAGCGCCGAGATCGAACAGGTCGTTCTGGATGCGGCCGAGCATGGCGTCGAGCGCCTCGTCCTCTTGGCGGGCGGTGAGGCGGGCGATGCCGATAGCGGCATTGGCCTCGTCGATGGTGCCGAAGGCCTCGATGCGCAGGTCGTATTTCGCCCGGCGCTCGCCGGTGCCCAGCGCCGTCGAGCCATCATCGCCGGTGCGGGTGTAAATACGGCTGAGAACGACCATGGTGCTAACCTCCCGACGACGCGCCTATTGACGCTCTAGCCGCGGAACCACAGCACGGCAAGCACGACGATGATCGCGACGAACTGCAGAATGACGCGCCAGCGCATCAATTTCTGCGACGTGTTGGGGTCGCCGCCGCGCAACATGTTGAACAGGCCGAGCAGCAAAACGACGACGACGGCGCCAAGCGCGATCCCAGGAAGTATGCCGGATGTCATCATGAAGGCCGGCTCCTCGCGGCGAAGTTCAATTCTAATGCATTCCCGAATGCATTGCCAAATAACGCCCGAGGAATTGCCGTAATTTGGCTGATTGCGACAGTCTCAATAACGTCGCAGCAGCCGCTCCAGATAGTCCAATTCCTCGCGCGGGCGGGTTTGGTCGCCGAGGCGCCGGCGCAATTCTTCCAGCACCTGCTGGGCGCGCTGGGCGGCGGGCACGCCGAGCGGATCATAACGGCTGCGCGAATTGTCGCCACGGTCGCGCGATTCCCGGCCGAGCGGATCGGATCGGGCGGCGTCGCGGCCGCGCTGGCCGGGGCCGTTGGGTTCGCCCTGGCCGCCGGCTTGCTCGCCGGGCTGGTTGCCTTGCTGCATCTGCTGCGCCAGCGACTGGGCGCCCTGACGCAGGGCCTCAAGGGCGCGCCCTTGCGAGCCCACGGCCTTGCCCTGTCCGTCGCCGCTGCCCTCGCCGAGCTGTTGCTCGGCTTCGCCCATGGCGCCTTCGGCGTCGGAGAAGCCCTGTTCCGGCGGCAGGCCCATTTCGCGCATGCGCCGCTGCAGATCCTGCAACTGCTTGCGCAGAGCCTCCTGGCGCTGTTGCAGGCCCTGGCTGTTCTGGTTGTCGGCGCTGTCCTGGTCGTCGCCGCCGGGTTGCTGTTGGCCTTGCTGGCGCTGGCCACGCTGCGACTGGCCGCCCTGGCCTTGTTGTTGATTGCGCTGCGCGCGCTGGCGTGGGCGGCCCTGGCTTTCGCCATAGGTGTCGTCGCGCAATTCCTGCTGATCGCGCATCATCTGATCGAGCTGGTTGAGCGCGCGGTTCATTTCGCGTTGCGCTGAATTTTGCTGCTGGTTCTGCCGCCGCGCGCTTTGCAGATTCTCCAGCATGTTCTGCAATTGATCGAGCATGCGCTGGGCGTCGGCCATATTGCCATTGCGCGCCATGTCTTCCATGCGGTCGAGCATGGAGCGCAGATCCTGCGGTGTCACGAAGCGCTGGTTCGGATCGGCCGGCTGGTTGTCGGCCTGTTGATCGCCGTCGCGCATCTGCCGTTCAGCCAGTTCCTGCATGAACTTGTCGAGCGCGGCGCGCATCTGGTCCATCAGCTTGCGCAATTCTTCGTCGGAGGCGCCACGGTTCATGGCATCGCGCAAGGCTTGCTGCGCGGCGCGCAGATCGCGTTCGGCGCCGCTGAGATCGCCCTCTTCGAGGCGCAGCGCCATCTCCCACATCACATCGGCGGTCTCGCGCAGATCATCGTCGGAACGGGCTGATTGCAGCCGCTTGGCGATCGCGTAAAGGCCAAGATAGGCGGCGGTGCCCGTCTGGAATCGCTCCGGCTCGATCATCAAGGCTTCCATCGCGGTCATGACGCGACTGCGGTTGTCAGGATCGAAGACGAGATTGCGGCGCTGTTCGACCAGCGCCCGCGCCAGCGGCTTGACGAAGGTGCGTTGCGGCAGGGTGATTTCCGTTGGGTCGCTGCGGCCGGAATTGCCGGCTTCATCACGCGCCACCAGCGTCATGGTCACTTGCGCGCCAGCCCAGGGATGTTCGGAGAGATCGCCCGTGGTCTCGCCGTCGCCGAGGCCGCCCGGTCCTTGCGCCAAAGCCAGCGGCATTTTCGGCGCATCGACGAGCATGCGTCCTGTCACCGGCTTGCCACGCAGGGACGGTTTGGCGAATTCGGCTTCGGCGCCGATGACGCCGTAGTCGTCCTCGATCTTGTAGGCCAGGGTCAACGATCCCCGCACATTGTTCTTCGGCTCGCCCTTCAAGGTGATCACCGGCGGCCGGTCGGCGATGGCGGCGATGTCGAAGGTGGCGATGGTGCTGCCGAGGCGGCGCAGGGTCAGGGTGCCGTCGGTGCGTAACGACCAGCGCTTCTCCTGATCCGACCGTTTGGTCTCCGCCACCGGCCGTGTCGCGGGTTTGGTCTTGTCGTCGGCTTTGGCGTCATTTTTGGCTTCATCAGCCTGGTTGACGATGCCGCCCTTGATTTCGGCGCTGACGCCGGCGCCGTCGGACGCCCGCATGATGATGGTCGAGCCGGCGGGCGCCTGGATCTTTTGCGCCAAGCTGCCGGGGCGGGCGCCGTTTTCGTCTTGCAGGCGCAGCACCAGCGGCGCGCGGCCCGTATAAGCGGGTGGGTCGATCCAGGCATCAAGGCGATAGCCTTGAGAGATCGAACCGGCGGCGCTGAAATCGAAAGCAGCGAGAACGCGCGGATATTTTTCCGGTCCGGCGATGAAGGCGGACGCGCATAAAGCCAGCAGCACGCCGCCGCGCACCGCATAACGATCGAGCTTCGATACGCCGGGCGAGGGTGTGCCGATCTTGAACTGCGAGGCCACCTGCGCTGCCCGCTGCAAGTGGATGCGCCACAGCGCGCTGGTGGCGGGATCGGCCGAGGCATTGGCGAGCTGGTCGTCGAGGGTCGCGGCGGGCCGGTGCGGCAGGCCGGAATCGCGGTCGATGCGATCCAGCGCCTCAGCGCGCGAGGGCAGGCGCACGCGCAGGAACAGCCAGGCCGGCCAGATCAGGAAGGCGGCGAACACGACAAGACCGGCGATCCGCCCCCAGCGCGGCAGCTGCAGCCACAGGCCGAGCCAGGAGACGGTGAGAAACAGGGCAACGATCACCCCAAGCGCCAAAAGCGGCGGCCACAACCGTTCCCACGACAGCGCCCACCCGGCGACACGCGCCAGGCGATCAAGCCGCTGGGTCAAAGATGAACTCCTGGTCGTCCGGTCCTGCAATAGCTCTCTCCGGGCGGCATTCCGCGCCGCACACAAAACCAACAGAGGTAGGCTAACACGCGTTCCCCGAGGATGCATATTGCCCGCCACGTCTTGACGTGAATGTGTTCACGCGACGTCGCGAGCAAGGCGTCTTTGCACTCTCCGGGAATTTTGTTCCGGGATTTCGGCGGGTCAGGCGAGCCAGTTGGGGGTGCGGTCGAGGCCAATCAGGTCGTCGAAGGTCTGGCGCGGCCGCACCACGGCCCATTTATCGCCGCTGACCAGCACTTCGGGCACCAGCAGGCGGGAATTGTAGGTGCCGGCCTGCACCGCGCCATAGGCGCCAGCCGACAGCACGGCGATGAGATCGCCCGGCTTGAGCTCCGGCAGCCGCCGGTGCAGGGCGAGATAATCTCCCGTCTCGCAGACCGGGCCGACGATGTCGGCATAGATCGTCGGTTCGTCGCCGGCCGGCTCCGTGACCGGCCGGACGCGGTGGTAGGCGTGATAGAGCGTCGGTCGGATCAGATCGTTCATCGCGCCATCGACGATGACGAAATTCTTGCCGTCGCCGTGCTTCAAATAGAGCACGCTGGTGACCAGGATGCCGGCATTGCCGACAAGAAAGCGGCCTGGCTCGAACAGCAGTTTGCAGCCGAGATTATGGGTGTGCTTGCGCACGATCGCCGCATATTTCTCGGGCTGGATCTCGTCTTCCGGATCGGAGCCGCGATAGGCGATGCCGAGGCCGCCGCCCAGATCGATGTGTTCGATGACATGGCCATCACCGCGCAGAGTGCGCACGAAATCCGACAATAGAGCGAAGGCTTCGTCGAACGGTGTCAGATCGGTGATCTGCGAGCCGATATGCATGTCGATGCCCGTCACCTTGATGCCGGGCAGTTTGGCGGCGCGCGCATAGACATCGCGGGCCTGGACCAGCGGAATGCCGAACTTGTTCTCCGACTTGCCGGTCGAGATCTTCTCGTGGGTCTTGGCGTCGACATTCGGATTGACGCGCAGCGAGACGTGCGCGCTCGTGCCGCGCGCTGTCGCGATGCGTGAGATCAATTCGAGCTCGGGCTCGGATTCGACGTTGAAGCAGAAGATGCCGGTTTGCAGGGCTAAGTTGATTTCCGCTTCGGTCTTGCCGACGCCGGAGAAGGTGATCTTGTTGCCGGCCACGCCAGCGGCGATGGCGCGGCGCAGCTCGCCCTCCGACACCACGTCCATGCCGGCGCCCAGGCGCGCCAGCAGTTTCAGCACGGCTTGGTTCGAATTGGCCTTCATCGCGAAGCAGACGAGCGCATCGGTGCCGGCGAAGGCTTGCGTGAACGCGCGATAGCGCGCCTCGATCGCCGATGCGGAATAGCAATAGAAGGGCGTTGGCAGTTCGGCGGCGATGTGACGGACATCAACGCCTTCGGCATGCAACGTGCCGAGCCGATAATCAAAATGGGTCATCGTGGCGTTTGTCAGAGAATGGGATCGAGGAGGAACGGTTCTTTCGACGGCACGACGGCTTTCGGTTTGTCGGACTGCCGTGTCGGCGAATAGATGTTGGTGTTCTGCTCGGCTGGCTTTGTGGCGCCGCCGTCGGGAATGTCGAGCGGGCCACGGCGGCCGCAGGCCGACAGGCCAAGCGCCAAGGCGGCCAACAAAGGGGCGATAACAAACAGGCGCGATTTGGTCTGCGGCGTCACTGACATCTCCGGATCACGCGACTTGAGTAACACAGGCCGGCGCGAAAGGCGCTCCCACCGCTAAGGTGGGCCGGCTTGGCAGGTTGGTCGGGTCTGCGGCGTTTTGCCGCATCAGGCGGGGCCGAGGCGCTTGCGCCAGGCTTCCGCCTGCTGCCGGACATTGGCGGGGGCAGTGCCACCATAGGAGGTGCGGCTCTCGACCGACTTCTCGACGCCGAGCACATCGAAGATCTCGGCCGTGATGCGCGGCTCGACGCTCTGCATCTCGGCGAGCGACAGCGCTTCCAGGCCGACGCTCCGGTCCGAAGCCAGTTTCACCAGCGAGCCGGTGACGTGATGGGCGTCGCGGAACGGCATTTTCAGGGTGCGGACCAGCCAGTCGGCGAGATCGGTGGCGGTCGCATAGCCGGCGCCTGCGGCTGCCTTCATCCGTTCGGTATCTGGCGTCATATCGCGCACCATGCCGGCCATGGCCGCCACACACAGCGACAGGGTTTGGAGGGCGTCGAACGTGCCTTCCTTGTCCTCCTGCATGTCCTTGGAATAGGCCAAGGGCAGGCCTTTCATAACGATCAGAAGGGCATTGAGACCGCCGATGACCCGGCCGGTCTTGCCGCGCACCAGTTCCGCCGCATCGGGATTGCGCTTCTGCGGCATGATCGAGGAGCCGGTGGTGAATTTGTCGGACAGGCGGACGAAGCCGAACTGCGGCGTGGTCCACAGAACGAATTCCTCGGCTAGGCGCGACAGATGCACGGCGCAGATCGAGGCCACCGACAGGGTTTCGAGCACGAAATCGCGGTCGGAGACGCTGTCGAGCGAATTGGCGGTGGGGCGGTCGAAGCCGAGCGCTGCCGCTGTCGCCTGACGGTCGATCGGAAACGAGGTGCCGGCCAAAGCGGCGGCGCCGAGTGGGCATTCGTTGAGCCGGTCGCGGGCATCGGACAATCGGCCGCGGTCGCGCGCCAGCATCTCCACATAGGCCAAGAGATGGTGACCGAAGGTGACCGGCTGGGCCGATTGCAAATGGGTGAAGCCGGGCATGACGGCGTCTGCATACTGTCCGGCGCGGGCAACGAGGGCTCTCTGCAAGTCCTTGATTTGGCCGTCGATCTGGTTGATGGCGTCGCGCACCCAGAGGCGGAAGTCGAGCGCCACTTGGTCGTTGCGCGAGCGCGCCGTGTGCAGCCGGCCGGCGGTCGGGCCGATTAATTTGGCCAGCCGCGACTCGATGTTCATATGAATGTCCTCGAGTTCGCGCGAGAACGTGAACGTGCCTGCCTCGATTTCGGCTTTCACCTGGTCTAGACCGGCCGAAATCGCCTGGGCGTCGGCCTCCGTGAGGATGCCGGTCTTGGCCAACATGGAAACATGCGCCTTCGAGCCCGCGATATCCTGCGCGGCGAACCGGTAGTCGAAACCGATCGAAGCGTTGATTTCTTCCATGATGGCGTCGGGGCCGGTTTCGAACCGGCCGCCCCACATCTTGTTGCTCATTTTGCGCCCTTTGGAACGAAACTCGATGGCTGACGAAGCGGAAAAGAAAATTTCAGGCGGTGCGGCGGGCAAACCCGGCGTACCCCGTGGCACGCTCGTGCTGGCGGGGGTGGCCGCCGTCGCGATCGCGGCTGTCGTATACGGGATCATCGCCGTCGGCGGCAAGGAAACGGCGACCGGAAATTGCGCGGTGACCGAGGCTGGCCTGGCGCCCCTGCGCGCCGCTGCCACCGGCGATGTCGCCGGGCTGACCGTCAACAAGCTGGTGAAACCCGCCACCGAGATCAGTTTCGACGGTGCCGACGGGCAGCGCAAGACCCTGGCCGACTTCAAGGGCAAGACCGTTCTTCTCAATTTATGGGCGACCTGGTGCCTGCCGTGCCGGGCGGAAATGCCGGCGCTCGACCAGTTGCAGGCGAAGCTCGGCGGCGCCAATTTCGAAGTGGTGGCGGTGAATATCGACACCGCGCGGCTTGAAAAGCGGCAGGCGTTCCTCGACGAAGCGGGGGTTAAGTCCTTGGCTTTCTACGCCGATCCGAAGGCCGGTGTGTTCCAGACCCTGCGTCAGGCGGGCAAGGTGGTCGGACTGCCGACGACCCTGCTGATCGATTCGCGTGGCTGCGAATTGGGGGTCATGTCTGGTCCCGCCGAATGGGCTTCGGAGGACGCGCTGCGCCTGATCCGGGCCGCAACGGCTCTAAAACCGGCAACATAGCTGATTTTGCGCCGTGAAATGTCGGGCTTAAGGTTCGGATTGCGCGGTGCACACTCTTCGATTAGTGAAGCCCCGACGAATTCAGAGCGAAGGGGCCCACCATGGCCGAACCGAATCCGAACCCGCTGGCCGCAGAATCGCGCCGTCCACTGTCACCGCATTTGCAGGTTTACCGCCTGACACTGACGATGATGATGTCGGGTATCCACCGCATCACCGGCATGGGCCTATATCTCGGGACCCTGCTGCTCGCCTGGTGGCTGATCGCCGCGGCGACTGACGCGACCTCCTTCGAAACCGTGTCGTGGATCCTGTCGTCGATCATCGGCCGCTTGATCCTGCTCGGTTTCACCTGGGCGCTGTTCACTCACATGATGGGTGGCATCCGCCACTTCATCTGGGACATGGGCAAAGGCATGGAGCATCCGGAGCGCGAATATCTCGCGCATATGACGGTCTGGGGCGGTCTCGCGCTGACCCTCATCGTCTGGATCATCGCCTACGCTGTTCGCTGAGATCGGGAACGCCGCCATGACAAACACGCCCAATTCCATTCGCACGCCGATGGGCAAGGTCCGTTATCTGGGCTCTGCCAAGTCGGGCACGCGCCACATGCTGCACACGCGGCTGACGGCGATCGCGATGGTGCCGCTGTCGATCGCCTTTGTGTGGATCGTGCTGTCGCTGGTTGGCAAGGACTACGCCACGGTGCGCGCCTCGCTCGGCAACCCGCTCGTCTCGATCACACTGCTGTTGTTCCTGCTCGCCGGCATCTACCACATGATGCTGGGCATGCAGGTCATCATCGAGGATTATGTGTATGGCGAGCACACCAAGTTCTGGTCGCTGACCGCCAACACCTGTTTCGCCATCGCCGTTGGCTTTGCCTGCGCCTATGCGGTGCTGCGGCTGAGTTTCGTTTAAGCACTTTCGTCTGCGCGACTGGCGCCACTAGACACGAAAAAGGGTAAACCCATGGCCACTTCTTCCGCCGCCAACGGTAGCGCCTATCCGATTACCGATCACACCTTCGACGTGGTGATCATCGGTGCTGGCGGCGCCGGTCTGCGCGCTACGGTCGGCTGTTCCCAGGCGGGCCTGCGCACGGCCTGTATCTCGAAAGTGTTCCCGACCCGCTCGCACACGGTAGCGGCGCAGGGCGGCATTTCCGCTTCGCTCGGCAATATGGGCCCGGACGACTGGCGCTGGCATATGTACGACACGGTCAAGGGCTCCGACTGGCTCGGCGACCAGGACAGCATCGAATATCTGGTGCGCAACGCGCCGGCCGCCGTCTACGAGCTGGAACATTGGGGCGTGCCGTTCTCGCGTACCGAGGAAGGCAAGATCTACCAGCGTCCGTTCGGCGGCATGACCACCGACTTCGGCAAGGGCATCGCGCAGCGCACCTGCGCCGCCGCTGACCGCACCGGCCACGCCATCCTGCACACGCTCTATGGCCAGGCGCTGCGCAACAACACCGAATTCTTCATCGAATATTTCGCCATCGACCTGATCATGGATCAGGAAGGCCGTTGCCGTGGCGTCGTCTGCATCAAGATGGATGACGGCACGATCCATCGCTTCCGCGCCAATCTGGTCATCCTCGCCACCGGCGGTTATGGCCGCGCTTATTTCTCGGCGACGTCGGCGCACACCTGCACCGGAGATGGCAACGCCATGGCGCTTCGCGCGGGTTTGCCTCTCGAAGATATGGAATTTGTCCAATTCCACCCTACGGGCATCTACGGTTCAGGCTGTCTGATCACCGAAGGCGCGCGTGGCGAAGGCGGCTATGTGACCAATTCGGAAGGCGAGCGCTTCATGGAGCGCTATGCCCCGTCGGCCAAGGATCTGGCTTCGCGCGACGTGGTTTCGCGCGCTATGACCATCGAAATCCGTGAGGGACGTGGCGTCGGCAAGAAGAAGGATCACATCTTCCTGCATCTCGACCACCTCGATCCGAAGGTTCTGCACGAGCGTCTGCCCGGCATTTCGGAAAGCGCCCGCATCTTCGCCGGCGTCGATGTGACCAAGGAGCCGATCCCGGTCATTCCGACCGTCCACTACAACATGGGCGGCATTCCGACGAACTATCATGGCGAAGTGCTGACCAAGAAGAACGGCGATCCGGACTTCGTCATCCCCGGCCTGATGGCGCTGGGCGAAGCGGCCTGCGTGTCGGTGCATGGCGCCAATCGCCTCGGCTCCAACTCGCTGATCGATCTGGTCGTGTTCGGCCGCGCCGCTGGTCTGCGCGCCGCCGAGCTGATCAAGCCCGGTGAGAAGCAAGCCGAACTGCCGAAGGGCTCGGCCGATCTGGCGCTGTCGCGGCTCGACAAGTTCCGCTGGGCTAAGGGCGGTACGCCGACGGCGGAGCTGCGCAACAAGATGCAGACGACGATGCAATCGAACTGCGCGGTGTTCCGCACTGGTGAAGTGCTCGAGGAAGGCTCGAAGCTCATTCACGATGTGTGGTCGGGCATCCAGGACATCGGCGTCACCGATCGCTCGCTGGTGTGGAATTCCGATCTCATTGAGACCCTGGAATTCGACAATCTCATCATCCAGGCGGTGGTGACGATGGATTCGGCGGTGCAGCGCAAGGAAAGCCGCGGCGCTCATGCGCGCGAGGATTATCCGAACCGCGACGACAAGGAGTGGATGAAGCACACCTTGGCGTGGGCCGATGACGAAAAGCAGCAGGTGGCGATCGATTCACGTCCCGTGCACACTTACACGATGTCGAACGACATCAGCTATATCGAGCCCAAGGCTCGCGTTTACTGAGCCGGAGAATTCCGCAATGGTCGAATTCGCACTTCCGAAGAACTCGCGGCCGACAAAGGGCAAGACCTGGCCGAAGCCGGCTGGCGCCAAGAACGTGCGCGAGTTCCGTGTCTATCGTTGGAACCCGGACGACGGGCAGAACCCGCGCATCGACACCTATCATGTCGATATGGACGATTGCGGGCCGATGGTGCTCGACGCCATCATCTGGATCAAGAACAAGGTTGATCCGACGCTGACCTTCCGCCGCTCTTGTCGCGAAGGCATCTGCGGGTCCTGCGCCATGAACATCGACGGCGCCAATACGCTCGCCTGCACCAAGGACATGAGCACGATCAAGGGCGCGGTGGCGATCTATCCGCTGCCGCACATGCCGGTGGTGAAGGATCTCGTTCCCGATCTGACGCGCTTCTACGCCCAGCACGCCTCGATCGAGCCGTGGCTGAAGACGGTGACGCCGCAGCCGGAGAAGGAATGGCGGCAGTCGCATGAGGATCGCGTCAAGCTAGACGGTCTTTACGAGTGCATTCTGTGCGCCTGCTGCTCGACCTCGTGCCCGAGCTATTGGTGGAATGGCGATCGTTATCTCGGCCCCGCCGTTCTGCTGCAGGCCTATCGCTGGCTGATCGATTCGCGCGACGAAGCGACCGGCGAGCGCCTTGACAATCTCGAGGATCCGTTCCGTCTCTATCGTTGCCACACGATCATGAACTGCGCCAAGACCTGCCCGAAGGGCCTGAACCCGGCGAAGGCGATTGCCGAGATCAAGAACATGATGGTGGCGCGGCAAATCTGAGCCTCCGCGCAGGCTGATAAAACAAAAGAGCCCGGTTCTGATCGCAGAACCGGGCTCTCTTCGTTTTGGAATGTTGAACGCGTCAGTCGGCCGGCTTGTCCTTCAGCCAAGTGCGCT
Source organism: Beijerinckia sp. 28-YEA-48 (assembly GCF_900104955.1). Lineage (NCBI taxonomy): Bacteria > Pseudomonadati > Pseudomonadota > Alphaproteobacteria > Hyphomicrobiales > Beijerinckiaceae > Beijerinckia > Beijerinckia sp. 28-YEA-48. Next base: position 4,608,481 of record NZ_FNSI01000001.1, read on the forward strand.
TCTGCAGATCGACCATGGCGATGGCGAAGCTGGCGCTGTCTTCCACCATTTCCTGCCAGACCGAGGCTGGCGAGGCCGCCACCGGCTTGAAGGCGGCGTCGACCTGGTCGATGTCGTGCTGCAGGACGGCGGCGAACTTGCGGGCGATGCGCTGCATGGGCGTGTTGTGCGGCAGGCAGCTCATGTAGAGCTCGCCGGCGCGCCGATTGCGCGCCGCGCGCACGATGCGCTCCATCAGCTCGGTGCCGATGCCGCGGCCGCGCCAGTCACGTTCAACGCTGAAAGCGGCTTCGGCCGCGCCACCAAAGGCGAGCGGCAAGCCATGGCCAAGTCCGCGTAATTCACCGGCGCCGCGCAGGACGCCGTCGACGAAGAAGCCGTGAATCACGTCATCCATGCCGAAACAGCGCTCGGCATAGCGGGCGATGAAATCGTCGGAGACGCCGAAACCGAAGCGGTCATGGCGGCTTTGCGGGTCGAGACGGAGGAGGTGGTCGCGGAAGGCGGCCTCGTCGGCGCGCCAGATGCGGCGGAACTGTTCGCCGTCCTGCGGCGCATAGCGGCTCTGCGCAGGGGGGCGTGAGGGGGGTAATACATGTTGCATTGCGTCAAAACCTTGTAATTCCTACCGACTGTCTCCGCTCCCGGACAATCGGACGAAGGTAACTCCCTTTCGAATCAGTGACGAAGTCGGTGCCTGGCAGTATCCTTGATATCCCAAGGATATGCTGCGCTGCAATATCGATAAAATGATGGCCAGGAGCGGAAATTCAAGCCGGGCTGTTTGTCGCGCTTGCGCTGCCCACGCCTGCGCCGGTAAGTGGGTTGGTTTCATTTCACAGCCCGTTGTCACGTGACCCAGACCGTTTCGGATTTGTATACCCAGCATGTCCGCGACGGACATTTCGAGGACGACCCAGCGCAACGCAAGCTGGTGCGCCGGCTCGACCAACTGGCCGAAGCGCTGCGCGAGCGCCAGCTGGCGCGCAAATCCAGCCCGCTTGGCTGGCTGTTTGGCCGCCGCCAGGCCAAGGTCGAGATACGCGGCCTGTATATCTGGGGCTCGGTCGGTCGCGGCAAAACCATGCTGATGGACCTATTCTTCGAGGCGGCGCCGGTCGTGGCCAAGAAGCGCGTCCACTTCCACGCCTTCATGGCCGACGTGCATGCCCGCGTGCACGCCTGGCGCCAGGCCAAAAAGGCCGGCACCGCTAAGGGTGACGAACCGATCCCGCCGATCGCCGAGGCGCTGGCGGACGAAGCGACCCTGCTCTGCTTCGACGAGTTCAGCGTCACCGACATCGCCGATGCGATGTTGCTGGGCCGGTTGTTCGAAGCGCTGTTCGCGCGCGGCGTCATTGTTGTGGCGACATCGAATGTCGAGCCCTCACGCCTTTATGAGGGCGGGCTTAATCGGGCGTTGTTCCTGCCGTTCATCGCGTTGCTGAGCCAGAAGATGGATGTGGTGACGCTCGATTCGCGTACCGACTTCCGGCTTGAGAAGCTCAGCGGATCGTCGGTCTATTACGTGCCGCCGGATGCGGCGGCGCGCACCGCGATCGACCGCATGTTCAAATCGCTCACCGGCGTTGAGCACGGCACGGCGACAACCTTGCGCGTGCTGGGCCGCGATGTGCCTGTGCCGGAACAAGCGGCTAACGTGGCGCGCTTCACCTTTCGCGACCTATGCGAGAAACCGCTGGCGGCAGCGGATTACCTCGCCATCGCCGAGCACTTCCATACGGTGATCATCGAGAACATTCCGGTGATCCGACCGAGCCAGCGCAATGAAGCCAAGCGCTTTATCAATCTGATCGACACGCTCTATGATCGTCACGTCAAACTGATCGCCTCGGCCGAAGCGGAGCCGACCCAAATCTATACGGCAACCGAAGGTCGCGAAGCGTTTGAGTTCGAGCGCACCGGCTCACGTTTGATCGAGATGCGATCGGAAGAATATCTGGCTTTGCCGCATGGTCATGTCACGTCGGAAGCGTCTGGCGATACGACTGGGCTGATTGACACTTAACCGGAGGGTCGCATGGCGCGCCGAGCTCAGCCTGAACCGGTCGATGCCCGGCTTCTGAAGATCGCCGCCGCGCATATTCGTCGCTTCGGCATCGCCAAGACGACGATCGTGTCGATTGCCGCCGAGGCCGGCATGTCGCATGCCAATGTCTATCGCTATTTCCCCTCCAAATGGGCGCTGTTCGAGGCGCTGGGCGACCGTTGGTTGAAGCCGGTCGAGGGCCGATTGCGCGAGGTGGCCGACGGGCCCGATCCGGCCGACGACAAGCTGGAGCGGCTTGTCAGCCTGCTGCACCGGGCCTATCGCGACAAGCTGGAGGCGGAGCCGGAGCTGTTCGCCATCTTCGTCGAATCGCTCGAAAAGGGCCGGGCGGGGGCGCGGCGGCATCGCGCCCGGCTGCAGCAGGAAGTGCAGCAGGTGATCGAGGACGGCATTGCGGCCGGTGTTTTTCTGGTTTCCGATCAACGCCGCGCCATGGCGCTGGTTTTCGACGTGTTGCACCGTTTCATCCATCCGGCGGCGGTCTGGCACGACCGGGAAGTGCCGCGCGACCAGCTTCAGCTTCGCCTTGATCGGGTGACCGCTCTGGTGACCCGGGCGCTTGTCGGCGGGCTGCGGCAAGTTCTATGAGAAGCGGCGTAATAATTTACAAAATTTGAAAATTGTTACATAAATTTTCCGTGTGCTGGCGGGCACCGGAAAATCATCCTAAGAATTTGAATTAACGCATGAATATAGCAAAGCTGGCGCTTGGCGATCGCTGCCATTGCAGCGCATCAATGCGATTCAAGATGCTGGTTTGGCTTGCCTGGATCGTCAGAAAGAGTCAAAGACGCGCGCCGGCCTGAATAGAGGCCCCAGATTCAACTGCGAAGGACGTCAACCTATGGCGCGAAATAAGATTGCATTGATCGGTGCGGGACAAATTGGTGGCACGCTCGCTCTGCTGGCCGGTATCAAAGAATTGGGCGATGTCGTCCTCTTCGACATCATGGAAGGCACCCCGCAGGGCAAGGCGCTCGATCTCGCCGAAGCCGCCCCGGTGGAAGGCTTCGATGCCAAGATGACCGGCGCGAACGATTACTCGGCGATCAAGGACGCGGATGTCATCATCGTGACCGCTGGCGTGCCGCGTAAGCCCGGCATGAGCCGCGACGATCTGCTCGGCATCAACCTGAAGGTGATGGACTCGGTTGGCGCGGGCATCAAGCAATATGCGCCGAACGCTTTCGTCATCTGCATTACCAACCCGCTCGATGCGATGGTGTGGGCGTTGCAGAAGGCCTGCGGCCTGCCGACCAATAAGGTGGTGGGCATGGCTGGCGTGCTCGACTCGGCACGCTTCCGTTATTTCCTCGCTGAAGAATTCAACGTTTCCGTCGAAGACGTGACGGCCTTCGTGCTCGGCGGCCACGGCGACGACATGGTGCCGTCGGTGCGTTACTCGACGGTTGCTGGCATTCCGCTTCCCGATCTCATCAAGATGGGTTGGACCACGCAGGAGAAGCTCGACGCTATCGTCAAGCGCACCCGCGGCGGCGGCGGCGAGATCGTCAACTTGCTCAAGACCGGCTCGGCTTTCTATGCGCCGGCCTCCTCGGCGATCTCGATGGCCGAAAGTTATCTGCGCGACAAGCGCCGCGTGCTGCCCTGCGCCGCTTACCTCAACGGCCAGTATGGCGTGAAGGACATGTATGTCGGCGTGCCGGTAGTGATCGGCAAGAATGGCGTTGAGAAGATCGTCGAGATCTCGCTCGATGCGGCCGAAAAGGAAATGTTCGCGACGTCGGTGAAGTCGGTGCAGTCGCTGGTTGACGCCTGCAAGACCATCAATCCGGCTCTCGCCTGATCACAATCGATCCGTCACGAACCGCTGCCATGGTTCGTGACGGTTTGCACTGAAGCCGATCGCCCAAGCGGCATCCGGGGGTTTGCATGAACATTCACGAGTATCAGGCCAAGGCAGTGCTGAAGGAATTCGGCGTGCCGGTTTCAAAAGGTGTCGCCATTCTGAAGGCCAGCGACGCGGAAGCGGCGGCCAAGGAACTCGGCGGCCCGCTTTGGGTCGTCAAATCGCAGATCCACGCGGGTGGCCGCGGCAAGGGCAAGTTCAAGGAAGCCGCTGCCGGCGACAAGGGCGGCGTGCGTCTCGCCAAGTCGATCGACGAGGTGAAGACCTTCGCCCAGCAGATGCTCGGCAACACGCTCGTCACCGTGCAGACCGGCCCGGCCGGCAAGCAGGTCAACCGGCTCTATATCGAAGACGGTTCCGACATCGAGAAGGAATTCTACCTCTCAGCGCTCGTCGATCGCACGACCAGCCGTATCTCCTTCGTCGTGTCGACCGAAGGGGGCATGGACATCGAGACCGTCGCGCATGACACCCCGGAGAAGATCGTTTCCTTCTCTGTCGATCCGGTCACCGGCATCATGGCGCATCATGGCCGCACCGTCGCTGAAGCGCTCGGCCTTGAAGGCGATCTCGCCAAGCAGGCGGGCAAGATTGTCACGCAGCTCTATACGGCGTTCGTCGCCAAGGACATGGAGATGCTTGAGATCAACCCGCTGATCATCACCAAGCAGGGTCAGCTCAAGGCGCTCGACGCGAAGATCTCCTTCGACAGCAACGCACTCTACAAACATCCCGAGATCGTCGCCCTGCGCGACGAGACCGAAGAAGATGCCAAGGAGATCGAAGCCTCTAAGCACGATCTCGCTTACATCGCGCTCGACGGTAACATCGGCTGCATGGTCAACGGCGCCGGCCTCGCCATGGCGACGCTCGACATCATCAAGCTCTACGGCATGGAGCCGGCCAACTTCCTCGACGTCGGCGGTGGCGCCAGCGAAGAGAAGGTGACGGCGGCGTTCCAGATCATCACCGCCGACCCGAACGTGAAGGGCATCCTGGTCAACATCTTCGGCGGCATCATGAAGTGCGACGTGATCGCCCGTGGTGTGCTGGCAGCGGTGAAGACCGTCGGCCTGCAAGTGCCGCTGGTGGTTCGCCTCGAAGGCACGAATGTGGAGGAGGGCAAGCGCATCATTCGTGAGAGCGGCCTGAACGTCATCCCTGCCGACGATCTCGACGATGCGGCGCAGAAAATCGTGAACGCCGTCAAGGCCGCCGCGTAAGGAGCCCCGATGTCCATTCTGATCAATAAGAATACCCGAGTCATCACCCAGGGCTTCACTGGCAAGAACGGCACGTTCCATTCGGAACAGGCGTTGGCCTATGGCACGAAGGTTGTCGGCGGTGTTTCGCCGGGCAAAGGTGGCTCACGCCATCTCAACCTGCCGGTGTTCAACACCGTGGCCGAAGCGCGCCAGGAAACCGGCGCCGACGCGACCGTGGTCTATGTGCCGCCGCCAGGCGCGGCCGACGCTATCTGTGAAGCGATTGATGCGGAAATCCCGCTGATCGTTTGCATCACCGAAGGCGTGCCGGTGCTCGACATGATGCGCGTTAAGCGCTCGCTGGCGGGTTCCAAGTCGCGGCTGATCGGTCCGAACTGCCCGGGCATCGTCACCGCCGGTGAATCGAAGATCGGCATCATGCCGGCCAATATCTTCAAGCCGGGTTCGGTCGGCATTGTCTCGCGCTCGGGCACGCTGACCTATGAAGCAGTGTTCCAGACCACCCAGGAAGGCCTCGGCCAGACGACGGCGGTGGGCATCGGCGGTGACCCGATCAAGGGCACCGAGTTCATCGACATGTTGGAAATGTTCCTGGCCGACGAGGCCACGAAGTCCATCGTCATGATCGGCGAAATCGGCGGTTCGGCGGAAGAAGACGCGGCGCAGTTCCTTAAGGACGAAGCCAAGCGTGGTCGCAAGAAGCCGATGGTTGGCTTCATTGCTGGGCGCACGGCTCCTCCGGGACGGCGCATGGGTCATGCTGGCGCCATTATTTCGGGCGGTAAAGGTGGGGCGGAAGACAAGATCGCTGCGATGGAATCAGCGGGTGTCAAAGTCTCGCCGTCGCCCGCCAGGCTTGGCCACACGCTGGCCGAGCTGCTGAAGGGTTGAGTTTCAGGCCGGGCGTAAGCCCGGCCCTTTCGGTTGCCATAAACGGCGTAAAACGCTGCGAGGAAAACGACCATGTCACGTCAGGATTCAAACGCTGCGCTGAGCAGGACATCGTTTCTTGATGGCGCCAACGCGAGCTATATCGAGAGCCTCTACGACAAATATCGCAAGGATCCGTCGAGCGTCGACGGCGAGTGGCGGGACTTCTTCGCCAGCCTAGGCGATGATGCCGAAGATATCGCCGAGAACGCCCGCGGTGCCTCGTGGAAGCAGCCGAACTGGCCGATCCCCGCCAATGGCGAATTGGTCTCGGCGCTCGACGGCAATTGGGCACAGGTCGAAAAGGCCATCGGCGAAAAGATCGTCGCCAAGGCTGCCAAGCAGGGCGCGCCGGCCAGCGATGCCGATGTGCATCGGGCGACGCGCGACAGCGTCCGGGCCCTGATGATGATCCGCGCCTATCGCATGCGCGGCCATCTGCACGCCAATCTCGATCCGCTTGGCCTCGCCGCGGTGAAGGATCTCGAAGAGCTGCATCCGTCGAACTACGGCTTCGCCGAGACCGACTGGGACCGGCCGATCTTCCTCGACAATGTGCTGGGTCTGGAGTTCGCCACCATCCGCGAGATGCTGGCGATCCTGAAGCGCACCTATTGCGGCACGATCGGCTTCGAGTTCATGCATATCTCCGATCCGGCCGAGAAGGCCTGGATTCAAGAGCGCATCGAAGGGCCGGATAAAGAAATCACCTTCACCAGCGAAGGCAAGCGCGCCATCCTGCAGAAGCTGATCGAGGCCGAAGGCTTCGAGAAGTTCTGCGATCTGCGCTTCCGTGGCACCAAGCGTTTCGGCCTCGATGGCGGCGAAGCGATGGTTCCCGCGCTCGAACAGATCATCAAGCGCGGTGGTGCGCTTGGCCTGCGCGACATCGTGCTCGGCATGCCGCATCGTGGCCGCCTCAACGTGCTCGCCAATGTGATGCACAAGCCGACCCGCGCCATTTTCCACGAGTTCAAGGGCGGTTCGTTCACGCCTGACGAAGTGGAAGGCTCGGGCGACGTCAAATATCACCTGGGTGCTTCGTCGGACCGTGAGTTCGACAACAACAAGGTGCATCTGTCGCTCACCGCCAACCCGTCGCATCTCGAGATCGTCGATCCGGTCGTGCTCGGCAAGGTGCGCGCCAAGCAGGATCAGCTCGGCGACTTGACCGAGCGCAGCACGGTGCTGCCGCTGCTCATCCATGGCGACGCGGCTTTCGCCGGCCAAGGCGTCGTCGCGGAATGTTTCGGTCTGTCGGGCGTGAAGGGTCATCGCACCGGCGGTTCGATCCATTTCATCGTCAACAACCAGATCGGCTTCACCACCTATCCGCGCTATTCGCGCTCCTCGCCCTATCCTTCCGATGTGGCGAAGATGATCGAAGCTCCGATCTTCCACATCAACGGCGACGATCCGGAAGCGGTGGTGTTCGCCGCCAAGGTGGCGATCGAGTTCCGGCAGAAGTTCCACAAGCCGGTCGTCCTCGACATGTTCTGCTACCGTCGCTTCGGCCACAACGAAGGCGACGAGCCGGGCTTCACCCAGCCACTGATGTATCGCAACATCCGCAATCATCAGCCGATCCAGGAACTCTATGCAGATCGCCTGATCGGCGAGGGTGTGATCAGCCGCGAGGAAGTCGACACCGCGGTGGCTGACTGGCGTGGCAAGCTCGATATCGAGTTCGATGCGGGCCAATCCTACAAGCCGAACAAGGCGGACTGGCTGGATGGTCGCTGGGCCGGCCTGAAGGCTGGCGAAGGCATCACCGACGATCCGCGCCGCGGCGAAACCGGCGTCGAGTTGTCGAAGCTGCAAGCCATCGGCAATGCCATCACGACGATCCCGGAAGGGTTCAACGTCCACAAGACGATCCAGCGGTTCATCGAGAACCGCCGTAAGATGATCGACACCGGCACCGATATCGATTGGGCGATGGGCGAGGCGCTTGCCTTCGGCTCGCTGCTCGACGAAGGCCATCCGGTGCGCCTCTCCGGCCAGGACAGCGAGCGCGGCACGTTCTCGCAGCGTCATTCGGTTCTCATCGATCAAGAGAACGAAGAACGCCTGGTTCTGCTCAACCGCATCCGCGACGGCCAGTCTCGCTACGAGGTGATCAATTCGATCCTCTCGGAAGAGGCGGTGCTGGGCTTCGAATATGGCTACTCCCTGGCCGAGCCGAATTGCTTGACCATGTGGGAAGCGCAGTTCGGCGATTTCGCCAACGGCGCGCAGGTCGTGTTCGATCAGTTCGTCTCATCGGGCGAGCGCAAGTGGCTGCGTCTGTCGGGTCTCGTCTGCCTGCTGCCGCATGGCTATGAAGGCCAGGGCCCGGAACACTCCTCGGCCCGTCTCGAGCGCTTCCTGCAGATGTGCGCGGAAGACAATATGCAGGTGGCGAATTGCTCGACGCCGGCGAACTACTTCCACATCCTGCGTCGCCAGCTGAAGCGCGATATCCGCAAGCCGCTGATCCTGATGACGCCGAAGTCGCTGCTGCGCCACAAGCGCGCGGTGTCGACCTTGGCTGATCTTTCGACCGGTTCGTCGTTCCATCGTCTCCTGTGGGACGATGCCGAGCGCTCGAAGGCGGGCGACAAGATCAAGCTGGTCAAGGACGAGAAGATCCGTCGCGTCGTGTTGTGCACCGGCAAGGTCTATTACGACCTCTATGAGGATCGTGAGCAGCGCGGCGTCGATGACGTCTATCTCCTACGTACCGAACAGCTCTATCCGTTCCCGCTCAAGGCGCTGGTGAACGAGCTGTCGCGCTTCCCGAAAGCGGAAGTCGTCTGGTGCCAGGAAGAGCCCAAGAACATGGGCGCCTGGGCCTTCGTCGAACCCTATCTGGAATGGGTTCTGTCGCAGGCCGGTGGCGTCTCCAAGCGCCCGCGCTATGTCGGACGTCCGGCATCGGCGGCGACGGCGACGGGTCTGATGTCGAAGCATCTGGCGCAGCTCAAGTCCTTCCTCGATGAGGCGTTCGCGGAATAACACCGCGCCCGTCTCCACTGATTGATCACCTTGAAAGGCCGCCCGTGGGCGGGAAGACACCGATGACAACAGAAATCCGCGTTCCTACTCTTGGCGAATCCGTTTCAGAAGCGACCATCGGCAAGTGGTTCAAGAAAGCCGGTGATGTGGTGAAGGCCGACGAGCCGTTGCTTGAGCTGGAGACGGACAAGGTCACCCTCGAGGTGAACGCGCCGGCCGCCGGCGTGCTGGCTGAGATCACCGCCAAGGACGGCGAGACCGTGGCGCCGGGCGCGTTGCTCGGCCAGATCACGGCTGGTGGACAGGGCGCCGCTGCGGCTCCTGCCGCCAAACCCGCCGCCGCCAAGGCGGAAGCGCCGAAAGTCGAAGCCAAGGCCGATGGCAAGATGCCGCCGTCACCCGCTGCCGCGAAGGTTGCCGCCGACAAGGGCGTCGATGTCGATGCGGTTCAGGGTTCGGGCAAGCGCGGCCAGGTGTTGAAGGGTGATGTGCTTGACGCCGCCAGCGCGCCGAAGCCTGCGGCGGCTCCCGCGCCGATCGCCGTGCGCGCGCCCTCGCCCGCCGACGATGCCTCGCGCGAAGAGCGCGTGCGCATGACCAAGCTGCGCCAGACCATCGCGCGCCGCCTGAAGGAAGCGCAGAACACCGCCGCCATGCTGACGACGTTCAACGAAGTCGATATGACGGAAATCATGGCGCTGCGCGCCAAGTACAAGGATATCTTCGAGAAGAAGAACGGCGCCAAGCTCGGCTTCATGGGCTTCTTCGTGAAGGCCTGCGTGCAGGCGTTGCGCGACGTTCCGGCAGTCAACGCCGAAATCGACGGCACCGATCTCGTCTACAAGAATTACTATCACATCGGCATCGCGGTCGGCACCGAAAAGGGCCTGGTCGTGCCGGTGGTGCGCGACGCCGATCACCTGAGCATTTCCGGCGTTGAAAAGGCGATCTCCGATTTCGGCAAGCGCGCTCGCGACGGCCAGCTCAAGATCGACGAAATGCAGGGCGGTACGTTCACCATCACCAACGGCGGCATCTACGGTTCGCTGATGTCGACGCCGATCCTCAATGCGCCGCAGTCGGGCATTCTTGGCATGCACAAGATCCAGGAACGTCCGATGGTGGTTGGCGGCAAGATCGAAATCCGCCCGATGATGTATCTGGCGCTGAGCTACGATCACCGCGTCGTTGACGGCAAGGAAGCGGTGACGTTCCTGGTGCGCGTCAAGGAAGCGCTGGAGGATCCGGCCCGGCTCGTGCTCGACCTTTAATCTTGTCGGCGATCGATCGTTGTTCTTTTAAAATGCGGTGAGTGATGTCCTACGATCTTGTTGTTATCGGCACCGGCCCTGGCGGCTATGTTTGCGCCATCCGTGCGGCGCAGCTCGGCTTGAAGGTCGCCGTGGTGGAAAAGCGCAAGACCCTGGGCGGCACTTGCCTGAACATTGGCTGCATCCCGTCGAAGGCGATCCTGCACGCTTCGGAAATGTTCGAGCAGGCGACCCATGACTTCCCGGCTCTCGGTGTTGTCGTCGGCAAGCCGAAGCTCGATATGGCCGCCTTCATGAAGCATAAGGACGACACCGTGGCGGGCAACGTCAACGGCGTCGCCTTCCTGATGAAGAAGAACAAGATCGATACCGTCTTCGGCACAGGCACGATCGCCGCTGCCGGCAAGGTCACTGTGACCGGCGAGGACGGCAAGACGCAGGCGCTCGAAACCAAGAACATCGTCATCGCCACCGGTTCCGACGTGGCGACGCCTCCCGGCGTTGCGGTCGACTTCGACGAGAAGACCATCGTCAGTTCCACGGGCGCGCTGTCGCTGGCCAAAGTGCCAGGCAAGATGGTGATCGTCGGCGCCGGCGTGATCGGCCTCGAGCTTGGGTCCGTCTGGAAGCGTTTGGGTGCGGAAGTGACGGTGATCGAATTCCTCGATCGCATCTTGCCGGGCATGGATGGCGAAGTCGCCAAGCAGTTCCAGCGTTTGCAGGAACGCCAGGGCGTGACGTTCAAACTGTCGTCGAAGGTGACGGCGATCGCCAAGGGCAAGTCCGGCGCGTCGGTGACGTTCGAGCCGGTGGCAGGTGGCGAAGCCACGAAGCTCGATGCCGATGTGGTGCTGGTGGCGACCGGCCGCCGGCCCTACACCGATGGCCTCGGCCTCGAAGCGGTGGGCGTCGCGCTGGAGCGCGGCCGGGTCGTCATCGACAATCAGTTCAAGACCAATGTCGCCGGCATCTATGCGATCGGCGATGTGGTGCGCGGGCCGATGCTGGCGCACAAGGCCGAGGACGAAGGCATTGCGACGGCTGAGATCATCGCCGGCCAGCACGGCCATGTGAACTATGACGTCATTCCGGGCGTGGTCTATACGACGCCTGAGATCGCCGCCGTCGGCAAGACCGAAGAAGAGCTGAAGGCCGCTGGCATCGCCTACAATGTCGGCAAGTTCCCGATGTCGGCGAACGGCCGCGCGCGCGCCATGCGCGCCACCGACGGCTTCGTCAAAGTGTTGGCCGATGCCAAGACCGACAAGGTGCTCGGTGTGCACATCGTCGGCTTCGCGGCTGGCGAGCTGATCGCCGAAGCGGCGGTGCTGATGGAATTCGGCGGTTCGTCGGAAGATCTGGCGCGCACCTGTCACGCCCATCCGACCTTGTCGGAATCGGTGAAGGAAGCTGCGCTCGGCGTCGAGAAGCGTTCAATCCACTTCTAGTGGATAGGCCTGCCCTCTGTGTCTTCCCGGATGCCGCAGGCGATCCGGGAACCAGAGCGCGTGACGAATGCCGCTTATCTTGATGCGTTGAAGACGTTGCATCGCTGCTGCGATTAAACGCTTTACCGCCTGCCCCTGGATACCGGATCACGCTGGGCGTGTCCGGTATGACACCAAGATTCCAGCGCGTGTTCTCAGTGCAGCACGAGATGCAGCACTTCCGGCTTCAGCATCGCGCACAGCATCACGATGAAGGATATGCCGCCGAGGCCGCCTGCGGCCCAGGCCAGGGCCGCGATGCCGGTGATGATCATCGCTGAAGCCAGCACAATGCCGATTTGCACCAAGGCCGAGGCGATCTCGAACAATTCATTGCGGGCCCGTTCGTGGTCGCGTTTTTCCTCGGCCTGCTTGGCGCGCTCGACGAGCTGCTGACGGCCTTCGCCGGTTGAGGGCTCCGAGTCGTAGCGATCAGCCGTGCTCTTCCAATCGGCGATGCGCTTTTCCATCGCGGCTCTTACGCTGGGATCGGTGGCCAGCGGCAGCTGCGTTTCCATCTGTTCGGCCGCTACCTGCACAGTCGTGCGGCGCACCGTCTTGGCTTGGAAGAAAGCCCATAGGTTTGAGGCTTCCAGATTATGCGCCACCGCTTCGCGCTCGCCGTATTTGACGCCCATCTCGGCGAAGGCCAGCATGAGGGCGAGGATCGCGATCAGCAGTGCGACCCCTTTGTTGCCGCCGCCTTCCGGCATATGTGTATGCTCCGACATGAACGTCTCCGAAGTCCGAATCATCGATCCCGGCAAGCTGTCATCGTGTCCGGCCTGCAATCAAGTCGGGCTCCGATCCAACTTCGCCACAATTTCATGACGCAATTAGACATGCGCCGACTTCATCGTATTCCGCTCTATATTCTTGCCTTGCTCTTCCTGTTCGAGGCGTGGCTCTGGGACCTGTTCCGCGCGCTGGGTGACTGGCTGGCGCGGGTCATTCCGTTCGAGCGGTTCAAGGCCTGGATCGCAAGTCTCATCCAACGCCTACCGCCCTATGCGGCGCTGTGCCTGTTCTGCATTCCGATCCTCGTCATCTTTCCGTTCAAGGTCGCGGCGCTGTGGCTGATCGCCAAGGGCCATTTTGTGTTCGGCGGCTGTGCCTTCTTCGCCGCCAAGGTCGCCGGCCTTGGCGTCACAGCGTTTCTCTACAATCTGACGTCTGAAAAGCTGATGACGCTCGATTGGTTTCGGCGCCTCTATGTGCTGGTCATGAGCTGGCGCGATTGGGCACATCGCCTCGTCGATCCCTATAAACAGCAGCTGGCGGAATTCATGCGGGCGCAGCGCGCATGGGCCTTGCGCATGGCTGGCGGTCGGCGGGAAACGGCGGGCTTCAACAGGCTGGTGCTGCGTCTGCGCCAACGCATCCGCCGGCGCTTCAGCTAGCGCGCGATTCTAAACCGTTATGAACTGGCGCGCGGATGGGCGTTGCGCCAAGCATCCATCAGCCGGTTGGTGTCGACGGCGGTGTAAATCTGTGTCGTCGAGAGCGAGGCGTGACCGAGCAATTCTTGGATCGATCTGAGGTCGCCGCCGCGCGACAATAGATGGGTGGCGAAGGAATGGCGCAGCGCATGGGGCGTCGCCGTGTCCGGCAGGCCGAGCGCGCCGCGCAGCTGTTCGACACAAAGCTGGATGATACGCGGCGACAGCGGGCCACCCTTGGCGCCAACGAACAGAGGTCCGTCTGCCGGCAGCGAGAAGGGGCAAAGCTCCAGATAATTTTCGACCGCCTGCCGCACTGGCTGGATGACCGGCGTCATGCGGGTTTTGCGGCCTTTGCCGGTGACGGTGAGCTGGTCGACGGCGCCGACCGGCGCTTCGGAGCGGCGGATCGACAAGGCCTCGGAAATGCGCAGGCCCGCGCCATAGAGCAGGGCGAGGACGGCGGCGTCGCGTGCCAATATCCACGCTGGGCGCGTGTCGCCGGCCCGGCTCTCGGTCTGGGTCATGCCCCGGGCGGCGGCCGGAGACACCGGTTTGGGCAGGGAGCGGGCGATTTTCGGGGTCTGCACCAAAGAGAAAACCGAAGCAGAGCCTTTGCCGTGTTTTTCCAGAAAGCGGGCGAAGGAGCGTAGGCCGGCGAGCGCCCGCAGCAGCGAGCGGCTTTCGACGCCGGTGGACCGGCGGCTGGCCATGAAGCTGCGCAGGTCAGCCGGCGCCAGGGCGGCGAACAGGGGTAGCGACACCGGCTCGCCGAAATGGTCCTGCAGGAAGGCGATAAATTGTCTGAGATCGCGTCCGTAGGCGGTGAGCGTATGGTCGGCCAGCCGTCGCTCGGTGGCCAGTGCCGTCAGCCAGCGGCGCACCTCGGCCGCGAAGGCCGCGTCGGCACCGGGCAGGACAAGGCCTGAAAAGGCGGCGGGGGAGTTGGCCGCCGTCGTGTCGGTTGTTATTTGATCGGTCATGGGTCCAGCCTCGCCTGGGCCGGCTAATTTTCGGTTTCAGGCGAGGCGGAACCTGGGAGACCCCCAGGGGGATCTATTTGAAGGGGCCGACTTTAAAGGGCTTATTTGCCCGCTTGGATCTGCTCGATGGCCTGGGCGAACAATTCGTCCATGGTGCGGCGGATCTGGTGGTCGGACTGCTGCACGCCGGCGGCGTCGAAATCCTTGCGCAGCTTACGGAAAACGTCCTCGTCGCCGGCTTCTTCGATATCCGCGACAATCACGGCCTTGGCATAGAGGTCGGCGTCGTCGCCGGTTTTGCCGAGTTTTTCGGCAGCCCAAAGACCGAGCAGCTTGTTGCGCCGGGCATTGGCCTTGAAGCGAAGCTCCTCATCGTGGGCAAACTTCTTCTCGAAGCCTTCCTCGCGCTTGTCAAAGCTGCTCATACCTGGGGGTCCTCTCGGGGGTTGGCGGGGTGATTTAGCGGTCCCCATATAAGGCGCGGCCGTGACGATTGAAAGTGCGCCCCGGCGGCCGGGTGCTTGATGGCGAGCTGTTTCAGGCGCGGCAATTTGCTGGGCAAGAAAGGGCTTTGGCGCGCAGCTGGCGATTGTCAGGAGCAGCGGGACGGGATAGGAGGAAGCCCGCTCCGGAACGTTCAGCGAAGGGCCGAATCATTTGTCTGGCCGGTGCGGTCCGCAAGCCGGACGACCCGCTCCCGAGGCCGTCAATCGGATGCCGATCCTCAAACCACGGTAACGTCGATGAAATCCAAACGCCGCATCTACGAAGGCAAGGCCAAGGTTCTTTTTGAAGGGCCAGAGCCAGGCACGCTGATCCAGCATTTCAAGGACGACGCGACCGCCTTCAATGCCAAAAAGCATGAAGTGATCGACGGCAAGGGTGTGTTGAACAACCGTATCTCGGAATATGTGTTCCAGCACCTGAACGAGATCGGTGTGCCGACGCATTTCATCCGCCGGCTCAACATGCGCGAGCAACTCATTCGCGAGGTCGAGATCATTCCGCTCGAAGTCGTCGTGCGCAATGTCGCCGCCGGCTCGCTGTCGCAGCGCCTGGGGATCGAGGAAGGCACGCAGCTGCCGCGCTCGATCATCGAATTCTATTATAAAAACGACCAGCTCAACGATCCGATGGTGTCGGAAGAGCACATCACGGCCTTCGGCTGGGCGACGCCGCAGGAAATCGACGACATCATGGGCCTCGCCATCCGCGTCAACGACTTCCTGTCGGGCCTGTTCCTGGGCGTCGGCATTCGTCTCGTCGATTTCAAGATGGAGACGGGCCGGCTGTGGGAAGGTGACATGATGCGCATTGTCGTCGCCGATGAAATCTCGCCGGATTCGTGCCGGCTGTGGGACATCAAGTCGTCCGACAAGCTGGACAAGGATCGGTTCCGTCGCGACATGGGCGGGCTTGTTGAAGCCTATACGGAAGTCGCCCGTCGGCTTGGCATCATGAACGACAACGAGGCGGCGCGTCCCACTGGTCCCAAACTGGTTGAATAGTCGTTTTATAATAGCCTTTCCGTAAGAACTGTGTCGGCCTCTGCCGTTGTCGGCGGAGGTCGCGATCTGGAGCAAAGAATGAAAGCGCGTGTCACCGTCACGTTGAAGACGGGCGTTCTCGATCCGCAGGGTAAAGCCATCGAGGGCGCGCTGCGTTCGCTCGGCATCGATGGTGTCGACAGCGTGCGGCAAGGCAAAGTATTCGACATCGAGCTGGGCACGGCCGATAAAGCTGGCGCCGAGGCGGCGTTGAAGAACGCCTGCGAGAAGCTGCTCGCCAATACGGTGGTCGAGAACTATCGCGTCGAAATTCTCTGAGGCGATGGAGATCTTTCGATGAAAGCCGCCGTCCTTCTGTTTCCGGGCATCAATCGCGAGAATGATGTGGCGCGCGCGCTGGCGCAGGCCGGCGTCAAGCCGACCATCGTTTGGCACGCCGAACATAATCTGCCGCAAGGTACCGATCTCGTCGTCGTGCCCGGCGGCTTCAGCTATGGCGACTATCTGCGCTGCGGCGCCATTGCCGGCCGCGCCAATATCATGGACGCGGTGCGCGCCCATGCGGCACGCGGCGGCCTGGTGCTGGGCATCTGCAACGGCTTCCAGATTCTGTGCGAGAGCGGCCTGCTGCCTGGCGTGCTGATGCGCAATCGCGATCTGAAATTCGTCTGCAAGGAACAGCACCTGCGCGTCGAACGTCATGACACGCCCTACACCAATGCCTATGGTCACCATCAGATCATCAAGGTCTGCATCGCCCATGGCGAAGGCAATTATGTTGCCGATACGCAGACGCTCGTGGCGCTTGAAGGCGACGGCCGGGTGGCCTTCCGTTATTGCGATGCGGCCGGCCATGTTGGCGGCAAGGGTAATCCGAACGGCTCGATGAACGACATCGCCGGCATCTATTCGGAGAAGCACAATGTGCTCGGCATGATGCCGCATCCGGAAAACCTGATCGATTCTCTTGTCGGCGGCATCGATGGCCGCGGCATGTTCGAAAGTCTTGGCGCGTTCGGCGCGCGCGCCGCATGAGGCGTGCCGCCGTTTCTTTCTCGCGCGGTCCGTAACCGGATGGAACCAGTGCATCGTAACGAACCTGAAATCACGCCGGCCCTTGTTGCTGAACATGGGCTGAAACCCGATGAATATGAGCGCATTCTCGCTCTGATTGGGCGCACGCCGACGATAACTGAACTCGGCATTTTCTCAGCGATGTGGAACGAGCATTGTTCCTATAAGTCGTCGCGCCTGCATCTGCGTTCCTTGCCGACGAAGGCGCCGTGGGTGATCCAGGGGCCGGGCGAAAACGCGGGCGTCATCGACATCGGTGACGGCGATGCCTGTATCTTCAAGATGGAAAGCCACAACCATCCGTCGTTCATCGAGCCCTATCAGGGCGCGGCGACTGGCGTTGGCGGCATTCTGCGCGACGTCTTCACCATGGGCGCGCGGCCCGTGGCTTGTCTCAATCTACTGCGCTTCGGTTCGCCCGATCATCCGCGCACGCGTCATCTGCTTGAAGGCGTGGTCGCCGGCATCGGCGGCTATGGCAATTCCTTCGGCGTGCCGACGGTCGGTGGGTCGGTGAATTTCGATAAGCGCTATGACGGCAACATCCTCGTTAACGCCATGGCGGTGGGCATCGCCAAGGCGAATGAGATTTTCTACGCCAAGGCGACGGGCGTCGGCCGGCCGATTGTCTATCTCGGTTCCAAGACTGGGCGCGATGGCATTCACGGCGCGACGATGGCCTCAGCCGAATTCGACGAGAACAGCGACGAGAAGCGCCCGACGGTGCAGGTCGGCGATCCGTTCTCGGAAAAGCTGTTGCTCGAAGCAACGCTTGAGATCATGGCCAAGGGCTGCGTCATCGCCATCCAGGACATGGGTGCGGCGGGCCTCACCTCTTCGGCGGTCGAGATGGGTGCCAAGGGCGATCTCGGCATCGAACTCGATCTTGATAAAGTGCCGTGCCGCGAAGAAGGCATGAGCGCTTACGAGATGATGTTGTCGGAGAGCCAGGAGCGTATGCTCATGGTGCTCGATCCCGCCAAGGAAGAAGAGGCCGAAGCCATCTTCCGCAAATGGGGCCTCGACTTCGCGGTGATCGGCAAGACCACCGACACGCTGCGTTTCGTCATCAAGCATCAAGGCGAAGTGAAAGCCGATCTGCCGATCAAGGAACTCGGCGATGAGGCGCCGCTCTATGATCGGCCGCATGTGGAAACACCGAAGCTGCCGGTCATCGACGCGGCGCAGATCAATGCGCCGATGCCGCATGATCAGGCGCTGCTGCAATTGCTGGCTTCGCCCGACCAGTGCTCGAAGCGCTGGGTGTGGGAACAGTATGACCATCTCATTCTCGGCAACACCGTGCAGCAGCCCGGTGGTGACGCGGCGGTGATTCGTCTTGGCGATGGGCCGAAGGGTCTGGCGCTGTGCACCGACGTGACGCAGCGTTATTGCGAGGCTGATCCGTTCGAGGGCGGCAAGCAGGCGGTGGCCGAAGCCTGGCGCAATTTGACTGCGACCGGCGCGCTGCCACGTGCGCTGACCGACAATCTCAACTTCGGCAATCCGGAGCGGCCCGAGATCATGGGCCAGTTCGTTGGCTGCGTGCGCGGCATCGGCGAAGCGGCGCGGGCACTCGACTTCCCGATCGTCTCGGGCAACGTCTCGCTCTACAACGAGACTCAGGGGCGCGGCATCCTGCCGACACCGTCCATTGGTGGCGTTGGACTAGTTGCTGATGTGACGAAGACCGTCGGCATTGGCTTCCGTTCGGTTGGCGAAACCATCCTGCTGATCGGTGAAACCCAGGGCTGGCTCGGTCAGTCGATCTATCTGCGCGATGTCTGCGGCCGCACCGAGGGCGCGCCGCCGCCGGTCGACCTGGCGGCCGAGCGCCGCAATGGCGATGCGGTGCGGGCCCTGATTGGTACTGGGCTGATCGCCGCCTGCCACGATCTCTCCGATGGTGGCCTGGCGCTTGGCTTGGCGGAAATGGCGCTGCCTTACGGTGTCGGCGCGACGATCGCCGATCCGGCCGAGGGTGTGTCGCTCACCGGCTGGCTGTTTGGCGAAGACCAGGGGCGCTATCTCCTGGCCTGCCAGACGCCCAACCTTGAGGATGTCGAGGCGCAGCTGCGCGCCGCCGGCGTGCCCTTTGCGGTTATTGGTCGCACCGAAGGCAATGTTCTGGCCCTGCCCGGCGCTGCCCCGCTCTCCGTCCGGGCGATGCAACGGTCGCATGAGAGCTGGCTGCCGGATTACGTCGGCAAGGCCTGACACAGGAGCTGCGGATGGTCTTCATCGAGGTGAAATCGCTGGGCGGCATCAATTATCTGCGCGCCGCCGATGTGGTGGCGGTGCAATATGTCGAACCGAGGAAGAGCACGGTGGTTCTGGGCACCGGGGCGTTGATCCAATGCGTCGAGGCGGCCAAGGATATCGCCGAGCGGGTCGAAGCGGCTGTCGCGGCCACCGCGGCGGGATTGAAAGGGTAAGACCATGGCGATGCAGGCGAATGAGATCGAACGGCTGATCCGGGAGGCGCTGCCGGATGCCCAGGTCGAGATCAAGGACCTGGCCGGGGACGGCGACCATTATGCCGCCACGGTCGTTTCGGCCGCTTTCAAGGGTAAGAGTCGGGTCCAGCAGCACCAGATCGTCTATGCGGCGCTGAAAGGCCAGATGGGCGGCGTCTTGCATGCCCTGGCCCTGCAGACGAGCGTCCCGGATTAGCACCCTCTGGCAGGGGCTCTGCGGAGCGTCTATATAGGCAAATGACAGCGGAGCCTTGACCTCCGTTTTGAAAGGATTTGGCCATGGCCAATGCGCAGGAACAGATTGCCAAGGAAATCGCCGGCAACGACGTCGTGCTGTTCATGAAGGGCACGCCGCAATTCCCGATGTGCGGTTTCTCCAGCCAGGTTGTGCAGATTCTCGATTACCTGGGCGTCCCCTTCAAGGGCGTCAACGTGCTCGACGACGAAGGCATCCGCCAGGGCATCAAGGAATTCTCCAACTGGCCGACCATTCCGCAGCTCTATGTGAAGGGCGAATTCGTCGGCGGTTGTGACATCATCCGCGAAATGTTCCAGGCCGGCGAGCTTGCCGCGCATTTCAAGGACAATGGCGTGCCGGTGTCCGAGGCGGCCAACTCCTAAACTTCCTGCCTGAGGGTCTAGAGCAAATCACGTTTCGGTAGAAACGTGATTTTGCTTAGATTCTCTTATTTGGACAGCAGGGCCGTCAGCTTTTTGTCTATCTCTTGAACATCGCCTGAAATCGCCAGCACCTTGCTGCGTGCGGTGGCGCCGCTGCGCAGGCTCACCGCCGAGCGCGGCAGGCCGAGTGTTTCAGCCACCAGCCGAATCAGCGCCACATTGGCTTTGCCGTCTTCAGGCACCGCGCGGACCCGGACTTTCGCGACCGTCGAACCGTTCGCCAGGGTAGCGCTGCCGTCAATATTGTCGCGCGCCGCTTTCGGCGTCAGTCGCACCGAGAGCAGCACTTCGCCGTCACGCAGCGTCCAAGGCCGGGCGGCGCCCAATCACTTGCCCAGTCACATGCCGATGAAGGACGGGTAGATGTAATAGGCGATGATTCGCTGCAGCAGGAAGATCAGCAGCAGCAGCACGACCGGGGACAGGTCGACCGCGCCCATATTGGGCAGGATATTGCGAATCGGACGCAGCAGCGGTTCGGTGACGGCGGTCAGGGCCGACCAGATCGCCCGCACGAAATCATTGCGATAGTTAATCACGTTGAAGGCGATCAACCAGGACAGGACCGCCGAAACGACGATCACCCACGTATAGAGATCAAGGACAAGCAGAATAACGTCCAGAATCGCACGCATAGGCCCACCGGCTGCAAGAGGATCACTGCGCCGGTTTAGAGCATTTTTTCCCATTGGGGAATGGCTTGAGGGGCGTTTGCAAGGATTGGCTTGGCAATGTCCGCGCCGGACGCCCACCGCCCTGTGTTAGCGCCTCATTCTTGCCAGTCTTGCGTTGACAGTGCGCCAGCCGGGCCGTAAACCACGGCCGCTGGATCCTAGATCCGGGGCTGTAGCTCAGATGGGAGAGCGCTGCAATCGCACTGCAGAGGTCAGGGGTTCGAATCCCCTCAGCTCCACCAAGCCCCATAAAACAGAAGAGAGAATTTCGGCTGCGGCCGCGTCGACGGTGGTCGAGGCGTGCCTGGTGGGTCGAGTATTTGCTGCGATCCGTTTACGAGGCTGTCTCGACGAGGTGCCCCTGTTGACGTCCGGAGGAGTCTCTCCTTCTCGCCCACCTGACTCGGGCTGGCTGGCAAGCCGTGATTAATTGCCGTGATATCTGAATTCATACGAATATGTTGAATTCTCGGGTGCTCTCGCGGACTTCATGGTCCTCGACACTTCGGGCGAATGCCGCGTGTTTCGTGTCGGCATGTGCGTGCATTTACGCGCACTCATTGCGGCCCGTCGTCCAAGAAGAGATCAAAGAAAATCAGGAGTCCAGGATGAAACGTGGTGGATTGCTTTTGGGACTAGCAGCGTCGTTTCTGGCGACGGCGGTCCTCGCGCAGCAGCCCGTCAAGATCGGCATGATCACGACGCTGTCGGGGCCTGCGGGTTATCTGGGGCAGGACGTGCGCGACGGCTTCAAGCTCGCTGTCGACATGGCCGACGGCAAGCTCGGCGGCGTGCCGATCGAGATGGTTGTCGAGGACGATGGTCTCAAGCCTGGCCAAGGCAAGCAGATCGCCGAACGGATGATGACGGTCGATAAGATTAAGCTGATCAGCGGTCTGGTCTTCTCCAATGTGGCCTCCGCTGTCGTGCCCGATGTTCTCGATGCGGGTGGCATCGTCATCAGTCCAAATGCCGGCCCTTCGGAATTCGCTGGCCGCGAGTGTCATCGCAACTACTTCGTGATGTCCTGGCTCACCGACACGATGCAGGGCAGCGCTGGGCGCAATGCCACGCAGCTTGGTTACAAGCGCGCTTTTGTTCTGGCGCCGAACTATGCCGCCGGTCGTGATGCGATCACTGGCTTCAAGCGTTTCTTCGAAGGTCAGGTCATCGGCGAAATCTATACGCGCCTCGATCAGACCGATTTCGCCGCCGAGATGGCGCAGATCCGCGCGGCCAAGCCCGATGTGGTATTCCAGTTTCAGCCCGGCGGTCTCGGCATCGCGTTCCTGCGCCAATATCAGCAAGCTGGCCTGTTGGGGACGATTCCGATGGTGATCGCCGAGCCGTCCATGGATCATGCGATTCTGAAAGCTGTCGGCGAGTCGGCACTCGGACTGAACGTCTCGGGAAATTGGAATACCGATCTCGACAACGCCGCTAACAAGACTTTTGTCGCCGCTTTCACCAAGGCCTATGGCCGCGTGCCGACGATGTATGCCGCACAGGGGTATGACACGGCGCGCGCCATCGGCGCGGCGCTGGGCAAGACTGGCGGCAAGGTTGATGACGCAGCCGCATTCCGCACCGCGATGCTGCAAGCTGATTTTGAATCGGTGCGCGGTTCTTTCAAGTTCGGCGTCAATCAGCATCCGGTTCAGAACTGGTATGCCATGATCGTGGAGAAAGACGCGAACGGCGCGCCGACGTTGAAGACGACGGGCACGATCCTGTCGAACTATGTCGATCCCTTCGCCGAGCAGTGCAAGCCGTAACGCGCTGTTCGCTGCCTGGAGCCTTTGCTTCAGGCGGCGATACTCTTGGCATCGTCGTGCCTGCCACCGGGAATTGTCTCAGGGCGTTCGATGAGTCAGACTGCTCGGTGCGTTCCTAGGCCAGGAACATGGCCGAGGAAGCGCTGAGGAAACGCCAATGACGAAATATCTTCTGGTCAGCTTCAAGACATGCCCATGGGTGCAGCGGGCGGCGATCGTCTTGCGCGAGAAGAAGGCCGAATTCGAATTCACCCATATCGATCAGAACAATCGACCCGATTGGTTCCTGGCCATTTCTCCGCACAAAAAAGTGCCGGTGCTGCGTATCGACGATAAGGTGTCGCTGTTTGAATCCAACGCGATCGCCGAATATCTCGACGAGACGATCGCGCCGCGCTTGCACCCCGACGATCCCGTGGTGCGCGCGCTCAATCGTGCCTGGACAGATTATCTGCCGACCTTCGCCAGCGCCGTGACCAGCCTCGCCTATGCCGCGAGCGAGGCGGACTACACCCAAAACGTCCGCGATCTTTCGGTGCCGTTCCAGCGGCTGGACGATGCGCTTGGCAATCAGGGAGATGGGCCCTTCTTCAACGGTGTGCGCTATTCCTTGGTCGATGCGGCCTATGCGCCGTTTCTGCAGCGATATTTTTTCCTCGATCGGATCAAGCCGATCGGCGTCATCGAAAAGTTCCCGCGTCTGCAGGCCTGGGGCCAGGCGCTCGTCGCGCGCCCGTCGACGCATTCTTTTCCGGCGGCGGAATTCGAGGCTACGTACCGGTCTGTCTTGAAGCAGCGGCAGAAATGGCTGGCGCAATTCATTGCGCCAGATGCGGTCGCGGCGGCTTGAGCGGGGCCTGGCTTTCGCGGTGACGGTGGACGCCCGTAACGCGCGATTGCTATCGGCGGGGTCTCCGAATTATCTATAAAAGATGACGACAGCCAAAGACGACACGCTCGCGGTGCGGATCAGCAAGGTACTGGCCGAGCGCATTATCGCGGGCGCCATCGCGCCGGGCGTGAGGCTCGGCCAAGACCATATTGCCGAGGAATTTGGCGCCAGCCATGTGCCGGTACGCGAAGCTTTTCGCCGTCTCGAGGCGCAGGGGCTCGTCGTCAGCGAGCCGCGCCGGGGCGTTCGGGTGGCTGGTTTCACCGTCGAAGAGGTCAAGGAGGTCGCGGAAATGCGCGCCGCGCTGGAAGTGCTGGCGCTGCGTCATGCTGCGCCGCATCTGACTAAGGCTTTGTTAGATCAGGCGGAAGAGGCGACGCGGGCCGGCGACAAGGCCACCGATGTGCAGGCCTGGGAGCAGGCTAACCGGCATTTCCACCGCCTCATCCTGACGCCCTGCGCTATGCCACGCCTGTTGAAGGCGATCGACGACCTGCACACTGCCAGCGCCCGCTTCCTGTTTTCAGGTTGGCGGGCCGAATGGGAGGCGCCGACCGATCGGGATCATCGGGCGATTCTCACTGCGCTGCGGGCCGGGCAGGTGGAGACGGCCGGATTGGTGCTTGGCCGACATGTCCAAACGATCGGCCAGAAGCCCTGGCAAACCAGTCGCTTGCGCTCCACCGCGCGCAGCTGATGAAGGCCTCTGCGGCCAAGCTCTTGCAATTCCTCGCCGTCTGTGGACTCTTTTAGCGATAGAGTTAGAAAATTATCTATAATTTTGCGATGGAAGAGTAGCGATGCATGACATTGGTGTGCGGCCGGTCGAAAGCCGCGCCGTCTGGTCTTTCCCTCTCACCGTGGTCGCTGGTGCGGCCGTCATGACCTTGGCTGCCAAGGTGCAGGTTCCGTTCTGGCCGGTGCCGATGACCCTGCACACCTTGGCGGTGATGGGCTTCGCGGTCGCCTTCGCGCCGCGCCGCGCCGTCGCGATTTTCCTGGCCTATCTGGCGGCGGGTGCCGCCGGCCTGCCGGTCTTTGCAGGCTCGCCGGAACGTGGCATCGGGCTCGCCTATCTGGCAGGTCCCACCGGCGGCTATCTCGCCGGCTATCTCTTGGCGTCTGGCCTTGTCGGCCGGCTCGCCTCCGGCAAAGGCACGCTGGGTCGTTTCGCGGCCATGCTCGCCGGGCTGGCGGTGGTCTATGCCCTTGGCGTCGCCTGGCTCGCGGTCTATGTGCCCGCCGGTCAACTGTTCGCCGTCGGTGTCGCGCCGTTTCTACTCGGCGATCTCGTCAAGATTGCTCTTGTCGCTGCTGGCTGCAGTCTGTTGCCGGCTCTCTTCGCGCGCTTGCGGGATAAACGTTCATGAGTGCCGCGGATGAAACGATCCGGCACGATTGGACGGTTGACGACATCGTCGCGCTGCATGACCTGCCGCTGCTGGAATTGGTAGGCCGCGCCAATGCTGTACATCGCCAGCATCACGATCCCAACAAAGTGCAACGGGCGAGCCTGTTGTCGATCAAGACCGGGGGATGTCCGGAAGATTGCGGCTATTGCTCGCAATCGGCGCATCACCGCGAGGTGAAGCTGACGCGCGACAAGCTGATGAACCCGCAACAGGTGATCGCGCTGGCGACGACAGCGAAAGCGGCGGGCGCGGATCGCTTCTGCATGGGCGCAGCGTGGCGTCAGGTCCGCGATGGCAAGGAGTTCGATGCGGTCATCGACATGGTCAAAGGCGTGCGCGCGCTCGGCATGGAAGCTTGCGTGACGCTGGGCATGTTGCAGCCGCATCAGGCCGAGCGCCTCGCTGACGCCGGGCTCACCGCCTACAATCACAATCTCGATACGAGCCCAGAATTCTACGGAAAGATCGTGTCGACGCGCACCTATCAGGATCGTCTCGACACGCTGGCGACCGTGCGTTCCTTCGGTATCGATCTGTGTTGCGGCGGTATCATCGGCATGGGGGAGACGATCCGCGATCGCGCTTCGATGCTGCACGTGTTGGCGCAAATGGATCCACATCCCGAGAGCGTGCCGATCAATGCGCTGGTGGCTGTCGCGGGAACGCCGCTGGCACACCGCTCGCGCATCGATCCGCTCGAACTGGTGCGCATGGTGGCGACGGCTAGGATTGTGATGCCGACATCGACGGTGCGGCTGTCCGCCGGTCGTTCACATCTCAACCGTGAAGCACAGATTCTCTGCTTGATCGCCGGCGCGAATTCGCTGTTCTACGGTGACACGCTGCTGACGACACCGAATGCTGATCTTGGCGAAGACGCGGATCTGTTCGCGGCGATCGCAGAGCCGGAAAGTGTCCCCGCTGCTTGACATCGCGACGGGCGTGGTTTCAGACTGTGCCCATTCCAGGGAGATCCCCGGCAAGGGGCTGAGAAACCGCTGGCACGCCGGACATCGTCCGGATGAACGCGCGGAAATCCTTAGAACCTGATCCGGTTCATACCGGCGTAGGGATTGGATTTCGCCCCGCTCGCCACTCGCACGAAGCGCTCGATCTCCTCCCCGGCGCCGTCCGAGGAGTTGCGATGCGAGGCCCACCCACCACCACCCTACGGCGTTTTCGTCAGAACGTCCAAGATGAGAACACGCCTGCGGCGCAGGATGTGCCGAGGTCGACTGACATTGCCATTATTGGTGGTGGTCTGATCGGCCTGTCGATTGGCTGGCGCCTGGCGCGCCGTGGTCTCGACGTTACGTTGTTCGAACGCGGCAGCATCGGGCAGGGCGCGAGCCTTGCCGCCACCGGCATGCTGGCCGCCGCCGCCGAACTTGAACCCGGCGGCGAGACGCATCTGGCCTTGGCCCTGGAAAGCCAGCGGCTGTGGCCCGACTTTGCACGCGCGCTTGAAAACGAAGGCGGCGTTGATATCGACTATCGCGCCGATGGCGTTCTGCTGGTGGCGCTTGGCCGCGAGGAGGTCGATCGTCTGCGCATGCGCTACGATCTGCAACAACGCGCCGGCCTTGAGACGCAGTGGCTCAATGGCCCGCAATGCCGGAGCCTGGAGCCGGGCCTCAAACCTTCCGTCACCGCCGGCATTCTCTGTCCCGCTGATCATCAAGTCGATCCGCCACGCGTTATGGCGGCGCTGCGCCAAGCCTATCTGGCGCAGGGCGGCCAGCTTGTTGAGCATTGTGAGGCGCACCTGGAGTTGGCGGGCGGCAAAGCCGTTGGTGTGGCGACGCAGTATGGCGTGTGCCCCTCTCGCATTGTCATCGCGGCCGAGGGCGCTTGGACAAAGCTCGCGGGCCTCGACATTCCCGTGCGGCCGCTGAAGGGGCAATCATTGGCGTTGCGTCCTGCGTCAGGCCCAGCACCGCTGTCGCGCATGGTCTGGACCGAGCAGATTCATTTTGCGCCCAAGAGCGATGGGACTTTGATCGTCGGCGCCACGATGGAGGAATGCGGCTTCGACGACAGCGTCACCGCCGGCGGTGTCTACGCTTTGCTCGAAGGGGCGCGGCGCGCACTTCCTGCTGTCGAAGAAATGCCGTTGGAGGCCGTATGGTCCGGCTTCCGCCCGACTTCAATCGACGATGCGCCAATCCTCGGCGATACCGGCATCTCGGGCCTGCTCGTTGCCACGGGCCATCACCGCAACGGCTATCTGCTGGCGCCCGTCACAGCGGTCGCGATCGAACAGTGTGTCATCGACACTCACATCACTGGGCCAGCCGCTGAGTTCGGCCCGTCCCGTTTCGCACCCGTGGGAGCCCGCTCATGAAGCTGATCGTTAATGGCCAGAGCCGCGACAGCGCTGCCCAAACACTCGATGCGCTCTGGCACGAGGAGACCGCCGAACTCGATCTGCCAGGGCCGAAGGGCTTTGCCATCGCACTGAACGGCAAGGTGGTGCGGCAGGCCGATTGGGCCAAGACGCCTTTGTCCAATGATGACCGCGTGGAAATCATCCGCGCCTTTGCGGGAGGTTGATATGGAAGATGTTCTAACGATTGCCGGCGTGGCTTTGTCCTCGCGGCTGTTCATCGGCACTGCCGGCTATCCCAATCAGCGCATCATGGTGGATGCGATCGCGGCGAGTGGCGCCGATCTTGTCACGCTGTCGGTGCGTCGCATCTCCTTGAGTGGTCATGGATCGGATACGGCACGCTTGCTTGCCGGCCGCCGTTTCCTACCCAATACGGCCGGCTGCGAAACAGCGCGCGATGCCATTCTCACCGCACAACTGGCGCGTGAAGCGCTTGGCACCAACTGGATCAAGGTTGAAGTGATCGGCGATCGTGAGACGCTCTATCCCGATGTTGGCGAGCTGCTGGAAGCAACGCGTCAGTTGGTCGATGATGGCTTCGTCGTGCTGCCCTATTGCAACGACGATCCGGTGATTTGCGCCCGTCTTGCCGATCTGGGTGCCGCCGCTGTCATGCCTATGGGCTCGCTCATCGGTTCCGGCATGGGGGTCGCCAATCCGGCCAATCTCGAACTGATCTGCGCTCGTTCGCCTGTTCCCGTCATCGTTGATGCCGGCATCGGCACGGCGTCCGACGCGGTCATCGCCATGGAGTGTGGCGCCAGCGGCGTTTTGCTCAACACGGCGGTGGCGAAGGCCGACGATCCGGTGCGCATGGCTCATGCCATGCGCCACGCGGTGGAGGCGGGCTGGAACGCCCGGCAGGCGGGCCGCATCGCGCGGCGTGGCCGGGCGGAGCCGTCGAGCCCGCAGCTCGGATTGGTGGGCTCGTGAGTTTTGCGAACAGATTGCCGGACCAATTGCTGGTCGTTACCGACCGGCATCAGGCGTCACGAGATTTGCCGGATGTGATCTCGGCGCTCCTTGCTGGCGGTGCGCGCTGGATCTGGTTTCGTGATCGCGATCTTGCCGCAGCGGAACGCCGCGCCTTGGCGTTGCGTCTGTATGAATTGACGCAAGTCGCAGGGGCCATGCTGACCATTGGCGGCGATATTGGGCTCGCCGCCGAGGTGGGCGCGCAAGCGGTGCATCTGTCGCCTACTGACGACGTGCCTGCGGCTCGCGCGCTGCTTGGCGCTGATGTGCTGGTTGGCATCTCGGCCCACAACGAGGCCGATATTCAGGCAGCGCTCGCGGCCGGTGCCGACTATGTCACCTTGAGCCCGATTTTCCCTACTGCCAGCAAGCCGGGCTACGGCCCGGCTTTGGGTCCGGGGATGCTACGGCGGGCCAGCGCGCTCGGCCTGCCGATCCTGGCGCTTGGCGGTATCACCACGGATCGCGCTTCCGCCTGTCAGGCAGCGGGGGCCGCTGGCGTTGCGGTGATGGGCGAGGCGATGCGCGCCGATGATCCCGCAGCACTCGTTCGCAGCTTCCGCGCGCATGTGTCTTAAGCCGCTAAAGCCCGAGATAGGCCTGGCGCACACGTTCGTCGGCGAGCAGTTCGGCGCCGGTGCCCGATAGGGTGACGCGGCCGTTTTCGAGCACATAGGCGCGGTTGGCGATCTTCAGCGATACGGCGACATTCTGCTCGACCAGCACACAGGTCATGCCGGCGGCGTTGAGCGCGCGGATGGCTTTCAACACGTCGTGGACGATGGAAGGGGCGAGGCCGAGTGACGGCTCGTCGAACATGATCAGCTCTGGCTCGCCCATCAGGCAGCGGCCGATGGCCAGCATCTGTTGTTCGCCGCCCGACAGCGTACCGGCGGCCTGGCCGAGGCGCTCCGACAATTTCGGGAACATCGCTTCGACCCGCTCGCGATTGCGGGCGCGGCTGGCCCGCGCGCGCGGCAGCATGGCGCCCATGTCGAGATTCTCTGCCACGGTGAGCGAGGGGAACACCTGTCGCCCTTCGGCCACCTGGCCGATGCCGAGATTGCAGACGAGATGGCTCGGCAGGCCGGCGATCTCCTTGTCGTGGAAGCGGATGCGGCCGTCCGCTGGCTTGATCATGCCACCGATGGTGCGGATCAGCGAAGTCTTGCCGGCGCCGTTGGCGCCGACGATGGCGACGATGGTGCCGGCTTCGACTTCGAGGCTGACATCGTCGAGAGCCTGGGCGTCACCATAGAAGACATCGAGGTTTTCGACTGTGAGCATCACAGGTCCTCCACGCCGAGATAGGACTCGATCACCGCGCGTTCGCGCAAAACGGTGTCAGGCGCGCCCTGCGCGATCACCGCGCCGTGCTGGAGGACGAGAATGCGCGAGGCGAGTGCGGTGACGGCGCGCATCACATGCTCGATCAGCAAAATGGTGAGGCCGGTGCGATTGAGATCGCGCAGGATGGAGACGATGCGGTCGGTTTCCATCGGCCGCAGGCCGGCCATCACTTCATCGAGCAGCAGAAGTTTGGGTTTCGTCGCCAAGGCGCGGGCGACTTCCAGGCGCTTGCGGTCGGGTAAAGTCAGGCTCGAAGCGGTTTGCATGCGTTTGGTGGCGAGATCGAGCTGTTCCAGGATGTCCCGCGCCACGGTGCGCGCTTCGCCGATCGTTTTGGCATGCAGCAAAGCGCCGATCACCACATTGTCCTCAACGGTGAGGGCGGGAAACGGCTTCACCAGTTGGAACGTGCGGCCGATGCCGCGCCGGGCGATCTCGTCGGCGCGCCGGCCATCGATTGGCTGGCCATCGAAATGGATCGACCCGCTGTCCGGCGTCATGGCACCAGCGATCATGTTGAAGAGCGTGGTCTTGCCGGCACCATTGGGTCCGATCACCGCGAAGATTTCGCCGGGTTCTACGTCGAAGCTCACTTCGCTTACCGCAGTCAGGCCGCGAAAGCGTTTGGTGACATGGGTAACAGAGAGCAAGCCGGTCATTTGCCTGCTCTGTCGAGGCGAAGATAGCGGGCGAGCCAGGGCCAGACGCCTGAGGGCCGCAGCGAAATGATGATCATGAGGATGAGGCCGTAGAAGATCGATTTGGCGCCGGGAACGTTCAGGCCCGAGCTTTGGATGAAGGTCGTGAGGCCTTCTCCCAAGGGCGTCAGAATGATGGCGCCAACGATCGGGCCGAAGATCGTTCCCAGTCCACCGATGATCGGCGCGAGAATCAGCTCGATTGAACGGCTAATGTCGAAGATCTGCGACGGAAACAGGTTGCGATAGTAGAAGCCATAAAAGACGCCACCGACAGAGGTCATGCCGGCGGAGATCAGCATGGCGATCATGCGCACGCGAAAGACATCGATTCCTACGGCCTGCGCCGCCAGCGGATCTTCACGCACGGCGAGCCAGCGATAGCCGAGTGGGGATTGCCGCAGCCAGGCCACGAGCGCCGTTGCCGCCACAGCCAGCGCCAGCGCCACATAGTAGAAAAAGCCGACGCCGCCGTTCAGATTCCACCAATCGTGCGCCGTTGGGCTGACGGGCAGGAACAGGCCGCCGGAAGCACCCGTGATTTGCAGATGGTCGAAGCCGATGCGCGTGAATTCAGCGAAGGCGATGGTGAGCAGGGCGAAATAGACACCTTCGACACCGAAACGCCAACCGAGCCAGCCGACGATCAGTCCGGCTGACGCGGCAACGGCGATGGCAATAAAGACGCCGATCCAGGGACCGATGCCGAACAGCAGCCAGAGCGTCGTCGCTGTATAGGCGCCGAGGCCCAGGTAAAGGGCGTGGCCAAGCGACAATTGGCCGGCGAAGCCCATCAGCAGATTCCACGCCTGGCCGAGATAGGCGAAATAAAGCACCAGGATGAGAACCGACAGCAGATAGCGGTCGACGACAAATGGCGCCACGATGAAAGCCAGCAACAGCAGCAGACCAAGCCATATCCCGTGCCGGGGCATCTGCGTCCAAAGCGTATTCATAGGCGGCGCCCCATGAGGCCTTGGGGGCGCAGGATCAGCACCAGAATTAGCAAGCCGAAGGAGAACATGCTTTTCATCGACGGCTGAATGAAGAAACCCGCGAGCGCTTCCGACACGCCAATCAGGACACCGCCGACCAAGGCGCCGGCCATGGAGCCCAAGCCGCCGATGATGACGATGACAAAGGCCATCAAGGTGTAGGACGGGCCGAGGCTCGGAGAGGCGTCGGCAATCGTCTCCATCAAGGCGCCAGCGGCGCCGATGCAGACGAAGCCAACCCCGAACGTGACGGCATAGAGTTGTTTGACGTTGAGCCCGACAACGGCCGCGCCTGTGAGATTATCGGCGCAGGCGCGGATCGCGGTTCCGGTGCGCGTGTAGCGAAAGAACAGAAATAGGAGCGCCGAGACCGCGAGCGCGGCGCAAGCCGCCAGCACTCGCACCTTGTCGAGGATCAACGGGCCCAGCTCGTAGCTGTCGAAGCTATAGGACAGATTGACCGGCCGCGCGTCCGGCCCAAAGGCAATCAGCAGTCCATTGACGACTACCGTCGCCAGTCCGACGAGAAGGATGAATTGCTCGTGTTCGGCGCGGCCAATGAACGGATTGATCAAAGTTCGCTGCAACACATAGCCGAGGACAAAAAAAGCCACGGCGATTGGCAGAAGTGAGATCAACGGATCGAGATGGAGCATTTCGAACATGACGAAGGCGGCATACATCGCCACCACGGCGAATTCGCCATGGGCGAAATTGACGACGCGCATGACGCCGAAGATCACCGACAGGCCAAGCGCCATCAAACCATAGACGAGACCGGTCAGCAGGCCTTGAACGATGATATTCAAGGTGATGGCCGTCATGACGTACTGATCCTCAAATCTTGAGTCCTCGATAACTTAGTCCTGAAGGGGCGCTTTGCGATAGGCGAAACAAGTAGTCTATGGCCGAAGCCGGAGTGTCATCCCGGGCGCCGAAGGCGACCCGGGAACCAGGGACCAAAAGGCGCGAACGCCAATCGGCGATAGCTCGAAGTAACGCAGCCTTTGACTCCTGGATCCCGGATCGCGCCGTTGGCGCGTCCGGGATGACACAGAGGCTGCGGCTCGACGCTGCTCAGGTGCGCCCCTGCCACGGCGGCTCGGGGAGAACCGGCGTCATGGTCGCCACGTCGGCCGGCAGGACGACGGTTGGCACGCGCCCGCGGTTTTGCACGACAGCGGCCGGGATATTGGTGTTCTGGCCTTTCTCGTCGAAGGTGATCGGCGGTCCAATCATGGCGTGATCGGCCAGGTTGGTGGCCTTCAACGCTTTCATCAGTTCAACGCCATTGGTCGTGCCAGCGCGTTTAAACGCATCGGCGGCGGTGAGCAGTGCGTCGAAGGTGAAGCCGACGTTGAAACATTCGATGGGGAAGCGGAAATCGGGCTGCATTTTCTTGAAGGCGGCTTCCAGCGCCTGGGTCGACTTCGACTTGGGGTTGGCCCAAGGCAAAGCATAGGCGTGGTAGTCGGCCAGCGGCCCCAGCGCCTTGAAAAACTCTTCGTCATAGAGACCGGGCGACCCGGGCGAGAGAATGGCCATCGGCTGGAATTTCTGCCGCACAACATCGCGCACCAGTTTGATCGCATCGGCGGCGCGGGTCACTACCAGAAGAATATCCGGGTTGAGACTACGCATCTTGGTGACTTCGACTGAGAGGTCCTGCGCCTTGGGATCGTAGGCGATCGATTCGACCAGTTTGAACGGCATGTTGGCGGCCGGGAACAGCTTGTCCATGCCCTGTCGCTGCGCCATGCCGAAGGTGTCGTTGGCGTGCAGGAAGACCGCCGTTTTCGGCGCGACTTTGGTGACGTCGATCAGCGCCTTGATCTGCTGCAGGCCGCCGGTGACCAGCATCTGCCCGGTGGGGAAGTTGCGCACCAGGAATTTATAGCCCTGTTCGGTCAGTTGCGGCGCGGCAGCGATGTTGACGACGAGCGGCACCTGACGCTGTTCGCACACCTGCGCGATGGCCAGGGTTCCGGCCGAGTCGAAGGCGCCGACAATGCAATGGGCGCCATCGTTGATGGCGCGTTCCGCCTGGGTGCGTGCCACATCGGGATTGGACTCGATGTCGATGTGAACCAGTTCGACCTTATAGCCGAGGTCGGCCAGGACCGGGGCCGAGACCAGGGCGCCGCGGTGGCAGCTCTGGCCGGCCTGGGCGAGATAACCCGATCGGGGCAGCAGAACGGCGATTTTCAGGGTTTGCGCCTGCGCCCGCAGGATCGATGGGGAAGCCAGCACCGCGGTACCGACGGCGGTGCCCGCCAAAACGGTGCGGCGGCTGAACTTTGATCGGTCATTCAACATGGAAGATCCTCCTGCCCCGCCGCTCTCGAGGCGGCGATCTGATCGCATCATTATGGTTCGTGATGGCGAATGGCTGCCGATGGCATGGAAGCGGCGACACTGTGTCGGGCCGGCCCCTTGCCTCGGTTGGACTTCGCCTCGATGGAAAGTCTTGGTCTCCTCCAATCTTTCAGCAAAACATCCGTGAGCGGGACTTATCAATTAGTTCAGTATCGCGCCCGGACGTCTGCTCTGGGCGGAGTTTCGCCTGCTCTTTCGGCTTTGTCGAGCAGATGCGCTCGCCGGCGGAAACAATCGTTTCAAACGCTCGTCGCTCATTATGTGCGGAGAGCGTCGGCGAGATCACTTCAGTGGTGACCGCATGGAAAATCTCGTCGTTTTCTGCTAAGCTCTCTCCATGACAACGGTCTTGTCTACTTCCCCGCCGCCTGGTGCGGCCGCCGACTGGACCATCCCGCAGGCGTGGACCAGTTATCGTCCCGATGAGCATGCCATGTGGGACCGGCTGTTCCAGCGCCAGTCCGCCATGTTGCCGCAGCGCGTGACGCCGGCTTTTTTCGAAGGGCTCGACATCCTACGCCTGTCGAAGCCGGGCATTCCCGATTTCAACGAGCTCAACGATCGACTGATGAAGGCGACTGGCTGGCAGGTGGTGGCCGTGCCGAGGCTGGTGCCTGACGAAGTGTTCTTCGAGCATTTGGCCAACCGGCGCTTTGTCGCGGGCCGTTTCATCCGCACGCCGGCGCAGATCGATTATCTGGAAGAGCCGGATGTCTTCCACGATGTGTTCGGCCATGTGCCGTTGCTCGCCAACCCGGTGTTCGCCGATTACATGCAGGCCTATGGCCAAGGTGGCTTGCGCGCCGCCGGCCGTGGCGCCATCGAGAAACTGGCGCGGCTTTATTGGTACACGGTGGAGTTTGGCTTGATCCGCGATGGCGATCACTTGCGGCTCTATGGCGCCGGCATTGTCTCGTCCTACGGCGAATCGATCTTCGCGCTCGATGATCCCTCGCCCAATCGCATCGGCTTCAATGTGAAGCGATTGATGCGGACTAATTATAAGATCGACGATTATCAGCAGACCTATTTCGTCATCGACAGCCTGGAAGATCTTTTAGACAAGACGCTCAACACCGATTTTGCGCCGATCTACGAAGAGCTCGAAGGGGTGCAGGCCTATGCGACCGATGCGGTGCTGCCCGACGATGTGGTCTATCATCGGGGCACGCAGGCCTATGCGCAAACGCATTCGAAGGTAGGGTGATGATCAAGAAACTGGATGCGGCGGCACGCGACAAGGCCTTGGCGGCTCTAAGCCACTGGCGCTACGAATTCGAGCGCGATGCCATCGTGCGCGATTTTAAATTCGCCAATTTCGTCGAGGCTTTTTCGTTCATGTCGGCGGTGGCGCTGCTGGCGGAGAAGGCCGACCATCATCCCGAATGGTCGAATGTCTATAGTCGCGTCTCGATTCTGCTGACCACCCACGACGCCAAGGGCCTGTCCGAGCGCGACATCGCGCTGGCGCGGGAGATTGATCGGTTGGCCAAGGCGTAAGCCTCAGCGTTTGCCGATGAAAATGCCCGTGCCCATGTAGGGCGCTCCGCCATTGTTCTGGAACATGAAGCGGCCGCCGGTCTCGATGGCGTTCGGGCCATAGAACGAGCCGTCGAAAGCGCCGGTTAAACCGGGGCTGGACATTGCGCCGTAGAAATTGACGCTGTTGGCGCCAAAGCTCGAGGCGCCGGTGTAGTTGCGGCCGTCGAGATTGTTGATGGCGAAGGTGCCGGTGCGGGCGCCGAAATCGACCGTATGAGAGAAATCGCCACCGGCGACATATTCGCTGCTACCGGCGCGGATATTGGCGATCGCATTGCCCGTATAAGTGCCGGAACCGGTGATAGGCATGCTGGCGATGTCGGTTGGCTGCCCGGCGACCCAGGTGTTGAGATTGCCGGTGCGCAATTGCTGGCGCGAACCGTCGCTCGATGTGTAATTGATCTCGC
Source organism: Beijerinckia sp. 28-YEA-48 (assembly GCF_900104955.1). Taxonomy (NCBI): domain Bacteria; kingdom Pseudomonadati; phylum Pseudomonadota; class Alphaproteobacteria; order Hyphomicrobiales; family Beijerinckiaceae; genus Beijerinckia; species Beijerinckia sp. 28-YEA-48. The sequence continues at coordinate 4,643,980 of NZ_FNSI01000001.1, forward strand.
CGGACCAGAAGCCCCATTGGGCGTAGTCGTAGTTGTGCCACTGGGTGACGGTGGGGAAAAAGCTGCGCGCCGTGGCGCGGTCCTGCGCCTCGAACATGCTCCAGGGCACGAGCAGCATGCGATTCGGCCGGCTCGGATCCGACGGGCGCAGGTCCCCGTTGTTGTTGGTGGTGATCTCCGACGGCTGATAATCGAGGGCGTAGGAATTGCCGGTGACGGTGCCGCCATTGCGCGACACCTGCTCGCGCATCACCCAGGTGTTGCGATCAATATAGGCGGACCGCGTCGGTGCATTGGCGTCATTCGGATTCTCGCCGAACTGGAACAGGCCACCAATGGCAGAGCCAATGGCGTTGCCCGTCGCTTCGACAAAGGAGATGAAGCCCGAGCCAGTTGACCGGTTCGGATTGAACTGCAGTTGCGTATCACCATAGACGGTGCCGGGATCGGCGTTCGGTGTCGCATTGCCATTCGGGTCGATGCTGAAAGACTGCATCGTGCCGGCGGCATACCCCTGCCACGTTCCCGCTGCGCGATCGGCGCCGATATTGCCGGGCGCGGGGCCTCCGGCCACGGGGATCAGATAGCTGTAGGTCGTGGTCGGTGACGTGCCGCCGAGATGCTGGGTCGCCAGATCAGGGACGATCGCGCCACTTGAGGGCACATAGCGGTTCTGGGTGAGAACCATCTGCGTCGGTAGCGCATCATTGTTGAGCGCGACGCTACCGGGAACCGACGTCAGATTGCCGCTGGAGAAGCCAGCGCCCTGGCCGGCGCTCTGGCGGCTGGCGGCGACAAAGCCGCCGGTGAAGCGTGAGCCATTGGCGGTGCCGTCACTGATGAAATTGCCGGTGGCGCCAGCAAGGGTCGAACGTTGGTTCGCACCCTGTCCATCGATAGACAAAGCCGCGGTGGCGAAACGGGTGCGTGAACCAGCGGTGCCCTCACCGCCATTGCGATAGCCATAGGCTGGCGTCACGATCACCGGGCCGTTGGTGATGAAGTTGCCCATCAGATAGGGCGCACTGCCAGCGCTGACGAGCGCATAGGTGCGCGGTTGATAGGTCAGTGGCGGCGGCGGTGGAGGGGGTGGGGGCGGCGGAGGCGGCGGGCCTACATTCGGATTGGTGCGCTGCGCCGCAGCGGTGCCCGCCGTGGCGTTCTGGATCACCGGCTGCTGATTGAGGAACTGCGGCGAGCTCGACAGGACACGTGGCCCATTGGCCGACGTGCTGGCCTGCTGCTGCGGGATGGTGTTACGCGGCTCGGTCATCGCATTGGTGCGGCCGAGGTCGTTGAGCGTGGCGATTGTATCGGTCGGCGGCGTCCTGGAGCCACCGGTCTGGGCGGTGCGGCTGGTCAGTTGCTTGTTGGCATCATCGAGCTGCGCTTGCGTCACGCGGGTGGGTGTTGGCGGTGGCTGATTGCCATCGACGATCTCGACGCCGAAGCCAGGGCGGGACATCACTTCGGTGCCGCCATTGGTCGTCACCGTGGTGCGGCCGAACAGGTTCGTCACCTGCGTGCCTTGCGGCGTCTGGAAGATCATTGCCACGCCGCCACGCACGCCGATCGTCGCCGTCGGCGTTTTGATGGCGACATTGCCGCTCTTGCTGATCTGGCCGCCGACAAAGCGCATGGCGCCGCGGGTCAGGCTGATGGCGGTGCGGCCGCTCTGGGCACTCGGATCGTAGACGAACTCGTCGATGACGAGCTGGCTGTTGGGGCCGATGCTGAGCGTCGATTTATCGACGAAGGTGACCTGCAGCGAACCGGAGGCCGAGGTGGCGATGCGTTCGCGGAAGATAACGTCGCTGCCCATGTCGACGGTACGCGTCGCGCTGCCGCGCTGTGCTGTCGTTGCCGGATTGACCGCGCCGGCGGTGCCGACCCGCTGTTGCGCCACGGCGGATGTGGCGGCGGCCAGCGCCAGAAGCGACAGGCCGGAGAGGAAAGTTGAACGAAATTTCATCATCCTCTCCGATCAATAGCGAGCCGTGGGGCCCATCACGATGGTGAAATTATTGGTGCGGTAGTTCGCCAGGCTGGACGTGGTTTTCGACCAGACCAACTGGGCGCCGAAGCCGAAATTCTCATGCACCGGCATGTCGAAAGCAACACCGGCGCGCCAATCGACATCGTTGCGGCGGATCAGCGGGTCGATGACGATGTTGGGCGTCGTGTAGCGGGTGGCGTAGCGGCTGACGAAGGGCGTCACCGTCCAGCGCTTCTGGATCGCGGCGAAAGGCGGATCGAAATCCATCGCCAGAGACGCCTCAAAACCGTTCTGGTGGAAGGAGTTATACGTCAGCACCGAGGCATTGTTGCCAAGCATGGCGCGCAGGTTCAGCCGTGCCCAAGGCGCCAGCGGATAGACGAAATTGGCATAGGCGATGTCGAGCTTGCCGGTCTGGCCGTAGGCGGTCGGATAGGTGAACGAATTAGAGAAAGTGCGGTCGCGGCGTTCGGCGCCGACTTCGATAATGCCGCCGAAGGGTGTCGGCGCGGCGACGCTGGCGCCATAGCCCAGCGTGCGCATGTAGGGATTGCCGCCAAGCTGGAAGCCATTGGCGATGAGATAGGGGCGGAAGGTCCAGCCGGTCAGCACATCAGGCAGGATGGCGAGGCGTGGGCCGGTGCTGATTTCACCGAGCAGCAGATCGAGTTGGGTGAAGCGGTTCTGCCGGGTCGCATAGCCCTGCACCAGGGTTTCCCAGGTGTCGCCGCGCTGGTTGTCGAAATCGTAGACATAGCGCACGCCGCCGAGCGCGAAGAGATTCCAGTCGGGCGCGCGACGGAAGTTCTGGCTGATCTGGCCGTCGAAGCCGAAGACGCGGGCGTTGCCGCCATCGGGCCCGGCATTGGCATTGCTCTGGTGGCGCACGCCGATCTGGCCGAAAGCCGTAATGCCATGGCGGCTGTTGCGGCGCTCGATCTCGGTCAGATAGGGCTGCACGCGAGCGCGTACTTCGAATGGTACATCCGGTTCGGCCAACACGGTTTCGAGATAGGATTTCGCCTGCGTGTAAGAGCCGAGGCGAAAATAGAGAATGCCGAGTTCGAGACGCACGCGGCCGAGCTTGCTGTTGTAGAACAGGATGCGTTCGAGCGCGCCGATGGCGGCTTCGTAGTCCTGCACCTGCGAGGCAACTTCAGCGAAGCGGAACGCCAGAGCCGCATCGCTTGGATTGTGCAAGGAGGCCTGGAACAATTGTTCGAATTCGGTGCGCTGCGCGGTCTGCGCTTGCGGCGAGGTCGTGGAGAGGACGAGGAACGCCGCGCTCAGCGCGGTGATGATCTGACGATGATGCTGGCCGAGAGTGGCGCCGAGGTGCCCGGCACGTCTCCACACATTCGCCGGCCCGCGACCCGGCGAGATCTTCGCAGTCACCCCTACGCTCCTTCACGCACGCCAGCTGGCTGTCCAGGCCAACTTACCCCAAGTAAACCATATAGGACCGGACTACGACTGTATACCCGGCCCAGAGTGTCGCGCTGTACTGTGACGCGAAAGCCTCAATACTGGTTAAGGCCGGCGTGTTCCATTTCGCCCCGATCGAGAGCGGCGGTGATCGCCTTCACCAGTTCGCGGGCGGTTTCAGCCGACAGTTCCACGGCGATGCGTTCGCGCCCACCCGCAGCTTCGTTGATGAAGTCGATCGACAGCGCGTGGTCGAGCGGCGTGTGGAACGGATGGTCGAAATAGACGTGGGCGGTGTCGATGCTTTTCCAGTCCGTCTGCGCCTTGGCGCTGCCGTAGAGGGCGACCTTTTCGACGATGTAAGAGCACATGGGGAACTCCTTAGTTCTCGGAAAAGCGGGCGCGCGGGCCGATGGTACGATCGAGGAAGTCGATGGTCTTGCGCCAGCCGTCGTGGGCCTGTTCGGGCCGATAGGCCGGCCGATCGGCGGCGAAGAAGCCGTGTCCGGCGCCGTCGTAACGGTGGAATTCGTAGGTTTTTCCCAGCTTTTTCAGTACGGCTTCGGTCTCGTTGACCTGTTTCGGGCTCGGATTGGCGTCGTCATTGCCGAAAATGCCAAGCAGTGGGCAGCTGATGTCGGCGGAGAGGTCGATCGGTGCCACCGGCCGCGCCGGCGTGATGTCGGCGGGATCTTCGACGATCACGCGGCCGCCCCAGCAATCGACGGCGGCATCAAGGCGCTTGAGTCGGCAGGCAGCGAGGTAGGCCTGTCGCCCACCCGAGCAGAAGCCCATCACCGCCACCTTGCCATTGCTGTTCGATTGCGCCCGCAAGAAGCCCATGGCGCCGGCGACATCACCCATCACCTGGTCGTCACTGACGCCGCCTTTGGCGCGGGCCCGCGCGGCGCAATCGTCCGGAGAGCCCGGCCGTTCGCGGAAATACAGATCGGGCGCGATACAGGCGAAGCCGAAATGGGCGAGCTTGCGCGTCGCCTCCTGAATCCAGTCGTCCCAGCCGGGCATGTGATGGATCAACACGACGCCGCCGACGGTCTGCTGCGTTGTCGGCCGTGCGTAATAGGCCTGTCCAGCTTCGCCCTCATGGGCGGCGAAGGGAACAACCTCGGTGACCATGCCCAGATATGACATTCAAAACTCCCTGCGAATTTTATGGATTTTGCGGCAGCCTATCGGGTTCCGCCATTGGGCGAAATGCTTTCAGGGCCACAGAGTTCCAATAAAAACGCCGGGCACGAGGCCCGGCGTTAAAAGAGACAATCGATGCTGCGTTTCAGGCCGCGACCGCGAGGCCCGGCGCCACTTTGAACGGTGCTTCGGTCTTGCTCTTGATCTCGTCGAGAGTGACGCCATCGGCCAGTTCGAGCAGCGTGAGCCCGTCCTTGCCTTTCTGATCGACCTTGAACACGCCCAGATCGGTGATGACGATGTCGACGACACCGGCGCCGGTGAGCGGCAGGTTGCAGCGGCTGAGGAGCTTGGGGCCATCCTTGGCCACATGTTCCATGACGACGACGACTTTCTTGACGCCGGCGACGAGGTCCATCGCGCCGCCCATGCCCTTCACCATCTTGCCGGGGATCATCCAGTTGGCGAGGTCGCCGTTCTGGGCCACCTGCATGGCGCCGAGGATCGACAGATCGATGTGGCCACCACGGATCATCGCGAACGAGTCGGCGGACGAGAAGTAGCTCGTCGTCGGCAGTTCGGTGATGGTCTGCTTGCCGGCGTTGATGAGATCGGCGTCCTCATCCCCTTCATAGGGAAACGGGCCCATGCCAAGCATGCCGTTCTCGCTCTGCAGCTGCACGCTGATGCCGGCGGGAATGTAGTTGGAAACCAGCGTCGGAATGCCGATGCCGAGATTGACGTAATATCCGTCCTGCAGCTCTTTCGCGGCGCGGGCGGCCATCTGTTCGCGTGTCCAGGCCATAGTGCCTCTCCCTTTACGAAGCTATGCGATCACGCGCTTGCGCGTGGTGCGGAACTCGATGCGCTTGGGTGCGTCCTTCGCCACAACGATGCGATTGACGAAGATACCAGGCGTGTGGATGTGATCGGGATTGATCTGGCCGGCTTCGACCAGTTCCTCGACCTCGACCACGGTGATCTTGCCGGCGGTGGCCATCATCGGGTTGAAATTGCGCGCCGTCTTGCGGAACACCAGATTGCCTTCGGTGTCGGCCTTCCAGGCGTGGATGATCGAGAGGTCAGCGCGCAGCGCCCGCTCCATCACATATTTCTCGCCGTCGAATTCACGCACTTCCTTGCCTTCGGCGATGATCGTGCCAACGCCGGTCTTGGTGAAGAAAGCGGGAATGCCAGCGCCGCCGGCGCGGATGCGCTCCGACAACGTGCCCTGCGGGGTGAATTCCAGCTCCAGCTCGCCCGCCAGATATTGCTGGGCGAAAATCTTGTTCTCGCCGACATAGGACGAGATCATTTTTTTGATCTGCCGGGTTTCCAGAAGCTTGCCGAGGCCAATGCCGTCGACGCCAGCATTGTTGGAAATGACAGTCAGGTTCTTGACGCCGGATTCGAGAATCGCATCGGCAAGAACTTCAGCAATACCGCACAGACCAAAGCCGCCGGACATGATCGTCATGCCGTCTTTGAGCACACCGGCCATGGCGCTGCGGGCGTCAGGATAAACCTTGTTCATGGAACCACCGGAAAATGTCGGAAAGTGACCGCAGATGAATACCCGCCGGACCCGGTGAATCCAAGCCATTTATCGCCCGGTCCGGGCCGAGAGGTGTCAGGGGCCCGTTGACGCGCCAACTGAGCTGCCAACTGAGCTGCCAACTGACCTGACAGGTGGCCCGCTATGTGATGCGATCATGCCGATGCGACAATGGCAGTGGCATGTCGGGCGCGGGTGAATTATCCCTAGGTGGATTATCTGGTGGAAACGGCGAATGAAAATTTTTCGGCTTTATATCCGCGTCTTGGGCCAACTCGGCAGTGAGCGCAATCTGGCTATCCTGCTGGTGCTCGCCAATCTGGCGCTGGCGATCGCGGCTTTCGCCGAGCCCGTCCTGTTCGGCCGGATCATCGACAAACTGAGCGAGGCCCAGAAGGAGGCGCGCGCGGTGAGCTGGAGCGAGCTGGGCACGCTGATCGGCGCCTGGGGCGCTTTCGGCTTTTTCACCATCGCCGCGTCGGTCCTGGTCGCCATGCATGCCGACCGGCTGTCGCATCGCCGCCGCCTCGTAGTGATGGGTCAATATTTTGAACACGTGTTGCATCTTCCGTTGGGCTTCCATTCGGCGGTTCATTCCGGTCGCCTGCTGAAGACGATGCTCGACGGCGCGACATCGATGGCAGGTCTGTGGCTGACGTTCTTTCGCGACAATTGCTCGTCCTTCGTCGGCCTGTTCATCTTGCTGCCAGCCACCATGTTCATCAATTGGCGGCTTGGCGCGCTGCTGGTGCTGCTGGTGTTCCTGTTCGCAGGGGTGATGTGGTGGGTGCTGCATCACACCGAACGTCTGCAGGGCAAAGTCGAAATGCTGCAGACGGATCTCGCCGAGCGGGCCTCGGACGCACTGGGCAATGTGCCCGTCATCCAGAGCTTCACGCGCATTCAGCGCGAGTCGCAGGCGCTGCGCAGCATCAGCGACATGTTCCTGGCCGCGCAGATCCCGGTGCTGTCCTGGTGGGCCCTGGCGGCGGTGGCGACGCGCGCCGCAGCGACCCTGACTTTGCTGTCGATCTTCCTGCTCGGCACCTGGCTTTACATGCATGGTCTGACGACGATCGGTCAGATCGTCACCTTCATGAGTTTTGCCGGTCTGCTCGTGGGCAAGCTCGAACAGGTGGTCACCTTCGTCAATTGGATGCTTATGGTGGCGCCGAAGATGCAGGAATATTTCGACGTGCTCGATACCAAGCCGCAGGTCAGCGACCTGCCGGGGGCCCGCGACATCGGCCGGTTGGAAGGGCGCGTCATCTTCGATCATGTGACGTTTAACTATGACGCGCGCCGCATCGCGGTGGACGATGTTAGTTTTGACGTTTCGCCCGGGGAAACCATCGCGCTGGTCGGGGCCACCGGATCGGGCAAGTCGACGACACTCGGCCTGCTGCATCGGGTCTACGATCCAGTCAAAGGTGCGGTGTTGATCGATGGTATCGACATTCGCGCCATGACCTTGGAATCGCTTCGCCGCAATATCGGCGTGGTGTTCCAGGAGCCGATGCTGTTTGCCCGTTCGATCGAGGAGAACATTCGCGTCGGCAAGCCGGATGCGACCGATGAAGAGATCGAATTGGCGGTCGAACGGGCGCAGGCCAAAGACTTCATCGCGCGCCAGCCCGACGGGCTCAAGACCATCGTCGGCGAACGCGGCCGGTCGTTGTCGGGCGGCGAGCGTCAGCGCGTCGCCATCGCGCGCGCGCTGTTGAAAGATCCGCCGATCATGGTGTTCGACGAAGCGACGAGCGCGCTCGACGCGACAACGGAGAAATTGCTGCAAGCGGCGCTGGAGGCGGCGATGCAGGGCCGCACAACCTTCATCATTGCGCATCGCCTGGCGACGATCCGCAATGCCTCGCGCATTCTCGTGTTCGATCAGGGCAAGGTGGTCGAGAGCGGCACGTTCGAAGAGCTGGTCGCGCTCAATGGGAAATTCGCGGCGCTGGCGCGGGCGCAATTCATGGCCGATGCCCCGGTGCCAACCGCGCACTGAACGTCATCTGCGCACCGGAATGTGGCGTCACGGGCCAAGGATCCGAGCGCAGTCTGCCGAAGCCTCTGTGTCATCCGTGGTTGCGGAGGACGTTTACGAGCGCGCCAATTCTTCCGTCAAAAACTCACGCACCTGCGCGGCATCGACGCCACGGGCGATGAAGCTGCGGCCGATGCCATGCATGAGGATGAAGGTCAGCGAGCCACGCTGGACCTTCTTATCCTGAAACATGGCTTCGAGGATTTGGTCGGGGCCGTGGTTCCAGCCCTTGATGTGCGTGATGCTACTTGGCAGGCCACACTCGCGCAGATGCGCTTCGACACGCTCCGCATCGGCTGCGTTGGCATAGCCGAGTTTGGCTGAGAAGCGCGCCGCGCAAGCAACGCCGATGGCGACGCCTTCGCCATGCACCAGCCGTTCGCTGTCGTAATGCAGCAGGGTTTCGAGGGCGTGGCCAAATGTGTGGCCGAGATTGAGCAGGGCGCGATCGCCCTGTTCGGTCTCGTCGCGGGCAACGACCGCGGCTTTCGAGGCGCAGCTCTTGCGGATCGCTTCAACCAGTTCGGGGCCACGGGCGAAGATCGCCTGCCAATGGGTGGTGAGCCAGTCGAAGAATGGCGCGTCGTCGATCAGGCCGTATTTGACGATCTCGGCATAGCCGGCGCGGAATTCGCGTGGCGGTAGGGTGGCCAGCGCGCCGGTGTCGGCGAGAACGAGTGAGGGCTGATAGAAAGCGCCGATCAGATTCTTGCCGTGTTCGGAATTGATCGCGGTCTTGCCGCCGACGGAGGAATCGACCTGCGCCAGCAGGCTGGTTGGAATCTGCACGAAGCGCATGCCGCGCCGCACGGTGGCTGCGGCAAAACCGGCGAGATCGCCGACCACACCGCCGCCGAGCGCCACGACCAGATCACCTCGTTCCATCTTGGCGGCGATGATGTCATCGCAGACGCGCGCGAAGGTGCTCCAGCATTTCGATGGTTCGCCCGGTGTGATGACGATGCGGGCGTGGCGGATGCCATGGGCATCAAGGCCGCGCTCGAGCGCCGGCAGATGTTCGCGCGCCAGGTTCTCGTCGGTGACGATGGCGCAGGCGGATTTTGGAAACAGCGCGGCGATGTGGCGTCCGGCCGAGGCAATCAGATCCTGGCCGATGATGATGTCATAGGCGCGCTCGTCGAGTTCGACGCGGACGGTGGCTTGAGTTGGTGTTTCTTGGTGCACGAGACGATCTAAACTGTTGCTGAGTTTGTCGAGGATGGCGTCGACGACCACGTCATGCGGTCCGTCGATGGAGACAACGGATAAATCGGCCTGGGCATAGATCGGACCGCGTTCGTCGATCAGTTTGCGCAGGGTCTCTTCCGGATTGGCTGTGTGGAGTATTGGCCGGTTGGTGCGCTTGCGGACGCGGCGAGCCAATACGTCGACGTCGGCATTGAGCCAGACCGAGATGCCGTGGCGGGCGATGTTCTCGCGCGTCTGCACCTGCATGAAGGCGCCGCCGCCTGTTGCCAGCACCCGCTGCTTTTCCGCCAACAGGCGGGCCATCACCCGGCGTTCGCCGTCGCGGAAATAATTCTCACCATTGCGGCTAAAGATTTCCGGAATGGTCATGCCGGCGGCGGCTTCGATTTCATGGTCGGCATCGACGAAATCGAGGCCGAGGCGCTGGGCTAGCCGGCGGCCGACCGAGGTTTTGCCGGAGCCCATCATGCCGACGAGTACGATCGATCGGCCGCGGAGCTGGCGGACGATGGAGGCGGCTCGGGGGTCGACTTCGGTAAGCATGGGCGAGCCTGTATCACGACGGCGGGGGAAATTTAAACCGATCCCTTCAACCGATCCTTTCGATCCCTGACGGACCTACCCTCTGACCCATCGCACGCCGGGACTGCGCGCGGTGATTGCAATCCGTTGATATCGGTGATCAAACACGCGGATTCCGGCGTGGAGACACCTGTGCCGAGCCTGATTCGGTTCCTGCTTGTCATCGCGATCCTGGTCGGCCTCGTCTGGGGCGCCATGGTCGCGCTCGTGTCTTTTGTCGAGCCGCAGCCGCGCGAAATGATCCAGACAATCCCGCCCAACCGGCTCAACCGGTAGCCCCATGCGCGCGCTTCCCGCCACCACTCTTGCTCGCCAATTTCTGGAAATGGTCGCGGCCGAGCGCGGCGCGGCCAAGAACACGCTCGATGCCTATGGCCGCGATCTGGAAGATTATCTTGGCTTTCTCATCGAGCAGGGCCTATCGCCCGGCGATGTCGACAGCACCGGTGTCCAGGCCTATCTGGCCGATCTTTCGGCGCGCGGCTTAAAGCCGACCTCGGCCGCCCGACGGCTTTCCTGCATCCGCCAATTCCATAAGTTTTTGCATGCGGAAGGCCGCCGCAACGACAATCCGACCATCATCATCGATGCGCCAAAAACCGGCCGGCCGCTGCCGAAAGTGTTGACGGTCGCCGATGTCGACCGGCTGTTGCAGGTGGCGCAGGAGGGGCTCGACGATCCTAGCCGCCCGGCCGGCGAGAGGCTGCGGGCGGCGCGCATGTCCTGCCTGTTGGAATTGCTCTATGCGACCGGGCTACGGGTGTCGGAGCTGGTGTCGCTGCCGCTGAGCGCGGCGTCGCGGCAGCAATGGCTCACCATCCGTGGCAAGGGTGGGCGCGAGCGGATCGTGCCGACCTCGGACGTGGCGCAAAAGGCGATGGCGGCCTATCGGGCGCTGTTTGACGAACTGCGCCCCGGGCAGGCGACTCAACCCTGGCTGTTTCCCGCCGACAGCGAGAGTGGTTATCTGACCCGCCAGGCCTTCGCCCGGGACCTGAAAACCACGGCGGCGGCCGCCGGCATCGCCGCCGCCCGCATCAGCCCACATGTGCTGCGCCATGCCTTCGCCAGCCATTTATTGCAAAACGGCGCCGATTTGCGGGTGGTTCAGGAGCTTTTGGGCCACGCCGACATCTCGACCACACAAATTTACACCCACGTGCTGGACGAGCGGACGAAAGCCATGGTGCGCGACCTGCATCCGCTGGCCGACGATCCGTCCGAATAGGTCCATTTCCGAGCCTATCTTCTTGACTTCGAGGGGGCTGGAGGCCAGTTTCCGCGCGCCGAGCCAACCCCAGAGCAAATTGCGATAAAACCGTAATTTTGCCTCGGCTCTTTGTTTTGACACGTCTTTGTGGCGTTTGGCCGGTTAACTGACTTGGTCAAACTGCAAAACGCTCCATAGCTCAGTTTCCCAGGTGCCGATGCGTTCCTATCTGGATTTTGAAAAACCTGTCGCCGAACTTGAAGCCAAGGTCGACGAATTGCGCGCCGTCGCCGATCGCGATGGCAGCATCGCCATTGGCGATGAACTGACGCAGCTTGAGGCCAAGGCCGCCAAGGCGCTCGGCGATCTCTACGGCAAGTTGACGCCGTGGCAGAAGACGCAGGTCGCGCGGCATCAAAGCCGCCCACATTTTGGCAATTATATCAAAGGCCTGATCGAGGATTTCACGCCTCTCGCCGGCGATCGCAAGTTTGCCGAGGATGAAGCCATCGTGTGCGGCTTCGGCCGCTTTCGCGGCCAGTCGGTCTGTGTCATGGGCCAGGAAAAGGGCTCCGACACGGAAGGCCGGCTCCGGCACAATTTCGGCATGGCGCGGCCGGAAGGCTATCGCAAGGCGGTGCGGCTGATGGAATTGGCCGACCGGTTCGGCATTCCGGTCATTTCGTTGGTCGATACGGCCGGCGCCTTTCCTGGCATCGATGCCGAGGAGCGGGGCCAGGCCGAGGCCATCGCGCGCTCCACCGATGCCTGTCTGCAGCTCGGCGTGCCGAATATTTCGGTGATTGTTGGGGAAGGCGGATCGGGCGGCGCCGTCGCCATTGCCACGGCCAATCGCGTGCTGATGCTGGAACATTCCATTTATACAGTGGCTTCGCCGGAAGCCTCGGCGTCGATTCTGTGGCGCGATAGCGCCCGCAAGCAGGATGCGGCGACGAATATGAAGATTACTGCCCAAGATTTGCTGAAATTCGGCATCATTGATGCCATCGTGCCGGAGCCGATGGGGGGTGCCCACCGCGATCCGGAGAAAGCTATTCAGTGGACTGGCGATGCCATCGAGACGTCGCTGCGCAGCATGGACAACATGCCGCCAGAGGCGATCAGGCTGGCTCGTGAAGAGAAGTTTCTGGCGATCGGTCGCCGGCTTTGATGGGTTGGCGAAGGCGTTTCTGTTGATGCGCCTTTGCCCTAGGACGCCGCACAGTTAACATATCGTTTACCCTATCCGGGAATTCGATCCAGCCTCAGTAACCTGCGTGTAACGATAACGGCCGTAAATCGGTTCGGGCCGCTTAATTTTCCTAACGCCGTTTAGACGGATTTGCTGCGCAATGACTTTGAAGAAGTTTGCTTCCAGCGCCACTTCGGCGAAAGCGATGAAAATCGCGGCGGCGCTCGTGGTCGCCGGCGTGCTTGCCGCCTGCCAGGATTCTGGCGGGTTGCGCAGTGCCAGGGCTTATCAGCCGATTCCGGCCGAGACATTGGCGCTGATCCAGACCAAGGGCTCGTCGAAGAACGCGCCGATCCTCATCCGGACTTATAAGAAAGAGTCCGAGCTCGAGATCTGGAAGCAGACCGCTGACGGCTCTTACGTTCATCTCAAGACCTATCCGATGTGCCGCTGGTCCGGCCAGCTTGGTCCAAAGCGCCGCGAAGGCGACCGGCAGGTGCCGGAAGGCTTCTATTCGATCACGCCGGCGCAGATGAATCCGAATTCGAACTACTATCTGTCGTTCAATGTCGGCTATCCCAACGCCTATGACCGGGCGCATGGTTATACCGGCAGCATGATCATGGTGCATGGCGACTGCTCGTCGGCCGGCTGCTTCTCCATGACCGACGAACAGATCGCCGAAATCTATGCGATCGCGCGCGAGGCTTTCTCCGGTGGCCAGCAGGCCATCCAGATGCAGTCGATGCCATTCCGCATGACGCCGGAAAATCTCGCCAAGCATCGTATCGATCCGAACATGCCGTTCTGGAAAGAAATCAAGGAAGGTTACGACCAGTTCGAGGTGTCCAAGCGCGAGCCGCGCGTGGCCGTCTGTAATGGCCGCTACGCTTTTGGTTCGGCTTCGATGAACGGTGCTGGTTGCGCGCCTGTGCAAGACGCGGACGTGAGCGCGCTTGTCGCCGAACGCCGCCGCGACCAGGAAGCCAAAGTCGCCGATCTCGTCGCCAGCGGCGTGAAGCCGGTGAAGGTGGTTTATTCGGACGGCGGCCAGAACCCGCAGTTCGCCCATGTTTCCATGGTCAGCCGGCCAGAGGCGCTCGCCGCCGGGCCGGTTGAAATCGCTCTTGATGAGAAGGGTAAGCCGGCGCCCGCGCCGCGCACTGCCGTCGCCAAGGTGACGCCGGAGGCGACCCAGCCCGCCGCCGCACCGCAGCCTGCAACAACGGCCGTCGCCCGCTCAACGGTTCAGCCGGTGCCGGCCGTGCCCGCCGCCACCGCTTTCGCGCCCGCCACTCCTGTCGCTGCGCCCGCCACGGCTTCCACCGACAAGCCGTTCTATCAGCGCTGGATGGGGATCGGCGACATTCTGAAGGCCGACGAGCAAGCCGCGTCGCCGGCAACGTCCGCCGATACGACGGCGTCGACCACGCCTTCGACAACACCTGCGGTGACGCCGGTTGTCGCGCGCCCGTCCGTCCGGCCCGCAGCGCGTTCGTCTTCGCGCCAGCAGCCGGCGCAGCAACCGGAGCAGAATTCCAAGATCGTCGATCCACGGCAGAAGACGTCGGCTCTGCCGCAAGTCATCGCTGGGGCGCAGCAGCCGCTGCCGGCTGGGACGCTGGCGCGCTGAAGCTTTGAAATTTGTCGGATTTTGCATGCCGCTGTCTCTCAAGGGCAGCGGCATTTTCTTTGCTTAGATCCTCTTATTTGGACGCGCTTTCATGGCGCTCGACGATTCCGTCGAGCTTTGAAACGCTATAGCGCGGCGCATAAAAAGACCCCTCCGGACGGGGTGATCCGGAGGGGCTGCGACGGTCCTGTGCGGTGCGGGGCGGGGTAAAGTTCAGGACCGACGATCAGTGACGCCGTGGTTGGCGATTAGTTACAGACGCGAACCGGACGCCAGCCGATGAAGTCGCCGTAAGCGTTGTAGGCCGGACGGCGGTCGACGTAGCAATAGGCCTGCGGCTCAGCCACGGGGTAATAAGCGGGGGCGTCGTAGTAGCGCGGCTGCGCTGCCTGCGCGGCGATCGCGCCGAGCGCCAGGCCGCCGATCACGCCAGCGGCGACAGGGACACCCCAACCGCCACGGCCGCGCCAGCCAGCGTCGGCCGAAGTCGAGGTAGCGACCATCGCAGAACCCAACGCCAGGGCAGCGACGGCGGCGGTTACGGTCTTGCGGATAATCGAGCTCATGCAAATCTCCTGTGTCGGTTTCAGTTCTGCCAAACCCGCAGGTCACTGAAGCGATGAGACGACATTAGAAGATGTTTGCTGAACGCAGCGTGGCAGCGGCGTTCATACACGGTTCATCGGGGTGCCCGGGCCTGGGTATTCGCGTCGATCCGGAGTTGGTGAAACGTACCGGCGACGCCATCAGATGATGGTCACAGCCTGACGGTTCCCGCGCTTTCAATCACCGCAAAATAAAAGCCTCGGTTCTGCTCATCAGAACCGAGGCTCAATCATGTGGCGGTGATGCTGAACGTCAGCTCAGACCAGCGCGCCGTGGCAATGTTTGAACTTCTTGCCGGAGCCGCAGGGGCAGACTTCGTTGCGACCGACCTTACCCCAGCTTGATGGATCGTCGGGATTGCGTGGCGCCGCAAGGACCGGAGCGGAGAGTGGCGCCAGGGCCGTCGCGGAGAATTCACCGGAGGCGATCTGCGCGTTGATGGCCTCGATCGCGGCCAGATCTTCCGCCGTCGGCGGCTGATCGGAGTAACCCTGTCCGGCGAGTGGATCCTGGTTGGCGCCCGGCTCGAACGAGACTTCGACGCGCATCAGCTGCTGGGTCGCGGTTTCGTGCCAGCGGGTGATCAAGGAGTTGAACAGGTCGAACGCTTCCGACTTGTATTCGTTGAGCGGATCGCGCTGCGCGAGGCCGCGCCAGCCGATGACCTGGCGCAGGTGATCGAGCTGCACGAGATGTTCGCGCCAGTAATGGTCGAGCACCTGCAGCACGACCTGCTTTTCGACATAGCGCATGACGTCGGGCGTGTTCTTCTCGACGCGCTCGGCATAGGCGGTATCGGCCGCCTTCTCGATGCGCTCGTTGAACTGTTCCCCGTCGATGCCCTCTTCCTTCGCCCAATCGCCGACGGGAGGTTCGATGCTGAGAATGTTTTTCAGTTCTTCGGTGAG
The DNA here is from genome assembly GCF_900104955.1 of Beijerinckia sp. 28-YEA-48. NCBI lineage: Bacteria > Pseudomonadati > Pseudomonadota > Alphaproteobacteria > Hyphomicrobiales > Beijerinckiaceae > Beijerinckia > Beijerinckia sp. 28-YEA-48. The sequence goes on from NZ_FNSI01000001.1 coordinate 4,659,492, forward strand.
GCCGGGGATATCCCAGGTCTCGGGATAGGAATCGGCCGGGACGTGTTTGCGGACCAGTTCGTCCACCACATTGGAGCGCATGTTGTGGACGGTCTCTTCCAGCGTTTCCTGCGCCATCATTTCGCGGCGCTGCTCGAAGACGACCTTGCGCTGGTCGTTCATCACGTCGTCGTATTTGAGAATGTTCTTGCGGATGTCGAAGTTGCGCGCCTCGACCTTCTGCTGCGCCTTCTCCAGCGCCTTGTTCACCCAGGGGTGGACGATGGCTTCGTCATCCTTGAGGCCGAGCTTGGTCAGCATCGAATCCATGCGTTCGGATCCGAAGATGCGCATCAAATCGTCCTGCAGCGACAGGAAGAACTTTGAACGTCCCGGGTCGCCCTGACGGCCGGAGCGGCCGCGCAGCTGGTTGTCGATACGGCGGCTTTCGTGACGCTCGGTGCCGATGATGTAGAGGCCGCCAGCGGCGATGGCCTTTTCCTTCAACGCGGCGATTTCGCTGCGGATCTCGGCTTCGCGCGTCTCGCGCTGCTGCGGATCGGTGACGTCCTTCAACTCGTGGGCGACGCGCATTTCGACGTTGCCGCCGAGCTGAATGTCGGTGCCGCGGCCAGCCATGTTGGTGGCGATGGTGATGGCGCCCGGCACGCCGGCTTCGGCAACGATATAGGCTTCCAGTTCGTGGAAGCGGGCGTTGAGGATGGCGTAGAGTTTCGCCGGCTTGCCGGCGTTGGCGGCGGCATAGAGCTTGGAGAGCTGCTTGGGATCGTCGAAGTTGATCTGCTTGTAGCCCTGCTTGCTGAGAAACTCTCCCAGCTGTTCGGACTTCTCGATCGAGGTCGTGCCGACGAGCAGCGGCTGCATGCTGGCATTGGCCGCTTCGATTTCGCGGACGATCGCCTTCAGCTTTTCTTCGGCCGAACGATAAACCTCGTCGTCTTCGTCGATGCGCGAAACCGGCCGGTTGGTCGGGATTTCGACCACGTCGAGCTTGTAGATCTCGGCGAATTCGTTGGCTTCGGTCGCCGCCGTGCCGGTCATGCCAGCAAGCTTCTTATAGAGGCGGAAATAGTTCTGGAAGGTGATCGAAGCCATGGTGATGTTTTCGGGTTGAACCGTAACATGTTCCTTGGCTTCGAGGGCCTGATGCAGGCCCTCCGAAAAGCGGCGGCCGGGCATCATGCGGCCGGTGAACTCGTCGATGATGACGACTTCGTCGTTGCGGACGATATATTCCTTGTCGCGCTGGAACAGCGTGTGGGCGCGCAGCGCCTGCTGGACGTGATGGACAATGGTGACGTTGGCGGCGTCGTACAGCGACGTATCGGTGATCAGTCCGGCCTCGCGCAGCAATTGCTCGATGTGCTCGTTGCCGGCTTCGGTCAAATTCGCCGTGCGCTGCTTCTCGTCGATTTCGTAATCGGCGCGCACCAGGTTGGGGATCAGCTTGTTGATGGAGTTGTAGAGATCCGACTTGTCTTCGGACGGGCCAGAAATGATCAGCGGCGTGCGCGCTTCGTCGACCAGGATGGAGTCGACTTCGTCGACGATCGCGAAATTGTGGCCGCGCTGGGCCATCTGCGCCAACTCATACTTCATGTTGTCGCGCAGATAGTCGAAGCCGAATTCGTTGTTGGTGCCGTAGGTGATGTCGGCCGCATAGGCGGTGGCGCGCTGCTCGTCGTCGATGCCGTGGACGATGATGCCAACGGTCATGCCGAGGTAGCGGTAAATCTGGCCCATCCATTCGGCGTCGCGGCGGGCGAGGTAGTCGTTGACGGTGACGACGTGGACGCCCTTGCCGGCCAATGCGTTGAGATAGGTGGCGAGGGTGGCGACCAGGGTCTTGCCTTCACCGGTGCGCATTTCGGCGATGGAGCCTTCGTGCAGGACCATGCCGCCGAGCAGCTGCACATCGAAATGGCGCTGGCCGAGGGTGCGCTTGGCGGCTTCGCGGACGGTGGCGAAAACCGGAACCAGGAGGTCGTCCAGGGTCTTGCCGGTGGCGAGCTCGGCGCGGAATTTTTCCGTCGAGGCGCGCAGTTCGTCGTCGCTCAGCTTAGCGATTTCGGGTTCCAGCGCGTTGATGGCGTCGACCTTGGACGCATATTGCTTCAGGCGTCGCTCATTGGCGGAGCCGAAGATTTTTTTCGCGATGGCGGCGAACATTCAAAAACCCTTCTGATCCGGCGAGCCGTTCTAGGCGAGCGGGCGGCTGTAGCTTGTTCCGCTGCCCAGGCGTCGGGCGGTGTGCTCTCGGGCGCAGCGGGAAGCTGGCAGAGAGCCGCAAAACGGGCGAGAAATAAGATCGGGGTACACCCTTGTCAATGAAACGAGTGCTTTGAAGTGGCGGGCCAATCGGCGCAGGCGGGACGTTCGCTTGTCCGACTCACGGAATTGACAGATTGTGGGTTCAGTAATCCTACCATCCTATGGCCGTTACTGGAGCTTTCTATGACATTTCACCGTTTTAGGCCGTGGCTTGGCGCGGCCGGCCTTGCTATTTTTCTGGCAGGGCTCACCCCGGCTACAGCCAAGGTTTTGGCCAAGGTGGACGGTCAGGAAGTCACCGACGATGACGTCAAACTGGCGTTGGACGACATTGGGGCCACTTTACCGGCCCAATTGCAAGGCGCCGAGCGCGAAGCCTATGTGGTCGACTATCTGATCGACATGATCCTGGTTGCCCGCAAGGCCGACGCCGACAAGCTTGGCGATGGCGCCGAATTCCAGCGCCGGCTGAAATATATGCGCGAACGGGCCCTGATGGAGACGCTTTTCGCCAATCTGGGCAAGGAAGCTGTGACCGACACCGCCCTCAAGGCGGTCTATGATCAGGCGGCCAAGGCGCAGACCAGCGAGCCGGAGATCAGAGCCCGTCACATCCTGGTGCAGACCGAGGCGGAGGCGAAAACGGCGCTGAAGCGCGTGCGCGACGGCGAAGATTTCGCCAAAGTGGCGACCGAAGTGTCGCGCGACCCCGGTTCCCAGGGCGGCGATCTCGGCTGGTTCACCAAGGACCAGATGGTGCCGGAATTCGCCAATGCGGCCTTCGCCATGGAGCCGAACCAGATTTCCGAGCCGGTGAAGAGCCAGTTTGGCTGGCACATCATCAAGGTTGAGGAAAAGCGCACCAAGAGCTTCCCGCCCTTCGAGCAGGTGAAGGATCAGGTGACGCAATATGTCGTCCAGCGCGCCCAGCAGGACCTGATCATGAAGCTGCGCAGCGCCGCCAAGATCGAGCGCATGACGGCGGATGCCAAGCCGGCGCAAGCCGCGCCGGATGCCGCCAAACCCGAGCAGCCAAAGAAATAGGCGCGCCGAAACCGGTTCTGCCTCTTGCTTTGGCGCGCCGGATCGGTTTTGGAGTGCGGCGTTCGCCCAACTGGCCTTCGTGGCCGAAATCCGGAAAATTCCATGGCCCAGTCCGTCGCCGTGTCTCCGCTTGCGCCGAAATCCTATCCTGAACTGCCCGCCATCGAGGGCGTGCGGTTCGCCACCGCCGCGGCCGGCATCCGCTACAAGGGCCGAACCGACGTGATGCTGGCGCTGATGGACAAAGGCACCCAGGCGGCCGGCGTCTTCACCAGGTCGAAATGCCCGTCGGCGCCGGTCGAATGGTGCCGCTCGAAGCTGAAGGGCGGCAAGGCGCGGGCGTTGGTCGTCAACTCCGGCAATGCCAATGCCTTCACCGGCAAGACCGGTCTGCAGCAGGCGAAATTCACCGCCGAACTGGCGGCCAAGGCCACCGGCGCGCCGTTGGGCGAGATTTTCCTCGCCTCGACCGGTGTCATCGGCGAGCCGCTCGACGCCAGCAAGTTCAAGGGCGTGTTCGACAAGCTGGTGAAGCAGGCGTCGCCGGATGGTCTGCTCGACGCCGCTCGCGCGATCATGACGACCGATACCTTTCCGAAGGTCGCCACGGCGCGCGCCAAAATCGGCGGCGTCGAAGTCACCATCAACGGCATCGCTAAGGGCGCCGGCATGATCGCGCCCGACATGGCGACCATGCTGTCCTATGTCTTCACCGACGCGCCGATCGCCGCCGCGGCCTTGCAGGCCATGCTGTCGAAGTCGGTGCAGGGCAGCTTCAATTCCATCACCGTCGACAGCGACACCTCGACCTCCGACAGCCTGATGCTGTTCGCCACGGGAGCTGCCGCCAAGCGCGGCGCACCGAAAATCGCCAGCGCCACCGATCGCCGCTTGCTGGAATTCCGCAAGGCGCTCGATGCCGTGCTGCTCGATCTTTCCCATCAGGTGGTGCGCGACGGCGAGGGTTGTCGCAAGTTCGTCGAAGTGATCGTCGAGGGCGCGGCCACCGCTACAGCGGCCAAGAAGGTGGCTTTCGCCATCGCCAATTCACCGCTGGTGAAGACGGCGATCGCTGGCGAAGACGCCAATTGGGGCCGCGTCGTCATGGCCGTCGGCAAGGCGGGCGAGAAGGCTGATCGCGATAAGCTCGCCATCTGGTTCGGCGGCATCCGCGTTGCTCACAAGGGCCTGCGCGATCCTTCCTACGACGAGGCGAAGGTGTCGACCTATATGAGGGGCGAAGCGATCGAGCTGCGTGTCCATATCGGCGTTGGCAAGGCCAGCGGCACCGTGTGGACCTGCGATCTGACAAAGGAATATATCGCCATCAACGGCGATTACCGGAGCTGATCCAAGCTTGATGCTGCCTGAAATCCGCGACTACGACCGGCTGATCCGCGCCTTCGAATGGCGCATGCCGCAGCGCTTCAACATGGGCGTTGCGACCTGTGATCGCTGGGCGGCGCGGGAGCCCGATCGCGTCGCCATTCTGGAAGCGCGTGGCGACGATTTCGCGCCGGTCTCCTATGGCGCCCTGCGCGAGCGTTCCAATCGTCTCGCTCAGGCGCTCATCGCGCGCGGTGTGAAGGTCGGCGATCGCGTCGCGATCCTGCTGCCGCAGATGAGCGATGTCGCCGTCGCGCATCTCGCCCTCTACAAGCTCGGCGCCATCGCCGTGCCGCTGGCGGTGTTGTTTGGCATCGATGCGATCGAATATCGTTTGCGCGATGCCGGTGCCAAGGCGCTGATCACCAATGACGCCGGCTTGCAGAAACTGCGCACCGGCACGCGGCCGGCCAGCCTCGAGATCATCCTCTCGACCGATGGTGATGATGGCGACGCCGTGGATTTCTACAAAGCCATCGCGGCCGCGCCGGCCGCGTTTACGCCGGTCGACAGCACGCCCGACGATCCCGCCCTCATGGTCTATACGTCTGGTACCACCGGCCAGCCGAAGGGCGCGCTGCATGGTCATCGCGTGCTCATCGGCCATTTGCCTGGCCTGCAATTCACCCACGAATTTCTGCCGCAGCCGGGCGACCGCATGTGGACGCCGGCCGATTGGGCCTGGGCCGGTGGCCTTCTTAATGTGCTGCTGCCGTCGCTCTATTTCGGCGTGCCCGTGGTCGCTCGCAAGTTCGAGCGTTTCGATCCGGAAGCGGCGTTCGATCTGATGGCGCGGGCCGAAGTCCGCAATGCCTTCATTCCACCGACCGCGCTGCGCATGCTGCGCGCGGTCGAGGCGCCGCGCAAACGCTTCGCTTTCAATCTGCGGACGATTTCTTCCGCTGGCGAATCGCTGGGCGCCGAGACCTATGACTGGGGTCATGAGGCGCTGGGTCTGACGATCAACGAATTCTATGGCCAGACCGAAGGCAATTATGTGCTCGGCTCCAGCGCGGCGCTTGGCGTCACGCGCCGTGGCGCCATCGGCAAGCCGATCCCCGGCCATCGTGTGGCGATCGTGCGGGCCGACGGCAGCGTCTGCGCCGTTGGCGAGCAGGGGCAGGTCGCCATGGCGCGGCCGGACCCGACCCTCTTCCTGGGCTACTGGAACAATCGCGAGGCGACCGAGAGGAAATTCATCGGCGACTGGATGATCACTGGCGACCAGGGCATGTGCGACGAAGATGGCTACATCCATTTCGTCGGCCGCGACGACGACGTGATTTCCTCGGCCGGTTATCGCATCGGGCCGGGTGAGATCGAGGATTGTCTGTTGCGTCATCCAGCCATCGCGCTGGCGGCCGCCGTCGGCAAGCCCGACGAGTTGCGCGGCGAGATCGTCAAAGCCTTCGTGGTGCTGCGCGAGGGCTATGTGCCTTCCGATGCGCTGGCTGGCGAAATCCGTGACTATGTGCGCACGCGCCTGTCGGCTCACGAATATCCGCGCGAGATCGCTTTTGAAACCGAATTGCCGATGACGACCAGCGGCAAGGTCATGCGCCGCCTGTTGCGCGACAAAGACTGACTGCGCACGGGCTCGCGTCATGGCGGGCCCGAAGTGACCTGGAAAATCACCTTGCATGGGGTTGTTCCTCAGAATCTCGTGGCACCCCCCCTTCTGACGAGATTATGCGGGTGGCTAGCGGGGCAGGTTCGGCTCGAAACGGTGGTTGCGGCCTGACCGCGCGGCTTCGATGTCTTTGTTCCCTGATCCAAGAGCCACTCTCCCCGAAGCCTGCCGCGATGAAGTCGGGCTCAAATTAGGGAGGAAGGCCGGCGGAATTATGTTCTTGTTTTGTTCTAGATAGTCGGCCACGCCGCCGCCGTTTGCGTATTCGGGATGACACCAAGGCCGTGGCGTAAAAACGCTATTGGTTCTTTCCACACAGACGCGATCATCGGTTTGGCCACTGCCACGCCATATGGTTGATCCCCTCGACAGTGGTTTCGCCGGTGTCCTTTTTGAGCTCGTGACTCAGCGCTCCCGCCGCCTCGAGTGTCTGCGCCAGTGTATCGGCGTGAGTGACCACAATGATCTGGCATCGTTTCGAAGCATCCTGGATGAGGCGCGCCAGCGGTGCCAGCAAGTCCGGGTGTAGGCTCGTTTCCGGTTCGTTGAGCACCATCAAGCCGGGCGGCCTAGGTGTCAGCAACGCGGCCAGGAGAAGCAGATAGCGCAGAGTACCGTCTGATAGCTCAGTTGCCCGGAGGCTCCGCAGCAGACCTTGCTGATGCATCAACAAATCGAACTTGCCGCCGCTTTCCTTGATCTCGATCGAGGCCCCAGAAAATGCGTCATCGATCGCGATATCCAGCCCTCGATTGTCTCCGATTTCGCGGATGGTTTGAAGCGCCGCGGCCAGGTCGCCGCCATCCGAACTCAGCGCCTGTGTTCGCGTTCCAATCCGCGATGATCTTGCGGGCGCCTCCGCGTCGGTTCGAAAGTGGTCGTAAAATCGCCAGCCGCGCATCCTCTCTCTCAGAACCAGCAGTTCCGCTAGTTCCCTTGGATCGGCGGCATGGGTCATCATGCTTTCGTAGGGCGGAAGGGACGGAATGAGAACAACCCTTCGTCCCGTGCGATCGAGAGCTGTTACCGCCGGGCCGGACCGCGCAGCAAACATGTTGCGCTTGCTCAGGACATCTCCCGCCCACACGGCTTCAGCTTTGATCTCGGGATCGAGATTGAACATCGATCGACCGGGGACAGGAAAGCCAAGATCGATGGCGTAGCCATAATCTTCGGCGGCGAAGCCAAGCCGGAGAGCGACGCTGCTTTTCCTAACCGTACCTTGTATGGGATGAATGCCCTGCCGCATGGAACGCGATATCTGTTCGGGTCCCGCCCACAAGGTCGAAGGCAATCCACCTTCCGTCGCGAGCGAGGTTATGACCCGTCCTTGGGCAACCTCCGCCAGCAGCCGCAAAGCGCGGTAGAAGCTGGATTTCCCCGTACCGTTTCGGCCGGTCACGATGGTTAGGCGTGCCAGTGGCAGGACAAGATCGCGGATGGAACGGTAGCCGGAAATTGCGAGTGAATGGATCAAGACACCTCCTTCGGTGGAAACTGACTCGCCGGTGGAGACTTCGATAATTCATTATTGGAAGCAGCGTAATCTGTACCGCAGCAGCGCAGCGCTCGCTTCGTTTGAAAATGCTCACCTCTTGATGGGCGGCTGCGGCGTCGTCGTCACATGTTCGGGTCGCACGCCGATGCCGACGAAGCGAGCCGGCAGGTCGCGCAGTAGCGGGATGTAGCGAAGGTGGCGCAAGAGCCATGGCGCGCGCCCGCGCGGCTTGTCGGCGAGTGCCGGTGCGATGATACGGTTCTGCACCATCACCTGCACCCATTGCGTGACACGCACGGGCCATTCGCGGCGTTGCTGCACCAAAGCGAGATCGCTTTCCCGGATGCTACGACTGCGCAATTTCGGCGCCAGCAGATTGGCGGTGGCGATGGCGTCCTGAATGGCGAGATTGATGCCGATGCCACCGATGGGCGACATGGCATGGGCGGCGTCGCCGATGCAAAGCAGCCCCGGTTTGTGCCAGACCGGCAGGCGGTCGACGGCAACCGTCAGCAGTTTCACGTCGTCCCAGCTGCCGATCTCATGGACGCGATCGGCGAAGATCGGCGCGATCTGGACGATGGTTTCCTGCAGGTCGGTAATGGGGTGCTGTCGCAGGGAGCCGAAAGAGCCCTTGGCGATCACATAGCCGCATTGCCAGACGTCGTTACGATTGATGGTGATGAAGATGCGGCCGGCGTCGAAATGGCCCATGGGTTCGGCATCATCGCTGGCGCGGCGGCTCAGTTTGAACCACAGCACGTCCATCGGTGCGCCGAGTGTTGTCGGCTGCAGGCCGGCCTGCGCCCGCATATGAGAATCGCGGCCGTCGCACGCCACCGTCAGGTCGGCGCGGATGGTCACGGGGCCGTCAGGCGAGGTGGCGTTGATGCCGACGATGGTGTCGCCATCGCGGATCAGTTCCGTCGCCTCGGTGCGCATCAGGATACGGAAATTGCGATAGGCGCTGGCTTTCCGCGTCAGAAAATTCAGCAGGTCCCATTGCGGCATGATGGCGATGAACGGATAGCGGATGTTGATGCGTGAGAAGTCGGCGAGGATGACGTCCTCGCCATTGATGCTGCCGTGCAGGGTACGGATCTTCTCATGTGGCAGTTGCAGCAGTTCGTCGGCGAAGCCCAGCTCGTACATTGCTTGCAGGGTGGGTGGATGAATGGTGTCGCCGCGAAAGTCGCGCAGGAAGTCGGCGTGTTTTTCGAGGACGATGACCTCGACGCCGCTGCGCGCCAGCAGGGTGCCGAGCACCAGGCCGGCCGGACCGCCGCCGACGATGCAGCATTGGGTGGTGAGTGAACTGGCCACGGCAGACCTCCCGCAAAGAATGTAATCTGCGGGCGCAGCGTGATGCTGGCAAGCGGCGTTAAATAAAGCTGCTTACGAGGCTTTACGGCCGCGCAGGCGATACCAGATATGCTTGGCGAAGGCGCGGGCGCGGCGACGGGTAAGCTCGCGCGAGACAAGCGACTGGAACGACGCATTGGCGTTCTGGGTGCTGATCATCACGTCAGCGATCGGCATGCGGTCGGGCCATAGGCGGTTGATCATCGGGTGATCGGGAATGGCGCAGGAATCGACCAGCTTGATACCCTTTTCCGTGGCCAGACGCTGGGTCAGGTCGAGGGTGAAATGCACGCCGGGTGAGAGCGCCGCCAGGCTTTCATCATAGGCGACCTTCCAGAAGGCGGCGGTGTCGTCGGCGAAGAGGACGATGCCCATGGCGATGGGTTTGCCGTCGATCTCGAGGCTGTCGACCCAGCAGCGGCCCTCATGCGCCAGGAGGCGCGTCATGGTGCGGGTGAAGGTGGCGAGCGAGGGATCGCAGAGCAAAGCGGTGTGGCGCTGGCCCTTCCAGCCCTGCGCTTCCAACGTCAGGAAACGCTCGATGGCGTCGCGCACGTCTTCCGGCTCGCGGGCCGAAACATAGGTCAGCGTGCCTTTGTCTTCGAGGCGATGGCGCTGTCGGCGCAACTCCTTGCGGCGTTTGGCTGGCATGGCCGCCTCAAGCAGGCGATGGTTGTCCATGCCGCCGTGCAGCACCGCCCGGTGATGCTTGTCGAAGTGATGATATTGCAGCCGCCGCGCTTGGGCGTGCGACTGTAACAAGCGCGCCGTTTCCGTCGCGGTCGGGACGGAGGGGAACAGCATTGCCGAGACATTCGGCCAGACAGCCGCCATCCAGCGATGCATGAGGTCCAGCGCCTCGAAGCCGAAAGTCCTGTCGAGCAAGGGCGTGCCGAGCGCCATTTGCGGGGGCCGCCAGGATTTGACGACGGCGTGGCGGCCGCGCTTGGGCATGTGCACGGGACACAGGCCGATGAGGCGACCCGGCACAGCGCCGGGGCGCGGATCGTGGACGACGAGGAACATCGGTCGCTGCGACTCGGGGAAATGCTGTGCGGCGGACGTGGCGAAGGCTGGTTCGATGAAAATATTGCGGTCGAGGGCCCGACGGGCGAGATCGTCCCATTCGCTCACGATGTTCATCGCCTGCGTCCAGTCGATCAGATCGACGTGGGTCGGCTTGGCGGCGGGGCTGCTGGCGCGCTCGAGCAGCAGCGGCGTGGCGGTCGCCCGGCCAAAATCGGCAATCGTCAGATTGGTGGCCAAGGACGCCGTCGCCGCTGATCGGCGCCGCCTGATCCCGAAGGGAAGCGAATCTGCACCCATACCCAACTCCGCCGGGCTACCCGGCGCCCCCACGTTGAACTTGGACAGGTCGTGCCATTTTGGCACGGATGCTGTGTATAAACGTCGTTCACCGAACAAAGGGACAAGAACCGGGCCAATGATCGGGGAAAGGTCCGGTGTTGGTTAAAATCAGCGCAATAGGCCGCCGGGACGGGGATTCAGGGGATTGTCGGCGGTTGCCGCCGCATCGGGCGTATCGATCCGGGATTCGCCCGAAAAGGCGGCGAACAGGCCGCGCAGGTGGTCGGGCTCGAGATCGCGGACGATGAAGACGATGCGCGTCGAATGATCGTCGTCGGGCCAGCGGTCGAGCCGCTGCGGCGGATGGAAGACGTGCTGCACGCCGTGGATCACCACCGGCCGGTTGGGATCGTCGCTGAGCGCCAGGATGCCTTTCACGCGCAACAGATTGGGGCCGTGAATCTGGCGCAGCATTTCGATGAAGGTGTCGAAGGCGCCGGGCGCCAGTGCGGCGGGGCTGGTCAGGCAGAAAGCGCGGATGCTGGCGTCGTGACGATTCACATCGTGGCGATGATGGGCATGATCATGCGCGTGGCCGTGATCATGGTGATGATGATCGTGGTCGTGATGATCCGATTCGGCCGCGTGTGTCTCGGCGTTCAGCCATTTGGTGACGTCAGGATGTTTGGACTTCGGGTTCCACAAGCCGGTGTCGAACAGATTGGCGGCCTTGGCCTCGTTCACATCGATGATCGTGGCGAAGGGTGCCAGCCGGCGCAGGCGCTCGGTGATGTCAGCGCGTGCCGCCTGACTGGCGATGTCGCCTTTGGTCAGCACGATGCGGTCGGCGACGGCGGCCTGCTTCACCGCTTCGATATGATTGTCGAGGGTCAATGCGCCATTGACGGCGTCGACGGTGGTGATGATCCCCTGCAGGCGGAAGCGCAGCATCAGATAGGGATGGTACATAATCGTGTGCAGCACCGGCGCTGGATCGGCGAGGCCGGTGGTCTCGATGACGATGCGCGCGAACGGTTTCAGGCGGCCGTTGTCGAGGCGTTTGAGAATATCTTCGAGCGTCGAGACGAGATCGCCACGGATCGTGCAGCACAGGCAGCCCGAGGCCATCATCAGCATGTCGCCGTCGATCTTCTCGACGAGCAGATGATCGAGACCGATCTCGCCGAACTCGTTGATGATGACGAGCGTGTCGGCGAGCGCTGGATCGCGCAACAGCCGGTTGAGCAGAGTGGTCTTGCCGGAGCCGAGGAAGCCGGTCAGGACGGTAAGGGGAACCGGAGGCGGCGGACGGCGCTGGAGAGCTGAGGTCATCTCAGTAAGGTCATTCTGCCTTGTCGGTGGCGCGGCTGCTGGCGCTCAGCTGCTTCTTCTTGTCGGCGGTGGTGTTGGCGGCCGCCGGTTTTGGTTTCTCGGCTTTTTTCTCAGGCTTCTTTCCAGCCTGCGGTTTGGCGCCAGCTTGGGGCTTTGCAGTGGCTTGGGGCTTTGCAGTGGCTTGGGGCTTCACGCCTTTGGTCTTGTCGACCTTGGCGGATTGCGCGTTGCCCGAGAGGTCGAGCGGCTTGGCGGCCGCTGCTTTGGCGCTGGGCTTGGCCGGCTTGGCGCCGACTTTCGTCGGTTTCGCCAGCGTTTCGCCGGCCGGTTCGGTGGTCGTTGTCGCGACGGCGCGGCCGCGGCGGCCGGCGTTCTTCTTGCCACGCGGATTGTCGGCCGCCGGATCGGCGGCCTCGTCATCGTTGGCATGGGCGACAGTGCCGCTCCAGCCCGGCGCACGGCCGAGGTAGATCGGGATGGGCTGGAACACCTGGCGCGGCCCCAGATCCATGCCGGAGCTGGCGAAGGCGGCGACGGGCGCCATGGCGCGCGCGCGGTCGGCAGCGAAGAAGGAGGCTGCGCTGTCGTTCTGATTGGCCGCCGTCGCCTGCGACGGATCGCCAGCGACCGGAATGCCGAAATCTTCCTCGATGCCGCGGTTGCGATTGCGACCGCAGATTTCCGGCCGGATGTTCGGCGGGTTCGGGTCCGAGGCATCAGCGAGCGACACGACATTGCCGCCGCCGCTGGTCTGGCCCATGAAAGCGGCGTCGAGCATCGACATCACTTTCAGAGTGCGGGCCTTCGCATTGGGCGAGCCCATGACGACGGCGATGAGACGACGGCCGCCGCGCGTCGCACTGGCGACGACATTGAAGCCCGAGGCACAGACGAAGCCCGTCTTCATGCCGTCGGCGCCGGGATAGCGGCCGAGCATGCCGTTATGATTGGTGATGATCGTGCGGCCGAGCTGCAACGCACCGATGCTGTAGAGGTCGCGGTGCTCGGGGAAGTCGCGATAGAGCGCGCGGCCGAGGATCGCCATGTCGCGGGCGGAGCTATAATGATCGTCGTTATACAAGCCGTTCGGATTGACGAAATGCGATTCGCGCATGCCGAGCTGGCGCGCCACCGAATTCATTTCGGCGGCGAAGGCCGGCACGGAGCCCGCCACGCCTTCGGCGACGGTGACGGATACGTCGTTGGCCGATTTGACCATGATGATCTTCAGCGCATTGTCGAGCGTGACCTCGGTGCCGGGCTTAAAGCCCATTTTCGAGGGCTGCATCCGCGCCGCGCGATTGGACACCACCATCGGTGTGTCGAGCGACATGCGCCCGTCGCGCACCGCCTTGAGGGCGACATAGACGGTCATCAGCTTGGTGGTGGACGCTGGATACCAGGGGCGGGTCGCGTCTTCCTGGTAGAGGACTTCGCCGGATGCGGCGTCGATGACGAGCGCCGGGGTGGCAGAAGCGGGGGAGAACTGGGCGGAAGACAGTGAGCCGGAGAAGCAGGTGAGAAGGCCCACGATCGCAAAAGTGATGCGTTTCATTCAGGGATCCGAATCGCAATGTTGGACGGGGGCCGAACAGCCTGAAAGCCTGTCCTAATCCCGAACATCTTAAAATGAAAGTCGGGCCACAGCGATCCGACAACGGCTGGCATGAGGCGGGATCGGCCGCGTCATACAGGTCAGCTTTGTAATTGCTGTCCAAACTGTGGCCGATTTGCGTATATTGACCGGGAATATGCCTGAGGAGGCCTGAAATGAGTGCGGCAATCGTGGGGTGGGCGCATCTGCCGTTTGGCAAGCATGATGCGGAAACGGTCGAAAGCCTGGTGGTTCGGGCGGCTTCCGAGGCTTTGGCCCATGCCGGCGTGCCGGCGGAGGCGATCGACGAGATCTTCCTGGGGCATTTCAACGCTGGCTTCAGCGCGCAGGATTTTACCGCCTCGCTGGTGCTGCAGGCCGATCCCGGCCTGCGCTTCAAGCCGACGACGCGGGTGGAAAACGCCTGCGCCACCGGTTCGGCTGCGGTCCACACCGCCATCCGCTCGATCGAGGCGGGCCGGGCCAAGCTGACCCTGGTGGTCGGCGTCGAGCAGATGACCCGCACGCCGCCGGCCGAGATCGGCCGCAACCTGCTGCGCGCCTCCTATCTGCCCGAGGATGGCGATATTCCAGCTGGCTTCGCCGGCGTTTTCGGCAAGATCGCTGAAGCCTATTATCAGGCCTATGGCGATCAGTCGGATGCTTTGGCGATGATCGCGGCGAAGAATCACGCCAATGGCGTCGCCAATCCCTATGCGCAGATGCGCAAGGATCTGGGCTTTGCCTTCTGCCGGCAGGAAAGCGACAAAAATCCCTTCGTCGCCGGTCCGCTCAAGCGCACCGATTGCTCGCTGGTTTCCGATGGCGCGGCGGCACTGGTCATCGCCGATCTTGAAACCGCGCAGACGATGCCGCGCGCCGTCGCCTTCCGCGCCACGCAGCATGTGCAGGATTTCCTGCCGCGCGCCCATCGCGACATCATCGCCTTCGAGGGCTGCGCGCTGGCTTGGCGCAAGGCGCTGGAAGAGGCGCGGATCGGTCTCTCCGATCTGTCCTTCGTCGAGACCCATGATTGTTTCACCATTGCCGAATTGATCGAATACGAAGCGATGGGCCTGACCAAGCCGGGGCAGGGCGCGCGCGCCGTTGCCGATGGCATCACGGCGAAAACCGGCAAGCTGCCGGTCAATCCGTCCGGTGGATTGAAGGCCAAGGGCCATCCGATCGGCGCCACCGGCGTGTCGATGCATGCGCTGACGGCGATGCAATTGTGCGGTGAGGCCGGCGACATGCAGATCGATGGGGCCAAGCTCGGTGGCATTTTCAACATGGGCGGCGCCGCCGTCGCCAATTATGTCAGCATTCTGGAGCGGGTCAGGTGAGACTATGGATTAGCGCGGCGCTTGCCGCGCTTGTCGTATCATCATCGGCCTGGGCGCAGACCATGCCGAACCTGCCGCCCGGCACGTTCGATTTTTGTCCGCGCCCGGTGCGCCCGGTCTGTGTCGATGACAACGATACCTATACCAAGCCGGCGTCGCGCAAAGCCTGCGACGAGGAGATGGCGCGTTTCGTCAAGGCGACGTTCGACTATCGCACGTGCCTGACGATCCAGATGGAGAACGTCATCCGCGAGACCAACAAGCTTGCCGAAAAATTCCGCTGCAAGGCGGACGGCAAGCGCACTTGCGGGTGAGCGTTCGCGAAATTATTCGCGAATATTATTCCCCCGGCGCTCTGGCTTCGATGGCGAGCGCGTGAACGCCGTCGTTCAGTTCCTGCGCCAGGGCCTCGTTGACCAGGCGATGGCGCTGCAGGCGTGATTTGCCGGCGAAGGCCGCGGCGGTGACGCGCACCGTGAAATGGGTTTCGCCGCGCGGTTCGACGCCACCGGGATGCAACATATGCCCGGCGTGTTTCGCGGAATCGTCGATGACGTCGAGGGACACCGGCGCGAGCGCAGCGGTGAGTTTCGCGACCATCGTTTCCTTAACCGTCACTTCGTATCTCCATTCTAGGGTCTGGTGTTTCGCTCAGGCCGGCGTCTCAGGTCGGGCGTCGCGGGAAAATGTAGCAGAGGAGCTCGTCATTTTTGCATCCCTGCTTTGCCTTTTTCGCAGCGCAACACCATTTATTGCTTCCGGGCCCGACAGTGCTTGCCGCAGCCCCTCCACGTACCTAATGTTTCGAGCATGAATCTCAATTCGCCACTCTTCGATCGGATCAGGACTAAGGCGGAAGCGCCAGCGCGGCCGGCTGAGCCGGCGCGTATCCGTTGCGACCATCCTGGGTGCGATCTCCCGGGCGACCACCGGGCCCCGATGGGGCGCGACCGGGAGGGACAGTACTTCTGTTTCTGCATGAACCATGTCCGCGAGTACAACAATTCCTATAACTATTTCAAAGGGATGACCGACGACGATGTCGCCCGGTACCAGAAGGAGGCGATCATTGGCCATCGCCCGACCTGGACCATGGGCGCCAAGGGCGGCGGCAATGGATTTCGTGAGGACGGGGTCGATCCGACCGGGTTTGTCGACCCGATGGGCCTGTTCCGGGCCCGTGAGCGGGCCCAGGCCGCACCGGCGCGTCCGCGCCTGCCCGTGGCTTCGGCCAAGGCCTTGGCGGTGATGAATCTTGAAGAATCAGCCGATGCACAAACCGTGCGGGCGCGTTACAAAGAACTGGTCAAACGCCTCCACCCGGACGCCAATGGCGGCGACCGGTCTCGGGAGGACAAATTGCGCGAGATCATCCAGGCCTATAAGCATCTGCGCAGCGTCAAGCTCGCGTAAGTTTATTGGGACCGCTGGATTTTCCGGCTCATGGCTTGAGGCCTTTCAGGGTGCGCGCACGCGCCATTAGCGTGCGGCGTTGGAGGAATGATGCAAGCGGATACGAAAGAAGCGAACGGCCTGCCCGATATCAAGGTTTCCGTGCGCCAGTTGTTCAATATCGATTCCGACATGGAAGTGCCGGCCTATTCGACGTCCAACTCTTATGTGCCGGACCTCGATGAGGATTACATCTTCGACCGACCGACCACCCTGGCCATTCTCGCTGGCTTTGCCCGCAACCGCCGTGTCATCGTCACCGGCTACCACGGGACCGGCAAGTCGACCCATATCGAGCAGGTCGCCGCGCGCCTTAACTGGCCGTGCGTGCGGATCAACCTCGATAGCCACGTCTCCCGTATCGATCTCGTCGGCAAGGACGCGATCGTGCTGAAGGAAGGCAAGCAGGTCACGGAATTCCGCGACGGCATTCTGCCCTGGGCCTATCAGAACAACATCGCGCTCGTGTTCGACGAATATGACGCCGGCCGCCCGGACGTGATGTTCGTGATCCAGCGCGTGCTCGAATCGTCCGGCCGCCTGACACTGCTCGACCAGAGCCGCGTGATCAGACCTCATCCGGCGTTCCGCCTGTTCGCCACCGCCAATACGGTGGGTCTCGGTGATACGTCGGGCCTCTATCACGGCACGCAGCAGATCAACCAGGCGCAGATGGATCGCTGGTCGATCGTCACCGTGCTCAACTATCTGGCCCACGACAAGGAAGTCGACATCGTGCAGGCGAAGGCGCCGCACTATCGCGACAAGGAAGGCCGCGAGATCGTCAACAAGATGGTGCGCGTCGCCGATCTCACCCGGAGCGCCTTCATGGCCGGCGATCTGTCGACGGTGATGAGCCCGCGTACGGTGATCACCTGGGCTGAGAATGCCGATATCTTCAAGGATGTCGGTTTCGCCTTCCGCCTGACCTTCCTCAACAAGTGCGACGAACTCGAACGCGCCCTCGTCGCCGAGTTCTATCAGCGCGCCTTCGGACAGGAACTGCCCGAGAGCACGGTGAATGTCGCGCTGAGCTAAGGCTCAGAGCATTTTCGAGCGAAGCGGACGCCGGTTCGCGTGGAAAATGCATCCAGACGAAAACGAGTTTGGTTCTGATTTGATCAGAACCAAATTCCAGTCGAGGCGAGAACACAGGGTCCGCACCGTGCTAGGTGCGGGCGGTAATGGGATAGCCATTTCATGAGTTCCAATCGCAAACCGGCAACAAAGGGCGAAGCGCCGCAGGAGCCGTTCAAGCGCGCGGTGGCGAGCTGCATGCGCGCCATGGCAGGCGTGCGCGATCTGGAAGTGACCTTCGCGGCCGAACGTCCCTCGCTCGTTGGCGGCGATACGCCGAAGGCGCGGTTGCCGGAGCCGGCGCGCAAGCTCACCGTGCAGGAAGCGGCGATCGTCCGCGGCCATGCTGATTCGCTGGCGCTGAAACTTGCCTGTCACGATGCCAATATGCATCGCCGATTGACGCCGACCAATCAGGCGGCGCGCGCTGTCTTTGAAGCGGTCGAGCAGGCGCGGGTCGAATCGATCGGCTCGCGGCGCATGCAGGGCGTGGCTGGAAATCTCTCGGCCATGCTGGAAGACCGCTATCATCGCGGCACCTATGCGGATGTGACCGATCGCGCCGATGCGCCGCTGGAAGATGCGGTGGCGATGATCGTGCGCGAACGGCTCACCGGCCTTGCGCCGCCCAAGGCGGCGCAGAAGCTCGTCGATCTGTGGCGGCCGATCATCGAGGATCGCGCCAGCGCCGATCTCAATGCGCTGGGCGCTTCCATCGAAGATCAGCGCGCCTTCGGCAAGGTGGTCCATAAATTGTTGCAGTCCCTCGAAATGCTCGACGAGGGTGCGATGGATCAGGACGAAACCGGCGACGAGCAGGGCGATTCCGAGCCCGATGCCAAGCCCGAGGACGCGGAAGGTGAGGGCGAGCAGGACCAGACCGGCGAGGCCGTCGAGATGGACCAGACCGACGACGCCTCCGACGACATGGAAGACGGCGAGATGGAGGCGGAAGACGCCCCATCAGGCGAAATGCCCGAGGACGCCGACATGGGCGACGCCGACGAAGCGTCCGAGAACAAGCGTCCGCCGACCCATGGCACGATCGAACATCGCGGCCCCGATTATAAGGCGTTCTCGATCAAGTTCGACGAGACCGTGCATGCCGAAGATCTGTGCGAGCCGGAAGAGCTGGAGCGTCTGCGCGCCTATCTCGATAAGCAGCTCAGCAATCTGTCGTCGATTGTCGCGCGTCTCGCCAATCGGTTGCAGCGCCGGCTGATGGCGCAGCAGAATCGTTCATGGGAGTTCGATCTCGAAGAGGGCATCCTCGATCCCGCACGTCTGTCGCGCGTCATCATCGATTCGCAGCAGCCGCTGTCGTTCAAGCGCGAAAAGGACATGAACTTTCGCGACACGGTCGTCACTCTGCTGCTCGACAATTCCGGATCCATGCGCGGGCGACCGATCACCGTTGCCGCGACCTGTGCCGACATTCTGGCGCGCACTCTCGAGCGTTGCGGCGTCAAGGTGGAGATCCTTGGCTTCACCACGCGGGCGTGGAAGGGCGGGCAGGCACGCGAAGCCTGGTTGCAGGCCGGCAAGCCGGCCAATCCGGGCCGGCTTAACGATCTGCGTCACATCATCTACAAGTCAGCCGATGCACCGTGGCGCCGCGCGCGCCGCAACCTCGGCCTGATGATGCGCGAAGGTTTGCTGAAGGAGAATATCGACGGCGAGGCGGTCGATTGGGCGCATCGTCGCCTGCTCGCGCGCAGCGAACAGCGTCGCATCCTGATGGTGATTTCCGATGGCGCGCCGGTCGACGATTCAACCCTGTCGGTCAATCCGGGCAATTATCTCGAAAAGCATCTGCGCTGGGTGATCGACGAAATCGAGAATCGTTCGCCGGTCGAGCTCATCGCCATTGGCATCGGCCATGACGTGACGCGTTATTATCGTCGCGCCGTGACGATCGTCGATGCCGAGGAACTTGGTGGCGCGATGACGGAGAAGCTGGCTGAATTGTTCGACGAGGATTCTGGTCCAGCGACGATCATCCCTTCGCCGCAGGTGGTACGCGCGGCGCGCATGGCGCAGCAGCCGGCGCGGCCGAAGTGATGTGACGGAAGCCTTGGTGTCATCAAGGCAGTGATGAGAAGCGCTGACACAGAGGTGTCGGTATTTTCCGCCAACAAAAAAGCCCGGTCGCGAGACCGGGCTTTTTTAATGCGATGATGTCGCTGAAATCAGGCTGCGACCGCAGCCTGCTTCTTGGCGATTTCACGCTTCAGGGTCAACGCGCCCTGCGACAACTCGGCGTCACGCGCCTTGAGCAGGAAGGCGTCGAGGCCGCCACGATGTTCGACCGAACGCAGAGCCGCGGCGGCGACGCGCAGGCGCACCGAACGCTGCAGCGTGTCGGAGATCAACGTGACATTGCACAGGTTCGGCAGGAACCGTGTCTTGGTCTTGATATTCGAGTGGCTGACGAGATTGCCAACCTGGACTGCCTTGCCGGTCAGTTCGCAACGGCGCGACATAGGATATTCCTTTCAAACGCTACGACAGACGATAGCCTCAAGAACGCCGCCGGCGGGCGGATGCCTTTGTCTACGACTGAACGGAAGGCGCGACAAACCGCAATCGTTCCGGGTTCGCCGGAATTGGGTCGCGGCTCTATAGTAGAAGGGGCGGTGTGGCGTCAAGGCTTTGGCGACAAAGGCCGGCAACAAAGCTGGATCAAAAGCTGCCGTAAAGCCACACGTCGGCTGGATCGGCGGCTTATCGGCCCTGAATCCGACGAATTTACGAAGTGTAAGCTATAAGATGTTTCAAATCCGACAACAGCATCGGGTTCAAAACTTCATGATCAGCAGGGCGTTCAAAATTAAGACGATTTTGCCTAGGGGGCAGATTCTTGCCGCGCTTTCCCTGGCCGCGCTGGCGCTGCCCTGTGCCAGCGCCCAGGCTGAAACGCTGCACGCGGCCTATTCGGTTCGTATCATCGGCCTGACCTTGGGAACCGCCGGTCTCGTCGGCACGATCGAGCAGAACGCCTATCGGCTTGAGGCTTCGGCCAAGCTTGCCGGGATTGCCTCGGCGCTGACCAAATCCGAGGGCGGCGCCACCTCCACCGGCGCCATCGTCAAGGGCCGGGTGCTGCCGGCGACCTATGCCAGCGCCTCGCAGAACACCAAGGAAACCCGCACGGTCCGCATGGCGTTGAACGCCGGCACGGTCAGTGCCGCCGAAATCGTGCCGCCAGCCGATCCGTATCCCGATCGCATTCCGGTGACCGAGGCGCAGAAGCGCGGCATCATCGATCCGCTGAGCGCGCTGGTGATGCCGGTCAGCACGCCGGGACCGCTCGTTGGCCCCCAGGCCTGCGCCCGTACCATTCCGATCTATGACGGGATCACCCGTTTCGACGTGCCGCTGTCCTATGTGGGAACGCGCCATATGGATGTGGCTGGCTATAGCGGGCCGGTGGCTGTGTGCTCCGCCCGCTACCGGCCGATTTCCGGCCATCGCCCCGATCGGGAGGCGACCCGGTTCATGGCCGAGAACAAGCAGATGGAAGTCTGGCTGGCGCCGCTTGAAGAAGCGCGGGCGCTGGCGCCGATACGCATCACCGTCGCTACCATGATCGGCATGCTGGTGATTGAGGCGACGCGTTTCCAGACCTCGCCCTCGACCACCGCCTCGACCCGTTAACACCTCACCGGTTCACTGGCCGGTCGAACCGTCCGTCTTTTGCGAACCCGCTGGCTATCTTGGCCGGCGGGTTTTCTCATGGCGGCTCAAGCGGCGCGCCCGCGCGGTCCCCCGGCCAGGCGCGGCCGTCCCAAATCGACCGCAATCGTTAATGCCTTCAATTTCAAACCCCTATTCCCTAAGCTCTGCAATGTTCCAGCTAGTGGTATTGGAGCGTCTGGCCACCCACATATGGCGTGAACGGGGCGGGAAAGGTCGGGATGCAGCGATTCGTGCCGGTTACGTTCGTGCTGCGTACTGGAGGTAAACGGTGGATGTTCTGGTCCCTGTGGAAAATCGATTGACAGAACAGCGGCTCGGAGTCCGTCCGACAGTCGAGCGCGAGTCTAGTGAATCGCGTCTCGAGTCGAGCCGATTCACAATACATAGTAATTCTTGGATGGGTCGGAACGAAATCTTGTGGGGAACAAAAGAAGACTCAGGAAGAGTCGCCGATTCGATGCCGATTCGTTCCCGCCCCGTTCGAATGCTGAAGAAATCTGCCCGTCCGCCGTCGCAGCATGATACACCGGCGCTGTTCCGGCAGGGTCCGGCGGGGCAACCCGCTTCCGTTGTTCGGCATCGTGCCGCAGGTTCGTTTCGATGAATGTTCCGCTGCCGGCGGGTCGCGCCGGCCTTCCGCCTTTTCGCTCCCGGCCGGTAACGGCGGTCCTGGGGCCGACCAATACCGGCAAGACCCATCTGGCGATCGAGCGCATGATGGGCCACACCAGCGGCATTATCGGCCTGCCGCTGCGGCTCCTGGCGCGCGAAGTCTACAACCGCATCGTCGACAAGGTCGGTCCGGCGCAGGTGGCGCTGATCACCGGCGAGGAGAAGATCAAGCCCGAGCGGCCGCGTTATTGGGTTTCCACCGTCGAGGCGATGCCGCGCGATCTCGACGTTGATTTCGTCGCGGTGGACGAAATCCAGGTCGCCGCCGACCTTGATCGTGGCCACGTCTTCACCAATCGTCTGCTCAACCGGCGTGGCCGCGAGGAGACGATGATGATCGGCGCCGAAACCATCCGGCCGCTGATCGAACGGCTGATTCCCGATGCGGTCATTGTGTCGCGGCCGCGGCTGTCGAATCTCACCTTTGCCGGCGAGCGCAAGATTTCGCGCCTGGCGCGGCGCAGCGCCATCGTCGCCTTCTCGGCCGAGGAGGTTTACGCGATCGCCGAATTTATTCGGCGCCATAAGGGCGGCGCCGCCGTGGTGCTGGGTGCGCTCAGCCCGCGCACCCGCAATGCCCAGGTGGCGATGTATCAGAACGGCGAGGTCGATTATATCGTCGCCACCGATGCCATCGGCATGGGCCTCAACCTCGATGTCGACCACATCGCCTTCGCCGGCGATCGGAAATTCGACGGCTGGCAATACCGCCGGCTCAACCCCAGCGAGTTCGCTCAGATCGCCGGTCGGGCCGGCCGCCACACCAATGACGGCACCTTCGGCACCACCGGGCGGTGCGCGCCTTTCGACCCGGAATTGGTCGAGGCGCTGGAGAATCACCGATTTGATGCCCTGACCACCCTGCAATGGCGCAATTCGGAGCTCGATTTTGCTCACATCGGCGCCTTGCAGGCCTCTTTGGAGCGGGAGCCGCCGGCCCAGGGCTTGACGCGGGCGCCGCTGGGAGAGGATGTTCTGGTTCTCGACGTGTTGTCGCGGGACGAGACCGTTCGCAAGAGTGCTGCCACCCGCAAAGATGTGGAGCGTCTCTGGGACGCA
Organism: Beijerinckia sp. 28-YEA-48; assembly: GCF_900104955.1. Taxonomy (NCBI): domain Bacteria; kingdom Pseudomonadati; phylum Pseudomonadota; class Alphaproteobacteria; order Hyphomicrobiales; family Beijerinckiaceae; genus Beijerinckia; species Beijerinckia sp. 28-YEA-48. The sequence continues at coordinate 4,682,219 of NZ_FNSI01000001.1, forward strand.
TGCCAGATCCCCGATTATCGCAAACTATCCCCCGCCGCCCATGCGGAACTGGTGCTGACCATCTATGGTTTCATCGTTCGGGCGGGAAAAGTGCCGGAAGACTGGTTTCAACGCCATCTTTCGACTTTTGATCGCACGGATGGTGAGATTGACACATTGTCGGCGCGTATTGCACAGATACGCACCTTCAATTTCATCGCTAATCGTCCTGACTGGCTGAAGGATCCCGAGCATTGGCAGGGGATTACCCGTCAGGTAGAGGACAGGCTTTCGGACGCGCTGCATGAGCGGCTCGCCCATCGATTTGTGGACCGGCGCACCAGCGTGCTGATGCGCCGCCTGAGAGAGAACGCAATGCTGGAAGCGGAAGTAACGACGTCAGGCGATGTGCTTGTCGAGGGGCAGCATGTCGGCAGCCTGCAGGGGTTCCGTTTCACGGCTGATCCCATGGCCGAGGGCGAGGTCCAAAAGACCCTCAACGCGGCGGCGCAAAAGGCGCTGGCGAGCGAGATCGACGGGCGCGCCACGCGCGTCGGCGATGCGGTGGACGATGCCTTCGTGCTCGCCAACGACGGCACCTTGCGCTGGCTCGGCGAAGTGGTCGGTAAAATCGCCGCCGGCGATCACATCTTGAAGCCGGTCGTGCGCGTGCTCGCCGACGAACGGCTGAGCGGCGCGTCGCTTGAAACCGTGCAGCGCCGGCTCGATCTGTGGCTGGCGCAGCATGTCAAGAAATTGCTTGGTCCCTTGTTCGAGCTGGAAGCCGGCGAAGGCCTTGAAGGCATCGGCCGGGGCATCGCCTTTCAGGTGGCCGAATCGCTGGGCGTGCTCGAACGCCAGCGGGCAGCCGCCGAGATCAAGAATCTCGACCAAGCGGGGCGCGGTAGCTTGCGCAAGCTGGGATTGCGGTTCGGCGCCTATCATATCTACCTGCCGCAATTGCTGAAGCCGGCGCCGCGTTCGCTGGCGGCGCAATTGTGGGCGCTCAAGCACGGCGGTCTTGAGACGATGAAGGGGCTCGACGAAGTGGCGCATCTGGCGTCCTCGGGGCGCACGTCCTTCGCCGTCGATAAGGATGTGTCGAAAGGCCTGTATCTGGCGGCCGGTTTCCGCGCTTCGGGCGACCGCGCCGTGCGCGTCGATATTCTCGAACGTCTGGCCGATCTGGTCCGTCCGGCGATTGCCTATCGTCCCGGCGCCACGGCTGGCGATCCGCCGGCAGGCACGGCCGATGGCGATGGTTTCATCGTCACCGTGGCGATGACCTCGCTCGCGGGCTGTTCGGGCGAAACCTTCGCGTCGATCCTGCGTTCGCTTGGCTATCATTCGCAGCAGCGCAAGGGGCCGGCGATCACCGTGCCGCTGGTTCCCAAGGCCGCGACCGAGCCGGTCAAACCGGTTCAAGCCGCAGCGGAGACGGATGCCGCGACCGAAGCCGCCGCTGTGTCCGAGGATGCACCGGCAGCTGCTGACGTGAGCGCGGAAGCGCCGGCGGTCGAGGCTGTGTCGGAGACGGTCGAGGCCGCGCCGGTGGAAGCCGTCGTGGAAGCGCCGGAGCCCGTTGCGGACGTGGTGGCTGAAGCCGAATCGGAAGCCGTGCCGCAAGCTGAGGTGGCCGAGCAAGGTGAAGTCGCCGTGGTGGCTTCGCCTGAGGTTGCGACCGCCGACGCGTCGGTTGAGACGGCCGAGACTGCCCCAGACGTCGTCGCCGAAGACCCGATGATCGAAGTGTGGACGCCGCATCGTCGGCATGAGCCGCGTAAATTCGATTTCACCCAGCGCCGACCGGGACGTAACGAAGGTCGCAACGAGGGGCGTGGCGAAGGCCGCAACAGGGGCCCGCGTCCGCAGGGACGTTCCGACGGACAAACGGGCACTCCCGAGGCTGGCGTGGCGGCTGCGCCTGTCGATGGCGCGGAAGCGCCGGCGCAGCAGCAGCGGCGCGACGGTGGCCGCGATCGCTTCAAGAAGAAATTCGAAGGGCGCGGCGGTCAGAAGCCGGGCGAAGGTCGTCGGGACCGGCCGGATCAGCAGCGTCCGCAGAATCAGCGCTTCGAGCGGCCGAAGCCGAAAGAACGGCAGCCCGATCCCAACTCGCCCTTCGCCAAGCTGGCGGCGTTGAAGGAGCAGCTGGAGAATAAGGATCGCAGCAGGTGACGATTGCCGGGCGGCAACGGCTGGATAAGTGGCTGTGGTTCGCCCGCGTCGTTAAATCTCGCACCTTGGCGGCGAAGCTGGTGATGGATGGCTTTGTGCGCGTGAACAGCGTCAAGGCCGATGCGCCAGCCAAGCCTGTCGGTCCGGGTGATGTTCTGACGATCGCCTTGGAGCGCCAGGTGCGTATCCTCAAAGTTCTTGCGCCGGGCGTCCGGCGGGGTCCCTATGAGGAGGCGCGCACCCTATATGAAGATTGTTCGCCACCGCCCGCCGCGCGCGATGAGACGCCAGAATTTGGCGAGCGGGAGCGGGGAACGGGCCGGCCGACGAAGAAGGAGCGCCGAAGCCACGACGCGATCTTCGGCTCTGGCAAAGTTGATTAAGATGATCAGGGTTGCAATCGCCGACGCATTCAGCCAAGAGGCTGCCGATGTCAGGCAGCGGGCGTAGCCCCTGTGAATGACCGCCCAAATCCGCAAGGGGTCATGGGCGCGAGGAGAGACTGATGACCTATGTCGTCGTAGAGAACTGCATCAAGTGCAAGTATATGGATTGCGTCGAGGTGTGCCCCGTGGACTGTTTCTACGAGGGCGACAACATGCTGGCGATCCATCCCGACGAATGTATCGACTGCGGCGTGTGCGAGCCAGAGTGCCCGGCCGAGGCGATCAAGCCGGATTCGGAGCCGGGCCTGGACAAATGGCTCAAGCTCAATGCCGACATGGCCAAGTCCTGGCCAAACATCACGATCAAGCGCGATGCGCCGGCGGATGCCAAGGAATTCGACGGAAAACCGGGAAAATTCGAGGCTTACTTCACGGATAAGCCCGGCGAAGGCGATTAAAGCGCGGCATTTTGGCCCGGTCGCCGTGGCGGTTTCAGCCCGGCCACTGCCAGTAGGGTCAAAGTTCCGCCATCAATTCCAGTGAATTGCAACAATCCACGCCGTTCTGGTGGGACGGCGTTAACCTTTGCGCGCGGCCAAAGCACAGTTCCATGCCGGAATTCTTTGATTCCAGCAGTATTTTGTGCTATACCTCTTTTTAACAGTCGTTAATTCCGCTCACCGAGGACCCGCCGTTACAGGAGGCCGCTCCGGTTTTCCGGGGCTGTTTTTTTGTCGACATGGGACAGCCCCTTGCCGGCGCTGTTTTCAATCTGAACGAGCGAGCAATTAATCACTGTTTTTGTTTAGGTAATCAGTGCTCTGCTCCCATGTGAGCGCTGCTTCTACCTAACCGGATGCTCTCTGTCATCCGGAAAATCACCCCGTCTCCACAGCGGGGTAAGCAGGAGTAGCGAGTATGTCGTCGACCAAGAAAACGGCCAAAATTATAAAGGCCAAGGCTATGGCGCGTTCATCCACGAAGGAAAAGGTGAAAACCGGGCTTTCCGGCAAAACCGCGAAATCCGAAGTGGACAAGGCCAAATTAAAGGCGGCGACAAAAGACAAGGACAAGGCGGCCAGCAAGGCGAAGGACATCGCCAAACCGGTCGCGAAGACTTTCACCAAACCGGTGGCTAAGCCGGTGATCGTAAAGTCGGCTGTCAAGCCGGCGGTAGGGAAAGTGTCCGCTGAAGCCAAGGTTGACAAAAAGTCTGCCGGAACAACAGCAAAGACTGCTTCGGTACAGGTTCTTAAACCTGTTGCTGGCAAGAAGTCTGAGGCACTTCCCAAAGCGCAAGAGAACAAGACAACAATCGTGAAAAAAACTCAGCAAGCGAATGATGTGGCGCCTCCTGCCAAGGATAACGCGCCCGTGAAATCTGCCGCCCCGGTGAAGCCGGTGGCAAAAGCCATCCCCGCCAAGGCCGTCGAGGCCAAGGTGGAAGCCAAGACCGATGCGCCGAAGCCGGCTGCGAAGGTTGCTGCCAAGCCGGCGCCGGCGAAAGCCGAGAGCGCGAAGCCGGCGGCTGCCAAGCCTGCCGCGCCGAGCAAAGCGGCTGCCGCGCCTGTTGCTGAGACCAAACCTGCTGCCATTCCCGCCATGCCGCCGCGTCCCGTCGGGGGCCCGGTGCCGCCGCGTCCGCCAGGTGGTGGCATGCCGTCGGGCCGGTTTGGCGCCGCCCGCCAGCCGTTCCCGCCGATCGTCAAGCCCGTTGATCCGCGCGCTGCCGCCAATGGCGGCAAGGTGCCGGGTGGCGTCGCCAAGACCGGCTTCAAGACCCACGAATATATCGTCTATCCCGCTCACGGCGTCGGTCAGATCATCGCCACCGAGGAGCAGGAAGTCGCCGGCCACAAGCTGGAGCTTTATGTCATCAGCTTCTTCAAGGATAAGCTGACCTTGAAGGTGCCGCTGCCGAAGGTTCTGTCCGGCGCGATCCGCAAATTGTCGGATGGCCCGACGGTGCAGAAATCGCTCGACACGTTGACCGGCCGCGCGCGCGTCAAGCGCACGATGTGGTCGCGCCGCGCTCAGGAATACGAAGCGAAAATCAATTCGGGCGATCTCGTTGCGATCGCTGAAGTGGTGCGCGATCTTTATCGCTCCGAAGCGCAGCCCGAGCAGTCCTATTCCGAACGGCAGCTCTACGAAGCCGCCCTCGATCGGATGGCCCGCGAAGTCGGCGTCGTGCAGAAGCTCACCGAGACCGAATCGCTCAAGGTGATCGAGCAGCATCTGGAGAAGGGGCCGCGTCGCGGCACCCGTGCCGAAGCTGCGGCGGAGGCGGATGCCGATTCGGACAGCGACGGCGAAATCGACGCCGCCGCCTGATCGGCCCAAGCTTCAACATTTCAAGAAAAACCCGGCTCGCCAGCCGGGTTTTTTATTGCGAGACTGGCGTCATGGATCGGTGGAGGGGCCGATGGACGCGCATAACTTTCTCATCTCGGATCGTGCTCGCGCCTATTTCGAGGATTGCACGAAGCTCGATCTGTTCCGCGATCTCAGCACGAAAATTTCCGATCTCATTCCGCTCATTGCTTGGACGCTCGGTGTCGAGAGCCGCAACCGGGACGGCGAGATCATCGCGCAGCGTGGTCCCCACTACGCGATGACTTTCATGAGCAAGGATAAAATCCTCACGGGCAAACAGCCGTTCGTATTGCTGCCCTTTGACGGTGGAACAATCGGCCTCTGGCCCGGGCCTGACGTGACGACAGAAGCTGCTTACGAGATCGACGTGATCGAGGGGCAGATTTCGGTCTTGCCCCGCGCGTAACGATAGCCGTTTATTCGACGACGATCTTGTACTGCCGGCCCGGCTCCAAGCTGGCGCCGCGCTGTAGGCCGTTGATCAGCAGGAACACGTCGAGATTGCGATCGGTCATCGCCATGCGCTGCGCCATACTCGAGATGGTGTCGCCGCCCTGGGCCGGGACGATGGCGATGTGCAGCGGCTTGAGGGCGCGCGCCTCCTGCGGCGGCAGGCGGCGGAAGGAATTGATGGCGGCCAAGAATTTTTTGTCCGCGTCCGGCGTTAAATTCTTGCTGGCGAAAATGATGCGGAACACGTCGCCGCCCATGCGCACCACGGCGACGCGAAAGCGCCAATCGTTTTCGGTGGCTGTTGCGGTTGCCGCCGGCAGGCCGTTGATGGTGAGCGCCTGGATCGTCGATTGGTCGAGACCGGCGACCCAGCCTGTGCCGAGATAGGCCTCAAGCGATTGCTCCTCGCCGAGGCGGACATTGTCGAGGCGCAGGGCTTCCGAACCACCGGCGGCGACGCCGAGCACCGCCTGGGCGGTGTTCTCCAGGGTAAAGCCTTCCGGTGCGATGAAAGAGAATCCGAGCTTGCCATGGGCGAAGCGGCGACCGCGCACGATGCCGTCGGCTGGATCATCGCCGAAGTCGATGCCGTTGATCGCCGCGAGATAGGCCTCGCGGTCGATGGCGCCCATGCCCGGCGCGCCGAACTGGCGGGCGGCGTTGCGGGCCCGTTCGATGCGTTCCTGGGTCGAGGGATGGGTCGACATGATGTCGGGCTGTTGATCGCTGCTGCGGTTGCCGAGCAAGGCGGCGCGCATCGCGGTCGAGCGGCTCAGCGCCTGCAGGAAGCGCGAGGCGCCATAGGGATCGTACCCGGCGCGGCCGAGGTTGCGCACGCTGATCAGGTCGGCGTCGAATTCCTGCTGGCGGGTGAAGCCGGCGAGGGTGAGCTTGTCGAAGGCGGAGACCTCTTCGCTGCGCTCGCGGCTTTGCAGCTGCCGGGTGACGCGGCTGCGCAATTCGCTGGTCTTCAGCGCTTCCTCGCGCTGAAAAGCATGGCGCGCAGTGACATGGCCGATTTCATGGGCCATCACGGCGGCCACCTCAGCGGAATCATTGGCCAAAGCGAGCAAGCCGCGCGTCACATAGATATTGCCCGACGGCAGCGCGAAGGCGTTGACGACAGGAGAGTTAAGGATCGTGACACGATAGGCAGGGCCGGGATTTTCATCCGCCGCCGCCAGTTTCGCCAGAATCTGATTGAGCAGCTGTTCGGCCGCCGGCGCTCTGTATTCGCCACCGAACATGGAGACGAGCTGGCGATGTTCCGCCGTCCCTCGTGGTTCGTTTCCGGTGGTGCGCGGCGCCTGCGAAGGCACGGCCGGGCCTTGCGGCTGTTGGTTGTTGTCGGGGTCGAACGTGGCGCAGCCGGCCAACGCCAGCAGAAGGGCCAAACTGGCCAGCCGGGCGGAAAACGATCGGGAAAAAGGGTAAGTAAAAGAATTCATAGATTTATAACGGCAAACCATAGGATTGAGTTCAACCTGTGGCAAAAATCGACCGATCCGTCTCGGCAAATGGTCGAGCAGATGGTCGAGGTTGAAGCTCATGGCGTAAGGACGGGCTCCCCCAGGCTGATAAAATCTTAGAACCCATCTTGCCACGGCTCGATGGAGGATTTCTTACCACTTATTATTGCGACTTGTTACCTATCGCTTGTTATTTGCCGCTTGCTACCTGCCGCGGACACGCACTGTCCAGGCGCCATCGTCGGCGGCGTCCTTGCCAGCCAGCGCCGCCGCCAGATCGTCCTCGATGCGTTGAGCGACAGGCAGCCTGTGATGATAGGGGTCCCAGAAGGTGGCGTCGTTGCGATTCAAGGCTGAATCGATGCGCCAGTCGATGACCGTTGCCTGATGGCGGCGAGCCACCGCGTCCATGTCGACCTTGCAGGCGGCTTCCTCGGCCGCCTCGCGGGAACCCGGCACGGGTAAGGTCGAGATGTGGGTCGGCAGCCAGATCAGCACGGTGCGGGTGCGATCGCCTTCGCGTTTCAGAATGTCGTCGAGCCAATCTTGGGCCGGGAAGCGCAGCGCTGCCTGCTCGGCCGGTGTGAGCACGACCGGCGGCGTGACCGGCACGATGGTGTGGGGACGATCACCCCAGATGCGCTGTTGCGCGGCGGCGAGATCATAGGTGTCGTCGGGCGGCGTGTAGACGCTGAAGCCGTTGGGCTGCAAGCGGATGCGGCCATGGCCGAGATTGGTCATGACGATGCGCGCCGCCGTCTCGATCGTCTTGCCGTTCAAGAGATAGAGAAAATCGTTCCACGGATTGTCGTCGAACATCCAGTCGGGGAAAGCGCGGATGGTCAGCTTCCTGTCCGGCTGATCAGCGCGCGGGTCGCACCACCAATGATCGAGGCCGACGATCAGCACCTTCGGCGGGCCCTTCACGCGCAGGAACAGATCGGCCATCTGCATCTGTTCCCAGGGCGTCGCGGCGTTCATCGCCACATTGGCGAGGCGGCTGCCGAAGGTCTTGTCGAGCCGATCGGGATCGAACAGGCGGATCATCGAATTGCCGACGATGATCGAATCGTAATTCCCCTTGCGAATGATCGCTGGATAGAAATGCCGCTGGCTGGTGTCGATGTTCGGGCGTGGCATCGCTGGCGCGAACGGCACCACCTGATAGGGATCGACGATCAGGATGAAGGCCGCGCACGCCGCCAGTCCGCCAACGAAAGTGCCGAACAAGGTCTTGCTGAAACGGCGCCAGCGCGAACCGCTCGACGCGTCGCGTTGCGCATCGTCGCGTTTGGCGGCGATCCAGTTCGTCAATCCTGTGCGCAGCGTATCGAGCATGATCAGAACTGGAAGTAGATGAAGGGAGTGGGCGCGCCCTTGCCGATTTCAAGGACGCAGATGACGGCAACGACAGCGACGACGACGGCGAGCAGCACGCTGGGGAAAATATAGCGATCCTTCAATTCATGCGCTGAAGGGATGAGCGCGGCGATGGCGGCGGCCACCAGCATCATGCGCCAGGCTTCGAGCCGGCCGCTGAAACCGTTGAAGCCGGCCATGGAGGAGAGAATAGATCCGGCCGAGGTAAAATCGACGGAGCGGAAGATGACCCAGCCGACGATGACGAACAGCATGGTGATGAACCAGGCCAGGAGCGTCGGCATGGGGCGGCCGAGGCGTTGCCAATAGCGGCAGATGACCAGGCCGACACCGTTCCAGACGCCCCACACCACATAGGTCCAGCCGGCGCCGTGCCACAGGCCGCAGATCGCCATGGCGAGAATGATGGCCAAGATGTAGCGCAGTTCGCCATGGCGGCTGCCGCCGAGCGGAATGTAGAGATAGTCGCGAATGAAGTTCGACAGCGAAATGTGCCAGCGCCGCCAGAAGTCCTGCAGCGACGTCGACAGATAAGGCCGGCGGAAGTTTTCCGGCAGGACGAGGCCGAACATTAGCGCGATGCCGATGGCCATTTCCGTATAGGCGGAGAAATCGAGAAACAGCTGGAAGGTGAAGGCGAGCGCCGCCGTCCAGGCTTCGCCGAAGGTCAGCGCCGTATGCGTGGCTTTGTCATAGAGCCTATCGGCGATGGGACCGAGCTGATCGGCGACGAGAACTTTCTTGGCCAGGCCCAAAACGAACAGCACGCCGGCGACGGCGAAGCGTTGGGCGAGGCCAGGGCGGCGCGGATCGAGCGAGAACTGCGGCACCAATTCGTTGTGACGCACGATCGGGCCGGCGATCAGATGCGGAAACACCAGAACGAACAGCGCGAAGGGGCGCAGCGGATAGATCGGCGCTTCGCCGCGGCGCAGGTCCACCAGATAAGAGATGAGCTGGAAGGAGAAGAAGCTGATGCCGATCGGCAGTATCAGGCCGGAGCGCGGCAGATGCCAACCGGTGATCGCGTCCAGCGAGGCGACGAGGAAATCGAGATATTTGAAAGTGGCGAGCGAGCCGAGATTGATCAGAACGCCGAGCACGATCACCGGCAGGCGGCGGCCTTTGTTCGACAGCCGGGCCAGCAGCCAGGTCAGCCCGATCTGGCCGATGAGCAGCGGCAGAAAGCGCACATCCCACCAGGCGTAGAACACCAGCGAGGCGGCGATCAGCGCATACTGCCGCAAACGCTCGCTCGACACTGCCAGCCAATAGGCGGCCAGGGTCAGCGGCATGAAAATCAGAATGAACGGCTGGCTTTGAAACAGCATCCGGGGCGGTTGTTTGGTTATAGCGGCAGGTTCGATACGCCGCCGGCTGCGATGCGGCGGACCATAGTGGCTGGGGGGGCCGCCGCCAAGCCGGGATTGCCTTGGGGCAAGCGGCGGATCAGCGCTGGGGCGGGTGCCAGCCGTCGGATTGGGCTTCTTTGAGGATTTCCAGCGCGCCGGGGACGTAAAGCTCCATGCGCGGGCCGAAACGACTGTCGATGAGGCCGCGCGCCCGGATGGTTTTGCCGGTCAGGCCCTTGGGATCGAGGCCGGCGGCGGTGAAAGCTCTCATATTGCGGGCCGAAACGGTCAAAGTGAGCGATTTTCGCCGGTTTTTGCCCAGATTGATGAAAGTGCGATTACGGCCGGCGTTGACGTTGGCGACGATGCCCGAAACCACCGCGATCCGCCCCTCCAGGCCGGAAAAGTCGGGATCTTGAGCCGATTCCTGATCGAGCAGCGCATAGGCCGGATCGGCCCAGAGGCCGTGCCGGGCGGCCCGCGCGCCCTCCTCGGCTTGCAGAAGCGGTTTGAGGCAGGGGCCGGTTTCGCTCAGCGGATCGACCCGCGCCCAGCCGGCCTCGATCAAGGCGGTGGCCAGCGACAGGGTGTCGGGCGCCAAAAAGGCCCGGGCCCGCACCCGGCCCCAGCGGTCGGGGACCGGATCGAGCGCCGCCAGGGCCACGCTTGAACCGACGGTCCAGAGCGCGAGATCGGCCCGCGCCTTGTCCGCGAGCCGGGGATCGTCCCGGGTTGCCCGCGCCGGCTCGATGCCGGCGATGCGGACGATCCGGCCGTCGGCGAGTTTCAATTCGAGATGGGCGGTGACATCGGCGACCTCGACCGGCTCGCCCGAGGGGCGGTCGCAGGCGTCGCGCGCCGCAGCGGGAGCGCCTTGCGCCTGGGCGCCGGAGGGCTGATCCAGCAGACAGGACACGACAAAAGCGAGTGCAAACGACCACTTCTTCGCTGCCTTCAACTTTTCATTTGCCGCCCCTGTGCTAAACAGCATGCCCCGTGGGTCCTCCGCGTCCGTCCCGGTAGCTCAGCAGGATAGAGCAACGGTTTCCTAAACCGTAGGTCAGGGGTTCGAATCCCTTCCGGGACGCCATTCCGCTTACATGCGATCAAAAATAGCCGGAAGGCGCGGTTTATACCTGCGTCCTGCATAAGGATCGTTCCCCGTGATCAACGGCGGTCAGACAATCTGTTGGTAGCTTCCGGCGTGTGCTGGGGATTATGGTGAACGAACGGTTGCAGGCCGGCTCCCGCATACCCACACTGCTCAGGGCATTTGGGAAGGGAATCGGGGGCGCGGCCGATGGCCGATTTTTTTGAAATTGATTTCATTCCGGTGCATCGCCGAGATAGCGGCGATGCGATTTCCATGCGCTACATGATCGGTGATTTCTGGGACGTGCATGTCATTGATGGTGGTTTCGATTCGACAACGGCCCTTGTCTCGGCCCACATCAGGGAGAACTACAGGACTGATACCATTAACCGGGTCATCGTCACGCACCCGGATCAGGACCATGCCGAAGGGCTGGCCGGTATCCTCGAAACGTTCAACATCTACGAGCTCTGGATGTTGCGCCCATGGGAGTATGCGGACATTCTGCTCCCGGATTTCGCCCGCTACACCAGTGCTGAACGGTTGAAGGAGCGCTTGCGTGACGACTACCCCTACATTGCGAAGCTCGAAGCGATTGCGCTTCGCCGCGGGATCACGATCCGAGAGCCATTCCAGGGTAAGCAGATCGGAGCGTTTACGGTCCTCGCGCCCTCGCGTGAGCGATACCTGAACCTCATTCTCGAATCAGAGCGCACGCCGCAGCGCTCGATTCGGTCGAGGGCGCAGCAGACGCTCCTCGGAGCATTGACCGAAGCCGCGCGTCCCGTCCTCGCCTTCATCAAGGCCGGATGGGGCTCTGAGAAATTCTCGCCTGATCCTACGAGTGTCGAGAATGAAATGAGCGTCGTTCAATATGCTTATATCTGCGGCAAGCGTATTCTGCTGAGCGGTGATGCCGGACGCGAAGGGATGACGGAAGCGGCGGACTATCTCGAAAGCCGGGGCGTCTCTTTACCAGGGATTGATCGCTTCCAGTTTCCGCATCACGGTGGGCGCCGCAACATGTCTACGGAGCTCCTTGATCGCTGGGTGGGGCGACGGCTGACGCAACCTGTCAAGGAAGGTGAAGAGCTGTTCACCGCTATGATCTCTTCAGCGAAGGAAGATCCTGAGCATCCTCGCAAGGCGGTGCTGCGCGCGCTGCATCATCGTGGGGCCAAGATCGCGACGACGGAAAATGGACATTTCCGGACGCATAAGAACGCACCCCAGCGCGACGGGTGGATAGCACTCAAGCAACCGGCATATCCAGACGAACAGGAAAATTGATGCCGAAGGTGCTCGACGCATACGCGCTCAAGGCGCGCTACTATCCCGCACTCCTTGCAACCATTCCGGCGCTCGTCGCGCTTGCTATCTTGATCTCGCGCGTGAAGTTCAGCCTCACGACTGGCATCGCGTCACTCGCGATCCCAGTGCTCGTGTTCGCTGCCGCTGACGTGGCGCGACGCCTGGGCAAGCGGATCGAGAATGAAATCTATGCGGAGATGGGCGGTAAGCCTTCCGTCACGATGCTCCGCTACACCGACAATGAGTTCGACGTAGCGGCAAAGGAGCAGTACCGGGCATTCCTTTCCTCGAAGGTGAGCCAGCCTGTCCCGACTGAAGAAGCCGAGAATCAAAACGTCAAAGCAGGGGATGCCTTCTACGAGCGGGCCGGCGCGTGGCTGCGCGAGAATACCCGCAACACAAAAAAGTTCGGTATTTTGTTCGCGGAGAACGTAACGTACGGATACCGGCGCAATTTGCTCGGGCTCAAGTGGCCTGCACTCGTGACGAACGTTGTTCTCGTCCTGCTGTGCACGTTCGTTCAGTATAAAAAAGGCGCGATTGATGCCGACGATGAGACGACGATCGCGCTAATGATCGTGGTCGCGCTTGCCGTCGTTCACTCGCTCTTCATGGCCTTCGGTGTCAGTCGGCCAAGTGTCGTCGAAGCGTCGCGAACATATGCACGCCAGTTGATCCTCGCGTGTGAGACTTTCCTTGGCAAAGAAAAGCCCGTGGCTCCTAAGGCCACTCCTAAGCTGAAGGCAGCGAAGACGTAGGGGTAGCGATCCACAGCTCCGGCGTTGGGCGAACTTAGCTGTATTTGTCGCGGATGATCTACCAGCCGATCTCGCTGTCCGTATCCCGTGAATGTCCGTTTCGCTGCGGCCATATTTTCGATGGTACTTGGTGCGGGGCGAACGAAACTCTGGGCCATGGCTTCGCAAGCAAGCCGACGGGCGTAGCCAGGCCGCTATCGGCTGCTTGGGCGGCGCGATCTAGATAGTCGCATGAGCCGGAAATCTGACGATAGCGAATTGGCGCGCGCGAAAGCGATGCTGAACAGTTATGTCCTCGGGACAAAAAGGAAGTAGCGGCTCTGGCTGATGTTGGCCAACATGGACATGCATCCTAACAGGGATGCGGCCATGGGAGGCGCGCTTTAGATGACGGTCGTAGGCCTGGAAGATCTGGATCGTCCAACGAATGCGCGTAAGACCGATCTAGGGTGGGGATCCGATCCGATCGCGGTGCTGCTTTCGAAGTTGGGATATGAGTATGTCGCGCTCGTGCCCGGCGCCAGCTACAGGGGCCTCCACGACAGCATCGTGAATGTGCTGGGCAACGAAAACCCGCAAATGCTGACATGTCTGCATGAGGAGCATTCGGTCGCCATCGCCCACGGCTATGCGAAGGTGACGCAGCGGCCGATGCTCGCTTTCGTGCACAGCAATGTCGGATTGATGCACGCGACCATGGCGATCTACAACGCCTGGTGCGATCGCGTGCCGATGGTGATCATCGGTGCGACGGGGCCTGGCGATGCGCATCAGCGTCGGCCTTGGATCGATTGGATTCACACCTCCCGTGACCAAGGCGCGCTGGTGCGCAACTATGTCAAATGGGATGATCAACCTGGCTCCGTGCCGGCGACGTTTGAATCGCTGCTGCGCGCCCATCAAATCACCATGACGGCGCCTGCTGGGCCGACCTATATCTGTCTCGACGTGGCGATGCAGGAAGAGCGTCTGTCGGAGCCATTGCAGGCGCCAGACCCTTTGAAGTTTCGCGCGGCGCAGGCCCCGGTTCCCGCGCCAGAGCAGATCGACATGGCGGCCGATTGGCTTGTCGCCGCCAAGCGCCCCGTCGTTCTCAGCGGCCGCGCCTCGCGCTTCCAGCATGATTGGGATGATCGCCAGGCCGTGTGTGAAGCGATTGGCGGCGTGGTCATCACCGATCAGAGAACCGGCGCCTCGTTCCCGACCGAGCATGGCTTGCATGTCATCGAACCGCAATCGCGCTTGTCGGCCGCGGCGATTGCGCTGCTGGCCGAGGCGGATGTCATTCTGGCGCTCGATTGGCTCGATCTTGCCGGTACGCTCAAGACCTGCGCGCGCAAGGCGCGACTCACTGCGAAAATCATCCATGTCTCCGTCGACAGCTATCTACACAATGGCTGGAGCATGGATCATCAGGGCCTTGCTGCTGTCGATCTGCCTGTGCTGACGACGCCGGAGGCGATGTTGAGGCCGTTGCTCTCAGCGCTCGACGCGCGCGTGAGCGGGCGACGTCTGACACGTCCGAAGTATGACGTTGACGTGGTGGCAGCCAAGCGTGAGGCGGTCACATCGGGGCCGATTTCGCTACGCCAGATGGCGCGCTGTATCGCGCAGGCGACCAAGGACCAGGCGGTGACATTCACGCGCTTTCCGCTCAAGTGGCCGGCCGATGTCTGTCAATTCAAAGGACCGCTTGATTTCTTGGGCGGTGATGGCGGCGGTGGCCTGGGGTCGGGGACTGGTATTGCGATCGGTGCGGCCTTGGCGTTGAAGGGCACAGGCCGGATTCCGATCGCGATCATCGGCGACGGTGATTTCCTGATGGGCGTCAACGCGCTTTGGACCGCCGCGCGCTGTCGCATTCCCGTCCTCATCATCGTGGCCAACAACAGGGCCTATCAAAACGACGTCACGCATCAGGACCAGGTCGCGGTGGTGCGGGATCGCCCGCGCGAGAACAAGTGGATCGGTCAGAGGCTCGACGATCCGGCAGTGGATCTGGTGGCGATGGCCCGCGCGCAAGGATTCATGGCGTCGGAGCCGGTTCTCGCGTTGGAGGAGGCTTCGGACGTTCTGCAGCGCGGTCTGCAGGCCGTGCGCGAAGGCCACTGCTACATGATTGAATTTCTGCTCGATGCCGTGACCATCGGTGAACAGGCCTCTCTGAGCGATAAGAAAAATCGGGAAGGACATGCTCATGGATGACGCGCCGGTTTATCTCCAATGGGAGAAAAACACACGCAGCCCCAATCCGCCGCCGCCGCCGCGCAGTTGCGATAGCCAATTCCATATCTATGGTGACATCGCGCGATATCCGGCCAAGGAAGGCGCGCTCTACGACCCGCCCAAGGCTACGTTCGATGATATGATGGGCGTTCTGGCCAAAATGCGCTTCGAGCGCGGCGTGATCGTGCATCCGATGCCCTATGACACGGATCATCGCCTGCTGATCGACACGCTTGAAGCCATTCCCAACAACGATCACATCCGCGCCGTCGGCATCATCAAGGATCATGTCACCGACAGCGAGCTTGATCGGCTCAATAAGCTTGGCGTGCGCGCGGCGCGTTTCAACATCGGCAAATATTATAATGAACGGCGCTCGCCGGAATCGCTCATCCGCTCGCTGGAACGTGCGCGCGAGATCGGCTGGCATGCACGGCTGCATGTCGCTGGCCCCGATATTATCGAGTATTCCGATATCCTGGCTTCAGTGCGCGACATGACCTTTGTCGTCGATCACATGGGGCATGTGGATTTCAGCGCCGGATTGCAGGCGCCAACGTGTCAATGGCTGTTGGACAGATTACGTCATCACGGTTGGTGGATGATGCTGTCCAATGGCGCAAGATTGTCGCGCATGACGGATGACTGGGACGATGCCGTTCCTTTCGGACAGGCCTTTGTCGAAGCGGCGCCCGATCGCATGATCTGGGGATCGGATTGGCCGCATGTGCGCTGGCGCAAGAGCCGGATGCCAAACGATGGCGAGCTGGTCGAGCTCATGTACCGCTATGTCGACCACGATGCGGATCTCATCCAGAAGATCCTGGTCGACAATCCAGCGCGCCTTCACGGATTCGCGCCCTAGATTCTTGCCAGAACCTTGTCGCGCGCAGCGGACGTGGCTTCGCGCGAAGATAGTAACAGCCGACGCAAAGGGACGATCTAAATAGAGATTCGATGACTACAACATCACCCTGGGGAGGAGCGGATGTGCAAGGTCATTCTGGCCGGATTGGTATCCGTGTTGGTCTGGGGAGGCATCGTAGATGCTTCGCGCGCAGAATCGGTTGAGGATTTCTACAAGGGCAAGCGGATCACGCTTTATGTCGGCTCTTCTCCGGGAGGGGGAACCGACACTTACGGCCGGGTGATCGGGCAATTTCTGGGCAATCATCTGCCCGGAAAGCCAACTGTCGTTGTCGCCAACATGCCCGGCGCCAACGGCTTGATTGTGGCCAATCAACTGGCCAAGTCGTTGCCGAAAGATGGCACTGCGCTGGGCACGTTTGATCGGAACGCCGCCCTGCATTCGATCTGGGGCAATCCGGCCGCTCGTTTCGTCGCGGCTGATCTGGCATGGATCGGCAGCGCCAACGTCGACACCAGCACCTGCGTCACCTGGCATACAACGGGCATCGACACGCTGGAAAAATTCATGACCCGCGAAGTCGTGCTGGGGTCCACGGCGGTTTATCACGCCAATCTTCTCAACTCCTTGTTCGGCGCCAAGCTGAAACAGGTGTTGGGCTACCAGGGCGGTAACGACGTGGTCCTCGCATTGGAGCGGGGCGAGGTGCAGGGCCGCTGCAACTGGTCCTGGTCGTCCATCATCGCGACGCGCCCGGCTTGGGTGCGCGATAAGAAGATCAATATCGTGCTGCAATTCGCCGAGGAGAAACACCCGGAACTGCAGGATGTTCCGCTGGTGGGCGAGCTGGTCAAGACGCCCGAACAGAAACAGATGATCGATATGATTCTGATCAGCCAGACCATGGCCCGGCCCTTCGCCGCGCCCCCGGATGTGCCCGAGGTGCGGATCGCGGCGCTGCGCGAGGCCTTCATGGCGGTTGCGAAAGACCCTGACTTTATCGCCGCGGCCCATGCGCAGCAGCTCGAAGTCGCCTTCGTCGAGGGCGCGCGGATCCAGGAGAATATCAGGCGCATCTCGAGCGCGCCGAAGGCTCTAGCCAGGGAGCTGCGGGACGTTATGCTTGGGCCGGAAGCATCCGCCGAGATGGATCGTAAATAGCGTCAAAACAAAAATGAGAGCTCGGTTCTCGGTCGATCAAGACCGCGTTCGAGCCTGGAGGATGAATGTCGAGACCGATTGAACAGCAGCCCAGCAATATCGCGCGTCTGGCGGCCGAACTCGCCGCCGTTTCGCGCATGCTCGAGACGATGAACATCTTGAGCTACAGCGGGCATATCGCCGTGCGTATTCCTGAGCGCAACGCCCTGATGATTCAGCGCCGCACCGACAGCCGGGCCGAACTTGCGCCCGATCGCATGTTGCTCGTCGATCTCGATGGCAAGGTGATTCAGGGCGATGGCAAGCCACCCTCCGAGACCTCGATCCATATCGAAGCCTTCCGGGCGCGACCGGATGTCAACGCTTCGCTGCATAGCCACATGGACCTCGCCATCGCCTTTACGATGATGAAGGGCGTCCAGCTTCTGCCGATGCGGGCCCGCGCCACGCGCTGGAAAAGCGGTATTCCGACCCATCCCGATCCAAGCCACATCAAATATCCGCAGCAGGGGCGTGAACTGGCGGCAACGCTGGGGCCGCACCATGTGGCGTTGATGCGCGCGCATGGACTGTTGCTGGTGGCGGAATCGCTGCCGGCGCTCTTCAGCGATGCCGTGCACTTCCAGGAAAATGCCCAGGCGCAGATGGACGTGCAGCAGGCCGGAGCCGTTCCCGAGCCGCTCAGCGACGCGGAAATCGAAAAGATCCTGGCGCTGGAGGATCGTCCGCATCACATCGCTAAAATGTGGAACTATTATATTCGCAAGGGCTTGGCGGCGGGCTCGGTGGAAAAGAGCTGGAATCTGTTCGCGGCATAGGCCGCGCTGGCTCCCAATTGCAAAGCGCAATTGGGAGCGTTACCAGACGCGGCATGAGCCAGCCGAGCGCCGCCTGCACCATTGATTTCCCTGACGAAGCCGGTCGGCGCGTGCAGCACCGGTTCGCCAACCCGCGCACCGTTTTGACGGCGTGGCAGCCTGGCGAAGTGGCTGCGCTGCTGCGGCAGGTGGGCGAATTCAGCCGCGCCGGTTTGTGGGCGGTCGGCATGGTTTCGTATGAAGCCGCGACCGCCTTCGATCCGACCTATCCGACCTTCGCACCTATTCCGGGCTTGCCCCTGGCGGCGTTCGCCATCTTTGATACGCCCATCGAAAATGATCCTCAGAACGCACCGGGTGACTTTTCCTGCGCCGGATGGCGCAACGAAATCACGCGCACGCGTTTCGTCGACGCGATCAGAACGATCCGCGAAGATATTGCCGCCGGCGATTACTATCAGACCAACTTCACCACCCGTTTCCACTCGCCCTTCGCGGGGGATGCCGCCGGCCTGTTCGCAGCGCTGCGGGCGACGCAGCCGGAAGCCTTTCAGATCTATCTCGATTTCGACGCGTGGCAGATCGCGTCGGTGTCGCCGGAACTATTTTTCCGCTGGGATGCGACGACCGGTGCCTTGGTCACGCGCCCGATGAAGGGGACGTCGCCTTTAAGTGTGCCAGCGGCCGAACTCGCTGCCTCCGTCAAGGACCGGGCGGAGAATCTGATGATCGTCGATCTGCTCCGCAACGACATCAGCCGGATCGCCAAACTCGGATCGGTACAGGTACCGCATCTATTCACCATCGAGAACCTGCCGACCTTGCGACAGATGACGTCGACTGTTGTCGGCGTGACGCAAGAGCATGTCGGGCTAGCGGAGATTTTCGCCGCGTTGTTTCCGTGCGGCTCCATAACGGGCGCGCCGAAACACGCGGCGATGAAAGCCATCGCCGCGCTCGAAGCCTCGCCCCGAGGGCCCTATTGCGGGGCGATGGGGATCGTCCAGCCTTCCGGCGCGGCCATCTTCAGCGTCGGCATTCGCACCGTCTATGTCGCCAAGGACAAAGCGGAGTGCGGCATCGGCGCGGGGATTACCTGGGGGTCTGATCCGCAGGGCGAATATGCCGAGTGCCTGCTCAAGCGCCGGTTCCTGTTCCGAGCCAGCGCCGATTTTAAACTGCTTGAGACTATTCGGCTTGAGGGTGGGAAATACTGGTTTTTGCTGGCGCATCTGGAGCGCCTGATGCGTTCGGCCGATCATTTCGGCTTTCTCGTCGATCGGACGCAGGTTGAGCGCGATCTCGATCGTATGGCGCTGGACCATGCCACCGGCGCCCATTGCGTTCGTCTCTTGCTGGCGCGGGACGGCCGAGTGCAATTGCAGCTGCTGCCTTTGCCGCAGACGCCTGCCGCGCCCACCGTCGTTCTGGCCAGCCATCCCGTTCAGGCCGACGATGAATTTCTGTATCACAAGACCACTCGCAGAGACGTGTACGAGGCCCGCGCGCCGAAAGACACGGCGCATTTTGATGCGCTGCTGTTCAACGAGGCCGAAGAGATCACCGAATTCACGCGCGGCAATGTGGCCGTGATGATCGATGGCGCTCTGGTCACGCCGCCGCTCAGCTCGGGGCTCTTGCCGGGCACCTTACGCGGCGAGCTGCTTCAAACGGGGCAAATGCAGGAACGCGTCGTGCGGCTTGAGGACTTGAAAAGCGCGGACTCGATCTGGTTCCTCAATGGTCTCAGAGGAAAAATCGAGGTGCGGCTGGTTCATGGACTGGCGGGATGATGCACGCAGGATCGCCCGATCGGATCATGATGCGCGATGATCAGGCGGCTTGTTCCTCCGCCGCTTTGCCTTCTGGAGCCTCGGCTTGCATCAGCCGGGCGATCGCTTTGCGTATGGCGGCGCCGGCCTGATCGCCCTGAAAGTTCATCAAGGGCTTGCCGCTACGGTCGGCGCGGATCGTCTGCTGCTGGCGTTCCAGCATCTGCGCGTCTTCGTCGAAGGCATGGCGCGTTTGCAGGTACATCTGTTCCGACACATGGGCGTCGTCCAGCGCCGCGCTGCGGCAGACCGACCAGAAATAATGACTCGTTTCTTCAGTCTCCGGCGTTATGCAGTTCAGCACGATATGATGCGGCCGCTGCATCTCCTCGCAGACGCCGGCCAGTTCACCGCCGAGCACCACGGTGAAAAAGCTGGGGGCGAAGAAATCGGAGGTTTGGAAGCGATCGATCTTGTCGGTTTGGGCAAAGCGCCCGGTCATCAGCATGAAGCCCGACGGCGAGATATCGCGCATGGTGCGGGAGCTATGCACCGTGTCATCCTTGATGGTGACGCGCAGCGGGTTGTTGAACCAGCCGGTGCGGCCGCTGGCGCCGATGGTCGAGCGATGTACGAAGGCGAGATGGGTGAGATCGGCGAGGTTATCGAGCAACAGAAGGTAGTTGGCCTTGACGTGATGATAGCCATGCACGGTCGTCCAGTCCGGATCGGTGTTGGTGCTCCAGGCATCGGGAATGCCATCGTCCGTGGCGCGCGCGGGATCGCCGATCCAGACGAAAATCATGTCGTGGCGTTCCAGCGCGGGGAAATGCGTGACGCTCATGCCGCGCGGCGGGATCACATCCTGGCTCCGGATGTGGATGCAGCGGCCTTTGCCGTCGAATTGCGCGCCGTGATAGCCGCATTCGATCGCGCCATCGACCACTGATCCAGAGGACAGGGGCGCCTTGCGATGCGGGCAGATGTCCTCCAGCACGGCGATGCCGCCGTCCTTGCCGCGGAACATGACGAGCGGGATCTGGCAGATCGTGCGGGCGAGCGGCTTTGCCGTCAGTTCGGCTGATGTGGCGATCGCGTACCAATGATTGAGCGGATAGGTGCGGGCCATGGGACTGTCCTTCCGTTGGGGGTGTCAGCGCTGGCTCGCTGGTTGCAACATTGGCTGGCGCGCGGCTGCGCGTCGTCTGGCGCCCAGAAGGAACAGGCTGAGAAAGACGATGATCTCGGGCAATGCCGTGGCGAGGAACAATGTGCTGCGATCGACCTTCGCGGCGATCAGGAAGCCGCCCAGCAATGGTCCGAAGATGGCGCCGAACTTCGCCACCGCCAGCGCCAGGCCGACACCATTGGCGCGGCGTTCGCTGGGATAGAGCTTGCCAACGGTGCTGTTCAGCCCCTGATGAGAGCCGATGACGAAGAAGCCGGTGATGAAGATGACGACCAGGTAAAACAGGTTGTCGAGCTGGATATAGCCCAGCGTGGCGGCGATCGGGCCGGCGATCAGCGGCATGATCATCAGGCCGAAGGCGCCGTAGCGATCGACAATATGGCCGGCGAGCAGCCCGCCGAGCGCGCCGCCCATGGAGAGAACCGTCAAAGCAATGGCGGCTTCCGAGACGTTGCGGCCGAAGGATTCGATCAGCACCGGCATCCAGCTGATCAGGAAGAACATGGTCAAGGAACTGGCGATATAGGCGAGCCAGATCACCGCCGTGCTGAGGCGCAGGTCCGGCGAGAACAACGAGCGGACGATCGCGATCACGCTGGTATCGGCGGCCGTTTTCGCATCCTGGTTGGAGACGAAGGTGGTGCCGGCGGGCACGGGTCGGCCGGTAATGGCGCCCACGATCGACGCCGCTTGGGGCGAACGCGGATCGCGCCGGATCAGGAATTCCAGCGATTCCGGAATCCAGACATAGGCGACCAGCAGCAGGAGGAGGGCGGGAATGCCGCCGGCGATGAAGACGGCGTGCCAGCCGTAGCTGGGAATGATCCAGGCCGCGAGCAGGCCGCCCAGGCTCGATCCCAACACATAGCCAAACATGATGACCGCGACGATGAAGCCGCGCCGTTGCGGCGGCGTGTATTCGATGCAGAGCGCGTAGCAGATGGGGGTCAACCCGCCGACGCCGATGCCGGTGAGAAAGCGCAAGACGAGCAGATGCGCCATATCCGAGGCAAAGACCGTCGCGGTGGTGAAAATGCCGACGATCGCGATGGCCAGGAGAATTGTTGGGCGGCGCCCGAGCCGGTCGCCGAAATAGCCAAAGAGAATGCTGCCGACCATCAGACCGGCGAGACCGGCGCTGAACACCGGGCCGAAGAACGATCGATCGACCTTCCAGGAGGCGATGATGGAGGGGGCCGCGAAGGCAATGGTCTGCAGGTCAAAGCCGTCGACGAGCATCAGCAGCGTCGAGATGATGATCAGGCGCGTGACCAAGGCATTGCGTGACTGCGTGGCGACAACGTCAGCCACATTGACTGAATTCTGCAGCATGTAGTCCTCCCTTATCGTCCTTGGTTGTGCGCTTTGCCCCTCAGCCGTGCACAACCACGTACAAATCATCGAGCGAGACCTGTAAGGGCTCCGCTTTATAAGGCCCCTCTTCGTAAGGCCCTTTTTGCAACGCCCCGCCTTTGGTGACAGCGACGTCATAGCGTGGCGTGCGCGTCTTCCTGGGGTCGCAGTAGGATTGCCCGGTTTTGATGTCGAACTCCCAGCCGTGCCAGGGGCAGCGCAGGAACTGGTTGTCTTGCGCCAGGTCATAGTCGCCAGGTCCATCCGAGACGACGAGCGCGCCGAGACGGCCTTTGCAGAGCTCGGCGCCCTCATGCGGGCAGCGATTCAGCAAAGCGTAGAATTCATCCTCGACGCGGAAGACGACGACCGAGCGGCCATTGACCTCGACGACTTTGCGCGTGTTGGGCGGAAAGTCGTCGATATGGGAAATCACATGAGATGACGTCATAGTCTGTAGGCCCGTTGCGCATTGGTAGAGAAAATCATCTGGCGTTCGTCGTCGCTCAGGCGAAGTTTGAAGGCCTGTTTGGGGTCGTCGTAATCCCAGTGTGGATAGTCGCTGGAATAGAGCAGGCGATCGACACCGATCCATTCGATGACGTCACGCAGCTGGCCTGGCGTGCGGCATTCTTCCATCGGCTGTGTCGTGAACCAGGTGCGCGAGCGGATATATTCGGAAGGCTTCTGCTTCACATGCGGAACTTCGCTGCGCATGCGCTCCCACTGGCGATCGAGACGCCAGGTCATATGCGGCACCCAGGTGAAGCCGCCTTCGACAAAGACCACCTTGAGAGCAGGGAATTTCTCGAACACGCCTTCAAACACCAGGCTCATGATGATGTTCTGGTAGAGCGGGCCCGACGTGTAATGATCCTGGATATAGAACGTCGGCCAGCCGATGCCCGATGAAGGGTGCCCACCACCGGGAATCACCGGATGAAACACGATCGGTAGATTGGCACGGCAGGCCGCCTCATAGATCGGCCAATAGCGCCGCCGCCCCAAGGGTTCGATCGGCTTCGGCGAGAGCATGATGTGGGAGAAGCGCGGATCGGCCGCCCAATAGTCGATTTCAGCGACAGCCGCGAGCGGCTCTTCCTGGGTGACGATGATGCCGGCATGCAGGCGCGGATCCGGATCGACCCAGGTGGCCAATTGCCATTGATTGACCGCGCGCGACAGCGCCGCGCCATAATCCTGATTGCGCTCGTCGCTGACGGCGGTGCCCAGTGCGATCAAAGTGCCGGCACCGATATCGTTGGGGTCGAGATGCTGCCGCTGCATCAGTCCGAGGTCGGAGCCCGCCGGGCCGGTCTCGGGAAAGGCATCGAGCCGCATGCCACGGCCATCCATGCGCGGATGAATCTCCTGGCCGGTGATGCCCTGGCGGATATGCGGGCCGTAGTCGCGCATATGCGTCTTCCAGCGTTCCGACAGGAAGGGCAGGAGATCGTTGGGTGAGCGCGGCGTTGGATGCAGATCGCAATCGACCGTGGCGAGTTTTGCCGGCGTGGGTGTCGCCGGCGCGTTTGAACCAAGGGTGAGGGTCATGACGAAGCTCCAACGGGCTGGGTGCTGTCGGCAGCGATGGCGAGGCGGGTATAGGTCTCGACCGGATTGTCGATGGCGATGCGTTTGACCAGAGCGTCCGGGAAGCCGTCGGGCAGTGCGTTCAAGCCGTCGAAATGGGCGTGCGGGTAGTCGGTCGAGAACAGAATCACGCGATCGGAATCGAAGTGATTGATGAGCCGCTGCAGCGCGGCCGGTTCCTCGGGGCCATCGAAGGGCTGCAAGGTCAGCCGTATGCGCTCGTTGATGATCTCGTGCGGCACGCGCTCGATCCACGGCACTTCGCGGCGGGTGGCGCGCCACATGCGATCATTGCGCCAGAGCAGGGCCGGGTACCAGCTCACGCCGGATTCGGCCAAAACGAAGGTCAACCGGTCGAACTTGCGAAAAACCCCTTCGGCCAACAGGCTGACCACGACATTCTCGAAGGCGGCCGATTGGGCGATATAGTCTTCGACGAAGTGCGAGGGCCAGCCGCCGCCGGTGGTGGCGACACGATGCAGGCTGCCGGCATGAATGCAGATCGGCAGGTGCAGCCGCTGCGCAGCTTCAAAGATCGGCCAATAGAGGCGGCGGCCGAGCGGCAGCTCGCCCATCACCGGCAAAAGCACCTGCACGAAACGCTTGTCTTCGCCGAGGCGCTCGATTTCCGAGACCGCATGGGCCGGGTCGGTCGGCGACACCAGGATCGAGGCGCGCAAGCGCGGGTCGCCGGCCAGGAGGGTGTCGCGGGTCCAGTCGTTGACGGCGCTGATGATGGCGGCGGCCATGTCTTGATGGAACAGGGCGATGGAGCCATGCAGGACATTGCAGATGGCGTAACGAAGATTGAAGGGCTCAAGCAGCTCGTTGCGCAGTGTTGGGATGAGGTTCGCCTGGTCTTCCAGTGGCGTGCGCCAGTCAAGGCGGCGCGACAGCGGCACATTGGGTTTGTAGCTGGTGAAGGTGTAGTTCACCGTATCGAGCGCGCGCTCGACCAGCTGCGTGCGCCAATAGGGCGTCATATAGGGCAGCAGGCTTTTGATCGGCGGGGCGGCTGGATGGGTGTCGCAGTCGATGGCGCCTGTGAAAGGCAGTTGCATGTTTCCTCCCTGGCCGCATGCGTCGTGGCGTTGGCTACAAGCTGGGAACAGGGGAAACACACGCGAACAAGGCTGGGCAAATAACCGGGGCTAATGACGCAAATTAGCAAATCGAATTTTGCGCTGCGAAAGCAGCGAAATTCGAATGAAATCAGTTCTCGTGTCGATGGATGGGAGAACTATTTCCGCTTCAGTAGATTTGTCCTTGCTTCTTGCGAGGGCGTGGCAGGTGAAGCCAGTCGCTGGAGTGATGCATGGGTTTTGAAGATCAGCGCCGGCAAGGCAGCGCGGGGAACATGATTCCCCGCGACATAAGAACGGATCAAAGTCGCGGCGACGCGTAGCAGCCTATCTTGATCCAATTCCATGCTTCCCACCTCACGCAATAGTAGGCTTCAGTACAACCCTGCGTCCATCAACTCGTTCCATCTCCATCAGGCGTGCGTCGAGCGGGCCCTACCATTGGTAGCGAAGCGCACCCTTGCCGGCGTAGCTGTTGCCGCGACCGGAGAACTCGCCTTCAAAACTGGCCGCGATTGACCAGCCGCTCGGCCACTTCATTTCAGCGCCAGCCGTGACCAGCGCGGCATTGCGGGCTTGCGCCGCGCCGTTGACCACGAAGCTTGAGGCCGGAAGGTTGAGGAAGGATGCGGAGAGCGAGCCGTCCGGATTGAAGTTGTGCGCCCAGGCGAGGCGACCGCGCAGCCAGAGCGTGGCAGATCCGATATCGATCGCGGTATCGCCGCGCAGGCCGAGTTCCGTCCGCCAAGCGGTGACGTTCTTTGCTGCATAGTTCAGGGCGAAAAGGCCAGGGCCGGTCACTGCTTGCTCGCTATATGTCGGCAGAGCGATGTTGGTGAACTGGCCAGCCGCGTAGGGCGTCAAGCCACCAAACGGCGTGGTGATACGAGTGCCACTTTCGAGCCGTCCGGAGAAGCTGTGGGCGCTGAACCGCGCCCGCAACTGATCGAACATGACGCGCCGGTCGGTGGTCACGTCCTGCCAGCCATAGGCCAATGAGCCAGCGACATAGGCGGCGCCGAAATTCTGGCGACCATAGAGACCGGCCTGGAAGACATTGGACGAACCGCTGCCCACGCCGCTGGCGAGATGATAGCTGGTGCCGCCGCCGCCGAGCGCGAAGCCCACGACCGTATCGGGCGAGACGCGATAATCGGCGCCGGCCACCATGCCATAGATTCCGCCGCTATATGTGTTGGAGCCGATGAAGCTATTGCCACGCGTCGTTTGCGTGCCGCCATAGCCGGCCGCCCAGACACTCCAGCGCGGCTGCAAGGCGACCATGATCGGCTGCGTGCCGCGCGGTAGCGGGGCATAGGACATGGGCAGCATGGCCGTGGCGCGGCCGCTGGCCGAGGGATCGTTCATCAAGTTGAGGAAACGATCCATGATGGTGAACGTGCTCTGCTGCACGCCCGTGGCGGATTCGCCCGAGGCCTGTGTGAGGCCAGATGATCCAAGCGTGCCGAACACCAAGGGAATGCCGCCCGCAAAGTTGAAGGAATTCACCAGCCCGTAAGCGACGCGAGCCTGGTTCGACGTCAGACCACCGCCAAAGCTCGGTGCGGTTGGCGGCGTGTAGTTCAGCGTCAAGTCGAGATAGGCGTTGTTGGCATCGTAATTCAGCGCTGACGAGAAATTCGTCGGCAGGTTGGTGTTGACCGGCCCCGAGAACGTCCCATTCACGCCGCCGGTTGCGTTGAGCACGGTATAACGCTTGTTCACATAAGAGCCGGGATCATACATCGCCGCGAGCGAGGCGCCGTTCAGCGCTGCAGTGCCCGAGACATTGACCCGGTCGGCGGCGGAGGGCGAGACCTCGACCCGATAGGTCGATCCAGCCATGAAGGTCAGATCGCCTTGGACGGTGAGCAGGCCAATGGAATTGCCCGGCGCCAAAGTGCCGCCGGCATTGATGAGCGTGCTGCCAACCGTACCGTTGCCGGACAGCGTGCCGCCACTATTGACAGTCAGCAATGAAGACGAAGTGATCGAACCGTTCACCGACAGCGTGCCGTCGTTGACCGTCGTTTTGCCGGTATAGGTATTGATCCCCGACAAGGTCATCTTGCCGGTACCGACCTTGATCAGGGAGCCGCCGGTGCCGCCGCCCGTGCCGCCATCGGCGATCACGCCAGTGACTTCGGTGGACAGATTGTTGCCGCCGATAGTCAGTTGCTTTTCGCCGATATAGAAGGTGCCGCCGCCGGCGAACGAGCCCACGGTGAACTTGTTGTCGCTATTGGGGCCTGGCGTCATCGACAGATCGAAGACGCCGCTGGCAGCCGTATTGATCAGCTGCGCATTGCCTGGTGTCGAATTGCCATCGAACAGCACGTTGCCACTGTTCTTGATGGTGGCATTGCCGGCGCTCGTATTGGAGTCGAATGTAAGCTGGGCACTATTGTTGATCGTGGCGTTGCCAGCGGTGGACTGCTGGGTAAACAGCATCGTGGCGTTGTTAGCGATGGTGGCGCCGCCGGCCGTGCTGGAATTGTGGAATTCGAGAGTGGCAGCGTTCGTGATGGCCGCCGTGCCCGCCGTGGCGTGATCGGCGAAGACTAAACTCCCATTGTTGGTGATGGTTGCGCCGCCGGCGGTCGCGGTGTTGGCGATGCGCAACGTGGCGCCGGTAATGTTGGCGATGGTGGCATTGCCGGCGCTGGCGCTGTCGACAAACGAGAGCGAACCCCGGTTCGTAATCGTCGCGCTGCCGCCCGTGCTGTTGTCGGTGAAATCGATCTGGGCACCGGCATGATTCGTGATGATGGCGCTGCCGGCGCTGGTATTTTGCGCGAACGATATGATGCCGTCGCTATCGATCGTCGCGCTTCCAGCCGTGCTGCTGGTCGAGAAATCAATCCTAGCTCCAGCCACATTGGTGATCGTTGCCTGGCCGGCAGAGCTGTTGTCGTCGAAAGTGAAATATCTGTTGTTGGTGATATGAGCCGTGCCGGCGGTGGCGTTGTCGAAGAACTGGATCGTGCTGTCGTTGTTGATGGTGGCGCTACCAGCCGAACTCATATCGAGGAAAGCGAGAGGAACCGGGATGAAAGTGTGGCGGTCGCCGTTTTGGATGATCGCGGTTCCCGCTGTGCTGGTGTTGCTGAACACCATCGGACCCCGGTTGTTGATCTGGGCATTGCCGGCCGTGCTCGCGTCCTTGAAATCCACAGTGTAGGTATTAACGATCACCGCGTTACCGGCCGTGCTGGTATCGAAGAAGGATAGAGCGCCGGTGTTCGTAATGTAGGCGCTGCTGGCGCTCGTGGCATTGCGGAAGTTCGTGGCACCGCCGTTTGTAATATTGGTAACCCCGCTCATATCGGCGTTGAAGAGCTCGAAGGTTCCGCTGACACCAACCGAGACATGCCCCACGATAGAGCCCATGAGGCCGGCATTGCCGATCTGCAAGGTGCCGCCGTTGATCGCTGTTCCGCCGGTATAGGTGTTGGCGCCCGTCAGGATGAGCGTCCCGGCGCCAGCCTTGGTCAGGTTCGTGCCGCCCCAACCCGTCACCGGATTGGCCGCCTGATCGGTCAGCGATGCCCCGACCGTGAAACTGTCGGTGGCATTGGTCAGCGTGAACGTGCCGTGGGCGAGATTGTTGCCGGCGCTCCAGTTCAGACTATAGCTGGCGAGATACTGCAGGCTGTCAGCCGACTTGCGGGTCGACACGGTGAGATAATCCACTGTGCCGCTGAAGCCGCCGACGGTGACGGGGGCGAAGTCGCCGTTGATTCCGGAGCGGGTATCGATCAGCACCTTGTCGAGCTGGCTCGCATCGCTGATGCCGCTGATATTGAAGCCGACATTGTTGCCGACAATGACGCGATCGGCTGACAGCGCCGGGCTGTTCGTGCCCGCAGTGACGGAGAGCGCCGTGTTGTCGGCGAAGCTCACATCGCGCGCGACGTTCAGGGTCGCCGGTGTTTCGATTGCCAGCGTGCCGCCGTTGACGTTGACGTTTCCGCCAAGGGTGTTGCTGCCGCCCGCAGTGCCGTCGCCGAACTGCAACCGGCCGCCCGAGACGGTGGTGTTGCCCGTATAACTGTTCGTGCCGGTCAGGACCGTCGAACCCGGGCCGACCTGCCACAGCTCGCCGCCGCCCGAGATGTTGCCCGACAAGGTCAGCGTTCCCGTCCGGTAGATGGAGAGCACGCTATTGTTGACGACATTACCGACGATCGAACCGGTCGCTCCGCCATTGCCGATCTGCAGCAAGCCGTTGTCGATCCTCGTGCCGCCGGTATAGGTGTTGTCGCCCGACAGGGTCAGCCCGCCCGTACCCGTCTTGACCAGCGAACCGCCGGTGCCCGAAATGACACCACTCACCTCGTTCCCGGCGCCGTTGGAGCCGACCGTCAGTTCGTTGGCGCCGAGGATAAAGGCGCCCGCGCCAGCGATCGATGCGGCGCTGATCTTGCCATCGCCATTGAGTCCTGTGGTGCCCGAGAAATCGACCGTACCACTGGCATTGTTGACAATGGTCGCGTTGCCTGCGGTGCTGCGGTCGCTGAAGATCAGGCGATTGCTGTTGGTGATGGCAGCGTTGCCGGCCGTGCTTGAATTGCGGAAAGCGATCGTCCCTGGGGTGTTGTTGGTGATGGTGGCATTGCCGGCGGTGCTGGTGTCCAGGAAGGACAGGGCGCCGTCATTGGTGATGCCAGTGCTTCCGGCACTGTTGGCGTTGCGGAAATTCGTCGTGCCGCTATTTGAAATATTGACGATGCCGCTCATGTCGGCATTGAAGACGTCAAACGTGCCGTTGGCGCCGACCCCCACGTTGCCCAGGATCGCACCCGTGTCGGTGGAGGTGCCAAGCTGCAAGGCGCCACCGTTGACCGTGGTGCCACCTGTATAAGTGTTGATCCCGGACAGGGCTAGAGTGCCAGTACCGGTCTTAACGAGCGAGCCGCCAACGCCGGAAATAACGCCACTCGCCTCGGTCGAGAGATTGTTGGAGCCAACAGTCAGTTCGTTGGCCCCGAGGATGAACTGGCCATCCCCGGCGATCGAACCGGCCGTCAGTTTATTGTCGTTGTTCGGGCCTGTGCTGGTGGAGAAATCGATACTCGCGCTGGCCCCAGTGTTGATCAACTGCGCATTGCCGCCGGTCGACTGGCCTATGAAGGTGACGACGCTGCTGTTGCTGATGCGAGCATTTTCAGCGGTGCCATTGCCCAGAAAAATCAGATTCTGGCTGTTGGTGATATCGGCGGTGCCAGCCGTGCTGTTGTCTGAGAATTCAGTATAGGCGTTGTTGGTAATACGAACATCGCCAGCCGAACTGGCACCGTTGAAATAGAGGTCGAAAGCGTTGGTGATGACAGCGCCGGAAGCGGTGCTGCTGCCAAAGAAACGCAGCCGGCCATTGTTGGTGATTGTAGAGCCATTGGCCCCGCTGTTATCGGAAAACGACATGATGTTGTTGTTCGTGATGTTGGCCGGGCCGGCGGTGCTATTGTTTCGGAAAAGCAGGTTGCCAGCGTTTGTGATTGTGGCGCTGCCGGCCGTACTGGCGTCATAGAAGAATATGTCACCGGCATTGGTGATGCTGGCCGCGCCTGCCGTGCTGGCATCTTTGAAAGTCAGGCTCTGATTGTTCGTGACGGTGGCGGTGCCTGCGGTGCTGGTATCTTTGAAAGTCAGGCTTTGATTGTTTGTGATGGTGGCCGTGTCGGCGGTGCTGGTGCTGTTAAACGCGAGAGTACCGTAGTTGACGATCGTAGCCGCACCGGCCTTGCTGCCGTTGTTGAATGATAGATTCCCGTTGCTGTTGTTGCTGACGGTCGCAAAGCCTGCCGTGCTGTCATCGAAGAACGACATGTTGGCGGTGTTCGTGATAGTCGCAGATCCCGCCGTGCTGGTGTCGTAGAAGGACAGGCGATTGCCATTCGTAATACTGGCGCTGCCAGCGCTGTTGGTATTGCGGAAATTCGTGGTCCCCACATTCAGGATGTCGGTGATCCCACTCATATCGGCGTTGACGATTTCAAATGTGCCGCTGGGATAAGTATCGACGCGTCCCACGATGGAACCCGTGTTGCCGGCATCGCCGATCTGCAGGGTGCCGTCACCAATCGACGTGCTGCCGGTATAGGTGTTGCGGCCGGTCAGGATGAGCGTGCCGGCGCCGGCCTTGGTCAGGTTCGTACCGCCCCAACCGGTCGCGGGATTGGCCGCTTGATCGGTCAGCGATGCTCCCACCGTGAAGGTGTCGGAAGCATTGGTCAGCGTGAACGTGCCGTGGGCGAGATTGTTGCCGGCGGTCCAGCTCAGGTTGTAGCTGGCGAGATATTGCAGATTGTCGGCGGATTTGTGGGTGGACACGGTGAGGTAGTCCACCGTGCCGTTGAAGCCACCGACGCTGATCGAAGCGAAGTCGCCGCTGATTCCCGAGCGCGTGTCGATCAGAACCTTGTCGAGCTGGCTCGCGTTGTCGATGCCGCTGATGTTGAAGGCGACGCCGCTGCCGATCCCGACGCGCTCGGCCGATAGCGCCGGGCTGTTGGCGCCAGCGATAATGGACAGCGCGGTGTTGTCGGCAAAAGTCACGTCGCGCGCGACGTTCAGGGTCGCCGGCGTCTGGATCGCCAGCATGCCGCCGTTCACCGTCAGGTTGCCGCCGAGGTTGTTGCTGCCGCCCGTAACACCGTTGCCGAATTGCAACCGACCGCTGTTGATGATCGTGTCGCCGCTATATGTGTTGGTGCCGGTAAGGATCGTCGCGCCTGTGCCTGTCTGATACAGCGCTCCGCTGCCCGATATATTCCCGGCGAACGTATAGGCATCGTTGCGGTTGAAGGCGAGCACGCTGTTGTTGACGACATTGCCGATGATCGAGCCGGTGGCGCCGCCATTGCCGATCTGCAGCGTGCCGCCACTGATCGTCGAGCCGCCGCTGTAGGTGTTGGTCCCCGACAGGATCAGCGTGCCCGTGCCGGTCTTGACCAGCGAGCCGCCTGTGCCCGAGATGATACCGCTCACCTCGGTGGAGAGATTGTTGGAGCCGACTGTCAGCTCGTTGGCGCCCAGGATGAATTGGCCAAGGCCTTCGATCGAACCGGCGGTGAGTTTGTTGTCGCCGTTCGGGCCGGTGCTCGCGGAAAAATCGATCAGCGCGTTGGAGCGAGTGTTGATCAGTTGCGCGTCGCCGCCGGTCGCGTTCCCCGTGAAAGAGACAGAGTCGTCATTGTAGATCGTGGCGCTCCCAGCCGAGCTGGTATCGCCGAAGGACAAAGCTGCGTTGTTGTAAATGGTGGCGGTTCTGGCCGTGCTCGTATTACCGAATCTGACTAAACCATTGTTGGTGATGACCGCGCCGCCGGCCGTGCTCGCATCAACGAACCCAACCGTCGCTCCGCTATTGTTGGTGATTCTGGCGGAATCGGCTGTGCTGTTGTCGTGGAATGTCAAAGTTCCAGCATTCGTGATGCCGGCATTACCAGCCATGGAATTCCCCCAGAATCCCACGCTTGCGCCGCTCTTGTTGTCGATGGTGGCGCTGCCGGCCCTGCTGGTATCGACGAAATTCAAGCCGTAGTAGTTGGTGATACTGGCGGTGCCGGCGGTGCTGCTCTCCCTGAAATTGATATTGGTATAGTTGGTGATCGTGGCGGCGCCCGCCGAACTGGAGCCGTTGAACTCTATGCTGGCATTGCCGACATCGTTGAGGACGGTGGCATTCCCCAACGTGCTGTTCATGTAGAGATACATGCGGTTTTTGTTGGTGATATTCGCATTGCCGGCGGTAGCGAAATTGAAGAACGACAGGCCCATGTTGTTGGTGATCGTGGCCGAGGCCGCCGTGCTGTTGTCGACAAAGCCCATCACGCCGCCATTGTTGATGGTGGCGCTGCCGGCGGTGCTGGTGTCGTTGAAATACAAGCCGCCGTTGTGGCTGATGTTGGACGTGGCGGCCGTGCTGTTGCCATAGAAATAAATGGAACCGCCACTGGTGATGGTGGCGCTGCTCGCGCTCGTGCCGTTCCGGAAGAACACAAAACCGTTGTTGGAAATATTCGTGATGCCGCTGGTGTCGGCATTGACGATATCGAGCGTCCTTTGCGTGCCGACGCCCACGGTGACAGCGCCGACGATCTTGCCGGCGCTGCTCAAGGTGCCGAGCTGCAAGGTGCCGTTGTCGATGGTCGTGCCGCCGGTATAGGTGTTGGTGCCTGACAAGATCAGCGTGCCGGTGCCGGTCTTGACCAGCGAACCGCCGGCGCCCGAAATGACGCCGCTGACTTCTGTAGAAAGATTGTTCGATCCGACCGTCAGTTCGTTGGCGCCCAGGATGAATTGACCGGGGCCAGCGATCGAGCCGGCGGAAAGCTTATGGTCGCCGTTCGGACCGGCGCTCCCGGAGAAATCGAATATGCCCTCGTCGAAAAAATTGAGTAGCTGCGCGTTACCCGCGGTCGCGTTCTGATTGAAATAAACAGAGGAGAACAGATTTGTGATGTAGGAGCTGCCAGCCGTACTGTTTTCATTAAAATAGACGCGGGTGCGGTTATTAATGCTTGAACTTCCCGCCGTGCTCGTCCCCTTGAACGTCATGTTGCCATCGTTCGTGATGGCGGCCTGATCGGCGGTGCTGGACCCCGCGAAATTCAACTCGTTTTTGCTGATGATGGAAGCGTTTCCGGCCGTACTGCTTGCCGAAAAAGCTAAAGTGCCATGATTGACGATGTAGGCGTGGTCGGCGCTGCTGCTGCCGCTGAATGACGTGCTGTAGCCGTTATTGTTGGTGATGGAGGCGGATCCAGCGGTGCTGGCATTGTTGAAAGAGAGGATGCCTGCGTTGGTTATTGTGGCATCACCCGCCGTGCTGGAGCCGCTGAAGTCCAGATATGCGTAGTTGGTGATGGTCGCGTTGCCGGCGGTGCTGATGTCGTTGAAAGATGTATTGGCCGAATTTGTGATGATGGCGCTGCCGGCGGTGCTGGCGTTGTTGAAAGTCAGATTCACGAGATTGGTGATATTGGCCGTGCCGGCGGTGCTGGTGTCATTGAAGGACAGCAGGTCACGATTTTCGATGAGGGCGTTGCTCGCGCTCGTGCTGTTGTAAAATCTGGCGCTGCCGCGGTTGTCGATACTCGTGATGCCGCTGGTGTCCGCGTTGATGACCGAGAAAGAGCCATTCGGGTCAATAGCGACCGCGCCCGCAATCGCGCCGGTGGTGCTGAGGTTGCCGAGCTGCAGCGTGCCGCCGTTCACCCTGGTGCCGCCGGTATAGGTGTTGTGGCCGGTCAGGATGAGCGTGCCATCGCCGGCCTTGGTCAGGGATGTGCCGCTCCAGCCCGTCACAGGATTGGCCGCCTGGTCGGTCAGCGCTGCCCCGACCGTGAACGTGTCGCCGAAATTGGTCAGGGTGAAAGTGCCATGGGCGAGGTTGTTGCCGGCAAACCAGCTCAGGCCATAGCTGGCGAGATACTGCAGACTGTCGGCTGATTTGCGGGTCGACACGGTGAGATAATCCACCGGGCCGCTGAAGCCGCCGATGGTGATACTGGCAAAGTCGCCGCTGATCCCCGAGCGGGTGTCGATCAGAAGTTTGTCGAGCTCGCTCGCATTGCTGATGCCGCTGAGATTGAAGGATACGCCGTTGTTGATCAGGACGCGTTCGGCTGATAACGCCGGGGCGTTGGCGCCAGCGACAATGGACAGTGCGGTATTGTCGGCGAAGGTGACGTCGCGCCCGACATTCAAGGTCGCTGGCGTCTGAATGGCCAGCGTTCCGCCATTCACCCTCACATTGCCGCCGAGGTTGTTGCTGCCCCCCGTAATGCCGTCGCCGAACTGCAGGCGCCCATCGGAGATGATGGTGTCGCCGGTATAGCTGTTATTGCCGTTCAGGATCGTCGTGCCCGTGCTCGTCTGATACAGAGCCCCGCTGCCCGATATATTCCCGGCGAACGTATATGTATTGTTGCGGTTGAAGGCGAGCACGCTGTCGTTGACGACATTGCCGATAATCGAGCCGGTGCCGCCGCCGTTGCCGATCTGAAGCGTGCCGTTCGCGATCCGCGTGCCGCCATCGTAGGTGTTGTCGCCCGACAGGATCAGCGTGCCAATGCCGGTCTTGACCAGCGAACCGCCTGCGCCCGAAATGATGCCGCTTACCTCGGTCGAGCGGTTGTTGGAGCCCACCGTCAGTTCGTTGGCTCCGAGCATGTAGCTGCCACCGCCCGCGATCGACCCAGCGCTCAGTTTATGATCGCCGTTCGGGCCGGTGCTGGCCGAGAAATCCACAGTGCCGAAGGGGCCGTTGGTGATGGCGGCGTTGCCGGCCGTGCTGGCGCCCGCAAAACTCATAGAGCTGTTGTTAGTGAGGGTGGCATTGCCAGCCGTGCTGTTGCCACGGAATTGCGTAGCATTGCTGGTGATGGTGGCATCACCGGCTGTACTGGCGTTGTCGAAAGTCAGAATGAAATTGCTTGTGATGAAGGCATTGCCGGCCGTGCTGTTGCCGGAAAATTGTATATTGCCGATGCCGTTGCCATTGCTGCTGTTGGTGATGGTGGCGTTGCCGGCGGTGCTGGTGCCGTTGAAAAACAGGCTGCTGTAGTTGGCAATGGAGGCGGTGCCAGCCGTGCTGCTATCGTTAAAGGAAAGGTTGCCACTATTGGTGATGCCGGCGCTACCAGCGGTGCTGGTGTTGTTGAAGTTTAGGGTGCCGCCGGCGTTGTTGTTGATGGTGGCGGTACCGGCCGTACTGTTATCTTTGAAGGACAGGCTGGAATTATTGGTTATCTGAGCATTGCCAGCCGCGCTGCTATCGTTAAAGGAAAGGTTGCCACTATTGGTGATGCTGGCGCTACCAGAGGTGCTGGTATTGTTGAAGTTTAGGGTGCCGCCGGCGTTGTTGTTGATGGTGGCGGTACCGGCCGTACTGTTATCTTTGAAGTACAGGCTGAAATTATTGGTTATCTGAGCATTGCCCGCAGTGCTGCTCCAACCGAAGTTGATGTTGGAATTATTGGTGATCGTAGCATCGCCCGCCGAGCTATTTAGATAGAAATCGATGTTGGCATTGCCGGCGCTGTTGGTGATGGTGGCCTGCCCCAACGTGGCCTGATCGTAAACATACATCCGACTGTTGTTGACGATGGTCGAGGTGGCGCCGGTGCTATAGGCGAAGAAAGATAGACCGGAGTTGTTGGTGATGTTGGCAGAAGCAGCCGTGCTGTAATCGCGGAAGCCCATAACGCCCCCATTGGTGATGGTGGCGTTCCCCGCGCTGGAATAGCCGTTGAAATAGAAACGACCGGTTAAACCGGTTTGGCTGATGGTGGCGTTTCCAGCCGTGCTGACGTCATTGAAACTCAGATTGCCGCTACTGGTGATCGTAGCAGTGCCCGCACTCGTGCCATTGTAAAAATTGGTATCGCCGTTATTCGAAATGCTCGTGATGCCGCTGGTGTCGGCATTGACGATGTCGAACGTCTTTTGCACACCCACCGTGACAGTACCGACGATCGCGCCAGTCTGGGCCGCAGTGCCTAGCTGCAAAGCGCCGCCGTTGATCGTGGTCCCGCCGGTATAGGTATTGGTGCCCGTCAGGGTCAACCTACCCGTGCCGGTCTTCACCAGCGAGCCGCCGACGCCCGAAATGACGCCGCTCACCTCGGTCGAGAGATTGTTCGAGCCGACCGTCAGCTCGGTTCCGCCAAGATAGAATTGGCCACCGCCCTCGATCGAACCGGCGGAGAGCTTGTGGTCGCTATTGGGGCCCGCGCTGTTGGCAAAACTGAACGTCGCGCTTGGACTGTTATTGATCAGCCGCGCAGTGCCGCCCGTCGCCTTCTGCCCAAAGCCGATCGTGTCATTGTTAATGATCGTCGCATTCCCAGCGGTGCTCTCGTCTGAAAAGTACAAGAACCTATTGTTGGTGATGGTGGCTTGCCCGGCCGTGCTGTTGTCGAAGAATTCCGTGTATTCGTTGGTGGTAATCGTGGCGCTGCCGGCGGTGCTGGTGCCGCGGAAGTAAAGCCCGAAATCATTGGTGATCTGCGCCGTGCCGGCCGTGCTGCTGTCCCTGAAGTCGAGCCGGCCATTGTTGTTGTTGGTGATGGTCGCGGCACCAGCCGAACTGGTGCCATAAAAATAAACATACTCGGCATTAGAGATGGTGGCGCTGCCGGCAGTGCTGGCATCGTTGAAAGTCAGGGAGCTACCGGCGAGATTGGTGATCTTCGCGTTTTCAGCCTGGCTGGTGTTGTTAAAGAAAACATCGCCTCTGTTGGTGATCGCGGCGGTGCCGGCCTTGCTGGCATCATGGAAGCGCAGAGCGGTATTGTTGTTGATCGTGGCATTACCGGCGCTGCTGTCTTGAAAGAAGTTCAGATCGTTGTTGTTGAGGATCGTGGCGTTGCCGGCGCTGCTCGTGGCGGAAAAATAAGCGATGCCACTGTTGGTAATGCGCGCATCGCCAGCCGTACTTGCGCCGACGAAAGCTAGACTAACAGTGTTGGAGATGGTGGCCTGCCCGGCCGTGCTGCTATCGTTGAAGACGAGACCGGAATTGTTGGTGATGGTCGCGGTAGCAGCCGTGCTGGTGTTGTTGAAAGTCAGCGTGTCATCATTTCTGATCGTGACGTTACCGGCGCTCGTGCCGTTCCAAAACCGGACGGCGCCGGCGTTCGCAATGGTGGTGATGCCGCTGGTATCGGCATTGACCACATCAAACACGCCATCCAGCGTCACATTCACGGCGCCGGCAATCGCGCCAGTGCTGCTGATGCTGCCGAGCTGCAAGGCGCCATTATCGATCCGCGTGCCACCGGTATAGGTATTCACGCCCGACAAAATCAGCCTGCCGCTGCCGGTCTTGACCAGCGAACCACCGACGCCGGAAATGACGCCACTCACCTCGGTCGAAAGATCGTTCAAGCCGACCGTCAGCTCGTTGGCGCCGAGGATGAACTGTCCCACGCCCTCGATCGAACCGGCGGTGAGCTTTTTGTCGCTGTTGGGGCCCACGCTACGAGAAAAATCGATCTGCGCATTGGCATCATTATTGATCAACCGCGCGCCACCGCCGGTCGCGTTATGTCGGAAGACAAGATTGCTATTGTTGATGATCGTGGCGGTCCCAGCCGTGCTGGTTTCGGAGAAATACAGATCCTTGTTGTTGGTGATGTTGGCAGTGCCGGCCGTGCTGCTGTTGAGGAATTCCGTGTAGTGGTTGCTCACAATAGTAGAGGCGCCGGCGGAGCTGGTGTCTCTGAAGTCGAGCACAAAATTGTTGGTGATGGCGGCGGTGCCGGCGCTACTGCTGTCCCGAAAGGTGAACTGGCCGCTGTTGGCAATGGTCGCGGCACCCGCCGTGCTGGTGTTGTAGAAATTGACCCCGCCGAAACTGTCGTTGGTGATGGTGGCCGTGCCGGCCGTACTGGCGCCCAGAAAAGAAAGGATGTTGCTATTTGTGATGTTGGCGTTGCCAGCGCTGCTGGTGTTGTCGAAGGACAGAGTGCGGTAATTTCTAATAATGGCGGTTCCCGCCGTACTGGCATTTAGAAAAGAAAGGGTACCGCCGCTGAAATTGTTGATGGAGGCGTTGCCCGCCGTGCTGGTGTCGTTGAAAGACAGGGCGGAATAATTGTTAATTTTGGCGCTCTCTGCCGTAGTGGCATCTCTGAAAGCAGCGGCACCGAAGATTATGAGGGTAGCGTTGTTCGCCGTACTCGTATTTTTGAACGATAAGCTGCCGTTGTTGGAGACAGTTATGGCGGCGTTGCCGGCCGTGCTGGTGTCGTTAAAACCCAAAACGCCATTATTGGTAATGATGGCGTTGCCAGCGGTACTGTTGTTTTTGAAAAGAACGCTACCGCTAGCGGAATTGGTGATGTTGGCGTGACCCGCCGTGCTGGTGTCGTTGAAGCGCGTAAACAGGTTATTGGTTATCGTGGCGTAATCGGCCGTGCTGGAGCCGTCGAAGTTTAACCCCCCGTTGTTGGCGATGGTCGCGCTTCCGGCGGCGCTGTTGTTGGCGAAGAATATACTCCCCCAGTTAAGAATATTGGCGGTGCCGGCCGTGGTTGAGTCATTGAAAGTCAGATTATAGTTGTTGGTGATGGTCGCGCTGCCAGCCGTGCTGCTGCCGCTGAAATTCGCAGTCCCAGTCCCAGTGTTGATGATGGTCGCGTTACCCGCCGTGCTGGTGTCGTTGAATTGTGCAGTCCCTTCATTGGTTAAAGTGGCATGATCTGCCGTGCTGGAACCGTTGAAGTACAGAAGCGAGTAGTTGCTGAGGGTCGCGCTTCCGGCGGCGCTGTTATCGTTGAAGGATGCACGCAACCAGTTGGTGATTCTGGCATTGCCGGCCGTGCTCGAGTTGTTGAAAAACAGATTCTTGTTGTTGTTGATATTGGCGGCGCCAGCCGTGCTCGAATCATGGAAAGCCAACTCACCACTATTGGTGATCGCGGCATTGCTGGCGCTCGTGCTATTATAGAAATTTGTGAAACCACCGGTCGCTATGCCGGTGATGCCGCTGGTATCGGCGTTGACGACATTGAATGTGCCAAACGGGGTCGTGGATACGTTGCCCACAATCGTGCCGGTGCTGCTGGCGCTGCCCAGCTGCAGCACGCCATCAAGCACTCTGGTGCCGCCAGTGTACGTGTTGGTACCCGACAAGGTCAGCGTGTCGGTGCCGGTCTTCACCAGCGAACCGCCGACGCCGGAAATGACGCCGCTCACCTCGGTCGAAAGATTGTTCGCCCCCACAGTGAATTGCTTAGCGCCGATGACATAGTTGCCGGCGCCCTCGATCGAGCCGGCGGTCATCGCCGCGAACCCGCTCGGGTCGGAAACATCCACCGTGCCGCCAGCCTCGGTGATGAAACGCGCATTGGCGCTCGTACCGGCGGAGATAAACTGCGTGTAACCGCCATTCTGGGTCGTGATCGTCGCGGTAGCTGCCGTGCTGAAGCCACGGAAGGTCAGGGTCCCCCCGTTGCTGATGGTGGCATTCTCCGCCGAGCTGCTGTCGTAGAATGTCAGATCGCTCTTATTGGTGATCGTGGCGTTGCCGGCTTTGCTCGTATCGTTGAAACTCAGAGCGCTGTTGTTGAGGATGGTGGCGTTAGCAGCCGTGCTGAGATTGTTGAAAAGCAGCGAGTCATTATTGGTGATATTGGCAGAGCCGGCCGAGCTGGAGTCATAGAACCACGCGGTGCTGCCGTTGATGAGGGTCGCGGTGCCGGCGGTGCTGGTGTCGTGGAATTCCAGAAAGCTGTTGTTGTTGATCGTCGCCGCGCCAGCGCTACTGGAATTTCTAAAATACAGATCTCTATTGTTGTTTAAGGTGACGGCGCCGCCGTTGACGACGATGCCCGCGCCCGTGAAATTCAGATAAGCGCTGGTCGCATTGGTGATGTTGTAGCTTGAGGCGCCGGCGTTGAACGTCCATCCGCCGATGTTGATGCCGCCATCCGGGGGCGCGCCGCCGATCGTGATGCTTGTCCGAGCCGACGTGCCGAAGAAGGCCG
This sequence comes from Beijerinckia sp. 28-YEA-48, assembly GCF_900104955.1. Taxonomy (NCBI): domain Bacteria; kingdom Pseudomonadati; phylum Pseudomonadota; class Alphaproteobacteria; order Hyphomicrobiales; family Beijerinckiaceae; genus Beijerinckia; species Beijerinckia sp. 28-YEA-48. The sequence goes on from NZ_FNSI01000001.1 coordinate 4,722,516, forward strand.
TGCCGGTCGGCATGGCGCCGCTGTCCCAGTTGATGCCGCCGGTATAGACGCCCGAAAAACTTCCGGTCCAGGTGGCGTCCTGCGCCCGCACCGGGCCGGCGATCGGCAGAAGCGCGGCCATGACCAAAGCCGTGGTGGTCAGCAGAGCGGCCCGCAGTCCGCCCGCCGCGCCAAATCGATTTCCTACGGTCACCAACGCATCCCCCATACCGTCACACGGCCGAGGGGCGGCCCCCTCCGTCCTGCGGTGGGCGATCGTCCAGCCAGCCGAAAACTTTCATCAGCGCTGGATTCATCTCATTGTCGGGGGCGTAACGTCTTGATACGGAGCCCGATATAATTCTGAAAATTTCTGATATTTACCATTCAGACCCGGCATCGGGGCCATTTCGATAAACTTCCGTTGTATGAGGCGGTTGGAGAGTCGCTTGGGGGACACGGTGTACCGTTTCATCGGTTTTGAGCTGGACCCGCAGCGTGGCGAGCTGCGGGGCCCCGACGGCCTTGCGATCAAGCTCCGGCCGAAGACTTTTGAGATGCTGCGCCTGTTCGCGACCCATCCTGGCCGGGTCCTCAGCAAGCAGGACCTGATGGAAGCGGTCTGGCCGAACATTCATGTCGGCGAGGACAGCCTGTTCCAATGCGTCCGCGAGCTGCGCGCCGCGCTTGGCGACGAGCGGCGACAAATCATCAGGCTCGCCTCCGGCGGTGGCTATCTGCTGACAGCCCCAGTAACGGCGGACCCATCGGTCGAGCCGTCAACCGAGCTGGCTGGCTCCGACGCGACCTTCTCCAGCCCAGCCGCAGCGCCCGCGGCCGCTCAACCATCCATCTTTGGCTGGCGGGGGTGGACTGCGATTGCGGCGGCGGGGGTCTGCGCGGCCATTGGGCTTGCGGTGGCCGCACCGGCGTTGAGGCCAAGCTTCATCTTCCAGCGAGCGCCACCGGTCGTCGCCGTGATGCCGATTGCCGCCGCGAGCCTTGATCCGCGCGGCGTGGCAATGGCGGCGGAGGTGACCGGCCGTCTCGCCGATGGCTTCGCCAAGATCGACAATATCAGGATTGTCGCGCCACAATCGGCGAACGCCCCTGCTACGCCCGCCGATTTCGAAATACGGGGGGAATTGCAGCGCAGCGAGCACGCCTGGATTTTACGAGCGCGCATCATCAAGACGGCGACCGAGGAGGTTCAATCGGTCGCGACTGTTTCTGTCGACATTGACGAGGCGGACGCGCAACTTCAGCAGTCCCGGCTTGCCGCGGGGGTGGGCCACCCTCTGGCGCGCGGCCTGAACGACTTTTTGGAAGCCAGCGCATCTTCGTCCGCGAACAAGGTGACGTCGGCCGGGAAGGTTGTCATCGAGCAGGCGATCGCCTCGATCAATCAAACGACCGAAGAGCGGTTTGGCGTGGCGCAGACAATGTTGAAGAAAGCGCTCGCCGACGAACCCGAGAGTGTCGATATCGCGGTTGCGCTTTCCTCGCTGCAACTGCGCGGCATCCAAATGCGTTGGTTCAAACCGGATGAAGCGATCGCGGTCGAAGCCCAGGCCAGCGCGACGCTTGAGCGCGCCTTGCGCGCACGGCCCCATTCCATCGCCGCGCTGGAAACCTATTGCCGTTTTCTCAGCGCGACGAACCGTTTCGTCGAAAGCCTCGTCACCTGCGCCAGGATTTTGAGCTTCGATCCCTGGAACGGTGGCGCGCTCTATCTGATCGGTCTCGGGCAGATATTCCTGGGCCGTTTCGACGATGCGCTTGCGACATTCAAACAGGCCGACCGTTTTGACACACCGCGCGTCTCCCGCTGGACATGGCTTCTCGGCGCGGGCTGGACGAATATTTTGATGGGACGCGGTGAAGAGGCGGTGCCGTTGCTCCAAAAATCGATCGCGATTACGGCTGGGTCCGGACGCTCGCATATGATCTTGGCCGCAGCTTACCAAAAAATAGGTCGGCTCGAAGACGCAAGAGCCGCCATGCAAGAGGGGCTGAAACTGCGGCCCGGCACGACGACGCTCAATGTCGCGCCGCCGGCAAAGAACAACAGCCCGATTTATCTCGATGCCGCCAAACACGTCATCCAACTGATGGTCGACGCGGGGCTGCCGCAGCAGTGAACCGGGAGAACTATTTCCGCATCCAAAGTTGCGCCGCCAGCTGACGCAGCCATTTGTGGGCCGGATCCTGTTGCTTTCGTTTGTGCCAGATCTGCCGGATGTTCATCATCGGCGAAGGGAAGGGCAGCGGATAGCGGACGATGCCTGTTTGCTTGGCAAAGTGCCGGCAGAGGAAGTCGGAGGCGATGACGAGGAAATGCGCCGCCGGCAGAATCAGGGGAATGCTGACCAGATGCGGCAGTTGCAAGACGATGCGCGGCCGCAATCCCTGTTCCAGCATCATCTGATCGTAGAGCGTGCGCAGGCGGCCTTCCATGCCGATGAGGGCATGATCGAAGGTGGCGAAAGCCTCGAGCGTCAGGCCCTCGTCGGGAACCTTGAGGCTTTCGCTGGCGAGGCAGCCGAGCCCATGGTTGAACAGCGACTGCTGCATGTAGTTCGGGCTCGTGAGCTCAGGCAGGTAGCCGATGGCAAGATCGACGGTGCCATTGTCGAGCAGATCATCGATGGATTGCGTGTCGGCGGGCACGACCATGAGGGAGGATTGCGGGGACAGGCGCGTGATTTGCGCCAGAAGAGCTGGCACACAGGATAGCTCTCCCAGTTCACCCGTCGAGACAACGAAACGACGGCCTTCGGCCAGCGGGTCGAAGGTTTCCTTCTGCAACAGCGTGCCGTCGACGAGATTCAAAATCTCGGTGACGGGACCAGCGAGCGCCAGCGCCCGTTGCGAGGGTTCGAGGCCGCGCTCGGTGCGCACGAACAGCGGATCGTCGAACAGGGTGCGCAGGCGATTCAGCGACTGGCTGACCGCCGGCTGGCTGATGCCCAGATGTTTGGCGGCGACCGTCCCGTTGCGATAGCGCAACAGCGCATCGATCAGCTTCAGATGCCGTATTTCTAGATCCTGGACGTCCATCATCTTCCCCTGCGGACGTCTTACAGGAGTTTGGCGGCCATTGCGACGGCGGGGCTTCCGTCGAAATACGATCGGGGCATAAATCCGGCGGAAGCTGATCTTCCGCCGGAGATGTTGGGCACTTCTTGCGTGGGATACTGCCTACTGAATGCGCGCCTTGGACAGTTTCACCACATTCTCCATCCGGGCGGCTTCCTGCGCGATGAAGGTTTTGAAATGGTCCGGCATATCGGCGATGACGGTCAGGCCCAGGGTTTCGAGGCGCGATTTGACGGTCGGGTCGCGCAGCGCTTCAGCCATGGCTTTGTTGAGCTTCTCGATAATGTCGCGCGGTGTCGCCGCCGGCGCGACGATGCCGTACCAGATGCCGGCTTCAAGGTTCGGCAATCCGGCCTGGGGCGATGTCGGGACTTTCGGCAGCTGCGGGCTCGGTTCGGTGGCGGTGACGACGATCGCCTTCAGATCGCCGCTGTTGATATAGGGCACCACGTTGGAGAGGTTGTCGCAGATCATCGACACGCGACCGCCGAGCACGTCCTGAATGGCCGGCGCCGGACCCTGATAGGGCACATGAATGATATCGATGCCGCCCATCACCTTCAGTGCTTCGCCGCAGATATGGCTGGTGCTGCCGTTGCCGGCGGAGGCAAAGGAGAGCGTGCCGGGTTTGGCTTTCGCTTCCGCGATCAGCTCCTGCAACGTATTGGCTTTGACCGTCGGATTGACGACGATGATGTTGGGTGTCGCGGCGAGGTTGATGATGGGCGCGAAGTCCTTCTCGGGTGAGTATTGCGGCGACGCGTAAATCCATTGGTTGATCGCCAGCACGCCCGTCGTGCCGAGCAGCAGTGTGTAGCCATCTGCCGGAGCGGTCGCGACGCGCGTCGCGCCGACCGAGCCATTGGCGCCAGCGCGATTTTCAATGACGACCGATCCGCCGAGCGACTTTCCCATGATCGGTGCGATCAAACGCGGGATCGTATCGCTGGTGCTGCCGGCGGGAAACGGCACGACAAGAACGATCGGCCTGTCGGGGTAGTCGGCCATGGCGGGCATGGAGACAAGCGTCAAAACGGAAGTTGCGATCGCGATACTCAAGGCCCGGAAGGTCATGGCTTCTCTCTTTGCTGGAAGACGAAGGCTTAAGGCTAAGGCTCATGACAAGCCTAAAATTGCTGTACAATGCGGGCAAACGAGTTAAGTTGAAGAGTTCTTGAGTTTTCGGCAAGACCTGAAAAACCACTCGGAAAAGTCCCATTCGTCGCCGCATCCCCAGCATGAATGCGTTGCTTGCTTTTGAGGCAACTGCACGCCACGAGAGCATCACACGCGCGGCAAATGAGCTGGCGTTGACGGAAAGCGCTGTCTCCCGGCAGATCTCTTTGCTTGAAGAGCATCTCGGCGTGCGGTTGTTCAACCGTATCAAGAAACGTCTTTCGCTCACGCGCGCGGGCCGCGCCTACGCCAATGACATCTCGCACACGCTGGAACGGCTGGAGCGCGACACGCTCAAAGTCATGTCGCTTGAGGGCGCCGGCGGTAATCTCGAAATCGCCGCGCTGCCGACGGTTGGCTCGTCATGGCTCATTCCGCGTCTGTCCAGCTTTTACGCGCAACATCCCAATGTCACCATCAATGTCAGCGCGCGCAGCGAGCGCTTTTTGTTCGATGGCACCGATATCGATGGCGCGCTGTGTTTCGGCGATGCCAACTGGCCGGGCGCCTTGTCGGACTTTTTGTTCGAGGAAGATCTGGTGCCTGTCGCTAGCCCGAAACTGTTGACCGGGCGGCGCAGCGGCCAATTGGAACGGTTGATCCGGCAGCGGATGCTGCATTTGAAGACACGCCCCAGCGCGTGGCAGTCTTGGTGCGTGGCCAACGGCTTGTCGGATCTCAATTTCATGAGCGGGCCGCGCTTCGAAATCCAGGCCATGCTCATCGGCGCGGCGTGCGCTGGACAAGGCGTGGCGCTGCTGCCGGAATTTCTGATCGAAGCGGAGCTCAAGTCCGGCGCGCTGAAGATTCTGTCGGATAAATCCGTGCGCAGCAAAGGCGCTTATTACTTTGCCTATCCCGAATGGCAGGCGGATGAACCGTTGCTGTCGCATTTCCGAGCCTGGCTGCAGGACCAGGTTCGGCTGTTTCGCGGCAATGACTAGCGACGAAGCAATCCAGAGCACGCGGTAGAGTGTGAAGAAATGCCTGTGGTACAGGTCTATTTACGTCAACAACTCTGCACTTTGGTCCTGGGTTGCTTCGCTTCGCTCGCAATGACGATCGAGTGTTCGCGCGCCATTCCCGGATGCGACCTTTACCTGCTAGAGTTTCGCGGCGCGCTCTAGGCTGTCGAACATGGCGATGCGCCGCAGGAAAGCGCGGGTGTTGTCGCGGGTCGACAGCGCCGTCTTGATCTCATCGCGGAAAGCCTGGCGATCTTCCGGCGTCTTGGCTTCAAGATTGCGCTTGTTGCGGATGGTGCCGTTCTGAATGGCCTCCATCGTCACGGTGCGGCGCTGGCGGTCATAGGCATCGAGCGTGGCTGCATTGGCTTTGCCCTGGATGACCGGCCCAAGCAGAGCGGTTAGATTCAGGGCATCATGCACGCCACCGTTCATGCCCATGCCACCAAGCGGATTGTTGATATGGGCGGCATCGCCCGCCAAAAACGTGCGGCCTTCACGAAAATGGTCGGCGACGCGCTGGTGGACGCGATAGAGCGTGGTGTGCTTGATCGGCGCATCGGTGGCTTCGGGCAGGATGCTGGTGAGCATGTCGCGGGCGAAGCTGGCGCTGGTAACGGTCTCGTCGGGAATATCCGGCGGTACCGGGATCATGATGCGCCAGGCATCGAGGATGCGCAGGAAGAAATGCCAGCGCTGTGGGTCGGCCCAATAGCTGACCGAGGTGACATTGGGACGTGCCGCTTCCACATCGGCCGGCGTGGTGATGACGAGGAAACGCTCCGCCCAGGTGAACCCTTCGAACGGGATGTTCTGGCTGCGGCGCACGATGCTGTTGGCGCCATCGGCGCCGATGAGCCAGGCGCAGCGCAAGGTGCCGTCTCCGTCCGGTCCGGTGAAGCTGAGGCTGACGCCCTGTTCATCCTGCGAGACGCCCTTGAGTTCCGTGCCGAAGTGAATGTTGAACAGCGGGTTATCTTGCAGCGCGTCGAGAATGATGCGCGTGAGCTTGAACTGCTCGGCCTGCAAGCGGAAGGGATGGCGCGTCAGATCGGCGATCTCGGCGAAATCGAAGGTGCCGAGTTCGCCGTCGATCATCGAGCCGTATTGCACCTGCGGCGCCTTCAGCCCCTGCGCGATCAACGTTTTGGCGAAGCCGAGATCGTCGAGCATGTCCAAGGTAGGTGGATGAAAGGTCGAGGCGCGCGACTCGCGGCTGAGCTCGGCGCCGGCCTCCAGAACGGTGACAGGCACGCCCTGGCGCACCAGATCGGCGGCGGCGACCATGCCGACAGGGCCCGCTCCGGCAATCACGACGGGCAGCACATTCGTATCCATCACATCATCCTCATGTGGAACCGGACGATGACGGAACGCCGAGGCGCTCGATCATCCGGGCCGATGCTTAGAATTCGGCCGCGGAAGATCAATTGATGAATCCCGAACAGAACTTGAGTTTCGCTCAAGTCGGTGGCGAAGGGTGGCCCCGGGGCTGGACTTATAAGGCGTCGTCCAGGTGAGTCCTCAGCGCCCGGCTTGCGCTTTGCGTTTCACCGCGTCGGCGCGGTTGTCGATAGCCCGCTGATAGTCGGGGTTCAGCTTGATGGCTTGATCGTAATTCTCGATGGCGCGGCCATAGTCGCCTTTGCGGAAATAGGCGAGGCCGCGATTGTTGTAGGCCAGGGCATAGTTTGGATCGATGCGGATCGCCTGGTCGAAATCGAGAATAGCCCTGTCGTGCTCGCCCCTGCGGCTATAGATCAGGCCACGATTGTTGAAGGCGATCGTGTAATTCGGCTTGTGATTGATCGCCTGATCATAGTCTTGCAGCGCCTTGTCGTTGTCGTTTTTATTATTGTAGGCGATGCCGCGATTGTAGAGAGCCTTGGTGAGATCGTCCGGCGGTGGCTTGACGGCGCTGATGACGCCACTGCAGCCCTCGATCGTCTGGTCGTCGGTCGAGGCATTGCTGTTGCACAAGGCCCGTAGCTGGCCGTAATTTTGCGGCAGATCGCCAGTGGCAACAGCCTCGCGCAGTTTCATGGCCTCGGCGCGATTGTCGATGGCCTTTTGATATTCGGGCTGGATGCGCAGCGCCTGTTCGAAATCTTCCAGGGCGTGATTGAAGTCGCTCTGGTTCTCATAGGCGATGCCGCGATTGTTGAGGGCCAGGGTATAGTCGGGCTTGAGCCGGATGGCCTCGCTATAGTCTGCAATGGCGCGATCGTATTGAGCCTTGCGATTATAGGCATAACCACGGTTGTTGTAGCTGGTGGCCAGGTCCGGTTGCGCGCCATTGCTGGCGGCGGCGATCACGCCGTTGCAGCCTTCGATCGTCTCGTCATCCGTCGAGGCATCGCTGTTGCACAGCGCCTTGAGCTGCCCGAAATTCGCCGGCAGCCCGCCGGTGGCCTGGGCGTCGCGCACCTTGATGGCGCGGGCACGGTTATCGACGGCTTTCTGATAGTTCGGCCGGAACCTGAGGGCCTGATCGAAATCGGCGATGGCGCGGGCAAAGTCACCCTTGTTCTGATAGGAAAGGCCGCGATTGTTGAAGGCGAGCGCATAGTCGGGCCGCAGGCGGATCGCCTCGCTGTAGTCGCGAATGGCCTGATCGTATTGGCTCTTGTTGTTATAGGCATAGCCGCGGTTGTTGAGGGCTGGCACCAGATCGTCCGGCGGTGTCTTACCGGGCACGATGATGCCGTTACAGCCGGCGATCGTCTGATCGTCGTTGGAGGCATTGCTGTTGCACATGGCTCGCAGCGCGCCGTAATTCGCCGGCAGGTCGCCCCTGGCTTGCGCGTCGCGCACGACGAGGGCGCTGGCGCGGTTCTCGAGCGCCTTCTGATATTTCGGCTGTATCTTGAGCGCCCGATCGTAATCCTGAACCGCGCGGACGTAGTCGCCCTTGTTCTGGTAGGCGAAGCCGCGATTGTTATAGGCCAGCGCGTATTTGGGATCGCGGCGAATGGCTTCGTTATAGTCCTGGATGGCGCGATCATATTGCGCCTTGTTGTCGTAGGCATAGCCGCGATTGTTATAGGCGGTGGTGACATCGCGGCGCGACGCCTTGCCGGCGATCACGCCATTGCAACCGTAAATCGTCTGGTCGTCGGTGGACTCGTCGCTGTTGCACTGTTGCTGCAGCTCTTCAAAGGATTGCGCGGCGGCGGGCAACGCGCTGAAAAGAATCATCGCCAAAGCCGTCGTCGTCGAAAACAATCCGAGGGCGTGGGCCTTCGTCCGTATCATCGTCCGTCTCCAATGATTTTCGTTCTGCGAAATTATCGGATTCGTAGCCGAAAATTGGATGACAGGCCATATTGGATGGTTGCGACGCATGGAATGGACGTCCACGAAGATCGCGGACGTCCATCTTGTCGCCTACCGAAATAGATTATTTCCGAAGCGCTTACGCGCCTTCGCGCAATCGAAAGCGCTGGATTTTACCTGTCTGTGTCTTCGGTAGCGCCTCGACGAAATTCACCGCACGCGGATATTTGTAGGGCGCGATCGTTGCCTTGACGTGATCCTGCAGCTTCTTGATCTCCAGGGCGTCGGGCGCGATGCCGTCGCACAGCACCACATAGGCGGCGACGATCTGGCCGCGTTCGGGGTCGGTGGCGCCGATCACCGCGCATTCCCGCACATCCTCGTGGGAGAGCAGAGCTGCTTCGACCTCGGGGCCGGCGATGTTGTAGCCGGCCGAGACGATCATGTCGTCGGAGCGGGCGGCGAAGTGGAAATGGCCGTCCTCGTCCTGGACGAAGGTGTCGCCGGTGAGGTTCCAGCCGTCGCGCACATAGACCTTCTGGCGTTCGTCGGCGAGATAGCGGCAACCGGTCGGGCCGCGCACGGCGAGGCGACCGGGCGTGCCGCGCGGCACTTCGTTCATATCATCATCGACAATCTTGGCCTGATAGCCGCTGACAGGGCGGCCGGTGGAGCCCGGCGCCATGTCGTCGAAGCGATTGGTGATGAAGATGTGCAGCATCTCAGTGGCGCCGATGCCATCGAGCATAGGCTTGCCGGTCTTGCGCACCCAATCCTCGAAGACCGGTGCCGGCAGGGTTTCGCCGGCGGAGACAGCGACGCGCAGCGACGACAGATCGGCGCCCTTGTCCATGGCGGCGAGCATGGCGCGATAGGCGGTGGGCGCGGTGAAGCTGACCGTCGCCTTATAGTTCTCGATAATCTCGATCATGTTCGGCGGCGAGGCGTTTTCCAGAAGCGTCGCGGCGGCGCCGAAGCGCAGCGGAAAGATCGCCAGTCCGCCGAGGCCGAAGGTGAAGGCGAGCGGCGGCGAGCCGACGAAGATGTCGCTTGGCTGCACATTCAGCACTTCGCGGGCATAGCCATCAGCGATGATCAGGAGGTCGCGATGGAAATGCATTGTCGCCTTGGGTTTGCCGGTGGTGCCGGAGGTGAAGCCGAGCAGCGCGACGTCGTCGCGGCCGGTCTTCACGGCCTCGAACTTCACCGGCTTGTCGAGGGCGATGCGATCGAGTTCGGCATCGTGGTTGGCGGTGCCGTCAAACCCGACAACCTGTTCGAGGAACTGGCTTTCCTTGGCGCAAGCGACGAGTTCGTCCTTGATGCGGGTGTCGCACAACGCCAGTTTGATCTCGGCTTTGTCGATGACCTGGGCCAGTTCGCCGGCGCGCAGCATCGGCATGGTGTTGACGACGACGGCGCCGGCCTTGGTGGCGGCGAGCCAGCAGGCAACCATGGCCGGATTGTTGGCGGAGCGGATCAGCACGCGATTGCCGGGCTTGACGCCATAGACCTCAACCAGCGCATGGGCGAGGCGGTTGGTCCAGTCGGACAGCTCTTTGTAAGTGCGGCGCCGACCGTTGCCGATCAGCGCCGTATTGTCACCAAAGCCGCGCTCGACCATGCGGTCGGTGAGTTCAACGCCGACATTGAGATAGTCGGGATAGTTGAAGCCGCTGAGCGGGAGCTGCGGCCATTGATCGAGCGGCGGAAGATTGTCGCGGGTGAAGGTGTCGATATGCGCGGTGGGGCCTAGTCCTGACATCATGCGCCTCCCATAATCTGCCGGGCGATGACCACTTTTTGCACGTCCGACGCACCTTCATAGATGCGCAGCGCACGGATCTCCCGATACAAGCTTTCAACGATATGGCCGTGGCGCACGCCATCGCCGCCGTGCAATTGCACGGCCTTGTCGATGACACTCTGGGCGCGGTCGGTGGCATAGAGTTTCGCCATGGCGGCTTCGCGGGTGACGCGCGGCGCACCATTATCCTTGCTCCAGGCGGCGCGATAGACGAGTAGGGCGGAGGCATCGACATCGAGCGCCATGTCGGCAAGATGGCCTTGCACCATTTGCAGGTCGAACAATGGCGCGCCGAACAATTCGCGCTTGGTGGTGCGCGTCAGGCTTTCATCGAGGGCACGGCGGGCGAAGCCGAGCGCCGCCGCGCCAACGGTCGAGCGGAAGACGTCGAGCACCGACATGGCGATCTTGAAGCCATCGCCCGCTTTGCTGATCAAAGCGGAAGCCGGCACGCGGCAGTCCTTGAAGGCGAGGCGGGCCAAGGGGTGCGGCGCGATCACTTCGATGCGCTCGGCGATGGTCAACCCCTTCGTCTCGGCCGGCACGAGGAAAGCCGAGAGGCCCCTGGCGCCTGGCGCTTCGCCGGTGCGAGCGAAGGTGATGTAGAAATCGGCGATGCCGCCGTTGGAAATCCACGTCTTTTCGCCGTCGAGCACATAGCCATCGCCATCACGGCGCGCGGTCATGTCCATATTGGCGACATCGGAGCCGGAGCGCGGCTCCGACAAAGCAAAGGCTGCCAGCGCCTTGCCGGCGCGGGTCTTGGTGAGCCACTGGCGCTGCTCGGTCGTGCCGTAGAGGCTGAGCGCGCCGGTGCCGAGGCCCTGCATGGCGAAGGCGAAATCGGCGAGGCCATCGTGGCGGGCGAGGGTTTCGCGCGTCAGGCACAAGGTGCGCACGTCGAGGGGCTTGGGATCGGCGGGGTCAACGGCGGTTGGCAGCAACCAGCCGTCGCGGCCGAGCATGGCGACGAGTTCGCGGCAGGCGGCGTCGACATCGCCATGATCGACGGGCAGGTGTTTGGCGCACCAGGCGTCGAGCTTTTCGGCGTGGGCGCGATGGTGATCTTCGAAGAAGGGCCAGTGCAGAAAGGAACGATCGGGCATGATTAGTTTCCTTCAAACACGGGTTTGCGCTTGGCGACGAAAGCCTCGTAGGCGCGGCCGAAGTCCTGCGTCTGCATGCAGATCGCCTGGGCCTGCGCCTCGGATTCGATGGCCTGATCGAGGCTCATCGACCATTCCTGGTTCAGCTGCGTCTTGGTGATGCCGTGGGCGAAGGTTGGTCCTGCGGTGATGCGCTTGGCGAGATCGATCGCCTCGGCGTCGAGCTGTTCGGGTGCGACGAGCCGGTTGAAGAAACCCCAACGCTCGCCTTCTTCCGCACTCATGGTGCGGCCCGTATACAGCAGTTCAGCGGCGCGACCCTGGCCGATGATGCGCGGCAGGATGGCGCAAGCGCCCATGTCGCAGCCGGCAAGGCCGACGCGGGTGAAGAGGAAGGCGGTCTTGGCCTGCGGCGTTCCAATCCGGATATCGGAGGCCATGGCAACGATGGCGCCGGCGCCGACCGCGACGCCGTCGACAGCAGCGATAATGGGCTTGCCGCAATGGATCATCGCCTTGACGAGATCGCCGGTCATGCGCGTGAAGGTGAGGAGACCCTTCATGTCCAGGCCGATCAGCGGGCCGATGATGTCATGCACATCGCCGCCGGAACAGAAATTACCGCCGTTAGAGAGAAATACCACGGCGTCAATGTCGTCGGCGTAGACGAGATCGCGAAACGTGTCGCGCAGCTCGGCATAGGATTCAAACGTCAGCGGATTCTTGCGCTCTGGGCGCAGAAGCTTCACCCGGGCGATGCGATCGCTAACTTCCCAGAAGAAATGCTGCGGCTTGCGTGTGGCCATAGCTGTCATGTCTCGGCTTCCCAATTGCTGCGGAATGATTGCAAAACGGAGGCCAGTTCATGCGCCTCGCCTTCGCCAATGTCGGCGAGACGGGCATTGACCCAGCCTTCGTGAACGGCGGCCATTTTGGCGAAGAAGGTACGGCCGCTCTTGGTCAGGCTCACCATGGAGGTGCGGCGGTCGCCTTCGCGCAAGGCGCGCACGACAAAGCCATCGGCTACCAGACGATCGATGATGCCGGTGACATTGCCATTGGAGACCAAAAGATAGCGCGAGAGATCGCTCATCAACATGCCGTCGGGCTCGCGGTAGAGCGCGGCCATCACGTCGAAGCGCGGCAGGGTGGTGTCGAATTCGGTTTTCAGCTTGTCGCGCAGCTCCGCTTCGATCAGGCGCGAGACGCGCAGGATGCGGATCCACAGCCGCAGCCGCTCTTTGCCGGCTTGCGGCGCAAGCGCGGCAGGCCGGGCGGCTACCATGTTTCGCCTCCGGAGATGGAGATGGTCTGGCCGGTGATCGACTGCGCGCCATCGCCGATCAGCCAGAGCACAGCGGCGGCGATCTCTCGTGGCTGGACGAAACGTCCTTGCGGATTGGCGGCGGCGAGTTCGGCGCGGGCCTCTTCGGCGCTGCGGCCGGTCTTGGCGGTGATACGCTCGATCGAATCCGCCAGCAGTTCGGTTTCGGTGAAGCCGGGGCAGATGGCGTTGACGGTGACGCCGCTCTTGGCCGTCTCAGTCGCAAGCGCGCGCATCAGGCCGACGACACCATGTTTGGCGGCGACATAGGGCGCCACATAGGCATAGCCCTTGAGGCCGGCGGTCGAGGCGATGAAAATGATACGGCCGCTCTTGCGTTTGGCCATGGGGCTCAGCGCCGGCTTCACGGTGAGGAAGGCGCCGGTGAGATTGACGGCGAGGCTGGTCTGCCAATCGACAAGCGATGTGCGGGCGGCGGGCCCACTCATCGCCATGCCGGCATTGGCGATGACAATGTCGAAGGGCGCGCCGTCCGCGTCGGCCTTGGCATGAACGGCGGCCATGGCGGCCTCATCGGTGACATCGGCGACGGCGATGTCGATGCGCGGATTGTTTTTCGCCACCGCCTCGAGGGGTGCGGCGCGGCGGCCGGTGATGGTGACGTCGATGCCGGCGTCCGCCAGCGCCAGAGCAACAGCCCTGCCGACGCCGGTTCCTCCTCCCGTCACAAGAGCATGCTGTTTGACGCTCATTGTCCCTCCCGCGGGCTAGTCGGTTGTAGTTGACGCATTTTCTTCACGCGAACCGGCCTCCACTTCGCTCGAAAATGCTTCCGTTAGGGCACGACCGCCGTGGCTTGAATTTCGATCTTGGCGCGATCTTCGATCAGGGCGACCACCTGCACGCCGGCCATGGCCGGATAGTGTCGGCCGATGATGTCACGATAGGCGCCGCCGATGCCTTTCAGATTGTCGAGATATTCGCGCTTGTTGGTGAAGTACCAGGTCATCGAGACGATGTGCTCGGGCTTGGCGTCGCCGGCAGCGAGGACATCAACGATGTTCTGCAAGGTCTGGCGCACCTGGGCGACGAAGTCGTCGGTCTCGAATTCGCAATTGGCGTTCCAGCCGATCTGGCCACCGACATGGATGGTGCGGCCCGTGGCGGATATGCCATTGGAATAGCCGATGGGCTTCTTCCAGCCGTCAGGTTGCAGGATCTGATGCATGGTGTCTCTCGCTCACTTCACGCGCGCTGGTTCAGCACGGGCCAGCAGGGTCTCATATTGCGATTTGCCGGAATAATATTGTTTCGGCCAGGGGATCGAGGTGAGGCCGATCTTGGCGGCTTCATGCAGGGCCCAGGCCGGGTCGGCCAGATGCGGTCTGGCGACAGCACACAGATCGGCGCGACCGGCGGAGATGATGGAGTTGGCCTGGTCGGCGTCGGAGATCGCGCCAACCGCGATGGTGCCGATGCCGATTTCGTTGCGGATGCGATCGGAGAACGGCGTCTGCCACATGCGGCCAAACACCGGCACTTCTTCCTTCACCACCTGGCCGGTGGAGCAGTCGATCATGTCGGCGCCGGCTTCTTTGAACAGGCGGGCGAAGATTACGGCGTCGTCAGCCGTGTTGCCGCCCTCGGCCCAGTCGGTGCAGGACAGGCGAACCGAGATCGGCTTGTCCTTCGGCCAGACGGCGCGCACGGCGGTGAAGACCTCAAGCGGATAGCGGGCGCGGTTCTCGTGGCTGCCACCGTATTCGTCGTTGCGCTGATTGGTCAGCGGCGACAGGAAGCTCGAGAGCAGATAGCCGTGGGCGCAGTGCAGTTCGAGCCAGTCGACGCCGGTGGTGACGGCAAGCTCGGCCGAGCGCACGAAGTCGGCCTTGATCCGCGCCATGTCCGCTTGCGTCATCGCATGCGGCACCTGGCTGTTGGGCAGATAGGGCAGAGCCGAGGCTGAATAGAGCGGCCAGTTGCCGCTTTCGAGCGGTTGGTCGATGCCGTCCCAGGCCAGTTTGGTGGAGCCCTTGCGGCCGGCATGGCCGATCTGGATGCCGATCTTGGCCGCGCTGTTATGATGCACGAAATCGGCGAGGCGGCGCCAGCCGGCGGCCTGTTCTTCGTTCCATAGGCCAAGGCAGCCCGGCGTGATGCGTCCATCGGCTGAGGTGCAGGTCATTTCGCCGAAGACGAGGCCGGCGCCGCCCATGGCGCGCGAGCCGATATGGACGAGATGGAAATCGCTGATCAGCCCGTCCGTGGCTGAGTACATCGCCATCGGCGACATGACGATGCGGTTTGGCAGGGTGACGCCGCGCGCCGTAAACGGCGTGAAGATTGGCGGCAGGCCGCGCTCTTTTTTATTCTTCTCGCCCTTCACGCCGGCGCGTTCGGCATACCAATGCTCGAAGCTTTCCAGCCAGGTCTTGTCGCGCAGGCGCAGGTTCTCGTGGCTGATGCGCTGTGAGCGCGTCAGCATGGAATACATGAACTGTTCCGGCTCGAGCGTGTCGGCATAGCGCTCGCCGACCACTTCGAACCATTCCATGGCATTACGCGCCGCGTTTTGAATGCGGGCGACATCGACCCGGCGGATTTCCTCGTAGACCTTCAGGACTTCGGGGATGTTTTCCTTGGCGTGGCCATGGGTCTGGAACTGGCGGGTCAGTTCGATGGCGTCGTCGATGGCAAGCTTGGTGCCCGAGCCGATGGCGAAATGCGCGGTATGAGCGGCATCGCCCATCAGCACCACCTGGGACTGGCCGTTGAAATGGCTCCACTTGCCGCAGATCAGCCGGCTGAAATTGATCCAAGCGGAACCACGCACATGGCGCGCATTGGTCATCAAAGGCGCGCCTTCGAGCGTCTCGGCGAAGAGCTTTTCGCAGAAGGCGATCGACTCGTCCTGGCTCATCTTGTCGAGGCCGTGAGCGAGATAGGTCTCTTCCGTGGTCTCGATGATGAAGGTCGAGGTCTCGGCGTCGAATTTATAGATATGGGACTGGAACCAGCCGTGTTCGGTGCGCTGGAAATCGAAGGTGAAGGCGTCGAACAGCTTCTTCGTGCCGAGCCAGATGAAACGGTTGGGCCGCACCACGAGATCAGGCTGGAAGACCTCCGGATAGCGGTTGCGGATCTTCGAATTGACGCCGTCGGAGGCGATGATCAGATCGGCGTCGGCGAATTCGAGATCGGAATTGACGTCGCGTTCGAACACCAGTTCGACGCCAAGCGCTTCGCAGCGCCGCTGCAGGATGTTGAGCAGTTTCTTGCGACCGATGCCGACGAAGCCGTGGCCGCTGGTGCGCAGCTTCTTGCCCTTGAACACCAGTTCGATGTCGTCCCAGTGGTTGAAGGCGTCCTCGATCTCGGTGGCGCTTTCCGGATCCCAGGCGCGCATGGCCTCCATGGTGGCGTCGGAGAAGACGACACCCCAGCCGAACGTGTCATAGGGACGGTTGCGCTCGACCACCGAAATGGAATGTTCGGGGTGCAGCTTTTTCATCAGCAGGCCGAAGTAAAGGCCGGCCGGTCCTCCACCAATGCAGACGATACGCAAGGGCATCTCCCCAGTCTGGGCGCGGGCTGCTCAATTATTTCAAGCTTAAAATATCTAGGTTTAAAATATTGTCAAGGACCTCGGCTGTGCCAGGGACCTGGGCAAAGACTCGGCTCTGAGAGGTGGGGCGGCGTGCTGCAGTGATCTATTCTAGCGAACAAGTGTCACGACGACGACGATTTTGCGCAGCATGACGTGCTGGCTTTCGTGGGCGATATGGCTTATCGCGCAGCGGACAAATGTAGCGGGAACCATTGATATGCTTTCATTTTTCTCATTCAAAACTGTTTTCGGCGCCGCCGGCGCGCTGCTCGTGGCCGGCACCGCGCTGGCGCAGACCGCCGAGCCGTCGGCCGCCGATACGGCCGCCGCCATGGAGCGGCTGCGGCGCGCCGCGCAGAACACGCCGGCCGGTGCTCCGGCTGCGGCGACCACCGGTCTCGCCAATGGCGCTACGGCCATCAACGAAGTCTACGAGGATTGGACCGTCGATTGCCGCATCGCCAATGACCGCAAGCTGTGCCGGCTGTCGCAAGCGCAGGGCAACGGCCAGACTCGCCAGACGGTGTTCGCCATCGATCTCGATGTCCCGCGTGACAACAATCTGACCGGCACCGTGTTGATGCCGCTCGGCGTCAAGCTCGATGCCGGTGCGATCGTGCGGCTCGACGACAAGCCGCTTGGCCAGGGCCTGCGCTATTCGGCCTGCGTCGCCCAGGGCTGTATCGCGCCTTTGACCATTCCGGCGGCCTCGGTGGATGCGCTGCGTAAGGCGCAGAACATCAGCGTCGCCTCGCTCAACCTGCAGAATGACGAGCCGGTGGTGTTCCGCGTCTCGATGAAGGGCTTTTCGGCGGCGCTCGATCGTCTCGCTCAGTTGGCGAAGTAGGCTCAGTCCTCGAAAATGGCGACGGCGCGGGTCCAGCCGGCAGACCCGCCCTTCACCTTCACCGGGAAACAGGCGACCGAGAAACCTTTGGCCGGCAGGTTTTCGAGATTGTGCAATTTCTCGATGTGGCAGTAGCCGATCTCGCGGCCGGCCTTGTGGCCTTCCCAGATAATGCTGGCGTCCCCGGTTTGCGCATAGCGCTGGGCGGTGAAACCGAAGGGCGCGTCCCATGACCAAGCGTCCGTGCCGGTGACGCGCACGCCGCGCGAGGTCAAATACAGGGTCGCCTCGCGGCCCATGCCACAGCCGGTCGGCACATAATCGGGCTGGCCGTAGCGGGTGCCGGCGGCGGTATTGACCAGAACGATGTCGAGCGGCCGCAGGCTGTGGCCGATCCGTGCCAGCTCCTTCTCCACATCATCAGCGGTGGCGACATAGCCGTCGGCAAAATGGCGGAAGTCGAGTTTGATCGCCGGTTGAAAGCACCAATCGAGTGGCACTTCATCGATGGTGATGGCGCGTTTGCCGCCATCCATGGTCGAGGCATAGTGCCAGGGTGCGTCGAGATGGGTGCCGTTGTGCGTGGTGATCTGGCAATGCTCGATCGCCCAGCCCTCGCCGTCGGGCAGGTCTTCCGGTTTCAGGCCGGGGAAATAGCGGGCGACCTGCGGGGCTTGCTCCTTGTGGTCGATGTACTTGATTTTCGGTTCGAGGCCTGGTGGATCCGAGGCGATCCCGGCTTCCAGCGGCACGGAAATGTCGACAATACGGCGGCCCATGGCATCCTCCCGATCCAATGCTATCGCCAGTTTCTCCATATTCGCTGATTTGTCGATGCGGCCGGCGTGTCGACCTACAGCGATCGAACTGTCGAAAGCTGCGGCGACAGTGGTGTTTTTACATCGGCCCGGTGGACAAGACCCCTTGCGACTCGCTAGGTTCTCGCGCTGCCGATGCGAGCGATGATCGCCGGCTGCGGGCGCGGGCGACACACACTGTTTGGAACATGATCTTCCTGACAACCAAGACCAAAGGTCCTGCGCGCGACAAGGGAGGACGCTATGCCTGAAGATATTCGGGTCGGAGAACGGCAATTCAACGTGGGCGGCGTGGTGCTTGACCGGCCCTTTCAAATCCGCCGCCTCGGCCATTTCGGATTGGACGTGCACGACATCGATGCGGGAATCGCGTTTTACACCCGCATGTTCGGATTGAAGATTGCCGATCCGATCGATTTTGGCGCGCGCATGCCGGCCGAGGAGCAGGGCAAGCACGGATCGGGCATCGGCTATTTTATGCGCCACGGCACCGACCATCATTCCTTCGTGCTGTTTCCGCGCCGGGTGCGCCGGGTGCTGCTGAAGCACCTGCCGCCGCACATGACCATCAATCAGATCACCTGGCAGGTCGGCAGCCTGCGCGAGGTCGTCGACGGCTCGACCTGGCTGAAGGGCGGCGGCATCCGCGTCGCCCGCGCCGGCCGCGATAATCCGGGTTCCAATTGGCATGCCTATCCGGTCGATCCGGAAGGCCACACCAATGAAATCTACTATGGCATCGAGCAGATCGGCTGGGACGGCCTGAGCAAGCCTAAGGGCATGCATCGGCGCGACTATCACGATTCACCGGCTCTGCCGCACCGCTCCGAATTCGCCGAGGTCGAGGAAGGACTGGCGGCCAAGATCGCCGTCGCCGACGGCTATCGTTTCAAGGAGCCGCTGGACGAAAAATACGATGTCGGCGGCATTCTGCTCGGTCGGCCGTTCAAGGTGACCAAGATCGGGCCGATCCGCCTCTTCGCCGAAGACGTTGACGCCGTCACCGCCTTCTACCGGGATACGATGGGACTGCGCTTCACCGAGGAGGTGACGTGGAACGGCCATCGCTGCACCTTCCTGCGCGCCAATACGGAGCACCATTCGCTGGCGATTTATCCGGTGGCGCTGCGTGAGGAACTCGGCCTGAGCCCCCATACATCGCTGTTCTCCTGCGGCTTTCAGGTCGGCGATTATACGCAATTGCGCGATGCCGTGGCGTTTCTGGAGGGTGAGGGCGTCACCGTGCGCAAGCTGCCGCCGGAGCTATTTCCCGGTGTCGACTACGGCGCCTTCGCCATCGATCCCGATGGCCACGCCATTCAGCTCTATCATCACATGGAGCAGATCGGCTGGGACGGTCGGCCGATGCCGGCGAACTTGCGCCGCAAGGTCGATAATGCGAATTGGCCGCAGACATTGCCGGCGCAGAGCGACAGCTTTAATGGCGAGGTCTATCTCGGGCCTTGGAATTGAGGGCTGGGGATAAAGGCTGGGCTTAAGAAATTCGGGACGGTCATCGTGACCGGATCGCAATGATGAGGACGATAACGTGAAGTTTCTGACTTACAAATCCGGGAAAGAGTTGAAGGTCGGCGTACTGGACGAAGAGAATGGTGTGCTCGACGTCGTGCTGGCGGCCAAGAAGCTTTTGAAGACCGACCTGCCCGACACGCTGCGCGACATTATCGCTGGCGGCCCGAGCGCCCTGTCGACGGCCAAGAAGGCCCTCAAGGCGGCGCAGGCGAAGCCGAAGGGCATGTTCACGCCGCTCAAGAAGGTGAAGATCGCGACGCCGCTGCCCGGCGCCACGAAGAACGTCTTCTGCGTCGGCCGTAACTACAAGCTGCACATCGAAGAAATGGCCGCCACGCGTGGCATCCCGCCGAACTACCCGAAAATGCCGGAATTCTTCTCCAAGCCGCCGACCACCATCGTCGGCCACGAGGACAAGGTCGAGCGGCACGCCGACTACACCAACGAGCTCGATTACGAAGTCGAACTTGCTGTCGTTATCGGCAAGAAGGGTCGCAACATTTCCGAAGCCAATGCGCTCAAGCATGTGTGGGGCTATACGGTCGTCAACGACGTCACCGCCCGCGACGCGCAGCGCAATCACGGCCAGTTCTTCAAGGGCAAGAGCTATGACTCGCATTGCCCGATCGGCCCCTATGTCGTCACCGCCGACGAATTCGGTCAGCCAGGCGGCCATAACCTGACCCTCAAGGTCAATGGCAAGATCCGCCAGGATTCGAACACGTCCGACCTCTATTTCGGCGTGCCGCGCATCATCGAAAGCCTGTCGGGCGCGCTGACGCTCGAGCCGGGCGACATCATCGCCACGGGCACGCCGTCGGGCGTTGCCGCTGGCATGAAGAAGCCGGAATTCCTGCAGGTCGGCGACATCGTCGAGGCCGAGGTCGAAGGCATCGGCGTGCTGCGCAACAAGATCGTCGACTAAGACTGTTTGGGCTGTGCCCGCTGCGGCGGGCACAGCTTTTTCAAGCTGGATCAACCAGCAATAAAATAGCGAGGGAGCGGCGTCCTAGACCAAACGCGATTTTGGTTGGACGTTGCAGGAGAACGCCTGGGAGAGAGCCCATGACCATCGACATGCATGCGCATTGGCTGCCGGAGGCTTTCTGCGACGCCATGCGGGCGCGCAGCACGCCGCCGTTCATTCGCCGCAAGGACGACGGTCGCGAATATCTCGAATCCTCGTTCAATTCCTCGCCTTTGGCGCAGCGCGAAAGTGCTGAGCAGCGCATCATCGAAATGGACAAGGCCGGTGTCGCGTGCGGTGTGTTGTCCCTGACCCCGGTTTACGGCGTCGAGCGGCTGCCCAGCGCCGAGGCGGTGCCGCTCTGCCAAGCATTCAACGATGCGGTGGCCGCCGTTTGTGCGCAATATCCGGGACGGTTCAGCGGCCTTGCCGCACTGCCTGTCGCCGACATGCAGGAAACGCTGAGCGAATTTCATCGCATCATGGCCATGCCGGGCATGGTCGGAGCATTGCTGCCGGGCGACGGCTTTCTATCCACCAAGCGCGCCGAAAAGTTCCGGCCGCTGTTTGAGGCCGCCAATGCGCTGGGCGCCGTCTTCCTGGTTCACTACGCCAAGATTGCCGACGATCCGGAGGCGCCGAAGGTGGATGCCTCGGACAATGGCCATTCGCGGGTCGGCACGCTCGACATGCAGGCGCGCCTGTCGTCGAACATGATCACCTTCTGCATGACTGATTTTTTGAAGTCTTTTCCGAACGTGACGGTGCTGTCGCACAATCTCGGCGGCAATATCCCCTTCGAGGTCGACCGGCTCGATCACCGCAGCCTGCTCGACCGGCCGCAGGACGAATTGCCGTCGAAGCGGATCCGGGAAGCCTCGGTGCTGGTCGATTGCAATTCACTGGGCGCCAAGGCGATCGAATTGGCCGTCGATTGCTATGGGGTTGAGCGCATCGTCTATGGCTCGGACGGCACCGGTTTCGGCATGGACTGGACGAACAAGGCGATTGCCGACGCTCGCATTTCCGACGCGGAGAAGGCGGCGATCCTGCACAACAATGCGGCACGCGCTCTGGCGCGGGTCCGCAGACCGCAATAACTACGGTTCCAAGAAACTACGGTTCGAAGAACAGGCGGATGACGTCGGCGTGGCCGGAATCCATGACCGGGATGTCGCCGAACTCCGCTTCCATGGCGGGATAGGCATCCTTGGGCAAATGGATTTCCGTCAGCGGCGTGTTGGAACGCGCGCCGGAGAGAACGGCCTTTTCGAGCAACACCAGCAACTCGCCTTCATGGCGAGGAACTTCGGTCAGTGTCAGCGACGTCTTGCCAGTGCTGGGCAGGACCGCATGTAGCATCTGTTCGAACTCAGGTATCGACATGGGTACTCCCAGGCACGACGAACCCGCCAAATAGGCGCTCCGCCGTCGAATACAACAACTGTATGACGCGCGACAGCCGGATCGGTTTCGCTCCGGATGACCACAAAGATCAGCCGGGGCGGAAAAAAGGCTTTTTTGTCAGTTTATTGACGGGAATTGGGCGGCCGATACGGCTCCTGCGACGTTGGGCCGCGATAGGCCTGCGCCGGCAGGTTGGGGTTGAGCCGCTGCGGCACCGGGGCGCCCGAGGCATAAGTTCCCGCTTGCGGGGCCATCTGCGGAACTGCCGCCTGCTGGGGCACCGGGCCGAGGTAGCGCGGCCCGCTGGGCTGGGGTGGCTGCTGCGGTACTAGGGTGGTGGCCGGCGGCAGCTGCTGGACCGGGGGACTGGCGGCCTGACGCGGCTCGTCTTGCGGTTCGCGCGGCTTGTGGCGGGCAACGCGCCGGGCCGGGCGCGGCTGGGCTGCCACTTGTTGCCGGGCTTCGGTGACGGGGCGACCGCCGCTCAGAGCGCTTTCCAGGCTGCCGACCCGGGTGACGGGGGCGGTGATCCCGGTGGCCGCTACGCCGCGACCGCTGTCAACGGCGGCGACACCTGGATCGATATTGCGGCGATCCATCATCAGCACACGGGCGAGGGCTTCCGGCTCGCCCATCTGCAAGGACTCGACGGCGCTCGCCAATGTATCGAGGTCCTTGGTGCCGCTGCACAGGCGCACGCGGATCGAAGCCGGTGCGGCACGTCCGCCGAGCACCGAGCCGAAGCGCGCGAAGCTTGAACGGTTTGGTCCGGCGTCGCGAATATTGTCGACCCACTGCCAGGCGTAGATGCAGCGATGGCCGTTGCTCTGCTTGCCGATGGCGAGACCGAAGGGGCCGAGCGCATTCTGCATCGGCTTGGTGACGATGTTCATCTGAATGCCGCGAAACCGCGACAGAATCTCCGATTGAATGCCGCGCTCTGACGGCTTGCCGGCCTGCAGCATGTTCGGGCCGCCGGGCGAAGATGCGGTTTCGATGCTGACTTCGAGCACGTTCTCGGCTTTCGTGCCGGCATCGAAGCCCATCACGATATCCTGGCGCGTGCCATTGGGATAGTTGCGCTCGCGGATGCGCGTCACCGCGCCCGCTTCGATCGGCAGCAACATCACGGCCTGGGTGAAGGTCGCGTCGCCAGTGGGATTGGCGGTGACGGGAACGGTTGCGACCGTGGCGGTGGATTCATCACGTGAGAGAAAGCGCTGCTCGCTGGAGGATCTGCCGCAGGCGGCCGTGAGCAGCACGAGAGGCAGGACAAACCAATGTTTCATGTTAGTGGCCCTCCTCTGCAATGGGCGCTGTGACGATGAATTCCGCCGACGCCACGGGCGCGGGCGTGTTGAGATTGTCGAAGACCTGTCGGGCTTCACCCAACCGGCCGAGGTTGAGCAGAGACCAGCCGCGCACGAGACGCAGGTCGAGCGGTTCCGGCAGGGACCGGGCGCGGCGATCGAGCGCTGCCAGTGCGGCGCTGTAGTGTTGATCGTTATAGCGGGCGACGGCTTCGCGGCCGGCGTCGTCGGTGGCTTTCGCCTGCGGCGCCCGTGCCGGAGCCGCCGGTAATGCATCCGGATCGATCGGGCGCGGCTTCAGGAAAGCCAACAACGACAGCGTCCGTGCCGCCGGCGAGGAAGCGTCGGTGGCGCTGCTGCGCGCGATCCTGGTGATGCCGCCGCTGCCTGTTGGCGTGCGATCGATCTGCGAACGCCGGCCGCCGCCAGGCTGGAACTGTTGCATCGTCGGTTGCGGCTGCGCCGGCGTGAAGGGCGTCATGCCACCCAAATTGCCACCCATGACGGCGGCGGGCGGCGGCACGCGGGGCAACTGCCCGAGCATATTGGCTATGCCTTCGAGATCTTGACGCAGAGCATCGCCGCCGGCGCCTTGAGAGGTGCCGCGGGTGGCGAGAGCGTCCTCCGCCTGCTGGGTCGTCCAGATCGTGCCCTCGGGCGCTTTCTCCGCGTTACGCGGCTCGCTCGCGGTGGTTATGCCGTTCCATCCCGGCAGCAGTGCAAAGCCGTAGCGCTCATAGGGCATCGGTCCGACACCAGGCACGCGCCGCGCCACGAGCGGATAAGGGCCACGATAATATTCCGTCGCCATCGGCGTCAGCGCCATGGTGCCGCTGGCGGCGATCGGCATCGGCTTGCCGAACCATTTGCCGGACGAGGCAAAGCGCAGCGGATTCTCCGGACCGATCGCAACCGGGAATTCCTGCGGATTGAGCTTCGGCATCGGTGGTGCCGCCGTCTGCCACGATCCATAGCCCTGCTGCATCGGCGTAAACTGCTGCACGCTGCCGCCGTTATAGCCAGGGCGTAGACCGCCGGGTCCAGCTCCAGGTCCCGGTCCCGTTGTGCGCGGTGCCGCCTGGCCGAGATACATGGTCTGTTGCCCAGCAAAGGAACTTTGCGCCGCGTAATAGCCGTTCAGCATCTGCTGGCGCTGCTTGGGCGAAGCGCTTTGCAGATCGCAGGAGGTCGGCGGCTTGCGGACGCCGTCGGGGAAGACCAGCTCGATGACCTTCGGGAAAAGGCCGTCGTAGCGGTTGATCAGCTCGACATATTCCTTCATCCGCTTGGTGCGGCGCGCGGAGACGGCGAGGCCATAGACGGTTCCCTCTTTCGGGAACCAGGCGGCGGCGCGGGAGAACCATTCGTAGGCGGTGTCGAACTGGCAGGAGTTATAGGCATACCAGGCGAGCGCCTGAGCGCCTTCACCCGAGCCGATGTCCATCGTCACCTGCGCATAGCGCAACAGCCGCTCCGGTTCGATATAGGGCGGCACTTCCTTGGTGAGATCGCGCTCGAGAATATCGATGAAGAGGATGGCGTTGTTGATCAGCGGCTGCCGCCAAGCATAGGCGACTTCCTCGGTCTCGCGATACATGCCGAGTTCGCGCAGCGAATGGGCGAGACCATGGGCGATCATCGCATCGCCGCCGCGCTCAAGCGCCAGCTTGAACCATTCCAGCGCTTCGCGGAACGCCTTGGCCTTGTAATAGTACCAGGCGACGAGGCCGGCCTGGTTGGGATCGCTCGCGCTGCGGGCGTAATCCTCGAAGGTCTTCAGCTCTGGCGCCGGAACTTCGTCCCGCCGCTCATCATGCAGATAAGCGCTGATGCGCATGCGCGTGACGTCGGTTTGCATCCGGGCAAATTCATCGTTCTTGCCCATGGCGATCAGCTGTTCGACATCGGACGTGCGCAAGGTCGCCATCGCCTTCTGGATGGTGGCGAGGCGCACGTCGGATTCGCGGTTCATCGTCAGGATCGACTTGTAGGTCTGGAGCGCATCCTGCGTCTGTTTGGTCTTGGCATAGGCCTCGGCGATCGCCCACAACACGTCGACGTCGGCGTCTTCCGAATTGAAATTGTCTTTCTTAAGGGTGTCGAGCAGGTCCTGCAGCCGGCCGCTGTTGAAGAGGCCGAGAATGCGGTTGCGCTGGGTTTTCCGCGCCAGTTTTTGCGTCAGCTCGGCGGACGGATTCCAGCCGGGCTCGCTGCGCCCGCGCTGATCGATGGCGGCCCGCAAATCGTCGAGTTGATCGGCGGCGAACAAATCCCAGAAGGCTTGTTCGTCCTCACCGCCCGTCTTGCTCTGATCATAGAGATCGGCCGGCGCTTCCCAGCCCGGATAGAGCCGTTGCAGGCGGCGCATTTCCGTCTGCACGCGCTGGGTCTGGTTGAGCGAGGCGTAGTAACGCAGAGCTGAATCGTCGACTGTCTCGCCCGGTCCCAAAGGCAAGCCGAGGCCAGGCAGCGATTGCACGGTCTCTCTGGACGCGGGCCGCTGTGGATCAATCGGTCGGGCCGGCACCGGCGCGATCGCCGGGCGTGGCTGTGCGCCATCGACGATGAAATCGCTTTGGCCAAACGCCGTCGACGCCGCGACAAGCGCGGCGGCGCAAACGCTCAGGCTCAGGAGCCGCGATTTCAATTTCTGAGGCATGAAGCATACCTCATCTGAATCGCCAGCAACGTCATCATATGCAGGGTCGTCGGATAGTAATTGTCGGCGTCGCGCGTCGCCCGCAGATTGGCGGGGATCTGTGTCTGATCGACGGCACAAGACACCAAGGCCGCGATGCTCGCATAGCCGGCTTCGCTCAGCTGTTCGACTTCGCGACCAGAACTTACTTCAATGGCCGCGACCGTGCCGCGCTTGCGGTTGGCCCAAGCGTAGAACGGTGCGTAGCTGTCCCAATCGCCGACGCCGGCCCAAGCCATGTAGAGCGGAATGCGGATCGAATTATAGGAGAACTGCGCTGGAAAGCCGTCGGCTGGCCGGATGCCGCTGTCGCGGATGGAGATCCATTCGGTCGGCAGATTCTGCGGGCCAAAGCGCGCCGTCTTCATCAGGTCGAGGCCGGTCTGCGTCAGCCCGTTCCAATCGAGCTCGGGCGCGACGAGATAAAGCCGCGAGAAGGCCGGAAACACATAATAGGACAGGTTCAGCACCGGGCCGTCGGGTCGATCGCCGGCGGAGAAGCCGTTGATCGCCGGCAACAGCAGCGCGCCCTGCTGGCTCTTGAACAGAACCAGCTTGCGGCCGACTTCAACGGCAATGCGCCGCCCGGCAATATAATAGGAGACATCGGCCCATAGCTCGCCGGCTTCGGCGAGCGCCCAGGCGACGAGAATATCGCCGTCGCTGGCATTGTTCATGTCCGAGACGCCAGGGCGATGATTGGGCGACCAGCGCCAGGCCATCAGCTGATCGTCGCGCACCATCAGATTGGCGCGCGTCCAGGTCCAGATGCGGTCGAACGTCGAGCGGTCGTTGGCGGCGACCGCCAGCAACATCGCATAGCCCTGGCCTTCGCTATGGCTGATGAGATCGTTGGCGGTGTCGACGACGCGGCCGTTGTTGGTGATGAAGCGCGCCTTATAGGCCTGCCAATATTGCAAGGCCTTGAACGTGCCGCCGAGCGGCAGCACGCGCGCATCCAGGGCGAGAGCGCGCCGCGGCTCGCTCGCCGGCACATTGGCCGGCGTCACGGTCTGCGCCTGGACTGAGGACGCAAACAACAGCGAGGCGGTCACGATCGCCTTCAGGATACGCATCATGTACTCCGACCCACGCCCTTCAAGAACCAGTGCGTGGCACACGCTAGAACCAGCGCCAGTATGAAGGCCAACAGAACGTAAATATTTCGATTCAGCGACAGCCAGCCGGCTGCGATCAGCCGCATATTGTCGATCGACATCGGTTGCGTCGCCACCAACCGGGCGTTCTCGACCGGGATATCGACCATGGCGCCTTCGGCGGCGTTCAACACCGAGACACGGCCGCTGATCTGCTGCCAGACACGCGGGTCGATCAGACAGGCGACCGACTGCGCGAGCATGGCGGCGTTTGGCGCTGTCACCAGGGTGCGTACGCCGTCGGGGGTGCTGCCGGTCAGATCCTGGGCCATGACGAGCGAGGCTTGGCGGGTCAGGACCGGACGTTGGATGCGCACCTCGAAGTGGTCGCCGATCCAGCCGCGTGTATCGCTGAAGAGAGAGCTGCCCCAATCGACGACACGGTTATAGGTGTTGACAGCTCTGCCAATGATGCCGCCCTGGTTGCGGATATTGGAATCCCACTCATCGTAGAGACCCTTGTCCGCCTCGCCGATGGCGCCGACGGCGAACCGGTCGGTGGTGAATTTGGCTGAAGCCTCGGCGGTGCGATAGCCGCCTTGCGGCGTTGGCATGTGGCAGGCGGCGGGGAAGTTGCGTTGCAGGACGAGGCGATGGCGGGCCATGGCTTCGGTGCGCGTCAATTGATCGGACAGAGGCGCGGCTTCCGCATTCACCGCTTCGTTCCAATTGTCGAGGATGGCCTGCTGCTGCAGGCCGACGGATTTGAACGTGTCGCCTTGCACGGAGAGCGCCGGCGCGACGATCAGGGCGGGGCCTTGTTCCGCGGTTGGCGCGCTCAAGGTCAATTCGAAATCGATCGGCTTACCGGCGGAGGTGGCAAGGCGCGTGGCGATGGTCGCGGCAGCGCCAATCGCTTCCTTGCTTGGCGCTGGCACATAAAGCACCGGGCGCTTTTCGGCGGCGGCGTAGGGGAAGGCGCCGGTCGCGGTCACCGCAAGGTCGGGCATGCGGCCGATGCGGGCGATTTTCGGCAATTCGATCTCGGTCGAATCGAGCAACAGGAAGCGTTTTTGGCCGGTGATGGCGGCGAGGGGGTCGCAAGCCGTGTCGCTGGGAACCGCCAGTTGCGCCTCGATTTCGATGCGGTTGAGGCCGGGGCGCAGGGTGCCGAGGGGAATCGGAATCGGATTGCGCTGGAAGACGTCGCCGCTGCTCTTGGGCAGGCTCAAGCTGACCGCGGTGCGGGTGTTGACGCTGACGACGACCTGGGCGCCGGCGCGCAAACCGGGCGCATAACCGCCGGCGAGGTCGAGAATCACTTTCGCATAATCGGCGGAATAGAAGTCCGGTGGCAGGACCACATTGAAGCCGACGCGGAAGAGGCGGCCGCTGAATTCCTGGCTGATGACGCCGAGATCGCGCAGTTTGACGCGTTCGCCGCCGAACAGCCGATAGCCGGGGAAAGCCTGCGCGGCGCGAATGCCTTGCGGCGTGCCTTTCAGTTCCGACGAGATGGCGAACTGGCGTAGCGCCGCGTTCACATCTTCATCGGTGCGGCCGGTGAAGACCACGGTGGTGCGCTTGCCGCCGGAGGCCGGCACGATGACGACGCGTGGCCCCAGCACCTGACCGACATTCATCGGCCCGAGCAGGCTGCCGATCTCGGCGATGGTGCCGATGGCGAGATTGATGCCATGGATGCCGTCGGCGAGCGGGCCGACATCGACGACGGTCTGCTGGAAGCGGCCGTAGAGCGCCAGCATCTGGGTGGCGCGGATGACGCGATCGATACCCGCGACGCTGGTCTTGCCGGGGATGACGGCGCGGATTGGCATGGCGCCCTGTTCGTCAACGGGCAGGGCGGCGAGTTCGGCGATATTGGTGACGGCGCCACTGCCCGAAAGCACAAGGCCCGTCTGGGTCGGGTCGATCTGCGTCCACAATTCATAGGTCGCTTGCAGCGAGCAATCGACGCGATGGCGCTGCTCGGCCATGATGCGGATCGAGTTGAAGCCGGCTTTCATCAGGCCGTCGGGAATGTCGAAGACGGCGGTGCGCACGCCGCGCGAGCCGGTGATATTGGTGCGGCCGACCGTCTGATCGTTGATCATCAAGGTCAGATAGGACGCCTCCGGCATGACGGAGACCGCCGACAGAAAGCCGATCTGGAATTTCAGTCCACGCTGAATCTGGCTTTCGGTCATGTAGAGCGGCCATTCGGACGAACCGATTTCGCCGGTCAGGCGGAAGCCCTGCACATTGTTGGAGAGATGCCGCAGAACGACGCCGTTTTCCTTCAGCGAGCCGATATGGCTGGTGATGGGCTGGCGCGGCTGGGCCGTTGGCGTGAACGGTTTCGGCGCGGCCATTTGCGGCGAAGCTGGAATGGCGACCGGGGCCATCCCGGGCGCCGGCGCGACGGGGGCGGTCTGGGCCGTTGACGGGGCTTGCGCCACAGGGGCTTGAGCCACAGGGGCTTGAGCCATTGGGGCTTGCGCCACGGGCGCAGGCGCAACTGGCGCTTGAGCGACGGGGACCTGCGGTGCGGCGGCTGGCGCTTCAGCCGTCGTCGGCGCGGGGCCGAGGGGAATCTGGCGCGGCGGCGCGCGCGTCTCGGTGCTGGCCTGCGGGGGAAGCGACCGGCGCAATTGTTGGACGCCGTAGAGATCGGAGGGCGTTTGCGGCTGGGACGGCTGCGATGGTTGCGACGTCATCGGCTGTAGGCGCTGCAAGCTCGGCGGCGCGGTCGTGAATATCGGCTGCCCATGCGCGCTGGTGGCGGCCATGAGTATGACCGCGGCGAGCGTCTGCTTCGCTGCAAACGATATGGACCGGCTGTGACGCATTTTCTCTTGTCTGGTCCTTTGATCCTGTTTCACGCGGCCTTGGTTTCGATTTTCTTGCCGGCGGTTTCGGCGGACGGCGTCCCCGCCTTTGCCATTTCGACGAGTTTCTTCAGCATCTCGACGGACATTTCGGGCGCAGCATCTGCCTTATCGACGCTCTTCCGGTCGCCGATGTCCTTGCGCAGATAAGAGACCGCGCGGAACGGTTCGGTGATGCCCCACCAGACGAATTGGAGCGTGCCGGCGACGATGCTCTTGTGGGCGCGGCGCGTGGCGAGGAAGCGTGGCACGGCCTCGGAATCGGCATACATCAAGTCGGCGAGGACATAGTATTCGCGCGGCGTCAGATCGGCGAAGGCGAGACCGTGCACGACGACGCCCTTCACTGAGCGGCCGGGTTTCATCAAGACCGGCAAGGTCTCGGTGGTGATGATCTCGCCCATGGGGGTGATGCTCAGCCGACCGACAGCGCCTTCGTCCGCCAAGGTGGGTGCTGCATCCTCGAAGGTGATGGCGCAGCCACCGGCGGAGACATTGATGATCTTGACCGGATATTTCTTACCTTCGACCTCAACCTCGCCGCGGCGGTCGATGAGGAGGCGGGGATGGCGGTCAATCTGCTTGCGTTCGGCGACCGCGCCCAAGGCAACGCCGGCGATCATCAGATTGAAGGCATTCCACGCGCCGACCACGAGCATCAGATCGCTGACGCCGGGTTCAAACATATAGCGCCAGCCAGCCATCGCGGCGCCGGCGAGCAGCAGGCCGTAGAGGGCAAAGAACGGCCACGCCAGTTCGGAGAGATGGTCGTTGTCCAGCGACAGACCCTTCGCCGTCACGTTGAACGTCGGCTTGCGCGGGCTGAGCGCCACCGAGAACAGTGCTTTGGAGAGGAAGACGCCCTGGACATATTCGTAAAGCTCGGACACCCAGGGCCAGCGCACACTGCCGTAGAGGTAGTTCTGCAGCATCAGGTTCACGACGATATAGGTCGATGTATAGGCGAAGGCCTCGTCGACGTTGGAGACAAAAATCTTCACGTCGAAGAAAATGTAGGAGAGCGGCGCCAGCATGAAGGTCAAGCGTGGCAGCGGGAAGAACCAGAACGACATGCTGGAGAGATAGGCGAGGCGCTGGATGGCATGCAGGCCGCGCTTGAACAGCGGGTTCTTCAGAATCAAAATCTGGAACATGCCCTGCGCCCAGCGTGAACGCTGGCCGATGAAGGACACGAAGGTTTCCGGCTGCAGGCCAGCGATCAGCGGCTTGTCGACGAAGACGCTGGTCCAGCCGGAGGAATGCAGGTCGAGCGCCGTCTCGCAATCCTCGGTAATGGTGACGCCGGAGAAGCCGCCAACGGATTCAAGCGCCGTGCGGCGCAGCAGGGCGGCGGAGCCGCAGAAGAACGAACCGTTCCATTTGTCGAGGCCGCGCTGCGTCACCGAATAGAACATCTCGTTTTCGGACGGCATGCGATCGAAGGTTTGCAGGTTCTTCTCGATCGGATCGGGATTGAGAAAGACGTGCGGCGTCTGCACCAGAAACAGTTTCGGGTCGCGGGCGAAATAGCCGACGGTCTCGCGGAGAAAGGCGCGGAAGGGCGCGTGATCGGCGTCGAACACGACGACGACTTCGCCGCGCGAGGCTTTCAGGCCATTGTTGAGATTGCCGGCCTTCGCATGTTCGTTGCGGGCGCGCGTCAGATATTTCGTGCCCATCTGCGCGCACAGCGCCTGCAAGTCGACGCGGCGCTGGCGGGCGGCTTCGGCCTTGCCGGGGTTCGTATCGTTGCACTTCTGATCGGTGCCGCCGTCGTCGAGCAGCCAGACCGTCAGCTTCTCGCGCGGATAATCCATCGACATGGCGGCGGCCATGGTGGTGGCGAGAATATATTCGTCCTCGTTGTAGGACGGGATGAAGACGTCGACCGTCGGCAGGGCCTCATCTTCGTCGCGCGGCAGCGGCGCCCGTTGCAGCGGGTCGGCGTTGATGATCAAGCTGATGAACAGGATCATCACGCAATACATCTCGGCCATCAGCAGGAAGACGCCGAGGGAAAAGCCGAGCATGTCGGTTGCAGGCGGCAGCGTGCTGGTGAAGCGCCAGTAGAGGTAGCGCATGACCACGAAGGTGCCGAGCGCGAGGAACATCTGGCGGGCCAGTTTGCCGTGGCCGAATTTCCAAACGGCGATCATGGCAACGATGACAAAACAGCCGAGAGTCAGTTGCGTGCCGGTGCTGACCGGCTGGGTCAGAAACAGGAACGCGGCCAGGCCAGACGTCAACCAGGCGGCGGTACGCAACACAGCAAGCATCTGACTCGAACTCCAGCGCGACGCATTAACCCTAAAACGGAAGATGTAACGAAGGACTTAACATCCTGACTCTCTTCGAATTTCGGGCGATACTTGTCGTTAACGGTGTGTTGCCCCGACCATGGCAAAGCGCGCCTATGGGCGTAACCAATTGAGAAACACGTGAGCTAAGAGTCGGTTAAAGGCCGGCCAGAAATTGCCTCTGACCGGGTCCAGGTTTCTGTTTTCTTGCTGTTTGGCCGTAGTTTCTTCACGCGAGCCGCAACCGCGCTGCGCTCGAAAATGCCCTAGAAGGTGATGCGGGCGTCGAGAATGCCGTAAAAGCCGGTGCCGCGCACGCGGTCGCTGACATAGCCGCCTGACAGTCCAAACTGCAGTGAGCCGAACTGGATGCCGGTGATATGGGCGCCAGCGCGCCACTGGCTGTAGAAATTATCGCCGAGGAAGAGAACCTCGGGACCGACAAAGATGCGGTCGATGATGGCGATGCCGGCCTTCAGGCGGGCATAATAGGCCTTATGCGCGGTGGAGAACGAAAATACACCCGAGACCATCGTGTAGTCGGTTGGGTTGGCGTAGAAATCGGCCGAGACCTTCATACCGCCGGCCATGCCGGCCGATTTGTTCTGGATGTCGACCTTATCGAGCGTGTTATTGGCCACTTCGCCGCCGATATAGCCGGCGAAGCTGGCGTTACGCGTCACCCATTCATAACCGACCAATAATGAGCCGCTGGCCTGATCGCCCCTGACGCGGCCGACGCCCGGTGTCGTCGATATATAAGCAAAGGAGCCGAGGAGACCGCTGGCGCGGAGGCGGACGCCGCTCTCCTCCAATTTGCTGAACGGTGCGATCGTGCCGATGATCGTGCCATGGGCCGTGTCCTGGGACGTTCCGGTCAACGATAAGTCGATGGCGACGCTGGGGCGCGTGTCGTTCTGCGGCGTGCGCGGCGCGCCCGTATACCAATCCTGGGCCTGCGCGGCCGTGGCGCCGGCGGCGATGACCGCGGAAAGAAAGAGAACTCGACAACCCATGACGCCGATAACCCGTACTCGACCGTTGATGGTTGCGCGCGCCGAATGTCGGCGGCGAAACGCTCGGTATTCCAGCCGAGTATCGGGGGAGGGATTTACGCGGGAGTTAATCGAAAGCCGTTAGAATTTGTTATCTCTAACAAGAGATGAAGATCGGCTGTTTCGATTAATCCCGCTTTAGGACACCAGAGCATTTTCGAGCGAAGTGCGATGGCCGTGAAGCCTTACGGTTCGCTCGAAGAAAACGCGAAACCCTACAGGTTGATGACGACGTAATCGTCCTCGACCGTCACCTTGAAGGTCTCGGCGACATAGGGGCCTTTGCTCAGGTCGGTGCCGTGCTCGACCTTGGCGTCGTAAGCGCGCACCCGCGTGCCTTGCGGGTCGCACCAGGACTGGCCGGTGCGGATGTCGAATTCCCAGCCATGCCAAGGGCATTTGATGAATTCGCCGGCCCGCGTCAGGCGATAGTCGCCGGGCAGATCCGCTTCGGCCAAGCCGACGAGGCGGCCGGCGCAGAGCGAACCAGCCTCGTGGGGGCATTTATCGCCGATGGCGAAAAATTCACCTTGCAGATTGAACACAGCGATGGGGCGCCCCTTCACCGTCACCAATTTGCGGTCGCCGGGGGGGACATCGGCGACTTTTGCAACAACGTGCCTATCCATCTTCACTTCAATCCGTAGAGGGCTTTGGCATTGCCCGCCAAAATAGCCTGTTGTTTCTCCGCGCTGAGGGCGAGCTTGCTCAGGACGAAGCGTGGATCGTCGAAATCCCAATGGGGATAGTCGGTCGAGAACATGATGCGGTCGCAGCCGACGAATTCGAAGGTCTCGGCGAGGTCGCTGTCCTTGTCGGGCTCGTCGAGCGGCTGCGTCGTCAACCAGATGTGGTCATGGATATATTCGGACGGCAGGCGCTTGAGATGCGGCACCTCGGCTTTCAGGCGCTTGTAATGCTTGTCGAGCCGCCATTTCAGCGCCGGCATCCAGGCAACGCCGCCTTCGACCAGCACGACGCGCAGGGTCGGGAAGCGCTCGAACACGCCTTCCAGCACCAGGCTGGTGACGAGTTGCTGCATGCCCTGCACGTTGGTGTGCTGTTCCTCGATATAATAGGAGGGGTAGCCGCTGGCGGTGGCGGGATAGCCGTTTATGCCGCCGACATGAAGCGCGAGTGGCCGGTTGGCGGCAACCGCCGCCTCGTAGATCGGCCAGTAGCGTTTGCGGCCGAGCGGCTCGAGCGAGCGCGGCGGCAGCATGATCTGGGCGAAACGTTCGTCGCCGGCGCGCTTCTCGATTTCGGCGATGGCGGCTTCCGGATCTTCCTGGGTGACGACGATGGAGGCGCGCAGGCGCGGCTCCGGCGTCACCCATTTGGCGATCTGCCAGTCGTTGACGGCGGTCGCGAGGGCCGCGCCATAACCGAGATTACGCTGATTGCCGGGGCCGCGATTGAGCGGCATCAGCATGCCATAGGCGACGCCATTGGCGTCGAGATGCTGGGCGCGCATGAAGTCGAGATCGGAGCCGGGCGGGCCTTTCGGCGGCCAGGAATCGGCGCGCGACACTTCCGGCGACATGCGCGGATGCGACAGGGTGTCGGCGAAGGCCTGGCGGTAGTTGCCGCCGAAGGTCTTCACATGCTCGCGCCAGCGTTCCGGCAGGAACGGATGGATTTCCTCGGGCGTCGAGAAGCCAGGATGGATGTCGCAGTCGACGACGCTGAGTTTCTGGCGCTGCGGACGGGCAACTTGCGGCTGCCGTTCGGCGGTGATGCTGCCGGTGGTGCTCATGGAGAAATCTCCTTCGGCGCGAAAGCGGTCGCCGTCTGGGTGCCAGCGAGGCGCGTGTAAGTGTCGAGAGCGTTCTGGTAGAGAATCTTCGGCGCCAGCGGCGAGGACGGGCTGATCGGCAGAGCGTCCTTGTCGTCGAAATGCCAATGCGGGAAGTCGGTCGAGAACAGCAGCAGTTGGTCGGACTGCATCTGTTCGACGAAGCGCTCCAACCGGGCGCTGCCTTCGGGTTCGTCGAAAGGCTGCAGGGTCAGACGAATGTGCTGGCGCACCAGTTCGCCCGGCACGTTCTTCACCCAGGGAATTTCCGGGCGCACGCCGCGCCAGGTCTTGTTCAGGCGCCATATGCCGGCCGGCAGCCAGGTGACGCCGGATTCGATCAGCACGACTTTCAACTCGGGGAATTTGGCGAAGGCGCCTTCGCAGACCAGGCTGACGACCTGGTTCTCGAACGCGAAGGCATTGGCGACATAATCCTCGAGGAAAAACGAGCCCCAGCCGTTCAGTGTCGGATGATGATAGAGACCGCCGGCATGGACGCCGATCGGCAGGCCGTGGCGCACCGCTGCTTCATAGATCGGCCAGAGACTGCGCCGGCCCAACAATTCATTGCCCATGGCGAGCAGGGTGATCTGGACGAAGCGCTTGTCGTGGGCGCGGCGTTCGATTTCCGCGACGGCGAGTTCGGGCGCTTGCTGCGGCACCAGGATGGAGGCGCGCAAGCGCGGCTCCTTGTCGAGCCAGTTCTCGACCACCCAGTCGTTCACCGCCTTGCACATGACGGCGGCGAGATCTTCGCTGTGCAGCGCCATGCCGCCGAACAGGCAATTGGCAATGGCGAGGCTCGAGCCGAAACCGTCGAGCGCACCGGCGCGCAACAGATCGAGATCGCTGCCAGGCTTGCCGGCTTTCGGCCGCCAATCCGGCCGTGCCGCCAGCGGTGTGTTCGGTGGATCGCCCGTCAGGGTGAAGCTCGTCTTCTCGATGCCACGCGAGCGGAAGGCATCATACCAATAGGCATCGAGGTACGGCATCAGCGCGGCAGTGTTCGGCACGGCGATATGCACATCGCAATCGATCGCTGGATGGCCGAAAATGGAATTCTGCATTTCCAATTTCTGTTTCCTTGGGGCGTTTCAACTCATGGCGTAGATGTGGCATGAGTTGGCGGCAGCTTGACGCTGACGATTTGGTTGATCCGATCTTACAGCAACAGGTTTTGCGAGGCCAGTGCGCTAGACAGGCTGCCTGGCAATGTTAATGTCGCGCCGGACGAGGCCACTGTTGGCCATTATTGGCCGCTGCTCATGTGACGCGGCCCAACTGATCCATAAGAGTGGGAGGGATACCAATGACCGCCAGATTGAACCGCATACATGCCACAGGTCTTGCCGCCAGCCTTGTCGCGCTGCTCGTCGCGGCGCCGGCGATGGCGCAAGAGAACTGGGATGCGGTGGTCGCGGCGGCGAAGAAAGAAGGTTCGATCGTCGTCTATCATGCGCAGCTTGGCGCGGCGCATTGGAAGGACGTGGTGCGCGCCTTCGAGAGCAAATATGGCATCAAGGTGCAGGAATATGATGCCCGCGCCAGCGAATTGACCGAGCGTATCCGTGTCGAGCAGACGTCGAAGCGCTATGTCGCCGACGTCGAGTTCCACGGCAAGGCGTCGATCGCCCAGCAGCA
Source organism: Beijerinckia sp. 28-YEA-48 (assembly GCF_900104955.1). Taxonomy (NCBI): domain Bacteria; kingdom Pseudomonadati; phylum Pseudomonadota; class Alphaproteobacteria; order Hyphomicrobiales; family Beijerinckiaceae; genus Beijerinckia; species Beijerinckia sp. 28-YEA-48. The sequence goes on from NZ_FNSI01000001.1 coordinate 4,759,172, forward strand.
GATCGAGAACGATTTCATCGCCGACATCGGCGATATCCCCAATGCGAAGAATCTGCGCGCCGACTATCCAGCCGACAAATATTCGGTTCCGGCCTGGAGCCAAGTCGTGTGCATGCTGTCGAACACGAATCTGATCAAGCCGGAAGACGAGCCGAAGAATTGGACCGATCTGCTTGATCCGAAATACAAGGGCAAGCTGCTCGCCGACGACATGCGCGCGGTCGGTTCCGGCCAGACCATGTTCGGCGTGACGATCAAGAAATACGGTCCCGAGTTTCACAAGAAGCTGAACACGCAGGATCTCGTCTTCAACCGCGATCTGCAGGTCAATTCGCGGCGCATCGCGCGCGGCGAGAACGCCATCTTCATCCATCAGATCATCGCCTTCGCCTCGGAGCTGAAGGGGCTGCCGGTGAAAGTGCTGCTGCCGACCGATGGTTGTCCGTTTACCGGCATTCGCGGCGCCATCCTGAAGGGTGCGCCGCATCCCAATGCCTCGCGGGTCTTCATCAACCATTTCCTCGATCTTGATTCGCAGGTTCGCTACGCCAATGCCTGGATGGGCACGGTGGTGAAGGGCGTGGCGGAAAAGCTCACCGATCCGGATGCGAAGCGCTATGCGGACGTGAAGCTGATGGGCGAGATCGACTACACCGAGCGTGAGCCGATGCTGAAAGCGGCGGTGGAGATTTATAAGTAGGCCATGACCGATACCTACATCGTCCATGGCGCGGTCAGATCTTCGGCGGCTTACCGCGTCCGCATCGTGATGAAACTGAAAGGTCTCGCCTATCGCGAGATCTTTCTCGATCTGGCTGGTGGCGACCAGAACAAGGACGACTATCGCGCCGTCAATCCGCAGGGTCTGGTGCCGGCGCTGGTCTGTCCCGATGGGGCGGTCATCAACCAGTCGATGGCGATCATCGAGTATCTCGACGACATGCATCCGGAGCAACCGGTGATGCCGCGCGATGCGCGCAGCCGCGCCCGCGTGCGCGCTCTGTCGCAGATGATCGCTTGCGACATTCATCCGATCAACAATATGCGGGTACGCAATCACATCCGCGATCTGTTCCCCGACGATCCCAATGCCGTGACGACATGGATGGAGCGGTGGAGCAAGGCGGGTTTCGACGCGCTCGAAGCGCGGCTCGCCAGCGACAAGGAGACGGGTCGGTTCTGTCACGGCGATACGCCGACGATGGCCGATGCCTGCCTGGTGCCGCAGGTCGCCAATGCGCGGCTCAGCAGTCGCGATCTGTCGCCTTATCCGACAGTGGTGCGCATTGCTGAAGCCTGCGAGGCGCTGCCGGCTTTCGTGGCGGCAAGGCCGGACAAGCAGAGTTAGGGGTTCTCACGCACCTTGGTGTCATCCCGGACACTTGCGCAGCAAGTGATCCGAGAGAGCCAGAGGCGTGTGATAGAGTGCGGGCCTTACAGCCCCACCTGGCGGAGAAACGCTTTCGTCTCGCGCACGCACTCGTCCGGCTTTTCCACCTGCAACATGTGATTGGTGCCAGGCACGACCACGTGATGGATGCCGTGATGGGCGGCAGCCACAGGGCCGACTTTGGCTGGGGCGAGCGGGCGCGGCACGTTCGGGTCGGCGCCAAGGATCATGGTCGTGGCGCGCGGCAGGGAAGCCAGCGCCGCCCAGGATTCGGTGTGCGCATTGTTGAGATAGATGCGCGCTTCATATTCGCCGGGGCAGGACAGTTCGAAACCGCCCGAGGCCGCGGGCCGTGTCGTGCCTTCCGCCATGTCGAAGGCGGCGCCATCGACCCAGCCGCGGGCGAGGCGAGCGCCGTAGATTTCGGCAAGCTCCTCGACGCGGTCGAAACGATGCTGACGCTTGCGGGCATTATCGGCGAAGAGGCTGTCGACGCCCTGGCCGTTGTCGCGCAGCGGGTTGCCTTCCGGCGCGATCAGCGGCGGATCGTAAAGCACCAGCGCATCCCATGGCGTGCCATGCAGGTGCACCGCCATGATCGCGGCGATCGATGAGACCGAGTGGAACAGACCTGCGGTTGGGCGCTTGCCGAAGGCCGCGTTGACCGCGTCGAGCACGCGGCCGTGGTCGGCGGCCATGTTGGCGATCGTGTGGCTCTCCACGTCGAACAGTGGATTGCGACCGTGATTGCGCAGATCGTAGACGACGATTTCATAATCGTCGCCGAGCTTTTCCCAGAACTTGCGATAGCCGTCGATGCCGAAGCCGTTGCCGTGCGACAGCATGAGGCGCGGTGCGCCATCCTTGCGATAGCGCCGCGCCAGAATGCTGGCGCCATCGCAGGCGATCGTCAGATGTTCGGCGGCTGACACGATGTGAGCGCTTTAGTCCTTGGCGCGCTCGACATAGGCACCGTCTTCCGTCTGGATGACGATGCGCGTGCCGGTCGCGATGTGCGGCGGCACCATCACGCGGGCGCCATTGGAGAGCTTCGCCGGCTTGTAGGACGACGACGCGGTCTGGCCCTTCATCGCGGGCTCGGTCTCGACCACTTCGAACGTGACGCGCTGTGGCAGCTGCACGCCGACGGCGAGGCCGTTGAACAAGCTGAGCATGACCTTCATGCCTTCTTGAAGATAGACGGCGCTGGCGCCGATCGTCTCTTCCGGCACGGCGATCTGTTCGAACGACGCGTTGTTCATGAAGTGATAGCCGTCGCCGTCACTGTAGAGGAAGTCGAAATCCTGATCCTCGACATGGGCGCGCTCGACCTGCTCGGTGGTCTTGTAGCGGTCCGTCGTCTTCACGCCATCGGAGAGGCGGCGCATGTCGATCTGGGTCGTCGGCGTGCCCTTGCCGGGGTGAAAGCTCTCGGCCGACAACACGACATACAAATTTCCGTCCTCGCGCTCGAGGATATTGCCTTTACGAATGGAACTGGCGATGACTCTCACGAGGCTCTTTCCTTGATGGTGCGGGCCGAACCGGCCTATGACCGGGCAGATGAAGGGTCTTCTGCCCAGTGAAATCCGGCGCACAATACTGATTGTGACGCGAATCGCTAGAGCAAATCGCGTTTCGGCCGAATCGCGATTTCGCCTAGAATCTCTTGTTTTGACGCGTCTTCTTAGCGTTTGATGCTTCTATCAAACGCAGAAACGCTATTGCCGTATTGACAGGGTCGATGACCAATAAACGACAGACCGCCAGTCCCTCGCCCTGGTGGAGCCCCCATGTCCATGCCGATCGCCGGCCCTTCCTGCTGGCCCGCCAGCGCATCGCCGCCGCCTGCCGGGCCTGGTTCGCGGACGGGGGATTTTGCGAGGCCGAGCCGGGGATTTTGCAGGTTTCGCCCGGAAACGAGGCCCATATTAGCGGTTTTGCCACCGAAATCGTCGATCCGGACGGGGAGAGACGGGCGCTGTACCTGCATTCATCGCCGGAATTCGTCTGTAAAAAGCTGCTGGCGGCCGGTGAAGAGCGGATTTTTGCCCTGTCGCGGGTGTTTCGCAATCGCGAGCGCGGCCCCCTCCACCATCCCGAATTCACGATGTTGGAATGGTACCGGGCTCAGGCTCCCTACAGCCAGCTGATCGCCGATTGCCAGGGCCTGGTCGCCGCCGCTGCCCGGGCGGCGGGCACCAAGGTTCTTGCCTGGCGCGGCCAGACCGCCGATCCCTTTGCGCCGTTCGAACGGCTGACGGTGCAGGAGGCTTTCCTTCGCCATGCCGGCATCGATCTTCTCGCCCTGTTGGGCGACCGCGATGGGCTGGCGGCCGCTGCCGCTGATCTGGGCCTGCGCATCACGCCAGATGACACCTGGTCGGACGTGTTCAGCAAGGTGATTTCCGAGAAAATCGAGCCAAATCTAGGGCTTGGCCGTCTGACTGTGCTTGATGAATATCCCCTGGCCGAGGCGGCGCTGGCACGCCCCTGCGCCCATGATGGGCGGGTGGCCGAGCGGTTCGAGCTTTATGCCTGCGGCGTCGAGCTGGCCAATGCCTTCGGCGAACTGACCGATGCCGCCGAACAGCGCCGTCGTTTCGAAGCCGAAATGGCCGAGCGGCAGCGGATCTATGGCGAGAGCTATCCGCTGGACGAGGATTTTCTGGCGGCGCTGGCGATCATGCCGGCTTCAAGCGGCATCGCGCTGGGGTTCGAGCGGTTGGTGATGCTGGCGGCGGGGGCGCAGCGGATCGACCAGGTCATCTGGTCGCCGGTTCCCTGAGCGAGCCAGCTCTCGCCGGTCCCGAAAATGGCATCGTTTGCGCCTTTCATCCGGCTCTTCTACACAAGCGGCCCGCGGACGACAGACATGGACGACAGAATGGACGATACATTTGGTCTTGCCGTCACCCGCACCCTGCGCAGCGCCGACGATCTCGTTGATGCCCATCTGATCGGAGCGGAGCAGCGGGAGGCCGTCGCGCGGGTCAATGCCGCCTATTCGATCGCCATCACGCCGGCCATTGCCGCGCTGATCGACCCGAGCGACCCGGATGATCCGATCGCCCGCCAGTTCGTGCCCGATGCGCGCGAGCTGGAGCGCTTGCCGCAGGAGCTGAGCGATCCGATCGGCGATGAGGCCCACGCGCCGGTCGAGGGCATCGTGCATCGTTATCCCGACCGGGTGCTGCTGAAATTGCTGCACGCCTGCCCGGTCTATTGCCGCTTTTGTTTTAGGCGCGAAAGCGTTGGCGATGGCGGCAGCAATATTCTGTCGCCACAGGCTCTGGCGGCGGCGCTGGGCTATATCGAGACGACGCCGGCCATTTGGGAAGTGATCCTCACTGGCGGCGATCCCCTGTTTCTGTCGCCGCGCCGACTGCGCGAGGTCATGGAGCGCCTTGGCGCGATCGCCCATGTCAAAATCATCCGCATTCACACACGCGTGCCGGTCGCCGATCCGGCTCGCATCGATGCGGCCCTCATCGCCGCGCTGCAGGCGAGCGGCAAGACGGTCTATGTGGCGGTGCATGCCAATCATCCGCGCGAACTCTCCGTAGCGGCGCGGGGCGCCTGCGCCCGCCTGGTCGATGCCGGCATCCCACTGCTCAGCCAGAGCGTGCTGCTGCGCGGGGTCAACGATACGGCCGAGACTCTGGCCGCTTTGATGCGGGCATTCGTCGAAAACCGCATCAAGCCTTATTATCTGCACCATCCCGATCTTGCCCCCGGCACGTCGCATCTGCGTGTTGAGATCGCCACGGGCCAAGCGCTGATGCGCGCCCTGCGTGGTCATGTTTCCGGGCTCTGCGTGCCTGAATATGTGCTTGATATTCCGGGCGGCCACGGCAAATCGCCGATCGGCCCGAGTTATCTGGGCGCGTTGCCGGATGGAACCCCAGATGGAACCCAAGATGGAACCGTTGTCGTCGAGGATTGGCGTGAGCGCCGCCATGCTTATGGCGACAGCTTGGGCGACAATTCTCGGGACGCCTCGTCAAAACCACATTCCCCGGCTTGAAAGCGTCGCGCGAGGTTGGCCGGTCTTCGCTAGACTGGCGCGGCTGATTCGCCGGGGAGACGACACTTGCTCAATAGGTTGCGGCCGCTGATTGTTGCGGTGTGCCTCTTCATCACTGCTGGCGTTCTGGTCGGTTCTGCGTTGGCGCAGACCACCGCGGCCACCGTCGGCGCGAAGATTGATGCGGCGCGCGCCAGCCTGTCCCAGGTCGAAAAATCGCTCGCCAATCAGGATCTTTCAGACGCGGCGCTGCTGGGATTGCGCAACGATCTCGATCCGGTGACGCAATCGATCCAGGATGCGCTGAGTGAGCTGACGCCGCGCCTCGACGAAATCAAGACGCGTCTCGATCAGCTTGGCCCCAAGCCTGCGGCCGGCGCCACGCCTGAAGCGCAAGGTGTGACGACCGAGCGGGATGACCAGCAGAAGCGTTTCAACGACATCGATGCCCAGGTGAAGCGCGGACGTCTCTTGCTGGTGCAGACCGAGCAGGTCGGCAATTCCATCGTCAATCGCCGGCGCGCCACGTTCCGTCAGGCGCTCTTCCAATTGTCGTCGAGCATTCTCAATCCGAGACTCTGGATTTCGGCGGTGAGCGAACTGCCGCGCGACGCGCAGGCCGCTCGTTTCGTGATTGGCGAATGGCTCGATAACGCGGCAGCGCAGTTGCGCGGCTCCAATGGCTGGATCATGGCGGGCTTGGTGGCCGCGATCGCGCTTGGCTATGCCATCGCCAAAATGTTGGCGAACCGCATACTGTCGCGCACGCCGACGATTCAAGAGCCATCGCGTCTGGCCAAAGCCCTGGCGGCGATTTGGGTAGCGGTGGTGACCGCTGTCGTGCCGATCGTGGCGACGATCTTACTGATCGAAGTGGCGCGCGCTTTCAACATCGTTACACCACGCACCGAGCCAGTGGCGCAGGTGATTTTCGAAGCCGTGCGCCGTATCGCGATCACCGCCGGCATCGTGCGCGGCCTGCTGGCGCCGAGCAATTCCGATTGGCGTCTGCTCGATCTGACGGATGAGACCGTCGAGCGGCTGGCGCGGCTCGCCATCGCTGTCGCCGTCATCGTTTCGGGCTTGAAAGTCATTGAAGCCTTCAACGATCTGGTCGCCGCCAATGTGCGTGTGTCGGTGCTGTTGCGCGCCGTCGTCGCGGTGATCGTCGGCGTGCTGATGGTCCGGGCGCTTTATGGTGTGGCGCCGCCGCCCGATCCGGCGGACGATTGTTTCGGGCCACCGATCGTGCCGACGCGCGACTGGTATGCGATCTGGCGCACCTGCGCCTGGGCCGTCATCGCCATTATTCTGGGCGCCTCGCTGATCGGCTATATCGCGCTGGCGACGTTCTTCGTCGATCAGTTGATCTGGGTCACGTTTGTCGGTGCCGCCGCCTATCTTCTGTACATCGTCGCCGAAGACGGGTTGGCCAGTGCGTTCCAGCCGCAGGCGGCTGTGGGACGGGCGATCATGAACAGCATCGGGCTGAAGGGCGACGGGCTGCTGCAGCTCTCTGTCGTCCTGCGCGGCCTCGCCAGTGTTATTCTCTGGGTTGTTGTTGCCCTGTTGATCCTGGCGCCATGGGGCATTGAGTCCGACGACATGCTGGGCAGCGTGCGCGCTGCCTTCTTCGGCTTCCAGGTCGGCGATCTCACCATTTCGCTGGCGACGGTGTTTTCGGCCCTACTGCTGTTCATCGTCGGCTTTTTGATCACGCGGGCGGTGCAGAACTGGCTTGAGGGCAGCTTGCTGCCCCATACCCATCTTGATCTGGGCCTGCGCGCCTCCATCCGCACCAGCGTCGGCTATGTCGGCATGCTGCTGTCGTTGGGTGTGGCCCTCGCCCATGTCGGCATCGGCTTGGACAAACTGGCCATCGTCGCCGGCGCGCTCTCCATCGGTATCGGTTTCGGCCTGCAGTCGATCGTCAATAATTTCGTCTCGGGCCTCATCCTGCTGTGGGAGCGGGCCGTGCGGGTGGGCGACTGGATCGTCGTCGGCGACGAGCAGGGATATGTTCGGCGCATCAATGTGCGCTCGACCGAGATCGAGACGTTCGATCGCGCGACGATGATCGTGCCCAATTCCAACATGGTCTCCGGCGTGGTGAAAAACTGGGTGCGCAGCGACCGGGTGGGGCGCATCAAGATTCCTGTGGTCGTCACCATGGCCGCCGATCCCGATCACGTGCGCGAAGTCCTGCTGGGCTGCGTCAAAGGGCAAGAGATGGTGCTGGCGACGCCACAGCCGAGCGTGGTGTTCGCCTCCATGGAAAATGTGCTGCGCTTCGAACTCGTCTGCTTCGTCAGCGATGTGGAGAAATCGGCGAAAGTGCGCAGCGATCTCAATTTCAAGATTCTGCGTTGCCTGCGTGATGCGAAGATCGAAATGAATGCGCCGGCGCCCGCGCCTATCGTCGTCAAGGTTAGTAACTGAATGTTAACTCTGCCTGATCACACCGGCCGTATGGCTTATTGCATCCCCTTCCTCGCCGCGCTCGGTCTTGCCGTCGCTGGCTGTGCCGAAAAACCCGCGCCGCCCTCGACGCCGACGTTCTATCGCTCCCTGGCCGAGCCTGGCGCGGCCATCGATCCGGCCGCGGCACGCGATATGATTTCGATCTACCGCACCAACAATGGCCTGCCGGTGTTGACGGTCGATCCGGCCTTGCAGCGGGCGGCCCAGCAGCGGGCGCAGGAGATGGTGAAGGCGGGCGCCGCCTCGCCCGACACGGCGCAGAAGCTCAAGGCGCGGCTGGCCTCCGAAGGCGTCACCGCCGGGGTGGCGGTCGAGAATGTCTCGGCCGGCTATCACACGCTGGCGGAGGCTTTCTCCGGCTGGCGCCAGTCGACCTCGCACAATGCCAATATGCTGAACCGTTCGGCGACCCGCATGGGCATCGCCACGGCCTATGCGCCGGATTCCAAATACAAGGTCTATTGGGCGCTGGTGCTGGCCAACTGATTTCAGGCCTGTGTCGTGAAGGCCGGCCTAGCTAGGCCGGCAAGGACATCGGCTGCCTCGTCGCCCAGGCGGCGAGGAAGGTGCGGGTCCACTGCGCGATGGTCTGGTCGTAGAGGAACCAGCCGTCGAAATGCCGGTCAGGCGTTTGCGCGCCGGCGCACATCATCCGTTCACCAGCCCGGGTCGTCCAACTGCAGATGGTCGAATAGCTGACCTCGGGATGGAATTGCAGGGCCACGGCGCTGCCATAGGCGAAGGCCTGGGTCGGGAAATCGGTGCCGCCGCGCGCCAAAAGCTGGGCGCCCTTGGGCAGGTCGAAGCCCTCGCGATGCCACTGATAGACCGTGCGGGGGCAGGGCGTCGGGCACAGCCGATCACCCTCGGGTGTCGGGTCGATCGGATAATAACCGATCTCGGCGCGGCCCTGCGGGTGCGGGCCGACCCGCTCGCCCAGATGCCGGGCGATCAGCTGGGCACCGAGGCAGATGCCGAGTAGAGGCTTTTCTTCCTTCAAGGCGATGCCGACGAAATCGGTTTCCTGGCGGATGTAGTCGTAATCGTCGTTGGCGCTCATCGGACCGCCGAAAATCACCGCGCCGGCATAGCCCGCCAGGGTGGTCGGCAGCGGATCGCCGCAGCTCGGACGGCGCTCGTCGAGGAGATAGCCCTGGCTCCGCAAGATCCGGCCGACGCGGGCAGCCGATGACGTTTCCTGATGCAGGATGACGAGAATCGTGCCGGAAGGGGAATCAGAGACGGGCAGATACATGGCCTTGCAGTTCTCGTGGCTGTTGAATCCAGAATCAAGCAAACACTGTGCCGCGGATCGAATAGACAGCCATCGTGGCGAGAACCCGGCAGCGAATCTATTTTCTACGGCCTGCTTGCAAATGTTGCAGAACAGACATGAACAGAAAGTGAGGAATGACACCTGACACGAAGGCCAGCAGGCGATTGTGCAGGCCTGGCACCACCACGCGGCGGCCGGCCATGAGGCCTCGATAGCCCGCTTGCGCCACCTGCATCGGCGACATCGGCCGCAGCGCCTGGATCAGTTTGGGGTTGACGCCGGCGCGGTCGAAGAAGGCTGTGGCGGTGGTGCCGGGGCAGAGCACGGTGACGCCGACCCCGTCCTGTTTCAGCTCCTGGTGTAGGGCTTCGCTGAGCGACAGCACATAGGCCTTGGTGGCGTAATAGACCGCCATGCCGGGCCCGGGAAAATAGGCGGCGGTCGAGGCGACATTGAGGATGCGGCCGCGCGCCGCGATCAGGTCGGGCAGCAGCAGATGGGTGAGCTCGGTCAGCACCCGCATGTTGAGATCGGCCATGTTGAGCTGGCTCGCGCCCTCGAGTTCGGCGAAGCGGCCGGCAAGGCCATAGCCGGCATTGTTGACCAGGATGGACGCGGTGGTGTCGTGCTGGCGCAGGGTGTCGACCACCTGTTGGGCCGCGCCTGCCGCCGTCAGGTCAATCGCCAGGACGATCGGCTTGGTCGCGCCTGGTACAGCCTCGATCTCGCTGGCCAGCGCCTCGAGCGCCGCCACATTGCGCCCGGTCAGCAGAAGGCGATGGCTGTTGCCGGCGAAAATGCGGGCAAGATCGGCGCCGATGCCGCTCGACGCTCCGGTGACGATGGTGACATGATTCATAGTTCATCCCGCTTTCGCGATGTTCAAATCGGGTTGCTTGCTGAAGGATTTGGTTGCTGAAGGAAATGTCGCGTCTGATGCCGAGCCGGGGCTATCGTATAGAGTGCTTATGATCGGCGCCATCGAGAAGCCGGAAAAGAGACGTCAAGAAACTGGAGCCTGGAGGAATCCCATGGGAGACTATGCGCTTGGACAGCCGGTGCCGCGTTTCGAGGATCCGCGTTTGATCCAGGGCGGTGGACGCTACACCGACGATGTGTCGATGGAAGGGCTCGTCCATGGCGTCGTGCTGCGCGCCCGCCATGCCCATGCGAAAATCTTGAAGATCGATACGAGCCGCGCTCTGGCCGCGCCGGGCGTGCTGGCCGTGCTCACCCATCAGGATTGGGCCGCATCGGGCTATGGCGACCTGCCGCGCCCGCAAGGCAAGACCAAGCGCGATGGCTCGCCGATGTATGCGCCGCCGCTGCCGGGCTTTCCCAAGGACTATGTGCGCTGGGTCGGCGATTTCGTTGCCTTCGTCGTCGCCGAGACGCGTTGGCAGGCGATGGATGCGCTTGAGCTGGTCGATGTCGATTATGAGGTGCTGCCGTCGGTGTTGACGGCCGAGGCGGCGATCAAGCCCGGTGCGCCGGCCGTGCATGCGGACAATCCCGGCAATGTCAGCTTCACCCATTTGGAAGGCGACAAGGCGGCGACCGATGCCGCCATCGCCAAGGCCGATCATGTGGTGAAGCACACGTTTTACATCAACCGCGTGATGGCCGCGACGATGGAGCCGCGCGCCTGCGTCGCCCATTACGATCCCGCCGCCGATCGCTACACGGTTTATACGACGTTGCAGCGGGCGCTCGATTATCGCGAGCGGCTATCGCAATCGTTGCGCGTTCCTGAAAGCAAGATCCGTGTCGTTGCCGGCGACATCGGCGGCAGCTTTGGCATGAAGTCTGGTGTCTTCAACGAAGTGGCGCTGGCGCTGCTGGCGTCGAAGAAATTGCATCGGCCGGTGAAATGGACCTCGACCCGCAACGAGGCTTTTCTGTCGGACGCGGCGGCGCGCGACAATCTGACGACGGCGGAACTGGCGCTGGACAAATCAGGCAAGTTTCTGGCTCTGCGCGTCAACACGTTGGTCAATCTTGGCGCCTATCTGCAGACGGGATCGGAAACGGCGCTGTTCAGCAACATCGGCACTCTGGCTGGCGTCTACACGACGCCGGCGATCCATGTCGATACGACCGGCGTGCTCACCCACACCCATTGGATGCGGCCTTATCGTGGCAATGGCCGGCCGGAAGCCGCCTATATCATCGAGCGCATCATCGACATCGCCGCCGATGAGTTGGGCTTCGACAAGGTGGAGTTGCGCCGCAAGAATTTGATTCCGGAAGATGCCTTTCCGTTCCAGACCGGCTTGTCATTCATCTACGACAGCGGCGCGTTCGAAAAGAACATGGATCTGTGCCTGAAAATGGCGGACTGGAAAGGCTTCGCGGCGCGCCGGGCCGAGGCGCGCAAGCGCGGCAAGCTGCGCGGCATCGGTCTGTCGAATTCAATTGAGAAGGCGGGCGCGCCGGGGATCGAAGGGGCGGAAATCCGCTTCGACCGTTCCGGCAGCATGACCATTTTGTCGGGTTCGGTGACCCAGGGGCAGGGCCATGAAACGGTGTTCAAACAGCTCGTCTGCGATAGGCTCGGCATCGATCCAGCCGAGGTGCATTACGAACAGGGCGACACCGATGTGATCTTCTATGGCGAGGGCACCGGCGGTTCGCGCACATCGGCGCTTGGCGGTGGCGCCATGGTGATGGCGAGCGAGAAGATCATCGCCAAGGCGGTGAAGATCGCCGCGCACGTGTTGAAGGTCGATGACATCGAGTTCAACGAGGGCGTGTTCTCAAGCCGCAAGACCAATCGCAGCATGACGATGAAGGAGGTGGTCCTGGCGGCCTCGAAACCCTCGAACCTGCCAGACGATATCGAGCCCGGCCTCAACGCCACGGCGGTCTACAACGCACGACAACCGAATTATCCGAATGGCTGTCACGTCGTCGAGTTGGAAATCGACGAGGAGACCGGCACGGTCGAACTGGTCAATTACAATGTGGTCGACGATGTCGGCGTGGTGATGAACCCGTTGCTGCTCAAGGGGCAGATCCATGGCGGCATCGCCATGGGCGTCGGCCAGATGCTGATGGAGGATATGGTCTACACCGAAAGCGGTGAGGTGCTGACCGCTTCCTTCATGGACTATGCCATGCCGCACGCGGACAATCTGTGCGCCTTCGAGGTGAAGAGCAATCCGGTGCCGACCAAGACCAATCCGCTGGGGGTGAAGGGCGCCGGGGAGGCAGGTTGTGTCGGCGCGCTGCCGGCGGTGGCCAATGCGCTTGTCGATGCGCTGCGCCATCTGGGCGTGCGCGACGTGCCCATGCCGGCGACGCCACCGCGGCTCTGGCGGCTCATTCACGGACTGCAGCCGGTCTAAAGCAAAAGCCGGCCGTTGCCGGCCGGCTTTTCGCGCAGAGGAGTTCTGCGATATCTTCTTGGTTCCCGGATCGCCTGCTGCGTCCGGATGCACACGACGTCCCTAAAATCAGCTCAGCGGCCCGGCAGGTCCCACAGGCGCGGCAAGGTCTCACCGCCGTAACGGCCGCGCTGGGCGTCGTAGGGCATTTTGTTGAAGGTGGTGCCGATGGCAACGTAATTGCTCAGGCTGCCGACGGGCACGACGCGGCCGCTGTCGAGGAAGCTGCGGGCCTTTTGGCCCTTGATGACGACTTCGCGCTTTTTGCGTGTTTGGGCATCGGCGGACGTGACGGTGAGGCCGGCCATTGCCAAGGCGCCGAGCGCCAGAGAAACCATAGCCACGATACGCATTGCATCCCCCGGTTGGTGTTGGTTCTTATAGGTAGTCATCGGCGCGCCGCCTGCCCAGGGCTTTTCGCGGTAATGTTTAAGATTTATCGGCGGCGCGGTTTTGCCGCCACGCCGCGCAGCGGAACGGCCATGGCGTTTTGGTCGATCCAGTTTGCAAGCACGTTGGGTTGGACGTTGGGTTGGACGTTGCTTTGGGCATCGGCCGGGGCATCCATCTGAGTGTGGTTGCGCCGCGGCGTGCAGTGCGGATCACGACGAGTTTCCGCGTTGGTGAAAAAGCGGGCGAGGTCGTGATCTTCCCCGGCGGAGATCAGCTGGATCCCGTCGAGCGTGCAGGCGAGCGTCTGGCGATCGACGGGTGTGTCCCCCGTGCCGCAGGCAAAGCCGGTCATGCGGACGAGGCGTTCAGCCGAACTGAAGCGGAACCCGAGGCAATTGGATTGAGCACTCCCGGATTCGAGCATGACATCGGCCGCCTCGAACAGGCCGAAGCGGGTCGTCATCGGGTCGGCGACATTGCCGCGGGTGATGGCGGCGCCAAAACTGGCGGCTTCGCGCACCATATGGATGAAGAAGGAGCTATCCGCGATCGCCTCGCGGCCAACCCGGTGGACGGCGAGGCGCAGATAGGGGTGGGCGTCGTCGTCGAGGCGGCCCCAGGTTAAAATATCGATGCGTCCGCGCCCCTCGCGGTGGCGCTTGGCCTCGAAAGAAGTGGGTTCGCGGCCAAATTCCGCGGCATTCAGCCCGTACATCTGAAATGGACGTTCGAGGACGGTCCAGGGGCTCTGGGGCAGCGGTTCGGGCGCGGGCGCTGGGGCCGGCGGGGCCGGAAACAGCGCTACAGCGATGAAAATGCTGGCGATCAGCCCAATTCCAAGACCAAGGTAAAGCCCGAAGGAACGGATGGTTCTGCGCCAAAACAGGCGGACGCGCACAGCGATTTCCGCAGTCTTTCCGGGGCCGTCTGGCGCGCCGAAGACGATGAAACTCATGGTCCGCTTACTCTCAATACTCGGCAGTTCGCCGATCGTCGGGCCCACCAAGCCCGGAATGTACGTATTTTGAGCAAAGCTCTTAACGACCGGGTTACCAGCCGGCGGCCAATTGGTCGGAGAGTGAACGTCTGGTTAAGCTCGGAGCCGGTTCGTGGGCCGGCTGGCGGTGCGCTGCAACCGGCGCCCGCAATTGGTGGCCGGCTCCCGCCTTTGGCGGTCTGCTCCCGCCTTTGGCGGTCGCGGGATCATTGACATTGTTCCAGATCGCGTGTTTTTGAGGGACACGGCATGTGTGCCGGGACACGTTCAGATCATGGTCATCGCTTCTTTCACGAAACCGACGACGAACCCGGCCGCTAAACGCGGCACGGTTGACTGACGCACGTCCTCGCTTCCGGGCCTCTCCCCTGGCGGGAGAAGAGGCGAAGCCCGCAAAAGCCGGGTCTTCATCCCCGGGGAGACAGATTTCCTACTCAGGGTCCACGCAGATGGGTTTCAAGGTCGCAATCGCAGGCGCAACCGGCAACGTAGGCCGGGAGATGCTCAACATTCTCGCCGAGCGCCATTTTCCCGCCGATGAGGTCATTCCTCTGGCCTCCAGCCGCTCGATCGGCACCGAGGTGTCCTATGGCGATCGCACGCTGAAGTGCCGCCATCTCGACACTTATGATTTCTCCGACACCGATATCTGCCTGATGTCGGCTGGCGGCACCGTGTCCAAGGAATGGTCGCCGAAGATCGGCGCCCTGGGCTGCGTCGTCATCGATAACTCCTCGGCCTGGCGTTACGATTCCGACGTGCCGCTGATCGTGCCGGAAGTGAACCTCCACGCGTTGTCGGGTTTCACCAAGCGCAACATCATCGCCAATCCGAACTGCTCGACCGCTCAGCTCGTCGTGGCGCTGAAGCCGCTGCATGACGTGGCGAAGATCACGCGCGTGGTGGTGTCGACCTATCAATCGGTGTCGGGCGCCGGCAAGGAAGGGATGGACGAACTGTTCGCCCAGACCCGCGCCGTCTTCGTCTCCGATCAGGTCGAGACCAAGAAGTTCCCCAAGCGCATCGCCTTCAATCTCATTCCGCAGATCGACGTCTTCATGGAGGACGGCTACACCAAGGAAGAGTGGAAGATGATGGCGGAGACCAAGAAGATCCTCGATCCGAAGATCAAGCTCGTCGCCACCTGCGTGCGCGTGCCGGTGTTTATCTCGCATTCGGAATCGGTGAATGTCGAATTCGAACGGCCGATCACCGCCGACGAAGCGCGCGACATCCTGCGTGATGCGCCGGGCTGTCTGGTCATCGATAAGCACGAGCCGGGTGGTTACATCACCCCGCACGAAGCGGCCGGCGAAGATGCCACCTACATTTCGCGCATCCGCGAGGACGCGACCGTGGAGAACGGCCTCGCCTTCTGGTGCGTCTCCGACAATCTGCGCAAGGGCGCGGCGCTCAATGCGGTGCAGATCGCCGAAGCGCTGATCGGGCAGAAGCTGATCCAGCCGCGTGCCAAGGCTGCCTGAGATATTGACCGCCTGACGTCTGCAGTTTGAACGATCGAGCCCCTGCCGTCCGCGGCGGGGGCTTTTTTGTCAGTTGCGCTGCGAAGCTAACGCATCTTGCGCGGCGGCGCATTTGGCGACATCGTGTGTGCGAATCTTCATCAAGAAGAACAGGAAACGCTCATGTCGATTGCTACAGAACGTAAACGCCGCATTCTCACGACCCATGTGGGCAGCCTCCCGCGCCCCGAAGCCCTCAGCGAATTCATGGCGGCGCAAATGGATGGGCGCACGGTTGATGCGGGAAAATATGCCGCCGCGGTCAGCCATGCGGTGGCCGATTGCGTCGCCTCTCAACTCGAGACCGGGATCGACATCATCAGCGACGGCGAGCAGTCGAAGCCGAGTTTCTACGCCTATGTGCATCAAAGACTTGGTGGCATCCAGCGCCGCACCGGCTCGCCGCAAGGGCGCAGCCATACGAAGGAAATCGACGCCTTTCCCGATTTCTACACCGCCGGCCATTCCGGCACGCAGCCGGCGGGTTTTGAGTGCGTCGGGCCGATGACCTATGCGGGCACCGATCTGTTGAAGATCGATCTCGACAATCTGCGGGCGGCGGTCGCCGGCCGTAATCCGGTCGATGTTTTCATTCCCGCCGCCTCGGTCGCAACCGTCGAAGGCGCGGTGGTCGATCGTCACTATAATAACGAAGAGGCCTATCTCGCAGCGATCATCGAAGCGATGCGCGTTGAATATGAGGCCATTGTCGCCGCCGGTTTCTCGGTGCAGCTCGACGATCCGCGCCTTGCCATGCATTACATGCTCAATCCTCAGATGACGGTTAAGGAGGCGCAGGCGTGGGCGCGTCGCCGGGTCGAGGCGATGAATGAATCGGTGCGCAATATTCCTTCCGACCGCATCCGCCATCACACCTGCTACGGCATCAATATCGGCCCGCGCACCCATGATCTCGAGATGAAGCATCTCACCGACATCATTCTGTCGATCAACGCCGATCATTATTCATTCGAATACGGCAATCCGCGCCATGAACATGAAGCGGGGATCTGGAAAGGCGTGAAGTTGCCGGAAGGCAAGGCGTTGCTGCCCGGCTTCGTCACCCATGCCAGCGTGCTGGTCGAACATCCCGAGCTGGTGGCGCAGCGTATCGTCCGGTTCGCCGATATCGTGGGCAAGGAGCATGTCATCGCTTCGACCGATTGCGGCTTCGCTTCGTCGCCGCGCGCTGTGCCGGAGGTGATCCCGAGCATCGTCACCGCGAAGCTGCAGAGCCTGGTTGAAGGCGCGAAGCTGGCGTCGAAGCATTTGTTTGGGTGAGCTCTATCCGCGACCTTGGTTTCATCCCGGACGCGCTGCAAGCGCGATCCGAAAACCAGGGGCGTGAGGTCGAGGCGAACGAAACGCACGCATCGGATCAAAGCCGCCGCCAATATTGAGGCGGTTGCCCCTGGATACCGGATCACGCTTCGCGTGTCCGGTATGACACCCAGGCTTCGGTGTGGTGATGGCCGTGTCGGTCTGACCCCAAACAACAATGCCCGGCGGAGCCGGGCATTGCGGTGGTCTTGATGGAGAAGCTTACGCCGACTTCTTCAGCTGCGCGACGATGGCGTCGCCCATTTCTGTGGTCGAGACATGGGACGGCGCATTGCCCTTGATGTCGGCGGTGCGCAGGCCGGCTTCGAGCACGTCGGCGATGGCCTTCTCGATCTTGTCGGCCGCGTCGCCGAGGCCGAAGGAATAGCGCAGGCACATGGCCAGCGACGCAATCATGGCGATCGGATTGGCGAGGCCCTTGCCGGCGATGTCGGGCGCCGAGCCGTGCACCGGCTCATAGAGCGCCTTGCGCTTCTTCGTTTTCGGATCGATGTCGCCCAGCGAAGCCGACGGCAGCATGCCGAGCGAGCCGGTCAGCATGGCGGCGATGTCGGACAGCATGTCGCCGAACAGATTGTCGGAGACGATGACGTCGAACTGCTTGGGCCAGCGCACCAGCTGCATGCCGAGGGAATCAGCGAGCTGGTGTTCGAGGGTGACGTCGGCGTAATCGCGCTTGTGCAGGGCGGTGACGACTTCGTTCCACAACACGCCGGACTTCATCACATTGCGCTTCTCGGTCGAGGTCACCTTGTTGCGGCGCTTGCGCGCCAGTTCGAAGGCGACGCGGGAGATGCGCTCGATTTCGTAGGTGTCATAGACCTGTGTGTCGATGCCGCGCTTCTGGCCGTTGCCGAGGTCGATGATCTGCTTGGGTTCGCCGAAATAGACGCCGCCGGTCAATTCGCGCACGATCATGATGTCGAGGTCCTCGACGATCTCGCGCTTCAGTGAGGAGGCATCGGCGAGCGCCGGATAGCAGACCGCCGGGCGCAGGTTGGCATAAAGGCCGAGGTCCTTGCGCAGGCGGAGGAGGCCCGCTTCCGGACGCACGTCATAGGGCACCGCGTCCCACTTCGGGCCGCCGACCGCGCCGAAGATCACGGCGTCGGCCGCATGGGCCATGGCCATATGCTCTTCGCTGATCGACTGGCCGTGGGCGTCATAGGCCGAGCCGCCGACCAGGCCGCGTTCCATATTGAAGCTGGCGACGCCGCTTTCGTCGAGGAAGCGGGCCACTTTCTCCACTTCCGCCATCACTTCCGGGCCGATGCCGTCGCCGGGCAGGAGAAACAGATTGTAGGTGGCCATGAGGGGTCCTCGGTCTGAACGGTTGAATTGCGCGGCTTTGCTACCGGCCTGCCGCTGGAATGGCAAGCGACCCGCTTCACGGGCGGGGCTGATATGCAAAAAGCCGCCACTTAAAGCTTTTTTGAGCGAAGTGGAGGCCGGTTCGCGTGAAGAAAATGCGTCGAAATAGAAAAGGGCTCGGTTCTTAGAACCGAGCCCCTGGGCGGCTTTTCAAGGGCCTGCCTTGGCCTATGCCTGAGATCAGGCGGCCAGCTGGCGGATCACGTACTGCATGATGCCGCCGTGGCGGAAGTATTCGAGCTCGTCGAGGGTGAGGATGCGGCAGTCGACCGGGATCTTCTTTTCCGAACCGTCGGCGAACTTGATCGAGGCTTCCATCTGCTGGCGCGGCTTCAGCTTTTCGCCGAGACCATGCACGGTCACCAGTTCGTCGCCCTTCAGGCCCAGCGTCTGCCAGGAGGTGCCGGCTTCGAAGGTGAGCGGCAGGACGCCCATGCCGACCAGGTTGGAGCGATGGATGCGCTCGTAGCTCTGGGCGATGACCGCGCGCACGCCGAGAAGGCGCGTGCCCTTGGCCGCCCAGTCGCGCGACGAGCCGTTGCCGTATTCCTCACCGGCCATGATGACCAGCGGCACCTGCTCGGCGGCGTATTTCATCGCCGCGTCGTAGATCGACAGCTTTTCGCCCGACGGATAGTGGACGGTGTTGCCACCTTCCAGCACGTTGCCGTCGCTGCCCTTGTTCATGAAGTTCTTGATGCGGATGTTGGCGAAGGTGCCGCGCATCATCACTTCATGGTTGCCGCGGCGGGTGCCGTACTGGTTGAAGTCCTTCTCGCGCACCTGACGCTCGGCCAGCCATTTGCCGGCCGGCGAGGTGAGCTTGATCGAACCGGCCGGAGAAATGTGGTCGGTGGTGATCTTGTCGCCAAACAGCGCCAGGATGCGGGCGTCGACGACGTCGGCGATCGGCGCCGGAGTCATCGTCATGCCTTCGAAGTAAGGCGGGTTCTGCACATAGGTGGACGACATGTTCCACTTATAGGTCTGGCCCACCGGCGCCTTCACCTTGCGCCAGTTGGTGTCGCCCTTGAACACGTCGGCGTAGCGTTCCTTGAAGGTCTTCTTGGTGACGAACTTGCGGATGAAGGTGTCGATTTCCTTGTTCGTCGGCCAGATGTCGCGCAGGTAGACCGGCTCGCCCTTCTTGGTGTGGCCGAGCGGCTCCTTGGTCAGGTCCTTGGTCACGGTACCAGCGATCGCATGGGCGACGACCAGCGGCGGCGAGGCGAGATAGTTCGCCTGCACGTCGGGGCTGACGCGACCTTCGAAGTTGCGGTTGCCGGAGAGAACGGCGGCGGCGACGATGCCGTTCTTGTTGATGCTCTCGGAGATTTCCGGCGCCAGCGGGCCGGAGTTGCCGATGCAGGTGGTGCAGCCGTAACCGATCAGGTTGAAGCCGAGCTTATCGAGATCCTTCTGCAGGCCGGACTTGGCGAGATATTCGCCGACGACCTGGGAACCCGGCGCCAGCGAGGTCTTCACCCACGGCTTGACGGTGAGGCCCTTGGCGGCCGCGTTGCGGGCGAGAAGGCCCGCGCCGATCAGCACGTTCGGGTTCGACGTGTTGGTGCAGGAGGTGATCGCCGCGATCACGACGTCGCCGTGGCCGATGTCGTAGTTCTTGCCGTCGACCTTGTAGCGCGAGGCCATGTCGTCGACCTTGCGGTAGTCGGTGGTCATCGCCGAGGTGAAGCCGGTGCTGACGCCTTCCAGCGGCACGCGGCCTTCGGGGCGCTTCGGGCCGGCCATGGACGGGGTGACGGAGCCGAGATCGAGTTCCAACGTGTCGGTGAACACCGGATCCGGCGTCGCCTTGACGCGGAACATGCCCTGCGACTTGGCATATTTCTCGACCAGCGCGATGCGGGCCGAAGCGCGGCTCGATACCTTCAGATAGTCGATGGTCTCGGCGTCGATCGGGAAGAAGCCGCAGGTCGCGCCGTATTCCGGAGCCATATTGCCGATGGTGGCGCGGTCGGCCAAGGTCAGCGAGTCGAGGCCAGGGCCGTAGAATTCGACGAACTTGCCGACGACGCCCTTCTTACGCAGCATCTGCGTGACGGTGAGCACCAGATCGGTGGCGGTGACGCCTTCCTTCAGCTTGCCGTCGACGCGGAAGCCGATGACCTCAGGCAGCAGCATGGAGAGCGGCTGGCCGAGCATGGCGGCTTCGGCCTCGATGCCGCCGACGCCCCAACCGAGCACCGACAGGCCGTTGACCATGGTGGTGTGCGAATCGGTGCCGACGAGCGAATCCGGATAAGCCAGTTCGACGTTCACGGCTGGGCCGCGTGCCGGCTTGTACTTTTCCTTCTTCGTCCAGACGGTCTGCGACAGATATTCCAGGTTGACCTGGTGGCAGATGCCGGTGCCCGGCGGCACGACGCGGAAGTTGTCGAACGCGCCCTGGCCCCACTTGAGGAAGTTGTAGCGCTCGATGTTGCGCTCATATTCGAGCTCGACGTTCTTCTTGAACGCGCGGGCCGAGCCGAATTCGTCGACGATGACCGAATGGTCGATGACCAGATCGACGGGGATCAGCGGGTTGATCTTCTCGGGGTCGCCACCGAGCTTGGTCATGGCGTCGCGCATGGCGGCCAGATCGACCACGCCGGGCACGCCGGTGAAGTCCTGCATCAGGACGCGCGACGGGCGGAAATTGATTTCGTGTTCTTTTTTGCCTTTGTTCGAGGCCCAGGCGGCGCAGGCGACGATGTCGGCCTTGGTGACGGTGCGTCCGTCTTCGAACCGCAGCAGGTTCTCAAGCACGACCTTCATGGAGAACGGCAGTTTCGAAACGCCCTTCAGCCCGTTCTTCTCGGCATCCTTCAATGAATAATAATGATAAGTCTTGGTGCCAACTGTGAGCTTTTTCCGGCATTTGAAGCTGTCGAGGGAGGTCATTGTATGATCCCGGTTGGAGGTGGGGGGATTGACGGGGCTTATAGATAATTCCTGCGGCGCGCGCTACACGCTGATTGGTTGATTTTTTGTCTCATATCACAAGACCGATCTCATGACGGGCTTAGACTGTTTTGCCTGATTTTTCGCCCTCCCCCGTTTCGCTGCGCGTCGCTGGTCTCGATCTGGTGCGGGGCGAGCAGCATCTGGCCGCTCAATTGACGTTCACGGTCGAGGCCGGCACCGCGCTGGCGGTCGTCGGCGCCAATGGCTCGGGCAAATCGACATTGCTGCGGTGTATCGCCGGCCTGCTGCCGTTCGAGCAGGGCTCGGTCGAAGTGTTGGGCGCAGAAATACCAGGCTCCGGCGATGCGCCGATCGCCGCGCTGTCCCACTATCTGGGACACCAGGAGGCGATGAAGCCGGCGCTGACCGTCGGCGAGAACCTGCGCTTTTGGGCCACCATGCTGCGTCAAGAAGCTGGAAATGCGGGGGCTGGTGAGGCGGCAAGCCAGGGCGAAGACCTCACGCCGGTCGCCGCGCTGGAGCGGTTCGATCTCGCCCATGTGGTTGATACACCGGCCGGATATCTCTCCGCCGGGCAGCGTCGCCGGGCCGCGCTGGCGCGGCTTCTGGTGGTGTCGCGGCCGATCTGGCTGCTCGATGAACCGACGGCGGCGCTCGATGCGGCTTCGGTGAAAAAACTCACCGAAGTCATGGCGGCGCATCTCAACGGCGGCGGTCTGATCGTCGCCGCCACCCATGACCAGCTCGGCATCGCGGTGCACGAACTGCGGTTGGGAGAGGATGCTGGTCCATGATGGCCGCCTGCGGCGCCTTGTTCATGCGCGAGCTGCGCATTGCCCATCGGATCGGTGGTGGGGCGACGATCGGCGTCGTGTTTTTCCTGATCCTCGTGACCATCGTGCCGTTCGCCATCGGCCCCGACCTCAATCTTCTGGCGCGCATAGGGCCGGCGATTCTCTGGATCGCGGCGCTGCTTGCGACCCTGCTCGGCCTCGACCGGCTGTTCCAATCCGATGCCGAGGATGGGTCGCTCGATCTTCTGCGCATGGCTGATCTGCCGCTGGAGCTGATCGTTGCGGTCAAATGCGCGGCGCATTGGGTGGCGACCTGCCTGCCACTTGTCATTGCGGCGCCGCTGTTTGGCGTGATGCTGGCGGTTGACGGGCCGGCGCTGGCGGCGCTGACAGCTACGCTGGCTGCTGGCACGCCGGCTCTTACCTTTGTTGGCGCCATCGGCGCGGCGTTGACGGCGAGCTTGCGGCGCGGCGGTTTGTTGATGGCGGTGATCGTTCTGCCCTTGACCATCCCGGTGCTTATCTTCGGTGTGTCGGCGGCGCAGGCAACGAGCGGCACCGTGCCGTTCTTGTCGCCGTTCCTGATTCTGGTGGCGTTGTCGCTGGCCGCGATTGTTCTGGCGCCTTTCGCAGCAGCGGCGGCGTTGCGCGCCATGGCCCGCTGAATTTGGCGCGCTGAATCTCTGCGACAAGCATCAATCGCGTAGATCAACATTGTTCTGCGCATTGATTGCGCCGGCCTGTGTCCTGCGCCATTGTCCCCGGCAAATCAGTCCGGAGGAACAATGACCAAGCTGAAACTAACTTTTGCCTGCGGCCCCTATGATCGGATGGAGGCGCTGGCGAGCGGCGAAGTGAAGCCGGAGGGGATCGATCTCGACTATCGGGTGATGGACGACCCGCGCGAACTGTTCGACCTGCTGATGTCGAGCGACGATTTCGACATGGCGGAGATGTCGTCGTCGGAATACATCGCCAATACGGTGGCGGGCACCAGCCCGTTCGTGGCGCTGCCGGTGTTTCCTTCCAAGGTCTATCGCCACGGCTTCATCTGTTACAATCGCAAATCCGGCATCAAGACGCCGAAGGATCTGGCCGGCAAGCGTATCGGCGTGCCGCTCTATACGATGAGCGCAGCGCTGTGGTGCCGGGGCATGCTGGAAGATGAATATGGCGTCGATCTCTCCGACGTCACCTGGGTGCAGGGCAATATGCATACGGCCGGCACCCATGGAAATCCGCACGCGCCGCCGCTGCTGCGTCCGCTCAAACTGGAAGTGAACGCCACCGCGTCCTTGAGCCAATTGCTCAGCCGTGGCGAGATCGATGCCACTTTGGGCGCGCTCATCCCCGATACGCTGGGCGTCGATCCGGATGTGGTGCGGCTGTTTCCGAACTTCCGCGATGTCGAGATCGACTATTACAAGCGCACGAAAATTCATCCGATCATGCATCTCGTGGTCATCCGCAAAAGCGTGTTCGAGAAGAACCCCTGGATCGCGCGGCCGCTGTACGAGGCGTTCGAGGCGTCGAAGCGCAGCATGTGGGAGAAATTGCAATATTCCGGTGCGCAGCGCGTCATGCTGCCGTGGCTTTATGCCGAGATCGACACGATCAAACAGACCTTTGGCGACGATCCCTGGCCTTATGGGCTGAAGGCCAATCTGCCGACCCTGACCAAGGCGATCGAATATATGCATCGCGACGCCATGATCGCGCGCAAGCCGACGATGGAAGAATTGTTCGTGGATGTGGGAGCCTGAGCCATGGACGCAATTAAATTGGATGCGATCAAAACCGCCATCCGCGATGTCGTCATCGCCAACCGCATTCTGGCTTATGAGCATGTGCTCGATGCCTATGGCCATGTCAGCATGCGCCATCCGCACGATCCGTCGCGCTATCTGCTGTCGCGCTCGCTCAGCCCCGGCATCGTGACGGAAGCCGATATCATCGAATTCCATCTCGACGGCACGCCGGTGTCGCCGGACGAAAAGCGGCCGCTCTATCTGGAGCGCTTCATCCACGGCGGCGTCTACGAGAAACGTCCCGATGTGATGGCGGTCATCCATTCCCATGCGGAGGATGTGCTGCCCTTCACCATTTCGCGGCGCAAGCTGCGACCGGTGCTGCATGCGGTCGGCAATATGGGCGCGCATGTACCGGTGTGGGATATCGCCGAGAAGTTTGGCGATCGCACCACGTTGCTGGTGACCAATATGGAGCAGGGTCGCGATCTCGCCGGCTGCCTCGACTGCAACCGTATGGCTTTGATGCGTGGCCACGGCTTTGTCTGCACTGGCGTATCGATCCAAGACCTGGTGCGCCTCGCCGTCTATATCCCCAAGAACGCGCGCGTGCAGATGGCGGCGATGCGCATGTGCTTGAGCGATGACGAGAGTGAGATTAGGGCTTTGTCGCAGGGTGAGATCGAGGCGCGGCTGGCGCTTGATCCGAACTCTCCAGCGTTGCTGCGCGGCTGGGAATATTGGGCGCGCGAGGCCGGTTGTGGCGATATGCTGGGCGAACTCTACTAAGAAACGAAAAAACGGAGGGAATAATGACCAAGGATAAGGTGCAGGCGGCGCTGTTGGCGGCTGCCGTTGTGGCGTTCGCGCCGACGGCGCACGGGCAGACGGGCGCTGATTTCTACAAGGGTAAGACGGTGTCCATCCTGATCGGCTTTCCGCCGGGCGGCGGTTACGACGCCAATGCGCGTCTGCTGGCGCGCTATATGGGTCAATATATTCCCGGCGAGCCCACTCTGGTGCCCTCCAATATGCCGGGCGCGGGCTCCCTGGTGGCCGCCAATTACACTTACAATGTCGCGCCGTCCGATGGTTCTGTGTTCACCATGTTCGCGCCCTCGACGGCGATGGAGCCGATCCTCGGCAATAAGACGGCGCGGTTCGACCCGGCGAAATTCTCTTGGCTCGGCTCGATGGCGCAAGAAGTGTCCTATTGCGGCATCTGGCAGGGGCCGGGTGTCGCGACTTCCTGGGATGATGCGATGAAGCAGGAAGTGATCTTCGGTGGTGGCGCCACATCGGCCATTACCTATCAGCATCCGATGGTGCTGAAGAATGTGCTCGGCGCCAAATTGAAGATCGTGCCTGGCTATCCGGGCACGCGCGAGATCAATCTCGCCATGCAGCGCGGCGAAGTGCATGGCTCCTGCGGGCTCTACGTCTCCTCGATTGCCACGCAGTGGAGCCGGGAAGTCGCCAACGGCCAGTTGAAGCTGGTGTTGCAGATGGGCTCGAAGACGACCGACCGCTACGGCAAAGTGCCGAGCGTCTTCGACTATGCCAAGACCGAGGAGCAGAAGCAGATCCTCGACGTGCATTTCGGCCAATTGCTGCTGTCGCGCCCCTTCGCCGCGCCGCCGAACGTGCCAGCCGACCGGCTGGCAGTCCTGCGCTCCGCCTTTATGGCGACGATGAAGGACAAGGGGTTCCTGGCGGAAGCGGAAAAGGCCGGGCTCGATGTCGATCCGGCGACCGGCGACGAAATCCAGGCGATCCTGGCGAAGTTCGCCAGCTTTCCGCCGGATGTGCTGAGCAAGGCCGATGCGGCGATGGGGCGGTAGGTTCTGCTCAATCTACGTGTCATCCCGGACGCGCTAAAAGCGCGATCCGGGACCCAGGGGCAACAGACGAAATGCTGTTCGTTGAAGGCGTTCTCGGTTGCAATCCGAGATTCATCCACACGCCCCTGGGTCCCGGATCACTTGCTGCGCAAGTGTCCGGGATGACACCGAGGGCTTCGGTAACCTCTCAGCCCCAGACCGCGAAACCCATGCCGCAGCCGGTGCCGGCGAGCGAGCGGTAGCAGGGCACATAGTCCTGCCACTGGGTGTCGAGATGTTCGCAGGCGCCCGCCACCGCCAGCCAGTTGCGCACTTCCGACGTGCCGGAATTGAGCTTGTTCATCGGGATGGCGCGCAGCCAATCCGCGTTCTTGTTGCGGAAGGCTTCGAGCAGAGCGAGATCGAGCTCCTCATTGACGGTAAAATGGCTGAGGCCGCCGGAGGCGAGAATGCCGACGCGGCGCTCTTCCGGCCAGGCTTTCACTGCGGCGGCGATGGCGCGGCCCAGATCATAGCAGCGCCGTGGGCGTGGCTGGTTCGGCGGAAAGTAGGTGTTGAGCGCGATCGGCACGATCGGCACGATTTCCTGCGGCATCAGCCGCTGGTGCACGAAGCCGAAGGCATGACCTTCGCCATGTTCCTTGCCGAGGCGCTTGGCATGGCTGATGTCGAAATCCGCATCCATCAACGCATTGGTCAGATGGCGGGCCAGCGCGGCATCGACCGGATATTCGATCGAGCCATTGGTGACGTGATATTGCTGGCGGGCCGTGCGCCACCATTGCGGCGCATCCTCATCCATATGCAGCGGATTGTTGAGGATGGTCTCGCCGGAATAGATCAGGATCGACGGCATGTTGTCGTCGAAGAACTGTTCGTTCTGATCGTCGCCGACGATGATCAGCGCATCAAGTTCACGGTGCTGGATGATACCAGCCAGCTTCTCGATATTGGCGGTGCAGCGCGCGGCGCGCTCTTCCATCACCTGCGGGGTGATCTGCGCGGCAAGCGTCGGGCCGGCCAGTTCGACGAGCTCGCCGAAGCTGCGCGGATTGCCGTCGCGATCAAGCAGCTTGCGGCCGCTTTGGTCGATCTCGGCGTGTTTCGGATAATCTTCGGCCGGGGTTGCCAGCATCGGCGAATGGGACGTGCCGATGCCCAATACGATCTGTGCCACGGTGTTCTCCTTTTCTTTTTCGTTATCGCTTCAATCAGCGCGGCAAAATCTGGAATAGTTCTTTTGTCTGGGCTTCGGTCAGCGGAGCGGCGATGTATTTGTAGGTCACCGCGTCGGGCATGATCTCGTTGAGGCCGACAATCTTGTCCGGATCGATCGCCGATTTGGCGAAGAACTCGTCGCGGGTGCGCGTGGCGACCGCTTCCGACACGCCGACGAATTCAGCATAGGTTTTCAGCATGGCCGGATCGTCGTACATGCGGTCGATGGTCTCGCGATAGGCTTTCATGAAACGTTCGAGCTGCGGTTTCTTGCTCTGCAGGGTCTGCGCATGCACGTCGAGCAGGCGCACGGTCTGGCCTTTGAACGCGGTGTCGTTGCCGGTGGCGATGACGCGGATTCTCTTCTGGTCGATGAAGTCGAGGCCAGAGGGCGGCGCCGACCAGCCCATGTCGACCTGACCGGACATCACCTGCGTCAGCGTGGTCGACGGGCTGCCCGTCGCGACGGGCCGTGCCTTCAGCTTCATCTCGTTGAGGAAGGCGGTGACGATGCCGTGGGTCGAGGAGCCGTTGGTCGAATAGGCGATGGTGCGGCCATCCATGTCCTTCATGGTTTTGACCGGTGAATCCTCGCGCACATACCAGAACAGATCGCCAGCGCCGGTCGATTGCGCGCCGATGACGCGGATGGGCGCGCCTTTCGAGAAAGCGCCGAGCGTGCCCATGATGCCAGCGGCAACGCCAACGTCGACGGAATTCGACAGCACCGCTTGAATGGTTTCGCCGCTGCCCTGAGTCCAGAGGATTTCAAGTTCAAGGCCGTGTTTCTTGAAGATGCCGGCGCGCTGGCCGATTTCAGCCACGGCGGAATCCCAATTGCCGCGCTGGCCCACCGCCAGTTTCAGCTTGTCTTGCGCGATGGCGGGCACAGCCGCCAAGGCCATGGCAAGTATCAGTCCGGCACGGATCAGCTTCGAGGCCGTCATTAGGGTTCCCTCCGAAAATATTATGGCGCGGGCCATCAGTAATGACCCGCGCCATAGCAAGAAAGATCAAGGGCAGCAATCGTTGTTGCCGCGTCGAGATGATGATGAATTCAGATCAAATCGATCATGATAGACGATCGGTTTGATGTTTCTTTGTTTAGCGCGGCGGAATCTGGATCAGTTCCTTAAGCTGCGCCTCGGTCAGCGGCGCGGTGATATATTTGAAGTTGACCGCGTCGGGCATGATCTCGTTGAGGCCGACAACTTTGTCCGGATCGATCGACGCGGGCGGAAAGAACTGGTCGCGCGTGCGCTTGGCCACCTGTTCGGGTATGCCGACGAAATCGGCATAAATCTTCAGCGCCGCTGGATCCTTGTACATCATGTCGATGGTTTCGCGGTAAGCCTTCATGTAGCGCTCGATCGCCGCTTTCTTGCCTTGCAGCGCCGTCGCATTGGTGATGACGAGCCGCACGGTCTGACCTTTGAAGGCGGTGTCATTGCCTGTGGCGATGATGCGGATCTTGTTCTGGTCGAGCAGGTCAAGGCCGAAAGGCGGCGCCGACCAGCCGATGTCGATCTGGCCGGACATGACCTGCGTCAAAGTTGCGGAAGGTCCGCCGGTGCCCGTCGGTGTCGCCTTGATGCCGAGGTCCTTGATGAAAGCCGTCACCACGCCATGGGTCGAAGAGCCGTTGGTGGAATAGGAGATGGTTTTGCCGGCGGCATCCTTGAGCGACTTGATCGGCGAATCCGCTTTCACATACCAGAACAGGTCGCCGGCGCCCGTGGTCTCGGCGCCGATGATGCGCACCGGCGCGTTCTTGGAAAAGGCGCTGAGCGTGCCCATGATGCCGGCGCCGATGCCGATGTCGGCCGAGCCGCCGATGACCGCCTGCTGGGTCTCGCCGCCACCCTGGGTGTAGAGCAGTTCCAAGACGAGATTGTGCTTTTTGAAGATGCCGGCGCGCTGGCCGATTTCGGAGACCGAGGTGTCCCAATTGCCGCGCTGTCCGACCGCCAAGAGCAGTTTGTCCTGGGCCAGGGCTTGGCCGGCGATGAAAAGGGAAGCCGCAGCGAGCGCCAGTTTCCAACCTGTTTGGCGCGAAACCCTCGAAATCGTCATTTGTCCCTCCCAAATATCGGTGATGTGGCGGCCTCTACGGGTGTTGCCCATCCGATAATAGGCAGCGATATCAAGAAACCTTAGGGTCGGCAAACAAATGATCCAATCGGTGTAGTTTGCGGTGTAATTTGATCGCCCTGTGACCGGCCGGCGCGTTGCCATGGGGCCTCAAGAGCAATAGACGTTTCGCGATGCTGAAATATGCCAATCCAGCCAATTTCCTCTGGCTTGCCGACCGCTTGATCCCCTGGCTCGGTGCGGCCGCCGCCGCAGTGCTGGCGGTTGGGCTCTATCTGGCTTTCTTCGTCGCGCCGGCGGACTATCAGCAGGGCGAAACGGTGCGGATCATGTTCATTCATGTGCCGGCCGCCTGGCTGTCGATGTTCTGCTATGGGCTGATGGCGCTGTCGGCGCTCGGCACCCTGGTCTGGCGTCATCCGCTGGCCGACGCGGCGCAGCAGGCGGCAGCACCCTTGGGCGCGGCTTTCACCTTCGTCTGCCTCGTTACCGGCTCGCTGTGGGGCAAGCCGATGTGGGGGACGTGGTGGGTCTGGGATGCCAGGCTGACCTCGGTGCTGGTGCTGTTCATCATCTATCTTGGCCTCATCGCCTTATGGCGCACCATCGAGGAACCGGCGCTGGCCGGCCGCGCCGCGGCGATCCTGACCCTGGTCGGCTGCGTCAATCTGCCGATCATCAAATTCTCGGTCGATTGGTGGAACACGCTGCATCAGCCGGCGTCGGTGTTTCGCCTCGGCGGCCCCACCATTCATCCTTCCATGCTGTGGCCGCTGCTGCTGATGGCGTTGGGGGGAACCTTGCTGTTCCTCACCCTGCATCTGATGGCGACACGCAATGAGGTGCTGCGGCGCCGACTGCGGCGGCTGACCATTGTCGCGGCGCAGCGTGGCGAGCGCGCGCCGCTGGCGGCGGGGGAGGCGGTCTGATGGGCGAGCACGCGGGCTATATCGTCGCTGCCTATGGCATCACCGTCGTCGTCATTCTTGGCGTCATCGGTTGGACGACGTTTGACTATGCGCGGTTGAAGCGCGCCTTGCAGCGCTTTCCGACGCGCGGCGATACGGACGGTGGCGCATGACCGATCAGGCCAAATCCGAAACCGGTCAGTCTTCACGCCGGCTTTTGACGCTGATCCCGCTTGCCGCCTTTCTGGCGCTGGCGTTGCTGTTCTTCTTCCGCCTCGGTGCCGGCGATGCCTCGCGTGTGCCGTCGGCCTTGATCGGCAAGCAGGTGCCGGCCTTCTCCCTGCCGCCGGTCGAAGGCACGAACCGCCCCGGCTTCAGCGATGCGGATCTGCGCCAAGGACATGTTTCAATCGTCAATATTTTCGCCAGCTGGTGCGTGCCGTGTCGCGACGAGCATCCGCTGCTGAGCCAGCTCGCCGCCGATGCAGCGTTGAGCGCCAAAGGCGTGCGCCTGATCGGCCTCAACTACAAGGACGAGCCGGTCAATGCGGCGCGCTTCCTGAACGAGCTGGGCAATCCCTATGCGCTGATCGGCAGCGACAAGCCGGGCCGGGCGGCGATCGATTGGGGTGTCTATGGGGTGCCGGAGACTTTCGTCGTCAAGGGCGACGGCACGATCGCCTTCAAAGTGGTAGGGCCGCTGAGTGAGACGAGCCTGCGCACCGTGCTGCTGCCGGAAATCGAGAAGGCGCTGCGCTAGCTTCTCAGGATTTGCCGCGATCTTCGTGTCATCCCGGACGCCGCAGGCGATCCGGGATCCAGAGCGCGTGGCAGGGGCTCAAATCTTGCTGCGGCACAGCTCTTTCTGAAGCATCAGGACAAGCAGCACTCGTCAAATGCCCCTGGATCCCGGATCACGCTCCGCGTGTCCGGGATGACACAAAGGCTTCGGTCTTTACTCCGCGTCCGGGTTCTTGACCTCGTACTTGAGGATCAACGGCACCTGAGACAGGGCGAAGATGATGGTCAGCGGCATAATGCCGAACACTTTGAAGCTCACCCAAAAGTCCGTCGTCTGCGTGCGCCAGACGATTTCGTTCAGCGCGGCCAGCACAAAGAAGAACAGGCCCCAGCGGACGGTGAGCTTGCGCCAGCCTTCCTCCGTCAGATGCATCACGGAATCGAGAACGACCGGCAGCAGCAGTTTGCCGAAGGCCAGCGAGCCGAGCAGCACCGCGCCGAAGATGGCGTTGACGATCGTCGGCTTCAGTTTGATGAACAGATCATCGTGAAACAGGAAGGTCAGCACGCCAAAGAAGACGACGGCGATGCAGGTGACGACGGGCATCACCGGCAGGCGTTTGGTCAGCCGCCAGGAGATGAGCAGCGAGACGACGACGCTGATCATGAGAACAAGCGTGGCGGCGAAAATGCCGGCCTTCTCGCCTTCGAGCAGTGACGCGGGCATGATCGGTTCAAGCAACGGGCGGAACAGCGCCGGGCGCGAATTGGCCAGGAAGAACAGAACCAGTGGCCCCATTTCGAGGGCCAGTTTCAGCATCGGGTTCTGTTTCGGTGCGGCGGTGCGCGCGGCGATGGTGGGTTCGGTGCTCATCAAAAGTCCTGTTGCATCATTCGTCGAGCCCGGCGATGGCGCGGGCGAAATCATTGGCGGTGAAAGGTTCGAGATCATCCATCTGTTCGCCGACGCCGATGAAATGCACCGGCAGGCGGAATTTTTCGGCGATGGCGACGAGAATGCCACCGCGTGCCGTGCCGTCGAGCTTGGTCATCACCAGACCGGTGACGCCGGCCTTCTGGCCGAAGATCTCCACCTGCGACATGGCGTTTTGGCCGACGGTGGCGTCGAGCACCAGCAGCACCGCGTGGGGTGCTTGCGCATCGACCTTCTTCATCACGCGGACGATCTTTTCCAGCTCGGCCATCAGTTCGGCGCGGTTCTGCAATCGGCCCGCCGTATCCATGATCAGCACGTCGGCATTTTCGGCGCGCGCCTGTTCGATGGCCTCGTAGGCGAGGCTCGCGGCATCCGATCCCTGCGCGCGGGCGACGACGCTGGCGCCGATGCGTGAGCCCCAGATCTTGAGCTGTTCGATGGCGGCGGCGCGGAAGGTGTCGCCGGCGGCGAGCATCACCTTGTGGCCTTCGGCGGCGAGCTTGCCGGAGAGCTTACCGATCGTCGTCGTCTTGCCGGAACCGTTGACGCCGACGACGAGGATGACGAAGGGCTTATGCGTCGTATCGATCTCAAGCGGCTTGGCGACCGGCGCCAGCACGCTTTCGATCTCGCTCGCCATGATGGTGCGCACTTCCTCCGGCGAAATTTCCTTATCGTAGCGGCCTTTGCCGACAGCTTCGGCGATGCGGCCGGCCATGGTGACGCCGAGATCGGCCTGGATCAGCGCGTCTTCCAGCTCCTCCAGCGTGTCGCTGCCGAGCTTCCGCTTGGTGAAAATGTCGCCGATGCTCTGGCCGAGCGCCGAGGAAGAGCGCGACAGGCCCTGTTTGAGCCGTTGCCACCACGATTTCTTCTCGGATTTTTCCTCGGGCTTTTTTTCCTCGTTCTTTTCGGCAACCGGGGTTTCAGCGGCGCGTTCGTCGACAGCGGTGTTGGCTGGCGCGGCCTCGCGCCCGAACAGGCGGCCGAAAAAGCCCGGTTTCTTCTGTTCTTCGTCCGACATCATCGCCTTCTATTGCGAACGGACTACGATATTCGCAGGCCGCTCCAAATATAAGATTGATCACGTTTATGACTTTTGATCGGTACGATCCAAGGTCATCGCGATCTTTGCGGGCTTGACGGGCCCGCGCCGCGCCTCGATAGCCTGTTCTCCATGACGCCGGAAGAACTTAATCAACGCCTTCTCTATCGCGACGGGCTGATGCTCGTGATCGACAAACCGTTCGGCATCGCCGTGCATAAGGGCCCGAAAGGCGGCGAAAATCTGGAGGCCTATTTCGACGCGCTGCGCTTCGGCCTGCCGCGCTCACCAGCGCTCGCCCATCGGCTGGACCGCGATACGGCCGGCTGCCTGGTCCTGGGGCGCCACCATAAAGCTCTGGAAAAACTAGGAAAACTGTTCAAACACGGGCAGATCGACAAGCGCTATTGGGCGGTTGTCGAGGACGGTCCGACAGAGGCGCAAGGGCTGATCGATTTGCCGCTCGGACGGCTCGACGCGACGCGCGGTTGGTGGATGAAGGTCGACCCGCTGGGCCTGCCGTCGCAGACCCGCTGGCAGGTGCTGGGGCGGGGCGTTGACGAAGAGGGCAAGGCGCTGACCTGGCTCGAGCTTGAGCCTTTGACCGGGCGCACCCACCAGTTGCGGGTGCACTGCGCCTCCATGGGCTGGGCGATTGTCGGTGACCCGGTCTATGGCTCGGCCGCGCCGGGCACGGGACCTGGCCTGCAATTGCTGGCGCGCGAGGTCAGCGTGCCGCTCTACAAGAACAAGGATCCGATCACGGTGACGGCGCCGCCGCCGGCCCATATGCGGGTCCGACTCGCCGCCTGCGGGTGGAGCGAAACGGCTGAAAACGCTGCTTAAACCAGCAGCAGCGCGCCGTCGTGGCCGGTGATGGTGGCCTCGACAATCTGGCCGTGAGCCGCCTCGCCGATGCGCACCGGCGTGAAATCCTCGGCGCGGCCGATGCCGCCGCGTTCTCCCAGCACGTTCAGTGTGCGGCCGATCTGGCTGTCGAGATGCAGGCGCAGGCGTTCCTCGCCTTTGGCGCGCAGCCGTGCGGCGCGTTCGCGGATGATGTTGCCGTCGACGGGGGGCATGCGCGCCGCCGGCGTGCCGGGGCGCGGTGAAAATGGAAAGACATGCAGGTGGGTGAGGCTGCAATCGTCGACCAGATCGAGCGAGCGCTGGAACATCGCCTCGGTCTCGGTCGGGAAACCGGCGATGATGTCGCACCCGAAGATCATGTCCGGCCGAGCCGCCTTGATGTCGGCGCAGAAGCGGATGGCGTCGTCGCGCAGGTGGCGCCGCTTCATGCGCTTGAGGATCATGTCGTCGCCGGCCTGCAGCGACAGATGCAGATGCGGCATGAATCTTTTGTCGCCGGCGATGACATCGAGCAGCGCCGCATCGGCTTCGATACAGTCGATCGACGACAGGCGCAGACGTTCGAGACCTTGCACATGGCGCAGGATATGTTGCACCAGGCGGCCAAGTGACGGCTTGCCCGGCAGGTCATCGCCATAGGAGGTGATGTCGACGCCGGTGAGCACCGCTTCGCGATAGCCGTTGCCGACAAGGCGGCGGATTTGCTCCACCACATCGCCCATGGGCGCCGAGCGCGACGGGCCGCGGCCATAGGGAATGATGCAGAAGGTGCAGCGGTGATCGCAGCCGTTCTGGATTTCGACAAAAGCGCGGGTGTGGCCCTCGATCGCATCGACGTCGCCACTGGCGACGAAGTGATGCGCCGTTTCCGGCAGCGCCATGATGTCGTTGACGCGGGCCTTTGCCGTTGCCGCAATGCCGAAATCGAGCGCTGTTCGAAGTTCGGTCCAAGTTGCTGGCTTGGTTTTGTCGCCGTTGCCGATCACGCGCGTCACTTCCGGCATGGCGGCGAAAGTGGCGCTGTCGATCTGCGCGGCACAGCCGGTGACGACAATCTGCGCGTCTGGCCGTTCGCGGCGCGTGCGGCGGATCGCCTGACGTGCCTGGCGCACAGCTTCGTTCGTCACCGCGCAGGTGTTGAACACCACGACATCGCGATGGCCGGCTGATGTGGCGGCGCGGCGGATCGCTTCGGATTCGATGGTGTTGAGGCGGCAGCCGAAGGTGACGACATCGACTTCATGGTCGTGTCGTACCGGCGCGTTCATACGGTGGCCTGCGCGAACAGGGCAGGATCGAAGTTGCCTTCGAATTCCAGCTCGACATCGCCGGTCATCAACACATGGTCGTCGTCGCGCCAGGTGATGACGAGGTCGCCGCCGGGGAGCGACACGGTGGCGCTACGGCCGGTGAGGCCGTTGCGGGCGGCGCAGACGAGGGTGGCGCAGGCGGCCGACCCACAGGCCTGGGTGATGCCGGCGCCGCGCTCCCAGACGCGCAGGCGGATGTGATCGCGGCTGACGACTTCGGCAAAGGAGATATTGGCGCGGGCGGGGAACAGCGGATGGTGCTCAAGCTGCGGGCCGAGGCCGGCGACGTCGATCGCGGCGACATCCCGCACCCAGAAGATGGCGTGCGGATTGCCCATGCTGGCGGCGGAGAAGGGGCCGAGCGCTTGGATTTCAGGGGTAGCGTCGGGGACGGCCACCACCCGGGTGTCCTCGACGGGGTCGCGCAGCGGGATGTCGCGCCAGCCGAGCCGGGGCGGGCCCATGTCGACGGTGAAATTGCGCTCGGCGTTGCGGCGAATATCCAGCTGGCCGGCGCTGGTTTCGAGCCGTAGCCGATCGCGGTCGCTGCCGCGCGTCAGCGCCCAGGCGACGCAGCGGGTGCCATTGCCGCAGGAGGCGGATTCCGACCCGTCATTGTTGAAAATGGTCATGAAAGCGTCGGCGCCGGAGGCGCGCGGATCGCCCAGTACCATCAGCTGGTCGTAGGCCAGGCCCTCGCCCCGGGCGATGGCGCGCGCATCCTGCGGCCGCACCGCAAGGCCGGTGCCGCGCAGGTCAAGAACGACGATCTCGTTGCCGATGCCGTTCATCTTCAGAAATGGGCGGTGCGCGAGCGGATTCATGGTAGATTTGCGGGGTTCCGGACGGATTTTCTCGCGCTCTATATAGGATCGCGGGGGCGGAGGCCAAATTATGTGCGGGACGAGCGGCCAGCATTGACATAGCTGTCTTGGATTCGCCGTAAGGTTACACTGCAATCAACGAATCGCGCGCCCTTCGGAGCGACCATGAACGTGCCTCAGACCCGGTCCCTTTTCCGCATGCCGCATTTCGGCTCGCCTTTGAGCTTGGCGGTGGCAGCACTGCTGTTGATTGTCGCGCCGGCCATGGCGCAGGCGCCGACCCCAGCGCCCCCGACCTTGGCGCCCCCGGCCGCGTCGCCCGCCGCACCTGCGGCGTCGCCGACTGTCCCGGCCTCGCCCCCGGCAGCGCAGGCCACGCCCGCACCCGCTGCCCCCCTGGCCGCCGGCGCGGACAAGCCTTCAGGCGATGCCTCCTCGGTTAAAGCGATCGAAATGGCGGCGCGCCCGGCCCTGACCTTCTCCGGCAAGGCGGATTGGGACACTGGCTATCAGACGATCATGGCAACGATCGCCAAATTGCGCGCTGAAGCAAAGCGGGCGGGCCTGACGGTGACAGGCTACCCGCTGACCGTGTTCCGCTCGACCGACGATGTCGGGTTTCGCTTCGATGCGATGCTGCTCGTCGATCCGGCGCCAACCGATCCGCAGCTCGGCGCTGATTTCAAGATCATGCAGACGCCGTCAGGCAAGGCGGTGAAGTTCGAGCATCGCTCGTCTTATGAAGAGATCGAATCGACCTATGAGGCGATCACCGCCTGGCTCGACGAAAAGGGCCTGGATTCCCGCGATCTGTTCATCGAGGAATATCTCAACGAAGGCAAAGGCGCCGATGACACCGACCTGCAGGTCGATATCTATGTCTTCGTGAAGTAGGCCGCCGATCCTCTAGACCACTGCCAATTGCAGCACTTCGCCTGGCCGTTTCGTTTGAAACAGCGATGCCGCGATGCCTTCGCGCTCCAGCGCGGCGGTGAGGCGGCGCGGCGGTTCGTCGATCGCCTCATCGGTCAGTTGAAACGTGCCCCAATGGTGCGCCAACGCCCGTTCCGCGCCGCACATCTGCAAAATGCTCACCGCCTCGTCTGGATCGATATGCTGGTCGCGCATGAACCAGCGCGGCTCATAGGCGCCGATGGGCAGGATGGCGAGGCGGAAGCCGCCGTGTTTCTCCCGCGCCTGGCGGAAGATGGCGCCATCGCCCAGAGCCGTGTCGGCGATATGGTAGATATTGCCGGACGGCGTCTCGATGACGAAAGCGCTCCACAACGCCATGCGTCGGTCGAACAGGCCGCGCGCCGACCAGTGATAGGCCGGCTCGAAATGCACGAAGACGCCGCGCCCGATCTCGACACGCGCATCCCAATCGAAGGCTTCGGCGCGAATTGAATTGTCATGACCGCGCATGATCACGTCATTGCCGAGCGGCGTCAGAAAGCGCGTGCGCGGATTGCCCGCCAGCGCCGTCAGGGTGGCGAGATCGAGATGGTCGTAATGGTTGTGGGAGACCAGAACCGCGTCGAGTGGCGGCAGATCGGCGAGCGCGATGCCGGGCGCGTTGACCCGTTTCGGGCCGGCGAAGCCAAAGGGGCTGGCGCGCTGCGACCACACTGGATCGATCAGAATATTGACGCCGTGGGTTTGGATCAGCAGCGTCGCATGGCCGACGTAGGAGACACGCAGATCGGCATCGTCGACCCGTGCCGGCGGTTTGTCGCGCGCCGGGCTTGGAAAGCTCTCGGGCCATTTCTGCCGGTTTCCGGCGAATTGCCATTTCAGCAAATCGCTCGTCGCCTTGTCGCGGGTGATGCCGGGAATATGAAACCGCAGGCCGTCGAAATGGTCGCTGACCGGGCCGTTGTAATAGGGATTGCGCAAGCTGGCGTATCCGGCATAGCCGGCGCCGCCGAGAAGAGGCAGGCCGAGCAGGGTGAGGAGGCGACGGCGGTTCATGGCTCGCAGGACTTCATAGTTCGAAGGACTTTTCGCGTGAAGGACTTGGGAGAGAAACGGCTGTTCGTCAAGGTGATGGGTTCATGTGGGGGTTCTCACGCCCTTTCGCCAGCTGGGTTGAGCCGCTAAGGTTCCGCGCGTCTAAGGGGTTTTGTTTTGACGCGTCTTTGTAGCGTTTGATGTAACCATCAAACTGCAAAACGCTATGGAGAGAGGGCGAGGAAACATGAAGTTCGGCATTTTCGACCATATCGACATGGCCGGTGATCGGTCGCTGGCGACGCAGTATGACGAGCGCCTGACCTTCGCGCAGGCGGCCGACGAAGCCGGCTTTTATTGCCTGCATATTGCCGAACACCATGCGTCGCCCCTCAACACCGTGCCGGTGCCCGGTATTTGGCTCGGCGCTTTGGCGCGGGTCACCAAGCGCATGCGGCTGGGGCCGCTGGTCTATCTGTTGCCGCTTTATTCGCCGCTGCGGCTCGCCGAGGAGATCTGCATTCTCGATCATCTGAGCAAAGGACGGCTGGACGTCGGCGTCGGGCGCGGCGTATCGCCGTTCGAGCTAGCCTATCACAAGATCAAGCACGATGATTCGCGCGATATTTTCGCCGATGCCTATAAGGCCCTGAACACGGCGCTGACCAGCGAACTGTTCAACTATGAGAGCGAGCGCTACAGCTACAAGAACGTGCCGATGCCACTGCGGCCGT
The DNA here is from genome assembly GCF_900104955.1 of Beijerinckia sp. 28-YEA-48. Classification (NCBI taxonomy): domain Bacteria; kingdom Pseudomonadati; phylum Pseudomonadota; class Alphaproteobacteria; order Hyphomicrobiales; family Beijerinckiaceae; genus Beijerinckia; species Beijerinckia sp. 28-YEA-48. The sequence continues at coordinate 4,797,299 of NZ_FNSI01000001.1, forward strand.
TGCAGCAGCCGACGCCGCCCATGTGGTATGGCTCGTCGAACGCCACGGGTTCAGCCTGGGCTGGCGATCACGGGCTGCACTTTGCCTCGAATGGGTCGACCGAGCGGGCCAAGGGCAATATCGAAGTCTTCCGCGAACATTTCGCCAAGCATGGCGAGCCGGCGCATCCCAAGCCTGAGTTCGACGGCGGTGTCGTCATTGGCGTTGGCCGGCAGATTGTGGTCGCTGAAACAGAGGCGGAAGCTTTGCGCATCGCCAAGCCGGCGGCCGAGCATCATCACGCCAATCTCACCTATCTTCTGCGCGTGCACGCCAATGACGAAGCGGCGAAACGTTTCAATGTGCCGGTGCGCGCCGGCCTTGAGGAACAGATCGCCGACGGCAGCATGATCGTTGGGACACCGGCAACGGTGGCGGAGAAGATCGCCGAACAGGTCGAGACCATGGGTCTCAATTACATGATGGCCTATCTGTTCTTCGGCACGATGCAGCTGTCCGACGCATTGCGCTCGCTCGAACTGTTCCGCTCCGAAGTGATGCCGAAATTCGCCAAACGCTAGCCGGGGCGACGCTCGATTCGTGATCTTGCGTTGACGGCAGCGTCGTCAACGCAGTTCAGCCATCGATGGTGCGCACGTGAACGAAGCACGAGCGCGTGAACGCGATGCTGTGTTGTTTCACGAAGCTGCGAGCACAGCGGCTCTCGCACTTTCATCGTTTAAGCGCAAAGCCCTTGTCTCGCATGGCTTAAGCCATGGATGCATCTCACAGCGACATTACGGCCCGTTCACGCTTGTGGCGTGATGGCCAAGGTTGCGCCAGATTGCGCGCGCAATTGCAGCGCAACTCGACACCCGTGGGAGACATTCGATTGACGTTGATCGTCGATCACCCCGTGGAGCACGATCATGTTAAACTTGAACCGTAAGCGTCTCATTCCCGTTATGGCCGTTGCTGCCTTGCTGGGCGGCTTGGCTTCGGCGCCGGCCTCGGCGGCCGCGCGGCATCATCAGACGGATCAGTCGCAGAACTATCAGGCGATGCAACCGGACGAGGTTGAAGCGCCGTTGACGGCATCGCCGACCATCATGCGTGACAGCGAATCGGGTGGTGGTTGCTATCCGACGCGGATCCAGGAAGAGGTTGTTGGTCACGGTCTGCAATGGGTGCCGGAACTGACCTGCCCCTATGAATAGCCGCTGACGAACACGTGTCGCAAAACGGCGAGAGCAATCTCGCCGTTTTCCATAGGCGACGGCCGTTGCCTGTTTGCTATGCATTTCTTGCGTTTTGAAAGTGTCACGAACGCGTGACTATGGCAGTGGGTTGTCTCACGAACCCGCGACCGGGGCGTTAAGTCGTCATCGGATCAATCTCGAGAAAACCCTTGCGGCACAGGGCTTAAGTCGACAATCAATCTTGATGCGACATTACCGGCAATACACCTATGTGGCGAGATTGACAAAATTGAGCCAGAATCCAATCGCAATTGCGGCGCACCTCGACACCCGTGATCATTTTATCACGGAGAACTCACATGTTGACTTTCAGCACACGCCTTATCCCGGCCGTTGCTGCCGCTGCGCTGCTTGCTGGTCTCGCCGTGTCGCCTGCTTCTGCAGCTCGCGCCCGTCACCATCACGCTCAACCCGTGCAGGAACAGGACTTCATGGCGACTGTTCCGGTTGGACCGGAGACGTCGGATCCCAATTGCTATCCGACCCGCATTCAAGTGCCGACGGTGAGCGGCCTGCAATGGGAATATCAGAACACTTGCCCGTATGCGGACAATTGATCCTGATAACGCGTAAATAAAACGGCGGGCATGGGGCCCGCCGTTTTTCATTGAGCGGCTTTTTTCTAGCGGCTCTTCTGCCCTTCTTCCTGGTAGACGAATTTCTCTTCGCTTTCGAAGGCGCGCACTTGCGGCGCCTTGCCCGGCAAGCCCAACTCCTCCCAGCGCGCGGCGACCTTGTCATAGGTTGATTTGCGCAGCGTGGTGCGGGCGGAGAACACCGGCAGATAACGGTGATCCTTGCAGGCGTTGATCAATACCTTCGAGCCATAGGGCCGCTTCTCCGGCGGGTTCTGCGACGGATCGAGCGGCGTGCTCCAGGTGTTGCGCAGAATGTCCATGTCATCGATGGGATTGCAGCGGCTGCCCATGGCCCACAGCACCTGATCGATGTCGGTGGGATCGACGTCCTCGTCCACGGCGATAATGAACTTGGTGTAGTAGGCGCCTCCCGGCACTTGCGCCGCGAGCGCCAGCACCTGCGCGGCATGGCCAGCATAGCGCTGCTGCAGGCTGATGATCGTCATGCCGAAGCCGCCGGCAGCGGCAGGATGCGAATAGATGCCTTGAATGCCAAGCACACCGAGCTTGTCGAAATCGTCCCAGATTTTCGCCGAGCGGACAATGGCGAAGAAGCCGCTCTGCTCGCAGGACGGATAGTCGGCCATCAAGGCGTTGGTCAGCACCGGGCTGGTGCGATAGTGCACGGCGGTGATTTCGACGAGCGGGCAGGCCGCTTCCGGCTTGCCGTAATAGCCGGTGAACTCGCCAAACGGACCCTCCGCTTTCAAGGCGTTGGGGCGCAGGATGCCCTCGATGACGAGTTCGGCATTGGCCGGGATCAAGAGATCGGTGGTCGTGCCTTTGACGACGGGAATCGGCTGGCCCTTGATGCCGCCGGCATATTCATATTCCGACACGGTCTTGGGGAAGGATTGCGATCCCACCAGCATGAACAGCGGGTCGATGCCCCAGGCGGCGGCGACATGCAGCGGCTCGCCCTTGTCCCAGGCCTTTTGGATGTGCAGGCGCGCGTCCTTGCCGGGCGACAGATAGAGCCCGACATGGTTCTTGTCCTGCTGCATCATCCGGTAGGTGCCGATGTTGAGATAACCGGTCTCGGGGTCGCGGGTGATGACGGCGTCGCAGGTGCCGGCATAGCGGCCGCCGTCGCGCGGCCAATGCTTGGGGATCGGCAGCAGGTCGAGGTCGATATCCTTGCCGGTAAGCGTGTTCTCGTAGACCGGCGCTTCGCTGCGCGGAACCTCGCGCGGCGGCGTGCGGCGCTTCAATTTGTCCTTGGTGCGACGGATCAGTTCGACTGTCGGCGTATCTGGATCTTCCTCGAGCGAAATGGCGATGCGACGCACGCTCGGGCCAAACGGCGACCACAGATGCCGCGCGCCGATGGGATTGTTGTCGAAGCCGACGACCTTGCTGAACAAAGCGGCGGGTGATGGCTTCTGCTTGGCGAGCAGGTAGGAGATGGCGCTCATCTCTTCATCGCGATCGACCGGCTTGTCGACGCGCACCAGTTCACCGATCTCTTCCACACGGGCGAGCCATTCGCGCAAATCCTGAATCGGCGCGCGCACCGTGTTGGTCGTGTCGTCCATAGCGTTATCCTCTCCTAATTATGTCGCGTGCGAAGTGGCGCGGATTATTTCGCGCTCTATGGCACGGCGCGCGCTCTATTGCTCGAAATATTTGCGCGCCCGCAATTTCAGCGGATCAGGCGCGGCAAACAGTGCCTCGATGGTCTCGTGCATGCGCTGCGGGCTGATCGGATTGACGTCGATCTGGGCCGCCGCCGCTTCCTTGAGAAACTCCGGATCCTTGGTCATGGCGACGAAGGCTGAGCGCAAAGCCGCGACCCGCTCGGCCGGCACGCCGGGCATGACGGTGAAGGGATAGCCCATGCGATTGCCCGTGGTCACGATCCGCGCCACCAGTCGATCCTCCGCATTCGGGATCACATCGTCGAGTTCGGGGACGCTTTTGAGCTCGTCCGGCTTCAGGCCGGAATAAACCAGAATGGACACATCCTTGTTGGCGATCCAGTTCGGCTTGGTGCTCTTGATACTGTCCCAGGAGTTGTTGCGGGCTTCCACCTCGCCACGTTCCATGGCGAGGTTGAGAGCGCTGGAGCCGGGATAGCCGGTGATCATTTTGAATTTGGTGCCGGCCAGATCGTTGAGCATCACCGGATAAATATAGGTAATGCCGGAGGTGCCGTTGGAGCCGGCGATGATTTCCTTCGTGCGGGCTTCGGCGATGGTGTGCACGCCCGTCGTCTTCCAGGTGATCATGGTTTCGGTGGTCGGTGTTAGCGCGCCGATCCATTGGAACTGCCGGGCGTTGAATTGCACGCCCTCCTTGCCCACCGCCTGATAGGTCGGCAGTCCATTCTGGATCAGGCCGATGGCTGTCCCGTCGCGGGGGGCGACACGATAGAGATAGTTGGCCATCACCAGGCCGGTGGCGCCGGTCATGTTCTGCGGCACCGGTGTCGGATTGCCGGGGATGAAGCGGACAATATGACGCGCGACAAGGCGCATCTGCAGATCGTAACCGCCGCCGGCGCTGACGCCGACAAGAAACTGAAGATTCTTGCCTTTGTAGAAATTTTCGACCGGGTCGGCCTGCGCCAGAGTGGCTGCGGTCAGCAGACCAAGCGCCGCTCCCGTGCAAGCGCGACGAAAAGCCGAGCGACGAAAAGTAATGCGGAAAATGCCAAATTTGCTCCCGATCATCCCCATGATCATTATGTCGTCCTCCCGAATTTAATTTGTTGCAGTAATCTTATACGGAGTTCGGGCGGAAGGCGAAGGACCTGTGGTCTAGCTGGCTGCCGCGAGATTTTGATCCTGCGCGGAGAATCCGCTTCGCGCGGCTTGATTGTGACACTGAGGTGACGGCCTATAGTGCTGGCGGCAGCGGACCGCCCGCACGCGTTCTTTTGAACCCCCTGCGCCCTGGACCCGATTTAACCATGACAGACACGACCGATACGGTCGCGCCGGCCCCCGAGACTGTTGCGGAAAGTCCGCAATCGGTCGGCCGTGAAATTGAAATCAAGCTGACAGGCGACACGCGACAGATCGTTGATGCTTGCGATTGGCTGGCCCGCAATGGCGCTGCATTTCGGCCGCGTGCGGCCAGCCTCTACTCGGTCTATTTCGACACCGCCGACGAGCGGTTGCGCGCCGCCGGCATGGCGCTGCGCGTGCGCAAGGTGCGTGGCCGCCACATTCTCACGTTCAAATGGCGCAGCCCCGATGCGGCGACGGCGTTCGAGCGTGGCGAGGCGGAAGCGCGTGTCGCGGGGCCCGAGCCTGATCTCGATGCGTTGGGCGCCGACACAGCCGCGCTTATCCGCGGCGTGTGCGGCGAGGCGGCGTTGGAGCCGCGCTTCACCACCGAATTGAAACGGCGCGATGCCATCGCTCTGCCGGGCCTGTCGAATATTAAAGTGTCTGTCGATCGTGGCCATGTCATCGCGGGGGATCGCCGTGTCGAGGTCGAGGAAATCGAATTCGAACTGGCGGACGGCGATATTGGCGATCTGATCGATCTTGCCGCGCGCCTGACCGACGCCTGCGGTCTGCGGCTTGGGTCGCGCACCAAATCGGAACGCGGCTATGCGCTCGCCGCCGGCGAAGTGCCGCAATGCGTCAAGGCGCTGCCGCTGACATTAGCCGCCGATGCGGCGACAGAAGTGGCGATCGGCGCCATTCTCACCGCCGCCGTCGAGCAGTTCGTCGCCAACTGGCCGGGCCTGCTCGAAGCCGAGCAGCCAGAAGCCGTGCATCAGATGCGCGTCGCGCTGCGCCGCTTGCGGGCCGCGATCAAATTGTTCCAGCGCGAATTTCCCTGCGCCGATTTCGCCATTCTCGAGCGTCGCGCCAGCGACATCGCTTCGGCCATGGGCCAGGCGCGCGACATGGATGCTTTCACCGCTCTCGTCGAGGAGGGCCCCGGCGTCACTTTGAAGGATGATGCCGATTTCGGCCCGCTGCTGGAGAGCGCGGCGCTGCGCCGGTTCGAGGGCTATGAAAAGGTTCGGGCGGTTCTGCTCGATCCGACGACCACCGGTTTCGTGCTGGACCTTTATAGTTTCGTGCTGCGCCGCGGCTGGCGCGGGGCGCTCGATGTCGAAGCGCTCGGCCGCCTGTCGATGCCCGCCGAAGCTTTCGCGAGCGAAACCCTCAACCGGCTGCACAAGCGGGTGCGCAAGCGCGGCAAGGACATCGAGCATCTGAGTTCGGACGAGCGCCACCGCCTGCGCATCGCCTTCAAGGACCTGCGCTACGCCGCCGAATTCTTCTCGGCGCTGTATCCGCAAAAGGCCGGAGCGAAGTCGTTCATCCGCGCCATTTCCAAGCTTCAGGACGTGTTCGGCGCCTATAACGACACCATCACCGCCCACACCATCGTGGCGGCGCTGCAGGGCGAGGGCGCCATCGACGGCGCGGCCGGCATGGTGCTTGGCTGGTGCGCGAGGGGCGCTGCCGATGCCGAGACCCATCTGGCGGCGAGCTGGAAGACCTTCCGCAAGCTGGAGAAATTCTGGGACTAGGTGGAACGCCTTGGCGGTCCTGGCAACCCAAGGGGCCGATGGCCCCTTCCAAGTGCCCCTTCAATATGAGCCTTTCTTGAAATACACATTCCCGGCGCTTTTGTTGGCACTCTGGTTTGGTCTTGCGCCGTCGGTGGCCCAGGCTGATGTCTCCGCCTCAAACCAGAATGAAGCGGCTTCCGCGTTTCAAGCGGTTGATGCCCTGACGCGCCAGACGCGTGCGCAAGGGGATTTGCCGCGCTGGTCTAATCCGGAACACGCCAAAGTGCTCGGCAGGTTTTGGGATGTGAAGGCGACCCTGGGCACGCCGCCCTATCGCTCCGCCGACGTGCCGGCGCTTCTGCCTATCGGCCATCGGGCAGGGGCGCTCTACAAAACCTATGTCCTGTTCGCGCCGCAGGCGGGAACCGTGCCGGACACAGCCGCCAATACCGCGAAATATCAGGACGAGATCGCCCGGGCGGGCGCCTATCTCTTGCGTGTGCAGGCAGTCGGTCTTGAGGCCATCGCCGATTTTGTCGAGACGCTGCCGGCAGCCCAGATGAACGCCGCGCGCCGTGATGGACTAAGTAAATTACGACTTGGAATCAATGAGATGGTGACGGGTATCGTCTTGATGCTGCGCTCGCCGGACCTGCGCTCCGAAAACCGCGGCCTTCTGCTCGATGCGCTGGGCGAGGGCGCCGCGACCCTGGCGGCTTCGACCCCGCCGGCCGATCGGACGGCTCTGATCGCTCAGATCGACACGGTCCTGCCCGGCCTGTCCGCGCCGGAGCGTGAAAAGGCACTGGCGCTCAAAGCGGCTTTCGAGCGTAAGGCGTGCGTCGGGCTCTGCGCCGTGGAAGCCCAGTAAGTTGAAGGGCTTGCAGTTATCGACGGCGGCTGTGCGAAGCCGCTGAACTGTCATTGGGGCGGCCAGGGAAAGTTGACTCTCCCGTCGCCCCCGCCTAAAAACCACCCACTCTCGTCAGAGACGTTCTTTTGACACAGCCCCGTGGAACCCCTGAGGTTCGGGGTCAACGCCCGGCAGCGCGATGCGCCCCCGGGCGCGCTTGGCTTTGGAACTCGGCTTTGGAGCGCGGCTCTAAAGCCCTGACACGAGCGATTGGAGTTTTGCATGTTCGAGGGCCTTTCCGACAAGCTCTCCGGCATATTTGATACGCTGACGCGGCGCGGCGCTCTCTCCGAGAGCGACGTCAATACCGCTATGCGCGAAGTGCGACGCGCCTTGCTTGAGGCCGATGTCGCCCTCGACGTGGTGCGCGACTTCACCGAGAAGGTGCGCGTCCAGGCCATCGGCGCCAATGTGGTGAAATCGGTCACGCCGGGGCAGATGGTCGTCAAGATCGTCAACGACGTGCTGATCGAAACGCTCGGCTCGACCGCGGTGCCGATCGACCTGACCGCCGCGCCGCCGATCGCCATCATGATGGTCGGTCTGCAAGGCGCTGGTAAAACCACCACCACCGCCAAGATTGCCCGCCGCCTCACCGACCGGATGAAGCGCAAGGTGCTGATGGCCTCGCTCGACGTGAAACGTCCGGCGGCGCAGGAACAGCTTGCCGTGCTCGGCCGCCAGGTTGGCGTTGACACTTTGCCGATCGTCGCCGGGCAGACGCCGGTGCAGATCGCGCAACGGGCCGAACAGGCGGCGCGCTTGCAGGGCTATGACGTCGTTCTGCTCGACACCGCCGGCCGCACCCACATCGACGAGCCGTTGATGGAGGAGATGGCGGAGATCAAGCGGGCCACTAGTCCGCATGAAATCCTCTTGGTCGCCGATGCGCTGACCGGCCAGGACGCGGTCAATCTCGCTCGCAACTTCAACGATCGCGTCGGCATCACCGGCATCGTGCTGACGCGTACCGACGGCGATGGCCGTGGTGGTGCGGCGCTGTCGATGCGTGCCGTCACCGGCAAGCCGATCAAGCTCATCGGTACCGGTGAAAAGGTCGAGGATCTCGACGACTTCAATCCACAGCGCATCGCCAATCGCATTCTCGGCATGGGCGACATTGTCGCGTTGGTCGAAAAGGCGGCGGCGTCGATCGATGCCGAAAAAGCCCAGGCCATCGCCGAGAAGATGCGCAAGGGCAAGTTCGACCTCGACGACATGGCCGAACAATTGGCGCAGGTGGAAAAGATCGGTGGCCTTGGCGGCATCATGGGCATGCTGCCCGGCATCGCCAAGATGAAGGATCAGATCGCCTCGCGCATCGACGACAAGATGATCAAGCGCCAGCGCGCCATCATTCTGTCGATGACGCGCGCCGAGCGGCGCAATCCCGACGTGCTGAAGGCGTCGCGCAAGAAGCGCATCGCCGCCGGCGCTGGCATGAAGGTGGAAGACGTCAACCGGTTGCTGAAGCAGCACCGGCAGATGGCCGACATGATGAAGGCCATGGGCGGCGCCAACAAGCGTGGCCCGATGGGCAAGATGGCGCAGATGTTTGGGCTCGGCGGTGGCGGCGGCATGCCCTCGCCGGAGCAGATGGCTGAATTGCAGAAGCAGATGGGTGGCGCTGCACCGCAGCTCCCCGAAAAGCCCCCGCCGGGTTTGACCAGTGGCGGGCCGCTTCTGCCCAACGGACTTCCGGGACTGGGCGGGCCGAAACTGCCCGGCCTCGGCGGCGGAACACCGGGCGGGTTCAACCCGTTTGGGAAGAAGAAGTGAAGTGAAACGCGTGATGCGGGCAGGAACTGCCGTGCATCGTCAAATGAAGATCTGAAAGGAAGTCACTATGTCTCTTAAAATTCGTCTGTCGCGCGGTGGCGCCAAGAAGCGTCCGTACTACAGCATCGTGATCGCTGACTCGCGCATGCCGCGCGACGGCCGTTTCATCGAGAAGATCGGCACGTTCGATCCGCTGAAGCCCAAGGACAACGCCGCGCGTCTCGTGCTCGATGTCGAGAAGGCCAAGGATTGGATGACCAAGGGCGCCCAGCCGACCGATCGCGTCTCGCGTCTGCTCGATGGTCTCGGCGTGCTGAAGCGCGAAGCGCACAGCAACCCGGAGAAGGCCAAGCCGAAGAAGAAGGCGCAGGAACGCGCCGCTGCTGAAGCGGCTGCCGCTGCCAAGGCTGAAGCGCCGGCCGCTTGATGGCTGCTGCTCTGGGCGGGCGCGACGGCAACACTGTCGCGCCGGCTTCCGGCCTCGTCCTCGTCGGCCGCTTCGGCGCGCCGCACGGGGTGCGTGGCGAAATCCGCATCAAATCCTATACGGGCGACCCGTTGGCGCTTGCTGGTTACAGCGGGTTGACCGATGCCACGGGCACGCGGTCGTTCGCGCTGAAGCGGGCGCGGCCGGTGAAGGACGATATGATCGTCGGTCAGGTCGACGGGGTCGGTGACCGCAACGCCGCCGAAGCACTTGTCAATCTCGAGATCTTCGTGCCGCGCGCCAATCTACCGGCGCCCGACGAAGACGAATTCTATTTCTCCGATCTGATCGGGCTCGCGGTCCTGCTGCCTGACGGCAGCACGTTCGGCAAGGTGCGGGCGGTTGATAATTTCGGCGCCGGCGACATTCTGATGATCGAGACCGCCACGGGCGACGAGGCGCTGTTGCCTTTCACCAAGGCGGTGGTGCCGAAGGTCGATATCGCAGGCGGCGCCGTGCATGTGATTTTGCCGGAAGAGATCGAGGGCGAGCCCGAGAGTCCGCCAACCGAGTGAAATTTAAGCGCGAGGTGTTTGGGGATGGCTGAGAGATCGCAACTTGCCCGCCGCGCCGATTATGTGCGCTTCGTGCCGATCTCGACGCGCTGGCACGACAATGATGTCTACGGCCACATCAACAATGTCATCTATTATTCCTACTTCGACACGGCGGTGAATCAATTGCTGGTCGAAGCCGGCGTGCTCGATCCGGTGACCAATGAGATCATCGGGCTCGTGGTCGAAACGCGCTGCGCCTATTTCGCGCCGATCGCTTTTCCCGATCGGATCGATGTCGGCGTCAAAGTGGTGCATCTGGGCACGTCGTCGGTGCGCTATGATGTCGGTATTTTCCGGGGTGACGCGGAAATCACCAGTGCGCGGGGTGATTTCACCCATGTCTATGTCGAGCGCGCTTCGGGCGCGTCGACGCCTATTCCCGCCGCTGTCCGTGCGGTGCTGGAACAGTTGCAAGGCAGTGAAACATGAATGGTGTGGTCCAGGGCCTAGTCAAAGCCGTCAGCGTCAGCCCGCGCCATGCCTTCAGCAAGGCGAATGCCTTGTCGATCCGGCTGATCGAGGGCCATGGCGTCGATGGCGATGCGCATATGGGCGTGACGGTGAAGCATCGTTCGCGTGTGGCGAAGAACCCGCAGGCGCCGAACCTGCGCCAGGTGCATCTGATGCACGCTGAACTGTTCGAGGAATTGCAGGCGGCCGGCTTTAGCGTGGCTGCCGGCGATATGGGCGAGAATGTTACGACGCGGGGCGTCGATCTGTTGTCGCTGCCGCAGGGCGCGCGGCTCAGGCTCGGCGACGAAGCGGTGGTTGAAGTGACCGGCCTGCGCAATCCCTGCGGCCAGATCGATAAGTTTCAGCCGGGCCTGATGAAGGCGGTGCTCGGCCGCGATGCGGACGGCGGCCTCATCCGCAAAACCGGCGTCATGGCGATTGTGCTCACCGGCGGCGAAGTGCGGCCCGGGGATGCGATTGCCGTCGAATTGCCGCAAGGCGAGCCCAGGAAGCTGGAGCCGGTTTAGCGACTGCGGATGCGAAAATCGCCGAAAGGCGCTATGCCTGGGGTCGAAATTGCCGATTTCGGCCTGAAACAGGGTGGCGCATGTCGGACAAGGGTTTGCCCGCAAAGGGATATTGGATCGGGACCGTCGATGTGACTGACCCGGCCGCCTATAAGGACTATATAGCGGCCAATGCCGTGGCCTTCGAGAAATACGGGGCCAAGTTTCTGGTGCGCGGCGGTAAGACGGAGACGCTGGAAGGCCGGTTCCGGGCTCGAACCGTCGTTCTCGAGTTCAAGGATTACGAGACGGCGCTCGCCTGTTACCACTCGCCGGAATATGCGGCGGCCAGGGCGTTGCGGGACAATGCCAGCATGGGCGATCTGATTGTTGCCGAGGGCTATATGTCCTGAGGTGATGTGAAATGGTTGGAATGATGAACGAGACGATGACAGCGCAGACCGATTTGCGATCCGACATCAGCCCCGCGCCAGCGCGGGCTTTGCCGTCGCTTGTTGGTATGACGCGCGCGCGTCTTGGTGAGGCGCTGCGCGCCGTCGACGTGCCGGAACGTGAGATCCGCATGCGCGTCGGCCAGCTCTGGCAGTGGATCTATTTCCATGGCGCGCGGGACTTCGCCGCCATGCTCAACATCGGCAAGCCGCTGCGCGCCCTCCTGACCGAGCATTATTCGTTGACGCGGCCGCAGGTCGTCGCCGAACAGGTGTCGAGCGACGGCACGCGCAAATGGCTCATCCGCCTCGATCCTGTCGATGCCAAGGATAAGGGCGCGGAAGTCGAGTGCGTCTACATTCCCGAGAGCGATCGCGGCACCTTGTGCGTGTCGAGCCAGGTTGGCTGCACGCTCACCTGTACGTTCTGCCACACGGGCACGCAGAAACTGGTGCGCAATCTGAGCGCCGAAGAAATCGCCGTGCAGGTGGTGGTGGCGCGCGACATGCTCGGCGATTTTCCCGGCCAGACGCCGCCGACCAATGGCTTCATCCCCTCGGGCGAAGGCGTGCGCGCCGTCTCCAACATCGTCTTCATGGGCATGGGCGAGCCGCTCTATAATTTCGACAATGTCACCGCGGCGATTTCGGTGCTCACCGATGGCGAAGGCCTGTCGCTGTCGAAGCGGCGCGTGACGGTGTCCACCTCCGGCGTCGTGCCGCAGATCGGACCGTTGGGCGAAGCCAATGGCACCGCATTGGCGATCTCACTGCATGCGGTGCGCGATGATCTGCGCAACACGCTGGTGCCGCTCAACAAGAAATATCCGATCAAGGATCTGCTCGACGCCTGCCGCAATTATCCGGGGCTATCGAACGCACGCCGCATCACCTTCGAATATGTGATGCTGAAGGGCGTCAACGATTCCCGCGCCGAGGCGAAAGAACTGGTGCGGCTGCTCAAGGGCATTCCGGCCAAGATCAATCTCATTCCATTCAATCCATGGCCGGGCACGAAATATGAGTGTTCGGACTGGGATACGATCGAGCAATTCTCCGACATCGTCTTCAATGCCGGCTATGCCAGCCCGGTGCGCACGCCGCGCGGCCGCGACATCCTGGCTGCCTGCGGCCAGTTGAAGAGCGAGACCGAGAAGCTGCGGGCGCGCGCCCGCATGATCGAAGCTGATGACGAAAGTCATCCCGAATCCAAATGAAAACAGCGTCCTAAAATGGCTTTCATGTTTTGTTAGCCATGTTGCTTTGGCTCGCATTAACGTAAACGGCCTATCTGTCGATTCATTGATCGTTGCTGTTCATTTGAATCGGATTGTCCATGCGTTTGCGTTTGCCCATCGCTGTTTTCGCGGCGTCTGCTGTTGTCCTGCCCGCCTTTCTGATCAACACCGTCGAAGCCGCGCCGCGCCAGGAGCGACATCAAGAGCGGCATCGTCATCTGCACAAGACGACGAAGAAAAGGCCGCATCCCACCGTGCGCCGGCATCATCATGCGGCGCCGCGTCCCGTCTATCGACCGGCGCCGCGCTATGTCGCAGCACCCATGCCGATGTCGGCGCCCTTGTCAGCGCCGATGCCCGAACCGGCCGCGCCATCGTTCTTCTCGCCCTATGGCTGGTTGATCACGGTGAATGCCAAGACTTTCGTCTCGCCGCGCTTCACCGGTTCCGACAATTACAGTTTCATCGCTTTTCCCACCGTGTCGTTTCGCCGTCCGGGCGAAGCGCCGGAATGGTCATCGCCCGATGACAACATCAGCTTCGCGGCCTTTTCGAGCGGTGGTGTCAGCGCGGGCCCAGTCGTTGCCTATCGCGGCGGTCGCTACGATCAAGGCAATCGCGAATTGTGGGGCGTGCACAACGTGCGCTGGACGTTGGAGCCTGGCCTGTTCGGACAGATCTGGCTGGTGCCCGATACGCTGCGCGCCCGTCTTGAAATCCGCCGCGGCTTTCGCGGCGAGGATGGGTTCGTCGCCCTTCTGGGCGCGGACTGGGTGACGCGCTGGCAGCAGTTCACTTTCGCCATCGGCCCGCGCTTCAACTTCGCCGATGGCCGTTCGATGCGCTCGCGCTTTGGTGTCACGGCGACCGACTTCCTCGCCAATCCGGTCTATGCGCCCCACGCGCCGGGGCGGGGTTGGTTTCGGCCGGTCTCTATTCGTCGCTCACCTATCGCTATTCGCCGGACTGGGCGTTCACCCTGCACGGTGGCTACGACAGGTTGACCGGTGGGGCGGCGTCGAGCCCGATCGTGCGCCAGACCGGCAGCCGCAACCAGTTCACGGTCGGCCTAGCCGCCAGCTACACCTTCCAGCTGACACGCTGATCGGAATGCTGCTCGACTACGTGCCTTTACTGGCACGTTTTCCAACACTGCGGATGTAGTGGAGCAGGGCCGCAGCCGAAGGTGTCAGCAGGCCTTTTCTGCGACGATAGACGCGAAACGTGCGCCGCCATTCGAGCTCGGCAACAGGTATGCGCACCATCTCTTCCCGTCGTACTTCGGCCTGCACGGTTGGTAAGGGCAGCCAGCAGAGAATGTCGGCGGATTGTACCGCGGTCTTGATGACCTGCACCGAACGCGAAACGATCAACGGCATTTTCGGTTCAAGCGCGTGGTTGTGAAAGCGCTTCAACCACTCCTTGCCAACCGGGCTTCCGATCGGCGGCAGCGCCCAATCGCGGGTGGCGATATCCGCGATTGTCACGGAGCGCTGCTGGGTCAGCGGGTGGTGGGCGCCCGCATAGACATAGACCGTGTCGAACAGGATATCGGGCGCCGCCAGACTGATGGCATCGCCGACATAAGGCTCGGACGAGACGGCGATGTCCAAATCCCCCGATTTGAGGGCTTCCAGCACGCTGTCCTCTAGTCCCTCCGTGACTTGGAACGAGATGTCGGGATGGTTTTGCCGCATGTCGCAGATCGCCGCCATGACGATGCCGCCGACCACGCTGGCAACGCCACCGACGCGAACGACGCCACGGCTGGCGCCGCGCATCTGTTGGATCACGTCGCGGGCGCTGGCCAGTTCCGAGACGACGAGTTCGGCGTAGGGCAGCAGCGCCTCGCCATAGGGTGTTAGCGCCACGCCGCGCGTGTTGCGCTCGAACAGCGGAACGCCAAACCCCTCTTCAAGAATTTTCAATGATCTGCTGACCGCTGGCTGGGTCAGGTTCAAGGCCGTGGCTGCCCGCCCCAGGCTGCCCTTTCGCACGCATTCCAACAGAATCGTGGCGCTTCGCACGTCCAAAGTCATGTTTTTTTGTAATGGCTTTTTCCAATTTTATCAATTCCGGCGAGGGGCCCGGTTTGCCACTGTGCCCGCAAGTTCTTGACGCAAGCCCAGAAGCCGGGCGCACGAGGAGAGGGGATGAACAAGGAAAATAACGACTTCGCACGGGGTTCGGCGGTCGCTGGCCTCACCGTTAGCGAAGCAGTCTTCGATTTTCTGCGGCGGCAAGGGGTCGAGCGCATCTTCGGCAATCCCGGTTCGACCGAACTGCCCATGTTCGTCGATCTGCCGCAGAGCTTTTCCTATGTCCTGGGATTGCAGGAATCGATTGTGGTGGGCATGGCCGACGCCTATGCCCAGCTCACCGGCCGCCCCGCCTTCGTCAATTTGCATTCCGCCGCCGGGCTTGGCCATGCGATGGGCAATATCTACACGGCCTTCCGCAACCGCGCGCCTCTCGTGATCACGACAGGCCAGCAGACGCGCGACCTGCTGCCTCACGATCCCTTTTTGTTCAACGAAAGCCCGACGGAATTTCCCAAGCCCTATGTCAAATGGGCCTGTGAGCCGGCGCGCGCGGAAGACGTTCCTGCCGCGATCGCCCGGGCGTTCTACATCGCCATGCAGCCGCCGAGAGGCCCAGTTATCGTCTCCATCCCGCTCGACGATTGGTCGCGGCCGGCGCAGCCGGTGCTCGAACGAAGGTTGAGCACGGTCCTTGGATGCGATCCCGAGGCGCTTGAAAGAATCGCGGGCCAAATTGATGCGGCCAAGGAGCCGGTCCTGGTGGTGGGACCTGGTGTCGATAGCGATGATGCTTGGTTCAGCACCGTCCGGCTGGCGGAAAAACTGCAGGCCAAGGTCTGGGTAAGTCCGATCTCGGCCCGTTGCAGCTTTCCTGAGCGGCATCCCCTCTTCGCCGGCTTCCTGCCCGCGCATCAACCAGGGCTTTCCGACTGTCTGGCACCGGCGGACTATGTCCTCGTCCTCGGCGCGCCCGTTTTCACCTATCACTTTCCGGGAAGCGGCGGCCATTTGCGTGAGGGCACCGGCCTCGGCTTGATCAGCGATGATCCCCGTCACGTCACCGGCGCGGCTTTGGGCGACGCGATGCTGTCCAATATTCGCCTGGCAACGGAACAGCTCGGCGACAGAGTGCGGTCGCGCGCGGCCCGCGCGGATGGTCCAGCGCGTGTCATACGGCGCATCGAGGCGCCTGCCGGCATTACGCCTGACTTTCTGTTCCAGACCCTCGACGATGTCCGCTCGCCGCAGAGCATCATCGTCGAGGAATCGCCGAGCACGCGCTCGACAATGCATGACCACTTTCCCATCGAGAGGCCGCGTGGCTTCTTCGCAACCGCCAGCGGTGGTCTGGGTTACGGTCTTCCGGCGGCGGTAGGCGCAGCCCTTACGCGACCGGAGCATCCCGTCATCCTCATCATCGGTGATGGCTCCAGTCTCTATGCCATTCAAGCGCTGTGGTCGGCCGCTGAATATGACGCTGATCTCTTGATCGTCGTCCTCAACAATGGGGGCTATGAGGCGTTGCGCGGCATTGCGCGGACCGAAAGCGCGCCGCGTATCGACGGCGTCGGCATCGGCCATATCGATTTCGTCGCCATTGCCCAAGCGCAAGGCTGTGCGGCGACGCGCTGCGAACGCGGCGCGGAGCTCAACGCCTGTTTGCGCGATTTGCTGAACCGCAAAGGCCCGCGGCTCTTGGAAGTCATTTTGTCAAAGGAGGAGGGACAGGCATGAATATGATCGCTCGAGACATTGCACCGCCCAAGGCGCCGGAAAAGTTCTTCATCGACGGAAAATGGGTCGAACCCTTGTCGCAAAGCCGGCTGGAGGTCATCTCTCCTGTCACCGAAAAGTCGATCATGACCTATCCCGAGGCGGGCAAAGCCGACATCGATCGCGCCGTCGCTGCGGCGCGCGAAGCCTTCGACAACGGCCCTTGGCCGCGCCTCACTCCAGCCGAGCGCGCTGGCTACTTGCGCAAAATCGGCGACCTTCTGACCAGCCGCCTTGATGATATCGCCCATGCGTGGACCTTGCAGGTCGGCGCGCCCATCATGCTGACCAAGAAGCTGGTCGGACAGAACCCAACGCTTTTCAAAACCTATGCGGACATCATCGAAAACTACGCCTTCGTCGATGAGCGCACCCGCCAGGATGGCGGCAAGCTGCGCGTGGCGAAGGAGCCGATCGGTGTCTGCGCGGCGATCACGCCGTGGAACGCACCGCTGGTGCTGCTGTGCTACAAGATTTCGGCGGCGCTCGCGGCAGGCTGTACCATCGTCGCCAAGCCTTCGCCCGAGACACCGCTGGAAGCCTATATCCTCGCCGAATGTATCGAGCAGGCTGGCTTGCCGCCCGGTGTCTTCAACCTTGTGCCCGCCGGGCGCGACAGCGGCGATTATCTCGTTCGCCACAAGGATGTCGACAAGGTGGCTTTCACCGGCAGCACGGCCGCCGGCAAGCACATCGCGTCCGTCTGCGCCGAGAGGCTGGCGCGCGTCAGCCTGGAACTCGGTGGCAAGTCCGCCGCCGTTCTGCTCGATGATGCCGACTTCGCCGCGGCCCTGCCGTCTCTCATGGTCTACACCATGCCGATCACGGGGCAGGTCTGCTTTTCGCTGACACGCATTCTCGTGCCCGAACATCGTAAGCAGGAATTCACCGATCTGTATCTGGGCGCAGTTTCCAAGATCAAGGTTGGCGATCCGTTCGATCCGTCCACGACGATGGGGCCCCTGACCAAGGTCCAACAGCTCGAGCGTGTATTGAACTATATCCAGATCGGCCGCGACGAAGGCGCGACCGTGGCCATCGGTGGCGGTCGACCTGCTGGATTCGAGCGCGGCTACTTCGTCGAGCCCACCGTCTTCACCGACGTGAAGCCGGAGATGCGGATTGCTCAAGAGGAGATCTTTGGCCCTGTCGTCTCGCTCATCACCTATACCGACGAAGACGATGCGGTGAAGAAGGCCAATGATTCCGTCTATGGGCTGAACGCCTCCGTCTACAGCGCCGACCGCGAACGCGCCTATGCTTTCGCGCGCAAGGTTCGCGCCGGCAATGTGACGGTGAACGGCGTTATCGTCGATCCGCAACATCCGTTCGGCGGCTTCAAACAATCCGGTGTCGGCCGCGAAGGCGGCGTCGAAGGCCTCGAAAACTACCTCGAAACAAAGACGATTCATTTCGCCTGATTCATTTCGAACACCGGCGGCGGGAGAGTTGCCGCCGGTCCTGCGCCACAAAACCTGCCGGCCTAATGTTCTGCAGGCTCATATATAGAGGAATCGCTTGCTAGCCCGGCGGCGTTAGTTCGCCTGCCGGCGGCTCCCAATCTCGTTCAATCCGCCGTCAACAGGCGGCCATAGCTCACGCGCGACGCGCTGCGAGGCAGCCGTTGCTCGGCCATCTACAATCATATCCGAGGGAGAAATCATGACCGACCAAGTTGCCGCCATCCCTATTGTACGCGACGTCTCGAAGGAACGGAGACTGCTCGTTTCCTGCTTCTTTGGATCGACGCTCGAATGGTACGACTTCCTGATTTACGGCCTTCTGGCCCCGAGCGTCTTCAATGTGCTGTTTTTCCCGCAATTGAATCCGACCGTCGGCATGATCGCCGTCTTCGGCATTTTCGCGATCGGCTTCATTGCGCGGCCGCTGGGCGGAATTGTTTTCGGCCACTATGGCGACCGCGTTGGACGCAAGCCGGCGATGATTGTCACATTGATCATGATGGGCATCGCCACAACGGGCATGGGCTTGTTGCCGACCTATGAGATGGCTGGGTTATGGGCGCCCGTTGCCTTGACGGTTCTGCGCTTCCTGCAAGGCTTCGCGCTGGGTGGCGAGACGGTGGGGGGGCCGTTGCTGGCCATGGAAAGCGCGCCGAGCGAAAAGCGCGGTCTTTATGCCGCCATTGTGCAGAGTGGCGCCGCCTCCGGTTTTGCCTTGGGCGCCCTGGTCGCGCTTCTCGTCAACATGCTGCCGCAGCAAGATATGCTGAGCTGGGGCTGGCGCTTGCCCTTCCTGGCTTCCGTCATTCTGATCGGTATCGGCCTGTATATCCGCACCAAAGTCGACGAGGCCAAGGACTATCGCCTGGCAGCCCGTCAGGAGCAGCCAAAGGAAGCGCCGCTCGTGGCAGTGCTTAAATATGCCAAGAAGCCGATCCTGATCATTTTTCTGCTGGAACTCGCCGCCTCCAGCGTTCCCTATCTCATCACGGTGTTCGGCCTGGCTTACGGGCTTCAGACGCTCCACGTCGATCGCTCGGTGATGCTGACGGGTATCATCATCGGCAACGTCCTTGGGATCGCCACCAATCCCTTGGGCGGCTATATCTCCGATCGGGTTGGACGCCGGCCCATGCTCTGTGTGGCCTACATCGCGTGCGCGATCTACGTCCTGTTCTTCTTCTTTCCCATGCTGGCATCGGGCAATTCATTCCTGATCGCCGCATCCATGGCGGTTCCCGCGATGGTGCTGCAACCGATGATCCTGTCCGCCAATGGCAGCTTCTACGGCGAGCTCTTCGACGATCCGCGCTATCGGTTCACCGGGGCTTCATTGGGCAAGCAGCTCGGAAACGTCGCCGGTGGCGGCATGATCCCCATGATCGCGGCCTCGATTATGGCCGCGACAGGCAATATCGGGTTCGTTAGCGCTTATTTCTGCGGGCTGTGCGTGCTCGGTCTTTTCGCCCTGTCTATCGCTCATGAAACAAGCCATGGCGCGTTGCGGCGGAAGTCGCAGCCGTAAGGGGCAGCTGTAAGGGAATGTCCTGAAAGGCGTTCATTTACAGCCAGTTCATCCGGCCGTGCCTCGGTATGGCCGGAGTTGACTGCTCCAAGTGAGAGCGCGCTATCGAGAGGCCAAAAGAGCGCCAGCAAGCGCCGCCGCCACGATATTTTAAACATTTGTCCACCATACTGGCGCGGGATACTGGCGGGTTAGATCAGGATGACTTTGGATCATTTCGATCCGAAGTCATGAAACGTGATCGAATTCAAAAGTGTAGAGCGGAATGCGAAAAGCCGGTGTTGGTTTTCGCAAGCCGCTTGGGCCGCGCGTTGACGTATCGCAAGTTTTGCGTCGGCGAGTTTTGCGTTGGCAAGTGCTGCGTTGGAGTGGGTTATGGGTGTGCGTCACGAGTGGGTTGGCCGGCGTCAGGCTGTGCGCCAAGCCTGTCACATGCGCGCGGAAATGCGCTTCATCGACGGGCGCAAGTCGATCGACTGCATGATCACCGACATCAGCGCCACCGGGGCCCGCCTGGAATTGCCGGAGGGATTCGACTGTCCGCAAGATTTCGACCTCTACATTCCCTCCCGCGATGAGACCAAGCACGCCAAGGTCCATCGGATTACCGATGAGGGCGTTGGCGTCACCTTCCTGAAATCCCGAACCGAAGAGCCGCTGGTCGTGATGATCGAGCGGTTGGCGCAGCTGGAATTGGCTTTCAACGAAGCAAAAAGCCTGGCGCCGTCGCGAGACGGTGATGTTCGGCGTGCGGTGGCGCAGGTGGAGGCGCTGCCAGCGCTTGAAGCGCGGATCAATGAACTGGCCGCCGGCCTCGCCGACTTGCGTGCGATGTTCGAGACGCGGATCGCGACACCAGCGCCAGAGCCGATCGATCATGCGCGTGAGATTGCGTCGCTACGTGAAGAGATTCGCCATGTGAATGAAGCGGCAGCGCAGCCGGCGCGCGAGTTTGCTGAGGAGACGGCCAGGGATTTCGCCGGCATCCGCGCCGACATGGGCCGGCTCGACACATCGGTACGCGCCTTGACCGAGATGGCCAGCGTCAATGCGGCGCTGACCCCCAACGATCATGGGCCTGAGATCATTTCGCTGCGTGGCGAAGTGGCGGCTTTGGCGGCGGCGGTGCGTGATGTCATGGAGGGCGCTGCGCCGCCCTCGACGCCGGCCGAGGATCTCTCCGACATCCGCGCCGAGATGGAAAAGCTCGGCGTGTCGATGCGTGGACAGGCGCATATTCCGCGACCGGAATTGTTTCGGTCGGAGGAATCCGACCCTGCTGCGACGCCGCTCGCCAGTGCGTCTAGCGCGGCCGAGATCGTTGAGCTGAAAGCGCAGATCGCAGAATTACGCGCGGCAGTCGCCAAGCTGTCTGCTGAGCCTGCAGTGCCGGTAGAGGGCGGTTCGGACGCGCTGCGTGGCGAAGTCGCGGAACTGCGCCAGTCGGTGCGCGCTTTAATCCTTGTGGTGGCCAAGAGTCTCAACACGCCGCGTCAAGCAGCCTGACCGGCGGCAGAGCGCTAACCTTGTGTCACCCCGGATACGGGCAGCGTGATCCGGGGTCCAGGAGCGCGTGGTAGAAACAAACGAAAATCAGCAGTGAAGCGGTGGCCCTTGGGTCCCGGATCGCACCTGAGGTGCGTCCGGAATGACACCAAGGTTGAGGCTTGCTTCCTACGCGCGTCTGATGGTGCGCGCCGCCAGCGCCGTAAGCACCACCGAGATCACCGCGTTCCAGCCCGCCAGCGACAGGCCGAGGATGCGAATGGCGACGGCGTCGCAACGCACCACTTTGGTGGTTTCGAGCTGGCGCATGAAATCGCTCATGTCGGAGGCTTTCTGCGGGATCGCGCCGGTACAGCCGGTCGGGCCTTCCCAGAAACCCCATTCGACGCCGGCGTGATAGGCGCCGAAAATGGCGCTGCCGATGAAGATCAGAGTCAGCAGCATGAACAGCAGTTTCGCGACCGGCGATGGCTTGCCCGACAGGGTGCTGGCCACGGTCAACGCCGCCACGGGCACGCCGATGTAATAGGCCCAGCGCTGCTGCAAGCAGAGTTCGCACGGCAGATAGCCGGCGTATTCGAAAATCCAGGCGCCGGCGATGGTGGCGAAGGCGATGGCGAAAATAGCCAAAGCGATGCGAAAGGGAGAGAGCATCAGAGCACCTTTATGGCTAACCAAAAGCCCAGCACGACAAAAGCGATGATGACCACCATGAAGACACCAAAATGGCGGTCGAGCAAGGCGCGGGCCTGATCGCCGTAGCGATGCAGCAGGCCCGCGACAATGAAGAAGCGGGCGCCGCGTGTGATCAGACACAGCAGCACGAACAGCAGGAAATTATATTCGAGCAGGCCGCTGACGATGGTGACGAGCTTGAAGGGAATGGGCGTTGCGCCCTTCACCAGAATGAAAGCCCAGCCCCATTGGGCGTAGAAGGCGCGCAGGGCGTCGACCTTGTCGGTATAGCCATAGAGATTCATCAGCCATTGGCCGACGGTCTCGTAGAGCAGATAGCCGATGCCATAACCGACGATGGCGCCGAGCACGGAGGCGATGGTGCAGACGGCGGCGTAATAGTAGGCCTTCTCCGGCTTGGCCAGCGCCATCGGCACCAGCACCACGTCGGGCGGAATCGGAAAGAAGGAGGATTCCGCGAAGGAGATCGCCGCCAGCGCCGGCGTGGCGCGCGGCGATGCGGCGAGAGAGAGCGTCCAGTCGTACAAGCGTTTGAACATGGGCCCCGAGATCAGCGGCGGGAATCAGCACGGAAGATGATTGTTGGCAAAGGCCTAGCCGGCCGCTGGCGCGGCAGCAAGCCGTGGAGTTACAGGCACCGGCGATCCCGCATGATCGTGATCCGCGTTTGAACGAAAAATGCCGTGGCGGTTGGCCGCCACGGCATCGATATTGGGGAGGATTTAGGCCTTACTGGGGCTGGCCGTTGCCGTCCGATTTACGATCGTCGAAGGGCTTCCATCCACTTTCGCCACGGGCCTGGGAGTCTGAGCGTTCGCGCTTGAAGCGTTCGAACTCTTCGCGGTCGCGGGCCATGCGCAGATGGGCGAGATATTCACCGAATTCACGCTGAGCTGCCTCAAGTTTGCGACGTTCTTCCTCGATCCGCTCGAGTTCGGCTGAGCGCCATTCGTCGAAGGCCTGGTTGCCGGTCCGGTCCGAACCGCGACTCCAATTCGGGCCACCGCCGAAACCACCGTTGCCACCTTCCCGATTGCCGAACTGCCAGGGACCACGCCAATTGGCTCGAGCCTTCTCGCGCGCTTCATCGAAGCGCATATTGGCGAAACCGACCAAATCACCCGGTTGGCCCGACCTCTTCTGCCAGATTTTCAGCATCAGAATCGCCAGGCCGATCGGCCAGAACACGATGAAACCAAGGATCATCGCGACCAACTCGAGCGGGCGCCACGGCACCCGGTTGTAATTTCCACGTTTCCAGTCACAGCGGCCGCGGCGACCCTGGCCGCGATCGTTTTCCGCCCATTCCGCAGTCGCACTCATTTCCGCTCTCCATGTCGGCCGCTATGGCCTAATGTAAATGTAACGTACATTAACATGAGGCCCGAGTCCATGGCCCGCAAGAGGGCCGGCGAAAATTTCAGGCGGGGGGACCGATTTGGTCCGTCTGGGCACCTGAATATCCGGCGAGATTGAGGACTCGGGAAGAGGTGGGGGCTGCGCCGGGCCGTGCAAGACGGCGGGCGCGGACGAGCACATATTTAATGTGAGCTAAAGCTTGGTCGTGAACGCGATTGTTAGCGCGACCAAGGGCCCTTGCGGGCGGTGCGGCGGATGGCGCCCTCGACCAGGCTCTGGGCGGCGGCTTCCAGGATCGCCGCCGGATTGGCGCCGGTGCGGACCGGATCCAGATGGCCGGACAGCATCAGCATGGCCAGGCCGTGGGAGAGCGACCAGATTTCGAAAGCCAGCGCCTTAGCGCCGTCGCGTGGCGCGCCGTTGTGGTCGAGCACGCTGGCGCAGGCTTGGCGGATGCTTTCCAGCGCCCGGTCGGCGGCGGCGCCTGGCTCCGGCGCGTTCAGGGTTTGCACATTGCCGAACATTGAGGCGTAGAGGCCGGGCTCCTCCCGGGCAAACTCCAGATAGGCGGCGCCCATGCGGTGGAACGCCACCTCCGGTGACGGCTTGCCGCCGTCCCAGGCGGCATCGAGCTTTTTGACGAATTGTTCGAAACCGCGTTTGGCCAATTCTTCGATCAGCGCGCCGCGATCGGCGAAATGGCGATAGGGTGCTGCGGGGGTCACGCCGACGAGTTTCGCCGCCTCGGCCAGGGTGAAGCCGGAGGGGCCGCGCTCGGCCGCCAAATGGCGCGCCGCTTCCAACAGGGCCTCCTTGAGATGGCCGTGGTGGTAGCCGCGCCGTTCGCCGCCAAAGAATCCTGGGCCGAAAGTGTGCATGGCGCCTACATAGGCATGATTGCGGCGGACGGCGAATCCGGACTGGACGCGCTGGATTCTGTGTCCGGCTTAATAGAACGGCTCATCCCCTCGACCAGGGCGTCGAACACCGCCCGGCAGCGTGGGCTCGTACTGAGATCTTCGTGCATGACGATCCAGACTCCCATTTCGAGTGCAAAGTCGTTGGCCAGCACGCGGACCAGATCGGGATTGCGCGCCGCCAAGGGAATCTGGCACCCGCCGATGCCGAAGCCGCAACGGATCGCCGCGAGTTGGGCGAGGTCGCTGTCGGCGCGCAGCGCGAAAGACGATCGGTTCAAGGTCGGAACAGATTGTAGAAACGCGCGCAGCGCCGGTGTCTCGCGATCGAAGCCGATGCAATCGTGCTGCGCCAGATCGGCCATCGACGTCGGCACGCCACGTCGGGCGAGATAGCTGCGATGGGCATAAAGCCCCAGGCCGATGCTGGCGAGCCGTTTTGCCACAAGCGCGTCCTGCACCGGCTCAACCATGCGCACGGCGATATCGGCGTCGCCGCGCAACAGATCACCAACCGCATTGGAGAGCACCAGTTCGATCACGAGCTGGGGGTGGAGCTCGCGCAACCTGGCGAGGATGGGCGGCAGATGCTCGGCGCCGACGACTTCGCTGGCAGTGATCCGGACTGTCCCTCGCACCGTCTGGCCGTGACCCGATGCGGTGCGCATGAGCGCCGTCGCCGTTGCGGCCAGGGTTTGCGCATAGGGTTTGAGTTCGAGGGCCGCGTCGGTGGCGATCAATCCCCGTTGCGAGCGCAGAAACAGGCCGCAGCCGGTGGCCGCCTCAAGCGTATCGATGTGCCGGGCGATGGTCGGCTGGGTCAGCCCGAGCAAGCGCGCCGCGCCCGACAGGGAGCCTTCCTCGAGGACGGCCAGAAAACTGCGATAGAGATCCCAGCTTGGATCGGCGTTCATATATTTTCGTATATCATATCCAGATATTTCAGCAATTTTGTTTTATAGGCGCTTGGCCCATCCTCTCCCCATGGTTCATCCGGGTGGTTTCATCCAAGTGGTGGAGTGACGGCTATGCAGAACAAAATCGCACTGGTTCTTGGCGCAACGGGGGGTATTGGCGGGGAAGTCTCCCGCCGTCTCAAACTGCGGGGCTGGACGGTGCGCGCCCTGCACCGGAAGCCCGAACAGATTAACAGGCGTGGCGAGATTCACTGGCTTCGCGGTGACGCCATGGTGGCTGGCGATGTTCTGGCCGCAGCCGAGGGGGTGTCGCTGGTGGTGCATGCGGTCAATCCGCCGGGCTATCGGAATTGGGGCGAGCTGGTTCTGCCGATGCTCGACAATACGCTGGCCGCAGCGCGGCAGTCCGGAGCCCGCATTCTCTTGCCAGGCACCGTCTATAATTACGGGCCTGACGTTCTGCCGCTCATCGATGAACAGTCACTGCAAAATCCGCAGACCCGGAAAGGCAAAATCCGCGTCGAGATGGAAACCCGCTTGCAAGCGGCCGCTGCAGCGGGGGATGTCAAAGCCCTCATTGTGCGCGCCGGCGATTTCTTCGGGCCGCAGGCCGCCAACAATTGGTTCTCGCAAGGGCTGGTGAAGCCGGGTCAGCCGGTTCGTTCGATTTCCTATCCGGGCCGGCCAGGTGTCGGACATCAATGGGCCTATCTGCCTGACGTGGCCGAGACCATGGTGCGCCTGGTCGAACACGATGGTCTCGCCGATTTCGCGCGCTTTCATATGGAAGGGCACTGGGACCACGATGGCCGCCAGATGATCGACGCCATTGCGCGCGTGGTCTCCAAGCCCGACATCCGTGTCAGCCGGCTTCCCTGGCTGGCCTTGGCCTTGGCGTCGCCGTTCGTGCCGCTGTTCCGGGAACTCATCGAGATGAAATACCTCTGGCAAATGCCGGTGCGCATGCAGAACGGCCGCTTGTTGGCCGCGCTCGGGGCCGAGCCGCATACGCCGCTCGATGCGGCGGTGCAGGCGACACTGGCGGGCTTGGGCTGCATGGACGCGGGAGAGACCCGTCAGGCGACGGGTCAGAAGAACGTTCTGGCTTAGAAAAAACGCCGCCGGATTACGGCGGCGTTGTCGTTGGCAGATGATGTTGGCCGATTAGAACGTCCGCTCGGCGCGCACACGCGCTGTCCAATTGCTCGGGCTGACTTGAGCCAGCGTGCCAAGGCCAACTGGCGCCGACAGCGGTAGGCTCTGGTTCAATTTGGCGTAGGACAGTTCGACGCCGAGGTCGAAATTGCGCACCGGCGACCAAACCAACTGGCCGGCCACATTCCACAGACGCGCCTTCGATAGACCGCCCTGTGACCAGGCGGTGTTCTGGGTGATGCTGCCAGGTGTGACCTGCACGTAAGTGCCGATGAAGTTCGAGCGCAGCGACGGTGTCCAATAGTGGGTGAAGATCGCGGTTGCGCCAAAGGCTTTCGTTTGCTCTGCGCCGCCGGCCGTACACGCCGCATTGATGCAATACAGCGTGACGTTGCGGTCGACGCGCAGGAAGCCACCGAGGAAGTTCGTCGTCATCGCGAAGTTGGCATTGAGGCCCAAGCCATAAATGTAATCGAGCGCACCGACGCCGTAGTTGGCGAAGAACTGCACGTGATCACCGGCCGCGATCATCGGCAGCAGGATGCGGGCGCCAGCACCGACGGCCCAACCGGTGCGACGGATTTGTGGACCAGCATTGCCGACCACCGCGAGCGGTGCATTGCCGAAGGTGGCGGTGTTTTCCTGCAGCATGGCCGAGACCATCGCGGTGCCCCACGCCTGATCGACACGCAGGTTGCCGATGAGCGAAGGCAGACGCTGGGCGACGGGGCCAGCGGTCGCGGCGGTCGCGGTGAACGGATTGGCGCCGAGCGTGTTGGCGGCAGCCGTCAAGAGTTCGTCGCCGCGATTTTCCAGGGCCAGACTGGCCGAGAAACCATTGCCGAACGTGAGGGTGTAGGCGAGCTGGCGGACGCCGTTGGGGAAGCCGCCATTATAGAGCGAGTGATATTGATAGGGCGGCAGCAGGAAGAAGTTGGACGCGGCCTGACCGACGGTGAATCCGGCGAAGCGGATGTAGGCCGCTTCGATGGTGGCAGTGTTGTTATTGCCAGCTGCAAAGACACTCGAGGCATAGCCAAAGGGCGCGTTGGCGAGACCCGAGCCTGCCATGAGACGCAAAGCGAAGACGGTCTGCACCGTGCCCCACGCCGACTGCGTGCGGGCATCCATGTTGACGATACCGCGCGCGAACCAACCGTTCTGATCAACGCCGTTCGAGCTGATGAATGTGCCGGCCGGTGTTGCGGCGCTGGCGGTCGAGCGATGCACGACGGCATTTTTTGCTGGTGTGTACCAGGCTTCAATGCGGACGCGGCCGCCAACCTTCAAACAGGTGTCCGTGCCGGGGATCCAATAGAACCCCGTGCCATAGGCATCGCAAACCCGAACATATTCGACGGGGGCGGCTTTGCGCGAAGGCAAATCCGCGCCGTAAGCCATGGCGATAGGCAAAAGAATAGCGCCGGCGCTCAAGAGCGCCGTTTTGGTATGCTTCATAGTCCCCCTCCTCTTGAAAAAACTTGGAAGTCGGTGCTTAGGCCGGTGTGTGTTCCTGGGCCGGAGCGCGTTCGTTGGCGCCCGACACGGGGCGGGCGCGCAATGCGTAGAAGATCAGGCAGAGAATGGCGGTGACGATGTAGGGGATCGCCATAGCGATG
Source organism: Beijerinckia sp. 28-YEA-48 (assembly GCF_900104955.1). NCBI lineage: Bacteria > Pseudomonadati > Pseudomonadota > Alphaproteobacteria > Hyphomicrobiales > Beijerinckiaceae > Beijerinckia > Beijerinckia sp. 28-YEA-48. The sequence goes on from NZ_FNSI01000001.1 coordinate 4,825,012, forward strand.
CTCATGCCGCCCAGCGAGAGCTCCGACATGAGATGCCCACCGATGATCGGCCCGACGATGGCGCCAACGCGTCCGGCGCCGCTGGCGAGGCCGACGCCATTGCTCCTGATCGCCGTCGGATAGAACGAGGCAACAAGGCCATTCAACGAATTGTGCGCGGCGACCGCAAACGACATGGCAATGACGATGAGACTGACAACCATGGTTGTTGTCAGATCGGCCATGCTGAGGCTGAGCAGCGCGAGCGTGGTGATGATGACGGCCGCCAGGGTGGCGAGCCAGCCCAAAGAATCGATGACACGCGCCAACAGAAGTTGCGCGGCGAGGCCGCAGAACCCGGCATAGGCAAAAGCCAGCGAAGCGTGGGCTGGAGAAGCGCCGCCACGCTCGACGAGTACCGGTATCCAACTCGCCAGCGTGATGAAGGTGAGGGCCTCGGTGAAATAGATCGCCCAGAGCAATGGCGTAATGGTCGCCAGCCGGCCTTGAAACAGGTCGGCCAGCGCGACACGCGCTTTAGCTGGCTCGGCATCGAGAATGAATTGCGTCTGCGGCCCCACCGCGACATCGGGCGCGAGACGACGTAGGGTCTGACGCAGTTCGTCCGACTGCGGCTTCTTCAACGCGAGAAAACGGACCGATTCCGGCAAGATGAAATAAAGCAGAACGCTGAGCAGAAGGCCTATCGTGCCGACGACAATAAAGATCGAAGGCCAGCCGGCGCGGGGGATGAGCAAGGCCGCGACCGCGCCTATCGTGCCGGGCCCAAGGGAATAGCCAATTTGCGCAAGAAGCACAGAGCTGCCGCGCAAGCGTTTTGGAGCACCCTCGGTGATGAGCGAGATGACAAGAGGGAGGACGCCGCCGATGCCAATGCAAGTGAGGAAGCGCAGGATCAGGAGATGTTCGAAGGAATTGGCGAAGGTCGTTGCAAGCGCCGGTAGACTGTAGGCCAGCACGCCGCCGATGATGCAATTGCGGCGGCCGTAAATGTCGCCAAGTCTCCCGAAAATGAGCGCGCCTGTGAGCATGCCAAGATTACCGGCGCCAAAAATCGTGCCTATTGCCTTCGGGTCGAGCTGCCAGTCGCGCAAGATCGACGGTGCGGCGACAATCATCGCGGCGAAATCCATGCCGTCGACAAATAAAGTAACGAAGCAGAGGATGAAGATGCCGATATGCGTGCGGTTGATCTTCATGTCGTCGAGCAAGGGCCCGATGTGAATGGTCTGTCTGGCGTCCATGAAATTCCTCCCCGGATTTCTTCGTAAAACTCTCGGCTTTCGCTGCGTCTATGGTTGTTTTGTTAAATGCCCCGCTTCGCGGAAGTAGCGTTCAGCGCCCGGATGCAGCGGGATTGGCGTGCGGCAAGCGGCCTTCGGATCGATCGGATAATTGACCGGGCTGCGTTCCGAAGGGATGTGCGCGTATTGCCGCGACAGGCCCTCGTAGCGTTCGACGAGGCTCCAGGCCATGGCATAAGCGACATCGTCAGGCAGGTCGGTCGTTGTCAGCAGGATGAAGTCGGAGAAGTCGAGGAACTCGCTTTCGACGTCGAGGCCGGGCTGGTAGTTCGCCGGCAGGGTAGCGCTGGTCCAGCCATAGGTACGCTGCAGCTGTTCCTTCGTCGCTGCTTCGATCGGCAGATAGAACAGATCGACCTGGCGCGCCATGTTGTGCCAGAACTCGCTCATCACCGCTTCCATGATGATGGCGTCGGCACGGCCGGCGATCATGTCGCGGAAGCAGTCGATCGGCTCGTCGCGCTCCAAATAGCGACCGCCCCAGCTTTCCAGCGTGGTTCGCGGAATGCCGGCGGTGTGCATGAAGGTCTGCGTCATCATGCCGATGGGATTGGTGCCATCGTCGCGCGCGGCGATGATCTTGAGTGGCGGTTGCTTGGCGCGCAGATCAGCAAAGCTGCGAATGTCGTGTTCGCGCCGGATCGCCAAGATGAGGCGGTCATTCTGTGGCACGAGACCCAGGGCGCGCAGATGCGGAAAGGCTTCGTCGGCGCTGAAGCCAGTGCCCTCGAAGGGCATTCTCGCGCAGCAGGCTGGCGTCATGATGGCGACATCGATCTCGCCACGGCCGACGGCGCGCGCTGCATCCATGCCGCCGGTGCTATTCCAGATGGCGAAGCGAAACTGCGGCCCGGCGAGACGGCCAAGTTCATAGCCGAGCCAACCCATGACGCGATGCAGATTGGCGCGGCCCCAGTCGCCCATGAAATGCAGGGTGGGTGGGTTGTCGAGAGATGGCGGCGGTATTTTGGTCATCACCGTCATGCGGGTAGACCGACTGGCAAGCCGACGAGTACGTCTTCGCCGTCGACGCGGACGGGGAAGGTTTTCAGATCGTGCGTGCAGGGCGCGGCCACGGCCTTGCCAGTGCGGATCTCGAAGGCGCCGCCGTGATAGGGGCATTCGATGATCTCGCCTTCCACATAGCCCTCCGCCATACGCGCATAGGCATGGGTGCAGATGCCGGCGGTGGCATAGAAATCCTCGCCGAGGCGATAGATCGCCAGCAGAGTGGCGCCGACCTGGGCCTCGCGCATATCGCCATCGTCGAGATCGGCGGTGGAGGCGACACGGTGGTAAGTAAGTTCGCTCATCGATTTTCTCTGCACTCAGGCAACAACGGGAACGGGCGTGGATGCTTTGGCGGCGGCCTCAGCCATGGTCTTGCGCGCCTGAACGACGATATGGGTGCGGCGGCGATAATCGGCCCAACCCCAGTATTGCGTCGGAAACGGCGCGTTGACATGGCCGCAACTCTTGCAGGTGCGTAGCGACGGATCGCGGTTGGTCAGTTCGAACATCCAGGCGTCCTGGGAGATGGTCGGTAGGCCGAGAAGCACCGGATCGTCGGTCTCGATCGCGTCGGGGAAGACATGGGCATCATAGGGGTGGCGATGCAGCTCCGTGTCGCAATTGGCGCAGACGATGGAGACGGCCTCGCGCTGCGGCGTGTCGATTGCCTGGCGCTGGGTGATGACGGCGATGGCGATCATGTCGGCGCGGTCGCCATTGCCCGGCCGTTCGCCGACTCCGTGCTTGTCGCCGGCGTGATCGTCATCCGGGGCGTGCTTGTCGCCGACGCCGTGATGCAGCGGGCCGACGAAGACTTGGCCCGGCGCGCGGAAGGTGCTGCGCGCGCCGAAACAGACATTGACCTCCTGCTGGGTGTTCTCGTGCAGGAAATAGCCCATGCCGCCTTTGAATTCGGGATCGTGCATGGCGGTGCAGGGCACGATGCAGCCGGCGCCGAGATAGGGGAACAATGGATTGAGTTGCGTCGTCGCGGAGCGCACGGCGTCATAGACATTGACGCGCAGGGGTTCGGTATGGGTCGGCGGCGTGCGGAAGGTGCGATCGGCGCGCGGCTTGGCTTCAAACGACAGGCCACGCTTGGCGGCGCGTTCGCGTTCAGCCTTCTCGGAGGCGCGGATGTCTTCAGCCAGCGCCTGCCAGTTGAACCGGGAGAGATCTATAGGCGGCAACACCGTGCCGCTGGCCGGGCACGTCCGCATCGATGGCGTCGCATTAAAGAGCGTGCAGGCGCGCTGATAGGCTTCCTGCGGCAGCTCGGTGGCGCAATCCCAGGTGACGCGGCTGATCTCCTTGCCGGTCGCTTCGGAAAACCAGGCAACCGCTTCGAGGCCGGGATCGTCGGCCTTGTAGCGCAGATGCACGGAGGTTTCGCGCGGCATCAGGCGATGCGGCGTGCCGCCAGGCACATAGACGAAATCGCCGAGCACGAGATCGAAATAATTGACCGAAGCGTTGCGGAATTCGATCCGCGCCGACCCCGACATCTGCACGAGGACGCAATCATGCTCGCAGATCAGGAAGAAGGGCTGTGCCACTTCGTTGCGGCTGAGATGGAGTTGCGGATCGATGCCGAGTTCGAGGATCGGCATTTCATCGAAATTGCCGCGGCTGGCGGCTTCAGCAAAAAGATCGGCGCGATTCTTGCGGCGCATGTCGTTTCCCCTTTAATTTCCCTGTGCGTGGCCCGTGGCGTCTTGCCCGCTCTGCTCGATCAGCCGCGCAAGGGCCCGGCGCGCTTGGACGGCGCCGACGTCGATCGAGAGCAGCACCGGCTTGAGTGACCAGAAATCGGAGGTTCCCATATTGCGCTGCTGCGCTTCGATCATGGGCTTGTCCTCCGTCGTGAAGGCGTGCCGGATGACGGCCGCTTGCTTGGCCGTGAATTCGGCATTGTCCTGTTCGTAGTTACGGACCGCGCCGTAGAAGTAGTGCGTCGAGAATTCGGACTCCGGCGTCATGATGTGTGCCGAATTGGATTCGAACCAATTCTCCAAAGGCTCGCCGGCCGGTGCGACTTGCGCGCGAAGCAACATCACCGCCGGAGGCAACCATCGAACTTGCAGGCGCACGTGGGCCGGTTGTCCGGGCTTGGGGAGCCGTCTGTCGAATATGGGGAGCGCGACATCGTTGGGTGCATCCCAGGTGACGCTGATCATGGAGCCGTCCCGCTCCAGTCTGGGCGCGCTGCGCGTCATGGCGCCGCCACCCAGCGTGTCGGGATGGAGGAAGTCGGCGTGGCTGAGGTCCAGAATATTATCTGTCAGCAGTTCGTAGTGGGCTGCGGTTGGAAGGTGTCCGCCATGGAACCCGGCGTCGTTGACGTTATCGAAGCAGGAAAAGTCGGGGACGGCCGACACATTTGCTTCGGCTGCGTCGCCAAGCCAGATCCAAACGATCCGGTGTTTCACCGTAACGGCGATCGGGCGATGGCCGGCAGCGTTGGAGCGGCCGTTTCCTGCACCTTCGGCTGCGAGAGCGACCACGATCGGTTCGTCAGCAATCACGCGCGTGATCGAGGGCGCCGCGTCGAACTCCTTGGCCCAAGCGAACATGTACCAGCAATTGCGCAGCACTCTCATGCGACGCCTCCATCCTGCTCTATGCCGACAAAAATCTGACCGTCGCGCTGCTCCACAGGGTAGGCCGTTACTTTCGACAGGGACGGGATCGCACCGTCGCCATGGGGATTGAACACGCAGCGGCCGTGATGGCCGAACCTGAGGCCGTGATACGGGCACTGGATCGTCCCATCGACCACCTTGCCCAGGCTCAGAGGTGCGAAACGATGCGGGCAGCGATCTCGCAGGGGCTGTCACCCCCGCCGCGCTTCTGACGATCACAACGGGAATGTCGGACACGATCTTTGGGACGGGCTGTTCGATCGGGATCTCGTTCAAGGGACCGACTGGATGCCACGCAATCACCGGCTCGCCCTCCGCTCGAGGATCGGCATTTCATCGCAATTGCGGCGGCCTGAAGCCTTGGCAAATAGGGCAGCCCGGTTCTTGCGGCGCATATCACTCCCTCCGGCGTTTCTTCGGCCAGCGCAGGTGTCATCGCATATATGACAGAATGCTGTCAAGATGACAGTGAAGAGCTTTTCAGGGCCGCCTGGTTCCGAACTCCCCAGCCAAGGCCAAGTCCGTTGTTTTCGACTCGTTTCGACCTTGCCTGCCGGCCATTGACCGGCGGCGCGTTCTGAGCCAGATTTTGAACATGTGTTCAAAACGAGTGTTCAATGCCCGGCCCAATCCGACCCGCCACGCGATTGCGGAATCGGCGTTGCGGCTGTTCGCGGAGCGCGGGGTGGAGAACACGACCATGCGCCAGATCGTCGATGCCGCCGGCATCAGCCTGGGCACGGTCAATTTCCACTACGGTTCCAAGCTTGGGCTGGCGCAGGAGGTGCTGGAGCGCCTCTCCAAGGAGGTGCGCGATGCCCGTTTTGCTGAATATGACGCGCTGGAAGCGGCAGCCGGCGACAAGCCGGTCGACCTTCGCGATCTGTTTCGCGCGCTGATCCGGCCCTATGTCGAGGGCGACGAACATGCCCGCCTGCTCGTCATCTATATTTTGCAACAGCTCAAGCTTGCCAGCGTCGGCAAGCCGGAACTGACCACGGCCAGCATCATCACCTATTTCGACGAGGTGGCGCATCGCACCGTGCAGATGGCCAAGAAGGCCCGCCCACATCTGTCGGATGCGGATATCTGGTGGCGCTATTCGCTTGGCCTGGGCGCGGTCTTGTCGGCGGTGTCCGATTGCGGCCCCAACAACCGGCTGGCGCGACTGTCGGAGGGCATGGCCGATGCCTCGGATCGCCAGAAGCTGGTCGAGGAAAGCATCAAATTCTGGGTGAAGGGGTTCGACACTTAAAGCAAGATCGAGGGAGGAGCGTGTGAGCAAGTGGGAATATACGAAAGGTCTGCATGACCTGGGGCACGGCAACCATGCTTATCTGTTGCCGGATGGTGGTTGGGGCTGGAGCAACGCCGGCCTGATCGTCGATGGCGACCAGAATCTGCTCGTCGACACCCTGTTCGATCTTAAGCTCACCCAGGAGATGCTCGATGTCATGCGCGATGCCGTGCCGGCGGCGCGCAAGATCAAAACGCTGGTCAACACCCATGCCAATGGCGACCACACCTTCGGCAACCAGCTGATCACCGATGCTGAGATCATCACGACGAAGGAAACCGCCGAGGAAATGTTCGATCGGCAGCCTCACGTCGTCGCGGAATGGAAGCGCAATTACAAACAATTGGGCGAAGGCGCGGCCTTTCTCTACGAGGTCATGGGCCAGCATTTCGCTTGGGAGGACGTGCGTTATACGGCGCCCACCAAGACCTTCACGGGCAATCTCGATCTGAAGGTCGGCGATAAAGAGGTCAAACTCATCTATGCGGGCCCGGCGCACACCAAGGGCGACACCTTGGTCTTCGTGCCGCAGGACAAAATTTTGTATGCCGGCGACCTGCTCTTTGTTGGCGGGCATCCGGTGATCTGGGCCGGTCCCATCGGCAATTGGATCAAGGCCTGCGATCTCATTCTCGGGCTTGACGTCGATATCATCGTGCCAGGTCACGGACCGGTCGCCGACAAGGCGGCGGTGCGGAGCTTCAAGAGCTATCTCGAATATATCTACGCCGAGGCGCGCAAGCTCTATGACGCCGGCGTCGATCGTTACACGGCAGCGACGATGATCAAGATGGATCCCTATCTCGATTGGCTTGATTCCGAGCGCATCGTCATCAACGTCGCCTCGCTCTATCGGGAGTTTGGCTCAACCGAGCCGGTGGTTCCACTTGAGCTGTGGGCCAGCATGGCGCGTTTTCACAAAGCCGGGCTTTGCAACTGCAGCCATTTCCATCGCGGCTTCAAAGCCGAAGGCGTGTGAGGTTCCATGAAGCTCGTCACTTTCCTCACGCCGAAAGGCGAACAGCATATCGGCGCACTTGGCGTTGATGAAAGCACCATCGTCGATTTCTCCGCCACCGACCCTTCGCTGCATTTCCGCGACATGCTGGCGCTGATCGATGGTGGCGATCGGGCGCTTGATGCGGCGCGGAAGATGCGCGAAAGCGCTCGCTCCGTGGTCGTCTCCGCCGCGCAGCAAAGGTTGCTGGCGCCGGTGCCGGAGCCGCGCCAGATGCGTGACTGCCTGTGTTTCGAGAAACATCTGCGGCAAGCGCGCGCGTCGCGCATGCGGCGCGACGATCCGACATCAACGGTTACCCCGGCGGACATCAAGGTCGCCGACGTCTGGTACAAGCAGCCGATCTATTACAAATGCAATCGCTTCAGTGTCGTGGGCCCTGAAGCCGACGTGGAATGGCCGAGCTATTCCTCCATGCTCGATTACGAGATGGAATTTTGCGTCTTCACCGGCAAGGGCGGCAAGAACATCGCGCGCGACAAGGCGCGCGAGCACATCTTTGGCTATTCGATCTTCAACGATGTCAGCGCGCGGGATGCGCAAGCCGAGGAAATGGCCGGCATGCTGGGCCCCGCCAAGGGCAAGGATTTCGACACCGGCAATGTGATCGGCCCCTGGCTCGTCACCGCCGACGAAGTCGCCGATCCCTATAACCTCACCATGACGGTGCGGGTGAATGGCGAGCAGCGCTCCAGCGGCAATAGCGGCGAGATGCATCATAAATTCGAAGACATACTTGCGCATGTCTCGAAACATGAAACAATCCGGGCGGGAGAGTTCTTCGGCTCGGGAACGGTCGGTGGCGGTTGCGCCCTCGAAATCGGCGGGTTCCTGAATGTGGGGGATGTTGTCGAACTGGAAGTGACGGGACTTGGCGTTCTGCGCAACAGGATCGTCGCGCCGAAAATGCACTGAGCCAAATTGTTCCGAGAATAAACTGGCTGACGATGCATGAAGTGATGAAGCATGAATTGACGTTCTGATTTTGAACACCGGGGAGGGAGAACCATGTTCAAACGCATTTTGTCTTACGCGGGTGTGGGTGGCATAGCGCTGGCATTGATGAGCGGCGCTATGGCTGCAACAAAAATCAAGCTGGGATATTCGGCCTCGACGGCTTTCGCCAATGCCTATGTGGCGGCCGATCAGGGGCTTTTCGCCAAGCACGGCCTCGATGTCGAAATGATACTCGTGCCCAATTCCTCGACGACGCCAGCGGCGCTGATCGCCGACAGTCTGCAGATTGGGCCGCCGACAGCGCCGGTTACTTTGCAGGCGATGGAGAACGGTCTTGATCTCGTCATTCTGGGTGGTGGCGGCATCACTGATCGCAACGCCAGCGAAGTTGGCGTGCTGGCGCGCGAAGGCTCAGGCATCAAGACGGCCAAGGATTTCGAAGGCAAGAAGGTTGGCACGCCTGGCCTGAACGCCTTCTTGCACGTGATGTTTCGCGAATGGATGACGCGCAACGGGGCCGATTGGAAGAAGACCACTTTCGTTGAATCGCCATTCGCGCAGCTCGGCGACGTGATGAAGGCCGGTCAGGTCGACGCCGTCGTCACGGGCGACCCGTTCAAGACGCGCGCGCTGGAAGCGAAGCAAGGTTATCTCGTCGCCAACTATGTCAGTGACATGGGCGATGGCATCGCCACCGGCTGGTTTGTCGCGTCGCGCAAATGGGCGACGCAGAACAAGGAAGCCGCCAAGGCCTTCCAGACCGCGCTGAACGAGGCGACCGCGCTTGCCAAGAAAGATCCGGCCGTCCTGCGCAAAGCGATCGGCGCTTATATCAAGCTGCCGGAAGGGGTGTTGGCGCAGGTGCAATTGCCGGCGCTGCAGCCTGATGTCACGCCGGAGCAGATCAATGATTGGTCGAAAATCTGCGTCAGCCAGGGATTGACCAAGAAGCCGACCGATCCGGCGCGGGTTCTGTGGAAATGACCATGGTGCAGATGAAACCGGTGGAGCTGCAGCGGGCGGAGACGTGTCAAAGCCCGCTGTTGTCGATCGAGAACGTCAGTTTCTCCGTGCCCGTGGCACAGGGGAAGCTGACGATCCTGCAGAATATCTCGCTTGAAGTGCGGCAGGGCGAGTTCGTCTCGATCATCGGCGGCTCGGGTTGCGGCAAGACCACTTTGCTGCGGCTGATCGGTGGCCTTAATCAGCCGACCGAAGGCCGGCTAATGTTCGATGGTGCGCCGATCGATCGCCCGTCGCGCCGCCGCGCCGTGGTCTTCCAGGACTACAGCAAGGCGTTGTTGCCGTGGCGGACGGTGACGAGCAATGTGCAACTGGCGCTCGATACCGATCCGACGCCGCGCGATGCGGCGACGAAGAAGCAGATCATCGAACGGCTGCTGGCTCAGGTCGGCCTCGCCGAAGCGGCGGATCGCTATCCACGCCAATTGTCGGGCGGCATGCAGCAGCGTTTGCAAATCGCCCGCTGTCTGGCGCTGGAACCGAAGATGCTCTTGATGGACGAGCCGTTCGGCGCGCTCGATGCGATGACGCGCCAGACCTTGCAGGACGAGATCGCCAAACTGGCCAAGGAAACCGGCATGACGGTGATCTTTATCACCCATGACATCGAGGAAGCGATTTATCTTGGCGATCGGGTCTGCGCCATGGAAAGCCGCCCGGGCCGGATCTCGGCCGTGCTCGACATCGATCTGAAACGGCCGCGCGACCAGCTGACGACGCGCGAGGACGAGCAGTTCCTGCGCTATCGCCATGAGCTGTTCGAGTATCTGCCCAGGAAGCATTGAAATATTCAAACATTGAAACATTGACGGAAGGCTTGGATGCGCGCGCTCGTATTGCCCGTCTCACTGTTGCTGTTGTGGGAGTTCGTCGGTCGGTTTGGGATCATCCAATCCGACATGATGTCCTATCCGAGCGCCGTGATGGTGGCGGGCGCTGCCGCGTTGATGGACGGCAGCATGCTAATGGCGACGCAGCAGACTATCGCCAGCGCGCTGATCGGCCTTCTGATCGGTGGTGGCATCGGCATCGCGCTGGGCGCCTGGTTTGGCATGTCCGATGTGGCCAGCCGGCTCGGGCGTTTTTCGGTGGAGGCGGTACGGCCGATTCCTTCGGTGGCCCTTATCCCGCTCGCCATGCTGGTGTTCGGCTTCGGCTACGGCATGACGATTTCCGTCGTTGCCTTCGCTTGTATCTGGCCAGCGCTGATCATCACCCAGGCGGCGGTGAAGCAAGTGCCGCGCGAATTGCTTGAAGTGGCGCGTGGGCTCGAACTCGGCTGGGTGCGGCGCCTGTTCACTATTGTCCTGCCGGATGTGGTGCCCAATCTCTTCACCGCCTTACGCCTTGCGGCTGGTGTCGCCTTGATCGTCGCCGTGACGGTTGAGATCACCGGCAATCCGCAGGGGCTCGGTTATGCGCTGATCGTTGCGCAGGAAACGCTGCATCCCGATCGTATGTTCGCCTATCTGATCTGGATCGGCCTGATCGGTTGGCTGCTGAACTTCGGGCTGTTGCAGGCGCAACGCCGGCTCTTCACGCGTTGGGATTTGGCATGACCGCGCGCGCCTTCTTCCTCAACATCGGCAGTATCGTCGTCTTGCTGCTGCTGCTCGCCTTGTGGCAGTTCGTTGCCGTGACCGATCTGGTCTCGCGTGTATTCCTGCCGCCGGTCAGCGATGCGTTCGACGCCTTGTGGCGGCAGGTGGATGATGGGTCGTTGGTGCAGGCCATTCTCGGCACGACCGGCCGCATGCTGGTCGGCTTCGCCTTCGCCGTCATCGTCGGTTGTGGCTTTGGCCTGTTGATCGGCCTGTCGGCGACCGCGCGCGCCTATATCGAGCCGAGTCTGGAATTCTTGCGGCCGCTGCCGGCTTCGGCGATCATTCCGGTGGCGATCCTGCTGCTCGGCCTGACCAAGACGATGATCATTTTCGTCATCGCCTTCGGTTCGCTGTGGCCGATCCTGCTGGCCACCATTCAGGGGGTGAAATCGGTGGAGCCGCGCCTTTTCGAAATGGCGCGCAGCATGGAGCTGTCGCCACGGGAGGTCATTATCTCCATCGTCCTGCCGAGCGCCGTGCCGGATATTTTCGCCGGTGTGCGATTGGGGCTGACGGTTTCGCTGATACTAGCTGTGATCACCGAGATGATGTCGGCGGAGGTGGGGCTGGGCGCCAACATCCTGCACGCGGCGCGGTCCTTCAACAGTCCGGATCTGTTTGCCGGCGTCATCACCCTGGGCCTGCTCGGCCTCGTCATTAATGCGTTCATGGAAACGGCGCAGCGCCGCCTGACGCGCTGGCAGCAGGATTATTGAACTACCGCGCCGGCTTGCGGCCAGGCTTTTCCGCGTCCAGCGCCTGGCGAAAGCCGCGCAGGGTGCTGAGGGAGGTCTGCAGGTCCATGGTGGCGAGGCGGCCACCCAGTTCATTGGCCCAGGTGGTCTGGCGGACCTGCAGCTGCCGGCGGATGTCGACGCCCTTTTCGGTCAATTTGACCAGTTTGGCGCGCTGGTGGTCCGGGTTGTCGAGGAAAACCGCATAGCCGCTGTCCACCAGCCAGTCGACCAGGCGCTGCACGCTCTGGCGGGTCAGGCTCATATGGCGGGCGAGCTGGGCGACCGATCGGAGGCCGCTGCCGGCCGCGCCGAGCACCTGCCAGCGGGCGCTGGTGAAGCCGAGATCGCGGGACATGCGGTCGCCATCGGCGATCAGCTGGGCGTTGACCAGGAATATTGTCTGGATCAGCTCGGTGACAGCCGCGCCATTGGGGGTGTGGGAGGGGGGCGAGTCGGACATTGTCGCTCAGATCATAAGGATTCGGCCGGTTCCGTCGAGCCGCTAGGCGGGCTAGAGGCCGAAATCAGCGCCGAAAAGTTTGACAGGGCGGCGTTCTTGCGCTTATAGAAGCCCCGTTCCAGCGCGGCGAAGGCCGCGTTTTTCGCATTTTGCCGTTTGGCGGTCCGAAAATCGGGACATTTTCGCTGGTTAGACCCTGCAAAGAAGCCGGCCGCGATCCTCGCAGAGCCGGGAATGAACACGGAGAAAAACGATGTTCGCAGTGATCAAGACCGGTGGCAAACAGTATAAGGTTGCCGCCGACGATGTGATTACCGTGATGTTGCTGGCCGGAGCGGTTGGCGACAAGGTGACGTTCGGTGACGTTCTGATGAGCGTCGACGGAGACAAGACGAATTTTGGCGCACCGTTCCTGAGCGGCGCCCAGGTGTCCGGCGAGATCGTCGGGCAAGAGCGTGGTGAGAAGGTCATCGCCTTCAAGAAGCGCCGCCGCAAGAACTCGAAGCGCAAGCGTGGCCACCGTCAGGATCTGACCCTGGTCAAGATCACGGGCATCTCCCTGAGCTAATTTAGCTCCTCGGCGATTCCCTTTCCCATGTGTTTCGGGTATGGTGCCTGAATACACAGTTTCATCTGAGGCGGCGCCCCGGTTTTACCTTGGCGGCGCGCCTGACAGAAGCAGGTTCGGAGCAGGTTATGGCTCATAAAAAGGCAGGCGGCTCGTCCCGTAACGGTCGCGATTCAGACGGACGCCGTCTTGGCGTGAAGAAGTTTGGCGGCCAGGCAGTCCTGGGCGGCAACATTATCGTGCGTCAGCGCGGCACCAAGTGGCATCCCGGCGTCAACGTTGGCATCGGCAAGGACCATACGTTGTTTGCGCTCTGTGAGGGCACGGTTGCTTTCGTTTCGAAAGGCAAACGAGCTTACATCAACGTACTTGCGGCCCAAAAACTGCAAGCCGCCGAATAGGTGAAGGTCAGCGAAGGACTTCACCGGCTCCAAATCCCGGTGGACCGTCCTTCAGGGAAGACCTGAAATCCAGTCCAAGGCCAAAGTGGCCAAGCCAGGGGAAATGGGGCTCCATTTCCCCTTCGCGTTTTTGGGCGCGGAGGCGCCCGTTGGACGGGAGAACGGGTATGTTCCCGGATTTGCTACGCGACGACATTTTCCGGCTCGAAACCAAGCGTTTGTGGCTCCGTTGGCCGCGAATTGCCGATTCGGCTGCGATTGTACGCCTAGCCGGGGACAAAGACGTCGCGCAAATGACGGCGCGCATCCCTCATCCCTATCCGCAGGGCGCGGCCGACCGCTGGATTTTCGAGAGCCGGGTGGGCAATGCCCAGGGCAGCGCCGTCGTTCTGGCGATGACGTTGAAGGAAAAGCCCGGCGAGCTGATTGGCGTCATCGGCGTGCATCAGACGCGCTCCGGGCGGGCCTTGCTTGGCTATTGGCTCGGGAAGTCCTTCTGGGGCCAGGGGCTGATGACCGAGGCGACGCAGACTTTGGTCGATCTGGCCTTCCGCACCAGCGAGGTCGAGAAGATCGAAACGCATGCACGGGTCGATAATCCACGCTCGTGCGGCGTGCTGCTCAATGCCGGCTTCGTCGTCGAAGGCGAAAAGCCGGTGGATATGGCCGAGCGCGGTGGGGTGTTCGTCTGCCGGTATTTCGGTCTTGACCGGGAAGCTTGGCAGGCGCGCCAGACGGCGCCGCTGGCTTCGGGCGATTTGCGCGTCGCCTGCTAGTTTTACCTGCCCGACGGGTGGGTTTTAGGGTTATAGAGGTTCGCAGCCGCGGCTAGGGCAAATGCGTTTCGATGGAAACGCATTTGTCCTGGATTTTTGTTTTGACGCGTCTTTGTGGCGTTTGATTATGTCAAACTGCAAAACGCTATGGACGTCGCGGCTGTGGTTGTTTGTGGAACAGGGCGATGAAATTTCTCGATCAGGCGAAAATCTATATCCGCTCGGGCGATGGCGGCGGCGGATGCGTCTCGTTCCGGCGCGAGAAGTTCATAGAGTTCGGCGGTCCTGACGGCGGCGATGGCGGCCGTGGCGGCGATGTGATCGTCGAGTGCGTCGATGGCCTCAACACGCTCATCGACTATCGCTACCAGCAGCATTTCAAGGCCAAGACCGGCGTGCACGGCATGGGCCGCAATCGCGCCGGCGGCAAGGGCGCCGATGTGACCCTGAAACTGCCGGTCGGCACGCAGATTTTCGAGGAAGACAATGAAACGCTGATCGCCGATCTCACCGAGGTCGGCCAGAGCTTCGTCATCGCCAAGGGCGGCAATGGCGGCTTCGGCAATCTGCATTTCACCACCTCGACCAATCGTTCGCCGCGCCGCGCCAATCCGGGTCTGCCGGGTCAAGAAATGACGATCTGGTTGCGCCTGAAGCTGATCGCCGATGCCGGCCTCGTCGGCCTGCCCAATGCCGGCAAGTCGACCTTCCTGGCCACTGTCTCGGCGGCGAAGCCGAAGATCGCCGACTATCCCTTCACCACCTTGCATCCGGGGCTTGGCGTCGTGCGCGTCGATGAGCGCGAATTCGTGCTCGCCGATATCCCCGGCCTGATCGAGGGCGCGCATGAAGGCCTTGGCCTCGGCGATCGTTTCCTTGGTCATGTCGAGCGCTGCCGCGTCCTGCTGCATCTGGTCGATGCCGGCTGCGAACATGCGGGCAAATCCTACAAGATTATTCGTGGCGAACTCGAAGCCTATGGCGGCGGGCTCGAGGACAAGCTTGAAATCGTTGCCTTGTCGAAGACCGACACGGTCGATGCGGACACGCTGAAACAGCAGGCTGAACGGTTGAAGCGCGCCATCCGCTCGGCGGGGCCGGCGCGGGCCGAAGGCGTGAAGGCGCAGCCGTTGCTTCTGCTTTCGGCGGCGACAAGCACCGGCGTCACCGAGGTTTTGCGCGCGCTGTATAAGCAGATCGGCGTCGTGCGCGCCGCCGATCCCGAGGCCGCGGCGTCACGCGAACCGACTTGGCAGCCGCTGTAAGCTATTCACAGTCTACTGGGTGAAGGATCAAACCCGAGAAACAGTGGTTATCGTTTCTTTACGTTCCATTGGCATTACGGTCCCGTGACAACCATTCCGCACCTCGTCTCGTTTCGCCGCATCGTCGTCAAGGTCGGCTCGTCATTGCTCGTCGATCAGAGCAAGGGCGAAGGGGAAGGGGCTGTGCGCCGCGACTGGCTAGAGGCGCTGGCGCATGATCTCAGCGAATTGCATCGCAACGGCAAGGATGTGCTCGTCGTCTCCTCGGGGTCGATCGCGCTGGGGCGCACGATCCTGAAACTGCCGCGTGGTCCGCTGCGGCTGGAAGACAGCCAGGCGGCGGCGGCGGTGGGACAGATCGCACTGGCGCGCACTTGGTCGGAAGTGTTGTCGTCACGCGGCATCACGGCGGGGCAGATTCTCGTCACCCTCAACGATACCGAAGAACGCCGCCGCTATCTCAACGCGCGCGAGACGATTGGGCGCCTGCTCGAGATGCGCGCCATCCCGGTCATCAACGAAAACGATACGGTGGCCACCACCGAAATCCGCTATGGCGACAATGATCGTCTGGCGGCGCGTGTCGCCACCATGGCCAGCGCCGATCTCCTGGTGCTGCTCTCCGACATCGACGGGCTCTACACGGCGCCGCCGCATCTCGATCCGAACGCGCAACTGATTCCCGTCGTGCCGCGGGTGACGGCGCAGATCGAGGCCATGGCTGGCGGTGCGGCGTCTGAATTCTCGCGCGGCGGCATGTTCACCAAGGTCGAAGCGGCGAAGATCGCCACCACCGGCGGCACCCATATGGTGATCGCCGATGGGCGCATCGAACATCCGATCGCCCATGTGGCGGCGGGCGGTCGCTGCACCTGGTTTCTGACGCCGTCCAATCCGGTGACATCGCGCAAGAAATGGATCGCCGGTTCGCTCGAACCGCGTGGCACGGTGCATGTGGATGCGGGTGCCGCCCGCGCCTTGAAACGCGGCTCCAGTCTGCTGCCGGCCGGTGTTACGCGCGTCGAGGGCGCTTTCGCGCGCGGGGACTGCATCATCATCCGCGACGAACAGGGCGCTGAACTCGGGCGCGGCCTCATCGCCTATGATGCGGCGGAAGCCGGCCAGCTCGTCGGGCGCAATTCGAAGGATATCGAAAGCGTGCTCGGCGTGCCGGGGCGCGCCGAGATGATCCATCGCGATGACATGGCGCTCGCCGGCGACGTCTCGCTCGACGAGGCCTAGCGCTTAGCCCTAGGCCTTTATCCCTTGGCCTTGGCGTAATTGTCGGCTGCCTTGTCCCAGTTCACCACGTTCCACCAGGCGGTCAGGTAATCGGGCCGGCGGTTCTGGTATTTCAGATAATAGGCGTGTTCCCAGACATCGACGCCAAGCACGACGGCGCGGGCGCCGAGATCCCACGGCGTGTCCTGATTGGCGGTCGAAATCACTTTCAGCGCACCGTCCTTGTCGACGATCAGCCAGGCCCAGCCGGAGCCGAAGCGCGATGTTGCGGCCGCATTCATGGCCTGTTTCATCTTGGCGACATCGCCGAAAGTGGCATCGATGCCGGAGCGCAGTTTGTCTTGCGGCTCCTTGGTGCCGCCGGGCGCTATCAATTCCCAGAAGTAGCTGTGGTTCCAATGGCCGCCGAGATTGTTGCGCACGGCGGTGCGTTCCTTTTCGGGCACTTTGTTGAGATCCTGCAGGATCTCGATCACCGGGATTTTGGCGATCTCCGGCCAGCGTTCGGCCACAGCATTGATGCCGTTCACATAGGCCTGATGATGGCGCGTGTAATGAATGTCCATGGTCATTGCGTCGATGTTCGGTTCGAGCGCGTTGAAGGCAAAGCCCAGTTTGGGGAGGTGGAATGGCCCGTTCGGCGATGTGGCGACCGGCGCCGGCGATTGCGAGTTGACCTGTGCTTGCGCCGATCGTGGCAGCAGCGATTGAGCAAACGCCAGCGCTGCGGCGCCGACGGAGGACTGGAGAAGGGTGCGACGCGCATACATGGGACGTCTCCTGGGGAGTGTTGCGGCGGGAATGTAAGGCCCAAAATGTAAAGCAATTGAGGCCGGATTTGGTTTCAGCTTTTTCCGCAACGGGCCCGCAGCTTAGCGAAGGCCAGGAAAGCTGCCAATTGCTCGATCCTATCGACCTTCGTCGCCATGTGTTTCCCGCCTTGACGATGATCGCGTGTTGGCCGAAGTCTCAGGCTAACGCAGCCGCTAGGGACGGAGACGCATGACCACCTATCTCCTGCTATGTGCTGCGGGCTTTCTCGCCGGTGCGATGAACGCGCTGGCGGGCGGGGGCTCTTTCGTCACTTTGCCGGCTTTGATCGCCGCGGGCGTGCCCTCGGTCGCCGCCAATGCGTCGAGCACCGTGGCGTTGTGGCCGGGCGGTGCGGCCAGCGTCTGGGTCTATCGCAACGGGCTCGGTCAGGTGGCTGGCGTGCCGTTGCGGCCGACATTGTTGACGACGCTCATCGGCGGTCTTGTCGGCGCACTGCTGCTGCTATGGACGCCGTCGAGCTTGTTCGATCACGTGTTGCCCTGGCTGCTTCTCGTTGCCACCGTCATGCTGACCTTTGGGCCAAGGCTTGGGCCCTGGATGCGGCGGCATTTCTCCGCCGGCATCGTGACGATTCTGTCGATCCAGTTCATCCTGGGCGTCTATGGCGGCTATTTCGGCGGCGCCGTCGGCTTGATGATGCTGGCGGTGTGGAGCCTGCTCGATTCCGCCGACCTCAAGACGCTCAATCCATCGCGCGCCTTGATGACCACGGCGGCGAATACGATCGCCATGCTGGTCTTTGTGTTTTCAGGCATCGTCACTTGGCCGGAAACGGCGGTGATGGCGCTGGGGGCTCTGGCGGGCGGCTATGGCGGTGCCCATCTTGGACGTCGGTTGCCGCCGCAGATCGTGCGCGGCGGCACGATCCTGTTTGCCTGTGCCGTAACGGCGATGTTTTTCCTGCGGGCTTACAAGTGATTCAGGATTGTAGCGCTTTGCAGTTTGACGGGGCCGTCAAACGTCACAAAGACGCGTCAAAACAAAGACCACAGGCAAAATTGCGTTTCTATTGAAACGCAATTTGCTCTAGTCCGCGACCGCGAACTTGCCCTTGGCGACGATGTCTTTCCACATCGCGGCTTCCTTGATGCTGTTTTGCAGGAACTGTTGCGGCGTCTCGCCGCCGGGCAGGAAGCCCAGTTCGTCGAAGCGTTTCAGCACGGTCTTGTCCTGTAAGGCGGTGCGCGTCGCCGCATAGACGGCCTCGATCACCGCCGGCGGCGTGCCTTGCGGCGCGGCCAATCCCCACCAATTCTCCATCACATAGCCGGGCACGCCGCTTTCTCCGGCGGTCGGCAGATCAGGCACGTTGGGCAGACGTTTCTCAGCGGCGACAGCGAGCGCTTTCACCTGGCCGGATTCGACCAGGGAGCGGCCGACGCCCCAGCCGGCGAGATAGAGCTGGACGTCGTTTTGCACCACCGCCTGCAAAGCTTCCGGCGCGCCGCGAAACGGCACATGGGTGATCTCGATGCCAGTGAGCTGTTTCAACCGCTCGACCGCCAGATGCGGCGCTGTGCCCGCACTGGGTGAAGAATAATTGAGCTTGCCGGGGTTGGCTCTCGCATAAGCGATGAACTCGCCAAGCGTTTTCGCCGGCACCGACGGATGCGTGTACATGACCGAGGGAACAACGGCGACCCGGGTGATCAAGGCAAAGGCTTGCAGCGGATCGAGGCCTGATTTCGGCAGCATGAACTGGTTGATGACGAAATTGTTCGTCGCGCCCATCATCAGCGTATAGCCATCAGGGGCGGCGCTCGCGACCGCCTTGGCGCCGATCATGCCACCGCCACCGCCGCGCGCATCAATCACCAAGGGCCTGCCGAGCTGCTTCTCCATCACCTCGGAGAGAAGCCGGATGGTGACGTCGCCAGCACCTCCCGGCGCATAGGGCACGACGATCATGATGGGACGTTCTGGATAGGCGGCGAAACTTCGCGTCGAAATGAGAGGCGCGGCGGCGGCGATCGTCAGGAAAACACGGCGGCTGATCGCACTCATTGTATCTCTCCACGCTGGCTTTTCGATGCGAAAGCCTCTGTGTCAGTTGGTATTCGCGAACCCGCCCTTGGCGATAATGTCTTTCCACATTGTCGCTTCGGCGATGCTGTTGCGGGTGAATTGTTCGGGCGTCTCGCCGCCGACGAGCAAGCCGAGTTCATCGAATTTCTTCAATGCCGCTTTGTCTTGCAGGGCTTCCTGCAGTGCCGCCAGGATCAGATCAATCGTTGCGCGCGGCGTCCCCTTGGGTGCTGCAAGCCCCCACCAGTTGTCGGCAACAAATCCCGGCAGGCTTTCGATCGCGGTCGGAAGATCGGGAGCCTCCGCCAGGCGTTTCTCGGATGCTACCGCGAGGGCGCGGAGTTGACCGGCTTGCACGAGCGCACGGCCGGTTCCCCAGCCGCCAAGAAGAAGTTGAACGTCGTTTTGAACGACGCCCTGCAGCGCTTCCGGTCCGCCACGATAAGGGACATGCGCGATGTCGATGCCGGTGACCTGCTTCAGTCTCTCGACCGCGAGGTGCGGGGTCGTGCCAACGCCGGGTGAGGCATAGTTGAGTTTCCCCGGATTGGCCTTCGCATAAGCGATGAAATCGCCGAACGTTTGAATAGGCAGCGAGGGATTGGCGTAGATCACCGAGGGGACAATCGCCACCCGTGTAATCAGTTCAAACTGTTGCATGGGGTCGAACCCCGCCTTGGGCAGCATGAATTGATTGATGACGAAATTATTTGTCGCGCCCAGCAAAAGGGTGTGGCCGTCGGGGTCCGAGCCAGAAACCGCTTTAGCGCCGATCATGCCGCCGCCACCGCCGCGCGTATCGATGATCAGCGGTTTGCCAAGGCGCCTTTCCATGCTGCCGGCCAGAAAGCGCAGGATCGTGTCGCCCGTTCCGCCGGCGCCATATGGCACGATGATGGTAATCGGCCGCTCGGGGAAAGCGGCGAGCGCGCGGGTTGATAAGAGCGATGTGGCGAGGGTTGCGGAAAGAAATACACGACGGTCGAAGGATTTCATCGCAACCTCCCGCCTCAAAGATCGATCCGCATGAGATCGTGGGCGATCCGCAACGGACCTTTATAGGTGCTGCGGATTTCCTTCACGAAGGCATCGATCTGATGAGGCCCCATCAAATCGACCGGCAGATGTTTGCCCGCCGCGCGTTTGAGCACTGGCGATAGCGAATCGACGTGGCCGATATGGGTGGCGATCACTTCTTTCACGCCGCATTCGACCGCAAGCTTGCCCAGTTCAGCCGGGCTGGTGTGAGAAAAAGTGCCGACGGCCGATTTACGGCGATGTTCGATGAAGGCCTCGGTGAAGGTGCATTCGTGGATCAACAGATCCGCGCCTTTCGATATCTGGCGGATGCCTTCGCAGGGCGCGGTGTCGCCGCTGAAGGTGACGACCTTGCCTTCCGCCTCGATGCGGAAGCCGTAGCAGGGCGAAATCTCCACCGGGATGTGATCCATGAGCGCGGTGGTGACGCGAATGTCCTTGTCTTCGAAGACGAGGCCCTCGCCATATTCGTGCACGGCGGGGCGGATCGCTTCCATATTCGCTTGTCGTGCCGGGAAGGAGCTGCGGGCTCTAATATCGGCAGCGAAGGCGCCATTCTCGAACAGATGGCTGACCATGTCCTTGGTGCCGGCGGGGCCGTGCAGGTTGAGCGAACCGGTTTTGCTCAAGATCCATTGCGAGATGACGAAGAAGGGCAGCTCACAGACGTGGTCGTGATGCAGATGGGTGAGGAAGAGATCGCCGACATCGGCCGGATTGACGTCGACGCGCATCAGCTGGCGCGTTGCGCCATGGCCGCAGTCGAGCATCAGATGGCGGCCGTTGTCGAGGGTGACGAGAATCGAGGTATGGCCACGGTCAGGGTCGGGCAAAGCCGCGCCGGTTCCAAGCATCACGATCCGCATCTCTTATCCTCCGTTATGGGCGCAGTATGAAACGGCGCCATGATAAGAGAAGATGGATTTTTGGCATCATATGATAACTAATAGGAATATTATTTCGGGCGGAGGTTTGGGATGATTTCGTCGCTGCGCATGCGCCACCTAGAGGTCGTGCTCGCTGTCGCCCAAGCGGGCTCGATGCAGCGCGCCGCCCAGCGCGTGCGGCTGACCCAGCCGGCGATCTCCAAGCTGATCGGCGAAATAGAATCGATCCTGGGGGCGGTGCTGTTCACGCGCAGCAAGCGCGGCGTTGTCCTCACTGAAAGTGGTGTGGCCTTCGTCGGCCGGGCCGAGGCTCTGCTCAACGATGTCGAGCAATCGCGCAGTGAGGCGGTGGCGATCAGCAAGGGGCAGCGCGGCCTCTTGCGCATCGGCATGTTGTCGGTGGCCGAAGGCGATATCTTGCCGAAGAGCCTGCTCGCTATGCAAAAGATCGCGCCGGGTCTGCGTGTGCGCATCGAGGAGGGCACCTATGCGGCGCTGCTCGACGCGCTGCAGCGCGGCGAACTCGATTGTGTCATCGGCCGTCTTGAAACGGGGCTCAGCCAAGTCGACGTGCAGACTGTTGCGCTCACCCATCCGGCGCCGAGCCTTGTCGCGCGCGCCGGCCATCCGCTGGCGCGGCGCAAGCGCGTGGGCCTGGAAGATCTGGTTGAATGGCCCTGGGTGCTGCCGCGCGGCAATGCGCCCGTGCGTGTGGCCATCGACAAGATCTTCATTCAGGCGGGCCTGCTGCCACCGCTGCCTTTGGTTGAATCGACGTCGATCCGGTTGAACTACGAGCTTTTGAGCCAATCCGACATGATCGGCGTGATGACTGCGGATGCCACGGCCGACTATGTGGCGCGGCGCAAGCTTGTGGTCTTGCCGCTCGCCATCGGCGCACTGCTGCCGCCGATCAGCGTCATGCAGCGCGCCGGCCAGCGCTCGAATGTCATGAGCCTGTTTCTCGATGTGTTGAAGAAGGTCGGTGCTAACCTGGCTTAAGGTGCTGCCGTCGATTGGCGGGCAATGAACTGCGGGCGCAGCAGAATGTCGCCGGGCATGTCTTCGCCGGCGATGCGGGCGAGCAGGATGCGCGAGGCTTCCAGCCCCATGTCGCGCTGATGGATGCGCACCGTGCTGAGTGGCGGCGACACCACGTCCATGAACGGTGAATCGTTATAGCCGGTGATCGAGACGTCACGCGGGCAGACGATGCCCTGTTGCGCGAAGACGTCATAACAGCCAAGCGCGATCATGTCGTTGGCGGCGACGATGGCGGTGAGGCCGGGGTTTTGTGCGAGTAGGGTGATGCAGGCCTTGCGGCCTTCTTCGCGCGAGAAAGACTCGGCGGTGACGACCGGACGTTTTGCCTCGGGGATCGACAGTTCGGCGCAGGCGAGCAGAAAGCCATTGAGGCGCGCGGCGCCGGTCGAGAGCGAAGCCGGCCCGGCGATATGGCCGATGTGGCGATGGCCAAGACCAGTGAGATGGCGCACGGCGAGGCCGATGCCGCGAATGTCGTCGCTGAGCACGGCTGGGGCGCGGCCGAATTCATCGGTGCGGTTCATCAGCACGATCGGTGCTGGGCCCTGTAGCCATTCGTCGAGGATCGGATCGCGCAAGGTGGCCGATGCGATGATCAGGCCGTCGACTTGGCGCTCCATCATGCCGGCGAGGATGCGGCGATGGCGCTCGGGATCGTTGGCCGAATTGGCGACGATGGTCATGTAGCCCTCCTTCAGGAGGTTGTGCTCGATGCCTTCGAGAATGGGCGGAAACAACAGGCTCGCCATGTCGGGCACGACGACCCCGACAACGCCGGAGCGTTTGGTGCGCAGGCTGGAGGCGAGCGAATTGGGCCGATAGCCGAGGCTGCGCGCCGTCTCGACAATGCGGGCGGCGATCTGTGGCTTGACCAGAGTGCGGGTGGCTGGGTTGAGCGCCCGCGAGACGGTCGAAAAATGCACCCCGGTCGCTATGGCGACATCCTTGAGGGTGACAGGGCTTTTCGGCTGGGCGGACATGGTTTGGGGCCCGGAAGGCGAGAGGCTACAAACGTTTGTATCTTATTTCGCCAGGAACCCAATGGGCAATTGACAAAACCTGGGGATATAGGCGTATATTCTCATTACAAACGTTTGCAATGATAGCCGTTTGAAACCCAGGGAGGCCCTCATGGCGCCACGTATCAGCTATGTCGAACCCGCTACCATGACCGATGCGGCGATGTTGCAGGAGCTTGACCGCTGCCGGCGTGAAGGCACGCCGCGGCCGGAGAGCCAGGCGATCCGCGCCCATGTGCCGGCGGCTTTCTGGTCCTTCGCCAACACCTGGCAGACCGTGTTCCGCGAAGGTGTGGCCGATCACAACATCAAGGAATTGTGCCGGGTCTACGTGTCGCGTTCGGTGCTGTGCGAATATTGCGGCAATCAGCGCTCGGTGAAATCGGCCAAGGCCGGGCTGGAAGAAGCCGACTACAAGGACCTGATCAACTTCGAGAGTTCGTCGCGCTATGACGATCGGCAGAAGGCGGCGCTCGCCTATGCCGAATGCATCACCTGGGATCTGCCGTCCACCGACACATTGTGGGAACGGCTGCGCGCCCATTTCAGCGAGCCGGAACTCGTCGAGATTGGTTATTTCGTCGCTATCACCATGGGCCAGCAGCGCTGGTTGCGCACCTTGAACATCGAACACCATCAGGTGCTATCGGGCACCGATGCATCGATGGCGCCGGGCTTCGAGACGATGGACGATCTCGCCCGCTCGAAGGCCGATGCCAACTACTGGGCGAAGTCAAAAGCGGCGCCGAAGTCGGCTGCTTAGCAGGCTGATGCGTGGCATACCGTAGCGTTTTACCACGCGCCCCTGGGTCCCGGATCGCGCTTTCAGCGCGTCCGGGATGACACCAAGGTGCCGACCTGTTCTTCAACGTTCGTCATTTCTCCGCAGCCTCCGTGTCATCCCGGACACGCGTAGCGTGATCCGGGATCCAGGGGCAAAGGGGTGAATGTTTGATCGATACGCCGCTCTTACAGTTTCGCGATGTTCTCCAAGACCTCTGCGACAGCCTTGCGTTCGTTGCCCGCTAGCGCGCGCTGCGGCGCGATCGGATTGCCGACCTGATAGCCCTGGATCTCGAGCCCGGCCTTGATGCAGGCGGCGAGATTGAACTTGGCGAAGGCCTCGTTCAGTGCCCATAGGTCGCGCTGCAGCCGTGCGGCTTCGTCCCATCGGCCGGCGACGCAAAGATCATAGAGTTTCACGCTCTGTCGCGGCGCCAGACAGGCGGGGCCGGAGAGCCAGCCTTTGCCGCCGATCATCATCACGCTTGTCACGAGATGCGAAGACGCAGCGAAAATATCGAGACGATCCTGGCAGCGGCGCGCCACGGTCAGGAGCTGGCCGGTGTTGGTCGAAGCATCTTTCAAGGCGACGATGTTGTCGTGACGGGAGAGCTGCTCCAGCACCTTCAGGCTGAGGTGGGTGCGCTGAAAATTTGGATTGGTGTAGATGATCACCGGAATGTCGATGGCCGAGGCGACCGAGGTGAAATAGTCGATGACCTGGGCTTCATCGAGCGGGAAGTAAGATTCCAGGACGAGCAAGATGCCGTTGGCGCGCAGGGCTTGATAGCGTTTGGCTTGCCGGATCGCGTCATCCGTGCTCAGCGCCGCCACGCCAGGGATGACAGGAACGCGGTTCCGCGCCGCCTCGATCGTGGCCGTGACCACACGCTCGCGCTGAGCCTCGCTGAGGTAAGGATATTCGCCGGTGCTGCCGAGGGGTGTCAGGCCATGCACGCCCGACTTAATCAGGTCATCGCATAATTGACCGAGGACCGAGGTGCGTATGGTTCCGTCGGCGTCGATCGGCGTGACGAGGTAAGGCATCACGCCCTTGAAGAAACTCATGTCCAAATCCTGGAGCTGTCGATGGCTCGTTGCGAGCGATTCTGCAGCGACAGTCTCGGCCAACGAGCGATCGCATCAAGGTGCGATCGCTTATGGATTTATAACTCTGAGGTTGGACAAGAGTGACAGGTCATCCGGCGTTTGGCGGGAAGAGGCTACTCTTTTGCGCGCGTAACAGGCGCAGGAATGACATGGCCGCCGGCGACAGGGCGCGTGTTTCCGAATAGATGATCGAGACATCGCGGCGCACGTCCGGATTCGTCAGCGGTTTGGCGAGCACGCCAAAAGCCTGCGCGAAACGCCAAGTGTAGGACGGCAGAACCGCGATGCCGAGATCGGCGGCGACCATCATCACCGCCGTTGTCACCTGCGACACTTCATGGGCCGGCTTCACGGATAGGCCAAGGGACTCGTAGGCGTGGTCGAGCAGAAAGCGCAGGCGGCTTTCGCGCGTCAATGTGATCAGATCTTCCGAGGGGATATCGGACCAGTCCAGGCTCTTTTTGGCGGCGACGGGCGAAGACGGCGCGCACCAGGCCATCATGCTGTCCTGAAATAGCAATTCGTGGCGCACGCCCTGTTGCTCATCGGGAAAGGTGCCGATGCCGCAATCGGCATCGCCGCGCCGCACGCGATCGACGATCAGTTCAGGCGCGATGTCGAGGACGACGACCTCGATGCGCGGAAACTTGCGTTTGTACTGCTGGATCGCCTGCGGGACGATCATCGCGGCGAGCAGCGGCGGCGCGGCGATGACCAGCCGCCCGCGCTTGCGGTGCGCCAGCTCCCGGGTGTTATGAACCGCATGTTCCAGATCTTCGATCAGGCGGTCCACGGCCTGTAGAAATTCGCGGCCGGCGGCGGTCAGTTCGACACGGCGGGTGGTGCGGTCGAAGAGCCGGGCGTCGAGCTCCTCCTCGAGTTCGCGGACGATCTGCGACAGCGCCGGCTGCGCCAGCCCCAGGCGCTGGGCCGCTGCCGTGAACGTGCCGGCTTCCGCCACTGCTTTGAAACCATAAAGTTGGCGAAGGGTAATATTCATCAGCTCTGATTATAAATTGAGACGCGTTTCTTATCTTGCAGAGGGCGGCGCAACCAAGCAAGACAATTTCAAAGCCGCGAAAGTCGCCGTATAGGTCTGCTTCACGCCCTTGTTCACGTTCTTGCCATACGCATTTGCTTTCCGCTTCCGGCCCTGCCCGGTTGTCTCGTCGAGGTTCCCATGACGCGTTATCCTGATCTGCAACTCTACATCGGTGGCTCCTGGCGCAAGACCAAGCGGTCGCAGCCCGTGATCAACCCGGCCGACGAAAGCGTCATCGGCGAAGTGCCGCTGGTCGATCAGTCTGATCTCGACGATGCGCTGCAGGCCGCGGCCGAGGGTTTCAAAGTGTGGCGCAAGGTGGCGCCGCGCGTGCGTGGCGAGATCATGCTGAAGGCGGCGGCTCTGATGCGGGCCCGCGCCGATGAGATTGGCACCTCGATCACGCTCGAACACGGCAAGCCCTTCCCACAGGCGAAGTTGGAAGTGATCCGTGGCGCCGAATTCTTCGAATGGGATGCGGCCGAAGGCCAGCGCACCTATGGCCATGTCATTCCGAGCGAGCCGGGCATCAAATACATGACCCTGCATCAGCCGATCGGCATGGTCGCGGCGTTCTCGCCGTGGAACTTTCCGATGAGCCAGCCGTGCCGCAAGATCGCTGGCGCGCTGGCATCGGGCTGCTCGATCATCATCAAGGCAGCCGAAGAAACACCGGCGGGCGCCCTGCATGTTGCGCGTGCGCTCCATGATGCCGGCCTGCCGCCGGGCGTGCTGAACCTGGTGTTTGGCGTACCGGCCGAAGTGTCGAGCTATCTCATTCCGCAAGAGCAGACACGGCTGATCGCCTTCACTGGTTCGACGGCGGTTGGCAAGCATCTGACGGGCTTGGCCGCGCAGCATATGAAGCCGGTGCTGATGGAACTTGGCGGCCATGCGCCGGTCATCGTTTGCGACGATGTCGATCCGATCGAAGCGGCGATCACCTCGGTGTCGCGCAAGATGCGCAATGCCGGCCAGGTCTGCACCTCGCCGACGCGCTTCTATGTGCAGGAGCCGATCTACAACGCTTTCACCAAGGCGTTCGCCGAGCATGCGAAGAAGATCGTCGTCGGCAATGGTTTCGATGCGGGCGTTGAAATGGGCCCCGTCGCCAACCACCGCCGCATCGAGGCGATGGAAATGCTGGTCGCAGATGCCAAGGCCAAGGGCGCGCGCCTGCTCGCCGGCGGCGACCGCATCGGCAATAGTGGCTATTTCTTCGCGCCGACCGTGCTGGCGGATCTGCCCGACGATGCGCGCGTCATGCGCGAAGAGCCGTTCGGACCGCTGGCGGTGATCAATCCGGTGAAGACGCTGGATGAGGCGATCGAAAAGGCCAATGCCCTGCCGTTCGGCCTGGCCGCCTATGCCTTCACCCGCTCGTCGCACAATGCCGATCAGATCATGGACCGGGTCGAGGCTGGCAATGTCTCGATCAACACCCTGGAAGCCTCGGTGGCGGAAGTGCCGTTCGGCGGCGTCAAGGACAGCGGCTATGGCCGGGAAGGCGGCGCCGAAGGCCTGTCGCACTACACCGTCGTTAAAACCGTCTCGCATCGTATGATGTAAGCGCCGGGCTGGCTCGCGCGGGGGAGATACCCCCGCGGGTGGCGTGGCGGCGGCGCTGATGTTATAGGCACGCCCATGAACAGCCACGTCCAGCCCGCCGTTTCCGAGATCGCTAACGTGCCTGCCCTGATGGCAGGCCTGGGCGCCAACGCCCGCGCGGCCGCCCATGCCCTAGGCTTGGCCAGCACGCAGACCAAGAACCTGGCTTTAACCCAGGCGGCCACGGCGCTGCGCCGCGACGTCGACAAGATCATCGTCGCCAACCGCGTCGATATGGAGGCCGCGACCAAGGCTGGCGTGTCGAAGGCCAATCTCGACCGGCTGATGCTTGATGTCGGTCGCGTCGAAGCCATGGCGCGCGGTCTTGATGAAATCGCCGAACTGCCCGATCCCGTCG
Organism: Beijerinckia sp. 28-YEA-48; assembly: GCF_900104955.1. Taxonomy (NCBI): domain Bacteria; kingdom Pseudomonadati; phylum Pseudomonadota; class Alphaproteobacteria; order Hyphomicrobiales; family Beijerinckiaceae; genus Beijerinckia; species Beijerinckia sp. 28-YEA-48. The sequence goes on from NZ_FNSI01000001.1 coordinate 4,853,065, forward strand.
GCCGGTTGCTCGCCACCTTCGAGCGGCCGAACGGATTGAAGATCGAACGCATCGCCACGCCGCTTGGTGTCGTCGGCGTCATCTACGAGAGCCGCCCCAATGTGACGGCCGATGCCGGCGCGCTGTGCCTGAAGGCGGGCAATGCGGCGATCCTGCGCGGCGGCTCCGACAGCTTCCATTCTTCTCGTGCCATTCACGCGTGCCTGGTCGAAGGTCTCAGCGCGGCGGGTCTGCCTGAGGCCGCGATCCAGATCGTGCCGACGACGGATCGTGCCGCAGTTGGCGAGATGCTCAAAGGACTTAATGGCGCGATCGATGTGATCGTGCCGCGCGGTGGCAAGTCACTTGTCGCGCGCGTGCAGGACGAAGCGCGCGTGCCGGTGTTCGCGCATCTGGAGGGCATCGTGCATATGTATGTGCACGACAAGGCGAAACTCGACATGGCGCTGGAGCTGCTGCGCAACGGCAAGCTGCGCCGCACGGGTGTTTGCGGCGCGACCGAGACCTTGCTGATCGATCGTCGGGTGGCGCAAAGCCATGGCCCGGCACTGGTGAAAATGCTGCTCGATCTGGGCTGCGAAGTGCGCGGCGACGACACTTTGCGCACCGCCGATCCACGCGTCAGCGCTGCCACCGAACAGGATTGGTCGACCGAATATCTCGACGCGATCATCTCGGCGAAAGTGGTCGACGGGGTCGATGCCGCCATCGCCCATATCGAGCGCTATGGTTCGCATCACACCGATTGCATCATCACCGAAGATCAGGCGGCGGCCGACCGCTTCCTGCGCGAGGTCGATTCCGCCATCGTGCTGCACAATGCCTCGACGCAATTCGCCGACGGCGGCGAATTCGGTTTCGGCGCCGAAATCGGCATCGCTACCGGCCGCATGCACGCGCGGGGGCCGGTTGGTCTCGAACAGCTGACCTCGTTCAAATACCGCATCCACGGCGCCGGCCAGATCCGGCCCTGAGAACAGCCATCGCGGATTGAATTTTACACACTCATACACATTTACCTGTTGAGCCTGCCTATTTTTGTGTAATAATACACAAATGGACAGCCGTGAGATCATACGCCGGCTTACGGCCGATGGGTGGGTGCAGGTCGCCCAGGTCGGTAGTCACATCCAATTTAAACATCCGGTGAAGCCTGGCCGCTGCACGGTTCCGCATCCGAAAAAGGATATTCCGATCGGGACACTCAAAAGCATCGAGAAGCAGGCAGGGATCAGGCTTCGCTAGCCGGGCAGGAGGTTTTCATGAACCAGTATATCGCCATCATCCATAAGGATGCCGAGAGCGACTACGGCGTCAGCTTTCCCGATCTGCCCGGATGCATCACTGCCGGTAGCACGCTGGAAGAAGCGCGGGCGATGGCGCAAGAGGCGCTGGAACTGCATCTGCGTGGCCTCATGGAGGATGGCGAGGATATTCCCGCGCCGTCGACGCTTGACCAGATCGTCGCGTCGGGCGCAACGGCCGATGGTCTTGCCGTCATCACGCTGGCCGTCCCGATCGCGCCCAAAACTGTGCGCGTGAATATCTCGTTGCCTGAAGTGCTGCTCGCAGAAATTGATCGGCACGCGGAGGCAGAGGGCTATACGCGATCGGGCTTCATCGCCCAGGCGGCGAAGCGGGCCATGGAGAAGGCTTGATCTTTTCGACTGCGGCACGGCGCCTCTTGCGCGAGCCTCGCGGCCGGCGGTAAATATGTTCCAAATGAGCATAATGGCACCTGGAGGCGGCGATCCTCCCGATCGCGTGACAGAACTCGCTCTTGCGCGGGTGCAGCTTCCGATTCCGGGGCGGGTTCCCGCGCGCCTGCCGCCGCATGCGCCGGGCCAGCGCATTGGCCTGTTCGGTGGCTCGTTCAATCCGCCCCATGACGGTCACCGGCTGGTCAGCACCACGGCGCTGAAACGGCTGCGGCTCGATGCGGTCTGGTGGCTGGTGACGCCTGGCAATCCTCTGAAGGAAAACAGTGGCTTGCCGCCGCTCGCCACGCGTATCGCGGCGGCCCAGGCTGTCGCCGCCCATCCGCGCATCATCGTCACCGGCGTCGAGGCGGAGATCGGCACACGCTACACTTACGACACGGTGCGCTATCTGACGGCGCGCTGCCCGGCGGTGCGTTTCGTCTGGCTGATGGGGGCCGACAATCTGGTTGGTTTTCATCGCTGGCAACGCTGGCAGGAGATCGCCTCGCTCGTGCCGATCGCGGTGATCGACCGGCCGCAATCGACCCTGACCGGCGCGCACAGCCGCGCCGCCGCCTGGCTGGCGCCGCATCGGATCGACGAAGGCAACAGCTCGATCCTGCCCGATCTGAAGCCGCCGGCCTTTACCTTTCTGCACGGCCCGCGCTCGGATCTCTCCTCCACGGCGCTGCGCGCGGCAGGGCGGACGCTCTAGAGTAATCGGCTGTTTCCAGGTTCCGGCTTGCCAAAGACCAATATATCGATTATTCTCGATATATGGATGAAAAGCTCGCCCTTGATGCCTTTGCGGCGCTCGCCCAGCCGACCCGGCTGGAGACCTTTCGCCTGCTTGTGACGCGTGAGCCGGAAGGCGTGCCGGCCGGTGAACTGGCGCGCCTGATCGACGTTCCGCAAAACACCCTATCGTCGCATCTGGCGATCCTGGCGCGCGCCGATCTGATCATTGGCGAACGGCAAAGCCGCTCCATCCTCTATCGCGCCAACCTCGAAGGGCTGCGCAACCTGATGCTATTTTTGCTCAAGGACTGCTGCAACGGCCGAGCCGAGTTGTGCGTTCCTCTCTTCGCGGAACTCTCTTCCTGTTGTCCATCTGTGGAGATGTCTCATGAGTGATCGCGTCTTCAATGTTTTGTTTCTGTGCACGGGCAATAGCGCCCGTTCGGTCTTGGCCGAGTCCATCCTGCGCAAGGAAGGGCTGGGGCGTTTCAAGGCCTATTCGGCGGGTAGCCAGCCGAAAGGCGAGGTCAATCCGTTCGCCATCAAAGTGCTGCAAGCGCTCAACTATCCCACGAACGATCTGCGTTCGAAAAATTGGGACGAATTTGCCCAGCCGGATGCGCCAGTGATGGATTTCGTTTTCACCGTTTGTGACAACGCCGCCGGCGAAGCCTGTCCGGTTTGGCCCGGTCAGCCGATGACCGCGCATTGGGGCATCGAAGATCCGGCTGCGGCCGAAGGCACCGATATTGAAAAGGAGGCCGCTTTCGTCGCCGCGGCCCGCTATATGAAGAACCGTATTCTGGCCTTCGCCAATCTGCCGCTCGCCAGCCTGGACAATCTGACCACGGCGGCGCGGTTGCGGGAGATTGGCCATCAGGATGGCACGTCGCGCCGGCGGCCGGAGGTGGCGTAGTGGACGTCATCATCTATCACAACCCGGCCTGCGAAACCTCGCGCAACACTCTGGCGATGATCCGCAATGCCGGCATTGAGCCGCATGTCATCGAATATCTGAAGACACCACCGACACGCCACTTGCTGATAGACCTGCTGCGGCGTGCGGATTTAAGCGTGCGTGACATTCTGCGCGAGAAGGGAACGCCGTTCCACGAGTTACGGCTCGGCGACAAAACGCTCGCTGACGCTGCGCTGCTCGACGCGATCGAGGCGCATCCGATTCTGATGAACCGGCCGATCGTCGTTTCGCCTAAGGGGGTGCGGCTTTGCCGCCCCTCCGAAACCGTGCTCGACTTGTTGCCGCCGCAGCGCGGCGAATTGTTCAAGGAAAATGGCGAACGGGTTGTCGATGAGCATGGTCGCCGCGTGGCGACAGCGTGAGCCGCCATGTCCTTCTTTGAACGCTATCTGACGCTTTGGGTGGCTCTGTGCATTGTCGCTGGCATTGCGCTTGGCCAGGTCATGCCTGGCGCTTTCGCTGCTGTCTCGGCGATGGAGATCGCCAACGTCAATCTGCCGGTCGCCATTCTGTTATGGCTGATGATCGTGCCAATGCTGCTAAAGATCGATTTCGGCGCCCTGGGCGGCGTGCGTGAACATTGGCGCGGTGTCGGCGTGACGCTCTTCGTTAATTGGGCGGTGAAGCCGTTTTCGATGGCGCTGCTCGGCGCTTTGTTCATAGGCCATCTTTTTGCGCCACTGCTGCCGGCCGACCAGATCTCGTCTTATATCGCCGGCCTCATTCTGCTTGCCGCAGCACCCTGCACGGCGATGGTGTTCGTCTGGTCCAATCTGTGCGAAGGCGAGCCGCATTTCACCTTGAGCCAGGTCGCCTTGAACGACGTGCTGATGGTGTTTCTCTTTGCGCCATTGGTCGGGCTTCTGCTCGGCGTCGCTTCGATCACCGTGCCCTGGGCGACGCTGTTGCTGTCCGTGCTGCTCTACATCGTCGTGCCGGTGATTGTTGCGCAGTTGTGGCGGCGATCCCTGGTGGCGGCCGGTCCGGATGTTTTGAAGCGCACGCTGGCGCGCTTGCAGCCCGTTTCCCTTGTCGCGCTGCTGGCGGCCTTGATCCTGCTGTTTGGCTTTCAGGGTCAGCAGATCATGGCGCAGCCGATGATTATCGCGTTGCTGGCGGTGCCGATCCTTATTCAGGTCTATCTCAATGCCGGTCTGGCCTATTGGCTGAGCCGGCGCCTCGGCGTGGCCTGGTGTGTCGCCGCGCCGGCGGCTCTCATCGGCGCGAGCAATTTCTTCGAATTGTCTGTGGCTGCGGCGATCAGTCTGTTCGGATTGAACTCCGGCGCGGCGCTGGCCACCGTTGTCGGCGTGCTGGTGGAAGTGCCGGTGATGCTGTCGGTCGTGCGGATCGTGAAGGCGACGCGGCCTTGGTATGAGGAAGGGGCAGGAGTGGCGGCAAAACCAGAAGTGACATCGCATGGTTGATCTGTCGGGCCTCCCCAATCTTGATCCGGAAATCTTCGCACCCGTTGACGCAAAGGCCTTAAGCAGCGGTGCATTCGCTCATGCGCCGCGCATTCTGCTGCTTTATGGCTCCGCGCGCCCGCGCTCCTATAGCCGTCTTGCCACCTTGGAAGCCGCCAGGCTGCTGCGGGCGTTTGGCGCCGAAACCCGCATTTTCGATCCGTCCGGCTTGCCGCTGCCGGACGACGCGCTACCCTCCCATCCCAAGGTGCAGGAGTTGCGTGATCTTTCGACCTGGTCGGAGGGGCAGGTCTGGTGTTCGCCGGAGCGCCATGGGTCCATGACTGGGATTATGAAAGCGCAGATCGATTGGATTCCCCTCTCGATCGGCGCCGTGCGGCCGACCCAGGGCAAGACCCTGGCGGTGATGCAGGTGAGCGGCGGCTCGCAATCCTTCAATGCGGTCAATCAGCTGCGCGTGCTTGGCCGCTGGATGCGAATGGTGACCATTCCCAATCAATCCTCGGTCGCCAAGGCTTATCAGGAATTTGGCGAAGACGACCGGATGCGGCCCTCGCCCTATTACGATCGTATCGTCGATGTGATGGAAGAACTCGTGAAGTTCACGTTGTTGACGCGGGAACGCTCGTCCTATCTCACTTCGCGCTATAGCGAGCGGAAAGAGGCTGCGGACAGGCTCTCCGAACGGATGAGCCTGAACGCGATCTAGGCCGCTTGTCTTGGCATGGCCTCATGCAATTCCTTGCGGCCCAGCGACGTCAGAATCTGCAAGGTGGCGACGACGGCGATAGCCGACAGCGCGGTGGCGAGGCCAAAGAGCTGGCCGTAGCCGAGGAGATCGGCGATCTTGCCCGACAGCATCGAGCCTAAGAGATAGACGATCAGCTGCGCGCAGGCGAGAATGGTGAAATCGGTGCCGGGTTGTTCCGAGGATGTCACCGACATGAACAGCGAATACAGCGCGACGATTTCCATATAGCGGATCAGCGTCTGGAAGCCGGCGGCGCCAAACAGCGGCAGGGTGCCGGTGACCAGGCCGAAGGCATGGGCGGCGAAGAGCGCGAAACAGAGCGTGCGCAACAGGCCGAGCAAGCCGAGCGTTGTGGCGGTGCCGAAGCGCTTGACCAACACTGCGGCGATCACCGAGCCGGCGAGCCCGGCGGTCGTCGCCGAAATGCCGGAGAGATAGCCGATCTGGTCGAGCGGCACGCCGGCATCGACGAGATAGGGCCCTTCCATCGCTTTCACCAAGCCTTCGCTGACGCGATAGATCAAAGCGATCCACAGTATCTGGCGCACTTCGGGGCGGCGCAGGAAAGCCATGATCGAGGGGCGGGGCGCAAGTGCTGGCGCCACCGGATCGCTCTCGCGCATGGCGAAGGCGGCGATCAGCGGCAGCAATGAAAAGGCGGCGATGACGAGCAGCATCACCGTCCAGCCGGCATGATGATAGAGCAACAGGCCAAAGGTGCCGCCGATGACGACACCGAAGGCGATCGAGCCGCCTTGAATGGCATTGCCGATGGCGCGGTCTTCTGGCGGCAGATATTTCGCCGCATAGCCATCGGTCGCGATGTCTTGTGTTGAGATCAGCAGCGAGGCGACGAAGCCGACAGCGACAATGCCCATGACATGGGTGGGGCCAAGCGGCAGCATCGCCAGGATGCAGGCGATGACGCCGGCCTGCGTAACGATGATCCAGCCGGCGCGATGGGCCCTGGCGAAGGGGCGCAGACGATCGACATAGGGCGCCCAGAGGAATTTCAGCACCAGCGGCAGGAAGAGCACGCTCATATAGCCGATGGATGTGCGCGACACGCCGAGCTCGCGCATGATCGGCGGCAATGCTGCGACGATAAGATAGGACGGGATCGATTGCGCCAGATAAAGCCCGCCGAGCACGACGAACAGCCGCATGCGGCCGATCGGGCGAACGGGCGTGGTGAGTGCGCTCATGTCATCGCCATATGTTGCGCGAGAAAGGCGCGGGCTGCGGCCTCGTCGGCGGTTGCGGTGAGGGGCATCGGCCAGAGTTTGCGGAAGGTCTCGGCCATTTTCTCAGTGGCGCCAGGGCGCACGATGGCGATGGCCTTGCAGTGTTGGGCGAAGCGCGCGCGCGTTGCCTTGAACCACAAAGCCTGTTCGCGCTCGCCCGCCTGCGACAGGTGGCCGCCGCCGGCGAAGATGGTGAGCAGGACGAAGTCGCCGTCATAGCGGCCTATCTCAACGAGCGCGTCGAGATAGGCGCGCTCGTCGGTATCGGCGTAAGGCGGCAGGTAGCGCAGGATCTGCCAGCCGCCTTGTTGTTGGAGCGTGACCATTGTTGTCTCAGAACGTTTTGCGATAGCCGAGCGTCACCGTGCGGCCCCAGGAATAGACGGGCAGGTTGCGCACGGAGGTTGCGGTCGGGTTTTGCAGATTGGCGTTGAACAGATTGTTGACGGAGAGATAGGCCTCGCCATCCAGCATCGGCGCGGTGAAAGCGAGATTGACCGTGGCGCCTGAGGGGATCTTGTAGCGCGTGCCTGCCAGATCGATCGCCTGGTTACGGCCGCTATAGGCTTCCACTTCGACGCGGCTGGTGATGCCACTGTCGAAACGATAGCTGCCGAAGGCCATGCCGCGTAGCGGCGTGGCGATGCGGTTGTTGGGCAGCCAGCTGTCGAGTTTGCCATCTTTATTGCTGTCGTAACGACCCTCGCGATAGCCGACCATGCCGCCGAGCGTGAACTGATCCGTCAGCGCATATTCACCGGTGAATTCGGCGCCGTAGATGAATTCTTTCTGCTGCGAAATCACATTGGTCAGCGGATCGAAGGTGACGCCCTTGTCCGACGTGCTGATGAAGCCGGTGAGGCTGCCCTTGAAGCGGCCGAGCGAGCCGCGCACACCCAATTCGTAATTGTTGACGATCTGCGCCGAGGGGCCAATCATCGCATAGCTGATCGTGCTGCGTGACGCGGGCAGACAGTTGGGTGTCGCCACCGGGCAGGCATAGGCGGTGGAGAGACCGGCGCGGCGTGTATAGGCGCCGACATCGGGCAGAGCGAAGCCCTGCGAGAAGCCGCCGAAGATTTCGGTCGTGTCCGTCAACCTGAAAGTGGCGCCGATGTTGAAGGTCGGCGAGGCATAGTTGAAATTGCCGCCGATGACATTCAGCGCCGGCAGGACGAAGGCCTGATAGCCAAGCGGCGTGCGCGCCGCCACCGCCGCATAGGCGGCCGGCCGTGTGAAGCCGTCAACATCCAGCGCGAAATGTTCGTAACGCATGCCGCCGCGCACGGTCAGGCGATCGGTGAGGGGCACTTGCAGCAAGCCGAAAACAGCCTGGGTTGTCTGGCTCAATGGTGTGAACACATCCTGGCCATTGGTCAGTGTCTGGCGTGTACGCTCGTGGATGAGGTCGCCGCCCCAAGTGAATTTCGCGCCCTGCCAGACCGGATCGAGCGGCGTGTCGATGGTCAGGTTGATGCCGCCGCGCTTGGAGTAAAGCGTGGTCTGATTGGCTTGGCTCGTCGGGCTGAGCGGGTTGAAGGAATAATAGACCTGCGAATTATAGGGGTAGGAGAAGGTCGAATAATTGAAGCGCTTCTCGATGTCGTTGTAGAAGGCGACCGCACTCAGCGAGCCGAGAAAGAACTCCTTGTCGCTGTAGCGCGCGGTGAAGGACTTGGTGTTCTCCATCACGCTGCGACCGGTATAGGGCTGGGTATAATCAGGCCGCGCATAGGGGCCGGCGTAGTTGGTCAGATATTGCGGCGTCTGGTCGAAGGTGAGCCAATTGGCCGACATTTCGAAACGCTTGCCGCCGTCGAAATCGCGGCCGATCTTGGCGAAGAGATTGCCGCTGTTGAACCGATCGCCGCCGCCCTGGCCGAGCATGGAATCAGACGGCAGTTCACGGCCCGCGCCGTCATAGGTGCGCCGACCGACACGGCCGGAGCCGACCAAAACATAGTCGAAGCCGTTCTCGGCCTTGCCGGAAATGGTGGCCGAAACCTCCGGCGAGATCGAGGCGCCGGGGTTGGCGGTGAAGCCACGCAGGGCTGAATTGATGGTGATCTTCGGCGGGCCGGCCTCGGCCTTTTTGGTGATGAAATTGACCGTGCCGCCCGTGGCGCCGGCGCCATAGAGGCTGGAGGCGCCGGCGACCAGCTCGATCCGCTCGACCGAATTGAGATCGATGAGCGAGAGAATGCGCGAGACGTCACGCAACGGCGTGTTGAGCGGCACGCCATCGACGAGCACCAGCAGATCGCGGCCGCGATAGGTTTCCGAGGCGCCGGAGACGGTCTGGTTGGACATGGAGAAGCCAGGGACGATCTTGGCGAGCGCCGCTGAGGCGCTGCCCGATTGCTGCACCTGGGTCTCGATTGCCTTCTTGTCGATGATCTGCACCGACTGCGGGATGTCCGACTGCGAGCGCTCGGCGCGGGCCGCCGTCACGGTGATCGTGTCGAGCTCGACATAACCTTGGTTCTGCTGCGCCAGAGCGGCGGTCGCCACCAGACCAACCGCCGTGGTCGACAAAAGGATTCTTCGCATCATCATCAGCACGCCCCTTGTGTATTTCTTTTCAGCCCATGCTGTCTGCAAGCTTCTGGCTGTCATCGCGGCGGATGTTCTGCTGTTTGGAACTATTTTAATTTGCGTCTACTGCCGCAATGCTTTCCAAACGCCGCCCATCGCCATAAGTGTAGTGAATTGCACTAGAGCGTTGACGTCTCGGCATCTTGGACATGGGCGAAGTGGAAAGCGGACTCAGGCGAACAAAGGGCACGCGGCGCGCGCCTGTTGCGCCATTGCGACAGGCTGGACGCGGCGCTGAGTGCGCGCGGCTGACGCCTGTATGGTTCGTTGCTGATAGTGCGCGGGGGCATCGCAATCTGCCGGATTTCAAGACGCCGGGGCTTGGCGGTGCGCCGCGCCGTCTCGAATCGCCGCGCGATACCTTGTTCGAAGCCAAGGCGGTTTTGCGCATGGAGCCGGATGTCGGCTTGATGTCCTGCTTCGATCCAGCGCCGCTCTGGGCCTTCGATGCAAGCGCGCTGGCTCAGGCGAGCGCTTTGGTCGTGCGTCCGTCGAACGGCATTGTCGTCGTGCATCAGGATGGGGCGCAGGTCGTGGTCGCCTCGCGTGAAGCGGCGATTATCTCCTGCGCCAAGGCGGCGCGTTTCGTCCTCACCGATGTCGACCGGCTTGATTGCTTCTTGTTGCCACGCAGCGCGAGCGAGGATCCCTTCGCTGAAGCGACTTTACGCAAATTCGCGCAGGACAATGGCGCTCTGCTGCTGCTCGGCCATTATGCGGCGGCGTTGATGCGCGGCCTCCTGCCGATGAACAGTGATGGATTGCAGGATCTATCGATGCGCTACATGCGCGATCTCGTCGCCAAGATGTTCGAGGATGGGCCGGTGGTCGAGCAGGCGCCGCGCCCGGCGATGCGTCTGCGCGCCATCATGGTCGAGATCGAAGCGCGGCTCGACCAGCAGTCATTGTCGGCGCAGGAGGTGGCGAGCCAGCACGGTGTCAGCACGCGCTATCTGCAGAAGCTGTTCGAGGCGGAGGGCGGGACCTTCTCCGAATATGTGCTGCGGCGGCGGCTTGAGCGGGCGGTGCTGCTGTTACAATCCTCGGAAGCGCCGCAGCGGCCGATCAGCAGTATCGCCTTCGATGTCGGCTTCGACGATCTATCCTATTTCAACCGCACCTTCCGGCGCCGCTTCGGCTCCTCTCCGCGTGAGATCAGGGCGCGTCATCGCGCCAATCTGTTGGCGCAAGGGAGTGGTGGTTCTTAGTTGAAATCTTGGTGTCATCCCGGATCGTCTGCTGCGCAGTCGTCAGGGATGACACGGAGAATCTACCCGCAGCTCAAATCATCGCATTCGCGCACCGAGGCGACGAGGCGGGCGACGGTCTTGGGGCCGGGGTAGCCGAGGATGCCGACGCCGTTCAGCATGTAGGACGGCGTGGCGTTGAAGCCGAGATTTTCGGAGAGCTTGATATGTTTCTTCAAGGCTTCGCCGATCAGGGGATCGTTGGCCTGCGCCTCGACTTTTCCGACGTCGAGTTTCAGTTGCTCGGCGACATCAAGGGCGGTGCGGCCGCCGACGACACCGCGCCGGGCGAACAGTTCGGTACGCATGCGATGCGCCGGCTGCGGCCCATGCAGGCGCAGGACGGCGAGGAAGACGCGGGCGGCTTGGTAGGAATCGAGGCCGAGCACGGCATTCTGCACCATGCCTATTCGCAGCGCCTTGTCCTTCTGTCGTAAGCTTTCGAGATCGCGCGCGGCACGCTTGCAATAAGGGCAGTTGAAATCGGAAAACTCGGCGAGAATGACGTCGGGGGCATCGGAGCCGATCCAGAACACGCCGGGCAGGCCATCAAGCGACAGTTCTGACGGCACCTTGTAATTGGTCACCGGCTTGCCGCTGTCGTCCTTCAATTCGTGCAGGCTGTCTTGCGCGAAGGCGCCTGTGGCTGCCAGTGTCAGGCCGCCGGCCGCGACCATAAAATTCCGTCGTGTATAGAACATTCAATCGCCCGCATCTTGAGTGCCGCCGCCGAAAATCCAATTCAGCCCGCGTCTTAGGGCGACTCATGGCAATAGAAACCGGCGTAACTGGGGCAGGACTTCGAACTGCAACCCATGGATCGCGTGGCATATCGCTTGCTTTCTATCCTCCTGGCCACGCTTTCAGAGGAGCCTGGCCAAACCACCCAGGAGGGATGCGATGTCAACCTCAATGGCCGCTCCGGCGGAATCAATGAAAAGCGCCACGCCGCTTTATAAATCCTTATTCTTCCAAGTGATCGCCGCGCTCGGGCTCGGCGTCGTGCTGGGCATGGCGGCGCCCGACTTCGCCGTGCAGCTCAAAGTATTGAGTGACGGCTTTCTCAAGCTGATCTCGATGGTCGTGGCGCCGATCGTCTTCTGCGTCGTCGTGCATGGCATCGCTGGCGCCGGCGATCTGAAGAAGGTCGGCCGGGTCGGCGTCAAAGCCCTGGTCTATTTCGAAGTGATGACCACGGTGGCGCTCGCGCTCGGCATCCTGCTCGCTTATGTCTTCGGCCCCGGCCATGGCATGAATATCAACACGGCGAACCTCGACGGCAATGCGCTCAACAGCTATGCTGACAACGCCCATAAGTTGCAGGGCGGCGGCCTCTCGGCCTTTCTGCTCAACATCATTCCCAGCACCTCCTTCGATGCGCTGTCGCGCAACGATGTGTTGCAGGTGCTCTTCTTCGCGATCCTGTTCGGGGTCAGCCTGGCGCTCTACGGCGGCCCGCAGGCGCAGAAGGTCTCCGACATGATCGAGGCGGTGTCGGGCGTGCTGTTCAAGGCGATGAGCCTGATCGTGCGCGTTGCGCCGCTGGGCGTGCTCGGCGCCGTGGCCTATACGGTGGGGCGCTATGGCGTTGGCTCGCTGAAGCAGCTCCTGTCGCTGGTGGTGCTCTATTATGTGGCGGTGCTGCTCTTCGTCTTCGTGATCCTGGGCGCGGTGATGCGGCTTGCCGGTATCAATATTTTCAAGTTTCTGGCTTATTTCCGCGAGGAGCTGACGATCGTGCTGAGCACGGCGTCGTCGGATGCAGTGCTGCCGCAGATCATGCGCAAGCTCGAAGTGATGGGCATCAAGAAGTCGACAGTCGGCCTTGTGGTGCCGACGGGCTATTCGTTCAATCTCGATGCCTTCTCTATCTATCTGACGCTCGCGGTGGTGTTCATCGCCCAGGCCACCAATACGCCGCTGTCGGTCGGCGACCTCTTGTTGGTGTTGGGCATTTCGCTTGTCACCTCGAAGGGTGCGCATGGGGTGCCGGGTTCCGCCATCGTCATCCTGGCCGCGACGCTCCATGCGGTGCCATCGATCCCGGCGATTGGCCTGGTGCTGGTGTTGTCGGTCGATTGGTTCATCGGCATGGCGCGCGCACTTGGTAATCTCATCGGCAATTGCGTCGCCACCGTTGTTGTCGCTGCCTGGGAAGGCGATCTCGATCACGAGAAAGCAGAGCAGGTGCTGAACGGCTCCACCGATGTGAGCGGCATGGTGGAGGCGTCTGGGGGTGAGGCTGAACCGATAGCGTCTGCTGCGTGAAAGCGGTCTCACCGCTTCCTTACTCGCTGTTCCTCTAGCCGCGTGTGACAGCGGTGGTGTGGCGTTGCTTCAAAGCTCTTGCCGCGCGCTCCAAGCTCTCGATGAAGGTGATCGCGCCAGGCGAGAGCGTGCGGTCAGCGCGATGGACCACATCGAACTCGCGCTTCAACGACGGCCCGCTCAGCGGGCGCGCGATGAGCTGCTCCGATGGCAGTGCCGCTAACCCATAAAGCGGCAGTACGGTGATGCCGAAGCCCGCCTCGACCATGGCGATGACTGTCGCCAGCTGGCTGAACTCATGCAGCGGCTCGGCCGTTAGTCCGGCGGCAGCGTAGCCGCGTTCGAGTTGTTCGCGAATACCGTTGCCGCCGCGTAGCGCGATCAGCGCATGGCCGGCGAGGTCGCGCCAGCGTGGCCTCTTCAATGCAGCGAGCGGATGATCCGTCCGGCACAGCAGCGAGAAGGAATCGGTGACGAGGGAGCGGCGCGTGATCGCTGGATCGACGCGTAGGAATGTGCCGATCGCCAGATGCAGCTCGCCATCCTTCAGCATCTGAAGCAGGTCGGCGATCGGGCGATCGATCAAGGTCACGGTGATGCCCGGCGCGACGCTGGCGAAATCGGCCATGACATGCGGCATCAACGCGGCTGCAAGCAGGGGCGGTGCGCCGACGGCGATGTGGCCACGGCGGCGCAGGCCGATGTCGCGGGCGCGGCGCACGGCCATCTCAACATTGTCGTTGATCCGCTCGACGTCATGCAGAAATTCAAGGGCAGCATCGGTCGGCTCGACGCGGCGCGTCGTGCGATTGAACAGGCGAAAGCCAACCTCGGCCTCGAGATCGCGCACGAGGCCGGAGACGATGGGTTGCGCCAGGTTCAGCCGCTCCGCCGCGCGGGTGAAGCTCTGGGCCTGCGCCACAGCGATGAAAGCCTGTAATTGGCGAAGTGTGATGCGTGATGACATTGATATAATTTCCATATCAATTGATCAATTAATCGCTGATTGTTTAATAGATGTCGAGCCCCTAATTGCCATCACACGGTGGCCTCGATTTGAGGCCGTTCTTGATGCTGTTCTTGATGCTGTTCTTGATGGCGTTCTGGGGAGGAACATATGGATCGTCGCCGCTTCAATACGGCGCTGTTGGCTTCAGGCGCCGCCGCGCTGCTGCCGCAAGGCGCGCGGGCGCAACAGGCGGACTGGCCGAAACAGCTCGTGCGCATCGTCGTGCCGTTTCCGGCCGGCGGGACGTCCGATGCCCTGCCGCGGATGATCGCCGATATACTCACCCAGGTCTGGAAGCAGCCTGTCGTCATCGAAAACCGCCCAGGTGCTGGCGGCAATGTCGGTGCCGAAATGGTGGCTGTTTCTCAGCCCGACGGTTACACGCTGCTCGCCGCCCCGCCGCCACCGATCGCCATCAATCACAATCTCTATCCCAAGCTCGGCTACGATCCGACCAAGCTCAAGCCGATCACCATCATGGGCTCGGCCACCAATGTGGTCGACGTCAGCAACAAGCTCGGTGTTTCGACCGTGGCCGAATTGATCGCCAAGGCGAAGGCCAATCCTGGCCTCATCAACTGCGCCAATCAGGGCAATGGCAGCACTTCGCATCTGACGGCGGCGCTGTTTGAAAACATGGCGGGGGTCAAGTTCAACCATGTGCCCTATCGCGGCACGGCCCCGGCGCTGGCCGATCTCGTGGCCGGCCATGTCGATCTCTTCTTCGACAATATCTCGCAATCACTGCCGCAGCATCGTGCCGGCACGCTGAAGATGATCGGCGTCTGCGCGCTGGAACGCTCGCCCGACGTGCCCGATGTGCCGACCGTGTCGGAACAGGGCTTGAAAGGGTTTTCTGCTATCGCCTGGTACGGCATGATGGCGCCTCCGGGCACGCCCGATGCGTTGATCGACAAGATCAACCGCGACGTGGTGGCGATCATCCGGTCGCCGGACATCACCCGAAAATTTCTCGATCAGGCGGCGCAGCCGATCGGCAATACGCCGCAAGAGGCGGCCGCTTTCATCGCCAGCGAGGAGAAGCTCTGGGCCGGCGTGATCAAGCAGGCCGGCGTCAAGCTGGGTGAATGATTGGCTGGCGCATCCGCCGGTGCTAGGCAGAGAAAACTGAAGGATAAGACGATGAACGATCATCTGAACATGGGGCGGAAACTGCGTGTGGCTGTCGTTGGCGGCGGCATGGGCGGATTGGCGGCGGCGAATTTCCTGCTGCAACGGGGTTTCGACGTCACCGTCTATGAACAGGCGGCGGCCTTGGGCGAGGTCGGCGCCGGTCTGTTCGTCTATCCCAACAGCCTGCGTCTTTTGGAGCGGATCGGTTTTCGCGAGCCGCTGGGCAAGGTCGGCGCCAAGGTTGGTCCCGGCTCGCAATATTACCGGATGGACGGCACGGTCGTCGGCCCGATCCTGACGACGGATTCGAACGGCTGGAACGGCATGTATGGCATGCACCGGGCCGACATGCTGAACGCGCTGGCGGCGGCCCTGCCGGCGGATCGCGTGCGCACTGGCCATCGCTGTGTCGGCTTCGAGCAGGATGAGCAGGTGGCGCGGCTGTTCTTCGCCCACGGCGCCCAGGCAGAAGCTGATGTGGTGATCGCCGCCGATGGTATTCAGTCGGTGCTGCAGAAATATGTGGTGGCGCCGCAGCCGCCGGAATATTCCGGCTCGCGCGCCTATCGCGGCCTGGTGGCGCGCGACAAGCTCGCCAGCTGGAACGATCAGACCCATCAGGTGTGGATGGGCGACGGCAAGCATTTCATGGTGTTTCCGGTACGCGGCGGGCAATTGCTCAACTATGTCGGTTTCGTGCCGACGGGCGATGAGCTGGCCGAATCCTGGTCGGCCCATGGCGATCGTGACGAGTTGGCGGCGTCCTTCGCGGGCTGGCATGCACCGGTCACCGATCTGCTCGGCAAGGTGGAGAGCTGTTTCTGGTGGGGCCTTTATGATCGGGCGCCGCTTTCGTCCTGGGCCAATGGCCGGCTTGTTCTACTCGGCGATGCGGCCCATCCGATGTTGCCGCATCTGGGCCAGGGCGCCAATCAGGCGATCGAGGACGGCTGTGCCTTGTCGGTCTTCCTCGAGGGTTGCGCTTCATCCGATGTGGCGGCGCTTCTGAAAGACTACGAAGCTTTCCGCCGGCCGCGCACCGACATGATCCAGGCCGAGGCGCGCCGCAATGGCCTGCGCTACGATTCGCGCAGCGGCAGCATCGAACAACGTGACCGCGAGATCGCCACCTCGGCGCAGTTCCGCAAATCGCTCTATGACTATGATGTGGAGAAGGATGCGCTGGCGCGGTTGGGACGAGAGGTGGCGGCGTGAATTGAGCCAAGCCTCGCTCTTGGAAGAGCGAGGCTTCTATGACTTGGTAGATTGGGTTTGGGCCAAGGCGTCTACGGATAGCCGGGAAAGGTGCCGAACGAGCCGAAGCCCCAGGCGCTGCGCCAAGTTTCCTTGGGCCATTTCTTCGGCCGCAGTGGCATTTCTTCGTGCCAGGGCCTGGGCTCCCAATAGCCCAATTGTTCGTCAGCCATGATATCCATCTCGCAATAGCATTCGATCCGCAGATCATCACTGTTGCGATGGTAAGCGGCGACGTTGTGTCCGACGATGTGACGCAAAGGGCCCCAGACCAGTGGGAATTCGTTGCGCGCCAACACCTCGCAGGTGCGATGGATTTCCGCCCAGTCTTTCACTTCGAAGGCGACGTGATGCAGGCGCTGGGTTTCATATTGCACGAAGTTCACCGTGTGATGCTCGATGCCGCAGCGCATGAAGACGAAGTGATCGCCGAGCCAATCGGAGGCGCGGAAGCCTAAAAAATCCTGATAGAATTTGGCCACCTTCTGCACGTCGTGCACACGCGAGGCGACATGGCCGATCTTCAGCGGATTGACGCCACCTTCGCTTTTATCCCGCTTGTGAAAGCGGCAGTCGGCGAAAATCTCGACGAGCGTACCTTTCGGATCGGTGAAGGTCAGAGCGTCGCTGATGCCGGGCGTCGGATCAGACTGGCGGTCGCTGGCGACGCCTTCCTGCTTCAGCTGCCGCGCCAGGGCGTTGAGGTCCGTGCCAGGCGCGACTTGAAAGGCGATGCGTTGCAGATCAGCATGATCTCCGGCCTCCAGCACTACTGACTCTTGCCCGAGCTTGGTGGCGAGCACAGCGCGCTTCGGCGAGCGGTCCACCAGCGAGAGCCCCATGACGTGCGTCCAATAGTCGACCTGGCGGTCGAGGTCGGGCGTGGAGAAGGTTGCGTGCCCCAGCCGCTTCACTTGAATCATGCGTTCGCTCCCGGCGATATTTCGGCGGCCAATTGATTGGCGCCGCTTACCTCCATCTTCATGTATAAAAATCCGCCTTGCAACGGCAATTCGGGCGTTTCGAGCCGTTCGCCGCGGGGAGCATCCAGTTCGGATTTGGGCGGCCGCCGGGTCGCTTGCTTGGACACGAGCGGCCGTTCTTCAG
The DNA here is from genome assembly GCF_900104955.1 of Beijerinckia sp. 28-YEA-48. NCBI lineage: Bacteria > Pseudomonadati > Pseudomonadota > Alphaproteobacteria > Hyphomicrobiales > Beijerinckiaceae > Beijerinckia > Beijerinckia sp. 28-YEA-48. The sequence continues at coordinate 4,870,518 of NZ_FNSI01000001.1, forward strand.
GACGATGGTCCCGATCGTTCATTCGGCGCTGGCGAGAGCTGTCGCGGAGGATTTCCGGCGCCACATCAGGAAGCCCATCAAGAGAATGAGGACCACATTCGCCAGCGCCCCCGTGCCAAGCGTCAGTAGCGTAACGGGTGTTGCCCAGCTTGCCGCGAACATCAGGCCGACCACCAGCGGACCCATGGAACTGCCGACGCGGCCGAAGCCCGAGCTCCAGCCGATGCCGGTCGAACGCATGAAGGTCGGATAGATAATGGCTGCAAGCGCGTAGAGCCCGCTCAATCCGCTGCCCATGCAGAAGCCGGCGATCGCTGAGAAGAAACAGACAGCCAGGAAATGGGGTGCGGAATATCCGATCAGGCTCGTCGCGATCGCACCCCCGAGGAATACGCTGGCGAGCACCCAGAACAAGGCTGAACGATAGCGATCGAGAATCTGGCCGGCGATGACAATGCCCAAAATACTGCCGATGTTATTGAACATCAGCGCCAGGGAGCCCTCGGCAATGGTCATGCCAGCCTGTTTCATCAGGGTCGGCGTCCAGACGAGCGTGCCCAGAAGCACGAGATAGTTCACGAAGAAGGCAAGCCACAGGACCACCGTCAGCGGGCCGCGCGATTCGGTGAACAGGTGTTTCACCGGCGCGTCCTGCCTGATCTCCTCGTCGATGATGAATTTCGCGTTGGGGATGGTCGACATGCTCGGCTGCAGCTTGGTCAGCACCGAGCGGATCGATGCGGGATCATGCTTGCGGGTGATCATGAAGCTCAGGGATTCCGGCAGCGAGAGGTAAACCAGAAGACTGACCAAGAGCGAGAATATTCCGCACACCAGATAGACGACGTGCCAGTTGAAATTGCCGAGCAGGCTGGCGCCGAGCAAGCCTGCAACGATGCCGCCGCATGGAACCGCGCCGAGGATGGTGGCGACGACGCCGGCTCGTCGATTTTCGGGGGCGTATTCCGCAGCAAGCGCGAGATAGCAGGGTACGGCGCCGCCGACGCCGAGGCCGGTAATGACGCGTAGCGCGAACAGCGCCGTGAATGAATCGGCCCAGGCGGTCGCCAGCGTGCCAATGCTGAAGACGAGGCCGCAGGCGAGCAATGTCTGGCGGCGGCCCCAGCGGTCGGCGAAGAAACCGATGCCAAAGGCGCCGACGAGGGAACCCCATTGCGAAGCCGACAAAAGCGGTCCCAGTGCTCCAGCAGGCAGTTGCATATCCCGAGCCATGACCGGTCCGGTTACGCTCATGATCTGGGAGTCAAGGCCATCGACGAGCGAGATCAGAAAACAAATCGCGAAGAGCCAGAGCTGATAGCGCCCGATTCCTCTGTTGATTACCGTGCTTACGTTTACAACCGTGGCAGTTGTCATCGTCGCTCCCCCAAGCATGGCTTGCAAAGCACTTATGTTGCAAAGCGTTTATTTTGATTGCCAGGCGCAAATGCATGCACGTGCGCCTGTCCCTCTCCGGAACAAGAAGCTATAGAGTCGAGGGGTGTCGAGGGAACGCAGCCGGGCGTGATATTTTCAGAACGATTTATACCGGAACTGATATGAGCTGTCCGTAACGAGGCGCGCGAGGGAGGGAAACATGGTCTTGCGAGCAGGCAGACGACGTGAACCTTAAACAGAAACTGACCATCCGGCATTTGCGCCTGATCGACACATTGGGCCGCGAGCTGAGCATCAGCCGCTGCGCCGAGGTTCTGCACACCTCTCAATCGGCGATTTCGCGTGGGCTGAGCGAGGTCGAGGAGATTCTGCAAACGCGTTTGTTCGAGCGTACCACGCGGCGTGTCGTGCCGACCTCGTCGGGCCAGATGTTGATCTGGCATGCGGAGCAGATTCTCGGGCAATTCGATCGGGTGGAAGCTGATTTCGATGCGCTTCAACGCGGCGTCGGTGGCGCGCTCAATGTCGGCATGATGGGCGGGTTTTCACCCACCTGGCTGGTTCAGGCGGTGAAGCTCGCCAGCGAACAGGCGCCGGAGTTGACGATCCGGCTACGCAGTAATTTCGCCGACAATCTTCTGGCTGATCTGATCAGCGGTCGCTGCGATATCATCGTCACGCATTTCGATATCCGGCAGTTCAGCAATGAGGAACTGGTTGTCGATGTGCTGTACAATGAACAGGTTGTTGTCGTTGCCGCGCCAGGGCATCCGCTGACGCGGCGCAAGAAGATCGATTGGTCCGATCTGGTTAACGAACGCTGGGTGATGATGCCGCCCGAAACCTCGACGCGGCGTGCGGTCGAGCGCAATCTGGTGATGCATTCGCGCAGCATCAGTCCTGTCATCACTGAAGCGTTTGAGCTGCATTACATCGTCGAACTGGTGCGCAGTGCCGGCATGTTGACCGCACTGCCAACGGCGCTGGCAAGCTGGTTGGAGCGCGAGGCCAATCTCGTGCGCCGTCTTCCTGTCGTCGACGAATTTTCACCCTGGGCGGTCTGCGTGGCGCGGTTGCGTTCGCGCGCGGCTGGGCCGGCCGAACGGCTGTTCATCAACAGTCTGAAAACGGTCGCGGCCAAAAGCCAATCCGATCTGTCGCCGAAGAACAAGAAGAAGCAGCATTTCTTTGAAGCTTAGGCGTTGGCGGCAGGTTTGTTTCGGCGGGCCGTTCGGCGCGAAATTCCATTCATATCGCCGCGGGTATCAATGTTTGCGCAAAGATCAGCATTGGCGCCCTATGCGCCGCATATGGCCGCTCTATGGTTTTCTTCATCCGCAGTGAGGCGAAGGCAATTCGCATCGCTGCGCAAAGTGGAGGAAGACGATGGGCGTGGGAACGATGCAGCTGCGAAGCAAGAGCATGGATTATGCCTCGGCGGGGCCTGACACCATGGGTGGACGCTTTCTGCGAAAATTCTGGCAGCCGGTCTATATGTCGAACAGCCTGGCGAAGGGCACGGCGCGGCCGATCTTGATCATGGGCGAGAAGTTCACGCTCTATCGCGGGGAATCGGGCACGGCTTTCGTTGTCGATCAACGTTGCGCCCATCGCAGCACGCAATTGTCGACAGGCTGGGTGCGCGGCGACAATATCCGCTGTTTCTATCATGGCTGGACATTCGATGGCCGTGGCGCCTGCGTCGAGCGTCCGGGCGAAGTGCCGTCCGGCGCCGCGCCTGGCGTGCGCATCAAGGCCTATCCGACCCAGGAGCACATGGGCCTGATCTATGCCTATTTCGGCGAAGGTGAGCCGCCGGCCTTTCCGCCCTTCCCGGAATTTGAAGGCGAAGGCGTGGTCGAGAACATGATGGAAGAGTTTCCCTGCAACTGGTTCCAGACTTATGAGAACCAGGCGGACGAGGCGCATCTCTCCTTCGTTCACAGTCCCAGCGGATCGCACAATGCGCTTGGACGCGACCAGATCAAGATCCCCGAGTCGTCGGCGGAAGAGATGCCGTTTGGCATGGTGCGCTATAGCCGCGTCGGCGAAGGCAAGCGCCGCTCGACACTCTATCTGTTTCCCAACACCATGCGCATCATCATCCCGCCCTTCGGCGGTCTGCCCATCGGCGGCTGGCGTGATTCCTATCTGACCTTGGTGCCAACCAGTGACGAAAGCCATATTCTGTTCATGACGCAGTTCGCCCGCGTGGCGGCGGCGGACAAGGCGGCCTATGCCGAAGCGGCCGCGAAGAATGATCAGAACATCAAGGCGGCGCGGAAGCTTGCCGATATCGCCCGGGACATTCTCGACGGCAAAGCTGTGCTGGAGGATTTCCGCGATCACCCGCGGTTCCTTTTGATCGAGGACGCGGTTGCTCAGGGCGGACAGGGATGGATCGTCGATCGCAGCCAGGAGCATCTCGGCCGCACCGATATCTGCATCGTGCGCATGCGACGGCTGTTCGATCGCGAATTGAACGCCATCGCCGAGGGCGAGGCGACCAAAGACTTCCGCTATTCCGGCGAGCCGCCGGAGCTTGGTTTCTAAGCGGAACGTGGTCCAAAGCCTGCGGGTGGCGCGATCCCGGAAGGGTCGTGCTCCTGCAGGCGCGCCTCTTCTCGCCCCGCCAGCTAACTCATAAATCGTCGAGGGAAGAAACAGCATGCAGCCATTGGTTCATCGTCTAGGGCATATCGCTCTCAATGTTCGCGATCTCGATGTCGCCATCCGCGATGCGATCGATGTCATCGGCCTTGCGTTGGTGGAGAGGACCGCGACGGCGGCGCTCCTGACCTCCAACACGCGGCACGCGGAACTGGTGCTTCATCAAGCGGGGGCAAACGAGGTTCACCGGATCGGTTTGGAGGCACGATCGGCCGAAGCCGTTGAAGAAGTCGAGAAACGGGTCAAGGCTGAAAAGCTCCGTATCCTGTCCGACAAGCCTTCCCTTCCGGCGATCGAGCGTGCCGTGACGTTCTCGTCCAGCGAGGGTCACATCATCGAGGTCCATACACCGATGGCGACTGATCGGCCGCAGCGTTACGTCGGTGCGGGTATCCATCCCCGCTACCTGGATCACGTCAACCTTGCCGCGCAGGATCCCGAAAGAATTGTCGGTGAATTGAACCGCACGCTTGGTTTGCTGCTGTCCGAGCGCACACGAGGTTATGAGCTTGCCTGGATGCGTGCGGGCGATGGCCGTCATCACACGGTAGGTGTCTTGAAGGGGCGGTCGGGCATTCATCACTATAGTTGGGAGTTTGCTGACTTTGCCGACTTCAAGCGCCTTGGCGATGTTCTTGACTCTCTTGATCGTGTTCTTGCGTGGGGCCCAGGTCGGCATGGCGCTGGCGACAATATCTTTTCCTATTACGTCGATGCGAGCGGCTTTATGGTGGAGTGTACCGCTGAGATGGAAGTGATTGCCGATCCGAATTTCCAGCCGCGCATTGTCGACCCGGGTGAAAACCTCTCAAACTACAAGGTCGTCAACCGTTGGGGCATCTTGCCGTCGCAGGCGTGGATGTCGCATCACAGTGATTTCGCGCATCGTCCGGCCTAGGGATTACGTCATGATCAGCGACCAAACGCAGATGATCCATGATCTTGAGGCACGGCGTTACATCGCGATGTTGGCTGGTGATGCAGATACCTTGGCCGAACTTTGTTCCTCCAATCTCATCTATACCCATTCGCAGGGTGATCGGGATGATCGGGAAAGCTATCTCTCAAAGGTGATCGGCGGCTTCTTCGTCTATCGAGAGATTGCCCATCCAGCCGATCGCATTCTGGTTTGTGGCGATGCTGCTTTAGTCACAGGGCGCATGACAGCGCGCGTCAGTGTCGCGGGTGAAGAGCGCCGCATCGACAATAGTTATCTCGCTGTGTGGTTGCGCGAGGACGGCCTCTGGAAATTCGCCGCCTATCAGCCGACGCCGTTACCGCAAGGCTAGGGCACGATAAATCGACACAGGAGAGGAAGAGCGATGAAAACAGGGCTCAAGGATCGGTCGGCGGTGATCAGCGGCGGGAGCAAGGGGATCGGCAAAGCGATCGCCCGATCGCTCGCCGCTGAAGGTGTTCACGTTGCTCTGCTGGCAAGGTCTGAAGAGGAGGTCTCTGTTGCTGCTGCGGAGATTGCCGCGGAGTTTGGCGTCATCGCTGTGGGCCTGCCGACTGATATCACCAAGACCGATGCGCTCAAGGCCGCTGCGGTCCGTTTGCAGGGCATGGCTGAATTCAAGACGATCCATATCATCGTCAACAATGCCGCCGGCCCGATCACCAGTCTGGAACGGCAAATCGTGTGGTCTGACGACGAATGGATGTCGGCGATCGACGTCAAGACCGTCGGCGCTCTCCGGATTATTCGCGAATTCCTGCCGATGCTAGCCACCGACGGGTCCGGTCGCGTGATCAACGTCGCCGGTGCCTCGGGCGTTGCGGTGTGGAGCCCGGCGCTGCTCCACGGCATCAACAATGCGGCGGTTATCTACGCCACGGGCTTCCTGGCAGCCGACCTTGCGCCGTCCCGCGTCACCGTCAACGCGATCATCCCGGGTCTTGTGGCCACGGAATTTCGGCAAGACTGGGCGCAAAATCTGGGAGAGCAGCAAGGTAAGACCAGCGACCAGGCTATTTCCGAGCTTTGCAAGGCCAAGGGCATCTTGCTCGGCCGCATGGCGGAGATGGAAGAAATCGGTGATCTCGCTGTTTTTCTCGCTTCCGATCGTGCGTCCTATATCACCGGTGCCAAAATACCCGTCGATGGCGGTTTCCTGGTCAATGCGCGCTGAACGGAAATCTTTCCTCGCACTGGGCTCGGCCCTGTCTGTGGGGGCGGCCCCCCTGCGGCAACCTGTCCTGCTATCCGATGGGGGCAGGTGAAGGGCGCAAGTGTGTTGCTCCGCCGCATCATTTTCGGCTGATTTTGCTTACACGCGACCCGTGAGCGGCCAATAACCGGCCTGTGAATTGAAATTGTCGCGAATCGGGTCCATGTATTAAAGCATCGCGCTAGTTTTGATTGAGGCGCGAGCTCAAGGAGAAGTCGCACTGACAAGCACCGTTCATCTGGAAGCAGCCCTGGTGCCGCTTCGCCCGGTTCCCTCGCCGCGTGGCCTAGAGACCGGAAGCCTAGTGCAGAACGTGTTGCAGAGCCTTGAAGACCTGAAGGCGGAAGAGATCATCTCTATCGAACTCGCCGGCAAAACGACCCTCGCGGACACGATGATTATCGCGTCCGGGCGGTCGAATGTGCATGTGGGCGCGATCGCCGAAAGCGTCGTAAGGGCGTGCAAGGATGCCGGCATTGGTTCGCCGCGCATCGAAGGCGTGCCGCATTGTGATTGGGTGGTGGTGGATGCGGGCGATCTGATCGTCCATGTCTTCCGACCGGAAGTCCGCAAATTCTACAATCTGGAAAAGATGTGGAGCGGCGACCGGCCAAACGAGGCTGAGGCGCGCCGATCCTGATCGGTGACACCCAGCCCTGATCGCCTGATCGCTTGTCCATGCCCGTATGAGGCGGGTAGCGGACAGAGGGTTGCGCAGACGGCCGCCGCGCATTTGCGGCGGGAGATGAGTTTGCGCATCCCGGTGCCGATCGTGCGGTCTTGAAAAACAAGCGCCTATGACCATCATGGTTCTGTGAAAATCATCCTTGCAGCCGTTGGCCGCCTGAAGAATGGGCCCGAGCGCGAGCTCTGCGCCCGCTATCTTGAGCGCGCGCAGGCCAGCGCGCGCGGCGTGGCGCTCACCGGCGTCGAGATGAAAGAGATCGACGAAGGCCGCGCCCGCCGTGTCGAGGATCGCAAGGCGGAGGAGGCGCGTGTGCTCGCCGGGCTCATCACCGACGGCGCCCGCCTGATCGTTCTCGATGAGCGCGGCCGGCCTCAAAGCAGCGCCGAATTCGCCGCCGATATTGGTCGGGCCCGCGACGATGGCATGCCCGCTTATGTGTTCGTCATTGGCGGCCCGGATGGGATCGATCCGGATCTGCGCGCCCGCGCTCACAAGGTCATCGCCTTTGGCGCCATGACCTGGCCGCATCAGCTCGTGCGCATCATGGCGGCGGAGCAGATTTATCGCGCCATCACCATTCTTGCCGGCCATCCCTATCATCGGGTGTGAGCCACGTTTGCGCTGCCTGTATCAGCACGTTGGCATTTCGCGCGAAAATGCTCCCATGCCATTATGGTGGCTGCGAATCGCCACAATCGGCATTCATCTCGTGAAAGCGCCCCCGAACCGGCCGCGGGCCGCGCGAACGTTCAAAGGCCGGTGAGAGCCCATGCAGCGTAGTTCGTCCCTTCTTTCGGCGTCCGGCGTTCGTCGGTCCCGCCCTGCTGGGGTTTTGGCCGCGACTTTGTCCGTGGCGTTCGGCCTGGTGGCCGTGCAAGGGCGCGCGCAGCCCGCACCGCAGGGCGGCCAGCCTGCTTCCTCTAGTCCTGCGCCCGCAGGTTCGGCTGCCAGTGCTGCTCCTTCTTCCGCTGCCGAGCGCAGCCGGATCGAAATGCGCCAGGAAGAATTGCGGGCGATTGAGCAGGGGTTGCGCTTGTCGGACGAACAGCGGCGCAAGATTGAAACCGAACTCGAAGCGATCAAGACCGATCGCGCCCAGCTCAACACGGCCCTGGTCGAAACCACGGCGAAAGTGCAGGCCGCCGAGCGCAGCATCAGCGAGGTCGAACGTCGGCTCGAAAGTTCGGTGAATGCCGAGCAGGCGATCCGCAAGTCGCTCGAGGCGCGGCGCGGCGTCATCGCCGAAATCCTCGCCAGCCTGCAGCGCATGGGTCGCAATCCGCCGCCGGCGCTGCTGATCGCGCCCGAAGATATTCTGAAAGCGATCCGCACCGCGATGATGCTTGGCGGCGTGGTGCCGGAACTGCGCGCGGAAACGCAGGTTCTGGTCAATGATCTCAATGATTTGGTCGAATTGCGCAAAGCCATCGCGGTCGAGCGTGAGCGCCTCGACGGCGAGGTGAGGGCGATGGCGGCCGAGCGTCAGCGGCTCGCCGGCCTTATCGACGCGCGCCGCGCCACCATGGGGGAGACGGAACAGGCGTTGCAGACCGAGCGCGGCAAAGCGCAGCAGCTCAGCCGTCAGGCGCTTGATCTCAAGGATTTGATCGGCCGTATGGAGGCCGAGGTGGAGAGTGCCCGCAGGGCCGCCGAGGCCGCCAAAAAGGCCGAAACCGACCGTCAACAGATGGCGGCGATCAAGCCGCCGGATCCTCGTAAACCGGCCGATTCTTCGCGTCTGCAACCGGCAATGGCCTTTTCCGAGGCCAAAAACATGCTTCCCATGCCGGTTTCGGGCTCGATCGTCAAAAAATTTGGCGAGCCCGACGGGTTCGGCAGCGCCGAGCGCGGGCTTTATATCGGAACACGACCAGGTGCGATCGTGGCCTCGCCAATCGACGGTTGGGTGCTATTTTCGGGTACTTTCCGTACCTATGGACAATTATTAATCATCAACGCCGGCGGCGGATATTATATACTGCTCGCTGGAATGGCTCGGAACAATGTGGAGGTTGGCCAGTTTGTCCTTTCGGGCGAACCTGTTGGGCTCATGGGAGACGCGTCGGCAACAAACGCCGCCGCCCTTGCCATTGGCGCGACTCAACCCATTCTCTATGTAGAGTTTCGAAAAGACGGGACGGCCATAGATTCATCGCCCTGGTGGGCGAAGCCGGTAGCTGAGAAGGTTCGCGGATAATGCGGAAACTATCCCTCATTTTATTGAGCGCAGCAGTTGGTGCCGGAGCGGCCACCGCCGTTACGCAGGTCGGGTTTGTCGATGGCATGGCGGCGCGCGCCGCAGTCTCGGAGACCTACAAGAGCCTGAACCTGTTCGGTGACGTCTTTGAGAAGGTGCGCACCGACTATGTCGAGAAGCCCTCCGAGCAGAAGCTGATCGAGTCGGCCATCAATGGCATGCTCACCAGCCTCGACCCGCATTCGAGCTATATGGACGCCAAGAGCTTCCGCGACATGCAGGTGCAGACGCGCGGTGAGTTCGGCGGTCTTGGTATCGAAGTGACCCAGGAAGACGGGTTCGTGAAGGTGGTGACACCGATCGACGATACGCCGGCTTCACGCGCCGGCATCATGGCCGGTGACGTGATCACCGCCATCGATGACGAGCAGACGCAAGGTCTGACGCTGAACCAGGCGGTCGACAAGATGCGCGGCGCCATCAACACCGCGGTCAAGCTGACTGTGATGCGCGGGCCGGGGCGTGAGCAGAAAGAGTTCCGCATCACCCGCGATCGGATTCAGATCAAGGCCGTGCGCTCGCGCATGGAAGGCGATGATGTCGGCTATATCCGCGTCACCCAGTTCAACGAGCAGACCTTCGATGGGCTGAAAAGCGCCATCCAGAAGATGCAGGCCGATAAGCCGGGCGATCAGCTCAAGGGCTTCGTCATCGATCTGCGCAACAACCCAGGTGGTTTGCTCGACCAGTCGATCTATGTGTCGAACGCCTTCCTGGAGCGTGGCGAGATTGTCTCGACGCGCGGCCGTAACGCCGAAGAGACGCAGCGTTACAATGCCAAGCCTGGCGGCGAGCTGGCGAAGAACAAGCCGATCGTCGTTTTGATCAACGGCGGTTCGGCTTCGGCTTCGGAAATCGTGGCTGGCGCTCTGCAGGACCATAAGCGGGCGACCATTCTGGGCACGCGCTCCTTCGGCAAGGGGTCGGTGCAGACGATCATCCCGCTCGGCCAGAACAATGGCGCGCTGCGGCTGACCACGGCGCGCTACTACACGCCGTCCGGCCGTTCGATCCAGGCCAAGGGCATCGATCCCGATATCCAGATCCTGCAGGAAGTGCCGGACGAGTTTAAGGGCCGCGACTCCACCAAGGGTGAAGCGGCGCTGCGTGGCCATTTGAAGAATGGCGACGACGAGAAGGGCGGTTCGCAGGCCTATGTCCCGACCGATCCGGCCAAGGACAAGCAGCTGATCGCCGCTACCGAACTGCTGCGTGGCAGCAAGAAGGCGGCCGAGCTCGTCGAGCAGAACAAGGCGGAATTGATGGCTGCGGCGCAGACATCGCCCCCCGCGCAAGCGCAGACTCCGGCGCCTGCTCCGGCTGCCCCGACCCCGGGCGCTGCCGCCCCCGCCGCGCCCGCCCCGGCGCCGGTGGAGAAGCAGCCCGAAACGGTGAAGTAAGACGATCCGCGTCTGGTACGTGTGCCTGACGCGGAAAGGTTGAAGATTTCAACTCGACTGGCCCGGCGTGTCGCATGAAAATGCAGCGCCGGGCCTTTTGATTCGAAAACGCGGCGCATCTGAGAAATGGCATTGGTTGGACGGAATACTGGCATGCAGGGTCCCGATCAGGACGAATTCGACTCTCTCTCCAGTTCCCCTCTGCATGCGCCCCTTGGCCTTGAGCCACGGCGTCGCGGGCCGCCGAGCCATTTGTCGGCGCGGCAGCTGGTCGTTGGCGCCAGTGTCGTGGCTGTCGCGGGCATCGCGGTGCTGATCTGGCGCGGTAAGGATTCGATGGGCGGCGAGCCTTATGCCGTGGCGCGCATCGAGCGGGTCGCGCCGGAGAAGCCTGCCATTGTTGCTGCGCCCGTTGCGAGCGCTCCTGATGTCACCGGGTCGATCCCACCGCGCGCCAGCGGCGCCGAAGTCGAGGCCGCCGCCGGTGTGAAAGTGACCCGTGGCGGCGATGGTGGCGAGGTTCCGGCCGGGCTCATCATCCAGGTGCCCAAGACATTCGATATCCAGCTGACGCCAGCGCCAGATCGCCGCCTGGTCGAGAAGGGTCCCTATGGACCGTTGCCGAAGATGGGCGCCGACGGCACGCGAGCAGCGGATATTTATGCCCGGCCGCTGATCAGCCGCACCGATGCCCGCTCGGGCACGCCGCGCGTGGCGCTGATGGTCGGTGGCATGGGGCTGAATATCACGCTGACGCGCGAGGCGATCAACCAATTGCCCGGCGCGGTCACGCTTGGCTTCGCGCCCTATGGCAGCGATCTCGATACTTTGGTGGCGGAAGCGCGCAGCGCCGGCCATGAGGTGATCCTGCAATCGCCGATGGAAAGCTTTGGCGAGAGCGACGATCCCGGCCCCTTCGTGCTGAAGACGTCGCAAGAGAAAGCGCAGATCCTCGACAATCTGTATTGGCAGATGAGCCGCTTCCAGGGCTATGTCGGCATCGCCGGCTTCCTGGGCGGGCGCTTCACGGCGAGCGAGCCGGCGTTCACGCCGGTGCTGCGCGATATCGGGGCGCGCGGTCTGCTTTATCTCGATGACGGCAGTTCGCCGCGCTCCTTGGCCCGCTCGCTCAGCCAGACCACCAATACGTCCTTTGTCGGCGCCGATGTTCTGGTCGAAAGCCGCAATGGTGAAGAAATCGACGCGGCGCTGACGCGGCTTGAGAGCCTCGCCCGCGACAAGGGCGTCGCGGTGGGCACCGCGAACGGTTTGCCGGTGATCATCGAGCGCATTGCGCGTTTCACGAGAACGTTGGAGAACCGCGGCATAACGCTCGTTCCCGTGAGCGCGCTGGCGACACGTGCACCTTCGGTGTCTTCGCGGGCGCGCCGCTAGAGTAATTGAATTCGAGGCGATGATGGCGAAAGACGCATACCGTCCCTGTGTCGGCGTGATGCTGCTCAACCGCGACGGGTTGGCCTTCATCGGCCGTCGTCGCAACAAGAACCTGGTCGAGCATGTGGCGCCGGGGCACGAGTGGCAGATGCCGCAGGGCGGCATCGATGACGACGAGGAGCCGCTGGTGGCGGCGCGGCGCGAATTGATGGAAGAGACCAGCGTGACGTCCGCCACTTTGATCGGCGAAGCACCGGAATGGCTCGCCTACGATCTGCCCGACGACATCGCCCAGCAATCCTGGCGCGGCAAATATCGTGGCCAGATTCAGAAATGGTTCGCCTTCCGCTTCACCGGCGATGACAGCGAGATCAATATCGAACATCCGCCGGGAGGCCATAAGCCGGAGTTCGATGCCTGGCGCTGGGAGGAAATGACTCAGCTGCCATCGCTGATCATCCCGTTCAAGCGCCCGGTCTATGAGCAGGTGGTGGCGATTTTCGCGCCGCTGGCGCGTCAGGTCTGACATCAAGATATAGGTGCGTAGCTGGTGCAAATCGCGTTCCCATGGAAACGCGATTTCGCCTAGAACGACCAGGCGGCGCGCAGGCCGAAATTGGTCAGGCCGCGATTGCGCGCGCACAAGCCGGCATTCGACAGGTGTTCGACCGTGCCCATCACGGCGAGGCTGGATGTGAAGCGATAGCCCAGCGACACGCTCTCGCGGAAAGCGGCGCGGCAGCCCATGGCGTTCCGGCCTGGCACCGGTACGGCGCCGATCGTGCCGTTGTGGATGGCGCCGCCGAAAGACATTTCCGCGAACAGGCTTTGCGTCAGGTCGAACGTCCAGGTCAGGCCGGTATAGAGCGAACTGGTCTTGCCGGCGGTGTTGATCGTGGTGCCGGCATGCAGGCGCGGTGTCAGCCAGGACAGGGCGGATGGCGGCGGGTGGAAAGGTGCGAAGAGCGCTTCGGCATTGATGTCGATGCTGCCGCGTTCGGGGCTGAGGCTGTCGTGGACGAACGTGCCCAGGCGCAGTTCGTAAGTCTGGGGATTAAAGGCCGGGTTTGGCACATCACCTGCTACGGCGGTGCTGGCGGCCAGCAGCGCCGCGCATACGGATGCGAACGTTGCCGCTCGCTGGGCCGGCGCCGCGCCGCGTCCGGGCCGTCGCATGAAGAATTCCGCGCCGCTGAATCCAAGATCGGAATCAGATGGTTAATGATGTATTGACTGTGCCCTATCAGGGTTAATGAAAGGCAAATATCGCGCGCTGCTAGCCTGTGCGAAGCGACGGAAATTGTTAATAAAGTCTTGCCGTGTCGCGGAGGCTGTTGGACAGTGGCTTAAGCGATACTGGGGCATAGAAGAACGCGGGGGCGTCAATGCTGAATGACTTTTTCAAGCTCGAAGCGAATGGCACGAGCGTGCGCACTGAGGTGATCGCCGGGATCACGACCTTCCTGACGATGGCCTATATCATCTTCGTCAATCCCTCGATCCTCAGCCAGACGGGGATGGATTTCGGCGCCGTCTTCGTCGCGACCTGTCTCGCGGCGGCCTTCGGCAGCGCCTTTATGGGCCTGTTCGCCAATTATCCGATCGCGCTTGCGCCGGGCATGGGTCTCAATGCCTACTTCACTTTTGTCGTCGTCAAGAAGATGGGCTTCGCCTGGGAGACGGCGCTTGGCGCGGTGTTCATTTCCGGGCTGATCTTCTTCCTGATTTCGGCGGTGAAGTTGCGCGAATGGATCGTCAACGCCATCCCGTTGTCGCTGAAGCTTGGCATCGCGGCTGGTATCGGCCTGTTCCTCGGCATCATCGCGCTTGAGAATGCCAAGATCATTGTCGGCAACCCGGCGACCCTCGTGTCCTTGGGCGATGTCACGACACTTCCCGTGCTGCTGGCGACCATCGGCTTTGTTTTGATCGCGGCTCTGTCGGCGCGGAAAGTCACCGGAGCGATCATCATCTCGATCCTGCTGGTGACGATTGCTGCCGCCCTACTGGGCCTGACGGAGTTTAAGGGCATTGCTTCGATGCCGCCTTCGATGGCGCCGGTGTTTTTGAAAATGGACATCAGGGGCGCGTTCGAGGTCGGCCTTTGGACCATCGTCTTCGTCTTCCTCTTCGTTGATATGTTCGACAACACCGGCACGCTGATCGGCGTGGCCCATCGTGGTGGGTTTCTCGATAAGGATGGCAAACTGCCGCGTATCGGTCGCGCCTTGATGGTCGACTCGACGTCGGCTGCGGTCGGCGCCGCACTCGGTACCTCGACGACGACGAGCTATATCGAGAGCGCCGCGGGTGTCGATGCCGGCGGCCGTACCGGTCTCACCGCTGTCGTCGTGGCGATCTGCTTCCTGCTTGCCGTGTTTTTCGCGCCCTTGGCTGGCACCGTGCCGGCCTTCGCAACCGCGCCGGCTCTGCTGTATGTGGCCTGCCTGATGACGCGCAGCCTGAAGGATCTCGACTGGGAAGATACGACGGAGTTCGTCCCGGCCATCGTCACGGCGATCACCATGCCGCTCACCTACTCGATCGCCGATGGCCTCGGCATTGGCTTCATCGTCTATACGGCGATCAAGATTCTGTCCGGCCGCTGGTCAGACTTGAACCTCGCCGTGCCGCTGATCGCCATCGCCTTTCTGGTGAAGCTGGTCGTCGGCTAACTGGATACGATCCGTGAAGGCCACGGCGAACGTGGCCTTCACCATTCCAGAGTGCGGCGATGTTGCAGCGTTGCCGCGAGTTTACCGGGTGCGATTCATATCCTGAAAAGCCTGTGCGGCATCAAAGGGGTCGCGCCGGTTCAAAGTGCGACAATCGTTCAAATGCCAGCGATTCCGCTAAGCTTTGGTCAAGACTAACGCGCCAGTTTCGGCGTCTTGAGTTCCGTGTGATGGAACGGTCTGTGATCGAAGAGAGCGTCTCGTGAGCCAGCTCAAGCTTGATCCTGCCTTTAAACGGATGGCCCGGACGCCACGCGTCGGCGGCTCGGTGCCGCTGGAAACGCCGAAAGCGCCACGGCTGTCCTGGCCCAAGCTCGCCGCTTCGGCGTTCGTCTGCATCTTGGCTGGTGCGGCTGTCGTGTTGTCTTGGCCGCAGATCGCCTTCTGGCTCGGGCTGGCGCGTTGAGCGCAAGCTGAGCGCGACACCAATTCGTCCTCACGTGAAGTTGCTTTGCATCGCTCGCCTCGGCGCCTAACCATGCGAAAATCACTCACAAAAAGCTATAAGGGCCATGGGAGCCCCGGGGGAGGAAGTTATGCGATCGATGTTTTCATTTCAGGCTGTAGTCGGTCTCGCCATGCTGGGCTTTGTTGCGCCGGCGTTGGCGCAGCAGGCGACCAATATTCGCGGCACGATCACCAGTTTCGACGGCAAGGTCATCGCCATCAAGACGCAGGATAGCCGTGACATCACAGTCGATCTGCCGGAGACGGTGAATGTCGCGATCACGCGGCCCTTCACCATGGCCGATGTGAAGCCGGGGATGACGCTGGGCGTCACGACGGTGGTGCGCGACGACAAGGTCGTCGCCATCGACGTGCGGCCGATCCCACCGGCCGCACCGGCGGGTCTTTCGTCCTATGATCTGGCGCCGCAATCGACGATGACCAATGCGGTTCTGGAAGCCTCGGTCGCGGCGAGCGGCGGCAACGAGCTGACGCTCAACTATAAGACGGGAACGGTGAAAGTGCTGGTGCCGCCGGGCACGCCGATGTCGCAATCAGCGCCGGGCACGCGCGCCGATCTCAAGCCGGGCGAAACGATCTATGTCGCCGCGCGCAACGACGGTGGCAAATACACGGCCGTGCGCGTGCAGGTGTCGAAAGACGGCGTCAAGCCAACGCAATAAACGCTTATTCCACCGTAGCGCCCGATTGCTTGACGATCGGTGCCCAACGGGCGACGTCGCGGCGAATGAAAGCCGCGAAGTCGGTGAGGCTGTTGCCGGCTGGCGTCGCGCCTTCGGTCGCCATCTGGCTGCGCATCTTCGGGCCATTGAGCGCGGCGACAACGACGGCATTCAATTTCGTCGCGATCGGCGCGGGAAGGTTGGCTGGCGCGAAGAGGCCAAACCAGGCGGATGACTCGAATTGCGGAATCACTTCGCTGACGGAGGGGACATCGGGCAGGGCAGCTTGGCGGTCGAGCGTTGTGACCGCGTAGGCGCGTAGATTTCCGGCGCGGATTTGCGACAGGCCGACGACGGGGCTGATAAACATCAAATCGACGTGGCCAGCCACGACGTCAGCTATCGCCGGCGCCGTGCCTTTGTAGGGGACGTTCAAAAGATCGATGTTGGCCATGGTCTTGAATTGCTCGCCAGCCATGTGGAGAGACGAGCCGGTTCCGCCGATCGCGATGGTGAGCTTGCCCGGCTTCTGTTTCGCGAGCGCGATGAGTTCGGGGAGGGTCTTGGCGGGCACTTGCGGATGGCCAACCAGTATGTTGGGCACCGTGGCGATCATGCTGATGGGCGTGAAGTCGTTGATCGGATCGAATGGCAGCTTTGAATAGAGCGTGGCGTTGATCGTGTGGCTGGTGAAACTCATCAGCAGGGTGTGGCCATCGGGAGCGGCTTTGGCGACGAAGTCAGCGGCGATATTGCCACCGGCGCCTGGCCGATTTTCGATGATGACCGTTTGACCCAAGGCCGGCGCTATTTCAGCGGCGATGGCGCGCGCCATGGTGTCGGTCGTTCCGCCGGGAGGCGCGCCGACAAGGATCTTGATGGGCTGCGTCGATGCCAGGCCGGTTTGCGCCGGGTTCGTTTGGGCAATGGTTGGATGAGGTCCAGCGAGGATACAGGCGCCCAAAATCATCCCTAAATACTTCTGGCGCATCGTCCCCTCCGTTGTCGCACTCGTTTGCGAATGCCGATTGTCCGTTTGTAGGGAAAGGCGCTGCAAGCGGCAAGAAGTCTCAAGACGAGCAACAACGAAAGAGCCGGCTCGTATGAACCGGCTCTCTCACTCAGACACAACGGTTAACGGCAGACGCGAACCCAACCGATATAACCGGGCACCAAGCGGCAGCGCGGAATGTAAGCCATGCGGTAGCCGTAGCCACCACCATAACCCCAGCCACCACCATGGAAGTGGTGATGATGACCCCAGCCACCACCCCAACCACCACCACCCCAGCCTTTGGCGGAGGCGCTGGTGGCGGACAAGCCGACGGTGGCGAGGGCTGCAAACGAAGCGGCGAGAATGAGCTTTTTCATGACATATCTCCTAGAGTTGCGAGGGCGTGAGATATTCAAGTCCTGTGGTGATGAGGGGAGCTGCATCAGCCACGCTCGCAAGGTCTCACAGACATCGACGCATCGATGTGCAACGCCGCACAGGTCGTTCGCGTCACGAAGAAGGCGATCATCAGATCAAGTTGCCGACACCTTTGCTGTCATCTTCATCGTGCAGCTGCATGGGTGTGATGGCGAGGCTATGCGTATCCTACCCAGCCTCTGAAACTCAGGCCGGCATAGAATAGACTGACGTTTGAGAACCCCGCTTCGCGCAGCAGGGCTTCGTCTTCCTCAGGCGACAGAATGGATAGCTTGGTCGCGATCGCCTGCTTGGCGCGCTCGACGTGAGCGGGGTCGGTTCCGCTGAAGGTGACATGACGAGCGATCCATATCGACCGCTCGGGCTCGGTCTGCGGAAAACTGATGTGAGCGACGACGAATGGTGCACGCGGCACAAGGCGACGATGGATCTGGCGCAGGGTCTCGAGGCGTTGATCGCGGGACACGAAATGCAGTGTCAGCAAGCAAGTGGCGCCATCGAACGGCCCTTGCGGCGCAGTGTCGATGTAACCTTCATGAAGGTGGATGCGCGCCGCGTGCGGTGCCACGATCTGTTTCGCCACCTGGAGCATGTCGGCCGATGGGTCCACGCCATCAAACGTCCAACCGGGATGATCGTCGGCGAGCGCCTTGAGCTCCAGGCCGCCACCCGCGCCGAGCACCAGCACCCGCCCGTGGGCGGAGATGCGCTCCGCTAAAAACATCGAAGTCATGCGGAGAAGGCCGGCGAAGCCGGGAACTTGTCTGGGCGGCCCCTCGGCATAAGCGCGTGCATGGGCCGCGTTAAAGGCCGCAGTGCTGTTGGGAGCGCTCGGCAAATCGTTATCTCTTGTCATGTAACTTTTATCATTACATGATGCTTTAATGTCAACTGCCGACCGGCTGCGAAACGAGGCCCGTGGGATCGTCGATCACCGTGGCGAGGAAACGGCGCAAGGTCGGCGTCATGTCGTCGGTGCGCCAGGCGATGCCGGTTTCAAGCGTCGGTGGTTCGACCATCAGGTCGATGTAGCGCACGCCGGTGCGGGCGAGATGGCGCAATGAGGCCGGCACCAGCGCGATGCCCATGCCGGCGGAGACGAGACTGATGATCGTCTGCATCTGAATGGCCTTCTGTACGATTGTCGCGGGCCGGCCATGGGCGGTGAAATAGCCGGTGACGAGATCGTAGAACGACGGCGCCGACTGGCGCGGAAAAATGACCAGCGGCGCGTGGACCACGGCGTCTGGCGCCAGCTGGTTGTTGGTGAGCGGCAGGCGTCCCTCGTCGATCCAGCTGTCGGGCACGGCGGCGACCAGCGGTTCGGAGACGAGGCGATGATAGCCAAGCTGCTCCGGCAATGTGCCGTCGGCTGGCGGGATGATGAGCCCGGCATGGCCGCGGCCTTCCAGCAGAGCCGTGATCTGCACGTCGCTCGTCGCCTCGGTCAGGGCGATCTCGACATCGGGATAGAGCGACGCATAGCGGCGCACCAGGGTTGGCAGGATGCTGTAGTCGGCGGTCGAGACGAAGGAGAGCTCAAGCCGGCCGGTTTCGCCATCGCGCAGGCGTTTGGCGATGTCGGGCAGGGCGTTCACCCCCTCAAGGGCGGCGCGCACCGGAATGAGCCATTGTTCGCCGAAGGGAGTCAGGGCCACGCTGCGCTTGGTGCGCACGAACAGGGGCGTGCCCAGCTCCCGCTCGAGCGCTTGTATGGACTGGCTGAGCGGTGGCTGGGTCATGCCGAGCCGGGCGGCGGCGCGGCCGAAATGCAGGGTTTCGGCCACGGTGGCGAACTGTCGGAGCTGGCGGACGTCCATAATTCAATCCAGACTGATATATTTTACGACCTTATTAGCATGAAATAATATATTTCACCTTGTTCCGGAAGCAGCGTAGAGAAGTTCCAAACTAACCCCACAGCTGCCCCTCAGAGGCGCGACATAGAGGCTTGGACCCATGCCGGCATATCGTTCCAGAACCACCACCCATGGCCGCAACATGGCCGGCGCGCGCGGCCTGTGGCGGGCGACGGGCATGAAGGACGAGGATTTCGGCAAGCCGATCATCGCCATCTCCAACAGCTTCACCCAGTTCGTGCCCGGCCATGTCCATCTGAAGGACCTGGGTCAGTTGGTGGCGCGCGAGGTCGAGGCCGCCGGTGGCGTCGCCAAGGAGTTCAACACGATCGCTGTCGACGACGGTATCGCCATGGGCCACGATGGCATGCTCTATTCGCTGCCGAGCCGCGAGCTGATCGCCGACAGCGTCGAATATATGGTCAATGCCCATTGCGCCGACGCGATGGTCTGCATCTCCAATTGCGACAAGATCACGCCCGGCATGCTGATGGCGGCGATGCGGCTCAACATCCCGGTCGTCTTCGTCTCGGGTGGCCCGATGGAAGCCGGCAAGGTCGTGATGAAGGGCGAGACGCGCGCGCTCGATCTGATCGACGCCATGGTCGTCGCTGCTGATGATTCCTATACCGACGAGGAAGTGAAGACGATCGAGCGTTCGGCCTGTCCGACCTGTGGTTCATGCTCGGGCATGTTCACCGCCAATTCGATGAACTGCCTCACCGAAGCGCTTGGGTTGTCGCTGCCGGGCAATGGCTCGACGCTCGCCACCCATGCCGATCGCGAGCGGCTGTTCCGCGAGGCCGGCCATCTGATCGTCGATCTCGCCAAGCGCTGGTACGAGCAGGATGACGCGACGGCGCTGCCGCGCAACATCGCCAGCTTCAAGGCCTTCGAGAACGCCATGAGCCTCGACATCGCCATGGGCGGTTCGACCAATACGGTGCTGCACCTTTTGGCCGCCGCGCAGGAAGGCGGCGTCGATTTCACCATGGCCGATATCGATCGGCTGTCGCGTCGCGTGCCGTGCCTGTGCAAGGTCGCGCCGGCCAAGGCCGACGTGCATATGGAAGACGTGCATCGTGCCGGCGGCATCATGTCGATCCTGGGCGAACTGGAACGCGCCAATCTGATCGACGCGACCCTGCCGACCGTGCATGCGCCCACCATGAACGATGCATTGGCGCGCTGGGACATCGGCCGCACCAAGAGCGAGGACGTGCGCAATTTCTATAAGGCGGGGCCCGGCGGCGTGCCGACGCAGACCGCCTTCAGCCAATCAGCGCGCTGGAAAGAGCTCGATACCGATCGCGAGAACGGCGTCATCCGCTCGGCCGAACATCCGTTCAGCAAGGACGGCGGCCTCGCCGTGCTGTTCGGCAATCTGGCGCCGGAAGGCTCGATCGTGAAGACGGCCGGTGTCGATGAATCGGTCCTCACCTTCCGTGGCCCGGCGGTCGTCTACGAAAGCCAGGAAGACGCGGTGAGCGGCATTCTCACCGGCAAGGTGAAGGCCGGCGACGTGGTCGTCATCCGTTATGAAGGGCCGAAGGGCGGGCCGGGCATGCAGGAAATGCTCTATCCGACCAGCTATCTGAAATCGAAGGGCCTGGGCAAAGCCTGCGCCTTGATCACCGACGGGCGCTTCTCCGGCGGCACTTCGGGCCTGTCCATCGGCCATGTCTCGCCGGAAGCGGCCGAGGGTGGCCTGATCGGCCTGGTCGAGCAGGGCGATTCGATCCTCATCGACATCCCCAACCGGGTGATGAAGCTCGAGGTCGACGACGCCATCCTGGCGGCGCGCCACGAGGCCATGGTCGCCAAGGGCGGCGACGCCTGGAAGCCGATGGCCGCGCGCCCGCGCAAAGTCTCGCCGGCGCTCCGCGCCTATGCGGCGATGACCACCAACGCGGCGCGCGGCGCGGTGCGCGATGTCAGCCAGGTGGAGCGGAAATAGGCTGTTGCCATCGAAGTTTTGGAGCCCCGCGCCTCACCGTGCGGGGCTTTTTTGTGCGTGATGGCAGTCAAACGGCCATACAGCCACACCCGCCCGCGAGGACGGCCGAAAACGGCGCTAGGTAAAGAAAAATGGTGCCCCTGGCCGGAATCGAACCAGCACTCCTTGCGGAACTCGATTTTGAGTCGAGCGCGTCTACCAGTTCCGCCACAGGGGCCGCGCTTGGGCCTAAACCCTTGCAGCGGCGGGGATCATAGCCAGGGACGAGTCTGGGTCAACCGGCAAAATCGTGGTTTGCCAGGTTATTTTTCGGTGATTTCCCAATCGAATCCGTCGGCAGTGGGGGCAAGTGCGCCTTCCCCCGTAAATCGGCGCTACACCGCTTGTCTGCGCCCGCAGGTTCATGTTAGGTCGCCGCGACCATCGGACAGCTTGTCCGCACCCGGAGAGGTGGCAGAGTGGTCGAATGCACCGCACTCGAAATGCGGCATACGGGCAACCGTATCGGGGGTTCGAATCCCTCCCTCTCCGCCACTGCACCTTCGGAAAACGACCGGGGCCGGGCCTTGATCGCGTGGGCCGGCCGTTCGTCGTAATTTTGCGGACTGTCCGCCCGGAGGCGTATACGATCCGTAGGATACGATGATGACCCAAACGACCTCGCCCCTCGCTGCCGCCGCCAAGCCGCTGAACTCCCCCGCGCGGGTGCTGACGGCCAGCCTGATCGGCACGACCATCGAATTCTACGACTTCTATATCTATGCGACAGCCGCGGTGGTGGTCTTCCCGACGCTGTTCTTCCCTGGCAGCGATGACGCCACGGCCTTGCTGGCCTCCTTTGCCACCTTCTCGATCGCCTTCTTCGCCCGCCCGTTCGGCGCCTTGGTGTTCGGCCATTTTGGCGATCGCGTCGGCCGCAAAACCACGCTGGTGGCGGCGCTGCTGACCATGGGCGTTTCGACGGTTATGATTGGCCTTCTGCCGACCTATGCCTCGGTTGGATTGCTGGCGCCGCTGTTGCTGGCGCTGTGCCGCTTCGGCCAGGGCTTTGGTCTTGGGGGCGAATGGGGCGGCGCGGTGTTGCTGGCCACCGAGAACGCGCCGGAAGGCAAGCGCAGCTGGTACGGCATGTTCCCGCAGTTCGGCGCGCCGCTCGGCTTGTTCCTGGCCTCGGCGACGTTCTGGATCCTTCTGCATTTCATGTCGAAAGAGGATTTGCTGAACTATGGCTGGCGCATTCCGTTTGTCGTCTCGATCATTCTGATCGTTGTTGGCCTTTGGGTGCGGCTGTCGATCAGCGAGACACCGGAGTTTCAGGCAGCGATCGATCGCGCCGAGCGAGTTGCGGTGCCGGCCTTTGAGCTGCTGCGCAAACACAAGCGCAGTCTGTTCCTCGGCTCCTTCCTGGCGCTGGTGACCTTTGTACTGTTCTACCTGTCGACCGCTTATCTGTTGGCCTACAACACCAAGGTTCTGAATATGACCTTGGTCGATGCGATCGGCGTGCAGGCCTATGCCTCCGTGATTTTCGGCATCTCGACGATACTGGCTGGCAAGCTGGGCGATATTTTCGGTCGGCGCACGCTGTTGCTCGTCGGCATGCTGGCCATCGCCGCGTTTTCGTTTGCGTTCGGTCCGATGCTGTCGGGCGACGTCGAGGCCATCTACATCTTCGTCACGGTGGCGATGTTTCTGTTCGGTCTCAACTACGGCATCATCGGCGCGGTTCTCGCCGCGCCGTTCCCGCCGCAGGTGCGCTATACCGGGGCGTCGATGACCTTCAACATCGCCGGTATTCTGGGCGCGTCGCTGGCGCCCTATGCCGCGGTCTGGCTGCAGAGCCATTATGGCATCGTCTCCGTCGGCTACTATCTGCTGGTCTGCACGATCATTTCCCTGCTGTGCCTGCTGGCCACGCGCCGCGACGAGATCTGACCGGGCAGGGCAGTGCTCTGAGACGCAGGCGATCATGATACCGACCCTTATGACCACGCGATTGATCCTGCGTCCCCTGCGCCCCGAGGATTGGGTCGCCTATCGCGATTTCCTGGCGTCAGAGCGCGCGCGCTATGTGGGCGGGCCATTCGCGCTCAAAATGGCTTGGGGCATATTCTGCGCCGACCACGCCCAATGGGATTTCTATGGCTGCGGCGCCCTCATGATCGAAGAGCGCAACACCAGCGCATGTCTCGGACAAGTCGGAATCAATTTCGGGCCGCTTTTCCCCGAATGGGAACTCGGTTGGCTCCTCTATTCGGGGGCGGAAGGGAAAGGCTACGCCTTTGAAGCTGCGAGCGCCCTGCGAGATTGGGCGCGACAGGAAAGACAACTGAGCACCTTGGTCAGTTACATCGATCCGCAAAATGAACGCTCGCGCAGATTGGCTGAGCGTCTTGGCGCGACGCTGGACGAGCAAGCGCCGAAACTCGATCCGATCGATCTCGTTTACCGTTACTTCAAGTCTTGATCGCGCCGCTTCAGGCGGACCGGCGACCGAACCATTGCGACAGCGCCTGAGCGGCTTCGTCACGATCAGGCGTTCCTTCGCAGGCCCAGGCGATGAAGCCGTCGGGTCGCACGAGAACGGCACTCAGCCCCAGCCGCTCCTTGGCGTCGCTCGCCACATAGGCGATCCGGTCACGCCAACCACTTGCCAGCACTTGCAGCGATGAACGCGCGTCGAAGTCCAGCAATAGGCCTTTGCCTGTTCTCAGCAGACCGCCGATCTTCGTTCCGTCAGCGAGCTCGAAGTCGGGCACGCTGCGGCCCACGAGCGGATGGCTGTCGCCGAAATCATAGCGCAGGGAAACGCCCCACACGCGCTCGGCGAAATAGGTCGCGCCGTCGCGCGTGTCGATGAGATCGCGGATGATAGCCTCGAGCGCGCGCGAACTGCGGCTCGGTCGCATGAGTGCGACTTGAGCGCGCGACCAATCAAGGACATCTGCGCCGACGCGATGACGTTCGTTCGCATAGCTGTCGAGGAGACCGATCGGCGCGTGGCCTTTAATCGTGGCAGCGAGCTTCCAACCCAGGTTCATCGCGTCACCCAGTCCAAGATTGAGGCCTTGGCCGCCCAAGGGCGAATGGGTGTGCGCGGCATCGCCCGCGAGCAACACCCGTCCTTTCCGGTAAGCCGTCGCCTGATAGGCGCGATCCGTCCAGGTGCTGGCGAGATGGAGCGTGGTCAGCGTGACATCCGTGCAGGAGACACGGCGCAGAACCGCCTGCACATGTTCGCGCGTGATCGGCTGGGTGCGATGGAATGCGCCGCCGTCGAAATCGACCATCCCGATCGTCCCGGGCCGCGCGTAAGTGTACATGCCCGTCGGCGTGTAGTGACGGCCCAGGGGCAGCTTGTCTGGATCGCTCATCTCGACTTCGACGGAATAGCCGGTGAATTCGGGAGCGGTGCCGACGAACTCAAAGCCGCCGGCCTTGCGCACCGTGCTGCGGCCGCCATCACATCCAACGAGCCAGCGTCCGCGAAAGGTCTCGCCGGCAGTCCGAATGCTCACATCCTCGTCCGACAGAGCGAAGCCTTCGACACCGAGGCCGCGCCTGATCTCGACGCCCATCGCGCGGGCGTGAGCAGCCAATGCGAGCTCGAGCGTTTCTATGTCGACCGCCAGGCTGGTGCTGTTCGAGCTTGGCAGACGATAGGGCCATTTCGAAGTGTCGATGTTGTCGAAGTAGAATTGGATGCCGGCGAAGTGGCCGGCCGGGCGGCGCGGCTGTTGCATCCAATGCGCGGCGGCCATGGTGCTGCCGCCCGTGGCCTCACGCGCGCGCTGTGCCGCAACGATGTCGTCCAGCAATCCGCGACGGTCGAAGGCTTCAATGGTGGGCACTGAGAGGCCGCGCATGCCGAACGGCAGTCGCTTCAAGGGGGAGTGGGGATCCTCGGCTTGCTCCAGCACCAATACGGACAGGTCCGCGAGGCGCAGCTCGCAGGCGAGAAACAAGCCGACGGGGCCGGCTCCGGCAATCACGACATCGTAGATCACGGGTAAATTCCTCAAGCGATGGAGGCGCCTTCGTCGTGCCTCTCAAACGCACTCTTGAAGAAATCGATGAGGCTGAAGGGCGCGCGATCGTCGAGACAGAGCGCCAGGGTCTGGTGCGCCTCGGCTGCGGCCGTTTGGCTGCGCGGAAACATCGCCGCTTCATAGGCAGCAAGCGCCGCCTCGACGTTGTCGGGGTGGGCAGCGATCGCCGCTGCGAGCTCGGCGCCGTCGAACATCGCGAGGTTCGCGCCTTCTCCGGCCGGTGGCGCCAGATGCGCGGCGTCTCCGAGAAGTGTCACGCCCGGCACGCGCTCCCATCGATGTTCGGTCGGGAGGGTATGGAGCATGCGCAAGACCGGCACGGCTTCGCCATCGGTGATCAAAGCGGTGAGCGCTGGGGCCCATCCGTCGAACTCGGCCGCGACTTTCGCCAAGCTGCTCGTGTTGTTGAAGTCGATATCGGCGAACCACGTCGCCGGTCGGTTCAGCGCGACATAAGCATGGAGAATGTTTCCAGCCTCACGATGCGCGAAAATTCCCTGTCCGGCGGCAAGCGCGAACAAGGAACCACCGCCGGCCGCAGCGGCTGCCGCGGCGTGTCGCGCATCGGCGTCGTGCAGGTAGGTCTCGACGAATGACGTGCCGATATATTCGGGCTTTGCCTGGGAGAGCAGGGGCCTGACTTTCGACCAGGCGCCATCGGCGCCGACGAGCAGGTGGCTGGTTGCGGTCGACCCATCGGCGAAGCTCAGCGCGTGTCGGCCGTCGCCAAGCACTGTCACATCGCTCAGCTTCTTGCCCCACTGGATCGTCCTTGGCGGCAGGGAGTCCAGAAGAATGCGCCGCAGATCGCCCCGAAGAACCTCGGGCCGGCCGCCCGTGCTGTCGTCGAGTTCTTCGAAGAGCACCGCGCCGTGCCGGTCGAGCACGCGTGTGGCCTCGCCGCCTGCGTGGATGATGGCGCGGAATGCGTCGGTGAGGCCGGCCGCGGCCAGTGCGACCTGGCCATCGTGCGCGTGGATATCGAGTTGGCCGCCTTGGGTCCGGGCTTCCGCCGAAGGCTCGGCTTCGTAAATCGTCGCGGGGATGCCGTGGACATGGAGGACACGGGCCAGGACCAGGCCACCGAGGCCCGCCCCGATAATCGTCACGGGGGTCTTCATCGGATTTCCTTCAACAGTGGATTGGAACGTTGTTCCATTCATGCTTATTGGAACATTGTTCCAGGCATGTCAAGTTGAGTCTCATGACACCTAAGATTCGGACTGAACGGCGCGCGGATGCCCTCTCGAAGGAGCGGATCGTCGAGGCTGCGATCGAAATCCTCGACAAGGAGGGCGAGGGCGCGCTCACCTTCCGCGCATTGGCGGCGCGCCTGGCGACCGGCAGCGGCGCGATCTATTGGCACGTCGCCGACAAGCAGGACCTGCTCGCCGCGGCCACCGACCACATCATCGCCCGTGTCACGTCCGAGGCGGTGAAAGGGGCGACGCCGCAGGACGCGATCCGCACCCTTGCCCTGGGTGTGTTCGATGTGATCGACGCCCATCCTTGGGTGGGGGGACAGCTGTCGCGCGACCCATGGCAGTACGCGGTGCTGCGGATATTGGAGGGTATTGGCGGGCAGATTCAGGCTCTTGGCGTGCCCCAACAGGCTCAGTTCAATGCTGCCACCGCCCTGATGAGCTTCCTCCTCGGCCTCGCCGGACAATATGCGGCCGGCGCCGGCGTCCTGTCGCGCGACATGGATCGGACAACGGCGCTGCGCGCCGTCGCGGCCAAGTGGGCGCAGCTCGATCCCGTCGAACACCCGTTCGTGCGGCAGGTGGCGGCGGTGTTGCCCGAGCACGATGACCGCGAGCAGTTTCTGGCTGGCATTAACCTGATCCTTGCCGGCATCGAGAGTGTCGGATAGGGCGCGCGATTGACTCCAGACCCTATTGGCAAATATATTTTACCCGGGTATTAATTGGGCGACCCGCCTGACCGGTCGGTGGTTCGGCACAGAGGATTGCAACGGCCAAGATCATGACAACCGTCCAGGCCAATGGCCTCGAATTGGCCTATGAGAGCTTCGGCCATGATGCCGAGGAACCCGTCTTGCTGATCGCTGGGTTAGGCACCCAGATGATCCGTTGGTCGGTTCCGCTCTGCGAGAGGCTTGCGACGTGCGGCTACCGCGTGATCCGGTTCGACAATCGCGACGTCGGATGCTCGACGCATTTCAGCGCAAGCGCGGCACCTGATCTCGGAACGCTGGCGGCGGCGCTCATGGCGGGGCGACAGCCGGAGGTTCCTTACACGCTGCACGACATGGCCGCCGATGCCATTGGCCTGCTGGATGCCTTGGCCATCGAGCAAGCGCACGTCGTCGGCCGATCGATGGGCGGGATGATCGCGCAGATCATGGCGAGTGAATATCCCACGCGGATCTTGTCGCTCACCTCGATCATGTCGAGCACAGGCAATCCGGCGCTTCCACAAGCCGCTCCCGACATCATGGCGATGCTGATGCGCCCCTCGCCCAATCCCCACTCCGACGAGGCGGGATTTCTGGCGCAGAGCCTTGCCTTTGCCCGTCGCATCGCCGGCACGGGCTATCCGTTTGATGAAGACGCTTATCGTCGACTTGTTCTGGAAGAGGTGCGGCGCGCCTACGATCCCGGCGGTGTCGGGCGGCAGATCGCTGCGATGGCGGTTGCCGGTGACCGTCGCGCGCGTCTGGCGACCATCACCATGCCGACCCTGGTCATTCACGGGGCTGATGATCTTCTTATTCCCCCAGCCTGCGGTCGCGATACGGCGGCTGCGATCGCGAATGCGGATTTCAGGCTCGTTGCCGGCATGGGGCACGACCTGCCGCCCGAACTTGATCGTGATGTTGTCACGGCGATCGACCAGATAGCGAAAAAAGGGCTGCCGCATGCCCGCTAACGCTGTTCGTGCCTTTCTCCGCTAAAGATGTTGGTGAGGAGCAACCATCATGAGTCTTGCGAGCGACGCCCGCTTTTGGGACCGGACGTCACGGAAATATGCCAGGGGCGCGATCGCCGATCAGGCCGGCTATGAGCGCACGCTGGCGCGCACCCGCGCTCTGTTGCGATCAGGCGATCGGGTTATAGAACTGGGCTGCGGCACGGGAACGACGGCGTTTCATCTTGCGGGCCAGGTGCAGGACTATCTGGCGACGGATATCTCTTCTGCAATGGTCGCGATCGCCGAGGAGAAACGCGCGGCCGATCCGATCCCAGGCCTTATCTTTCGCGCGGCGACAGCCGAAGCGCTGCTGCCTGACGCGCCGTTCAATGCGGTGCTGGGTTTCAATTATCTGCATCTGGTTCGCGACCTGCCGGGCACCTTACGCAGCATCCATGCGCTGATCGCCACGGACGGCGTGTTCGTCTCCAAGACACCCTGTGTCGGAGAGATGAACCCGCTCATCCGGTTGGTCTTGCCGGCGATGCGCGCCATCGGCCAAGCGCCTTATGCGGGGGTCTTTCGGGCGGCGGAGCTGAGCCAGTACATCGAGGGCGCGGGCTTCGACATTATGGCCAGCGAAAACCACGCCACGAAGGGCAACGATCAGCGTCCCTACATCGTGGCGCGCAAGCGGTGAGGTGCCGCGTCACGCCTGCGGCCACCAGAAAGCGACGGCCAATCCACCAACAACCGCCACGGCGCTGATCCAACCCACCAGCAGCCCTATCCGTGCGCCGCCGGTCCAGGCCGAGAGAACGGCCTTCGATAAAGTGTTGGTGGCCACGGCGACGAGAATCGCCACGCTGGCGATGTTCAAGGTGAGGTCTTTGCCGCCCAGTTTGGCCATTGAGAGGGTGATCGCATCAACGTCGGCGATGCCGGAGAGGAAGGCCAGGATGATGATGCCGACGCCGCCGAGAGTGTCGCGCAGCACTTCCGCAGCCAGCATGACGACGGCGATGAAGACGACGAGCTTGATCGTCGTGCCCAGTGCCAGCGGATTGGCGATCTCAAGGCTCGGCTTCTCGTGGCTGTCGCGCCGGCTCAACAGGACGGCGGCACCGAGACAGAGAATGGCGCCGCCCGCGATCAGCGGCGGCGCCAGGCTCGGCAACAGCGCAGGGTTGAGCGCGATGGCGATCACGGCGACGCGGGCCACCATGATCACGCCGGCGATCAGAATGCCGGCGCCCAGCAGGCGAAAGGCTTGCGGATGATCGCGGTTCATCTGTGCGAAAGTGACCGTCGTTGCGGTCGATGACGCCAGGCCGCCGGCGACTGCCGTCATGACGACGCCCAGCCGGTCGCCAACAACTTTGACGGCGATATAGCCGCAGAAGGAGATGGTGGCGATCAAGATGGCGAGGACCCAGAGTTCATACAGGTTGATCGCATTCCACGGGTCGATCGGCTTGTTGGGCAGAAGCGGCAGGAGCAGGAACGACATCGTCAGGAGGACGAGCACGGAGCGAATTTCCGGCCATGTCAGCGAGGCGACCCATTTATGCAGTTGCTCGCGCAGCGCCAGAAGGATCGCCATGGCAACGGCGCAGGCAATTGCGATCTGTTGGTCGCCGGTGACCGCCATCGTGCCGAGCAGAAAGGTGACCATGCCGGCGACGACGGCGGTCACACTCATATTGTGTTCGGCTTTCGCTTCCAGCCAGTGAAAGGCGGTGAAGGCGAGGGCGTAGACGGCAAAAACAGAACTGACAAGCGCGCCGCCGACCTGTTGCGAGAGGACGCCGGTGACGCCGCCGAGCAATCCCGACAAAGCGAAGGTTCTCAAGCCGGCGGCACGCTGATGATCTTGTTCGTCGCGCGAGCGCCAACCGCGTTCCAATCCAATCAGAAGTCCGATGGCCAATGAGACGGCAAGGCGGGAGAGAATTTCGGTGGTGTTCATACCAGGCCAATGAATTTCAAAAGGAGAAGCTGTTCAGGCAGCTTATGCCATCTTCGCGATTGTGTTTCATGTGTTCTTGCTTCGTGTGTTTTTGTGACGGCAGCTCATTGTTTCGGCGTCGTCCGCTTCTGCGCGTCCACCAGCATCGCGACGAAGCGGGTGACTTTCGGCGGGCGAAAGCGTGCCGCGGGATAGACCGTGTGAATGCCGCCGGACGGCAGGTCCCATGCTGGTAACAGGCGCGCGAGCCGGCCGGATGCGATATGCGGCTGAGCTTCGAAATCAGGCAGGATGGACAGGCCGCCGCCCGCGAGCGTCGCCGCTAGCACTGCAGGCGTCGCGTTCATGGCAAGGGCCTGACGCAGGCGCACGGTGCGCCGGTCAAAGTCGCCTTGGCTGAAACGCCAAGTGAGGGGATCACGCAGGGCAAGGTTGGCGATGAAAGGGTAGCTCGCAAGCTCTTCCGGCGCCGTGGCGCGCACGGTCTGCGCCACGGCAGGCGCCGCCACCAGGAGTTGCCGGAACGTGCCGATCCGACGGGCCTGAAGTGTTGAATCCTGCAACCAGCCGACGCGAATAGAAACATCGATCTGGTTGTCGACCAGATCGATCTTGGCGTCGGACAGAATGAGTTCGACGCTGCAGGCGGGAAAGCGCTGCGAGAAGGCGGCGGCCAGCGGCGCGATCATCGAGGTGCCATAGTCGCTGGGCGCGGTGATGCGCAGCGTGCCCGTAGGTTCCGCATTGGCTTGCGTCAATTCTCCGACTGCATCCTCCGCCTCGCGCAGGATCAGGATGCAACGGGCATGCAGGAGGCGGCCGGCCTCGGTCGGCACGACCCGTCGCGTCGTGCGCAGCAGGAGGGTGGTCTTCAGCTCGCTCTCCAGCTTGGCGACCTGCTGGCTGACCACGGCTTTGGTGATGCCGAGCCGTTCGGCGGCGCGCGTGAAGGAGCCAGCGTCCACCACCGCCGCGAAATAAGCCAGCCGGTTGAAGTTGACGGCCTCCATCGGGCACTCCGCAATTGTAAGTCTATAGCATACATTATGTATTATTATGCGATATTTATCAACAAGCTAACGAGGTCTATCTTCCGATCATCGCTCACCACGGAAGATCGACATGCAAGACGCCTCTCTCCAAGCCACCTATCTCTTCGATCCGCTTTGCGGCTGGTGTTATGGCGCGAGCCCGGCGTTGGAGCGCCTGGCGCGATTGGACGGCGTTTCCGTCGCGTTGGCACCGACCGGCTTGTTCGCCGGTGAAGGCGCGCGCCCGATGGATGCGCAATTCGCCGCCTATGCCTGGCAGAACGATCAGCGCATCGCCCGTCTGACCGGCCAGCCGTTCACGCAGACCTATCGCACTGGGATTCTCGATCGGGCCGACGGCCTGTTCGATTCAGCGCCGGCCACTTTGGGCATCGTCGCTGTGGGTTTGAGCGAGAGCGCGCGCGAATTCGAAGCGCTGAAGGCGCTGCAACGGGGCCGCTATGTCGAGGGGCGCGACACCGCCGATCTGGCGGTCGTTGCCGACATTCTCGAGCAAGCCGGATCTGCCGCCGCCGCCGCGCGTGTGCGGCAGCCGGATGAGGACTTGCTCGCCGCTTATCGCAACAGGACTGCGGCCGCCCGCACCAAGATGAGCCGCTTCGGCGTCAACGGCGTTCCCGCCCTGATCGTGGAAGGTGCGAAGGGCGAGCGCCTGCTGCCGAGCCAAGCGCTGTTTGGCGACTTCGATCAATTGGCCGCGCAGGTGCGCGCCGCGTGACGCTGAAAGGAAGGATAGCCATGGAGACGATCATGTATTCGAGGAGAGATGCGATGAAGACGACTTTTGCTGTTGGCGCGGCTGCAATGTTCGCGCCTGCCGGTCTGAGCCATGCCGCCGGTTCCAAACTGAGCTGGAAGCATTTTCCGGCGGGGCCAAACGGCTTTTTCCGCGCGCCCGTTCTGCTTTCGGGGCCGAGCGAAGCGCTGTTGATCGATGGCGGGTTCACCTATCCCGATGGCAAGGCGCTGGCTGAAGCCATCAAGGCGACCGGCAAGAAACTGACGGCGATTTATATCAGCCAGTCGGACCCTGACTATTACTTCAGCCTGAAGCCGGTGCATGCGGCTTTTCCGGATGCGAAGGTCATTGCCGCGTCGGAAACCGTCGCCGCGATCAAGGCCAGCATCGAGAAGAAGCTTGCTGCCTGGGGGCCGCAACTGAAAGAGAACGGCCCGCAGACCTTGGCCGACATCGTTGTGCCGGAAGTGTTTGACGGCAAGTCGCTCACCGTTGACGGCGAAACTGTTGATATCGTCGCGGCGGAAGGTCTGGCGAACCGTCGCACGCTCTGGGTGCCGTCGCTGAACGCGGTGTTCGGTGGCGTCCTCATCTTCTCGGGCGTGCATGTCTGGACGGCCGATACGCCGACCAAGCAGGAGCGTGCCGCTTGGATCGCCAACCTCGACAAGATCGCGGCCCGCAAGCCGGCTGTCGTCGTGCCCGGTCATATGGCGCCGGATGCGGCAACCGATCTTTCGGCTGTAACATTCACGAAGACCTATCTTTTGGCCTTTGAGGACGAACTCGCCAAGGCGAAGGATGGCGCTGCCTTGAAGGCGGCGATGGAAGCGCGCTTCCCGAACCTCGGCATGGGTGTCGCGCTCGACATCGGCTCCAAGGTCGCTAAAGGCGAGATGAAGTGGGGTTGATCGGCAATCTGGAACGGGTGCGGAGGCCGCGCTGAATTAAGCGGCTTCCCTCCAGCATCGCGGTCCGGGCTGTTCGCCTGGCGGACGGATCGAGCGAGCCAGATTGAAAGTCGACCGCCTTGGTGGTCGGCTCTCCCGTCATGGGAGGTGGAACAATGTTGGAGCTCTATCACGATTGGCGGTCCTTCTGTTCGATCAAGGTTCGCCTGTGCCTGGCCGAGAAGGGCTTGCTTTGGGAAAGCCGCTTCGTCGATCTGATGAAACTTGAACACACGACCCCGGCCTATCTGCAGCTCAATCCGAACGGGGTGGTGCCGACGCTCGTCCATGATGGGGTGCCGATCCATGAAAGCACGCTCATCAACGAATATCTGAACGAGGTTTTTCCAACGCCGGCCTTGATGCCCGATAACCCCGTCGATCGCGCCCGCGCCCGTTTCTGGGTCAAGTTCGAAGACGACGTGTTGCATCCGGCCATCCGGCCGGCGACCTTTGCCGTGATGATGAGCCCGGAACTCGCGGGGAGGTCGGATGAGGAGCTTGAGGCGCTGGTGGCGTCGCATCCCAATAAGGCGCGGGCCGAGGAATATCGCCGGGCGGCGCGTCAACCGATCGACCAGGCGAAGGTCGATACAGCGCGACAGGCGATCATCTCGGCGCTTGGTCGCATGGAGCGACGGTTGTCCGACGTGCCGTGGCTGGGCGGGCAGGCCTATTCGCTCGCCGATATCGCGGCCGCCCCATTCATCGATCGATTGGAGGAGCTGAATTTTTCGGATCTCTGGGGGAGCCATGGTGCGATCCGCGATTGGGTCGCGCGTACCAAGGCTCGCCCCGCATATAAGATTGCTGTCCCCGACAGCGATCAGCGCTTTGCAGCTGCCGCACGACCCAACGTCGCCTAGCTCACGCAAGCGGGGAGGAGACTACGATGTTTGAGGCGCGTAATTCTTTGCCGATCGTCATTGCTGGTGGCGGCATCGGTGGTTTGGCCTGCGCGCTGGCTTTGGCGCAACGCGGCTTTCACGTCATCGTCTGCGAACAGGCGGCGGAATTCGGGCAGGTCGGTGTGGGTTTGCAGGTCGCGCCCAATGCCTTGTCGGTGCTGGATGCGCTTGGCGTCGGGGATCGCGTTAAGAGCGAAGGCCTGCTCATCGAGCGCATGCTGATGATCGACGGGTTGGATGGACGAACGATCTGCGACATTCCTTGCGGTGCCGACTTCATTCATCGTTTCGGCAATCCCTATGCCGTCTCGCATCGCGCTGACGTACATGGGGCGCTGCTGCAAGGCTGCATGGCGGCGCCTCTGATCGAGCTGCGGACCAACAGCAAGGTCGTCGCATATGCCAACACCGACGATGCGGTGAGCGTCCGCTTGCAAACAGGTGACAGCCTTGTTGCTGGTGGATTGATTGGTGCAGACGGCGTGCGGTCGCGGGTGCGTCAGCAACTGGTGGGCGATGGCGAGCCCACGCCAGCCGGCGCGGTCATTTATCGTGCCTTGGTGCCGGCGGCGAAAATGCCGCGCGAATGCCAGAAGCCCTATCCCAGTCTTTGGGCCGGTCCCGGCGCCCATGCGATCTATTATCCAGTGCGCGACTGGAGCGAGTTCAATTTCGCCATCACCGTGCATGCCGCGCCGGACGATGACTGGGAAGGGGAGACGAGCCCGGAGCGCCCGCGTGCATCGCTTGAGGGGTGGTCGAGCACGGTGACTCAGCTGGTCGAAGCACAGCCTCGCTTTCAGCGCTATGTCATCCGCCACCGCGCCCCCATCGATAATTGGACCGATGGGGCGGTGACGCTCTTGGGTGATGCGGCGCATCCCATGGTGCAATATATCGCGCAAGGTGCGGCGCAGGCGCTGGAGGACGCGCTCTGTCTTGCCGAAGAAGTGGATCGCGCCGCCGGCCATCTGTCAGCGGCCTTCGACGCCTATCAGGCTATCAGGATCGTGCGCGCCGCGCGCGTGCAGATCTCGGCGCTGATGATGGATCGGCTTCTGCATGCCTCTGGTATCGAGCGGCTGGTGCGCAACTCCCTCTTCGAGGGCCGGCAGGCGGCGGAGTATTATGATCGGCTGGCCTGGTTGTTCACCGCGCCAGAGTTTGTCGAGCGGGCACTCGCCGATGGCGGACTGCGGACTCGCATCGTCGCGACTGACTAGATTTCAGAAGACTTATTGATGCCGTCGGCGATTTTGGCCGCGGTGGCTTGCAGCAAGGGCAGATAGGAATCGACGACAGTCTGCGCGCTTTTCGCTGACGCGATATAGGTAATGGCAATCGAACAGCGCGCTTGTCCGTCGATGAGGACGGGCACCGCAAGACTGCCGGTTTCAGGCATGAAACTCTTCGCGCGCAGGGCATAACCGTCCCGCTGCACCTTGCGCAGCAGTTGCCGGATGGCTTTGGGCTCTTTCGCCAGGACGTCGTCGGGATGCCGGCTCTCGGACAGACGCTCGAGAACGCCGGCGACCACCTCTTCCGATTGATGGGCGAGATAGGCGCGGCCGCAGGCGGTCACCAGCAACGGGGTTCGCAGGCCAACCAAAGCGCGATCGATCGTCCAGGGACTGACGCGCCGGGTCGTGCGTCGCATGATCATCGTGTCGTCGAAGAAGGCGAACAGGTCCGTCGGCCAGATGACGGTCTTCTGCAATTCGTCGAGCAGCGGTCCGGCGATCTCCGATATCCAGGAATCTTCGTTAAACCCTTCGCTCAACTGCCGCACCAAAGGCGTGAGCCGGTAGGTTTCGACGTCGGAATCGGCAACGAGATAGCCAGCGCTGCAGAGGGTTCGCAGAATGCGATAGAGCGCGGTGCGTGAAATCTGCGTTGTTCGATGCAGGTCGCGGATCGTGGCGCCGTTGCTGATATTGAGCTGCCGCAAAACCGTCAGCGCACGCAGCACGCTGCGCATTTCGGCATGGCCGTCGGCGATTTTGTCAGACTGCCGGCTGCGGTTGGTGGGGCGTGTCTGGGCAACAGGCAAGATAGTTCCTCTTTTGAACGGTGCGGTGGCCCACGATGCGGCGTTTTGCCCGCTACTGCATCGTTGAATAAATCAACTGACGGCGGTACATCGGGCGCGCATTTATGCTCCTTTGAATAACGGCGAAGTCGCTCTCCCTCCCTTATGCGGCTTCGTACGACTCAAGGGATTCGGGTTCCTCATGAGAAAGGAACCCAACCCTCCCAATGACTTGGCCCTGTCGCTTTCGAGCGGCAGGGCCTTTCTGCATTTGGGCGCGTGGCGCAGGCGGCGACACGGATCTCACTGAAATGGTTCGCGCCTTATTTGCCGGGACGGCTATCCCGCCGGGCCTGCGCAACTTTCGTCGCCCGCACGACGCGGCCGACGTTGGCGCGATTGACCAAACTGTCCTGTCGATCGCTTGCGACAGGGTGCATGCCGGCGCGGCTGGTGCGTCCGGACGCAGGGCCATTGCGCCGGTTGGCGCTTGTCTTGAGCGTGAGCGCGCGTTGGGCTGAATCCATCAAAGCCTGGTGGGCGGCAATGGCTTCGCGGCGCGCGACTTCGGCATTGAGCCGCTTCAAGGCGCCGCTGAAGACTTGCTTGCGTCGCGCGGGCTTTTCGATATTGCCGGGAAAGCTTGCGCCACGCGGTTCGGCTTTGCCGCGAATGCCGCGTCGCATGCCGCGCGCGAAGGTGCGCGCCTTATCGTGCAAGTCTCGAATGCGCTTTTTGGCGGCGGCAATCGCTTCGTCTTCCAGGGCGATGAGGGCAGGGTAGTGCGTTTGAGACAGAAGCTCGAACTCCTCGTGAGACATCAAGGCACGTTCGGTTTTGACAGAAAGGGACATGGCACTCTCCTGCTGCGGGTCGCAGTTTGGACCACTATAGGACGTCAATTTGGCGGCAGGGGCGAGCTTATTGTTGCGGGCCCATGGTTCCGCTGGTCTTCAATCTTGCCGCTTTGACCCAGCCGCTGATGTCTTTCCCCGTTTTGGGGTTCGTATACATCACCGACGCCCAGCCGCTGTTGGTTTGCGCATAGGCGATCAACTGGTCGTTCGGGATGACGAAAACAGCCTTCATGGCGCAATGGCTGTCTGGCGCCGTGTAAAACGGCAGCCTGCCGGCGCCGGTCACGACCATGGCGAGGGGTGGTGAGAACAGCGGCGCTGCGTTTGTTCCTGTTTGCGGCTCGCGACAGGCCGCTTGCGCGGTGTGCGAGAACAGGGGGCTCGCGATCAGAACCCCCAACCATACCATGCGGGTCTTCATGGGCAGCCTCGCGTGATCGTTCGTCGGCGAGAGGCAGATTAGCCCCATTTTTGCGCCGCGCCAGCTTCCCGGCGGCGGTTCAGCGCGCGATAATTCGGAACAGATGACGCCGCCCGGCGTTCAGTTCGAGGTATTGGGTCACCCGCAGGGGAGCGCTACGATGCGTTACGTGCTGATCGCCGGCTGGCTGCTTCTTGCCCCAGTTCTCATCCCAGGTCCTGGTGCCCCCCTCAGTTTCGCCCAGTCGCCCAGCGGGCCGGCCGAGGCCGATCCGTCGCCCGAAGTAGCGTCACCTGAAGTCATGACCGCGATCGACTTTGTCAAAGAGGTGGCGGCCTCCGATCAGGTGGAGATCGAAAGCAGCCAGATCGCGCTGGAGCGCGGCACTTCGGTTCAGCAGGCTTTCGCCAAACAGATGATCGACAGCCATGGGAAGACGAGCGCTGATCTGAAGCGGCTGGTCTCCATCGAGAAGATCGCGGTCGATCTTCCGGTCGAACTGGGCGATGGCGATCGGGCGCGGCTCGATAAGCTGAAATTGGTCGAGGCGGCGAAATTCATTGGCGAATACAGTTCGCTGCAGGTGGTCATGCACAGAAATGCGGTCGCTCTGTTCGAGCGTTATGCCAAGGACGGGGACAATATGAGCCTCAAGGCCTGGGCGCGGCGCACGCTGCCGGTCTTGCGGCATGATCTGGCGGCGGCGGAGAAACTGCCACGCTCCTGACGGGCGAACCAAAAGTCACATGGTTCAGGCGCCGCTGGCTTTGATCCAAATTCCTGTGCCATAGCTAAAGCGCTGGTTACGACGCGAATTGCCGTAACGATCGGATATTCATCGGATTGCGCGATGGCGGATTCCATGGCGACTGAGGCGGCCCGTCCTGGCCTGCGCCGTTGGCTGGATAGCTTCTCCCATGGTCCCCGGTTGGTGGACGATGTGGAATGCGCCGCGTCGGTGCTGCTGGCGATCCTGTTCGCCCATCTCGTCGGCGCGCAGAACGTTTCCTGGGCCGCCTTCTCCGGCTATATGGTGATGCGCGGCCATATCGCCGACACGCTGCTGCGGGGGTTCCTGCGCATTGTCGGCACGGGCTGCGGCGGTGCGCTCGCTTTGTTCATCGTGCCGGTTGTCGCCCCATCGCTGCCACTCTCGATCCTGGCGATTGCCGTCATCGGCGGCGTCAGCATGTATGGCGCGCTGACGGCGCGTCGCGCTTATGCCTGGCTGTTTGTCGGCCTCACCTTCGCGATGATCCTGCTCGATCAGATCGAGCATCCGAACCATGCGCTGAAGGGCTTTGTCGAGACGCGCATGCTGGAGGTGGTCGCCGGCACTTGCGCCTGTATCGTCATCGGCATTCTGTCGTCCTTGACGTTGCGGCGGCGCTGGCCCGGCACGCGCCTGCCGCCTGCGCCGCGCATCGGCTGGCATCTCCAGGCTGCTGGCCATGCGGCTGAGGCCGCGTTTGCTTTGGCGCTGCTGCTCATCGTCTGGCGGCTGTTCGCACTGCCCGAATTAGCGCAAGGGGCGGTGAGCATCATGGCGGTGATGCTGATCCCGATTTCCAGTATCGGTGTCGGTGGGTTCAAACTGGTCAGCCGCAAATTGATGCTGCGGTTCCTCGGCTGCCTCATCGGCGGCGTGGTGGCCGCCGGCGTGCTGTTCGCAGCCCATGGCAGTGCGCCGATCCTGATCGTGGCGACGGCGATAGGCGTTCTCATCGGTCGCCATATCGAGAACGGCAGCCATGGACTGACTTATATAGGCACGCAGTTCACCCTGGCCATTCTGGTGACGCTGGTGCCCGACAACTATGCGGACGCCGCCATCAGGCCAGCGCTCGAACGGTTGGTCGGCATTCTTGCCGGCACCGCCGTTCTCGAGCCGGTGCTGATCATCAGCTATTTGCTGTATCTGTGGAGTGGATCGTCGCAGCCCGCGCCTGTGGCGAAGTCTTCCGACGACCCAGCGAACGAGTGAGCCGCTAGTTCGTCAGCTGCGCCACCTTGGCGATGATCGATTTCGGCATTTGCAAGGTCTCGCGCACGATCGCGTCCATATCCTCACCGCTGGCGGCGTCGACCATCAGGCCGCGCTTTTGGCAAGCGGCGAGGAAATCAGGATCGCTCAGCATTGTGTTGAAGGCCTCGCGCAGCAGGGCCAGCCGATCGGCGGGCACGCCAGGCGTTGTGAGAATGGAGCGGCCGATCTCGCCGGTGCTGGCGACAGCGCGCAGCACCTCGCGGCCTTCGTCATCGGTTGCCAGTTCCGGCAAGGTCGGGACATTCGGCAACAGGTGATGTCGCTTCAGCGAGGCCTGATAGAGAATGGAGGCTTCGCCGCGTTCGATCCAGCCCGGCTTGCTGATGAGGATACCTGGTAGTCCATAAGCGCCGACGATGTCGACTTCGCCGCGTTCCATGGCGAGCTGAATATCGGTCGTGCCGGAATAGCCGCGCACCAGTTTGAATTGCGATCCGGCATAGGTGTTCAGTGCCGAGGGGAACAGAACGGTGGTCGAGCCGCCGCCGGAGGCACCGACCGTGAAGGGCCTGTGGCGGGTGTCGTCGAAAGTTTTGATGCCGCTTTTCGGCAAGGCCACGCCGGTGTCGATGTTGGAAACAACGCGGCCGATGTAGGAGAATTTCGAGACGTCGATATTGGCGGTGTTGCTGACGATGCTGTCGAGCGCCAGGGTCTGTGCCAGGCTGCCGAGAATGGTGCCATCCTTCGGCGCGACTTCGGCCATGTATTTGGCCGCCAGGAAACTGCCGGCGCCCGGCATGTTCTGCGACAGAATGCTGGGATTGCCGGGAAGGAATTTCGGCAGGAATTCAGCGACGAGGCGACCGTAGAGATCATAACCGCCGCCGGGGCCATAGCCGATCAGGAGGCGCATGTTCTTGCCGCGATAGAAGTCCTTGGCGTCTTGCGCCGAGGCGGCTGTGGTGAGCCCCAAGATCGCCAATAGAGAGCCGGCGACGAGGCCGACAAGCTGGCCGATCATAAGCCGTTTCCTCATGACTTTTCCCTCATGTGTTGCTCTTCGCAAACGCTGCACATTGGTTTTGCCGCGTTTCTCGATGGACGCAGCTTGGGTCGTGTCTTGTCGGCGCTTAGGGGCGTCGCCGGCACGGGGCCGATGACGCGTCTTCGTTCAGGCCGCGCGATGGCCGCCTTTTAGTTTCGCGTCACAGTTGGTTCACCGGGCCGAGGCGCGGGCGAGTTCCTGGACTTCAGCCTTGAACAGGTCGTTGCACCAATCGGTCAGTTCCATGCCGGTGGCGAACCAGACGTTGCCGGCCTTTTTGATGTGCTGGATGATGCCGCGCAGCGCCAAGGTGCGGCCGGGCCGACCGATGATGTAGGGATGCAGTGTGAACGGGATATAACCCGGCTGCTGGCTTGTTTCGGCATACAGCTCGTCGAAATAGGCTTTCCAGGTTTCCAGCCCATGGAAGGGATTGCCGTATTCGCCGTGGCGATGGCCAAACAACGTGCCGTCGCCAAACGGCTGACGCGGCAGTTCAACCAGCGTCTTGCCGTTGTGCTCATAGAGAAACGGGCGTTCCTCATGGAAACAATTGCTGTTCCAGGCAAAGCCATGCTCGATCAGCAGCTCGATGGTGTTGGTGCTCTGGGTGCAGGAGCGCCAGCCATAGGGCCTGCGGCCGGTGCGCTCCTTGATCATGGCGATGGTCTTGCGCATCACCTCGGTCTCTTCGTCGCGCGGCAGATAGCGGGCGATCTCGTGATTGTAGCCGTGGCCTTCGACCACATGGCCATGGTCGAGAATGGCTTGCACCGCTTCGGGAAACCGTTCGGCGATGGCGCCGCAGGTCATGAAGGTGGCGCGAATGTCCTCTTCCTTGAGGATGCGCAGCAGCCGATAAATGGCATGGTGAGGGCCGTATTCGCCCTGGCTCCACATTTCGTAATTGAGAAAGCCATTTTTGTCCGGCTTGACGTCTTCGCCGCCCTGGAAATCGAAGGTCAGGAAGACCGCGGCCCGTTCACCCTTGGGCCAGCGGATGAGGTGGTCATAGTGATATTCCTTGAGCATTGTTATTCCTCGTATTTCGAGTGCGGGTCGGTCGAATCTTGGTTTTCTGATTGCATCAAAATGATAGATTGGCCCCGCAAGAGCCGGTAGCCGATGTCTTGGAAAGACTGTTGTTCCGGGACCCGCGAACCGCGCCGCAAGGGAGGACGACCGGTACGTGCGTATTGCAGCGCACGTGCGCCTTATAAGACGGCAGGATCGGGGGAGAGGATGACAGTGACTGCACCGTTGCGCGATCTGAAGAAGCTCAACACATTCGTGCGGGTGGCGGAACGTCGAAGCTTCACCAAGGCGGCGGAGGATTTGCGCACGACGCCTTCGGTCGTCAGCAAACATATGAAGGAGCTGGAGGAGACGCTCGGCTTCAGTCTTCTCAACCGATCGACGCATGGTATCGTCTTGACCGATGCGGGCGAGGGACTGTTTCAGAATTGCCTGCACATGCTGGCGAGCCTCGACGACTATCTGGTGGAAGCGCGCAATTCGCAGACGGGACCGTTTGGAACGTTGCGCGTGCAGACGACGAGCGACTACGCCCGCCTTGTTCTCTCACCGCTGATTGGCGCCTTCGCCGACCGTCATCCCGGGCTGCGCGTGCATCTGGCCGTTGTGCCCGAAGACCAGACGCCGAGCGAGGATGGCTGCGATGTGATCGTGGCTGGGCGCAAGCCGTCGCTGCCCGGTCTTCTGGAGCGAGACCTGGGGCCGGTGCCTCATGTGATCTGTGCGGCGCCGGCCTATTTCGCCCGTTGCGGTCGCCCGCAGGATCCGCAGGATCTGCGCCAGCACAATTGCCTGGTGAATCTCTATGGCGGTCCCAAGAGCTGGCCGTTTCAAGCGGCGTCGCGTCCGCTCCTCATCGAGGTGAAGGGCTCGCTGTCGTCGAACAATACGGCCGCCCTCATTCAGATGGCCCTGCAGGGCTGGGGGATTATTCGGGTGCCGCTCTCCGCGGTGCAGGCCGAGCTTGCCGAGATGCGCCTCGAGACGATCCTGGATCAGGTGGCGTTGTCGCCCGAACGGATCAGCCTTTATTTCTCCAAGGCGAAACATCTGCCGGCCAAGACGAGTGACTTCATTCAGTTTCTGTTGGCGGCGATGGCGGAGAAGGGCCCGGGCAAAGCGACTGAGTTGATCGAGTAAGGCGAGGATGCGCCGCCGCCGCGGCAATTTCGCTTGACCACGACAGTGAGCATTCCATGCTATAGCCGAGCGCGCTTCATCCGATATTCGTGAGCCGTCTGTTGCTGTCCATCGATCGTCCACTCGTCCGGATCCGCCGAATGCGCGGGATGATGCGCCTGCTGGCGCTGCTGGAAGCCCGCGGCGTGATCATCGTGCTGTTGGCGCTGCTGGTCGGCGCTCTCGCCAGCGTGCTGGTGACGGCGATGAACCACGTCGTCCAGTTTCTGCACGGGCTGTTGTTCGAGACGCCGCCGGGCGGCCGGTTGTCGGCGATGATGACGCTGCAGAATCCGCTGGAAGCTCTGGTGCCGGCGGTCGGCGGCATTCTGCTCGGCCTCAGCATTGTTTGGCTGCGCTGGCGCAAGTTTCGCACGCCGGTCGATCCGATCGAGGCCAATGCGCTGCATGGCGGGCGCATGTCCTTGACCGACACCTGCATCATCGCCGGTCAGACCATGCTGTCGAGCGGCTTTGGCGCGTCGGTCGGCTTGGAGGCCGGCTATACCCAGGTCGGCTCGGGCCTCGCTTCCTATATGGCGCGGTTCTTTCGCTTTCGCCGGGGCGATGTCCGCATCCTGGTCGGCGCCGGCGCGGCAGGCGCCATTGCCGCCGCCTTCGATGCGCCTTTGACGGGTGCCTTTTATGGCTTTGAACTGATCATCGGCATTTACTCCATTGCCAATGTGGCGCCGGTGATGGCGGCGGCGATCACCGCTTCGCTGGTGGCGACCTGGCTGGGCGGCGCGCCGTTCCCGATCGATCTGCCGGCCTTGCCGGCGCTCACCGCCAGCCAATATGTGCCCTTCATTTTGCTGGGCCTGTGCGGCGGCGCCATCTCGATCGGTATCATGTATCTGGTCGCAGGCGTCGAGCGGGTCTTCGTCAAACTGTCTATTCCCGCAGCGGCCCGCCCGTTCATCGGCGGCTGTATCGTCGGCATGCTTGGTCTGG
Source organism: Beijerinckia sp. 28-YEA-48 (assembly GCF_900104955.1). Lineage (NCBI taxonomy): Bacteria > Pseudomonadati > Pseudomonadota > Alphaproteobacteria > Hyphomicrobiales > Beijerinckiaceae > Beijerinckia > Beijerinckia sp. 28-YEA-48. Next base: position 4,913,661 of record NZ_FNSI01000001.1, read on the forward strand.
TGACGCCGCAGGTTCTCTCCAGCGGCCATGGCGCGCTGCACAGCGTCTTCTCGTTCGACCACGGCCTGTTTGTCGTGGGCACTATTTTCCTGCTCAAGATCGCCGCGTCGTCGATTTCGCTGGGTGCGGGTTTTCGCGGCGGGCTGTTCTTCGCCTCGCTTCTGCTGGGCGCGCTATTTGGTAAGCTGTTTGCCGGTGTCACCGCGTCGATCGCGCCGTTTCTCGGTATCGATCCGGTGGTCGCAGCCGTGGCCGGCATGACGTCGTTTGCGGTCGGCATCGTCGGCGGTCCGTTGACGATGACGTTCCTGGCGCTGGAATCGACCCACGATCTGGCCCTAAGCGGCGTGGTTCTGGCGACCTCCGTCATGACATCGCTCTTGGTGCGCGAAACCTTTGGCTATTCCTTCTCGACCTGGCGTTTCCATCTGCGCGGCGAGACGATCCGCAGCGCCCAGGATGTCGGCTGGATGCGCAATCTCACCGTCGGCGCGATGATGCGCAAGAATGTGGAGACGGTCGAGGCGACGACGACGATTGGAAGCTTTTGTGTGAAATATCCTCTGGGCGCGGCCCAGCGCGTCATCGCCGTCGACGAGCAGGGTCATTATGCCGGCATGCTGATCGTCGCCGAGGTCCATGGCCATGAGCTGGGACCCAGCACGCCGGTGAGCATTGTGGCGAAATACAAAGATGTGGCGCTGGTGCCGCATATGGATGTGTCGCAAGCCGCCAACGCCTTTCAGGATGCCGGCGCCGAGGAGCTCGCGGTGATCAAGAGCGCGGAGGACCGCACGGTGATCGGTCTCTTGACCGAGAACCATTTGATGCGCCGCTACGCCGAGGAGCTTGAGAAGGCGCGCCGCGATCTGGCCGGCGAGAAATAGCGCGGCGTTCCGGCCGCCGCGCTGTTGGCGTGTTCAAGCCCGTTTCGGCTCGATCTTCGTCGACCATAGGGCGTTGTCGTCGATGTCGCGCAAGGTCACGGTCATCGCTTCGCTTTCGCCATCGATCGCTACATGGCCAAAGAACTGCAGCCCTTCACTGGGTCCGGCATTTCTCAGCTGGTTCTGGCCTAGTCCCTTGGCATAGGCGAGTTGCGGTCCAAAGGTGTTGTCGAGATCCTTGGGGCTGCCGCTGCCGGCGTGCAGCGGGCCGGAGATGAATTCCCAGAACGGTTCGAAATCCTGGAACACGGCTTTGTTGGGATCGTAGTGGTGGGCGGCGGTGTAATGGACATCAGCCGTTAGCCAGACGGTATTGTTGATTTTATTCTGCTTCATGAAAAACAAGAGATCGGCGATCTCAAGCTCGCGGCCTCTGGGCGGGCCATTGCCTTGGGCGATGGCTTCCGAGCCCCATTTGCGATCGTTGTCATAGGTCACGTTCAGGCTGAGCGGCATGTCGGCGGCAATGACCTTCCAGGTCGCCTTCGACGCCAGGAGTTCGCGCTTGAGCCAGGCGATTTGCTGGGGGCCGAGGAAATAGGCGTCTGGGCCATAGGTTTCCTGCTGGTTCTCGCCGTTGGCACCGCGATAGCTGCGCATATCAAGCATGAAGACGTCGAGCAGCGGGCCGTAAGGGATCTTGCGATAGACGCGGCCGGGCTCGGCGATTGAGTTGCGTAGCGGCAGATATTCGTGGAAGGCACGACTGGCGCGCGCCATCAGGATCAACGCGCTCTTCTCGGTGTATTTGCGGCGCTGATGCTCGGCGCGGGTCAGCGGCTCCTCCGGCCACCAATTGTTGCTGACCTCGTGATCATCCCATTGCGTCAGGATCGGCACTTGCTCGTTGAAAGCCAGCACGTTCTTGTCGAGAAGATTGTATTTATAATTGCCGCGATATTCGGCAAGCGTTTCCGCCGGCTTGGATTTGTCCTCGGTGACGAGATTTTTCCAGATCTCGCCGTTTGGTAGTTTCTGCTCGGCCGGAAGCGGCGCGTCGGCATAAATATTGTCGCCGCTATGGATGAAGAAATCCGGTCGGTGCTTCAGCATGGCCGCATAGGTCCGCATGCCGCCGCGCGCTTCATCAATGCCCCAGCCTTGGCCGGCGGTGTCGCCTGACCAGACGAAAGAGATCGAGCGGCGATCGGTCGGTGCGGTGCGGAAGCGGCCGATCTTCTGTTCGCCGATGAGGGTCGGCGACGACAGATCCTGCAGGCGGATGCGATAGAAGATGTCCTGGTTGGCCGGCAGGCCTTCGATCAAGGCTTTGGCGGTGAAATCGCTCTCGGGCAAAGCATCGATGAAGAGCGAGGTATGAATGTCCTTGAAACTGTCGGTCGTCGCGATATCGACCAGCATGCGCGAGGGGCGGTCGGCGCGGGCCCAGACCACGCCGCCATCGGTGGAGACATCGCCCGATTGCACGCCATGGCTGATCTGCGGCCGGTCGCCGGCGCGGCTGATATAAGGCCGGGCTATGCCGCCGGCCAAAGAGGCGGCGAGGGCCGAACCACCGGTGAGCAGCAGGCGGCGCGAAAATTTGGGTGCAACAAGCGCAGGCATGGGGATCCCTTTTGGGCTCCTCCATGGGACTGTTACACATCCGAAGGCGCCGCCTGAGGACTAGCCTTCGCTTTCGACAGTTTTGTGATGCTCGCAAACTCTTGGCGACACAGGCCGATCAATCGCGGGTGTGAACCTTTCGGCCGGCGACATAAGTTGCTTTGATGGCGCGCTCGTCGCCCAGCGTCATCAGCACGAACAGGCGTTCGTCGAGGCTGCGGGCATAGGATTCGCGCTCGGCCAAAAGCGGCGTCGCCATGAAGTCGAGCACGGCGAGATCGGCGTCCTTGCCGGCTTCGATACTGCCTATGTGCTGATCCTGATAGATGGCGCGGGCCGAGCCGAGTGTCGCCAGATAAAAAGCCTGATGGGCCGACAGCGGGAAGTTGCGCAGTTGCGCCACCTTATAGGCTTCGTTCAAGGTCGCCAGTGGCGAGAAACTGGTGCCAGCGCCAATGTCGGAGCCCAAAGCGGTGCGTACTGGATTGGCGGAGACTAAAGCGCGTTCCAGATTGAACAGGCCGGAACCGAGAAACAGATTTGATGTGGGGCAATGCACGACGGTGGCGCCGGCTTCCGCCAGGCGTTGCCATTCCGCTTCGACCAGATGGACGCCGTGGCCGAACAAAGCACGCGGGCCGACGAGACCGAAATGATCGTAGACATCGAGATAGTTCTTGTTGTTGGGGAAGAGTTCTTCGACCCATTTCAGCTCATCGGTGTTTTCCGAAATATGGGTCTGCATATAGACGCCGGGAATCTCCTTGAAGAGCGCGCCGGCGGCTTCCAGTTGATCCGGCGTGCTGGTCGGCGCGAAGCGCGGTGTCACCACATAGAAGAAGCGGCCGCGATTGTGCCATTTCTCCGCCAGAGCCTTTGACTGATCATAGCCGGTCTGCGTGGTGTCGCGCAGGCCATCGGGCGCATTGCGGTTCATCAGCACCTTGCCGGTGCCGGTGCGCAGCCCTAACAGTTCGGCTTCCTCGAAATAGGCGTCCACTGCTTCCGGATGTACGGTGGCATAGGTGACAGGCGTGGTGACGCCGGCCTTGATCTGCTCCCGTAGAAACACCTTGGCGACATGGCGGGCGAAGTCCTTGTCGTGATAGCGCTGCTCGGTGACGAAGACATATTGGTTGAGCCATTCGAGCAATTTCTTGCCGTAAGAACCGACCATCGGCGTCTGCGGATAATGTACATGGGCATCGATGAAGCCGGGAATGATCAGGCCATCGCGGTGATGTTCTGGTATCACGCCTGCGGGGACACGGTGGGCGTCATAGGCGCCGGCATAGGTGATTTTGCCGCCGTCGATGACGATGAGCCCGTCGGATTCGTAGCGATAGGTGCTCTCCGCCGCGTCCTTGAACGGGTTGCTGGTATAGGAGAGAAAAGCACCACGCAGGGCGGAGGTCATCGTCGAGGTCCTTCAGATCGTGGCGGGCGTCACGACATCACATGCTTGGCGGAGATTGCATGAAAGCGTGATGGACACAAAACCCGTGGCCGCGTTAGGCGCGGTTTTGGTTCAAAAGCGCTTTGCAGCTCTTACAAAAATGCATTGAAAATTGGGGTTAGAAAGCCGGATGGGAGTCTCAACGTGAATCGTTTCGTCATCATCTCGGGCTGTTCGGGCGGCGGCAAGTCGACTTTGCTCGCCGAGCTGGCGCGGCGCGGCCATGCGGTGGTCGAGGAGCCGGGACGGCGGATCGTGCAGGACGAGGTGGCGCGACAGGGCACGGCTTTGCCCTGGATTGATCTCACGGCCTTTCTACGCCGGGCCGTAGCGGTGGCATTGGCCGACCGTGAGGCGGCGGCCGCGCAAAGGGGCTGGGTGTTCTTCGATCGCGGTCTTGTCGATGCCGCCGTGGGGCTTGAGCATGAGACTGGCGAGCCGCTGTTGCAGGCGCTGGGCAAGGTTTTAGGGACGGCGCATCGTTCTCACCACCGCGCATTCCTGACGCCGCCGTGGCCTGAAATCTATGTCACCGATCCGGAGCGGCAGCATGGTTTCGCGGCGGCGGTGGCGGAATATGAGCGGCTGCTCGTCGCCTATCCGGCGCTCGGCTATGACGTCAGTATTTTGCCGAAGGTCAGTGTCACCGAGCGCGCCGATTTCATCCTGGATCTGCTGGAACGCGACTAGCGGCTCTGGCCAACCCGCGTCGCCAGCACGTTGCGAATGGCAAAGCTGGAATGGATGCGCTGCACGCCGGGTAGGCGCGAGAGAATGCCTTTGTGGATGGCCTCGAAGTCGCCGGCGCTGGCCACTTCGACGCGCAGCAGATAATCGGCGCCGCCGGTCATCAGATAGCATTCGAGGATTTCGGGATGCTGCTTCACCGCTGCCTCGAAGCGGTCGAGGTCTTCCTCCGTCTGGCGCTCCAAAGTGATGTTGATGATGACGGCGATGGCCGAGGCGTCGGAGGCCTGGCCGATCAGTGCCGTATAGCCGCGCAGAATGCCGTCGCGCTCCAGCATCTGGATACGGCGTAGACACGCCGATGGCGACAGGCCGACATCGGCGGCGAGCTTGGTCGTGCTGATACGGGCGTTGAGCCGTAGCAGGCGGATGATGTTGCGGTCGATCGTGTCCAATCCGGCCATGCAAAAATCCAGCGTTATTTGAATAAAGGCATTAAAAATCATCTATTTTTGCAGTAATCAATGATCAATTGCGCGAAAATTCCACATATCTTGCGCTAGATTGCCACGATTGGACGGCAGGAGTGGGCAATGGGTGAGGCGGTGGGATTGGGGTGCATCCCGAGTGGTTGTTCCGGCGTGCTCACCATTGATCTTGGTGCCCTTCAGCGGAACTACCGGGCTCTGGCCGACCGATCGCGCCCGGCCGCGACGGCAGCGGTGGTCAAGGCCGATGCCTATGGGCTGGGGGTTGATCAGGTAGGCCCGGCGCTCCAGGCCGCCGGCTGCCGCGATTTCTTCGTGGCGCAGTTCGGCGAGGCGGTGCATTTGCGGCGCCTGCTCGCCAATGACGCGCGCGTGTATGTACTCAACGGCTTGCAGCCGGGTGAGGAAGCAGCGGCCGCCGATCTCGCCGTTATCCCTGTGCTCAATTCGCTCGAACAGCTTTCGTTGTGGTCGGCGCTCGCCAAGCAGCGCGCTGTCATGCTGCCGGCGCTCTTGCAGGTGGACACGGGCATGTCGCGCCTTGGCCTGTCACGCCAAGAGGTCGATGCGCTCGCCGCCGATCGAGGCTTATGCGATGGCGTCGATCTGCGCTTTTTGATGAGCCATCTCGCCTGTGGCGACGAACACGCCCATGGGCAGAATGCCGAGCAGCTGGCGGTTCTGCGTCAGGTCGCGGCCTTGTTCCCCGATCTGCCGCTCTGCTTCGCCAATTCGGGCGGCATCTTTCTCGGGACCGATTTTCACGGCAACCTGGCGCGTCCGGGCATCGCGCTTTATGGCGGCACGCCGAGCGATGCGCCTGGTGCCGCGATGCAGCCGGTGGTGCGCCTCGACGTGCGCGTGGTGCAGACGCGCAGCGTGCCGGCGGGGGCACGCGTTGGTTATGGCGCCACCTATGTGGCCTCGACCGAGATGCGGCTGGCGACCATAGCTGCGGGTTATGCGGACGGTCTGCCACGCAGCCTCAGCAGCAAAGGTGCCGCTTATTACGACGGCATCCGCCTGCCGATCGTCGGCCGCGTTTCCATGGACAGCCTGACGCTCGATATCGGCGCGTTGCCGCCTTCGGCGTTGCGTCTCGGCAGCTTGGTCGAAATCATCGGCCCGCACCAGAGCCTGGAAATGATCGCCGCTGATGCTGGCACCATCTCCTATGAAATCCTGACCAGTTTAGGTCGCCGTTATCATCGTCATTATATCGTTTAGACTATGCCATTCGGACTGGGGCTATCATGAAGATCGTTGTTCTGGGCGCGGGTGTCATCGGCGTCACCACCGCCTATTATCTGGCGAAGGCCGGCCATGAAGTGGTCGTGCTTGAACGCCAGCCCGATGTTGGGCTCGAAACCAGCTTCGCCAATGCCGGTGAAATCTCGCCAGGCTATGCCTCGCCGTGGGCCGCGCCCGGCATTCCGCTGAAGGCGCTGAAGTGGATCTTTATGAAGAACGCGCCGCTGATCCTGCATCCACTGATGGATACGGCGACCTGGCGCTGGATGTTCTCGATCCTGATGAACTGCACCGCGCCGCGCTACGCCCTCAACAAAAGCCGCATGGTGCGGGTCGCCGAATATAGCCGCGATTGCCTGATCGCGCTGCGCGACGAGCTTGGCATCACCTATGATCATCGCACCCAGGGCACGCTGCAATTGTTCCGCACGCAAAAGCAGCTCGATGGCACCGCCAAGGATATCGAGGTGTTGCGTGATTATGGCGTCGCCTATGATGTGCTCGATCCCGATGGCTGCATAGGCGCTGAGCCGGCGCTGGCCCATGTGCGCGAGAAATTCGTTGGCGGCTTGCGGTTGCCCCATGATGAAACCGGCGATTGCTTCAAATTCACCACGATCCTGCGGGCGCATGCCGAAGCGCTGGGCGTGACGTTCCGCTTCGGCGTCGATATCCGCGGCCTGAGCCAGGCGGGCGATCGCCTCACCGCCGTTGAGACCGATCAAGGCGTGGTGACGGCGGATCTGTTCGTCACCGCGCTTGGCAGTTTTACGACGGCGATGCTGAAACCGCTCGGACTGAAATTGCCGATCTATCCGGTGAAGGGCTATTCGATCACCGTGCCGATTGTCGAAGAGAGCCGCGCGCCGGTCTCCACCATCATGGACGAGACCTATAAGATCGCCATCACGCGGCTGGGCGATCGCATTCGCGTCGGCGGCATGGCGGAGATCGCCGGCTTCAACACCGATCTGCAGACGGGTCGGCGCACCACTTTGGAATTTTCGGTCGAGGATCTGTTCGGCGGCGCCGGCGACCAGAGCCGCGCCACCTTCTGGACCGGTCTGCGGCCGATGACGCCGGACGGAACGCCGGTGATCGGCGCCACCCGCTTCAAGAACCTCTACATCAACTCCGGTCATGGCACGCTCGGCTGGACCATGGCCTGTGGTTCCGGCCGCGTGCTGGCCGATCTGGTCAGCGGCCGCAAACCCGACATCGAAACCGCCGATCTGGCGCTCAGCCGCTACAATTGACCGTACCTTCGATCGAAATCACTCATCGACTCGCCCAGCTTTAAGATTTGGATCGATGCAGGCGGCATCGCTATCCTCGCCTCGTTCGCCTGCTCCAGCCAGCGGCCGGCGACGGGGAGGATGCGATGGCTCAGGATGAGGGACGGGCGGGTGCGCCGGTCGGCATAAAATTGGGTGTGGTGAGCGCGATCATGGCCGCGAGCCTGACGACAAGCATCACCGTGCCGCCGATCCTGCCGAAAATGCTGGATCACTATCGCGATGTCCCCAATGCCACTTTCCTGGTGCCACTGGTGGTGACACTGCCGTTCGTCGTCAGCGTGATCATCGCGCCGTTCGTCGGTGCGCTCAGCGATCGGATCGATCGCCGCGCCATCGTCATCGCCGCCTCGCTGTTTGCGACGCTGTTCGGCTGCGCGCCCTATTTCCTCGAAGCCCTGCCGGCGATCCTCATAGCGCGCTTTCTGATGGGGCTTGCCACCGGCACCCTGCTGGTGTGCACGTCGGCTTTGATCGCTGATCTTTTTGTCGGCCCCGGTCGGCAGCGCATGCTCGGACTGAAATACGCCGCGCTCGGCATCACGCATATTGCGGCTTTCGCTGTTATCGGCCATCTCGCCGAGACCGATTGGCATAATGCCTTTCTGATCTTCCTCTGGGGCCTTGTCGCGGCGGCTTTGACCTTGGCCTTCATTCCGCGCCGGCCCAATGTCGAGCGTGGTACCGCAGTGGCACATGCCGCGCCGATTCCGTGGCGGCGTTTGGCGCCGGTCTTTGGCGGCGTGCTCCTCGGTGCCATGGCGTTCGACGTGCTGCTCACCGGCACGCCCTTCCTGGCGATCGAACGTGGTCTCGGCGGCGCGCGCATGGCGGGCTATCTCGCCGCCGTCGCCTCGACCGGCATGCTGATTGGCGCCAGTCTCTTTCCCTTCATCGCGCGGCGCATCGAAGGGGCGGCGCTGTGGATCATCATCTTCGCCATCGCCGCCGCTGGCTATCTGCTGCTCGCCGCCGCGCCGTCGCTGCCCTTCATGGTGGCTGGCATTCTTATCGTCGGCGCGGGCTGCGGCATGGTGCAGCCCAACAGCCTGAGCATTCTGTTCGGCCTGGTGCCGGTGACGGCGCGCGGCCGCGTCGCTGGCATACAGACCACCTGCTTCTTCCTCGGCATGGCGGTCGGGCCGTTGATCGGCGTGACGCTCGGCAAGGCGCTTGGCTCCCACGCCATTCTGTTCGATGGCTTCGGACTGGTGCTGGTGGCGATCGCGGCGATCTATCTACTGCTGTTGTGGCGCGAGCGCCGTTCTGGTCCGACGCCGGGTGAAGCGACTTCCTCCAAGCCGGCGACATCAATCAGTTCCATTCATTGAGACGTTAGTTTTTATGCGTTGGATTGATGAATGAGTGGATCCTAGTCTGCCTCGGTGTTTGAAAAACCCCTGTGCCGCAAGGCGGGGCATGCTGAGGGAGGGGCCTGTGTCGGAGAGTTGTGTGTCGCGATCCACGGGAGGGCGCGACGGCTTCCTATCCTATGATCTGCTTGGTCTCACGGTGGCTTTCGACCGGACCTATCCCGTGCCGATGGCTGATCTGTGGGCTTGCCTGACGCAGCCCGATCGCATGGCCGGTTGGCTTGGTCCGGTTGAAGAGATCGATTTGCGTGTCGGCGGACGCATCGTCGCCTGTCTGCATCCACAAAACGGCGCCTGGTTGCACGGCGAAATCCTGACGCTTGAAGAAGGTCGCCGACTCGAATTCACCTGGACGGTGCCGGCCCATGGGCAGACGCCGGAGTTTTCCGGTACGGTGCTGGCGCTTGGTCTTGGGCCAGCACCAGGCGGCAGTCGTTTGCTGTTTCGCCATCGCGGCGTGCCGCAACCGCGCGTGCCCGATCTTTTCGCCGCTTCGCATCTGCGCCTCGACCAGCTGCCGACGATGCCTGGTGCGCGCGCCGTGGTCGATCGCCAGCGCTTCCTGGCGCTGCGCGAACTTTATGCCGCCGATTTTTCACTTGGTAAGGAGACCGCTTGATGCGTGCCATTGTCATTTCACAACCGGGCGGCCCTGAAGTGCTGGCGCTGCATGATCTGGCCGAACCAAAGCCTGGCCCAAACGAAGTGGTGCTGCGGGTCGGCGCCGTCTCGGTCAACCGCTCTTATGACCTCGCCGTGCGCGCCGGCACGTCGCCGTTCAATCCGTCTTATCCGGTGACGCCGGGTGTCGATCCCTCGGGCGAGATCATCGCTGTCGGCACAGGCGTCGATCGCACGCGCATTGGCCAAAGGGTGACGGTGCTCGGCATGGTCCGCTGCGGTAAATGCGAGCCCTGCCAGGCAGGGCGACGCTGCCTGCACAACAAGCCGATCGGCGTGCAGGCGCCAGGCGGCTGTGCCGAACATGTGGCTGTCGATCAGCTGCAAGTGCGGCCGATCCCCGACGGGCTCGACTATGCCGATGCGACGGTGATCAGCCGCCATGGCGCGGCGGCAACGGCGCAGATCGCCACCGCGCAGTTGCAGCCGGGCGAATGGGTTTTGGTGATGGGGGCGGCCGGCGGGCTCGGCAATATCCTCATCCAGCTTGCTGCCATGGCCGGTGCGAAAGTGATCGCGGCGGCTGGCAGTGCCGAGCGCGTGCAGGCGGGGCTTGATGTCGGCGCTGCTTTCGGTATCGATTATCGCCGCGACGATCTGGCCAAGCGTGTGATGGAGATCACGGATGGTCATGGCGCCGATGCGGTGCTGGAAAACATCGGCGATCCCGATCTGTTCAAAAGCGCCTTCGCCAGTCTCGCCACCGGCGGCCGCCTCGTCACCATGGGCTATCACGGCGGCGGCGTCGTGCCGCTCGATGTGAAGCAATTGCATCTGAAACGGTTGCGGGTGCTTTCGGTGGCACCGGCCAAGGGCGATGCCGATCTGATGCGCTGTTTGCAGCTGGGCGCCGAAGGCAAATTGACGGCGCTGATCGCCAAGACCTTTCCGCTTGAACAGACGATCGATGCGCATCGGCTGGCGGAGCAGGGCAGCGCCATCGGCAAGATCATCATCGCCCCTTGATCATGACAAATGCGATGATCGAGGTCGTCGTCCAGACGGTGACGCGGCCCGTGGCGGGTGTGCGGCGCTTCGTGCTGGCGGCGGCCGACGGTGGCCTGCTGCCGGCCTTCGCGCCGGGCGATCATATCGAAGTCGAAACGCCGTGCGGTATCGTGCGGCCCTATTCCCTGTGTGGCGATCCGGCGCGGCGTGACGTTTATGAGATCGCCGTGCTGCGTGAGGGCCAGGGACGTGGTGGCTCGCGCTCAATGCATGATGCTTTGGCGAAAGGGCGGGGCCTGCGCATCTCGGAGCCGCGCGGCTTGTTTCCGCTGCGGCCAGGTGCTGCCTTCACACGCCTGGTGGCGGGCGGCATCGGCGCGACGCCACTCGTCGCCATGGCCCATCATCTGGCACGCGAGCGGCTGGCGTTCGATTTTCATTATTGCGCGCGCGATCGCGATGGTCTGGTGTTTCTGCCGGAGCTGCAACGGCTTGTTCCGCCCGAGGCCCTGCATGTGCATCTGTCGGGGGGTGATGAGGCCAGGCGGTTCGATCCACGGCGTCATCCGCTGACCGATGCGGCGCGGAGCGCTGTCTATTGTTGTGGACCTGATAGGCTGATGAGTGCAGTCAGGCAGGCCTATCGAGATGTCTGTCCGGTCCACACCGAATCCTTCAAGCCGAGTATGCCTGACGATGCGATGGCTTTCGAGGTCGTGCTGGCGCGGACGCAACGCACCGTGCCGGTGAAAGCCGATGAAAGTATTCTGGTGGCGCTGTGGCGGGCCGGGATCGAGCGTCCGTTGAGTTGCGAGACCGGCATTTGTGGGACGTGTCGCACGCCGTGGTGCGGTGGCGAGCCGGAGCATCGCGATGCTCTGCTGACCGAGGATGAACGCAAGCGGGAGATGTTGATTTGTGTATCGCGCTGCCGCTTGAAAACGCTGGTGCTGGATATCTAGCGCTTCGGAGCATGCATCGTTGAGTTGTAACGCGACACCTCGGTGTCATCCCGGACATTTGCATAGCAAGTGATCCGGGAGCCAGGGGCGCGTCGTAGAGCCTGCCGAAACGAGCAGTATCCGAGGAACCGTTTCTGTCGTTGAAGCGGTTGCCCCTGGATATTGGATCACGCTCACGCGCGTCCGGTATGACACCGAGGATTTAGCTAGTTCGCCGGATATAGGCTTCTGATCTGCGCCTGCAGCCAGACCAGCGGCGGCTCGGTCACCCGTGCTTTGCTGATCAGAATGTCGAGCGTGGTGCGTGGCGGCTTCACCGGTGGATCGAACAGCGCGAGACCCTGGGTGTCGACGAACAGGTTGGCCAGGGTGCGGTCGACAATCGCCACCATGTCGGTGCGCGCCACCATCAAGGGTGCTGCGAGATAATGCGGCTCGACGACGACGATGTTGCGCTTCAAGCCGGCGGCGGCGAAGGCTTCGTCGATCGGCTCTCCCGTATAGCCGTGCGGCGCGACGACGATATGCGGCAGGGCGGCGAAGGTCTCGAGCGTCATCGGCACGCTCAAGCAGGGATGGTCGCGCCGTACGATGGCGACGAATTCCAAGGTCGTGATCGGCGATCGTTCGAGCCGGGCGATGGTGGCCGACGACACGGTGATGGCGAGATCGATCTCCATGCGGTCGATCGCCGGCACCACGTCGTCGCGTCCCGTCGGCAGAACGCTGATGCTGATCGCCGGCGCCTCGCGGCGCAGTTTCGCCATCAGCGGGATCAGCACGGCGTTGATCGCCCCGTCGGTGGCGCCGATCTTGAAAGCGTGTACGCGCGTCGCGTCGAACTGAGTGGGGTCGGCGAGGATGTCGCTGGCGTCGGCCAGCACCTGGGAAATGCGCGGTGCCAGCGCCATGGCGCGGGGGGTCGGCTCGACGCCTTTCGGGTGACGCACGAACAGCGGATCGTTGAGGGTTTCGCGAAGGCGCCCGAGCGCATGGCTGACGGCGGATTGGGTGAGGCCGAGGCGTAGCGCGGCGCGTCCGACATGGCGTTCGGCCATGAGGATTTCGAACACGATCAGATAGTTCAGATTGGCGCGGCGTAAATCGAAATGGCTCATGAACAAATGAATTTATACGAGTTGGATTAATGGCGTCAATCAAAGGACCGTCGCGGTCATGGAGGCGGCGTCTGCGCGGCGCGACAGGGAGTGGGATCGTGAACTTTCAATCCAAGGTGCAATCGAAACCTGAGCGGATCGATTTCAATAAAATTACCGCGACGGTAGAGGATGAGGATTACAGCCGGCTGTTTCCCGCCGAGCGCTACATTTCGCGCGAGTGGCTGCAACGTGAATATGAGGAACTCTGGTCGCGCGTCTGGCAATGGGCTTGTCGCGAAGAAGAGATTCCCCATCCCGGCGATTACTATGAATATCGCATCGGCGATCAGTCGGTGCTGATTATCCGCACCAATGACGGTGGCATCAACGCCTTCCACAATTCGTGCATGCATCGCGGCACGCGGCTCGCAGAAGGCGGCACGCCGGTGGGTGGCGCTGGCTCGTTCCGCACGCGCACGCCGGTGGGCGGCGCCGGCTCGATGCAGAACAACAAGGCGCATTTCAAAGGCAAGATCCAATGCGTGTTCCATGGCTGGGCCTGGGATCTCGATGGCGAGATCGCGCATCTGCCTGGCGCTAAGGATTTCGCGCCGGAGTGCATTCAGCGCGACAAGATCGGCTTGCGCAAAGTGCTGGTCGACACCTGGGAAGGGTTCGTCTTCATCAATCTGGATCCCGAGGCTGGGCCGCTCAGTGAGTATCTCGATCCGGTGCCGGAGCGGCTGGCGAAATTCGAAATCGGCAAGATGCGCATCCTGCGCCACTACACGACGATCCTGCCGTGCAATTGGAAATATGGCGTCGATCAGTTTCAAGAGGGCTATCACGTCTGGGCCACCCATGTGATGGACATGAACGAAGTCGGCGCTGTCTCGACTGGCCCTGGCGGACGGCGCGTCGGCGAAATGGCCAAGGGGCCGCCGCCGGCCGATATCGTTGGCGCCATGACGACCTATTCGCTACATGGCCGCCACACCAATTTCTGGGAACCGGATTGGGAGCTTGGCACCGGCCTGCCCAAGGGCATGAAGCTGCGCGATATCGCCGCTGATCCGCGCGCGTGGATCCGCGAAGCGATTGCCACCATGGTGGTGCAGGGGCGCGCCGCACAATACGAGGTCGATTATTTCGACACGCTGGGAGAGCTACCGCTCGACATGGAAGGGCCGCATTTCATGGCGCTGAACCGCCGCGATGCCTGCGCTGCCAAAGGCATCGATCTGTCAGCCCTCACCGATGAGGAACTCTACGGCTTTCCCTGCGAGCATCGGATATTCCCCAATATGCTCGGGCCCGTGGCGGGCAACACCTTCGGTCTGTTCCGTTCGCGGCCGAATGGCGACGATCCCGATAGCTGCATCTGGGACATGTATTTCATGTTCCGCTATGCGGAGGGGGAGGACGTGGAGCGCGATGTGCTGTTCATCCCCGATTGGCGCAATCCGCCGCCGGGCCGCATCACGCCCTCCTTCATGCAGGATTGGCGCACCACGCCGCTGTTTCAGGCCGGCATGCACCAGAAGAGTTTCCCCGGCCATCGCTTCTGCCGCCAGGAGCAGAATATCATCCATACCCACAAAATGCTCGATCAGATCATCGGCAAGGCATTGAAGGAGTAATGTTCACTGCGCGGGTTGGTCCGCCGGTTGCGCTGTGGCCCGCTGCAGCGGCCAGGGCGAGGCCATGCGATCAGCGAGCCCGGCGCGGCGCGCGATGTCGGCGCCAACGCGTTCGGCCTCGTTCAGGACCTCGCGCGGGTCTGGGCCGTTGCTAAACTGGCCGTCGCGATAGACGATCTGGCCGGCGACCAGGACGGCCTTGGCATCCGATCCTTTGCCGGCACAGACAAAGGCCGAGAGCGGGCGCTGCAACGGGCCGACATGGGGGCGGCGCATGTCGAAAATGGCGATATCGGCTTGCTTGCCCACATCGAGCGAGCCGATCTCCTGGTCGAGACCAAGGGCATGGGCAGCATCGATGGTGGCCATTTCCACGGCGCGCTCGACAGGCATGCGGGTGGGGTCGAGATGGCGCTGATGCTGGAACAGCACGCATGCCTTGATCTGTTCGAACATGTCGTCGGAATAGTCGACCATCGGGCCATCGGTGCCGAGCGCCGTGTTGATGCCGAGATCGGAGGCATTGGCGACCGGCGCGAGGCCGCCGCCGCGAATGGCTTCGCTGGTCGGGGTGTAGATCAGGCTGGCGCCGACATGGGCCATCTGTTCGAGGTCGAGTTCGGTGCAATGGATGCAATGCGCCAGGAGCCAGCGGTGATCGAGCACGCCGAGCTGCATCAGATAACGCACGTCGGTGCGGCCGGTCTGGCGCAGGTGCTGAAGAAAGCCTTTTTCCATCGAGAAGGTGCCGGCGGCGATATGGCTTGAGATACGCAGGTCAAGCGTACGCGCCAGTTCCGCGCCGCGCAGGATCAAATCCTCGGTGCTCATGCCGGAAGAGGTCCAATGGGCGTTGGCTTCGATCACCATGCCCATGCGGACGAGGCCGTCGCGCGCGCCGTTCCAGCGCTCCACGTCCTCCTTCAGGGCGGCGAGGGATTCATCGAGCGACAGCGGATGAGCGGTGAAGCGGGGGTTGCGGCAGCGCAGTTCCTTGCCGAACACCTGCCTTATGCCGAGTTCGGCCTGTGGTTCGATGATCGCTTTCACAGTGTCGGGCGTCGTCACCGTCACCGAATGGTTGAATGAACAGGTGGTGCCGGTCGCCAGCATTTCCATGCCGCATTGATAGCTGGCGACGCGCATGGCGTCGTTCGACAGGTGCTGCACCAAGGGGAAGACCAGGTCGCTGATCCAGTCCTCCAGCAGCAGGCCGTCGGCCATGCCCTTGAACAGGCTGTACCAGTGATGCTGATGGGCGTTGATGAGGCCCGGCATGACGAGACAGCCTTGGGCGTCGATCACCTCGTCGAAATCGCGCTCGTGCAAGGATACGGCCGAGGCCTGCACCGATTGTATCTGGCCGTCGGCAACGGCGACCGCGCCGCCGGGCCAGACGTCGCGGTTGCCGTTGACGGTGACGACATAGCCATTCTTGATCAAGATACGGGTCATAGCATCCTCACATCGTCTCAGCCGGGCGTCTTCTGTCTGTCGGCCGTCCTCAGCCGAACGGCTTTTCCTGCTCCAGCCGCTTCAGCGCTTCCGCCGCCACGGTGGGCTCGAAAATCTGCGCTGGCGTCACCTTGCGCTCGACCAGTTTGAACGGGCCGCTCCAGAAATCCTGCTGCGCCAGCACGGAGGCTTCGTTCGGCGCGCCGTTCTCGGAAATCCATTCCCAATGCGGTGCGACGGCGGTGAGCAGGCCGACATCCTTTACGAAGATATATTTGGTGATCATCTCGATGATGTCGCGGTGTTCGGTGGGCGCGCCGGCGACCTTGTTGAACAGTCGCGCGGAATGAATATAGGCCATGGCGAAGCGCACCACGGTGTCGCGCCGCTTGGCGAGGAAATCGTCGCGCACGGCGATCATCGCGGTTTGCGAATTGGGCAGGATTTCGTCGCGTGAGATGATGATGGTGCCGAGCCCCTGTTCCTCCGCCAGATAAGCCAGATGATAGGTGATGTCGGCGACATCGACCTGCTTTTGCGAAAGCTGTTTGACGATGTCGGGTTGCTGCACGCTGGTCTGCCATTTCACGTCATTGACCGGATCGAGCCCGGCCATGCGCAGGCCCGTGGCCATGCCATAGTGATTGATACTGCCGGTGGCGCCGACGGCGACGATCTTGCCCTTCATCGCTTTCAGATCGGCGAGAGTCCTGAGGCCCGATTCGTAATGATCCTTGCGCATGACGGTGGCGGTGATGGCGCGGCCCTTTTGGGCCTGGCCGTTGCAGAGGATCGATTTGATCGGCGCGCCACGGCTCAACGAATTGAACAGGCCAGCGCTGCAGGTGACGACACCAAGATCAACCTCGCCTGATATCATCGGCGCGACGATCAGCGATCCATCGGGAAAGCTCTTGATCTTTGGATCGACGCCGACCTTGGCGAAATAACCCAGTTCGCCGGCCATGAAGATCGCCGCCTGATTGATGAAGGGCGAAGCGGCGATGGTGAATGTGTCGAGCTTCTGCCCGTAGGATGGGCGGATCGCCGTGGCGCCAAAGGCCGCGAGGAGCCCGGCTTTCGCGCCAGTCTTGAGAAGGGTGCGGCGTGTGCTGGTCTGGCCAATCATCTGCTTCTCCATGGGTATGTTGAACGGGGTTTGTCGAACGGCGTTACCAATGCGGTTGCGTACGGGCTTCTAGTCCGGCCTTGAGGATGACGGTTTGGGCACGACGGCTGGCCTGGGCCAGGAGATCGTCCGGGCAGGATCGCACCAGTTTGCGAGAGCGGACCACGATCTCGCCATTCACCAGAACCGTATGAGCATCGGTGCCGCGCGCCGAGTAGACGAGCGCCGCCAGCGCATTGTTGGCTGGCATTGCGCGGACGGTCGCCAGATCGAATAGAACGATATCGGCACGTTTGCCGGCTTCAAGCGAGCCGATCTCACTGTCGAGGCCCAGCGCTTTGGCGGCGTTGATGGTGGCCATTTCGAGACAGCGCTCCGGCCCCATGAGCGTGGGGTCGAGATGTTTGGCGTGCTGCAACATCGAGCAGGCTTTCATCTGTTCGATCATGTCGACGGAGTAATCGACCATCGGTCCGTCCGAGCCCAAGGCGACGTTGACTCCCGCCGCGCGCATCAGCGCCACGGGGCCGATGCCGCCGCCGCGCACCGCCTCGCTGGTTGGCGTCGAGACGACGGACGCACCGCTGTCGGCGATCATGCGGATGTCGGCCGGCGAGCAATTGATACCGTGGGCCAGGATGTAACGGGAATCGAGGAGGCCGAGCTGCATCAGATGATGCGTTTCGCTGATGCCCGTCTTGCGCAACACCTGCAGATAACTCTTGTCGAAGGACAGGGTGCCGGCGGCGATGTGGGTGGTGATCTTGAGGTCGTGCCGGTCGGCGAGCCGTTTTCCGGCGATCAGGAGCTCTTCCGACGTCACCTGCTGATCGATGAAGATGGCATTGCACTCGACGGCGAGGCAGAGGCGGGTGAGGGCGCTGCGCGAGGCCCAGCGTGGGATCAGATCGTCGAGAAAGCTGATCTCTTCGGCCAAGGTGCGGGGATGATGTGGATTGCCGGGCAGGCGGCATTGTACTTCCTTGCCAATTACCTGGCGGATACCGAGGGTTTCACCCGGCGCGGCGATGCGTTGCAAGGTCGCTTCTGTCGAGGGCAAGCGCAGATGGTTGAGGCTGCAGGTGGTGCCCGACAGCAGCATTTCAGCCGACGCCAGCCACGCCGTCAGCTCCATGTCGTCATCGCTCAGATGTGGCGTGACGCGGTGAACGACATCGGGAAACCAATCCTCGATCAAAAGGCCGCCGGCGATGCCTTTGAACAGATGATAGTAAAAATGCTGGTGGGCATTAATCAGTCCGGGAATGACGATCATGCCCTTGGCATCGATTACGTCGTCGAAGCCGCCCATGGCATCGGCTTGAGTTGGCAGGACAGCCTCTATCGCGCCATCGTCGATGATGACGGAGCCACCGGGAAAGACGTCGCGACCGGCGTTGATCGTCACCACATAGCCGCCTTTGATCAGGATGCGGGCCATAGTTGTTCCTGGCTATTCTTTGCCGATCGCCCAAGGGGCGATCCAGCGATCGATGCGTTCCTGGGCTTTGATGATGAGGCCACCGAAGACGGCGAGAACGACCAAGGCGGCGAAGACCTTCTCGGTTTCCAGCACCTGGCCGAAGCGGATCAGCAGATAACCCATACCGCTCTGGCTTGACGCGCCGATCATTTCGGCGGCGACGACGAGGATGATGGTGACGCCCATGCCCAGATGCAGGCCGGAGAAAATGCTGGGTATGGCGGCGGGGATGACCACTTTCAGCTGTACCTGCCGCGCATTGGCGCCGAGATCGCGCGCCGCGCGCAACAGGCCCTGGTCAGCCTGGCGAATGCCGGAATAGGTGCTGATGACGACGGGAAAGAAAGCGGAAATAGCGCTTATGGTGAGAATATAGGCCTCGCCCGTGCCGAGCCAGATGATGAGGAGCGGGATCAGCGAAATCTTCGGCAGCGGATAGAGCGCGGCGATCCAAGGATCGGCCAGGCGGGCGACGATGCGCGACATGCCCATCAATACGCCGAGCACAATGCCGAAGAAGCCGGCGATGAGAAAACCAGCCATGATGCGCAGGAAGGTGACGGCAAGGTGATAGGGCAGCGATCCGTCGAGGGTCATGATGGCGAGATAGTCGGCGATGACGCTGGGCGCCGGCAGGATGATGGGGGTGATGCCGCGTAGGCGCACCACGGCTTCCCAGATCGCCAGAAACAGCACGATCGAACCGAAGGGTAGAAGCCGGAGCCAAAGTGGATCTTTGGATTTCTTCTTGGATTTCGGCTGGCCGCTCATGGTTCCACCGCTTCGTTCTGCTGCCGCATGGCGTTCAAAACTTCCTCGCGGATCAGATGCAGGATGCGGTCGTAGAGTTCGCCGAATTCCGGTGTGTTGATCAGTTCCTGCGAGCGTGGTCGTGGCAGGTCGATCTTGATGACCTCCTTGATGCGGCCGGGGCGCGCCGTCATCACCACCACTTCATCGCCGAGCAGAATGGCTTCGTCGATGGCATGGGTGACGAACAGGATGGTCTTGCGGGTGAGCTCGAAGATGCGGGTCAACTCCTCCTGCATGACGATCTTGGTTTGGGCGTCGAGGGCGGCGAAAGGTTCGTCCATCAACAGGATCGGCTGGTCCATCACCAAGGCGCGGGCCAAGGCGACGCGCTGGCGCATGCCGCCGGAGAGCTGGTTGCAGCGTTTCTCCTCGAAATGTTTGAGACCGACGGAGGCGATCATCTGGCGGGCGCGGCTGTAGCGCTGCTCGCGCGGCATGCCGGCCATTTCCAGGCCGAAGGCGACATTGTCGATGACATTGCGCCAGGGGAAGAGGTTGAGGTTCTGCCACATCATCACCGAGCGTTCGCCCGGCCGGGCTTGAATGGTGGGCTTGGCGGGATCAACGATGCGGATGGTGCCGGAGGTCGCCCGTTCGATGCCGCCGACGATTTGCACCAGGGTGCTCTTGCCGCAGCCGCTCGGGCCGAGCAGGCAGGTCAGTTTTGCCGAGCTGAAGTGATGGGTTATGCCGTCGATGGCGGTGATACCGTCGCCGCCATCGTCCCAGATTTGCACGAGATTCTCGACAAAGATATCCATGCCGTCTCCATGTGCCGCGGCCTGTGGGCCGTCTCTTTCTCGGCATTGACTGTCTGGCCGGGGTTGGCCAGATTGAATGTTCAATACTAAGTATCTTAATGTTGAGGTATCTTGCCGCGGCATGTCAAGCGCATCGAAGCGGCAAAGCCGATTAATTTTCCAGCATGCGGATCAGTTTTACGCCATGACAAACCCACTCACCGATTCAGTCGAACATCTGTTGCAGGAATGGCAGCGCGAGCGGCCGGAGCTCGATCCATCGCCGATCGGTGTGCAGGGACGCATCGTGCGCTTGTCCGCGCATTTCCTGCGCGCGGCGGAAGACTATCTTGGTCCGCTTGATTTGGGCTGGGAGGCGTTTAGCTTGATCGTTACTTTGCGCCGCTCAGGAAAGCCTTATGAAATGCGGCCAACCGACATCCTGCGCGAATCCCTGCTCACCTCCGGCGCCGTCACCAATCGGATCGATCGGGTCGAGCGGTTGGGTCTCGTAGAGCGCCGGCCGGACACGGAGGATCGCCGCAGTTACGTGATCCGGCTGACACCGGCGGGCAAGAAACTGGCGGATAAGGCCATCGCCAATCACATCGACGCGGTCGGTGGGCTGCTCGATGTTCTCTCGGCCAAGGAGCAGGCGCAGCTGGCCGGCTTGTTGTCGAAATTGCTCGGTGCTTTCGAGAAGAAGGCCAAGCCGAAAGCGCGCGGGCGGGGACGGTCGGCAGCCGAGGTCTAGCAATCCCGGCCGATCGGCGGCGCGCCTCGCTTGCCCGTGGAATCGGGCCGAACGGCCGAGATACCGTCGAAATTCATCGGTCGCGGTAACCAATAAATAGGAAAAGACTCATTTGCTGGTGCTGCGATCAATGACTTGCAGATAACTCGCCCTCGGGTTGCCCTTTTTAATTTGACGACAAATCAGGACTCGGCTCTATTGAAGGTGTCGTCGCTGGTCCGCTGCCGTGCGAATGACCGTCCCGTCGCCGAAAAGGGCTTCCTGGCGCACTACTGAACCCCGCTGCTCGCCGCCGCGGGGTTTGTTTTTTGGTCAAACCGTCTGAACAAGGCTGGCCGTTCGTCGAAAAACTGCTAGCCCTGCGGCATGATCCGAAGCGCTTTTTTCCGACGGTTTCTTGAATCTTTCTTTGCTGCGATGCAGCATCGGCTTGCCGCATGCTGATCGGGATATTGGCGGCGGAAGCTTTACTGGCCTTTTGCACATTGGCCTTTGAACTGGCGATGGCGCGGCTGGTCGCCCCCCATGCCGGCATGTCCACCGATACTTGGACGGCGATCATTGCCGCCTTCCTCATCGCCTGGGCGTTGGGCACGTTTGTGGGTGGGCGGCTGGCCGAGCGCGCTTCCATCGCGCAGGTGTTGCTACGCGCCGCGATCGCGGCAGCCGCGGGCGCCGTTTTGGCGGTCATCGTTCCCGCCACTTTGAATGTCTGGGACAGTCTGGTTCTAGATCCCGCGCCATTGCAGGTGTGGCGCGTCGTTGTTTTCGCCGGCCTGCCGCCGCTGCCGGTTGGATTTTGTTTCGGCCTTGCCGCGCCGCTGTTGCTGACGGCGATCGTGCGCCTGACGAACGGCAGCGGACAAAATAGCGGCTTGGCCATTGGCCTCGTCAATGCCATGGGCGCGGCGGGCAGCGTGCTGGGCGCGCTCGCCATGCTGTGGTTTCTGCTCGACACATGGGGCGCGCGCGGCGCGGTGCTGTGCATCGCCGCCTTGGCTTTCGTCACTGCCCTTTTGCTGCTGGCGCTGGCTTGGCGTCTGCGCGATCGCGAGGTGCCGGCATGAGCGCGCGCCTGCATCCTTCCCTCTATATCCTGCCGGGGGTGACGTTTCTGTCCGCCGCAGCGGCACTGGCGCTTGAAATCGCCATTGTCCGGCTCGGCGCACCCTATGTTGGGCAAGCGCTGGCGCCCTGGTCGGCAGCTATCGTCAGCGTGCTGCTGGGTCTGGCCTGCGGGCATATGCTCGGTGGCCTGGTCGGCGGGGCGCGGGCCAGCGTGCATCGTCTGCGCGTCAGCCTTGCGCTGGCCTGGTTCTTCGCCGGCCTCACCGCCATGGCGGTGCCGCTGCTGGTGGCGCCTGTCATCGATGCCTTGTCGGGCGATCAGGAGCCCGGCCGTCTCGCTGTTCTCGGCCTTTCGGCCTTGGTCTTTCCCGCCAGCGTTGCCGCTGGCCTGTCGTTGCCGGTCGCCCTGCGTTTGTGCGTCAAGATCGCCGATGGCGTGCGGCCGGGTCGTCTCGCTGTTCTGCTGGCGGCGTCCGCCACAGGTAGCGTGGCGGGAACGGCGATGGCGGGCTTTGTCCTGTTGGAGACGGTCGGCGCGATCGGTTTGGCCAAGGGGATCGGAGGGCTCTGGATCGCTTTGGCGCTGGTCATCCTGCCATGGCAGGAATTGCGTCAGCCGCTGCGCCTTCTGGCGCTGCTGCCGGTCGCCGTCGCCACTCTGCTGATGCTCCGGCCGGTGGTCGGCAAGGCGTGCTGGACCGAGACGCGCTACACTTGCATCCAGATCATCGACAAGACGCTTGGGAATGACGGGCTGCTGCGTGTGATGGCGCTTGATGAAGGCCTGCACAGCCTGTCCGATCGCGATAATCCCACCCGCCTGCATCTGGGCTATGCGGCGCTGGTGGATGTGCTGGCGCGCCCGGCTTTCATCGGACAACCCGCGCCACGTGCCCTGGTGATCGGCGGCGGTGGCGCCACCTTGCCGCGCGCCTGGGCGCAATTGCAGCCACCGGTTCGCTCCACAGTCGCCGAGCTTGATCGCCGGGTCGCGGCGGAAGCCGCCGATATGATGTGGGCCGATAGCCCCAACATTCGCACCATCGTGGGCGATGGCCGGGCGGTGCTGCGCAGTCTCAAGCACGAACCTTTGTTCAACGTGGTGCTGATGGACGCCTATCGCAGCCACAGCGTGCCGGCGCATCTGGTCAGTCGCGAGTTCAATGCGGAGGTGGCGCGGCATCTGGCGACATCTGGCGTCTTTCTCTCCAATGTCATCGATCGCTACGAGAGCTTGCATCTGGTGGCGAGCGTCGCCGCGACTTTGCGGCAAACCTTTCCCGTGGTCGATGTCTGGATTACCGATGCCGATGGCGCTGGCATGACCAATGCGGTTGTCGCCGCCTGGCCCAATGCGGCGCAGGCCTCGCGGCCACCGCAAGTGACGGTCGATGTCACCCGCTGGAACGCCAGCGAGGCCGTGCATACGGAGCAGGTGGTTTGGCGTCGCTTCGATGCGGCGGAGTTGGCGCGGCAACGTGGGCTCTGTACCATCGTGTTGACGGATGATTGGGCACCGGTCGATCGCTTGCTGGCGGGACGGCCGGTTTGCAATACCGTTCAAGGTGATAGGCCGGCTTCGCCGTAGCTTGTCCGATATCTGGTCAACATCGCGGCGCGAGGCTTCAAAAAAAAGCCTGCGGTGCAGGCGTATCTCCGCATTGCAATCGCATCGGCAATCTGCCAACACAGCGGCCGATAACACGAACGGGCGAGGAGCGATCAGACACACCTTGTCCGCCATTGTGGCAGTTCGTTGCAGCAAGCGTGGTGAGGATCTCCGATGACCCGTTCGATCCAGCAGTATTATCATTTCGCCTATCCCTGCCGCGATGCGGAGGAAACGCGCCACTTCTACGAAGACGTTTTGGAACTGCCGCTGGTGCATTGCATGCAGGTCGATGCGGTGCCGAGCTCCGGTGATAAGGGGCCTTACGCCCATATCTTCTTCGAGCTCGCCGATGGCTCCTACATCGCTTTCTTCGATCTGGGCAAAAACGAAATGCCAGCGCCCTCGCCCAACACGCCGAAATGGGTGCAGCATCTCGCCATGCAGGTGGCGAATGCCGACGATGTGTTGAAATACAAGAAGCGGCTGGAAGCGGCTGGCATCGAAGTGTTGGGCCTCGTCGATCACGAGTTCATTCAGTCGATCTATTTCTTCGACCCAAATGGCCTGCGCCTGGAAATCACCACCCGCACCGAAGCGCCGGGCTTTCTGGAGAAGGCCGCCGCCGAGGCGCATGAAGAACTGGCGAAATGGTCGGCGTTCAAGAAAGCGAACGCGCACTAGCCCTTCAGCCCAGTGGCAGTTGATCCGGCGCGCTGTAGCGCGCCTTTTTGATACGGAGAAGTCCTTTGTCCGAAGCCCCGTTGCGTTGCGTGTGGGATCGCGTGCCGATCGTTCTGTCTTTCGCCGAACAGGTGAAAATGACCGAGACCTATGGCTTTGTCGGCAGCCAAGGCCGCACCGTGCTGGAGGGACAGAGGCTGCTGCCGCGTGATCGTCCGTCGGACACGGTCTATCTGTTCATGCACCCGACCTCGACCCTGCAACTGCTGCCGATGCCGACATCATTGGCCGATGCTGGCCTGCATGTGATGTGCTGCGGCAGCCGTTATGCCAAGAACGACAGCGCGCTGATCATGGAGAAGGTCGCTTTCGATCTTGGACAATATATCCGCCACGCGCGCGAGGTGCTGGGATATCGCAAGGTGATCCTTGTCGGCTGGTCGGGCGGCGGCTCGCTGTCGCTGTTCTATCAGGCGCAGGCCGAGAAGCCGTCGATCACGCATACGCCGGCTGGCGATCCTTATGACCTGACGGTGACGAACCTGCCGCAGGCCGACGGCATTATTTTCATCGCCGCGCATCTGAGCCGCGCCGAAACGCTGACCGAATGGCTCGATCCGTCGCTGACGGATGAATTGCGGCCCGACATGCGCGATCCGGAATTCGACATCTATGCACCCAATGCCGTGCATAAGCCGCCGTTCAGTGCTGACTACATCGCTCGCTTTCGCGCCGCGCAGCTGGCGCGCAATCGCAAGATCACCGACTGGGCGCGCGATACGCTGGATTTTCTGAAGCGCAAGGATGATGGCGAGATGGAGCGCGGCTTCGTCGTCCATCGTACCATGTGCGACGTGCGCTGGATCGACCCCGCCATCGATCCCAACGACCGCAAGCCGAACTGGACCTATCTGGGCGATCCGCGCATCGTCAATGCCGGGCCAGCCGGGCTGGCGCGCTTCTCGACCCTGCGTTCCTGGCTGTCGCAATGGTCCTATGATCTGTCAAATGCCAAAGGCCCAATGAACGCGGCCAAAATCACCGGCGTGCCGGTGCTGCAGATCGAAAACAACGCCGACGACGCGGTGCCGGCCACCCACAATCCGGCGATCCGTGAGGCGCTGGCGACGAAGGACAAGGAATTCATCCAGATCCGACATGCGACGCATTATTACCTCGGCCAACCGGAACTGCTCGCGCGCTGTCTCGAAACGGTGATCGACTGGAGTCTGCGCAAGCAATTGCTCGAACGTCGGCCCACGGTCTGACTGCCTGAATTGATGAATGGATTGAATATGTCGAAGCAACTCAACATCGCCGTGGCCGGCGCCGGCATCGGCGGCCTCATCGCGGCGCTCGCCCTCATCCGCAAGGGCTATGACGTCACGGTCTATGAGCAGGCGCCGGAATTGCGCGAGCTTGGCGCGGGCTTGCAGATCAGCGCCAATGGCACGCGCATTCTGATCGCGCTCGGCCTGCGCCAGGCAGCGGAAAAGATCGCCTGCGTGCCCGAAGGCAAGGAGGTGCGTCTCTACAGCACCGGCCAGACCTGGAAGCTGCTCGATCTCGGTGATGCTGCGGTGAAGGAATTCGGCGCGCCCTATTGGATGGTGCACCGGGGCGATCTGCACACGCTGCTGATCAATGCGGTGGAGGCGGCGCGTCCTGGCGCGATCAAGCTCGGTCACAAGCTCACCGACCTTGAGCAGGATGGATCGGGCGTGCGTATCGGCTTTGAGAATGGCGCGCGCGCAACGGCCGATGTGCTGGTTGGCGCCGATGGCGTGCATTCGCGCGTGCGCCAGCTGTTGTTTGGCGATCTGCCGGCGCAGTTCATGGGCGTTGCCGCCTGGCGCGGTCTGGTGCCGATGGAACGGTTGCCCGTGCATCTGCGTCGGCTCGTTGGCAGCAATTGGGTTGGTCCCGGCGGCCATGTCATCACCTATCCGGTGCGCGGCGGCTCGATCCTCAATTTCGTCGCTGCCATCGAGCGCGACAACTGGGCGGTGGACTCGTGGACGGAGCGCGGCACGATCGAAGAGTGCGCCGCCGATTTCGTCGGCTGGCATGACGACATTCAGGCGATGGTGCGCAATCTGGAAGTGCCCTACAAATGGGCGTTACTTGGCCGCGAGCCGTTGCAGCAATGGGCCGTCGGCCGCGTTACCCTGCTCGGCGATGCCAGCCATCCGACTCTGCCGATGCTGGCGCAGGGCGCCAATATGGCGATCGAAGACGGCATGGTGCTGGCGCGCTGCATCGAGGCTGATGCGGATCCGGTCGCGGCGCTGAAGCGGTTCGAGGTGGCGCGGGTAGCGCGCACATCGACGATCGTGCATCGCTCGACGGAAGCGGCCAAGCGCTTCCACAATCCGGAACTGGGCAATGCGGAAGGTGCGGCCGCTTATGTCGATCGCGAATGGACCAGCGAGAAAATCGATCAGCGCTATCGCTGGCTGTTCGAATATGACGCGCTGACCGTGCCGGTCTAACGGAAACAGGCGGCGGAAACGCCGCCTGTAATCCAGAGCATTTTCAAGCGAAGTGGATGCCGGTTCGCGTGAAGAAAATGCGTTAAACGAAAGCTCTATGCGGCCGTCGGGGGCGCCGCTGGCGCCGGCAGCAGCACGTCGGCGATCATGCCGTTGGCGATCTCATCCTCGCCGACGATGATCTTGTGAGCGCCCAATCCGCGCAGGTGATCGACCGCTTCCTGGGAATGAGCGCGGGCGATGACGCGGATCGCTGGATTAACGGTGCGGGCGTGCTCGATCAGGTGACCAGCCTCGAACGGATCGGGAATGGCCGAGAGCAGCCAGCGGGCGCCGGGCAGGTTGATACGCTCAAGCAACGGTTTTTCGCCAGCCGGCCCGACGAAGGTTTCGATGCCGGCTTTCGTCAGCTCCGCCACCTGTGACGGCTCTTCTTCGATCACCAGGAAGGGCACGCCTTTTTCGCGCAGGGCGCTGGAGATGCGGCGGCCGACACGGCCATGGCCCACGAGAATGGCGTGGCCTGTCAACTCCGTCGGCTTTTCCTCGGGCACTTTCGGCGCTGGTGGTTGCGCGACGGGCGCCGGCTGCGCTTCCGGCTTTGCCAGCTTGTCCTCGTTCTGGGTGTAGCGATCGAGCCACATGAACAAGAGCGGATTGACGAAGATCGACATCAGCGCGCCGGCAACGACGAGATCCCGAGCGATGCCGGGCACGATGGCGAGCTGTGCCCCGAGCACAATAAGGATGAAGGAGAATTCGCCGATCTGCGCCAGGCTGGCGGAAATCGTCAAGGCGACGTTCTTCGAATAGCCGAAGGCGCGCACGATCAGATAGGCGGCGACCGACTTGCCGACGACGATGGTCAGGAATGTGCCGATCACCGCTAAGGGCTGGTCGAGCAGCACCTGCGGGTTGAACAGCATGCCGACCGAGACGAAGAACAGAACGGCGAAGGCATCACGCAGCGGCAGAGTTTCACGGGCCGCCTGGGTGCTCAACTGCGATTCCGCCAGCACCATGCCGGCGAAGAAGGCGCCGAGCGCGAAAGACACGCCAAACAGTTCGGCCGAGCCGAAGGCGACGCCAAGCGCGATGGCGAGCACCGACAGGCGGAACAGTTCACGCGAGCCGGTATGCGCGACGTAATGCAGAATCCAGGGAATGACCTTGCGCCCGACGATCAGCATCAGGGCGACGAAAGCCGCGACCTTGACGCCGGTTAAGGCGAGCTTGCCACCCAAAGTGGTGACGCCGAGCCAGGCGGCGAGGCCCGCTTCATTCGCACTGGCGGCCGGATGGCCGCCGAGAAGACCGGCGAGGGGCGGCAGCAGCACCAAGGTGAGGACCATCACCAGGTCTTCGACGATGAGCCAGCCAACGGCGATGCGGCCGCGCTCGGTCTCGATCAGTCGGCGATCTTGCAGCGCTTTAAGTAGAACTACGGTGCTAGCAACCGAGAGGGCGAGGCCGAACACGAGACCGGCGCCGACAGACCAGCCGAGCGTATAAGCGAGGCCCATGCCGATCAGCGTGGCCGCGAGAATCTGGCCGATGGCGCCGGGCAAAGCGATGGCGCGTACCGACAGCAAATCTTTCAAGGAAAAATGCAGGCCGACGCCGAACATCAGCAAGATGACGCCGAGTTCGGCAAGCTCGGTCGCTAATTGTTGATTGGCGACATAACCAGGCGTGAAGGGACCAATAACGACGCCGGCTAAAAGATAGCCGGCAATGGGGGGTAATTTGAAGCGCTGGGCGAGCAGGCCGAAGATGAAGGCAAGCCCTAAGCCGGCAACGATCGTGGCAATAAGCGGCGTATCGTGCGTCAGGGGCAACCTCCGATGGGATCGATATGGGTATGGGGAGGCGGCCCGCGCCAGCGCCGACCACCGTATTTAATATGGTGGCGGATCAAGACGATGCAATGGCATTTTTGCGCGCAAATGCGCGCAGCGGCGATTTCGCGCCAGCTTTTCGCACTATGGTTACAGACGGTCCTCTTATCGGAGCGGGCGAAAGTGCCGGATCGCCTGAACCAGCAGGATCAGGAAGATGATCAGCAGAACGCCCTGGGCAATGGCGAAGGGCGGTTCCGATTGGGTCGGCGCCAGCGCCTGCAGCGCATGCACCTTCAGGAAAGCCTGAGCGACGAGCACGAACAGCAGAAAATACTGACCGAGCGTCACGCCTGCCGCATAGATCCAGCGCCAGGCGCCGGCATAGTGGAATGTGTAACGCGCCAGAACGGCCAATATCAGCAGGATGGTCGACAGGATGCCGACCGCGTGCGACGGCAGGAATTGCGTTGCCGGCAGAAAGAAGCCGGTGATGTTAGTGGCCAGCGCGGTGACGAGGAAGGTCGTGGTCCAGGGATCGTCGGCGCGCGACTGCAACAGGTCACGAATGACGGGAAAGCCGGCGATGATCGCCACCAGGCTGATGATCGTGTGCACCCATACGAATGGCGTCAGATTGAGGTCCATGGCGCGCCCCCCTGGGCGTTCGAGACGGTCTTATATTGTCACGTTCCTGACGGGCTGGCGACTTTAACCGTCCGAAAGCGAGGCCTCAGGGCTGTCGCTGCCCTGCTGCTGGGTGCGCCACAGATGGGCATAACGGCCGTTGCGGGCGATCAGTTCGGAGTGGGAGCCGGCTTCGGCGATCCGGCCGTTCTCCAGGACGATGATCTTGTCGGCGCCGGTCACATTGCTCAGGCGGTGGGTGACATTGATGACGGTGCGTTCGCGGGCAATCCGCTGCAAGGTGACATTGACCGCCGCCTCGGCGATGGCGTCGAGCGCGCTGGTCGCCTCGTCGAGCACGAGGATGGCGGGATTGCGCACCAGGGCGCGGGCGATGGCGATGCGCTGACGCTGGCCGCCGGACAAGCGGCCGCCGCGTTCGCCCACCACCGTCTCGACTCCCTCCGGCAAGCCCGTCACCGCCTCCCAAACCTCGGCGGCGCGCAGAGCATTTTCGACTTCCTGGTCGGTCGCATCGGCCTTGCCCATGCGGATATTGTCGCTGATCGAGGCGTTGAACAAAAAACTGTCCTGGAAGACGATGCCGATCTGGGCGCGCAGAGAATCCTGCGTGACGGCGCGGATGTCCTGGCCGTCGATAGCGACGCGGCCTTCCGTCGGATCGTAGAAGCGCATCAACAGATTGAGGATCGTACTCTTGCCCGAGCCGGAGCGGCCGATGATCGCCACATAGCTATTGCGCAGCACATCGAAGCTGGCGTTTGCCAGCACGGTTGCGCCGCCGGGATAGGCGAAGGTGACATGTTCGAAGGCGACGCGATCGCGCATCGGCGTCAGGATCGTCGCGGTTTCGGCATCGGTGAGGCTCGGCTTTTCTTCGAAGATCTCGCTGAGATGCTGCATCGAGCCAGTGGCCTGCGCCAAGGTCGGCACGAATTGGGTCAGGTTGGTCAGCGCATAGCCCATAGAGACGAACATGGATTCGAAGGCGACCAGGGTGCCGATCGTAATCTCCTCCGTGTAGGCCCAATAGGCGCCGAGCACGATGATGATGATGTGGATGACATAGACGCCCATATAGGCGGTGCTCTCAGCGAGCGCGGAGAAAAAATACACCCGGAAAGCATTGGCCATCCAGTTGAGATTGAGGCCGCGAAAATGCGCGCTCGAGCGGCCGTGCAACGCGAAGGCCTTGATCACGGGCTGCGCCTGCACGTTTTCCTGCGCGGCGGACAGAATATCGGCTTCCTGCGTCCGCTTGTCGTAAGACAGGGCGAAGGCTTTGCGCGAGAATAGACTGGGGCCAGCGAGGATGACTGGAAAAATCAGCAGGCCGATCAGCCCGAGCCAGACATTGAAGTAGAACATCAGGATGGTCGAGTAGATCACCTCCAACAGCGGCAGCGCCAGCCAGGGGATCATCTGCACCAGCATGGTTTCGCTGGCGACGATATCGCCGGAAAAGCGCGACAAGATGTTCCCCGAAGGCGTGCGCTGAAAGAATGGCATGGGCAGGCGCTGGATCTGCTCGAACAGGGCGATGCGCAGATCCTTCACCACATTCGAGAAGATGCGCGAATAGAGATAGTCATTGCCGATGGAGATGACCGAGACGACGATCGCCGCGATGCTGAGAAAGATCAGGACGAAGACCAGGGCGTTCCAGTCGCGTTCGATCAGGCCCCGGTCGATGAGATATTGGGTGGCCAACGGGAAGGACGCGTTGAAGACCGTCTGCAATGCCAAAAGCGCCAGCACGATGCCGAGCTGGCGCCGATAGGGCACGAGATAGGGACGCAGGAAGCGGAACATGAAGCTGAAATCGCGGGCGTTGATCTCCGCGTCAGGCTCCTCGTCCTCAAGATAGTGGGAGATATCTTCGGACGAAGGTTTCATGTCAGTCATGGACCTGGCTCCCGCGCAGGCGCAGCCGGCGCGGGCCTCACTTGCCAGTTGGCTTGCTGTAGAAGCACATGCGCATGGTCTTGGCGTCCGGGTACCACGGGTAGTCACCTTCGTTCGACTGGCATTCGATGCGCCAGACCTTTTTTAGCACCTTTGGGTCGTTGATGGCCATGCGGAAACCGTTCTTCATGAACCGTTCCGACCATTGCCAGGCGGTCATCAGCGACTGCACGCCGTCGAAAAGCTCGTGGTATTCGATCACTTCCTTGGTCATGTCGGAGGTAATGCCGCCGAAAAACACGCCCTTGCGCACCACCCGGAACAGTTCGCTGATGGCTTGGTCGAGGTCTTCGTCGGGCAGGTAGCACAGGCACGTGTCATAAACATAGTCGAAGGCATTGTTTTCGAAGGGCAGGTTGCGGACATCGCCGAGGAAGTTGCGGTGCTTCCATTTTTCCAAGGTCCGCGCATGAATATGGGCGGAATTCTCGATGCCCCAGCATTCGATGCCGATGCGGTCGAACAGTTCGATGGTGATGCCGGTGGCGCTGCCGACGTCGAGCAGCTTGTAGGGTGCTTTGTCGCCCCAGATCACCTTGATCAGATCGGCATTGTAGTTCTCGTCGAAATATTCAGCGTAGGATTCTTCGTAGGTTTTGTCGTGGGCATAGGCGTCGTGATAGTCGGCGCCAAGCGCGTGCGCATTGGCCGCCGACGGCGCCAGCTCGTTGCCGTCGGGCCTGTATTTTTGATCGCGCAATTCCGTCATGATGAGGTCGGTGGCGAAATCGGCGGAGTCATAGGTGGCGTTGACGGTGGAGTCGAAAATATAGTCGCCGACCGTCAGGAGGCCGGGATGTTCCGACGGCTCGGGGCGGTGGCGCTGCAGGAGATCATGGGCCGGATTGCCGCCGGGCAGGGCGTTGACCGTGCCGACCCAGCGCTGCACATAGCCTTCGAGCAACAGGTCGCGACCCTCGGCGAGCGGTTTCGGCAGCGAGTCGATCACCCGGTCGATGATCTGCTGATCGCTGAGGTTGGTCATGGCCAGGGCGGCGGTGCCGGCGATCAGCCAGCCGAGCGAGCCATATTTCTTGCCGGGATGGCGCGAAGCTTCGTCATAGAGGCAGGCGCCGCCGAAGACGTCCTGCATGAAATAGGAGCCTTTGACCTTGGAACGCCAGAACGGTTCCTTGAACAGGCAGCTGACGCGCAGATAGTGCGCTGGATGATCATAGTGGGCGAGATGGGCGTCGAGCGCCGTGCGCAGCTTGCGGCCATCGAAGTCGATATTCTGCAGCCAGTAATTGGGCAAAGCAAAGACCACATAGTCGAAATCGCGATGCGTGGTCTTGCCGCTGTGCCGATACCATAGGCGGTAGCGTTCGCCCTCCTTGGCGACCCTCGACACCGGCGCGTTCTTGACGACTTCCGCCGCCGTGGTTTCGGCCAGCCGTTGCACCAGCCTCTCGTTGCCGCCGACGATCGAATAGAGCCGCAGATATTCATCGTGGTCCATCAGCACGTTCTTGGCGCCGTTCATCGCATTGGTGAGATGCGGCGATACGGCGACATCGGTGTGAACGGCCGTGGCGATATAGCGGCGGGCGGTCTCGTCGGGGATCGTATCGAGGATGTCGCCGAAGGTCTTTGTCGACCAGGGATGCTTGTTGTCGTCGCGCCAATAGCTTTCGTAATAATTTTCGGCACTGATCTCGCGCTCACACATATCGTGGAAGTCGTCGATCGCGGTGAGTGTCTCAGGGCCGAGCTTGCGACGGATGTCGCCATCGGTGTTGAGGATCTTGTCGCCGAGGATGACGGTGTCGCCGCTCATCGGCACGGTGAGCAGGCCGAGACGTTCGGCCAGTTCGCGCACCGGATCGGAACCGAATTGCGAATAGTCATAAAGCTCGGCGACGCCCGCTTCATAAAGCACCATGGGCGCGCTCTTGAACGTGCGGGTCACCAGCTTGCCGCCCAACCGGTCGGATGCCTCGAAAATGGTCGCCTGGCAAAGGTCGCCACATTTATCTGCAAGAATCTGGGCGGTGAACAAGCCCCCTGGTCCACCGCCGACAATCGCCACCCGTTTCATCGAACACCTGACTGGTTGGAATCCTGTTCAATCGTCTTAGGTGCGAGATCCCCCAACCCCGCTTGGTACCTATGACATGCTATTGGCGTGCCGCGTTCTCACGAGCTTGTTCTCAGGCACGCTATTCTTGACGTCAATTTGTAGCAAAGAGCTGCGGTGTCCTGTCAATGCAGCCAATCATGGCCGCCAGGACACGCCATCCGATGATACGCTTGCCAAGATAATCGCTTGCTGAGGATGGGCAGCAATTGGGCAAGTGGGCCGGCGGGATGGCCGCCGGCCGCTTAAAAGATCGGCAAGCTCAGCGCGCGCCGCGCGTGCTCATGATCTTGTTATAATCGGCGAGTAGACGCAGGAAAGTGGGATAGTCCGTCAGTGGATATTCGGAGAGCTTGCGCCCTGCCACCAGCTTGGCCGCGTTGGAGCCTTCGACCCTGGGATTGCCACGGCCGGTGGCGGCTTCATAGGCATCGGCGCCATCGCGGCCGGCGAGCCAAGTAGCCAGCACTTGCGCACCTTCCGGATTGGCGCTTTTTGACACGCAGCACGTGTAGAGCGTGCTGATGGCGACCGGATCGGTGAAGGCGAACTCGACCGGCGCGCCGGCCGCCATCACCGGCAAGGTTGAGTGGGTGAGCCCATAGCCGACTTCGATCTCACCAGTGCCGATTTCCTGCGCTAGCCGATAGGTGGAATCGTAGAGTTTCGGCTGCATGGAGACGAATTTCTGCAGGTGGGCGCGCACGTCTGCTTCGCCCATCAGATGGGCCATGCTGACGTAGACCGGGGTGCGCAGCCAAGCTCCCGCCTTGCCGGTCCAGCGTGGGTTGGTGAGATCGCTGAGGCTTTTGGGCCGGTCGGCCTCGGAAACCTTTTGCTTGTTCCAGACGATGACGCCGATGGCCGAGGTGGTTGGCACCATGAAGGGCGAGACCACGGAGGCCTGCGCCACGCCAAGGGCCGCCCAGTCCGGGCGCACGAGCAGGCCGCGCTGGTCGAGCACGGCGAATTGCGATTGATCGCCGGTGAGAACGCCGGCTGGTGTGCCGCCGGCCTGGGATTCTTGCACCACTTTGGCGGCCAAAGTGCCGCCGCCGGTGTCGCGGATGAACTCGACCTTGATGTCGGGCCAGGTCTTGTTGAAGGCGGCGATCACCTTGGCGATGGCGGCTGTGTCGGAGCTTTCCGACCAGACGACCGGCGGCTTTTTGGCGGCGATGGTGGCGAGATCAGCCAGCGCCTTGGGCGCGGCGCCCTGGGCGCGGGCGCTGTTGAGCGGCGTTGTCGCCAATGTTGCGCTTGCCAATGTTGTTCCTGCCGCCGCGACGAAGCCGCGCCGTGACATCGACGGATATGACATGTTCCCCCTCCCTTTATTGTTGATCTGTCCCTCTGGAGAGAGCGGCCCGAGATCCCTCCGATCCGGAGCCGCCCGCTAATTTGGTTAGACCGGGAACTGTTCGAGCAGTTCGAGCGGGTCGCCGTAACGCTGCGCGCATGCGATGACTTTCGGGTCGCGCAGCGATTGCAGGAAGCCATCTTCGATCAGGGTGCGATTGCCGGCGGTGACTGTCGCGTCGAAGGTGACGAGATCCATATGCACGTGCGGCTCTTCCCAATTGGGCATCATGCGGCGCAGATATTCGCTTTCCTTCAGGCCGTTGATGCCGAAGTGCAGCGCGCCGGGCGAATTCGGTCCGGCCGGATAGATGTCGAAACGCGGCGCCTTGGGATTGTGGCCGCAGCCCAGTTCCTCAAGCGTGCCGCCGATGAGGAATTCGCGCAGCACGGCGGCTTCCTCGCTGTCGCCATGGACGGCGACGACGCGATCGTCCTTGAATTCGACGCCGGGCGGGTCGTCGAACGGCTTGTCGAAGCCGACGCCCCATTGCGCATAGATGACGCCATTGATGCCGACCTTGTGCTCGGGATCGTTGCCGAACATGAAGGGGTCATAAAGATTGGGGCCATGGGTGGGCATGTAGTGGACATAGCAGCCGTCCTCATTGGCGTAGTTGTGCCCACGCCAACGATTGTCCTTCTTCATGCGCTCGCGCATGTCGGCGCTGAACGGCACGCGGAAATCGGTGCCGCGCTGATCGGTGATGCGCATGTCGAAGGGGCCGTGTTCGGGATAGAGCCGGGACGTGCCGCGCACCAGTTCGCCGACGATCTCGATGGGGAAGCGCGCCTGTGGCGTGTGCCACAGATCGATATTGCGGAAGAAGGTGATCTTGACCCAGCGCTGGCCCTTCTTGCGGCGCAGGTTCTGGCAGAACGGATCGAACACCGAGGCAAACCAGGTCGAGACGACGAAGGTGGCCCGTTCCAAAAGCGCTTTCGCCTCGTCGGGCACGACGACATAGCGGGTCGATTCACCCATATAGGAAATGAAGCTGGCGCCGCGCGCCTTGCACAGGCCCTGCACGGTCTGGAGGACGCGCGGGTCGAGCAGCGGATCGGTGAGCATCACCACATGGTCGCCGGCGCGAATGCCGAACACCTGGTGAAAATTGTCGAGCGCCTGGATGTATTCGGCGGTCGTGGCGGTGCCATAGTCGACCGGATAGGGCAGGCCACGCCGGGTCTTCGACTTCATGATGTCGGCATTGGTGTTTGGAATACGCACCATCGTGTTCCTCCCTAGATATCTTGCCTCGACGCTTGCCTTGATATTCTGCCTCAAGGACGTTGGCATGAAGTCTATATTGGTGTGCGCTCAGGTGGAAGTGCGGCGAGCGGCGATGGCTTGCAGGAGATGGGCGACCGCCAGCAGTACGACGAGCCCAAAAACGAACCAGACCGCGACGGCCGCCGTTTTCGCCGGCTGGCCTTGCGTCCAATAGGCAAACAGCAAGGTTGGCAAAGTGGCGTTGTCGCGGCCCTGAAGCAGCAGGGCGGAGCCTAACTCACGCAAGGAATGGGCAAAAACCCAGATCCACACCGCCGCGAGCGCCGGCAGAAGCAAAGGCGCAACGACACGCCGCAGGGTTGTGAACCAGGCCGCGCCCGCCATTCGTGCAGCTTCTTCAAGGTCGGTATGCAATTGATACATGGCGGCATTGAGGGCACGCGAGCCGTAGCTGAGAAAGACGGTGGTGTGGGCGATGGCGATGATCCAGATCGTGCCATAGATGCGCAGCAGCGGCACCGACAGATAGACATAGATCAGCGCCGTGGCGATCAAGACGCCGGGAAAGGCCAGCGGCATGAAGGCGAGGATGTCGATGATCTGGCGTCCGGGCGCCTTGGTGCGCACCACGACCCAGCCGACAAGCAGACACAGAAGTGTCACGGCGCAACTGGCGACGAGCGCGATCACCAGCGAGTTCCCCAGCGTCCGGCCGATCACCGGATCGCTCAGGAAGGCGATGTGATTGGCCAGCGTGATCTGCTTCAGCGCGTCGAGCGAAAAGGCCATCTGATAGGGCAGCAGGCTGGCCCAGATGATCGCCAGGATCGGCGCGACGATGGCGATTGCAACGAATAGGGCGATGCCGATTTCAGCGACGATGCGGCCGCGGCCAAGTGGGATGACGCGGTGGCGCGAGGTCTTGCCGGTGACGGTGACGAAGCGGCCGGCGGCGCGCATCAAGCGTTGGTAGAGCAGGCACAAAGCTACGAGCGCGGCAGCAATGATGATGGCGATGGCGCTGACCTGGCCATACTCGGGCAGGCCGGTCGGCGCGTGATGCAGCAGATCGTAGACATGGGTCGAGACTAGAACGATGCCGACCGGATGGCCGATGGCGCCGGGAATGTCGAACACGACCAGGCTGACGATGAGGAGATAGATGGCGGCGCCAGCCAGCGCTGGCAGCAGGAGCGGCAGCACGACGCGGCGCAGCATCTGCAGGGACCCGGCGCCCGACATCAACGCCGCCTCTTCCAGCGCCGCATCGATCTTGCGGAAGGCCGGCACCATGATCAGGAAGGCCGAGGGCGCGAGCGACAGACCCTCGACGAAGATTAGCCCGCTCATGGTGTAAATGTCGAAGGGCGGAGCCGTGAAGCCGAAGATCTGCACCAGCGCCAGATTGACGATGCCGGTGCGTGGGCTGAGCAGGATCGTCCAGGAAATGGCCATGATGAAGGGCGGCATCGCCATGGGCAGGATCATCAGGGCGCGAACGAAGCCGGCGCCACGGATGTCGGTGCGTTCGACCAGCCAGGCGAGGCCGGTGCCGATGACCAAAGCGAAAACGCTGGAGCCTATGGCGAAGTGCAGGGTGCGGGCGAACAGGCGCCAGAGGTCCGGATCGCTCCAGGCGGTGACGATATGGTCGGTGGTGAAGCCAGGGTCGAGCAGGAAGCCCGTGGGCCTGAAGGCGCAGACGAGCAGGATGACGAGCGGCACAACCACCAGCCAGAACAGCGGTAGCGCCAGCAGCACTGTCGGCAAGGCGTCTGTGCCGAAGCCGCGCCATCGTCCCGCGGCGCTCGCGCCTGCCTCAGCAGCCATGCTTGTCGACCGTGTCCTGTCCGTTTCCGCAGCCTGCGTGGTTTCCCGCAGGCGTCCCAGTGCTTTGTCGCCTCTGGCGTCGGGAGAATCAAGTTGGGTGTGGCTGCTGTGACTGATTGAATGGCGATGCGTGCTGTGACAGATTTCCCGCAACAGCGCGCAGACGCTCATTGGGAAAGAGGCGGCGATGTATCTGCGCAATGCCTGGTATGTGGCGGCTTGGAGCCGCGAGGTGACGCGTGGCCTGTTGGCGCGCACGTTTCTCGACGAGCCGGTGGTGCTGTGGCGGCGACAGGATGGCTTGCCCTGTGCCATTGAGGATCGTTGCTGTCACCGCTCCCTGCCGTTGTCGCTTGGCGCCGTCATCGGCGACGATCTGCGCTGCGGTT
This sequence comes from Beijerinckia sp. 28-YEA-48, assembly GCF_900104955.1. Taxonomy (NCBI): domain Bacteria; kingdom Pseudomonadati; phylum Pseudomonadota; class Alphaproteobacteria; order Hyphomicrobiales; family Beijerinckiaceae; genus Beijerinckia; species Beijerinckia sp. 28-YEA-48. The sequence continues at coordinate 4,951,622 of NZ_FNSI01000001.1, forward strand.
ATCACGGCCTCAAATATGACGGGTCGGGCGCCTGTATCGAAATCCCCGGCCAGCCGAATATTCCCGAACGGGCGCGGGTGAAATCCTATCCGCTGGCCGAGCGCTATGGCTGCGTGTGGATCTGGATGGGCGATCCGGCTTTGGCCGATCCGGCGAAACTGCCGGATCTGTGGTGGTGCGAACATGCCGATTGGGTCACCACGCGGCCGGACATGGTGCATCTGAACGCCGATTATCGGCTGATCGCCGACAATGTGCTCGATGCCACGCATCTGACCTATGTGCATGCTTCGTCGATCGGCACGGAATCCCTGACCGAGATCGAGCCGCTGACGACACAGAAGGACGACGAAGTGGTGCGGGTGGAACGCTGGATTTATAATCGGCCGCCACCGCCCGCCTATCAGAAAGCCGGCCATTTCACCGGTCCTTGCGATCGCTGGGCCGCCGTCGAGTTTCATCCGCCGAATTTCTGCGTCAATTTCGCCGGCTGTGTCGATGCAGGGCTGGGTGGCCCGGGCAAGGATCTGTCGCTGAGCCAGCACAAAGTGGAGCTCGTCGCCCTCAGCCTGCCGACGCCGGAGACGAGTACGTCGCAGCATTACTTTTTCGCCTTCGCCCGCGCCTTTGGCCTGAACGATCCGGAGGTGGAGGCATTCTTCAGCGCGGGGATGCTGGATGTGTTCCGCGAAGATTTCGTCATCCTCGAAGCGCAGCAGCACCGCATGAACCAGATGCCGAATGCGGTGCGCATCGACATTAAAACCGACAATGGCCCGATCCTGGCGCGGCGCATGCTGGACCGGCTGATCATGCTCGAGCACACGCCGGCCTGACGCCTATGGCTTGAATCGATGGGGGATTCGCCCCGCGTAAACCTTTTCTTAATTATGACGGACGGTTCACGATCGGCGCAAAGCTTCGTTCAAATTTTGCCTCTATCCTGCGGGACAAAGCGCCCGTGAGCGAAACGAGGACTTCGATGACAGAACAACGGCAGGTTGCGCGCGTCCGCTCCATGCTCGGCGCGCAGATCGTATTCAACAATCGCTCGACCACCATCGACTGCAGCATCCGGAACGTGTCGCCTCGGGGCGCCAAGCTCCTGGTCGGTGAAACCATGTCGATACCTCAGGAGTTTGAGTTGAGCGTGCCGGCGAAGGGCCGCTCCTATCGCGCCACCATCATCTGGCGGCGTGCCGGGGAAGTTGGTGTCGAATTCGCCCAGGAGCCGTCGCGCGCGACGTTGATGATGGATGACAGCGAGCGCGTGCGCGAGCTCGAAAGCGAAAATGCTTTGTTGCGCAAGCGCATCGTTGATCTCAAGTCGCAACTTGAGCGTTTCATGCAAACCGACGCGTAGCCATCGCAGGTATTTGCATGGCTGACGGACTGGCTCTGGTGTAAAGGCTAATCTCCGCGCCGCTGGTGTCTGTGGGTCGCCACGTGCCTTTTGGAGATGATCATGCCTGCCGCCCTTCGCCTATCCGCCAACATTTCGATGATGTTCACGGAACTGCCGTTCCTCGACCGGATCGATGCAGCGGCGCGGGCTGGCTTTGTCGCGGTGGAATGCCATTATCCCTATGAGTTCGATCCGCGCGAAGTGAAGATACGGCTCGATGCGGCCGGCGTTGTCATGAACGGCATCAATACGATTTTCGGCCAACCGGGCGAAGTCGGTCTCGCGGCGCAGGCGGGCCGCCAGGACGAGTTTGCCGCCGCCATCGATCAGGCGCTGAGTTTCGGCTCCAAGGTGGGTGTCCGCACCATCCATTGCATGTCCGGTGTCGTATTGCCGCCGGCGCGTGAAGCGGCACGCCAGGCTTTTCTCGAAAACATGGCGAAGGCCAGCGATGCGGCGCGCAGCGCCGGCATCACGCTGCTGATCGAGCCGATCAATCGTTACGACCGGCCGGACTATTTCGTCTCGCGTTCCGACGATGTGGCGGTGCTGCTGGCGGAGCTGCGCCGCGATAATGTGAAGTTGATGTTCGACTTCTATCACATCCAGATTTCCGAAGGCGACCTGCTGCGGCGCATGGAAGCCTATTGGCCGATCATCGGTCATTTTCAATTTGCCTCGGTGCCGAAGCGGCAGGAACCCGATACGGGCGAGATCGCCTATGGCGCGATCTTCGCTGACATCGCGGAGCGTGGCTGGCCAGGTTTCGTTGCAGCGGAGTATCTGCCGCGCGCCACCACCACCGAGGGGTTGGGCTGGATGCGCACGCTTGTGGTCGCATGACCCAAGAATCATGAATCATGATCCGGTTGCTCGAACAGCTTTCATCCGCGCCAACACGGCCTTGATGCCGGTGCCCTATGCGCCTGAGATCAAATTGCATCTGGCGCATGAGGCATTGGAACTTTGGGAAAAGACCGAGGAAGATCTTGAGGCGATCGGCCTGCCACCGCCGTTCTGGGCTTTCGCCTGGGCCGGCGGCCAGGCGCTGGCGCGCTATATTCTCGACCATCGCGAGATTGTCGCCGGCCAGCGTGTGTTCGATCTGGCGTCTGGCTCCGGCCTTGTCGCCATCGCCGCGGCGATGGCTGGCGCGCGACACGTGACCGCCAACGAGATCGACGATTTCGCCTTGGCCGCGATCGCGCTCAATGCGCAGGCCAATGATGTGGAGATTGCCGTCGCTGCCGGAGATATGATCGGTCGTGATGAAGGCTGGGACGTGGTGCTGGCGGGCGATGTTTCCTACGAGCGCGATATGGCTGAAAGGATCACCGATTGGCTGGCGGGCTTGCATCGGCGCGGTTGCACCGTGTTGATCGGCGATCCCGGCCGTAGCTATCTGGCGCGGGAGCGGCTGGTCGCCGTGGCGGAATATCAGGTTCCGGTGACACGGGCGTTGGAGGATGCGGAGGTCAAACGCAGTAGCGTTTGGCGTTTCAAAAGCGAAGGTAATGCCGACCCGGCCTAGAGCATTTTCGCGCGAAGTGCGATTGCCGTGAAGCATTTCGGTTCGCGCCAAGAAAATGCGTCAAAATAGAAACTAGGCCCGATGAGAATCGGGCCGAGTTGCGATTGAGGCATGGGCGTGCCGCGTGGCGATCAAGGCCGCCATGCCACCACCGATGGCGCCGAGGAAAGCGCCGGCGAAGGCGCCACACAGGACGAACAATAAGCATTTCAGCAAGTGCAACATGACGTCCTCCCGTATCGAGAGATCCAAGATATTCCAGGGATCATGGTGCATCACATCATGAACACGGCCGGAGCGATGTATGCTGACGCACGTGGCGTTCGTGGCGGGATGGATCAGAAGCGCGTGAGACGTTCGTTTGGCCGCGCCACGATCAGGCCGATCATGCCGCCAGCCATGGCGCCACCGGGGATAAAGGCGCGGGCGATGAGGTCGGCGCAAGCGGCGCCTGTGCAGCCGTGCTGGGCGAATTCCATATAGGCGATGCCGACCATGGTGCCGAGACAGGTGCCGATAAAGGCCCCGCCAATGGCGAAGACGAGGTATTTCAACAGGCGCACCATGACGCTCTCCGGCACCAAATAGGATGGTGATGGGATCATGGCGCGGCCATGTGCGCCGTATGCCGGCGCACATGATGTCAACGGGCGTTTGGGTGATGCGGGCGTTATTGATAAGCCAAGCGCAGGTCGAGCGTGCCTTGCTGGCCAATCTTGTCGTAGTTCTCTTCAAGCCACGTGCGCGCCACTTTGCGACCGATGTCGCGCAACTGGACGAGGAAGCTCCAGCGCGCATCCATCTTCGAGGCGGCCGAGAAGATCGCTGTTTCGTCGGCGCCGTCGATGCGGTGGATGAAGGGGCGCTTGTAGCGTGGCGGCCCGAGCACGCCCTCGTCAAACAGGCGGTTGACGAAAGAGACGGCGCGCAATTCGCCCATCAACGCGCTGTTGAAGGTGATTTCGTTGAGCCGGTTCTGGATATCGCGCGATGTTTTTGGCGTCACCATGCGCTCGATCGGATTGATCTGGACGATGATGATGTCGGCGGACTGGGTGTTGTAGAACAGCGGGAACAGGGCGGGATTGCCCATATAGCCGCCGTCCCAATAGGGCACGCCATCGATTTCGACCGCCTGGAAGACGGTCGGCAGGCAGGCTGAGGCGAGCAGATGCTCCGGCGTCAGGATCTTCTTGTCGAAAATGGCGATGCGGCCGGTATGTACATTGGTCGCGCCGATAAAGAGCTTGATGCTGTTGGAGGCGCGCAACTTCTCGAAATCGACGATCGAGGTGAGGTGATCGCGCAGTGGATTGATGTTCAGCGGATTGAGCTGATACGGGCTTGAAAAGCTCGTCAGAAAGTTCATCCACGCTTGCACGGGCGAGGAATCGAACGACCAGGAGGCGAAAAGCTGGTCGAAGATTTGGCGTTGGGCGAGATTGAGGCCGCTCTCGTCGCAGACGGCATTCCAGAATTTCTCCAAGGTGGCGCGCGCCCCGTCGCGGCCGCCTTCGAGATAGCCGTGAGCCAGTGCCACGGCGTTCATCGCGCCGGCGCTGGTGCCAGTGATCGCCTCGATTTCGAGGCGTCCGTCTTCGAGGATGGCGTCGAGAACCCCCCAGGTGAAGGCGCCGTGGGAGCCGCCGCCCTGCAAGGCAAGGCTGACGGTCTTGGGCGTGTTCGTCTTGGAAGCGTCTTTCGGCGCGTCTTGGGACGAACTCTCGGGTGAGCTCTCGGGCGGGGTTTTGGGCGCGTTGGCGCCGTGGCTTTTGCTGGCCATGGGGCTTTGCCCGTCAGGCCGCTGTCCAGCCCCCGTCCATGGAAATGTTGGCGCCCGTGATCTGCGAGGCTGCGTCGGAACAGAGATAAACGGCGCAGGCCGCCACTTGCTCGACGGTGACGAATTGCTTTGTCGGCTGCGCGTCGAGCAACACCTCGTTGATGACTTGCTCGCGCGTCATGTTGCGGGCCTTCATCGTCTCGGGAATTTGCTTCTCGACCAGCGGCGTCCAGACATAGCCGGGCGAAATCGCATTGGCGGTGATGCCGAAGGCCGCGACTTCAAGGGCGACGGTCTTGGTGATCCCGGCGATACCGTGTTTGGCCGCGACATAAGCGACTTTGAACGGCGAGGCGACGAGCGAGTGGGCCGAGGCGGTGTTGATGATGCGGCCCCATTTGCGCGCCTTCATGCCAGGCACGGCGGCGCGAATGGCGTGAAACGCCGAGGACAGATTGATGGCGATGATCTGATCCCATTTCTCGACCGGGAAGTCCTCGATCGGCGAAACGAATTGAACGCCCGCATTGCTGATGAGAATGTCGACGGAGCCGAGCTTGCTTTCGGCGTCCTTGACCATGGCGGCGATCTCGGCCGGCTTGGTCATGTCAGCGCCGTTGTAGATGCACTTGACGCCGAAATCCTTCTCGATGCCCGCGCGTTCTTTTTCGATCGCATCGGCATCGCCAAAGCCGTTGATGCAGACGCTGGCCCCTTCCGCGGCGAGTGCGCGGGCATAGGCGAGGCCGATGCCGCTGGTTGATCCGGTGACGAGAGCATTGCGCGACTTCAACGACATCTGATTGTCTCCTTTGACCCCAGTTTGATATATTGCATCGCACAAATATTGTCACCGCATTAGGGCGGGTCTCGCAGAAGTGATCGAATCTCCCTATGTTAAGAACATGACAGCTCAACACACCGCCGATGTCCATCACGACCATGACCACTGCGAGGGGCATGGGGTGAGCCTGCATGAGCATCCAGTCAAGCTTACGCCAGGCCGGAAAATCATTTTGGATCTGCTGTGTAGCGCCGCCAAGCCGCTGGGCGCCTATGACATGATCGATCGGGTGGCGGACGCCACCGGCAAGCGGCCGGCGCCGATTTCGGTCTATCGTGCCCTGGATTTCCTGCTCGAGAACGGCCTGGTGCACCGGCTGTCGTCGCGCAACACCTTCGTCGCCTGTGGCCACCGCCATGCAGCCACCGATCCCCTGGTCTTCCTGATTTGCGATGTCTGCGGCAAGGTGTCCGAGGAGACCTCGGCGGAGCTGGGCAGCTGTCTTGAAGCCGTCGCCAAAGGGGCGCATTTCACCCGCAAGTCGCAGGTTATCGAGGTCAGCGGCGTCTGCGCGAGCTGCGCCAAGGCCTAAGTCGCTGTCGCGTGACTTGACCAAAGCCTGAACTGGCGGCAAGCCCTAGACAGATTACGCAAGGGTCGCGTTGCGAAGGACTGGCCATGCCTGCTGACGATATTCTTTCCAGCCTCGAGGGTTCGGAGCCCGCCGGCCCGGCGCCGCGCCACCGCACCGTGGGCGTGCGCGTTGGCACCGGCCGTGGATCGGTGGTAGTTGGCGGCAATGCGCCGATCGTCGTCCAGTCGATGACCAATACGGACACCGCCGATGTGGACGCCACCGTGCAGCAGGTCGCTGCCCTGGCGCGCGCCGGCTCCGAATTGGTGCGCATCACGGTCGATCGCGACGAGGCCGCCGCCGCCGTGCCCCATATCAAGGAGCGGCTTTTGAAGATGGGGATCTATGCCCCCATCGTCGGCGACTTTCACTATATCGGCCATAAGCTGCTCGCCGATCATCCGGCGTGCGCCGAAGCGCTCGACAAATATCGCATCAACCCGGGCAATGTCGGCTTCCGCGAGAAGAAGGATCGGCAATTCTCCGCCATCGTCGAGAAGGCGATCGAACACGGCAAGTCGGTGCGCATCGGCGCCAACTGGGGCTCGCTCGATCAGGAATTGCTCACCGGGCTGATGGACGCCAATGCGCGCTCAACGCGGCCGGTGGATGCGCGCGCGGTGACGCGCGAAGCGCTGGTGCGCTCGGCCATCTGGTCGGCGGAGCGGGCGGAAGAGATTGGCCTGGCCAAGGATCGCATCATCCTGTCGGCGAAGGTCTCGGCGGTGCAGGATCTGATCACCGTCTATCGCATGCTGGCCAAGCGCTGCGATTACGCGCTGCATCTGGGCCTCACCGAGGCCGGCATGGGCTCGAAGGGCATCGTCGCCTCGTCGGCTGCCATGGGCATTCTGCTGCAGGAAGGCATTGGCGACACGATCCGCGTGTCGTTGACGCCGGAGCCGGGCGGCGACCGCACGGTGGAAGTGCAGGTGGCGCAGGAACTGCTGCAAACCATGGGCTTTCGTACCTTCGTGCCGCTGGTCGCTGCTTGCCCCGGCTGCGGCCGCACCACGTCGACAGTGTTTCAGGAACTGGCGCAGAGCATCCAGTCTTACATCCGGGACGAGATGCCGGGATGGCGCGAGAAATATCCCGGCGTCGAAGGGCTAAACGTCGCGGTGATGGGCTGTATCGTCAACGGCCCCGGCGAATCCAAACATGCCGATATCGGCATCTCGCTGCCGGGCACGGGCGAAGCGCCGACAGCGCCAGTCTTCATCGATGGCAAGAAGGCGATGACCTTGCGCGGCGCCGGCATCGCCACTGAGTTCAAGCAGATCGTCGACGACTATATCGAGAAGCGGTTCGGCGCGAAGAACGCGGCTGAGTAAGCACGCGGCGGAATAAGAGCTTCTGGTTAAAGCCCCGCCGCAATCGTCCGGAGCAGCCGGAAGCGCAGCCCGCCGTCATTGTTCGTGAGCGCGATGACGAAACGCACCCGTCCGTTGTTTTTGGTGTCGGCATAGCCCGCGAGCGTGCGAACCCCGTCCATGGTGCCGGTCTTGTTCATGCCGCCGTCATGGCCGCGGAACAGGTCGGCGTGGGGCGCGAAAAGCGCCAGTACTTTGGCCAGGCCACGGGCGGTGAAGCGGTTGTCGCGGCTGATGCCCGAGCCTTCTTCGAGGCGGATGGTCTTGTCGAGGCCATTGGCGGCGAGCTTTTCATTCAGGACCTGTCGCGATTTCGCCAGGCTGACCGGGCCGCCCAGGCGCTTCCCGCCCGTCTCCAGGAAAACTTGATTGGCGATGTAATTGTTCGAGCCGGCCATCAGTTGGACGATGATCTGCGAGAGGGCGCGTGATTGCCGGTGGACGTAAATCGGCGCCAGCCCCTGGGGGACAGAGCCGGTTGAGACATTGCCCTTCACGCTGCCGCCGGCGCGCGTGATGAATGCGGCGATCAGCTCGCCGGCATATTGCAGGCTCATCGCCGGGTCTTGGCTCAGATTGATGCGGCCGCTGCCTTTCGGGCCGCGCTGCAGGAATTGGCTGATCGCGAGGGGCGTAATCGGGGTCTGCGGCTCGCCTGAGAGTACCGTGTTGCCTTTGCGCACGGCGGCGACCGTGTTGAAATTCACCGCCAGGGCGGAATTCAGCGCATTGTAAGCCTCGCCGGTGCTCTCGATGCCGGGGATGCGGATGTTTGGGGGATAGTAGCTGCCGTCCAGCACGATGCCGGTGATCGGCTTCTTGCCGGTGGCCGCGACCAGCGCTGTCGCCAGCGGCGCCAGTTCCTCTGAAATCAGGAAAGGATCGCCGCCGCCACGCACATAGAGCACCCGGTTGGCGTCGAGGTAGAAACGGGTCTCGAAGCGGTAGTCGCCGCCCAGGACGTCCATCGCCAGCCAGGCCGTCACGATCTTGGCGATGGAAGCCGGGACGAAGGGCGCATCAGCGTTTTGCGCCACCAGCTCGTTGCCGTTGGCATCCAACACCAGCACCACGCCCGTTGGCGCCATGGCCGCGACATCTTCCTTGACGCCGGCCAGGGCCGGGGCCGGGAGCAGGAGCAAAGCAAGGGCAAGCGAACGAAACCGCAAGTTAAACCACATGGCGACTCCAGCGCAGGGGCAGCGCCTGCAAACTATCACCGCCTTGCGGACAGACGCCACTCTTTCGCCATGGCTGCGACTCTAGCGCCGGTTGCGTTGGCCGGCGATTGCCATCGCGGTCACTTCTTCTCGATCACAACTTCGCAGACCGGCGGCACCTTCCTGCCCTCGGCCCGGTCGCAGCAGCGGCAGACATAGTTGAACAGGTTCTGATAGAGATCCTGGCGGCGGTTGCGCTGGCCTTTCGCCTTGGTGTCGGCGCTGTTGCCGATGAGCTTCGGTCCGCCCGCCCATTCGGCGTAGAGCTGCACTCTGCAGGCCTTATCGAGTTTGATGGCGTAGTAGACCGCTTCCTCGATCGTGGCGCCGCAGGTGACGATGCCGTGGTTGCGGAGGATGAGCGCATTGGCCTTGCCAAGCCGGCGTGCCACCGCCGCGCCGCGTGCGGCATCGATGATGAGATCGGTGGTTTCGTCGAAGATCGGCAGGTCTTCGAAAAGGGTGGCGTCGGAGACCACGGGCAACAACGGCTTGCCGAGGCTGGAGAAGGCGACCACATGGGAGGGATGGGTGTGGATGACCGCGTTCGCATCGGGCCGCGCGCGCAGCACTTCCGAATGAATGAACACTTCGTTGTGGCGCGGCATGTCACCGCCGATCTTGGCGCCATCGGCATCGATGACGATAATATTGTCCTCGTTCATTTCCTCGATGCCGATGCCGGCGGGCTTCATCAAAAAATGGCCTGACGCGTCGGGCACCCGCACCGTGATATGGCCAGCGACATAATCGCCCTGACCCTCATGGGCCAGACCGCGGCCCGCTTCGATGAGCTTCTTCTTGAGATGCCGCAGGGCTTTGCGGGATTTTGCTTTTGACATGACTATTTCATCATCTCGGTCGAGGCTTGAACGATATCAGGTGGCGTCGCGTAAATCTGCCGCAGCACGTCCTCGACGGCGGAGCCATCGATGGGGCTGACGTCGAGGCCGACCTTCTTCGCCTCGGCGACGAAATCGGGATCCGCCGTCGTGCGCATGAATGCTTCGCGTAAAGCTTTCAGGCGATCAGGGGGAATGGCGGGCGGGCCGACGAAAGGGCGCCCCGCCGTGAGTGAGATGAAGAGGAAACGCACGATCGCCTTTTTGCGTTCGGTGTCGGCGAGTTCCATCACGGTCGGCACATTGGCGATATCGGGATTGCGTTTCAGGCCATATTGCACGATCACGTTGATCGTCTTATCGGCGATCCAATTCGGCCTTGTGCTCATGATGCTGCTCAGGCTCCAGGCGCAGCGCCCCTCGACCTCGCCGCGCTCCATCGCCAGCGAGATGTCGTTGCCACCGGGGTAGCCGGAGACGAATTTGATTTTGGCGCCGAACATGTTCTGCAGCAGGGCCGCGGCGGTATAGCTGATGTCGGCGCGGCTGATGCCGCCGGCGACGAACTCCAGCCTTTGCAAGTCCTCAAACGTTTTCACTTTTGAGCTATTCAGGGCGACGCAGACCATGCTGTCTTCGGTGACGCTGCCAATCCAGCTCATTGTGCTGAAGTCGATCTTGGGGCTGTTGGGATCGACGAGCGGAATAATGAACAAGCCACGGTCGACGATGCCGAAAGCGGTGCCGTCCTTGGGCGCGACGTCCCTGAGATAAAGCGCCAGTTTCATGCTGCCGGCGCCGGGCATGTTCATAGGGACGAGATCGGGGCGGCCGGGAATATGACGCCCCATAAAGCGCGCGATGATGCGGCCGTAATTGTCGTAACCGCCGGCGCCAAAGCCGATGTAGAGATTGATCGTCTTGCCTTTGAAAAAGCTTTCGACGTTCTGCGCGAAGGCGACAGGTGCGCTGAGTGTTGCGCTTGCCAGCGTTGCGAGCGCCAGCAGGGCGACGGCTTTGACGCGCATGATCCCTCCCACAATTTTCGTGATGATAGAGCGGAATGCGAAAAAGGGGGTACCTGTTTTTCGCTAAATCCGGCTCTATTCTTTGAAGCGATCACGTTTTGGATCGATTGATCCAAACCCATGCTGATCTTCTGCACGAAATCGATCGGGGAAACGCCGATGTCGAAACGCCTGTTCAGGCGGGAAAGACGGCGGTCATGTTGCCCATCGGGACTGTTGGATGCATTGTCAGGAAACGATAGCCCGCCTCCGTCACGGTGATCATCGCGGTGCCATCGATCCACGTGCGCGCGAGCAATCCGCGCTCGATCGCGTCTTCCCACACGGTCAGGCGTGGGCAGGAGGTGCGCCAGGCATCGATGACATCCGCATAGGTGCGCGGTTCTCGCGCCACCCATTCCACCAGATCGCGGATGAGTGGGTCGAGGTTTGGGCTGAGTTGCTTGGACATGGAACGCTCCATCACAGAAGCAGGTAGCAGCCGGTCGCCACATAGAAGGAGGCGATCGCGGCGATGATGCGGCTGGCCCACTGGCGATATTGCAGGTCGCTCAGCCGCTCCAGAATCGGCCGCGCCGCCGTGGTGCCGGTGATTGAGGCCGTCACGGCGATCACCGCCATGGTCGGATCGACGCTGCCGCCATCGGTGACGAGGCCGCCAAAGTAAGCCAGTTTGGCGAGATGGCCGAACACTTGGCAGACCGCCTTGGTGGCGACGATCTCGCGCCGCTGTAAGGTACCGCCAAGAAAATAGGTATCGACCAGCGGCCCGGCGACGCCGGTGAGCAGCAAGAGTGCCATACAGCCCGCGCCATAGGCCATGCCGTTGAGAATGCGCGTTGGGTTCGGCCGCAGGCTCTCAGGGATGATCCGCGCGACGAAGGGCGACAAGCCGAGCAGCAGAAAAGCGAGGGGTGTCGGCGGCACATATTGCCACCAGGCCCAGGCCGTGAAGGCCAAGGCGCTGCCGGCGAGGAAAGCGGTGGCGGCGTGCCAACGGATGTGCCGATACCAGAGCGCGCCCCGCCAACCGTTCGACGCCATCTGTGTGATCGCATGCAAGGTCATGGTTTCGGGCACGGGCAGCAGCGCCAGCAGCACGCCCATCAAGATCAGCCCGCCGGCCATGCCGAAAATGCCGGACAGGAAGGCGGTGAAAACCATTGCGGCGGCCAGGGTCGCCGTCAGCAGAATCGACATTTTGCGTATCTCCGGCCCTTTCGTGCGCCGGTTGCGTGGACGGCGCAAACGCAGTTAAATCGCCCTTAGCCCAAGATTTTTAGGGGGTAAGGTGAGCCGCTATCTCTATCTGAACGGCATCAAAGCCTTCGAAGCGGCGGCGCGCTTGGGCAGTTTCGCGGCCGCAGCTACCGAGTTGAACGTCACGTCCTCGGCGGTTAGCCGGATGGTGCGTCTGCTGGAAGATCGGCTCAGCACCGCTTTATTTAAGCGTGAGGCGAACAGGCTGATGCTGACGCCGGCCGGCCAAGCCTATCTTGCCGGGCTGACGCCACTGCTCGAATCCCTGGTGCGCTTGAGCGAGCATGTGGCGAGTTTCGGCCATCGGCGGGTGTTGACCGTCGGCGTCGGGCCGACTTTCGCGATCCGCTGGCTCATCCCGCGCCTGGCGGACTTCCGCGCCGTTGCGCCCGATGTGGAGGTGCGCTTCGCCACCGGCGGCGTCGCCGGTCCGTTCGCCGAGGATTGGACTTGCGGCATCAAGCTGGCGCCGGGCGGCGAGCCGGGCTTCGTCAGCGAACGGTTGTTCGAGGCGGATCTGACGCCGGTCTGCACACCGGCGCTGGCGCGGCGGATCGCTGCAGTGGCTGACCTCAACGAAGCGACATTGCTGCGGGTGGCGCATGCGCCGCAGGACTGGCCGACCTGGCTCAAGGCCGCCGGGCGTCCCGATCTTTCGGCGCGCGGGCCGGTGTTTGAAGTCTACGGCCAGGCGCTGCAAGCGGCGGCCGATGGGGTTGGCGTGGCGCTGGGCCTGCGGCCCTATATCGACGACGACATTCAGGTCGGGCGTCTGGTGGCGCCGCTGGCGCTGACCGTGTCGAAGGGCATGAGCTGGTATCTGATGTTTCGCGAGCACCGCCGCGACGAGCCGGCCTTCAGGCTGTTTCGCGATTGGCTGCAGGCCAAGACGATGCAGAACGTCGTCGATTAGCTCGTCGCCAGTAGACCTGCAGCAATGTTGATCGTCAGCGCCAGGATCGTGGTGTTGAAGACGAAGGCCAGGATGCAGTGCAGGGTGGCGAGCCGGCGCATCGGGCGCGACGGGATAGACACGTCGGCGGTCTGGCAGGCGACGCCGATGACGAAGGAGAAATAAATAAAGTCGCTGAACACCGGCGGTTGGCCGCCTGGGAAACGCAGGCCGCCGCGATCTTCCGGCTTGAGCTGTTTCTCGCTCTCACGTTCGATGAAAAATTCATGGGTGTAGTGGTGGGCGAAGACCAGATGGATGAAGGTCCATGACGTGGCGATCGTCAGAATCGCAAGTCCCAGATGCAGCGCCTTGCTGCCGTCCTTAAGGGCGTTGGCGGTGCTCAGTTGCGCGATGACCGCAATGAAAGCGGCGATGGCGGCGATGATGGTCAGCGCCAGGACGATAAAGCGTCCTTCGTCCACGGCTTCGGCGCGATGGCGGATCGAGGCGGCCGTAGCGCCGCTCATCTTGATGACGATCTCCGCCATGTAGATTGAGATCGCCAGGTTCCAGCCGATGAGGGCACGGGTGTTGACGTCCCAGGCGGACGGCAGGGCGAAGTAGCAGATGAAGCCGACGGCGATGCAGACGAGAAGCCGCCAGCGCGCCTGGATGTTGCGGGCGAGGGCGCCGCGCTGGAGAGCCGCTTCTGTCTGATCCGCCACGGCCCGTTCCTTCGTCTTGTATTATCGGTCGCGTGCCACCGTGAAGCGCGCCGCCTCGATGAGGATCGCCGCGCGGTCGCCGAAGGGCCGCAGCGCCGCGATCGCCTGATCGGCGAGCTGGTCACGCAATTGCGCAGCTTCATCGTTCCCAAGCAAGGAGACAAGGGTCGCCTTGTTGCGACCGGCATCCTTGGCGACACGCTTGCCCATGGTGGCTTCGTCGCCCTCGGCATCGAGAATGTCATCGGCGATCTGGAAGGCGGCGCCGAGCGCGGTGCTATAGGCGTTGATGGCGGTAAGGTCGGTCGCCGAGGCGCGGCCGAGGATGGCGCCGGCTTCCGCCGCATAGCGCAGGAGCGCGCCGGTCTTCATCTGTTGCAGCCGTTCGATCTCGGCGCGCGGCAGGGGCGTCAGAGTGCGTTCGGCCATCAGATCGAACATCTGGCCACCGGCCATGCCGCCGAGGCCGGCCATCTGCGCCAGCCGCCCCACCAGCTTGATGCGGATCTGGGGATCGGTATCGGTCGCCTCATCGGCCATGACGTCGAAGGCATAGGTCAGCAGGGCGTCGCCGGCGAGGACAGCCGTGGCCTCGTCGAAGGCTTTATGCACGGTGGGGCGGCCGCGGCGCAGATCGTCGTCGTCCATGGCAGGCAGGTCGTCATGGACGAGGGAATAGCAATGCACCATTTCCAGGGCGCAGGCGGCGCGCAGAGGTCCCTCGCCGTCGCTGCCGAACAGGCGGGCGCTTTCGATAAGCAGGAACGGCCGCAGGCGCTTGCCGCCGCCCAGCGCCCCATGGCGCATGGCGTCCACCAGCCGCGCCGGGCGCGCCGCTTCGCCGTTTTGGGGCGGGTGCGACAACAGCTGATCGAGCTTGGCCTCGACACGCGCCGCCGCCTGAATCAAACGCTCCGAAAACTCTGGATTCACCTGCTTCTCCACCGCTTGTTTGGGCTTGCCCGATCGGTCTGAGGGGGTCAAGGTGGCGATATCGGGCGAAACTGGGTGTTCGGATAATATTCCTAGACTCTTTCACCCCGTTCAGCGCGGGTAGGGCCTAGCCAGAGCGGGCTAATCCGTGTATGAGCCGCGCGGAATTCGAAATTTGTGCCAGCCAGCGGGGCGGTAGCTTCGCGCGGTGGCATATCTTGTTTTGATGCGTCTTTGCGACGTTTGGCCGTTCCGTCAAACCGCAGAACGCTAGTGGAGTTTAAAATGGCTGTTCCCAGGCGAAAGACCTCCCCCTCCCGTCGCGGCATGCGCCGTTCGGCTGACGCGCTCAAGGCGCCGACCTATGTCGAAGACAAGGATTCGGGTGAACTGCGCCGTCCGCACCATGTCGATCTGAAGACCGGCATGTACAAGGGCCGTCAGGTCCTCAAGGTTCGTTCCAACGACGCTTAAGTCTGCCTGCGGGCGGATGTGAAAGGGCCGGCTTCGCGCCGGCCGTTTTTGCTTGCGCGCATGCTTGCTTCCATACCTGCGTTTTCGCTGCGATTTCCCCTGTTTCGCTGATGCTCGAGATCGGGCATAAGGGCGGCGCGGTCAGCTGTGGCTGTTGTGGGGTTGATGATGCGTTTGGCGTTGCGGATGTTGCCGGCTTTGGCCGGTTTCGCGTTGCTTCTGGCGGGATGCAGCGGTCGACCTGACGACACGCTGATCCCGGTCGCGGCTGCAGCCGCCAACGGGTCGACTGTCGATATGCTCGTCGCCACCACGCGCGCGCCCGATAACGATCCGGCGCGGATGTATTCGGGCGAGCGCGACCAGGCCTTCAATTTCGCCGATGTCAAAATCGCGATCCCTCCCGATAGCATGCGCCCGGTGGGCGAGGTGCAATGGCCCTCGCAGCCGCCCAATCCGTCGCGTGAGTTCGTGGCCCTGAAGGCAGAACGGCTCGACGAGAAGCAGGCGTTGCGCACGTTCCATGACCGGCTGCAACGCACTGCGCATCGGCGCGTGCTGGTTTTCGTGCATGGCTACAACACGCGCTTCGGTGAAGCGGTGTTCCGGCTGGCGCAGATCGTCCATGATTCCAAGATCGACGCACTGCCGGTGTTGTTCACCTGGCCGTCGCGTGGCCGTTTGCTCGCCTATACCTACGATCGCGAGAGCGCCAATTATTCGCGCGATGCGCTGGAGAAAGTGTTGCAGGGGCTCGCCAAGGACCCTGCGGTCCGCGAGATCGCGATCCTGGCCCATTCGATGGGCAATGTGGTGACGCTGGAAGCCCTGCGGCAGATGGCGATCCGTAACGGCGCTATCGCGCCCAAGATCAAGAGCGTCATGCTGGCATCGCCCGATGTCGACGTCGATGTGTTCCGCCGGCAGGTCATTGAAATGGGGCCGAAGCGGCCGCCGTTCACCTTGTTCGTCGCGCAGAACGACGAGGCGCTGGCGCTGTCGAGCCGCATCTGGGGCGGGGAACCGCGTATCGGTATGATCGATCCGAAGAAAGAGCCTTACCGGACGATGCTGGAGCAGCAACGCATCAACGTTCTCGATCTGACCGATATCAAGAGCAGCGATTCGCTCGGCCATACCAAGTTCGCTGAGAGCCCGGAGATCGTGCAGCTCATCGGTGGTCGATTGGCTGCGGGCCAGACCCTGAGCGATGGACAGGCGGGGCTCGGCGACCGGCTGGCGCGCATCACAACAGGCGCTGCCGCGACCGTTGGCACGGCGGCTGGCGTGGCGCTCTCGGCGCCGATCGCCATCGTTGATGGTCGCACGCGTGACAATCTCAACGAGCAATTGCAGGATCTCGGCTCCCATGTGCAGGACACGGCGGGTTCCACCGGTCGCGTCATGGGCACGCGCTACTGAGGCGCTCGAACAACGGCCTTCAGGCAAAGTCGCGTTTCTCCTGAAACGCGACTGGCTCTGCATCGGCGGTTTGAAATCGCCGTATTCGAGAGTCTGGGTCACCGCATCGGTGCTTCAGGCCATCCGGCACGCCGATCCACAGTTTGGTCGCGGTCGCCGGCTTCAGGTTCCGCTGCTTGTCTTCATAGACATTCATCGTCACGCCGTTCAGCGTCTGGCTTTGCGGGCCCGTGCCTTCGCTTAATGGCATTTGCAGCGGGGCAGCTTCGGTCCTGCTCTTGCACTGGACCGCACATACTGATCCCCAAAAGAAATCGGGGCGCCGATGGGGCGCCCCGAGGATCAGATTGAGGGGATGGGAACCTTGCCTCGCGTTCTCTGTGTCGCGAGGTGAGGCTATCGCCTTAAGACTTTTTCTCAGTCTGCGGCGGCAGCGGCTGGACCGGAGCGCCCGGGCCGATTTTCTGCAGATTGCCTGAGATCACCTGATCGGTGTCCTTGAGGCCACTCTGGATAACGACCAGCGGCCCTTCGGTGCGACCGAGGGTGACCGGACGCATTTCCACTTTGTTTCCTTCGCCGACGACATAGAGGAATTTGCCGAGCTGGCTCGAGCCCAGCGCCACCTGCGGCACGAGCAAGGCGTTGGGCTGTTCGCGCAGCAACAAGCGAACGCGGACATATTGGCCGGGCAGCAGGCTCTTGTCGGTATTCTTGATCGTGGCGCGAGCGCCGATCGTGCCGGTCAGGCGATCGACGCTGTTGTCGATGAACGTCAGCTCGCCCTTGTGGCGGGCTTCCGTCTCGCCGGGAAACGACACTTCGGCAATCACCGGCCCGGCGGCGCGGGCCTTTTGGATTTCCGGAATTTCCGTTTCGGCCGGATTGAACGTGACATAGACGTTGTCGAGATAGACCAGCGTGTTCAGCACCGTGCCTATGGAGCTGATCAACGTGCCGATGGGGGCCTGGTTGCGGCCCAACCGGCCGTCGAACGGTGCGCGAATTTCGGTGTAGCTCAGATTCAACTGGGCCGTCCGAACCGCTGCCTCGTCGGCGATCAGCGTGGCTTCCGCCTGCCGCTCGGCGCTGAGGCGTTGCTCATAGAGATCCTTGGACAGATAGCCGCTCTTGATCAAATCCTGGCCACGCAACGTGTTGGCGCGCGCATAGTCGAGCGCAGCCTTGTCGCGTTTCTGATTGCCCAGCGCCTGATCGAGCGCACTCTGATAATCGCGCTGGTCGATCTGATAGAGCAGATCGCCCTTCTTCACATCGGATCCATCGGTGGCCGGCTGGGCTTGAATGTAGCCGGCGACCTTGGCTTGCAAGGTGACGCTGCTGATCGCCTCCGTGCGCGCCGCATATTCGTAATAGATCGGGATGGACTTCTTGATGACGGGTGTCACCGGCACCGGCATGGCGAAGGGCGCCGCCGCCGCGTTGGCGGTTTGCTCGGCGGCGCCGGGAGCCCATTTGGTTTTGGTGACATAGGCCGCGGCGGCAATGACGACGATAAGCGCGCCGACCGCAACTGACTTCGAGATTCTCATATCAAAGACTCCAAATTATTCGGCTGGTCCGGCTGTCGGCGCCGTCACATGATGTGAAACATTCTCGTCGGCGTGGCGGCCTTCGCGCATGCGTTCGATGACGGCATAGAACACTGGCACGAACACCAGGGTCAGGACCGTGGCCACGAGCATGCCGCCGAACACCGCCGTGCCAATGGATTGACGGCTGGCCGCGCCGGCGCCTTGCGCGATCATCAACGGCACGACGCCGAGGATGAAGGCGAAGGCCGTCATCAGGATCGGGCGCAGACGCAGGCGTCCGGCCTCGGCCGCCGCGTCGACGATGGACATACCGCCTTCACGCAGAAGCCGGGCGAATTCGACGATCAGAATGGCGTTCTTCGCAGCCAGGCCAATCAGCATGACGAAGCCGATCTGCGAATAGACGTCGATCTGCATGCCGCGCACCCAGATGGCGAGCAGCGCGCCGAACAGAGCGAACGGCACCGCCAGCAGAACCATGAACGGCATGGTCCAGCTTTCATACTGCGCCGCCAGGATTAGGAACACGAAGACCAGCGCCAGGATGAAGATGATCGTGGCAACCGAGCCTGCCCGCAGTTCCTGCAAGGTGATGCCGGTCCATTCATAGCCAAAGTCCTTCGGCAGGGCGGCTTGGGCGGCGCGTTCCATCGCCTCCACCGCCTGGCCGGAGCTGTAGCCTGGCGCCGGCGCACCGTTGATCTTGGCCGACGTGTAGTTGTTGTAATGCGGCACGCTTTCCGGGCCGATGATCGGCTTCAGCGTACCGAGCGTGCTCAAAGGCACCATGCCGCCACTGTTGTTGCGGACATAGAGCTTGGAGATATCGGTGGCATCGGCGCGCGCTTCGTTCTCAGCCTGCAAGGTGACGCGGAACGTCCGACCGAAGAAGTTGAAGTCGTTGACGTAGAGCGAGCCGAGATAGATCTGCAGGGTGCTGAAAATGTCCGGCAGGTTGAGGCCGAGCAGTTTCGCCTTGTTGCGATCGAGGTCGTAGTTGTATTGCGGCGTCGAGGTTGAGAAGGCCGAGAACAGCTGGTGGCCATCGAGTTCCGGCTGTTTGCGGGCTTCGGCGATCACCGCCTGCGTCGCTTCGTTGAGTGCGATGGAGCCGCGTCCCGCAAGATCCTCGACCTGGAATTCGAAGCCACCCAAGGTGCCAAGACCCTGGATCGACGGCGGGTCGAAGCTGAGCGCGATACCTTCGGGGATCTGCAGCAGTTTCGGGCGGACATTGGCGACAATCTTCGAAGCACTCTGTTCCGGCGGCCGCTCATCCCAAGGCTTGAGGATGGCGAACACGACCGCGGAATTGGACTGCGCCGCATTGGTCAGGAAGTTCAAGCCGCTGACGAAGCCCACGATATCGACGCCCGGTTCCGCCGCGATGATGTCTCGGACCCGTTTCGTCGCTTCGTCGGTACGCTCCAGGGAGGCGCCGTCGGGAAGCTGAACGATGGCGAAGAAATAGCCCTGGTCCTCGACCGGCAGGAAGGTCGAAGAGATGCGTGTCGAGATCAGATAGGTCGCGCCCAAAATCGCCAGGAACAGCACCAGCAAGGTGATGCGCCAGCGAATGAAGACGTGAACCATGTCGGAATAGGTGTGCGACAGCCAGTTAAAGCCGGCATTGAACCAACGGAAGAAGAAGAAATTCGGCGGCCCACCGTGGCGCAGGAAGACCGCGCTCAGCGCCGGGCTGAGGGTGAGCGAGTTAAACGCCGAAATACCGACGGAAATCGCCACCGTCAGGGCGAATTGCTTGTAGAGGGCGCCGGACACGCCGGGAATGAAGGCGACCGGAATGAACACGGCCATCAATACGCCGGTGGTGGCGATGATCGGGCCGGTCACTTCGGACATCGCCTTGCGCGCCGCCTGTAAGGGCGGCAAGCCGGCTTCAAGCTGGCGTTCGACGTTCTCGACGACGACGATGGCGTCGTCGACCACAAGGCCGATGGCTAGCACCATGCCGAGAAGGCTCAACATGTTGAGCGAGAAACCCAGCGCATGCATGACCGCCAGAGTGGCGATCAGCGATACGGGAATGGCGATCGTCGGAATGATCGTCGTGCGCCAGCTTTGCAGGAAGATGAAGACGACGAGCACGACGAGCAGGAGCGCTTCGCCCAAAGTGATGAGCACGTCATGGATGGCGGCCGAGACGAAGCGCGTCGTGTCGTAATGCATGTTGTACTCGATCCCCTTGGGGAACCGAGCACTCAACTCCTGCATTTTCTTCTCGACGGCTTGCTTCAACGCCAGCGAGTTGGAACCCGGCGCCTGGAACACGGCGAGCACCACGGTCGGCTTGTTGCCGAACATCGTCGTCGATGAATAGAGCAAGGAGCCGAGTTCAATGCGGGCGACGTCGCGCAGGCGCACGACCGAGCCATTGCCGGCATTGGCGCGCACGACGATATCGCCGAACTGCGCCGGATCGCTCAAGCGGCCTAAGGCATTGACCTGCATTTCAAACGCCGTGCCCACGGGGGCTGGCGTCTGGCCGATCTTGCCGGCCGCGACCTGAACGTTTTGTTCCGCGACAGCGGCTTGGACGTCGGTGGCGGTGATGCCGAGATTGGCGAGCTTGTCGGGATCGAGCCAGATGCGCATCGAATAGCGCCGCTCGCCGAAAATCTGCGTGTCGCCGACGCCAGGCAGGCGCTTGATCGGGTCAACGAGCTGGAAAAAGGCATAGTTGCTCAGTTGCACCGGATCGACGGAGCCGTCCGGCGAGGTCAGGTCGACGATGAGGACGAAGTTCGGATTCTGCTTCTTAATCGTCACGCCGGCCTGGTTGACGATCGCCGGCAGCACGGCGGAGGCCTGCGAAACACGGTTCTGCACGTCGACGGCGGCAGTGTTGATGGGGTAGCCGACCTTGAAGGTGATGGTGATCGAGGACGAGCCGTCGTTGGAGCTCGCCGACGACATATATTCCATGCCTTCGACGCCGTTGATCTGCTGTTCGAGCGGCGTCGTCACCGTATCGGCGACCACCTGGGCGCTGGCGCCCGGATAGATGGCGCTCACCACCACCTGGGGTGGCGAAATGTCGGGGAACTGCGCGACAGGCAGCGAAAAATAAGCAATCGCGCCGGCCAGCATCATAATGATGGCGATGGCCGACGCGAAAATCGGGCGCTGAATGAAATATCCGACCATTGATTATTCCTGTCCGCAGAACTGCGACCGCGTGGTCGGTCCGTAAGAAGTGAGTTTTTTGCGCCAGGCGGCACCCCAGGGCTTGGTCCTCTGGGATGGGGTCGGAGCATTGTTTGGGGTGTTGGGTCGCCGCCCGCCAGCTGGTGGGGGCCCATCACTCGATATCTCGCTGGGTTTTAGCTTATCCGCGGCTTCTCGCCAAATGGCGCGCACATCCGCGGGATTGACATGATCCGCCCGCATGATCGCCTGAATGAGTGTATCATCCAGGAGATCATCGATACGTTCATTGATCCGTCGGTCCGCACGCGAGCGTTCCATCTGACTGTCCTTGTGGGTGTTTGAAATTTTTCCAGGCCTTGACGGCCTGTGGGCCGGGTGTTACCGGTAAGTAACTATGGTACAGATCGGTAACATTAGTCAAGGGACTGCTAGGCAAATTTTTTAAAGGAGCGAGTGACCATCATGGAACCAGCGATTGCAGCCACGCGAAAACCCCGGGAGCGGATTATCGAGGCGGCTTGCGACCTATTCCGAAAGCATGGCATTCGCGGCGTCGGTGTCGACGCTATCGCCGAGGCAGCAGACACCAATAAAATGACGCTTTATCGGCATTTCGGCTCGAAGGACGATCTCGTTGTCGCCTGGTTGCGCGAGGTCGAGCAGGCCGGTGAAGCGGCGTGGAACAATCTGCAGGCCGCGCATCCGCAAGACCCGATGGCACGCATCCATGATTGGGTTGGCATGGCGGCGGAATGCGCCGTGGGCGACGGCCGCGGCTGCGACATGGCCAATACGGCCATTGAGCTGACGGAAGAAGGCCATCCGGCGCGCCAGGTCATTCTGGAATTCAAGACCCGTCATCGCGAGCGGCTGCTGCAGCTTTGTCGCGATGCCGGCATCATCGAAGCGGATCTGCTGGCGGATGCGCTTTATCTTCTGGTCGAGGGCGCGCGGGTCAGCCGCCAGAGCGTCGGCGCCCAGGGGCCATGCTCGCATTTCATCAAGGTCGCCGAAGCGGTGATCAAGGCGTTCGCCAACAGTAAGCCGGGCACTGCTGCTTCCAAGAAGTCGGTCGAGAAATCGCTCGAGAAACAGGCTCAGCGCGCTTAAATCGCGGCGAAATCTCGCTTTCACTCTCGAGACTTTGACGTATCCTGCCATGAAGAGCGGGAGGAACGTCATGAGCCGGTTCGCCAGTTTTCGCGAATTCTATCCGTTCTATCTGTCCGAACATGCCAATCGCGTGTCGCGCCGCCTGCATTTCATCGGCAGTTGCGGCGTGCTGGTGTTGATCGCCGTCGCGATCCTGCGGGGCAATGCCTGGTGGCTTCTAGCCGCGCTTGTCTGCGGCTACGGCTTCGCCTGGATCGGTCACTTCTTTTTTGAAAAGAACCGCCCGGCGACCTTCCAACATCCACTCTATTCGCTGATGGGCGATTGGGTGATGTTTTGGCAGATTCTCACAGGCAAGATTAAATTGTAGAGCAGCACGAGCGCGGTGCGCCGGCTGATGGGGAGACGTCAATGAAATGGGTTACACGAGATTTCGTGCATCTGGATCGTGTGGCCGCGCCGTGGCTGATCAAGCGCTTTGTCGACCATGAAGCTGAATTCGTCTTCGTGCCTTGGGGCGAGGAAGAGCGGCGGCCTGCCGATGCCATTGCGCTGGCGCTTCCCGGCGCCGAGCTTGGTCCTCACGACGAGAAAGGGACAACTTTTCGTAAAGTGATAACCAAATATGATCTGCGCGATCCGGCGCTGGACGACATCGCGAAAGTCATCCAATGCGGCGTCGATTATGTTCTGCACGATTTCCGGCCGTCATCCGACGACGTGCATGGCCAGGTGGCGGTGGGCTTGTTGAATATTGCCGAAGGCTTTCTGATGATCCACCGCACGGATAGCGCCATTCTCGAAGCCAGTTTTCCCATCTACGATGCGCTCCATGCCAATTTCACCGTCCATCACCTGGTTGAAGCCAAGGGCGTGACGCTTCCGCCTCACGCTGGCAACGGGCCGACCGCGCCGACGATTTTTCTGAGGAAAATATTTGACGCGAAGAGGGAGGCGAAAGGTTAAGCCTATCGGTGTCGTCGTCGGCTCGCTAGCTTAACGCTCCTCACAGGTTGATCCGTTTATGGACCCGCAGCCTTCTCCCGAACTGTTCCCCCATGTCCGCATCGTGCTGGGCATGGTCATCGGTCTTGGCATCACGCGCTTGCTGACGGGGGTGGCCGGGTTCATTCAGCATCCCGGCCGTTATAGGTTTTCGCTGCTCCACATGCTGTGGGCGGTGTCGATCTTGATCGAACTGGTGCTGTTTTGGTGGTGGGAGTTCGGACTCAAGCATATCGACCACTGGACTTTTAGCATCTTCGTCTTCGTGATCGGTTATGCGGTGGTGCTGTATCTTCTCGCGGCTCTGCTTTTCCCCGACAACATCGCGGAATATGGCGGCTATGAGGATTTCTTCCTCAAGCGGCGGCGCTGGTTCTTCGCCTTTCTGGGCACGACCTTCGTGTTCGATATCATCGATACGTTGATCAAGGGACTGGATTATTTCAATCGTCTCAGCATCGACTATCTGGTGCAGGTGCCGATCGGCCTGGCGCTTTGCATCATTGGCTGCATCTCCGCCAATCGCAATGTTCAGATTACGCTCGCGTTCGTCCATCTCGCCTATCAAGCCTATTGGATCGTGCGCGTGTTCAACACATTGCACTGACGAGGGCTGCATGCCGGGCCGTTAAGACCCGGCGCGCTTACACGGCGACGGGGCCTGGCACGCGCACGGCGATGACTGCCGGAGCGCCCTTGCGCACCTGCCGCAAGCCTTCCGCAAGGGCCGGGGCGACATCGGCGGTTTCGGTGACGAGGCGACCATATCCACCATTAGCCTCAGCCAGTTTGGCGAAGTCCGGTGGCGGTTCGAAAATGCCGCCGTTGTAATTGTCCGCGCCGACGGCGACGCCCTGCGGGTAGAGGCGCTTCAGGCCCGTCGTACCCGTGCTGTAGCTGCCGTTGACAAAGACGACGGAGAGATAGGGCGACTTGTGATAGTTCGCCGCCCACAGCGCCGCCATGGGCGTGCCGAACATGAAATAGCCATCGCCGCTCGCCAGCACGACATCGCGATCGGGCGCGGCAAGCTTTGCGCCGAAAGCGGCGCCCGAACCCCAGCCACCGGCGCTGCCGCCGCTGCGAAAATAGCTGCCGCTCGATTGACGACGGGCGTAGGCGCGCACGAAGTCGCTGTTGCTGATGGCGTCGTTCAGGAGCACCGCATCGGGGCGCAGGAGGCGGCCGAGTTCGTAAGCGACATGGCAGCCGTTGGGACGGTTGCCCTTGGCAGCCTGTGCCGCCTGGTCCTGGAATTCCGCATCGATCTGGCGCTTGCGCGCCGCAAGTCGTTCGCGGCGGCTGGCGATACGATCGAGAGCGCCCTTATCGAGAATTTTTTCGGCCTCGGCATGGACCGCGCGCAGCGTCAGCGCGACATTCGCGGGTGACCAGATATCGGCGCGATATTCCATGGTTTTGTAACGTGACAGAACGGGGTCGGTGCCGATCCAGGCAATTTTCGCGCTGGCCGGCGGCGACTCGCGCCCCGGAATGAAGGGCGCGGAGATATCCAGCATCAGCAGGGCGTCCGCGTCGCGTGAGTGCGGACCGGTGCCGAAATGCGCGTGGGTATGGGGGAAATTCATGCGGTCGGCGCCGGCATTCTCGGCGATGGGAAGCGCGAGAAGGTCCGAAAGTCGCACCAGCTCGTCAACGGCGGCTGGATCGCGGCCGGAGCGTTCGACAAACACCAGCGGATTATGGGCGTTGACCAGCCAGCGGGCGATATCGCGCGCATCCTCCGGCGCGGGGGCGACCGGGCGGGCGATGCCCAATTGCGCGGCGGTGGGAAAGCTCGACTCGCCGCCCGTGCGCAACATGGCGGTTTCACGCGGGATCGACAGATAAACCGGACCGCGCGCCTCGCTCATGGCGATCTGCAACATGCGGCTGACGATGAGGCCGGGATTGTCCTGATGTTCGAGGCGATGATCGACCTTAGTGTAATCGCGCACGATGCCGTTCTGGTCGCGCGGTTCCTGATGCCATTGCACAAGCGAATCCCGGGCGCCGGGCATAGACCCTGGAAAGGCGCGCGGGCCGGTGCCCCCCATGATCAGCACTGGATAGCCGCCGCGCCAGGCGGTGTGCAGCGCCGCGCCGTAGTGAAACGTGCCGACGTCGACATGGACGATCGAAGCCGTGGGCCGCCCG
Organism: Beijerinckia sp. 28-YEA-48; assembly: GCF_900104955.1. Lineage (NCBI taxonomy): Bacteria > Pseudomonadati > Pseudomonadota > Alphaproteobacteria > Hyphomicrobiales > Beijerinckiaceae > Beijerinckia > Beijerinckia sp. 28-YEA-48. Next base: position 4,976,933 of record NZ_FNSI01000001.1, read on the forward strand.
CTGATCATGGTCGATCCCAAAGCCGCGTTCAGGGCGACGGATTCATGGACCATGGTGACAAGCTTGGGAGCCGGCGTGCCGCGTTGCTCGGCTTTGGCGATCGCTTCCTGAAAGAAATTGATCTCCGTGCCCGAGACGAAGAAGAGATGGTCGATGCCGCTCATTTTCATCGCCGCGACGACGGCATCGGACCATTCGTCGGTCTTGCAGGTTTGCCAAAAATTATCCGTGCTCATTTCCGCCCGCTCGCATTCTTGTTGTTTCTATTCTTGTTGCTGCGCGCGAAACACGCGCGCAGCCCAGATTCTTCCGCGTCGTGTCATTCGGCCTTGATATCGTTGGTCCGGATTAGCGGCTCCCAGCGCGTGAACTCGGTCTTCAACAGTTTATCGAATTCGGCCGGCGTCGAGCCGACGATATCGATCCCCAAGCTGTTCATGCGCTCGACCAGTGCCGGATCCTTCAGCGCGATGACGGTGTCGTTATAGATCTTGTCGACGATGGCCTGGGGCGTGCCTTTCGGTGCCATCAAACCGCTGAGGGCATAGACCTGTACGTTGGGATAGCCGAGTTCGGCGAAGGTCGGCGTGTCGGGGAATTTGTCGGAGCGTTTATCGGCCGCGATGGCGATGGGCTTGGCGCCGGGCGAGTTCTTCAGGGTATTCGCCGCTTCCGGCACCAGCGCCAGGGTCAATTCCACCTCACCGCGCGCGAAGGCCTCGCCCGAAGGCGCGCTGCCGCGATAGGGAACGTGAATCAGGTCGATCTTGGCTTCCTGGGCGAAAAGCGCCACGCCGAGATGGCCCGAGAGGCCGATCCCCGACGATCCGTAGCGCATTTTGCCCGGATGGGCCTTGGCGTAATCGATGAGTTCCTTGAGGGTCTTCGCCGGCACCGCACTGCTGGCCATCAATAGATTCGGGGTGGTGCCGAGAATCGTGATCGGAACGAAAGCGTCGCGACCGTAGGGAACCTTGTCCCGCAACAGATGCGTCATCACGTTCGCCGCGAGCGTGCCGAGCAACAAGGTGTAGCCATCGGCGGGGGCACGCGCCACCGCTTCGCTGCCGATCACGCCGCTTGCGCCCGTGCGGTTCTCGACGATGATCGTCTGGCCCCATTGCTTCGAAAGCTGGTTGGCGATCAGGCGCGCGGTGATGTCGGTGGCGCCGGCGGCAGGAAACGGCACGATCAGGCGAACATTGGTGTTGGGATAATTCTGCCCCATCGCGGCACCGGCCAGCGGCACGCTCACCGCCATGCCAACCAGCATTCGTCTGACCCAGTTCATTTGTTTCTTCCCTTGTTGTGCGGCTGTGCCGAGTTGGGCCGCAAAGTGGCCGATCATCCCACCTATCGCAAGCCCAAAGGGTCACCGCAATGCTGCCTCGTTAAGCAGCCAAGCTTTTGAAGGGGCTATTCGCGATGAGGTCGATCCGCGGAAATCCAATTTCCATCTGCAGAGATGGCGCTGCCGACGCCTTTGGCCGTTACCTCAATATATCTCGCGCCACACGCCATGTGGGCCGGGCTCATTTGGGGCGGTATTTGATCGCAGACAAATTTCAGCCGGCCCTGCGCGGCAACCAGTTGTTTCAGTGCGGGCTTCCCGATATGCAAACGATCATCGCGCCCGGTTTATAAGCAAGCGCGAAGCGATCGGTTTCGACGGGGAGGATGCGCTGAAGATGATTGCGCTCATCAAACGCAACACGAGCGATGTCGCGCGTCCCGTCGCGATGGGGTTGCAGGCCCTTTTGTTGGGGCTCTTTTTCTAAGAGGTCGCTGTGCCACGTTCGATCATCGTCCACGAAAATTTCGCCCGCCGCATCGCCGCGCTCGATTTTCCGCCGGGGCCGCCGCCGGCTGCTGGCCTGTCCCCAGCGGAGGCCGTGGGCCTCTACCGGGCGCAATGCCTGTCGCGGGCGCTGGATCTGACCAGCCGCGCCATGCAGAAGGCCGGCCAAGGGTTTTACACCATCGGCTCCTCGGGCCACGAAGGCATGGCGGCGGTGGCGCATGCCTTGCGGCCAACCGACATGGCTTTCCTGCATTATCGTGACGCCGCCTTCCAGATCGCGCGTGCCGCGCAACTGCCCGGCCAGACCATCGCCTGGGACATGCTGCTGTCGTTTGCTGCTTCAAGCGATGATCCGATTTCGGGTGGCCGGCACAAGGTGCTGGGCTCGAAGGCGTTGAATATTCCGCCGCAGACTTCGACCATCGCCAGTCATCTGCCGAAGGCGGTGGGCACTGCCTATTCGATTGGTCTGGCGCGCCGGCGGCCGCCGGAGCATCAACAATTGCCCGATGATGCGATTGTCATGTGTTCGTTCGGCGATGCCTCGTCCAATCACTCGACGGCGCAGGGCGCCTTCAACACCGCGTCGTGGACGTCCTATCAGAGCATCCCGCTGCCGCTGCTGTTTGTCTGCGAGGACAATGGCATCGGCATTTCGGTGAAGACGCCACACGGCTGGGTGGGCGAAAATTTCAAGAACCGGCCGGGCCTTAAATATTTCTCGGCCAATGGTCTCGATCTCTATGAAACCTTTGCCGTGGCGCAGGAGGCGGAGCGCTATGTGCGCGAGCGGCGCAAGCCGGCTTTTCTGCATCTGCACACAGTGCGGCTCTATGGTCACGCCGGGGCCGATGTGCCGACCACCTATCTGAGCAAGGAGGAGGTGGAGGCCGAAGAGGCGAACGATCCGCTGTTGCATACGGTGCGGCTGCTGCACGAAGCTGGCGCGCTCACGCCGCAAGAAGCGCTCGCCATCTATCACGAGACGTGCGCGCGCACCGACCGGATCGCTGCTGAAGCGATCAAGCGGCCGAAGCTGAAGGATGCGGCTGGTGTCATGGCGAGCCTCATTCCCGGGCCGCGGCCGTGCCGGCCGAGCAATGGGCCGACCGAGGATGAGCGCGCCGCTGTGTTTGGATCGGACCTCGCCGCGATGACCGCGCCGCAGCCGATGAGCCGCCTGATCAATTGGGCGCTGGCCGACCTGATGCTGGAACATCAGGAGATCGTGCTGGCGGGCGAGGATGTCGGCCGCAAGGGCGGCGTCTATGGCGTCACGCAGAAGCTGCAGGCGCGCTTTGGCGCGGATCGGGCGGTGGACACCTTGCTCGATGAACAATCGATCCTGGGGCTCGCCATCGGGCTTGGTCAGAATGGCTTTCTGCCGATCCCGGAGATTCAATTTCTGGCCTATCTGCACAATGCCGAAGATCAGTTGCGCGGCGAGGCCGCGACATTACCGTTCTTCTCCGACGGGCAATACACCAATCCGATGGTCGTGCGCGTCGCCGGGCTCGGCTATCAGAAGGGCTTTGGCGGTCATTTCCATAATGACAATTCCATCGCTGTGTTGCGCGACATTCCGGGGCTTGTCATCGCCTGTCCCTCGAATGGTGCCGATGCGGCCCGTATGCTGCGCGAATGTGTGCGGCTGGCGCGCGAAGAGCAGCGGGTGGTGGTGTTCCTGGAGCCGATCGCGCTTTACCCGATGCGCGATCTCCATGCCGACAAGGATGCGCTGTGGATGAACCTCTATCCGCCGCGTCAGGAGGTGATCGCTCTGGGCGAGGTTGGCGTTCACGGCAGCGGCAAGGATCTGGTCATCGTCACCTTCGCCAACGGCACTTATCTCGCCCGCCAGGCGGAAAAGACTTTGCGCGCGCGCGGCATCGACCTGCGCATCATTGATCTGAGATGGTTGGCACCACTGCCCGAGAAGGCGCTGCTGTCGGCTGTGGCTGGTTGCCGCAACATACTGGTTGTCGATGAATGCCGGCGCACCGGCGGGCAGTCGGAGGCGCTGATCACCTTGTTCAACGAACACAAGAAGACCTCCATCGCGCGCATCGCCGCCCATGATTCCTTCATCGCCACCGGCCCTGCCTATGCGGCGACCCTGCCGTCGGCCGATGACATTGTCGAAGCGGCGTTGCGGTTGATGGAGGTTCCGGCGTGAAAACGGCTGTCGTCATCTGTCCCGGGCGCGGCACCTATAACAAGACCGAGCTCGGCTATCTCACGCACCATCACGCCGACAAGCGCGAGCTGTTGGCCGGTTTCGACGCGGTACGCACAGCCAATGGTCAGGAGACCGTGACGGACCTCGATGGCGCGGCGAGCTATTCGGCGACGCGCCACACGCGCGGCGATAATGCCTCGGCGTTGATCTATGCCTGCACTTACGCGGATTTCCTCGCCATTGATCGCAGCGCCATCAAGGTCGTGGCTGTCACGGGCAATTCCATGGGCTGGTATTCGGCCCTGGCTTGTGCCGGCGCGCTGTCGCCGCGCGATGGTTTTACGCTCGCCAATACGATGGGCACCTTGATGCAGCAGCGCCTCATCGGCGGACAGCTGATCTATCCCTTCGCTGACGAGACCTGGCGGATGGATCTCAACCGTCGCGCCGAATTGCTGGCGCTGATCCAGTCCATCGACGCGGAACCGGGGCATGATGTGGCTCTGTCCATCGATCTCGGCGGCATGCTGGTGATCGCCGGCAATGACGCGGGGCTGAAAGCGTTCGAACGCGCCGTGCCGCGCGTGCAGGAGCGCTTCCCTCTGCGGTTGGCCAATCACGCGGCGTTCCACACAGCTTTGCAGGCGCCGGTTGCGGCGGCGGGACGCGAGAAGCTGCCGCGCACGCCCTTCGTGCAACCGTCTCTGCCGTTGATCGATGGCCGTGGCGCGATCTGGTGGCCAGGCGCTGTGGATGCGGCCGCGCTCTATGACTACACGCTCGGCCATCAAGTGACCGCGACCTATGATTTTACCCAAGCGATCACGACGGCGGCGCGGGAGTTCGCGCCCGATCTCTTCATCATCACGGGGCCTGGCACGACGCTGGGTGGGGCCGTGGCGCAATCCCTGATCCGTGCGCAGTGGAAGAACATGGCGTCGAGAGCGGATTTCGAGACGACCCAGAAAGCATCGCCCGTGATTGCCGCCATGGGCATGGCGGATCAACGCGCAACCATCTCGGCGTAGCGTAGCGATCAGCAGAGACGGGATTGACTACCTGATCCGGCGCAGGTGGCAGACCTTCACCTTGCCGCCGCGTCCATCGGCGCGCCAGACACAGCCAGGATGGCGCGGCGTGCGATCATAGAGCGTGATGACAGCGCGGCGCTTGCGATTGAAGGTCTGGTTGGAAAAATCGTGTCCGCCGACCCGCACATTCTTGCCGAAGCGCACTTCGGCTGAGGCGGGGGAGACGAGCGGCGCTGAAGCCAACAGTGTTATCGCAAAGACGAGAAAGGTGGCGACGCAGAGCCGGCGTAAAGAGTTCATGGTTTGAAATCTCTTCGGCTTGAAATCTCGTCAATTTGAAACGTCTTCGAGCCGTTCACTCAGCTCGATCACTCAATGGATTCTTGCCAGGGTGCTGGGATCGTCGCGTGAAGCCACTGCGCATACCATCATGACGGGCCTCTGGGAGAACCCGTCATGGAAGAATTTTCGAACCTCACAGGCCACCTGGCCAGCCCTTTGGCGCTCTGCGTTGCGTTAAACGGGATTGGCGCCCGGCGTTCCGCACTTGGCGAATTTGCCCTTGGCGTCCTTGCAGCGTGTGGCTGAAGCGGGTGCCGGCGCCGGACATTTGATGAACTTGCCCTTCGGATCCCGGCATTGCTCTGCCGCATAGGACATCGAGGGAATGGTGAACGTCGCCGCAGTGGCAATGGCAAATGTAAGCGCGAGGATATTCTTCATCGGCACCTCCTCTTCATGCGACCCAGTCCGAGTCGTCGGCGTGATGATATACCTGGGGGGCGCTGTTGCCACTGTGTGTTCAACGATCGGTTCCAAGCATCCTTGCGATCCGCCCCGGTGTGAGGGGGGGGGACGCCAGAAGAAGGCTTTGGGTGCCCGGTTGGACGTCCAGCGGCCGGAGTGGTGGTTAGAGGGAGGCACGTTTCTATAATAATCGATAATATAGTAATTTACTCTGAAATTCGAAATCTGAAGAAAGATTAACAATGCGGGTGCGATATTGGTGCGCGGTTGACAGTGTGCTGGAATTTGCCAATTCGCGTTAGAATCCGTCGTCGGTCCACTGTCTCACAGATTGGTTCTCTGTGGTGTGGCGGGTGTTTAGGTTGTGGGCCCTTTTGCATTCTCTTACGATCAGAATGGGACGTCTGCGAATCTTGGGTTGCTGATTTTATGGGCGTTAATTCAATAACTTACGATTGTGCGGCTCCCTTTTGGGACACGCTTGACCCCGCATACCGTCTTTGCAATGCATTCAAGTAGAGAATCAGTTATTCCTCTGCGCGCAGGGGGGGCGATGAGCTGGTTTCTACAAACGCCGGATAGTGCAAGTCCGAAACTTCTCAAAAATATAATGGACCAATGCGGACCTGCCGAAAGAGGCGGCGCTGCTTTCGCGTTCGCGTCTGCTCAAGGCGTGAAGCTCCTCGGTGCTGAACCGATGTTCAGCAAATTCCTCAAGGCCTCCGAATTCACCATCATCGTAGGCCTCGATGCGATCACAGATACGCGCGCGGTCGATGAGTTGCGGAAACTGAGCAAAAGCCATCCAAATTTTAAGCCTAAGCTCTTTCTTCATTCCATGGGCGGCTCACTCTTCCATCCAAAGACGATGTGGCTGAAGACCTCGAAGGGTGGCGTCATCATCACAGGCTCCGGCAACCTCACATCTGGCGGCCTCAAGTCAAACTGGGAGGCGACTGCTGTGCAGACGCTTACACCTGCGGAGATTGCCGAGGCGGTGAAGAGCTGGGACGCCTGGCTTAAGACGCACAAGAACCAAATCGTCGATCTCGACGACGGGAAAGCAATCGAAAAAGCCAAGGCGAATGAAGTCGTGCGATCGAGGATTAAGAAGGTGCTTAAGAAGCCTGGTGCCGAAGAGGAACCGGCTGACCAAGAAGTCGATGCGATCGCAGAGATCGTTGAAGACATCGAGGATGATTTCTCACTCAATCCGGTCTTAATTGCTGAAGCACCTGGCGGTGGGCGGTGGAAGCAAGTTGGATTCAGTTTAGAGGCGTACGAGCAGTTCTTCGGAGTGACTCTTGGAAAGAAAAAGCACGTCCGATTTTACCAGGTCAATTCAGACGGCAGCCTAGAGCCCGTCGAGAACAGCGAGTCTGTCGCTGTGAAAAGCAAGAATTACCGTTTTGAAATTAGGGCAGCGCAAGGGCTGCCGTATCCCAAAAAGGGTCATCCGATCGTCGTGTTTGAAAAGATCAGTGACTCCGATTTCAAATATATTCTCAGGATGCCTGGAAATCCGGAGCACACGTTGATCCAGGATTTCTTGGATAAGAACTACAGCAAGTCGCGGGCGAAGCGAAGAATCCAGATCACTGCCGGCGATCTTGAGAAGGTCTGGCCTACTGCACCCTTCTTCCACTAACGACAGAGAAAGAGCATTTCAGCTTCGGTGGATGCGTCAATGTGAAGACGGGTAGCATTCAGCTTCATGTGGCTGAACTTTCCCGTTGAAATCGTTTCAACACTTTCAAAGTATCGGCTGGCGAGCGTCATAATTTGATCCACGGTCATTACGCGCGGATGTGCGTCGCTGTCGGATGCATACGGCGAATAGGAAAGCACGAGCGGTGCTTTCAATGCTTGCACGCCAGCACAGAGCTTTTCAAATGCAACAGGTGCCTTGGACTTAATGCAGAACGGTGATTGATGTCGATCAGCCCTATACATCCCTCGGCTGAATGTTTCCGTGAGCGCACGGATGCGCGTCGTCGAGACGCCGGGGTTGTCCCATAGGCACATTGTTTCCAGCACATGATAGAAGCGGCTGTAATGGTCGCGCGTGTAAGGGGGGTCCGCATATACCACGCCTACCTCGCCTGTGATCTGCGCAAGTGCATCAGCGTAGTCCCTGCGAATGACCTGATGTTTTCGCGTGGCTTTTGGCAGCGAGCGATACCGGTTGAGCCATAGCCCGAAGAGCTCGAACACATCAATGGAACGGTCGCGGACGATCTTTGCGATCAAATTCCGCTTTGGCTTCCCTTCCGAATTTCGCGGCTTGATTGGTTGGGCAAAGTGCTTGCCCACCGTGTTCACAATTTCGCTCGCGGTACTGATGATGGCTGCCAGCAAAAGATCCCGCTCCGCTCCTTTCGCTACGTGAGCAATGGTCAAGAGTGCGTCGAGGTGGGTCGCTTGCCGGTATGAAAAGAACAAGCCGCCATAGAAGCGGAGGACTAGTGTCGTCCGGCTTTCCACGTCAATGAGTTTGCGGGTCCACTTTTGGGCATGCTCGAAATCAGGCCGGACGGCTGGTCGGCCTGATGCTACAAATGCCACCATCGAAGCGTGCTCAATTAGCTCGCATATCGGTTCATGGTCGCCGCGTTGCGCCTGGGCAAGACAAGCTTCCTCGTACTCAATGAGGGGAGCCGCAGCCGCTTGGGTTCCGATGGCTTGTTCGTCTACTCTGGCGATGAATTCTCGAGCGGTTTTCTCTGCGATCGTGGCGGGTAGCAGGATCGCCGAACAGAGGACGCGGGAATATTCTTGAATATCGATCGAGATCACGTCGCGGGTCGCCGCCGCAGCGGCTGACACCGTGCCGGAACCGGAGAAGAGGTCTACCAGGCGGCCTCGGTTTGGGTCCACTTGATCAAAAGCTAGACGCAAAGGCTCGACCAGCCGGAGCTTGCTGCCCAAATAGTGGATTGGGCGCCAAACTTCTGCAATAGGTTCGTTATCGTCGATCGGGAGCCGAAGCTGAGGCTTGTTCATTCGTCCAGAATCAATATGATTCGCTACAGAGTGCGTCAACGCTGGCGACTCCGACGCAGCTTTTCGGGCAGGTTATCCCCATGTTGACAGACTTGCAGGCCACTCTGGAAGCCAGAGCTGAAGGCGGAGCGCCTCTTTCGATCTCTTTCCAGTCGGTGAAAGGCCTTTCGTCGGGTGGCGACACCGATAATGCGATCATCCAGGGCGACAATAGCGACGCTTTGGAACTCTTAAAGCTTCGATACGCGGGGAAAATTCGCTGTGCGTACATTGACCCCCCCTACAACAACCAGGAACGGTACAACCACTACGCCGATAATCAAAGCCATGAGACTTGGCTTGCGGAGATCGTGGCGAGCGTAAAGAAAATCAAACCGCTACTCCGGCCGGATGGAAGCATCTGGATTTCAATCGACGACCGGCAAGTTCACTATCTCAAAGTCGCGCTCGATGAGGTATTCGGAAGAGAAAATTTCGTCACTACAATTGTGTGGGAACAGCGCACCACGCGTGAAAATCGAAAAGTCTTCTCGAACAACCACGAATATTTGCTCGTCTACTCGACCGACATTCGCAAGTTCAAAGACAAGCGCGGGCTGCTCGATTGGGACGATGAGGTCCTCTCTCGTTTCCGGAACCCAGACAACGATCCTCGCGGACCATGGCAGTCGGTCTCCGCAAACGTCCAGGACGGGCATGCGACGAAAAGCCAGTTCTATGATGTGATCGCTCCAAATGGCCAGCGACATAAGCCGCCGAAAGGCCGATGCTGGGTCTATAACGAAGTACGTATGAAGCGGGAGATCGCTGACAATAACGTATGGTTTGGCAAGCATGGCGATTGCGTGCCACGTCTTAAACGTTTTCTCTGCGACGCGCGTCGTGGCTTTACTCCGCAGACTCTCTGGCCCGCGAACGAGGTCGGCACGAACGATCAAGCAAAAAAGCATTTGCTCGAACTCTTTCCGCGTCAGGCTGTCTTCGACACACCGAAACCTGAGGCGCTTATTCGACGCATCCTTTGTATCGCGAGCGAGCCAGGGGATTTGATTCTCGATGCATATCTTGGCTCGGGCACTACCGCCGCCGTCGCGCACAAAATGAGCCGTCAGTACATCGGGATTGAAAAGGGCGATCACGCGGCGACACATTGCGTTGAGCGGATACGTAAAGTCATTGCGGGTGAAAAGGGGGGGATTTCTGCTGAGCTGGGATGGACGGGCGGAGGAGCCTTCCACTTTTATAAGCTAGATCAGCAGGAAGACCGCAGCAAGATTGCTGGCGCAGCTCGTGCTCGCAAAACTTTAGCGAAGCCTAGGGGCCGCAAAGCCAATTAATTTCACCAGATCACGCTCGAAGGTCGACCACTGCCCGTCTTTTTCCGGCCGACTTAGCAATTTTCGAACCGAAATTTTCTGTCTAACAGGCTACATCCGACCCGGCGACCAAGCGTTGCATCAAGGCGCCATCCATTTGCTGGTGAAGCTCGTCTATCTGATTTACCAGCCCATTATAGGTTTTCCAGCGCATCCATTTCGGCTTAATCGGCATGTCGGGATCGTCGCTTTGCAGTTTTGGAACAGGATGCGATTTCGCTGCGAGCAAATTTGATCGATGCCGGCCGCTGTCCGCTGGGAGCGGGGCCAAACGCCAACTGATCCGCACCAGGAAAGTCTGATGGTGCCGCAAGAGGGTTTCGGCTGGGCGGTTCTTTGGTATTGATTTTATTAGGTTTTATCGTCGCGGCCAAAGCCGTAGTGTACCCCAGTGTCGTGTATCAACTACAAGCTTACGCACGACTTCCGGTCTGCCTATCGAAATAGCCTCGAACTCCTGATCGGACTCCTGCGCCCCGATGGCGAAAGCCGTCGGAAAATAGGGGGCGCTTCGTGTCAGAGGCGTGTCCTGCGCTGTAGAAGCGCGCCTCGTGGCTGTAGCTTCCAGGCTTCCATCCGACTAGTAAGGCATTCTAGGAACCTTCCCAGAAACCTTCCGATGGCTGCCCTTCGACGCCGGACGATAATGCGAACAGGCGGAACCAGCCGTGCCTTTCATGACGACAAATCCGGCGCTTGCCCGTTCCCTGGCAGAGCGCGACTACAATAATCCGACGCCGGTGCAGCTTGCCGTGCTGGCGCCGGAGGCAGCAGCGCGCGACCTTTTGGTGTCCGCGCAGACCGGTTCCGGCAAGACCGTCGCCTATGGCCTGGCCATGGCCGAGACGCTGCTGGGCACCGAAGAGCGATTTGCCCCCGCAGCCGCGCCGCAAGCGCTGGTGGTGGCCCCCACCCGAGAATTGGCGCTGCAGGTGCAGCGGGAATTCGCCTGGCTTTATGCGGCGACGGGTGCCCGCATCGTGTCCTGCGTCGGCGGCATGGATCCGCGTCAGGAGCAACGGCTGTTGAACCAGGGCGCGCATATTGTCGTCGGCACGCCCGGGCGCTTGCGTGATCATCTGGAGCGTGGCCGCCTCGACATCTCGGCATTGCGTGTCGTCGTCCTCGACGAGGCCGACGAGATGCTGAACCTTGGTTTCCGCGAGGATCTCGAATTCATTCTCGACGCCACGCCCCCCGAGCGGCGCAGCCTGCTGTTCTCGGCCACCATGCCGCGCGGCATCGTCACGTTGGCCCGGCGCTATCAGCGCGATGCGTTGCGCATCGAAGTGGCGGGTGGTGGAGGCGGTCACGCCGACATCGAGTACCGCGCGATCCGCGTCGTTCCGACCGAGATCGACCACGTGGTTGTCAACGTGCTGCGCCACTATGATACGCCCGGCGCGCTCGTGTTCTGCAACACGCGCGAAGCGGTGGGGCGCCTCCATGCCATGCTTCAGGAGCGGCAATTTTCCGTCGTAGCCCTATCAGGCGAATTGAGCCAGAAGGACCGCAACCACGCCCTGCAAGCCCTGCGCGACGGGCGCGCCAAGGTCTGTGTCGCCACCGACGTCGCGGCGCGCGGCATCGATCTGCCGAACCTCGGCCTTGTCATCCACGCCGACCTGCCAAACGATGTCGAAAGCCTGCAGCACCGCAGCGGTCGCACCGGGCGGGCGGGCCGCAAGGGCGTGAGCGTGCTTCTGGTGCCGCCGTTCCGTCGTCGGCGGACTGACGACATGCTGCGGGGACTGGGCATCAAGCCCATCTGGTCCGGCCCGCCGACCCCCGAAGACATTCGCAAGCTCGATCACGAACGTATGTTGCGCGACGCTTTGATTACCGATGAGCCGAACGAAGAAGACGCGAGCGCCGCCTTGGCGTTGCTCGCCGTGCACGCGCCCGAGCATCTGGCAGCCGCGCTAGTGCGCCTCTATCGGACCGGCTTGCCGGCCCCCGAGGAGGTCTCCGATCCGGGTGAGGAGCGCGCGCCGCGCGCCGGGCGCGATCTTGCGGCGGCCGGCAGAGACGGCGGGTTTGACGTCGGGGGCACTTGGTTCCGCCTCAACGTCGGCCGCCGCAACAATGCCGATCCGAAATGGCTGCTGCCGATGATCTGCCGACGCGGAAACCTGACGCGAAAGGATATCGGCGTTATCCGCATCCTCGACGAGGAGACGCACTTTGAGGTCTCGCCGGTCGCGGTCGCTCGTTTCAGCAAGGCGGTGCGCAAGATAGATACCGGCGACCTGATCATCGAGCCGTTGCCCGGCGGCCGGCCGGCCGGCGATGCGGAACGTCCCCGCGGTAAGCCGCATGGGGGAAAGCCACCCTACGAGAAACCCTTCCCAGGCAAGAAATTCCACAAAGAGAAATTCCACAAAGAGCCCGGGCAGGGAAAGCCGGCCTACGGCAAGGTGAAGGACGGCAAGCCCGCATTCGAGAAGCCGCGCGAGGGCAAGCCGTTCGGTCAGGGCAAAGGCGAACATCGGCCGAAGGGCGCGCGTCCGGACGCGCCTGGGAGCAAAAAAGGAAAGCCGCGACACCCTTGAGGGTGTCGCGATGACGTCACCGCGCATGCACGGATGTTCAAGGCAGGCCCAGGGCCGGTGGCAGGGGCATGTCCCAATGGCCTAGCGGCCGACTTTCCGCCTCCGGTACTCCAGCGGACAGCTGGTTAGCCGGCGCTCTGCGACATCCGCCATATCAGGCGGTCGATCAGTCGATCAGGAAGCAACCAGGTAAGAAATACAATCAACTTAGCGCCGCCGCCGGTTGCGTAGCGCGGGCGCGGATTGCGCGCCGCCACGGCCTTGCCGATCGTCCGCGCGACGACATCGGGCGGAGAGGCCAGGCGCGAAGCATCGGCGCCTCCCAGCATCGCGGCATGGCGTCGCGCATAGGGGCCGTAGGCAGTGGCTCCCGATCGCGCAATCAAGCTGTCGCGCGCGATTGCGTTCCATTCGGTGCGGATGGCGCCGGGTTCGATCACGATCACGCGAATGCCAAATGGTTTGAGCTCAAGCCGCATGCAATCGGAAAGCCCCTCCACCGCGAACTTGGTGGCGTGATACCAACTCCCGAACGGCTCGCCGAGTTTGCCCCCAACCGAAGTGACATTGACGATCGTTCCAGACTTTTGCGCCCGCATGAGCGGAATGGCGAGTTGGCTGAGCCGCGCCAAGCCCATCAAGTTTACTTCGACCTGGCGGCGGCCCTCGTCTATCGGCACATCCTCAAGCGCGCCATAGCTGCCATAGCCGGCATTGTTGACGAGCACGTCGAGCCGCCCGCCGGCAGCGCGTTCGACTTCCGCGACCGCCGCAACGATCGAGGCGTCGTCAGTGAGATCGAGCGGAACAAGCGTGACCCCCAAGGCTTCAAGCGGCTTCATTCGGTCGAGTCGCCGGGCGGCGGCGAATACCTTGTATCCGTCGCTGACGAGTTGACGGGTCGTCGCTTCGCCGATCCCCGACGATGCGCCGGTCACAAGAGCTGTTTTCACCACGATTTTTCGACTCCAATTCAATAGAGCCAAGCCCTATAAGGGTGGAGTATAGTCCATGGTCAAGAGATAATCGCATTATGCTGATTTCGGAATTTGCGCGCGCGGCGGGCATGAGTGTCGATACCGTCCGCTTTTATGTGCGTCAGGGGCTGCTTCGCCCGCAGACGGGTATGAAGGGCGGCGCCAATCCCTATCAAATATTCGACGCTGAGCAGGTCAATGGCGCGCGCGTCATTCGCTTGATGCAGAGCCTCGGCTTCTCGTTGAAAGAAATCGGCTGCATTGTCGAGGAATATCATCGCGGCGACATAACGCCCGAGCGCGCGCGCGCGATCATGGCCAGCCAGCTCGGCAAACTGGAGGCCAAGCAAGACGGGCTCGACGCGATGATCACTTATATGCGCGCAAAGATTGCCTGGATGGACGGGGGGAACCAGGGTCCGGAGCCTAAACTGGCCGGGTTCGGCGCATGTGGCGCCGATGGGATACAGCCCGCGACCAAGCGCCACCCGCGAACAGTCTAGCCAGCCACGCCACCTTGCCCCTTCGCTTTAATCCACGATGATACGAAGGCCGGTCATGATTGACGAACAAATTTATCGAGGCTGACGTGACTGAAGCAGTCCTTGGTTCATTCATATTGACGTGTTTGCTTATAGAGCTAACCCCAGGGCCGAATATGACCTACTTGGCCCTGATTTCGGCCGCTTATGGGCGTCGAGCCGGGTTCGCAATGGTAGCGGGAATCGCCCTGGGCTTAAGTCTTATTGGGGCTGTCTCAGCTTTCGGTGTTGCCGAGATTATCCAATCCTCCGACTTCTTTTATAATCTTTTGCGCTGGGCTGGGGTGCTCTATCTGCTCTACCTTGCTTGGAATGGATGGGTCACCGCAAGCAATGGCGCAGAAGCCGATGATGATACCGAGGGGCGATATTTCCTCCGAGGCATCATCACAAACATTCTGAATCCAAAGGCCGGCATTTTCTTCATAGCGGTCCTGCCAACATTCATTGACCGCTCACACCCACCCGTACCGCAAGCAATGATACTAACCGCTCTCTATGTTGCGGTTGCAACATTCGTTCATGCCGGAATTGTGGGCTTAGCAGGTAGCTTCCAAGTGCTCATCAACGTACCAAGTCGAGAGCGATTGATGCGGCGTACCTTGTCCGCCATTCTGGCCGCCATCGCACTATGGTTCGCATGGTCGAGCGCGAGGTAGAACAGCACACAATCATCGGCCACGAGAAAGTCCGCGCCGCGAGATGAGCGGCAGGAACTCAGAGAAGCCACGTCTGGCTGGTCGCTAACTGTCTAGGAAAGCCGTGGTGCCGCAAGAGGGATTCGAACCCCCGACCCCATCATTACGAATGATGTGCTCTACCAACTGAGCTATTGCGGCGATGTGCTGCGCTGAGAGCGCGGCGAGAAGTGGGGCTTCCATAGCTAACCCCTCCTGTCATTGCAACCCGTCGGCGTCCCCATCCTGTCTCCTTTTAGGCGGGGAGGCTGTGGAGAGGTCGGGGCCAATGGCCCCTGGATCCCGGATCGCCTGCTGTGCAGGCGTCCGGGAAGACATTGAGATTGCGGGGTGTTCGGGAGGCGTTGGAGGGCCTGCTGTGCACCTGGAAGACATGAGGTCGCGGGGAGTTCCGTTTGGGGCGCCGTGCGATCGGCGTCCGCTTCACACAAACGCGCCCGAATCAGGAAAACCAGCCCTTCTTTTTGGGTTTGTCGGCCTCGGGATCCAGGCCGGGGTCGTCCGGGGCGGCGATGAAAGGCAGCGGTTTGGCGGCTTCGGGGGGCGCGGCCTCGGCTTTCGCCGGCGTGGCGGCCGGTTCAACGACCGCTGTTTGGCTCACGATGACGGGCGCTTCCGCCTCGGCCATGGCGGCTTCGGCGTCGGACGCGGCGTGTTCGATCAGTTTGGCGTCGGGCGTGGGCAGGTCGAGGGGCGCGACGAGGGGTTCGAGCGGGGCTTCCTCGGGGGCGTGCAGGCGTTCGGCCGGGGTTTCCCAGCGGAAGGCGTCGATGCGGCCGGTGACGGGGGAGGCGGGCGACCAGGTGTCGCTGATCACGCCATCGGCGACCCAGGCCGGATCGCGCGGGGCACGCGCCGCACGGGCCAGCCATTCGCGCATGCGGCCGGATTGGCCATATTCGGTTTCTTCCAGGTCGGCCATCAATAGGCAGATGCGCGCCGTCGGCCGGCTGGCGTTGCCGTCGAGCAGCGGCGCCATGGTCTCGCGGGCAAGCGCGAAGTCGCGCGCGTCGATCGCGGCGCGGGCGACGGCGAGGCGGCTTTCGCGATGGTCGGGCGCGAAGCGGGCGAGGGCTTGCGCACGCACCAGGCGGTCGGTGGAGGAATCGCCGGGTCTGAGATCCAGATAGGCGGCGGAGATATCGGGATGGGGCAGGACGCGCCAGCCCGATTCGAGCACTTTGGCGGCGCGGCGAATGTCGCCTTTGCGCGCCAGCATGCGGCCGGCCAGCACGTAGGCGGGCAACAGGTCGGGGGCGAGCTTGATCGCCTCGCGCGCCATTTGCAGCGCTTCGTCGGGCGCGCGATCGGTCATCGACAGGCCGATGCCGGTCTTGAGCACGGCGCGTTGTCGGTCGGCGGTGCGCCGGTCGATGGTCTTGCGGGCGAAATTGCGTTCGACCACATCGAGCGCGCCGCGCCAGTCATCGCTCATGGCGTGATGTTCGATGATCGCCTGGCCGGCCCAGGGCAGAGCGGCGGCCGCATGGGCCTGTTCGGCGATGGCGAAGGCTGTGGCGTCGTCGCCGCGCCGGCAGGCTTCAGCATAGAGGCCGCGCAGGCCGAACAGGCGGGTCGCCGGCAGGTCGGCCATGCGCTTGAAGGTTTCCTCGGCGGTGGCGCTGTCGCCGCTGATTTGCGCCGTCTGCGCTTTCAACAGCAGCGCCAATGGTTCATGCCCGAGGGTCTTTTCGGCGATGCGTGCCGCCCGGTTGGCGCCGGCCACGTCGCCAGCACCAGCTGCGATCATGCCTTGCGACAAAGCCGTGTAGCCTTTGTCGCGCTTGCGCATGCGCATGGTGATCGAGGCCAGGGTCGGCACGCGCAGCGTGAAGCGCAGCAGGCTCCACAGCACCATCAGCACGAAAGTGGCGATGAGCAAGATGCCGAGGCCAACCACCGGCGACATTTCATAGCGCAGGCCGCCCCAGACGACGGAGATCGCGCCGGGCTGGTCGGCGAACCAGGCCATGGCGAAAGCGATGAGGGCGAGGAGCGCGATATAGATCAGAGTCCGGATCATGCGGGCACCGCGCCGTTCAGGATTTACGGCCGAGCGCGGCGAGCGCGTCGGCGACAAGGGCGCGGGCGGCCGTATCGGCGGCGAGACGGGCTTTCGCCTGCGCCGCCCAATCGGCTGAGGCGGTTTTGGCCGAGGCCGGGAAGAGTTCCCACGCACTCATCGCGCCGGCGATATTGCCGGCGGCGAGTGCCGTCTCGATGCGGGCGACCAGATCGTTGGGCGAGGTGCCGGTGGGTTCGCCGGCCGGGCGCACGCGCACCAGGCGTTGGGCTGCAAGCGACAGGCGGTCCATCACGCCGGCGTTGGCGGCGGGCTTTTCGGGCTCGGCGAGCTTGTCGGCCAAGGTGGCGAACGAACTGGCCAGGGTCTTGGCCGAGGGGGCGCCAGAGGCCGCGAAGGCGGCCAGCGGCGCCAGGCGATCGGGCGCCACGCCGAGGCGGGTCAGAGTGTCGATCTCGCCTTTCAGCGGTGCGCCACGTTCCAACGCCTGCTGCAAGGATTGCGCGGCGATAGCCTGTGCTGTGGCGCGGCTGCGGGCGGCTTCCTCGTCGAGTTTGGCGGTCGCGGCTTTCGCCGCTTCACTGCTGCCGGCGATCGAAGATTGCAGCGGTTGCAGGCGCTGCTCGACGGCGGCGATGCGCGCTTCAAGCGGTTTGATGTCGACGGATGGCGCGGGCGGCGGCGTTGGCGTCGCTTCGATGCGCGATTCCATGGCGCGGTCCGAAGCCTTGGGGGCGGCGGTGGCCGCTTCCAGCGTGGCGAGGCGCTTATCGAGATCGGGCGGCAGGCTGCTCATGACGCCGACTGCCGGCGCGGCCGGCCGGGGCTTTTCGAGCGCGGCGAGCCGTTGCTCGATCGGCGCGAGATTGACGGGCGTCGGCGTTGTCAGGACTTCGGCGGCGGCGATGCGCTTTTCGAGACTGGCGACTGCAGCGGCTGTGGCCGCGGCCGTCAGGCGCGTCTCCACGGTGGCGATGCGCTTGTCGAGTGCCGCGACAGCCGGATCGGCGGTTGGCGAACTGGCGTTGAACTGCTGCCAGCCGGCGGCGCCGACGAGGGCGATCACCGCGCCGACAAGCCCGGCGACGGCCTGGGGCACGAAAGAGCTGTTGGAGGAGACCGGCGCTGTGTGCGGCGTAGCGGGGGGCGGTTCGGGAGCTGGATCGGGAACCGAATCGACGGGAGCGCCGGCCATGGTTTCGGGCGTTTCCGCCACGGGCTCACTTACTGCCGGCGTCACGTCCTCGGCGCGGACATCGATGGTGGCGGGTTCGCGGCGTGCGGTGCGGCCGGGTCTCATGTCGCTGGCCGGCGAAGCACCTGTGTCGCGTTTGTCGTCACTCATGGTCAGTTACCCACTCATACGCGAAATGATCAGCATTCAAGACATAGACCTTACAAAGGTATAGGCCATGGCGGCGGCCGGCGGAACCTCTTAGCGGGGATGTTTATGGCCGCAATTGTGCGATCGCCCCGGCCAAAGCGAGGGTGCGGGTGGCGATTTCGGCGTGCAGCCGCTCGACCATGCGCCCATTCACCGACACGGCGCCGAGATTCGCGGCTTCCGGTGCCGCGAAAGCCGCGACGATAGCGCTGGCCTCAGTGATCTCAGCGGCGCTCGGCGCGAAAATCTCATTGGCGATGGCGATCTGATTGGGATGGATCAAGGTTTTGCCGTCGAAACCGAGCGCGCGGGCCGCCGCGCATTCGCCGCGCAGTCCGTCCGCATCGGAAAAATCGTTCCTCACGCTGTCGAGAATGGCGAGGCCATAGGCGCGTGCGGCGAGCAGGCATTGCAGCAGCACTGGCTGCAGATGATCGCGGTTGGGCGTCAGTTGCGCGCCGGTTTCCTTGGCGAGATCGTTGAGGCCGAGGACGAAGGCCGCCAGCCGCACCGAAGGGTCGACGGCGGTGGCGGCGATATTGCGGATGTCGAGCACAGCCAGCGGCGTCTCGATCATGATCCATAGCCGGGTCGCCTCCGGCGCACCGGCCTGGGTCAAAGCATGTCCGGCACGCACCACCTGGCCGGGCGCTAGGATTTTCGGCACCAGAATGGCGTCGGGGCCGGCACCGGGACTGATTTGCGCGATGGCGGCGAGGTCGTCCTGGGCAAAGGGGGTATCGAGCGCGTTGATGCGCACGATGATCTCGCGCCGGCCATAAGCCTTGCTCTCCAGGGCGGCGCGAATCTGCCGGCGGGCCGCGTCTTTCTGGCTTGGGGCGACAGCATCTTCGAGGTCGAGGATCAGGGCGTCGGCTGGCAGGTCGCGGGCTTTTTCCATGGCTCGGGTGTTGGAGCCGGGAATATAGAGGGTGCTGCGGCGGGGGCGCGGCAGGGCGCTGGCGGCCTGCGCTGGCGGCGCCGAAGGGGGGGCGGCGTTCTGAACGGCGGTCATGGCCGAGTTATGCCATAGATCGAAGGGCAATGCTGCCCTGCAAAAAAGGGGTTCGCCTGGCCGTCCGGCGGGAGTATGAAGCGCCGGTGCGTTGGTAAAACGCGCCAGACAAAGATTTACAGGGCAAAAATGCGTTTTTGCCGAAACGCATTGCCTAAGCGGTTTTCACCGTCCCGGATTAGGAGGTCTCATGAGCCAGTCGTCGCGTCCACCGGTCGCACCCGGCTTTCCCGAGCGGCTCGAAGCGGGCTATCGCTCTTTTCTCTCCGGACGCTTCAAGGCCGAACATGAGCGCTTCGCTGAACTGGCGAGCGGTCAGAGCCCGCGTGTCCTGCTAATCGGCTGCTGCGATTCGCGCGTCTCGCCGGAAACCATTTTCGACGCTCGGCCCGGTGAAATCTTCGTCGTGCGCAATGTCGCCAATCTGGTGCCGCCCTATGCGCCCAACGATGATTATCATGGCACTTCGGCGGCGCTGGAATTCGCGGTGATGGGCCTGCGGGTCGAGCATGTCGTGGTCATGGGCCATGCCCGCTGCGGCGGCATCAAGGCTTTCGTCGAAAACGAGCTCGATCCCTATTCGCGGCCGCTGTCGCCGGGCGATTTCATCGGCAAATGGATTCGGCTGGTGCAGCCGGCCTTCGATGCCATCGGCCCGGCGCCAGAGAGCGGCCCGCTCGACGGCTTCATAGCCAAGCTGGAATTGGAGGCGATTCGCCAGTCTCTGGCCAATTTGCGGACTTTTCCCTGTATTTCGACCCTCGAGCAGCGAGGTCTGCTGCAATTGCATGGCGCCTATTTTGGCGTGATGGACGGGCGGCTCCTTGCTTATGATGAGGCGAGTGGCCAATTCAACCCGATTGCCGCTGACGCCCATGCCGTGGCGTTGAAAGAACCCCGTTTCTGAGCCGTGCTTCTAAAGCGGGCTCTTTTGGCCTGCTGAAGAGGTTTTGCCGATGTCGTTATCGACGCCGCTGTCTGTTCTCGACCTGTCCTTCGTCACCACGCAGACGCCGCCATCGCGGGCGCTCGCCCAGACGATCGAACTGGCGAAACATATCGACACCCTCGGCTATACGCGGCTGTGGCTGGCGGAGCATCACAGCCTCGCTTCGATCGCCTCCAGTGCGCCGGAAATCATGATCGGCCAGGTGGCGGCGGTGACGAAGAATATCCGCGTCGGCTCCGGCGGCGTGATGCTGACCAATCACGCGCCGCTGATGGTAGCCGAACGGTTCAAGCTGCTTGAAGCATTGTTTCCCGGCCGCATCGATCTCGGCCTTGGCCGCGCGCCCGGCACCGATCAGGTGACGGCCTTCGCTTTGCGCCGGAAGATGGAAGAGCGGCAGGGCGATGATTTCCTCGAGCGGCTGCAGGAATTGATGGCGTGGGAGAGCGGCGACTTTCCCGAAGGTCATCCGTTCAACAAGGTCTTCGCCATGCCGACCGATGCGCCGCTGCCGCCGATCTGGCTGCTCGGGTCGAGCGACTACAGCGCCCAGCTCGCGGCACAGATCGGCGTTGGCTATTCCTTCGCCTCGCATTTTTCCGATTTCGACGCGGTCGAGCCGATGCGCGCTTATCGCCAATTGTTCCGGCCGTCGGCGACCTTGGCTAAGCCCTATGCGATCATCGCGCTCGCGGCTGTCGTCGCCGAAACGGATGCGGAAGCCGATCATCTGGCCAAAACCTATGATCTCAATTGGATCCGGCGGGCGCGCGGCGAGATGAAGCCGCTGGCCAGCCCGGAGGAGGCGGATGCGCATCCGTGGACCGAGGCCGAGCGCGCCTATGTGGCGCGCAAACGCGTGCGGCTGTTTTCCGGTTCGCCGCGCACCGTTGTCACGCGTCTGCGCCGTTTCATCGAGGAAACCCAGGCCGACGAGGTCATGATCACGTCCTCGATCTTCGACCATGGCAAGCGCCTGCGCTCCTATGATCTGTTGATGCGCGAATGGACGGCGACGGCTGGAGCGCCTGCGACACTCGAGGCCTGATTTCCACACGATTGTTGTGCTATATACGTGTCGTCCAGAACGTTGGAAGGATGACACGTGAGCGACCCGGATTTGCAGATCGAGGCTTTCTTCGATGAGCCGACCAATACGGTCAGCTATCTCGTCTGGGATGGGTCGAGCCGGCATGGGGCCATCGTCGATCCGGTGCTCGATTACGATCACAAGTCCGGCGAAGTGGACAATCGCTCGGTCGACGCCGTTCTGGCGCGGGCCCGGGCGCTCGGTTTGACCATCGACTGGGTGCTGGAAACCCACGCCCATGCCGATCATCTGTCGGGGGCGCCTTACATTCGCGCTAAGACGAGCGCCAAGATCGGTATCGGCGAGCATATCCGCGATGTGCAGCGCATCTTCCGGCCGATCTTCAACATGCCGGACCTGAAAACCGATGGCAGCGATTTCGATCGACTGTTTAAGGATGGCGAGCGGTTTGCGATCGGCGGCCTGTCTGTCGAAGTGATCCACACGCCAGGGCACACGCCAGCCTGTGTCGCCTATAAGATCGGCGATGCGGTGTTTGTCGGCGACACGTTGTTCATGCCCGACTACGGCACAGCCCGCGCCGACTTTCCCGGCGGCGATGCGCGCCAGCTTTATCGCTCGATCCACAAACTGCTGACCCTGCCGCCGCAGACGCGTCTGTTCATGTGCCACGATTACAAAGCGCCGGGCCGCGACGTCTATGCGTGGGAAACCACGGTCGCGGCCGAGCGCAACAATGTGCATGTGCGTGAAGGCATCAGCGAGGATGATTTCGTCGCCATGCGCGAGAAGCGCGACAGCACGCTAAGTGCGCCGACGCTGTTGCTGCCGTCAATCCAGGTCAACATCCGCGCCGGCAAATTTCCGCCAGCGGAGAGCAATGGCGTGCGCTATCTGCTGATCCCGGTGGTGGCGAAGCATGCGGATGTGATTGCTTAAGACACTGCATCTGTGTGTCATCCCCGACAGCTGCATAGCGGCTGAGCGGGGATTCAGAGCGTGTTGTAGAGTGTGTTCAGCGGAGCAGCGTTTGCCCCTGGATACCGGATCACGCTACGCGCGTCCGGTATGACACTGAGGGTATGGCGCGCGATTGAAGCTTACGGCTTGCGGAACAAATCCGGCCGTCTCTCCCGCGTAATCCGCTCCGCCTCTTCCCGCCGCCATTTGGCGATCTTGGCGTGGTCGCCGTTCAATAGCACTTCGGGAATGTCGCGGCCTTCCCAGCTGCGCGGGCGGGTGTAGTGCGGATATTCGAGCAGGTTGTTCTCGAAACTTTCCTCGCTGCCGGAATCGATCTTGCCCATGACACCGGGGATGAGGCGCACGCAGGCGTCGATCAGCACCATGGCGGCGATCTCGCCGCCCGAGAGAACGTAATCGCCGATCGACACTTCCTCGAGCCCCCGCGCCTCGATCACCCGTTCGTCGACGCCCTCGAAGCGGCCGCAAACGATGATCGCGCCTTGGCCTTCCGCCAGCGCGCGCACACGCGTTTGCGTAAGCGGACGGCCGCGCGGCGACATCAACAGGCGCGGCCGATGGTCGACGCTGCCAAGCGTTGTGTCGAGGGAAGCGGCCAGCACATCGGCGCGGATCACCATGCCGGGGCCGCCGCCCGCTGGCGTGTCATCGACGGCGCGGTGGCGGCCGAGGCCCTGGTCGCGGATGTTGTGCACGTCGAGCGCCCAGAGGCCGCGTTGCAGGGCGTCGCCCGACAGCGACAGGCCGAGGGGGCCGGGGAACATATCCGGCATCAAAGTGAAAATGCTGGCGCGAAACGTCATAGCTTGCTTTCTTTCACACCGAGCGCATCGGCAAGCCGCATTTTGGCGCTGCCCGGTTGCAGGGGTTTCTGCTGGCTCTCGTGCGGCGCCCAGCCGGACAGCCAGATCAGTTCGAAGGTGGCCCGCAGCCGCCCGTCCGCATCGGCATAGCGCTCAGTGTAGATTTCGGCGGCTCGCAGGAAGAGGGCGCGGCGGGTTGGACGATGCAGCCGTTGAGTCAGGACATTGGTGGCGCCCATGGCGCGCAGATCCGCCATCAGGGCGAAGAGATTGGCGTAGCGCACGGTGATCGTGTCCGTGTCTGTCACCGGTAGGGCGAAGCCGGCACGCTGCAGCAGGGCGCCGAGGTCGCGGATGTCGGCGAAGGGCGCGACGCGCGGACTGGCGCCGCCGACAATCTCTTCCTCGGCAGCCGCCAAGGCGGCGCGCAGCTCGGTCAGGGTCTGGCCGCCGATGATACAGGCGAGGAACAAGCCGTCGGGGGCGAGCGCCCGGCGAATCTGGATCAAAGTACCCGGCAGGTCGTTGACGAAGTGCAGCGCCAAAGCGGAGACGGCGAGGTCGAAGCTCGCTGGCGCAAAGGGCAGGGTTTCGGCGTCGCAGACGAGGGTCTCGATGCCGGGTTGGGCTGTTTCGGGCAGGGGCGCGGCGCGGGTGATGTGGCGATCAGGCCTGGTGGCGAGGGTCTGCGCCAGCAGCGGCGTCGGCGTCGCCAGGTCGAGCACGCGCGGAAACGGCCGCAGCACGGCGTCGAGCCGGCTGGCGACATCGTCGACGACGCGCTCGAGCAGGAAAGTGGCCGGCTGCGCCTTGAGGGCGCGCGCCAGCCGCCGCGCTAGAAGCGGGCGGTCGAAAATCTGCGGCGGCGCGGTTGATGTCGTCATGAGCGGCATATTGCGCGGCGCGGCGCGGGCGTAAAGGACGGTTTTTGTCCGCGCTAGCGCCGGTTTCGGGTCCACGATAGGTTTCTTTCATGTGGATACAGGACGGCGTTTCGCACCCGCGAAAGGAAGTCGACGAGCCGGCGCTGCCGCGGCAGAAGCGGGCGACACGGTCGCTTGCCCTATTGCAGGGCCTCTTCCGCCATGCTGCGCAGCAAGCTGTTGATATTGTTTATCCACCCTCCTGCATGGCGTGTCTTGCTGCAACGCAACAAAGTGCAGCATTGTGCGCAACATGCTGGACCGCGATGCCCTTCGTCGAACGGCCGTTCTGCGAGCGCCTGGGCACGCCTTTTACCCATGATCTCGGCCAGGGGCTGATCTCGCCGGAAGCCATGGCCAATCCGCCGGTCTATGGCCGCGCCCGCGTGGTGGCGCGCTACGAGGACGGTCCGGCGCGCCAGCTCGTCCATCGGCTGAAATATGGCGATCGAACCGAACTGGCCGGCGCCATGGGCCGTTGGATGGCCCGGTCGGGGGCCGATCTCCTGAATGACGCCGATCTGTTGGTGCCGGTGCCTCTACATCGCTGGCGGCTGTTCGGCCGCCGCTTCAACCAGGCGGCCGAACTGGCCCGGGTGGTCGCCGACATCAGCGGGATTGCCGTCGATCCGCTGCTGCTGCGCCGTATTAAGCCAACCCGGCCGCAGGTCGGGCTGACGCGGGCGCAACGGGCCGAGAATGTCCAGGGCGTGTTCCGGGTGGACGAGGCGGCTAAAGCTGTGATCGCGGGGCGCAAAATCGTTCTGATCGACGACGTGATGACATCGGGCGCCACGGCCAATGCGGCGGCGCGGGTTTTGCAGCGGGCCGGCGCGGCTGGGGTCGATGCCCTGGTGTTCGCCAGGGTTGTGACAACCCAATGAAGCGCCATATATAGGGGCTGAAAGGTATGCCGATGCCCGAGATTACAATCTACACTAAATCGACCTGTGGTTATTGCCACGCAGCAAAGCATTTGCTGCGCACAAAGAATGCGCCGTTCAACGAAATTTCGGTCGATGGTGACAGTGCCGCCCAGGAAAAAATGGCTGAGCGCGCCGGCGGCAGCTGGACCGTGCCGCAGATTTTCATCGGTGGCACCCATGTCGGTGGTTGCGATGACCTGCACGCGCTGGAGCGTGCCGGCAAGCTCGACGCGCTGCTCGCGGGCTGAACCGGTAAAATCATGATCAAGTATTCGCTGGTTTGCGACAAGTCGCACGACTTCGAGAGCTGGTTCCCCAGTTCCGATGCGTATGACAAGCAGGTGAAGCGCGGCCTGGTGGAATGCCCGCAGTGCGGCTCGCTGAAGGTGTCGAAGGCGCTGATGGCGCCCTCGGTCTCGACCTCGAAGCGCCGCGCCCGCAACAGTTTCATCGAACACGCGCCGCCGCTGGCGGTAGCCGAAGCACCGGCCGCGCCGCAGCCGATGACGCTGCTCGACGAGCAGCAGATGCAGGTGCGCGCCGCCATCCGCGAATTGCATCAGAAGATCGCCGAAAACACCGTCGATGTCGGCAAGGCGTTCACTGCCGAGGCGCGCAAGATGCACGAAGGCGACGTGCCGCAGCGTGCCATCCGTGGCGAGGCGACCTTCGCCGAAGCACAGGAATTGTGGGAGGAGGGTATTCCGGTTCTGCCGGTGCCGGGCCTGCCTGACGATCGCAATTGACGATCGCGCATAACCTTTGATCTGATGGCGCCCGCCCCACGATAGGCGAGCGTCCATGCCAAAGCAGGCCATCCCGCATCCGATCCTCTCGACCCCCCGGCTGCGGTTGCGCCAGTTCCGCATGGAAGATGCGGAGGCGATGCACGATTGCTTTGCCAGCGCCGAGGCGATGCGTTTCTGGAATACGCCCGTCCACACCAAGCCGATCGAGACCGAGCGCGTCGTGCAACGCTTGATCGATTGCACCCCGTCCTACTATCGGTTTTGGGCGGTGGCAGATGCTGGGACCGATCGCTGCCTTGGCCTGGTCAACTATCATGATGGCCACATTCGCAGTAAGCGCGTCGCCATTGGCTATATCATCGATCCCGGCCGCCAGCGGCAGGGCATCGGGATCGAGGCGGTTGCCGCGATGCTTGATTTCTGCTTCGGCGAACTCAGCCTGCACCGTGCCCAGGCCTTTATCCACCCTGACAACGCCGCGTCGCGCAAGCTGGTCGAGAAACTCGGCTTCCGTTGCGAGGGCCTGCTGCGCGACAACCTGCGGGTTGGCGAGGAATGGCGCGACGATCTGCTCTATGCGCTCCTCGCCACCGACCCTCGCGGCCAAGCCTGATCGCGCACCGCGCGGCTCGCACCTGAAAATGCCGCGCTCCCGTCATGGCGGCGTCACGCCGCCGACATGGCACCCCCGTAAGCCGCAGACTTGAGGGTTCGAATCGCGGCGGAGCCGATGAGCTTCAGCTATGTTTATCTGGCGCTGGCCATTGTCAGCGAAGTGGTGGCGACGACGTCGCTGGCGGCCTCGCAGGGGCTGACGCGGCCGTGGCCGATCGCCGCCATGGCGTGTGGCTATGCGATCGCTTTCATCTTTCTGGCGCTGAGCCTGAAATCCATCCCCGTCGGCATCGCCTACGCCATCTGGTCGGGCGCCGGCATTGTTTTGATCGCCAGCATTGGTTGGGCGCTGTTTCAGCAGCCGCTCGACATGCCGGCCGTCGTCGGCCTGGGGCTGATCATCGCCGGCATTTCGATCATGCAGATCTTTTCACGTATGGCGCTGCATTAGCTCTGCGCAGCCGAACCTCGGCTTTGAGAAATTGATTCGTTAATTCCGGCGGCCACGGGTTCAGAGAAATCAAGCAGATGGCAGCCCAATATTTTTGGGCTGTGAGTATCGGGAATCTCCACCGAAACAACAGGTTTATTTATAACCTTCTGTGACAGGGGCCAAAAATCGCTTCTACAATCGGTCGTCAGTCGAGTGAGTCGGCTGGCCACAGAAAAGGCGGCTCAACCGAAGTTGGCCGCCCGATCCGTGCAACGTCAGAATGCCTTTCCGCGTGAACGGAGAAGCCTGCAAACAGTCGCCGACTTAAGCACCGGAACTGTATCAAAGCATGCAACACCCAACAAGCGGAAAGGCCCATCTACGAGGTCTAAAACGCATGCATCACGATAACAAACAGCATCACAAGATCATTTCCTTTCCGTGCCGTCGCCGGTCGCCTCCGGTTACGCACAAGATGGCCGATCACATTCGCTGGCTCTATCGGCAAGGGATGAACCAGCATGACATTGCTGCCTACTACGGCGTCAATCAGGGTCGTGTGTCTGAGGTCGTCAACAACAAACGCTTTCCTGAATGAAGGAGGTACTAGTGACACGCATCCGCACAGGCAGCCCCAGTGGTACCATCAGGCCGTTTGTCCCGAACCTCGGCGTTGCAAATGACGTTGAAGGGCAAAAGGCTGACGCGCTGGATCATATCGCTAAGGCTCTTTCAGCCATCGACCATAATTTCGAAGTATTGATCAATATCGCGAAGGAGCAGAATAAATTGCTCGCGCAGATTGCATCGACCCTTCCTTCGAAAAGGCACTAACAACTCGAGCTGATATTCTGGGGCCAGGAGCTGTCTTGCGATTTTTATGGCCCCCCAAAACAAGGCCCGGACTAATCTCCGGGCCTTTCATTGATCGCCTTCAATAGAGGGCGTGCCCAGGTTCGGAATTACCGCGTGGCCACCCGCTCCGCCATCAGCATGTAGTTGACGTCCATGTCGCGGCTTTCGCTCCAGGCGTCGCGCAGCGGATTGTAGACGACGCCAGTGCGCTCCGTGACATCGAGGCCGGCATCGAAAATCCAGTCTTCCAGCTCCGCCGGCTTGATGAACTTTTCCCATTGATGGGTACCGGGCTCGACCCAGCGCAGCACATATTCGGCGCCGACGATGGCGAGCGCGAAGCTTTTGAGCGTGCGATTGAGGGTGGCGGCGAAGAGCAGGCCGCCAGGGCGCACCAGTTTCGCCGCGACAGCGATGAAGGCTGCGGGATTGACCACGTGTTCGATCACTTCCATGGCGCAAACCACGTCGAACTGGGCGCCGCTGGCGGCCAGTTCTTCGGCGGTGACGGCGCGATAGTCGATGCTGATCCCGCCTGCCTCGGCGTGGTGGCGGGCGATGTCGACATTGCCGGGGGCCGGGTCGATGCCGGTCACCTTGGCGCCGAGCCGGGCCAGGGGTTCGCTGAGCAGACCGCCGCCGCAGCCGATGTCGAGCAGGCTGACGTTGGACAGGACCCGGATCGGCTCATTCTCGGGCTTGCCGAAATGGTCGGTGATCCGGTCGCGCAGCCAGCGAATGCGAGTCGGATTGAACTTGTGCAAGGCCGCCATGGGGCCATCGGCGCGCCACCAATCGGCGCCGAGGCGCTCGAAATAGTCAAGCTCGCGCTGGTCGATGGAGGCGGCGCGGGGGGCGGCGCTTGCAGAGCCGGCATTTGGCCCGGAAACCATGGTTTTCCCTCAGAATAAGCCGGCGTTGACACGTCGGGACCGCGCGTTAGATATACGCGCCCTTTCAAACCCGGGCGAGCGGTCAATCTGCCGCGCGCCCGCCTCCGGGCAACATCTGGGCTCTAGAGCAAATTGCGTTTCGCCCGAAACGCAATTTTGCTTTTGGGATATTTGGTTCGACGCGTTTTTGTGCGTTTGACGAAGTCAAACTGCAAAACGCTATTGCAGGCAATCATGGCCCGTCTGGTAATGAAATTCGGCGGCACGTCCGTCGCTAATATTGAACGTATCCGCAACGTCGCTCGCCACGTGCAGCGCGAGGTCGAGGCCGGCTATCAGGTGGCCGTCGTCGTCTCGGCCATGTCCGG
Source organism: Beijerinckia sp. 28-YEA-48 (assembly GCF_900104955.1). NCBI lineage: Bacteria > Pseudomonadati > Pseudomonadota > Alphaproteobacteria > Hyphomicrobiales > Beijerinckiaceae > Beijerinckia > Beijerinckia sp. 28-YEA-48. The sequence continues at coordinate 5,005,810 of NZ_FNSI01000001.1, forward strand.
CAAGACCAATGAACTTGTGGGATGGTGCCGCGAGGCGGCGGAATCGGTGTCCAACGACCCGCTCTACGATCAGGCCGAATATGACGCCGTGGTCGCCTCGGGCGAACAGGTGACGTCAGGCCTGTTGGCGCTGACCTTGAGCAAGATGGGCATCAAGGCCCGCTCCTGGCAGGGCTGGCAGATCCCGATCGAGACGTCGGACGCCCATGCCTCGGCGCGGATCACCAGCGTCTCGTCCGTCGGGCTCGATGCCGGTTTCGCCAAGGGCGAAGTGGCCGTCATCGCCGGCTTCCAGGGCGTCAATCCGGAAACCGGCCGCCTCACCACTTTGGGCCGTGGCGGCTCCGACACGTCGGCGGTGGCGATCGCCGCCGCGATCAAGGCGGAGCGCTGCGACATCTATACGGATGTCGACGGCGTCTACACCACCGATCCGCGCGTCGTGCCGAAGGCACGCAAGCTCGACAAGGTGTCGTTCGAAGAAATGCTCGAAATGGCGTCCCTGGGATCGAAGGTCCTGCAGGTGCGCTCGGTTGAAATCGCCATGGTGCATGGCGTGCGCACCTTCGTGCGCTCGTCTTTTGATGATCCGGCCGCGCCGCGGCCAGGCACGCTTATTTGTGACGAGGAGGAAATCGTGGAACAGCAGGTTGTCACCGGCATCGCCTTCTCGCGGGACGAGGCCCAGATCACCCTGCGCCGCGTCGCCGACAAGCCCGGCGTGGCCGCAGCGATCTTCGGTCCGCTCGCCGATGCCAATATCAATGTCGACATGATCATCCAGGTCGTCTCGGAAGATTCGACCACGGACATGACGTTCACCGTGCCGGCCGCCGATTATCAGCGGGCGCAGACGGTGCTTGACCAGGCCAAGAGCCATATCGGCTTCGCCAGCATCCAGGGCGCCACCGACGTGGTGAAGATTTCCGCCATCGGCGTTGGCATGCGCTCGCATGCCGGTGTCGCCGCCAAGGCGTTCCGCGCCCTGTCGGAAAAGGGCATCAATATCCGCGCCATCACCACCAGCGAGATCAAGTTCTCGGTGCTGATCGACAAGGATTACACCGAACTGGCGGTGCGCACCCTGCACTCGCTCTACGGCCTCGATCAGATCTGATCATTCGCTGATCTGATCACTCGCCGGCCGCGGCTTTCCTGCGGCTGGCGCGGATCGCCGAGGACTCCGAGATGTAAATGCCGGCGATGACCAAGAGCATCGCCAGCATGTGATAGGGCTGCAGCGCTTCGCCCAGTATCAACACCGAGAGCGCAGCGCCGATCACCGGCGTCAGGTTGTGGAACATGGCGGCGCGGCTCGGTCCGAGCATTTCGGCGGCGCGCATGAAGAAGATATGGCCGCACATCGAGACGAAGATCGCGATGTAGAGCAGGGTGCCAAGGCCGGTCCATGTCATCGGATAGAAATTGCCGGTCAGAACCTCGATCGTCATCAGCGGGATCGAGATGATGAAGGACACCACCGCGATAACAGTGAAGACGGCGAGGCTTGAGACCGCCGGCCGATTGCGCAACGCCACCACATAGGCGGCGTAGATCGCAGCCGAGAGCAATTGGTAGATGTCGCCGCGATTGAATTGCAGCGCGAGAATGGTCAGCGGCTCACCCTTCGTCGCCACCAGGATGACGCCGAAGATGGTGATCAGAACGCCAGCGCCCTGAATCAGCGAGATACGGGCGCGATAGGCCAGAAAGGCGCCGGCCAGCACCAGGGCCGGGGTCACCCCTTGCAGGATCGCCAGGTTGATGCCGGTGGTATATTTCGCGCCGATGAAGACGAGCGAGTTGGACGCGGTCATCGCCAGCCCCATCAGGAGCAGAAAGCGCCAGCGCGCGCGCAGCGAATAGACCTCCGTCCAGACCCGCTTGGGCGCGAAGATCCAAAGCAGAGTGAGCGCGATGGCCCAGCGGGCGCAGATGATGGTCATCGGCGACACTTCGCCCACCGCCATCCGCGACACCGGCACGCCGCCGCCCCAAAACAGCATGGTCGCCAACAGCAGGACCCAGGCTGATTGACCGGCTTTGGCGAAGGGGCGGGTCGGTAGCACCATGGGGGCTAGGTCGCGCTTTGAGGTTTGGCGCGGAAGGTTTCGGCGATGGCGATGCCGCCCAGCACCAGCACCAAAGCAGCGCCATGATAGGCGACGAAGGGTTCGCCCAGCACGACGACCGACATCAGCGCGCCGAAGACCGGGACGAGATTGTAGAACAGGCCGGTGCGCTGCGGCCCGATCAATTCGACACTGCGAATGTAGAAAACTTGCGACAGAATGGTGGGAAAGGCGATGGAATAAAGGAAAATCATCCAGCCCTTGGGGGTCGGCCAGAAGAAATAGCCGAGCGACCATTCGGCATAGAGCAAGACGAAGCCGACCAAAGTGCCGGAGATGCACAGGGCGATGAAAAAGACCAGCGGGTGCATGAGCGGGCGTTGGCGCAACGCCACCGTGAACGACGCATAGATAAAGCAGCCGGCGAGGACGATCAGGTCGCCGCGGTTGAACTGAAATTCCTGGAGGCGGGTTATATCGCCGTGGGTGGCGATGAGCAGCGCACCGAGGAAGGTCATCGCCAGGCCGAGCAGGAAGATGAGAGGCATGCGCGAGCGGTAAGCGATCCAAGCGATGGTGACGGTAAGGACCGGGTTCGTCGCCAGCAGAATGGAGAAATTGACGCCGGTGGTATAGGCGCCCGCCACATAGAAGAGCGCGCTGAAGATCGTGAAACCCATGCCGCCCATCAGCAGCAGGTACAACCAACGCTGCCGCATGATCGGCAAGGCGCGGATGAACGGGCGCCAGACAAACGGCAGCACCAAGGCGGCGGCGATCGGCCAGCGCATGCCGGCGAAAAACATCGGTGGAAGCTCGCCAACGGCCATTCGCGAGAGGATGACATTGCTTGCCCACGCCAGGGTGGTGAGCACCATCAATAGCCAAGGATTGGACCAGCAGCCGGCGAGCAGACCTTTCGATATGGGAGGGCGGGTTTCCCCGTCGGCGTTCTTGAACATATGTTCAGTTCTTGGCACAGTTCATCTGCAAACCAAACTGCGTTCTGCGCACGTCTGCTCCGCCAGAACAGCGGGCGGCATGTGACAAAGCCGAAGCGAAACATTGGGGAGGGAAGAATGGACATCACGCGCCGACGTGTCAGCCAAGGCATTGCCCAAGGCATCGCTCGAGGCATGGGCCTGGGTCTGTTGGGATCGGCCGCGTGGCCGGCGATGGCCCAGCAGGATTATCCCACCCGCGCCATCCGCTCATTGTGCAACTTCGGGCCCGGCTCGGGCGCCGATATCGTCGTGCGCTTCTACAGCGATCGTCTGTCGAAATTGTCGGGCCAGCCGGTGGTGGTCGACAACAAGCCAGGCGCCGCTGGCAATATCGCGACGCAGATCGCCGCCACGTCCAAGCCAGATGGCTATACGATCATGATTACGCCGGGCAATGCCACTTTGGCCTCGGCGCCGCATCTGTTCAAGGATGTCGCCTTCGATCCGATCAAGAGTTTCGAGCCGGTGGCGCGCCTCGCCCGCGTGCCTTTCGTCATGATCGTCAAACCGGATTCACCCATCAATAACATTGCCGATCTGACGGCCGTGCTGAAATCAAAGGGCCCCAAGGCGCGCTATGGCGCCAGCACCAACACGGCTGTGATCACCGCCGAACTCTATGCGCAGATGGCCGGCGTGCAGGTCGAGCGGATCAACTACAATGCGGTCGCCGATGCGATGCGCGGCTTGTTGGCCGACGAATTCGACTTCGCCGCTTATGACGCCACCTGGGTGGCGGGCATGGCCCATGCAGGGCGGGTGAAGCCAATTGCCGTGACGTCGACGGTACGGTCCTCTGCTCTACCCAACGTGCCGACCCTGGCCGAATCCGGCTTTCCGTCCTTCAATCTGACGCCATGGTGGGGCGTTGTCGTCTCGGCTGGCACGCCGAAGCCGATCGTCGACAAACTGTCGGGCTGGTTTGGCGAGATCACCAACAGCCAGGACACGAAAGATTTCATGGGCAAGCTCGCCACCGAGACCTGGGCCGGCGGCCCTGACGATCTGCGCACGCTGATCGCCAGCGAGCTTGACGCCTGGGGCAAATATATCGCGTTGGCGAAGATCGAGAAGCAGTGAGGGTTTGTCCTCGGTGTCATCCCGGACACTTGCGAGGCAAGTGATCCGGGAGCCAGGAGCGCGTGACGAATGCTGCGTGTCTCGATGCGTTGAAACGTGAAGCGTGATCGAAGGCTCTACCGCTCGCCCTGGATCCCGGATCGTCTGCGGCGTCGGGGATGACACCGAGAGAGAGCCTACACAGGGCTATGCCGCCAGACCACACCCATGCCATGGGCGCGCAGATCGGCTTCGATCAGTTGACGCGCCTGCGGGTTTTGCAGTTCGAACTCGATGTCGATCGCCGTGGTCTTGGCCAGTGGCGAGCCAAAGACGCGATCATGCCAGACCTCGACGATATTGCCGCCGTGGTGAGCGATGATCGCGGCGATGTCGGCGAGCTGGCCGGCCGCGTCTAATGTTGTCACGGTGAAGCGGACGAGCCGGCCGCGTCGCACGAGAGAGCGCTGCAAGATCGTCGACAGCAATTGCATGTCGATGTTGCCGCCGCACAAGACCGTGCCGACCCTCTTGCCCTTGAACCGATTCGGATAAGAGCTGATCGCGGCGATACCGGCAGCCCCTGCGCCTTCGGTGAGGGTTTTTTCCACTTCAAGCAGCAGCACCACGGCATCCTCGATCTTGGGCTCGGACACGACGAGCATGTCGTCGACATGACGGCGCACGATCTCGCGCGTCAGCAAGCCGGGCTCCTTCACCGCGATGCCTTCAGCGAGCGAAGGGCCGCCTGTGCTCATGATTCTCGCGGTGTCGAGAACCTGGGCCATGCCGGAGTAAAGCTCTGTCTGGACGCCGATAACCTTGATATTGGGCTGCAAGGCTTTCGCGACCGTGGCGATGCCACCGATGAGGCCGCCGCCGCCAACGGGGATGACGAGCAGATCGAGCGGCGGCGCGCCGGCTGCCGAGACTTGGGCGAGCATCTCCAAACCCACGGTGCCCTGGCCGGCGATGACCGCCGCATCGTCAAAGGGATGAACCAGAACGAGGCCGCGCTCGGCGATCAAGGCTGGAATGCGCTCGGCGGCATCGGCGAAGGTCTTGCCGTGCAGAATCACTTCGGCGCCACAGTCGCGCACGCCCATCACTTTCACCGCCGGCGCCGTCTCGGGCATGACGATGACGGCCTTCACGCCGACGCGGCGTGCATGGTAGGCGAGGCCCAAAGCATGATTGCCGGCGGAGACGGCGACGACGCCTCGCTCCCGCTCCTCTGGCGTCAGCTGCAGGAGCTTGTTCAGGGCGCCGCGTTCCTTGAACGAGGCGGTGAAATTGAGGTTCTCGAACTTCAGCCACAGTTCGCAGCCGAGGATATCCGACAGGGTGCGCGAATGCAGGAACGGGGTTGGTGCGAGGGTCGGCCGAATACGCGCCTCTGCGGCGCGTATGTCTGTCAGGCTTGGGATGTCATTCATTCAAGTGACTTTGCATCCAACAGGCCTTTGACGATAATCCGGTACATGATCGAGACAATCATGCTTGATCAGCGCACCGCTGTATAGCCTTCGCGAACGCCGTGCGGTGACAGGACAAACTGGCCGACGCTGATCCCGCGCGAGCGGAAGCCACCGGCGCAGCACAACAGATAATACTCCCACATGCGGCAGAAGCGTTCGCCGTAGTCGCGTGCCATGTCGGCGCGATGGCTTTGGAACTTGTCGTTCCAGGCCATCAAGGTGAGATCGTAATAGGGCCCGAAATTGTGCACGTCCTCGACGACGAAGAGTTGGTGCACGGCGCTCGTCACCTGGCCGACTGTCGGCAGCACGCCGTTGGGGAAGATATATTTGTCGATCCAGGGGTCGATGGCCGGCTCTGGTTCGTTGCCCCAGATCGTGTGCAGGCAGAACAGCCCGTCTTCCTTGATCAGTCGGCGCGCCGTTTCGAAATAGGCGCGGTAGTTTTTCGAGCCGACATGTTCGAACATGCCCATCGAGACGAGATGATCGTAGGGGCCGCCCGTGGCGTTGCGATAATCCATCAAGGTCGATTTGACCGACAGGTTGGCATAGCGGTTCATCGCATAGGCCACCTGTTCCTTCGATACGGTAACGCCCTCGCAGTGCGCGCCGTATTTCTCCGCCGCGAAGCCCATGAAGGCGCCCCAGCCGCAGCCGATGTCGAAGACGCGTTGACCTTGCTTGAGGCCGATCTTGCGGCAGATCAGATCGAGCTTGGCATCCTGGCAGGCGTCGAGATCCTTGGCCTCTTTCCAATAACCGCAGCTGCCGGTGAGGCGCTTGTCGAAGGTGGCTTCGAAGATTTGGACGGGCAGGTCATAATGCACGTCGGCGGCGATGAAGGCGCGCTTCATGTTCTGTCGGTTCTGGATCTTGGAGACCAGCACCAGCCACGCGGTTTTGAAATTGAACGGGATTTTCTCCGATAGGCGGGAGCCGACCAATCGGTCAAACAGCTGGTCGAGCTTCTCGCAGTCCCACCAGCCGTCCATGTAGGATTCGCCGAAGCCGAGCGACCCTTGCGCGACCGATCGGGCATAGAACCGGTCGTCGTGAACCTTGATGTCCCAGGGTTTGTTGCCGTTGATCTCGATACCGGCGATTGCGAGCAGATTCTTGACGGTGGTCTCGGCACTCATTCCGCTTCCTCGTCCCCTCAATGAAACCGGAGGAAATCTACGGAAAAAAAGCCGAGGCCCGCAAGGCCCCGGCTTTCATCACAGATCGACTGTGGAATGCAGCTAGCGCATGGGTTGTGACGATTGCCCTGGTGGGTTGGGCACGGTTTCGAAGGCGACAGCCCGGTCGGCCGGCCATTTCATGCGATAGGCCAGTTTGATCTCCTTGCTGGCCGTGGGCGCGAGATCGAAGGTCCAGCCCATGACGCCGCGCCGGTCCTCGACGATCTTGTCGGTGGGCGGTGTCGTGGCCGCGAGCTGTTCGATGACGATGGCCGAATTCTCCGAGATCGGCATCTGATCGATGACGCTCACTTTCACGGGGAAATCGTGCAGGTTCTTCACTATGGTTCTGAACTCACGCATTTCCAGCTTGGTCGAACCGAGCCAGGAGGGCTCGTTCTCGCGCCGGCGCACGGGCACGCGCGAAACCTTGACCCGGTCATCGACGCCAAAGCCCAGACGTGTCGTTTCCCCTTGCGCGATCAGGTTGAACTGGCCGCGTCCGACAAAGGCGCCGTCGCGTTGCAGTGCGACTTCGCCGGGCAGGAGCGGCGCCTCATCCTCGTTGACGAAACTGACATCGAGGTAGGCGCTCTGGTCCAGCGCCGGCGTGGTGCGGATCAAAACATCGGCTGCCACGGTCTTGCTGCCGATGCGCAGCGCGCGCTGGCCGCCATCGCCTTGAATGTCGATGCGGCCTGGCACGCGGAAGGCGGCTTCGAAAGCGCCGGTCTCAAGATTGGACTCCACCTCCTCGGCCTTTTTGAAGCGCGCCTCATCCGACGATTGCTGGGCTTCGGCTTGAACCGGCGCATTCAATTTGGCTCGTGGCGGCGCGGGGGCAGCCGAGCGCGACATGATCACCGGCGGTTCCCAGAAGGCCAGGCGTTGGGTCTGCATGTCGGGCGCACGGGTGCCGCGATTGACGCGCGCGGTCGAGACCGAAAGCGTCACGCCTTTCCAATCTTCGCCGGTGCGTTGCGAGATCAGCGCGCGGCGCACCAGATCGAGCGACGCCTTGCCGCCCTTCGCATCGGTGGTCAGCTGCGCGTCGTAGATCGGACGCCAACTCGCGCCGTTGACGCGATAGGTGAGGAGCATCCTGCCTTTCAACGCGCTGCCGGCTTCGAGCTCGACGGTCACTTCGCGCAGCGGCCGTGTGCGGTTGTCGGGTGCGCGGGTTGAATTCTCCACCGTCTTGATCTTGTCGTCGAGATCCCGCAGATCGTTGCGGGCGACACGCAATTCTTCGTTGATCTTGCCCATGGCGCCACCGACTACGTCCCAGGCGGCATTCCATTTGTCGATTTCGAGCGGCGCGCTGTCGCCGCCAAGTTTCTCCGGCGAGGCTTGCGCATAGCGGCTGATCATGTCGCGCTTGGCATTGAGCGTGTCGATCATTGTTTGCTTGATGTCGCGATCGTTGCGCAGCTTGCGCAATTGCTCGGCGATGGCGGAATCCGCCTGGGCATTGTCGGCCGGCGCGATGCGCGATTCGACCGAGCCGATCGACAGTTTACCGTCGGACTCACCTTCGATGCGCAGCGAGGCTGGGTCGAGGTTCATCGGCAGGCCGCGAAACACCAGGGTATGTGTGCCGGCGGGCAGTTCGATGCTGGCGTGGCGAATGACGCTGGCGGCATCGGGATAGACGGTGACCGCATCGATCTTGGACGCGACCTCGAAAGAGGCGGCGAAGGCTGGCGCTGCGGCGAGCAAAGCGGGCAATGAAACGATGGTGAGAATAGAGCTGTTGCGAAAGGATGTGGAGGCTGCGGCGAAGGCAAGGGTCTGCGGTCGCAAGGGTGTCTCCATGGATGTCTCCCAATGGGGCTTGAAGGTGAGCAGCCAGCCCCGGCGGCGGTGCGATTTCTGCCAACAATTACGTTGAATTCACGGCGGTAAAACGACGCGATCGGGCGGCGATCACATGACGGACCGACGTGCATGAACGCTGCGAGGATGTGCGTTAACGCACCTTACGCGAGGCGCTCGCGCACCCAGGCTGGTAAGCGCGCGGCGCGGCCGTTGATCACGCAGGCGACGCGCACGTCGGCGGTGGCCAGCACTTCGTCGCCGCGCAGCACGCGTTGCGCCAGATCGATCGCCGCGCCGCGAATCTCGCGGGCTGTTGTTTCCACCGTCAGGAGATCGTCCATTCGCGCGGGGCGGCGGAATTCGATGTTCATCCGATGCACGACGAAGCCGAAGGCTTCGCCATGCAGGCCGGCGAAAACCTCGTGCTGATGAATGCCGGCCTGGCGCAGATATTCGGTGCGGCCGCGTTCCATGAAGCGCAGATAATTGGCGTGATAGACGGCGCCAGAAAAATCCGTGTCCTCGTAATAGACACGCAGCGGCAGAAGATGCGGCGGGTGCTGGTTCATGCGCGCGAGGTCGTCAGCGGTTGCGTCGGCTGGCCGAGATCGACGACGACGATCTCTGGCGGCGAGCCGATGCGCACGGGAAGGATCGAGCAGCCAAGGCCGCCGGAGATGATGAGATCGCGGCCGCCTTCGTTGACATGGCCGTAGACGAAGCGTCGGCCATAGTGCGAGGGCACCACAGGCGCATAGCCGAAGATGCGGATCTGGCCGCCATGGGTATGGCCCGAGAGGGTGAGGGATACGCGATCGGGCACTTTCGGAAAAATGTCCGGCTCATGCGCCATCAGGATGATGGGCGCATCGTCGGTGATCTTCGCTAACGTGCCGGGAAGATCGTCGATGCCGTGGTGTGGATTGCGCCAGCCGCGCTGGGCAACGAAAGCGACTTGATCGCCAAGCCCCGCGAGCCAGAATGGCTTGCCGTCTTTTTCAAACCGCGCGACGTCGTTTTCATAGACCTTGATGCCGACATCTTCGAGCGCCTGGCCGGCGATCGTCGGGCCTTTGCTGCGCTTCATCGCCGCCCGGTCCTGCCACCAGTCGTGATTGCCGAGGACCGCATGAACGCCTAATGGCGCATGTAAAGCCTGCAGCGCCTGGGCCCATTCATGCGGCGGGATCGGCGTCTGGTATTTGTGGCCGGCGATATAGTCGCCAAGCAAAAGAATCATATCGGCATTCATCGCATTGGTGCGCGCGACAATGCCGGCGACGCGTTCGGCCGTCATCCACGGCGAGCAGGCATGGATATCGGCGACGATGGCGAGGCGCAGATTGAGATCGGCCGGCCAGTTGCGCGGCTTCAGCGCATAGCGCGTCACCTGCAACCGGTAGAGCGGCTCGATGACGATGCCGTAAGCGGACGTCGCTGCGCCGGCCGCGACAAGGCCGGAGAGAAGACGGAGGAAGGCGCGGCGCGTAACCATCAGGCGAGCATCAAGCTCCGGGGCGGATGGAAGGAGGAGCAAGCGGGATAAGAGAACTTGGCCTAATCTTCTTCATCGTCAAACAGGCCAAATTGCGGCACCTCCCGCCTGGGTTCGGCAAGGCCCAGATGTTTGAAGGCGTTGGTGGTGAGGAGGCGGCCGCGTGGGGTGCGCTGCAGGAAGCCCTGCTGCAGCAAATACGGCTCGATAATGTCTTCGATGGCGTCGCGCGGTTCCGACAGCGCCGCCGCGATGGTCTCGATGCCGACCGGGCCGCCGCCGAAATTTTCGGCAATCAAGGTTAAATAGCGCCGATCCATCTGGTCGAGGCCAATGGCGTCGACATCGAGCAGGCGCAGCGCCCGGTCGGCCACCGTACGGGTGACGACCGCTTCATTGTCGACGATGGCGAAATCGCGTACCCGGCGCAGCAGGCGGCCGGCGATACGTGGTGTGCCGCGCGCCCGGCGCGCGATCTCGTTGGCGCCGTCCTCGCTCATATTCATGCCGAGCACGCGGGCGCCGCGCCGCACGATGCTTTCAAGCTCGGGCACGGTGTAGAAATTCAGTCGCACCGGAATGCCGAAGCGGTCGCGCAACGGCGTGGTCAGCAGGCCGGCGCGGGTGGTGGCGCCGACCAGGGTGAATTTCGACAGGTCGATCTTCACCGAACGCGCCGCCGGCCCCTCGCCGATGATGAGGTCGAGCTGGAAATCCTCCATCGCCGGATAGAGGATTTCCTCGACGGCCGGGCTGAGCCGATGGATCTCGTCGATGAACAGAACGTCGCCTTCTTCGAGATTGGTGAGCTGCGCGGCGAGATCGCCGGCCTTGGCGATCACCGGGCCGGAGGTCGAGCGGAAATTGACGCCGAGCTCGCGGGCCACGATCTGCGCCAAGGTCGTCTTGCCAAGGCCGGGGGGGCCGACGAACAGCACATGATCGAGGGCTTCACCGCGGGCCTTGGCCGCCTCAATGAAGACGCGCAGATTCTTGCGCGCCGCTTCCTGGCCGGTGAAATCATCGAGCGACAGCGGCCGGATCGACGTATCCGTGTCGTCGTCGCGCTTTTCCGGCGAGATGAGGCGGCGGGGCGGAGTGGTCAGCGTACTATTCCTTTAAATCACTCGATTACTGCGCCAATTCCTTCAGACCCCGGCGGATCAGGGCGCTGGTTTCAGCCGTTTCGCCCAGGGCTCTGACGCTGGCGGCGACTGCGACGGCGGCCTGCGGCCGGCCGTAGCCGAGATTGACCAGGGCGGAAATGGCGTCCTGCACCGGCTTGGGCGCGCTCGTCGCTTCCTCGGCGCCGGACAGCCTGGCCACGGCCGGATCGACATGGCCGAAGACCGGGGCCTTGTCCTTCAATTCGGCGACGATGCGGGCCGCCAGTTTGGGGCCGACGCCGGGGGCGCGGGCGACCATGGATTTGTCCTGGGTGCCGAGCGCGGTCGCCAGTTCGCCGGGGCTGAGAATGCCGAGGATTGCCAGGGCGACTTTGGAGCCGACGCCTTGAACCGTTTGCAGGAGGCGGAACCAGTCGCGTTCGGAGTCGGACGAGAAGCCGAACAGGCGGATGGCGTCTTCGCGGACCTGGGTTTCGATGGCGAGCGCTGCGGCTTCGCCGACGCGCGGCAACTTCTGCAGGGTTCTGGTCGAACACTGCACCACATAGCCGACGCCGTTGACGTCGAGGATGACGAAATCCTCGCCGTAGCTGTCGATGAGACCTTTGAGCTTGCCGATCATGCCGTTGCCCGATTCGCTGAAGCGATAGCCTATAGCGTTTTCGGGCGAAAAACGCGCCGTCTCATAATCAAAAGGCCCCGGTTCTGGCGAGCCGGGGCCTTAAAGCTGTGACAGATGAGGCGGTTGGTCCGCCGATCAGAACCGCAGGGTTTTGGCCTGCTTGACGCCTGGCAGCGCCTGGATCTTGTCCAGGGTCGCCGGCGGCACGTCGCCGTCCACCTCGACCAGCGCGATGGCCGAGCCACCCGGCTTGTCGCGGCCCAGCGCGAAGGTGGCGATATTGACCTTGGCGTCGCCGAGTTCGCCGGCGAAGCGGCCGATGAAGCCCGGCTTATCCTCGTTGGTGATGTAGATCATCGTCGGCGAGAATTCCGCGTCGACCTTGATGCCCTTGATCGACAGGATGCGCGGCTTGCCGTCCTGGAAGACAGTGCCGGCGATGGCGCGTTCCTGCTTGTCGGTGGTCACCGAGAAGGTGATCAGCGATTCATAGTCGCCTTCGGCGGCGCGGGTGACTTCGTCGATGACGATGCCGCGTTCCTTGGCGACGATCGGCGCCGAAACCACGTTCACGTCCGACAGCATCGGCCGCAGGAAGCCGGCGATGGCCGCGGCGGTGAGCGCCTTGGTCTTCAGTTCGGCGACATTGCCTTCATAGGTGATCGTCACCTTGCGCACTTCGCTCTCGGTCAGCTGGCCGGCGAAGGAGCCGAGTTTTTCGGCAAGCGCGACGAAGGGCGTCAGCTTCGGCGCTTCGGCTGCGGTGATCGAGGGGAAGTTCAGCGCATTGGAGATGGCGCCGCGCATCAGATAGTCGGACATCTGTTCGGCCACCTGCAACGCCACATTCTCCTGCGCTTCCGTGGTCGAAGCGCCAAGATGCGGCGTGCAGACCACGTTGGGCAGGCCGAAGAGGACGTTCTTGGTCGCCGGCTCTTCCGAGAACACGTCGAAGGCGCCGCCCGCGACATGGCCCGATTCCAGCGCGGCGCGCATGGCGTTTTCGTCGACAAGCTCGCCACGGGCGCAGTTGATGATGCGCACGCCCTTCTTGGTCTTGGCGAGGTTTTCGGTCGAGATGATGCCCTTGGTCTGCGGCGTCAGCGGCGTGTGCAGGGTGATGAAATCAGCACGGGCGAGCAGGTCTTCGAGTTCGACCTTCTCGACGCCCAGTTCCTTGGCGCGCTCCGGCGTCAGGAACGGATCAAACGCGATGACGCGCATCTGCAGGCCGTTGGCGCGGGTGGCGACGATCGAGCCGATGTTGCCGCAGCCGATGATGCCCAGTGTCTTGGCGGTGATTTCGACGCCCATGAAGCGGTTCTTTTCCCACTTGCCGGCCTGAGTCGAGACGTCGGCGGCGGGGATTTCACGGGCGATCGCGAACATCATGGCGATGGCATGTTCGGCGGTCGTGATCGAATTGCCGAAGGGCGTGTTCATCACGATGATGCCCTTGGCGGTGGCGGCGGGAATGTCGACATTGTCGACGCCGATGCCGGCGCGGCCGATCACCTTCAGGCGGGTCGCCTTTTCCAACAGTTTGGCGGTGACCTTGGTGTTGGAGCGGATGGCGAGGCCATCGTAATTGCCGATGATCTCGGCAAGTTTTTCTTTGTCCTTGCCGAGGTTCGGCTGGAAATCGGTTTCGACGCCTTGATCCTTGAAGATCTGAACGGCGGCGGGGGAAAGCGCATCGGAAATCAGGACGCGTGGAGCCATGGTGAAGTCCTCACGATGAATTGGGGGATTGCGCGGCCGCACAACGGCCGTCGCGAAAAACATCCGGATGGGTTGCCCCATCCGGAGCAGGATCAGACCGGATTGGCGACTTTGGCGTGCGCCTGGGCGAAGGCCCAGTCGAGCCATTCGGTCAGCACCGTGACGTCAGCGGATTCAACCGTCGCGCCGCACCACACGCGCAGGCCCGGAGGCGCATCGCGGTAGCCGTCGATGTCGAAAGCTGCCTTTTCCTTCTCGATGAGGGCGACCATTTCCTTGACGAAAGCGGCCTGGGCCTCGGGGGCGAGGGCCGCCACCGTCGGGTCGATGACCTTCAGGCAGACGCTGGTGTTGGAGCGGATGTCGGCCGATTTGGCCAGGAAATCCACCCACGGCGTCTTCGCCACCCAATCCGAAAGGACCTTCAGATTGGCGTCGGCGCGGCCGACCAGGGCATCGAGGCCGCCGATCAGCTTCGACCATTGCAGGGCATCGATATAGTCTTCGACGCAGAGCATGGACGGCGTGTTGATCGTGTCGCCGACGAAAATACCTTCGATCAGCTTGCCGCCATTAGTCATGCGGAAGATCTTCGGCAGCGGCCAAGCCGGGGCATAGGTCGTCAGCCGCTCAACAGCGCGGGGTGACAGGATGATCATGCCGTGGGCGGCTTCGCCGCCGAGCACTTTCTGCCAGGAGAAAGTCACCACATCGAGCTTCGAATAGTCGAGGCGCTGGGCGAAACAGGCCGAGGTGGCGTCGCAAATGGTCAGGCCCTTACGATCAGCCGGGATCCAATCCGCGTTCGGCACGCGCACACCGGAGGTGGTGCCGTTCCAGGTGAAAACCACGTCATTGTCGAAATTGACGGTCTTCAGGTCGGGAATCTCGCCATAGGGCGCTTTCAGGATGCGGGCATCCTTCAATTTCAGCTGCTTGGCGACATCGGTCACCCAGCCTTCGCCAAAGCTTTCCCAGGCGAGCATGTCGACGCCGCGGGCGCCGAGCAGCGACCACAGGGCCATTTCGACCGCGCCGGTGTCGGAGGCGGGCACGATGCCGATGCGATAATCGGCCGGAACCTGCAGAATTTCACGGGTGAGATCGATCGCAAGCTTCAGCTTGGTCTTGCCGACCTTGGCGCGGTGCGAGCGGCCGAGCGGCGCGTCGATCAGATTTTCGAGAGCCCATCCGGGGCGCTTGGCGCACGGGCCGGAGGAAAAGTTCGGGTTTGCCGGCTTACGACCGGGAATGCTTATGCTCATTGCTATCTCCATCCTTACAGATGGGCGCCTCCCGTTGGGGGGAGGTGTCCCGAGGCGGGAGGTACGCCTGGATGGTGACGGCGTCAAGACACCAGCGATTTTAGGTCGTGTGGCAGAATCCCTCAACCGGGCGCGTGACAGACGGCTTCGATATTGTTGCCGTCCCGGTCCAAGACGAAGGCGCCATAATAGTTGGGATGGTAATGAGGCCTGAGGCCCGGCTTGCCATTGTCGCGCCCACCGGCGGCGATGGCCGCCGCGTAAAACGCATCGACGTGCCCGCGTGTCGGGGTTGTGAGCGCGACATGCACGCCGCCTTTCGGCTTGTCGCTCGTGCCGATCCAGAAAAACGGCTTGTTGTCGCGGCCAAAGCCGGCGTGTTCATCGCCGCCAGTCTGTTCTTTCGTCACCTCCATCAGGAGGGTGAGGCCGAGCGGCGCCAGCGCCGTGGTGTAAAAGGCTTTCGCTTCGGCGAAATTGGTGACGGCAAAACCGATGTGATCGAGCATGCGAAATCTCCCTATGCGGCAGGCTTTACTGTTAGTCGCAGCCCGAGCGCCTTTGTTGCCTTGGCGAGCGTTTCGAGCGTCGGATTGCCGCCAGGCACAAAGGTTTTGTAGATCGCCGCCCGGGTGATGCCGATTTCCTCGGCGAATTTGCCGACGCCACGGGCGCGGGCAATATCGCCAAGAGCGGACGCGATCACCGATGCGTCACCGTCTTCGAGCGCCGCATCAATATAGGCGGCTTGCTCCTGCGGGGTGCGCAGGTGCTCTTGAAGATCAAACTTCTTGGTTTCGAGGGGCATTGTCATAACTCCTTGGCCATAGCTTTCGCCGCCGCAATGTCGCGCGCTTGCGTTCGCTTATCGCCGCCGCAGAGCAACACGACGACAGTGTTGCCGTGCCGAACAAAATAGACCCGGTACCCTGGGCCATAGTCGAGCCGCATCTCGCTGATGCCTTCGCCAACCGGCTTCACATCGCCAGGGTTGCCGATTTCTAGCCGCTTGATCCGGATGAGGATGCGAGCCCTGGCATTCAAGTCGCGTAGACCCGCAAACCAATCGGCGAAAGCAGCGGTTTGGCGAACCTCAATCATCGTCAACCATAGTAGACAAATACGGCGAGAATGTCAACTATAGTTGACGGTGAGCGGCTGTTTTACGCCAGCCGATAGACGCTCAACTCCACCGTGCGCGGCGTCCTCACCCCCGAGCAGACGAAGATCGAGTGCATCAGCCAGGCGTGGGCGGGGCTCGCGGTCTCGAAGCGTGGCACTGAGCGGAAATAGATCAACGCGGGATCGACCGGCTCGCCGCGCTTGAGTTTGTCGAGCGCATCCTTCGGGCCGAAGCGGATGCCGTCGTTCTCGATATAGATGAGCGCGCCGTCGTCGGCCTCGATGACATAGCGGGCGTGCAGCACGGTGAGGCCGTTGGGCCTGATGATCTGGAAATCGGCGCCGGGGCGGACGCGGCCGTTGAGGTGTGGCCCCGTGATACGCCCGCCGGTGATGTCGATGATGCGCCGTTCGCCCAGGCCCGTGTCGCCGATCTCAAGCGGCTTGGCGACTTCGACGCTGATGTCGCAGACATGCTCCAGATTGATGTCGATGGCCACGCTCTCGCCTCACATGCGCGAAGGCAGGAAAGTCACCAGCCCCGGAAAGACGATGATGATGAGCAATGTGAAGAGCAGGGCGAAGAGGAAGGGAATGACGCCCCTGAAAATTGTCGAGAAGTCGAGTTCCGGCACCATGCTTTTGATGACGAAGACATTCATGCCGACAGGCGGATGAATGAGGCCGAGTTCGACGGTCATGACAATGACGACGCCGAACCAGATCGGGCTGAAGCCGAGCTCCGTGATCACCGGGAAGACGATCGGCACCGTCAGGATGATCATCGCCATGGCGTCCATCAGACAGCCAAGGATGATGTACATGATCAGGATCAGGATCAGCACGCCGTAGGGGCCGACACCGAGGCCGGTGAGAAATTCGGTGACCTTCTGCGGCACCTGGGTGATGGTCAGGAAATAGCCAAAGAGCAGCGCGCCGATCAGAACCGTGAACACGGCGGCGGCGGTGCGTGTCGCGTCCAGCAGCGATTTCTTGATTTCGGCCTTGCCGAGGCGGCCGCGCAGGAAGCCGATGATGAAGGCGCCGCCCGCGCCCATGCCGCCGGCTTCGGTCGGCGTGAAGATGCCGCCGTAAAGACCACCGATGACAAAGATGAACAACAGGAGCGGCGCCCAGACGTCGCGCAGCGCCTGCAGCCTTTCCTTTGTCGTCGTGCGCGGCACGGTGGGTAGGAAGTTCGGCTTGAAATAGCCGATCAGAACCACCGTGGCGATGAGAACGCAGATTTCAAGCAGGCCGGGCAGAATGCCGGCAATGAACAGCTTGCCGATGTCCTGCTGGGTGATGATGCCGTAGACCGCCAGCACGGTGGAGGGTGGGATCATCACACCGAGCGTGCCGCCGGCGGCGATGACACCGGCGGCAAAGCTCTTGGGATAGTTGTGCCGGCGCATTTCCGGATAGGCGACGGCGGAGAAGGTGGCGGCGGTGGCGACCGACGAACCGCAGATGGCGGCGAAGCCGCCGCAGGCGGCGATCGTGGCGACGCCGAGGCCGCCACGCCAATGGCCGACGAAGGCATTGGCCGCTCGAAACAGTTCGCGACTGATACCGGCGTTCGAGACGAAAGCGCCCATCAAAAGGAACATCGGGATGATGCCGAAGGTGTAATCGGTGACCGTGCGCATCGACGTCTGGCCGATGAGTTTCAGCGCGGTCTCGTAATTGGTGAGATAGCCGAAACCGGTGACGCCGACGAGGCCCATGGCCATGCCGACGGGAACCCGCAACAGCATCAAAGTGAAGAGAGCGATAAAGCCGAGGACGGCGACGGCGTCTGTGCTCATGCGATCAGTCCGCCACTTTCAGTTCGGTTTCATCGTGGACTTCGTCGGGATGGAAGATCAGTCGATAGGTGCGGATGGCGATCAGCAGGACCGCGCTGACATCGCCGATCCAGGCGAGGGCGAAGAACGGCCAGGTCGGCAGGCCGAGGTCGAAGGTGAGGACGTTCGAGTGGTAGGTGTCGACCACTTTGTCGAACAGGGTGTAGGTCTGCACCGTGACGACGAAGAGCAGGACCAGCGTGGCGAAAATATCGATGTAGCGCTTCCAGCGCGTGTTCGCGGCGCTCCAGACGAGATCGACGGTGATGTGGGTGCCACGATAACTGGTGGCGGCAATGCCCCAGAAAATGAGGATGCCAAGCAACATGCGTCCGATATCGTAGCCGTCGGGAATCGATGACGAAAAAAAGTAGCGGAGCAGGACGCCAAAGAAGATCAGGGCAACGACGCAGGCGACGAAAATCGCGGCGATCCACTCGATCGTGTCGATGAACCCATCCATATATTTGCGCAAAGCGAACCCCGATCGCTGGTCGTGGAAACGGCGGCCGTTGCCGGCCGCCGCCGGTAGACTTAAAGACCGGCGTTGTTGCGCGCGATCGAGTCCTTCAGTTCTTTCATCGCGACATCGGGATCGACGCCGATCTTGCGCACCGCATCAGCCCACTTCGCCGTCAGCGGCTCGACAGCCTTGCGCCATTCGCCAAGCTGCGCCGGGGTCAGTGCGGTGACTTCATGGTCGGGCAGGGCCTTCATCTTGGCGATGCCGGCATGCTCGAACTCGCCCCAAGCGGTGGCGAATTTCACCGCCCATTCGGTGGTGCAGTGGTCGTCGATCACCTTCTTCTGCGCCGCCGACATATTGTCGTAGGTGCGACGGTTGATGTTGTAGGTGAACATGGTCGTGTAGAGCGGCGCGTCGATCGAATATTTGGTGTATTTCTCGACGCCGAACAGGAACATCGATCCCCACGGGAAGAAGATGCCGTCGGCGACGCCGCGTTCCAGCATGTCGCGCGCTTCTGGCGCCGAGGCCTGCACATTGGTGCCGCCAAGCATGGTCACCAGTTCGGCTATGGTGCTGTGGGCGGGGCGGATTTTCATGCCCTTGATGTCGGCGGGAATGAGCACTTTCTTGCGGCTGTGCAGGGAGCCTGGATCGTGCATGAAGGCGAAACAGAACTTCGTGTCCTTCATCTCGGCCGGTGCATATTTGCGATACCAGGTATCAAGCGCCGCCGTGCCTTTGGCCGCATCGGAGAAGGTGAATGGAATCTGGCCGACGGCGATGACTGGGAAGCGGCCGGGCTGGTACCCAGGATTGATGTAGGTTACGTCGGCGATACCATCACGAGCCATGTCGTAATGGTCGAAAGCTTTGCCGAGCTGCTCGGCCGGGAAGAGTGTTGCCTTGATTGTACCGTTGGAGGCTTTCTCCATCGATTCGGTCCAGGCCTTGGTCGACGGATAGAGCGGATGCGCGGTCGGCACCCAGAGCGAGACTTTCAAATTGACTTGCTTGTCCTGAGCCATAGCTGGCGCTAGCGCGCAGCCTGCAACCGCCAATGCGAGAGCAATGCGTCTCATCCATCCCTCCTCACGCACGCCTCATCTGGTCAAACCCCTCCGACCATATTTCGACGCTATGACGATAAGTGTAACCGCGTGTCGAGCCGGGTCAATCGACAATGTGTTGGTCTTTCTACCGATGAACGATGATCAGCAAGAGAGCCACGCCATGCAACTATTGATATAGTCCTGGTCCGGTCATGCATGGCAGCGCTCCTGATCATGCAAGACGGCTATCGATGACGGCGTGGGGCGAAGCTCTCCTGTGGCCATCGCTTCGATGACTTCAGAAACCAGCATTGTTGCTGGCAATAGAGTCTTTCAGTTCTTTCATCGCCACATCCGGATCGATGCCGACCTTGCGGACGGCCTCTCGCCATTTTTGCGCCAGCGGCTCGACGGTCTGGCGCCATTCGGCGATCTGAGCGGTGGTCAGCGGATAGACCTCATGACCGGGTAGGGCTTTCATCTTGGCGAGGCCATCATGCTCGAATTTGGCCCAGGGCTCGGCGGTTTTCACCGCCCATTCCGTGTTGCAATGATCGTCGATCACCTTCTTCTGCGCCGCTGACATGTTGTCATAGGTGCGGCGGTTGATGTTGTAGGTGAACATGGTGCTGTAAAGCGGCGCGTCGATCGAATATTTGATGTGCTTCTCGATGCCGAACAGGAACATCGATCCCCATCCGAACGAAATGCCGTCGGCGACGCCGCGCTCCAGCATGTCGCGGGATTCAGGAGCGGAAGCCTGGACGTTGGTGCCGCCGAGCATGGTCACCATTTCGGCGATGGTGCTGTGCGCGGGGCGGATCTTGAGGCCTTTGATGTCGCCGGGCAGCACGATTTTCTTCTGGCTATGGAATGTGCCGGGATCATGCATGAAGGCGAAACAGAATTTCGTGTCCTTCATCTCGGCTGGCGCATATTTGCGATACCAGGAATCGAGCGCGGCGGTGCCCTTGCTCGCATCGGCGAAGGTGAACGGCAGCTGGCCGACGGCGATCACCGGGAAACGTCCAGGCTGATAGCCTGGATTGATGAAGGTGACATCGGCGATGCCGTCACGCGCCATGTCATAATGATCGAAGGCCTTGCCGAGTTGCTCGGATGGAAAAATCATCGCTTTGATGGAGCCGTTGGAGGCTTTTTCGATCGACTCGACCCAAGCCTTGGTCGATGCAAACAGCGGATGTGCGGTCGGCACCCAGAGCGAGACTTTCAGATTGACCTGTTTGTCAGGGGTTCCTTTGTCTTGTGCTGCTTTGTCTTGGGCCGTGGCCGGCGCGAGCGTCCAGCCTGCAAGCGCCAAAGCGAGAGCAATGCGCTTCATGGGCTTCTCCTCATGCGCCTGACCCGGTCAAACCCCTCCAACCGGTTGTCGGGCGCTTTAAGGGAAGTCTAGAGGTGCTCGATGTCGGGTCAATCGCAGGCCAGGGCCGTGATCTTGCTATTTGGCGAACGCTGCATTTGTCGCGATACGCCACATACTTGAGCCGTCACGCTCGTTGGCATCGTGGTCAAGCTACTCGCAACAGGTATTCGGCAGCCTTTTCAGCGATCATGATGGTTGGCGCATTGGTGTTGGCGCTGACCAAGGTCGGCATGATCGAAGCGTCGGCAACGCGCAAGCCCGTGACACCGCGCACGCGCAATTCCTCGTCGACCACTGAACTCTCGTCCACACCCATGCGGCACGTGCCGACCGGATGAAAGACCGTGCCGGCATTGGCCACGATAAAGGCATCGATGTCCGCATCGCTTTTGACCGACGGTCCGGGCGCGATTTCGCGGCTGTTCATCTTGGCGAAAGCCTTCTGCGCCAACACGTCGCGCAGGATCTTTACGCCGGCGCGCATCACGTCGCGATCGGCGGCGGCGGAGAGATAATTGGCGCGAATGACAGGTGGTGCAAATGGATCAGCGCTGCTCAGAGTGATGTCGCCACGGCTTTCGGGGCGCAAATGGCAGATCGTGCCGGTGAAGCCATAGCCGTCATGCACGCCGGGCGCGGGCTTGCGGAAGGGAATGCGAGGACCGGTGGTCACCGGGATGCCGGGGAAGAAATGCACCTGCAGGTCAGGCTCAGCCACATCTGGTCGCGATTTCAGGAAGGCGCCGCCTTCAAGCGGCCAGGCGGAGGCCGGGCCTTTGCCGGTGAGGATATTGCGCAGTACGGCAAAGCCGGCGCGATCGATGCGGCGTAGATCGTAGAGCGAATCTGGCTCCTCGCAGCCATGCGAAACGCGCACGGTCAGATGGTCCTGTAAATTCTTGCCGACAGCGGGCAGGTCGACGGCGGATTTGATGTCGTGACGGTGCAAAGCGTCCGCCGCGCCGATGCCAGACTGCATCAGCACGGTCGGCGAGGTAATGGCGCCGCAGGACAGAACGATCTCACGCGCGGCGGAGATGACGCGCTTCTCCCGGCCGACCTTGACCTCGACGCCGGTGGCGCGGCCGTTCTCGATGATCACGCGCAGGATATGTGCGCCGGTGAGAACGGTGAGGTTGGGGCGCGCGCGGATCGGTGTGATGAAAGAGCGCGCCGTGCTCATGCGCTTGCCGTTGCGGATGGTGAAATGATAGCGGCCGAAGCCTTCCTGCTGCTCGCCGTTGAAATCCGGGTTGCGCGGAAAGCCGGCCTGCACACCCGCTTCGACGAACGCGTCGTAAAGAAAATATTTGGTCGGCGGTCGGGTGACGGGCAGTTCGCCGCCGCTGCCGTGATAGTCATCGGCGCCTTCAGCGAAATTTTCAGATCGCTTGAAGAAAGGCAGCACGCGCTCATAGGACCAGTCGCGCAGGCCGAGCTGCGCCCAATGATCATAGTCGCCGCGATTGCCACGGGTGTAGACCATGCCGTTGATGGAGGAGGAGCCGCCGAGCACACGACCGCGCGGCCAGGCGATGCGGCGTCCACCAAGGCCCGGTTCCGGCTCGGTCTGATAGGCCCAGTTGTGGAAGCGTGATTGCATGAAATAGGCGGTCATCAGCGGTACGTGGATCAGCGGATTCCAATCGCGCGCGCCCGCTTCAATCAAGACAACCTGCGCCGCTGGATCAGCCGACAGGCGATTTGCAAGGACGCAGCCGGCCGAGCCGCCACCGACGACGATATAGTCATATCCCTTGGTCATCTTCCCTCCCAATGGTTGTGACCATAGCGCACAAGAGCCTATGGGGCCCGCATGGCTAGTCGGCAGCGGTCTGAGCCGCCGCCGGTCTCAGGTGATCAATGCGCCCGCAGAATGTAGTCGGCGCCTTTTTCGGCAATCATGATCGTCGGCGCATTGGTGTTGGCGCTGACGAGATTGGGCATGACCGAGGCGTCGATCACCCGCAGGCCGTCGACGCCACGCACCCGCAATTGCTCATCGACCACGGAATCTGGGTCGATGCCCATGCGGCAGGTGCCGACGGGATGATAGATCGAGCCGCTGTTTTGGCGAATGAAGGCATCGATGTCGCTGTCGGTCTTCACCGTGTTGCCCGGCAAGACCTCGTCGCCGCGAATCTCGTCGAAGGCCTTCTGCTGGAAGAGGCCGCGCAGACGCTTGAAGCCTTCACGTACTGCCAGGCGATCGCCTTCGGTGGCGAGATAATTGGCGTGGATTGCTGGCCGGTCGAGCGGATCATTGGTCTTCAGCTTGATGTGGCCACGGCTTTCAGGGCGCAGATGGCAGACATTGGCGGAGAAGCCATGGCCCTCGTAGAGACCGTTGGCGGGCTTGCGCTGGAACGGGTGACGCAGATTGGCCGTTGAGAGCCCCGGTGTGAAATGAATCTGCAGGTCAGGCGCCGTCAGGTCTGCCCGGGACTTGATGAAGGCGCCACCTTCCAGTGGAAATTTCGTTGCTGGGCCGCTCTTGAACAAGATGGCGCGGGCCATGGCGAGGCCGGCGCGGTCGAAGCGGCGCAGGCCGAAGAGCGCGTCTTCCTTCTTGGCCGCATATTGCATGCGGACGTTGAGATGATCCTGAAGGTTCTTTCCGACATTCTTCGACGCGACTGTGACGGTGACGCCGGCGGCTTTGAGATCATCGGCATCGCCGATGCCCGAATGCATCAGGACTGTGGGCGAGGAAATCGCGCCGCAGGATAGGATCACTTCGCGGTCGGCCTGGATATGTGCGCGCAGGCCATTGGCGAGGAGATCGGCGCCAGTGGCGCGCGCGCCTTCGACAGTGATCTTCAGCACCGAGGCGCCGGTGACGATGTCGAGATTGGGGCGATTGCGCACGGGATCGATGAAGGCGCGGGCCGTGCTCCAGCGTTCGCCTTTGCCGATCGAGGAATGATAGCGGCCGACGCCTTCCTGCTGTTCGCCGTTGAAATCGGGATTGTAGGGCAGGCCGCTGTCGAGCGCCGCCTTGTGGAAGATGTCGTAGAAAGGGTGCTGGGTGCGCGGCTGGCTGACTGGCAGCTCGCCACCGGCGCCGTGATAGTCATTGGCGCCGTCTTCGAAATCTTCGAACTTGCGGAAATAGGGCAGGCATTTCTCGTAGGACCAGTCGCGCAGGCCGAGCTGCGCCCATTGGTCGTAGTCGTAGCGATTGCCGCGGGTATAGACCATGCCGTTGATGGCGGAGGAACCGCCGAGCACGCGGCCGCGCGGCCATTCGATGCGACGATTGTTGAGATGTGGTTCGGGTTCGGTGAGATATTGCCAGTTGTGCAGGCTGCGGCGATAGAACTGGCCGGCCATCAGCGGCACGCGGATCAGCGGATCCCAATCACGCGGCCCGGCTTCGACCAACAGCACAGTGCAAGCGGGGTCGGCCGAGAGCCGATTGGCCAAGACGCAACCGGCGGAACCACCGCCCAGAATAATGTAGTCGTACCCCTTCCTCATTCTCTCCCTCTCTAAAACTATGTTGCTCTCTCTTAGGTCGCTCTGTTGCCGTCTGTTTCCATGACGATGTTGGAGAGGCGTTGGCCGGCGCGCCAACGTTGGAGATTGTCGATGAACAGCGATGCGGCCGTGGACACGCCGGCATCGCCGGCGCCGCCGACATGGGGTGTCAGCAGCACATTCTTCATCGACCAGAGGGGATGTCCTGGCGGCAGGGGCTCGGTCTCCATCACATCGAGACCGGCGCCGGCGATGCGGCCGGCTTGCAGTGCGTCGAGCAACGCAGGCTCTTCGACGAGCGAGCCACGCGCGATGTTGACGAAGAAGGCGGTCGGCGGCAGGGCGTCGATGACGGCGCGTGAAATCATGCCGTCGGTCTGCGGCCCGGCAAGCGCCGCCACCACCAGATAGTCGGCGGTACGCGCCGCTTCGACGAGGGCTTCGCGCGGGCGCAGGTCATCGAAGGGCGCCAGCGGTGTGGTCGAGCGGCTGATGCCGGTGACGCGCATGCCGCAAGCCTTACCCATGCGGGCAATTTCTTGGCCGATCGCGCCCGTGCCGACGACGACCAGATGTCGTCGTGCCAGATTGGTGACGAGCGGCGAAATTTCGTCGCGCACCCATTCGTCTTTCACGCGTGCCGCCTCGGACGCCCGCAGGTGCCGGGCAAGGCCCAGCATCAGCGCCAAGGCATGTTCGGCGACTGCGAAGGCGCGCAGTCCGGCGACATTGGTGATGATGACATTGGGTGGCAGGCCGCTATTGACCGCCTTGTCGATGCCCGATGTGACAAAGTTGAGCCAACGCAGGGCGCGGCCGTGCTGGCGGATCAAAGCCGCCGGTTCGGGCAGATAGAAACGATTGCCGGTGATGAGGATTTCGGCGCCATCGACCGCAGCGGCAATGTCTTCGTCGCGCTCGGCGACCGTCAGACGCACGTCGGGGAAAGCACTCAAGCGTTCGAAAAATTCCGCCGGATCGAACAGCGGATTGTACAGGGCTATTTTTAGCATTTTGGTCCGGGCGTTGCTCCGGATACACAGTAACCCTGATATGTGGATCGCGTCTACATGGCGCGTTATTAGCGCGCGTTAAATGCGTTATTGCCGAAACGCATGATGCAACGCGCATCATGCGATGGGCATCAGCCCGTGGTTGCGGGCTGCACCTTGCCGCGCATCGTGAAAATACCGGCAAGCGCAATCAACGCGATGGCGAGTTGCGCGCCAAGTGCTTCCCACGTTGGATTGCCGGCGATCGACACGAGCCAGTCCGGCGCGGGCGAGAGATCGTAGGGGACGATCGTCTGTTCCTGCAATTCCTGGATCGCCGCGCCGACGAAGCGCAGACCCATGATGAACAGGAAAGCCGACGTGATGATGAACAGCGGGCGGATGGGAATCTGCATGGCGAGCCATTGCATCGCGATATAGATGGCGACGAGCGCCGCTGCGGCGACGACCAGGCCCAGAATCAATTCCGCCGACCAGCCACCGCTCGTCGAGGCGAGCGCATAGAGAAAGAGCACGGTCTCGGCGCCCTCGCGGAATACGGCGAGGAAGGAAATCAGGCCGAGCGAGAAGCCGGTGCCTGCTGTCAGCGCATCGCCGCTGAGCCGCGCCATTTCGGCTTTCCATTTCTTCGGGTCCTGCCGCAGGAACAGCCAGCCGCTCATATAAAGCATCAGGATGGCGGCGATGACGAGGACGACGGCTTCGATCCGGTCGTCATGGGTGCCATCGAAGTAAATCTGGAAAATCCAGGCGGCGACCAGGCTGGCGAGGATGGCGAGCACAGCGCCGATATAAAGCGGACGCAGGCGCTCATGGGCGCCGGCGCGCCGCATGGCGGCGGCCAAGGCGGTGACGATCAGAAGAGCTTCGAGACCTTCGCGGAGCAGAATGAGGCCGGATTCGAGCGCCAGTTTCATGGAAGCGTCCAGTAAATATACGGGTCTCGACCATGCCCTCGCGTGCTGACGCGCGCAACGAAAAAGCATCTGATCCGATTTGGAATAATTCCAATTTTTGCTGTTCTGTCAGAAGGTTCCGGTGCCGGCCTGTGCGTGGGAAGAAGCTTAAATCAGCCCCAAAATCGGCCTTCGTTACAGCTCTTTATTGCTTTGTGATCGCGGTTTCGGCGCAAATCGCGGTCTGCGCCGGTGGCGCCGGGTCCAGGCCGCATTGCCGCCACGAACCTCCGGCTTAAGGTCACAATCTATTAACCATGGCGGTGATTGGCTAAAATGCAACGCGTTTTAACAACCTGTCGGCAAGGTTGACGGAACCTTCGCTTAACCAAATGCGCCTTACGACATGGGTGAGCTGACGGTGGCGCGGATGGGCCCGTTCGCGCATCTGTTAAGGAGTTTCGGTATGTCTTTTTTCTCTGGCGTTCGTCTGTTGCGCGTTGCCGCTGCATTGACCGTGGCGCTGGCGATTTCCGCCTGTTCCAAAACTGAGGATCCGAATGCCGCTGGTCTCGGCGCGGGCGCGGGTGCCGCGACGCCTGGTAGCCAGCAGGACTTCGTCGTCAACGTCGGCGACCGCGTGTTCTTCGACACGGACTCGATCGAGTTGAATGCCTCGGCGCAGGCGACGCTCGATAAGCAAGCGCAATGGCTCAGCCAGTATTCGCGTTACAACTTCACGGTCGAAGGCCATGCCGACGAGCGCGGCACGCGTGAATATAACTTCGCGCTGGGCGCGCAGCGCTCCGAAGCGGCAAAGAACTATCTGATCGCCCGTGGCGTCCAGTCGAGCCGCATCCGCACCATCAGCTATGGCAAGGAGCGGCCGGTGGCTGTCTGTAACGACATTTCTTGCTGGTCGCAGAATCGGCGTGCCGTCACCGTGCTTGGTGGGGCTGGCGGGTCCTGATCAGTTCCAAATTCCCCGGCGCGACGGGCGCCGCGTCCTCCAGGCGTCGTCCGTTCTCGGTGAAGACCTCTGCCGGCGTCCTCTGACGCCGGCATTTTTCTTTTCAGCGCTGTTTTCTTTTCGCTTCATGGAGGTGTTCGATCTTGGAGGCGTCCGATCTTGGCCGCAATTTCGCCAAAGCGCCCTTTATGCTAGTTCTCGGGTTCCGCAGCGCCTGATGCGCTTAGCGAATTCGTGATTACGGCCCGGATTCACCAAATGATTTTGAAGATGTTTTCCGCAGCCACCGCCCTTGTTGGGCTGGCGATGTTTCCCATGGATGCCGGGGCGCAGACGTACCGTCCGCCCGGACAGGTGCCCGAGGGCGGTTATTATCAGCAGGCCCAGGGCGTCGATGCCGCTGGCCTGCTGCTGCGCATCGAGCGGCTGGAAGGCCAGTTGCGCTCGATGACCGGGCAGATCGAGCAATTGCAGTATCAAAATCGCCAGTTGCAGGAGCAGATGCAGCGCGGCGGTGCGCCGGCTGGTGGCGAAGGCCGCCCGCAACCGCAGCGCCGTGGCGAGGCTGGCACGGCGCCGGCTGCGCCGCTGCCCTCGCGTGGCGGACGTAACGATGCTTTCGATCCCGATCTCGACCGCGATGCGCCGGGCGCGCCGCGTGTCATCGGCGCTTTGCCGGATCAGCCGCGTGGCGGCCGCCTGCCGCAGGGCCCCATCGATTCGATGGGGCCGCCGATCATCGACGAAGGCGGTGATGACGGCGGCGGTCCGATCGATCTGACCAATCCGAACGGAGGCATGTCGAACGGCGGCATGTCGCGCCAACCCGCCGGCCAGCCGATGCGGCAGGGCTCGATCAGCAGTGCGCCATTGCCGGCGCCGGGGCCGCAGCAGATGCAGCCGTCGGGGCCGCCAGTTGCTGCCGGCGACCAGGTGGCGGCGCTGCCACCCGTGTCGGGGCCGCGCGGAGAGTTCGATCAAGCCGTGGCCACATTCAAAAAGGGCCAGCTGGAGCAGGCGGAAGGCGAGTTTCGTGGTTTCATCGGCCGCTACCCGACTGGACGGCTGACGCCGGAGGCGACCTATTATCTCGGCGAGACCTTCTCGCGTCGCAATCGCCATCGTGAAGCGGCCGAGCAGTTTCTGAAAGTTTCGACCGACTTCCCCAAGTCCGGCAGTGTGCCGCAGTCGCTCTATCGTCTGGGCCAATCGCTGGACAAGCTCGGGGCGAAGGAACAGGCCTGCGCGGCTTGGAGCGAAGTTGGGCGTAAACCCCAGATTTCGGCCAGTCTCCGCAATGCTGCCGACCGCGAATACAAACGTGCGCAGTGCTGAGGACGCGCCCGATCCGCAGCAGGTCTTCGCGCCTTTCGCCGCCCATGGACGGATTCTGATCGCCGTTTCTGGTGGGCCGGATTCCATGGCTCTCCTATGGCTGGCGCGGCAATGGTCACGCTCGGGTGGCGGTGCCGTCGTGGCGGCGACCGTCGATCATGGCCTGCGCCCGGAGGCTGCCGAGGAGGCCGCCACGGTGGCTGCCTGGTGCCAGGGCGCCGGCATCGATCACACCATTTTGCGCTGGGACGGGCCCTATCCGAAGACCCGCATCCAGGAACGGGCGCGCGAAGCGCGTTATCGGCTGCTCGCCGAGGAGGCGCGACGCCATGACGCTGCGGCTATCGCGACGGCCCATCACGCCGACGATCAGGCCGAGACGATCCTGTTCCGGCTTTTCGGCGGCAGCGGCGTCGCCGGTCTGCGCGGTATTCAGGCGGTCAGCGCGACAGATGGCTTGACTGGCGGGCTGCCCGTGCTGCGTCCGCTGCTCGACTGGACCAAGCCGGCGCTGGAAAAACTATGCTCTGACAACGGTTTACCGTTCTCGCGCGATCCCTCGAACGACGATCCGCGCTATGCGCGGGTACGGCTGCGGCAGCTTTCCGGCCAACTTGCGGCCCAGGGGCTCGGCGCGACCGAATTGGCGCGCCTTGCCCGCCGTATGGCTGGCGCCCAGGACGTCATCGATTGGGCTGTCGAAACGCAGCGGACACAGCTCGTGCGCACGCCATTGCAAGATGCACGTGGCGAGGGCCAGAGGCTTGATTTCGCGCCTTTCGCCGCTTTGCCGGTCATGCTCGTCGCCGCCATTTTGCGCGCCGAGATTGCCGCTGTCACCGGCAACGATGGCGCCCTTCGCCTCGACCGGTTGGAGGCCGCGGCCGCGGCGATTTCCGTCGCTCTGACCCAGCATCAAGCTTGGCAGGGGACACTCGGCGGCGCGGTTCTGAAGCTTGACAAGACAGGCCGGCTGGAAATGCGCCGGGAACCCAGCCGAAGGCGCGGCCGCTAAAGGCCTATTCACCGTTTAC
Source organism: Beijerinckia sp. 28-YEA-48 (assembly GCF_900104955.1). Taxonomy (NCBI): domain Bacteria; kingdom Pseudomonadati; phylum Pseudomonadota; class Alphaproteobacteria; order Hyphomicrobiales; family Beijerinckiaceae; genus Beijerinckia; species Beijerinckia sp. 28-YEA-48. The sequence continues at coordinate 5,035,255 of NZ_FNSI01000001.1, forward strand.
GGTCAGACTTGCTTCACGTTGCCGCCTGAATTGACCGTTCATAATGCAGCATCAACAGCGGCTTCCCTTGGCAAGGAGCGGGTCGCGGCTTACATATGATCATGATCTGGATGGCGTGCGGCAAAGTGCGCTGGAGCCAGAAGCCATTGGCAGGATCGAATGAACCCCAACGTCCGGAATTTTGCTCTCTGGGTTATCATCTTTTTGCTCGTCGTTGCTCTGGTGATGTTGTTCAACAACCCAGGCCAGCGTGAGCCGTCGCAGCAGATCGCCTTCAGCCAGCTCCTTGGCGATGTCGATCAGGGACGCGTGCGTGAGGTGACAATCGCTGGCCATGAAATCACCGGCCATTATACGGACAATCGCTCGTTCTCGACCTATGCGCCGAGCGACCCGTCGCTGGTTCAGCGCCTCTACAACAAGAATGTCTCGATCTCGGCGCGTCCGCCGAGCGATGGCAACAACTGGCTCGTCACCTTGCTCGTCAACGGGCTGCCGGTCATTGCCTTCCTGGGGCTCTGGATTTTCCTCTCCCGACAAATGCAGGGGGCCGGCGGGAAAGCCATGGGCTTCGGCAAGTCGAAGGCCAAGCTTCTCACGGAAGCGCATGGCCGCGTCACATTCGAGGATGTGGCCGGCATCGACGAGGCCAAGGAAGATTTGCAGGAGATCGTCGAATTCTTACGCGATCCGCAGAAGTTCCAGCGGCTCGGCGGCCGAATACCGCGTGGCGTTCTGCTTGTGGGCCCGCCCGGCACCGGTAAGACGCTGACGGCGCGTGCCGTCGCTGGCGAAGCCAATGTGCCGTTCTTCACCATTTCCGGTTCTGACTTCGTCGAAATGTTCGTCGGCGTCGGCGCCAGCCGCGTGCGCGACATGTTCGAGCAGGCGAAGAAGAACGCACCTTGCATCATCTTCATCGACGAAATCGACGCGGTCGGTCGCCATCGTGGCGCTGGTCTCGGCGGTGGCAATGACGAGCGTGAACAGACGCTCAACCAGTTGCTGGTCGAGATGGACGGCTTCGAAGCCAATGAAGGCGTGATCATCATCGCCGCCACCAACCGGCCTGACGTGCTCGATCCGGCGCTGCTGCGCCCGGGCCGTTTCGACCGGCAGATCGTTGTGCCCAATCCCGATGTCTCGGGCCGCGAGAAGATCTTGCGCGTGCATGTGCGCAAGGTGCCGCTGGCGCCGGATGTCGATCTTAAGGTCATCGCGCGCGGCACCCCGGGCTTCTCCGGCGCCGACTTGATGAACCTCGTCAACGAAGCAGCCCTGTTGGCGGCGCGGCGCAACAAGCGCATCGTCACCCATCAGGAATTCGAGGACGCCAAGGACAAGGTCATGATGGGCGCCGAGCGCAAATCCATGGCCATGTCGGAGGAAGAGAAGAAGCTCACCGCCTATCACGAAGCGGGCCACGCCATCGTCGGCATGTTCGTGCCGGCCGGCATTCCCGTGCACAAGGCGACGATCATTCCGCGTGGTCGCGCGCTCGGCATGGTGAAGTTCTTGCCGGAAGGCGATCGCTATTCGATGAAGTACAAGGAGTTCACCTCGCAGCTTGCGGTCGCCATGGGCGGACGCATGGCGGAAGAGTTGACCTTCGGTAAGGAGAACATCACCTCTGGTGCCTCCGGCGACATCGAGCAGGCGACGAAAATGGCGCGCGCCATGGTGACGCGTCTTGGTTTCTCCGAAGAACTCGGCACCGTGGCCTATGGCGAGAACCAGGAAGAAGTGTTCCTTGGCATGTCGGTTGGCCGGCAGCAGAACATTTCCGAGGCGACGGCGCAGAAGATCGACGCTGAAGTGCGCAAGCTCGTCGATACGGCGACGCAGGCGGCTCGGAAGATTCTCACCGATAAGCACGACGAGTTCGTCAATCTCGCCGAGGCGCTGTTGGAATATGAGACGCTGACCGGCGACGAGATCAAGGATCTGCTCAACGGCAAGCGTCCCACCCGTCAGCCGACGGATGAGCCGCCGGCACCGCGTTCCTCGCCGGTGCCGACCACCAACAAGCCGCGTCCGCGGCCTGAAGGTGGCCTGGAGCCGCAGCCGACCGCGTAAGCTCTGTTGGCGTTAAAACGATCAATGCCCGGCGCTCGCGCCGGGCATTTTGTTTATGCGGGAAAGATCTCGTCGAGCCGTTCGGCCGGGCGGCAGACGCGCGCGCCTTTCGCCGTGACCACCACCGGACGCTCCATCAGGATCGGATGCGCACCGAGCGCATCGAGAAGCTGTGCGTCGGTGAGATCGGGATTGTCGAGACCGAGATCGTCATAGGGCGTGCCTTTGCGGCGCAGGATGTCGCGCGGAGTCATGCCGAGCTGTTTCAGCAACGCCTGCATCTGCATGCGGCTTGGCGGCGTCACCAGATATTCGATCACCTGTGGCTCGACGCCGGTTTCGCGGATGCGTGCCAGAACGGTGCGGGACGTCCCGCATTTCGGATTGTGATAGATCGTAGTCATTGATTTTCCTCGATTCCCTGGCCAGCCGATGGCGTGTTGTTGGTATAAGTGATTGCGGGGAAGCGTTAAATACGTTGAATTTTAAGGAAAGACTCCGACATTACGCGACGTTACAGTGATATAGCATCCTGCTTGGCACGCTTGGCCGGGCACGTTTGGATAGCTACGTTTGGGCGGGCACGTTTGGTGCCTGAAGCGGAAGTTTTTGATGGCAGTAGCACGCAAATATTTTGGCACCGATGGCATTCGCGGTCGCGCCAACAGCATGATTACGCCCGATCTCGCTTTGCGCGTGGGGCAGGCTGTCGGCCTAGTGTTCCAGCGCGGCGAACACCGTCATCGGGTCGTGATCGGCAAAGATACGCGGCTGTCAGGCTATATGATCGAATACGCTTTGGTCGCGGGCCTCACCTCCGTCGGCATGGACGTGCTGCTGCTTGGCCCGATGCCAACGCCGGCCGTCGCTATGCTGACGCGCTCGATGCGCGCCGACATCGGCGTGATGATCTCGGCTTCGCACAATCCGTTCGAGGACAACGGCATCAAGCTCTTTGGCCCGGATGGCTACAAACTGTCCGATGATGTCGAGCGGCATATCGAAACGCTGATCGACAGCGACATGTCGGCGCAACTGTCGAAGTCGCTCGATCTTGGTCGCGCCAAACGCGTTGACGATGTGCGGGCACGCTATATTGAAGCGGCGAAATTGACGCTGCCGCGCAATCTATCGCTTGATGGTTTGCGCATCGTGCTCGATTGCGCCCATGGCGCTGCTTATCGCGTGGCGCCGGAAGCCCTGTGGGAGTTGGGCGCCGAGGTCATTCCGATCGGCGTCGATCCCGATGGCATGAATATCAATCGCGAGGTCGGTTCGACCGCGCCTGAGGCGTTGATCCGCAAGGTGCGCGAAGTGCGCGCCGATCTTGGTATCGCGCTTGATGGTGACGCCGATCGTGTGCTGATCGTCGACGAACATGGTCATCCGGTGAACGGCGATCAGCTGATGGCGGTTGTTGCGCAGAGCTGGAAGGAAGATGGCCGGCTCAGCAAGCCGGGCATTGTCGCGACGGTGATGTCCAATCTGGCGCTGGAGCGCTATCTGGCGTCCATCGGCCTGTCGATGGCGCGTACCGCGGTCGGTGATCGCTACGTGCTCGAACATATGCGCGAGCATGGCTTCAACCTGGGCGGCGAACAGTCGGGTCATATCATCCTGTCGGATTATTCAACGACAGGCGATGGCCTCGTCTCGGCCCTGCAGGTTTTGGCGGTGGTGCAGCGGCGTCAGCGCCCGGTGAGCGAAGTCTGTCACCTGTTCGATCCGCTGCCGCAGATTCTCAAGAATGTCCGCACGACACTGCGCGATCCGCTGGGCGAAGATCGGGTGGTGCGGGCCATTGCCGATGGCGAAAGCAAGCTCGGCAAGAACGGTCGGCTGCTGATCCGTCCGTCCGGCACCGAGCCGGTGATCCGGGTGATGGGCGAGGGTGACGATCACGCCCTGGTCGAATCCGTGGTCGATTCGATCTGCGCCGCGATCGAAAGGCGAGGCGATAAACTCGCCGCTGAATGACCCATTCGGGCTCACTTTAGCTACTGATTTTATTCAGCTTTTTATCAATATTAAGGTTAAGTCTTAGGGTTAAGTCCCCATTAACCGGAATCGTTGATGATCCCGCTCGTTGAACTTTGCGTGCGCGCCGTTGGGCAGTGCGGCAAAACGAGAGGATCGAGTCATGGGCGTTTCTAGGGCCCTCATTGTTGCCGCAGCTTCCCTTGCGTGTCTGACGACGGCGGGTGCAGCCGATTTGCTGCCGCCGCCGCCGATGATCAGCAGCCCCGCTGTCATGGCGGTTCAGGATTTCTCCGGCTGGTATTTACGCGGCGATATCGGTGTTGGCCTGAATAACAAGGTCAACGCCCAGAACGTGCCCAACCCGCTGAGTCAGGGCGGCCCAGGGTTCATCCCGACGGCCTATTCGCTCAACCCGGCGCAGGTGAGCGCGGCGACCTTCATCAAGTTCGGTATCGGCTATCAGATCAACAGCTGGTTCCGTACCGACATCACGGCCGAATATCGCGCCAGCAGCTTCTCCACCCAGGATGAGCTGTCGTGGAACAACGGCGCGCAATTCTATGTGCTGCGCAACTTCTATCGCGGCAACACGGCGAGCTTCGTTGGCCTGTTGAACGGCTATGTCGATCTCGGCACCTGGTATGGCATCACGCCTTACGTCGGCGCTGGTGTCGGTTTCGCCAGCAACACGATGCACGGCGTCACCGATAACGGCTACAGCAATCTGTACGCCGGGCCCGGCGCCTTCGCCTCGTCGCCGACAGGCGGCTATTACGCTTCCAAGACGACCAGCAGCTTCGCTTGGGCGCTCATGGCCGGTCTGAGCTACAACGTCACGTCGAACCTGAAGATCGATTTCGGCTATCGCTATCTGAACTACGGCAAGTCTTCGGCCGGCGCTCCGAATTGCTTCAACGGTGGTCCGGGCACCAGTGCCTGCGACAATGTTCTGCAGTTCTCGCGTGCTGGTTCGCATGACTTCTCGATCGGTCTGCGCTGGATGCTCGCCGACTACGCGCCGCCGATCATGGCGCCGCCGCCGCCGATGCCGCTGGTTCGCAAGTACTGAGTTCAGCAAAAGCATTCTTTGAGCAACGGCGCGGGTTTCCCGCGCCGTTTGCTTTTGGCGGGCCAGGTATTTTTGCAGTGTCAAGTTGAAAGCCGCTTTATGCTTAAGGGGAGATTAAGCAATGGCTGCGATGCTTTCCGCATCAACGTCTGGCGAGGCATCGACCAGACAGCGGAAGGAATGTTCGAATGATGCGCTTGGGGGCATTGACTGCGGCGGCTCTGGCCGGGTTGAGCGCGACCGCATTCGCGGCTGATATGGATCTTCCCACCGCCTATCCATCTTATCCGACGCTCCAACAGGAAGTGCCGATGGAGCTTGGTACGGGGTGGTATCTGCGCGGTGACGCGGCGTTCACGCGCGAGATGACTCCGCAGCTTTTCGGCGCGCCGGGCGCCATAGGTACGGCTGCGCCACAGAACTCGCAATTGCTCAATGTCGGCGGAACGAAGAACGGTTGGTCTCTCGGTCTGGGCTTCGGTTATCAGTTCAACAACTGGATCCGCGCGGATGTTACCTATGATTATCGCAATATGATCAGGGCGGACGCCAATTCAGGACAATTCAACTGCCCCTCTAGCACAGGGCCTTTCGATCGGTTGAACCCCGATGGCAGCACCACGCCTCTCGGCGTGTTCGTTCAAAATAATAAATGTACGGCCGCTCAGAAAGCCACTCTGACGCGCTCGGTCTTTCTCGCGAACGTTTATATCGATCTCGGCACTTTTGCTGGTTTGACGCCTTACGTCGGCGCGGGTGCTGGCTTTTCTTACGGCAATACATCGGCCAGCTATAATTGGTACAATGCATCGGATGGCAGCGTTTATGGCCCAACTCTGACGTTCCCGAGTGGCTATCCGCCGACCCTCTACGCTTTCGACAATCTCGGCAGACCTATTGCGGCAACCCCAATCAACTATGGCGTGCAGAATCGCGCGCAAGTGTCCAGCGGCGGTTCATATGCCTTCGCCTGGGCGTTGATGGCCGGCTTCGCGTATCAGCTGACGGATCGCGCCAAGATCGATATCGGCTATCGCTATCTCAACATGGGCAATACGTCGAAGACGCCGGGATCGAAGGCGCTGACCTCCAACGAGGTGCGTGTCGGCTTTCGCTACGCCATCGACTGAGCCTGACGTCGCCGCATCATCTTGCTTTGTCACTGCCGATCAGCCACGTTCCACCCTAGGTGGAGCGTGGCGATGCGTTTTAGCGGTGTGATTCTGGCGTGTGTTTTCGTGAGCGGATGCCAGTCGACATCGTCGACCGCGCCGCCTGTTCGCTTCGATGCACAGGCGGCGCAGTTCATCCACGAAAAAGGTCCTCACCGCATCGAGGGCCAGGCGCTGTTCATCACCCGTGATGGCACACCCCATCAACTGACCGGGGAGACGGTCCGGCTTGTGCCGGCGACGTCCTATGCGGTGGCGCGGTTCCGGGCGTTCTATCGCGGGCGGTCTTCGATCCCGGCCATGTGGATCCCGTCGGTCGATGCTGACCGGACCTATGCCTCGTACACACGCACGACCCGGGCCAGGGCAGGCGGTGTCTTCTCTTTCGATCATGTGGCGCCCGGCACCTATTTCGTCACGGCGCAGAAGATCTACACGGCCAAGGGCTCCTTTACGCCCGAGGGCGCGACGATGTACGAGACGGTCAGGGTCAGTCCGGATCAGCCGGCTGTCGCTGTCACCCTCGTTGGACGTGAGGAAGGCCGCTTTTGAAAATTCTGCTCGTCGTTGCCGTTGCCCTGATCGATGCGGATGACCGCATTCTCATCGCGCAGCGCCCGGAAGGAAAACAGCTCGCCGGCCTGTGGGAATTTCCGGGCGGCAAGATCGACGCGGGCGAGCGGCCTGAGGCGGCGTTGATCCGCGAATTGCATGAAGAGCTGGATATCAGCGTCAAGGAAGATTGCCTGGCGCCGCTGACCTTCGCCAGCCACGCCTACGCGGACTTCCACCTGCTGATGCCGCTCTATATCTGCCGGCGTTGGGAGGGCTTCGTGCGACCGCGCGAGGGCCAGGCGATCAAATGGGTGCGCGCGGCGCAGTTGCGCGACTATCCGATGCCGCCAGCCGATGCGCCATTGATTCCGCCGTTGATCGATCTGCTCGGCTCCGGCTGATCGTCACAGGCCCATCATATGGCAGACCAGCCATGAAACTGGGTCCTTCCCTGCGCCCTATACAGCCTTTCGCCCGGGTTGTAGTCTTTCCAACCCACTCTGGCGCATGGGGGCTATGATGGCTGTTGAGAGCAAGGCATCGCGACGTGACATTCTGGGGGCGCTGGGTGCCGGTGTCGCCGCAAGTACATTAGCTTCCTCAACGAGTGCCATGGCGCAAGACGCGACGCCATTGAAGATCGTCGATTTTCACAATCACTTTATGAATACGTCGTGGAGTCTCAATACGCTGGCCAATGTGCCGACGGCAGCGCGCCCGACCTGGGAAGCGATCACGCGCAATCTGCAAAGCCCCGATGCCTTGCTGGCTTCGCTTGAGGGATCAGGTATTGCCGCGCGGGTGATCAACGCACCGACCGCTTTCATCGAAGATGCTGATGGCAATGTGCCGAAGGACGCGCAACAACGTATCAACGATCAGATGGCGGAACTGGTCGCCAAACATCCGGGCAAACTCTACGGTCTTGCCACGGTCAACGCTTTTGGTGGCGATGAATCTGCCCGCGAGCTGACGCGGGCGGTGCGCGAACTCGGCTTGCGCGGCGTGTTCGTCGAAAGCGCGCGCGGCGATCTGTTGCTCGGCGCCAAGGAATCGCGCCCCGTGCTGGCAACGGCCGCGTCGCTCGGTGTGCCAGTCTTCGTCCATCCGCAAACCGATGCCGCGCTTCACAAACGCTTCTCGGCGATCGGGCCCGTCGGCACGCGGCTGGCGCGCGGCACGATCAACAGCGCGGCGCTGATCTCGCTGCTTGAAAGCGGTACGTTTGATGAGACGCCAAATTTGCGCATCGTCGTGACTACATTGGCGCTGGGCGGCGTGTTGCTGGCTGGCGGGTTTGGCAATGGCCAAAACATTCGCAGTGACGCGCCGGAACTGGCCCGGCGCCATGTCTACGTCGATACGATGGGCATCAATCCGGTCGCCGTGCGCTGCGTGATCGATCTGCTCGGCGCCGATCACGTGTTGATGGGCACCGACTGGCCAATCGTGGTGGAGAAGGATGTGCCAGCGCGGCTGCAGAAAGCGTTCGTCCATGCCGGTCTCAACGCTGCTGAACAGCGGATGGTCGCTGGCGGCAATACCCTCAAACTGCTTGGGGTCGGTTGAATCTCACGCCTTTCAAAGTCCGCCCATCTTGCAGACGAGTTTCCACTCGGCATCGGTGACCGGCTGCACTGACAGGCGGAACGAGGTGACGAGCGACATCTTGGCCAGTGCCGGGGTCGTCTTCGCCTGTTCCAACGTCACCGGCGTTTTCAGCGGCTTCACCGCCTTGAAATCGACCATGCCGAACTTGCCGGTCTTGTCGCTCGGGTCGGGATAATAGAGTTTCGACACTTCGACGATGCCGACGATCTCCTTGCCCTCGTTGGAGTGGTAGAAGAACACTTGCTCGCCGAGCTTCATCGCCATCAGATTGAGTTTGGCGGTGTGGTTGCGCACGCCATTCCACGGCGTGCCCTTCGCACCGGCCTCGACCTGCTGGTCCCAGGACCAGGCCGAAGGTTCGCTCTTGACCAGCCAATGTGCCATGACGTCTGTCTCTCCGAGAATTTTTTAAAACCCTACATCCATCGACCGTGCGAAGGAACCTTCGATCGGCCGCTGTCCACTCTAGGACGCTTCGCCGCGCTGCGGCCGCGTCATCAAAGTATCGACGGCGCCGTCGATGCTGAGCTGGCCGGCGAGAACCGCATCGACCGCCTGGGCGATCGGCATGTCGATCCCACGGCGGCGGGCGAGGTCGAGAATGCCGCTGGCGGTAAAGGCGCCTTCAGCCAATTTGCCAGCCTTGGCATCGGCGAGGGTGATGCCTTGGCCGAGTGCCACGCCGAGGGCGAAATTGCGCGATTGGGTGCTGCCGCAGGTCAACACCAGATCGCCGAGGCCGGAAAGGCCCATCAAGGTTTCGCTGCGGGCGCCGAAGGCGCGGCCAAAGCGCGACAGTTCGGCAAAGCCGCGCGCCACGAGCGCAGCGCCGGCGCTGGCGCCCAGGCCGCGTCCGGCGGCGATGCCGCAGGCGATAGCGAGCACATTCTTGGCGGCGCCGCCGATCTCGACGCCTCTGAGATCGTCGGTGTGATAGAGCCGGAACGACGGCGTGGCGAGCGCCGCGCCGATATGCTGGGCGAGCCCACCGTCGCTGGCGGCGATCGTCACTGCTGTCGGCAGGCCGCGCGCCACGTCATGGGCGAAGCTCGGTCCCGACAGCACGGCCACCGGATATTGCGCCATGATCTCGCCGGCGATTTCGCTGACGAACATGTCGGTGCCGATCTCGATGCCCTTGGCGCAGAGAACGAGTGGCGTGGCGCTCTTGAGCACGGGCGCGAAGCTGCGCAGCACGTCACGCAGGCTCTGTGTCGGCACTACGGCGAGCACGAGATCGGCTGTAGCGATCGCCTGCATATCGCTGGTCGGCGTGACGGCCTTCTCAAGGCCGATGTCTGGCAGATGGCGCGTGTTGACGCGCGTCTTACGCAGCGCCTCGATCTGCGCGGCGTTGCGGCCCCACAGATCGACCGCATGGCCGGCGCGGGCTGCGACATTGGCGAGCGCGGTGCCCCAGGCACCAGCGCCGATCACGCCGACGCGGGCATAGCCCCGCGATGGCCTGCTGTCATTCATGGCCGATCGTCTCCAAGGAAGCGCCGTGCTGTTGCCGGCGTGTCGCGGTTGAGCGGCGTATTGCCGGGGCGGGTCCAGAGATATTCAAACTCGCGGACGAAACTGGCGACGGCGTCGCGGCCTTCGATCAGCAAGAGATCATTGTCCTGATACTGGCCACCGCTGACCGAGAAATTAGCCGAGCCGGTGCGCAGGATGCGACTGTCCACGTGATAGGCCTTGAGATGCATCAGATCGTTGCCGCCGGTTTTGAGGCGGGCTTCGACACCGTTCTGGCCAACCAGCGACCAGAAGGCGGGATTGGCATCTGGCCGGCGCAGGGCCGGCTGGTCGGGATCGAAATAGAGCCGGACTTTGACGCCGCGCCGTGCCGCATCCGACAAAGCTTCGACGATGCTGCGATCGGTCAAGACATAGCCGGTGAAATCGATGGTCTGTCGGGCGCCGGCGAGAACAGCGCGATCGATCTCGCGCAGATTGTCGCGCGGGGCGTAGAAGATGCGCAGGCTCGCGGTGACGCGATCGACATCGAGTGGGCCACGCGCCCCGCCCGGCGTCAGGCCGAAGATGGCGAGGGCGAGAAGAACGGTTTTGATGCCTGAATGCAGCGGACGCCGCATGTCACGCCTTTCCGTTGTGAACCCGTTGTGCGTCCGGATCGAGCGGCCAACGCGGCTTTGGCGCGAAGTCCATGCCGTCCTCGAAGCCGGCGCGCAGCCGCTCAATACCGGTCCAGGCGATCATCGCGCCATTGTCGGTGCACAGATCCGGCGGCGGCATGACGAGCGGCAGGCCGGTTTCCGCGCCGAGGCGCGCCAGCGCCCGGCGGATCGCGCCATTGGCGGCGACACCGCCAGCGATGACCAGGGCGGTCGGATAGCCGTGGGCGGCGCGGAAAATGCGCAGGCCGGCGCGCACGCGGTCGATCACCATGTCGACGACGGCGGCCTGGAAGCCGGCGCAGATATCGGCGGCGTCGCTTTCGGTGATAGCGCCGAGCCGATCGGCTTGCAGACGCACGGCGGTCTTCAGGCCCGACAGCGAGAAATCGGCATGGGGGCGGCCCTGCATGGGGCGCGGAAATTCAAAGCGGCGCGGATCGCCGCGATCGGCCATGCGCTCCACCTGCGGACCGCCGGGATAGGGCAGGCCGAGCATTTTGGCGACCTTGTCGAAGGCTTCGCCAATGGCGTCGTCAACCGTGGTGCCGATGCGCGTATAGGCGCCAACGCCCGTGACGGCGATGAGCTGGGTGTGGCCGCCAGAGGCGAGCAGTAGCAGATAGGGGAAGTCGACCTTGTCGGTCAGCCGGGCTGTCAGCGCGTGGGCTTCCAAATGATTGACGGCGACGAAGGGCTTGCCGGCGGCGAGCGCCAGGGCCTTGCCGGTGGTCAGGCCGACGATGACGCCGCCGACCAGCCCGGGGCCGGCCGCGGCGGCGACCGCGTCGATGGAGGCCATCGTCGTGCCGGCCCGTTCCAGGGCGCGGCGGATGATGTGGTCGATCAGATCGACATGGGCGCGGGCGGCGATTTCGGGCACCACACCGCCATAGGCGGCGTGTTCGGCGATCTGGCTCATCACCTCGCTGGAGAGGATTTCGCCACTGCCGTCGGGGCGGGTGGCCACCACCGCCGCCGCTGTCTCATCGCAGGTTGTTTCGATTCCCAGAACGCGCATGCGACACTTGTAGACTGTCCGGATGACGCTTGAAACCCTATAGTCCGGCCAGTTTTTAGGTAAGACGTGTCAAATCAAGGACGAGAGAGCAAAATGCGTTTCTGGAGAAACGCATTTGCCTACAATTTGGCGAAGAGAAGAATGAATTTGATCCGAATCGGGACGCGCGGCAGCCAGTTGGCGCTGGCGCAGGCCCATGAGACCCGCCGCCGCTTGATGGACGCCCACGGCCTGGCTGAGGCTGCGATCGAGATCGTCCCGATCCGCACGACAGGCGACATGATCCAGGACCGGGCGTTGGCGGAGGCCGGCGGCAAGGGCCTGTTCACGCGCGAACTCGACGCGGCGCTGGTCGAAGGACGTGTCGATCTGACGGTGCATTCGTCGAAGGACCTGCCGACGATTCTGCCCGATGAAATCGAAGTCTCGGTCTATCTGCCGCGCGAAGATGTGCGCGACGTGCTGATTGCCCGCGATGTCACGCGCATTGCCGATTTGCGCCAGGGTGCGCGCGTCGGCACGGCCTCGCTGCGCCGGGGGGCGCTGATCAAGCGGCTGCGTCCCGATGTCGAGATCGGTCTGCTGCGCGGCAATGTGGAGACGCGGCTGCGCCGGATCAGCGATGGCGATTTCGATGCGACCTTGCTGGCGCTCGCGGGCCTCAAACGTTTGGGGCTTGAAGATCGCGCCGCCGCCATTCTCAGCACCGACGAATTTCCGCCAGCCGTCGGGCAGGGCGCCATCGGCATCACCGCGCGCAAGAACGATGCGGCCACCCGGGCGTTGCTGCTGCCGATCGGTGATGAGCCGACCGGCCATGCGCTGACAGCGGAACGGGCGTTCCTGCGCGTGCTCGATGGCTCGTGCCGGACGCCGATCGCTGGATTGGCTGAGGTGAAGGGCGATCGCCTGACATTCTCGGGCATGATCCTGCGCACCGATGGCAGCGAATGGTTCGATATCGCCGACGAAGGTCCGGCCGTCGAGGCGCAGGCGATCGGTGAACGCGCGGGCCGCGCCTTGCTGGCACGCGCGCCCGCCGACATTCTGGCCTGACCCATGCGCGTCCTCGTCACCCGGCCGCAAGGGGATGCCGAGAGTACGGCGACGCACCTGGTGCAAGCCGGGCATGAAGCGATCATCGCGCCGGTCCTGCGCATCGTGCCGACCGGGGCCACGGTGCCGGGCGCGAATGATGCAAGTGTGGATTATGATGGCGTGATCATCACCAGTGTCCATGCGTTCGATGCGGTGATCCCGGATGCACGGTTTGCGTTTCTCTTCGATAAACCGCTGCACTCCATCGGCACGCGCAGCATCGCATTGGCGCGACGGGCCAATATCTTCGAGGATGGCCTCAATGGGCGCGATGCGGCCGCGCTCGGCAAGATGCTGTTGCGCGAGATGCCGCGTGGGACGCACCTGCTTTATCTCGCTGGGCGCGATCGCAAGCCTGATCTTGAATTGGCTTTGTCGGCGGGCGGGCTGCGCGTCGAGATCGCGGTGGTCTATGACGCGCGTGCGGTCGAGACCTTGCCCGATGTGGCGGTGACAGCGCTGCAAGGCGGCGCACTCGATGCGGTGTTGCATTATTCGCGGCGCAGCGCCTCTATCTTTGCCGACCTGGTCGTCGATGCCGGGCTGAAGGATCAGGCCGCGCGGCTGCGCCACGTGTGTATTTCGTCCGACTGTGCTGCCGGTCTTGTCCGTTTGAATGTCGCTGCGGCGATTGCGGCGGCTCCGACCGAAGCGGCGATGATCGCCCTTCTGGCCTGATCGATCTCTTTCAAAAAGCTTGGTGGGGACGTGTTTTGACGCACGATGCCATCTATTCGATTGGCGCTGCTTGTCTTTTGTCAGGCGAAGCGTCAGCTTGCCTCAAATAAATCCTAGACTCTTCATGCATGAAATAATATTCTGAATCTTGTTCGGTTCATGCCGGGTTGCAGAATATAAAATAGAGCCTCAAACAGGCCGATAAATAGCAGTAACGGAGGTTTTATGAGCCTTTCTGGAGGGAGCTATCCGGTCTTGTGTGTCGGTGCCGACGCGCAGACTCTTTGGGATTTCATTTAGGTCCAAACTATTCCGTCTCTCTTCGTGAAAGAGAGTACGTAGGCTCGCGCTGGGGTGGTGTCTCGATGGATTGGCAGGGAGTTAGGGCCATTCCGGCATGTCGCCGCGATCGCAAGTCGCACGTCTTTCTTCCCGTCCAAACGTTGTTGCCGCCACGCGTTTCGTGTGGCGTCCGGCAGGCTTTTGCCTTGCGTCAGTGAAGGGCGCTGATGCGAAGGGAAGAAGCCTCAATGCATTGATTTTGGCGTTGCTTGGGTTTTGGCGTTGCTTGCAACGGTTCATGCTGTGGAGAGGTCGTTATGCGCAGGCTTATGTCGGCAACAATTCTCACGGGGAGCATTCTCCTTGCGACGGGTGCACAAGCGGAAATCAAGGTTGGCTTCATCACATCCCTGAGCGGAGGTGCGGCGGCCCTTGGCATTCCTTATGGGAAAGGGATGAAGGCGGCGCAAATCTACAAGCGCCAGATTGGTACGGAGACCATTAAAGTCATCGAACTTGACGATGCGTCTGATCCGTCCGCCGCGACACGCAATGCGCGCAAGCTCATTGAGGAAGAAAACGTCGATATTCTGATCGGCACGAGCACGGTGCCTTCGAGTATTGCGATGACGGCCGTTGCCAAAGAGCTGAAAGTGCCGATGATCGCCCTCTCTCCCATCAGTTCGGCGGATGCGGACCAATGGAGTGTGACGGTGCCGCAGTCGCCGGTGCTGATGGGGAAAGTGATCGCCCAGCGTATGAAACGCGATGGCAAAACCAAAATCGGATATATCGGCTTTTCCGACTCTTGGGGTGATCTCGTTTATGATGGAGCCAAGCAGGCTGAGGCGGAGGGGCTCATCAAAGTTCTGACGAACGAACGCTATGCACGAACCGATACCTCGGTCACTGGCCAGATCCTCAAGATCCTCGCAACTCAGCCTGATGGTGTTCTGATCGGTGGGTCTTCAACGCAGGCGGCCCTGCCGCTGATCGAGCTGGCAAAACGCAGCTATAAAGGTGGGCTCTACGGGTTGGCGCCGCTCGTCAATGCGGACTTCGTTCGTGTCGGTGGCAAATCGGTGGAAGGCGTCAAGGTGACGATCGGGCCCGTGGTCGTGGCCGAGCAATTGCCGGATACGCATTTTGCCAAGGCTTTGTCGCTGGCTTTTCGCGATGCCTATCAAAAGGCGAATGGCGAGGCGACGACGGACGGGTTCTCCGCTTACAGCTTCGATGCATGGCTGGTTTTCACCAATGCGGCAGAGCGGGCCTTGCGCAATGCCAAGCCGGGTACCGCTGAGTTCCGTAGCCAGCTCAGAGACGAGATTCTGAAAACGAAGGAACTGGCTGGCGTTCATGGGGTCTACAATTTTTCCAAGGGCTCCAGCTACGGCGTCGATGAGCGCTCGCTCGTGATCGTCCAGCTCGTCAATGGCGTCTGGAAATATGAGCCGTGATGGCTCTTTGGATCGCTTAAGTTTGGGAAAAAGGAGCCGGTTCTGAATCATCAGAGCCGGCTCTCGCGCGGGTTTATCTGAGGAGGTCATGGAATGCGTATTGCCGTTATCGGAGGGGGAAATGGATCGCTTGCGGGAGCCGCTGATTTCGCTCTAGCCGGTCATGAGGTCGCCCTCTGGCGTCGCGGCGAGGCGGATGTCGCCAAGCACCGTGCGCTTGGTAACAAACTCGTCGTGCGAGATTTCTCCGGCACGCGCAACGCAACGCTCGCCATGGTCACCAGCAACGTGGCCGAAGCGCTGAAGGGAGCCGAGCTGATTTTTTGTCCTGTGCCTGCGACAGCGCATGAAGATCTGGCGACCGTGATCGCGCCGCATCTGCGGTCGGGCCAGGTTGTCTTTCTGCCGCCCGGCACATTGGGCTCGCTCATCTTCGCCAAGGCCGCGAAAGAAGCGGGGACCGTCCAGGGCGTGGCTTTCGCCGAAACTGGAACGCTTCCTTGGCTGGTGCGCAAACACGGTTTCGCCGAGCTGCTCATCACGACGCGCGCGACACGCTTGCCCACGGGCGTCTTTCCGTTGAAGGCCCATGATCATGCGATCGCAGTTATCAGCAAGGCTTTTCCCGGGGCGATCGAAACCTGCGGCGATGTCCTTTCGGCCGCGCTGATGAATGCCGGCCCGGTCATCCATCCGCCGCTGATCATTATGAACGCGGCGCCGCTCGAGCATTTTCCCGAGTGGGACATTCACAACGAGGGCACGCAGCCGTCGGTGCGGCGGGTGACCGATCGGCTCGATGCCGAGCGCGTTAAAGTGCGTGAAGCGTTGGGCTATGGCGCACCGCATTTTCCGCTGTCCGATCACTATCGGAAGGATGGCGATGAATGGATGTATGGACGCAACTCGCATAAGCAGCTCACCGACTCGGGCGACTGGCGCGAGAAGATCGTTCTGACCGAACATCGCTACATGATGGAGGATGTGCGTCTCGGCCTCTCCCTCCTTGCTTCCGTGGCCGATCTGGCCGGTGTCGAGGTTCCCGTCGCGCGGGCGATGATGTCAGTGGGTGCTGCCATCTGTTCAGATGATTTCGAGAACAACGGTCGGCCGCTGTCGAAAGTCGGCTTGCCCTCGCTCGATCGTGCCGCCATCACGCAGTTCCTGCACAATGGGTACGACGCATGACGGGCGCGACATCCAAGACCAAGCCGGAGAATATCGTCGCCGTCGGTGCCGGCCGCATGGGGCGTGGCATCGCCATCGTTTTCGCTTATGCGGGCCATCCCGTTACGCTGCTCGATTATAAAGAACGCCCCGCGGCGGAATTCGCGGCGCTGGCAGTCGATGCGCGGGCGGAGATCGTCGAGACGCTGACTTTGCTGTCGGAGATCGGTCTGTTCGAGGGCGGTCCGTCCATCGAACAGATCGCCAACCGTGTTCGCTTCGTCGCCAAGCCAGACGCGGCAGCCGTCTTGGCCGCAGCCGACATTGTCTTCGAGGGCTTTCCAGAAGTCCTCGAGCTGAAACAAGCGGCTCTGCGGGATGTGTCCCGGCAGTGTCCCCCGACAACGATCATCGCGTCGACCACATCAACGATCCTGGTCGATGATCTGGCGCCGGCGGTGGAGATCCCACAGCGTTTCCTGAACGCCCATTGGTTGAATCCGGCTTTCATCGTGCCGCTGGTGGAAGTGTCGCCGGGCAAGGAAACGAGCGCCGAGACCTTGCAGCGCCTGAAGGAGCTTTTAGAGCGTATCGGTAAAGTGCCGGTGGTGTGCGCTTCGAGCCCTGGCTACATCGTGCCCCGCATTCAAGGCATCGCCATGAATGAGGCCGCGCGTCTCGTCGAGGAAGGCGTGGCCTCAGCCGAGGACGTGGAGAAAGCCGTGAAATATGGCTTCGGCTTCCGCTTCTCGGTGCTGGGATTGCTCGAGTTCATCGATTGGGGTGGGGGCGATATTCTCTATCACACGAGCAAATATCTCACGGGCGCGTTGAATGACCGGCGCTATTCGGCCCCGTCGATCATCGAGCGCAACATGGAGGCTGGCCGGATCGGGTTGAAAACCCAGCAAGGCTTTCTCAATTACGAGGGCATGGACGTGCCGGCCTATCGCAAGGAGCGCCTGGCCGCGTTCGTCGAGCGCCTGCGCCATCTGGGGCTGACGCGGACGCCGGTCGTCTAGACTAGCGATCCGCCTTGCTGCCGCCGCCGGCCTGTGATGGAAGGCGGCATGGTGTTAGCAGCGGGCGAATCAGGATCGGCCACCGCCGTCAGTTACGTCGTTGACGTGCTGGTGCCGGTCGCGGTCGACACCGCCTATTCCTATCGGGTTCCGGCGGGGATCGACTTGCAACCGGGCGATTTCGTCGAAGTGCCGCTCGGCACCCGCGAGGCGACGGGGATTGTCTGGAGCGTGCGCGCGGCGCCGGGCGGCAATCTTAAAGCGGTGATCGCCAAGCGCGATCTGCCGTCTGTCCGGGAGCCGCTGCGCGCGCTGATCGACTGGATCGCCAAATGGACCCTGGCGCCGCGTGGCATGGTGCTGCGCATGGGCGTGCGGGCGCCCGATCATGCCGGACCTGAGCCGGTGCGCATCGGCGTGCGTCTGGCGGGCGATCCGTCCGCGCCGCAGCTGCCACGGCGGATGACGCCGGCGCGGGCGCGGGTGATTCAGGCAGCGGAAGGCGGATTGTTGATCGGTAAATCCGCTCTGGCGGAGGCGGCGGCCTGTTCCGCTGGCGTCATCGACACGCTGATCGACGAGGGCACGCTGGAAACCGTGGCGCTGCCGGCGGAGCCTGTGGCTTTGCCGCCCGATCTCGATTTCGCCGTGCCGCGTTTTGAGCCCGGCCAGCAGGCGGCGGCGGACGCGCTGGCGCAGGCGGTGGCGGAAAAAGCTTTTTCGGTCACTTTGCTCGAAGGTGTCACCGGCTCGGGCAAGACGGAGGTTTATTTCGAGGCGGTCGCGGCGGCGCTGCGCGCCGGCCGGCAGGCGCTCATCCTGATGCCTGAAATCGCCCTGACCGGCCAGTTTCTCGACCGTTTCGCCAAACGTTTCGGCGTCCGCCCGGCCGAATGGCATTCTGGCGTTTCGGCGCGCAAGCGGGCGCGGATCTGGACCGGGGTGGCGTCAGGCGAAGTGCGGGTGGTGGCGGGAGCCCGCTCGGCGCTGTTCCTGCCCTATGCCGATCTCGGCGCACTGATCGTCGATGAAGAGCACGAGCAGGCCTACAAGCAGGAAGATGGCGTCGCCTATCACGCCCGCGACATGGCGGTGGTGCGGGCGCGGCTGGAGAATGCGGCGGTGGTGCTGGCCTCGGCGACGCCGGCGCTGGAAACCCGGGTCAATGCCGAACAGGGGCGCTACCGCTACCTGAAGCTGGAAGCGCGCTTCGGCGGCCGGTCGCTACCGCAATTGCAGGCCATCGACATGAAGTCTGGTGGGCCACCGCGCGGCAAATGGATTTCGCCGCGTTTGGCCGCCGCCATGGACCAGGTGTTGGAAAGGGGCGAACAGGCGCTGCTGTTCCTCAATCGGCGCGGCTATGCGCCGCTCACCCTGTGCAATGCCTGTGGCCACCGCTTCCAATGCCCGCAGTGCACGGCCTGGCTGGTGGAACACCGTTTCCGCCGGGCGCTGGTCTGCCATCACTGCGGCCATATCGAGCGCCGGCCGGACGTCTGTCCCGAATGCCATACGACCGACAGCCTGATGGCTTGCGGCCCTGGTGTCGAACGCCTCGCCGACGAAGTGGCCGAGCGGTTTCCGGGCAAGCGCGTGCTGGTGCTGTCGTCGGATTTCCCCGGCGGTACCGAGCGGCTGCGGCGCGAGATCGAGGAGATCGCCAATGGCGCCTTCGACATTGTCATCGGCACCCAGCTGGTCGCCAAAGGCCATAATTTTCCGGGCCTTACCTTGGTCGGCGTGATTGACGCCGATGTCGGTCTTTCAAGCGGTGATCCCAGAGCCGCCGAACGCACGTTCCAGATGTTGCAGCAGGTTACGGGCCGGGCCGGGCGTGGCGAGAAGCCCGGCATTGGCCTGGTGCAGACCTGGCAGCCGGATCATCCGGTTATCAAAGCCATCCTCTCAGGAGATTCCGAACGGTTTTATGCCGAGGAGATCGAGCAGCGCCGCCGTGCCGGCCTGCCGCCCTTCGGCCGTCTGGCGGCACTGATCGTGTCCGGCAACGACCGGCTCTCGGCCGAAACCCATGCGCGCGCCCTGGTGCGTGCCGCCAATGCGGTTCCCGATACGGAGCGCTGGCGGTTCGCCCGGCACGGCGCGCTGCCGGAAGAAGATGACATGGTCTTGCTGGGGCCGGCCGAAGCACCGATCGCGGTGGTGCGCGGGCGCCATCGCTTCCGACTGCTTCTGAAGGCGCCGCGTTCGGCGGATTTGCAAGGATTTCTGCGCGCCATGCTCGAGGCGGCGCCGCCCGAGCGCGGCGGCGTGCGCGTTCAGATCGATGTCGATCCGATGAGCTTCATGTAACGGGGGTGCGCGCGTCTTTATTCAGGGCGCGCTTGTGGTCGCGGTCAGATCGAGCTTCGGCGGGCCCAATTTCTCGATGACGGAGCTTTCTTCGGCCGGGTCGGTCTTGGCCTGGAATTCCGTCGATTTGCCACGCGAATGGATGACCAGCGGCGACATCGGATCGCCTTCCGCCGCTGCCGTTTCGAGCTGGCGCAAGGTGAAGGCCCGCTGCAGCTTGGCGAGATCGGTGCGGTTACGCAGCCGTGATTGGGCCAGGGGGCGGAACGGATTCTTGCGCGACGACGCGCCTTCGTAAACCGCGATACCCGTCGCGGTGACGACAATGTCGCCAGAGCGCAGGGTCGGGTCTTGCATCAAAGCGGCTGTAATGCCTTGTTTTTGCGCCACATCGGCGAGACGGCGGACGGTCTGCAGGTCGCGGGCGATTGTCGGGCTCGGGCCATCGGCATTGGCCGACAGAGGCTTGGTGCGTTTGGCATCCCTGCGCGCTTTGTCGTGAGCGAGAGGCTCGCCATGCGGCCTGGCCGCAGGCGGCGGCGCATAGACAGGCTGCCGTGGCTGCTGATTGCCGAAGAGGAAATCAAAGAGACCGGCCTGGGCCGGAGCGGTGCTGACGAACTGGATTGTACCCGCGAGGAGTAAACAGGCAGGCCAAGAACGCTTCACCGAACGCACAATCACAGTCGGTTTCATCGTCGCTTCCCCAATAGCGGGCCACCAACCCGACACGCTTACACAATGTATACACATAAACGAGACACTCTAACCTCGGCAGCCATGCTTTTGTCTATGGCCTGGTGTCTCAGAAAACGGAATTTTGCACCTGTTGAAGTAAGATGGTTACTTCTCATGGCATCGGCGCTTGTCCAATTCGAGGCAAGTGTGAAAGTTCCATCGCGTTGCGAGACAGCGCGACATCACTTTTTCGATCTTCGATGAAACTTTCATAACGGATCCGGCCGGTCTGTGCGTTAACGCACGTCCGCGCGCCGGGAAGGTTCCGAAATCCACAGTGGAGAGGGTGGGGCCTCGTCTGGGCGGGCTCCCCAAGCATTTTGAGCGAAGTGACTTACGGTGGGGCGCGGACGCGGGAACTTTGTATTCTCCCGCGTCCGCCCTTTTTATTTATCCCTGCGGCACGTTGATGATCTGCGGCTCCATATAGGACTGCACGCCCATCACGCCGTGTTCGCGGCCCATGCCCGATTCCTTGAAGCCGCCGAAGGGAATATCCGCTTCCGAGCCGACATGGTGGTTGATCCAGACCGTGCCGGCCTCGATCTGCGCCGCCACTTCGGCGCCCTTCTTCATGTCCTTGGTCCAGACCGAAGCGCCGAGACCCATGCGGGTATCATTGGCGCGGGCGATGGCGTCATCGAGGCTGGAATATTTCATCACCGGCAGGACCGGGCCGAACTGTTCCTCGGTGACGAGGCGCGTGTCGTCCTTGATATCCGCGATGATCGTCGGCTCGAGGAAATAGCCGGGGCGGTTCAGCTTGTGGCCGCCAGCGATGACGCGGACGCCGGGCTGGCGCTTGGCGTCTTCGAGTACGTCGATCACCTTGTCGAACTGCATCTTGTTCTGCAGCGGGCCCATCTGCACCTCAGGCTCGAAGCCTTCGCCGACGCGATGGTTCTTCGCCAAGGTGGCGAAAGCCTCCAGCACCGGCTCGTACATCTGCTCCGGCACGTAGACGCGCTTCACCGCCATGCAGATCTGGCCGCAATTACCGAAGGCGCCGTTGAAGATTTTCTGGGTGGTGGCGGCGATATCCGCATCATCAAGAATGATCGCGGCATCGTTGCCACCGAGTTCGAGGGTGACGCGCTTGAGCGTGCCGGAAGAACTGTTCATGACGCGCTTGCCGGTGGCGACCGATCCGGTGAAGGAGATACGGTCGATGCCCGGATGTTCGGTCATCCATTGGCCCAGATCATTGCCGCCGGCGACGACATTGAAAACGCCGGGCGGAAGAATGTCGCGGGACAGCTCGCCGATCAGCAGGGTCGAGAGCGGGGTATAGGGCGAGGGCTTCAGCACCATCGTATTGCCGGCGATCAGCGCCTGGGCGATCTTGTGCGAGGCGAGGCCGACGGGCACGTTCCACGGCGTGATGGCGCCAACGACGCCCATCGGCCGGAAGTGGATGCTGATCTTGTTCTTGCCGTCGTCGCGCAGCACTTCGTCTTTGACTTCGATGTTCGACATCGCCTCGAGCGAATGGGCGGTGCCGGCCATTTCACGCAGGGCGTTCGACAAGGGCTTGCCCTGTTCGCGGGTGATGAGGGCGGCGATCTCATCGGTATTGTCGCGCACGGCCTTGGCCAGTTTGTGCAGATAGGCGCGGCGCTCGCCGAAGGAGAGACGGCTCCAGGCGGGGAATGCCTTGCGGGCAGCGCCGATGGCCTGTTCGAACTGGTCGCGTGACGCGTCCGGGCACTGGGCGAAAACCTGTTCGGTGGCCGGATTGGTGACACCGAAGGTGGCGGTCGCCGGAACGGCCTTGCCGTCGATCGTATGGGTGAAGGTGTAGTTTACTTCACCTTGGCTATTTGCCTGGGTCTTGGGAGCCATATTTTCCTCCTTGAGTTGTCCCTCTCGCTATATTCAAATCGATATAGCGATATCAAGCGCTCAATGGCTGAACGCGTTCAGGCGCCGGGCGCCTTGTGTGGTCATCAAAACCAGCAGCGACCTGCAAAAGCAACGTGGCCGCGTTGCTGAAATGCGAAAGCTTGCCCATCGCCAAAAGGTCGTGGGCCGAGGCCGCGAGAGAGACGAGGGCGTGGGCCGCGCGTGTATCGGTTTGCGAGCTGGCTTGCGCGCGCTCGAATGGCCTCCGTAGATTCACGGGGTATTCAATGCCCATGTCAGGAAGGCTGCGGCGTCTCGCCTCACTCTCGACAAACTCTTCCACGCCAGGCGGTGTTGCGTGGCCAAACCCCATATGTTACCCCCTGCGCGCCTTGTGGCGGGGTCGCGCGGGCTGCGCGATCCGGCCCATTTCCAGCCAGCATGCAATCCGGGTTTTTCCAGCGCCGACGACGCCGGGGAATGCCCGGAAGATGTGTGCAGGCATATCAACCAGAGGCCAGATTTCACGTGGCGCAAGAGGTTTCCATCGTTTCCGGCATGGCAGGGCGTTACGCTCTTGCTCTGTTCGAGCTCGCCAAGGAACAGAAATCGCTCGATAAGGTCGCCGACGACCTGAAGTCCTTCGCTGATCTCATTGCTGCTAGCCCCGATCTTGAGCGGCTGGTGCGCAGCCCGGTCTTCTCGGCCGAGGATCAGGTCAAGGCGCTCGACGCGCTTCTCGCCAAGGTCGGTATCACCGGCGTGGCCAGCAATTTCCTCAAACTCGTCGCCTCCAAGCGCCGTCTGTTCGCGGTGCGCGACATGATCCGCGACTTCGGCAAGCTGGTTGATCGCGAGCGCGGCGTGACGCGCGCTCAGGTCACCGTCGCCGAGCCGCTGAACGACAACCAGATGAGCGCCCTCAAGGCGGCGCTCGCCAGCATTTCCGGCGGTCAGACCGTCAATGTGGACGTAAACGTCGATCCGGCGATCATCGGCGGGCTTGTCGTCAAGCTCGGCTCGCGCATGGTCGACGGTTCGCTCAAGACAAAACTCAACTCAATTCGCACTCGTATGAAAGAGGTCGGCTGATGGATATCCGCGCCGCTGAGATTTCGGCGATTCTCAAGAATGAGATCGCTAATTTCGGTAACGAAGCAGAAGTTACCGAAGTCGGTCAGGTGTTGTCGGTCGGTGACGGCATTGCGCGTGTCTACGGCCTCGACAATGTTCAGGCCGGCGAGATGGTCGAGTTCGAAAACGGCATCCGCGGGATGACGCTGAACCTCGAAAGCGACAACGTCGGTATCGTTATTTTCGGTTCCGACCGCGACATTAAAGAAGGCCAGACCGTCAAGCGCACCGGCGCCATCGTCGACGTGCCGGTTGGCAAAGAGCTGCTCGGCCGCGTCGTCGACGCGCTCGGCAATCCGATCGACGGCAAAGGCCCGATCAAGGCGACGAAGCGTGCGCGCGTCGACGTCAAGGCGCCCGGCATCATTCCCCGTAAGGGCGTGCATGAGCCGATGGCGACCGGCCTCAAGGCCATTGATGCGCTGATCCCAGTCGGTCGCGGCCAGCGCGAGCTGATCATCGGCGATCGTCAGACCGGCAAGACCGCCGTGGCGCTCGACAGTATCCTCAACCAGAAGTCGCTGAACCAATCGACCGACGAGCAAGTCAAGCTCTATTGCGTCTACGTCGCTATCGGTCAGAAGCGCTCCACCGTCGCGCAGTTCGTGAAGGTGCTCGAAGAGCAGGGCGCGCTGGAATATTCGATCATCGTGGCGGCCACCGCCTCCGATCCGGCGCCGATGCAGTTCCTGGCGCCGTTCGCTGGTTGCGCCATGGGCGAGTATTTCCGCGACAACGGCATGCACGGCCTGATCATCTATGACGATCTGTCGAAGCAGGCCGTCGCTTATCGCCAGATGTCGCTCTTGCTGCGCCGCCCGCCGGGCCGCGAAGCCTATCCCGGCGACGTGTTCTATCTGCATTCACGTCTGCTCGAGCGTGCCGCCAAGCTCAATGATGAGAATGGTAAGGGCTCGCTCACCGCTCTGCCGGTCATCGAAACCCAGGCGAACGACGTGTCGGCCTATATTCCGACGAACGTCATTTCGATCACCGATGGTCAGATCTTCCTCGAAACCGATCTGTTCTACCAGGGCATCCGCCCCGCCGTGAACGTTGGTCTGTCGGTGTCGCGCGTCGGCTCGTCGGCGCAGACCAAGGCGACCAAGAAGGTCGCTGGCAAGATCAAGGGCGAGCTGGCGCAGTACCGCGAAATGGCGGCCTTCGCTCAGTTCGGTTCGGATCTCGATGCGGTGACGCAGCGTCTGCTCAACCGCGGCGCGCGCCTCACCGAACTGCTCAAGCAGCCGCAGTTCTCGCCGCTGAAGATGGAAGAGCAGGTCTGCGTGATCTATGCCGGCGTCAACGGCTATCTCGATAACCTGCCGGTCAACCGCGTGCGGGCGTTCGAGGACAATCTCTTGACCCTGCTGCGTTCGAGCCACGGCGCGCTGCTCAACAGCATCCGCGATTCGCGCGATCTGTCTTCGGCCGACGAGGCGACGCTGAAGGGCATCGTCGAGACGTTCGTGAAGAATTTCGCCTGATTGCCAGTGGCGGCGGCTTCGGCCGTCGCCCCGTCTGTCCAACCTGACCTTCCACACGGAAGGGGATGAGAGACACAAATGCCTTCGTTGAAGGACCTGCGAACCCGGATTTCGAGCGTCAAGGCGACGCAGAAAATCACCAAGGCGATGCAGATGGTCGCCGCCGCAAAGCTGCGCCGCGCGCAGACCGCGGCGGAAGCAGCGCGGCCCTATGCCGAACGCATGGAAGCCGTGCTCGCCAATGTCGCCGCCGGCCAGACCGGCAACGGTCCGGCGCTGCTTGCTGGCACCGGCAAGGACAACGTGCATCTGCTCGTTGTCTGCACGGCCGAACGCGGCCTGTGCGGCGCTTTCAATTCGTCAATCGCGCGCCTGGCACGTGAGCGGGCCAATTCGCTGATCGCCCAGGGCAAGACCGTCAAGATCATCTGCGTCGGCAAGAAGGGCTATGACCAGCTTCGCCGCCAGTTCGAAAAGAACATCATCGAACTGATCGAGCTGCGCTCGATCCGCCAGGTGGGCTTTGCCAACGCCGACGAGATCGCCCGCAAGGTGATTGGTCTCTACGAAGCTGGCGAGTTCGACGTCGCGACGCTGTTCTTCTCGCAATTCCGCTCGGTGATCGCGCAGATCCCGACGGCGCTGCAGATCATTCCGGCGCAGTTGCCGGTTGCCGGCGAGGCGAAGCCTGTCGTTGGCAAGGATCAGCCGGTCTACGAATACGAGCCCGAGGAAGACGAAATTCTGGCGAGCCTGTTGCCGCGCAACATCTCCGTCCAGGTCTTCCGTGCGCTGCTCGAAAACGCCGCCTCCGAACAGGGCGCGCGTATGAGCTCCATGGACAATGCCACGCGCAACGCCGGTGATATGATCAAGAAACAGACGATCATCTACAACCGTTCGCGCCAGGCGATGATCACCAAGGAATTGATCGAAATCATCTCGGGCGCTGAAGCGCTCTGACCGGAATAGAAGCGAGGAACTATCATGGCATCCGATAACAAGGCCACCGGCCGCATCACGCAGGTCATCGGCGCGGTCGTCGACGTGAAGTTCGACGGCCAGCACCTGCCGGAAATTCTCAACGCGCTCGAGACCAAGAACCAGGGTAATCGTCTGGTGCTCGAAGTGGCGCAGCATCTGGGCGAAAACTCCGTCCGCTGCATCGCCATGGATACGTCCGAAGGTCTCGTGCGTGGGCAGGAAGTCACCGATACCGGCGCGCCGATCATGGTGCCGGTGGGTGAGGGCTGCCTGGGCCGCATCATCAACGTCATCGGCGAGCCCGTCGATGAGGCCGGCCCGGTGAAGTCCTCCGGTCTGCGCGCCATCCATCAGCCGGCCCCGAGCTATGCCGAGCAGGCCACGGATGCACAGATTCTCGAGACCGGCATCAAGGTCGTCGACCTGTTGGCGCCTTACGCCAAGGGCGGTAAGATCGGCCTGTTCGGCGGCGCCGGCGTAGGCAAGACCGTTTTGATCATGGAACTGATCAACAACGTCGCCAAGGCGCACGGTGGTTACTCGGTGTTCGCCGGCGTTGGCGAGCGCACCCGCGAAGGCAACGATCTCTATCACGAGATGATCGAAGGCGGCGTCAATAAGGCTGGCGGCGGCGAAGGTTCGAAGTGCGCCCTCGTCTATGGCCAGATGAATGAGCCCCCGGGCGCTCGCGCTCGTGTCGCCCTCACCGGTCTGACGGTCGCCGAAGATTTCCGCGACAAGGGCCAGGACGTGCTGTTCTTCGTCGACAACATCTTCCGCTTCACCCAGGCGGGTTCGGAAGTGTCGGCGCTTCTCGGCCGTATTCCTTCGGCGGTGGGTTATCAGCCGACGCTCGCCACCGACATGGGCGCTCTGCAGGAACGCATCACCACCACCAACAAGGGTTCGATCACCTCGGTGCAGGCGATTTACGTGCCGGCCGACGATTTGACCGATCCGGCGCCTGCCGCCTCCTTCGCGCATCTTGACGCGACGACCGTGCTGTCGCGCTCGATCGCCGAAAAGGGCATCTATCCGGCGGTTGATCCGCTCGACTCGACCTCGCGCATGCTGTCGCCGCTCGTCGTCGGCGAAGAGCATTACGACATTGCGCGTCGCGTGCAGTCGACCTTGCAGCGCTACAAGTCGCTGCAGGACATCATCGCCATTCTCGGCATGGACGAACTGTCGGAAGAGGACAAGACGACCGTGACGCGCGCCCGTAAGATCGAGCGCTTCCTGTCGCAGCCGTTCCACGTCGCCGAAATCTTCACCGGCGCCCCGGGCAAGCTCGTCGCGCTCGCCGACACCATCAAGGGCTTCAAGGGCCTGGTCGAAGGCAAGTACGACCATCTGCCGGAAGCGGCGTTCTACATGGTCGGCACGATCGAGGAAGCCGTCGAGAAGGCGCAGCGTTTGGCGGCGGAAGCGGCCTGATCGTTTTTGCGTTGAGAAGGTAGGGCAATGGCCAATTTCCACTTCGAACTCGTGTCGCCGGAACGCCTCGTTTATTCGGGCGAGGTCGAATCGGTGCTCGTGACGAGCACCGAAGGCGAAATGCAGGTGATGCGCGACCATGCGCCGGTGATGGCGATGCTGAAGCCGGGCGTCGTGCGTTTCACCGATGGCGGTGGCGCCAGGCACGATCTGTTCGTGCGTGGCGGCTTCGCCGACATGGCCAACAATACGCTGACGATCCTGGCGGAGCTGGCGGTTGCATTGGCTGATGTCGATGCCAAGCTGATCGATGCCGAGATCAAGGACGCCGAGGAAGATCTCGCTGATGCGAAGGTCGAACAGTCGCGCCAACAGGCCGCCGAGCGGCTGGAGCAATTGCGTGAACTGAAAGCTTCACTGAGCCTGTAAAGATCAAGCCCGCCGGCAACACCGGCGGGTTTTTTGTTTCTGCCCGAATCGCTGATGCTTGCGAAGATGGCTCTTGGCCTGCGGCAATCAGCCGGGCCGAGGTTTTGGCGCGGCATCTTTACTCGTGCGCCTCAATCCGGTAATTCATGACCGCAATGAGCCCCGGAACAGCCATTGCGGCAGTTCCGGGGTTTTTGCTTGTCGAGGTCAGCGCGGCGGTTATCGCCGTGCGAATGAGGCTTATTCGATATGGCGAATGTGGTCGTCGTCGGCGCCCAATGGGGCGATGAAGGCAAGGGTAAGATTGTCGATTGGTTGTCGCTCGAAGCCGATGTGGTGGTGCGATTCCAAGGCGGTCATAATGCCGGCCATACGCTTGTCATCGATGGCGTCACTTACAAGTTGTCGCTGCTGCCGTCGGGCATCGTGCGTCCCGGCAAGCTGTCGGTCATCGGCAATGGTGTCGTTGTCGATCCGGTTCACCTGAGCAAGGAAATCGCGGCTTTGCGCGCCCAGGGTGTCGCGATTTCGCGTGACAATCTGCGCATCGCCGAGAATGCGCCGCTGATCCTGTCGCTGCATCGCGAACTCGATGCGCTGCGCGAGAACAACGCGACCGCCGGCACCAAGATCGGCACGACCATGCGTGGCATCGGCCCGGCCTATGAAGACAAGGTTGGCCGTCGCGCCATTCGCGTGATGGACCTTGCCGACTTCTCGACGATCGACATGAAGATCGCGCGGCTGCTCACTCATCACAATGCCATCCGCCGTGGTCTTGGCATCGCCGAGATCAATCCTTCTGCTATTCGCGACGAATTGGCGGCGGTGAAGGACGAAGTGCTGTCCTATATGGATCGCACCTGGATGCTGCTTGAGGATCTGCGCCGCGACGGCAAGCGTATTCTGTTCGAAGGCGCGCAGGGCGCGCTGCTCGATATCGATCACGGCACTTATCCCTATGTCACCTCGTCGAATACCGTGGCGGCTAATGCGGCTACGGGCACAGGCCTCGGTCCGAAGGCGGTGCAATATGTGCTTGGCATCGCCAAGGCCTATACGACGCGTGTTGGCGAGGGACCGTTCCCGTCTGAGTTGAAGGACGCGACCGGTCAGTTGATCGGCGAGCGCGGCCGGGAGTTCGGCACGGTGACGGGCCGGGCCCGGCGCTGTGGCTGGTTCGACGCGGTGCTG
Organism: Beijerinckia sp. 28-YEA-48; assembly: GCF_900104955.1. Classification (NCBI taxonomy): domain Bacteria; kingdom Pseudomonadati; phylum Pseudomonadota; class Alphaproteobacteria; order Hyphomicrobiales; family Beijerinckiaceae; genus Beijerinckia; species Beijerinckia sp. 28-YEA-48. The sequence continues at coordinate 5,064,142 of NZ_FNSI01000001.1, forward strand.
GTGCGCCAGACCGTGCGCACCTCCGGCATCGATGGCATCGCGCTGACCAAGCTCGACATCCTCGATGGCTTCAAGGAGATCAAGGTGTGCACTGCCTATCGTCTTGACGGTGAAATCATCGACTATCTGCCGGCGAGCCAGGCGGCGCAGGCGCGGGTCGAGCCGATTTACGAGACGATCGAAGGCTGGGAAGGCACCACGCAGGGCGCCCGTACCTGGGCCGATCTGCCGGCGGCGGCGATCAAATACGTCCGCCATGTGGAGGAGCTGATCGGCGCGCCGGTGGCGTTATTGTCGACGAGCCCCGAGCGCGCGGATACGATTCTTGTCCATAACCCCTATCGGGACTAAGCGAAGGGTTTCGGATGGCGCTGAAAAGCGCCATCTTGGCAGTGGGATGGCAATAGCATTTAGGATTGACGCCTAAGCGCAAGGGTGGTCTGAACGCGTCATGGCCGATTATTATCCGCTACTTGCGCGAGCCGTATCAGGGCTCAGCCCAGAAGCGAAAGAACAGCGCCGAGGTATTTACGAGCGCGCCCGCAAGGCGCTGCTCGGGCAGCTGCGCGGCATCACGCCGGCGGTGCCGGAAGAAGATATCCAGCGCGAAAGCCAGGCACTCGATGCCGCCATTGCGCGGCTCGAAGCGGAAGTCGAGGCCAAGATCGGCGTCGAGCCGCCACCTGAGCCCAAACCCGAGATTAATGCCGAGGTTAAGCCGGCCGCTCCTGCGCCAGCGGCCCCTATTCCTCCGGCGCCAACTCCGCCTCCCGTCGCGCCGGTCGTGCGGCCGCCACCGAAACCTCCGGTCGGCGCGCCAACCATTGGCATTCCCCGGGAAGGTAAGTCCTTTGGCGAGGGGCCGTCCGCGGCACCGTCTATAGACATGGCCGCGCCCACCCTGGGCGGCGCGGCGCCGGCTATCGAACCCGATATCGGCGATGCACCGCGGGTGCCGATCAAGGTGCGCACACCCGATCTGGCTACCCGTGCTGAAGCGTCTGGTCGCGACGGCAATGGCGCCGAGGGCGCCACCCGGCCGGAAGTCATGCGGCCCGCCGCGCCGCGTCCACAGGAAAGTTCACGTGGTTTTGGCCGTGTCGCCCTGATCATCGGCGCCATCGCCGTGGTGTTTGGCGGTGTTGGTTTTGCCGCCTGGAAATGGCGCGACCGGCCAGAAGACATCACACGGGCGCGTTCGCCAGTCGTCGATCAGCAGCAGCCAGCCGCCGCGTCAGGCCCCAAGGTCAATGAACGGATTGGTTCCGGCGCGGCGCCGACGCGCGCGCCGGAATTGCAGCCCGAGCCGCAACGGCGAGCGCAAACACCGCCGACCAGCCAGCCGACGCCCGCCGCTCCGGTCCCCAGTCAGCCGGCATCGCCAACGGTGCAGGTGGCGCAGCGGGTCGGCCTGCTGTTGCAGTCTGAGTCGCCGCAAGGCTTCGATACCCAGATCGGCACCGTCGTGTGGCGGACGGATTCGATCAATCGCGGCGGCAACGCGCCTTTGTCTCAGGCGATTCGCGCTGATTTCGATGTGCCAGATGCCAAGCTCAAGGGCTTCATCACCATCGAGAAGAATTCCGATCCGACCCTGCGGGCTTCGCACACGATCACCGTGCGGTTCCTACCGGCTGAGGACAGCCCGCTGGCCAAGATCGTCGATATCGGTTTGCCGGTGATGCGCAATGAATCCGCCGCCAATGTCGAAGCGTTGGCCGGCGTGCAAGCGAAGATCACCGACAACATTTTCATCGTCGCCTTGACCAGCGATCCGCAGTTCGCCGTGCGCAATATCGAGACGATCAAGTCGCGTGGCTGGCTGGATATCCCGATGAAACTGGCCGACGGCCGCGCCGCCAAGATCACCCTGGAGAAGGGCAATCCAGGCGACCGCGTGGTGAATGAGGTCTTCGACGCCTGGGGGCGTTGAAGCTTAGTCGCGCTGACACATTCAAATAGGCTTGAATAAAGAAGCCGCCTGGATTGCTCCAGGCGGCTTCCTACGCAACGCGTAACTCTGTTTGACGACGCCCTGTACGCTGTACGCTACGCCTTGCCGCGGGATTTTCCCGTCGGCAAACTTCTCATAGCGTTTTGCAGTTTGATGGACTCATTAAACGCTGCAAAGACGCGTCAAAAATAAAAGGCGCTGGGCAAAATCGCGTTTCTTTCGAAACGCGATTTGCTCTAGCGATGCGCCGACAGGGCCGGCTTGTCAGCCGTTGCCGGAATGGCCTCGATCTTGGAGAGGCCATCGCGAACGGCGGCCTGCACCTTTTCAAAGGCCCGCACCTCGATCTGGCGAACACGCTCGCGCGAGACGCCAAACTCTTCGGACAGCTGTTCCAAAGTCGACGGGTCATCCTGCAGGCGACGCGCCTCGAAGATGCGCCGCTCGCGATCATTGAGCACAGCCAGCGCGCCGCGCAGGGCGGTCAGCCGATTGTCCTTCTCTTCGCTGTCGGCGAGGATGGCTTCCTGGCTGGCGCTGTTGTCAACGAGCCAATCCTGCCATTCGCCGCCTTCGCTGTCCTGACGCATGGGCGCATTGAGCGAGGTGTCGCCGCCGAGACGGCGGTTCATGTCGACCACGTCCTGCTCGGTGACGCCGAGCTTGGTGGCGATGGTCTTCACCTGGTCCGGATTCATGTCGCCGCTCTCCAGCGCCTGAATCTGGCTCTTGGCCTTGCGCAGGTTGAAGAACAGCTTCTTCTGATTGGCCGTCGTGCCCATTTTAACGAGCGACCACGACCGCAAGATGTACTCTTGAATGGACGCGCGGATCCACCACATAGCGTAGGTCGCCAGGCGGAAGCCCTTCTCGGGTTCGAAGCGCTTGACGGCCTGCATCAGGCCGATGTTGCCTTCGGATACGACTTCACCGATCGGCAGGCCGTAGCCGCGATAGCCCATGGCGATCTTGGCGACGAGGCGCAGATGGGAAGTGATAAGCCTGTGCGCAGCGTCGCGATCACCATGTTCGCGCCAGCGCTTGGCGAGCATATATTCCTCGCCCGGCTCCAGCATGGGGAACCGGCGGATCTCTGCGAGGTAGCGGGACAGTCCCGAGTCAGCGGACAGCACCGGAAGCGCAGTAGTAGCCATATTTACCTCCTGGGACCCCCCTCGGGCATCCCTCCACGGCCGCAATCGCCGGCCGCTCACGTGATGATATAGGGACGGCCGACCGTGGCTTAAAGAGGGCAGTATGGCGGCGCCGACGCGCCTGCAGCATTAAGGTTTCGCAATTTTTATCGGCGCTTTTCTTGTTAACTTATTGAAACTAATAAATTTAAATTTTGGTCGCTCACCGATCTTCACGACCCCGTGTGCAGCGCGCCAAAATCGCATGCCATCGCTTCGGGCAATCGCCACCATCGTCCACACCGATAAGAATAGTTGTTGAGCAGGGTGGCGCGCGTGACGCTTTGCACCTACATTGCAGAAGCGGGGCTGCGGTGTACGTGCGGATATGTATTCCCGGGGCCTTATCGATCTCTAAGGGAGCTGTCCCTGGCCTTGTCCGTGGACTTGGACACACGGCGCCCACCTACTCTGTAGGTTCCCGGGATCGATGATCTCACGGCTCAGGCGGCTCCGCACTTCTCTTTTTTCGCTTTTCTGTCCATTTTTCTGCCCTTCCGTCCCCTTGGCTTCTGATTTGATGGGGCCTTTGGCGGCCTTTCCTGTTGTCAGGGGCGCCTGGGGGGCCTAGGGATTCCGTGTCCCGTAGGCGCAGAAGATGTCCGGAATCAAAACCGTCCCCCTCAGCAAAGCCGAAATGCGGCGTGATGCCTTGGCGCGTCGCGCGTCGATCCCGGCGGACGTGCGTCAGGCCTTCGCCGAACGGCTGGCGATCGAAGGGGTGGCGATCGCCCGGCGCGCCATGGTGCGGACCGTTTCGGTGTTTTGGCCGATCGGCGATGAGGCTGATCCGCGCCTGCTCCTGCAAGCGCTCGACTACCATGAATTCGTGACGGCTTTGCCGGTGACCGTGGGGCGGGGACATCCGCTGCTGTTCCGGCGCTGGCGCTGGGGCCAGCCGATGGTCGACGGCCAGATGCGCATCCCGGAACCATCATCGCGCCTGCCGGAAGTGCAGCCGGATTTGCTGTTTGTGCCACTCGCGGTGTTTGATCGGCGCGGTTTTCGCATCGGCTATGGGGCCGGCCACTACGATCTGACCCTGGAGCGGCTGCGCGCCAGCCGATCGGTTCCAGCGATCGGCATCGCTTATGGCTGCCAGGAGGCCGCTCGGGTGCCGGAGGAAGCACACGACCAACCGCTCGATCTGATCATCACCGAGCGGGACGTGATCGACTGTTCATTGGCTTGGGCATAAATCTTGGGCACCAATCTTGGGCGCCAATCTTGGGATTGAAGGAACCGGCATGCGTCTGCTTTTCATCGGTGACATTGTGGGACGCACGGGGCGCACGGCGCTCCTGAATTATCTGCCGGATCTCAGAGCGCGCTGGAAGCTCGATTTCGTCGTGGTCAACGGTGAGAACGCCGCCGGTGGTTTTGGCATCACTGAGGCGATCTGCGACGAGTTTCTTAACGCTGGCGCCGATTGCGTCACGCTTGGCAATCACGCCTGGGATCAGCGCGAGGCGCTGGTCTTCATCGAGCGTCAGCCGCGCATGATCCGGCCCGCCAATTATCCCACTGGGACGCCAGGGCGCGGCGCCAATCTGTTTGAGGCGAAGAACGGTGCGCGCGTGCTGGTGATGAATGTCATGGGCCGCATTTTCATGGATCCGCTCGATGATCCGTTCGCCGCCGTCGAGCGTGAGCTTGAGGCCTGCCCGCTCGGGCAGATGTGCGATGCGGTGGTCGTTGACGTGCACGCGGAGACGACGAGCGAAAAATACGCCATGGGCCATTTCTGCGATGGGCGCGCCACGCTCGTTGTCGGCACCCACACCCATGCGCCGACCGCCGATGCGCAGATCCTGCCAGGCGGCACGGCCTATCAGAGCGATGCCGGCATGACCGGCGATTACGACAGCGTCATCGGCATGCAGAAGGGCGAGCCGCTGCAGCGCTTCACCCGTCGTATTTCCTCGGGCCGTTTCGAGCCGGCCGAGGGTGTGGCGACGCTGTGCGGCATCGCCGTCGAGGCTGATGCGGCCGGGCGGGCCGTGAAAGTCGCGCCGGTGCGCCTGGGCGGGCGGCTGGCGGAAGCCGTGCCGTCGTTTTGGTGACGCGGATACAAGCCACGCGTGAAGGGCGGTTGTCGGGCGGCGGCGCGCGTGCCCTAGAAAGCGGCGAGAGCGTTTCATAGCGATGAAGACGCGTCACAACTGAGACCAAGGCAAAATCCGCGTTTCGGCTGAAACGCGGATTTTACTTTCGGGGGTGAATGCATGCTGGGGGTCTTGCTGGCGCTGCTGTCTGCGGCGACCTTTGCGTTTAACAATGCGGCGGCGCGACGCGGTGTTCTGTCGGGCAGTGTTCTGCAGGCCATGGTGGTCTCGGTGCCGTTCGGCGTGCCCTTCTTCCTGGTCTGCCTGCCGATCTTCGGATCATTCGAGGATTTGTGGAGTTTCTCCTGGTGGGACGTGACCTGGCTTTCCCTGGCCGGGATCATTCACTTCGTCGTTGGGCGTTATGCCAACTACCGTTCGCAGAAGGCGATCGGCGCCAATCTTTCCGGCCCGATCCAGGACGCGAACATTCTGATCGCCTTGGCTCTGGCCGTCTGGTTTCTCGGCGAAACCCTGACGGGCGGCATGATTATCGGCATCGTGCTGGTGCTGTTTGGGCCGATTCTGGCCTTCAAGCGGCCAAAGCCCGTGGCGGCGCCGTCGGCCCGAGCGCTGGCGTTCACGCCGGCGTATGGCGAGGGCTTCTTCTATTCGGCCGTTTCGGCGATCGCCTATGGGGTGAGCCCGATCCTGGTGCGCTTCAGCCTTGAGAATGGCGGTCTCACGCTCGGGCGTGCGGTTGCTGCCGGGCTGATCTCCTATGCCGCGGCGACCGCGGTGGTCTTCGCCGCTTTCGTCAATCCCGCCGCCTGGCGCGATCTACGGACGATGCGCCGGGGCGATTTCGGTTGGTTCGCCGTGGCCAGTCTCTTTGTCGGGGTCGCGCAGATGACCCGCTATATGGCCTTGGCTGTGGCCCCGGTGGCGATCGTCGCGCCGATGATGCGACTGGCCTCGATTTTCCGCTATTATTTTTCCTGGATCCTCAATCGCGAGTATGAAGCCTTTTCCAATGGGGTGTTCATCGGTACGGTCGTATCGCTGGTGGGGGCGATGATCCTGGCCATTGGCATTGATACCTGGGTCGCCATCTTGCCGGATTTCGACTGGCTTATTCGCTTCATCAGTTGGCGCTGGCCTTGAGGGGAGGCCTGACTGACCATTGTCCGCCCTGGAAAACGGGCCGGCTTCCTTTGCAACAGCCCGATGACGGCGTATAACGCCGCCGATTTTTCCCGGGGCGTGCGCGCGCCTTTGCTGCGCCGCCCCCGCCCGTGGGGACCCTTATGGCAGGCCATAGTCAGTTTAAGAATATCATGCACAAGAAGGGCAAGCAGGACGCGATCCGCTCCAAGCTCTTCTCCAAATTCGCGCGCGAAATCACCGTCGCGGCCAAGATGGGCATGCCTGACCCGAACATGAATCCGCGCCTGCGCCTCGCCATTCAGGTGGCGCGTGCCGAGAACATGCCGAAGGACAATATCGAGCGCGCTATCAAGAAGGCCATCGGCGGCGACAGCGAGAATTATGACGAGGTGCGCTACGAGGGTTATGCGCCCGGCGGCGTGGCGGTGATCATCGAGGCTCTGACCGACAACCGTAACCGCACCGCCGGCGAAGTGCGCTCCTATTTCACCAAGGCGGGCGGGGCGCTGGCGGAAACCGGCGCGGTGTCCTTCATGTTCGACCGGGTTGGCGAAATCGAGTTCGACACCAAGGTCTCGTCCGAAGATGCGATGATGGAAGCCGCCATCGAGGCCGGCGCCGATGATGTCTCCACCTCGGAAGACGGGCATCTGGTCACCACGTCGCTGGAAGCTTTCGCCGAAGTCTCCAAGGCGCTGGAAGCCAAGTTTGGCGAGCCGCGCCGGTCCAAACTGGTGTGGCGGCCGCAGAATTCGATCGCGGTCGACGACGAAGCTGGCGAGAAGATTCTGAAATTGATCAACGCACTCGAAGACAACGACGACGTGCAGAACGTGTTCGCCAATTTCGAAGTGTCGGACGCGCTCGTGGCCAAGATGGGCGGCTAAACGGCGGGTTTATCTTCAGGGGCCCCGCACGGTTCCTGACAGCAATGTGTCGCAATCCAAGCGATTGTCACTACATCTCCGAAAGACCCGGAGCGCGGGACGCTCCGGGTTTTCCTTTTTGGGGACTGCCACTTTGAGGATTTGTCGTGCCACCGCCCCTTGTCCGCGCCACCCGTGCTAGCCGTGCCGAGCGTCTGTCGCAGGCAGGGCTCAGCCTCGACACCTGGAAACATCTGCCGCGCCTCGTGGCGACCCTGTGGGCGGTGAGCCCCGGCCTGCTGTCGTCGATCCTTGGGATACGCCTGCTGCGCGCGCTGCAAGTGCCGGCCATGCTCTATGTCGGCAAGCTGATCATCGATGAGGTGATCGCGCAGGCGCACCAGCCAGCGCCAGGGCCGGAGTTTCACGATTGGTGGGTGTCGGGCCGGTTGACCTTGCTGTTGGGCTGGCTGGCGCTCGAACTGGCATTGACCGCCGCCGGCAATGTCATGGGGCGGCTCACCACCTTGGCCGAAAACCTGATCGCCGAACGCCATAGCAATCTGATGGCTGGGCGGTTGATCGCGCATGTGGCGCGTCTCGATCTGAAGGATATCGAAGACAGCGAATTCCAAGACAAGTTGCAGCGGGCGCGGGCGCAGACCTTCATCGGCAACGGTCTGCTCGGCATGATGCTCAATCAGGTGCAGGACACGATCACCGTCGTGGCGCTGGTGGCCGGCCTGATTATCTTCGTGCCGGTGCTGGTGTTCCTGCTGCTGGTTGCGCTTATTCCCTCGACCGTCAGTGAGGCCTATTTCAATGGCCAACGCTATGGCCTGAACAGTCAGATCACGCCGGAGCGCCGGCGCATCGAATATTTGCGCTGGGTCGGCGCCAATCCGGAAGCCGCCAAGGAAGTGAAGCTGTTCGGCCTTGGTCCTTACCTGGTCGAGAGTTTCTCGAAACTGGCGGCGATCATTCAGACGTCCAACCGCAATCTGGCGATCCGCCGCACGATCTGGGGCAGCGCTCTCGGCCTCGTCAGTTCGCTGTCCTATTATGCCGCCTATGCCTATGTCGCCTGGCGCGCCGTGAATGGCGCCATCAGCATCGGCGACCTCACTTTTTTGTCGGGCTCGCTGCTGCGGCTCAACGGTCTGTTCGAGCGATTGACCGTCGGGCTGACGCAGATCGCGGCGCAGACTGCTTATCTCGACGATCTGTTCTCGTTCTTCGATGCCAAGCCGGCTTTGGCCGCTCCCGTGACGCCGCGTCCATTTCCATCACCGATCCGGCAAGGCATCGTGTTCGAGAATGTCGGCTTTCGCTATCCGGGCAAGGAGAACTGGGCGGTGCGTCACCTCAGTTTTATTCTGAAGGCCGGCGAAACCCTGGCGTTGGTCGGCGAGAACGGCGCCGGTAAAACGACGATCGTGAAACTGCTGACCCGGCTTTATGATCTTGAGGAAGGCCGTATCACTGTCGATGGCATCGACCTCAGAGACTTCGATCCCGACGATCTGCGCGCCCATGTCGGGGCCATCTTTCAGGATTTCATGCGCTACAATTTCAGCGCCGGGCACAATATCGGCATCGGCCGTGTCGAGGAGATCGACAACGCGCTACGTGTCCAGGCGGCGGCGCAGGACAGTCTTGCCGATCAACTGATCGCGCGCATGCCGCAGGGCTATGAGCAAATGCTCGGACGTGGTTTCGCCACGGGCTTTGATCTGTCCGGCGGCGAATGGCAGAAGATCGCCATTGCCAGGGCCTACTTCCGCGATGCGGAGGTGTTGATCCTGGATGAGCCGACGGCGGCGCTCGATGCACGTGCCGAGGCCGGCGTCTTCGACCGTTTCCGCAATCTCAGCGCGACGAAGTCGACGCTCCTGATCTCGCATCGCTTCACCACGGTGCGCATGGCCGATCGCATTCTCGTGTTGGAGAATGGCGAGATCGTCGAGAGCGGCAACCACGACGAGCTGATCGCGCTCGGCGGCCGTTATGCGGAATTGTTCGAGTTGCAAGCGGAAGGGTATCGTTAGGGTCTGTTGCTTCGGTGTCATCCCCGACAGCCGCGCAGCGGCTGAGCGGGGATCCAGAGGTGCCTGGTAGAGTGATCGACGGTGAAGCGGCTGTTCTGGATTGCCGCTCACGCCTGTGGCGTGTCGGGAATGACATTGAGGCTTCGATCACGCTTTCCCTTTGTCATCCGCGTCGACTATTCTCGCCAACGGCATCGATAGGATTGGGTCAAGCATGCTGAAGGAATTCGGTTCCGATATCTGGATCGCGGATGGCTCCGACGTGGTCGCGGCGTTGGGGTTTCATTATCCCACACGTATGGCCGTCATCAGGTTGTCGAGCGGCGATCTCTTCATCTGGTCGCCAACAGCACTGACGGACGATCTCTGCGCTAAGGTCGAGGCTCTCGGCAAGGTCCGGCATCTCATCGCGCCCAATTCCCTGCATCACGTCTTCATCGCCGATTGGCAGCAGGCCTATCCCGACGCGCGGGTCTATGCCGCACCTGGATTGCGAGAGAAGCGCAAGGACATCGCCTTTGATGGTGATCTTGCAAACGAGCCGCAACCGGATTGGGCCGGGGAGATCGATCAGGTCGTGATGTTGGGCAATGTCATCACGACCGAGGTGGTGTTCTTCCATGCTCGGAGCGGCACGGTGCTCTTCACCGATCTGCTGCAACGGTTCTCCGCCAACTGGTTTTCCGGCTGGCGCGCCTATGTGGCGAAATGGGATCTGATGGTGGCGTCGGAGCCCTCCGTGCCGAGAAAGTTTCGCGTTGCCTTTACCAATCGCCGTGCGGCGCGTGCCGCGCTCGAACGGGTTCTGTCATGGCCGGCGGAAAAGGTGCTGATGGCGCACGGAACGCCTGTGACCGAAGACGGGCGCGCGCTGATCCGTCGGGCGTTTGCCTGGCTCACGGGATGACGAGCCTGTTGCTGGTTTTTTCTATTGTTGCGTCTTGCCCGCGGCGTTCATCACCTGTGCCAGCCGTTCGATGCGGGCGGCGATATTATCCAGCCGGTCGGCGGCGCTTTCGGCGGCCGCGTCGCTGCTGGTTTGCGCCGAACGTTGCGCGTCGTTGAGCTCTTCGATCTCGCCGTTCAGGCGCGTGATCTTGCGGGTGCTTTCCGACAGTTCGTCGGCGATCGAAATCGCCGCCATCACCGCGAGGCGTTGATCGCCGATCTCGCCGAAGGATCCACGCAATTCGGTGATGCGGTCATCGACCACACGGGCCAATGATTCGAGATGGTCTTCCTCGCCATCGGCGCAGGCCATGCGATAGGGGCGTCCACCGACCGTGACTGTGATCTGCGCCATGGCTAGTCGCCCCCTTCGCTTGGTTCGCTGGGGCGGGTCTCGCTGATCATGACGCGCAGGGCGTCGCTGGCCTGTTCCAGGCGCTGGCGCACTTCGGAGTTGGCGAGCGACAGGCTGCGGGCGCGCGCAAGGGCGCCGTCGAGCTCCGCTGCCAGGCGGGCACGGTCATCTTGCATCACCATCAGTTCTTCCTCGAGATTGCCGCGCGTGCCTTCGGCAACGATGCGGCGTTCGCCGGCAGCTTCCAAATGGGACAGAGCGGCTTCGAGGCGTTTCATGGCGGCGTCGAGGCGGGGCGGCAGGGTCATGTCAGACTCGCGGCACGGCACGGCTGGATGCGCATGGGGCTATTAGCGACCAGTCGGGCGCGAGCGTCAACGTAAACGGTGATTTTGCCCACAGGACAATCGGTTTCCGGCGGATTTTCAGGCATTTTCTGAGCCAAATCCGTCGCCCGGCTTTGACAGGCCCGGTCGAGGTGCTATCAGGAGCGCGTTTTCGTTAGCAATCCAGCCCGTCGTCAGGAGTACGCTCGTCGTCGCTCGTTACGGCCATTCCACGGACAATCCCCATGACTGTTTCTAATGGCGCTATGGCCAACGCGATCCGCGCTTTGGCCATGGATGCGGTCGAAAAAGCCAACTCGGGTCATCCTGGGCTGCCGATGGGCGCCGCGGATATTGCCACGGTCCTGTTCGATAAGGTGCTGAAATATGATGCGGCGGCGCCGCACTGGCCCGATCGCGATCGTTTCGTGTTGTCGGCGGGCCACGGCTCGATGCTGCTCTATGCTGTGCTGTTCCTCACCGGCGCACCGGGCATGTCCTTGGAGCAGCTGAAGAATTTCCGTCAACTTGGGTCCTTGACGCCCGGTCATCCAGAATATGGCCACACTGTCGGCGTCGAGACGACGACGGGGCCGCTGGGCCAGGGCATCGCCACGGCGGTCGGCATGGCGCTGGCGGAGCGGATGCTCAATGCCGAATTCGGCGATGTGGTTGACCACCATACCTATGTGCTGGCCTCCGACGGCGACCTGATGGAGGGCATCTCCCAGGAAGCCATCGCCATCGCCGGTCATCTTAAGCTTAACCGGATGATCGTCCTGCACGACGACAACGGCATTTCCATCGATGGGCCGCTTTCGGTCGCCGACTCGGTCGATCAGGTGAAGCGGTTCGAGGCCTGCGGCTGGGCCGCCGAGCGAATCGACGGTCATGACCAGGCGGCGATCCTGGCCGCGATCGAGCGGGCGCAGAAGTCCGACAAGCCGAGCCTGATCGCCTGCAAGACCACCATCGGTTTTGGCGCCCCGACCCGGGCCGGCACGGCCAAGGCCCATGGCGAGGCGCTTGGCGCCGCTGAGATCGAGGGCGCGCGCAAGGCGCTTGGTTGGAACTACGGTCCGTTCGAGATCCCCGACGATATCCTGGCCGTTTGGCGCCAGGCTGGTAGTCGTGGCGCGGCGCGCCGCGAAGCCTGGGAAAAGCGCCTGGCGGCGCTCGATCCGGCGAAGAAAGCGGAATTCGAGCGGCGCCTTGCCGGCAAATTGCCGGCCGGTTTCGGTGCGGCGGTCGAAGCGTTCAAGCAGCAGGCTGCGGCCGACGCGAAGCCGTGGGCGACCCGCAAGGCGGGCGAAGCGGTGCTGGCGGCGCTGGCGCCGGTCGTGCCGGAACTGCTCACCGGTTCTGCCGATCTGACCGGCTCCAACAACACCAAGGTGGCGGCGACGCCGGAGATTTCGCCGGGCCATTACGCCGGCCGTTACATACATTGGGGCATCCGCGAACATGGCATGGTGGCGGCCATCAACGGCATGGCGCTGCATGGCGGCTTCATCCCGTCGGGCGCGACCTTCCTGGTCTTCACCGACTATTGCCGTCCGGCGCTGCGCCTCGCCGCGCTCATGGGTGTGCGCAATATCGAAGTGATGACCCATGATTCCATCGGTCTGGGTGAGGACGGTCCGACCCATCAGCCGGTCGAGCATCTGGCGGCGCTGCGGGCCATTCCCAATCTGAACACGTTCCGCCCGGCCGATCTGACCGAAACCCTGGAGTGCTGGCAGGCGGCGCTGGAAAGCGCCCATACGCCCTCCGTGCTCGCCCTGACCCGGCAGAATCTGCGGCAGGTGCGCACCACGTTCATGCGTGAAAATCTGAGCGCCCGGGGCGCCTATGAGCTGGCGGGCGCCGAGGGTGCCGCGCAGGTTTCGATCTTTGCCTCCGGCTCTGAGGTCGAGATCGCGCTGGATGCTCGTAAGCTTCTGGCCGAAAAGGGTATTTCGGCGCGAGTCGTCTCGGTTCCCTGCTATGATCTGTTCCTGGCTCAGGACAAGGATTATATCAAGCGGACGATCGGCGACGCTCCGGTCAAGGTCGCGGTGGAAGCCGCAATCCGCATGGGGTGGGACGCTATCATCGGGTCCGATGGGGTGTTCATTGGCATGTCAACGTTTGGTGCCAGTGGGCCCTATAAGAAACTTTACGAACATTTCGGTATTACCGCGCAAGCCGTTGCGGGTGCCGCAATTGCCCGCCACAACGGGTAGGGTGGCAAACAGGGTCAGGCCGTCGTAGCAGAGGATTGGAGAAAAACTTCATGGCAGTCAGGGTTTCGATCAATGGGTTCGGTCGCATCGGCCGTCTCGCCCTTCGTGCGATCATCGAAGCCGGCCGGAAGGATATCGAAGTCGTCGCGGTAAATGGCACGGCCCCGGTTGAGACCCTCGTCCACCTGTTGAAATACGACAGTGTCCACGGCCGCTTTCCCGGTCCTATTACCTATACCAAGGATACGATCGACGCCGGCCATGGGCCGATGAAGCTCACCATGGAGCGCGATCCCTCGAAACTGCCGCACAAGGACATGGGCATCGACATCGTCCTCGAATGCACCGGCAAGTTCACCAAGAAATCGACCGCCATCGCCCATATTGAGTCCGGCGCCAAGCGGGTGCTGGTGTCGTCGCCGTGCGATGATGCCGATCTGACCGTCGTCTATGGCGTCAATCACGACAAATTGACGAAGGACCACATCGTCGTTTCGAATGCGTCGTGCACGACGAACTGCCTGGCGCCCGTGGCCAAGGTGCTGAACGATACGATCGGCATCGAGCATGGCTTTATGACGACGATCCATGCCTATACCGGCGACCAGCCGACCCATGACTCGACGCATAAGGATCTCTATCGCGCCCGCGCCGCCGCGCTGTCGCTGATCCCGACCAAGACCGGTGCTGCCAAGGCCGTGGGCCTCGTGCTGCCGGAGCTCGCCGGCAAGCTCGATGGTTCTTCGATCCGCGTGCCGACGCCGAATGTTTCGGTTGTCGATCTAAAATTCACCGCCAAGCGGGCGACGACGAAGGAGGAGATCAACGACATTGTCCGTCGTGCCGCCTCCCAGCAGTTGAAGGGCATCCTCGGCTACACGGATGATCCGAACGTCTCCGTCGACTTCAATCACGATAGTCATTCTGCGGTCTTCCATACCATGGAGACGAAGGTCATTGACGGAACATTCGTGCGCGTACTGAGTTGGTACGACAACGAATGGGGCTTCTCATGCCGCCTGATTGATACCGCCGTCGCCATGGGTAAGCTGGTTTGATCCGATGCAGATCGCCGCGCTGAAATCTGATCAAGGAACCAGCCAGGACCTGACGATGGCGAAATTCCGTACTTTGGATGACGTCGATGTGACGGGTAAGCGCGTGTTGCTGCGCGTCGATCTCAATCTGCCCGTCGAGAGTGGCCGCGTCACCGACACGACCCGTCTTGAGCGCATCATTCCGACGATGAAGGAAATCATCAGTCGTGGTGGCCGATTGATCCTGCTGTCGCATTTCGGTCGGCCTAAGAATGGTCCCGATGAAGATTGTTCGTTGAAGCCGCTCGCCGCGGCCGTGTCCGAACATCTCGACTGGCCCGTTTCTTTCGCCTTCGATTGCATCGGCTCCGAAGCGCAGGAAGCGGTTGGGCAGATGAAGGACGGCGATGTCCTGCTCTTGGAAAACACGCGCTTCCATGCCGGCGAGGAAAAGAACGACCCGGTCTTCGTCGCCGAACTGGCGCGCCTGGGTGATATCTATGTCAACGATGGTTTCTCGGTAGCGCACCGCGCCCACGCTTCGACCGAAGGCCTGGCGCATGTGTTGCCGTCTGCGGCCGGGCGCAGCATGCAGGCTGAGCTCGACGCTTTGACCCATGCGCTCGACGAGCCGGAGCGGCCTCTTGCCGCCATCGTCGGTGGCGCCAAGGTGTCGAGCAAGCTGGAATTGCTCGGCAGCCTGATGAAGAAGGTCGAATATCTGATCATCGGCGGCGCCATGGCCAATACGTTCTTTGCCGCGCAAGGCAAGAAGGTCGGCAAGTCCCTGGTCGAGCGCAATATGATCGAGACCGCCTCGCAGATTCTCGCCAAGGCGCGTGAAGCTCATTGCACGATCGTGCTGCCAATAGACGTGGTGGTGGCGCATGAATTCAAAGCGCATGCGCCTTCGCGCGTTGCTACAGTTGACGATGTGCATGATGACGAAATGATCCTCGACATCGGCCCGGCCTCGATCGACGCGATCGACAAGCTGTTGTCGGATGTGAAGACGCTGGTCTGGAATGGCCCGTTCGGGGCGTTCGAAATCAGCCCGTTCGATACGGGGACCAATGCCGTGGCGCAGTTCGCCGCGCAGCGTACCGCCGATGGCGAGCTGCTGACGGTAGCTGGCGGCGGCGATACGGTCTCCGCGCTGAACCAGGCAGGCGTCGGCGATAAATTCAGTTATATTTCCACAGCGGGTGGTGCGTTTCTCGAATGGCTGGAGGGCAAGGCCCTGCCCGGCGTCGAGGTCTTGCGCGCCCGCAGCTAATCTCGCAGTTTATATCGGCGCGTCTCATGACGCGCATTTGTCTATCGGAGCGTTTCCATGGCCCGCATCACCCTCAGGCAGCTTCTCGACCATGCCGCCGAGCACGACTATGGCGTGCCGGCATTCAATATCAACAATATGGAGCAGGCGCTGGCGATCATGACGGCGGCGAACGCGACCAACGCGCCTGTCATCATCCAGGCGTCGCGCGGCGCGCGTGCCTATGCCAACGACATCATGCTCCGCCATATGATGGATGCGGTCGTTGAGATGTATCCGCATATTCCGGTCTGCGTGCATCTCGATCACGGCAATGAGCCGGCGACCTGCGTGACGGCCATGCAGGCCGGCTTTACCTCGGTGATGATGGACGGCTCGTTGAAGGCCGACGGCAAGACGCCGGCCGATTGGGATTACAATGTCGGCGTCACCAACAAGGTCGTCGAGATGGCGCATCTGGGCGGTGTCTCGGTGGAGGGTGAACTCGGCGTGCTCGGCTCGCTTGAGACAGGCATGGGCGAGAAGGAAGACGGCCATGGGGCGGAAGGTAAGCTGTCGCATGACCAGCTGCTGACCAATCCGGAGGAGGCAGTGAAATTCGTCAAGGAGACGCAGGTCGACGCGCTCGCCATCGCCATGGGGACTTCGCATGGCGCTTACAAATTCTCGCGCAAGCCCGACGGCGCGGTGCTGGCCATGAATGTCATCGAGGATATCCATCGCCGGATGCCGCATGTGCATCTGGTCATGCACGGCTCCTCGTCGGTGCCGCAGGATCTGCAGGACATCATCAATGCCTATGGCGGGAAGATGCCGCAGACCTGGGGCGTGCCGGTCGAAGAAATTCAGCGCGGCATCAAGAACGGCGTGCGCAAGATCAATATCGACACCGACAACCGGATGGCGATCACCGGACAGGTCCGCAAGATCCTGGCCGAACACCCCGGCGAATTCGATCCGCGCAAGTATTTGAAGCCGGCTCTCGACGCGATGACCAAGCTTTGTAAAGATCGGCTGGAGCAGTTCAATACTGCTGGTAAGGCAGCTAAGCTGACGCCATTGCCAGTATCAGTTATGGCCAAACGTTATGCTTCGGGTGAGCTTAACCCGAAGTTTGCCTGACATAGACCTGACTGAAACCCGTCTCACAACGATATTTTTGTTGTTGGCGGGGAGTGTTACTACAGTATAATTCACCGCGTCCGGGAGACTCAGCCGGGCGGAACTGTTTGGTGAGGGTTAGGCATGCCGGTAGAAGGTTTGAATACGCCAGCGCTCAGCCGCGAGGACTACGAGAAGCTGGCCCGTTTTCGCCACGCTCTGCGTCAATTCACGGCGCTCAGCGACGCGATGCTGGAGCGCTCCAATCTTGGACCGCGCCGGTATCAGGCGATGCTGGCCATTAAAGCCCGCCGTGACGAAGAGCCGATTAGCGTCGGCGAACTCGCGCGTCTGCTGCTGATCCGCCCGAACACCGCCGCTGAACTGGTCAATCGGCTGGAAAATGCCAAGCTGATTGAGCGGGTGAAAGATCCGAAGGATCGGCGTCGTGCGCTTCTGGCTCTGACCGATCACGGCGCGCGCAAACTGGCGGAAGTGGCGCATTTCCATATCGAGAAGCTCGAGGAGAGCCGCGCGGCTTTTGTCGGTCTCTTCGACAGCGCCTCTGAGCTCGAAGCGGCGACCCTGGCGGAATAGCCGCGCTTTCGCCCCAATCGGCGCGGATGTCTGGCTACAGATGCGTGCTACCCTGGCACGCTTCCTGTGCATGTTCGATATCCGGTAGTTTTTCATGTCTGAGCCGAGTGAGCCGACCAGGCTGTATTTGTTGACGCCGCGCCGGCCCGTTGCCGGCGCGCTCAAGCCGTTGCTGGCTGCCGCGCTGGCCGGTGAGGGCATTGCCTGTGTGCGGATCGATGACAGCGGTGGTGATGCCGCAAATCTTCGGCAGGCGATCGCCGCCTGTCAGGCGGCAGGTGCCGCGGCGCTACTGTCGAATCCGGCAGCCCCTGGCGGGGCCGACGCCGATGGCGTTCACCTAGAACATCCCGATAATGATGACGATCAGGCGTTGTTCGACCTGGTGCGTCAGGCCCGCATCGCCCAAGGCGGCGCGGATGGTCAGGGCGGTATTGTCGGCGCCGGCGGTCTGCGTACGCGCCATCAGGCGATGAGCGCCGGCGAACTTGATGTCGATTACGTCATGTTCGGCGAACCAGGCGCCGATGATGATTTGCCCTCCGCCGACGCTGTTTTGGAGCGCGTGCGCTGGTGGGCGGAGATTTTCACCGTGCCGTGTGTCGCCTATGCCCGTTCCCTTGACGATGTGAAGGGGCTGGTGGAGGCCGGGGCTGATTTCATCGCCTTGCGCGAGGTTGTCTGGGACGATCCGCGCGGCCCGCGCGCGGTCATCGATGACGTCTTGGCGATGATGGCGGCCAATACCGCTGCGGTGTCGTGACCATGCGCGCACTGCCTCTTATCGCGGCCCTGGTGGCCTTTTCCGGCGTTGCCGTGGCGCAGGAGCGGTTTGATCCGCCGTTCGATTCGTCGCGCCGGCCGGTGGCCTTGCCCGACCCGACAAAACTGCCGAGCTCCGCGCCGGCGCCGGCCGAACCCTATATCAAGGTGCCGGTCGACCTTGCCTTCGGCGCCTATCAGCGCGGCCTCTATGTCACGGCCATGCAGGAGGCGATGAAGCGGCTGGAAGCCAATGGCAATGACGCGGCGGCCATGGCCCTGGTGGCGGAACTTTACCGCGACGGCCTGGCGGTGAAGCAGAGCCAGGAAGAGGCCAATCGATGGTATCGGCTGGCCGCCGACCGTGGTGATTCCCAGGCGCAATTCGCGCTCGGCCTCGCCTATCTCGAAGGCCGGGGCGTGAAGGCCGATCCGCAGGAAGCGCGCGCGCTGTTCGAGAAGGCGGCGGCGAAGAACCAGTCCGAGGCCCTCTACAACCTTGCCGTCATGTCGATGCAGGGGCAGATTCAGGATTTCCGCAAGGCGGCGGACCTGTTCCGCAGGTCCATGGAGGCGGGCAATATCGAGGCGATCTACGCCCTCTCCATGCTCTACAAGGACGGTTCGGGCGTGCCGCAGGATCGCGCCATGGCGACGCAATTGCTGCGCCGGGCCGCCGACGAAAAGCTCGTTCCGGCCATGGTCGACTATGCCATCGCCCTGTTCAACGGCACCGGCACCGAGAAAAACGAGGAAGAAGCGGCCAAATATTTCATCCGGGCGGCTTCCCTTAACAATCCGGTGGCGCAGAACCGGCTGGCGCGGCTTTACGTGGTCGGGCGCGGCGTCAAGCCGGATCTGGTCGAAGCGATGAAATGGCACGTGCTGGCGCGGGCGAATGGTTTGCCGGACGATTGGCTCGAGGAAAAGCTCCGGACCCTGTCCCAGGGCCAGAAAACGGCCGTGGAAGAGGCGATCCAGCGTTTCCTTGGCAAATGATTTCTGGCAAATGACTTGACCTGACCCGGTGGCGCGGGCAGACATCGGCCTCTTCTGACCATCTCAGCCCGTCGCCGGGCAGGCCGTAGCCGGCCAAAACCCCTTAACCACACCTTGATCGGCGTTTTCTCGATATGATCCGCTCCGCTTTGATGAATGTGATGACCGCCGCCGCCGTGAAGGCGGGCCGCGGCCTCAAACGCGATTTTGGCGAAGTCGAGAACCTGCAGGTCTCGGTGAAGGGCCCCGGGGATTTCGTCACCGCCGCCGATCGAAAGGCCGAACGGATACTGCGGGACGAGTTGGCCAAGGCGCGGCCGGGCTACAGCTTCCTGATGGAAGAGTCCGGCGAGATCATCGGCAGCGACACGACACACCGCTGGATCATCGATCCGCTCGACGGCACGACCAATTTCCTGCATGGCCTGCCGCTGTTCGCCATTTCCGTGGCGCTGGAGCGCGAGGGCCAGCTCGTCGCCGGCCTCGTCTACAATCCGATCACCGACGATATGTTCGTCGCCGAAAAGGGCCAGGGCGCCTGGTACAACAACCGCCGCCTGCGGGTCGCCGCCCGGTCCGACATTTCCGAGGCCCTGATGGGCACGGGGATTCCGCATCTCGGCAAGGCTGAGGCGCATCCGAAGTTCAAGGCGGAACTGTCGTCCGTGATGGCGCGCGTGCACAACGTCCGCCGGCTGGGCGCCGCCGCGCTCGACCTCGCCTTTGTCGCCGCTGGCCGGCTCGACGGCTTCTGGGAGCGCAATCTGCAAGCGTGGGACATCGCGGCCGGGATCGTGCTGGTGCGTGAAGCCGGCGGTTTCCTGACCGATGCGGATGGCGGCAGCGACATGCTGGGCAAAGGTTCCATCTGCGCCGGCAACGAGTTCATGCAGCGGCAGCTTCTGGGCCTGATCAACAAGGCCTAACTTTCCGAAATCTAAAGCAAATCGCGTTTCGAGAAGCGCGATTTCGCCTGGCATCTCTGTTTTGACGCGTTTTGCAGTGTTTGATGGTTCCATCAAACCGCACATGCTCTTGCCGCACTTTCGCCGCGACGACACAAACTGATGGCTCTATCATCACCGTGGGCTTGATCGGACGCGGTTTCTGACGTTCTCTGACACGTCTGTGGGGCGCCTTGCGATTCCCGACGCGTCGTCTGGAGGATGGAGACATATGGCGACCGAGAACGACACGCGTAAACTGTCCGCGCCCAGCATTTACCTGCTGCGCATGATCGTTTTCCTGGCGCTCGTCGGTTTCGTCGCGCTGATCCTCTATCGTCAAATTTTATCGGCCTTCATGGCCAATCCAGGGCTCAACGCACTGATCCTGGGCGTGCTCGCCATTGGCATCGTGCTGACGATCCGCCAGGCTTGGCGGCTGCGGCGCGAGGTGCGCTGGGTCAATGCCTATCAGACCGGCAACGCGGCGCAGGCGCGCCCGCCCGTGCTGCTGGCGCCGATGGCGAAAATGATCGGTGGTAAAGATCATTCCTTGCCGATCACCACCCAGATGCTGCGCGTCATTCTTGATTCAGTCGGTGCACGCCTTGATGAATCGCGTGAGATTGCCCGTTATCTCACCGGCCTCCTGGTGTTTCTCGGCCTGCTCGGCACGTTCTGGGGGCTGCTCGAAACCGTCGGTTCCATTGGCAATGTCATCAAGTCGATGCAGGGCGGCAGCGATGCGACCTTGATGTTCGACGAATTGAAGAATGGTCTGTCGGCGCCGATCGCCGGCATGTCGATCTCCTTCACTTCGTCGCTGTTCGGCCTTGCCGGTTCGCTTGTCCTCGGCTTTCTCGATCTGCAGGGCGGCCAGGCGCAGAACCGCTTCTATACGGAGCTTGAAGATTCTCTTTCGGCTAGTGCGGGTGACGGGACGGCGCAGGCGATGGCCGGCCTGCCGCCCGATCTCGCGGCGTCGCTCGCCAAACTGGGTGATCCCGCCGGTTCGCGCGCGGCCACCGCTGCCATGGCCAATCTGGCCGAAGGCATCCAAGGGCTCGTCAAGCATATGCGTGGCGAGCAGCAGATGATCCGCGACTGGGTGGAAGCGCAGGCCGAACAGCAGCGCGAGATCAAGAAACTGCTCGAGCGGCTGTCGTCGGAGCCGGAGCGCCACTGATGGCTTACCTCCGCTCGCGCCGTCGCGGCGGCTTTGATTACTGGCCCGGTTTCGTCGACGCGCTGTCGACGATGCTCCTGGCCATCATCTTCCTTCTGTCGGTGTTCATGCTGGGCCAGTACTTCCTGTCGCGCGAAGTGACGGGCAAGGACAATGCGCTCGTCAAATTGAATCGGCAGATCGAGGAGCTGACGTCGTTGCTGGCGCTGGAGCGAGCGGGGCGTGTCGATGCGCAGGCCAATCTCAACACTCTGACGGCGACGCTCGACACGGCGCAACGCGAGCGTGCCCGCTTGCAGGGCTTGCTCGATGCCGGCGCGGCCAATGCGGGAACGACCGGCGATGCGGCGGCCAGCGCGCAACAGGCGCTTGATGCCGAGCGGCAGCTTTCGGCGCGCGCGGCGGCGCAGGTCGATATTCTCAATCAGCAGATCGCGGCCCTGCGTCGGCAATTGTCGGCGCTGGAGGACGCGCTCAATGCGTCGGAACAACGCGATCGCGACTCGCAGGCGCGCATCGCTGATCTGGGGTCGCGTCTCAATGTGGCCCTGGCGCAGAAGGTGCAGGAACTGGCGCGCTACCGTTCCGACTTCTTCGGCCGGCTGAAAGAGATCTTGGGCAATCGGCCGGGCATCCGCACGGTCGGCGACCGTTTCGTTTTCGAATCGGAAGTGCTGTTCGATACGGGCAAGGCGGAGATCAGTCCGCAGGGCCATGCCGAACTGGACAAGCTGGCGACGGCGATGGCTGATCTTGAACGTGAGATCCCGCCGGAACTGCCGTGGGTGATGCGGGTCGATGGCCATACCGACAAACGGCCGATCAGCGGTGGCGCTTACAAATCGAACTGGGATCTATCGGCCAGTCGCGCCATTGCCGTCGTGCAATATCTGGTCAGCAAGGGCGTGTCGCCGCAACGGTTGGCGGCCGCGGGCTTTGGTGAATTCCAGCCCATCGATCCAGGCGACAGCGAGGAGGCGCTGCGCCGTAACCGCCGTATCGAACTGAAACTGACCGACAGATAACAAAAAGATCAATTGGGGAGGGTGCATGATCGCGCGTTCAGGCGTGAAAGTCGTTGTCGCATCATTGGCTGTGATCGCCTGTTGGCTGTCACCGCCGCGACCGGCGCAGGCGCAGGATTTTTATGCTGGCAAGACCATTCTGCTCTATGCCGGCCAGCCGCCGGGTGGCGGCATCGACAATGAAATGCGCTTGGTGGCGCAGTTTCTCAGCCGCTTCATTCCCGGCGAACCGCAGATTCAGCCGCGCAATATGCCGGGTGCCGGTGGTGTCACCCTGGGCAATTATCTCTATGCATCGACCACCGCCGATGGATTGACCTTGGGCATGCCAGGCCGCGCCGGTTTCGTGTTGGCGCCGATTGGCGATGACAAGATTGCGCGTTACGACGTGCGTCGCTTCACCTGGATCGGCAGCGCCGCCAGCACCAATTTCATCTTCTGGGCCCGCAACACATCCGGTCTCAAATCGGCCGCCGATCTGAAAACGTTGACGCGCGAGATCAATGTCGCGGGCTCTGGCGCGACCACCTCCAACTCGATCGTGCCGGAAATTCTGGCGCGCTATGAAAAGTTTCCGTTCAAAGTGGTGCGTGGCTATCCGGGCATGGCGCCCGCCGTTCTGTCACTTGAACGCGGCGAGACGGAAGCAATCTTCTCTGATCGCGCCAGCATACGCGCCGATATGATTGCCTCGGGGCTGGTGCTGCCGTTGTTTCAGACCTTCGAGACGGAGCCCGGCCTGCCGACGATCGATACATTGCTGAACGATCCGCGCGAACGCGAACTTGTTGGCCTGCTGACGACGCCGATGCGGCTGGGGCTGGCGTTGATCGGGCCACCCGGCCTGGCGCCGGCGCAGACGAAAACCCTGCGCGATGCCTATGGCCGCATGGTCCGCGACCCGGCCTATCAAGAAGAAGCGCGCCGCCGCAATTTCGATGTCGGGGCGCCCAATGATGGCGAGGCGCTGACGGCCTATTTGTCGAAGGTGATCTCGGGTTTATCGCCGGAGGTGATCGCCGAATACAAGTCTTTCGTCGAGCGGAATTAGAGTAGCAGCCTCTGTATCATCCCAGACGCACCGCAGGTGCGATCCAGGATGACACCAAGAGCCAGATTTGGCGTTACAACCCGAGCGCGGTCTGCACCTTGCGCGAATAGCCGTAAATGTCTTCGCGCAATTGCACCTTGCCGTCTTCATCGACGAAGGCGGTGAAATATTCGATGTGGATCGGAATCTGTTGCGGCAGATTCACCAGGCGCTCGTTACCGCCGACCATGGCGCGCACTTTCTGTTCGCTCCAGCCATTCTCTTTGCCCAGCACCACTTCGGCGAGGCGGAAGGGCTGGTCGACGCGGACGCAGCCGTGGCTGTAGGCGCGGCGCGCATTGGCGAACAGGCCGCGCGAGGGCGTGTCGTGCAGATAGACCGCATGTTCGTTGGGGAACATGAATTTGATGCGGCCGAGCGCATTGCGCTCGCCGGGCGGCTGGCGCACCACCAGCTGGCCACCGCGCGTTTGCGTCACTTCATAGCCGCGCCGCTGGAAATAGCTCGGATCCTTGGCATAGCCCGGCATCATCTCTTTCTTGATGATGGACACCGGCACGTTCCAATAGGGATTGACGATGAGGTGCTGCATCGCATGGGAGAACACCGGGGTCGGCGTTTGCGGCTTGCCGACGACCACGCGGGCGGTGTGAATGACTTCGCTGCCGCGCGTCACCTTCACCTGGTAGTCGGGGATGTTCACCTCGATGCGCGTCTCACCCATGTCGCGTGGCATCCAGCGCCAGAACTCCATGTTCGATAGCAGTTCTGCTTCAAGCCGCAGCGGCTCGCCGCCCGACAGTTTGGCGATGGTGCGCGACGTCAGCGTGTTGACGGCCGGGAGGCCGTTGGCGCGGTTGAAATCGGCGACGGCGCTGGCAACGCGCACGTCGTAGAGCATCGGATCGGTTTCGCTTTCGGCGTCGACACCGAGGCGGGCGCGCAGCAGCGGCACGCGCTGGTCCTTCATACCGACGCGCAAAACCGGGCCGGGGCCAATGCGTTGGCTGGCGATGGCTGGATGTTCGCGGCGCAGTTCGGCCAGCTTGGCGCGTAGCGCCCGATAGCCAGGCTGCGGCGGGTTGAATGCGGCCAGCTGTTCGCCGACGTCGCGTCCGTCTTGGACGCCGGCCGAAGCGAGCGTGGCGAGGATGGTGGCAACGTCGGGAATCTCGGGTTTGGCGGTGATCAGGCCGATGGTGCGCGGGTCGATGCGCGCGCCACGTGCCTGCAGGGCATAGGTCACCGCCGCCGTGGTCAGGGCCAGTTCGGTGGCCGCTGCCTGGTCATCATTGGCGATGGTCGGGACGCCGCGGAAATCGACGAGATCAAGTCCATCTTCGTTGGCCCGATCGAGGCGGGCGACGAGGCTCGCGCCGGCCTTGGTCAAGGCCTTGCCATCGGTCCACAGGGGGGCATTGTCGCGCGCCGCATAGAAGGCGGCGACAGCCTCGCGCTCGCGGCGCTGGGCTTTCGCCGTGCGGGCCGGCTCGGCTTCGACGAGGGCTGCGGCCGCCTGGCGGATACGTTCACGCAAGGCCAGTTCGTTGGCCAAGTTGCTGGCCAAGTCTTTGGCTTGTTCGTTGGCCTGCTGGTCAACCTGCGGCGGCGTCTGAGCTTGTTGCGGCTGGGGCTGCTGTTCCTGCGCTGGCTTTTCAGCGGCTTGTTTGTCTTCGGTCGGTTGAGCCGGCGCGGCGACGGTGGTCGTCGGCTCGGGGCCAAGATGGAGCGGTGCTTCAGGCGGCAGCTCGACGATGACCGGAAGTTCGGCCGGCGGAGCGCTGTGCGGTGTGGCCTGTGCTGCGGTCGGCGCTTGGACCGGCGCCTGCACATCGGCGCTCAAGGCCGCGTCTGGCGGCAGGGGCGCGCTCACGGCAACGTCGGGAACGGAGCCGGTCTCTTGCGCTTGGCTCGGTGCGATGGGGGCGCTGAAAACAAGGGTCGCGGCCAGCAGGGCCGTGCCGTGTAGCATTCTGGTTCTGATAGATTTCAGCATCGTCCCCGCCCGTGGTTACGGCACTGCCGCCGGCAGGCGGGCCGCAACGTGTAAGATTTACGTGACGATCCACATTATGCCTAGGCACGCGGCGTGGTCCGTGCGCGATCACACACGAGCGTTGCAGAAATCCCACGCTCGCGGCGGTGTCTTGCCTTGGTTTTAGGCGACTTCGTCGGTTTCCATGCCCTCGTTGGGATCGTTCAGCCCGTAGTCCTTCATCTTGCGATAAAGGGTTGAGCGACCGATGCCGAGGCGGCGGGCCATTTCCGACATTTGCCCGCGATAATGGGCGAGAGCGAATCGAATCGATTCGGCTTCCATGTCCTCGAGTCGGCGGACATTGCCGTTCTCGTCGAGCAGGCGCAGCACGTTGGGATCACGCACTTCGATGCGGACGATTTCCTTCTGCGTCGTCAGCGGGGCGGCGGCGGGCGCGGGGGGAATGCGGACGTCGAAGCCATCGACCTGCGCGGCGATCTGCGGAAACTCCGCCACGGTCAGTTCGTCGCCTTCCGCCAGAACCACGGCGCGGAAGACAGCGTTTTCAAGCTGGCGGACATTGCCCGGCCAGTTGTAGCGGGTCAGCAACGACACGGCCTCGGAACTCATCCCGCGTAGCTTGCGGCCTTCTTCTGCTGCAAAGCGCGCGGTGAAGCGGCGGGCGAGATCGGGGATGTCGTCGCGGCGCGAGCGCAGCGGCGGAATCGAGATCGGGAAGACGTTCAGGCGATAGTAGAGATCCTCGCGGAAGGCGCCGCGTTTCACCAATTCGATCAGGTTCTGATTGGTGGCCGAAATCAGCCGGATATCGACCTTGATCGAGCGTTTGCCGCCGACCGGATCGATCTCGCCCTCTTGCAGGGCGCGCAGCAGTTTCACCTGGGTTTCGAGCGGCAGTTCGCCGACCTCGTCCAGGAACAGGGTGCCGCCATTGGCTTCCAGGAATTTGCCGGTGTGCTTTTCAGTGGCGCCAGTGAAGGCGCCCTTCTCATGGCCGAAGAGAATGGACTCGACCAGATTTTCCGGCAGCGCGCCGCAGTTGACGGTGACGAAGGCTTTGCCGCGTCGATCGGAAGCACCTTGAATAGCGCGGGCGATCAGTTCCTTACCGACGCCGGACTCGCCTTCAATGAGGACGGGAATGGTGGATTTGGCGGCCCGTTCGCCGAGCCGGATGATGCGTTCCATTTCCGGCGAGCGGGTGGCGATGTCTTTCAGGCCCAACGTGCCGTTGGCCTTACGATTCATGCGCCGGATTTCGTCTTCCAGAGCATCGGCGCGCAGGGCGTTCTTGATCGAAATTTGCAGACGCTCGGCGCCGACCGGTTTGACGACGAAATCGACGGCGCCAGCGCGCATGGCCGAGATCACCGCTTCGATCGAGCCATGGGCGGTCTGCACGATGACGGGTGTGCTGATCTTGCGCTCGCGCAATTTGCCGAGCACGCCCATGCCGTCGAGATCAGGCATGACGAGATCGAGGATGACCATGGACAGCGCGGGTTTGTCCGTCGCTTCAAGGCGCGCCAGGGCGGCTTCGCCGCCGTCCACCGACTCAACCTCGTATCCAAATCGCCGCACCATCGCTTCGAGAAGACGGCGCTGCACCGGATCATCGTCTGCAATCAGTATAATAGAACTCATTTCGCCCCTGTGCGCTGGCTACGGCCGCCAACGTAGGCCACAGACTCGGTTATCATGGTAAAGAGGCCGTTAAAGGGCGTCCAAGAACGGGACGGTTCCCTCGGCTCACGATAGGACTCTACCTTGATGATGACAAGGCGGGACACTGCCTTGCATGGTTCCCGCCTTGGTCTGGCGGGCTCTTTTGGGGGCGCTGCATGGCTGACAAGCATATGAAACCCGTTGAAGTTCCACCATTCAAGCAATCGTCAAAGGCTTATGAAAGTTGGCTGCGCAAACGGGCGGGCAAAAATTTTGTCGCCGCCGACATGACGTGGAAACGCCAGAAAATCAGCGAGAACGCTTTTTCTTTTTTGCGCGGCACCTATTGGCGGTTCGCCGAGACGATCCTGATCGATGCGCCGGAACTCGCGGCCCTGCCGTCTATTCTCGCCGTCGGCGACATCCATCTTGAAAACTACGGCGCGTGGCGCGATGCCGACAGCCGCATGACCTGGGGCGTCAACGATTTCGATGAAGCCGCGATCATGCCCTATGCGCTCGATCTGGTGCGCCTGTCGCTCAGCGCGACATTGGCGCGCAAGGGCGAAACGCCGACGGCCAAGGATATCTGCGCCCGTGTTTTGAAAGGCTACAAGAGCGGCATCGCCGATCCGCAGCCGACGATTCTGGAACGCGAATGCGACAAGCTGCGTGAAGCGCTCTATCTGTCGCCGCTCGAACGACGCAAATATTGGGTGAAGATGCAGGCGGCCTGTTTCGACAAGCCGATCCCGGCAAGCCAGGTGCTGCCGAAACATCTCAAAGCGCTGCGCGCGGCCATGCCCGATCCGCAGATGAAGCTGCACTTTGCCCGGCGTGTTGCGGGCACCGGCAGTCTCGGCCGCCCGCGCTTCGTCGCCTGGGGCGAGTGGCGCGGCGGCATCGTGCTGCGCGAATCGAAAATGCTGTGCGCCTCGGCCTGGGGTTTCAGCGGCTCCCCGGAAGCCGCCATCATGAGCGGGCGGATTGCCGGCGGCGCTCATCGCGCCCCCGATCCGAATTATCATGTCACGGAGGCGATCGTCGTGCGTCGCCTCGGCCCCAACAGCCGCAAGATCGAGGCGAAGCGCTCGCCGGCGGAACTGCTCGATCTTGAATTGCTGGAGATGATGGGGCGCGAACTCGCCGCCTGCCACGCCGGTGACACGGCCCATGTGGGCGCGGTGCGCAAGGATGTGAAGAAACGCACGACCCGCTGGTTGCGTAAACAGGTGGCGGTCGCGGCGCGTCGCCTGCGCGCTGATTTCAAGTCGCTGCGCAAACAATAGGTTTGTCCTGAGAATGCAACCGATGTCACCGGGCTGCAGAATTCGCCCGGTCAGTCGCACGTTGCAGATGACAGCGCGGCGCTCGTTCGTAGGTTTCTGACCACTGGGGTTTTGGGACATCGCGACGAGGCCGGACATGAAGCCGCTCAAATTTGCCGTGGTCGGGGGTGGGCCTGGCGGGTTGTATTTTTCGATCTTGATGAAAAAGGCCAATCCTGCCTGCGACATCACGGTCTATGAGCGCAACCGGGCCGACGACACCTTTGGCTTCGGGGTGGTCTTTTCCGATGAAACGCTCGGCAATTTCGAGGCGAGGGACAAGGAAAGCTACGAGGCGATCACCAGTGCCTTCATCTATTGGGGGGAAATCGATACCCATGTGAAGGGGCAGGTGATCCGTTCGGATGGACATGGGTTCTGTGGCCTGGGGCGTCGGAAACTGCTGCTGATCCTTCAAGATCGCGCCCGTGACCTGGGCGTGAAGCTGAACTTCAGCGCCGACGTCACCGATCTCTCCACGCTGGCCGACGCCGACGTGATTGTCGCAGCTGACGGGATCAACAGTGCGATCCGGGAACGCTATCAGGAACATTTCCGCCCCGAAATCGACTGGCGTCATAACAAGTTCTGCTGGCTGGGAAGCACGAAGCCGCTGTCGGCATTCACTTTTGCCTTCCGCGAGAACGAACATGGCATCTGGATTCTCGGTGCCTATGGCTATGAAGCCGGCATGAGTACGTGGGTGCCGGAATGCGACGAGGCGACGTGGCTGCGGGCCGGGCTCGATCAGGCGAGCGAGGCGGAGACGGTCGCCTATCTGGAGAAACTGTTCGCTGATCTTCTGGATGGCCATCGCCTGCTGACCAATCGATCGATCTGGCGCAATTTTCCGATGATCAAGAACGAGCGGTGGTTCCACAAGAACATCGTTCTGCTCGGCGACGCTCTGCACACCGCGCATTATTCCATTGGCTCGGGCACGAAACTGGCGATGGAAGATGCGATCGCTTTGGCCGATGCCTTCGCGCATGGGGAGACCGTTCAGACGGCGCTTGAACATTTCGAGCGCACCCGTCGCGAAGACGTCGAGAAGACGCAGCACGCGGCCGATGTCAGTCTGACCTGGTTCGAGAAGCCAGAGCGCTTCTGGAAACTCGAGCCGATGCAGATGGCGTTCAGCCTACTGTCGCGTTCGAAGCAGATTACCTATGAAAACCTGAAACGTCGCGACGGCGCCTTTGTCGCCAAGGTCGATCAATGGTGGGGCGAAAAAGTGCGCCGCGAGCAAGGAGTTGATATCGCGCCGGATCGTTCGCCACCACCGATGTTCACGCCGTTTCGTCTGCGTGACATGGCCATCGACAATCGCGTCGTTGTCTCGCCGATGAATATGTACAGCGCCGAGCCTGGCGGCGTGCCGGGCGATTTCCATCTGGCGCATCTTGGGCGGCTGGCGATGGGGGGCGCCGGCTTGGTCTTTGCCGAGATGACCTCGGTATCGGAAGAGGCGCGGATCACGCCGGCCTGCCCGGGGCTCTATAACGACGTGCAGCTCGCCGCCTGGCGGCGCATCTGCGATTTCGTGCACCGGCAGAGCCACGCCAAGTTCTGTCTGCAGATCGGCCATGCCGGGCGCAAAGGCTCGACGCGGCTGGCCTGGGAGGGCATGGACTTGCCGCTGCGCGGCGACGGCAATTGGCCGATCGTGTCCGCTTCGCCACTGAAGTTCAGGAAGGAAAGCCAGGAGCCGACCGAGATCAGCCGCGCTGAAATGACGGAGGTCCGGCAGGCTTTCGTGCGCGCGGCGCGTCTGGCGCAGGCAGCCGGTTTCGATATGCTCGAACTGCATATGGCTCACGGCTATCTGCTTTCGAGTTTTATCTCGCCTCTGAGCAATCAGCGCGTGGATGAATATGGCGGCAGCCCGGAGAAGCGTATGCGCTTCCCCCTTGAAGTGTTCGATGCCGTGCGCGAGGTCTGGGCCGACAAACCACTTTCCGTTCGCATCTCGGCGACCGATTGGGTGGCGGGCCGTGGTCTTGATATCGACGACGCGATTGAGATCGCCCGCCTGTTGAAGGGCCGTGGCGTCGATATTCTCGATGTCTCGGCGGGGCAGACCTCGATGGAGGCGAAGCCGGTCTATGGCCGTATGTTCCAGACGCCATTTTCCGATGCGATCCGCAGCGAGGTCGATATTCCCACCATCACCGTCGGCAATATCACCACGCCCGATCAGGTGAACACCATCGTCGCGGCGGGGCGCGCCGATCTGGTGGCCCTGGCGCGTCCGCATCTGGTCGATCCGCAGTTCACCCTGCGCGCGGCGGCCCATTATGGCTATGACGCGCAGGTCTGGCCGAAGCCCTATCTCGCCGGCAAGGAGCAGGCGATGCGGCTGTTTGAGCGCAGCAATGCCGAGGATGAGCAATTACGGGCGTCAGCGCGGATCAAGCCGTCAGCGGTGCGCCAGGCGGCGGAATGAGGTGCGATTGATTTGAGGGGAGGGCTTTCTAAGCCTTCCGCCCTTTGAACTTGAGGACAGCTGACGGTGTCTCGCCGAAGCGTTCGCGAAAATGCACGGCGAATTTCGACAGATGCGCGAAGCCGCATTCGGTGGCGATCGATGTCACCGTCGTCTGCGTGGGGTCTGCGTCCAACAGCATCCGCCGGACCAGATCCAGTTTCCGGTCGCGCAGATAGTTCAGAGGCGTGGTGTCGCGAAATTGCCGGAAGCCGTAATAGAGCGTGCGCGCGCTGACGCCTGATATCTCGATCATGTCGTGCAAAGGAAAGTCCGCCCTGGGATCGGCCTCAATCGCCTCTTCGACACGGTGGATGTAATAGGGCGCGCAGGTTTTCTGCGGCCTTTCCAGAGTGTCGGTGTAATTGTTGGGAAATGTCGCGATGATGGTCGACAGGATCATCTCTTCGACCTGACTGCGAAACCGAGCCGGCCGATCGGATATGGCGGCGACATAGTCATACATGGTCGCCAGGATTTGGCCGGCGTTCTCGGTGGCGGATGAGCGAAATTCGACCTCGTCGCCTTCGCCCGAGGCCAGCAGGCTTTGCAAGTGTTTGGCGATGGCCGTGCGTTCAACGCGCAAGATCAGCTGTTCACCATCCGAGGCCCAGTCTTTGGCGAATGTTTCACGCGCATTGACGGCGTAGGCCGTTCTCTCCAGTACGGTGGTGGCGCTGCGATTACGCCAGATCTGAAACGAGCCTTTCCGCGCTAATTGAAACAGATAGAACCGATCCATCTCCGATGAGCTCATCCTGACATCGCCGCCATACTTCAGGCGGTGAAAGGAAACGCTGCCGCAGGCAACCGTGCGGTGTTCCATCGTCAGCTGATGATTGGGGCTGCGAAAGTCGAGCCTGTGCGAACGGAAAGCCCCCGACAGATGGGCGCGGGCCATCTCCGGGTCTCTGGTTTCGAAGGCGTCGGATTTCCGTCCCAATGTCTCGATCATGAGGGCTGCTTCATGGAGTGAGCGCCAATCGCAAGACATTCAAGCAGGGAATGGGGAGGGGTTCAAGATCAGGGGTGGGCTAGCGGCATATCCGCGCTCGAGAGCCAAAAGCCTATGGGACAAGGCTTTATTGCATTCTTCGGCTGGCGCTTGCGCCGGTGGGCTAGTGCCGGGGAGGCCACACTCCCTAGCCTGCGTTTCAGGCCATCAGGACGATATTTGATGCAGTTTCCGCTTTCCCTGCCGAAGTCGCGCGCCGAGATTGCCGCTCTGCAAAGCGAGCGTAAGAAAGTGGCTTTCGCGCGGGCGAAGGCGGCCAAGTGGTATCGCAAGAAGCTGGATCATATCGATCCCGAAAAGCTCGACGATCCCTTGGAGTGGCAGAAGATCCCCATTCTCGACAAGGATGTTCTGCGACAGCTCGACCATGCCGCGTTCCTTGATAACTTCTGCACCGCGCCAGCGACCGAAGTCGCCGAATACTGGCGCTCTGGCGGCTCGACTGGACGTCCCGTCTTTTATCCGCGCACGGCCGAGGATATCCGCTACGCGCTGTTGTCATGGGGCCGCTCGTTTCCCTGCATGGGCATCGGCAAGGGCGATCTTTGCCATATCTCTTTTCCCATGGGCGTCCATCCCGCCGGCCAGGTTTGGGCGCGCAGCGCGCAATTGTTCGATGTCGGGATGATCTGGGTGGGGGCGGGCAATTCCTGTCCGTCCGAGGTGCAGCTCAATCTGATCGAGACGCTGAAGCCGACCGTCTTCATGGGCATGAGCAGTTTCGCGCTGCATCTCGCCAATCTCGCCGATGCCAAGGGCATCGACCTGGCTAAGAGTTCAGTGAAGAAAGTGGTGTGTACGGCCGAGACATTGTCGGATGCCAAGCGTGAAAAGATAGGCAGAACCTGGGGTGCGGAGGTTTTCGACGTTTTCGGTATGAGCGAAGCCGGGCTGATGGGCGCCGAGAACAGCGCGCATGATGGTATCCACGTCTGGACGGATCTCTATTATGTCGAGGTCGTCGATGTGGAGACTGGGATTCCCGTGCCGGACGGCGAGGTCGGCACGCTCTGTGTGACACCGCTTTGGACGAACAACGCCACGCCGTTCCTGCGCTGGAATTCGGGCGACATGGTGCGATTCATTCCGCAATCCCGGGGCTCAGGGCCGTGGGCCGATGTCTTCCCGATGATCCGGCACGCCAATCGCACGACCGGCTTCTTCAAGATAAGAGGCGTCAACGTCAATCACGCGGAGTTCGAGGATCTGATGTTTCGCAATGGCGCCATCAATGACTTTCAGGCGCTGCTGCTGACCGACGAAAAATCCGGCCGGGAGAATCTCAAACTGTTGATCGAAGTGCGGCGCGGCATGGATAATGTTCAGGCCAGTTCGGATGTGGCGCGGCTGGTCAAAAGCAGCTTCGAAGTGTCGCCGGAGGTGGAGGTTCTGCCGGCGGGCAGCTTGGCCAGCGCGTTTGAAGCCAGCATCAAGGCGCCGCGCTTCGTCGATCGCCGCGTGTAGTCAACCCTTCATGCCGGCGGCGACAGGCCGACTTTCCGCAACACCGCCGCCTGCCGCTCCGCCAGCCCCTCGACACTGAAATCAGCCAGGGCGTCGTTGAACATGGCGTAGAAATTGAGCCGTGCGTCGAGATGCAGGAATGCGCCACCGAGGCCAATGGCGGCGCGGTCCATGAAGACGAATTCCCGGGGCACGGTGACAGGACCGTGTTGCTTCAGCCCTTCATGAACGCGGCTGGCCTGGGTGCGGCCATATTCGGCGGGCGAGACGCCATCGGCAATGGGCCGCACGCGGTCGTCGAGCAAAGGGCCGTAGATGAAACGCGACCAGATGTTGAGGACATCGCGCAGGTCTTTGCTCAGGCCGCGAAAACCCCAGGTCTCGTAGGCGGCGGCGATGGCCGCTTCGTCGGCGTCGCGCAGGCCGCGATAGAGATCGACGACGCCTTTGACGAAGCTCGGCGGAAAGACGCGGATGCAGCCGTAGTCGAGCAGGTTGATGCCGGCAGCTTCGCCGCTCTCGCCGCGAAACACGGTGTAATTGCCGAGATGCGGATCGCCGTGAATGATGCCGAGCCGGATGAAGGGATGCCACCAGGCGCGGAACATGGCGGTAGCGATCGCGTTGCGCGCGTCCTGCGAAGCGGTTTTGAAATCGAGCAGCGGCTCGCCGTCGAGCCAGTCGAGGGTGATGAGGCGACGGGTGGAAAGCTCCGGCCAGACGCCCGGCACGCGCACATTGGTCTGGGTCGTGCTGTCGCCGAGAATTTCGCGATAGAGCGCGACATGTTTGGCTTCGCGCTGATAGTCGAGTTCCTCGCGCAGGCGCGCGCCGATCTCCTTGGCCGCTTCGCGGGTGTCGAGCGCCGTGTTGAGGCGGCGGCGCAGGGCGAACAGGATGTCGAGCTGTTGCAGGTCGGCTTCGACCACCGAGGTCATATCGGGATATTGCAGCTTGCAGGCGAGCGGCTTGCCATCAAGGGAGGTGGCGCGATGCACCTGGCCCAGTGAAGCCGCGTGCGCCGGATGCAGATCGAAGGCGGCGAACTTGCCGCGCCAGCCAGCGCCGAGTTCCGCCATCATGCGTCGATTGACGAAGCCGGCGCCCATCGGCGGGGCGTTCGATTGCAATTGCCGAAGACGGTCGGACAAATCCTGCGGTAGGGCTCCTGGAATGGTGGCGAGAAACTGCGCTACCTTCATCATCGGGCCCTTGAGTGATCCAAGTGCTGCCGTGAAGGCCGCCGCATTGGTGTCGTCGAGCACCTCGCGGCCGCGCAGGCGCGCGCCGGCCATGCGCGCGGCCACGCCGCCCACCTTGGCGCCGACTTGCGCGTAGCGCGCGGCACGCGCACTCAGTCTGTTGCGTTCATCATCGGTCATGGTGTCAGTCTGCCGCGATGAGCGCGGCGAGGGAATGAGCGATCCTGTCGCGGCTCTCCACCATATTCTTGTACGTGAGCTGCTCTGGCGTCAGCGCCAGAAGCTGCCTGCGCAAGGCGGTGGCGAGGTTCGCGCCATCGGGGTGATGACGCAACGCCGCGATCGGATCGACGAGAATGCGGATGGTGAAGAGGATGTCGCCCGATTGCGGCATTTTTCGCAGGCTCTGTCGCTCGACACGGATAAAAGCCGCATCGGCCGTGGCGGGAGCCTGTGGCGAGGGGTGCGGATGGTGCAAGGTCTCGCTGTCATAGATCGACCAGTTGAACCGCTCGACGGGCGCCTCGGCACGCAGATTGTCGAAAATGCGGGTGACGCGTTGTTCCATTCCGCCAGGAAAGCCCGGCACGGGCGCGTGAATGTCGGCGAGGTTACGGTCGAATTTCTCCCGTAGAAGCCACGTCGAGGGAAAGCAGATAGCGGCGGCGGCCAGACGCCAGCCGTCGTCGAAGCGGCGCATGAGCGCGAGATCGTCCTGCACCAGCAGCGCCGCCTGCATCAGCGGCGGTAGATCGTCGTCGAAGGCGACGCGCTGCCGCAAGGGCGTGATGACAATGCCGGCATCTTCGCGAATGTAGAGATCGGGAAACGTGCGCGTCAGATAGTCGGCGAGCGCATCGCGGATTTCGCTCTGGCTCGCTTGCGTGTCGGCGCGGGCGGTGAAGACATCGCCGCGCTGTTGGGCAAACAGCCGGCGCTTTTCGGCGAGGAAATGCTTCAGCCCATCGTCAGGCTCGATCCAGCGCGTTGGGTCGAGCGGGCGCAGGCCGATGGTGAAGGGCTTTGAGCTGCCATCGTAAGGCGTGTGGGCGAACATGCGGGAGCATAGCACGCCGACGCTTCAGCGGATCAATTCACCCGCGACCAGGCGACGGAACGGCAGATCAATCCGCCAAACACGCAGCCTGCTGTCGTCAGCGTCGAGCCGGACAGGCTCATCGTGCCGGAATAGGTCTTGCCGTCTTCCGGATTGAAGGCATTGCCGCTCCATTTGCCGGCGCCTGCTGGCTTCATATTGTAGAAGACACGCTGGCCGACTTTGGACGGGCCGCTGCTGTCGGCGAGCCAGCTGATCGTGCCGCACAGGGCGCCGCCGCAATCGGTGATGCGCACCCGGCTCTTGCCATTGTCACGCAGCCAGACGCCCTTGGCGTCCTGGGCCTGGGCCGGCAAAGCGCCGCAGAGCAGCAACAGGCCGGCGCCGCAGAGTAGGGATTTCGATGACAGGGTCCGAGATGATAAAGTTTTCACGGCACATCCCTCCATTCTGTACCTGACCCAGCATAGCCGGGTGGGCGACAGGCTCAAGCGCGGCGAAGGGAGACCAAGGCAGACGAAGGGATAAGCCGCGCACCCAGGAAGGCGCGCGGCTAGAGGATTTTAGGTCAGGCTGGCGGTGAAACGCTGGATGCGCCGGCAGGCGTCTTCCAGCAGGCCGGTCTTCGCCGCATAGGAAATGCGGAAGTTCGGGCCCAGGCCGAAAGCCGATCCGTGCACCACGGCGACGCCTTCCTGCTGCAGCAGTTCGCCGATGAAATCCTCGTCGGTCTGCAGCACCTTGCCGCTCTGCGTCTTCTTGCCCATCGCCTGCGAGCAATCGGGATAGACGTAGAAAGCGCCTTCCGGCATCGGGCACTTGATGTACTTGGCCTGGTTGAGCATCGAGACGACCAGGTCGCGCCGCTCTTCGAAGGCTTTACGGAAGATCGGCAGATGATCCTGCGGGCCGTTCAAGGCTTCAACCGAGGCCCATTGCGCGATCGTGCAGGCGCCTGAGGTTTGCTGGCCGTGCAGCAGGTCGAGGGCTTTGATGAGGATGTCGGGAGCCGCGGCATAGCCAATGCGCCAGCCGGTCATGGCATAGCTCTTCGACATGCCGTTCATGGTCAGCGCCCGATCCATCAGGTTCGGCTCGATCTGTACCGGCGTGGTGAATTTGAAATCGCCGTAGATCAGATGTTCGTAGATGTCATCGCTGAACACCCAGACATGCTTGTTCTTGGGCCGCATCAGAACATCGGTGAGCGCCTTCAGCTCGTCGCGGGTATAGGCCGCGCCGGTCGGGTTCGACGGCGAGTTGAGCAGCACCCACTTGGTCCTCGGCGTGATGGCGCGGTCGAGATCCTCGGGCTGCAGTTTGAAGCCCGACTCAAGCGTCGTCTTGACGATCACCGGCGTGCCGCCGGCAATGGTCACCATGTCCGGGTAGCTCACCCAATAGGGCGCCGGAATGATCACTTCATCACCCTTGTCGCAGGTGGCGAGGAAGGTGTTGAACAGGATCTGCTTGCCGCCCGTGCCGACGATGGTCTGCGACGGCTTGTAGTCAAGCTCGTTCTCGCGCTTGAACTTCTTGGCGATGGCCTCACGCAGCGGCACGATGCCGAGCACCGGCGGATATTTGGTCTCGCCGCGATTGATGGCTTCTATCGCCGCTTTTTTGATGTGATCGGGCGTATCGAAGTCTGGTTCGCCGACGGAAAGCGAGATGATGTCGCGCCCGGCGTTTTTCAGATCGCGCGCAACCTGGGTCGCCACCATGGTGGCCGAAGGCTTCACGCGGGTCACTGCGCCTGCAAGGAACGACATTGGTCTGGTCTCCGGGGAGTTTTAAGAATTTCCATGGATTCATGGAAGCGGCGGAAAATAGTTTCGCGGCGCGCAAAGGGCAAATGGAAAAGCCAGCTTTCGGCCGGTTTTCGGTCGAACCCTCGGCGGGATTGTGCGTTACCACACGGCAGAGGTGAGGCGGTCAGGTGTATCCCGTCCGGTGCGGGAAGGCTGTTCTGCCTCCCTGCCTGTGCCAAGGAGGCTCTGATGAGCTTCAAAAATGGGTCCGAATCGAACGAAAACAATGGCTTCAGCTATGCTATGTCGCCGGAAATGGCGCAGCAGCAGTTGCGCATGTCGGTTCGCCTCGTGGTGCTGATGGCCTTTGCCACCGCCATTGCCCTGGTCGCGACCATGCGCACGCCAACGCTGATGCCCCATTGGCCGAGCGAGGCGCATCGCAACAGGCTGTCGGTCATGACCTTCGTCGCTGACAATGGGCCGCTCCAAGTGGATCAGCAGGTGGGTTCAGCCACGGTTCATGTGCGCTGACTACAGTGATGACGTGAGGTGCCCAACAGGGCCTTCCGTTATTCTGGAGACAGACATGAAGACCCGCATTCTTGCCGCTCTTGCATTCGCGACCGCCCTCACGGGCGCAGCTTTGGCGCAGGCCCCGGCGCCTTCGACGCAGCCAGCGAAGCCGACCGTGCCGCCGGCAGCCGCAACGGCTCCTGCCACTCCAGCCGCCACCGCAAAACCCGCCGCGCCTGCTCCGGCCGCCGCTGCCAAGCCTGCCGCCGCGACCGATCTCCTCGACATCAACACCGCCTCGGCCGCTGATCTCGAAAAGCTGAAAGGCGTTGGCGCAGCGCGCTCGGCGGCGATCATTAAAGGTCGTCCGTATCACGGCAAGAACGAGCTGCTCGACAAGAACATCGTGCCGAAGAATGTCTATGAGGACATCAAGGATCACATCATCGCCAAGCAGACGGCGCACTAATCGTTCGGTCTGCTCACATCTTTGGAACGCGCCGCCGCGAGGTGGCGCGTTCTACATTTCAGATCTTATCTTTGAAGATGAAAGCGGCGCCCGCGGCAATCAGCGCGAAGCCGACGGCGTGATTCCAGCCGAGCTGTTCCTTGAGGTAAAACGTCGAGAACCCGGCGAACACGAGCAGTGTAATCACTTCCTGCATTGTTTTGAGTTCGGCGACCGAATAGAAGGCGCTGCCGTAGCGATTGGCCGGCACGGCCAGGCAATATTCGAACAGCGCGATGCCCCAACTGGCTAGAATGGCCAGCAAGATCGGGCTCTCCTTGTATTTCAGATGACCATACCAGGCGAAGGTCATGAAGACGTTCGAGAGGATGAGCAGAATGGGGGCAAGCAGGGCAGGCGGGATAATATTGGAGATCATTTCCGCTCCAGATGGCGCGTCTTTAAAGCCGGGGAGGCCGATGGTGGGTTCGATTTTGCGTGAGGTTCTCGCTTAACACGATCGCTATGGCAAAGTTCCGTTACGTTTTAGCGCGTTCGGCAGAGTGCGGATAAATCGCTTCACGACTAATTTCGTGTTGGCGCCAGAGGAATTCACCTCGCTGCTTGGGAAGGCTTTGGCCCCTCTGTTCCCAATGCAGTTTGCGCGGGCGGAAAGAATTTTGAATTCAGCAGCCAGAAGAGCAGGCCGGCCAAGGCGATGGCGCTTAGAATCAGGAAGGCCGTTCCGTAACCCCAACTGTCGGCGGCGAAGCCTGCGACTGCGGTACTGAAGGCCGCGCCGACACCTTGGGCCGTCATGACGGCGCCAATGCCGGCATTCACATGGCCGGTGCCCCAGAGAACCTGGGCGACGATTCCAGGCAAGGCGACGCCGAGCAGGCCGGCGCCGACGCCATCCAAAATCTGAACGGGGATGAGCGCACGGGGGTCGGTGAAAGACCAGGCGATGAGGCCTCTAAGAGGCAAAGCGACCAAAGCTGCGATGAAGAGCGGGTTGTAGCCGCGTGACACGGCGATCCGCGCCGCGATCAAAGCCATGGGGATCATGGTGATCTGCGCGATGAGGATGGTCGCGGCGGTGTAGGCGCTCGGATCCCATTGATCGCCGCGCGCGACCATCGCTTGCCCGAGGAGCGGCAGCATGGCTGCATTGCCCAGGTGAAAGAGCGCCATCGTTATGGCGATGACGATCAGCGGCCGGGATCTCAGCAAGGTGGAATAGCTCGTCTTGTCCGGTGTGGATGTGACGGTCTCCCGTCCTCTGGCGGCTTCATGATCGATATCGCTTTTCTTGATGAGCAGCACCGCGGCAACCGATGCGACCGCCATGATGGACATCAAGGCGAACACCGCGACGAAGCCGAAGATATAGCCAAGAAGCCCGGCAAGCGCTGCGGCAGAGGCATTGCCCGCATGGTTGAAGGCTTCGTTGCGGCCGAGCTGATGCGCGAAGCCGGCCTGTTTGACGAGGCCCAGTGTCAAGGCCGCGATGATCGGCCCCATGGCGGCCCCCCCGATGGCGCTGATGGTTTGCGCCACTGCGGTGGTTGGAAATGTCGGAGAGAGATAGTTCACTGTATTCGACAGAATGACCGCGATGATGGCCGCGATCGCCAGGGCGCGTTTGGCTTTCGTGCTGTCGACAATGATGCCGGTTGGCGTTGTCGCGACCATGCCCGCCAGTCCGCCGATCGTCATGACAAGGCCGATCTCGGATGCGCTCCAGTGTCGATCTTGCAGAAAGACGCCAAGGAATGGCCCCAGTCCATCGCGGACATCAGCCATGAAAAAATTCGCGGCGTTCAATGCGGCAATGGATGTCGGCATCGATGCCACAATCGAATTGCGCGGGATTGGTTCCCTTAAGCGATCAAGCCGCGCAGCGGTTTCGCTCCAGTCGAATCCGGAAAAACCGCTTCGATCTGGGCGGCGCCAATGTTCAGGTGATCGACCAGCAGGCCCTTAAGGACAGCGCGCAGGTCCGTCGTCGCCTTCAAGTCGCGCCTTTCGAACAGTTGATCGTCGCGCAGGCCCGGCCAGTCAGCGACCATTTTGCCGCCGGCGAGCGCGCCGCCGGCCAGGAAAGCCACTGTGCCGGTGCCGTGATCGGTGCCGGTCGTGCCATTGACCTTTGCCGTGCGGCCGAATTCGGTGATGGCGACGAGCACGGTATCTTTCCAGGCGGGACCGAGGCCGGTTTCGAATTCGGCGATGGCGGCGTCGAGGCCAGCCAGCAATTGCGCCAGGCGGCCGGTGGCGCCGCCTTCATTGGCGTGGGTGTCCCAGCCGTCAAACGCCAAAGCGGCGATGCGGGGGCCGTCATCGGCGGCTAGCAGCTTCGCGGCGCCGCGCGCGGGCGTACGCATCGCCTCGATCAGATTGCCGCCGGCGGGGCGCATGCCAGCGGCTTCCCGTTGCGCGATTTTCTCGATGTCGAGGCTTTCGGTGAGTACGGTGGCGAGCGCCTTGTCCTGCTGGCGATAAAGCGTCAGCAGGCGCTGTTCGAGATCGTCTTGCACAGCAGGCAAGGTGCTCGGTGTCCAGCCGGTGACGGGCGCGCCGCCGCGCAGGATAAGCGGTGTCGACGGGCCAACGCCGAGCGCCGGCCCTCGTGTGTTGCCGCGCGCCGCGACCCGCTCGCCTTTCGGCAGCACGGAAACGGTGCGGTTGAGCCAGCCTGAGTCCGTGCGTCCCGCCCCAGCATAGCCGCTTTCCAGCACATCCTGGCCGTCGAAATGAGAGCGGTCACGATAGGCGGTGGCAGTGGCGTGCACGATGGTCGCCTGTCGCGCCCCATAAAGCCGCGCCAGATTGGTCATGGACGGATGCAGGGCAAAGAAGCCGTCGAGCGGCAAAGCCGGTGTGTCGCCGGTGAGCGACATGGCGATGGGCCCATGCAGGCCGGCATAGGAAGGATCGCCGACGGGCGGGACAGCGCCGAGGCCATCGAGCGCGCCGCGCAGGATGATGGTGATGAAGCGTGGGTCGCGTGCGTCGGCGGCGCGGGCAAAGCGCGGCAGATAGGACCAGGCGAACAGCGCGCCGCCGGTGACGAGAAGCTGTCGGCGGGTGGGGAGATGCAGGATGGTGGAGGCCATGGGCGGCTATCTCCTTTGGAATTCCGGCGACATCAGCACGAGTGCGATGGCCTGTTCGCGTGATTCAGCCCGTCCGATCGCTTGGCGCAGATCGGCGGACGCGGCCGCGCCGGCGGCGGCGTCGAGCGCTTCCTCCGGATCGGTGAGATTGCCGAGGCGTTTGGCGATCTGGTTGGAGATTTCCAACCGTACCTTCATGCCGTTGGGCGTGGCCCAGGCAAAATTGCTGTCGGCGTAACCGTTGGGGCCAGGGGGCTGCCAGAGTGGCGCGCCCATCAAAGCGAGAGAGCCGATATAGCGCTGCGGTTGATCGGGCGTGCGCGCGAACAGGCGCGAGGAGGCGACCAGGAATTCATAAGGGCTGCGGATCTTGGTTTGCGGCGTCGACCAGGCCAGGGGATCGTTGACCAGGGCCAAGGAGATGGCTTTCAGATCGCCATCACTGTCGCGAAACACTTTCGCCAGTTTATCGACAAGCGGCGGCGGTGGGTCGTCGGCGATGAAATGCCGGACCAGCTTGGTGGCGATGAATTTGGCGGTCGAGGGGTGGCGCGCCAGGTCGGCGAGCGCATGTTCGCCCTGCGCCACGCCGTCTTCCGCATAGGCGCGGTTCAGCAGCGTGTGCGTGCCCGGCTCATGGGCATTGGCGTTGAAGGTGAACGTGCCCGGTGTGCCCAGGCGCGCGGCGGGGCCGACAACCGTCCAGCCGGTGATGATGCGGGCGAAAGAGGTGACATCCGCCTGTGTGTAGCCGCCATCGACGCCGAGCGTGTGCAGTTCCATCGTCTCGCGAGCGAGATTTTCGTTGAGGCCGCGTTTGCCATTCTGACCGGCGCGGGAATTGGGGCCGATGGATTGCGCATTGTCGAGATAGAACAGCATGGCCGGGTGCTGTTCGACGGCGTGCAGCATGTCAGCGAAACGGCCGAGCACGTGCGGGCGGATCGCCTCACGCTCAAACGCGCCGGCGGCGATGCGCACGCCGGGTCCCTTGATCGCCGAAATGCAGAAATGGTTCGACCAGAAGGCGACCAGCCGTTCGACATAGCCGCAGGCCGGCGCATGGGCGCGCTGGATGCGCGCCAGCGCCTCGGCGCGGAAGCGTTCGTTGATGACATTGAAATTGGGCTGGGGCGGCAGCGGCGGTGGCGCTGGGGGCTGTGACGCGGGCGTATTCGTGTCGGTTGGCGCGTCCGCCGTACGGGTGTTGGCATTCGCCGTTTGATTGGCGGCTTGCTGATTTGCTGCCTGTTGATTCGCCGCCTGTTGATTCAGGGCTTGATGATAGACGCGATCTTGCGCTTGCAGGCCGTAGAGTTCGTTGAGCAGGGCGTCTGTTGAATGCAGGGTCGGATTTTCGAGCAGGGCCGAGCGTGGGCTTGCCAGTTCGGTCAGAACGAAGTCGCGTGGATCGGCTGCGGCCGCGGCGAGGTCGCCGGAATTGCCGCCGCGCGCGCCATAGCCGAAGCGGTTGAGCGCGACGAGTGCTTGTTGTGCCGAAGTGTTTGCCGTCATCGCATCGTCTCACGAATGAACGCGTCGAAGCTTCCTTAATCTGCCATGATAAACATGGCTGCAGGATGAACGGATCTGGAAAAACGCGGAGCTTAGCGGAAACGCACGATCAGTTGAAGCGAACGGTCAACCGAAGCGAACGACTTGCCGGATGGCCTTGCCTTCGCGCAGCCGGTCGAAGCCGGCGTTGATGTCGTCGAGGGTGATCAGGTCGGTCAGCAGCTGGTCGACCGGCAGGCGGCCACGGCGGAAAAGGTTGAGATAGCGGGGCAGGTCGCGTGCGGGCACGCAGGTGCCGATATAGCTGCCCTTCAGCGTGCGTTCCTCGGCGACAAGGCTGACGGCGGGAATTTGCAGCATGGCGGAAGGCGCCGGAAGGCCGCCGGTGACGGTGGTGCCGCCACGCTTGGTGATCGCATAGGCGAGTTCCAGCGCCTTCGCTGAACCCGCCAATTCGATCACCGTATCGTAGCCGCCTTTGCTCGCTTCACGGATGGTCGCGACCGCGTCGGGCGTGCCGGACTCGAAGGTTTCCGTCGCGCCGAGCTGGCGGGCGAAGGCGAGCTTGCCGGCATCGAGATCGATGGCGGTGACGCGGTCGGCGCCGCAGGCAAGCGCGCCGAGCAGGGCGGAGAGGCCAACGCCGCCAAGGCCGACGATGGCGACGTTTGATCCCGCTGCGATCTGCGCCGTGTTGACGACAGCACCGACGCCGGTGAGCACGGCGCAGCCGAAAAGCGCCG
The DNA here is from genome assembly GCF_900104955.1 of Beijerinckia sp. 28-YEA-48. NCBI lineage: Bacteria > Pseudomonadati > Pseudomonadota > Alphaproteobacteria > Hyphomicrobiales > Beijerinckiaceae > Beijerinckia > Beijerinckia sp. 28-YEA-48. Next base: position 5,107,554 of record NZ_FNSI01000001.1, read on the forward strand.
CATGTTCAAGCGCAATGTCCTTGTCGATGCGCACCAGCGAGCGGCGCGACACCACCGCGTGATCGGCAAAGGCGGAGACGCCCATGTGATGATTGATCGTGGCGCCGTTGCGGGTGATGCGCTTTTCGCCTGACAGCAAGGTGCCCGCGCTATTGGCGGCGGCGGCCGGTTCGCACAGCGCGGGGCGGCCGGTGGCGCAGGGCAGGCAATGGCCGCAGCTTGGCACGAAGACGAGGACGACGTGATCGCCGATGGCGAGATCGTCTACGCCTGGGCCGAGGCCTGCGACCACGCCGGCCGCTTCATGGCCGAGCGCCATCGGCGTGGGGCGTGGCCGTGACCCGTCGATGACCGACAGATCAGAATGGCAGAGGCCGGCGGCGGCGATCCGCACCAGTACTTCACCGGGACCAGGCGGGGCGAGTTCGATCTCCGCGATCGTCAGGGGCCGCGATGTCGCATAGGGCGTGGATCGGCCCATATCTTCGAGAACGGCGGCGCGTACTTTCATCGACGATCCTCATGAGGAGAGCTATGATGCGGTCATTGGTTGTTTTATGCAATTGCTCGCCGGCCTCGCAGTAAACAACTCTGCTTACTCAGGCTGAAGACATGTCGCGACCTGCCAGATGTTGCCCCATTGATCAGCTATGGTGGCTCGACGATCGCCCCAAGGCATGTCGCTTGGTGGCTCAATGATCTCAGCACCGGCTGCCTCGGCTGATCGGCATGTCGCGTCGGTATCAGGCACGTAGACGTATAGCATTCCGGGCATGGAGGGTCTGATTCCTCCGCCGTCGCTGACCATGATGGTTGAGCCGGCTATCTTCAGTTCGACAGGTCTATTCTCGATAGCCTCTCCCTCGGCATTGAAGACAAGGCGAATGAACTCAACCAAACCTGCGACATCCGCCGTTATCAGGCGCGGCGTCACTGCGTGTAAGCCCTCCCGGATGTAATGAGCCATGACTTTGCTCCGCTCGTTGCCGCAGTGTGTGTGAGTCTAGCGAAGGTCAGTCGCTCACTTCAACGCCGGCTGGTTGCTCGAAATATTCGACAATGGAATTGTAGCCACGCTGGGGATTTTCCGCGTAGGCGCTGTCCCAAATCTCCATCACCGCCGTGCCGAGTGGGGCGGGCAGGCCCAGGGCTTGGATGGTTTCCATGTAGAGCTGCATGTCCTTGACGCCGATGGTCATCGGCGAAGCAAAATCGCGCGGCAGGATGGAGCGGGGGAATTTGTCGACGGTGGCCGAGTTGCGGCCGCTGCCATCGTTGATCGCATCGATCAGGGCTCTGGGATCAAGGCCCGCCTTCACGCCCATGACGATGGCCTCGCAGGAAATGGTGAGCGCGGTGATCGACAGGGCATTGTTGATGACCTTGGCGATCTGCGCCATGCCCGGCTCGGTGCCGACATGATGAATGCGTGATGTCATGAGGCGCAGCAGCGGCTGAACGCGCGCGAAAATGTCATCTGATCCGGCGCAGACAAAGGCGAATGTGCCCGCGTCAACGCCGCGCGGGCCGCCGGCCGCGCCGGTGACGGGACAATCGAGAACAGCGATGTTGGCTGGCGCGAGGTCGGCTGAGATCTCACGCATGGTCTTGACGCCGAGCGTCGAGCATTCGACGAGAAGGCGTAAGCGCGAAGCGCCGGTGATCTCATCGGCAACGGTGCGGCTCACCGCTGGTTTCGGCAGGCAGGCGAAGGCGATCTCGCAGGTGTCGGCGACCGCGCGGGCTGATGCGGCGATGGTGGCGCCGGCTTGGCTCATGCGCTGACAAGCCGCGGCATCGTTGTCGTAGATGGTCAGGCGTTGGCCTGCCTGCAGCAGTTTGCGCGCCAATGCGCCGCCCAAGGCGCCTGCGCCGATGAAGCCGATGGTCTCCGACATGAAACAATCCCTTCGTTGCGGTTACGCGGCGGTGCCGTGGGCCACTGGGAAGGCTGGCATGTCCGAGAGCAGAAGATGCAGCGATGAATTCGCCGTTATGGTCGCTGTTCCGTGGCTATCCGAAGCAAAGGCCGAATGCGTTCGCAAGGCATGCCCATCAACAGATCCAGCACCGGACAGAACGAAGCCAATGCGTTGGCCATCCCGCGCCGTCAGGGTGTGGTTGTGCCCAGGATAGATGCGCAGCAGTGCGAAGGCTGTTCCCCGCGCACCGAAAGTACCGAGCGATTTCGCGCTGACGCCGGGTTCGATGTCGATCCACGGCTGGTCCTGCGGCTGCATCAAGATCGGGGCGTCCCAGCGCTTGGGTGGGTAGGCGATGCGGCGGCCGTTGACGGCTTCCCAAATCGCTTCGAACGCATCCTGATTGCGACGCACGCCTTCGGGGGGATTGTCGGTGCGGTGGTAAATGCCATTTTCGAACGCGCCGTGCTGTTGCAGCAGCGCCGTGCCTTCATTCATCTGTCGTTCGCTGATGAAGCCTTCGCCACTGTCGCCGCCGAATTGCAGGGTGATGCCAAGGCGCGCGTTGTTGGCCACTTCGGGACCATAGGGCGTGCCTTCCGGGAAATAGGCCAGTTCGCCCGGCTTGATCCATTGGCCCGGCCCGTAATTGATGTCGCCTTCTATGGCGAAGCGTAGCTGATCGAAATTGTGACGGTGGCGCGGTGTCGCGATCGGACCGTCGACGCGCACGTAAACCAGGCGGAAGTTGCTGGGATGGCCTTCCACGCCGCTCAGAAGCGTGCGGAACAGCTTGCCGCCGCCGCGAAATTCCGGCGTCGTGACGGCCCCTTCGTAAGCATCCGCGTGGCCGATCTGCATGTCGTCCTCCCCGGGTATTGAAGGCGCTTTTTTTGGTCCTTGCAAGTATGATCCCGGCAAGCCGGGAAGGCGTATTTACGGGGGTGGGACAAGTCTCTACCCTCATCGCAAGACATAAAGCTTGAATAAATCCTGGGAGGGACAAATGGCGCGCTTTTCTGCGGTGCGGGTTGCGGCGCTTGCCGCCGGTCTGACGCTAGCCTTCATGGGACTGGCGCAGGCGCAGACCAAATTGCAAGCACTGACGAAATTGAAAGTCGGGAAATCCGGCGGCCCGATGATCCTCACCATTGTCGATGTCGGCAACGAAGCTGGCATCTGGAAGCAATACGGCCTGGAGGTTGAGTCTATCTATTTCGGCGGCGAGTCGCAAACCATGGTCGGTCTCGCCTCAGGCTCGATCGATCTTGGTTTCGGGTCGGGACCAGGGCTAGCCTATCCGGTGAAGGGCGTACCGGTCACGGCCATCGCCGCCGTCAGCGGCGCGCCCTACAATATGGTGGTGTTGGTGGCGGCCAATTCGCCGATCAAATCCTTGGCCGATCTGCGCGGCAAGAAGCTCGGTGTCACCTCAGCCGGCTCATTGACCGATTGGATGGCGCGCGAGATCGGGCGCGGGCAGGGCTGGGGCAATGACGGGGTGATCTCTTTTCCCACCGGCGCTTCCAGAACATCGATCGCCGCCATGCGCTCGGGCGATATCGATGGCGTGGTCATGGGCGCGGCGACGGCCTTCGACGCCGAGTTGAACAAACAGGGCCGGGTGCTGGCGCCGCTTGGCGACATCGTGAAAGACTTTCATTCCAATGTGCTGTTTGCCCGCAACGAATTGATCGCCCAATCGCCGGATGTGGTGCAGCGCTTCGTGGATGGTTGGTTCAAGGCGGTGGCTTTCGCCAAGGCCAATCCGGAGATTACCATCAAGGTCGGCGCCGCCACCCTGCGCATCAGCCCTGAATCAGCGCGCGCCGCCTATGAAGACGAGATCACCCGCATGGCGCGTGACAGGGGCGGATTCGACAAGGATGCGGTCGAAGTGATCCGCCGTTCGCTGCGCGAGATCGGCACGCTCGACACTCCGCCGCCGGCAGAAAAGCTTTACGATGAACGGTTTGTCGCCACCCATAAATAGTTTCTCGCGACCAAGGTTGTCAGCTGCGATCGGAATGGGTACGGATCGTCCCCTCGGATTACCCGTGCAAGATTATTATCCGTGCAAGACTAAGGGAACGCTCATGTCCGGCACCATTACACTAGGCATCATCGGCTTCGGCGAGGTCGGATCAACTTTCGCGCGCGAATTCCTCGCGCGTGGAGGTGTGTCGATCTCTACATATGACATTCTTTTCAATGACCCGCAGAAGGGGGCAGCGAAAATCGAATTGGCGAAAAGCATGGGCGTGCGGCCGGCGAAAAGCGCGGCTGACGCCAGCCGCGACGCGCGCATCGTCATTTCCGCCGTCACGGCTTCCAACGTGCTTGATGTGGCGGGCGAAGCGGCCGGCTATCTCAACCAGGGCCAGTTGTTCTTCGACATCAATTCGGCTTCGCCGGTGACGAAGAAGACGGCGGCGGGCCAGATCAATGCCTCGCATGCGAAATATGTCGAAGGCGCTGTGATGGCGCCGGTGCCTGGCCCCGGCATTAAAGTGCCGATCCTGGCTGGCGGTCCAGCGGCGGAAGAAGCAGCCGCGCTACTCAATGGTCTCGGCATGAACGTGACGCCGGTGACAACGGAGCCCGGCCGCGCCTCGGCGATGAAGCTGTGCCGCTCGATCGTCATCAAGGGTCTTGAAGCGATCATGGTCGATTGCGCCGCGGCGGCAAAACAATGGGGCGTCGAGGACGAAGTGTTCGCCAGCCTCGACGCCAGCTATCCGTCGATCGATTTCCGTCAGCTTGCGGAAACGATGGGCGGTCGTGTACGTCAACACGGCATTCGCCGCGCCGCGGAAATGCGGGAGGCGGCGATGATGGTTGAGGATCTGGGCATGAATCCCGGCCTTTGCAGCGCCATCGCCGACGCACAAGAAAGAGGAGCCGACAAGAAATGAGTGCGCTGGACAAACACAAAAACCCGCCGAGCGATTTCACGCCGACCATTCCGCCGCCGGACCCGAACACCAAGACGCCGAAATTCAAACTGCCGCACAATGCGACGGATGCGCATTGCCACATCTTCGGACCGGGCGACGTCTATCCGTTCGCGCCCGATCGTTCCTACACGCCGCCGGATTCAGGCCTCGAGAAATTCGCCGCTTTGCAGGCGAAGGTTGGTCTCACTCGCGCTGTCATCGTCAACGCCTCGTGCCATGGCAATGACAACACTGTGTGCCTGGATGCCATCGCCCAGTCGAACGGCCGCTATCGCGCCGTCGCCAATATCGACGACACGTTCAGCGAGAAGGCGATCGAGGAACTGCACAACGGTGGTATCCGTGGTTGCCGCTTCAACTTCGTCGCTCATCTTGGCGGCGTGCCCGACATGCGCGTGCTCCACAATGTCGTCGACAAGATCAAGAATTTCGGTTGGTCGCTCGACGTGCATTTCGATGCGATCGATCTGCCCGAATATGCGCCGATGCTGGCGAAGCTGCCGGTGATCTACACGGTCGATCACATGGGCCGCGTCAAGGCCAGCGATGGCTTGCAGCAGAAGCCGTTCGAATGTCTCGTCAACCTGATCAAGGACGACGAGAAGTGCTGGGTGAAGGTGTGTGGGTCCGAGCGTGTGTCCTCGACCGGCTATCCCTTCCACGATGCGATCCCGTTCGCCCGCCAGATCTGCGAGCTGGCGCCCGATCGCATCATCTGGGGCACCGACTGGCCGCATCCCAACGTCAAGCAGATGCCGAACGATGGCGATCTGGTCGATCTGATCCCGCTGTTCGCGCCGGAACCGGAATTGCAGCAGAAGCTGCTCGTCACCAATCCGGGCCGGCTCTATTTCGACGAGAAATAGGCTTTAGGCTCTGACGATATGAAGACGCCCGCATCGCAGGATGCGGGCGTTTTTGTTTCGAAGCCTCGGCGTGTCAGGCGACGCTTCGTCGTCATTGCGAGCGCAGCGAAGCAATCCAGGGTCAAGGTGTGGAAACATCAGCACCAGAGGTATTTCTCGGCATTTTACCGCGTGCTCCCGGATTGCTTCGTCGCTGCGCTCCTCGCAATGACGTTGCAAGTCGGACTGACCTAGCGCGAAGCGGCGACGCGCTCGCGCACCGCGTCGGCCAGTCTGGCGATATCCGCTGGCGACGTGATCGTGGCTGTCGCCATCGTGTAACGGTCCGGCCGCACCACGACGAGGCTGTCTTTGGCGACCGGCAGCATCTGCTCCAACAGTCCATCGACATCGCGGCAAGCAGGGATCGCCGGATCGGCGCGGCGGTCGATGTTGAGGCGCATCGGCGTGACGGCGAGGGTGCGCAGGCCGTCGATGCCGAAATCCTCGCGCAGCGCTCGGGCAATCGTGCCTTGCGCATTCTCGCCATAGGCGATGAGCGCAAAATGATTGCCGATGAGATCGTCCATCTTCGCGGTCGAACGGTCGAGCAATTCGACCGTCGGCTGCGGGAACATGCGGCCGACGACTTTCGATGTGGTGTCTTCCACCAGAAAGCCCTGCTTGTAATAGGGCTTCGGCTTGAACTTCATCTGCGCGAAATAGTTCTGCAGTTTGGGCACGAAGCGCATCAGGCGGAAGGCGCCTTGCACCAGGAAAGCCTGCACCGGCGAGGTCGGCATCATCACCTTGCCGATGTTGATGGCGAATTCGATCAAAGCCCAGGCGTGCGGCTTGCGCTCGGCCTGATAGCTGTCGAGAACGCCGGGGCCGGTGATGTCCTTGGCGATGGCGGTGAAGCGCCAGGCGAGCGCATGGGCGTCGCGCACGCCGCTGTTCATGCCCTGGCCGGCGAAGGGTGGCGTCAGATGGGCGGCGTCGCCGGCGAGATAAATGCGTTTGGTGTTCCACGTGTCGCAGACACGTGCATGGAAGGCATAGACCTGCCGGCGCACGATCTTGGCGTTTTCATCAGGGCCATACATGGCGAGCAGTTTCTTGACCGATTCCTCGGTGGCGATCTCCTCGTCGGATTCGCCCTCGCGTAGTTTGAATTCGTAGCGACGCTTGCCATCGGGGCCGGGCAGGCAGATGGCGGCGCGCGCCGGATTGCACAGCACGCGGGTCTGGCGCAGGCGCTCCTTCGTCTCTTCCATGTCGACGATGAGCCACTTGTCGGGGTAGGTCGAGCCTTGCAATTCGGCGCCGATGATCTTGCGCAGGGCGCTGCGGCCGCCGTCGCAGGCGGCGAGATATTGGGCGCGGATCGTCAGCGGCGTGCCGTCGAGACGTTTGATCTCGACGGTGACGCCGTCAGCATCCTCGTTGACGCTCTCGAATGTGTGCTGGAATAGCGGTTCGACGCTGCTCCAGCGCGACAGGCCCTGGCGTAACGTCGCTTCGAGCTCGGGCTGGGTGAAGGCGCTGCGGCGCGGATAGCCATATTCGCGCGTCGTCGGCTCGACGCGGGCGAAATTGACGCCTGTCGTCGACATATAGTGCGAGCCATAGTCCGGCGCGATATCGGCCATGACCTCTTTGATCAGGCCGCAGGCTTGCATGGTGCGCAGCGATTCATCGTCAATGGAGACCGCGCGGGGCGCTTGCACGGTGAACTCATTGCGTTCGACGAGAATGGTGCGAACGCCGGCCTCGCCGAGCAGATTGGCGAGGGTCAGTCCTGTTGGGCCGGCGCCGATAATGACGACGTCGCAGGTTTTATCAGGCTGAGCCTGGTCAAACGTAGTCACACTTCCCCCCTAATGGTGTCAGGCCACTTTCTGTGTCGCTTTGGCGGTGGCTTCGTAACGGTGGCGCAAATCTTCGGCCAGCAGGCTGGCTGCGGAAACGACAAGCAGGATCAGCCGACGCCGCTGGCCTTCATCGATGCCGGCATCATGCGCGACGATGGAGAGCGAGGCGACGAGCCCAGCGTCCTTCAGAATGACCGGCGCGGAAATGCCGGCGAGGCCTGGGTCGATCTCGCTGGCGGTCGAGCAGAAGCCGCGCTTGCGGATGTCGGCGAGCTCAGCGCGCAGGGCGTCGGCCGTACCGTCGAGCCCGGCATGGTTTTCGATGAGCTTGTTGAATTGGCGCGTCGGCAGATGGGCGAGGATGACTTTCGAGGTCGAGCCGCGGGTGAGCGGCATCGGCCGTCCCCGTTCGTAGCTCGAGCGAAACGGCGTGTCGGCGGCCGCCTCGTCGGCGACGCACATCACCGAGCCGTTGTAAAAGCGGGCCAGCATGGCGACGCAGGGCACATGCGCCTGCATCACCACATCGTGCAGGACGGGCCGGCCAGCCACCACCAGCGGATCGGTGAGGCGCAGCGAGCGATCGAATTCGATGAAGGCAGGCCCAAGCCGATAGGAGGCTTCGGCCGCCTGTTCGAGAAAGCCGCCGGCGACGAGATCGCGCACGGTGCGATAGACGGTGCTGGCGGGCACGCCGATGGCTTCGGCGATGGCCGGCACGGTCCAGGCCGGGGTGTCGGGCGTGAACAGGCGCAGGACGCCGAGGAATCTGCTGAAGCCAGCCATATGCCTTGCTCCTTTGTCAGAACTGCTCTGAGCTGCCTGCAAGATGCATCTTTATTATTATTTTTTGAGAATATTGACAATCAAAATCGTAAGCGATAATCATATTTATGAGACGCGGTGTCTTGCCTGCGACACGTTTGTGCGCGAGGGCTTGCCGCAGCAACGTCTCGACACAGGGTCGGGCATCGGGAGGAGCGAAGCGTATGTGTGCACCGGGACATAGTCATTCGTTTGATCCGGCGAGCGCCGGGGGCGTTGCCTCCACGACGGCGACGGCTGGTCCGAAAGCCGATGCCAGCCTCATCGAAGATCTCGTCACAGCCAATCATATTCTCTACGGCGAGGGCATCGTCGATGCCTTCGGCCACGTCAGCGCCCGTCACGACAAGCGGCCCGATCGGTTCCTTTTGGCGCGCAACATGGCGCCGGCCACGGTCGAAGCGGAAGACATCGTCGAGTTCGATCTCGATGGCGCGCCTGTCGATGCCCATGGCCGGGCCGTCTATCTCGAACGGTTCATTCACGCCGAAATCTATCGGGCGCGGCCCGATGTGATGGGCATCGTTCATTCTCACTCCCTGTCGGTCGTGCCGTTCAGTCTGGTGCCGTCGTTCCCGTTCCGCGCCGTCACACACATGGGTTCGTTCATCGGCACCTGCGCACCGATCTTCGACCTTCGCGACGTGGTTGGCGACGACAATGATCTGCTCATCACCAACGGCATGCAGGGCAAGGCGCTGGCGAAAGTCCTGGGCGATCTGAACGTCGTGCTGATGCGCGGCCATGGTTCGACGGCTGTCGGCACCACGCTGCGCGAAGCGGTGTTCCGCGCCGTCTATACGGAGCAGAACGCCAGGGTGCTGTCGGACGCCGCGCGCCTTGGCGGTCCGATCACCTCGTTGAGCGAGGGGGAAACGCGCACGGCGACCCGTGTCATCGGTGGCACCGCCTCGCGCGCTTGGAACCTGTGGGCCTTGCAGGCGCAAGGCGACATGGAAGGATAGGGGCCGATCAGGCGCCCTAAGGACTTGTTGTAGATAACCAACGGATGGAGCCTCAGATGTCGACAGCTACCGCAGTCGCGCCGGCGAAAGACCGGCAGAAGTTTTATGACCGCCTCGCGCCCCAAAATTTGGCGCCGTTGTGGGAAGTGCTCAAGGGCCTCGTGCCGCTTGAGCCGAAGAGCAAATTCGTGCCGCATGTCTGGCGCTTCAAGGAATGCCGCGAATTCCTGATGGAAGCCGGCGATCTCCTGACGGCGGATGAAGCCGAGCGCCGCGTGCTGGTGTTCGAGAACCCGGCCATGCCGGGCGGTTCGCGCATCACCGCCACCATGTATTCGGGCATGCAGCTCATCCTGCCGGGTGAGATCGCGCCGGCCCATCGTCACACCGCTTCGGCGTTGCGCTTCGTGCTCGAAGGCAACCTCGGTTATACGGCGGTGGCTGGCGAGCGCACCGAAATGGAGCGCGGCGATTTCGTCATCACGCCGAACTGGGCCTGGCACGACCACGGCCAGGAGCATGACAAGCCGGTGATCTGGATCGATGGCCTCGATCTGCACATGATCAACTTCTTCGAAACGGCCTTCAGCGAGCACGCCAATGACAAGGCGCAGCTGGTGCAGAAGCAGCCGGGTGAATCGCAGGCGCGCTGGGGTGCCAATATGGCGCCGTTCCAGATGGCATCGCCGTTCGGCCTGACGACGCCGATCTTCAACTACAAGTATAAGGCCAGCCGGGAAGCGCTGATGGCGATCGCCGCCGCCGGCAAGCCGGACGCTTATCGCGCCCACGCGTTGCGTTACACCAATCCGATCGACGGCGGCTGGCCGATGCCGACCATCGCGGCCTGGCTGTCGCATCTGCCGAAGGGTTTCGAGACCAAGCCGCTGCGCTCGACCGATGGCCAGACCGTCATCGTCGTCGAAGGCGAGATCGAAGTCGAAGCTGGCGACAAGAGCTTCCGCGCTGGCGAAGGCGATGTCATCTCGATGCCGAGCTGGGTGTGGCGCAAGTATCGCGCCTCGAAGGATGCGATCACCTTCACCTTCTCCGACCGCAGCGCGCAGGAGAAGCTCGGCCTGTTCCGCGAGGAACTGCGCTAAGCAAATTGGACTGCACTAAACTGCATTGATGACGCCGCGGCTGAACATTAGCCGCGGCGTTTTCGTTTGGGTCTCGGTATTGTCCGCCCTCAGCGCTGAGCAGCCGCCGCGAATATGTATGTTCTTCCATACCGGCGCGAAGCTGCCTCTGCCCAAGGCATAGACCGAAGCTGTCGTTCCCATAACCGAAGGCGATATGGCTGCGGTACGAGGCACAGGGCGTGTCTGGTCAAACTCATTTGAACACGCCGATTTGGGCTTGCGTTCCGCTGCGATCGGCGTCAAGCGAGAACGTAAGCGGAGGAATCATGACAGGGCGGCGGGCACTTCTGGAAACCATGTTCCGTGCGGCCATTGCTGCCGCCGATCCGGCTCTCGCCATTCCTCGTCATCTGCCGTCTGCGCCGCGTGGCCGGACCATCGTCATCGGCGCCGGCAAGGCCGCCGCCAGCATGGCCAAGGCGGTCGAAGACCATTGGCCGGGACCGCTCGAAGGGCTGGTGGTGACACGCTATGGCCATGGCGCCCCGTGCCAGCGCATCGAAGTGGTGGAAGCCGCCCATCCGGTGCCCGATGCGGCCGGCCGCGCCGCTGCCGGGCGTATCCTCGACAAGGTGCAAGGCCTCAGCCCCGACGATCTTGTCCTGTGTCTGATTTCCGGTGGTGGTTCGGCCTTGCTCAGCCTGCCGATCGACGGGCTGACGTTCGAAGCCAAACAAGCGATCAATTCAGCCTTGCTGAAAAGCGGCGCGCCCATCGGTGAGATGAACATCGTGCGCAAGCATCTCTCGGCCATTAAGGGCGGCCGGCTGGCGGCTGCGGCCTGGCCGGCGCAGGTGGTGTCGCTGATCATTTCCGACGTACCCGGCGATGATCCCGCTGTCGTTGCCTCGGGGCCGACGATCGCCGATCCCAGCACATCGGCACAGGCCCTGGAGATTCTCCAGCGCTATGGCATCGCCGTGCCCGAAGCGGTGGCGCAGCGCCTGGCGCGCGGCGAAGACGAAACGCCAAAGCCCGGCGATCCGCGCCTGGCCAGGGTCCAGACCCATGTCATCGCCACGGCGCAATTGTCGCTCGATGCGGCGGCGGAGATCGCACGTCAGGCCGGGCTCAAGCCGGTGATCCTGGGCGATGCGATCGAAGGCGAAGCGCGCGATGTCGGGCGCGAACATGCCGCGCTGGCTTTGCACGTGACGCAAGAGGCGCGTCCCTGCGCCTTGCTGTCGGGCGGTGAGACGACGGTGACGGTGCGCGGCACCGGACGCGGTGGTCGCAACGCCGAATATCTTCTCGCCTTGGCTTTGGCGCTCAAGGGCCGCGCCGGCATTCACGCATTGGCCGGCGATACCGATGGCATTGATGGTGTTGAAGCCAGCGCTGGCGCGTTGGTTGCGCCCGATACATTGCAGCGCGCTGCCGCGCTCGGTTTGAACGCGCAAGCGATGCTCGACAACAACGATGCCTGGACTTTCTTTTCGACGCTCGATGATCTGGTGGTCACGGGACCTACACTGACCAATGTGAACGATTTCCGCTGCACCATTATCGAGTGACATGACCGCAACCTCAGCCACTGAACACCCGATCATCCCGCTTCGGAAGATATTTTCAGTCTTCTTTTGGATCGGTGCTTTCAGTTTTGGTGGGGGTCTCACCGGCTGGGTCTATCGCGAGGTCGTGACCAAGCATGGGTGGATGACGGACGATGAGATCCTGTCCGGCATCGCTTTGGCCCAGGTGTTGCCCGGCGCCAATGTCACCAATCTCGCGGTCTTCGTCGGCAACAGGCTGCGCGGCTATGCGGGGGCCGCCGTTGCACTGGTGGCGTTGATCAGTCCGCCGCTGGTGATGTGCGTTCTGGCGCTTGGCGCCTATAGCTTCATCCAGCAGATATCGCTTCTGCATGCGGCGGTGGATGGCGTGGCGGCGGCTGCCGTCGGGCTCAACATCAGGCTTGGCATCGTGGGTGCCGTGCGGGTGGTGCGTCGTGTCGGGCCGACCATCACCATGCTGGCGACCTTCATCGCGGTGGGCGTGCTCAATTGGCCGTTGGTGCCGGTGGTGCTGGTGATCGCGCCGCTGTCGATCGCCTCGGTCTGGCCCTGGAAACGCACCCATGGATGACGGCAATAATTCCAGCTTCGCGCCGTTGATGGCGTTGATCGCGGTTCTGGCGCCGTTTTCGCTGGTCGCTATTGGCGGCGGGCCGGCGATTTTCGCGCCGCTGCAGCATCAGGCGGTGGACGTGCATCGCTGGGTCTCAGCGCGCGAATTCATCGAATTGTTCGCCGTCGCCCGGGTGGCGCCGGGGCCCGGGTCCATGCTGGCGACCCTGATCGGCTGGAAGGTCGCGGGCTGGGCCGGGGCGATCGTGGCGACCCTGGCGATTTTCCTGCCGTCCTCGCTTCTGTGCATCGTCGTCTCCCGCTTTTGGTCGCGCTATCGCGGCCGGGCCTGGCATCGGGCGCTGGAAGACGGATTGGCGCCGATCGGCACCGGATTGATGTTTGCCGGCGCCATGGCCATTTTTAAACTGGCGAACGCTGGCCCCTTGGGTTGGGGCTTGGGCATAGGGGTGGCGGGCTTGCTCACCCTGTGGCCAAAACTGCATCCTTTTCTTGTACTTGGCCTGGGGGCTGTGGTTTTTGTCGCGATCGCCGCCGTGCCGCATTGACGCTGTCGTGGCCGGTTGAGGGCGGCGGCTCTGGCTGGTATGCAGCATGCGTATAGCGTTTCATAGCTCGACGGCATCGTCGAGCTATGAAGACGCGTCCAAATAAGACGATCTAAGCAAAATCACGTTTCTACCGAAACGTGATTTGCTCTAGTCAGCGGATGACGGAGTTTTGAAATGTCTGGTCCTGTGGTGGAAAATGTCAGCCTCGACGAGCTGAAGCAGGGCTTGGCTAACGGCAGCATCATCCTGGTCGATGTCCGCGAGGCCAATGAATATGAGGCCGGGCATATTCCCGGCGCTTTGTTCAACCCGTTGTCCGGCTTCGATCCGGCGGCTTTGCCGAAGGAAGCCGGCAAGCGGGTCGTCCTGTCCTGCCGGTCCGGCCGGCGCACCCTGATGGCCCTGGAGCAGGCGCAGAACGCCGGCCGCAGCGACATCACCGCCCATTTCGGCGGCGGCATGCTGGCCTGGGACGCGGCCGGCGAGCCGGTCGAAACTTAAGAAAAGCGCGGTTCAATCGAACCGCGCTTTCGCTTTCAGCTCTCACTTCGCCCAATGGGCTGATCAGGCGGCATTCCGCTCGATCGGTGCGATCCACAGCCGGCGCATCTGCGAATTGCGCAGGAAGTCGACGGACAGGGTCTTGTTGATGCGATCGGCGTCGAGCAGGCGCACCAGGTCTTCCGTGCCGGTCACGGGATGATCGTCGACGGCGATGATCGTGTCGCCGGACATCAGTCCAGCTTGCGCGGCGGGCGAATCCTTCTCGACCACAGTGATCATTGACGCCGAGCGCTGGGTCAGCGCCAGGCGCAGGATGGTCCGGCGCGGCAGCGGAATCGTGCTGGCGCCGATACCGATCCAGCCGCGCCGCACGCGGCCATGGCGGATCATTTCACCGAGCACGAAATTGGCCGTATTGCTGGCGACGGCGAAACAAATGCCCTGCGCACCGGCGATGATGGCGGTGTTGATGCCGATCACCTCGCCCGCCGATGACACGAGCGCGCCACCGGAATTACCCGGATTCAGCGCCGCGTCGGTCTGCACCACGTCGTCGATCATGCGACCATTGGTCGAGTGCAGCGAGCGGCCGAGCGCCGAAATCACGCCTGCGGTGACGGTGGTGTCGAAGCCGAGCGGATTGCCGATGGCAATGGCGATCTGGCCTGGCCGCAGCCGGCTCGAATCGCCGAGCTTGGCGTGGGGCAAGGTCATGTCGGTCTCGATCCGCGCCAGGGCCAGATCGGTGTCGGGATCGCGCGCCAGGATGCGGGCCGAGAAATGGCCGCCGTCCGGCGTGGTGATCTCGGCCGAACGGGCCGACTGCACCACATGGCTGTTGGTGAGCACGAGCCCATCGGGCGAAACGATCACGCCTGAGCCGGAACCGCGCTTGCGGTTTTCGGCATCGCGAATGTCGAGGCGCACCACGGCCGGGCTGACACGCGCGGCCGCTTGCGACACGGTGAGCGAATAGGCATCGAGCAGCGCGTCATCTGACGGTGTTGCTGGGGCGTTTATATGGGTGGCGGAACCTTCCGCCTCGTGGAGCACTTCATCGTCCAGGATGAAGCGCGGATTTTCATCAAACATGGAACTCTCCTGGACCAGGATATGGAGATTGCATGGGTTTTCCACCAGAGGCCGCGCTACGGGCGGATTGAGCGCGCTCAAATGGCGGATTCCAATGCGTTTCCCTGATCCCCGATGAGCGGGGCCTTCACGAACTGTTGACGCGTGCAGTGCAACGTTTGCGATTAGAAACCTCTGTTGTCTCGAAAGCTTGAAGGGAGCTTTTTGATGAAATCGAATTGGATCATTGCTGGTATTCTGGTGGTGGGCGCGGCAATTGCAGCTGGCTCCGTCATGGCGCAGAGCGACCCGATCGCTCAGCGTAAGGCCCTGATGAAGGGCATCGGAGATGCCGGCCGTGCGCCCGCGGCGATGCTGAAGGGCGAAGCCTTCGCCCTGGAGCCGGTTCAAGCGGCGTTGAAGGCGATGCAGAACGCCGGCAAGCAAGGCCCGACGCTGTTCCCCGACACCAGCAAGACCGGCGGCGAAACAGCCGCGTTGCCGAAAATCTGGGAAACCCAGAACGATTTCAACGCCAAGTTCGCTAAGCTGGAAAAAGACGCCACGGAAGCGATGACGACCATCAAGGACGAAGCGAGCTTCAAGGCGATCTATCCGGCGCTGCTGCGCGATTGCGGCGCTTGCCACAGCGATTATCGCGCGCGGCGCTAAGCCCGAGCGTACTCAGTTCCCAAGCAAAAATTGCGTTTCTATAGAAACGCAATTTTGCCTGGGATCTTTGTTTAGACGCGTCTTTGTGGCGTTTGATCAAATCAAACTGCAAAACGCTATAGGGCGGCTTCGGCCGCCCTTTTTGCGTTTGTTATATATGCTAGCCAAGGTTTTCCGGAGCACCGCGATCGTGCATGATCGCGTAACCCAAATCTTGCGGTTCAATTGGGGATTCTCATGCGCAGGCTGCTGACCGTCTTGATCGCGCTGGGCGTGATCGCCGCCATTGCCGGCTGGTTTTTGTCGGCGCCGAAGCCGCTGTTCGCGGCCGGCGACAAATCGCTGGAAGCGGGCGGCAATGTCGAGCGCGGGCGACAGGTGTTTTTCGCCGGCGGCTGCGCCTCCTGCCATGCCACGCCTGGGCAGAGTGATCGGCTGAAGCTGGGGGGCGGTGTCGAAATGCCGTCGCCGTTTGGGTCTTTCTATACGCCCAACATTTCGCCCCATCCGACCGATGGTATCGGCCGCTGGACCGTCGCCGACCTCGCCAATGCGATGATGGCGGGTGTGTCGCCTGAGGGCTCGCATTTCTATCCGGCATTTCCCTATACGAGCTATGCCGGGGCCAAGCTCGACGATGTGCGCGACCTGATGACCTTTCTGCGCACATTGGAACCGGTGGCTGGCAAGGCGCGCGACCATGCGTTGCCGTTTCCATTCAACATCCGCCGTGGCCTTGGCCTGTGGAAGTTGGCTTTCTTCCATCCCGCACCTGTGCGCGATGAGCCCGGCCAGTCCGCCGAATGGAACCGTGGTCATTACCTGGTGGAAGCGCTCGGCCACTGCGCCGAATGCCATTCGCCACGCAATTTCCTCGGCGCCATCGTGCCTTCGCAGCGCTTCGCCGGCGGGCCTGATCCGGAGGGCAAGGGCTGGGTGCCCAACATCACTGAGTCCGAAAACGGGATAAAAACCTGGGACAAGGCCGATGTGGTGCAATTGCTGCAATTCGGCCTGACGCCGGAGGCCGATACGGTTGGCGGTTCGATGGGGTCGGTCGTCAAGAACATGGAAGCGCTGCCGAAGCCCGATCTGGAAGCCATGGCGACATTCCTCAAATCGTTGCCGTCGCGCGAAGGGCCGCCAAAACCAGAGAAGAAATGAGGCAACGGCGGCCATCAGCTTGCAATCATGAGCCTGACGGCGAAACTGGGCGCATCTGATTCGGGTGGGGCCGACATGACCAGCAATCTGCCCATGGCGCAGGTGGACGAGCATGATTTCGAGGCCATCGAAGCCGCGGTGATGGAAACCGCGCGTGGGCGCTGGTTTCTCACAGAATATGCGCGCCGCATGCGAGCTGCCGAAACGACCAAAGTGCTTGAGGCGATCACCCGGCTTGAGCGGTCCTTCGCCATCGACAAGGCGAAGCAAGCCACGGACGGGCCGCTGGGCGCGAGCGAATTGACGGAAGCCGTGGCGTTGATCGAGCGGCGGCTGAGCGAAATCGCCTGGAGCCTGCGCGAGCGCGGTTTCGATGGCCGAACCTGCACCGAGATCGAGAACCAGGCGCGCGCCTTGCGGCAGTTGACGGGCGCCGTGCCGGCGCCCGTGGCGCCGTCGATCGCTGCCGCGCCTGCCGCGCCGGTGATTGCGCCAGCACTGGCCCCGGTGGCCGCCGCGCCAGTGTCTCAGCCGATCGCGCCGAGCACCAGGCCGCCGGCAGCAGTTGCTGCGCGGACCATGTCGTCGATCGCCAGGCTCAACACCCGGCTGGCGGAAATTCGCCAGAGCGGCACCGTGGAGCGCGCGGGGACGAGCGACGCCGCGTCATTCGCTGGCCGCGCTTTGCGCAGCCTGGCTGAAATCGATGCGATGGACGATCGCGCCCGTGCCCGGCTGTTCAGCTGATGGCGGGAGGTGTCGATCCAGACGTCTAAGACTGTTCTCGGGATCGGCCTGAAGCTGACTGCGACGGCGGTTTTTTCGGTCATGCTGGCGCTGGGCAAGGCCTACAGCACCTATCCGGTGGCGCAGCTCGTCTTCTTCCGCTCGGCTTTCGCGCTCGTGCCGCTGATGATCTGGCTGTTGCTGCGCGGCGATTTTCCGCGGGCGCTCTACACGTCCAGGTTCCGTGGCCATCTGGTGCGATCTGTTGCCGGCATCGGCAGCATGTTCTGCATGTTCGCCTCCTACGCGCTGCTGCCGCTCGCCGATGCGACGGCCATCGGCTATGCCGCGCCGCTGATGATCGTCGTGCTTGCCGGCTTGCTGCTGGGCGAACGGATCACCTTGTTTCGCTGGGGGGCGGTGCTCATCGGTTTCTGCGGCGTTCTGGTGATGCTGTCGGACCATCTGGCCGGGACTATCGGCTCTGGCGTCGTGTCCGATCGCGGGGCCATCGGCGCGATGATCGCTTTTGTTGGCGCTATCCTTGTCGCCATCGCGATGATCCAGACACGGCGGCTGACCATGTCGGAGGACACCGGCGCCATCACCTTCTATTTCCAGGCGACCTGCACGGTCGCCGGCGCCTTGATCCTGTTCGCGGCCGCCTATTGGCCCTCGAACTGGCCGCTGGCCACGCTGATCCAGCCGCAGGCCTGGGTCTGGCCGACTCTCCAGGACTGGGGCCCCTTGATCCTGATCGGTTTCTGCGGCGGCGTCGGTCAGATCTTCATGACCCAGGGCTATCGCTACACCGATGCCTCGATCCTGGCCGTGTTCGACTATGCGTCGCTGCTCTTTGCCATCGTCATGGGCTTTTTCTTCTTTGGCGACGTGCCGTCCGAGGTGGTACTGGGCGGCGCGCTGGTGGTGATCGCCGCCGGTCTCGCCGTGCTGTGGCAGGAACGCTGGCAAGAACGTCGACAAGAACTTCGACAAGAACGCCAGATGGGCAAGAACGGCCAGACATCCGCTGTCCTGACAGGCCCCGACAATCGCCCGACATAAGCGCCTGTTACACGCATTTTCATGTCGAAGCCGGCTGATTTTGTTCTGTATTTCAAACAAATTTGTATATTATGCCAAACGTGACGTCTGGTGGCGGGATCGAATATGGGTGTCGAAGGACGAGATCGGCAAAAAACCATGGAGGCCGGCGCCCAGGCGCTGACCGGCCAGATGGGCAAGACCGTACAACGGTTGCGCAAAGCCTATAATCTCTCGCTGTCGGAACTGTCGGAGCAATCCGGGGTCGCCAAATCGATCATCAGCCAGATCGAGCGTAACGAAACCAATCCCACTTTGGCGACGATCTGGCGGCTGTCGCAGGCGCTCGACGTATCGATCGAGCGGGTGTTGCAGACGGCCGAGGACGAACCGTTCCTCGAGACGTCGACCAAGGGCGATACGCCGATCCTGGTCACCGACGACGGCCGCTGCCGCCTGGCGATCATCGGCTGGATCAAGACCGTCGAATGGCTGCAATGGTACGATTTTCGCGCCGCGCCCGGCGGCACCTTGGAATCGGAAGCGCATCAGCGTGGATCGGTCGAATCGCTTTCGGTGCTGGAAGGCGAACTCGAAGTGGAAGTGGCGGGCGTGATCGAGACGGCCAAAGCCGGCGATACCCTGCGCTATCGCTGCGACCGGCCCCACACGATCCGCAACAAAACGGGAGAACCTGCCCACGCCACAATGGTCTGCATTCTCAAAGCCGCGGTGATGGAATAATGCCGGTGTGCATCGATAGTGGCAGGATGTGGTGAATGACCTCGGCGACGACGGATAGGGACGCCCAGGCGCCTCAGGTTGAGAGCCGTGATGGCGCGCGGATTGTTTTATCCGGTCCCTGGACGGTTGCGCATGGCGCCGAGATGGAAGCCGCGGTCGCGCAGATCAATCACAGTGCAGCCGGTGACAAGGCCGTCACCATCGATCTTTCCGGTGTCGAGCGGCTTGATACGGCCGGCGCGTGGCTGATCGATCAAGCCCGCCGGCAGTTCGATGCCAAAGGCGTGCAAGCGACCTTCGCCGGCGCCAAGCACGAACAGCAAATCTTGTTGAAGGAAGCGCATTTCCGCACCTTCGACGAAGGCAAGCCCCGCAATACTCATGCGATCGTCGATCTGCTCGTCGATGTGGGCAAGAGCGTCGTCGGCGCGCTGAAGGATTTCTATGCCGGGTTCGCCTTCCTTGGTGAAGTGATCAGCGCGCTGCTGCGCGCGATCACCCATCCGCGCCGGCTGCGCCTGACCTCCGTCGTCTATCACTTGGAAAATTTCGCGCTGCGGGCGCTACCGATCATCCTGCTGATCAATTTCCTCGTCGGCTGTATCGTCGCGCAGCAGGGCATTTTCCAGTTCACGAAGTTTGGCGCGACGGCCTTCGTCGTCGATCTGATTGGCGTTCTGGTCTTGCGCGAACTGGCGGTCTTGCTGACCTCGATCATGATGGCTGGCCGCACCGGTTCGGCGATCACCGCCGAAATCGGTTCGATGAAGATGCGCGAGGAGATCGACGCGCTGAAAGTGATGGGGCTCGACCCGATCGAAGTGCTGGTTCTGCCACGGCTGATCGCCTTGATCATCGCCCTGCCGCTGCTGACGTTTCTTGCCGATCTCGCCGCCATATTCGGCGGCATGCTGATCGCCTGGGGTTATGGCGATCTGTCGCCGGAAATTTTCACCGCGCGCCTGCGCGAGGCGATCGGCATGAACACCTTCCTGGTCGGCCTCATCAAAGCCCCGTTCATGGCCTTGATGATCGGCATGATCGCGGTGATCGAAGGTTTCGCGGTGCAAGGCTCGGCCGAATCGCTTGGTCGCCAGGTGACGGGTTCTGTGGTGAAATCGATCTTCATGGTGATCTTCGTCGACGGTCTGTTCGCGATGTTTTTCGCGGCGATCAGATATTAGGGTTCGCAGATATCAGGGTTCGCAGGTATTGGGTCTCGATGATGGCGGCTGATCAAACTTCGCAACAGATTCCCGCCCGGTCAGCCAAGACAGGGGATGCCGACGGGCAGGCCGGCACGCTGGCTATACGCGCCCGCGGCGTCACCGTTGGCTTTGGCGAGCGCATCATTCTCAATGGCCTCGATCTTGATGTGAAGCGCGGCGAGGTGCTCGGCTTCGTCGGCGGTTCGGGCACGGGCAAATCGGTTCTGACGCGCACGATCCTGGGATTGATCCACAAGCAGGCCGGCAAGATCGAGGTCTTCGACCAGGATCTCGACAGCCTGACGCGCGACGGACACCGGGCGATCGAGCGGCGCTGGGGCGTGTTGTTTCAGCAGGGCGCGCTCTTCTCGGGGCTGTCGGTTTTGCAGAACATCCAGGTGCCGATGCGCGAATATCTGCATCTGTCGCACAAGCTGATGGACGAGCTGGCCATGCTCAAAATCGAGATGGTCGGCCTCAAGACCGATGCGGCGGACAAAATGCCGTCGGAACTGTCGGGCGGCATGATCAAGCGCGTCGCTCTGGCGCGCGCCCTGGCGCTCGATCCGGAACTGCTCTTTCTTGATGAGCCGACCTCGGGCCTTGATCCGATCGGCGCCGCCGATTTCGACGACTTGATCGCTACCCTGCAAAAGACGCTGGGACTGACCGTTTTCATGGTCACTCACGATCTTGACAGTCTGTACTCAATTTGTGACCGCATTGCCGCGCTCGCTGGCGGCAAGGTCGCGGCGGAAGGAACTATCCAGGAAATGCTGGAATCTGAACAGCCTTGGGTGCGTTCCTATTTCCACGGTAAACGCGCCACGCGGATGAATGGTGGCGTATGAAGCTTCCAATGAACTTGCCAGTGAACTTGCCAGGTGTTGGAAACAGGGATCGGGGCCTATATCCTCGCCGGTTCGGAGCGGAGTGAGATGGAAACCAGAGCCAACTATGCCCTGATCGGCTTGTTTACCCTTGCGGTGATCGCTGCGGGCTTTCTGTTCGTCTTCTGGTTCTCGCGTGGCGCGACGTCCGAGGGACGGGTCACCTATGACGTCAGTTTCACGACTTCGGTGTCAGGCCTGTCGCGTGGCTCGCAGGTGCTTTTCAATGGCGTGCGTGTCGGCGAAGTGATGCGGGTCGATCTGGATCCTCAGGATCCGACCAAGGTCATCGCGCGGATCACCGTCAATCCGCGTGCGCCGGTGAAGGTCGATACCGGGGCGCGGCTGGAGTACCAGGGTCTGACCGGCGTGGCCGCGATCGCCCTGACGGGCGGTTCCGCCGGGTCGGCGCCGCTGCAGAGTTCCGATAACACGCCAGCTGTCATCCATGCCGAGCGGTCTGATTTTCAAAACATCGTCGAAACCGTGCAGCGTCTTTCGGGACGTCTCGACGGTATCCTCGACAAGGCTGACAAACTGTTTTCGGAAAACAGCGGCTCCATTGCCAATACGGTGCACAATGTCGAGACCTTCTCCAAGGCGCTGGCCGACAATTCCGGTGGCGTGAAGCAGTTCCTGTCGGCTATGTCCGATGTCGGGACGGCCATTGGGCCGCTGACCCGGTCCATTGACGAGCGGGTCAAAGCTATCGATCCGCAGCGGGTGAAATCGATCGTCGCCAATGCCGACGACATTTCCAGCAAGCTCAACAAAGCGTCGGACAAGGTCGAGAGCGTGCTGGCGAGCCTCGATAGCTTCTTTGGCAGCAGCGAGGGCAAGGGCGCGATGACCGACATTGGCGAGGCGGCCCGGTCGATCCGCAAGCTGGCCGACAATCTCAATGTCCGCACCAAGGATTTGGCCGCCAATCTCAATCGCTTCAGCGGCTCGGGGCTGCGCCAGTACGAGGCCTTGGCCGCGGACGGGCGCAAGACCCTGGATGAGCTGAACCGGACGCTGCGCTCCCTCGAGCGCAACCCGCAGCAGCTGATTTTTGGCCCCAAGCCGTCGATTCCCGAATATAGCGGCCGCTGACCTGATATTGCTTTCGACCCCGTTTATTGCTTACTCCGGATTGATCGTATGAGCTTTGAAGAATCGCGGGAGCCGCGTGTGTCGAGAGCAGACGGTTCGTTTTCGGCTAACGTGCGCGGGTTGTCTCGCCGTACCAGGCGGTTTGCCGTCGCCTCCCTTCTGGCCCTGGCGGTCGCAGCCTGCGGCGGCTCACCTTCCGATACGTTTGATCTGAACCCTGCGTCGGGCGCCAAGGGCCGGGCAGGGCGTGGCCAGCTGGCCGTGTCCGAGCCAATCGCGATCTCGCCCTTCGATTCCGAGCGTATCGTGGTGCGCGGCGCCGACCAGGTGGCGTTCCTCAAGGGGGCGCAATGGACCGACCGTCTGCCGCGCCTGTTGCAGTCGCGCCTGGTGCAGACCTTCGAGAACGGCCGTCTGCTGCGGGCGGTGGGACGCTCGGGCGGTAAGCTGGTCGCTGATTTTACGCTGGTGACGGAGATCCGCCATTTCGAGATCGATCTGTCGACCAGCCAGGCGGTGGTGGAAATCTCCGCCAAGCTGGTCAGCGAGCAGTCGGGCCGGATTCGGGCGGCACGCATTTTCCACGCGGAGGCGCCGGGCTCGGCCGCCGACGGAGCCCGTGCCTCGGCGGCGCTCGATGTGGCGCTGGGCCAGGTGATGCGCGAGATCGTCGGCTGGACCTCGTCGGCGATGTAGGCTGGTCGTTCAGCGTTACAACAAAAAGGCGCAGCCCGTGGGCTGCGCCTTTTGTTTGTCGGGTGCCTGAACGCCCTTCCGATACCCCTTGTCCTGGCTCCCGGATCACGCTTGGCGTGTCCGGGATAGGAGGCGGTTAGATCGCCTCGTAGCGCTCCGAGGCGTGGGCGAACATCGTATAGACCTTGCCCGTGTCGGAGGTGAGGTAGGAGCGCGTCATCGTGCCGTCGCGATCGTCGCGGCCGACTTCGGTGAGGAGGCGTTCGAACTCCTGCATGTAGCGATCGACCGTCTCGTGGAACTCGCGGTCGTCGCGGTAGCGGCGGCGGATCTCGTCGAACGTCTGCTGGCCGGCGGCCGTGTAGAGCCGGCGCGAGAAGATGTTCTGATCGCCGCGATAGTAACGATCCCAGAGCGTGGCGACCGCCTCATGGTCGACCATCCGCGCCACGTCATGGGAGATGGCGTCGAGCGAATCGGCCGGCCGTTGCGGGGCGCGGGCGGGGACCGGCGGCGGCGCAGCCGGCCGTGCGGTTGCCGCGGGCGTCTCGTCGCGCGAAGCGCGGGCGAGAAGATCGGACAACCAGCCGGTGTTGGCGCCGCGCGGCTCGGCTGCGGGAGCCGGCGCTGCGGGGCGTGCCGGAGCCGGAACCGGGGTCGGCGCGGGAGCGGCAGGCGCTGCAGCTTGGGGACGCGGGCGCGGGGCCGGTTCCTCGCGCGGGGCGACGGGGGCAGGCGCGGGCGCCGGCGGACGCGGCGTCTGGCGCGGCGCTTCCATGCGCAGCGGCTCAGTGCGCGGTGCGGGCTCGGCCGGGCGCGTCGGTTCGGCGACGCGGCGCGGTTCGGCGAGATCGTAAGCGCGGCCCGAACGGGTGACGATATCGGTCAGCTCGTTGAGTGCCTTGATCTGCTCGGCGATGACGCGGCGCATGGCCGAGGTCTGTTCGGCGGCTTCGCGCGGCAGTTCGAGCGCACCGCGCTTGAGTTCGTCGCGGGTCGTGTTGATCTCGCGCTGGATCTCGGAAGCCATGCTGCGCATCTGGCCCGTGGCATCCTTGAAGCGTTCGATCGACGAGCCGAAGATGTCGCCCATCTCCGCATTGGCCTGTTCGTAGGCGGCGCGCAAAGCGGCTGCGGTGCGTTCGCGTTCCTTGCCGGTGGTGTCGCGCACCTGTTCGAACTGCTGGCCAATGAGATTGGTGACAGCCTGGGTCTCGTTGTTGAGGAGCGCGCCGATCTCCCTGGCGCGGGACTCGGCCTTCTTGAAGGATTCCTCGACCAGCGACGTGAAGGAGCGGGTAACCGCATCGAAATCGTCGGTGCGGCTGTGGACCATCTGCAGCAGATGATCGAGCGCCTTCTGGCGGGTCTCGAGCGTCTGGTCGAGCTGCAACTGGGTGCGCGCCAGTTCCGTGGCGCTCGTTGCCAGCTCGGTGTTCTGTTTGTCGAGGCGCGTGGCGAGATGATCGGCGCTTTCCATGGTCTGGGCGGCCGAGCTGTTCAGCGTCATCACCTGGGTCGAAATGGTCGCCAGCGCGGTCTGGAATTCACGCACCCGGTTGGTGAGCGCGCTTTCGACCGTGCTGAGGTTTTCGCCGGCATTGCCGAGGATGTTGTCGAGCGAGCCATTGGCCTTCGACAGGGCATTGAGCACCGTCGACATCTCGCTCTTGATCTTGTCGCTGGCATTGACGAGGGCGGTGATGGAACCGCCGGCGCTGGCCTCGATCACCGAGCGCAGGCTCGTCGACGAACGGTCGATCGCTTCGGTGATCTGAAGCTGACGTTCGTTGAGGCCATCGATGACGGCCGCACCGCGCTGGTCGATCGTATCGCTGACGAGTTCGCCGGCGATGGACACCTGGCGGGCGATCTCGCTGCCACGGGCGGACAGCAGTTCGACCAGCATCGGTCCCTTGGTGTCGAACAGGGTGTGCAATTCGCCGCTGCGGCCCGAGAGCGTCTCGTGCAGGTCCTTGGCGCGTTCGGAGAGCAGTTCGTTGATCTCTTGAATACGGGCGGCCAGGCTTTCGTCGACACCGCGCGGATCGAGCGCGGCGTTGATCTCCTTGGCGCCTTCGGAAACGACGCGGGCGACCTCAAGCGCATTGCGGGCCAGCGTTTCGTTGATGGTGCGGGCGCGAGCGTCGAGGCTGGTGTCGATCCTGGTGATGATGCCTTCGAGCGTGCCGCTGACCTGCAGCGACTTGGCCGTCGTCTTTTCCTCGTAGGTGCGGATCTGCTGGTCGAGGGCGGAGACGATTTCCGCCGTGCGCCGCACGGCGAGCTCGTCGAACGACTTGGTGCGTTCGTCGAGGCCCGACGACAGTTCGGCAAGGCGCAGTTGCGCCATGGCGCCAAGCGCATCGGTGCCCGTTTGCAGCTGGGCGACCAGATCCTGGGTGCGGGCATGGGCGAGCTGTTCCAGGCTGCGGGTGGCGGCCTCGATCTGCTCGACGATGTGATAGGTGCGGCTCTGGGCGACCTCTTCGAGGGCGGCCGTGCTCGATTGCAGCTGCACGGTCATCTCGCCGATGCGCGTCTGGGCGACGTCGTCGAGAACGCGGGTCGTCGCTTCGATGCGCTCGATGATGTCGCGCGTCTGGTTCTGCGTCACCTGGTCCAGCGCGTTGGTGCTCGACTGCAGCTGCGAGGTCAGTTCGCCGATGCGGGTCTGAGCGACATCGTTGAGGGCGCGGGTCGTCGCTTCGATACGTTCGATGATGTCGCGTGTCTGGTTCTGCGCGACCTGATCCAGCGCATTGGTGCTTGATTGCAGCTGCGAGGTCAGTTCGCCGATGCGCGCCTGGGCGACGGTGTCGAGGGTGCGGGTCGTGGCCTCGATGCGTTCGATGATGTCGCGCGTCTGGTTCTGGGTAACCTGCTCCAGGGCGCTGGTGCTGGTTTGCAGCTGCGTGGTGAATTCGCCGAGGCGGGCCTGGGAGACGCCATCGAGGGTGCGGGTCGAAGCTTCGAGCCGTTCCACGACGTCGCGTGTATGGTTCTGGGCGACCAGTTCGAGGGCGCTGGTGCTCGACAGCAGGTGGTCGCGCATCTCGCCGATGCGCGTCTGGGCGACATCGTCGAGGCTGCGGGCGGTGGCCTCGATGCGTTCCAGAATGCCGCGCGAATGGTTCTGCGCGACCTGTTCGAGAACGTTGGTGCCGGTCTGCATCTGCTCCTTCATCTCGCCGATGCGCGTCTGCGCGACTTCGTCGAGGGCGCGGGTGCTGGCGGTGAGCTGGGTCGTGATGTCGGCGATGCGGCGCTCGGCGATCTGCTGGAAGGCGCGCGTGCCGAGCGCGATCTTCTGCACCGCTTCGGTCGTGCGCGTTTCGGCGACCTCGGCGAGCGAGCGGGTGTTGGCTTCGATCTGTGTCGACAGCTCGGTGATGCGTTCCTGGGCGATATCGCCGAAGGAGCGGATGTGCTGTTCGATCGCCTGGGCCAGCTGTTCGGCGCGGGCGTTGGCGCTGCTGTCGAACTCGCGCACCTTCTCGTCGAGCAGTTCGGCGGTCTGCAGGGTGCGTTGTGACAGCTGCTCGGTGAAGGCGCCGGCATGGCCGCTGAAGGCCGATTCGACCGCCTGGAGCTTCTCGTTGACGACGCCGGTGAAGCGATCCGAATGATCGGCGATCTGGGTCGTCAGGTTGTTGCCGTGCGTCAGCACCATATGTTCGAAGGCGCGCAGGCGCTCGACCAGGGCTTCGTTGATGCGGTCGCCATGCATGCCGACGGCGGCGATGGATTCGGCGGCCGTGTTCATGAAGCGGGAATGCAGATCGTTGGTATGGCCGTCGAGCTGGTCGCGCACCAGGGCCTGGTGCTGTTCGAGGCGGATGGCGATCTCATTGCCGGCGTTGTGGAACAGGTCATAGGCGGCCTGGGTGCGCTCGCTGATGAGCTGGCCCATGCGATCGCCGGTGGTCGCCAACGCCCGCTCCAAGGTGTTGCCGTTGACATTGACCGTTTCGTCGATGCGGCTGGCGGTGGATTCCAGGGCGGCGATGAGGTGATCGCCGCGCGAGGAAATCTTGTCGCTGATCGATGCACCGGTTTCCTCGATGCGTTCGGCCGCTTCCTTGCCACGGATCGAAATGTCGAAGACGAGGGCTTCGCCGGTGGTGCGCAGACGATGGTCGACGCCGTTGAGTTGTTCCGACAGCGCGCCGGTGACTTGCTGCGAGGTTTCGCTGAGCTGGCGGGTGAACTGGTCGCCGGTCTCGGTCAGGTGGCTCAGGATGTTGGAGGAATGTTCGCTGATCTGGCCGACGATCGAATCGCCGATGCTGGCGATCGAGCTCGTCACCTGCTCGGACGAATCGGCCAGGCGCTGGCTGACGCCATCGCCGGTTTCGGTCAGGCGTGAGACGACGTTGTCGCCATGGGTGCCGATCTGGTCGATCACCGAATGCACCAAGGTCGAAATGGTCTCGGTGATCTGTGTCGAGGAATCGGTGAGGCGCTGGGTGACGCCGTCGCCCGTCTGGGCGAGGCTGGTGACAATGGACGTGCCGTGGCTGTTGATGCGCTCGACAACATTCTCGCCGAGTGTCGCCAGGGACGACGAAATCTGTTCGGACGAATCGGTCAGGCGGCGGGCGACACCTTCGCCGGTGTCGGCGAGATTGGTGACGATGGAGGTGCCGTGGCTGTTGATGCTCTCGACGATGTCCTGGCCGAGTGTCGCCAGCGACGTGGAGATCCGCTCCGAGGATTCGCTGAGGCGGCTGGTGACGCCGTCGCCGGTCGTCGTCAGGCTCGACACGATATTATTGCCGTGCGTGCCGATGCGCTCGACGATGTCGGCGCCGAGGCTTGCCAGGGAGGTGGAAATGTTGCCGGAGGCAGTGGTCAGCTTCTGGGTGACGTCGTCGCCGGTGCGGCCCAGGGTGAGATTGATCTCTTCGGCCTTGCCGCCGAGTGAGTTGGTGACGCGCGAGCCGGCATCGCTGACCGCTTCGGCCATCTTCATGCCGGCGGTCTCGAGTTCACGGGCCAGGTTTTCGTGGGCGCCTTCGATGGCGGAGCGCACGCGCTCGGCATTGCCGACGATGGCTTCGCGCTCGGAGGCCAATTCGTCGACCAGCGAGCGGACACGTCGCTCGTTGTCGGCATGGGAGCGTTCGAGATTGGCAACCTCGGAGCGCATGACGGTTTCGAGTTCGCTGGCACGCGCCAGCGCGCGCTCGATGCCATCGCCCATCGACGAGACTTCGCGGCGAATCGCCTGGGACAGAGTCACCACATGTTCGGCGGCGAAGGTCTCGGGCTGGGCGAGACGCATCACCATTTGCGACATGGCATTGGCGGTGAGGCGCATTTCCTGCGCCCGGCGCACCAGCACGCTGGCGATGAGGAAGAAGGCGATGGGACCGACCGTCGCCAGCGCGATCATCGCGGCATGGACTGAGGAGAGGGTCGCGAGTTCACCGGCGCGCGACAAGGTATAGAGATAAGAGGCGGTACCGGCGAGCCAGGCGAGCGAGGTCAGAACGGCCAAAGTCAGCGGCGTGCGGCTCGGGCGCGTCTGCAGGGATTGGAGAATCTGGCCGACCGACTGGCGGTCGTCATTGGCCGGCGCGCGCGCCGGGCTCGGTTCGGCAGTAGCCGTTTGTTGCGCGGCTGGGGTGTCGCTGGCGGGTGTGGTTGGCCGCGGCGCCGATATGGCGACCTTCGGCGCCTCTGCCTTGGGGGCGTCCACCTGGGGCGCTTCCACCTTGGGAGCCTCTGTTTTGGGGGCCTGCATCTTCGGCGGCTCGACCTTGGGCGCCTCCTTGGCCTTGGTGGCCTCTTTCGGCGAAAGCTCGTTGTCGCTCACGGACGGCAGTCGCGGCGAGAGGTCGAGCGCGAGATTGCCTATCGTCGGGAGGCCCTGGGGCGCTTCCGGTCCTGAAGACGAGGGAGTCCCCTGTGCGGGGGTCGCATGTTCCGGTTCAAGACCGAGGTTCAGGGCCTGTTCGATCGCGGACAGGGCTGCCGCTGCCGGGTCCTGAGCCTGTGGTTTCGTGGCCATTCTATCGCCTCTCGCTTCGCATCCATCGGCTTTTTCAGCCGCGCGCAGGCGCAAGGTTCACCGATGGGCCTCGGAACTCTACGCAAACGCATTAACCAATTGGTAATCTACCGCGCCGGGAGGCGGATTGAAACCAGTGTGGTCACGGAATGGTAAACAGCGTTAACGCGCCTTTTACTTACCTGGCCAACACTTGCCATGATTGGTGCCGATATATCCGGCTAGACCGGCTCTGTGGCTCCCGCCAGCGGAGCTTGGCCGACGGGAATCAAATGGATAAGGCCATGAACGTTTCAGTGTTGCGCAAACCGGACATCGGCGCCGAACAGGGCGAAGAGCGGCCGATCGACCTCGTTCACCTGGCGCGCCAGACCCTCGGCGACCGGGATCTGGAGATCGAATTGCTGCAATTGTTCGAGCGGCAGGCGGAGCAGATCATTGCCCGGTTGGCGAGCGACACAGGCGGCGCCGAGCGGCGCTGGCGGCTGGATTTGGCGCATACGCTGAAAGGGTCGGCCCGGGCGATCGGCGCCACCCAGGTCGCCAATGCGGCGCAACACTATGAAAACGTTCTGGCTTCGACGCGGGACGAGACGCAGATCACCGCCGTGCGCGAGGCGCTGGTCAAGACCGTCGATGTCGCTCGGCAGGCGATTCGCCGGCTGCTCGCCGATTCGTAAGCTCGGCGTCCTTCTCTCTTTCATTAAAATAGAAACAGGCCTCGCCAAAACGGCCGGGATTGTCTAGAACCCCAGCCTGGAACCTGGCTTGGGTTCTAATCTGTTGTTTTAACACATTTTCCTGACGCGAACGGATCTTCATTTCGCTCGAAAATGCTCTGCAACCGCGCCGGCGCGTCAGTGTCCGGATTACGTTTGGACACAGGATTATGCCGAAAATCACATTTATCGATGCGGCTGGCACGGCGCGGACGGTCGAGGCCGATCTCGGTTCGACGGTGATGGAAACCGCCATCCGGAACAATGTGCCCGGGATCGATGCGGAATGCGGCGGCGCCTGCGCCTGCGCCACCTGCCATGTTTATGTGGACGACGCCTGGATCGAAAAACTGCCAAAGGCTGGATCGATCGAGGAAGACATGCTCGATTTCGCCTATGACGTGCGCCCCGGTTCGCGCCTGTCCTGCCAGATCAAGGTGACCAACGAAATCGACGGCCTGAAGGTCTCGACCCCCGATCAGCAAGGCTGAGGGCTGCCGACGATCGTGCGTTGGCGTCGGCGCGCGCCAATTGAACACCCAATCTATGTGATAAATCGCAATTGATGGCTTTGGAGCGTTAAAATAGGACGCGACACTTCTAGTCGCTCCGCCGAGAGTGGTATTGGGAATGATAGGCCCAATACGGGAGAGAGAATTCCATGCCGGATGTGGTCAAGACCGATGTCGTGATCGTGGGCGCCGGGCCTGTTGGCCTGTTCGCCGTGTTCGAACTGGGCCTTCTCGATATCAAATGTCATCTCATCGATATTCTGCCCAAGCCCGGCGGCCAGTGCGCCGAGCTTTATCCAGAGAAGCCGATCTACGACATTCCTGGCTTTCCGATGATCACCGGCCAGGGTCTCACCGACAATCTGATGAAGCAGATCGGGCCCTTCGCGCCGCAGTTTCATTTCAACGAAATGGTCGAGCAGGTTGAGCCGATTGGCACGCCCGAGGCGCCGCTGTTTCGTATTCACACCAATGGCGATCAGGTGTTCGAAGCCAAGGTGATCATGATCGCCGCCGGTGGCGGTTCGTTCCAGCCGAAGAAGCCGCCGATCGCCGGCATTGATGCCTATGAAGGCAAGTCGATCCATTATGCGGTGCGCAAGATGGAAGCGATGCGCGGCAAGCGTATCCTGATTGTCGGTGGCGGCGATTCAGCGCTCGACTGGACTTTGAATCTGCAACCGGTCGCCGAGCGCGTCACCTTGTTGCATCGGCGCGATGATTTCCGCGCCGCGCCGCATTCGGTCAACGGCATGCGCGAACTCGTCGCCAGCGGCAAGATGGATTTGATGATCGGCCAGGTGATGGGCTTGAAGGGCGAGGACGGCGTACTCACCCATGCCACCGTGCGCGGCAACGACAATCAGACGAGTGACGTCGCCGCCGATGTGATGATGCCGTTCTTCGGCCTGACGATGAAACTTGGTCCCATCGCCGACTGGGGCATTCATCTCAACGAGAATCTGATCCCGGTCGGCACCGAGACGTTCGAGACCGATGTGCCGGGCATTTTCGCCGTTGGCGACATCAACAGCTATCCCGGCAAGCTCAAACTCATTCTCTCGGGCTTTCACGAAGTGGCGCTCGCGGCCCAGAAGGCGCATCGCTACGTCTATCCCGATAAGAAGCTCACCTTCCAGTACACGACGTCATCGACGAGTCTGCAGAAGAAGCTGGGTGTGAGCTGACAACAGATCAGATCAAGCGAAGCGTCGGCGCGCGTCGAGACCGAGGCCTCGGCCGACGGCGCCGAACATGTCGCCGGAGGCGAGATCGTCGCGCTGCAGCAGTTGCGAGACTTCCTTTTGCACCGCTGGCATCAGCGAGCTGCCGCCGGTCATAAACACGGTGTCGATTTGATCGCGCTTCAGGCCCGCGTCTTTGAGGGTTGCTGAAATCGCCTCGATAATGCGCGTGACACCCGGCGCGACTGCTTTGGCCATGCCCATGCGACTCAGCGCAATGCGGAGATCGGGCACGAATCGATGGAGATCGACCGTAGTTTTGGCGTTGGCGGTGAGATCGATCTTCGCTCGTTCCACGGTTTCGATCAGACGATGGCCGTCGTGCTGTTCGAGGATCTGCAGGAGCCGATCGAACTTTTCCCGTTCTTCTGATTCCCGCCGCAGCGAACGCACCGTCGATAGGGTCGTCTGGTTATAGAGGAAGTTGATCCGCGACCAGGTCGAAAGATCGAGGAACAGCGCGCGCGGCACTTCAAGCTTCTTCTCGCCATAATGCGAGCCGAGACCGAAATGCGGCATCACATAATGCATCGATAACATGCGATCGAAATCGGTGCCGCCAATGCGGATACCGCGATTGGCGAGAATGTCGCCGCTGCGATCGGCTTTCCGGGCCCGCTCTGGTGAAACGCGCACGACGGAAAAGTCGGCGGTGCCGCCGCCGATGTCGACGATCAGCACCAGCTCCTCGGCGCTTACGCTGCTTTCATATTCGAGCGCGGCAGCGATCGGCTCGAATTGAAAACCGATATGTTTGAAGCCGCGCTTGCGTGTCGCCGCCTCAAGGTCGTCCTGCGCCTGCCGGTCGGCGTCGGCGTCACCCTCGATGAACTGCACGGGGCGGCCAAGCACCACAGCGTCGAGTTCCTGCTCGATGAACTGTTCGCCATGCGTCTTGAGATGGCCGATGAACAGGCCCAGCACATCGGACAGGGCGAGGTTCTGTTTCTGCAGCCGTGTCTTTTCGTGAAACAGGCCGTAACCGAGGATGCTCTTGAGAGCGCGCATCAGGCGGCCAGGTTCGTGATCGGTGTAATCACGGATGGCGCGGCGGCCAAACAGCGGTCCTTCGGAAAAGCTGAAGAAAATCGCGCTCGGAATGGTCTCGTGCGCGCCTTCGACCGGCGCGAGCTTGATGTCGTTGCCGTGGGGCACGGCAACAGTGGAATTCGACGTGCCGAAATCGATACCGCAATAGCGCGGTTGCGCCATTTTCGTCTGCATGATCACCCGAATGGAGTTGACGGCTCGCCTCGTTGATGCGGGCGGCGCCAGGCGCATTTTTTAAGCGAAGCGGATCGCGTTCGCGTGCGGAAAATGCGCGGAAATGAAAGAGCGGGAGCTTTAGCCGATGGGGCGTGGCCTGACAACTCGTCAGCGGCCGTTTTGGCCTGCGGCTTGCGGTCTTTCTTCGTGTTTTTCTTTCAAACTTTCTTGCTGCCTTTCTTTCTGTCTTTCTTGCGGCCAGCGCTGCAGGGCCGCATGGCCGATTTCTGTCAGGGCATAAATGCCGCGCTCAGTGCGCGCGAACCAGCCGTAGTAATTGTCGCGCAGGATCTGTGCGGCTTTGGGCGCGTTGGGGCGCAGATCGCGCGGCCGCAGGGGACCGGGGACCAGGGCCGCGGCGCAGATCAAAGCTTCCTGCCGATAGGCGGTCATCACCGGTGCGCGGGTGCTGCCGCCGACGGCGGGATCGCCCTGGCGGCGGCGATGTTCCTCGACCAGCCGGGCGCGCTTGCGGGTATCCTTGCGCGGCATGGGTGCTACGGGGCTGACGAGGACACTGACATCGCCGGCCTGCGAGACGCCAAGCATGCCAAAGCCGAGGCGGCGACAGAGATTGCGGAAACGTGCGTCGCTTTCCCGGCCGTTGCCACGCAGGGATGTACGCGCCACCAGCCAGACCTCGTCGGCGGCCGCGGCGCGGTCGACCGCTTGCAGCACCAGTTCGAGATTGAACGACAGTTTCAGTTCGCCAATGACGACGATGGGCGGCTCGCCGTCCTTCAGCGCCACCAGATCGCAATTGCCGATCTCACCTTTGACCGTGAAGCCCAGGTCTTCGAGAAAATGCTTCACAGGCAGATAGAGCGAGGTCTCGGGCACCGGCAGTCCATTGATGGGTGGCCATTGATCGGTGGCAAGTGATCCGTGGCAATTGATCCGTGGCTTGGGGCCGGCACGCCTAGCGAATCACCGGCTGGCTGAAACTACCACGTCGCGATTTCGCCCTAGGATACCCGGGCGCTGCGGAACCGGCGGCGATCCAAGCTGGCGACGTCGGCTGGCGGGGCTGGGCGCGCGGGCACGGTGCTCAGCAAGGCCGGACTGAACAGGCGGTAGGTGTTGCGGCCAGAGGCTTTCGCGGCATAAAGGGCGGCATCGGCCTGGGTGAAAAGCTCGCTGGCTTGGCGGGTGCCGACACAAGCGACTCCCACCGAGGCGCCGATTTGAAACGAGCGGTCGGCGTATCTGATCGGTTGGCTGATGGCTTCGACGATCCGTTCCGCCGTTGTGTCGATGTCGGTTTGCGCGCAGGTGGCGCTCAACAGCACGGCGAATTCGTCACCGCCGATGCGCGCCACGAAATCGCCCTCACCGCAGATGCTTTTCAGGCGTATGGCGGCTTCTTTGAGGCATTCGTCGCCGAGCGCGTGGCCGAAAAGATCGTTGATCTGTTTGAAGCCGTCGAGATCAACCAGCAGCAGCGCGCCGAACGGCGCCTCCGCTCCTTCGGCCAGGGCATCAAGCCGCATCTGAAACGAGCCGCGGTTGGCGAGCCCGGTCATGATGTCGAATTCGGCGAGATAGCGCATGCGGTCGGAGAGGAGCTTCTCTTCCGTGACATCTTGCTTCATGCCGAAGATGCGCACCGGCAGGCCATTCTCGCACTCGACCGTGGCGGTGATCCTGATCCAGCGGTGACGGCCCTTGGCGGTGATGATCTCGGCGTCGAGATGGAACCCGCCGCGCTCAGCGATGGCGCGGCTGCGTCGCTCGTGCAACTGGTGCAGGGACTCGGGGGTGTAAAACGTCAGCAGGTTCTGGCGGTCGAGCGGGGCGCCACGGGGAAGTTCGAACAGGTCATAGACCTGATCGGTCCAGGTCAAGCCTTCGTCGGCGAGCTCGCATTCCCACACGCCGATCCGTGCCGTGGCCGAGGCGCGATCGAAGATTTTGCGGCTGTGGGCGAGCGCCGCCGATTGTTCGCGAATGAACTGGGCCTGGGCTTCCAGTTCGGCCCGCAGCGTCGCGATGGTGGCGGCATCGCCCGGCCGGCGGCTCTCGGGAGGCCAATTTTTTAGAGGCCTGGGGACAGCGGGCATGGGTGACGGCTCAATCGTCTGCGAGGTGAACAGGACCATGATAGGGCAGGAGGATTAACGCTTCCTGCGCCGGTTGGTGAAATCCACAATTTCGATTGGCATGCTTTCGCCCGGGCTCACGGCAATTGTGAGGCCGCGTGATGGGAAATTTCATGGCAATCGCCTGGTCGCTCATTAAACTAACGCCATGTCTATCGTCGTTCCATCCTGGTTGCCCTTTACCGACCGCAATGGTCGGGTGCCGCCCTTAAAACTCATTGCCTTTCTATTGTGCATTGCGCCGGCTCTGTGGATCCTGATCCAATGGCAGGCCGGCTGGCTATCGCCCAAGCCCGTCACCGATGTCCTGCGCCAGACGGGCGACTGGGCGATGCGTTTTCTTGTTGTCACCTTGGCTGTAACGCCGCTGCGGTGGACGGCGCATTGGAACAAGATCTATGCGGTGCGGCGCATGCTCGGCGTCACCGCGCTCACCTATACGCTGGTCCATCTCGTGTTCTGGTTCTGGCAACAGGATTTCGATTGGGGACCGATCGTCACCGAAATGGTGTTGCGCACCTATCTCTCGGTCGGCCTCGCCGCGACATTGATCATGGTCGGGCTCGGCATCACCTCGAACGATTGGGGCGTGCGCAAGCTTGGCTCGGTCGGGTGGAACAATCTGCATTGGTGGGTCTATCCAGCGGCGATTGCCAGCCTCGTGCATTACTTCATGCTGGTGCGGCTCAATGCGTTCGAGCCAGCATTGATGGCGGGGCTCTTGGCGCTGAGCGCTGGCTTTCGCTTCCTGCGCAAGCGCGAGGCGGATTTCACGCCGCTCAGCCTTCTGGTGCTGGCGGCGATCGGCGGCCTTGCCACGGCTTTGATCGAAGCAGGCTATTACGCCTTTTCAACTGGCGTCGATGTGCATCGCCTGCTCGAGGCCAATATCGATTTCACCTATGAGATCAGGCCGGCCTGGTATGTGTTTGGGGCCGGCGTGCTGCTGGCGTTGTTGCGCATTCTGCGCAAGCCGGCGGTGATGGCCAAGCGGACAGCGCGCGCTAGTCCTTCTTCCCGCTGAACAGGAAGGGCGCGACGTCGCTGACACCTGGCGGGGTCTCGACCGAGAAGGGCATGGGCCGGCACACGGCCATGGCGGAGAGGCCGACGCGCGCCGTCAGCAGGCCGTTCAACACGCCTTCGCCCAGTCGCGCCGACAGTTTCGCGGCGATGCCGTGGCCGAGCAATTGCTGCACCAGGGAATCGCCCACCGCCATGCCGCCGGTGACCGCGAGATGCGAGCCGACCGATTTGGCGATGCGCAGAAAGCCGAGCAGGCCCGGGCGGCCGCCATAGATTTCCGCCGTGCGGCGCACGAGGCGGACCGCTTGCGCGGCGACGAACAGCACATCGATCAACGCGCGCGGCGAAATGGCGGTGACGACGGAGACGCGCTTGGCCGCATTGGCGATCTCGCGCTGCACCAGTTCGTCGAGGGGATGGATCAGGCTGCGCTCGGTGATGTCGATGAGATCGCGGCCATCGACAATCTCGCGCGCCGTGCGCAACACCAGGGCGCGGGCATGAGCGGTCTCGGGGCGTTTCGCATAGAGCGAGGCGAGATCGGTGACGAGCGAGCGAGCCGCGTCGCGATCGTCCTTGGCGCGCGCTTCGGTGAGCGCCGCATGCAGCTTGGCGATATGGCGTTGGCGCAACACGCCGGCGATCTCGCGGCCAAGCAGCACGGCAAGCGCCAGAAGCGCCAGCGCCAGCAAGGCCACACCCACCCAGCCCAAAGTCAGCGAGCGGGTGAACAGATCGTCGATCAGCCGGTTGAACCAGAGGCCAAGGGCCAGGGTGACGAGGCCGCCGATGGCTGAGGCCAGCACGCTGCCCCAGGAAAGGAAGCGGCGCGCGATGATGCCGCGCGCTTGCGCGTATTCGGCGACGGCATTCTCGGTTTCGGGAACCTCCGTCTCCAGGGCATAGGCGTCAGGCTGTTCCTCGACGGTGGCGCGCGCGCCCGCAGGCGTGCCGTCCGCATCGAGGCGGAAAGCGCGGGGGCGTTTGGCGGGGGCTTCTTCGTTCATGGGGCCAGAGGTGAGCAGCTGAGGGGTACCCGTCAAGGGCGTTCGTTGGGCGGCGGTGGTTAACGGAGGCGGTCGCCGAGCAGGAATTCGAGCGCCCGGTCCATGCGTATATGCGGCAAGGGCGCCACCTTGCCATCGATCGGTGCACTGGGAATGGGCGGACGGAAGCGGACGAAGCGCCAGTCGTTTTCGCCTTCCGGCAGGGCCAGGCCGTCGCCGCGAAACACCCGTTTCGGATCGGCCGGTAATTCGCCGGGAAAGATCGCGGCCTCGGCCTTGCCGTCGAAGATTTCGCCATCGACCTTCTCGCCGGCCAGGGGCACGCCGACGATGGCTTCCAGGCTGCTACCGTTCTGGCGCACCGAGGCTTCACGCGTCGCGCGCACGGCGGCCAGCGCGATGACATCGACGCCGGCGCCGACGCCTTCGGCGCGGTGGATGGCGCGCTCGACCAGCAGGTTGAGAATGGCTTCGAGCCGGTCGTGGTTGGAGTGATGCAGATGGTCGGCCTTGGTGGCGGCGAACAGGATGCGATCGATGCGCGGGCGGAAAATGGTCGACAGCAAAGATGAACGGCCAGCGCGGAAGGCGGTCATCACGTCGGTCATCGCGGTTTCGAGATCGCGCACCGCCGAGGGGCCGGAATTCAAAGCCGACAAGGTGTCGACCAGCACGATCTGCCGATCGAGGCGGGCGAAGTGATCGCGGAAGAACGGCCGCACCACGTGGGATTTATAGGCTTCGTAGCGCCGCTCCATCATGGCGGCGAGCGACCCCGAGACGATGGCCGATCCATCGCCGAGCGGCATGGGCGCGAAGGTCAGCGCTGGTGAACCTTCCATTTCGCCTGGCAGCAGGAAGCGGCCGGGCGGCAGGGTCGAGAGCGCCAGCGCATCGTCGCGGCAGGCTCTGAGATAGATGGTGAACAGTTCGGCGGCGCGGCGCGCCTGCTCTTCGCTCGCTGGGCCTGAGGGATCAAGCGTGGCGAGGAAGCCGCGCCAGTCGGCGGCGAGATGGGCGCGTGTCGCGGCTGTGCTGGCGTCGATCGTTTCGCGCGACCATTGCGCGTAATCCTTGGTCAGCAGCGGCAGGTCGAGCAGCCACTCGCCGGGATAATCGACTATGTCGAGGGCGAGGGAAGCCGGCCCCTTGCGCCAGCCCGCGGCGCGCTCGAATTCGATGACGATGCGCAGTTCGGAAATACGCCGGGTCGATTGCGGCCAGTGGCGCGCATCGGGCCCGTCAGCCCCACCGGTCAGATCGGCGAAATGATCCTCATAGGCGAAGCGCGGCACCGCATCGTCGGGCTGCGGGTCGAGAAAGGCGCGGGTGAGCCGTCCTTCAGCGTGGACGCGGAAAACGGGGAAGCTGCGCTGGGCGCGCGTCTCGGCCGACAGGCGCAGCAGGTGATGCACCAGCGCGGTGATGAACACGGTCTTGCCCGAGCGCGACAGGCCGGTGACGCCGAGGCGCAGACCCGTGCCGGTGACATAGTCGGCGACGCTTTGCGCGGCGATCCGGGCTTCATTGGCGAGATCGGAGAAACGGCTCAAGCGGGGCTTTCCGGCGGGTTGTCGGTTCCTAAGTCGGTTCTATGTAAGCGCAGCGGCGCCGAAATCCCAATTTTCACGCGAATCGACATTCCATTCGTCTGCCGCTCGCCCGAAAAGGCGTTATTCGGCCGGTAATCGGGCCGGCAAGCTGTCGACAGCGCGGCGCACCAGGGCGATTTCGGCGCGATAGGGGCCGATTTCGACCGAGGCCATATTGACCAGGGCGCGGAAGAAATTGGGAGTGGCGCGGCCATCCGCGTCGAACAGTTTGAGATCGTCGGTTGGGCTGGCGGCGATGCCCTCGCTCATCTTGGCGGCGTAGTTGCGGATGCGGACGGATTCGCCGGTGCAGGCCATCGGCGGGATGGCCGGTCCCGGCAAAGGGCCAAGCGCGGGCAGGCCCAGCGAGGCGATGCGCACCGGGGCCAGGGAGACGGGCGTCGGCGTGCGCTCGCCCATGCCAACGGCGATGGAGGGCGCGCGGACCATGGCCACGCGGCGATCAGGCACGCGGGAGCGGGTGACGGCGACGGCGCGTCCGCGCGTGACGCCGCCCCGACGGTGCGAGGCCAGCCAACGCGCTCGCAGCGTATTGCCGAGGCCGCGGGTGGTGAGGCCGTTCAAATTGGCGCTCTGGCGTTTGCCGCTGCTTTTGCCGCGACCGCCGGCACTGGCCACCACCGGGCCGCCGCATTCGGCCGGCGCCCAGCGCGAGATGATGGCGAGCGCGCTCTTGCGATTGAAGTCGAGGTAATAGCGGCGCAGCAATTGCGCCGCGACGGCAGCGCCTTCGTCAGCCGAGGAAAAGGCGACATGCCCGGCGTTGTCGGTGGCGATCTCGCCGCTCCAGCGGGCGCTTTTCACGCACCAGTAATTGTTGAGGCGGATGCAGCGCGGCAGAGTGGCGGGCTCCGGCGCGAACAGCATTTGCGCGCGACGGTTGAGATCCGTGTCGAGATGCAGCGCCGCCTGCACGCGCCAATTGGAGACAGCGCGATTGGCTGGCAGATACAGCGCCGGCGTCAACGCCAGCTGGGGAGCGGAGCCGATATTGAGCAGTAAAGCAAAAATCTCGGCCAACATGTGCTGATCCGTTCAATCGTCTGTGTCGTCGGCGTCAGGGCGCAAGAGCTTCGGGGTGGTGAAATAAGCCAAATGTGCTTTCGCCGCGTTGAGTTCGATCCATTCGCTGGCATCGAATGCGAATACGGCTAGCGCCGCCGTCGGGAAATGATCGATGACGTCAGCGACGCCGCCCAGCGTGGCCAGCGAATGCGCCAGTTCCGCCATGCCCGGATTGTGGGCGATGACCATGATGCGCTCGGCCGGAGGCGGCGTTTGCATGACGGCCTTCAACAGTGTGGCGCTGTCGGCCAGATAGAGTTCGGGATCGAGGTGCTGTTCCACGGGCCGATCAAACTGGGCGGTAACGATGTCGAAAGTCTGGCGGGTGCGTTCGGAATCCGAGACCAGGGCCAGGTCCGGGACGAGGCCGCGCTCGCGCAAATGCTTGCCGATGAGGGCAGCGTCGCGCTCGCCGCGGTTGGTGAGCTTGCGGCCATGGTCGCCGTTCGGCGAGGACCGCTCTGTCTTGGCGTGTCGCAGGAGAATGAGCTGAAGCATCGCCGCCGTTACCGCTCGCGCCGATTGAGGAAGACGAGGCGTTCGAACAGATGCACGTCCTGCTCGTTCTTGATCAGCGCGCCATGCAGGGGCGGGATCGCCTTCTTGGTATCCCGCTCGCGCAGGGTTTCGACGGTGACATCTTCGTTGAGCAGCAGTTTCAGCCAGTCGAGCAGTTCAGATGTCGATGGCTTCTTCTTCAGGCCGGGCACGTCGCGGA
The DNA here is from genome assembly GCF_900104955.1 of Beijerinckia sp. 28-YEA-48. NCBI lineage: Bacteria > Pseudomonadati > Pseudomonadota > Alphaproteobacteria > Hyphomicrobiales > Beijerinckiaceae > Beijerinckia > Beijerinckia sp. 28-YEA-48. The sequence continues at coordinate 5,147,824 of NZ_FNSI01000001.1, forward strand.
CCTCGAAGAATATCCGCAGCGCTTCCTCGACCAGCCGCTTCTTGATGCCGGGGAAATGCACGTCGACGATGCGCTGCATGGTCTCCTGATCGGGGAAGCGGATGTAGTGGAAGAAGCAGCGGCGCAGAAACGCGTCCGGCAGTTCCTTCTCGTTGTTGGAGGTGATCACGACGATCGGCCGCTTGGCGGCACGCACGGTCTCGCCGGTCTCGTAGACATGGAATTCCATGCGATCGAGTTCGAGCAGGAGATCGTTGGGAAATTCGATGTCGGCCTTGTCGATCTCGTCGATCAGCAGCACCGGGCGCTGGTCGCTGACGAAGGCCTCCCAGAGCTTGCCGCGGCGGATGTAATTGCTGATGTCGGAGACTTTCGGATCGCCGAGCTGGCTGTCGCGCAGGCGGGATACCGCGTCATATTCATAGAGGCCTTGCTGAGCCTTGGTGGTCGATTTGATGTGCCAGGTGATGAGCGGCGCGTTCGCGGCCTGGGCGATTTCTTCGGCCAGCACGGTCTTGCCCGTGCCCGGCTCGCCTTTGACCAGCAAAGGACGTTCAAGAACGATGGCCGCGTTGACGGCCACCTTCAGATCGTCGGTTGCGATGTAGTTGTCGGTTCCTTCAAAGCGCATCGCGCCGCTCACCCTTTCTGTTCCAGAGCCGTTTCGGCGCTGGCATTTGACTGGCTCGCATACTGTTCACGCGAGCCGATATTCCGCGCCCCTATTTATCGCGTTTGGAAATGCTCTAAGCTCGCTTTATCAGCATAACAATCAGCAAGATTATGACAGCGCCTATGGTGGCGTTAATGATCGAACCGACCATGCCGCCACCAATGAAAATGCCGATCTGGGGTAGCAGCCAGCTGGCGACGAAGGCGCCGATAATACCTAAAACAATGTTGCCTATGAGGCCAAACCCGCCGCCGCGGACGATGAGGCCGGCTAACCAGCCCGCGACTGCGCCGATGATGAGAGTAATCAGAAGTGCGCCCAGATCCATAGCTTACCTCCTCAGTGTCGCCGGTCGTCTTGCGGCCGCGATCTCCTAGAACCTAGTGCGGGGCCGGCGCGATGGCGAGCGCTTTCTTAAATTCGCCCAGGGGCGGTTTCACCCGCCGGTCCAGTGATGTATGGCCTGTGTCGAGGCTATAAAAACATCTGAAAACCATTTGGAGGAAACACGATGGCGCAGACCCGCCGTATCGACGTTCATCATCATGTCCTGCCGGATTTCTACAAGGACGTGCAGCGGCAGGCGGGGATCATGGGCAGCGCCTATCAGGCGTTCCCGGAATGGACGGCGGAGAAGTCTCTCGCCCTGATGGATGAAACGGGCACCGCCACCAGCATTCTCTCCTTCACCTCGCCGGGGATATTCTTCGGTGATGTGGCTCAGACGCGCGGGTTGGCGCGCCAGTTCAACGATTGGCTCGCGGAACTGGTGGCACGCCATCCGCGCCGGTTCGGCGCCTTCGCCTTTCTGCCTTTGCCCGATGTGGACGGGGCCCTGGCCGAGATCGCCCGTGTCTATGACGACTTGAAGCTCGATGGCATTTGCCTGCTCACCAGTGTCGATCAGCGCTACATCGGCCATCCGGATTTCTGGCCGGTCTATGAAGAGTTGAATCGTCGCAAGGCGGTGGTGTTCATTCATCCGTGCTATCCGCCCGGCACGGAGGCGCTGGGCTGGGACATTCCGCGCATGCTGATCGACTATCCGTTCGAGACGACGCGGGTTGCGACCAATCTGATCTTCAACGGCGTCACCGAAAAACTGCCGGATATCAAATTCATCCTCTCCCATGCCGGTGGCACGCTGCCGATGCTGGCGCATCGCATCTCGCTGTTCGACAAGAAGACCAAGCAGCGGGAGCAGTATCCGCACGGGGCGCTGCATTACATTGCGAAGTTCTATTACGATACGGCGCTCAGCGGCCATGCCGCGCCGCTCGATGCGCTGACAGCTTTCGTGCCGCCGTCGCAGATTCTGTTCGGGACGGACTATCCCTATGTGTCGGAGGATATCGCCATCGCCGAAACAAAGGGCTTCGACGCCTATGGCAAGTTCGATGCGGCCACCCGTGCGCTGATCGAGCGTGGCACGGCGGAAGCTTTGTTCCCGAGGTTGAAGGGGCTTTAGGGCGGTTGGACAGCCTGGGCGCCCAGGGTTAGGATCGGGCCATGTTTCTGACCTTCTTCACGGCGCTCAAGGATGCGCAGGTGCCCGTCACCCTGCGCGAATATCTCGTGCTGATGGAAGCGCTCGATAAGGATTTGGCCGACAAGTCGGTCGATGAATTCTACTATCTGGCGCGCACCATTCTGGTGAAGGACGAGCGCAATCTCGATCGCTTCGACCGGGTGTTCGGCACGGTCTTCAAAGGGCTGGAAAACCTGCTCGAGGCCATGGAAAAAGCCGAGATCCCGGAGGAGTGGCTGCGCAAGCTGGCCGAGAAGTATCTCACCGACGAGGAGAAGCGGCAGATCGAAGCCATGGGCTGGGAAAAGCTCATGGAGACCCTGCGTGAGCGGCTGCGCGAACAGAAGGGCCGGCACCAGGGCGGCAACAAATGGATCGGCACCGCCGGCACCTCGCCCTATGGCGCCTTCGGCTATAATCCCGAAGGCGTGCGCATCGGCCAGGATAGCAATCGCAATTTCCGCGCCGCCAAAGTGTGGGACAAGCGCGAGTTCAAGGATCTCGATGGCGACATCGAGCTCGGCACGCGCAACATCAAGGTGGCGCTGCGGCGCCTGCGCAAATTCGCCCGCACCGGATCACCCGATGAGCTTGATCTCGATGGGACGATCCGCGAGACAGCGCAGCGCGGCTATCTCGACGTGCAGATGCGCCCCGAGCGGCGCAATGCGGTGAAGGTGCTGTTGTTCTTCGACGTCGGCGGGTCGATGGATTGGCACATCAAACAGGTCGAGGAATTGTTCTCGGCGGCGCGCACCGAGTTCAAGCATATGGAGCATTTCTATTTCCATAACTGCCTCTATGAGGGCGTGTGGAAACAGAACGTGCGCCGCTTCACCGATCGCACGCCGACCTGGGACGTGCTGCACACCTATGGCCACGACTATAAGGTGATCTTCGTCGGCGATGCATCGATGTCGCCTTATGAAGTGTCGATGCCGGGCGGCTCGGTCGAGCACAACAATCCGGAAGCCGGCATCATCTGGCTTGAGCGTGTGACGCGCACCTATCCGCATGCGATCTGGCTCAACCCGGTGCCGCAGAACCAATGGCGCTATACGCAGTCGATCAAGCTGATCGAGGCGGCGATGGATGGCCGCATGTTTCCGCTGACCATCAAGGGCCTCGAAGAGGCGATGCGGGAATTGGTGCGATAGGACAAGAAGAAAACCTTGGTGTCATTCCCGACGCGCCGTAGGCGCGAGCGGGAATCCAGAGCGTGTGGTGGAGTGTACAATCACAGTACCGCAGCGCGATCTTCAATGCATCAAGGCAAGCATCCGTCGCTTGCTCTGGATCCCCGCTCGACTGCTGCGCGGCCGTCGGGGATGACACTGAGGCTTCGGAACGTTCTTGTGGCGTATCTTACGCCCTGATAGCGCCGGACTTCACAGCGCCGCTGCGCGCCTTCACCGCCGCGCGACTGTCAACCGCAATGCCGATCCACATGCCGGCTGCAATCGCAGCTATGGCGAGGAAGGAGCCGGGCGACAGGGTTGAGACGCCGGAGAGGCCCTGGCCGGTGGTGCAGCCAAGCGCCATGACGCCGCCAAAGCCCATCAGGATAGCGCCGCCGAGATAGCGCAGCATCTGGCGCGGGCCGTCAAAGCCTTGCAGGCGGAAGCGTCCGCCGATCAGCGATGAGAGGAAAGCGCCGCCGAGCGCGCCCGCCAGGAAGGCGACACCGAAGTCGATCTTCGCGCCGGTATAGGTCATCAGATATTGCACGCCATTGGCGAGCGGCGCGATGAAAGCGGCGCTCCACGGCTGCAACTTGTCGAAGCCGTCATCGCCGAGAAGCACCGAAGCGCTCCAGCCTGCCGCAATGGTGGCGCCAATGGCGATGGCGGCAAAACCGCGCCAGGCGCCAGCGAAGGCGGCGAGCGTTAAAGCGGCGACGAGCGCGATGGCGGCGATGACGTAACGACCAAGGGCGGCGAAGCCCGCCGTGGTGGCGAGATCGGCGGCCGGCGCCTCCGGCCGGGCGATGGCTTCGACAGGTAGGCGCAGCGGCGCCAGGATGCCGCGCATGGTGGCGTAGGCCGCAACACCGGCGACGAGAATGACGACGAAGGCGCGCAGATTGCCGCTCGCCGCCAGCACGGTCAGGCGACCGGCGCAGCCGCGCGTCATCGCCGCGCCGAGGCCAAAGATGAGCCCGCCGACGATGAGGCCAAAGAGACCATTGGTGTTGGACAGATAGACCGATTGCGACAGGTCGAGCACACCGGCGCCAACCAAGACTTGCGTGAAAGCAAGCGCTGCCAGGACTCCGGCGAAATAGGCGGTCAGCCGGCTGTTCGAGCCTTCGTTGCGCGCCTCTTTCAGGCCGCCGAGCAGGCAATATTGCGAGCTCTCGGACAGAGCGCCGAAGGCAAGGCCGATGAGGACGGCGGCAAGGGCTACGGCGAGGCGGGGCTCGCCGGCAAAAGATTGGATTTGTTCGAGCATGACACGCTCCGCCGTGCATTGCGGCAGTTGAGAACCTGCTGAATATATAATCCCGTCCTTGGCGGAGGACAATGTGATTTAAGTATAATCACATTCTGTGTTTGTATTTATAGTTTAAGACGCCGGCGAAAGTGCTCGCCGAGCGCTCGTCTTAAAGGCTGTTCCCCAAACGCTATCGACTAAGCGCTAGCCACCGAGCGCTTGGGCGATCGCGGCGACGGCCTCGTCGGCCTTGCTCCCGTCGGGACCGCCGGCCTGGGCCATGTCGGGGCGGCCACCGCCGCCCTTGCCGCCGAGCTTCTCGGAGGCAACGCGGACGAGATCGACCGCATTGAACTTGTCGGTCAGATCGCGGGAGACGGCGACGACTACGCCGGCCTTACCGTCGCCGGTGACGCCGACAATGGCGACGATGCCAGAACCGACGCTCTGCTTGGCTTCGTCGGCGAGGGATTTGAGATCCTTCATTTCGACGCCGGAGACCGAACGGCCGAAGAATTTGACGCCGGCGATGTCGCGCACCGCCGTGTCGCCGCCGCCAGCACCGCCACCCATGGCGAGCTTCTTGCGGGCGTCGCCGAGTTCACGTTCGAGCTTGCGGCGTTCGTCGATCAGGTTCGTCAGACGGCCGGCGGCATCGCTTGCCGGCGCCTTCAACAATTGCGCCACTTCGCGCAAGCGCCGGGCTTCCTCGTTGAGGTGACGGCGGGCGCCATCGGCGGTCTTGGCTTCGACGCGGCGGACGCCAGCTGCCACCGCGCCTTCGGCGACGATGGTGATCAGGCCGATATCGCCGGTGCGCGCCACGTGGGTGCCGCCGCACAGTTCCACCGAGTAATCGCGGCGGCTATTGTCACCACTTGCATTATCGCCGCCAGCATTGGTGCCCATGGAGACGACACGCACTTCGTCGCCGTATTTTTCGCCAAACAGCGCGCGGGCGCCAGACGCGATGGCGTCCTCGACACCCAGCACACGGGTGATCACCGGCTCGTTCTGCAACACCACCTTGTTGGCGATGTCCTCGATTTCGGCCAGTTCAGCGTCGGTGATGGGCTTGGGATGCGAGAAGTCGAAACGCAGCCGGCTGTCTTCGACCAGCGAGCCCTTCTGGGCGATGTGATCGCCGAGCACCTGGCGCAGCGCCTCGTGCAGCAGATGGGTGGCGGAATGATTGGCGCGGATCGCCGTGCGCCGGCTGTGATCGACGGTCAGTTCGACAGCCATGTCGAGCACGAGTTTCGCCGAATCCTTGTGAACCTCGACGTCGTGGACGAAGAGATCGCCGAGTTTCTTCTGGGTGTTCTTCACGTCGGCTGTGATGCCGGCGGCAGTCATCAGGCCGGTGTCGCCGACCTGGCCACCGGATTCGCCGTAGAATGGCGTCTGGTTGACGATCACGAGGCCGCTCTGGCCCGGCAGCAGCTCATTGGTCTCCTGGCCGTCGCGGAGGATGGCCTTGATGATGCCTTCCGCGCGTTCGGCGTCGTAGCCCAAGAATTCGGTGGCGCCGACCCGGTCCTTGATGGCGAACCAGATGGTTTCGGTGGCGGCTTCGCCGGAACCGGTCCAGGCCTTGCGGGCTTCGGCGCGCTGGCGTTCCATCGCCGCGTCGAAAGCCGGCAGATCAACGCCAATGCCTCGCGCCCGCAGCGCGTCCTGGGTCAGATCGAGTGGGAAGCCGTAAGTGTCATAGAGCTTGAAGGCGGTTTCGCCTGAGAGGCTCGCGCCGGCAACGAGCGTCTTGGTCTCGTCGTCGAGAATGGCGAGGCCGCGCGCCAAAGTGGTGCGGAAGCGGGTTTCCTCGGTGCGCAGCGTTTCGGTGATGAGCGTTTCAGCGCGCACCAGTTCCGGATAGGCGCGGCCCATCTCGCGCACCAGTTCGGGCACGAGGCGCCACATCAGCGGCTCCTTGGCGCCGAGCAATTGGGCGTGGCGCATGGCGCGGCGCATGATTCGGCGCAGCACATAGCCGCGGCCTTCGTTCGACGGCGTCACGCCATCGGCGACGAGGAAAGAGGAGGCGCGCAGGTGATCGGCGATGACGCGATGGCTCGCCTTCTGCGGGCCATCGGCGTCGACGCCGGTGGCTTCGGCCGAGGCGCGAATCAGCGCCCGCATCAGGTCGATGTCGTAGTTGGAATGGACGCCCTGGAGGATGGCGGCGATGCGCTCGAGGCCCATGCCGGTATCGATCGAGGGGCGCGGCAGCGGCACCCGGTCGCCAGGCGCGATCTGGTCATACTGCATGAAGACCAGGTTCCAGAATTCCAGGAAGCGGTCGCCGTCCTCGTCGGGGGAGCCGGGCGGTCCGCCTTGCAGGGCCTCGCCCTGGTCATAGAAGATTTCCGAACAGGGGCCGCAGGGGCCGGTGTCGCCCATCTGCCAGAAATTGTCGCTGGTGGGGATGCGGATGATGCGGTCGTCGGAGAAGCCGGCGATCTTGCGCCACAGCGCGTGGGCCTCGTCGTCGGTGTGATAGACGGTGACGAGCAGGCGGTCCTTGGCCAGGCCGAATTCCTGCGTGATCAGTTTCCAGGCCAGTTCGATGGCCTGTTCCTTGAAATAATCGCCAAACGAAAAATTGCCGAGCATTTCAAAGAAGGTGTGGTGGCGGGCCGTATAGCCGACATTGTCTAGGTCGTTATGCTTGCCGCCGGCGCGAACCACCTTCTGGCTGCTGGTGGCGCGGTTGTAGGGCCGCTTCTCGACGCCGGTGAAGACGTTCTTGAACTGCACCATGCCAGCATTGGTGAACATCAAGGTCGGGTCGTTGCGCGGCACCAACGACGACGAAGGGACGATTTCGTGGCCATTCTTGGCGAAGTAGTCGAGGAAGCTCGACCGGATTTCGTTGACGCCGCTCATGTTGGAAAACTGAACCTCGGACCGTAGTTGCAATGGCTGCGGCCCCAAGCAGGCAGCATGCCGGGTGGGCTTGCGCTGATGATGGTCGCAGGGGTGCGCGGCGGAGCTTGGCTCCGCCGGAAGCGGCCCGTTCTAGCGTGGTTTTGACGGAAATGGAAAGTCCGGCTTTTGCCCAGCTGCGGGTTCAGGCGCCGGCATGGCGGAGGCCTGCTGGCGGGGCGGCGCGAGGCGGGGCGCGGCAGGGTGCCTGAGGCAGTGTTTCGGCGGGCGACGCAGGCCGGGAGAGCGCCGAGAAGGGATAAATGAGGTGAAAAAAGGGGGCGAAACGGGAGCAACACCGGACATACGCACCGGCGACACGCTCCCGTTTCGCAAGACGGGTGGGACAGGGACTGGCCTGTAGAGGGGACCTTTCCACAAAACCGAAGCAAAAACGTGCAGGCGGCAGCTTCACGTTTTCGATGCGACCCTGTCCGCGCCCGTAATCAGAGCTGATGCAGCCCGACCGAGCGCTTTTGGCGCTAGTCTTCTTCTTCCTCGGGGCTGGCATCGAGGATGCGCTCGGCGATCAGGCCGGAATTCGCGCGAATGGCGGCCTCGATGCGGGCGGCGACATCGGGGTTTTCTTTGAGGAAATTCTTGGCGTTCTCGCGGCCCTGGCCGAGGCGCTGGGAATCATAGGAGAACCAGGCGCCGGACTTCTCGACCACGCCGGCTTTGACGCCGAGGTCGACCAATTCGCCGTTCTTGGAAATGCCTTCGCCGTACATGATGTCGAATTCGACCTGTTTGAACGGCGGGGCAACCTTGTTCTTGACCACTTTGACGCGGGTCTGGTTGCCGACGACTTCGTCGCGGTCCTTGATGGCGCCGATGCGACGGATATCGAGGCGCACCGAAGCGTAGAATTTCAACGCATTGCCGCCGGTGGTGGTTTCCGGGCTGCCGTACATCACACCGATCTTCATGCGGATCTGGTTGATGAAAATGACCATGGTCTTGGAGCGCGAGATCGAGGCGGTGAGCTTGCGCAGCGCCTGGCTCATCAGACGGGCCTGCAGGCCGGGCTGAACGTCGCCCATTTCGCCCTCGATTTCGGCTCGCGGCGTCAAAGCCGCCACCGAATCGATGACCAGGACGTCGATGGCGCCGGAGCGCACCAGGGTGTCGGTGATTTCGAGCGCCTGTTCGCCGGTGTCGGGCTGGGAAATCAAGAGGTCGTCGAGCTGGACGCCAAGCTTGCGGGCATAGATCGGGTCGAGCGCATGTTCGGCATCGACGAAGGCACAGACGCCGCCGCGCTTCTGCGCTTCTGCGATGACATGCAGGGTGAGGGTGGTCTTGCCAGAGGATTCCGGGCCGTAGATTTCGACGATACGGCCGCGCGGCAGGCCGCCGACGCCGAGCGCCACGTCGAGGCCCAGCGAGCCGGTCGGGACGGTCTCGATTTCGACCGCCTGCTGGTTCTTGCCCATCCGCATGATGGAGCCTTTGCCGAAGGCGCGCTCGATCTGGGAGAGGGCGGCGTCAAGCGCCTTGGTTTTATCCACGGAGGTACCTTCCACGAGGCGGAGATTGGCTTGGCTCAAGGGTCTGCTCCTTCTGGCACGATGCCGGCAAACAGCGCAACGGCGGGCGTTTCTTTGTCTGTGGAGGAGACTGTACGCTGTTTGTTCTCACTCGCAAGTTCTTTTTTTGTTCCTGCCAGCGGCTCCTGACAGGAACTGTCAGGAGATGGTTAAGGCCGCGCTAAAATAGGTTGTTTGTTACGATCGCTGCAACGTCATCTTAGGCGCATTAGGAGGTTCCGCTCGATTTCCTACCGAGGCGAGCCGACACTGCAGCCGATGGAATTTAGCGATGTGAGCGATGACCAGGTTTCGCGTCTTACTATTCGGTCTCCTGATCGTCGGCGTTTTATTCTACCTCCTCCCGGCTTGGGCCTGGGTATTGCTCCTGCTCGGGTCCGTATTTGTCATTCTGACATGGGGGTGGACAGCTCCCAAGTCGGCCCTCGAAGTCCTTTCCGAGCGGTATCCCAGAATTGCAGGTACGCTGGCTTTGGCATTTGGATTTGGCGTGCTGGGCTCCTGCCTGTTTCGGCTCTACCGCGCATACGCTGAGGGTGTCATTTGCAGCAGATACAACTCCTGCATGACATTCGACGCTCACCCGTTCAGTTTCGTATTCGAGGTTGTCCTGACAGCATTTGCTTTTTTGATATTCGCGATGCTTGGGACGGCTATCTTTTTGGCGCTACGAAGCGACCGCCGCCGAGAGAACCGCGCCAGGAATGCACCGCCCCTCGACCATGCGATCCGGCGATCAGTTGACGAGCGTTAGACCACGGCATGTTGTCGGCAACATGAAAGGGCGTGTCCGTCAAACAGCGCCCTCTCTATGTTGAGCGTCTCACTCGATCTTCAGCCCACGCTCCTGGATCAGCTTGCCCCAGATCGCCGTCTCCGACTTGATGTAGTCGGCCATGGCTTCCGGCGTGCCGCCCAGAATTTCGACGCCCATGTCTTCGAGCGGCTTGCGGGTGGCGGCGTTCTTCAGCGCTTCGTTGAGCGCGACGGAGAGCTTGTCGAGCATCGGCTTGGGGGTTTTGCCGGCGGCGGCGATGCCCTGCCAAGCGTAGAGCTCGACGCCGGACTGGCCGAGTTCCAGGAAGGTCGGCACGTCGGGCAGGCTCGCCAGGCGCTTGGCCGAGAAGACGGCGAGCGGGCGCAGCTTGCCGGCGGCGAAATGCGTCTGGCCGGCCACCGTATCGACCACCATCACCGGCACATGGCCGCTGAGCACGTCCTGCACGGCCGGCGCCATGCCGCGATAGGGCACATGCACGGCGGCGAGGCCGGAGCGCGACATCAGCATTTCCATGGCCAGGTGATGCGGGCTGCCGGTGCCGGGCGAGGCGAATTTCACCGCTTCCGGATTGGCCTTGGCGGCGGCGGCGAGGTCGGCAAAGGTTTTGTAGGGCGTGTCGGGTGACACCGCCAGCACTAGCGGGAAGCGCGCCAAGAGGCCGATGGGCGCCAGCTCGTCGACCTTGTAGGACAGTTTCGAGAACAGGAACGGGTTGAACACATAGGTGCCGTTGTCGCCGCTGATGATGGTGGCGCCGTCGGGCGCGCTGCGGGCGACATCCTGGGCGCCGATGGCGGTGGCGGCGCCGGGCTTGTTTTCGATCACCACCGGATGGCCTGTCAGCGTCGACATCTGCTGGCCGATGGCACGTGCCACCACATCGGTGCCGCCGCCGGCGGGATAGGGCACGATCCAGCGGATCGGCTTGAAGCTGTTGTCTTGCGCTTGGGCCGTTGGCGCGGCCACTGTTAGAAACGTCGACGAAAACAAAGCGGCCGCGAACATGGCGGCCGGACGGTGAAACAATTTACGCATGAGGCGCCTCCCTGTGATGGCCAAGCCTAGCGCCTTGCCTCGAGGTCCGGTAGTCGGTCCTGTGGCCTTGAATCTTGGCCCTTAGTCTGGCTCCGTTCGTCTTGCCTTGGGTAAGGAAATATGTACGCACGCACACGATCGCTCGGCTTCGTCGTCAATCAGGCCGCACGGCTCATGCACAAGGTCATGCGGGCGCAGCTCGACATGAAGGGCATGCAGCCAGCCTTCGTGCCGGTGCTGCTGTGGTTGTCGGAAACCGATGGCCTGACGCAGATGGATCTCAGCCGGCTCGCCGCTGTCGAACAGGGGTCGATGGCCGAGATCGTCAAGCGCATGGAGAGCGAAGGTTTTATTGAGCGCCGGCAGGACAAGAGCGACGGCCGCAAGCAGACCATTCACCTGACGGTGCGGGCGAAGCGGCTCAATCCGAAGGTGAAGGATTGGCTCGAAGCCAACAATGCCAGTCTCGCCACAGGCGTTTCCGAGAAAAATCTCGATATTTGTTTCGACGTGCTGGCGCAGATCGTCGCCAATCTCGAAGCGCAGCTTCCAGCCGACGCGGGCAAAGCGAAGCCGGCGCGCAAGCGCCGTGCTTCATCGGACGATCAATCGAGCAATTAATCGAGCTTATGTAGGCCAGCCATGATCGCCTGAGCCCGCGCGATGGCCTGATCCTGGCGCAGGTTCATGTCGCGCATCTGCGGATGGGCGAGAATAGTCTTGTGCTGCGCCTCGACCATCTCGCGGTCTTCATCATGCACCTTGGCGTTCTCCGCATCGAGTTTGCCGGTGAGGACAGTGTCGTCGATGAGAAAGTTGCGCGAGATGGCGACAAAATAGTGATGGCTCGTCTCGCTTTCAGGCGTGATGAAATGATCGAAGCGCAGATCGAGGGCGCCGTCGGCATCTTCATTGCGCACGAGAATGAGGACATTGCCGGGCCGCTGCCATTCGGAGATCGAACTGCGATCGACGAGGCCCTTGAAGTCGCGCCAGATGCGATGCGCCGGCGGTGGCTCGACATCCTTGAACACGCGCGTGCAGCGCACCTTGTCGCCGAAGGTTTCGACGACAAGCGGATCTTCCGCCAGCCGATCCTGGGCGAAGGCAATGGTGCGGGCGTGGACGAAGGCGACGTGGGAGAGATCGAGCAGATTGTTGGTGACGAGCTCAGCTGGCGCCCGCACGTGGAGATATTGCGTCAGTTCGGCGTTCCACGCTTTGTCTTCGCGCCAGGGCAGCGCCGGCAGTTCCGCTTCTGGTTCGCCGTCACCCGGCCAGATCCAGACCATGCCGTAACGCTCGATCACCGCATAGGCGTGCGCCTTCAACGAGGGCGGAATGCGGCTTTGGGCGGGAATGCGTTCGCACGCACCGGTGCGTGAATATTGGATGCCGTGATAGGGACAGGCGATGGTTTCGCCGATGACATGCCCCATCGACAGTGGCGCGCGCCGATGCGGGCAGACGTCGGCGAGCGCTGCGATCTGTCCCGACACGGTGCGAAAGAGAACGACGCTCTCGCCGAGGATCGTGCGCGCCAGGGGTTGCGCGCCGATCTCGCCGCTGGTGGCTGCCACATACCAATAGTTTTTCAGCATGATGTCTCAGCCGCCGACGAATTGGTTGGTGAAGAGGTCGGCCACCGGCGTGGCTTTCTCGATCAGCCCGTTGGCCAGATAAAAGTCCTGTACCTTGGCGACCCGCGTCGGATCGAACTGGCCCAAGGGAAAGCCATTGGCGGCGGGATAGACCTTCTGAGCGTAGAAGGTCAGGATCTTGGCGATCGACGGCAGTTCGCTGTCGGGCCGGTCGATCTCCTTCAGATAGGTGGCCGCGCTCTCCTGCGGATTGGCGGCGACGGCGGCAACGCCTTTTAGAACGGCGCTGACGAAACGGCGCACCAGATCAGGCCGCGCCTTGATCGTCGCGTCGCTGGCCAGAAGCGCCTGGGCCATGGCGGGAAAGGCACTGTCGATCTGGAAGGTCTCGATCGCGACGGCGTTGTTCTCAAGCGTGACGGCCCATTCGGGCGCACCGACGATCGCCTGCAGATTGCCGCTGGCCATCAGGGCGGTGATGCCCGTCGGACCAACGGCTTGGATGTTGGCTGAGTTCTTGTCGAGACCAACGCTCGCGAGCACGCCGAGCAGATTGTAAAACGAGGTGTCCTGATAGCTGACGACGCCGATCTGCTTGCCCTTCAAGTCAGCGAAAGAGCGGATGCCCGCGTCCTTGCGGACGATGAGCTGATGTAGGGCGTGTCCGCCCAGCAGAGCCACGGCGCGCACGGGAATGCCATTGGGACGCAGAATGATCGGCGTGTCGCCGATGCCGCCGGCGAGATCGGCATTGCCGGCCCCCACCTGCTTGGCACCATCGACACCGCCCTTGGCGGCCTGGAAGGTGACGTCGAGATTCTCGGCGGCGAAAAAGCCTTTCGCCTTGGCCACCTGGAAGGGCGCGAAAGCCGGCAATGTCGGGATCGTCGGAAACAAATACAGCAGCTTGTCGGCGGCAAAGGCCGGGCGTGCACCGAGACAGCTGGCGAGCAGCAGGCCGCCGGTGAAGGTTCTTCTGTCCAAGTTCTTTGCTGAGTTTTTTGCCAAGGCCATGTTGCCACCTCGAAAGCCGGAATGCTTTCAGGTGATCATGAGACTAATTCTAAGTCAATAGGACCCTATGTATTTTGGCGCATGCCGATGCGGGCGCGGTTGTGCGCCTGGTCATGATCAATGCGTTGATTGGGGCCCGGGTCTTATGGGGCCGGCGATTTACCGGGCTCGATCTCGCGAAAGCCAACATAGTCTTGCGGCGCGGCGCGCTGAAGCTCGCGGAATGTCCCTTGCGGCTGGGGCGGGGAGCTGACGGCGCCAACGGGCATCGGGTCAGCCGCGGTGGGGCGTATCCGTTCGGCTTCGGGGACCGATTGGGATGCCGAGGCCGCGACAGGCGATGGCGGCAGAGGCACTAGCCTCATCGTCGTGATCCGCGGTGGAACGCTGGTGGACTGCGGGCGAAGGAAAAGCAGGGCGGCCACCGTGCTCAGGACGGCGACACCGATGAGCGCGCGTTCCAGCAAGGCGCTGCGGGGACGCTTGCGGTAGGCGGGTCGGGGCAATTCCTGAAAAAAGAGCGGCAAGGTGCAAATCCTGGCGACTGCGCATCAAGCGCAAGCCGCCAGAGTTTCCCGCAACATGGTGAATAAAGCCTTGCGGGCAGGGGCAGGGACAGGGACAGGGACAGGGACAGGGACAGGGCAAGCGGACGGGTGCTAGCCCATCGCGCCTTTCACTGTCTCGATCAGTTGTTTCAGCGGGAAGGGTTTCGGCAGGAAACCGAAATCCTCGCCGGCGGGCAGATTGCGGGCGAAGGCATCTTCCGCATGGCCGGACATGAAGACGATCTTCGCCGTCACACCGCGCTTGCGCAGTTCACCCAGCATGGTCGGGCCGTCCATGATCGGCATCACCACGTCGGAGACGATCAGATCGATCTGGCCACCGACTTCGCTGACGATGTCGAGTGCGTCCTCGCCATTGCTGGCCTCATGCACCGTATAGCCGCGCGAGGCGAGCGCGCGGGAGGCGAAGGCGCGCACCGCTTCCTCGTCCTCGACCAGGAGAATGGTGCCGTGGCCGGTGGCGTCGGCGGCGGGGCTGATCGGCTTGGCGTCTTCGCGACGGGCGTTTTCTTCTTCGACCGTCGGGATATGACGCGGCAGATAGATGCGGAACAGCGCGCCCTTGCCCGGTTCGGAATCACAGAAGATGAAACCGCCGGTCTGCTTGACGATGCCATAGACTGTCGACAGGCCAAGGCCGGTGCCCTTGCCGACTTCCTTGGTGGTGAAGAAGGGTTCGAACATCTTCTCCTTCACCTCGGGCGGGATGCCAGCGCCCGTGTCCTGCACCTCCACCACCACATAATCGGCGGGCACGAAGCCGGGCTCGGTGACATGGGCGGCTTCGGCGGCGGTGACATTCTTGGTCGCCAGCATGATCTTGCCGCCGTCAGGCATGGCATCGCGCGCATTGACGACGAGATTGACCAGCACTTGTTCGAACTGGTTGATGTCGGCCTTGACGAACCACAGGTCTCGGCCGTGGCGCACGTCGATCTCGACCTTCTCGCCGACGAGGCGGCGCAGCAAGATTTGCAGATCGGATAGCGCGTCGTTGAGCTGCAACACCTGCGGGCGCAGGGTCTGGCGGCGTGAGAAGGCCAAGAGCTGGCGCACGAGACCCGCAGCGCGATTGGCGTTCTGCTTGATCTGCATGATGTCCTGGAAGGACGGATCGGTCGGCCGGTGGCGGGCGAGCAGCAGATCGGAAAAGCCGATGATTGCTGTCAGCACGTTGTTGAAGTCATGGGCGATGCCGCCAGCCAACTGGCCGATCGCCTGCATCTTCTGCGCCTGGGCGAAGCTTTCCTGCAGGGTCTTCTGTTCGGTCGTATCGAGGGCGAAGACAAGCGCGCTCGCCTCTTCGTTGGCATCCTCGCCGGGGGTGACGAAGAAACGGGCCGAGCGCGGCGTCTCGCCGCCAAGCCCGACGTCAACGGGCTCCGTGTCGGTGCGATGGGCGAGGGCATCGGCGATCACCTTGCGCAAGGTGTCGCGGTCGCGATCGATAATGCCGCTGAAGATGGAGCGGCCGTTTTCAGCAGCGCCCGACACCGCCAGCGGCATCAGGCGGGCGAAGCCAGCATTGGCGCTGAGAATGCCGCCATTGCGATCGACGGTGGCGATGGCCATCGGCGTCTGGTTGAAGAAGCGGGCGAAGCGCACTTCCGCCGCGCGCAGATTCTCTGCCGGCTCTTCACCAGCGGCGCGGTTGATCACCAGGGTACGCGACGGGCCTTGCGCGCGGTCCTGAGCGAAGGCGACGCGATGGATGACGCGCACCGGCAGGCTCTGGCCGTTTCGGCGCTTGAAGTCGACATCGAAGGTTTCGGTGCGCACTTCACTGGCGCGTCCGGCCACGGTGCCGATCAGGTGGGCGCCGTCGCCAGCGACGATATCGGCCAGGCGCAGACCGCCGGAGCCATATTGCGCGAGATCGTAATCGAGCCAGCCGGCGAGCGTGGCGTTCATATAGGTGATCTTGCCGTCGGAGCCGCAAGAGAAGAAGCCCGCTGGCGCATGATCGAGGAAATCGATGGCGTGCTGCAGTTCCTGGAAGACGTTTTCGTGGCGGGCGCGTTCGCGGGTGACGTCGGCGACAGTCCACAACGTGGCGCGCTTCTGGCCGAAACGCTCGAGCGGCCGAACGCGAATGCGATACCAGCCAACGGCACCTTCGCCAGCCAGCGGCGGGCTCAAGCGTAGTTCTTCTGAACCGCGCTTGCCGTCGCGCGCTGCCTGAGCAAGTCGATAGATAGCCTCTGACACTTCCGGCGTGCCAGAAAACAGACGCTCGACCGTGCGCAGATCAGCCAGGTCGTTGGCGCCAGCCAGCGCCATATAGGCTTCGTTGGCATAGAGGACGCGGGTGTCGCCCTGGGTCACCAGCATGCCTTCGACGCCGGTGTCTGAAATCAGTTTGGTGATGTCGTTCTTGGCCGCCTGTCCCGACAATTGCAGGAAGCCGACCGCATAGGCGAACAGGCCGATGACACCGATGATCGCCAAAAGGGCGAGCAGGCCGAGGGTGAGCCGGCCGGCATCCTCAGGATTGAGGAAGGAGAAGGAGGCGGCAGTGCCCACCAGGACCAGGGCCAGGACGAGAACCATGCCGGGACTGCCGGTGCGCTCGGTCCGGTCGACGACGCTCGGCGCCGAACTTGGCGCGGCGTTCGGCGAAGAACCTGGCGGCGAATTTGGCGGGGAGCTTGGAGAAGATCCCTGGCTAACCTGGGTCATGGAGGCTCGATCTGGCGCAGCCCGTTCGCCGGGATGACAAGCGGAGAATCAGGCCGGAATAGTGCGAATTCAAGTTAATTGCACGAAAAACGAATGAAATCATCAGGTCGTTGTTTCCGCCGATGGGCTACGGTCTTATGTTTCGGGCGTGCGTTTGGCAGGTTGGCTTCGTCAAACGCATGAAAGACGCGCCAAAACGAGGATCCGGGGGTAAATCGTCTTTCGATCGAAATCCGATTGGCTCCAGGCAAGGGCCATCGTGGTTAACCATTTCTTAACGTCGCGAAATATCGCGTTGTAAGGCGTGCTAAAGTATTGGCAGATAGTGTTGCATATTGTTTTGCTTGATGAGTTTGCTTTGGGGCGAGGCGGAGTGTAGGCGGCGATGCAGTATCTGACCACCATTCTGGGCGACGGAAAGCCCTTGCTGCAAATCGTATTGGGGCTTGCCGCTGCACTTTTAGTGCTGCTGATCGCTGTGGCCCTGTATCGTGCGATCATCGGACGCCGCATTCGCGGCGCCGCGGGCGGGCGGGCGCGCCAGCCGCGTCTGGGCGTCGTGGATGCCTATGATCTGGATCGCCAGCGCCAGCTCGTGCTGATCCGTCGCGACAATGTCGAGCATCTGGTGATGATCGGCGGTCCTAACGACATTTTGATCGAATCGACCATTTCCCGTGTGCCGGTTTCCGTGGATCTGCGTCAGCCGAAGGATTTTGCTGCTGCGGACGCGACGGTAGAGCCGCCCGCGATGGCCATGACACCGCCGGTGATCGCGGTCGCGCCAGCCGCGCCGGCCCCTGCAGCTCCGATGCCCGTGGCGCCAGCGCCGGTTCCTGTGGCTCCCATCCCTGTCGCCCCTATCCCCGTGGCTCCTGCGCCTAGGCCGATCCCGCCGCAGCCTCCTGCAACCGCTCCCGCGCCAGCCGCGCCTGTGGTGACGCCGCAGGTCGCGGTTCCCAAGGCCTCTCCGGCGCCGGCTGTCGCGCCGCCGCCGGCCGCTCGTCCGGCGGGTCCCTTCGTGCCGCCACCGCCGCCGCAGCCGCGTCCTTTGACGCCGCGCCCGCTGACACCCTCCGTGTCGCGCGCTGGGCCGACTCTGCCGCCGCGTGTCGATCCGGCCGCGCCTAAGCCAGCCTCTACGCCGCCTGTCCCGCCGCCATCGCCTGCTGCACTGGCGCCTATCAAGGTCGAGCCCAAGATCGAATTGCCGCCGGCTCCGCCGCCACAGCCGGAACCAAAGCCGGAAGTGAAGCCGGTCCAGGCGGCCCCCAAGGAACTCGATCCGCTCGACGCGCTGGAAGAGGAAATGGCGAAACTGCTTGGTCGCCCGACCGACAAGAGCTGATCGCCAGAGCTCATCCTGTTTCGATCAAATAGGCTGCGAACAACAAAAAAGGCCCGGATGACGGGCCTTTTTCAATTCTGAGGTCTTGTCGGGGACCAGCTTCAGAGCGTTTCACAGCGCGGTGGAATCGCCGAGCGCCATGAAGACGCGTCAAAACAAAGGTTCTCGGCAAATCGCGTTTCTGTCGAAATGCGATTTGCTCTAGTCGTCGCGATAGACTTTTTCGCGCTTCTCGTGGCGTTCCTGCGCCTCGATCGACAGGGTTGCGATCGGTCGTGCGTCGAGCCGCTTCAAGGAAATCGGCTCGCCGGTCTCCTCGCAATAGCCGTAGGTGCCTTCATCGATGCGGGCGATGGCGGCGTCGATCTTGGCGATCAGCTTGCGCTGGCGATCCCGCGCCCGCAGCTCGATGGCCCGGTCCGTCTCCGACGAGGCCCGGTCAGCGATGTCAGGGTGGTTTTCGCTTTCAGTCTGCAGGGTGGCCAGCGTCTCGCGGGCCTCCTTCAGAATGTCGTCTTTCCAGTTGATGAGTTTGCGACGAAAGTACTCGCGCTGGCGCTCATTCATGAACGCCTCTTCGTCACTCGGGCGATAGTCCCCGTCAATGATGTCCGCTGAAGCCATGCGTATCACACTGTCTCCGATTGGATCGGAGCGGCTTATAGCGAAACGGCCTAGCCTGGACAATGGCGTCGTTAGCTCTATCCCACGACAAATGAAAACGGGCGCGGTAACCGCGCCCGTTTCTGTAGCATTGCCCGGAGCTTGCTAGCCCTTAAGCCATGGCCTTCTTGAGGTTTTCGTCGATCTTGTCGAGGAAGCCGGTCGTCGACAGCCACTTCTGGTCGGCGCTGACCAGGATCGCCAGATCCTTGGTCATGAAGCCTGATTCGACCGTGTCGACGCAGACTTTTTCCAGGG
This sequence comes from Beijerinckia sp. 28-YEA-48, assembly GCF_900104955.1. Classification (NCBI taxonomy): domain Bacteria; kingdom Pseudomonadati; phylum Pseudomonadota; class Alphaproteobacteria; order Hyphomicrobiales; family Beijerinckiaceae; genus Beijerinckia; species Beijerinckia sp. 28-YEA-48. Next base: position 5,166,881 of record NZ_FNSI01000001.1, read on the forward strand.
TCTCGGCAAACTTCAGCAGGGCGTCGTTGCCGTCCAGCTTGGCGCGGTGCATCAGGCCACGGGTCCAGGCAAAGATCGAGGCCATGGAATTGGTCGAGGTTTCCTTGCCCTGCTGATGCTGGCGATAGTGGCGGGTAACGGTGCCGTGGGCGGCTTCCGCCTCGACGGTCTTGCCGTCGGGGGTGGTCAGAACCGAGGTCATCAGGCCGAGCGAGCCATAGCCCTGGGCGACGGTGTCGGACTGGACGTCGCCGTCGTAGTTCTTACAGGCCCAGACATAGCCGCCGGACCACTTCAGGGCCGCCGCCACCATGTCATCGATCAGGCGATGTTCGTAGGTGATGTTGGCAGCCTTGAACTTGGCAGCGAACTCGGTGTCGAACACTTCCTGGAAGATGTCCTTGAAGCGGCCGTCATAGACTTTCAGGATGGTGTTCTTGGTCGACAGATAGACCGGGTATTTGCGGGCCAGGCCGTAGTTCAGCGAGGCGCGGGCGAAGTCGCGGATCGAATCGTCGAGATTGTACATCGACATGGCGACGCCGGCGCCCGGGAACTTGAACACTTCCCGCTCGATGACGGTGCCGTCATCACCTTCGAACTTGATCGTCAGGCGGCCCTTGCCGGGGATCTTCAGGTCGGTGGCGCGATACTGGTCACCATAGGCATGACGGCCGACGACGATCGGCTGGGTCCAGCCGGGCACCAGGCGCGGGACGTTCTTGCAGATGATCGGCTCGCGGAAGATCGTGCCGCCGAGGATGTTGCGGATCGTGCCGTTAGGCGACTTCCACATGTCCTTGAGGTTGAACTCTTTCACGCGCGCTTCGTCGGGCGTGATGGTCGCGCACTTGACGGCGACGCCGTATTTCTTCGTCGCTTCGGCCGCGTCGATGGTGATCTGGTCGTTGGTCTCGTCGCGCTTCTCGACCGACAGGTCATAATATTTCAGGTCGATGTCGAGATAGGGGTGGATGAGCTTGTCTTTGATGAGCTGCCAAATGATGCGGGTCATTTCGTCGCCGTCCATTTCGACGACCGGATTGGCGACCTTGATCTTCTGCATGTGGCGCGACCTTTCAAATTCAGGGCAGCTATGGATGGGCCGGGATCGGCCAGATGAATTCCTGTGCCGGACGGTCCTCAAATGCGAGGGGCCATCCGGTCGGCGCGCCCCCTTAGCATGGGTGGCCGAAACGGCAAATACGGGTGCCTCGACCATCAGCCAAAATTTCGCGAGGGCTGGCGGGAAACGAAAAGCTGCAATATCGTGCAAACCCTAGGGAGAGCGCCTAATCGCCGGGATTTATACGCCGGCACATCACTTGCGCTCGGAGAGGGAGGGAAAATATGCTCACCAAAGGTCGATTCACGCGTCGATTTGGACTGGCCGTCGTTGCCGCTTCGGGGGCGGCCGCCGCCGGGCTGATGCCGCTGCCGGCCCTGGCCCAAAAGGCCCAGGATACGTTGCGCATCGGTGCCTACCAGCCGATTTCGATCATCGACGCCCTGTATGACCCGCAGCCACAGACCAATCTGATGGACCGGGTCGTTTTCGACACTTTGGTGCAATACGATTCGGACAAGCGCGAAGTGGTGCCCGGCCTGGCGGAATCCTGGAAATTCCTCAATGACACCACGGTCGAGTTCAAACTGCGCCAGGGGGTGAAATTCCACGACGGGTCGGACTTCACCGCTGACGACGTGGTCTATACGGTCAATTTCGTCATCGATCCGTCGAGTAAGTTCCGCTTCAAGGAAACCCGTTTCGGCCTGTTCGAGTCGATCGAGAAGATCGACAATTACACCGTTCGCCTGAAGGTCAAATCGCCTTACGCTTCGCTGTTGACGCGCATGGCCTCGACCCTGCCGATCTATCCGGCGCACATCCACAGCAAGCTCGCCGATAAATCGACGTTCGGCCGCAATCCCATCGGCACCGGTCCCTATAAGGCGACGATGGTCGATCCCAGCAAGGGCGTCATCCTGGAGAGGAATCCCTTCTTCAAGGAGGTCAATGCCGGCCAGCCGGCGGCCAAGATCGGCAAGATCGTCGTCATGCCGATTCCCGATCAGCAGACTCAGCTCGCCAAGATGATGATCGGCGAGCAGGACCTGATGTATGACGTGCCCACCGACATCGCCGAGATGATGAAGGGCAATCCGAATATTCAGATTTCGGTGCGTCCCAGCATCTCCTTCACCTATCTGGCGCTCGATGCGGCCAATCGCTCGGGCTTCGATAAGTTCAAGGACATTCGCGTGCGCGAGGCGATGTTCCGCGCCATCGATCGCAAGGCCTTGGTCAATGCGTTGCAGCCCAAGGAAATCGCCGACCAGCCGTTGCAGCAGGCGATGTGCCACTCGTGGCATTATTCCTGCGCATCGTCGATCGACCCACCTTCCTATGACCCGGCCAAGGCGAAGCAGCTTTTGACCGAGGCCGGCATGCCCAACGGGTTCAACGTGACGATCGCCACCTGGGGCGCGGCGCGGCCGGTGGCCGAAGCGGTCGCCGGGCAATTGCGCAAGGTTGGCATCAACGCGGCGATCGACAGCCTGACGTCGACCGGTTTCATCACCAAGCGCGCGGCTGGCCAGCTGCAGGCCTATATCGTGCTTTGGGATAATGGTGGCGGCACGCCGGACGTCGAATCGACGGTCAACTTTTTCTATGAGAAGGGCGATCGTAACTACAATCAGGATTCGGAGCTGGAGGAGCTGCAGAAGCAAGCCCTGGCCGAAATGGATCCGAAGAAGCGCGAAGCACTCCACAAGCGCATTTTCGACAAGGTGACCACCCAGCGTTATTCGATGCCGATCACGCCATTGGCTGCCATCATCGCCCACAGCAAGGACGTGAAGATTCCCGTCAGCGGCACCAAGAAGCCGGAAGGCTTCATGTTCAACCTGCTGGAATGGAAATGATCCTGCGGCACTAGAAGACAAAGGGGCGGCGCTCGGACAGGGGGCCGCCCCTTTTTATTTTCCTGCTCCTATTCTGCGACAAATCACTTTCTGCGACAAATCACTGGGCGACAGGGCGCGACGACAAGCGGCCAAGCCCGGACGGGAGGACGCGATGGGTATCACACGTCGATTGCAGTGTCGGCTTGGGCTGGCTGTCGTTGCTGCGAGTCTATTGTCTTGGCCGGCGCAGGCGCAGAAAGCGCAAGACACATTACGCATCGGCGTCTACCAGCCGATCTCGATGATCGACGCGCTCTATGATCCGCAGCCACAGACGGCGCTGATGGACCGCGTGGTCTTCGATACGCTGGTGCAATACGATTCCGACAAGCGCGAAGTGGTGCCGGGCCTGGCGGACTCCTGGACCTTCATCGACGACAGAACGATCGAATTCAAATTGCGCCAAGGCGTCAAATTCCACGACGGTTCGGACTTCGATGCCGACGACGTGGTCTACACCGTCAATTTCATTCTCGATCCGTCGAGCCGTTTCCGCTTCAAGGAAACGCGTTACGGCCTGTTTGAATCGGTCGAGAAGATCGACGCATTCACGGTGCGTTTGAAAATCAAAATGCCCTATGGGCCGATCCTGTCGCGGCTGTCGACTAGCCTGACGATCTATCCCTCTGACGTTCACGGCAAGCTTGCCGACAAATCGACCTTCGGCCGCAACCCTATCGGTACGGGGCCTTACAAGGCCACGATGGTCGATCCGGCGCGAGGCGTGGTGCTCGAAAAGAATCCCTATTTCAAGGAAATCAACGGCGGGCAGAAGGCGGCGAAGATCGGCAGGATCATCGTCATGCCGATTCCCGATCATCAGACACAGCTCGCCAAGATGATGATTGGCGAACAGGACCTGATGTATGACGTGCCGAGCGAAGTCGCCGAGCTGATGCGGGGCAATCCCCATATTCGGCTCGCGGTGCGCCCGAGCATAGCATTCACCTATCTTGCGCTTGATGTCGGGGCCCGCTCCGGGGTCGACAAGTTCAAGGACAAGCGCGTGCGTGAGGCGGTGTTTCGCGCCATCGATCGCCAGGCCCTCGTCAATGCGCTGCAACCGCAGGAAATCGCCGCCGAGCCCCTGCAGCAGGCCATGTGCCATTCCTGGCATGACGGCTGCGTGTCGTCGCTGACGCCGCCGGCTTACGATCTGGCGCAATCGCGGCACTTGCTGAAGGAGGCCGGGCTGCCGAGCGGTTTCAGCATGACGATCGCCACCTGGGGCGCGGCCCGGCCGGTGGCGGAAGCGGTGGCCGGGCAACTGCGCCGGGTCGGCATCACGGCGGCCGTCGAGAGCCTGACCTCGACGGGCTTCATCAGCAAGCGGGCCAGTGGCCAGCTGGCCGCCTATATCGTCGCCTGGGACAATGGCGGCGGTAATCCCGACGTGGAATCGACGGTCAATTTTTTCTACGAAAAAGGCGACCGTAACTACAATCAGGACGCGGAACTGGAGCGTCTGCAGAAGGCGGCCCTGGCCGAGACGGACCCGAAGAAGCGCGAGGCGATCCACAAGGTCATTTTCGACAGGGCCACGGCGGAACGCTATTCGATGCCGGTCACACCCCTGGCGTCCCTGATTGCCCATAGCAGGGATGTGAAAATCCCCGTGGGCGGCACCAAGAAGCCTGAAGGCTTCACGTTCAACCTGCTGGAGTGGAACTAGGCGCCTTTTTTGACGCGATTCTCGTGTTTTACGGGCCGACCGCGGGAATTCCTTTGACGTGAGTGTGGTTCCCGTGTATCGGAAGCACGCTGCATCGCAGCAAAAGGTGCTCCGGTCGCGTTAAGCCATTCTTTTGGCTCCTCCGTTGAGCGCCTCGGTCGAAACCCCACGACAGCCCGGATACGCGGGGCGCGTCCCCCAAACCAGCCTTCGGGCGGCGCGAAAAGCCGTGTCCAGGGGCCAATGAAAGATTCATCGTGACAGATTTTGCGGCTCTCGGCGTTGCCGAGACCATCCTCCGCGCTTTGCGTAAGGAGGGCTATGAAACGCCGACGCCGATCCAGGCCCAGGCAATCCCCCATCTCATTAAAGGCCATGATCTTCTGGGCATCGCCCAGACAGGCACTGGCAAAACCGCAGCCTTCGCGCTGCCGATCCTGACCCGTTTCGCTGGTGAGCGTAAGGTTGCCGAACCGCGCCGGGCCCGTGCCCTGGTGCTGGCGCCGACACGCGAACTGGTGGCGCAGATCGCCGACAGCTTCCGGGCCTATAGCCGTTTCTCGGGCGTCCATGTGACGACCGTGGTTGGTGGCGTCGCCTATGGCGCGCAGATCAAGGCTTTGACGCGCGGCGTCGACGTGCTCGTCGCCACGCCGGGCCGGCTGCTCGACCATCTCGAGTCGGGCACGATCAGCCTGGCGACCACGGATATCGTGGTGCTCGACGAAGCCGATCACATGTTCGATCTTGGCTTCATCGTGCCGCTGCGGAAAATTCTGGCCAAACTGCCGAAGCAGCGCCAGAGCCTGTTCTTCTCGGCCACCATGCCGAAGGAAATCGCCTCCCTGGCGGCTGAGTTCCTCAAGAACCCGGTCCATGTGTCGGTGGCGCCGGTGGCGACCACGGCCGAGCGCGTGCGCCAGGAAGTCATCATGGTCGATGGCGGCGCCAAGCAGTCGATCCTCATCGAACTGCTGAAACAGGAAGAGTTTCAGCGCACCATCGTCTTCACCCGCACCAAGCGTGGCGCTGATCGCGTCAGCAAGGCGCTGGAGATCTCGAAGATTCCGTCGGCCGCGATCCATGGCAACAAGAGCCAGGGCCAGCGGGTGCGGGCGCTCGACGATTTCAAGCAGGGGAAGACTCGTGTGTTGGTCGCGACCGACATCGCCGCGCGCGGCATCGACGTCTCGAACGTGACCCATGTGATCAACTTCGAACTGCCGGAAGTGCCGGAAAGCTACGTCCACCGGATCGGCCGCACGGCGCGCGCCGGCGCCGAGGGTGTGGCCATCTCGTTGTGCGATAACAGCGAGCGCGGCATGCTGCGCGGCATCGAGAAGCTGACGCGGATGACCATTCCGGTGGTCGAGCGGCGCTCGTCGCCGCCGCCCGCCGGCACGCCCTATGCCGAGCGCCAGGCCAAGCGTCCGGGCCAACGCCCGGGACCGCGCCAAGGCCAACAGCGCCAGGGTCAAGGTCAGCATCCAGGTGGCCATCATTCGGCTAGCCAGCATCCGGGTGGCCAGCGTTCCGCTGCGCCGCACAGCAGCAACCAGGTCCGTGGCGAACCGGGCGTGCAGGCGACCCATGCGCCGGGCGGCAAGCCCTACGCCGGCAAGCGCCCCTTCGGTAAGTCAGGTGGCGGCAAGCCGGGCTTCGGCAAGCCGAATGGCGGTGGCCAGAAGCGCTGGGCTGGTGGCGATCGCGGTCGCGGGACCGCCGCGCCGTAATTTTCGGATCATGTCTTTGAACGGGCGGCTTTGGCCGCCCGTTTGCATTTCTGGCGCTTGCCGTTGCGTGGACAACGACTATGGTGCGCCGCTTCACGCAAATTGCGGAGCTTCTGGTGGTCGGCGCAGGCACGAACAAATCACAACCGAACATTGCCTGCGGACCCGCGGTCATTCTGGTGCGGCCGCAATTGGCGGTGAACATCGGCATGTGCGCGCGGGCGATGGCCAATTTCGGCCTCAACGACTTGCGCCTGGTCAATCCGCGCGAGGGCTGGCCGCGCACCGGCGCGCTGCGCAAGGGCGCCAATGCGGCGGCGGCTGGCGCGGTGCATCTGCTCGAAGGCGCGAAACTGTTCGACAGCCTGGAAGAGGCGATCGCCGATCTCAATTTTGTCTGGGCGACGACGGCGCGTGAGCGCGGTCAGGGCAAACGGGTGGAGCCGCCGGAGGCTGCCATGCGCGAGACCCAGGCGGGCTTCGCCACGGGCGCCAAGCACGGCATTCTCTTTGGCCCCGAACGCACCGGCCTCGACAGCGACGAAGTGGCGCTCGCCGATGCCATCATCACCTTTCCGGTCAATCCGGCCTATGCGTCCCTCAACCTGGCGCAGGCGGTACTGTTGACCGGTTACGAATGGTTTCGCGCCGCTCATTCTGCGGCGCTGCCGTTCGAGACGCCCGAGCGTTCGCATCCGGCGACCCGCGAAATGATCGTCTCCTTCTTCAATTATTTCGAGAGCAAGCTCGATGAAGGCGGCTTCTTCCGCCCCCTCAGCAAGCGGCCGAGCATGCAGCGCAATATACGCAACATGTTCCACCGCATGCAGTTGACCGAGCAGGACGTGCGCACCCTGTGGGGCGCCATCGTCCGCATTTCCGAAGGGCCGCGGCTTCAAGCCAAGACGCGGCAGCGGCAGAAGCAAGCATCAGAGGAGCCGGAGGATGCGGAAGCCCCGGCTGGCCAAGATGCCGGCGGCGCGGTAGGCAAGCTGTCAGACGAATAAAGACAGCACTGAACAGGGAGGAATAACGGATGACCATTCTCTTGGTGCATGGCGCCTGGGCTGGCGCATGGTCATGGCGCGATACGGCGCGCCTACTGCGCAAACAAGGGTTCGATGTCTATGCACCGTCAATGACGGGCATTGCCGAGCGCTCCCATGTCGACCCGCGCTCCGTTAGTCTCTCGACGCATATCGCCGATATCGCCGGCCTGATGCGTTATGAGGAATTGGAAAACGTTCTCGTCGTCGGCCACAGCTACGGCGGCATGGTGATCACCGGCGCGGTGGATCGCGAGCCGCAACGCGTCGCCGGCATGGTCTATCTCGATGCCTTCCTGCCCAAGAGCGGGCAATCGCTCTGGGATATCGTCGGCGAAGAGCGTGTCGAGATGCAGAAGAAAGGCGCGATGGCCCATGACGGCGGCCATTCGGTGCCGCGCCCCAACGTGCCGCCGATGCCGCCAGAGCTGGCGGCGCAATGGGGACCGCTGTTCACGCCGCAGCCGATCGGCACCCTGTCGGAGAAATGGGTCTCGGTGCGGCCTGAGGCTGAGCGCACTTGGCCCAGGCGGCACTACATTCTCTGCACGGCCTACAAGGACTCGCCCTTCTATCAATTCGCCGACGAGGTAAAGGGCAAGCCCGATTGGGACTATAGCGAATTCGACGCCCTGCACGACGTGGTGCGCTCCCATCCCGAGATGACGGCGACCCGCATCGCCGAGATCGCTCGCAATTGGGGGATCAAGGAGTAGGGATCGTCATTGCGAGGAGCGTAGTGACGAAGCAATCCAGGGGCGGGCGGTGTAATGCTAAGAAGTAACTGCGGCGCAGAGGTATTTGCGATTCGTTTCGCCTCTGGCTCCTGGATTGCTTCGCTGCGCTCGCAATGACGGGAAGCGTTTAGGCGACAGCCTCAATCAATGCCTTGAAGCGGTCGCCGCGATCCTCGAAATTGCGGAACTGGCCGAAGCTTGGCGCTGCGGGCGAGAGCATGACGACGCCGTCCTGCGGCACGCGCGCCATGGCCTCGCGCACCGCCTGGGCGAGATCGTCGACCGGCACGATGGGGAAGGGCCAGTCACGACCCTTCATCTCTTCGGCAATCCGTCGGCCGGTGTCGGGCAAGAGCAGCAAGGCTGCGAGACCGGCGCCTGGCAGATAATCCAAAAGCGCGGCGTGGTTCTGGCCGCGATCGTGACCGCCGAGGATGAGCACGCAGGGCAGGCCGCGATAGGCTTCGAGCGCCACGAGGGTGGCTTCCGGCACGGTCGAGATCGAGTCATTGACACAAAGCACGCCATTCTTGGTGCGGAATTCTTCCTGGCGATGGCGCAGCTGGGCGAAATCGGGAATGGCGACGCGCTGACGCAAGCCTTCGATGCCGAGATCGTCAGCGACCGTGCAGGCGGCGGCGAGATTTTCCAGATTGTGGCTGCCGCGCAGCGGGAACTGGCTGGTGTCGACCTTTTGATCGCGAAAGAACAACGCGCCGTCGCGGACATGGAAGCCGTCGTCGCGATTGTACCACAGCACATTAGCGCGCTGGCCCGCATGGCTGCGCAGGCCTGCGTTGCCGTGATTGAGCACGGCGCGCGTACTCGGATCGGCGATCAAGCGCAGTTTGTCGGTGTGATATTGCGCGATCGAACCGTGCCAGGGCACGTGATCGACATAGAGATTGGTGATGACCGCCATCGACGGCGCATGGGCGAGGTCGGCGATCTGATAGGACGAGAGTTCCAGCACCGTATGATCGCGACCGGCTTTCTGGCCGAGTGCCGCGACGCCGACATTGCCGAGCAGCGCCACGTCGCGTCCGGCCTGTTGCAGGATATGATGCAGCAGACGCGACGTCGTGCTCTTGCCCTTGGTGCCGGTGACGGCAATCGTGTGGGCACTGGCGTTTTCCTTAAACCATAGATTGGTGGCCGATGTGATCGTGGCGCCAAGCGCCCGTGCCGCCGTTGCTTCAGGCCGGTAGAGGCTGATGCCGGGGCTTTTGACGATGATGTCGAAAGGCTCGGTGCGCAGCGCTTCGCCTGCGGCTTCGCCGGTGAGGACGCGTACCTGGGCCGGCGGGGCCGTATCGAGCGGCGTGTCGTTGAGGATGGTGAAGGCATCGCCCGGATGCAGCGCTTGCAGATGGACGAGTGCCGCCTGGCCCTCGCGGCCATAGCCCCATATGGCGATTTTGCGCGGCTTAACGGACATAGGCGTCGAGCATCGCGGCATAGCGGGGCGGCAGGGCGTGATCGAACGACGGCGTCATCAACTCAGCCCACACCTCTTGCCAATTTGGCATCAGCGTTTTGAGGCGCGGCGCCAGCGCACGAATGATAGCGGCGTCTTGCCATTCGGGCCGCTCGGCCAGGCGCAACAGCGCCGCGCCGGATTCAGCGATCTCGCCGACGCATTCCCACGGCTTGTGGCCGGAGAGGCCCATCAGTTCCTCATAGCCCTGCGTCTGCGTTTCATCGTCGAGCATGTTCTTGCCGAGAATGGCTTCGATGCGCGACTTCTCCATCGCATTGGCGAGAATGAGGAAGGTGAAACGGCATTTCGGACAATCACCGCACCAGCGCTTTGGCTCCTGCTTTGGATTGATCTGGAAGGCGCGGTTGCAGGAGGTGAAGGCGTGATCGTAGCGGCTCACGCGCGCCATCAGCTGGCCGATGTGGGCTTCCGACAGGGGGCGCAGCAGTGAGAAATAGCTCAGGCCCTTGTCGATATGGCGCGCCACATAAGCGGAGAGCTCGCGCTCGGCGCCAGTGGTCTTGGAGAACTGGTGGTTGATGTCGCGGCCATCGACATTGACATTGCCTTGGTCGGCGGAGCGTTCATTCGACAGCACGACAGTATCGAAGCCGTAAACGAAACTCGCGGCCAGCGCGATGAAGCTGACGATGGCGGTGATCGGCACATGGCCGTTGAGCGCGCCCTTTTCGTTCAGCTCAAACAGCAGCGGATCGAGCTTGCGGGTCACCTGGGCGAAGGGCAGGCCGCTGGCGGCCGCGGATTCGAGAATGGGCTTTTTCGGATTGACGGCGAACAGGCTCATCAGCTCGCCACCGGCACGCAGCATTTCAACCGAGACGAGCGAATCCTTGCCGCCGCCGATCAGCACGGCGGCGCGGCGGGTGAGGGGCGCGTTGCCGGCGCTGCGCACCGGGCGTGTATCGTCAAAACGCGCGTTGAGGAAATCGACGCGGGCAGCGACATCGATTTTATTGCGCACGCCGAACTCGCCGAGGCCGTCGACATAGAGGGTCTGGAAGAAACGACGCTGCGCGTCGTCGAGGCTGGCGCCCCGGATGATGAGGTGACGAGGCAGGCAGGTCTTATAATAGGAAACGCCGGCCAGGATGTGCAGCGCCTCGAGCGCCGCCTCGAAGCCCGGCCGCAATGGCGAGCTGGCGGCGGGCAGGGGCGCTTCGAAGGTCAGCCGCTCGGTAAAGGCGAGGGCGTCGCCGAGCCGGTAGTTGAGCGCCACCGTGCGCGTCGGTTCATCGATCGCGAAACCGTCGAAAGTGAATGTGTCGGGCCAGTCGGTCATAGTGTTTTGCATGGGAGGCTGTTGGGTGGCCCGCTTCGGCCGCGCCGTCAAGTCCGGCCCGGTTTGCCCGCGCCTTGTGCGCCCGGCGTACCGCCGAAACGGCCATTTGGCAGCGGAATTCCGCCGTTCCTACGGCGACGGGCAGGAAAGGCGTCATCCTTTCCTTCATTCCAGGTTTTTTCCGCCTTCATCGCGGGTTTTCTCGTTTCGGGTTCGGCCTTTGCCGGCGAGGCCGGTCTGACGACCGGTTGATGGATAAGGCGCCCCGCAGCGACAATGCCTATACCTGTTGTTCTCGGTCTATGAGGCGTCCTGGCTCAGGTGGACGTCGCCAAATCAAAATTGTGCGCGGAGACCGATGTTGCCCTTGAGGATGTAGCTGGTGCCGAAATCACGGAATGGCGTGCTGCCAGAAAGCTCGCCATAAAAGGTGAGAGCCTTGTGCCAGGTCACGCTCGCACCGAGGCCGAGTTCGCCCCATAGCCGTTCGCCGGCATTGATGATGGGTGTTCCCGCGACCAGAGTGCGCATGCCATGGAGCCATTCATAACTGACATTGGCGATTCCATAAATGCGACTGCGGCCGCCGTCCCATGAGCCTTGATGATCGAGCGCAATGCCCCAACGCGTCCGGAAGCTGTTGTTGTTGCCTGATGACACGAGCGCACCTGTCGGATCAACAAATCGATCAAACCGCACATTCGAATAGACCATCTGGAATTGCGGCGTGATGCCAAATCTCTGGCTCAACGAGATCCGTTTGCCTGCTTCGATGCTGAATGCCTCGCCGCTGCCGCCATTGTTGTGGGTGAGCAAGCCGAGAGCTTTGGAATTGAGGTTGCTGCTATAGCGGTTGATCTGCGCCTGACCGTCGACATAGAAGCCCGTGACACCATACCAGGTCAGTGTCGCGCCAAGGCCATAGCCGTTGGTCTTCAGTCCGCCGTCGCCGAACACCGAGTTGAGCCGGCTGTTGGCCTCGCCATAGGAGACGTTGGCGCTGGCCACCAGACGTCCCTTCGTGTCGCTATCGACAAGCACCCGGTCGGCGCCCACCTGCATCTTCCAGGTATCGATGCTCTGATCCAAGCCGGTGGTCGACACAGCGGCATTGCTGAAGCGGCCGCGGGCGCCTTCCGTTCGGCCCCAAATTCCATTGCCATCGCCATTGGCGCCTGGTCCCCAGATGCGGTTGCCGACGCGTTGCTGTAACGTCGGCAGAGTGTTGAGCGATTGTAAATTAGAGCCATAGGCTTCATAGACCGGCACGCCGGGCTGATAGAGTGGCATCGCAGCGGGACCGCCCGGTGCACTTGGCGTGCCGGGATCGTTCAGGGCTGAACGCAGATACCAGTCGCCATCCGTGGGTGTGGAAACGCCACCTTGATAGAGGCGATAGACATAAGCGCCGGCAATCACCGCCGGTGCTCCACCAAAGGTATAGTTCCCGTTGAGCACGAAAGTGCCGTTGGACGCACCTGCCACCTCGACGATCCTGATGCCTTCCACCGTCTGCGCGCCAATGCCACCACGGTTGATGATGCTGACTTGTGTAACGCCTGAGGTCGAGCCGGTAATCCTGAGGCGGCTGGTCTGCGAATTGTCGTCGCCCAGAACCGTCGCGATTTCGAGGCGGCCGCCGTTGCTGACATAGTCGCCCTGAATCGTGAGGGTCCCCATGGCATTGCCATAGCCCGGCGCGATGACACCCGTATTGACGACGTGGCCCACGCTGCCGGTGCCTACGAGCCGTCCGGCGGTGTCGACCAGCATGTTGCCGCCCAGCACGCCGTTCACGGCCAATGTGCCGGCTGACACGGTCGATGCGCCGGTAAAGCCGGAGCTGTCTCCGGTTAGCGTCAATTGACCGAGGCCCAATTTGTTGAAGTTGGACGAGCCGGAAAAATTTGTGCCTATGCCGATGTCATGCCCGTTGGTGTCAAACCAGGCGCCCCCGGCTGACACGGTCAATGCCGTGAAGCCGTTCAGAAAATTGGCTTCATTTCGGTTCGCACGCAGAATGCCGCCGTTGAGGTCGAGGATCGTAGTAGTGCCAATCCCTTTGATCACCGAGCCGGTTTCGAGAACGCCACGCCCGCTGGCATCCCCGTCGAGCTGGAGCGTGCCACTCGCCGTGCTGAAGCGGCCGATATACACATCGTTGGCGGCACTCACGAAGCCACCTTTCCCAACGGTCATCGTGCCGCTGCCGTTGCTACCAACATCAATGTAGTCGGTCGCGGTCAAACTCGAGACGTTGCCGGTGGTGCTTGAGACATTGACCGTGCCCTGGCTGCCGCTGAAGTAACCGATATAGATGGATGCAGCCCCGCCCCCGGGTTGAGTACGCGTGTCCACCGCGGCGCCGTCCGCTATCGTGAGCGTGCCGTTGCCTGAAAACCCGACATAGATATTGTTGGCGGCATTCCAGGTCGAGGCATTGCCGTTGCTGTCGCGGCCCGAGACAATTACATTGCCCTGGCTGTCGGTCCCGTAGGCAATAACGGCTTGTCCACTGTTCACCACCCCGCCATCCAGAATGTTGAGCGTGCCTGTGCCGCCACCGATATAGACTTGGTTGGTATTGTTCCAGGTCGAGGCATGGCCGTTGCCGTCGTGGCCAGAGACAGTGACCGTGCCGGTACCAGTGCCAGTGCCGTCGCTATCGATGCCGATCAAGGCCAATGCGCTGTTCACCACCCCGCCATTCTGGATGAGGAGCGTGCCGGCGCCATTGTCGCCAATGTTGATCTGACCGGTGCTGTTCCAAGTCGAGGCATTGCCGTTGACGTCGCGGCCGGAGACAGTGACGTCGCCCTGGCTGCCGGTCCCGGCACCGATATAGGCGTCGACATTGCTCACTTTGCCGCCATCCAGGATGCTGAGCGTGCCCCTGCCATCCTGACCAACAACGAGGTCACCGTTATTGGTCCAGGTCGAGGCGTTGCCGCTCGCATCGTGGCCCGAGACGGTGACCGTCCCTTGATCCAAGGCGTTTGCGCCAATCATGCCAGTGTCATTGGTCACCGTGCCGCCGCCCAGGATGTTCAGCGTACCACCGCCTGGAACGCCAACTTGGAGATCCTCGCCAACTGACCAGTTTGGCGATACGATGCCGCCCGGATTAACGCCGCTGCCGGTGACCGATTGCGCGCATACCGGTTGCATGCCGGCAATCGTGACGAGCGTGACCATCGCCGTCGTCAGAAACAAGAATCGGCGGAAGCTGACGGCATGGGCGCCGTCCGTTGCCGTGCGTCTCATCATTCTCCGCGTGCTCCCCCGGCTACGCACGCGCCGATTGGCGAAAAGCAGTTATCCGCTAGTTCCGCCACTGAGATGCAATGCGCAATGGATAAGGTCTAAGTCAATGATAAATCGAATCATTACGGTCGTAATACTCGAATGATCTAGGTTAATATTTGGTTATCTTCAATTGTCTTAGACCGGGGGCTGGCACGGTCGCGCAGCCACTTGCTCACGCGCTTCTGGGGCGGTGATGACGCAGGCCCGGTCGTGAAGTTCGGCTGCGGGATCGACTGCGATGGCGGCAGCATCCGATATCGCCATCGGGCGCGACGACCATTCCATCCGCCTATCGCTGGATCATGCCGGCCAGCTGGGATGATCCGGAATTCAGCGCCAGTCGGTCGGGAGCCGACGATAAATTGTTTCGCCTCGCTCGTGTAGCGGGCGCCGAAGCGATCGCCCGACAGGAAAGACCAGGCTGCGCTGCGCCCAACGAAGTGATAGCCTGCCGCCAAACAACGAACGGCAAACGAACGGTAGGAGCGCGACCATGCATAGGCGCAATATTTTCAAAGCGGCGGCGGTGGCTGTCGGCGGTGTCTTCGCCACGAAAGCGATGGCGCAAGGGGCCGGCGGCGCGGCGAAAGTCTCGGCCAGCAAGGTCGCCTATCACCTATCGGATGCCGACAAGGTGGTCTTCGTCCTCGGCAATATCCAGAACCATCTCGATGGTGGGCCGAAAGGCGTCGAGATCGTGCTCGTCGTGCACGGGCCGGCGCTGAAGGGGTTTCATGCCATGTCGGCTGATCCGGCGGTGTCGCAGAAGGTGGAAAATTTTTCCAAGGCCGGCGTCAAATTCGATGCCTGCGGCAATACGATGAAGGCGCAGAAGGTGGATCTGGCCGATCTGGTGCCCGGCTTCAAAGTGGTCGAGGAGGGCGGCGTCGTCCGCCTCGCTGAACTGCAATCCCTCGGCTACGCCTATCTGAGGCCATAACCATGGCGCAGAACAAAGCGTTCATCCTGGCCTCGCGCCCGTCGCGCGAGGCGCCGGCGGGGCCGCATAACTTTCAGCTCGTCGAGAGCGAGACGGCGGCGCCGGCCGATGGCCAGGTGTTGGTGCGCCATCACTATCTGTCGCTCGATCCCTACATGCGCGGGCGCATGAACGACGGCAAATCCTATGCGCAGCCGCAGGCGCTTGGCGAGGTGATGGTCGGCGGCACGGTGGGCGAGGTTGTGGCCTCGCAGAACCCGCGCTTCGCTGTCGGCGATCGCGTTGTCGGCACCGGCGGCTGGCAGCTCTATAGTCTCAGCGACGGCAAGGGCCTGCGCAAGATTGAGCCCGGTACGCCGATCCAGGCTTGGCTGGGGCCGGTCGGCATGCCTGGCGTCACCGCCTGGTATGGGGTGACGAAAATCATCGCGCCCAAGGCCGGCGAAACCGTGCTGGTCTCAGCCGCCACGGGCGCTGTCGGCTCCGTCGTCGGCCCATTGGTGAAGCTTGCCGGCGCGCGGGCGGTTGGCATTGCCGGTGGTCCGGAGAAATGCGCTTTTGCCGTCAGTGAGCTTGGTTACGACGCCTGCGTCGATCATCGCGATCCGGAGTTTCCGGCGCGGCTGAAAGAAGCGCTGCCGGACGGGATCAACGGAATGTTTGAAAATGTCGGCGGCGAACCGTTCCGGCAGGGGATGCGGCGGCTCAATCCGTTCTCGCGTGTCGCGCTGTGTGGTCTGGTGTCGTCAGGCTATGACGGCACGCCGACGCCGCTGCCGGATGTGCGTGTGCTGCTCGATACCCGTTCGCGCCTCGAGGGTTTCATTGTCTCCGATCATCTGGCGCTGTGGCCGCAGGCTCTGTCGGAGCTGGCCAGCCATGTGGCGGCCGGGCGTATCCGCTGGCGCGAAAGCGTGGCGGAGGGGCTGGAGGCCGCGCCGCAGGCGTTTTTCGCCATGTTGAAGGGCGGCAATTTCGGCAAGCAATTGGTGAAGCTGGTGTGAGTTTATGCGGTGGCCTGCGCGTCGCGCTGGGCCACCGCATTCAGATAGGCCGCCCGCAATTCGGCGAAGACGGAACGTTCAGGCTTTGGCGCATCCAGATGCAGGTGGCGCAATTCATCCATGAAGGCCTGCCACAGCGGCGGGCCGCCTT
The DNA here is from genome assembly GCF_900104955.1 of Beijerinckia sp. 28-YEA-48. Classification (NCBI taxonomy): domain Bacteria; kingdom Pseudomonadati; phylum Pseudomonadota; class Alphaproteobacteria; order Hyphomicrobiales; family Beijerinckiaceae; genus Beijerinckia; species Beijerinckia sp. 28-YEA-48. Next base: position 5,183,220 of record NZ_FNSI01000001.1, read on the forward strand.
CTTCCAGAATTTCGGCGCGGATCGACAGTTCCGGGGACACGGGCGTGTGCCGGCGGCCCCAGGCGCCCATCTGCGCCAAAAGAGGCACGAGCTGGATCGATGGCTCGGTCAGGCTGTAGATCGCCTTCTGCTTATGGCTAGGGTCGTCGCGGCGCGACAGCAGGCCCGAGGCCACCAGCCGCTTGAGGCGATCGGCCAGGATGTTCGAGGCGATGCCTTCCTGAGAATGATTGAGCAGTTCGCGATAATGCCGCCGGTTTCCAAACATGACGTCGCGGATGACGATCAGGCTCCAGCGATCCCCCAGCATTTCCAAGGTCAAATTGATCGCGCAGCCGGAGCGTTGGCCGGGTTCCATCGCGGGGTCTCCAATACTGCTTGCAAGATAGGATCAGTTATGGCATTTCACAACTGCTTGCAAATTGAAATCAGTTTTGATGAGGGAAGCAGATATGGCCAAGCTGATCGTATCGATGGTGACGAGCGTGGATGGCTATATCGAGAAGCCTGGCGGGCAATTCGTGCCACCGCCATGGTCGGATGAAGTCGAGCGCCATTGGTCAAACTACGCCCTCGAACGGGCCGGGCATCTCATCTATGGCCGCGTCAATTTTTTCAAGATGAAGGACTTCTGGACGCCGGCCGAAACCGATCCGACGAGCATCGCCGCGACCATCCCCTATGCCAAGACCATGAACAGCCTGCCGAAGACCTTGGTCTCGCGCAGCTTCACTGGCGATCCCGGCTGGAACGGGACGCTCGCCAAGGGCGATCTTGCCGCCACGATCGCGGCACTGAACGCGAGTGTGAAGGGCGACATTTTCTGTTTTGGCGGCGCCGGTCTCGTCAACAGCCTGGTGACGCTCGACCTGCCCGACGAATATCGGCTGATGATCGCGCCGGTGCTGTTTGGCGATGGCAAGAAACTGTTCGAAGCGGGGGCCGACATCAAGAGCTTGCCGGATTTACCGCTGACGCGCACCGAATGTATTGCGCTCGATACCGGCTCGGTCATCCTGCATTATCGCCGCGACCGCTGAGGAGAAAACGATGTCGCTGACGCTCTATGGCCATCCGTTTTCGTCCTATTGTCAGAAGGTGTTCATCGCCTTCTACGTCAATGAGACGCCGTTCGATCTGCGCATTCTCGAGGACAAGGTTGCTTTAGCGGAATTCACCGCGCTCTGGCCGCTCAAGCGCATGCCGGCGTTGGTCGATGGCGGTAAAACGGTGGTCGAGTCGACGGTCATCATCGAACATCTCGATGTGCATTATCCAGGCGCCACGCGTCTTGTGCCGTCTGATCCCGCTGTGGCGCTCGATGTGCGCATGCTCGATCGTTTCTTCGACAATTACATCATGACGCCGATGCAGAAGATCGTCCTCAACCAGATCCGCCCTGCTGATGCGCGGGACAGCTATGGTGTCGAGGAAGCACGTGGCATGCTCGACACGGCTTATGGCTGGCTCGATGTGCATCTGAAAGGCCGCCCGTGGGCGGCTGGCGCGGATTTTTCTTTAGCCGACTGTGCTGCCGCGCCCAGCTTGTTCTATGCCGATTGGGCTCATGAGATCGCGCCACGCTTCGCTGAAGTGCGCGCCTATCGTGAGCGGGTGCTCAAACATCCCGCCGTCAAACGTGCGGTCGATGACGGGCGCCCGTATCGCTCCTATTTTCCGCTCGGCGCGCCCGATCGCGATTAAGCGCTTTGCCGTCGCTGCAAGGGCGCAGCGACGAAGGGCGCGGGAAGCATAATTCCGCCGCCCTTCCTCCGTATTTTGAGTCCGATTTCACCGCGGTAGGTGATGCCGGATTCCGTTGACGGAGGGGGTGTTGCGACATTCCGAGGAACAACCCCATGCAAGGGACGTTTCCGGATCATTTTCGTCGTGACGCCCAGCGTTGCGCTCGTCACTTGGCGTTCAGCGCATCCTTGAGCTGGCCGATGAGTTGCGGCGATGTCGTGTAAAGCGTGTCGACGATCTGCTGCAGTTCCTCGCCAGTTTGCGGCACCGCGTCGGTGCGCTGTTTGGCGGCATCGGCCTGGAGTTCAGGATCGCGCATGGTTTCGATGAACGCCTTGCGCAGGGCCGCGACCCGCTCCGCTGGCACCCCCGGCGGCACGGCGAAGGGCCGCGTGATGACGCCTTGGGTGTAGAACAGATTCAGGATCTGGCGCTGTTCCGGCGTCTTGGCGAAGTCGACGGTGAGCGGAATGTTCTTGCCGGCGAGTTCGGGATGCGGCTTCACGTCCTCCAGGGCCAACACTTTGACCAGGCTGGTGGGCTCAAACAAATCCGGATATTGCAGCTTCGCCGAAGACCAGCCGAGGCCGCAGATGCCTTGCAGTTCACCCTGCTGGACGGCGAGGCTGACTTCACGCGAGCCTTTGTAGCCGGAGATGATCTTCAGCTTCGCGCCCAGCAGATTGCGGATGACGACCGGATAATCGACCAAGGTGCTGCCGGGGCCGGTGGCGCCGATCACCAGTTCCTTCTGGAAGACATCGCCATAGGTCTGCACCGGCGCGTCGCGACGGGTGATGCAGACGACGGCTTCGGAATTGCCGTTGCCGATGAAATTGAGCTTGGTCGGATCGAAACTGGCGCGTTCGGTGGTGCCAAACAGCGGCTCGAAAATGGCGCCTGGCAGGAAGATGGCGATATGGGTGCCGTCCTTCGGAGCGATCGTATAGAGATGCTTGGCGGCGATCAGCGAGCCGGCGCCGGGCATATTGGTGGCGACCACGGTGGGATGGCCGGGAATGAACCGATAGAGATGGCGGGCGACCAGCCGGGCATAGACATCGAGCCCGCCGCCGACGGACGATCCGGCGACGATGGTGACGGTTCTGCCGCGATAGAAATCGGCGATCGGGTCCGGTTTTTTGCCCTCTTGGGCTTTGGCCGGAATGGCGAAAGCCAGCAAAGCTGACAGTGACGCAGCCGCCATACGCGTGGCGCGTGCGGAAATCATGGACCCCTCCCTTGTTTTCTCTCGGTTTTCTCTGAAGCGCGGTGACGGCGCTCTTTTCCTTCGTCTCTTCCTAGAGGATTGAGCGGCGGCCATAAAGCCGGGAGCAATTTGACTTTTGGGGCTATGGCCCCTAGAGAGCCCCAATCCGGGTGCCTTTGGGCGCCGGGATTATGCACCCGTGGCCGTTCCCAGGCCGGATTTTCCGGCGCGGTGAGCAGCCTGTCGGCCTCTTACGAGGCAGAGGAGGGCGCTTTCCTTCCCATGGCGGAAGGATCGCGGACAAGCGACGCGCCTTTGGCGCGGGCGCGGGCCTTGGTCCTTTTGCCGGTATGACACCGTTTCGAGGACTAAGATGACAAAGCGCGCAGAATCCAAGTACAAAATCGATCGCCGCATGGGCGAGAACATCTGGGGTCGCCCGAAGAGCCCGGTGAACCGCCGCGAATACGGCCCCGGCCAGCACGGCCAGCGCCGCAAGGGCAAGCTTTCCGACTTCGGCACCCAGCTCAAGGCCAAGCAGAAGGTCAAGGGCTACTACGGCAACATCTCCGAGAAGCAGTTCCGCAAGTACTATCAGGAAGCCGTGCGCATGAAGGGCGACTCGGGCGACAACCTGATCGCGCTGCTCGAGCGTCGTCTCGACGCGGTCGTCTACCGCGCCAAGTTCGTGCCGACCGTTTTCGCGGCCCGCCAGTTCGTCAACCACGGCCACGTCAAGGTCAACGGCCGCAAGGTCAACATCGCCTCCTATCTCGTGAAGGTCGGCGATCTGATCGAGGTGAAGGAAGCTTCGCGCCAGCTCGTCATCGTGCTGGAAGCCGCCCAGCTCGCCGAGCGTGACGTGCCGGACTATTACGAAGTCGACCATTCGAAGATGACCGCCAAGGTCACGCGCATTCCGCTGCCGTCGGAAGTTCCCTATCCGACCGTGATGGAACCGAACCTGGTCATCGAATTCTATTCGCGCTGATCGTTCGACGCGGCGAAACGTTCAAAGGGGGATGCTTCGGCATCCCCTTTTTTGTTTGCCCTGTTGTTGAACGCGCGGCCTATGTCCACGGCGTCGGTGCTGGCACAGCGGCCGGGCCTTGCTCGACATCGACGCTGGCGAAATCGGCGGGGCCGACGATTTCGAGATATTCCATGTCGGGCGAGTAATCGTAGAGATAATGCACGATGCCGGGGCGCTGATGGACGCAGTCACCGGCTTCAACGAGGGTGATTTTGTCCTCGTACATGAATTTCGCCCAACCCTTGGTCATCAGCACGATTTGGAAGTCGGCGACATGCTTGTGCCAGCCGGTGCCTTTCTCCGGCGGCAGATTGGCCTTCACCAGATGGGCGATGACCTTGCCGTTGGTCGCCTTGGCGATGCCGAGATCCTTGTAGAGAAAGAAATCTCGGAGACCTTCGCCGCGCCATTGGGTGTCGGCGGGTTTGGTGTGGGAGAATTCGGTCGGGTATGCAGAGGTTGTTTCAGGCTCGGTAGTGGGCTTGTCCAACATGGCATGCTCCTTTCGCCACGCTTCAAACACGGCTTGCCTTCGCCCAGGACTTCTCCCCTACGTGTTTTCTAAAACTCGACTTCGAGTTCCTCGATCTCTTCCGGTTCCGCCAGAGCGGAGTCGATCCACTCCTGCATCGCCGGCCAGGCGAGAATGCGGTCACGGAAACCGGCGCAAGTCTTGTCCAGCTTAACATCATAGGTGATGAAGCGGGTGGCGACGGGCGCATACATGGCGTCGGCCATGGAAAACTCCCCGAACAGGAACGGCCCGCCATAGGTCTTCAGGCATTCGGTCCAGATGGTTTCGATGCGGGCGATGTCGGCTTGGGCCTTCGACCAGACTTTGAAATTGGGGAAGTGGCCGCGCAAATTCATCGGCAGGGCTGAGCGTAAGGCGCTGAAGCCGGAATGCATTTCGCCGCAAATGGAGCGGCAATGGGCACGCTTCGCCTGATCCTTAGGCAGAAGGCCTGCCTTTGGGGCGATCTCGTTGAGAAACTCACCAATCGCCAAGGTGTCCCAAATCTTGATGCCATTGTGCTCAAGGCAAGGCACCAGGATCGAGGGCGAGAGCAGGAGAATCTCGGCGCGGGCGTCGAGATCGTCAGGCGCGACCATGATTTCCGTGAATGGTACGCCCGATTGCTTGGCCATCAGCCAGCCGCGCAACGACCAGGACGAGTAGTTTCTGCTGCTTAAGGTAAGGGTCGTGCGCACGATGCTCCCGCCTGTCTGAGCCCGATCAGGTCGGAATATCAATGCAATCACTATGCCATGGCATATGGCTTGCTTCGGTCTCGGTCCAACCGGGTGCCCAGGCGATGTATCACTACTATCAAGCCTACGCCGATCTCACCGATCCGGTCCGGATGCTGGCGGCGAATGCCGAGCGCATCCTCACCACCTGGGGCAGCAATGTCACGGCGTCGCCGATCAAACGCATGGCGGCCTATTACGAGCTCGTGACCCTGGCCGGCTTCACGCATGCGCGGCCCGATTATGGGATCAAGACGGTCAACGTGCGTGGCGAGACGAAGATGGTGAGCGAGACGGTCGTGCTCGACACGGATTTCTGCTCGCTGCTGCGCTTCACCCGCAAGGGTGGCGAGGACGCGCCGAAGGTGTTGCTGCTGGCGCCGATGTCCGGCCATTTCGCCACCTTGCTACGCGGCACAGTACGGACTTTGTTGAAGGACTATCAGGTCTATCTTTCGGACTGGAAGAATGTCCGCGACATTCCCTTGGCCGCGGGCCCGTTCGATCTCGATGATTTTATCGAGCACATCATTCGTTTCATCAAATTTCTGGGGCCGCAGTTGCATGTGATGGCGGTCTGTCAGCCGACGGTGCCGGCGCTCGCCGCTGTCGCGCTGATGGCGCAGGACAAGGATCCGGACCAGCCCGCCAGCCTGACCTTGATGGCCGGGCCGATCGATACGCGGATATCACCAACGGTGGTGAACAAGCTGGCGACGGATCATCCGATCGAATGGTTCCGCGAAAAGCTTGTCGGCATCGTGCCCGGTAGCCTCAAGGGCAGCGGCCGCCTGGTCTATCCAGGCTTCCTGCAATTGGCGGCGTTTATGAGCATGAACCTCGAACGCCATGCGAAATCCTTCGCCGATCTGTTCAAGCATCGTCTTGAAGGCGAGTTCGAGAAGGCCGACACGATCCGCGATTTCTACAAGGAATATTTCGCTATCATGGATCTGAGCGGCGAGTTCTATCTGCAGACGATCAAGAGCGTGTTTCAGGATGCGGCACTGGCGCAGGGCCAGCTCTCCTATCGCGGTCGTTTGATTGAGCCGCAGGCGATCAAACGCACGTTTCTGCTGACGGTCGAGGGTGAGCGCGATGACATTTGCGCCATCGGCCAGACCCTGGCGGCGCATGATCTGTGTTCAGGTCTGCGGCCCTATATGAAATCCCATCACATGGAGCCGGGCGCCGGCCATTACGGCGTCTTCAACGGCAAGCGCTGGGACAATCGCATCTATCCCAAGGTGCGCGATCATATTCAGGGTAGCGTTTAAAAACGTGTCGTCAGATCGGTCAGCCATTGTGGTGAGACGTTGACGAGAAAGGTCTCGATGCGCTTGTCGATGCCGGTCAAGACAGCGAGGCCGGCAACAATCAGAACTAGGCCGAAGACGATCTTGAGCACGCCACCGCTGCCGCGTAGGCGATCGCGCCAGGCGAGCAGGGATTGGCGAGAGGCAAAGCCGAGCAGGGCCAGCGGCAGACCGGCACCGATGCCAAACACAATCATGGTGAGAGCCACCATGCCGAGGTTCTCGCCGCGTGCGGCGAGAATGCTGGCGGCGCCCAGTGTCGGGCCGACACAGGGTGACCAGACCGCGCCAAGCAGCAGGCCGACGCCGAACTGACCGGCGAGGCCAGACGTCGAGAAGCCGCCAAAGCGCGTTTCCGCCCAATTGGACACCGGACCGGCGGCGGTCGCGAGCCGCATTTGGGCCGCCGGCACCATCAGGACGAGGCCGATGATGACGAGCAGAATGGCGGCGGCGTTGCGGAAGAAGTCAGCGTCGATATCGAGAGCGAAGCCGAACAAGGCGACGAACAGGCCAAGCAGCGTGAACGACAATGTCAGCCCTGCCGCCAGAACCAGTGGTCCCAACCGATGTTGCGACGCCGCGGCGCCGAGAACGACCGGCAACAGGGGTAATACGCAGGGCGACAGAAGGGTGAGCAGGCCGGCGATGAAGGCAAGCGCGAGGGATGTCACGCAATCTCCCCGCTCAGAGTGCGGTCTGCAACAAAGCGTCCAGCGACATCGGATCGGTAATGCCGGTCGAGCGTTGCATCTCGTCGGTGCCGGTGAAGCTGATATAGGTCGATTGATGGGTGACGCGGAATTTCTTCAGCACGTCTTTTTGGCTGTCGAAGTCGACCATGAAGATCAGCAGCTTGTCGTATTCCGGCTTCTTCTCCAGCTCCTTCATGACGACCTTCTGCTTGGCGCAGATCGGGCACCACGGCGCGTGGACTTCGATGACGATCGATCTGCCAGCCTTTTGCGCGGCGAGAAAAGCCTCTTCCGTATAGGGCTGACGTTCCGTCGCCCAAGCTGGCACCATGGTGGCGAGGAGGCCGCAGGCGGCCGACAGGAGGGCGGTGCGACGTGAGAGTATGATCATGTGTCCTCGCTCTGTCCCGGCAAGATAGCATGCCGCCCCGGTCCGTCCAGGATGCGCAGGCATGGATCAAGCGATGTTGAATGATGAGGATTTGCGGTTGCTTAGCTTCCCTCGCACAGCGACGAAGCCATCCAATTTCATTCGACGAGTTTTTTCAGCCGTTCGGCCAAAGGCTTCGGCGTTGCCAGCGCCGTTGTCACGAGGCTCTGCAAGTCCTGCCCGATGACCGGATCGATCTCGATCTTCAGGCTCTCGGCCTCCTGGCGAAATTCCCCATCCTGGAAGATGGCGCGATAGGCGGCGATGAGCGCCGCCAAGCGGTCGGCGGGAATGCCGGGTGTGCCGACGAGCGGGCGGCCGAGTTCAGACCCGGTCGCTAGCAATGCGAAAATCTTGCGATCGTCGGCATCGCGGGCAAGGTCCATGAGGAGCGGCGCGTCGGTGAAGCCTTCTGGCTTGTTCAAGGCCGACTGCACCAGGAAGATGATGTTCTTGTTGGCGATCCAATTCGGATTGGTCACCTTCCACGATGTCAGCGTATTCCAGCGCCCCATGGATTCGCCGTGTTCCATGGCGAGATTGATCTGCGCGCCGCCGGGATAGCCGGGCACAATCTTGATCTTGGTGCCGAGCAAAGCGTTCATCACGGTTGGCACCATGACGCTGGACGATCCAGCGCCGCTGGCGCCGAGAACGAATTCGCGCTTCGTCATCTCATCCCAGCTTTTGATGCCGGTGGTGTGCCAGGCGACGAGACTTTCCTGGGTGCGCGAGATCGTGCCGATCCAATTGAACCGGCCGGCGTCGAAGCGCACGGCCTGGTCGCCGAGCACCTGGCTCAAAGGCAGGCTCGACACCATGATGCCAAGCGACGTGCCGTCCTTGGGCGCAACATTGTAAAGATAATTCGCGGCGACAAGGCCGCCGCCGCCCGTCATGCTCTGATGGATCACCGTCGGCTGGCCGGGCAGGTGGCGGCCGAGAAAGCGGCTGATCAATCTGCCGTGAATGTCATATTCACCGCCAGCCGAAGCCCAATTGATGATGCGAATTGTATTGCCGCGATAGAAATCGGCAACGGGATCAGCTTGGGCAGTTGTCGCCGCGATATTGGCCATGGTCGCGGCCAAGATCGCGGATAAGAACATAGCTCCGCCATTCAAGCGCATTATGTTTCCTCCCAACTTTATTTGTTGGGCCGGAGGCTACAGTGTCTTCAGAAAGCCAGCAAATCGTATCAAGCCTTCAGGCCAAGGACCGTGGCCGGACTCCGCGTTGATGTGTCCGGCGTTGCCGGCATCGGCGATGGTCGAGCCCCAGTCTTGCGCCATGGCCTCGCTTTCGTCGAAGGTCGCGTAAGGATCATCGCGGCTTGCCACCAGCACCGAGGGGAAGGGCAGCGGCGTTGAGGGCATCGCACCGAAACGCGGATCGACTTCCGGCAAGGTCGCGAGGACGCGCGTTGATGGCGGTGCGACCAGGTAGGCGGCGGTGACGCTGCTGTTCTCCAATCGCTGTGCCGCATGGGCGATCGACAAAGCGCCAAGCGAATGGCCGACCAGGATGACGGGCCGTTCGCACCGGGTCGCCGCGTCGGTGATGCGCGCGATCCAATCGTCGTAATTGGGCTCGTTCCAGTTGGCCTGTTCGATACGGCGTGCGGTGGAAAGCTTTTCCACCCAGCGCGCATACCAGTGATCGGGGCTGCCGCCGCCGAGGCCGGGGGCGATCAGGATGTCGAGGTCGGAGAGTTTCAGTCGCTTGGCCTTTCCAAAATTGGGATCGCTTATTAGTGAGCGTGGGCCCCGCGCTGGTCAACCATAAGCATGGTGCCTTATCAGGCCTGCTTCTTGTATGAGGGCGTTTGAGGGGCGGTTTCTGCGCGAGCCGGTGTTCGCGTTATTTAGGGAATGGTCGCGGATGCGCAAGATCGTGGTGGCGGCGGTTGGTGGCGGGCTGGGGATCCTGTTGATGATCCTGCTCGGCCATGAGGTCGGGTTGGAACTGGCGCTGGTGCCGTTCACCACGTCGATCGTGCTGGTCATGTCGGCGCCGGAGACGCCCTTCGCCAAGCCGCTGAATATTTTCGGCGGCCATGTGATTTCGGCCCTGTGCGGGCTCGCGGTGGTCAAGCTGTGTGGCGACGGCGTCTGGTTTTCGGCGCTCGCCGTGGGTCTCGCCATCGCCGTCATGCTGGCGACCGACACCATGCATCCGCCAGCTGGCATCAACGCGCTGTTGATGGTCGTGGCGCACCCGCCCTGGACCTTCGTGCTGATGCCGGTGGCGGCCGGGGCGCTGATCCTGGTGGCGTTCAGTTGGGCCTATCAGAAGGCGACGCGGGCCGTCGCGGGCGGCTAGGCCGCCCGCTGGTCTTTCTCGTCAGGCTTCGCCGAACACGCGCTTGAAGATCGTGTCGACGTGCTTGAGGTGGTAGCCGAGGTCGAACAATTCCTCGAGCTCGGCGGCGCTTAGCTTCGCCGCCACGTCCTTGTCGGCCTTGAGCAGGGTGAGGAAATCACCCTCGCCGCGCCACACCGGCATGGCGTTGCGCTGGACATAGGCATAGGCGTCTTCGCGCGACACGCCCTTCTGGGTCAGCGCCAGCAGCACGCGCTGGGAATGAACGAGGCCGCCGAGGCGGTCGAGGTTCTTCTGCATATTGGCGGGATAGACGATCAGCTTGTCGACGACGCCCGTCAGGCGCGCCAAGGCGAAATCGAGGGTCACCGTCGCGTCCGGGCCGATCATGCGTTCGACCGAGGAATGCGAAATATCGCGCTCGTGCCAGAGCGCCACGTTTTCCATGGCGGGCGTGACCATGCCGCGCACCAGGCGGGCGAGGCCGGTGAGGTTTTCGGTCAGCACCGGATTGCGCTTGTGCGGCATCGCCGAGGAGCCCTTCTGGCCCTCGGAGAAGAATTCCTCCGCTTCCAGCACTTCGGTGCGCTGCAGATGGCGGATCTCGGTCGCCAGGCGCTCGATGCAGGAGGCGACGACGCCCAGGGTGGCGAAATACATGGCATGGCGGTCGCGCGGGATGACCTGGGTCGAGACCGGCTCAGGCGTCAGGCCCAATTTGGCCGCCACATGCTCTTCGATGCGCGGGTCGATATTGGCGAAGGTGCCGACGGCGCCGGAAATGGCACAGGTCGCCACTTCCTTGCGGGCGGCGACGAGCCGCTCGCGGCAACGGGAGAATTCCGCATAGGCCTGGGCCATTTTCAGACCGAAGGTGACCGGTTCGGCGTGGATGCCGTGGGAGCGGCCGATGGTCGGCGTCATTTTGTGCTCGAAGGCGCGCTTCTTGATCGCGGCGAGCAGGGCGTCGACATCGGCGATCATGAGATCGGCGGCGCGCACGAGCTGGACGTTCAGGCAGGTGTCGAGCACGTCCGAGGAGGTCATGCCCTGGTGGACGAAGCGCGAATCAGGGCCGATGAATTCGGCCAGATGGGTGAGGAAGGCGATGACGTCGTGCTTGGTCACGCGCTCGATTTCGTCGATGCGGGCGACGTCGAAGGTGACGTTGCCGGCGCGTTCCCAGATCGCCTTGGCGCTTTCCTTGGGGATGACGCCGATTTCGGCGAGAGCGTCGCAGGCATGGGCCTCGATCTCGAACCAGATGCGGAACCGGGTCTGCGGGTCCCAGATTTTAACCATTTCGGGGCGCGAATAGCGGGGGATCATGTGGAGAGGCCAGCCGTTGTGAGGGCGTCACGAGGACGCGGAAGGGGCAAAAAGGTCGCCTAACACGGTCTATAGGCCGGCGAAACCCCGTTAAACCCGGCTCGGTCGAACAAAGGGGTTGTGGCCAAGGGAAAGAATGACCACCTTTCCGTGGCAAAACGCCTCGTAAGGCTTCCCCCGGCGCGGATATTGGGCTAATCAACCGCCACTTTCGAGCCGGGCGGCCCTGCTCGAAGCCCCATCAGGGTTCACGCCCATAGCGGGATTTCGCGAGGACGCGCTCCGGCCTTTTGGCCGATAGCGCGGCCTTTTTTTGTGTGTGCAGATTTGGCCCCCAGGGGCCACCCGATGTGCCGCTCGCGGCGCCGGGAGCCAGACGGACGGACATGCCGAAACGCACGGATATTGAAACGATCATGATCATCGGAGCCGGGCCGATCATTATCGGCCAGGCCTGCGAATTCGACTATTCGGGGACGCAAGCGTGTAAGGCGCTGCGCGAGGAAGGCTACCGGATCGTTCTGGTCAATTCCAACCCGGCGACGATCATGACCGACCCGGACATGGCCGACCGGACCTATGTCGAGCCGATCACGCCGGAGATCGTTGCCAAGATCATCGAGAAAGAGCGCGGCGACCGTTCGAAGGGCTTCGCCCTGCTGCCGACCATGGGCGGCCAGACGGCGCTGAATTGCGCCCTGTCGCTGAAGCAGATGGGCGTGCTCGAGACCTACGACATCGAGATGATTGGCGCGACGGCGGAAGCCATCGACAAAGCCGAGGATCGCCAGCTGTTCCGCGAGGCGATGAAGAAGATCGGCCTGGACACGCCGCGCTCGCGGCTGGCCAATGCCTCCGACCTGAAGAAGGCGGACAAGGACGAATTCCATCGCCAGCAGGCGGCCGTTGCCGCGCAGCATAGCGATCCGGTCGAGCGCCAGCGGGCGGTCGAGGCGTCGGCGCGCGAGTGGCAGTCGAAAGAGGCGGAGCGCAAGCGCCGCTATGTGTCGAAGGGCTTGCAGGAAGCGCTGGAAGCCATCGACGACATTGGTCTGCCGGCGATCATCCGGCCATCGTTCACGATGGGCGGCACCGGCGGCGGCATCGCCTATGACAAGAACGAATATATCGACATCGTGCAGAGCGGGCTCGACGCCTCGCCGACGACGGAAGTGCTGATCGAGGAAAGCGTTCTCGGCTGGAAGGAATATGAGATGGAAGTGGTCCGCGATAAGGCGGACAATTGCATCATCATCTGCTCCATCGAAAACCTTGATCCGATGGGCGTGCACACGGGCGACTCGATCACCGTCGCGCCGGCGCTGACGCTGACCGACAAAGAATATCAGATCATGCGCGATGCCTCGATCGCGGTGTTGCGCGAGATCGGCGTCGAGACCGGTGGTTCGAACGTGCAGTTCGCCGTCAATCCCGAGAACGGTCGCATGATCGTCATCGAGATGAATCCGCGCGTCTCGCGTTCGTCGGCGCTGGCCTCCAAGGCGACGGGCTTCCCGATCGCCAAGGTCGCGGCGAAACTCGCCGTCGGCTACACGCTTGACGAGATCGCCAACGACATCACCGGCGGCGCCACGCCGGCGTCGTTCGAGCCGACCATCGATTATGTGGTCACCAAGATTCCGCGCTTTGCCTTCGAGAAGTTCCCGGGCGCCGAGCCCATTCTGACGACGGCGATGAAATCGGTCGGCGAGGCCATGGCCATCGGCCGTACCTTCGCTGAATCGCTGCAGAAGGCGCTGCGCTCGCTGGAAACGGGCCTCTCCGGCCTCGATCCGTTCGAAATCGATGGCATCGGCCGTGGCGACGACATGAATGTGCTGCGTCGGGCGCTTGGCACGCCGACGCCCGATCGCCTGCTTGTCGTCGGGCAGGCGCTGCGCATGGGCATGTCGGTCGAAGACATCTATGACGCTTGCCGGATCGATCGCTGGTTCCTGGAACGACTGGCTGAAATCATCGCGCTGGAAAAGCGCGTCGCCGCCCATGGCCTGCCGCAGGATGCCGACAATCTGCGTATGCTGAAGGCTGCCGGTTTCTCCGATCTGCGGTTGGCGTCGTTGACCAACGGCCACGAAGAAGACGTGCGCAAGCTGCGCCACGATCTCGGTGTGCGCCCGGTTTACAAGCGCATCGACACCTGCGCGGCGGAGTTCGCTTCGCCCACGGCCTATATGTATTCGACCTATGAAACGCCTTTCGCCGGCCAGCTGGCCTGCGAAGCGCGCCCGTCGGACAAGGAAAAGATCGTCATCCTCGGTGGCGGTCCGAACCGTATCGGTCAGGGTATCGAGTTCGACTATTGCTGCGTGCACGCCTGTTTCGCGCTGTCGGATGTCGGCTACGAAACCATCATGATCAATTGCAATCCGGAGACGGTGTCGACCGACTACGACACATCGGACCGGTTGTATTTCGAGCCGCTGACGGCCGAAGACGTGCTTGAGATCATGGACAAGGAACGCGAGAACGGCACGGTCAAGGGCGCCATCGTCCAGTTCGGCGGCCAGACGCCGCTGAAACTGTCGCATGCGCTGGAAGACGCCGGGATCACCATTCTCGGCACCTCGGTCGAGTCGATCGATCTCGCCGAAGACCGCGATCAGTTCAAGCGTCTGCTCGATCGGCTGCGGTTGAAGCAGCCCAACAATGCCATTGCCTATTCGGTCGAACAGGCGCGGCTTGTGGCCAACGAGCTTGGCCTGCCGCTGGTCGTGCGGCCGAGCTATGTGCTCGGCGGACGCGCCATGGCGATCATTCGTGACGATGCGGCGTTCGACGACTATCTGCTTGGCACCTTGCCGGGCCTGATCCCCTCCGACGTCAAGGCGCGCTATCCCAACGACAAGACCGGCCAGATCAACACGGTTCTGGGCAAGAACCCGTTGCTGTTCGATCGCTATCTGTCGGACGCGCTGGAAGTCGACGTCGACTGCCTGTGCGATGGCAAGGACGTGTTCATCGCCGGCATCATGGAACATATCGAGGAAGCCGGCATTCACTCCGGTGACTCGGCCTGTTCGCTGCCGCCGCGTTCTCTAACGCCCGAAACCCTGGCGCGGCTCGAGGATCAGACCCGCAAGCTCGCCCTGGGGCTCAAGGTCGGCGGCCTGATGAACGTGCAATACGCCATCAAGGATGGCGAGATTTACGTGCTCGAAGTCAACCCGCGCGCTTCGCGCACGGTGCCCTTCGTCGCCAAGGTGGTGGGCCACCCGTTCGCCAAGATCGCCTCCCGCATTATGGCTGGCGAATCGCTCGCCTCCTTCGGCCTCAAGCCGGCGGAGCTGAAGCATGTGGGCGTCAAGGAAGCGGTGTTTCCGTTCGCCCGTTTCCCCGGTGTCGACACGGTGCTCGGGCCGGAAATGCGCTCGACCGGTGAAGTCATCGGGCTCGACCGTAATTTCGAGATCGCCTTCGCCAAAAGCCAGCTCGGTGGTGGCACCAAGGTGCCGACCAGCGGCACGGTGTTCGTTTCGGTCCGGGATGCCGACAAGGCGCGCGTGCTGGACGCCCTCAAACTGCTGTCGAGCAACGGCTTCAAAGTGGTGGCGACTAGCGGGACCCAGCGGTTCCTGGAAGCCGGCGGCGTGCCGGCCCAACGGATCAACAAAGTGTCGGAAGGGCGCCCACACGTGGTCGACGCCATCAGCAATGGCGCTATCCAGCTGGTGTTCAACACCACGGAAGGCGCGCAGGCGCTGCTCGATTCGCGCTCGTTGCGCCGGGCGGCGCTGCTCCACAAGGTGCCCTATTACACCACTCTGGCCGGCGCCTTGGCCGCGGCCCAGGGGATCAGGGCCTATAAGGGGGGCGACCTGGAGGTCAGGGCCCTGCAGGATTATTTCGATCCTGCGGCTGCATCGTAACGGCGGAAAACGCAACTTTTCCTTCCGCTTGACGTTCAGCCCGCAAGAGGTTCCCATAAGCAGGAACTGAGCGGAGTTGCGGTGGCGTGACCATTGATATGGGCACGCCTCCGCCATATCGTATTGCCATGTTTCCGTGGCAGATGCGGCAAAACAACCAAGGAAGTATCTGTCCCGCCTAGCGGGTGAATCGAAAGAGAAGCATGATGGAAAAAGTTCCGATGACCGAGGTCGGTTACCAGTCGCTGGAAACGGAGCTGAAGCGCCGCCAGCAAGAGGATCGTCCGCGCATCATCCAGCAAATCGCCGAGGCGCGTTCGCACGGCGATCTGTCCGAAAATGCCGAATATCATGCGGCCAAGGAAGCTCAGTCGCACAACGAGGGCCGGATCGCCGAGCTTGAGGACAAGCTGTCGCGCGCCGAGGTCATCGACCTGACCAAGTTGTCGGGAAATACCGTGAAATTCGGCGCCACCGTCACGTTGATCGACGAGGACACCGAGGAAGAGAAGAAATACCAGATCGTCGGCGAGCCGGAGGCCGACGTGAAGTCTGGCCGCGTGTCCATCACCTCGCCGATCGCCCGCGCGCTGATCGGCAAGAAGGTCGGTGATTCCGTCGAAGTGATCGCGCCAGGTGGCGGCAAGAGCTACGAGATCATGAAGATCCAATTCGGCTGATCAAAGCCGCTCGATAGAAGTCGCACTTGGACTAGAAGCCGCACTTGGAAAGCCGCGCTTAGAAATCACGTTTAGCGCGGCTTTCTCTCCTCTCACCGACAGAGTACGGGCATGCAGGCGCCGCTGCTGTCACCAGCGACACGAGTGTTGGTTTTCGGGTCCGGCCTCGCCGGGCATGAGGCCAATGCCATCGGTGTCGCCGGCGCCCTGGTACCGGGTTATGCGACCGTGCGCGTGGCGCCGCGCCCGCTGTTTGCCGCGACGGCGCCCTGGGGCTTTGTCGATCCCGGTGACTTTGCTCGCGTTCCCGACGTCGATATCGCCATCGCTTGCGGTCGCGTCACGGTGCCTTATCTGCGCGCCATCAAGCGGCGGTCGGGCGGGCGGACGCTCACTGTCTTCCTGCAGGATCCGCGCGCCTGGCGCGGTACATTCGATCTGATCTGGGTGCCGGAACACGACAAGCTGCGTGGCGCCAATGTGATGACGACGGCAGTTTCGCCACACTCGGTTTCGCCCGGCATTCTGTCCTATGGGCGCGCCACGCCTGATCCACGGCTGGCGCCTCTGCCGACGCCACGCGTCGCCATGGTGCTGGGGGGGGACAGCGGCGCGCATCGTTTTGAAGCAAACGACATCGCTGCGCTTGCCGAAATCGCCGGTGAGATCGCCGCCTCGGGCGCCGGCCTGATGGTGACGGCGTCCCGGCGGACGCCGGCGGCCCTGACGGCGGCGATCCGCGCGGCGGTGGGCGCGGCGGTTGGCGATGGTGAGAATATCTTCATCTGGGACGGCACGGGCGAAAATCCTTATCGCGCCATGCTGGCTCTGGCTGATTCCATCATTGTCACCGGCGACAGCGTCAATATGTGTGGCGAAGCCTGCGCCACCGGCGTGCCGGTGCATATTTACGAGCCGACTGGCGGCTCACCCAAGATCACCCGTTTCATCGATGGTCTTGTCGCCCATGGCGCGGCGCGGCGTTGGGCGGGGCAATTGGAAAGCTGGTCCTATGCGCCGCTTGATGCGACGGGCGATATCGCGGCGGAAGTGGCGCGGCGCTATCTGGCGCACCACGCCTAAAGCAAATCACGTTTCGGCAGAAACGTGATTTGCTTAGATCCTCTTATTTGGATGGGTCTTCATGGCGCTCGACGATTCCGTCGAGCCCTGAAACGCTATGGAAGGATCAAACGCGGACAGGCTGATCGGCGAAGGACAGCTGTTCGCGAGCGCGCCAGTCGTGCGTCACATAATTGAGAATGACCGATTTGCGCACGCCGATGATCGGGCGGTTGACGAAGCCGTGCCAGGTGTTGTTGCCGGGCACGAACACCATCGCGGTGTTGGGAATGAAGGGCGAGCGGCCGAAGTGAGTCTTCTCGTCGGCATAAATGTCGGTGCCGAGCTCTTCATGTCCCGGTTCATCGGACAGATAGATCAGGCAGGTGAATTTCTTGACGCCGAGATCGGTGTGCGGCTGCAGCCAGAAGCCATCGATATCGAGAGCATATTCGAGACGCAGCAACGTGTCGTCGATCGGCGCGCCGAATTTCGCGGCGATGGCGCTGGTGACGTCGCGTCCATGCAGCGCCTTGGCGACTTCACGCATGACCGGGAAGCGGGTCATGTTGGCTTCGTCGAAATACGACCGCGTATCGTTGTGCAATTCGCGCTTGCCTGAAACGCCATCGGTCGAAGGCGCACGGAAGGGCAAAGTGTTCAACGCTTCCGACACGCCCGCCGGAAACAGGTCGTCCATCAGGAAATGCCGATAGGGCTGATCAAAGGGCCGCGCCGCATCGATCGATGCGCAGAAGGTTTTGGCAATTTGGTCGGCCGAAGCCGGAGAAGCTGCTGTCATCAACCTTGCTCTCTAGACGCGATCAGCGTCCGTTCTACATGTGCCCCAAAGCGCCGGCACCATAGTGCCCAGGGCCTGGAGCCGCAAGAAAGACCTGGAGCCGCAAGAAAATGGTTGATCAAGCCGTTGGCGCGCTCGGAAAACCATGTTCGAATTGGTCTTTCTCCAGACTAGGGCTGGACCGAGAGGAAAAACAGGGAGGCTGTTATGAAACGCGCGTTGATCGGGGCCATGGCGCTTGCTGCGGGCCTTCTGCTTCCGGCGGCCTATGCCAGCGCCCAAGTGCCGCAGGACATCGCCGCGAAACTGAAGGAGATCGGCCGCGCGGTGGCGCCGCCGCCGACCGCTGCGCTCTATCTGCCCTTGCAAGGCACCGATCCCTATCCCGGTGTCGACGTGAAGCGCGACATCAAATACGGCCCCGACGCGCGCAATCTTCTCGATGTCGTCACCGCCTCGGGCGCCGCGGGTGGTGCGCGCCCAGTGCTCGTCTTCGTTCATGGTGGCGGGTTCGTTGCCGGCAATAAGACGGCTGCGAATTCGCCCTTCTACGGCAATGTGCCGACATGGGCGGTGAAGAACGGTTTCGTTGGTGTCAGCATGACCTATCGGTTGGCGCCGCAAAATCCATGGCCGGCGGGCCGCGATGACGTGGCGGCGGCGATCAACTGGGTGCGCGACAACATCGCTTCATACGGCGGCGATCCACAGCGCATCTTTCTCATGGGTCATTCGGCTGGCGCCATCCATGTGGCGAGCTATGTCGCGCAGGTTGCCGAAAAAGGCGAAAGCCCGATCGGTGGCGCACTGATGGTGTCGGCGCTGTATGACTTCACGCCCGAGAACATCAGCAACGCGGAGCGCGCTTATTTCGGCGAGGACCGCGCCCGGTTGGCGGAGGGGTCTTCGCTGCCGCATCTTTCGAAAGCGAAGTTCCCGTTGTTGGTCGCGCATGCGGAACTCGATCCGCTGAATTTCGTCGCGCAATCGGAATTGGCCAACAAGACATTATGCGCGGCGCAGAAATGCCCGCGCTTCGTGCGGCTGGCCGATCACAGTCACATGTCCGAAATCTATGCGGTCGGCACAGCTGATACGTCACTGACCAGGGAAATTTTGGCTTTTACGCGCGGCGTTCAATAGCGCGGTTGTGGTGCGATGGGCCGCCGTTTCGCGGCGGCCCTCCGGAGGTCTGTTACGCGGCTTTCTTCGACTTCTGCATCAGTTCGACGAAGCGTTTGAACAGATAGTGCGAATCCTGCGGGCCGGGGCTCGCTTCGGGATGATGCTGCACGGAGAAGGCCGGGCGATCTTCCAGCGCGATGCCGCAGTTGGAGCCGTCGAACAAGGAGCGATGGGTTTCCTTGGCGTTCTTCGGCAAAGTCTTGCTGTCGACGGCGAAGCCGTGATTCATCGAGACGATTTCAACCTTGCCGGTGGTGTAGTCCATCACCGGATGGTTGGCGCCATGGTGGCCCTGGTGCATTTTCTCGGTCTTGGCGCCAACGGCGAGCGCCATCATCTGGTGGCCGAGGCAGATGCCGAAGGTCGGCACTTTCGCGTCGAGCAATGACTGGATGACCGGCACGGCATATTTGCCGGTTTCGGCCGGATCGCCCGGTCCATTCGACAGGAACACGCCGTCGGGCTTCAAAGCGAGAATGTCTTGCGCGGGCGTGGTGGCCGACACGACGGTGACGGCGCAGCCGGCCTTGGCGAGCAGCCGTAGGATGTTGCGCTTGACGCCGTAGTCGACGGCGACGACGCGATACTGCGGATCGGTCTGGCGACCATAGCCCTCGCCTAGCACCCAGGTCGTCTCGTCCCAGGTGTAGCGCTGCGCGGTGGTGACATCAGGCACGAGATCCATGCCGTCGATGCCGGGCCAGGCGGCGGCTTCTTTTTTCAGAGCCGCGAGGTCGAACTTGCCGTCGGGTGCATGGGCGATGACCGCATTGGGCATGCCTTTTTCGCGGATCAGCGCGGTCAGAGCTCGGGTGTCGAGACCGCTGAGGCCGATGATGTTGCGGGCCTTCAGCCATTGGTCGAGATGGCGCGTGGCGCGGAAGTTGGACGGATCGGTCACCGGGGCGTGGACGATGATGCCACGGGCGCCGGAGGCGGCCGCCATGTTGACGGTCTCGATATCTTCCTCGTTGGTGCCGACGTTGCCGACATGGGGGAAGGTGAACGTGATGATCTGGCCGGCATAGGACGGATCGGTCAGGATTTCCTGGTAGCCCGTCATGGCGGTGTTGAAACAGACTTCGCCGATGGCCTGGCCGGTGGCGCCGAGGCCGTAGCCCTCGATCACCGTGCCGTCGGCGAGTACCAGAAGGGCGGTTGGCGCGGGTTTGGTCCAGCCGGTGACTTCCGGCTTCGCTTGAACGTTGGTCATGGTCGCTTTACACCGTTCGCGCGTGCCTGCGGGCGCGCTGACGCGCCGGTCTGGCCGCGGACATGGGATTGAATTGACGCGCACGCTAACGCATGAGCCGCGAAAACGGAAGCGGCCGCGTGAAAAGTTCGCGGGAATCAGCAGAAATTAGCAAAACAGGAGCAGGGCATGCGCGAGCGGTTCACCACGGTCATGAAAGAGGCGATGAAGGCTGGGGACAAGCGGCGCCTGGCGACGGTGCGCATGATCCAGGCCGCCCTGAAGGACAAGGATATCGAGGCGCGCGGGCTGGGCAAAACCGTCTCGGACGATGATATTCTGGCGTTATTGCAGAAAATGGTGAAGAGCCGGCAGGAATCCGCCGACATCTACGGCAAGGCCGGGCGGCCGGAGCTGGAGACGCAGGAACGCGAGGAAATCGCCATTATCAACGAGTTTCTGCCCCAGCAGCTCAGCGAAGATGAAGTTAAGGCCGCCATCGCGGCTGCCATCAGCGAGACCGGCGCCACGTCGATGAAGGACATGGGCAAGGTCGTTGCTGCGCTCAAGGCAAAATACACCGGCCAGCTCGACTTTGCGAAGGCCAGTGCGCTCGTCAAGGGCATGCTGGGCAGCTGATTGGCGCCGCTCAGAATGCCGTTTCTAGGATCCTAAGGCAAAATTGCGTTTCGTCAGAAACGCGATTTGCTTTAGGCCTTGGTCTTCGTGGCGTTGATGATCATGCCGACGATCGCCGTGACCACAGCGCCGGAGACGCCGCCGCCGACCAGTTGACCCACGGCGGCAGCAATATCGAAGCCGCCGGTTCCGCCCGCTAGGGCAGGAATCAGCGACGACAGCAGGCCACCACCGGCGAGACCGCCGATCGCGCCGGCAATGGTATTGCCGGTCGAGCCGAGGCTCGCATTCTTTACCGCACCGGCGATGCCATTACCGCCGATAACGCCACCAACGATTTGCAGGATGAGATTGATCAACATTGCGCCGGTCATAGAAACCCCCTTCGCAAACGCCGCTTTCCTTCGCACGGAAGCGAAAGTGGCCACGAAGCCAAATGGCTCCGCCTTGATTGGACACGCAAATTTGGCTTCGCTGCAAGTATTTCCGTCGCTGCTTCGCAACATCGCGGGGGAAAGAATCTCAAAATCCGTGTGTGTGACCGCTGGAAAACGGGGAAAACCGCACAATATTAGGACTCTGCGGTTGCAAGGTTCTATCCTTGCGGATCGAGACCAGCGCTGATGCGATTTACACCGTCCCTGCTTGAAGAGATCAAAGCACGGCTTCCCGTATCGGAAGTCGTGCGTCGGCGCGTGCAATTGAAGAAGTCTGGCCGTGAGTTCAGCGGCTTGTCGCCTTTCTCCCAGGAAAAGTCGCCGTCGTTTTTCGTCAACGACCAGAAAATGGCCTGGTTCGATTTCTCCTCCGGCCAGAACGGCAACATCTTCGACTTCGTCATGCGCACCGAAGGGCTGACGTTCCCCGAAGCGGTGGAGCGGCTGGCGGCGGAAGCGGGTGTGCCGCTGCCGAAATCGACGCCCGAAAATATCGAGCGCGAAAAGAAACGCACGACCTTGCAGGAAGTTCTCGAACTTTCGGCGAAGTTTTTCGAGGAGCAATTGCAGGCGCGTAACGGCGCCAAGGCGCGCGGTTATCTGGCCGGCCGGGGCATGGGCGCATCGGTGCAAAAGCAGTTCCGGCTCGGCTATTCGCCCGACGAGCGATTCGCTCTGCGCGACTATCTTGCCGGTAAAGGCGCCAGCGCCGAGATGATGATCGAGGCCGGCATGCTGATCCACGGCGAGGATATCGCCGTGCCTTACGACCGGTTCCGCGACCGCGTGATGTTCCCGATCTGCGACCGGGCCGGCAAGGTGATCGCTTTCGGTGGCCGGGCGCTGGAAAAGGATGTTCCTGCTAAATATCTGAATTCACCCGAAACACCGCTCTATCACAAGGGCTCGGTGCTGTATAACCAACACAATGCCCGCAAGGCGGCGCACGAGGCCGATGGCCAGGTGATCGTGGTTGAGGGCTATGTCGACGCCATCGCCATGACGGGTGTCGGCTTCGCCAATGTGGTGGCGCCTTGTGGCACGGCGCTGACGCCGGACCAGTGCGAGAACCTCTGGCGCATGGCCGAAGAGCCGATCCTGTGTTTCGACGGCGACAAGGCCGGTCGCAAGGCGGCCCATCGGGCTATCGACACGGCCTTGCCGATGATCGGGCCGGGTAAGAGCCTGCGATTTGCCTTTCTGCCCGACGGACAGGACCCGGACGATCTCGCCCGCAGCGGCGGGCAGGAGGCGATCGGCGCTGTTTTGGCCGCGGCGCGACCGCTGGCCGATGTTTTGTGGACGCGCGAGAGCGAGGCCGGCCCCCTGGATACGCCGGAACGGCGTGCGGCGCTTGAACGCAGGCTCAATACCGTCGTTCGCGAAATCACCGACGAGACCCTGCGGCGCTACTATCTCGACGACATGCGATCGCGGCTCGACGCCCTGCTTGGGCCGCGTCGGGGCGGTGGCGCGGGGGGCTTCCAGGCAAAGGGCCAGCGGCAAGGTGCTGCCCCTGGGCGGGCGCCTGGCAAGCGTTTTCAACCGCCGGGGGCGGCGCAGGGCTATCGGTTTCTGTCGCCAGGCGTCAGTTCCAGCATTGCAAAATCAGTGCTTTTCACGCGCGCGGGCGGGTTTCCGGCTCGGGAATCGATGATTCTGCTGTTGTTTGCCAATCACGCGGAACTGCTGGCCCGGCATAGCGAGGATTTGGCCAGCCTCGAATGCACCAATAAGGACGCCGCCCGCCTGCGCGATGCGCTGGCGACCCTGGCGGCCGACCGGCTGGACAGCGATATCGAGATCCGGGCTGCCCTGACCGAAATGGGGCTGGGCCCCGATCTCCATAAGGCCGAGGCCATGGTTGGCGTGGCCTCGCTCTGGGTGCTAAAGCCGGCAGCGGCCCTGGAAGACGCAGAAGTGGCTCTGCAACAGGCTCTGGTCTTGCATCGGCGGGCCTTAGCGTTAAATAGAGAGCTTAAATCGGCTGAATTAGCGCTTGCCGAGGACGCCACCGAAGAGAACGTCGCCCGCCTCAGGGAAATTCAGTCGGAGCTTTCAACCATCGACGGCCGCGAGGCCGCATTGGAAGGGTTCGGGTTCATGTCCGGTCGGTTGAGCCGGGCATTGTAATTTGCGCCGTAATTTGCGTCCTGCCCCGGGCGCGGTGCTGTGGTTAAGGCGGACTTAAGTCCGCATCAGGAATGGTGAATGGAGCGAATCGCCCGTCAGGGCGATCCAGTGAGATTTTCCGGTGAGATTTCCCGCGCGCATGTGAATGCGGATGCGGTGTGATTGGAGTGCGAGATGGCAAAGAAGGACGAAGAGAAACGCGAAGGCGAGACCGCGGTCGTCGAGACGACCGACAGTCCTTTGCTCGATCTCTCCGATGCCGCCGTCAAGAAGATGATCAAAGCCGCCAAGAAGCGCGGCTTCGTCACCCATGACGAGCTGAATGCGGTGCTGCCGTCGGAGGAAGTGTCCTCCGACCAGATCGAGGACATTTACGCGATGCTCAACGAGATGGGCATCAATGTCGTCGATTCCGAAGAGGCTGAGGAAGGCGAGACCGAGGAAGCCGCCGAAGAGGAAGCCGAAGGCGGCGACCTTGTCGAGACGGCGCGCACCACGACTGTCGTTGCGACACGCACCACCGAGCCGGCCGACCGTACCGATGATCCGGTGCGCATGTATCTGCGCGAAATGGGTTCGGTCGAGCTGCTGTCGCGCGAAGGCGAAATCGCCATCGCCAAGCGCATCGAGGCTGGCCGCGAAGCGATGATCGCGGGCCTCTGCGAAAGCCCGCTGACCTTCCAGGCCATTATCATCTGGCGCGATGAACTCAACGACGGCAAGGTTTTGCTGCGCGACATCATCGACCTTGAAGCGACCTATGCCGGCCCGGACGGCAAGAACACGCCAAAGATCGACATGACCGCGCCTGGCGCCCAGGAGGCGCTCGCCGCCCGTCAGCAGGAGCAACAGCAGGCGGCCGCCAGTCGCGCCGCCCAACGCGCTGCCGGCGATGACGAAGAGGGCGAGAAGCCGCCGGGCGAAGAATCCTTCGACGACGAGGACGACATGGAAAATTCCGTGTCGTTGTCGGCGATGGAAGCGGAATTGAAGCCGAAAGTGCTGGAGACGTTCGATCGCGTCGCCTCGGCCTATAAGAAGCTGCGCCGCCTGCAAGATCAGAACGTCGAGAACAAGCTCAACAACGAGGCGCTGACGCCGGCGCAGGAGCGTAAATACAAGACGCTCAAGAAAGAGATCGTCGTCGACGTCAAATCGCTGTCCTTGAACCAGAACCGCATCGAGGCGCTGGTCGAGCAGCTGTATGACATCAACAAGCGGCTCATCGGCCTGGAACTGCGGCTGATGCGGCTGGCGGAAAGCCATGGCGTGGCGCGCGAGGATTTCCTGCGCAACTACCAGGGCGGCGAACTCGATCCGAAATGGGTGCTGCGCATCTCCAAGCTCGGTGGCAAGGGCTGGAAGGGCTTCGTCGCCATCGAGAAGGACCGCATCAAGGATATGCGCGCCGACATCCACAATCTGGCGACCGAGACGGGCCTGGAGATCCAGGAATTCCGCAAGATCGTGCAGATGGTGCAGAAGGGCGAGCGCGAAGCCCGGCAGGCGAAGAAGGAAATGGTCGAGGCCAATCTGCGCCTCGTGATTTCGATCGCCAAGAAATACACCAACCGTGGCCTGCAATTCCTCGATCTGATCCAGGAAGGCAATATCGGCCTGATGAAGGCGGTCGATAAGTTCGAATATCGCCGCGGCTATAAGTTCTCGACCTATGCGACCTGGTGGATCCGGCAGGCAATCACCCGTTCGATCGCCGACCAGGCGCGCACCATCCGCATCCCCGTGCACATGATCGAGACGATCAACAAGATCGTGCGCACGAGCCGCCAGATGTTGCACGAGATCGGTCGCGAGCCGACGCCGGAAGAGCTGGCCGAAAAGCTCGCCATGCCGCTCGAAAAGGTGCGCAAGGTGCTGAAGATCGCCAAGGAGCCGATCTCGCTCGAAACGCCGATTGGCGACGAGGAAGATTCGCATCTGGGCGATTTCATCGAAGACAAGAACGCCATCCTGCCGATCGATGCGGCGATCCAGTCGAACCTGCGCGAGACGACGACGCGCGTGCTGGCGTCGCTGACACCGCGCGAAGAACGTGTGCTGCGCATGCGCTTCGGTATCGGCATGAACACCGATCACACGCTCGAAGAGGTGGGCCAGCAGTTCTCGGTGACGCGCGAGCGCATCCGTCAGATCGAAGCCAAGGCGCTGCGCAAGCTGAAGCACCCGTCGCGGTCGCGCAAGCTGCGGAGCTTCTTGGATAATTGAGCTGAACAACTGAGTGAGCCGACCATGTCTCTCTTGAAAAAACTCTTCGGCATCGGCGGCGCCAGCGAAAGGCCGGCGGCGCCGACGCAGGAGATCGAGCATAACGGCTTCACCATTCGCGCCACGCCGTTTGAAAACGGCGGGCGCTACCAGCTGTGCGGCATTATCGTCGGCAGCGATGGCGTGGAAGAAAAATTCATCCGTGCCGATGCCTTCGGTTCACTGGAAGAAGCTGTCGACATGACCTTCTTCAAGGGCAAACAGATCATCGATCTGCGCAACGCCCGGATGCCGAGCTGATCCTGCAATCTGTTTTCGATTTTTAACTTGCGTGCTTGATCGGCTGCCGCCGATCGGCACAATCGGCTGTGGCGATTCCGCCCGGAGCAGATCCAGCCATGACGGCCCCCAATCCCTCAAAACCGCCGGCGCAGACCCGGCCGACTGGACAGCTCACCGTTCGCACCATCGCCATGCCCGCCGACACCAATGCCAATGGTGATATTTTCGGCGGCTGGGTTATGTCGCGAATGGACCAGGCCGGCGGCATCGCCGGCGTCGAGCGGGCGCAGGGGCGGGTGGTGACCGTGAAGGTCGATTCGATGGTCTTCATCGCGCCGATGAAGGTCGGCGACGTGCTCGAAATTTATCATGAGATCGAGAGTATCGGCCGCACCTCGATGAAGATCCGCATGGAGGCCTGGGCGCAGCGCTTTCAGACGACCCAGCGCGACAAGGTGACGGAAGCGACCTTCACCTTCGTCGCCGTCGACGACAACGGCCGTCCCAGACCGATCCCCAAGCATGATGGTTGATGCTTAACCGCACAGGATTTGCAACCCGGGATGTGCCCCCAGGATTTGCTTGCCGCGCGCAATCGAATATATGTGCGGCACTCCCGCAGGCGCGGCCGGTTGCCGTGTTTCGGGCCGATAGCTCAATGGTTAGAGCCGGCCGCTCATAACGGTCTGGTTGCAGGTTCGAGTCCTGCTCGGCCCACCAATCTCTTTCGGCGAAATCCGCTCGGCGAAATCGGCGAGCGCCATGAAGATCAATAAGAGGATCTCAGCAAAATCACGTTTCTACCGAAACGTGATTTGCTCTAGTGGGCGAGCACGACCTCGTCAGAGGGAGCGTTGGCGCCGGTGTCGTGCAGGAATATCATCACGATGCAGGCGACGAGGGAGATGAGCAGCGGCGCCGCGGCAATGAGGTAGAGATATTCGAGCTGGAAGTTCATGCCGATGAGCATGCCGCCCAGCGCCGGCCCGCCAAACGCACCGAAGCGTCCGATGCCGAAGGCATAGCCCACGCCCAGCGCGCGAACGTGGGTTGGGTAGAGGATGCCCGCTGTCGCATTGAGGCCGAACTGGATACCGAGCAGGCAAAATCCCGAAGCGAAGGTGATCCACACCAGCCACGGGGTTGTCGCCAGATATCCGATCGCAGCCGTCGATGGTATGCCCAACAGGATGAGCAGAATGACTGGCCGCAATCCCATCTTGTCGACGAACCGGCACATGACGAGCCCGCACACCGAGCCGCCGAGCTGGAACATGAGGCCGGCATTCTGCGCCGTGGCGGCGCTGCCGCCGGCCTTGATCAAGGCAGGGGTGATGATGGTCTGCAGCCAGATGTTGACGAAGTAGAACACCATAAGGTTGATCGCAAACAGCAGCCACATGAGTGGCGTGATCACCGCGAACTTGCCGACGAACAGATCGGTGAAGCGCGCCTTTTCCCGATTATGGCTGGCGGAGACGATGACGTCGTTGGGGCCGATCGCCGTTCCCATGCGCGCAGCCAAGCGTACCATCTCCTGCCGCCGCGATGGGATCAGGCTGAGATATTTGATCGACTCGGGCAAAATGAAGAACGAGAGAGCGGCGATCACGAGAGGTAGGATGCCGCCAATCCAGAAGATGATCGGCCAATCGTAGGTGCCCACCAATGTATTGGCGACGATGGGCGGGAAAATGCCGCCGAGCGTGGTGCCGATGAACATCAGGATGATGAATGTCGCGCGGACCCGGCGTGGCGCCATTTCCGCGTTCAGCGAGATCGTGTTTGAAACCACGCCGCCGACGCCGAAACCGGTGAGGAACCGGGCCCAGGTGAGATGCTCGACGGAATTCGACACGGCGACCAGCATCGTAAACAGGCCGAAGACGACGAGCGAGAGGATGATCGCGATTTTGCGCCCGTAGCGGTCGCCGACCCAGCCAAAGAGCGGCGCGCCGAACAACACGCCGAAATTGGTCGCGCTGAACGGGAATGTCAGCGCCGCGGGTGAAGCGAGGTGCCAGTCACGCACAAAAAACGGTCCGGCCGCGGGCGCCGCCGAAATGTCGTAGCCATCGATGAGCGTGATGATGAAACACCAGAACACCAGAAGCCAGTTGAAGCCCGTGATTTTCTGATTATCGACCAGATCGTCGATGTTGACCGTTGCGGCTTGAGGCACGGGGCGTCCTTCCTAGCGTATGTTCCGAGCCGGTCGGGCGCTGGGCGGGTTGCAGCCGGAACTTGGTACAACCTTAGCCAGAATGCCTTGACCTGTCATCCGCCGAGATTCTCATTCAAAGGAAGTTGATGATGAAAGGCCCATTGCAGAAGCACTTCTGTGGTTTCTGCCTGTTGTGTCGCAGCGCGAATCTAAGTCATGCCGCGTCGAGATGATCCGTAAAATTTTTGATCGCGGAAATGGTCTCTGCTGATGCTTCGCGATGAGGTGTGTGACGAACATTGGGCAGGAGGAGACGCTCGTGTTGCGTTCCTGTCGTCGTCAGCGCCTGATCCAAAGCATCGATCTGCGCGACGGTGCCATATTGATCTTCGGCGCCTTGAATCGCGAGCACCGGCATTCGCAGCGAAGCTAAATCTGAACGCATCTCAAGCGCTTGCGGGAAGTGGGGATTGAGCCAGACATCGTTCCAGCCGCGAAAGGCGCCGTCGACGTCCTTATGCCAACGGGCAAGCTTTTCCCGGAGGTCCGTCGTCTCATAGGCGGCTTTCGTCTTGGCAATCTCGCGGATCGAAAAATCCTCGACAAAGAAGTGCGGTGCGATGAGGACTGTGCCGCGCACTCTAGGATCAGGCTGCGCCGCTCCGTAGAGCGCGGCGATGGTTGCGCCGTCCGAATGCCCGACGAGCACGATGCGCGCCGCATCAATGCCGGCGATGACTTTAGGCAGAACGTTACGCGTATGCTGGCGCATATAGTCGAGCGGTCGCGGCAGTTGAATGGGCGTAGAGGCGCCATAGCCTTCGCGCGAATAGGCGAAGACGCCGGCGCCGGTGGCTTTGGCCAAAGCGGCTCTGAACTGACCCCACAGCTGGGCGCAGCCGAGCCCTTCATGCAATAGGAGAATAACCGGCGCATCGGCGGAGGCTGGCGGCTCGAACGTATATTCGAGAGCGTAGTCGCCCGCTTGGACGAAGCCTGATGTCGTCATCGTTGTGAGGTCCGTCACGCTTTTTGACCCGTGAATGCGATGGCGCCTTCGGGCAGGAGATAAAGGATGCAGGCTTTGCCGCCGGTGACGGTCGGGAAGTGCGCTGAGCCTGGTGGATAAACATACCAGCCGCGTGGCTTGCCATCGAACATGGGCGCGCCCGTGAGCGGCATGATCATGCCGATTTCGCCGGTCGTGTGGATGTGATGCGGCCCGGCGATGTTGTCCATGACAACCACGTCGACACTGAAGGTGCCGGCTTCCTGTCCCGGTTTGACGGCGCGGCCATAGGCAATCCCGCCCGCTGTGCGCGCGCAGAGCCAGCCTTCCTTGACGCCGTTGAGGACGAGTTGTTCGAGATCGTCGAAGTTCGTTTCGCCCGGCGGGAAGGTGCTTTGCAGAAAGCGTTCGAGATCGGCATCGAGCGGGCGGTCGCCGATGGCTTCAGCGATCTGGCCGACGGTGGCGCGGAATTGGCTTTCTCCTGTTGAAGGCATTCCTGCTGAAGACATGGCGGACCTTCCTCCGACTATGCAAAATAATGCATATTTCTTTCGGCTGGATTTGGCGAAGTCAAGAAGGAATGCATTATATAACATATTATACGAGTCTTGCACCGTTCGGCATCCTGCGATGTTGGATCGGAAGGCGCATCAGGAGAAAGCGATGTCGGAGCAACAGGGCCCCAGCGTCCTCGTTCAGAGAGACGGTTATGTCGGGCGCATCGTTCTGTCTCGCCCGCAGCGACTAAACGCGCTGACGGCTGACATGCTGAAGGCCTTGCAGGCGGCGCTGCGGGATCTCGCCGAAGACACAGGCGTTCGGACCATCGTGTTGACCGGCGCGGGGCGGGCCTTCTGCGCGGGGCAGGATCTTTCCGAGCGTGACCCGCGACAGCGCAGCGAGCCCTTCGATCTCGAGGCCATTCAGCGGCGCAGCTATCATCCAATCTTGCAGCTGATGCGCGCGACGCCGAAGCCTGTCGTCACCGTCGTCAATGGTCTCGCGGCGGGGGCCGGAGTTGCGTTGGCGCTTGCGGGCGACATCGTCGTCATGCGCGAAACCGCCCGGTTTGTTTTCTCCTTCGTCAAGGTGGGTCTGTCAGTGGACGCCGGACTTGGCTGGAGCCTGGTCAAGGCGCTAGGGCCGATGAAGGCGCGCACGCTGTTGATGCTGGGCGGCGAATTGTCGGCGCGCGAGGCGGCCACGATGGGGCTGGTCAGCGAATGTATCGCGGACGATGCCTTCGTGGCGCAGGCGGAGCATATCGTAAAAACTCTGGCAGCTGGCCCAGCAATGGCGCTTGCCGGATTGAAGCGCGCCGTGGATGCAGCGGCCACGACATCGGATTGGGACCATTATCTCGCCGTCGAAGCGCAGTGTCAGGGCGCTGCCGGCTTTGATCCCGATTATCGGGAAGGCGTTCTGGCCTTCCTGGAAAAGCGCGCGCCGAAATGGCGCGGGCTCAACTGAGGCTGATTTTAAGTCTGCGTCAGGGTTGCCGGCAGGTCCATAATGCGATCGATCTCGTTCAGGCAGGCCTCCGGTGTCAGATCCGTCGTATCGACGGCGAACTCTGCGCGCGAATACTCATCTTCGCGCGAGAGAAGCAGCTTGCGCACATGTTCAAGCGCGCGCGGCTCGGCCTGAAAGGGGCGCATGTCGCCTTGGTTGATCACGCGCTGCAAATGCGTTTCGGGCGATGCCTTCAGCCAGATGGTGCGAAATGAGGAGATGATCGTTGCCATCGCCTCTTTGTTGGCGACGATACCGCCGGCGGTTTCAACGACGATGAAGTCATCGCGGTTGAGGAGCGCGTTGATGGCTTCGTTCTCCATGGCGCGATAGGCATCGGGCCCGCCGAGATTGAACAGATCATCAAGGCCAATGCCGGTGCGCCGTTCGATCTCGCGGGTGACGCTGACGAAAGGCACATTGTGCCGCGCCGCGAGCAGGCGGCCGAGCGTCGATTTTCCAGCGCCGCGCAGACCCAGCAGAGCGACGCCGCGCTGGCTGCGGCGGCGTTCGTTGAGCCAGGCTTGCAGCGCCGGCACGCAGCCCTTCTGCTCAGCGCGCGACATGTTGCCGATCAAGGCGCCGAGGCTCTCATCCATGGAGGGATCGGTTGGCCGCGCGAAGGCTGTCGCACCGTCATCCATCAAGAGATCGGTCAGCTCGACGCCAAGTGCCGTGGCGATCCGCGAGAGGACGAGCAGGCTGACGTTCGATTCCGCCGCCTCGAGCTGAATGAGATAGCGCTCGGAGATACCGGCGGCCTCGACGACCTCCCGGCGAGAAAGCCCTCGGAGGTCGCGCAGGGTCCGGACCTTGCGGCCCACGCGAACAGCCAAGTCATCCGAATCGAGAGTTTCCGCTGATTTCATCGACATTCATGAACTGTAGTTCAGAAAATAAGGCCAATCAAGGCTTGGAATAAGAAAATTCACAATTTGAATTGACTCCTATCCGAGCCGGTGCCTAGTATTATGCATTATATCGCCTGTTTCGGCGGATGGGGAGGGTTAATTCATGAACTATCACGCAGATCGGCCAACCGCCGCCGCCCAGCCTTCCGAGGCGACGATCGACTTTCTCACGTCGCCTGATCGCTATCGGCATTGGAAGCTCATCGTGAACGGCGACATCGCCGAACTCGTCATGGACGTGAACGAGAACGCGCCGTTGATGCAGGGCTATCAGCTCAAGCTCAATTCCTACGATCTTGGCGTCGACATCGAACTGTCGGACGCGCTGCAGCGCCTGCGTTTTGAACATCCGGGCGTCAAGGTCGTTCTTCTCAAGTCGGGCAAGGACAAAGTGTTCTGCGCTGGCGCCAATATCCGCATGCTCGCGGCCGCCACGCACGTGCACAAGGTGAACTTCTGCAAGTTCACCAATGAGACTCGCAACAGCATGGAGGATTCCTCCGAGAATACGGGTCTTAAATTCCTCTGCGCCATTCGTGGCACCGCTGCCGGCGGTGGTTACGAGCTGGCGCTTTCTTGCGACTACATCATTCTCTCCGACGATGGCTCGTCCTCGGTGTCTCTGCCGGAAGTGCCTCTACTGGCCGTTCTGCCGGGCACGGGCGGTCTCACCCGCGTCACCGACAAGCGCAAAGTGCGTCGCGACCGCGCCGATATCTTCTGCACGGTGGAAGAGGGCATCAAGGGCAAGCGTGCCGTCGAATGGCGTCTCGTCGATGAAGTGGTTGCCAATTCCAAATTCGAAGCGGCGGTTCAAGCAGCAGCGGCCTCTCTGGCGGCCAAATCCGATCGGCCGGCCGGCGAGCCGGGCGTTTCGTTGACGCCGCTGGCGCGCGACATCACCACTGATCGTATCGCCTATTCCCTGGTCCATGTGGAATTCGATCGTGCGGCACGCCGCGCCACCATCACAGTGTCGGGCCCGCAGGATCCGGTGCCGGCATCCGTGGCGGAGGCGAAAGCGCTCGGTGCGCAATTCTATAGTCTACGCGTGGCGCGCGAGCTGGATGACGCTATCGTGCATCTGCGGCTGAACGAGCCTGAGATCGGCACCTGGGTGTTCCGCACCGAGGGCGATGCGGATCTGGTGTGCGCCTACGACCGCTTCCTCGAACAGAACAGCAAGGATTGGTTTATCCGCGAAACCCTGCATTTCTGGAAGCGGGTGTTGAAGCGGATCGATGTCACTTCGCGCTCGCTGGTAGCGCTGATCGAGACTGGTTCCTGCTTTGCCGGTTCGCTCGCCGAAATCGCTTTTGCTTGCGACCGCTCCTACATGTTTGCTGGCACGGTGAGCGGCGGCAATCAGTCCATGGCGCATATGACGCTGACGCCGCTGAACTTCGGTCCCTATCCGATGTCGAACGGTCTGACCCGTCTGGAGACCCGCTTCCTGGGCGAGCCGGAAACCGTGCAAAAGGCGAAAGGCAAGATTGGCGAGTCGCTGGACTCGTCCGATGCCGAACTGCTCGGCCTGGTCACCGAATCCTTCGACGAAGTGGATTGGGATGATGAAGTCCGCATCTTCCTGGAAGAGCGCACCAGCTTTTCGCCCGATGGTCTCGTCGGCCTTGAAGCCAATCTGCGCTTCGCCGGCCCCGAAACGATGGAAACGAAAATCTTTGGCCGCCTGACCGCCTGGCAGAACTGGATCTTCCAGCGTCCCAATGCGGTGGGCGCTGACGGCGCATTGAAGCGCTACGGCACGGGCCTCAAGCCTGATTACGACATCAAGCGCGTCTGACGCACTCACGGTCTCATACGAGGGAGCATATCATGTCGAATTCATCAGCAGCATTTGTCGAAGGCGCGGTGGATTATTCGACCCGGATTCCGAACAATGTCGGCCTCGTCGATGACGCGCGCGTCCTCAAGGCGATGGAGCAATGGTATCCGAGCTATATCGATTGGTGGATGAACATGGGGCCGGACGGCTTCCAGGCCTCCAACGTTTATCTGCGCACCGCCGTATCAATCGATCCGAAAGGATGGGCGCAATTCGGCTATGTCAAAATGCCGGAATATCGCTGGGGCATTCTACTGGCGCCGCAGGAAGAGGGGCGGCTGGTCAACTTCGGCTCCAACAAGGGCGAAAAGGCCTGGCAGGATGTGCCTGGCGAACATCGCGCCAGCCTGCGCCGTCTTGTGGTAATTCAGGGCGATACGGAGCCCGCTTCCGTCGAACAGCAACGCGCTCTGGGCGCCACCGCGCCGTCGCTCTATGACATGCGCAATCTCTTCCAGGTCAATGTGGAAGAGGGCCGGCATCTTTGGGCCATGGTCTATCTGCTGCAGAAATATTTCGGCCGCGATGGCCGCGAGGAAGCCGAAGGCCTGTTGCAGCGCCGATCCGGTGATCCCGACAAGCCGCGCATGCTCGGCGCGTTCAACGAGGCGACACCTGATTGGCTCTCCTTCTTCATGTTCACCTTCTTCACTGACCGCGACGGCAAGATGCAGCTCGAAAGCCTGGCTCAATCGGGCTTCGACCCGATGTCACGCACCTGTCGCTTTATGCTGACCGAAGAAGCCCATCACATGTTCGTCGGCGAAAGCGGCGTCGGCCGTGTCGTCGAGCGCACCTGCGAGGCGATGAAGGCCGCTGGTATCGACGATCCCTATGACATCAGCCGTGTGCGCGAGCTTGGTGTCATCGATCTGCCGACCATTCAGAAGAAGGCCAATCTGCATTTCTCCCTGTCGCTCGATCTATTCGGTTCGGAGATTTCGACCAATGCCGCCAATTTCTACAATGCCGGTCTCAAGGGCCGGTTCATGGAAACGAAGATCGACGACGATCACGTTCTCACCAACGCGACCTATTCGGTTTTGAAATATGTCGACGGCCAGATCCGCTATGTCGACGAGCCGGCCCTGACCGCGCTCAACATGCGCTTGCGTGACGACTACGCCAAGGATTGCCAAGGTGGCGTCAACCGCTGGAACAAGATCATCGAGAAATACGGGATCGACTTCAAGCTGACCTTGCCGTCTGTCGCCTTCAACCGGCAGATCGGCGAATTCCGCAACGTTCACACCTCGCCCGAGGCCCAGGTGCTCAGCGAGGAGGAATGGGTCAAGAATCGAGAGAAATGGCTGCCGTCGAGCGATGATGGGGCCTTTATCCAGACGCTGATGCAGCCATGCTGGGAAAGAGGCCAGTACGCATCCTGGATTGCTCCGCCGAAAGTCGGCGTCGACAATAAGCCAGGCGACTTTGAATATGTCGCGATCCATCGCGGCTGAACAAGGCTCCGCAAAGCCGCAGGCCCTGGCCTGCGGCCCATAAGTGGAGGGAGGCTCGCATGCCAGAGGATGTGGTTTCATCGGAGCTGCGCAAGCAGCACCTTATCGATCCTGAGATCTGCATCAGGTGCAACACCTGCGAGGCGACGTGTCCGGTGGGTGCCGTCACGCATGACGACAACAACTATGTCGTAGACGTGGAGAAGTGCAATTTCTGCCTCGACTGTATCGCGCCCTGTCCGACTGGTTCCATCGACAACTGGCGCGTCGTGCGCGCCGCCTGGTCGATTGAGGACCAGCTTGGCTGGAATGAACTGCCGCCGCAGGAAGAAGTGACCGGCGATGTCGCGACGCTCACCGGTGACGCGGTCGAGGATGAGATCGAGGCGCTTCTGGCCACGGCTCACGCGGGCGCCGGCGGTAAAGTCGGGCCGCCGGAATCGGCGGCGAAGCCGACGGTCAATCTGTTCCGCCGCGCCAAGCCGGCGATCGCGGTGGTGCAAGGCAATTATCGCATCACGGCGTCGGATACCGAAAGTGACGTCCGCCATATCGTGCTGGGTTTCGGCGATACGCCGTTTCCCGTGCTCGAAGGCCAGTCGATCGGCATCGTGCCGCCGGGCAGTCGCGCCGATGGCAAGCCCCACGACGTGCGCCTCTATTCCATCGCTTCGGCCCGCGACGGCGAAAAGCGTAGCGCCAACAATCTGGCCCTCACCGTGAAGCGTGTTCCTGGCGGCATTGGCTCCAACTATGTCTGCGATCTGAAGATCGGCGACAAGGTGCAGGTGACAGGTCCGTTTGGCGCCACCTTCCTGATGCCCAATGCCCATGATGCCAATGTCATCATGATCTGCACCGGCACCGGCTCCGCGCCCTTCCGCGCCTTTACCGAACAGCGCCGCCGCACCGGCCAGAATGCGACCGGCACCTTCGTCCTGTTCTTTGGTGCGCGCACGCCGCAGGAGCTGCCTTACTTCGGCCCGCTGCAAAAGGTTCCCGATGCGCTGTTGGAGAAACATCTGGTTTTCTCGCGCGTGCCCGGCAGCGATAAGGAATATGTGCAGGATCGTATCCGCACCCAAACCGACGCTGTTGCCGAACTTCTGCAGTCACCGAAAACCCACATCTTCATCTGCGGCCTGAAGGGCATGGAAGCGGGCGTTGACGAGGCCTTGGCCGATGTCTGCCGCAAGTACAGGCTCGATTGGACCGCATTGAAACCGGAAATGCGTGGGCAGGGCAGGTTCCATGTGGAAACATACTGATCAGCAAGTCCCGCCGGGCTCCTTCGTTCATGCGATCGCGCCTTATTGGGCGGATGCCGATCCAGCCGGCATCGTCTATACGGCGCGCTTCACCGATTATGCGCTGCGCGCCATCGATGCCTGGATGATCGATCGCATCGGCGCCGGCTTCTATGTGATGAACACCGAATGGGGCATCGGCACGCCCTTTGTCCATACCGAATGCGATCTGCGCGTGCCGGCAAGGCCTGGGGAGGCCCTGCACATTTCAGTTTCCGTGGAACGCGTCGGCACGACGTCGCTGACGTTCACGGTGCAAGGCCATGGCGCCCAACGTGGCTTGCTGCATTTTGAGGGGCGCTTTGTGTGTGTCTGCGTGAGCTCACTGGAGGAGAACGTCGAGGTGCAACCGATCGCGCTTGATGCGCGCATTCGATCGGCCGCCGAAGCGGAACTGAGGGTCAGTTGAGACGGATTATGTAGTCACCAATCGAGGAGGGGGAAGCATGCTCAATTACGGATTGATCGATCGTCGTCGCTTGCTGCGCGTCGGCGGCGGCTCACTGGTCGCGGCTACGATTCCGACGGGCTGGGCCATCGCGCAGGCGAAGCCCATCAAAGTCGGCCTCATGTTGCCCTATTCGGGCACGTTCGCGCAGCTGGGTGAAAACATCACCCACGCGGTCGAAATGCTCATCGCCGAGAAGGGTGGTACGCTGGGTGGTCGCCCCGTTCAGTTCATCCGGCTTGATGATGAATCGAAGCCCGAGGCAGGGCCTCAGAATGCCGAGCGCCTGGTCAAGAAAGACAATGTCGATGTGCTGATTGGCACCGTCCACTCCGGTGTGCAGATGGGCATTCATAAGGTGGTGCGCGAAAGCGGGACGCTGACGATCATTCCGAATGCCGGCAATAACGACGTGACGCGCAGCCTCTGCGCTCGCAACGTCTTCCGCACCTCGTTCACCAATTGGCAGCCGGCCTATGGCATGGGCCTGGCGCTGGCGAAGAAGGGCGTGAAGCGTGCCGCTTTCGTCACCTGGGACTATGCGGCGGGGCAGGAATCCGGCGCTGCCTTCAAGGAAGGTTTTGAAAAGGGCGGCGGCACCTTCGTGC
The DNA here is from genome assembly GCF_900104955.1 of Beijerinckia sp. 28-YEA-48. Classification (NCBI taxonomy): domain Bacteria; kingdom Pseudomonadati; phylum Pseudomonadota; class Alphaproteobacteria; order Hyphomicrobiales; family Beijerinckiaceae; genus Beijerinckia; species Beijerinckia sp. 28-YEA-48. The sequence goes on from NZ_FNSI01000001.1 coordinate 5,220,345, forward strand.
GTCTGCTGACCCTGAACTTTCCGGAAACCAACTTCCAGCCGCTGCTGGCGCAAATTCCGGGCCTCAATGTCGATGCGGTCGGTTCTTTCTTCGCCGGCGGCGGCGCGGTGCAGTTCGTCAAGGAATATGCAGCGGCGCAACTCAAGCCCTCACTCTGCGGTCCGGGCTTCCTCACTGAAGGCACGCTGCCGGCGCAGGGCAAAGCAGCCGAGGGCATCGAAACGGCGCTGCACTATGGCGACAATCTCTCCAGCGTCAAAAACGATGCTTTCATGAAGGCCTTTCGCGCCAAGGCGGGCCGGGACGCCGATGTCTATGCCGTCCAGGGCTATGACGCGGCGCAATTGCTCGCGGTTGGTCTCGACGCCGTGAAGGGCGATCTCGACAACGAGGCCGGTCTTTATAAGGCGATGCGCGGCGCGAAGCTCGAGAGTCCGCGTGGCCCAATTTCGTTCTCGGATTCGCAAAACGTCGTCCAGAACATCTATTTGCGCCGCGTCGAAAACGGCCAGAACAAGGTGGTGGGCGTGGCTGTGGAAGCGCTCGCCGATCCGGGCACCGGCTGCAAAATATGAGTGAACTGGCCGGCTGCGGGACACCGTGGCCGGCCAAGACTACGGCTAGTCTCTCTCGAGCGAAGGACCGTTATGGGCGCCGCCTTGTTCTCGCAGCTTTTAAATGGCCTTCAGTATGGGCTGTTGCTTTTTTTGATCGCCAGCGGTCTGACGCTGGTTTTTGGCGTGCTTGGGATCATCAATCTGGCGCATGGCAGCCTGTTCATGATCGGCGCCTATATCGTCTTCTTCGTTGTCAGCAAGGTTGGCTCGCTGTGGATCGCCATTCCAGTGGCTGTCGTGTGCGGCCTCGCGCTTGGCGCGTTTTTAGAGCGCTTTCTGTTTCGGCATTTCTACGATCGCGAGCATCTTGATCAGGTTTTGCTCACCTTCGCCCTGATCCTGATTTTCGAAGAAGTCCGGTCGCTCCTGGTCGGCAATGATTTTCATTCCGTGCCCGTGCCGGCCATTCTCGATTTCTCCGTGCCGATCACGACCACGTTCAGCTATGCGGCCTATCGCTTGTTCGTTATTGCCATGTGCCTGGCCGTGGCCGCTGTCTTGTTCTACTGGATCGAGCGCACCAAAATGGGCGCTATCATCCGGGCGGCGGCGGAGAAGCCGGAGATCGTCGATATCCTTGGTATCGATGCGCGCCGGATTCATCTCATCGTCTTTGCGGTTGGTGCGGCGCTTGCCGTGATGGCTGGCGGATTGGCGGCGCCGCTGACTTCCGTCTATCCCAACATGGGTTCGGGCCTGTTGATCATTTCCTTTGTCGTCGTGGTGGTCGGCGGTCTGGGCTCGGTCAGCGGCGCCTTTTGGGCGGCGCTGCTTATCGGTCTGATCGATACATTAGGCAAAGCTTACGGCTCGTCTCTAGTTAGTTTGCCGCTTGGTCAGGTTTTGGCAGCGCTCGCCTCCATGTCGGTCTATATTGTGATGGTCGCCATTCTGCTGTTTCGGCCCACCGGGCTGTTCGGGAGGCGGGCATGACTGCATCTCATATGCTGCCGCAGTCCTGGGTCGGCTGGTGCGTGCTCGGCATCGGCGCGCTGCTGCTGGCTGTTCTGCCGTTTTATGTGCCGGCTTACTATGTCGGCCTCACCACCATCGCGATGATCGCCGCCATGCTGGCGTTGAGTGTGCACCTCCTGATTGGCGGCGCTGGCCTGGTCAGTCTTTGTCACGGCGCCTTCTATGGCGTCGGCGCCTATACGGTCTTCTTCCTGTCACCGGAAGGCGCGCCGCAGCCGGCCTGGTTTACCTTGCCGGCGGCTATGCTCGCGTCGGGCCTCTGTGCTTTAGTCGTCGGCGCGCTGTCGATCCGCACCAAGGGGTTCTTCTTCTTGATGGTGACGCTGGCTTTCGGCCAGATGTTGTTCACCGTTCTGCACGACACCAAGCTCGGCGGCGGCACGGACGGCGCCTATCTCGCCAAGCCGATCCTCTCCTTGTTCGGCTTTACCTTCGATCCGATGTCGTTGCCGCGCAGTCAGCGCTCCTTTCCGGCCTATTATGTAGCGCTGGCCCAGCTGATCGTGACCTATCTGGCGTTGGCGTTCCTGCTGCGCTCGCTGTTTGGCCGTGTGTTGCACGGCATCAAGCTGAACGAGCATCGCATGGAGGCGCTCGGCTACAACACGCGCTTTTATAAGCTCTGCGCCTTCGTCATCGCCGGCGTGTTTGCTGGGGCGGCGGGCCATATGTGGAGCCTGCAGTCCGGCTTCGTCAATCCCGAACTGCTCGCCTGGCAGAAGTCGGCGGAGGCGCTGCTGATGATTCTACTCGGCGGCATCAACTCTCTTGCCGGCGCCATCGTCGGTGCGTTTGCCTTCACCGCTTTGGGCGAGGTGGCGCAGAGCCTCACCGATCGTAAGCTTCTGGTCGAGGGGTTGGTTGTCCTGCTCGCGGTGATCGTCCTGCGCAACGGTATCGCCGGCATCCGCTTCCGCGATCCGCGTCGCCTGTTGCAGAGTTTTTCGCGGCTGAGTGCTTGGCCAAGTCTCTCTCCCCGCAAACCGGTACGGGAGGCTCGTCAGAATGACTGATCTCCATGGATCGATGTGCGAACCGATCTTGCGAACCGAGGCTGTGTCGCGCCGGTTTGGCGGGCTGTTCGCTGTCCGTGATGTGACGTTCGCTCTGGCCGAGCGTGGACTGCATGCGGTCATTGGGCCGAATGGCGCCGGCAAATCCACCTTCGTGAACTTGCTGTCGGGGCAGGTGCAGCCTTCGGGCGGGCGCATCCTGCTGCGCGGCCAGGATGTGTCGGGCCTGCCGGCCTGGCGCTTCCCGCATCTGGGCGTAACGCGCTCGTTCCAACGCACCAATATTTTTAAATCCTTCACCGTCCACGAGAATGTCCGGCTCGCCGCCCAGGCGACGCGCGTTTTCGGCAAAGACATTTTCTTGACCGCGCGCCGCGTCGCGCATCTCAGTGAAATCGCCGATCAAGCGATCGAGCGCGTTGGCCTGGCGGATCAGCGTGCGACGGCTGCCGGCATTCTGAGCCATGGCGCGCAGCGGCAGCTTGAAATCGCCATGACGCTTGCGGTCGAACCGCAAGTCATCCTGCTCGACGAGCCACTTGCCGGCATGGGCCAGGATGAGAGCGAACGCATGGCGGCGCTGATGAGCGGCCTGGCCGAGGACCATGCGGTGCTGCTGATCGAACATGACATGGATTTCGTCTTTCAGGTTGCCGACCTGATGACCGTTCTGGTCGAGGGCAAAATTCTCGCGACCGGCACCCCGGAAGACATCCGCCGCAATGCGGCGGTGCAGGCGGCTTATCTGGGAGACAGCAATGTCCATTAAGCCGCTCATCGCCGTGCATGGCCTGAACACCTTCTATGACGCGAGCCACGTCCTGCGCGATGTGACGCTGGAATTGCGGGAAGGTGAAACCCTCGGCCTCATGGGTCGCAACGGCATGGGCAAGACGACTTTGCTGCGTACCATCATGGGGCTAGTCAAGCCGCGCTCCGGCCGCATCAGTGTTGACGGGAGCGACGTCACGGGCGCCGCGACCTTCCGCATCGCCCGCCAGGGGCTTGCCTATGTGCCGGAAGGGCGCGGTATCTTTTCCACGCTCAGCGTTCTCGAACATCTGCAGATCGCCGAACGGCCTGGATTTAATGGTGGCCGGGATTGGACATTGCAGCGGGTGCTCGATCTTTTCCCGCGCCTGCGCGAGCGGCTTGGCCATCGTGGCGATCAGTTGTCCGGCGGCGAACAGCAGATGGTCGCCATCGCGCGCGCCCTGCTCACCAATCCGCGCGTGCTCATTCTCGATGAGGCGACGGAAGGGCTGGCGCCGCTCATCCGCGAGGAAATCTGGAAAATCATCCGTCTGGTGAAGGGGGCGGGTCTGTCGAGCTTGATCGTCGACAAAACGGTTTCGGAAGTCACGGCGGTGTCCGACCGGATTGCGATCCTGGTGAAAGGCGAAGTGGCGTTCTACGCGACGCCCGATGTTTTGAAGGCCGATCCGGATCTCATGCACCAGTATCTGGGCGTGTGAGAGGGAGGCGGAGGGAGGACTTGCAGATGAATGCGATGACGATGGATCTGACCTGGGCGCCGCCTGCGGGAGAATATAACGCGGCGAGCGACCTGGTTGACCGCACGGTGGCCGCCGGCTTTGCCGCAAAGGCTGCCTTTATCGATCCGACACGGCAGATCACCTATGGCGCGTTGCAACAGCGTTGCAATCAATTCGCCAACGGCCTGCGTCGGCTGGGAATCCGGCGGGAAGAGCGCATCGCGCTGATCACGCTGGATACGGTCGATATGCCGGTGCTCTTCTGGGGGGCGATTAAGGCCGGCGTCGTGCCGATCCCGATCAACACGCTGCTGACGCCAGAGTTCTGGACTTACATGATCGAGGACTTGCGGGCGGCGGCGGTCGTCGTCTCCGCCGAACTGCTCGAGCGCGTCGGTCCGGTGCTTGACAACATTCGCCGGCAACGGCCGCTGCCTGTAATCGTCAGCGGTAAGGCGGAATTTCCTGGCGCGCTCAACCTTGAAGCCTTCCTGGGTGAATCGCCGCGTGAAGCGGTGGCGGCCGCAACGCGTGCCGATGAAGTGGCCTTTTGGCTTTATTCGTCAGGTTCGACAGGGGCGCCGAAAGGCACACGCCATTTGCATGCGAGCCCCATGTATACGGCGCGCCTCTTCGCCCAGAACGTGCTGAAGTTTTCGTCTGAAGACGTGGTGTTCTCAGCGGCAAAACTGTTCTTCGCCTATGGGCTGGGCAATAGCATGTCCTTCCCCATGTCGGTTGGCGCGACCGCCATTTTGCTCCCGGATCGGCCGACACCCGACAGCGTCATGAAGGTGATGCGCGATCATCAACCGACGATCTTTTGCGGTGTGCCGACCCTGTTTTCTTCCATGCTGGCCAATAAGGATCTCGGCAAGGGCGCAGGGTCCGATCGTTTGCGCCTGACGACTTCGGCCGGCGAGGCGTTGCCGGAGGAGATCGGCCTGCGCTGGCAGGAAAAAGTTGGCACCGAAGTCATCGATGGCATCGGCTCGACCGAGATGCTGCACATCTTCGTCTCCAATCGTCCGGGCATGGTGCGCTACGGATCGTCGGGCACGCCTGTTCCCGGGTATGACGCGAAACTCCTCGATGATACCGGCAATGCCGTGCCGCAGGGCGAGATCGGCGAATTGGTGGTTAAAGGGCCGTCGTCGGCCGAAGGCTATTGGCTGCAACGCGATAAGACACGCCGCACCTTCTGTGGCGAATGGACCTATACCGGCGACAAATACCGGATCGGCGACGATGGCTTCTATTATTACTGCGGCCGCACCGATGACATGTTCAAAGTGTCGGGCATCTGGGTCTCGCCGTTCGAGATCGAAAGCGTCCTGCTCACCCATGCCTCCGTTCTTGAAGCGGCCGTCATCGGCAAGGAAGACACGGACGGGCTCGTGAAGCCGAAGGCCTTCGTCGTGCTAAAGCCGGGCGCGGCTAACAGCGAGACGCTGTTCGAAGATCTGAAAGCGCACGTCAAGAGCAATGCCGGGGCCTGGAAATATCCGCGCTGGATGGAGGTGCGGGACGATCTGCCCAAGACAGCGACAGGCAAAATTCAGCGTTTCAAATTGCGTGAGGAATCATGATCGAGCTTTCCAGCCATGTACTTGGACGTTGGCTGCCGCCCTCGACAGAGGGTGCGGATATTCGTAGTGCCGTCACCGGCGAGGCGGTCGCACGGGTAGCGTCAGGACCTGTGGCCACGGCAGATGTGCTCGCCTATGCCCGCAAGGTCGGCAGACCGGCGTTGCGTAAGACGACGTTCCGCGACCGTGCGGAGACGCTCAAGAAGCTCGCTGAATATCTGAATGCGCACAAGGAACAGCTCTACGATCTGTCGCGTCATGCGGGTGCGACCAAAATGGATGCCATGCTCGATGTCGATGGCGGCATCGGTGTGCTGTTCGTCTATGCGTCCAAAGGGCGGCGCGAATTGCCTGCATCCAATCTTCTGTTGGATGGTGACATTGAGCCGCTGACCAAGAGCGGCAATTTTATCGGACGGCACGTGCGCACGCCCCTGCAAGGCGTCGCGGTTCATATCAACGCCTTCAACTTTCCCTGCTGGGGTTTGCTAGAAAAATTCGCGCCGGCTTTCCTGGCCGGTGTCCCGGTCATCACGAAGCCCGCGACCGTGACAGCCTATGTGGCCGAACGGCTTGTCCGGCTGATGGAAGCCTCCGGCTTGCTGCCGGCCGGTGCGTTGCAGATGATCATCGGATCCACCGGCGATCTCTTCGATCACCTCACCGGCCAGGATGTGGTGGCTTTCACCGGATCGGCGGAGACCGCGCAGCTTCTGCAGCGTCAGCCGGTGATCGCGCGCGAAGCCGTCCGCTTCATCGCCGAGCGTGACTCGGTCAATGCGGCGCTGCTGGCGCCCGATGGGTTGCCGGGCACGCCAGAGTTCGATCTCTTCATCAAGGAAGTGGCACGGGAAATGACGGTGAAGGCCGGCCAGAAATGCACGGCGATCCGCCGTGCTTTCGTGCCGCGCAGCGCTTTGCCAGCGGCCATAGAAGCCTTGCGCGCGCGGCTCGCCAAGGTGACCATCGGCGATCCGGCACTTGAAACTGTCCGTATGGGGCCGTTGGTGGGGCTGTCGCAGCGGGGCCAAGTTCTCGATCTGGTCGGCAAGCTGCGAGGGGAATGTGAGCTCGCCTTCGGCGATCCGCAAGCTTTTGATGTGGTGGGCGCCAATGCGCAGACGGGCGCATTTCTACCGCCCCTGTTGCTGACCTGCGCGTCGCCTGCGTCGGCCAATCATGTCCATCATGTCGAAGCGTTCGGGCCGGTGGCGACGCTGCTGCCTTATGATGACCTCGATCAAGCCCTCGATCTTGTCAATCGTGGCGAGGGCAGCCTGGTGGCCTCCGTCTACACCTATGATGCGGCGGCGGCTGCACGCATCGTCCAGGATATCGGTTCGTTTCATGGTCGGCTTTTGTTCATCGACCGTGATTGCGGCGCCGAACAGACCGGCCATGGTTCACCCATGCCGCATCTGGTGCATGGCGGGCCTGGCCGTGCCGGTGGTGGCGAGGAGCTCGGCGGTTTGCGCGGTATGATGCACTACATGCAACGCACAGCGCTGCAGGGATCGGTTACGCGGATATCATCAGCCATCGACGGATAGGGGCGCTTAAGACAATGTCGCTTTCCTCACCCCTTTCCCCCTTGCCTCTGGATTTTACTTCGATCGCCGTGAGCTTGGTCACGCGGTCGGATGGCTCGATGATTTTGCGAAGCAATGTTCCCACCGTGGAAAGCGAGGACCGTCTACACGACTATTTACGCCATTGGGCCGCCGTGCGCCCGCAGCAAACCTTTCTGGCTGAACGCAATAAGGACGGCAACGGTTGGCGCGAAATCACCTATGCGGAGGCTGACGATGCGGTCTCGCGTCTCGGCGAAAGCCTCGCGTCGCGTCCGCTTGGGCCCGATCGTCCCATTCTCATTCTGTCCGGCAATAGCATCGACCACCAGTTGATGGCGCTCGCCGCGATGTCCGTCGGCATTCCCTACACGCCGCTCTCGGTGGCATATTCCACCCTCAGCGGGGACCTGGGCAAGCTGCGCGCCATTTTGACTCTCCTGGATCCGGGCCTCATCTTCGTTGACGATGCCCAGCCATTTGTGCGCGCGCTGGCTATTCCGGAAATGCAAGGCCGAGAGATCGTGGTCGCGCGTGGGCACGATCTGGTGCCGGGCGCTCAATCTTTGAATGGGCTCTTGAGCGCGCAACCAGGAAATAACCTCAAGAAACGTGCCGAGGCTGTGACGGCGGATACGGTGGCCAAGATTCTCTTCACGTCGGGGTCGACCGGAAGCCCGAAGGGCGTTCCCACGACCCATCGCATGATGACCACGTCGCAGGAGCAGATCGCCAGCATCTGGCCGTTCATGAGCCAGCAGATTCCCGTCATCCTCGATTGGCTCCCGTGGAGCCACGTCTTCGGCGGGTCCTTCAGTTTGAATAGCGCCCTGCGGCACGGCGGCATTTTCTATATCGATGATGGCCGGCCGGTTCCCGGCGAGTTCGCGCGCACGGTACGAAACATCCAGGACATTCGCCCGACGCATTATTGGAACGTGCCGAAAGCTTATGAGCTGCTGGTTCCAGCTCTCAGAGACAATGAGCTTGCGCGCAAAAATTTCTTTAGCGACTTGCTTATGATGTTCTATGCGGGTGCCAGTCTTCCCGAACCGATTTGGCGCGATCTCGTCGAACTCGGTCGGCAGACCACGGGGCGGGACGTACCGATGTTGACGAGCTGGGGACTGACCGAGACGGCGCCCTCCATCACCATTGTGAACTGTTCGGCCCTTGAAGTCGGCAATATCGGCATCCCCGTGCCTGGGCTTGAGCTCAAATTGGTGCCGCATCAGGGCAAGATGGAAGCGCGTGCGCGCGGCCCCAATGTGATGGCTGGCTATTGGAAGCTGCCGGAAGCCACCGCCGCGGCCTTCGATGAAGAAGGATATTTCCGCACCGGCGATGCCTTGAAACTGGCGGATCCCCATAATGCTTCGAAGGGCGTCATTTTCGATGGCCGTACCACGGAAGATTTCAAGCTTCTCAGCGGCACGTGGGTCGATGCCGCAAGTGTGCGGCTGCGCGTTCTCGCCGCCTTTACAGGGTTGGCGAGCGATGTCGTCGTGACAGGTGCGGATCGCAGCGAAATCGGTGTGTTGATCCTGCCGACAGCGGGTCGCAATCCAGACGATCCTGACTACCGTGACGCGCTCGGCAGAGCCCTGTCCAAGGCCAATGATGCTGTGTCCGGCTCGGCGCAAGTCGTGGCGAAAGCCGGCCTCTTGCGGCAAATGCCGACCTTCGATTCCGGAGAGATCACCGAAAAGGGTTCCTTGAACGCCCGCCTGATCCGCGAACGACACCGCGATGAGATCGATCGTCTTCACAGCGGGCTCGAGGTTGATACGATCGTGCCCGCATAAGGGGCGCAGGCTTAATGCATCAGATGGTTTCGCGTCGCCTCGGCTCCTCGCGCTGCCGTTTGTGCTGGTCGCGAGGCAAATAGCGCGTTAACGAATTCTGCCTTTGAGGCTGTGTTCAGCGACAAGCGTTCTCTGGCTTCGTTAAATAATCTATCTAGTAACGAAGCTTCAGATTCACTTTATTCTTCTTGAGATTACTTGCCCCGGCTTGTCGCACGCGCGGCAAATTGCCCGGCGATTACGCTTGATACGTCCCGTGATGTTTGGTCAAATTGGCGTGAAAAGGCTAGAACAGAGCGTGCCAATAGTTAATGCTGCCATTAGTTAGCGTGGGAGGCCGGGTGTTGGTTTGCTGGTTTTAATTCCTAATTTTTATTATATGAATAGATGGAACTTTTTGAACTGTCGTTTCTTTGTATATGAACTGATTGCAAAGGGGCCTATATGCCATTCGCTTTTATTTCTGATTTGCAGTCGGTGCAGGGGCCAGAGCGCGACCATCTGCAGCATATCGACGATGCGCTGACCAATGTTGTGCGAAAGAACGCTCTGTTGGCGCGCGATGGTGCTCTCAATCCGGACGTGATTTCAAATGCCACTGTCGCCTTGCTGCTGACGGTGGCGGCGCGCGAGGCGCTTGTCATTGCGGAGCAAGCCGGCCAGCGCGTCGATGGCGCTGCCTTCGAACGGCTGGCTAAAGAAGCTTTGAGCTGGGCGATAAGCAGGAGCGACGCCAGCCAGAAGGGGCTTCACTAGCGGCTGTTGAAACGCTCTGCGTTGTCATGCCCGCTCAACGGCTGCGCCGCTCGGAAATAACACCGAGGGCTTTTCAGCGGCATCGCCCCAGGTTCTCGTGACGAGATCGGATTAACGAGACTGGATCAAAAACAAAAGTTCGGTTCTGATGGAATCAGAACCGAACGCGTTCGGGGCGGAATTGGTCGGGAATTCGACGATTTGCCGATTAATTGCCGAAGAGTTTCAGGATCAATTGCGTGCTCTGGTTGGCCAGCGACAGCGATTGAACGCCCAATTGCTGCTGCACTTGCAATGCCTGCAGTTTCGTCGATTCCTTGTTCATGTCCGCATCGACCAGTGAGCCGACACCGCTTGTGATCGCATCCATCAACTGGGAGATGAACGTCTGTTGCGCCGAGATTCGTGACTTGACCGATCCCAGGTTTGAAGCGGCAATCGTCACGTCGTTCAGTGTCTCGTCCGCGATCTTGATATAGGCCGTCAAAGTGGCTTTGTCGGCGGCCGAATCGGTCAGCGCCGATACGTCGAACGTGGCGATCGCCGCCGTCGTCGTGCCAACGGTGCGGTCCTTGTCGAGAATGCCGCCCGTCGTGCCGGACGTGGCGGCGTCGAAGAGCGCAATCTTCGACGCATCGATATCGATCGTGCCGAGCGAAAGCGTTCCATCCGAATCGCGCGATATGGATGCCAATGTGCTTTTAATTGGATTGTAACCCGTAGCGCCGGAATCGACGAAGATCCAGTTTTGTCCGGAGACGGCGGCCGAATCCGCGACGCTCTTCATTTGCTTCTGCAGCTCGGTGATGTCTGACTGCACGTCCGCGCGATTGACGCCGGGCTGAGAGGCGGTCACCAGCTTTGCTTTGATCTGCGAAACCAGGTCTTTCGCCGCATTCATCGCGGCGGTGGCGACGTCAATCGTCGAGCTGCCCAAGTTCAGTGCGTCCGTCACCGACGAATTGGCGTCGTTGTCGGACTTCATCTTGGTGGCGATCGTCCAATAGGCGGCATTGTCGGCCGCGCTTGCGACACGCATGCCCGTCGAAATGTGCGACTGCGTCGTTGCCATGTCCTTGGACGTCTGGGTCAACGTTTGCAGAGCGATCAGAGCGGCATTGTTGGTCAGTATGCTGGTCATGCTCATACTCTTTCATTTTCTGGCGCAATCACCGAGGCGTCTCGGCTCGGTCAAAGGCCGGAAGCCGCGCCCGCGTGACGGCCTGACACGAGGTCTGAAAGCGCCCACTGGATATTTAGCCGGCCGAGGCTTTCGCGAAGCTTGCGTCTGCTTCGTCGTCCAATGCCGAGGGGGACGGGCGTCAGCCTCAGGCAAGTTTGAACGGACATGCTCACGGTGCGGACATGAAATAGGTGTGAGGCTTGAGTGGCATGACAATGGATGCGCTCCAATTATTTGGGCTGGCTTCGCGGCGGAATGAGTGGTTGACCGCGCGTCAGGCCGCCATATCGACCAACGTCGCCAACGCAAATTCACCTGGCTACAAGGCGGTCGATGTTCAGCCGTTCTCGAACGTTCTCGAGAGAATGGATCTGAGCGTCGCGACGACTAAGCCGGGCCATATATCGACTGGATCAATCGCGACGCAGGCGTCGATGGCGAAAGCCGCCCCGGGAGCGGAGGTCACCGTCTCGGGAAATTCCGTCAACGTCGAGGATGAGATGGTCAAGGCGGGCGAGGTGAACCGCGACTACGCGCTGAATACGAACATTGTGAAGGCCTTTCACAAGATGTTGCTGACCGCGATGAAGGCATAATCATGATCGATCCGCTACAGGCATCCCTCAGAATCGCATCGACCGGTTTGCAAGCACAGTCGAACCGGCTGCGCGTCATTTCCGAAAACGTGGCGAATGCGGAATCGACCGGCAATACGCCCGGCGCCGATCCCTATTCGCGTAAAACCATTACGTTCGAGAGCGAACTGGACCGGGCGGCCGGGGTGCCGCTCCTTCGCACTAAGAGTATTGGCGTCGACACCTCGCCGTTTCGGCTTGAGCGCAATCCAGGTCATCCCGCCGCCGACACGGATGGCTACGTCAAGCTGCCTAATGTCGACGTGCTGATCGAAATGGCGGATATGCGCGAAGCCAATCGCTCCTATCAAGCCAATCTGCAAGCGTACAAACAAGCGCGGGAACTGTTTTCCATGACGATTGATCTTCTGAAGGGTGGGGCATGATCGAAGCTGTTGGGTCGTCGTTTTTGAATACGTCCATCGGGACTGGTAGCGCCGTTACGCCGAACGCGTTGGGGAGCGTCAATCCGAACAACAAGGTGTCGGAGGGGCAAGCCGCCGGCGCCGATTTCGGTCAATTGCTGACGCAGCTCTCGGGCGAAGCGGTGCAGACCCTGAAATCGGCGGAACAAGTGTCGGTCGCGGCCATCGGCAGCAAGGTTTCGGCCCAGCAGGCGGTCGAGTCCATTCTTGCCGCGGAGCGGACGCTGCAAACGACGATCGCCGTGCGTGACAAGCTTGTCAGCGCCTATCAGGAAATCAGCCGTATATCGATTTAGGAGTTCCCATGCGATCTCTCGCCATTGCCGCTACGGGTATGAGCGCCCAGCAATTGAATGTTGATGTCATCGCCAACAATATGGCGAACATCAACACGACCGGGTTTAAGCGCGCCCGGGCGGAATTCACCGATCTTCTCTATCAAACCGAACGGCTCCAAGGCGTTTCCAGCCGGGGCCGGGATAATATTGTTCCCGAAGGCGCCTCCGTTGGTCTCGGCGTGCGAACCGCGTCCATTCGTAACCTGCATGTGCAGGGAACGCTCGCGGCGACGGGCAATAAACTCGACGTTGCGTTGACGGGGCGGGGATTTTTCCAGATCACCGGTCCTGATGGTGAGATGCTCTATACGAGATCTGGCGCCTTCAACACCAATGCCACTGGTCAGCTTGTGACGCTGGACGGATATACGGTTTCGCCGACGATCGTTATTCCGACCGAAGCGGTTGATGTCACCGTCAGTGATTCCGGCATGGTCAGTGTGTCGCTCGCCGGTCAGACCGCGCCCCAGCAGTTGGGCCAGTTGACGCTGGCCAATTTCGCCAATGAAGCCGGCTTGGCGCCGCTTGGCGGAAATCTTTATCGCCAGACCGCCGCGTCCGGCCAACCGGTGACGGGCGTGCCCGGCGATCCGGGAGTTGCGACTGTCAAACAGGGCTATCTGGAAAGCTCCAATGTCGATCCGGTTCGCGAGATCACGGAACTGATCTCGGCGCAACGCGCCTATGAAATGAATTCGAAGGTCATTCAGGCTTCCGACGAAATGGCTTCGACCGTCTCCAAGGGCATGAGGTAAGCAAATGTCCGTTGGGCGCTCCCGCGCAACCGGCTGGGTCGAAGCCGCGCTGCTCGCCGCGTTTCTCCTGGCCGGTACGGGCGTTTGCCAGGCGGAAAACTTCAATGTTCCGGTACCGACGGTGGTGATCTATCCGCGTGATGTCATCAAGGACAACATGCTTGAGGATCGGCAGGTGACTTATCGTCCGCAGGGCGCGATCGCGGAATCGCGAGCGCAGCTCGTCGGCAAGGTAGCGCGGCAGACATTGTTGCCGGGGGCCCTGATTCCTGCCAGCGCGGTCGAGGAACCTCGGCTTGTGACCATCGGACATCAGGTGAAAATGGTCTTCAATGTTGGGGGCATCGTCATTGTCGCCTACGGCCTGTCACTGCAGTCGGGGACGGCAGGCGAAATAGTCAGGGCGCGCAATATCGACAGCGGCATCAATATTTCCGGCATCGTGCAGCCGGATGGATCGCTGCTGGTTGGGGGCCTTTGATGCGGCTGTTCTTCTTCGTGCTGGCGGCCTGGTTGTTCGCGATCCCGAGCCAGGCTCTGGTCCGCATCAAGGATATCACGTCTCCGCAAGGCATGCGCGATAACCAGCTTGTCGGCTATGGGCTGATCGTCGGCCTTCAGGGCAGCGGCGATACGCTGCGTAACTCCGTGTTTACCGAGCAGACGCTGCAATCCATGCTCGACAGAATGGGCGTCAACATCCGCGGAATGGTGTTGCGCACGCGCAATGTCGCCGCCGTGATCGTGACTGCCGATCTGCCGCCCTCCATTGGGCGGGGTTCGCGCGTCGATATCACGGTCTCCTCTCTCGGCGATGCGACGTCCCTGATGGGCGGCACGCTGATCATGACGCCGCTGAATGGTGCGGACGGTCAGACCTACGCCGTTGCTCAGGGCGCCGTTATCGTTTCGGGTATGGCGGCCGTTGGGCAAGCTGAAGTCGTCACGCAGGGCGTGCCGACGGCCGCACGCATTCCAAATGGCGCAACCATCGAGCGCGAGCCTCCCGGGCGGCTCGCGGATCTGTCGCCGCTGAGCCTTGAGTTGAGGAATCCAGACTACGCGACCGTGGTTCGCATTACCGACGCCATCAATGAATATTCGTTGCAGCGATTTGGTAAAAGAACCGCCAGGGAGAGGGATTTTCGAACCGTCGTGCTCTCGCGGCCGCCGCGTATCGGGACAGCGCGTTTCCTTGCCGAGATCGGTGATCTGGTCGTCGAGCCCGATACGGTTGCCCGTATCGTGGTGGACGCCCGCACGGGAACGATCGTGATCGGGCAGGACGTGCAGATCTCCACGGTCGCGGTCACACACGGCAATCTGTCGGTTCGCATCACGGAAACGCCGGTCGTGTCACAACCAGCGCCGCTGTCGCGTGGCGGACAGACCGTGGTGACGCCGCAAACCGCCATCGATGTCAGTGAAGCAGGTGGCCAGATCGCCCTTGTCGGCGGGTCGACGCTGCGGACGCTGGTGCGCGGGCTCAATCAAATCGGGGTAAAGCCATCCGGCGTTATCGCCATTCTGCAAGCGATCAAAACGTCGGGCGCGCTCCAGGCCGATCTCGTTGTGCAGTAGCGCCGCCACAGAGATTCTCATCGGTCGATAGCTATGTTCACTCGACAGTCTTACGCAAGCTTGAAACGCCATACCTTCGATATGATGCTGCCGCCCCACAGGAGTAAGTATTCCAATTCACGGTTGATCTCCGTGGTTGGCAAAGCCTGCGTCCTCGCCTGCTGGCTTTATAGCGCGGGGTCGGCTTCGGCACAGGACCAGGCGCAGGGTCAAGCGCAGGGCCAAACACCAAGTCGTCTTGCACCAAGTCCTGCACCAAGTCTTGCACCAAGCCCTGCGCCAACTCCTGCACGAAGTTCCGCGCCAAGCCCGGCACAAGGCCAGGCGCAGGACCGAGCGTCGGCAGGACAGCCTTTGGATATCTTGCGGCCGGGGGCTCAGGGGCGGGCGAGAGCCAATTCGACAGGTCAGCGCGCGGAAGCTGCCAATCGGAAGCAGCGCCAGCAGCCCAAACCGGCGGCGAGCGTCCCGCCGCCGTCGCCTGCGGTACCGACCGTGGCGGTCGTGGAACCTGTTGCGAAAGTGCCCGCGGCCGCACCCGCGTCTGCTCCTGCTGCCACGCCAGCGCCGATACCGGTCGCGAGCTTGAGCGTCCCGGATCTGCCGTCGCGTCCGGTACCCGTTGAAGCCGCAAAGCCGACCAAGCCGACGCTGGCGCAGGACTATTGCGCGAGTTTTTCCAATGCGGCGTCGGAGTTCAGATTTGCCTGGCAAATGCAGCAGATGGCTGAGCTCGAAGGCCAGATCAAACAGCGCATCGCCGAACTCGAGGCGCGCCGGGCTGAACTCGTGCAATGGCAGGAAAAGCAGGAAGAGTTCCGGCGCAGGGCCGAAGAGGGGGTTGTGGCGATCTATTCCCGGATGCGTCCGGATGCTGCCTCGTCCCAACTCGCCGTGATGGAGGAGGCCGGAGCCGCCGCCATCCTGTCCAAGCTCACGCCGAAAACGGCAAGCCTGCTGCTGAATGAAATGAATGCCGCGAAGGCTGCGAAGCTGACGGATTTGATGACGGGATCGGTCGATGCCAGCAAGAAGTGAATATGCTCCTGTCAGAGGCCTGTTTCTGGCGATCGTGCTTGTGACACTTGGGAACTCGCTTGGCGGCTGCGCTGCTGATGTTACGGAGATCGGCCGCGAACCGCGCATGACGGCGGTTGGCAGCGGTCTCGATCAGGAGATCGCGACCCCTTCCGTTTCATCGGCTCCATTCCCATTGCCAGCATATGGAGGCAGGTCGCTGTGGAGCAGCGGACGGGGCGAGTTGTTTCGTGATCAGCGCGCCATGCGAGCTGGCGACGTCTTGACGGTGAGCATTTCCATCAACGACAGGGCTTCGCTCGGCAATACAAGCGATCGCTCCAAAGAAGCCAAAATTTCAAACAATATGGCTGCGCTGTTTAATCTGTTTGGCTGGACGAAGTCGGGGACCCTCGACGTTGAAGTCGACTCGAAGTCGTCGACGAAGGGTCAGGGCAATATCGATCGCTCGGAGAAGATCCAGCTGTCTATCGCGGCCATCGTCACCCAAGTGTTGTCTAACGGCAATCTGTTGATTTCGGGATCGCAGGAAATTCGCGTCAATTATGAACTGCGGCTGCTGAATATCGCAGGCATTGTCCGCCCGACCGATATCGCCCGCGACAACACGATTTCCTACGACAAAATCGCCGAGGCGCGCGTTTCGTATGGCGGACGCGGTCGCAGCATGGAGGTCCAGCAGCCCAATTGGGGCCAGCAGATCTACGATCTGGCGCGCCCGTTCTAGGTAAGTGATCAGCTTATGGCCAGAAATGTCTCGAAGGTGACGGTAAAGGAGAGCGAGCCCAAGCACGGGCCTTCTTTCCTGATGTTCATTGTGGGGCTGCTGGTCGTCACGCTGGTGGCTGTCGGCGGTGGATGGGTGATCAGCACGCAAACCTATGCGATGGCCCATCTCGAAATCGCGAAGGCGCAGAAGGAGGAGGAGACCAAGCCTCGGACCGCCAATAAGGTCCTCTCGAACCTGCTGGAATTGACGCCGATCGTGACCAATATGGGCGCTCCGGAAGAAGCCTGGATCCGCCTCGAAGCAGCCGTGGTCATCGACAATCCGGGCCAGGCGGACACCGATGTTCTGACGCGCGAGATCACCGGCGACTTCCTATCTTACCTGCGGACGATTTCCATCGCTCAGATCCAAGGGGCGATTGGGCTGCAGCATTTGCGGCAAGATCTGATGGAGCGCGCGTCCATTCGGTCCAAGGGACGCGTCCGCGAGCTCATCATTCACACCCTGGTTGTCCAATGAAGCGTCTGGCCGCAGCGTTCTCGCTTTTGGTGCTTTTCATTGTGCTTCATGCAGCACATGCTCAGGCGCAGACCATCGAGCTCGATAAGCTGCTACCGGGAGGCGGCACCTCGGTGAGCGGGCGGATGATCCAGATCTTCGCGGTGCTGACGGTTCTGTCCGTTGCGCCGGGGCTGCTCATCATGGTGACCAGCTTTACGCGGTTCGTTGTCGCGCTGTCGTTTCTGCGGTCTGGAATCGGACTGCAAAGCACGCCGGCCAATATCATCCTCATCAGCCTTTCGCTCTTCATGACCTTCTATGTCATGATGCCGACATTCGACCGCGCTTGGGAGACCGGCGTCCGGCCGCTCATGGAAAACAGCATTTCCGAGCAGGAGGCGATGGTCCGGATCTCGACGCCGTTCCGCGAATTCATGCAGTCGCAGGTGCGCGAGAAGGATCTCAAGCTGTTTTCCGAGCTGGCGCGCGACAAGTTTAAGGTTAACAGCGAAGGCGTCGTCGATTTCCGCATCCTGATCCCGGCGTTCATGATCTCGGAGCTGCGTCGCGGGTTCGAGATTGGCTTTCTTATTGCGATCCCGTTTCTCGTGATCGACATGATTGTCGCGACGCTCACCATGTCCATGGGCATGATGATGATGCCGCCTTCGGTGATCGCGCTACCGGTGAAGGTGCTGTTTTTTGTCCTGATCGACGGTTGGAACATGCTCGTCGGCAGCCTGGTCCGATCGGTCGTATGAACGTCCGGCGCCGCGCGGTTGCGGCGCCGTGCCGCTGTTGAGGAGTTATTAAGAGTCTGGTACGTACTGTCATCCCATAGCAGGTTGTGGCCCCTGGATGAGTCCGGGCCCAAAGGCATGATGCCGCCCTGTTATCCCGGTGCAAGTCCGGAATGTCCCCCACAGTAGTTTAGTTAAAGGGACATAAATTATGGCTAGCCTTATCACCAACAATTCCGCGATGATCGCCCTCCAGACGTTGACGCAGACGTCCAAGGACATGGCCACGACTCAATCGCACATTTCGACCGGCCTGCGCGTCGCCACCGCTGCCGACAACGCCGCTTACTGGTCGATCGCCACCAAAATGAAGTCCGACAACGATGCCAATTCCTCGGTGACGGATGCGCTGAACCTCGGTGGCGCGACGGTCGATGTCGCCACCTCGGCGATGAATGCGTCGAAGGACCTGGTTTCGCAGATCAAGGCGAAGCTCGTTACCGCTTCGCAGCCCGGTGTCGATCGCACCGCCATTCAGTCCGACATCTCCCAGCTGCAGAAGCAGCTCAAGAGCGTCGCCGATTCCGCTTCGGTCTCCGGCCAGAATTGGGTTTCGGTTGACTCGGGCGCGACCGATTACAGCGCGACCAAGAAGACCATCGCCTCCTTCTCCAAGGACACGACGGGCGCCGTTTCGATCGGCACGATCGATCTCGACGCTTCCAAGACCGCGCTCTATGACGTCGCCTCGACCGGCGCGACGGGCGGTATCCTGGACAAGGAGCGGACCATTGGCACCGACACGGCCTCGATCGCCACCCTCGACATCTCGGCCCTGACCGATTCGGCCGCCGATCAGACGACGATGACCAACTATATCAAGATGACGGAAGCGGCGTTCAGCGATATCACCGCCGCAGCGTCCACCCTGGGTTCGGTCAAGAACCGTATCTCGATCCAGCAGACCTTCGTCTCGCAGCTGTCGGATGCCATCACCAGCGGCATCGGTTCGCTCGTCGACGCCGACATGAACAAGGAATCGACCAAGTTGCAGGCCCTCCAGGTCAAGCAACAGCTCGGCGTCCAGTCGATGTCGATCGCGAATCAGAACACCCAGCTGATCCTGAGCCTGTTCCGCTAATAGCTCGGACCAGTATATTTCGAACTGAAAGCCGCGCTGGAAACAGCGCGGCTTTTTCCATTTCAATCCTCGCACAAGCTTCAGCGTGAACTGTTCGGCAGGACTGCTTTGCCAACACGCGGAATCATCTTGTGAATGGGTTCATGGAACAGCTTGAACGGCTGTGGGGCAGCCTTCTGGGGCTCGGTCGGCGCCGTCTGATCGCGCTGGCGATGGTCGGCGCGGCGGTTTTCGCCGCGACGGGGCTCGTGGGCTATCAGATGAGTCGCCCCTCATTTGAGGTGCTCTACGCCGGCTTGGACCGACAGGATGTCAGCCGAATCAGCCGCGCGCTGACGGAAGCGACGGTCGGCTTCGATATCAGCTCCGATGGAGCGACAGTCTATGTGCGTTATGGCGAGACGGCGCGGGCGCGCATGTTGCTGGCCGAGAAGGGGCTGCCGCACGGGGCAAGCGCCGGCTACGAGCTGTTCGACAAGGTCGGATCCCTGGGACTGACGTCGTTCATGCAGGAAGTCACCCGCGTGCGCGCGGCCGAGGGCGAACTGGCGCGGACCATTCAGTTTATGCGCGGGGTGCGAGCCGCCCGGGTGCATATCGTCATGGGCGATGAGGGGTCTTTCCGGCGAGGCCGGCAGACGCCTTCCGCTTCGGTGGCGATCCGCACCGATGCGACCAATGACGCTGCTATCGCCCAGGCGATCCGCCACCTCGTCGCGGCCGCCGTTCCAGGCATGCTGACCGATCAGGTCACGGTCATCGACAGCGACGGGACTTTGCTGTCATCGACAGAAAGCGAGGCTGATGCGGCGCCAGGGCGCCTGCACGGCCTCGAAAAATCGGTTTCGAAGGAAATTCAGGACAATGTCCGTAAGACGCTGTCGCCCTATCTCACTCCGAAGAATTTCCAGATCAGCGTCTTCACGAGGCTGAACACCGATAAGCGTCAGACCAGCGAGACCGTTTACAATCCCGAATCGCGGGTGGAACGCTCGGTGCGCGTCATCAAGGAAAACCAACAGACGCAAAATTCCACCAGCCAGCAGCAGCCCACCAGCGTTGATCGCAATCTGCCGCAGCAGCAACCGGATCGGGGCAAGAGCGGCGATAACAAGCAGTCGAACGAGGAAAATCAGAAGCGCGAGGAACTCACGAATTACGAGATATCCTCGAAGACGACGAGCACGGTCAGCGGCGGTTACGTGATCGAGGCCATGTCGGTTGCTGTCGTCATCAATCGGGCGAGCCTGGCCGGGGACGGCAAGGTGCCGGCGGAGCAAATTGCCGCCAAGGCTGCTGAAATCGAGCAGCTCGTGGCCACCGCTTCGGGCGCGCGAAGGGATCGCGGCGACACAGTAAAAGTGAGCGTTGTCGATTTCGCCGCCTCCGATCGCGATCTCGAGCCCACGCCGGCCCACGGCGTGCTCGATCTCCTGGCGCGATATGCCGGCACGCTCATCAATTCCATCGGCACGTTGTTGGCGATCGTCCTAGTCCTGGTCTTCGGCGTGCGCCCGGCGGTCCGCGCTTTGATGGCCGTCGCCGAGCCGGCGGAAGAGCCGATGACGCCGCTTCTGACGAATGAATCGGGCCAGATGCGGATCGAGGACAGGACGATGCCGTCGCCGATACAGGCGCTGGGCTTACCTGAGCCTGGACCAGAATTGATGTCGCAGCCGATCCATGCGGCGCGCGCCCGTCTCGAGCAGATCATCGCACTCGACGAAACTCAGTCCGTGGCAGTCCTCAGGCAATGGATGACCCATAGGGTGGCCGCGTGAAGACGGTACCAGTGGCGCTTTATCTCAGTCGCATGGATCGCATGCCAGGCGGCCCAAGGCTGGTCGAAGCCGGCCTGGCGATGGCTATGAATGAATCTATCGCCGGTGTTTCCGAACAGGATTGCGCCCGGCGCGTCGCCGAAAGCCTGGAGCACGGCATGCTGGAAGGACGCGCTGCCGCCTTGCAGGAGAGCGAGCAGCTTCTCGCCGTCGAGCGCGCCAGTTTTGAAGAGCGCCTGGCGGCCGAGCGCCAGCGCTGGATCGGGGAAGAGGCCGTTCCCATGCGGGCGGCCATTGTGGCTGGGCTCGGCCAGATTTCCGAACAGATCTCGTCGAAAGTGGCGGAGGCGTTGAAGCCCGTGATTATCGATGCGGTGCGCGCCAGCATGCAGGCCACGCTGGCCGACAAGCTGATCCAGCTTATGGGCGCCGATGGCACGACGCAGATCGAGATCAGCGGGCCAGCGGATTTTGTCGCCGGGCTCTGCGCTCAACTCCCCGAGCATCTGAATGTGGTGCGCGGAGATGCTCACGACGGCGTCGACGTCAGGGTTGCTGTTCGCGATACCGAACTGCAAACGAGCATTGGCGCTTGGATTTCGACTCTTCAGCATTTGGGTTCGTGAGATTTCCATGTCGGAACCAGAACGGCCTCACGAAATCGTCATCATCCGACGTAGTCATGATGATGATCACGACGCCCATCACGGCGGCGTCTGGAAGATCGCATTCGCCGACTTCATGACCGCCATGATGGCGTTCTTCCTCGTTCTTTGGATCGTCAACTCCTCGAGTAAGGAGACGCGGTCTTCCATCGCGCTCTATTTCAATCCGGTGCAGCTGACCAACAGCACGGCGGCGCGCAAGGGACTTCAGGATCCGAAAAAACTGGATTCCGATGCGTCCCATACGTCGAACGTCAGGGAGCCAGAGGCAAAGCAGAACGAGGACAAGGAAGGCGGCGCGGTCACTGTTGAGGACCACAAGCCGCAGAGGCAAGGGCCCGCGTCCGAAACGGAGAAACCGCGTGGCGAGGTGAAGGATCCCAAGAGTGCGCCCGATGTGAAAGAGCAGGCGGCTGCCCGGCCAGGGGGTGGGGCAGCCAGTGCTGCTCAGAGCGCCTTGAAACCGGGAGCTATCAACGAAAGCGCTCTCTTCCGCGATCCCTATGCCGTCCTGTCCGAAATCGCAGCATCGAGCGAAGAAGGCGGATTGAAAAAGGAAACACGGGAGCGGCCGCCCGAGGCGAACACCGGGCGACTGGGGCTCAATGCTGCCGATAAGTTCCGCGATCCGTTCGAGCCGGTGGTTCCGGTTCTGCGCAGTCAGGCGCTGGATACGTCCAGCGCCAATCAGATTGCGAATACGCTGGATACGTCGGCTCAGCCGCCGCGGTCGATCGCAGGCGTGGGGAGCGTTCCAGTCAATGCGGGCAGCCCTCCCCAAGATAGGGCCCAAGATCGGCCGCAAGATAAGCCGCAAGACAGATCATTAGACAAAGCTGCATCGGGCGCGTCGGACGAGGCGACAGGGGTGAGTGGTGACCAAGCCGCTAAACTGAAGGTGCTGCTCGATCAGGCGCTCAGGGATG
The DNA here is from genome assembly GCF_900104955.1 of Beijerinckia sp. 28-YEA-48. Lineage (NCBI taxonomy): Bacteria > Pseudomonadati > Pseudomonadota > Alphaproteobacteria > Hyphomicrobiales > Beijerinckiaceae > Beijerinckia > Beijerinckia sp. 28-YEA-48. The sequence continues at coordinate 5,242,603 of NZ_FNSI01000001.1, forward strand.
AGGTGGGTGTCAAAAAATCACCGCGTATCGAACTCAAGACAACGCAGGAAGGGACTTTGATCAGCCTGACCGACGATCTTGAGTTCGGCATGTTCAAGATCGGATCGGCGGAACCGGATCCAAAGACCATTCGCGTGATGGCCAAGATCGGCAATATCTTGAAGTCTGTTCCAGGCTCCGTGGTTGTGCGCGGTCATACGGATTCACGCTCGTATCGAACCGCGTCCGGCGATAATTGGCGCCTGTCGTCTTCCCGGGCGCAAATGGCGTTCTACATGCTGGTGCGGGGTGGGTTTGACGAGAAGCGCTTCGACCGAGTCGAAGGACATGCTGATCGGCATCTGAAGAATGTCGCTTCGCCCTTTGCGGCGGAGAACCGGCGGATTGAAATTCTAGTCAGGAACGACAAGTCGTGAGAGCCGCCGCGCTAGGGTTTGCCATATCGGTCTTCGCCCTGACGAGCGCCTCGGCGCAGGCGCCGCAGGGCCCGGAGCCGTTCCAGCTGATCCGATCACTGCAAATGATCCAGTCGCAGATCGCCGCCGGTAGTCAGGCGGCCTATCTGGCGCAACCCAGACTCATGACCCAGATTGCCGACGACTTTTCGCGGGCGCCCGAGAGCGTCTGGCGGGAGGCGCGCAATGCACAGGCGGCGGCGACCTATCTTTTTAGTGGCGGATTGGCCCGCGTCATCAGGCCGCTCGTACAATCCAATGCGATCCAGGAGCCTGACCGGCCGCTGGTGATGGGCGCGCTCGCCTATGTCGAGGGGCGCGAACAGGAAGCGCTCTCGCTCTTGATGGGCATCGACGCCCGATCTGTCCGGCCAAGCCTTGGCGGGCAGCTCGCCCTGGTGCAAGCGGCTTTGATCGGGGCGAAAGATCCAGCTGCCGCAAGCGCGTTTCTGGATACGGCCCGCCTGTTGATGCCGGGGTCGCTCGTCGAGGAAGCAGCATTGCGCCGGCAGATCTTTATGACGGACGCCAATGTCGATCTCGACAAATTCTTTCTGATGGCGCGGCAATATTTTCAGCGCTATCGCAATTCCGTCTATGCCTCCAACTACTGGCCACGTTTCAACAGCCTGCTGTCGCATTCGGCGCTGTCCACCAAAGCGGGGGATTTCGAGAAGATCGAAACCTTCCTCACGGGCTTCAAACCGAACGAGCAGAGCGATCTCTATCTGAACATGGCCCGTTCCGCGATCCAGCGTGGAAACGCCAGAATTGCGCAACGCGCCGCGCATAATGCGAGGAAATTGTCCGAGACCGGAAGCGTTGAGGCGATCAGGGCCGATCTTTATGAGGGTGCGGCGATGATCGCGGGCAATCATATTGCGGCGGGCTTGGAAAAACTGGAGTCGTTGCCGGAGAAGACTCTCTCCAATGAAGAGAGAGAGCTTGGGATGGCGGCGAAGTCGCTGGCGATGAAGTTGCGCGCGCCTCCCACGCCGGTGTCGGCATCGGCGGAAAGCCTTGCGCAGACGCCCGTTTCGCTACCGCCCAGCATCCTGGTCGCGCAACAAGCGATGGCCGAGACAGACAAGTTTTTAAGCAGGAATGCGCAGCAATGAAGGATCTGTCCATCGCCTCCTTTGCTCCGCAAGCGCCCTATGCGCAGCGCGATCGAGCTGCCGACACGCCGGCGGCGGGCGGCGAGAGCGGCTCTTTCGCCGAGATGGCGGAGCGACCGGAAAAGGGAAAAAGTGCCGGCCCGGATCAGAAGGCTGGGCGCATGGCTCTTTCGGCCCGGGACATTGCGATCGCTGGATTGGGCGGACGGCGCGATCAGCGTGAGGCGGCCTCTCCAGAAAATGATGCGCCGCTCGCCGCTGGCGAGGATGCGGCGCCCGTCATCGCAACCAAGAGCGATCCCGTCGCTCTGCTCATGGATTTTGCCGCCGCACCAGTTCCAGCGGTCGTAACGTCTCATTCCACGTCAGGCAATCAACGAAGCGGGCAAGCTTCGGGACAGGAAAGCGCCGCCATGACGGATCTGCCCATCGTCTCCGTTGCCGTGCCCTACGTGCAGCGCGATCGAACGACCGATGCGCCAACGATAGTTCAGGAGGGGCGCGAGATCGGCTCCTATGCCGAGTTGGATCTGAAGGCCGAGCGCTCGGCGCTTTCGGCCCAGGAGATCGTCAACGCCGGACGGCGAGATCTGCGTGACGCGGGTGCCACGGAGCCGGAGGGGGCACCGAAAGTGGCTGGTCAGGATGCTGTGCCCGTCGTTGAAGCGCAGAGTGATCCGGTTGCTCTGCTCCTGGGTCTCGCCATCGCGCCACTTCCCGTTGCCGCGCCACCCCGTGTCTCGTCGGCACCAGCCTCGTCATCGCGAGCCCCTTCGTTCCAAGCCTCATCGTCCCAAGCGCTGCCATCGCAAGCCGCATCGCTCCAAGCTTTGTCATCTCAAATCGTGTCACCCTCCAACGCTGTGCCGCCGCCGGATGCTCAAACCGTGGCGACGCTCAACCCGGTGGACCAGGGGGCGCGTGAACGGCAGCGTCCGGAGCGTGATGTTTTCGCACGTGATGCTTTTGCGACTGTCGGTGCGCAAGGGCTGGGGGCGGGATTGAAGGCCAGCGAGATCGTCGAGGTGGACAGCACGTCGCATTTCGCGCCGCCTGGATCTCCGTTGCAGCAGGTGGCCGCGGCCGTGCGCGACAGTCTTGGCGCGGCGCCGGGCGCGCCTGTCAGGGCGGGACCAGATGCAGTTATCGCGCGAGAATTCGCGCCGACGTTGCAGGTGTTGAATCTGAAGTTGCAGCCGGAATCCCTTGGCAATGTGGCGGTTCACATGCGTCTGTCGGGCGAGACGCTGACCATGCACATCAAGGTCTCCGACGCCGCAACGCTGGCGTCTTTCCAGTCAGGTTCGAACAAGTTGGAAGACCTGCTGAAATCGTCTGGATACCAAGTGGATAAAGTGACGATCGTGGCGGCCCCGGCCCCCGCCGACTCTGCGTCGTCAGCTGATGCCGGCGCGCGACGCGATGGGAATCCTTCGACCATGACGCCGTCGGGTGATCAATCACATGACCGCAACGGGCAGGCGCGGGAAGGACATAGAGGCGGGGGACGGCAGGACGAGTTTAAGGGAAATGGTGGTCAATCGCATGAAACTTCGGGCCCTCGCACCACTCGCGCTGGCGTTTATCTGTAGTTCGGCTGTGGCTGCACCTATGCAAACAAGCGCGCCGGCGACCGCCGCGACCTGCGAACGAGAAATGCTGCGCGCCTCGCAAAAGTACAAGGTGCCGCTGGCTGTTCTCTATGCCGTCGGGCTGACGGAGACGGGCAAGAAAGGTTCCATGCAACCCTATGCGATGAATGTCGACGGCAAGGCGGTGTTCTCGCGGGATATGGCGGAAGCGCAACGCAAGTTCGAAAGCTTCCGGACCAGCGGCGCGAAATTCATCGACGTCGGCTGCATGCAGATCAACCACCGCTTTCACGGCAAACAGTTCCGATCCTTGGCGCATATGTTCAACCCGTCGGACAATGTGGAGTACGCGGCGCGCTTTCTCGTTGAACTGAAGTCGCGCGAACAAACCTGGACGATGGCGGTGGCGCGTTACAATGCCGGGCCGAATAACAATCCGGCGCAGAAGCGTTATGTGTGCGCGGTCATCGCCAACATGGTCGTCAGCGGTTTTGGCACGTGGACGCCGGCCGCGAAAAACTTTTGCGCCTAAGCGAGGCGCTATTGTCGAGAAGCATAAACGGTTGCGGATGAAAAAGGCTTCAAAATTGAACGCCCTAGCGAGTCTGGGTCAGCCTCGCGCAAGCCGAAACCGGTCCAATAACACAGCTTGATCAGGAGCCTGCGACATGAGCCTATTTGGAACAATGCGGACCAGCATCTCTGGTATGGACGCGCAATCGACCCGCATGAGCACGGTTGCCGACAACATCGCCAATGTCAGTACGACTGGTTACAAGCGGGCGTCGACCGAATTTGAAACGGTCATGGGCAGCAACAACGTCAAAAGCTATACGTCGGGCGGCGTGTCCAGTCTTGTTCGCTACAACATAACCGAACAAGGGACATTGCAAGGCACGACGAGCACGACCGATCTTGCCATCCGTGGCGAAGGGTTCTTCCTTGTGTCCAAGGACGGTGGTCCGCCCTATCTCACCCGCGCCGGATCCTTCGTGCCGAACGCCGCTGGCAATCTGGTCAATACCGCCGGCTATTCCCTGATGGGCTACGATCTTTCCACCCCGGGCGCCTCTGGCTCGAACGGGCTTTCCGGCCTGACTAAGATCTCCCTCAATCAGAACGCGCTCGTCGCCAGCCCGACGACCGCTGGCAACATCTCGGCCAATCTTCCCTCCACCGCCACGGCGGTAGACCCCACTAAGCTGCCGTCGGAGAATGCGGCGAACTCGACATTCACCAGCAAGACCTCGCGGGTTGTCTATGACAATCTCGGCGGCAAGGTGGAGCTGGACGTCTATTTCTCCAAGACAGCTGACAACACCTGGGAAGTGTCCGTCTTCAACAAGGCCGATGCGGCGCCGGGCGGTGGTTTCCCCTATTCGTCGGCGGCGCTGGCGACGGACACGCTGGATTTCAGTCCCACCAATGGTTCTGTGGTGAGCGGTTCTCCCGTGTCGATTGCCATCCCCGGGGGGCAAACGATGTCGCTGGATCTGAGCAAGTCGACGCAGCTGGCTTCAGCGTTTGCCATCAGCAACGCGACGGAGAACGGCAACGCGCCGAGCGCTCTCGATCATATCGAGATCGATAGCGATGGGATTCTGTCCTGCGTCTATCAGGACGGTACGCGCGTGCCGAAATTCCTTATTCCTCTGGCCAATGTCGCAAGCCCCGACAATCTGCGGCCGGTCGACGGCAATGCCTTCGCGGATACCTCTGCGTCCGGATCGATCCTGATCGGCAATGCCCGGCAGGGATCACTCGGCTCCATCAACTCGTCCACACTCGAAAATTCGCGGGTCGATCTGGGCTCCGAACTGACGACGATGATCGAGGCGCAGCGGTCCTACGCGGCGAATTCGAAAGTCTTTCAGGGTGCGTCCGAGATGATGGACGTGCTGATGAATCTGAAGGCGTGATCTCTTACTTAGTGAATTGAGGATATGAGATGACGCTCACCGGTGCGCTCAACACCGCTAAATCATCGCTGGCCAACGCCAGCACCCAGATGAACGTGACCTCGCGAAACATCGCGGGAGCCAACGATTCATCCTATTCGCGAAAGACGGTTGGGATCGTCGGCAATCTCGACGGGGGCTATCTCACGTCGATCACGCGCGCGACGAATTTGGCCTTGCAGACCAAGGCGCTGGGGGCGACCTCCGGCGCTGCGGCCAGTGCTGCCTTGTCCGCCGGGCTTGATCAGATTTCGCAAACGATCGGAACGTCCTCGGACGGTACGTCCGTGTCGTCTCGAATCGCCAGTCTGAATTCGGCGCTGCTGACCGCCGCAGGGAGCCCGAACAATCCAAGTTCCCTGCAGGATGCGGTGCGTGCGGCGCAGGATCTGGCGGCCGCTCTGAACGACGCCACCACCACCGTTCAAGGAATCCGCAAGCAGGCGGATTCCGAAATGGCGACTTCGGTGTCGTCGATCAACGATCTGCTGGCGCAGTTCAAGAACGTCAACGATGCGATCGTCAGGGGCAGCTCATCCAATGCGGATATCACTGACCAGCTCGATGCGCGCGACCGAATTCTAACGTCGCTTTCGAAGGAAATCGGCATATCCGTCGTGTCGGCGCCAGACAACGGAATGGCGATCTATACGGATAGCGGGGTGACCTTGTTCGACAAGGAGCCGCGCCAGGTCACGTTTCAGCCGACGGCCGCATTCTCGGCGGGGACGACTGGCGCCGCCGTGATGATCGATGGTGTCGATGTCACGTCGAAATCCTCCAATATGGGCATCAAGTCCGGCAATCTGTTCGGTCTTGCGCAGTTGCGTGATGACGTCAGTGTCCAATACCAGAAGCAATTGGACGAGACGGCGCGTGGGCTGATCAATGCCTTTGCCGAAAGCAACCAGTCGTCGGCGGGTGGTCCGGACAAGCCAGGTTTGTTCACCTGGTCCGGCGCGCCCGGAATGCCGCCGGGCTCGGTCACCGATGGTCTGGCTGCAAACATCAGCATCTCCGCCAGTGTCGATCCCGCGCGAGGTGGCAATCTGAATCTGCTTCGCGATGGCGGCATTTCGGATCCGGGCAATCCTGCTTATGTTTACAACAGCTCTGGCGGGGCGAGCTATTCCGGGCGTCTGCAGGGGCTTGTCGATAAGCTGTCGGCCAACCAGAATTTCGATCCTGCCTCGGGCATAGGGACTTCCGCCAGCGTATCGACCTTTGCAACATCGTCGGCGGCATGGCTCGCGGGCACCCGAAAGGCAGCGTCCGACAGGTCCGATCAGCAGAGCACGATTCGCGATAGCGCTACGCAAGCCCTGACGAGCGCCAACGGCGTCGATATGAACGATGAGCTGTCACGCATGCTCGATATCGAACATTCCTACCAGGCTTCGTCGAAGCTGATATCGGCGATCGACCAAATGTTTGGCGTCTTATTTCAGGCGATAGGCTGACATCATGACTAACGGGATATCCGCTCTGGCCACCTCCGATGCCATGCGCATCGCGCTTCAGAAAATCCAGTTGCAATTGGCCAAGGGACAGAAGGAACTCGCTTCTGGGACCGTGGCGGATGAGGGACTGACGCTTGGCTCGCGTGTGGGGCAGGCGTTCTCACTGAACAACCAGCAGAGCCAGCTCAGCGCCATACAAGATACGAACAAGCTGGCTGCGACGCGAATGACTGCTCTGCAGACGTCGATGACGGCGCTTATGAAGAGCGCTCAGGATTTCAGCGGCCAGCTCATGGGAGCGCGCAGCAGCCCAGGGAATGCTTCGAACATCGCCGATCAGGCGAAGTCTATGTTGCAGAACCTTGAGGGGATCCTGAATACAAACATCAGTGGAGATTATATCTTCGCTGGCGAGAACACGGGCGTGAAGCCGATTGCGAGCTATTTCTCGAATCCTGCATCAACGGCTCAGCAGGCGATCGATGCCAGCTTTCAGGCGACGTTTGGGTTTCCGCAAAGCGATCCGCGCGTGCAGTCGATATCGCAAAGCGACATGCAGAACTTTCTCGACAATCAGTTCCAGTCGGCGTTCAGCGCTCAGAACTGGTCGGCGACAACAAGTTCGGCATCCGACACAGCGATCAAAAGCCGCATATCGCCGAATGAAAGCGTCGATACGTCGGTGACGGCGAATGAGCCAGCCATGCGCAAGCTTGCGATGGCATACACCATGGTTGCCGGTCTTAACGTGGATAAGATGGGCAGCGGTGCCTATCAGGCGACCATGGATAAGGCGATCGCGATGATTGGTGAGGCCGTAACTGGGTTGACGGGGGCTCAAGCCAAAGTCGGGTACGCGCAACAGAGAGTGACCGCCGCAGACGATCGGATGACACTCCAGAGCAATATGTTTGAGAGCTCGTTGGGTGATCTGGTTGGCGTCGATTACAACGAAGTCTCGCTGAGAATTCAAAGTCTGACCACGCAGATGGAGATGGCGTATTCGATAACAGCGCGTGTTCAACAACTGTCGCTGCTGAAATATCTGTAGTGGAATGTCTGTAGCGATCCGGGAGCGGGCATGTATCAGTTTCTCTATTCCGAAGTTCTTGACGATGGCCAAGATGAGGCCAGACGTCGCGAGCGTGAGGCTTTTGATCATGCGTTGAAGCTGCTTCGTGCTGCGGAAGAAAATGGCGTCGGCTCCATCGAGACGGTGCACGCTCTGCATTTTCTGCAGATGTTCTGGTCCATTTTGATCAAGGATCTTTGTGGCTCCGAGAACGATCTGCCCAAGGATCTGCGCGCGGGTATTGTCTCGATCGGTCTTTGGATCGCGAAGGAAGTGGACGCGATCAGAAGCGGAAGCTCGACATCCCTCGCCGATCTGATCGAGATCAATCAGATCGTGCGCGATGGGTTGAAATGAGGTCGTCATGATCATTTCGTTGAAGCCGAACTCCAAGTTTTATCTCAATGGCGCGGTCGTTCAGGTCGATCGAAAGGTCAATGTTCAACTTATGAACGACGCGGTTTTCCTTCTCGACATTCATGTCTTGCAGGAAGCCGATGCGCGCACGCCGCTTCGTCAGCTCTATTTCGTGCTCCAGGCGGCCCTCATGGATCCGAAGACTGCACCGGTGGTCCACGGTCTACTGGCCTCCATGCTTCCCGCCCTGAACAATTCGTTCGAGAATGGTGAAGTTCTCGCCGGTCTCAAGACGGCAACGGCGCAGATCACGGCGGAGCGATATTTCGATGCGATGAAGACGATCCGCGGTTTGTTTCCGATCGAGGACGTCATTCTTCACCCGAAACCCATCGAGCCCATGGAACGCGTCGAAACGGTCAGCGCCGCGTAAGAGCGCTTCAATCGGAGAAAGTCGAATGCAGGTCAATTCCGCCACTCAGACGTCGGACACATCGACGACATCCACTGCGAAGGCGCAGCCGCCGACCGTGGACTACAACGCCTTTCTCACGCTTCTTGTGGCGCAGATGAAGAATCAGGATCCGACGAAGCCGACGGATTCGACCGAATTTCTGTCGCAGCTGGCGTCTTTCTCCAATGTCGAACAGACCGTGCAGATGAACTCGAAGCTGGGCGCTCTGCTGACGAACTCGGCGCTTTCGCAGGCGGATGGAATCATCGGGCGAAAGCTGACGTCGGCCGATGGCGCCATCACCGGAACGGTGAGTTCGGTGACGCTGCAGTCCGGAGGACTGGTGGCGATCCTCGACAATGGTAACAAGCTGGCCGTCACCGACGGTGTGACGGTTAGTTAAATGAACGAGGCTGACGCGCTCGATCTTGTCGACGCGGCGATGTGGACCGTCCTGCTCGGCGCGGGTCCGGCGGTCGCGGCGGCGATGATCATTGGCGTGGTGATTGCTCTGTTCCAAGCTTTGACGCAAGTGCAGGAAGCGACGCTGACCTTCGTGCCGAAAATCGTCGTCATGGCGGTCGTGATCGCTTTCTCGGCGCCGTTCGTGGGTGCGAAGCTCTATGTCTTTAGCGAATTCGCTTACTCCCGCATCGAATCCGGATTTGTTCACTGAACGCACCGGGCAAATTGCGCTTGGATAGAACGCAGTTCTGCCTGGGATCTTTGTTTAGGCGCGTCTTTGCTCCGTTTGACTGAATCAAACCGCAAAACGCGATAGCTGGCGGACCCGGCGATGTAGCCGGGCGGGGCATCCCGCGCCATGTCGTTTATATGAGGCAGGAGCAGACGTGAAGATGGCCGGGACTATCGCCGCAAAGCCGGCCAATGCTGCTCCGACCAATGTCCGAGACTTAGCGTTCGCGGCCTGTATCGTCTTTATTCTATGCATCTTCTTTCTGCCGATTCCGCCGATCCTGATCGACATCGGACTGGCCTTCTCGATCGCCCTTTCCGTTTTGATCCTGATGGTCTCGCTGTGGATTCAGAAGCCGCTCGAATTTTCAGCCTTTCCGACCATTCTGCTGGTCGCGACCTTGCTGCGTTTGGCCTTGAACATCGCCACCACGCGTCTGATCCTGTCGCATGGGTCGGAAGGCGTCACGGCGGCCGGCTATATCATCGGCGGGTTCTCGAAACTCGTCATGAGCGGCGATTTCGTCATCGGGATCATCGTCTTTATCATCATCATCACCGTCAATTTTCTCGTCATCACCAAGGGCGCGACGCGTATCGCCGAAGTCGGCGCTCGTTTCGCGCTGGATTCGATCCCCGGCAAGCAGATGGCCATCGATGCGGATCTATCCGCCGGGTTGATTGACGAGAAAGACGCGCAGCTGCGGCGCCGCGAACTGGAGGAGGAGAGTTCCTTCTTCGGCTCCATGGACGGTGCTTCCAAGTTCGTCCGTGGCGACGCCATCGCGGGCATCATCATTCTCATCGTCAATATTTTCGGCGGCATCATTCTTGGCGTCACGCGCCACAACATGGCGATCGGCGATGCTGCCGACGTGTTTGTGAAGCTCTCGGTCGGCGACGGTCTTGTGTCGCAAATTCCGGCGCTGATCGTCTCGCTTGCCGCCGGTCTCCTCGTCTCCAAGGGCGGCACGCGCGGTTCGGCCGAACAGGCGATCGTCGGGCAGCTCGGAAAATATCCGCGGGCTCTGTTTGTCGCGTCGAGCCTGATGATGCTTCTGGCGTTGGTGCCCGGCCTGCCGTTCATGCCGTTTGCCTTCCTCAGCCTGCTCCTGGCTTTTGTCAGCTATTCCATTCCCCGTCGGTTGAACGCGGCGAAAGCCATGGCCGATCGGGACCAGGCGGAAGCGGACCAGCGAGCGGAAACCGAGTCCAAGGAATCGGTGAAGGAGTATTTGAAAACCGCGGAAATAGAACTTTGCCTTGGCAAACAGCTGAGCGCGAAGATGGCGACCGCGCATGACGAGATCGGGCACAGGGTCGCTAAAATGCGCCGCAGATTTGCCCAGCAGTATGGATTCGTCGTGCCGGAGATCAAGCTGTCGAGCAGTTTGAGTGTTGGGCCGAAGAGTTATCAGATCAAGATTCACGGCACGGTTGTCGCCTCGCATGAATTGCGGCTCAACGAAGTACTCGTGGTGATGGGCGATGGTCGCAAGCCGGAGTATCCGGGCGACGAAGTGCGCGAACCGTCGTTCGGCATGAAGGCGGTCTGGGTTCCGGAAACCTTCTCGAGCGATTTGAAGCAGGATGGCTTCACGCCCGTCGATAATATTTCCATGATGCTGACCCATGTCAGCGAAGTCGTGCGCAACAATTTTTCGCAACTGCTGTCCTATAAGGACATGCGAAAGCTTCTGGATCGCCTGGATCCCGAATATAAGCGGCTGATCGACGACGTTTGCCCGGCTCATATTTCCTACTCCGGGCTTCAAGCGGTCTTGAAGCTGCTGCTGGCGGAACGCGTTTCCATTCGCAATCTCCATCTCATTCTCGAAGCTGTCGCCGAAATCGCGCCGCATGCGCGTCGGGCCGAACAGGTGGTTGAGCATGTCCGGATGAGAATGGCTCAGCAGATCTGCGGCGATATGAGCGAGGGCGGCGTTCTAAAAGTCCTGCGGCTTGGAAACCGTTGGGACCTGGCCTTCCATCAGAGCCTCAAGCGCGACGGCAAGGGCGATATTCAGGATTTCGACCTTGACCCCCGCATGCTCGAGGAGTTTGGCGCGGATGCCACCACGGCCATCCAGGCGCGTATGGACGAAGGCCATCACTTCGTTCTCGTCTCCACCGCGGAATCGCGCCCCTATGTCAGGATGATCACCGAGCGACTCTTCGCTTCTCTTCCGGTGCTTTCGCATCTGGAAATCGCACGCGGCATCGAGATCAAAAGCCTGGGTACGATTTCGTGACAGCTCTTGGGGCGGACATCGTCCTTGTGGCGATGGTCGTCTTCTGCCGCATCGGCGCCTGTCTTATGATCATGCCGGGGTTCTCCAGTCCGCGAGTGCCGATACGCGTTCGTCTCTTCATCGCCTTGGGCGTGACGCTGGCGCTCACGCCGATGCTCATGGATACGATTCGGCCCGCTGTGCCAGCGGACGCAGACTATCGTTTTGTCGGCCTCCTCGTGTCCGAAACCCTGATAGGCGGGATGATCGGCGTTCTGGGGCGCTGCTTCTTCGGGGCGCTCGAGACGATGGGGGCCGCGGCAGGCATGGCGATCGGCATCAGCAACAATGTCGGTGCGCCTATCAACGAGGATGAGCCTTTGTCACCGTTGGCGGCTCTGATGATGTTCGCGGCCACCATGCTGATGTTCGCGACCGATCTGCATCTGGAACTGTTCCGCGCGCTGGTGTCGTCTTACGCGACCATGCCGGTTTCGGAGGGATTCCATCCGCGATCCGGTCTGGTGCAGGTGACGAGCATTCTGGCCCGCGCTTTTGTGATCGCGCTGCAATTGTGCAGCCCGTTCATCATCTTTGGCATCATCATCAATTTGGCGTTTGGATTGCTGAACAAGCTGACGCCACAAGTTCCGGTCTATTTCTTGGCATTGCCGTTCACCTTGGCGGGCGGGCTCATCCTGTTCCTTTTTACAGGCAAATACATTCTGAGCGGTTTCATCCAGGCCTTTGGCTCCTGGCTCAGCGCGGGGTAGTTCGACGTGTCTCGTCGTTTGGAAAGTCTTGAACGAATCGAGCAGGCGCAGTCGTGGCGTCATCGCATGCTGGAAGCGCAGATTTTTGAGCTTCAGCGTCGCGAAACGGAGCTGGAGCGGCAAAAGCGCGAGCTGATGTCGGTCGCCAATGAGTATATCGGCGGCTATGGCAAATTCGTCGAACTGTTGGCCTCGAAAAGCCGACGTTTGGAGGAGGAGCTGGCGCTTGTCCGGCAAAACCGGCTCAAGCTTGCCGTCCGCTTATTGGACGAAGCCCGCCGTCTGAAGCTGTTCGGCCGATTGCGGGAGCGGGTTGAGGTCGTGGTCCGACGACAAGAAGAGGCAAAGGACCTCAATCGGCTGATCGATTTGCTGGGCGCGAAGCAGGCCGCAAGGCTCCCATAAGCTTCAGCAGAGAGAGTCCGCACGAGCAGTCATCAGGACCTATTTTATGGCGATCAAGCCACCTTCCGACATCGTTCTGGACGTTGCCCGGTCGGCAGATCCCGCGCGGTTGAATGTCGCCGTCAGGAAATTGGCGGAAGGCGCCTCACAAGCGGGTTCTGCCGATTTTGCGGCCGATCTTGCTCGTCTTCAGGGCCCGGGCTTTGGAGATATCCGCGCGCGGCTGGCCGGCTTGACTCAAAGCTCCGGCGCGGCGGCTGCAAGCGCGCAAAAGACGGCGAAGGAATTTGAAGCCGTTCTGTTGCAAAAGAGCATTGAGGCCATGCTGCCCAACAGCGAGAAAATATACGGCAAAGGAAATGCGGGCAGCATTTGGAAATCAATGTTGTCGAAGGAATTGGCCACCCAGCTGGTCAACCGTGGCGGCATCGGACTGGCCCAGCATATCGCGATCTATATCGAGAAGAAGGCGGAGGCGGCTAGCGCCGCCGCGGCTGGCGTCGGTGAGAAAACCGAACGCATTTAATCCAAGGCAACGAGAGGCATCACATGGATTTGCAGAGCTTGGATTCACAGGGCTTGGATTTGCAAGGCGCGTCCTTGCAGGACACGTCCATACAAGACACGTCCATACAGGATTTAGATTTGCAGGACTTGGATTTACCGGGCGTGGAGCTGCAGAGCTCGCGCCTTGCAGCCGATCCGTCATCGCTGGCGGCATTTCGCAATGCGGTCGCGCGCCTGGAGCAAACGGTTGCCCAGGAGATCCTCAGTCTTTCGGAAAACAATCTTTCGCAATTGCGGGAGTTCAACGATCGCAAGAGCCGGGGGCTTCTGGATCTGATCCGCGCGACGCGGTCCGTCGCCATTTCGGATCTGGACGATGACAGTCTCGGCCGTTTGAAAAGCCTGCGCGCCATTCTGGACGAGAATCAGCGGGTCATTGCAAATCATCTGGCAGCCGCCCGAGAGATTTCCGACGTTCTCGCGCATGCGATGGAATCGGTTGACTCCGACGGGACCTATTCGGCGCGGATAGGGAGCCGCGAGCGCATCGGATGATCAAGATCGTTCTTGCGGGTATCTGGGGCTGTGCCGTGATGATGATGTCGAGTTATGGCATCACCTATTGGCAAACCCACGGCAAAGTGCCCGCGGGCGAAGAGGCGGTCAGCGGAATCGAGTATCGAAAGGTGCGTCCCCTCAGCGTTCCGCTGCTGAGTGAGGGCGTTATTCAGGGCTATATCGTTGTGCAGTTCGTCTTCACAGCCGATGCCAGGGTCTTGAAGGAATCACCTGTTCCGCTCGAAATCTATCTTCTCGATGAAGCGTTCCGTCTTATCTATTCGGACGAGGCGCTCAGTTTCAAACAGACCGAGCGCTATGATCTCGCCGGCCTGGCCAAGGCGCTGACCGAAAAGCTGCGTGTGAGATTGAAGGGGGATCTGGTGAAAGAGGTCCTCGTCGATCAATTCAACTATGTGGCGAAGGCGGACGTGCGCAGATGATCTGTCGCCGCATCAAGGGTTCCTGCCAATGAGAAGAGCTTGGCTGGGCGTTACGGGAACGGTTCTGATCTCAGCGGGCTGGGCCATCCTGCTCGTCGCGATGGTGGATCTGCGCCCGTCCGCGGGCCTGCTTCAGACGGGGCTGGCCTGGTTGAACGGATATAACCTTGGCACCCTTGGTCAAAGCCTTATCCTGACCGGGTTCGGTTGCATCATTGTCGGAACGCTCAGGGAAGGGTTTGGCGCGCTTCAACGCTTCTTCGACGCCATTCTCATCCGGACGGCCAAGCAGCCGGCGGCACCGCAAGCGGCGGAGGCATCCGCCGCCGAGGAGGCGCCAGATATGATCGTCGATCGGGGTTGGATCAAGGATCGGGCCTATGTTGTCTATGCCGATGGCAGCACGGAGATCGAGACCCGCATTGGCATGCGTCGGTTCAAGTCGCATCAGGATGCGCGGGCCTTCGTCGGCGGGTGAGGGGCCGCACATGCGGTTTCGGTCAGTCGTTGACCGCGTAGTATTTCCCGCCCAGCGTGGCGCAGGGATGCTTGGCCGTCTGCGCGCTTTCCCAGACGTCGCGCAGGACAACGCCGATATCGCCATTGTCCGACCAGACCCGGCAAACATCGACGATCTTCTTGTCGAGGTCGTCGTAGAGGCGAAAAAATTGCGGCAACGCGACCTTGCGCATCGGGCGCACGCGGATGCCGCGCGCCGATCGGTCGACGATCACGCATTCGGACAGGAACTGATTGTTGGAGTCGACGATCTTCCCAGCCCGCAGCCTGGTGCGACGGCGGGGCGTCCGGCGCTTCTCGTTGCTGGTGGTGACCCAGTAGGTCACGGCAGGCTGCTGATCGGCGCTATCCGCATCCGGCGTTTTGGCGGTTCGGGACTCTTGGGGAGAGCGGATGCGCGAGAACCAGCCGGAGCGCGCCCGGTTGCTATGGGAGCCTTGGGGATCGGGTCCGGAGATCTTGCCGGCTTCCAGAAGGGGAGCTGCTTTTCCCGATGGAGGCCTTTCAAAGGAGCGGTCTGCCATTCTCGTTATTCCGGAGTCATGTCTTGGACTTAGTTCTAACGAGAGTGTGGAAGACCCACCACGATTAGCTCGAAACATGATGAACAAGCGCGGATCGTATTGTACAGCGTGAGGCGACTGGGTGCTTGCAGCGGAAATTGTGGCAAGAGAGTCACTGGTGCATGCAATCTTTCAAAACCTTCAATTCGCTAACTTTATGTTAAAGATTTCAGTTGGCGTTGCCACGACTTTGACCGAGAATCGCCACAATGTGATTCGGATTCAGGTGGCCAATGTTGGTGATCATCGACGAGCGGCAAGTTGTCCTCAGCGCCTATGCCTCAGGTTTTGGCGAGGCGGGGGTTTGTACAACTAAGTTTTCGCCGTCCGATTTCGGTGAATGGGTTGGCGCGGCAACGGGCGATGATTTTGAGGCCGTTGAAGGCTTCGTCATCGGCAATTGCAGCGAGCAGAACAACTTCCCAACGATGATCCGGAAGCGCTCGCGGGCGCCGGTCATCGCGCTGAGCGAGTATCAATCCCTGGAGCACACGCTGGCGCTCTTTGATGCCGGCATGGACGATGTCGTTAGAAAGCCGGTTCATGTTCGAGAGATCCTGGCCCGCATCGAAGCGATCCGGCGACGGGTTGCCGTCGAGCGACGCGTGACCACGACCAGAGGCAATCTGCGGGTGTTTTTCGACGGGCGGGATCCGCTGATCGACGACACACCGTTCATTTTGCCGCGTCGCGAACGCCGCATCCTTGAGTTTTTTGTCGCAAAGGCTGGCAAACGAGTCACGAAAACGCAGATTTTCAACGCGGTGTACGGGCTCTTTGATGAATGCGTCGACGAATGCGTCGTCGAAAGCCACGTCAGCAAGTTGCGCAAGAAGCTGCGTCAGCGCCTGGGATATGACCCGATCGATTCAAAGCGCTATCTCGGATATTCATTCGAGTTCAACGATCAGATCTCGACGGGCTAGATTGCTCGTCGGCAAGGAGCGAGCAGCTTCCTGACGTCAGAGATCCTCTTCAAATGATGATGCATGTGCGGCGGGCTGAGGTCCGCCGTCAAACGTTGCGGGTTGTGCAGCCGCGCCGATAGACCGGCTATTTTCCGCTTGTCAGATTGCCAACCGGGGTCCGCACGATCCAGTTTTCGCCCTGGCTTTGAATCGACTGGACCCGGCCGATGCCCGGAATTGTGTCTCCCGAGGACACGAGCAGATAGCCAGAGGGCCCCTGCAGAAGCGCCTTTCCGTCGAACACGCCCTGCAAGGCATAAGCATTCAGAGGCGCGGTCTGGCGCGTTGGGCTGTCTGCTGACCGGGCGGCGGATGCGCGACCGGCTGCGTTCGCCATGGGCGCGCCAGCCGTCGTCCTGATCGATCCGGTGACGATGGGGTCGAACGCGGTCTCATTGGCAAGTGGAGACTGGCCAAGCGGTGTTTGACCAAGCGGTGTTTGGCCGCCGGCGACCTGGTCGAGCGGCGTCTGGCCGGAGGCCGTCTGTTCGCCGGTCTTTCCTGGAAGCCGGCCACCGGTCGAAGGCATCGCGAATATGCGGAAATGCTCGATGCCGGTAAGGCCCGGAGCGGTGGTGTCGGAGATTTTGGTTATCGCGAACTTGAGGGAGAGCGCCGCGCAGACGACGCCCACGACACAAAGCGCCGCGTCACTTTTCCATCCTGTTTTCCGTTTGCGCATGAGGTGGTTTTCCAACTCCGTCAGCCAGGCTCGCGCAGTTTTTCAGCAAGGTCGCGGAAGGCCTCGCTGCTGAGCGGTTGCCCCGGTGATTGCCGCAAGGCGTCATAGAGCTTGGGCACCATCTTGACGGCCTGATCGAGTTCCGCATCGCTGCCGGGCGTATACCCACCCATGGATCTCAGGTCGCGGGTGTCCTCGTAGCGCGCCACGATCGCGCGCAGCTTCCGCACCAGTTCCCGCTGTTCTTGGGTCCAGACCTGCTGCGACAGGCGTGAGATAGACGCGAGAATGTTGATGGCCGGATAGCGTCCCTCGTCCGCGATGGACCGGTCCAGAACGATATGTCCGTCGAGCGTGCCGCGAATGCTGTCGGCGACAGGGTCGTTGTGATCGTCGCCGTCGACCAGGACGGAGAATATTCCGGTGATCGAGCCCTTGCCGGAGGGGCCGGGCCCAGCGCGTTCGAGCAATTTCGGCAGGTCGCTGAAGACGCTTGGCGCATAGCCGCGGGCCACGGGCGGTTCGCCCGCCGCGAGCGCGATGTCGCGCGATGCATGGGCAAAACGGGTGACGGAATCGACAATCAGCAGAACAGAGGCGCCGTCGTTCCTGAAATATTCGGCGATGGTCATCGCCGTCAGCGGCGCCTGCTTGCGCATCATCGGGCTCTCGTCACCGGTCGCGACAACGATGATTGCGCGCTCGGCGCCCAGGGCCAGAGAGTCTTCCAGAAACTCGCGTACCTCGCGGCCGCGCTCTCCAACGAGAGCAATGACGACAATGTCAAAGCCCTTGGCCTGCGCCAACATGCCCAGCAAGGTCGATTTACCGACGCCGGAGCCGGCGAAAATTCCGATGCGCTGTCCCGCGCACAGGGGCGTGAAAACGTCGATCGCCAATACGCCGGTTTTGATCGCTTCGCTGACGCGCTCCCGGCTCATCGCGGGAGGCGGGTCGGTATCGGTCGCGATCAGCACGCCGCCGCCCGGCAGCTTGCCCTTGCCGTCCAGCGGCTGCGCCAGTGAATTGATGACGCGCCCCTGCCAGGCCTTGTCTGGCGCAATGCGCAGCGGCCCGGCGAGCCAGGCCCTGGTGCCGAGGCCGACATCCATTCTGGTCTGAAAGGATTTGACGAGAACAAGCTCGTCGATGCGAATGACTTCGCCGAAAGCTGTCTGCTCACCCGTATCGAAGAAAACCTGATCGCCAAGGCGTGCGAATTTCGAAAGGCCGGACACGGAATAGGTGCCGGCGGCAACACTCTGGACGAGGCCGCCGGTGCGGATCGTCGGACCGTCGACCGCTGCCGATGCAACCGCGCCGGCCAGTCGATCAAGGGCGGACATGTTGGAATGATCTCGGCGCGCTTCGGAAAACGCCGATGTCATGTCGTGGCGCCGAGCGTCTTAATCGCATCGTTGAACGAGTTCTCGGAGCTTTCCATGGAGCTCGTCATGCTCTCAAACGCGCGCTGGATCATGACGAGGCGGCTCATCTCCATGATCGGATTCACATTGGAGTTCTCAGTAAAGCCCTGAACCAGCCCGCTGGCCCGGAAATCGAGAATCGGAATCGCGGGGCGGTCGGGGATAACGCCAGAATTTTCGGCCCGGGTCAATTTGGCGCTCTCGTCGATGGAAAACAGGCCGATGGCGCCGACCTGAATGCCGGCTTGGGTGAGCATGCCGTCGCGCGAGATGCTGACGGGGCCGTCTGCCGGATTGAGTCGGATCTGTGAGCCGCCAGCGTCGAGAATAGGGTTGCCCGCGATCGATTGCAGTACTCCGGTCTCCGCCATCATCATGCGCCCGTCGCGCGTATAGACGGTTCCATTCGGGGTTTGCAGACTGAGCCAACCCTCGCCGGAAATAGCCACGTCCAGAGGATTGTCCGACTTGACCATCGCGCCCGGGCGCCGCTGAATATAGGTGCTGCCGGTCGAGGCAAAGGCGACATCCTTATCGCCCGTAACCAATTTCTCGAACTTGATCTCTTCGCCGCGAAATCCCGTCGTATTGGCGTTGGCCACATTGTTGGCGATCGCATCGAGCTGCCGACGCAATGTCATTTGCGCGGAAATTCCAACATACAGGCTTGATTGCATTCCTATCGCCCCAACTTGAGGTTCTGCAGGCTCATCAGCAGGTCGGCGCCGATGCCGATTTGCGACGTCTGGCCGGTGAAGGCTGGCACAATGCTTGAGGTGCCGGTTGAGTTCGCGAGGTCGTACATGCTGGTGAAACGCTGCAGGAATTTGTCGAGTTTTTTGGGGTCCTGCAGGTCGGCCACCTTCAGCCGCTTGTCGATATCCTTGGCTTGGGCGTCGATATCTGCCGCCGAGGTATAGGGCGAAATGTTGAGGGCGGTCTGCACCACTTTCAAAAGGGCTGCATCGGCAAGAATATTGTACGACGACTTGATGGTGCCGACATTGCGCTTGAAATAGAGCGCTAACCTGACGCCCGCGTTGTCCTGGCCGGCCGTTTCTTCAAGCGTCTGCTGATTGAACTTGCTGACCGTTTCCGCATTCGTCGAGGCGAATGTGGTGGTCAGTTGTCCGTAGCGCGCGAAATTGAACGCCGTTGCAAAGGCCTTGTATCTGGGATCCGCCAGCCTATTGGCAAGGCTTTTGGAATTCTCCACGCCTTCCTGCAGCAGCTTGCGGATCATGCCCTTCGCATAGGTCATGTCCGACAAGCCATAGGCCTTCATGGCATAGGAGAAGAGTTTGTCGTCCTTCAGGAAGTCGTCGATCGACTTCACTTTTTCGATGTTCGCTTGATAGTAGTCCGTCGCTCGCTTGTTGATCGGGTCGGTGGCGACGCGATTCAGCGAGCGCGTCATATCGGCGTTGATGATCTTAAAGCTCTGATAGGTCGATAGCATGATCACACCTTAAAATATCTGTCGATCTCTAAGGTATCAGCCTTGCGCCAGACTGGCGCTGGCGGCGAAAGCCTCGCGCAAGGTTGACGTCAGCAAAACAGACATGGACGCAGCAGTGAAAGGCCATGAATTGAGCTTTGCCATCGGTCTTACAATAACTCTGGGTTGCATGTTGGGCGGCTTTGCCGCGCTCGGCGGCCATCTCATCGTCCTGTGGCAACCATGGGAATTCGTCATCATTTGCGGGGCGGCCTTTGGCACGTTCATCATCGCCAACCCGGTTTCCACCATTAAGGACACCGGGCGCGCCATCCTCGAAGTCCTTATGGGCAAGAGCACGAAGGCTGCGGATCACCTTGATGTTCTTGGCCTCATTCACGCGCTGATGCGTGAGCTGCGCGCCAAGGGCCGCAACGAGGTCGAGACGCATGTCGACAATCCGGAAGAGTCGCCGATCTTCCAGCAATATCCAAAAGTCCTAGCCAATACGGGGCTGCTCACATTCATCTGCGACTATCTGCGCCTGATCATTATCGGCAATGCGCGGACCCATGAAATCGAAGCGCTGATGGACGAAGAGCTGCACACCGTGCGTCACGACAATCTCAAGCCCTATACGGCGTTGACGACCGTGGCGGATTCTCTGCCGGCTCTGGGCATTGTCGCTGCCGTGCTTGGCGTGATCAAGGCGATGGGCGCGCTCGACCAATCGCCGGAACTGTTGGGCGGCCTGATCGGTGCCGCCCTCGTCGGCACGTTCCTTGGAATTTTCATTTCCTATGGCATCGTCACGCCGATCGCGAACAAGATCAAGATTTCCCGCGAGAAGCGGAGCAGGGCCTATATTGTCGTGAAGCAGTCGCTTCTTGCCTTTATGAACGGGGCCATGCCGCAGATCGCCGTTGAACACGGTCGAAAGACAATCTCTTCCCACGAACGGCCGACCATTGATGAAGTCGAGAACGCGACCGTCGCGGGCGGCACAAAAGAGGCTGCATAACAGGACATGACCATCGCCCGGGCCGATTCTAGCGAAAGTTCGCCCACCACGTATAATCTGTTGTCCGGGGGCCCCAATCTCGCGCGGTTGCCGATGGTGCCGATCGTCTTTGATCGAATCGCGGCGCAACTCGCGGTCGAGCTTCGGCAGTTGGATGAAACAGTGGCCGTCAGCGTGGCGGACATTTCATGCGTGGCCGCCGAGAAAATACTGGCGCGTTCAGAGCCGAAATTCCTCGCCGGTGTTTTTAATGTCGGCGAGTGGGATGAACGTGTCGTCGTGTTGATGGACGTTCCCTTTATTCTGACCATGCTGGAACGGATGTTTGGCGGGGCCGGCGGCGAGGCGGTATCGGGCACGGAACGGCCGCTCTCCAACCTCGAAATCCGTGTCGCCAACAGTCTGTTCCAAACGCTGTCGGGCGTTATGCAAACCGGCTTTTCGACGTTGCGACCTTCCTCCTTGCTTTTCGAGGGCGCCGAGCGGCGCATCGAACGGATTGAAATTGGGCGGCGGTCCAATCCGTGCGTCAGCGCCAAAATCAGGATCGTGGCGGGATCGACGTCTGTCTACGTGACGATTGTTGTGCCGTTTGGCGCGCTGTCCGTGTTGCGCCACGACCTCGCGCAGTCGCCGCAAGATCCGAATGTCAGGACGGACCAGGACTGGAGCCATCAGTTCGGGGAGGAATTGGTGAAGACGGAAGTCGTGCTGCGCGCCGTCATTAGCGATAGCAGTCTGACGCTTGGTGAAATCTCCCGTCTGAAAGTGAATCAGACCCTTTACCTGGAAACGACGATCGATGCGGGCGTTGTGCTCGAGTCCAATGGAAAGCCGCTCTACGCGTGCCAATTGGGGCAGTCGAACGGAGCCTATACCGCGCGCATCAAAGACTTCATTGGTGCCGCGCAGAATGAGACGTTGCGCTCGGTCCCGATTAAAGGCGATCTTTTGCGCGGCAAGAAAAATTTGGATTCATGCGTCGGGCAACAGTCGACGAATTGAAGCGAGAGAAGAATGTCCGAAATACGCGAAACATCTGGTGTCGAGATTCGGCCGCCGAACGGAGAAAATCCGGAGCCGGGCAGCATCGATCATATCCTGCAGATCCCTGTCAGGGTTGATATCGTCCTGGGATCGACAACGATGCCAGTCACGAGTTTGATGAAGCTCGGGCGCGGCGCCGTGGTTCTCCTCGATCAGCGGGTTGGCGATCCCGTCGACGTCGTTGTGAACGGTCGCATCGTCGCCCGCGGCGAACTGGTCGTGGCCGAGGAAAATGGTTCGCGCATCGGAATTTCCCTGACAGAGATTGTTGGTTCTTCCAGCTCCGTCTGATTCCCGTAAGGCAAGAGAATGGCTGTCAGAGAAGGCATGAGTATGGGGACGCCAGTTTCATGGCTGCGCGGCGTTGACAAAGTCGCCGCGCTGTTGCTGACGATGAATAAGTCGGATGCCGGCCGTCTGCTGAAGCACTTCAATCCGCAGGAATTGAAGGACATCACGCGATCCATCGCCACGCTCCGTGAGATCCAGCCGGACGTCGTTCAGCGTCTTGTCGATGAATTCGCCGCCGATTTCTCGTCGGGCACCAGTCTTGTTGGCTCTACCGACGATGCTGAAAAGCTGTTGGCCGAGGCATTGCCGGCGGACCAAGTCTCCGCCCTCATGTCCGACGTTCTGGGCAGTTCGAGCCAAGGCTTGTGGGACCAGATTTCCAGGGCGCCGGAAGGTGACTTGGCGAATTATCTTGCGGGCGAGCATTCGCAAACCTCGGCACTCGTGCTGTCGAAGATCAGTCCTGTCGCGGCCGCCGCCGTGCTGCGTCTCCTGCCAGACGGTCAGCGCAATGACGTGTCATTCCGGATGCTTGAACTGCAGCCCGTTTCCGAAGCCGCGCTGCGCCTGATCGGGCTGGGGTTGCAACAGGAATTGCTGTCCGGCAATGCCGGAAAAAGCGCGGGAAAATCGCATACACAATTCGCCGACATTATGAACCGTCTGGAGCGCGACCAGATGGAAGGCATTCTGCAGAATATCGCGGAATCGCGGCCCGAGGCAGCGGAAGCGGTTCGCAGTCAGTTGTTCACCTTCGAGGATGTGGTGAAGTTGTCGACCAAAGCGCGCCTGATCTTGTTCGAGAAGGTTCCGGTCGAAACGGTTATCCTTGCCTTGAACGGTACGGAGGCTTCGTTCAAGGATCTGGTCTTGTCGTCCTTGTCGTCGCGCGCCAAGCGCATGGTCGAGCAGGAGTTGGCGAGCAGTCAGGGCGTTTCCAAGAAGGATGTCGGTCAGGCCCGGCGCAAGGTGGCCGATACGGTGCTGGCCATGGCGGAACGCAATGAGCTGGAAATTCACGACGAATAGTCGTGGCTTCCTGCCGGACATGAGTTTGAACCGAGATTTAGGAACGGGTCGTCATGTCCGAACAGCCGGATCCTGATTCAAAAACCGAAGACGCTACCGAAAAGAAGATTTTCGATACGATCGAGAAAGGCCAAACGGCGTTCTCGAGGGAGGCGGCGGTCTTTGCATCGCTGTGCGGTATTCTCGTCGTCAGCGGTTTCTTGGTTGTGCCGAATGCAATAGGGCTTGTGCAGATGCTCGCCCAGATAATGGATACTCCGGGCGAATGGAACATAGTCCATGGCCCCGATGTCTTTCAGATTCTCGGGCCAATCGGGCTGCAATCGGCGATCTTCATTCTGCCCGTTGTCGGCGTATTTATGTTGTTTGGCATCGCCTCTTCGGTGGCGCAGAATCTGCCACAAATCTCCTTGGAGAGGATCTCGCCGGATCTGTCTCGGATTTCACCCAAGGCGGGTTTCAAGCGCATCTTCGGACTCTCGGGACAGGTCGAATTTGCCAAATCGATTGCCAAGCTCCTAGCGGTCGGCTGTGTCGCGGCGATCGTGCTGCGATCTGAAAGCCAGGCGCTTATCGATTCAGTCTTTGTCGATCCTGGCTCCATACCGGCGCGCACGCTGGCAATTTCCATCAAGCTGATCTCCGCATTGACAATCGGCGTGGGGATCATTGTCGCTGCGGACATCGTGTGGGTCAGAATCAAATGGTATCGCGATCTGCGTATGACCCGGCAGGAAATAAAAGATGAAATGAAGGAGTCCGAGGGCGATCCGATCGTGAAGTCGCGCCTGCGCTCGCTTGCGATCTCGCGAGCGCGCAAGCGCATGATGGCCTCGGTTCCGCGCGCCACACTCGTGATCGCCAACCCGACGCATTATGCGATCGCGCTGCGTTACGTCAGTGGCGAGAGCGGCGCGCCTGTTGTCCTGGCCAAGGGAAAGGACCTTATCGCGCTTAAAATCAGAGAGCTGGCGGAAAAGAATGGCATTCCGGTCGTGGAAGACAAGGCTCTGGCAAGGTCCATGTTCGACGCTGTCGCTGTTGATCAATTGATTCCTGCAGCGTTTTACAAAGCAGTGGCTGGGTTGATCCATATTTTACGAACTGAAGGCCAGGAAGGTCTCAGAAGGCGAAAGGCGAACGACATTGCTTCCTTCTCAGCGGACTGAGCTCTCGTATTTCCATGAAAAAATTCTTGCGGACGGTATTGTCGATGTTGCATCCGAGCTGCGCATGGTCGATATCAGCGACTTCATTTTTCATATCAAATCCGAGAACTTCGCGAACGTCGGCGATCTGATTAATTCGTCAGCGGAGCTGTATTTCAAGCCAGGGACGATCACATTCAACTGGGGCGCAACCCTTCGTGTCGACTGGAAAGCGCGGCCGGCGGTCGCCTTTGATCTCGAATTCAAGAATGCCGGTGTGAGGGCGCTCTTCAGTCTCGAACTGGAGGACGATCGCGCCAGCGTCGACATTCGCAGCCTTACATTCGAGAATCAGGCGAGCGGGGCGCAGCAGAATACCGAAATGTTCTACGACGCGATTCTCAACGCCAAGCAGGTCTCTGGATAGATCTCGGAAATCAGCCGTGTGGCCTGCGCGGTCCAGCGCAGGTCGCTTCAGGCCGATGGAGGGGCCGGCAACGCCACGCGTTGACCGGCCTTATCGCGTTCCTTCGTTCAGGAAGGGGCAAGGCGATGGTATTTCGGCGCCTTTCACCCGCGACTGCCTTTAAGACGTTTGAAACCTTCCTGGCTTACCTTGTTGGCACGACTTGCTGTTTCCAGGCGTGGCCTGGGCAACGCAGAGGCATGATGCCGCCAGGTCGTGCCGGTCTCAGTCCGGAATTCCCTTCCCTACATTGCGCTATTTAGAGCCTTTTGCGCTTCAAGGCTGGCCCTCGCGGGTTTGCCATGAAGTTCGGATTGGCTGGTCATGCTTTGCCGGGCTGTGTGCATGCCGATTGCTTCGCCAATAGGTCTGTGGGCTCGGAGAGATATGGCTTGGCCTATAGCTTGGAGCATGAGCGGTAGCATGTCGATCAGCTGCAGGAACGTTCTCATCGGAGAGGTACTGCTTGGCGCGGGCTATCTGATTGGAACGGCAACCAGTCATACGACGGTCGTGGCGATCTCGGCGTCGAGCCAGATCCAGGAAGCGGCCGCGGATATGACGGCTAAGAGTGCTCCCATGGGGCTTTGGCTTCTCGTCGCCTGTTCCGTATTGTTTCTTGGCTTGTGTGTGATCGGCAGCAGGAAATGGAAGTATCAGGGCCTGATTTCTGACGAACACCTGGGCGTCGGGGGCTCTCGCCAGGCAAAATGGATGCGGACATTCACGGCCTGGGCGAGGATCGTGACGAGAAGGGCCGGCAGTCGGTGCGAAAGCCAAAAGAATCCGTTTGGCAGTGACTATGCCCATTTGAAATTCGAAGATCGCGTGCAGATGGCTGGCGATCAATCTCTGGAAGATAATCAGATCATGGGCGTGGTCTGCCTGTCGCTGCATTCGTCGAGCAGTGATGAGGTGGCGGCACAGCCCGAACTTAGAAGCCGGATCCTCGATCTTGCGGATGAGGTGAGGCGCGCGCTTCGGGTAACCGACTGCGTTCAGGTTACGGAGGCGAACGAAATCGCGGTCTTCGTGTCAAGGCTTCGTAGCAGAAGCGATCTGCTGGAGACCGCCCGTCGCCTGTCCGTGCTCCTGGCTGAAAAAGGCGATAATCTGCGCTTCGCGGCTCCGGGCTTCGCGCTCTATCCGCTGCACGGATATACAAGCGCGGAACTGATCGACGCCGCGCGCAGGAATATCGTGTTCATCGGCCGGAGCCTGCGACAGCCGGCGGCCTCACAGGAAAACAGCAGCAATGGCGAGCCCGAGACGGCGGCGGCTGGGCTGGGTTCACCGCCCATGAAACTTTTTCCGCAGTTTTCCGACAAATAGTCCTTCCTACAGTCTGGCAACCTTCCTCGACTTCGCGGACTATGCGCTTCCCCGCGTAAGCGCTCGTCCTGAAGGCTCTGAGGCGTGACAACCTCTCCAAGCTCCATCATCCGCATTGCCTCGGCGATCATCAACGATCCGAGCGGCCAAACCCTCTTGGTTCGGAAGAAAGGGGCGCTGGCCTTCATGCAGGCTGGCGGGAAGATCGATAGCGGAGAAACATCGCTTGAAGCGCTGCGGCGCGAGCTGCGTGAAGAGCTCAGTCTGGACATTGGCCAGTGCGATATCGCGTTTGTCGGTCAATTCGAAGCTGTTGCCGCGAATGAGCCGGGGCATATCGTCATTGCGGATATTTTCAGGCTTTCGGTGGCGAGTGCCGCGATTCAGCCCAGTGCCGAAATTGAAGAAGTTGTGTGGGTTGATCCCAAATCACCGCCCCCGATCACGCTTGCGCCCCTCACCAGGGACCACATTCTCCCGATCGCTTAGGCACGGCTGTAGCAACCGTGAATAGTACGGCGATATGCAATGGGCCGCCCAGTGTCTGCGCGGCCCATCGGTAAGCGTTTTTACTTTCGCGTGTCTGGCTATCCGAGGTTCTTCTTAAAGAATGCGATCGTGCGCTGCCAGGAGAGCTCGCCGGCCGCCTTGTCGTAACGCGGCGTCGTGTCGTTGTGGAAGCCGTGGTTGGCATTGGGGTAGATGAAGGCTTCGTAGCTTTTGTTGTTGGCCTTCAACGCCGCTTCGTAAGCCGGCAGGCCTTCGACCAGGCGCTTGTCGAGTTCGCCGTGCTGGATAAGCAGCGGTGCCTTGATGCGCGGCACGTCTTCCGCTTTGGGCGCGACGCCGTAATAAGGAACAGCCGCCGCCAGATCCGGTAAAAGCACGGCCATCTGGTTGACGACGCTGCCGCCGAAGCAAAAGCCGACCGCGCCGACCTTGCCGTTGGTGTCGGGATCTTTTTTCAGCCATTCGAAGGCGGCGATGAAATCCATCAACAGCTTGGTAGGATCGAGTTTGGCCTGCATCTCGCGGCCTTTGTCGTCATCGCCGGGATAGCCGCCGAGCGAGCTCAGGCCGTCGGGTGCTAAGGCGATGAAGCCGGCCACCGCCAGCCGTCGGGCGACGTCCTCGATATAGGGATTGAGGCCGCGGTTCTCATGCACCACGACGACCGCACCATACTTGCCGCTTGCCGCGGGCTTAGCCAGCAGCGCCTTGGTGGGACCGTTACCCTTGGGCGATTCATAGGTGATCATCGTTGTCTTGATGCGCGTATCGTCGGGCTTCACCTGCTGGGCGAGGGCGTAGTTCGGCATCAGCATGCCGACCAAGGCCGCCGCGCTCACGCCAGTCCCGGCGAATTTGCCGGCACCGGCGAAAAACTGGCGGCGGTCGATCCGGCCGTGACAATAATCGTCGTAGAGATCGAGTACCCGCTGATCAAAATCTCCGGCACTCATGCGAGTATTGGCTTCCATCATACCCCTCTCCAGTTTCAAGCGACCGCTTTTGCGGTTCACTTCTGCTTCGCTTCTGTTTCCACCCACTGACAGACGGTCCGTCAGTTGCTTGGACTGTAGCAGCAATTGTGCGCTGGTCTCGGTAAAAAAGGCGCGATAAACGGCGAGGCCCATGTCGGGCGTACGATGGCGTCGCCACGGCCACGGCCACGGATCAAGAGAGCCGTATTGGCAAACGTGATTTACTCAGGCGCGATGAGGCTGCCGCTGTCTGGCGGTGGCGAGTTTGGTCGCCTCTGCGATCAGGATGGCGAGAAAATCGCTCATCACTTCGGCCGCCTCGTCGGGGTTGCGGGTGGTGATGGCGCGCACCAGCCGGCGTTCATGCCGAATGGTCTGGGCGCGCGAACTGGCATCCTCATGGATTTTCGAGCGCGAAACGCGGAACTGCTCGTCGACGAGCGAGGCGCAGCGCGACAAGATGGCATTGCGGCACATGGCGTTGAGCAACTGCCGGAAGGCTTGGTTGGCTTCGACGAAGGCTTTGTGATCGTCCGCCTTATGCGCGGCGATCTGCGCCTGCAGGGCTTGCTGCAAGGATTTGATCTGGGCGTCGTCGCCATCGAGAGCGGCACGGTGCGCCACCTGAGGATCGAGCAGACGGCGCACGAACAGCCGATCGAGGAGTTCCTCGCTGGTCGTTTCCAAGACGACATAGCCTCGACCGGCGGCCTCGACCAGGCCTTCCCGTTGTAGTTTGATCAGCGCTTCGCGCACGGGGGTGCGCGACACGCCATAGCGTTCGGCCAGCACCAGTTCCGGCACGCGTTGGCCGGGCACCAGAAACGACGATTTCATATCGTCGGTGATCAGGTCGTAGACCTGATCGCGAAGGAGGCCGCCGCGCGTAACCATCGGTGTTTTCGACATCATGATACTGGGCGCGTTTCCAAAGACACTTAGCGATTGCCGGTCAAAAGCTTTGTCCGACAAAATTTTAAGAGAGATTAAAGGGCGGCCGGCAGCCGCGCAATAGCGCCGCCAGCCGCCTCGCTCGAAGATCACTGTTCGATTTGTACGCGGATGCCGGAACGCTTGTTTGGGAAGTAATCCCAGACCGCGAGATGTTGCGTGCATCGGTTGTCCCAGAACGCCACCGAATTCTTCTCCCAGTGAAAGCGCGTCGAATAATCTGGCTTTTCGCAATGGTTGAACAGGAAGGTGAGCAGGTTGTCGCTTTCCGCCGGCGGCAGTTCATTGATGTGGGACGTGAAGCCGCGATTGACATAGATCAGTTTGCGTCCGTTTTCCGGATGGCTCTTGATCACCGGATGGGTGGCGATGGGAAATTTGCCGTTCGGGTCGAAACGCCGGAAGGCCTTGGCGCCATCATGGGTGGCGGTGAGGCCTTCGAGATAGGCTTTCATGCGATCGCTCAATGCTTCATAGGCGGCATACATGCTGGAGAAGATCGTATCGCCGCCGATATCGGGCAGGATCTGGATGCATAGAATACTGCCCAACGGCGGCGTTTCGTTGCAGGACATGTCGGTGTGCCAGTCCTCGCCGGAGACGTGTTTGGACTTTTCATCGGCATAGATATTTCGCACTTCCGGATGACCCGGCATGCCTTTCAGGGCGTGGGTGGTGAGATCGCCGAATTGCGCGCCCAATCGCTTCAGAGTGTCTGGCGTGAGCTGCTGGTCGCGAAAGAACAGAACGCCATGTTCGGCCAAGACGTGGCGCAGCTTCGAAGATGCGGCGTCGGACAGTGGCTGGGTCAGATCAAGGCCCGAAATTTCAGCTCCGACATGCGGGCTGGTTTGCTTTACCGAGAATAGATTGTCAGACATTTTTTCCTCCGAATAGGCATTGCCTATTTTCGCATCGATACCATTTGTCTTCGTTATTGTATACCGTGTTCAGTATGCAAATTTATTTCAGAATCATATCTTGCTGATATTGTTGATTTTAATTGATTCCGAACGAGAGCTGGAGCGGCTAGAATTTGAAAAATCGTCAAATTCGTCGTGAAAGCCTATTTCCAAATTTTGTCTGCCAGGATAGCTTTGTCTGACAATATTGAACGGCAGCACGATCTCTAAGACGAAGCTTCTCGCAGCGCCGCCAGCCGGGACATGGCAAAATAAGGCGCGAGGGGCGTGCTGATCTGGGGCCTATTTGTCAGGGGAGATCGGTTGATGAGCGTTTCAACGTCCAGCGCGCCTGTCCACGCTTACGAGCGGATCTCTGGCAGAGGATGGCTCCTTGTCGCCGTCTGCCTCATCGGCATATCGGCCGGGCCAGCGGCTTTTGGCATCGCGTCCCTGGGCCTCTTCATCGAGGTGTTTGAAAAACAATTCGGCTGGAGCCGCACGGAAGTCAGCTCGGCGGCCTCGGTGA
The DNA here is from genome assembly GCF_900104955.1 of Beijerinckia sp. 28-YEA-48. Classification (NCBI taxonomy): domain Bacteria; kingdom Pseudomonadati; phylum Pseudomonadota; class Alphaproteobacteria; order Hyphomicrobiales; family Beijerinckiaceae; genus Beijerinckia; species Beijerinckia sp. 28-YEA-48. The sequence continues at coordinate 5,272,479 of NZ_FNSI01000001.1, forward strand.
TGATGATCTGCACGGCGATCTCGATGCCCTTCGTCGGCCGTCTGGTGGATCGGATCGGGCCGCGTCGGGTGTTGATCCCGTCTATCGTCCTTCTCGGCCTCTGCATGCTGGCGATCCCGTTTCTGGTCACGCAGTTCTGGCAGTTCATGCTGATCTACGTGCTGATGGGAACGATCGCCGCTGGCACCAATAGCGTGCCTTACATGCGGGTGCTGGCGTCCTGGTTCGATCGCTCGCGCGGCTTGGCGATTGGCATCGCTGGCAGCGGCACCGGCCTTGGCTTTGCCTATGTGCCGCTGGTCGGCCATGCGGCGATCAGCCAGTTCGGCTGGCAGGCGGGTTATGTCGTCCTCGGTCTAATCATGTTCTGCATCGTCCTGCCGCTGGTGTTTTTCTTTCTCAAGGAAACGCCGGACGGCGGCCAGGTTGAAGATAATAGCGCAGCGAAAAAAGATCTCGCGGGCATGAGCCTGTCGGAAGCGATGCGGCAGCGGAATTTCTGGTTACTGGCGGCGATCTTCATCACACTGGCTTTCGTGCTCTATGGTCTGATCCCGCATCTGACGCCAATGCTGACGGATCGCGGGCTGACGGCGGCGGCCGCGGCTGGCATTGCCTCGCTCTTTGGCTTCGCGACGTTCGGCGGGCGCGTTTTCATCGGCTTTCTCATCGACAAGTTCGACGCACGGCTTGTCGCGGTGACGTTCTTCTCCATCTCGGCGCTCGGTCTGCTGTTGCTGGCGGTGCCGCTGCCGGATTGGGCGATCGTGGTGGCAGCGGTGCTCTTGGGCGGCAGCCTTGGCGCCGAGGTCGACATGCTCGCCTATATGACCAGCCGCTATTTCGGTCTGAAATGTTTCGCCGAAATCTTTGGCGTCATCTTCGGCGCGGTTCTGGTGGCCATGGGCTTGGGGCCGATGGCGTTCGGTCTCGTTTTCGATAAGACCGGATCTTACCAGGCCATTCTGCTCATCGGCGCGCCGGCCTGCCTGCTGGCTGCGGCGCTGATGTTCCTCTTGCCGCCGATCGCCCAGGCGCGGCGGGGCGCTGCGATTTCTGTCACCTGATTCGTCGCAGCGGTTGGCTCGATCGAGTAGGCGCTCGACATTTTCAAAACACTTCGATGAGGCGCGGAGGGAGAGAACCCATGCGTATAAAAGCTTTGATATTTCTTCTGTTGCTGGGCGCTGGTGTAGCGCAGATGGCCCCAGCCTGGGCTCAATCGGCATCGACCGTTTCAGTGGCGAGGATTGATGCGCAGACGCGCGGCGCGATCGAATGCGCATCTTTGCTGCAAGCTGATTTCAAGACTATTTCGGAAGCGTCGACATCGATCACGTCGGCTACGGTCGTTGCCGCATCCGGGGGCAACAAAGAATATTGCAAGGTCGAAGGCACGATTGCCCCGCAGATCGGTTTCGAGCTTCGTTTGCCGACCCAAAGCTGGAATGGTCGCTACTTTCAGGCCGGTTGTTTCGGCATGTGCGGGGCAATCCAAACCGATCGTTTTTGTGCCGATGCCCAAGCCCAGGACTTGGTCGTCTCCTCTAACGACATGGGACATAAGGGCACGATGTGGCAGGCCGATCCGTGGGGTGGTGTCGCGGAGCAGCGAGAGAATTTTGGCAAACGCTCGGCGCATGTGGTTGCCGTCGTCTCCAAAGCGGTCATCAACGCCTACTACGGGCAACGGGCGGCGCGCTCCTATTTCCGCGGATGCTCGACTGGCGGCCGCGAAGGACTAAGCGAAGCGCAGTTCTATCCCGGGGATTTTGACGGCATCATCGCGGGCGATTTTGCGATGCCGACCCGGCAGGGGATTGCGGCGGCTTGGGACGCGCAGTATCTGCTCGACACCAGTGACAATGATGTCTTCACCCTGGCCAAGGTCGAACTCCTGCATCGCGCGGTGATGAAGGCCTGCGACAAGCTCGATGGCCTGGAAGATGGAATCCTGACTGATCCGCGCCAATGTCGCTTTGATCCAAAAACATTGCTGTGCGCAGCCGGCATCGATCGGGATGATTGTTTGACCAAAGCGCAAATCGATGCGGCCGTCGCGCTTTATGACGGTCCGCGCAACAGCAAAGGCCAACGACTGACGCCTGGCGGTCGCGCCTTCGGCAGCGAACTCGGTTGGGGTGCCGGTGTCTATAGCGGCAGCAAAAACCGGCTTGAAATCGCCAATTCGGCGCTGAGAAACTTGGCCTTCGCCGAAGTGCGCCCGACTTTCAGTTATCGCGATTTCACCTGGGACAAGGATGTCGCGGCGATGGAGTCGCAGGTCGCGTTGTTCGATGTCATGCCGCCACGGACCGCGCCTGACTTGGCCAACTTCCAGAAGGCTGGCGGCAAGCTGATCGTCTATCATGGCTGGGCTGACGCAGGCGTGCCGGCGGTGGGGACACTCGACTACTATGCGCAGGTCCATACGCGCCAAGGCGGACTCGAGGCGACGCGCGATTGGTTCCGTGTTTTCCTCGTGCCCGGCATGTTTCATTGTAGCGGTGGTGATGCGCCTAACGAGTTCGACTTGCTTTCGGCGATGGTCGCATGGGTTGAAAAAGGTATCGCGCCTGATGGCATTCTTGCCACGCAGCTCAATGCGGATAAGAGCGTCAAGCGCACACGGCCGCTTTATGCCTATCCCGCCGTCGCTGAATATTCCGGCAAGGGCGATGTCAACGATGCAGCCAACTGGCATCGCGCTCTGCCCAAGACGGTGACCGATGATCGCGTCGATTGGATTTGGGCGCCGTCGCGCTGATCGTCGGTGTCGCCTTGGCGTAGGAAGAAAGCCGGGGCGATATTTTTCTGTCTTTCCGTGGCTGGACACGCGCCGCCATCCGTCACCGGACCCCGAATTGCCGCCGTGGGCCGAGATTTATCGGTTCATGCGGCTATTTAACCTCTCCGTTCCGGCTGGACGGGGAGGCCTTCAGGCTGCTATGCGGATGCTCAAAATATAGGCATCCGCTCGACTGGGGAGGGAGGAATGCCGATCCCTCACAGGCGATACGGCGTCACCGTTGGTCGTCCAAGAAAGACCGGAGGTGACCAATTGGTTGCTGTTGATGAGAAGCTTGAGCCCATCCTGAATGAAGTTCTGCGCCGCAATGCAGGCGAAACGGAGTTTCACCAGGCCGTCCGCGAAGTGTTGGAGAGCCTTGGCCGCGTCGTCGCCAAACATCCCAATTACGCCAATAACGCCCTCATCGAGCGGCTCTGCGAGCCGGAGCGGCAGATCATCTTCCGTGTGCCTTGGGTGGACGACAAGGGCCAGGTGCAGATCAACCGTGGTTTCCGCGTCCAGTTCAATTCGGCGCTGGGCCCCTATAAGGGCGGCATCCGCTTCCATCCCTCGGTCAATATCGGCATCATCAAGTTTCTCGGCTTCGAGCAGATCTTCAAGAACGCGCTGACCGGACTGCCGATCGGTGGCGGCAAGGGCGGCTCTGACTTCAACCCGCGCGGTCGCTCCAACGGCGAGATCATGCGCTTCTGCCAGTCGTTCATGACCGAGCTGCATCGTCACATTGGCGAATATACTGACGTGCCGGCCGGCGACATTGGCGTTGGTGGCCGTGAGATCGGTTATATGTTTGGCCAGTACAAGCGCCTGACCAATCGTTACGAGGCGGGCGTGCTGACGGGCAAGGCGCTGTTCTACGGCGGCTCACGTGCCCGCACCGAGGCGACGGGCTATGGCGCGACCTATTTCGTCGAGCGCATGCTGGCGACCAAGGGCATGACCTTCGAGGGCAAGCGCACGGTCGTGTCCGGCTCGGGCAATGTTGCTGTCTATACGATGGAGAAAGTCCTCGAGTTCGGCGGTAAGATCGTCGCTTGCTCGGATTCCAACGGCTATGTTGTGGACGAGAGCGGGATCGATCTCGATCTGGTGAAGGAGCTGAAGGAAGTGCGCCGCGCCCGTATTTCCGAATATGTGCGGCTGAAGGGTGCCGGCACGCATTACATCGAAAACGGCTCCATCTGGGACGTGCCCTGTGAGATCGCCATGCCGTCGGCGACGCAGAACGAACTGACCGGCGCTGATGCCAAGACCCTGGTGAAGAATGGGGTGAAGGCTGTGGGCGAGGGCGCCAATATGCCTTCGACGCCGGAAGCCGTGCGCATCTTCCAGGAAGCCCGTGTACTGTTCGCGCCTGGCAAGGCCGCCAATGCCGGTGGCGTCGCTACTTCGGCGTTGGAGATGCAACAGAACGCCTCGCGCGACAGCTGGACCTTCGAGCAGACCGAAGCAAAGCTCGCCACGATCATGCGCAACATCCACGATTTGTGCGCGCAGACGGCGGACGAATATGGCGCGCCGGGGGATTACGTGTTGGGGGCCAATATCGCTGGCTTCGTGCGCGTCGCCGAAGCGATGGATGCGCTGGGCGTTATCTAGCGTCAGCTAACGCGTCGCGCTCGCGAAGCCCAAGGCAAAGCGAGCGCGACGTCTGTCGTGATTACGGTGTTTTGCCGTCCGGCGCGAACTTCTTCAGATAGGCGATCAGATTGTCGATCTGCGTTTCGCTCTTCAGTCCGGCGAAGGCCATCTTGGTGCCGGGGATCTTCGCGCGCGGGTTGGCGATATATTCCTTGAACGTCGCTTCGTCCCAGGTGATGCCGGAATTCTTGTTGGCGTCCGAATAGCTATAGCCCTCGACCGAGCCGGCCTTGCGGCTGAACAGGCCGTTGAGTTCGGGGCCGACCAGATTACGGGCGTTCTCGCCGACCTGATGGCAGGGGCGGCACTGGTTATAGACGGTCTGGCCGGCGGCGGCGTCCTGGGCCTGAACGGCGGCGGGCGCGAGCGCGAACAGCATCGATGCGGCGACGGGCAACAGGTTCAGCTTCATGTCGTGATTTCCGTTAGCAAGGCGGCACGGGGAGCGCCGCCAATTTCCTCGGTCTCTTATTATGAGACTAATTAGAGCAGGATTCTTGCAAAAAAGCGGCATCCACTTTGTCGCATCCTGCTCACAAACATCTTACTTTCAAGCGAAAACGTCGGTCACGAAGGCCGAATACCAGGCCATATTCTCGGCCTGGGTCTGCTTGCGCAGGTCCGCCGACTCGCTGGTTTGCGAGATGAATGTGCTGGCGGCGGCGATCTTGCCGTCCTTTGGCTCATAAGCGCCGCCGACTTTCACCGCATCGTCGGTCTCGATCAGGCTCCAACAGGTGTTGGCATAGCGGGCCGGGAAGGTGCGGGCGCCGGTGAGATCGCCGCGCACCATCATCGCCGCCACTTTGGCCTGGCTGTTGGCCGAGAAGGCCGATTTCGGCATGTCGCCGGCAATGCAGGAATCGCCGAGAATGAAGATGTTGGGATCTTGCGCCGACTTCATATTCTCGGGGTTGATCGGGCAGAAGCCGGTCTGGTTGGCGAGGCCGGCGTTGAGGGCGATCTTGCCAGCGGTCTGCGCCGGAATGACGTTGACCAGCGCCGCGTCCTTATAGGTTTCGAAGCCGGTGACGACCGTGTTGGTTTTCGGGTCGACCGATTTGATGCCGTCGTGAATCTTCGGGCCGATCCATTCGATCATGCCGGGGTAATATTTTTCCCAGCCCTCCTGGAAGAGCGCCTGCTTGGAATAGTTTTCCTTGGGGTCGACGATGATGATCTTGGCCTTGGTGCGGCCAGTTGATTTCAACACGTGCAGCATCATCGATGCCCGCTCATAGGGGCCGGGTGGGCAGCGATAGGGATTGGGCGGCGCGACGATGACGATCAGGCCGCCATCGGGCACGGCGTCGAGGCGGCGCTTCAGCAGTTGCGTCTGCGGGCCAGCCTTCCAAGCGTGCGGCATGGTCTCTTCATGCTCCTGGCCCCAGCCGGGAACGGAGTCATATTTCAGATCGATGCCGGGCGAGACGACCAACCGGTCATAGGGCAGGCGCGAGCCATCGGCGAGCACGACCTCTTTCTTGTCGCGGTCGATGGTGTTGGCGAGCTGATGGTTGAGGCGCACGCCATAGGGCACGAGCTTGTCATAGCCATGGGTGATCGAAGCGAAATCGCGATAGCCGCCGAGGTACAGATTGGAATGAAAGCAGGTGGTGAACTGGCGGGTCGGCTCGACCAGAACCACGTCGATCGCGCCTTGCGAATCCTTGGCGATGTATTTGGCGGCGGTGGCGCCGCCGGGACCGCCACCGATGATCACGGCGCGCGGTTTGGCCTGGCCGATCACGGCCGGTGCGGCCAATGCAAAGGCGCCAAGGCCGACGCCGCCACGAACGATCTGCCTGCGGTTCATGTTCATGTTTGGACCCTCCGGTGATTTTATTTCCGACTAAGGCTACCAAAATACTCGGCTAATGCTTCCATGTCAGCATCCGAAAGGCCTGACGTGAGCGAATTCATAATCTGATGTTCGCGCACCTTGCTGCGATAGGCTTGTAGCACGGCGACGAACTGGTCGTTCGGCCAGTTGGTGATCGAGGGAATGCCCTCTTGTGATGTTCCATCCAGCCGATGACACGTGACGCAGGTGTTCGACAGATATTCGCCCAGCGCTCGATCGCCAGCCGCCTGTGCCGCAGGCATAACTGAAGCGCTGGCGCTGATCAGAGACAGGCCAACGACAAGGTTTTTCAGCATCGAGGCAGCCGCCGTTATTCGACCTTGGGACCGGATTTGGATTCCGGCGTCACGTCGATCATGCGGGCGCGGTTGAGCACCGAGACCTCGGGCTTGCAGTCCTTCATGCAGGGATTCTTGTTCCAAAAGACCTTCTCGGAGGTTTCCCGATCGTCATCATAGAAGCCGCCGACGTTGGGCATTTTCAACGAGGAAAAGTTCTCCCGTGAAAGTACGAAGTCATCTTTGACGATATCGTTCATGGAAAGCAGGAAGGCGGTGAGAGCATAGACTTCATCTGGTGTCAGCGATTGCGCGTTGCCGAAGGGCATGGCGCGGCGGATGTAGTCGAATGTGGTCGAGGCGTAGGGCCAGTAGGAGCCGATCGTCTTGTCGGGATTGTCCTTGTCGAGCGTGCCGCGTCCTCCGGCAAGGGCCGGCCAGCGGCCGGCGCCTTCGCCGAACTCGCCGTGGCAGGCGGCGCATTGATTGAGGAAAACCTCTTCGCCTTCTTTGACGCTGCCCTTGCCCGGCGGCAGGCCCTGGCCATCGGGGCGGATATCGATATCCCAGGCGGCGATCTCTTCCGGCAGGGCGACGCGGCCCAGACCATGCGATGTCTTCGCTGATTCTGCTTGCAGCGGCGCGGCCGTGAGAGCGAGCAGCGCGCCCAGCATGAGGCCTGAGAGGAGACTGTTACGAAATCTCGACATTCTCGGTCTCTCCATTGCTGCGCACGAGCCAAGTCTGAATGCCGTTGTTGTGGTAGATGGAATTGACGCCGCGTACCTTGCGCAATTCTTCCTTGGTCGGCTGCACATAGCCGGTCTCGTCCATGGCGCGAGATTGGATCAGCATTTCGCGGCCGTCCCAGTCGAAGTCGAGATAGAAGCGCACCATCGACATCGGCATGTTGGGGCCATCAAGCCGGGCCGTCGTCCAATTCTTGCCGCCATCAAGGGTAACGTCGATGCGCTGCATACGGCCGCGTCCAGACCAGGCGATGCCGGAGATGACGTTAGGGCCTTTGTACAAGAGCGGCGCCTGCGGCGAGGGCGACGTGACGATGGATTTGGCGTCCATGATAAAGGTGTAGCGGCGGGCGCGGCCATCGGCGAGGAGATCGGTGTATTTCGATGTCTCTTCGCGCTGTTCCCAAGGCTCGTCGCCGACTTCGAGGCGGCGCAGCCATTTCACCCACATGTTGCCTTCCCAGCCGGGCACGACGAGGCGCAGTGGATAGCCCTGTTCGGGCCGTAGCGCTTCGCCGTTCATGCCCCAGGCGACCATGCAATCCTTCAGCGCTTTTTCCATCGGGATCGAGCGTGTCATGGCGGCAGCGTCTGCGCCTTCCGCCAGAACCCATTTGCCCTTCGGCTTGAGGCCGGCTTCGTCGAGCAGCGTCTTCAAGGGAATGCCGTGGTACCAGACATTGTGGATCATGCCGTGGGTGAACTGGCAGCCGTTGAGCTGGGCGCCGCGCCATTCCATGCCGGAATTGGCGGCGCATTCGAGAAAATAGGCGCGGTTGAGGCGGCCGGGAAAGCGCTTGATGTCGTCCATGGTGAAGACCAGCGACTTGTCGACCAGGCCGTTGATCATCAGCCGATGTTTGGCGGGATCGACTTCGGCGACGCCGGAATGATGGCGCTCGAAGCACAGGCCCGAAGGCGTGATGACGCCGTCGATCGCATGCAGTGGCGTGAAGTTGACCGAGGATTCACGGCTCGCCGTCAGCCATTCGACATCTTGCCGGATGATGTGCTTTTCGAATTTCGACGGACTGCCATAGGGGGCGTTCTGCACGCCGGGACCGAGATAGCGCGTCCAGTCGGGCACTTCGGTGATCGCAGGGTCGGGCTTTGGTGCAATGGCTGGGGTTTGCGCCTGGGCCGCGCCCGTGGCGAGGCCGGCGCTCGCGACGGCTGCCGTTCGCAGAAACGCGCGCCGGCTTGCCCATGAGGAATGATTAGTCACAGCTTTCCTCCGTCGATCCGATATGTGCTAGGCGCCTCGCACGATCACCGATGTGTTGGGCTCGATCCGCACGGTTTTCACGTTGCTGAGATGTTTTTCGACCACGTCCCAGATCGGTGGTCCCTCCGTCGCCTGGTTGATGCTGGCCCAACCGGCGACTTTGTAGTTGCGCGAGGGGTCGATCGGCTGGCCTGTCTTGAGAAAGGTCATGTCCGAGATGCGGTTGTTGATTGGCTGGGAAACGTCGATCGTATAGCCCATGCCGCCGATGCGCACCATGTCGCCGCCGCCCTGGAAGTAAGGATCGGGGTGGAAGATGTTGTCGGCGACATCCTCAAGGATAGCCTTGAGCTGCGCGCCGCTCATGTCCATGCGGTAACAGGCCGGATAGGTCATGGCCGTGGCATTGGACAGAGCCTCGAAGGTGATGGCATCGCCTGGCACCAGCGAGCCGCCCCAGCGGAAGCCGGGCGAGAGCGAGATTTCCGCGTCGCGTTCGCTCAGCATGGCGTTGCAGATGAGATCGTCGAAGGTGCCGTTGAAATTGCCGCGCCGGTAGAGCAGGGAATCGGTGCGGCCCAGTTCGCGCTGCAGATCTTTCTCATGCGGGGCGCGCAGCTTCTGCACCAAGGCCTGCATATCGGTGTCGGCGGTGATGGCATCGGAGAAGATCGGCATCAGCTTGAAGCGATAGCCGTTGACCTTGCCGCCTTGCACGTCGAGATCGAGGCGCGACAGGAATTTGCCGTGCGAGCCCGAGGCGATCAGCACGGTTTTGTCGACGGTGATGGCGCCGGGCATGGCGTCGTGGGTGTGGGCTGTCAGAATGACATCGATGCCCTTCACCCGGCTGGCGAGCTTGCGGTCGACATCGAAGCCGTTGTGCGACAGGAGCACGACGACTTGCGCGCCTTCCGTGCGGGCTTCGTCCACCTGCTTCTGGATGTCTTCCTCGCGCAGGCCGAACTCCCAATCGGGCATCATCCAGGCGGGATTGGCGATCGGCGTGCGCGGAAAGGCCTGGCCGATGACGGCGATTTTGACGCCGCCCTTTTCGAACATGCGGCGGGCGTCGAAAACCGGCTCCTGCCATTCCTTGTCGCGGATGTTCTGGGCGAGGAAGGCGAAGGGCGCCTTGGCGATGATCTCCTTCACCCGCTCGGCGCCATAGGTGAATTCCCAGTGGGAGACCATGGCCTCGATGCCAAGCGCCACCTGGACATCGACCATGTCCTGGCCCTTGCTCTGCAGTGACGTCCAGCTGCCCTGCCAGGTATCGCCGCCATCGAGCAGCAGCACTTTATCGGCGCCGCGCTCGGCCCGCACGGCCTTGATAAGGGTGGCCAGCCGGTCGACGCCGCCCATGCGGCCATAGCTGCGCGCCAGCGCGACGAAATCGTCGCTGGTCAAAGCATAGTGGTTCGGCGAACCGGTGGCGATTTTGAAATATTCGCGGAACGCTGCTTCGGTGAGATGCGGCGGCAGGCCCTTGTCCGCGCCGACGCCGATGTTGACCGACGGTTCGCGGAAATACAGCGGCATAAGCTGGGCATGCAGATCGGTGACGTGGAGGATTGTCACCGTGCCGAGCGGGTCGAAGCGCAGAATGTCGCTTTGGCTCAGGCGCTGCTGGGCGGCGACACGGCTGAGCGGCCCGATACCTGAGGCCGCGACGATGGCCGAGGCCGAGGCGCTTGCTTGTAGAAAATGCCGACGCGAAATCATGCGATCATCCATTCCTTCGGTCAGCCGCCCGCATTCGGCGGCTCGCCGTTGTCACTCCACGCTGCACGTGATGCTAGAGCGGTGGTTTAGCTGACCGTCAGCTTGTTCTTTGCCTCATAGGTCGAGCCGTCGTCGTCTTTCCAGGCGAAGACAAACTCGCCGCTCTCCTTGGCCTTGTAGAAGAACGACTGGTACGGATTGGCCGAAATGGCCGGGTTCCAGTCCGCCTCGAACACAAGCTTGCCGTTGAACGTGGCCGTGAACTTATTGATGATCTTGCGCGGGATCACTTCGCCCTTGGCATCGCGGCGCTGGCCGCTTTCCATCTCGTGCGAGATGAGGGTTTTGATCTCGATCATTTCGCCGGGCTTGGCCTGGGCCGGGACGCGGACGCGCGGTGTGGGGTTTGCCATTGTGCTTCCTTCCCGAATCTAGCCGCCGCAGCCGCCGATGGTCACCTTGATCTCCGACTTGGCGGAGTAGAGCGAGCCATTCGACATTTCTGCGATGCAGATGATGTTCTGGGTCTGGGCCAGGCGCATGCGCGCGGAGGCATTGGCCTTGCCGCATTCGGGGGTGAACCGATAGGTCAGCACGTTAGGCAGAGGGTTGCCGTCGGCGAAGACATGCACGGTCTTGACGTAGTCGGCGTCCGTCATCGGGCTATCGACCTCGACGGTGATCGGCACGACCAGGCCATTCTCGGCGATCTGCGGCACGTCGAGCTTGATCTTGCCCGATTGCATCGTCTTGTCGCCATAAAGCTTTTTGATTTCGGCTTCGACGGCCTTGGTATCGGCCAGCGCCATGGAAGGTGCCAGGATGGCCACAACGGCCGCGATAGATCCTGCTTGCAACAAATCCCGCCGCGATGGCGCAGCGATTGCGGTCGCCATTCCTCACTCCTTGCTCTTCTCCCAGGGCATGTCCCTTGGTGATAACCTTATCTGGTTGTGCAAACTTATTCCCGCGATTTTTGCGCAATGCAAATTCCCAATGTACTCCTAAAAAATGTAATTTTTACATTGTAAATGCGCTGGTATTGAAACGGGAATCAAGCTGCCAGAGCGTTGCATTGAAGACGTTGCATTGGACACCGGGGGGAACATGAGGAACGTCCGTTTCAGAAGGCTCTTTGTCGCCACGTTCGGGTTGATCATGCTGGGTTCGGGCCTGGCGATGGCACAAGCACAGCAGGACGACGCGGAGAAGGAGATCGAGCGCTATCGCGCGATGATCAGCGATCCGATGTCCAATCCCGGCTTCCTGGCGGTTGATCGCGGCGAAGCGCTGTGGGCGACCAAGCGCGGTAAGAAAGATGTCTCGCTCGAGACCTGCAATCTGGGCGAGGGACCGGGCAAGCTCGAGGGCGCCTACGCCAAGTTGCCGCGTTATTTCCAAGACTCCGATCGGGTGATGGATATCGAGCAGCGCCTGTTGTGGTGCATGGAAAAAATCCAGGACCTCGACACGGCCGACGTGCGCCGCCGTCGTTTCGGTGGGCCGGATTATACGTCCGACATGCAGGACCTCGTGGCTTTCATCGCCAATAAATCGTCGGGCATGAAATACCAGCCGCAAGAGAGCCATCCGAAGGAAAAGGAAATGCTGGCGGCCGGTGAGGCGCTGTTCTTCCGCCGCGCCGGAGCGATGGATTTTTCCTGCGCCACTTGCCATGGCGAGGATGGCAAGCGCATTCGCCTGCAAGGCCTGCCGAACTTCTCGAAGGCGGGCAAGGATGCGCAGGAGACCATGGGCGGCTGGCCGACTTATCGCGTGTCGCAGAGCCAGTTGCGCACCATGCAGCACCGGCTGTGGGACTGCTATCGGCAGATGCGCATGCCGGCGCCCGAATATGCCTCTGACGGCGTTACCGCTTTGACCGCCTATATGGTGAAAATGGCCGAAGGCGGCGAAATCACTGTCCCCTCGATCAAGCGCTGAACGGAGAGAGCCCATGAAAACCCTGTTCATCGCCGCCAGCTTTGTCGCATTCGCCGGCGCTGCCCATGCGCAGCAGACGGCACCGACCAAGATCGATCCCGCTGTCGTCAATAAATATGTCGAGTCGATGTGGGCCAAGGTGCCGGAGCCATGGAAGACCGTGCCGGTTCAAGACGAGACGCAACGCGTCTGCACCGAAACGCGCAACAGCCCGTCTCAGGCCGAATTCAACAAGATCATGGAGCGGGAAAAGGCCAGCGTTGTCTTCCCCGCCGACGGCAAGGTTATCGGCGACTGGAAGGCCGGCGAGAAGGTGGCCAATACCGGCACCGGTGGCCAGTTCACCGATGGGCCGAACACGCCGCGCGGTGGCAATTGCTATGCCTGCCATCAGATGGCGCCGACGGAGTTGAGCTATGGCACCTTGGGGCCGAGCCTGCAGAACTACGGCAAGGACCGCAAATTCGATCCGGCCGAGGCGCGTAACGCCTATGCCAAGATCTATGACGCACAGGCGGTGTTTCCGTGCTCGCAGATGCCGCGCTTCGGCCTGCATAAATTCTTGAGCGAACAGCAGATGAAGGATGCGGTGGCGTTTTTGTTTGACCCGGAGTCGCCGGTCAACAAGTAAGCGGCGCATCGTCCGAATGCTTGGTTCAAGTGCTTGGTTGAAGTCTTCGTGATCCGGCCTGGGCCACCAGGCCGGATTCCTTTTTAAGCGGGGAAGAAACCGGCGCGCCGATAGATCTCGTCGCTGTGGCCATCGACAAGAGCGGTGAAGAAAGCGCCTGGGGCTGAAGGCGAAAGTGCTGGCGCCACCGCGTAGATCGTCGTCATCTGCACCTCTTCGGGCAGCCAGGCGGCGATATGGACGCCATCGACGGCGACGATCTCGGTCGACTGGGTGAGGCCGAAATCGGCGCGATCCTCGGCCACTTCCTGCATCACCTTATAGCCGCCGACTTTGAGAAGGGTCTTGGCGCGGGTCGGCTCCAGCAGGTCGATCCGTTCAAGTGCGCGCTGCAGGTGATTGCCGGCGGTGCCGCCGCCGGCGGGATCGCCCCGGGCGATGCTCCTGGCGGCGAGCATTACGGCGCGGAATTTCTCCAGGGTCGAGACGTCAGGCGCTGGCACGCCGTCCTTGAGGCCGAGCGCGATGCGTGAGGCGCCGACGGCGACGGGCGCGCCGATCCGGTCGGCCTTATGCAGAGCTTGCAGCGCGGCCAGCGAAGCGGCGACCACGTCAAAACTCTCGCCCGCATTGATCCGCTGTTCGACCGCGCCCGATGTGCCGAAGTGCAGATGCAGGCTGGCGCCGGTGCGGATGTGAAAATCCTGCGCCGCCGCCGTCATCGCTTGTCGCACGGCACTGGCGCTGAGAATGCGGATCGTCTGCGGGCTCATCGTCCCGATGATGGCTTCATCCGTCATGCTGCGTCTCATCTCCCTGCCGGCGTTTAGGTTAACAAACGAATAACGTTGCGCAATCAGCGGATCGGCGTTGTTTAGCAGGGCGGTATTGATTTTTGGGACATTCGAGGCCTGAGAGGGCGCACCTATGAAAACGTATTTTATCCCGCTTCCGGTGTTCGTGGCAGCTGCCACCGTGGCCGGTTCGGCTTGGGCTGGTGGCTGTGTGGGCGGGAATTGCTATCAGCGGGTCACAACGCCGCCCGTCTACGGCACTGTGCAGGAACAGGTGATGGTCTCGCCGCCGCGTGCCGTCGCCTATCGGACACCGGCCGAATATGGCGAAGTGGTTGAACAGGTCGTCACCCGGCCGGCGCGCACCTATGCGCGCGAGATCCCGGCGGTCACGCAAACCGTTGCCGAACAGGTGATGGTGCAGCCGGCCCGTAAGGTCTGGTCCGTTACGCGCGATGTTTATGGCCGTGAGATCGGCTGTTGGGTGGTGCAACCGGCGACTTATACGACGCAATATCGTCAGGTCGTGGTGCAGCCCGGTCGCGTCATCTATGAAACCGAGCCGGCGGAATATGCGACGGTGCGGCGTCCGGTGCAGATCCGCGCGGCGCAGACCTATTATCAGTCGATTCCGGCAACCTATGCGACGCAGACGCGTGAGGTGATGGTGCAGCCGGGCACTGACGGGTGGCAGCCGATTGGCGGCGGCGGTGGCTATCCTCGTCCCCGCCAATATCTCAACTGGTAGGTTCAGGCCAATTCGATAACAGGCGTCTCGCGATCAGCGATCGCGAGGCGGCTCTTCATGCCGAGCTCCGTTTGCGCCAGCGCCATCAGCGCGTGAGCCGCATTCTCGACCGATCCCTCACCATTCGACTGCAAGGTCAGCACGATCCGGCGCGTCTGCGGCGTGACGATCGAGCGTGCATCCTGACGCCAGTTCCAACGCCGGCACAGAACGGTGGCGCCTGAGGCATAGACCACTTCGCCTGATTTCGGCGGCTGCTCCGCCGGCAGGCCCTCGCCGGGCGCCATGTCGATGAAGGTGTCGTCGTCGCGGGCGAAGCGGAAGGCGAGATCCGGCGTGATTTTGTCGAGATCATCGGCGCCAAGACACAGCACATGGGCCAATGACACCGCATTGTAGAGATCGACGAAACCGTTGATGGCTGGCACGCTGTCGCCGGCCAGCACGCGTTTCACCAATCGTTCGACCGATGAACGATAGCTCGTGCTCTTGATGCCGAAGCCCTTATAGGCACGTCGCCAGGCGGCAATGCCAGGAATAGCGGACAATTCCTGGCCAGCCCAGCGGGTGCGGCATGAGGCTTTCGCCTCGGCGATATAGGCGGCAATGCCTGGCGTGCGCTGCGTCGCGATGCCATCGGCTTCGATCAGCAGGACCGCGGTGCGGAAATCGGGAAATGTCGGCAGAAGATCGGTGATCGAGAGGTGGAGCATGCAAGTATGATCTTGGAAGCCGGAGCAGGATTTGGCGCGGGCGTTGACGGGCCGAACCGCTAAGCTCAATATGGCCGGAAAGCAAGCGTGGAGGAAACGCGGCCGCTGCCCCTCAGGCAGTTCTTTGCATCGTGACCGCCGACAGGCGCGGTCCCAGCCAGACGCTCTCTTTTTGTTTTGTTTTGATCTTGCGCGGGAAACACCGATGAAAATTCTGTTTTTCAATGACTGGCGTTTGGGTGTGCTGAAAGATGCCGAGACCGTTGTCGATGTGGGCGCCTATGTGACCGGGCTTGCCCCGGCTGGCCCGCATGAGCTGATCAACCAGGTGATCGCCCGTTTCGCCGAGTTTCGGCCGCAGTTCGAAAAGGCTATCGCCCAGGATGTCGGCTTTCCGCTGGCGTCGGTGAAATTGCTGCCGCCGCTGCCGCGCCCGATCAACATCGATTGCATGGCCGTCAACTATATGGAGGACGGCACGCGCGCTGAGCCGGCGGCGATCAATGCCTTTCACAAATCGCCTTTCGCCATCATCGGCCCTGGCGGGACAATGGTGCTGCCGGATATTCCAGCGACGGTTTTCGAAGGCGAAGCGGAGATCGCTTTGGTGATCGGCAAGCGGGCTGTCAATGTGCCGGCGTCCGAAGCCATGTCCTATATCTTTGGCTATGTGAATTTCATCGACGGGTCGGCACGCGGCGTGCAGCCGGCCAATCAGTCTTTCTATCAGATGAAATCGCGCGACACCTTCGCGCCGATCGGCCCCTGGCTGGTCACCGCCGATGAAATTTCTGATCCGCAGAACCTACAGGTGAAGCTGTGGAACAACGGCGTGTTGAAGCAGGACTACAACACCAGCGATATGGCCCATAAGATTCCACGCTGTATTGAATTTGTCAGTTCCATCCACACGCTGGAGCCGGGAGACATCTTGGCGCTCGGGACCAACCACCGTGGCCTGCATGCCTTCCAGGACAGCGACAAGGTGGAGATGGAGGTCGCGGGCCTCGGCCGTCTTTCGATCGTCGTAAAAGACGCTCTGAAGCGCACCTGGCCGCGCGAAACCCGCCTGCAACGCCAGACCAATGGGCTCGATCCGATGGCGCCGCAGCTCTCCGGCAAATACCTTAAGGCTTGAACAGATGGTTGATTTTCTTGGCGTGCCTGACACAGGCGCGCTGCTGTTTTTCGGTTTGAGCTTTGCCTCCTTCGCCACCGCTTTCATTGGTGTCTTCACCGGCACCGCCGGTGGTCTCATCCTGCTGGCTTTGATGGCGATGGTGATGCCACCGGCGGCGCTGGTTCCCGTTCACACGGTGGTGCAACTGGGCGCCGGCGTGACGCGAACCATGATCATGTGGCGTTGGGTGATGCGGGCGACCCTGCTGCCCTTCATCGTCGGTGCTGCGATCGGCGCCGGGCTTGGTGCTAAGGCCTTTGTCGCCATGCCGACCTCGGCGACCATGGGCATTCTCGGTATCTTCATCCTGATCGTGACCTGGCTGCCGAAGCTTGGGCGCATGGGGGCGCTCGGCGGTCGTTTCGCCGTGGTCGGTTTCGTCGCCACTTTCGTTGGCGTCTTCGTCAGCGCTACGGGCACGTTGGTGGCGCCCTTTGTCGCCAGCGCCGCCGCCGATCGGCGCAACCATGCCGCTACGCTTGGCGCGCTGATGAGCTTTGTGCACATTCTGAAAATGGCGGCCTTCGCGGTCATCGGCTTCGCCATCACCGCCTATATCCCGTTGATGGCGGCAATGATTCTCACCGGCGCGGCCGGCAACTGGCTGGGGGAAGTAGCGCTCAACCGCACTAGCGAGCAGCGCTTCCGCCTGATCCTTCAGGTGGGGCTCACCGTGCTGGCGGTGAAACTGCTTTACGATGCGGTGGTCCAGGCGGGTTGGCTGCACGCCATCGGTCTTTAGCGCGACGGCGCTCAGATATCGACTTCGTTGAGAAAGTCGCGAAAGCTTGCGGCCGCGGGTGAGAGCTCATGGCCGCGCGGGAAGAACAACGAGAGCTGACGATCGACCACGGGCGCCACCAGCGGTCGCGCGACCAGGCCGAAGGCGCCGATGAGCGACAGAGCGCGGCCAGGCTGGGCAGTGACGCCAAAGCCGCTCTGCACCAGGCCGAGAGCCGTGGTGATGAACGAGACCTCGTGGGCTGGGTTCATCACCAGCGCGTCGGAATGTTTGAACAGATCAGCTTGCAGACGTTTGGTGAAATCGAGCGTCAGGTTGATCATCGGCTCCTTCAGGGCTTGCGCCCATGTCACGC
The DNA here is from genome assembly GCF_900104955.1 of Beijerinckia sp. 28-YEA-48. Lineage (NCBI taxonomy): Bacteria > Pseudomonadati > Pseudomonadota > Alphaproteobacteria > Hyphomicrobiales > Beijerinckiaceae > Beijerinckia > Beijerinckia sp. 28-YEA-48. The sequence continues at coordinate 5,289,880 of NZ_FNSI01000001.1, forward strand.
GGCTGCGCGCGGCCAAGGGATGATCGGGCCGGCAGATCAACCAAATCCTGTCGGCGAGCAGGCTTTGCTGCTGCAATTCCAGCGGCGTTTCCCGTTGCGGCACGATGCCGAGATCGGCCTCGCCGCTCTGCACGCGCGCGAGCGCTTGCTGATTGAGGGAGTCCAGAACATAGACGGTGATCGCGGGGTATCTCTGTTTATAGCGCAGAAATAGCTGCGGCAGTGTTGTTGCCGCGTAAAGCGGTGTACAGGCGATGCGCAGCGTGCCGCGTTTTTTACGTTGTAGATCCTGCGTGCTTTCCAGCGCGCGGCCCAGGTCTTCCAGCAGTTTGCGAGCCAGTGGATAGAACTCGCTGCCAGCCAGCGACAAAACCGTGGAGCGCGTGCTGCGATCGAACAGTCGCACTTCGATGCCGCGCTCCAGCTCCTTGATGAGCAGGCTCAGCGCGGAAGGCGTGAGATGCAGTTTGCGCGCGGCGGCGGCGAAGCCACCGGCTTCTGCGATGGCCACAAAAGCGCGCAGCTGGCGCAGGGAGACGTTGCTGACATTCATAAATAAAACTCACCAGATGCTAAATATTATTAGTTTGTTTAAACGCTGAGGCAAGTCTTACCCTTCGCGGTATCAAGGGGTTTCCAAACGATGCTGCGATTTGATGCCAACCTGCGTTGGCTGTTTACCGAACTGCCGATGCTGCAACGCTATGAGGCCGCCGCTAAGGCTGGCTTTCAGGGCGTCGAGGTCGCTTTCCCTTACGACTATCCCGCCAGGGAAGTTGCCGCGCGGCTGCGCGACAATGGTCTGACGCTGGTGCAGATTCTCTCGCCGTTCGATTGGAATGCCGGCGAACGCGGCTTGGCCGCACTGCCCGGTCGCGCTGATGATTTCAAGGCGGGTTTCCGAAACGCGCACGAATATGCCGGCGAACTCGGCGATCCCTTCATCCATGTCATGCCGGGCAATATCGGGCCGCAGCTCGATCGCGCACGCTGCATGGATCAATTCCTGGAAAATCTGGCCTGGGCCGCCGATCAAGCGCCGCAGCTGACGCTGATCCTTGAGCCGTGCTGCCGGGCGCGCTTCCCGGAGTTTCTCTATCACCGTCTCGACGAAGGTATCGCGGTGCTGCAACAGCTGGGCCGCAGCAATGTGAAGCTCTGCTACGACACGTTCCATGTGCAGATGGAAGAGGGCGATCTGGCCGACAGGCTGCGCGCCGCCTGGCCGTACATCGGTCATATCCAGGTCGGCAATGTGCCGGGACGGCATGAACCGGGCACGGGCGAGATCCACTTTCCTTTTCTGTTCAAGCTCATGGAGGAGCTTGGCTGGCAGGGTTGGGTCGGCTGCGAATACACGCCTTCAGCCCATACGCTCGACACACTGACATGGGGCGCGCCCTTTGGTTTGGGCATGGCCGCTGCAAAGGAGGCTGCCACATGCTGAGCGCCGCCGACAATGAACTGCTCACCCGCACCGATGCGGAAACCCCGATGGGGCAGTATTTTCGCCGCTTCTGGCAGCCCGTGGCCTTGTCGCGCGAATTGCCCGAGCCCGATGGCGCACCGTTACGCGTGACGGTCATGGGCGAAGATCTGGTTGCCTTTCGCAACAGTAAGGGCGTGGTCGGCCTGGTCGAGGCGCGTTGTCCGCATCGCGGCGCCGATCTCTATTTCGGCCGCAATGAAAACTGCGCCATCCGTTGCGTGTTTCATGGCTGGCAGTTCGATCTGCAAGGACGGCCGCTCGAACTGCCGAATGTGCCGCCGGATGCGAGCTATCATCAAACCATACGGCTCAAGGCTTATCCGACGCGCGAATATGGCGATGTGGTGTGGGCCTATATGGGCCCCGATCCGTGGAACGGTGCCCTGCCGGACGTTCCGCAATTGGAATTCGGCGCCTTGCCGGCGACGCACCGCTACGTCACCAAGAAGCTACAGGAATGTAATTGGGCGCAGTCCATCGAAGGGGCGCTCGACACCTCGCATTTCTCCTTCTTGCACATGCCGGCGCCGCATGTGCCCTCGAATGCCAATCCAGATGCACCGGCCGATGAGAAGCGCCTGCGCTGGATTCGTGAAGACCCTCTGCCGCAATTCCTGATCCTGGATCATGAGGTCGGCTTCGTTGTCGGCGGCGCGCGGCGCGCCGATCATGGCATGCGCTATTGGCGCAGCGCGCAGTTCGCGCTGCCTTCGCATAGCACCACGCCATCGACGCTGCCGGGCGAAACCCATTTCGGCTATACGTGGGTGCCGATCGACGATGAAAATTGCTGGATCTACACCTATGCGTGGAATCCCGATCGACCATTGTTGGAAGACGAAATCGAAAAGTTCAGCAATGGCCATGGGGTGATCGCCGAGGTCGACGCGAACTTCATTCCGATCCGCAATCGCTCCAATAATTACCTGATCGATCGCCAGAACCAGAAGCACATCACCTATACGGGCGTGCGCGGTGTTGCCGAGCAGGATGCAATGATCCAGGAAAGCCAGGGGCGCGTCGCTGATCGCACGCGCGAGCATCTGTCGGCTTCCGATGCGGCGATCGTCCGGTTTCGCCGGGTGATGTTGAGCCAGGCCAAAGCATTGGCCGGGGGTGTCGAGCCGCAAGCGCCGTTCAAACATGCGGCCTATAGATTACGTTCGGGCAGTTGGATGGCCTCGGAGGGGGTGCCGTTCGAACAGGTGATGATCGAACGGTTCGGTGATCCGGTCGGGCATGTTACGGCCGAAACGGCGGCCTGATTGAGTTTATAACAAAAGGGGAGGGAACATGATCAGCAACTTGCTGCGGCGCGCCCGCGTCGTCGTGCCTTTGGCTTTGACGCTGGCAGGTGGCATCGCTGCCAACGCCCAGACCTATCCGGACAAGCCGATCAAGCTTGTGATTCCCTATGCGGTCGGTGGATCGACGGACCTCACCGGCCGCATGCTGGCGCGTTCGCTCTCCGATCGTCTTGGTCAACCGCTGGTGGTGGAAAGCCGTCCTGGCGCTGGCGGTTCAGTCGGCCATGAGTTCGTCGCCAAGTCGCCGGCCGATGGCTATACGCTGCTCTTCAGCGCCGCAGGCCCGCTCACCGTCACGCCGCACATTTACAGCAAGCTCGGTTACGATCCGATCAAAGCGTTCGAGCCGGTCACGCTCGTTGCCACGCAGCCGTTGTTGCTGGTGCTCAAACCCTCTCTGAATGCGCCCAGTCTCGCCGATCTGGTGAGGATGGCCAAAGCGCAGCCCGGCAAGCTTTCTTATGGCTCGTTCGGCTATGGCAGCGCCGCCCATCTCGCCGGCGAGTATTTCAAGATGCTGGCGGGTGTCGATATCGTCCATGTGCCCTATAAAGGCAGCGCGCCAGCGCTGACCGATCTGATGGCCGGACAGTTCGATCTGATGTTCGATGTGTTCAGCACCTCCGCACCTTTGGTCGAAGGCGGCAAGCTGCGCGCCATCGCCATCACGTCCAATGAACGGTCGCCGCAGTTTCCCGACGTGCCCACCATGCAACAGGCGGGGCTCGAGGGCTTTGAAGCAGGAACCTGGTTTGGTCTGCTGGTGCCAACGGGCACGCCCCGGCCGATCATCGACATGCTCTCGGCGGCGACCAACAAGTCGTTGGCAGAAAAGGAAGTGCGTGAGAACCTGGCGTCTCAGGGTGCGAGCGTTCGCGGCGGCACGCCCGAACAATTCGGCCAGTTCTTCCAGGCCGAATATGAGAAGTGGCAGAAGATCGTGAAGCTGGCCGGTATCACGCCCAATTAGAGCTGAAGAGGCGGAGCGGGGGAGATCGCTTCTCCGTCTCGTGACTTCTATTCGTCTCCCGCCGCAGCGCTATTCCGCCGCGCGCGGGAGGATCGTCTGGACGATCGTCGCGTCGAGAGCTTCGTAATCATGCAGGCCGATCGTGTCGTAAAGCTCGGCGCGCGTCTGCATGTCGCCCAGCATCGCCTCCGTGCTGCCATCGCGCGCGATCGTGGCGTAGAGTTTTTCCTGAGCCTTGCTGGCGACACGTAGGGACGAGACCGGCCAGATCACCATCCGATAGCCCATGGCCTCGAACTCCGTGGCTGTAAAAAACGGTGTTCGGCCGAACTCCGTCATATTGGCCAGCAGGGACACGCCGGCCATGCGTTGGGCGAATTCGCGGAACATCTCGGCCGTGGTCAAAGCTTCCGGAAAGATCGCATCGGCGCCGGCCTCGACATAGAGCTTGGCGCGGGCGACGGCGCCATCGATTCCTTCGCTGGCCGCCGCATCGGTTCGGGCAATGAGATAGAGGTGCCGGCGCGCCTTGGCGGCGGCGGCCACCTTCGCCGCCATGTCATGCGCATCGGCCAATTTCTTGTCGTTGAGATGGCCGCATTTCTTCGGCAGCAGTTGATCCTCGATATGGACGGCGCCAGCACCTGCCTCCTCGAAGGTGCGCACCATATGCATGACGTTGAGCGCTTCGCCATAGCCCGTGTCGCCATCGACGAGTACCGGCAGACCGCTGGCGCGCGCGACCTGGCGAATGAAGAAGGCGACCTCGTCGACCGTGATGATGCCGAGATCGGGCAGGCCCATGGAGGCCGTCATCGCCGCGCCGGACAGATAGAGGGCGTCGAAGCCGGCGGCTTTGGCTTGAAGCGCCGCCATACCGTTATGGGCGCCCGGAAGGCGGGCGATGCCGCCGCGTTCGATCAGGGCGCGAAAGCGCTGGCCTGCGGGCTCAGAAGGGAGATCGGAAGCTAAAAGATAAGGCATGATTGTTCCTCAAGCGGCCCGAATGGCGGATGCCGCGTGTCCGCGTCTCTCGATCGGCACGAAGACCTGGTTCTCCGGGCCGACATAATTGGCCGAGGGGCGAATGATCTTGTTGTCCTGACGTTGCTCGATCACGTGCGCGCTCCAACCGGAAGTGCGCGCGATGACGAACAATGGGGTGAACATGGCGGTCGGCACGCCTATCTGGTGGTAGGAAACGGCGCTGAACCAATCGAGATTGGCGAACATTTTCTTGCTGTTTGCCATCACGGCCTCGATGCGATCGGCGATCTCGAACATTTTCAGGGCGCCGGCATCGGCCGACAGGCGCCGCGCGACTTCCTTGATGATGCGGTTGCGTGGGTCGGCGATGGTATAGACGGGATGACCGAAGCCGATGACGACCTCTTTGGCGTCGATACGTCGCTGGATATCCGCTTCCGCTTCATCGGCATCACTATAGCGCTTCTGAATTTCGAAGGCGACTTCATTGGCGCCACCGTGCTTGGGCCCTCTCAGGGCGCTAATGGCGCCGGTGATGGCTGAATACATGTCAGCGCCGGTGCCAGCGATCGAGCGCGCCGTGAATGTCGAGGCGTTGAACTCGTGCTCGGCATAGAGATTGAGCGAGGTGTGCATCGCCCGAACATGGGCGTCGCTGGGTCGAACGCCATGCAGAAGGTGCAGGAAGTGACCGCCGATCGTGTCGTCATCGGTCTCGACATCTATCCTTCGGCCGTTATGGGCGAAATGATGCCAGTAAAGCAGCATGGAGCCGAGCGCGGCCATCAGCCGGTCAGCGATGTCGCGGGCGCCAGGATGATTGTGATCGGGCGCTTCCGGCAGCACGCAGCCCAATGTCGAAACGCCTGAGCGCATCACATCCATGGGGTGAGCTGCGGCGGGCAGGGCCTCCAGTGTCGTGCGCACAGCGGCCGGCAGTCCGCGCAACGCCTTGAGTTTGGTCTTATAAGCCACAAGCTCCGTGGGCGTCGGCAAGCTTCCGTGGACGAGGAGGTGGGCGATTTCTTCAAAGGCGCAGGTCTCGGCAATGTCGAGAATGTCGAAGCCGCGATAGTGCAGGTCGTTGCCCGAGCGCCCGACGGTGCAGAGCGCCGTATTGCCGGCGACGACACCGGACAAGGCCACCGACTTCTTGGGAGCGGCGTTGCGCAAAGGCGCCGCGCTGTTTGTCGCTTGAGCAGTTGCTTGCGTCATCGTTGTCTCCCCTTTAGCTGGCGACGGCGGATAGGTCGTGAACTCTCTCTTCCGCACCGCTCCAATCGAAGATGCCGGTCGCCTGTCCTGCGCCGAGCCACGCGGGATCGACCGCGAAGGTGAGGCCGGCGAGGTCGGCGGGCTTCAGCCGTGTCAGCTGTTCAACCGTCCCGAGGAAACGCTCCTGCTCAGCGGGTGCGATAATGCCTTCCGCCAGCGTGCGGAATTTTTGGACATATTGCGCCCGGGCGAAAGGACGCGCGCCAAGCGGATGGGCATCGGCGACGGCGATCTCATCTTCGAGTGTCGAGCCGTCGCTGAGGGTGACCACGACGCGGCCGCCGAACGCTTTCTCCTTCGGATCGTGGCTGTGATAGCGCCGCGTCCATGCGGCATCCTCGATCGTTGAAATCTTGTGCCAGAGCCCGATCGTTTCAGGACGATTGGCACGCTCGGCCGCATAGGAGCGCTCGTGGTGCCAGCCGCCGTCTTCCAGCGCGACAGCGAAGATATACATGATGGAGTGATCGAGCGTTTCGCGGCTCGCCTTCGGGTCCATCTTCTGGGGATCATTGGCGCCCGTGCCGATCACGTAGTGGGTGTGATGGCTGGTGTGGATGACGATGCTGGCGATTTTCGATAGGTCGCCAGCTTTCTCACGAATCTTCGGACCCATGCGCCGGGCGAGATCGATCAGCGCCTGGCTTTGATATTCGGCCGAGTGCTCCTTGGTATAGGTGTCGAGGATGGCGCGCTTTGGCTCGCCCTTCTCGGGCAGGGGCACTTGGTATTCGACCTTGGGGCCGCCGAGCAGCCAGGCGATGAAGCCGTCTTCGCCCTCCCAAGCGGGAGACGGCGCGCCCTCGCCGCGCATGACGCGATCGACCGCCTCAACGGCCATCTTGCCGGCGAAAGCGGGCGCATAGGCCTTCCAGCTCGAAATCTCGCCCTTGCGCGATTGGCGCGTGGTGGTGGTGACATGCAGCGCCTGCTGCACCGCCTGATAGATCGTGTCGACGGGCAGGCCGAGCGCCGCGCCTATGCCGGCAGCAGCCGAGGGGCCGAGATGGGCGATGTGATCGATCTTGTGCTCATGCAGGCAGATGCCCTTCACGAGGTCGACCTGAATCTCGTAGCCGGCGGCAAGACCGCGCACGAGCGCCGCGCCGTCCAGCCCGCAATGCTGGGCGACGGCGAGGACGGGGGGAATGTTATCGCCAGGGTGCGAATAGTCAGCCGCCAGGAATGTGTCGTGGAAGTCGAGCTCGCGCACGGCAACGCCATTCGCCCAGGCCGCCCATTCGGGTGAGACGCGGCGATGCGATGACAGGCCGAAGATTGTTGCGCCGGGCTTGAACGGATGCGCCGCGGCTTGCGCCCTGGCGCTTGCCACCGGGCGTCGCTTGAGCGAGGCCGCCGCCACCGCCGCATTGTCGATGATGCGATTGCCGATCATCTCGACGACCGCAGGCTCAACCGGAACGGGATCGGTCGCCACCTCGGCGATTTTCCAGGCGAGTTGCGCGGCGCGCGGGAGATTCTCAGCGGACTTATGGGTGCGAACCGTATTGAGCTTCACGAGAAAACATCCTCCTGCGGGGAAAAGGGATCGGGGGTGATGGCGGTGGGTCTGCCCGCTGCGTCGACGGCGACCATTTCGAAGGAACCGCGCACGGCGAGGCAGCGGCGACCGGTGACGAGCGCTTCGGCGATGACATCGACAACGACCGTCATCGACGAACGGCCGACGCGTTCAACGGTCGCGGTCAGTTCGACCAGTTCACCAACGCGGACCGGCTCATGGAATTCAATCTTGTCGGAGGTTGCCATCACGACGGCGCAGCGCGCCCGTCGCGTCGCGGCGATAAAGGCGGCCTTGCCCATCAGGCTCAGCGCATGTCCGCCAAACAGGGTGCCGTAATGGTTGGCCTGTTCGGGGAAGATCATTTCGACGAAGCGGGTGGGGATTCCCACGCCGATGTCTTGATCCTTGGATGTCGGCATTCTGGCGCTGCCTGTTCGCTGCCTCTCGACTGTTCTTTGCAATATCTGCATACTGTTGTCAGAATAAAGGGCTGAAATTGCATAGATTCGTGGAGCGTCGCAGCGCGTTTTGCAAAGTTTGCGAAGGCAAGGTGTAGCGATGAAAAAGGCCTTCATGGGCATCCGGCTGAAACGGCTGCGGGAAGAGCGCCAGTTGACGCAACAGGCGCTGGCCTCGGCCATCGGTCTTTCGCTGAGCTATCTCAATCAGCTCGAAAACAATCAGCGGCCGCTGACCGTGCCCGTGCTACTCAAACTCAATGCGGCTTTTGGCGTCGACGTTCAGCTCTTCTCTGAAGATGATGAAGCGCGGTTGATCGCGGATCTGCGAGAGGCGCTGGCCGATCCTATTCTCGGCGAAACGATTGCCTCCGCCGAGGTGCGGGAGCTTGCCAGCAACATGCCGGCGGTGGGGCGCGCGTTCGTTGCCTTGCATCGCCACACGCGGCGTGCGCTCGAACAATCAGCGATGCTCGCGGTCCGTCTCGGCGACGATCGCCAGGGTCAGGCGCCCGTCATGGCGTCCACTGCCTTCGAAGAGGTGCGGGATTTCTTCTATGCCCGGCACAATCATATCGCCGAACTCGATGTCGCTGCCGAACGGATTGCGCTCGAAGCCAACTTTCCGCTTGGCGCCATGGCCACGGCGATCGCCGATCGTTTGCGCGATCGTCATGGTGTGCGTGTGGTGATGCAGGTGGGTGAAGAAACCTCGAAAGAGGCGAAACGCAGTTTTGACGCGGCGAGCGGTGTTCTCAGGCTGTCGCCGCATCTTGGGGCTGGGCAGCAGGCCTTTCAGATGGCGACGCAACTGGCCTTTCTCGAACAGCGCGAGACGATCGACGCGATTGTCGCGAGCGGTCCTTTTGCCGATGCTGAATCGCGCCGCCTGGCGCGCATAGGACTGGCCAATTATTTCGCCGGCGCTTTGGTCCTGCCGTACACGGCGTTTCGCGAGGCGGCTGAAGCTTGCCGCTATGACATCGATCTTCTCAGCCAGCGTTTCGGCGTTGGCTTCGAAACCATCTGCCATCGCCTCAGCACGTTGCAGCGGGCCGGGGCGCGCGGCGTGCCGTTCTTCTTCATTCGGGTCGATCGCGCTGGCAACATTTCCAAGCGACAATCGGCAACCGATTTTCATTTCTCGCGTGTCGGTGGCACCTGCCCGCTGTGGAATGTCTATGAAGCCTTCTCGCAGCCCGCGCGGGTGTTGACGCAGATCGCGCGTATGCCTGACGAGCGCACCTATCTGTGGATCGCCCGGTCGGTGTCGCGCGGGCGCGGCGGCTATCATGCACCGCGCAAAACCTTCGCCATCGCGCTCGGCTGCGATCTGCAGCATGCCGAGCGGCTCGTCTATTCAGATGGACTGGATCTGCGCAATCCGGCGGCGGCGACGCCGATCGGCGCTGGGTGCAAGATCTGCGAGCGTCCCGCTTGCCCACAACGGGCCTTCCCGCCGGTCGGGCGGCCTCTGAATGTCGATGAGGCGCGCAGTTCCTTCGTGCCCTATGCCGCCAATTGAACGTGAGGGCGCGGTCGCGCGCGGGGCATCACCCCTGAGGGGAGCCATTCGATTCGAGGTCTATAAGTGACTGAAAGAATGGTCGGAGTGAGAGGATTCGAACCTCCGACCCCCTGCTCCCGAAGCAGGTGCGCTACCAGGCTGCGCTACACTCCGATCGAGATGCCCTGGATTGCGTCGCGCCGAAGCACGAAGCAGCGGTCTTATAGCCACGAGGGGCGGCGGCGACAAGCGCCTGTTGAGAAAATCGAACCGCTAATTGTGAAAATCGCATCAAACCGTCGCCGGTGCCGCTAAAGCGCGGAATCTGTTGGAAACGGGCGGTCTTCAAAGGGTCTGGGGACTGGATAATCCACTGTCCTGGCGCAAAGACGATTCCCCTTTCTGCGGAAATGCGCTATTGCCCCGGCGCCGGTGGGGCGTAGCCAAGTGGTAAGGCAGCGGATTTTGATTCCGCCATTCGGAGGTTCGATCCCTCCCGCCCCAGCCAGGCATCGTGCTTCGGCGCGAAAACGCTCCAGCGCCACTCATGCAAGATTTGAAAAACGGCTACGCCGTTTGCGTTGACGTTGGCTGCGATCTGCCTGGATTTTTTCTATTAAAATCAGAAGCTTAATTTTGATTACGCGGGAAGCTGGCGATCTTCGCCTCGGCTACAAGACAGCATCGCCGCGACAGGATAGGCGGGTGCAATTGTCGCGAGTATGAGACGATGCGCCCTCCCGTAGCCCCCGACTCTGGAAGGCGAAGATGAGCGCACAATCCGTCGATTATAACGGCCTGATGCAGGCCAATCTCGTTCGTGTGTTTGGTGAGCGCGATCCGGCGCGGCGCATCGCTGCAATCCGCGAACTCTATGCCGAAGATGCCGTGTTGAATGAGCCGGATCATTCCGCCACTGGCCATGCCGCGATTTCCGCCGCCGTGACCGCGCTGCTGGCCAGCTTGCCGCCGGACTTCGCCTTCACGGCGATCGGTACCGCGATTGGCCATCACGGCCTTGGACGGCTGCGCTGGCAGGCCGGCCCACCCAACGGTCCAGTCGCCGTCACCGGAATGGACATCGCCCATTTCGACAAGGGCCGCATCCACTCTCTCTTCGTTTTTCTCGATCCCCCCGGCGCTTGAACCGCCACCTGCATCTTTAAAGGAGTTTGCGACTGGCGAGCCGGATCTAACCAACTCAAATAGAATGTGAATTTCTAGGCGAGGGCCGTGGAAATGGTGCTTGGTGCACGAAGCGTCATCATGTTTTGTTCAAGCTTGGCGCCGCCCGAGCCGGAGGGCTTCCCGCCTTGTTCTGTGCGCGGAAGGCTGGAAAAGATCGAAAAAGCCGACCCTTTACACTATATAAGGCTGATCGGCTTTGTGGCTCAGACGGTGCGTCTGGCGCGCGGGCCTGCATCCGGAGTGGCTTGGTTGCTGACAAACAAGGGAAAATACGGGCTCAAAGCCATGGTTCACCTGGCTGGTTTCGAACCGGGCCAGCCGTCGCTTGTGTCGGACATCGCCACCACCAATAACATTCCCAAGAAGTTCCTGGACGCCATTTTGGGCGAATTGCGCAACGTCGGCCTGGTCCAGTCGAAGAAGGGCAAGGGCGGCGGCTATACGTTGGCCAAGCCAGCCCATGACATTCGCGTGGGGCAGATCGTGCGGGCTCTCGATGGGCCGCTGGCGCCGATCCGCTGCGCCAGCCACAATTATTATCGCTCCTGCGACGATTGCGACGAGAAGAACTGTCCGGTGCGGCTGATGATGTACGAGGTGCGCAACGCCATTTCGCGCGTCCTCGATGATCGGACATTGGCGGAAATGCGCGCGCTCACCGACGATGAGCGCAGCGACCTGATGTATCATATCTAAGGCCGGTTCTGACTTTCGTCAGAACCGTGCCAGGTCCGCACATATGTACGTCATCTTAGAAGAAGACGAAGGCTCTGAGCTCGATGCTCTCGCGTGGTTGGGCGTCAGGTGGGGCCAGCGGATTCTCAAAGGCTGTATGCGGCGCGAAACGCGCCACGGTTGAGCGCGAATCGTAGCATTTGAGGAACAGCACTTCGTCCGTCCGCATGTGCGGATAGAAGTACCAGCGATGTTGCGGCGAATAGGCCACCGAATAGGTTTCGCCCGTGCGCTGGGTATAGATCAGGTCGGTGCCGATCAGATCATCCGGCGCGATCGTGCGCGCATCGGCGACAGCGAGCGGTGAATCCTCGACCGGTCCTCGCGTCGGACGCCAGACATTGACGATGGCGAAGGGGCGTTGCGCCAGCTGGTCCGCTTCATCGCCGAGAAGTTCGCGCAACCGCTTGGGGCCTGATGTGTCGGTGTGGTCGACATGCACGCGTCCGACAGGGCCACGGCCGCTTGTCGCCCGGCCAGAGCCGAGGACTTCGCCGATCTGCCGGCGCCGGGTGGTGTGATCGAAAATATGCACCCGCGCGGCGCCCGTGCGCAGTTCGAGCAGGCGGGCAGCCTCCGGATAATATTTGGACTTCACCTCGTCCTCGTTGAAGAAATCGGTGACATTGCTGTGATGCGGGAAAAGCGCGAAGCCTTCGCGGTCGATGGAGGCGTCGATGGTGCGGCCATCATAGATGCCGACTGTTTCGGGATCGGGCACCACATTGGTGCGCGGCGTGCCCGGCGGCGGTTCGACCGCGTAATTGAAGCCCCGTTCCGCCAGCCGATGGCTGTAATTCAGGGCGGCGTGGAGGAGGGGCTGTTGGGCGGTTTTGGCATCGGCATGAATATTCATGAAGGCCTCCATTCAGCGGCGGGCGGAGAAAGGGTCAGCCGCCGTCTTGCTCGTCAACGCCGAGCGAAAGCAGAATTTGCTTTCGCAACAAAGCGAAGTCCGCGTCGTCTCGTTTGCGTGGGCGATCGAGATCGATGCGAAATTCCCGTGTGATGGAGCCTGCTTCCATCAGCAGAATTCTGTCCGCCAGAAGCAGGGCTTCATCGACATCATGGGTGACGAACAGGGTCGCGATCCGGTGATGACGCCATAGACGTAATATCTGTTGCTGCATCTTCAACCGTGTCAAGGCATCGAGCGCCGCGAAAGGTTCGTCGAGCAATAGCAGCCGGGGCGTGCGCACCAAGGCGCGGGCGAGCGCAACGCGCTGTGCTTCGCCACCCGACAAAGTGAGCGGCCAGGCATCGGCGCGTTCGCGCAAGCCGACCTCGGCCAAGGCGCCGAGCGCCCGCGTGCGCAGATGCCGGCCGGGGCCGGACAGGCCGAGCGTCACATTGCGCCAGACCGATTTCCACGGCAGCAATCTTGGATCCTGGAAGCAGATGGCATGTTCTGGGGCGACATCCACATGTCCTTCAGCGCCGCTGTCGAGACCGCCGACGATGCGCAGCAGGGTGGACTTGCCGCAGCCGCTCTTGCCGACCAGGACGACGAATTCGCCATCCTCGATGACAAGATTGATATCGCGCAGAATCTGCCGGCCGTCGAAAGCGCGTTCGACATTGTGCAGGATGATTGGGTCGCGAGTGGTATCGAGCGGCATGTTCAAGCGCCTTTGAAAGAGCGTTGCCAGCGCAGCGCCCGTTGTTCGATCAACCGGACCAGGGCGTCGGCGAGAACGCCGATCACCGCATAGATGGCGAGCGCGGTCATGATCACCGAGGTTTGCGCCAGTTCATTGGCCTGGACGATCAGCCAGCCAAGTCCTGACGACGAATTGATCTGCTCGGCGACGACGAGGCTGAGCCAGGAGATGCCGATGGCATAGCGCAGGCCGACGAGCGCCGAGGGCAAGGCGGCGGGAAAGATGATGTCGCGCACCAAGCGCCATTGCGATAGCTTGTAGCTGCGGCCCAATTCGATCAGCCGCTCATCGACGCTGCGGATGCCTTTGAAGACATTCAGATAGACCGGAAAGAAGGAGCCGAGCGCGACAAGCAGGATGCGCGGCGTCTCGCCCAGGCCGAACCAGAGAATGAACAGCGGCACGAGGCCAAGGAAGGGCAGGGTGCGGATCGCCTGAATGGTCGAATCCACCGCATCCTCGCCGACCTTCGACAGGCCGGCGAAAATGCCTGCCGCGAGCGCCGCCGTGGTGCCAACGAACAGGCCGAAGGCGGCACGCCACAAGGATATGCCGAGATGGGTGGTCAACTGGCCATTGCTGGCGAGCGTCCCCAAGGACACGCCAATGTCATAGGGCGAGGAACTGAAGCGGCGGTTGATCACGCCATAGCTCGCCAGCACTTGCCAGATCACGAGAATGGCCAGGGGCACGATGGCGCGGCGCAAAGGGCGGCTGAGAGCGTTCATGGCGCGATGGAACCGTTGAACTGATCGGTGAAGGACAGCGACGCGTCGAGGCGTTTGCCGATCAGGCCTTGCTCGAAGAAGACATCGGAGATTTTCTGGTTGTTGGCGCGCAACCGGTCGCCAATCAGTGCCAGCCGAGCGGGGCGCTTGCGTTCGGCGATGAGGGCAATCTCGGGATCGATCCGCAGCAGCTCCGCCACCGCTTTGGCGCGTTCTTCCGGTTTCGCATGGCCCCAAGCGACATGTTTCGCCAGGGCCGCGACGAAAGCGGCGATGGCTGCGTTCTTATTGGTGATCGCCGCATCGCTGGCGATGTAATAGAGCGGGTTTTCCGCGCCGACCTCGGCGCCGCTGGCGAGCCGCCGGCTGCCGGAGCGCTCGAACGCGGTGAGCAAAGTGTCGATGGCGATGGCGGCATCGATGCCGCCGGTTTCGAGTACAGCCTGCACATTGGTGCCTGGCGGCAGGAAGATGTGCTGGACCTGATCGGGTTTGAGCCCAGCTTTCTCCAAGGTCTTCAGCAACACCCAATGGGAATTGGTGCTGCGCGTATAGGAAATTTTCTTGCCCTTCAGGTCGGCGAGGTTGGCGATGGTCGATTTGTTATCGACCAGAATGCCTTGGCCTTCGCCCCAAGGCTCGGTCGCGGCGATGATCTTGAACGGAATGTCGGCCGATTGAGCGACAACGGGGCCGACTTCGCCCAGCTCGCCGATATCGAGTTCGCCGGCATTCAGCGCCGAAATGATCTGCGGCGAGCCGCCGTTGAACGGCACGATCTCAAACGAGAAACCGTTGAACGTGTCGTCGCCATTGGCTTTGAACGTGGCGGCAAAACCGAAGGTGTTGCTGGTGCCGATGCGCAACCGTTTGGGATCGGCCCGCCCTGTCTGTCCGCGCGCGGCAGGGGCAGCCGAAACGGCGAGCGTGGCAAGCGACGCCAGCAGCGCCGTCCTGCGAGACACAAACATCATCAAACCTCCACGCTTTCAACAAGGCGAGCATTGCAGGTTTGACACTAAAGTCAAGTTAGTCTATCAAAATTATATATTAATTAGGAGGCTCGTTTGTCCGCAGATATTACCCGTCGGTCTCTTACCGCCGCGATGGCTTTGGGTCCGTTCCTGTCCATCGCGCGGGCGCAGGGTCAGCGGCCTGTAAAAGTCGGTACCAATAATATCTACGGGGTGGCGGCGACCTTCCCGGCCAATGGCGATGACAAGCCGGCTGATGGCGCGATCGAGATCATCCGCTTCAACAGCGTGCCGGCGATGCTGCAGGCGTTGGACGCGGGCGAGCTCGATGTGGCCGAAGTCGGCGAGGTTGGTCCGGTCGTTGCCCAGGCTGCCGGCATTCCCATCAAGATCGTCGCCGCCACGCAGCCCTGGCCCGAGGGTGAGGCGATCATCGTCTACAAAACCTCGTCGATCCGCAGCGTGAAGGAACTCGTCGGCAAGAAGGTGTCTTATCCGCGCGCCACCAATGCGCAATGGCTGCTGACGAAAGCGCTGCGCGCCGAAGGGCTGAAGATCACCGATGTGGTTTCGGTCACTCTGCCGGCGGGCACCAATATTCTGGCGGTGCTTGAGACGGGTGGTGTCGATGCCTCGGTCTTCATCGATGCGTCGTTGTCGCAATATGAGGCGGAAGGCGCACGACGCATTCTCAATGCGGGCGAGGCCGGATGTGACAATTCGCTGTTCTATATCGCGACGGAAAAAGCCGTGGCGCAGCAGCGCGCCGGTGTCGGCCTCTTCGTGCGGCAATTGCACCGTCATCTGGCCTGGGCACGTAACAATCAGGAGACGCGGGCCCGCGCGGTGGCCGAGCTGCTGCGCATTCCCTATGACGTCGCTTTGGCCTCCGAGCGCAAGCGACCGGCAGGCCTGCGCCCGATCGATCGGGCGCTGATCGTCAACGGGCAGGACATCGCCGACACGTTCCTGGCTCAGGCGGTCATTCCGCAGCCGATCAAAGTCGATTCAACTTTCACCGAAGAGTTCAACGCCTTCATCGGCGCGTGATCGGAGCTATCCCATGGCCAGTCATCTGAAAGTGGTTCAAAGCGTTCCCGCTGAGCCGGGCGTGCATGTCATTCGTTCCGACGCGGAAGCGCTCGACGTCGTGGGGCGGCTTGCGGCGAGCTTCCGCACGGGCGCCATTGCCCGCGACCAGAAGCGTATTCTGCCTCGTGAAGAGATCGAAGCGCTGACGCAGGCTGGCTTCTTCGGTATTGCCGTGCCGAAAGAGCATGGTGGCGCCGATGTGTCCGCCGTGACCGTCTCCAAAGTCTTCCGGCTCCTGTCGGCCGCTGATCCGAGCATTGGCCAAATCCCGCAGAATCATTTCTGCTGGGTCCCGACGGTTGCGAACGGAACCGCTGAACAGGCGGCTTTCTTCTTCAAGCGCTTCCTCGCCGGTGATCGCATCGGCAATGCGCATTCGGAGGATACTAAGCGTCGGCCCAATGACTATGTGCATGATCTGCGCAAGGTGGAGGGCGGTTGGCGGATCACCGGCCGTAAATACTATTCCACCGGCGCGCTCTTCGCCCAGTGGATTCCTTTCACCGCGCATTTCGATAGGGATGGCCAGCACGAAGCCTTTATCTATTTCGTCGATGCGAACGGCGCTGGAATCGAGCTGATCGACGACTGGGATGGCATGGGCCAGCGGTTGACAGCCAGCGGAACGACGATTTTTACCGATGTTTTCGTACCGGACCATCATGTTTTTCCGATGTTGCCGCCGGGCGCCGATGGCCGCTCCTATTCACTGAATGCCGGCCTTATCCATGCGGCGATTGATCTGGGCATCGCCGACGAAGTGCTGGCCGATGCGGCGGATTATATTCGCGAGAACAATCGGCCATGGAACGGCAATCCCAATGCGCATCATTGGGAAGAGCCCTTCGTGGTGCGCGAATTCGGCAAGTTTGGCGTCAAGCTGCGGACGGCCGCACTCGTGCTGGAGGCTGCCGCCGGGAAGATCGATCATGCGCGGGCGCTTCCGTCCGAACATGCGGTGCTGGAAGCGCGGCTTGCGGTCGCCGATGCGCGCCTGCTCTGTTCGGAAGCGGCGACCCACATCGCCGATCAGTTCTTTTTGCTCACCGGCGCCCGGGCGACACTCGGCAAGTATGGTCTTGACCGGCATTGGCGCAATGCGCGGACCCATTCGCTGCATGATCCGTTGCGATGGAAAGAGTTCCATCTCGGCAATTATTACCTGAACGGCCAAATGCCGCCGCCCGGTTCTTATCTTTAGTCCGTCCCTATTTGCGTGAACCTGGAATAAGCCATGCCTGATCGTCTTCGTGCCGATTCCTCTTCGCCCATTCAGTTCGGTGTCTGGGCGCCCTATCGCGGCAAATGGGTCATCGACCCTTTGAAGGAGCGCATTGTCGCCAGTTATGATCTGACGCGCGACATGACTCTCAGCGCTGAAAAGGCTGGCTTCGATACCATTCTCTACGCGCAGCACACGATCAATCCGCTCGATCAAAGCGAGGAGATCCAGGAAGCCTGGACCGTGGCCGCCGCGGTTGCGGCCATCACGGAACGGATCGAGATCATCGCGGCGATCAAGCCTCGCCTCTATCATCCGGTGGTGCTCGCCAAGATGGCGCTGGGGATCGAGGACATCAGCCACGGCCGTTTCGCCATCAATGTAGTCAATGCCTGGTTCATTCCAGAGCTTGAGCGTTCCGGCATCGGCTTTCCAGCGCATGACGCGCGCTATGCCTATGGCGCGGAATGGCTCGATGTGGTGAAGCGCCTGATGGAAGGCGAAACGGTCACGCATCAAGGCGCGCATTTCAACATCGACGCCTATGCCCTGCGGCCGACGTCGCGTTTCCGCAAGCGTCCGGTGATCTATTCAGGCGGCGAATCGGAGCCGGGGCGCCAGCTCGCGCGTGACTATTCCGATGTCTGGCTGATCAATGGCCGGCCGATCGAAGACGTGGTTGGCGACGTCGCGGCGATGCGGGCCAAGGCGCGGCCGGGCGCGCCGCTTAAATTCGGCATCACCGGCTTTTCGATCACCCGCGAAACCGAGGCGGAAGCGCAGGCCGCCTTGGCGGAATTGTTCCGTATTCAAGATACGTTCTACGATACGCGGGCGCAGGACATGCGCAAGAATGTTGATCCGAAGGCGCAAACGCTGAGCTATGGCCGCAAATACAATGCGCGGATGATCGGCGCCAATGGCGGCACTTTGCCCGGCTTCGTTGGCAGCTACGATCAGGTGGCTGAAAAGATCGCCGCCTTCTGGCATATCGGCATCTCGACCTATCTTCTGTCCTTCTTTCCATTGATCGAGGAGCAGGAAAATTTTGCCAGGAATGTCATTCCCCGCGTAAAAGCACTGATCGGAGAGGACGCGCTGTCGCTTGCGGTCAAGTCAAACATTAGAAAGATTGCCTAGGAGGGGCTCGTATGTCAGCGGATTTCGTCGTCGATTTTCATAATCATCACATTCCATCCCGTTTTGAATCGACGGCAACGCGGACCTTTCCGCCGAACCAGCAGGCGCGTTGGCTCGAATTGAACCGCAAGCTCGCCGATGAAGACTTGCTGTTGCAGGACGTTCGGAACGGCGACCTCAACATGCGGGTGGTGAATACGCCGGCGGCGCTGCTCGCCGATGCCGACGGGCATCTGGCCCACGGGACGATTGTCGATATCAATGATGAATTGGCGGAGCTGGCGGGGCGCCATACGGGACGGCTGCGCGCATTGGCGACAATTGACGCCTATGACGGGGACCGAGCGGGACGCGAGGTCGAGCGCGCCGTCAAACAGCTGAAGCTTGCGGGCATTTTTGTCGACAGCGCCCGTGGCGATCTGTTGATCGATGCCCCGCAGGCACGGCCGGCTTTGCAGGCGGCGGCGGAGCTTGGCGTGCCGGTCTTTGTCCATCCGGTCAATCCGCAGCCACTGACCGATCAGATGTCGCGCTATGGCCGGCTTGGCGTGCTGTTCGCGCGTGGCACGGTGAATTCGGCGGCGCTGATCGCGCTGATCGAAAGTGGCGCCTTCACGCAATTGCCGGGTCTGAAAGTGGTCGTCACGGCGCTGGCCTTCGGCGGTCTGGCGATGGCGCATGGCTTTGTTCATCACAGTGTCTTGTCTGAAGGCACGATCGCGGCGCTGCGCAAGCACGTCTGGATCGACACCATGGGCTTTGATCCGGTGCAGATCCGCGCTTCGATCGACATTCTCGGCGCCGATCGCGTGATCGCGGGTAGCGACTGGCCGATCGTCAACGAGGGGCCGATCCGCCAAAGATTATTCGCGGGGCTGGACGCAGCTGGCGTAGCCGAAAAGGAGAAGGCTCTGATCACCGGCGCCAATGCGCTTTCGCTCGTCGGGCACTAGCATTTTTCGGTCGCGATAGAATCTGAACTGGCCAGCGCGCCGCGCTGTGCCAGCGCTCGTCATCGAGCCTGGTCGACCTTTCCAGAAAGCCGCCCCGACAGGCCCTCAATGGGCATCTGCATCGCATGTGCTTTCGCGCACGCAAGAGGCTCGCAAGCCGAGGCATCCTCATTCATCGCCTTCATTCGGGAGGCGCCGCGGCAAACCAGCCCGCAGCAATGGATAGGATCAGTCCCATGCTCAATATTGCAAGCAAGACCGACAGACGTTCCTTCGCGCGGCGGCCGGCTTTCGCGGCCGCCCTCTTGGTTGGCACGTCTCTTTTCCTCGTCTCCGCCGCCAGCGCGGAAATGGGGAGCGCGCCACAGGCCCCGACCTCGGCCGATGCCGGCCAGCAAGGCAATGGCGGTGGCGAAGTCCAGCAGATGCTGGCCCGCTACGGCCAATTCCTGAAACACGAGAAGTACGGCGATGTCTGGAAGCCGACCCAGGTGTCGCAGAACTGGCGGCCTTATGAGCCCTGCCACTGGACTTACAACAACGCCTCCCAGGCTTGGTACTTCGATGACAAGACCGAATGGGGCGCGATCGTACACCATTACGGACGCTGGACCCTGGACGCTCAGCAAGGCTGGCTCTGGGTGCCGGGCGCCGAATTCTCGCCGGGCTGGGTGGCCTGGAACAACCGCGGCAACGATGTCGGCTGGGCGCCTCTTCCGCCGGAGGAAGACGGGCCGGTCATGCAGAATGCCGGCTTCCAAAGCGATCCGAACCTCTGGATCTTCGTGCCCCAGAGCCAGTTCGGTAAAAGCTGCGGCATCGGTGCTCCGCCGCCGGCGCCCCGCGCCGCCATGCCAATGATGCCGCTGCCCGCGATGGCGCCGATGGCGCTTCCCATGCCGGCCATGGGTCCGATCGTCGGGCC
Source organism: Beijerinckia sp. 28-YEA-48 (assembly GCF_900104955.1). Classification (NCBI taxonomy): domain Bacteria; kingdom Pseudomonadati; phylum Pseudomonadota; class Alphaproteobacteria; order Hyphomicrobiales; family Beijerinckiaceae; genus Beijerinckia; species Beijerinckia sp. 28-YEA-48. The sequence goes on from NZ_FNSI01000001.1 coordinate 5,310,016, forward strand.
GCCGCGCTATGTCGAGCGTGGATACCCCGTCATCGTCGGTGGCCGGTGGCCGGGCGGTGGGCACTGGACGCCCACGAAGCTTCCGCCGCCGATCATCATCATCACGCAGGGCCCAGGGGGTAAACCGGGCCAAGGTGGCAAGCCTGGCGGAGCTGGAAAGCCTGACATGGAATGCGGCATTGCCGGCCAGTTCTGCAAGCCGGACGGCAAACCTGGCGGCACCGGCCCCGTGGCTGGCAATGGCGCGCCCGGCGGCACCGGCTCGGGAGCCGGCAAACCTCCGGCCGGCAATCCGCCTCCGGGTGGCGCGGGTTCGGGCGCTGGCAAACCGCCTCCGGGTGGTACCGGCCCGATCGCCAACAATGGCACGCCGGGTGGTGGCAAGCCTTCGTCGATCCTCGTCGGCCCCAATAAGCTTCCCCCATTGGTTACGGGCAACGCTAAGCCGCCGAAGCCATTCCCGATCGGTGGGTTGAAGCCTCAGTCGACGGTTCAAAATGCCAGCGCCTTCCGGCCCGTGAACCCGCTTGTCGGCCCCCGGCCGCAGTTCACCCAGCGTGTCGTGCAACAGAAATACGTGCAGCGTCAGCAAAACTTCGTCCAGCGCCGGGAAGCCGTGACGATGCGCCAACCAAGCTTCGCAGCCCGTCAGCCGAGCTTTACGGCGCGTCAGCCGAGCTTCAGCCGGAACGTCGCCGTGAACCAGCCCAGGGCTAACCAAGGCGGTGGCAATACCTTCCGCAGACGCTTCTGACAGCCAACGCTTCTCACGATCTAGGCAAACAAGATCTCCGCCGGGCCAAACCCGGCGGAGATTGTTTTTGTGTCTCAATTTCTGTTGCAGGCGGGCGCGGCCTCTGGTTTCGATGGCGCGTTTCACCGCTTAAACGCGCCGCGTTTTGCTCGCAAAACACTCTCCGATCCGGGCCCGGAAGGGGGGATTTCCGCCTTGCCTCGAAGGTCGCCTTGAGGAAGATGCTGGGCTTTATAAGTCCTGTAGGCGAGGGGTTCATGAGCAAGCTTCGGATTGTCATTGTCGGTGGCGGTGTCGGCGGATTGACCGCTGCCCTGGCGCTGCGCAAGCTCGGCCATGATGCCCTGGTGTTTGAACAGGCCGCGCAATTCACTCGGATCGGCGCCGACATCAATCTGACGCCCAATGCGGTGCGGGTTCTCGATGGGCTTGGCATTGGCAAGGCCATTCGCGAGACGGCGGCACGGCCGACCTATCGCATCAGCCGCACCTGGGACACGGGCGAGGAGACTTCGCGTCTGCCGATGGGTGACCAAGCCGAGAAACTTTACGGCGCGCCGCAGCTCACCATCCATCGCGCTGATATTTTGAAAGCGCTCACCGATCCACTGCCAGACGATTGCATCCGTTTCGGCCAGCGTGTCCAGGCGATCGATGCTTCTGCCGCAGGGCCTTCTCTGACTTTGACGACGGGCGAGGTGGTCAAGGCCGATGTGATCATCGGTGCTGACGGCATTCACTCAGTTGTTCGCGCCGCATTGTTCGGCCCCGATAAGCCGGAGTTCACCGGGCTCATCGCTTTCCGGACCGTCGTGCCGCAATCGAGCCTGTCCGTGCCCAATCTCGATGCCTTCACCAAATGGTGGGGTCCGACGTCGGATCGGCAGATCGTCACTTTCCCGCTCAACCAGGGCCGCGAGACCTTCATCTTCGCCACCAAGGCGCAGGACTGGAAGCATGAATCCTGGACGACCGATGGCGACCCCAACGAGCTGCGGGAGACCTATGCGGATTTCAATGCTGAAGCCCAGGCGTTGTTGACGCCTGTTTCAGATGTGAAAAAGTCGGCGCTCAATGTGCGCGATCCGATGAAGAGCTGGTCTTCGGGTGCGGTGGTTCTGCTCGGCGATGCCTGCCATCCGATGATGCCGTTCATGGCGCAAGGCGCCGGCATGGCCATCGAGGATGCGGTGGTGCTGGCGCGTGCTCTGTTGGATCGTCCTGTGCCGCAGGCTTTGGCGGCCTATGAAGCGGCGCGGCTGGATCGCACGGCGAAAGTGCAGGTCGGTTCGCGTGGCAATGAATGGTTGCGCACCGACGGCAATGTTGACTGGCTCTATGGCTATGATGCCTGGAACGTGCCGCTCAATAGCTAGATTTAAAAGATAGAGTGGCTGCCACAGCGGCCGCTCTAAACGTTTATATTTGTTGGAGTTGAATGAGATGCTCGACAAGATCGATATGCCGCGTGATCGCCTCTATGTTGGCGGTGAATGGCGCAAGGGACAGGGCGCGGAGATCACCTCGATCTTCCCGGCCGATCGCACGCACAATGCCACAGTCTCCGGCGCTTCGGCCGCCGACGTCGAGGACGCGATCGCGCGGGCGCAGGAAGCCGCCAACGCGGCGAGCTGGAAGCGCCTGAAGCCGCATGAGCGCGCCACCTTCCTTTACAAAATCTCCGAAGGCATCTCCCGCAATATCGATCGCATCTCCTATATTCAGACGCGCGACACGGGCAAGACGCTCGGCGAGACGCGGGCACTGGCCGCTAGCGCTGCCGGCACGTTCCGCTATTTCGCCGCGGTCTGCGAAACGGAAGAAGAGCAGATCACGCCGGCGCGTGGCGATTACATCACCCTGTCGCGCTGGGAGCCGATCGGCGTTGTCGCCGCGATCACGCCGTGGAATTCGCCGATCGCCAGCGATGCACAGAAAATCGCGCCGGCGCTCGCTGCCGGCAATGCGGTGATCCTCAAGCCGGCCTCGTGGAGCCCACTGGTGTCGCTAGAGCTGGCGCGCATCATCGACGAGAGCGGTTTGCCGAAAGGCCTGCTGTCGGTTCTGCCGGGGGCAGGCGGCATTGTCGGCGATCTCCTGGTCACCCATCCGGCGATCGGCAAGGTGTCGTTCACGGGAGGCACGTCGGTTGGTCGCAATCTCGCCCGCAAGGCGGCCGAGAAGCTGATGCCGGTGTCGCTCGAACTCGGCGGCAAGTCGCCGACGATCGTGTTCGAGGATGCCGATATCGACCTGACCATTGCCGGCCTGCTGTTCGGCATCTTCTCTTCGACGGGCCAGTCCTGCATTGCCGGTTCCAGGCTTTATGTGCAGCGCTCGATCTATGCGGCGTTCATGGAGCGGCTTGTCGCGCGGACAAAGGCGCTGCGCGTCGGCCATCCGTTCGAAAGCAGCACCCAGGTGGCGCCGATGATTCACGAAGATCATCGCGCCAGCGTCGAGCGTTTCATCGCTCAGGCGCGCCGGGACAAAGGCACCGTTCTGGCAGGGGGGCAGCGTCCGTCGGGCGGCAACTATAACGAAGGTGTCTATTACGAGCCGACGATCATCGGCGATATGGCGCCGGGTGCCGAAATCTGCCGTGAGGAAGTGTTCGGTCCGGTGCTGACCGTGTTCCCCTTCGACGATGAAGAGACCTTGATCCGCGACGCCAACGACAACGAATATGGCCTTGCCTGCGGGATCTGGACGCGGGACGTCGTCAAGGCGCTGCGCATCGGCGCGGCCATCAAGGCCGGCACGGTGTGGATCAACACCTATAAGCAGTTCTCGATCTCGACACCGTTCGGCGGCATGAAGGCGAGCGGCCTTGGCCGCGAGAAGGGCCGCGACGGTCTGCGCGCCTATATGCAGCAGAAGTCCTATTACATCGACACGAGCGGCAACCCGCATCCTTGGGCTGGGCTCTGATCTGAATCGCCGATGTTATTGGTCAAACGTGAAGGCGGCGCGGTTTACACCGCTCCGCCGCGATAAGCGCTGCCGGCGTCGACATCGAGCGTTGCGCCGCTGACATAGCCGCAGGCGGGCGAAGCGAGGAAGACGGCGGTGCGGGCCATTTCGCCGGGTTCGGCGAGGCGGCCGAGCGGTGCGTGCTGCTCCATTTCTTGCCAGCGGCTTTCGTCGCCATATTTGGTCTTGGCGCGGGCCTTGGCCAGAGTGACGGCGCGATCGGTTTTTGTTGAAGAGGGGTTGATGCCGAAGACGCGGACGCCCCAATCGACGGAGCGTCCGCCGATGGCGCCGGTGAAGGCCATCAGCGCCGCATTGCCGGTGCCGCCGCAGGCATAGTCATAGCGCGGGCTGCGGCCGCCGCCGCCGATGATGTTGACGATGACGCCGGAGCCCTTTTCCTTCATGCGGCCGAGATAGATCTGGCTGAGATGGATATAGCCCATCACCTTTAGCGCCCAGGCTTGTTCCCAGGTCTGCATGGAGAGATCGAGCAGGCCGCCGCCGGGGATGGCGCCGGCATTGTTGACGAGAATGTCGATATCTTTGGCCTGGGCCGCCAGCCGCTCGCGCTCGGCAGGCTGCGAGAGATCGCCGGCGAAGCCTTCGACCGCGACTTGATAGGTGCCGGCCAATTTCTTGCGCGCCGCCTCGACGGTGGCGGCGTCGCGGCCGGTGATGACGATGGAGCAGCCTTCAGCGGCGAAGGTCTCGGCGCAGGCATAGCCGATGCCCTTGGTGCTGCCGGTGATGAGGACGCGTTCTCCCTTGAAGCCGAGTTCCATGGCGTTTCTCCGTTGCGCGAAATGCTTTCTTCCTGCGTAGCCCCTTGCCGGGTTGCGAACAAGGATGGGCATTGCATGGGCCCCGTGCGGCGACGGCATCGATGGGCGTTCGGCGATGCATTGACCCGTAGCCATCCCGCTTTAAAGTCGAACAAAACGATCGCACTGAGGTGAACGAAACGCCATGCAGATTCCGACGTCCGAAGACCACGCCGATATCCGCGAAGCGGTGCGCGATCTTTGCGCGGCCTATGATGGCGCCTATTGGCGATCCGTCGACGAGGCGCGGGCCTATCCGGAAGCATTCGCTGAGGCGCTGACCAAGGGGGGCTGGCTGGCGGCGCTGATCCCGCAGGAGTATGGCGGGTCTGGCCTTGGTCTCACCGAGGCCTCCATCGTCATGGAGGAGATCAATCGCTCCGGCGGCAATTCCGGCTCGGTGCATGGGCAGATGTACAATATGTCGACCGTGCTCCGGGCTGGATCGGAAGCGCAGAAGCAGGCCTATCTGCCGCGCATCGCCAGCGGCGAACTGCGCCTGCAATCCATGGCGGTGACGGAGCCGACCACTGGCTCGGACATGACCAAGCTGAAGACGACTGCGGTGAAACGCGGCGACCGCTATGTGGTCAACGGCCAAAAAGTCTGGACGTCACGGTTGCAGCATTCCGACCTGATGATCCTCTTGGCGCGCACCACGCCCCTCGATCAAGTGAAGAAAAAGACCGATGGCCTGTCGGTGTTCATCGTTGATGTCGCGCAGGCGTTGAAAGGCGGCATGGCGATGACGCCGATCGCCAATATGGTCAACCACGAGACCAATCAGGTGTTTTTCGACGATCTTGAAATTCCCGCCGAAAATCTGATCGGCGAGGAAGGGCAGGGCTTTCGCACGATCTTCGCCGGCTTCAACGCCGAGCGCGTGCTGATCGCGGCCGAATGTATCGGCGACGGCTATTGGTTCGTCGACAAGGCGCGGGCCTATGCGGGCGAGCGCGTGGTGTTCGACCGGCCGATCGGCATGAATCAGGGCGTGCAGTTTCCGATCGCGCGCAGCTATATGAACATCCGCGCCGCCGATCTCATGCGTTACAACGCTGCAGCGCTGCATGATGCCGGCAAGCCGAACGGGGCGGAAGCCAATATGGCGAAGCAGCTCGCGGCTGATGCGTCATGGGAGGCGGCGAATGCCTGTTTGCAGACCCATGGCGGTTTCGGTTTCGCCGCCGAATATGATGTCGAGCGTAAATTTCGCGAGACGCGGCTTTATCAAGTCGCGCCGATCTCGACCAATCTGATCTTGTCGTACCTCGCCGAACATGTGTTGGGTCTGCCGCGCTCCTATTGAAGAAGCGCGCTCTCGGTGTCATCCCAGGCGCTGCAAGCGACCCAGGATGACAGATAGAGCGTGTGTCAGAGTGTTTCGTTTATAGGCTCCAACTGCTTTGAAGGGATCGAAGCGTCTGAATGCTCTTGGTCCCTGCGAGCTGCCGCCACACGACCAAAACGGCTGTAGAGCGCCGGCAATACCAAGAGCGTGAGCAAAGTCGCACTGATCAGCCCGCCGATGACGACCGTGGCGATGGGGCGCTGCACCTCAGCACCTGTGCCGGTGGCGAGCGCCATCGGCACGAAGCCGAGCGAGGCGACAAGCGCCGTCATCACCACGGGGCGTAAGCGCGTCATCGCGCCTTCATAGATCGCCTCGCGGATCGATTTTCCTTCCTCCACCAATTGTCGGATGAAGGTCAGCATCACCAGGCTGTTGAGCACGGCAATGCCCGACAGCGCGATGAAGCCGACGGCGGCCGAGACCGACAGCGGCATGTCGCGCAGCCAAAGCGCCGCGATGCCGCCCGTCAACGCCAGGGGCACGGCGCTGAAGACAAGCAGCGCGTCGCGCACCGAGCGCAGCGCCGAGAACAACAGGATGAAGATCAGGAAGAAGCAGGCGGGCACGACGATCATCAGGCGCTGCTGCGCGGCCGCCAGATTCTCGAACTGACCACCCCAGGTCACCCAATAGCCAGCGGGGATCTGCACCTTGCGCTCGATCTCGCTGCGCGCTTCATGCACCACGGAGGCGATGTCGCGACCGCGCACATTGGCGGTAACGACGATGCGGCGTTTGCCATTTTCGCGCGAGATCTGGTTCTGTCCTTCGACCACATTGAACGCGGCGAGTTGTTTCAGCGGGATCGAGCGGCGCGCGCCATCGGCGCTGACCGGTAGCGGCACGGGCAGGTTTTCGAGCGCGGTGATGTCCTGCCTGGCGCTATCGGGCAGACGCACGATGATCGGGAAACGCCGGTCGCCCTCGAAGACGACGCCAGCCCGCTCGCCGCCGATGGCCGAGCCGATAACGCCATGGACCATGCCGAGGCTGAGGCCGACGCGAGCCAGCTGCGACTTGTCGACATTGATCTCCAGGAAGGGCAGGCCAGCCGCCTGTTCGACGCGCACGTCCTGTGCGCCTGGAACTTGACGTAGGATGGTGGCGATCTGATTGGCGCTGCGCAGCAGGGTGGGGAAATCGTCGCCGAAGACTTTTACAGCGACGTCGCCGCGCACGCCCGCGAGCAGTTCGTTGAAGCGCATCTGGATCGGCTGGGTGAATTCATAATTGTTGCCGGGCAGGCCCTCGACGCTCTGCTTGATGCGATTGACCAGGCTTTCCTTCGGTTCGGACGGATTGGGCCAATCCGTCTGCGGCTTGAGAATGATGAACGTGTCCGACGTATTGGGCGGCATCGGATCGGCGGCGATCTCGGCCGTGCCGGTCTTGGAGAAGACGAAGGCGACTTCGGGGAATTGGCTGACGGCCTTTTCCACGGCGAGCTGCATGTCCTGCGATTGCGTCAGCGACGTGCTGGGAATGCGGATCGCGTGCATGGCGATGTTCTTTTCGTCGAGCTGCGGAATGAATTCCTGGCCAAGACGGGAGAGCATCAGCATGGCGCCGACAAACAAGGCCACGGCGGTGATGATGGTGACGCCGGGACGTGCCAGGGCGCGCATCAAAGCCGGTTGGTAGGCGCTTTTGAAGGCGCGGATGGCCATGTTTTCTTTTTCCTGCACCGGGCGGTTGAGGAAAATGGCGATGGCCGCCGGCACGAAGGTGAGGGAGAGGACGAAGGCGGCTGCCAGCGCGATGATGACGGTGAGCGCCATCGGCTCGAACATCTTGCCCTCGACGCCGGTGAAGGTGAGTAGCGGCACATAGACGAGGATGATGATGGCCTGGCCATAGACCGAGGGTTTCACCATTTCGCCGGCCGAGGCGATGACTGTGTCGAGGCGCTCCGAGCGGGTGAGGGCGCGACCGAGTTTATGTTGTCGTTCGGCCAGATGGCGCAGGCTGTTTTCGGCGATGATGACGGCGCCATCGACGATCAACCCGAAATCGAGCGCGCCCAGGCTCATCAGATTGGCGCTGATGCGTCCCTGCAACATGCCTGTCGCGGTGATCAGCATGGCGATGGGAATGACCAAAGCGGTGATGAAGGCGGCGCGGAAATTGCCGAGCAGGATGAACAGCACAAAGATGACGAGGAGCGCGCCTTCGGCCAGATTCTTGGCGACGGTCTTGACCGTGGCGTCGACCAGGAGCGTGCGGTTGAGCACCGTCTGAATTTCGATGTCGGCTGGAAAGGCGGTGCGGATCTCCTGCACTTTCTTGTCGACGGCGGCGGAGACGGTGCGGCTGTTGCCGTTGATCAGCATCAGCGCCGTGCCGACGACCACTTCATGGCCGTTTTCGCTGGCGCTGCCGGTGCGCAGTTCGCGACCGATCGAGACATCGGCGACATCGCGCACGCGCACCGGCACGCCCTTGCGCGTGCTGACCACCACATCGCGGATATCGTCCATGGTTTCGAGCCGGCCGCCGCTGCGCACCACATAGCCCTCGCCATTGCGCTCGATATAGCCGGCGCCGCGGCTGGCATTGTTGCTTTGAATGGCTTCCTGGAGATCGCCGAAGGAGAGGCCGAAGCTGTTGAGTTTGGCGGGATCGGGCTGAACGTGAAACTGCTTCTCGAAGCCGCCGATCGTATCGACGCCAGCCACACCCGGCACATTGCGCAATTGCGGCCGGATCACCCAATCCTGCAGGGTTCTGAGATAAGCGGTCTTTTCCAGCTCGCTCGTCAGGCGGGCGCCTTCCGGCGTCAGATAGCTGCCGTCGCTTTGCAAGCCGGTGCTGCCATCACGCGCGGCGTCGGGCTTCACCTGCTTGTAGCGTACGGCCCACATGTAGATTTCGCCCAAGCCCGTCGAAATCGGCCCGATGCGGACTTCCGTGCCGGGGGGCAGGTTTTCCTTAGCCTCGATCAGGCGTTCGCCGATCTGTTGGCGAGCGAAATAGATGTCGGTCTTTTCCGAGAAGACGGCGGTGACCTGGGCAAAGCCATTGCGCGACAGTGAGCGGGTATTTTCCAGGCCGGGGATGCCAGCGAAAGCGGTCTCGATGGGGAAAGTGACCTGCCGTTCCATATCGACAGGCGACAGTGCTGGCGCGACGGCATTCACCTGCACCTGATTGTTGGTGATGTCGGGAACGGCGTCGATCGGCAGGCGCGCCAGCGACCAGGCGCCAAGCGCGCAGGCAAGGACCGTGAGCAGAACGATTAGCCAGCGCTGATGGACGGAAAAGGCGATGATACGGTTGATCATGACAGGCTCATCAATGCGCGTGTTCGGCTTCGGACTTGCCGAGATCGGCCTTCAACGTGAAGGTGTTTTTCGTGGCGATCTCTTCTCCGGGATCGAGGCCGAAAACGATCTGGCTGCTGTCGTCGTCGCTGTCGCCCAACGCCACTTCGCGTTTGGCGAAGCCTTCCTTTGTTCGCACGAACACAACCTGTTCGCTGCCGATGGTCTGTAGCGCTGACTTCGGCACTTTCAGTTCGACCGGCTTGGCATCGATGATGATCTTCGCGGTCAGATAGGTGCCGGGCCGCAGTTTCGCGCTGGTGTTGTCGAAGGCGGCGATCACCCGTGCGGACCGGGTCTCTTGATTGAGAATGGGGCTGACGAAGACGATCTTGCCTTCGATGGGGCCGGCATCGGTTGCGGCGGTGACTTTATCTCCCTCGTGCACGTGTGTGAGGTCAGCGGTGGGGACCGAGAGATCGGCCCAGACGCCGGACAGGTCGGCGATGACGTAAAGCTCCTTCTCCTGACCTTCGCCATTGACGGGGGCACCGACGTCGACGCGCCGTTCGATGATACGGCCATCGATCGGCGCGCGAATCTCCTTGCGTCGCAGGGCTTCGACTGGCTGTTTGGCGAGTGCGTTGACTTCGTCTGTGGTGAGATCCAGGGCGGCCAGCTTCTGCCGTGCCAGTTCCAATTGCAGGCGCGATTCCGTCGTGGTGGCGCGCACTCTCAGAAATTGCTGTTCCGCGCTGATCTTTTGATCGTAGAGCCGCTTTTCACGTTGGAACAGATCGGTCTGCAGTTCGTAGGTGACGGTGGCGGCGAGGAAGGCGCTCTTGGCTTCGGCGACTTCTCGGCTGTCGATGATGGCGATGATCTCGCCGGCGCGAACCACGTCGCCAAGCTTCTTGCGCATCTCGGCCACCGTGCCGACGACCTTGGCCGCGACGCGAGCGATCTTGTCGGGATCAGGCGTGACGACGGCCGGTGCTGTCAGGCGACGATACAGTTCGCCAGCGGCTGCGGGCGCCACAGTGAATTGACCGGCCTCGACCTGGGCATCGCTCAGAACGATCGCGCCCTCTTTGTCCTCGTGGCCGTGCGCTTCCTGCGGGGTCTGCGCCTGGGCCGGCGCGTCGGACAAGAGGCCGATGGCGGTCAGCGCATTGCGCACAGGTTCGATTTTCGACGCGGCAAGCGCGCCCATGAGAATGCCGGCGAACAAAGTCGCGGCAAGAATTGTGTTGCGTGTCATGGTCAGTCCCGAGAGCCCAACCGGCATCGCGCCGGCAATCAGGCGAGAAATCGCTACGAGCCGCGATGGCTCGAGTGGAGGCGATCAGGCTCTGGGGGGCTCGGGCAGGGGTGGCGGATCGCGCGACGCGAGAGGCGATACAGCCAAAGTGATGCGCTGACCGGCGATGGTCGGCGCTTCCGGCTGGGCCTGTGCCGACTGAAAGGCAAAGGTCGCGTGGCAGCCGCAATGGGCATGGATGTGAACGGCGCCGGAGGTGCCATCCTTGTCCTGATCCACATCGGAAGCGGTATGGACCGCCTGATGATGGAGCGAGGCAATGCCCGCGTCATGGTCGAACGAGACGTTCAAGGGTTGCGCGGTGTTGAGCGTGAGGACCAGTGCCAGCGCCAGAACCATAGCGAAAACCCACCGCAGCCCATGGGGCACGGAAGCCTGTCGCAATTGAATCTGGTGAAGCGTCCTCATGATATCCGATCAGCGCTTGATATCGGTAGTATAGCGGCCTTTGCCGATTTCGCCATCCTTGCCCTTCAGCGTCACAGTGGCGCGGAAGCGGCCTTCGACAACGAAGTCGAACTTACCTGCCAGACGATTGTCACCAGAAGGTGTCAATTCAACGGTCTTCTGTTCATTGCCTTTGGCCAACACCATGGCGATGGCGCTGTAGGGCGATGCGTCGACCTTCATGTCCTTGCTATCAGTCAGAAAAAGGCTGATCTCACCGCCGCGCACCACCATTTCGGCTTCGAGCTTGCCGATGTTGACAATCTGCCCGCCATTGGGTGCGGCATGCGAATGGCCCTGTGCCAGTGCGGGATATGACAGGGCGATGATCGCTGAGGTGAGGAAAGTTCTTCGTAATAACATAACGTACAGCTCCTCTGTTGCATGGGCCTGCACCTGTAACGCTATTGCGTCACAGGCGGCGCGTGAGCGCGGTGTCAGGCCGCACAGGGAGGTAGTGATTTTCGATAAGGCCGCAAGACAGATCCTACCGGGGTAGAATCTCCGCTCTCAGGTCAGCCGCGCCCAGCGCGGTCGCGTGTAGAGGAAGGAAAACGGCGTGTTCTTCACGACAATGTCGAGCACGATCGGTACCGTGACGGCGACAGCCAGCACCAGAAGCGAGGCGACGTCGACATTGGTGACGAAGCCCGATTTCAGCAGGGCGATGCGCATCGCTGCCATCGGCAGAACGAAGGTGAGATAGATCGCCAGGGAATGCGAGCCGATGTGGCGGAAGAAGCCGAAGGGTTCGTATTTTGCGAGCAGCACTGAAGCGGTGACGACCGCCAGGGCGCCAGCCAGGCCGAGGATGAAGCCAAGGCCTGGCAGGCTGCTATAGCCCGCCTTCCAGATCAGGCCATGGATGAGGGCCCAGACCAGGAGCGCGCCGAGCGCCGGCAGAGGTTGGGCGGCGATGCGCGAGGCCCATTGCAGGATGCGCGGTCCGGCCTTGGCGCCGATATAGAAGTAGATGAAGAACAGGCAGAACGCGTTGATCGCCGTCCAGCGGGTCAGAGTCGAACTCAAGCCGTAGTCGTTGGGATCAAGATGAAAGGCGGCGAGGAGATGCAGGCCAAAGCCGCCGATGAGCACCAGCCAGAGCGGCCGGGTCCAGACCAGGCGCAGTGCGATGAAGAGCAGCGGCAGCAAGTGGATGAACCACAGGGTGCTGAACGGCTCAACGAAACCCCACAGATATTCGCTGAGGAAACTCTGCGGATCGGTGAGCCCCATGCCACGCGCCTTGACCAATAGGATGATGGCCATCCAGAGCGCCAGGAAGTAGCCGAAATAGATGAGTTTGCGATCAAGGAAATCGCGCCAGGGGCGGGCCATGGCGGCGGTAGCGAAGAGGCCCGAGACCAGAAAGAAGTCCGGCATGCGGAACGGCTTGGCGAAAGAAATGAGATGGTGCATCCAGCCTGAGGTGCCGGGGAAAGCTTCGTCAACGCCGGTGACGGTGTGCAGCATCACCACCATGAGGATGCAGATCCCCTTGGCCGTGTCGACCCAAGCGAGGCGCTTGGTTGCGGGGCGTGCGAGAGGCGAACTTACGTCGGAGACGGTTTGAGCGGTCATCGTGTTTGCACCCCGAGGGAGGCCGGCACTAAGACGAACGGGTGGGGGGCTCCGCTGTCGCGGGCGGTGGTCAGTCGATCCTCGCGGTGCCAAGCCGGCGGATGCCCAGTCAGCAAAGAAACCGCATTTTCCCACATAACGCAGGGATAAGCCGCGCGGCCCTCGTCGGCAAGCGATGTTTCGATTTACGATGAATAGGTCACTACCACAGCGCCGGGCGGAGCCGTTGCAACGGCCCGAGGCCGGAGATCAAGCTCAAGGCCTCAGTTCTCAAGCAGCGCTTTGCGCCGGCTCCAGTCGCTGACGGCGCCGATACATTGGGCGAGCTCCGCCGGCTGGCCCAGGAAGTAATGGGTGGCGCCTTGGATCTCGACATAGTCCTTGTCGGTGGTGGCAAGCGCGGCGCGGATGGCCGGATTGTGCGTTGCCGGCACCGCATCATCGGCTTGGTTGACGATTTGCAACACCGGCGTCTTGGTGATCCGCGCCGCATTCACAACGCCGCGCGCATTGGTGTGATCGACCGACCATTGCGACAGCCAGGAGCGCAAAGACGTATAGCGGGCGATGCCGGCGGGGGCCGAATTGGCGATGCGGGGATCGCCGAGGAAACACCAGCCGGGCTTACGGCCATTGGGATCGACAGCGGGATCAAGCCAGCGCACGTCGCAATTGGTGCGATGGACGACGAAGCCGCGTTCCATCTCGCCGTCGTTCTTCTTCTTCAGCTTTTCCAGCATCGCCTGGACATTGGCGGTGATGCGTCGGTTGCGTGCCAGCTGGGCGCTGCGGAAGCGCGCGACGAAGTCGGCGCTATAGGGCGGCTGCGCCGGGCATTGGGCGTTGTAGATATCGAGCTCGAGATCGCGATCGTCGGGATCAGCTTCGTTGCGCAGCGACGGGTCGAGCCATTCGGTCAAGGTCTCGGCGCGGCTCAGATGGGCGGCGATGAAGATGACGCCATCGGCAGGTTGCAGGTTCGCCGTGGTGAGATCGTAAGGATCGCCGGCTGGCGTGTGGGTGATGGTCGGCGCCTCGGCTTGCGCTTGATAGAACAACGACAGGGAGCCGCCGCCCGACCAACCGACAAGCACCACTTTGCGATAGCCGAGCACTTCGCGCGCATGGCGAACATATTGGCCAAGATCGTAGACGACCTTTTCTATGATCAAGGCGCTGTCGTTCTTGGCGTAGCGGCTGCCGCAGCACATGACGTGCAGGCCGGAATCGGCGAGCGCTGTCGGCATCGGCAGAAGGTTCAAGGTCGTTGCCGGATGCATGAACAGGAAGACCGTGTCGGATGGCCTGTTGCGCGGCACAAGCCGCTGGCCTTCGAGCACGGTGATGCCCTGGCTGCCGACGAAACCATAGGTTTCGACCATGCGGACGGTTTCAGCAAAGCTGATGACGACCGGAACCCGGTCCCATTCGATTTTTGTCATTGGGATCCGATGGTCAGGCGGCAGCGGTGGCGCGATGCTTCTGCTTCCAGTCGCGCAGCGCGTCATGCGCCTCGCGCCGGTAGCCTTGCATCTCCTTGTCGTCGACCACCTGGGTGGTGAATTCGAGGCGCACGCCATTGGGATCGAAGAAGTAGATCGAATGGACGAAATGATGATCGACTTCGCCCAAAACTTCGATGCCGTGCTTTTGCAGATGCGCCTTCATGGTGCTCAGCGCCTTGTCATCGGGCACGTTGAAGGCGATGTGATTGACCCATTTCGGCGTGTTTGGCGAAGGTTCGCCAGCCTTGCCGTCGCCGAGATCGAAGAAGGCGATGCAGGAGCCATCGGCGAGCTGGAAGAAGAGATGTAGGAACGGGTTCGGATCGCCCGTCGAGGGCGCGTCGCCGCTGACCACATGGACCAGCGGCAGGCCCAAGATGTCTTCATAGAAGTGGCGGGTCTCTTCGGCGTCACGGCAACGATAGGCGGCGTGATGCAGGCCGAGGACGCTCGGAATGGTAGATGGTGATGCACCAGACATATAATCCCTCCGGATGTCTCTTGCACGAAGATTAGTACTCTAATCTTTTTTGCGGCCGCGCGCTACTGTTTCATCACGCGCTCTGTGGGCTCGACAGGCTGAAATAAAGATCGTGGATGTCGGAGCGGCGCGACAGGCTCGGGCAGTCGCTTTCCAAAACGATGCCGCCCTTGATCATTACATAAGCCCGTTCCGTCGCCATCAAGGCGATCGGAAGCTTCTGTTCGACCAAGAGAAACGTCAGGCCGTCCCGGCGCAGCAATTGCAGCGCCGCGAGGATTTCATCGATGACTTTGGGCGCGATGCCAAGAAAGGGTTCGTCGAGCAGCAGCATTTTGGGCTTGCTCATCAGGGCGCGGCCGATGGCCAGCATCTGCTGTTCGCCACCCGACATGGCGCCGGCGCGCTGGCTCTTGCGTTCGGCGAGGCGCGGAAACAGCGTGTAGACGTGGTCGAAGCGTTCTTCGAGCGTCGAGCGTTGGCCCAAGGTCATGGCGCCAAGGCGCAGATTTTCGACGACACTGAAGGGCGAGAAAATCTGTCGTCCCTCGGGCACAAGCGCCAGGCCTTTGGCGACGAGCCCATGGCTTGGCACGGCGCTGACATCCGCGCCGGCAAAGCGCAGCGTGCCGCGTCGGCGCGGTAAGGTCGCGGTGAGGGCGGCCATCACGGTCGACTTGCCGGCGCCGTTGGGGCCGAGCAAAGCCACGGCCTCGCCTTCCCGGATTGTGATCGAGACGTCGTGCAAGATGTCGCCTGGGCCATAGCCGCCGCTGAGCGTGATCGCCTCAAGCATGAGAGCTTTAGACATGAGCGCCTCCTGACGGCAGCTCGTTCACGGCGCTGCCGAGATAGGCTTCGATCACAGCCGCATTGGCGGTAATCTCCTGCGACGTGCCTTCGCCGATCTTACGGCCGAAGTTGAGCACGACGATGCGTTCGGCCAGCGGCATGAGGAAATGCATGTCGTGTTCGATCAGCAACACTGAAACGCCCTCGGCGGCGATGGTGCGGATCAGCGTGCCGAGGCGGCTGATTTCCGCTGCGGTCAGGCCGGCGGCTGGTTCATCGAGCAGGATGGCGCGGGGATCGCCGGCGAGCGCGCGGGCGATTTCCAACAGCCGGCCTTCGCCGAAAGAAAGCGTGGTGACATCGGCATGGAGATGATGGCCAAGACCGACGAACTCCACCAGTTCGGCGGCGCGCGCGCGGGCCTGTTTCTCTTCCTGCAACACGCGGGCGCGTTGCAGCAGGATATCCAGCACAGAAGCGCTGAAGCGCCGATGCGCGCCGACCATGACGTTATCGGTCAGCGACATGCCGGCGAAAGGCATATTGTGCTGGAAGGTGCGCAGCATGCCCTTTGAGGCAATGCGATGCACAGGCAGGCCATCGATCCGCTGACCATCGAGCTCGATCTGGCCGGAACTCGGCGCCAGCATGCCGGTGACGAGATTGAATGTGGTGGTTTTGCCCGCGCCGTTCGGGCCGATAAGGGCGAGAATTTCACCATGGCCGACATCGAAGCTCAGGTCCTCGACGGCAGTGAGGCCGCCAAAGCGTTTGCTCAATCCGGCGACGCGAAGGAGAGGCGCTTTGCTCATGATTGGGCTCGCGGACGCAAGCGATCAAGAAGACCCGCGAGCCCTGCCGGCTGATACAGGATGGCGAGAACGACGAGAATGCCGAAGATCACCAGATAGCCGTGGCCAACGATCGGCTCGAGGACGAAGGGGGCGAGATAGAGCAGGACCGCGCCGATGACGGCGCCGATCGGCCGGCCCATGCCACCGACGATGATCATGAACAGGAGCAAAAACACGTTGTCGAGCCCGAACACCGGCGGGTTGATGACATTGTCCGTATAGGCATAGGCGATGCCGGCAATGCCAGCGAGCGTGCTGGTGAGCGTGAAGGTGATAACCTTGGTGCGCCTGACATCGATGCCCATGGCCGCCGCCACTGCTGGATTTTCGCGGATGGCGCGGCAAGCGCGGCCAAAGGCAGATTCGCCGAGGCGGTTGAGCAACAGCAACGTGCCAGCGACCAGCAGCACCAGGACAACCGTGTACCAGGGCCCGCGCAGCTGGTAGCCGAAGATGTCGGGCAGGGTATAGCCGGCGATGCCGCCGGTGCCGCCTGTGAGGTCGCCGCCTTCATTGATAAGCACGGCGAACAATTGCGCGAAGGCGAGGGTGGCGAGCGCCAGATAGAAGCCCTCGAGCCGCGTCGATGGCACGGCGACAATGAAGGCGAGCAACGCGCAGAGCGCGATGGCGCCGACAAAGGCAATGCCGAAGGGTAAGCCGAGTTTGACCGATAGGATTACCATCGCATAGGCGCCAACGCCGGCGAAGGCGAAATGCGAGAAGGCGACCTGGCCGGCGGTGCCGAACAGGAAATTGTAGCTCAGCGCCAAAGCGACCCAGATGAGCATCTTGCGATAAACATCTGTGCCGTAGCCGCCGAGAACGAAAGCGATGGCGCTGGCCGCGACAATGGCGGCGATCCAGATCAGGGTGCGGATCATCTGACCTCGCGCGGCGAAATCAGCCCGGTGGGCCGCACCAGCAGGAACAAGATCAGGAGAGTGAATGGAAAGGCCAGCGTCAGGCCCGAGGGGATCGGCAGATAACGCGCGCCGAGTTGTTCGGCGAAGGCCAGGATGAGGCCACCGAGCAAGGCGCCTTCGACGCGGCCGACACCGCCGATCACCAAAGCGGTGAAGCCTTGAATGGCGAGCGGCAGGCCCATCATGTAGTGCGCCGAGGTCAGCGGGCTGATCAGCAGGCCGGCGACGCCAGCGACCGCCGCGCCGGCGGCAAAGGCGAGCGCTGTGACGCGACCGAGATTGATGCCCATCAGGGCTGCGGCGCGGCGGTTGATCGCCACGGCTTCAAAGGCGCGGCCCCAGACGGTGCGCTCGAAGAAATACCAGACGCCGGCGAAGATCGTCAGCGTGGCGGCGATGATGAAGAACTGTTGCGGCGCCCCGGCGAAGGGGCCGATCTCCAAGCGCCGGTAGCCAAAGGGCGGCGGCGAGGGAAACGGATCGGCGCCAAACAGCAGAGTGAGGGTTTCGCGAAAAATCACCAGCACGCCAAGCAGAGCCAGGATTGGGCTGGTGACGGCGGCGCCGCGCTTGACGAGTGGGCGCACCGCCAGCCGCTCTACCGCCCAGCCGAGCAGGCCGAGAACGACGAGCACGACGGCGACCGCGACCGGATAGGGCGCGTCGAGACGCGGCCATAGCAAGGTCGTCAGCACGCCGACACCAACGAATGCGCCCGTCGCCGCCCATTCGCCGATGGCGAAATTGATGATCGACGTCGGACGCAACACGATCAGATAGGAGAGGGCCATCAGCGCATAGATGCAGCCGGAGGCCATCGCGCTGACTGTCAGCTCAAGAAAGTCTTCCATTGTGCGGCCGTGCTACCTGGCGCAGGCGCTTAGTTCTGGCCAGCGTGGACGACAGGTCCATGCTGGTTGTCCTTGATGACGCGCACCACCGCGCCTTGCGGATCAAAGCCCGTGCGGCCGCCGTTGCGAAAGCCCCAGCTCGTGCCCTTGGCGCCGATCGCGCCGGTGAAATTTTGCGTCGAGGCGATGGCTTCGCGAATTTTTTCCTTGTCGAGCGACCCAGCCTTGGTGATCGCCGCGGCGATGAGGTGGATGCCATCCCAGCCATAAGCGGGCAGGCTGCTCGGCTCTTCCTTGTATTCCTTCACATAGATATCGTGGAAGGCTTTCGCCTCCGGCTTGGTGTCGTCATAGGCGTCGACGAAGACCACGCCGTCCATCAGATCCTTGGCCATGCTCAGATAGGCGGGAATGCTGAGGTTGTAGGAGCCAAGGATCGGTTCCTTCATGCCCAATTGCTGATAAGCGCGGAAGAACTGCAGCATTTCCGGCCCGAGAATGCCGGCTTGCAGAATGGCATCAACCTTTTCGGCGCGCACTTTTTGCAGATTGGCGACGGCCGACGTGGAGCCTTGGGGAATGACTTCCTCAAGCGCCACCTGGATGCCGACACCTTCCAACCCCTTGCGGAAGGACTCCGCAAAGGATTGCGACAGCGACGAGTTATCGCGGACAATCGCCACTTTCTTGAAACCGCGCGACTTGGTGTAGCTCATCAGGGTGGCGAGCTGGATCGAGGCGAGCGGACCGGTCTGGAAGAACCAGGGATTGTTCAATTGGGTGGTCAGCGTGTCGGCACTGTTGGCTGGCGTCAGATGTGGCGTCTTGGTTTCAAGCGACACGGTCTGCGCCTGCTGGGTGGCGGGAGAACCGGTGTTGGAGAGGATGGCGACGACACCGTCATCGACGAGTTTGCGCGCCTTGGCGGCGGAAACGTCGGGCCGGTTCTGGTCGTCTTCGATGATCAGCTGTATCTTCTTGCCGAGCACGCCGCCCTTTTCATTGATCATCTTGGCGCCGAGTTCGATGCCGCGCGTCACCGGCTCCGCATAGAATTTACCGCTGCCGACACGATCGGTGATGACGCCGATCTTGATGACGTCTTGGGCGGCAACCGGTTGGGTGAAGGCCGATGAGCCAACAGCCAGCAACCCAGCCGTAACGGCCAGCACGGATACAAAATGTGCGCGGATCATGAATGCTCCCCCCTCACCACTCGATATCGCAAGACTCATGGTCCTGCTTGATATCATCGTGCACCCTTCCTAATCTCAGAATATGAGGTCTCTAATGATTTGAGTCAACGCAAACGAGGAGGGAGCCCAACATGAGCAAGCTTCAAGACAATGCAGCACCGTTGATGCGCGGTGTTCATCATCTCGCGCTCTGCACCGATGACATTAAGAAGACGACGGAATTTTATGTGCGCGTGCTCGGCATGCCGCTGATCCACGCACTGCGTGTGCCGCCTGGACTTGGCACGGGCGCGGGCAATCGCGGCAACCCGCCGTATGAAAATATCCGGCATTATTTTTACGACATGGGCAATGACAGCACGCTCGCCTTCTTCGAAATTCCAAAAGGCAAGGAGCCGTTAGCCAATCGTAACGCGATAGGTGCGATGCAGCATTGCGCTTTCGTCGTCACGCCGGAACGCTTTCGTGACATCGAGGAACGGCTGAAGAAAAACAACATCTCCTATATTGGGCCAATCCCGCAGCTGCCGGGACTCGACGGGATCTATTTCATCGATCCCAATGGCATCCGGTTGGAGTTCGCCTGCCAGGCGGCTGATGGCACCGATCCGCATGTGATCGAATGCTGTGGCCAGTCGAAGGAGGAGGCGCTTGAGGAGCTGCGAACGCTTGGTGGCGTCGATACGGCCTGGCTCGATGAGATGACCAGTGCCATGGAGCACTGATTTAGGGCGCTAAGTTGCTGCCTTGCTTTGACCGGGCCCGCCAGTGGGCTCGGACAAGGTCAGGTTTGAAACGGCGGGCTTTGTGCAATAAACAAGACTCAGGCTAATATTGGTCGAAACGTGTATTGGCCAAGACTTGGTAGCCGAGACTGGCAGCCGAGACTTGGCAAAAGGGCCTTGGCAAAAGAGCCGGGCCGAACCTGGACAGATGCGATGCATGATAGGCTTCCTGGACGCGCGAGCCGTCTGACCCGGCGCGATTCTCAGCGCAAATACCGGGCGATCTTGGATGCCGGGATCGAGCTTTTCGTTGAAAAGGGCTTCGTTCAGACCACGATGGATGCGGTGGCCGAAAAGGCCTCCGTGTCAAAGCGGACGGTCTATGGGCATTTCAACAATAAGGAAGAACTGTTCTCGGCGGTCGTGCGCGAAATGTGCGGCGAGGGCAAAGTTCTGCCGGAAGAGGTGATCACCTCCGAAGGCACGCCCGAGGCGGTGCTGACGGAACTGGGCGCGGGCGCTTTGGCGAATATTTATGCCAAGGACATGAACGCCCTGTTCCAGACCGTGGTGGCGGATTCACGCCAGTTTCCGGAGATCGGCAAACTGTTCTTCGATGGCCCGGTCACCCGCTCCCACACGTTGATCGGCAAATATCTGACGGAACAGGTGGCGGCCGGAACGATCAAGGTCAAATATCCGGATATGGCGGCGCAGCAGTTTCTGGGTCTGTTGAAGACCGATCTGCAAATGCGCCTGCTGTTCAGCCAGAAGCCGCGCATCACCAAGGCGCTGCTGCACGAAATCGCGGCGCGGACGGCGGAAGTGTTCCTGTATGGGGTCGGCGGCCGGCGCTAATCTTTGGCGCTCATCTCCGTTGGCGTTTCATTGACCTGTTCAAGCAGCGCTTTGGCGCGCGCCGAGATCATCTGCAAGTGCTGGACAAAGACCGTGCGCTCCTTGTCGGTCATGTCAGAGAACAGGAAGTCCTCCCGTTGCGAGGAGAGGATCGCCACCTGTCGCATGATCTCCTCGCCCTCGGGGCTCAGGCGGATGCGCACCTCTTTCGACGGGCGTTCCTTGAGGACAAGGCCGCGCCGGACAAGCGCCGAGACTTCGCGGCTGGCGAGCCCTTTATCGAGGCCAAGCCGTTCCGCCAGTTCGTGCAGCGAGGTGGCGCCGCTCATCCCGATCGAGCCGATAATCGGCCATTCATGGGTCCCGAGATTGAGCTCGCGGGCATAGAGCGCGCTGGCCGAGCGGCGCAGATTGGTCGCCAGAACCATGATTTTGGCTGCGGCGACCTGCTCAAGATGCTGCTGGCTCTGCACTGGGGGCGGGCGGGATGGGGAAGCGGTGCGGTTGGCTTTGTTGGCTTCCATTCCTGATTCCAAGATCAAGGGCGCGACGTTCCCTCATCTATAGCAGATGCCGCCGCCCATCCGTAAAGCGCTGATCGCACAGAAAGTACTCAGTCCTTAAAGAAATTGCCGGCGCCGACCTTCATGATCTGTTGGGCGGGATCATAGATGACGCCGAGCGGGTCGCCACCGTCCTCGACGATCTTGATCTGCTGCTTCAACAGGCGGCGGAGCATGACGATGCCCTTGTCGCTGCCGGCCAGGTTTTCTTCCGAATGCAGGCTGATGGGTCCTTGACCGACTTGCGCTTCCCAATCGCCGGGAAAGCGCTGGTGCTCGTCCTCGCTCTTCTCGCTCCACTTCTTGCCCGGCAGACGCGGCATGCCATTAAACCCTTCCGGCACGCGCAGGGCATGGAACAGGCGGAAGTTGGTATCGTCGACCGGCACTACCCAGCCGATGCCGGTGGCGGGGCCGGGCGCGAGCTGCACGCTCGGCACGATACGCACATGCGGAAACAGGGCGAGGGTGACGCGGTCCATCTCGCGGCCATTGTCAAGCTTACGATAGGCGGTGTATTGCATGCCCGTGGGCGCATGTTCCCAATGGACCTGGGGCATCACGCCCATTTCGGGTACGAATTGCACGCCGCTGAAATTGGTGTGCAGGATCGGGATATGGAACGGGTCCATGATGTTTTCCCAGTCCTGCAGCCAGTTGCAGGGGACGATCTCGATAGTCTCATCGCCGCCGGCGCCGAAGCTTGATCCCGTCACATAAATCTTTTCGCCGGGGCCTGTGGCTTCAAGCGAGTCCCAATAGGGCAGCAGCGGCTGCTTTTCCGGCGGGCCCATATAGGCCCAGACGAGGCCATAGCGTTCCTGCAGCGGATACCAGGGCTGCATGACGCGGTCGCGGCTGCGTCCGCCATCGGCTTCGCAGGGTTGGTCGAGGCAGCGGCCTTCGACGTCGAAGAGCCAACCATGATAGCAACAGCGGATGCCGTTTTCCTCGACCTTGCCGTAATAGAGCGTGGTGCCGCGATGGGCGCAACGGGCATGGAGCAGGCCGGGCCGGCCTTGGCGATCGCGGAAGATGACGAGGTCTTCGCCGAGCATGCGCAGCTTCTGCGGCACGTCCTTCACCTTCTCCGACAGGGCGACCGGGTGCCAATAGCGGCGCATGAATTCGCCGAGCGGCGTGCCGGCGCCGACCTCGGTCATCATCGCATCATGGGTGGAGGGCTTGCGACCATATCCGGTGGCGCGGGCCTGTTGCGGAGCATCGACAGTTGATAGGCTCATCCTCGTTCTCCCTCATGTAACGTTTTCGAGCGAAGTGGACACCGGTTCGGGTGAAGAAAACGCGTCAAACAAAAGACTCTGGACTGTTGACTAAGGCTGATGCATGCGGCGATCCGGTGTTGCATAGACGACGCAACGCGCAGGATTGAGTTCGATCCACGCCTCGGCGCCCATATCGGCGTGGACGGAAGGATGGAGCATCGAACGGACAAGAGCCTCGCCAACCTTGAGGTGGCATTCGGTCAGTCCGCCCTGGAAACTCAAGCGGGCGACGGAGGCGCGCACGCCATTGTCGCTGCCGCCGGCGGAGAAGCGCAGGGGCGCATCCTCGGGACGAAAGACGATCTGCACCCGGTCGCCCTTGCCGAGGCCGGCGGGTAAAGCAATGTGGAGCCAGCCGCGATCGCCGTCGAAAGCGACCAAACTGCTGGGGGCGCCGACCTCGACAATCGTGGCATCGAGGAAATTGGCGCCGCCGAGAAAGCCGGCGACGAATTCATTGGCTGGCTGATCGTAGACGGCGCGCGGCGGACCCATCTGCGAGATCAAGCCGTCCGACATCACCGCCACATTGTCGGACATGGCCAGGGCTTCCGACTGGTCGTGGGTGACGTAAAGCGTGGTGATGGCGACGCGCGCGACCAGTTCCTGCAATTCGTAGCGCATCTGCTCGCGCAGCTTGGCGTCGAGATTGGACAGCGGCTCATCGAGCAAAAGCACTTTTGGATGGCGGACGATGGCGCGGGCGAAAGCGACGCGTTGCTGCTGGCCGCCGGAGAGTTTTGTGGCGGAGCGATTGGCGAGGCCATCCATGCCGACAAGGCGCAGCGCTTCCATGGCGCGGTCGCGGATCTCGTCGCGCGGTGGGCGTGGCTTGCGCACGACAAGCGGATAAGACACGTTTTCCAGAACGTTCATATGCGGCCAGATCGCATAGGACTGGAACACCATGCCGACGTCGCGCTTGAAGGCGGGGACGAAAATATCGTTGTCGGGTTGGGCGACGACGGTGCCGGCGATGGTGATGCGACCGCCGGTTGGCTGTTCGAGCCCGGCGACACAGCGTAACGTCGTCGTCTTGCCGCAGCCCGAGGGGCCGAGCAGGGTGAAGAACGAGCCGGTCGGCACTTCGAAGCTCACGCCCTTGACCGCATGCACGAGGCCATCGGGTGTCGTGTAGGATCGCTCGAGCCCTTCGACTTTCAGCATGGTATCCTCAATCGCGTCCATCGCGCGCCAGAACGAAGCGGCGCAGGCCAAAAATAATGGGAATGACGAACAGCACGATCATCGTGCCGACGGCGGCCGCCTGGGTCGTCTTGCCGCCCTGAAACGCCTGCCACATCATCACGCTGAGCACGGTGTTATCAGGCGATTGCAGGATCGTCGGGATGGTGAATTCGCGAAAGCCGATGATGAAAAGCAGGATGAAGCTGGCGACGAGCGAGGGCCGCAGCAGCGGCAGAACCACACGGCGGATGGTGGTCAGCCATTGGCCTCCGGCCACCGACGAAGCCTCTTCCAGTTCGGCATGGATCTGCATCAAGGCGGCGCGGGTCAGCCGGGTCGAGACGGCCATGCGGTAGGAATAGGCCAGCACTAAGGCCAGGACGGTGCCGTAGATGCCGATCGGCATCGACAGATAGAGCAGCATCGAAGCGAGGCCGGCGATGACGGCGGGAATGCCAAGCGACAGGAAGCTGATGAAATCGAGAATCCAGCGGCCAGCCACTTGGGTGCGCAGGATGGTCCAGGCGATGATGACGCCGATGGTCGTGACGATGATGGCGCTGGCGCCTGCGACGATGAAGGTGTTGCGCGCGGCGAGCCAGAACTTTGGATTGTTGAAGAGGTCGATATAGCCAGAGAAGCTGATCGTCGACAGAATTTCGAACGACGGCAGGCTGTAGCCAAAGAAGCTCGCCCAGATCAGGACGAAGCCCGGCAGCAGCGCGCCGAACAGCGCATAGGTGCCGATGAACAGAATGGCCGGGATGCGCCAGCGGCCAAGCGAAAAGCGCATCGGCCGGAACCCTTTTCCCGTCACGGTGACGAAGCTTTCGGCGCGACGGATGAAATGGTTATAGAGCAATAGCAGCAGGACGCCGCAGATGAGGAAGGGCAATGCGACGGCCGCGGCGCGCCCATAGGCCGGCAGGTCGGTGTCCGGGTTCAGCTCGAAGAAGATGCGGGTGCTGAACACATTGATGCGGGCGGGAAAGCCAATGACCAATGGCGTCTCGAACTGTTCCAGAGTGATCAATGTGGCCAGGATCAACGGCGCAAGAAGGCCCGGCAGCAGCACCGGGAGGGTGACGCGGCGGATGGTGGTGAAGGGGCTGGCGCCGGCGGTGTTGCTGGCTTCTTCGAGCGAAGGGTTCATCGAGCGCAGTGCGGCCGACAGCAGCAGGAAGACAAAGGGCACGAGGCCGATGCCCTGGGCCAGGATCATGCCGCCCATGCTGAAGATGTTCAGCGGCCCTGAACCTTCGAGACCGAGCAGGGTGCGCAAGATCACGTTGATCCAGCCGGTGTTGGGCGCCAGCAGGAAGATCCAAGTGATGGAGAGCACGATGCCGGGCACGAGCAGCGGGAACAGGATGATCGTGTAGACGCCGTTGCGGAACGGTAGATCGGTGCGCTCCACCAGCCAGGCGAGGGTGAAGGCGATGAAAAACGTGACGGTCACCGAGCCGGCGGTGAAGATCAGCGTGTTGGGAATGATCGTCGTATAGAGATTGCGATCGGAATAGACGGCGGCGATGTTGTCGAAGGTCCAGCGCGCGCCTTCCTCGAAAGGCAGAAAGTCCTGCGGGCCGCGAAAGGCGGTCGTCAGCAGCATCAGCAGCGGGCCGAGGATGAAATAGCAGGCGGCCACCGCGCCCAGTGCGATGACCGTCCAGCCGGCCCAGCCGATGTCGGCGCGCTTCTCCGCTTTGGCGGCTCGCTTGATGCGAGCGTTTTGAACGGCGCCCGAGGGCAAACTGATCTGGCTCATTACGGCCCGCGAATGATGCTCGAGAATTTTTTGTAGAAGTCGGCGCGCTGATCCATGGTCGCGAGGTCTTCAAGGATGACCCGCGCTTTTGATTGCACGACCTGTTCGGCCAGAGGCGATTTCGAGCCGGGGCGAATGCTGGCGCCGTAGACCGCCTTTTCGCGCGCGGCCATGCCTTCATCAGACGCCATCCAGGCGATGAGAAGCCGGGCGGCATTGGGATGCGGCGCGTTCTTCATCGCCGAGAACATGAATTGCACCGCAGGCACGATATCGAGAATGGTGTAGCCCGTCGGTACGCCATTCTCCGTATATTGGAAAGACTGGCTGACGGCGTCGCCGATGGAAAGAACCCGTTCGCCGGTCTTGAGGAAGCTTTCGCGCGGCGCATTGGTGATCAGCAATTTCTGATCGTTGATCATGGCGCGCCCCCATTTGGCGGTGCGTTCTTCGCCCCAGGCGATGGCGAGAAAGCCCATCAGGCGGGGAAATAGAAAGTCCTGCGCCACCATCTTGCCGCGCCATTTGGGATCGAGCAGATCGTCCCAGGTCTTCGGTAGGTCCTCGGACTTGACGAGCGGGCGGGCATAGAGCGTCGAATAGACGAAATTGTGGGCGGCGACGCCTTCGCCGTCGAACAGGATATTGCCCGGCAAAACACCAAACGGCAGCCAATCTGCCTTGGCGAACAGGCCGCGCTTCTGCACTTCGATCATGCCGCCCAGCGAATTTTGCCAGACATCGACGGAGTGTCTGTTGGCGCGGGCTTCGGCGATAATTTTGGTGGCGGCTTGAAGGTCGCCGGTGCCTTTCACCGTGATGCCGGGAAAGCGCTTGTTGAACTCAGAGTCAATCCAATCGGCCTCGGCCTGCACCGGGGTCCAGACGGTGACTTCTTTTTCTTCCTTTGCCTTCTCATAAGCCGCCTTGACGGCGGGAAGATCATACCAGGCGGTTTGGGCGTTGAGCCCTTTCGAAGACAGGCCAAAGAGTGCCGCGAAAGCAAGTGCCACCGTGCCGTAATGCCGGATCATCCCGTCCCTCCCTTTGCTCCCCTCTTGCCGGATCACCGATCCGGCAATGCATGCGACGGGCGCGTTGATCGCGCTGTTGATCGTTCATGCGGCCGCGCGCGAGGCGCGCGACGATTATTCAGCGGCGATGCGCAAAGTGCCTGTCGGGTTTTTCGAGGCGCGCAGCTCATCGGAATAGGCTTGCAGCCAGCCGACCGTATTGGGGCTGACGAAATCACCACCGCGCGCGCCCTGGAAGGTCTCCGGGTTGTCGACACCGGGCGGTGCGATGCCTTCAGCCGCCGCGCGGGCTGCCTGCAGAATGCGTCGCCGCGTGCGGGTGATCATCAAATCGCTCACCGCCAGATGTTCGAACGTGTGATCGACGATGCCACCCATGCTCTCGGTCAAGGCCTGGTCTTGCAGGTGGATGCCGTCGATGCCTGAGTAATTGTCGAGCCGCTGGGCGTCGCGGTCAATCAGATAGTCGTTGGAGGCATTGGCGGCGAGCCGCCAGCGGCCAAGCCAGCTCGTATCATTGGGCAGGAACTTATTGCCGATGGTCGCGCCGGGGATCTGGCTGCCATCTTTCTTCTTGCGCAGGCCCGGCGTGTTCCGCTTCCAGGAGATGTGGAAGAACATGGTGTGGGTGTCGTCGATGGGCACCCAGGCGCGGGCGATGACATGGTCGGTGAAGGCGCCGTCCGGCGGGATCGTCCAGAACGGGAACAGGAAATGCGCCACGCGCCAATAGGTTGATTGCTCTTCGGCCGGGCGATAGGCCGTGTACATGGTGCCCCAATCCGTATCGGCGACATGATACTCCGGCGCCGGGTGGATCAGCGCGTAGCGGCCGGTGCTGGTCGGGTCGACTTCGTCGGCATGCATGCCGCCCATGTGCAGGAAACTGAAGTGCGAGGTATCGATGTCGCCTTCGAGGCCTTGCAGCCAATTGCACTCGCGTTGCACGCAGAACATGTTGCGATCGGTCTCGTCGGCGATCATCACCGCTTCGAAACAGGGCAGCGGCGGCGCCTCGGCGCGCTGGCCCATATAGGTCCAGACGATGCCGTAACGTTCGGCGGTGCGATAGGCCTTGGCCTTGACGCGTTCAGGAAAGGCCTGGTGCGCCGGCACATTCGGCTGGTCGAGGCAATTGCCGTCGACGTCGAATTTCCAGCCGTGATAGGTGCAACGTAGCCCCTTCTCCTCGTTGCGGCCAAAGAACAGCGAGGCGCAGCGATGCGGGCAGCGATGATCGAGAATGCCGACGCGGCCGTCGCTGTCGCGGAAGGCGATCAGCTTTTCGTTCAACAGCATCAGGCGGGTGGGCGGCGCATCGGCCTTGAGTTCGGAGGAGAGCATGGCGGGGATCCAATATTCCCGCATCATGTTTCCCATTGGAGTTCCGGGACCAACGCGCGTCAGCAGTTCGCTCTCACTGGCTGTGGTCATTCTTCCACTCCCTTATGACGGGCCGCTTCTGCCCTTGAGTGTGATTTCACTCCTCAGAATTGACTTTGTCAAGTTTTAATCTGGCGAGGCCGCGTGAAGGCAGGTCTGAGCCTCCAGGCACGGGCATTGCTTCCGCAGCTTCAGCAAAGGGAGAGAGAGATGCTGACCTTGGATCGATTGAAGGGCACCGGCGCGCCGGACAGGCTGTCGTTGCGGAGCTGGCTCGCGGCGCTGCCGGCGCAGAATCTGTTGCGCATTAGCGAACCCGTCGATCTCGACTATTACCCGACGGCTTTGGTGCTCGAGCTTGAGCGGCAGGGTCGCTCTCCCGTGGTCTGGTTCGATGCGCCGCTCGGTTTTCGTGGTCCGGTGATCACCAATCTGTTTGGCTGCCGCGATCGCATCGCGGCCATGGTTGGCGCGGCGCCAGGTGGTTTCAACGCGGCGTGGAGCCAGGCACAAGGGCAGCCGCTGCCGTCGGTCGTCATCGCGAAGGGGCCGGTGCAAGAGGTGGTGGTCGAAGGTGCTGCTCTCGATGTAGGCCAACTACCGATCAGCCGGCATTTCGAAAAGGATGCCGGTCGCTACATCGGCTCCGGCATTCTCGTCTGCAAGGATCCCGATACGGGCGTGCGCAATCTCAGTTATCAACGCTTGCAGTTGAAAGGGCCGAACCGGTTTGGCGCCAGCCTGCATTCGCGCGGTCACATCTGGGAACATCTGGCGCGGGCGCGTGAATTGAAGCGCAATCTCGAAGTCGCCGTGGTGATCGGCGCTCATCCGGCCATCAATCTCGCCGCCGCCGCCAAAGTCGCCAAGGAGGTGGACGAGTTCGACATCGCCGGCGCGCTGATGGGCCAGCCCGTACAGCTGGTCAAATGCCGAACGATCGATGTCGAAGTGCCAGCCTTCGCCGAATATGTGCTGGAAGGCGAAATCCTCGCCGATGAATTCGAGGATGAGGGGCCTTACGGCGAATACACCGGCTATGCGACGGATCGCTCGACGCGCAATGTCTTTATCGTCAAGGCGATCACCTCACGTGCCGATCCGATCTTTCATGACATCATTCCCGGCTATTCGGCCGAGCATCTACTGCTGGGGCGCAGCGCCCGCGAGGCGCATGTCGCCCTGCGGCTGAAGGAAATGGTGCCGGGGCTGGTCGCGCTAAACTATCCCAAGTCCGGCACGCATTTTCACGCTTACATGTCGATGAAGCAGATGGCGAAGGGCCAGGCGCGCCAGGCTTTGATGCTGCTGATGGGGCTTGATCCCTATATCAAGCTCGCGGTGGCGGTGGACGAGGATGTGAACGTCTTCGATGAAAGCGAAGTGCTCTGGGCGCTGGCGACGCGCTTTCAGGCTGATCGCGACATGTTCATGGTGCCAGATGCCTTCTGCAACCGGCTCGATCCCTCTTCGCGCGATGGCGTTTCGACGAAGATGGCGCTGGACGCGACGATGTCGCCGGGCTGGGAGTTCGAGCGCAATGTCGTGCCCGCCGAGGCTGCGGCCTGGGCACGAAGTCTTCTCCGTAGCTGATCAGACGCCGGTCGCGCTCTGATCGCCCTGGCTGCGCGTTGCCCAGCTGATCGTGCGCGTCTCGATGAGGGTTGCTATCGTATACATGGTGACGCTCATCGCCGCCGTGACGACGACGCCGGCAAAGACCAGCGGCACGTCGAAGCGGCTCGACGCTACGATCATCAGATGGCCGATGCCGCTTTGGCCGGCGATGGTCTCGGCCAGAATGCTGCCGAGGAAGGACGAGGTGATGGCGATCTTCAGGCTGGCGAAATAATACGGCATCGAGCGGGGAAGGCCGACCTTGCGGACGATCTTCAACGGGCGGGCGCCGAGCGCGCGCAACACATCGCGCAGCTCCGGCTCCACGGTGGCGATGCCGGCGGCGACATTGACGGTGATCGGGAAGAAGCTGATCAGAAACGAGGTGAGGACGGCCGGCAGCGTACCGATGCCACACCAGATCACCAGGAGCGGCACCAGGGCGACTTTTGGAATGCTGTTGAACGCGATCAGCAGCGGATAAAGCCCATGATAGACCATGGTCGAAGAGCCGACGAGAACGCCGAGCGCCAAGCCCAGAACATTGGCCATGGCGAACCCGATCAATGTCGTCTTGAGGGTCTGCAGCGCATTGGAGACGATCGGGCTCCACCATTTGACGATGCTCTGCGCCACCACGCTTGGCGCCGGCAGGACGAATTCCGGCACATCGAAGACCCGCACGCCGATTTCCCACAGCAGCAGCATGGCGACGATGACGAGCCAGGGCAGCAAGCGCATGAGACGCCGACGCCGCACCGCCGCGGCGACGATCGCAGCATCGCGGGCAAAGTCGCCTTCCAACATGCCATCGGTTGCGGATGGTGATTTTGGCGTCGATTTTATCGGTGGCGCTTCGGCGAGGAGGGTGGCGACGGCTTCACTCTGCATGGGCCAGTTCCTCACCATGGCGGGCGCGGTCGATATGTTCGCGCAGGTCCTGAACCAGGTCCTGGAAATAGCTGCTGTAGGTCATCTGCTGGGTGCGCGGGCGTGGTAGGTCGACCTTGCGCTCGATCATGATGCGGCCGGGCCGGGCGGTCATCACCAGGATGCGGTCGGCGAGGAAGGCTGCTTCCCTCAGATCATGGGTGACGAGAATGACGGTGGGGCGCCGCGCCATCCAGAGGTTTTGCAGCACACCCCAGAGATCCTCGCGGGTGAAGACATCGAGCGCGCCGAAGGGCTCGTCGAGCATCAACAATTGCGGTTCGTGGACGAGGGCGCGGCAGAGCGAGGCGCGCTGCTGCATGCCGCCCGACAATTGCCAGGGGTTCTTGTGCTCGAACCCTTTCAGGCCGACGAGATCGAGCAGTTCGCGGCACCGCTGTTCATAAAGTCCGCGATCCCTACGCAGGCGCGCCGCCAGGGCATCGACCACTTCGAACGGCAGCATGACATTGTCGAGAACGGTGCGCCACGGCAACAGGGTCGGGTTCTGAAACGCCATGCCGGCGATGGAGAGCGGCTTATCCACTTCTTTGCCGGCGACGATGACCGAGCCGGCGCTTGCCGGCCACAGGCCGGTGACAAGGCGCATCAATGTCGATTTGCCGCAACCGGAGGGGCCGACGACGGCGACGAATTCTTGCCTGTCGACCGAGAGAGAGGTGTTGCGCAGCGCCAGCGTGCCGCCGGAGCCGGCATAGCGCATCCAGACGCGATCGATTTCGACAAAGGGCCGTGTTGCCATTTTCACTCCGTCAGATCATGCGCTGGGCGGCCGGCGGCAGATAAGCGTCGGTATAGACACGCTCCGGCGTCAGGCGCTGGGGCAGGCCATAGGCTTCCTCGATGGTGCGGATGCAGAGGCCGAGCCGTTCCGGATCAACCGCCGAAATGCCGTTCTCCTTCATGCCCTTGCCGATCGGCATGATCTTCTTGACGTAATCGACGCGCTCGGTCTCGATCTTGAGATCGGTCAGCGGTTCGGCCGTAACGAGCACTTTCAGCGAGTCCGTGGGGTCGCGGTAATATTCCACATAGGCGCGGAACAGGCCGGCCAAAGCGGCTTTTAGCGCTTGCGGATTGCGCTCGGCGAATTTGCGCGAGGCGACGAAACAGTTGGAATAGAGATCCAAGCCAGCGTCGCGATAGAAGAAGATGCGCTGTTTCGGGAAATCGATGCCGATGCGTTTCAGGCTCAACGCCGTACTGGAGGCATTGCCGGTGACGCCGGCGGCGCGTTTCTGCACCAGCATCGGCTCGCGCAGTTCGGGCGCGACCGAGAGCCAGGTGACTTTGCTGACATCGATGCCGGCGAATTTCGCATAGGCGGGGAAGAGCTGCCGGCCGACGTCGGATTCGGGCGCGGCGAGCGTGCCGCCTTCGATATCCTTGGGTGTTTTGATAGGGCCATCGGCCAGGACGGTCATGGCTACCTGATTGGTGTCCTCCAGAATGCCGACGATGATGAGATCAGCGTCCGGATTTTCCGCCATGAATTTCAAAGTGGCGCTCATCTCGCCGGCGCCGAGATCGAAAACACCGCCGGCGATGTCGACAGGCAGGCGCCCCGAGCCGAAGCCGCGCGAGATGGAGACGTCGACGCCAGCGTCCTTGAAATAGCCCGCGTGCGAGGCCCGCAGCATGTAGGATTGGCCGCCCTGGAACGACCAGCCGGCGGTGAAGCGGACTTTCGGCACGGCCTCCTGCGCGCGGGCAATCCAGGGCGCCGCGACCATGCCTGCTCCACCAAGGAGGGCTCCGCGCCGGGTCAACAAACCTGTCATCGTTGTCTCCTTTGGGCGCTCAAGCGCCGGCAAGCTCGGTTTCTTCGGTCACTTCTTGGGCTACGGGCGGCATCGATTTGCTCCGCAGATCGTCGCAGATCGAGCGGATCAACTTACGCATCAGCAGGCCGGGACGATCGCTGGCCATATGTTCTTCCTCGCCTTCGGAGGACTCGAAGGGCACGTTCGGATCGGTCGATTCGAGGATGGCCTTGTCTTCGAGCGTCACCATGCGGTCGAAGGCGATCACCTCGGCGGTGGAGACCTGCTCTTCCGTGTCGTTGCGCAAAACGAATTGGTTGAAGCGCGTGTTGCGGTCGCCGATCGGCGTCAGCGCCGTCACCAGAATGTTCTTCAAGCCGTTGGGATAGGCGATCTCGGTGACCCGGAAGAACGGCACGTAATAGCGGCCGGTGGTCATGCGCACGGTCGTCGCTTCGGTTGTGTGTAGGGAGACACGCAGCCCTTCGGGATTGCGCACGGCCGGTCGGCTGCGCGCCACGAAGCCATCGTCCAGGATCTCGATGATTGGCAGGTTTGGAACGGGATCGGTGCTGCCGAAGCTGGTGGCATGCACAAACGAGAGATGCGCGGCGTCGAACTCGTTTTCCATGATGCGCAGCGGCGCACAGGCCCAATCCTCGGAGAATTCGAAAACCTGGCGGAAGCTTGGATCGCCATAGGATGCGACGGTGGGGATATCGAAGGCTGGTTCGTCGAGGCAGACCCAGACCTGGCCATAGCGCGCGGCGCAGTGGTAGGCGCGGGCACGGATGGCGCGCTGGCGGGGCGTGGTTTCTTGCGGGATCAGTTTGCAGGTGCCTTCGCCGTCAAAGGCCCAGCCGTGATAGGGGCAGACGATGTGGCCGTTCTCAAGAGTGCCGAGCGAGAGTTTGGCGGTGCGATGCGGGCAGCGGTCTTGCACCGCATGAGGTTTTCCATCGAGATCCTTCCAGACGACGATGTCTTCGCCAAGGAGACGGAATGGCTGCGGCTTTTCTGTGAGATCGGAAACGGGAAACAGGCAATGCCAGAAGCGCCTGAGCATCGGTTCCTGCGTCATCAACATCATGTACCTCAATTGCATGGGGGCCTGAGCGACGAACGTTCCGCATCATTCACGCAAGCACGAGATGCGCCAATAATCGCGGCCTTATGCGACCCATAAGCTTGATCTCATGCAGGAAGATGTGACTGCCTATCCTGCTCAGCGATGCAGCCTGTTGCGCGCAACGCATGCGGATCTCAGCCGAGCAGCCCAGAAAGAAGGCAGTCGCAGCTTTGAAATGATCCACAGCGCGCGTGCGATAGAAATTGAAGAATGACGTGAGGCGTCTGAATTCTAGCCAGCGCGTGCCGATAATCGCCGTCTTATGCGTTCTATAAGGCTTATCCCATGGGACCGCGTGTCGGGCACGATCATGATGCGTGTGGTGGCGATAGCAAGGATGAGCTGGACTCATCGGTCGGGGCTGCCGGGATGCTTGTCGAGATTCTTGCCGTTTGAAGCTCAATTCCCCTTGGAAAGGAGGCCGCGATGGCCGCGGATTTACCAGACCTGAAGACGCAATGGCTGAAGGATGGGTTTGCCGTCGAGATTCTCGATCTCGATTTACCGACCGCGCGTGAAGCGGAACTGCTGGCGTTCGATGAGATCTGTCGGCGTCAGGCGGTCGTCGTCGTCCGGAATCAGGATCTCAGCCCCGCGCAGGTCATGGAGGTTTCCAGCCGGCTCGGTCGCGTCAGTCCGCAAAATTATACCGGGCCGCATCCGGATTTCCCCGGCATCTCGATCCTGTCGAACAAGAAAGTAGATGGAAAATATATCGGCGTGCGCGACGCCGGTCGCAATTGGCATACTGATGGCACGACCTATGCGAAGCTTGGACTGCGTACCATGCTCTATGGCGTCGAATGCCCGGACGAAGGCTCGGATACGCTGATCGCCGATGCGGCGGCTGCTTTCGAGGCTCTGCCAGCTGAGCGCCAGGCGGAATTGGAAAAGCTCAGTATCGTCCATAACCGCGCGCATCTGATTCTGAAGTACAGCCGCTCGGCGCTGTCGCCGGAGGAGTTGGCGCGGATGCAGGATGTCATCCATCCGATTGTGGTGAAAAGCGATGTGGATGGGCGCAAGTCACTCTTTATCACTAATGGATCGACCAAGCGCATAGATGGCATGGAGGAGGAGGCGAGCTGGGCGCTGGTCCAGGAACTGATGGATCATTGTACCCAGCCGCAATTTGTCTATGCCCATAAATGGCGCGCGGGCGACTGCCTGATTTGGAATGATGTCGGCACGCTGCATTCGGCCACGCCTTACGACGAGGAGAAATATATCCGCCTCGTCTATCGCACCTGGATGCGGCCGTTCGAGGTGGCAGCTGTCACATCCGAGGTCGAGGCTGCGTTACAGCACCATTGATTTTGCCGGCAAGAATTCATGAATAAAGGCGGGGCTTGGCCCCGCCTTTTGCGTTGAAAGGGACCGGCAGATCAGGCCGGGACTTCCTCTTCGCCATGTTCCTTCATCAGGTCGAGCAGGCGACGGCGCATGATCATGCCCGGCCGATCAGACGGCATGTGCATTTCTATGCGTCGGCTCATGTCGACGATGGCGTCAGGTGAGGTCGATTCGAGGATTTCGCGGTCTTCGACCAGTATGGCCGCATCCCAGTCGATCAACTCCTGGGTCGTGCAGCTCGCTTCGTCGTCGTTGCGGAACAGGATCTGGACGACCTGGATCGATTTGTCGTCGATCGGCGTGGCGCAATTCATGATGATGTGACGCAGGCCGGAAGGATATTCCATGTCGAGCCGGCGCGAGAAGGGCACGAACCAGCGGTTGCGCATGTGCCGCTTGGTATAAGGTTCGTTGCTGCCGGTGACACGCACCGCATGGGGCGGGTTGACGACGGTGACGATGGTTTCCGCCTCAAACCCCCAGTCCTTCTCGGTGATCTCGTATTTCTCCGGCTTGGGCTGGTTGATGTCGCCGAACGTGCCTTTGTGAACGAAGGCGAAATGGGAATTGTCGAAGGAGTTTTCCATCAGCCGCAGCGACGAGGTTTGCCATACGTCATAGAACTGGTGGATGCGGCGCCAGCCGGGCAGGCTTTCTTCCTCGAATTCGGGGATCGGCTGGAGTGGTTCCTCAAGAGCGACCCACACGTAGCCGTAACGTTCCGCCGTGCGATAGCCCTTCACCTTGCAGTCGGGTAGCGCCTGTTCGGGTGGAAACTGCGGAATGGCAACGAGATTGCCGTCGCGATCATATTCCCAACCGTGATAACCGCAGACCAGATTGCCGTTCTTCATCCAGCCTTTCGATAGTTTCGCGGTGCGATGGCAGCAGCGGTCCTCCAGGCAGCCGGTCTTGCCCTGCGCATCAAGGAAGATCACCAGCTTTTCGCCGAGCAGAACGAATGGCTTCGGCCCGTCCTTCAGGGACTCGACCGCGACGGTCGCGTACCAGAATTTGCGGAAAACATTCTGTTTCGTCACCAGCATTGAAGAGGCTCCAGATTAGTGCTGTGGGGCCTGGCCATGCCGATTGGCTGCCGCAGCCTTCATCTGGGAGTAAAGGCCTTGCGCCCGTGAGCCGCCATCTGCTGCGCCATTATGGGGGCCATCACCGGAGACTTATGCAAGGCGGGCTGAATGGCCGGCGGCGTGTCAATGGCGCGGATTTCAGCCGCAACCTTGCGAACCATGTCGCGCAGCCAACGTTCGAAAGCGGAATTATGGGCCCGCTCGTGCCACAGCATATAGAATTTCATCCGCCCCAGCTCCGGTGGTGCGCCAAGGATAGAAAACGGCATGAAGGAGGCGAGATGTTCGGCGAACGGCCTGGCGGTGGTGAACAGCAGGTCGGCGCGCGACAGCACGTAGGGGATCATCGAATATTCGGGAACGGAAATGGCGATGTTGCGCTGGCGATGCATCTGCGCCAGCCGGCCGTCAATCGGGCTCCAATGCATCACCGCTGTCGGTGTCGGCGAAACATGTGCTTGTTCCATATAGTCATCAAGGTCGATGGCGGCTTTCTTGGCGAGCGGATGGGACGATCGCGTCATGCAGACGATGTCGGTTTCCATCAGGGGCGCGATACGCAGATCTTCCGCGGGCGAAGGCCAGTTGCCGATGATGAGATCGACTTCGCCGCTTTCGAGGCGGCGCGACAGCGTGCCGTCTCCCGGCACGCTGCAGAATTCCAGTTGGACGCCGGGTGCTTCTTTTCGCAGCAATTCGACCAGGCGCGGCACGAACAGCACCGACAGGCCATTTGAAGCGACGATGCGTACATGGCGGCGGGCGATCTTGGGCTGGATCTCGTCACGCCAGGTGGCGATCTGCTCAAACCCGGCAAGCGTTGCATCGACCGTGTCGGATATTTCGACGGCGCGGGCGGTCGGCACCAGGCTGTTGCCGCTGCGCACCAAGAGCTGATCGCCAATGATTTCGCGCAGTTGACGCAAGGTGGCGCTGACGGCTGGCTGGCTCTGGCCGAGCCGGTCGGCGACGCGGGAAACGCTGCGTTCCTGCAGCAGCAGCTGCAAGACGCGCAGTAGGCGAATGTCGAGTTCCCGTCGTCCCAGTACGCTCATGGTCCGGTCTCCGTGCCTCGTTTGGAATCATTATGCATTTGCGATGCCAATCGAGACACGAATGGTTCGCTGCCAAGCATAAGCTCGCGAAACGCCGGCATAAGCAGCGGCTTATCGCGACATATGCCGAGCGCTGATGGGCGCTGGCCGAAGGCCGTGGTGTGTTTTGGCATCAGCCATCAGGACACCGAATGCATCTCTACGAACCGCCGAAAGCCCCGCAGTCCATTCCCTTGATCGATCTGTCGCGAGCCGGAGACGAAGCCGGTGAGAGGGCGGTTGCCTGGGATATCCATCGCGCCTGTCGTGAGACCGGTTTCTTCTACATCACCGGTCATGGCGTATCGGCGGCGCTGGTGGCGCAGCACTTTCAATTCGCTAAAGCGTTTTTCGATCTGCCGCTTGAGCGCAAGATGGCGATCCATATGAAGCAGTCTCCGACGACGGCGGGTTACGAGCCGATCGGTGGCCAAGTGCTCGACAGCCAGGACGACAAGGCGGAAGCGGCGCCGCCGGATCTCAAGGAAAGTTTCTATTGCGGCATGGAGCTGCCGGACGATCACCCTTGGGCGATCAAACGCATCCGTAACTTTGGCCACAACCAATGGCCGGACGAGCTGCCGGAATTTCGCGCACATATGGTTAGTTATTGGGCGCAGATGCGGGCGTTGGGCGATCGGCTGCTTGCTTTGCTGGCATTGTCGCTCTATCTGCCTGCCGATTGGTTTGCATCGT
Source organism: Beijerinckia sp. 28-YEA-48 (assembly GCF_900104955.1). NCBI lineage: Bacteria > Pseudomonadati > Pseudomonadota > Alphaproteobacteria > Hyphomicrobiales > Beijerinckiaceae > Beijerinckia > Beijerinckia sp. 28-YEA-48. The sequence continues at coordinate 5,347,631 of NZ_FNSI01000001.1, forward strand.
CCTTCGATATGCCGTCGGGCACCGTGCGGCTGATCAAATATCCGCCGCAGCCGGCGCAGGCGCTGTTCAACCAGATTGGCGCCGGCGCCCACACCGATTGGGGTGGCGTGACCATCCTGGCGCAGGATGCGACGGGCGGGCTTGAGGTCCGCAACGCCGCCGGCGCGTGGATTGAAGCGCCGCCGGTGGAAGGCTCCTTCGTCATCAATCTCGGCGACCTCATGGCGCGCTGGACCAACGGACTCTACAATTCGAACTTTCATCGGGTGAAAAACAATCGCAGCGGGCAGGATCGCTATTCGGCACCGTTCTTTTACACGGCGCGCCCCGATGCGCTGATCGATGCGGTGCCGGGCAGCATCACCGAGGCGCATCCGCGCCGGTTCGAAGCCTGTACGGCCTATGATCATATGGCGGAAATGTTCCGACGTTCCTATGGCTATGCGCCGAAGGCTGTGTCATGAGCCCCCGCGCGCGCATCGCTTATGTCAACATTCTGGCGCGCGAGCCCGATCGTCTCGCGGCGTTTTATACAAGCCTGTTCGGCTTTCCTGAGATCGAGGCGCATCGTTCGCCGATCTACCGCTGCCTCGATGCGCATGGTATCGAGCTCGGGTTCAATGCGCCGCAGGCCTATGAGCTGCTGGGCATCGCCGATCGGCAAGACGATGGGCAAGCCGAGGTGCGCGCGCCGGTGCGCGCCTATTTCACCATCGAAGTCAGCGAGGCCGCGATGGTCGATGCCACGGCGGCGCGCGTGGTCGGTGCGGGTGGGCTGGTCGTCAAAGCGCCCTACGATACCTATTACAACGCCCGCCAGGCGGTACTCGAAGATCCGGAAGGCAATATTTTCCGCGTCAATTGTCGCGTCGGCCCGCGCACGCCCTGGGCCGAGATCGAGAAAAGCGGCGCGCTGCCTTTCAGCGTGACGACATGACGGTTGCTGCGCCAGCGACGCTGGCACGTGCGTTGCTTTCCATCTTTCAAAGGAGTCATCCATGATCCAGGCTGTGGTCAGTGCTGTCGTTCGCCATCTTGTCGCGGCGACTGTTGTTCTTGGTGCTGGCGCCGGTGCGCACGCGGCCGAGAAGGTTATTTATATGAACGACTGGCTGCCGGGCGGTGACAAGGCCATTCCCTTCTATGCGTTGGAGAAGGGTCTGTTTGCAGCCGAAGGGCTTGATGTCACCATTCAGTCGGCGCGCGGCTCGTCGGAAGTGGTGACGCGCATCGCCACTGGCACGGCCGATGTCGGCAGCGGTGGCCTTGCGGCTTTCCTGCAGGCCAAGGCCCAGGGCGATGTGCCGGTCACGGTGGTGGCCAGCGCCTTTCCCGTGCAGCCCGATGCGACCTTCACGGTTGAGGGATCGGGTGTGACCTCACTGAAAGATCTTGTCGGCAAGAAAGTGGCGACGGCGACGTTCACGTCGTCCAACGTGATCTGGCCGTTGATCCTCGCCAACAATGGCATTGATGAGAAGAAGATCACCTTGATCAAAGTCGATCCGGCGGCGCTGGTGCCGATGCTCGCCACGGGCCAGGTCGATGCGACGATCAACTGGACCACCGCTTCGCCGCCCTTCGTGCGGGCGCTGAACGAAACCGGCAAGAAGCTGAAGATGCTGCCGTGGTCGGAATATGGCTACGATGGCTATGGCTATTCGGTTTTCGCCTCCAACAAGGCGATCAAGGAGCGGCCGGAGGTGGTGCGCAAGGTCGTGAAAGCCTGGCTGAAGGCGGCGCAGATGGCGCTGGCGGATCCCAAGGACGTCGCTCGCTCGATGAAAGTGCAGTTCCCGGAAATGGACGCCAAGCTGGTCGAAGAGCAGTTCCTGACGATCGTGCCGCTGCTCGACAATGCGATCACCAAGGCGGAAGGGCTTGGCACTTTGGAGCCGAAACGCTTGGCCACGACCTGGGAATGGACGGCGAAGTCGCAGAACATTCCGCTCGACAAGGTCGATCCGGAAAAGACGGTCGATCGGTCGTTTCTCCAGTAAGGCGCGGACGATGATGCGCGGGATGATTGGATAATGGCGATGGATGATCCGGTCATTCGCTTTCGCAATGTGGTGCAGGACTTCACGCGCGATGATGGCGGCCGGGTGCGGGCGCTCGACAATCTGTCGTTCGATATCGGCCGACATGAATTCGTCGCGGTGCTCGGCCCGTCGGGATGCGGCAAGTCGACCTTGCTGCGCCTGCTGGCCGGACTGGTGTTTCCGATCAGCGGCAGCGTCGAAATCTTCGGCATGAAGGTCAGCGAACCGCGCGATGAGATCGGCATCGTGTTCCAGCGGCCGACCTTGCTGCCCTGGTACAATGTGCTCGACAACGTCACCTTCCCGATGCGGCATAAATATGGGCGTGTCACCGAGGCGGAGAGGACGCGGGCGCGGGAATTGTTGGAGTTGGTCGAGCTCGGGGCGTTCGCCGGCGCCGGGATCGATCAATTGTCCGGCGGCATGCAGCAGCGTGTGGCCATCGCCCGCGCCCTGCTGCTTGATCCCGATATTCTGTTGATGGATGAGCCATTCTCGGCGCTCGATGCTTTGACACGCGATGAGATGAGTTTCGAGCTCATGCGCATCTGGGCCGAAAAGCCGAAGACGGTGCTGTTCATCACCCATTCCATTCCGGAGGCCGTTCTTTTGGCCGATCGCATCATCGTCATGACGCCGCGCCCTGGCGCGGTGCGCGAAGTGCTCGATGTGCGCGTGCCGCGCCCGCGTTCCCTTGCCTCATTGTCGGATCCCCAGTTCAATGCTCTCGCCAACCACATCCGCGCCAGCCTCTTCAGCCGTCGCGCCGCCTGAGGCGGAGCCGCGCAAGGAGGCATCCGCTTTCAACTTCGCCGCGCTGGCGTACCGTTTCGCGCCGCTGCTCGCCTTCATGGCGCTGTTGATCGTCTGGGAAGGCGGCTGCCGGCTGTTCCGCGTGCCGAGCTTTCTGCTGCCGCCGCCGAGCGCCATCGTCATGGGCGCGCGTGAGATTTCTGTCGATCTATGGCTGGGCCATGCCTGGGCGACAGTGCGGGTCGCGGTCATGGGCTATCTCGCGGCGGTGGCGATCTCGATCCCGCTCGCCATTGCTTTGTCGTCGTCGAAACTGCTGTCGCGCACGCTTTATCCGCTGATCGTCGTCGTGCACTCGATGCCGATCGTGGCGGTCGCGCCGATCATCGTCGTCACCTTGGGGGCGTCCGATCTGCCGCGCGTGGTCATCACCTTTTTGATCACCTTCTTCCCGATCGTCGTGACGACGACGGCTGGCCTGCTGGCAACGCCGGAAGAGCTGATCGAATTGTCGCGGTCGCTGCGCGCCAGTCGTTGGCGCGAATATACGCAGATCCGTTTGCCGTTCGCGCTGCCTTATATTTTCAGCGCATTGAAGATCGCAACGACCTTGTCGGTGGTGGGCGCGGTGGTGGCGGAGTTCGTCGCGGCTGAGAAAGGCCTCGGCTATATGATCATGTTCTCGACATCGTTCTTCAAGATCAACCATAGCTTCGCATCGCTGGCGATTTTGGTCGCGATCAGCCTGGGCTTTTTCCAGCTGATGGTCTTGCTGCAGAAATGGCTGGCGCCGTGGTCGCTGCCGCGTTCGGAGCGGTGATCAACGCAGACTGAAGCTGATCGTCGTGCCGGTGCGGAAGGTGCCCCCGGGGGGCGGCGGCACCTGCAGGCTGGCCAGCATTTGCCGGACGGCGGCATCGAGCAGGCCATTGCCTGAAGAGCGGATGGACGAACTGGTGACGCGCCCACCGGCGCCGATGGTGAAAGAGACGCCAACGGAGCCGGCGGCGCCGCTCTGGCGCGCCGCCGCCGGATAGACCTTCAGCCGGTTGAGCGCCGCCGCCACGAGCGAGGCATAGGCCGCGCTCGACATGCCGCTCTGGGCGGCGCGATTGGCGGTCGCCACGCCCGCTGCCGGGGAGGGGCGCGCCGCGCTGCGGGCCGCCGCTGGTGGCTCGGCTTTCGGGTGTTCCTTCGGCTTGGCCGCGACCTTCGGTTCCGGCTTGGGTTTAGCCACGGGTTTGGCGGCCTGTGGCTTGGGCGGCGGCTTGGGTGTTTCGCGCACCACGGGCGGCGCCGTGATGGCTGGCTCCGGCGCCGGTGGCATGACGGGCGTGGGTGGTTCGGGCAAAGCCGCGGTTTGCTGCTCTGGCTCTGGCGGGGGTGTTTCCGTTGGCTCGGTCTTGGCTTCCTGCGGCGGCTCGGCGGGCGTTTCTTGTGGCGTTTCTTGAGCGGCTTCCTGGCTCGCCTCTTGTGCCTGTTGCTGCTCCTGCGCGGGGGCCAGATTAGCGGTGATGTCGGCTGGCGGCACCAGATCGATGGCGATCGGCGGCAGGGACACCTCGGGCGCATAATTGGCGAGGCCCGCGATCACCGCGCCATGGGCCGCGAACGCCACCACAAACGCCAGTCCGGTCAAGCAGTTACGCTGGCCGGAATCGGGGAGATTCCGGCCCTCGGTCAGACCCAATTCGGTTGCCAGCACAGTCACGGTTCGATTGTTATACTATTACAATCTGGCGCGCGAGCTTATCGGGGTCATTTTTTTGGGGCGACCAGACTGAACAGCGCGCCCTGGGGGTCGAGGCCCTGGACGATCCAGTCACCGCCGGGCACTTCCATCGGTCCCATCAGGACTTGGCCGCCGGCTGCCTTGACGCGTTCCGCCCCGGCATCGGCGCCTTCGATATTGAAATAATAGTTCCAATAGGGCGCCGGCATTTCCGGCATCTTGTTCATCATGCCGCCCATCGGTTCGCTGCCGATGGCGAAGAGCTGGTAGGTGCCCATGGCGCCCATGTCGACACTGTCGGCCTTGGTCCAGCCGAACAGATCGCCATAGAAATCGAGCGCGGCGACATGATCGTTGGCATAGAGCTCGCGCCAGCCGGCCTGGCCTGGGGTGCTGCGTGGCGGCGGAGGCGGCGCCTCGCCCTGGCCCTTGAACAGGACGAAAGCCGCGCCCTGCGGATCGGCGACGATGGAGAAACGGCCGATGCCGGGAATATCTTCGGCCGCGCGATAGATCGTACCGCCTTTGCTCTTCACCTTGGCCGCCATGGCATCGACATCGTCGACGGCGATATAGCCGACCCAGCCGGGCTTGGCGCCTTGATCGCAGGCTTCTTTCGGCAAAGTCATCATGCCGGCCACCATCGCGTCGCCAGCCGACATCAGCCAATAGTCCATGTTGGGTTGGCCGGCGTCTTGACCCGTCCAGCCGATGACGTTGCTGTAGAACTTGCGCGCCGCCGGCAGGTCGGAGGTCATCAGTTCATACCAGCAGAATTTTCCGTTCCACTCAGACATTGGCTACTCCCACCTTTGCACTCTTAGATTTTATCACGCACAGCATGACGCTTTGGCGTTGGCCTCATATTCGTCGTGGCGGCGCACCCAGTTCATGGTCGAAGCTTCATTGCGGCCCTTCGGCGCGCGATCGAGCAGCATTAGGGAGCCGATGGCCTCCTCCATGCCGCGCGCATAGCTCGAATAGGTGTGGAAGACCTCACCGTTCTCGCCTTTGGCGAAACAGCTCAGGCCGGGCAGTTCGTCGTGGCCACGGTCGGAGCCGATCGTTTCGTAATTATAATAGATGTGTCCCTTGGCGAGTTCCTCAGGTGTGAAGGAAACATGATAGTCGGAGTTGAAGTCGTTACCATTGGAAGAAACCCAGGGGAACTTCCATGCCATGCGCTTGCGATAGGCCTCGATCTGGGGAAGCGTCGCGCGTGATACGGCGATCAGATTGACATCGTGATGGATGATATGCTGCCGCGCGCCATCGAGATGATCGGCGAGGAAAGAGCAGCCAGGACAGCCGGCGGTCCAGTCGGGGCCGAGCATGAAATGATAGACGATGAGCTGGCTGCGGCCGTCGAAGAGATCGGCCAAGGATTTGCCGCCGGTCGGCGTGTCGAATGTGTAGGTCTTGTCGACTTTCACCCAGGGCAGGGCCAAGCGTTCCTGGTTCAGCTGATCGCGCGCGCGGGTGTGTTCCTTTTCGCGCAGAAGCAGCGCTTCGCGCGCCTTGAGCCATTCCGCGCGTGAGACGACAGGGTGGTTGGCCATTGTCCCTCTCCCTTGTGTGGTGTATAAAGGTTGATATCAACATTATTCCGCAAGGTCAACCTGGGTATCGCCGACGTCATGATGAAATCCGCAACGAAATCTTCGCCGGTGCCTTATGCGACCACGTTGCATGTGCGCGACACGTGCTTGTGTTTTCACGCGCAAAAGGCGGCGCGCGTGCTGGCGCGCGTATTCGATGAAGCGATGCGGCCGTATGGCCTCACCAATGGTCAGTTCTCGTTGCTGATGTCGCTGAACAGGCCCGAGCCTGCGTCCATGGGCACCGTGGCGCATTTCCTCGCCATGGACCGCACCACATTGACGGCGGCACTGAAGCCGCTGGAGCGGCGCGGCTTGGTCGACATTGTCCAGGACCCTGATGATCGGCGCAGCCGTCTGTTGAAGCTGACGGCGCTTGGGCTCGATACACTAGCCGCCGCCGTACCGGTTTGGGAGAAGAAGCACGCCGAGGTTGAAAAACTTCTCGGCGCCATCGCGCCCGACGAGATCCGGCAGGGATTACGCGCGCTGAGTTGAGATTTTTGCGTCCACCGTGGCGGAAATTCAGCTCCCCTTTGAGCGGCGGAAGAGCCGTATGATTTTGCGTGGCAGTTTTCGCGATGTCATATGTGCGCCGACGTTGCGCTTTTCGAGCACGATCTTCCGGTCGTGAAATTCCTCGATGCCGGTGCGGTGTCCGACACTGAGAACGGTGGCCTCGGCCAGATCTTCCCGCAGCAGGGACAGCAGCGATTCCTGGCTTTCTTCGTCGAGGGCCGATGTTGCTTCATCCATGATGATGATCTGCGGTTTCTGGATCAGCAAGCGACAGAAGGCGACGCGTTGGCGTTCGCCGCCCGACAAGGTCTGGTCCCAGCGCATATCGGGCTCGTCGAGACGTTTGCTCAAATAGCTCAGGCCGCAGCGTTTCATGGCCGCGTGGATCACGTCGTCGCCGATGGTCGTTCCTTCGCTGGGATAGACCAGGGCTTCGCGCAATGTTCCCAACGGCAGATAGGGCTTTTGCGGCACGAAGGCGATGGTGACATTGAGGGGCACTTTGATGGAGCCCGACCCCCATGGCCAGAGGCCGGCCATGGCGCGTATCAGTGTGCTTTTACCCGATCCGCTTTCGCCGGTGACGAGCACTTTCTCACCAATCTCGATTCGCGTGGATGCATCCTTGATGACGACGCGTCCAGCAAGATCGGCAATGGAGAGATTGTTGAGATGGATTGCGCCGTCATCGCTGACGCCCAGTTCGATCCTGTTCTCGCCTTCCATGTCGGCGCCGAGATCGATTTCATTGAGTGCGCGGCCAAGTTCGCTGACGCGTCCGGCCGATGCATACCATTCGGCCAAGCGAACGATATTGTCGACAAACCAGACGAGCGCGCCCTGGACGGCATTGAACGCGGCGACGACCTGCATCACGGCGCCGAGGGATAAATCGCCAGCGAGATATTTTGGCACGACCAGGAGCAAGGGAACGATCGGGAACAGGCCGCCATTGGTGTTGAGCACGATGGCGATGACGCCCTGTTGGCGAATGATGTTGAGCCAGGCGGTGACGACATCGGCATAGGACGACTTCACCGATCCAAGCTCATCTTTATCGCCGCGAATCAGCGCGATGCTTTCGGCATTTTCACGCAGGCGCGTCATCTCGGCGCGGAACTGGGCTTCCGCTTCGTTCTTGGCCATCACCCAGGGCACCAAGGGCTTGCCGACCACATAAGCAGCGGTCGAGGCAATCGCTGCGTAAATCACGGCTGCGATCGCCATATAGGCGGGAATGTCAAATGTTGACGTGCCGAGCGTGAGTTGAGCAGAACCCGCCACCTGCCACAGAATGGCGGCGAAGGTCGCCGCGGTGATGAGCGCGCTGAACAGGCCGAGGGCCAATTCGACCAAGGGTTCGATGGCGAGGCGTACGTCGTCGGCAATGCGATATTCGGGTGCCGATTGGTTGGGGGCGACGAAGCCGAGGCGGTAATAGCGCTGATCGGCGATCCACCAGCCGGCGATGTGATTGGTCAGCCATTCGCGCCAGCGTGTTTGAAACAACATGCGTGTGACCACCAGCGCCGAAACGGAGGCGGCAATGCCGATCACAACGAAAGGTACCCAGGCGATGGCGACCCAGACGTCGGGCAGGCTCTTATGCTCAAGCGCATCGAAGAAGATACGATTCCAGGCATTAAGCCCGACTTGGCCGCCGATCTGGGCAAGTTGGCTGGCGACCACCAGGAAGGTGAGTGTCCAGGCGCGCAGTGCGCTTTCGCCGCGCCAAAATCCACCTGAAAGGGAAAAGAAGTTGCGAATGATCGGCGGGGTTTCAGATTTTTCTTGGTTCGCCGAGCTCGTCTTCAAGTCGTCCATAGTCTCCCAGCCTTCACGGCGAGCCCACCATGCCTGAGGCACGATGGGTTAGCTTCGCCGCGTTGCCGAGCGGCAGTTCGGAATGCAACCTGCTTCCAAACCACCGGCCAGGCGTCACTCGGGCAGTGGTATGAACTCTGTTTCGTGCGGCACCGGCGCGAATTGTCCGCGCTTCCAATCTTCCTTCGCCTGTTCGATGCGCTCCTTGCTCGAGGAGACGAAATTCCACCAAATATAACGCGGTCCGTTCATGGCGGTTCCACCGAGCAACATCAGCCGCGCATTGGTCGCAGCGCGAATGGTGATCTTGCCGCCAGGGCGGAAGACCAGCAGGCGCGAGGATTCGAAGCGTTCGCCGGCAACGTCGATCTCGCCCTCGACCACATAGATCGCGCGCTCTTCGTAGTCGGCATCAAGCGGCAGAGAGCTACCAGCGGTGAGGATGGCCTCGACATAGAACCAGTCCGAGAGCGTGTTGACCGGCGAGGCCTGGCCGTAGGCGCGGCCGGCGATGATGCGTGTTTCAACGCCTTTCTCCGAAACGCGCGGCAACACTTGCGCGGCGAAATGCTGAAAGCTTGGATCAATCTCCTCGAAGCCTTCGGGCAGGGCCACCCAGCTTTGAATGCCCGAGAGACTGTGGGTGCCCGCACGCAGGTTTTCAGGCGAGCGTTCCGAATGGGCGATGCCACGGCCGGCGGTCATCAGGTTCATGGCTCCGGGCGTGATCTCGAGTTCGTTGCCTTCGCTGTCGCGATGCATGATCGAACCGTCGAACAGATAGCTGACGGTGGCGAGGCCGATATGAGGATGCGGCCGCACGTCGATGCCATGGCCGGCGGTGAATTGCGCTGGGCCCATCTGGTCGAAGAAAATGAAGGGGCCAACCATCTGGCGCTTGCCGTGCGGCAGCGCGCGCCGCACATCGAAGCCGCCGATGTCGCGGGCGCGTGGCACAATCACCAGTTCCAGCGCGTCACAGGAATGAGGGTCGCCCGCCACAGGGTCGTTTCCAGCATGCCAGCTCATGAAGTCTCCGATTGTTGGAGTTTGCGCCGCACCACCAACCGTGCGCCGCGCTTTCTCATTGGGCTAAATGTAAGCAAGCCCGCACCGAAACCCAAACGCTGCTTGCGCGTGGAGGTTCCTGTACGGGCTCGGTGATGACAAAATGGCGAAATGGGTCGTCAGGCGGCCCATTTCACCGTTGTTTTTACTATAGCGTTTCACAGCTCGACGGAATCGTCGAGCGCCATGAAGACGCGTCCAAATATCGAGGATCTAAGCAAAATCACGTTTCTACCGAAACGTGATTTGCTCTAGACCAACGGCACGGTCAGCGGATTGTACGAATACAGCCAGCGATTGCGGTCGTTGCCCTCATCGCGCTTGGAGAATTCGGCGCGAATGGCGTCCTGGGACGGCAGATGGAACAGGCGGCGGTTATCGGTCGACTGGGTGACGATTTTCGCCGTCCGCTCGGCGCGGTTGCGCTGATAGACCTGTAGAGCCTTAGCGAGGTCCGGCTCTTGTTCCAGCGCCCGCATCAGGATCGCGCCGTCCTCGATCGCCATGGCGGCGCCCTGGGCGAGATAGGGCAGGGTCGGATGGACGGAATCGCCGAGCAAGGTGACGCGCTTCGAGCTCCAGTTCATGGTCGGCGGCCGGCCGAACAGCGACCAGCGGAAGCACTGGTCCTTGTCGGCGGTGTCGATGATGGTCTGGATCGCTTCATGCCAGCCGGCAAAGTCGGCTTTCAGACTTTCCCAGGGATAACGGACGGTCCAGGATTCCTCGGAGATGTCGTCGGTTTCGACGATGCCGACGAAGTTCATCAGGGTGCCTGAGCGCAGGTAATAGCAGACCGCATGGCCATTGGGGCCCATGAAGACCGACATCACCGGCTCGAGGAAATCCTTCGGTAGTTTTTCGACCGGCACGAGAATGCGCCAGGCGGCATCGCCAGTGTAGATGGCGGGCGCGGCGCCAAACAACTGGGCGCGCACCACTGATTTGAGACCGTCGGCGCCGATGAGGATATCGCCCTTGGCGGAGGTGCCGTCCTCGAAGTGCAGTTCGACACCCTCGGCCGTTTCCGTGAAGGATTTGACGCGGGTGTTGAGATGCACCACGTCCGGCTTCAGCTGGCGGGCGCGGGCTGCGAGAATTTCATGCAGATCGGCGCGATGCAGCTGGGTGTAAGGTGCGCCATGCATCGCCTCATGCTCTTTCGACAGCGAGAAGCGCTGGATGATCTCGCCAGTGTCATGCAGGCGGAAGACATAAGCGCCGGGGCTGACGCCAACGGCGGTGATCTCGTCGCCAACGCCGATATGACGCAGCACATGCATCGGATTGGCGCTGACTTGAATGCCCGCGCCGATTTCGCCGAGCGCTGGCGCCTGTTCGTAGATTTCGACATCGTGACCAGCTTGCAGCAGCACGCAGGCCGCCGTCAGGCCGCCGAGACCGGCGCCGGCAATAATGATTTTGTACTTTTGCACTCAAGACTCCAGCATTGTCGTTCTTGGTTATTCGTTCTTGGTCATTCTGGGGTGATCTGCCCTGCCAACCGGCTGTTTCCCCTTGCGCGGCGCTCTTTAGGGCAAAGACCGCGCCACCGCAATTCGCTCCGGGGATGCCAGCTATGTGCCAGATTCCGTGGCAGGTTCGCATTCCTGCAATTGGGCCGCGTAGCGTTGCCAATTGGCGATATAGCCCTTGGCGTTCCGTTCCATGCCGGCGAGGGCCTTTTCGTCGAGCGTGCGCACGACCTTGGCCGGCGAGCCGACAATCAGGGAATTGTCTGGGAATTCCTTGCCTTCGGTCACCAAAGCGCCCGCCCCGACCAGGCAGTTGGCGCCGATTTTGGCGCCGTTCAGGATCGTTGCGCCCATGCCGATCAGGGTGTTGGGGCCGATGGTGCAACCATGCAGGGTCACCCGATGGCCGATGGTGCAATTGGCGCCGATGCGCAATTGCAGGCCGGGATCAGTATGCAGGATCGAGCCGTCCTGGATATTGGTGCCATCGCCGATCTCGATCAGATCGGTATCGCCGCGCAGCACGGCGCCAAACCAGATGCCAACATCGAGGCCAAGGCGAACCCGGCCGATCACCACGGCGCCCGGCGCGATCCAGCAGCGTTTCGGGTCGGCGACCGTGGGGCGATATTCATTGATGGCGTAAACAGGCATCGATCCCGGTTCCTTGATCTATGACATGGGGGGATGCCTATCGCCCGGCCATGGCTATGGCAAGGTGGCGATATCCCTCCCTATTCTCCCTGGGCTGCCCATTTCGCGTCTCACTTGGTTCGCCTTTGGCCGCTTGCCCCCTCGCGCGATTGTCGGCAATCTAGCGGCGATCAAGCGCAAACGATCGCTGAAACCGTTGCGCCATCATGGGAGGGTGATCATGCACAGCAAACTGGCTATGGAATCGGCTGGACCGACGCGTCGCGATGTACTGGGTTCAAGCGCGGCGCTGCTGGCGGCCTCGGCGTTCGGAACTTCGGTTTCGGCGCAGGAAAAATATCCGGCGCGCGAAGTGCGTGTCATTTGCGCGTTTCCCGCCGGCAGCGGCGCCGATGTTTTCGCCCGCTATTTCGCTGAAAACATGCGGCCGTTTCTGGGCGGTACGGTGATCGTCGAGAACAAGGTGGGCGCCAGCGGCAATCTGGCAATCAATTTCGCCGCCCGGGCCAAGCCCGACGGCTATACGATTCTCATTCACGCGCCGAGCGCCATCGCAGCGAATATGTCGCTGTTCAAGGATCCAGGCTACGACGCCACCAAGGCTTTCGATGTGCTGGCCAGCGTCTGCCGTCTGCCGTTCACCGTGACGGTCGGCGCCAACAGCCCGCATAAAACCTTGCAGGATCTGATCAAGACCCTGCAGCAGAAGGGCGATAAGGCGAGCTATGGCACGACGGCGCCGACAGGCCAGGTGGCGGCTGCGTTGATGAAGGACATTCTGAAACTGAAAATGGTCGAAGTGCCGTATCGGACGGCGGCTGACTCGGTGAATGATCTGGAGAGCGGCAATATCGATTTCATGAGCTATGATCCGATCTTCGCCATGCCGTTCCATCGCAATGGCAAGATGCGTGTGCTGGCGCTCAGTTCCAAGGAGCGGATGTCGACCGCGCCCGATATTCCGACCATGAACGAGAGCGGTGTCCCCGGCGTCGATGTGGTGGGATGGTGGGGCGTGGCCGTGCCCAAGGGTGTGCCGGAGCCCATCAAGGCGCAGATCAGCAAGGCCTTCCTGCAGATGGCCGAAAAGCCCGAAACCAAGAAGTGGCTGGCCGAATTCGGCTCAGATCCCTTCATTATCGGCCCGGACGAGGCCCAGAAATTGATGTTGCAGGACATCAAGGATTGGGGCCGCTACGTGAAGATCGCCAATATGGAACCCAAGGGCTAAGCCACGGTTTGAACCTTAGGGTTGAAATTGGACTTCAGCCGAAGCGGGTTGGGCTGGCAATCCCAGGCCCGGGATGACTATATCTGTCGCGACCGCCTTTTGCGCCGGCCGGCGCGGAGGGCGGCGCGTTGGAGATGAAAATGCTCAATATCGACGAAAAAACCCGGACGGAGTTGGAAGCGGCGGCGTTCCGTCGGCTTGTGGAGCATCTGCGCGAACGGACCGACGTGCAGAACATCGACATGATGAATCTCGCCGGCTTTTGCCGCAACTGCCTGTCGAACTGGCTGAAGGATGCGGCCGACGAGCGCCATCTCGGGCTCGGCAAGGAAGATCTGCGCACTTACGTCTACGGCATGCCCTATGAAGAATGGCGCGGCCGTTTTCAGCGCGAGGCCAATCCGGATCAGCTGCGCCAATACGCCGAAAACAATAAGGGCCATAAGCACGCCTAATGAGGCGTGTGGCGGCTGACGGCGGGCGCGGAGGCCTTTCATGATCCTGCGATATTTCGCGCTGGCGGTTGCGCTTGCCGCTGGCCTGCTAACGTCGCAACTGCCGGAATTTTCGCAGCAGTATCGGCAGCGGCTTGGTGGCGCGATCGACGAACTGTCGCGCATTCTCGTCGCCTTCGATGCTGACGCGGGACGGCTCAATCTGTCGCGGGAAGAGGGCATCGCCCGCATGAAGACCAATGCGGACGAGCTGGTGCGCCAGCAGGGCGCGCATATGCAGGAAAACAGCGCGCGGCTGGTGCGTCTGCGCCAGCAATTGATCGAATATGCTGGCGCAGGCCCGCTGGCCCGCATCGGCGTCATGATGAGCAATTTCGATCAGGAGGTGGCGCGTCGCGCCATGGATGATTTCGAGCCGGCCGTGCCATTGACCAGCGAAGGCGCGATCACTACGGCGGCAGGGGCGGTGGCAGGCTGGGGGCTCGTTCGCCTGGTGTTCCTCCCCATCGTATTACGACGGCGGCGTCGCGTCGCCCAACGCAGGATTTGAGGGTTATGATTGCACATGTGTTGTCGGTGGCTGGGTCCGATCCGTCGGGCGGCGCCGGCATTCAGGCCGATCTGAAGACGTTCTCGGCTTTGGGTTGCTACGGCATGGCGGTATTGACCGCATTGACGGCGCAGAACACGCGTGGCGTTTCCGGCGTGCATGTGCCGCCGCCGAGCTTTGTCGCCGATCAGATCGACGCCATCTTCACCGACGTGCGCGTCGATGCGGTGAAGATCGGCATGCTCGCCTCGGGCGCGGTGGTTGAAATGGTCGCCGATCGGCTGAAGCACCATGGCGCGCGCAATATCGTGCTCGATCCGGTGCTGGTGGCCACCAGCGGCGCTTCGCTCGGTGCGCCCGATGTGATCGAGGCGATGAAGCGGCATCTGTTTCCGCTGGCGAGGGTGATCACGCCCAACATTCCCGAGGCGGTGCGCCTGAGCGGTGAGGCGGAGCCACACGACACGGCGGGCCTGGAAAAAATGGCGCGGGTTCTGCACGGGCAGGGTGCGCCGGCTGTTCTCGTCAAAGGTGGTCATCTCGGCGGCGAATATGCCGAGGATGTGCTGTTTGATGGCGCCGATGTGCGCGTGCTGCGTGCCCGCCGGGTCGAAACCAAGAACACCCATGGCACCGGCTGCACGCTGTCGTCGGCCATCGCCGCGCAATTGGCCAAGGGCCAGTCGTTGTTCGAGGCGACGGCCAGCGCCAAGGATTATCTGACCGCCGCACTGCGCGCTGCCGATCAATTGCAGATCGGCGCCGGCCATGGGCCCGTGCATCATTTCCACGGGCTGTGGCGCTAGCTATACCTGCGTCATTGCGAGGAGCGTAGCGACGAAGCAATCCAGGGCGCCTGGTAGAACGTCAAGAAATGCCTGTGGTGCAGGTCTATTGACGTCTATGATTCCAGACCTTGACTCCTGGGTTGCTTCGCTTCGCTCGCAATGACGGCTGGGTGTTCGCGCCTCACCCTGTTATAGCTGCTCGAAGTGATCGAGCATGCGCTTGCGCAGGGCCGCGTCCGGCAGAGGACCGAGACCGGCCTTGAGATTGTCGACCATATATTGCGGCTTGTCGGTGCCCGGGATCACACCATTGATCGCCGGATTGCCGAGCAGCCATTTCAGCGCATATTGCGCCCAGCTCGTCACCTCGATCTCCTTGGCGAAATCGGGCAGCGGCTTGCCCGCCACTTTCTGGAAGAACTTGCCGCGGCCGAAGGGCAGGTTGGTGAGAATGGCGCAACCTGAATCGGCGGCGGCGGGAATCAGCCGTTCCTCCGAATTGCGATCGACCATCGAATAATCGATCTGGAAGAAATCCGGCTTTTCGCGCTTCAACGTCTGTTCGACCGCGCTGTAGTCGCGGTCGAACGAGGACGTGATGCCGATATATTTACACAGGCCGGACTTCTTCCATTCGCGCAACAGGTCGAGATTCTGGTTGGCGTCGCGCACGTTGTGAAGCTGCATCAAATCGATGCGGTCGATCTTCATCTTGGCGAAGGAGGCCTTCATCTCGGCGACGGTGTCATCGCGGCTGGCGACGCGCACTTTGCCGGCGAGAAAAATACGGTCGCGCAGGCCGGTCATGGCGAAGAGATCGCCGAGCCGGTCTTCGGCCAGGCCGTAGGAGGGGGCGGTGTCGATCAACCGGCCGCCGCCAGCGACGAGCGCCTTGATCACTTCGGCGCGTTCGTCGAGCTTGGTTTTATCGCTCTTGTCGAAATCGAAAATGATTGCTGTGCCGATGCCAACCACGGGAAGCATTTCGCCGCTCGAGGGAATTTTGCGCGCGAGAATGCCGCTGGATTGGGCGCGCGCTGGCAAGGTCGACGCGGCGACGGCAATGCCGGTCGCAGCCGCCAGGGTCAAAGTTTCACGGCGCGTCAGATCGATGTTGGCCTTCATGTCTTTTCTCCTCTGAGTTCGTTTGCTTGTTGTGCGGAGCGCTTTTCCTGGGCCCGGCCAAGACCGAGCGCCAGCACGAGCCAGCCCAGCGCGATGGGAATGGTGAGAAGGGCGATGCCGGTGACATCGAGGCCGACGCCGCGCAGCGCCGTGAACGCCCACGCCCAAAGCGCGTCGGCGCCGCGAAACAGCGCGCCGTCGATAATGTTCTTGGCCTTGTATTTCTCTTCCCGATCGACGGCGGTGAACAGCATTTCACGCGCCGGATTGGAGATGGAGAAGTTGGCGGTGCGCTGTAGCGCCTGGAAGGCCATGGCGACGGCGAGCAGCGGCTGTGCGGCGAGGATGGCGAAACCGATGGCGAAGATGATCGGCAGGAAAGCCGTCGCCGGCCCGGTGCCGAAGCGTTGGATAAGGCGCCCGGTGGCGAGAAACTGCACGATGAGAGTCAGAATGCCCGAGACGAGATCGATGGTGGCGAAAATGCGCGTGCGTGTGGCTGGATCGCCGGACGCGGCGGTGACGAGTTCGGCCTGGGCGAAATAGAGGAAAGTGCCGGCCAGCGACAGCAGCACCACCCACAGCGCGATGCCGGCGAGATAGGGCGATCGGACGATCAGTGAGAAACCGGCGAAGGGATTGCCGCCGATGGCTTTCGGCGCTTTCTCGGCTTCGACAGGTTCGACGCGCTCGGCGGTCCGTTCAAGGCGCATGGCGCAGAACACGGCGATTTCGAGAAAAACCATCGCGACGAGGAGCAGATTGGCGGGGCCGAGGAGGCCGGCGAGCGAAACCGTCAATGTTGGTCCGAGCAGCGCGCCGGCAGTGCCGCCGGCGGCGACGAAGCCGAACAGGCGCTTGGCCTGATCGGTGCGGAACAGGTCCGCGAGGAAGGACCAGAAGATCGATACGACGAACAGGTTGAAAATACTGATCCAGACAAAGAAGGCGCGGGCCGCCTCACCTGGAAAAATGCGGAAGGAGAGGAAGACCCAGAACAGGACCAGGTTGAGCGCGAAAAAATGGTAAACCAGCGGAATGAAGCGCGCGCGGGGCAGGCGCGCGACGAGCGCGCCATAGATCGGCACGGCGATCAGCATGGTGATGAGCGTCGCCGAGAAGAGCCAGGGCATATTGCGCACGCCGCCGGCGACGCCCATTTCGTCGCGCACCGGCCGCAGCACGTAATAGCTCGTCAACAGGCAGAAGAAATAGGCGAAGGCCCAGAGCATGGCGCGCACTTCCTGCGGCCGCACTTCAACGACGCGTGACAGGGCACGCTCGATGGATTGCTCCCATTTCGCCATCTGAATTCCGGTCCTTGTCTTCAGCGTTCCCCACCGCGCACGGCCTTGTTTCCAGCCAGTTCCGCGACCTTATGGTAGCACGGGTTCCGGAGGTTTCCAGATGCACGCAAAGGGCCGGATCGACTTTTCAGTCTCCCGGCCCTAAATCAAGTTAATCATCCTCCACATCGCATAGTTTTGATAGCGGTCTCATGACAGGTGCCAGCGCCTCCGGCGCATCCAATCAGAGCCCAGGCCGGCCTTCGGGCAAGGTCGGTGTGCTCATCGTCAATCTCGGCACGCCCGACGCCACCGATTACTGGTCGATGCGCCGCTATCTGAAAGAATTTCTCTCAGACCCGCGGGTGATCGAGGTGCCTCGGCTGTTGTGGTGGCCGATCCTCAATCTGGTCATTTTGACAATTCGCCCCGGTCTCTCGGGTCGCAAGTATGCGGCGATCTGGAACCGGGAGCGCAATGAGAGTCCGCTCCGTACTTATACGCGGGCGCAGGCGGAGCGGCTCTCGCGCATGGTCGACGATGGCGCTCTTGGAGATGGCGGGCTTGGTGATCCCGCCCGGCCGGTCGTGGTCGATTGGGGGATGCGCTATGGCGATCCCTCGATCCGGTCGCGGCTTGAGGCGCTGCAGGCGCAGGGCTGCGATCGTATTCTGTGCGTGCCGCTTTATCCGCAATATGCGGCCTCCGCGTCGGCGACCGTCGCCGACAAGGCTTTCGCCGCCTTGAAAGCCATGCGCTGGCAGCCGGCGGTGCGCATCGCGCCGCCGTGGCCCGACGATCCGGTTTATATCGAAGCACTGGCGCAGAGCATGCGCGACGCTGTGGCGAAGCTCGATTTCGAGCCGCAGGCCATCATCGCCTCGTTCCACGGCATTCCACAAAGCTATGCCGACAAGGGCGATCCCTATGCGCTGCAATGCGCCTTAACGGCGCAGAAGCTGCGGCAGCAGCTCGGGTTTAACGAAGAGCAGATGCCGCTCGCCTATCAGTCCCGCTTTGGCCGCACGGAATGGATCAAGCCCTATCTCGATGCCACCGTGCGCGACATGGCCAAGCGCGGCATCAAGCGGATCGCGGTCATTGCCCCGGGTTTCGTCTCCGATTGCGTCGAGACGATAGAGGAAATCGGCATCGAGGTGCGCGATGCATTTCTGGCCGAGGGCGGCGAGAAATATGCACGGATCGCCTGTCTGAACGACAGCGATGCGGGGATGAACGTGCTGGCCCATGTGGTGAAGCGCGAACTGCAAGGATGGATATGATGGAGCCGGCCTTCGACAGCGGATATTCCATCGTTCTGACCACGACGAGCAGCGACGACAATGCGCGCCTCATCGCCGAGCGTCTCCTGTCGGATCGGCTGGCGGCCTGCGTGCAGTTGGCGCGCATCGAAAGCCTCTATGTCTGGGACGACAAATTACGCGACGAGCCGGAGATCGAAATCCGTGCCAAGATCAAAACCGCCGATTTCGCCGATGTCGAACGGGCGATTCGCATGGCGCATATCTATGAAGTGCCGGAGATCGTGCGCATCGCCATCGCCGAGGGCAATGCGCCTTATCTGCGCTGGATCAGCGATGTGACGCGCTGATTTTTACCGAAACGGCGGCTCGTCGAAACTGCGCAGTTTGCGCGAATGAATGGTGGCGCCGGCCTCGTTGAGCTTTCTTAAGGCGCACAAGCCGATCTTCAGATGTTCGCCGACGGCGCGCTCATAGAAGGCATTGGCGGCGCCGGGCAGTTTGATCTCGCCATGCAGCGGCTTGTCGGAGACGCAGAGCAAAGTGCCGTAGGGTACGCGCAGGCGATAGCCTTGCGTTGCGATCGTGCCGGATTCCATATCGACGGCGACGGCGCGCGACTGGTTGATGCGGCGGCGCTCCTTCGTCCACTGCAATTCCCAATTGCGATCGTCCTGGGTGACGACGGTGCCGGTTCGCAGCCGTCGCTTCAGCTTGTCGCCTTTTTCTCCAGTGATCTCGGCCGCAGCTTCCTGCAAAGCGACCTGGACTTCGGCGAGGGCGGGAATGGGGATGTCGGGCGGCACCAGTTCGTCGAGGATATGGTCCTGACGCAGATAGGCGTGCGCGAGAACATAATCGCCGATCACCTGCTCCTGGCGTAGGCCGCCGCAATGGCCGACCATCAGCCAGCAGTTCGGCCGCAGCACGGCGAGATGATCGGTGATGTTCTTGGCGTTGGACGGGCCGATGCCAATATTGACGAGCGTGACGCCGTCGCCGCCTTTGCGGATCAGGTGATAGGCTGGCATCTGGAACCGATGCCAGGGCGCCGACATCACCCGTTCCGCCGTGCCGCTGTCGATGTCGGCTTGGGTGATCCGGCCGCCGCCGGGCACAACCAAGGCTTCGGCGGTGCCGGCTTCGATTTCCGCCAAGCCTAGCCGGACGAACTGATCGACATAACGATGATAGTTGGTGAGCAGCACCCAGGGCTGCATGTCGCGCCAGTCGGTGCCGGTATAGTGGACGAGACGACGCAGCGAGAAATCCACCCGCACGGCGTCGAACAGTGACAAAGGCCGGGGTTCGCCGTCGATGAATTCGAACGTGCCGTCGGCGATCTCATCGCCGACCAAGGACAAGAGCGGTGTCGGGAAATAGCGGGCCAGTTCGACGGCGGTGACCTTGCCACGCCCCAGTTCATCGCCGCCATCAAGCGCATAAGGATAGGGTATTTCCTGCTGGCTGATGCCCGTCTCGATGGTTGCGCCATATTCGTCGACCAGTAGACGGAGCTGGTCGAGCAGATAGCCGCGGAACTCGGCCGGTTGCGTGATCGTGGTCGAATAGATACCCGGCGCTGGAAATTTGGCGAAGCCGCGCCAGGTCGCCGGTGGCAGAATCGTCTGCGTGTAGGTGACGCGCAAGACCGGGTAGCGATAACGCGCGCGTTCCTCCGCCGTCGGTGGCTGGTGGGTGTCGAAAAAGCGTTGCAGGTCGTCGCGCAGCGCTGCGCACGCGGCGTTATAAAGCGCCTCGAGCCTGTCGATCGCGTCCTCGGGGGTGGCTGCGATCTCGAAGGTCATGCGGCGGTACTCCTTGGCGAAGCGAGGCGGCCCCGGCGCGGTGCGTCGGGCGCATCTTTTTGATCATGTGGGATGCTGTTGGCCTGGTCCACGACTGTCTCGGTTGACTTGTCTTAATTAACGCGGGGCCAGGAGAAATCGTCGGCGCGGCCGGGCCGCGTTTCCAGCGGTGCGCCGGTGATGAGCGCCCGCTGTGTGAGATCGTTCGGATCGCTTGCGCGCGGCGCTTGCGCGCGGGTGGCGAGCCGGCCACCGGGCGATGTGTCCGGTGTGGTCAGGGTCAGCACTGGCCCGGCGGGGGGACGTACCGGCACGACGATTTGCGGGGGAGGCGGCGGCAGCGGGATCAGCAGGCCGGAGTTGCCCGGCGGCGGGACCTCTGGCGGCATGTCGACGCGGATCGTTGCTTGCTGTTGCATCGGCGTCGACAGCGGCCGGCCGGCAACGGCGGGCTCGCCGGGTTTCTGCGCGTCGAGGATGCGGCGAATATCGCCCTCCACGTAATAGGCGAGCTTGCGTGCGCCGGCACGGGTGAAATGCACGCCATCGCCGGTGCGCAGCCTGACGATCTGGCCATTGAGATCGGGACCGAAGATCGAGAACTGGTTGCGGTCGTCGACGAAGCCTTCCCAGATGTCGATATAGGTGGCGCCGGTCTTGGCGGCGACATCGCGATAGGTTTCGTTGAAGCTCAAGAGCTCCGCTGTCAGCCGCTCGTTTTTCATGACCGGCAGGCCGACCCAGAGCAGGGGGATTTTGCGGTCGCGGAATTGCGCGGCAATGGCCTCGACGCGCGCCGCATAGGCGGTGTTCCATTTTGGTGTGCGCGGGTCTAGCACCGCGCCGCCCTCGCGCAATTGCTGGCGGTCGTTGCTGCCGATCAGCATGACAGCGAGCTTGATCTTGTCGCTGCCGGCAAGAAGGTCGCGGACAGTCTTGTTCCAATCGTAATAATCGTCGCGCACGAGGCCGGAATTTTCCCGGGTGCGGCGCAGGATGGCGACATCAGGGCGCTCAGCGAAGGCATCCTGCAGGCCCTGGGCCAGCAATTGGCCGATGTTGTCGCCGATCACGGCAATATTGGTCGTGGCCACTTGGTTTGTTGTCGCCACTTGGGGCGCCTGGCCGGCGACGGGCGCGGGCTGAGACGGCGAGCCCAGGGTGGCAGGCGCCGTTGGGGTGGCGGTATCGACCGGATGCGGTGCCTCGGTTGCCGAATGTTCGGGCTGCAATTCGTGCGGCACTTCGCGGCTGAAGCCGCGTTTGGGCGCGGCGCGGCGGATCAGTTGGGTCGGCCGCTGCACCACGATCGGCGGCCGGCGCGCCTGTTGCAGGCGCACGCGTTCACGCTGCCAATACACGGCGCTGTTGGAATCGTCGAATTGGGCTATGACCGCCGGGCCGCCGGTCAGGAACAGGAAGATCCCGACCAGCCCGAGCTTGAAGGCGCGCGCCCAGCCGCCCTTTTGCCCTGGGGGCTTGGGGGAAGCTGCTTTGGCGTGCGACGCGGCGGGCTGCATGCCCCAGTTTTACCAGATCAGCGGCTCGAGCGCATCTGTTCGAGCAGGCCGACGGTGGCATAGCCATCGGGCGTCAGGCCGCGCCGTTTCTGGAAAGCGCGGATCGCCGTCTGCACCTGTTCACCGATCTTGCCGTCGACCTTGCCGGCATCGAGGCCCATGCGGTTCAATTGGCGCTGCATTTCCATCGCCTGGCCGGTGGTGAGCGGCTTGTCGCCGGTCGGCCATTTGGCGCCCAGGCCACCGGCGCCAGCGATGCGATCGCTGAGGATGGCGACGCCGAGCGCATAGGCCTGGGAGTTGTTGTAGGACTTGATGACGCGGAAGTTCGGCGTGATCAGGAAGGCCGGCCCGCGCGCGCCGGCAGGCAGAAACAAGGAGGCTTCGCCGCCGGTCGGCATCGGCTGGCCATCGGTGCGGCGCACGCCAAGCCCGGTCCATTGCGAAAAGGAGCGGCTGGTCTGCGGTTCGTGCGCGGCGAATTCGAAGCTCGACGGCAGCGCGACTTCATAGCCCCAGGTCTCGCCGCGCCGCCAGCCATAGTCGGCCAGGTAATTGGCGGTGGAGGCGATGGCGTCGGGAATGCTGGTCCAGATGTTCTTGTGGCCGTCGCCGTCGTAGTCGACCGCATGCTTGAGGAAGCTCGATGGCATGAACTGGGTCTGGCCCATGGCGCCGGCCCAGGAGCCGTTCATCTGCGCATAGGTGATGTGGCCCTGTTGCAGAATGGTGAGGGCGATCAGCAGTTCGTTGCGGAAGAAGTCTTTCCGTTCGCTGCCATAGGCGAGGGTGGCGAGCGAGCGCACCACATTCTTGCCGCCGGTCATCTGGCCGTAGCTTGTCTCCATGCCCCAGATGGCGAGCACGACGTAGCGGTCGACACCGTAGCGCCGCTCGACGTCGGTCAGCACCTGGCCATACCGCCGCGCCATGTCTTGCCCTTGCGAGATGCGTGCGGCGGTGACAGCGCCGGAGAGATAGCTCCACACCGGTTTGACGAATTCGGCCTGTTTGCTGCTGTGCTTCAACAGCGACATGTCGGGCGTCAGGCCGCTGAAAATCTGGTCGAAGAGCTGGCGGGAGACGCCGCGCGCCTGGGCCTCCGGCCAGAGGCCGGCGACGAAACTGCTGAAGCCGCTTTCGACGGCGGCCGGGCGGGGCGCGGGCTGGGCGCGCGCCGTCGAATGCAGGATGCTGAC
Organism: Beijerinckia sp. 28-YEA-48; assembly: GCF_900104955.1. Lineage (NCBI taxonomy): Bacteria > Pseudomonadati > Pseudomonadota > Alphaproteobacteria > Hyphomicrobiales > Beijerinckiaceae > Beijerinckia > Beijerinckia sp. 28-YEA-48. The sequence goes on from NZ_FNSI01000001.1 coordinate 5,370,520, forward strand.
GAGGAGCAGGATGGCGCTGGCGACGAGAATGAGGGTGCGCAGAATCTGGCCGTGGGTGGCCGTGGCCAGCGAGGGTGAGATCGGCGGTTCCGCGTGGAACGGCTGCGGTCTCTTACGCACGAACGCCATGCTTTACTCCGGATTTCCTGCCCGCAACGGCGGGATTTGGCTTTCAACAGTGGAAATTAGGCGCAAGTCATTTCAGAATTGTTTACCATCCTGGGCCAAGGCGCAATTTGAGCCGCAATCTAAGGCGTAATTCGGGGCGCAATCTTGTTTGGTGACTTGAGCCCTGCGCGGACTGGCGCCTGATGCTTGGTCTGTGCGATTTGTCATGCCGTTGCCGCATGGCGTGAGAAAGAATGACGACCTCTTGGGAAAGGATTCCATCATGATGTTCTCCGGGCTGGGCCTGTTCGCCATCGCATTCGTGCTTTTTGTCGTCATCACGCTGCTGATGGGCGTGCGGCAGGTGCCGCAGGGCTATGCCTATACGGTCGAGAGGTTCGGTAAATATTACAAGACCTTGTATCCCGGGCTGGGCATCATCATGCCGTGGATCGACCGCATCGGCCGCAAGATCAACGTCATGGAGCAGGTGCTCGACGTGCCGACCCAGGAGGTCATCACCAAGGACAATGCCAGCGTCTCGGTCGATGGCGTCTTGTTCTTCCAGGTGCTCGATGCGGCCCGCGCCTCCTATGAGGTCTCCAATCTGCAACAGGCGCTGCTCAATCTCACCATGACCAATATCCGCACCGTCATGGGGTCGATGGATCTCGACCAGCTGCTGTCGCATCGTGACGAGATCAACACCCGGCTGCTGTCGGTCATCGAACAGGCGGCACAGCCTTGGGGCATCAAGACCAACCGCGTCGAGATCAAGGACATCGTGCCGCCGCGCGACCTGGTCGATTCGATGGGGCGGCAGATGAAGGCCGAACGCGAGAAGCGCGCCAGCGTGCTGGAAGCCGAAGGCCAGCGCCAGGCGGAAATCCTGCGCGCCGAAGGGCGCAAGCAGTCGGTCATGCTGGATGCCGAGGGCCGCAAGGAAGCGGCGTTTCGCGACGCCGAGGCGCGCGAGCGCCAGGCTCAGGCCGAAGCCGAGGCCACCCGTCTGGTCTCCGACGCCATCGCCAAGGGCGATATGGCGGCGCTCAACTATTTCATCGCCGAGAAATATGTGAAGGCCATCGACGCCTTGGCCCATTCGACCAATCAGAAGACCTTCCTGATGCCGATGGACATGGCCGGGCTCGCGGGCACGCTGGCCGGTATCTCCGAAATAGCGCGCCATGCCAACGACACGGGGCGTGGCAACGGCAGCAGCGAGACGCGGCGCGGCAGCAGCCTGCCGCCGACCGGCCGCAGCTGATCGTTAGACGCTGATTTATAAAGGGGCGAGGATGGATATGGATTTTCTCGGGCTACATCCCTCGTGGTGGTGGCTGGTCGCGGGCATACTTCTGTGCGCGGCCGAGGCTATAGCGCCCGGAATGTTCCTGCTGTGGATCGGCTTGGCGGCGATCGCCACTGGGCTGGTGCTCAGCATCATCGGGCTCACGGTGCCGTGGGCGCTCATGCTGTTTGGCATTTTCGCCATCGTCTCGCTATTGCTCGGTCGCAAATTTTATGGCTCGCGCGATAGCGCCGGTGATCAGCCGTTTCTCAACCGGCGCGCCGACGCGTTGGTGGGCCGCAGCTTCATCCTCAGCGATGCGATCCGCCAGGGCGAGGGACGCATCCGCGTCAACGATTCACAATGGGTGGTGCGCGGTCCCGATCTGCCGGCCGGCACCAAGGTCAAAGTGGTCGGCGTCGAAGATGCGATGGTGCTGCAGGTCGAGCAGGCTTAGGCATCTGCCGCTTCAATGCCCATGCCCGAGATAAGCGGCGCCAATTTCGGGGCGCTGGCGTAATTCCTCCGGCGTGCCGGAGGCGATCATCTGGCCGCAATCGAGCACATAGGCGCGTTGGGCTGCTTCCAATGCCTTGGTGGCGTTCTGCTCGATGAGCAGGATGGACACGCCGGTGTCGTGAATGCGGGCGATGGTTTCGAACACCTGTTTGATGATCACCGGTGCGAGGCCCAGCGAAGGTTCGTCGATCAACAGCAGACGTGGTCTGGCCATCAGCGCCCGGGCGAAGGCGACCATCTGCTGCTGGCCGCCAGACAGCGTGCCGGAAATCTGCCGGCGGCGTTCGCCGAGAATGGGGAACATCGCATAGGCCTGTTCCAGGCCTTCGCGTCTGTGCGGGCGAGCGCCGGCGCGATAGCAGCCGAGTTCGAGATTTTCCTCGACCGTCATCGAGGTGAACAGGCGGCGGCCCTCGGGAATGATGGCGACGCCGCGATCGGCCAATTGTTGCGGCGTCAGCCGCGCGATGTTTTCGCCGTCGAGGACGATGCTCCCGCTGCGGATCGGCAGCAAGCGGGCGAGCGCATTGACCAGCGTGGTCTTGCCGGCGCCGTTAGGGCCGATGATGGCGACGAGCTCGCCTTGGCCGAGTTCGAAGGAAATGTTCGAGAGCGCCAGGGCCTCGCCATAGCCCACACAGATTGTGTCAGCTTTCAACATCGGGCGTCCCCAGATAGGCGCGAACGACGGCCGGATCGTTCATCACGGTGCGCGGATCGCCTTCGGCGATCAGCTTGCCCTGGTTGAGCACGATCAGCCGGTCGGTCAGTTCCATGACGGCGCGCATATTATGTTCGACGAAGACGATGGTGCGTTCGCCGCCGTGGATGCGGCGGACCATGGCGATGGCGCTGGTGATCTCAGAGGGCGTCAGGCCGGCGAGCACTTCATCGAGCATGACGAGGCGGGCATCGGAGACGAGCGCGCGCGCCAATTCGAGAAATTTGCGCTGGTGCAGATTGAGTTCGCTCGGATAAGCGCCCGCGCGGCTGGCGAGGCCGACGAAGTCGAGCGTCTCCAGCGCTTTGCGGCGTGCGGTTTCCTGCGCGTAAGCCGCGCCGCCGAACATGGCGGCGACCATCACATTGTCGAGCACGCTGAGATGGGGAAAGGGACGCGGGATCTGGAAGGTGCGGGCCAGCCCCAGGCGGGCGATGCGATGGGCCGGCAGTTGCGCCAGATCGTGACCTTCAAGCAGCAGGCTGCCGGTATCGGGCTTGTAGAAGCCGTTCATGACATTGATCAGCGTCGACTTGCCCGAGCCGTTGGGGCCGACGAGGCCGAGAATCTCGCCCTGCCGGATGTCGAAGCTGACGCCATCGAGCGCCTGCACACCACGAAACGCGAGGCTGATGTTCTCTGCTTTGAGCAACACGGGCCGTGCGGTCGTGCGTGCTGGGGCTGTGGCCGGGAGGATCGGCGCGACCGGTGGCGCCACGGTCTCATTGCCAGGCTCTTTCACGGCGCGCCATTTGTGGACCCGCTTCTGCACCAGGCCGGCGACGCCTTCGGGCAGGAACAGAGTGGCGAGAATCAGCGCCAAGCCGATGACGATGCGGGCGGCCAAAGCGGAATCGCCCGAGACGAAGACGAAATTGATCGTCGTCACGAAGACCGCGCCGATCGCCGGGCCGAGCCAATGGCGCATGCCGCCGATGACGCTCATCAGAATGACGAACAGCGCCACCGTGCTGGAGAAGGTTTCCGACACGGTGACATAGCTGACGAAGATCGCATGCACGGCGCCGGCGATCCCGGCGATGGCCGAGGAAATGGCGAAGGCGATCAGCTTGTAGCGATAGGAGGGAACGCCGAGGCCTTCGGCGACATCCTCGTCGTCGGCAATGGCGAAGAGGCCGCGCCCGAGCCGGCCGTATTGGACGAAATAGGCGGTGGCCAGCGTGCCGATGGCGACGCAGGCGCCGAGCAGATAGATCGTCGTGGCGGAGTTGTCATAGATGCGCGGCAGCTGCACGCCGAGCAGATATTTGCCTGGGCCGCCGTCGATGGGCGTGTTGAGCACGATGGTGGCGACAACGATGGTCAGCGCCAAGGTGAGCAGCGCGAACAATTCGCCGCGCAGCCGGCGCACGCGAAACACCACGGCGCCGATGCCAAGGCTGAGCAGTGCGGCCAGGATCGCGGCGATCACGAGGCAGAGCCAGATCGGCAGCATGGTTCCGAGATTGGCGGTCGTATACATGCCGACGCCGTAGAAGGCGCCATGGCCGAAGGAGAAATAGCCGGTGAAGCCGCTGAGAATGGTCCAGGAGGTCGACAGCGCGATCCACAGGAACAGGAGATAGAGGAAGGACTCAAAGAACGGCGGCGCACCGAAGGCCGGCAACAGAGCGAAAAACAACAGGGCTACGGCGAGCGCTGCCGGCACGCCAAAGCGTGCAGTGAAAGAGCGATCCTGAATCACGGGGGTGTCTGCGGTTAGCGAAGCCATGTCATACTCGCTGCGGCCAGAACACGAGAAGCAGGATCAGGATGGTGAAGGGCACGACCGGCGCCCAGGATGGGGCGGTGACCGCCATGGTGATCGCCTCGCTGACGCCGATCAGCAGGCCCGCCGCCAAAAGGCCGAGGGGATTGCCAAGGCCGCCCAGCAAAACTGCGGCGAAGACGACGCCGAGCCAGGACAGGATCTGGCTGGGCGCCAGCGTGTAAAGAAGCGCGACGAAAAAGCCGGCGACGGCGGCGAGCACGGCGGAAAAGCCCGAGACCAACAGCAGCAGGCGATGGTTGGGTACGCCGAAGGCGGCGGCAATGGCTGGGTTATCGAGCCCGGCGCGCAAGGCCTTGCCGAGCCAGGTGAAGCGCATGGCGGCCCATGTGGCGACACAGAGGCCGACCGCGATGGCGGTCATCAATATGTCGGCGACGGGAAACAGCAAGGTGCCGGCCTGGAGATTGCCGTGCAGCGCGCGGTTTTCGTAGCGCACGTAGTCGGCCGACCAGAACAGCTGGATCACCGCTTCGGCGATGATCGCCAGGCCATAGGTGACGATCAGCGACGAGAATTCGTTGACGTTGAAGCGCAGTATCAACACCTGCTGGATGACGCCGAGCACGAAGAACAGCGGCAGCAGCAGAAGGACGACGGCGAGCGGGTTGAAGCCGCGCACGCCGGCGAATTCATAGGTCATGTAAGCGGCCAGGAAGACCAGGCCGAAATGGGCGATGTTGATGACCCGCAGATAACGCCAGGACAGGCTCATGCCGAGGCCCATCAAGGCGTAGAGACTGCCGGCGAAGATTCCCGACAGTATCGATTGTCCAAGCAGCGTTGCGCTCATCTGATGATGGCTTGCTTCTCTGTTTACGCTTTCACTTGCCCTGGGCCGTATAGCCGGGCGTGATCATGTCCTTCGGCCAGACGATGACCCATTTGCCCTGCTGCACCTGTTTGGTGCGCATCAGGTTCTTGCCGTAGTTGTTTTGACCATCGAAGCTGATGTGGCCGAGCACGGTGTCGGAGCCATTCTTCTTGATCTGGTCGGCCAGCACCTTGTCGTCGAGCGATTTGGTGGCTTTGACCGCGCCGGTGAGGATTTCCCACATCGACCAGCTGGCGCCGGCCTGGGTTTCCGGCTCGGTATAGGGCAGGCCGGCCTTGGTCGCCGCTTCCGTGAATAATTTGGCGAACGCCGCCGCGTCAGGATTTTGATTCAGCGGTGGCAGGTTTTCGAAAGCCGTCGTTGCCATGGCGTCATTGCCGAGCGGCGACGTCGCCAGCGGGCCTGGCGTCGGATAGACATAGAAATGATTGCGCGGCTTGTAGTTGAGCTTGTCGAGCGCCTCGAGCAATTGATTACCCTCAAGGCCAATGGCGCCGACGAACAGGAGATCGGGATCGGCCTCGCGCACGCGCGCGGCGATGGGGCCGAAGTCGCGGGTGCCGAATTCGAATTCGAGATAGAGCGCTTCCTTGATGTTGCGCGCTTTGGCCGCTTCGCGGGCGCCGACGGCAACGAATTGCACCGATGGGAATTTGCTGGTGACGATGGCGATCGTCTTCGGCGTCTTGCCGATTGAAGCCAACGTGTCGAACAGATCGTTCGGCATGGTCTTTTCCGGATCGATGCCGAGCGGCCAGGCCGGGAACTGACGGTCGTAGGTGGCAAGCTTCGGAATGCCGAAGGTGCTGTGCACGAGGACCTTGTTGTAGCGCTGCGCCACGGCCATCGCCGAGAGAATGCCCGCCGTGGCATAGGGGCCGATGATGAGATCGACCTTGTCGACGGTGATCAGTCGCTCATAGAGCGTGCGCGTGATGTCGGGCTTGGACTGGTCGTCGAGCAAGACCCATTCGACCGGCCGGCCGAGCAGGCCGCCCTTGGCGTTCAATTGCGCGACGAAAAGATCGCCGACGATCTTATGAATGGCGCCAGTCTGCGCCAGAGGTCCAGTGAGGGCGAGCGTGCTGCCGATCCGGATCGGCGGTCCTGACGGCGTTTGCGCTTGTGCCTGAACGGCCATGGTGGCCAAGGTCGCGCCTGTTGCAAGTCCGGCAGCAAGCATGAAACGGCGCGTAGCGCCGACGATGTCGCGTCCCCGCATAAATCTCTCCCTCGTGCCGAGGAGTTGATATCCCTCTCCCTCCTCGGACATTTGGTGAGCATGACGCGGAACGGCGCGTTCTGCAAACCTGCAAATGCGCGTGCAACGCAATCTTGCAGAAAAATTTCTGCAAAAACTTTCGATGCGATTGGTCGTTGTAAGCTCTGCTATTGCAAGCTTACCGCGATGCGGTTCAGGCGGCGCCGAGGTGCAACAGGTCGTGCAGGTGGACGATGCCCACTGGGCGTTGGGCGCCATCGACGACGAGCAGGACAGAGCGGCGTTTGTCGTTGAGCAGCGCCAAGGCTTCCGCCGCCATCAGATCGGGCGAGACGACGGTTGGGTTGATGGTCATGACTTCATCGACGGGCTCGTCGATGAAGTTGCCGGATTTTTCCATGCGCCGGCGCAAGTCGCCATCGGTGATGATGCCGGTGAGACGGCCGTTGCTGTCGACAATGCCGACGCAGCCGAAGCGCTTACCGCTCATTTCGATAATCGCATCGCGCATGGCCGAGCCCGCCGCGACCAGCGGAATTTCGTCGCCCTTGTGCATGATGTCGCGGACGAAGGAGAGGCGCGCGCCGAGCTTGCCGCCGGGATGGAACTGGCGGAATTCGTGCGCGGTAAATCCCTTGGCCTCGAGCAAAGCGACGGCGAGTACGTCGCCGAAGGCGAGCTGCATGGTCGTCGAAGTGGTGGGCGCCAGCCCGTTCGGGCAAGCTTCCTCGGCGCTCGGCAAGTGCAGGCAGACGTCGGCTTCGCGGCCCAGCGCGCTGTCGGCGTTGGAGGTAATGGCGATCAATGGGATCGAGAAGCGGCGCGAATAGGTGATGATATCGGCCAGTTCGGCCGTCTCGCCGGACCAGGACAGCAGCAGCAGCACGTCATTGGGGCGAATCATACCGAGATCGCCATGGCTCGCTTCGCCCGGATGGACGAAATAAGCCGGGGTGCCGGTCGAGGCCAAAGTGGCGGCGATCTTGCGGCCGATGTGGCCGGATTTGCCCATGCCCGAGACAATGACACGGCCTTCGCTGGCGGCGATGCGGGTAACGGCGGCGGCGAGCGCGGCGGCGAGGCCGCTTTCGGGCTGCAGCTTCAGCACGGTCTCGATGGCGGCCAGGCCAGCGCGCTCGAGGCCGAGCGTGCGCAGGGCCGAGGCTGTGGTGGCGCCAGGGGCGGGGGAGGCGGGATTCGGTGCGCTCATGGCGGGTTCCCTACCTTAATAGGCCAAGTCTGTCAGCTGGAGCCGCGTTTTGTCTCTGCCAGCATGGCGACAAGCGTCTGGTAACGCGACATTAACCATAAATCCTTAACGCTGGATTCACCATTCGAACCGCCGGGCTGGTCCGGCGCAGGTGTCCCAAGTTGAGACTTCCGACCGCCCGAATCCGGTTTGCCGGCAGCGTCGGCGCCCTGCTTATGGCGGGAGCGCTCAACGGCGCCTATGGGCAATCGTCGGATCAGACCGGGAATCCACCCTCGAATCAATCCTCTGGGGCATCCGGGTCGCCGTTCCGGCAATCATTCGTGCCCTATTCCAGCCCATCCCCCTCATCCGGCCAGGCGTCGGGGACGTCCACCGCGCAGGCGGTTGGCGCGGGCACCGATATGCCGATGGGCTCGCCCGGCGATACCGCGCAGTCCGGGGGGCAAAGCGGAGGTGGGGGCCAAAGCGGCGGCAGCCAAACCGACGCTGGCCCCGAAGGCGGCTTCGGCAGTCCAACGTCAGGTCAGCCCGCCGTGCCGTTCACCTCGACCAGTTATGGCAAGCGGCGCCAGCCATTGGATAAGCGCCTCAATTATAAGGGTCGGCCCAAAACCTTCGCGCGGCCGTTGCCGGCGTTGGTGCCTTATCCCAGCTCGCCGCAGGGCAAGCGGCCGCCCAATCCTCTTACCAATCCGCCGCAGCCTGCGCCCAATTACGCGCAGCAGCCGGGTATCCCGCGTAAAAAGCCGCCGGTGGCCGATCTGACGCCCTATGATCCCTTGGGCATCAATATTGGCTCGCTGCGTTTGAAGCCTTTCGTCGAGACCTCGGGGGGCTACGACAGCAATCCCAATCGGGCGGCCAATTCGACCACGCCCAAAGGGTCGACCTTGCTGCGCATGGATGCCGGCGTGCAGGCGCAATCGAACTGGTCGAACCATGAATTGCGCGCCGACATCAGAGGCGGGTATTCGCGCTATTCGACCACGCCGGAGGCCAACCGCCCCGATGGCGTCGGGACCGTCAACCTGCGGGTCGACGCGACACGCGATACAGCTTTGAATTTCGAACTGCGCGGGTCATTGACGACGCAGCGTCCCGGCACGCCTGGCTTGCCGACAAGTTTGCAGGGCCGTCCGCTGGTTGCCTCCTATGGCGCGTCTTCTGGCATCACCCAGAAATTTGGGCGGCTGGAGGCCTCGGTGACGGCGCTGGCCGATCGTGTGCAATATGAAGATGGTCATCTGAACAACGGCACGCGGGTGCCGCTGTCGGACAACAACTATAATACCTACGGTCTGCGCGGCCGTCTCGCTTACGAGGTCACGCCGGGGATTATTCCTTTCGCGGAGGTCACCGTCGACACCCGCAAACGTGACAAGCCGATCGATGATTCAGGCTATGCGCGCGATTCGAATGGCTTACTGGCCAAGCTCGGTTCGACGTTTGAATTTTCGCGCACGCTGACGGGACAGGTTTCCGGTGGCTATGGGCAGCGCAAATATGACGACGCACGGCTGCCCAATCTGAATGGGCCCGCCATCGATGGTTCATTGATCTGGACAGCGACACCGTTGACGACGTTTACGTTGCGCGCCGCCACCAATTTCTTTGAAACGACCTTGCCGGGTGCGTCGGGCGCGATCAGCCGGATGGGGTCGGTCGAAGTTTCCCATGCGCTGCTGCGCAATCTGAACATCGGCATGATCGCGTCGCTGACCAACAATCAATATCGTGGCGTCAGCCTGAGCGAGAATTATTACACTGTTGGACTGAAGGCGGAATATAGCCTGACGCGCTCGATCGTTATCAAGGGCAGCTATTCCTACGAGCGGCTGAAGTCGACGCAGGTCGGGGCCAATTATACGGCCAATGTCTTCTTGCTCGGATTGCGCTTGCAGCGCTGAGACGAAAACGGCCGCTGGTGGCAGCCGTCTTTGTTATGCGGTGTCTTAAATCGTGCCGACGATCTTCTTCAATTCGGCGAGGAAGCCCGGGCGGATGTCGTCACGCGCCATGGCGAAGGCGATGTTGGCGGCGAGGAAGCCGACCTTCGAGCCTGTGTCATAGGTCTTGCCGTCGAAGCGCACGCCGAAGAAGCCTTGGCTTTCGGAAAGCTTCTTCATGCCGTCGGTGAGCTGAATTTCGCCGCCGGCGCCTTTTTCCACGTTGGCCAGGATGTCGAAAATCTGCGGCTCCAGCACATAGCGGCCGGAGATGATGAGATTGGACGGCGCCGTGCCCTTGGCCGGCTTTTCGACCATGCCGTTGATCTCGAACGTGTGGCCGAAGTCCTTGCCGACGGAGACGATGCCGTACATATGCGTGTCTTCCGGCGCCACTTCCTCGACGGCGATGATATTGCCGCCGTGCTTTTCGTAAGCCTCGATGCATTGGCCGAGGCAGCGCGTCTTCTTGGCACCGGGCAGGGTGATCATGTCGGGCAGGATCACGGCGAAGGGTTCGTCGCCGATGATGTCGCGGGCGCACCACACAGCATGGCCAAGGCCAAGCGGCGCCTGTTGGCGCGTGAAGCTGGTGGCGCCGGCGGCCGGCAGATCATCGCGCAGCGCGTCATATTCCTTCAGCTTGCCACGCTTCTGCAGAGTGTCGTCGAGTTCATAGGCCATGTCGAAATGGTCCTCGATCACCGCCTTATTGCGGCCGGTGACGAAAACAAAATGTTCGATGCCGGCCTCGCGCGCCTCGTCGACGCAATGCTGCAGAACCGGCCGGTCGACGACGGTGAGCATTTCCTTCGGGATGGACTTCGTTGCCGGAAGCACGCGCGTGCCCAGGCCAGCGACGGGGAAAACGGCTTTGCGGATACGTTTGGCCATAAAGAAATCCATCCAATAATTGTTACCAACAATTGTTGCGACCATGCCCACTACGAGGATCTACTGCGTAGGTTTAACCTTATTCGACGAACGCCTATGCTTAGGCCTGAAATTCATATGAATTTAGATTCATAGGGATTTCATAGCCAGGAGCGATGGCACCCTGATAGGGGCGAATCCGTTAAGATCGGGTGATGCGTTTTTTCTGTGTCATCGACATGTTGTGAGGACAGATGAGCGTACTTGTTACGGGCGGCGCCGGCTATATCGGCAGCCATATGGTTCTGGAACTGCTGGATGCCGGCGAAAAAGTGGTCGTGCTCGACAACCTGTCGACCGGGTTCCGCTGGGCGGTGCCAGCAGACGTTCCCTTCGTGACAGGTGATTTCGGCGACGCTGCCCTCGTGAAGGAGACGCTCGCCCGCTACGACGTCAACGCCATCGCCCATTTCGCCGCCAAGATCGTGGTGCCGGAATCGGTGGCCGATCCGCTCGGCTATTATCTCAACAATACCGCCAAGGCGCGCAGCCTGATCCAATGCGCGGTCGAGGCCAAGGTTCCGCATTTCATCTTCTCATCGACAGCTGCGGTCTATGGCGACCCTGAGAGCAATCCGGTGACGGAAAGCGAATCGTTGAAGCCGGTGAGCCCCTACGGGCGCTCGAAATTGATGGTGGAGTGGATGTTGGAGGACGTCGCCAAGGCGCACGGCCTGCATTACGCGGTGCTGCGTTATTTCAACGTCGCGGGCGCCGATCCGAAAGGCCGGGTCGGGCAGTCGACCGCCAATGCCACCCATCTGATCAAGGTGGCGGTGCAGGCGGCGCTCGGCCATCGCGCTGGCATGGAGGTCTTTGGCACAGACTATCCGACCCGCGACGGCTCGTGCCTGCGCGACTACATCCAGGTGAGCGATCTGGCGGCGGCGCATATGGATGCGCTGCGCTATCTGCGGGCGGGCGGCGACAGCATCACCTGCAATTGCGGCTATGCGCGGGGATACTCGGTGCTGGAAGTGATCGATGTCGTGAAAAAGGTGTCCGGGGTCGATTTTCCGGTGACGATCTCCGGTCGTCGGGCCGGCGATCCGGCGGCGATCGTCGCCGCCAATGATCGTGTCCGCGCCGTTCTCGGCTGGACGCCGCAATACGATGATCTTGAGGTCATCGTCCGTCAGGCGCTGCACTGGGAGCGGCATTTGCAGCAGATGCGGGCGGATGCCGCAGCCCCGGGTAACTGAGGCAGGGCTGTGTCGTCGCTGGCCCTTGAGAGCATGGCAATTTGCACAATCGTTGTTCTTCGACACAAAACTGCCATGTTTGATAAGCCTTTTCACGGGGCCGTGTGTTGACTAAAGTCATGCGGCATCTCGGGCATGTGCTCGCACCGTTACGCGCCGTTAACGGTTTTCGGTAACAATTTGCTTGCGTTAACAATGTATTACCCTGCGTACCGGGGCAATCATCGTGAGCGGAGTGATTGACCGGAACCTGTGTCGCGGTCTGACGAAAAGGTGAGTTTGGCTTTGCAGAACCCGCGCCTCCACACGGCATTGCGCCGTTTTCTCAAATTTGCTGCGGCCAGCGGGTCGCTTGCTTTCGTTCTCACCGCGCTATCCACAACTTCGACGCAGACGGCGATCGCGAACGGGGACACCCGCACCATCAATCTGGTGCACGCCCATACGGGCGAGACGATCTCGGCGACGTTCCGGGTCAACGGCAGCTACGATCCGACCGTTCTGAAGCAATTGAACTGGTTCCTGCGCGATTGGCGCCGCGACGAACAGATCACCATGGATCCACGTCTGTTCGACGTGATTTGGGAGGCGCAGCGTGGCGCCGGTTCCCGCTCCGTCATCCGCGTGCAGTCGGCTTACCGCTCGCCCGAGACCAATTCCATGCTGCGCCGGCGTTCGCGCGCCGTGGCTGAATATTCCCAGCACACGCAAGGTCGGGCCATGGACATTCACGTCGACGACGTGCCGATGTCCTATATTCGTGAGACCGCCATGCGCATGCAGCGCGGCGGCGTCGGCTATTACCCGACCGCGAATTCGCCCTTTGTCCATCTCGATGTTGGTTCCGTGCGCGCCTGGCCGCGTATGACCTACGATCAGCTTGCCCGCCTGTTCCCGGACGGCAAGACCGTTCACATCCCTGCCAACGGCCAGCCGATGGCGCGCTATGAAGAGGCGCGTGCCGAGATCGAGGCCCGCGGTGGCGGCTCGATGCCGAGCCTGGCGCAGGTCCAGAGCAAGGGCTTCTTCGCCACCCTGTTTGGTTGGGGTGAAGAGGAAGAGGATATGGCGCCGGCGCCGCGTCAGGTGGCTTCGCGCCGTGGCGCGCCGGCACCGGTTCGCACCGCAGCCGCCACGCCGCCGACCACGGCCTATGCGGCCGCAGAGGACAACACCGCCGCGTCCTTCTTCCGCAACGACGCCTCGCGGCGTGACCCGTCGCGGGTCGCCGCCGCTCAGCTCGCGGCGACGGCGCAGCCCGTGCCGCAGCAAGTGCAACCGGCGCAGCTAGCGCCCGTGGCCGCCGCGCCTGAGGCGCAACCGGCCGCAGTCGCGGCAATGCCGGCGCCGCGTGGCAGGTCGATGAATTCGCCGGTTGATCTGCAGACCGAGATTCAGGTCGCCGACGTCCCGATGCCGCCGCGTCGTCCGTCCGACACGCAGGTTGAAGCGATGATCGCCGCCGCCGTGCCGCTGCCGCCGCAACGTCCCGCCGGTCTTATCGTTCTTGCCAAAAATGAGCCGCCTAAAACTGAGGCGCCGCTCCCCACCGCCAAACCGGCCCGTGACGCACTTGCTGCCCTTATCGGTGGCACGGTTTCGGGCAAAGTGGCGGCGACGCCGGGCCTGCCTGCCGTCATCACCCAGGGCACGCCGGTATCCGCCAATGTTCTCGCCTTCGCGCCGCTGCAGGCCGATGTGCCCAAGCCGACGGCGCGGCCGCAGCCGCGCAGCACCCCCGTTGTCGCTCGCCTGGTTGGCGTGCGCGCGGCGCGTGATGCGCACCCGGCTCCGCTTTCCGCCGCACGGCTCGACCGTTCGAATTTCTCGGCGTTGCTGTCGCCCGCCAGCATTTCGAAAAGCCCGGTTGCTGGCCTTGTGGCTTCAACCGTGGCGCCGCTGCGAGCCTCCTCCCGCAATGAGCTGAAAGCGGTGATGTTTGGACCGCCGATTCCGGTGCAGGTGGAAACGTCCGACAACATGGCCTCGGCCGTTGGTCGCCGCGCCGAAGCGGATACGAGCCGCGCCAACTAGAGCCAATCGCGTTTCAATCGAAACGCGATTTTTGCCGCGGCTTTGTAACGTTTGCCGATTCCGCCATCCAGCAAAACGCTATAAGGATAGCGCAGAAGCCCTCGCCAGATTGTGATAAACTGACGAGGGCAATTGCGCTATTGACCTCAGCGCGCATTCTTGTAACCAATAAAAAGATTAGATCACGAATAATTCTGGGAAGGGAACTGTCGTCTGATGAGTTCTGTGCAAACAGCGACGCGGCCCGGCGTAAGCCATGACGCGGACAAGCCCGTTTTGGTCATCGATGATGTGGTCAAGACCTTCGGCGATGCCGAAGAGGCCGTCACCGCTGTCGACCATGTTTCCTTCGACGTCAAACAGGGTGAGTTCGTTGCGGTCATCGGACCGTCTGGCTGCGGGAAATCGACCCTCTTCAACATTATCGGCGGCATGCTCGGCGAATATGACGGCGACGTGCGTATCGATGGCGAGCGCATTGCCGGGCCGCATCCGGCGGTCGGCATGGTGTTCCAGGAGGAGTCGACTTTCCCCTGGCGCAGCGTCATCGACAATGTCGCCTTTCCGTTGGAATTGCGCGGCGTCGCCAAGTCCGAGCGCTATGATCGTGCCCGGCACTTCATCGGCATGGTTGGTCTCGATGGTTTCGAGAAGCGTTATCCTTCGCAGCTCTCAGGCGGCATGAAACAGCGCGTGTCGATCGCGCGTACCTTGGTGTCCAATCCCCGCATTCTGTTGATGGACGAGCCTTTTGCTGCGCTCGACGAGCAGACCCGTCTGCTTCTGGGCGACAAGATCACCCAGATCCAGCAGGAGTTGAAGCAGACGACCTTGCTGATCACCCACAATCTGACGGAAGCGGTGCAATTGTCTGATCGCATCGTGGTTATGACCTATCGCCCCGGCAAGGTGAAACGCATCGCCGATATCGATCTGGCGCGGCCGCGCACGTCCGACGTGGTCGGCAGCGATGCATTCGGCCGCCATGTCGCCGATATCTGGAACGACCTGCGCGAAGAGGCGAGCCGCGGCATGCAGGAGAGCGAGCAGGTCGCACGGGCGGACCGTCGCCATGGCTGAGCGCCGCACGCCGCTAACCGCGACGCGCTGGTTTCCACTGACGGTCGGTGCTCTGACCATCGTGGCGGTCGGCCTCGTCTTTGAGATCCTGCTGCGCGTCGGCATTCTCAATCGCTACATCATCCCGCTGCCGAGCGAAGTGTTGGCCGCTTTCGAGCGGATCATCGTGGAAGAGGGCGTCCTTGAGCGCACCGGCACGTCCGCCTTCGAAGTGTTGACGGCGGGCTTTGCCTGCGTCGTCGTCGGCGTGCCGCTTGGCGTGCTGCTCTATCGCTTCGATATTTTGCGGCGGGCGCTCGAGGATTGGGTGGCCGCATTGGCGGCAGCGCCGATCGTGCTCGCCTATCCGCTGTTCATGGTGTTGTTCGGCCGCGGTTCGATGACGGTCATCGTCATCGCCTTCGCCTATGGTCTGGCGCCGATCGTGCTGAAGACCGTGGAAGGGCTTTCCGAGACACGCCGCGTGCTGATCAATGTCGGCAAGAGCCTGAACCTCACCGAAACGCAGATGTTTTGGAAGATTCTCTTCCCCTCGGCGATCCCGTCGATCTTCACCGGTATCCGCCTAGGTTGGACCTTCTGCGTCATCGCCGTGATCGGCGTGGAATTCCTGGTCAATCTCGGCGGCCTTGGCCAGCTCATCAATGATCTGGCGGAACGCTACGACATGCCGGGCACCTATGCGAGCATCGGCTTTGTCATCGGCGTCAGCATGGTCTTCTTCATCATTCTCGAATGGATTGAAAAATGGCTGCAACCGGCACGATGACCGTGGCGGCGCCTGTCTCGCGCAAGGTGCGCGAGCGGCGCGAGACGCGCAGCATACTCTATGTGCGTCTGGCGGTTATTTTCTTCTTCGTTGCGGTGTGGGAACTGCTGTCGCGCTCGGGCTGGTTCTTCGCCGACATCATTCCCTCGCTGGTGTCGATCGCCCAGGCGATGGTTCGGCTGCTATTCAATCCGGCGTTCTGGTCCAATCTGCAGGTGACGTTGTTTGAAGCGGCGCTGGCGCTCGGCATCGGCACGCTCGCTGGCGTTGTCGTCGGCATCGTGCTCGGGGCCAATCGTTTTCTCGGCGCCGCCTTCGAGCCCTATCTGTATTATTTCTCGCCGACGCCGCGCATCATCCTGTTCCCGATCATGATCATGTGGTTTGGCGTGGGGCTCGCTTCGAAAGTGGCGCTCGGTGCGTTGGCGAGCTTTTTCGCCGTGGCGCTCTCGACGGCAGCGGGCATGCGCCAGATCGACAAGGTGATTATCCGTGTCGGCCGCTCATTCCGCGCGACGCCCTGGCAAATGGCGACGAAAATTTATCTGCCGGCGATGCGCATCCCGGTCCTCACCGGCATCCGCCTCGGTCTCGGCAATGCGTTGATCACGGTGCTGTTAGCAGAGACGAAGCTGTCCAATCAGGGACTGGGCTATATGGTCAACACGATCTACCAGCGCTTCGATATTCCGACGCTCTATGCGCTGCTGATCATCGTTTTCCTGATTGCCGGCGCCTGCAATGCTGTGCTGGGCATGGTGGCCCGCCGGGCGCAATAGCACGCCCGTCAGCCAGCCTGAATTCTTCGATCAGAATTACTCAACCAGAATTATTCAACCATGCCGAGCGCAGCGAGATAGAGATCGAGAATCTCGGCCTCTTCCTTGCGCTTGTTGACTTCCTGCCGACGCAGGGAGACCACCTTACGGATGATCTTGATGTCGAAGCCGGTCCCCTTGGCTTCGGCGTAAACTTCTTTGATATCGTCGGAAATCGTCCGTTTCTCCTCTTCGAGGCGCTCGATGCGCTCGATGAAGGAACGAAGATGCGAACCGTTGACGGCGGAAGTGTCGTCCATGACCTGCTCTGAATTGGAAATGTGCGGCGCCTCAGCACCTTTGGCCGATGACGTTGCCGCCCCACAGGTTGGGCGTCAACGTCCGACTGGGGATAATCCACACTATCCCCGGCGCGTTATCCACAAGAGTGGCCCGCAACAGCAGCCTATTGTCCTGTGGAGCCGGTTTTGTCTTGTTTCGCGTCGTCAATCGCCGGCTTTGAATCCCGTGGAACGCACCAATTTGGCCCAGCGTTCGCTGCCTTGCGCGATGGCTTTGGCGAAAGTCTCCGTGGTCTGGCCGGACACCACGAAGCCCTGGGCCTCGAGCAGCTTGCGGATGTCGGGATCGGCATGGGCAGCGATGGCGGCCTGCAGAAGAGGCTCGGCGAGGGCCGGTGGCGTATCCTTGCGGATCAGAAGGCCAAACCAGATGCTGGTGTTGAACTCGGGATAGCCGAGTTCGGCGAAAGTCGGTGTGTCAGGCAGTTGCGGAAAGCGTTTCTCGCCGGTGACGGCAAGAGCTTTCATTTTGCCCGTTTCAACGTTCGGTACCGCCGATTGCGTCTGCGTGAAGCCAAACAGCGCGTGGCCGGCGAGAATGTCGATGGTCTGCGGCGCCGAGCCGCGATAAGGCACATGGGCGAGATTGAGATTGAAGCGTTCGTTCAGCTGTGCGCCGAGAAAATGCGAAGGCGTGCCAGGACTGTAGGAGGCATAGCTCAGCGATCCACTCTTGCTCTTCGCCCAATCGAGGAATTCCTGGAAGGACTTGGCCGGCACGCTCGGGTGCGTGACGAAAACCAGCGGCGCTTCGACGCCCTTGATGAGCGGCAGATAGTCCGATTGCGCCCAGCGCGGATGATCGAAGACATGCGGATTGATTTCCATCAGCGCCTGCGTGCCGATCATGATCGTCGTGCCGTCGGCCGGTGCATTGACCACATATTGCGCAGCGAGATTGCTGGAATTACCGGTACGACTTTCGACGATATAGGTCTTGCCGAGAGTCTTGGCCATGTGTTCGGCGATGACGCGCACATAGGCGTCGATGGCGCCGCCAGCGGCCGTGCCGACGATGAACTTCAACTGCTGCGCCGATGCCGATGTTGTGGCCGTCAGCGCCAAGGCGAATGTCGCGGCGATCGATGCGATACGCGTATGCTTGAGCATTGTTCCCTCCCAGTCCCATGCCCTTCCCACGAAAGTGCCTGCGAAAACTGCGTGGTGCAACCCGCAATAAAAAACGCCCGGCTTTTGGCCGGGCGTTGATCAATGCGGAGTGAATGGATCGGATTACTTGATGCCGAGATGAGTCTGCGCGTTCTTGAAGCAGATCTTTTCTTTGTCGGCCTGGCTCATGTTGAGCTCTTCCATGATGGCGATCGTCTCGCGGATATAGCCAGGGCCTTTTTCCGGATCGAACGGGCAGTCGGAAGCGAACATGGCGCGGTCGGGACCATAGAAGGCGAGGCCGCAATCGGTGGCCGCCTTCGAGCCGAACACGGCGGTGTCGGCGTAGAAGTCCTTGAAGTAGTCGAGCGGGCGACGCTTCATGTTCTTCAGCAGGGTCTTGTAGTCTTCGTCGGTGGTGCGGTTGCCAAGCTGATCCCAGCCCGGGCCGACGCGGCCTTCGAAATAGGGCACCATGGCGCCCAGATGATGGGCCAGAACTTTCAGCTTGGGGAAGTCATCCATCACGCCGCCGAACACCAGGCGCGCCATGGCGACGGAGGTTTCGTAGGGCCAGCCGAAGGTCCACCAGATTTCGTATTTCGATTTTTTCTCGGTCTTGTAGTCGGCCAGATCATAAGCGCCGCGCGAGGGATGGATGAACACCATCTTGTCGTGCTTCTCGGCGACTTCGAAGATCGAGCGGAATTCCGGCTCGTCGAGCGGCTTGCCGTTGATGTTGGAATGGATCTGCACACCGCAGGCGCCGTTCTTGAAAGCGCGTTCCAGTTCCTTGGTGGCATTGGGCGAATTCATCGGCAGCGAGGCGAGCCAGCCGCAGAAGTAATCCGGCTCCTTGGCGCAAAGATCGGCCATGCCGTCGTTGCCAAGCTTGGCGAATTCCTCGACCAGCTCGGGCGTGCCGAGAGCTTCGAGCGGCGGCATGCCGAGCGAAATGACTTGGGTGTAGTCATATTTGCTGCGGAACAGGTCGCAGACCTCTTTGCGGCGGTCGAGATCATAGATGGCCGGGATGCCGCGCATGCGCGAGCCGATATCGGCGGACGCACCGGGGGTGGACATCATCTTGTCCCACAGGTTCTGCGGGAAGAAATGGTTGAAGCAATCAATATACCGCATGGGAACGTCATCCTCCTTGGAGCCAATCGCCATGGCCCAGGAGCGATGCCCAAGAGCTGTGACGTGGCGGTTTGCGGCGGGCCGGTGCGGATCGGTTCGCCGAGGTCGCGGGCTGCTATAGCGCATTGGTTCGAGAACGGAAACGGTCTTCACCGCCGCAGGGGGAAACGCACAAAATTGGTTCACCCTGGCGATTTAACGGCGTTTGCCCGGTAAAATGGCAAGGCTTCGTTAACCATGGTGGGGCAGTCTGTCGGGTGGCCGCAGGACGGCGCGCTGAGCCATGGGCGCAGCATAATTCGACCGCAGTTTCACCGGAATCGGCCCTGAAATATGGGGCTGGATATCCGGCAACGATGAGGGACGACAATGCGCAACAATTTCTCGCGCAGGGATTTCATGACCAGTCTGGCCGCAGGGTCAGCCGTTGGGCTGAGCCCTTTAGCGGCTCTCGCGCAGGAGCGTCCGCAGCAGTTCGCGCCGCATGAGCTGCTTGAGAGTGGTCATCAATTCTTTGGCACGATTTCGCGGGGTCTGGCTTCAGTGGTCGAGGAAGCGACCCGGCGCTGGGGCCAGCCCAATGCCTATGTGCTGGGGCAGGAAGCCAGCGGCGCCTTTGTCGCCGGCGCCCGCTATGGCGAAGGCAATATGTACACCCGCAACGCGGGCGACCGGAAGATTTACTGGCAGGGCCCGTCGGTCGGCTTCGACGCCGGCGCCGAGGGCGCCCGCACGATGATGCTGGTCTACAACCTGCCGAGCACCCAGGCGATCTATCGGCGCTATGGCGGCATCGACGGGTCGGCCTATTTCATCGGCGGCTTCGGCATGACGGCGCTGGTCGCCGACGGGGTGGTCGTGGCGCCGATTCGCACCGGCGTCGGGGCTCGTCTCGGGGTCAATCTCGGCTATTTGAAATTCACCGACCAATCGACCTGGAACCCTTTCTGACGACAGAGAAAATGGCTCGAAAGTGGACCAAGGCCATGCCCTCTGAGAGCTGATCTGGGAATGGGGATTTGCTGGTAAATCTTTGATTTGCCCGGTCATGCGTGGCATGGTCCGGGCATTGCAACGGGCGTGTAACCCCCTTGATCGAACAGATCATGATATTCGCGTTGGGCTTCCTGTTCGCGGGGCTCCTGACGCTGTTGTTCCTGCCGGCTTTCTGGCGGCGGGCACTACGGCTTTCGACCCGACGGCTGGAAATGCAAATGCCGTTGTCGATGACGGAAATCGTCGCCGAACGCGATCAGTTACGGGCTGAGTTCGCCACCGCCACCCGGCGAATCGAACAGAAGAACGAGCATTTGTCCGAGGTTTCGGCCGTGCAACAGGCGCAGATGGGCCGGCAGGGGACGACGATCGTCGATCTCGAGGCCAAACTGCTCGCCGCGCGCCAGGATATCGACGGGCTGCGGGCGGAACTGGCGACATCGGACCGGCTGTTGCAGGAAGCTCAGGGCGAATTGGGTGCGCTGAGCAAGGAAGTGTTCGACGTGACCGGGCTCGCCGATCGCCGTGGCGCGGCGCTCGGTGATCTGGAGAGCCGACACGCGACGCTCGAACAGATCGCCAATGAACAGCGCGCCAGCCTTGGCGCCCTCGACACCCGGGTCTCTGGCCTGGAAATGGAATTGGAAGACGCCCGGCGCCATTTGTCGGCGAGTCAGCTGCAACTGACGGACAAGATCGCCGCCGCCGAATTGTTGACGCGTGAACGCGAAGCCGCCCGTTTCGATGCGTCGGCAGCCCATGCCAAGCGCAACATCATGCAATCCGGGTTGGATGAAGCCATCGCGCGCCTGGAGGCTATGGAGAATCAGGATCGCGCCGGCCAGCGTGCCCGATCGCGTCTGGTGGCTCAGCTTGCCGAGCAGCAGGAGACCATTGACGCTTTGAACGCGCGGGAAAGCGCGCTGCGTCAGGCCGCCGATGCCCATGGCCGCGGTACGAAGGAAGTCGAACGCCTGGCCTCCGAGCGCTTGCAAGCGGCGCGCGCCGAACGCGATGCTTTGCAAGGCGCCATCGATACCCTGCGCAAGGACAATCGGACCATGCGGCAGGAGCTGGCGGCCTTGCGCCAGACGGCGCAAGCGCCTGCGGTAGCCGCGATTATGCCAGCGAGCGTCGCGGTGGCCACCGATGGCGAGGCATTGCTGCGCCAGACGATCGCCGAGATCGGGGCCGAGGTGACACGGATCGCCAGCACGCTGGAGGCCCAGCAGGCCGCTCAGGTGCAGGCCGCGCAAGCGCAGGCTGAAGACAAAAACGGCACAGCCGAATTGGGTGAGGGGGCGGACCCGCTGCCCAGCGTCGCCGAGCGTATCCGTGCCCTTCAGGCCGTTGGCCGTCCAGGATGACGAGCTTCGCTGGCAGGCGCCTCGCCAAAGCGTTGTAAATCGTCGCCAAAACTATTTGCCCGCCGGCGAATATGTTCTATAGAGCCGATCTTGGTCGCGGTCTCACCGCACCCCGCTCCCTTCGTCTAGCGGTTAGGACGCGGCCCTCTCAAGGCTGAAACAGGGGTTCGATTCCCCTAGGGAGCGCCATTGAAATCAATGATTTATGATTTCATCTGGCCGCTTGTCGAACATCAACCTCATCAGATCTGCTGGGACGTCCTTGGGCGCCGCTGCGTCCGTGCCGCTCGTTGACCGGTTGCTAATGCGACAAATGCAGTTGTGAGAGCGAGGCACCAATCGAAGCGAAGGTCGTGATGATCTGGCTGGCCGAGGTGAGCATCACGAATTTCGAGGGATCGCTGGCGCAATATTGCAAGGCTGCCGCCGTTGGCGAATTGTCCGTGTTGACCTGCACCGCATAGATGGTCACGCCGGCCTGCTTGATATTATCGCAGAGAAGTTTCTGGCGCGCGTCGACTTGAGCCGAATAGGTCGTTCCATCGCCGTACCAGCGATCCTCGGTGTTGATGCCGTCGCTGAGAATGATGATGACATCCGAATAGCTTGATTGCGGATCCTTCGCCGGTGCGTTGAGCGGTGCGCCTGGTGTGAGCGATTGCCAGGCCCAGGCAAGACCGACGGCTTGATTGGTGCCTCCAACCGGTGTCATGGCCGCGACCTCGTTGCTCAGCGCGGTCCAATCATAGGTCAGGCCAATCAGACTTGTCGGGGTCGGGTCGTTGGAGGCCGCTTCCCCGGCCGGGAAAAGGGTCGAACCAACGCTGGGTGTCGTGTTCAAGAGGTCGTAGCTTTGATCACGATCGGCGATAGAGCCGTCCCAGAGTGTGTGGCTCATCGGCTTGCAGTTTTTTCCGCTGCTGTTGCAGGTCTGATAAGTCGTGTCGAAATAGCTCCAAGAAAGCCAAGACTGCGTCGCATTCGACGTGCCGACGTTGACGACCTTGGCGAAAGGGATGATCGACACATAAACGTCGCCGTCGTTAACCGCGGCGTTTTTCAACGACGTCAGCAAACTGTTGGTGGCCGTTTTCAAGGCCGTCATCTTGCCGGACGAGGCCATCGAGCCGGTATTGTCGAGCGCGAGCGCCACGCGAAGTTTGGTGTTGCCCCAGGTGGATGTCGAGCTTGCCGACACAGTGGTCGAGGTAATACCGACCAAATTCATGAACGTCGTCGGCACCACCGCGGAGGCCGTGATCTTGATGGTTGCATTGATGGAACTTGCCGGCGTGTAGGTTAAGGTCGTGATGGGCGCGCCGACGCCTTTGGTGGTGAAGGCGGCGGCGACCGAACTCTGCGCCAGGGCGAGCATCTGAGCGGTTGTCAGGCCGGGCGACTGGCGGGCGGTGTTGAGGGCAGCCGTATCGACCGCTGCCTGCAAGTCCGTTTTCACCCAGAGGTCGCGGCTATAATCAATAGCGGACCCCACGAAGATCATCATTGGAAGAGCCGCAAAAGCAACTGTCAGAGCGACATTGCCATCGATGGCGTGCTGAAAATTTCTAAAATATTTGGCCGTCATAGTTGAAGTCCGTCAGATCAATCGAGATCCTCATATTGGCGGACTTTCATTATCAAAGATCCCTATCAATGTTGCCTGGTACAACGGTGGGTTTCACCAGGTATTAAATATCGCCTGGCGAATGTCTTGGGCTGATGGGGCTCTTCCGCTTCGCAAGCTTTCAGAAAGAACGCAGGTGGGTGGCCGGCTCGGGCCAATGTGTCGTCTGCCGTATCTTTATGTCTTGATCCTGACAGCGGGATTGGGAAGATGCGGATGTCTGAGGCGACACGAAAGAGGGCAATTGCATGGACGTTCCGGCCGATATTTTTACCGAGCCAGATCCTGATTCCGACACGCTGGCTCATTTGGGGCCATTGCGCCGGCTGGCGGGTATTTGGGAAGGGCACCGTGGCGTCGATGTGAATCCCAAGGCCGAGGGTCCGGAACGCAAGGCCTATTATGAGCGCATCGAGATGCAGCCGATCGATCCGCAGACAAACGGCCCGCAACTTTTCTATGGTCTGCGTTATCACGTGCACATCAATACGAAGGAAGAAGAGATCACCTTCCACGATCAGGTCGGCTATTGGCTGTGGGAGCCGGCTACGGGCCTGATTTTGCAAACCGTGGCGATCCCGCGCGGGCAGGTGGCCATCGCCGCGGGGCAGGCCAAACCAGACGACAGCAAATTGATTTTGAAAGCGGAGCGCGGGCAGACCGAATATGGCATCTGCTCAACGACATTTCTTGAGCTCGCCTTTCGCACCGACTCCTATCGCATCGAAGTCGATTTCAATAGCGATGGCTCATGGAGCTATATCTTAGACACCACCTTGCAGGTGAAAGGCCGTGACGCGCCCTTCCTGCATCACGACCGCAACACTTTGACCAAGATTGCCGAGCCCGATCTCAATCCATGGGCGAAGATCAAGCGCGATGCGCGGCAGGCATCAGGCGGGAAGACGCTAGCGGCGCGTTAAAATTCTCCGTTGTCATCCCCGTTCAGCCACTGCGCGGCTGTCGGAGATGACACCGGCGCTTTCGGAATCTGTTATGGAGAGAAGCTTCCACGTCGCTAGTGTGGCGCGGCAATCGGATCGTGGGGAGCCTTGGCCGGAGCGATAGGACTTTCAGTCGTTTCTGAAATCAGCATCGCTGTGAAGACGATGACCAGAAGCAAGGCGATCGTTAGATACAAGATCGTCCGGTCAGACATTGAGCGCTCTATGTGTCTTGGTTTCCGCGAAAATCTGCTCAGGCAGATGATTGTGCAGGCGCAACGCAGAGAGGCAAATAAAGTTCATATATCTTCTTATTTTTTCAGACGTGAATGCCTGTGGGATTGAAGCGCTTATTGTTGAGTGGGCATGTGTGGGATGCGCTTCAGCTCACTCAACAATGTGCGTGTTCAATCTTGGAACTCACAAGCGTCTGATAATCAAACGTATGCGTTGCGAGGTTGAAACATCTCCAGGCATCGGTTAGGACCAATCACCACACGACGAACTTGGAGACGATCACTGCCGCATAAGCGTCAGTTAAAGGAGCATAAATATTGTCTGAAACACTCGCCAGAATTAATCAAAGCAAGGCCGTATTCGACGATATTTATGCGCAGAGTGATCCTAGGTCCTATTTTTCGGTGCTTGGTGCTCTCGACTACATGATCCCCGATGTTGCTGAACCGGTGATCAGGCAATTGCTCGATGCCCGCGCGCGATATCATGGCGAAGCCAACACGATTCTCGACATTGGTTGCTCCTACGGGATTAACGCCGCCATCCATCGCTTCCCCGTCAACTTCGCCAATTTGCGTCAGCGCTATGCGCGTCGCGAGATCATGGAACTCGATGTCGACGAGATGATCCGGCTCGATAGAAACTTCTATGCGAGCTGGCCTGACATTGGCCTTGGCCGTTTCATCGGCGTTGATATTTCGGAATCTGCCATTCGCTATGCCAATGCGGTTGGACTTCATGCCGATGGCATAGCGGCGGATCTGGAAAGCAATCCTTTGTCAGCCAAAGAGGCGGCAATCGTTGCGTCGGCCAATGTGCTGCTTTCAACCGGCGCGATCGGCTACGTGACCGATAAAACCTATGAACAGCTTCTTGGCGCAGTCGACACCTCGCCGTGGATCATCTCCTTTGTCTTGCGCATGTTTCCCTATGACGCCTTCGCCGATGCTTTTGCGGAGCGAGGCATGGTGACGGAGAAGCTGGCGGGATCGACGTTCGTTCAACGCCGCTTCCGCGATGAACAGGAATTCGAGCGGAGCCTGTATACTCTGCGGAGCCGGGGCATCGACACGTCTGGCTTCGAGGCCGACGGCCTTTTCCAGGCGGAACTGTTTGTGTCGCGGCCCAAGAGCGACGCCGAAGCCATGCCGTTGACCGACATCGTGACGGTGACCAGTGGTCGCTTCAGCAACTTCGGCGCGCGCTATGTTGAGGTTGGCCAGCAGAACGATATTCGCGTTGCCGTCGGTGCGTGAGTAGCAAGTCGGCGGCGCTAGCCTTTGCCGCGCGCCGCCGCGAGCCCATCGAGCACGCGTTCCGGCGTAAAGGGCTGCTGCGAGAGGACGGCGCCGAAGGGCGCGAGGGCATCGTTGACGGCGGTCCAGATGGCGGCGCCGGCGCCAACAGTGCCGGCCTCGCCGACGCCGCGTGCGCCCAAGGTTGTGGCGCTCGTCGGCGTCTGCACATGGGCGACGTGGATATCCGGCATTTCGCTGGCCATCGGCACCAAGTAGTCGACCAGGCTGCCGTTCTCCAGCTGCGCGTCGGCGCTATAAATGCACTGCTCGTAGAGCGCAGCGCCGATGCCTTGCACCACGCCGCCGCGGATCTGTTCGTCGACCAGCAGCGGATTGATGACGCGCCCGCAGTCATCGACAACCCAGAAATCGAGAACGCGGATCGTGCCGAGTTCGACATCGATCTCGACATGGGCGGCCTGAATACCATTGGCGGCGACATAGGGCAGATCGCGCGGGGCGAAGCTTTCGGTGATTTCGAGCGGCGGCAATTCCGTCAGCGACAATAGATGTGCCTTGAAACAGGCCGTTGTCGCGACATCGGCGAGGGTCATCTGCGCCAGCCCGGCAGCGTTATAGATCTGGCCGCCTTCGAGTTTCAGCACGGCGGCATCCGCCTGAAGGAGCGCGCCGGCAATCGTCAGGATGCTTTCTTGCAGCCGCCGAGCGGCCCGCAAGGCGGCTTCACCGCCCAAGGCGGTGCCGCGCGAAGCCCAGGCGCCGCCGCCGAAGGGCGTCAATTGCGTGTCGCCGGTCGCGACTTCCACCGTGTCGATATCGACGCCCAGCGTGTCGGCGATGATTTGCGCCAAGGCGGTGCCGGTGCCCTGGCCCTGATCGGTGATGCTCGTGGCGCAGCGAATGCCGCCGTCGGGCTCCAAGGTCAGTCGGCAGGCTTCCTGTGCCGAGGCGCGCACGTTCTGCGCCCCATAGAGCGCCGGGCCGACCGCAGTTTGCTCCATGAAGGCAGCCAGGCCAATGCCACGATAGATGCCCTGATCGCGCAGCGCCCGTTGCTGTTGGCGCAGGGCGTCATAATCCATGAGTTGCATCAGACGATCATGACAGCGTTGGAGAGACAATTCGGCCAGCACGATGCCACCGGCCGAGCGTGCGGTCGCGGTGGTAGCATCGACATAGTTGCGCCGGCGGATTTCGGCGGGATCGAGATTAAGTTGACGGGCGGCCAGATCGAGCAATTGCTCGGTTACCGTGGTGGCGATGGGCTGGCCGACGCCGCGCAGCACGCCGCTTGGGGCTTTGTTCTGGAAATAGCCGCGTACACGCCCGCGCAAATGCGCCATGCTGTAGGACGCTGCGGCCATATGCACGGCCTGCAGGCCTTCACCGACGCTACCGCGCGGATAAGCGGAATAAGCGCCGAAGCCTGAGACGACCGAGATATCCATCGCCATCAGCTTGCCATTGGCATCGACCGCCATGCGGCCCTGCACTTTGGCTTCGCGGGCGTGATTGTCGCTGACAAAGGATTCGAGACGGTCGGCGCAAAATTTCACCGGTTGCTCAAGCAGAACGGCAATGGCGGCGACGGCCATCTCGTCGGGATAGGCGGAGAGTTTCATGCCGAAGGCGCCACCGACATCGGGCGTGACGACGCGGACATGGGAAAGCGGCAGCTTGAGTTGCGCGGCGAAGATGTCGCGCATCTGGTGCGGCACCTGGTGCGAATGGTGCACGGTCAGTTGGCGCAGGCGTGGTTCGAATTCCGCAACGATCGTGCGCGGCTCAAGCGTGACGCCAGTTTGCCGGTCGAAGCTGAAGCTGTGCTCCACCACGACGGCTGCGTCGCGCAGGGCCGCGTCCGGATCGCCGGTCGCGACGGCATGATCGAGCCCGAGATTGGTCGCCATGGCGCTGTTGACCAGGGCCGCACCGGGGAGAGCCGCTACCTGCATATCGGCGACCGCAGGCAGTTCCGCCCATTCGATTTCGACGCATTCGGCCGCATCTTCGGCGATTGCGCGTGATGTCGCGACCACGGCGACGATCGCCTCGCCCTGCCAGCAGGTTTCGCCCAGCGCTAAAGGCATTTGTGGTGGCGAGAGATGGCCTGGCAGAAGCGCCAGCCGCGTCTGCCAGGGCAGGCAGATCGGGGCGAGGTCATCAGCGGTCAAGACGGCGACAACGCCGGTCATGGCTTTGGCCGTGTTCACCTCGGTGTTGACAATGCGCGCATGCGGATAGGGGCTGCGAACAAAGGCGACATGCAGCAGGCCGGCTACATTAATATCGTCCGTATAGCGGCCTTTGCCGGAGACGAGCCGCGTTGCGGCGCGCCGGGGCACGGACGTCCCTGTTTGCACGGGCGCCGTCATGACGTCTGACCGCGACGCTTCTCGGCGACGCTTTCGATGGCGTCAACGATGGCGTGGTAGCCGGTGCAGCGGCAGTAATTGCCCGAGAGGGCGTCGCGGATCTCACCGCGCGTCGGTGTGCCGTGGTTCAGCAGTTCGGCTGCGGTCGCTAGAACGCCTGGCGTGCAATAGCCGCATTGCAACGCGTTGCGGGCGGCGAAGGCCTCCTGCAGATCGGCGATTTTACCGCTTGCGGTCAGACCTTCGATGGTTTCGATCTGAGCGCCATCGGCCTGCACCGCGAGTGTCAGGCAGCTGCGCGTCGAGAGGCCATCGATCAACACATTACAGGCGCCGCAGACACCGTGCTCGCAGCCGATATGGGTGCCGGTCAACCGCAGCGTGTGGCGCAGAAAATCAGCGAGATGCAGGCGAGCGTCGACCTCAGCTGTTATGGACCGGCCATTGAGCGTGAAGGTGATGGTGTGCATGTCGGTCATGACAGTCGCGCCTCCACGTGAAAGGCGCGCGCCTGCATATCCTTCAGGGTCCGTCGTAGAAGGACGGCGGTCTGCCTGCGCTTGGTGTCGGCGCGTCCCTGGTGGTTTTCCATCGGCTCCATATCGGCTGCGATCGCCTCGGCGATGTCTGCCAGCATGTTGTTCGTCGTCTCGACAGTGATGCGCAATGAAGCCGCGGTCTGGCTGAGTAGCGGCGTTGGTTCGGAGCCAAAGATCGTCACATCGAAGGCTTCCAAGGCGCGGTTGGAGCGGCGTGCCCGGATGACGGCGCCGACCGTGGCAAAGTCACCGTGCCGCCGGGCGAGTTCGGCAAAGCCGAATATTTCGTCATCCGAGGCGCAAGGAAAGATCACTTCGGTGATCATCTCGTCGTCTTCGCGGCCGGTCTGATAGAGACCCTGAAAGAAATCGCGGGCCGCGACGATGCGCTGGGCGGTGCGGCTCGCAAGAACAATGTTGGCGTTGAGTGTCACAGCCAGGGCCGGCATTTCCGCCGAAGGATCAGCCAGCGCCAGGCTGCCGCAGGTGGTGCCGCGATTGCGCACGGCCATATGCGCCACATGGGGCAGGGCCATCGCCAGAAGCGGGACGCGCCGAGCGATCAGCTCCGAGGTCAGCACGTCTGCATGTCGCACCAAGGCGCCGATGCGAATGCCGTCCGGCCGTTCCTCGATGCCGCGCAGCACCGCAATCCGGTTGATGTCGACAAGAAGCGTTGGCGTGGACAGGCGCATATTCAATGACGCGATCAGGCTCTGCCCACCGGCGAGAACCTGGGTGCCATCATCGGCCAGCAGCGACAGCGCGTCTTCCAGCTGCTCCGGTCTTCGGTAGGCGAAGGCCGGAGCTTTCATGGGTTGGCCACGAAGCTCGTGACGATGGGCGGGAAAACGAAGATCAGCACCATCATCAGGATCGTCAGCCAGACATAGGGAATGGCAGCGCGGTAGATGAGACCGACGCCAATGCCAGGAGGCGCGACGCCTTTGAGGACGAAGAGCAGCAGGCCGAAAGGCGGCGTCAGCAGTCCGATCTGCATGCAGAGCAGGTAAAGAATGCCGAACCACACCAGATCGACGCCCATGGCGCGCAGGATCGGCATGTAGAACGGCAAGGTGATCATCATGATGCTGGTCTGATCGATGAAGAAGCCGAGAACCAGCAAGATCGTCAGCATGCCGATGAGGATGACGGTCTGCGGCAGGTTCGAGCTTTCGATCACAGCCACGAGGCCGGCCGTTGCGCCCGAGAAGCTGAGGAGTTGGGCGAAGGTGGTGGCGCCGACGATGATGAACAGCAGGGCGCCGGAGATCGAGGCCGTGCCCATCAGCGACTTCTGCAAGCTCTCCCAAGTCAGTTGCCGATAGAGGAGGGCGACGAGGACGGTGGCCAAAGCGCCCAGGGCGCTCGCTTCCGTCGGCGTCGCCCAGCCGCCGATCATGCTGACGACGACGAGCGCGAAGATGCCGATCAGCGGGATCACGGTGACGGCGAGGTTGAGCCAGGGATGGGCGACCGGCGGTCCGCTGTCTTCATAGGTTGGCGCGAGGTCGGGATTGAGCCAGCAGCGCAGGATCACATAGCCGATGAAGAGCGCGGCCAGAATGAGCCCCGGCACGATGCCGCCGACGAGCAGGCCGGTGATCGAAATGCCGGCGAGACTGCCGAGCAGAACGGCGAGACCTGAGGGCGGGATGAGGATGTCGACACCGCCGATCGCCAGGATCGGCCCCATCGCCGTCTTCGGTTCGTAATTGCGTTTCAGCATCTGCGGCAGCAGCAGGGAGCCGAGCATGGCGGTGGTGGCGATGGTCGAGCCCGAAATGGCGGAGAAGATCGTGCCCGCCACCAGGGTGACCACAGCCAGGCGGCCCGGCACGCGCCGGATGACCGCATCGACGGCGTCGATCGATTTCATCGCCAGGCCGGTGTGGAAGAGCACCTCGCCCATCAGCACGAACAGCGGGATCGGCACCAGCGAGAATTGTGCGACGGAAAGCTGTTCGTTGCGCACCATCTGTTCGAGGCCGGGAAAGCCGCCGAAGATCAGATAGGAACCGACGATATTGATGATGAAGAAGACGAAAGCGACGGGCAGCGCCGTGAGGAGAAGGCCGACTTTCGACGCGAACATCAGCGATAGGATGGATCCCCAGCTCACGGCATTTCCTCCGCTCGGAGGCCCGGAATATGTTCGGAAGCCTCGGTGCTCACGGCCAGCGTGGATGTTTTCAACATGACCATCAGCTCAAGCGCCTGCACCGCCAGGGCGAGCGAGGTGAGCGGAATGATCCAATCGAGCCACCATTGCGGGAAAATCAGATCCTTGAAGATCAGCGTGCCCAATTGGGCATTGGAGATCATGATGGCCGTGGCGATCGCGCCGGTGACGATCGAAACCGCGATCACGCAGCCCAACGCAAAGAATTCAAGCGTTCGCGCCGTCGCGGGTTCGATCCGCGACATAACGATATCGACGCGGATGTGTTCGTTCGTGCGCAGCAGATGCGGCGCGGCGAAGAAGGTGGAAATGAAGAGCCCGTATTCGGTCAGCTCGATCAAGCCGACGATGGAGGGGAAGCCGAACATCCTGAGGATGACTTCGGCACTGATGCCAAGTGTCATCGCCGCGATGGCGGCCACGGCTAGGATGCACAAAATGCGCACCAGCCAGCCGTTAAGCCAAAAGAGTACCCGCATGCGGCGGCCTCGCGAGAGAGATATTTAGAGGGCTATTTTTTGGTGAGCAGCGGCTGCAGCTTGGTGATGGCGTCCGGGCTGAGCTTCTTCAGATCGTCCCAGTAGAGATCGACCGCTGTCTTTTTGAACTCCGGCCCGAAATCGACGGATTTGATGCCGGCTTTGGTCTGTGCCGCGAGCGTCGCTTTGGTCGTATCGGTGGTATATTTGTCGTTGTCCTGCTCGAACCAGACGACGGCATCGTCGACGACCTTGCGCTGGGCGGCATCGAGCGAATCGTATTTCTTTTTGTTCATCAGGATATTGACGATCACATTATAGAAGCCGGGATCGACGCGCACTTTGGTCAGCTTTTCCCAGCCAAAATCCTCGATGCCCCACAGCGGCCAGCCATAGCCCTGCACCGTGCCGCGCTCGAGTGCGGTGTAGACTTCCGGCGCGGCGATGTTCACGCCGGCGATGCCGTAGTGCTTGAAGATGGCATTGTAGTTTGGCTGGCCGCGAAAGCGCAGGCCCTTGATGTCGTTGATGCCGCCGACCGGCATCTCCTTGGTGATATAGAGGTGGAATGGCACGCCGACGCCGTAGGTGGTGAGGTAAAGCGAATCCATCCGCTCGACGGCGATTTTGTTGAGGGCTGCGTAAGCGCCCGACTTGCGCTGCTCGGCTAGCGTCATGTCGGTGAGGATCTGTGCGTCGCCCTCCACCATGACGCTCTTGTAATAGGTCGGCGGAATGGAGGCGATGTCGAGCACGCCGGTTCTGACCGCCTGTGCCTGGCCATCGGCGGGAACCGCTTCCGGCCCGCCGACAATGCGGATCTGCAGAACGCCTTTGCCGGTTTCGTTGACGTGATCGACGAAGCGCTTGAACGGAATGCCGTAGGTGGTGGAGGGAGGAACGAAGACAGCAGCTTTGAGCGTGACTTCCGCAGCCGATGCGCCGCTCAGGGCGAACAGACATCCAAGTGCTGTGCCTGCAAGCGCTGAGGCAAGAGACCGAAGGGGAGTGGAGGCCGGGCAGGGCTGCACACGCATAACAAAATCTCCTTCGGTTTTGAAGAATTACGGTAATAAACAATGTTTCTGTATTTTAATGCAGTCAAGATCCTTTTTTCATCAAAACCGATTATTATTCTGGCAGTATATGCTGCATTGCAGCGCAGCTGGCTAAATCGTGTCGTTTCTTTCGCGGTGCCGCAATGCTGTCGTTCTGCGATATGTGTCGCCTTTTTGTGCTGCCAAGTAATAGCTGTGGTGCAGGCATTTCTTTGGCTAAGTCCGAATGGGTGGTTACGTGCCCTGATGTGCGGGCGTCGACAATCGATTCCATCTGCCTGAATTTTTCGCTTTCAAAACCGAAGAAGATTCTATTTTATGTGAAGTATAGAGCCGCTGCCGAGCCGCTTGCTTTGGTTTCCGGCCTCATCGCGTGGGCACAACGGAGAATGTCATGGCCAAAATCAGACATATTGCCATTCAGGTTCCCGATCTCGAGAAGGCGGCCGCTTTCTATGAGGGCGCTTTTGAGCTGCAGCGGGTCAGCCAGGTCGACAGTCCGATCGGCAATGCCATCTCGCTCTCGGACGGCGTGATGAACCTCACCCTGCTGCACTTCCCCGAAGGCACCATCGGCGGTAAAGGCGGCCCGGACTGGGCGGGCCTGCATCATTTCGGCTTCGTCGTCGAGAATGAGGAAGAGACGGCTGAGAAGGTCAAACAGCTCGGTGGCGAGTTCTTCATGCAACTGCCGAGCTATCCCGGCGTCGATGCTGAAAAGAAATTCAAGGACATCAACGGAATCGTCTTCGATGTGTCTGCGCATGATTGGCGGCAGGCAAAGGACGTTTGATGCGCATTCTGGCCATCAGGGAAAAAACGATCGCGCTAGGATCGGCCAGCCGCAATTCCAGCATCGGCTTCGGCGGTATGACGGCGAGCGCGATCGCTGTGCATACGGACGCTGTCCGCGATGGCCGTCCCGTTGTCGGTCTCGCCTTCGATTCCATTGGTCGCTATGGGCACGGTGGCCTGTTGCGCGAGCGCTTCATGCCGCGGCTCCTGGCAGCGTCGCCAGATTCCTACACGGATGGCAGCGGCGGCATTGATCCGCGCCGTGCCTGGACGATCGTGATGGCGGATGAGAAGGCGGGCGGCCATGGCGAGCGCTGCGGCGCTGTCGGCCTGATCGACGCGGCGCTCTGGGATATCAAAGCCAAACTGGCTGGCGAACCGCTCTGGAGCACGCTGGCGGCAACATCCGGCCAGACGGCAGATGGACATATGGCGGTTTATGCCAGCGGCGGCCACTATCGCGATGTCGATGACGTGAAACTGCTGAGCGAGGATATTCGTCGCGCCATCGGCGAGGGCCATCGCCGTTTCAAGATCAAGATTGGCGGTGTCGGTCTCGACGAGGACGTGGCGCGGGTCGAAGCAGTCCATGCGCTCCTGGGAGCGGGCATGACTTTGGCGGTCGATGGCAACGGCACCTTCGATCGGGCCAAGACGATCGGCTATCTGCAAGCGCTGGCGCCGCTCGGGTTGGCCTGGATCGAGGAGCCGGTTCACCCGCTCGATTATGAATTGCATCGCGAGGTCGCCGCTGTCTCGCCGCTGCCTCTGGCCACGGGTGAGAATTTGTTCTCGCGCGATGATGCCCGCAATCTACTCCGCCACGGTGGCCTACGCCCCGATCGCGACATGCTGCAGTTCGATATCTCGCTGAGCTATGGGATCGTCGAATATCTGCGCATTCTTGACGATCTCGCCGTCCACGGTTGGCGGCGCGATCGCTGCGCGCCCCATGCCGGGCATCTGCTTGCCGCCCATTGCGTCGCTGGCTTGGGCCTCGGCCTGGCCGAAGTGGCCATGGACCAGGAGAGTCTGTTTGGCAGCCTGACCGCAGATCTGCCGTTGCACGACGGCATCGCCACTTTACCGGATGTGCCGGGCGCGGGCCTCGAAACCTGTCGGCCCTTCAAGGCGATTTTCGCCGATCTTTTGCACTGATACTGGAGCTGAGGCGCCTATGACCGAACCTCATGTGAGTGATCTGCCAACGGCGGACGAAATTCGCGACCTTGTTCGCCCCGATCATGTTCATCGGCGCGCCTATGCCGATCCCGCCGTGTTTCAACTCGAGCAGGACCGTATTTTCGGGCGTCTGTGGATCTATGTCGCGCATGAAAGCCAGATCAAAAAATCTGGCGATTTCGTGCGCACGCGGCTTGGACCCCATGAAGTCCTGGTCACACGCAGCGAAGATGGCCAGATCAATGTCCTGATCAATCGTTGTCCGCATCGCGGCGCGCGGCTGTGCATGGTCGATCACGGCACGAGCCGGCTGTTCAGCTGTCCCTATCACGCCTGGGTCTTTCGCCCGGATGGTACGTTGTCGTCGGTTCCGCATCGCCAGAGCTATCCGGAAAGCTTCGATCTGGACGATGCCCGCAATCACATGCAGCGCATCCATCAGATCGAGACCTATCGCGGTTTCATCTTCGCTACGCTGAATGAAGCGCCCGAGCCATTAGCCAAACATCTGGGGCCGATGGTCGAGGTGATCGACAACCTCTGCGATCGGGCGCCCGATGGCGAAGTCGAAATGGCGGAATCGTATTTCTCGGTGGAGTATCGCGGCAATTGGAAGCTGCATATGGAAAATGCCGCCGACATTTTCCATCCGAGCTTCGTCCATGCCTCCTCGGTGATGCCCGCCCGCAAGGCGCCAGCGAATGCCTCGATCCTCGATCAGGACCAGACGCGCGAGATGCTGCTGGCCAATGGCTTCGGCTTCAAGGAATGGGAGGGCATCCAGCTCAACGGCCTGCCTGGCGGCCACGCTTATATGACCAACATCTACAGTGATGGCGTTTTGGTGAACAAGGACGCCGATCCCGTCGCGGCTCAGTACAGGGCCGCGCTCGTCGCCAAAGTGGGGGAGGCGCGAACGGCTGCGATCCTTGGCATGAACCGCTTCAACAACATCGTTTATCCCAATCTCATCATCAACGCGCAGTATCAGCAGATGCGCGTCGCGACCCCGTTGGCGGTCGATCGCACGCTCGTGCGCATCTATTGCTTCAAGCTCAAGGGGGCGCCGGACGCGATGTTTCACCGCGCCGTGCGCTTCCTGACGACGCTCGGCTCGCCGGCCTCAATGATCTTTTCCGACGATGTGGAAATGCTGGAGCGCTGCCAGCAGGGGCTCTCGAAAGATAGCGGCCCCTGGGTCGATTTCTCGCGCGGGCTCGACAGCGATCGGAGCGACCCGAATGGCATGCTTTCAGGCGCGGCGAGCGAGATGCCGATGCGCGTCCAATTCCAGGCATGGGTGAACTATTTGACCGCCGAGGCTGCCTGATGCTCGACCTTGCTCTGCAACGACAGATCGAACTCTTTCTCTTCGAGGAGGCGCGCCTCCTCGACGATGGCGATTTCGAAGGATGGCTGAAGCTCTATGAGCCACAGGGGATCTATTGGATGCCCAGCCAGCCTGGGCAGACCGATCCACTCAATGTCGCGTCGATCATTTATGAGGACCACGCGATCCTCTCGATCCGCGTGCGCCGGCTGTTGGAAGAGCGTGCGCTCGTCTTGACGCCGATGCCGCGCACAACGCATGTTGTCAGCAATATCGAGGCAAAAGCTGCGGGCGAGCAGGCATTTACGGTTGGCGCGGCCTTCATCTGCGTCGTCCATCAGGGCGACAAACAGACGCTCTATTCGGGTCGCCATAGCTATGATCTTGTCCGCTCAGACGATACGTTTCGAATCAAGATGAAGCGCGTGGCCTTGATGAATTGCGATGCCGCGCATGCGCCGATGACCATCCCCCTGTAGGGACGAATGAGAGCATGGTTCAGGTCAAGAAGAAGGAAATCCGGCAGGCGATCCTGGATAGCGCCTACGACCTCTTCTCCGAACGCGGCTATCACAGCACCACTTTGCAGGAGATCGCCGACCTCGCCGGGATCGGCGTCAGTAGCGTCTATTCTTATTTTCCTTCGAAGATCGACTTGTTTTATGCCGTCTTTGTGCCCTGGACAGAGGCGGCTTTTGAGCGCCTTGAGCAGCGCGTTAACAAGCAGAAGAGCAACCGGGAGAAGCTGCGCACCATCATGCTCGGTGTCTGGCGTGACATGCCGGAGGAGAATATCGGGCTCACCAACAGCCTGATGGAGGCCTTGGCCTCGGCTGATCCGAAACGGCCGAAGCCGGTGCCATTGCTGAAGTGGACGGAAGACAGGTTGATGGAGATGCTGAGAGGCATTCTGCCCGACAGCGGCATCGACTATGAGTTGCTGCCCAACCTGTTCATGATGGCGAATGACGGCTTCGTCATCAACCGCCGGCTCAACGACCTGCGCGACATTGAGCGGCTGTGCAACGCCATGTGCGATATCATTCTGGGGCGAAACTAGGGGACTGCCAGCTAGAGGCATGCCTGGAGGCCCAGAGGCCCAGAGGCCCAGAGGACAGCCAGAAGGGTTGCCAGGTGCGGGCGCAGGTAGGAAGCGCCCGGCGCTGACGCGATCGCCACCGTCGCTTCCTGTGCATGGGCGGGGCAGGCCTAAGAGTTCCTGACTTCCGGTCTTTTCACATGATCTGGTCGTATTTTAGGGGCCGAGCCCCGCACCGAATCCCCGGTGGCTCCCCCGAAAACGGCGTGGCCGGCATGGTTGCCCCCGGCTCTGGTGGCTGTTCGGCGAATCCCTGACCCTCCCGTTGCGCGGTTCGGCTGTTTCAGCCGATCTCAAAATCCGAAATTCACAGGTCCGGATCTAATTTCTACTGCCAAGTTTCGCTTCTTGGCGTGGGGTTTCTTTGATTTAAAAACTTATTGCGATGTTTTTTTGAAAAAACCGTGTTGACAGTTCCGGAGCTCTCCGCCATAAGCAGCACACCGACGGCGACGCCGCTTCCAACGGCTGCCGGAACTCGGCTTCTTCGAGCTTCTCGAGGCGTACATAATCTGGATTGTTCGGCCATGTAGGTCGGGTGATCAAGACGATAGCGGTTCTCCCGCTGTTACGTGTGTGTCTTGGTTTGGTGCGCTGTTTGACAATTAAATCGGAAGAAAGAGAGACGTGGACGGCGGATGTCCTTGCGGATGTTCCTGTAAAGGAATGTCGTATGAGACACTCTGACGGTCACGTTCTTCAAGTACACCGTTCGCAGCCGAGAGGCGCGGACAGTGCTTGGAACTCGTCAATAATGTTGACAGTGACCAGTCGGGATAAAATCTCAACTACAACTTGAGAGTTTGATCCTGGCTCAGAACGAACGCTGGCGGCAGGCCTAACACATGCAAGTCGAACGCTGTAGCAATACAGAGTGGCAGACGGGTGAGTAACACGTGGGAATATACCCTTTGGTTCGGAATAACTCAGGGAAACTTGAGCTAATACCGGATAAGCGCGAGAGCGGAAAGATTTATCGCCGAAGGATTAGCCCGCGTCTGATTAGCTAGTTGGTGAGGTAATGGCTCACCAAGGCGACGATCAGTAGCTGGTCTGAGAGGATGACCAGCCACATTGGGACTGAGACACGGCCCAAACTCCTACGGGAGGCAGCAGTGGGGAATATTGGACAATGGGCGCAAGCCTGATCCAGCCATGCCGCGTGAGTGATGACGGCCTTAGGGTTGTAAAGCTCTTTTACCTGGGAAGATAATGACGGTACCAGGAGAATAAGCCCCGGCTAACTTCGTGCCAGCAGCCGCGGTAATACGAAGGGGGCTAGCGTTGTTCGGAATTACTGGGCGTAAAGCGCACGTAGGCGGATCTTTAAGTCAGGGGTGAAATCCCAGAGCTCAACTCTGGAACTGCCCTTGATACTGGGGATCTTGAGTCCGGAAGAGGTAAGTGGAACTGCGAGTGTAGAGGTGAAATTCGTAGATATTCGCAAGAACACCAGTGGCGAAGGCGGCTTACTGGTCCGGTACTGACGCTGAGGTGCGAAAGCGTGGGGAGCAAACAGGATTAGATACCCTGGTAGTCCACGCCGTAAACGATGGATGCTAGCCGTTAGGCAGCTTGCTGCTTAGTGGCGCAGCTAACGCTTTAAGCATCCCGCCTGGGGAGTACGGTCGCAAGATTAAAACTCAAAGGAATTGACGGGGGCCCGCACAAGCGGTGGAGCATGTGGTTTAATTCGAAGCAACGCGCAGAACCTTACCAGCTTTTGACATGTCCTGGACGGATACCAGAGATGGTTTCTTCTCTTCGGAGCCGGGAACACAGGTGCTGCATGGCTGTCGTCAGCTCGTGTCGTGAGATGTTGGGTTAAGTCCCGCAACGAGCGCAACCCTCGCCCTTAGTTGCCATCATTAAGTTGGGCACTCTAGGGGGACTGCCGGTGATAAGCCGGAGGAAGGTGGGGATGACGTCAAGTCCTCATGGCCCTTACAGGCTGGGCTACACACGTGCTACAATGGCGGTGACAGTGGGATGCGAAGGCGCGAGCCCTGGCAAATCTCAAAAAGCCGTCTCAGTTCGGATTGCACTCTGCAACTCGAGTGCATGAAGGTGGAATCGCTAGTAATCGCAGATCAGAACGCTGCGGTGAATACGTTCCCGGGCCTTGTACACACCGCCCGTCACACCATGGGAGTTGGTTCTACCCGAAGGCGTTTTCTTAACCGCAAGGAGAGAGGCGACCACGGTAGGGTCAGCGACTGGGGTGAAGTCGTAACAAGGTAGCCGTAGGGGAACCTGCGGCTGGATCACCTCCTTTCTAAGGATGTTTCTTCAAGAGTGACTTCGGTCGTTCTTATCGAAACTCTTTCAGAATATAACGGTCAGTCAGACCGATCATGCGGGACAACCGCCGTCTTCGTTTCTCTTTCTTCTTGGACGAGCCCGCCAAGGTTCCTGCATCCTGCGGGATGTGGACCGGTTCGGGCTTGTAGCTCAGTTGGTTAGAGCGCGCGCTTGATAAGCGTGAGGTCGGAAGTTCGAGTCTTCCCAGGCCCACCATTTTGTCGCGTATCGCCAACTGTCACCCTGGTTCGAGCACTGGCTCGGGGCCATAGCTCAGTTGGGAGAGCGCGTGCTTTGCAAGCATGAGGTCGTCGGTTCGATCCCGTCTGGCTCCACCAGATGGTTGATCGCTGCGATCGCTTTCCGGCTCGTCCATATAAAGTTTGCGGCATGCTAACGCGTGTCCGCCAAGAGTTTTCTGACATCGTAAAGAGGAAATATATCCGGTTACCCGCAAGGGAAATCGGGCAAGAGGCTCGCAAGAGCAGTTCTGCCTGGTGGATCTTAAAGGGTAAGCATACCAGCAGCTGGTTCTATACCAGCAAGTGGGCGTAGCTTGACCGCAGCGCTCCCGGATATGTTTGAAGCAAAACTGGTCTTTTCTATCGCATCCTGCTGGACACCCTCCAGCGACCGCGTGGCCCTTTGCCGAGGGACCACGAGAGGTGGATAGCGATAATGAGAGTGATTAAGTGTAATAAGGGTATCCGGTGGATGCCTTGGCGCTAAGAGGCGATGAAGGACGTGGTACGCTGCGATAAGCCGTGGGGAGGTGCGAACAACCTTTGATCCGCGGATTTCCGAATGGGGAAACCC
This sequence comes from Beijerinckia sp. 28-YEA-48, assembly GCF_900104955.1. Taxonomy (NCBI): domain Bacteria; kingdom Pseudomonadati; phylum Pseudomonadota; class Alphaproteobacteria; order Hyphomicrobiales; family Beijerinckiaceae; genus Beijerinckia; species Beijerinckia sp. 28-YEA-48. The sequence goes on from NZ_FNSI01000001.1 coordinate 5,410,135, forward strand.
ACCTTCGATATCTGTAATTCCGAAGCCTTCGGCTTTGGAAACAAAGCCTGATGGTTTTGGACTTACAGATATCAAAAGAAGGTATTTGTGCCTGAATACATAGGGTACAAAAGCAAACCCAGGGAACTGAAACATCTAAGTACCTGGAGGAAAGGACATCAACGAGACTCCGTTAGTAGTGGCGAGCGAACGCGGACCAGGCCAGTGCCTCAGTATTTTTAATCAGAATCGGTTGGAAAACCGGGCCTTAGTGGGTGATAGCCCCGTATGGATTTCGAAATACTGAGGACTTGAGTAGGGCGGGACACGTGTAATCCTGTCTGAACATGGGGAGACCACTCTCCAAGCCTAAGTACTCCTTAGCGACCGATAGCGAACAAGTACCGTGAGGGAAAGGTGAAAAGCACCCCGACGAGGGGAGTGAAATAGTTCCTGAAACCGGATACCTACAAACAGTCGGAGCCCAAGGTTCGTCCTGGGTGACGGCGTACCTTTTGTATTATGGGTCAGCGACTTAATCTGACGAGCAAGCTTAAGCCGGTAGGTGTAGGCGCAGCGAAAGCGAGTCTGAACAGGGCGTTCAGTTCGTCGGATTAGACCCGAAACCGGGTGATCTAGTCATGAGCAGGTTGAAGGTAAGGTAACACTTACTGGAGGACCGAACGGGTGCCTGTTGAAAAAGGCTCCGATGACTTGTGATTAGGGGTGAAAGGCCAACCAAACTCGGAAATAGCTGGTTCTCCGCGAAATATATTTAGGTATAGCCTTGCGTGAATACTCCAGGGGGTAGAGCACTGGATGGGCTAGGGGGGTTCACAGCCTTACCAAACCTAACCAAACTCCGAATACCTGGAAGTAATGCGCAGGAGTCACACAGTGGGTGCTAACGTCCATTGTGGAGAGGGAAACAACCCAGACCAACAGCTAAGGCCCCTAATTCGTGGCTAAGTGGGAAAGGATGTGGAAATCCCAAAACAACCAGGAGGTTGGCTTAGAAGCAGCCATCCTTTAAAGAAAGCGTAACAGCTCACTGGTCTAAATAAGGGTTTCCGCGCCGAAGATGTACCGGGGCTCAAGCCACGAGCCGAAGCTTTGGGCGCAGCAATGCGCGGTAGCGGAGCGTTCCATAAGCCGTCGAAGGGACAGCCGTGAGGCATCCTGGAGGTATTGGAAGTGCGAATGCTGACATGAGTAACGACAAACACTGTGAAAGACAGTGTCGCCGAAAGTCCAAGGGTTCCTGCGTAAAGTTAATCTTCGCAGGGTTAGCCGGTCCCTAAGGCGAGGCCGAAAGGCGTAGTCGATGGGAACCACGTTAATATTCGTGGGCCAGTGGGTGGTGACGGATTGCGAAAGTTGTACGGGATTATTGGATTTCTTGTGCAACCTGGCGGTCCCAGGAAATAGCCCCCACATTAGACCGTACCCCAAACCGACACAGGTGGACTGGTAGAGTATACCAAGGCGCTTGAGAGAATGATGTTGAAGGAACTCGGCAATTTACCTCCGTAACTTCGGAAGAAGGAGGCTCTCGGCTTGGGCAACCAGGTCGGGGGGGCACAGACCAGGGGGTGGCAACTGTTTAACAAAAACACAGGGCTCTGCGAAATCGTAAGATGACGTATAGGGTCTGACGCCTGCCCGGTGCCGGAAGGTTAAGAGGAGAGGTTCACGCCTTGAATCGAAGCCCCGGTAAACGGCGGCCGTAACTATAACGGTCCTAAGGTAGCGAAATTCCTTGTCGGGTAAGTTCCGACCTGCACGAATGGCGTAATGACTTCCCCGCTGTCTCCAACATCAGCTCAGTGAAATTGAATTCCCCGTGAAGATGCGGGGTTCCTGCGGTCAGACGGAAAGACCCCGTGCACCTTTACTGCAACTTTGCACTGGTATTCGTGTTAGCATGTGTAGGATAGGTGGTAGACTTTGAAGCGTGGGCGCCAGCTCATGTGGAGTCACCCTTGAAATACCACCCTTATTGACATGGATATCTAACCGCGCTCCGTCATCCGGAGCCGGGACAGCGCATGGTGGGCAGTTTGACTGGGGCGGTCGCCTCCCAAAGAGTAACGGAGGCGCGCGATGGTTGGCTCAGACCGGTCGGAAATCGGTCGTTGAGTGCAATGGCATAAGCCAGCCTGACTGCGAGACAAACAAGTCGAGCAGAGACGAAAGTCGGTCATAGTGATCCGGTGGTCCCGAGTGGGTGGGCCATCGCTCAACGGATAAAAGGTACGCCGGGGATAACAGGCTGATACTGCCCAAGAGTCCATATCGACGGCAGTGTTTGGCACCTCGATGTCGGCTCATCACATCCTGGGGCTGGAGAAGGTCCCAAGGGTTCGGCTGTTCGCCGATTAAAGTGGTACGTGAGCTGGGTTCAAAACGTCGTGAGACAGTTTGGTCCCTATCTGCCGTGGGTGTAGGAGAATTGAGAGGATTTGCCCCTAGTACGAGAGGACCGGGGTGAACGTACCTCTGGTGGAGCTGTTGTGGCGCCAGCCGCAGTGCAGCGTAGCTATGTACGGACGGGATAACCGCTGAATGCATCTAAGCGGGAAACCCACCTCAAAACGAGTTCTCCCTCGAGAGCCGTGGAAGACGACCACGTTGATAGGCCGGGTGTGGAAGTGCAGCAATGCATGTAGCTTACCGGTACTAATAGCTCGATTGGCTTAAACACTCTCATTAGTCGATATCCATCTAGGTCGACTCATGTCCCTTCAGGGATGTGAGTTTGGCCTGCGATAAAAACCCAGTTTTGCTTCTGTCCGCTTTTCGCCGGCCTGGTGACTTTTGCGGAGTGACCAGACCCGATCCCATCCCGAACTCGGCCGTCAAACGCTCCCGCGCCAATGGTACTATGTCTCAAGACCTGGGAGAGTAGGTCGTTGCCAGGCCTGCAAAAAGCGGAATATCCTCTTTATTATGAAAGTTCGCGACGGCTTTCTCTCGAAGGCCGTCGTTGCTTTTTAGGCTGCGACAATCTAATGAAGCCGCAGTCTTCCGGTTGGCGCGGGGTGGAGCAGCCCGGTAGCTCGTCAGGCTCATAACCTGAAGGTCACAGGTTCAAATCCTGTCCCCGCAACCAAATTTAAAGCCCCTCGTCTCCAGACGAGGGGCTTTTTTCGTTTGGAGGCGACGAAGCTTCCGCGATCCCTGCGGCCTTGCTTGAACTGTAGGCGATGGCGTTACTCGTCCACACAGTCATTGCGTGTTGAGTTACCGCATTGGTCTGCTTCCGGCCGTTCCCGGATCGCTGCTTTGCTGCTTTCGATCATTGGTTCGCTGTTCGCGTTGGTCCTGACGCGTGGTTACGTCGGGGGCGCCCGGCGGTGCTTGCTGTGTAGTGCCACTCGCGCCTTGGTCGGTGGTGTTGCGTTTCTGATCGTCGGTGCGCTGCTCGCGGCGATCCTGCCGATCCACGCCGACGCCGGGCGCTCCTGATGGTGCTTGTGCGCCAGGTCGTGTTCCTTGATCCGTTGTGGCGTCGGCGGGTCTCGTGTTGCTTGGTGCTGGTGCCTGCGCATAAGCGGACATGCTGATGATTGATGTCGCGAATGCAGCAGCCGTCATTATCCTGCGGATCATTGCATTTCTCCTTGCGTTGCTTTTGCAGGGTCAATCACCGGTTGCTGTGATCGTTCCCTATGCGATAAGACGCCGCCGTTTGTTCGCGCGAAGAGGCGTTTGGCGACATGGTCATTTCTGCCATTGCGCCATCGGCGATGATCTCATCGATAAGATCGTGAACTTCTAAGTTGCGTGGTGCGCGTCTACTCGCGCAACCCTGATGATAATGTTTGAATCTGTTGAGCGTTCCATCGAAGTGGCAGATGACTGATCCGGTTCCTTCGATGCTCGAGTGGTTCCGCGACTTCGCACTTTGGTCGCGTCAACTGCATGGAATGACCACATGATGAACAGAAGATGGCCGGTTTTGATCGTCCAACTGTGCGTACTCGCGGACCTATGACGAGCCGCGCCTGATAGAAAGGACGCACAATGCGAATACTGATGACACTCACAGCGCTCTCAGTCCTGGCCTTTGCAGCGTCAGCTCAGGCGCAATCGCAAGTTCCACAAAGCCGCTCCGAGGGATCCGCTGCGTCAGATACGTCTGCGCCCCAGCGATTTAAGAAGGTTCAGATTGTTGAGTTCAAAGACCTTCCGACCAATTCTCAAAATCAAGTCGATACGGTCATCGCAACGATGCAGCAGGACGATTTACAGAAGCTGCATCAATCAATTGATTCAATCCCGGCGGCTGCGCAGGCCTTGAAAGCGAAGGGCTTGAGTTCATCGCAAGTTGTCGTTGCCAGTCTTGATGATGAGGGAACGCTGACGTTGATTACCAAATCGACGTGAGGTCGCGCTTCCCAATTATTTGAACGTCGTGGGCCTTGGGGGCAATCCAAGGAGCATCCAATGAAACTAGCATCTGCAAATGTTGATCAAGCCATGAGTCATCTCGACGCACAAGTTGTGCCTGATGATCATCCAGTCAACGAGCGTCTGGTCAGTCTGTTCGGCGACCATACCTTCTTCCTCAATCAAAGTGGTCTCAATATCGTCGAGCCAGCGGAGCCAGTCGAGCCTGGTGATGATGGCGCTCTGACAGGACGAGTGATCAAGCTTGCGACGTGGACTGATGAAAGTCGCACCAGCTTGGCGCCGCATGAGCGAGAGGTCACGGAAGTCGTTGTCCCCCTGAGCGATGTCGCATAGCGAAGCCGAACTAAACAGCTATGGAACTTACGGCGCTCGTTGATGAACGGTTTTCATCTCGAGCGCCGTTTGTTTGAAGCCTTCCTTTGGGATTTGCGCGGTGAGAGGCTCTAAGCGCGCCTGCATGACGTGGCCGAGGGGTAATCGATTGGGCTCGCTGGTGGCATGTCACTCATCGCCGTCAGCTCATCAGGCCTCGACTTCCGACGGCCGAACAGCGTTCAGGGTGACGTCCCGATCAAACTTGCTCATCTCGGCTCTTTGCTCGCATGGAAGCCAACCCTATATTATCTGTTAGCGATCAATCGGTTATGCTAAGTTGGTCCACATCGTGGATGTATCGTCTTCTGCTGAAAATTGCGTTTGAAGGAGATGATCCGATATCTTCCTTTATCGGTATCGTTTTGCTGCTGTCTTTGTGGCGGGTTGATAGGAACGTGGAAGCGCGCAGCACGCGCGGCTTCACAGGTAGAGTGAGGCGGAAGCCGAGATGCCAGCACGCGGTCGTGGAGTGAGACGACGCGGCGGCCTCAGGTTCTGGTTCCGGCGGCTGCTGTTCGTTCTCCTGGCCTTGGCGCTGCTGCCGCTCGCTTTGACGCTTCTCTACGCCATCCCGCAGGTGCGGCCTGTTTCGACGTTGATGCTCGCGGACCTGGTTACAGGGGGGTACGATCGGCGATGGGTTGATATCGATGATATCGCGCCGGTGCTGCGCACCGCCGTCATCATGTCCGAGGATGGACAGTTCTGCGCTCATCACGGCATCGACTTTGCCGGGCTGAAGACGGTGGTCGATAAGACGTTGGACGGCGGGACGACCCGTGGCGCTTCGACGATCCCCATGCAGACGGCGAAGAATCTCTTTCTCTGGCCCGGTCGCTCTTTCGTCCGCAAAGCGCTGGAGGCGCCATTGGCGTTGTGGCTCGATGCGGTGCTGTCGAAGAAGCGGCTGCTCGAGATCTATCTCAACATTGTCGAATGGGGGCCGGGCATCTATGGCGCCGAGGCTGCCGCGCGGCATCACTTCGGCCGCTCCGCCAGCGAACTGACGCGCCGTCAGGCGGCGCTGCTGGCGGTGGCGCTGCCTAACCCGATCGTGCGCACCCCGGCGCGGCCAAGTGGCCTCCTCAATCGGCTTGCCTCAGTGATCGAACGGCGGATCGCCCAGGCCGGTAGCTATGCGGCCTGCGTAAAGTAGCGACGTTCGCCGGCATAACCATTCCCTATGCCTTTTCGACATTTTCATATTGGGCCGGTGTGTTGAAAAGCGGCTAGAATCGCTGCGCCTGGTTGGAGAGGGATGTCGCCGCCAGAGCCCGAAGAGCGTTCAGCTCTCGGATTTGGGAGGGAAGTTACAATGCAGCCGTTTCGGACACGGTTAAGCTTGCTCGCCGCGAGCGCTCTGGCATTCGTCCTGCCGCAATTCGTCCTGCCGCCTGCGGCTTCGGCGGACCCGGTTTCGGATTTCTATGCGGGCAAGGTCGTGACCATGCTCGTGCCGGCCAGCGTCGGTGGCGATGTCGATGCGCGCGCCCGCCTGATCTCGCGTTATATGGGCAAGTATATTCCCGGCCATCCGACGATCCTGCCGCGCAATATGCCGGGCGCCGTGGGCTTGCAGGCGGCGAACTGGCTCTACAACATCGCGCCGCGCGACGGCACTGTTCTGCACGCGGTCATGCAGAGCATGCCGACGCATCAATTGCTCGGTGGCCAGGGCGTGCAATTCGACGCCAGCAAATTCATCTGGATCGGCAATACGAGCGATGAATCCAACACCATCGTGTCGTGGGCGGCTTCGGGGGTGAAATCCTTCGCGGATCTGAAGGACCGCGAGGTGACTGTCGGCGCGCCGGGCACATTCACCAACTGTGTCTACTATCCGTTGCTGATGAATGCGGTGCTCGGCACCAAGTTCAAGATCATCTCCGGTTATCCAGGTGGCAATGAAGTCAACCTGGCGATGGAGCGCGGTGAAGTGAGCGCGCGCGCCTGCCAGGCCTGGTCGGCCTGGGCAAGCACGAAGCCTGACTGGCTGGCGGACAAGAAGATCAACATTCTCGTCCAGGTGCGCCGGGAAGCGAGCCCGGAACTACCTGGTGTTCCGTTGTTGGCCGATCTCGCCAGCAATGAGGAAGACAAGATGATCCTGCGGTTCATGTCGATGGACAATTCCTATGGCCGACCGTTCGCGACCACGCCGGATGTGCCGAGCGACCGCGTGAAAGCGCTGCGCCAAGCCTTCGACGAGACGATGCGCGATCCCGATCTTCTGGCTGAGGCGGTGAAGTCCGATATCAAGCTGACGCCTTCGAGCGGTGAGGACGTGCAGCGCCTGATTGCGGAGCTGTTCGCGACGCCCAAGAGCGTCATTGAGAAGACCAAGGCGATCCTGGCTGAAACGGCCCATGTCGCGCGGGTCAAATAGGCTAAAGCTGGGATTTCGGAGAGTCATATGAACGAACATGCCATCCGCGCGCCTGGCGCAGAGGGGGAACTTGCCGATCGGGCACCGCAGCTGCCGCGTGGCAGTTGCGACTGTCAGCTGCATGTCTATGCGCAGGACCGCTCCGCCTATCCGATCCGGCATAACAGGCCGTTGTATGATGCGCCGGTCGCCGAATTGTCCGATGCCCTCCGCATGCACGAACAGGTTGCTCTGGATCGTCTCGTGCTCGTGCAAGCGACCGTCTACACGACCGACCATGCCTTGCTGCTCGACTCCTTGGCGAAATTGACGCCGGCGCGGGCACGTGGCGTCGCCATCATCGATGATAGCGTGACGGATGATGAGCTGAAGCGCCTCGACGCGGCGGGCGTGCGCGCCGCGCGTTTCAATTTTCAGCCGCGGCTTGGGCTTGTTCCGAGCCTCGATATGTTCCGGCGATCGGTCCGCAGAGTTCAGGATCTGGGCTGGTTCATCAAGATCTTTGGTGGTCCGAGCGAGCTAGCCGAGATCGCTGATGAGATCAGGCGATGCGAAGTTCCTGTCGTCATCGACCATATGGGCCATCTGAATCAGGGCGGCGCCATTCATGAAGCCGGTTTGAAGCTGCTGCGTTCGACCCTCGAACAAAAGGATCGCTGGGTGATGTTGTCCAATGGTCATCGTCTCTCGGCGCGCGGCTATCCTTGGGATGATGCCGTCGAGGTCGGGCGGCTGCTTTATGAGACTGTGCCCGATCGGTGCATCTGGGGCAGCGACTGGCCGCATGTGGGGTCTTTGGGCGGGCCCATGCCTGATGACGGGGATCTGGTGCGCCTGCTGCTGCGCTATCTGCCAGACAATGAGGCGATTGAGCGGGTGCTGGTGACCAATCCGACGAAGCTGTTTGGGTTCTGAGCTCTAGATCTAGATCGCGGACGATGCGGCCTGGAACTGCTCCCATTCTATCAAGTTTGGATTTTTCCAAATCACATTCAAATTGGTTATGGTAATCTGGCTTCGCCCATAGCGTTGGATTTGGCGGAAACGCCAAACAAAGACGCGTCAAAACAAAACCAAGGGCAAAGGTGCGTTTCAAAACGCAATTTGTTTTAGGGAGCGGAGCCACAATGGATCTTAGGCATCTCAGAAATATGCTGGCTGTCATCGAGGAGGGCAGCCTGGGCAAGGCGGCGCAGCGTCTGAATATTTCACAGCCGGCTTTGACGAAGAGCATTCAGCGGCTTGAGGAGCATCTGGGCGTTAAGCTGTTCGAGCGCGTCAGCCGCGGCATGAAGCCGACGTTTTATGCGCAGAGCCTGCAGGGGTATGCGAAAGCCGCCTGCGTCGGCATGGCGGAAGCACAAAGCCGCATCGCCTCCCTGCGTAATGGGACCGAGGGCCTTATCACGGTCGCAGCGCCGCCGCAGATCGCGACAGAGCTTCTGCCGCGGCTGCTTGTGCGGCTGGCGCGGGAACGGCCGAAGCTGCATGTGCGGATCGTCTCGCAGAACAAGGATTTGTTCCTGGACTTGCTGGACGGGCATTTCGATGTGGTCATCGCCATGATGTACAACGAATTTCCGAACGAAGGTTTGGAGCGCGAATGGCTGTTCGACGATAAGCTGGTGCTGGCGATGCGCGCCGATCATCCACTTAGCGAGAAAGCCAATCTCCGGCCGGAAGACCTGCTCGATCAGAAATGGGTGTTCGCGGACAGCAACACATGGAACCAGCATCGTCTGCGGCTCTATTTCGAACAGCTGGGACTGCCGGTGCCCGTGGCGCAGATGGAATGCCGTGACCCGGCCGTGCTCAAAGCCGTGGTTTCGACGAGCGACTATATCAGCGTCATCGCGAATCTCGGCATCGAGCGCGAGGTGAAACGCGGTGTACTGCGGGCGATGGAAATTCCCTCGCCATTAATGCAGCGCCCGATCGGCATCATCCGACGCTCGGGCGAACAGATGTCGCCCGCCATCAAATCCTTTGTCCAAATCGCCCAGGACATGTGCGGGACTCACGCTGTTGCCGCTCATTGAGCATAGATCATAACCTCGAGTTATGAGGCGAAGACATCAAGTGACTAGTACGGCTTGGCCTCGGCGATGCATGATGGCCCAGAACACTGAATATCAAATCAAGAGGTTCTTGGGAGGATAACTGCATGACTGCGTCGGGCACGGATAAGGTGCTGCCCCTGCGTGAGCCCAGTGTCACACTGGCGCTGCCGCGTGGATCAAGCATCATCGCGCAAGTGAAGAAAGCCAATGTTCAATATGTGCTCTCGGTCCCCGACCAGCACACGTCTGTTGGATTGTTGCACCCCATCGCCGCGGACCCCGACCTGAAATTGGTGCGGGTGTGTAAGGAGGACGAGTGCTTCGGCATTGCGGCCGGTCTCACCTATGGCAACCTCCGCTCCTTGATTCTGGTGCAATACACAGGCTTCCTTTACGCGGTGAATGCCGTTCGCGGCGTCGCGGTCGAACAGAAACTGCCGATGTGCTTCATGGTCGGCATGCTCGGCAAGGAGCCTGGCGTGCCGGCCATGGAAGCGAAGAAATTTGGCCTGCGTCTCGTCGAGCCGATTCTCGATGCGATGGGCATTCAACACACGACCATCGAGACCGAAGATGACGTACCGAAAATTTCGGGACTTATCGAGGCCGCATGGCGTGATTCACGGCCGCAGGCCATCCTTCTCGGCGGGCGTCCGGAGGCAAAATGATCAACCGTAAACAAGCTCTTCAAGTGCTGGCCGGCAAGGTCACCGATCAGATCGTTGTGGCGACCTATAGTTCGGCGACCGATTGGCTCGATATCGTCGACCGTCCTCTCAACTACTTCTCATCCGGTGCCATGGGACTTGCCTCATCGCACGGCCTCGGCCTGGCGCTGGCGCGCCCGGAACGCCGTGTTATCGTGCTCGATGGCGACGGCTCGCTGTTGATGAATCTCGGTACGCTGGTGACGATCGCCCAGGTGGCGCCACGCAATCTCACCCATCTGGTATTCCAGAACGGCACCTATGAGGCGAACGGCGGTCATCCGATTCCCAATCAGGGTGTGGATTTCGAAGCGCATGCGCGCGCCGCCGGCATCCGCGATACATTCACGGTGTTCACCTTGAAGGATTTCGAGAGCCGGATCGATGCGGTCCTCTCGGCGGACAATCTTCTGTTTGGCTGCGTCAAGATCGAGCAAGGGCCGCTGGGGCCGCGCAGCTATAAGGACATGTACCGTCATGAACGCCGGGCGGCGCTCAGGGAGGCTTTGGCGCAGTAAAGCGCGCGCGCGCGTCGCGCGGCGGCGCCAGTCTTCATCGGTCTAACCCTCCCTCCGTGATAGACCGATCCTAGACTGGCGCCGTCACTCCCTACTATAGTGAGCCGGGTTTCCGCGTTCTGTGACCATGATGTGAGATGATGCGATATGGCCCTCAGATATAAGATCGGCGATATCGAGATCGTCTGCATCAGTGATGGGATGCTGAGAAGTTCCCTCGACTATGTGATCGGGCTGGAACGCGGGATTGCCCGACGCATTTCCGACGCGCCGGCGGATGATGTGCTGACCATCCCGGTCAATAATTTTGTTTTCGAACGCGAAGGCGCCCGCATCCTCATTGATGGGGGATCGGGCACCAAGATGCAGGCAACGCTCGGCCGTTTGCCGGCGGAATTGCGCGAGGCCGGATATCCGCCTGAAAGCATCACTCACATCATCCTTACCCATCTGCATCCCGATCACGCCGACGGGCTTATCGATGATGAGCTGAATGCGGTCTTCCCGAATGCAGCGCTGCTGCTGCATGAAAAGGAATTCGCCTTCTGGATGGGCGAGGCCGGCGCGGCGGAAAGCGATCACGTCAAGCGGCGACGCGCCCGCAACCAGGCGGATGTGAAGCCTTATCTCGATCGCATTCGATTGATGCGGGATGGCGAAAGCTTTCTCGGCTGCTCGCCCATTCTGGCGCCGGGGCATACGCCAGGTCACACCTGTTGGCGCATCGAAACCGGGGCGCAGGATTTGATGGCCTGGGGCGATGTCGTCCACTTTTCGTCGATCCAGTTTCCGCTGCCGGAGACGGCGGTGAAATATGATCTCGATCCCGATCTCGCCAGAGACACCCGTATGCGGCTGCTCGATCTGATCGCCACGCAAGGTTCGATCATCGCCGGTGTTCATGTGAGTCCGCCAGGGATCGGCACCATCGTTCGCGACGGTGCGGGTTATCGCTTCGTGCCAGCGCGGGCGTCTTCGATTTAGCGGCTTCACGCCGTTCGCATTCGGGAAGCAGGCCAACGTCCACAGTGCCTGTACCCAAAGGGAGAGGGTAATGATGCGTTTGATCGGACCCATCGCTGGGGCGATGGTGAGTTTGCTCGCTTGCGATATCGCGGCTGGACAGACGCTTGCTAAACTCAAGATCGCCATCGGCGGCAAGGGGCTTGGCGAATCGGCGGTGTCGGAAGCTGGCCAGAAGGTCGGGATCTTCAAGAAGCATGGGCTCGAACTCGACATCCTCTACACCGCTGGCACGGGCGAAACGCAACAGGCGGTGATTTCCGGCAGCGCCGATATCGGCATTGGCGTCGGCGTGCTTGGTGCGCTGGGCGCCTATGCCAAGGGCGCGCCTCTTCGGGTGATCGGCGCCAGCTACACTGGCGATTCAAACTTGTTCTGGTATGTGCGGGCGGACTCGCCGATCCGCGAACCGAAAGATGCGGCGGGAAAGACTGTCGCTTATTCCACCACTGGGTCTTCCGGCCACAATGTGGTGTTGCAGATGCAGAAATATCTTGGCGTTGCCTTCATGCCCACGGCAACCGGATCGGGAGCGGCAACCTATACGCAGGTGATGAGCGGGCAGATCGATGTCGGCTGGTCGGGTGCGCCCTTCGGCGTGGAGGCGTTGGAAGCAGGCAAGATCCGCGCGGTGTGGCGCGCTTCGGATGTTCCGATTCTGGCGCATCAGACATCGCGCGTGATCATCGCCAATGCATCGTTTCTTCATGCGCGTGCCGACGCGGTGAAGCGCTATATGGCGGCATATCGCGAGACGGTCGATTGGATGTATGCGACGCCGCAAGGCGTTGAGGCCTATGCGGATTGGGCGTCGATTCCCGTAGAAATCGCGCGGCTGACGATGAAGGACTTCGTCACCAAGGACGGGATCAATCCGGATAAGGTTTCCGACCTCGAAGGCGCCATGAAAAGCGCGGTGGAATTCCGTTATCTGCCGGCCCCGCTGAACGCGGCGCAGATCAAGGATTTCGTTCAGCTCCCGCCACGGGATTGATGTTGAATTCTCGTGTCGGCGGACCGGTCAAAGCCGGCGGGGGAAGGAAACATGAAAAGCAGAAGCCTGATTGTTGTCGTTCCTATGGTCGGCCTGTTTCAGGGGCTGGCCGTGGCGGCTCTCGCGCAACAGAGCGCGGAGGATTTTTATCGTGGCAAGAGGATCGACATGATCGTCGGCTATTCGCCCGGCGGCACCTATGATCTCTATGCCCGGCTGGTGGCGCGCCATCTGGGCAATTATCTGCCCGGCAATCCGTTGATCGTGCCGCGCAACATGCCGGGCGCCGGCAGCCGCACGGCGGTGTCCTGGGTCTATAGCGTGGCGCCGCGTGACGGCACGGTGCTGGCCACCGCCGATCAATCGCTTTCGGTCGAACAGGCGATGGGCGACAAGCAATTGCGGGTGGATGCGCGCGAGCTGATCTACATTGGCAATCCGAGTGCGGACAACAACACGACGGTCACTTGGCACACCAGCCCGGTGAAGACGGTTGACGATGCCAAGCGCATCTCGGTGCCGCTGGGTGCAACCGGCGGGACGACATCGTCGCAATATCCAAAGGCGATGAATGCGCTGCTCGGCACGAAGTTTAAGATCATCGTTGGCTATCCGGGCGGCAATGATGTCAGCCTGGCGATGGAGCGCGGCGAAGTCGCGGGGCGCGGTTCGAACGCCTGGGGCGCCTGGAAGGCGACGCGGGCCGATTGGCTGCGCGACAAGAAGATCAACATCCTTGTTCAGATCGGGCTGACGAAGGCGCACGATCTGCCGGATGTGCCGTTGCTGATGGACCTGGCCAAAAACGACGACGACCGCGCCGTGCTGAAACTGCTTTCCGCCTCGACGACGATCGGCCGGCCGATCTTTACGACGCCGGCGGTGCCGGGCGAGCGGGTGAAGGCGCTGCGCGAGGCTTTCGAGCGGATGGTCGTCGATTCCGTCTTTCTGGACAGCGCCAAGAAGGAAAACCTCGAAATCGAGTCCGTGTCCGGTGAAAAGCTGCAGAAGATCGTCGCCGACATTGTCGCCACGCCGAGGCGGATCGGCGATCGGCTGCAGGAGGTCATCGGCGGCGCTGACTAGGCGCCGAACAGTCCAAACCGGGCTGTAAAAGGCGCCTGAAGGGCGCCGGCGGCCGGCGCTGTTCGCCCATCCCCTTTGGATCGCGTTTCCGTCCCTTTTCGAGGGGCGTGGATGGCTGCCCCCTTGACTGTTGCCATTTCATGCATAAAAATAATTTTTGTGCGTACAGGATGACGCGCGACAGAGGCAGGGCCCATGTACACGATCGCCGCAACTTTCGACGTCAACCCGCCGGGGGAGCCCGTCATCATCAGCCGAGAGCAGATGTGGAAAGGGCTCGTCCAGAAGGCGGAATATGCGGTGCCCTTCGTGCCGGCCATGGACGACTGCCGGATCATCGAGCGTTTTGAGGATGGTTTTATCCGCGAGATTCATCTGCGTGGCACGGTGATGCGCGAACGCATCGTGTTTACGCCGAATGTGCAGGTGCATTTCCAGCGCATCGATCCTGCCGACGGCGGCTGGATCGCCAATATCATGAGTGAATCCGAACATGGCCTGCTGCTCACCTTCCTCTTCGCTTTGACGTTTCCGGGAGTGGCAGCCGGATCAAGCGAGGAGAGCCGTCGTGGCGATGAGGTGAAGGCGAGCTATGTGGAAGCCATTACCGCGACGATCGCCGAGACCCGGCGGCGGGTCAGAGAGGGCGTAGTTTAGCGCTGGCTTCGGCATTTTTCGATGGCTGCGGATGGATGAGCGAGCAAGAGCGCAGAGAATGAGCACGGTTGACTCTGATATGGTCCGAAATCCTTCGGCTGAACGGGGCGATAAAGCGCCGCCGCTGTCAGAGCAGGCTTTTCGCATTCTCCGGCATCAGATTCTGCGCGGCGAAATCGCGCCCGGCGAGAAGCTGCGCATCGAGGTTTTGCAGAAAGAATATTCGTTCTCGAGCAGTCCTCTGCGTGAGGCGCTGAACCGCTTGGTCGCCGAAGGGCTGGTGACGGCCGATGATCACCGTGGCTTTCGCGCCGCCGCCATGTCGCAGTCCGACCTTCAAGACATCACCAATTTTCGCCTGGTGGCGGAGCCTGCTGCCTTCGCTCAGTCCATTGCTGCCGGCACCGACGAATGGGAAGGGCGTGTCGTCGCTGCCCATCATCAGCTGGAGCGGATCGAGGAAAAGATTGCCCGCGAAGAGGCGCATTGGAACGAGGAATGGACCTTGCGCCACAAAGGCTTTCACATGGCTTTGGTGTCGGCTGCCGGCTCGGTCCGGCTGATCGCCACCTGCTCGAGCCTGTTCGATCAAGCCGAACGCTATAGGCGCTTTTCCGCGCGCAATCGCATCAAGCCGCGCAACACCCAGGACGAACATCGCCGGTTGATGGAGGCCGCCATCGGCCGCCAGGCCGAGCTCGCGGTGGCGCTCCTGAAAGAGCATCTGACCTTGACCACCCGCAATGTGATCGACCTTCAGAGGGGCGACGGGTGAGTTAGACGAGCTATGATTGCATGAAATGATATTTTCTGCATAAAATAGGGAACGACGAGAGGGAGGACGGCATGTGGCATTTCAAGAAGCACCTCATTGGGGGTGCCTTTGCGGCGCTGGGCGCGCTGGCGTCTTTTTCTGGCGCTTCGGCGCAGACGGTTAAAGTCGGGGTGATCGGCCAGTTCACCGGCCCCTATGCGCTGGCTGGAAAGCAGCTGCGCGAGTCGATCGATTCCTACGTGGCCCAGCACGGCACCAAGGCTGGCAGCCAGAACATCGAGTTCGTCTATAAGGACATCGGCGGGTCGAACCCGGCGCTGGCGAAAAGCCTGGCCGAACAGCTGATCGTCAAAGACGGCGTGTCGATCCTCACCGGTTTCTTCCTGTCGCCGGAAGCAGCGGCCGTGGCGCCGGTGATCAATGAAACCAAGACGCCGTCGGTTCTCTCGGTGGCCGCTTCGCCGCCGTTGCTGAAGATGTCGCCATGGTTTGTCCGCGCCGGCCAGAACCTGTGGCAGCCCGCCATCATCCAGGCCGACTTCGCCGCCGACAATGGCAAGAAGCGCGCCTATGTCGCGGTGGCTGACTATGCGCCGGGGCATGATGTGCAGGAGGCTTTCGTCAAGCGTTTCAAGGAGCGCGGTGGCGAAGTTGTCGCGGTTGATCGCATTCCCCTCAACACCGTTGATTTTGCCGCCTTTGCCGAGCGCATCGCCAATGCCAAGCCGGATATCGTCGCCACCTTCCTGCCCAATGGCGCGCCGGCGATTGGCTTTTTCAACGCGCTGGCGGCGCGTGGTGTGACCAAATCGGCGATGATCATTGGCATCGCCGAGACCGATGATCCGGATCTGCCGTCCTACAATGACAATATCGTCGGCGTTTACACCGCGATTTTCTATGCGGGCGGCCTCACGAACCCAGAGAACGTCGCGCTCAAAAAGGTCATGACAGAGAAGTTCGGGGCCAATCATGCGATCGGCGTCAACAACGTCTCGCCCTATGACGGCATCAGCCTGATCTATCGCATGGTCGAGGTGCAGAAGGGCAAGTTCGATCCCGAAGCGGCGATGACTGCGGTGAAGGGCTATGCCTGGAACAGCCCGAGCGGCCCCAAGCAGATCGATCCGGAAACCCGCGAGATGATCCACAATATCTATGTGCGGCAGGTGCAGAAGGTCGACGGCAAGCTGACCAATGTCCTGGTCAAGACCTACGAAAAAGTCGGCGTTCCTAAGCTGTAATGTGATTGGGCGGTGCCTCGCGCGGGCATCGCCCATTCTTTTTGATGCGTTTCATTCCATCCCTTGATGACCGGAAGGCACGATGGATTATTTCGTTTCGTCGCTGACCTTCATCGCCATCTATGGCGTCTCCTATGGGATGGTGATCTTCCTGATCTCGGTTGGGTTGGTCATCACCATGGGCCTGATGCGCGTCATCAATCTCGCCCATGGCGCTTTCGCGGCGATTGGCGGCTATGTCTGCACCGCACTGGTGTCTTCCTATCAGCTGAATTTCTACCAGGCCGCCATTGTCGCGACCTTGATCGTGGCAGCGCTGAGCCTGATCATCGAACGTGGGATCTATCGACAGATCTATCGCAAATCCGAACTCGATCAGGTGTTGCTGACGATCGGTCTGGCCTTCATCACCGTGGCCTCGCTGAATTTCCTGTTCGGCCCCAATGTGGTGCCCTCGCAACTGCCGCCGTCGCTGTCGGGCACGGTTGCGATGCTGGGACGTGACGTCCAGATGTATCGGCTGTTCGTGGTCGCCGTCGGCCTCGTCGTCGTCGCGGCGCTGTGGGTCCTGTTCAATTGGACGATGTTTGGCGCCAGCCTGCGTGCCGCCGTCGACAATCCGTCGATGGCGCAAGCGGCGGGCATCGACGTCTCGCGACTGTTCACCATCGCTTTCGCATTAGGCAGCGGCCTTGCCGCCCTGGGCGGCGCTGTCGGCTATGGCATGTTGCCCTTGGAGCCGCTCTATCCGTTCAAATATCTCATCATCATCATGATCGTGGTGGCTCTGTCGGGCTTCGGCAATATGCGCAGCGCGGCGGCCGTCTCGATCGCGGTCGGCGTTGTCGATACGGCCGGCCGCTACTTCTTCCCGACCTATGGGGCCTTCATCATCTACATCTTCGTGATCCTTTATCTCCTGGCCCAGATCGAAGGCAGTCCGCTGCGGAGAAAGACGTGACCATGGATCGTGCCTTCTACAATGTCGCGGAACGCAACCGGTTTGGGCTGCTGGAGATTCTATTCTGGCTCTGCCCGATCGCCGCTTTCTTTCTGTTCCCGACCAGTCTCTCCTTCGCCACCCATGTGCTCATCATGGCGTTGTTCGCCATGTCGCTCGGGTTGATTTTGAGCTTCGCCGGGATCGTCACGCTTGGTCATGCGGCCTTCTTCGGTCTCGGCGCTTACGTGACGGCGCTGCTCTCCCTGGCGGGATATCAGGAGCCGATCAGCGCCACCTTTCTGGGAGGCGCCGCCGCCGCCGTGCTCGCCTTCGCGATTGGGCCATTGCTGCTGCGCCTGACCGGCTTGCCGCTCATGATGGTTACTTTGGCGCTCGGCGCGGTCATGTTCGAAGCCGCCAATAAACTCGGCTGGCTTACCGGCGGGGAGAATGGCCTTGGTGATCTCAAGTACCAACCGGTCCTGGGTCTATTTCGCTGGTCGATCTATGGCCAGACCGCCTATTTCTACACGCTGGCGTGGCTGTTCGTTCTATTCCTGCTGACGCGCTCTCTCGTTGCCTCGCCTTTTGGCCTGGCCCTGCAGGGCATTCGCGAAAACCCGCTGCGCATGCATTTGATCGGCGCGCCGGTCACGCGCCATCTTGTCCGCGTCTATATGATCAGCGCCTTTATCGCAGGTATCGCCGGGGCGCTCTCGGCGCAGGCCACCGGCTTCGTCGGCCTCGATGTTCTCTCCGTCGATCTCTCGATCAATGCGCTGGTCATGCTGGTGCTCGGCGGTGTCGGCAGTATCTATGGTGGTCTAGTCGGCGGCGCGCTTTACATCGTGCTGCGCAATCTTGCCTCCGATTGGAATCCCTATCACTGGATGTTTGTCATCGGCGCCTTTCTGGTGATCGTTGTTCTACTGGGTCAGAATGGCGTGATCGGCATTGTTGAGCGCATTTCGAGCCTGATCACAGGGAGGCGCAAGGAAGCATGACAGCGCCAGCTCTCACCGTCCGGTCGCTCTGCAAAAACTATGGTGGCATCGCCGTGACGCGTCATGTCGATCTCGAATTGCCACGCGGCGCGCGCCACGCCTTGATCGGCCCGAATGGCGCCGGCAAGACCACATTGGTTGGATTGATGTCGGGCGCTATTTCAGCCGACTCCGGAACCATTGAACTGTTCGGCCGCGACATCACAACGATCTCCGCCGCGCAAAGAGTTAAGCTGGGGCTCGTGCGCACCTTCCAGGTGAACAGCCTCTTCCCGCATTTGAGCGTGTTTCAGAACGTGTTCCTGGCGTGTAGCGAGGCTGATGGCGTGAGCCGGCGGATGCTGCGCCGGACCTCTGGGCAGAAACAGGTGATCGAGCAGGTGAATGGCATTCTCGATCGGCTTGGGCTGCTCCCAGATGCCGGTCGCCCCGTCGCCACCATTGCTTACGGACGGCAAAGGCTGGTTGAGCTGGGGATTGCTCTGGCGCTGGAGCCCAGCGTGCTGCTTCTCGATGAACCGGCGGCCGGCGTGCCGAGCGTCGAAGTGCCGTTGTTGATCAACGCCATCGATCAACTCGGCGATGACATTACAATCCTGCTGATCGAACATGACATGCAGATCGTGCAACGTTTCGCCCGCACGATGACCGTGCTGGCCGAAGGCGAGGTGATCGCCAGCGGCTCGCCCGACACGGTGATGGCATCGGAAAAGGTCCGTTCGGTTTATCTCGGCAAGTCCGGGCAGCAACGTTTTGAATCCGGGAAAACCGATGCTTGAAGTGGCCGCACTCACCGGTGGCTGGGGACAGACCACCATCGTTGAAAATCTGTCGCTGAGCGTGCCGCGTTCGATCAGCCTCGCCATTCTGGGGCGCAATGGCGTCGGCAAGTCGACCTTGTTCGAACTGCTGGTGGGGCGAGCCAACCGCCGTTCCGGCTCCATCGTGCTCGATGGCGAAGACCTGTCCGCGCGCTCGATCCATCAGCGTGCCCAGGCCGGGATTGGCTATGTGCCGCAGGCGCGTGAGGTGTTTCCGAGCCTGTCAGTGCGCGAGAACATTCTCGTGGCGGCCCGCAAGGGCTTTTGGAGCGAGAAGCGCATCTTGGAATTGTTTCCCTCCCTGGGGCGGCGGATCAACAATCCGGCCGGCAAACTGTCTGGCGGAGAACAGCAGATGCTGTCGATCGCCCGCGCCTTGAGTGCCAACCCGAAGCTGTTGCTGATGGACGAGCCCTCGGAGGGCTTGGCGCCGATCGTCGTCGAGCAGTTGGTCGACGCTATCAAATCGCTGGCGACGAGCGGCAATCTCGCCATTGTCCTCGTGGAGCAGCGCGCCGATATCGCCCTCAACCTGTCCGACCGTTGCATCATCATGGACCGCGGTCAGATCGTTCATAGCGGCGCGAGCGCCGATTTGGCTGCCGACGAGCAAGCGCTGACGGCGCTGATGGGCTTGACGGCGCAAAGTCATCTGTAAGGAGTTTTGGTGATGACGGATCATTCCCGCAGTGCTGAAAATCCGCAGCCGATTGATTTCGGTCGTCTGTCGTTGCAACAGGGATTTCGTCTCGTCGTTGTCGGCAGCAATGGCGGCATTGGTTCGGCCTTGTGCCAAAATGCCTTGGCGCTGGGCGCCGATGTTGTGGGACTGGATACGGCGGCGGCGATCGCCGAGCGTCCGCTTCCGGGAAAGGTGTGGTCGCTCCCCGTCGATGTCCTCGATCCAACCTCGATCGCGACGGCCTTCACAAAGATCACCGAACGTTTTTCCCAAATCGATGGGCTTGTCTATGTCAGCGGCATTGGCGAGCGGCCGATGGCGGCCTTGGCCCATTCGGCCGAGCAATGGGACAGGACGCAGGACGTCAATCTGCGCGGTGCTTTCCTGGCGGCAAAGGCGGCCGCGCCCATTCTGCAGCCGTTTGCAGGTTCGATCGTTTTCATTTCCTCCGGCCTCGCCGTGAATGTCGAGCCTGGCTTTGCCGCTTACAGCGCCTCCAAGGCGGGGCTGATCGCCTTCGCCAAGGTTCTCGCCAAGGAATTGGCTCCAGCCGTTCGCGTCAATGTGGTGGCGCCGGGTCTGGTACTGACGCCGTTTCTGGCGGGCGGAACCGGCAGTGGTGCGGCGGAGGCTTCGGCTTCCGTGACCGATTGGTTCGGCAGCCCCGAGCGCGGGCAGGCGATGCGGGACGCTATTCCCCTGAAGCGGATCGCTGTGCCCGACGACATCGTCGCGCCGATCTTTTTCCTGCTTGGCTCAGGCGCGCGCTTCGTCACCGGTCAGACCCTGCATATCAACGGTGGCCGCTATCTGCCGTGATGGCGGGCGTCAGATCTCAATTCTTCGAAGATTGAGCGATCATAAAAATATTATCGACTTTAAATTTTTAGTTTCTAGGGGATATAGCCCGCGCCGGTATGATGGCTGCTCCTGCCAGGATCGATCGCTTCCGCTCCGTAAGGCAGAGGGAGGGGTAGAAATGGGGCTGAGCAGAAGGGCGCTGATCGCCGGTGGAATGGCCGTATCAGCGAGTGGGTTGGCGAAGCCAGCGCTGGCTCAGTCAAACGTCATCAAGGTGGTGTATCCTTACGCGGCTGGTGGCGGGGCCGATACTATCGCGCGCTTTCTCGCCGAGCAGCTCAGAGTAGCCTTCAATGAGCCGGTGATTGTCGAGAATCGCGTTGGCGCAGATGGACGCATAGGTGTCCGCTCCGTCGTTGATGCGCGGCCGGATGGGCGCACCTTTCTCTTCACGCCTTTTGCCGCGATTGCCCTGCATCCGACCGTTTACGACAATCTGCCTTACAATCCTCTTGTTGATCTGGCGCCTATCGCCCAAGCCTGCGTTTTCGATTTCGCCCTTTCGACAGGGCCGATGACGAAGGCGCGCAACCTCGAAGAATTGGTGATGTGGCTGCGTCAAAATCCAGACAAGGCTGCCTTCGGTTCACCAGCGAGCGGTTCGATTCCGCATTTTTCCGCCATTCTCTTCGCCCAGGCGGCGAAGGTCGAATTGCGTCATGTGCCGTTCCGTGGTCCTGCGCCCGCGCTCGCTGATCTCGTGGCGGGGCAGATTGCTCTGGCCTCGACATCGGCATCGGATGTGATGGAGTTGCACAAGAGCGGCAGTCTGCGGGTTCTGGCGACGACAGGCAGCAAGCGAACAACCGGCATGCCGGACGTGCCGACTTACAAGGAGCAAGGCTACGACATCGTCGCCGAAGGTTGGTATGGCATGTACGCGCCGGCCAAGACGCCTCAGGCCATTGTCGATCAAGTTGCTGCGGTTGTGGCCGACACGGTGAGGAAGCCGGAAGGCCGGGATTTGATGTTGCGGCTCGGCCTCACGCCGTCCGGTCGCCCGGGTGCGGAGTTGGCTGCGATCCAACAGAGAGATTTCGAGTTCTGGCGCGGGCCGATCAAGGCCTCTGGCTTCAAGCCGAGCGACTGAGAGTTTAGCTTGAAGTTCTCTTGATCAGCGAGCGGGAAACGATAAGCTTCGGCATGTGATTTTAAATTTCCTCTCTGGGATATCGCCGTAGTGCGGCAGACGGCTGGAACCGAACCGACTTGGATGCGGCGGTTGAAGATCCGCCATCTTGAGGTGTTCGTCACCCTTGTGGAAACGGGGAGCCAGAGAGCGACCGCGACGCTTCTCCATGTCACGCAGCCAGCGCTTTCCAAATGGCTGCGTGAACTCGAGGAGGACATTGGCGCGCCGCTGTTCGAACGTGGGCGCCGCCTTAAGCCGACCTCCTATGGCGAAGTCGTGTTGCAATACGCGCGACGGGTGCTGGGCGACACGGCTCGCATGGGCGACGAGCTGCAGACGTTTCGATCCGGCCAGTCGGGGTGTGTCCGTGTTGGACTGCTGCGTTCGGCCGCCGCGGAGCTGATTCCGAAGGTGATTGCGGCCTATCGCCAGACGAGCCCGGATGTCCGTATTTCACTGTTCGAAGATACGCTCGACAATCTGTTGCCGCTTCTGGAGCGCCGGGAGTTGGATTGTATTGTTGGTCGATTGCAAGGCAAGGTGCTGTCGGCCGAGATTTTTACGGAAGCCCTCTACGACGAGCCGGTGTGCGTTATCGCTCGTGCCAAACATCCTCTGCTGGGTAAGCGAAATATGACGTGGCGAGATGCGCTCGCCTTTCCCTGGATTGTGCCGCTGCCCGAGACGCCGATGCGCCAGCTGTTGGATGCGGAACTGGGAACGATGGGTCTGTCCTTGCCGCCGACAACGATCGAATCTTCCTCGTTTCTCGCTATCGAACGTTTGCTGCAGACAACGGATATGCTCAGTTTCGTCTCTCGGCAGCTGGCTCTCTATCACACCAAGACAAAGTCGCTCGCAATTCTGCCGCTGGTCTTGTCGCATGCCCGGCTTGGGCCGCTAGGCCTCTTGTGGATCGATGCTTATCCAACCGTTGCGGTTCAACGCTTTCTTGATCTGGTGCGGCAGGAGGCGGTGCGCTTTACGCAGGCCAGGCCGGCGCGCAAACCCGCTAGCCGCAGGAAGCCGCGTTAACTGGCGGGCAGTTCTTAAGCGCGATGTTAAGCGCTTGGTCCGAGCCCCATCAGGCGCAAGGCGGCGCGGCCGAGTACGCCATAGGGATTGCCTAGCGTCTCGGCGATTTCGAAGTGATTGTAGTGAGGCGCTACGATCAGCTCGACCGGCTTGCCGGTCGCTTTGACGGCGGCGGCGAACTCTTTTGTCTGGCGGATGAATTCCGGTGATTCATTGGTGCCATACACCAGTATTACCGGGCAGGAGAGCCGGTCGAGATGGCGCATCGCCGACAGTTCGTTCTCGGTGGCGTCGGTGAACTTCACATATTCGGACCGCTTCGAGAGCCGCACCGGCGCCAGCTCATACATGCCGCTGCACAGCAGCGCGCCCTTGATGAAAGTCTGCGGCAGGCCGAAGCGGTTCCAATCGGTGGTCAGCATGCAGCCGCCGAGATGAGCGCCGGAGGAGTGGCCGGTGAGATAGATATGATCGGGATCGCCGCCGAAGCTGGCGGCATTCTTGCCGACCCAGGCAACGGCGCGGCGCACCTGTTCTGCCATGGCGAGCAGATCGCCGTGGTGCTCATCGATATTGTCGAAGTCGAGCACGGCAAGGTGAGCGCCGGCGCGCGTGAACGTTTCGGCCAGTGCGGCGAAATCGGCGGCCCGGCCGCGGCGCCAGGCGCCACCGTGCACGAAGATCGCCACAGGCGCATTGGCGACATCGGCTTTATAAATGTCGATCTTTTCGATCTCGGCGCTGCCATAGGCGACACGCTGTGGCGGCGGAATGAGCCCTCGTGCTTCGGCGCTGAGTGATTGGCGACGATCGGCCAGGATCTGCTGATTGGGCGCCCAACAGGCCTGGTCATAGGCGGCATCGAGCGCCTGCTGATCCATATCGCCCCAAACCAGAGGGCCCTTGGTGCGGGCGTCCGCTATCGCAGTCATGATTGCCTCGTTGAAAGTTGTGCTCGGAGTTTCAGGATCCTGTCGTCGCCAGCTGGTCGCCGATGCCGTCGAGACCGATCATGAAATCGGTGCCGGCGCGGATGACATGTTCGGCGGCGAGTTCGGCGGCGGCGCGTTCATCGCCGGCGACGATGGCCCGCAGAATGGCGGCATGTTCACTCCAGGAGCGGGCCTGGCGGCCGGGATCGCGCGGTGCAAACAGAGTCGCCGTGCGGTCGCGCAGGTTTTGCAACATGTCGCCGAGCACGCGGTTCTGTCCGGCATTGGCCAGTTCGGTGTGAAACTGCTGGTTCAGATCGAAGAGCTGATCGTATTGCTCGGCGGCAACGGCCTTGTTGCCTTTGTTCAAAATGCTCTCGATCCGCTTGATGGTTTCCTTGTCCTGGCGGCGTGCGGCCAGGCGGGCGTTCTGCCCTTCAAGAAGGGCGCGGACCTCGACCATCTCGCGCGCTTCGCGGTCGGAGATGGAGGCGACCGAGGCGCCCCGGCGGGCCGTCACTTCGACAAGGCCTTCGGTGGCAAGCGCCCGGATGGCTTCGCGCACCGGATTGCGGGAGACGCCGAGCTCTTCGGCAAGCCGGCCTTCGACAAGCCGCTCGCCTGGCTTCAGCCGTCCGGTGAGGATGGCCTCGCGCAGTTCTGAGATAACTTGCCCGTGCAGCGACGAATGTTCCTCGCCGACGCGGCGTTTGAAAGATCCGATGCCCGAAGCCATGACCAATACCCGCTGAAAACCCAAATCGTGTGACTAGGCCTAGCGCTACCACCCTACAAAGCCAAGCGAGTCAGATGTGGCGATCCGTCTCAACTTTGCAATGGATCAAAGGCGTTTACGTAAGTGTTTCACCTGTTTGAGACATCTCTCCATCAGGTTCCGATAACCAAGGGCGCCGTCAGCTTGCGCAGAGCGGCGATGACCGAGAGGGCCGTGATACGACCGGTTGCCGGGTTCTCACTGGGGACGTTCTCCATGGTCATGGAGAAGCTTGCCGAATCGGCCGCCACCCGGATCTGGTGGCAATTGCGTGTCAGGGTGGGGTCGGCCCAGACCTCCACCAGAGTGCGATCGGGGCCGATGCCGGCAAGCGACAGGGCGGCGACCACATTGACGTTGGATGGGAAAGCCACGGCCGCCTGGCGCGCCGTGCCTTTGAAAACGCAAGCGGGCTCGGTCAAGCCATCGATCTGGATGGCGTTCTCGACCAGATAGGGTGCGCCGACCAGCCCCTTGGGCGGCTTGCGCGTGATGATCTCGACACTGTGGATCACGCCCTGCGCGGCAGCCGACACCGCGTCGAAGCCGACGAGGGCGCCGGTCGGGACAATGATCTTGCCGCCGGTCGAGCGGGCGAGGTCGACCAGATCGGTGCATGGCAGCAGAGCGCTGGCGCTGAGCACCATCACCTGCTTGCCGGCCTGCAGCATCGGCGTGACGATCTGGTCAAGAAGCGTCGGCGGCGCGCATTCGATTGCCATGTCGGCCATCCGCGGCAGGGCGTTGAGGCTCGTGAGCGGGCAGTCGATGCCTTCCTGGGCGAGCCAGGCCCGGGCTTTTTCGTGATCGCGCGTGGCGATGGCGGCAAGGGTCAGGCCGGGAAGGCCGTCGGCGAGTTTGCGGGCGACGGTGCGGCCGACGGCGCCGAGGCCGGCGATGGCGATGCGCATGGCTTATGGCTCCGTCGCGGCCGGCCGGGCAGCAGGGCGGCGCTCGGCGAGCGGCACCCAGGAGACGCTGACGTTGCCGTTCAGAAAAGTCTGGCAGGCCATGCGATAGCCTTGCTGCAGATCTTCCTCGGTCAGATGTTTGCGTTCCTTCGGTTTGACGGCATCGGTCTGGTCAAGGCCGCTTTCGATCCGGCAGCGGCAGGTGCCGCAGATACCGCCACCGCATTTGAACGGAATGCCACCTTTTTCGCGCAGCGAGACGCGCAGCAGATTGCTGTTCTCGGGCGCGTCGACCGTCTTGTTGTCGTTGGTGATGAAGGTGACCTGAATCATCTTGTGCCTGCAAATGAACTGGAATCAGCCGGCCGAAACAGCGGTCTTGCGCAGCACCGTGTCCATCTGGCCGAATGTGGTGAGATGTTCGAGCTCCTTATAGGCGCGCTCGGTGGTTTCGAATTTTTCCAGAAATTTCGAGGGCACGTCGTTGACGACATCGCTGCCGTCTTCGATGACGCGAATACGGGCGCTTTCGTTCGTCAGTTCGGCGATGACGAAATGCGCTTTCTTCTGGCCGTAGTAGAAATAGTCATAGGCTTCCAGCGGGCGCAGCCCTTGGCCGATCTCGGTTCTGAACTGTCCGGGCTTGCTGGTCAGGATGACATACATGGATGGATCCCCTCCGTTGGGGTGGGGTGATTAGTCCGTCGCCTGTGGCGGCTCGTCTGTCTTGTCGTTCTGCCCGAGCGCATCAGCGGGCGCGCGTGGCAGTGGCAGCAGCGGCGCTGTGGGTTGATCGAGCTCGATGTCGTGGAACAGCCAGAGCTGGCAGATTAGGCGGAAGCCATCGTTCAGCCGCTCGTCGCCCAATTGCTTCTTTTCTTTCCAATTGGGCTCGGGCAGATGCTCGGCGCCCTTGAGCACGCGGCAAGCGCAGCGGGCACATTTCCCCATGCCGCACCCATAACGCAGGTTAGGGTAGGGGAATTGCCGGATGCCGGCCTTGACGACGAGGTTGGTGTTTTCACCGACCTCGCCTTCAAAGGTCTTGTCACCGCGATGTATGATGACGGTCGGCACGATCAGGCCGCTTTACGCTCGATCGCTTCCAGTTCCTCGATCGGGATTTCCTTGGCGACATAGTCCCAATAGAGCGCGGTGGTGTAGAGCAGACGCATCTGGGCGCCGATCTCACAGATCTTCAGGCAGCGCTGCTGCAACTCGACCGTATTGGCGTGTTCGAGCACGATCTGATAGCCGCGTTCGCCGTGGATTTCGTCGGAGACGATGTGCAGGTCGAAGAATTCGACTTCCTCGTCGGTGAACTTGTATTTGTCGCGCAGGGTCGGGGTCTGCTTGCGATAGATCGAGGGCACCTGCGATTCCAGGCCGACGACCAGGCCAGCCACCGCGACGATCGGATCTTCGCGCATCGCCACCGAATAGCACCAGCTCTGCAAGCCGCGTGTGGTGGGCGACATATTGTCGGGATCGACAACGCGTTCGCGTGTCGTGCCGCAGGATTCAGCGAAACGGATCAGGAGGTCGGTGTGGCGGTCGCCGCCGATCTCTTCCTCATACATATTGGCGAGCAGGAAGTCCTTGGCCTCGGTGTAACGCTCCGGCATGCGGGCGTAGATATAGGCCAGATAGTCGGCGAACGGGCCGACGTAATGGAAGTGATTTTCAGCCCAACGCGCCAGATGCGGACGGCTCAGCTTGCCGCTGGCCCAGGCGATGCTGAACGGGGCCTTGTTGGCGCTTTTGCCCTTGATGGCTTCTTCAAGGGCGGCTCGGAAATCAACGTGGTTCATTAATTCGGGCATATCGCGCTCCCTTTGCCGCAGGTTGACCATGGCGCGCTGGGCGGGATCGCCCCTTTCGTGCGCTAAAGATTGTATACTATATACAAATTTTAGCTGTCAACGGCAATCCGAAGGATGCCGTTATTTTCCTCTGTTTCTGCCTTAAGCAGAGCAATTGCTGATATTTTATGCGCCTCGATTTGGGGAGTTGACAAATTTCGGATTGTATAAAGTATACAAAATCGGGGCTAGGCCAATCTTTCTCGGCCAATTCGGAAGGGGAACATCATGGGACAGAGCGTAACGCTCACTGCGGCGCATTGGGTTTATGTCGTTGGCGTTTTGGCGGTCGTGCTGACAATGATCATGCGCGCCAATGTCGTCGTGCCGTCCATCCTCGCCACATTGGCGGTGACATGGGCCTGGACCGGCAGTCCGGTCACCGCGCTGAGCAGCATCTTCAATGCGAGCTTCGTGGCAGCCAAGGAGCTGTTCAACATCTTCCTGGTGATCGCCCTGATCACCGCACTCCTGAATGCGCTCAAGACTCTGCGCTCTGATGTGCGCATGGTGCAGCCGTTCCGGGTCATCATGACCAACGGCCATTCCGCTTATTTCATTCTCGCGGCGGTCACTTATGTGATCTCGCTGTTCTTCTGGCCGACGCCGGCAGTGCCGCTGGTCTCCGCCGTGCTCTTGCCGGCGGCTATCGCGGCAGGCCTGTCGCCGCTTGCCGGCGCCATGGCCATCGCCATCGCCGGCCAGGGCATGGCGCTGTCGTCCGACTATGTGATCGGCGTCGCACCCGCCATCAGCGCCAAGGCGGCCGGCATCGCCGTCAGCGCGTCGGCGGTGGCCGATCGTGCCCTGGCTCTCTCGTTGATCACCGGCGGCATTGCGCTGGTGCTGGGTTATCTCTCCATCCGCAAACAGATCCTGCCGGGCAGTGAGCTCCTGTTGGAAAAGTGGCTGGGGCAATCGTCCACCATGGATCCCAAGATCGAAGCCACCGGCAGTTTCGACAAGGCGGAACTGGCGCGGGGCACCAGCTACGCGCAGCCGTCGCGGATCGACAAGCTGCTGCGCCAGCATTTGCCGCTGGTCGGTGCAGGCCGCGAGTTCTGGTCGAAGCTCTTCGCGATTTTGACGCCGATCGGCTTTGCCGTGGTCATCGCCATCATGGTGCTGCCGAAGCTCGGCACCGGCCTGCCTGAACTGAAGGGCGGCGATGCGGCGGCCCTGGTCGGTGGCATGGGCGCCGTGCTGATGATCCTGGCGACTTTGGCGGCGGAAGGTTTTCGTAAAAGCCTCGACGTCTGCGCCGAACATATCACCGAGGGCTTCGTCTTCGCCTTCAAAGCCATGGGCTCCGTGCTCCCCATCGCTGGCTTCTTCTTCGCCGGTGCTGGCGGTGAACTGGCCGCTGGTGTTCTCAACGTGCCGGTCGGGCAGGCGCCGTCGCTGCTGTTTGAACTGATCAATGCGGCGCAGGCGTTTCTGCCACAGAACCATTATCTGGTCGCCTTCGGCGTCCTGATCGTCGGCATGGTCACCGGTATCGATGGCTCCGGCTTCGCCGGTCTGCCGCTCACCGGTTCGCTGTCGGGCGCGCTCGGGCCGGCGGTCGGTCTGAATGTCGCCACCCTCTGTGCGATTGGGCAGATGGGCGCGGTGTGGACCGGTGGCGGCACGCTGGTCGCCTGGTCTTCGCTGATTGCGGTGGCGGGCTTTGCCCGTGTGCCGGTGCTCGATGCGGTGCGCATGCTGTTGATGCCCGTCCTCGTCGGTCTTTTCGTTTCCACCTTATGTGCCGTCATCTTCTGGAGTTAGAGATGAGTCAGTCTGCATCGCTTCGCGCCACCGTCGCGCCGCCCGTCGAAGAGTTCAAGAATTATATCGATGGCGCCTGGGTGGCGGGCTCCACCGGCGAATGGCTGGATGACGTCAATCCAGCCGACGTCGAGGATATCGTCGGCCGCTTTCCAGCTTCCAGTGCGGGGGACGGGGAAGCAGCGGTGCGCGCGGCCCAGGCGGCTTTTGCCGCCTGGCGCAAAACGCCGGTGTCGGCGCGGGCAAAAATTCTCAACCTGGCCGCGGATCATCTGGAAGCCAACGCGGCGCGTTTCGCCGCCGAGATGACGCGCGAAATGGGCAAGCCCCTGGCGCTCGCGAAGGATGAGTTCCTGCGTTCGGCCCAGACCTTGCGTTTCTATGCTGTGGAAGGCCAGTCCTTCACCGGCGAGACCTATCCGCAAGACGACGTCAACATGACGGTCTATTCCGAGCGCGAGCCGGTGGGCGTGGTGTCGGTGATTACGCCGTGGAATTTTCCGGTCTCGATTCCGGCGCGCAAGATCGCGCCGGCTTTGATCACCGGCAATACGGTGGTTTTCAAACCGTCGTCCGATGCGCCGCTGTCGGGCTATCGTCTGGCCGAGGCTTTCGTTGTCGCCGGCGTTCCCAGAGGCGTTCTTAATTTTCTCAGCGGCCGCGCCGGCGATGTCGGCACGGCGATCACCGTGCCGCCGGTGGTGCGCGCCATTTCCTTCACCGGTTCGACGTCGGCAGGAGAGCATATTCACCGCTCCGTGAGTTTCACCACGCGCACGCAGATGGAACTCGGCGGCAAGAATCCGCTGATTGTCATGGACGACGCGGATCTCGATCAAGCGGTCGATCTCACCGTCAAGGGCGGCCTGTCGCTCTCAGGGCAAGCCTGCACCGGCACCAGCCGCGTTTTGGTGATGAACACGGTGAAGGCCGCTTTCACCGAAAAACTCCTTGCCCGGGTGAAGGCGCTGAAGATCGGCAGCGGCATGACGCCAGGCATCGACATTGGGCCGCTGGCGACAGCGCGCCAGCTCGACACGGTGCTGCGCTATATCGAGATCGGCAAAGGTGAAGCGACCTTGCTGTGCGGTGGCGAGCGTTTGAAAGGGCCTGATTTCGATCGTGGCTTCTATGTCTCGCCGGCGATCTTCACCGATGTGACCCAAGACATGCGTATCGCGCGCGAGGAAATCTTTGGGCCGGTGATCGCGCTGATCGAGGTGACGTCCTATGAGGATGCCATCGCCAAAGCGAATGACACCGAATATGGCCTGTCGGCTGCGATCGCCACGCGCAATCCGCGTTTGATGCATGCGTTCGCGCGTGACATCGAAGCTGGCACCGTCAAGATCAATCGCACCACCACGGGCAATCTGATCAACGCGCCTTTCGGCGGGCTCAAACGTTCGAGCACGTCGACTTTCCGTGAGTCCGGCCGTGTCGGGCTCGAATTCTACACCCAGATCAAAACCGTCTACCGTGGCGTCTGACGGACAGTTGAGGACATATTGATATGAGACAGACCATGAAGCTCGAACTTCCGGAAGCCAAGCGCATGGCCGAGGCCGCCTTGCGCAAGGCGGAGGAGCTGAAGGTGTTCGAGACCGTGTGTATCGCCGATGATGGTGGCTTTCCGCTTGTCATCGAGCGCATGAGCCGGGCGCGCGTCACCGGTCCGCAGATCGCCTGGAACAAGGCGTTCACGGCGGCTGGCCACAAGCGATCCACCCATCTGTTCAATCAAGCGCCCAATGGTCCGGCGCTGCCAGGCAATGAAGCTTTTGGCATTCAGCTGAGTTTCGAAGGCAAGTTCGCGGTCTTCGTCGGCGGCTTCCCGATCGTGGTCGATGGCGAGGTGATCGGCGGCATCGGGTTGAGCGGTGGCAATGGCGAGCAGGACACGGCCTGCGGCGTCGCCGCCATGCAGGCCCTGCAGGATTTCCTGGGCGCGGCTCACAAAGTTACCGTGCAGGCCGATATCAAGCTTTAAGCCATAGATCCGAGATTGGCCGTCGCTTCTGCTGGACGATTGTCCACCAGAAGCGGACGGCTGATCCGCGCGCGCGCCAGTTGGCGCGCTATTCTGGCCGCCACTCATGGGAGGCCAGAATGATCTATGCCGATGACGGTTCGCTGTCCGAAGAACAGCGCCTGATGCGCGACAGCTGCCGCGCCTTTGTCGATGACGTGGTCACGCCTTTCATCCGCACCCACTGGCAGAAAGAATGGGACATGTCGCCCGCTGGGCGGCTGCCGCCGTCCATTCTTGAAGGCGCCGATGCCATCGGCATCCGGACGCTTGGGGTGCCGGAAATCTTCGGTGGCGTGGAGCTCGATTCCCAAAGCGAGGTGCGCACGTTCGCTTTGATCGCCGAAGAGATCGCGCGCGGCGATTCCGGCCTGGCCGACAAGCTGGTGCAGAATTGGAAAGTCTCCATCGTTCTCAGAGAATTCGCGCCCAAGCACTTGCAGGAGAAATGGTTCCCGAAACTGGTGGGCGATCCGCAATTCCTGCTCGCCCATTGCCTCACCGAGCCGCGCGGCGCCTCAGATCGCTGGCTGCCCTACAACGTGCCGGAAGCCGCCATGCACACCAAGGCCGTGCGCGATGGCGACCATTGGGTGATCAACGGGCGCAAGCAATTCATCTCCAATGGGTATGATGCCAGCCTCTATGTGGTCTATGCCAATACCAATTCCGCCGTTGGCATGCTGCAGGGCACATCGAGCTTCCTGGTACCGCGCGACACGCCGGGCCTGACCGTCACCAAGTGCAATGAAACGATCGGCTGCCGTTTCATGAACAATGGCGAGCTGGTGTTCGAGGATTGCCGTGTGCCGGCCGATCATCTGCTGGTCGAAAGCAAGGGGCTACAGAGCGCCGGGCAATATTTCCGCGCCGGTAAGATCATCCAGGCGGCTAAGAACATCGGCGTCGGTGTCGCCTGTTTCGAGCGCACGGCGGACTATGTGCAGAACTATGTCCAGGGTGGCCGTATCCTGATCAAGCACCAAGCGGTGGCGCTGCGGCTGGCCGATATGGCCACCCGCATCGAGGCGGCACGTGCCTTGATCGAGCGTGCGTCCAAGGCGGTCGATGAGAACCATCCCGATGCGGACGTGCTGTGCAACATGGCCAAGGTCTATACGTCCGAGGAAATGATGAAAGTGGCGACGCATGCCATCGAACTGCATGGTGGCAATGGCGCCATGCTGGAATTCGGCGTCGAGAAACTGTTCCGCGATGCGGCGATCTTCCTGCATATGGACGGCACCGTCGACGTCAGCCGCATGAAGATCATCAAGGCGATGTTTCCGGCGACGGCCGGGAAATATGCAGGCCCTGAAAGCTGAGGGTTTGGCCTGCCGCCCCGGAAGGTGCGATAAGGGCTCAAGAGCCAGGCAAGGAGGCTTGGCAAGGGAGGCCAGATGGCGGGAAGGCAGGCGCTGCGGTCAGTCGAACGGCAGGGAAGGGCGGAAGCGCCGTTCCGCTCCTATGCGCCCGAGCGCAATGGGGCGCCGCGCTTCAGCATCCGCATCGTCGAGCGCACCGAGCGGCTCTATCCGGCCCATAAGCACGATTACTTCCAGATTCTCTATTTCATGTCGGCGGCGCCTGTCCTGCGCATTGGCCTGACCTCTCATAAGCCGAAAGCCGGATCGATTTATTTTGTCGCGCCGATGGTGTCGCATCAGATCCGTTTCGATCAGCGCACCCGCTGCATCGTTGTCTATTTCGATCTGGATTTTCTGCATCCAGGCCTGTCGCGCTCCTATCCGATTTCGGAACTGGTGCGCCTGCTGCCCGAACTGATGCCATTCGCCTGGCAGAACTATGTCGATTTCAACGCCCGGCGGAAACAGGCCGATCGGATCGAAAGCCTGATCACCTCGATGAACCGCGAGAACGACTCAGGCGGCATGTTCGCGCAGGAAATGATGCGGGCGGAACTGTCTTTGTTGCTGGCGTCCATCTGCAAGGATCACGAGGCGGAGTTTTCTCGGCTGACGACACGTCTGCCGGCTGTTGGTCGCGACAGCGGCCATATGCGGCGCATCTCCGCCTTCATCGAAGACAATTATGTGCGCGGGCCGGGGCTTGATGAGGCGGCTAAAACCGTTGGCCTGTCCCGCAGCAGGCTCTGCGCCCTGATCCGGCAATATACCGGCAGCACGTTCAATCTGCTGATCCGCGACATGCGCATGGAGGATGCCTGCGAGCGGTTGGCGCTGACGAGCGAGTCCATCAGCCAGGTCGCTTACCGGGTCGGCTACAATGACGAAAAATATTTTTTGCGCGCCTTCAAGACGGCGATCGGCATGACGCCGTCGGCCTATCGCCTGAAACAAGGGACCAGAGCCGGCGTGGCGGGCGCCGAGATAATCGGGAAGTCCGCATAAGATCAAAGGCCTGCTCTCATCTACCCGGCGCGGATCAGTTATCAGGGTCACTGCAAATCAAACAGGGGCGCTTTCTGCCAAGCCCATGCCTGAAATAATTTGTTACACAGCGGCAATCGCCGGGATGCATCATCATCCCCATATGTCGAACTAGGTGACAGGTTCTGTCGCTGGGTGCTGGTTGTCTCGCTACCTCCTGATCCTCCCCGGGCCGCTCTGCGGCCGGACAGGATAGGAGGTGTTGGCGCGTCTCGGATTGAACTTATGCAGATTGAAGCCTCCCAAAACTTCGTGAACGACCATGGCCATATCGGCGTGGTCGATGACGACCCCCAGATACGTCTGCTCGTCACCCAATATCTCCGTCGCCACGGCTTTCAGGTGTCGGCGGCGGGAGATGCGAAGGCGGCGATGGAGCTTTTGCAGACGACGCCGGTCGATCTGCTGATCCTCGACGTGATGTTGCCCGGGCGCAGCGGTCTCGATCTCTGTCGGGAGATCCGGGCGACGCTGTCATTGCCCGTGATCATGCTCACGGCCCGTGGCGATGAGGATGACCGCATCGTTGGGCTTGAAGTCGGCGCCGATGACTACGTCACCAAGCCGTTCAGCCCGCGTGAACTGCTGGCGCGGATCCGGGCCGTGCTGCGGCGGATTCGCGGTGACGACAAGCCAGGCGCGATCGAGCGCGATGACGTTGTCCGCTTCGATGGCTGGAACCTCGATCTGCGCCGGCGCGAATTGGTGTCGCCGTCCGGCACGCTGGTCGATCTGTCCACCGGCGAATTCGATCTCCTCAATGCTTTCATTGAACATCCGAACCGCATTCTCACCCGCGACGCGCTGCTGGAATTCGCCAAAGCGCGTTCGGCGGATACGACGGATCGGGTGATCGACGTGCAGGTCAGCCGGTTGCGCAAGAAACTGGCACAGGAATCGGCCGACCGGCCATTGATCAAGACGGTGCGCGGCGTCGGCTATATGTTCGCGCCAGGTTCCCACGGTCCATGAAACGCCTCGCTTGCTTCTTTTTGCCGGATACGGTCGTTGCACGCGCGGTCGCCGTGCTGTTGCTCGCGCTGCTCGTGGTCAACGCGGTTGGTTATGTGACTTACCGCATGGGCATCGACGCGATTATCAGTGCTGCCCGCGAGCGGGAACTGGCGGAGCGTATTTCATCCATCGCGAAAGCCGTTAACGAGCTGCCGTCGGCCGCCGAACGCGATCGGGCGGCTCATGCTCTGTCGACCCTGACGCTCGAAGTGCATTGGGGGCATACCGCACCGGCGATCGAGAATCCCGAGCCGGATGCGATGGGTCGGTCGTTGGCGGAGCGGTTGAAGAAGCTTTTGGTGCGCAACAGTTCATCGCTGGCTGTCGGCTATGTGCCCCATGATGATCATGGTTCGGATGGAACGGGTCAGTTGAACGGGCCAGGGCGCAGTCCGGGGAGCGACCTGGGGGATACGTCCTACAATCTGCAGGTCTCGGTTCGGCTCGATGACAATTCCTGGCTCTGGTTTCTCTCCTATGTGCCGGGGACCGCACCCTATATTTCATGGAGCGCCCTGCTGGTGCCCCTCTATATGTGCGTGGCGATCATTCTCATCGCGGTTCTGTCGCTGCGCTGGGTGACGCGGCCGTTGCGGCTGTTCGCCGATGCCGCGGGCAAGTTCAATCTCGATACCGAAGCGCAGAAAGTGCCTGAATTCGGGCCGGTCGAACTGCGCACGGCGGCGCGGGCGATGAACGCCATGCTGGAACGCATTCAATTGCTGGTGCGGGAACGAACCGCGGCGCTGGCGGCGCTATCGCACGATCTGCGCACGCCCATCACCCGCATTCAGCTGCGCAACGAGCTGACGGAAGACGATACGTTGCGCGGGGCGACCGAGGCCGATCTTGCCGAAATGAACGAGATGATCCAGTCGACTCTCGAATATCTGCGCGTCGGCGCGGGCAATATGCCGCGCCGGGCGATCGATATCGGGGCGATGTTACACACGATTTGTGACGAGCAGGCGGATATCGGCCATGACGTGGCGCTGAATGCGCCGCCGAACATCCTGATGAGTGGTAGCCCCAATATCATCAAGCGTGCTCTCACAAATGTGATCGGCAATGCCTGCAAGTACGCCGACAAGGTGAGAGTCGATCTCACCACAAGAACTGGTTACATGCAGGTAACCGTGCGCGATGAAGGTCCCGGCATTCCTGAGCAGGATTTAGAACGGGTCTTCGAACCGTTCTATCGCGTTGAAAGTTCAAGAAGTCGGACGACGGGCGGGACAGGTCTTGGCCTCACCATCGCGCGCAAAGTGATCGAAGGCCATGGCGGTTCGGTGACCTTAACCAATCGCCCGACAGGCGGTCTTGAAGTCGTCGTGGCGTTGCCGCTGTGCTCAATGCCCCATGTCGCGCTGCCGGTGAAATAATTTGTAACAGAGCGGCAATGTCGTTGATACACAGCGATCCCATTTCCTCCTTGTGAAAGCGAAGATGCTTCGCTGGAAAAGGATGAATGTCATGACTAAATCGAAATCCGTCGCAGCCGCTCTGTTCGGTGTTGCCGTTGTCGCTCTTGCTGGTGGTTCGGCGATGGCGCAGTCCTATCGCACCGATGCTTATGCCTCGTCGTCTTATGATCAGGCCCAACAGCGCGCCAATGACGTGAAGGAACTCAACAGCGATTCGGGCCTCGCCGCTCATCGCGAGATCCTGAACCCGCGTTCGTTTGCGACCCAGGGCCAGGACAGCCGGTACATTGGCCAATACAATCGCGACTAATCGCTGATTGATTTGAATTGATGTTTTGAACATGGGCGTCCCGTCATGGGGCGCCCCAATCATTTTGACCTACAAGATTCAAGAAGGCGCCTGGTTCAACGGGCGCCTTTTTTCTTCAGGGTGCTGCGTGACACAATTTGTAATCGAAGGGCAAAACGGCGGATACGTTGCCGGCCTATGTTCTTTTTGTGAAGGCGAAATGCTTCACAGAAGATAAGGATCAAGATCATGACTAATTCGAAGACTCTTACTGCCGCCCTGTTCGGTGTTGTCGTTGCGGCTCTTGCTGGTGGTTCGGCGATGGCGCAGTCCTATCGCACGGATACCTACGCTTCTTCGTCCTATGACCGCGCCCAGCAGCGCGCCAACGACGTGAAGGAACTCAACAGTGATTCGGGCCTTGCCGCCCATCGCGATCTTCTGAGCCCGCGCTCGTTCGGCAACCAGGGCCGTGACAGCCAGTACATCGGCCAATACAACCGCGACTAATCTCGCGACCAATTTAAGTCTGATGTTTGAACTTGGGCGCTCCGTTTTGGGGCGCCCCAATTTTTTTGGCAAATGACATTCAGGGGATCCTGCAGGAGGATCCTGCAAAGGGGATCTTGCAAGGGTATCTTGTTTGCCGATCGCCCTTTTATCTTTAGAAGAGCGATCGATATAATTTGTAATCGTCGAGCAAAACAACGGATACGTGGAGGGACCATCTCTTCTTTGCGAGGGCGAAATGCTTCGCAAAAGAAGGATGAATGTCATGACCAAGTCGAAATCTGTTGCCGCCGCTCTGTTCGGCGTTGCCGTTATGGCGCTTGCCGGTGGTTCGGCGATGGCGCAGTCCTACCGCACCGATACTTACTCGGGTCTTTCGTCTTATGACCGCGCCCAACAGCGCGCCGATGATATGAAGGAACTCAGCAGCGATGCTGGTCTTGCGGCCCATCGTAATCTCTTGAGCCCGCAAACCTACGCGAACCAGGGTCGCGATCGGCAGTTCATCGGTCGTTACAATCAAAACTAATCTTGCATGGTTATTCGCGCGGTTCACTGCGTGATTGATCGAGTTTGGATTTGGAAGATCGGGCGCTCCGCACGCGGAGCGCCCCAATTTTTGCCGGATAGGGTCGGAACCAGGCGATACAATTTGTAATTGAGCAGCAAAACAGCGGATACGCAGGCTCTCCATCTTCATTCTTAAGGAAGCAACATGCTTCCATGCAGAGAGGATGAGGATCATGAATAGTTCGAAGCCGCTTTTTGCCGCGCTGTTTGGCGTTGCCTTTGTCACGCTTTCGGGTGCCGCGATGGCGCAGACGGTCAACGGCCATAGGTCCAGCGATCACACGTTGGATTCGACGAACCACCCCTACGAAGCACTCTATACCGATGTTGAGGTTCGCCAGCCCGCGACGAACGGCTTTACGACCATCTCGCCGCGCGACCGTGAATTGCAGCGGATCGACGATATCAAGCGGCAGAGAAGCGATGGCTTTGTTGCCAATACCGGTCCTCGCGGTTCTGAGCCGATTTTGAGCCCGCGTGATCGCGAGTTGCTGCGTCTGGGCGCGGAACGTGACCGTCTGATCGGCGGTTGATCCTTATCGCCGAAAAGGCGTCGGGCGCTTCGCTTCGGGGAGCGCCCGATGGCCCGCAGGGAAGGGGGAGCCGTTTCTGGAAAACCGGAGGGGGATTGATCATGGGTTCACATTTCTTTGACCGCTTTACCGGGTGTTTCGGACGGTATGGAAACGGTCACGATCGCCGCCATGGCGGTTCCATCAATGGCCAGACATCTCCGTCTCGGTCTTCCGAGGCTTGGTCGGTCGAGACGCGGCAACCGACGCGCATGTTGGTTTGTCCGCGATGCTGGGCTGATAACAAGCCGGATGCCCGCTTCTGCAATGCCTGCGGGTATGCGCTTGGTCAGGCCGATATCGTCTGCGTCGAATGCGGCCATGTTCTCGCGGTCGGCGCGAAGGTCTGTGCGTTTTGTGGCCAGGACGTCACTTGAGGTTGACGTCACCTGAGGTTTAGGCGGCGCATCTAGAAGCGGTTGGGATGTTCGGCCTCGCGCAGCGACTGATCCTCGATCTGGATCGTCGTATGGGTGAGGCCGAATTTTTCGTCCATCGCCTCGTTGGCGGCGATAAGGATCGGGCGGGCCTGGTTCATGTCTTCGACCACCAGATGGCAGGTCATGGCATCAAGGCCCGACGTCAATGTCCAGACATGTAAGTCGTGGACGACCGTTACGCCCTTGATGTCCAAGAGGGTCTTTTCCAACAGTGCCATGTCGACTTCCGGCGGCGTGCCTTCCAACAGGATGTGAACGGCCTGTTTCAGCAAAATCCAGGTGCGTGGCACGATGAACAGGCCGATGCCAGCGCCAATGATCGGATCAGCCAGCTTCCATCCGGTCAACATCACGAATAGAGCGGCGATGATGACGCCGAGCGAGCCGAGCATGTCGCTCAGCACTTCGAAATAGGCCCCCTTGACGTTGAGGCTTTCAGACGAGGCACCGGCCAAAAGGCGCATGCTGATCAGATTGACCGCAAGACCAGCCACGGCCACCACCAGCATGGGGCCGCCGAGAATATCAGGTGGGTTGAGAAAGCGCTGATAGGCCTCGTACAGAATATAGATCGACAGCACGAGCAGCACGACCGCGTTGGCCATGGCGGACAGCACTTCGGCGCGCACATAGCCATAGGTGCGCTGTGGCGTGGCCGGGCGTTCGGCGAAGCGGATGGCGATCAGCGCCAGGGCCAGGCCGCCGGCGTCCGTCAGCATATGGGCGGCATCGGCGAGCAGGGCGAGGCTGCCCGTCCATAGGCCGCCGATCACTTCCACCACCATGAAGCTTGTGGTGAGCGCCAGCGCCCAGCGCAGTTGGTTCTTGTGCTGCCCGGCTGCGGTGAGGGGAATCGCGCCGTGAGAGTGGCCGCCCGCCATATGGATCTCCGAATTCCGTGTTGGCACGCCAGAATATGCGGCTTGCGGACGAACACAATTACAGCGCGGCCCTGCACGGTCGATGGCGGGAACACGCTTTATGTTTTCTTTACGTGATGGCCCGGTTTCACCATGGAGATTTTATGGCCTTGTCGCCGTTTATGCGCGTCCGGCAGCCCAGAGCTGCCAATGCAGAAACGGAGCCGTGCCGTGAAACAAGAAGAACCTCCTTTGTGTAGTGCAGTTGTTTTTCTGGGCCGCGATCACAGCGGCCGTTGGATCGTGCGCGAAGAGAACAATGTGTTCGGCGGCATGTTCGTCAACAAAGCGACGGCACTGCGCTACGCCTTGTTCGAGAACGGGAATCATCCCGAGGCCATTGTCTCCTGCGCGGCACCTCTCGAATTCGAATGGCCGGCGTTGCGCCGGGCCTGATCGTGCTCCCAGTTCGATCACAACAGGATCCCTCCGTGCAGACGTTGCCTTGGCTCATGGGGTATATCCCCGATCTCCCGTCCCCGTTTGATCGACATGGCGCGCTTGATGAGGCAGCGTTTCGTCGGATCTGCACGCGCCAGATCGAGGCCGGCGCGAAGGCCCTTGTTGTCGGCGAGACGACCGGCGAATTTTCCACCCTGGCGCCGCAGGAGCATGAGCGGCTTGTGCGTCTGGCGGTCGAGGTCGCGGCCGGTCGGGCGGCGGTGATCGCGGGGGCTGGATCGAATGCGTCGGCGCAGGCGGTGGAGTTGGCGCGCAGCGCTTGGAAAAGCGGCGCGCAAGCGATTCAGTCGGTGACGCCCTATTATAACAAGCCGATGCAGGCCGGGATCGTCGCGCATTTCGAAGCGATCGCCGCTGCGGTACCCCTGCCGATCATCCTGCATGATGCGCCGGCGCGCAGCCTGCGGCCGCTAAGCGATGAAACGGTGGTGCGGCTGGCCGCTTCCACTCAGTTCGTCGGCTTAGCCGATTCTTCTGGCGATATTTCCCGTATCGCCCGGTTGCGTGCGTTGCTACCGGCGCGGTTCCGCTTGTTTTCTGCGGACGAGGCGACGGCGGTTTCGTTTTTGCTGCAAGGCGGCGATGGGTGCATTTCAGCGACGGCCAATATTGCGCCGGTCACCTGTCGCAGCCTCTATGCAAGCTGCCGCCGCCGCAATTTGCGCAGCGCTCTGGCGCTGGCTGCACGACTGGCGCCGCTTTGCGATGCCGTGCACTTCGATTGTGCGCCCGCGGCGGTGAAACATGCCTTGGCGATGTTCCATTTGCTATCGCCCGATGTTCGCCTGCCGCTCACTGAACTTTCAGGAGCCGCCAAAACAGCCCTGGAACTGACCATGATGGGCTTTGGCGCCAGCGAACACGTCTCCGTGGCTCCAGCGGTTCCTTCGCCTGGTGTGACTGGCTTGCGACGAGCCGTGCGTTAGGTTGTCAGCCGATGCTGCCGGCGAAACGCTCGGCCAGACGTTGCTCGCGGAATGCGTCGACGATGAAGTCGATGAAGGCGCGGGTCTTCGCTGGCAACAAAGTGCGATTGGAATAATAGAGCGAGATCGCACCGATGTCGGTGTACCAGCCTGGCAGAAGACGCAGGAGCGCGCCGCTTTCAAGATGCGGCAGGGCATCGGGCACGGAAATCATGGTGACGCCGAGCCCTAAAGTGGCGGCGTGGCACATGGCGGCGGGATCGCTCAACACGATGCGCTCCGGTTGCGCGAGCTGCATTTCCGTGCCGAAGGCATTGCGCATCAGCCGCTGCAACACGCGGCCCGTGACGGCCGAGCGCATGACGATGCCGTCGAGCTCCGCCAATCCCTCCGGATCAGCCGGTGGCGTGCGGCCTTTCATATAGGCGGGCGAGGCGACGGCGATGAGATGTGCTGGCGTCAGCCGCCGCGCGACAATGCCGGACGCGAGTTCAAAGCCGCCGCCGATCGCGGCGTCATAGCTTTCGGCGATGAGATCGATGGGGCGGCTTTCGAAGCGCCAATCGGCCCGGATCTGCGGATAGCGGGCGAGGAAGGCCGGCAGCATCGGCAGGATATGATTGATGCCGAAGGCGAGACTCATGCTGACCTTGACGACGCCTGTCGGTTCGCTGCGATCGGCGGCGACGCTGGCGATGGCCGCCTGCAGATCGGCGAGATTGCCCTGGATGGAGAGTAGGAAACGTTCGCCAGCTTCGGTCAGGGTCAATTTGCGGGTGCTGCGCTGGAACAGGCGCACGCCGAGATTGCGCTCCAGCATGGCGACGTTACGGCTCACGGCTGCGGGCGTGAGCCCCAGTCGTCGGGCAGCGGAGGAGAAGCCAGCGGCCTCGGCGCTGCGGACGAAGGATTCGAGATTGGCGAGGGTCTCCATGCCAGTATTCTAAAGCATTCATTGAAAATGAATCCAGCTATTTCCAACTAATTTTTGATCTATCGATCGGCAATAACCACTCCGTCGAAGCCGCTGGCCCTGCCGCCAGCCCAACAATCGGAGTGAAACATGTCGAGCGCCGCCCCCGCCAAGAACGGTCTGAATGCCCTGCTGACGCCCCAGGATTCGGTCGTGGTCCTGATCGATCACCAGCCGTTCCAGTTCGCCAATTTGCACAGCCACGAGCCGACGATGGTGGTGAACAATGTCATTGGGCTCGCGAAGGCGGCCAAGGTCTTTGGTGTTCCGACCATCCTGACGACGGTGCTGGAAGCGCGCGGCGGCCTGCTTATCAAGGGCCTGCAAGATGTCTTTCCCGAGCAGAAGCCGATCGATCGGACCTTCATCAACACCTGGGAAGACGCGCGCGTCGTCGACGCGGTGAAGAAGACCGGCCGCAAGAAGCTGATCCTCGCGGCGCTGTGGACCGAAATCTGCCTGGCCATGCCGGCGATCCAGGCGGCGGGCGAAGGGTATGAAGTTTACGCGGTCACCGATGCCTCCGGCGGCGTGAGCCGTGAAGCGCATGACATGGCGGTGCAGCGCATGATCGTGGCCGGGATCACGCCGATCACCTGGATGGCGGTGATGGCTGAATGGCAGCGCGATTGGGCGCGACAGGAAACGGCCGCGAACCTTGGTGACGTACTCTCCCCTTACGGTGGTGGCAGCGGCATCGCGCTCGCCTGGGAGCTGCAACTTCTCGCGACAGCGCCCGGCGGCGGCGTCTGATCATCCGGATCGTTGCCGGCGGATTGGTTCGGGGCCCTGCAATTAGGTCCGAAATCCGCCGGTGACGGTGCGCCGCCGAACCTCTCCCACAGTCTGAAAGGAAAGAGTCATGAGCAGCATTGGCATTATCGGTTCGGGCAATATCGGCGCATCGATCGCGCGGCTTCTCGGTCGCGCTGGCATCGCGGCGACGCTTTCCAACAGTCGCGGGGCGGAGTCGCTCCGCGAGCTGGTGCGGGAGCTCGGCCCTTCGATCAAGGCGGGCAGCCGCGCGGAAGCAGCACAGGCCGATATCGTCTTCGTTGCTGTCAATTGGACGAAGATCCCGGCGGCACTGGCGGGTCTGCCGGATTGGAAGGGGCGCATCGTCGTCGATGCCAACAATCCGATCGAGGGGCCATTGTTCAAGCCGGCTGAATTGAATGGTCGGGCTTCGAGCGAAGTGTTCGCCGATCTGGTTCCCGGCGCGCGCGTGGTGAAGGCCTTCAATCACCTCGTGGCTGCCGTGTTGGCCGGCGATCCGCACGCCGAGGGTGGCCGGCGTGTCCTGTTCTATTCGGGCGATGATGCGAGGGCGAAGGCCGAAATCGCCGCGCTGATCGACAGGCTCGGCTTTTTCGGCATCGATCTGGGCGGGCTCGCTGTTGGCGCCCGGCTGGTGCAATTTCCCGGCGGTCCTCTGCCGGTGCATAACCTCGTCAAGTTCGGCTGAACATAGCTGGCACGCGCTTGGGCATATCGACATCGGCCGGCTTTTCCATTGTGATGCCTTGATGATTGGGGCATCGGGTGAGGAAGGCCGGTCGAATGCGCGCGATCCAGACTGCATCGCATTGGGGTGTTTATGACGTGATCGCCGATGACAAAGGCGATCTTGTCGGGACCCAGCCGCATCAACGTGATGCCAATCCCTCTCCGCTGGCCTCGGGCCTGCCTGATATCGTGCGCGATCCATTGCGGATCGACAGGCCCTATGTG
The DNA here is from genome assembly GCF_900104955.1 of Beijerinckia sp. 28-YEA-48. Lineage (NCBI taxonomy): Bacteria > Pseudomonadati > Pseudomonadota > Alphaproteobacteria > Hyphomicrobiales > Beijerinckiaceae > Beijerinckia > Beijerinckia sp. 28-YEA-48. Next base: position 5,453,354 of record NZ_FNSI01000001.1, read on the forward strand.
CGCGAAGGCTTTCTGCGCCATCGCGGTGCGGCGCGTGCCGGGCGCGGCGGTGACAGGTTCGTCGCCGTGAGCTGGCCGCAGGCGCTCAGCCTGGTCAAGGAGGAGTTGCTGCGGGTCAAGTCCGATCACGGCAATGAAGCGATCTATGGTGGCTCCTATGGCTGGGCCAGCGCCGGGCGGCTGCATCATGCGCCGAGCGTGTTGAAGCGCTTTCTGGGCTTGCACGGTGGCTATGTCGACAAGATCGGCAACCACAGTTTCGGCGCTGCCATGCATATCGCACCCTATGTGATCGGCCGTGGTGACATTCCGAATTTGCAGACCGCGTGGCCGGTGATGGTCGAACACACGCGGCTGCTGGTTCTCTTCGGCGGGGCGCATTTGAAGAACGCGCAGATCCATCCGGGTGGACACCCGCTGCATGATGTGCCGGATTGGTTCGAACGCGCGCGCCAGGCCGGGATGGAGATCGTCAACATCAGCCCGTCGCGCGCCGATGTCGGCCGTCATCTGACGACGCAATGGCTACCGATCCGCCCCAATACCGATGCGGCGCTGATGTTGGGCCTGGCGCATACGCTGGCGAGCGAGAACCTGCACGACCGGGCTTTTCTTGATCGCTATTGCGAAGGCTATCCGCGCTTCGAGGACTATCTGCTGGGCCGCAGTGACGGCCAGCCGAAGGACGCCGATTGGGCGGCTCAGATCACCGAGATCGATGCCGAAACCATCCGCGCGCTGGCGCGGCGCATGGCGGCGACACGCACATTGGTGGCCACAAGCTGGTCGATCCAGCGCGCCGATCATGGCGAGCAGCCGGTCTGGGCGACCATCGCGCTCGCTTCGCTGCTGGGACAGATCGGTCTGCCGGGCGGCGGTTTCTCGTTTGGCCTGGCAGCAACCGGTGGATTTGGTTTGCCGGCGCCAGCCAATCTGCCGAAGCCGACGCTCGGTCTTGGCCCCAATGCGGTGAAAACCCATGTGCCCGTGGGCCGCATCGCCGATCTGCTGCTGCGGCCGGGTGAAGAGCTGCAATACAACGGCCGGACGATCGTCCTGCCGGATATCAAGCTGGTCTATTCGATTGGCGGCAATCCGTTCCACCACAATACCAATCTCAATCGTTTCGTCGAAGCCTGGCGGCGGCCGGAGACCGTGATCGTTCACGAACCCTGGTGGAGCCCGGCGGCGAAATTCGCCGATATCGTTCTGCCGGCAACGACGACCTTGGAGCGCAACGACATCCAGGCGTCGGATGCGAGCCGGTTCTATATGGCGATGCGCCAGGCGATCGCGCCCGTCGGGCAGGCGCGTAACGACTTTGATATTTTCGCCGAGCTGGCCGACGACATGGGCTTTGGCGCCGATTATCATCTTGGTCGCGACGAGATGGGCTGGTTGCGGCATATGTACGACGAGGCGGCGCAGCGCGCCGGCAGCCTCGGCTACAACCTGCCGGACTTTGATCACTTCTGGGCGGAAGGCGTCTATGAATTTCCTCAGCCGGTGCAGTCGGCTCCGTTGTTGAAGGCTTTTCGCGACGATCCCGACGGCAACCGGCTGGCGACGCCGTCCGGCCGGATCGAGCTTTATTCGCAGACCATCGCCGGCTTCGATTACGACGACTGCCCAGCGCATCCGACATGGCTCGAACCCTCGGAATGGCTCGGCGGCGCTGAGAGCGCGCGCTATCCCATTCATCTGTTGTCGAACCAGCCATCGGTGCGCCTGCACAGCCAGCTTGATCCGGCGCCGATCAGCCGTGCCTTGAAGATCAAGGGGCGCGAGCCGCTGCGTATGAATGGCGCGGACGCGACGGCGCGGGGCCTTAAGAATGGCGATCTCGTGCGCGTCTTCAACGATCGCGGCGCCTGTATCGCCGGTGTGGTGATCACCGAGGACTTACGACCCGGTGTGGCTCAGATCGCCACCGGCGCTTGGTATGACCCCGAGAAGCCCGGTGAAAGCGGCAGTCTCGACAAGCACGGCAATCCGAATGTGCTGACCCATGATCAGGGCACGTCGCGGCTTGGCCAATCGTCGGCGGCGCAGACCGTGCTGGTCGAGATCGCGCGTTGCGACGAGCCACCGGCGCCCTCGGCTTTCGATCTGCCCCGACGCGGATAAACCGTCATTGCGAGCGAGCGACGCAATCCAGGAGTCAAGGTGTAGGATCTTGGGCGCAAATGGGATTGCACCACAGGTATTCTTGACACTCTACCGCGCGCCCCTGGATTGCTTCGTCGCTGCGCTCCTCGCAATGACGGTATGGCGCTCGGCGATTCCATTGATCTGAATGTCTATCTGACGAAACTATAAGACTTCGCGATGCGCTCGATCTGATGACAGTGCGCCGTCTTCTGCGATGTCGACATGTCCTTGAGTTCTTCATTGCGGAAGAACAGGGAATTGGTGAGTTCGGTGGGGAACTGCATGTCGTTGGCGGGCACCTGTTTGTCGATAAAGCGCCGGATCGCCTCCTGATTGTAGGCGAGATCGCACGGCGTCTCTGAGGCCAGCAGTGTTGCGAGCGATCTGGCCAAAGTGCTGCGCTCCGCTTCGTCCCAGGCGAAGGCCGTCCCGCAGAGCAGCCCGCACAGGCAGGTGGCCAGGAGCGGTTTCAAGAGCGGTTTCAAGAGTGGTTTGCAGCCTCGCTTCATCGTCACCTCAGCGTTCGCCGCCGCGCTGCCAGTCTAGCGGGTGCCGCCGTGCCAGCAAGTTAGCCAACAGGCTGAGAGCCGGCTCGCATCATCGCCTGCAGGATATCGGCATCGCCGATGTGCTCGGGCGGTTTATCGATGTGCAAAGAGAGCGTCGGTCGGTCCGGGATGAACAGCAACACGGTTGTCTGTGGTTCGGTGCAGGCGGGGGCTGCGCAATGGGCGTGGCTGATCGAGACGGCGGTTTCATCCGACAGGTGCAGGACATGGCGCACGCGGACTTTCAACGCGCGGCGCGCCTTGTCCGGATCTCCCGCGCGCCGCTTGCGGAGCCCTAAAGCGAACATGGCGGCCTCGAAATACGGGCGCTGAAAAGCGGACAGAGGACGGCGCAGAAGGCGCGCCGCCCGGTCGGGGCTTGGCGTTTGACATTGTCGTTGGCGTTTTTCCACCGGCTCTCAGGCCCGGCAAGGCTTGCCTGATGCGGCTGCTCTACGCGCCTTTCTGGCAGCTTTTCTCTGATTTCCTGCAAACTCCACCTCGTGGGGCTGGCCAGGCCCGCGTTGGCCTGCTAGATATGTTATAGTATAACATTACAGGAAAGCGCAATGGCTTTTGAAACTATCGCGGGCCGCCGGCTGCCGGTCACTGTTCTGTCGGGCTTTCTGGGGGCGGGGAAGACGACCCTGCTCAACCACGTTTTGAACAATCGCGAGGGGCGCAAGGTCGCCGTCATCGTCAACGATATGAGCGAGGTGAACATTGACGCCGATCTGGTGCGCGAGGGTGGCGCCGATCTGTCGCGCACCGACGAGAAGCTGGTGGAGATGACCAATGGCTGCATCTGCTGCACCCTGCGCGACGATCTTCTGTCGGAAGTCCGCAAGCTCGGCGAGAGCGGTCGTTTCGATTATCTCCTGATCGAGGGCACCGGCATCGCTGAGCCGCTGCCCGTCGCCAGCACGTTTTCGTTTCGCGACGAGGCTGGCGTCAGCCTGTCGGACATCGCCCGCCTAGACACGATGGTGACCGTGGTCGATGCGGCCAATCTGCTGCGTGACTATGGCTCCAATGACTTTCTGCGCGACCGCGGCGAGACGGCCGGTGCGGGCGATGATCGCACCCTGGTCGATCTCCTGGTCGAGCAGATCGAATTCGCCGATGTGATCGTCATCAACAAAGTGACTGACGTGTCGGCGGAAGGTCTGCGCCTGGTGCGCCATGTGGTGCGCGCCCTGAATGCCGATGCGCGGATCGTCGAAACCGATTTCGGCCAGGCGCCGCTCGATGCCATTCTCGATACGGGCCTTTTCGATGAGGAGAAGGCGCAGCGCCATCCGCTGTGGTTCAAGGAACTCTATGAGCCTGAAAAGCACGTGGCGGAGACGGAGGAATATGGCATCGGCAGTTTCGTCTATCGGGCGCGCCGGCCGTTTCATCCGCAAAAGTTCAAAGCGTTTATCGACAGCACGTGGCCGGGCCTGATCCGGGCCAAGGGTCACTTTTGGCTGTCGACGCGGACACGGTGGGTGGGGGAGTTCTCGCTCGCCGGCGCTGTCGCGCGCGTCAGTGGCCTTGGCTATTGGTGGGTAGCGGTCAATAAAAGCGAGTGGTCGCGCGAGCAGATCGAGGCGCTGCATCGCAATCCCCATTGGCATGAGATCTGGGGCGATCGTCGCCAGGAACTGGTGTTCATCGGCATGGAAATGGATGAGCGCGCCATACGCGCCGCGCTCGATGCTTGCCTCGTTGGTGCTGCCGATACGCAGCGCCTTACGAAGGCTGATTTCGCCGAGGCCTTCGACCCGTTTCCGTCATGGGAGCCTGCGGTGGAAACCGTCGACTAAGATAGCGGTTGTTCATGGATCATCGATGGCGGCCTGGAGCCGCCATCGATGCCTGGTCGTTCACACAGCCTTGCCGGCATAGGCGGCCTGCAGGGCGGCGACGTCGAGCTTCACCATTTTCAGCATCGCTTGCATGGCTCGTTGCGCCTTGGTGCGGTCGGGATCGCTCAGCATTTGCAACATGGCTTTGGGAACGATCTGCCAAGGAATGCCGAAGCGATCTCTGAGCCAGCCGCATTGTTCGGGTTTGCCGCCGCCTTCCAACAGTTTGTCCCACAGGCGATCGACCTCGGCCTGATCCTCGCAATCGATCTTGAACGACACGGCGTGGGTATATTCCACGTTCATGCCGCCGTTCAGCGCCATGAAGCTTTGACCGGCGACGACGAAATCGACCACCAGCACGGTGCCGTCCTTGCCGCCGGGTGTGTCGCCGACATTGTGCTGCACTTTGAGAATGCGGGAATCGGGCAGAAGCGACACATAGAAGTTCGCCGCTTCCTCGGCTTGGCCGTTGAACCACAAACAGGGGGAAATCTTCGACATGACGATTTTCCTTTGATCGGTTGTCGCGGTTTGGTTCAGGCGGGTTGAGTGCTCGCGGCGAGGAAAGCGTCGACATCCATCCACATCACCTCCCAGATATGGCCGTCCGGGTCCTCGAAGCTGCGGCCATACATGACACCATAGTCCTGCGGCGCGATCGGATCGATGGCGGCGCCGGCGGTCTTGGCCTTGGCGATCGTGCTGTCGACATCGGCGCGGCTGTCCTCCGACAGGCAGATCAGCACTTCGCTGTGGGTCTTCGCATCGACGATTTTTTTGCTGGTGAATTGGCGAAACTTGTCGTGGGTCAGCAGCATGGCGTGGATTGTGTCGGAAAACACCACGCAGGCGGCGGTGTCGTCGCAGAAACGCGGATCCTTGCGGGCGCCGATCGATTCATAAAAGGCGATCGAACGGGCGAGATCGGTGACTGGCAGGTTTACGAAGATCAACTTGGACATGGCACACTCCTTGGGGTGCTGCGGGGCACGCTCCTAGGACGAAGCGCCGGCCGGCAATCCGACAGGGTCGATGAAAAAATCTGTCGGCGGGGCCAGGCCGCGTGGTCGCTTAGTCGACAAGCTTATGATAGGACTTGGGTTATCGGCCCTCTGCGGACTGTCGGGGCGGCCACGCGCGATGGAGTTTCGCCCATGACTGGCTTGATTTTTCTGGGTCTGATTGTCGTCATCGCCCTATGGCTCATCGCCAGCTACAACAGCCTTGTCGGGCTGCGGCAGCGCACCAACCAGGCTTTCGCCGACATCGATGTGCAACTAAAACAGCGTCACGATCTCATTCCCAATCTGGTCGAGACGGTGAAGGGTTATGCGACGCACGAAAAGGGCACGCTCGAAGCGGTGGTCCAGGCGCGCAATGCGGCGCTGAACGCCACCGGCACGGCCCAGCAGGGCGCGGCCGAGGCGGCGCTGGGCGGGGCGCTTGGCCGGCTCATCGCGCTGGGCGAAGCCTATCCCGATCTCAAAGCCAATACCAATTTTCAGCAATTGCAGACCGAGCTGTCGGGCATCGAAGACAAGCTGGCGGCGGCGCGGCGCTTCTACAACAATGCGGTGAGCGAGTTCAACGCGTCGATCCAGGCCTTCCCCGCTGTGCTCTATGCTCGGTCGATGGGCTTTGTCGAGCGCACCTTCTTCGACGTCGGTGATACCGAGCGCAAGCAGATCGAAGTGGCCCCCGAGGTGAAGTTTTGAGTGAAGTTCAGCATGAACTTCTAAAAGCCTGGGGTCTGATCTCGCTTGCCGGAGCCTGAGCCATGATGCCGGTCTTCGGTCTCTACACCTATATCAGGGCGAACCGTATCCGATCGCTGTTTCTGATCGGGGCGCTGTTCGCGCTGATCTATGTGTTGACCTTTGCCGGCGCGCTTGCCGCCGAAGCGCTGCAGGCGGGCGATCTGCCGCTTGATCGCATTCTGGCGCGGGCGGTGGGTGATCTTGGCTCTGCTTTCCCGATCGTCACGCTCGTTACAGTGGTGTGGGTGTTTTTCTCCTACCGCTTCAACCAGAGCATTATCGGCCTGGCGCTGTCGGCCAATGCGGTGACGCGGCAGCAAGAGCCGAAACTCTACAGCCTCTTGGAAAACCTCTGCATCTCGCGCGGTGTGACGACGCCACGCCTGGAAATTCTCGAGACCGACGTACCGAACGCCTATGCGACGGGCGTCAACGACAAGCAATATACGATCACCGTGACGCGCGGCTTGATGAACCTGCTTGACGACCAGGAGATGGAATCGGTCCTCGCCCATGAACTGACCCATATCCGCAATGGCGACGTGAAGATGATGATCGTCGCCATGGTGGTGGCTGGTGTGGTGGCGTTTTTCGCCGAGATGTTCTTTCGTATGAGCCTTTCCGGACGATGGTCCTCCTCCTCGTCATCGAGCGGTTCGTCGGACAGCCGGGAGAAGGGCAAGGGCGGCGGCGCCGTGGCGGCGTTGGCGATCGTGGCGATGATCGTTGCGGCCGCCTGGGTGCTGTCGCTGATGATCCGGCTGGCGCTGTCGCGCTCGCGCGAATTTCTCGCCGATGCCGGATCGGTGGAATTGACGAAAAACCCCGATGCGATGATTTCGGCCCTGCGCAAGATCGACGGCAAAGGCGAGATCAGGAACGCGCCGTCGGGGATCATGGAAATGTGTCTCGACAATCCGCGCTCAGGCTTTGCCGATCTGTTCTCGACCCATCCACCGATCGAAGCGCGCATTGCCGCGCTGAAGAATTATGCCGGTGGGCGCGAAGAGATTGTCGACAATAGCCAGAGCCCGGCTGCGGCGCCACCTGTTCCGCCAGAGCCGGCCGCGCCGCCGCAAGAACGGCGCCGGGGCCCCTGGGGCTAAGACCGGCTCGAAGACTGATCGTTCGTAGATGTAATCACGGCAACGTGAGATGAAACGGTTACATTGGAACCGTCATCCTTTGTGAGTTACGCTCTCGCCGATACGGTCCGGAGAAGGAGAGCAACATGGATTCCACCGAGAAACATGTCACGACCGTTGAGGCGCTGATCAGCGCGACGAAAGACAGCGGTGTTAAGCGCATCGCGATCACCGGTCGTCTCAATCAAACGCCGTCCTTTCGGCTCTCCCCTGGTCAATCCCTGCGCGGCACGGATGAGAATGCTTGCATTGCCTTCGTACCTGGAAGCGATGGATTGCAACTCTCCACCGATAATCGTGTCCATAGCCTGCGTCTCGAAACCGCCATCGAAAAGCGCGCGATCTTTAACGATACGGGCGTCGATCATCTGGGGCGCATTGAACTGCGCGCGGTGACCACGGTGGGGCGCGTGCAGATTTTGGCGCGCGACAAGGTTCGTGGCGGTCATGTTGATGTCATCGGCCTCGATATCATCGGAGCTGACGCGCGTGGCGAAAGCGAGCGTCCGCAAGGCTACGGTGTTTATGTTTTGCAAGGGGCCTTCACGCTCTGGAACATGCAGAGCGACGAGGATGTCACGATCAGCGCTGATCTGGCTGGCCTCGGAGCCGGACGCGATGGCGCGCCGGTGCGCGGCAGCGGTATTTTTGTCAGTGGCGCCGGCGACAAGGGCGGCCGCCTCAATGTGCGGCGTCTCGAAACCGAGGCGGTCTATAGCGATGGCGGCATTGCGCTCGGCACGCCTGACCAGATCACCGGCGGCGTTTTCACGGTTTATGGCGCGCATGTCGATGTGGTGCGAAATCGTGGCCCGGTCACCACCTATGGCGTCAACGATATGGTGCTCGACAATTGGGGCATCGTCGACCGCTGGACCGCTGAAGAAAAAATCACCTCCCATGGCCCTAGCGGCATTGGCTTCGTCAATTTTGGCATCGTGCATGAGTTGAAGGTCAATAAGACGATCGAGACCTTCGGCAAGGGCGCACGCGGATTCAATGTCTATACGGGCACTGTGAATCTGGCTGAGTTCGACCGGGTGGTGACCCATGCCGACGGTGCGGTCGGGATCCAGGTCAGTCAACCGGTCGGACGTATTGTCGTACATCGCGGCATTGAAACATTTGGCGGCACGGGTGATTCTTTGGTTAAGGGTGTGGTGCTGAAGCTCTCCGCCATTGCGCTCAGCATCAAGCCGGGCGGCTCGGTTCGCGAGATCGAGATCGCCGGCGGTGTTAAAACCAACGGCCCCGGTATCGCGCCGATTGAACAACATGGCGCGATCGAAACGATGCGGGTCGCCGGCGGATTCGTCGCCAAGGGTGGCGGCTTCGATAAAATTTAGAGCGCGGCTTTATTTCGCCTCGAGACCGAGTTCGCCGGCCAGTTTGCGCATGTCGGCCTCGGTCTCAGCCACCACCTGCGCAAACTCTTCGACCGAACCCGCATAGGGCGTGACGCCGGTTTTCTCGACCACTTCACGATAAGAGGGCGAGGCGACCGCGCTGCGGACTTCCCGGTTGAGCTGGGCGATGATCGCCGCCGGCACGCCGGCTCCAGCGCATACGCCAAGCCAGCCGTTGTCGGTGATGCGAAAGCCTTGTTCGGACGCGGTCGGCACTTGCGGAAAAGCCGCCAGGCGTTCCGGACTGGTCATGCCGATATATTTGACCGAGCCCGCATCCAACAGCGGCTGGACGACGATCAGCGGCGCCACCATGAAATCGAGCCGGCCACTGGCGAGATCCATCGACGCTTCAGCGGTGCCCTTGTAAGGCACGCCGATCATCTTGATGCCGGCGGCCTGTTCAAACCGTTTGGCGACCAGCTCCGGCATGGAGCCCGCGCCGACATGGCCGTAGTTGAGCGCGCCAGGCCGGGCTTTGGCATGGGCGGCGAAGGAGGCGAGATCCTGCACCGGCAAGGTGGTGGGCACCGTAAAGGCATAATAGGCCCTGGTGATCTGCGAGATCGGCGCCAGATCGGCCAGCGTATAGCCCGGGTTCTTCAGCAGCACCGTATTGGTCGCGTCGATATAGGTGCATAGCGACAGCGCATAGCCGTCGCGCGGTTGCGAGAGCATATAGTCGAGCGCAATCTTGCCGCCGGCGCCCGGACGGTTCTCGACGATGATGGACTGGCCGAGGGCGCCGCGTAGTTTTTCAGCGACAAGCCGTGCCGGCGTATCCGTGGGGCCACCGGCGGTGAAGCCGACGATCAGTTTGATGGGGCGGTTGGGGTAGTTCTCTTGAGCCTGTGTTGCGGTCGCCGCAAGCACCAAGAGCATAGCAAAAGCAATTCGCGCGCAGCCCATCCGTATCCCCCCGTCAGGCACGACGCACATGCGTCAGCCAAGCCCCCATTGCTGCGGACGCTACAGACTTTCTTCGAGGTCAGTCAATCGGGCTATCAGGACTGGAACAGCATCAGGACGGCTGGCCCCGTCTTGGTCTCGACGATGCATTGGCCGCGAAAGCCGGCATTGCGATAGGCGTTGCGAGCGCGGACATTGTCGACGTCGGGATCGATAGCGATGGTGCCTGCGCCATCGCCGCGCAGGCGCAGCGCCAGCTGGCGCAGAAAGGCCGAGCCGTGGCCTCTGCCGATCATGTCGGGCTCGCCGATGAAAGCATCGATGGCGCACGCGTCTTGCGGCAGGCGGGTGAAATGCGGCTGCGGCCAGGCCTGCACCGGATAATGCTGCGCATAGGCGAAGGGGCGTCCTTCATGCAGCACCACCCACATGCTGATGTCTGGCTCATCGAGGTCTTCGTGCAGCAGCGCTTTCCGCTTGGCGGGATCGCCCCACCAACGCTTGACTTCGGGCGTGCTCAACCAGGCGCGCAAGAGTGAGAGATCGTCGCGCGTGGCCGGCCGGAATGTATAGGCGTCTGCGGACATGGACCGCAGAAGACAAGGAAATTTTGGCGATTGCAGGGCGTCAGTCATGTTCGAGCGACAAAGGTGGCGCGACACTCTCGAGTGGTTTGCGTTCGCTGTCGATGCCGAGCCAGGCTGCGAGAATGGCGGCGAGCGCCATCAGACCAGCGCCAATGAGATAGCCGATAAATACATGATCGCGCGACCCTGTCTCGATCAACAGACCGAAGAACCACGGTGCCACCACACCACCGATGCCGGTGCCCAGAGCATAGAAAACAGCGATGGCCAGAGCTCTGATTTCGAGCGGAAAACTTTCGGCGACGACGAGATAAGCAGCCGATGCAGCGGCCGAAGCGAAGAAAAAGGTGATGCTCCAGGCCAAGGTCTGGCTGCGCGCATCGAGTAAACCTTGCTGGAACAGGTAGCCTGTTATGGCGAGCAGCAAAGCCGACATGGCGTAGGTGAAGACGAGCATCGGCCGGCGGCCAATCGTGTCGAACAACCGACCGAGCAACAGTGGACCCAAGACGTTGCCCAGCGCGAAGGGGAAAATGTACCAGCCGACATCACTGGGCGACACGCCGTAGAAATCCGTCAGCATCATCGCATAGGTGAAGAAGATGGCGTTGTAGAAAAACGCCTGCGCGCCCATCAGACCTAGGCCGAGAACGGTACGGCGTGGATAAAGTTTGAAGAGAACGCGAAACACTTCGCGCAAAGGCGTCGAGTGGCGGGTGCGAATGCGCACGTGGTCTCGCACCTCCTCAAGACGATCGTGGCCGATATCGTCTTCGATCTTGGCGATGATGGTTTCGGCGCGAGCTGGCTGGCCGTGAATGATGAGCCAGCGTGGGCTTTCGGGGATGTAACGGCGCAGGAACAGGATGACGAGGCCGATGGCCGCGCCGCAGAAGAAAGCCAGTCGCCAGCCCATCTCCGGATCGACAATGCGGGGATCGAGCAGGATGAGCGAGGCGAAGGCGGCGATCGCCGCGCCGGTCCAGAAACTGCCGTTGATGGCGAGATCGGTCCAGCCGCGGCGGCGCGCCGGGATTAGTTCCTGGATGGCGGAATTGATCGCGCTATATTCGCCGCCAATGCCAGCGCCGGTGAAAAAGCGCATGAGCGCGAAACTCGGCAGATCCCAGGTGAAGGCCGTGGCAGCAGTCGCTGCGAGATAGACGATCAGAGTAACGCTGAACAATTTCTTGCGGCCGATGCGGTCGGTCAGCCAGCCGAAGAACAGCGCGCCGCTGACCGCGCCGGCGAGATAGGCGCTGTTGGCGAGGCCGACATCCGCGGCGGTGAATTGCAGGGTTGGGCTCTGCCGCAAAGCGCCGGCGATGGAGCCGGCGATGGTCACTTCCAGCCCGTCAAGACTCCAGGTGATGCCAAGCGCGAAAACGACGAGCCAATGAAAGCGCGTCCAAGGCAGCCGGTCCAGCCGCGAGGGAATGTCGGTTTCGATGATGGCAGGCGCGGCCGCTGGCCTGATCGGTGTTTCGCTCGGCCTTTGATCCACCCGGCGTTCCCCACCCTGTTCTCGTGCCGCTGCAGCACGTCAGGTGTGAAATGTCCCAGCCGCGCCTTTGGTTCCATCGCAGGCTGCGGAGGGGCGTGCTGATCCCGAAGGACGGGGATCAAACGTCGGGATCATCAATCGTGCTGACATGGGCAGCGACGATGCGCCAGCCTTCGGGCAGGCGCGCCCAGGTCTGCATCTGGCGGCCGACTTTGCCGGGAGCATTGCGGGGATGGTGATGCAGCGAGGCCGTCGCATAATCCTTGCCATAGGTGGTGATGATGAGACGGTCGAACGTGCGGGTGAAGCTGCCTGATTTGCGCGCCGCGCGAAACTGCTGGATGGCGGCGTAACCATAGAGGTTTTCGGCCGCGCCATAGCGCAGGGCGCGATCATCGTTCCAGAAGAAGCTATCGAGCGCTTCGACATCGTTGGTCGTGAGCGCCGTTTCATAGCGCTCGAAGGCGTCCGTGACCTCGCGCAGGGTTTCGGGATCGTTGATAACCACAAGATGTCCTTTCAAGCTTTGGCAAGCGGCGCGCGGGCGATGCCGGCGGCTTCGAGATGCTGGGCGACGCGCAGCACGATGTCTTCGCGCCACGGCGCGGCAACGATCTGTACGCCGATGGGCAATTGGGCGCCCTCAAGCCAGATGGGCACGGCGGCGACGGGCAGGCCGATGAAGGAGAAAGGCTGCGTGAACATGCCGAGATTGGCGCGCACCGGCATATCGACGCCAGCAAGCGTCATCATCTTCTGGCCGAGGCGCGGCGCGAAGCAGGGCGTTGCGGGCGCGATGATGACATCGACCGTTTCGAACAGCTTCAAGACTTGCGCGCGATACCAGGTGCGGAATTTTTGCGCCTGATTGATCCAGGCCGCAGGCACCATGGCGCCGGCGATGAGCCGGTCCTTCACTTCGGGGTCGAAATCGTCCTGGCGTTTGCGCACGCGATCGAGATGCAGGCTGGCGCCTTCCGCCATGGTGATGAGGAAGGCGGCGGCGCGGCCTCGGCCGGCTTCGGGAATGTCGATGCCCATCGTTGCACCCAGCGTCGCTGTCACGATATCGACGGCGCTATGGGCTTCCGGTTCGCCGCCCTTGTCGAAATAGCCGGTGGCGCGGGCGACGCGCAGGCCATCGAGGCCTTTCGCAAGAGTGGGAATGACCGGTTCGACGGGGCGATCGTTCTGGGCATGATCGGCGGTGTCGCGGCCTTGCATGGCCTCATAGGCAAGGGCGAGATCCATCACCGAGCGCGCCATGGGTCCCAGATGATCGAAAGCGGAGACAAAAGGATAGGTGCCGAAGCGCGATAGGCGTCCGTATGTCGGTTTGAGGCCGAACAGGCCGCAAAGCGACGAGGGCACGCGGATCGAACCATTGGTGTCGGAGCCCAAAGCAATCGGCGTCATGCCGGAGGCGACGGCTGTGCCGGAGCCGCCGGAGGAGCCGCCGGCCATGCGTTCGGGATCATGCGGATTGCGCGAGGCGCCATAATGGGCGTTCTCGCCGGTGAAGTCATAGGCATATTCGCCCATGTTGAGGCTACCGACGAGAATGGCATCGGCGGCTTCGAGCTTGCGCACCAAGGTCGCATCGGCGCCAGCCGGCAGATTGTCGGCATTGATCTTGGAGCCGGCCAAGGTCACCACCTCCTCGACATCGAAGAGATTCTTGACCGAGAAAGGAACGCCGGCGAGCGGCCCAAGCTGACCGCCGAGGCGACGGCGCGCATCGATGGCGTCGGCGCGGGTCAAGGCGCGTTCGGAGACGACCTTGGTGAAGGCGTTGAGTTTCGAGTTTTGCTGCGCGATGCGTACGAGACAGGCTTCGACGATGGCGCGCGCCGTTACTTTGCCTTCGACAACCGCCGCAGCGATCTCATGGGCGGCCATGGTTTCATAGGCGATGGTCATGCGCCAAACACCGGGGCTGGTTCTTCGCGTTCGTCGAGGGGGAAGTCGGCCACCAGTTTCGCCATGCGCGCGGCGACTTCCAGATTGGCGCGCACGATGGGGCGCGACGCTTCGCTGACGGTGATGTCCATAACTTTTGCCGAAGCGGCGATAAAGGCGTCCCAGTCGATGTTATCGTCCATGTCGCTGTTCCCGTGTTTCAGGCGATTTGGTTCAGGCGATTTGTTGCATATAGGCGCGCCAGCCGCCGTGGTGCGAAATATCGCGCGCACCGGCTGTCGCCTGGCTTTCAACGATAAAGCCTTTCGGTTGCGTGCCATCGGCAAGCAGCGTCGTGCCGATGCCAAGCGGCGCGGGAACGCTGTCGACGAAGGTGCCGAAGGACTCTGGTGTTAGCGCCCAGACTTCCGTCTCGATGGCATGGCCTTCTCCCGCTCCAACACGCAGGAGGCCCGGCCGATAGGGCGGGCCGCCCGGCAGGGCAAAGAGGCGATAGTCGGGCAGGGTTTTGGCGGTGCGCAGGAAGCGGGCGCCGCGTAATGTCAGTTCGCCGTTCAAAGCCATGCCGGAGAGATGGGCGCCGACGACGCAGAGTTCTATTTCATGAGAGAGCGCGCATGTCGTTGGCGTGGCGGCCGGTGGTTGTGGCTTGCCTGTCGCGCCAAGGGGTTGGCCGGTGATCGCCTGCAGGCGAGCGCCAAAGGCGGCGATGGTGCCATCCTGTCCGGCTGGTGCGATCAAGGTGACGCTGGAGGGAAAGCCATCATCGCGGAAACGAGATGGCACCGCCAGGGCGCAGAGATCGAGCAGGTTAACGAAATTGGTATAGGTGCCGAGTTCGCTATTGGGCGCGATCGGATCAGCCTCCAGATCGGCGATGCTGCACGGACGCGGATAGGTCGGCACCATCAGCATGTCGCAGCCTTGCCATGTCGGTGCCGTAATGCGGCGCAGCTTGGCCAGACGGTAGAGCGCATCGAAAGTGTCGGTGGCGGAAAATTTTGCCGCATTGCCGATGATGGCAGCGGTGACGGCGAGCATGCCTTTTGGGTCGCGTGCGATGAAATCGCGCACCGCATGATGACGCTCGGCGACCCAGGGGCCTTCGTAGAGAAGGCGGGCGACATCGAAGAAGGGCGTCAGATCGATTTCCTGGACGGACGCGCCGAGTGTGGCAGCGTCGTCCACCGTTTGCATAAAGGCGCGCTCGGATTGCGCGTCGTCCGCGAAGATCCGGCTTTTGGCATCGGGGATGGCGAGGCGCAGCTGGGGTGGCGGGCTCGTCAACGGGCCAAAGGTCCAGGGCCGGGCGTAGGAATCCAGCGGATCGAAACCGGCCATGGTGGAGAAGACGTCGTAAGCGTCGGCAACCGTGAGCGCGAAGATCGATACGCAATCGAGCGTGCGGCAGGCAGGCACGACGCCGCGTGTCGAAATCGCGCCGAGGGTTGGCTTGAGACCAACGAGATTGTTGAGGCCAGCGGGGACGCGGCCGGAGCCTGCCGTGTCGGTGCCCAAAGCGAAAGTGACGAGGCCCTGCGCGACAGCGATCGCAGAACCGGAGCTTGAACCGCCCGGCACCATTGCGGCATCGAAACTGTTGCACGGCACCGGATAGGGCGAGCGCACACCGACAAGGCCAGTGGCGAACTGATCGAGATTGGTCTTGCCGATGGGGATGGCGCCGGCGGCGATCAGGCGGGCCACCGCATGGGCATGCTCATCGGGCGCATAAGCGAAGCCAGGACAGGCGGCGGTCGTCGGCAGGCAGGCGAAATCGATATTGTCCTTGATGGCGAAAGGCACGCCCCAGAGCGGGCGCTGTGGATCGTAGGCGCCAAGCGCCGCGGCGAGGTCTTGAGCTTTGGTTTCCGGCAATAGCGAGATGAAAATGCCGGGATCATCGATGGTGGCTATGCGGCGATAGACTTCGCTGACGACAGCCTGCGGGCTGAGGCCCTGGGCATAGGCCCGGCGCAGGCTTGTCAGATCGAAACTGAGATTAACCAGAGAGGAATTCATACGAGCTTTGTCTCAGACGGGAGGGTGGGGAATCGCGTCGATCAATTCGCGCGTGTAATCGGCTGTCGGTGCTTCGAGCACCTGTTGCGACGTGCCTTCTTCGACGATGCGGCCGGAGCGCATGACGATGACCCGGTCGCAGAGTAGGCGCACCACGTGCAGGTCGTGGCTGACGAAGAGATAGCTCATGCCGAGCCGCACTTTCAGATCCTGCAAGAGATTGAGCACAACGGCCTGCACCGAGACATCCAGCGCCGCCGTCGGCTCGTCGAGGATGATGAGATCGGGATTGAGCGCGAGCGCACGGGCGATGCCGACGCGGGCTTTCTGGCCGCCGGACAATTGATGCGGCAGGCGATCAAGAAATTCGGTCGGCAGGCCGACCAAGCTGGCGAGTTCCTCGCAGCGGGCGCGCAGGGCGTCGTTGCCGAGCGACTTTTCGCTGCGCAGAATCGGATCGGCGATGGCGCGGGCGGCGGTGAAGCGTGGATTGAGGCTGTCGGTTGGATCCTGAAAGACCAGCTGAATGCGCCGACGCATGGGGTGCAAAGCGAAGTCGCGCGCCGGAATGGCGGAAATCTCTTCGCCGGCAAAGGTGATCTTGCCGCTGGTGGGATCGATCAGGCGCATCACCATCATCGACGTGGTGGACTTGCCGCAACCGGATTCGCCGACCAGGCCGACCGTCTCGCCGCGCTTGACCTCGAAGCCGATGCCATCGACGGCGCGGAACGGCGCCTCCGGCTCCTTGGCTGTGCCGCCGAGAAACTTTGGCCAGAGCAAGTCGCTGTTGGCGCGGGGATATTCCTTCACCAGATGTTCGACGCGCAGTAGCGTCTCGCTGGCCACCGCCTGTGTGGGCAGAACCGGCATCGCCGCCGCGACTTCAGCCGGCAGCAGATCGCGCAGCGTCGCACCTGGACGCGGCGTGGCGCGCATCAGCTTGCGCGTGTAGGCATGCTCCGGGCGGGCGAAGATGTCTTTCGATAAGGCGGTTTCCACCACCTTGCCTTTCTCCATCACGACGACACGGTCGCAATAGGTGGCGGCGAGTCCCAGATCATGAGTGATCAGGATGGTCGACATGCCCCGTGCGCGCGTCAGTTCGGTGACGAGTTCCATCACCGCCTTCTGGGTGGTGACATCGAGGCCGGTGGTTGGCTCGTCGGCGATGAGCAGCTGCGGCCTGCAGGCCAGCGCCAAAGCGATGACGACGCGCTGGCACATGCCGCCCGACATTTCGAATGGATAGGCGTGGTAGCGTTCTTGCGGCCGAGCGATGCGCACCTGCTCGAGAACTTCGATGGCTTTTTGCTTGGCCTCGGCGCGCGTCGTCTGCACATGTTGGAGCAGCACGTCCTCGATCTGCTTGCCGACGGGACGGATGGGATTCAACGCGGCGCGCGGGTTCTGAAAGATCATCGCCATTTCGCGGCCACGCAGATCGCGCAATTCGCGATCGCTGGCGGCCGATACGTCGATGCCGGAATAGATGATCGAGCCTTTAGCGATACGCCCGGCGCGGTCGAGAATGCGCATCACCGCATAGGAGGTGACCGATTTGCCGGAGCCGGATTCGCCGACGATGCCCAAGGTCTCGCCCTTGGCGAGCGCGATATCGATATGTTCGATGGCACGCACGGTGCCACGCCGGGTGGCGAATTCGACGGTGAGATCGCGCACATCGAGCAGGGATTGAGCGGTCATCTCAGCCTCACGTGCGGCGCAGGGGATCGACGATGTCACGCAGACCATCGCCCAGCAGGTTGAAGCAGAAGACGGCGAGCATCAACATCACACCCGGAAAGAAGGCGATCCACCATTCACCCGAAACGATGAAGGCGGCGCCTTCAGCCACCATGATGCCCCATTCGGGCGTCGGCGGGCGCACGCCAAGGCCGATGAAGGAGAGGCCGGCGGCATTGAGGATGGCGTAGCCCATGGTCAGCGAGATCTGCACCATCATCAGCGGCATGATGTTGGGCAGGATGAAGCGGAAGAGGATGCGCGGATCGCTGTTGCCCGAGAGGCGGGCGGCGTGGACGTAGCCGGCTTCGCGGCGGATGTTGGCCTCGCTGCGGGCCAGGCGGGCATAGAGCGGGAAATTGATGATCGCCGTGGCGATGACGATGTTGGTCACCGTATTGCCGAGCGCCGCGACAATGCCCATGGCCAGCACGAACAAAGGAAAGGCCATGATCGTATCGGAGATGCGGCCAACGATCCGGTCGGTCCAGCCGCCGTAAAAGCCCGCCGCTATGCCGGCTAGCCCGCCGAGCATGAAGACGAGAACGACCGAGGCGATGGCGATGATCATGTCGAGGCGGGTAGCGACGACGACGCGGCTGAAGATGTCGCGGCCGAGTTGGTCGGTGCCGAACCAATGCTGCGCCGAGGGCGGATGCAGGGCCGAAGCCGTGTTGCTGGCGAGCGGATCGTAAGGCACCAGGCTGGGGCCGGCGATGGCGGCGAACAGAAACATCACGAACAGGATGAATGAGCCTGCCGTGACCGGATTATCGGCGAGCACGTATCGGATATGACGTAGTTGCGCGCCAATCCCCTGCGCTGTTGTGGGCATGGCTGCAACGGGCTGAGAAGCGGGTTTAGGCTCGGAGAGGGCGGTCATGCTTCCACCTTCACGCGCGGGTCGATGGCGCTGTACAGGAGATCGATGCACAGATTGATCAGGACGTAGAGCACGGCCATGGTCAGCACGAAGCCTTGCACCGGCGCGAAATCCGACGCGATAAGCGCTTCGACCGCATAAGAGCCGATGCCAGGCCAGGCGAAGACTTTCTCGACCAGAACATTGGCGCCGAGCAGGAAGGAAAACACCATGCCCAGGGTGGTGATGACGGGCAGCATGGCGTTGCGGAAGGCGTAGGTCATGATGACGGTGGAGGGCTTGAGGCCGCTGGCGCGTGCGGTGCGGATGAATTCGGAGGCGAGCACCGCGAGCATCGAAGCGCGGGTGATGCGCGCGATCGGCGCCAGCGAGAAGACAGCGAGGGTGATGGCCGGCAGAGCGATCTGCGCCAAGGCGGCGCGGAAGGTCTCGAAGTCGCGCGCGATCAGGGCATCGATAAGGTAGAAGCCGGTGACGGTGGCGGGCGGCGACGTAAACACATCGAGGCGGCCAAGCGGCGCCGGCGACCAGCCGAGGATGAAGTAGAAGACATAGACGAAGATGAGACCGGTGAAGAACACCGGCAGCGAGACGCCGGCGGTGGCGACGATGCGGCAGGTGTGGTCAACCCACGAGCCCTGGCGCACGGCGGCGACAATCCCTAAGGGCACAGCGATCAGGAGCGCAAGGATCAGCCCGAACAGGGTGAGTTCGGCGGAGGCGGGCAGGCGCGCGGCGAGTTCGGTGACCACCGGCCGTCCGGTGGTCAGCGATGTGCCGAGATCGCCGCGCGTCAAGTTGCTTACGTAGCTGACGAACTGTTCCGGTAGACTGCGGTCAAGCCCGAGCTGCTTGCGCACTTCCTCTATCGCTTGCGGTGTCGCCGCCGGCCCGGCGAAGAACGAGGCCGTGTCGCCGGGCAGGACCCGCGTCAGCAGGAAGGTGACGACGATGACGCCGATCAAGCTCGGAATCGCGGTCGCAATGCGTTTGCCGATGGTGCGTAGCATGAGCCGTGCCTCGCAAGAACCATGCCGCTACCCTTTGACGAAGGCGCGATAATCGAGCCGGCGGTGGAACCAATATTGGTAGCCGCTGATATTTTTCTGCATCGCCACGTTGGAATAGGGCTGGAACAGCGGGATGCGGGGGATGTCGGTGAAGGCGAGGTCGATGAAGCCTTTGACGTCCTTCTCGTAAGTGGCGTCGTCGCGATTGGCGGCGGCCGTGCGGGCGCCATCGATGAAGGCGTCCATCTGCGGCGATTGATAGCTCATGGTGTTGAAGACGGAATTGGAGCCGTGATAGCACCAGAAGAAGAAATATTCCGGATAGTCGAGCCAGCCCGAGAAGACATTGGTGTAGAGCGGCATCACCTTCTTGTTCAACTCGGTGCGCCAGTTGGCGCCCGTCACCTTGTTGATGGTGGCCTTGATGCCGATCTGGCCCAAGCTCTCCTGGATCAGCACGCACAGCGGCTCGTTGACGACGGAAAATCCGAGATCGAACGATAGAGTGGTCTCGAAGCCGTTGGGATAGCCGGCTTCGCTCAGCAATTGCCGGGCCTTGGCGAGATCGAGATTGTAGGCGTGCGCCACCGGCCAGGCGGCCGGCGGCGGTGCGGTGGCGCCGAACAACGGCGTGCCGAGACCGTAGAGCGCCGCGTCCATGATCTTCTGATAGGGAATGGCATAGGCCACCGCCTGGCGCACCTTGAGATTGTCGAAGGGCGGCTGGGTGACGTTCATGCCGAGATATTGGCAGCCGTTGGAGAAGGGTGTCGAGACGACCGACAGCTTGCCGGAATCCTTCAGTTCGACGAAATCCTTATTGGGCAATTCATAGGAGACGTCGGCGTCGCCGCGTTCCAAAAGCGCCCGGCGATTGCCGGCTGAGGGCACCATGCGCCAGATCACGCGTTTGATCTTTGGCAGCGGGCCGTTCTTCCAGTCGTCGTTGCGGTCGAGCACCACTTCGGTGCCCGGTGTCCAGCGGCTCACTTTATAAGCGCCGCCGCCGGCAATGTTCTGCTTGGTATAGTTGAGGCCCCAGGGATCTTCGGCCGTGGCGTTCTTCTTGACCAGTTCGGAATTGTAGATGGCGGGCACGATGACGGCGAGATCGGGGATGGTGAGCTTGTCCTTGCGCAGGAAGTCGACCCGCACGGTGTTGTCATCGACGACAACGAACTGCTCGGACTTTTCCAGCGAGCCGGCCTTCATCTGAAAGGTCGGAAAGCCGCCGACGGTGACGGCGCGATCGAGCGACCATTTCACGTCCTTGGCGGTGATGGGCGTGCCGTCGTGGAAGATGGCGCCCTTGCGCAGGCGGAAGGTCGCCGACATGTCGCCGATGTTCATGTCATCGGCCAGTTCCGGCTTGAACTTGTCGCGATCGTAATAGGGCACGCCGTTGGGGCCCGATTTCATCTCATGGCTGATGAGCCGGTCGTAGCAGTTCCACGACACTTCATAGCCGGGCACATTGGTGCCGACGCCATGGATGTCGATGTTGTTGGGGCCGCTTTCGGAGACGACGAGCAGGGTTTCCTGCCGGCTCTGCGCCTTGGCGGGCGACCAGACGGCGGGGGCCGCGACGCTGGTCGCCACAGCGGTGGCGGCGGTGGATTTGAGGAAACCGCGTCGATCCAGATGTCGGGCCATTGATCATCTTCCGTGGTTGCCGCTCCCCAGGAGCGCTTGCATGTGATGTAGAAATATTGCATACAAATATTAGAAATTGCATGCCTATAGATTCAGCGGCGCTGCACAAATTTTGCTTGTCCTGCATCTGTGCTGTGCAGAATCGTTGTGAGATGAAAGTGGATCGGGCCGATGGCAGGTGACGGCAGAACCCGTTCGGACGTGCTCGCAGGGCAGATCGCCGACGAAATCCTGGCCGGTGGTTTCGTTCCCGGTATGCGGCTCGACGAACACATGCTGGCGGAACGGTTCAAGGTCTCGCGGACGCCGGTGCGCGAAGCGCTGCGTCAACTGGTGGCGACGGGTTTGATCGACATGCAGCCACGGCGCGGTGCGCATGTCGCCGCCATCACCGCCGATCGGCTGAGCGAATTGTTCGTGGCCATGGGCGAGGTCGAGGCGACTTGTGCCCGTCTCTCAGCGCTTTCCATGAATCCGATCGAGCGTCGTCGTTTGCAGGCCATGCATCAAGCCATGGCCGGCATGGCCGAAGCAGGCCATGAGGCTGATTATGCCGAGGCCAACCGGCAGTTCCATGTGGCGATCTACGCGGGCGCCCATAATGCCACCATGAATGATTTTGCCGTGGCGTTGCGCCGCCGCCTCGATCCGTTCCGCCGCGCTCAGTTTCGCGCGCCCGGCCGGCTGGCGAAGTCCCATGCGGAGCATGATCGGGTCGTCACCGCGATCCTCTCAGGCGATTCAGCCACCGCGCACGCGGCGATGCTCGACCACGTCAATCTCGTCGAGGATGCGTTCGAGCAGATGAGCCACGGTGCGCGCCGCACCGCCAAACGCTAGCGCCAATCTGCCCATTCTGGAGAGAGTGCTGAATTAGGCCGCGATTTCAGGCTCCCTGCTGGCCTGGTGGCGCCTGCTCCTGGCGGGGGCTATGAAAGAAGCGGGACCGGCGCTGGCCGGGGTCGGCGTGGGCATGAAGCTTGCCTGCCTGGCCAAGTACCGCAGCTTTTGGGAAATCAGCAGCTTGGCACTCAACGTCGCGCTCCATCACGCCACCAGCTACAAATATGACCGGGCGATTTCGCTGGGTCCGCAGGTCATCCGTCTGCGCCCGGCGCCCCATTGCCGCACGAAGGTCGCCAGCTATTCGCTGAAAGTCGTTCCCGAAAATCATTTCATCAATTGGCAGCAGGACCCGCACGGCAACTGGCTGGCGCGTTTCGTTTTCCCGGAGAAGACGACGAAGTTTTCCATCACGGTTGATCTCGTCGCCGAAATGGCGGTGGTCAATCCGTTCGACTTTTTCGTCGAGCCCTATGCGGAAACATTCCCCTTCGCCTATTCGGATGAATTGCAGGTTGAACTCGCTGCCTATTTGGAACTCGAGCCAGCAACGCCGCTGCTTGATCAGTTCATTGCCGGGTTGCCACAGGGGCGGACGCGCACGGTCGATTTCATCGTCGATCTGAATGCGCGGCTGCAACAGAAGATCCGTTATGTGATCCGCATGGAAGCCGGCGTGCAGATGCCGGAGGAGACGCTTGAACTGGGCACAGGCTCGTGTCGCGATTCCGCCTGGCTTCTGGTGCAGATCCTGCGCCGGCTGGGCCTGGCGGCGCGTTTCGTCTCCGGCTATCTCATCCAGCTCAAGGCCGATGTCGATCCGATCGATGGCCCTCAAGGCACGCAACAGGATTTTACCGATCTGCACGCCTGGGCTGAAGTTTATATTCCCGGCGCTGGCTGGATCGGTCTTGATGCAACGTCTGGCATGTTGTGTGGTGAAGGCCATCTGCCGCTGTGCGCCACGCCGCATTATCGTTCCGCCGCGCCTATCACCGGCCTCGTCGATCCCGCCAATGTCGAATTCCACTTCGACATGCATATCAACCGCATCAACGAAGTGCCGCGGATCACGCTGCCGTTCTCACCCGAAGCCTGGCAGTCTCTCG
The DNA here is from genome assembly GCF_900104955.1 of Beijerinckia sp. 28-YEA-48. Taxonomy (NCBI): domain Bacteria; kingdom Pseudomonadati; phylum Pseudomonadota; class Alphaproteobacteria; order Hyphomicrobiales; family Beijerinckiaceae; genus Beijerinckia; species Beijerinckia sp. 28-YEA-48. The sequence continues at coordinate 5,476,400 of NZ_FNSI01000001.1, forward strand.
ACGCGCTCGGTGATGCGGTTGATCGCGATCTCGTCGCGCAAGACATGCGCCTGACCATGGGCGGCGAGCCGACATTCATTTCAGTCGATGATTTCGAAGCGCCGGAATGGAACATCGCCGCTGTCGGCCCAACCAAGCGGGCGCTGGCGGATCAATTGATCCGTCGCCTGCAGGATCGTTTCGCGCCCGGTGGCTTCCTGCATTACGGCCAGGGCAAATGGTATCCGGGCGAAAGCCTGCCGCGCTGGGCTTTCTCGCTCTATTGGCGCAAAGACGGCAAGCCGCTGTGGGGCGATGCCAGTTTGATCTCGACCATGGACAATGGCGGGCGCGCCACGGTCGAGCAGGCGGCGAAACTCGCCGATGGTATTGCCGCGAAACTGGGCGTCGATCAGGCTTTCGTGCTGCCGGCATACGAAGACAGTGCGCATTGGATGGTGCGTGAAGGCAATCTGCCGTTCAATGTCGATCCGTCCGATCCGAAGATAGACGATGCGGAAGAACGTGCCCGCATGGTGCGCACGTTCGAGAGGGGTCTGTCGCAGCCAAGTGGTTTCGTGCTGCCGGTGCAGCGCTGGAATGCGCAGGCTGCACCACGCTGGCGCAGCGAGAAATGGGCGCTGCGCCGTGGCAAGCTGTTTCTGGCGCCAGGCGATTCACCGATCGGTCTGCGCCTGCCGATGGGGGCGCTGCCCTGGGTGCCGCCGGCGGCCTATCCCTATACCAATGAGCAGGATCCGCTGGAGCCGCGTGGACCTTTGCCTGATCCGGAGCATTTGCAGCAGGCGCTGGCGGTCGATAGCGGCGGTGGCGATCGGCAGACTGTTATCGAGCAATCGCCCATCGAAGGCGCCGTGCGCACGGCGCTGACGGTGGAGGTGCGCGACGGCCTGCTCTGCGTGTTCATGCCGCCAGTGGAAAAATTCGACGACTATGTCGAGCTGCTGGCCTCCGTCGAAGCGGTGGCGCGTGAGAAGCAGCTACCGATCCACATCGAAGGTTATACGCCGCCGTTCGATCCGCGCGTCAACCTCATCAAAGTGACGCCCGATCCTGGTGTCATCGAGGTCAACATCCATCCGGCCACCTCCTGGCGCGAGGCGACCGCGACGACGATGGCTCTGTATGAAGAAGCGCGGCTGACGCGGCTCGGCGCCGATAAATTTCTAACCGATGGGCGCCACACCGGCACGGGCGGCGGTAATCATCTGGTGTTTGGCGGCAGTACGCCAGCCGATTCTCCCTTCCTGCGCCGGCCCGATATGTTGCGCAGCCTGGTGCTTTACTGGCAGCGCCATCCGGCTTTGTCTTATCTGTTCTCCGGCATGTTCATCGGCCCGACCAGCCAGGCGCCGCGCGTCGACGAGGCGCGGCATGACTCGCTTTATGAACTGGAGATCGCGCTGGCCAATACGCCAATGCCAGGCGAGGGCGCCTTTCCGACCTGGCTGGTGGACCGGCTCTATCGCAATCTTCTGGTCGATGTCAGCGGCAACACCCATCGCGCTGAAATCTGCATCGACAAGCTCTATTCACCCGACAGTTCCACCGGCCGTCTCGGCCTGGTCGAGTTCCGCGCGTTTGAAATGCCGCCTGATGCGCGTATGTCGCTGGCGCAGCAATTGTTGCTGCGCGCGCTCATGGCTTGGTTCTGGCGCGAGCCGCAGCAGGGCAATCTCGTGCGCTGGGGCACGTCGCTGCACGATCGCTTCATGCTGCCGCATTTCATCTGGGAGGATTTTCTCGGCGTGCTGCGCGATCTCGGCGGCGCTGGTTATGAATTTTCGCCGGAATGGTTTCAAGCGCAGTTCGAATTTCGCTTTCCTGCCTATGGCACCATCGAGCATGGCGGCGTGACGTTGGAGGTGCGGCAGGCGCTGGAGCCTTGGCACGTACTGGGCGAACAGGGTGCATCTGGCGGCACGGTGCGTTTTGTCGACAGTTCAGTTGAACGCTTGCAGGCCAAGGTGAGTGGTTTCGTGCCGGGCCGGCATGTGATCGCCTGCAACGGCCGGCGTATGCCGATGACCTCCACGGGCGCTGCCGGCGAGGCCGTGGCTGGCGTGCGCTTCAAGGCGTGGCAGCCGGGCTCGGGCATGCATCCGACGATCGGCGTGCACGCGCCGCTGACCTTCGACATCATCGATTCCTGGAATGGCCGTTCGCTCGGCGGCTGTGTTTATCACGTGGCCCATCCAGGCGGTCGCAATTATGAGACATTTCCGGTGAATTCTTATGAGGCGGAGGCCCGGCGACTGGCGCGGTTCCAGGATCACGGGCATACTCCGGGGCGTGTCGAGCCGCCGCGCGAGGAAATTCCAGGGGAGTTTCCGATGACATTGGATCTGCGGAGGAAGATTGGCAGATGAGCTCCTGTCCCCCGTGCGCACGCCACAGCGCGCACAGGCGTGGACACAATCCTATGCACCGCTGCCAGGTATTCCCGATGAGTTCATAGGACCTGACGGGAAGCCGCGCGCTTATTGGCATGGCTTCCTCGACGCGCTCGGCCAGTTCGATCAGGAGGATCTTGATCAACGCTTGGCGACCGCCGAACGGCGCATGCGCGAAGGCGGGGTGTCCTATCGCATCCAAGGCGAGAGCCACGAACAGTCCTGGCCGCTGAGCGGATTGCCGCTTTTGATCTCGCAGGCGGAATGGAACGACATTTCCGCAGGCGTGGTGCAGCGCGCCACCTTGCTCGATCGTATCACCGGCGATCTTTATGGCGAAGGCCGGCTGGTGCGCGATGGCGCGTTGCCGGCTGCTGTGGTCGCCGGCTCGCCGGAATTCCTGCGGCCGATGGCAGGTACCAAGCCTTTTGGCGGACATTGGCTGCATTTCTATGCCGCCGATATCGGGCGCGGTCCTGACGGGCGCTGGTGGGTGCTGGGCGATCGCACGCAAGCGCCTTCGGGCTCTGGCTATGCGCTCGCCAACCGCCTGGTAACGTCGCAGGCTTTCCCCGGTCTTTATCGCGACATGAACGTGCAGCGGTTGGCGCCGTTCTTCCGCGCGCTGCGGGACGGGCTGGCCCATGCGGCTGAGCGCTCCGACCCGCGCATCTGTCTGTTGACGCCGGGCGCGTTCAGCCAGACCTATTTCGAACAGGCCTATCTGGCCCGCTATCTCGGCTTCCTTTTGGTCGAAGGCGCTGATCTCGTTTGTGCCGACGGCAAGATCTATGTGCGCACCATCGCAGGCTTGAAACGCGCCGACGTGATCTGGCGGCGGATCGATTCAGAATGGTGTGACCCACTTGAACTCAACGGCGCCTCGCGCCTGGGCGTGCCGGGTCTGCTCGACGTAGCCCGGCAGGGCAAGGTGACGATGGCGAATATGCCGGGCACTGGCCTGCTTGAAGCGCGCGCCTTCCAGGCCTTCATGCCGTCGTTGGCGCGCCATCTCTTGGGCGAAGATCTGCGCCTGCCCAATATCGCGACGTGGTGGTGCGGGCAGGAGCGGCAACGCCGCGAAGTGCTCGAGCAGATCGATAATCTGTCGGTCTCGGGCGCCTTCGCCAATCAATTGCCGGGATTCGATGGACGCCACAGCGCGCTTGTCGCCGAACTGCCGCGCGCCGAGCGCGACAGGCTCGTCGACGCGATAGCAGCGCGCGGCATGGATTATGTCGGCCAAGAAGTGGTGCGTCTGTCGACGACGCCGGCCTGGGATACAAGCCAGGGCCAGGCGCGTCTGGCGCCAAGGCCTTTTGTGCTGCGCGTGTTCGCGGCGGCGACGCCCGATGGCTGGCAAGTGATGCCCGGCGGCTTCTGCCGTGTCTCCGATCAAGCCGATGCGCGTGCCGTGTCGATGGATGCAAGTGTCCGTTCGGCCGATGTGTGGGTGCTGGCGGACAAGCCGGTGGAGATGGAAACCTTGCTGCCGTCTGGCGACGAGGTGCGCATCGTGCGCCTGCTCGGCAATCTGCCGAGCCGTGCCGCCGACAATCTCTATTGGTTTGGCCGTTATCTCGAGCGGGTCGAAGCGATCTTACGCATCGTGCGTGCTCTGGTGGCGAAGTCGCTGGATCCCGATGCATCAGCGCGAGTCGATCATGGCCCGGCGGAACGTTTGCAGCGGCTGCTTGTCTCCTGGGATGCGGCGCCGCGCGTTGTAGCAAGCAGTCTGTCTCTCGACATGGCGCAGGCGGCGCTGCATGACGAGAACAATTATGGCTCGGCCTTGTCGAACACGATCGCGGCACGGCGCGCGGCCTCGTCGATCCGCGAACGGCTTTCGCCCGATGTCTGGCTGTTGATCGCGCGCCTGGAGGCTATTCTACGTGCGCCCTTGAAGCAGAGCGCCGTCGAGGCAGGCGTTCTCGAGCAAAGCGAACTGGCCTTGCAGGTGATCGCCGCTATCGCCGGTTTTGTGAACGAGAACATGAACCGGGTGGCGGGCTGGAGCTTCCTCGATATGGGCCGCCGGATCGAGCGCGGCATCAACACCTTGCGTTTCGTCAGTCAGTTCGCCGGCGATGATGCCGATCTTGAATTGCTCGATGTGCTGCTTGACCTGATCGATTCACAGATCACCTATCGCTCGCGTTATCTCACTGGCGCCACACTGGCGCCGGTGCGCGACATGGCGATGCTGGATGCGTTCAATCCGCGCTCCGTGGCCTTCCAGGCCGGGCGGATCGAGGAACATCTCGCCGGCCTGCCGCTGCTGCGCGAAACCGGCATGCTCGAACAGCCGCGCCAGATCGCGCTGAAGCTGAAGAGCGATCTCGAGGTGGAGGATGCCCGGAACCTCAATGGCCAGGCGATTCATGACTATGAAAACCGACTCATCGCGCTCGCCATCGCCGTTGCCGATCGCTATTTTCTGCACGATGCCAGCGAGCCGAGCCCCGGCAAAGTGATAGGTCTCGCGTGATTTACGACGTCACTCACCTCACCAGTTATGAGTACGAGCTGCCGGTGGCCTCGGCCGATTTCATGCTGTGCCTGACGCCGCATGAGGGCAATGGCCAGCATGTGATCAACACGCGCATCGAGATCGATCCGCCGGCAATGGATTTGCAAGCGCGCCAGGATTTCTTCGGCAATCGCACGACGGTGCTGAAAATCGCCCGGCCGCATCAGGCGCTGGACATCCGCACCGTGTCGCGGATCCAGGTGGACCGGCCACAGGCGCCGGCGGCGGCTCTGACGCGCCCCTGGGAAAGAGTGGCGCAGGACGCGCTGAATGCGCCGTCGCTTGGCCCGCAATCGCCGGTGCATTTCCTCTATGCCAGCCGGCTGGCGCATCTCTATGCGCCGGCGACCCAGTTCGCGCGCGTCAGCTTCATGCCCGGCCGCCCGGTGCTCGAGGCTGGCATTGAACTGATGACGCGCATTCGCGACGAATTCCGCTATGTGCCGGGCACGACGGCGATCTCGACGCCGTTGGCGCAGGTCTTCGATCAGCGCAGCGGCGTCTGTCAGGATTTCGCCCATATCATGATCGCCGGCCTGCGTGGCCTTGGCCTCTCGGCCGCTTATGTGAGCGGCTATATCCGCACCATTACACCGCCGGGACGACCGCGCTTGCAGGGCGCTGACGCGTCTCACGCCTGGGTGTCGTTGTGGTGCGGCGCCGAATTCGGCTGGATCGGCCTTGATCCGACCAATGCCCTGTTGATCGGTGACGATCATGTGGAGGTGGCCACCGGCCGCGACTATAGCGACGTGTCGCCGGTGAAAGGCGTGTTCATTGGCTCGGGTCGCGACAGTCTGACGGTTAGCGTCGATGTGGCGCCGGTCTAAGTCTGAATAGTTTATATCTCAAGATGATCTGATCGAACGATCTCGGCCAAGCGATATGTCAAAGGATGATGATGCAGAGTTTTTCTTTAACAGAGCCAGCTACTATCTTCTGGCGTGACAATCTCGAAGAGATGAAGATTCGTCCTGAGTCTCGTTATTTTCCACAAGTTCAGGACGCAATAATCTGGGCGTTCGAAACTCTATCTACTGATCAGCGCTGGTCAGCTAAGTTGAGGCTTGAAAAGGATCAACGGGAACTTCCACTAACGGAGACTGAGGAAATCTATAAATCCTTCAAGTCGAACTAAGTGGCCATAAAGATGTTTCGTATTTGCGCAGGGCGCTAGAATCTGTAATCCCCGCGTCAGCAGGTTGAGCGCGCGGGGCGGCGGAAGCGAGAATGGCCAAGACTTCTCAAAACAAGACTTCTCAAAAGACCTATCGGCTGAAACTCGGGGAATCGGCGATCCATGGGCGCGGCCTGTTCGCCGCCGAGCGAATTCCGGCCGGCGCCTGGATCATCGAATATACCGGGCAGAAGATCTCCTTGGCCGAGGGACGGCGGCGCGACAAATTCTATAATTCCATCGGCTATACGCTGCTGTTCAAGCTCGACGGCCATTATGTCGACGGGCTCGTTGGCGGCAATGAGGCGATCTATATCAACCATTCGCTGACGCCGAATGCCGATGCGATCATGCACCGCGGTGGCGTCTGGATTCGTGCATTGTGCGATATCGCACGCGGCGCGGAACTGACTTACGATTATGGTTTCGATCCGGCCAATCCGCCGGGGACGAAGCGTCGGGGCAGCAAGCGTAAGAAGCCAGCCTAACGATTTCTCGGTGGGCTCTACGCTAAGGGACGGTGACACGTGATTGTTTCATCCTTGAGCGGCTTGCCGGCATTCGCTGCCTATCTGGTTGCCGCCATCGGCTTCTGCGCCTTGTTCCTTCTCATCTATACGAGCATCACCCCGCATCGCGAATTCAATTTGATCGTCGAGCATCACAATGCTTCGGCGGCGGTGGCGTTGGGCATGAGCCTCATCGGCTTCGCGCTGCCGTTGACGGCGGCGATCCGCCATTCGGCCGGCATGATCGATTTTGCGATCTGGGCGCTGGTCTCGCTGGTGGTGCAGGTGGCTGGCTATGGTCTGGCGCGCCTGGCGCATCCGAAACTGTCGCAGAGCATCGAAGAGAATTCGATTGCCTCGGCGATTTGGCTCGGGGCCGTCTCTTTGACGATGGGGATCGTCAGCGCCAGCAGCATGACGCCATGAGGCCGACATGAGCGCCGATCCCATCAAACCTTCCGCACAGCGCCCGATTAATCTGGGCAAAGCTGGCGCGCTCCCGTCCGGCCAGGTGGGCAAGCCGCGCATGTCGGCTGGGCGTAAGAGCACGCTCGCTGTCGGCCTCATTGCGGCCGGTGGCATTTCGATCTTTGCCTTCTTGCCGGGCGAGCAGTGTGAGGCCGATCCGGTGACCGGCCAGCAGCAATGCAGTTCGCGGAGTTCATCGAGTAGTTCGTCCCACGGCGGGGGCGGATCGTCTCACTCCTCGTCGTCTTCGGGATCAACGAGTTCGGACGCCGGATCGGGCACCAGCTCGGTCGCGCGCGGCGGTTTTGGATCAAGCGGTGGGCTGCATTTCTTCGGCGGCGGTTAGATGAGACGCCAGCGTATCGCGCCGCGTCCTGACTTCGCCGATTACGCGCAAAAAATCGGTTTCACCTATCACGCGGCCGATGGGCAGCCCTATTGGCAGGACGAAGCCTATTATGCGTTTACGCTCGATCAGATCGAGAACCATCTTGAAACGCCGACGCAGAATCTTGCGGCACTCTGCCTTGATGTGGTGAGCCGCATCGTCAGCAGCGAAAAGGATCTGACGCGGCTGCGGATTCCGGCCCATGCCTGGCCGCTGATCCTCGACAGCTGGCGTAAACGCCAACCTTCGCTCTACGGCCGTTTCGATCTGGTCTATGACGGACGCGGCCCGGCGAAACTGCTGGAATATAATGCCGACACGCCGACCTCGCTGTTTGAATCGGCAGTGGTGCAATGGCATTGGCTGGAGAATGGCCGCCAACGCGGCGCCTTGCCCGAAGATGCCGATCAGTTCAATTCGATCCACGAGGCGCTGATTGAGCGCTGGAAAGTGATCGTCGGCGCTGGCCATGTGCATTTCTCCTGCATGAAGAACACGCCGGAAGATGAAGGCACGATCGGCTATCTGGCCGATTGCGCGGCGCAGGCCAGGCTTGGCGTCTCGTCGATCTATATCGACGAGATCGGCAACGATGGTGCGCGCTTCGTCGATCTGGCCGAGAAGCCGATCGACTGGCTGTTCAAGCTCTATCCGTGGGAATGGATGCTGGTTGAGGAATTCGGCCGGGCGCCGGCGATGCAGGCCACCCGCTTTCTCGAGCCGCCGTGGAAGAGCGTTTTGTCGAACAAAGGCCTGCTGGCGTTGCTATGGGAGGCGGAGCCGGGCCATCCCAATCTGCTGCCGGCTTATTTCGCCGATGAGCCGGGCGCGGCGAAGCTCGCGCGCAATCATGTGCGCAAGCCGATCTATTCGCGCGAAGGCGCCAATATCGACATGGTCGATCGTGGCCGCACCATTGCCCAGTCCGAGGGGACTTATGGGGCCGAGGGTTTCATCGTGCAGGAGCTGGCCATGCCGCCGCGCTTCGATGGGCTCTACGTGACAACCGGCAGCTGGATCGTCGGCGACAAGGCCTGCGGCATCGGTCTGCGCGAGGATGCAACGCCGATCATCGGCAATATGTCACGCTTCGTGCCGCACGCGATCGTCGGCTGATCAAAACCCGCGACGCGTAAAGCGCCGCGGGCGCATTTCATTTGATCCGGTGATTACATCGCCGGCAGAACGGCCATGTCGCGGATCGTGCCGTTGACGCCTGTCAGCGCGCCGGCGCTGGTGGCCTTTGCCGTCGTCAAATCGACTTTATAGAGGGCATTGCCGGAGATGAGCCAAGCCTCGTTGCCACCCTTGCCATCGGAAGCGATGTCGAAGGCGGTCGCCTTCTCCGTCAGGCCGAGCTTGCCGATGGTGGTCAAAACGCCGTCATTCGGCGGTGCCTGCTTCACGAGGGTCCAGTCGGTGCTGTCGATATTGTAGAGAGTGGTTTCCTTGGCGCCCTTCATCGAGTTGACGTAAGCGCCGGCCACGACCTTCGGCGCCTTGCCTTTCATCGCGTCGGTTTCAGCGAAGTTGAGTGGCTTGTCGGTGGTGACTTTGCCGTCATCGACATTGGCGCGCAGATTCATGCCGTCCGAGCCGATGACGCGCAGGCGATCGGCAACCGGGTTGAAATCAACCGTCGCCATCGTGCCTTTTGGCAGCATCACGTCGAGCTTCGATTTCACGGTTGCCTTGCCGCTGGCGGTGTCGATGGTGACGACGGTGCCATCCTCGAGCAGTCCATAGAGCATGCCGTCGGCCGGCCGCACATCGATGCCGGCCAGTTTGCCGGTGACGCCGGAGACATTCCAGGTCTTGGCGGCCATCTTGCCGGAGGGATCTACGACCGTAATGGTGGCATCGCCGGTGAGGATGGCGACAGAGTTGGCGCCGGCTTGGCTGGCGAATGCCACGGAACCGAGCAGTGCGGCAGCGAAAAGCGAGGTTTTGTACGACGCATGGTACATGGGTGTCTCCCGTTTACAGAGGCAGCTTGAAGCCACACTCGCAGGGGATACCCACCGCGCAGGCGCGCCGATGCAGCAAACAGGGCAAGAATATTTTTTCTTTTCGCCGCATCCAATCGAATGTGCCGTGCGTATAAGCGCTTGAGCGGACGTGTGCGTTGAGTGCGCGCTTGGCTATGCAAGAGGCTTGCCTGTGAAAGAGGGAGTGTGCGGATGACGGTCTCGGTCGTCGTCGATCTCGATGAGCTGATCCAGGCCTGTGCTTCAGGCGACCGTGCCGCCTTGCGCGCGCTTTACGATATGGAAGCTTCGAAGATGATCGGGGTCGCGCAACGGCTGCTGAAGCGCCGCGCCTTGGCCGAGGAGGCCGTGCAAGAGGCTTTCGTCTCGATCTGGAATAAGGCCGATACGTTCGATGCGACGCGCGGCGGCGGGAGAACCTGGATCTATGCCATTTTGCGCCATCGCGCCCTCAATATGTTGCGCGGCGAACAGCGCCTGGAGTTTTCCGATGCCCCGGTGGGAGAGGAACAGGCCAGCGAGGATGATGATCCCGAAGTGATCGTCACCCGGCTCTCCGATACAGCGGCACTGCGCCGTTGCCTGCAAGGATTGGCGGCTGAGCGCCGCGCGGCCATTGTTCTGGCTTATGTGCATGGTCTGTCCCATTCCGATCTCGCGACCAAACTCAGTATGCCGCTGGGGACCGTGAAATCGTGGCTGCGGCGCAGCCTTATCTCCCTGCGGGAGTGCATGGGATGAGCGATCCGGTGGAAACGCCTGAAGAGGCCAGGGATGCTCTCGCCGCCGAATATGTTCTTGGCCTTGTCGACGCGGTTGATCTGCCACGTCTGGAGACGTTGATGGAGACAGATGTCGATTTAGCCCGTCGCGTCGGCGCGTGGCGGCAGAGGTTGGGCGCGTTGGACGAGACGGCTGTGCCTGGTCGCGCCAATGAGGCCCTGTGGTCGCGGATCGATGTGGCGCTCAATCCACGGACGGCGACGGCCGTTGCGCGTCGTCCCGTGGTGGCGCCATCGCGATGGGCGGCGCTATGGGACTCGCTGGCTTTCTGGCGTATGACGGGTCTTGCCGCTGTCGCGGCGGCCCTCGTGCTGGCGGTCGGCATGGGCTATTTCGCCCATCAGGCCGGTCAACAGCCGGTGCTGGTGGCCGTGTTGATGACCGATCAGAACGAGGCTGCCGCCGTGGTTCGCGCCTTCGCCAATGGCCGCGCCGAATTGCAGGCGATCAAACCGATCGCGATTCCTCCGGGCCGGGCGATCGAAATCTGGACCTTGTGGGATCGCACGGTCGGGCCGAAATCGATCGGCCTGATCCAGAACGTCTCGGGCAAGATCGATCTGCGGCTCGATGGCCTGCCGCGTCCAACAGCAGGCCAATTGTTCGAGATGACGCTTGAACCGGCGACTGGCTCGCCGATCGGCCGCCCCACCGGACCGATCCTTAACAAGGGCAACGCGGCCGTTGCCCTTTAGATTGGCGCGCGCTCTGGTGCTTTGCTGGCGAGTACCAGAGGCAGGCCAACGAGGACGACGACGATGCCGACAAGCGCACCCCAGCCGGTATAGGCCAGGCTCGAATAGAGCAGATAGGCGCAGATGCCGACGAAGATCGCCGGGGTCAGCGGATAGAGCGGTACTTTGAACGGCCGCACGCGCTGCGGCTCGCGGATGCGGAAGACGAACAGCGACAAGCCGGTGAGCAGCAGGAAGAACCAGAAGACCGGCGCGGTGTAGTCGACCATGGTGCTGAAGCCGTCACGGGTGATCGTTCCCAGGCCGACGAGGGCGAGCGAAATCGCGCCCTGCAACAGCAGCGCATTGGCGGGATTGTCGCCGCGTTCGCTCCAGACGCCCAGGCGCGCGATCAAAGGCAGATCGCGGCCGAGCGCGTAATAGACGCGCGCGCCGGTGAAGATCGTGCCGTTGAGGGTCGACAGCGACGACAGGCAGACGGTCAGGGCGAGGATGGCGACGCCGGTGCTGCCCAAGGCGATCTGCATGAGATCGGCGCCGGGCGCTTTGCTGGCGGCAATGCCGCCGATGCCGAAGGCTTTCAGGAGAGCGAGGTTGAAGGCGACATACAGCACGGTGACGACGGCCGTGCCGATCAGAATCGCGCGGGTCATGTCGCGCTTCACGTCGCGCAATTCGCCGGAGAGATAGGCGATCTCGTTCCAGCCGCCGTAGCTGAGCAGCACCAGCACCATGGCCAGGCCGAGCATGCCGCCGGCATTGGGGCCGGCGGGTTTGGCTTCCGCGCCGCCGACGGTGAAGCCAACGACGACGACCACGATGATGGCGAGGACAGTGCAGGTTTCGAGCAGTTTCTGCGTGCCAGCACCTGGCTGGGTTCCGGCAATGTTGACGGCGGTGAACAGGATGACGGACAGCGCTGCATAGATCGCCGGGCCATTGGGGCCGAGCGGCAACAATTGCTGGGCATAGTCGCCGAAGACGAAGCCGACGAGGGCGATGGCGCCGGTCTGAATCACCGTGCCGCGCGCCCAGGCAAACAGGATCGCGAGTTTGCGGCCATAGGCACGGGACAGAAACTGATATTCGCCTCCGGCATCGGGATAGGCCGCCGCCAGTTCGGCATAACAAAGCGCGCCGATCAGGGTGGCGAGACCGCCTGCAATCCAGGCGCCGATGAACAGGACTTCGCTGCCGGTGGCTGCGGCGACGATGGGCGGCGTGCGGAAAATGCCGACGCCGATGACGATGCCAACGAAAAAGGCGACGGCGTCGGTGACGGTCAGCACGCGGCGCGGGGCGGCCGCTGTTTCAGAAGTCATCGGAGATTCCGTTACTGGGGGATGAGAGGAGAGCGATGCGAGGGGGTACAAGGGTTGTCTATTTGGTGCGCGTGGCGCTCCACTCGCGGGCGACGTCGGTGGCTGCCGCCATGTCGAAACGCATTGCATCACCATCTACCTTGCCGAGGAAGATACGGTGGCGGCCGTCGGCTGGCTCAAGTGTGAAGCGGATGCGGTCGCCGATCAATTGGCCGCCGGTGACTTTCGCAGCGGCGCCATTGACCGTGGCGAGGCCATCGAACGTCTGGTATTTCTGCTTCAGGTCGAGCGTATAATTGTCATTGCCTTCGCGCACCGTCCATTTGCCTTCGATCGGCGCCGGCACGACCCAGAAATAGAAGTCGCGCACGCCCACCTGGCCGCGCTGGTCCGGTTCCCAATCGCCCATCATGAACGCATGGGAGACGATGCGCGAGCCAGGTTTCATTTCCTGGAGGATGCGCGGGCGCAGCTTCAGGTTGACGTCGGGCAGCAGATACATGGTCAGCACCGAGGCTTTGCCGATCGGCGTGTCGAACAGATTGCGGACTTCGAAAGTGACCTTGTCGGCGACGCCGGCTGTCTTGGCGTTTTCATTGGCCTCGAGGATGCGCTCGGGATTGATGTCGACGCCAAAACCGGCGGTGCCGAATTTTTTCGCGGCGGTGACGAGCATGCGGCCGTCGCCACAGCCCAGATCCATGACAAAGTCGTTGCCGGTCACTTTGGCCATGTCGAGCATGCGGTCGACCACCTCCTGGGGCGTCGGCACATAGGGCACGTCGAGGCGCGGGCGCAGCCGGGGCTCCTGCGCCTGGACGGGCAAGGCAGCAGGCAAAGCAGCAGCAGGCAGAGCGAGAGCTGTGCCGATCAGGCCGAGAGCGGTTCGTCTGTTCGGACTAAAGCCTGCTGCCTGCATGGTTTTCCTCGTTTTGCCGGGGCGGGCGAGCCCAGGATGGTTGATTGTTCTGGGGAGCATCGCCTGTGGCTCTTGTCCTGGCGTCGGTAATTCTACGGGGACTCACGGAAAATTCATCATTAGGGCGCTAAGCCTTGGCTATGACCGTCGTCCGCGCCCCGATCTTTGGACGCCGCGGCCAGAGAGCCGCCCCGGCGGTGCGGCCCCCGGTGGGCGCACCGGTCGATGGCGTGCCTTTTCGTCCCAAGCCCACGGATGAAAATTTCACCGTTCTGGCGCGGCAGATGCTGCGCGAGGGCGATAACGTGCAGTATTCCGCGGAGCGCCCGGGCGAGGTGCCGTGGTCAATGACCGCCGCCACGCTGGCCGGCGTCGCCGGCAGTTGCCTGCTGGCCGGGCTCTATATCGTTGCCGCCAAAGGGCCGGTCGAGATCATTCCCGGACTGAAAATGACACTTGGTGGCAGTTCGCAAATGCTGCTGCTGGCGATCGTGCTTGGGTTGTGGAACGGCGCGCAGATCGCCGTGACTGCGACGATGGTGAGCCATATGGCGATGCGCTTCGTCCAGATGACCAGCCCGACCGCCTATGCGATCGCCGGGGGCATCAGCGGCGCCGTCTATGATTATGGCATGGCGATGCTGACCGGGGAGTCCAGCAATGTTCTGGTCACCGCCGCGACCGGTCTGGCGGCGGGCTTTCTTTATCGGCGGTTCGCGGGCTTACGCTCCGGATAAAACCTGCACTGCTGACAAAAACTGACAGGATTGCGGCTTTTCCCAAGGCCTGACTCCCCCCATATTGCCGGCATGGCCAAATCACCCAGCAAGTCTCCGAAAAGCCCCGTGCGGCCGACGCGCGCCAAGGCGTCGCGTCCCGACGTCCAGCCGCTCGACGAGCATCTCGCCAGCCTGCTCAATCCAGCGTTGAACGAACCGCGCGGCGGCTTCGGCGAGGCGCCGCAAAAAGGCTTCGATGCCGGGACGGCCGAGGGCATCGATCCGACCCTGGCCAAAACCTTCCTGCCGCAGCCCACTGGTCGTTCGCGTTCGCGCAAGCCGGAACTGACCGGCGCGACGGCGACGGTCGAGTCCCTGAAGGAATTGCTCGAACAGGGCGATCCGAACCTGCGCGAGGAAAAGCCCTGGACGCCGCATCGCCCGGCCCGCCCGGAAAAATCGGAAGGCGGCATCCCTTTCAAACTGGTGTCCGAATATGAGCCGAAGGGCGATCAGCCCAGAGCCATCACCGAACTCGTGGCCGGTGTCGATGCAAGGGAACGCGATCAGGTGCTGCTCGGCGTCACCGGCTCGGGCAAGACATTTACGGTGGCGCAGGTCATCGCCCGCACCAATCGGCCGGCGCTGGTGCTGGCGCCCAACAAGACCCTGGCGGCGCAGCTCTACGGCGAGTTCAAGAGCTTCTTTCCCGACAATGCCGTCGAATATTTCGTGTCCTACTACGACTACTATCAGCCGGAAGCCTATGTTCCGCGCACGGACACCTATATCGAGAAGGAATCCTCGATCAACGAACAGATCGACCGCATGCGCCACGCGGCGACGCGGTCGCTGCTCGAACGCGACGATGTGATCATCGTCGCCTCGGTCTCGTGCATTTACGGTATCGGCTCGGTCGAGACCTATACGGCGATGACCTTCTCGCTGAAGCTCGGCGAGAAGATCGATCAGCGCCAGCTCATCGCCGATCTTGTCGCCCTGCAATACAAGCGGTCGCTTGGCGATTTCTCGCGTGGTCTGTTCCGCGTGCGCGGCGATACGATTGAAGTGTTTCCGGCGCATTATGAAGATCGCGCCTGGCGCATCGGCTTTTTTGGCGACGAGATCGAGACCATCGCCGAATTCGATCCCTTGACCGGACACAAGACGCAGGATCTCGAGTTCGTCAAAATCTACGCCAATTCGCATTACGTGACGCCGCGTCCGACGCTGATCCAGTCGATCGCCGGCATCAAGTCCGAAATGAAACAGCGGTTGGGCGAATTGTATAACGGTGGCCGGCTGTTGGAAGCGCAGCGGCTGGAACAGCGCACTATGTTCGATCTGGAAATGCTGGAGGCGACGGGGTCCTGCGCCGGCATCGAGAACTATTCGCGCTATCTCACCGGCCGCAAGCCGGGTGAACCGCCACCGACCTTGTTCGAATATCTGCCCGACAATGCGCTGGTCTTCGCCGACGAGAGCCATGTCACCGTGCCGCAGATTGGCGGCATGTATCGCGGCGACTTTCGCCGCAAGGCGACATTGGCCGAATATGGCTTCCGCCTGCCGTCGTGCCTGGACAACCGGCCGCTGCGCTTCGAGGAATGGGAAGCGATGCGGCCGCAGACCGTGCATGTCTCGGCGACACCGGGCAGTTGGGAGATGGAGCAGACCGGCGGCGTCTTCACCGAACAGGTGATCCGCCCGACCGGCCTGATCGACCCGCCGGTGGAGGTGCGCCCGGCGCGCGCCCAGGTCGATGATCTCTTGGGCGAAGTGAAGGAGACGGCGCTCAAGGGTTATCGCACGCTCGTCACCGTGCTGACCAAGCGCATGGCCGAGGATCTCACCGAATACCTGCACGAGAACGGCGTGCGCGTGCGCTACATGCATTCGGACATCGATACGATCGAGCGCATCGAAATCCTTCGCGATCTGCGCCTGGGCGCTTTCGATGTTCTGGTGGGCATCAACCTGCTGCGCGAAGGCCTCGACATTCCCGAATGCGCTTTAGTCGCCATTCTCGATGCCGATAAGGAAGGCTTCCTGCGCAGCGAGACCTCGCTGGTGCAGACCATCGGCCGCGCGGCGCGTAACGTCGACGGCAAGGTGATCCTCTATGCCGACAAGGTGACGGGCTCGATGGAGCGCGCCATGGCCGAGACGACGCGCCGGCGCGAGAAGCAGCTCGCCTACAATAGCGAGCATGGCATCACGCCGGAATCGATCCGCCGTGGCATTCAGGACATTCTTGGCTCGGTCTACGAGCAGGATCACGTCACGGTCGATACCGGCGTGGCGAAGATCGCGCTGGTTGGGCACAATCTCAAGGCGACATTGGCCGATCTCGAACGCGAGATGCGCGAGGCAGCGTCCAATCTCGACTTCGAGCGTGCGGCCCGCATGCGCGACGAAATCAAGCGCCTGCAGGCGACGGAGCTGATCATCGCCGAGGATCCGCTGGCGCGCCAGCAGGCGGTGGAAGACGCGGCCGGCGCCTATCAGGGCGAACGCAAATATGGCCGCGCCGCCAACACGCCGGCTACGTCGCGCATCCGCAAACCGACGGACGAGGACATGGGGCCGCATAATTTCGGTGGCGGCGAAGCGCGACCGAAGAGCACCGGCGGTAAACCAGGTTCGCGCGGTGGCAAATCGCGGCCGTTCCGGCGGTGATTGTGGTGTCATACCGGACACGCCGCAGGCGTGATCCTGTGGGCGTGCGGTAAAACTGACGACGATGACTACATCGGCCCGCTGCCGGCGCGCAGCGGCCGTTCCTTGATGAACAGCATGCACAGGGCGGCGGCAAGCGAAAGCACGGCGCCGAGCACGAAAATGGACGAGAAGCCATTTTCGATGATGCTGCGATAGGCATCCGCCTCGCTGGCCGAGAACAAGCGGCTCGCATCGCCGCGCATCAGTGCGATGCCGGGATCGGCGCCCAGCTTCTCGTGGCCGGGTATGGTGATCGCGCCTGCCGTCAGCGCGCTGATCAGAAAGGTGGAGAAGACGGCGACACCGAAGGCGCCGGCGAGAGAGCGGAAAAACGTCATGCCGCCGACACCGGTGCCCATGTCGTGGATTTCCAGGCCGTTCTGCACGATGACCAGCATGGGATTGATCTGCCAACCGATCGAGCCGCCGAGCAGAGCGATGGCAGCGATGTCGAACCAGGTGAAACGACCCAGTCCAATCCAGGCAATGAGCAGGCAGAGCGTGGCGGCGGACAAGCCGCCAATGATCGGAAAGATACGGGCGCGGCCGAGGCGGGAGATGGCGGAGCCGCAGATGAAACTACCGGTCGCCATGCCGCCGGTCAATGCGATCAAATGCAGGCCGGCGACGTCGGCGGGCATCTTCAGCACGATCTGATAGTAGAGCGGCAGCATGACGATATAAGCGGTCATGACCATGGAAGGAATGAAGATCGCCACATTGCCCAGGCTGAAACTGCGATTGGCGAAGAGATGCATCGGGATCATCGGATCGGTGGTGCGCAGTTCAACCAGCACCAGAATCACGGTGAAGGCGAGACCGATGGCGATGGGCGTGAGGACGCTGGCGTTGAGCCAGCCGCCGACTTCCTCGACCCGGCTGATGCCGAGCATCAGCGGGATCGTGGAGAGGAGGATGAACAGGGCGCCGAGCCAGTCGATGCGCGCCTTCCGCGTCGGCAAGGTCAGTTTGCGCAATTGCCGGTCGATAACGACATAGGCGATCGCGCCGAGCGGCAGATTGATCCAGAAGGCCCAGGTCCAGGACAGATGTTCGGCGAAGAAGCCGCCGAGGACAGGGCCGAGCGCTGTCGAGACGAGAAAGTTGGTCGACAAATAGCCCTGATAGCGGCCGCGATGGCGCGGCGGAATGATATCGGCGATGACGATCTGGGCGATCGAGCGCAGGCCGCCGCCGCCAATGCCCTGCAACACGCGCGCCGCGATCAACGACTCCATCGAGTAGGCGAGGGCGCAGGCGGCGGAACCGACGACGAACAGGGCAATCGAGACGAGCAGCATGTTGCGCCGGCCGTAGAGATCGCTGAGGCGGCCGTAGATCGGCGTCATGGCGGTGGAAGCGATCAAATAAGCGGAAATGATCCAGGGGAGCAATTTCCAGCCGCCGAGATCATTGGCCATCGCCGTGAGACAGGTGGCGACGATCGTTTGATCGAGACTGGCGAGAAACATGGCCAGCATGAGCCCGAACATGATCGGGGCAATATTCTGCGGCTCGACTTTGGACACGCGCTGGCGTTCTCCCACGGGGGTATTCGTTCCATATAGCATCGCCAAGCGCCACGTCGATGCGCGCCGACAGGGATACGGCCATGAGGCGGCCGCGCATGACAACCTTGGCCTGGCGCGCTACACCAGAGGGGTAACAACGGGGAGGGCCCATGGCCAAGGGACATGCGGGTAAAATCGCCGTGATTACTGGCGCGGCGGCTGGAATTGGGCAGGCGGTGGCGGTGCGGCTGGCGGAAGATGGCGTCGATATCGCCATTGCCGATCTGCAGCCGGCGGATGAAACCGTGCGGCGCATTACGACGCTGGGGCGCCGGGCCATTTCGCGGGCCTGCGATGTGTCCGATCCCGCCGACGTGCAGCGTTTCGCTGAACATGTGACGCGTGAGCTCGGCGGTTGCGATATTCTCGTCAACAACGCCGGCTTCTTCAAAACGCGTAAGTTCGAGGATCTGACCTTCGCCGATTGGCGGCAGACCATGGCCGTCAATCTCGATTCGATGTTTTTGATGACGCAAGCCTTCATCGGCGGCATGCGGGCGCGTAAATGGGGCCGCATCGTCAATGTGGCGTCGAATTCGCTCGGTTCGGTCTCACCCAACCATGTCGATTATATTGCCAGTAAGGGTGGTGTGGTCGGTTTCACGCGCGCGTTGGCGAGCGAGATGGGCGTCGACGGCATTACGGTGAATGCGCTCTCGCCGGGGTT
This sequence comes from Beijerinckia sp. 28-YEA-48, assembly GCF_900104955.1. Classification (NCBI taxonomy): domain Bacteria; kingdom Pseudomonadati; phylum Pseudomonadota; class Alphaproteobacteria; order Hyphomicrobiales; family Beijerinckiaceae; genus Beijerinckia; species Beijerinckia sp. 28-YEA-48. Next base: position 5,495,250 of record NZ_FNSI01000001.1, read on the forward strand.
GACGCGCACGCCCGGTACGCTCGAAGGTCAGTTCCGGCCGCGTGGCCTGCCGATCGAACAGGCCTTTGATTTCGTCTCGCAGGCGCAAGCGATCAAACGGCATCAGACGCCGGAGGATCTCGTTGGCGTCGTGTCGTTTCTCACTAGTGATGACGCGGGTTTCATGAGCGGACAAACATTGGTCGTCGATGGTGGATTGGTTCGCGTGTGATCCGTTTCATTTATTGCTTTATAGCGTTTCACAGCTCGACGGAATCGTCGAACGCCATGAAGACGGGTTCAAATAAGAGGATCTAAGCAAATCGTGTTTCTACCGAAACGTGATTTGCTCTAGGTGATTGCGAAAACCCAAGGAGTTCTCGTGATACAGAGAGTTCTCGTGATGCGGTCGATGGTTCTGAGCGCGGCCTGTGTCGTCGCGCTGACTTTGACGATTCCGGCTCTTGCGCAAACACCATCCGCGCCGTCAACGCCATCTGGGCCATCGGCGGCATCAAGCGGGGTGATGACCGAGGGCGTTTTGATCGAGGCGATGCTCAAGGGGTCGGCTGAGAGCCGAGATGCTGCCGCCAACTATGTCATGGCCCATCCCGAGGCGATCAATCCGCTCTATCTGTCCGCTCTGTCGCTCAGCCTGTGGAAGCGGGGCGACCGCGCCCAGGCCGCCTTCTGGTTTTACGTTTTCCAGGTGCGCTCGCGGGCCTGGATCAATGCCGACAAATCGGCGGCGCCGCTGCGCGCCTCTCTCAATCAGCAGGTTGGCGCCATGATCAATCCCTGGATCGGCAGCGATCTGAACGCCTGGTACGACATCGCCGGCCGGGCGCTGGCCTATGAAAAGAAAATTCCGCTGTATCCGAATCCGCCGGCGCAGCTCACGCCGCAGCAATGGCAGGTCGTGATCGCCAAGGCGCGGCAGGAGAACGACGCCCAGTTCCAGGAAGTGTTTGGCGGTTTCCGCAAGGATCCGCAGGCGTTTGCGGCGAAACGGCGCGAGAACAAATTGCCTGTCGGGCCGCTGCAGGATCCGGGTGCGGCTTTGCCAGCAACTTGGCGCTAGAGACTTGGCGCTAGAGTACCGTCATTGCAATGACGGTTGGATGCTCGCACGTGTATCTGGGGGCCATTCTCGGATGCGGTCTCCGTGTCATACCGGACGCGCGCAGCGTGATCCGGTATCCAGTGGCGTGCGGTAGAGCCTTCACTCACAGTGGCATCGCACGTGCTGCAAACAGCATTCGTCACACGCCCCTGGCTCCCGGATCGCCTGCGGCGTCCGGGATGACACCCAGGTGATGGATTGTCTCAACGTGAAAGAGAGCGGGATCGTCTCCCGCTCTCCGATCAGCCTGCGCTGTTTTTTAATTCGCAGCGAAACAATACAACAATCCGTTGCCGCCGGTGCGGATCAGCGCCGGGCGGTCGCACCCGGCGGACGGATGCGCGGCATTCCATGAACGCGCCGCAGCATCATCGCTCAAGCCCATGCGGTCGTTATGGCCGACGATCGCCGAGCCTTCGCCATTCTTCGTCCAGTTGCCGCAGGTGAGATCCTTGCCGGGAGGTGGCGCGGTGCCGTCCGCGTTGGATCCGGTGAGAATGTCGTGCTGGTTGATGGTGAAGAGACGGCTGGGAATACGCTTGCCGGTTTCGGTCAGGCCGGTCTCGGTGCTGATCCGATTACGGTAAGCGTTGTGCAGGTCTTCCACATTGGCGGCGATCAATGTGCCTTCCGCATTGGCCCAGGGGCCCTTGCCGATACGGTCCTTGGCGTTCACCGCCGGCTTGCCGTTGGCTTCCTGCTGGCTGAGATAGGCGCGCCAGGTCTTGGCGCCGGCGCCAGCCTTTTCGGCGAGGCCCTGGCAGAATTTGTCGGCGCCTTCGAGGCCGCCGAAATTAGCGCCATCAGGGCCAGGCTGGCTGGTGATGAAGAAGGTCATATTCGGATATTGTGGTTGTTGCTGTTGTGCTTGAGCCGCGCCGGCAAAGGTCAGACCGAGCGCAGCGGCCAAGGCGATACGAAAACCTGGCAACATATTTCCCTCCTCAAGCCGCCCCGGCGAATGTTTCGCTCGGATTAAGGCGGCGAGGGCAGAGTGTCAGACCTCTCGCCCGTCGCAACGGCGCAATTGGTCGTGGTCAAGCAAATGTGCGTGATCGGCGGCCGGCATTAACCGCACGCCGAAGGCAAGAGGCATTTCTGTCGAAACGCATTTTACTTTAATCGCCGACTTCGCCCTCGGGGACGAAAGCACCATCGTCGCGAATGGAGCCGCGCTGGACACGCGAGGCTTGCGGCACGGTCATCGGCGCGCCGACGTCGAGTTCGCCGATGCTGTTGATGCTGCGCGGCGGCCGTGATGAAGCCAATCCCGTCATCGGCGGCAGCGCGCCGCGTGAGATCGGCGCCGATGCGGATTGCTGTTCGCTGTAGGGACCCCGGGCCAGCGCCATCGCGTTGCGCGCATTGGGATTGTTGCGCGCCATATCGATTTCGGGCTCGAGTTCCGGCGCATCGGGCAGATTGTCCTGCCGCGGCGCCGGCGCGATGTCCTTGATGATCGGGCGGCAATAGCGGCGCAGGCCGCGTGACGACGAGCCGTGCATCGCCAGATCGACGTGAATATGGTTGTAGTGGAAGGCGTTGGAGCCAGGCCCCAGCACGGTGGTGAAGTGTTCGCAGGCGCCCGCATGCACTTCGCGCAAGAAGGCCTGTTCCTGCTGGTCGCCGCGCGTCCAGCCTTGAACGACCGTGATCTTGCGACCATCGGCGAGGCGGAAGCCGCCGATGTCGATGGCATTGCCATAGGCATGTTCGGACAGTTTGCCGCCAGCGGTGTTGTTGATCGGGCGGCAGGAATAGGCGCCCATGGAGTCGATCTGCGCCACCGGCTGGCCGAAGCGGGCCATGGCGGAGGGTTGCACGACCGCCTGGATCCATTGCTCGAGCGCTTCGGTCATCGGACAGCCGAGCGTCTGGGTCGAATTCAGCGTGACGGCGCCGTCGAGCAAAGCGGTGGTGCGCAGCGGCAAGGTGAGGCCGCAGATACTGGGGCCGTCGATGGCCTTCGCCTGCTGGATATAGGCGGAGAGCTTGACGCCGCGGCGGGCGAAACAGGCTTTCTCGGCGGCTTCACGCCAGGCAGCACGCTGCGGGCGCTCAAACACGCCGCATCCCGAGATCGTTGCCAGCAGGGCTGCCAGAACGAGATATGGCCAAACGCTACGCGCCATTCATTACAAATGTGCGGGATTTCTTAACCGCCGTTAAAGGCCGATGGTTAACGATTTGTTTCGCGACGATTTTTGCGCCGTGTGGAGACCGGGCAACGGGGTTTTTCGGCGTCTTCAAAAGTTTTTGATCCGAAACGTCCCGGGCTCCCTTGCCAAGCTCATCGGTTTGCGATTAAAATCTATAAATCTTATAGACAATATAGGAATTATAGAATGAGTGACGCGTCCAGCCTGTACACCTTCACCATTTCGCCGAACGGCCCGGTTTTCGATCTGCCGCTTTATGTTGCCCGCGACGAGGGTCTGTTTGAGAAGCACGGGCTGAAGGTGGAGTTCGCCAAGGCGTTCGACCCGCTGAACAGCTCCAAGGATCCGTTCCAGCGTCAGAAGGAAGTGCTGTACGAATCGGGCAAGGCCAGCGCCTACAATCTGTGCGAATGGGCCGGGCTCGACCGCTCGGAAAAGAGTGGGCGCGGTAGCCGCGTGTTCAGCCTGCGGCCGGCGGTGGCGGCTCAGGCCCTCATCACCTTCGACGAAGACATTCAGGAGCCGCGCGATCTCGAAGGCGTCGCCATCGGCATCAACGAACTCACCGGCTCGCACTACACGACCCTGCAGCTGCTCGAAGGCACCATTCCGCGCGACGGCATCATCCTCGAACACGCCGGCTCGCCGCATGTGCGCTACGACGCGTTGAAGCGCGGCGAGATCAAGGTCATCGCCATCATGGAGCCGTTCATCAGCCTGGCGCTGAAGGAAGGCGCTCATATCGTCGCGGTTAACTACTATCGTGGCTCGGAAGTGATCTCGCCGGATGTGCCGGAGCAACATCGCGAGGCCTATGTGGCGGCGGTGAATGAAGCCGCCGATCGGATCAAGGCGAACTTCGACAAGTACAAGCACCACATCGTCAAGCAGGTGGAAGGCAAGCTGGCGCCGGAAGAACTGCTGTCGCATTTCGTCCACTACACCCGCTCCAAGCCGCTCGATGAGAAGCGCTTCGACTACACCTATGAGTGGATGAAGACCTGGAACCTGACGCCGGGCATCAACAACTACCACGCGCTGGTGGCGTGACATCCGATGGCTTCATTCAAAATGACCCGGCGGCAATTTGCCGTCGGCGCGGGAAGTGCTGCACTCGTCCTCCCCGGGGCAGCGCTTCCCGCTCCTTCCAACGCCTATCGGGCCCGCCTGAGTAAATCTCTGGCGGGCACGGCGGGCACTTTGCAAGATGGCATGATCCGTAAGTTTCCGGAGTTGTCGCAAGGGCTCGAGATCGACTGGGTCGATGGCGATCCAGGCCAGCTCCAGGTGTTCATCCTGTCAGGCGCGCTCGATTCTGGTCCGTTCGGCGCGCTCGGCCTGGCTGAGGCAGCGCAGAAGGGCGCCGATCTGGTGATGTTTGGGCCACGCCTCAACAATCACGGCTCATGGATCGTGCGCGCCGACAGTCCGTTCAAACACCCTTCCGATCTGAAGGGCCGCAAGATCGCGACGCAATTGCCGACCAGCGATACCTATCGCCATGCGCGCATGGCGGCGGCGTTGCACAAGCTCGATCTGCAAAAGGATTTCCAGGTCATCTTTGGCTCGTCGATCGCCAACATCGCGCTGTTCAATCGCGGCGATGTCGATGCGGTGATCGCCATCGAGCCGACGTCGACGCGTCTGATCGCGCAAGGGCATCGCGAGATCGCCCGTGTCGCCGATCAGTGGAAAGAGGCGACGGGTGACGCAGCGCCGCTGTCGCTCGTCACCTGTGCGGGCACACGGCAATGGGTCGAGAAAAACCCGGAGACGGCGCGGCGTGTCGGTGCGCAGGCTCAGGCGATCAATCGTAAATTCGTGGCCGATCCGACGATCGTGCGCGATCCCGATATTTACCGGCCCATGGGCTTCAAGGAGAGCGACACGGCGATCATCGATCTGCTCGTCGAACGCTTACCGCGCGTCTATGCCACGGAATGGAACAAGGCAGTCTTCGATGGTTTCGATCGACAGCTCGAAGTCGCCCTCTCTCTCGGAATCATCGAGAAGAAGCCGGCCAAACGTTACTATCAAGAGCTTTAACGGGCCGGCGATCAGCACGCTGCTGCTGCCGGCGCTGTTTCTTGTCGTGCTCGCCGTGGCCTGGGAGGTCATGGCGCGCACGCTCGCCAATCCGCTTGTGCCGCATGTGGCGGAGATCGGCGCCGAACTGGTGCGCATTTTCAGCGATGGTTCGTTCTTCCGCCAGGTGCAGGTGACGCTCGGTCGGGTCGGACTGGGCTTCGTCTTCGCCTTCGTTCTGTCCTTGGCACTGGGCATCGCCATGGCGCGCAATAAATATGTCCAGCGCTTCGCCGAACCGGCGGTGCTGATCGGTCTCACTGTGCCAGGCCTGGTCTGGGCGCTGCTCTGTGTCATCTGGTTTGGCATTTCGCTGACCACGTCAACGGTCGCGGTGGCCTTGAGCCTAGCGCCGCCGCTGACGCTCAGTGTCGCGCAGGGCCTGAAGACCGTCAGCGCCGAATTGCAGGAGATCACCGCCGTCTATCAATTGTCGCTGCGGGCGCGGCTGCGCTTCCTGTGGCTGCCGACGCTCTATCCGTTCCTGCTCAACGGCATTCGCATCGGCCTGTCGATGGCGTGGAAGGTGATTGTGCTGGTCGAAATCTTCGGCCTCTCAAGCGGCGTCGGCTATCGGCTCAACGTCGAATATAGCTCGATGAATGTCGCCGGCGTGCTCGCCTGGACCATCGGCTTCGCTCTGGTGATGGCCATTCTCGAATACGGTTTCATCGGCGGGCTCGAGCGGCGGTTGACGCGCTGGCGGCGCGTAGCGGCGGTGTGAGGATATGATGTCAGTGGTCGATTCCTTGGCGGCCTTGGTTGCCACACCACCGGTCCCCCTCGCACCGGCGCTGACGGTCGAGCATGTCTCGAAACGGTTTGTCTCGCGCGCCGATACGGTCGTGGCGCTCGACGATGTGTCGTTGACGCTTGAGCCTAATGAAAGCTTGGGCATCGTCGGACGCAGCGGTTGCGGCAAGTCGACCTTGCTGCGGCTGGTCGGTGGCCTTGATCCGGATTTTGAAGGCCGCATCCGTTTCGAAGACCAGGACATCGTCGGGCCGGGGCTTGATCGCGGTATCGTCTTTCAGGACCATCGGCTGTTTCCCTGGCTGACCATCAGCCAGAATGTCGGCATCGCTTTGCATGAGGCCGACATGCCGGAGGCGCAGAAGCGCCGCCGCGTTGCCGAGCATATCGAACTGGTTGGCCTGTCGGGCTTTGGCGATGCCTTCCCGCATCAATTGTCGGGCGGCATGTTGCAACGCGCCGCGATCGCGCGGGCGCTGGCCGCCGATCCGCGCCTGCTGCTGCTCGACGAGCCGTTTGGCGCGCTCGATGCCTTCAACAAAATTCATCTGCAACAGGAACTGCTGCGCATCTGGCGGATGCGCAATATTCCGATGATTCTCGTCACCCATGATCTCGAGGAGGCGATCTATCTGTGTGACCGCATCGTGGTTCTGTCGCCACGACCGGGGCGTATCCAGAGCATCGTGCCCGTCACCTTGCCGCGACCGCGCGATCGCACCTCGGCGGAGTTCACCTGCATCCGTAAGGAGCTGCTCGGCCAGCTTGGGTTTTAGGATTTTTGTTTTGACGCATTTTCTGCACGCGAACCGGCAGCCACTTCGCTCGAAAATGCTATGATGTAAACCATCAAGTTTATTTACTTGACCACCCTCCCGTCGGCACGCGACAGTGCGCGCGTTAAGACGGGGAGGAATTTATGCTGACACGCCGCCAGGCTTTGGCCGGTTCGCTCGCGGGCGCCGCCACTTTGGGCTTCCATCAGGCTTTCGCGCAGGCGATCGGCAAACAGGCGACGATGATCGTCGGCTTTGCCGCCGGCGGCAGCACGGACGCAACCGCCCGTTTGTTCGCTGAGCAATTGCGGGCGTATGCGCCCACTGTCATCGTCGAGAACAAAGTCGGCGCCGCCGGTCGCATCGCCGTCGACTATGTGAAGAATGCCGAGCCCGACGGCAGTACGCTGCTCTACACGGTCGATTTCCCGCTGACCCTCTATCCGCACATTTTCAAGAAGCTCAATTACGATCCGATCCGCGATCTGACGCCGGTGGCGCCGCTGACCAAGTCGGCGCTGGTGCTGAGCGTCGGCCCCTCGGTTCCAGCCAGCGTCAGGACGCTGCAGGATTTCGTCGCCTGGTCTAAGGCCAATGGGTCGAAAGCGAGCTATGCGACGACGGGCGCCGGCGGCACGCCGCATTTTGTTGGGGTGATGCTGTCGAACGCCAGCAAAGTGCCGATGACGCCTGTGCATTATCGCGGCGGCGCGCCGGCCCTTCAGGATCTTCTCGGTGGTCATGTGGCGGCCAGCATCAATCCGATTGGCGAGGCCTTGCCGCTGGCACTCGATGGCCAGATCCGCATGCTGGCGGTGGCCAGTTCGCAGCGCTCGCGCTTTTTGCCCGAGATCCCGACCATGCGCGAGGCGGGATATGACGCCGTGGTCGACACCTGGACCGGCATGTTCCTGCCGGCGAAGGCTGATCCGAAAGTGGTGGCGACCCTCAGCCAGGCGCTGGAAAAGGCCGTCCAATTGCCGGCGATGATCGAGGCGCAGGCCAAATTCGCCAACGAGATGTTCTTCCTGCCGCAGCCGCAGTTCGCCCAGCAGGTGAAGGGCGACCTGGAACGCTGGGGGCCGATCGTGCAAGCCTCGGGGTTCGTGCCGGAAGAATAGCGTCGTTTATCGCTGGAATTCAGTTTCGGTATCGGCGGTTGAGACGGCGATTTTGTGCTGGTATGGGGGAGTGGATTGTTATACTATAACAGTACATTTCCTCGTTCCGGCAGTTTGGCGTGCACGATCACCATCATTCCTCCGCTTCCGGCCATGGGCACAGCCACGAACATGCCCATGACCATGCCCATGAGGCCGCCGTTCTGGCGCCGGTCCATGCGCGGGCGGCGATTCCGGGCTTTTCGCTGCTGCGGCTGTCAGCCGGCCAGCGTCTGGCCGGAGCAGGGTTGATCGTCATCGCCCTGTGGGCCGCCGTCTTCTGGGCTCTGAAATAAGCATGAGTGCTGCCATTACATTCCGCGATCTGACGCTCGGTTACGACCGGCATCCGGCCGTGCATCATCTGTCGGGCCGGGTCGAGAACGGCGCGCTGCTCGCCGTCTGCGGCCCCAATGGCGCCGGCAAGTCGACCCTGTTGAAGGGCATCGCCGGGGCGCTGAAGCCGCTCGGTGGTGCGGTGAAGCTTGAGGGCTGCCGGCCGCGCGACATCGCCTATCTGCCGCAAGCGGCCGAGATCGACCGTTCGTTTCCGATCAATGTCTTCGATCTGGTGGCGATGGGCGCCTGGCGCTCGGCCGGCCTCTTTGGCGGCCTTGGACATAAGGCGCGCGAACGCACCTATGAGGCGATCGCTGCCGTCGGCCTCACCGGTTTCGAGGATCGCGCCATCGGCACCTTGTCGGGCGGCCAGATGCAACGTGCTTTGTTCGCGCGGGTGCTGTTGCAGGACGCGCCGATCATTCTGCTCGACGAGCCTTTCAATGCCATCGACCAACGCACGGTCGCCGATCTGGTCGATCTGATCAGCCGTTGGCATGGCGAAAAGCGCACGGTGCTCGCCGTACTGCATGATCTCGATCTGGTGCGTAAACATTTCCCACAGACCCTGCTGATGGCGCGCGAAAGCATTGCCTGGGGTGACACGGGACAGGTGCTCAGCGCCGAGAATCTGCTGTCGGCCCGGCGCATGGCGGAAGCTTTCGACCGCCAGGCGCATGAATGCGAACGCGCCGCGTGACGACATGATCTACGACACGCTGATCGGCCCCTTCGCCGAATTCGATTTCATGCGCCGTGCACTTGTCGGCGCGGTGGCGCTCGCTCTGTCGGGCGCGCCACTCGGTGTCTTTTTGATCCTGCGCCGCATGGCTTTGACCGGCGATGCCATGGCCCACGCGATCCTGCCGGGCGCGGCGCTCGGCTATCTCGTTGCCGGCCTGTCGCTGCCGGCGATGACCTTGGGCGGCCTTGCCGCCGGCTTCACGGTGGCGCTGTTGGCGGGTGTCGTGGCGCGCTTCACCGCGCTGCGTGAAGATGCCTCACTCGCTGGCTTCTATCTTCTGTCTTTGGCGCTGGGTGTCGTCATCGTGTCGGTGCGTGGATCCAATGTCGATCTGCTGCACGTGCTGTTTGGCAGTGTGCTGGCGCTGGATGACGCCACCTTGCTGTTGCTGGCCACCATCGCCACGATCACCTTGGTGGTGCTCGCCATCGGCTATCGCGCACTGGCGCTGGAAACGCTCGATCCGGGTTTTCTCGCCTCAGTCAGTGGGGCGGGGGCGCCAACGCAGCTGGTGTTTCTCGCGCTCGTCGTGCTCAACCTCGTCGGCGGCTTCCACGCGCTGGGCACCTTGCTGGCTGTCGGCCTGATGATGTTGCCGGCGGCGGCCGGGCGGCTGTGGTCGGCCGATATCACGGTGATGACGCTGGTCGCCGTCACGATCGGGCTCTTCTCGAGTTATGTCGGCCTGCTGCTGTCTTATTACTACGGTCTGCCGGCGGGCCCGGCGATCATTCTCGTGGCCGGCGTGGTGCATCTGGTTTCGCTCGTCTTTGGACGCGCGGGCGGATTGATCCGTCATGTTTCCATTGGTCGTCATCTCGAAGCATAGGAAGACCATGCGACGTCTTGTTCCGACGCGGCGCCAGGCTCTGGCGCTGGCTTTCTCGCTGTTTGCCGCTCCCGTCTCGACATCGGCTTGGGCGCAGGCTGAGACAAAACAGGCCGAGACAAAACTGCCGGTCGTGGCGTCGTTCTCGATTCTTGGCGATCTGGTGCGTCAGGTGGGGGGCGACCGTGTCGCGCTCGACGTTCTGGTGGGGCCGGGGGCGGACGCCCATGTCTACGCGCCGACGCCGAATGACGCGAAGAAATTGACCTTGGCCAAAGTGGTCTTCGTCAACGGCATCCGCTTCGAGGGCTGGATGGACCGGCTGGTGCGCTCCTCCGGCACGAAAGCGCTGGTGGTGACGGCGACCAAGGGCGTGAAGCCATTGACCATGACGGAACGCCACGCCGGGCATAATCATTCGGCCTCCGATCCGCATGCCTGGCAGGATGTGGCCAATACGAAGCTCTATGTCGCCAATATTCGTGATGCGTTGATCGATGCGGATGCGGCGGGCGCTGAGGGCTATCGCGCCCGTGCGGAGGCCTATCTGAAACAGCTCGACACGCTTGATGCGGATGTCCGCACGGGCTTGGCGGCCATTCCGGCGGAGCGCCGCCGCATCATCACCACCCATGATGCGTTCGGTTATTTCGGCGCCGCCTATAATATGACGCTGATTTCGCCCCAGGGCGTCTCGACCGAGAGCGAGGCTTCGGCCCAGGACGTGGCGCGGATCATCCGCCAGATCCGGCAGGAAAAGGTGCCGGCGGTGTTCGTCGAGAACATCTCGGACCCACGCCTGGCCGAACGCATCGCCGGGGAGACCGGGGCGCGGATCGGCGGCACGCTCTATTCGGATTCCCTGTCGGTGGCCGGCGGCCCGGCGTCGACTTATATCGAAATGATGCGCCACAACCTCGGCGAATTGGTCAAGGCGCTGAAACCCTGACCGGATCGCGGTTTAACGGCGGGATTCTCCCGATTTTCCCGTCGGATAGATCCCAGCTTGTCAGCGGCCGAGCGGCCGACTATCTCTCCGGTCAGATTTAGCCTTTCAGGCCCAAAAATGTCGCGCCGCGTAGAACGGCCGGCCGGAGACCTCCATGACCGCACCCAACGAAAAGATTCCCGTTACCGTGCTCACCGGCTACCTCGGCGCCGGCAAGACGACCTTGCTGAACCGCATTCTGACCGAGGACCACGGCCATAAATTCGCGGTCATCGTCAACGAATTCGGCGAAATCGGCATCGACAACGATCTGATCGTCGGCGCTGACGAAGAAGTGTTCGAGATGAACAACGGCTGCATCTGCTGCACCGTGCGCGGCGATCTGATCCGCATCATCGAAGGTCTGATGAAGCGCAAGGGCAAGTTCGACGCCATTCTGGTCGAGACCACGGGCCTCGCCGATCCGGCGCCGGTGGCGCAGACCTTCTTCGTCGACCAGGACGTGCAGGACCAGGCGCGGCTCGACGCGGTCGTCACCGTCGCCGACGCCAAATGGCTGTCGGAGCGGCTGAAGGATGCGCCGGAAGCCAAGAACCAGATCGCCTTCGCCGACGTTATCCTGCTCAACAAGCAGGATCTCGTCTCGCCGGAGGAATTGCGCGAAGTCGAGGCGCGCATTCGCGCCATCAACCCCTACGCCAAGCTGCACAAGACCTCGCGCTGCGATGTACCGCTTGACGCAGTGCTCGGCCGCAACGCCTTCGATCTCGACCGTATCCTCGAAATCGAGCCGGATTTTCTTGAAGTGGACGACCACGATCATCATGATCATGACCACCACGATCATGGCCACGGCCACCATCACGACCATGGTCACGGGCTGAAGCATTATCACGACGAAGAGATGCAGTCGGTCTCGTTTCACATTGATGGCGATGTCGATCCGCACCGCTTCATGCCGTGGATCAACCATATCGCCCAGACCGAGGGCCCGAGCTTGCTGCGCTACAAGGGCATTCTGGCGTTCAAGGACGAGCCGAAGCGTTTCGTCTTCCAGGCCGTGCATATGATCCTGGATGGCGATCTGCAGCGCGATTGGAAGCCGGGCGAGAAACGTGAATCGAAGATCGTCTTCATCGGCCGCAAGATCGATGCTGATTTGCTGCGCGAAGGCTTCATGGCCTGCAAGGCTTGAACGCGTTTCAATCTGCGGCGCGAAAGCTTAATCCTTAGGGCGGACGGCGCGATGCGCCGTCCCTTGCATGACAGAACCCGGACACATGCTCACCACTTACGATCAGTCCCTGACCACTCACGTGCAACCGATCGAGACGGGGGCCGAGGCTGTCGCCGCTGCTTTTCCCGATGGTCGCCCGGCGCTGGCGCTGGCCAATGGCGAAGTGCTGTTTGCCGATAATGGCGAACGGGTTTTCGCCCATCCGGATGCGGCGATCCTCTGTACGGCTGCGACCCGCGATCGGTTCGTGACCGGCGGCGATGATGGCCGTGTGGTTGAGACGCGCGGCAATGGCCAGACGACGGAGCTCGGCAACGAAAAGGGCAAGTGGATCGATGCGCTCGCCCTGCGTGAGGACGGCGCGACGGCCTGGTCGGCTGGCAAGGACGTGCGGGCGCGCGATCCCAAGGGCGTAGTCAAGAGCATGCAGGCGCCCTCAGGCGTGCGCGGGCTCAGCTTTATGCCGAAGGGCTATCGCCTGGCGATGTCTCATTACAATGGCGCCAGCCTGTGGTTCCCCAATATGGTGGCAGAGCCCGACCAGCTGCGCTGGGCCGGTTCGCATCTCGATCTCACCGTTTCGCCGGATGGCCAGTTCTGCGTCACCGCCATGCAGGAAAACGCGCTGCATGGCTGGCGCATCGCCGACAAGAAGGACATGCGCATGACCGGCTATCCGGCCAAGACGCGCTCCTTCTCCTGGTCGCCCGATGGCAAGTGGCTGGCGACCTCGGGTGCCGATGCCTGCGTCATCTGGCCGTTCGAATCCAAGGATGGACCGATGGGCAAGGCGCCGCGCGAATGCGGCGTGCGCCCGGCGCGCATCAACCGTGTTGCTTTCCATCCGAAGGCGCCGATCGTCGCGCTTGGCTATGACGATGGCTGGGTGCTGATGTGCCGGATCACCGATAGCGCCGAACTTTTGGTGCGCAAGGGGCTCGAGGAGACCGACGAGGTGGATGCGCGCAATCGGCCGCGCGCCCCGGTTTCGGCTCTGGCTTGGGATGCGGAGGGCAAGCGGCTGCTGTTCGGGCTTGAGACCGGCGAGGCCGGATTGCTCACCCTGCCGACCGTTTAACGTCGCCTCCCGCGCCATTCGTGGCTTCATTGTGGGGTGCTCGTTCCCGGGATAAGCTTCCGGCATGCGCCCCACGATCGCTCGTCTCCTTAGCCTCGTAGCGTTTCTCAGTGCCGGCCCCATGGCCGTGGCGCAACCGGCCGTTGCGCCGCCGACGCCCGTTACGACTTTGATCAGCGACGCGCCGCTGTTGGCGGAACTCGATCGCGACAAGAGTGCGCCGCTGTCGCTGCTCTCGCTCTTCAAGCGCATTCATGACGCGCAGAAACTGTCGTCGCCGGCCGTTGTCACGGCACCAGGGCCGACGCGCGCGAGCGATCTCGCCAGGTTCAGCGATAGCTATGGGAGGTTTGCGACCGTCATGTCGGCTGACATCAGCCGGATGATCGCGGAACTGGGCATCGACTGGGAAAAGGACATTCTGAAGACCTATGTGCCGTCGGCCGCGAAAACTGAAGCCGGAAAACGGCTGCGGCAGAACGGTAATGTCATGCGCGTCTTCAACGATAAATGGCTCGACTCGCCGGACGGCGCGTTCATTCTGGCTGGCATCGTCAATCGCATCGATCGCCGTGATTTCGATCCCGGTCGTTGCGGTGAGGTGCGTTTCATTTATCGTCTTGGCTATGATGTGAAGATGAATGGCAAGACTTATGCCTCGCGCATGCCGTTCACCGTCAACATGGTGTTCAGCTCCGATGACGATGGCGACAATTGCCGCAGCGTCGCCGCGCGTTGGCGGATTGAGGGCATTGGCAAGGACGCTGCCACGGTGATCGCTCAGCGGTTGCTGCAAGGACCGCTCGACTTTTCGAAACTGACGTTCAAGCAGATGGAAATCAATGCGCAGGTGGCGCGGTTTCCCTCCGACCTTGAGAATATGGAGAACCGCAAGCTCGCCGGCCAAGCGATCTATTGGATGCGCATCTTCGCCTTCCGCGATGGCAGCTTTCGACCGATCGGCCTGGAGAATACGCCGGATGTACAGGCGATCCTGAAGGAGCCTGCCAAGCAAAAGCAATTGCAGGACTATCTATCCAGCCATCTGACGGAGATCGACACCGGCGCGTTCAAAATGCCCGACGAGCTGACGGCGGATATCGCACTCAGCTATTCCACGGCGGGAAGCGCGCGCGTTGCCAATCGGCCGTTCGATCTCGTCGTCAGCAAGGAGCTGGCGGACAAGATGGTCAGTGCCTGGGGCACGGCTGAGCCGTCACGCCGGTTCGTGCGCACCGGTGCTGCGCTGCTGGAGCGTCTCAACACATCGTCCTGTATGGGCTGCCATCAATCATCATCCACGGCGGGCTTTCATCTCCTCGGCGTCGATCGCTCCGATTTCGGTGGCGATGCGCAGGCTGTGCAGGCGGCGCTCGATGGCAATCGGCTGCAGCTGCCGTTCTCGCCGCATGTCTATGCGGAGCTGCCGCGCCGCAAGAGCTATGTCGAACATCTGGCGCGCGGCGAGACGCCGGATCGTTTCCGGTCGCATCCCTCCGCGCCGGCAGCCGATTGGGACAAGAAGGCGACACCAACCACTGCGGCGGCGGGCGACAACATGGCTTGTCCCGTGAATAGCGATCTGGCGAGCGAAGCCAATTGGAGCTGCCGCAGTGGCCTGACCTGCCAGGCGATGACGACCAATACGGCGGCTTCTTTTCATCTGGGCCAATGCGTTCCGCCGCAGAAAAACATCTATGCGGGCTTAAGTTGCCGGGCCAATGTCATCGACGATGCGACGCCGAAGACCGCTGCGGGCAGCAAGCTCAGTTTCAACGTGCGCTCGTTCAGCGACCGCGTCACCCAGGAAGCGCTGATCTACAAGGTGCCGGAAGGCAAGTTGAGCGGCTATGAGAACAATTGCCGCCCGAGCCGGATCGGTGTGCCCCTTGGCCGTCTTTCACGTCCCTGCAGTCCGGAGGAAGCGCGGCTGGCTGCCTTCCTGCCGGGCAAAGCCGCGAACGAGATCTGCGCCATCGTCGGTGGCAAAGGCTTTGAGCAGATGGCCAAGGGTTATTTCGACAGCGCGGCATTTGCCGCCAGCGTTGGGCGCGGCATGCTCGACACCTGTTCGCCGACGCGCTTCTGCCGCGAAGATTATATCTGCCAGGCGATGCCTGATGATCTGACGCGCGGGGCGATCAAGCCGAGCCCGCAAGCGCTGAATGTTTTGAAGAGCGAGAAGATCGGTTTCTGTACGCCGACTTATTTCGTTTATCAGCTGCGCTTGGATGGGCATCCCAATCCCAAGTGAGGCGGCAGCATTCTACCGCTCGGTCTGGATCCCCGCTCAGCCGCACTGCGGCTGTCGGGGATGACACTGAGGACTCTTCTGCGCTGCTGTTAGGCGATCTCGCCGCGTGCGCTTTCGGCCGCCTTGCGGATCGCCGCGATATTGCCGGCGAAGGCGTTCTGGCCGCCTTTGAACACGGCCGAGCCGGCGACGAGATAATTGGCGCCGGCGGCAACGCAGGCGGCGGCCGTTTCAGCGGTCACACCGCCGTCGATCTCGATGTCGATGTCGCGGCCGGCGCACATGGCGGCGATGCGGCGCACTTTGTCGAGCACGGGATAGATGAACTTCTGGCCGCCGAAGCCCGGGTTAACGGTCATAGCCAGGATCAGGTCGACATCGTCGAGCACGGGTTCGACGACGTTCTCGGGCGTGCCCGGATTGATGGCAACGCCGGCGCGTTTGCCGAGCTTGCGGATCGCCTGCAAGGTGCGATGCAGATGGGGGCCGGCCTCAGCATGGACGGTGATGATGTCAGCGCCGCCATGGGCGAAGGCTTCGAGATAGGGATCGACCGGCGAAATCATCAGATGCACGTCGAACGGCTTGTCGGTGACGCCACGAATGGAGCGCATCACATCGGGGCCGAAGGAGATATTGGGGACGAAATGGCCGTCCATGATGTCGACATGGACGAGATCGCCACCGGCCTCCATCGCCGCCCGCGTGTCATCGCCGAGCCGGGAAAAATCGGCGGCAAGGATCGAGGGCAGGATTTTCAACGGGCGCATTTGCGGTCTCCAAAGTCTATGCGGCGTGGCTTATCGCAGGTTCCGCCGCGATAAGGAACGACATTTGGAGACAAAATCCCAGAAAATCGGCCGTTTTCGGGCTTATTCCGCTGCGGATGCCGGGATAGAGGCTACTTCGCGGTCCTGGCGCAGCAGTTCGTCCATGATGCGGCGGAAGCG
Source organism: Beijerinckia sp. 28-YEA-48 (assembly GCF_900104955.1). NCBI lineage: Bacteria > Pseudomonadati > Pseudomonadota > Alphaproteobacteria > Hyphomicrobiales > Beijerinckiaceae > Beijerinckia > Beijerinckia sp. 28-YEA-48. The sequence goes on from NZ_FNSI01000001.1 coordinate 5,511,666, forward strand.
CGTCGGGCCGGCATCGACCTCCAGGAAAATCGGCCGCTCCTTGTCGATGGCCGGATCATCCATATTGCGCTGCTGGCCTTCGATCATCACCCGGTCCTGTACGTCGAACGCCTCGTGGCGCAGTTCCGAGAGCAGGGCGCGCAATTCGCTGTCGATCGGCTCGCCCCAGGTGCGCGGGTTCTGTCGGACGGCGGCGAAATGATAGAGCGTCGTCGTTTCTGTTTCCGGCGTCAGGAAATGCGCGCCGAACACGCCGGTGCCGTCCGCGCGCTTGCCACCTGGAGACGTCGCGCCGGTATCGTTCAACAGGTTCGAGGGCGCGTGCCAGAGGATGCTGGCCCAGATGTCGACGGGCGCGTCGTCGCGCTTAAACAGGAGATTGTAGAGCTGCGGCGGCGGCACGTTCTCGTTAAGGCGCGAAACGTTCAGGGTCGCGCCGTTCTGCTCGACGCTGACTTTGGCCGGGATCATCTCTTCATTGCCGAGCACGCCTTCATGCAGAACGGTGGCGTGGCTGAGATCGAGCAGATTTTCGACGATGCGATAATAATGCGCCTTCATGCGCATCCATTCCTTGCGCGAGACGGTCGCCGGATCGGCGGTATCGAACAGAGAGAAGTCGGGAATGGTTAAAGGATCAGCCGCGCTTTCGCCCATCCACACCCAGACGAGCGTGTGTTTTTCCACCACAGGGTAAGCGCGCACCTTGGCGTTGGGCGGAATGCGCCCCGAGGCATGGGGATTGCGCACGCAGGCGCCTGAGGTGTCGAACTCAAGGCCATGATATTGGCAGCGCAATCTGTCACCGACGATCTTGCCGAGATGCAGCGGCGCTTGCCGATGCGGGCAGGCATCGGTCAAGGCGCAGAGCTTGCCATCCGCCGTGCGAAAGAAGACGAGCGGCTCGTCGAGAATGCGGCGTGGTTGGGGAGCTTCGCCGAGGTCTTGCGACCACATGGCCACATACCAGGCATTGCGCAGAAACGTCATGGTGATCCTCCCTCACGTGAAGCTAGGCAGATGCGCGGGGACGGTAAAGCCGCTCAAAGGCACATGCTCACATTGCGATACGAAATTTTCGCTTGGCGGGCAGGTCGGCGTCTTTCAAGTGTCAAACGCCATGCTACGCTTCTGTCATTGAACGGGACCTGGGAGGGAACATGTTCGGGAAGCTGTTTGCGGCTGGAGCCGCCGTGCTGACCTTAACGAATATCGCTGCAGCACAGGGCGCGGCGAACTGGCCGCAACGACCGGTGACGATGATCGTCTCGCAAGCGGCGGGTGCGAGTCCGGACGTGATGGCGCGCCTCATCGCCGAAAAGCTCGGCCGGGAGCTTGGCCAAGGCGTTGTCGTCGAGAACAAGCCGGGCGGCGGCAATGTGGTTGGCGCGGTGGCGGCAGCGCGCGCAACACCTGACGGCTATACCTTCTTCTTCGCCACGTCGGCGGCGCTGGCCAACAATGTCTTCATGATGAAGGACCTGCCGTATCATCCACGCAAGGATTTCGCGCCGGTGGCGCTGGTGACGCGCAGCAATCAGGTGATCGTGACGACGCCTGATCTGCCGGTGAAAAGCCTGTCCGAACTCGTCGCGCTGGAGAAAGCAGCACCGGGCAAATATTCACTGGGTGTCGATGGCCCGCGCAATCTCGCTGGCGTCACCGCGCAAGCGCTTAACAAGCGCACCGGCACGACCTTCGTTCTGGTGCCTTATCCCAATATCAACAATGCGGTTCAGGATACGATCGCCGGACGTCTGCAAGTCGGCGTGTTCTCGGTGTCGATCGTCGAGGCGCAGATCCGCGCCGGATCGATGCGGGCCATCGCCATGGCCTCCGCCAAGCGGGTGGCGGCGTTCCCCGATCTGCCGGCGGCGGGTGAAACCGTGCCGGGCTTCGATTTCGCCGGCTGGTTCATGCTGATGGCGCCGGCGGGCACGCCTGCCGACATCGTCCAGAAGATGAATGTGGCCATCGACAAGGCGACCCGCGATCCGCAGGTGCGCGAGATGGCGCCGAAACTTGGCTTCGATATCAATCCGGAGGGCGTCGGATCACCCGTCGATGCGGCGAACTTCCTTGGCGAACAGCTCGTGCTGTGGGAAAAGACGACCAAGGAATTGGGGATCGAGCCGCAATAGTAAGAGGGGCGAAAGTGAGACGGGATGGAGCCACGATATCTGCGGCAACTGGCCGAAATCGTTGAACTGGGCTCGCTGTCGCGGGCCGCGGAAGCGCTTCACCTCACCCAGCCCACACTCAGCCGCAATATGAAGAGTCTTGAGGCGCAGGTTGGTGCGCCTCTCTTGAAGCGTGGGCGCTATGGCGTTGCGCCCACGGTGATTGGCGCGGCGCTGGCGCGGCAGGGACGTCTGATCCGCGATGCCATGGATCAGGCGGAAGGCGAAGTCGAGCGATGGCGGCAGGGACAGGATGGCAAGCTGCGCATCGCCGTCGGCGCCATGCTGGCGCGCTCGATCATGCCAGGCTTTGTCAGCCACATTCTGCAGTCGAAATGGAATGTCGGTTTGCGCGTGTCGGTCGACGGCGCCGAGCGCCTGCTCGATCGGCTGCGGCGCGACGAGCTCGATATTGTGCTGGCGCCGGGCCAGCGGCATTTCGCGGCCGACGATCTGATCCATGATGTCATGTTCGAAGATCATATCGGTCTGTTCGCCAGCGAGAAACATCCGTTGGCGCGCCGTCGCGAGGTGAGCGTCGCCGATCTAACCGCCGCCACCTGGACGACCGTGGGCGTGCTCTCGGGCGCGCGCGATACGACGCGGGAAATTCTCTCGCGCATCGGCGTTGATGGCGCGCGCACCGTCATTGAATTCTCCGGCGATATTTCGATCGCCCTCAGTCTGGTGAGTAGCGGCAACTATCTGATGGCAGCGCCCAGCTTTCTGATGCGCCATATCGATGATCCACGCCGCTTCGTCGAGCTGCGATTCAAGGCTGAGATGCCGCGCCGCGACGTCGCCATGTGGCGGCGTCAGGACATGAAGGATCATCCGCTGATCGAGGAATTCAAAGGGCGCTTCGAGGCCTATGTGCGGGGCCTGGCCGGCAGCAAGTCGGGCTGAGATATACGTTTTTGGTATGATTGTCGGCATAATTGTTGTTTCCGAATAAATAAAACCTCTCCACAATGCGCCCGACGCGTCAGCCGGCAGCTCAGCCGCGGCCGTCTTCGAGGGGAGTGGATTAACAATGATGATGCGGAAAATCGCCGCCGCCGCGTTCTGGCTGGCGGGGGCCATGGCTGTTGCCGCGCAAACGCCGATCGAGCAAATCCCGGCGGGGCCGATCACGATCATCGTGCCGCTGGCGCCAGGCGGGCCGGCCGATGCCATCGCCCGTATTTTGGCTGAGCGTCTCGGTCAGGATATCAAGCGCTCGATCATCGTCGAGAACCGCACGGGCGCTGCCGGCAATGTGGGCGCCGCCTTCGTCGCCAAATCGGCGCCGGATGGGGCGACCTGGCTGTTTTGCCCGGATTCGATCGTCACCGTGAATCCAAGTGTCTATAAATCGCAGGGGTTCGATGCGGCGCGCGATCTGGTGCCGGTTGCCAAGGTCGGCCAAAATCTGCTGCTGCTCGCCGTCAACGCCAACTCGGTTCCGGTAAAAAGCTTCAAGGAATTGGTTGAATACGGCAAAACCCATGAGCTGAATTTCGGTTCGGCCGGCATCGGCTCGCCAGGCCATCTGGCGCTCGAATATCTGAAAATGGTGAGCGACCTGCGCGCCGTACATGTGCCCTATCGCGGTGCGGCCCTGGCTTTGCAGGATTTGCTGGCCGGCAATATTCAGGCGAGCTTCATCACCGCCGGCGTGCTCATCCCCCATGTCAATTCGGGCGCGCTGCGGGCGCTGGCGGTTTCGGCCAACGAGCGCGTGCGCTTTGTTCCCGACGTGCCGACGGCGGAGGAAGCGGGCATCAAGGGCTTCGAGGCGCGCTTCGTCAATTACATGTTCGCACCGGCGGGCATGAAGCCGGAACTGCGGGCGGCCTTCGGCAATGCCGTTCGGGAAGCGTTGAAGAATCCCGAGGTGCGCGCGCGCATCGAGCAGCAGGCCACCGATCCGATCAGCGCCGATGAAGCATCGTCCATCGCGCAGATCGCCAAGGACCGCCAGAAATGGGGCGAGGTCATCGCCAAAGCTGGTATGAAGATGGAATAATGTGTCGCCGCCGGTTGCTGCCGGCGGCATTAAGATCGCTTGGAAACAAAGATCGTTTGGAAACGCTGATACGAGGCCTCTATGTCGCGCCCTAATTTTCTGTTTTTCATCACTGACCAGCATCGCGCCGATTATCTCGGCTGCTCCGGCCATCCCATCGTCAAGACGCCGAATATCGATGGGCTCGCCGCCAATGGCACACGCTTCGATCGCTTCTATGTGGCTTCGCCTGTGTGCATGCCCAATCGCGCCTCGCTGCTGACGGGGCGCTTTCCCAGTGCTCATGGCTTGCGCCACAACGGCTGCGATCTGTCTATGCGCGCCAACACTTTCACCGACGTGCTGCGGGCCGGCGGTTATCGCACGGCGCTGATCGGCAAGAGCCATGTGCAGCCGATGACCGGCATCGACTCGCAGAAGCGCTATAAGCCGGACGAACTCGGTGTCATCAAGGAAGCCTGGAAGGAGGATGACGGCGATTATGATCAGGAAGATCCGTCGCGTTACGCCAGCCCGGAATTCTTCAAGATCAGGACGCCATATTACGGCTATGACCATGTCGACATGGTCACCAACCACAGCGACCAGTGCAACGGCCATTATTATCAGTGGCTGAAATCGAAAACCAACCAGGCCGATTTCTGGCGCGACAAGGCCAATCAGCTGCCGCATGACTATGTCTGCCCGCAGGCGGTGCGCACGCCGATCCCGGAGGAGCTTTACCCGACGTCCTTCATCCGCGATCGCGCCATCGATTATATCAATGCCGCCAAGGGTGACGATCAGCCATTCTTCGCCTTCGTCTCTTTCCCCGATCCGCATCACCCGTTCACGCCGCCGGGCAAATATTGGGATATGTACGATCCTAAGGATTTCCATCCGCGGCTGCCCTATGAAGCCCACAAAAATCCGACGCCGCCGATGCGTTGGCTGCACGACCATTGGACCAAGGGCACGCGGCAGGCGCAGACGCAGGAGGCTTTCATGGCCAACGAGCGCGAGACGCGCGAGGCGATGGCTTTGTCCTGCGGCATGATCACCATGATCGACGATGCCATCGGCGAGGTGATCAACGCGCTGAAAGCCTCCGGAAAATATGAGAACACGGTGATCGTGTTCAATTCCGACCACGGCGACTATCTCGGCGACTTCAATCTGATGTTGAAGGGCGCGATCATGCTCGATTCCATCAACAACGTCTCGATGATCTGGTCCGATCCGGCGGATCGCACGGCGCGGGTGTCGCACGCTCTGTCGTCGACCATCGATTTGGCGCCCTCGATCATCGACAGGGCCGGCCTGAAACCCTATTGGGGCATTCAGGGCAAGAGCCTGCTCGGCAATGTCGCCGGGGCACATGAGCTGCGCGACGAGCTGGTGGTCGAATATGAGGACACGCAGCCGCGCATGGGCTTCGAGAAATCGGCCGTGGTGCGCACGCTGATCACCGCCGATCATCGGCTGACCTTGTACAAGGGCATGCCGTGGGGCGAACTCTACGATCGCCACAAGGATCCCGATGCGACGCACAATGTGTGGGACGATCCGGCCTATGCCGCGGTGCGCGCCGAACTCACCGAGCGCCTCGTTCACGAGCTCTTGGAAAACGTCGATAAGAGCCCGCACGCGCGCCGACGTGCATGAGGCTTTTGGCATAAGGCGCCTGCAAAAATCGCGTTTCTATCGAAACGCGATTCGTTCTAAGACTCGTTCAGCGACAGAGAGCTGTCGCTGAGGTGCCGGTCCGGATCAGCCGCCGGACCGGGGTGGGGACGATGAGCAGCGAGCAGGGAGCCAAGACGGCGCCGGGAGAAAACCGGATCATCTGGGGCGTTGCCATTTCTCAGCTGATCGCTATCGGCGTGCTCTGGCATTCGATTGCTCTGTTTCTGAAGCCGCTCAACCAGGAGTTCGGCTGGAGCGCCACCGAAGTGGCTTCGGCCTTCACTCTGGCTCTGGTGGTGGCCGATATTTTCGCCATTCCCTTCGGCTATCTGATGGATCGGCGCGGCGGCCGCTGGATCATGACCGGCGGCGGGCTCGTCGGTGCGGTGGCGCTCTCCAGCGTTCCGCACATCAGCAATTTGACCGAACTCTATGTGACTTTCATCGGCGTCGGCATTTCGCAGTCGATGCTGCTGGGCAATATTCCCGCCTCGGTCGTCACCGCCAATGTGAAGGATTTCCGCCGGGGTCTCACCTATGCGGCGATCATTGGCGGTCTGTCCTCGGCGGTCGTGCCGCCTGTGGTCGGTTTGATCATGGGGGCCTATGGCTGGCGCGCCGGCATGATGGCGCTGGCGGCCATTCTGGCTTTCGGCCCGACACTGATCTGCTTCTTCACCCTGCGCGGCACGGTGGGCAGCCGCACGGGAGAATTCGAGCGTCGCAAGCTGGCGCTTTCGGAGGGGCGTTTGCCGTCGGCGCCGCAAGGTGTGTCGCCCTTGCGGCGGGCCGTGCGCACCGGCGCCTTCTGGACATTGGCGATCGCCTTCAGCGTGCACTGGTTCGTCATGTCCGGCATCACCATTCACCTGGTGCCGCTGCTCGACGAGCGCGGCCTGCCGCAGACCCTGGCGGTGGTGATCTTCTCGATGACGGGCCCGGCGGCAGTGGTCGGGCGGATCATCACGCATGTGCTCGATCCGGTCGGGTCGGCGCGCCGCACGGGGCGGATCGTGTTTCCGATGTTTGGCGTCGGCATGTTGATCCTGATTTTCGCGGGTTCCTATGGCGCCACGGGCAATTTCCTCTTTGCGCTGGTGCATGGCGCGGCTGGCGGCGTCATCATGATCGTCCGCCAGACGGTGATTGCCGAAATCTTCGGCCTGCGCGGCTATGCGGCCGTGTCAGGCGCGATGACGACGGTGTCGATCCTGCCGCGCACCATGTCGCCCGTGGTGCTGGCGCTGCTGCACGATTTTTACGGCACCTATCTGCCGGTGCTGTGGTTCCTGTTCGGGCTGATCGTGGTGGGCACGATCGCCTATTTTATTGGAACCTCGGACCGGATGGCGCCGCGCCAGAAGGGCTAGCTCGATTAAGCGACCTTGTTGCCGCCGAGGCCGCTGTCGGGCGCGGCACTCTTGAGGCCGGACATGCGCATCAGCTTGCCGATCGCGCGCAGCGAGTAGGCTAAGAGCAGCGGCATGGAATGGCGGCAGTAGGCGAGTTTGCGCACATAGTTTTCAATGCGCCAGGTCGCCCAGGTGCCGCTGGCGAAGAAGGCGACTTCTCCGGGTTTCAGCACGCGGACCGAACCGTCCTGCGCGGTCACTTCGACCTCGCCCTGCAGGATGTGCACGGTCTCGTCGACACCGAAATACCATTTGAACGTTCCCGCCGTGCAATCCCAGACATTGCAGGTGGCTGCGCCGTCTGGACTACGGAAGATCTCCACCGAGCGGGCCAGGGGGGCGCCGGTGACGATCCATTCGGGGTTGATAGGCGCCGGCTCGAGGACGACCGCGTCGAGCGCGGCGGCGGCGAAGTCGGGCGATGACATTAAAAAAGCCTCCTGTTTGTACAGGAGGCACTATCGCCGGGAAGTCTTCACGAAAGCTCAATCCAACAAGCTGAATTCAAGAAAGCTCAATCCAAGAAAACTCAATTCAAGAAAACTCAGTCTTGGTATTCGGCCGGGATCTTGCGAATTTCGTCCACCGCATTGGTCATCGCCGCGCAGAAATCGTTGCGGTCCGCGACGGTCTCATATTCGAGCTTGGAGAAAACCTCGTCGAGGGCTTCCTTCGACATATCGACGCGGCGCTCGACATAGCCGATGGCATCCTCAAGGCGGATCATTTCTTCGCCCGTGGGGAGAACCTGGTCGCAACGGTCGATGGCGAGATCGAGACGATAGAGATCGTTCAGGAGTTCGGGCCAGTTCGTGGCTTGCGCCTGTTCCTGCTGGATCGGCTCTTGAGCGTAAGCCGGCGCAACAGCAAGCAACATCGCTCCAACGATCGCGATTTTTGCAAGTTGCCTCATCTCTGAGCTCCCGGACCCGACATTCGCACGTTTTACACTCGCTATTGCGGCGCAACCATGGCGTGATCGTCTTGTCACGGACATGTGAAGCAAAAGCCGCGCCATCTCAGTAGTTGTTCGGATGCGATAGCATTGCGCGGTTTGGCGGAATCGCCAAACTGCACAAAGACGCATCAAAATAGAGATTCAAATCAGATCGCATTTCGATAGAAATGCGATCTGATTTAGTTCGTGTGTGAAACATCGCGGTTAACAAAACGTTCCCGCCAAGACGGTTTCACACCAGGAATTTTTGGGCTTGGCGCCGCGGCGAAAATGGCGCGCGCGATGGCGCGTGCCAGGCAATCGGCCGCAGCCTGACCGATTTCAATATGATCGCGCGCATCTGGCACTTTTGGCGCGCGGCCGGTGGCGGCGGCAAAGATCAAATCGCCGTCCATCGCCGCATGCGAAGGGCGCAAGGCGCGACCCATGCCGTCATGGGCCATGACGGCGAGCCGGCGGGCGCTGCCTTTCGTTAAGAGTGCATCGGTGGCGACAATGGCGATGGTCGTATTTTCGGGCGCCGGGGCGGCCGCCCCCTTGATGACGAGATCGAGATCGGCCGGCTCGATCCGTTGTGGCAGGCCAAGGCCACCGAATTCCTCGTTCTGTTCGTAAGGGGCGGCCCAGAAATGCGGTCCGGAGCCGATGGTGGCGCTGCCGATCGCATTGGCGGCGACCAGCGCGCCGACGGTGAAGCCGCCGGCCGTGCGGCAAGAGGCCGAGCCGAGGCCGCCGCGCAGATTGGCGGTGGTCGCGCCGAAACCCGCGCCAGCCGAGCCAATGGCGAAATCCCGGGCCGCCGCCTGTGCCGCCGCATGGCCGAGTTCCCAATAGGGCGGCATGCGCGGCCAGTTTTTATCGCCGCCGTTCAACAGGTCGAACAGAATGGCGCCGGGTACGATCGGAATTTTGACGGAGCCGACGGCAAAACCGCGCCCCTGGGCACGCAGCGCCGCCTGTACGCCGCCTGGCGCATCGAGGCCGAAGGCGGAACCGCCGGAGAGAACCAGGGCGTCGATCCGCTCGACCGTCATGTCCGGCTCGAGCAGGGCGGTATCCCGCACCCCCGGCGCGCCGCCGTGGATGGCGATGGAGGCGACCGCCGGCTCGTCGAAAATAACCGCCGTGACCCCGGAAAGCAGGGTTTCGTCATGGGCATTGCCGATTTTCAGGCCTGCGACGTCGGTAATCAGGTTCAGCAAGGGGTTAGCTCCATCAGGGCTCGATCACGGCGGGATCACCTCTTGATCACCTCTTGGCGAGGTGGCGTTCCGCCGCTTTGCATGGCCAGCGCCTAGGTTTTAAGCAAGAGGGCTGATCTAGCATGTTCGCGCCACGGGTGCGCGGGCGGCTTCTGCGTTGTCGCGCCCTCAGGCGCATCGGATGTGTAATGTCGGATATTTCTCTGCCTGCCGCCTTGATCGCCGGTCTGTTGTCGTTTCTCAGCCCGTGCGTGCTGCCGCTGGTGCCCCCCTATTTAACCTTCATCGCCGGAACGACGGTGGAGGAGCTGGCCAGTGACCGGGCCGGGCGGACGCGGCGTGACGTGTTGCTGGCGGCGGTGCTCTTTGTCCTCGGCTTTTCGACGGTGTTTGTCGGGCTCGGCGCCACGGCCTCGCTGTTCGGCCAGCTCATCCGGCAATATTTCGGCCTGCTGTCGGCTCTGGCGGGTGTCGCCATCATTGCCATGGGGCTGCATTTTCTTGGCGTCTGGCGCCTGGCGCTGCTGTATCGCGAAGCGCGGCTTGAGGTGCGCAAGCCGGTCGGGCTGTGGGGCGCCTATGTGATGGGCCTCGCCTTCGCCTTCGGCTGGACGCCGTGCATCGGGCCGATCCTGGCGGCGATCCTGACGATCGCGGGCGCAGAGGGCACGGCAGGGCACGGTGCTTTGTTGCTGGCGGTCTATTCGGCTGGCCTTGGCATTCCGTTTTTGATCGCGGCTTTCGCCATCGAGCCGTTCATGGAATTTCTCGGTCGCTTCAAGCGCCATCTCGGCACGGTGGAGAAAGTGGTCGGTGTGTTGTTGATCGTCACCGGCGTCGCTTTCCTGACCGGCAGCATGCAGGCGGTATCGTTCTGGCTGCTTGACGTTTTTCCCGGACTCGCCACGTTCGGCTGATTTCGTATTCAGGAGAGACGCATGGAAGAGTTGAACGGCCGGATGCTCGCCTGCCAGATTCTCATCACCGGGCTGGTCGCGCATGTCGCCAATTCTTCGCCCGATCCGCTGCGCTTCCTCACCGGCTTTCGCGACGAGATCAAAGCCGTCATCGCGGGCATCGACATCAGCGGCGCGGACACGTCCGAGCGGATCAGGGCCGTGGCGCAGCAGTCGGTGGATGAATTGTTCGCGCTGATGAAGCCGCCGAGCCAAGAAGCTTAAGCAAGAAGTTTAGGCAAAGGACTTAAGCGCGCGCTGATGTCGTGTGGCCCAACGGCAACGATGAATAAAATTGTGATGGTCACTGACGGCGTCTGTGCAAGCCACGGCGCGTCTCGACAAGGCTGCTGGTTTCCAGCCTCGCCCATCGACGTTGGCTGATCCTGCGCAGCAATCGCGCGGGAATAACTTTGCTTTCGCCGCTTCTTTAATTTGGAAGAAATCTAAACTGAGATCGATGGGACGTTGCTGCTGCCCGCTGTGACGAACGGAAGCGCGGCGACGAATGATAATCGTTCTAAAACAGAGTCTTTGACCGTCATCTTTCCTTCTGCAATGACCGACTTGGTATTTACGCCAGTATTTCTACAGGTGGCCGGGGTTGCAGATGACTATTGGAAAAACGCCGCGTTCGCTGCGCGCGAATGTCGTGGGCGCGTCTTTGGGCTCGTCGTTTCGTGTCGGTATCGATCCATCAAGCCTCGTGACGACGGCGGCCGCCGTTCTCATGACGGCGGGTTCGGTGGGCAATGCCGAGGCGCAGCAGAGCGAGCCTTTGCCGTCGGTCACGGTCGATGCGCCAGTGGTGCATCACCGCAGCGCGCCGCCACGCCAGAGCGTGGCCCATACACGCGCACGTGTTGCTCTGCGCCGTGCGGCGCCGCGCACGCCGCCAGCCCCCGCGCAGCCGACATCCTCTCCCGCCGGCGCCACGAGCGTGCCGACATTCGCGCGCCTGCCTGGCAGTAATCCTTATGCCGATGCGGCGGCGCCCTATAAGGCGGATCGGCTGGCCTCGTCGAAATTCGCCGAGCCTCTGCTCAACACGCCGAAGACGGTGACCGTTCTCACCAAGGAAATCATCGAAGACAAGAACGCGACATCGTTTCGCGATCTGGCGCGCACGACGGCGGGCCTGACGCTGGGCACGGGCGAGGGCGGCAATGCCTTCGGCGATCGCTTCTTCATTCGCGGTTTCGATGCGCGCAATGACGTTTTCGTTGATGGCGTGCGCGATCCGGCGGTGAGCATCCGCGAGAATTTCTTCACTGAACAGGTCGAAATCCTGCGCGGCCCGTCGTCCTCCTTCGCGGGACGCGGCACGGCGGGTGGGGCGGTCAATATCGTCACCAAACAGGCGCAGGATCAGAATTTCTACAAAGCCGATGCGACGGTCGGCACGGATTCAACACGGCGCCTGACCTTCGACGTCAATCAGGTGATCTCCCCGGCGCTGTCCATCCGCGCGGCGGGCATGGGCCAGCAGGCCAATGTCGCGGGCCGTGACTTCGTGTTCGACGATCGCTGGGGCGGTTTGCTGGCCGTGGCTTTCAAGCCCAACGACCAGTTGAAGGTCACCGCCAACTATATGCATATCGACTTGAACATGCTGCCGGACTTCGGCGTGCCATATAACACCGCCGCTGGCGCGCCATTCACGGAAACCGGCGTGCCGCGCAACACCTATTACGGCTTCGTCAATCGCGACTTCCAGAAGGTCAAGCAGGACATCCTCACCCAGAACACCGAATATGCGGTCAATGAGCATCTGACGGTGAGCAATAAGTTCCGCTATGAGCGGTCGGTGCTCAACTATCTCGGCACCATCCCGGAATCGCCGAACCTGACCACGCTGACCTATACCGGCAATCCGCAGAGCCGCTATCAGGTGACGACGGTGTTGGCGGATCAAACCGACGCGACGTTCAAATTTGACGTGGGCCCGGTCAAGAGCACGACATCGGTTGGCACCGAATTCTCGCGCGAACAGGTGAGCTACGACACGTATAAGGGGCTGTCGTCGGAGGCGCTGCCTGGGGGCTTCAGCGGCTCTGGCTCGGTGATGAATGCCTCCATCTTCAATCCGCCGAACCTCTTGCCATTCTCCGGCTCGCCGGTTCTCACTGGCAATCCCATCGCCACCAGGGTCGATACCAAAAGCGTCTACCTCATTCAAAACGTCAATTATCAGGATCTGGTCATCCTGAACGGTGGTCTGCGTTACGACAATTACAACATCAGGTCGTCGCAGGCCGGCAGTACGGTTGGAACCACGTCGGGGCTTGTCAATTACAACGCCGGCATCACCATCAAGCCGCTGCCTTATGCCAGCGTCTATGCCGCCTACGCCACGTCGTCCAATCCGGTTGGATCGGCGCTCGATGGTTCGTCGCTCGCCTATGGCGGGTTCAATCCGATCGCTCCGGTCAATCAGGTCTTCGCGCCACAGCGCAACAAAGCGTTTGAGATCGGCACCAAATGGGAGCTGTTCGATCGGCATCTCTTGCTGACGGCGGCGTTGTTCCACACCCGTGTCGACAATGCGCTTGAATCGATCACGTTGAACGGTGTGCGCAACACCATCGTGCAAGGCGCGTCCTATCACGTGCAGGGTATCGATCTGGGCCTGGGCGGCAAGATCACGCCGGAGTGGAGCGTCTTCGGCGGCATGACCTTAATGGAATCGCGCGTTGATCAATCGGCCGTGCCGAGCAATGTCGGTCTGAAGCTGGCGAATGTCGCGCATCAGTCGTTCAACCTGTTGAGCAAATATCAGGTCACGAACTGGCTCGAGATCGGCGGGCAGGCGACCTATATGTCGCGGATCTACGGCGGCACGCTGCTGGCCGCCAATCAGGGAACGTCGATCCCGTCCCATTGGCGGTTCGATACGTTCCTGGAAGGCAAGATCAACGACAAGCTGACGTTGAAGCTGTTCGTGAACAACATCTTCAACACGCGTTACTACGATGCGCTGTATCAGAGCGCCGCGCCCTTCGTCTTCATCGCGCCGGGCCGCTCCGCTCAAATCATGCTGTCAGCAAAGTTCTGATCAAATAAAATGGCCGGGCAGATGCCCGGCCATCATCATTCTTGCTGGTGCAATCCGCGCCGTTACGGCGAGCTCTGCATCTCTTCGAAGATCAGCTTGCCGTCGGCCGCCTTCTTCCAGATGTACATGACATAGTCAGAGTCGGTCCGGTCGCCCTTGGCGTCGTAGGAGATGTGGCCGATCACCGTGTCGAAGCTTTTGCCCGAATGCATGAATTCAGCGACCTTCTTGGGATCGGTCGACTGGGTGGCTTCCATCGCCTGTTTCAGAATCTGCACGGCCGCGTAGGTATAGAGCGTGTAGGATTCCGGATTGATCTTCTTGTCGATGAATTTCTTGACGATGGCCGCGGCATCCGGGCGCTTGGTCGGGTCCGGGCCATAGGTCATCAGCGTGCCCTCGACGCCGGGGCCGCCGACAGCGGCGAACTCGGCCGAGGCGATGCCGTCGCCGCCCAGCAGCACGGAGTTGACGCCCTGGTCGCGCATCTGGCGCACGAGCAGGCCGCCTTCCGGATAGAGGCCGCCCCAGACCACCAGATCAACACCCTGCTGGCGCAGCTTCGACACCAGCGCCGAATAATCTCTTTCGCCGACATTGATGCCTTCGTAGAGAACCTCGGTCACGCCGCCGCTGTTCATGTTCTTCTTGATCTCGTCGGCGAGACCTTTGCCGTAGGGCGTCTTGTCGTGGATGACGGCGACCTTTTTGCCCTTGAAGTTCTCGGCGATATATTTGCCGCCGACCGCGCCCTGCTGATCGTCGCGGCCGCAGGTGCGGAACACGTTCGACAATTTGCGCTCGGTGAACACCGGATTGGTGGAGGCCGGCGTGATCTGCAGGATGCCGTTTTCCTGATAGACGTCGGAGGCGGGGATCGAAACGCCGGAATTGAAATGGCCGACGACGAACTTCACGCCGTCGCCTGCGAATTTATTGGCGACGGAGACGCCCTGCTCGGGGCGCGAGACGTCATCGCCGAGGAATAATTGAATTTTCTGACCGAGAATGCCGCCGGCGGCATTGATGTCCTCAACCGCCTGTTCGGCGCCGTTCTTCATCTGCGAGCCGAAGACGGCGCTGCCGCCGGTGATGGGGCCGCCGAGGCCGAGTTTAATCTGCGCCTGCCCCGGGCCAGCGGCCGCGAACGTTGCGGCGACAGCGGCAAGGAGTCCCAACCATGTTCTTTTCATTCGAGTCCCTCCGGACAGTTGCGTGGCCGTCTGCGCCCGACGCCATCAGTATGATTATTTCCCTGAATTGCGCATGAAGTCATCAGTAAACATCCGGAGCCAGAGCGGCCCGCTCATTTCGTTGGGTCGGCTTGGAACCCGTATTGGCGCCGCATCTGCCGGGCCCGCGTCACGGCATAACCGGCGGCGGCGAACAGGAATATGACGAGGCAGATCACGGCATAATAGCGCAGCGCGGTTGCCAGGGCCGTTGCATCCCGCGCGCCGATGGCGGCGATGATCGTGTCGAGCGGCACCGTGTTTTCGTGGAACAGCACATAATGCAGGAAGCCGACCACGGCGGCGAGCGCCAGGGCGTAGGGCACGATCTGCCAAAGTTGGCGCCAGGTCATGGCCAGGATGCGCCCCGTCGCCCAGCCGGTGGCGCCGCCGAGCAGCACGGTTAGGGCGAGAAAGGTCCAGGGCGCATTGGCCGAGGGGGCATAGAGCAGCCCTTCCATCAATGGCCTCCCTCGAGATAGGCGGCGCGGATTTCCGGCCGGGTGAGGAGTTCCGCGCCGGTGCCGGTCATGGTGATATGGCCGTTGACCATGACATAGGCGCGATGGGCGAGGCGCAGGGCGTGGAAGGCGTTCTGCTCGACCAGGAAGACGGTCAGGCCGTCGCGCCGGTTGAGGTCGCGGATGACATCGAAAATCTGTTTCACGACCAGGGGCGCCAGGCCAAGCGAGGGCTCGTCAAGCAGCAGCAGCCGGGGCCGTGTCATCAAGGCGCGGGCGATGGCGAGCATCTGCTGTTCGCCGCCCGACAAGGTGCCGCCGCGTTGATGCAACCGCTCCTTGAGACGGGGAAAGATGGCGAACATCCGCTCAAGGTCATCGGCGCGTTTGGCCGGATCGCCGAGCGCCGCGCCCATCAGCAGGTTTTCCTCGACGCTCATGCGCGGGAAAATACGGCGGCCTTCGGGTGATTGGGCGATGCCAAGGCGCGCGACGTCATGGGTTGGCATCTGGGTGATGTCGCGGCCGTCGTAGACGATACGGCCGCTGCGGGCGCGCGGCGAACCAAAGATCGTCATCATCAAGGTCGACTTGCCGGCGCCGTTGGCGCCGATCAGGGTGACGATCTCGCCTTGATCGACACGCATGTCGACGCCTTTGAGGGCGATGATCTTGCCATAGCCGGATTCGACCCCGGTGA
Organism: Beijerinckia sp. 28-YEA-48; assembly: GCF_900104955.1. Lineage (NCBI taxonomy): Bacteria > Pseudomonadati > Pseudomonadota > Alphaproteobacteria > Hyphomicrobiales > Beijerinckiaceae > Beijerinckia > Beijerinckia sp. 28-YEA-48. The sequence goes on from NZ_FNSI01000001.1 coordinate 5,527,495, forward strand.
GTTCGAGCAGGGGGGCGCTCATGCCGCCGGCCCTCCCTCTTCGTCCTCGTCGCCGGTGCCGAGATAGGCGGCGATGACCTTGGGGTCCTCGCGCACGGCGGCGGGCGTACCATCTGAAATTTTCACGCCATGGTCGAGCACGACCAGATGGTCGGAAATGTTCATGATGACGCTCATGTCGTGCTCGATGATGAGGATCGAGACGTCGTGCTCGTCACGGATGCCGCGCAGCAGCCGGGTGAGGTCTGCGGATTCACGCGGGTTGAGGCCGGCGGCCGGTTCGTCGAGACAGAGCAGCACGGGATCGATGCACATGGCGCGGGCGATTTCGAGCCGGCGCTGGTCGCCATAGGGCAGGTCGCCGGCGGGATCGTCGGCGCGGTCGTGCAGGCCGATGCGATCGAGCCAATAGACGGCGCGATCGATCGCCTCGCGTTCGCGCACGCGATAGAGCGAGGGGGCGACAAGGCCGATGATGGAAAAGCCGGAAGCCCGCATCAGCGCATTGTGCTGGGCGACGATTAGGTTTTCCAGCACGGTCATGCCGGCGAACAAGCGAATGTTCTGGAAGGTGCGCGCCACCTTCGCCTTCTTGGCGATGTCGTGGCCGGGCATGCGTTCCAAGAGATAGATGTCACCACTCGCCATGCGCCGGTGCCGGCTCGGCGAGCGCGTCAACGTGTCGATATCGGCTGGCGCGGCCAGTCCTTCGCGGGCGAAGGCAAGGCGGCCGGAGGTCGGCTTGTAGAAGCCGGTGATGCAGTTGAACACCGTGGTCTTGCCGGCGCCGTTGGGGCCGATGATCGCGGTGATGTCGCCACGGCCGGCGGCGAAAGACAGGCTATTCACCGCGCGAATGCCGCCAAACTGCATGCAAAGGCCGTCAACGGTCAGAACGGGGTCCGTCAACCAGCGCATCAGCCGTGACCTTCCTTCACCAGATCGCCGGCGATGGCTTTGCGGTGCTTCAGGAAGATCGATGGCGTTCGCGTCGAGATCAATCCGCGTGGTTTCCAGATCATCATGATGACCATGGCAAGGCCGAAAATCAGCATGCGATATTGGCTCGGATCGAACTGGCTGCCGAATAGCGTCTTGAGGAAGTCGAGTTCGCGCAGCGCCTCGGTGCCGCCGACCATGACGGCTGCGGCAAGCGCCACGCCGATCTGCGAGCCCATGCCGCCGAGCACGACGATGGCGAGGATGGAGGCGGACTCGATGAAGGTGAAGGAATTCGGATTGACGAAGCCCTGGCGCACGGCAAAGAACGCGCCGGCGAAGCCGCCGAACATGGCGCCGAGCGCGAAGGCGGTGAGCTTGGTGTTGGTGGTGTTGATGCCAAGCGACCGGCAGGCGATCTCGTCTTCGCGCAGCGCTTCCCAGGCGCGCCCGACCGGCAGGCGGCGTAGGCGCAGGGTGACGAAATTGGTGATCAGCGCCAGGGTCAGGATCAGATAGAACAGAAAAATCGTGCGGTGGATCGGCGAGAATTCGAGGCCGAAGCGGGCCGCGAAACCGTCATCGCCGGCGGTAAACGGCAGGCCAAAGAAGGTGACGCGCGGGATCGAGGGAATGCCGGCCTCGCCATTGGTGAGGTCGATCCAATTGGTCAGGACGATGTTGATGATCTCGCCGAAGGCCAATGTGACGATGGCGAGATAGTCGCCGCGCAGGCGCAACACCGGAAAGCCGAGCAGGATGCCCCAGAAGGCGGCGAGAATGCCGGCGAGCGGCAGGCAGAGCCAGAACGACAGACCGAATTTGGTGGCGAGCAGCGCATAGGCGTAGCAGCCGACCGCATAGAAGGCGACATAGCCCAGATCGAGCAGGCCGGCGAGGCCGACGACGATGTTGAGACCCCAGCCGAGCATGACGAAGATCAGGATCTGGATGCCGTAGTTGTTGATCCATTTCAGCGAGCCCTGCGGCCCGAGCCAGGCATTGGTGACCAGGGGGAAGGCGAGTGCCGCGGCCAGCGCGAAAATCGCCACGACCGTGCCGGTGCCTTGCGGCAGCTTGATCGGCGCGCGCGGGCCCGCGCCGCCGAAATCGATACGATCGGCGGCGATCGCCAGGGCCAGCACGATCGCTCCGGCGATCAGGCCGAAGGCGATGGTCGTCGCGGATGGGAAGGCGGCGAAATAGGCGTGGCCGGCGGCATAGAGCAGCAAAGCGATGGCGAGCGCCGCCAGCACGCGCGCCATTTTCGTGTTCAGCATCGAAGAGGCGAAGCGGAAGGCGAACATGGCCATCGTCGCGCCAACGAGCCATTCCCAGCGCTGCAGCAGCACCAGGTGATTGGTCATGTCCGCTTCGGCGCGCAAAGCGATCATCGGGAAGCAGAGGCCGGCGGTGATCAGGCCGACAAATGCGGCGTCGCGCAGCGCGCGGGCAAGGCGGGGCAGGGTGGCGGCGCCGTCGGCGCGTTTGTCCTCCTGCATCATTCAGACCTTCTCGACTTCCGGTTTGCCGAGCAGGCCGGAAGGCATGAAGATCAGCACGACGATGAGGACGGAAAAGGCCGCGACATTCTTATAGTCGTTCGAGACATAGGCGGCCCACATGGTTTCGATCAGGCCGATCAGCAAGCCGCCGAGCACGGCGCCTGGCACCGAGCCGATGCCGCCGAGTACAGCGGCGGTAAAGGCCTTCACGCCGGGGATGAAACCATCGGAAAAGCTGATGACGCCGTAGTAGACCAGATAGAGCGTGCCGGCGACGGCGGCGAGGGCTGCGCCCATGATGAAGGTGATGGAGACGGTGCGATCGACATCGATGCCGAGCAGCGCCGCCATGCGCCGGTCCTGTTCGACGGCGCGCTGGGCGCGGCCCAAAGAAGTCTTCTGCACGAGATACCAGAAACCGGCGAGAAGGATGACGGTGACCGCGACGATGAGGATCTTCTTATAAGCGATCGTCAGGCTGCCATCGGAGCCGATGGCCAGCTGGATCACATCATTGAACATCGGTGGCAGCGGCTTGACCTGCGGTCCCTGCGAGACCTGGGCGAAATTGGCAAGGAAAATCGACATGCCGATGGCCGAGATGAGCGGCGCCAGGCGGAAGGAGCCGCGCAGTGGCCGATAGGCTAATCGTTCGATGCTCCAGTTCCACAGCGACGTGATCAGCATCGAGACGAGCAGGACGATGAACATCGCCACATAGATCGACGACAGGCCGACGAGCTGGGTCAGCGCCAGGAACATTATGAGGGCGATGAAAGTGGCGATCATGAACAGATCGCCATGGGCGAAGTTGACCATGCCGATGATGCCAAACACCATCGTATAGCCGATGGCGATCAGGCCATAGATCGAGCCCAGCGTGATGCCGTTGATCAGTTGTTCGAGGAAATTTGCCCACATCGCGCTGCAGTCCTTCTCTGCGACGCGACTGCTAGAGGCCTAACTCCTTGAAGACCTGCTGCGCCTCACGGAATGCGTGGTTGGCGGCGGGGATTCCGGCATAGGCTGCGCAGTGCATCAGGATTTCCTTGATCTCGTCCTTGGTCAGGCCGTTATTGATAGCGCCTCGGAGGTGAAGGCGAAACTCGTCCCAGTGGCCAAGCGAAAGCGTGACACTGAGCACGACCACAGACCGCATCTTGTGGTCAAGTCCGGGCCGCTGCCAAGGGTCGCCCCAGGCGGTGCGAACGATATAATCCTGAAATTCACGGGTGAATTCGTCGGTGCGGGCTGTCGCGGCATCGACATAGGCGTCGCCGAGAACGGCGCGCCGTACCTGCATGCCTTTTTCAAACCGTTCCTTGTCATCCATTAACGCGATTTCCGCCCCGCTTTTTTCTTGGCAGCCTTCTTGGCTGCCTTTTTCGCATTCTTTTTGGGCAATGTCTTTTTCGCCGCTGCCTTGCGTCCAGCTTTCAAGGGCGTTTTCTTGACCGCTTTTTTTGCAGTCTTCTTCGCTACTTTCTTGGCTGCTTTCTGAGCCGTTTTCTTTGCCGGTTTTTTAGCGGCCTTCTTGACGGAGTTTTTGGCTGTGGCTGTCTTCGCGGCCTCGGCGGGCTTGCTAGGGGACTTCGGCTTACCTTGGTCCTTGCTCTTTTCTTTGTTCTTTTCCTGGCCCTTATCGCTGTCTTTGGCCGGTTTCTTCACTGCCGGCCTCTTCGCCATGGCGGTTTTCTCAGCAGAAGCCGGCGCGGGGGCTGCTGATGAAGGCGCTGGTTTGTTCTCGGGGGCGCTCAGGAAGGACAGGATGGCGCGGTTGAAACTGTTCGAGGCCTCGATATTCGACAGATGGGCCGCTTCGAGAGCGGCGAGGCGCGCGCCTTTGATGTGATCGGCAATCAGCCCACCCATGGTTGGCGGGGTGGCGGGATCGTGGGTGCCGACGATCACCAGCACCGGATTGGTGATGGTGCGAATGCTTTCGCGTTGATCCATGTCGCGGATGGCGGCGGCGCAGCCAGCATAGCCCTGGGGTGGCGTCGTGCGGAACATCTGGGCGATGCGTTCGACGGCCTGGGGGGAACGTTCCTGGAATTCGCGGGTGAACCAGCGGTCCATCGTCGCAGCGGTGAGGGCTGCGAGCCCTTCCGATTTTGCGGTGCGGATACGGGTATTCCACACGTCCGGCCCGCCGAGATGGGCGCCCGTATTGGCGAGCACGGCGCGGCCGATCCGCTCGCGGGCGTGGGTCAGGAGCCACATGCCGACCATACCGCCCATCGACAGACCGATGTAATGGGCCTTCTTGATGTGCAGCGCGTCAAGGATCGCCAGGGCGTCGCGGGCCAGCTGCTCAAGGGTATAGGGGCCCTCGTCGGCGACACTCTGGCCGTGGCCGCGCGAATCGTAGCGGATGACGCGGAAACGCTGTTTCAGCGCATCCATCTGATCATCCCACATCTGTAAATTAGTGCCGAGGGAATTCGACATCAAAACGGCAGGGGCGCCGTCCGCGCCTTCAACGACGACGTTGAACTCCCCTGTCCCGACCTGCATCCGCGCCATTTGTCGAGCCCCTGTTCTGCCGTGGCGTCAAAAATCGCTTCTGTTATCGGTTGTTATGCCGGCATAGCGTCCCTGAACGCCGGGCGCAACTATTGATAAGGCCGCTAAAACTGATAGACCCGCCGGGGGAAACAGCTGGACTTTCCGGTCCGGTCCGCGGGATAAACCGCTGCCGAAGCGAGGACAACACGATGGCGATGACGATGAAAGGGGAGGTCACCCTTCCCGCGAGCAAGCAGAGTGTCTGGGAAAAGCTGAACGATCCGGTCGTGTTGAAGGAATGCATTCCGGGCTGCCAGGCCCTTGAGAAGACCAGCGACACGTCGTTTTCTGCCACCGCCAAAATCAAAGTCGGCCCCGTCAGCGCCACCTTCAAGGGCAACGTGGAATTGACCGATCTCGACCCGCCGAACGGCTATAAGATCAGCGGCCAGGGCGAAGGCGGCGTCGCCGGTTTCGCCAAGGGCGGCGCCCGCGTGGCCCTGACCGATGCGCCGGGCGGCGGTACGGTCCTGGCCTATGACGTGGAAGCCAACGTGGGCGGCAAGCTCGCCCAGCTCGGCGGCCGCCTGATCGATGGCGTCGCCAAAAAGAACGCTGATTCCTTTTTCGCCAAATTCGCCGAGGTCGTGGGCCGCGGCTGAGCCGGTTTCGTCCGTTTATCGGTCGTCTTGACCGCGACGGGCTGACGGAACAGAGTATTTGGAATTATTCGTAATATCAGGGGCGCGCGGGTGTCGCGCCCCCACCCCTGCGTGCCGCGGGTTCGTGTTTTTCAGGAGGAAGGTATGCCAAAGGTTTCCATGACGGTGAACGGCAAGGCTGTGTCCGGCAACGTCGATTCCCGCACGCTGCTGGTGCAGTTCCTGCGTGAAACCCTGCGCCTCACCGGCACCCATGTCGGCTGCGACACCAGCCAGTGCGGCTGCTGCGTCGTTCACGTCAACGGATCGGCGATCAAGTCCTGCACCTCGCTGGCTTTGTCTTTGGAAGGCGCCACGGTGACGACGATCGAGGGCCTGGCTCACGACGGCAAGCTGCATCCGATGCAGGAAGCGTTCCGCGAAAATCACGGCCTGCAATGTGGTTTCTGTACGCCGGGCATGATCATGACGGCGGTCGATATCGTGCACCGCAAGGGTAACACGCTCGACGAGCAGACGATCCGCCACGAGCTCGAAGGCAATATCTGCCGCTGCACGGGCTACCATAACATCGTCAAGGCGGTAGCCGCCGGTGCGGAGGCGATGGCCAAGTAAGAACGGCCAGGAGGGACTTCGGACCGGCGCGCGCAACGCGCCGATCCGCGGAGCGATCAGCCGGGGCAGGATATGCCGTCCCCGGCTGGGCATCAGCAGTTCGTTTCCGGGAGCCAGCCATGAGTGCAACGACAGGTGCAACGGGTATCGGAGCCTCCGTCCGCCGCAAGGAGGACCTGCGTTTCATCACCGGTCGCGGTCAGTATACCGACGACGTCAACCGGCAGGGGCAGAGCTACGCCTTTTTCGTGCGCTCGCCGCACGCGCATGCGAACATCCGCAAGGTCGACAGCAAGGCGGCGGCGAAAATGCCGGGCGTCCTCGCCATTCTGACCGGCGACGACATCGCCGCCGACAAGGTCGGCGGTCTGATCTGCGGTTGGATGATCCATTCCAAGGATGGTTCGCCGATGAAAGCCGGCCTCCATCCGGCCTTGGCCCAGGGCAAGGTGCGCTATGTCGGCGACCATGTTGCCGTGGTCATCGCCGAGACCCTGGCGGAAGCCCGGGATGCCGCCGAAAAGGTCGAGGTCGATTACGACGTGCTGCCGGCGGTCGTCGATATGGGCGCGGCCACCAAGAAAGGCGCGCCTGTCATCCACGACGTCGCCGCCAACAACACGGTCTACAATTGGCATCTCGGCGACAAGGCGGCGACGGATGCTGCCTTCGCCAAGGCCAAACACGTCACCAAGCTCGATATCGTCAACAACCGGCTCGTGCCCAATCCAATGGAAACGCGCGCCGCCGTGGGCGATTATGAACCGGGCACGGAATCCTTCACGCTCTACACGACGAGCCAGAATCCGCATGTGGCGCGGCTCGTTATCTCGGCCTTCATCGGCGTCGCGCCGGAAAACAAGCTGCGGGTCATCGCGCCGGACGTGGGCGGCGGTTTCGGCTCGAAGATTTTCATCTATGCGGAAGAGGTGGTCTGCGTCTGGGCGGCCAAGAAAGTCGGCCGGCCGGTGAAATGGACCTGCGATCGCACCGAGGCCTTCCTCTGCGATGCCCATGGCCGCGATCACGTCACCCATGCGGAACTCGCGATCGACGAGAATGGCCGCATCACTGGCCTGCGCGTCCACACGCTGGCCAATCTCGGCGCTTATCTCTCGACCTTCTCCTCGTCGGTGCCGACCTATCTCTACGCGCCGCTGCTGTCGGGCCAATACGATATTCCGGCGATCTATGCTGAGGTCGACGGCATCTACACCAATACGGCGCCGGTCGATGCCTATCGTGGCGCCGGCCGCCCGGAAGCGACCTTCGTGGTCGAGCGGCTGGTCGAAGTCGCGGCGCGGGAAACCGGCATCGATCCGGCGAAATTCCGCCAGAAGAATTTCATCACCAAATTTCCGCATCAGACGCCGGTGATCATGGCTTATGACGCGGGCAACTACGACGCTTCGTTGCAGAAGGCGTTGGAGATGTCCGACTATAAGAACATCGGCAAGCGCAAGGCAGAGTCCGAACGCCAAGGCAAGCTGCGCGGCATCGGCATTTCCGCTTATATCGAGGCTTGCGGCATCGCGCCGTCAGCCGCTGTCGGATCGCTCGGCGCTGGTGTGGGCCTCTGGGAATCAGCCGAGGTGCGCGTCAATCCAATCGGCACCGTTGAAGTCCTCACCGGTTCCCATTCCCATGGCCAGGGCCACGAGACCACTTTCGCGCAACTGGTCTCGGATCGGCTCGGCATTCCGATCGATGCGGTGTCGATCGTCCATGGCGATACCGACAAGGTGCAGATGGGCATGGGCACCTATGGCTCGCGCTCCGGCGCCGTCGGCATGAGCGCCATCGTCAAAGCGCTCGAAAAGATCGAAGCGAAGGCCAAGAAAGTCGCTGGCTTCTGCATGGAAGCTTCCGACAAGGACATCGAGTTCAAGGACGGCAAGTTCACCGTGCGCGGCACCGATAAGTCGATGGATTTCGGCGCCGTCGCCCTGCAAGCCTATATCGCGCATAAATTCAACGGCCAGGATTTGGAGCCGGGCCTGAAGGAAGGCGCCTTCTGGGATCCGACCAACTTTACCTTCCCGGCCGGCGTACATATCTGCGAGGTCGAGATCGATCCGGAGACCGGCGTGACCCATATCGAGCGCTGGAGCGCGGTCGATGACTTCGGCAATGTCATCAATCCGATGATCGTCGAGGGGCAGGTGCATGGCGGCATCGCCCAGGGCATCGGCCAGGCGATGTGCGAGGGCGCGATCTATGATGCCAAGGGGCAGCTCGTCACCGCGAGCTTCATGGATTATTGCATGCCGCGCGCCGACGATCTGCCATCCTATCAGGTTGGCATGACGCAGACGCCGTGCCCGTCCAATCCGCTGGGCATCAAGGGCTGTGGCGAGGCGGGCGCGATTGCCGCACCGCCGGCGCTCATCAACGCCATCACCGATGCGCTCGGTACTGAAAACGTAGCCATGCCGGCGACCCCGCAGGTGGTCTGGCGGCTGGCGCAGAAATCGATTACCCGAAAGGCAGCACAATAGGCCGCCCGAAACACGCCATGCCGCAAGGCCGGCCCACCCTTCAAGGGAGATGATCTATGTACGCATTCAACTACAGCCGGGCTGAAACCGGTCGCAAGGCGGTCAATCTCGTCGCCAAAGCCGATGACGCCAAATTCCTCGCCGGCGGTCAGACCTTGCTGCCGACCATGAAGCAGCGCCTGGCCTCGCCGGCCGCGCTGATCGACCTGTCGGGCGCCCCCGATCTGAAGGGCATCGAGATGAAGGGCCGCAATCTGGTCATCGGCGCGATGACGCGCCACGTCGATGTGGCGACCTCGGAACTGGTCAAGGAAAAGATCCCGGCATTGGCTGATCTCGCCGGCATGATCGGCGATCCGGCGGTGCGCAATCGCGGCACCATGGGCGGCTCGGTCGCCAACAACGATCCGGCGGCGGATTATCCTTCGGCCTGCTTGGCGCTGGGCGCGACGATCATCACCAACAAGCGCAAAATTCCGGCGGATGAATTCTTCACCGGTCTGTTCGAGACGGCGCTGGAAGAGGGCGAGCTGCTCACCAAGATCTCGTTCCCGATCCCCAACAAGGCGGCTTATGAGAAGTTCCGCAATCCGGCTTCGCGCTACGCCATCGTCGGCGTCTTCGTCGCCAAGAAGGGCAAGGACGTTCGCGTGGCGGTGACGGGCGCGGGCTCGAACGGCGTGTTCCGCCCGTCCAATTTCGAGGCAGCGCTGACGGCTAAGTTCCATGTGAAGTCGCTGGAAGGCGTGAACGCCACGGCCGAGGGCCTCAATTCCGACATTCATGCGGATGCGACCTATCGCGCCCATCTGATTGGCGTCATGGCGCGGCGCGCCGTCACCAAGGCGAATGCGAAATAAGGGATGGATCAAGCGCCCGCCGGGCGTTAGATTACAGCACGTGTGATGGCCGGGCCTGTCCCGGCCATTGGCATTTTCCGAAAGCCCATTGTCTCGCCGTGTCTTGCGGCGCTTCCGTCAGAACACCATGGCCAAATCAGCGAAAACTCCCACGCGCGACCCGCGCCAGCTTCCCACCTCCATCGACGACACGCTCGCGCTCCTCACCGAGGCTGATTATGTGGCCGACCGGTCGCTGGCGACGGTGCTGTTTCTGTCGTTGAAAATGGGGCGGCCGCTGTTTCTGGAAGGCGAGGCCGGCGTCGGCAAGACCGAGATCGCCAAAGTGCTGGCGTCATCGCTCGGCCGGCGGTTGATCCGCTTGCAGTGCTATGAAGGGCTCGACATTTCCTCGGCGGTCTATGAGTGGAATTACGCGGCGCAGATGATGGCGATCCGCTTGGCGGAGGCCGCTGGGGAGACCGACCGGACGCGGCTCGAGAGCGATGTGTTTTCCGAGCGCTATCTGGTCAAGCGGCCGCTGTTGCAGGCGCTGGAACCCACGCCAGAGGGGCCGCCGGTGTTGCTCATCGACGAACTCGACCGCACCGATGAAGCCTTCGAGGCTTTCCTTCTGGAAGTGCTGTCGGACTTTCAGATCACCATTCCCGAGCTCGGCACGGTGAAGGCGGAAGCGCCGCCGATCGTCATCATCACCTCCAACCGCACGCGCGAAATCCATGACGCGCTGAAGCGGCGCTGCCTGTATCACTGGGTCGGTTATCCCGATGCGGAGCGCGAGCTGAAAATCGTGCGCTCGAAAGTGCCGCATGCGCCAGCGAAACTGACCAAGGAAATCGTCGGCTTCGTGCAGCATCTGCGCAAGCAAGACCTGTTCAAACAGCCGGGCGTCGCCGAGACCCTCGACTGGGCGAGCGCTTTGTCGGAACTCGACACGATGGCGCTCGACCCGAAGGTGGTGACCGATACCCTGGGCGTGCTGCTGAAATACCAGGACGATATCGAGAAAATGGGCAGCCAAACCGAGCAGCTTCTGTCCGATATGCGCACGGAAATGCGTGTTTAGGCGCGCTTTTCACAGTCATGCTTAAGCACGCGCGGGCTTGCCGAGCGGCGCAACCTTGTGGACATGGGGCAGCCGGCGCCGAACTTTGGTCGGTTGGGCGCCATTTCCGCTTGCCAGGAGCGCTTCCGGCTTCCTAAAACCTTGGCGGAGAACCAAATGCCCGTAGCGCCAAAAACCATCACCGCCGCCATTCTCGTCATCGGCGACGAAATCCTGTCCGGTCGGACCAAGGATGCCAATATCGGCTATATCGCCGATTACATGACCCTCATCGGTGTCGACCTGAAGGAAGTTCGGGTCGTGCCGGACGAAGAGGATGAGATCGTCGCCGCGGTCAACGCCCTGCGCAAGCGGTATACCTATCTCTTCACCACCGGCGGGATCGGCCCGACCCATGATGACATCACGGCCGACAGTGTCGCCAAGGCCTTCGGTGTGCCGATTGATGTCGATCCGCGCGCCGTCGACTTGCTGCTGACGCGGCTGAAGCGCGAAGATCTCAACGAGGCGCGTCTGCGCATGTGCCGTGTTCCTCAAGGGGCCGAATTGATCGTCAATGCGGTCTCCGCCGCGCCTGGCTTCCGCGTCGACAATGTATTTGTGATGGCGGGCGTGCCGCGCATCATGCAGGCGATGCTCGATGTCGTCGGGCCGACCTTGCAGACCGGTGCGAAAATGCTGTCGGAGACGCTGGAAGCTGGCCTGCCCGAAGGCGCTTATGGCGCGGCGTTGGGCGAGATCCAGAAGCTGTTTCCGCAGACCTCCATCGGCTCCTATCCGCATTTCAATACGTCGGGTGGCGGCTTCAGCAACCAGATTGTCGTGCGCAGCAAGGATCCGGCGATTTTGGCCGAAGCGGTTGCCGCCGTGCGGGTGATGATTGAACAATTGATCGCCGCGCGCGGCGTTTAGACGGATAGTGACGATGAGCGAACAAAGAGCCTTTCCTGTTTCCTGGGATCAATTTCATCGCGACGCGCGGGCCCTCGCGTGGCGGCTGAACGATGCTGGCCCCTTCGACGCGATCGTCTGCGTCACCCGTGGTGGGTTGGTGCCAGCAGCCATCGTGGCGCGCGAATTGAACATCCGCTTGATCGAGACGGTTTGCATCGCGAGCTATTCGCAAGAGAACAAGCAGGGCTCGCTGCAGGTGATCAAGTCGATCGCCAAGGACGTTGTCGGTGATGGCGAAGGCAAAGGCGTGCTGGTGGTCGACGATCTGGTCGACACCGGCGCCACCGCCAAACTGGTGCGCGACATGCTGCCGAAGGCGCATTTTGCCACCGTCTATGCCAAGCCGTTGGGCCGGCCGGTGATCGATACCTTCATCACCGAAGTATCGCAGGACACCTGGATCTTCTTCCCCTGGGACACGGGCCTGGCCTTCCAGCCGCCGATCAACAAGGTCGGAGCTTAGATTTCCGTCATTGCGAAGAGCATAGCGACGAAGCAATCTAAGGGCATGTGGTAGAACATCAAGAAATGCCTGTGGTGCAGTCCTTTTCGTCTATGGCTCCAGCCTTTGACGCCTGGATTGCTTCGCTGGCAATGACGGTGGGTCCCGTCATGCCGCCACGTCATTCAAGCTTGATATTGGCGGCTTTGACGATCGCCCCGTATTTCTCGATCTCGCTGGCCAGAAAACTTTTGAACGCAGCCGGTGTATCGCCACTCACCGCTTGAACGCTGAGGTCGGCGAGGCGTGCGCGCATCGCTGGATCGGCCAGCAGGCTGTTGGTTTCGCGGTTGAGGCGCTCGACGATGGCGGGATCGGTTCGCGCTGGCGCGAACAGGCCGAACCAGGTTGAAACATCGACCTTCTTCAAGTCGGGATCATCGGCCATGGGCTTCAGCTCCGGCGCCAGCGGCGACACGTCCTTGCTGGCGATGCCGAACGCCTTGATCTGGCCCGAGCGCAGGGGCGGCAGCGCCGTGACCAATGTCAGGACGGCGAGATCGATATGGCCGGCGGCCAGATCGGTGATGACCTGGCTTCCGACCCGATAGGGCAGGTGCGTCATCGGCGCCTTGCCTTCAAGGCTGATCAACTCGCCGGCCAGATGCAGCGAGGAACCGACGCCCGAGGTGGCAAAACTGTATTTGCTCGGATTGGCCCGCAGCAGTTTCAGGAGCTCGTCGGTGGTGGAAGCGGGAAAATCCTTGCGCGCCAGGACGGCGATGGGTGAGGTGCCGATGAGAGCGATCGGCTGGAAATCGTTCAATCCGTCATATTGTACGACGTTTGGCTGGATCAGTTTGGCGATCGCCATCGTGCTCTCGACGCCGATGAGGATCGTATAGCCGTCCGGCTCGGCACGCGCCGCGCGCTGGGTGCCGATGAGGCCGCCGGCGCCTGAGACATTCTCGATCAAGATGGTCTGGCCGAGCTTTTCGCTGAGCTTTTGGCCAATGAGGCGGCCGACGACATCAGCGCTGCCGCCGGCGCCAAAGGGCACGATCATGGTGATCGGCCGGGTCGGCCAGGTTTGGGCCGAGGCGGGCTGGAAGGCGGCTACGGCGAGGCACAGGAAGGCGAGAAAAGGCTTGATCGGCACGGTCGTTCCTCGCAGTCCGCCCGCGCGCAACGACGCGCGGCAACGGCTGACGGAGGGAAAAGCTAGCAGCGCGGTTCTGGGGACACAACCGGAGCCGCCGTGTCCTCGCCGCCTTGCTTTCGCAGTCTTGCTCTCCCAGTCCTGCTCTCCCAGTCTTGCCTTCGCAGTCTTGCCCTGCCGTGCCATCGGCGATAAGCGTTGCGGCGCGCGGACGTGGCGAAATTGGTAGACGCAAGGGACTTAAAACCATTTTGCGTGACAAGTCCGCGGAGCAAGAAGTGCTTGTTATTTGTGGTGCTTAGTGGAGTTCGAAGTGGAGAGGTGAAGATAGCTAGGTGCAGCATAGGTGCAGAGAGCTATCGCTAGAATCGACAATAGAATGCGGACGTGGCGAAATCGGTAGACGCAGCAGACTTTTAATTGGAGTGCCCGCAGGGAAATCTGCGGAGTAGAACCGCTCAAAGTCGGGGAACGCTAACGGGCGAATGCCTCAAGCCAATCCCGAGCCAAGCCCTCTCCTGAGGGAAGGTGTAGAGACTGGACGGGCGGCGCCTAAAGCCTTCGGGCCATGGCGAAGGGACAGTCCAGACCACGAACGTCATCAGACGGCGGTGAAAGCCGAAGTGGTAAGAAAATCTGCTTCTCTATGAGAGTACGGGTTCGAGTCCCGTCGTCCGCACCACTTTTCACTGGCTTAAATTTTAGATGACCGCGGGGCTGGAGCTAAGCGACTACCAACACTCTTGCGTTCGTTCATGGTGGCCGAGGCGTGTGGATTTTTCGTGGAAGGCAGTCACCGAAGTTTCGGCCATAGAGCCTGTCTTTTGCTTTTCCCCCAAAGGTGGTGGGCAAGCGTCGGTTTCATCAGTATCTGTGCGTTGATAGCGACGGCGCTGTCAGCATCTAGCACTACATCATGTCGTCGCAGCTAGACGTTGATGCTTGGCATTGCCCAGAAAGAGGCGGCGAAAGTCGTGCTCGCCGCCTCCAACTGGTCGGCGGTCAGTCCAGATAGTCGACCTTGAGATGCCGGATCGTGCCATTGAAGGTGAAGGGCTTACGGTCGAAATACGCAAGTGAGACGGGGGAGTAGCTGTCCCGGCCGACGTCAAAGGCGTCGTTGGCGGTGAAGGTCAGCGCCGTTGAGCGTGGGACACGCCCCTTGCTGACCTCTTGGCCGTTCACGCGGATGACGATGTCGAGGGGCGCGGGACGGACGCCGCTAGCCTTGCGTGTTTCAACCTCGATCTTGACCTTCCCGGTCGGGAGTGGGGCGGACGTTTCCAGCTGCGTCCGTTCGATCTCGAACAGATTGTACTCGTAGTTGAGCTTTCCGTTCTCGACCCACAAAGCGACACCGCCTGAGATGGCGCCGATCGCGTAGAGCACGCCCTTCGAGTCGGGCTGCAAATCCGCATCGATGGTGACAAGGCTGCTGCGTGATCCGAGCCGCGGTGCGGTGAACTCGGGGACGCCAACGACCTCCTGCGTGTAGGAGAACGTCTTGGCGGGATTAGACGGAGCGTCTTCCGGATGGAAGATCGCGGACCATAAGCCCCCGCCAACCGGATCGACTTTGTTGGCTTTCGCACTCACGTCGAACGCGTTCTTCAACTCGTCAAGCCTGCCGGGATTGGCCGCGGCGATGTCTCTCGCCTGCGAGAAGTCCTTCTTGAGATCATAGAGCTCCCAAACATCGTTCTTCGGCGTCCATTTCATGATCGAAGGATCGACGCCTGCTTGCCAGGGCGCTCTTGGCCCGAATGCCGAAGCGATCCAGCCGTCCTTGTAGTAGGCGCGACTGCCCATGACCTCGAAATACTGCTCCTTCTTGTGTTCCGGTGCTGTCGGGGACGCGAAGGAATAGGTCATGCTGGTGCCGTCGAGCTGATCCTGGCTGACGCCGTCGACGAGCTTCGGCGGCGTGATGTGCAGAATGTCGTAGATCGTCGGCACGATATCGTTGACGTGATGGAATTGCGGACGCGGCGTCTTGTCCGCCTTGATCTTGCTGGGCCAGGACACCGCAAGCGGCGTGCGCGTGCCACCAAAATGCGCGGCAATCAGCTTCGTTGACCGGTATGGCGTAGAGCCAGCCCACGCCCAGCCGGCATGGTACATGTTGTCCACCTTGGGCGATCCAAGCACATCCAGACCGCCGAGCTCGTTCAGGGTGCGAATGTGATCTTTGATCTCGGAAGGAATGCCATTCTGCGCCAAGAGCTCGCTGATCGTGCCGTTCTGGCCTTCCGCACTCGAGCCGTTATCGCCCCAGATATAGAAAACGAGCGTGTTGTCGCGGATGCCGAGCTCGTCCAGGGCATCGATCAACCGGCCGGCCTGCGCATCAGCATGTTCGGTGTATCCGGCGAACACTTCCATGAGCCGACGCTGGAACGGTTTTTCGTCCTCGGGGATATCGGCCCATGCGGCAAGTGTCTTCGGTCGCGGCGTCAGCTCGGTGTCTTTCGGGATCCAGCCGAGTTCTTTCTGACGGGCGAAGACGCGTTCGCGCATGACGTCCCAGCCTTCGTCGAACTTGCCCTTATACTTGTCCGCCCATTCCTTGAAGATGTGATGCGGACCATGGGAGGCGCCAGGGGCCCAATACATGAAGAAGGGCCGGTCCGGCGTCAGTGCGTGGACCTGCTTCATCCATGAGACGGCCTTATCGGTCATGTCTTCGGTGAAGTGATATTCCTTCTTCCCTTCGGACGGATTCACCCGGACTGTGTTTTCGACGACCGCAGGCTCCCATTGCGAGGATTCTCCCGCAAGGAAGCCGTAGAAATAGTCGAAGCCGATCCCCTGACCCGCCGGCCAGTTCGTGTAGGGGCCGACGGCCGTGGTCTCGTTGGCCGGCGTGTTGTGCCATTTTCCGAAGGCGCTCGTCGCGTAGCCATAATAGCCAAGGACCTTCGCTGCGGTCGCCGACGTGCGCGGGATCCGGCCGGAGTAGCCATCCCAGTCGTTCGCCAGTTCGGCGATCTGGCCATAGCCGACGCGATGATGATTGCGCCCGGTCAGCAGCGCCGCGCGGGTGGGTGAGCACATCGCGGCATTGTGGAAGCGGTTATACGTGACACCGTCCCCGGCAACGCGGCTCAACGTACGCGTATCGATCACGCCGCCGAACGTGCTCGGCAACGCCGGTCCGACGTCATCGAGCATGATGATGACGATGTTGGGCGCATTGGCGGGCAGATGCGACTTCACCGGCAGGGGGCTGTAGGTCGATTCCGCGATCGTCGGTCCAGCCTTGCTCCCTGAGGGCTTGGGCGGAAACGGCAGCGAGTC
This sequence comes from Beijerinckia sp. 28-YEA-48, assembly GCF_900104955.1. Lineage (NCBI taxonomy): Bacteria > Pseudomonadati > Pseudomonadota > Alphaproteobacteria > Hyphomicrobiales > Beijerinckiaceae > Beijerinckia > Beijerinckia sp. 28-YEA-48. Next base: position 5,544,000 of record NZ_FNSI01000001.1, read on the forward strand.
CTGGGCTGCCACGGGTGATCCCAACATCAGGAGCGTCGTGCTTACGCCCAACCAGCGTGCTCGGAATGGGTGACTAAGAGGTCGTTTCATTCGGTTCTCCGTTTCGAATAACGCATCTGAACCCGACATGGCTCGTCGACGTATCGATCGCTTCCGCATGTCGCGCTGCAGGTCGGTAGCGGCGGCAGTAGTTCGGAGCGCACAGATGCGATCCGCCCTTCAGGACCTTCCGCGGAATTTTGATTTGGGGGAGGCACGGGTCGTAGCTGGCGGTCTCAAGCCCCCCGCGCGGGTTTTTGGGGATGCAACAGGCTTTCGTCGCGTCCGCTTCGTGCTTTGCGGCGAACCAATCAGATGTCCATTCCCAGACATTTCCGATCATGTCGTAGAGCCCGTAGCCATTGGGCGGAAAAGCCTTCACGGGGGAGGTCCGGGTGTATCCATCATGCTTGTGGTTGACCGTCGGGAATGGCCCTTGCCAGGTGTTGGCCATGTGCCGGCCGCCGGGAGCCAGTTCCGATCCCCAGGCATACTCGGCCTGGTCGAGGCCACCTCTGGCGGCGAACTCCCACTCGGCTTCGGTGGGCAGGTCCTTGCCCTTCCAGCGTGCGTAGGCCAGCGCGTCGTGATGGGAGATGTGGACGACGGGGTGATCGTGAAGCCCCTCGATACTGCTATGGGGACCATAGGGCTGACGCCAGTTGGCGCCCTTGAGAAACGACCACCACTGCGTCCAGTCGCTGAGATCGACCCGCCCAACCGGCTTTCGAAAGACCAGCGACCCCGCATACAGCATCTCCTGCAGGATGCCGGGATAGTCACGCGGATCGGGCGCGGATTCAGCAAAGGTGCGATATCCGGTCGCCGCCACGAACTCGGCAAATTCAGCATTCGTCACCGGCGTTTGGTCCATGAAGAACCCGTCGACACGCACGCGGTGAGCGGGCTTCTCTTCGGGATAGTGGTGGTCCGACCCCATCCAGAAAGTGCCGGCGCCCACGAAAATCATGCCGTCGCGCGCATGCCGCGAGGGTAAATCCGCCTGAGCCGTTTCGGAGTTCATGATCATCCCCCGCCGCGCATCGCGATGGTGAGCGTGCCGCGATGCGCGCGAAGGCATACAGGGTCTGGGAATCGAAACTGTCCCGATGGAACAATTCGCGCGGTTTTCAGGCGCTTGGTTAATCCTCGTTGATTAGGCCTGCTTCAGCCTGATTGACGGCGATCCCGTGAAGCGGCACAGGAAGCGCTCATACGAATGGTCCATGGCTTGGGAGAATATGGAAGCTCGATCTAGCGCCAGATTGGCTCAGTTCGCATTGTCCTTCGGCCTGACGATCAACACGACCGGACAATCATTTCTCCTCGTTGTGCTTCCGCCTTTGGGGCGCAGCCTGGGCTTCTCTGATATTCAAACTGGCGGGATCCTCAGCATCTCGGCTCTGCTGCTCATGGCATCGGCGCCGGTCTGGGGATATCTCAGCGAACGGATCGGGCGCCGACCGGTTCTTCTAACGGCGCTCGCCGGGGCGGCCATCGCGGCGGCCCTGTTTGGCCTCCTCGTGCACTTGCGCCTGGCAGCCAGCCTCAGCGCTGCCCTCACACTCGGCCTGTTCATCTGCGTCAGGGCGGCGCAGTCGCTGGCTTCCAGTGGAATCCTGCCGGCGTCGCAGGCCTACATGGCTGACATCACGATCCCGGCGCAGCGGACCAGCGCCATGGGCATTCTCGGCGCAGCCATGGGGTTGGGTGCCATCCTCGGCGCGGCGCTCGCATGGCAGATTGCGCCCACCAGCCCCGGCTCGGCTTTCGCCATCGTCTGCGGGCTCGCTGTCGCCGCCTTCGCGAGCGTCTTCTTCCTGGCCAGAGAACCCGCCCGCGTCGCCCGCGAGACGTCGGTCGAGGCCCGCCTCCCACTTGCCAGGATAGCGCCTCTGCTTCTGATCACGGTGGCGTCGATCTCGGCCTACAGCGTCCTGCAGCAGGTCACGGCGCTGCGCTTGCAGGATGCCCTCGGGTTCACGGTCGAGGAATCGATCGCGCGTGGCGGAGCGGCGCTGATGGCGACCGCAATGGCCATGATCGCCGTCCAGCTTTTCGTGGTGCGCCTGCTGCGATGGGAGCCTGTACGACTGCTGGGGGTCGGAGCCGCCATCGCCGCGATATCGCTGCTGATCTGCAGCCTGGTCGACAGCTACGCCGCGATCTTCGGCACGCTCGTCATGCTCGGCGTCGGTCTCGGCCTGATGCTCCCTGGCAACCTCGCTTTCCTCAGTTTGTCGACGGGGGCCGGCGCTCAGGGCAAGGCCGCCGGCGTCAACGTTCTCGCACAGGGTCTCGGGCAGGCCATCGGTCCCCTCGCTGGAGCCGCGCTGCACCGGATCTCGCCGCAGGTGCCCTTCCTGACGGCAACGGCGCTGCTGGTGCTTTGTTGCGCCGTCGCGATCTTTATCTGGAGAGCGTCCGTGTGCCGGAAAGATCCTCGATCCGCGTCGCTCGCAGACGGTCAAAGCAGGTAGAACTACGGCGAGTGCGCCCGAATTGAAGCGCTTCACAAAACGGATGGATTGGGGCAAGTGGCGGCGCTTTACGTCCGAAGATGGTCAAAGATCCAACGTAGCCTGACAAAATGTTCCGCAGATTGCACCGTGGGAGCAATCTGCGCGGCTGAATGTGCTACACGTGCCTTATGAGCGCGAAATTGATCAGCAGAGAAGCGGCGGAAGAAATTCTTCGGCAGAACGGATGGCTCTCCCATCAGCCCGAGGCCTTCCAGACGGATGTCTTGCAGCGCTCTGTCCTGTTGAGTTACGCCCCAGGGGACTTGATTTATGGCTTCGGCGAAGAGCTTGGAGGCATTTATGGTCTCGTGAGTGGCGCGGCGACAATCAATACGGCGCCACCAAACCATGAACCACAATTGATCAATGTCGGCGCACCAGGCGCTTGGGCAGGCGAAGGTTGCTTCCTGGCACGCCAGCCGCGACGCGTCGAACTACGCGCATTGGTCGACACCTGGCTGATGTATTTGCCGCTCGCGCAGATGGATGACATGGCGAGCACGAATCCCATGGTCGCTCACAATTTCGGGCAGATCATCATGAGCAATGTCGATGCCCTCATTAGAGTCATCCATGATTTGCAGAGGGTCGATCCTGATCGCAGGATCGCCTCCGTTCTTCATCGCGCTCGCTGGATCGGTGAGCTGCCCCTTCCGCTGAATCAGACCCGTATCGGCACGATGGCCCGCGCTTCGCGCCGGCAGGTCAATGCTGCATTGAAGCGGTTTGCTGAGAACGGATGGCTGAAGACGAGCTATCGATCAGTCACGATCCTCCGCCCCGAAAAGCTACGGCTCTTCGCAACTGAAGGCGACTGAAGTCGATCCAGCTTCCCTCCGAGGCTCAATCTATCGATCCTCAAAATGAACTATTCCTTGGGTTGGTTTATATTCTGCGTTAGGCGAGCCTGTTGAACACGATCCTGATCAAGAGAGAACGCGCGGAAGCGATCCTTCGCGAGAATGGCTGGCTCTCGACGCAACCTGAGCCTTTTCGCAGCGAAGTGCTACGGCGTTCCATCCTGCTGCGTTTCTCAGCTGGCGAGGTGATTTATCACTTCGGCGACGAACTCGGAGGCATATATGGTCTTGTAAGCGGCGGGGTATCAGTCAACACTGCTCCCCAAACCGATGCACCGCAGTTGATCCATATGGGCGTTCCCGGTTCATGGACCGGAGAAGACAGTTATCTGATCCGGCAACCGCGGCGGCTTGAACTGCGCGCAGTTGTCGAGACCTGGGCCATGTATCTGTCCCTCGATCAAATGGATCAAATGACTGCTGCCGATCCCTCGGTCATACGCAATTTCTGCACGAACCTTCTGCGCGGCGTCGACGTCCTCATCAGGATCATCCATGATCTGCAGAAGCTCGATCCCGATCGCCGCATTGCGTCTGTCCTCCATAGGATGACCTGGAGTAGCGAACACGTCTTATTGACGCAGACCGAAGTCGCCACGATGGCCTCCGCCTCGCGTCGACAGGTCAACGCTACCTTGAAGCGATTTGCCGTGAAGGGGTGGGTGACGACCAGCTACGGCTCGATCACGGTCTTGAATGCCGAAGCGCTTCAGGTCTTCGGGAATGAAGAGGATCGTTGAGTTCTCGTTTAGGAAAGGTCAGGCCTTCTACGGCCTCTATGCCCAAAGCAGCCTGCTGCCGGAGGAGGGCTCACTGCGGGAAAAGCTGTCCTCGTTGAGAAAGACGGGAATGGACGTAGGTCAGTCGAGGCGCAAGCGGGGCCGTAGGCCCGATACGCGTAATAGGAGGGTTCCAGAAAGCTATGGAGTAGACATGGTTGTCTTCTTCGCCAGGTGCGGCGCTCCCGATACGATTCGAACGCGTCTTCGCCTTCATGGGGCTGTCTTCGCTCGCTTGGTCCCTGGAGGACTAGTTCGGTTGTCACCAGCGCGGTGTCGAAAGGGCCGATAATTCCCGAGCCGCGTGCTGGAATGGTAACGGCCATCCTCGAAGCCCGGCGGTTTTCCGCCAGAATCTTGAGCCTGGGCTGGCGCCGCGACGATGGGCGTGGCTATTGGAGGTTCCACTAGCACGGGGGCGGTGGCTGGTAGTTGAGCGCTCCCCAGCAGGGATTGTCGCCGATGCGCCACCGCCTCTGCCGCTGCCCGTATCGGCTCATCCTCGGTGTGGACGTAGCGCATGAACATGGTCACGGTCTTATGGGCCGTCAGTGCCATGCCGACCTTTGCCGGTACGCCAGAATTGGCAATGTCGGTCGCGGAGCGGTGGCGGATGCCATGGGTGCCGACATGAGGAAGTCCGGCACGCTCCAGAATGCGCCGCCAACCCTGGGAGTAGGTGAACGGGGACATCGGCTTATTGGGATCGAATATCGATGGGCAGACGAAGCGGGAGCCTGCTAGCCTCGGTGCATGTTCGAAGAGACGCAGGGCCTCCGCGCTCATCGGCTTGGACATCCCGCCGGTTTTGCTGTCGGGCCAAACGACGCGGCGATTTGTGAAATCGACCCATTCCCATTCGAGCTGGAGGACTTCGGACATGCGGGCGGCAAACTCGAACTGGAGCCTGATTGCTAGCAGTATGAAGGGGTGTTCAAGGCCGTCGGCCTCCGCGCGGTCCAGATAGTCGAAGAGCTTGCGCATTTCCGCATCGGTGATGAGGCGGGTTCGGCCGCGTTCCGGGTATTTCGGAACGTGGCGGCAGGGATTGGAACCGTCCGGCCGCAGTCCCCAGACCTCGGCCATGTTGAACATCTTGCGCACAACGGAGAGGACGCGGTTGGCATTCACCGGCGATCTCGACATTTTCTTCATCAGGTTCGCGATATCGGCACGGCTTACCTCCGGCACTTTCAGATGGCCGAGGGTGGGGAGGACGTGGCGCCTGCCATAGCCCCGGTTCGACTTGATCGTTGACGGCTTGTTTCGGCTTTCGGAATAGTCGGTCATGAAGCGGTCGAAGAGCTCCTTGACTGTCGGAGCTTGGCGAAGTGCCGTTCGCTCGGCACTGGGATCAATCCTGCGCCGAACCTCGGCGAGCCAATCCTGAGCGATCTCTCGCGCCTGTTCGACTGTGATCTCTCCATAGCGACCGATGGCAGGCTTGCGCCGCTGACCGTTGTTGGCGACATAAGCGACCATGAAGGTTTTTCGGCCTGCTGGTGTGATCTTCACGAGAAAGCCTGGTATCATCGTATCGCGGAGTTCATAATCGCGGTCCTTCGGGGTAGCGGCGTCAACAATTGCCTTGGTGATTTTGATTTTCGGCATTCCTAACCTCCGTTGAGGTTGGCTCCAGGTGCAGAATAGGTGCAGCGGGAAATCCAACCGTGGCGTGTGTCCGGTTAGGTATGAAAAGATCGATAGCCGAAAAATCGAGTGCTGATGGGCGGTTATCGGGAAATCGGATACCCTCGGATAAACAGAGGATAGGCGATGTCTATCCCCTTAAAATCCCTCGGGTTCTCCCGTGCGGGTTCGACCCCCGCCGTCCGCACCATTTCCTCGCCAGGGCTGCGGCCCAGTCGTTTAGGAGAGGCGACATGAGGCGATAAAGCCTTTTTCCCCATTCCGCGTCGGTTCCGTGAAGATAGCTAGGTGCAGCATAGGTGCACAGAGCTATCGTTAGAATCGGCACTTGAACGCGGACGTGGCGAAATCGGTAGACGCAGCAGACTTTTAATATTGGAGTGCCTGCAGGGAAATCCGCAGAGTAGGATAGTCAAAGTCAGGGAACGCTAACGGGCTGATGTCCAAAGGCCCGAGCCTCGGTGCACGCTCAAAGAGGCGCAAGGCCCAGGTGCTTATCGGGTTGGATATGCAGCCTGGGCCTCGCTCCGTTTCTTCCGTGGGAAAATGCGACCAAATGTCTGTCAGAAGCGCCAGGCGAAATTGGCCTTGAAGGCGTTGTTGACGTTCTTGTCGCCAAACTGACCGGTCCAAGAAAGACCGAGCGACGCATTGGCGGCGACCGCCAGGTCGATGCCAGCTTCCGCGACGAGAGCATTGCGGGCGATCGGCGAACCGGCGAGCTCGAAGGCGGCGCTGCCGGACTGGAACGCCAGTGCGGTCGTCGGCGTGACCTCGCCGAACGCATGTCGCCACCCCAGCATGCCGCGCAGTGACAGCGTATTCGTCAGCGCTGTTGCGCCGCGCAAGCCGAACGTCGTGTAGGTGGTTCCCAGTCGCGATGAACCGCTCACCGCCGCCACGCCGGTTTCGTTGACCCCGCCGTCAACCTGCACATAAGCGATGTTGGCAAAGGGCTCCAATGCCACAGCGCTGAACTTCGCCGTGTAGCCGATCTCGCCGAACACCTGCGTCGTATTCGCCCGATAGGCGCCACGCTGGATGCCCCATAGATTGCCCGCGCCGGCCTGACGCGATGTCCTCACATCGCTCGACGAGAAGCTGGCGCCACCGCGCAGGCCCCAGGCGCCGACTTGGCCGCCGCCATAGAGCGCGACATGATAGTTGTCGCTGGAACCGGACGCCGCGATCGTCGGCGACCTGAAGGTCGACTGGCTGTATCCGCCAGCCAGACCAAGGCGCCATTGACCGTTGAAGGTGACATCGACGCCAGTGAGGATGCCGCCGACCGATTGCTCGGTGCGCGCGGCATTGCCATCACCCTTCAATGCACCCCAGCCGCCCAGGGCACGGCCCCAGATGGCATAGACCTGCGCCGGCGTTGATACCGCTGCCGGCGGCGCTACTTGGAACGAGCCGTTGCCAAGGGGCGCATAAGCGGTGAGCCCCGCCGGGGCAAAAGTCAGCGCATTGCTCGCTGGCGCCAGCGAGGTGCCATTGCCAAAGTCCTGCCGCATGCGGTCGGTCACCGCGTCGCGCAGATAGAACGATTGCGCCGACAGCACGCTGGCGACATTGGCGTGGACGGATGCACTGCCGAGACTCGTGAAGGCGGACCGCGCCTGCGCTTCGCTGGTGCCGACAACCTGCTGCCACAGCGGACCGCCGGCACCCGTCGCATCGAGCGCATTGGCGACGGCCCTTTCGTTGCGCGTCGTTGCCAATTCGGCAAACGTGATCGCGCTCCGCGCCGTGGTCAAATGGGCGTTATATCCGTCGCTGCTGAGAGCAAAGGTGAGGAATGGAAAATCGGCGATCGCCACGCTGGGCGATGAGCCCGTCAGTCCGCCGCCCGTGGTCAGGATCGTATAGGTCTTGCCGGGCAGCACCGGCGCCGACGACGTATCGGTGTCATGGCCGATGCGGAAGGTCGAGCTGAGAATGTTGGCCGTCCCAGCGACCTGGATGAGATCGCTCTTGGTGCCATTGATCTCGACATAATACTCGGAGCCCGGCCCCATGTTCAGGTTGCCATTGATGATGATGGTGCCGACCGAATTGCCCGGCGAGACCTTACCGCCGTTGACGTTGACATTGCCAAACTTGCCGTTGCCCGAGAGCGTGCCGCCGACATTGACGTTGACGATCGACGAACTCTCCAGCGATCCGTTGACGTTGAGATTGCCGGCGTTGATGTTCGTCTCTCCGGTATAACGCTGGATGCCAGACATCGAGAGCTTGCCGGCGCCTTCCTTGGTCACGCTACCGATGCCGCTGATGATGTCGCGATAGCTGCCATCGAAAGTCTGATTGAAGGTCAACGACCTCGAGAAGAGATTGCCGACATTGCTGTCGAAAATAACATTGCCGCGAATGTTGTTGGTACTGCCTTGCACCGTGCCGCCGTTCACGTAGATGTCTCGCCCCGCACCGAAGCCGGTGAGGATGAGGGTGCCGCGATCGACCTTTGTGATATTGCCCGGACCATGCAGCTCGCCGGTCAGAGTCAGGGTCATGCCGTCGTCGACTTGAAAGACGCCGCCGGCGCCCGTCAGGTCAAAATTCCGCGCGCTGGTAAAGCTTGCCGCCGCCCGCAGCGTGCCATTGTTGTTGATCGTGATACTCCCGCTGGTCGCGCCCAGAGCGGCGTCGGAGGAAACCCGCAGCCCGCCGCGCGCGATCAGAGTGCCGCCGCGATAGGTGTTGGTGCCCGTAAGCTCCAGTTCGCCATCGCCGCTTTTGATAAGCTGGCCGTCGCCGCTGATCGTGCCGGTCCAGATGAGCGGATGCAGCGCGACATCGATGCCGCCGCCCGCGTTTCCAAGAACGAGATTGCGATTGATCGCCGTCGCCGCTGGCATCGAACTGGTGCTCCCGATGGAGCCTCCATTTAAGGTGATCTGCTGCCCTGACCCAAGATTGGCGCCCGTCGTAAAGCGCAAGATGCCGCCAGTGACCCAGATGTCATTGCTGAATGTATTGGCGCCGGCAAGGATCACCTCACCCACGCCCGACTTGAGGAACTGGCCGGAGCCGCTGATCACGCCGCTCAATGTCAGTGGATTGGCAGAGCCCACGATGCCGCCAATGCCATTGAGCGTGATCGGGCGATTGATCGTTTGCGGCGCGCTGCCCGGCGCCAGCCCGAACTCGGCACCATTCAGAATGATGCCGGTGCCCGGCGCACCGAGATTGCCATCGTTCTGGACCAGCAGGACGCCTTCGGTCACGGACACGCCGCCGCTGAATGTGTTCGCTCCGGTCAGGGTCAGGACGCCGGGGCCGGTCTGACGCAGCTGGCCAGGACCGCTGATCACGCCGCTCCAGGTGATCGGATTTTTAGCGACATCAATGACGCCGCTGCTTGCCAGATTGAGCGCATTGGCAAACGACGTCCCGGCCACGGTATCGTTGGTGCTGCCGATCGAGCCGCCATTCAACGTCACTGTGCCCGTACCCGGACTTCTCGCGCTTCTCAAACGCAGCATGCCCTCGTTGACCGTCGTGCCGCCGGAATAGGCGTTGTCGCCGGTGAGATTGAGCGTGCCCGCCCCGTTTTTGACCAGGGACCAGCTGCCGCCGCTGCTGGCAACCCCCGTCTGATCGGCAATGACGTCGCTGACGGTCTGTTGCACATCGCCGGAGTTCATGGAAAACGAGCCATTGCCCTGCAGGAAAATGCCCGATCCATAGCCGCTTCCGTTGCCACCATTCGCGGGATCGACTTTGCCGTCCGTGTGATAAGCGGTACCGCCGCTGCCGCCCGCGGCACTGCCGCCGGACTGGGTGAAGCCGCCGTTCAAGTTCAGATGGCCACCTTCCTGGACAAAGATTCCGCCACCCAGTCCGGCGCCGCCGCCACCACCGGCTCCGGTGTTGGCATCTGCATGATGGCCCGCGCCGCCCTTACCGCCGCCAAAGCCAGCCGCACCCGGAGACGTGCCGTTGCCGGCACCACCGCCGCCGCCACCAAAACCGCCGGCTCCGCCGGGGGTAATGCCGCCACCGCCACCGCCGCCAAAGCCTCCTGGCAATCGGGGGTAGCCACCGCCGCCATCGCCTCCGCCGCCATCGAGGAATGAACCGCCGCCGCTCCCATCGCCGAGATGCCCGCCACCGCCGCCGCTCGTCGGTATGTTGAGCGCGCCGACCGCAGTGCCGCCCGTGCCACCGACCGCTTTATTGTTTGACAGGTTTACATAGCTGGTCGAGACATTGGCGCCGCTTCCAACGAACAGCGCTCCACCCAGCCCGGCGCCGCCACCGCCGCCACCGCTGCCAGATCCGCCTGGCTCGAAATAGGCGTTGCCACCGTTTCCACCACGGGCAACGGTATCGTTGATATAGATATTTTGAATCCCAACGTTGCCGGACTGCACATAGAACCCGCGATACTTGTTATCGCCGGAGAGGGTGAAAGAACCGCCGTTGATGTTCACGTCGCGCGTGATGAGCGGCAGGTTTCGGTTCAACGTGATGTTGCCGGTGAAGGTTATGAAGTCGCCATTCTGAGCGTTGTTAATGGCGTCGTAGAGTTGATCCGAATTGCCGACGTTGAAGTTCGCGGCCTGCGCCGGCGGTGGCAAAAGCAACGCGCCCGCGATCACGAACGCAGCCAATGTCAGACCCGTTCCAGCTCCCGACAAACAGGTTGATCCGAGCAGAGCCCCCATCAGCCCAGTCCGCTTCGGAGCGAACCGAAACGTTGCATTGCGTCTGGATATAGGTGTGGAAAAAAGCGATTTTGGCTTCTTGGTCATCATATGCTCCAGCCCTAGAACAAAGGGTAATTACGTTGGCCGACGGCGCGTTTTGGTTTTCAGAACTTCATAGTGAGGTTGGCTTTGAAGCCGTGCTGGCCGGCGCTGTTGGCGATCTGGCCGTGGTAGGACAGGCCAAGCGCCGCCTGCGGCGTCAGCTTGAGATCGAGCCCCGCTTCGACAAGCGCCGCGTTCTTGGCGATCGGCACTCCAGCGACGGAAAAGGCGTTTCCGGCGGAGAACGCTAATGTGGCGAGTGGCGTGGTGTCGCCATAGGCGTGCCGCCACCCGATCGCGCCGCGCGCGGTGAGGTTTATGCCAGCCAACACGAAGCCGGTTGAGGCACGCGCGCCAAGCGTGGTGAAGGCGACATTTGTGGTCTGGCCGTTGCCGCGCAACGCCGCAACGCCACCCTGCTCGGTCAAGCTAGCGGTACGTTGGCTGACGTATGCGAGGTTTGCGAAGGGTTCGAAAGATGCGACGTTCGTATCGATGCGATAGCCAAACTCGCCAAAAGCCTGGAAAGTCCCCGCATCGTACCTGGTCTTGAGACTGTTGCTGAAGCCGGGGAGGGCGACGCTTCGGCTGGTGCCGATGTCATGCCATGTATAGGCAACGCCGGTTCTAAAGCCGAGCGCCTCCCAACTCGTGCCGGCATAGAGGCCGAGATGGTAGTTGTCGCTCCAGCCTGAGGAGGAGCGATCCCTCACATCGAAGCTGGTGCGGCTGTAGCCCGTGATCGCGCCGAGCCGCCACCGATCGAAGATGGGCAAATCGGCGCCTGTGAGAAAGCCGCCGGTCGAGCGCCTGAGCGCAGCTGCATTGCCATCACTATTGGTTCGGCCCCAGGCGCCGAAGCCTTGCCCCCAGACCGCGAAGCGATCGGTTGTTGGTGCAACCCATTGTGGTCCGCCAACAGCGTAGGACATCACCGGCATGGGCGAGGCGGCGACGCCGCCAAAGGAGGAGCGGATGCGGTCGCTGGCGGCATCGCGCACGAAAGAGCTGTCCTCGATCAGTGCGGTCTTGGCCGAGGCGTGGATATCTCCGGAGAGCTGGTCGAAGCTTCTGCGGATTAATCCCTTGTCGTTCGGTAACTGCGCGATGGCTTCGTAGACAGGGTGGCCAGCGTTGAAACCGATGCTCTCGATGCCAGCCGCCGTGGCGATCTGATTGCGGGTCGCGGCCACCGAGGCGAAGGCGACAACGTTGCGCTCCAAGGTGAGGTCGACGGTGCGGCCAGCATAGTCATAGATCAAGCTCGGCGTCAGGAAGGCGAAGTTCGAACTCACGCCGTCGAACTGACCTGACAGTGTGCCGTCGGCCGAGAGAATACGATAGGTCGAGTTGAGTCTGTAGGGGCCGCTGGCTCCTATATGGACAACCGAGCCACCGTTGAGATGGGCATTGCCCGTCACTTTCACCAGATCAGAGGCGTTTCCAGTCGGATCGACTTCGACGAGATAGCGCGCGCCAGCATTGAAGACGAGATCGCCATTGATCGTCAGCGTGCCGATCGAATTGCCGGGCGCCAGCGTGGCTCCCGAGGTCATCGTCACGATCGATCCCCCGCCAGATCCAACGACGCCCGAGCCCCCGAGCGTGCCGCCGGCGAAAACGTCGACTCTTGCGCTTGCTAGCTGAGTGTTGACGATCAAGGCGCCGCTTTCCACGCGGGTCTCTCCGGCGGTGAGGCCGTTCTGGGTCTGATCCAGGATCCAGACGCCGCCGCCCGTCTTGACGAGAGTGCCGGCAAAGATCGTCGTGCCGCTGACGGCGGCTGAATATGCCTGTGCGCCAGCGCCATCCAGCGTCAGTGTAGAGCGCGCGTTGGTGCCGATCTGCAGATTGCCCGTAATGCTGGACCCGGTGAACAGCGTGACGCTATTGTTGCCTGTGTTGCGCAGTTGCACATGGCCGATCAATGCGCCGGCGTTGCTGAGCGTGGTGTTTCCGCTGAGGGCCTGCACCGACACCGCGCCTTGAATGGTGGCGCCCGCGCCGTTGGTCACCGAACCGCCGTTGATCAGGCGGACGCCAGCCGATGGGCCCTTGATGAGGCTGCCCATGCCCGTGTTGACGATCGCGCCTGCGCCGCCGCTGACGCCCACGCCTGCGGCGATCGAATCCGGCCCGTCGCCGACGATCGTGCTGCCGCCGGTGTTGGTGATCGTGCCGCCATCGGCGAGGCTCACGCCGTAGAGTTTGCCTGAGATGACGCCGCCGTCCTGGTTCGTGACTTTGCCGACGCCAGCGACGATTTCCACGCCATGGCCCTGATCGTCGGTTGTCGCGCGAATGGCGCCTCCCGTATTGGTCACCGTGCCCGCGCCCCAAATCCGCACGCCGTTGAACCCGCCGGCAAGGTTTCCGGCCGTATTGGTGACCGTCCCACCACCGTCAATGAACACGGCGGCCCCATCCGCGCCGGTTGCCTTGATCTCGCCGCTGTTGGTCAGGGCGCCGTTGCCATTAATCTGGACGCCGGCGTCCGTGCCGATGATCCTGCCGCCCGTGCGGTTGTCGACCGCGAGGAGGTCGTTGGTCGAAGAATAGATATAGATGCCTCGTCCAGCGTCTCCGGTCGCTTGAATGGTGCCGGAATTGGTCACTTGGACCGGCCCTTCGCCGATGGACACGCCAATGCCGGAGACGCCGTTAGCTTCGATCCGGCCTGTGGCGGCGATGCTGACCGTGCCGCCTCCGTTGCCGTCCACGCCATGCTCGCCATCGCCATTGCGCGATAGGGCTCCTGCCGTGTTGACCGTGCCACCGTTGACGATGGAGACCGGGTTGCTGATGCTCACCCCGGCGTTGATCTGCAAGGTAGCGTCGCGGCCCAGAGAATTATCGACGATGACGGAGTTGGCGCCGAGCTGGCCATCCGAACTCACCACCAACGTGCCTTGATCGACCAAGGTTTGGGCATGGCCCCCTGAAATCGGAAGCGAAAAGACCGCTCCAGTCAGCACCGTGGTGGACAACAGCCGTCTGAGGCGCAGGCTGCACGCCGCGCCGGTCAACGTCGATGTCATAAATATGCCCCGCCCACATAAAATGCCGCTGCCCTGAACAGCGGTCTCCGTTAGTATTAAAATTGTCGGCTGTGCCCGGGGCGTTACTGCAGCGTTACACCAGCGTTAATTCTGCCTGCCTCAGCGTTTGTGTTATGCAGAAGTGCTTTTTTAAGAAGGATTGGCGCGAGCGTGTTGCCCACCAAATGAAGAATCGCGATGCTTTTTCAAAATTCCGTCTGTCGCTGCTTGGACGCTTTGAGCTGGCGGCGCGTGAAGGCGGCGTCCGCTTGCCCAGTAAGAAGCTTTCGGGCTTGCTCGCATATCTGGCCTGCACCGCACCCCAGCGCCAGCCGCGTGAGAAACTGGCTCATCTGCTTTGGGGCTCGCATTTCGAGACCCAGGCGCGGCAGAACCTGCGCCAAGCGATTTTTCGGCTCCGCCGCATCCTTGGCCAGGACGTGCTTCTCAGCGACGACGATGAGATCTGGCTTCCCGCCCATACGATCGACTGCGATGCCGTCCGTTTTAGAGCGCTGATCGCCGAGGGCAGTCCGGCTTCGATCGCCGCAGCCGCCGACCTTTATCGAGGCCCGTTTCTGATCGACTTGAATATCGAAGAGGACGCATGGTCGGAATGGCTGATCTCAGAGCGAGGGCGCCTGGAAAGCATCGCTCTGGATGCCCTCATCCGCCAAAGTGCACAGGCCATGCAAGAAGGGCATGAGGAGGCCGCGCTTCAAGCCGCTCGTCGGGCCATCGAAATCAACGCTCTGCGTGAGGATGGGCACCGGTTGATCTTGCAGGCTCTGGTCGCCCTGGGCCGCCAGGCCGAGGCACTCAAGCACTATCGGGATCTCGTCACGCTGCTCAAGCGAGAGCTTTCTGCCGCACCTGATGCGGTCACACAATCGTTGATCGTGGAACTGCGCGGTTCCGCGCCGGAAGGATTGGGAACCGACGTCCTTCCCGCTCTCTCAGAATCGTCCCGGCCTGAACCAGAGGTTCATATCGGTGAAGACGATGCCGACCCGATGCATGTGCACTCACCTGTTCCCGAGCAACGTCGGTTGACGGTTCTGGTTTGCGATCTGGCTTCTCCGACGTCGCTCTCTGCTGCCCTCGATCCGGAAGACGCCCATGCTCTGATCGCCACTTTTCATGAGATCGTAACAGATGTGGCCGAGCGGCTGGGAGGATTTGCCGCGCAACATCAGGGCAACGGCATTGTTGCCTATTTTGGCTATCCGATCGCGAACGAACATGACGCCGAACGTGCCGTACGAGCGGCTCTGGCGATTCTTGATGCGATCGCCGCCCCGGCGGATTCTGGTGCCGTGCCGATACACGCAAGCATGGGAATAGCGACCGGATTTGTTGTCGTTGGCGGAAAAGCGATGACGCGGGGCAATCTTCCCCGTCTCATCACCGGGAAGGCGCCTTCTATCGCCGCGCAGCTACAGTCGAGCGTCACGGCTGGCGAAATCGCCATCGATGCCACGACACAGCGGCTCATCGGGCGGATGTTCGTCTGCCGGCCGCTTCCGACGCGTGACGAAAGGCCTCCGTTGCCCCCGATCGCGGCGTGGCAGGTCCTTGGCGAAGCGCCTGGAGTGAGCCGTTTCGACGCGCGTCGTCACATTTTATCTTCGCTTGTCGGCCGGCAGGATGAACTCACGCTTCTTCTGAGCCGCTGGGAACAGTCCGAACGCGGTAAAGGCCAGGTCGTCTGGATTTTGGGAGAGCCGGGGATCGGCAAATCACGCATCGCCGAGAGCTTATGGGAAAAGCTCGCGAACGAAGCCCCTGCGGGTCTTCGCTACGCCTGCCTGCCTGATCGGACACAAAGTCCGCTTCATCCGTTCATCGCACAGCTCCAGCAGGATGCGGGTTTTGCGCCGGGTGACAGCGCGAGCCTCAAACTCGACAAACTCGAAACGCTTCTTTGGCCGTCCGCCATCAACTTGCCGCGTGACGTCGCCTTGTTCGCCGAGTTGCTGGACGTGCCGTTGGATCACCGCTATTCCGCCTTGACGGCTAGCCCGCAACAAAAGCGCGAGATGATATTCAATGCGCTGCTCGGTTGGCTGAAAGGCGCAGCCTCGCGCAAGTCGACTTTCATTCTATTCGAGGATGCACACTGGATTGATCCGACATCGTTGGAATTGCTCGAACGCATCGTGAGCGTCGCTGCCGATCTGCCGGTATTGCTGCTTGTAACTTGTCGCCCGACGCTTCAGCCCGAATGGCTTGATCAGCCGCATGTGGCGATATTGGCCCTGGGTCGCCTGAGTACGAGCGACGGCGCCCATATCATGCGCAGCGTCGCCCGAGAACGAACATTTCCCAAAGCAGTCGCCGATGAAATCCTGTCGCGTTCTGACGGCATACCCTTGTTCATCGAGGAGTTGACCCGCTCCGCCATGGAAAGCGGGCTGCTCCGTGAGACAGCCGATGGTTATGTCTTCGATGGACCACTTCTTCCGCGCGATATTCCGTCAACACTGCAAGCCGCGCTTACCGCTCGTCTCGACCTGCTCGGTCCAGCCAAGAATGTTGCCACCATCGGGGCCGCAATCGGACGGGAATTCTCCCACGAATTGATCGCGGCGGTAACGGCTCTGCCTCCGGTCGAACTCAAGATGAGGCTTGCGCAACTGATAGGGGCCGGCCTCCTCGTGCGTCGTGGTAAGGCCTCAGCACAAAGTTATACCTTCAAGCATGTCCTCCTGCAGGAGGCCGCCTATATGATGATGCTCAAAAGCCAACGGCGGCAACTTCACGCGGACATTGCGCGAACGCTGGTCACGCGCTTCCCCTCGTCCATGTCACAACAACCGGAGATTATTGCTCGCCATTTTGTGGAAGCCGGGCTCGCCGATGAAGCCATCGACCACTGGATCGAAGCGGGCAGACTGGCGCAGGCGCGCTGGGCCAATCGCGAAGCATCCGACTTCTTTCAGTACGCCATAGACGCTGTCGCAGGCCTTTCCGAAACGCAGGAAAGGCTGGAGCAAGCCATCGATCTGCGTTTCGAGTTGAAGGCTGTGCTTGTTCCAATCGGAAAATTCGAACGCGTCGTCAGCTCTTTGCGTGAAGCGGAGGGCTTGGCCAAGCGCCTCGGTGATCGACACCGATTGGCCCGCTTCGCCTTTCATATGTGCCAGACACTGGCGCTTGGCGGCGACCCAGCAGAAGCGTCTACTTTCGGCCAGCAGGCCTTGGCGCTCGCAGAATCGCTTCATGACGTCCCGCTGCAGATCGCCTCGACCCTGTTCCTCGGGACCGCCAGTTTCCTGACCCTGGAATATCGTCAGGTCGAACCCCTCTTCGAACGGGTGCTGAAACTGCTTGAAGATGTGCCTATTCTCGAAAAATTTGGGCTCACCGGGTTTCCGGCTGTGACCGTTCGGGCATTCTTGACCCGCATTTATGCCGATCAAGGCAAATTCGAGCAGGGGGTCATACTTGGCGAGGAGGGGGTGCGTATCGCTCACGCGGTTGGCGATCCCTATAGCCTCACGATCGCTTGTTGGTGCTTGGCCGACCTGTATGTCATTCGCGGCGAGTTCGCGAGCGCCATCGAAAAATTGGAATATGCCCTCGCTCTCTCTCGTCAGTTTGATCTGCCATTCATGATCGCGGGCAGTTCGGGGACGCTTGGCTACGTTCATGCGATGATGGGGCGAACGGCCCAGGGCGTGCCGTTGCTGGAGCAGGCGCTGAGCGCCTTCGAAGCCATGGGGCATCGGTTCGGCCAAGCCCTCTTTCTGTCGCCTCTCGGTGAAGCCTATTTGTTGGCTGGGCGCTATGGGGACGCATTCGAGCAGGCTCAACGTGCTCTCGTCATGGCCCAAGACAGCGGGCAGCGTCGTGGCGAAGCCGGCGCCCGTCATCTTCTGGCAGAGATTTCTGTCCGTTCGGGAGCCATGGAACAGGCCGAGGCCAATTACCTCCATGCGCTCGCGATCACGACGGAGCTCGGATTGCGCCCGCTTGTTGCACGAAGTCATTATGGCCTTGCCCATTTATACTCGCGTATCGGGCAGCCGGAAAAAGCTCGCGATCAATTTGAGATCGCGGCCAAGATGTACCGTGAAATGGACATGAGATTTTGGCTGGAGCAGGCAGACCCGATGGTAAGTCAGTAGTGAGGCCATCGGATTCGCGAGATATGCCTTGCCGAGCTTGCGCACTTCCGCCTCCGTGATGAGGCGAGTTCTGCCGCGCTCCGGGTACTTCGGAATGTGGCGGCAAGGATTGGAGCCGTCCGGCCGCAGGCCCAAGAGCTCGGCGATATTAAACATCTTGCGCACAACGAAGAGGACGCGGTTGGCGTTGACCGGTGACTTCGACATTTTCTTTATGAGGTTCGATGTCGGCGGGGCACATCGGGCGCTTTCATGTGGCCGTGCCCAACGGTTCGTCGCCAGCGCGGTGCGCGGAATATACATCGGCCGGCGTTGCTAGTGATAGAGCGGATTGAGCCCGAAGCTTTGTGGCTCGATTGATGAACTCGACCGGTGAGAGGCCTTTGAGGGTCTTGAAGCGGAGGGCGCAATTGCAGGCTGCGATGAAGTTCGCGAGGTGATCTCAAGCTACGCGTCGATGCATTTCTATCAGGGTTTTTCCCAATTGACGTTACGCCACGCTGACGTGTTGATTTATCTCCCATGAGACGGTGCGAATCGCTGGGCCAATCGTGCGAACGATGGGGGTGCGCCATGAGCTTCTCGAATGTGGTCTCACCAATTGCTTCGTTCTGTTGGCAGGGCGGAGCGGCCGGCGCGCGCGGACGCGCTTTTGTATGCATGCGACATCTGCAATACGGCGCATCAATGCACGCGCTCATCTTGATCGCATCGAGCAACGCCCATGCCCAATCTTGTTCGCCACCGGCGCCCGGCCAGATCGCCGCCAACGGGTGCGCCGCCATTGTGCCTGGCGGGACCTTCTCCACTACCGTGATCACAACGCCGGTGTTCCTCACGCAGAATGGGGGCTCGATCACCGCAACGGCGCCTGTGACGCTGAGCTCTACCGGCGACCTCTCCTTCGGCGCGCAGGCGCTGACCGGGGCCACGATCGTTTTGAACGGCGGATCCGTCATCACGAACGGCGCCGGCGGCAACAAGGGAACGCCGGCCCTGCGCGCCAACGGCGCGGGATCGTCCATCACTGCGACCAACGTGGCGCTGAGTACGAACGGCGGTGGCTCATACGTCGTGATCTCCGAAAACAACGCGGCGATCACGCTCCATGGCGGCACGGTCGATGCGTTCAATACGGCCGTTCACGCCGCCGGCCTGAACACCGTCGGCAGCGGAACCACCGTTGGCGGCGGAGCAACCATCACGGCCGATCAGGGGCTGGTGATCCGCGCCACTGATGTCGGCGCCTTTGCGACGGGCGGCACAATCAATCTCGACACAGTCACGATCACGGAGCGGGTTGCCGCCGCCGCAAACACATCAGGGCTTCGCGCCGACACCAACTCAGCGCTGGCGACATCGCCCGGCCTCATCAACGCCAATAACGTCACCATCACGATGACCGGCAACGCGTCGTCAGGCGTGCTGGCTGTCGGCGGCGGCAAGGTTGTATTGACCAACAGCTCGATCTCGACCACGGGGACGTCGGGTTTCGGGATGTCCGCGGCACAGATCGCGCCGACGTTTCCTGGCATTTTGCCCGTCATCGATGCAACCAATGTCACCGTGACGACGTCGGGAATTGCCGGGCATGGTGCGTTCGCATACAACGGCGCGATCATCAATCTCAACACCGTCGACATCCGCACCTCGGGCGACACCGCCTACGGATTGAGCTCAGAAGGTTTCTTATTTTCGGGACCGCCGATCCTGACCGTACTCAACGGGACCAACGTCACGGTTCACACCACCGGACCGAACGCTTATGGCGCGGTCACCAACGAATCCGCCTTTATGAACCTGACCGACAGCACGATCTCTGCGACAGGCGCGAACGCCGGCGGCGTTTTCGTCGGCGACACGGGGTCGGTCACAACGCTGCTGCGCACTACGGTCACGAGCGCCCAATTCGACGGCGGACGCGCGGCCGATTCCGGGCATCTCTTCGTCACCGACAGCTCGATTACTGGCGCGCGTCACGGCATCCGCTCGAATGGTGGCACGGCTGCCGATCCCAACATTGTTTCGGTCTCTGGCGGCGTTCTGACCGCCGTCAGCGGCGACGCCTTCAATGCACATGACACGTTCTCGAAAATCGATGTGCGAAATGGAACGATGATCTCGAACGGCAGCGGAAACCTGCTGAACGTGATCAGTAATGACCCAGCGACCCTCATCAGCAACGTGGACTTCACGACCGCAAACATCGTGGCGAGCGGCAACATCATCGCCGATGCCACGAGCATCGCCAACGTCGCCATCACAGCGAGCAGCAAGATCACCGGAATCGAGCTGAACACGTTCACGACCGTCGACGCCAGCAGCACCTGGATCATGAATGGCAATTCGGATATCCATTCGCTGACGCTCGCCGGTCTCGTCGACTATACGCCACCGACCGGCGATTCGACGCTGCTGGCGAGCTACAAGACGCTGACGACGCAGAACTACATCGGCCAAGGCGGCACGCTGGGACTCAATACGTTCTTGGGCGACGACAGCGCGCCATCGGATCGGCTCGTCATCAACGGTGGAACGGCGACGGGCAATTCATTCCTGCGCATCACGAATACCACCGGCCCCGGCGCACTGACGATCGCCAACGGCATCCTCGTGGTCGACACGATCAATGGCGGCACGACGGTTCCTGGCGCGTTCTCACTCAGCCGTCCCGTCGTCGCGGGGCCGTTCGAATATAGGCTCTATCGTTCGAGCGTCGACGCCAGCAATCCGCAGGCCTGGTACCTCCGCTCGACGCTCGACTGCTCGCTGGCGCCGAACGCATCGGTCTGTCCGCCGACACCGCCCGGCCCGAATCCGCCCAGTCCGCCGATTCCCAACTTGCGCATCGAGACCTCGCTTTACGCCGCGATCCCCGCCATGGCGCTGCTCTATGGCCGCACGCTGCTCGACACGCTGCATGAGCGCGTCGGCGAGGAGGAGCCGCTTACGGTCGCACCGCTCTTCGAGGAGCGCGAAGTCTGGTGCAAGAACCCGGAGAAGAACTATCGCTGCGTCGTTAGCCTGCCTGTCAAGCAGGGTTCCTCGGGCGGAGGCGCGGCGGGAGGCCGCTACTTGACCTCAAGCTGGGGCCGTATCATCGGCATGCGTGGGGAACGCGACGGCGCGAGCAACGGAATCTTCGGCGCGGGGCCGCGTTATTCCTATGATTTCTTTGGCGTGCAGATCGGTCAGGACATCTACCGCCGCCAAGACAAGGACGGCGCGCGCGATTACGCCGGCCTTTATGTCGTCTATGGCGAGGCCAAAGGCCGCGTCACCCATTTCGACGGCCAGCGCGGCCGCAGTGATTTCACCGGCTACACGCTCGGTGCCTACTGGACTCATTTCGGCGCGTCCGGCTGGTATCTCGACGGCGTCGCGCAGGTGACACGGTACGACGTGATCAGCACCGCCAACCGCGGCCTGCGCTCGCTCAACACCAATGGCGTCGGCTTCGCCGCCTCGCTCGAAGGCGGTTATCCCTTCCGCTTCTCCAACGGTTATTTCATCGAGCCGCAAGCGCAACTAGTCTATCAAAAGATCAATCTCAACGGCGCCAGCGACGGTGCGGCGATGGTGCGCTTCAGCGATGTCGATTCGCTCGCCGGGCGCATCGGCGTGCGCTTGGGCCGCACCTGGGCACTGGATAACGGACCGGCGCCGCGGCTGATCACGGCTTGGCTGCGACCGAACCTGTGGCATGAGTTCCGCGGCGATCCCAAAACGGAATTCTCCTCGGCGACCGGCTTCATTCCGTTCCGGGCCGATCTCGGTGGCACTTGGTTCGAGATCAACGCCGGCATCAGCGGCCAATTGAACAAGAATGTCTCGGTCTATGCCAACGCCTCCTATGAGACGCGTTTCACCGGCAGCTCTAGCGCCTATAACGGTAAGCTCGGCGTTCGGGTGAATTGGTAGCGTTTGGGGCACGCACATGTTCTCGGTGCGCGAGCAATCCAGAGTATCGTAGAGAAAGCCGCAGCGCTGGTGACGCATGAGGCGTTCGCGCCGCGCCCAAGTCTGGCGCACGACGTTTCAAGCCGGCTGCGGCAAACGCGCGGCCGGCCCGACGATGATCTCTCCATAGGGACCGATGGCTGGCTTGCGCCGCTGACCATTGCTGGCGACATAAGCGACCATGAACGTTTTTCGGCCTGCTGGTGTGATCTTCACGAGAAAGCCCGGTATCATCGTATCGCGGGGTTCGTAATCGTGGTTCTTCGCGCCGGCGGCGTCAACAACCGTCTTAGTGATCTTGATTTTCGGCATTCCTAACCGCCGTTGAGGTTGGTTCCAGGTGCGGAATAGGTGCAGCGGGAAAGCCAACCGTGGTGTGTGTCCGGTTAGGTATGAAAAGATCGACTGCCGGAAAATCTGGTTTTGACGAACGGTTACCGGAAAATCGGATACCCCGGATAAACAGAGGATAGGTGATGTCTATCGCCTTAAAATTCCTCGGGTTCGACCCCGCCGTCCGCACCATTCCTTCGCCGCAGGCTTTACATTGGAAGCTCCGCAGGAAATCCGCCGAGTAGACTGCTCGAAGTAGGGGAAGGCCAACGAGCAAATGTCCCAAGCCAATCCGGAGTCCAACCCTCCTCTGGGGAAGGTAGAGACTGGACGGCGATGTCTAAAGCTTTCAGGCTACGCGAAGTGGGAAAGAAATCGGTTTTATCGAAAATGTGAGCCGTTCTACGTTGGCACAAACTGCACATTACAACGGATATGGAGTCAGCTAAGCTTCGAATGCTGTTGTGAGGAAAGGGGCTAACAATGCCGTTTTCTAAATCAAAGAACGCTCGTCCTGCGTGCGCGACACCGAAGTTTGTTGCTGCGTCAACAGTCCTGATCGGTCTTGTATTATGCCGTGTCTAACCGGCCAGCCCACGCCGTGCCCGTCATGGCGATCTCCGCTTCAGAGACGCCGGCGTCCGTCGCGGTCATGCCGTTGGCCCTCGCGGCAACGTCGCGGTCCGCCGGAGGACAGTCGTTCGTCCCGGCTGGAGGTGCGGTGTTCGCTGGACGCGTCCTGGCTGGTACCGTTGGCCCGTAGGTGGGGCGATCGCCGCGGGTGCCGCGATCGGCTTCGCGTTAGCCGCGACCGCCGTCGCATGGGCCGGAGCAGCGCCAGCGCCTGGAATGTGTTGGTATTACACCGATGCCTCCCGCACATAGGGATTCTGGGACTATTGCCCTCAATAGCTGCACAGTTAAGGGCTCACCATGGCGCATACAGGTGTTCAGGAACGTCAACGAGGCAGTGTATCTGCCGGATGCGATGGTCTGGATCGCAGGCGGGACGTTTCGCATGGGCGCGGATTGTCACGATCCCGAAGACGCGCGGGATCATCGTGTGACGGTCGGCATGTCCGTTGCCCCGATCGGCCTTCAGATGAGCCTTTTGAGAAACAGATAGGAGGATGTCTTGAATAGATTTGTTTGCGCTGCATTCGCTCTGCTTTTTGTGATGGTCCCGGCGTTGGCTCAGCCTTTGTCGTCGGAAGACCTCGCTCGCAGGAACGTCCAGCGGCGCGCTGTCGAGGCCGTCATCTGGGGCATGCCGGCTGTTAATTTCGACTTGATGTTCCAGGCCATGCTCAAAGCGGGCGGAAAGGAAAACCAGATCGTCTATTGGTCGCGCCTGCTGGACTGGAAGAACCAGACACTTACCCCGAATCCGAGCACGATCTACTTTATGCCCTTCATCAACACCAAGGTGGCGGGGCCGATGGTGCTGGAACTACCGGCGGCCAAGGGTGGCTCGGTCACAGGGACTATAACGGACGCCTGGCAGAATGCTCTTGAAGACGTTGGCCCAGCCGGCGCCGATAAAGGGAAGGGAGGAAAATATCTCATTCTTCCGCCAGGCTACAGCGGCAAGGTACCGCCGGGCTACATTGTGCTCCGCGCGGCCACCTACATGACGGGTCCCTTGCTTCGCTCCAACGTCACAGGCGGGAGTGCCGCCGACATCGCGAATGCGGTCGCTTATGGCAAGCGGATCAAGCTCTATCCGCTCTCGCGCGCTGCGACTCCGCCAGCGACGACATTTGTCGACGCGATCGATACTCTTTTCGACAGTACGATCCCCTACGACATTCGCTTGTTCGAAACGCTGGATCGTTTCGTGCAGAGAGAGCCGTGGCTGGATCGGGACAAGGCGATGATCGACCAGCTTAAATCGGTCGGCATCGAACAAGGCAAACCGTTCAATCCAGATGCAGATAAGCGGAAAGCTTTGGAACAAGCGGTGGAGGAAGCGAAAGGCTTGCTCGACGTTCGCTACGAAGCTCTCTTCACACCTTATTATCCAGGTGGTCGATGGGCGCTGCCCGTTGCCCCGGATGTGGTCGAGGGGCTCGCAAATAATTTTTCGAAGCCTGGCGTTTATCCGGTCGATGATCGCGGTGCGTTCTATTCCTTTGCTTACTCCAGTGTGAAGCACCTCGGATCGGGGCAGTTCTATCTTGTGACGATCAAGGACAAAGCTGGCGAGCAATTCAACGGCGCAGAGACCTACCGTTTGACTATACCCGCTAACGTTCCGGTCTCCCTTTATTGGTCGGCAACGGCTTATGACCGGGGAACTCATGCCTTGATCAAGAATGTTTCGCGTACGAGCCGTGGATCGAACGTTCCGGACGTTCAAAAGAACTCGGATGGCTCGGTCGATCTTTACTTTGGGCCGAAAGCCCCTGCAGGCAAAGAACTGAACTGGGTGCCGACAGATCCACAGCGTGGCTTTGAGGTGATGATGAGATTCTATGGACCGAGAAAGCCGCTATTCGACAAGAGTTGGCGATTGCCAGATATCGAAAAGCTCGCGGCGCAATGATGGACAGGAGGCTTATCATGAAAAATTCAGCGATAACTGCTCTCATGCTCGCGTGCCTGATCCCCGCGACAGCATTTGCGCAGGCTCCCGTTCCGGTCACTATCGATAACTTGTCCGCGCCGAAACCGACCTCTACTGCCTGGCCCGGCAAGTGCGGGTCTTCGCTGCATCTGATAATGAGTTGAGTGGCGAAGATGGTTCGGCTTCTTCCATCGTGCACACGCTGGGAGAGGGAGGAAGGAGGCGATAGCTGACGTAATATTTGTAAATATTGGACACGTAGTCGACCGTTTCGCGCCCAACAGTCCGCGCTGCCGCATGTTCGACATTGTCGAACCAAAGATTGGGGTCGAGGCCTTGGGCTTTTGCCGCGCTCCTAAATTTTTTGAGGTTGCCGGGACCCGCATTATAGGCGGCAAATGCAAAGAGCATCTTTTCTCGATCCGGCAGGTTGGCGTCTTTGATATAGGTGGCGATAAGATATCGCAGATAGGCCGCGCCCGCCTGGATGTTCCTGCCCGCGTCCGTTTCAATGCCGGAGATCGCGATCGTCTTGTCCGCCGCGGTCGATGGCAGCAGCTGCATGATTCCAACCGCGCCGCGAGGGCTGCGGCGGTGCTGATCGAGCTGCGATTCTTGAAATCCCTGTGCCGTCAGCATCAACCAGTCGAAGTTATAGGTGCCGGCATGGGCGCGAAAGAAAGGTTCAAGTTCGGCAAAGCGCTGGGCCGCGTCGGCTGAATTGCTGTTCTTCAGCAGCTTGTCGTCTTTGAAGTAACGTTGCTTGATATCGTTGCCTATTTTCGTGCCGACCTTATGTTCGGCGACGAATGCCGCGAGAATGGACGCAAGTTGCGGACTATTTTGACGGAAGGCCCAAGCGATGGATTGCTCGCTGGCAATCGCGAGGTCGGAACGAACTTTGAGATTGTCGAGAATGGTGGCCCAAATTTCCGCCTTGTGGCTGTCGACGATGGCGAAGGGCAGCAGGCCGGCGTTGACCATCGTCAAAATATCCTCGTCCTCCAAATTTTCCTCAAGAGGGACGACGCGCAGCGGCTGAAGGGCCCGCGCTGTGAAATCCTGGTTTAGTTTCTCGAGATGGGTGGCGTAGCTGCTCGAAAGGCGAACAGGCACATCTCGTCCGGCGAGGTCATCGAGCGTCGTTAGTTGCGGGCTCGCTGGCCCTGTCACAACGATCTCACTGATCTTATCGGACCAGGAAGGCGCAAACGCCACTTGTGCTTGCCGCTCGGCTGTCACGGTCAGATTGGCCGCCGCGATGTCACCGAGACCGGTCTTGAGTGCCGGCAGTATCTGGTCCCGCCGCGTTGGAACAAAGGCGACTTGGATGCGAAATGGCCCTGTCTTGTAACGTTTATTAAGCCAGTCTTCAAAGCGGCGACCAAGTTCCGCGCTCACACCAAGCTGGCGGCCACGGTCAATAAAAAAGAGCGTCTTACTGTAGGGGACAAGAATACGAATGATGCGTCGCTCCCGCATGGCATCGAAATCGCCCAGCCAGGGCTTGACCAAAGGTAGGCCAAGGTTTGCGGACAAAGGCTGCGCAGCTGCGTGCCCCGGCGCCATCGGAAGAGACAATGCGAGAAGCGCGGGGATCGTCAGTCCTCTGAAGAGGATGGCACTCCATAGCGAGATCGTGACACCGCGCTGCATAGTTTTTCCATCCAGCTCTGTAGCGAAAGCGATCAACTGGTTGTCGCCTGATGGATTATCAGGGCAATGCCATCCCTGCTTATTTGAAACCAATCAGCACGCCATCGGCGCCCAACGACAATTGCAGGCCTTGTCGGCGGGTATCGAGGTTCATGGTAACGCCCTTGCCGTTTTTCAACCAGATGCTGCCGCGCCCTTGGCGGCCAATCGCCCACCCTTCGCGGAGTTGAACATACGCGCCTGCGAAATCAGCGAGCCGTGTCAATCCGTAGACGCGGCCACGCGCCGTCAGCTTTGACGCGCCAATTCCTCCCAAACCCAGTCCGCCAACCGTGATGCCATAGGAGCGGCCACGAAAATTAAGCGTGCCGCCGCCGACTTCACCAGATCCGATGAAAGCCACTTGGATCTGCTCGATATAGACCGTGCCCGTTTGCGGACCTAGCTGCCGTGGTTGCGCGATCGCTGGAGCAGCGACAAGGATCGCGGCGGCGCCGAGCAGCAATTTAAAAACGTTCATTGCCATACTCCTTATTCCAACCCGACTGCGGTCGGTTCTGTTTGCGGGCTGTACGATTTTCACATTGCCGCTCTTTGCGATATCAAGCCTCGGCGTGGGAGCCTGATGGTACGGGCATCGTCCCTGGCTGCTCTATCCGGTAAAACCCGTGGCACGCATGGGGGCTTCCCCTAACTTGTCGAGAGGCGAGATCGCTGATTGGCAAATCGATCCAGGAGGGCTCATCGTCGATTTGAGCGTGCGCTTGTGGCGGCTCGGCTATCGGGAGGGCGGATTGAGCGCTGGCAGTGGCGAGGCGTGAATATCCTTTTTCGCCGTTTTGCCGCGGCCGGCGCGGGTTACGAGCGCCGCCAGTTCCTTTCCGCATTGGCCCGGCCACGCGCCGGCTTGAGCGAACAGGCTGCGTTCGAGTTGATCGATCAGGGACAGCAGAGGCGCATTCTGCGCGAGGTCTCGTCTGGCGTCAGAGGATAAACGCGCCAACCAGATCTGGAGTGCGCGATAGGTCGCGGCGGCGTCACCGGTTTTGGCCGCCTTGCGTAAGGCTTTGCGGGCGCATGTCTCCGAGTTCAGATAACGTTCGCGACGTTGGCGCCCGGCCGTTGCCAATCGCGGCCAGAAGCGGACCCAGAGCACAAGCAACAGGATGCCGATAGACAGGGCGATGGCAATGGCCGGCCAATCCCTGAGCAGGGCGCGCCATTTCGACTGCCATGGTACGGCGATCGCCGCGACAGCAATCGTCACACCCGGCAATGTTTCGGAACGCGCCTGTCGCTCCTTGGTGTCCCACCAGGGTTGCGACAAGGCTGGCAGAACGTAGGTGCCGGCCTTCTCGAAGACATATGTGATCTTGTCGGTGCGAGAGCCTTTTACCGCGCCGCGATTGATGGTGTCGTTGACGAGGGGCGGGTCGACATAGGCGCGAACGCCCGCTGGTGCGGTGACGTGGAACTCGACCATGCCGAGAGCAGGCACATCCGCGGCCTGTCGTTGAATGGTGCGGGTGATCGCGCCGCCGGCTTTGAAGGGCGTCGAAGCTGGGTCGGGCGACCAGGTTTGGCTTACGCTGACGCTTGGGGCGGCCAGGACCGGCCCGGACGGATCGATCCCGGCCGGCACTGTGACCGCAAACCGTAGCGGCTGTCCCTTGGCCGCCCCGATCGGGTCGCCGGCGCGATCGAGCAGCGTCACGTCGGCTGCGGGAAGGTCGATATCGCCACCGCGCCTTGGGAAGACGATGAACTCGAAACGCTGGCCAACATAATCCTGACTTTCGATGCGATCGCGAATGGTGATCGCCTGCGTTTCGAACCGCATGATCTGGGCGCCGGAGGTCTCGGCGATCTTGACCAAAGGCGGTCTCGGCATTTCGCCGGGAAACAGGACCTCGACATGGAGCAGGACCGGCTGGCCGATGACGATGTTTTCGGATGGGGTGATCGAGGCGCGGACAAGTGGCGCCGTGGCGGAGGTCTGCGCCACGGCCGAACTCGTGAGACAGCAAAGGAGAAGGAGGCGGATGAGGCGGATCATGGACTGTTCCGCTCGGCTGCTGACTGAAGTTGATAGGAGAATTTGACACGCAGGAAGTCCGCGGGCCTGGTCTGGACCTGCTTCAGCCAAAGCGCGCGCACGGCCTCGTCGGACATGGGCTGGCCTGGCTCTTGCAGCGTCGTGTCCTCGCCGCCCTTCTTCGTTTTATCAAAGACGATCTCGTCGGGCTTGGATTCGGTGTCGTCGTTGACACCGCCTTCGGCTTTCTTGCGTTCGCCGCGGATGCGGGCAATCTCGCGATTGGTGACGGCATCCGTCCAGCCGGGGTGAAGGGCGAGCGCCCGATCGTAGCGTTTCACGGCCTCCTCATATTGTCCGAGCATGACGAGGGCGTTGCCCTGATTGTAGGCGCTGTCGGCTGTGTCGCTGGCGGCAAAGGCCTGCGCTGCCGCCTTGAAGTCTCCGGCCCTGTATAGCGCGGTGCCGCGCCAAAGCGGGTCACGAAAGGCCTCGGCTGCCGCCGCCGGCTGGTTGCGGTCGAGCAAGATGCGCCCGCGCTGGTCTGGCGTCAGGAACAGGTTACGCCAACCCAGATGCTGCGCCGTAACGACGAGGGCCACGGCGGCGGCGAGAGCGACGGCTAGGTAGGGCAGCCAATTCTTTGTGCCGGCGCGGCTCATGTCAGCACCCAGCCACGGCGGAACCAGAGCAAAACGAGCAGCGCGAGAATGGGCGTGAGCCAGTAGCCTGCTTCCTGCCAGTGTTGACCTTCGCCCGCGGCATCCGAAATGCGGCCGATACGATCGAGACGGCGAGCGAGGGCGGTGACATCGGCTTGGTCCGGTGTGGTCGCGACGACGGTCGCTCCCAGCGCGCGGGCCGCATCCAGGATGCTGACGGCGTCGAGATTGGGCGGTAACAGGGACAGGATCGTGATCTTGCTGCCGTCGGCATCGCCGAGCCGTGAGAGCTGCTCTCCGGCGACCGTGTCGGCCATGATCAGGATCGAGCCGCCGTGGCCGTTGCCGGTGAGAACCCGCTGCGCCAAAGCGACGGCGTCGGCGAGATCGTCGCCTTCTTTCGGCATAACGGCGGGTTCCAAAGCTTTCGCGAGATCGAGCACGACTTTGTTGTCTGCGGTGGGCGGGAGCACGAGATGCGAGGAGCCCGCGTAGGCGATGAGACCGGTGGCGGCGCTCTCGCGCAGGGCAAGGAGATCGGAGAGTTTCTGGCGCGCCCGGTCGAGCCGCGTCGGCGCGAGGTCTTCGGTCATCATCGAGTGCGTGACTTTGAGAACAGCGACGACCGGCGGCTGAGCGTCGGCGAAGGGCGAAGGTTCGCGCTGCCAGGCCGGACCTGCAACCGCGATGGCGGCAAGTGTCCAGCCGAGCAACAATATGGCGTTGGGCGTGATACGGGACGTCGCGCGGTTGTCGACCAGGAGATATCGCAGCAGCTCCGCATCGATGATCGGTCGCCAGCGGCTGGCGCTATCGGCGATCCGATGCTCGATCAGCACCAGGATGAGGGCTACAGGGAGGGCGAACAGCCAGAGCGGGCGCTCGAAATGAAAGGCGGACAGAGCCTCGATCATGATGCCCCCGTCGCGGTTGCGGCCTCGTCGGCTTGCGGGCGCGTCCGTCGGTGGCCGCGCAGCAGACGTAATGCCTGCGTCAGCAGCGACAGGACGAGAGCTGCGGCCAGGGGCATCCAGTAGACGTCACGCTTCGGGCGGAAGCTCACTGTGTCGATCCGGCGCGTCTCGATCTGGTCGAGGCGCTGATAGATTCCAGCGAGCTGGTTGCGATCGAGGGCGCGGAAGAAGCCGCCCCCCGTCTTGCTCGCGACCTGTTTGAGCGCCGCTTCGTCGAGCTTGTCTTCGCCCGCAGCGGTGGGATCGCCGACGGCGACGGTGTGGATGACGATGCCTCGGTCCTTCGCCACGGCGGCTGCCTCCACGGGCGGCACCTTGCTCGTGGTGTCGTTGCCGTCGGTGAGCGCGATGATGGTCTTGGCTTTGACCGTGCTCTTGTCGAAGAGCCCGATGCCGAGGCCGATGGCATCGCCGAAGGCGGTGCGTGGCCCGGCCATGCCCACCACCGTGTCGCGCAGTAAGGCGCGGCAGAGTTCGAGATCCGTCGTGAACGGCACGAGCACGAAAGGCGCATCGCCGAAGACGACGACGCCGACGCGGTCGCCCTTGCGCCGTGAGAGGAAATCATCAAGCACTTGTTTGACCGCGGTCAAGCGGTCGACCGTCTGGCCGGACGTATCGATGAAGTCCTTGGTGTCCATCGATCCGGACAAATCGACGAGCAGAAGCAAGTCACGCGTCGGGCGGTCCTGGTGCAGCGGTGGTTCAATCCATTGCGGTCGCGCCAAAGCGCCTAATGTTAGCAACCAGCAGACGACAAGCACGATCAGGGGGAGGGGGCGGCGTGGCGTCACGACGCTGCCGCGATGCGGCTGCTGACCGCTCAATCTGACGAGCCGATCGAAGAAGGGCACGCGTAGTCCGGTCCGGTTGCTGGTGTGGGCCGGCAGAAGCAGCCAAACCGCGAAGGGCAATGGTGCGAGGAGGGCGAGCCATGGATAGGCGAAGGTGAGCATCGTCAAGTCTCCGCACTGAGAGGCTTGCGTCTGCTGCGAATCCAGCGTGTGGCATCGCCGATGAATTTGTGGAGTTCGAACGCGTCGGGTGGGGGGCCGGAACGATAGACCCCGCTCAACAGCGCGTGGAGCGTCTGCGCCTCGAAGCTTGCTTTCGCTTTGATGAAATCCGCCCAGGCCAAGCCGCTGAGAAACGCCACCTGTTCCCGGCCATAGTCGACCATGGCGACACGTTTCAGGATGGCCGAAATACGCTCGACTATAGCAGGATCGCCGCGCCCTATTCCGGCAGCGATCGCGTTCAGTTCGGCGATGGCCGCCCGGCGATAGGCGGTGGCCCGATATCTTTGAACCATGCGCCACAGCATGATGGCGAGCAGGGCGCCGCAGGCCGCAGTGACAATCCACAGGCCGGGCGCCGGTGGCCAGAACGAAACCTCTGGCGGGAGTGCCAAGTCGCGCAGATTGGCAAGGCTTCCCGGATCGTCGCTCATGAAGCGCTCCGGCCTTGGGCACTCGCAGCTCGGCGGTCGCTGCTGCGGCCGATCAGTTCACGCAGTTGATTGGCGACGTCGCGCTCAGTCGAGATCGGTAAGATGGGGATCGCCCGGTGACGCGAAAGATTCGCCAGCCGTGTCCGCCACGCCGCATGTTCCGTCGAGAATCCGTTGCGCAGACTCGACGATGAGGTGTCGATCTCGATCTGTCCCGAGGGCGCGCTGAAGACGGCGGGGCCTACATCGGGAAGAGCATGCTCCAGGCGATCATGGACATAGATGGCCATGACATCATTGTGGGCGCATAGCTGCGTCACCAGGCGTGTCGTCTCGTCGTCCTCCCCCGCAGCATCGGAAATCAGGCAGACCAGCCAGTCATGCGTCGCTATGCGCGCGGCACGCAGCAAAGCCTCATTGAGCTTTTGGCCCGCGGCCTCGGAGGGGGCGGCTTGCCCCAGCGCCTGGTTCTGCCGAACCACCTCGGCGAGCACGCGCACGACGCCTGTTTCGCGCCGTTGCGGCTTGATCTCGACGATCTCTTCGTCGCCGAACACCACCGCGCCGACCCGGTCGCCGAGGGAGGTGACACGCCAGGCGGCCAGCGCTGCAGCTTCCGCCGCCGCGACCGATTTCATCGCCCGTCGGCTGCCAAAGAACATCGTGCTGCGCTGGTCGACAAGCAGCAGGATCGGGCGGTCGCGCTCTTCCGAATAGACGCGGACGTGGGGAGAGCCGAGGCGAGCCGTCGCCAACCAATCGATCGAGCGCGTGTCGTCGCCCTCGAAATAGTGCCGCAGCTCCTCGAAATTCAGGCCACGGCCACGCAGCCGCGAAGCGTGGCGACCAGCCAGCAGGCTGTGCACGGGCTGACGAGGCAGGAAGCTGAAGCCCTTGGCGCGATGCTTCAGCCGCAACAGTTCGTCGAGCGTGATAAAGGCCCGCGCGCCCGCTGTGGAGCGTGTCTCGCCAGGTCGTTGTTTCTCGCGCATCATGCCCATAAGCGCGCCTCGCGTCAGGCTGCGACCGCAACCTGTTTGACGATCTCGTCCAAAACGCCATCGGCGGTGACACCATCGGCGCCCGCCTCGTAGCTCAACGAGAGACGGTGCCGCAGGCAATCATGGGCGATTGCCTGGACATCGTCCGGCGTGACGTAGGTGCGCCCTTGCATCCAGGCATAGGTGCGCGCACAGCGATCAAGCGCAAGCGAACCGCGCGGACTGGCACCGATCGAAATCCAATTCTTCAGTTTGTCGCCAAACCCGGCCGGACGGCGCGTCGCGGCGATGAGGGCGACCATATATGTCTCGACAGTATTCCTGGTCGTGACCTGATCGATTTCGGCGCGTGCCGCGAAGATGGCTTTCTGGGGGATCTTCGGCTGGGGCTGTGCCGCCTGCCCCGACGCCGTGACGTTTTCCGAACGCACGAGCCGCATCACCTTCACCTCGTCGGCATCGGAGGGATAATCGATGCGAATATGCATCAAGAAGCGATCCATCTGCGCCTCGGGCAGGGGATAGGTGCCTTCCTGTTCGATGGGATTTTGGGTGGCGAGCACCATGAAGAGATCGGGCAGGTCGTAGCGCTTGCCCGCGACCGTGACATGGCGCTCCTCCATTGCCTCGAGCAAGGCGGATTGCACTTTCGGTGGGGCACGGTTGATCTCATCGGCCAGAATGAGGTTGCCGAAGACCGGTCCTTTACGGAATTCGAACTGCCCGTCGCCGCGCAAAATCTCCCCGCCTGTGACATCCGAGGGCAAGAGGTCCGGCGTGAATTGGATGCGGCTGAAATCGGATTCAAGATTCTTCGACAGGCTCTTGATTGCCCGCGTCTTGGCGAGGCCGGGCAGACCTTCCAGCAACACATTGCCATTGGCGAGAAGCGCAACGACCAGGCGCTCGACGACGCGCTCCTGGCCGATGATGTCTTGGTTGATCCGCTTCTGGAGGTCGGCGATGGCTGCCCGTGCCGTTGATCCGCTGCCTTCGTCCTTCGTTTCGTCTTCTGCAATCGTCATGGCGAGCGCTCTGGCGGGAATACGGCTTTCCAGTCGGACTTCATATCGACGATGGTCCAGCCCTTGGCGCGGCCTTCGTCGAGGGCCTTGTCGAGCTTGCCGACATGAGATTTGCGGTCATAGGCCCATTCGCGCTCGGCGTCCGTATGATGCACGATCAGCGCCAGCCGGGCGCCAGCACCGGCGGTCGTGTATTGTAGCATCTGGAGATCGCCATCTGAATTGCCGAAGGCGAGGATCGGACGGCGCCCAATGAAGCGGTTGATGCCGACGGGCTTGCCGGGGCCATCGTCGACGAACTCGACCTTGGGCTCCTTGAGCAGCTCTGGTCTGCCGTCTGCTCCCATGCTGAACTTCACTGCGCCCGACGAACCGATCACCTGCTCGGGCGGGATGCCGTAAACCTTTTCGGCAAAGACGCGCATGAATTCGACGCCGCCACCCGAGACGATGAAGGTCTTGAACCCGTTGGCCCGCAGGTAGTTTAGCAATTCGATCTGTGGCTGATAGACCATCTCGGTATAGGGACGTTTCTTCATCGGATGCCGGGCGGTGTTCAACCAATTGGCGACGGAGGTCTCGAAATCTTGCGTCGTCATGCCCGTGTGGGTCGCGGCCATGACTTGCAGGAGTCCCTTTTCGCCTGAAGCGGCGAGGCCTTTCATGTCGCCGGCCAGGATCGAGCGGTAGGGCTCCTTGCCCTTCCAATCCGGATTCTGGGCGCTCAGCCGTTTCACCTCGTCGAAAGCGAACTGAAGCTGGAAATAGACTGGCTGTTCGGCCCAGAGGGTGCCGTCATTGTCGAAGGTGGCGATCCGCTCCGCCGGCTTCACATAATCCGGGCCACCTTCCTGCGTCACCTTCTTCACGAAGGCGAGGATGGCCGACTTCGCCGTGCCGTCGTTCCAAGAAGGCAATGGCGCAGGCAATGGAGAGGGCGAGGGATCGGCCTGGGCAAAGGCTCCTGTGGTTGCGGTGGTCGCGCCAATCAGTAGCGCAGCCGCGCCGGCGAGGGCATCGCGCCGGCTCGGCTGTCGCGCGTCCATGGCGTCTCTCTTCTCCGGTGTTTGCCGCAGTTGGCTCATTCACGCATTCCCCCGGTGAACCAGCGGTAATAGGAATTCTCGGGCGCGGCCTGCGCAACCTGCCGCATCTGCCGGGCCCAGCGCACCCTCTCGCCGGCATAGGCGGCGAGGCCGGCGTCATAGAAGGTGAGGAGAGTGTCGGTTTCGGTGGCGAGCGCCGCCTTGAAAGGATCGTCGGCACCGATGATGACGGGCGCGCGCTGCATGTCCATCAAGGCCGGCAATGTGGTGTTCAACTCGTAGCGACGAACCCAGCCGGCATATTCGATGCGCGGATCGTTATCCGTGACCGGCCTGGCGGCGCCAGCGTAGCGCTCCAGTCCGGCGCGGTCGGTGACGAATGTCGCCAGCAGCGCGGCAGGGGAGGCAATGCCAACATCGGCGAGGGCTTTGGCCACCTCCGGCTGTCCGAGCCGCTGGGTGATCCGCTGCAGATCCAGCGTCACGGGTTCCTGCGAACCGATCAGCAGCATCTCGTGCAGCTCGGTTGTCCAAAGCGTGGCATGGGGGAAGACGTCAAGGAAGCTGCGCACCAGGGAGCGCGTGTCCTCATCGTTCTGCGTCGGCAAGGGGAGCCATTGCGCCACGAGCCCCTGCGCGGTGAGGCGCGAACGGGCAAGCGAATAAAAGTCGCTCGAATAAAGGTTCACGACACCGGCCGCGGAAGGCGGCGGGGGCTCCAACGTAATCAGGTCGTAATGGTCGCTATTGCGCAGAAGCTCGCGACGCCCGTCGCGCAGGCGGATATCGAGGCGGGGATCGCGCGTTGCCTGAAAGTTGCCGTCGAAGGCTGAAGCCGCCCGCACCACGCTCGGCAGCAGTTCGGCGACCACGCGCCGCTCCAGCCCCGGATAGGTGAGGAGAGCGCCGGCGGTGATGCCGGTGCCGAAGCCGATCACCAGCGCCGATTTGGGTTCGCCATTGTGGATGATCAAGGGCAGCAGCGCTTGCAGCCGCATATAGCGCAGCGACGGCATGGCATCGCCGGAGTTCGAGACGCCCTGGATGTAGAGACGGCGGAAGCGGTTGCGTCCCGCGCCGCGCTCGACCACCGCCACGGTGCCGCCGAGGCCTTCTTCATACGAGATCAGGTTCGCGCCGCTGGCGCCCGGCAGCAGTGCCGCCAAGCGGTCGGCCGGAAGGAGAAAGGCGGTGACGCAGGCCAGGCCGCCAATAACTACAGTGCCGAGCCAGGCTTTCGAGGCCGCTCGTATCTCGCGTAACGCCGCGATCATTCCAATCGCGGCGGCGGCTATGGCAAGGACAGCGAGGCTGCGCACCAAGCCCAGCGCTGGAACGAGAATGAAGCCGGTGAGGGCCGTGCCGAGGATCCCACCGAACGTGTTGCCGGCGACGATGAAGCCGACGCCACGACCGATTTGCCCGGGCGCGACGGCCAGTCGCAACGCGGCGGGAAAAGCCGCTCCGAGAAGGATCGTGGCGGGCAGGACCACGCAGATCGCAGCCACAGCGAAGCGGGCGGACATGCCGGCAAAGGCGCTGCCGGTCAGTTGCAACACCCATGCCTCGACCAGGCTCTGCAGTTGAATCAACCAGGGGCCGAGCAAAGCGATCGGCAGGATCGCGGCAAGGCCGGCGCCCGCGATGAGTAATCCGAAAACGCTCCACGGCCGGGCGATGCGATCGGCCCGCCGCGCGAAGAGGGCGGCGCCGATGGCGAGACCGGCCAGGTAAGTCGCGAGCAGGATGGAGAAGGCGAAGCTGCGCGTGCTCATGAAGGGGACGATCGCCTGCGACCAGACGACCTCGTAGCCCAGCGCTATTCCGCCGGCGATGGCGTAGAGACCAAGCGCCAGTTTTCCTTCGCGCGACAAGCGGGTCGCTTGCGGCTTACGGGTAACTTCGGGGGCTGGCCGCTGGGCCGGCCTGGCGGTTCTGCCAACGGCGAGCGCAAGCAGGGCGGCTGCCAGGCACAGGCCGGCCGCGACGAAGGCCGAGCCGCGCATGCCCGCAGTTGGGATGATCAGGAACGAAGACAGCAGCGCGCCTGTGATGGCGCCCGCCGTGTTGGCGGCGTAAAGCCGACCACCGATCGCACCGACGCCGTCGCGTTGTCCCATGGCATAGCGGGTGAGCGCCGGCAGCGTGCCGCCCATGAGGATCGCGGGAATGCCGACCAGGGCGAACACCAGCGTCCAGGCGAGCAGCGGACTGATTTGTTCGAGGCTGGCAAAGAGGGGCGCGGCCTGGGCGAGGCCGAGGGTGGCGGCCACGGCGAGCACGGCGACGCCGCCTTCAAGGGCGGCATAGAGACGCAAAGGATGGGCAGTGCGATCGGCCATGCGGCCAAAGACGAGGCCGCCGATGGCGAGGCCGGTGAAGAAAGCGCTGACGCCGATGGTGACGGCATAAACATCGACACCGACCACCAAGGAAAGCTGCTTGATCCAAAGCACCTGGCAGATGAGCGCGGCTATGCCAGACAAAAATAGAAACAGCGCCGGAAAGCTTTCGCCGGTGCGCGCATCTATGCGTGCTTGGTTGGCTCTGGCCGAAGAACGCGTGGTTCTTCGGCCAGAGCGGCGCGTTGAGGCCTGGTCGGCGCGCGCCAATGTCATCTCTTCGCCTTCACATCCTTCAGCAGGATGTCGAGCGCCTGGATGACCGTCTTGTCGGGATTAGCCTTGCAATAGACGATGATCTGATGCTCGCCACTCTTTGCCCGCGAGAAATGGGCAAAATGCTTCTTGGCGAGGCCATTGTACCAGCCGCTGTACCAGGCGGCGAGCATGTCGGCGTCCTCCTGATAGGTGTTGGCGAGCTGGGCGCAGGTCAGCTTCTGCACATCGATGAAGCCTTTGGCGTCGGCATAGGTGGAGAGTTCGACGGCCGCGTGGGCGGAGAAGGCGGCAAAT
Organism: Beijerinckia sp. 28-YEA-48; assembly: GCF_900104955.1. Lineage (NCBI taxonomy): Bacteria > Pseudomonadati > Pseudomonadota > Alphaproteobacteria > Hyphomicrobiales > Beijerinckiaceae > Beijerinckia > Beijerinckia sp. 28-YEA-48. Next base: position 5,581,398 of record NZ_FNSI01000001.1, read on the forward strand.
GCCGTGATGGCTGCGGCGCAAGCGCTCGAGAGCATAAGTCGGTTGATCGGCATAAAAGACTCCTTGAGTCGAAGTGTGAGAGTCATCGGGCGCCTCGATCGAGGCGCCCGACCGCGCCATTATTCGAGGCCGCGTTTCTTGAAGGACTCGTCGATCTTCTTGTCGACCGCGCGCCTCACGTTCTCGATGCTGAAGCTCGCGATGCGCTGGCTCGGCGGATATTCCACGAAGGTTTCCAGAAATTGCGTAGCCTTGATCACGCTCTGGGCGACGAGATAGGCATTCTCGGTCCGCCATTGATCGTAACCGCTGCCAGAAATCTCGGCATGCTCGTAGGGGTCCATCCGCAGATTGAACATTTTCGGCACGCGAAGCCTTGTGAATGGATTAGCCCAGATGTCCATCTGGCCGGGCATCTCCTGCTTCTCGAACGCGAACTTCCAGTTGTCGAAGCGCGTGGCGACGAGATCGCCGTCGTCGTTGAAGTAGAAGAACTCGTTGCGCGCGCTCTTGTCGGTTTTGCCGGTGAGGTAGTCGAGTTGATTATAGCCGTCGAGATGGACGCGGAAATTGGTCGCGCTGCCCTGCGGCTGCCAGCCCTTGAGCAGGCGTTCCTTGACGTCCGTGTCGCCCGCTGCCGCCAGAAGGGTCGGGAACCAGTCGAGACCAGAGACGATGCCGTTGCTGACCTCACCGGGTTTGACTTTGCCGGGCCAGCGGATCATGGCGGGCACGCGGAACGCGCCTTCCCAGTTGGTGTCCTTTTCCGAACGGAACGGCGTCGTTGCTGCATCCGGCCAAGTGAAGGCGTTAGGGCCATTGTCCGTCGTGTAGATGACGATGGTGTTGTTGGCTATCCCTGCGTCGTCGAGCGCCTTCAGCAGTTTGCCGACGTTCTGGTCCATTTCGATCATGCCATCGGCATATTCATTGCCTGGCATGCCGCTCTGGCCGCGCATCGAGTCGCGCACGTGGGTGAACACATGCATGCGGGTGAAGTTCATCCACGTGAAGGCGGGCTTATTCGCTTTCGCCTGACGCTGGATGAAGTCGATTGCAGCAGCGGTGGTTTCATCGTCGATGGTTTCCATACGCTTGCGGGTCAGCGGGCCGGTATCCTCGATCTTGCCATCGGCCGAGGTCTTCAGCACGCCGCGGGGAGCGTAGCTTTTCTGGAAGATGGGGTCGTTCTTTGGCCAATAGGGCCGCTCCGGTTCTTCCTCGGCGTTAAGGTGATAGAGATTGCCGAAGAATTCGTCGAAGCCGTGCGCAGTAGGCAGATACTCGTCACGGTCGCCAAGATGGTTCTTGCCGAACTGTCCGGTGGCGTAGCCACGCGCCTTCAGCGCCTGAGCGATCGTGATGTCGCCCTTCTGAAGGCCGACGGTAGCGCCTGGCGCGCCGACTTTGCATAGGCCGGTGCGCAGGCAGGCTTGGCCCGTGATAAAGGTCGAACGTCCGGCGGTGCAGGAGTTCTCAGCATAGTAATCCGTGAACAGCATGCCTTCGTTGGCGATACGGTCGATATTGGGCGTCTTGTAACCGACGAGCCCACGCGTATAGATACTGAGGTTCGCTTGACCGACGTCATCGCCAAAAATGACGAGGATATTGGGGGCCGCCTGTTGACCCTGGGCAGCGGCCGGGGCAGGGCGTGTTTGCGCCTCGGCGCCAGAAATCAGAGCGGCGGAGCCGACGGTAACGATCGCAGCGATCGTCGCGCAGGCGACCAAGAGACGCCGTCGCAAGGATTGGGAGGGCGTTGGTGGCGATCCCTTCTCTTGTATCAGAAGCTGTGCATTCATGCGGGCTACTCCTCTGCTGCGGGCGAACGCGGCCCGGGAAAACGGCTCAGTCTTGCGAGTTCGCGCTGGGTCGAAGAACACAGCGAAAGCCCAGATGGCAGGTGGAGGTATCGACCGGCTCGGCATGACGGGCGGCCGGCCGATAGCGTCGGCAATAGTTGGGCGCGCAGAGATGCGAGCCGCCTTTGATGACGCGGCGCGGAATGCGGATATTGGGTTGGCGCGGGTCGAAGCTGGCTTCCGCTTGCGCGCCGCGCGGGTTCTTGGGGATGCAGCACGCCTTGACGGCATCTCCGGTATGGCGCGGCGCGAAGAAGTCGCTGGTCCATTCCCAGACATTGCCGATCATGTCGTAGAGGCCGTAGCCATTGGCCGGGAATGCGCCGACAGGCGAGGTGCGCTCATAGCCATCGAGCTTGAGATTCTCGTTGGGAAATTGCCCTTGCCAGGTGTTGGCCATCTGGCGGCCCTCAGGGTTTAACCCGCCATCGCCCCAGGCAAACTCCGCGCCATCGAGGCCGCCACGGGCGGCGAACTCCCATTCTGCTTCGGTCGGCAGATCCGCGCCGAGCCAGGCCGCATAGGCGCAGGCATCTTGATAGGCGACATGAACAACCGGGTGATCATCAAGGCCGCGATTGGTCGAGTTGCGGCCATAGGGACGGCGCCAATTCGCGCCGAATTCGAAATTCCACCACCGGCTCCAATCGCGCAGATCGACCGTGCCGCCGGGCGCCCGAAAGACAAGCGACCCGGCTTTCAGCATGCTGGCGAGCGCACCTGGATAGTCCTTTGGATCGGGCGGTGTTTCGGCAAAGGTGCGATGACCGGTGGCCTCGATGAAAGCGCGGAACTGTTTGTTGGTGACCGGCGTGCGTTGAATCCAGAAGCCGTCGACGCTGACGCGATGAACCGGCGCTTCTTCCGGATAATGCTTGTCAGATCCCATTTTGAATGTGCCGCCAGGCACCCAGACCATGTCGAGGTCTGAACCGCGATCCTTCAGAGGAGGAGGGGCAAGCTCGCCTGTTATCATGCCGAGACGATAGTAACTCGGCCAACGGGCCTCTATCCGGCAAAACCCCCAGTCTCGGGAAAAGATGTCCCCGGCGCGATCACATCCGCGATCACATCATTGAACGGACATGTTGTAATGGCTTCGAAAGCGCCGCACGCGATGGGTTTGGCGCGCGGCACCTTCCGATTCCTTGCCGCTCCGGCGCGAGAAAATACCTACGGGTTCGCCAATGAAGGTTCTGGGGTTAACCCCGATACCGCTATTCGGCTTGTCCTCCGACAATTTGCTGAGCTTACGCGGCGGCATCGGTCATCGCGTCAACGCTGATATGGGTGGTTTGGGCGTCTGCATGGTCGTGACTTCCAAGAAGTTTCGGCTGCGCCGCAGCGCGCTCTGCGAATGGGCGGAGGGATGCAAAATGCCGGTGAGGCGAGAGTGGTGCCGCAGGGTCCTGGCTGCGATCCTGTCTCTAACCGCGGTTTCCCTGCTTGCTCCCACGGAGGGAACTGCCCAGAGCAGACGCAACCGAACATCCAGCAGCACCATCGAAGGCCCGCGGATCGATCCGAATGCGCTCGCGGCGCTGGCGAAGATGGGCGGATATCTCCGTTCGCTTTCGTCGTTCGAGCTGAATGCGACGACGTTGATCGAAGTCGTTCTGGATAACGGTCAGAAGATCGGCGTGCCCGGAACGGCGCGGTATCGCGTCGTTGTGCCAAACAAGTTGCGCATCGATGTGGTATCCGAGGCGCAGAATCGCGAGTTCATTTACGACGGCAAGACTTTCACCTTCGTTTCGCCGCGCGAACGCTATTACGCCCAGGCTGATGCGCCGCCCACCATCAAGGCAACGCTTGAACTGGCGGCTGCCAAATATGGCATAGAGCTGCCCTTCGCCGATTTGTTCCTGTGGGGCACGGATGATGCGCCGGTCCGCGATGTCTTCGAGGCCTCGAAAATCGGCGAACTCACCATCGACAATGCCCGCTGCGAGCATTGGGCGTTCCGCTCTCCCGGCCGAGACTGGGAGGTTTGTGTGGGCATAGGCGAAAAGCCGCTGCCCTTGCTGTTGGCCATCGTCAATACAGCCGATCCGGCCATGCCTCGCTTTCAGGCCATGTTGAATTGGAATTCCGCTCCCACTCTGTCCGACGACCTCTTCACCTACACGCCTGCCGCCGATGCGAAGCGCATCGAGTTCTTGACCGCGGATGTGAAGGAGCTGCGCTGATGAGCAAGCTGAAATCAGGCCGTTCTGCCTGGGTTGCCATCCTGAGCGCAGCGGCCGCCACCACATGCGTTGTCGTCGACGCAGCCCAGGCGCGCTTCGCCTTTGGCGGACGTGGCGGGCATATGAATGTCGGGCCCGGCTTCAACGCCGGCCGTTTTGGCGGCGGTGGCTTTGGGCCTCGTATGGGGCCAGGCTTTCGACCTGGCGGCGGGTTCCGTCCGGCTTACAGCCCGTCCATGGGCTATCATCCGGCGTTACCACGTCCCTACGCAGGCGTCGTTCCAGGCCGTGGCCCTGGCCATCCTGGCCAGCAGCATGTCGGTCCGGGGCCTCATCCCGGTCCGGGGCCACATCCAGGTCCCGGTCCTCATCCGGGTCCTGGCCCTCATCCTGGTCCGGGACCAGGTCCCGGCCCGGGTCCGCACCCGGGACCCGGCCCTGGCCCGCATCCCGGGCCTTATCCTTATCCGGGACCTATCCCGCCAGCGCCGCCGATCTATCCCGGTTACTATTGGGGTAATCCCTGGGTTGCCGATCCGCTGGCCGTGGCTGGCGCAGCGGCCGTGACCGCAGCCGCCATTGGCTCGGTTGTCGCGACGCTGCCGCCCCAATGCGCCGCGCAGAACGTCAAGGGTGTCACTTACGAACTGTGTGGGTCGACCTGGTTCAAGCCCACCTATTCCGGCAACCAATTGGTCTACATCGCCGTCGCCTCGCCGCTATGAGCGGGGCGATCCGATGCGCGGAAATGAGCTGCTGTTTTGAACGAGCCGGCGGCGCTATCGCGTCTTGAGCCGTGAGCCGCAGCGGCTCAAGCGCTTAAGGCTCGATGAGCTTGTTGCGAATTGCATAGCGCACGAGCGCGGCGGTGGTGGTAATGCCCAATTTGTGCATCGCCGAGCCGCGATGGGATTCAACCGTCTTCAAACTGATGTTGAGAATTCGGCTCGCGGACTTGCTGGAGTGGCCTTCGGCGATCAGCTGAACGACTTCCCGTTCGCGCGCGGTGAGCGTCGTTTCACCAGGAATGGCCGGCTGCGACAAATAGAGTTTGAGAAAGGCTTCCGTGACCCGGCCGGTGAAGAAGGGTTGCCGGCGGATCATCGATTCAATGGCCGCGATGAGCTGCTTATCGGCATCGGACTTCAGTAAAAATCCGCGAGCGCCAGCGGCCAGAACATCGCGCATCAGCACCTCATTGTCATGCATGGTGAAGATGAGCACTTCCGTATCCGGACTGACGGTCTTGATCCGCCGGGTCAGTTCGGCGCCATTCAGCGAAGGCAGGGAATAATCGATGACGGCCACCGTCGGCTTGGTTTGCTCGGCGATGGCGAAAGCTCTCGCGCCATCATCGGCTTCTCCAACGATTTCCCAGCCTGGGCGGGACTCGATGATGGCCCGCACGCCACGCCGAACCACATCGTGATCATCCGCGATCATAATGGTCGTAGCGCTGAAGCGCTGTGCCATCGGGGCCGGGCCATCGTGTTTTTTTGAAGGAACCATGTAGTCCCCTGAGGCGCGGTGAACGATCACTGGGCGGAGATCCTGATACTGATTGTATCGCTCATAGTGGCATAGGCTATTTTCCAAACCCTTATTAACATCGGGACAAATACCTAGTTCGACGGTTAATAATATTCCGAGGGTCGGGCTTCGGAAATCGCTTTTATCATCCGTGTTGGTGCGGCCCAGTCGTGTCGAGCCCAAGAGCTGAAGCGAAAGACCGCTGGATCAAAAGGCATGGAATTTGGTGCGGGAACCGCTGCCGCGCTGGCCTGCCTTCCATCCCGATTGATCGCAAATCTGGTTGGCTTTCGGCAGCATGGCAGAGTTGCTGGATGATAGCCCTCAGGGAAAACCCTCCCCCAGAACGACGAGATCGCGTCGCGTCCTGCGCCGCCGCCCGAGGGGACGCAAAGCGGCGGAAGTAGGGTTTCATTCCCGGAAGAGCTGGGGGTTTCCCGCATATGGCGGCTTCCGTGAACTGGTACTTTAGCCGGGTTCAAGTGGGTAAAGGCAGGGGCGCTGAACATCCACAGTCCGCTGCGCACTCAACCAGGGAGACGTATCATGAGATTGTTGGCAATAACTCTGATTGCAGCCGTGTCGGCGATCGCCATTGCACAGTCGGCTTCGGCGCAGCAGCGTCCGACAAGGGACGCGGCCATTTCACAGTGCGTTGCGATGGCTCAGAAAGCCGTTCCTACTATCGTTGATGCTGCTGATCCCAATACAAACGCACGCCTGAACATCTATAAGTCGTGCATGAGGAGGATCGGCTATCGGGCTTAGAACTCCCGTCTTCTGCGCGAAAGCCTGACTTCAATGAGGTCATCTGCGATGAGCCGGGCGGGAAACCGACTCGGCTCATCGTTTCCAGGTTTGCGAGGAAGAAGCATGATGCGGTTTTCCCTCCCTCTCGTCTTTGCGCTTCTTATCGGTGGCTCTGCCGCGCAGGCTGAAGTTTCGACTGATGAGGCGAAAGCCATCGCGTCCGAGGCTTATATCTACGCCTATGCGCCGATCGCCAGTTACAACACCTGGTACAAGCAAGCGATGAATAAGGGCGGCCCCGAATTTATCGGCGGCTTCAATGTTTTTCGCCATTACGCGCAGACGTTCACGCCCGACAATAAAGACATCGTGACGCCCAATAACGATACGCCCTATAGCTGGGCGACGCTCGATCTGAGAGCCGAGCCCATGGTGCTGAGCGTGCCGGCGGTCTCCAAAGATCGCTACTATGTCATGCAGCTGATCGATCTCTTTACCTTCAATTTTGCCTATGTGGGCGTGCGTGCGACGGGGCGGCAGGCCGGCCATTATCTCATCGCTGGGCCACATTGGAATGGCAAGAAGCCTCAAGGCATCCGCCAGGTTTTCAAATCCGAAAGCGATATTGTTGAAGTTCTGGGGCGAACACAGTTGAACGGTCCCGAGGATGTCGACGCGGTCAAGGCGATCCAGGCCCAATACAGGCTGGAGCCGCTCAGCGTCTTTCTGAGGCGGCCGCCGCCACCGGCCGCGAAGCCGTTCGATGCGCCTGCGCCGGACGTGGCCAAAGAGCAAACGCATGATTTCATCGGCTATCTCAATTTTCTGCTTCAGTTCGCGCAACCGCCGCACCTCAGCGAGCGCGGCTTGATGCAACGCTTCGCCGAGATCGGTATCGCGCCCGGAAAGCCGTGGGATGCAACCAAGGTGGATCCGAAACAGCTTGCCGCGATTGATGCGGGTATCGCGGATGCGAAGATCAAGTTCAAAGAGCAGAGCGACAAGACGCTCAGCTCGAACGGCCTGTTTGGTTCGCGCAGCTTCCTGAAGAACGACTATATGAAGCGGGCCATTGCCGCCGAAAAAGGCCTCTATGGCAATTCGCTCGAAGAGGCTTGGTATGGCGGCTATGTCGGTGACGGTAGCAAGTCGCTGATGCTGCATTTTCCAGCTGGCCAATTGCCGCCGGCCCGGTTTTTCTGGTCGACGACGCTTTACACGCTTCCTGACCGCTTGCTCTTTGCCAACGATCTCAAACGCTATTCGATCGGCGATCGCACCAAGGGGCTCGTCCGCGATAAGGACGGTTCGCTGACGATCTATATCGGTCAAACGTCGCCGGGCGCCGGCAAGGAAGCCAATTGGCTGCCTGCGCCTCAGGGTCCTTACACCATTGTTGCGCGCATCTATGGGCCGAACCAGGCCGCGATGACCGGCAAATGGAAGCTGCCGCCCCTGGAGCCGGCCAGATGACGGCCGCCAAAATAGGAGAGCATGAAATGTTTGCAGGAGAGAACAAGTTTGTCGGTGTTCTGCTGTCTGCAACGCTGCTGTTCATGCCGATCGCTTTGGGGGCCGTTCACGCTGAAAGTGCTCGTCCGGTGCAAACCGCGACAGCGGTGTCGCCCACGGAGGCGCGCCAGATCGCGCGCGACGCCTATATATACGGCGTGCCGATGGTCAGCATGTACGGCACGATGTACGAGTTCTCGGTCGACAAGGCCAATCCTCAATACAAAGGGCCTTTTAATTCGATCTTGAACATAGCCCGCGTCTTCACGCCTGAAGATACGGCATTCGTGACGCCAAATTCCGATACGCCTTATTCCTTCATCGGTCTGGATCTCCGTGCGGAGCCGGTGGTTATCACGCTGCCGCCGATTGAGAAGAACCGTTACTTCGTTTTCCAGATGATGGATCTCTATACGTTCAACTTCGATTATCTCGGCAGCCGTACCACAGGCAATGCCGGAGGCCATTATCTGGTCGCGGGTCCAGGCTGGAAGGGGGCGACGCCCAAGGGCATCAAGAAAGTACTTCATGCGGAAACCGCATTCGTAAACGTCGTTGGCCGCACCCAGATGTTCAATCCGGCCGACCTCGAGAATGTGAGGAAGATCCAGCAAGGCTATAAGGTTCAGCCGCTTTCAGCCTTTCTCGGCTCTAGCCCGCCGCCCGCCGCTCCGCCCATCGATTGGGTGAAGCCCATTGCTCCGGCGGCGCAGCGCAGCTCCCTCGAATTCTTCAACGTTCTAGCCTTCGGGCTCCAGTTCGCATTGCCGGCTCATCCCAGTGAAGTCGCGTTGCGCGAGCGTTTTGCGCGGATAGGGATCGTGCCTGGCAAGCGGTTCGATGTTGCGGCGCTGTCGCCGGAGATGAAGGCGGCGTTGGAAGCCGGGATGGCCGACGGACAGAAGGCCATGGACGAGCGCCGGGCGGCGCTTGGAGGCAAGAGCGAAGATCTGTTTGGCACCCGTGCTTTTCTCAAGAATGACTATGTGCGCCGCGCCGTGGGAACGCAGGTCGGCATCGGCGCCAATTCGAAGGAAGAGGCGCTCTACCCGATCTATGAAAAGGATACCGAAGGGCAGGCGCTCGACGGAACGACCAACCGCTATACGCTGCGATTCAAGGGAAACAGCTTTCCACCGGTCAATGCCTTCTGGTCTCTCACCATGTATGATCGTCCCGGCCAGTTGCTGGTGAAAAATCCCATCAATCGCTACCTGATCAATTCGCCCATGCTCTCCGATCTCAAGAAAGATCCGGATGGAGGCCTGACGATCTACATACAGAACGCCTCCCCTGGTGCGGACAAGGAGGCCAATTGGCTGCCCGCGCCGAAAGGGCCGTTCATGATGGCGATGCGCTACTACTGGCCAAAGCCAATGCTGCTCCAAGGCAAATGGAAATCGCCGACCGTTGAGCGTGTGAAATAGGAGGGACTGCGATGTCCGGTCTCGATATCTTCGCCTGGATCGTCCTCTGCGTTCTTGTCATCAGCACAGTCGGCGTCATCTGCATCATGGGGTGGCTTCCGGGGCATATCGCGCAGGAGCGTGGTCATCCATGGGCGCAAGCGGTTGCCGTGGCCGGGTGGATCACTTTGTTCTTCGGCTTCGTGCTTTGGCCGGTGGTCTTTATCTGGGCCTATGTCGATGTGCCGGCCGCGGCGCAGCGGGAGAAGGGCGCATGATCGTCGTTCTGCTCAATGTCTATCTGCTTCTCCTTTTTCTTCTGGTGAAGCTGCGCGTCGTGCGTTTCAACCTGTTCTGGAAAGTCTCGCCGTTCCTGGTGCTGTTTTTGCTGCTGGTCGGCCTTTTCATTCCCATGGGATGGGGAGCGCCTGAAGGTTCTGTTGTCGTTGGGCGTCATTCGGTCTCGATCGTGCCTGACGTCGCGGGCGAGGTGATCGACGTTCCAGTTCAGCCCAATGTTCCGATCAAGGCCGGTGACGTTCTTTTCAAAATCGATCCGACGCCCTTCGAGGCGCAGTTTCGCGCGGTTGGTGCGCAGTTGAAACTGGCTGAGTTGCGCCTCGCCCAGATGACGGAGTTGGCCCGCAAGCAGGCCACGCCGGAGTTCAACGTGGAACAGCGCCAGGCGGAAGTGGATCAGCTGAAAGCGCAGCAAGAGAGCGCCCAATGGAATCTCGATAAAACGATCGTGCGGGCGCCGGCCGATGGATTCGTCACCAATGTGGCCTTGAGAAGAGGGGCGAGAGTTTCTAATCTGTCGCTATCTCCCGCCATGGCGTTCATCGATACAGCAACGACAATCCTGGTTGTCGAGATTCCTCAAAACGACGCACGTTACGTGGCCGAGGGCCAACGCGTCGAATTGACCTTCAAATATCTCCCTGGCCAGATCTTGACTGGAAAAGTCGAGGCGGTGCTTCAGGCGATTTCAACCGGGCAGGAAGCCGCATCCGGTATGGCTGTAACGCCCCAGCAGATCCAGGCTGCGCCGTTCGTCGTGCGGGTGGCTCTTGACGATGCTGCGCTCGCCGCGACCCTGCCGGCTGGAAGCGCCGGTAAGGCGGCCATATTTACCGATCGCGTGAACGCCAGCCATGTGATCCGTCAAGTGCTGCTGCGGCAGGAGGCGATTATGAATTACGTCCTGCCGTTCTAGTCTTCCCGCTCCAGTCTTGCCATTTTATCGCGCCGCGTCATGGCGCCCTCGAAGCGAACCCCATCCGTCTGCGCCAAATCCGTTTTGTCGGGAAAGGGTATTGCAGCAAGAACGAGCGTGCCGTGATCCGTGAACTGAACGGTCAGGGTTCCACCCAATGTTCGGATTCTGCCTCTCATCCCGCCAATGCCAACACCTTCTCGGACCTCTTGCTTCAATTTTGAGAGAGATCTGCCTCGTAGCCCATCATCGAGAACAACGAGTTGAATCGTTTCATTTTCCAGAAGCAGGTTCACCGTGGCCGTCTTGGCTTGCGCATGCCGGTGCACATTCGCCAGAGATTCCTGCAGAACGCGAAACAGCGCGGTTTCGATCATGAGCGGCAGTCTACCATCCCTCAAAGGTTCGGCGATTGTCACCGATGTGCTGAGACCGGTGCGGACCGAGAACCCATCCAGGAACCAGGGAATGGCGAGCGACAGGCCCGCTTCCTCGAGAAGCGGTGGGTGAAGCAGGTAGGAAACAGTGCGCAGTTCTTCTTGTGTTTGAGAGATGTATTCGAGCGCTTTGGTCAAAGCTTCTCTGGCCGCGCGCTTCATGGGCATTATTTTGGACGCCCGTGCGATCTCCATGCTCGCACCCCAAAGTGTTTGGGCCGCCGAGTCGTGCAGATCGCGGGCGATCTGTCGCCGCTCCTGGTCTTGCCGCTCCAACAGTTGGCCGGTGACCGTTTTGAGGTTGGTGAGAGTCTGCTGCTGTCGTGTGATATTGCGCAGGCTACCTACCGTTGCCTTTGCGGTTTCGCCTTTGACGGACAGCGGAGAGATCTGGATCTCACAGTGGGTCAATCCAGATTGAAATCCAAATTGCCGCTCGGCCCGCAAGGTAACGTTCTGTTCAAGGCAGCGATCGTGCATGTTTTGAAGAAACAGAGCATCGGCAGGCTGCAGCAAGTCAGACAGCGTTTTCCCTAGGATTTGGCTACGGGTAATTCCGATGATGAGGTCGCAATTTGTACTGACGGACTGGAACCTGCATCGCCCATCGGAGTCCTGTTGCAGGAGGAAGAGCGTAACTGGGGATTGTTCAAATGCTGTTCGATAGTGATCTTCGGTCGGTTCGCCGGCGATGAAGGGGGATAGCGAAATCGGCGGGCGATCTCTGCCTTTCGCCTCCAGGCCGAGGTGCACTGTTGCGGCTTGGGCGCTATCTGGGGCTAAGCGCAATCGCTCTTGCGCGTTTCGCCTAAGTTCGTGCAATCTCACAGCAACCTCCCCAGGATCCGCCGGAATCCCATAGTGAAGGGAAATCTCGCGGGGAGATATGCAATTTGTGCCAGTGTCTTTTTTACTTGATCACGACAAGAATAGTGCTCTGTTTTAAATCAATTTATCTTGAAAGAGCGGGCGGATATTTACGGCGGTTTGTGTGTTAATCTATGGGTAAGGAAGAATACGCAGTTTAAAAAGCCAGTGGGCAAGGATCGTCGTTCATTTTTGCAGAAGACCACTGAAAATCGAAGGGGCAAGTCCAATGGGCAGCAGTACTTCCCCGATTACGGTTTTGAGAGGCTCCATAAGTGGAGTTGAGGATCTGCGCGAAGCGGTCAAAGGCGGTCTGCTCTCGGTCACGCAATTGCAACCGGGATCACTGCGCGGCGAGCTTATTCATGCAAGTACGGAAGGGCTGAGGATCAGCGTTGGCCAGTTCAGCCGCGGGATTCGCGTGCGGGGCTATTTGAATCAAAACGCGATCACGCTGGGCATGCTGCTGGGGGCGCAGGCGGATGTCTGGCAGTGGGGCAAGGAAACCCGGATTGGCGATGTCGTGACCTTTCAAGATGGCGGGGAAGAAGATGGCTGCTTTCTCGGCCCATCCGCCTATATGACAATCACGCTTTCGACAGACCGGCTGCTGCGATCGGTCGATCACGATAAAGACTTTGATCGTCCTTCGCTCTGGTCAACAGCAGGCATACATAGGACCTCGGACGCCGTGAGAGCCCTTGTCCGTAGGCGAATTGAAACGTGCCGGCTTGTTCTCGATCACTATGGCGCTGAACTATCGAGCAGCGCGGGGAGTTTACTCGAGGCCGACCTGCTGAACTCGTATCTGACCTCGATGGGCGAGATGGCCCCCTACGATGAAGTCTGTATTGAAGATCGAGCTATGGAAATTGTGCGCGCCGCCGAAGATTATCTGGTTTCCATGGATCCCTCACCGGTCGATATTTATCAGCTTTGCCATGCGCTGCAGATCAGTCGCCGAACATTGCACCGTGCATTCAAATCGATCATGGGAATGGGGCCCATCACCTACCTGAGGCTGCATCGGCTTGCCCTGGTGCGCTGTCGCTTGATCGATCAGCATTCGAGCGCGACAACCGTAACGCATATTGCTTTGGATCACGGCTTCTGGGAGCTCGGCCGGTTCTCACAAGTGTATCGCAGGCTATTTGGCGAACTTCCCTCCGAAACTCTTGAGAGGGTGCCCAATGGGAACGTCACCGTATGGAAGCCGGTTCGATCCGGACGGGTTGTCGGCTCTGCTCCAATTTCCGGGTATTCGTAACGTTATCAGCAGCGCCTCTCGTGGGTGGCCCGTCACCGTCGCCGCCTGTCCCCAGCGCGCGCGCTCCCAGGGGGCGCCTCTCAGGGCTTTTGTTCCTGTGGACCAGGGATTTCCCGCATACCCTTCTCCGGTCGTATTGAGTTAATTTAGACATCCGCGAAATGGCAGCGAAGCTTCTTGCTTCAAGAATGTCTTCGCCCGCGGCGGACGGAACGCGTCGGAGGGGGCATGAAGTCACAAGCTCGGGGACGGTTTGTCCCGCGGATAAGCAATGGTCTGGCTTGTGCTGTCGCGATGGTTTGCGTCGGAATCGCCGATCATTCCGCCCAAGCCACCGAAGGCGGGGCCAGTCTATTCCTGCCGGGCCTGCACGGCCCCATGGCCGGTTTCGTACCGCCGCCGGGCTTTTATTTCGAAACCGACTTCTTTGCCTATTCGGGCCGGCTTTCGGCAACCAAGCAAACGCAAGTCGGCGGGGCCGTGCTCGCCAATGTGCAGGTGGACGTCCGGGCCGCCTTCCTCACGCCCACCTGGGTGACGCCTTACAAGATCTTCGGCGGTGATCTCGGCTTTGCGATTTCTCTGCCTGTCGGCGTTCCGCGCGTGAGCGCCGGCGCTCTCATTGCCGCGCCGAGGTTCGGCCGTTTGTTCAACCTCGGTCTCAGCGATGCGACGTTCAACATTGGCGATCCCATCGTCACCAGTTTCATCGGTTGGCATGCGGGCAACTTTCATTGGCAAGTCGGCAGCTCGGTCAGCATTCCCGCTGGCGCCTATCAGCCAGGCCAGCTCTCCAATCTCGCGTTCAATCGTTGGGTCGGCGACTTTTACGCCGCCGCGACCTGGCTCGACCCGACGATCGGTCTGGATATCTCCGGGGCCATGGGCTTCGAGATCAACGGCATGAACAAGGCCACTCAATATCGCAGCGGCAACGCGGTGCATTTCGATCTCTCGGCGACACAGCACCTGAGCAAGGAATTCGCGCTTGGCGTGCTCTTTTCCCACTATCAGCAGGTTTCGGGCGATAGCGGCTCCGGCGCCTCTCTTGGCCCCTATAAGGGGAGAGTCACCGCGGTTGGCGGATCGGCGGCCTTTTCATTCGAGGTTGGAAAAACGCCCGTGACCGCGACCTTGAAGGTTTTGCGGGAAGTCAGCGTCGATAACCGTACGCGGGGCACCATTGGCTTGTTGAGCATTGCCTTTCCCCTTCCAAAAGCAACTCCCGCCATCGCCGTGGCGCAAACGCCATAGCGAAGAGCGGGAGCGGTGGGCGGGGCAGGATAACGGCGGCGATTTCACCGCGGTTTGAGATGCGCCATATGCGGCTGCGTCATCGCCTTGATCTGTAGCAGCTGCTGCAATTGCTCGGCGGTCAGCAGGCCTTCCTCGATGACAATCTCGGCGACCGTGCGGCCCTCGTTGAGGGCGCGCGCGGCGACCCGCGAGGACGCTTCATAGCCGAGCACCGGGCTCAGCGCCGTCACCAGGCCGATGCTCTGCTCGACCAAAGCGAGGCAGCGGGCGCGATCGGCGGTGATGCCGCTGATGCAGCGCTTGGTCAGCGTCGTGATCGCCACGGTGAGCTGGCGCAGCGACGACAACAGGCAATAGCCGATGGTCGGCTCGAAGGCATTGAGCTGGAGCTGGCCGGCCTCGGCGCACATGGTCACGGTGAGATCGTGGCCGATGACCAGATAGGCGACCTGATTGACGACTTCGGGAATGACCGGATTGACCTTGCCGGGCATGATCGACGAGCCGGCCTGGACGGCAGGCAGGCGGATTTCGGCAAAGCCGGCGCGCGGCCCGCTGGAGAGCAGGCGCAGGTCGTTGCAGATCTTCGACAGTTTCACCGCCACCCGCTTCAGCACGCCCGAGAACAGCACGAAGGCGCCCATGTCGGAGGTCGCCTCGATCAGATTGGCGGCGGGCACCAGCGGCAGTTTCGTCAGACGCGACAGCTCCTCCACGGCCAGCGCGCTATAGCGCGGATCGGCATTGATGCCGGTGCCGATCGCGGTGGCGCCCAGATTGACTTCATGGAACAGGGCGGCCGTTTCACGCAGGCGGGCGACGTCCTCCTTGATGGTGATGAAGAAGGCTTCGAATTCCTGGCCCAAGGTCATCGGCACGGCGTCTTGCAATTGCGTGCGGCCGACCTTGACGACATCGGCGAATTCCACCGCCTTCGATTTGCAAGCGAAGGCGAGTTCGTTCAGCGCCTGGATCAAGGGATCGGTGGCGAAGATGACGGCCAGGCGTAGCGCGGTCGGATAGGCGTCATTGGTCGATTGCGACATGTTGACGTCGTCGTTGGGGTGCAGCGTGGCGTAGTCGCCCCTGCGCCGCCCCATCTTCTCAAGCGCGATATTGGCGATCACCTCATTGGTATTCATGTTGGTCGAGGTGCCGGCGCCGCCCTGAACGCAGTCGACGACGAACTGGTCATGGAACAGATTGTTGTCGGCGACATCGATGCAGGCGCTTTCGATGGCGGCCGCCTTCTCGACCGACAGATGACCGAGGCGCAGATTGGCGCGCGCGGCGGCTTGTTTGACGAGCACAAGCGAGCGCACAAATTCAGGGAAATGGCCGACCGGCACGCCGGTGATGGCGAAGTTCTCGACGGCGCGGGCGGTATGGACACCCCAATAGGCATCACTTGGCACTTCGAGATTGCCGAGCATGTCATGTTCGATGCGGACGGCAGGCTGATCGCTAGAAACACCCATTGAATCTTGGGGGCCGCGCGCGGTGGATTTCGCGGCGCTTGCGTCTGCATCCGATGACTGGTCGTCCATCATGCTCTCCTGAATTTTTCATCGCTGAAACACGACGAGACTGTGCTTCAACGATGAAACGTAATGCCCGGATCGGGACGTCTTCTAGGCCCGGCCAGTGACAATTCTAAGGCTGCGGCAAACTGCATGCCGTTTATTCTTGCAGCTTATTCAGGAACGATGTCGGCGTCAGCTGTCGTCACATCACTCTATCATTTGAGGTTAAGACTGTAAGCATTCACGATGGAGTTGGTGTCCGTGATCGTGCCGTTCAGGCTGCCGCCGGCTTTGTCGCCTTCTCCAACAAGAGGCCATAGCCTGCGAGCCTGCCGCTTTCGCCGACCAGGCGCATCGCCGCCCAGAGGGCCGCCGGCGTGCTGGAGACGACCGGCTTGCCGTGGCGCTGTTCGAGCGGTTGCGCGACGCCGAGCGTTCGCAGGCCGCCACAGGAGATGAGAATGGCATCCGCATCGGGCGCGTCGGCGACCGCGGCCGATGACAGATCGATGATCTCGGCTTCGCTTTTGGCGCTGGCGCCACCACCGAATTGGGTGATGCCGAAGGATTGCAGCGCGCCGACATCGAAGCCGTGAAAGCGCAGAAGTTCGGCGAGCTTGTCGTTGACGACCTTGGTGTAGGCGGTCGTGATGGCAAGCTTGTTGGCGCCAACGGCGCGCAAGCCATCAACAATGGCGGTGCTCATGGTGGAGACCGGGAGGCCGGTGCGGCTGCGGATCTCCTTCTGCAGGTCTTCGTTGAACTGGGGCCCGCGATAGAAGGTCAGCGATGTGCCTATGACCATGATCGCGTCGACACCGCGTTTGGCGAGGGCGTCGGCGGCAGGAACGATCTTGTCCGCCGCCTGATCATATCCGGCTGGCGTCAGCGAGCCGACGCCGGTGCGATGCGGGATGAACGTCACATCGGGATACATCAGCGGCGCTTCGTCGGGAACGACATCGGTGGCTTGCGGGACGACGAGACCAATGGTGGGCATGAGAAACCTTTCGCGATCAACTGAGACGTATCAAAGAAAATGTATGGCTGTGGCTATTGCAGTTCGATTTTGCCGATCTTCACCGCATCGGCCCAGGCTTTCAATCCGACATTGAGCCGTTGCTTGTAATCGGCGCCGCCGGCGATCTTGGCGGTCGCGCCCTGGTCGACCAGGAACTTCTGCGTCTCGGGGCCTTGAGTAATCTGCGTGGCCCATTTTTCCAATTTGTCGGTGATGTCCCTGGGCGTTCCCGCCGGGGCCCAGATGCCCCAATGGGCGACGATGTCGCCGGTGCGCGCGCCAGTGGTCTCTTTGAGCGTCGGTATGTCGGGCAGGCTTGGCGAGCGTTCGTCCGAAGCAATCGCCAGCAGTTTGATGCGGCCCTGTTTGGCTTGGCCCACTGCGTAGACGACATCGGCAAAGGCGAAATCGATTTGCTTGCCGGTGACGTCCTGAATGGCGGTGGCGGTCGCCTTGTAGCCAACATAGGTGGCTTCAACGCCGGCTGCGTTCAGATAGAGCGCTGATGATGCCAGCGCGCTGGTGGTGGCGCTGCCATAGGTGGCCTTGCCGTTCTTGGACTTGATGAAGGTCGTGAGGTCGGCGACGCTGTTGAGTGGCGAGTCACCGGCGACCGCCAGGACGAAGGGCGTCTCGGCGAAGCCGACGATCGGCACGAGGTCTTTGACCACGTCGAAGGGCAGGCTTTTGAAAATGGCGACGTTCCCGGCCGTGGTGACGGTCGAGGCCAGCAGAAGGGTCGATCCGTCGGGCTTGGCTTTGGCGGTGGCCTCAAGCGCCAGATTGCCGGAAGCGCCGACCTTGTTTTCGACGATGAAGGTGCCACCGGAGAGTTTGCTCAATTGCTCGGCGTACCAACGCGCCAGAATGTCGGCGCCGCCGCCGGCGGCAAAGCCCAGCTGAATGCGCACCGTGCGGTCGGGATAATCGGCGGCAGCCCCGGTCGCCGCCCCCATCGAGAGGCCGAGGGCCAATGCCCCAGCCAGCTGGATCAATCGTTTCACGCCGTTCCCCCCGTTTTTATTGTCGTCTTTATAGCGTTTTGCAGGCTGACTGAGTCAGACGTCACAAAGACGCGTCAGAACAAATATCCCAAGCCCATTGCGTTCTGTCGAAACGCAATGGGCTTGGGCCGGGAGCATAGGTCTATTCGGTCGTGGGGTGAATAGTTGAGTTGCGCCGTCAGTTGACCAGGACGGCGTTGCCGCAACTGACGCCCGTGACCCAGGCATCGGCCCCGCCGATATTGATGCCGAGCGCCGTCAGCACGCTGCTGAGAACCGTGTCGAGCGCGCCCGTTGCGGCCGTCAACGTATTGGTGATCAGATTTTGCGTTCCCAGCAGGCCGCCGAGAAAGAGGAAATCAAGATTCAGCAAGCCGCCGAGCGCTGTGGCCTGCATGTCCAGATCGCCGATCAGGCTCGTCAGCAAAGGCGTGACGAAGCTCGTCGTCGAGGTCGATTTGACCGTGCCGGCGGTGATGTCGGCATAGCTGAACGTCAGGGGCGTTTCGGTCATGTTGCCCATGCCGACATGAGCGCTGCCCTTGACGGTGATGACGCCGAGCGCGTTGACCAAGGTGGCGGGTCCAAACGTCGGCGGCGAGGAGAAATTGGTCATGGCGGCAGGGGTGACATTGCCGATCCAGGCATCGATGATGCCGGGCTTGACGCCCAAGGTGACACTGGAGGAGCTGAGATTGGACGGCGAGCAGCTCAAGGCGGTCAGGCGGGCGTAGGCGTTGGCCACCTCGACATAGATGGGAACGTTGATCAGCGAGGCTTTGCCGGAGCCCACGAGGCTCACCTGCAGCAACAGACGTGTTTGCGCCGTATAGGCCGTGGAGCCGACCGCGCCGACCGTGACGGCGCTTGTGCCAACGGGGCGTTCGCCGATGGTGAGCGCGAGGTTGACCGAGGCAATGCCAGGGAGCCCCAGGGACAATGCAACAGCCGCTTGATTGGCGCCGCCGGAGATCTGCGCGATTGTGGAAACCAGATTGAGGGCGGAAATGGTGGCGTTTAAGGGCGAGCCTTGCCCGGGCTGCCTTGCTCCATACACGCCGACGGATAATAGGGAGGCCAGGCTCATGCGATCGGTCGAGCCCTGTTTGGCCGTGGCGATTTGCTGTAGAGCCGCAATCACCGAGCTGCTGTTGGATGTATCGGCGCGTGCCGTCGCCAGCACCGCTTGCAGGACGTCGGCGGTGTAGACGCTGCCTGATAGGATTTGTGCATAGGTGGCCGCGGTTAGATTGAGGCGCGTCGCCAGCGCGTCCATGAAGCCGAACAGATTGAGTTTGACGTTGGCGAGGTTCTGATAGTCCATCACCGTCAGCGAGAGACTGCCGCCGAGGAGATTGCCGAGAACGGCATTGACGACGCCGCCGTTGAGGCTCAGCAGGCGTGAGCCGACGGCGAAGGACGCCTGGGCGTTGGTCGCCGCCACGGCGGAGGTTTTGACATTGACGTTGGCGCTGTTGGTGAACGAGTTTTGGTTGAGCATCGATAGAATGCGACCAAAGTAGATCGGTTGCTGTGTCTGCACCGTGACGCGCGCCGCGTTGGTGTTGGATGTGCCGGGCACGAAACGCGCTGCCGGCGTAAGGGCGGCATTGGGAGTATAGACGCCGGTCTCGACCACGATATTGGCTGTGCTCGCGGTCTGGTTTCTGGTCAGTGTGGCGCGGGCGGCATTGTTGGCGCGTGTCAGATCGCTGGCGGCGGCTAGCGCGGCAAGATCGTTGGAGGTCTGTTGTCGGCGGTTCTGAAAGAACACTGAGCCGAGATCGATGCCAAGCGCCATAAAGCCCATGAGGGCGGCGATGGCGACGCTCATGAGGATCATGGTGGCGCCGCGTCGGTCACGGAGGAAGGCTGTGGCTTTGAGCTTCCAATGGGGCATCAGTAATTCCCCTGTTGAATGGTGGCCGTGCGTTGGATTTGAGGACTGGGCAGGGGCAAAAGATTGCCGAGCAGATAGGGCAGGCTTCCCGTCAGGTCGTAGGAGACGGCTACCTGGAACATGGCAATAGGGGTCGTGGCGCTCGTCGTGGTCACCGCCATTTTTGCACTATTGATGAGCAGATAGTCGCTGGCATTGGTCGTGATATAGCTTCTGGCCAAGCTATCGCGCTGGGTTGCCGTGGTGCCCGCGACCGAGGCGCGGGCGGCTTCAGACGCGATCTGCTGAAGCTCATGATGAACGCCTAAAATGTAGCCAAAACAGGCTATTCCCAGCAATAAGAACAGCAGGAGCGGCGCCACCAAAGCGAACTCCATGGCGCTGACGGCGCGGGTGTCATTGATGAAATGAACAGGCTTGGCTGTTGCCATGATCCGTCGCACGCCCTGCTGCATTATAACCGGCATATTTCGATATGCCTTGGTATACCGTTGTATTTAATCCCCTATTTGTTGATGAAACCTTACTGTTCGCTTATGCGACTTTCGTCCTTTGCTTCACTAAGGCTGGGGACGGACGTGCTTTGCCAGCATTAGGACGTCTTTTGTTGTCAGTGCTCGTTTGGGTGGATTGCCGGATGGCGTGATTTTCTATGCCTTTTTTATAACGATGGAATTGTCCGATGAAGTTGGTGAAAAAATTAGAAGGTGATGCGGATTTAGCCGAAAACCGAGAGCAGCGGGCCATTGCCGGTCTCAAGCGACTAATAGGTGATGGCTCGTTACAACCAGGCAGCAGAATTCCTGAAAATGCTGTTGCGCAATCTCTAGGTCTTTCACGTACGCCGATGCGTTCGGCGCTCAAGAGTCTCGAAGCCGAAAATTGGGTCGTGCGCAATTCGGGCGGTGGTTATTTCGTTCGTGAGTTCACGCTGCGTGATGTGATCGACATGATCAGATTGCGTGGTGCGATGGAGAGGCTGGTTATCCGGCTGGCGGTCGAGCGCGGCGCGCGCGCTTCGGATATCGCCGAACTCGAACGGCTTGCTCAGGCGATGGATGATACGTGTCATCCCGATATCGACAGTGCGGAAAAGCTTGAGTTGCTCGCGGAGCTCGACAGCGAGTTTCGCAAGCTGATCGTGCAATTGGCCGACAGCACTTTGGTGACCAGCATATTGATGCGCACCATGTCGCTGCCGTTCATTGGTCTGGCCGGGTTGGACTTTGAAACCTTATCGAAGGAGATGCGTGGGAATCTCAAAAAGTCCAATGCCCTTTATCACGTGATGATCGCGGCCATTCGTGATGGTGATGGCGGGGCGGGTGTGCAGGCTGTGACCGAACACATGGATATCTTTATCGCGACGATGCGGGCGGTGATTGATAGCTCGGGTGGCCGATCCAGTTGACTTCACGGCTGAATGCCGAATTGTCAGCTTGACAGGGCGAAGCTGCGGCTCTAACCGGCGCTACCTGCCGGTTATTTGTTCATGTTCGATTTTGCCAATTATTTTCCCTACCTGCTCAATCGCGCTGGCGCGCGGTTGGCACTTGCGTGGGGACGTGAATCCAAGCCCCTGGGCGCGACGCTGCAGGAATGGCGCGTGCTGGCGGCTCTGTCGACGCGGCGGCCGCAACGCATGTCGGAACTGGCCGACTCCACGACCATCGACCGGACAACTTTGTCGCGTCTGGTTTCGCGCATGGAAGAAAGCGCACTGGTCGCGCGCGGGCGCTCGGAAGACGATGGCCGGGAAGTGCAGATCGATCTGACGTCCCACGGCGAACAGGTGACCGAGCGCATGCTGCCATTGGCGTCGCGCTATGAAACCATTGCGCTGGACGGCTTTTCGGAAGCGGAAGTGGCGGCCTTCAAGGACATGCTGAAGCGGGTCTTCGCCAATATGGATCGGCTTTAAGATCGCGCTTGCTGCGCCGCAGCACAGTTTTCACCCCATGACCCCATGATTCCGGCTTGCGTCCTGTCCCGCTTTGCGGCAAGATGCGTGCAAATGCACATATTGTGTTGTGCTGGTGGAAACGGAGGGAGAGCGGCCGACACCTTTGAACGACGGCCAAAGCGGCTCGTGTCGATGGCGTGATGCACTCAAGTGACGTGTCATCCCTGTCGACGATCAGGCAACGAGACGGTTCTCCAATTTACCAAGCACTCACGAACACGAGACGTCGGCCTGCAACGAAAAGCGCAAGGCTTTCCAGGCCGCCGAAGAACAAAAGCCACGGATATCTTGCGAAGGAGGGTTTCATGGAATTCGGCTACTTCACTCTGAGCGACAACAATTACGAGGACATCACGCGGACGCCGGAAGATTTCATTCTGGAGATCCGCGAGCAGGCGCTGCATGCCGAAAAGCTCGGCATGCATTCGGCCTGGATCGGCGAGCATCATTTCGACTCGCTTGGCGTCAACTCCTGCCCGCACATGGTGCTGGCCTCGATCGTCGCGCAGACCAAGCGCATTCGCATGGCGCCGGCCGTCGCGGTGTTGCCGATGCATCATCCGCTGCGCGTGGCCGAAGAATGGGCGACGCTGGATCTGCTCTCGGGCGGCCGTGTCGATTTCGCCGTCGGTCGTGGTTACGATCGCAAGGAATACGAGCCCTTCGGCGCCGATTACATGACCTCGCTTGAGCGCATGGAAGAGGGCATCGACATCATCAAGAAGGCCTGGGAGACCAACGGCAAGTGGTCGCATAAGGGCCAGTTCTATACGATCGACGACATGGCGATCACGCCGCGGCCGCTGCAAAAGCATGTGCCGTTCTTCATGGCCTGTTTCTCGAAGGCGAGCATGGAGATCGCTGGCCGCAAGGGCATGGACATCATCTTCGCGCCCTTCGCCGCCGCGCTGACCTTCGGCGATCTGGCAACGGCCACGCGCGCCTATCGCGAGGAATGCGAGAAGCACAACAACAAGCCGGGCAAGGCGATGTGCAGCTATTTCATCCACATCGGCGAAGGCAAGGATGAGGAATATGGCCGCGCGCGCCAGATGGCGTATTTCCGCCGCGCGGTGACGCCGGCCATTACGCAGGACCCGTCGAAGTCGCCGCCGTCGATGATGTACATGAACAAGATCGTCGACTTGCTGAAGGACGTGAACGCCGGCGATCTCGGCGAGAAATCGATCCTGCTCGGTTCGGCGCAGAAGATCACCGACTCGCTGAAGCGCGTCGAAGCGGCGGGCATGGAAGAGGTCATCTTGTACTTCAACTGCGGTGGCAAACCGCATTCGATGGTTGTCGAACAGATGGATCAGTTCATGAGCGACGTGGCGCCGCACTTCGCCGGTTCGCACATCAAGGTGCGCGCTGAGGTCGCCGCCTAAGGTCGCGCACAACGGCAAATGAAAGCCCCGGTTCCGATTGGAGCCGGGGTTTTGTTTATGGGTGTCTCTGCTGGCTGCACCCGTCATTGCGAGAAGCGCAGCGACGAAGCAATCCAGAGGCGCGTGCTGAAACGTCAATAATGCCTGTGGCGCTGGTCTATTGACGCTATGGCTCTACATCTTGGCTCTTGGATTGCTTCGCTTCGCTCGCAATGACGGTTCAAGGTGCAGAGTCATGGGCGCAAATAGGCTTGCGCCGCAGGCATTTTCTGATGCGCTGGCACGTGCCCTTGGTTGTTGAAGAACCTCGGTGTCATCCCCGACGGCCGCGCAGCGGCTGAGCGGGGATCCAGAGCAAGCGGTAGAACGCCGATCGCTGCGATGATGCAACGCTTTACCACGCGCCCCTGGCTTCCCGCTCGCGCCTGCGGCGCGTCGGGAATGACACTGAGACGGCGGCACAGATGCGAGAAAGAACAAAACAAGAACATAATTCCGCCGCCCTCCCTCCGTATTTTCGAGCCCGGTTTTATTGCGGCGGGCATCGCAGCCGTAGCGGGAGGAGGGCTCTTGGATCATGCGACACGGACATCGAAGCGGGGCTGTCTGGCAGCACGTTGGCAGCAAGTCGCCTCCCTCCTGATCGCATCTGGGGAGGGGGTGTCGCGCGATTCTGAGGAACAACCCCATGCAAGGGCATTTCCCGGGAAGTTTTCCCTGCCAGAGCTGGGTCAGAACCGAGTTCTAGGCGCGATAGCCGTAGAGCCAGTCCATGCGCGCCATGGCGGCATCGACACTGAGGCGGCGCATGACCATGTCGCGGGCCAAAGCGAGCGGGTTCGACAGGTGATAGATCGAGCCTTGCCGCCGCGAGGCGAGAACGACATCGGAGGCGCGGCGAATGCGGCGTGCCTGATAGGCACGGATGAGGGCGGCGATGTTGCTGCCATGCCGGCTGGCCGCAAGGCCAATTTCGGCCGCGTCCTCGATGGCAAGCGCTGCGCCCTGGGCGAGGAAGGGCAGGACGGGATGCGCGGCATCCCCGAGCAGCACGGCCCGTTCCAGCGCCCAACGATCGACGGTGTTGCGGTCGAACAGCGGCCAGCGGCGCCATTCCTTCACCGCGCCAATCAGCTCCTGCGCATCGGCATGCCAATTGGCGAAGCGGGCGCGGACGAACTGCGCGTCGCCCTCGGTCTGCCAGAATTGTCGATCGTCGTCGCCGCGCCAGCGGTCCTCGACGATGGCGACGATATTGACCACGTCGCCGCCCCGCAGCGGATAGTGGACGAGATGCGCGCGTGGGCCGAGCCAGAGATTGGAGGCGAGCATCAGCGCGAAGGCGGGGGCGTTCTGGGCCGGCAGCAGGGCCCGCCAAGCCGAGCGGCCGGAATAGACCGGGCGGTCGCTGAGGCCGAGGCCGAGCCGCTCGCGCACGGTGGAGCGCAGGCCGTCGGCGCCGATCAGCAGATGGCCGTCATAGCGCACCTGCTCGCCGTTGCGGGTGGCGCCCACCTGGATGCCGCCGGTCAGGGTGGTGAAGCCGAGAACCTCGGTATTGGTCTCGACGCTAATGTCGGGCGAGCGCGCCGCTTCCTCAAGCAGCAGGCGCTGCAGATCGGCGCGATGGACGACCAGATGCGGTGCGCCCCAGCGGGTTTCAGCCAGGGCGCCGAAGGGCATGCGCATCAGCTGCGTGCCATCGGAGGCGCGACGGACGTGGAGGGCTTCCGGGGTCAGGGCGACGCGATGCAGCCGCTCGAGCAGGCCGAGGTCGCGCAGGATGCTGGTGGCATTGGCGGAGAGCTGCAGGCCGGCGCCGACCTCGTCGAGCATGGCGGCGCGTTCCAGCACGCTGACGCGAAATCCCGCGCGCGACAGAGCCAGCGCGGCGGTCAAACCACCGATGCCGGCACCGGCGATGATCGCGTGGGTTTTCTCGCTCAAGGGAACATCCAGCCCTGGAAACATCCAGCCCTTGAGAGCTGTTCCGGCCCCGCTAGAATCGGAATCGTGCCCTCATTTCCTATTTTGACGCATTTTTCGCGCGAACCGATACCCACTTCGCTTGAAAATGCTCGGCAAAATGCTCGACCAATGACTTGGGCTTGGTCAGGCGGCGCGGGCCTTCACTTCGCATTCGGCCGGGTCGGAATGGCCGTGCAGGGCGGGTTCGTAGATGTAGCGGGTCGAGCAATAGGGGCAGATCGACTCCTGATCGCCGCCCATATCGATGAAAATATGGGGATGGTCGAAGGGCGGCAGGGCGCCGATGCACATGAATTCCTTGGCGCCGACGCGCACCGCCGGAACGCCCGGCTGGTTGTGAAAATGGGGGGTGGCGTGGTCGGCCATGGAAAATTCCTCGATCCTCGGATATTGCGTTGCACCTTAGAGAAGGATGGCCCCCTTGGGTAGAGGGCTTTCGGCCGCAACAGGACGGGGGGAACCCCGCTGGAGATGGGCTTCATGCAGTTTTTTTCGTCCAATGGCGTGCGTATTGCCTATATCGACGTTCCCGCCGCCGGCAACGACCGGAATCAGCCCATCGTCCTGGTGCATGGCTTTGCCTCGAACCACGCGGTCAACTGGGTTTTTCCACAGTGGGTCAAGACGCTCACCCAGGACGGACGGCGGGTGATCGCGCTCGACAATCGCGGCCATGGCGAAAGTGAGAAGCTTTATGATCCGGCCGCCTACAGCCGGGCGATGATGGCCGGCGACGTCGTCAACCTGATGGATCACCTTGGCCTGCCGCAGGCCGATGTCATGGGCTATTCGATGGGCGCGCGCATCACCGCGCATCTGGCGCATGATCATCCCGAACGGGTGAGCCGGGCGGTGTTCGGCGGCCTTGGCCTCAATCTGGTGCAAGGCGGCGCGCTGCCGCAGGGCGTCGCCGATGCATTGGAAGCGCCCACGGGCGAGGGCCTGACCGATCCGATGCAGAAGATGTTCCGGCGCTTCGCCGAAGCGACGAAGAGCGATCTGCGCGCGCTCGCCGCCTGCATGCGTGGCACGCGCCAGAGCATGAGCGAACAGGACATGGCGGAGATCACCTGTCCGGTGCTCGTGGCTGTCGGCACCAAGGATGATGTCTCGGGCGATGGTCCGGCACTGGCGCGCATGCTGCCGCAGGGTCAGTCGCTCGCCATCCCCGATCGCGACCACAATCTGGCGGTCGGCGATAAGACTTATAAGCAGGGCGTGTTGGCGTTTTTGGCTTAAGCCAAACTCAGTACAATTCCTTGCTCGCCAGCGCCGCACCGTCGGTGAGGGCCTTCAGCTTGGCCCAGGCGATCTGCGGATGCGAGCGGCCACCGAAGCCGCAATCGGCGCCGGCGACGACGTTCTGCTTGCCGACCGCATGCGCATAGCGCGTGATGCGCTGGGCGACGAGTTCGGGATGTTCGATCACGTCGGTTGAATGGGTGATGACGCCGGGCATCAGAATTTTGTTCTTCGGCAGCTTCACCGTCTCCCACACTTTCCATTCATGCTCGTGCCGGGCATTGGCGCCTTCGATCAGATAGGCCTGGGCTTTCACATTGAGCATGATGTCGACGATCTCCTTCAATTCGAGATCGTAGGCATGAGGCCCGTGCCAGCTGCCCCAGCACAGATGATAGCGGACGCGATCTTCCGGAATGCCTTTCAGCGCATGGTTGAGCGCCTCGATCCGCCGCATGCAGCGGCTACGAAACGCCGTAAGGCCCATGCCGATGCCGATGCGATCCCACAGCGCTGGCAGCCAGGCGTCGTCGACCTGAAGAATAAGGCCTGACTCGGCGATCGCCCGATATTCCACCGCCAGCGCATCGGCGAGCGCATAAAGATAGGCTTCCTCGCTGCCGTAATGCTCGTTGCGGCGATAGACCTCCAGGCTCGCTGGGGCGGTCGAGGTGAGAAAGGCTTCGGTACCGCCGGCCGCCTGCTGCATCAGCGCGATCTCACGCTGCAACTCTTCTTGGCCGGTATAGGCGATCGGACCGTTGCAGACCCAGATCGGCCGAGCCTGCTTGATCTGCCCGCCGGGCGTATAGAACAGCGTGCCGCGCTCGCTGGCGTATTGGTAGAAGGCGGCGAAATCCTCGCGGTCCTTGCCCTGGGCGAGCAACGGTTTCTCACCTGCTGGCGCCGGCCGAGCCTCGAAGCCGGAGAAGCGGCTTTCGACGAAGGACAGCCAATCGCCACCCTTGGTGTATTCGCCCTCGTTGACGATATCGATGCCGATTTCGCGCTGCTTGCGCACCACGGCCTCGACCGCAGCGGGCAGTTTCTGCGCATAGTCGGCGGCGTTTTCGTCGAGGGCGACAAGGGCCGGCAGGCTGCCGACATGGGTGGTGCGGATTTTCGTCGGGCTGCCCAGCATGCATCCTCCCTCTGCCGTGGAAATCGCCACACTTTCCGTGCGTTAACCGAAGTCTAGCAAACCGGACAAGGGCTGGCCTTGTCGGTCCATGACCACGTCATCATATTCGTGGTATAAATGGACGGACGCAAGGTCGCTGGGGTAGAAACCCCGACGCTTCGGTCGCGTGGTGGAGAATGGAATGACGATGCAGTCCTCAGCCAAGATCATCGGCTTTGCCGATACGGATCCGCTGCTCGCGCGGCTACGCGCAGAGGCCGAGGAAATGGTGCGCAAGTCACCCGAGCTTTCCAACCTGGTGCTCGCCAACGTCCTCAATCATAGCACTCTGGCCAGCGCGGTGATCCAGCGCGTCAGTGAACGTCTGGAAAGCCAGAAAGTGCCGCGCGATATCCTGCGCCAAACCTATACCGAGGTGGTGGCGCATGATCCCTCCATCGCCGAGGCCTTCCAGGCCGATATCATGGCGGTGTTCGATCGCGATCCGGCTTGCATGCGGTTGATCGAACCGCTGCTGTTTTTCAAGGGCTTCCATGCGATCCAGGCGTATCGGCTGGGGCACGCACTGTGGAAGGCCGACCGCCGGGACTTCGCACTGTTCCTGCAAAGCCGCGCCTCGGAAGTCTTCCAGACAGACATTCATCCGGCGGCTGAGATCGGCAAGGGCATATTCCTTGATCATGCGACGGGCCTCGTGGTCGGCATGACCGCTGTTGTCGAAGACAATGTGTCGATGCTGCAGGACGTGACGCTGGGCGGCACGGGCAAGGAAAGCGGCGACCGGCATCCGAAAATTCGCCATGGCGTGCTCATCGGTGCGGGCGCCAAGATCCTCGGCAATATCGAGATCGGCCATTGCTCGCGCATCGCGGCGGGTTCGGTCGTGCTGCATCCGGTGCCGCCGAAAAAGACCGTGGCCGGGGTTCCGGCACGGGTGGTGGGCGAGGCCGGCTGCGCCGAGCCGGCGCGCACGATGGACCAGATTCTCGCCGAGAAAGCAGAGGGCTAGCACCCTGGCGGTCGATCCGTCGTAGCGCGCGGTTTGGCGTTTTTCCCATCGCGTCTCGCGCCAGTGTCTTGCCCCCCGCTGCCTTTTCTGGCAATGCGGGCGCCGATAGGACGGCAGCTGGAGAGTACCGCGTGGAAAAGACCGAAATACGCCAATTGCAGGCCTTTCTGCGGCACGCTTTCGGCAATGAAGAGATTCGCGTCACCGTCGATCCGAAGAACACGGATGCTTCGGCCGTCCATCTCGGCGAACGCAAGATTGCCGAGATCACCGTCGATGACGAAGACGGCGACCGTTCCTTCGCGCTGGAATTGCGCATTCCCGTCGGCCGTGAAGTGCTGCAGGACTATCTGCGCCGGCTGTTCGAGAACGAAAAGCTGAAGATCGTCGCGCGTGGCCGCAAGACCGATTCCGTCGAACTGAATTCCGGCGATGATTTTCTCGGCGTCATCTCCGCCGACGATCCCCGTGGTTCGTCCTTCACCTTGCAGATGGCCATTCTCGATTTCGATCTTGAGGATTTCTGACGACGCCTTTCGCCGCGCATAAACTATGCGTGGCTTGATGCAGGGAGCGGATGATAGAACCGCGCCATGTCCGTTGATCTGATCTGTCTCGATGCCGACGATACGCTTTGGCACAATATGCGCCACTTCGATGCGACCGAAGCGGCGCTGCTGGCGCTGTTGCGCCCCTTCGCCGAAGCCAATGTCGCCCGCGAAAAGCTCAATAGCTGCGAAGCGCGCAATCTCAAGCTCTATGGCTATGGCGCCAAGGGCTTTACCCTGTCGATGATCGAGATGGCCTTGGAATTGGGCGGCGAAGATCTGCCGGCCAAGGTCGTGATGGAGATTCTGGAAGCGGGCCGTGCGCTGCTGGCGCATCCGGTTGAGTTGTTCGACGATATCGAGAACACGCTGGATGCATTGGCGGAGCGTGGCCGCCTCGTCCTGGTGACGAAGGGCGATCTCTTGCATCAGGAAACCAAGCTCGCCGCTTCTGGCTTGGGCGATCGGTTCAGCGGCATCGAAATCGTCAGCGACAAGACAGCCGAGACATTCCGGCGTCTGTTCGCGCGCTATGATGTGGCGCCGCACCGCGTGATCATGGCTGGCGATTCCATGCGCTCCGACATCTTGCCGGCGCTTGAGGCCGGCGCCTGGGCTGCCTTCATTCCGCATGCGCTGGTGTGGCACCATGAACGCGCGGCTGGGCCTGGCGAGCATCAGCGCTTCCGGCAATTGACGCGCCTTGCCGAACTGCCTGGTTGGATCGATACGCTCGGTTAGGCTGCTAGCGTTTCCACGAGCCGGGTGGCGGTGCCATCGGACAGGACCAGGCGCGTCCAGCGGCATAGGCTCGGGCGGATCGGCACGACAGCCGAGCCATTGTCGCCGGTGTGAAATTCGATCGGCATCGCCAGCGGGCTCTCGCGCCAGTCGCTGTTGGCCAGCGCTGTTTCGGCCGCGACAACCTGTTCCGTCGCATAGGGCCACAGCGAGCGGCCGATCAGCTCGGTCGCGGCCAACTGAAATTGTTGGCTCCGGCTTGCCGAACAGGCGAGCAGGCGGTGCGTCAGATCGCAGACTAAGTGCATTTGGCGTGGATTTTCATTCACCAAGGTCGCCAGCATCTGATCCGCCGCCGTGTCGAGCCGGGCACCGAGCAGCGCCTCGATGCGGGCGCATTCCACAGCCTCGATCTGCTGCGTGCCGGCTTCCCAGCGCGAAATGGTGCTTTGGACGACCCCGAGGCGTTCGGCCAGGTCCGCCTGCTTGACGCGATGCAGGCGGCGCCAGCGGCGCAGCATGGCGCCCAGATGGGGCAAAGGCAGGAGAGGTACGGGAATATTGGCGGCGATCATGGTCATGACTTCGCATGGTGGCGCGGCGAAAAATTGTCGAGCGACGACTGTGTCGGCATTCAGCGCGTCATGCTGAGCACCAGGCCCTGTACCCCTTGAACGATCTTCTCCCAATCGGTCAGCAGATCGGGCGAGAAGCGAATGTTGACGTCGATCGCGTCGATCCGCAGATCGGCGATACAGGTGTCGGGCAGTCCGTCATGGGCCTGCTGCGGGCGCATGCAGCGGGCGGCGAAGCGGCGGCCGTCCGGTTGGGCGATATAAAGTTCCTCGTCTGCATAGGGACTCTTGGTGGCGAAGCGGCGCATGACCAGACCGCCGGGATGGCCCCAGGTGTCGCGCTCGAGAAAGCGGGCATAGAGCTTGGCGGTGCGATCGGCCGGGTCGAGGGCGGGATCGGCTGGACGCAGCAGCAGAATGAGAATGTCTCCGTCCGCCTGGATCATGTCGGGCTGCAATGGTGCGGTTGGCGGAGCGGGCCGGAAGCTGTCGAAACGCGCCGCAAGCGCCAGTTCGTTCATCGGTCCGCCGCCCTTGTCTTCAACGTGGCGGATATAGGCGGGCTCGAGGCGCAACCGCGATTGTCCGAGCGAGACCTCGACCATGCGTGGCGTGCTCTGTCCGAAGTGTGAAGCCAGGATGAGGTATCCTGCCCACGATAGAGCGGCCAAACAGACAAGGGTAATCATGGCGAATCGGACGCGCATGGGCACCAGTCTACGCCATGGCCGTGGTCTTCGTCGAAATAGACCGAGACATCGGTGCACGTTGGCTCTAGGGGTGCGCCATGGCATAGTGCCTTTCTATTGGAAACGACGAGGGCGAATAAATGAAGTGGGGAGTTGTGTTGGCCGCCGCTACGGCAGCGCTGGTATTTGCCGGGCCGCAGGCTCAGGCGCAGGGTGAGCCGCCGATCAAGATCGGCATGATCTCGTCGCAGACGGGTCCGTTCGCTGCCGTTGGCCGGCAGATGGAAGCTGGCGTGCGGCTCTATATGCAATTGCACGGCGACACGGTCGCTGGCCGCAAGATCGAGTTGATCGTCAAGGATGACACCGGTGTCGCCGATACGACGCGCCGCTTGGCGCAGGAACTTGTCGTCAACGACAAAGTGAATTTCCTCGCCGGCTTCACATTGACGCCGGGCGCTCTCGCCACCGCGCCGATCGCGACGCAGAGCAAGACGCCGATGGTCGTCATGCTTGGCGCGACCTCGATCATTCCCGATCGTTCGCCCTATATCGTGCGCTCGATGTTGTCGGTGGCGCAGGTTGGCGTGCCGTTCGGCGAATGGATCCAGCAGCAAGGCGCCAAGTCGATCGTGACCCTGGTGTCGGATTATGGTCCGGGCCAGGATTACGAGACGCTGATCACGCAAGGCTTCGAAAAGCGCGGTGGCCAGGTGTTGGCGAAACTGCGTGTGCCGCTGGCCAATCCTGAATTCTCGCCCTTCCTGCAAAAGATCATCGATCTGAAGCCCGATGCGCTGTTCGTCTTCGTGCCGTCAGGCGGCGTTGGCACGGCCTTCATGAAGCAGGCGTCGGAGCGCGGCCTCGCTCAGTCCGGCATCAAGGTCTATACGGAAGGCTCGATCGTCGAGGACGACATCGTCAACGCTGCTGGCGATATCGCGCTGGGCACCATTTCGGCACACAACTATTCGGCGGCCCATGACAGTGCCGCCAACAAGGCTTTCGTCGAAGCCTATAAGAAAGCCTACAATCGCCGGCCGAATTTCGTCGCGGTCACCGGCTATGACGGCATGCACATGATCTACGAAGCGCTGAAGAAGACCGGCGGCAAGGGCGATGGCGATGCGTTGGTGAAGGCGATGGTCGGCCTTGAGTTCGAGAGCCCGCGTGGCCCGGTGAAGCTCGATGGCGAGACGCGCGATCTGATCCAGAACATCTATGTGCGGCGCACAGAGAAGGCGGCCGACGGCGAACTCTACAATGTGGAAATCGCGACGATCCCGAATGTGAAGGATCCGACCCGTCCGGCGAAATAATCTGGCGGATACGAAAACAGAAACGGCGGCCGATCGGCCGCCGTTTTTCGTTGCCGGCTGATCTGATCAGCCGGGGTTATAACCGAATGCCTGGATCGAAACGTTCGATCGGCAGTTCCTTGAGGAATTCGATGGCGATGCCTTCGGCGAAATGACGGACGATCACGCCCTCCGTGCGTCCCACGGTGACATGGGTCCCGAGGGCTGGGCGCAGGGCGGTTTCGAGCGCGGCGCCGGAAATCGACACGTCGATCAAGCGGACGATGGTCTCCGTGCCATCGGGCAATTTCAGCAGGGCGCGCTTGGTGACCGGTTCGATGCGCTCGTGGCGGCGGTCTTCAGGCAAACCGAGCAGATGGCGGTTGGCCATCCAGGTGAGTTGGTCGGCGAGCTTGTCGCGTTTGCGCGGCGAGACGCGCAGCTGAGCGGCGAAGCCGTTCTCGATGTTGCGCACGAGCTGGCCTTCCAACCGGCCGATGTGATCGAGATAGATGACGACCCGCGAACCGATCGGTCCTGAGACCGGGGCAAGCAAAGCGACACCCCCTGGCGACATGTCGAGGGTCTGGCAGGGGTATTCCTGATGATCGGCGAGCATATAGCGCCCCTGGATACTCACCTTGACCCGCTGGTGGCGGCGGCGATCCTGGAACTCATCGGCTCGGGCGACTCTTTGCAGCGTGGCTTTGGACCACGACATGATGGGGCTACCTTTTTGTGAACCCCGTCAGCCTAAGGCCGAAACAGTTTCGACCCCGTCAAACGGATTCGGGCAGCTCTGTTATTTCTATGTCGGCGTTAATTTTTCGCTTTCGATCCCGATTCAATTGAATCTTAACGGCCGCCTTCGAGGACAAGCAGATGGCCATGACGGCGCGTTTGATAAGCTTGGGCGATGGGCGGGCTGGGGTTGCCCATGCCCGTGGCGATCGGCGGCGTGGTTTCATCGACGATGAAGCGGGAGGTCGCGATCCGTAGAGATTCGACGCCAATCAGGCCAAGCCAGGAGGGAATGGCGGTCGGCGTGAGGGCGCCGAGGAGCCGGGCGTGGGTCTTCCCCTCGTGGCGCAGGGGCAGAATGAGCATTTCCAGCTCGACCAGCGCCCGCTGGGCAGGGGCCGCGGTCACGCCGATAACGGCCGGTACGGTTTCGTCGAGAACCGTGCTCAGCAGGCGCTCGATGGTCGGCTGATCATCCCGGTGCCAGAGCCCGGTGAAGGTTTCGCCCAGCACTTCGCGGCGAAAAAGCGCGCTGATCCGCGATCCGGCGATCCGCAAGGGGTAGGAACGGGGCGGGTCGACCTCCAGCATGAATGTGCTCGGGAGCGCGCCACGAATGGCCGTAGGGTCAAGCTCAAGCCGACCAGGCGCGGCACGCTCTTGTCGTAATTCATTCCAATAACTGAAGAGCTCGCGCGTCGCCGTCTGTTTCATAAGTACCCCAGTGAGACAGTCTGTCCGGATTTGAGACGTTCCGGCTCTTTTTGCCGCCTGCTTCAGGGCTGGGGAGCGAAGGTCGTGCCAGGGATGGCCAGGTGGATGGCAAGCGGATGGCCAAGTGGCTGATCGTAAACGGGCAGGGCCGGCGGCGGGGCTTAAATTAAGGTTAAAAATGTTTGTCGGTTGTCGCTCCTGAGGGGCGGACCCATACTCTGCCTGTCGGCCGACGTGGCCGTTCCGACGCATTTCTGAGTTCAAGGGCTTCCGCGATTGCCGTGCTCCATCCGGCAATCGAGATTGGAAGTTAGCCGCCACAGGCTCCGGTGGCGGTGGACTAGACCAGGGAGCCCCGTCAGGGGCTCCCTTTTTGTTCATTTTCACGGCATTACGGTTTGTCGGCGGGATTTTCCGGCGCCACTGCGCTATCTGAAGAGTGCAGTTTGACCAATGGGCGACCACCGACGTGCAGCGTGAAAAAGTTTTCAATCTTCCTGGCGTCGTGCTGGCTCTCGTCGTCGTGTTCCTCGCCATCCACGCGGTGCGTGTCTATGGGCTGACGATCGATGACGATGGCTGGGTGTTCCGCACCTTCGCTTATGTCGCCGGCCGCATGACTTTCACTTTCGATCCGGATGCGGTGGCGACAGCTTTGACCGACCTGGCCTCCGATACGGATGGGTCGCAGCTGGCCGTGGCGCGCTATCTTTTGGGTGACGGCAGTCTGCAACCATGGACGCTTGTGACCTATGGCTTCCTCCATGCCGACTGGATGCATGTGGGCATGAACTGCCTGTGGCTGGTGGCCTTTGGCGCGCCGGTGGCGCAGCGGCTCGGCCCGGCGCGGTTCCTGGCGCTGTTCCTGGTTGGCACGGCGCTTGGTGCGCTCACCTATTATGTTTTGCATCCGGTGCAATTCATTCCGCTGGTCGGGGCTTCCGCCGGCGTTTCAGCGGCGATGGGCGCTGCCTGCCGTTTCATCTTCCAGCCTGGCGGTGCGTTGGGGCCAGCCGATACATTTACGATTCAAGCCGAGGACGCCGTGCGCGTGCCGGCTGTGCGGCTCGCCGACAGTTGGAAGAACCTGCGCATTCTGCAGTTCATCGCCATCTGGTTCGCCATCAATCTGGTCGTCGGCCTGTTGGCGGTGCCATTTGGCATCACGGAAACCGGGATCGCCTGGGAAGCGCATATCGGTGGTTTCATCACCGGCTTTTTCTTCTTCAGCCTGTTTGATCCGTGGTTTTATCCGCAGGGTGAACGGGCCCCCTAGTCGAACAACCATCGAACCTAATCATCATGGCGAAAACAACGCGCGCGACCCAGATGCTCGACAAGGCCGGGATCGCCTTCACGCTCCACACCTATGACTATGATCCGAACGCCGACCGCATTGGCTTGCAGGCGGCGGAGGCATTGGGTGTGCCTGCCGATCAGGTGCTGAAAACGCTGATGGCACAGATCGACGCTCAGCCGGTCTGCGTCATCCTCCCGTCCGATCACGAAGTTTCGATGAAGAAGCTGGCCGCGGCGGTCGGCGGCAAATCGGGGCAGATGATGAAGCCCGCCGATGCGGAGCGCCTCACCGGCTACAAGGTTGGCGGGATCAGTCCATTCGGCCAGATGCGCAAGGTGAAGACCGTCGTGGAGGCGCAGGCGCTGGGTCATGACCTCGTCTTCGTCAACGGTGGCCAGCGCGGATTGCAGATCAAGTTGCGGCCGCATGACATTCTGTCAGTGCTGAGCGCCACGGCGGCGGCGATCATAGCGTAAGCCGTCACACCGGCGCGCGCAGTTCCATTTCCTCGCGGATTTCCGGTATCGCCTTGCGGGCGGCTTCGCGGCCGAGCGCGATCATCTCGTCGGCGCGGTGAAAATCGAAAAAGCCGATGCGGCCGAGTTTCGCGCCGATGGTGGCGTCCGGCGGGTCGCCAGCAAGCCTGGCGCGGGTGATGCGGTCCTGGGTGATGTTGAAGGCATCGACCACGGCGGTGGCCAGGCCCGGCGCGCCCGCGGCATTGCGATCGAAATGGCTGCGGAACAGGCCATAGCGCTTACGGGCCGGCGTCGGCGCGGTTTCGACGGAGGTATCTTCGACGAAGATATCGTCGCGGACCACGGTCGGGCGCAGGCGGGTGTCGGCGATCAGATTGACCGAGATGACGAAATCGGCGCCGAGCGCCCGGCAGGCCGTCACCGGCACCGGATTGACCAGCGCGCCGTCGAACAGCCAGCGGCCGCCGATCGAAACCGGTTCGAAAATGCCGGGCAGGGCATAGGACGCGCGCATGGCATCGACCAGCGGGCCGCGTTGCAGCCAGATTTCGTGCCCGGTGCCCATTTCGGTGGCGACGGCGAGAAATTTTTTCGGCAAGTCCTCGATCTTCACCTGGCCCAGGGCGGCGTCGAGCCGGGAGCGCAGCCGATTGCCGGAGATCAGGCCGGCCCCGGAGAGGGAGACGTCGAGCAGGCTAAATACCCGGCGTTTATTCAACGACCGGGCAAAATCCTCCAATTCGGCCAGCCGCCCGCCGGCCCAGCAACCGCCAGCGACCGAGCCGATGGAGGCGCCAGCGATCACATCCGGTTGCAGGCCGTTAGCCTCAAGTTCTTGTAATACCCCGATATGCGACCAGCCACGGGCGCCGCCGGCACCGAGCGCCAGGCCGATCTTACGCCGGGGTGCGACAGGTGGCGCTGCCGGGAGGGGGCCGCTCTCGTCGGCATTCTTCATCGGGATTATGGAACCGAACAGGCGCATGACACGAACTTCGCTGTTTCAGTCACTCCAAGGGACTTGCCCCAAGGAATTTGCCCCAATAGCCAGACCGTCACCGTAAGGCAAAAGTTCGGCTAAAGATTTAACGAGACGGTCAAGAACCGGCTGAACCCGTCACATATGGTTTCACTACGTGAATTCCAGTCGCATGTCGGTGCCCGGCAGCACCTTGCGGTAGAAGCAGGAGTGGCGGCCGGTGTGGCAGGCATGGCCATCGCCGGCGACTTCGACCTTCAGCAGGATCGTGTCCTGGTCGCAATCGGTGCGCATTTCAACCACGGTTTGCACTTGGCCTGACGTATCGCCCTTGCGCCACAGGCTTTGGCGCGATCGCGACCAGTAATGGGCGATGGAGGTCTCCAAGGTCAGCCGCAGCGCCTCGGCATTCATCCAGGCGACCATCAGGATTTCGCCCGTGTGCACTTCTGTGGTGACGCAGGTGATGAGGCCATCGCGATCAAATTTCGGTGTGAAGGCTGTGCCTTCTTCTATGTCGTGTTTGGATGGGTGGTCGGTCATGATGGCCTCTGAATAAGTTGCGGCTTCTAGCATGTGGGGACGGCTGGATGGAAATGGTTGTGGGGCGTACCTGCCTGTGGGGTGCCGTTGCGCTTGCGATGCTGTGGTTGGTGCAAGTGCCAACGGCTCTGGCTCAAGCCCCGGGCGAGCCTCAGGCTGAAGGCTGTCCGCGCCTCGTCTCGCAAGGGGCGGCGCGGATCACCCCAGCGGTCGTGAACAGCGATGAGTTGGCGCTGACCTTTGTCGGGCACGCGACCTTCCTCATGGAAACGCCGGCTGGCCTCACCGTCGCCACCGACTACAACGATTACGTCAAGCCGTCGTTGATCCCGAACGTCGTCACCATGAACCGGGCGCATTCGACCCACTACACCAATCGTCCCGATCCCGGCATTCGCCACGTCTTGCGCGGCTGGAAGCCGGAGGGCGGGCCCGCCACGCATGATGAGACCATCGGCGACATGCGCATTCGCAACATCGTCACCAATATTCGCGACTGGCAGGGCGGCACCGACTTCGCCGGCAATTCCATTTTCGTCTTCGAGGCCTCGCAGATTTGCGTCGCTCATCTCGGTCATCTGCATCATGAATTGACCGACGAGCACATCAAGCAGATCGGCCGGGTCGATGTGGCTCTGGTGCCGGTGGATGGCAGCTATACATTGACGCCGGCGCAGATGCTCAAAGTGGTGCAGCAGATCTCACCGCAGCTTGTCATCCCGATGCACTTCTTCAGTCAGTCGACCTTGAATCGGTTTCTCGATCTGGCGCGCGAGCAATATCCCGTCGAGGTCTCGCCAACGCCGACGGTTCTGCTGAGCCGGCCAATGTTGCCGATCCGCACCAAGGTTCTGGTTCTGCCGGGGCGTTGATGGATGCCGGTGAATGCAAGGCGCGTTTCGCATTTACGGTGTCATACCCGACACCCGCGTAGCGGGTGAGCGGGTATCCAGGGCTAGTGGTAAAGCGTTGTGTGATCGCCGCACATCATCTTATGCCTTGCCTTAAACAGCATTCTACCGCTTGCACTGGATCCCCGCTCAGCCGCTGTGCGGCTGTCGGGGATAACACCCAGGTTCTCAACAGTTCGTCAGCGTGCGCCACGCACCATGGTGAAGAAACGCGCCTGCTCAGCGGGATCGCGGAAGCGGCCGGTGAAGCGGCTCGTCACGGTCGATGATCCAGCCTTGCGCACGCCGCGCAGCGACATGCACATATGCTCGGCATCGACCAGCACGGCGACGCCGAACGGCTTCAGCGATTGTTCGAGCGCGTCGGCGATCTGCGCCGTCATCGTCTCCTGCGTCTGCAAACGGCGCGCGAAGACATCGACGATGCGCGCCAGTTTCGACAGGCCGACCACGCCACCATTGGGATAATAGGCGACATGGGCGGTGCCGATGAAGGGCACCATGTGGTGTTCGCAGTGCGACGAGAACGGAATGTCGCGCACCAGCACCATATCGTCGTAGCCATCGACCTCTTCGAAGACCTTGTCGAGAACCTCGTCGGGATCTTGATTGTAGCCTTGGAAGAATTCCTCATAGGCTTTGACGACGCGCTTGGGCGTGTCGATCAGGCCTTCGCGGCCTGGATTTTCGCCGACCCAGCGCAGCAACGTTCGAACGGCCTCTTCGGCCTCTTCGCGTGTGGGGCGCAGAGTATGCTTGGTCGACGCTTCGGCCGGTGAGGTATGACGTTCCTCGATTGGCTGACGGGTCGAGGTCTTAACCACGGCGTCCATGGTGCCTCCTAGGTGAGTTGACGGGGCATCCTAGTCAGGATGCCATATGGGGACTACTAGCCTTTTTGCTCGTTTCGTTCCTTTCTATGCGGCAACGAAGGAAGCGACAAGTATTTCAGTATTTTACATCACCGGTCCGTGCTTCAAGCCTTGAAACAGGGGCGTCCGCGCAATTATATAGACCCTGAACTCCTTTTTTCGATGGCCGTTCCGTTGTTTTTGACGGGGCGCGTCATCCGGACACACTGACCATGCTCAATGAGGTCTACAACAAGCGCATTCTGGAACTGGCTGCTGACATTCCCCGTCAGGGGCGTCTCGATCATCCCCAAGCCAGTGCCACTGCCCATTCCAAGCTCTGTGGATCGACAGTGACGATCGATCTCGATCTAGACGATGGGCATGTGTCCAACTTCGCCCATGACGTGAAGGCGTGTGCGCTCGGCCAGGCGTCGTCGTCGATCATGGCGCGCAATATCATCGGCTCGACGCCACAGGAATTGCGGGCGTTGCGCGAGACCGTGCGCAAGATGCTCAAAGAGAATGGCGAGCCGCCGCGTGACGGCAAATGGGCTGACATCGCCGTGCTGGAACCGGTGCGCGACTACAAGGCCCGCCATGCCTCGACCCTGCTGACGTTCGATGCGGTGGTGAAGGCGCTTGATGCGATCGAGGCGCAGTCAACCGGCGCTACGCCCGTCGCTGCTGTGCAGGGTTGAGATTGAAGCGGAGCAGATCATGCTGCGTCCAGCTGCTCACGTCCTGATCCGCACCTATCAGCTCACGCTGTCGTCATTGGTTGGGCGCAACTGTCGGCACTTGCCGAGCTGTTCCGAGTTCACCGACGAAGCCATCCAGAAACATGGCTTCTGGCCTGGTGGCTGGATGGGGTTGGCGCGCATCTGCCGCTGCCGGCCAGGCGGCACGGCGGGTTATGATCCGGTTCCAGAGACTTTGCCTGATGGCGCCGCCTGGCAGCGGCCCTGGCGCTATGGCCAATGGCGCGGGCCGCTGCGTTGCGACGAAGTGCGGCCTGATTGAAGACTAGATCCGCAGCAGCAAGAGATCGGTGTCTTCCGGCTTAGCGCCGGCCATGGTCAGCATGGCATGCACCTGGCCGCGATGATGGGTCTCGTGATTGAAGAAATTGGCGACCAGATGTTGCTTCGACATCGAGATGTCTTTCTTCAGCAGCACCGAATGCCAGGACAGATCGCCGCTGAGCCAGCCTTGATCGAGTGCCTCCGCCCAGCGTTCGATTTTCGCATCGGTGGCGCGGCGCATGTCGGTCAGTTCGTCGAAGTTCTCGTGCATGGCAAGGCCATCTTTGGGGCCCATCTGAAAGGCTCCCTCGCCGAGAAAGCGGTCGAGCCAGGTGCGATCGGCCCAGAGCAGATGATTGAATGTGGTGTGGATGGAGCCGAAGAAAGCGCCACGGGCCTTGCGCCGTTCGTCGTCGGATAGGGTCGCGGCCGCATCATAAAGGCTCTTGTTCTGCCATGAATTGTATTTGGCCATGGTGATCACATAGTCTTTGTCGATCACTTCGTTTCTCCCCTAAATCTTTTGCAGTTGGCCGAGGCCAGCATCATAAAGGCGCGTCAAACATCCAAGGCAAAATCGCGCTTCTGTCCAGGCGCAATTTGCTTCAGCTGCGTGCCTGTAATTCGATCGCCAGCGCATAGATGCGCAGTCTGAGATCCTCTGGCAAGTCGCGCAAAGTCTCAAGATAGACGCGTCCGGCATGGCACATGGCGGCATCGGGCAGCGGCGGGTCGGGCGTGCGTGCGTCGAGCAGCGATTCTATCTCCGGCGTGCCAAGACCACGGGCGCGCAGTGCCTCTTCCAGGGTGCGGAAATCGCTGTCGCCAGGCGCCTCGCGCTTGTCGGTGCTTTTTTGGCCATCGATCATGGCATCGAGGCTGGCTTGCGCCAGTTTCGCCATCAGCGGGCG
This sequence comes from Beijerinckia sp. 28-YEA-48, assembly GCF_900104955.1. Classification (NCBI taxonomy): domain Bacteria; kingdom Pseudomonadati; phylum Pseudomonadota; class Alphaproteobacteria; order Hyphomicrobiales; family Beijerinckiaceae; genus Beijerinckia; species Beijerinckia sp. 28-YEA-48. Next base: position 5,622,179 of record NZ_FNSI01000001.1, read on the forward strand.
ATTGGCCTGGGCGAAATCGAAAAAGCCGGAGGCCGCGCCGCCATGTAGAAAGTCGGTGCAGGTTTGCGGGTCTGCTGCTTCCATGGCGCTGATCACGTCGAATTGTCGATCGAAGACGTTTTGCAGGGCGGCGTCCGACGCCTTGGCCGCCAATATGCCGCGGCTGTGACGCAGGGCCCGTGTGGCCTCGGTTAAATAAAAGTCGGGCGTGCCGGTGCGGTGGCCACGGACAGCGCGCTCGGCGAAAGTATTGAGGATCCGCGTGTGATCGGAAGGATAGGCGGCGCGCATGGCCTCGAAATAGGAGGCGAACTCAGGCGTCTGCGCCAGCAGGCCGGTGATCGCGGTCCGTTCTTCAGCCACTTGCGCATCGGAAAGCCGGTCCGCTTCCGGCTTCATTTCAATACGACTTGCCTCGTCCTGGTAATGCAGCGCGCCGTCGAAGAATCGCCAGCTTAGGAAAGCGCTGGCGACCAGAGCGATGACGAGCAGGACGATACGCAGGATATGCATGCGCCTGTTCCGATGGACCGATTCTCGTGGTGAGAGCGGGCGTGCTGCGAAAAGCCGGTCGCTCCTTTCGCACCCCGCTCTGGGGACCCTCAACTCAAGGGCGTAACGAACCGCCGGGCAATGTCAATATTGCGGCAAAACCGGTTCCGGCGGTTCGGTTCCTGTGCACTCAGGCCTTGCGGGGGACCCAGCGGCCTTCCTTGTCGCGGCCGACCTTGCCGGCGAGGCGCAGCTTTTCCAGGACGAGCACGATCTCGCGGCCGTCGCGGCTGCCGGTGGCGGCCATCAGGTCCTCGAAGAATTTCGGGCCATCCTCGATAGCGGCTTCGACGCTGGCGAACCGCTTGCCGCCATAACGGGGCGGTTCTGGAATCAGCGGCGGCCCGGCGAGCGTCTGGGCGAAGGGCAGGGTGCAGTCGAAGCCCGCCTTGGCGCCGGTCCGCGCGCCGCTCAGCGAGGGGTCGAGCGGAATGGCGCGGAAGCCCGATTGGACGACCAGGTCGCGATCCGCCTGAAAGCGGGTCGCCATAGCCCAATCGACCTGACCATCGGAGCGAATGTCGATATCGGGATCGACGACCCAGACATGTTTGGCATTGGAGACCGAACCGAAGACTGCGGCAATGGCATTGCGCGCTTCGCCTGGCACGCGCTGGCGGATCGACACGCGCACATGCAGGCCGCCGCCGGAGGCGGTCAGCACATTGATGTCCACCGGCTCGCGCACCGCTGTCTGCAGCGCTCGCCACAGGGTTACTTCGGCGCGAGTCGCATTGAGCTGCGAGGTATCGGTGCAATCCATCGTCCGGCCGCCGATGGTCGACGTCTGGAACAGAGCGTCGCTGCGCTTGGTGATCGCGGTCAGATGGAAGACCGGATTCATTTTCAGTTCGCCGTAATAGCCGAGGAACTCGCCATAGGGGCCTTCCGGCTCCACATGGCCGCGTTCGTCGATATAGCCCTCGAGGATCATTTCGGCGTCGGCTGGCACCATCAGATCGTTGGTGACGCATTTGACCAGAGGCATCGGGCCATCGCGCAGCGAGGCCATGATGCCGACCTCGTCGATCGGCAGGCGCATGACGGCCGAGACATGATCGACCGGATGGGAACCAAGGACAAAGGCGATCGGCAGTTTCTGATTGCGGCGGGCGCTGGCCTCATAGATCGCCTTGAGATCGCTCGGCGACAGCAGATCGACGCCGGCTTCCTGGCGTCCACGCAGCATCAGGCGGCGCATGCCGACATTGGTGAGGCCGGTGGCGGGGTCGCGCACGATATCGACGCCGGCGGAAATATAGGGGGCGCCGTCGAGGCCGTGTTGCAGATGCGCCGGCAGGCTGGTGAGATCGGCCTGGTCGCCGGTCAGGACCACCTGTTGCACCGGCGCCTCGGCGCGGCTGACCTCGATCATCTGCGGCCGGTTGTCGAGCCGGCGCAGGATTTCATGCAGCAGTTTGTCGGGCGTCGTGTTGAAGGCGCGGGCGATGCGGGCGCGGCTGGCGGTGACATTGCCGATCAGCTCGGCGCCCTCGGGGCCAGCCTTGCGGAAATAGACCGCTTTCGGCGACCCTTCGAAATGTTTGGCGAGATCGGCGAGATCGACCGGCTCGTCATGGGTTTCCAATTCGCCGAGCGCTTCGATCTCTTTGAGAAACCGGCGTAGACTGTATCGTTCGAGATCGACCGCGGTCCCGGCCTTCTGCAGAATTGTCATCGTTTCCTCCGCCCGCGGCTCTGGCCGCGCGTCATTTTTAAAGATGAGATGCCGTCGAGACTACATCTGAAACGATGCGGGTTGTGAAGCGGATCGCGTTTGGGTGCAACATATTTCACGTGGTCGTCCTTCGCCGCCGAAGAAAATTTGTGGCCGGCCATAGCCATATTCCCATTGCCTGCGCTAGAAGGCGGCAAAGGCGGGGGCAATCCGCCCGGAAAAATTTGGAGGAAATGGGGAATGGCATTCCGTTGTGCGGTAGCAATCTGTCTGGCGGCGATGGTCGTGGTGCCGGCTCAGGCACAAGACTATCCGACGAAGACGATTTCGCTGGTCATGGGTTATCCGCCAGGTGGCGGCGTTGATATTCCAGGCCGTTTTTTCGCGGCCAAATTGCAGCGGCTGTCGGGGCAGACGATCATTGTCCTCAATAAACCGGGCGCCAATGGCAATATCGCCGCTCAGGAAGTCGCGCGCGCGACGCCCGATGGCTACACGCTGATGTGGGCGCCGAGCTCGGTCTATTCGGCCAATATGTTCCTCTACAAAAAGCTGAACTACGATGCCCGTCGGGATTTCACGATGATCTCGCCAGGCAGCCAGTATGGCTTCCTGTTGGCGGTCAATCCCAAGAGCCCGGCCAAGACCGTGGCCGAACTGACTGATTTGCTGAAGAAGAAGGGCGACAAGGCTCAGTACGGCTCAGGTAGTTCCACGGGTATGGCGGTGGGCGAGCTCTACAAGTCGATGGTGGGGCTCGAAACCCTGAACGTGCCCTATAAAACGACACAGGATGGTGCACGCGAATTGGGCAATGGCGTGCTTGATTTCATGTTCATCGATGCGCCTTTCGGCATGGGACAGGTGGCGGGCGGTCAGATCAGGGCTTTGGCCGTAACCTTGCCGCAGCGCATGTCTTTTGCGCCTGACATTCCCTCGATGGATGAAGCGGGCGTGAAGGACTATGAGCTGACCGGCTGGATGGCCTTGGCCGCGCCTGCGAAGACTCCGAAACCGATCGTCGATAAATTACGCGGTTGGATGCAGCAAGCCGTGGAAGAACCGGATACGGCCAAATTCCTTGCAACGGCCGCGTCCGTACCCTTTACCTTGTCGCCCGACAAAATCGACGCCTATTGGGATGGGCAGATCGAAAAATGGCGTAAGCTGATCGATCTTGCCAAGATCGAGGCACAATAGGCTGCAATGGATTATTGGTGCGGCATCGCCTGAATGCCGCACCGGATTTCGCGCCTGCGGGCGCCCAGCATAATTGATGGGAGGAAAGTGTGGACGATAAAATGCCCCCCGGCGCAGGCCATAACGTGACGCGGATCGAGGATCCCAAGGGGCCGCTGGCGCCGAAGGCCAGCTTCGGCAGCGACGTGGTCGCCGAAACCCTCCGCGATCTCGATATTCCCTATATCGCGCTCAATCCTGGTGCCAGCTATCGCGGCCTGCACGATTCGATTGTCAACTATCTCGGCAACACCAAGCCGCAGATGCTGCTGTGCCTGCACGAGGAGCACGCGGTCCACATTGCCCAGGGCTGGGCCAAGGTGACCGACAAGGCGATGGCCTGCGCCGTCCACTCCAATGTCGGCTTGATGCATGCCTCGATGGCGATCTTCAACGCCTGGTGCGATCGCATGCCCATCCTCATCATGGGCGCGACCGGCTATCTCGATGCCGCCCGCCGCCGTCCATGGATCGAATGGATCCATACCTCCCGCGACCAAGGCGCGCTCATCCGCAATTATGTGAAGTGGGACGATCAGCCGGGTTCGCCGACAGCGGCGCGCGAGTCCATCGTGCGGGCCCACTGGATTGCCGAGACGACGCCAAAGGGCCCCGTCTATGTCAATCTCGATGTCGGCCTGCAGGAAGATCCGCTGGCGAAGGATCTGCCGCCGATCGATCTCAAGCGCTATGGACCGCCGGTAGAAGTGGCGCCGGGCGAAGGCTTGGTGGCGCAGCTCAAGGCGTTGATCGATGGCGCCAAGAAGCCTGTGATCTTCTATGGTCGCACGTCGCGTGCGCAGGCCGCGTGGGACAATCGCGTCGCTTTGGCTGAACGCCTGGGCGCGCCTGTCATCACCGATCTGAAATCTTGCGCCGCCTTCCCGACGGACCATCCGCTGCACGCCGGCTGTTCCCATGTGCAGGCCGAGAAGCATATCGCGACGATGATCCGCGAGGCGGATCTGATCCTGGCGTTCGATGCGGTCGATCTCGGCGGCTTCCTGCTGTCGTGTGTTGAAGGTGGTGCGCCGGGCGGCAAGATCGTCCATGTGTCGCTCGACCATCGCATCCACAACGGCTGGAGCATGGATCATCAGATGCTGCCGCCGGTCGATCTGTTCATCTCGGCCGAGACGGACCTGACGGTTGCAGCGCTGCTGAAGGCGGTTGGCCCGGGCAAGAAGGACGCCTGGCCGAAGGAAGTGCGTCCGAAGCGGGAGCTGGCGCTGCGCGCGGCGAACGAACAGCCGCTGGTGCGCGATCTGGCCTTGGCCGTCCACAAGAGCCTCGGCAAGCGCGACATCTCCCTGCTGCACACGACGATCGCCTGGCACGAGAGCTGGTGGCCGATCAATCATCCGCTGGGCTATTTCGGCGGCGCGGGCGGTGGTGGTCTTGCGGCTGGCCCTGGCCTGGCTGTCGGCGAAGCGCTGGCGCTGCGTGGCACCGGCCGTTTCCCGGTCGCGGTGGTGGGCGATGGCGACTTCCTGATGGGCGCGACGGTGCTTTGGACGGCGGTGCATTACCGCATTCCGCTGCTGATCGTCGTTTCCAACAATTCCTCGTTCTACAACGATGAATTGCACCAGGAGCGCGTTGCGCATACGCGCACCCGTCCGCCGGAAAACAAATGGATCGGCCAGAAGATGATCGATCCGGATATCGACCTGGCGCAGATCGCCTCGGGTCAGGGCGCGACTGGCATCGGGCCGGTGCGCACCATCGGCGATCTCGAAGCGGCTCTACCCAAGGCCATCGCGGCTGTTGAGGCCGGCGGTGTCGTATTGATCGACGTGCGCGTGGTTCCGGGTTACGCTTAAAACTAAGAACGAGGCGCGCCGGGAGGGCGCGCCTCGTTTCTGATAAAAATAATCGAGGGAGGGAAGAATGACGTCGTGGCTTCGGCGCTTTCTTGTGTGCGCGCTTTTCATCGGCACGGCGGTGCCGGTTGTTGCGCAAGACTCTTTTTCCAAAGATTATCCCACGAGACCGGTGCGCATCCTGATCGGCCTTGCAGCCGGCGGCGGGGCTGACCTGCTCTGTCGCTATTTCGCCGATCAGCTCGCCAAGGCGACCAATCAGACCGTGGTCGTCGAAAACCGGCCGGGTGCCGGCGGCAATCTGGCGACGCAGGCGGTGGCTTCGGCCAAGCCCGATGGCTACACGCTGTTGTTTTCCACCAGCAACCCACTGACGGGCAATTTCTACCTCTACAAGAATCTCGGGTTTAAACTGTCCGACTTCGTGCCGATCACGACATTGGCGCGAGCTGCCTTCGTGCTGGTCGTGCCCGGCAAGTCGGATATCCATAGCGTCGCCGATTTGACGAAAAGCCTGAAGGCGAAAGGCGCGCGGTCACGTTATGGCGCGCCGACGTCGATCTCCTTGGCGTCGGCGGAAATCTATCTCGATGCGATCGGCGTGAGCGCGCAACGTGTGCTTTATAAAGCTTCGACGATGGCGGCGACCGAGCTTGCCGCCGGCGATCTCGATTTCTTCTTCATGGATTCCACCGGCGTCAAAGGACCGGCGGAACGCGGCCAGGTGCGCATGCTCGCCGTCACGTCACCGCAGCGCATTTCGCTAGCGCCTGAGGTGCCGACCATGCAGGAGCAAGGCGTGGCTGATTTCGACATGACGCCCTGGTTCGCGATCTTCGCGCCGGCAGGGACGCCGCAGGATATTCGCGACAAGCTCGAAGGTCTGCTCAACACGATTGTTAAAATGCCTGAGACAGAGGCCTTTCTGCGCAATGCCGCCGCCGATCCCTATCCGGGGAATCCTGATGTGCTGATGGCGACGGTGCGCTCGCAGAGCGAGAAATATCGCAAGCTGTCGGAAGCTGGAAAGCTGCCGCTCGCTGCGGAATAAGCTTGCAAAGGCGGGTGTCATCCCGGATCACGCTGCGCATGTCCGGGACGATACTGAGGGTTTTATTGAAGCGTCTCGCTCAAAACAAAAACTCCCGGACATGAGTCCGGGAGTTCCTGTTCTTGCAAGATGCTACCGGTCAGGCCGCTTGTTCGAGCGCCTGAGTTTCAGCGTCGCCGGCTTCGATAGCGACAGCGACCGATTGCAGGATGGCGGCATAACGCACCGCTGTCTGCACTGTCACCGCTTCGACGCCATGGTCGCGCAGCACTTTCTCATGGGCATCGATGCACATGCCGCAGCCGTTGATGGCGGAGACCGCCAGCGACCACAGTTCAAAATCAGTCTTCGGAACACCCGGATTGCCGATGACGTTCATGCGCAGCTTTGCCGGCAACGTGCCGTATTCCTTGTTCGAAGCGAGATGAACAAAGCGATAGTAGACATTGTTCATCGCCATGATCGACGCCGCGGCGCGGGCCGCCTGAGCGGCTTCGGGCGAAAGCAGCGATGCTGCTTCCGCGCCGATGGCGCGTGCCACTTCGGCGTTTCGCGTCGAGATCGCCACCGCCAGCAGCAGACCCCATTTGGTCTGCTGACCGAGGCTCTCGTCGCTGGCCAGCGACGAGAGGTTGAGGCGGACATCCTTGGCGAAATCAGGAATACGGGCCTTCAGAGCTTCGATGCTCATGATGCACTTCCTTCCGAATTAGGCTGCCGAATTAAGCAGCCTTCAAGGTTTCGCCGCCGACTTCGCGGTTACAGGCGCACAGCTCGTCGGTCTGCAGGGCGTCGAGAACGCGCAGCGTGTCCTTCGGCGCGCGGCCGACGCTCGAGGCCGTCGCATAGACGTGCTGGATGACGTTGTGCGGATCGACGATGAAGGTGTAGCGGTGGCAGGTGCCGTCTTCGGCGCGCACGCCGAGACCATCGACCAGCGAACCCTTGGTGTCGGCGAACTGCCAGATCGGCAGGCTCTTCAGGTCCTTGTGGTCACGGCGCCAGGCGAGCTTGACGAATTCGTTGTCGGTCGAGCCGCCGAGGACGACGGCGTCACGGTCAGCGAATTCCTTGCCGAGGCGGGCGAATTCGGCGATCTCCGTCGGGCAGACGAAGGTGAAGTCCTTGGGATAGAAGAAGATGATCTTCCACTTGCCGGCGAAGCTGTCCTGGGTAAGGGCTTCGAAGGCGCTGACACCCTTTTCTTCATGGTTGTTGAACCCGGGCTTCACGCCGGTGATGTCAAAAGCGGGCAATTTCGAGCCGATGCCGAGCATGTATCTCTCTTTCTTGTTTGGGAGCGGTTTGGCCGCGATGGTGTCAACGTCGACCTGGACGTGCCCTTTCGGGCGCCCTTGGCTTCCGGACATGCTCAAGATAGGAATTTATGAGGCATCGTTCCAATCGATTGTGCCTAAAAGAACGATAGATATTCTCTATAATTAGATTGATTCTATTTTGAATCAGCTACTTATGGGGTCGGTAGAGACGCAATCCGAAACGAAAAAAGGAGATAGGGAGTGACCAAAGCGATCCGTATTCACGGCCATGGCGGGCCCGAAGTCATGCGCTTCGAGGAGATCGAATTGCCGCCACCGGGGCCGGGTGAGGTGCGGGTGCGCCACACCGCCGTGGCGCTGAATTTTTCCGATATCAACGTCCGGCGCGGCGGCTTCTATCAGAAAGAGCCGCTGCCGATGCCGATCATCCTGGGCAATGAGGCGGCGGCGGTGGTGACCGAACTCGGCCCCGATGTCACGGAGTGGCGGGTCGGCGACCGGGTCGGCTATGTCGGCATGGGCGCGAGCTTCTTTCAAAACACCGGCTCCTATGCGCAGGAGCGCAATGTCTTCGCCGCGCGGCTGGCGCCGATTCCCGACAACATTTCGGACGTGCAGGCGGCCTCGCTCATGCTCAAGGGGCTCACCGCCTCCAACATCATCAACAAGATCTATCGGCCAAAGCCCGACGACACGGTGCTGATCCATGCGGCGGCGAGCGGTGTCGGCCTCATCCTGGTGCAATGGTGCAAGCATCATGGCGCAACGGTGATCGGCACGGTTGGCAGTGCGGACAAGGCGGAGATCGCCAAGGCCCATGGCTGCGATCACACGATCCTCTATCGGCAGACGGACTTCGTTCAGGCGGTGAAGGCGATCGTGCCGCAAGGGGTGACGGCGGTGCTCGATGGGGTCGGCAAGGACACGTTCGTTCCGTCGATGGATTGCACGGCGCCGTTTGGCACCCTGGTCAACTATGGCAATGCTTCGGGCCATGTGCCGCCCATCGATATTCTCGACCTGTCGCTGAAGGGCACGCTCAATCTGTGGCGCCCCGGGGTGCATTATTTCCTCGGCGATCCGGTGCGCTTCCGCGCTTTGATGGCGGATCTGTTTGAGCTAGTCGGCCTGGGCGTGCTGAAGACCGTGGCGACGCGTACCTATCCGCTGCAGGATGCGGCGATCGCCCATCGCGACGCTGAAAGCGCCGCCCATGCGGGGCCTGTCGTGCTATTGCCATGACAGTCGGCATGATTTGAGGAGAGTGCGATGACATTGCAGCAATTGCGTTTGCTGCGGGAGATTTCCAGAGCCGGCCTGAATATTTCGGCCGCCTCTGGCGCTTTGAGGACATCGCAGCCGAATGTCAGCCGCCAGATCAAGGCCTTGGAGGCCGAGATCGGCATCGAGCTGTTGATGCGCAAGAAGAATCGTATCGTCGGTTTCACCACCGGCGGACGCGCTGTGCTGCAACAGGCTGAACGCATCCTGCGTCAGATCGAAACGATCTCCGATATCGCGCAGGATGCACGTGGCGGTGGCGAAGGACGTTTGATCGTCGCCACGAGCCATCTGCATGCGCGCTATACATTGCTCGATCCTTTTGCCCGTCTGCGTGAAAAGCATCCGAAGGTCGAGTTGCTCTTGATCCAGGCCGATCAGAAGGATTTGCCGCGCCTCGTGCAAGATGGCGAAGCCGATCTGGGGATCAGCACGGGGGACGCGCAGGCTGGCCGGTCATCGGCCGAAGTGGCGACGCTGAAGGGCGAGGTGATCAAGCGCAGCGCCATCATGCTGCGTCAGCATCCTCTGGCGGCGAAGAAGAACCTCAGCCTCGTCGATCTGACGCATTACCCCTTCATTGGCTACAATCCGCGTTCGGTCGGTGGACGCATGATCGCTGATGCGGTCCAGAAAGCCGGTATCGATCTGCGGCCCATCGTGCAGGCCGAGGATTCAGACGTTATTCGCGCCTATGTCGAACATGGACTGGGGGTTGGCATCGTGCCGACCATGTGTATCGCGGGCAAAACGCGGTTGCATGCGACCGATGCGACGCATCTGTTCGCGGCGACGACCGTTGACGTATCATTGCGCCGCGATCTTTATTTGCGGTCCTATATCACCGATTTCATCCAGATGGCCTCGCCGAAATGGACGGCGAGTGCCATCAAGCGCGCCCTGGCGGCGCCTGTCGCCAAGCCACGCAAGAGTTAAGCCGCACAAGAGCTGATTATTTCGCCGCTGCGATTTTCTGGACGATTGGAATCCAGCGGTCGAATTCCTCGCGCACGAAGGCGTCGGTTTCCGCTGGGCCGAGATACAAGGGTTCGGTGCCGACCTTGCGCATATGCGCCTGGAACGCCTCGTTGCGCGACAGTTTTTCGAGGATGCCACCGAGATAGGCGACGAGCTCCGGCGGGGTCTGCGCCGGTGCGAACAGGCCGGTCCAAGAACCAACGGAATAGTCGACCACGCCCTGTTCCTGCACGGTCTTGAGATCAGGCTCACTGGCGGCGCGGTGATCCGAGGAGACGCCGAGATTGAGGATCGTGCCGGCCTTCGCTTGCGCGAGCGCGGAGGGAAGGGTGAGCCAAGCCAGCTCAATGCGGCCCGTCATCAGATCGTTGAGGGCTTGGACGCCACCTTGATAGGGCACATGGGTGATCTTCATGCCGGTGCGCGCGGCGAAGAGTTCTCCGGCGAAGTGCGGGCTGCTGCCGGTGCCACTGGAGCCAAAGAAGAGCTCCTTCTTGATTTTAAGGAGATCCGTTACCGTTTTGACCTCTAGCCCCGGCCAAGCGCTGAGGACCAGCGGCACATCGTTGAGAATGCCGATGGCGGCAAAAGAGGTGCGCGGATCGTAAGTGGGATCGGCCTTCGCCAGATAAGCGAAGAGGTGACTTGAAGCCGAGCTGATCAGCAAGGTCGAGCCATCGGGCTTGGCGCGCGCGACGAAACCGACGCCGACATTGCCGCCGGCGCCCGGCTTGTTTTCGACCACGACACTGCGGTCGATTGCTTTCGAAAGCTCCGGTGCCAGCAAGCGGGCTGTGACGTCGTTGGCGCCGCCGGGCGTGAAAGGAACAATGATCGTCACGGGGCCGGATGGTAGGGCGGGCTGCGCGCGGGCCGTGGTGACCGCGAGCGCCGCGGCCAGGATTGCGCCGGCACGCGTGGCGAAAAATCGAAGGTGGGCCATTATCGTCTCCCTAGTATTTTTTGGGCCGCGTGGGCGGCTATCATTGATGAGAATGGGTGATGCGCCAGGTCGAGCGCCGGGCGTTCATGAACTTCGAACGCATGCGCTCGGTCCAAGGTGTCTTGCGTGCGACGAGCCCTTGCGGGCTTTCGAAGGCGCTGACGTCGGACAGGTCGTAGGCGGTCAGGTAACGCGGCTTGGCGTTGACGGCTTCGTAGCGGCGGGCGCGCAGGATACCGGGCACCGTTACCAGACGCGGCAGATGTTCGACATCGTACCACTGGGTGTATTCAGCGACGATGTCGTCGGGGATGTCGGTCTGCACCAAATAAAGGAAAGACGCTGCGGTTGCGCCGCCGTCGCCGACGTCACGGGCCAAAGCAAAAATGCTGATCTCCTGTGTGCCGGTCTCTTGCGTGCCCGGTATGGCGATGGATTGCGCCGTGGCACTCTCGATCCATAAAAGCCGTTGGGCGGAATCGACACTTTCGGCGCTGCGCACGAATGCGTCAGCGCCGCTGTTTGCACCCGACATGTCCGCATCGCCGCGGATCATGCACAGGTGCGACCTTTGCGATGCACCGGTCACGCGGGCGTCCCGCCCTGGAGCATGAGGCGATACAGGTAACGCACTTCCGCGACTGGATAGTCGCCGTTGGCCTTGTGCATCAGGCAGCGATTGTCCCATATGACCATGTCGCCTTCGAGCCACTTGTGACGATATTGAAAGCGATCCTGGGTCGCATGTTCGAGTAGGTCGTCGAGCAGGGGCGCCGTTTCCTCGCGCTCGATGCCAATGATGCGCTCGATGCGGATAGGATTAATGTAGAGTGCCTTGCGGCCGCTGATCGGATGCGTGCGCACCAGCGGATGGATGACTTCTGCAGTTGCTTTGGTTTTGGTTTCGTCCTTCAGCGCCATCAGTTTCCGGGTGCTGAATGAGCTTTGATAAACATGGACCGCCTGCATCTTGTCGATGCGGGCTTTCATCGTTTGCGACAGGGCGTCATAGGCCTCGTACATATTGACGAATTGGGTGTCGCCGCCGGTCTTCGGCAGCTTCACTGCATGCAAAACGGTCGCCTTGGGCGGCTGCGCATCGTTGGAATGGTCGGTGTGATAGCCTTCGCCGGGGATGTAGACCTTACCATCCTCGAAGGTGTCCTGGTTCGAGATGTAATGGATATCGGGACATTCGGGCACGGAAAAGCGCGTGTTGTGCTGCGGGAAAATGGTGCCAAACACCTGCGCGGCGGCGAGGAATTGATGCGGGTCGAGTTTCTGGCCGCGAATGGCGAGCACGGTGTGCTTGATAAAAGCGTCGTTCAATTTCTGGCGTAGGGCGGCGTCGACCGGGCGGCTCAGGTCGACGTTGAGAATCTCCGCGCCTGTATGGGCGGAGAGCGGGTTGACGACGATGTCGATGGTCTCGGACATTTGAGGGGGCCTCTTGAAAACGTGCGCAGTGGATGAGGCCAAACTAGTTAGCGCCTGATATGCGTTCAAAGACTTATTTGCGATGAAACGATGCCTTGTAGGCATGGTGAGCGGGGCTTGCTCAGGCGGCAATTGCTGCAACTTTTCTTGCCTCGCCGCCGGGTTCTGACTATATCCGGCTTCCCCGCATCGCTTACGCCGGCTCGTTTCGGCGATTGAGCCCAGGAGACGATATGATTTCCGTCACTTTTCCCGACGGCGCGCAGCGCCAATTCTCCCCCGGCATCACTGGCTTCGACATCGCCAAGGGCATTTCGCCCTCGCTGGCCAAGCGCACCGTGGCCATGGCTGTCGATGGCACGGTCACCGATCTGGCCGATCCTTTAACCAAGGATGTGAAGCTCGAATTCATCAACCGGGACGATCCGCGCGCGCTGGAGCTGATCCGGCACGACTGCGCCCATGTGCTTGCCGAAGCCGTGCAGAGCCTGTGGCCTGGCACGCAGGTGACCATCGGTCCGGTCATCGAGAACGGCTTCTATTACGATTTCGCCCGCAACCAGCCGTTCACGCCGGAAGATTTCGTCGCCATCGAAAAGAAGATGCGCGAGATCATCGCGCGCGACGCGCCCTTCACCAAGGAGGTCTGGAGTCGCGATAAGGCGATCAGCTTCTTTGAAGAGAAGGGTGAGGCGTTCAAGGTGGAGCTGGTCGGCGCCATTCCGGCGGATCAGGATCTGAAGATTTACAAGCAGGGCGACTGGCTCGATCTGTGCCGTGGTCCGCACATGACCTCGACCGGCAAGATCGGCGCGGCCTTCAAGCTGATGAAGGTGGCGGGCGCTTATTGGCGTGGCGATTCGACCAAGCCGATGCTCAGCCGCATCTACGGTACGGCCTTCGCCAAGCAGGAAGACCTCGACACTTATCTGCATCAGCTCGAAGAGGCCGAGCGCCGCGACCATCGCCGCCTGGCCCGTGAGATGGACCTGTTCCATTTTCAGGAGGAAGGGCCGGGCGCGATCTTCTGGCATCCCAAGGGCTGGACGCTGTTCCAGACCCTGATGGCTTATATGCGCCGCCGCCTCGCCGTCGATTATGCTGAGGTCAACGCGCCGCAGGTGCTCGACAAGTCGCTTTGGGAAACCTCCGGCCATTGGGGCTGGTATCGCGAAGCGATGTTCATGGCGAAGCCGGCCGGTGACGACGCCGACGACGAGCGCATTTATGCGCTCAAACCCATGAACTGCCCTGGCCATGTGCAGATTTTCAAGCATGGCCTGCGCTCCTATCGCGAATTGCCGATGCGGCTCGCCGAGTTCGGCATCGTGCATCGCTACGAGCCGTCAGGCGCTCTGCATGGCGTCATGCGCGTGCGCGCCTTCACCCAGGACGATGCGCATATCTTCTGCACGGAAGAACAGCTCGCTGAAGAGTGCTTGAAGATCAACGATCTGATCCTGTCGGTCTATCGCGATTTTGGCTTCGATAAGATCGTGGTGAAGCTGTCGACCCGGCCGGAGAAGCGCGTCGGCACCGATGCGATGTGGGATCATGCCGAAGGCGTGATGATGCGCGTGCTTGATGAGATCAAGGCGCGCCACGGCAATATCGTGACGACGGCGCTCAATCCGGGCGAAGGCGCGTTCTACGGGCCGAAGTTCGAATATGTGTTGCGCGATGCCATCGGTCGCGATTGGCAGTGCGGCACGACCCAAGTCGACTTTAATCTGCCGGAGCGGTTCGGCGCCTTCTATATCGCCGCCAATGGCGAGAAGACGCCGCCGGTCATGGTGCATAGGGCGATCTGCGGCTCGCTCGAACGCTTCACCGGCATTCTGATCGAGCATCACGCCGGGCATCTGCCGCTGTGGCTGTCGCCGACCCAGATCGTCGTCGCGACGATCACCCAGGAAGCCGACGATTACGCCATGGAAGTGACGGCGCTGGCGCGCAAGCGCGGCCTGCGTGTCGATCCCGATCTGCGCAACGAGAAGATCAACTACAAGGTGCGCGAGCATTCGCTGGCGAAAATCCCAGTCATGCTGGTCGCCGGCCGCAAGGAAGCCGCCGAGCGCACCGTGTCGATCCGCCGGTTGGGTTCGCAGCAGCAGGTGTCGATGTCCCTCGACGAGGCGCTTGCTATGCTCGTCGACGAAGCTATTCCGCCGGACGTGCGCCGGGGGGATGATTGATCAGTTAGGCATCAGTTAGTCATGGCGCGATCGAGCGCCATGCGCTGGCCTGGTGTCGGGCTCCCGAGATAGCGAGGGCGGCCACCCTCGCTGACGAGCGAGCCGACAGCGCTCGACGCATCGAGGCTGAAAAGAATGTGCAGCTCGTTGCCGGCGCAGTCATGCGGCTTGCAGACGGTGGCGGCCTGCATCCTGCGGCCATCAACGGTGATCTGCTTCAATGGGCCGGCGACGCCGGGGCCGCCTTTGCCGAAGTTGATGAGCCAGCCAGGAACATTTCGCTCGCTGGCGAGCATGGCGTTCCAGGCTTTATGATAGGCGGGCTTCTTCAGCGCATCGAAGAGATATTCATCCTCGGCACGCGCCGCGCCAATGCCCAGCGCTGCAGTCAGGCCAGCGATCGTCAGAGCGCGGATGAGGGAATGACGCATGAGGACTCGCGCCGGTTCAGAAGGCCTTGAAAGTGATGATGGTGCGCGTGTCGACGATGCCAGGAATGGGCTGCACCTTTTCGCCGACGAAATGGCCGATATCGACGTCCTTATCGACATAGAATTTGGCCAGAATGTCGTAATTGCCGGCGATCGAATAGATTTCAGAGGCGATTTCGGCTTCGGCCAGGGCGCTTGCGACCATATAGGTCTTGCCCAGCGCGCATTTGATCTCGACGAAAAAAGTCTGCATTCCGCTCTCCTGCGCCCGCTTCGCTGCGCGCTCTCAACTGTTTTTCTATAACTATTTTGCCAGCACTTCCACATCGCGGTCGCGCGCGGAGCGTACTTCAAATGTGCTCTGGTAGGTCTTGCCGTCACGCCGCGCGATCGCCGCATATTCGCCCTCGGCCAGAACCAGGGATGGGAAGGCGCCGATCATTTCGCGCAACACGTCGCCGCCTGGCGTCAGTACGGTGAAACTGGTGTTGGCCAGGGCTTCGCCGCCTGGTGTGTTGACCAGTTTGAGCGTGATCAATGCGGCGCGATGTTTCAGCGTGGTGACGGTGACCTTGCCCGGCTGGATGCGCAGATCCGCTTCGACCACCGAGTTGGTGGCATTGCCGCCGCCGCCGGCGGAGCCGCCAGGGGCAGGTCCTTCCAGATAGGTGGAGACGATGTGATAGGTGCCTTCCGGCAGGCGCACGGTCTGGCCGGCCTTCACGTCGCGGGCCACGAGCTTCGCCTGCGGGTTGCCGCCATCGGGCACATAGATCGACAGGCTCAGCCGGTCTGGTGGGATTCTGGCATCGCCGAGCATGCCGATGACGCGCAAGGCGCCGGCATTGAGCTGCAGCCGCTCGCTGACATTGCGGCCATTGATGGTGACGCGGCGCGTGGCGCTGGCGAGGCCCCAGGCGACATGGACGATGTAGTCGCCGTTGGGCAGGCTGAAGGTCGGCGTTTCCTCGCGGGCGCTCGCTTGCTCCGGTCGGCTGCCGTCATCTTCGGCCCGTTCTTTGAAAATCCGCCAGACCAGCCCGGTGGGTGAAGTCTTGGCGTCACCGCCGGCAAAGCTGGCTGAAAGACTGAGCGAGCCGCCCGAGGCAGGTGACTGGCCGCTGGGCAAGCCGGTGCTGGGCGTCGTTTGCGCGGCGACGAGCGTCGCCGATGCCAGAAGCGCCAAAAGCGCCAGCAAACGTCGCGTGAGCAAACCTTTCATCCGCCTACGGTCTCCAACACAGTCTGACACGGCATTCCCCAATCCAGCTCCGGCGTCAACTCGCCCTCAATTGCGGCCCGGGGATGGCGGCAAGAGGCTTCTCAAGCGGACCTCTTAAGTCTGCTCTTTCTGGCCGGGCGCTCCTCCTATAGAAGGCGTCAGCTTGTTCAATTTTCACCAGAAACTTTGGAATCGTTATGAATTCAACGATTGATATGCTGAAAAGCCGCCGCTCGGTACCGCCTCTGGCCATGTCCGGGGTTGGGCCAGATGCCGCTCAGCTCGACACCCTGCTGACCTTGGCGGCGCGGGTACCGGACCATGGCAAGCTCGTCCCCTGGCGCTTCATCGTCTACGCCGGCGAAGGTCGGGCCCGGGCTGGAGAGGCCATTCTGGCGGCTTTCGATGCGGCCAATCCAGGTGTCGACGAAAGTCGGCGTACGCTCGAGCGCCAGCGGTTCAGCTATGCGGCGGTCGTCGTCGGCGTCGTGTCGAAGCCCGTCGTTCATGCCAAGATTCCCGAATGGGAGCAGGTGCTGTCGGCTGGCGCTGTGTGCATGAACCTGACCGTCGCCGCCAATGCCATGGGCTTTGCCACGTCCTGGCTGACGCAATGGTATTGCTATGATCCGGCGGCCTCCACCGCGCTTGGCTTGCGCCCGGGCGAAAAGTTCGCCGGCTTCTTGCATATCGGCACCAGCAACAGCGTGCCGGAAGACCGGCCGCGCCCGGCGCTCGATACCATCGTCACCCGTTTCTGAGCGGAGCTATCCATGTTTTTCGAGCCGCATAAACGCGATAAGTCGATCCTTCCGCATGATCCGTTCAAGGCGATGATCGCGCCGCGTCCTGTCGGCTGGATTTCGTCGATGAACCGCGCGGGCCAAGTCAATCTCGCGCCCTATTCCTTCTTCAATGCTTTTTGCGATCGGCCGCCGATCGTCGGCTTCTGCAGCGACGGCGAAAAGGATTCAAAGACCTTCGCCGCCGAGAGCGGTGAGTTCGTCTGGAACATGGCGACTTATGCGCTGCGCGATCAGGTGAATGCGTCGTCGGCGCCGCTGCCGCGCGGCGACAGTGAATTCGTCCATGCGGGCTTGGAGACGGCGCCATCGCAGATCGTCAAGGCGCCGCGCGTCGCAGCGAGCCCCTGTGCGCTTGAATGCAAGGTGACGCAGGTTTTCGAACTGACCGACACCGATGGCAAAGGCACCGACCGCTGGATGGTGATCGGTCAGGTGGTCGGGCTGCATGTGGATGACGCGTATATCGCCAACGGTCGCATCGACGTGCTGCGCATGAAGCCGATCGCCCGCTGCGGTTATATGGACTACACGGCGATCGAAAGCTTCTTCCAGATGCAGCGGCCGGCCGGCGCCGGCAATGCCGGTGGCGGCGGCTAGAAGATTGCTTCAGTGTTAGGTGCACCAAACACTGAAGCAAACCTTTAACTCCGCTTTCGCAAAGCGCTCTCGATCTCGGTGAAGATCGCTGGATCGTCGATCGTGGCGGGCATCGACCATGGATCGCCATCGGCGATTTTCTTCATCGTGCCGCGCAGGATCTTGCCGGAGCGGGTCTTGGGCAGGCGGTCGACCGTGACGGCGGTGCGGAAGGACGCGACCGGGCCGATCTTTTCGCGCACCAGATTGACGACTTCCTTTTCGATCTCGGTCTTGTCGCGGGTGACGCCGGATTTCAGCACGATGAAGCCGAGCGGTGCCTCACCTTTAAGTTCATCCTTGGCGCCGATGACGGCGCATTCGGCGACATCGGGATGGGAGGCCAGCACCTCCTCCATGCCGCCCGTCGATAGGCGATGGCCGGCGACGTTGATGATGTCGTCGGTGCGGCCCATGATGTAGAGATAGCCGTCCGTGTCGCGATAGCCGGCGTCCGAGGTTTTGTAGAAACCCGGATAGTCCGTCAGATAGCTTTCGCGCATGCGCTCATCGTTCTGCCACAAGGTTGGCAAGGCGCCTGGCGCCAAGGGCAGACGAATGACGATTGAGCCCATGTCGCCGTCGGCGACAGGCTTGCCGGCTTCATCGACCACCTGAACGTCCCAGCCGGGCATGGCCACGGTCGGCGATCCATATTTCACCGGCAGCATGCCGAGTCCGACCGGATTGGCGGCGATCGGCCAGCCTGTCTCGGTCTGCCACCAATGATCGATCACCGGCAGATTGAGAATTTTCTCCGCCCAATACAGGGTCGGCGGATCGGCGCGCTCCCCGGCCAGGAACAGGGTGCGGAATTTCGACAGTTTGTATTTCTTCAGCTGTTCCGCGTTGGGGTCTTCTTTCTTGATGGCGCGGAAGGCGGTGGGCGCGGTGAACAAGGCGACCACGTCATATTCAGCGATCACGCGCCAGTAGGCGCCGGCGTCCGGCGTGCCGACGGGCTTGCCTTCATAGCAGATCGAGGTCGCGCCATAGATCAGCGGCGCATAAACGATATAGCTGTGGCCGACGACCCAGCCGACATCGGACGCGGCCCAGAATACTTCGCCCGGCGCTATGCCATAGATGTTCTTCATCGACCAGTTGAGCGCGACCATATGGCCGCCGTTGTCGCGCACGACGCCCTTGGGGATGCCGGTGGTGCCCGAAGTGTAGAGAATATAGAGCGGATCGGTGGCGGCGACTTCGACGCAATCGGCGGTCTTGCCGGCCCGTTTGGCGGCGGCCACGGCCTGCGCCCAGTCATGGTCGCGTCCAGCGATCATCGTCGCTTGTTCTTGCGGACGTTGCAGGAGCAGAACGGCGCTGGGCTTGTAGGTGGCGAGATTGATCGCTTCGTCGAGCAGCGGCTTGTATTTGACGATGCGGCCTGGCTCAAGGCCGCAGGACGTGGTGAGGATGAGGGTGGGCTGGGAATCGTCGATGCGCGTTGCCAGTTCCTTGGCGGCGAAGCCGCCGAACACCACCGAATGGATCGCGCCGATGCGGGCGCAGGCCAGCATGGCCATCACCGCTTCCGGGATGGTTGGCATGTAGATGATAACGCGGTCGCCTTTGCCGGCGCCGAGATCGGCGATCACCGCCGCCAGGGTGGCGATCTCGTCGCGCAATTCGCGATAGGTGTAGGCGCGCTTCGTGCCCGCGACGGGACTGTCGTAGATCAGCGCATTCTGTTCGGCACGGCCGCGTTCGACATGGCGGTCGATGGCATTGTAGCAGGTGTTGCAGGTTGCTTCGGGGAACCAGTGTCCGTAGATGCCGGCCTGCGGATCGAAAATGCGCGTTGGTGGCATGATCCAATCGATGCCGCGCGCCGCCTCGGCCCAGAAACCTTCCGGATCATCCTGCCATTGGCTGTAGACTTCGCCATATCGGCTGGTCATGCCGTCCCTCCGTCTCGATTTTTTCGCGGCTCTCCCGCCAGACGTTTGCATATCGGGTAGCATAGGGCGTTGACCATTGAAATCTCGGCAACACTTGAAATCTAGGCAACACGGGGCAATTGGCGCGCCAAGATCCGTCAATAGAATCTTAGGCAAACCGGTGCAGTTTCGACTGTCGGCGGCGCGCGTCGGCATCGGACCGGGACCATGCTCGAACATCTGCGCACGGGCGACTGGCTGACCCGGGAACGGGTCCGTATCATCGCTTTCACCTTGCTGGCCTTTTACGCCTTATCGACCGTCTTGCTCTTTGCGACGTCGAACGGGCGCGTCGATCATTTCGATCGTCCGCTGGGCACCGATTATTCGCAGGTCTGGACCGCTGGCCGTTTCGTGCTGGAAGGTCATCCGGAAAAGCCGTTCGACAACGCCGTGCATGAACGCCGCCAGCAAGAGTATTTCTCGCCGACATCTGGCTTCTTTCACTGGGGCTATCCGCCGTATTTTCTTGTCGTCGCGGCGTTCTTCGCGCTGTTTCCCTATGCTTTATCGCTGGTGCTGTGGCAGGCGGCGACTTTGCCGCTCTATCTCGCCGCCGTGCGACGCATCGTGCCAGTGCAAGATGGGCTGCTGGTGGCAGCGGCTTTTCCCGCGGTCATCGTCAACATCCAACATGGTCACAATGGCTTTCTCAGCGCCGGCTTGATGGCGCTCGCTTTGCTCGCGTTGGAACGACGCCCGGTGATGGCCGGTATTCTGTTTGGATTGCTTGCCTATAAGCCGCAATTCGGTGTGCTCATCCCGGTGGCGCTCGTGGCTGGCGGGCATTGGCGGGCGATCGTTGCCGCTGGAGCAACGATCGCGGTGATGACGCTGGGCACGCTCTGGGCCTTCGGCTGGGAGACGTGGCGCGGCTTCTTCGACATGATGCATTATTCCCGTGTGGTCATTTCCGAACAGGGCGCGACGGGCTGGTACAAGATTCAAACCATCTTTGCCGCGGTGCGCATGTGGGGCGGGTCGATCCCCCTCGCTTATGGGGTGCAGGCCGTCAGCACGTTGAGTTGCGCGGCGATCGTCGCCTGGATGTGGCTCACGCGCGCTGACCGTCGGCTCGCGGCGGCAGCAGTGATGACCGGCGCCTTGCTATCGACGCCCTATGCGCTCGACTACGACATGATGTTGCTGGGCCCGGCCCTCGCCTTTGTCGTGGCCTATGGGCTTGAGAAGGGCTTCCGGCCTTGGGAGAAGACGGCGCTGGCGTTTATTTGGGCCGTGCCGCTGGTGGCGCGCACCTTGGCGTTGGCGACGCTGGTTCCGGTCGGGCAGATCGCCATGGTGGCCTTCATGGCGATCATCTTCAACCGCGCGTTGGCTGAACGTGCGGAGGCGGGGAAGGCGGATGAAAGACGCGGCCTGATGGCGGAGATCGGCGCCTTTTCGGTCGTCGGCGCCATTGGCTTTGCGGTCGATGCTGGTTTGACCTTGCTCTTTGCCAAAGGCTTTGGCTTTTCGGGTTATGCGGCGCGTGTGCCGGCGATGATCATTGCCATCGTTGTCACCTGGCTGCTCAACCGGATCTGGACGTTCCGGTCGAGTGAACCGCGTCTGTTGCGCGAATTCGCCCGCTATGGCGCGGCCAATCTGCTGACGGCCGTGTTCAATTTCGGCATCTATACGCTGGTGTTGTGGTGGCTGTCGCACATGGGCTTGGGGCTCTCGGGCAGCGCCATTCTCGTGGCCCTCATTGCCGGCTCCGGTGCCGCTGCCGTGGCCAATTTCGTGTTGTCGAAATATTTCTCTTTCGCCAGCGGCGCGATCAAGCCCGAGATGGATAAGCCTGGGATCACGCCCTCTGCCGGGCCGATGTAGCGTTTCGCTCAGTCAAACGGCAAATCGCTATAGCTCTGTTCAGCCGCGCGCATTCTTTCTATAAGGGCGTTCTATAAACGTTCGATATTTTCGGCGACGACGGCGCTGAACATCGCAGCGATGGGGCGTCGGACCGCATGATCACGGATTGGCATTTCTACGCGGCGGCGATCCCAGGCACGATTCTGCTCGGTCTCGGCAAGGGCGGCTTCGCCGGTATCGGCATGCTCGCCTTGCCGCTGTTGTCCTTGGTGCTGCCGCCGCTGCAGGCGGCGGCGATCCTGCTGCCGATCCTGATGGTGCAGGATATCGTCGGGGTCTGGGCCTTCCGCCGCGATTTTTCCGCCATGCATCTAAAGCTGCTGTTTCCCGGTGGCATGTTCGGCATGCTGATCGGCTATTTCACCGCATCGCGGGTTTCGACCGGCTTCGTTCTGCTGCTCGTCGGCCTGATCGGCGCGGTTTTCGCGCTCTATCAGTTCCTGCGCTCTCCGCCCGCTGATGCGGCCCCGCGCACGCCAGGCGTGGCTGCGGCATCGTTCTGGTCGACGATTTGTGGCTTTACCAGTTTCATCGCCAATGCCGGCGGCCCACCTTTTCAGGTGGTGATGTTGCCGCAGAAATTATCGCCGCGTGTCTATGCCGGAACGCAGGCGATTTATTTCGCCGTCATCAACTATGTGAAGTTCGTCGGCTTCATTCATCTGGGCCAAGTGTCGATGACCAATTTGACAACGTCGGCGGTGCTGTTTCCGTTGGCGATTGTGGCGACGCTGGGCGGCGTATGGTTGCTCAAGCGCGTTTCTTCCGACAATTTCTATCGCGTCGTCGTGACGCTGACTTTTCTGGTCGGTTTGAAACTGATCTGGGACGGCCTGCGGCAGCTCGGGCTTTTTTAAGCTGTTACTTGTCGGCGGCACCGGTGCCGGTGTCGATGCCGGCTTCCGCCAGTTCGCTCAGCAGTCGTTCGGCAATCGCGTCCTTCATGCCCATGCGCTCAAATCCGCTGCGCAGATCGCCGGCGAACAAGGGGAACGATCTTTCCAGCGTGTTCTTTAAGTCCTGCTTTGTGACGATATCGCCGCGACGGTAAGCGGCGAGAATGCCGGCGAGCAGGGAGTAGGGATTGCGCGATGTCGCGGAGACGCGGCCCCAGTTCTGCACGCCGTTGCGATCGTCGTGCATCAATGCGCCGACAAAGAAATAGAAAGCATATTCATCGCGCAGCAATTCATTCTGCGCGATGGCGGCGTTCAAATGGGTCAGCCCTTCGTCGATCTGACCGAGCAGAATGGATGTGGCGCCTTGTTGCGCCAGCGCATAGGCGGCGGAGGGATTGAGATCGATCGCCCGTTGAATGCTCTCCTCATAACCCTGCTGGTTGCCGGACAGGAATTGGACCATGGCCATGGCGACATGGGGGCGGGGGTGTTGGGAATCGCTGGCGACGGCGCGGCGTGCCGAGGCCATGGCGTCGGCCAATGTGTAGCTACTGTCAGGCCCGTTGACCTTGGTGACATAATCGTCGGCGATCAGCATGGCGCGTAGCGCCGCACCCGTGGCGAAATCGGGCCGAGTGACGAGGGCGATGTCGAGGCAGCTTAGCGCGTCGCGGAAGTTTGCCTGGGTTCGGTCCTGGAAATAGTCGAAAGCGCGAATGACACAGAAGAACGGCCGACGCGCACCGCTATCGGGGCGCGTGCGGCTGCGATAGTCGGCGAAGATCAGTCCATAGGGGCGGGAGATGGCCAGGCCGATATCGGAGGGGCGCCGATCCTGGTCGAAAGATTTCGGGTCGAGCGGGAAATCGCGCAGGTTTCTCGACCAGATCAATTCGCCGCTGGAGACATGGGTGACGCGGACGCGCAGCACTGCCCGATTGTTGCCCAAAGACTCGATCGTCAGGTCGACGCGGTAATCGACCCGCGTGGCGCCGTTGCCGATTCGCTCGATGATGGACATGTCGTCGGCGCGCTCGAATTCATGTTCGATAGCGTCCTTGATGCGCAGCCCGAGCTGATTCAGCTCCGGATCGGTGTTTTCGCGCAGTGCTACGGCGATGGTCGGCTCGACTGGCCGGAAACTGTCGGCGGATTCCGGCGGGTCATTGTCGGCGAAACGCGGGGGAGGGGACGGATTCGCCTCGGGCCGGTCCCATTGTTGCCAGCCGATAAAGCCGGCGAGGCCGGTCAGCAGGATCACCCCGGCGACAAGGGGGAGCCAAAGATTGATGGAACGGGGGCGTCCGGCCGGAGGCGTCGGCCGCTCGGAACCGCGACCGCTGCTACGGTCGTCGGCCATCCGGGCGTCGTTGGAGCGATTTTCGTCGAGGCTCGGGCGGGCATCGGGCGCGTCCCGGCGGATGAATTCCGGAACGTAGCGTCCTTTCGGGATGCGGATCTCGATGGGGGCATCGCGGCCCTGCTCGCGGAAATAGCGCTCCAGCATCCGGCGCAGGCGGGTCGCCTCGACACGGACGATCGAATTGGCCTGGGGGTCGAATGTGTCGTCGCGGCCGTAGACGGTGACGGCGATGGTGAACGCCTTCAGGCGATCCGCCCGGCCTTCCAGGGTTTCGGTGACGATGAATTTCAGGAAGGCGCTGAGGCGGCCGGAGGCCTTGAAATCGTCCTGCGCCAGGATATCGCGCAGCGACGATTCTATCTGTTGCTGCTCGACGTCAGAAAAGAGAGGGCGTTGGGAGGGGCTGTCCGACATCACATTCTAATGTAGCACGTTAGTTCATCGTATAGCGCATCATGGGCCAAACCGAAGCAAAATGAGAGTTTTAATTTAGCGCCATGTAACGTGGCCGGCCGTTTCGCCGCCACTAGCAGGTGAATAACATCGTGGGCTTAGGTAAACTCCTGATATTATAGCACACTTTGTCTGGCTAGCGCGGGCCATCCGCGTCGGGAGACGACTTATGTTGCAGAGCTGCTCTAAGGCCATCGACATGGCCAGCGATCATCTGGATCGCGCCGCTCAGGAAATGGCGCGGGCGGTGGCGGCTCTGAGAAGCGTGTCCGAGGCCGTCAGCGGGGACCGTCGCGACCAAGCGCGGATGATCGGCGAGATGGCGCATGTTCAGGTCGAGATGGCGGCCGGATTGGCGATGCTGGTGCGGCACCTGCCGGCCGGAAAAGTCGACCTCCTGCTGAGCGAGCTGGCTCTGCCGATGACCCTTACCCAAGAGCACCAGCACTAGAGCGCACCAGCACTAGAGCTAGACGGAGCGTTAAGCTCGAGGCGGCCCCACGGCGCCAAAATCCGATACCAACTCCCCCAACATCGATCATCAACCAGCGCGGCCGGGTGCGAGTGCCCCCAGCCGCGTGGTCGTTTTGCCGATAGCCCTGGTCCCGGCGATTTGCCGGGATCCTAAAATGGGTGTTGGTGGATGCGGGATCGAGCGTCAGTGGACGGAGGTGCGACCTTTGCGCAGCTTTTCGATTTGGTCCCGAAGTTTGAGCTTTTTGCGTTTAAGTTCCGCGGTTTTAAGGGGGTCGGAGGCGGGGCTTAGGCGGGAAGTCTCGATCTCTTTCTCGAGGACCGTGTGACGGCGTTCCAATTCAGCAATGTGACTTGTCACTGTCATCCTGCATCTCCTTTCGGTGTTGCGGACATAAAAGTGTGCCACAAAACCGAGAAGGCTCAAGCGGATTTCTGTCGTCTATCCTTCACATTTGGTGAAAGGCGCGGCAAACCCCAAGGAAGCCTTCAAGCAAGCTTAAGAGTGAAATTCAGACTGATGCCAACGTGCGCATTGCAAGCGTTGTATAGGTTAATATCATTGCGAAACTGTCTGTCGGCTGGAGCGTCGTCGGGCGATTCGTGTCCTGCGGGTGCTGAAAAGAAATGCCGATCAGACTAAGCGAAGAAGAGCAGGCTGCTTTTACGGCAGAGCTTGAGCGGCTGCGAGAGGAGCATCGCGATCTCGATGCAGCGATTGCCGCCTTGCAGGCCGTGGGCACGGTCGATCAGTTGCAGATGCAGCGTTTGAAGAAGCGCAAATTGCTGTTGCGCGATCGAATCCAGGCCATTGAGGACCAATTGACGCCAGACATCATCGCTTGACCGCTCGTGCAGCGCGGCTTGCGAGGGCGCGACGCTTCGTCTAAGCGGGGTGCGAAAAAGTGGACACCGGTTTTTCGCTAAAATCCCACTCTACTTTTCGGAATCGATCACGTCCCATAGTTTTAGATCGATTCGATCCCAAACTATCGTGATCCAAAACTATCGTGATCTATGTCCGCCAGCGCAGCGGTCCCATAGGGGATATCCAATCGTGATTCAGACCTCCGTTCCGGTCGCCATCATCATGGGAAGCCAGTCCGACTGGGAAACCATGCGTCACGCCGCCGAGACGCTGGAGGTGCTTGGAATCAGCTTCGAGGCGCGGATCGTCTCGGCTCATCGCACCCCCGATCGGCTCGTTTCCTTCGCCAAAGGGGCGCGCGCGGCTGGTTTTAAGGTCATTATCGCCGGCGCCGGCGGCGCGGCGCATTTGCCGGGCATGACCGCGTCGATGACGCCGCTGCCGGTTTTCGGCGTGCCGGTGGAATCCAAGGCGCTGTCGGGCATGGATTCATTGCTCTCGATCGTGCAGATGCCGGCCGGTATCCCGGTTGGAACCCTGGCGATCGGCCGGGCCGGGGCGGTCAATGCGGCGCTATTAGCCGCTTCCGTTTTGAGTCTACAGGATGCGGCGCTCGCGGTTCGTCTCGATAACTGGCGGGCGGCGCAAAGCGACGGCGTCGCTGAAAAGCCGAGTGGTAACTGAGCGGATGGCTATTTCGCATACGCCGCTTCCGCCCGTCGCGCCGGGCGCCACCATTGGAATTCTGGGATCGGGCCAGCTTGGCCGCATGCTGGCGCTCGCCGCGGCCAATCTCGGGCTGAAAACCCATATTTTCGCGCCCGAGCGTGGGCCGGCCTGCGATGTCTCGACCTTTATGACGATCGCCAACTACGACGACGAGCAAGCGCTGGCGAGCTTCGCCGATGCCGTCGCTGTGGTCACCTACGAATTCGAGAACGTGCCGGCCGCGACCGCCGCCTTTCTGTCCGCGCGACTGCCGGTTTTACCCGACGCGCTGGCGCTGGCGACGACCCAGGACCGGCTGGTGGAGAAGGATTTTCTCAACGGCATCGGTATTCCGACAGCGCCCTATAAGGCGGTCGACGATGCTGGCAGCCTGGCCCGCGCGGTGGCGCAGATCGGCCGGCCGTCGATCCTGAAAACCCGCCGTTTCGGCTATGATGGCAAGGGCCAAGCCCTGGTGCGCGAAGGGGCGGATCTTTCCAGCGTTTTCGGCGGCCTCGGCGGTCAAGCCTGCATTCTCGAGGGCATGGTGTCCTTCGTCCGCGAGGTGTCGGTGATCGCCGCGCGTGGCCGCGATGGTTCCTTTGCCGCCTGGGATGTGTGCGAGAACGAGCACGAGCATCATATCCTCGCCCGCACCTTGGTGCCGGCCCGGATTTCCGCCGCCACCGCCCATCAGGCGACGGAAATCACCCGCCGAATCGTCGATGCGCTGGGCTATGTCGGCGTAATCGCGGTGGAAATGTTCGTCGTCGAGGACAAGCGCTCAGGCGCTGAGAGCCTTGTCGTTAACGAAATCGCCCCGCGCGTACACAATTCCGGCCATTGGACCATGGATGGCGCGGTCACATCGCAGTTTTCTCAGCATATTCGGGCGATCTGCGGCTGGCCGCTGGGATCGCCGCGCCGGCACGGGCGTATCGAAATGCGCAATCTGATCGGCGAAGACATCCATTTGTGGCGCGATATCCTGGGCGATGGCGCGGCTGGGCTGCATATTTATGGCAAGCATGAAGCGCGTAGCGGCCGCAAAATGGGCCATGTGACGCGCGTTTTGCCGGAAGAATCGGGCGACTGATCCCTAAAAGGCCCTGGTCAAGCTGCCGAAATTGAAAAAGCGGCGGTTTGGCGGGGGGATCCGTGTGGACATGCTGGACAGAGGGGGGCGATTCTGCTACTTCCGCGCCCACGGTACGGCGCCTCTGTCGCGCCGACAAAAGTCTTTTTCCCTTTTTCCGGGGCGGAAACAGAGTTTTCTGCTCCATAGAACAGGATCGACGCGTGCAAGTTCTCGTTCGCGACAACAATGTTGACCAAGCCCTCAAGGCGCTGAAGAAGAAAATGCAGCGCGAGGGTATTTTCCGCGAGATGAAGCTCCGCGGTCATTATGAGAAGCCGTCTGAAAAGCGCGCTCGTGAAAAGGCTGAGGCCGTTCGTCGCGCCCGTAAGCTCGCTCGCAAGAAAATGCAGCGTGAAGGCCTCATTCCGATGAAGCCGAAGCCGGTTATGGGCGCGCGCTGAGACGGTTAGCAGCGCGTTAAGATTTTTCGCGTTTTTGTAGCTGGCGCCCGTGGGAAAACTCCCTCCGGGCGCCGCCGCATTTAAAGGTTAATTTTGCCGGGCTCCGTGGCTATTTTGCTGGTGTGCCCAGGTTGGAGTGCGCCAGGCCGCTTAGTTGCGGCAGGCAGAAAGACGTGAGTATCAAAATGAATCTTCGCGCCGTTTCGCTGGACCGCCTGCCCGGTATGGGGTTTGTGGTAATCGCCTCGGTTTTGTCCCTGGCGTTGGCCGGGTGTGAAAGTGTCGGCGGACTTGGTTCACGCGGTGGCGTGACGCCTTCGAGCGAAATCAGCGAAGATTGCGCCGCGATCCAGACCAATGTCGCCTCGCTGACCGAAGTGGTGCAGCGCAATCCCAACGATCCGCAGGCCTACAACACCCGCGGCGCCGCTTACGCCAAATGCGGGCGCTATCAGGAAGCGATCACCGACTTCAGCAATGCGATCAAGGCCGATCCGCAGAATGCGCCGGCCTTTACCAATCGTGGTCTTGCTTACCAGCGCATCGGCCGCAACGATCAGGCGCAGCAGGATTTCACCCGCGCCATCGAAGCCAATCCGCGTCATGCGCCGGCCTATCTCGCCCGCGCCAATCTGCTGCGTTCGCAGAACCAGCTCGATCAGGCGATGAGCGATCTCAATCAAGCGATCCGCCTCAATCCGGAGCAGGCGCAGGCCTTTCACGCACGCGGCCTGATCTATCAGCGCAATGGCGATCATGCCCGCGCCATCACCGATTTCGACAATGCGATCGATCGCGATCCGTTCAACGCGCCGCCCTATCAGGCGCGCGGTCAGAGCCTGACGGTCGTCGGCAAGTATGACGCGGCGATCGAAGACTTCAACGCGGCGCTGAACATCAACAACAGCAATGCCGATGCCTGGGCGGGTCTTGGCCTGGCCTATGAGCGCAAGGGCGACCGGACGAAGGCGCAGGAAAGCTATGCCCGCGCTCTGGCGGTCAATCCGAACAATCAGTTCGCCCGGGAAGGCCAGTCGCGCGTCGGTCGCGGCTGAGCCAACTTATAGACGCCGCCTAATGGGCGGCTGTCTCTAGCGCTTCTGTAGTACGTCCGGGTTGACCACATTGGTTGGCGTTCCGGCGGCAAATGCAACGATCTGATCGAAAATGTCTGCGAACTGAAGATCGTACTCCTCGCGGGTGACGTAGCCGATATGCGGCGTGCAGATGACATTGGGCATCGCGAGCAAAGCATGTTTGCCGGGCGGGAGAGGCTCGACCTCATAGACATCGATCGCCGCGAAACCGGGGCGCCCATTGCGTAACGCCGACTCAAGAGCGCCCGGCTCGATCAATCCGGCCCGGCTGGTGTTGATCAATGTGGCGGATGGTTTCATCTGAGCCAGATCGGTCGCCGTGACGATGTGGCGTGTGGCCGGGACGAGGCGCATGTGAAGGGTGATAAAATCGCTCTCACGGAAGAGCGTCTCCTTGTCGGGAGCCGTCGCGTATCCATCCGTTGCCGCCTGGGCGCGCGTTGTCTCGCGTGACCAAACGAGGACGTTCATGCCGAAAGCCACGGCATAGCTGGCCACCGCTTTGCTGATGCGACCATAGCCATAAATGCCGAGTGTTTTGCCGCGTAGGGTTGTGCCAACGCCAATCTGCCAGCCGCCGCTTTGCAGCGACGTCATTTGCTGAGGAATGGCGCGCGCTGAAGCCAGCATCAAAGCGAAGGTCATTTCCGCCGTCGCGTAAGAAGGCGAACCTGCGTGCTGATCGGACGACACAACGATGCCACACTCCGTGCAGGCATCGATGTCGATATGTGGGTAGACACTACGCTGGCTGATTAATTTCAGGTGGGGCAAGCGCTCGAGCAACGGGCGACGGATGGCCGTGCGTTCGCGGAACAGGACGAGGGCCTCGGTGTCTTTCAATCGTTCAGCCAACGCATCGATATTCTCGACATGGTCGTGATGAACCGTGACATCGTGACCGTTCAGCTTTGCAAAACACGGCAATCCGCGCAACGTGTCCTGCCAGTCATCCAAAATCGTGACACGCATCGTTCAACACCACCGTTCTAAGAAGCTCTCCTTTGATTATCGGATTTCTTGTCTTGGCTCCACTCAAGCGGGATGCTGGAAAACTCTCCGTTGTCATTCCCGCCGCGCCGGAGGCGCGAGCGGAGAATCCAGAGCCAGTGGTAACGCCATGCGTTGTTGCCGCGCGTCACCTAAGCCTCGCAAGCAGCGCTTTACCGCTCGCTCCGGACACCCAGGTCTTGAACGTCATGCGCGGATTAAGCGCCGATGTGGCACTTGCGATAAAGTTCGAAGCGGTAGGACCTGACGGTCTGGCCGCCACGACTGGGTGGAATCACCCAACGGCCCCGTGAATTCCGCGCCGCGTAGATCGCGAAGACATCAGCGTAGCACTGCGCATTCTCGGCGAAGTGACCGCGGCGTTGAGCGACAAGCAGGCCCGCTTCCTTTGCGGTCCGCGCATCGGCAGGCGATGCGCAAGCAAGAACGCCAGCAACGCATGTCATCGTGAGAACAGATCGCATGAGAGTCCTCCCCAGTGGCTCACAGGCGCAAGTTAGCAGTGGCGTGCAGGGGCCACAATCAACTGGGTTAGACGAAGATTTGTCGATTTACGAGCTTATCGATTTACGATCTTATCAATCCAGTCCAGCGTGTGCGCCATAACATCGGGGACCGCCAGAACGAGATGGCCGCGTCCCGGCACGTGGATGAACTCCTTCGGCTGTGGCGCCAGCGCGAAGAGTTTTTCGCCGAAGCGGATTGGCACGACGCGGTCTTGATCGCCCTGCATGACGAGGAGCGGCGCTTTGATCTCGCCGATCTTCAGGTCAGAGCGGAATTGGTCGGTGAGCAGCAGTCCGACCGGAAACATCCAATAACGATCCGAGGCGACGTCGAGGATCGACGAATAGGGCGCATCGAGGATGACCCCGGCGGAGGCGAGGCGCGCGGCGAGCGCCACGGCGGGGCCGCTGCCAAGCGATTCGCCGACGATGATGAGGCGCTTGGGCGTGCCGACGATGGCGAGCGCGGCCGCATAGGCGGCCTCCGCATCGCGCATGAGGCCTTCTTCGCTGGGTGAGCCGGTCGAGCCGCCATAGCCGCGCCAGTCGATAGCGAGCAGGCCGTTGCCGTTGGCCGTCAGGCCGGCGAAGCGTGCCGTGCGGCCAGAGAGATTGCCAGCATTGCCGTGCAGATAGAGCAGAATCGGCTTGCCGTCAGCCGGCGGCACGTACCAGGCGTTCAGCGTCTCACGATCGGCGGTGGTGATCTGGCGGCTGACGGCGCCGGGCAGGGCGGCTGGAATCTCTGCCACCGCCGTGTTGGGGACATACAGCAATTGCCGCTGGGCAAAATAAAGAACGGCGGCCGCCCCAAGATAGGCGACCGCCGCGAGATAGAGCAGATATCGGAGCCAACGCATCATTGGTTGGCTCGCGTGTTGCGCTTAGTGCCCAAGAGCCTTGACGATATTTTCGACCATCTTCTTGGCGTCGGCGAAGAGCATCATCGTATTGTCCTTGAAGAACAGCTCGTTCTCGACGCCGGCATAGCCCGAACCCATGCCGCGCTTGATGAACAGCACGGTCTTCGCCTTCTCGACGTCGAGGATCGGCATGCCGAAGATCGGCGACTTCGGATCGGTCTTGGCCGACGGGTTGGTGACGTCATTGGCGCCGATGACGAAGGCGACGTCCGCCTGGGCGAATTCCGAGTTGATGTCTTCGAGCTCGAACACTTCGTCGTAAGGCACGTTGGCTTCGGCCAGCAGCACGTTCATATGGCCCGGCATACGGCCTGCCACCGGATGAATGGCGTAGGAAACGTCGACGCCTTCCTTCTTCAGCATGTCAGCCATTTCGCGCAGCGCATGCTGCGCCTGCGCCACCGCCATGCCATAGCCCGGCACGATGATGACCTTGCCGGCGTTCTTCATGATGTAGGCCGCGTCTTCCGCCGAGCCCTGCTTGACCGGGCGGCTTTCGACCGCGCCGGCAGCAGCCGCATCGGTTTCGCCGCCGAAGCCGCCGAGGATGACCGAGATGAACGAGCGGTTCATGCCCTTGCACATGATGTAGCTCAGGATGGCGCCCGAGGAGCCAACCAGCGCGCCGGTGATGATCAACGCCAGATTGCCGAGCGTGAAGCCGATGCCCGCCGCTGCCCAGCCGGAATAGGAGTTGAGCATCGAGACAACGACAGGCATGTCGGCGCCGCCGATGGGAACGATCAGCAGCACGCCCAGGGCAAAGGCCGCCAGGACGATCAGCCAGAAGGCGGCATGGCTTTCGGTCACCATGAAGATGATGATCAGGATGACGGTCGCCGCTGCCAGCGCGCTGTTGATGACATGACGCTGCGGCAGCATGATCGGCTTGCCCGACATGCGTCCGTCAAGCTTGGCGAAGGCGATGATCGAGCCGGTGAAGGTGATCGCGCCGATGGCCGCGCCGAGCGCCATTTCCACCAGGCTGGCGCCATGGATGGCGCCGACTGCGCCGATGCCGAAGGCCTGCGGCGCATAGAGCGCACCAGCCGCCACGAGCACGGCGGCAAGGCCGACGAGCGCGTGGAAGAAGGCGACCAGCTGCGGCATGTCGGTCATCTTCACGGTGCGGGCGCGCCAGGCGCCAATACCACCGCCGATGGCGATGCCGACGATGACCAGGATCCAGGCCGAGAGGCCCGACGGCATCTTATAGGCAAGCGTCGTCACGACCGCGAGGCCCATGCCGATCATGCCGAAGAGATTGCCCTGGCGCGACGTGGCGGGCGAGGACAGCCCGCGCAGCGACAGGATGAAGAGAATGCCGGAGATGAGATAGAGAAGCGTGGCGAGATTGGCGTTCATAACCGGCTCACCCCTTCTTCTTGTACATGGACAGCATGCGTTCGGTGACGAGGAAGCCACCGAAGATGTTCACGCAGGCCAGGATCAGCGCGACGAAGCCGAAGACACGGGCCCAGAGCGGGCCGTCGTCGCCCGGCGTCGACGCATCGACACCGACCGAGAGCAAAGCGCCGACGACGATGACCGAGGAAATGGCGTTGGTCACCGACATCAGCGGCGTGTGTAGCGCCGGCGTCACCGACCAGACGACGTAATAGCCGACGAAGACGGCCATGACGAAAACGGCGAGACGAAAGACGAAGGGATCGATCGCTCCGCCAGACGCTGCATGGGCGGCGCTGCCAGCGGCGGCGGCGAGCGTGTCAGCGTAGTTCTGCGCGGCTGTGGAGACTGCGTCGATGAATTGTTTGCTTGCTTCATTGGCCATAGGTCGCTCCTCGCGTCAGTCTCACGCCTTCGGCTGGAAATTCGGGTGAACGACGGCGCCGCCCCGCGTCAGCAAGGTCGCCTTGACGAGTTCGTCGTCCCAATTGATCGCCAGCGCCTTCTTTTCCTTGTCGATCATGGTCTCGACGAAGGCGTAGAGGTTCTTGGCGTAGAGGCTGGAGGCCGTGGCTGCGAGGCGGCCGGGCACATTGAGATGGCCGACGATCTTGACGCCGTTGTCGGTGACATAGACTTCGCCGGGCTTGGCCAGTTCGCAATTGCCGCCGCGCTCGACGGCGAGGTCGACGATCACCGAGCCCGGACGCATCGAGCGCACCATGTCGGCAGAGATCAGTTTGGGGGCCGGGCGGCCGGGAATGAGCGCCGTGGTGACGACGATGTCCTGTTTGGCGATATGAGTGGCGGTCAACGCCGCCTGTTTCGCCTGGTATTCTTTGGACATTTCCTTGGCGTAGCCGCCGGCTGTCTGGGCCTGCTGGAATTCTTCGTCCTCGACGGCCAAGAACTTCGCGCCGAGCGATTCCACCTGTTCCTTGGTCGCCGGCCGCACGTCGGTGGCGGTGACGATGGCGCCGAGGCGGCGGGCGGTGGCGATGGCCTGCAGGCCGGCGACACCGACGCCCATGATGAAGATGCGCGCCGCCGGCACGGTGCCGGCCGCCGTCATCATCATCGGCAGAGCGCGGCCATATTCGCCAGCGCCATCGATCACGGCGCGATAGCCGGCGAGGTTGGCCTGCGACGATAGAATGTCCATCGCCTGCGCGCGGGTGATGCGCGGCATGAATTCCATGGCGAAAGCCTCGACGCCGGCATCGGCCATGGCCTTGAGGGCGTCGTCATTGCCATAGGGGTCCATGGTGGCGATGACCGCCGCGCCCTTGGGCACATGCGACAGCAGCTCGGCCGAGGGACGCCGCACGGCGAGAACCACTTCGGCGCCGCTGAGGGCGTCAGCGGCGGACGGTGCGACCTTGGCGCCGGCCGTTTCGAATTCGCTATCGGGTATGCCGGCTTTGATGCCCGCTCCGCTCTGCACCGTCACCGTGGCGCCCAGGCCGATGAATTTCTTCACCGTTTCTGGCGTGGCCGCGACGCGCGTCTCATTGCCTTCGGTTTCAATTGGAACAGCAATGCGCATGCAACGCTCCGGGGTTGGGACGGTCAGGCAGCCGCGCTCAGAAACTGGGAGCGGCGGGTGCGGGCGTGGAAGGGCAGATGGGCCGGCAAATTGTGCAGCTGCAAATTTGCCCAGCCTGCGACACTCAGAGCAGCGTGCCTGCTAGAGCAGGGTGACTGCCATGAAAACCATGATCGCGATGCAGAAAATCGTGGCGCCCTTGGCCAGCGTGAGGAACAGCGCGTAGGTTTTTTCGTGTTCCGCGTAATCCATATCGGGATGCGCAGTTGTTTCAGCGTGGTTATCGGCCATCATATCCTCAAGAAAACTAAAAAAGCCCCGTCCGATGTAGCGGAATTGTGGCGGTGGGGCAATTGCCGACGCCATAATCAGAGGCGACAGATTGTCAAAGATCGTGCCGTGAGCTTGTCAATATAAAGCGTCCATTTTCCGGGCTTTATCAGGCACCGTGTGATTTACCCACGGATCGATGCAGCGCCGCCGGATCGATCAACAGAAAGGCCAGCGCTGTAAGCGCTGGCCTGGGTTGGAAACGGAATGAATGAAGCCCGTTGTTAGTGGTGGTGATGGCCTTCCTCGCCGCCGCCACCGCTCGCGGGGGCCGAGGGCGCGCCGATGGGGCTCACCGCCCAGTTGAGATTGAGCGTACCGGCTTTCTCGAAGATCAGGGTGCCAGAGACTGGCTTGCCTTCGGCGATCGGCGCGGTCAGTCCGTTGAACATCAGGTGATAGCCGCCGGGCTTCAGGTCCACCGTCGCGCCGGGCGCGATTTCGAGGCCCTTCGGCAATTGCCGCATGCGCATCATGCCATTGTCCATGGACATTTCATGCACTTCGACCTTGGCTGCATTGGGGAAGGTGCCGCCAATCAGCCGGTCGGGCTCGGTGCCAGTGTTGGTGATGCTGAGATAACCGCCGCCGACCGGCGCACCCTTTGGCGTGGCGCGTGTCCAAGGCGTCGAGACCTTGATCTTGCCGATCGTATATTCGCTCGGCGCCGGCGCCGTGGCGGTGGCCACGACACGCACCACAGGCGCACCTGCGGCCACGCGTTCCGAACCTGTGGGAATGTCGGTCCAGTTCGCCGTGCCCTTCTCGCATTCTTGCACGGTGGGGAAATACAGCTTCGTGCCGTCTTGGAGGTCCTTGGAGATCGTGCCGATAAAGATGAACTCGTCATAATTGTCGTCGGGCAGCTTGCCGCTCCAGACGATTTCCTTGACGCCTTCGGCTACGGGCGTGCCGTGATCCTGATAGGTCTTGGCGTAGGCGGCTTTCACGGTTGAGAGCTCCCAGCCGGCCTTCGGCATGGGCTTTACCGAATAGATGCCTTCGGGAATGCGGACACGGACTTTCAGCGTGGCGGTGCCTTCGCAGCCGTGCGGCACGCGCAGAACGCCACGATAGGTGGCGCCGGCCTTGCCCTCGCCTTGTTGCAGGGTGGCATGGGCTTGCGCCAGGCCGGTGAAAGCGAGCGTGCAGAGTGCGGCCAGTGCCGCTTTGGTGGGATACGTGGTCATCGATCGATCCTTGCAATGGAAACTATCCGCTGACGCGGACTTTGGGTGTTTCAGGCGATGGGATCGATCATTGGGGGCCCGCGCACGGGGGCGCCTTCGCGGCCGCCTGGTGCGGGGAAGAGAAGCGAGGCATGGACGCCCGTCTGTTCATCGAACGAGGCAGAGCGCTGTGGCGGCTGATAGGCCGGCGCATGGGGCGTCGATGCGACGAAGTGGAAACAGGAGACCGGGCAGAGCGACGAGCCGTCATGGCCGGCGCGGTGTGGCGGTGGATCGCCAGGATTGCCCGACCAATCCGACAGACAGAGCACGCCGACGCCAGCCGGCAGGGACGAGGCGGCGGCCGAGCGCACCACCGCATCGACAAAACCCATGCCGAGCATTGCATGGACGGCCAGAATGACCAGTCCAAGGCGCAGGGAGGTGAAGCGGAATGCGAAAGCGCGGCGCATGGAGCATTCCCGCCATGCCCCTGTCCGCGCGTCAAGCGCGGGCAGGGCCGTTTCAAGCAGCTTTGATGTCGCAGTGTGCGATTATCGGGCGAACTTCTTGTATTTCAGGCGCTTCGGAATGATGCTGTCGTTGCCGAGGCGGCGCTTCTTGTCTTCCTCGTAGTCTTGGAAGTTGCCCTCGAACCATTCCACATGGCTGTCGCCTTCGAAGGCGAGCATGTGGGTGGCGATACGATCGAGGAAGAAGCGATCATGGGAGATGATGACGGCGCAACCGGCGAATTCGGTCAGCGCCTCTTCCAGCGCCCGCAGGGTGTCGACGTCGAGATCGTTGGTCGGTTCGTCGAGCAGCAGGACGTTGGCGCCGCTCTTGAGCATTTTGGCGAGATGCACACGGTTGCGCTCACCGCCCGACAGCATGCCGACCTTCTTCTGCTGGTCCGGCCCCTTAAAGTTGAAGGTCGAGCAATAGCCGCGCGAATTGATCTCGCGCTTGCCGAGATAAATGATGTCATTGCCGCCGGAGATTTCCTCCCAGACGGTTTTCTTGTCGTCGAGGCTGTCGCGCGATTGGTCGACATAGCCGAGCTGGACGCTCTCGCCGATGGTCACGGTGCCGGAATCGGGTTTGTCCTGGCCAGTGATCATGCGGAACAGCGTGGTTTTGCCGGCGCCGTTGGGGCCGATGACGCCGACGATGCCGCCCGGCGGCAGTTTGAACGACAGGCCGTCGATCAGAAGCTTGTCGCCAAAGCCCTTCGACAGATTCTCGAAATCGATGACATTGTTGCCGAGGCGCTCGGCCACCGGAATGATGATCTGCGCGGTTGTCGGCGCCCTGTCATTCTGCTTGGCGAGCAACTCGTCATAGCGCTGGATACGCGCCTTGCTTTTGGCCTGACGGGCACGGGGCGATGACGCGATCCACTCGGATTCGGCTTCGAGAGCCCGCTGACGTGCTTTGTCCTCGCTGCTTTCCTGCGCCAGGCGCTTCTGCTTTTGCTGCAGCCAGGCCGAGTAATTGCCTTCGTAGGGAATGCCCTTGCCGCGATCGAGTTCGAGAATCCAGCTCGTGACGTTGTCGAGGAAGTAGCGATCGTGGGTAACGATCAGGATGGCGCCGGGATAGTCGCGCAGATGGCCTTCGAGCCAATTGACGGTTTCGGCGTCGAGATGGTTGGTCGGTTCGTCGAGCAGCAGCAGTTCCGGCTTTTCCAGCAGCAACTTGCACAACGCGACGCGGCGGCGTTCACCGCCCGAGAGGTTCTCGACGGCCCAATCGTTCGGCGGGCAGCCGAGCGCGTCCATCGCCTGTTCGACCTGGCTGTCGAGATCCCACAGGCCCTGTGCCTCGATTTCGTCCTGCAACCGCGTCATCTCGTCGGCGGTTTCGTCGGAATAATTCATCGCCAATTCGTTGTAGCGATCGAGAATGTCCTTCTTGGGCTTCACGCCGAGCATGACGTTGCCGAGCACGTCGAGGGACGTGTCGAGCTGCGGTTCCTGCGGCAGGTAGCCGACCTTGGCGCCTTCGGAGACCCAGCCATCGCCAGTGAATTCGGTGTCGATGCCGGCCATGATGCGCAGCAGGGTCGATTTACCGGAGCCGTTGACGCCGAGCACGCCGATCTTGGCGTCCGGATAGAACGACAAGTGGATGTTTTCGAGGACTTTCTTGCCGCCCGGCCACGTCTTGTTGAGGCCCTGCATGTGATAGATGAACTGGCGCGCCATGGCGTCACATCCTGTATAAAAAACTCATGGGAGATTGGGCTGCCTTGTAGCCGTGCGGCGTGCTGGGGTCCAGCTATCCTTATCGTCGCGAACGGGCCATATTCGCTGTGTATCGCGATCAGCCCCTTGTGTTAAAAACCGAGGGCTGATTTGCGCCCCCCCAGTTCTCGGCTCTGGAGATTATTCTTGAACGATTCCAGCCAGATTCAGACCCTTAACGGCCGTACCGAACCGGTTTTCGGATCGCCCGCCCTCGCTAACGAAGAACAGGGCATCCCACATTCCGCCGATCGGCCCCATGGCGCGGATGCGCTGGGCCTCGATAATGCCCTCAGCGGCGTCGCCGAACTGATCGCGCATAAGCGCGCACAGGGGCCGCTGACGATCGGTATTTTCGGCGGATCGGGCTCGGGCAAGAGTTTCGCGCTCAACCGTCTGCTCGCCATGGTTGAACAATTGCGCGGTGGCGCGACGGCGGCTGGGGCTACCAGCCCGTTCCTGTCGCGAATCACCGTGGCGCGGCTCGATGCTGGGCGAGCCGATGGCAATCCGGTCAATGCGCTCGCTGCCTCGGTCTACGATGCCTTGCGCAAATCATCGGCCGGCGAACAGGCCGGCCTCGCCGACGAGATCGTCGCCAGTTCGCTCGATCCGCGCGCCGCGGCGCGTGCCGCCACCGAGCGTTTGATGGAACTGCGCCGCAAACTCGATGCGGAACGGCAGGAATTGCACGAATTGTCGGGTCGCCGGGCGCGGCTCGCCGAAACGGTGCTGTATCAGACGTCGGGTTCGCGCATCGATTCTTATGCGCGCTCCAATCGTGGCAGCATCGAGAGCCGGCTGCGTGCCTTTGGCTTCGACAACAATGATCCCGTCGCCACCTATAAGGACTTGGTCCGCGATGTGGGAGAACGGCCGGGCATCGTCGGCCGCGTCTCGACATTCATGCACGCCATGTGGGCGTTCCGCGGCCAGACGAAACTGCTGGTCTATGCGGTTATCTTCTCGGCGCTGGCATGGGCGCTTGGCCATGCGGAATTGAATCTGCCGACTTGGATTAAATGGATCCAGGGGCTTGGCGAACAGGCGCAGCCGGTCGCGGCTTTCGTGCAGAAGAATGCCAGCTGGCTCGGTTCTTTGCGATCGCTCTGCAATTGGTTGGTGCTGGCTATGCTGGCGCTCAACGTGGTGCGGGCGTTCCGCTTCGTCGCGCCGATCTATCGTGGCGTGAGCCATCTCAGCGCCGACATGGATGCGCGCCGGCATGAGCTGGATCATCTGATTTCCAATCAGACGCGGCTTGTTGACGATCTGGGATCTGACGCCGATTCACAGGCGCGTCGGGCCGAGGAGGCTGAGCGCCGCGCCGTTGCTCAAGGCGCGCGTGCTGGCGTGGCGCAGGACGCCGCGTCGCCCTTCGTCAAGAACAGCGGTTCTGCTGATGCGGATGCGCGGGCCTTTCTGGCCGGGCTCGCCACAGCGCCGGAAGAGCGCCGGCCTCAGCGTATTGTCGTTGCCATTGATAATCTCGATGCGGTCGCCGCGCCCCAGGCCCTGGCGCTCCTCGATGACGTCACCCAGGCGCTCTCACACCCGGTCTACGCAACGATCGCCAGTGTTGATGCCGATGTGGTCGGCGCCACGCCGGAGGCGCGCGGCCGTCTGTCGAAACTGCTGCAGACGCCGTTCAATGTCGGCAATGCCATCAGCCGTGGTTACGGCGCCTTTGTGAAAGGCCTGCTGGCGCCAGCCGGCCAAGCCGGTCCGCAACTCGTTGCCAATAACAATGGCTTGCAGGCGCTGGATGCCGCCGTGTCGGTGCTTGATGCGCCGATGCGTGCGGGCGAGGCGAATTTGCTCGAAACCCTGTCTGTGCTTGCTGGCAGTTCGCCGCGCCGGGTGTTGCAATTCATCAATCTCTACAAGCTGGCGCGCACGCGCAGCACCGCCTTCGCGCCGCTCGCTTTGGCGTTGGCGGTGGAGTGCAGTGGCGATGCGCAGCTTAAGCAGGCCCTGCATGGCGGCGTTGCCGGCAAGGCGGACGATGCTGAAGTAGCGTTCGACAATGCAGCTTTGGCGAGCGCCTTGAAGGCGGTCGCCATGGTCAATCGCCACCCGGTGTCGGTTGGCCAGATGCGGGAGGGGATGGCGATCGCGTCGGCCTATTCGGCCTGATCGCTCCCTCTTTATTGTAATCGTTTCAAGGTGCCGGCCGCTTGAGCGGCCGGTTTTCTGTTCAGCCTTGAATTCGCCGTAACGGGGCGTATCGTTTGACCATGACCTATCTTGATTATGCCGCCTTGGAGCGGACACCGCTCGAACGTGATCCTTACGATTTCCTGATCGTCGAGGACTTCATCCGTCCGGATACGTTCACGCAAGTAAGCGCTGACTTTCCCGATGTGCCGGGCGCTGGCTCGCATCCGCCGTCGGAGCTGAAGATCAAGGGCGCTTTCGCCGGCTTGATGGAGGAGCTGGAAGGGCCGCAATTCCGCAAGGCGATCGAAGACAAGTTCGGTCTCGAGCTGACGGGCCGGCCGACCATGTACACGGTGCGCGGCTATGTGCGCGATACCGATGGCGAAATCCATACGGATTCGAAGACCAAGATCATCACCGTCCTGCTCTACATGAATCAGAAGTGGGATTCAGATGGTGGTCGCCTGCGCATTCTGCGCAAGGGCGATGATCTTGAGTCCACGGTGGCCGAAGTGCCGCCCTATGGCGGCACGTTGCTGGTGTTCCGCCGCTCGGAGAATTCCTGGCACGGCCACAAGCCGTTTGCTGGTCCGCGCCGCGCCATCCAGCTCAACTGGGTGCTCGATCAATCGGTCGTCGACCGCGAGCAGGGCCGGCACCGCTGGTCGACGCGGCTGAAGAAGGTCAAGCAAGCGATCTTGCCGCAATCGGTGTGATCTTCGTCATTGCGAGGAGCGTTGCGACGAAGCAAGCCAGGGGCGCGTGGTAGAGTGTCATGAAATGCCTGTAGTGCAGGCATATTCGTCTATGATCCCACATCTTTACTCCTGGATTGCTCGCTGTGCTCGCAATGACGGCATGGCGTTCGCGCGCAGTTCAAAGGCAAAGAAATTTTAGAGCGTTCGTCTCGCGAAGCTGCGTGAGGGCTCGTCAGCGCGCGGTTGTTTTGCCGTTGTGGCTGGTACATCTGGCATCTTAACAGCGGCTTGCGCGGGCATAGCTTTGCGCTGATGCCAAGGGTTCGACTTGAACCAGTGTACCACGAGCGCGGCGATGGTCAGGACGATCAGGCCAAAGAGGTTGACGGCTGTCGTCGCGACGAAGCCGTGGCCGAGCCAATCCATCAGCATGCCGCAGGCCTGGGCCATGAACAGGCCGGTGAGGAACACCGCCAGGGTCTGCTGACCGACCCGGCGCATCAATTCGGTGAACGGGCCTGCGAGCCTGCGTCCACCTTCGCCGACAGCGGCCCAGGCGAGATAGGCGGTCGCGAGAAAATGCACGTAGCGCAGTGGGCCATAACTGGTCTTGTTGTCGAATTGCGCCAGCGCGCGATAGACGCGCTCAAGTCCGATCGACGAGCCCCAGCCGCCGTCGCAGGCAAACATCAATTGGCAAGAGGGCGGGATGAGCAGCACGACTAAGGCTGCCGCTGCGATGACCAGACGCCGGTCAAGCGGCGGGGCAGGCAACCAGCCGCGCATCAGGGCAAAGCCGGTGAAGAAAATCAGCGCCCAGCCGAAGGGATTGAAATACCAGAGGCGGCCGGTGGTGGGATCAGCGACGAGATTGAGACCGAAGACATTGGCACCGATCCACAAGCTGAAGACAAAGAGCGCGACGAGCCATTTGTTGATCGCGGCGAGCGCCATGACGATCGGGATCATCGCCAGCAGCACGAGATACATCGGCAAGATGTCGAACCAGTCGGGCACATAGGTGAGGGTGGCGAGCCGCGCCAGATTCATCGGCGCGTCGGCGAAGAAGGGATCGAGGCCGAGGCGCTGGCTGGCATAGAGGTTGGTGCCGAGCCAATGATCCATCGCCACCGCGAAGGACACGACGACAATGAACGAACCGATATGGGCCCAATACACCTGCCACACCCGGTAGAGGATGCGGGCCGCGCCGATCAGCCAGCCGCGCGCGGCGAACACACCGCCGAAGGCGATGGCCGATGCCATGCCGGAACAGAAGACGAAGAGATCGGCAGCGTCACTGAAGCCAAAGCGCGCCGGAATCCATTGGGCCCAGAAATTTTCCGGCGTATGGGCGACAAAGATGATGAACATGCCGATGCCGCGGAAGAAATCAAGACGCGGATCGCGCACCCGTTTCGCCGGCTGGGTTATGGCGCTGTCCATAGATCGCTTCCCAGTAAATAAATGCCCACGCGCATGGGGCATCAGCAAGTTAAGGTCATGGCATGCGGGTGTGAGGGCTTCAAGGCGGCGGTATTCACGTTCGCTTGTTCATGGCTCCAAACCCTATAGTCTTGCGCAAACGGCGGGAGGATCGCGTGATCCAAAACCGGGTGGTTCGAGCTTTCTGGGCTGTCTTGTGGGTGCTGGCCTTCAGTGCGGTGAGCGCCGCCTGGGCCTGTTCCGACAGCACGCCCTGCGTGGTCGCGGGAGGCTCCTATCTGGTGCGCCCGCCGCCCCACTGGGACGGTAAATCGGCTCTGCCGGCGCTGTTTTATTTCCATGGTTATGGCGACAGCGCCGCCACCACCATGGCCGACGTCTACATGAAGCCGCCGCTCGATGAGGCCGGCATTTTGCTGGTGGCGATGGATGGCGAGGACCATTCATGGTCGTTTCCCGGCAAGATCAGCGGCAGCCGCGATGATTTTGCTTATGTCGCGGCGGTGCTGGCCGATGTGAAGAAGCGCTTTCCGATCGATCCGTCGCGGACGCTGGCGGCGGGCTTTTCCGTCGGCGGTTCGATGGTCTGGTATGTCGCCTGCCGGATGGGGCCTGCCTTCGCCGGCTATGCACCGATGTCGGGCGCCTATTGGGAGCCGATGCCGACAGACTGCCCTGGCGGCCCGGTGATGTTGCGTCACATTCACGGCATGGCCGACAAGACGGTGCCGATCGCCGGGCGTTCGCTCCGCAACGGTCTCTACAAACAGGGCGATGCCAACGAGAGCTTTCGCCGGCTGCTGGTGCGCAATGGCTGTGGGGCGGAGCCAGATCGTGTTGCCGTGCGCGGTCCGCTCACTTGCCGGAGCTGGACTGCGGCGACCTGTACCAGCGGCAAGGCGGCGGAGTTCTGCCGGCACGATGGTGGTCATACGATCGAAGCGAGCTGGATCGTTGATAGTTTCAATTGGCTCAAGGGGCAAATGGCAGCGACGGCGCGGCGTTAGAGCAAATTACGTTCGATAGAAACGCGTCTTTGTGCGTTTGACTAAGTCAAACTGCAAAACGCCATGAATCTATTTGTCCGTCGAGGTGTTGCGGCTGACCAGAATGAAGACCAGGGTCGAGGCCACCAGCAGGCCGACATTGGCGAGAATGCCGCCGTTGTGGCCGAAGCCCGAGAGATCGTCGACGAGACCGATGAGCACGGGCCCTGCCACATAGCCAATATCGCTGATGGTGCGTTGCAGGCCCAGGCCAGAGCCGAATTGCCGGCGTGGCAGGATGGCGATGGAATAGGCGCCGACGGCCGGGGCGTTGAAGCCGCCGGTGAGGCCATAGAGCACCATGCACAACCAAAACCAATATTGCTGCGGGCCGATGACGATGACGGCGAGGCCGGCGGCCATGCCGAGCATGGAATAGACCACGGCCATGCGGGCGCCGACTTTTTCGATGAACAATTGGCTGAACGGCATGACGAGCATCATCGTGCCGGCGATGATGGCGATGCCGATGCCGATCTGGCTCACATCGAGGCCGAAGTTGTCCTGGCCCATCAGCGGGATGAGCTGGAACATGCAGGCGGTGCGGGTGAAGAAGGCGATGCAGCTGACGAAAGAAATGCCGAGAAACGGCGCGCTGAACATGCCGCGCTGTTCGCTCGCCAAAGCGCCCGACAGGCTGCGTCCCGGCGCGGGCTTGCTGTCGCGAAAGCTGAAGACGGCGACAAGAGCGGTGGCGAGCGAGATGACCAACATTGCCCAGAACGGCGCGGTGAGGCCGAACAGTTTGGCTATGAAGCCGCCGAAGACCGAGCCTAGGGTGGCGCCCATCTGTAGGGCAAATTGATAAAGGCCGACGATGCGGGCGCGGGTGGCGGGCGTCGAGATATCGGCCAGGGCGGCGAGCGAAACGGTCAGGTACATGCCGGAACCGACGCCCTGAACGAAACGCCAGAAGCACAGTTCGACGAAGCCCGAGGTGAGCGCGGCGCCGAGGCTGCCGACGGCGACAATGACGGGGCCTGCCACCAGCAGCGGGCGGCGGCCGACGTTCTGGCTGAGCCAGCCGGCGGGAAAATTGGCGAGGAGCCGGCCGATGCCGAAAATTGTCACCAACATGCCAACCAGCGTGCTGGTGACGCCGAATGTGGCGGCATAGACCGACAGCATCGGCACGACCATGCCGGTGCCCATCATCGAGCAGCAGATCATGATCAGCAGCGGCCAGATGTGCCGGTCCTGCTTGAATGTCGTGCGCATGGTGTCGAAAGCGGACATGAGGGCTTTTCGCAGTCCGGTTCGTTCAGGTCAAACGGTGGGTGATCTTAAGGTTCGGGAAGGTCCTGCATTTTGTAGGCGTCGATGATCTCCACGCCGCGCGCGAACCAGACACTGTCGTGCGCCGAAATATGCTGTAAAGCGCGGTTGAGAACGCCGATCCGGCTGGGCGTGCCGATCAGATAGGGGTGCAAGGCGATTGCCATCACCCGGCCGCCGCTTTCGCCCTCGCGGTAAAGCGTGTCGAAGCTGTCGCAGATGCGGCGCAGAAATTCGTCATTGCTGATGCTGGGCGCGTT
Organism: Beijerinckia sp. 28-YEA-48; assembly: GCF_900104955.1. NCBI lineage: Bacteria > Pseudomonadati > Pseudomonadota > Alphaproteobacteria > Hyphomicrobiales > Beijerinckiaceae > Beijerinckia > Beijerinckia sp. 28-YEA-48. Next base: position 5,666,973 of record NZ_FNSI01000001.1, read on the forward strand.
GAACAGCGGCATGTCGTTGAGTTCAAGCGAATAGGGGATGGCATAGAGCCCGTTGTTCATGCGGTAGGGTAGATCGTCGTTGACCCAGTCGGCGACATAGGTGCAGCCCGCTTCCTTCAGCAGGTCGAGCGTCTTCCACGTCTCGCCAAGGCCGGGGCCGAGCCAGCCGTGCATTTTGCGGCCATGCTGTTCGATGATGCGCTGGGTTTCAAGAATGGTGTTGCGTTCGCCGTTTTCATCAAGGCCGACCAGCAGGGTGGAATTGGTCAACCCGTGGCCCATCACCTCCCAGTCGAGCCTGACGAGTTCCTCCATGATGCGGGGGTAATAGAGGCCGACCTCGCCATTCAACGCCACGGTGCCTTTGATTCCGTATTTTTCCATCACCTCGATGATGCGCCACACGCCGACACGGTTGCCGTAGTCGCGGCGTGAATGATTGCGCACGTCCGGCATGGGGCCGGGGCGTTCGACGTGGAAATGCTCGACATTGGGAATGATCCAAACGGCGACGCGGGCGCCGTTGGGCCATTTCACCGGCGGATGATCGACGATGGCGCGATAGGGAAAGTAAGGAAACGGATTGTCCTTCACCGCGCCACCGCTTTCTCAACCTGCTTTTGCAGGTTCCAACTGTTTGCCGAGCAGCGCAACCTCGAGTTCGCTCAGCGAAACGACGGTGGCGTATTTGGCGTTCATGTCGAACAGATTGGCGCAATGGGCAAAGTTCGAGCGGTCGAAACAGCAATCGTCGACCACGAAGGTCGAGAAGCCGTTGGAGAAGCAATCGACGACGGAAGCGCGCACGCAGCCTGATGTGGACACGCCGCAGATTACCACAGTATCGATCTGCTGGCGGACCAGATAGGCGGCGAGCGACGTCTGGAAGAAGGCGCTCGCCTTGGTCTTGTCGAGGATCCATTCGCTTTCGCGCGGAGCGATGTCGGGCGGGAATTCGTTGAACTTTCCGGCGTATTTCACCGCCCGCTTACTCTTGGTGGCATGGCCGGAGAACTGCGTGTCGTAGGCATCGCCGCGCGTGTAGACGACGGGGCGGCCGAGATCGCGGAACATGGCGATGAGCCGGGCGATGCGCGGCATGGCTTCCCAGGAGGCAGGGCCGCAGGCGGGGCCGTATTCCTTGATCGCTTCCTCAAGCGTCAGGCCGCGCGAGCCGGTGAAGCCATAGGTGACATCAACGACGATCAGCGCCGTGCGTGCGCCAATCTCGCCAGCGCCCATGAAGCCGCCTGATTCATAAGCTTTGCGCTCCTCGGCCGGAACGACTTTCATCCATTCCTTCATCTCGTCCTCCTTTGATCGTTATCGTTGCTTGATCGTTGTTCAGGGCATCATAGATCGCCGCTGCGGTCTGTCCACCTCGTCGGGCTTATGCCGGTGGACGGCGCTGAGGGTTTTCAAAATTGGCGGCGATGGCCGCCCGCTTCGGCAGGATGGTCAACAGGAAAGCCAGGCAGACAAGGGCAGCAAGCGCGCCGGCCATTTGCAGGCCGAACAGGCTCGATACAAAGCCGATGGCCAATGCGCCGAGCGCCGGCATGCCACGATAGATGACCAGATAGAGCGACATGACACGACCGCGCATCGCATCGTCGGTGGCGAGCTGCATCAGGGCTTGCGTGCTGGTCGACATGATATTGAGAAAGAAGCCGATGCCGGCGCAGCCAAGGATGCCGACCCAGACATTTTCCGTGGCAATGAATACAAGCGCCGCGAGCCCCGCGCCGCCATAGCCGATCATGGTGATGCGGGTGAGGCCGGCGAGCCCGCCGCGCCAGGCGATGTAGAAGGCGCCGATCATGGCGCCGACACCGACACTGGATGAGAACCAGGCGAGCTCGCGCGCGCCGCCTTGGAACACATCACCGGCAAAGCCGGGCAGCATGTCTTGCAAGGGACGCACGCAGACCGAGGCAAAGGTCAGCAGCAGCAGGATCGGACGCAGCCCGTCGTGGCAGGCGGCATAGGCCATGCTGTCGGCCACTTGCGCCAGAAGATGGCGGCCGCGCGCCTGCGAACGATCCGGCGGTTTCAGGCGCAGCATGAGTAGCGCGATCAGGCAGATCGCGCTGCCGAAAATATGAGCGACGAATGTGCCTTGCACGTCATAGAGCGGAATGATGAAAGCGGCGATCGCCGGCCCGATAAAGCGGGTGGAGTGGAAAGAGGCGGAATCGAGCGCCACCGCTGGGGCGAAGTCGGCACGCGCGATCGTCGCAGGGATGATCGATTGTCGTGCCGAGGAATGGAACGGATAGACACAGCCGACGAAGATCGTCAGGGCGAGCAGGACTTCGATCGACATCCATCCAGCATACATCAGCGCCGACATCAACACGGCCTGCACGACGATCATCGCTTGCGCGGCGCGGATCAGGGGCAGTGGGTTGATCCGGTCGGTCCATGCGCCAGCGAGCGGCGCCAGGACCAGCATGGGGGCAAGATCGGCGGCGGCGATCACGCCGAGCCAGGCCGGCGACTCAGTCAATTCCCAGGCGAGCCAACCGGCGCCGACCCGTTGAATCCAGCCCGTCAGATAGTGGGGCAGCAGGCCAGCCTCGAAGATCGCGAAATTGCGATGGGACAGCGCACGCTTGATTGATGATCTTTGCGGCGAGACTTCCGTCATGATTGTTGTCTTGACGGTCGTTGTTCTTGCCCGACGTCACATAGGTTCGACATGAACGATCACACGCGTGCCATATCGTGACGCGCGACGATGTTGGAGCGGTGAGGCAGGTCGCGCGTGATGGCAGGGAGCGTGCGTGGCATCGATTCCTCGAAGGCTTATTGTTGTCACGCGACCATGGCACAGCCGCGCGCTTGTTAGAAGCCGGAATTGTTTCGAAGAAATGCCAGGCAAAATGTATTGCGCCGACAAGGCGCGTTGCTTCAGCCGAAGATCGTCTCGTCGTGACGGATCACGTTGTCAGGCTGCGGGCCGTTCTTTGAGTTCGGCTCGACGTTGCCCTCACTGACGGTCTGCAGTTTGGCGACGAGATCGGCGAAGCTGTGGGGCGGCAGATCGAGCACGGCCTGGCGCATGTCGCGCATGGCCTGTTCGGTGTCGCGGCGGGCTTGCGCGGTCAGGCGGCGTGACTGCAACCCGAATTTCAATTCAAGCATACGCAGGCGCAGGACCGCCGGGCCCTCGGCCCAGATGTCGCGCTTTGTTTCGCCGCTCGTGACTTCGCCGTTTACCATCGGCCCCATCATCATCGTCCTGTCCGGCCCGTCCGGCTGTCCCGGGCGTTGCCTGTGGTGGCCAAAGATCCGGCTTGAGAGGCGCGAATCATCTGGTTTCAATGGATTAGGCCATTCAAAGCCGGCGAAATGTCGTTCAAAGCATTGAAGATTGTGGCGGGCTGGTTACCAGCGGCTGTGCGCGCCGGAACGGTGCCCAGCCCGGCCGAGGGCTCATTAACCTTCTCAAATCACGGTCACTTCGGAAATGACTCGATCTTGAGCCACCGATCTCGTAACCAGTCCTTAGCCGTCGGTCTTCATACTACCGGCATAAATAGGGCTACGCTGCCGCACCGGGGATACAGGCGGTGAAATGACAGTTTCGTTGTTGACGATCGCGCGTCAGTGGTTGGAGGGCAATCCACGACCGGCCGATGCTCCGCTGCCCCCAGCCACGGCTGGGCGGGTCCGGGCGGTGCAAATAAGCGCTATTGCCCATAATTCCCCCGTGGTGATGTTGGCGGCGATCTTCAATGCGCTGGTGCTGCGCATCGGTCTCAATCGCGTCGCTGATCCCTTTCTGAATATCTGGACCGTGCTGGTCGTCGGTCTCTCGGCCTGGTTCTTCCTGCGACTCATCCTGCGGCGCGATAAGCCGCGGCCAGCCGTGGCCTCTCAGCGCGGTATTCGGCTGGCCATTGTTCGGGGTGGCCTGTTTGGCGTCTTGTGGGCGACGATCCCGTTTCTGTATTTTGCCGGCGCTTCGCCGGATGAGCAATTGATCCTCACCTGCGTCGCCGTCGGGATGATTTTCGGTGGCGCCTTCACCCTGGCGTCGGTGCCGGCGGCGACGTTTGTTTTCATGGTGCCGATTGTTGTCGGGTCAGCCACCGCCATCGCTTCGCTGGGGCATCAGACAAGTCTGCTCCTCGCCGGCTTGCTGGTTGTCTATACCGCCGTGCTTCTCAGCACCGGCGCCCGCTATGCCGCGCAATTGGGTGCGCGCGTCGTCAGTCACGCCGTTGATGAAGAAGCGGCACGCTTGGATTTTCTAACAGGCCTGCCGAACCGGTTGGCTTTCAAGGAGCATCTGTCGGAACGGCTGGCTGACGAACGGCAGGAAGCGCCGCGATTGGCCCTGTTCTATTTCGACCTCGATCACTTCAAGGACATCAATGATCGGATGGGCCATGAAGCGGGGGACCAGATCCTCGTGCAGACCGGCAAGCGGCTGCGCGAAATCACCCGGCAGACGGATTTCATCGCGCGGCTGGGTGGTGATGAATTCGTTCTCGTGGTCGAAAGCTTTCCTGCCGACGACATGGTGCTGCAACTGGCCGAGCGCATCAACGAGAGCTTCCGCGAGTCCTTCGGTATTTTCGGGCAGGACGTGCAGAGCACGATCAGTATCGGCATCGCTTTCTGTCCCGAGGCGGGGCGCGACTTCGATCTGGTGCTGCGCCATGCCGATGCGGCGCTCTATACGGCAAAGCAGGATCGCGGTTGCTATGCGGTATGGCAGAAAGCCGTCATGCCGTTCGCGGCCGAGGAACGCCTGGCGGCGCGCGATATCTCGACCAATGTCGCGACGTCGCACCCGCAAAGCCAGCACTAACGGCCAGCACTGATCCTCAGGCCGTCTGGGGCGTGAACTTGCGCTTCAGCAGCAGGAAGGCAACGATCGCCACGTTGAGCAGGTTCCACAACAGGCCGTTGAGGAAGGCGAGGCGGTAGGAGCCAGTCCAATCAAAGATCAGGCCGGAGAACCAGCCGCCGAAGGCCATGCCGAACAAAGTGGCCATGATGATCAAGCCGAGCGTGGCACCCGCCTTTGAGCCCGGGAAATATTCACGCACGATCACCGCATACATGGGCACCAGGCCACCCTGGAACAGGCCGAACAGTGCGGAAATGATATAGAGCGACGCCAGTCCATCGAAAAACAGATAGAAGAACAGGGCGATACCCTGCAGGGTCGAGCTGATGATCAGCGCGGAAAGGCCGCCGATGCGGTCGGCGACAAAGCCGGCGGCGATGCGGCTGATGATGCCGCTGCCAAGCATCACCGATAGCATTTCGGCGCCGCGCGCCGGGCCATAGCCGAGATCGGCGCAATAGGCGACGATATGGACCTGGGGCATCGCCATGGCGACGCAGCAGGAGACGCCGGCGATGACGAGCAGCACCAGCAGAACATTCTGCGACAGCTCGAGCCGGCCGAATTTCGAGGCCGGCGGCGTGCTGGCGCGCGCTTCGGCGGGGGCGCGTTGGCGCATCAGGAAGGCCAGTGGTAGCAAGGTGACAAGGCAGATGACGCCGACGGCGAGATGCACCGTGCGCCAGCCATGCGTCGCGATGAAAGCCTGCAACAGCGGCGGCCACAACGTGCCGGCGAGATAATTGCCGACGGAGGCTATGGCCACGGCAATGCCGCGCCGCCGCGCGAACCAGAACGAGATATCGGACATCAAGGGCGCGAAGCTGGCGGAAGCGCCGAACCCGACCAGGATATGCATCAGCCCGAACAGGGCCAGTGTTGGCATGAAGGACGAGCTGGCATAGCCAAGCGACAGGGCGACCGCGCCGATGAGCAGCGGCACGAAAACGCCGAAGCGATCGGCGAGGCGGCCCATGAAGACGCCGCCGAAGGCAAAACCGACCATCGTCAGCGTATAGGGCAGGGAAGCTTCGTTGCGCTGCACACCGAAATCGGCCTGGACTGCCGGCAGTGCGACGACGAAGGACCACATGCCGATCGAGCCGATCGTGCCAATGACGACGGCGGCGGAAAGGCGGCGCCAGGACGTGGCGGAATCCACATATTGCATGGGAACACCTTAGCCGGTTTTGCGGCCCGTTGGCGCGATGGCTTGCAGGCGCGCGTGGGCGCCACGATGCTGTGCGTGGCAAATGGCGACAGCGAGCGCATCGGCAGCGTCGGCGCTGCGCGCGTCAGCTTTCGGCAGCAGGACTTTGATCATCATGGCCACCTGCCGTTTTTCCGCATGGCCGGCACCGACCACGGTTTTCTTGACCAGATTGGCGGCGTATTCGGCGACCGGAATACCGGCCAATGCCGGCACTACGAGGGCAACGCCGCGCGCCTGGCCAAGTTTCAGCGCCGATTGTGGATCGCGGTTGACGAAGGTCTCCTCAACGGCGGCTTCTTCGGGCATATGCGTCTGAAGCACATCTGCCAGACCGAGGTGGAGTTGTCGCAGACGTTCCCCAAGAGATAGAGCAGCATCTGAATGAATTGTGCCGCAGGCGACGAATGTCAGGCGTGAGCCTGCGGATTCGACGATGCCCCAGCCGAGATTGCGCAGGCCGGGATCGATGCCAAGGATGCGAATCGCCTGGGAGGACATACGGTGTTCATATCAGTCTTCGGCCGCCGGCCGCTAGCAGACGGGCCTGCCGCCGGAGCGCCAGATGTTCGATAGTCAATGGTTCGCTTCGCTTGGCCATGAGGTCGCGGGGCTTTTGGCGCAGAAGACCACCTGGTTTGTCGCCTGCGTCGTGTTCATCTCGGGCATCACGCGCGGCTTTTCCGGCTTCGGCGGCGCTCTGATCTTCATCCCGCTGACCGCAGCCGTTCTGGGGCCGCGCAAGGCAGTGGCGGTGTTCTATCTGTTCGATCTGGTCAGCGCGACGCCCTACGGCTTCTCCTATCTGCCCAAAAGTCGCTGGCGCGAGGTGGCGCCGATGGCGATCGCGGCCATCGCCATGCTGCCGGTGGGCGCCTGGGTGCTGAAGACCACCGATCCAATGGTGCTGCGCTGGATCATGGCGGGACTGGTTTCGGTCATGCTGCTCGTACTGGTCACCGGCTGGCGCTATCGCGGACAGCCGACGCCGCTCGCTTCGACCGTGGTTGGGCTTGGCGCCGGGCTGACAGGCGGGGCCACGGGCGTGTCCGGGCCGCTTGTCATTGCCTATTGGCTGTCGAGCACAGCCGAAGCAAGCGTCATCCGCGCCAATATCATGGTGTTCTACGCGTTTGCCTCGTTCTCGACCGACGTGGTCTATTTCTTCAACGGGTTCTTCACCTTCGACGTGGTGGTCTATGCCTTGATTGCGTGGCCGCTCTATACCATCGGCCTGGCGTTAGGCGCGCGCTTCTTCAAGGGCACGTCGGACAGTCAGTACCGCATCGCGGCCTATGTGCTGATCGCGCTGTCGGTCGTGTTCAGTCTGCCGCTGTTCGACCACTTCATCCGCTAGCTCAAGCCAAATGCGTTTCGATGGAGACGCATTTGGGCGCTGCTGAACTCATACCGGAAGTACGGTCACGGGCGTGCCGGGCGCAACGCGGGCGTAGATATGGGCGATGTCTTGGTTGATCATCCGAATGCAGCCCGACGACACGTTGCTACCCACGGTTTCCGGCTCCAGTGTGCCATGAATGCGATAGCCGAGATCGCCCTCGCCGTGGGCGCCAAACAGGTACATGGCGCGCGCCCCTAGCGGGCTGTTCGGTCCGCCGCGCACGCCAAGTCCGCGCGGCGTCATTTCCAGGCGTTTCTTGATGTCGGGCTCGCGCTCGACCATTTCGCGCGGCGGCACCCAGTCCGGCCAGTCGCGCTTCATGTTGATCCGAGCTTCGCCCGTCCAGCCAAAGCCTTCGCGCCCAACACCGACACCATAACGGGTCGCGACCTTGGCCGATTCGACGTAATAGAGATGATAGGAGCCGGGATCGATAACGATCGAGCCTACGGGCGCGCTTCCCGTGAATTCGACTGTCTGACGCAAATAGCGTGGATCTATGTTGCGGTAGTTGACCGCGAGGATCGGCGTGCTTTCGCCGGGATAGGCCGCATAGACTTCCGCGTAATTCGGAACCGATAGCGTGCGGGATAAGGTGCGCCGTTTTGTGGACGATCCTTCGGGTAGCGATGGAATGCCGATCGAGGAACAGCCGGCAAGACCGGTAGCCACTGAACAAAGAGCGGTGAGAGCAAGAGTACGGCGAGTCAGCATGGGACAGTTCATGGAGAGGAGTACGTAGCAGCACTATCGCCTGGAATGGTTACGATGGCATGAATTTCGAGCTGAAGGGATTTACCACGTTCTGCCAAAGCGCCTGGTTTCAATGACCTAAGTCACTTTCGCAGAGCGGCGCGCGTTTTTAGTCTGGGTGCTACTTCGCTTTGGAGCGGGCGGAGGAGTGGATGTGATGTTCAGGAACGAACCCGACGCAGTGTCAAAGCTGCTTATCTGCGCGACCTTTAGCGTATTGTTTTTTACCGTTGCCTTTATCGGTCATGATGCCTGGGCCAAATGGCATTAAAGTCGTTCACCGCTTCATAGAAGCGGCGAAAGACTTCAGGCTTTCGTTCGAACGCGTTTTCTTTACGCGAACCGGTGCCCTTCGCTCGAAAAGGCTATGGAGCAAACCGCGTTTCGATAGAGCAGAAGCGCACGAGCGCTAAAGGACGATTGCCGTACTAGCTCTTTTCGTTGGCGCGCAATTGCTCCAGCGCTTTCAACGCCAAGGGATCGAGGCCGTCGCCACCTTGGTCCATATAGGCGTAGATGTCACGGCGCATGACTTTGTTCCAGTAGGCGTGGATGTGCTCGGCCGTGCCGGAAACGGCCTGATCCGCGGGCTGGGACTTGAAGAAGGTGGCGATCTGGTTGGCCATGCGCACCAGCGTCGTCTCGTTGTTCACCGCGTCGTTTCTCCTGTGACGATCGTGCCCGCATTACCAAAGACCATGGCGCCGTCCGAACGGGCGATGGCCACCAGCGTCATGCGATAGGCATTGGCGCGCTCGATGGCGAGCGAGGTCGGCGCTGAAATGGCGACCAGGGCCGAAGCGCCGAACACGGCGGTTTTTTCCACCAGTTCGAACGAGCAGCGGCTGGTGATGAGCACGAAACCGTTGGTCGGATCAGCCTTCGTGCGCAGCAGATGGCCGATCAGCTTATCGAGCGCGTTGTGGCGGCCGACATCCTCGCGGATAGCGCGGATCGTGCCGTCGTAGGCGCACCAGGCGGCGGCATGGACAGCCCCCGTCTCGACGTTCAAGGGCTGATGCCGGCGTAACTGGCTCAGCGCCGCCTCAATAGCGTCGGCGCGCAGCGCCGTGCCGGAAAAGGTCCGTTTGACCTGCGGTAGCGAGGCCAGATCGTCGATCCCGCAGATGCCGCAGCTGGTGAGCCCGGCGATCTTGCGGGCCCGCGCCAGATGGCGCTGCAGTTTGTCGGCGGCGAGCGAGACGATGAGCTTGACGCCGCGCTCATCCTCTTCAATGGCGATGGAGCGGATGTCGCTGGCGCTATCGATCATGCCTTCGGTGAAGCTGAAACCGACGGCGAAATCTTCAAGATCCTGCGGCGTCGCCATCATCACGGCGAAGGGCACCGGCGCATAGACGATGTTGATCGGTGTCTCGACCGGCACGTTGCGCGCGACCGCGTCGGAAATGCTGTCGGTATAATCGAACCGCTGTGCCAGGCTGCGGGTGAAGGCCGCGCGTGTTTTGTCGTTAGGTGTCTTGTCGTTACTCGGCGGCATGGCTCATGCTGCCTTCGATCATGCGCAGGAGATCGGCATTCTCGCGTTCTTCGTTCTGCCAATCGGAATAATGGTTGGTGCGTTGCACCTGCACCGCAGTCACCTTGTATTCCGGGCAATTGGTCGCCCAGTCGGAATAGTCGGTGGTGATGACGTTCACGCCGCTCTTGGCATGATGGAAAGTGGTGTAGACGACGCCCGGCTGCACGCGGTCCGTGATCGTGGCGCGTAGCGACACATCGCCAGAGCGGCTCTGCAGGGATACGAGATCGCCTTCACGGACGCCGCGCTCCTCCGCGTCGAAGGGATGGATCTCGAGTCTGTCCTCCGAATGCCAGACATTGTTGTGCGAGCGCGAGGTCTGCACGCCGACATTATATTGTGAGAGGATGCGACCGGTGGTCAGCAGCAGCGGGAAGCGCGGCCCGGTCTTTTCGTCGGTGGGGACATATTCCGTCACCATGAACTTGCCCTTGCCGCGCACGAAACGATCGATGTGCATGATCGGCGTGCCTTCCGGCGCATCCTTGTTGCAGGGCCATTGGATGGAACCGAGTTCGTCGATCCGCGGATAGGAAACGCCGGCGAAGGTTGGCGTCAGGCGTGCGATCTCGTCCATGATCTCGGAGGGATGATCATAGGTCATCTGATAGCCAAGAGCTTCGGCGAAGCGCAGGGTGATTTCCCAATCGGCGAGGCCCGACGGCGATGGCGTCACCTTGCGCACGCGGCTGATGCGCCGCTCCGCATTGGTGAAGGTACCGTCTTTTTCCAGGAAGGAGGAACCAGGGAAAAACACATGGGCGTATTTCGCAGTCTCGTTCAGGAACAGATCCTGAATGATCACGCATTCCATGCTGCGCAGGCCGGCCGTCACATGTTTCGTGTTCGGATCGGACTGGGCGATGTCTTCGCCTTGGATGTAGAGGCCCTTGAAACGGCCGCCGACCGCCTCATCCAGCATGTTGGGAATGCGCAGGCCCGGCTCCGCCGACAGCCCGACACCCCAGAAGCTCTCGAACATCTCGCGGGTGGCATCGTCGGAGACATGGCGATAGCCGGAGAATTCATGGGGGAATGAACCCATGTCGCAGGCGCCCTGCACATTGTTCTGGCCGCGCAGCGGATTCACGCCGACGCCATCGCGCCCGATATTGCCAGTCGCCATGGCGAGATTGGCCATGGCCATCACCGTGGTGGAACCCTGGCTGTGTTCGGTGACGCCAAGGCCGTAGAAAATCGCGCCATTGCCACCGGTGGCGTAGAGCCGTGCGGCGCCACGCACATCGGCCGCTGGCACACCGGTCTTGGCTTCTGTAGCTTCCGGCGAATTGATATCCTGAGCGATAAAGCGGGCCCAGATTTCGAAATCCTGCCATTCGCAGCGTTCGCGCACGTAGTCTTCTTTCACCAGGCCTTCGGTGACGATGACATGGGAGAGCGCGTTGAGCAGGGCGACATTGGTGCCGGGCATGACCGGCAGATGATAGGCGGCCTCGACGTGCGGCGTGCGCACCAGATCGGTGCGGCGCGGATCGGCGACGATGAGCTTGGCGCCCTGACGCAGCCGCTTCTTGAGGCGCGAGCCAAAGACCGGGTGACCATCGGTGGGATTGGCGCCGATGACGAGCACGACGTCGGCTTTCTCGACCGAGCGGAAATCCTGCGTGCCGGCGGAGGTGCCGAGCGTGGTCTTCAAACCATAGCCGGTTGGCGAATGACAGACGCGGGCGCAGGTGTCGACATTGTTATTGCCGAAGCCGGCGCGGATCAGCTTCTGCACCAGGAAGGTTTCCTCATTGGTGCAGCGTGAGGAGGTGATGCCGCCAATCGAATCGCGGCCATACTGGCCCTGGATGCGCTTGAACTCGGACGCCGCATGGGCGAAGGCTTCTTCCCAGCTCACCTCGCGCCAGGGATCGGTGATCTTGGCGCGGATCATCGGCTTGGTGATGCGGTCCTTGTGGGTGGCGTAGCCCCAGGCGAAGCGGCCCTTGACGCAGGAATGGCCGTCATTGGCCTTGCCGGCTTTGTCGGGCACCATGCGCACCACTTTGTCGCCCTGGGTTTCGGCGCGGAACGAGCAGCCGACACCGCAATAGGCGCAGGTGGTGATGGTCGCCTTGGTCGGCGTGCCCATTTCGATGACGGTCTTTTCATTGAGCGTCGCTGTCGGGCAGGCCTGCACGCAGGCGCCACAGGAGACGCATTCGGACGTCAGGAAATCAGCGGTGCCGGTCGATACCTTTGAAGCGAGGCCGCGCGCGTCGATGGTCAGCGCGAACGTGCCTTGCACCTCCTCGCAGGCGCGCACGCAGCGCGAGCAGACGATGCACTTCGAAGAGTCGAAGGTGAAATAGGGATTGCTCTCGTCCTTGGCGACGGTGCGATGCTTTTGGCCGTCCTGGCCATAACGCACATCGCGCAGGCCTACGACGCCGGCCATGTCCTGCAATTCGCAATCGCCATTGGCGGAACAGGTCAGGCAATCCAGCGGATGATCGGAGATATAGAGCTCCATGACGCCACGGCGCAAAGTGCTCAGGCGCGGCGTCTGCGTGTGCACGACCATGCCGTTTTCGGCCGGCGTCGTGCAGGAGGCCGGCGTCCCGCGCCGTCCCTCGATCTCGACGAGGCAGAGGCGGCAGGAGCCGAAGGCTTCGACCATGTCGGTGGCGCAGAGTTTGGGGATCTGCGTGCCGGCATGCATGGCGGCCGCCATCACCGATGTGCCAGCCGGCACGGTGATAGCAGCGCCATCGATGGTTAGCGTCACGGTGGTGGCGCTGGTGCTGGCCGGGGTTCCAAAATCAGGTTCGCGATCGAGGGGCATGATGTTTCTCGGCGATCTTTATTATTCGGCGGCGGCGCGTAGGGCGCCACGATGAAAGTCATCAGGAAAATGGGTGAGGGCGCTCATTACCGGCATTGGCGTTAACCCGCCAAGGGCGCAGAGCGAGCCGTCGGTCAGCACGGTGCACAGGTCTTTCACCAAAGCGATATTGGCTTCGACATTCTGCCCTTGCGTGATTTTGTCGATGGTCTCGACGCCGCGCGTCGAGCCGATGCGGCAGGGCGTACACTTGCCGCAGCTCTCGATGGCGCAGAAGTCGAAGGCGAAACGAGCCTGGTGGGCCATGTCGACCGTGTCGTCGAAAACGACGATGCCGCCGTGGCCGAGCAGGCCGGCCTTCGCCGCCATGGCTTCATAGTCGAGCGGCGTATCGAGCAGGCTCTCGGGGAAATAAGCGCCAAGGGGACCGCCGACCTGGACGGCGCGCAGCGGCCGGCCGCTGGCGGTGCCGCCGCCGATGTCCTCGATGAGGGTGCGCAAGGTCAGGCCGAAGGGCGCCTCGAACAGGCCGCCGCGTTTGACATTGCCGGCGATCTGGAACGGCAAGGTACCGCGCGAGCGGCCCATGCCATGCGCCGCATAGGCCATGCCGCCCTCAGCCAGAATGGTTGGCGCGGCGGCCAAGGTCAGCACGTTGTTGATGATCGTCGGGCAACCGAACAGGCCCTTGTGTGCCGGCAGCGGTGGCTTGGCGCGCACTTGGCCGCGCTTGCCTTCGATGCTTTCGAGCAGCGACGTTTCCTCGCCACAGACATAAGCCCCGGCGCCGACACGGATCTCGATATCGAAACGCGCGTTGAGCACATCGGCGCGTCGGGCGATAGCGACGGCTTCGCGCATGGTGGCGATCGCGTGCGGATATTCTGAGCGGATGTAGATGACGCCGCGTGTCGCGCCCGTGGCGAGGCCGGCGATGGCCATGCCTTCAATCAATAGGAAGGGATCGCCCTCCATCAGCATGCGATCGGCGAAGGTGCCGCTGTCGCCTTCGTCCGCATTGCAGACGATGAATTTCTGCGGTCCCTGGGCTTCCAGCACCGTGCGCCATTTGATGCCGGCGGGGAAGCCGGCGCCGCCACGTCCGCGCAGGCCAGAGGCCATGATTTCTTCGACGATGGCGGTCGGCGCCAGGGCGCGCGCCTTCTCCAGGCCGATCAAGCCGCCATGGGCGCGATAGTCATCGAGCGATAGCGGATCGATCACGCCGACGCGGGCGAAGGTGAGGCGTTGCTGGCGTTTGAAATAGTTGTGCTCTTCGACGGGGCCGATGCAGAGCGCATGGCTTTTGCCTTCGAGTAAGCCGGCATCGAGCAGGGAGGCTACGTCGGCTGCGCACACGGGGCCGTAGCCGATGCGCCCTTGCGATGTCTCGACCTCGACCAGCGGCTCGAGCCAGAGCAGGCCGCGCGAGCCGTTGCGGACGATGGTGATATCGAGGCCACGGGCTTTCGCTTCGCGGGCGATGGCGGCGGCGACATCGTCGGCGCCGACCGACAGAGCGGCGGCGTCGCGGGGAACGAAGAGGCGCACCGTGCTCATCGGGCCGCCTCCGCCACAAGCGCATCGAGCCGCGCTTCATCAAGACGGCCGACAAGGCGGTCGTCGAACAGCGCCGCCGGCGACAGAGCGCAATTGCCGAGGCAATAGACATTCTCCACCGTCAGCCCGCCATTGGCGGAGGTGTCGCCCGGGTTGAGGCGATGGTGGCGGCTGAGATGATCGGCCAGGGCTTCGACGCCCATCGATTGGCAGGCTTCGGCGCGGCAGAGTTTCAGCACATGTCGCCCGGCCGGGGCGTGGCGATAGTCATGATAGAAACTGGTGGTGCCGCGCACCTCAGCCTGGGAAATGTTCAGCACCTGGGCGATGATCGGCCAGCTCTGTTCGTCGACATAGCCGAAGGTCTCCTGCAGGCGATGCAGGATCGGCAGCAACGCGCCCGCCAGGCCGCAGGCCTCGCCGAAGAAGGCTCGAGCCTTCGTTTGTTCGTCGCGCGCGATCTCCTCCACGAGAGCCGCGTCGAAGGCCTGTGTCGTTCCCGAGGTCATTTCTATCACTCACTCTCGACCTGGATTTTCATGTTGCGGAGAGTATAGGCCGATTTTGTTTATTTTAGCACTAAAGAGCGTCTTGTCGAAAAGGCTGGTGCGGCGCTTGGGCGCGGTCATCGTGGGATGCTGCCTATTCAAGCCTTCGTGATTCCGCGGGGCGAACGTCAGCGATTTGCGAACGTCAGCGATTTGATGGTGACGGGCAGGGTGCCCGAGGGTAGGCGGATGCGGCCGAGATCGACATAGTCGAAATCGCGCAGGACGATGCCGTCGATCACCAGAATGTCGTTGGCGAGGCCGAGTTCGTCGCGCAGCAGGCCGCCGAGATTGAGGGCGACATCGCCCTCGCAGATCAGCCACAGGGGCCCGCCGGTGGCGATGCGGTCTGCCAGGCCTCGCGACAAGCCGCGCGCGAAAGCGGTGAGCCTCGGCCAGGAGGCATCACCGCGCCAGCGGAAGGCGAAGGCCCGTTCGGTCGCCGGATCGTCGTCGCCGAAGGCGCGGCGGTGATCGACAATGGCTTGGGCGAGGGCATCGGCGTCGATGGCGCCGGAGAAATCATAGGGCGGTTGCAGCACCGGCAGATTGCGGCGCGGCAGCAGCGTGGCGTGCGATGAGATGAAACTGGTGGCGCCGCTCATCTGCACGGTGAATTCTGAGGCGCCGAGCACGGTGGCGCCAATACATTCGCCTGATGGCAACAGCGGCCAGGGAATGGTGCCGTCCGCGCAGCGTCGGCGCAGCGCCCGGCCGAGCCGCCAGCCGAGATCGCCGAAATCGCGCTTTTCCCGATCGTAGACATATTCGGCGACGCCGCCGGAAAATTGGAGGCCGTCGATGTCCTGCAACGGCGGCAGCGGTGCGGTGAGCAGGCTGTCGCGGTCTGGCGTTGCCTCCGCTGCGAGCGCGCTGGCGATGGTGTCGGCGATGGTCTCGGCCAGGCTTTGCAGGTCGTCGCGTGTCGCTATGGCGCCGATCCGCAGATCGAGGCCAATGCGTGCGGCGAAGGCGCGGGCGTCATCGTCGAGCCTGACGATGCGATCCTCTCGATCGAGGGCAACAAGGCGGCCGCCGCCGCGCAGCGCCGCCGTGGCGTGCACGCGGCCGGCCTCGACCAGCGCCAGTTTGGTGGTGGCGCCACCGACATCGACATTGAGAAGTCGCGTGCCATCGCGGCGCGAGGTCTCAACCGCGCCCGAGCCATAGGCCGCAAGCGCCGCTTCCATATGGTGGCCGGCGACGGCGGCGATCAGCTCGCCGCTCTCCGCGCTCAACGTATCCAGAATGGTGCGCGCGTTGTCGCGCTGTGCGGCTGCGCCCGTCAGAATGATGGCGCCGGTCTCTATATCATCGGGGCTGAGGCCGGCGGCCGTATAGGCGCGGTCGATGGTGGCGTGCAGTCGCGCGGCGTCGATCATATTCGCATCTGTGAAGGGCGTTATCGCGATCGGCGAGCGATACAACGTCTCGCGGCTCTTGGCATTGCGGCGCATGGCCAATGGTTCGCCCGGCCCGCGCATCATCAGCCGCGAGAACACGACCTGGGTGCTGGAAGAGCCGATATCGATGCCGAGGCTGAGGAGCGGTACCAGTTCGAGAGCTGTCGAGCCTGGCTCCAGCGTTTCGTGGCCATCGTGGTCATGGTCGTGATCCTCACCCGGCCCATGCACATGGCCGGTGTCGGCGCCGAAACGGTGATCGGCTAAGGTGTGGGGCTTGCCCGGCTTGGGCCTTTCACCCGGTGACATGAGGGGCGCCTGTCTTTCTGACGGTCGGTGTCGTCATGCCTTGTCGTGGAAGAAATCATAGATCAGTTTGGCGGTCGCTGCATTGACGCCGGGCACCTTTTCAAGGTCCGAGAGCGCGGCGCTGCCCACGGCCTTGGCGGTGCCGAACGTCTGCAACAAAGCGCGTTTCCGGGCGGGGCCGATGCCGGCGATCTCGTCGAGCGGGCTGCGCACGAAGTCTTTCTTGCGACGGGCGCGATGGGTGCCGATGGCGAAGCGATGCGCCTCGTCGCGCAGGCGTTGGATGAAATAGAGCGCGGGATCGCGCGGCGGCAGTTTGAACGGTTCGCGGCCTTCGACGAAGAACGTCTCGCGGCCGGCGTTGCGGTCGGGCCCCTTGGCGATGGAGGCGAGTTCGACACCTTCGATGCCAAGTTCGGTCAGCACCTTGCGGGCTTCCTCGAACTGGCCTTTGCCGCCGTCGATGAGGATGAGGTCGGGACGCGAGGGAAAGGCGTCGCTCGGCTTGCTCTCAGCATCGGCTGATGTCTCTGTCTCGGCCTCCGTCGCGGATGCGGTTTCTTCCTTCTTCAGCCGCGAGAAACGGCGCATCAGCACTTCACGCATCATGCCGTAATCGTCGCCGGGCGTGATGTCAGTGCTCTTAATGTTGAAGGTGCGGTAATGGGCCTTCATGAAGCCGGTGCGGCCGGCGACAACCATGGCGCCGATGGCATTGGTGCCCATGATGTGGGAGTTGTCGTAGACCTCGACGCGCTGCAGGGGGCGCTTAAAGCCGAAGGCCTCGGCGAGCGCCGCCAAAAGCTTCTCCTGCGCCGCGGTGTCGGCGAGCTTGCGGCCGAGGGTTTCGCGAGCGTTCTGGGTGGCGTGCTCGACCAGTTCGCGGCGTTCGCCGCGCTGCGGCACAGCGACTTCCACCTTACGACCGGCGCGGGCACTCAGAGCGTCGGCGAGAATCTCGCGATTTTCAATCTCATGCGACAGCAGCACCAGGCGTGGCGCCGGCTTGTCGGCGTAGAACTGCGCCAAGAACGCGTCGAGCACTTCGCCTGATGTCAGGCTGCGGTCGGCGCGCGGGTAATAAGCGCGGTTGCCCCAGTTCTGGAAGGTGCGGAAGAAGAACACCTCGATGGCGAACTGGCCGGCTTCCTCGATGATGGCGAAAACGTCGGCCTCTTCCACCGTGCGTGGGTTGATGCCCTGGGTGCCCTGGATGGCCGAGAGCGCGGCGATCCTGTCGCGCAGCCGCGCGGCGGTTTCGAATTCAAGCGCCTCGGCGGCGGTGTTCATGTCCTGCGCCAAGCGCTCGCGCACGGCGCGGCTCTTGCCGGAGAGGAAGTCGCGCGCTTCGCCAACGAGCGCGGTGTAATTCTCGTGGCTGACTTCGCCGGTGCAGGGGCCGGCGCAACGCTTGATCTGCCAGAGCAGGCAGGGCCGCGTGCGGTTCTCGTAAAAGGAATCCGTGCAGGAGCGCAACAGAAAGGCGCGCTGCAAGGCGTTGAGCGTGCGATTGACCGCCTGAACATTGGCGAACGGGCCGAAATAATCACCCTTGCGGGCGCGGGCGCCGCGATGCTTGGTCAGTTGCGGCGAGACATGGTCGCCGGTCAGCACGATATAGGGAAAGGACTTGTCGTCGCGCAGCAGAACGTTGAAGCGCGGCTTCATTTGCTTGATGTAGTTGGCTTCAAGCAGCAGCGCCTCGGTTTCCGTCGCGGTCGAGACGAAAACCATGGAGGCGGCGAGCGCGATCATGCGCGCGATGCGGTTCGAGTGACCGGCCTCGCGCGCATAGGAGGCGATGCGGCGGCGGATGCTGCGCGCCTTGCCGACATAGAGCACTTCGCCATTGGCGGCGATCATGCGGTAGACGCCGGGGCCTAGCGGCGCATGTTTGAGATTGGCGCGGATAACCTCGACACCATGGCGGATCGAGCCCGGCTCCGGTGGCGTCTCGTCATCGGCCACCAGAACCGGACCAAAATCTTGCTCGAGATCTTGGTCAAGATCGCTTGGGCCCTCGCCATTCGCCGCGTCGGAAAAATCCGGCGCGTCGGGCGATTTCTCGTCCGTCGGCAAGGCGGTGTCCGCTTTGGCTGCGGCTGGGGATGGGGGCGTGCGGCTGATGACGCGGCTCATGGCGGAGATTTAGGCGCATTGGCGCCGGGTTGGAAGGCGTCTAGGCGCCTTTGCCCCTGTCAGCTTGTGGCAGGGTGCAAGAGTTTCCCCCTGATCAAGAGTTTTCCACCGATCACGGGGATTTGGCTCGTTTCGAGCCAGCTCTCCCTTTTCACATTCTGCCCTCAGCTAGACCGATCCGGCATTTCCCGGTACCACTCGGGTTAAGGCCGCGCGGTTCGCCGGAGCAGGCCAAGGCGTAACAGGTTCAGGTTTGGCATGATGAAGACGCGGCATTTGTGCGCGGCGTCGGTGCTGCTGGCGTTTTCGCCGTGGCTCGGCGGCTGTTCCGACACGGGAGGCGGCTTGATCGCCAGCGCGACGGACGCGCCCCGCACGTCGATCGCCCTGCGGCCGGGCGTGCGCCCGTCGAGCGTGACGGTGGCCTTTAAGTCCCTGGACGGGGCGCCGCCGGAGGTGACGAGCCGATTCGTGCCCCTCTTATCCACCGCTTTGGCCAGTCGCGACATTGTGACCGCCGATTCGGGAAGCGCCAATTTTATCGTTCAGGGGCACCTCAGCGCCTATCCGGCCGAGGGCGGCGTCGCCGTGGCCTGGGTCTGGGACGTGTTCGATCGGAAGCGGTTCCGCCGCCAGCGCATGGACGACGCCATTACGGTACGGGGATCGCCCGGTAACCCCTGGGGGGCGGTCGACGACCAGGTTTTGAATAGTATTGCCGGGCTAACGGCCGAGAATCTGGCTGGTTTCCTCACCAATTCACCGGAAGCGGTAGCCGCCACAGGGGCTGCCGCCGGGGCGGCGGTGGCGGAAGCAGCACGCCCCGCGGCCCTGCCGGCGCGGGCGCAGGGGTTCGCGCCCCTCGATTGATGTTGCCATAACGTCACGCCGCGCGATTAACGGTGGAAGATTTACCTCGTCCCGCCCATCGTGTTGTCGGCTCTGCCTCAGCTTGATAAGGAGCGGCGCACCAGATCACGTTTCTTTAGAGTTTAGAGCGGGGTTATGCGAAAACGGGGTCGTTTTCGCATCCTGCTCTAAGGCGCGGGGCCTTCAGGCATGGACGAAAAATTCAAAATCCTGGCAGGTAATTCAAACCGTGCCTTGACCGAAGCCATTGCCGCCTATCTCGGCATGCCGTTGGCCAAATGCCAGGTTCGGCGCTTTGCCGACATGGAGATTTTCGTCGAGATTCAGGAGAATGTGCGCGGTCTCGACGTATTCGTCATTCAGTCGACGGCGTTTCCGGCCAACGACCATCTGATGGAACTCCTGATCATAATGGATGCGCTGCGCCGCTCCTCGGCCCGCCGCATCACCGCCGTCGTCCCCTATTTCGGCTATGCCCGCCAGGACCGTAAGCCCGGCCCGCGCACGCCGATTTCCGCCAAACTGGTCTCCAACCTGATCACCCGCGCCGGTGCCGACCGGGTGTTGACCGTCGATCTCCATGCCGGCCAGATCCAGGGCTTTTTCGATATTCCGGTCGACAATCTGTTCAGCGCCCCGGTCATGGTGCGCGACATCAAGGAACGGCTCGACCTCAAGAACACCATGGTGATCTCGCCCGACGTCGGCGGCGTGGTGCGCGCCCGCGCGCTCGCCAAGCGTATCGATGCGCCGCTCGCCATCGTCGACAAGCGGCGTGAACGCGCCGGCGAATCCGAGGTGATGAACATCATCGGTGACGTCAGAGGCAAGAGCTGCATTCTGGTCGACGATATCGTCGATTCCGGCGGCACGCTGTGCAATGCCGCCGATGCGCTGATGGAGCAGGGCGCCCGCGAGGTCTATGCCTATATCACGCACGGCGTGCTGTCGGGCGGTGCCGTGGCGCGTATCTCCTCGTCGAGCATCAAGGAACTGGTGCTGACCGATACGATCGAGCCGACGGCGGCGGTGCGGGTGGCCAAGAACATCCGCGTCATTTCCATCGCCCAACTGATCGGCGAAGCGGTGCGGCGCACCGCCGAAGAGCGCAGCGTGTCGAGCCTGTTCGACTAGAGCAAATCACGTTTCGGTAGAAACGTGATTTGCTTAGATCCTCTTATTTGGACGCGTCTTCATGGCGTTCGACGATTCCGTCGAGCTGTGAAACGCTATGAACGCGCCGCGCTTAAAGGCTGCTCGTTTAAAACGTGTTGTCCTGCGTGACGCGGCGATAGAGCGTTGGCAGGATTTCGGCGAGATAGCCCATTTCTTCCACCGCATGCTGGTGCAGTCGGCGGGCCAGCTCTTCCGTCACATGCTGGCGGCGCAAGTCGCGCTGCTGTGGTTCGGTGAAAGCTGCTGTAGGATCGCGGCTGGCCATATAGCCGAGCCAGAAGCGACTGCGCATTTCACATCCGTAATCGGTGTCGCGGATGAAATGAGTCATGCGGCCGAAATTCACCGGATGTTCGAGATCGCCGATGATCGCGGTGATGGCGAACGCGCCCGACTGTTCGAAGCGCTTGGGATCGTAGAACTCCTTGGGGTCGCGGATGTTGATGCGTAGCTTGTAGAGCGGGCTGCCTTCGCCGGCGAGATATTCGTGCACCAGATGCGAACTGCCGATGTATTTGCCGTCGATGCGGTTCTCCCAATCGCTGAACACATGGTCGCGCGGATGCCAGAGCTTGTATTGGTCGATGCCGCCAAGCCAGGAGAACCACCAGTCGATCATCTTGGCGCGGCAACCCGGCATGCGGGTTAACGCGGCGACAAGCCAACGGTCGTCCTTGAGGGGCTTGTAACCTGACTCGAACGGCAGATAGCCGGGGTTCAGCAGGTCGTTGATGGTTTCGATTTCCATGCGGTTCTCCTTGCGATGGTTGCGGAGAGGCAGGGCCGTGTGAGCGGCGCGCGCGTCATTGGCGTCATCGTTCCCTCCGCGCCCCTCTGCGCCGCCAGGGGTGATGGGCGAGGCGGACACAGCGGACAAGGCAGGGACGCTGGAATGCGCTGCGGCGAACGCTTTCATGCGCTCAGCTGAAAAGCACATTGCTTTCGAGCGTTTCGTCATTAAGCTTTTGGGCTAGGTCTTGCCGTCACGGGGAGGGCACCATGGTCGGCGGACAGTCGGCGCGGATCGCCAGTACAGGGCATGCTTGGAACAGCATCATCAACGATGCCTTCGGTCAGGTGGCGTTGCGCACCCGCGAGGGCATGCCGTTTTTTGGCCGCTTCCGACATGTGCCGATCGCCGGCCTCGCGGTTGCCGAAGTGGCCAGTTCGAACGAAGAGGCGATCCGTACCCGCAGGCATATTGCCAGAGATGATGAGGAAGCCTTCGCCTTCGTCCTGTTGCGCGAGGGTGAACTGGAGATCGAACAATACGGCCGTAGCCTGCTGTTGCGGGCCGATTGCTTCACGCTTCTCGATCTCGGCGCGCCCTATCGTCTGGCGCATGGGCGGCGCACCGATCTGATGGCGCTGACGATCCCGGCCGGCTTCCTGCGTACCGCGATGGTGGCGCCGCAGCGCCGGGTTCTCGAAGTCTTTCCGGCCACCGGCGGCATTGGCCGGATTTCCGCCGACCTGCTGCATGCGCTGGCCGCCGAGGGCGCCGCTATTCCGGAAAAACTGGCCACGGCCTATGCCCAGCGGCTGACCGATATGTTCTGCATGCTGGCGGATCACCGAGCCGGCGAGAGCCGGGGAACGCTATCGGCAACCCAGGACCGACTTTACGACCGTTGCTGCGCCATCATCGACAATCGGCTGGCCGATGCCGATCTCGATCCGGCCCAGGTGGCGGCCGCCGCCGGTATTTCAGTCCGAGCCCTGCACCAGCTCTTCCAGAAGGCTGGCCAGAGCGTTGGCCTGCAGATCAAGCTGCGCCGGCTCGATCGCGGCCGTCGCATGTTGCTCGATCCAGCCAGAAAGTCCGAAACAATCAAGATGATAGCGCTGAGTTGCGGGTTCCGCAGCCAGCAACATTTCTCCACTTTGTTCGGGCAGACTTACGGTTGCTCGCCTGGCGCGGCCCGGCGCGGCGGATTACCGGCGGCGAACGGTTAGCATTGCCATTTCGGGGGCCGGAAAGTATATGTCCTCTATCCCCGTCATGGATGTGTGTATGTGAGGCTTAGCCTCGGCCGGGCCGGAAGCCCGGCGCAGCGCGCCCACGTCCTCGCCACGGCTTTCAGGAGATTACGATGAACAACGCCCCGCTGATGCCCAAAGCGACCGCGGTCTGGCTCGTGGAGAACACCTCGCTGTCCTTCGATCAGATTGCTGATTTCTGCAAATTGCATCCTCTCGAGGTCAAAGGCATTGCCGACGGTGAAGTGGCGGCGGGGATCAAGGGCCATGACCCGATCACCTCGGGTCAGCTGACCCGCGACGAAATCGCCCGTGGCGAGGCCAAGCCCGAATACAAGCTGGTTCTGGCGGCCTCGAAAGTGCGTCTGCCGGAGATCAAGCGCCGCGGTGGCCCGCGCTATACGCCGCTGTCGCGCCGTCAGGATCGCCCCAATGCCATTCTCTGGCTGCTGCGCAACCATCCGGAACTGAAGGATGCGCAGATCATGCGGCTGGTCGGCACGACCAAGACGACGCTGCAGGCCATTCGCGACCGCAGCCATTGGAACTCCGCCAATCTGTCGCCGCTCGATCCAGTGACGCTGGGCCTGTGCTCGCAGATCGATCTCGATTTCGAAGTGGCGCGCGCCAACAAGGACCGGCCGCCGCAGCCCGACAATGGCGCCACCCTTGTGCCGGCCGAGATCACCACCGCGCCGCGCGACCATGACGCCGAGCGTGCCTCGCCGACCAGCGAGGAAGACGTCTTCGGCGCCCGCCCGGCGCATAAGGAAGAAGTGGAAGACGACATCGACGTCGACTCCGTCTTTGCCAAACTCAAAGGCCTCAAGACCAAAGAATAAGTGCTGGGGCATTTCGCCGAATTGCCGAATGCCGATGGCGATGCCATCTTGACCGGTGCGGGGGCAATCCCGCACCGGCTTTAGTTTGATGATCGCCCGAGGGGAGGGCGTGGGAGAGGAACGATGGACGCCAAAACGGCGCTGAAACCTTGGCTCGCGCATTATCCGGCCGGTGTGCCGACGGAAATCGATGCCACGCCGCTTGGTACACTGGTCGATGTTTTTCGCGACAGCGTCGCCAAATATGGCAGCCGCCCGGCGCTTGAGAGCTTTGGCAAACGCCTCAACTATACTCAATTTGGCGAACTGGCTGACGCGCTCGGCTCCGGCCTGCAGCGCATGGGGTTGAAGAAGGGCGATCGCGTTGCGATCATGATGCCCAATGTGATGGCCTATGCGCCGATCCTCTTTGGGATTCTGGCCGGCGGCTTCACCGTGGTCAACGTCAATCCGCTCTATACGCCGCGTGAAGTGACCCATCAGCTCAACGATGCCGGTGTGCGTATCCTCTTCGTGCTGGAGAATTTCTGCCACACGATTGAGGAGGCGCTGCCCGATCTGACGACGGTGGAGCGCGCGATCATCGTCTCGCCCGGCGATCTGCTTGGCCTGAAGGGCGCCATTATCAATTTCGTTTCGCGCTATGTGAAGAAAGGCGTGCCGCGCTATTCGCTGGCCGCGACACTGCGCTTCGGCCGCTTCCTCGCTTTCGGCCGCGAGAAACCGATCGAGAAGGTCGATCTGTCGATCGATGACGTGGCCTTCCTGCAATATACCGGCGGCACCACTGGCGTCGCGAAAGGCGCGACCCTGCTTCATCGCAATATCGTGGCCAATGTGCTGCAATGCGAGGCGTGGACGCGGCCGTTCATCGGCGACACAGCGCATTATTCGGTGGTAACGGCCTTGCCGCTCTACCACATCCTGTCGTTGACCGGTTGTTGCGTGTTCACCTGTCGCATCGGCGGTCTGCAGATCCTCGTCGCCAATCCGCGCGATGTCTCCGGGCTGGTCAAAACACTGCAGACCTCGAAGCCAAACGAATTGGTGTTGGTCAACACGCTCTACAACGCGCTGGCGCTGCATAACGACATTTCCAAAGTCGATTTCTCCAACCTGCGCGTCTGCATCGCTGGCGGCATGGCGACACAAGCGCCGGTGGCGCAGCGCTGGAAAGAGGTGTCGGGCAAGCCGATCGTCGAAGGCTACGGCCTTTCCGAAACCTCGCCGGTGGTGTGCCTCAACCGTCTCGATATCGAGGAGTTCACGGGATCGATTGGTTATCCAGTGCCATCGACCGATGTGTCCATCCGCTCGCCCGATGGTGAGCTGATGCCGATCGGCGAGGCGGGTGAGCTCTGCGTCAAGGGTCCTCAGGTGATGGCGGGCTATTGGGAGCGGCCCGACGAAACCGAGAAAGTCATGACGCCGGACGGTTATCTGCGCACCGGCGACGTCGCTGTCCTGGACGCGCAAGGCATGGTCAAGATCGTTGATCGGATGAAGGACATGATCGTCATGTCCGGCCTGAAAGTGTTCCCCAACGAAGTCGAGGAAGTGCTCGCCAGCCATCCGAAAGTGCTGGAAGCGGCGGTGATCGGCGTGCCTGATCCGCATTCCGGTGAGGCGGTAACGGCCTTCGTTGTGCCAAAGGATCCGTCGTTGACGCATGCGGAATTGCGGGCTTTCGCGCGCGAGAAGCTGACCGCCTATAAAGTGCCGAAGAACATCGAGTTCCGCGAGACGCTGCCGAAGACCAATGTCGGCAAGATTCTGCGGCGCGAATTGCGCGACGAGATATTGGGCAAGCCGAAGGTGGCGTGATTACCTCAAGGGTAGTGGCCCGTTTTTCGAACAACGCTTAACCAATGGCGGGTAGCGGCCGCCGTTGCGCGGCCGATCGGCCCTCGTCGCGAGGATGTCCAGGATGCTCTACGCTGAAGACCTTCATGAAGGGCAGACATTTCAGTTCGGCACTTACATTCTCTCCGAGGCCGAAATCCTGAACTTCGCCCGTCAATATGATCCCGTGTCGATTCACGCCGATCCTGTTGCCGCTGCCGCCGGGCCGTTCAGCGGGTTGATTGCCAGTGGCTTCAATACGGTCGCGATCTATCAGCGGCTCGTGGTCGAGGCTGTCTGGAACAAGGTCGCGGGTCTGGTCGGGCGCGGCTGCGACGTTCGCTTCGCACGGCCGGTCCGTCCCGGCGCTGCTCTGACCGGCCATGCGCGCGTTCAGAGCGTGACGCTGAGGCCTGAAAAGCAGAACGCGGTCGTGGTTCTCAAGAGCGAACTCATCGATGACGCCCGCGAGCCGGTCCTGATCATCACATTGGATGCGCTCGTGCGCATGCGGCCTGTTTGATGAATGGCAAACCGCGTTTCCTGAAAGCGCGGTTTGAGGCTGATGCAGGCGGCTCTGGATTGCGTCGCTTGCTCTGCGAGCGAAGCAATCCAATTTCCCACTTTGACAGAACTTACTTCAGGCGTTGGCGATATATTCGCGCATCGCCCGATGTTCGGATTCGATTTCCTCGACCCGCCATTTCACCGCATCGCCGATGGAGACGAGGCCACATAGTCGTCCGCCTTCAACGATGGGCATGTGGCGGAAACGGCCGGCGGTCATCTGTTCTGTGAGATGATCGATGCTGGTCTCGCGCGTCGCCGTAACGACCTTCGGCGTCATGTGCCGGCTCACGGCGTCGTTCAAGGCTTCGGCGCCGCTGCGTGCGAGAACGCGCACCACATCGCGCTCGGAGATGATGCCCATCAAGGCGCCATCAGCACTTGTGATGACGACAGCACCGATGCCTTTGTCGGCGAGGATATGCGCGATCTCATGCAAGGTGCGGTGCGGCTGCGCGGTGATCACGTCGCTGCCCTTGGATTTGAGAATGTTCGAAACTTTCATTTCGCTCCTCCTTCGATCGATCAGGGCCGGGCCAGTCTCGAGCACTCTAGCGCTGGTGGCCTCAGTCTCGATCAATTCTGCACCTGAGAAGAGAGTTCCTTTAGAGCCTTGCTGGAGCCTCGCCAGAATTCTTCTCTTGGCGTGATCTTGAGCGATGGCGAAAGCAAGTCAAGGGTAAGTCAGAGGCCGTGATCATACATCTTCACAGTATAAGTACGGATGTGATCTCTCGCGCATTTGGCGTGCTATTTTAGAATTCTTCTAAACTATTGATTTTAAAAGAAATTCTGTTGACCCTCGGAGCTGTCTGAGTAAGTTCGCGCGGTTTGGTTTTCGCCCGTTTTTTGCGGGCTTGAGGAGAGACACATGTCCATCGGCAAACATTCCATGCTGGCAGCGATGATCGCGGCGGTTGCACCGGCGGTTTTTGCCAGCGCTGCGAGCGCCCAAGGCGAAGTGAATGTCTACAGCTATCGCGAAGCGAAACTGATCGCGCCGCTGTTTGAAGG
Organism: Beijerinckia sp. 28-YEA-48; assembly: GCF_900104955.1. Classification (NCBI taxonomy): domain Bacteria; kingdom Pseudomonadati; phylum Pseudomonadota; class Alphaproteobacteria; order Hyphomicrobiales; family Beijerinckiaceae; genus Beijerinckia; species Beijerinckia sp. 28-YEA-48. The sequence continues at coordinate 5,693,786 of NZ_FNSI01000001.1, forward strand.
TTTCACCAAGGCCACCGGTATTAAGGTCAATGTGATCTCGGCCAGCTCGGGTCTTGAGCAGCGTATCGTCTCGGAAGGCGCTAACAGCCCGGCCGACATGCTGCTGACCGTCGACATCGGTCGCGTGCAGGATGCGCTCAATGCCGGCATCGTGCAGCCTTTCAAGTCGGAGATTCTCGAGAAGGTGGTGCCGGCGGAATATCGCGATCCGGCGGGCAATTGGTACGCCATGTCGATGCGTGCCCGTGTGGTCTATGCCTCGAAGGAGCGGGTCAAGCAGGATGCGATTACCTATGAGGATCTCGCCGACCCGAAGTGGAAGGGTAAGATCTGCATTCGCTCTGGCCAGAATATGTATAATACCGCGCTGTTCGCGGCGGTCATGGCGCATCACGGTGCCGAAAAGGCGGAAGCCTGGTTGAACGGCGTGAAGGCCAATCTGGCGCAGAAGCCGAGCGGCGGCGACCGCGAAGTGGCGCGCGACATCGCGGCGGGCAAATGCGACATCGGCCTCGGCAACACCTATTACTGGGCGCTGATGCTCAATCGCGAAGCTGATCGCAAGCCCTGGGCCGATGCGACCAAGGTGATCCTGCCGACCTTTGCGGGTGCCGGCACCCATGTGAACGTTTCGGCGGCGATGATGATCAAGACTGCGCCGAACCGCGCCAATGCGGTGAAGCTGGCCGAATGGCTGGTCAGCGAAGATGCGCAGCACATCTATGCGGATATCAATTTTGAATATCCGATCCGCGCTGGCGTTAAGCTCAATCCGACCATTGCCGATTATGGCACGCTGAAGCCCGATGCCATGCCGCTCGTCAAGATCATGGAGTTCCGCAAGCCGGTCTCAGCTCTTGTCGATAAGGTCGGTTTCGACAATTAAGGCGCATGTTGGAACGCACGCCAGTCTCTGAGACTTTGGCGGGCGCGGGTGTTGTCGGTGAAACCGGCGCATCCGCGCCGTTGCCGTTGCGCGCCGGCTTCAAGGAGCGGGTGAAGGCGTTGCATCCGCTGGCGGTGGTGATCGCCATTGTCGTGGCGCTCTTCGCCCTCGCGCCGATCGCGGGACTGCTACATCGCGCGCTCTCCGGCCAGGCCGAGGTCTGGTCGCATCTGATCGCCTATGTGCTGCCGCATGCCTTATGGGAAACCACGCTGCTCCTCCTCGGGCTCGCCATCGTTTGCGGTACCGTTGGGGTTGGCACGGCGTGGCTGATCGCTTCCTATCGTTTTCCCGGGAGCCGCGTTCTGGCCTGGATGCTGGCGCTGCCCTTAGCCTTTCCCACCTATATCGTCGCCTATGTGTATGTTGAAGTGCTGGGGCCGTTCGGGCCGGCGCAGATGGCGCTGCGCGGGGTGACAGGCTGGCGCTCGGCCGCCGACTATTGGTTTCCCGAAGTGCGCTCGCTGGGCGGGGCGATCTTCGTGCTTGGCTTCGTTCTGTTTCCCTATGTCTATCTGACGGCGCTCGTCATGTTCCGGGCGCAGAATTTCGCTTTGGCCGAGAGTGCGCGCGTGTTTGGCGCCAGCACCTGGCGGGTGTTGCGCGATATCGTTTTGCCGATGGCCCGTCCCGCGGTCGCGGCGGGTCTCGCGCTGGTGCTGCTTGAAGCGCTCAACGATATCGGCGCGGCCGAATATCTTGGCGTGCAGACGCTGACTTTGTCGGTCTTTACCACCTGGCTCAATCGTGGCGACCTCGCCGGCGCTGCGCAGATCGCCTGCGTGCTTCTGTCGGTGATCGCCATTTTCATTTGGCTGGAACGCTATGGCCGCCGCTTGAGCAGCTTTGTCGGCCATAACGCCAGCACGCACGGAACGCGCCGGCCGGTCCTGCGGGGATGGCGGGCCTTCGGGGCTGTCCTCGCCTGCGCTCTGCCGGTGGTTTTGGGCTTTCTGGTGCCGTTCGGCTATCTGGCGCAGGAGGCCTTCGTGCGCGCCAGCCGTGACGGCATCGATCCGACACTGCCGGCGCATCTGCTGTCGACTTTCACCTATGCCACGGCCGCCGTGGCGCTGACCCTGGCGCTCGGTTTCGGCACGGCCCTGTCGGCGCGGCTCATCGGGCGCCGCTGGGCGCGGCTGTGCGCCTCGATCGCCGGGCTCGGCTACGCGGTGCCGGGCACGGTGCTGGCGCTCGGGCTGCTGACGCCCTTTGCCCTGATCGACGGGGCCATCAACGCCGTCGCCCACAGCCTGTCGGGATCAACGGTCGGGCTGGTGGTCGCCGGCTCCGGTGGCGCCATGGTCATTGCCTTCTCGCTGCGCTTCCTGGCGGTGGCGACCGGCGTCGCTGATGCGGGGCTGGCTCGTATTCCAGGCGATTTCGACGGCGCGGCGCGGGTGGCAGGCGCCGGCCCGCTGACGTTGATGCGCACCATTCACCTGCCGCTGCTGCGGCCGGCGCTGGCGGCCGCAGCCCTCTTGGTCTTCGTCGACAGCCTGAAGGAATTGTCGATGGCCCTGCTGCTGCGGCCGATGAATGTCGAGACCCTGTCCACCTATGTCTATCAGTTCGCTGTACGCGGGGTGTTCGAGGATGCGGCCCTGGCCGCCCTGCTGATCGTGGCGCTCGGCATCCTGCCCGCCGTCCGCACGGTGATGGTGACGCCGGCCTCGCGCGCCTAAAACGTCGCAGTGCCCGGCTAAAGCCGTCGTTGTCCGATTTTCGCCCGGATCAGCCCGCAAAAAGCCTGCCGTAAAAAGCGTCATAAAAATCGCCGTCCCAGGTTTTGGGCTGGGATGGCTTGCTTTATGGTCGCGCCCACAGACTTCAATGTTCTTTCCGGCGATTCGCCGGCAAAACAAAGATGGAATCGCAGATGCGGATTTTGATGAGCGCCCTTCTCGCCACATGTTTCCTCGCTACCGGCGGGCAAATGTCGTTTGCGCAGTCGAACGCTCGCAACAAGCCGGCGGCCGAAAAGCCCAGCGCTAAGAAACCCGAGACGAAGAAGCCCGAGACCAAACAGGAAGCCCGCAACGCCAGGGGCAAGCCGGCGGCGGAGACCGCCGCCAAGCCGGGCAAGCCGGCCCTGGTCGCCTCGTTTGGGGATTGGGGCGCTTATGTCGCCTCGGCCGGCAAGGCGAAGACCTGTTACGCGCTGGCCGAACCGAAGGAGCGCCAGCCGTCGGGGCTCAAGCGCGACAAGGCCTATATCTTTGTCTCGACCCGCACGGGCGAGGGCGTCAGCAACGAATTGTCGGTCATCATGGGCTTCGACGTGAAGGGCGACAGCACGCCGCGCGCCGAAATCGGCCCAACCGGCTTCGACATGGTGGCGCAGAAGGATAAGCTCTGGGTGCGCAACGCGGCCGAGGAAGGCCATATGCTCGATGCGATGCGCAAGGGCCAACGGCTTTCGATCAAGGCCCAATCCTTGCGCGGCAGCACCACGACGGACAATTATTCGTTGTCGGGTCTGGGCCAGGCGCTCGATCGCGTCCGCAAGGAATGCCAATAGGCATCTGCCTGAAAATCCGTCGTTAATCGCCTTTGCCGGCTGAGCCGTCGCCCCGTTGCGGGCGGCGAATCATATGCTGCTTCTGGGCCGAATGTCGCGCGACCAAAGTGGCACGCACGAGCGCTTGTCGGTGAGGGGTGACTGCGCCTAAATGCGGCCCATCAGGGCGGCTTTGGCCGTCACATGTCGTTTCGTTCGGGAGGCCTGCATGTCCGACAAGATTTACCCCGTCGCTCCGGAATGGGCCAAAAAGGCCTATGTCGATGGCGCCGGCTATAAGGAAATGTATGCCCGCTCGATCAAGGATCCGGACGGTTTCTGGGCGGAGCACGGCAAAAGAATCGATTGGATCAAGCCCTTCACCAAGGTGAAGAACACGACCTTCGGGCCGCCCGATGTCTCGATCAAATGGTTCGAAGACGGCCAGCTGAATGTGTCAGCCAATTGCGTCGACCGCCATCTGCCCAAGCGCGCCCAGCAGACCGCGATCATCTGGGAAGGCGACGATCCGTCGAAGTCCAAGAACATCACCTATCAAGAGCTTTACGAGAACGTCTGCCGCTTCGCCAATGTGCTGAAGGCGCAAGGCGTCAAGAAGGGTGATTGCGTCACCATCTATCTGCCGATGATCCCCGAGGCGGCCTATGCCATGCTCGCCTGCACGCGCATCGGCGCGGTGCATTCGGTGGTCTTTGGCGGTTTCTCGCCGGATTCACTTGCCGGCCGTCTCGAGGATGCGAAATCCACGGTGCTGATCACCGCCGATGAAGGCGTGCGCGCCGGCCGGCCGATCCCGCTGAAAGCCAATTCCGACGCGGCGGTGAAGAAGGCCCCGGTCAAGAGCGTGATCGTCGTCCAGCACACTGGCGGCAAAGTCGATATGCAGGCCGGCCGCGACGTCTGGTATCACGAGGCGGCGGCGAAAGTGCCGGCCGAATGTGCGCCCGAGGCGATGAATGCGGAAGATCCGCTATTCATTCTTTATACGTCAGGCTCGACCGGCAAGCCGAAGGGCGTGTTGCACACCACGGGTGGCTATCTCGTCTATACGTCGATGACGCATCAATATGTCTTCGACTATCACGATGGCGATATCTACTGGTGCACCGCCGACGTCGGTTGGGTGACGGGGCACAGCTACATCATCTATGGACCGCTCGCCAATGGCGCGACGACACTGATGTTCGAAGGCGTGCCGAATTATCCCGACGAGTCGCGCTGCTGGCAGGTGATCGACAAGCACAAGGTCAACATCTTCTACACCGCGCCGACGGCGATCCGCGCTCTGATGCAAAAGGGCGATGGGCCGGTGAAGAAGACCAGCCGCGCGTCGTTACGTCTGCTGGGTTCGGTCGGCGAACCGATTAATCCGGAAGCCTGGGAATGGTATCACCGCGTCGTCGGCGATGATCGTTGCCCGATCGTCGATACCTGGTGGCAGACCGAGACCGGCGGCATTCTGATCACGCCGCTGCCGGGCGCGACGCAGCTGAAGCCGGGCTCTGCGACCAATCCGTTCTTCGGCGTGCAGCCGCAGATCGTCGATGGCGAAGGCAAGGTGTTGGACGGGGCCACCGAGGGCAATCTGTGCATCACCGATTCCTGGCCGGGGCAGATGCGCACGGTGTTCGGCGATCACGAGCGTTTCGTGCAGACCTATTTCTCGACCTATCCGGGCAAGTATTTCACCGGTGATGGCTGCCGGCGCGATGCCGACGGCTATTACTGGATCACCGGCCGGGTCGATGACGTGATCAATGTCTCGGGCCATCGCATGGGCACGGCGGAAGTGGAAAGCGCGCTCGTTGCTCATGACAAGGTGTCGGAAGCAGCCGTCGTCGGCTATCCGCACGACATCAAAGGCCAGGGCATCTATGCCTATGTGACCTTGATGGCGGGCGAGAATGCGTCGGAAGATCTGCGCAAGGAATTGGTGATGTGGGTGCGTAAGGAGATCGGGCCGATCGCTTCGCCCGATGTCATCCAGTTCGCGCCCGGCCTGCCGAAGACGCGTTCGGGCAAGATCATGCGCCGCATCCTGCGCAAGATCGCCGAGAATGAAATCGGCGCGCTGGGCGATACATCGACGCTCGCCGATCCGTCGGTGGTCGACGATCTCGTCGCCAACCGGGCGAAGTAAGTTCGCTTAACCTCGAATACAAAAAAGGCCGCGCCAAAAGCGCGGCCTTTCGTATGAGATGTTGATTACGCGGCGAGCTTCGGCCCGGCTTTCGCAACTTGCGCGGTGCCGATGGCAATGCGGCGCGGCTTGGCCGATTCCGGAATCTCGCGGACGAGATCGACGTGGAGCAGGCCGTTCGCAAGGGACGCGGCTTGGACATGAACGTGATCGGCGAGCTGGAAGCGTCGCTCGAAGCTGCGGGCGGCGATGCCGCGATACAGGACTTCGTTACGGTCGGCTTCGTTCTCGTTAGAGGCTTCGCGCGATACTTCACGCCCACCACGGATCGTCAGCGTGTTTTCCTTGGTCTCGATCGACAGATCGGCTTCGCTGAAGCCAGCGACGGCGACCGTGATCCGGAAGGCGTTTTCGCCGGTCCGTTCGATATTATAGGGGGGATAGGTCGCCACATTCTCCGCGCCGTTCACCTGATCGAGCAGGGAGAACAAACGGTCGAAACCGACGGTGGAGCGGTAGAGCGGCGAAAAATCAAAGTGACGCATGTGCATATCCTCGCTTGAGCGACATGAATAACGACAACAGATGCCCAGCCTCCTCGGCCAGCCTTTGGGCTAAACCCTTGGCAGAGCGGAGCACTGGTCGTTGCGTGTCCCGAATGGGCCCACGCAGACAAGAGGTGGGGTTACAAACTAGGCTTTGCAAGGCCGAAACGGGAAAATCCCCGTGGCCGAAGGGCGGCAAAGGCTTTGGCTATGCAGTTGCGAGGAGCGGTATTACGATGCCGCTCAGGTTTCAGCCGCGAGAAGAGCCATGACCAGTATCTACGATTTTTCCGCACGCACGCTCGCGGGCGCCGATGTTTCGATCGCGGACTATCGGGACAAAGTCCTGTTGATTGTGAACACCGCGAGCAAGTGTGGGTTCACCCCGCAATATGAAGGGCTGGAAACGCTTTATCGCGATCTGCGCGAGCGTGGGCTTGTCGTGCTTGGCTTCCCTTGCAACCAGTTTGGCGCGCAGGAGCCGGGCGACGCCGACGAGATCGCCAGCTTTTGCAAGCTTACCTACGATGTCGATTTCCCGATGTTCGCCAAGATCGATGTGAACGGCCCGACGGCCAGTCCGCTTTTCGAATGGCTGAAGAACGAGGCTCCGGGGCTGCTCGGCAGCAAGGCGATCAAATGGAATTTCACCAAGTTCCTGGTCAACCGCGAAGGTCAGGTCGTCGGCCGTTTCGCGCCGACCACCAAGCCCGACGGCATGCGCGCGGATATTGAAGCGCTGCTTTGAACATTGACGCTTCTCATTGACGCTTCTCTTGGCGTGCGGTAGCGGCGGAATGGGCGAGGATCGAACAGGAGTTCAGCGATGGCCGATGATGTAGCGCAGGCGAAAGGCCCGCTGGTCTGGCTCGATATGGATCAGAAGGCGCTGGATGATGCCTATGATCAAACGGTCTGGGCGGCGAACCAGAGCCTCGTGCAGCGTCGGCGCGAGGCGGCCGCCAACGCCGCTTATGCCCGCCTGGCGCCGCGCCGCATGTCTTATGGCGAAACGCAGATCGAAGGGTTCGACTTCTATTCCTGCGGCCGCAAGGGCGCGCCGATCCTCTGTTTCATCCACGGCGGCGCCTGGCGATCGGGTACGTCGCGTGACTTTGCGCAGCTCGCCGAGCCTTATCTCGCCATCGGCGCCCATGTCGCCATTCTCGATTTCGTCAGCATCGATGCTGTGCATGGTGAATTGCCGGTGATGGTGGATCAGGTGCGCCGCGCTGTCGCCCATATCTATCGCCATGCGGCGGACTTTGGCGGTGATCAGGCGAAGATTTTCGTCGCCGGCCATTCGTCTGGCGGTCATCTCACTGGCTGTGTCGTTACCACTGATTGGGAGGCATACGGCTTGCCGAGGCGGATCCTGGCCGGGGCGGTGCTGATGTCGGGCATGTACGATCTGGAGCCCGTGCGCCGTTCCAAGCGCTCGCTTTATGTCCGGTTCACCGACGAGAACGTGCAGGCGTTGAGCGCCATCCGCCATCTCGACAAGATCAATTGCCCGCTGATCCTGGCCTATGGCAGCGAGGAATCGCCGGAATTCCAGCGCCAGACCTGTGCCTTCCACGACGCGGTGCAAGCCGCCGGCAAGCCGGTCGAGCTGCTGGTGCTCGAGGGCACCAATCACTTCGAAATGGTCGAATCCCTGGCCAATCCTTACGGCTTCATCGGCCGGGCGGCGCTAGCCCAGGTAAGAACGGCGGCGCATTGACTAGCTTATTGGAACCGTCACATTTTGTGTGACTTGGTGTATGACTGGGCTGTGCACGGCTTGATTATGAACGGTTTTGCAGTGCACGGCTTGAATATGGTCCCGCGCCGATTGGTTCGTTGATGGAATTCATTCAAACGCCTGATAATCCGTGTCCGCCCGGTGGGGTGGTCGCCGCCGTGCCGGCGGTCGATGGCAAAGTTTTGCGCGTGGCGCGCTGGCACCCGGCCGGCAAGCCCGTCGGCACCGTGCTGGTGTGTACTGGCCGGGCCGAGTTTATCGAGAAATATTTCGAGGTTGTCGGCGAACTGCTGGCGCGCCAGCTGGTCGTGGTCGTGTTCGATTGGCGCGGCCAGGGCCTGTCGGGGCGCGATCTCGACAATTCACGCAAGGGTCATATCGATGACTTCTCGCTTTACGGCCGCGATCTCGATGCCCTGCAGGAGCAGGTGCTGGTGCCTTTCTGTCCGGAACCGTGGTTTGCCTTGGGCCATTCCATGGGCGGCGCCATTTTGATCGAACAAGCGCGGGCTGGCCGCTCGCCGTTCGAGCGCATGGTCGTCACCGCGCCGATGATCGATCTGCACGGCCTGCGGATGCCGCGCTTCACCCGGGCGTTGGCGAGCGTGCTCGATTTCGCTGGCTTCGGCGGCACGTTCATTCCCGGCGGCGGCAGCACCACTATTTTAACGCGGCCGTTCGAAGGCAATGCGCTGACCTCTGATCCCAGGCGTTATGCGCGTAGCGCCAATATCGTTGCTGCCGCCGGCCACATCGCCATCGGTGATCCGACGATCGGCTGGGTCGATGCGGCCTTTGAAATGATGCGCCGTTTCGCTGATCCGGAATATCCGCGTCGTACCTTGACCCCGACGCTCGTCATCTGCGCCGGTTCCGACAAGGTGGTGTCCGTGGCGGCGGTGGAGCGCTTCGGCAACCGGCTGAAGGCCGGGCATGTGGTCACCATTCCTCATTCGCGCCATGAAATTCTCATGGAGACCGATGCGATCCGGCAGCAGTTCTGGGCGGCCTTTGATGCGTTCATCCCTGGCACGCGCGACGAACTGGTTGCTCTGGTGTCGGCGCAGGGCGCCATCGAGAACGCGCGCGGTCCTGTCACCGCGCCGCAATTTTAGAGCAGACGCTGAGCTTTAAGCGTTCAGCCGCTTCAGCGCTTCGGCGTGCACGCGCTTGTCGCCGGCGGCGACAACGGCGCCGCCCTTGGTCGCCGGGCTGCCATCCCAAGTGGTGATGACACCGCCGGCGCCTTCGATGATCGGGATCAGCGCGACGATGTCATAGGGCTTGAGGCCGCTCTCGATAACGAGATCGATCTGGCCAGCGGCGAGCATGCAATAGGAATAGCAATCGCCGCCGTATCGCGACAGGCGCACGTCCTTTTCGACGCGGCGGAAGGCTTCGTCCGTGCCGGGCGCCAGCAGAGCTGGGTGGGTGGTCATCAACGTTGCGGTGGCGAGGCTTTCGCACGGGCGGGTCCGCAGCTTGCGCTCCACGGCCTGGCCATTGATGCCCAGACCGCGCCACAGCGCGCTCGAACCATCGCCGGAAAAGCGTTCGCGGGTGAAGGGCTGATGCATCAACCCGTAACAGGCATGACCCTTGACGGTGAGGCCGATCAGCGTGCCCCAGACAGGCATGCCGGAAATGAAGCTCTTGGTGCCGTCGATCGGATCGAGCACCCAGCAATATTCCGCATCGGCGCTTTGGATGCCGAATTCTTCGCCGATGATGCCATGATCGGGAAAGTTCTGCGTGATCACCCGGCGCATGACCGCTTCGGCGGCGCGGTCGGCTTCGGTCACGGGATCGAAGACGCCGCCGCTTGATTTGTCGGTGGCGTGAATGGTTGTGCGGAAGAAGGGCAAGATGGTCTCGCCGGACAGACGTGCGAGCTCATCGACGAATGCCGCCAGATCGACGGGTTTCATGCCTTCTCCATGGTGCGGCGCTTCATAGCGTTTCATAGTTTGGCGGGACCGCCAAACGCCATGAAGGCGCGTCAAAAACAAAGACCCAGAGCAAATCGCGTTTCGATCAAAACGAGATTTGCTTTGGGAGGGGAGGTTTTTGCACGTCGCCTGAGGGAAGGAAATACCCCTGCGATAGGCAAAACGGTATGGTGGACGCGGGTGGGGTATAAATCACATGACGCAGTCGACATCCGAGGGAACAAACGGGCCAAACGAGGTCCGTTCGGGCGCTATTCTACTGGTTTGCGTGCTGATCGGCGGCTATGTGATCAGCCAGTTTTTCCGCAATTCGATCACGGTCATCGCGCCCGATCTGGCCCGTGAGTTGGCGTTGGAAGCAACGACGCTGAGCCTGCTCGCCTCGGTCTATTACCTGTCCTTTGCTTTGGTGCAGATCCCGCTTGGCATGGCGATTGATCGTTACGGCGCGCGCATCGCGATGATCGTCACTTTGCTGGTACTGATCGTCGGCACGTTCTGGTTTGTCTTCGCGCGTGGGTATGGCGATCTGGTTGCGGCGCGGCTTGTCATCGGCATTGGCTGTTCCAGCCTGTTGATGGCACCGCTGGCGATCTATGCCGAGCGGTTCCCGCCACGGCAGTTCGCCACCATGGCTGGCATTCACATTGGCGCCGGCAATATCGGGACGCTGATGGCGACGGCGCCGCTGGCGCATGGCGCGGCGACCATCGGCTGGCGCGGTTCCTTCTTCATCGCCGGCCTGTTCGCCTGTCTGATGACGGTGCTGATCTATTGTTTTGTCACTGAAAGTTCCACGGCGCGGCAGCAGCGCCGGGCGCGCGCCGAATCCTTGCCGCAGCTCCTTGCTGGCATCGGTGCTGTGATGCGCATTCCCCATTTCTGGATGATCTTCTGTGTGGCGGCGATGACCTATCCGTCCTTCGCCGCCATCCTGGCGCTGTGGGCGGGCCCCTGGATGGCGCATGTCTATGACATGCCGCTCGAGACGCGTGGCGGCTACCTGTTGGCCCTGGTAGCGGCGCAGATCGTCGGTCTGTTCGCCTGGGGCGGGACGGATCGATTGTTTCGCAGCTATTCCATCCCGGTGGCGCTTGGCCTGGTGCTGGGTGCCGTGATGCTGGCGATTCCGGCCCTTTTTGCGCTGCCGCGTGGCTGGCTCCTGGCCTATTTGGTGTTGTGCGGGCTGGCCTTCGGCTTCTCGCCGGTGCTGACCGCCCATGGTCGATCGCTTTTTCCACAGGCGCTGATCGGCAGGGGCTTGGCGCTCATCAATATCGGCTCGATTGGCGGGGTTTTCATCCAGCAGATGGTGACCGGCCTGGTCATGGCTCAGTTCGAGACCCGATTGGTTGACGGCGCGCAGGTCTATCCGGAGGTCGCATACCGCACTGCATTCGGCGTTTTGGCCGCCGAAGTGGCGTTTGCTCTCCTGCTTTATTGGCGGGTTAAGGATACTCATCCCGACAGAATTGCCTGATATTGCTGGCTTTATATGACTATATGCGGCAGGGTGTCGCGGATGATCCGGGCTGTGCGTTTACACTTGATATTTTGCAGTGCACACGGCATATTATTGCAGTGCGGCAACGATGTTGTCGCCATGCCCTCCTTGGGCGTTTCCTCCCTAGACTTGGGGCCGCCGTGGCAACACTGCGGCCTCCTTTCGTTTTGGGCCCCATTCAGCGCCGCATATCGCAACATGAAATATGTTGCATAAACAGCACATGGCCCGCCTTGTTTAGGCTATGGCGAGGCTTCCTCTTGCTTTTTTGGTGAGAAAGTCCATATGTGAACGTGCAGCGCTTGTCGCTGCAATGCCCTCCTTGGGCGTTTCCTCCCTAGACTTGGGGCCGCCGTGGCGACACAGCGGCCTCCTTTCTTTTCTAGGGGTCTCTGTCTCTTCAATGATGTTTGCTTGGCCGGGATCCGGGCCCGAAGCCGCTTTGATTATGAAGCCGCTCTGATTATTCGGCGGCGGCCGCGCCACTAGCGCCGGCGGCGAGGAAAGCGGCGAAACGCTCCATCACTTTGGCAATGTCGCGTGACAGTGCGTCGAAATTGTCCGCACGTGCGATGCGCGCCTCATCCATGTAGAGGCCGCGATTGAATTCCACCTGCAAGGCATGGCGTGCCATGGACGGCGCGCCGTAATGCTCGGTGATATAGCCGCCGGCATAGGGCTTGTTGCGCAAGACCCGATAGCCGAGCAGCCGTAATTCGTAGTCGATACAGTCAATGAAGCCCGGATCGCAGCTTGTGCCATAGCGGTCGCCAAGCACGACGTCGGCCTTGCCGCCGTTTTCCGACGGCAGATTGGTGGACGGCATGGAGTGGCAATCGATCAGCACGGCCATGCCGAAACGCTTGCGTGTGCGCTCCATCAGACCCTTCAGGGCGGCGTGATACGGCCGATGCAGGGCCTCGATCCGGGCGATGGCCTCGGCCACCGGCAGGCGGCCGGAATAGATTTCCTGCGCTTCGCCAACGATGCGGGCAATGGTGCCAAGGCCGCCGGCGACACGGATCGAGCGGGTGTTGGCGTGGGAGGGCAGGCGCCCTTCGAACATGCGCGGATCCAGCTCGAATGGCTCGCGATTGACGTCGAGATAGGCGCGCGGGAACCGGGCGCGCAGCATGGGTGCGCCAATGCTCAAGGCTGGGACGAACAATTCATCGACAAAGGCGTCTTCGGACCGGCGCAGGCTTAAGGGATCGAGCCGGGTGGCCTTGAGAAAATCGGCCGGGTAGATATTGCCGGAATGGGGCGAGGAGAAAACCACTGGACAGGCTTCGACCTCGGGTTCGATGATATCGAACGGCGGGTCCAGTTCGGGCAGGCGCGGGCAAGGGGTGCCCTCGCTGGCGCCCTTCAATCCGTAACCATTGTCCCGATCGCTCATCGCCCGTTCTGATGTCCTGGCCATCTGTGGCTGTCACATATCGCCAATGTGCCAAGGCGTTAAAGCCGTGTCCATCGGTTCATGTGGATTTAATGCTGATAAGTTCCGCAAATTCGCCATGTTTCAGGTAGCGTTCACTGGCAATTAACCGAACCGACTTCTTATGGGAACAGGTTCCTGACGAGGCTCTGATGAACGAGATTCCTGCTGCCGCCACACGGATTTTGCTGGCGGAAGATGACAACGACATGCGCCGGTTTCTGGTGAAAGCGCTCCAGAACGCCGGTTTTAACGTGTCCTCCTATGACAATGGGCTGTCGGCCTATAACCGACTGCGCGAAGAGCCATTCGAACTGCTTTTGACCGATATCGTCATGCCGGAGATGGACGGTATCGAGCTGGCCCGCCGGGCGACTGAGCTCGATCCCGATATCAAGGTGATGTTCATCACCGGTTTTGCCGCCGTGGCGCTGAATCCCGACAATAATGCCCCTAAGGACGCCAAGGTCCTGTCCAAGCCGTTCCACCTCAAGGATCTCGTCAACGAGGTGCAGCGCCTGCTGGCGGCGTGAGGCATTCCGCGGAATACGCTCTGGCGGCCGTTGTCGCACCCGATGACGTGGCTGCCCGTGCTGGTCAGGCGATTCTGATCGAAGGTGGCAATGCACTTGAAGCTGCGGTGGCCACCGCGGCTGTCGCTGCCGTGACCTCTCCCCATCTGAATGCCCTGGGTGGTGACGCCGCCTGGCTGGTGCGCCCGGCGAGTGGGCGCATGCGCGCCATCGAGGCCGTGGGACTGACCGGCGCGAAAGCGTCGATCCATGCCTATCGCGATCTTGGACAAGAGACGATCCCGCGTTTCGGTCCGTTGGCGGCAGCTACTGTGCCCGGTCTTGTCGGCGCCTGGTCGTTTGCTCTCGAGATGGCGCAGGCGCTTGGCGGCAAGTTGCCGCTTGATCTGCTGCTGTCGACTGCGATCACTACCGCGCGGACCGGTGCGCTGGTGAGCCCTGGCGAAGTTGAAGCACGGCTCGATCCGGCTCTGATTGAACAGCCAGGATTTGCGTCGGCCTATCTGAGCGATGGCAAGCCGATGCCGGCTGGAGCGCTGCGCAAGGCCGAGGCTTTGGCCGCGACCCTGGAACAATTGTCTCGGGCTGGTCTGAAGGATTTCTATCGCGGCGATGTGGCGCGCGAACTGGCCGCCGATATGGAGCAGCTCGGCGTGCCGGTGACGCGCGCGGATTTGCGCTCCTTTCAGCCGCGTTGGCGTGAGCCATTGCAGGTGGCGACGCGGGCCGGGTCCGTGTTCACGCTGCCGCCGCCATCGTCAGGGATCGCGGCGCTTGTCGCCTTTGGCATCGCCGAGCGGCTGGGCATCGATCGTCTCGACAATTTCGCATTTTTCCATGGCCTGATCGAGAGCGCGAAACGCGGTTTAGCCGCGCGCGACAAAGCTTTTGTGGATTTCGACGGTGTCGAGGTCGATCACGATGCGATGCTGGCGCCAGACAGTCTGCAAGCGCAAGCCGAAGCCGTGTCGATGACGCGTGCTGCAGCGTTCCATCCCAATGTGTCGCTGCCATCACGGGCGGCAGTGATCGCGGTCACAGATATGAACGGGTTGACTGTCGTGCTGGCACAGTCTTGCGGCACGGCTTTCGGATCGGGCTGTGTGATGCCGCGCACCGGTGTGCTGCTGGCCAATGGCGCAGGTGCCTTCTCGATGACAGAGCGCGCGCCTTTCGCACTGGCGCCTGGCCTGCGGCCGCGCACGACCTTGGCGCCGATGATCGCTACCTTTAAAGGTGGGTGTGTCGCCGCGTTTGGTGCTGCGGGGAGCGAGGCGCAGCCGCAAGCGGGTGCGCAGATCCTCGCGCGTCTTGCCGCCGGTCTCTCAGCCGTGGAGGCTTGCGAAGCGCCGATCTGCACGGTGTTTCGTAAAACCGCCGAGGAGCCGGCCTTCGTGCATGTGGATGAGCGTTTCGATGGCTCTATCGCGCGGCGTCTACGCAGCGCCGGTCACGAGGTGATGGAAGTGCCGGATATCGGCGTTTCCAGTCTCACAGCTGTGCTGCGCGTCGGCAACAAGATCGAAGTCGCAGCGGACGGCGCAAGCGCTGGGATTTAAGCGGCGCCGAGGGTGGCACCAAAGAACATGGCGACGCCCATCAAGAGCACTAAGCAGGCAGCGCCGAATTCAAACAAGCGCATCAGGGTGATCGAGCGCGACGAGTCCGGATTGGCGTAGCGCAGGGCCAGATTCTTGGCGAGCACGGCGATGGCGGCCAGCGCGCCGGTGGTCAATGCGGTGCCAATCGACATGGCGAAAGCGGCGGCGATACCAGCAGTGAAGATGCCCTGCGCCAGCGCGAAGACGAGCACCAGAATAGCACCGGAGCAGGGCCGCGACCCGGCCGCGACCACGGTGAGCAGCGCTGTGCCCCAGGAGAAATTGTCGCCAAGGGTTTTGGGATCGGGCGCATGAAAATGGCCGCAGTGTTCGTCGTGCACATGCTCGGGATGGCCGTGGGGCGCTGGATGAAGTGCGATGTCGTGCGCATGATTGTGCGTATGCGCCGTGTGATCGTGATGATCATGTCCATGGTCGTGATGATGCGTATGGTGGTCATGCGCGTGATCGTGGTGAGCCGCCTCTGCCGGCGTCGCCTCGCGTTTCGCGCCTAGAACCGCGAGCAGGGCCGCGCCTTTGCGCCACACCAGCCAGAGGCCAAGCACGGCGATGCCGGCATAGCTCGCCAGTTCGACGAAATTGGCGGTTTGGCGCATCTGCTGCGAGGTGGCGTTGAGGATAAGAGCCAGGACGCCGACGATGGCGATGGCGACGAGGCCCTGAAGCACGGCAGCAAAGAAAGAGATGGCGATGCCCCGGCGCAGCGCGCGCTCGTTCGCCAGCATATAGGAAGCGACCACCGCCTTGCCGTGGCCAGGCCCGGCGGCGTGAAACACGCCATAAGCGAAACTAATGCCGAGCAGGGTCCATAGCGCCGAGCCATCCGTCTTGATGGCGCGCACGGTGCCCGACAACATGCGCTCAAACGCAATCTGTTGCGCCATGATCCAGCCCATGATGCCCGTCGCGCGACCGCCACCTTCGGAAATGCCGACATTGAACGGATTGCGCGCCGGCGTTTGGGCGAAGAGATCGTGCGCGCTGGCGATCGAGATCAAGCCGACGACGGCGACGATCGCACCGGCCAGCAGCAGGACATTGCGCAGAGCGGTGGAGAGAGGTGAACGGAGCAAGAGCGGCGCTTTCACAGGCACATCATGGACAGGCGACAATGGCACGGCTCGCCATTTTGAAGCCGAAGTCCTGGCCGGGAGAATCATTGGTGTTGGCCACCTCTTCGAGCCGCTTCTGATCGGCGGCGGACAGGCCTTGTGGCGTGTTGACGTTCAGCGAGCAGCCCGCCGGGGCGTTCTCCATCGTCACGGCGCGCTCCTTGTCGAAGTCGAAGGCGACGAAATAGGTCGGGTCTGTCACCTGCATAATCAGCGCCCGGCCGGTGGTGGTCGGGTGTTTCAGCGGCACGGTGAAACTCAAGGTGACAATCTTGTCCTTGTCGAGGGAGATGGAATAGTCGGTGGCGGGGGAAAAGTCGGACTGCTTTTTTCCGCCGACGCGCAGGAAGGTGAAGAACGAAGCCTCTTCCAACTGCTCGACATTGACCTTGGCGAGTTCCTTCAAATCGCTGGCGAGTTTGGCTGGGTCCGGCCCAAGCCCCTGGGTGGCGAAGGCGGAATACATGTCGTCGAAGGTCCAGCTGTGCCGGATCGCAGCGATCTTGCCGTCCTGGCCGAAGACGACGACGCTTTTGACGATCACGAAGACATGCGGATGGGCGCTGGCGCTGCCGGCGAGGGCCAAAACCGTTCCGATGGCTAGAAAGCCTGTCGCCCAGAGACGGCGCAGGTGGGAACTGAGGCGCACGCGCATTCCTTTCGGCTTGATGGGGCAGGCTGTGTCGTTTGCAGTTAAACGCCATAAAGACGCGTCAAAACAAAGATCCCAGGCTCTGGACCGCCCGTTCGACCGAAGGCCTGATCAAACCCTGGTGATCCAGTCTGGCGAATCGCACCATATTGTGGCGACTTCGGGATCTGATGATACCGCCACGGGTTGAAAATGCGTGGTATCCGTACATAAATCAAAGGGTATCAGGCGGCCGAAAACGGCCACGGGACGCAGGGAGATGTCGATGTCGGGAGCCAAAGCGGTTCTTGAACACGGGCCGGTCAGCAAAACCGCTGATGGCAGCGTCTCGCTGGACGATAAATACGATCTTGGCCAAAAGCAGATTTTCGTGTCCGGCACGCAGGCGGTCGTGCGCCTGTTACTGCTGCAGAAGCAGCGCGACCTCGCCGCCGGTCTTAACACCGCCGGTTTCGTCACCGGCTATCGCGGCTCGCCATTGGGCGCCATCGACCAGCAGATGCACCGCGCTGGCAAAGTGTTTGGCCCGCTCAACATTGTTTTCAAGCCGGGCCTCAATGAGGATCTGGCGGCTACGGCCATCTGGGGCTCGCAGCAGGCGGAAATGCGCGGCGAGGGCAAGTACGATGGTGTCTTCGCCATGTGGTACGCCAAAGGGCCCGGAGTCGATCGTTCAGGCGACGTCTTTCGCCATGCCAATCTGGCCGGTACGTCGAAGTTTGGCGGTGTCGTCGCGCTGATGGGCGATGATCATACGGCCGAGTCCTCGACCACGGCGCATCAGTCGGAATTTCATTTCCTCGATGTGATGATGCCGGTGCTCAATCCGGCCGGCGTGCAGGAAATTCTCGACTACGGCCTCTATGGCTGGGCGCTGAGCCGTTATGCCGGCGTCTGGGTCGGACTCAAATGCGTCAAGGACACAATCGAGTCGACCGCTTCGATTGATGCGTCGGCCGACCGGGTGAAGCCGGTGATCCCGACAGACTATCAATTGCCTGAAGGCGGCCTCAATATCCGGCCGCGCGATCCGGTGCTGGCACAGGAAGCGCGCCTGCAAGATTATAAGCGCGATGCCATCGTCGCCTGGCTGCGCGCCAACAAGCTCAACAAGATCATCACCAGCGGCGGCCCGAACGCCAAGATCGGCGTCATCACCACCGGTAAGTCCTACCTCGACGTGCGCCAGGCGATGGATGATCTGGGTATCGACGAGACGCGCGCCAATGATCTCGGCCTGCGGGTTTACAAAATTGCCTGTCCCTGGCCGATCGAGCCGGAAGGCCTGAAGGAATTCGCGCGTGGGCTCGACCTCATCATCGTGGTGGAGGAAAAGCGCTCGCTGATCGAAGTACAGGTGCGCGAGGAGCTTTACGGCACGGCGAACCAGCCGGTCTGCATCGGCAAACGCGATGAAACTGGCGCTTGGCTCTTCCCCGTGAAAGGCGCGCTCGATCCAAACGATGTCGCCATTACCATCGCTGACCGTCTGCTCAAATATGGCAACGATGCCGATCTGGCCAAACGGCTTGTCGATCTCAAGGCAGCGCAACGCATGCTGGCTGAGACGCCCGATGCGGCGCAGCGCATTCCGTATTTCTGCTCCGGCTGCCCGCACAATTCCTCGACCGTCGTGCCCGACGGCATGCGCGCCTATGCTGGCATCGGCTGCCACTACATGGTGCAGTGGATGGATCGTGGCACCGAAGGTTTCACCCAGATGGGCGGCGAAGGCGCCAACTGGATCGGCGAAGCGCCGTTCTCGACGCGCAACCATGTGTTCCAGAATCTTGGTGACGGCACCTACAATCATTCCGGCGTGATGGCGTTGCGCTGGGCTGTCGATACCGGCACCAACATCACCTATAAAATTCTCTTCAACGATGCGGTGGCGATGACCGGCGGCCAGGCGCATGAGGGCAATCTCTCGGTGCCGATGATCGCGCGCCAGGTGGCGGCTGAAGGCGTCAAGCGTATCGCCGTCGTCACGGATGAACCGGATAAATATGCCCCCGGCGAGAATTGGCCGGCCGGCATGACGATCCACAACCGGCTCGATCTCGAGAAAGTGCAGCGGGAGATGGCGGAAGAGCCTGGCTGCACTGTTTTGATCTTCGATCAGACCTGCGCGGCGGAAAAACGCCGGCGGCGTAAACGCGGCACCTTCCCCGATCCCGACAAGCGGGTGATGATCAACACGCTGGTATGCGAAGGCTGCGGCGATTGCGGCGTCAAATCCAATTGCGTGTCGGTGCAGCCGCTCGATACGGAGTTTGGCCGCAAGCGCACCATCGATCAATCTTCGTGCAATAAGGATTTCTCCTGCGTCAACGGCTTCTGCCCGTCCTTCGTGACGGTGCATGGAGCGCGGATAAAGAAGCTGGTGTCGTCAACGGCGCCGCTGCGCCAGGTTGATCCGTCGGGTACGTTGCCGGAACCGCAGCGGCCCGAATTGGGCAAAACCCCTTATGGCATCATGATCACGGGTGTCGGTGGCACCGGCGTCGTGACCATCGGCGCCATTCTCGGCATGGCGGCGCATATGGAGGGCAAGGGCTGCGGGCTGATCGATATGGCCGGCCTCGCCCAGAAGGGCGGCGCCGTTTACTGCCATGTGAAGTTGGCGGCCCATCCTGACGACATCCACGCCATCCGCGTCGCCGCTGGCCATGCTGATCTGGTGCTCGGTTGCGATCTCGTTGTCTCCGGCACCAAGAAGGTGCTGGCGGCGGTGCGGCCCGGCAAGACCGGTGTGGTGGTCAATACGGCGGAAGTCTATCCAGGCGACTTCACCCACAATGCCGACTATTTCCTGCCGACCGAACGTATCAAGCGCGCCATCCGCGATCATGGCGGCGCCGATCTGTCGTTTGTCGATGCGTCGAGTATCGCGACGCGCCTGCTCGGCAATTCCATCGCGGCCAATATGTTCATGCTCGGCTTTGCCTATCAGAAGGGCTTCGTGCCGTTGGCCGGCGCTTCTATCGAACAGGCGATCCGGCTCAACGGTGAAGCGGTGGACATGAATCTCGCCGCCTTCGCGCTCGGCCGCGATTATGCCCATGCGCCGCGCGCCATCGACGCGTTGCTGCCGGCCAAGGGCGATGCAAAAGACGGTGGCGCTGCTGAGGCTGAGACGCTTGACGTTCTCATCGCGCGCCGTGTCGCCTTCCTGACGGCCTATCAGAATGCCGCCTATGCGCGCCGCTATGAGACGGCGGTACGCGCGATCGAGAAGCTTGAGAAAACCAAGACACCCGGCAAGACCGGTCTTGCCGAGGCTGTGGCCCGCTATCTGTTCAAACTGATGGCGGTGAAGGACGAATATGAGGTGGCGCGGCTCTATACCGATGGCTCGTTTCAGAAGCAGTTGGCGGCGACTTTCGAAGGCGATCTGCGTCTCGAGTTCCATCTCGCCCCGCCGATCCTGGGGCGCAAGGATGCGGCGGGACACCCCCGTAAAACCACGTTCGGCCCGTGGATGATGACCGGCTTCCGTTTGCTCGCGGCGCTGAAGGGACTGCGCGGCACGGTCTTCGATGTGTTCGGCTACAGCACCGAGCGGCGGATGGAACAGCAGCTCATCGCCGACTATCTGGCATTGCTGGAAGAATTAGGCCCAGGCCTGACCTCGGCCAATCATGCCACCGCCGTGGCGCTCGCCAGCCTGCCCGAAAAAGTCCGTGGTTACGGCCATGTGAAGGACCGTCATGTTCTTGTCGTAAAACGTGAACAGGAAGTCCTGTTGCAGCGCTTTCGTGATCCGCAGAAGCCCCAGGCGCTGGCCGCCGAATAAGCCCATTCCCCAGCACTCTATTGTGGCGACGTCAGGCGCGGGCCGATGGATTTTTCTATCGGGTCAAATGTCGTTTGGCGGTTGACGGGTGCGCAATATGCTGGCACGGAGGCGCTGGATTTCGCTCTGTCCGCCTGTGCATCGCGCTCCATCGGGAGATGGCAGACAGAGGGTGTCCCTGCCAGAACCTGATGAGTAAACCACGGCTCGCTCCATGCCTGCCGAGAATGGGAAGAGCGGCATGCTGCGTGTCTACACTCGCGACAGCGATCACCTCGTTGCCCACTCCATCAATGTGAATGCCACAGAACAGCAGCCCTTTCCCGAGGGCGTGGCGCCCTGGCTCGATCTCCTTAATCCGACACCGGAAGAGGATCGCTATGTCGAGGCGGCGGTGGGCGTGTCGATCCCGACCCGCGAAGAAATGCAGGAGATCGAAGTCTCCTCCCGTCTCTATAACGAGAACGGCGCGGAATTCATGACGATGACCGCGGTGACGCGGATCGATACCGACGAACCGCAATTGACGCCGATCACCTTCGTTCTCAAGGGCTCGACCCTGGTGACGGTGCGTTATGCCGAGCCGCGTCCGTTCATGATGTTCGCCTTGCGGGTGCAGCGTGCCAATGCGGTATCCTGCGGTACCGGCGAGCAGGTGATGCTGAGCCTGATGGAGGCGCTCATCGACCGTATCGCTGACGCGCTGGAAAAGGTCGGCGCCAAGATCGATGCGATTTCGCGGGAAGTGTTCAAGCACGAGGATCCGCGCAAGAGAGCCTCGAAAACAGCGGACTTTCAGAAGATCATCGTCGATATCGGCCGGGAGGGCGATCTCGTGTCGATGGCGCGTGAAAGCCTGTTGTCGATGAACCGCGTGCTCACCTATCACACCGCTGTCACCGACGACAGCAAGCGCGCCCTCAAGGAAGTTCGCGGCCGGGTGCGCAGCTTGCAGCGCGACGTTAGCTCGCTGACCGACCATTCGACCTATCTGTCGACCAAGATCAATTTCCTGCTCGACGCCACGCTTGGCCTGATCAATCTCGAGCAGAACCAGATCATCAAAATCTTCTCGATCGCCGCCGTGGCGCTGATGCCGCCGACGCTGATCGCCTCGATCTACGGCATGAACTTCCGCAATCTGCCGGAGCTGCAGTTTGAGTACGGCTATCCCATGGCGATCGGACTGATGGTCGTCACCGCCATCCTGCCCGTCATTTTCTTCCGACGGCGCGGCTGGCTGTAAATTAGACTTCAATTCAGTTTTCTTGCAATTTCGCTAGCCGGTCCTGCAGGAAGCGGCGCACGGCGGGATCATGTTCGAGGCCGATGGCGCGGCCATAGGCCTGGCGGGCGGCGGCCGTATCGCCCGCCCGCAGGCATAGTTCCGCCCGGCCGGCCCAATAGGGCTGATAGCTTGCCAGGCGCGCATCCCCGGCCAGGGTATCGAGTTCCATCAGCGCCGCCCCAGCACCTGATGTTTCGGCCCGGGCCATGGCCCGATTGATGGCGACGACGGGCGAACCGGTCAGCGTCCACAGCACATCGTAGAGGGTGGCAATGGCCTCCCAGTCCGTCCGCCCGGTGAGCCGCCGTGCGGCATGGGCCGATTGGATCGCGGCTTCCGTTTGGTACCGGCCGGGGCGGGCGAGGCTGGCGGCCCGGTGCAGCAGCGCTTCGGCCTCGTCGATCCGCGCGCTGTTCCAGAGCATCGTGTCCTGGGCCGAGAGGGGGACATAGTTCCCCTCGGCATCGCGCCTGGCGCCCCGCCGCGCCTCCAGATGCAGCATCAGGGCGAGGAGGCCGAGGGCTTCGGGCTCATCGGGCAGGAGCTGGCAGATGAGTCGGCCGAGCCAGAGGCCTTCCGCTGCCAGTTCGCTAATCCTAGCGTTGGCGCCGGTGGGGTCGCTCCAGCCGCGGGCGAAGGCGAAATAGACCGCTTCCAGCACCGCATCGAGCCGCTCGGGCAGGTCCTCCTTCTGCGGTAGCTCAAAAGGGATGCCGGCCTGGGCGATCTTCTGTTTGGCGCGCACCAGGCGCTGGCTCATGGTTGCCGGCTGCACCAGAAAGACGGAGCCGATGGCCACCGCATCGAAGCCGAGCAGGGTTTGCAGGATGAGCGCGGCGCGTATGCCCGGGTCGATCGCCGGATGGGCGCAGGCGAACATCAACCAGAGACGGCGATCAGGTAGCGCGGCCGCCTGTTCATCGTCCGCCTCCTGCGTCAGCAGCAGCAGGTGATCGGCGGCCTGGTCGCGGGTTTTTCGCCGCCGCGCGCCGTCGATGAGGCGGCGGCGGCCAACAGCGAGCAGCCAGGCTTCCGGATTGTCGGGCACGCCGGACTTCGGCCAATCGCTCAAAGCGGCGGCGAAGGCCTCCGCCAAGGCGTCTTCGGCGGCGGCAATGTCGCGGTGACGGGCGGCGAGAAGGGCGACCAGCTTGCCGTAGCTACGGCGGGCGGCGGCTTCCGCCGCGCGCCGGGGATCTACGGATGGAGCTTGTGCGACCGCTTGCACGGCAGCTTACATGTTCATCAGCGGATTTGCCCAGATCGGGCGGACCTCCATCGTGCCGCTGCTGGCGGCCGGGCAGCGCGCCGCCCATTCGATGGCTTTGTCGAGATTGTCCACTTCGATCACATAGTAGCCAGCCAATTGCTCCTTGGTCTCCACATAGGGGCCATCGAGCACGACGGTCTTGCCGTCCTTGACGCGCACGGTGCTGGAGGTGGCGACGGGTTGCAGGCGCTCGCCACCGCGAATGATGCCGGCCGATTTCAGCGCTTCCGTATAGGCAACATAGGCGTTGTGGGTGCGCTCGATTTCAGCCTTCGGCGCCGTCTTGTAGAAATTCTCGTCGCCATAGATCATCAGCAGATATTGCATGTTCATCTCCTTGTACTTGCCGTTCACGGCCTGACATGGACATGACGCGTCGGGCGCCGGCATTTCGACAGGCGCTCTAAAAAAGCGCCAAAAAATTTCCGACCTATTTCGCGGCTTCCTTCACCGAGCAGCCGGGGCCCGTCTCAAGCTGTGGCAGGATGCCTTTGAACATCCGCTCCGCCAGCACGTTCGAGCCCTTCTGGGTGAAGTGGACGGTATCGTAAAAATAGTCGCTGTCCCATTGGCCGGCGAGGCCGGGCGTGGTGTCGATGAAAGGCGCGCCGGTGTCCTTGGCCACCTGTTGGGCGATGCGATTGTGTTCGTCGACCGCCGGGATGATGCGAGAGATCGGCATGAAGACGCGGCCGTAGAAGTCGATCACATCGCGCGGCGACTGATCGGTGATCACCATGCTGAGATTGGCGAGGACCGGAATGAAGCCCGCGCTATGCCCAAGCGCGACGAAGGCACGGTAGAGCTTGTCGTATTGATCGGAATAATGCGCTTTGCTGGCCACGTTGAAGGCTTCGACGCGCTTGACGTAGCGCAGCGTGTTGAAGCGGAACAGGACTTCGCCGATGAGCGGCGACGCCCGCAATTGCCAATGCGGCGGTTGCGGCAGCTGCGCCAGCAGCGGATCGACCAAGGCGAGATTGTTGAAACCGTGATAGCTGATGACCATGTCGGGCTTCAGCGGCACGATGAAGCGGCGTGTGCGTTCCAGGCTCGAGGGAAAGCTGTAGCCGACGACGCCGGCATTGATCACCTGTACCGGCCGCTGACAGACGAGGCGTTCGTCGATCAGGTTTTGCAGCACCTCTGGCCAGGCTTTCTGGCCATTGGCGGGCAGGGTGCCGAACGTGGGTGACTCGCCGATGGCGAAGATGCGCCAGTTGTTGCCTTTGTCGGCGGCGAAATCGGCGCCGCGAAACCCGAGATTGTTGATGCGGATGTCGCCGTCGAAGAATTTGCTGCGCGCGCCGGGACGGGGAATGAAAGGCAGCGTGCCCTCGGGATCGGGCTGCTCGATGTCGGCCTTGGCGCCGCGGTTGAATTCATCGGTGAAGCGCGACCACCAGGCCTGGAAGGCGGCGGGATCGGCCTGCGCCTGACGGAAGGAATAGGCGTTGATGGTCGGGCGCGTGATGGTCGTCTGCAAAGTGCGTGCGTAAATCAGATCGACCGCCGGCAGGGTCAGCGCGAACAGCGCCATGCCGATCTGCAGGGTGCGGATGACGCCGTTGCGGCAGAAGCGCAAATTATGGGTGGCGACGATCAGCGCGAAGGCGGTGAGGAGCAGCGCGGCGTAGAAAACGAGCGTGCGGCCGCTGTGGAACGAGACGTTGCAGGCCCAGCCGCCGGCGATGGCGAGTGCGAGACCGATGAGGCGCGCCGGCAGGGACTGCAACGGCGCAAGGGCCGTGCTGGTCCACACGGGCAGGGCGAGTTGCGGTTCGGGCCCACGGGCGCGCGCTTGATGATCGGGATAGTTCGGCCGCGCCGTCAGAATGATGCGCTCGAAGCCGAAGAAGAAGAATGTGCAGAAGACCAGCAGCGCGACCAGGTAAAGCGCCATCTGCACGGCGAGGTCGAGCTGCGTCACATGCGGGCGCAGCAGCAGGATCACGATCAGGTGGAACAGGTAGATCGTGTAGGAGACCTTGCCGAGATAATAGCAGGTGGGCGCGATCAGCGAGTCTTGGAAAGCCTTGCGATGGAAGGTTAGCGCAAAGATCAAGGTGCAGCCAAACAGCGCCGACGCGAAGGGATAGAGATGGCGGGCCGGGGTCGAGGTGTCGACGCTGGCGAGCCAGCCGATCCATAAGGCCAGCGCCGCCGTGCCCACAACGGCGAGGATTGACAGCACGGCATTGGCGAAACGGCCATACCAGCGTTCCAGCGCATCAAGAACGACATAGAGCAGGAAGCCGTAAGCGATAGCATCGAGGCGGAAGACGGTGACGCGGCGGATGGCGGCGTCCCAATCCTGCATGTGGCCGGCCGAGGTGCGGGCAATGATGAAGGCGATGGCCAACAGAATGACAGTGATGATGAAGCCGCGTTCGCGCAGGCCGATGAGACGCGCACCAATCACCAGAACGGCGAAGACGACATAAAACCATTCTTCGACCGATAGGCTCCAGGCGACGGCGAAATAGTCACGCGCCTCGGGCAGGGAGGAGAAGACATTCTGGACGTAGAAAACATAGCGGATGAAGGCGTTATTGAAGATGTTGCCGGAGATCACCGTGATGGCGACCAGCGCCACCAGATAGGGCGGGATGGTGCGCATCCAGCGGCGCACCAGGAAGATGCCGATGTCGGAGGAGCGTAGCGAGACGACGCAGGCGAGGATCTGTGGCGCCAGCACGAAACCGCTGAGGACGAAGAAGACTTCGACGGCGAGGATCGAGACCACCTGCATGGTCGGCCAATCTTGCGAGCCGAGCATGACATAATGCGGGATGGCGACGGCGAGCGCGGCGACGCCCCGCAGCAGATCCAGCGAAGCCAGCCGTCCGACCAGTGCCGAACTTTGAGTGGACGCCTTTGCCATCACCTCAGCCCTGCGGACCGCGATAAAGGAAGGGCACGTCTATCTGGCCCGTGGCAAAGGCGAAGGCGATGATGTGGATGACGAGGACAAGAACGACGGCGGGAAGCCAGCGGGAGCGGGTGGCGAGGAGGCTTGCGATCATCATCAGACGTTCTTGTGGAAATTCGCTTGTGGAACCCAGGGGCGTCTGCGGGTCAGACGCGCGCCCGTCTATATACCGCCCCCCGCCCCCAGGCTACGTTGGCGGTCATGTTTCAAACCGTCACCATGGCATTGGATTGGCTGGGCATTGTCGTCTTCGCGGTGACGGGCGCCTTGATGGCGTCGCGCAAGCAGATGGACATTGTCGGTTTCGTCCTGCTGGGGACAGTGACCGGCATCGGCGGTGGCACGTTCCGCGACGTGGTTCTGGGCACGCTGCCGGTGTTCTGGGTGCAGAACCCAGCCTATTTGCTGACCTGTGTGGTCGTTTCCTGCCTGGTGTTCTTCAGCGCCCATATTCCGCAGTCTCGCCAGCGCTTTCTCCTGTGGATCGACGCGATCGGTCTGGCGTTGTTTGCGGTCACGGGCGCCGAAAAGGCCCTACAGGCCGAGACGGGGCCGATTGTCGCGGTCGCCATGGGCGTGGTGACGGCGACCTTTGGCGGCATGATCCGCGACATTCTGGGCAATGAATCGCCGGTCATCCTGAGCCGGGAAATCTACGCCTCGGCGGCGCTTGCCGGGGCGCTGGCCTTTGTCGCGTTGACGGGCCTTGGCGTTCCGCGTGAGGCCGCGCTGGTGGGTGGCTTCGCCGTGGGTTTCAGCGTGCGCGCTGCGGCCCTCATCGGTGGCTGGTCGCTGCCGCGTTATCGGCCGCGGGGCTGATTTCGAACATCTCTGTCCAATTACGACTAAATCACTTGCAATTAAGTCAGCTCCATCTTACGTGATCGTATCTGTAATATAGATTTTATTACATACGGAGCGTGTGTTTATGCTGGACCTGTCTCGTCGGACTTTTGGTGCCCTTGTTGCCAGTTCCCTGCTGGCCGGCACCCTGTTGGCATCGGCCGCGCAGGCTCAGCAGGCCGTGCCGGTGCGTGTCGGCTATATTCCGATCCTGGGCGCCGCACCGATCTTCGTCGCCGAGGCGGAAGGCTATACGAAAGCCGCTGGCCTCGATCTGCGCTTCACCGTGTTTGAATCCGGCCCGAACATGATCCAGGCGCTGGCTTCCGGCACGCTCGATGTTTACGTGGCTGGCGTGGCACCGCTCGGCGTCGCCCGCTCCAAGGGGATCGACATTCGCGTCATCACCGCCACAGCTGTTGAGGAAATGACCGTCGCCGCCGGGCCGACCCTGGCGCCGTTCTTTGCGCCTGGTGTTTCCGCCGCCGATGCGTTCAAGGCGTTCCGGGCCAAGGTTGGCCGGCCGGCGAAGCTCGCCACCCAGCCGCCGGGCTCGGTGCCGCACACCACTTTGACCCATTGGCTGAACGTGGTCACCAAGACCGACAAGGCCGATGTGGAGGTGATCAACATGGGCATCGACGCGACGCAGCAGGCGCTGCTGGCGGGCGCTGTCGATGGCGCGACCATTCGCGAGCCGACGCCGGCGATCGTGCAGACGCGTGATCCGCGCATCAAGCTCGTGGCGCTGGGCGGCGACATGTTCCCCAAGCAGCCGGGTACGGTCGTTGCTGTCTCTGGCGCCTTCCTGGCCAAAAATCCGGCCGCCGTGCAGGCGATCGCCGATGGGGTCGTGAAAGCGATCGACTTGATCCAGAAGGATCTGAAGCGGGTCGCTCCGCACATCGGCGCGGCGCTCGGCAAGGGCATCGTCAGCGACGCGATCATCGAAAAGGCGCTGGCATCGCCGGCCACCAAATTCGTCGCCGATCCGGATTTCATCGCCGACGCGACCAAGCAGATGCAGGCCTATCAAGTGTCGATCGGGACGCTCGACAAGGACGTGCCGCTGGATGGCCTCTTCGATCGCTCCTTCTATCTGAAGGCGATCGGAAAATGATGCGCGCCTGGTTGCTGGTTGGGCTTTCAGTGTAGCTTGCAGTGTAGCCTGCACCGGCAAACCGGAATGAGATGATGAACAATACTGTGCTGTCGCGCGCGCTGCCGCTGATCGGGCTGCTGATGTTTCTTGGGATCTGGGAGGCCGTGCCGTTGCTCGGGCTGGCGCAGCGCGTGCTGTTGCCGACGCCGAGCGACCTGCCGGCCGCCTTTATGCGCGAACTCTCCAGCGGCATCTGGTTGAAGTCAGTCGGGCAAAGTTTGTTTCATTACGTGCTCGGCCTTGCTGTTGGCACCGGCGTAGGCGTTGGTCTTGGCATCGCGACGGGCATGTCGCGGGTGGCGGAAGGCCTGTTCGCCTGGGTCAGCCGGCTGTTGCGGCCGATCCCAGGCCTCGCCTGGGTGCCCTTTGCCATCATCTGGTTTGGCGTCAGTGAAGGCGGCGCTGTTTTCATTATCGCCATCGGCGTGTTCTGGATCGTCTATTTCGCCACCTTCGGCGCCATTCGCAGCGTCGATCGTGATCTTGTCGAAGTGGCGCAGGCCTTCGGCTTTCACGGACCGTTCGAGCGATTGTGGAAAGTGCTGCTGCCGGCTGCGACACCAGGCATTCTGGTCGGTGCGCGCACGGCGCTGGGCCAAGCGTGGATGGCCGTCGTTGCTGCCGAACTCTTTGGCGTTAGCGGTCTCGGCAGCCGGATGATGCAGGCGTCGAGCCTGCTCGCCACCGATATCGTCGTGGTCTACATGCTGACCATGGCAGCGCTCTACGGATTGATGGATACGGTCTTCATGCTGGTCCAGGGGAGGCTGCTGCAATGGAGGCCATAAATCCCGCTGATGCGGCGATCGACATTCGTGGTCTGCGTCTGTCCTTCCTGCAGGATGGTGAACAGACAGAAGTCTTGCGCGATCTCAACCTGACGGTACCGCACGGCTCTTTCGTCGTTTTGGTGGGTGCCTCCGGCGTCGGCAAGTCGACGTTGCTGCGTGTGTTGATGGGGCTCGCCAAGCCTTCAGCGGGTTCGGTTGCCGTCCATCCCGATCCCAAGGCCGAGCGACCGATGGCGCTGGTGTTTCAAGATTCACGTTTGCTGCCGTGGCGGCGCGTGGTGCGCAATGTCGAGTTCGGTCTGGAGAAAACATCGCTGTTGCGAGCAGAGCGCCGTGCGCGGGCGTTGGAAGTTCTGGCCCTCGTCGGCCTGGAGGAACTGGCCGATCGGTGGCCGTGGCAATTGTCGGGTGGTCAGCGGCAGCGCGTCGCCCTGGCGCGTGCGCTGGCTGTGCGTCCGTCGATCCTGCTGATGGACGAACCATTCTCGGCGCTCGACATCGCCACGCGCGAAGGCCTGCAGGACCAACTGATCCAGATCTGGCAGAAGATGAACAAGACCATCCTGTTCGTCACCCACGACATCGATGAAGCCGCTTATTTGGCCGATCGGATCGTGGCTTTGGCCGGCAAGCCTGGCGAGATCCGGGCCGACCGGGTCGTCACCGTGGCGCGCCCGCGTGCTCGCAATTCGCGCAGCCTGGCCGAAATCGTCGCGCTGGTGCGTGCCGACATCACCGGCGAGGCGGTTTCAGCCGACAATTGGGAGATCTAAGTCCTTGTTTGGATGATAAGTATGACAACGTCTTCGATGACGCTGTCCTGTTCATCCAAATGCCGTAGAGTCCTGGTGAAACTGTGAAGCCGCTGGAACGGAGTAGGACAATGACCAAGGTTGTTTACGAGGTGGTCGAACATGATGGCGGCTGGGCCTATAAGGTCGGCGATGTGCTGTCGGAGACCTATCCGACCCACAAGATGGCGCATGCTGCCGCCGCCGAGGCGGCTGGGCGGCAACAGGTCGCCGGCAAGACCGATGGCATTGAATACGAGGATGAGCGCGGCAAGTGGCATCAAGAGCTGGCCTCGGGGAACGATCGCCCGGAAACGAAGCTGGATGACAAGGGTTGAGGCGACCAGCAGGTTTAAACAACCTGACGCAGTCGACGGATCGACAAGAGCAGTTCTGATTGTCGATTTGTATTTGTCTTGAAGAAGACGCTCTTGAGATGCGTGCGCGCCGTTTGAACGCTTATTCGCATCGCATCAGCCGCAGCTTGTAGCGCCATGCCTTGCTCCAGGTGACTGACAAGCATGGCCTCCGTGGCTGTTAGGCCAAAGACGTTGCGCATCAGCATCGCCGGTGTCGGCTGAAAGGTTCGGCTGGGATCTGTGATCAATAAAATCGCTCGCGCCGAAGAGAACACGGCGCTCGCCATACCTTCGATGCGCATCCCCTCAACGATAAGAGGACCTTTGGCCGTCCGTTGCACGACAAGGCGCAAAGGGACGTCTTGGTGCGCGAGGCCAGCATTACCGCAGATTTGAGAGATGAGTGCTTTCAGGGACTGTGTATCTTCAGCTCGCTCACAGCTCACAATTCCATGTTTGAGTTTGAGCCCATCATCGATGATGTCTTCCGCTGCTTGATTGAGTTTTATGACCACGCCTGTGGTGTCCAAGAGCAGGCTGGGGCAGCGCAGTGATTGATAAGCGTCGATCATGCCGGAGGCATTGGCGAATGCGATATTCTTCGACAGCAGAGCAGCGGCCTCAATGTGAGGGCGCAACCGCATGAAGCTCTGCATCTTCTTGCGATCGACAAATCCATGCCGATCGCCGAAGTAAATCATAAGCGCAAGTTCTTCATCCGCCGTTGAGACGCCTATGCCGGCGGCCCAGTTTATTTGGAATCTTTGAAGGTAGCGGTAGTAGGGCGAGGTTTTGAGCTCGTCGCGATCGAGATAGTCCTGGTCGACGAAAAATCCGTTCCGGCGCATGAACGGCAAGCCTCGGACGCGTTCGTCGCGATGATTCCAGCCCTCGCGGAAATAGCCCTCAATGGCCTCCGCTATCGAGGAGGAATAGGGAATCACGGGGCGGGGGCTCTTGGTATGAATCAGCATGGCGCCGGTTGCGCCGGCAAAGGATGCGACGCGGGCCATCGCATCATTCCAAAGCATGGGATCAACCGCCGCATCGAGCAGGGACTGTGCGGCGTCGTCAAAGGAAGAGAATGATTGCGCCAATGCGATACCCCTCGTCGGCCTCACATTAGCACGCACCGATATCCGATCGGAGATGCGGCCCCAGATGATTCGGGGCGTAGTGTTGCTCACCATCGGGCGCGGGGATCAGAACGGAATCAGAACACACGCGGCAGCCGCTTGGCCGGCAGCCTGCTGACGTGCCGCTGAAACGCCAGTGCACCGCCAGCGCATTTCTGCGCCGGCCCTAAAAGGCATTTGAAATCAAAGAGTTCGTGGTGGGCGATACAGGGATCGAACCTGTGACCCCTTCCATGTCAAGGAAGTGCTCTCCCGCTGAGCTAATCGCCCGTTTCCACGGTTTGGCCGGCGAACCGGCGCGGAATGGCAGGGGTATAGGGGGTTGCCGCAGCGTACGCAAGGGAGTGATTGCTCGTCGGAGATGCTTCCTGTAGAAAACGCCCATTCAGACCTTTGGAGATGTAGCTTTGGCCGACCGTAAGCCGATCAACTGGCAGAACACGCTGACCGTGGTCAGCGTCGCGATCCTTGTTGGCACCGAGCTGGTCGGGATCTCCTGGGCGGCTGGTTGGGCTCTGGGCGGCATGTTCGGCCTGCCGCAAGTCGCCCGTTATGCCATCGAGATCACAGGCGGCCTCGTCGGCTTCATCGGCCTGTACTATTTCATCCGCGCCGCACTCAAGGTCGAGCCGATTCGCGGCTAAAGTCTTTTGTTCTGACGCATTTTCTTCACGCGTGCCGGTATTGGCTTCGCTTAAAGATGCTCAGTCCGCACACGGCTTCAGAATCACCACATCAGCCTGATCGGCGGCCGAGGCAACCGGCCGGCAGCCGTCTGTCGTGCACAGGGTCCAGCCCTGCGGCAGGGCATCGGAGCGGGACAGGCGGACTTCAGGCAGCGGTGGGACTGTTGGTTTCCAGCGCCAGAAGCGGCCGTCGAAGACCGATCCTTCCGGCGGCTCCATGCCAGCGCCCATGCCCTCGACGCGGGCTTCCACCAATTCCAGCGCACTCGGCGTCACATGCCAGGTCTCGATCCATTCGGTCTTCTGCACTGAATGTTGCCAGGACAAGGTGAAGGTCAGCGCGGCGATCTTGCTGAGAGTCGCGCCGCTGACGATGCACAGGTTGATGGCCATCGCTTCAGACGGTCGATGGCGCGGTCGCCGTCGGTTGGCGGGCCTTGAACAGACTCCAGGCCGTCAGCAGCGCGGTCAGCGTCAAGGCGAGGGTGTCGCTCCAGGGCAGAGGCGAGATGAAGGCGACGGCGGCGACCCCATGCAGGATGCGCTCGGGCCATGAGGTCCGGGCGAAATAAAAGCCGATGGCGGCGACGCCGGTGACGGTGATGACCAGCACCGCCTTGAAGCTGACATAAGCGACTTCGATCCAGTAGCCGTATTCAGCGGCGATGCGGCCACCGTCCTGCAGCATCAAGGAGGGCTCATAGACCGCCATGAAGGGAATGAGGAAGCCGGCGATGGCGATGCGGCAGGCCTGCCAGCCGATGGCGTCGGGCGAGGCTTTGGCGATGGGGGCTGCGGCCAGTGCCGCCAGCGCCACAGGCGGCGTCAGGTCAGCGATGATGCCGTAGTAGAAGACGAACATATGGCTGACGATCAGCGGCACGCCGAGCTTCAACAGCGCCGGTGCGGCGAGCGAAGCGGTGATGATATAGGTCGGGATCGTCGGCAGGCCGGTGCCGAGCACGAGCGAGGTGAACATCACCAAGAGCAGGCAGATGAACAGCGACTCACGCCCGAAGGAGACGATGTAATTGCCGAAGGTCGAGGCCGCGCCGGTGAGGGTCATGGTGCCGATGACGGTGCCGACGATGGCGCAGGCGAGGCCCACGGGCAGTGCTTGCCGCGATCCGTCTGCCAAAGCATCACGACACATGATCAAGGTGTCGCGGCCGCCGCGTGTGAACAGATTGAGCAGGATCAAGGTGCCAACGAGGGCAACGATGATCCAGACGCCGAATTTGAAGAGAGCAGCGGCAATTAGGCCGACGGCGATCCAGAAGGCGTAGCGCAGAGCGGTTTGAGAAATGTTTAGCGCGATGGCGCCGCCGAGAATCATGATGGCGGTCAGCGCCAGGCCGACCGAACCGGCAAAGAGCGGCGTGAAGCCATCCATCAACAAAACGACAAGCACGACCAGGGGCAGAGCGAGATGCCATTGCCGTTTCAACGCCTGCAACGGGCTCGGCAATTCGGAGCGCGGAATGCCCAGAAGCCCATGCTTGCCGGCTTCCAGATGCACCATCCAGAAGGCCGAGGCGAAATAGAGAATGGCGGGAATGATCGCCGCCTTGACGATCTCGACATAGGGCACGCCGATGTTTTCGGCCATGATGAAGGCAACCGCGCCCATCACCGGCGGCATGATCTGGCCGCCCATGGAGGCGGTGGCTTCGACGCCACCAGCGAACGTGGATCGATAGCCGAAGCGCTTCATCAGCGGGATGGTGAATTGGCCGACCGTGACCACATTGGCGACGCCGGAGCCCGAAATCGTGCCCATCATCGCTGAGGAAATGACGGCGACTTTCGCCGCGCCGCCGCGCGCCCAGCCGACAAGGCCCATGGCGACGTCATTGAAGAGCTGGATCATGCCGGCGCGCTCGAGGAAGGCGCCGAACAGGACGAAGAGGAAGATATAGGTGGCCGAAATGCCTGTGGGCGTGCCGTAAATGCCTTCGGTGCCGAAGTTCATCTGGTCGATGACCTGTTCGAGGCTATAGCCGCGATGATCGAACGGCACCGGCAGATATTGGCCCCACAGCGCATAGGCGAGGAAAGCTAGGCAGATCAGCGGCAGCGCCGCGCCCATCAGCATCCAGGAGACGACAAACAGGATGACCAGCGTGACCACGCCAACGACAAGATCGATCGGCAGCAGCTCACCGGCGCGATTGACGAGGTCGGTATAGAAAAACCAGTGATAGAGGCCGCAGGCGAAGGCGATGAGGCCGGCGGCCCAGCCGACATACCATGTGAGCCGATATTGGGTCTTGTGATTGGCGATCAGCGCCGCGCCAACCAGAGTGAGAAAGCCGACATGGACGGTGCGCAGCACCTGGGCTGGCAGGAAGGCATAGAGCGACGTCGCCACCTGGAAGGCGGCGAAAACGAAGGCGATCCAGAACAGGACTCGGCCCGAGACCCCGCCACCCCAGCCAGGCGGTAGGCCATGTTCAATCTCAAGCTCGGTGAGCGTGTGGGTCATGTTGGCTCGCCTATTTCGCGATGCCGCGTTCTTTCAGATATCGCTCGGCGCCGGGATGGAGGGGCACCGGCATGCCCTCCAGCGCCTTGTTGATGTCGATGTCCTTGGCGGCCGAGTGAGCGGCGCGCAGTTCGTCGAGATTCTCGAAGATCGACTTGGTCATTTCATAGACCGTGGCTTCTGGCAGATCGGACCGGGTGACGAGATAGTTGACGATGGCGGCCGTCTGCACGTCGTTGTCCTGGCCCGTATAAGTGCCTTTTGGAATGACGCTCTTGATATAGGGCGCGCCGGTCTTCTCGACGATGGCCGCGGGAATCTCGACGACATTGATCGGCACGGCGCTGGCGAGATCGCGGATGGCGGCGACGCCGAGCCCAGCCGATTGCAGGGTGGCGTCGAGCTGGCGGTTCTTCATCAGGTCGACGGATTCACCGAACGGCAAATATTCGACCCTGCCGAGATCTTTGTAGGTAATGCCGGCGGCTGCGAGGATGGCGCGTGCGTTCAGTTCCGTGCCGGATTTCGGCGCGCCGACGGACAAGCGCTTGCCCTTGAGGTCCGCCAGGGTCTTGATGCCGCTGTCCTGGGAGGCGACGATCTGGACGAAGTTTGGATAAATGGCGGCAATGCCGCGCAGCTTCGTTTGCTTCGTCTTGAAGCCGGCTTCCTCATTGCCTTCCCAGGCGAAGGCGAGGCTGTCGCCCAGCGTGAAGGCGATCTCGCCCTTGCCCTGTTGTAGCAGCACGAGATTTTCGACCGAGGCCTTGGTGGCTTGGACGGTGGGACGCGAGCCCTTCATCTTTTCCGAATAGATTTTCGAGATGGCGACGCCCATCGGGTAATAGACGCCGGACGTGCCGCCGGTGAGGATGCCGATGAAATCCTGAGCGCGGGCGGGCGTGCCGATGGCAAGCGCGCCCACCAGGCCGGCGAAGACGGCAGTGCGCGTCGCTTTGACGGAAAAGCTGAGCCCCATCTGTTTCTCCCTATGTATCTGTGTGGCCGCGCTTATCCGCGTCGCCTAGATCGTGAGCCGATTATTCACGCAATCGCGCCACGCTCAAGCCGATAACCGTATTTTTTCGGTGGTGTTAGTCCAAGGTCGCAAAGGCGAAGAGGGCGGGGCACGCTGGACTGTGCCAGCGTGGGCCCTTATGTCCAGCTCATGTCTGATCTTGCTGACGTCGATGTGGTCGTGGTTGGTGCCGGCGCGGCGGGTGTCGCGGCCGGCCATGCGCTGGCGAGGGCCGGCCTGCGCTTTGTCGTGCTGGAGGCTCGATCGCGTGTCGGCGGACGGGCCTGGAGCATCGATGGCTTTTCGCCCTATGGCCTTGATCTGGGCTGCGGTTGGCTGCATTCGGCCGATGACAATCCGCTTGTCGGCATCACCCGTTCGCTTGGCCTGACGGTCGATGAAACGACGCCACCCTGGCAGCGGGAGATGCCGGAACAGGGATTTCCGGCGGACGCACAGCGCGGCTTTCGTGACGCCCAAAACAGTTTTTACGAGCGGATGGAAGCCGAGGTGCACAAGGCCGGCGACAGACCGGCAGCTGAACTGCTCGAACCGGGGAATCGCTGGAACCCGCTGATCGATGCGATCAGTACCTACGTCAACGGTGTCGAGCTTGATCGCCTGTCGGTGCGCGATTTCGACAATTATCATGACAGTCGGCTCAATTATCGCGTCGTCGAGGGCTATGGCACATTGATCGCGCGCAGCGGCGCGGCTTTGCCGGTGATCACCGAATGTCCGGTCGAGACAATAGATCATTCCGGATCGCGGATTATCGTGACCTGTGCCAAGGGGCGCGTCAGTGCCCGTGCGGTCATCGTTACGGTGCCTACCAATCTTTTGGCGCGCGATGTCATCCGCTTCACGCCGGACCTGCCGGAAAAACGTGATGCGGCATCCGTCCTGCCGCTCGGGCTCGACGACAAATTGTTCCTGCGTGTCGACAAGGCGGAGGAGCTACCGGAAAATAGTCGCCAGTTTGGCGCGCTCGATCGCCGGGCGACGGGCGCCTATCATTATCGGCCCTTTGGTCTGCCGGTTATCGAAGGCTATTTTGGTGGCCAGTGCGCGCGCGATCTGGAGAAGGAAGGGCTCGCCGGCTTCACCGCTTTCGCCCGTGAGGAACTTGTCCGCATGCTTGGCTCGCAATGGCGTGATCGTCTGACGTCGATCGCGGTGAGCTCTTGGGAGCAAGATCCCTATGCGCTCGGCTCTTATTCGCATGCGCTGCCCGGCCATTGGGACAAGCGCGCGGTGCTGGCGCAGCCCGTCGATGATCGCCTGTTCTTCGCTGGTGAAGCGACATCACCGCATTATTTCTCCACCGCTCACGGCGCCCATGAGAGTGGCGAACGGGCTGCCGCCGAAGCCTTGCAGGCGCTCAATATTTCGGTAGCAGACCAGAATCGATAAGCCGCCGATGAAAGGCGAGAACGTCCTCGCGTTTCGGGCAATCGTAATAGCGGCCGCCACAGACGTTCATCAGCCGCAGGCGTTCGCGCCAGGATGCGGGCATCGGCAGGCGCGCCGCCTCGAGCAGGATGGCGCCGAGATAACCGACATCGACCACGTCGATATCAGGCAGCGGTGGTGGCGTATAATTGATGCCGTCGACGCCAAAATAGGTGGTCATCGCGGCTGAATCCGGCGCGAAATTCATGTCCTTCACATCGTCCTCGTCCTTGTAGCCATAAAGCTGGGCAACCGGCATGGCGTGGTGGTCGCCATATTGGACGATGAGGAAACGTTCGTTGGGGAAGCGGCGGGCGAGGTCCTGTTTTAGATGATCGTAGTCGAGACGCGCCATGGCGAGGCGACGCAGATATTCGTTGATCTGCGGTGGCGTGCCCGGCGCGCCGCCCGGCACCTCGATGTCAGGCTGGAAGGCGATGTCATAGGGCCAGTGCGCCGACATGGTCTGCAAATAGATGAAGAGCGGCTTGGGCGATTGCGCCACATGACGGCCGATCTCGGCAACCGCATTGTCAAAATAGAAGCGATCGGTTTCCCAATCGCTCTTGGCGCCCTGGGCCTTGCGATCGAAAATCTCCTCAATGCCGACGGTCTCGAAGAATTTGGCGTTGCCGAAGAAACCCTTGAAGGCTGGATAGAACATGACCGTGCGATAGCCGCAGGACGCCATGACCAAGGGCAGGGTGTCGCGCAGATGGCCGGCGGTAAAATATTGGATGAAGTGTTTCATGCCGCCGAAGAACTGGCTCGACAGGCCGAGCAGGACGGAGGATTCCGTCAGCCAGGAGCCGCCGCCAAATGTCTCGACGCGCATTTTGTGCATCTTGCCATCGAAGGATTTGAACAGCGCATCGACGGTTGGATCATATTTGATCTGCGGGAAAAGCGACGGCGGCCCGACGGATTCCTCGTGGATCAAGATCACATGCGGCGGTTTTTCCGACGGCGTACAAGCGCTGCGGGCGAAGGGGCGCGGGGCGCTCTGTGGCGCCGCCGCGATCAGACCGCCACGGCGGATCGCTTCAAAACTCTCATCGAAGGAAATCAGAAACGACGACCAATGCCAGTCAGGGAAATTGAATAGCATGTGGGGGCGTTCGCCCCGTGCCTGCGCCGTATAGAATGTGGCGCCGATCAGCAGCGCGCAGGCGGGCAGCGAGACTTTGCGTGCGATGGTGGCTGGTTCATACCGCCATGCGAGCCATGTGCCGATGACAAGGCTTGCAAGGCCGGCGATCGCGATGGCGAGTGCCCACGGGCGGCCTGACCACCATGTGGCGACCTCGCCCCAGTCGCCGACGTAATAGATAAAATCCCAGGCGTGTAGGACGAAGGTGGTGGCCTGGTATTTGGCGTAGGACGTGGCGTAGACGACCGTGATGAAGGCCGTGAGCGCAATGAGGGGCGCCAGCAGTCGGCGCGTCAAAACCACGAGCGCCGCATAGAGCGCGCCGGTCAGGGCTGTGGTGAAAATAAAATTGGCGAACGAGCCTTCGGCCTGACGGAAACGCCAGACCAACAATGCTCCGATGACGATTGTAGCCGCGATACGCGCCCAGAGAGGCAGGTATCGCGGCTGTGTTCTTGGCGAACCGGGGTCCGCCACCACGTTAGAATTCGACGACGCTGCGGATCGACGTGCCGGCATGCATCAGATCGAAGCCTTCGTTGATGCGCTCCAGCGGCAGTTTGTGGGTGATCAGGTCATCGATGTTGATGCGGCCATCCATGTACCAATCGACGATACGCGGCACGTCGGTGCGGCCACGAGCGCCGCCGAAGGCCGTGCCCTTCCAGACGCGGCCGGTGACGAGCTGGAAC
This sequence comes from Beijerinckia sp. 28-YEA-48, assembly GCF_900104955.1. Classification (NCBI taxonomy): domain Bacteria; kingdom Pseudomonadati; phylum Pseudomonadota; class Alphaproteobacteria; order Hyphomicrobiales; family Beijerinckiaceae; genus Beijerinckia; species Beijerinckia sp. 28-YEA-48. Next base: position 5,732,343 of record NZ_FNSI01000001.1, read on the forward strand.
GGACGCGTGGCGATTTCCGCACCGGACGGCGCGACGCCGACGATGATCGACTGGCCCCAGCCGCGATGGCAGCATTCAAGGGCTTGGCGCATGGTGTTGACGTTGCCGATACATTCGAACGAATAGTCGGCGCCGCCCTTGGTGAGGTCGACCAGATAGGGCACGAGATCGCCGCCGACTTCCTTCGGGTTGACGAAGTCGGTCATGCCGAATTTGCGCGCCAGCTCGTTGCGGGCTGGATTGATGTCGACGCCGACAATCTGCTCGGCGCCGATCATGCGCAGGCCCTGAATGACGTTGAGGCCGATACCGCCGAGACCGAAGACGACGGCGCGACAGCCGACTTCCGCCTGCGCCGTCCACATCACCGCGCCGATGCCGGTGGTGACGCCACAGCCGATGTAGCAGACCTTGTCGAAGGGGGCGTCCTCACGGATTTTCGCCAGCGCGATTTCCGGCACGACGATGTGGTTGGCGAAGGTGGAGGTGCCCATGTAGTGCAGCACCGGCTCGCCGTCGCACTTGAAGCGCGAGGTGCCGTCGGGCATCACGCCCTTGCCCTGGGTGGTCCGGATGGCGGTGCAGAGATTGGTCTTGCGCGACAGACAGCTTTTGCACTGGCGGCATTCGGGCGTGTAGAGCGGAATGACATGGTCGCCCTTCTTCAGGGTGGTCACGCCAGCACCGACATCGACGACGATGCCCGCGCCCTCATGGCCGAGCACGCAGGGGAAAAGACCTTCCGGATCAGCGCCCGACAGGGTGAAATAGTCAGTGTGGCAGATGCCCGTCGCTTTGACTTCGACGAGGACCTCGCCGGCCTTCGGTCCTTCGAGATCGAGTTCAACGATTTCGAGCGGCTTTTTGGCGGCGAAAGCAACGGCGGCACGGGTTTTCATTCGGCATCTCCAGTGTCAGGTGGCGGCATATTGCCGGTTGTTCGCCTGAGGTAAAGAGGCAGCCTGGCTTCTGCTGCCGATGCTGGATTATTTCACGCGAATCAGCTGGCTGGGGTGGATAGTGCCCGTCGCGGGAACCAAGGATCACAGTCGCCTTGCGAGGATCACTGTCACCTTGATTGTCGCCGCCCGCCGGGACAGCATGAGCTAGGCTCGACTTTGTCAGGATCGGATATGGAAAAGGAACGGCTGGCGGCATTCAGCGACGGCGTGATCGCGATCATCATCACCATCATGGTGCTGGAATTAAAGGTGCCGCACGGCGCGGATTGGGCTGATCTGGCGAAACTGCTGCCCGTTTTCGTCAGTTATGTGTTGAGCTTCGTCTATGTGGCGATCTATTGGAACAACCATCATCACATGTTCCAGACCGTGCATCGCGTCAACGGCGCGGTGCTGTGGGCCAATACGCATCTGCTGTTCTGGTTGTCGCTGGTGCCCTTTACCACGGATTGGATGGGGGAAAACCATTTCGATCGTAATCCGGTGATGCTTTACGGCCTGTCGCTGCTGATGCCTGGCATCGCCTATTACATCTTGCAGCGCACCATCATCCGGCTTGAAGGCGAGGATTGCCTATTGGCGCGGGCGCTGGGTTCGAATTTCAAGGGTAAAATTTCGCCGGTGCTCTATCTGGCTGGCATTCTTGCGGGATTCATTCATCCGCTGCTTGCGGCCGCGATATATGCGCTCGTCGCGATCATGTGGCTTCTGCCGGATCGCCGGATCGAGCGTTTGCTGCTTGAGGAAGCGGCGGTGTCCAAGCCGGATTGAGCGCCGTCAACGCACCGGCGGGTGAACGAGCATTTTGCGCAACAGGCGCATGAGGGTGGCGCGTTCGGCCGATGAAAGGGGAGATAGGGTTGTCTCTTCGGACATTTTCGCCGCGTCGGAGAGCGTGGTGACCACCACTTCACCCTCCTTCGTCAGGCGGATGCGCATGCGCCGGGGATCGACGGGGTCGCGTTCGGCTTCGATCAGCTTCTTGGCTTTCAGCCGCGCCACCAGGCCATGGACATTGGCGGGTTCCATGGCGATGGCTTCGCCGATTTCGGCTTGGGAGAGGGAGCCGCGGCGGCGGACCGAGAAGAGGGCTGCGGCCTGCTGCGGTGTCACGTCAAAGTCACGGTAGAGGTAAGCCGAGGTTTCGCGCGCCTTATGATAGACGCGGCGCAGCAGATGGCCCACCGGCGCATGGGGCGCGAAATCAGGCTCAGTGTCGGAACCAGAGTGGCTGGCCGGCTTACTGGCGGTTCTGGCTTGGGAATCCTCGGAACTCATGGCCTGCCCATTATACAGCTGTGGCGGGCGATTTTTCTAGAATCGCCCGCCACAGTGTACTTCAAATTATCGTATTTCGCTGCTGATGCCGGCTCACACCGGGCAGGCGACCGCGTCTTCGTAGGCGCCGTGACCGGCTTTGTCTTCGCTGAAGATGTGGCGTTCCTCGACCCAGCGATGGGTATCTTCGTACATGGCGCGGGAATAGGGCTCGAACACGATGCGTTCGCCCGGTCCGAAGCGGCGCACGTCCACAAGCTTGGCATGCCGTTCCGGCAGTTCGTTGCTGTAGAAGTGGGTATATTGCTGGTGCATCAGGTCGATATCGGCCTGGGCGCGACGCAAGGCGCGGTAATATTTGCGCACGTCCTCAAGGTCGATGCCTTCGGGAATCATGCCGGAGATCATGAAGGTGTTGTCGATGATCTTCCGGTAGCCGAGCTGTTCCATGATGTAATACTGCATGCCGAACAGCGTCGCGGCGGGGGCAATACCGTTCAGGAGCTGGTCGACGCGGTCCGAGGGGCCGCCGCCGAACTTCAGCTTGATCTGATCGGCCGCCATGAATGGCTCGAGCGCCTGGATCGTGGTGTAGTGGCTGCCGGACTGATAGCCGACATGCACGTCCACGCCAGCCAGATCTTCGGGCTTGCGGATGGTGGAATTCGGCGGAACGAAAATGCCGCACGGCGACACCGAATAGGCTTCGCCCCAAAGGCGGCCGTGATCGGCGGAAGCGGCCATGTTGACGGTCCAATGGCAGGCGCAGCTGATCGAGGCGTCGCGGCCCTTCTCGAACGTCTGGAAAGCGCCGTTGAGATTGTCGGAGACTTGGTTGGCGCTGGCGGCGGCGGTCGAGGCCTTGAAGTTTTCCGGGGCATCCTTGGTCAGGAGATTGTGCTGGGTCAGCACATAATCGAGACCTTCATCGGTGAAATAGCCCTTGGAATCGGCAATCCATTCTTGCAGACGGCCATGCGTATTGACGACAAATTTGCTCATCCGAACCTCCCGATCTTTAGCGCAGGATGGTGACAGGCGGCGCGCCTTGAAGCACATCCCATGGCTATAGTTATGATCATAACTGTAATCCGAGTCAAGGGCTATTTGGCGGCTGTTCCCGGTGATTCCCTTTTACATCGCTGTTTGCCTTGCCAGGGCCGCGGTCGTTGGCGATAACGGGGACGTGATTTTCGATTTTGATTAGTTTTCAGGCGTGTGCAGGCATGATGCAGTTAAGCGGACGGACGACGGATCGTGGGCTTGCGGCGCAGGCCGGATTGGAGGCGCCGTTGAGCGTTGCTTCTGACCTCGGCGCCTTGCCGGAATGGAATCTCGACGATCTCTATCCTGGCATGGCCTCGCCAGCCTTCGCTGCCGATCTGGCGCGGGCGGAAGCGGAATGTCGGACCTTCGCTGGCAAGTGGAAAGGCGCGCTCGCTGGCATTGCCGCCGGCGAAAATGCCAGTGCTGGCCTAGCACAAGCGATCCGTGAATTCGAAGGGCTGGAGGATCTGCTGGGCCGCATCATGTCCTATGCGGGCCTGATCTATACCGGCAATACAAGCGATCCGGCGCGGGCCAAATTTTATGGCGATGCGCAGGAGAAGATCACCAACGCCTCCTCGGATCTGGTGTTTTTCTCTCTCGAACTCAATCGTATCGACGATGCGCAGCTCAATGCGGCGATGGCCTCGGGCCCGCTGGCGCATTATCGGCCTTGGCTGGAAGATGTCCGCCGCGAGAAGCCCTATCAGCTCGACGACAAGCTGGAACAGCTCTTCCACGAAAAAGCGATCAGCGGCCGCTCCGCCTGGAACCGCCTGTTCGACGAGACCATCGCTTCGCTGCGCTTCGACGTTGACGGACGCGAACTGTCGATCGAGCCGACGCTGGCTTTGATGCAGGATCCGCATGAGGACGTGCGCCATAAAGCTGCTGATGCGGTGGCGAAAACCCTGCAGCAGAATCTGCGCACCTTCGCGCTGATCACCAATACGCTTTCCAAGGACAAGGAAATCTCCGACCGTTGGCGCGGCTTTGTCGACGTGGCCGACGCGCGCCATCTGTCCAACCGGGTCGAGCGCGAGGTGGTCGATGCCCTGGTGGCGGCGGTCACCACGGCCTATCCGCGCTTGTCGCATCGCTATTACAAGCTGAAGGCGAAATGGTTTGGCCGTGAAACCCTGGCGCATTGGAACCGCAACGCGCCGCTGCCTGACGTGCCGACGCGCACCTATAAGTGGGAAGACGCGCGCGCCGTCGTGCTTGATGCCTATGGCGACTTCGCGCCGCGCATGGCCGATATCGCGCGCCGCTTCTTCGACGAGCGCTGGATCGATGCGCCGGTGCGCCCAGGCAAGTCGCCTGGCGCTTTCGCGCATCCGACCGTGCCGTCGGCGCATCCGTATGTGATGCTGAATTATCAGGGCAAGCCGCGCGACGTGATGACGCTTGCCCATGAGTTGGGCCACGGCGTGCATCAGGTACTGGCGGCGCCGAATGGTGCGCTGATGGCGCCGACGCCGCTGACATTGGCTGAAACCGCTTCCGTCTTCGGCGAAATGCTCACCTTCCGCAAATTGCTCGACGGCACGTCAGACCCGGTGCAGCGCCGGGCGATGCTGGCGGCGAAGGTCGAGGACATGCTCAACACCGTGGTGCGGCAGATCGCGTTCTATTCCTTCGAGCGCAAGCTGCATCTGGCGCGTCGTGAGGGCGAACTCACCGCCGACCAGATTTCAGAACTGTGGATGAGCGTGCAGGGCGAGAGCCTTGGTCCTGCCATCGAGCTGAAGGCTGGCTACGAAGTATTCTGGGCCTACATCCCGCATTTCGTCCACTCGCCGTTCTATGTTTACGCCTATGCGTTCGGCGATTGCCTGGTGAACTCGCTCTACGGCGTTTATCAGAATGCCGAACAGGGCTTCGCCGAGAAATACTTCGCCATGTTGGCGGCCGGCGGCACCAAACATCATTCCGAACTGCTGGTGCCGTTTGGCCTCGATGCCCGCGACCCTGCCTTCTGGCAGATCGGCCTGTCCATGATCGAAAAAATGATCGTGGAGCTGGAGGGTATGGAAGCCTGAAGTTTATGCCCGAATAAAACAAAAACTGGGGAGGATGCGCATGCTGCCAGCCGACGTGGATCCGGTCTCGCGTTGTCGTCTCCCCTTGGTCAAGCGCGAGGCGCTTGATGCCGAAGGGCAGGAGCACTTCGACACGAATGTCGATCCAAAGGGTGGTACCTTGCGCGGGTTGATCGGCCCTGGCGGCATCCAGCTGCATTCTCCGCATCTGGCGGTGCTGGCGCGACCGGTCAATCGCTATCTGCGGTTTGAGGCTGGTTTTAGCCCTTATCTGCGCGAAGTGGCGGTGCTGATCACCGCGCGCCAATGCGACAGCGCCTTCGAATGGGCGGCGCATGAACCGGAAGCCTTGAAGCAGGGCGTGTCCCAAGTGGTTATCGATGCCATCAAGTTCCGCCGTCCGACAGCGGGCCTGCCGGAGACCGATGCATTGATCATCGATCTCGGGCGTGAAATGTTCGGCCAACGTAAGGTTTCGTCGCAGACCTATGCGAAAGCCTTGGCGCGTTTTGGCGAGAAAGGCCTGGTCGATCTCGTCTCGCTGATGGGCAATTACGCCGCCACGGCGGCGTTGCTATGTGCCTTCGACATGCAGGTCGATGACGACACGACGGCTTTGCTGCCGGCGTGAACCCGCCCTCTTAGGATTGCTTCATCGCAACCCTGCCTGGATGACCAGCGGATAAGTCTTTTCCTGGAACTCGCGCATGCCTTCGGCGTAACGAGCCCAGGAGAGCAGAGTGCCGTCGAGGCCGATGTCAGACAGCATCTGCAGTTTGTCGACCACTTGTTCCTTGGTGCCGACGATCGGATAGCCGCCCCATCCGGCAACGAAATGTTCCTTGATCCAGGCGTAGGCCTCCTTAGGCAAAGTCTGGGCGTTGAGGCCCATGGTGTCGAGCAGATTGGAGGCAGCCTCCCAGTCGCCCTGTTCGTGCACATAGTGGTTGTAGAAGTCGCGCGCTTCCTTTTCAGTCTCGCCCTGCACCACATAGGCATAGCCCCAGATCTTGAGATCGCGGCCGTATTCTTGCCGGGCGAGGTCGCGATAGGCGGCGACCTGTTTACGCATTTCCTCTTTGTCGTGTGAGGTGAAGACGACGAAGGCGACGTCGCAATGTTTCGCGGCGTAATGGCGGCCGACTTCGGAACCGCCTGCATTCATGATCGGCGGATAGGGTTTGTGCAGGGGCTTGGGTGCGCACCAGCCAGCCTTGATCTGATAGTACTGGCCGTCGTGGTCGAATTCCTTGTCCTCGGTCCACAGTCGCTTGACGAGCTCGAGCCATTCGGCCGCCATCTTGTAGCGGTCTTCATGCGGCAGCTGCCCGCGGCCAAACATTTCTATTTCGGGCTTGAACCAGCCGGTGACGATGTTGAGCGCGAAACGGCCATTCGAGACATGGTCGATGGTGGTTCCCATTTTCGCGGCGAAGATCGGGTGGATGGTTGGCACATGGGTGGTGGCGAAGACGCCGGCTTTCTGTGTCGAGGCAGCGATTGCCGAAGCCCAGGAAAAGCTCTCAAATCCTTCGCCATTGAAATTGGTTGGACCGCCAAAGCCCTTCCAGCGACCAACCGGGACGAGCGCTTCGAAATCCATGGCTTCCCCGAGCTGGGCGAGTTCCAAGGTTTCGGGCCACCGCGCTTTGAGCACGCCATCGATCTTTGAAATGGCGCAGCCGCCGCTGAGATTGGAACAGAAGGTCCCGAGCTTCAGCTTGCGATCGTTGAACAGCGGATGTTGCGCAGCTTGCAGAGATTCCGTGCGGGCTTTCGCGATAACATTCATACCGATCCTCCCAGAGCGATGCTGACCTCAAGGGGGCAGGTTGCGCTGGGCTGGGAGAAGCGGTCAAGCCCTAGATCGGATCAGTTTCGGTCGCGGACCGTTGCGTCGTGCATGGCTGGGATGTGTTTCGATGCGACGAACATCGTCGCGCTGCAACACAGGTGCGAGCGCCAGGGCAATGCGCTGTGCCCACACCTGCGCACCCTCTGGTGTGGCGATCAGATCCTGTCGCACTTCGATGAGAATGTGAGCCAGACCGCGACGGGTGCCGAGATCATAGAGCGTGTCGCCAATCAAAGCGCCGTCATAGGGTTCGTTGTCGCCGATGGTGAGATCGGGCTGTTTCTCGAGTTCGCTGAGCAGAGGCTGAGCGATGCGGGCGTCGCCGTCCCACAACAGGCCGATCTGCCAGGGGCGCGGCGTGCCGCGCCAGATTGGCGTGAAGGAGTGGATCGAGATGATAGCGGGCGCAAGAGAGTTGATTCCTGCCCCGGTCATGGTGTCGAGACGGGTGGCGATGGCATCGCGGTAGGGGCGCCAATAGGCCAGGGTGCGTCGTTCGATTTCGGCATCGTCGATGTGGGCATTGCCGGGGATTAAAGCGCCGTCGGAAATGCGCATCACCAAGGTCGGATCGTCGGCGCCGCGATTGGGGTCGATCAGCAGGCGGGACGTGCGGCTCAGCACGGCCGGGGCTTGGAAATGGGCAGCGAGCGCACGCGTCACGTCGGCCGCGCCGATGTCCCAGGCGATGTGGCGGGCGAATTGCTCGGCCGGCAGGCCCAGCGAGCCATAGCCTGATGGCAGCGCATTGGACGCATGGTCGCAGATGAACAGGGCGGGAGCGCCCGGGTTCCCCACCACAAGCTCAACCGGGGTGGCAGCCGCCTCAGCGTCGGAAAGGCTCAAATCGACGTCTCCTTGGCCATCACGTCGGCCATCTTGCCGCCAGAATGGGGCTGGAAAGCAAAGACTGGTCCGTCGCCGTTGACAGTCGGCAACGGGGCCGGAAAAACAAGAGTCCTCCCGCTTTTACGCAAGCGGAACTGATTCGCCAGGGTCTTCATCAAGATGCGCCGTCTTCCTCTCCCGCCTTTGTTGACCCGGTTGCTGCCAGCGATCGCCGCGATGCTTGTCTTGGCCGTCATGAGCAGTGAGGCGCGGGCGGATTTTCGCCTCTGCAACAACGCCACGAGCCGGGTGAGCGTCGCCCTGTCATATACCGATGGTACCGGCTGGGTCACGGAAGGCTGGTGGAATCTAAAGAGCGGCTCCTGCGAGGTGCTGCTGCGCGGCAATCTGGCGGCGCAATTCTACTATGTCTATGCGATGGACGAGCGCGGCGGTGAATGGAAAGGCAAGGCATTCATGTGCACGCGCGATCGCGAGTTTCGCATCGAGGGCCGCGACAATTGCCTCGTGCGTGGCTTCGACCGCACCGGCTTCTTCGAAGTCGACACGGGAAAGGACGCGAAGAACTGGACCGTGCAATTGACCGATGCCAACCAGCCGGCATCAAAGTAGTTTCTTCGGGTGCGTTTCTCGTAACTTCTTGCCACTGATTTGCTAGCAGAACGGATGATCGGATGAGACGGCACCGCCGCGTCAAAATTCTGGCCACGCTTGGGCCTGCCTCGCAGGACCCAGCCATGGTCGAACGTTTGTTCCTGGCCGGCGCTGACGTGTTCCGCATCAATATGAGCCATGCCAGCCATGACGGCATGCGCGAGCGCATCGCCACCATCCGCGCCATCGAGAAGAAGCATCAGCGGCCGATTGGCATTCTCGTCGATCTGCAGGGGCCGAAACTGCGCTGCGGTGAGTTCAAGGATGGCAGCGTCGAACTCAACAAAGGCGATCGCATCGTCTTCGACAGCAAGAAAATACCGGGCGATGCGACGCGGGTGAACCTGCCGCATCCGGAAATTCTGCGCGCTTTGAAAGCCGGCGACACGGTTTTGATCGACGATGGCAAGATGCGCCTGCAAGTGGTCGAGGCCGAGCATAATCGGGCCGTGCTTGAAGCGCAGATCGCCGGGCGCCTGTCGAACCGCAAGGGCGTCAGCCTGCCCGATACGGAAATCCCTGTCTCGGCCATGACCGAGAAAGATCGTTCCGATCTCGAGGCAGCGCTGGAGGCCGGTGTCGACTGGATCGCCGTCTCCTTCGTGCAACGGCCGGACGATGTGGCGGAGGTCAAGAAGATCGCCCGCGGACGGGCGCTTGTGCTCGCCAAGATCGAAAAGCCGCAGGCGATCGCCAGGCTCGAAGAGATTATGGAGATCGCCGATGCGATCATGGTGGCGCGCGGCGATCTCGGTGTTGAAATGCCGGTCGAAAAAGTGCCGGGCCTGCAAAAGCGCATGAACCGCCTCGCCCGCCGTCTGGGCAAGCCAGTCGTCGTGGCGACGCAGATGTTGGAATCGATGATCACCACGCCAGTGCCGACGCGGGCCGAGGTGAGCGACGTGGCCACCGCCGTTTATGAGGGGGCGGATGCGGTGATGCTGTCGGCCGAAAGCGCCGCCGGCCAGTTCCCTATCGAAGCGGTGACGATGATGAACAAGATCGCCATCGAGGTGGAAAGCGATAGCGTCTATCGGGCGATCATCGCAGCACAGCGCAGCGAGCCCGAGGCGACGGGCGCCGACGCCATCGCTGTTGCGGCCCATGATGTGGCCGAGACGCTTGATCTCAAAGCCATCTGCGCCTGGTCATTTTCCGGCGCCACGGCGCTGCGCGTGGCGCGCGAGCGGCCGAAGCCGCCGGTCATTGCATTGACGCCCAATGCCGACACGGCGCGTCGGCTGGCGCTGGTGTGGGGCGTGCATCCGATCGTCACCAAGGATGCGAGCGATGTCGACGACATGGCCAAGCGCGCCTGCAAACTCGCCAATCGCGAAGGTTTCTCGAAAGAGGGCGACCGCATCATCGTTATCGCCGGTCTGCCGTTTGGCACGCCAGGCGCCACCAATATGCTGCGGATCGCTTTTACGGGCAGTGACAGCTGAGCTGTCACTGCTGTCACAATCATTTTTTGCGATCGAGCGCGGCCATCTGTTCCGCGCATACCGCTCACCAGCCGCCGCGCCTTTTGGGACGGCAGCTTCGGTGACGGCGAGATCGTCGTGCGCCAGCACGGGGCTTTACAACGGGCTCAATTACGGATAAATATCATCCTTAAGGATATTAAATATCCTTATTAAGCCGTTCAATTTCGTACCAGGAGATTTCCATGCCCCGTCTCAACTATGGCGCGCTTTCGCCGGACCAGCTCAAAAAATACCTCGAATTTTCGCAAGCCGCAGCCAAGGGGGCGATCGAACCCAAGCTCGTGCATCTGGTTGAACTTCGTGCTTCGCAGGTCAACGGCTGCGCCTTCTGCGTCGACATGCATGTCAAGCAGCTGAAGATCGCGGGCGAAAGCGAACTGCGCCTGCATCATGTGGTCATCTGGCGCGAGTCACCGCTGTTCAGCGCCCGCGAACGCGCCGCGCTTGAATGGGCGGAAACGGTGACGCAGCTGCCGCCTCACGGAATCTCGGATGCGGTTTATGAACGCGTGCGGGCCGAGTTTTCCGACAAGGAACTGTCCGACTTGACCTTGGTGGTCGTCGCCATCAATGGTTGGAACCGGATGAGCATTGCCTTCCAGAGCGTGCCGGGTTCGATGGACGCGGCCTATGGATTGACCAAAGCAGGATTGAGCGTTGCAGCTTAGAAACCAGGTCGAATGGGCCTTGCATTGTTGCTCTATCCTCGCCGGCTTGCCGGCGGGGTGCTACCTGTCGACCAAGGCACTAGCGGAATTGCACGGCGTGCCAAAGGAATATCTGTCCAAGGCCCTCCAGGGCTTGTCACAGGCCGGCCTTGTCGAAAGCACACTCGGTCCTTCGGGCGGCTATCGCCTGGCCAAGGCTCCGGCGCAGATCGCCTTTCTCGATATCGTCGAAGCGGTAGAGGGGAAGGCGTCCAGCTTCGTCTGCGATAATATCCGCTACAACAACCCATGCCTGCGCAAGGGCTATCGTTCCGATGGTGCCTGCGCCATCGCGCAGGTGATGTGGGATGCAGACCAGGCCTGGCGCGATAAGCTGCGTGCCGTCACTCTGGCAGACCTCGCCAAGAATTTGCGCAAGACCGTGCCCGCTGAAATCCTCGACAAGACCCAGGATTGGGTGTTGGAGCGCAGTTGAGGATCGCGTCGCAAAATCGCCGTCTTCTTAGGATGTTTACAGCTAACGGGTAGCCTCTGATCGCTCGTTTTCTGTCAGCCAATGGATGTGTGCCACAATGGATTTCAACCTCATCGCAATGCCCGCTCGCCTTGCCCTTGGGGAAATCCACATTCATGTCTGCCTCGATCACACTGTCCGCTCTCTCCTGGTCCGCATCTGACGGCCGTTCGCTTTTATCCAGCCTCGATCTGAGTTTTGGCGCGGACCGAACCGGTCTCGTCGGCCGCAACGGCGTCGGTAAAACCACGCTGCTGAAGCTCATAGCTGGAGAATTGCAGCCACAATCCGGTTCACTCGCTGTCAACGGCACGGTGCGCGTGCTGCGTCAAAGCGTGCAATTCAGTTCGGAAGAAACCGTCGCCGATCTCTTTGGTGTCTCTGCAGCGCTTCTGCTTTTACGTCGTGCGGAAAGCGGGGAAGCCGGCGTGGCCGAGATCGCGGAAGCGGACTGGACCCTGGAGTCCCGGGTGGCTTCGGCACTTGCCCGCTTCGATCTCGATACGGGCGCAGATGCGCCTTTGGTCAATTTGTCGGGTGGTCAGCGCACGCGCGCCGGCTTGGCCGCTCTCGTCTTTGCTGAGCCCGACTTTCTCCTGCTGGATGAGCCGACCAATAATCTCGATCGTGACGGACGTGAGGCTGTGATTGATCTTCTCGCCAATTGGCGATCGGGCGCTATTGTCGTCAGTCACGACCGTGAATTGCTTGAAGCGATGGATTCGATTGTCGAGCTGACCTCGCTCGGTGCAACGCGTTATGGCGGCAATTGGAGCGCCTACCGTCGCTTGAAAGCGCTCGATCTTGCGGCCGCGCAACATGATCTTGCCGATGCCGAGCGGCAGATGGTCGATCTGGCGCGGAAAACGCAAGTGATCAATGAGCGCAAGGCCCGCAAGGATGGCGTCGGCAGGAAGGCGAGCGCCAAAGACGACATGCCGCGCATTCTATTGGGCCGGCGCAAGGAGCGCAGCGAAACAACGAGCGGAGACAACGCACGCTTGGCCAAGCGACGGAGCGTGCAAGCGCACGAGGCTGTCGTCGATGCGCGTGCCCGCCTCGAAGTGTTGCAACCTTTGACGGTGACGCTGGCGCCGACGCATCTGCCGCGCGGGAAAATCGTCTTGAAGATGGATGCAGTTGCCTTTGGCTATGAACCGGACCGGCCTTTGATCCACGATCTTTCTTTCACGATCAGCGGCCCAGAGCGCCTGGCGATCGTGGGACCGAACGGCTCGGGCAAAACGACCGTGCTCGGACTCATCAGCGGCGCGCTACGCCCATGGTCCGGAACAGTGGAGATATCGACCGATTTCGTGCTGCTTGATCAGCAGGTGAGTGTTCTCGACCCATCCCTGTCGATCCGCGACAATTTCCGGCGGATCAATCCGCAGGCGGGGGAAAACGATTGTCGGGCGGCGCTGGCGCGCTTCATGTTCCGTGCCGATGCGGCGCTCCAAAAGGCTTCGACGCTCAGCGGTGGGCAATTATTGCGCGCCGGCCTGGCTTGCGTGCTGGGCGGCTCGACACCGCCTTCTCTGTTGATCCTCGATGAGCCGACAAATCACCTGGACATTGATGCGATCGAAGCCGTGGAGGCGGGCTTGCGCGCTTATGATGGCGCGCTGCTTGTCGTTAGCCACGACGAGACATTTCTCGACGCGATTGGAATTTCGCGGCGGCTGGATCTATCGGATCGGCTGGATGATTGAGCGCGCTCGGGGTTTATTTCAGCCGGTCGCGCACCTTGTCGATGCCTGCCTTGGCGCAGCCTTCGTCGAGGTTGAATCCGGGCGCGCCGCCGGCGCCCACGGCGCCGATGACCTCATCGCCGATTTTGATGACGACGCCACCGCCGGCCGGGAGCAGATGGGGCAGGGTGAAAAGGGCGGCGAATTCCGGTGACTTCTTTACTTGTTCGGCGAGTTTCGTCGTGTCGTTCTTGAATGTCGCGGCCGTATAGGCCTTGTGATAGGCGCTATCGAGCGTATGCACACCGGCGCGGTCGCCACGCAACAGCGCCTGTTGCGTGCCGTTGGCATCGACGACGACGGCTGTCTCCGCATAGCCCTGCCGGGCGCAACTCGCGACTGCTTCAGCGGCAATCTCGTTGGCCAGCGCAGCCGACAGGCGATGGGTGACCAGCACATCCTGGGTCTGCGCTTGCACCGGGCAGACTGCCGCCGCGAACAGGAGGCCTGCAAAGGCGGCCGTGCGGCGCATCAGCTTTGTGTCGATCATGGCGTGGATCATCCTTTTAGATTTTCGGTCCGCTCGACGGCCGCATTTTTTCGCGAGTACTGAGCACACAACTCTAGACACTGCGTTCGCAGGCTCGCAAGAGACGGTCGAGGACAGGCATCATTCCGCCCTATGCGATCTTTGTCAGGTCAATGGAATGACTTGCGCGCATTTGGCATCGTCGACGACTGACAGCCTTCTCTTCACACTGTCGTGAGCACTACGCAAAACGGGCACCACACGATGGCGTGTGATGCCCGTTGAGCGTTCGGTCGTGATGATCTTACTTGCTGACCTTCGCGGCGGTGACTTCGATCTCGACGAGCCAGCCTGGATTGACGAGGGCTGAGACACCCATGGTCGAGCGTGCCGGAAGATTGGGCTGGCTGCCGCCAAAGAATTTGCTGTAGCCCTGCGAGAAGCCTTTAAAATCCATCGGCGTCTTGTCGGTGTGGACCAGGTAAACCTGCATCTTCACCACGTCGCCCATGGTGAGACCATAGCCTTCCAGCGAAGCCTTGATCTTCTCCAATATGCTGACGGTCTGCGCTTCGACATCGCCATAGGCCTGCGGGCTACGCGGATCGGCATCCTTGTTGGCGATCGAGGGCACTTGGCCGGACAGGTAATAGGTCGTCACATTGCCGGAGACCTGCACGCTGGAGGCGATTGGCGCGTTGGGAACGGATTTTCTGATGACTTCGGCTTGTGCCGCGAGCGAGACAGTCAGTAACGCGGCGACGCAGGTGCCGAGAGCGAGCCGTGCAGCGGATTTCATCTCAATTGTCCTTCCAATTTTGTTTGCTCAGGTGATCTGAAGCCTGACGCTACTCGCCGTCAGGCTTCAGCGTCAATTCGTAGGTCTCGCTAGTTTGACGTCCTCGGCGGTGACAGCGTCGGTGTATTTGTTGCCGAAGCTGGTGCGCACATAGTTGACGACGGCCGCCACTTGTTCGTCGTTCAGCATGGCACGGAACGGCGGCATGCCTCTCAAGCCGTTGACGACCACTTCGACCGGATAGGCGCCGGCTTCGAGGTTCTTGTTGTTGGCCAGGGCTGGATAAATGCCCGCGCCGACGGCGCCTTTACCGCCTGGCATGTGGCAACCCTGGCAGACGGTGACATAGAGGTTGGGGCCATCCTTCGGGGCGAAGGCGAAGCCAGGCGGGCCGATCGTCGGCTTCAGATCCTGCGCTTGCGTCGTCGACAGCGCGAGCGGCAGTGCGAGCACGCCAAGGACCAAGGCGCGAACCGGGGAGAAAGAGAAACGGATCATGGGAACTCTCCTGTCACGCTTTGACGATGCGTTCATGCAGACGGGTGATGGCATCGAGCGCCGAGAGAATGGCACCCTCCTGCCACCAGTTCACATAGGAGACATGTTCGCCGGCGAGCACCATGCGTCCGTCGATCTGGCATATGTTGTTGTAGTGCTCCTTGCGCGACGCCGGGCTCCACATGCCGCCGCAGCCCAGTGTAAAGGGCATGCGATGCCAGGAGACGGCGACGCCGTTGTCGAATTCGCTCTTGTATTGCGGATGGATCTTGCTGCCGTGCTCCAACGCGAAAGCGATGCGCTCGGGCGCTGTCATGGACGCAAGCGCAAAGGAGTTGGCCTGCACGATCTGATAGGCGCCGAGCAACACGCCGGGGCCCTTGCTGCCAAAGTTGTCGCTGGGATAGGAGATCGTGTTGATCGGTAGGTTGGTGGAACTGATGCCACCATAGATCATCTCGTCCTGTTCCCAGAAACGCCGCTTGAACTGCAGACCCACTTTCACCGAGGTGACATAGGGCACGGCTTCGATGGCGGCCTTCATCTTGGCGCTGACGGTGGTGGGAATCTGGCTCAGGATGGACGCGGGAATGGTGCACACGCACCAGTCGGCCTGGACTTGTTTGGGCGCACCCTTGGCCTTTTGATCGACATAGGTGACGGTGACGCCACGCTCGTCCTGTTTGATCTCCGTCACTTTCGCATTGTAGCGGATGAGGCCGCCGAGTTGCTTGGCGAAGCCCTTGCCGATCATGTCCATGCCGCCGACCGGCTGCAGCATAGTGTTCTGGTGTTCGAACTGGAAGAAGTTGTTGAGATTGCGCCACAGTCCCGACTTGAGAAGGTCCTGCAGTTTCATCGGTTCGCTGGGCGTCGAGGGACCGGCAAGGCCGCCGCCGGGATATCTCTCGTAGCCACGGAGCGTGGCCGCGGCAGCGCTCTTCGTGTAGCGGTATTCGTTGTCGAGGCCGCCCCAGTTTCGCAATGCAGTAAGCAGGGTTTCTTTGTCTTCCTTCGAGACGCTCTCGTCGAGCTTGTCTTGCTGGGCCGACTTGGCGAGCAGGTCGGAGACATGGCCGCGCAGATCGGCGTCGATTTCACGAATGCGCTGCGGCTTGCCGCCGAAGGCGTTCGTTGAATGGAAATAGGCGTTGTGATTCAAGCAAGCGAAAGGCTCGAGCGCGACGCCGAGTTGCCGGCAATAGTCGATCACCGCATGATGATTGTAGGGAATGCGCCAGGGGCCAGGATTGAAATAGTGCCCCTTGGCGAAACCGCAGGTCTGCGTCTCGCCGCCGAGTTCGGTAATTTTGTCGCCGCCACGGATGCTCCAATTCCGGCCGCCGGGGCGTTCATTGTATTCGAGCACCGTCACCTTGTAGCCAGCCTTGCGCAGCTCATAAGCCGCTGTCAGGCCAGCAAGACCGGCGCCCAGAATAAGAACCGACGTCCCCTTCGGTGCGCCTTTCAAATTGGGTGATCCGCGATAGGTGGATTCGCCGGCAAGACCCATGCTGGTCATCGCCTGGTACATCGCCACGCTGCCGGCGGCCATGCCGACCATTGCGAGAAGATCGCGCCGGCTCATGCCGGAATCGTTCTGGGTTTCACTCCCCATCGTCATCAGCCTCCCTGCCCTTGACGTCCTATTCCGAAAATTTCGGAATGCCGACGGTGCACTGCACAAGGGGTGCAGCACATCGTTTCTTCAGCTTCAGCTAGGTTGAAGCGGCGCATTCGTGAGCGCAACCGGTGTTGTGGATCGAAGCCCATATCTGCCGTTGCTATTTCGGCATGAGTCAGTGGCAGACATACTGAGATGTGCGTGGGGCGCGTAGACGCGACTGCTTTGGTTCAGATCGCCATTATTGCGGTGGCTTACAGATCGAATTCGTGGCGCTGATCGGGAAGAAAAAGACCGTTCTGCTTCTAATTCATTGTGATCGGTGATCGCGAGCATCCACTGCAGAGGCTGTTTCTCGGTATGATCGCGGCGATGCTCGCCAGAGCTCCCTAGCGGTTTTCCGGTGGTAGAAATGCATAGTCTAGCGATGCGCACAGACAATGCGGCGATTGCCATTCGATATTCGGCAAATCAGCTTCGCTAAAATCGGATGGTCGCGGAAACGCAGACGCCAGGCGTGCCAACGAGCGGGGCGATGACCTGAGCACCCAGATGTGCTGTCGCGACTTACAAGCGCGGTATTTTCATTCGCTCTGTGACTTGCAGGATCGCTTGCACCACCGCGTCGGGATAGGCCCAGTGCGGCGAATGACCGATGCCGGGCAGTACGGTTAATGTGGCCCCTGGAATGTCCCTGGCGCAGCCGGCACTGTGTATGTGAGTGTAGACGATGCCGTCCTTATCACCTGTGACGATGATGGTGGGCACCGCGATGCTGCGATAACGCGGCGCTTGCCGTTTGACGAAATCTTCGATGACGGCGACATCCTGGGCATTGGCGCGAAAACTCGCCGGCCGCAAAACAAGGTCGATGCCGGTACGGCTGCGATAATCGCCAGGTATCATTTGCGGATGGAAGACAGCCGTTAACGAGGGGGCGATGAGAGCAAGGCCGATCGGCAAAGTGATCGTGTGGGAGAAAAGCGGGCCGATGAACGGCAACGCCGCGGCCGTATAATAAGCCGCGATACCGCCTGGCCAGGGGTGGCTGACGGGTGCGATGAGCACCAATCCTTGGGTGAAGCTGCGGTGATCAAGCGCCAGTTGCAGGGACAATACGCCGGCCAATGAATGACCGACGACGATGGCCTGCGTGACACCGATCTTTTCCGCCGCCGCGCGCAGCAACTGCGCCTGGCGCGCCGGTGAAGCATCGTCGGGGCCGCCGAGGCGCGCGCTTCGGCCCAGGCCTGGTCGGTCGACGCTGATCACGCGATAACCAAGCGCCGCTAATCTACCGGCCAGCGGTAGGCGCATGTCGGCCTCGTTGCCGCTGGCGCCGTGGAGTAGCAAGACCGCGCCCTTCGTGGCGCCTATGGCAGGCGTATCGGTGAAATGGATACGCGCTCCTTCCACGTCGACGAACTGGCCGCGTGCCGGATAAAGCGCATTGAGACGGCGCGTCTGCCAGCCAGTGAACAGGAAGAGCGCCAGCGAAACGGCGAGAAGAGCGGCAAGGACCAGCGCGAGTGCGGAAAGCATCTGCGATCAGAGATCGCGGCCGTCGATTTTCTGGCCGAGTTGTTCGACCAGTTTGCGCACGTCTTCCTGCTTTGGATAAATTTCAAGCGTCTTGCGCATCACGTCGAGCGCGCGCCGGTCGAAGCCATTGCTGTAAAGGATATAGCCGAGCGCGGAGAGGGCGCCGAAATGGCGCGGCTCGAGTACCAGCACCTGGCCGAGATCGGCGACGGCGCCCTGCACGTCATCGGCGCGGTAGCGCGCCGTGGCACGCTGGTTCCAAGCTTCGGCCCATTCCGGTTCGACCACCACCAGTTTGTCGAGCAATTCGGTGGCGGTCTTGAATTCACGCTGGCGCACCGAGCTGAGGGCGCGGCTCATCAACAGATCGGCGGTGTCGGATCCCGAGCGCAGGAAGACGCGCTCGATGGCGCCGGCGACGCCTTTGGCCTCCTCCTCGTCCTCGGCCTTGGCCAGTCGATCAAAGAGTTCGCTCAGGATGCGATCGCGGCCGCGCAGATTGGGGTCATTATGGGAAGGCAGTGTTGGCGCGGCTTGCGGCGCATTGCTTGGCGCCTGGGCTTGGGTTTGAGCCCGGACTTGGACTGGGGCGATAGCGAGCACCGCCAGCAACGCCATGATGGTAAAGGGACGTCGCAGCTTGGAGATCGCCGGCGCGCCAAGCGCGGCCATGGCTGTGTCAGAAGGTGCGGGAGGTAGGGCCTGGTGCATCTGTGCAAAGGTCTCCGAAATCACCGCGGTCAATCGTCCTGAGCGGGACAGTCCCTCTTCCACCCGAAACAGGGAGAAATCAGGGCCTTCAGGCTAGAGCGGCGTCCGACGGACGTCAAAGCCCTGTCTTTCACGATACCGATATTTGCGTGAAACGGGTATTGGCCGCACAAAAAGCGAAAACCCCGGCCGGGGCCGGGGTTTCGAGCAGATTTCCAAGAGACGGGCAGGACTTAGCCCTGACGTGCCTTGAAGCGCTTCTGCACCTTGTTGATGATATAAACGCGGCCCTTGCGGCGCACGAGCTGGTTGGCGCGATGGCGCGTACGCAGCGATTTCAAAGAGTTACGGACTTTCATAGCGGCCACCAAGGAGAATTTCAAAGAAAAGGCCGGGGCAACCCCGGCAATTCGTGACGGGCTTATGCCCCATTTCGTGCTGGCTATCAACCCGTTCTGTCGCCAAATCACATAGATGAATTGGATGACGGGCTTATTGCCAAGCTCGGGCGGCTCAGTTCGCCGGTGCTTTACACTGTCCGGAATAGCTGTCGCCATGGGCGGTCAGCACTTTCGCGTCGGTCTTCAGCACCATCTTGCCATCGGCCGCCCGCTCGGCCTTGAGGGCATACCAATCCTGGATCGGGTGCTGGTTGGGACCGAATTTGAACGGGCCGCGCACGGACGGGATGTTGGCTGCGAGCAGGGCCTTGCGGAAGGCGCTTGGATTGTCGCCGCCGGCCGGATCCTTGGCGAGGCCGGCGCCGATCAGGAGCGCCGCGTCGTAACCCTGTGCCGCGTAATAGGTGATCGGCCGATCGCCATATTTGGCGCGCCAGGCGGCGACGAAGGTTTTGTTGATTGGATTGTCGAAATCCTCATTCCAATGGCTGGTGACCTTCACGCCGATGGCTGCATCCCCCACCGCCTGAGCGATCGCCTGGTCGAGGGAGGCCGGGTGAACGACCATCGGGATTTCCTTGAGCAAGCCGGACTGCTGATACTGGCGCAGGAAGGCGATGCCGAGGCCACCCGGCTCGAACTCATAGACGACATCGGGCTTGGCAGCGCGAATCTGCGCCATCACCACCGCGAAGTCGGTTTGATCGAGGCCGGTATAGGCTTCGCCGACCACGGCGCCTTTGTAGAAGCGCTTGAAGGCTTCCATCGTCTCTTTGCCGGCCTGATAGTTCGGCGCGACGAGGAAGGCGCGCTTGTAGCCAAGCGATTGCGCCAGGGCGCCCGCACTTTCGCCCTGGCTGTCGTCTTGCCAGGAGCTGACGAAATAGTTCGGATGGCATTCCTTGCCGGCGAAGGTCGCCGACGCGGTGTTGGCGCTGACATAGATGGCATTGCTGTCGAGAATCTCCGGCACGGCCGCGAAGGCGACATTGGCGAAAACGACGCCGGTGAAGATCTTGATGCCTTGTTCCGACAGCATCTTGCTGGCGATCTGTTTGGCATTGCCGGGTTTCAGGCTGTCGTCTTCGACGACCAACTGCACGTTTCTGCCGCCGAGCGCGCCCTTGTTGAGATCGATGGCGAGTTGAAAGCCATCGCGAATGTCCTGGCCGAGATAGCCGGCGGGGCCCGAGAGCGTCGTGATCATGCCGACCTTCAATGGCGGCTGCTGCGCGCTGGCCGCGCTGACGCCCAGTGCCAGCAATGCAGTCGGTAGAATGCCCTTCAAACGCATTGTTTCGGTCCCCTCTTCGCATTGCGAGGCCGTTGCGGGCAGGCTGGAGGGGATGTGCCCGAGATCGCGGACACTACATGTTGTCCCTTCGCAGGGTTGCCCAGTCGCAAGACCTCGCATGCAAAACTTGGCGCAATCGCCGGCGCGGTAAATGGAAAACTCGTCATTCAGACATGAGGCGGGGGAATATCGGCCGCCGGGCGCATGATGTTGGTCCGATATGTCTCGGCTCGAAAGATCGGCCGCGGTGCGGCGCAAGGCGCCGATCAACAGCTGGGCCGCAGGGGAAAGGCGGACATGGCTGCGCGTGGTGATGCCGATCGGGCTCTCGGTCACTTCCAGGGTGACCGGCAAGATGGTGAGGCCGCCGCCAGCCACCTCCCGTCGCGCCACCGAGGCGGGAAGAACGCCAAGATAATCGGCGTCGATCAAGAGGGCACGGTTGGCCAGCAGCGACACCGATTCCACCGCGTGCGTCGGCGGTTCAAGTCCTTCTTCGCGGAAAGCCATGTCGATGAGGCGGCGCAGGCTCGTCTGCGCCGGGGGCAAAATCCATTCCCACCCAATGAGATCGGCGAGACTGACGGCGCGTCGCATGGTCAATGGATGGCCATGCCGGGCGACGACGCAGGCGATGTCGTCCATCAGCACTTCTTGCGTCACATTCAGACGGTCGCGCTGCTCGGAAAGGCGCCCCACCACCAGGTCGAGCTCGCCGGACCGTAGGGCCGGCAGCAGTACATCGTCGGTGGCTTCGACCAGTTTAACCACCAGTTTGGGCCGCTCCTTGCGCAGGCGCGCGATGGCTGTTGGCAGCAGTTCGGCGGAGGCCGACAGAAGCGTGCCGACAGCGACGCGACCGCCGGCGCCGTCGCGCAGATCGGCCAGATGTTCCTCTGCGTGCGCCAGTTGCGCGATGATGAGGCGCGCGTGAAACGCCAGCGCCTCGCCATAGACGGTTGTCACGACACCGCGATTGGTGCGATCGAACAGTCGCGTGCCGGTCAGCGCCTCGGTTTCCTGCAAGGCCTTGGTAACCGCCGACTGCGTCATGTTCAGCCGCTCGGCTGCACGGACGAGATTGCCTTCTTCCACAATGGCTACAACCATACGCAAGTGGCGAATGGTGAGCCGGCTGGCGAGTAATGTCATGGCAGCTCGCTTGTTTGGGTCGCGTTTATTGGGACACCTCTCGCTCTGATATTCCCGATGCTCATAGAAATTGCCAGAGAATTCACTTGTCCGATCCCGAGCTGACTGAAACCTTGGCAGTCTGCGAAATGCGGAAGTGCTTGTGGCAGTGGAGCAAAGTCGGACAATGGTGCAGCAAACCGGGGCAGGGCGTCGGGCGGAAATCGCCGGTGCGGGGATTGGCGGCCTGACGGCAGCAGCGGCGTTGGCGCAGCGTGGCTGGTCTGTCACCGTGCACGAGCGCGCGCCGACCCTGCGCACTTTCGGCGCCGGCATCTATATATGGAGCAATGGCCTGCGCGTGTTGAAAGCCATTGGCGCCTATGACCAGGCAACCGTCGGCGCGCATATCGGCCCAGTGTTCCACACCCGTGATCATCACGACGCAACCATGGAAGAGATTCCGATCAACGGTCCGGGCGGTGCGCGGCTCATCACGATTCTGCGCGAGACGCTGATCAATTCGTTGGTTGAGACGTGTCGCAGGAGTGGCGTCGAGATCCTTACGAACTCGGAAGTCACAGGTGCGACGCCAGACGGCGAATTGCTGCTCGCCGATGGTGCGAAGCGCAAGGCCGATCTGGTGGTCGGAGCCGATGGCGTCAACTCCAGAGTGCGCGATAGCCTCGATCTGTTGATGTATCGCAAACAGCTCGGTTACGGCGCCATCCGCATGCTGATCGCGCGCGACGATAGCGATGTGCGGCCTGAAGATCGTGACCGCTATATCGAGTATTTTACCGGTACGCGTCGCATTCTCTATACGCCAGCAAGTAGCACCGATCTTTATGTGGCGCTGTGCTGCGCCTCCGATGACAAGCAGGCCCTGCAAGTGCCTGCCGACCGCGCCTTGTGGACGGATTCCTTTCCGCATCTGGCGTCGCTGGTCGCGCGTTTCGGCGATGCGGGCCGCTGGGATGAATTTGAAGTGATCAAACTGAAGGCCTGGAGCAAGGGCCGCGTCGCGATCCTTGGCGACGCCGCTCATGCGATGCCGCCTTATCTCGGCCAAGGCGGCGGTTGTGCATTGATGAATGGTATCGGTCTGGCCGCAACTGTTGCTGGCGCGCCCGACGTGGCGAAGGCGCTGGTCGACTGGGAAGCACGCGAGCGGCCGATGACCGAACACACCCAAGATACGGCGGAATGTCTCGGGGACATGAACTTTTGGCCCGACGATGTGCGCTCGCAGGTGCTCAAGATTACCGGCCAGTGCCGCGAGATCGCCATGGAGCGGATGAAGACCGCCTTACATGCGCCAACCGCGACGGAAGCGCTTTGATTCACGCGGCCTGATGCGCCGCTCTTTCACTCAACTTGGAGTTCTCGCATGAAATCCGTCAAACTCGGCGCCAATACGTTTTCCTATGACGATGCCGGTGAGGGCGACGTCATTCTGTTGCTTTCGGGCTGGTGCCAGGATCATCGCCTGTTCAAGATGCTGGCGCCGGAACTGGCCAAGACCCATCGCGTCATTCGTCTTGATTGGCGCGGCCATGGCGACCATCGCGAACATGATGGCGACTTCACCACCGCCGATCAGGCGTCCGATGTCATCGCTTTTCTCGATCACATGAACATCGACAAAGCGGTGCCGCTGTCCACCTCCCATGGCGGCTGGGCCAATGTCGAAACCGCTGATCGGCTAGGTATAGCGCGGGTGCCGCGTGTCGTCGTGATCGACTGGATCCAGACGACACCGCCGGAGGATTTTCTGCGGATGATCGATGATTTGCAGGATCGCACCAACTGGGAGAACGGTCGCGGCGATCTCTTCAACTATTGGATCGGCGAAACCAAAAACCAGGACATCATCAATCACGTCAATAACGAGATGGCGAGCTACAGTTTCGAAATGTGGGCCCGATCCGGCCGAGAGATCGCCATTGCCTATCGTAAATGGGGCAATCCGATGCAGCGCATGGCGGCTTTCAAAGAGGCCCGGCCGATCACCCATATCTATTCGCAGCCCTTCGAGCCCGAATACGCGCAGGCGCAGCTCGACTTTGCTACCAGAAACAACTGGTACCGACCTAATAAACTGCCCGGCGCAACCCATTTTCCGACGCTGGAACAGCCGAAGGTGGTCGCCGATACGATACGTGCCTTCCTGCGGTAGAATTATTCGCTCAAATTTTCCGGTAAATGGTTCGTAGATCGCTCGGTAAAGGCTTCGTGATAAACGCCAGCGGTGCTTGGAAAAGTCCTACTGGCGTTTTATGCTCGGCGGCCTCGATCAGCCAACGCTGTCGAGTCCGAGCGCACGAGCGGGATATGACCGGGGTCAGGAAGATCGTCGCGGAGCTTGGCCTGTACGCCCTGGGTTTGTTCCCCGGCGTGGCCTTTCTCTGCGTCATTTGGTTCGCCGCCGTTCAGGACTACTTGTCCGCCGCCATTGCCTTCGTCATCTTTGTCGTTTTTGCCGCGTTCTTTCTCTACCTCGTTCGGAAAATCGACGAGGGTGAAGAGGACTGACATGTCGCGACGGCGCGGCCTTATATCGATGTTATGACGCGACGTGTCAGTATGGGGCTCGCCATGGCACCGGGGTGCCATGCGTTGAACGCATGCGGTGACCCCTTGTCGCAGTCCAAGCACTCGCATACTTGCTGACAACGCTCGGTGGGCAAATTCGGCATGGCCCTCGCGCCTATCGTCGCGTTCTGTCCTCGTGCCTGTCTTGTGCCGCACCCCATGGATGATCGATGACTGCCTTGCCCGTGCGCCTGGCGTTGCTCGCCGGAAATTTCATCACCGGTCTCGTCGTGATGGCGCCGGCTGCCATGCTGCATCCTTTGGCCGAGGGGCTGAATGTCAGTGTGCGCGATGCCGGTTTGCTGGTCACCTATGGCGCGGTGATTCTGTGCATCGCCTCGCCGCTGGTGGCCTGGCTGACCAGCGGGATGGATAGGCGCACGTTGTTGGTCGGTTCGTTGGCGACTGTGGCGCTGGCCCATCTTGCCTCGGCGTTCGCGACATCTTATCCGGCGGTGCTGGCGCTGCGCCTTGTCATGCTGTTCTTCGCGGCGGTGTTCACGCCGCAAGCCGCCGGCACGGTAGCTCTGCTCGTGCCCGAAAAAGACAGGCCCGGCGCCATCGCCTTCGTGTTCATCGGCTGGTCGCTGTCGATTGCTGTCGGCATGCCACTGATGACTTTCCTGGCGACATCGTTTGGCTGGCGTTTCGCTCTTGCCGCCTTGGGGGTCGGCGCGCTGCTCACGGGCGTCTTCGTCTTCGCCGCTTTACCCGGCCGGCTGAAGGGCGCGTCCCTGTCGCTGTCGAGCTGGGCCGCGATCGGGCGCGATCGCGTGATCTTCATCCTGCTGGCGATCACCATTCTGCAGATCAGTGGCCAGCTCGTCGTCTTCACATTCATGGGGCCCTCGCTCAGTCTCATCGGCGCTGGCCCCAGCGTGATCGCTCTGTTCTTTGGTCTGTTCGGCGTCGCCAGTTTTGTCGGCAATATCATTGCGTCGCGTATCGTGGCGCCGCTTGGCGCCTTCGTCACATCGGGAATTTCCACCGGCATGGTCGCCACGGGTCTTTTGCTCTGGGGCTTCGGCGGCAGCCTGCTTTGGGTGATGGGCATTGGCGTCGCCATCTGGGGGCTTGGCTTCGCGGCGTCCAATGCGATGCAGCAGGCGCGACTCTATGGGGCGGCGCCAGCGCTGGCGGCGGTGACCGTC
Source organism: Beijerinckia sp. 28-YEA-48 (assembly GCF_900104955.1). Lineage (NCBI taxonomy): Bacteria > Pseudomonadati > Pseudomonadota > Alphaproteobacteria > Hyphomicrobiales > Beijerinckiaceae > Beijerinckia > Beijerinckia sp. 28-YEA-48. Next base: position 5,757,665 of record NZ_FNSI01000001.1, read on the forward strand.
GCGCTCAATACCTCGGCCGTTTACGTCGGCCAGGCGGCCGGCTCCTATGTCAGCGGCGAAATGTTCACGCGCGATCTGACCTCGTTGATGGGTTACGCTGGCGCCGGCTTCGTTCTGGTGGCATGGATGCTCTGGTGGGTCACGCGGCCTCGGGCGGTTGTCAAAACCGCCTGAAGCGCAGTGTGACTGTGCCCGGAGGTTTTGATGACGTCTTCGCCGCTCGCCGATGTTTTGCTTGCAGCGCATAGCAGCGCGACCCAGGCGCGCTATGGCGCGACGCTGGCGCCAGCCAGTGCCGCCGAGGCCTATGCGGTGCAGGTGGCGGTGGCGCAGGGCCTGCAGGCACAGGCAAGTGGCTGGAAGGTCGGCTTTCGGCCGGAAGGCGGCGCTTTCGCCGCGCCGGTTCTGTCGTCAGGTGTCGTGCGGTCCGGCGCGCGCTGGCGGCTCGCGCCGGGTATCGGCGGCGTCAAGATCGAGGCCGAGCTGGCGATCCGTTTTGGCCGCGACCTGCCGCTGCGTCCGGGTCAACCCTATACCCGTGACGATCTGCTGGCCGCGATCGATGAGATTTTCGTCGGCATCGAGCTCGTCGCATCGCGTTTCAGCAATGTGGAAGAAGCGCCCTTTGATGCGCGTGTCGCCGATAATTTCAACAACGGCGCTTATGTGATCGGCGGCGGCACGAAGACTTTCTCGGCGCTCGATCTGTCGCAGATCCGTTGCCGGCTGATGGTCGATGGCGTGGTGAAAAACGATCGCCTGGGCGGTCATGGCGATGGCGATCCGCTGATTCCGGTTGTCGCCTGGGCCAATGTGCAGGCGGATGCTTTTGGCGGGCTGCGTGCCGGTCAGTTCATCACCACCGGCACGCTCAACGATCCGGTGCCGCTTAATGGCCCAGGCAAACTCGAAGCGAGCCTTGAGGGCATCGGCACGGTGAGTGTGGAGATCGTGGTGTAAGGCTCAGCTTTCCACCGCTTCCATCCAGTCGACGAACCGTCCGCCTTCCCGAGGCTGCAGGCTGAGATAGCTGAACGGGCTGTCGATGGCGGCGCCATGCCAATGTTTTTCACCGGGCGCGAACCAGACGGCATCGCCGGCGCGCAATTCCTCCACCGCGCCACCATCGCGTTGGGCGCGGCCAAGGCCGGAGAGCACATAGAGGAACTGGCCGCGTGGGTGGCTGTGCCAATGGGAGATGCTGCCAGGGTCGAAATGGGCGCGCATCGCCGTCATCTCGCCTTCGCCGCCTTCCAGCAGGATCTCTGCCCAGAACGGTTTGCTTGCCGTGCCAGGTGCGGAGGGCTGCGCATTGCCAGGGCGGCGGATGGTCATGCGGTTTGGGTTCGTGCTCATGGCGCGTCTCCCCAGGCGAGCGTTTCCCATCCAGGCTGGCTCATCTGGGCAATGCCGTTGCCAAAGGACCATTCGTCGGGTGTCGACGTGGTGATGAAGGCCATGATGTCTTCTGGCCGTAGGCCAGGCGACTGGCCGAGCAGATCGACGAGCCGCTTGAAAAAGGCCTTCCGCGTTTCCGCCGTGCGCGGTTTGCCAACGCTGATGGCGATCAGCACGAAATCGTCCGAGCGCGGGCCGGCGAGATAGGTGCGGTCGAAGATCAGTTCGTTGGGCTCTTGCTGGTGGATGACCATGAAACGGTCGCGCGGCGGCACGTTGAAGGTTTCGACCATGGCGCGCTGAATGTTCTCCGATAGGGCGCGGAGATATTCGGGCGATTTGCCCTTGAGCAGGGAGACGCGGACAACGGGCATGGAAGGCTCCTGGTCTGGAAAACTTGACAGCCCGATCCTCCCGCCACATGATCATCCCAACAATCAGAATATTATGCATTAATAATCCTGAATTTTGGGATAGTATCATGCGCCAGACCACATTCGACCTGGACGTGCTGCGCAGCTTCGCCATTGGCATGGCGCTAGGCAATTTCGCCAAGGCGGCCGAGCGGTTGGGGCGGTCGACGTCGGCGGTCAGCGCCCAGATGAAGAAGCTGGAAGAGCAGGCCGGCACGGCGATCTTCCGAAAGGCTGGCCGTGGCCTCGCTCTGACCGAGGCGGGTGAGACCATGCTGGCCTATGCCCATCGTCTGCTCGAACTGAACGATGAGGCGACGGTGGCCGTGCGCGGCGTCGAGCTGGAAGGCTGGGTGCGGCTTGGCCTGCAGGAGGATTTCGCCGAAAGCCTGCTGCCGGATGTGCTTGGGCGCTTCGCGCGGGCGCATCCAAAAGTGCGCATCGAGGCGCGGGTCGCGCGCAATGCCGAATTGGTCGAGCGCGTCAGCGCCGGCACGCTCGATCTGGCGCTGGCCTGGAGCGATCGGGCGGTGACCTTGCCGCATCAGGAGATTGCCGAATTGCCGATGTGTTGGATCGGCGCGGCAAGCGAAACAGCATCATGGACCTCTGGCAGGAACGAACCCGTGCCGCTCGCTTCCCTTGAAGCGCCTTGCATCATGCGCGCGGCAGCGACGAAAGCGCTCGATGCGGCAGGCATTTCTTGGCGCATCGCCTTCGTCAGTCCGAGTCTCGCGGGGCTTTGGGCGGCTGCGGCCGCTGGGCTCGGTGTCACGGTACGCACGTCGGCTGGCTTGCCGCGAAAGGTGAAACCGCTGGTGGCGAAAGACGTCGGCTTGCCGGCCTTGCCGCAGCTTGGTCTATCGCTGTTTCAAGCAGAGACGGAATTGGGGCCTGCCGCCAATTGGCTCGGTGCGACGTTGCGACAGGCGGCACGGGATTTCGTCACCGTTGCATAGAGAAACGGCGGGATGCCTCCCGCCGTTCGCTGCCGTTCGTTTGTCAGGATCAATGGTTGCCGTAAGGGCAAGAGAGCTGCTGCACCCATTGCAAGCCAGCACCAACCACGGGAATTTGCGCGCGGCTCACATAACAGCCGTCGGGCAGAGGCGGCCGAGACGACGGAAGAATGATGTCGTCGGGCTGATAGGCCTGCATCGCTGCGGGGATTTGCGCCTCGTGGCGTGGTGCGGCGGAGGCAGGGGCGGCCGCGAAACCGAAGGTCATAACGGCACCGAAGGCGAAGGCCATCACGGATTTCGACAGGGGTTTCGAGGATTTCATAGCGGGCTCCTAATCTTGCGATCTGCTTCCCCTCCCCATGGCTGATGTGGTGTGGCTACCTTTCTGTTGCATGACCGGCGCATTACAAATTATTGCGATCAGGTCGCCGTGGTGCGGCTTTCTGTCATCCGCCTCGTCTGGACAATGCTCGCCTCAAGACACGATCGGCGTGCACAGCTCCACGACAATGCCAGCGGGACAGCGAACATAAGACACGATCTGGCCCCATGGTTTGCGCGCCGGTGCCGCCAATTCGCTGGCGCCTGCGGCGAGGGCTTTGGCATGGGCCGCTTCGACCGTGTCGGTGACCAGGGCGATCTCCATGCCAAGCGGTAGCTTGGAGCTGTGCGCGGAGACATGGCCGGCCGGAAAATTCATCGCTCCCAATTCTTCGGAGGCGAAAGCCAGCGCGGTCTCGCCGGTTTCGAGTTCGCCATAGGTGCCTGACTCATGCAGGAAGCGCGTCGAAAGGCCGAAGGCTTTGCCATAGAAGGCGAGCGAGGCCGCGACGTCGGGAACATAGGCGATTGTATAGCCGAATTTCATGGATCGTCTTTCATCAGCTTGAGCCGTGTGCGGCTTCCCCATAGCACATAGATCTGTGGTCATCGTGCGACAAAGCCGACACGTTCTCACGTGCCGGCTCCACCGATCTCATTCGATTGCGTGTTGGCCTTAACCCGCCTTACGCATGGCATCGCCCTTTTCATAGGCGCGCACCACGGCTGGCCGCGCCTTGATGGCTTCGAACCAGCGTTTCAGGTTTGGGAAATCTTCCAGCTTTTGGCTCTGCATTTCATAGGGCACGACCCAGGGATAGGCGGCGATGTCGGCGATGGAATAATCACCGGCGAGATATTCGTGCTTGCCGAGCTGGGTGTTCATCACGTTGTAGAGACGGCTCGTCTCTTTTACATAACGGTCGATGGCGTAGGGAAGCTTCTCCGGTGCGCGTGCGAAATGATGGTTCTGGCCAGCCATGGGGCCGAGGCCACCCACTTGCCAGAACAGCCATTCCATCGTTTGCACGCGGCCGCGCAGATCCTGCGGCAGGAAGCGGCCGGTCTTCTCGGCGAGATAGAGCAGGATGGCGCCAGATTCGAACACGCTCACCGGGGCGCCGCCGTCGCGCGGCGCCTTGTCGATGATGGCGGGGATGCGATTGTTCGGCGAAAAAGCCAGGAATTCCGGCTTGAACTGATCGTTCTTGCCGATGTTGACGGGATGCGCTTCCCAATGCACGCCGGTCTCCTCCAGGAAGATGGCGATCTTCTGGCCGTTCGGCGTCGGCCAATAATGCAATTCAATCATGACGTTTCCTCAACAGGGTGGTCCAGCCTTCAACAGAGTGGTCCTGGTGCACCCTACAATTGCCGCATAGGTTCCGACAATCTGTTCTAAATTACATTTTGTCCCTGTCTTTCGAAGCTAGGTCTTCCGTTGCGGCGCGGCGAGGACTACATCGGGGCAAGTGACTTTCACGCGATCCTTCCAAGTGATCCTTCCTGTCGATGTCGGAGAATTTCCCATGGCCGCCAATCCTTTCTTCGAGAGCTGGACCACGCCGTTTGAACTGCCGCCCTTTGGCGCCATCAAGACCGAACATTTCGCCGAAGGCTTTGAGCGCGGCATGGCCGAGCATCGGCAGGAAATGGCCGCAATCGCCACTGAGAGCGCGGCGCCGGCCTATGCCAATGTGATCGATGCGTTCGAACGTTCAGGCCGGTTGCTCGACAAGGTGAGTGGCGTGTTCTGGAAGCTTGCTTCCGCTGACACCAATGACGAGCTGCAAGCGATCGAGCGCGAGATGGCCCCGAAGCTCGCGTCGCATTATGCGGCGATCTATATGGACGCGGCTTTGTTCAAGCGTGTCGATGCTCTGCATGAGAAGCGCGACACTCTCGGGCTGAATGACGAGCAGCGGCGCGTGCTGGAACTCATCCATAAGGATTTCGTCCGCGCCGGCGCAAAACTTTCCGGCAAGGAAAGCCAACGCATGGCCGAAATCGTCCAGCGTCTGGCCGATCTCTCCACCAGTTTCGGCCAGAACGTGTTGAAGGATGAATCCTCCTTCGTCCTGCCGATCCACGACAAAGCCGATCTCGCCGGCCTGTCGCCGGGGCTGGTCGATAGTCTTGCCGCTGCGGCCAAGGCGCGGGGCGTCGATGCTCCCTATGCGGTGACCCTGTCGCGTTCCCATGTGGAACCGTTCCTGGAAAGCGCGACACGGCGCGATCTGCGCGAACAGGTGTTCAAAGCCTTCATCGCGCGCGGCGCCAATGGTGGCGCCACCGACAATCACGCTATCGTCGAAGAGATCGTCGCCTTGCGTGCCGAGCGCGCCAAGCTGCTCGGTTATGAGACCTTCGCCGATTATAAGCTCGATGACACGATGGCGCGCACGCCCGACGCGGTGCGGACATTGCTCGACCGCGTTTGGACGGGCGGGCGCGCCCGCGCGCTTGAAGAGCGTGATGACATGCAAAAAATGATCGACGCGGAAGGCGCTAATTTCAAACTCGCGGCCCATGACTGGCGTTATTACGCGCAAAAGGTGCGCCACGCCCGCTATGACATCGATGAAGCGCGCCTAAAGCCCTATTTCGAACTGAACGCCATGCGCGAGGCCGCCTTCTATACGGCGAACCGGCTGTTCGGTCTCACTTTCGAGGAGCGCAAGGGGCTCGATCTCTATCATCCCGATTGCGTCGCCTATGAGGTGAAGGACGCCGGCGGCAAGCATGTGGCGCTGTTCGTCGGCGATTATTTCGCGCGGGCCAGCAAGCGCAGCGGCGCTTGGATGACCTCGATCCGCGATCAGCGCAAGCTCGATGGCGACGTGCGACCGGTCATTCTCAACGTGCTCAATATCGCCAAGCCTGGCGAGGGCCAGCCGGTGCTGCTGTCCATCGACGAAGCGCGCACCCTGTTCCATGAATTCGGCCATGCGCTGCACGGCATCTTATCGGATGTGACCTATCCGCGGATTTCAGGCACCAGCGTGCCGACGGATTTCGTCGAGCTGCCGTCGCAGCTCTATGAACATTGGCTCTTGCAGAAGGACGTGCTGCGTAAATTCGCCAAGCACTACCAGAGCGGCGAAGTGCTGCCGGATGATCTCCTTGAGCGTCTATTCGCCATGCGTACCTTCAACCAGGGCTTTGCTACGGTGGAATATTGCTCATCGGCCTATGTGGACATGGATTTCCACGCGCTGACTCCACCGGCCAAGGTCGATTCCGCCGCATTTGAACGTGATCGTTTGGAAGCGATCCAGATGCCGGAAGAAATCGTCATGCGTCACCGCACGCCGCATTTCTCCCATGTGTTCTCGGGCGATCACTACGCTGCCGGCTATTACTCCTATCTCTGGTCGGAAGTGCTGGACGCCGATGCCTTCAGCGCCTTCGAGGAAACCGGCGATATTTTCAACCCGGCGCTGGCTGAGCGGCTGAAGACCTATATCTATTCCGCTGGCGGGCGCCGCGAGGCGGCCGACGCCTATACGCACTTCCGTGGCCGGCTGCCGACGCCGGAGGCGCTGATGCGCAAGCGTGGGCTGCACGATGTGGGCGCGGAAGGTTAATCCTTCCGCCGCGTCGCGTCTTTGCGGAAGCGCAGCATGCCGAGCTGGCGGATGTAGTCATCCGTTAGCGCGCTGCTGTTGTCGGGATAGCGTTGGTCGCGGCCATAGCGGATGTGCCGAAAGATTTGCTGGCCGATGTAGGACAGTGCCCAGACAATGCCGAGGGTGAGCAGCGTCACCGCATAGTTGCTGACGATCTGGGCGCTGGCCTGCCAGTTTGGCGCGAAAACGAACAGCAGATGCGGTAGCAAATAGCCGATGGCTGGTGCTGCGAGGATGATCAACAGTTCGACATTGAACTTCCAGCACAGCAGTTCGAGCGGTAGGAAGATCGCCAGTAGGACCGCGAGGCAGATCAGGGATGCCAGCCCGGCCGAGCCCATGCGTTCGAAGTCCGCCGCGCTCATGAAGACAGCAGCCAGGCCGGTCAGAATCACAATCGTGAAAATGAGGCGCCACAAATAGGTCATGGGTCGTCTCGAGCTTTGATCTTGGAGTAATGAAAATATCACATCGAAGCCGGCAGCTCTAGCTGCGCGCTTGGTATCCCATGTCGCGAAAGGCGGCGTGCATGCGCGGCTTGATGACGGCGATCATATAGGCCCAAGCCACCAGGCCGATCAACGCGCCGGCGATGGCAGCAGCGATCAGGCCAGTAAATTCCGTCGTCAGCAGGACGGTGAAGGCGGGGATCATGAGTGCGACAATCAGGCCGATGAGGACGACAGGCTCGCGCGTGATGCGCTTCTGGGTCTCGACGATCAGGCGCTTAGCTTCCGTCTCCGACAGAGCATCAAGCTCGGGGAAGTTGCGCATTGGGTCGAGAGAACGCATCGACAATTCCTCTTGAACAATTTGTCGTCACCTGTGGTCGTTGAATATGCAAAGCTGACAAAGCAACATTCGTTCCAGAGTGTGGCGCAAAAAAGAAAGCCGGCTCGTGGGAGCCGGCTTTGCATGTTTAAAGATGTGAATTGTCAATCCGTCGGCTTGAAGCCCGAGGCCTTGATCGGGCCCGCCCAGAATTCGAAATCGCGCTTCTGGATGACAGCGAGTTCCGAGCCGGGCTTGCCGGTTGGCGATTGGCCGAGACGGATCATGATCTCCTTGCCGGCCGGGCTCTTGACCGCGTCGATCAAAACGCCGCCGACCTTCTCGACGATGGCTTGCGGCGTGTGGGCCGGTGCGTGGAAAGCATACCAGCCCTGGGCGACGATATCGTAACCCTGTTCCTTATAGGTCGGTACGTCGGGCATGAAAGACGAGCGCTCGGCCCCGGTGGTAGCAAGCACGCGCAGCTGGCCGCTCTTGTGCAGTTCGGCCGCGTCGGGCGCCGGCGTCGAGGCCAAAGCGATCTGGCCGGCGACGAGATCATTGAGGACGGGCGCGGTGCCGCGAAACGGCACGTGGCGCAATTCGACCTTGGCGGCGTTGGCGAAGATCACCCCGGAGAAATGCGGGATCGTGCCGGCACCGGGCGAGCCGAAGGCGGCCTTGTCGGGATTGGCGCGCAGCCATTTGACCAGTTCATCGAGATTTTTCGCACCCGTCATCGGGCCGGTCGAGAGCGCGAACTCCTGCGTGCAAACCTGCGCCACCGGCACCAGGTCGGTGAGCGGGTTATAGGGTAGGTTGGTGTAGACGCTGGGTTGAACGACGATCGGGCCGAAAGGCGAGAACAGAAAGGTGCGTCCGTCCGGCGGCGCCGAAGTGACGGCGCGCACGCCAATGCGGCCATCAGCGCCGACACGGTTCTCGACAATGACCGTTTCGCCAAGCGCCTGGCGCATCTGGTCGGCGAGGTAACGGACGACGCCATCACCGCCGCCGCCGGGCGCGAACGGATAGATGATCTTGATCGGCTGGTTCTGCGCCAGCGTTGGTTTAGCTATAAGGCTCGCCGATGCGGCAGCCGCGCCGGCGAGTACTTTTCTTCTGTTGATGCTCATGCTTTCCCCTCCAGAAAGCGAGTGGGTTTCCCCTCACACGGTCATGACGATCTTACCGATGTGCTCGCTGGTCTCCATCCGCGCATGCGCCTTCGCCGCGTCCCTCAGCGTGAAGGTTGAATCGATGATCGGCTTGCACTTGCCCTTGGCCCAGAGCGGACCAACGGTCTCCTCGAGGCTGCGGGCGATGGCGCCCTTTTGAGCCACCGTGCGCGGCCGCAGCGCCGAACCGGTATAGACGAGGCGCTTGGCCGAGATCGGCCTGAGGTCAAAACCGTCGACCTTGAAACCCTGCTGGAAAGCGATCTGCACGATACGTGCATCCATGGCGGCGCATTCGAAATTGCGCTGCACATAGCTGCCGCCGACCATGTCGAGGATAACGTTGACGCCCTTGTTCTCGGTGATGCGTTTCACCTCGACGACGAAATCCTGCGTGCGATAGTTGATGGCGTGATCGGCGCCGAGATCGAGACAGGCTTTCAGCTTGTCGTCGCTGCCGGCGGTGATGATCGACTTGGCGCCGAGTTCATGCGCCAGCATGATCGCGGTGGTACCGATGCCCGACGAACCGCCGTGGATCAGAATTGTTTCACCGGCCGAGAGCTTGCCTGTCATGAAGGCATTGACCCAGACAGTGAAGAAGGTCTCGGGGATCGCGGCGGCTTCGACCATGGAAAAGCCTTGCGGCACAGGCAGGGCATGGCTCTCTGTCACGGTGCAGTATTCTGCATAGCCGCCGCCATGGGCCAGTGCGCACACCTGATCGCCAATCTTGTAGCGCGAAGCGCCGGCGCCTAAGGCCGCAACAGTGCCGGAGATTTCCAGGCCGGGCAGATCAGACGCGCCGGCCGGTGGTGGATAGCGGCCAAGACGCTGCGACACGTCGGGGCGATTGATGCCGGCGGCGGCGACCTTAACGAGGATCTCGCCATCTTTCGGCTGCGGGACGGGACGTGTTTCCGGCTGGAGCACTTCCGGCCCGCCGGCACCCTGAATAGCCATGCAGAGCATTGTCTGCGGCGCAGTGTTCATGTCGTGCTCCCGGATTGCGTGTGTTTGCGCGCCATAGGGCGCGCACTGGTTGGAGGCGGTGGTAGCGCGCCTTCTCCGGTGTGGCAATCGCTGAGTGCTGCGGTCTTGGAGGATTCCTCGGCGGATTCCAAGCGAGCGTCATCGCGGTCGTTATCGCGATCATCAACGACTTGGTGGGTCAAGTATGAGATGGGACGGCTTGAGCTGCGCTTGTTTGCAGCAGCCTGCGCCGCATATGGGCGACAGGCTGTACACCGACATCATCGTCGCGCCGCATGAGCCCAACGAAGTGGTCGAGCGTTTTGCTACGGCAAGGCGCGCCAGCGCATCGGCAAGACGCCGTTCTGGCGGAAGCTGTCGAAGAAGTGGAAGCGGGCCGCTTGCGGATTTGTTTGCGCTTCGACCGTCGTGCCGAGGATCTGCACGACATCTCTCTCGCCATAAGCTGGCCATGGCGGCAGGTCAGGGCCGTTGGGGTCGCCGCGCGTGGCGAAATTCACCCAATAGCTCGTCATGGTTTGCGCCAGCGCGCGGTCAGCATCAGAGGGCGGCATGGCGCCGTTGACGATGAACTGCGGCGTCAGCGTGCCGAACACGAAGGGAATTTCCGTTATATGCGAAGCCACGGGTACGTAGGGCGACGTGTAGGTGAACAGGTAGCCGTAGACAGGGGCATGACCGGTGCGTTGATGTAACCGCAGCCACTGCCATGTCTGCTCGCTGATGACATAGTCGCCGGTGAGCGCGTCAGCCGAAACCTTGGCCTGCGCATCGGTGTCGGCCGGATAGACCTCGAGGAAATCGGCGAGACGATCAGCGCCGAACATGCGTTCGGCCGCGGCACGGAAGGCCTGTGCCGATTGGTTGGGCAGCGATTGGGAGTGGAAGGGCGCTTCCTCGGTGGCGTTCCAGCCGGCGAGCAAGGGAATGTGCATCTGTTCGCCGCGTATAAAGCGCGCTGCCGGCACATCGGGCACCACATAGCGATCGATGCTGGGTGAAAAGGCTCTGACGATCGGGTTGACCGAGAAATTCCACAGCGCCGCCGCATTCAATTGCTCGGCCGGCATGGCGCGCAAAGCCGCGATGGATGAATTGCCTTGCTGTTGCGCAAAGGCCTGGCCGCGCGCACGGGCTTCGTCGAAATTTTCGAGCGGACCGTGACGGCCATCCCAGAACGAGCCGCTCTCGCCGATGGCTTTGTGGAAGTGGCCTTTGGCAAGCGGCGAAGCCATCAGGAGGCCGATGGCATGGGCGCCGGCGGATTCACCGAAGAGGGTGACGTTGTTGGGATCACCACCGAAGCTGGCGATATTGGCTTTGACCCAGCGGAGCGCCGCAAGCTGGTCCTGCAGGCCGTAGTTGCCCGATGGCCCCTCAGGATCGAGATCGGGGTGAGCCAAGAAGCCGAGGACGCCGAGACGGTAGTTGAAATTGACGACGACAACGCCTTTCTGCGCCAAGACGCTGCCGTCGATCGCGGGTCCGGCCGAAGAGCCGAACTGGAAACCACCACCGTGAACCCAAACCATCACGGGACGTTTCTCGTTTGTCTCTTTCGCCGCCGTCCAAACATTGAGGGACAGGCAATCCTCGCTGCGTGGTCCTGGCTCGCGGTCATTCTCGAGAGCAGAAAGACAACGTGAACCGTAGGCCAGCGCGTCGCGCACACCGCTCCAAGGTTGTGGTGGTTGCGGGGCATGCCAGCGCAGTTTGCCAACCGGCGCTGCGGCATAGGGAATCCCCTTGAAGGCTAACACGCCGCGCGCGTCGCGTGGTGCGCCACGGAGAAGTCCAGCTTCGGTGTTGACCTGCGATCCCAAGTCGTTTGTCTTCACCTGTGCCTCCGCCGTGCACGTGGCCAGGGCGATCGTGGCCGCGTAGAGTCCGGCGCGAAAATAGTTCTGCGACTTCCAAAGCTGCCACATCGCGCGTTCCTCCATTTGTAGTCTTCATAGACCGGTTTAGGAACGGTGGGAGGATGCCGAAAGGGTCGGTGCGATGCCGTTGCGGCATCGGAGGTCTTTCGGCCTGACCTTTCGACCTGGCCTTCTCGACAGGAGCCGCACCCTGCGATTATGACGGGGGAGGTATCGATTGCGGGGAGAGCCATGGCCAAGTCCGATGAAGAGGACAATGTGTTCGGTGCGCCGCCGCGCAAGAAAGTCGTGCATGAGATGGGTGAAAATCTCGACATGCTGTCGGCGGGCGAATTGCGTGAGCGTGTCGAGCTGCTGAAAGCTGAAATCGCGCGGCTCGAAACTGCGGCGGCTGCCAAGGATGCTTCGAAGAACGCCGCCGACGCTTTCTTCAAGAAGTCATAGCGACACCGCTGCTTACGGGTCATTTCGGGGCAGGGGCCAAGCGGGGCTCGTTAACCATCCATTAGGGACTCTGAAGTATTAATGGATTGTCCTGAATTTTCGGGATTTCGAGTGGCTCCTGTCCACTCTGTTTGACGCCTCCCTGTTACCACCTTCAGAGCCGCCATCTGCGGCTCTTTTTTTGTGCCTGGAAATCGCGGAAAATCAGCGTCCGTGGCACATTAAGGTTAACAAATATTAAACGCCCGCCGAATGAATTTTGGCGATAGGATCATTTCACGGTCAAAAGCGCTGTTGGCATGACGCCACCGGACGCAGGGGCAGACCGGTGGAAGTCCATCGATGTTGAATTCGCGGAACGATGAACAGCGTAATACGGTGTCTTTCGGCAGCAAGCTGGCAGGCTCGGATGCGTTCAAGGCCCTGTTTCGCGAGGGCATGCTGCTGGTGGAAGAGGCCGCCGCCTATCTCGACGGGCCGGGCCGGCAGGAATCGAAGGGCCTCGGCCGCTCCGACGCCCTCGCCTATGCTTCAGAGAGCATGCGCCTGACCACGCGCCTGATGCAGCTCGCCTCCTGGCTTTTGCTGCAACGCGCCGTCAACGAAGGCGAAATGACTCAGATCCAGGCGGCGAGCGAAAAGCATAAGGTCAAGCTGACCCGCCAGGACATTGCCTCAAGCGCCGATGTCTTCACTCGCATGCCCGAGCGGCTGCGTGACCTGACGACTCAGTCTCTGCGCCTGCAGGCGCGGATCGTCCATCTCGATCAATTGCTCTACTCGGGCGCCATGCCGTCGGCTGAAAGCGAAGCCCGCGCTGGCGTTGCCGCGCAGCTCGAACGACTGCGGGCGGCTTTTCAGAACGGCTAAGATCAAGGAAGCTTTCCGAAAACAAAAACCCCGGCGTGAGCCGGGGTTTTGCTTTGTCCGAAGCTGACTGCTTGGAAAATTACTTCTTGGTCGCGCCGAGCGTACCGAAGCGCGAGTTGAAGCGCGACAGACGGCCGCCGCGATCGAGCAGCTGGGCCGAACCGCCGGTCCAAGCCGGATGGGTCTTCGGGTCGATGTCGAGGTTCAGCGTGTCGCCCTCTTTACCGTAGGTCGAGCGGGTCTCGTACTGGGTGCCATCGGTCATAACGACCTTGATCATGTGGTAATGCGGATGGATATCGGCTTTCATCGGATGTCCTGCGAATATTCTGCCTGAAACGGGACCGGAAGGAAGCCTTGAGGCTACCGCGCGCGGCCGGGCCGGCGCAAACCGGATTTCGGGCGCTCCTATACATGAAGCAGGCGGTTGGAACAAGGTGGCTGTTAAATGGCTTGTGAATCGCTTGCCTTAGCAGCCTTGTAGGGCCAGGAAGGGGGCACGCCGAGACGAGGATCGCGCCGACAAGCGAGACGTCCTGGCGCAGTTCCAACCGTGTCACAAAGCGCGTAAACAGGGCCATGGCCGACATTTTCCGCTCCCAAGCAGACAAATCCGAAGATCCGCCGCGGACCTCCCTTAGGGCGCTTTTGCCGCTGATTCCCTATGCTTTGCGCTACAAAGGGCAGATTCTTGGCGCCCTGGGAGCCCTGACGGTCGCCTCGATCGCGACCTTGACCGTGCCCGTGGCGGTCAAAGGCATGATCGACCATGGTTTTTCGGGCGAGGGCGCGCAGCACATCTCCCGCTATTTCCTGGCCATGCTGGCGGTGGTGGCCGTTCTCGCGGTGGCCTCGGGTCTGCGCTATTTTTTTGTGATGGTCACTGGCGAGCGGGTGGTCGCTGACCTCCGGAGCGATGTTTTCGCCCATCTGTCGCGGCTCGATGCGGCGTTTTTCGATGGCGCGCGCACTGGAGAATTGCTTTCGCGGCTGACCGCCGACACCACCCAGATGAAAGCTGCTTTCGGCGCCTCCGCCTCGGTCGCGCTGCGCAATCTGTTCATGTTCGCCGGCGCGGTGGCGATGATGGTCTATACCAGTCCGAAATTGTCGGGCCTGGTGCTGGTGGCGATCCCGATCATCGTCTTCCCGCTGGTGGCGTCGGGCCGCGGCGTCCGCCGTCGGTCGCGCCGCGCACAGGACACTCTGGCCGAAGCCTCAGCCTTCGCCGCTGAGAATCTCAGCGCCGTCCGCACCATGCAGGCGTCCAACGCCCAGCCCGGCACTTTGCGCCGTTTCGCTGCGGCGGTCGAAGATGCCTATGCGGCAGCGCGCGACACCACGGCCGCACGGTCGATCCTGACGGTCGTGGCGATCTTCCTGGCCTTCTCCAGCGTTATCGCCGTGCTCTGGCTCGGTGCGCAGGATGTTTTGGCCGGGCGCATGTCGGCCGGGCAATTGTCGCAATTCGTGCTCTATGCAGTGTTCGGCGCCAGCTCGCTGGGGCAGTTGTCGGAAGTGTGGAGCGAAATTTCGCAGGCGGCGGGGGCCGCCGGCCGGCTGGCTGAAATCCTGGCCATCCAACCTAAGATCGTCGCGCCGCAGCCGTGCCTGGCGCTGCCGCAGCCGGCGCAAGGCAGCATCGCCTTCGACGATGTGCATTTCGCCTACCCCTCGCGGCCGGATGCGCAGGCACTGAAGGGTCTTAGCTTCTCGATCGCGCCGGGCGAGACCGTGGCGCTGGTCGGTCCTTCCGGCGCCGGCAAATCGACTGTGTTCCAACTGCTGCTGCGCTTCTACGATCCGCAATCGGGCGTGGTGCGCGTTGATGGCGTCGATGTGGCTAAAGCCGATCCTTCTGCCGTCCGCGCTCGCATCGCGCTGGTGCCGCAGGAGCCGGTGATCTTCTCCGGTACGATCGGCGACAACATTCGCTATGGCAGCGAGGACGCGCCGCAGGAGAAGATTGCCGATGCGGCGCGACGCGCGGCGGCGGATGAATTCATCCGCGTGCTGCCGGAAGGTTACGAATCCCGCGTCGGCGAACGTGGCGTGACACTGTCGGGCGGCCAGAAGCAGCGCCTCGCTATCGCCCGCGCCATTTTGCGCGATGCGCCGGTGCTGCTGCTCGATGAGGCGACGTCGGCGCTTGACGCGGAGAACGAGCGGTTGGTGCAGGGCGCGCTCGAAAACATCATGGGCACACGCACGACGATCGTTATCGCCCATCGTCTGGCGACGGTTCTGAAGGCCGATCGGATCTTGGTGATGGAAGGCGGGCGCATCGTCGAGGAGGGTACCCATGCGACGTTGGTGGCGCGCGGCGGCCTCTATGCGCGGCTGGCGCGGTTGCAATTCGACCAGCCGGACGTGCGCGCGGCGGAGTGAGTGGCTTAACGTATTGATCGTGCCAGATTGGGGCAGAATCGCTCTATGACAGCGTGATCATGAAGCCACAGTCGTCGTCAGAACGTCTCAAATCTTTCGTGATCTATGGATTTTTAAGGCCCTTTTGGTACACCTTGGGTCACTCCAAGGGCTGCCGATGTTTTCGCACCGAATCATCCTCACCGGCCTGACAGCCGGCTTTCTTGCTGCCGTGTCGCCTGTCGCACTGGCGACGGCCGCGCCGCGCGTGAAGGCCACGCCGGCGAGCGAACGGCCGCTGCGGCCCAAGGCGCCGCTCACCATTCTCGTCTCGCTCGATCAGCAGCGTCTTACGCTCTACGAGGGTTTGGTGCCGATTGCCGAAACCACCGTTTCGAGCGGCGTTATCGGCCATGAGACGCCGACAGGCGTGTTCAGCATTCTGCAAAAGAACCGCGACCATAAGTCGAACATCTATAGCGATGCGCCGATGCCCTATATGCAGCGGATCACCTGGTCGGGGATCGCGCTGCATGAAGGACGCGTCACCGGTGCACCGGCCTCGCATGGCTGTATCCGCCTGCCGAAGGCGTTCGCGATGCAGCTCTGGCGCATGACCAAGCTCAATGTGCGCGTCATCGTCACCCATCAGGATGTGTCGCTCGCCGAGATTGAAGCGCCGAGTTTCTTCAAACTGCTGCCGCGCGCCGACACCAATGTGGTGATCGCCACCGATGCGCCGGCGCCCGTGGTGTTCCTGCAGGGCGACGCGCCGAGAAGCGATATCTCGCCGGTTGCCAGCGTTCGCGCGACCGACAATCTGCGCCCCTCCATGATGCCGACAGAACCGGCGCATGAAGAGGCGGTTGTCGATGGCGATACCGGCCTGGCGACGCAGGAGGCAGCGCCCCTCGATTTGGCCTTGGCCGCGCCTGCGCCGACATCGCCCAAGGACGTGGTGATCGACCTTTACCCCGAAGAGGCCGCCAAGCCCGCGCAAGGCAAGCCGGTGCAAGCGCAAGCCGCACCGCAAGTGCCAACCGCGCCGCAAATGCAAGTCACCGCCAGTCTCGATGCCGGCTCTTTCGACCTGATGCTGCCGAAGGATTTCCGCGACAAGCGCCCGCCGACCTTCGATCGCAAGGCTGGGCCGCTCTCCGTCTTCATCAGCAAGAAAGACGGCAAGCTCTATGTGCGGCAGGACTTCAAGCAGGTGTTTGAAACAGCCGTCACCTTCGATGACCAGGAACAAGCGATTGGCACCCATGTGCTGACGGCGGTCGAGGGAACGACTGAGGGCATGCGCTGGGCTTCGACTACGGTGCCGTCAGCCATTTCCGTGCAGCGTGATCGCGACATCGCCGCGCGCAAGCAGCGCCAGGCGGCTGGCGCCAGCACGCCAGTGCGTGTAGCCGCCAACGGGCCGCTCACCTGGTGGCATATGTCGGGTCCGTCGGAGGCGCTGCGGCGCGTGCACGTGCCAGAAGAGATCGGCGATGCCATCGCGAAGGCGCTGACGCCAGGTTCGTCGCTGATCATCTCCGATCTCGGCGCCAGCATTGAAACCGGCAAAGGCACGGATTTCATTCTGCTGGCGAAGTGAGTTGCGCTGCCCTTAATTATTTGGCGCCGGCACCAGTTTCGCAAGCTCGTCGCCTCTGGCCATTTCGACCTTGAGAAGAGTGGCGAATTCCGCTGGCGTATTGCCGATGCCGACATAGCCTTGGGGCTCAAGGAATTTGCTGCGGTAATCCGCTTCCTCAACCAGTTCACGCACGGCGCCTGCGAGGCGGTTCATGATCTTCTCGTCAACTCCGGGCGGCGCCATCAGAGCAAACCAGCCGCCCTTATAGGGAAAGTTGAGACCGAGTTCGCCGAGCGAAGGCACGTCCGGCAGAAGCGGTTCGCGGCTATCGCCGGTGACGGCGAGCGGTACGATCTTGCCAGCTTCGGCCTGCGGCTTGGCGAAGCCGACAGTGACATAGCTCGCCTGGATGCGGCCACCAACGAGTTCGTTCATGATGTCGCCGGCACTGCGCATCGGCACGTGAAAGAGATCGGCGCCCTTGTGAGCGCGCAGCCATTCGAAAAACAATTGCGGTGAGCTGCCGCGTCCGAAAGATGCGTAATTGAGCTTGCCCGGTTCCTTCTTCGCCAGAGCGACGAGACCATCGAGTGTCTTGATGCCGAGATCCGGACTGGCATAGACGACGCCACCGGCACGTAGCATTTGCGTTAGCGGCGCCAACGTTTTGTAGCGCGCCCATTGTTCCGGCTCGAGGGAGGGCGCGGTGATCATCTGTTCGATGGTGACGGCGCAGATCGTGTAGCCATCGGGCGTCGCCTTAGCGCAGGCTTCGAGACCGAGCGAACCGTTGGCGCCGGCGCGATTTTCGATGATCGCGGCCTGGCCGAGTTTTTCGCGCAGCCGTTCGGTGATCGAACGGGTGATGGCATCGAGCACGCCGCCTGGCGGGAAGGGCACGATGACCTTGATGATCTGGTTCGGATAATTCTGCGCGTTCGCTGGCGCTGCAAACGTCGCGGCAAGGCCGATGGCGGCTGCCAGAAAAATTTTCATGTTCCCCTCCCTCTACAACGCTCAGATAGGCGGCAGTTTGCCTCCCGAAAGATAGGTGCCGATGCGGTTGCCGCGCGTGATCGGCAGGATCAGATGCGAGGCGTGGTTGGCATCGGTATGGATATTCACTGTCGCGGCGCGGGCGCGATGCAGATGGCCGATGTTGATGGCTTCAAGGGCGTTCGCCGGCGCATCGTCGTCGGCGCATTTGATGCGCAGGCCGATCTGTTCGCCGGGCTTCAGCAGGATGGCGTAGGGGCGCACCTCAATGTTGAGTTCATAGACGACACCGGGCTGCAAGACATCGCGTCGATCATGACGGTGATGGGGCTGCCAGGGCAAGGAGCGCGTTTCATCCAGCGCACGCTGCGACGCGCGCAGCCAGCCTCGGGTCAGTAATCGTTCCTTACCTTCAGCACTACGATGCAGGATCGAGACAAACACCAGCGCGTCATCGTCACAGGTCGATAGATGGAGATTGCAGACCATGGGGCCGCAAAGCTCCGTCGCCTCGACCATCGGGGGCGACCAGAAACGGGCTTCGCCATGGGCGTGCGGCGCATCGTGAAAGGTCACGGGCGTAGCGTCGGGCGCGGGTTCGCGTTCGGACAGAACGCCGTTCTCATGCAGATGGAAGGCGGTGAAGCGCGTCTGCGGCAACGGCCAGGACGATGCGCCTTTCCATTCGCCGGTGCCGTCGATGAAAAGCTGGATCGGCTCCTCATGGTCGAGGCCGGTGTCCATGCCCTTGAGCCAATGGTCGAACCAGCGCAGCGCCTCGTGGTGATATTGGTAGAGCGGGCGGTCGAGATAGACCGGCGGACCGATGGCCATGCGCTTTGGCCCGGCCCAATGTTGCCAATTGCGAAAGGCGCCGGGCAGATGCAGGCCATAGACGCCCCAGCAACCGCCGAAATAAGCTGGTACGGAAGGGCGCGTCGCATAATCAACGGAACGTTCGCGATAGTAGGACGCATCGAAAGGTTGCGTCAGGACATCGGCGATCATTGCCGAAGCGCCGCTGCGCTCCCGTGGATTGGTGCTGACTTCAGCCAGCGCATTGGCGAGGAAAGGCACGTCGGCGATATCGGCGTCGGCCATGGTCGCCTGCAATGTGTTCTCGTCATCCGCGAAAGCGCATTCGCCTTCGATGCGCGGATTGTCCAAGGTCGGCACCCAGACCTTCATGAAGCCGTGGCTGAGAATGCCGCCGTGGTAGTAACGGTCGCGATACATATCCGACCAGCCGAAGGGGGCGAAAATGCATTTCAGCGCCGGCGGATGCAGCGTGGCGACGCGCGCCTGCACGATGGCGAAATAGGAGACGCCGAACATGCCCACAGAGCCGCTCGACCAGGGTTGCGCGGCTGCCCAAGCAATGGCCTGCGCGATATCCTCGATACTGCGCGGGCCCATATTGTCGTAGGTGCCGCCAGAGCCGCCAGTGCCGCGCATGTTGAGGATGATGTGCACATAGCCGCGCCGAACGAAGAAGGCGCTGTCGCCTGCTTCCATGTGGCCGCGCGCATGCGAAAAGGCTTCGGGCTCAAGCCGGGCCAGTTGATCGGCCTTGCTATAGGCATGAACGCTGAGGATGATCGGGAAGCGCCCGTCGCTGTCGGGTCGCAAGACATCGGCGTCGAGACTTACCCCATCGTCGAGCGGGATGGCGACATCGCGTTCTTGCCGGATGCCGTGACGGCGTTCGGAGGTGTGCCATTCAGGAGTGAACACAAGCGCTTCCATCCATACAGTTGTGTATGGATATAGGAGGGCGCGCTCAGAGTGTCAATACAGATATGTATGGAGGCCTATCTCGCCACCATTTCCTCATGTTGGAACCGGGCCAGGCGCAGGCGCTCCTTTTGCGGTAGGTGACCCTGGCGCAGATATTCGCCGATCATCAGTGCTTGATAGATGGCGCCCCGGTGTTCCGCTTCCGGCGCGGCAAAGCCGATGTCGGCGAAGAGCGCGACGAGATGGGAGAGGCGGCGAGCGTCTTCGTCCGCGAGACGGTCGCGCGTCTTGGGGTCGTTGCGCGCCCACAGGCGCAGGGCGAGATATTGCGCCCCGTCGATGCCGCTGATGACACGTTCGTAGATCGTCCAGAGTTTTTCGCGCGGATCGGCTTTTCCGGCGATGGCCGGGATCATCGACTGTTCGAGGCCGAGCACGTCGAACCAGCGTTCCAGCACGGCGGCGATCAGATCGTCGCGGTTCTTGAAATGCCAATAGAAACTGCCGCGCGTCACATCCATGTCGCGCGCCAGCCGATCGACCCGGACATGATCTAGGCTGGTCTGGCCGAGGGTTTTCCAGGCGGCGTCGATCCAGTCGGCGCGGCCGAGCGGCTTCTGGCTGTCGTCAGGCTTTTTGTCGGTGTCGCGATCGTCTTGCATGCCCGAGACGTGCCACGACCGACGCGGAGGAACAACCGTCAAAGTAAACCCGCCCTTCCATTCCCCTGGCCAGCCTTGGTAGCATTACGCTTCGCCGGCAGGAGGAACAGGTGGCTTTCACGCGGATCGATCATGTGGCGCTGGATGTGGCGGATCTCGCCCGCTCCGTCGCCTTTTACGAACGGACCTTCGGCTTCAAGACCTATTCCGACTATGTGACGCCGACCGGCCTCAAGATCGCCTATCTGAAACTGGGCGGCACGGTGCTCGAACTGGTTGGCCAGCAGGATGCGCCAATGCAAGGCTTTCACTTCTGCCTGCATTGTGATGACTTCGACGGTGCCGTGCAGGACTTGCAGGCGGCGGGCATCGCGCTGGTGCAGGCGCCGCATAAGACCGGCGCGCGGGAGCCGGGGGAGGAGACTTGGCGGCGCGTCGTGTTTGCCGGACCTGATGGCGAGCATATCGAGATCAGGGGATGATCCGGGCTATAGGGAGATGAGATGAACATCAGTATGCTTCTCGAGCAGTCCGCGCAGCGGCTGCCCGATCACCCAGCCGTCACGCAGGATGGGCGTAGCCTGACCTATCGCCAGCTCAATGCCGATGTCGCTTCTTTCGCTGGCGCGCTGCGCGGACATTTCGGTCTGGAGAAGGGCGACCGGGTTGCGCTGGCGATGGACAACAGCGTCGAATTGCTGCTGGCGCTGTTCGCCATCTGGCGTGCCGGTCTTGTCGCCGTGCCGATGAATGCTAAATTGCACGGTCGCGAATTGCTCGATCTCATTGTCGACAGCGATGCCGCGCTCTGTCTCACCTCACCGAAGCAGGCCGCTGCCATCCATGCCGTGCCGGAATTTAGCCAACACAAGTGTTTTCTGTTCGACGCGACCGATCCGGCCTTCGTCGCGCTCTGCAAGGGCGATGGCCTCGATGTGACGCCGGTGGCGCCCGACGATCTCGCCTGGCTTTTTTACACCAGTGGCACGACGGGCAAATCAAAAGGCGCGATGCTGACCCATCGCAATCTGATGTTCTCGACCACAAGCTACCTGGCCGACATCGATCAACTCGACGAACGCGATACGATCTTCCATGCGGCGCCGCTGACACATGGGTCTGGCATCTACGCATTGCCGCATATCGCCAAGGGCTCGCATAATCTGATCCTGTCCGGCTCCTTCGACCCCGACGAGGTGTTGAGCGCGCTTGGCAAATATCAAAACGTCAGCATGTTCGCGGCGCCCACCATGGTGAACCGCTTGGTGCGACAGGTCGGTCGCTGGCGCGGCAATCTCTCGTCGCTGAAATGCATGATCTATGGCGGCGGCCCGATGCATGTGCAGGATCTCAAAGATGCCCTCGATGTGTTTGGCCCGAGATTCTATCAGCTCTTCGGCCAAGGTGAATCGCCGATGACCATCACCGGTCTCGACAAGTTCCACCATGAGAAGGCGGTGCGCGACCACCGTGACGACTGGCTCGCCTCCTGCGGCCCGGCGCGCACGGGCGTCGAAGTCATGGTGGTCGACGACGATGGCGAGTCGCTGCCTCCGGGTGAACTCGGCGAGGTGGTTACGCGCAGCGATTGCGTCATGGCTGGCTATTGGCGCAACCCGGAGGCGACGGCGGCGGCGCTGCGTGATGGTTGGCTGCACACCGGCGACAGCGGCAAGCTCGACGAACGTGGCTTTCTCACGCTGCTCGATCGCAAGAAAGATCTGATCATCAGCGGCGGCAGCAATATTTATCCGCGCGAGATCGAGGAGGTTCTCCTCGAACATGACGGCGTGCGCGAAGTGGCGGTGATCGGCGAGCCGGATCGCGAATGGGGCGAGTTGGTGGTGGCCTGCGTCGTCACCACTACGCCTAACATCACCGCCGATGAACTCGACACGCTCTGCCTCAATCGTCTGGCACGCTTCAAACGGCCGCGTCGCTATGTCTTCCTTGAGGATCTACCGAAGAATAGCTACGGCAAAGTGCTCAAGCGCGAATTACGCGGCCGCATCTAAGTTTGATCATTCGGCCGTGCTGACTTCCCAGCTTGCATGCTGCACACCGGTGAGACGGCGCAGCCGGCTGACCGCATAGTTCAATTCGTCGGTTCGCGCGGTCGTGCTGACAAGTCTGGCGATGATCTCCGAGGTGTCGTCATTGCCCGGCGTGATGTTGATATCAGCCACCGGATATTTGGCGCGCTTCAACTCGCCCAGAATACTTTCGCGCAAGTCCGGCACCCGGTCGTTGAGGGCGGCGACGCGGACCTCGTAGATGGCTTCCGAGAATCCTTCGTCGATAGGAATGCGGTTGATCGCATTGACGAGGGGAATGAGCAGCGTATTGCCGGCGAGAATGAAGAGCGTGATCATCGCGGCTTCGGCGACGCGGTCGCCACCCGCCGAGGCGCCGACGGCGGCGGAGGCCCATAAGGTCGCGGCCGTGTTGAGGCCGCGGACATTCATGCCTTCTTTCATGATGACGCCGGCGCCGAGAAAGCCAATGCCCGACACCACATAGGCGATCACCCGCACCGCGCCGTCAGCGCCGGTCAGTCGCATGGCGAGATCGACGAAGGCGGCGGCGCCGACTGAAACGAGAACATTGGTCCGCAGGCCGGCGCTGCGCTGGCGATATTGTCGTTCCACGCCGATGGCCGTGCCGAGGACGAAGGCGGCGGAGAGGCTGATGAAGCTGTCCAGGAAGGAGGCGGCTTCGAAGGTCTCAATAAACTGCAGTTGCATCTGTATCCTCAGCCAGGCGGGTGATCAGCCACGGTCTAACCCGTATGATCGGGGGAAACCGATAGCCCTTTCGAACCCTGTGCCCGTCAAATCGCTTGCATAGCACCATCTGCGTGTGAGAAAACAGTATCATCAATTATTACAATAGTTTGAAGACGTGTCACGCAAGGGCTGGCCAATCGGCTGTCGGTTTGGCGGTAAGCTCTTCAAATTTGGCAATGGCTGGGTGTCGTATTGGCGCCGTAGCGGCGCAAAATATAATGTGAGGCATATGGCACACGCGCATCACGATCACGTCCCGGCCTGGTCCTGGCTCGTCCCAGCGGGCGCGGCCGTTCTGATCGCCCTCAAACTGTCCGGCATCGTATCGGAGAGTTCCGCCATCGTGTTGACGATCGCGGCCGTGTTTCTTGCGGCCGCGGTCTTCGCCTCGGTGCATCATGCGGAAGTGCTGGCCGCAAAGGTCGGGGAGCCGCTGGGGTCGATCATCCTGGCGGCAGCCGTGACGATCATCGAGGTCGCCCTGATCGTTTCCATCATGTTATCGACGGCGGAAGGCGCCGCCACGGTGGCGCGCGATACGGTCTATTCCGCCTTGATGATCGTGCTGAACGGCGTCATCGGTTTGAGCCTCGTGTTGGGCGGCCGGCGACATCACGAACAGACGTTCCAACTGCCTTCGGCGTCTTCGGCGCTGGCGGTTTTGGGCACGTTAGGAACCTTGGTTCTGGTTCTGCCGAATTTCACGGAAGCTGGCGGTCCGAGGCAATTTTCGTCCTTTCAGCTGGTGGTCATCGGCGCTGTCTCTTTAGCACTCTATGGCGTCTTCATCTTCGTGCAGACCATCCGTCATCGCGACTATTTCATGGAAGCGAAGTCAGACTCGCTGGAGGACGAGATCCCAGCCCCCTCAGGCTCGGTGACGCTCACCAGCGCCATCCTGCTGCCGGTTTCGCTTGCCGCCGTCGTTCTTCTTGCCAAAATTCTGTCCTATCCGCTCGACAATGCTATTGCCGCCGCCGGCTTGCCGAAGGCCTTCGTCGGTGTGGTGATCGCCGCCGTGGTGCTTTTGCCGGAAGGTATCGCTTCGGTGCGTTCAGCCATTGTGAACCGTTTGCAGAACAGCGTGAATCTCGGGCTCGGCTCGGCACTCGCCAGCATTGGCATGACGATCCCCGTGGTCACCGCCGTCTCAATCTTTGCCGATAAGCAGCTGACACTCGGCCTGTCGCCGGCGCATCAGGTGCTGCTGGTGCTGACGCTCTTCGTCAGCACGATCACGCTCGGCACGGGCCGCACCACGGTGCTTCAGGGCGTGGTGCATCTCGGCATCTTCGCCGTGTTCATCGTCCTCTCGGCCATTCCTTAAGCGCGGGCTTCACGCTCGCGCTGGCCTCCCCGGATTGTGGTGGCCGCAGGCTTTGCAGAGCTGGTTGTCGGGATTGCCGTAATAGGCGTCGAAGATCGGCGGCATGTCGCGTTCGAGAATTTCGATCTGTACGGTCTTCTCGAACAGCACGTTGTTGCACTCTTCGCAATACCAGCGATGGGTGTCGAGCAGGCCGTTCTTGCGGATGCGCTCGATGATCAGGCCGACCGTGTTGGGGCCGCGCTGCGGCGCGTGCGGCACGTTGGCCGGTAAGAGATAGATCGATCCTTCCGGCAGGACGAGGTCGTAAGGCTTGCCATCGTGCTGGAGGCCGATCTTCACGTCGCCCTTGAGTTGGAAGAAAAATTCCTCGGTTGGATTGACGTGATAGTCGGTGCGGGCATTGGGGCCGCCGACGACAGTCACCATGAAATCGTCCTCGCGGAAGATCGTCTTGGCGCCCAGCGGCGGTTTGAGCTTGTCGGGATTTTCCGCGATCCATTTCATCAGGTTGAAGGCGCTGGGGCCATCGGGTGTAGCTGACATGTTTGCCTCAAGCCGGTTCGGTGGATTTGCCGAGATGATCTTCCGGATTCCAGCCAGTCTTCTCGGCTAGACCAAACTGCGCTGCCCAATCGAGCGTATGGGCATCGAGATCGGTCTGCAATGTATCGTTCAAACGGTTCTGCCAGCCAAAGAGCGCGATCACGGAGACCATTTCGATGATCTGTTCGTTGGAGAAATGTTGCTTCAGGCGCACGAAAATCTCGTCGGTGACCGCATTGGGCACCACGGAAGCGGCGCGGGCAAGATCGAAGGCGGCGCGCTCGCCATCGTTGAACAGCGGGCTCGTTTCATAGTCCCAGATGGCATTGAGCTTTTCGTCGCTGATGCCCCAGCGCGCGGCGCTGGAAATATTGTGAGCCTGGCAGAACTGACAGCCGGCCGTGCGGCTCGACATATAGGCGACAAGAAAGCGGAAGCCGCGATCGAGCGCGCCTTCGTCGCGGATTACGGCTTGTGACAGGTCCATCAGCGCCTTGAGGATCGGCGGTCGGTGGGCGAGCAGCAGATAGCTGTTGGGGATATAGCCGTTCGACTTTTCGATGATGTCGAAACGTCCTTTGAATTCTTCGGGCAGTTTGTTGCGGTCGGCGAGTGCGATACGGGCCATGGTGATTGTCCTTTACACGGGCTCGGAGATAGTGGAGGCGGGCGCGGCCGTTCGGGTCAGGATGCCGTCGACGGTGGCGTGCCATTTCTCCCAGGGCGCTTCACGATAATTGTGGTTGCGAACGATGAAGGACGCACCGGGAAAGAATTTCTCATATTGCTGGTGGCGGCCGGCCAGTTCCGAGCCAACCATGTCCCAGGCGAGCTTGAACAGCTTCATGCGATCGAGCGCCGCCATATGGGGCGTCTGCCAATAGGTGCGGAATGTTTCCGCCAAGGTGTCATCGTCGAGCATGGACAGGTCGGCGGGCATCTGCAATACGCCGCCGCCGCAGAGTTCGCGCACGGTGTCGATGATAGCCGAATAATTTTCGACGCCCCAGTTCAGCGCCGCATACATCATGCGCCGATTGAAGGTGAGATAGCCTGGCGTCGGCCATTCCTCGGCCGCTTGGATCTGGCCGGCGACCGTTGCTTCCAGAAGCGCCTCAAGCGCGGCGAGGCGACCAAGTGTCTCGCGCACGGCGGGGATCTGATCGGCGCCATTCGCTTGAGCGATACGACTGGCGAGGCCGACGAGCATTTGCAGCTTCACCTGCAAGCGTACATTGGAATGGTGGTTGCCATAGGAATGCGCCGCAGTCTCGATGTAGAGCGCGCGCGAGCGCTGCGGGTCGTTGTGCACGAACACCCGTTCCCAGGGCACTTTTACATTGTCGAACATGACCATGGCATCGGGCTCGTCGAAGCGCCATGTCAGCGGCGCGTCGAACTCGCTCTGTGCGTGTGGGGCGAAGGGCTTGCGTGACCACATCGACAGGCCCGGCGTATTGCAGGGCACGGCGAAGGTGATCGATTCCGCCTTGGCTTCCGGCGATAACGGCAGGATGTTGCCGATCCAGATTTCATCGGCCACCGGCGCGCTGGTCGCCAGCATTTTCATGCCGTGGACGATGATGCCGTCGTCTGTCTCGCGGATCACACGGCAGCTCGGATTGGGCAGGTTCTGCTTTTGATAGAAAGCTGGATCGCGCGCGCTCTGCGGCGAGACAATGGCATGGGCGGCGAATATGTCGTTGTCGCGCATGAACCGATAGTAGTTCGTCACGTTGTCCGCATAGACGCCGAAAAAATCAGGCTTCAGGCTCATTCCGGTGACGAAGCTTGAAACATAATCGGGCGAGCGGCCGAGCAGGCCATAGTTGGCTTCGGCGAGAATGCGGTGGGCGGTGCTGCGCTTGGCCAGATCGTCCTTGTTGCGGGCCTTCAGATAATAGGCGCTGTGGCGTTCGCCATCTTCCACATAGGACATCTCTTCGCGCCGGGCGGGGTCGGCCTTCATGTCGAAGAAATCGGCGAAAGAGCGCGCCGCCTGGGCGAAGGCCGGGTGGGTGGTGACGTTGTCGACGCGCTCGCGCCCGATATAGACGGTGCGTCCGTCGCGCAGCCGTTCCAGATAATCCTTGCCGGTTTTGAGCATGGGGCTCTCCGCTCCTGAAGCTTGGGTGTGGACTTGAGGAGACGGCAAGTCGCCTGGGCCTGCTATCCGTAAAGCGCAGGAAACGGCCAAACCCGCCGGTGACGGGGCTTTTCGGCCTTTGACGCCGGGGGCGCCGGCGGTAGGCTTGGCGAAGTTGAACCAGGGAGAGGCCCGGTGAACCCGGTGATCCCAGAGCTTGATGCCTTGAGCCGCCGCCTGCCGATGACGCGCACGGGTGATGCCCGTGTCGCGCGCCGTTGCCTCGACCGGGTGTTCGCCCGTCATGCACTGGAGGTGCGCGGCAGCAGCCTCGATTTCGCACACCAGCTTCTGAGCCTGGGCGAAAGCTCGATCAGCCTTTTGCGCTATGGCTCGGAGGCGGAGGTGGTGGCGCCGGCGCTCGATTTCTACCTGTTGCAGATGACGCTCAGCGGCCGCGTTGGCCTGCGCGCGCAAGGCTTCGAGACGGTGCTGGAAGCGGGCTCCGCCTTCATCATGAATCCCAACATCGCCTACCGGAAGTTGTGGGACCGCGAAGCCCAGCAGATCTTGCTCAAGATCCCACGTGGCCGGCTGGCCGGGCGCGTCGCCGCCACGTTGGCTGAGACGGTGGAGTTCGCGCCGGAAACGTTGTCGGCGACGACCTTTTTCGAGCCGGTGCACCAGCTGTTGGATCGCCTTGGCGATTGCACCAGCGATGGCAGCGGTCATTGCCGGCCGACGGCGGCGATCCGGGCCAGCGAGAACGAGCTGCTCGATCTGGTGCTGGCGGCATTGCCGCACCGTCTCGTTGCTGGTCGTGAAACGGCGGCTGGCCATGCGGTGCCCTATTACATTTGGCGGGCCGAGCGCCATCTGCGGGCCAGCCCCAATGCGATGGTGAAGACGGCGACCTTGGCGCGGCTTGCCGGTGTCAGCGCGCGCACCTTGCAGGAAGGGTTTCAGCGTTTTCGTGGCCGCACGCCAAGCCAGATCGCGCGTGATCTACGGCTTGATCGCGCCCGCAGCGTGCTGCTCAATGGCGTGGGCGAGAATGTTACCGCTATCGCGCTCGACTGCGGCTTCTCCCATCTTGGTCGCTTCGCGCAGAGCTATGCCGAACGGTTCGGCGAAACGCCGTCGCAAACCATTCGCCGGAGACGCAGATCGTGAGTTTCAGCCATGCGCTCGCCAGTGACTGGCCGATGGATGCGGTCGACCTCACCGATTTTCGTGTTGGCATGCGCGCCTGGGCCAGTGGCGTGACGGTGCTCACCACCTGCGCTGGCGACACGCGTGGGGGGCTTACGGCGACGGCCATGTGTTCGCTGTCGGCGGAACCGCCGCGCCTGCTGGCCTGCGTCAACCAACGTGGACCGACCTTCGCGTTAATGCGGCAGGCCGGCCATCTCAGCGTCAATGTTCTGGCTGAGGGGCAGGCCGATATCGCCGCATGTTTCGCTGGTATGAATGCGGTCGCTGACCGTTTCACCGTCGGCGCCTGGCGACCTGGTGGCTATAAGGGTGATCCGGTGCTTGGTGACGCGCTCTGCACGTTTGAATGCGCCATTGCCGAAATCGTCGATGCGGTCTCCCATGGCCTGATCATCGCCGACATCAAGGCAGTGCATGTCACGGCCAGCGCCCGGCCGCTTCTTTATGCCGATGGCCGTTTCTCGAAGCTCGAGGACGATTTTTTCGACCCGCGGCATGGCTATTATTTTTGAGGGGCTTAGCTCAATATCGGCTTCGAGCTGCGCCGCAGGATGATGAAAACGATCACCGAGAGAACGCCGAGGATGGCTGACAGAGCCATGGCGCGTGGATATTCGCCATTGAACACGGCGTTGTAGATTTCAAGCGACATAGTGTTGGTTTTGCCGACGATGTTGCCGCCGAGCATAAGCGTGATCCCGACTTCGCCAAGGGCGCGCGCTGTGCCGAGCACGAGGCCGGCGACAATCGCGCCGCGTATATTGGGAATAATCACATGGATAAAGGTTTCCCATTCGCTGCGCCCGAGCGTGCGAGAGGCTTCGCCGAGGCTGCGTGAGAGGCTGGCAATGGCGGCTTCGATCGGTTTCACCACCAGCGGCAGGCCGGCGATGACCGACGCGAGGATCACGCCTTCCGTAGAAAAGACGAAGGAAAAGCCAAAACTCTGATCGAGCCAGCCGCCGATCGCGCTGCGCCGCCCCAGAAGCAGCAGCAGAACGAAGCCGAGCGCCAAAGGCGGAAACACCAATGGTACGGTGACGACGATGTCGAGGGCCGTTCGGCCCCACCACTTTGGCTGCGCCAGTGCCCAGCCGAGGCTAAGTCCGAGAACGAGATGGAGACAGAA
Source organism: Beijerinckia sp. 28-YEA-48 (assembly GCF_900104955.1). Classification (NCBI taxonomy): domain Bacteria; kingdom Pseudomonadati; phylum Pseudomonadota; class Alphaproteobacteria; order Hyphomicrobiales; family Beijerinckiaceae; genus Beijerinckia; species Beijerinckia sp. 28-YEA-48. The sequence goes on from NZ_FNSI01000001.1 coordinate 5,786,960, forward strand.
AGTGACAAGCGCCACCTTGAAGGTCAGGGCGGCGGGAAAGGCGAGGCCCGGATCGGAGAGGGCCGCGCCGATATCGGAGACGATGGCGCTCACAGGCCGTAGCGTTGCAGGATCTTCCGGGCCGGTTCCGTCTCAAGGAAAGCAATGAAGCCCTGCGTGGCCGTGGTGGATGCGGCGGGCGCTGCGGCCAGCACACCGCACGACACTTCCACCGGATCGTAGAATTTGTCCGGCACTTCGATGAAGCCGCCGATCGTGTCGCCGGCGCCGATCGCATCGGTGGCATTGACAAAGCCGGCGTCGATTTCGCCGTTGGCGACATAGCTCGTGACCTGCGGCACCGTCGCCACGGCGATCAGCTTCGGATCAATGGCTTTGTCGAGTTGCGCGCGCTCCAGAAACTGGCGTCCAGCCTTGCCGTAGATGGCATTGGCCTGGTCGGGAATGCCAAGGCGCGCGAAGGATGCGGTGGCGAGATCCTCGGGCTTCGTCAGTGTCACGCCCTTACGATAGGCGACGACCAGTTTGCCGAGGCCGAGCCGAGCCATGCGGGCGAATGCGATTCCCTTGGCGCTTTGCAACACCACCGCGTCGCCGCAGAGGATGGAGATCTGGCCGCTTTCGCGGGCCTGGGCGATGACCTGTCCGAGATGACCGTAGGTCTGGAGAATCTTGTGCCCGCTTTGCGCCTGGTAAGCGGTGGCGATGTCCGCAAGCGGGCGGCGAAAGCCCGCGCCCGCCGCCAAGGTCGTTTCATCGGCGCTGGCGAGGGGAGCGAATCCAAGGACAAGGCCCGCAACGGCGACGCGAAGGGAAAGGCCATAGCTTTGCATCGAACCACCTGTATTCTCGTGAAATCCTGGAATATGTCGTATGGTTATATATGGCTGAATATAGCGATTCTGTCGATGCCGATGGCCCTTCGTCCTGGTTGGCCTTTACGGCTGGCTTGGCGCTGACAGGTCCAGCGGGTCCGTTTCATCTCGATGTCGCTTTGCAATTTGCCCGGGGCGCCTTTGTCGCGCTGACGGGGCCATCGGGCGCCGGCAAGACGACTTTGCTGCGTGTCCTTGCCGGTTTGGCCGTGCCTGATCGCGGCCATGTGCGTGTTGGCGGTGAGATGTGGAGCGACACAGTCTCCGGTCGCTTCATGCCGGTGCGCCGTCGCCCGATCGGTTTTGTTTTTCAGGACTACGCGCTGTTTCCCAACATGACCGTGCGCGGCAATGTTGAATATGCCCTCGGCACAGCGCATCGAAAGGAGGCTCAGGCTCTGCTCGAATTGGTCGGACTTGAACGCCTGGCCGAGGCTTATCCGGCGCGGCTGTCGGGTGGGCAGAAGCAGCGCCTGGCCTTGATCCGGGCGCTGGCGCGCAAGCCGTCGGTTCTGATGCTCGATGAGCCTTTGTCAGCACTGGATCCGGATATGCGCCGGCAGCTCCAGGACGAGTTGAAACGGCTGCATCATCGCTTCGGCACGACGACGTTTCTCGTCAGCCACGATACTGCGGAAATCTTGCGTCTCGCCGATCGCGTGGTGCGGTTGGAGCAAGGGCGCGTGGTCTATGATGGCGATGCTGCAGGGGCTTTCGGCCTGGCGCGGCAGGAGAGCGGCCTCCAGCTGACGGGGTGTCACGTCAGTGGTCCGGATGCGGAAGGCTTTTGCGTCGTCATGATCGGTGATGAGCGCCACCGCATTCGTTATCGTGATCGCTCGGCTGCTTTCGCGCCGGGCGATCTGGTCATGCTCGATTTCACCGATGCGGCTTCAACGCGGGTGGAGTAGAGAGCGGCGTGCCCTCAGGCTGCCAGAGTTTTTCGCGTTTCCACGATCATCAGGGCGGCGCGCGCCGCTTCGCGACCCTTTTCGAGAAAGTGGTCATAGAAGATGCGTTGATGATGTTCGCTGTCGTGGAAATGATGCGGCGTCAGCGCCACCGAGAGGATGGGGACGCCGGTATCAAGACCGACGCGCATGAGGCCGTTCACCACCGCTTGCGCGACGAAGTCGTGCCGGTAGATGCCGCCATCGACCACGAGAGCAGCGGCGGCGACTGCCGCGTATTTGCCGGAGAGGGCCAGATCGCGTGCCACCAGCGGCAGCTCGAAAGCGCCGGGAACGTCGAAGACATCGACCTTATCCGAGGGAATGAGTTCCAGAAATCCCTGCAGGGCACGGCTAACGATGTCAGCGTGCCAATTGGCTTTCACAAAAGCAAAGCGGGTGTGTGTCACATGATCTCCTTTCCTGACGATCGACACGTCACCCAAGGCGATCACGCGCGGATACGATCCTCCCGGTGAAGGAGCGCCCGCTCGTTCTCTTTCATCCGGACTGTAACCGTCGGCTCAGGTTTCGCACCTGATCTGCTGACCCTTCTGGGCAAATCGCGTTTCGGTCGAAACGGGATTTACCCGGGAAGGCGCTCGCGGGCTCGCGACGCAAGCCGCATACCGCCGGTAGGGATTTTCACCCCGCCCTGAGAACAAAATCAGCTGTGCCAGAGAATGTTCGAGCGCACAAGCCGAGCGGCGGGCGCAAACCCGCATGGCTGTGCTGCAAGAGGAAGACGGCTGCTGTGAACTCTAGCGTTTCGCAGCTCGACGGAATCGTCGAACGCCATGAAGACGCGTCCAAGTAAGAGGATCTCAGCAAAATCACGTTTCTACCGAAACGCGATTTGCTCTAGCTCAGCAACGGGCCCCAGGACGGGTCGGAGGCGAAGCTCGGGGTCGGCACCGGGAATTCGCCACGGCCGGTGACATCGGCCATGTAAATCTTCGCGCCGGAGCCCGGGTCGCGGAAGAACATCAGGAACAGGCCGTTGGGCGCGAAGGTCGGGCCTTCGTTGTGATAGCCCTCGGTGATGATGCGTTCGCCCGAACCGTCGGGGCGCATCACGCCGATGCCGAAGGCGCCGCTGCGCTGGCGGGTGAAGGCGATGAGATCGCCCTTCGGCGACCATACCGGCGTCGAATAGCGCGCGCCCTGGCTGAAGGAGATGCGCCGGGCATTGCCGCCGCCGGCGCCCATCACATAGATCTGCTGGCCGCCGCCGCGATCGCTCTCGAAGGCGATCTGGCTGCCGTCCGGCGAATAGCAGGGCGAGGTGTCGATGCCGCTCGTGTCGGTGAGGCGCGTGGTGGCGCGCGAACGCAGGTCCATCGCATAGATATTGGTCGATGCGCCCGAGGTGAGCGACATGATGATCTTCTGCCCGTCGGGGGAGAAGCGCGGCGAGAAGGTCATGCCGGGGAAATTGCCGACCACTTCGCGTTGGCTGGTCTCGACATTGAGCAGCGTGACTTTCGGATCGCCATTGCCAAAGGACATGAAGGCGACGTCTTGCGACGAGGGCGAAAAACGCGGCGTCAGGGCGAGATCGTCGCCACGGGTCAGGTAGCGCACGTTGGCACCGTCCTGGTCCATGACAGCGAGGCGCTTGCGGCGGCGTTCCTTCGGGCCGGTTTCGTCGACGAAGACGATACGGGTGTCGAAGAAACCCTTCTCGCCGGTGATGCGCGAGAAGATGGCGTCTGAAATGATATGGGCGACGCGGCGGGAGTTGTTCGGGTCGGTGACGAATTGCTGGCCGGCCGCCTGCTGGCCGCTGGTGACGTCCCACAGCCGGAATTCGGTGCGCATGCGCCCGTCAGGACCGCGCCCGGTGCGGCCGGTGACGACATATTGCGCGTTGATGGTGCGCCAGGCGTCCCATTGCGGCGCTTGGTCGGGATTGGTGATCTTCTCGGTGAAGCTGCGCTGCTCGACCGGGGCGAGATAAACCGAGCGGCGGAAATTGTTGATCATCACCTGAGTCAACGCCGGCCCCTGCTGGGCGTCGCCAAGGAAGTCGGTGACGGCGATCGATACCGGGCGGAACTGGCCGCCGCGGATTTCGACTTCACGGGGTGCCTGGGCGAAGGCGCTGTGGCCTAGCGGCAGAGCCGAGAGCGCGGTGGTACCTGCGGCGAGGGCGGTAAAGCGCCGGCGGGAAAGGTGAAAATCATGCATCGAATGTCAATTCCGTTTCAGGCTTTGAGTTTCGGGCTTGGCGTTCAATCTTGGCGTTCAAGCTATCAATGACAATGTGGACTTATGGGATCGGTTGGAAGTCATCATGACGCTTCAGTCGGAAGGATCGAAACTGAGCGGCATTTCCTTCCACTGGTCGTAATAGGGCTCGAAGCGCGCCGGGATGCGCATCGGGTTGCAGCTGGGGTGGTTGACGGCGCGTAGAGCGCTATCGGCCAAAGAGCGCTTGGCGGGGTCGTTCGACGGATTAGCAAGGCGCGGGGCGGCTTCAAGCGCCCCTTCGCGGGAGAAGCGCACGGTGATCTTGGGGCGATAGCCGAGCGTTTCGGAATTCGGCGGCTTGCTGTCCCAGCACTGGTCATACTTATCCTTGAGGAAGCCAAGGAACTGGTCCCACATGGCTGGCGACATGCGCGCCGCATTGGCCGTCGGCGAGCCGAGCGAGGCGGTGCGGCTGACTTCGCGGCCGGTGGCGGCGCGCTGGCCGGGGTCGTCCTTTGACAGCAATTGCGAGATTTCGCCGGGATTGAGCCGGCGCTGCGGCGGCGCGTTTTCATCGCCCGAGCGCGGGCGCGCTGGCGGCTTCTTCGCGTCTTCGGCCTTCTGCTCGCTGAGCAGGCTGGCGATCTTATCCGGCTGCAGTTTCTGCTCCGGCTTCGGCTCGGTTTTGACTGGCTGCGGTTTGGGCGGCACGGGGCGTTTGGGCGGCTCAGGCGCCGGCGCTTCGGCCTTCTTCGGCGGCTCGATCTTGGGGCGCACCGGGGGCTTTGGCGGTTCGATCGCTTCCGCGTCCGGTGGCTTGGGCGGCTCCGGTTTGACTTCGGCCTTGGGTTCGGGCGGGCGCACGGGCGGTGTCGGCGGTTCAGGCTTGGCCTGTTCCGGCTGCGGCGGCGGGAGCGCTGCGGCGCGTTGGGGTGGCGCGGGCACCGGCGGCGTGTCGTCCTGGCCTGGATCGGGCAGGCGGCGGAGCGGCGGCGGTGGCGTCGGAATATCGATCTTGGCTTCCTGCTCGACGGGTTTGGGCGTCGGCTGGACGATGTCGTCAACCTTGTCGGCGCGCGGCGGTGCGGGTTTCACCTCTTTCGCCGTCTTCTCGCCCTTCATGATCTGACTGAGATCATTATCGGTGATCATTTCGACGGCGATGGCTTCCTGCGCGTCGGTATATTTCGGAGGGCCTGAGAACGAGACAAGCGCCGCCAGCAGCAGAGCGCCATGGACGCTGCCGGAGACGATGACCCCAGGTTCTCTGCGCGAAAGCACCAAACCCGTTCAGCTCCTGTCGGTGGCGGAAAAGGCCCGCGGCACGGCTACTTCTTCTCCTGTTCGGTCACCAAAGCGACTTTCTTGAAGCCGGCCGCCGTGATCAGCGACATGACCTCGGCGACGCGACCGTAGTTCACGGCGCGCGCGCCGCGCACATAGATACGTTCATCAAACCCGCCCTTCGCGGCAGCCTTGAGGCGCTCCGGCAGCTCTTCGATGGTGACGGGCTGATCCATCAGATAGATCGCGCCCTTTTCGTCGACAGCGACAGCCAGAGGCTTCTGATCGATGTTGAGTGCGGCGGCCTTGGTTTCCGGCAGATCGATGGGCACGCCGGTCGCCAGGAGAGGCGCTGCCACCATGAAGATAATGAGCAGCACGAGCATGACGTCGATGAACGGCGTCATATTGATTTCAGCCATGGCGCCGTAGCGCGGCACACCGCGCCGCCTGCGTCCACCTTTTCGACCTGCTGCTCCGACGGACATTCCCATGATCAGACCTCAGGCGACGCGTTCGCGTTCGCTAGCGACGTGGTGATCGATCTGACGCGACAGGATGGAGGAAAATTCGTCGGCGAAGCTTTCCATGCGGGCCTGGGCGCGGGCGACGCGGCCTTGCAGCATGTTGTAGAAAATGAGGGCAGGGATGGCGGCGAAAAGGCCGATCGCCGTGGCGAACAGGGCTTCGGCGATGCCAGGGGCGACAACGGCGAGCGAGGTGTTCTTGGAGGCGGCGATGGAGCGGAAGGCGGTCATGATGCCCCAAACCGTGCCGAAAAGGCCGACGAAGGGGCCGGCGGAGGCGACGGAGGCCAGGACCAGAAGCTGCGACTCGAGCTTTTCGACCTCACGGGCGATGGAGACGTCAAGCACCTTCTCGATGCGCGCCTGCAAGCCCATGAAGGCGGAGGAAGCATTGGTGAACGACCGTTTCCATTCGCGCATGGCCGCGACGAAGAGCGTCGACATGGCGGTGGTTGGGGTCGCGGACAGGGATTGATACAGTTCTTCCAGCGAATTGCCCGACCAGAACGAATCCTCGAACCGATCCATGGCTTTTTCTGTGCTGGCGAACAGCATGGTCTTGTTGATGATGATCGCCCAGCTCCATACCGAGGCGGCGAGCAGGCCGAGCATCACAACCTTGACTACAAAATGTGCGCCCCAGAACATTCCCCACAGCGTCACTTCGACCGGGACGCCGCTGGCGCCCGACGCCAAATCGGCAGGATTCATCTCGTTCGTCCTCAATCATTGCGGGGAAGTCCCCGCTTCTGCGCCGGGAATCCGACGAAACTAGGGCTCGCGGGGGCTGCCCGCAGGCTGTCGCATTAACCCTCTGAGTTAAGACCCAGTCAGGGTTAATACCTGGTTACATTCAGCGGGATGATGACGAAGCAGAATCGTCGCCGGCCATAATTTGAATGGTCAGCGACGTATTTCGCTATTTTTGGGGCTTGCGGCGGAATCAGCCAAAAAACTCGCGCAGCAGCTTATTGACCGTGTCGGGCACCTCGATCTCGGGCAGGTGTCCGATCCCCTCGAGCTTCTCCATCCGGCCGTTTTTCAAAAGCTTGATCAGGATGTCGGCATTGTCTTTGCCGGGGTTCACCTGGTCTTCCGTGCCCTGGATGAAGAGAACCGGCATTTGCGCCTTGGCGGCGACCTCCGCCGGGCTATAGCCGTTGGCAAGACTCAGTTTCGCTCCGTGCATGAAGCCCTGAGGACGTGTGGCGCGCACCACGCGTTGCACTTCGGCGATCAGCTCGGGCGAAGCATGGGGGCCGACGAGGGCCGAGACCCGGGCGCCGAAACCGTAGCCGCCGTTGGCGATCTGCCCTTCACGGGTGGCGATGATTTTGGCTTTCGTATCTTCAGCCATGTCGGTGGGACCAATACCCATTCCGGTCATCGCCAGTTTGAGGACGCGATCCGGGTAATGCACAGTGAAACATTGGGCGACGCGGGTGCCGAAGGAATTGCCGGCGATGTTGACCCGGTCGATCTTCAACGTCTCGAGAAAATCCCTCACCGCATCGGCGAAGTCTTGGCAGCTTGGCGTCTCTTTGGCGAAGCCGTCGGTGAGGAAATAGCCCGGCGCGTTCCAGGCGATGACGCGGTAGCGATCGGACAGGCCGGCGAGCTGGAAGCGCCAATGCATGGAATTGGCGCCGACCCCATGGAGCAAGAGCAGCACTGGCGCGTCGGCCGGGCCGGCTTCCATATAGCTGAAGCGGTCGCCTTGGTAATGGGCGCGAGAGGCCGCTAGGATTTCGGCAAATTGGATTTCGGGCAGAGCGGGAAGGGGCATTTCGGCGGGCTCGGTTTGCGCAAAGGCGGACAGGGTGGGAGCGGCGACAAGCGCGAGACAGGCAAGGCGGCCGATCAGCATGAACCCCCTTGGTGGGCTGGCGTGGGCGTCGCTGTTTGCCGACGCTAACATTCGTCATCTTCCGAGCAAAGCGCGCCTTAATCCCCTGACTTCTCTGGCTTTCAGATGTCCTTGCCGGGGTTGCAATTGACTTGGGCCGGGCAGCCGGGGAGATTGCGCCGGATAATCAGGCAGGAAGTCAGGCATATGGCCTGCGGCCCTGGAGGAGAGAAGCGTGAGCGATCGTTCGATGAGGAAGTGGGCGGGGCGCGTTGAAGATGGCCCGCTGCTGCGTGGTGAAGGCCAGTACACGGACGATATGCGTCCTGAACGGGTGGTTTTCGCGGCCTTCGTGCGTTCGCCGCACGCTCACGCCAAGATCAAGGGGGTCGACACCAGCGCCGCCAAGGCAGCGCGCGATGTGCTCGCCGTTTATACGGCAGCGGATTTCGAGGATCTGGGCCTCGGCAGTGTTACCGGTTCGATTCCGTTTCCGGGTAAGGGCGGCGCCATGCCAATCAGCCCGTTCCGTCCGGTTCTGGCCAAAGACAAAGTGATGCATGCCGGCGAACTCGTCGCCATGGTGGTCGCCAAGTCGGAAGCGGCGGCGTTCGACGCGGCTGATCTCGTCACGGTCGACTACGAGGCGCTGTCGGCGGTGGTCACGCTCGACCAAGCCAAGTCCGGCGCGACGCAATTGTTCCCGGAAGCGAAAGGCAATGTCGCTTTTGAGTGGGCGGCGCCGGCCGATCCCGATGGCGCCAAGAAGAAGGCGCTCGACGACATTTTCAAAACGGCCGCCCATGTGGTGAAGGTCGATGTCGCCAACCAGCGCATCTGCGCCGTCTCGATGGAGCCGCGTGCGGCGACCGGCACCTACGATGCCAAGTCCGGCCAATATACGATGTGGACGGGCACCCAGGGCGGGGCCGGCATCGCCTTCCAGGTCGCGATGACCATGAAGGTCGACGTGCCGAAAGTCCGCGTCCTGAGCAAGGATGTCGGCGGCGGCTTTGGCATGAAGGCCTCGACCTATGCCGAATATCCGGCACTGCTTGCGGCAGCGCGCAAACTCGGCAAGCCGGTGCATTGGACATCGACGCGGGCTGAATCCTTCCTCTCCGACAATCATGCGCGCGATCAGTTCTGGCATGTCGAACTGGCGTTGAGCCCGCGCGGCAAGTTCCTCGGCCTACGTCTCAAAGGCGCGATGAACACAGGCGCCTATCTGACAGGCGTCGCGGTTCTGGTGCCGACCCTGCACATCTCCGGCTGCTTGCCGAGCGTCTACGACATTCCGAATATCTCGGTGGAGTCGGCGGTCTATCTGACCAATACGGTTCCAACCGGCCCGTATCGCGGCGCCGGCCGGCCGGAAGCCAACTATCTTCTGGAGCGCGCCATTGAAGCGGCGGCGCGCGAACTCAATATCGACTCGGCCGAATTGCGCCGGCGCAATTTCATCAAGCCGGAGCGCCTGCCTTATCAATCCTCGGTCGGCTCCAAATATGACAGCGGTGATTTCCCCGCCGCTTTCGAGAAGGCCTTGGAGGCCGCCGACTACAAGGGTTTTGCGGCGCGCAAGAAAGAATCGAAAGTGCGTGGTAAGCTGCGCGGCGTTGGCATCGGCTGCTATCTGGAAATTTCCGGCGGTCACTATGAAGAGCCGGCGCGCATCACCTTCGAGAACGGCAAAGCCGTGCTCAGCATCGGGCCGGTGCCGCAGGGCCAGGGCCATGTGACCGTGTTCAGGGAGTTGGTCGCCGATCAGCTGGGTCTGGCGGACGACGACGTCACCGTGACCTTCGGCGATTCTCATCGCGATGTGCCGGGCTTCGGCGCGGTCGCCTCGCGTTCGGCCATGCTGGTTGGCAGCGCCGTGGCGCAGACCGCCGACAAAGTGCTGGTGAAGGCTCAGGCGGTGGCCAAGACCGTGCTGCAGGCTGGCGATACGGAAGTGCAGTATCGTCAGGGCGTGTTCGAGATCGCCAAGACCGGGCGGCGGGTGACCCTGTTCGAAGTGGCCGAACATGCCAAGGAGATGAAGCGCCAAGGCACGATCGATGAGAATCTCGATACCAACGAGATCGCGCATACGGGGCCGTCCTTCCCCAATGGTTGTCATGTGGCGGAAGTCGAGGTTGACCCTGATACCGGTGAGGTCGAGATCGTGCGTTATACGGCGGTCAGCGATTGCGGCGTCATGCTCAACCAGACGATCGTCGAAGGCCAGATCGAAGGCGGTGTGGTGCAAGGCATCGGCCAGGCGCTGGGCGAATATACCCGCTACGATCCCTCGAACGGCCAGCTGCTCGCGGGCTCCTTCATGGATTATATGATGCCGCGCGCCGACACGGTGCCGAACATCAAGGTGCTGCACAATCCGACCCGTTGCACCACCAATCAGGTGGGCGCCAAGGGCGTCGGCGAAGCCGGCACGACAGGCGCGACGCCGACCATCGTCAACGCCATCGAAAACGCCATTGGCGCCAAGAAGCCCTTGCCATTGGTGATGCCGATGACGCCGCAGGCGGTGTGGAAAGCGCTGCAAGAGGCTTAAGGTCTTAGGCTTGCGCCTTCTGCTTCGATCAAAAGATCAGCGCCCGCACGGCAACGTGCGGGCGTTCTGCGCTAAGGACCATCAGATACGTCATGAGCAAATTGAACCTGAGCTTTGCCTGCGGCCTCTATGACCGGATGCTGCCTCTCTATACGGGTGACGTGCGGCCGGAGGGGATCGATCTCAATTACATCGCCATCGACTCGCCGCGTGAAATTTTCGATCGCCTAGGGGCACGCAGCGAGTTTGATGTGGCGGAAATGTCCTGTTCGGAATTCGTCGCCCGCACGGTCGCCGGCAAATGCGACTATGTCGCCTTGCCGGTATTCGCCTCGCGCATGTTTCGCCATGGATTGGTGACGGTGAACAGCAAGGCTGGCATCGACAAGCCGAAGGATCTGGAAGGCAAGCGGATCGGTGTGCCGCTCTATACGATGACGGCGGCGCTCTACATCAAAGGTTTCCTGCAGCACGACTATGGCGTCGATCTGTCGAAGCTCAACTGGGTGCAGGGCGCGATCAATCTGACGGGTAGGCATGGCGCGCCCTCGATCATGCCGCTGGTCAAACCCGTGCCGATCGAGATCAACAGCAGCGGCCGCACGCTCGGCGATCTTCTTGAAGCCCATGAGATCGATGCGATCATCGGCACGAGTCTGCCCATGGCGTTGAAATCAGGTGCCGGCGTGCGGCGGCTGTTTCCTGACTTCAAAGAGGTCGAAAAAGATTATTATAGGCGCACGCGCATCTTTCCGGTCATGCATCTGATCGCACTGCGCCGCAGCACCTATGAACAATACCCTTTCGTGGCTTCGAGCCTTTACAAGGCTTTCTGCCAGGCCAAGAACCTGTCGCTCGCCAAGATGAAATCGCTGGCGGCGTTGCGCTACATGCTACCGTGGATGGCAGCCGATCTTGACGAGATCGATGAGGTGTTCGGCGGCGATCCCTGGCCTTATGGCGTCGCTGCCAATCGGGAAACCCTGGAGGCGCTCGTCACCTATATGCACGATCAATATCTGATCGGCGAACGGCCTGTGGTGGATGATCTGTTCGTGCCTGTGCCCGAAGGGCATTGATCTTTCGATATGCAAAGGGCGCCGGAATGAACCGGCGCCCTTCGGAATGGCAGTCCCTAATAGTCTAACGCCTCAGTGGATGTCCCACCAGAAGAAGCCCTGCGCCGTGCCGGTGCCGGCGGCAGAGCGATAGCAGGGGACATAGTCGATCTTGTGCATCGAGACCTTCTCGTCTTCGAGGAAGCCGGCGAGCGTGATCCACGATTTCAGTTCCGACGTGCCGGCCTGAAGCGTCTTGAGCGGGATCGAGGTCAGCCACTCTTTGTCGCGTTCCTGCAAAGCCTTGATGAAACGCTGGTCGAACTCTTCGTCGATGGTGAAGTGGGTCATGCCGCCGGAGGCGAACACGCCGATCTTCTTGTCGGTCTTGTAGCTGTCCACCGCCTTCTTCACCATTCTGCCGAATTCATAGGCGCGCTTGGCGGAGGGCTGGTTCGGCGGAAAGAAAGTGTTCTGGTAGATTGGCAGGTTCGGCACCACGTTGTCGCGCATCACCTGGCGATAGATATGACCGAAGGCGTGGCTCACCGGCGACGTGCCTTTGCTGCCCTTCGGCAAGGACTTCGAGGCGGTGATGTCGAATTCATGCTCGCTCAAGGTGCGGATGATGTGCTCGCCGAGGTCGGGCATGCCATCATATTCGACATAGGTCGGCGTGGTGTGGCCGGGTGAGCTTTCCTTGATGCCCGGCGGCATGCGGTTCAGATGCTCTTCCGTATGCGGGAAGTTAGCGATCTTGGCGCCGTAGTAGATCATGAAGGGCGGGTTCAGCTCGTCGCCATAAATCTCGTGCTGATCGTTGCCGAAAATGATGGCGACGTCGCAGCCTTTTTCTTCCCACTTATCGGCGAGCTTTTCCATAGCGACATGGCAGCGCTCATGCGCCTTCTTCATGTTGTCCATGGTGGACTTCTCGTCCAGCTTCTCGTCCTTGCGCAGGTCGACAAGCTGGTCGAAGGAATAGACGCCGTCGCGATAGGGATGCGAGTTCTTTTTATCGGCCGGCAGGCGCAGCACCCATTGCTCGGCGGTCGTGTGCAATTGCGGGCCGTGGGTGGTGGCCATCGCAAGTTTAATCTTCGCCATGTGTTCTCTCCCTCCAGTGGTTGCCGGTCAGCCCTTGAAGGGCTGACCGTTTTCGTCGAGGCCGACCGCTGCGCGGAAGGCGTTCATGACTTCCGGCGGCTGGCCATAGTGCCAGAGGAATGATTTCAGCCGGCGCTTCAGGTAGCCGTTGGACGCCCATTCGGCACGCGGCACGATGTGCTTGAACAGTTCCGGTTCGGCGATCGGCAGCGGTACGCTTTTGGCCTTTTCCGGATCGCGGATCGTGCCCTTGGCGTCATTGCCGGCGGCCACCGAATCGAGTTCTTCAAAGAAGCGATTGCGGATCATGGCGATGCCACGGTCGCTGGCGCCGAGGTTTTCCTTGGTGCGATCCGACAGCACACCCTGGCCGACCCAGGCGATGATGTCCTGGTTGATGATGTGGCTGGAAATCCAGCGGCCATCTTCCTGCTTGATCGGACCATGCCAGGCATGAATCTCCGGCAGCGGCCGGTTCAGGCTTTCAAGCGGCAGCTTGGTGTAGAACCAGGAGAGCGAGAGCGTGTTCTCGTCGTCCACTGGCACGCGCCATTCGAAGTGGCTGCCCAGATAGAAGCCATTCGGCCATAATGCGACGCGGCCGGTCTGCCACATCGGATGGTCCTCGCCCTGGCCGACGCGCTGACGGCGATAGGTGAAGCCGTAGTCGAATTCGTCGAACGCCACTTTCAGATGTTTGGGCGCATAGGGGCCGGTTTCACCGCGCTGACGCAGGCTCCAGTTGTCGTGCATCCATTCGAAATGCACGGGATCGCAGGAGTTTTCCTGGCACTGGAACCAGTTGCACGGAATGTCGGCGGTGACGATTTCGATAAAGCCCTGGTTCCAGGTGAAGGGTTCCCAGATGGGCAGTTCGGGCACCGGCGCCGGACCCATATAGGCGAAGAGCAGGCCGGCCACTTCGCGCACCGGATACGCTTTGATCTTGCAGCGTTCCTTCATGCGGTTGTTGGGATTGGCGGTGTCGTCGTAGGGCTGTTCCAGCACCTGGCCGGTCTCGCTCATCAGCCAGCCGTGATAATTGCAGCGGATGCCCTGCTCTTCGACATAGCCATAGGAAAGGTCGGCGTGCCGGTGCGGACAGTGGCGATCAACCAGGCCGTAGGTGCCCGACTTGTCTTTATAGAGCGTCAGGTCTTCGCCCAGCAGGCGGATCGCCTTGACCGGCTCTTTGTCGAGGCTGGCCGCCGGCGCAAACGGATGCCAATAGCGGCGCAGGTAATCCCCCATCTGGGTACCAGGGCCGACCTGGGAAATTTGTTTGTTTTTCGCTTCACTAAGCATGGGGCGTTCTCCACAAGTTATTTAGTGTTTTGCAGGCTTAGGCAGGGATCAACCGATCGCTGTCATGGCGACGGTTCGCTTGTTTTGCGCGCTCGGGCAAGAAGGGCTTCGATGACCTGCCGGAAATGTTCGCGAATGCCGGCGGCCGCGCTGACTGCATCGCGGGCGCGAACAGCGGCCAGCGTCTTTTTGTGCCGCTCCAGAACATTCTGCGCTCGGGCTGGCGTATTGCTGCGCAGGATCGCCTTCGACGAGACGTGTCGCAGCGCATGGAATTGCGCCAGCAGGGCGCGATTGTGCGAAGCCTTGATCAACTCCAGATGAAAGTTCAGGCTTTGACGCGCGAAGCCTTCCTGATCGCCAACGGCTGCGGCGCAGCGTTCGATCTGGGCGTCGAGCGCGGCCAGATCTTCGGCGCTGGCATTCTCGGCGGCGAGTTCGGCGGCGCGCATCTCGGCGCCCATCTGTGCGTCGAACACTTCTTTCTCCGTGATGCCGGCCAGCATCAACTGCACGGCGAGGGCATCGGCGAATCGTTCCGGATTGGGCTCGGAGACGCGGACGCCACCGGATTTGCCGACTTTGACGTAGACAATGCCGTTGGCTTCGAGGATGCGCAGCGCATCGCGCAAGGTGATGCGGCTGACGCCGAATTCCTGGCTGAGGCTGCTCTCGGTGCCCAGAAAGTCGCCGGGCTTCAACAAGCCGTCGAACAATCGCTGCCTGATTTGACTGACGATTTCCGCCGATGCGGTGGAGGCGCGCACCTGCAGCCAGCTCCCCGAGCCGTAGCTTGGCCGATCATCCGACTGAATAGGAAAAGGTACGGTCATGGTTCTACGGGCCTCCTAGTCAGCGTGTCTGCTGGTGCCGGAGTGTACTGTCGAGTGTGACTTCACCTCAACGGACCTCCCTTGCCTGGCCTTGCAAACTAGGCTAACTAGATAATCATTAGCTCATAACCTAGCCCATTCGGAACAAGCGGGCAAGGTGGACGTGCAAGCTGACTGGTGACGGTGCCTCGGGGAAGGTCACGCCACCGGCGTTTGGGTTTGCTGTCGAGGGAGGGACGAGATGGCGCATCATCATGTGGGGAAGGGACGGTCATCGTCTCAAACCGATCTTTGCTGGCTCATCGTTGTGGGCGATGCGTTGCTGCCACGCGCTGATGCCGTGACGGCAGTCTGCAATTGCTCTAATTTGAGTTCAAGCCTCTCAAAATAAATTCAAGAAACAAAAGCGGCGCTCTCGTCTGGGACGCCTGCACCGAAGGAAACGACCGCATGATAAGGGACAGGAGCGGCCGCCCATGCTCAGATTTTTAGTAAAGCGACTGATCATCGCGCTTTGCGTGGCGATCACAGTGTCGATCATCGGCTTCAGTCTTCTGCGCCTTTCCGGGGATCTCGCCTCGGTGCTGGCTGGCGAAAACGCTTCGCCGGAGGACATCGCCCGGATCGCCATCAATTATGGCCTCGATCGGCCCTTCTACATTCAATATCTCGACTGGGTGACGAGCGCGCTGCATGGCGATCTCGGTCGTTCGCTTTTCACGAGCGAACCGGTGTCCGAGCTGATCATGGACCGTATCGGCGTCACTGGCGGACTCGCCATTTCGGCGCTGCTTCTGGCGCTGGTGGTCGCTGTTCCGCTCGGTGTTCTGGCGGCGGTGAAGGCCAATACCTGGTGGGACCGCGCGGCTCTGATCTTTTCCGTGGCCGGACAGGCGACGCCCAATTTCTGGTTGGCGCTGATCTTCATCCTCGTCTTCGCCGTCCAGTTGCGCTGGGTGCCGGTGTCGGGATCCGGGTCGATCGCGCACTTTATCTTGCCCGTGGTGACGCTGGCTGTTTCCATCATGCCCTCGACCATGCGCCTGACGCGTGCCGGCATGATGGAAGTTCTGTCGTCGGACTATGTGCGCACCGCGCGTGCCAAGGGACTGTCGCCATTCAAGGTGCTGTTCAAACACGCGCTGCGTAACGCGATTCTGCCGGTGGTTTCGTTGGCGGCGGTGCAGCTGGGCTTCCTGCTCGGCGGATCGGTCATCGTCGAATCGATCTTTGCATTGAACGGGATTGGCTATCTGGCCTTCCAATCGATCGTGCGGGTCGATTTCCCGGTCGTGCAGTCGATCCTCGTCTTCCTGTCATGCGCCTATATCGTGCTGACCCTTCTGTCCGACCTCATCAACGCGAAGCTCGATCCGCGCGTACAATTGAGATAGTCGCAACTGAGATAGGCAATAAAGATGTCTACAATCGTGACCAGCACAGCAGTGGGCGGCGTCGCTCCGGCAGGCCGGAGCGACGAGTTCGATACGCTCGCTCCGTCGCCGAAAGCCCTGATGCGCAAACGCGCCAAAGGCCATATCGGCTTCATCATCGGTATGACGATCATCACCGTGATCGTCTTGGCGGCGATATTCGCACCGCTGATCGCGCCTTATGATCCCTATGCGCAGGATCTGGGCCGGCGTCTCATCGACCCGGTGTGGAGCGCCAAAGGATCCTGGGAGAATATTTTCGGGACCGATGCGCTTGGTCGCGATGTGTTGAGCCGCCTGATCTATGGCGCGCGTATCTCGCTCATGATCGGTTTCACCGCAGCGGTGATCGCCGGCATCATCGGCACGGCGCTCGGCATCCTTGGTGGCTATTTCGGCGGCAAGGTCGATGCCTTCGTCGTTTATCTGATCAATGTGAAACTGGCATTGCCGGTCATTCTGGTCGCCCTGTCGGTGTCGTCGATCTCCGGCGGCTCGATCATGGCGCTGATCATTCTGCTCGGCTTCCTTACATGGGATCGATATGCCGTGGTGACGCGCTCGATGACGCAACAGATGCGTGAGCGCGAGTTCATCATGTCGTCGAAGGCCGCGGGTGCCTCGCACAACCGCATTCTGTGGCGCGAAATTCTGCCCAATCTGATGAACCAGGTCATCATCATCGCCAGCCTCGATATGGCGCTGATCATTCTGGTCGAAGCGGCTTTGTCGTTCCTCGGTCTTGGCATTCGCCCGCCGACCCCGTCCTGGGGCCTGATGGTATCGGAAGGCCGGGCCGTGATGTTCTTCAAGCCTTATCTGATCATGGTTCCTGGCGCCGCCATCTTCCTCTTGGTGATCGCCATCAATATGGCCGGCGACGGCATCCGCGACATCACGTCGCCTGAAGGTCGGGGGTAAGCGGGAGATGAGCGGATTATCTTCTTCCAACGACGCACCGGTCCTCATCGTCGACGGCATGAATGTCGATATCGCCGTGCCGGCGGGTAAGCTGCATGCGGTGACGGATGTCAGCTTCTCGGTCAGGCCGAAGGAAACGCTTTGCCTGGTGGGCGAGTCTGGCTGTGGCAAGACCATCACGTCGCTGGCGCTGATGCGGCTGCTGCCGCGCTTCGCCACCCTGACGGCGCGCAATATCGCTTTCGAAGGCCACGATCTGGCGAAGATCAGCGAGCGCCAGATGGCGCGCCTGCGCGGCTATCGCATGGGCATGATCTTCCAGGATCCGATGACCTCGCTCAATCCGGTTTATACGATTGGCGATCAGCTTGAAGAGGTCTATCTGCGCCACCATAAAGGTGCGTCGCGGAAGATGGCGCGCGAGCGGGCCGAATATCTGCTCGGCCGCGTCGGCATCATCAATTCCGGGCAGCGCCTGGGGCAATATCCGCATCAGCTTTCCGGCGGCCTGCGCCAGCGCATGATGATCGCCATGATGCTGATGTGCGAACCGGCCTTGATCATCGCCGACGAGCCGACAACAGCGCTCGACGTGACGGTGCAGGTGCAGATCCTGCAATTGCTGCGGGGCCTGCAGGAAGAGTTCAACATGGCGATGATCCTCATCACCCACAATCTTGGCGTCGTCGCCCGCACGGCCGATCAGGTCGCGGTGATGTATGCCGGACGGGTGGTGGAGCAGGGCAGCGCCGAGCAGGTGTTCCACAACCCGGCTCATCCCTATACGCGCGGCCTTCTTGATTGCATGCCCAAGCGCGGCCAGGTGGCGGCGAACGGGCGTCTTGGCTCCATTCCAGGCATCGTGCCGTCGCTGGTCGGCAATCAGCGGGGCTGCAGCTTCCGCAACAGGTGCTCGTTGCAGATGCCGGCCTGTCACGAAGGACAGATTGATCTGCGCCCGGCGCAGGACGATCATCTTTATCGCTGTCTGCTCGATCCGAATGCGACGAGCAGCCCCCGTTCCGTGTCCCTTGGGAGTGCCGCATGAGCGCGCTGGCGATGAAGGAAAGCCCCCAGGCGGTGACGGCGACGGAGCCCTTGGCGTTCGAAACCCGCGATCTGAGCAAAGTGTTCCATATCGGTCGCAAGTGGCTTTCCGGCGGCCAGCCACTGCGCGCGGTCGATGGCGTGTCGCTGTCGCTGCGGCGCGGCGAGGTGTTGGCGATCGTCGGTGAATCGGGCTGCGGCAAGACGACTTTGAGCCGCATGATGCTCGGCCTGCAACCGCCGTCCTCGGGCGAGATTTTCGTCGGTGGCGAACCACTCACCAATGTCGATCGCAAGGTCTTCGCGCGCCGTGTCCAGCCGGTGTTCCAGGATCCCTATTCGTCGCTCAATCCGCGCAAGACCATCGGCGAAATCATCCGCGATCCGCTGTTGATCCATAACATCGGCACCGGCAAGGAGCAGGTCGCCGAGGTCGAAGCGATGATGGAGCGGGTGGGTCTGGCCCGCCGGTTGATCCATTCCTACCCGAGCCAGCTCTCGGGCGGCCAGCGCCAGCGCGTGGCGATCGCCCGCGCGCTCATCATCAAGCCGGAAATCATCATCTGCGACGAGCCGACATCGGCGCTCGACGTGTCGGTGCAGGCGCAGATTCTCAATCTGCTGCAATCCCTGCGCGAGCAGATGAATCTGACCTATCTGTTCATCAGCCACGATCTCTCCGTCGTCGAATATATGTCTGACTATGTGGCGGTGATGTACCTTGGCCGCATCGTCGAAGCCGGCCCGACAGCGCAAGTGATGAATGCACCGCGTCATCCCTATACGCGGGCGTTGATGAAATCGATCCTGACGCCGGAGCCGGGCCTCGGCCTGCCGGACATTCATCTGGGTCGTGGCTTCCCCGATCCGCTGAATCCGCCCACCGGCTGTCGTTTCCATCCGCGTTGCATCGATGCCATGGATAAATGTTCGTCGTTGGTGCCGCGCACGCAGGTCAATGGCGAAGAGATCATCGAGTGCCATCTGCATGATCCTGAGATGGCCAAGGCGTAAGGTCCAGATAGGCTGACGCGCTTTTCGCGCGTCAGTTCTTCCCGCGATAGGCGGACCAGAGTTCTTCTGGGATTTCGCTCTCGTCCCACACGCCGATGAGAATGCCCCGGCGCATGGACCGGCTGCGGGCGGCGTTGACGCGGCTCTCGGACACGGTGACGCGCTGCGAGATGCGCAAACCCCATTCATGCAGCGCCGCCATCAGGCGCTGGCGCTCGCTTTCATAAGCGGGATCAGCGCCGAGATCGTTCAACTCCTGCGGATCGTTCTCTCGGTCGAACAGCATCGGGCGGAAGCCTGGCGCGTGCATCAGCTTCCAGCGCGCGTCGGCGATCATGAACAGCGATGTGTCCTTGAAAGCCACGCCAAGCCGCTGGGCCGCCTGGGTCATCGAATAATCATATTCGCTGATGGTGAATTCGCGCCATGTTTCCGGCTGTGCACCGTGCAGGAATGGCAGCAGCGAGCGGCCTTCGAGCCGCTGGGCGTGATCCATAGCCTTGCCGCCGACGGCATCGATGAAGGTCGGCAGGAGGTCGATAGCCTCGACCAGGGCCGGACAGGCGGTGCCGCGCGTGGCTGCGGCTGTGGGGGAGGGATCGTAGATGATCAGCGGCACACGGACGCTTGGGTCGTGGAAGAGATCCTTTTCGCCCAGCCAGTGATCGCCGAGGTAATCGCCGTGGTCAGAGGTCAGGACAATCATGGTGTTGTCCATCAGGCCACGTTGCTCAAGAAAAGCAAAGAGCCGGCCCATCTGATCGTCGATCTGTTTGATGAGTCCCATATAGACCGGGATGATCTCCTCGCGCACGTCGTCGCGCGAAAAGGTCTGCGAGACGCGGTGCTGCATGAACTCGCGATAGACCGGCTGGGCGTTGTCCTTCTCGCTGTCGGCGCGCACCACGGGGATGATGTCATTCTTGCCGTACATGTCGTTATAGGGCGCCGGCGCGATATAGGGCCAATGTGGTTTGATGAATGACAGATGCAAGCACCAGGATGCGTCGCCGGCCTCGGTGATGAAGTCCATGGCGCGGCCGACCATATAGGGCGTTTCGGAATCGGGCTCCTCGACGCGCGCTGGCTTGCGAGCATGGCGCATCGCCCAACCAGACGCCAAGGTCCCATCGGGATTTTCGCCGGCATTGGCATAGTCATGCCAGGGATTGTCGCCGCCATAGCCCTTCTGGTTGAGATATTGATTGTAGCGCGACACGCGCTCGTCATAGGCGCCATCGGGGCCAACGGCCCAAAGGCCGTCATCGCGTTCATAAGGATCGAAGCCGCATTCGGCGGTGCGCACGCCGATGATCGATTGCGGATCGATGCCGAGGCGCTGCATGGTCTCCTTGTCGGGCGTCATATGGGTCTTGCCGATGAGGGCGGCCTGCAGGCCGAGTGGGCGCAGATAATCGCCCATGGTCATTTCGCCGACGCGCAGCGGAAAGCCGTTCCACGAGGCGCCGTGCGATTGCACGTAACGGCCCGTATAGGTCGACATGCGCGAGGGGCCGCAGACCGGCGATTGCACACAGCAATGGGTGAAACGCACGCCGCGCGCCGCCAGGGCATCGATATGGGGGGTGTGCAGCTTGGGGTGGCCGTAGCAGGATAGATAATCCCAGCGCAGCTGGTCGCACATGATGAAGAGGATATTCTTCGCTGCCGCCACGCCTGTCTCCCTCCGCGCTGTCGATGCGCTATCACTAGCAGCATCAAAACGGAAAGCGCTAGGGCGAGGTGCCCGCGGCGGCCGTGGGGGCGGGAGCGGGCGTTGCCGCCGGCGCCGGCTCCGAGGCTGGCGTCGTGGGGGCTGGAATATCGGTGGTGCGTTGGCTCAACAAGCCCCAGAAGAATTCGTCGCTGGCATAGCCTTCGATCCGTCCGGTCTCGCGGCCAGCAACCGAGATGACGAAAGTCGGCGTGAAAATGACCGCGCCGCTCAAGGTGACGCCATAAGATTTCTTGTCGCTGATCTGGACGCGCCGCAACGGCGCTTTGGCGCCGATGTCGGACTTTGGATAGATCGGCGCGATCTCACGGTTCCACTTGGCGCAGAATGGGCAGCCCGGCTGCTCGAACATGATCAGTTCGGCATCGGCCGCCAGTAGGGGCGCGGGCGCGAAAGCGAGCAACAGGGCTATGGCTAAAGTACGGATCATGACTGGTATATAAGGGGTGAAGTGCCCTTTGGCGAGCGCCCTCCCCAAGCGTTAGGCGATCGGCTTTTCACAATCGCTTGTGCTCAGGAACCGAACTGTTCGCGCAGAATGCGCTCGGCCAAGGAATGGCCGGGGTCGTGCAAAATGACGACGCCGGTGGCGTGATCCATGGCGATTTCGACCCGCGTCACGTTACGAATCTCGAAATGGTCGGCGACGGCGGCGACGGGGCGCTTGTCGGCTTCCAGAATTTCAACTGTCACCTCAGCCCGGTCGGGCAGCAGCGCGCCGCGCCAGCGCCGCGGCCGGAAGGCGGAGATCGGCGTCAGCGCCATCAGATTGGTGTCGAGCGGCAGGATTGGGCCGTTGGCGGACAGATTATAGGCGGTGGAGCCAGCGGGCGTGGCGACCAGCACGCCGTCGGCGACGAGCTCCGCCAGCCGTTCCTTGCCATCGACCGACAGGCGCAATTTCGCCGCCTGATAGGATTGGCGCAGCAACGACACTTCGTTGATGGCGCGCGCGGTCGCCGTTTCTCCCGTTGACGTCGTCGCCCGCATGACCAGCGGATGAATGGTGCTGGCATGGGCATTGGCCAGGCGCTCGCGCAGGTTTCCGTCTTGAAATTCGTTCATGAGAAAGCCGACGGAGCCGCGATTCATGCCGTAGATCGGCTTCGGCGAATCCATGAAACGGTGCAGGGTCTGCAGCATCATGCCGTCGCCGCCGAGCGCTACGATGACATCGGCGTTGCCGGGATCGCTGTTGCCATAGCGGGGCACCAGCGTCGTCAGAGCTGCGTCGGCTTCAGCGGTGCCGGCGGACAGAAAGGCGATGCGTTCGAATCGGCAGGCGGAGCCCTCGGCTGCATTCATAGCGTCGCACTCATGATGTTCCTCTGACGTTCCCAGCGGGAACCGGGGTGTTGCTGCACTCATACAAGCTACGGTTTCGCGGCGAAAGGGGCGCAAACGCGTGGTTTTAGGGGGCGGCCATGCGGTTTAGGGGGTTGCGGAATGGCCGATGGCGGGGTTTTATCGGCGCGCTTAAAGGGCCGTGATAGCCCGATTTCCCAGATTATGTTCGAGGATTGTGTCCCCCATGAACGTCCGTGTCGATGAAGAAGCTCTGGCGACGATGAAATTCGGCGTCGGCCAGGCGGTAAAGAGGGCTGAAGACCCCCGGTTGGTGCGCGGTGAGGGGCAATATACGGACGACATCAATCTCAAGGGCCAAGCCTATTGTGCCATGGTGCGCTCGAACGAGGCCCATGGCCTGATCAAAGGCATCGATATTTCCGCCGCCAAGGACATGCCGGGCGTGCTGGCGATCTACACCGGCGAAGACCTGATGAAGGCCGGCTACGCGCCGATGCCCTATCGCGTCAACATGCAGGGACGTCCGGGCACGGAAATGATCAAGCCGCAGCGCTATGCGCTGCCGACCGACAAGGTGCGCTTCGTCGGCGACCCGGTTGCCTGCGTCATCGCCGAGACGGCGGTGCAGGCGCAGGACGCGGCGGAGGCGATCGTCGTCGATATCGAGACATTGCCGGCGGTGATCGAAATGCGCGACGCGGTGAAGCCGGGCGCGCCGCAAATCTATGACGAAGCGCCGAGCAATGTCGCCTTCGACTATGCCTATGGTGATGCCGCCAAGGTGGCGGCGGCTTTCGCCAAAGCCGCTCACGTCACCAAGATGAGCCTGATCGACAGCCGCATCGTCATCAATGCGATGGAGCCGCGCGCCTGCGTCGCCGACTATGACAGCAAGAATGAGAAGTTCACCCTCTACGCCCCGACCCAGGGCGTGATGGGCTCGCGCGCTTCCGCCGCCGAAATGATGAAGGTGCCGCCGGAGAAAGTGCGCTTCATCGCCACCAATGTCGGCGGCTCGTTTGGCATGAAGGGCGCGATGTTTCCCGAATATGTCTGCGCCATGCACGGTGCGCGCGCTTTGGGCCGGCCGGTGAAATGGACCGACAAGCGCTCGGACAGTTTCCTCTCTGACCATCACGGCCGCGCTCAGGAGTTCGATCTCGAACTGGCGCTCGACAAGGATGGAGCATTCCTTGCTGTGCGCGCCACGGGCTTTGGCGATCTTGGCGGCTATATGACGATGATCGGGCCGCTGTTCTCGACCTTCAACATCGCCAAGCACCTGAACTCTTGCTACCGCACGCCGCTGATCGAGGTGAACACGCTCTGCGTCTTCACCAATACGGTGCCGGTCACCGCTTATCGTGGCGCCGGGCGGCCGGAAGGCAATTATTACATGGAGCGGCTGATCGATAATGCCGCCGCCGAAATGGGCATCGACCCGGTGAAATTGCGGCGCAAGAATCACATTCAGCCGAAGCAGATTCCCTATACGGCGCCAACCGGCTCGGTTTACGACAGCGGCGATTTCCCGGGCGTTCTCGATAAAGCCTTGGCGCTTTCGGACTGGAAGGGCTTTGCGGCGCGGCGCAAGGAGTCGGCCAAGCGCGGTAAGATCCGGGGCCGTGGCATCGGCCAGTTCCTTGAAGTGACGGCGCCGACGACGAGCGAACTCGCCGGCGTGCATTTCGAAAAGGACGGATCGGTGACTTTGCTCACGGGGTCGCACGACCACGGCCAGGGCCATATCACCACCTTCGCGCAAGTGCTGGCGCAGAATCTCGGCGTGCCTTTCGAGAAGATCAAGGTGATGCAGACCGATTCCGATCGGTTGAAAATGGGCAGTGGCACGGGCGGTTCGAAATCGCTGATGTGTTCGGGCACAGCGATCGTCGAAGCGAGCGCCAAGATCGTAGAGACCGGCAAGGCGCTGGCCTCGCATCTGCTCGAAGCGAGCGTCAGCGATATCGATTTCAAGGCCGGCCAGTTCTCGATTACGGGTACCGACCGTTCGATCTCGATCATGGATATGGCGCAGAAGCTGAATGAGGGCGTTAAACTGCCGGGCGATGCGCCGAAAACGTTGGATATCGACCATGTCGGCTCGTCGGGCCCGGCGACCTACCCGAACGGCTGTCACATTTGTGAAGTCGAGATCGATCCTGACACCGGCGTCGTGCAGATTGTCAAATACTCCATGGTCGGCGATTTCGGCGTGACGGTGAATCCGATGATCGTCGAAGGGCAGGTGCAGGGCGGTGTCGTGCAGGGCGCTGGGCAGTGCCTTGTCGAGCAGACAGTCTATACGGAGGAGGGCCAGCTCGTGACCGGCTCGTTCATGGACTATGCCATGCCGCGCGCCGATATCGCGCCGCTGTTTGTCTATGAGGACGCGTCGATCCCGGCGACGACCAATCCGCTCGGCGTGAAAGGCTGCGGCGAGGCCGGCTGCGCCGGGTCGCTGACCTCGATCATGAACGCGATCGTCGATGCGCTGCGCCAGGAATATGGCATCAGCCATATGGACATGCCGGCGACGCCCCATCGGGTGTGGCTGGCGATCCAGGACGCCAAGAAAGCCAAGGCGGCCTAAATTATCTAAACTATCTAAATCTGTGAATGCCGGTTGCGGAGATGCCATCGCAACCGGCATGATGCCGGCCATATCGCAGCGTCTGCCTGGAGGACTTTGAATGGCCGTGCTCTCCGACCCCGCCATGTGGGCGGCGCTCCTGACGCTGACCGCTCTGGAGATCGTGCTCGGCATCGATAATTTGATTTTTCTGTCGATCACGGCCGATCGGTTGCCGGTGCATCAACAGGCTTTCGCCCGACGTCTTGGCCTGTCGCTCGCTCTGATCATGCGGCTCGGGTTGCTCGCGTCCATCGCCTGGATCGCCGGACTGGTGGCGCCGGTGTTTGAAGTGTTCGGCAAAGCGTTTTCCTGGCGCGACCTGATCTTGATCGGCGGCGGTCTGTTCCTGCTCTACAAGGGCACGATCGAAATCCACGAGCAGATCGAGGGGAAACATGAGGATGCGTCCGCTGCGGCAGTGGTGCGCACGACTTTCACCAGCGCGATCCTGTCCATCGTCGTGCTCGACATCGTTTTCTCGCTCGACAGCGTCATCACCGCCGTTGGCATGGTCGATAATTTCTGGGTGATGGCAACAGCGATCGTCATCGCGGTCTTGGTGATGCTGGTGGCCAACGGGCCGGTCTCGGCCTTCATCAACAAACATCCGACCGTCAAAATGCTGGCCTTATCGTTCCTGATCCTGATCGGCATGGTGCTGGTGGCGGATGGGTTCGGCATGCATGTGCCGAAGGGCTTCGTCTATGCGGCGATCGGCTTCTCCATCCTGGTGGAGGCGCTCAATATGGCGGCGAGGCGGAAACCCAAAGGCAAAAGCTAGATATCGCCAGGCAGCAGGGAGGCCGCCTATGATCGAGCTATATCACTTTTGGAGTTCCGTCTGCTCGGTGCGGTGCCGGATGGCGCTTGAGGAGAAGGGCGTGGCGTGGACAAGTCGCTATGTCGACCTGTTCAACTTCGATCAGATGAAGCCGGAATATCTCGCCATCAATCCCGATGGCGTGGTGCCGACCTTGGTGCATGCCGGCCAGCCGGTGCACGAATCGACGATCATCAACGAATATATCGACGCGGCTTTTGATGGGCCGCAACTGGTGCCGAGCGATCCGCTTCTTGCGGCGCGCATGCGTGAATTCGTTCGCAAATGCGAGGACGGCTTTGGCGCCATCGTCAAACTGACGGCGGTCAAATATCTGTTGCCGAAGTTGCGCAATCGCTGGAGCGATGAAGAACTTGCCAGGCAGGTAGAGCGCCGACCCGTGAAGTTTTACCGGGATGTGCACGGCCGGGCGTTGCGTGGCGAGATCGACGAAGCGGAGCTGGCCGAAGAGCGGAAGACGATCGAGGGTATTCTCGATGCCTTGGAGGCGCGGCTAGATCCCGGTCCCTGGGTCATCGGCGATCACTTCACGCTCGCGGATATCACCGTGGCGCCTTACATGTATCGCCTGTGGGCGATGGGGGCCGATCAATTCTGGTCGGCTTCGCGCCGGCCCCGCATTCATGGCTGGTACAAGCGGATCGAAGAGCGGCCGGCGTTCAAGATCGCGGTGTCTTGGCCCGACGAGACCGGCGGCGGCTATGAGGAAGTCGGCCTCGGCGACAAGCTGGCGCGCAGCTAATCTGTTTATTTGCGACCGCCGAGATCGCGATAGCGGGTGATGAGGTCGGGCGTGATGCTCGCGGCCAGCGCCTTCATATCGGCTTCGAGAATTTCGCCCGATAGCGCTTCGCCTGGGGAGAGATCGGCGCGGGCCATGTCGCCGAGGAATTCCCGGTCGTCGGACATGGCCATGAAGGCTTCGCGTAGATTCGTGACTTGCTCTGTGGGGATGCCAGGCGGGCCCACCAGCATCAGGCCGAAACTGTCGAGCGCGATCGTCAACGCCAGCAGATCCTGGTGTGATTGCGGAACCACGTCCTGCAGCAGCGGCAGGCCGGCGATGATCGGACGGGTTTGCAGCAGGGGAATGATGACGCCCTTGCGCTGTAGATCGGCGCGGCGCGTCACCGAATCTTCAGTGAGGAAAAATCCAGCAGCCTCGCCTGATTCCACCGCGATCAACATGCGCGCCGTCGAGCCATAGCCCAAGACGGGTTCCACCGGCACGCCGATCTGTGCCAGAAGCCGTGGCACCATGGCGGTGGAGGTGCCGGCGGCGATGGCGGCCAGCGGCAGCGGCTTGGGACTGCGCTTCAGATCTTCAAAGGTCTTGATGCCGCTGTCGGTGCGCACGAACAGGAAGGCCGGGGCGACGCCGCTCGAACCGATGAAGGTGAGGCGGGCAGGGTCGAATGTGACGCCCGGGCTTTTGACGATGCCCTCGACGAACCAGCTTCGTCCCGGCAAAGCCAGGGTCAGTCCGTCCGGCGGCACCCGCTTGTCGAGGTAATTGGCGGCGATGATGCCACCGGCCCCTTCCATGCTCTGGATGATAATTTCCGGCCAGCCTGGGACGAATCGCCAGAGATGGCGCTGGATGATGCGTGCTGTGGCATCGACGCCGCCGCCGGCTCCAAAGCCGGAAATGAGCGTGATGGTCTTGCCCTTGTAGAACGGGTCGGTGTGCGCAACCGACGTCGTTCCCAGCATTATCAGGGACATAAGAATATAGGGCCATGCCCGTCGTGGCGCGCGCCAGGATGGCGAAAGAATGCCTGGCCAAAACCTCCGCATGCGTTTCTCTCGTGACGCCGTCGGCCTATCCGGCCGGTCTTATGGCACCATGATAACGCCAAGCCAACGTTTGAGGCCAGAGGCAGCGCCATAAGGTTGTGCGCGAGCGTTTTAACCGACGAGACGGGCGCCGAGCCAGCGGTGGCCAGCAAGCGACAGTTCGACATTGAGGACGAACGGGGCCTGCCGCTGCCAGCCCTCTTGCCGGCTCTCTTGGGCGCCAAACGAGCTAGCGACGCCGGTTAGCGGGCTGCTACCGGCGGTCTGTTCGGCGAGCCAGCTTTCCACGTGCAGGTCCGGCCCGGCGAAATGGCTGGCGATGGCCTGGGAAAGCGGGCCTTCCGCCGGGGCGCGGAATGTCGCCAGCAGATCGTCGGCGGCGGCGAAGCGCGGCGCGAGCCCGGCATCTTGGGTGAAGGAGCGGGCGCGGCGCACCCAGGTGGCTTTGTAGGCGAGCGAGGAGCGCACGGCGAAGCTCTGTCCCAAGGGGCCCACCGTATCGGTGCGCTGGAAGCGGCCCGATACCCGCAGGTCGGGCGCGATGGTGGCGAAACATTCTTCGGCGCCGCCGAGGCGCGCGTGTTCGTCGCAAGGCGCGAGCGCCTGCTGCGCTGTCGTGGCTTTCGCGTCGATCGCCGCCAGCCCGGCCTTGGCGAGGTGATCGGCATGGGCAAGGAGACCGCGCTCAGCGGCATCGACATGGGCGCGGGCCGAGGCGAAGGCGCCTGTGCCGTCGACGAGCTCGACGCCCTTGATCGTCTCGAGGAACGTCTTGGCGTGGCCGGCGGGAAAATCGTCGAGCTCGAGAATGGCGATGCGCTTGCCACCGCTTACAGCAATGCGCTGCGCGATCAGCAGCGCCGGCTTCGGCGTCGTCTGCACTTCGCCGATGGGCATGACCGAGCTGATCCATTCGGCGACGCGCTTCGACAGTGCAGTGGCGAACAGTGGCGTGCCGCTGGCTGGCACATAGAACAGGCCTTCGTTCCAATAGGGCTGAAAGCCGCTGAGCCAGGCGACGGCGGCGCCCTTGGCGATATTGGTATAGGCGACGAAGCCGTCGCAGCTGATCGCCTGCACGGCCTGCCGTAGCAGCGCCACGCGTGTTTCGAGCGCCGCGCGCGGCAGCTCCTGTTCATCCCATGCCATTAGGCCGCGACGCATATTGTCCTCAATGTACGGAGAAAAGCTGGCGCGGCGTGCCGCACAGGAGTTCGTGGCCCTGGTCGCGCACGATCAGGGAATCGCCGAGGACGAAATAGCCGACCGCGGGATGATAGGTGTTGGGGTGGACGATGATCGTCATGCCCGTTTCCAGCGGAATCTGCACGTCTTCGAGAATATGCGGCTTCTGGTCGGGAAACAGGCCCATGCCGTGGCCGCGCACGCGCGTATATTCGCTGGTGACATAATCGCCGAGGCCGTATTTGCGGAAGACATCGTTCTCGGCCTTGGCGACTTGCGCGGCGGTGATGCCAGCGGCAACAGTGGCTATGCCAGCTTCCATCGCTTCGAGATAAACGGCGAAGGCCTGCTTCTGCGCTTCATTGGCTTCACCAACGACGAGCGTGCGGCAGATCTGCGCGTAATAGCCGTCGACGCAGGGGGTGAGTTCTGTCGTCACCATGTCGCCCTGCTTCAACACCTTGCCGCCGGGGGGCGCCATGCCGCGTACTTCCTGGCCACCGACGCCGATGATCATGAAATTCTCCGGCACGCCCTTGGCGCGGAAAAAGGTCTCGATCTCGGCGATGAGTTCGTAATCCTTGCGGCCGGGGCGGGCAGCGTCGCGGAAGATGGCATAGCCCTCGTCGGCGAGTTTGGCGGCGCGACGCACCGCGTCCATCTCTACTTCGAGCTTGGTCATCAGCAGGCGTTCGATGACCTTGGTGCCATCAGCGACGCGCAAATCCTTTTCGCCGTGTAGCAGGCCGTAGGGCAGAAGGTGGAAGGGCGCGGCACCGATACGCCGGTTGCCTTCGCGCGCCAGCAGCTGGCGCGCCTCCTTCACCAGCGAGGGCGCATAGACGATCTCGCTGATCGCGGCTTCCGCGCGGGCGCGCTCGGCCTCGGCCGGATCATCGAGGATAAGCGTCGTGGTGCCGTCGGCACGCACCAAGGCAATGCCCTGGCCCTCCTGGATGCCGAAGTCGGTAGCATAGCGCAGGTGATCGGCATGCCAATTATTGCCAAAGAGCACGAGGACATCGGTGCCCTCGGCCGCCATGGAGGCGGAGAGCGCTTTCAGGCGGGCGGGATGGGTGGTGGTCGCCATGAGGATCAGGCGCTCCGCACTTTTGGTGCGACCGTCTTGGTCCAGCCGTAGAACTCACCCGCCTTCTCAACGCTGACGAAGCCTTCCGCTACGTCATGGCTGATCGCTTCGCGGGCGCGGTCGTGCGGATTGCCATAGCCGCCGCCACCGGCGGTGAGGAAGGTGACGCGATCGCCAGCCGCGAGCGGGATTTCCGTGCCTTTGAAGACGATCCGTTCCGGATCATCTTCTGACCTGATGATAGCGGCGTTGTGCGCGCCATTGCCACCACCGGCGAGGCCCCAGGGCGGCATGCGGGTGCGCTCGCAATTGATCGTCACTTTGCAGGGCACCAGCGTGCGATAGGTGATGCGCACACCGAGGCCGCCGCGGAATTTTCCGGGGCCGCCCGAATCATCGCGTAGCGCATGTTCATCCACCATGATGGGATAGCGAATCTCCTGCAGTTCGACGGGCGAGTTACGCACGTCGCCTTGGCAAACGGAGACGCTGGCGTCCTCGCCATCCTCGGAGGGACGGCCACCCCAGCCGCCGCCAAAAATATTGAGCAGCAGGAAGCGCGTGCCATCCGGCTTGAAGCCATAGAAAGAACAGCCACCCATGTCGCCCTTGTGAGCGGCGGGGATCATGTGCGGCAGGGCTGGCGCCAGCGCCTTCAAGATCGTATCGATCGTCGTCGGCAGCGCGATGCTCCACAGGCCGATGGCGGTGCCGGGCCTGGCGCTGACGATGGTGCCTTCGGGGATATTCACATCAAGGGCGCGGAAGCAGCCCTCGTTGACATCGAGATCGGGCGAGGTGATCGCCTTGAAGGCGACGCGCGCAGCGGCGATACCACCCGATTTGCCGGAGTTCAGCGGCGAATGGGTCTGCGGGTTCATCTCGCTGAAATCGACGCTCATCACCGAGCCCTTGATCTCCACCGTCACCTTGATGCGGATCGGTTGATCGAGGCTGCGGCCGTCGTTGTCGAGGGTGCTTTCGGCTTGATAGACGCCATCGGGAATTTTCTCGATGACATTGCGCACGGCGCGATCGGCCTGGTCCCAGATACGTTCGATACAGGCTTCCACCGTGGCACGGCCGTAGCGCTTGATCAGTTCGCCATAGCGTCGCGCACCGAGCTGGCACGAGGCCACCTGGGCTCTGAGGTCGCCGAGGCTGGCGTCGGGAAAGCGGACGTTGTCGTGGATGATCTGCCAAAGCGTCTCGTTACGCTTGCCCTCTTCGTAGATCTTGAGCGAGCGCAGTTGCAGGCCCTCGGCATAGATCTCGGTCGTCAGTGACGAGCCGAAGCCGATGCGCATGCCGCCGATATCGACCCAATGGGCACGGTTGGCGGCAAAGCCGACGAGTTCGCCATCGACGAAACAGGGGGCGTAGATGACGACGTTGTTGAGATGCTGGCCACAGACTTCATGATTCATGATCATGATGTCGCCCGGCTTGAAGCCATCAAGGCCCCAGCGCTTGATGCCGTCCTCGACGGCAACGCCGAGGTCGGCCAGGAAGATCGGCAGGCCGCCTCGGTTCTGCGAGATCATGCGGCCTTTGGTGTCGATGAGGCCACAGCAGAAGTCGCGGACCTCATAGATCATCATATTATAAGCGGCTTTGCACAGCGCATTGCCCATCTCGTCAGCGTAAGCGACGATGGAGTTGCGAACGACTTCGACCGTGATCGGGTGGGCATCGACGTTCTTGGTCATGATGCTCAAGCCTCCTTGCCGGCGAGATCGACGATGAGATGGCCAGCGTCCGTCACGGTCACTTTGTCTCCCGGATGAATGAGAATGGTGGAATTGGGCTCCTCGATGACCGCCGGGCCTGTGAAGGTGAATCCGGCAGGCAGTGAAGGGCGCCACAGGATGCGCGTTTGCAGTGGTTTTTCCGGGTCATCGAAGATGACGTCGCGGGATGTCTCCGCGACCGAGTCCGTCGGCGTCCAAGCCTGGGTCAACCAGGCTTCAGCTATGGTGTCGCTGCGCGCGGCGGTCAGCACCAGGCGCAGGTTGACGACTTCGAGATGTTCTTCCAGCGCCGACTGGCCGTAGCGCAGATCGTGTTCGACATTGAACAGTCCGCGCACCGTGCTCATATCGCCGGTGAGCATGGCTGGAGACGTAATCGGAATCGGCAGAGCGTGTTCCTGGCCGACATAGCGCAGATCGGCGAAGAAACGGAAGTCGGTGATATCGTCGGCAATGCCGTCGCGCTGCATCTGCGCCTTGCCGCTGTCCGCCAATTCCTTGAACACGCGCTCGACCAGCGCCGTGTCGAGCGCGCCGAGACGGCCGACAAGGGTGCGGACGAAATCCTGACGCCAGGAGGCCATCAGCATGCCAAGCGCCGAGAAGGTGCCCGGCAGTTTCGGGATGACGACGCGCGGAATGAAGATTTCACGGGCAATGGCGATGGCGTGCAGCGGGCCTGCGCCACCGAAAGCGATCATCGCGGTGTCGCGCGGGTCTACACCCTTGTTGACGGAGACGGCACGCACGGAGAGCGACATGTTATTGTCGGCGATGGTGGCGATGCCGAGCGCCGCTTCCTTGGTGCCAAGACCCAGCGGCTTGCCGACCGTCTCATCGACGGCCCGTTCGGCCGCCGCCATATCGAGCGACATGTTGCCGCCCAGAAATCGGTCGCCATTGATGCGGCCAAGAACTAGATCGGCATCGGTGACGACCGGATCCATCGAGCCCTTGCCGTAGCAGGCAGGTCCCGGATCGGCACCAGCGCTGCGGGGACCAACATGCAGGCCGCCGGTGCCATCGACCCAAGCGATCGAGCCACCGCCATTGCCGACCTCGACGATGTCGACAACCGGCAATTGCATCGGTTGGCCCGAGGCGTGATCGCCGATGACATAGCCTTCTTCGATGGCGGGGCGGCCGTTGGTGATCAGCGAGGATTTGGCGGTGGTGCCGCCCATGTCGAAGCCGATGCATTTCTCAAGGCCGAGATGCAGGGCGAGCCGGCCGGCGCCGATCATACCGGCGACAGGGCCGGATTCCATCATGGAGACCGGCTGGGCCTTGGCTTGATCGAGCGACATGACGCCGCCATTTGAGCGCATCAGATGCAGCTTGCCGGCAAAGTTCTCACCGCGCAGATAGCTGTCGAGCGTGCCGAGATAATTGCTGACGCGCGGCCCGACGAAGGCATTGAGCACGGTGGTGGACGTGCGCTCATATTCGCGGAATTCGCGCAGGATTTCATGGCTCAGCGTCACGAACAGGCCGGGGTTGAGCCGGCGCAGCACGTCGCCGATGGCGCGTTCATGATCGGGATTGGCATAGGAGTGCAGCAGACAGACGGCGACGGCCTCGATCTTCTGATCCTTGATCTCCTTCGCGATGGCCTCGACCTCTTCGAGGGCGAGCGGAATCATCGCGTCACCGGCGGCATTGACGCGTTCGGTGACTTCGAACGTCAGGCGACGTTCGACCAAGGGCTTGGGCCGATGGAACCACAGGTTGAAAGCCTCGATGCGATTGCCGCGGCCGATGGCATAGACATCGCGAAAACCACGAGTGGTGATCAAAGCCGTATGGGCGCCTTTACGTTCTAACACCGTGTTGATGGCGATGGTGGAGCCGTGCAGCACCTCGTTCAACTGCGGCAGATCGCACTGCGCTTCACGCAGGGTGTCGGCGACGCCACGGGTCGGATCGGCCGGAGTGGTGGAGCATTTGGCCGTGACGATCTGGCCGTCGATACAACCGACGAGGTCGGTAAACGTGCCGCCAATATCTACGCCTACAATATTCATTTTTGCACCGATTTGGACTGAACTCGCGGCGCGCGGCGTTTGCCGGGCGTCAGATAATTTTCCGCGATGCGGACGATCTCGTTGAAGCAGATGGCGATCACCGCCAGGGAGGTGATCAGCGCGAAGAGCGGCGCTGGATTGTAGTTCTCGGCGAAGACGCGGGTGTAATAGCCAACACCGCCGGTCGAAACATAGAGCTCGGCCAGGATGACGCCGAGCAGGGTCAAGGTCATGCCGAGGCGTAGGCCCGTGAACAGGCTTGGCACCATATTCGGCAGAACGACGTGGCGGATGATGTCGGTGCGAGACGCGCCCATGGAGCGCGCGCCGCGCAGATGCAGCTCTTTCACATCGCGCATGCCGGCGACGACATTGACGATGATCGGGAAGATGCCGTGGGTGAAGCCGAAAGCGATTTTCGCCGCTGGTCCCAGTCCGAAGATCAAGATGACCAGCGGCATGAAGGAGACCTGTGGAATGGCAAACAGCAGCAGGATGATGGGAAACAGCGCGGCGCGGCTGAATTTGGTGGCACCGACGATAAGGCCGATGGCGATGCCGAAGACCACCGACATGCCATAGGCAATGGCGATCTCGGTGACGCACAGCCACAGGGCGGCGACGATCTTTGGTTCGGAGATGACCGAGGAGAAGAAGGCTTCGACCACGGCGCTGGGTGGCCGCATGAAAGCGGGATCAGCGTGGAAGCGACCGTAATATTCGAGCAGGATCAGGATGGTCGCGATTAGCGCCATCCGCAGCCAGAACGGGCTGCGGGCGAGCCGGCTCCAGAGCGGCGGCGCGGCGGGCAGGGGCGAAGGCGGGGCCGAGGTGAGCGATGCCATGGGTGCTTACCTCGACCTGATGCGGTTTTCGAAACTGAAGGCCAGCAGGTTCAACACCACCGACATGCAGACGACGAAGCTGATCCAGGCGAACATGCGGCCAGGCTCCATCAGTTCGGCGGTCAGCGCGATGTTGCGGCCGACGCCGGCGACCGAGGAGATGGTTTCACCACCGAGGACAGAGGCGAGGCAGATGAAAAAGCCGATGCGCAGGCCGGTGAACAGAACCGGCAGGGCGCCGGGCATCAGCACATAACGGAAGATCTGCCAGCGGTTGCCGCCCATGGATTGCGCGGCGAGCAGATAACGCTGCTCCATCTTGGCGAAGGCGGCGATGGTGTTGAGTGCAATCGGGAAGAAGGCATAGGTCGCGCCATAGGCGACCTTCGATCCCGTACCGACGCCGAAGAACAGGATGAACATCGGAAAGAACAGGGTGATGGGAATGGTGAACAGGCCGGAGATCACCGGCTCGATGGTGGCGACCGCCAGTTTCGAGCGGCTGACCAGATAGCCGGCGAGAATGCCAGCGATCAAGGCGAGGATATAGGCTTTGGCGACGGTCGTAGCGGTGACGAGAACTGCCGACCAGAAGGCGCTGGTCTGCACGAGGGCGACGAGCGCGGTCCCGACTTCGCGCGGTGGCGGCAGGAACAAGCGGCTGACGCTGCCGGTTTCCGTTGCCACATACCAGGCGGCGGCGGCGAGTGCCAGAAAGGCCCATTGGACGGAGCGGGAGGAGAGCGAAGCGCGGTCCATATCAGGCTCCGACAGCCTGTGGATCGCGCTGCAAAGCCATGGTGGCGCGGATTTCGTCGCGCAGCAGCGCATAGCATTCGTTGCGCAATTCGCTGAACTTCGGCTCCAACATAAAGTCGGGCGAGCGCGGATGCGGCGTGTCGACGTTGATGATCGTCTTGATCTTGCCCGGGCGGGCGGTGAACACGGCGATGCGATCGGACAGGAAGACGGCTTCGGCCAGCGAATGGGTGACGAAGACGATCGTCTTGCCGGTTTCGGCGAGAAGCTGCGACAGATCTTCACCCAGCACCATGCGGGTCTGTTCGTCTAGCGCGGCGAAAGGCTCGTCCATCAGCAAGATATCTGTCTTCACGCAGATGCCGCGCGCCATGTTGACGCGTTGGCGCATGCCGACGGAGAGCTGATCGGGATAGTGGCGGGCGAAGGAGGCCATGCCGACAGCGCGCAGCGCCGCCATGGCGCGGTCGTCCCATTCCGCTTTGGGAATGCCCTGGAATTTAAGGGCGATGTGGAAGTTTTCGATCACCGTGTACCAGGGAAACAGAGTGCTTTCCTGAAACACGAAGGCGATCTTGTCGGGATGAGGTTTGCCGTCGACCAGGCGGCCATCCACCGTGGTCGTGCCACTTGTCGGCTTGAATAGGCCGCCGATGACATTCAGCAACGTGCTCTTGCCGCAGCCCGAGGGGCCGAGCAGGCAGACGAATTCGCCCTTCTTGATGTCGAGCGAAACATTGTCGAGGGCAAGCACGCTGTCGGCATCGCCGGCATCGCCGAAGCGTTGCGTCACGTTCTTGATCGAGATCGCGATATTATCCTGATTATTTTGCATGCTCGCGACGCGCTCCCGGCTTCAGCCGATCGGTTCGATGACGAAGGGCCGGGCGATGGCGCCCGGCGTTCTTGTGCGTGGGTATCGGTTGGTTACAGTTTCACCGGCGCGAAGCCCGGCATGAACAGCTCCTTCGCCTCGGGGATGCGATCGAGCACGCCCAGATCCTTCAGCGAATAGCGGATGGTTTCGATGGCCTTTGGATTGAAGGCGCCGTCCATCGACAGCATTTTCAATTCGTAGTCGTAGCTCTCGTCGATGACCTTCTCGCTGATCTTCATGGTCGAGGCGATGAACTTCACCGTGTCGGCGCGGTTGTCGCGCATGTAATGCGCGGTCTTGAACCAACCGCGCAGGAAGCGGCGGACGAGTTCGGGATTCTTCTCGATCAGATTGCGATGGGCGAAAATGACATGGGTGTGGAAGTCGGGAACGGCTTCCGCGAAGGTTGCGAGCAGCCGGCCCTGGCCCTGTTCGACCAGGTTCCAGGTTTCCTGAATCGAATTGACGCTGCCGACCAGTTCGCCGGATTTCATCGCGGCGAGGCGCGTGCGCATCTCACCCATGGGAATGATCTCGATGCCGTGCGGCCCCCAGCCTTTGCCGTCGGAGAGCTTGCGCGTCAGCCAGTCGGTGAGCGAGCCGGCGGTGGTGACGCCGATGCGCTTGCCCTTGAGATCGTCGACCGATTTGATCGGTCCATCCTTCATGACGACAAGCGACATGTTGCGCGGCTCGCCGGCGAGCGCGGCGACGGCAATGCCGGGCACGCCTTTCACCGCATAACCCATGCCGGGGCCAGAGCCGAGGCCGATGTCGATGGCGCCGGCGGCCATGGCCTGCTGCATCTGGCCATCGCCGCGGAATACCGAAACTTCAGCATCGATGCCTTCCGAGGCGAAGATGCCCTTAGCGAGGCCGAGATCAGCGCCGGTGAAGGGAAAAGAGGTGCCGACCGATTTGCCGATGCGCAGCTTGTCGGCGGCGAAGGCGGTGCGTGATGAAAGAATGAGGGGCGCGGCGGCTGCCAGCGCCAGCGCGCTGCGTCGCGATATTCCCAGTCGTGATATCCGCGTCCCGTCTCGCGTGGAGCCGTCCATGTGCGTTTCCTCCCTAGCCGTTCCCGGCGCACTGCGTGGCTGCTTGCTGCGGCCATCGCGTTCGTGCGGGTGCAATCGAATGCCTTCGGAAGAGGCAAAGCAAGCCATGGCGGGGCTTGGTTAAATATAGTGTTTAGACTATAACTATAGGTATGATAGCTTTCACCCTCCGCCGCCTGCAGGTGTTCGTCGCCATCGTCGAGACCGGCTCCTTCGCCGCGGCGGCGCGGCGGCTTGGCATCGCCCAGCCGTCGATCAGCGCTCATGTGATGGCGCTGGAGAAGGAGCTTGGCCGGCTTTTCGAGCGCCAGAGTGGCCGCCAGGCGGTGCTCACCGAAGTTGGCCGCAATTTTCTCGGCCATGCGCGTGAACTTTTGGCCCGGGCGCAGAAGCTCGATGCGGACATGTCGTCGCGTGCGTCGGCCGAGCAGAATGTCGCTCTGGCCTGTCAGCGCTCCTTGTCGAACACGGTGATGGGGGGCGCGCTGGGGCATTTCGCCAAGGACAATCGCGACATTCGCCTGTCGGTGCGTATCGCCTTTCAGGAAGAGGTGATCGCGGCGGTGCGTATGGGCGCCGCCGATGTCGGCTGTCTGTTGTCGGACGGAGAGCCGGCAGGCTTTCCCACGACCTTGATCGGGCGCATGCGCTTCGTGGTTTTCGCGACGCCCGATCATTCGCTCGCCGGGCGCAAGCGTGTGCCGCCCGCCGAAGTGGCGCAGCATGATTTCGTTGGCCCCGTCGCGACATCGCTGTTCGGTCAGACGCAGCAGCGCTTGTTGCAGGGCATCGGCGTTGATCGCATGCATATTATCGCCGAAGGCACGGAATTCAGCGTCGTGCGCGAAATGGGCGCGGCGGGGCTTGGCCTGTGCTGTTCGCTCCAGGCGTCGGTGCAGCCAGACATCGATGCTGGCCGCTTCGTGCTGATCGATATCGACGGGCCGGACCTGTTTCTTGACATTCGCATGCTGGTCAATCCGCAACGCCGCGCGGCGCGGCCGGTGCGGCAGCTGGTCGATTATCTGCGCGAGGAAAGCGCCAACTGGCGATAGTTGGCGCCATTGTGCCGGGTCGTGCGCTCAGCCAGAATGGCTGTGGGAGGAACGACCATGCATAAGATCACGCGGTTTTGCCGAACGATTTTGTTTGGAGCGGCTTCGGTCTTTCTGGTTCTGCCTGCGTCAGCGCAATCCTATCCGGAGCGGCCGGTCAGGCTGATCGTGCCTTATGCGGCGGGCGGCGGCACCGATGCGATCGCGCGCCTCGTCGCCCAGGCGGTTGCGGAAAAACTTGGCCAGTCCGTGATCGTTGAGAACAATGGCACGGCCGGCGGCAATGTCGCCTCGCAGATCGCTGCCGCTGCGCCGGCCGATGGCTATACGGTGCTGATGGCCAACCAGGGGCCGATGGTGGTCAATCCGCATCTGTTCAAGTCGTTGAAGCTCGATCCGCTGCAGGTGTTCGATCCGGTGACGTTGATCACCTCGGCGCCGCTCGTTCTTGTCGTCTCGACGAAATCGCGCTTCGCCGATGTCGGCGAACTGTTGGCCTATGCCAGGGCGCACCCGGGCAAGCTCAGTTACAGCAGCGCCGGCAATGGCTCGGCCAGTCATCTGGCTGTCGTCTTGCTGGCTCAGGTAGCAGGGCTCGACGTGGCGCATGTGCCCTATCGTGGCGCCAGCCCGGCGCTCAACGATCTCATCAGTGGGCAGGTGGATTTCATGATCACAACCCTGCCGTCGGTCACCGGTCAGATTGACGGCAAGATCGTGCGGACCCTGGCGGTGACATCGAAAACCCGCACCAAGCGCCTGCCGGATGTGCCGACCTTCGTGGAGAGTGGCTTTCCCGAATATGAAATCGGCGCCTGGTACGGCTTTGTCGTGCCGCGCGGCACGCCGGCACCGATCATCGCCACCTTGCGCAAGGCGACGGTCGCGGCGATCAACAGCGATGCGGTGCGGGCGCGCTTCGCCAGTGAGGGCGCCGAGCCGATCGGTGCAAGCCCGGAAGAATTTGCGGCTATGATGCGGGCAGAATCAAAACGCTGGCAGGACGTGCTCAGTCGCACACGCATCGAGCTCAACTGACAGAACAAGACGTCACCGGTCGCGGCCGGACGGAGGAAATATGGCGGCAACGATTGTTGATTCCCAGGTGCTGGGCGATATTTTCAGTGCGGCCGATATGCGCGCTATTTTCTCCGACGAGGGACGCACGCAATACTATCTCGATATCGAAGCGGCTCTGGCGAAAGTGCAGGCGCGTCTCGGCATCATTCCGCAGGAAGCCTGCGATGAAATCGTCAGCCATTGCGATGTCTCGCAGATCGATTTCGTGAAGCTGAAGAGCCAGACGGAGCGGATAGGCTATCCGGTCCTCGGCGTTGTGCAGCAATTGGTCGGCCTGTGCCGCGATGGCTTGGGTGAATGGTGCCATTGGGGCGCGACGACGCAGGACATTACCGACACGGCGAATATTCTGCAGATCCGCGCCGGGCTCGATCTGGTCGAGCGAGACCTGACGGCGATCTCCTCTGCGCTCGCCGATCTGGCGCGGCGCTATCGCGATACGCCGATCGCCGCGCGCAGCAATCTGCAACAGGCGGTGCCGGTGACCTTCGGGTACAAGATGGCGGTGCTGCTCGCCGGCTTCCAGCGCCATCTCGAGCGGTTGCGAGAGCTGCGACCGCGCGTGTTGGTCGGCGAATTCGGGGGCGCGGCCGGCAATCTGTCGTCGCTCGCTGGGCGTGGCCTGGAGGTGCAGGCGGCGCTCTGCGCCGAGCTCGGTCTCGGCCAGCCCGACATCGCCTGGCATACGATGCGCGATCGCATCGCCGAAGCCGGCTGCTTCCTCGGGCTCGTCTGCGGCACGCTTGGCAAGATCGCCATGGATGTGAAGCTGATGATGCAGAGCGAAGTGGAAGAGGTGATGGAGCCGTTCTACGAGGGGCGGGGCTCATCAAGCACCATGCCGCAGAAGCGCAATCCGATCTCGTCGGCCTATATCCATGGCCTTGCCTCTTCCGTGCGCTATCATGTGGCGGCGCTGCTCGATGCCAATATCGCCGATTTTGAACGCTCCACCGGGCCGTGGCAGATCGAATGGATCTCGCTGCCGGAAATCTTCTGCCTGGCATCGGGCGCGCTGATGCATGCCAAGACGCTCACTGCCGGTCTGCAGGTGAACGAGACGGCCATGCGGCGGAATCTCGATCTCAGCGGCGGGCTGATCGTCTCTGAAGCGGTGATGATGGGCCTAGGACCTTATCTCGGTCGCCAGCGGGCGCATGATCTCGTCTATGACATTTGCCTTGAGGTGGTGCGCTCCAAGCGGCCCTTCCTCGATCTGCTGGTGGAGAACGCCGAAATCTCAGCGCATCTCGACAGGGCGGCGCTGGCGCGCCTGGTGGACCCCGCCAACTATCTCGGCCAGTGCGGCGAGATGGTTGACCGGGTGCTGGCGCGCCAGACGTCTTAATTCAGCAACCTGGTCAGGCGGCGCCGACGCGGCGCTTCCACAGGTCCCAGGCGCGGCTGGCGGCGCCGAGATTGACGGCGTCGGCGAGCGCGCCTTCCTCCTTGCTCAGCGCGGCGATATGGCCACCGCCGCCGATCAGCATGGCGGCGGTCTGCATGCGGGCGCTCACCTCCGTATAAACGGCACGGAACACGGCGGTTTGCAGGCTCGGGCCGACAGCGACACTGCCATGGGCGCGCATCAGCACGACGGGCTTGTCGCCCAGCACGCTGGCCAGTTCGACACCCTTGTCGTTGTTGCCGACGAGCATGTCGGTGGCGCCGAACTTCTTGGATATGTCGAAGACCGGCACGCCTTCGGCCAGGAAGGCGGCATTGTGGAACATGGCGCGCAGGGGCGTGTCGACGAGGCCGTAGGGGATTACCGACTGCGAATGGCTGTGGACAACTGCCATCACGTCCGGTCGAGCCTTGAAAATCTGGCCGTGAATGAAGCGTTCGAGGAAGCCGCTGCGCCCTTTGTTCTCGCAAGCGACCGAGTCGAGATCGAACTCCATGATGTCGTCGGCGGTCACCAGGGCGGGGGCGAGAGCGCGCGCCATCAGGAAGCGATCGGGCGCATGGGGGTGGCGCAGGGTGACATGGCCGAAGGCGTCGACGACGCCTTGGTCGGCGAGGATGCGGCTGGCGGCGGCGAATTCTTCAAGCACTTTGCGATCGAGCGGGCCGCCGGATTTCGGGATCGGCGCGCCGGCGCCGGTCTCGGACGGGCTGGCGGCGAAGCTGCCGGCAAAGGCGGCGCAGCAGGGGCAGGTATTCAGGCGCATGTTTCCTCCAGGGTGGTCTTTAAGATTGCCCCTTACATAGCCGGTCTTGCTGCCAAGCCGGAAGTGCCTGATACGCAAAGCCAAAGAAAAAAGCCCCGCTCGCAAGCGGGGCTTCGGAATGTCTTGAATTCAGGCAGCGATTAGATCGCTTCCTTGAGTTCCTTGGCGGCGCGGAAGGCAACCTTCTTGCTCGCCTTGATCTTGATCGCTTCGCCGGTGGCCGGGTTACGGCCCATACGGGCGGCGCGCTTGCGAACCTGCAGGATGCCGAGGCCGACGATGCGGATGCGGCTGCCCTTCTTGAGGTTCTTGACGATCAGATCGATCATGTCCGTCAGGACGGTCTCGGTCTGCTTCTTCGACAGTTCATGCTCAACCGACAGTGTAGCTGCCAGATGCTTCAGGGTGACAGTGGAAGCCGCTGCCGTCGCCTTACCAGCCGGCTTCGCGGCTGCTGCTTTCTTTGCCATTGGTAGTCTCCCGGATCGAATCAACATGGTTCGAATCAACGGCGAGATATTAGCTAATCAGGCCTTGACGCCAAGCGCCGATTCAAAAAACCCATATCCCGTCGCTGTTTTACGCCGATCTATTCACAAAAATACTGGGGCACAGCCGGATTGGGGCCCTTGTGTTCTGAAACGAATCAACAGAAGCGAACCTTGGCAAAGGCGGAAAGGCCTATGGAATGGGCCTTTGAGCCCCCTGCCTCAGTCGCTTTCGATGACGCGGGGCACCGGATTACCAGCCCGCCAGGCGGCAATGGCCTCGATCGTGTCGGCGTAATAGGTCTTGTAATTGACCTGGGTCGCATAGCCCATGTGCGGGCTGAGGACGGCATTGTCGAAGCTGCGCAGGATGTGATTGGAGGGCAGCGGCTCTGTATTATAGACGTCGAGCCCAATGGCATGAATGCGTTTTGTTTTCAGCGCTTCGATCATCGCCTCTTCGTTGATGATCGGGCCG
The DNA here is from genome assembly GCF_900104955.1 of Beijerinckia sp. 28-YEA-48. Classification (NCBI taxonomy): domain Bacteria; kingdom Pseudomonadati; phylum Pseudomonadota; class Alphaproteobacteria; order Hyphomicrobiales; family Beijerinckiaceae; genus Beijerinckia; species Beijerinckia sp. 28-YEA-48. The sequence goes on from NZ_FNSI01000001.1 coordinate 5,829,093, forward strand.
CGTGATGTGTTCACCACAATGGCCGTCGGCTTCATCAGGCCGAATTCGCGGGCGCCGATCAGGTCGCGGCTGCGATCGCTGAGGACGAGATGGATGCTCATCACGTCGGCTTGCGACAGGAGCTCTTCCTTGCTGACCAGCCGGGCGCCACCGGCGGCGGCCTTTTCCTCGGTCAGATTCTGGCTCCAGGCGATGATGTCCATGCCGAAGGCCTTGCCGACCGCGGCGACCCGCTTGCCAAGATTGCCGAAGCCGATGAGGCCCAGGGTCCGTCCAGCGACCGAGAAGCCAAGCTTTTCCTGCCAGCCGCCGGCGCGCATATGGCGCTCTTCCCGGTGCAGGTTGCGGGCGGCCGACAAGATCAGCCACCAGGCGACATCGACCGTGGGGGCGGGGTCGGCGCTGCGTGTGCCGCACACGATTATGCCCCGTTCCTGGCAGGCGGCGACATCGATGGAGCGGTTGCGGCCGCCGGTTGTGATGACCAGTTTGAGATTGGGCAGTTTCTCGATGAGTGCGCGCGACAGGGGCATGCGTTCGCGCATCAGGCTCAGCACTTCGAAAGGCTGGAGTTGGCGGGCGGCATCTTCAACGGACGCGAGGTTCTGGCGGAAAAACGACACCTGGCAATCGCGACCGAGGCTGGCCCAGTCGCCATAATTCTTGACGACGTCCAGATAGTCGTCGAGCACCGCAATCCGTGTCATTTATTCCTCCAATCAGGCTTCTGAGTGGAACCATGGCACGGATCGGCGGGGCGGCTCAATGCTATGGTTGACTTGTACTTGCGGCTCCAGCAACGTGCCGCCGGATTTTTGGGGGAAATGTTATGTCCCAGGGTATTGTGCAGTCGCTTGAGCGGCCGGGGGTGAAGCCCTTCGCGCGCGAGCGCCAGCAACTCGTCGATTGTATCCGCATGCTGGAAAAGGCCGAGATCATCGATTTCAACGGCCATTGCAGCATCCGCGTCAGCGATGATCGCATTCTTATTAACCAGGGCAATTGCCAGCGCAGCCAGCTGACCGTCGACGATATCGTGACGATCGACATGGACGGCAAGCTGGTCGAAGGCAGCGCCAATCCGCCGCTGGAATTCCATCTGCACACGGGTGTTTATCGGGCGCGGGCCGACGTGCGCGCGGTCGTTCATGCGCATCCGAAATGGTCGACCTATCTGACCATGACGGGCCATGCCTATCAGCCGGTTTTCGCGCAGGGCGTGCTGCCAGGCGAGGCGCCGGTGCTCGATACGCCGGCCTCGATCAACACACCGGCCATGGCCGATACCCTGGCGCAAGTGCTCGGCGAGCGGTCAAGCGCGCTGATGAAATCCCATGGCGCTGTAACCGTCGGCAAGGATATCGTCGAAGCGTTCGTGCTGGCCGTCTATCTCGAAGAGAACGCGCAGCGTCAATATATGGCGTTGCAGATCGGCAAGCCCTACGTCTTCACTGCGGAAGAACAGCAGGCAGCGATGGAGAAGCTCTGGACCGCCAGCCTGTTCCGGCGGACCTGGGATCATTATCGGGCGAAGCTGATTTAAAGCGTCGCCTCGATCATCCGGCGTAATTCCGGCGTCACTTTCGGATCGATGTTGAACCAGGCCTGCCAAGCGGGTCGCGCCTGGTGCAACAACATGCCGAGGCCATCGACGGTGGGATTGCCGTGCGCCTTCGCCGCTTTGAGCAGCGGTGTCTCCAAGGGCGCATAGACGATATCGGTCACCAGCGCGGTGCGCGGCAGTTTCGACAGATCGATGTCGAGAGGCTCCATGCCGACCATGCCTTGGCTCGTCGTATTGACGAGCAGGGCGCAGCCTTCGAGAGCGCCGTTACGTTCGCTCCAATCGACCGCTTTCACGGGGGCGCCAAATTCACGGGCGATCTCTTCGGCCCGGGCGCGGGTGCGGTTGATCAGGCGGATTTCAGGAACGCCGCGCTGCGCCAGCCCCCAGGCGACGGCGCGTGCGCCACCGCCAGCGCCCAGCACCACGGCCGGGCCGGCCTCGAAGCGGGTCTGCGGCGCGCCTTCGACGATATTTTCGATGAAGCCGTAGCAATCATTGTTGGCGCCGAACAACGAGCCGTCCGGCCGCACGACAACGCAGGAGATCGCCCCCATGGTGCGCGCCAACGGATCGATCTCATCGACGATGGCGAGCGCCGCCTGCTTGTGCGGGATCGTCAGGTTGCAGCCGGCAAAGCCAAGTGGATGCAGAGACTTCAACGCCTTGGCCAGACCCTCTGGGGCAATTTCCAGCGGGATATAGGTGCCAGCGAGCCCACGCTCGCGCAGCCAGTAATTGTGCAGCATCGGCGATTTCGAATGCATCACCGGCCAGCCTATCACACCTGCCAGCAGGAAGCGTTCGCCATGCGCCATCGCCTTCATCCTTTTCCTAAAATCCGCTTTTTGAGGGTGCCCGTCTTTAAGGCGTTGCACCGCAGCTGTCACCTGTGATGTCAGGCGGCGCCGCCCGTTGCCATTGCGCCCGACGTCCGCGCGCGTTATTGCCCTAGGCCAAGGTGCTGCCGCGGAACGACCGGCGTGAAAAAGCATCAGATCGAGGAACGCACCATGCTGTCGAGCGAAGACAATGCTCTCGTCACCCGCACTGGCCCCGGCACGCCGATGGGCGAATTGTTGCGTCGCTATTGGGTGCCGATTCTCCATTCCGAGGAATTGCCGGAACCTGATTGTCCGCCGGTCCGCGTCAAAGTGCTGGGTGAACGGCTGATCGCCATTCGCGATACATCGGGCCGGATCGGCATGATGGATGAGTACTGTGCCCATCGCGGTGTGTCGCTCTGGTTCGGCCGCAATGAGGAAGGCGGATTGCGCTGTCCTTATCACGGCTGGAAATATGATGTGACTGGACAGTGCATCGAAGTGCCGTCCGAGCCAATGGAAAGCGGTTACTGCCAGAAGATCAAGCTGAAAGCCTATCCTTGTATCGAGAAGGCCGGCGTCATCTGGGTTTATATGGGTGCGCCGGAGAAACAGCCGGACTTCCCCGCCTTCGAATGGCTCGATCTGCCGGCTTCGCATCGCTACATCGCCAAGCGTTGGCAGGAGTGCAATTGGCTGCAAGCGATGGAAGGCGGTATCGATTCAAGCCATGTTTCCTGGTTGCACAGCGGCGAACTGCACACCGATCCCTTACACCGCGCGACCAAGGGCGCCGTCTATAATGGTGACCGCACGCCGCGCTTCGAAGTTGTCGATTCACCCTCGGGCATGTTGATCGGCGCGCGCCGCAACGCCGAGCCTGGTGAATATTACTGGCGCATCACCCAATGGATCATGCCCTGGTACACGATGATTCCGCCCTATGGCGAGAATGCGTTGAATGGCCATGCCTGGGTGCCGATGGATGACGAGACCTGTATCACCTGGTCGTTTACCTGGCATCCAACGCGACCGTTGAGCGAGCATGAACTGGCGACCATGCGCAGCGGCGGTGGCATGCATGTGGAGGTGGTGCCGGGCACCTATCGGCCAGTGATCAACAAGGACAACGATTATATGATGGACCGGGCACTGCAGAAGAGCGGCCGCTACTACAGTGGCGTTGCCGGCATCGCCATGCAGGATGCTTCCTTGCAGGAAAGCATGGGGCCGGTGGTCGATCGGGCGAAGGAAAATTTGGTTTCGACCGACAATGCGATCATCATGGCGCGTAGTCTGCTCAAGAAAGCGGCATTGGGCCTGCCCAAGGGAACAGAGCCGCGCGGGCTGAAGGCGGAAACGCATCGGGTGCGGTCGGCCTCCTTCATCCTGCCAGCCGACAAGCCCTTCGCAAAAGCGAAGGCGGAGGATCTGGTGGCGCGGCCCGGCATTATTCATACGGGCGTTTGAGATGGCGGGCGTTGCAGCAGCGGTTTCATTCGCCGTCCGACAGACTGAAGTGCGAGAGATCGCCTTCCCATCCATCGCTGAGGATGCCGGCCTGCTCAAAGTCGAGCTGTGCGGCATCTGTGGCAGCGACTGGCCGCACTACAATAATTATCCGCGCTCCAAGGGGCCGCTGATCCTCGGCCACGAGACGGTGGGCGTGGTGGATCAGCTCGGGCGTCTCGCGTCCTCTCGCTTCGGCGTCAAGGAAGGCGACCGGGTGGCGCTCGAGGAATATTTGCCGTGCGGTCATTGCAGCTATTGCCGCACCGGCGATTTTCGCCTGTGCGATGAGACCGATACGCTCAACCTATCGAACACGATCCGCTTCGGGTCGACCCCGGTTTCCGTCGCGCCCTCGTTGTGGGGTGGCTACGCGCATTATCAATATCTGCATCCCAATTCGGTATTTCACCGCCTGCCGGCTCACGTGCCTGCCAAGCTTGCCACTCTGGCTTTGCCGCTTGGCAATGGTGTTGAATGGGCCTGCTTACAGGGCGGTCTCAAGATCGGCGAAGCGGTTGTCATTCAAGGGCCTGGCCAGCAAGGCTTGGCCTGTACACTGGCGGCGCGCCAGGCGGGCGCTGGCCTCATCATTGTCACCGGCAAATCCTCACCCTCCGACAAAGCCAGGCTGGTTCTGGCCAAGGATTTCGGCGCCACACACACGATCAACATTGATGAAGAGGATCTGCTTGAAACGGTGGCCGATATCACCGGCGGCATGATGGCGGATCTGGTGATGGACTGTTCGTCTGGTGGACCGGCGGCGGCGATCTCCGCCATTCAGCTTGCGCGCAAACGTGGCCGGGTTATCCTTGGTGGTCGCAGTCCCGATCGTAAGGCTGAATTCGACACGGATATTCTGGTGAAGAAATTCCTCACCGTGAAGGGCGTGCGCGGGCATAGCTATGAAGCGGTCGAGCTTGCGATCCAGATCATTGCTGGTGGCCGCTTCCCACTGGAGCGGATGTGCACCCATGTGTTTGGCTTGGGCGATGCCCACGAAGCATTGATGACCGTGGGCGGCGAGGGACGGCCTGGTGCGATTCATTGCGCGATCGATCCGTGGGTTTGAGACGGGGCATAAGGGGACCATTTCCACAGATCGCGGTCGCACGAACGGCATAACGCGCGGCTTGTCGTGCAAATTGCTGGCGGTCTCGTGACCACTGTTATAGTTATAGGTAACATAGCTACAGGTAATCGTTCGGCGCAGCGTCGCCGACGGGGGAGGAAATCTGCATGCTGCGAATTAAGAGCCCGCAAGATTTTGCTGCGGGGCTCGTCTTTATCGCTATCGGCGTGGCGGGCGTTTATTTCGGTCGTGAACTGACTTACGGATCTTCGGCTCGCATGGGTCCGGGATATTTTCCGATCATCTTGAGCTATGTGACGATCCTCATCGGCTTGATCATCGGCGGGCGCGGCTTGGCCACGGATGGGCCGCCGATCCAAGGCATTCCGCTGCGGCCAATCACCTCCGTGATCCTGGCCATTCTCGCGTTCGGCTTCCTCATTGAACGAATTGGCCTGGCGCTGACCTGTATCGCCGTGACCTTTATCGCCAGCGCGGGGCGCGAGAAGTTCAATCTGAAAGAGACGGCGATCCTGGGGATCGTTCTCGCGCTGATGTGCGTCGGTGTTTTCGTCTACGGGCTCTCGCAGCCGATGCCAGCCTGGTGGGGAAGGTAATTTACCATGGACGCCTTTTCCAATCTCGCCACTGGCTTCGCCGCCGCCGCAAGTTTTCAAAACCTCGGCTTCGCGCTGATCGGCTGTCTGCTCGGCACGCTCATCGGCGTTCTGCCTGGCATCGGTCCGATCCCGACCATCGCCATGCTGCTGCCGATCACGTTCGGCCTCGATCCGTTGTCGTCGCTCATCATGCTCGCCGGCATCTATTACGGCGCGCAATACGGCGGTTCGACGACCTCCATCCTGGTCAATATGCCGGGTGAGGCCTCATCGGTCGTCACCTGTATGGATGGCTATCAAATGGCCCGGCAGGGTCGAGCCGGCGCGGCGCTCTCTGTCGCGGCGCTTGGCTCCTTCTTCGCCGGTTGCGTCGGTACGCTGTTCATCGCGGCCTTCGGTCCACCTTTGGCGGCGCTGGCGCAGCAGTTCAATTCGCCCGACTATTTCTCGCTGATGCTGCTCGGCCTCTTGATGGCCGTGGTGCTGGCGCATGGCTCGGTCATTAAGGCGATTGCCATGGTGGTGGTGGGCCTGCTGCTGGGCCTGGTCGGCACCGACGTGAACAGTGGCGCCGTGCGCTATACGTTTGGTGTGTCCGAGCTGTGGGATGGCATCGACTTCCTGCCGATGGTCATCGGCATGTTCGGTGTCGTCGAGATCATCCGCAATCTTGAAGAGAAAGAGATCGACCGCACGGCGATCAGCACCAAGTTCCGCGACCTGTGGCCGAGCTCCAGCGAGTTCGCGCAATCGTGGAAGCCGGCGCTGCGTGGCACGGTCGTTGGTTCGATCCTCGGCATTCTGCCTGGCGGCGGCGCGGTTCTGGCGTCTTTCGCCTCCTACACGGTGGAAAAGAAAGTCGCCAAAGATCCGAGCCGATTTGGCAAGGGCGCGATCGAAGGTGTCGCCGGGCCGGAAACGGCGAATAATGCGGCGGCCCAGACGTCCTTCATTCCGTTGCTGACTCTCGGTCTGCCGTCGAACCCGATCATGGCGCTGATGATGGGCGCGATGATGATCCAGGGCATCCAGCCCGGCGCGGCTGTCATGACCAGCCGTCCAGACCTGTTCTGGGGCATGGTCGCCAGCATGTGGATCGGCAATCTGATGCTGGTCGTCATCAATCTGCCGATGATTGGCATCTGGGTGAAACTGCTGTCGATCCCTTATCGCTTTCTCTTTCCGGCCATCCTGTTGTTCTGCGTTATCGGCGTCTACGGCACCAATGCCAGCGCGACGATGATGATCATGACGGCGGCCTTCGCGGTGTTCGGCTATGTCATGGTGCGGTTCGGCTGCGAACCGGCGCCGATGATCCTGGGCTTCTTGCTCGGGCCACTGATGGAGGAAAATCTGCGTCGTTCGCTGGTGCTGTCGCGCGGCGACCCGATGATCTTCTTGCAGCGGCCGATTTCGCTGACGCTGCTGGTCTGCGCGATTCTCGTGCTTCTGATGATCGTGCTGCCGAACGTCCGCAAATCGCGCGAAATGGCGTTCCAAGAAGGCAGCTAATCGTCAGCGTTCGGCGCGGCCTTGGAGGGGGCCGCGCCGAACGACAGCCCGGCGGCGCCGAGGAGGTTTGGCCGGAGGAAGTTTGAACGTCATCTGTTTCATCGGGGGGGGGATGGACATGCAGTACACGCGACGTAGGGCAACCGCGATCATCGGCGCTGGGTTGGGCGCTCCTGCTCTTATCGGTTCGGCCCATGCCCAAGCCTATCCATCGCAGGACGTGCGCGTGGTCTGCGCTTTTGCGGCAGGCAGCGGCGCCGACGTGCTGGCCCGTTCGGTTGTCGAACGGCTGCGGCCATTGATGAACCGGACCATCATCGTCGAGAACAAACCGGGCGCCAACGGCAATATCGCCTGCGAATATGTGGCTCGGTCGAAGCCCGATGGTCACACCATTCTGCTGCATGCGGCCAGCGCCACCGCCAGCAATATGTATCTCTATAAGAAGCCGCCCTTCGATGCGGTGCGTGATTTTCAGCTTGCCGCCACGATCAACCGGCAGCCCTATATGGTCGTCATCGCTGCCAACCGGCCGTGGAAAAACCTGGAAGAACTGACGGCGCATCTGAAGGAACGCTCCGACAAGGCGAGTTATGGCATCGCCAATCCGATGACGGCGGTACTCGGCGAAACCTACAAGAAGGCCTTCGATCTCAAGGCGGTGCAGGTGAGCTATCGCTCGGGGCCGGACGGGCTCAACGACCTGGCCAGTGGCAATCTCGATTTCATGACACTCGATCCGGTGTTGGCGATGGCGCAGGCGCGTGAAGGCCGCGTCCGCATTCTCGCGGCCAGCACCAGAGAGCGCCTGTCGGTGGTGCCCGATGTGCCGACCCTGCATGAGCTCGGCGCCAAGGATGTGAATATCGTTGGCTGGTGGGCCGCGCATGTGCCGTCGGCAACGCCGCGCCCGGTTGTCGATCAACTGGGCAAATGGGTCACGCAGGTGATCGAGATGCCTGAGATGCGCGAATTCTTCGCCAAGATCGGCGGCGAGCCCTTCGTCAATTCTCCCGAAGATTCACAACGCCTGTTCGTCAAGGAAGTGGATGTCTGGAAGGACTATGTGCGCGTGGCGCAGATCGAGCCGCAATAACATCACTTCGTTGATGTGACGGAGGCGCCGTTAGGAAGACCGGCCACGCCTTGGCGCGTGTGGCCGGAACGAAGAAAATGAGGGAGAAACGCCATGACATCGATCAACCGTCGTCAACTCAACACCGCTTTGGCGGCTGGCTCGGGCGCGTTGGCGCTGGGCATCAACGGAGCGCGGGCGCAGTCTTTCCCGAACCAGGACATTCGCTTCGTCTGCGCTTTTCCGCCGGGCAGCGGTTCCGATGTCGTGGTTCGCTACTATGCAGATAAAATCAGGCCTCTGGCCGGCCGCACGATCATCGTCGACAACAAGCCGGGCGCAGGCGGCAATATCGCGACCGAATTCGTCGCTCGTTCCAAGCCGGATGGCTACACCATCTATGTGCACACGGGCTCGTCGGTCTCGGCCAATATGCATACGTTCAAGAAGCCGGCTGTCGATGCGGGCAAGGCGCTGCAGGTGGCGGCGACGATCAACAAGCAAGCGTTCATGATCGTCGTCCATCCCGATAGCCCGCACAAAACCCTGCAACAGCTGACGGCCCATCTGAAGGAGAAAGGCGAGAAGGCGAGCTATGCCGTCTCGGCGACGTCGGGCAAGGTTTTGGCCGAACTCTACAAGAGCATCGCCGGCCTCAAGGCGGTGGAGGTGAATTATCGGATGGCGCAGGATTCGTTGAGCGATCTGGCCTCCGGCGCTGCCGATTTCGGCGCGCATGATCCGCAATTCGCGCTCGCCCAGGTCGGGCAGGGGCGCTTGCGCGTTCTCGCCGTCGCCAGCGCCGAACGGCTGCTGTCGCAACCCGATCTGCCGACCATGGCGGAGGGCGGTGTGCCCGGCATTGATCTCGTCGGCTGGTTCGCCGCCATCGTGCCGGCAGGTACGCCACGGCCGGTGGTCGATCAGATCGCCGGTTGGTTCAACACCGTGACGGGCTCCGCCGAAGGCAAGGAGTTCCTCAATAAGTTCGGCGGCGACCCCTATATCACCACGCCCGAGCAAGGGCAGGAACGGTTGCTGAAGGATATCGACGCCTGGGGCAATTACGTGCGGATAGCCAAGATCGAACCGCAAGGCTGAGAGCGGCACGCACACCCCTGCGCATGCATTCTGGAGGGAGGCTGGGATGAGCAACGGTTTTAAGATGACGCGGCGTGCCGTCGTTTACGGCGGTGCGGCGGCAGGATCTATCGCCTTGGCCGGGGGCGGTCAGGCGCAGGACTATCCCGCTCAGGACTTACGCTTGATCTGCGCCTTCCCGCCGGGCAGCGGCGCCGATGTGATCGTACGTTATTATTCGGAGCGGTTGCGGCCGATCGTCGGGCGGGCGGTCATCGTGGAAAACCGGGCTGGTGCCGGCGGCAATATCGCGGCCGAATATGCGGCCCGGGCCAAGCCGGATGGCTATACGGTCTATGTTCATTCGGGCAGCGCGCTGGCTGGCAATATGTCGCTGTTCAAGAAGCCGCCGGTCGATGTGGGCAAAGCCTTTCAGGTGGTGGCGACGATCAACCGGCAGCCGTTCATGCTGGTGGTGGATGCGAAGAAGCCGTGGAAGACGGTGGCGGAACTCACGGCGCATCTGAAAGAGAAGGGCGAAAAGGCTTCCTATGCCAGCGCCGCGCCAACGGGCACGGTGATGGGTGAAATGTACAAGGTGATTTCCGGCGTCAAGGCGCTGGAGGTCAACTACAAGAACGCCATCGATTCCCTGAACGACATGGGGACCGACGTGGTCGATTACGGCATGCACGATCCGGTGTTCTCGCTGGCGCAGGCGCGCGAGGGGCGTCTGCGTATCCTGGCCGTCAGCACCGGCCAGCGACTGGAGGCCAATCCGCAATTGCCGACCATGAATGAAGCCGGCGTCAAAGGCATGGACATTACCGGATGGTGGTCGGCGCAGGTGCCGGCGGGGACGCCGCGCCCGGTGGTCGATCAGCTCGCCAAATGGTTCAACCAGGTCACGTCAAGCGAAGAGACGCGGAAGTTTCTCAATGGCTTTGGCGGTGATCCGTTGATCGAGACGCCGGAGCAGGCGCAGGCGCGTCTTGTCAAAGACATAGAGGCCTGGAAAGAATATGTCCGCGTGGCCAAGATCGAGCCGCAAGGATAAAGCATGACGGATGTGAAAACGGTGCCGCAGATCGATCCGGATGCGGAGCGGCTGCTGATGGCCATTCGCGCCGCCAACCGGCCGGCGTTGGACGAGCTGACGCCTGCGGAAGGCCGGGCCGCCTGGCTCGCCATGCGCAAGGCAATGAACCAGTTCGTGCCGCCGATGGCCGAAGTGCAGGCGCTGGCGGCGCCAGGGCCGGGCGGACCGATCCCGCTGCGTCTCTATCGCAGCGAGGCGGTGGCGCAAGATCGTCGCAGCCCCGTGGTGGTTTATTTCCATGGCGGCGGCTGGGTGGTCGGCGATCTCGAAACCCACGATGTGCTGGCGCGTCATCTGGCCAATGCGCTGCAAGCCGTCGTCATCGCCGTCGATTATCGCCTGGCGCCGGAGCATAAATTTCCAGCCGCCGCGGAAGATGCGATCGCGGCGACCCAGTGGGTGGCGGCGCAGGCCTCAGCGCTTGGTGTCGATGCCGGGCGTATGGCGGTGGTCGGTGACAGTGCTGGTGGCAATCTTGCCGCCGTGGTGGCGTTGCAGGCGGCGCGCGATGGCCATCCGCGCCTGCGGGCACAGGCGATGATCTATCCGGTGATCGATCTGCACTGCAATTCACCGGCCTACATGCGCGTCGGCAGCGGCTACACGCTGACGGCGGCTTCGATGCAGTGGTTCCGCAATCACTATTTGCGTAGCGAGGCTGACATTCAGGACTGGCGTGCTTCGCCGATTTTCGCCAACAACCTTGCGCAAACGCCGCCCGCCTATATCGCCACGGGTGGGCTCGATCCCCTTTGTGACGAGGGCGAGGCCTATGCCAAGGCGCTGGAAAGCGCTGGTGTGAGCGTGGTTTACAGCACTTTCCCCGGCCAGATGCATGGCTTTGCCGGGCAGTTTGGGCTGATTGGAGCGGCCGACAAGGTTGTGGCGGAAATTGGCGCCTTTATCCGCCAACGTTGGGCCAGTTGAAGCCACAATATCGGACGTGTTGACACACCCTTTGCCGCCAAGTGAAGCTTCGCGCCGCCGTCCACCGGCGGCGCTTTGCTGTCAGGCGCCGGAAAGCGGAACAAGGAGATAAGAATGGAATTCGGGATTTGGTCGAACGGGTTCAGGCCGCATACGTCGGCGGCGCGCACGTATGAGGAAGACCTGTTCGAAATCGTGCTGGCCGATCAGCTCGGATTCCGCGACGCCTATATCAGCGAGCATCATGGCGAATCGGTTTATCTCGACAAAGTCGATATTCTGCCGGCGCCGGAGCTGTTGATGTGCAAGGCGGCTGCGCTCACCAAGCACATCCGCATGGGCGCTGCGATCAAGATCGCGCATTTGCAACACCCGGTTGATGTGGCGATCCAGGCGGCGGTGACGGAACATCTGCTCGGCCAGGGACGCTTCATCTTCGGCTTCGGCTCGGGCGTGCCGGCGGCGGTGTTCAGCGAGGAGCGCGGCCTCACCTATGAAGACAGGCATGAGCGCCTGCAAGAATCCCTCGAATTCATTCTCAAATGCTGGACCAGCACCGAGCCGTTCGACTGGAACGGCAAGCATTGGAAGGGCAAGGGCGTCGTCGCCTGGCCGCGCCCGGCTTCGCAGCCGCATATGCCCATGGCGACGGCGACGGATTCCGATGGCATGCTGAAATATTGCGGCGAGAACGGCCACACGCTGCTGTCGGCCTTCCTTGAGCCGGCCGATCGCCTGAAGGCCAAGGCCGAGAAATATTGCGCGGCGGCCCAGGCTGCGGGGCGACCGAACCCGCGGCGCAACATTTCCGTCTCGCGCTATATCTACATCGCCGACAGCAAAAAGCAGGCGATGGATGAATTGCGGGAATCGGCGAATTTCGAATTGAGCTTCCAGGCCAAGCGCGGCCTGCTGCACTTCGCACGCAACGTCTACAAATTGCCGATCCAAGGCGACACCATCACCATCGAGGATATGGTGGAAGGCGGCTGCTACACGATCGGCTCGGTGGATGATGTGACCGAGCAGGTTTTGAAGCACTACGAGAACAGCGGTGGCTTCGGCACGTTGCTTTTGATCGCAGGCAAAGAATGGGCCGATCGCGAGAAGCGGGCGAAATCGATGCGGTTGTTCATGGAACAGGTGGCGCCGCGCCTGCGACATCTCGATCCCGTGGATGCTGAGGTCCTTTCGACGGCTTAGCCTCAGTGTCATCCCCGACAGCCGCGCAGCGGCTGAGCGGGGATCCAGAGCAAGCGGGAGAATGCTGATTGGGGCACAGTCTCAGGTGATGCGCGGCTCGAATGCTGCGCTTTGCCACCTGCCCCTGAATTCCCGTTCGCGGCTTCGCCGCGTTGGGAATGACAACCGCGAGCTTCTTCAGCGACCGGGCCGAAACAACAAGCGCGACGACGCGCATAGGGAGGAGAAAACTATGAACACCGTAGCCGACAAGGGCCGCACGGACGATGCCACGCCGCTCGACTTCGATCGCTTTCGCCTGCGCACATTCATGCAGGAGATTGCGGCGCAAGGCGAAGTCGAGATCATCGAGAACAAGACCGATCTTGCCGTTGTGGCTGCGATCGTTGCCAACACCAGCAAGGCGGTCTGGTTCAAAAAGGTCGGGCCGGAGGAGCAGGAGCTTGTCGCCAGTGTAGCGGGCTGGCGCTCGCGCCTGGCCAAGGCTTTTGGCGTGTCGGAGCGCCAATTGCTCGGCGAATTGATGCGGCGGTTGGAAACCAAACATCCGGTCGTCGAGGTGACGCGGGCGCAGGCGCCGTGCCAGCAGGTCGTGCAGACCGGCGACGACGTCGATGTCACCGCCTTGCCGGTGCATTTGCAGCATGGGCTTGACGGCGCGCCCTATATTTCCTCGGCGATCGATTTCAGCATCGATCCGAAGACCGGTTGGACCAATGTGGGTCTGCGTCGCCTGATGTTGCGCAACCGTACCGAGACGGGCGTCGATCTCAACGCGCCGAGCGATCTGCGCGTCATCTATATGGAAGCAGCGGCTGCTGGAAAGCCGGTGCCCGTCGCCTATGTCATCGGCTCGCATCCGGTCGATATGGTCGCCGCGACCATGTCGATCCGCACCGATGAATTGAGCTTGATGGCCAGCTTGCGCGATGCGCCGATGCCGGTGGTCAAATGTATCACCAATGATCTGCGAGTGCCGGCGGACGCGGAATATGTGATCGAGGGCTGGCTCGATCCGCATGGCTATGTCGAGCCCGAGGGGCCATACGGCGAATATATGGGCTATTACGGTGGCCTAAAGAAGAACCCGGTTTTTCATGTGACGGCGATTACGCGCCGGTCCGATGCGCTGTTTCAGACGATCTCGATCAGCGGCAAACATCTGGCGCGGACCGACACGTCGCAGCTCGAGAACCTGCGTACCGAACTTAATGTTTGGCGCGCCCTGAAAATGGCGGTGCGCGAGCCGCTCGCTGTCTATGCGCCTGTGGCGGCCGCCGGGGCGCAGAACGTGCGCGTGCAATTGCGCCAGCGCGTACCGGGCGAAGCGCGTTCGGCGATCATGGCGGTGCTGGGCGCCTGCGGCGTCAAGAACATGTTCGTCGTCGATCCGGATATCGACATCTTCAACGACGAGGAGATGGAATGGGCTTTAGGCACGCGCTTCCAGCCGGCGAAAGATCTGATCGTCGTTGATAATCTGCGCACGAGCCCGCTCGACCCCTCGCTCGATGGCGCGCGCATGGGTAGCAAGGCCGGCTATGATCTGACCTGGCCATTTGGCAAAAGCGGCATGGACACGATCATCCCGGCAGCGCCGGCCTATGCCGGCAAGCGTTTCGCCTCGCTCGAAGCGGCGCTCGTTGACGGACCGAAATATTTCGAGGATCTGATGGCCGCTGTCGGCAGCCGCGATGGCCGCGAGATCGTGCGCGAACTCGACGTGTTGAAGGCAAAAGGCAAGGCGGGGCGCGATGCTCAGGGGCGCTGGACGAACGGCGCCTGATTTCCCTCTTATGAAAATGCCCGGCGCGAGCCGGGCATTTTATGTTTTGCGCTTCAGTCTGTCCGCAGCTCTTTGGCGGCGTTTTCGAACGGCATCGCGCGTATGCGCTTGTTGGTGGCTCGATAGATCGCTTGAGCGACAGCCGGGGCAACAGGGGCCAGGGCTACCTCGCCGCAGCCTTGCGGCGGCCGATCGCTGTCGATGAGGATGACCTCGATCTTCGGCATTTCCGCCAGGGTGAGCAGCGGGTAGGCGTCGAAATTGCCTTGCTCGACCACGCCTTTGGCGAAGGTGATTTCGCTCTTGAACGTGTTGGTCAGCGCAAAGCCGATGCCGCCTTCGACATTGGCACGCACCAGGCCGGGGTTGACGACTGTGCCGACATCGGCGGCGCAGACGACACGGCGCACGGCGGCGCGGCCTTTCACCATTTCCACTTCCACCACGTGGGCGACATAGCTTTCGAAAGCGCCGCCGCGGCCGGTGTAGAGGTTGAAGGCAATGCCGCGATGGATGCCGGCGGGTGCCGGTTTGCTCCATCCAGCAGCCTCTGTCACGCGATCGAGCACGGCGACGGCTCTGGGATCATGTGCTAGAAGGTGCTTTCGATAGAGATAGGGATCGATCTTGGCGGCATCGGCGAGTTCGTTGATGAAGCTCTCCAGGAAGAAGACTGACGAGGTACTGCCGACGGTGCGCATGAAGCTCACCGGTATCGGCTGTTTCACATCGACATTGTCGACCGTCAGATTGGGCATGGCATAGATGAGATCGTAGAGCGCATCGACCATGGTCTCGTCCCAGCCACCGGCGGCTTGCATCGCCTTCGGTTTGATCATCGCATAGAGCGACTCGCCGACGACGCGGGCATGCATGGCGGTTGGATAGCCATCCGGGCCGAGCACAGCGCGCATGCGCGCCGAGGCGCAGGGACGATAATAGCTGTGGCGCATATCGTCCTCGCGCGAGCGGATCACCTTCACCGGCCGGCCAACGGCCTTGGAGGCGACGGCGGCATGGAGCACGAAATCGGGCACATATTTGCGGCCGAAACTGCCGCCGAGGAAGGTGGTGTGAACGATGACTTTATTGGCCGGTACGCCGAAGTTCTTGGCGAGCGTCCAGCGCACCATGTCCTGGCCCTGGATCGGCCCCCACACTTCGATCTCACCGTCGCGCACATGGACGGTGGCGACCACCGGCTCCATGGTGGCATGGGTGAGATAGGGCGTATGATAGCGCGCCTCGATGATTTTTCCGGGCGCGGCACTGAAGGCTTTCTCCACGTCGCCGATGCGGGTGGCGACGACCGCCTTGTCCGAATCCAAAGCGGCGACGCGATCCTTCATGATCTTATCGCTGCCGAGTGTGGCGGAGACGCCGGGATCGAAGTCGACGACCAAGGCATCCGTGGCCTGTTTAGCGATCCAGTAGCTCTCCGCCACGACGATCACAGTGTTGTGGATCGGCATCGGCCAGAACGGTGCCGTCACCACGGCCTTGACGCCGGGACGCGCCAGAATTTCGGCTTCGTTCTTGATGGCGATCACTTTGCCTGTCTGCGTCGGCGTCATCCAGATAGCGCCAAACAGCATGTCGGGCACGCGCACGTCGATGCCGAAAACAGCGCTGCCATCGACTTTGGCTGGCGTATCGAGACGCTTGAGGTTCTTGCCGATCAGGCGGCGCTCGGAGGGTGATTTCAGTTTCGGATGTGGATTGAGCGAGAGTTTGGATGCGTCTTCGGCAACCTCGCCGAAAGAGAGTGACTGGCCTGTCGGCGTATAAATGATGCGACCGAGCTTCGCCTCGCATTGGGTGGCGCGCACGCGCCAGCGGTTGGCCGCGGCCTGGATCAAAGCTTCGCGGGCTTGCGCCCCGGCTATGCGGAGCCGGTCATGGAAAACCGTTGTCGATGTGGACGCGCCGACGAATTGCTGCAGCTCTTCATTCGCGGCGGCCATGCGATAGGCGTCGCGACCGGTGACGAATTCGATGCTGACATTGGCCCAGTCCGCATCCAGCTCGTCGGCGACGATCTGCGGCAGGCCGGTATAGACGCCTTGGCCGACCTCGCATTGGGACAGGCCTATGATCGTGCGGCCATCGCGTTCGATGCGAATCCAGTCTGTGATCTCGTAGACATTCTCGGCGGCGTCGGCTGGTCGACTGACGGCGAGGGGAACCATCAGGGCGCCAGTTGCCAGCGAAAGGCCTTTGAGAAAGCCGCGCCGGTCGATACCGGTGGCGGAGAGGGCACGGGGGGCTGGATCAAACATTGGCTGCGGCATGGATGGCCTCCCGAATCCGATGATAGGTGGCGCAGCGACAGAGATTGGTCATCGCGTCGTCGATCTGGGTGTCGGTTGGCTTGGGAATCTGCTGCAGCAGCGCCGAAGCCGCCATGATCATACCGGACTGGCAATAGCCACACTGCGGCACGTCTTTCTCGATCCAGGCTTTCTGCACGGGATGAGAGCGGTCTTTCGACAATCCCTCAATGGTCGTGATCTGGCGGTTCTCGACTGCTTCGACCGGCAGGACGCAGGAGCGTGTCGCGGCGCCATCGACATGCACCGTGCAAGCGCCGCATTGGGCGATACCGCAGCCATATTTGGTTCCCGTCAGTTGCGCCCAGTCTCGGATCACCCAGAGCAGCGGGGTTTGTTTGTCGCCGTCGAAATCGACCGGTCGACCATTGAGATGGAATTGCATGTGTCCTCCGTGGCTAGGGACCGCAACGGCCCAAAGGTTCGGAGGCGCGATGGTAGAGAGCCGCGGACAGGCGACAATATCGCGACCTGGACAGACTGAGCCGTCAAATCGGGGATAATCGCCAGAGCGGATTATGTCGTCAGATTGTCCCAGGGCGGCTTCGGCTTGAAGCGGGCGCTGAGGAGGTCAATAAAACTGCGAAGCTTGGCGGAAGGATGGCGGCCTTGCGCATGTACCGCGTAAACGCTGAATTCAGGCACAGCGAATTCTTCGAGCACCGGGACGACGCGGCCGGCGGCCAGATCTTCGGCGATCGTGTAGACGGGGCCTTGCATGATGCCGGCGCCACGCACCACGGCGGTTCGCAAGGCCAAGGTGGCCGAGGCGAGGCGCGGTTGCAGTTGCACGACGAGGGGCTCGCCGTCTGGTGTCAGAAATCGCCACTCATGTGGGGTCCAGAGGAAGCCGGTATATTGCAGGCAGTCGTGATGGCGCAGGTCTGAAGGATGCTGCGGTGTGCCGCGTCGCTCAAGATAGCTGGGAGCGGCGCAGGTGACGAAACGGATCGGCGCCAGGCGACGCGCTGTCAGGGTCGAATCCGGCAGATGCCCGACAATGACCGCTAGGTCATAGCCTTCGCCGAGAATATCGACATAGCGATCGTTGAGATCGAGTTGAACGCTGATGTCGGGATTCTGCGCCATGAAGTCGACGATCGCTGGCGCGACCTGCAGGCTGCCGAAGGCGCCAGGTGCGCTGATGCGGAGTTTGCCACGCAGCGTGGTCTGCAGTTCGCCGGCGGCGCCCGTTGCCGCATCTATCTCGGAGAGGACGCGCGTGCAGCGTTCGAGGAAGGCTTCGCCTGCTTCCGTCAAGGCGATGCGGCGCGTCGAGCGGTTGAACAGGCGCACGCCAAGCCACTTCTCCAGCGACTGAACATGCTTGCTGACGACCGTGGGAGACAATTGCGCGCGCCGGGCGGCGCCAGCGAAACTGCCGCTGGCGACGATTTTTGCGAACACGTCCATGCTCGTCAGCCGGTCCATACCGTCACCCTCCTGGGGAGTGATACAGACTAATGCGGAGATGGGCAGCGGATAAACATGAAATCGCAGGCATCCCGGCTGTCTCCGGGAATGCCTGCGATGGCAGATGTTTGCTTACTTATCGGTCTTACTTGTCGGTTTTGGAGAAGCCGGGGCCCATTTCCCAGTTTTGTGGGTAATAGGGCCGGCCGATGAGGCGGCACCAGTTTTCCCAACCGCGTTCATAGGTGAAACCGGCGCGGCCGCGGGTGTTGGCGGCGACTTCCTCGTCGCTCATCGGCACGATGTCGCCATCGCCGAGCTGATAAGCCTTGATCAGCATTTCGGCGTTGATTTCCATGTAGATCGAAGTGAACACCACATCGCGCAGCGACTTGCCCGCGACGGTGCTGCCATGGCCGCGCATCAAGGTGACCGTGCGGTCCCCGAGCGTTTTGGCGAGATCGCGGCCCATGTCCATATTGGTGACGAGCAGATTGGTGGCGCCGAACTTATGCGAAATGTCCCAGGTCGGGATGTCGGTGCCGATGGGCGCACACATATGCATGATCGGGCGCATTTTACGGCGTGACTGCACGGTGAAGGGCACGACATTCGGGCTGTGGTTGTGCACCACCGCCATCACGTCGGGACGAGCTTCGTAAACGGCGCCGTGAATGAAGCGCTCGGAATAGGGCTTGCCCGGCTCATGGCCGATGGTTTTGCCATCCAGCGTGAATTCCATGATGTCGCCGACTTCAACGCAATTGGGCGCGCGCGCGCGTGACAGCAGGAAGTGCTCAGGCTTCTCCGGATGACGGATGGAAACGTGGCCGAAGGAATCGACCACGTGATGATAGGCGAGAATGCGATTGGCGGTGACGAGATCGTCTTTAATTTGGCTGATGTCAGTCATGTTTCCTCCTTGGAAGTTTCTTGCTGGGAAGTTTCTTCTATTGAACCGCGGTCGGTTGGGGCGCAGCGTCGCGGCGGTTCGCGTTCCTCTGCGCAAGTCGGGCTGTGTCTTACGTGGTCATTTGGCTGGTCCGCTGTCGCCAAAGCCTGCGTCTTCCATGGCGCGATGAACGCGGTTCTGGAACTCGGCGTCGTTGCCCGCGGTCACCAGCGCGACGTGGTCGGCCACGGCATCGCAGAGAGCATCGACCCAGGGCTGTTCTGCGCGGGCGAAGTCGCTGAGCACGTGGCCGTGCACGAGTTCCTTCACGCCGGGATGGCCGATGCCGAGGCGCACGCGGCGATAGTCATTGCCGATATGGGCGGTGATCGAGCGCAGGCCATTGTGGCCGGCATTGCCGCCACCCTTCTTGATGCGCAGCTTGCCGGCGGCGAGGTCGAGCTCGTCATGGAAGACGATGACATCGGATGTCGAAATTTTATGGAAGCGGGCGGCTTCCGCGACCGCACGGCCGCTTTCGTTCATAAAGGTCTGGGGTTCGAGCAGGATGACACGCTGGGTGCCGATCGTGCCCTCGGTGGCGAGGCCCTGGAAGCGCCTGCGCATGATCGGGAAGCCATGGGCGCGCGTAATCGCGTCGACGCACATGAAGCCGATATTGTGCCGGTTGCCGGCGTATTTGCTGCCTGGATTGCCGAGGCCAACGAGGAGAAGCATGGTTTCTGGCTATTATCGCGTTTCTGCATCTGATGGAATCATCAATGCTAGGAAGACGCGTCCAAACAAGAGATCCCAGGCAAATGGCGTTTCTATTTGCTCTGGATCGACGTGCGGATGTGCAAACAAAAACGCCCGCGCTTTGCGGCGCGGGCGTTCTGGTGAGCCAATGCCAAATTACTTCTTGGCAGCCGGCTTGGCGGCAGCGGCCGGAGCAGCGCCAGCCGCGGGAGCGGCAGCGGTTGCAGCGGCGGCGGCAGCCGGCGTTTCCTCGGCCTTCGCCGGGGGGGCGATGGTCGCGATGGTGAAGTCGCGATCGGCGGTCAGCGGCTTGCAGCCTTCCGGCAGGGCGATCGCCGAAAAATGCAGCGATTCATTGATGCCCATGGCGCTGACGTCAGCGACCAGAGCTTCCGGAATGTTGTCAGCCGGAACGCGCATCTCGATCGAGTGGAGCACGATGTTGAGCGAACCGCCCTGCTTGATGCCGGGGCTGGTTTCCTGGCCGATGAAGTGCACCGGCAGGCTGACGCGCAGGGACGAACCCGGCTTCAGACGCAGGAAGTCGACATGCATCGGCGTGTCGCGAACGACATCGAGCTGGTAGTCGCGCGGAATGACGCGCTCTTTGCGGCCACCGATCTCGACTTCGAAAATCGTGGTCAGGAAGTGACCGGCGTAGATGAGCTGGTTCAGGTTCTTGTAGTCCAGGCTGATCGCCTGCGGGGCATCGCCACCGCCATAGATCACACCGGGTACCTTGCCATCACGACGAACGCTGCGGGCGGCCCCCTTGCCGGTCCCGTCGCGGACCGTGGCGGCCAACTGCTTGATCGCTGTTGCCATAACGTGTCCTTTATCAATGGAAAACGCGCCTTCGCCTCCAGGGGTGTCGGAAACTGGCGCGCGCCGGGCTTATAGGGGAGGCTGCGATCCAACGCAACCTGGGCGGCCTGTCCGGCAAGAGCGTTGCAAGAGTGTTGTTTGGGCGGGCGCATGGGCCGCTTGGTGGGCAAATCCCACGGAATACAGTCGTTTAACGACTATTTTGTCCGACTTTGCCTTTTCCGGAAAGCCATCTAACCTCCTGATGTCAGGGTAGCTGTGAAGCGCCAAGTCTGAGGCGTCTAACGTTCAAGTATAAGCTTGGCTAATAAGCAGCGAACGCCTGGTGATGAGAGGGAGGGAGAGGGGCATGTTCACACGTCGTCAGTTTGTCGCGGCGGGGGCCGGAGCGGCCACCATACCGCTTGCGAGCGGCGCTTTCGCGCAGAGCGATTATCCGGCCGGGCCGCTGCGGGCGATCTGTATGTTTCCGCCCGGTACCGGCGCGGACGTGCTGGTGCGCTTTTATGCCAACAAGCTGTCGCAGCTCTCGCAACGTACCGTGATCGTCGAGAACAAGCCGGGCGCCTTCGGCAATATCGCCACCGAATATGTGGCGCGTGCCAAGCCTGATGGGTTGACCATCTATATTGCGCCGGGAAGTTCGGTGCTCGCGGCCGCGCCGCATTTGTTCAAGAAACTGTCGTTCGATCCGATCAACGATTTCGAACATGTGACGACACTCTCGAAACTGGCGTTCATTCTGTGCGTGCCGGCGAGCAAGCCTTGGAAGACCGTTGCCGACCTCACGGCCTACTTGAAAGAGCAGGGCGACAAGGCTTCCTATGGTTCCGTCGCCAATACGGGCCTTGTTTCGAGCGAAATCTATAAGGCGCAGTTCGGCCTCAAGGCCGTCGAGGTGAAATACAAAGAAGCCACTGCGATGTATAACGATCTCATCAACGAACAGCTGGCCTTCTTTCATATCGATCCCGTCGGCATCAAAGGCTTGATCGATCAAGGTAAGGTCCGACCGTTGGCGCTTGGCGCGGCCGAACGCATGAAAGCGCTGCCGGATATTCCTGGTGCGCGCGAAGCAGGCATTCCCAACAGCAATCTGATCGCCTGGTGGTCGGTGCATATGCCCGCGAAGACGCCGAAGCCGCTGCTCGACAAGCTCGAAGTCTGGTTCAATCAGATCGCCATTGATCCCGAGACGGTGAAATTCTTGTCCAACATTGGCACCGATCCCTTCCCGGGAAATTCCACCATGCTGAAGGAATTGCTCCTCGCCGACACCAAGGCCTGGGGCGACTATGTCAAACTGGCTAAGATCGATCTTCTTGGTTGAAAGTCGGCCAAATCGATAAAGAGGTGGCGTCGGGCGTAGCCTGGCGCCATCTCTTTCTCGAGTGTCGTCTATCGACCTGAATTGGCGCGGCAATCGAACGGCTGTGGACAGAGTTCTCCCCAGTTTTAGGCACGCGACCAGAAGGCGCTGGCGCTTTTTTTTGCTGACCGCTAAAATCGCTGCTCGGTTCCGACTTGGGAGGCATGCGTGGCGAATGCTCAGAAAGTCGATCTGTTGGCCCTTGTTGCGGCCTTTGCTTTCATCGGCGCGATCATTTTCGGCTTCGTTTAGCGCGCCGAAACCCACTCCTTAACTGCGTGATCTAACACCGTAATCGCGCTCAGGTATTATTACAGTAGTAATTGCGCACTTGTGGTGCGCCCTTGCTCTCACGATATTTGCTGTGTCGTCCGCACGAACCGCATCGGTTCGCGACGACTGAAGGGATCTGGAGACACCAATGTCATCGATCAAGATTGGCCGTTCCGGCCGTCTTCTGGCTGTCGCGACGGTTTTGGCCCTCGCGTTCGCGCCTATGTTTGCGCATGCTCGCGCGGGCTCGGGCGGCAGCATGGGCAGCCGGGGATCGTTTACGAATAGTGCGCCACGTGCGACGCCGACCGCGCCTAACGCGGGCCAGCCGATGCAGCGTACGCAATCGCCGCAGACGCAACCGCAGCAGACGTTCAACCGTCCGGCGACCCCGGCGGCGGGCGGCGGCATGTTCTCGTCGCCGTTGGCGCGCGGCATCATGGGCGGCCTGATCGGCGCGGGCATTTTTGGCCTGCTTTCCGGCAGCGGCTTGTTCAGCGGGCTCGGTTCGCTCGCCGGCATGTTCGGCTTCCTGCTGCAGATCGCGCTGATCGCTGGCATCGCCATGCTGGCGCTCAACTGGTGGCGTCGTCGCCAGCAGCCGGCGATGGCCACGGGCGCCCCGCGCACCGCTGGCCTGCAGGGTGGCGCGCAGCAGCCGAATGATTATGCGCGCACCGGCAACGAACAGCCGGCCAACACGGCGGCGTCTGGCTTCGGCTCGATGGTCGGCGGTGGCGCCAACGCCAACACGCAGCCGGAGACACGGCCGCTGAAGGTGGAAGGCGAAGACTATCCCGCGTTCGAGCGCCTGCTTGCTGATGTCCAGACCGCTTATGCGGCCGAAGACACGGTGACTTTGCGCCGAATCGTTACGCCGGAACTGGCTGGCTATTTCGAGGACGATCTCGAAGCCATGAAGAAGCGTGGCCAGGCGACGAAGGCGGACAACGTCAAGCTGCTGCAGGGCGACCTGTCGGAAGCCTGGAGCGAGCCTGACTATGAATATGCCACCGTGGCGATGCGCTTCTCGCTCATCGACGCCGTGGTCGACCGGGTTACGGGCAAGCTGCTTGAGGGCGACCTCACCAAGCCGAACGAAGTCACCGAGATCTGGACCTTCGTGCGCCCGACCGGCGGCAAGCCGCAAGACTGGAAGCTTTCGGCGATCCAGCAGGTGGCCTAGGCCGAACAGTTCAATCAACGCGAAAGGCCGGGCATTGCCCGGCCTTTTTGCTTTCTAAGCGTTTTGCTTTGGGCCCCGGATATGGCACCTCTGCTCATGGCCTCTAGGCCGGACTTTCTTTCGATCGGGATCAGTCATGAGCGGATTTAAGGTACTCGCAATCTCGGGGAGCTTGCGTAAGGGATCATTCAATACAATGACGCTGCATGCCATGCAGGACGTGGCTCCAGCGGGCATGGAATTCTCCTTTGCGGAGATCGGGGATATTCCCCTCTACAACGACGACGTTCGCTTGGCGGGCTATCCGGCCCAGGCCCAACGTTTTCGGTCTCAGGTTGCGGCCGCCGACGGCATTTTGATCGCGACGCCTGAGTATAATTATTCGGTTTCCTCGGCCTTGAAGAACGCGCTCGACTGGGCCTCGCGTCCGCCAGAGCAACCGTTCAACAACAAGCCTTGCGCCTTGATCAGCGCCTCAGGAGGGCCGACCGGCGGCATTCGTGCTCAGTTTCACCTGCGGCATATTCTGGTCGCGCTCAACGCCTTCCCGGTGAACAATCCGCATGTCATCGTCGCGGGTGCGCCGGATAAGTTCGATGCCAATGGCAAGTTCACGGATCCGGTGGGTAAGGACCTGATGCGGCAGTTGCTCGACAATCTGATGAAATGGGCGAAGGTGCTGAAGGCCTGAGCGGTCTCCGTGCCATGAATCAACAAAGGCCGCGGCGGTGTCCGCGGCCTTTCTGTTTGGTCAATCGAGACGCACGCCCGCCTTGCGCACCACGTCGGTCCAGCGCGCGGTCTCGCGCCGAATCACTTCCGCCGATTGCTGGGGATCGAGCCCCCAGGGCACGATGCCGACCTGTTCGATGCGGGTGCGAATATCTGGCGAGAAGATGATCTCGCGGAGCGCCATCGCATATTTCTGACGGATCGGCAGCGGCGTGCCGGGTGGCGCCGTGAAAGCGGTCCAGGTGTCGGAGAGAAGCTCCGGCAGGCCGACCGCTGCTATGGTCGGCAATTCCGGTGCGACCGGTGAGGGGTCTTTGGTCAGGGTCGCCAGCATGCGCAGCTTGCCGTCCTGCGCCAGTGGCAGAACGGTGCCGATATCGGCGATCATGAAATCGATATGGCCGGCGATGATGTCGTTTAAGGCCGGGGCGGCGCCGCCATAGGGCACGTGCAATTGCTTGGTGCCGAGCAATTGTTCCAGCAAAGCGCCGGTGAGATGCCCGGTGGTGCCCATGCCTTGCGAGGCATAGCTCAACTTGCCGGGATTAGCTTTGGCGAAGTCGAGAAAATCTTGCGCTGTCTTGAAGCGGGAGTTGCCGCCAACCAGAAGCACGTTGGGAATGTAGGAGGTGATGGAGACGGCTTCGATCTTGGTCGGGTCGAAGCGCAAATCCTTGAACAAGGCCACGTTCACCGTGAGTGAGGCGGGGGGCGAGACCAGAAGCGTGTAACCATCAGGCGGCGACTTATAGACATATTCCGTCGCGATATTGTTGCCAGCGCCTGTTCTATTTTCGACGATGACGCTCTGGCCCCATTTTGCTTGCAGGCGTTCAGCAACGAGACGCGCGATCATGTCGTTGCCGCCACCAGCCGCAGCGGAAACGACCAGTTTGATACTGGCTTTGGGAAAATCAGGTGCGGGATCCTGCTGTGCCGCAGCTGTTACAATCATCGTCGCCAATGCGGCGCAAGCCATCGACAGGCTGAGAACTTTCAATCTTCCCTCCCCAGGTGAAGTTTTTATAGAGCGCAGCATATACGCCGGCCTCGCTTCAGCAAGCCGGCGCACC
The DNA here is from genome assembly GCF_900104955.1 of Beijerinckia sp. 28-YEA-48. Taxonomy (NCBI): domain Bacteria; kingdom Pseudomonadati; phylum Pseudomonadota; class Alphaproteobacteria; order Hyphomicrobiales; family Beijerinckiaceae; genus Beijerinckia; species Beijerinckia sp. 28-YEA-48. Next base: position 5,854,219 of record NZ_FNSI01000001.1, read on the forward strand.
AGAAAGGTTTATTTCCCGCGTGGGACCGGTCCCCACCCGCCGCCCGTCGGCGTGACGATGGTGATCGCTTCGCCGGCACTGAGCTGTGTTTGGTCGCAGCCCGCGAGGATTTCGATCGTGCCGTCGAGACGTCGCACGCTGTTCATGCCGCGCCTGCCTTTCTCGCCGCCGGCTGAGCCGAAAGACTGCACACGGCGCCGGCCCGAGAGAATGGCGAGATCCATTGCTTCGAGAAAGCGGATGGTGCGATGGGTGCCATCGCCGGCATTCCATCGGCCGCGCCCGCCCGAGCCGCGCACGATATGAAAATCTTCGAGCAGAACCGGAAAGCGCAGTTCTAATATCTCAGGGTCCGTGAGGCGTGAATTGGTCATGTGAGTGTGGACGGCGGCAGCGCCATCGAAACCATCGCCTGCCGGGGCACCGGAACAGAGAGTCTCGTAATATTGATAACGGGCATTGCCGAAGGTCAGATTGTTCATCGTGCCTTGCGCCGAGCCAAGCGCCGATAGCGCACCGAAGAGACAATCGGTGACGGTCTGGCTCGTCTCGACATTGCCGGCGACAACGGCGGCTGGATAGCGCGGGCGCAACATCGATCCCGCGGGAATGATGATCTTGAGCGGGCGCAGGCAACCGGCATTCATCGGAATGTCGCTGTCGACCATCACGCGGAAGACATACAGACAGGCGGCGCGTGTTACGGGCTCCGGTGCATTGAAATTGTCGCCTTGCTGCGGCGACGTGCCGGAGAAATCGATGGTGGCTTCGCGCTTGCGCTTGTTGACTGTGATTTTGACGGCGATCTGCGTGCCCTGATCGAGTTCCACCACGAAATTCGAATCGGAGAGGCGCGCGATCACCCGGCGCACGCTTTCCTCCGCATTGTCCTGGACGTGGCCCATATAGGCATCGACCGTGCGGCGGGTGAATTCGGCGATCATCTGGCTCAGCAGTTCGACGCCCTTGGTATTGGCGGCGATCTGCGCTTTGAGATCGCCAATGTTCTGCGCCACGTTGCGCGCCGGATAGCGCGCGCCGGTGAAACGTGCGGTGACATCCCGTTCCAGAAAGCGGCCACGATCGACGATCTTGAGATTATCGAGATAGACGCCTTCCTCATCGATATGGGTGGCGCGCGGCGACATGGAGCCAGGCGTCAGGCCGCCGACATCGGCATGGTGGCCGCGCGAGGCCACCCAGAAGGCGATCTTATTGGTGCCTTTGGCGAAGACCGGCGTGCAGACGGTGATGTCGGGCAGATGGGTGCCGCCATTATAGGGCGCGTTAAGCGCATAGATGTCGCCCGGCCGGATCTTGCCGGCATTCTCGCGGATAATGGTTTCGACCGAGCGATCCATCGAGCCCAGATGCACCGGCATATGCGGCGCATTGGCGACAAGGCGACCATCGGCATCGAAAATGGCACAGGAGAAATCGAGCCGCTCCTTGATGTTCACGGAGCTCGCCGTGTTCTGCAAGGTTACGCCCATCTGCTCGGCAATCGACATGAAGCGATTGTTGAAGACTTCGAGCAGAACCGGATCGGCCTTGGTGCCGACCGCATGGCGCTTGGGTAGCGCCTTCACCCGCTGCAAGAGCACATGATCGCGCGCGGTGATCTCTGCCTGCCAGCCGTCTTCGATGACGATGGTCTGGTGCGGCTCGATCAGCAGCGCCGGTCCGTTCATGCGCATGCCGCGTTCAAGATCGGCGCGCAGATAGACCTGGGCCTTGCGCCACTGGCCTTGCGAATAGAAGCGCGTTGTCTTGGCCGGCTTCGCTTTGCGGCGATGGGTTTTCTTCGCCGGCTCCTTGAAGCTGGCGCCGCCGCCGATGGCCTCAACGAGTGCTGCTTCTATGATCAGCGGGCGTGAGCGATCGACAAAACCGAAGCGGGCTTTATGCACCTTTTGGAATTCGCGGCGCAGGGCCGCGCGCAGCTGGCCGATAGAGGCCAAGGCCGTCAGCGTCAGATTGATTTCAAGGGCGGCGTCGGTGCCGGCATAGCGCAGGTGGGCGCGATACTCGCTGGCGATGTCGCGGCGAGGGACGCCCTGGGCGGCGACCTCTTTGACGGCTTCTTTTTGCAAGCGCGCCAGGGCCCGCTTGAGGTGCGCGCAACCTTTGTCATCGGCCTGTTCCTCGATCGCCGCGTTGCGGACGGAGCGGATGTCGGCCAGGCCCATGCCGTAGGCGGAGAGCAGGGAGGACAGCGGGTGCACCAGCACGCTCTTCATCGACAGCGCGTCCGCGACCAGGCAGGCATGCTGGCCGCCAGCGCCGCCGAAGCAGTTCAGCAAATAGCGCGAGATATTGTAGCCACGGGCCACGGAAATTTTCTTCACCGCCTCGGCCATGTTGGCGACAGCGATTTCGATAAAACCATCGGCGACCGCTTCTGGCGAACGGCCGTCATGGGTTTGCACGGCGAATTCAGCGAAGGCCTGGCGCACCGCGCCGTCATCGAGCGGTTGGTCTTGGTGGGGGCCGAAAATCTTCGGGAAAAAGTCCGGCATCAGCTTGCCGGTCATGACATTGGCGTCGGTGACGGTCAGCGGGCCATCGCGGCGATAGGATTTAGGGCCGGGATTGGCGCCCGCCGAATCCGGGCCGACGCGAAAGCGCGAACCGTCGAAATGCAGGACCGAGCCGCCACCGGCAGCGACCGTGTGGATGAGCATCATCGGCGCCCGCAGCCGCACGCCGGCGACCTGAGTTTCGAAGGCGCGTTCGAACATGCCGTCGAAATGGGCGACGTCGGTCGACGTGCCGCCCATGTCGAAGCCGATGACCTTGCCGAAGCCGGCCGATTTCGCCGTGCGCGCCATGGCGACGACACCGCCGGCAGGGCCTGACAGGATCGCATCCTTGCCGGCGAAGCGGTCGGCGGCGGTGAGGCCGCCCGACGACATCATGAACATCAGGCGTGGGCCTTGGCCGTTTTCGGCGCCAAGCTCGCGGCCCACGAGATCGACATAGCGGCGCAGAACCGGTGTCAGATAGGCATCGGCGACGGTGGTGTCGCCACGTCCGATGAATTTGATCAGCGGCGAGGTTTCGTGGCTGGTGGAAATCTGCGCGAAGCCGACTTCGCGCGCGATAGCGGCGGCGATCTTCTCGTGTTCCGGATAACGCCAGGCGTGCATGAAGACGATGGCCAGCGCGGCGCAACCTTGCTTCTTCGCTTCGATGAGTTGCGCGCGTACGGTGGTCGTGTCGAGCGGCTGTTCGATCGTTCCGTCGGCGCGCACGCGCTCCTTGGCTTCGAGCACGGTCGCATAAAGCTGTTCCGGCTTGAGGATGCGCTTGGCGAAAATATCGGCGCGCGCCTGATTGCCGATTTCCAGGGCGTCGCGAAACCCGGCGGTGGTCAGCAGCGCGGTCTTTTCGCCCTTGCGTTCGAGCAGCGCGTTGGTGGCAACCGTCGTGCCCATTTTGACCGTGGCGATGCGGGCCGCCGGCACCGGTTCATCGGCGGTGAGGCCGAGGATATCGCGAATGCCGGCCACGGCGGCGTCGGCATAGGCGCCAGGATTTTCCGAGAGCAATTTGCGGATGGCGAGAGGACCATCGGGCGCGCGGCCGATGACATCGGTGAACGTGCCGCCGCGATCGATCCAGAAATCCCAGCCTTTCGACCGCTTTACCGTGGAAGCCATGCTTTAAACCATCACATTTCGGGGAGATTCGTCATCGTTCTTTCACGACGCTATAGTGAACAGAAGGTTAAGTCAGCGTCTGGAATGCGTGATGAGTGAAGACGATCGCGGTGTTGGCGGGCGGAACTCGCGCCAAGATTTGCGTGTCGCGCCGCCGAGCCTGAAGGCGGCTGTACGTCGGGCGCGGGTCGAGCAGGCGGAGCAATCCTGCGTGGTGGCGGAACTGCGCGGCGCCGAAATGGCCCGGCTCGAAATGCTGCGCGACACGCTGGAGCCGGTGCTGGCGCAGGTGCCGGCGGATGTCGATCTGTTCGATGCCGGGCTGGTGCCTGGAGAACGGCCGCGTCTGTTTCTCGACATGATCGCCTATGTGGAAATGGCGCCGGATCGGCGGGTCTATCGCTTCGTACAGGACACGCGTCACGGCCGCATCACCCTGGCGGAAAGCGAGCGGATCGATCCGATCGTCGATGCCTGCACCGACTACATCGCCCGCCGGCTGGTGGAGCGCGAAAAGGCCTTGGCGTCCGACGGTCTATCGCAGCCGCAAGCGCCAGCGAGGTCGGTGGCCGCACCGCCGGCGCGGGCTGATAAGATTGCTGGCAAGGTTTCTGTCGCCGAAGTTGCGCCGGTAGCACCCGTGCAGCGCGCGCGGGTGCGTGGCTGGTTCGCCCACACGCTCATGTTCCTGATCGAATTTTTGGGCAGTATCGCACTGCTCATTCTGGCAGCGGGCGCGGGCTATTTCCTGTGGACGCTCATTGAGGCGTGGTGGATCGCCCAATACGGTCGCTAGAGCGGCACCGCACCGAGATCGCTGACACGCCGCTCGCCGGACTGCAGACCGCGAATGCGCCCTTCAATGGACCAGGCATTGCCGCGTTTCTCGATCGTATAGAGATGCCAGGCGGCACGATGGTGCGGCGTGCCCGGCACAGCAGAGGCCGAGGCAACGCCAATGCTCGGGATGGCGCCGCCCGGGGCTGTGATTTTCTTCACCATCAGCCGGTGGTTGTGGCCATGCAGAATCAGTTCGGCGCCACAATGCGCAATGGTCCGCTCGAAGGCGCGGGCATCGGTGAGGCCACGGCCGAAGCTGGCGCCCGATTGCCACGGCGGATGGTGGATCATGACCACCCGGAACAGGCCACGCTTGCCGGTTTCCTCCAGCAGGCTGGCGAAGGCGCGCATCTGCGCTTCGCCGACGCGGCCGGAGGCGAGCAGCGGCAGGGTCGGCACGCCCGAGGACAGGCCGATCAGGGCGATATCGCCGCGCACCCGCAGATAGGGAAAATGGGTCTTAGTGTCGCCGTCGTTCGAGCACCAGGGGCCGAAGGTATCGGCGATCCAGGGCAGGGATCCCCGGACATAGGCGTCGTGGTTGCCGGGAACGAAGCTGACGTCGTTGGGGTCGCCCAGGGTCTCCAGCCAGCGGCGGGCGAGGCGGAACTCTTCCGGCAGGCCGATGTTGAGAATATCGCCGGTCATGGCCACATGATCGGGTGTATGCGCCCGAATATCGGCCACGATTTCGCCCAGGACCTCCATATTGTGGATATGCGATCGGCGGCGCCAATTGACGTAGCCGGTGAAACGCTTGTTCAGCAATTCCCGGATCATGGGCCGCGGCAGCGGGCCGATATGTGCGTCTGAGAGATGGGCGATACGGAAGCTCACGATCCGTCTGTGCCGTGTCGCGCTCGCAGGGTCAAGTTGGTTGATTTGTCGCGGTTTCGGCGTCGTGCCAAGCTGTGATAGGCAGGCGGCGTCGCGCTCTGCATGTGCGGTATTTTTGCTACGTAGGAACCAGGGTCAATGTCTTCGGTCGAGACGGTCAAGGAAGCCGGTAAAGATTTCATTCGCGAGATCGTCGAGAACGATCTCAAGTCCGGCAAGCACCAGACAGTCGTGACCCGGTTTCCGCCGGAGCCCAACGGCTATCTGCATATTGGCCATGCCAAGTCGATCTGCCTGAACTTTGGGCTGGCCGAGGAATATGGCGGGCGCTGCAATCTGCGCTTCGATGACACCAATCCGGCCAAGGAAGAGCAGGAATATATCGACGCCATCGAACGCGACGTGCGCTGGCTCGGCTTCGATTGGGCCAACAACCTGCATCATGCGTCCGATTATTTCGATCAGCTCTACGCCTGGGCCGAACATCTGATCTCGAGCGGCAAGGCCTATGTGGACGACCAGTCGCCCGACGAGATGCGGACCAATCGCGGCACGTTGACCGAGCCCGGCCGCAACAGCCCGTTCCGCGATCGCAGCGTCGAGGAAAACCTCGCCCTGTTCCGGGGCATGCGCGATGGGCAGGCGAAGCCTGGCCAGCGTGTGCTGCGCGCCAAGATCGACATGGCGTCGGGCAATATCAACCTGCGCGACCCCACTCTCTATCGCATCGTCGAGGCGAATCATCCGCGCACCGGCGACAAATGGCGCATCTATCCGAGCTATGACTTCGCCCACGGCCAGTCGGATGCGCTCGAAGGCGTGACCCATTCGATCTGCACGCTGGAATTCGAGGATCATCGGCCGCTCTACGACTGGTTCCTCGACAATCTGCCGGTGCCGGCACGGCCGCGCCAGTATGAGTTCGCGCGCCTCAACCTCACCTATACGCTGCTGTCGAAGCGCATCCTCAACCGGTTGGTGCACGAGAACATCGTCAACGGCTGGGACGATCCGCGCATGCCGACGCTCGCGGCACTGCGCCGCAAGGGCGTGCCGCCGCAGTCCGTGCGCGATTTCATCAAGCGCGTCGGCGTCGCCAAGGCCAACAGCATCGTCGATTACGGCATGCTCGACTTTTCGATCCGCGAATATCTCAATGCGCGGGCGCAGCGCCGCATGGCCGTGCTGCGGCCGCTGAAAGTGGTGATCGAGAACTTCCCCGAAGGACATTTCGAGGAACTCGAGGCGGTCAATCATCCGGACGATCCGGCGGCGGGCACGCGCAAGATCCGCTTCGGCCGCGAGCTCTATATCGAGAGCGACGATTTCATGGAGAATCCGCCGAAGAAATTCTTCCGTTTGTCACCGGGCGCGGAAGTGCGGTTGCGCTATGCCTATTTCCTCACCTGCCGGGAGGCGATCAAGGACGCTTCAGGCGAGGTGATCGAGCTGCGCTGCACCTATGATCCCGCGACCCGTGGCGGCAATGCGCCTGACGGCCGCAAGGTGAAAGCGACCTTGCATTGGGTCGAGGCGAGCGAGGCGCTCGATGCCGAGGTACGGCTCTACGAACATCTGTTCGCCAAGCCCGATCCCTCGGCCAGCGATTTCCAAGCCGATCTCAATCCTACCTCGCTGACGGTGCTCAAGGGCTGCAAGCTCGAGCCATCGCTGGCCAGCAGCGAAGTCGGCGTGCCGGTGCAGTTCGAGCGGCAGGGCTATTTCTGCACCGATATCGACAGCACAGCGGAGCGGCCGGTGTTCAACCGCACCGTCGGATTGCGCGACACCTGGGCGAAGGCGCAGGCGGCGGGATAGCAGTCTCTTCATCCCGGATCGCCTGCTGCGCAGTCGTCCGGGGTGACACCAAGGTTCAGGCAATAAAAAACCCCGCGTCGCCGCGGGGTTTTGTTTGGGGAGGAAGACGGCGCTTAGTGCGCGTCCTTCCAGATCCGTTTTTTGGTGAAGTAGAGCAGGCCGGCGAAGATCGCCAGGAAGATGAGGGCATTGAAGCCGGCCTTCTTGCGCTCTTCGAGCTTCGGTTCGGCCGCCCACATCAAGAAAGCGGAGACGTCGTGCGAATACTGCTGCACGGTCTTGGGCGCATTGTCGGGGAATTCCACCTGGCCGTCGCTCAGCGGCTTCGGCATGGCGATCTGGTGACCCGGGAAGAATTCGTTCCAGTGGTCTTCGCCCGTCTTGGTATAGCCGTTCAGCAGCGCGACGATGTAGTCGGGGCCATGCTCCTGATAGGCGAAGCCCGGCACCATATCGAGGAGGAACAGCGGGAAGCCGCGCGAATAGGAGCGGGCCTTGGCGATGACCGAGAGATCCGGCGGCGCCACGCCGTGAACGGCGGCGGCGGCATCGGCATTGACGAAGAGCTTCGGGAAGCGGTCGGACGGACGGCCCGGACGCTCGATGGCTTCGCCCTTATCGTTGAAGTCCTTGATCTGATATTCGGCGGCGAGCGCCTTGACCTGGGCTTCGGAGAACTGCGGACCACCAGGATCGGCGAGGTTGCCGAAGCGCAGCAGGTTCAGCGAGTGGCAGGCCTGACAGACTTCCCGATAGACCTTGAAACCACGCTGTAGCTGAGCGCGATCGTATTTGCCGAAGAAGCCGCCGAAGGTCCACTCTTGCCGCGGCGGCGCCGGGGCATGTTCTTCCTGCGCCAGGGCGCCGGTGAGAGCTACCGCCGAGATCGCGAAAGCCAAGCTGATCGATTTGAAGGAGATCATGATGTTTTCCTTAGCTCCCTGATCATTCCGCCGGCTGGGCCGCTGCGCCGCCATTTCTGGCGAGCACCGCATCGGCAATCGATGCGGGGACAGGCTTGGGCGTTTCAAAGATGCCGAGAAGCGGCAGGATGATGAGGAAGAAGCCGAAGTAGTAGGTCGTCAGCAGGCGGGCCGCGATGACATAGCCACCTTCCGCCGGCATCGAGCCGAGATAGCCCAGGCCAATGCAGCACAGCATGAAGGCCCAGAAGAAGATCTTGAACATCGGCCGATACTTGCCTGAACGCACGCGGGACGTGTCGAGCCAGGGCAGGAAGGCGAGGATCGCGATCGAACCGAACATGGCGATAACGCCGCCGAGCTTGGAAGGAATGGCGCGCAGGATCGCGTAGAACGGCAGGTAATACCATTCCGGAACGATGTGAGCCGGCGTCGAGAGCGGGTTCGCCTCGATATAGTTGTCGGCGTGGCCAAGGTAGTTCGGCACCTGGAAGATGAACCAGGCGTAGAGGATCAGGAAGCAGACGATCGCGAAGCTGTCCTTGATCGTCGCGTAGGGGGTGAAAGCCACCGCGTCACGCTTGACGTTCTTGATCTCGACGCCATCGGGGTTGTTCTGGCCGACCACATGCAGCGCCCATACGTGCAGCACGACAACGCCGGCGATCATGAAGGGCAGCAGGTAGTGCAGGGCGAAGAAGCGGTTCAGGGTCGGGTTGCCAACCGAATAGCCACCCCAGAGCCAGGTGGTGATCGCCTCGCCGACCAGCGGGATGGCGGTGAAGAAGTTGGTGATGACGGTGGCGCCCCAGAAGCTCATCTGGCCCCACGGCAGGGTGTAGCCCAGGAAGCCGGTGGCCATCATCAGGAGATAGATGATGACGCCGAGGATCCACAGCACCTCACGCGGCGCCTTGTAGGACCCGTAGTACACGCCACGGAACATGTGGATGTAAACGGCGACGAAGAACATCGAAGCGCCGTTGGAATGGGCGTAGCGCAGGAACCAGCCCCAGTTCACGTCGCGCATGATCGACTCGACCGAAGCGAAGGCCATGTCGACGTGCGGCGTGTAGTGCATGGTCAGCACGATGCCGGTGATGATCTGCGCCACCAGCATGAAGCTGAGGATGCCGCCGAACGTCCACCAGTAGTTGAGGTTACGCGGCGTCGGATAGGCGATGAAGGAGCCATGGATCAGCCCGGCGACGGGCAGACGGCTCTCGAACCAGCGGCCGAGTGCGCTTTTGGGGACGTAGGTGGAGGGTCCGCTCATGTGACTGGTCTCTATTTGGCGAGCACGGATGCGAAAAATCGACGGCAAGAAGCGTAGAAGGCTGGATCAGCCGATCTTGAGCTTCGTGTCGGTGAGAAAGCTGTAGCTGGGAATCTCGAGGTTCTTCGGCGCGGGACCACGACGAATGCGCCCGGAGGTGTCGTACTGCGAGCCGTGGCAGGGGCAGAACCAGCCATCGTAATCGCCGCGCGAACCGGCCTGGCCGATCGGCACGCAACCGAGATGCGTGCAGATGCCGACGACGACAAGCCATTCCGGCTTCTGGACGCGCTGCTTGTCGGTTTCCGGATCGGGCAGCTCGGCCAGCGGGACGCTGACGGCTTCCTGAATTTCTTTCGGTGTCCGGTGACGGACGAAAACCGGCTTGCCGCGCCACTTGACCGTCATGATCGCGCCGAGAGGAACCGCACCGATATCGACTTCGATCGAGGCCATGGCCAGGGTCGAAGCATCGGGATTCATCTGGCTGATCAGGGGCCATGCGACAGCGCCAACACCCACCGCACCTGCGGCGCCTGTCGCGATGAACAGGAAATCCCTGCGGGTCGGTTCGACGGTCGAAGAAGTAGCCACTATAACCCCCTTGCTGCACCGAATTGGCGACAGCGGCGCGCCATACGGTGGTCAAACGAGGCTCCTCAGGAGGAGCTGTCGTTCCACTAGGTCCAACATCCGTCAGCGGCAATGCGACGCATCGCCACCATTCGGGCTTTTTTGGAGTGCTCTGGCCCCGCCCCGTTGGGACCGGAAATCCGAGCGTTAGCGGCGCTATCTCGCATCGTTCTAACGGGTTGTCCATAGCCCCGGGGATGCGGTCCACTGCCTGCGGGACCAGCTTCCCGTCCGGTTCCGCCCAAGCTATAGGCCGTAGCCATGACCGTGCTGACTCTCGCGCTATTTCAGCCTGATATTCCACAAAACTGCGGCACCATGCTGCGCACCTGCGCCTGCCTGGGCGCCGATGCCGCCATTATCGAACCGGCGGGTTTTCCGGTCTCGGACCGGCATTTTCGCCGTTCCAGCATGGATTATTTGGACCATGTGGCCATCGAGCGACACGTTTCCTGGACCGCTTTCGAGGCTTGGCGGGCGGAAAAGGGCCGCCGATTGGTCCTGCTGACCACCCGGGCGGCGGTTTCCTACACGGATTTCACGTTTTCGCCCGGGGATATTCTTCTGGTCGGGCGCGAATCATTGGGCGTGCCGGACGAGGTCCACCAGGCCGCGGACGCCGCCGTGCTGATCCCGGTGCGGCCGGGCATGCGCTCCCTCAATGTCGCCGTCAGCGCCGCGATGGTCCTGGGCGAGGCGCTGCGGCAGCTGGAAGGTGGCCGGAGGCTTTGACGCCACTGGCATTTCTCCGCGGCGCTTGACCACATTGTGACGCCGGAGGACAGGGTTAATCCAACGCAGCCGTCGCGATCAGGCGGTATCAGGAGAGGATCCATGGCGGCAGAGTTCGATATCGAGGCGCGCAAGCAGACGGCCCGAGCATGGTTCGAATCGCTGCAGGATCGCCTCCTCCACAGTTTCGAGACCCTGGAGAGCGAGTGCGCCGGGCCCTTCGCGCCGGAAGCCGCCACACCGGGCCGCGCCACGCGCAAATCCTGGCAGCGCACCAATCATGATGGCGCGCCAGGCGGCGGTGGCACGATGGCGATCCTCAAGGGCCGTGTGTTCGAGAAGGCCGGCGTGCATGTGTCGACGGTGTTTGGCACGTTTGCACCGGAATTCGCGGCGCAGATTCCCGGCGCCGCCGAGGATCCCCGTTTCTGGGCCTCGGGCATTTCCCTGATCGTTCATCCGTGGAATCCGAATGTGCCCGCGGTGCATATGAACACGCGCTTTGTCGTCACCTCGAAACATTGGTTCGGCGGTGGCGCCGATCTGACGCCTGTGCTCGACGCGCGCCGCACCCAGGATGATCCCGATACGGTGGATTTCCATGGCGCCCTGCGCGGCGCCTGCGATCGACACGCGGCCGTTGCGCCTTACGATAAGTTCAAAGCCTGGTGCGACGACTACTTCTTCCTCAAGCATCGCAACGAACCGCGCGGTGTCGGTGGGATCTTCTATGATTATCTCAACAGCGCCGGCGATGCGGCGAACAGCGCCTGGGAGGCCGATCTCGCCTTCACGCGCGATGTCGGCGAAAGTTTTCTTGGGATCTATCCGCAACTGGTTCGGCGCAATTTCCAGAAGCCATGGACGCAAGCGCAGCGTGAAGAGCAGCTGGTGCGGCGCGGCCGCTATGTCGAGTTCAACCTGATCTATGATCGCGGCACGATCTTCGGGTTGAAGACGGGTGGTAACGTCGATTCGATTCTGTCGTCGCTGCCGCCGAGCGTGAAGTGGCCGTGAACTAGGCCCGCGGCTCGCCGAAGGTGAACCATTTGTGGGCGAGAAAGCTCCAGGCCATGACGATGGCCGTGGTGATGAGCTGGGCGACGAGATATTGAATGCCGAGCCGATCGTGCAGGGCATACATGAACAGCCAGGTCAGACCGAAGCCGACGGCCGCGACCAGAGCGAAACGCCAGCCTGCCTCTTCATGCGGTCGATCGCTCTGATAGGTGTGCCGGCGGTTCAGCAGATAGGAAACGATGCCGCCGCAGATATAGCCGATGAGGGTGGCGGGGACAGGCTGCCAGCCGGCGCCTTCGACAAGGCTGATGAGCGCGCCGTAATGGGCGATCATGGCGGCGACGCCGACGGCGACGAACATCGTGAACTGGCGCGAAAAAGACATGCCGCCGGACATAAACCGCCGGCGGCACGGTGTCACCTAATCTGAGTTTTAGAACTTCAAGGCGGCGAAAACCTTCACCGTGCGGCCCGGCATCAGGACCTCGTCCTTCAGGATCGAGGTGCTGTTGCGGATATTGGCGTTCAAGAGGTTGTTGCCGGAAATGCCAAAGGTGAGTTCGAGCGGCTGGCCCGCGTCCCGGAATTTGTAGGTGTAGGCCAGGTCGGCGCGCAGCAGATTATAGCCTTTGGTCGGCGTCTCCTGGGTCGGGTCGATCTGGCGATGGGCAAAGGCATGCAGCCAGTTCACGCGCGCATACCAGTCGGCGGAACGATAGAAGATGCCGCCGCCCAACCTTACCGGCGGAATGCGCGCGATACTGCTGCCATTGGTGAAGCGGGCGCGCACCACGTCGAACTGACCTTCGAAACCGACCATGCCGTTGCCGGCTTCGAAGGCATCATATTGGGCTGAGAGTTCGGCGCCGGTGAAGGTCGCGTCGCGCTGGGTGTAGACGAGTTGTTTGAGCTCGCTGTCGACACCGCAGGTGTCGAATTCATCGCCGCAGAGCGTACCTGTCAGGCGCTTCGAGATATAGCCCTGATAGCGCGTGTGATAGGCGGTGAAGTCGAAGCGCAGCGGACCTTTGGAGCGTCGCAGGCCGAATTCGATCGACGTCGCCGCTTCCTTGCGGAGATTGGGATTGCCGATCTCGAAAGTGGCCGTGGCATCGTGAGCGCCATGGGCGAAGAGCTCGAGCGCATCGGGCGCGCGTTGCACATATTGCGCGGTCACGCTGGCGACGATGTCATGGGGCAGATCGTAGAGCGCGCCCAGGCTGATGCTGCCGGGTATGAACTGACGCGTCTTCCGTGCTTGCACCAATGACGAGCCATCGGGAAGATAGTCGCTCGGGAACAGCGTCTGAATGCCGTTGAAATTCACGTGCTCGATGCGCGCGGCCGCTTGGAAGCGCAGCTTCTGCGTCGCTTGCAATTCATTGAAGATATAAGCGGCGGCGCGGTTGCCACGGGTCGGATCGAGCAGGCCGCCGGCTTCGCCGGCCGTGCCGATGCGCTGGGTGCCATATTGCACGCCAACCGCCGTGGTCAGGCGCCCGAATGCTGTCTCCATGGGCATCAGTTGGGCTTCGACGCGGCCCTCATATTCGCGGTTCTTGAAGGTGGCGCGAATGGAATCCATGCCGCTGTCGGGATCAAGGCCGCGTTCGAAGTGGCGATATTGCGAGCCGCCGAACCAGAAGCGGACCGTATCGATGAAGGCCGTGCCCACCTGGAATTCGCCTTTGGCATTGATCTTGGTCTGTTCGAGATCGATGCGCGTGTTGCTGGCGGTGCCGGCGATGCCAGGCACATGGTAGAGCGAGTTGAACTGGGTGATCGACACGCCGACATAGCCGCGATCGAAAATATAGGAGCCGCCGAGCGAGCCGCCTTGCATATTGAGGGCGGAGTTCGGTTGGCGTCCGTGCGGCGTCTGATAGTCGCCGGCGCTGCGCTGGAAGTAATCGCCATGCATGGCGAAATTGCCTTGCCGCATGTCGAAGAGGGCCGAGCCTTCACCGCCACGGTCGACCGATGTCAGGGCGCCACGCAAGGTGCCGTGCAGACCCTGGGGCGTATCCGGCCCTGGAATGCGGTTGTTGTCGGCATTGACGACGCCGCCGATGGCCTGGGAGCCCCAGCGCAGGCTGGCGGGGCCGCGGATGACTTCGACCTTTTGGGCTGCCAGCGGATCGATCGGCACGCCGTGATCCTCGCCGATGGTCGAAACGTCCATGGAGCCGATGCCGTTTTCCTGGACGCGGACACGGGAATTATCGAGGCCGCGAATGATGGGGCGGCTGGCGCCTGGCGCATAGGAGGAGCTGGACAGGCCAGGCTTGTTGGCGAGCATATCGCCCAAGGTGGCGCCGGACGTGCGTTGCAACTCGCTGTCGGTGACGACGGTGATCGGCGCGAAGGCGCGATCGGCGACCGGGAGAAGCCCGGTCGGGGTGGCTGGTTGGGGCGCCTGCCGCCAGGGTTCCTGGATCGGGCTCGGGGCCGTGACCACGATATCGGGGAGAAGTACCTGCGCGGTAGCGGCTTTCGCCGAGATGAGTACATAACCGGCTGAAAGAACAAGATTTCGACGTTTCATAAAGCAGCCCAGCCCGACCTTTGTGTGTTATAGTATAACGTTTCTTAGCCGAGCTGCTGGTGGGATGCAATAGTATAACATTCGAGAGGCGATCTAATGGGCTCTTTCCCCTGTCATGAGTTGCTTCTATGTTTTCCATCTTGGACGGAGGCTGACCATGTTCTTTTCAAAGCAGCGGATTTCGCGATTTCTGATTGTCCTGTGCTTGGCTTCGGCCGTGGCCGGTTGCGGCTACAACACCATTCCGACCCTGGAAGAGCAGGCGAAAGCCAAGTGGGGCGACGTCCAGAATCAATATCAGCGCCGCACTGACCTGATTCCCAATCTCGTGGCGACGGTGCAGGGCTACGCGAAACAGGAAAAGGACGTGCTGACCTCGGTGATCGAGGCGCGCGCCAAGGCGACTTCGATCCAGGTCAATGCGTCGCAATTGTCCGATCCGGACAAGATCAAGCAATTCCAAGAGGCGCAGAGCCAGTTGTCTGGCGCGTTGGGTCGCCTCATCGCCGTCAGCGAGAACTATCCTGACCTCAAGTCGAACCAGAACTTCCTCGCGCTGCAATCGCAGCTCGAAGGAACGGAGAATCGCATCGCGGTGTCGCGGCGCGACTACATCGAGGCTGTGCGCGCCTACAATACGGAGTTGAAGACCTTCCCAAGCCTGTTGTGGGCGATGACCGTCTTCCGTGGCAACAAGCCAATGGCTGAGTTCACGGCGGTGGACGGAGCGCAAACGCCACCTCCGGTCAAGTTCTGACGCCAACGGAGCCTGATATGCGATCAGCCTGCGCGGCCTCGTCATGAGCGCTCGTAGAGGCTTGTCCGTCCGTCACCATATCGGCGCGACATGGCTCGGCCTTTTGGCCGCGCTCTATGTCGCGTGCGTTGCCTATGCCTTGACGTTTCCGCCGCTCAGCGGACGGATTGTCGATCAGGCTGGCATCATCGATGCTTCGGCCGAACTCACTCTCGAAACCAAGCTGCGCGAGCTGGAAGATAAGTCCGGCATTCAGCTCGTCGTCGCCACGGTGAAATCGCTCGAGGACAACGACATCGAAACCTATGCCAACCAGCTCTTCCGCACCTGGAAGCTGGGCGAGGCCAAGAACAACAATGGCGTGCTGCTTCTGGTCGCGCCGAACGAGCGCAAGGTGCGCATTGAAGTCGGCTATGGGCTCGAAAAAACCCTGACTGATGCGCTGTCGAAGGTGATCATCGTCAACGCCATCACGCCGCGTTTCAAGACGGGCGATTTCTCCGGCGGCATCACGCGCGGTGTCGACGACATCATCACCGTGCTGACCACCGATGCCTCGGAATGGGAGAAGCGGCCAAGCCTGCGCGCCGAAAGCCAAAGCGATTTGATGGAACAGATCATGCCGTTCCTGATGATCGCGCTGTTCCTCTACGTCATGTATCTGATGTTCAGCACCACGGGCGGGCGGCGTGGGCGCTGGGTGCGTCGCAGTGGCGACACCATTTTCATTCCGTCGTCCGGCGGCAACTGGAGTTCCGGTTCATCCTGGGGCGGTGGTGGTTTGTCGTGGGGCGGTGGTGGCGGATCGTCTTGGGGTGGCGGTGGCGGCTCTTCGGGCGGCGGCGGCGCATCGGGGAGCTGGTAATGGCGATCACAATGACCAGCGTTGATCAGGAGCGGATCGTCACGGCGATCCACAAGGCGGAGACGGCGACGGCCGGCGAGATCGTCTGCGTGCTGGCGCGCGCTTCTTCCGACTATGCCTATGCGCCGCTCATCTGGTCTTCCTTCTGCGCCCTGGTCACACCCTGGCCGCTGATCGCCCTTACGCAATTGTCGGCGGAGCGCATTTTCCTGATCCAACTCGTGGTCTATGTCGCCGCCACGGTGCTGTTGTCGATCACTCCTATCCGGATGTTGCTGGTGCCGCGCCGGGTCAAGCGGGCGCGCTCCTATCGCGCCGCCGTCGAGCAGTTTCATATTCGCGGTCTGGCCCGCACGGTCGATCGCACGGGCGTGCTGATCTTTGTCTCGATGGCCGAGCATTATGCGCGTGTCGTCGTTGACGACGGCATTGCCGCCAAGGTGCCGCAGCATGAATGGCAAAGCGCGGTGAATCTACTTGTCGCTTGCATGCGCGAGGATCGGGTGGCCGATGGCTTCGTCGGCGCGATCGACTATTGCGCGCCGCTGCTCGCTCAACATTTTCCGCCGCGCGCCGACAACATCAATGAACTGCCGGATCGGCTCTGGCTGATCTGAGGATCAGATAGAGAGACTCTTGTTTAGAGATTGCTGCTCTTGCGCGCCGCCAGGATGGGGCCTGGCTTGCCGTTTTCGTAGGACTGCAGCATGACGATCCAGCCGTCAGCGTCATTGCCCAGAGTGTCCGCCTTGGCGATTTCGAACTGTTTGGCGCCGCCGCTCCAATCGCCGATGGGCACGCGGCCGCGGCCGATATTGGTATAGCT
This sequence comes from Beijerinckia sp. 28-YEA-48, assembly GCF_900104955.1. Lineage (NCBI taxonomy): Bacteria > Pseudomonadati > Pseudomonadota > Alphaproteobacteria > Hyphomicrobiales > Beijerinckiaceae > Beijerinckia > Beijerinckia sp. 28-YEA-48. Next base: position 5,870,953 of record NZ_FNSI01000001.1, read on the forward strand.
GAGCTGTTTGCCGGTGTTGTCGCCGCGCGCCACCTCGACCTCGCGTCGGCTGGCGACACGGACGAGACTGAGGGCAGCGTTGCCGCCGCCGGCACCGACGTCGATCAGCAGCTTGTCGCCGGCATCCTTGATCGTCATCGGAACCGAGAGCGCGCCATGTTTGCCAAAGGCGATCCTGGCTTCCTTGACCAGGGCATTGAGATCGCTGCCGACGACCTGCGCCACGCCGTTAATGACCGCTTGCGGCGTATAGACATGGCTGCCGGGGATCGTCTTGGAATAGCCCTTCTGCCGGCCGGTGTTGCCGTTGGAGGCGAAGGTGTCTTTCCAGCCGAGATAGTCCCAATAGTCCACGGCTAAGGTCAAAGCGATGACATTGGGTTGCCGGGCGATCTGCGACAGCACCCGATCGGCAGCCGGACAGGATGAACAGCCCTGGCTGGTAAAAAGTTCAATAAAAACAGGCTTTTCGAACGTTGGGCCGGACGTTTGGGCGTGGGCGCCGGCGCTGGCTGCTACCAGCGCGGCGCAGGCACCACCGGCCGCAAAAGCGCGACGCGACAGATAGGGCCCCTGGGGGGACCGAGCACTGGTTCGGGACTGGGACATGCTTCTGATTTACGCTTAACGCCCCTCACAGGCCAGTCAATTCGCGGTTACTTTTTCCGTGAGAATCCGTCACCGGCCGCCGCGCAGGGCGTCGAGAACGCGTCCACCCGGCCGCCCGTCACGCTGCAGGCCGCTCCGGCCCTGAAAATCCGCAATTGCCTGCCGGGTCTTGGCGCCGATCGCGCCATCGGCCTCGCCGATGTCATAGCCGCGCCGCAGCAAATGTTCCTGGACTTCCTTGCGCTCGGCCCGCGACAGGCCGCGGTCGTCGGTCGGCCAGGCGGCCTGGATGCCGCCACGGCCGCGCAGCCGGTCCGATAGTAGGGAAATGGCCAAGGCATAGGAATCGGCGCCGTTATAGGCATAGGCGGCGTCGTAATTCTTGAACACGAGGAAGGCCGGGCCGTTGGCGCCCGCGGGAAGCAGCAGGCCGGCGGCGCCGCTGCCGCTTAAGCCCGCGCCGTCGATGCGGCGGATGCCCAGCGCCGACCATTGCGCCAGCGGCGATTTGCGGGTGCGGCCCGAGGGGCCGGAATAGCCTTGCGGCAATTGTACTTCATAACCCCAGCCGGCGCCGGTCACCCAGCCGGATTTGGCCAGGTAGTTGGCGGTGGAATGCAGGGCATCGGCGGTCGAATCGACCAGATCGCGGCGGCCGTCGCCGTCGCCATCGACAGCGAGGCGCAGATAGGTCGAGGGCATGAACTGGGTCTGGCCAAACGCGCCGGCCCAGGATCCCCGCAGTTTCGAGGGGGCGATGTCGCCACGCTCGACGATCTTGAGGGTGGCGATCAGTTCGCCCCGGAAATAGGCCTGCCGACGATTGGCCGAGCAGGTGAGGGTGGCCAGCGACTGCGGCAGCATCCAGCGGCCGGCGATCTTGCCGTAATCGGATTCGACGCCCCAGACGGCGGCGATGGCGTAACGGTCGACGCCGAAGCGCTGTTCGGCGGAGGCCAGCGCCTGGGCATGACGCGACATCATCTGCCGGCCTTCGGCAACCTTCTGTTCGTCGACGAGGGTGGCGAGGTAATCCCAGATCGGGGTTTTGAACTCCGGCTGGGCATTCATCGATTCGATGACTTTGGGGTCCGGCTCGACGCCGGCCATGACCCGATCGAATGTGCTGCCCGAGACGCCCTGTTGGGCGGCGGTGGCGCGGATGCCGGCAAGGCAGGAATTAAAATCGGCCTGCGCACGCGCAATCCCGGTTGTCGCCAGGGTGGCGATACAAAGGGTGGCGGCAAAAGACAGGCGGTACATGGCGATCTTTCCTGTGCGATCTTTCCTGAGATGGACGATCCAATGCGCCCGATTATGTTTAACAAAACATGAAAGCGGGCGTGTCTCCAGTCGTGCTTCTACTCCTGCGACTCAATGCTCTTCTTGACGCTACGCTTCTTGGCTCTTTTTGGCGGTGATCTCGATTTCCACCTTCATCGCCGGGTCGAGCAGGCCGGAGACAATATAGATCGAGGCGGCTGGGCGAACGGTGCCAAGGTATTCGCCGCAGACCTCCATCACGGCCTGCGTGTCGACGGCGCTGGTGACGAAGATCTGAATGCGCGCCACGTCGGTGAGGCCGAAGCCGGCATCGGTAAGTACCCCACAGATGGTCTTGAAGATGTTGCGGGTCTGGACGCCGACATTCTTTGGAATCTGCATGGTGGCATAGTCGTAGCCGGTGGTGCCGGAGATGAAACACATGTCGCCTTGGACCACGGCGCGCGAATAGCCGTAGCGGCTTTCGAACGGCGAACCCGTCGAAATCAGTCGTCGTGTCATGTCTTTCGCCCCCCTAATGTGCTTCAGCGTGGATGTATATGCATGACCAATCGCTTGTCCGGCCGCAAGGTGATGCGTTGCAGCGGGCGCGGTTCCTGGCCCTCGACCAGGGACAGGCGCGCCTGACGAAGGATAGTAGCCAAAACGATGATCGCTTCCATCATGGCAAAACGCATACCGATGCAGACGCGTTGTCCACCGCCAAACGGCAGATAGGCGAAGCGGTCGATCTTATCTCGCGCTTCCGGCAGGAAGCGCTCCGGCATGAATGTGTCCGGCCGTTCCCACAGCAGGTGGTGGCGGTGCAGCAAGTAGGGCGAGATGACCATGAAGGCGCCCTTCGGCACGTCCACGTCGCCGAGCCGGTCGGCTTCCTGCGCTTGGCGGGTCAAGGTGGCGGCCGGCGGATAGAGACGCATGCTCTCTTCGAAAACGGCGCGGATGACAGGCATTTCGTCGAGCCAATTGCCGGGATCGGCGGAGGCTGCATCGGCTTCCGCTTCCGCCTCGGCGCGCCAGTGCGGCGAGCGCGACAGGAGATAGAGCGTCCAGGCCAAGGCGCGCGAGGTGGTTTCATGGCCGGCGACAATGAAAGTCAGCAGATTGGCGATGACGTCTTCGGTCGATAGGCCGACGCCGGTTTCCGGATCGCTGGCGCGCAGCAGCGCGGTCAGAAGATCGTCCGGCGCGTTGTCGTCGGCTGCGATCATCGCTTGCCGCTCTTTCACCATGCGTTCGGTGGTCTTGTTGAAAAAGGCCAGCGACTCGCGGGCGCGGATCGCCGAGACGCGCGGCAGCCATGAGGGGGCGTTGAAAACGTCGAGGGGGTCGATCGTGCCGATGGCATCGAGAAATTGCATCATCGCCCGCTCAAAACCGGCGCTGTCGCCGGCGATGGCATCGGAAAACAGCGTCGCCGACAAGATGTCATAGGTGACGCCGGTCATCTCGCGGTCGACTTCCAGGATCGCGCCGGGGCGGCGGTGCAGCCAGCGCTCGACCCGCTGCTGCGCCAGCCGCTGCATCATCGGGGCGAAGGCTGCGACGCGCTTGGGCGTGAACAGGGGGCTGAGGGTGCGCCGCGTGCGCCGCCAGGCCTCGCCGGTGGCGGTGAACAGACCCTCGCCGCCGGTCGAGCCGGTTTTAAGAATGCGCAATTGCAGCGGGTCGCGCTCGTAATTCGCCACATTGTCGACGAGGACGCGGCGCACCGCCTGGGGATCGTTGACGACCACCGTATAGCCAAACAGCGACGAGGGGCCGGCGAGCATCGGTTTTTCGAAATGCGCCTCGGTCCAGCTTTCCAGGGGATTGCGGGCGAGCAGCCACAAAGTCTTAAGCCGCCCGGCCGGTTTGGCGAGCGGCTTGGGTGCATAGGGGACGAAGGGGCGGGCTTCGGCGATCGTCAAAAGCTACTCCCAGGCTCCGATGTGAAAACGCCCGACGCGAGGCCGGGCGTTTGAGCTTCACATTAGCTCGGAAGGGAGGCCATTCGAAGGCGAGAGTTCGGTGTCAGAATCTCTCGCCTGAAAATACTCTGCTTAGAGCCAGGGACGCTCCGCCTTGGTCTTGCTTTCGAAGCTGCCGATGGTGGCATCCTTGGTCAAGGTGAGGCCGATGTCGTCGAGGCCTTCCAGCAGGCAGTTTTTGCGGAACGGATCGATCTCGAATTTGACCACGCCGCCGTCGGGGCCGCGGATTTCCTGTTTCTCCAGATCGATGGTGAGCGTGGCGTTGGCGCCGCGTCCGGCATCGTCCATCAGCTTGGCCAGATCTTCCTTGGAGACCTTGGCCGGCAGGACGCCGTTCTGGAAACAGTTGTTGTAGAAAATATCGGCGAAATTGGTCGAGATGACGCAACGAATGCCGTAATCGAGCAGAGCCCACGGCGCATGCTCGCGCGACGACCCGCAGCCGAAATTGTCTTCCGCGACGATGATCTGGGCCTTGCGATAGGCCGGCTTGTTGAGAATGAAATCCGGGTTTTCCGAACCGTCCTCTTTGTAGCGCAGCTCCGAAAACAGGCCCTTGCCAAGGCCGGTGCGGGCGATGGTCTTCAGGTACTGCTTCGGAATGATCATGTCCGTGTCGATATTGGTGATCGGCATGGGCGCGGCGACGCCGGTCAGCTTGGTGAATTTGTCCATGGGGCTAGCTACCCGTCCTCGGTTTCATAGCGTTTCACAGTTTGGCTTTCGCCAAACGCCATGAAGACGCGTCAAAATAGAGACCCTAGGCAAAATCGCGTTTCTAACGCGATTTGCCGTTGAGCTGGGGCCTTCTACACCGAACCCATCCGGTTGTCAGCTTTCCTGCAAAAGGTGGGCAGCAGCCATGCATTTAGCCCAACTGTGAACGACCTATCGAACCACGCTGCGGGCCGCTGGACGGTGAAAAAACCGACAGCTAGGGTCGTTCCCGGTGCGTCGGCCGGGAGGGGCATGGTGGCGACGCGCACAAGGTGAGGGAACAGAAGGCATGCAGGCGTCAGCCGCAGCACAAATCGTCGTCGATAAAATCACCCATATGTACCGTCCCGCTCATGGCCAGCCCGTGCTGGCCATCGACGATGTTTCGCTGGAGGTGCGTCCGCGCGAATTTCTCGCCTTGCTGGGTCCGTCCGGCTGCGGAAAATCGACGCTGCTCTATCTGATGGGGGGATTTTTGCCGGTCGAGGCCGGCCGTATTCTGATCGACGGCAAGCCGGTGACGGGGCCGGGGCCGGACCGGGGCGTGGTGTTCCAGCATTTCGCTCTGTTTCCGTGGAAGACGGTGCGCGGCAATGTGCTCTACGGGCTCGAGCGCGCCGGCATTCCAAAAGCCGAGCGGCTGAAGCGGGCGCAGGACTATATCGATATGGTCGGCCTGCAGGGCTTCGAGGACAGCTATCCGTCGCAATTGTCGGGCGGCATGCGCCAGCGCACGGCGATCGCCCGCACCTTGGCCATCGATCCGAATATTCTCCTGATGGACGAACCGTTCGGCGCGCTCGATGCGCAGACGCGCAGCCTCATGCAGAGCGAACTGCTCGCCATCTGGCGGCGTTCCCCCAAGACGGTGATCTTCGTCACCCATGACGTGCAGGAAGCCGTCTATCTGGCGGAGCGCATCGCGGTGATGTCGGCGCGGCCGGGGCGAATCAAAGCCATTATCGAGACCAAGTTCGATCGCAGCGATCCGCATCTGTTCAAACAGCCGGCCTTTATCGAAAAGGTCGACGAGATCTGGGATCTGGTGCGCAACGAGGCGATGCTGGCGCAGCGTTTGGCGGCCGGCTGATGCAACGGCTGATCCGCTATTCGCCCTTGCTGATCCTGGCGGTGCTGTGGGAAGCAGCGGCGCGTTCGGGGCTGGTGGCGCGCAGCGCCCTGCCGCCGTTGAGCGATGTCATCGCCGCCTGGTTTCATCTCGCCGCCACCTCGGATTTCTGGTTCAACGCGGCGGCTTCGCTCTATCGCACCTTCGCCGGCCTGATCCTGGCCGTGGTGATCGGCGCCGTCATCGGCATCGCCATGGCTTCGTCGAAGCCGGTGCGGGCTGTTCTCAATCCGATCGTCGAAGTGTTCTATCCGCTGCCGAAATCGGCGTTGATCCCGGTGACGGCGATCTGGCTCGGGCTCGGCGACGCCTCGAAAATCCTGCTGATCTTTCTGGGCTGCATGCTGCCGGTGACCTTGGGCGCCTATAATGGCGCGCGGGGCGCCGAGCAGACCTTGATGTGGTCGGCCCGCTCGCTGGGCGCCAGCCGGTTGCGCATGCTGTTTGACGTGGTGGCGCCAAGCGCCTTGCCGGAAACGCTCAACGGCATCCGCACGGCGCTGGCGACATCTTTCGTGCTGCTGGTCAGTTCCGAAATGATCGCCGCGCGCAGCGGCCTGGGCTTCATGATCGGCTTCTTGGGCGACGGCGGCAATTTCGACGCCATGTTCGCCGTGGTCTTCACGGTCGCCTTCATGGGCTTCCTCGCCGACCGGCTCTATCAGGCGGCCATGCAACGGGTGCTCAGATGGCGTTGACGCAAGCCTTCGCACGCACGAAGCGACCGCGCCCGTGGCGCTGGGCGACGCTTGGCTACAAAGTCCTGGCCTGGTCGCCCTTGATCATTCTGCTGGTCGCCTGGGAGGCGACGACACGGGCCGGCGTGTTCACGCCCTTCATGCTGCCCTCGCTCTCGTCCATCGCCGGGCGCATCGCCGATGATTACGCCTCCGGCGATCTGATGATGTCGATTGGCACGACCTTGTGGCGGGCGCTCGCGGGCTTTGCCATTTCAGCGGTTGGCGGCGTGCTGCTGGGTGTTCTGATCTCGCAATACCGGGTGGTGCGCTGGTTCTTCGATCCGATCATATCGGTCGGCTTTCCGATGCCGAAGATCGCCTTCCTGCCGATCATGATCCTCTGGCTTGGCCTGTTCGACGTGTCGAAGATCACCATGATCGCCTTCAACGCGATCTTCCCGGTGGTGACGGCGACGATCGCCGGCATCGAAGGGGTCGAGAAACAGATCATCTGGTCGGCGCGCAATCTTGGCGCCAGTCGTAAGCGGCTGATGTGGGACATTCTGTTGCCGGCGGCTTTGCCGCAGATCCTCACCGGCTTGCAGGTGGCTTTGCCGATCGCGCTCATCGTCGGCGTGCTGACCGAAATGGCGATGGGTGGCTATGGCGTTGGCGCGGTGATGCAGACCGCGTCGCGCATGGCCGATTCACCGGGCGTCTTCGCCGGCATCATTGAGATCGCCATCGTTGGCTACGTGCTGGTGCGGGTGATGAATGTGATCCGCCGTAGGTTGTTGCGCTGGCATCCCGAAAGCCTGGATGCGACGGCGGGTTAATCGCTTGACAAGAACGACAGGGCCGACCGACCCTGCGGGGAGGGGAAGCCGCAACGAGGAGGGAAGAATGAGAATAGCCAAATGGATCGCGCTCGCCGCGCTTGCGGCATTGCCGTTCGCGGCACCGGTGCAAGCGCAAGCTCCGGTCAAAATCCGCGTCGCCTGGGTGGTGCCGATCGCCAATTTGCCATCGCTCTTGATGGTGAAGCCTGAACTCATGCGCAACAACGGCAAGACTTATGTGTTCGAGCCGATGCGCTTCCAAGGCACGCCGCCGATGATCACGGCGCTGGCCACCGGCGAACTCGACATCGCCGACTTCGCTTATTCATCTTTGGCCCTCGCCATCCAGAACGCTGGTATGAACGATCTGAAAGTCATCGCCGATGAATCGCGCGACGGCTATGCCGACTATTATTCGGCGCCGTATTTCGTGCTGAAGGATGGGCCGATCAAGGAGATCAAGGACCTGAAGGGTAAGAGCGTCGCGTCGGTCGGCGCGGGCTCGGCGGTCGATATCGCGCTGCGCGCCATGCTGCGTAAGAACGGCCTTGAGGATAAGCGCGATTACAATGTGGTCGAAGCGGGCTTTCCCAACATGGCGGCCATGCTGACCTCGAAAAAGGTCGATCTGATTTCGAGCGTGTTGCCGTTCTCGCTCGATCCGGAATTGCAGAAAGTGGCGCGGCCGCTCTTCACCATCAAGGATGCGATTGGTCCGGCGCAGCTCGTCGTCTGGGCGGCGCGTGAGCCGTTTCTCACCAAGAACCGCGCGGCGGTCTTGGACTTCCTGGAAGATTCCATCCGCGTGCAGCAATGGCTGGTCGATCCGAAGAATCGTGATGAGGTGTTGCAGCTTGCTGGCAAAGTGGCCAATCAGCCGCCGGAACGTTTGTCGAGCTGGCTGTTCACCAAGGCCGACAATTATCGCGATCCCAATCTCGTGCCCGACATCAAGGCGCTGCAGGCCAATATCGATGTGCAAAGCGACTTGGGTTTCCTGAAGGGCAAGATCGACATCAGCAAATATGTCGATCTCAGCCTCGTGCAGGAAGCGGCCAAGCGTTATAGCCAGGGTAAGTAGCTCTCCGTGTCATCCCGGACACTTGCGCAGCAAGTGATCCGGGATCCATAGGCGTGTGGCGAATGCGAGTTAGGCTTGCGCGGCAATCACTTTCGTAATCCTGTCGCATGCCCTTGGGTCGCTTGCGAATGCAAGGGAAGTGAGCGCGGGAGCGGCCTTGACAGCGACCCTGCATGGGGTCGTTCCTCAGAATTGCGCGCCACCCCCCTCCTTGATGAGGCGGAGGCGGGTAGCGAGGTTCCGGCGGGTCGATCAAACCTGGCTCAGAATACGAAGGTAGGGCGGCGGAATTATGCTCTTGCTTCGCTCTTTGAGGCTGGGAGGCGTCCGCAAGACGATACCGACACCTTCGTGTCATTCCCGAGGTGCTGCGTCTGTCTTGGTGTCATCCCGGACGCGCTGAAAGCGCGATCCGGGAGCCAGGGGCAACGGCTTCTATGCTGGCGTAGCGTCTTTCTGTTGGGTGCGATGTGTTTGTTCGTCTCTACCACGCGCCCCTGGGTCCCGGATCACGCTGCGCGTGTCCGGGATGACACGAAGGCTGCGGCATTTAACGACTTGGTGACATCAAGGCCCCGGCAATACAGCCCTAATCCGCCTGTTTTTCTATGTTCTCCATGTCCTCGTCCGAGAAGCCAAAGTGATGGCCGATCTCGTGCACGAGCACATGGCTGATGATGGCGCTCAGCGTCTCGTCATGGGCCGCCCAATAATCGAGGATAGGGCGGCGATAGAGCCAGATCATATTGGGAAATTCGCCGGTCTGTAGCGTGGCGCCGCGCTGGGCGAGGCCGCGGCCCTGAAACAGGCCGAGCAGATCGAATTCGGTTTCGGCCTGCATTTCATCGAGGACTTCGTCGGCGGGAAAATCGTCGATGCGGATGACGAGCCCTTCGCACAGCGCGCGAAATTCTTCCGGCAGGCGGGCGAAGGCTTCATCGGCCATCGCCTCGAAATCTGCGAGCGTGGGCGCCATGGCGTTGCGCCAGTCAGGCTTGTTGGGATCAGCCATCAGAAAAACCAGCCCGTGGCGAGATTGATCGTCAGCACGACGAGGAGGATGAGGCCGATGATGCGGCCGGTGCGCTTGGCCCAAAATTCGATCCGGTCCGTGCCTTCCGAGAGCGGCGGCACGACGGTTTCGAGTTGAGTGGAGAAAAGATCGGCGTCGCGGGGCATTTTACCCCGCGACGGTACGTTCTGTGTGCGGTCTACTTCCACGTCCTGACGTCGACGAAGTGGCCGGCAAGCGCCGCTGCCGCCGCCATCGCGGGGGAGACCAGATGAGTGCGGCCACGGAAGCCCTGACGACCTTCGAAATTGCGGTTCGAGGTCGAGGCGCAACGTTCGCCGGGCGCCAGCTTGTCCGGGTTCATGGCCAGGCACATGGAGCAGCCGGGCTCGCGCCATTCGAAGCCGGCGGCCAGGAAGATCTTGTCGAGACCTTCTTCTTCCGCCTGCTGTTTGACGAGACCGGAGCCGGGCACGACCATGGCGTTGATGCGTTCCGGCACCTTCTGGCCACGGGAGATGGCGATGCGGGCGATATCGGCGGCGGCGCGCAGGTCTTCGATGCGGCCGTTGGTGCACGAACCGATGAAGGCGCGATCGATCGCCAGGTCGGTCATCTTCTCACCGCCCTTGAAGCCCATGTAAGCGAAGGCGCGTTCGAACTTGGCGCGCTGCTGCTCGGTCTTGGCGTCCTCGAGGCGCGGCACGTTACCACCGATGGTGGTGACGTCTTCCGGCGACGTGCCCCAGGTGAGCAGCGGCGGCAACTTGGCAGCGTCGAGCTTCACGTGACGGTCGAAATGCGCGCCGTCTTCGGTGCGCAGCGTATCCCAGTAACGCAAGGCCTTGTCCCAATCGGCGCCCTTCGGCGCTTTCGGGCGGCCCTTCAGGAATTCATAGGTCTTCTCGTCCGGCGCGACGAGGCCGGCGCGGGCGCCGCCTTCGATCGACATGTTGCAGACGGTCATGCGGCCTTCCATCGACAGCGAGCGGATCGCCTCGCCGTCATATTCGATGACGCTCGACGTGCCGCCGGCGGTGCCGATCTCGCCGATGATGGCGAGGATGATGTCCTTGGCGGTCACGTCTTCCGGCAGCTTGCCGTCGACGGTCACGCGCATGTTCTTCGACTTCTTCTGGATCAGCGTCTGGGTGGCGAGCACATGCTCGACTTCCGACGTGCCGATGCCGTGCGCCAACGCGCCGAAAGCGCCGTGGGTGGCGGTGTGGCTGTCGCCGCAGACGATGGTCGTGCCCGGCAGGGTGAAGCCCTGTTCCGGCCCGATGATGTGGCAGATGCCCTGACGGACATCGACACCGTCGTAATATTCAAGGCCGAAATCGGCGGCGTTCGTCGCCATCTGCTCGATCTGGGCCTTGCTCTCGGGATCGTCGATCGGCTTCGAGCGGTCGGTCGTGGGAATGTTGTGGTCGACCACGCACAGGGTCTTTTCCGGCGCGCGCACCTTGCGGCCCGACAGGCGCAGGCCTTCGAAAGCCTGCGGAGAGGTCACTTCGTGAACGAGGTGGCGATCGATGTAGAGGAGGGTGGTGCCATCCGGCTGAGCCTCGACGACATGGTCGTCCCAGATCTTGTCATAAAGCGTGCGTGCCTTGGCCATTGCGGTCGGGTCTCTCTACTTGCTGCCGTGCATCAAAGACGCGCGGATTTTTTCTCGGCGCGACTTCTAGCTGGTTGGATCGGCGGAAGGAAGAGGCCTGCATGGGTCGCAAAGCAGGTATTCCCGGGCCGATTTCAGTTAGATAGGCCCGAGATTGGTAAAATTCCAGAGTGTTAAGGTCGCCCGTAAAGCCGAGCTGGCGCTATTTGCCCAGCAATACTCGATATTTTTCGACTTCCTTGGGCACGAGCTGACGGACATATTCGGACGACAGTTCGTCGCCCGAGGCCGGCAGCGCCGACAGGTCGGTGAGGCGCGACTGCATCGTGTCGCTAGCGACGGCCTTGCGCAGAGCGTCGTTGAGCTTGGCAATAATTGGCTCAGGCAAGCCCGCAGGGGCGAACAGGGCGTTCCAGCCTTCCGCCTGGAAGGTGGGCACGCCGGCCTCCTGCGCCGTTGGCACGTTCGGCAGGACTTTCAGCCGATGGGTGGCGGAGACGACGAGACCCTTCACCTCGCCGCCGTTGATGGCGTTCGCGACCGAGGTGGCGGAATCGCAGATGCCATCGAGATGGCCGCCCATGGCGTCGTTGAGGGCGGGCGAGGCGCCGCGATAGCCGACGAGTGACACCTCGATCGCGGCAGCCTTCAAGAAGCTCATACAGATCAAATAGTTAGTTGAGCCGACGCCGGCATGGCCGAAGCTCATCTTGCCGGGATTCTGCTTGGCATAGGCGATGATCTCGGCCACCGTCGTGCCGGGAAAATTCTTGCGCAGAGCGACCACAGGCGAGGTTTTGGCGATCAATCCGACAGGAGTGAAAGACTCTGGGCTGAACTGCAGGTTCTCGGTCGTCCAATAGATGGCGGCAGCGTTGCCGGCATTGCCTATTGTCACCGTATAGCCATCGGGCGCGGCGCGTGAGGCGCGGGCGAGGCCAACGGCGCCGCCGGCGCCACCGACATTTTCGATGACCAGAGGCTGGCCTAGAGCGCGCGACATTTCTTCGGCGGTCAGACGTGCGATCACGTCCGACGTGCCGCCGGCGACGAAAGGTACGATGAAGGTGATCGGTTTCGACGGATAGGTTTCCGCCGTAGCCAAACCAGAGGACAGGCCACAAGACAGGCTCAAGCCCACCGCTGCAAAAAGACGTCCCGATCCGATCATGCGTTCCCCTCCGCTACACGCAACCAAGTGCTGGGAGGTTATGCAAGGACGCGGGGCATGACAATGCAACGGAAAGCGCAGATCGCGACAGCGCGGCGAACAAAAGCGTGGATGATGGGCGCGGCGCGGGGATTCCGCTCTCCGGCATGCGATAACGGCGTCATGAAATTTTCTCCGCCTCTCGTCCCGGGCCGCCTCGTTCAGCGCTACAAGCGTTTTCTTGCCGATATTGTCCTCGACAGTGGTGAGGAGATCACCGCCCATTGCGCCAATCCGGGGGCGATGTTGGGGCTCATCGATCCGGGTAATCGGGTGTGGTTGTCGAAGTCGAACAATCCAGCCCGCAAGCTCGCCTATTCGTGGGAGATCGTCGAAGCCGATTTCGGTCGCGGGCCGGAATGTGTCGGCATCAATACGTCGCATCCCAATGGCATCGTGTTCGAGGCGATCGGCCGGGGCTTCTTTCCTGAACTCACGGGCTATGCATCGGCGCGGCGCGAAGTGAAATATGGCCGCAATAGCCGGGTCGATATTCTGCTTGAAGGCAATGGTCGGCCGCTGTGCTATGTGGAGATCAAGAATATCCACATGATGCGCCAGCCGGGCCTCGCCGAATTCCCCGATTGCGTCACCGCGCGGGGCACCAAGCATCTTGTCGAACTGGGTGACATGGTCGAGGCCGGGCATCGCGCCGTCATGGTCTATCTGATCCAGATGCAGGCCGACCGCTTCACACTGGCCGCCGATATCGATCCGACCTATGCGAAAACCTTCGCGCAAGCGCGCGCGCGTGGCGTCGAGGCCATGGCCGTGTGCTGCTCGGTCAGCCCGCAGGCGATCGAAGTCGATCGTCGCGTTGAGGTGGTGTTTTAAAGGTCAGGGCCTGGTGTCATTCCCGACGCGCCGTAGGCGTGAGCGGGAATCCAGAGCGTGCGGTAAAGCGTTGCATCATTGCTGCACAGCATCTTAATGCCCTGCGTTAGTCAGCGCTCTACCACGCGCTCTGGATCCCCGCTCAGCCGCTATGCGGCTGTCGGGGATGACACCAGGGGTTTTCCGCGACCTCTCAGAGTCCAAAAACCCGCGCGGCATTGCCGCCGAAGACCGCGGCTTTGTCGGCCTGCGAGATCGACAGCGCCTCGACATGGGCCGGGCTCGCGCCGATGAACGGGTCGTCGGTGCCAAACAGCAATTGGCTTGTGCCAATGGTGCTGAGGGCGAAATCGAGAGCGTTCTTTCCGAAAGCCGTCGTGTCGTAATAAAGCCGGCTCGCATATTCGCTCGGCAGTCGTGAAATATGCTGGCGGCAATCGGGAAACAGACGGTAGCCGTTGTCGAGCCGCTCCAGCGCCATCAACAAAGCGCCACCCGTGTGAGCCAGGATATAGGGAAAGTTTGGGTAGCGTTCGAATAGGCCCGAATAGATGAAGCGCGTGGCGGCGAGCGTTGTGTCGAAGATCATGCCCAGGCGCAGGGGCAGTTCGTAGCCTTCGAACCCGTCGTTGCTTCTGGGGAACATCGGATGTTCGAACACCGGCAGCCTGAGACGATCGATCTTCTCCCACAGCGGTGCGAAGTGCGGAGCGTCGAGATAGGCGCCATCGACATTCGAGCCGATGATCACGCCTTTCATGTCCAGCTCTTGAATGGCGCGATCCAGCTCGATGAGCGAGGCTTCGACGTTCTTAAGGGGCAAGCTGGCGAGGCCGATGAAACGGTCGGGATGCTGCTTGCAGATGCGGGCTAGGGCGTCGTTGATGTGTCGCGCCATGGCGATCTGGTCAGGCTCGTCCCACAGATAGACGTTTGGCGTGCTCAGCGAGAGGATGCGCTGGTCAATGCCCTTGCTATCCATGGTCTTGAGGCGACCGCCGATGTCGAACATATCTTCCCGCGACCAGGCGATCGTCGCGCCGCGATGGCGGAAGAGCAATTGTCCATCGTCGGTTCTTTCCGTCTCAAGCGCCAAGGTGGACGAGAGTTCGTCCAGGTAGCGTCGGTCGACGATATGGGCGTGGACATCAATCTTCACGGGCATCGTCCATCGAGAGGTCCGAGCCCCACAGGCGGTGCGCCTGTGCCTGTAGTTTTTCGATCATGTTTTCAAACTCTCGGCGCTCGCGATCCGACAGAGCGGCCATGAGCGAGCGCTGGTGTTCAAGCGCGATCGGCACGATCTGATCGTAGATGCGCCGGCCCTTGGCGGCGAGCTTCAGCACATTGAGGCGCCGGTCTTGATCTGAAATGGAGCTCAGCACGAGACCCGCCGCGACGAGCCGTGTCACGGCGCGATTGACCTTGGCTTTGTCCATCTCGGTGCGCAGGCAAATGTCGCCGGAGGAGCAGGTGCCGACCTCTGCCAGATGGGCGATGACGCGCCATTCGGGAATGCTGATGCCAAGCGAGCGATATTGCTTCGCCAGGGCGGCACTGACGCCGCGCGCCAGCACGGCGATGCGATAGGGCATGAAGTGCTGCAGGGCCAAGTGGCCCGTCGCTGTCAGGGAGGGACGCGTGTTGTTGGCGGGGGGCATTTTCGTGTTCGTTGACCGGGCCGGAGAACTGTGTAATTGTTTCGATTGAAACGATATGATATGCATCTGTCAAGCGTGATCTGGATCACGCAACTGGGGAGGGGTGTCATGAAGCTAGGTACTATGACCGCCGTTGCGGCGATGGTTTGGATGACAAGCGCTGTCGCCCAGCAGGCTGGTGCTCCCGCAACCTCTCAGCCCAGCCCGCCGCCCGCGCCGCCCTTTGGCGCGCCAGTCACACTCGATCAAGCGATCAAAGCCGCGACAGCGGCGATGGCCAAGGCAAAAGACATCAACGTGCCCAATGCGGTCGCCGTCGTCGAACCCTCGGGCGACCTGGTTTATTTCGCCAAGATGAATGGCGCGCCCTATTCGGCGGTCCAGCTCGCGCAACAGAAGGCCGTGGCCTCGGCGCGTTATCGCCGGCCGACGAAGGTTTTCTATGACGCCATCGAGGGCGGCCATCCGTTCTATCTGACCTTCCCCGGTGTCGCTGGCGCGCCTGGCGGTGTTCCGCTGATCGTCGATGGCAAGCTGATCGGCGCGATCGGCGTCAGCGGCGGCAATGGCGATCAGGACATGCTGGTGTCGGGCGCCGGAGCCGATGCCCTGAAGTGATTTGAGTTGCAGTGAAGCGTTGCGTGAAGAGAGAGTGCCTGTGATCAATCCAGTAACAAAGTTTTTCGCTGCCGTTGGCGGCGCCTGCCTTATCGCGATGGCATCGCCGGCGGTGGCCGATAGCTATCCCTCGCGTCCGATCAAGATCGTCGTGCCATTCGCTGCTGGCGGCGGCAATGACGTGTTGGCGCGGCTCATCGCGCAACAGCTTTCCGAGCGTCTGAAACAGGGCGTGGTGATCGAGAACCGTCCGGGCGCCGGCACGCAGATCGGCGCGGAGGTCGTGGCGCGCGCTGAGCCGGATGGCTACACGCTGCTGTCGACGTCGATGACGACCTATGTGCTCAATCCGTTTCTCTACAAAAAACTCTCCTACGATCCGTTGAAGGATTTCGCGCCGATTTCCCTCACCGGTAATTTCGACCTGATGCTGGTGGCGCATCCGTCGTTTCCGGCTGGTTCGCTGGAACAATTCGTGGCGCTCGCCAAGGCGAAGCCGGGCGATCTTTCCTATGCCTCGGCCGGCCCCGGCAGTCCGCATCAATTGGCCATGGAACTGCTGATGCGTCGCGCCGATCTCAGCATGGTGCATGTCGCCTATCGTGGTGCCGCGCCGGCGCTGCAAGATGTCCTTGCGGGTCATGTCCCCATTATGATGCTGGACGTGGCGACGGCGCGGGAGCCTGTCAAAGCGGGCTTGCTGAAGGCTTTCGGTGCGGCGTCGTTGACGCGCTTTGCCGATTTCCCCGATCTGCCGACCATCGCCGAACAGGGCTTTCCTGGCTATCAGGCGTCCGCCTGGCAAGGCATTGTCGCGCCGGCGAAAACGCCGCCGGAGATCGTCGAGAAGCTCGGCAAAGAGATTGGCGCGGCGCTAGCTGACGCGCAGGTGCGCGAGAAACTGCGCGCGGCGGGGATCGAGCCGATCGCCAGCACGCCGGCCGAATTCACAGCATTCATGACCAGCGAAACGGCGAAATGGGCGGATGTCATCAAGGCGGCGAAAATCACGCTCGACTGAGATACCGGATTGAATTCGCGCTATTTTATTGAGCGAAAAGCAGCGCGCCGCGACCAGCGGCCGCTTTATTCGCGATCCGCATAGAGCGATGCACGATGCTCATTCGTGTTCGACACGTCAAAGAGTTACGGCAATCCTCATGAAAGAGGAGACGAACTCATGTTTGAACGCACCGTATCGGGGGTTACGTCACGGCGTTCTCCGTCTAACCCTTCGGCCGTAGCGCCACAGCCTTCAGGATCGGCGCCGCCGCTGGAAGCGCGCGCCGTCAGCCGCGTGATCGGCGATAAGGCCATCGTCAACAATGTCACCATCACGCTTCACCCTGGCGAAATCGTCGCCCTATCGGGGGCGAGTGGGGCGGGCAAGTCGTCGTTCCTGCGCCTGCTCAACCGGCTGGATGAATCGACCGGAGGCGATGTTCTGGTTGATGGCATCAACTACCGTCAGTTGAAGCCCAGTGAATTGCGCCGCCGTGTCGGCATGGTGATGCAGGCGGCGCATCTGTTTCCGGGAACGGTGAACGACAACATCCAGTTTGGCCCGCGCCAGCAGAACCTGTCGGTGTCCCGTGCGGATGTGGAGGCCTTGCTGGAGCGGATTGGACTGCCGGGCTACGCGGATCGCGATGTGCAGAATCTCTCGGGTGGCGAGGCGCAGCGTGTTTCGATCGCCCGAACCCTGGTCAATAATCCGAGCACGCTCCTGCTCGACGAGCCGACATCGGCGCTTGATGAAAATGCCGCGCGCGAGATCGAAGCGCTCGTCATGGGCCTGGTCGAGGAACGGCAGATGGCCTGTCTCATCATCACCCACAATATGCCGCAAGCGCTTCGCATCGCCCCCAAGGCGATGGTTCTAGCGGCCGGCGCCCTGGTTGCCGTTGGCGCGACGGAGGAGGTTCTTCATGCTCGCTGAACTCACGAATATTTCGCCCAGCGTCATCATTCTGGGGCTTGAGCAGACGGCGGCGGCGATCGCTATTTGTGCTGTTGTCGTGTTCCTGTGCCTGCGGGTGGGCGTAGATGTCCGGCGTGAGGCTGTCCTGTCGGCCGCACGTGGCTTCTGTCAGATGGTTGCTGTTGGCGCCTTGCTCGTCCTGCTTCTGCACGGCTCTTTGTTGATTGGCGCCTGCATTCTGTTCGCGATGGTGATCGCTGCGGCGGTGACGGCCTCGCGTCGCGGCAAGGGCGCGCAAGGCGCCTTTCTGACCTGTGTCTATGCGATCGGCGCAGGTGCTGGCGTCGTGCTTGTCGTGATGCTTTTGACCAAGGCGTTGAGTACGGATGTGGCGGTTCTCGTTCCGGTCGGCAGCATGATCATCGCCAATGCGATGAATTCCTGCGCGCAGGCGATGGAAAGGTTGAGGGCTGACGTCACCAGTCACGTCGGTGAGATCGAGGCGGCTTTGTCGCTCGGCGCGACACCGGCGGTGGCGGTGCGGCCATATGTCAACAATGCGGTTTATGCGAGCCTGCTGCCCCGGCTCGACATGCTCAAATCCTTGGGCCTGGTTTGGATCCCCGGCGTGATGGCCGGCATGATGGTGTCGGGCGCCAATCCGATCTACGCCGGGATCTATCAATTCGTCATCGTGGCGATGATCCTCGCTGCCTCCGGCATGACCGGCCTGATCGCCACGGTGTTGAGCCGCCGCGCCGCCTTTTCGGTGGCCGATCAACTGTTGCTGCGGCGCGCCTGACGGGCGCCGCCGATAGTGCTTTGGCGCGCGCCTGCCTATGATGGTTTCCAGAGTTGGAGGCCGTCATGGCAGGTCAGGCGCCGAACTGGCGAAATTTGGATTTGAATCTTCTCGTCGTCTTCCAGGCTGTCATGGAGACGAAGAGCGCGACGGCGGCGGCGGGCAAGCTCAATATCAGCCAACCCGCCGTGAGCCATGCGCTGACCCGGCTGCGCGGCAGCCTCAACGACGAACTGTTCGTGCGCACGCCGGGCGGGTTGGAGCCGACGCCCTTCGCGCTCAATCTGTCGAAGGGTGTGCGCACCGCGCTCGATGAGCTTCAGGTGGCGCTCGACGGCGCGGCCGAATTCGTGCCGGCGACGGCCGAGCGGGAGTTCACCATCGCGCTCAATAACCATGCCGCCCTGGTGCTGGCTGCGCCGCTTGCGGCGGCCATCGCCAAAGAGGCGCCAGGGATTGTGCTTAATCTGCGCCCGAGTGGGACGCTCGACATCGCCGAGGCGCTCGACCGTGGCGACATCGATGGCACGATCAGCCAGCTGGCGGCGCCGGCGGAGCGATTTGCCGATGTTAAACTGTTCGATGAGACCTTCGCCGCCATCGTTCGCGCTGACCATCCCTCCATCGGGCAGGCCGATCAGATCTCTCTCGAGGCTCTGAGCGCACTGCCGCACCTTCTCGTCACGTCGACGGGCGAGAATACGGATTTCGTCGACAAGGCGCTGCGCGAGAGGGGGCTTTCCCGCAAGATCGTCCTTCGCGCCCCGCTGCTCGCGACAGAGAGCATTCTGCTGCGCTCGGACATGGTGGCGATCGTCGGCCGGCGCGCGGCGCAGGCATTCGCTCTGAACGCCTCGCTGCGCGTCCTCGATCTGCCCTTCGAGACGCCGTCGTTTCCCATCGCGCTGCTGTGGCACCGCCGCTTCGACCATCTGCCGGCGCATCAATGGTTGCGCGGGCTGATTATCGGCGTGGCGAAATTGGCGCGTCGGTAAGCCCGCGCAGGCTGGCGTGAGCATCATGGCCGAGACAAATAATCTCACTGGAGTTGGCTAATGCTTTTGGCGTCTGATGATGTGACGCAAGTCGGTGCTCAACGCATCCAGAACGATACGGATTTTCGGGGGCACGAAGCTCCGAGACACGTATGCAAGCGTAACCGTCAGCCCCTCAGGACGAAATTGCGGCAACAGACGTTTGACTTGACCCGTACGAAGCTCTTCTTGGAACAGCCATTCAGGCATCAGCGCAATCCCTCCGCCACTGAGGCAGGCTTGTTTGACGACATCGGCGTTGTTCGACTGCAATCGGCTCGTGACCGCTATCCTGCGTCGTCCGGACGGCGCGGCGAAAGTCCAGTCCGATCCCGCATCTGGATTTAAGTAAACGAGACATTGATGGCTCGTTAGAGCTTCCGGTGTCATGGGCTCACCGGCGCGATTGAGATATTCCGGGGATGCGACGAGCACTCGCGTAGCATTGCCGACGCGCTTGGCGATCATGCTGCCGGAGACCGTTCCGAAACGGATGGCGATGTCTATCCCTTGCGTGACAAGGTCTTCTGCGAGATCGCCCGTAACGATCTCGAGACGGAGCGCGGGATATTTATCCAGGATGCGGTTTGCGCTCTGGACGAGGTAACGTCGCGCGAAAGCCGAAGGACTGCCTATTTTTACAAGACCGCTCGGCAGACCGCTCGCGCTACCAATTTGGGCTTCGACTTCGGCGAGACCGTCCAGCATACGAAGAGCGAAGGTCAGGAAATGGCTGCCCTCTTCGGTTAGCCGCACGCGACGGGTTGTTCGGCTGAGCAATCTGACGCCGAGGCGTGTTTCCAGCATCGTGATCTGCTTGCTTACGCGAGACTGCGTGACGTCGAGTTCCTCTGCGGTGCGAGAAAAGCTGTGAGACTGTGCCACCCGTACGAAGGCACCGACAGCGGCAAGGAAATCCATGATGTCTCCAACTCATTCCAAATAGGAATATATATTAGTTCTCAATCCATCTTTTTTGGCAATCCATGGCTGTTCATTGTCGCTGGGGCATCGTTCTTGGAGGCGACATGGTCATGCTGACGCTCTATCACCACAACATCTCGGTCTGCGCACAAAAGGTGAGGATCGCGCTCGACGAGAAGGAGATCGCTTACGTGGGGCGGGAGGTCGATTTGATGGCAGGCGAGCATCTGGAGCCTGCGTTTCTCGCCATCAATCCCAAAGGTCTGGTGCCCGTTCTTGTCCACGACAAGGAAACGATTTGCGAGTCGACCGTCATTCTCGAATATCTGGAAGATGTTTTTCCTGAGCGCCCCCTGCGTCCCGTCGCGCCGGCTGCGCGCGCCAAGATGCGGACGTGGACCAAGGTGCCCGACGAAGGGCTTCATATTGCCTGCGCTTCGGTGACCTATGCGTCCGCCTTCGTTCATCAATTGCGCGCCCACCATGATAAAAAGCAATGGGAAGAGCGGATCGCCAAGTTGCCAGACCGGTTCAGGGCGGCACGGCAGAAGCAGATCCTCGAACAGGAGTTCGACGCGCCGTTCGTCCGGGACGCGATATTGCTCCATGACAAGATTTTGAAAGACATGAACCTGACGCTCGACAGCCAGTCCTGGCTCGCGGGCGAAGAGTTTTCTCTCGCCGATGTCGCGATCATTCCCTATGTCACGCGACTTGAACGGCTGGGTCTTTCCGGCATGTGGGCGGATCGGCCGAATGTCGCGCGGTGGTTCGAGGCCATGCGGGCGCGTCCGACTTTCGACACCGCGATTACCGCCTTCCGCTCCAATGCATACGACGACGAACTTAAGAAACATGGGGTGGACGTTTGGCCCTTGGTTGAACGGCTACTTGCCGCGTGAGCTGAGAATGGCAGGGGAACATCCGCCTCGACGGAAAAGTCCCCAAAGCAGACTTGAACAACCACTCAAGCGATCGGGAGACAGCTCCATGAGAGCATTGCGAATTGGCGCGATGGCGGCGGTTTTGGCTTTGGCAGCGCCTGTGCAAAGCCACGCTCTTGAAAAGATCAATTTTCTTATCGCTGCGCCTTTAGCCCTGCCGGCATTCGGTCCGCTGATCATGGCGGAGGAAAACGGCTACTACAAAGACGCCGGATACGAAGTGGAATTCCATACCGCACGGGGCGGACTCGATATCGCCAAGCAAGTGGGGGTTGGAAACGCTGAATTCGGATTATCGCTGGGAGATGCGCCGATCGTCGTTCGTGGCAATGGAATTCCAATTAAGGTTGTGGCCACACTTGGTGGCGGTGCGCTCGGAGTTTTCGTCGCGCGTAAAGATCGCAACATCGAGAAAATCGAAGACCTACGGGGTAAAAAAATATCCGTAATGTCATTCCAGGAAGCGAATTTCTATGCCGCCTTGGGGGCTTTGGAAAAGGTTGGTATCAGAAAAGATGATGCCAATATTCAGGCCGTTGGACCTGCTGGCGTGGTGGGTTTGGTGATCGCGGGTGCGGTTGACGCCTGCATTTGCACGCCGGATTGGGAGGTCGCGGTACAAGACGGTGTCGCCCAGACAGTCTCAATTCCTCTCAAGGATCATACAGCGACTACGGCGCAGGCTATTGTTGCATCAGACGAGATGATTGCGAAGAAACCCGACATGGTTCGAGCGATTGTTCAAGCCACGTTGAAGGGCATGAAGTTCATTATGGACAACCCGCAAGCGGCAACAAAAATCTATATCCGCAAGGTCCCCTCTTTTGAAGGGAGGGATGATGTGGTTCTCCGCATGTTCAAAAATTTTATTGAGCGCGCCTACAAAGGACAGCAGGTTGTCGGTGAAACCGACCCGAAGCTTCTGAAGCAGATACAGAAGAGCTACATGGATCTTGGCCTGGTCAATATGGAAGCGCCCGTGGAGACATTTTATTCAAACGCATTTGTAAAGTGACGAGAGTCTGTTGGCGCGCGCGGGTATCTTTGTCGTGGCGCGGCCTTGCCGCAAGGTCCCAGCGTTGAGGTGATTGTGTCAGATGAGCTTCAGCGCGCGCAGGCTGGCATGACCATCGCGGCCGATGATGATGTGGTCGTGCAGGGCGATGCCGAGCGATTGGGCGATGTTTTGGATGTCGCGCGTCACCGTAATGTCGGCTTGCGAGGGCGCGGGATCGCCTGAAGGATGGTTGTGGACCAAAATAATTGCCGTGGCGGCGAGCTCCAGCGCCCGGCGCATCACTTCCCTGGGATAGACCGGTGTGTGGTCGACCGTGCCGGTGCCATGCACCTCGTCGGCGATCAGGCCGTTGCGTTTGTCGAGAAAGAGGATGCGGAATTGCTCGCGGTCGGCGAAGGCCATGGCGGCGCGGCAATAGTCGAGCACATCCTTGCCGGAGGCGAGCACGCGTTTCTGCTTCACCTCGCCCAGCGCCAGGCGCCGGCCGGCGGCTTCGACGATTTTCAGATCGGTCGCGGTGCTGTCGCCAACGCCGGAGATTTCGAGGAGACGTTCGCGCCGGGCGCCGAGCACTTCGGCGAAAGAGCCGAAGCGGGCGATCAGCGCTTTGGCGAGCGGCTTCACATCACGCTGCGGGATCGAGCGCATGAGGATGAGTTCGAGCAGTTCGTAGTCGGGCAGAACTTGATTGGATTGCCCTTGATCGCCGCCCTCGATGAAACGGGCGCGCAGGCGCTCGCGATGGCCTTTGTAATGCGGCTCTTCGCTCACGCCGCCGGCAGGATATAGGGCGGCTGGGTAAAGCCGGCGGGCGAGTTGGTGAAGATTTCGACGCCGGTCGCCGTCACGCCGACGCTGTGCTCGAACTGCGCCGACAGCGAGCGGTCGCGTGTCACCGCCGTCCAGCCGTCGGAGAGGATTTTCACCTGCGGCCGGCCGAGATTGATCATCGGCTCGACGGTGAACAGCATGCCTTCGCGCAACACGATGCCTTCGCCGCGCCGGCCGTAATGCAGGATGTTCGGCTCGTCGTGAAAGAGCTGACCGAGGCCGTGGCCGCAGAAATCGCGCACCACCGAGCAGCGCTCGCCTTCGGCGAATTCCTGGATGGCGGCGCCGATGTCGCCGGTGGTGGCGCCGGGGCGAATGACGGCGATGCCGCGCATCATCGATTCATAGGTGACTTCGATCAGGCGTTGGGCGCGGCGGTTGACCTCGCCGACGCAATACATGCGGCTGGAATCGCCGTGCCAGCCATCGACGATCAAGGTCGCGTCGATGTTGACGATGTCGCCGTTGCGCAGCGGCTTGGAATCGGGAATGCCGTGGCAGACCACATGGTTGATCGAGGTGCACAGGGACTTGCGATAGCCGCGGTAGCCCAGGGTCGCCGGATAGGCGTTGTGATCCATGGCGAACTCGAACATCAGGCGGTCGAGTTTGTCGGTGGGGGTGCCCGGTTCGACGTGGGCGCTCAGCATGTCGAGGGCGGCGGCGGCCAATTGGCCGGCCTTGCGCATGGCGGCAAAGGCTTCCGGCCCGTGCAGCTTGATTTGTCCGGTTTTTCGGGTGGGCGCGCGGGCCGCGTCGACGAAGGTCATGGCTTCCAGTATTTTCGCAGTGTTTTCGAGCGAGACGAGAGATTTAAGCAATTTGGCCGGCGGCGCAAGGGTGTGCGGGACGGGTGGCAACAGGGCAGATTGCCCCATGGCAGCGGGGTGGTGGTCCTTCCGGCTGGCTTTTGGCCGGATCCGCGTGCTATGGCCGCGCCCATGAAGCCTTATCCTAACGACACTGGGCCGTTCGGCGCCTATGCGCCCGGCGCATTGGTGGCCAGCATTATTGCCCGCACCCGTCGGGCCTCCCTGAGCTGGGCCGGCCGGCGCGGCGCCTATGCCCTGCGCAAGCTTGGCCTGCGCCTTCTGGCGGGCCGCCCGGTCGATACCGAAGCGCTTGGCGCCCGTATGCGGCTCTATCCCTACAATAACGTTTGCGAAAAGCGCATCCTGTTCACGCCGCAATATTTCGACGAGCCGGAGCGGGCGCTGTTGGCAGCGGCTATGAAGCCAGGGTTCATCTTCATCGACATCGGCGCCAATATCGGCGGCTATACCCTGTTCGTCGCGGCGACGGCGGGGCGCGATGCGCGCATCCTGGCGATCGAGCCGCAGCCGGAGATTTTCGAGCGTCTCGTCTACAATATCCGCCAGAACGAATTCGCCTCGGTGAAGGCGCTCGATTGCGCGGTGTCGGATAAGGATGCCGAGATCACTCTGTTCCTGCCGACGCACAATCGCGGCGAGACCTCGATGCGGATCGTCAATTCCGATGCCAGCGGCCAGCAGTTGCGGGTGATGGGGCGCACGCTGTTGGGCCTGGTTCAGGACGAGGGCTATAACCATATCGACGCGATCAAGCTCGACGTCGAAGGCGCGGAAGACCTGATCCTGGAGACGTTCTATCGCACGGCGCCGAAGGCGTTGTGGCCGAAGCTTGTGCTGATGGAATATTCCAACGGCCGCTGGGCGATCGACCTGCCGCGCATCATGCGCACCAACGGCTATCGGGAAACGCTGCGCACCAAGTCGAACGTCGCCTGGGTGCTGGATTAGCTTTTGGCCGTCCGTAGAGCAGCGAGGGCGTCGGGCGTATCGACGTCGGTGGCGATGGCTTCGTTGTCCATCGTTACATAGATGATGCGCTCGTTCTTGGCGGCGGCGTCCAGGATCGGCCGGGCGCCTTGGTCGCCTTTCAATTGCATGATCGCAGGAAACAGCGCCTGGGCGAGCAGCACCGGATTGCCGCGCGTGCCGTTATAGACCGGGACGATCGCGTCGGCATCGGGATGGCTGATGAAGATCTCGATCAGCCGGTTGATGATGGCCGCCGACACTTTCGGCATATCGGCGAGAAGGACGATGGCGCCCTGGCTGTTGACCGGCAGGCGGCCGATGCCGCGTTTCAGCGAGGAGGCGAGGCCGGTCTCGTATTCGGGATTGTTGACGAGATTGACATCGGCGTCGGCAAGAGCCGCTTCGACCGCCTCATGGGCATAGCCGGTGACGACCACGATCGGCGCGCAGCGCGAACACAAGGCTTCGTCGATGACATGGCGGACCAACGGCCGGCCGTCGAGATCGGCCAGCACTTTGGAGACGGTATTGGCATCTTGCGCCCGGTAGCGGGTGCCAAGGCCAGCGGCGAGAATGACGGCAGCGATATGAGCCATGGGAGAGGGGGTCTTTGTTTTGACGCGTCTTCATAAGTTCGGCGTCGCCGAACACTGAAACGCCGAACCTGAAACGCTATGTATCAGTCCGACGGCGGGATGGCACGTGGCTGGCCGCGCTGGACGATTTCCATGAGCAGGCCGCCCGCACCCATGCGGCGGATGTCGCGGGCCTTCACGTCCAGGCCGGCGAGCAGGCGTTGCAGCACCCAGTCGAAACCATTCTCCTTGGGCGAGCGGGCGCAACCTGGCGCGCCGAGCACGGGCTTGCGTTTGCCGTTGTCGTCGATATCGCCGACGAGCAGCAGATTGCCGGGATCGACCGGCATGCCGAGTTGTTCGATGCGGCCGCCGGCCGCTTCCAACGCTGCCGGAATGACGTCGCGCCGGTCGGTGATGGCCGAGGCGCCGAAGACGACGATGATATCGCTCTCGTGCTTGACCTCGTCGATCGCCGCCGCCAGCGGTGCCGGCTCATGCGGCACCCGCAGGTCGGCCACGAGGGTGGCGCCGGCAGGCGCAACGCGCTCCTGCATGACACGCAGGGTCTTGGCGACGGTCGCTGGCTTCAGGCCAGGCAGAATCGTCGAGACGACGCCGATCCGCATCGGCCGATAGGCGGCGACGCGCACTGGCGCTTCCTCGGCCGCTGTGATGGCTTTCAACAGCAGGGTTTCTGGCACGGCGAAGGGAATGATCTTCACGGTGCCGATCATTTCGCCCTGCACCACGGCCCGCCACGGCTCCAGCGTCGCGACGGTGATGGATTCGTCGATATCATTGATGCTGTCGATGGCGGCTGTGTCGATCATCAACACGCCGGCCTTGTCGGCGAATAGATTGGAGCGGCCGGTGAACGGTTTTTCGACGGTGACGTGATCGCCGGCCACGGTCTTGGCCAGGCGCAGGGCGGCATCGTCTTCGCCGACGTCGCCGGTTTCAGCCTGGGCGACAACGATATCGGACACACCGGCGGCCTTGAGTGCGTCGATCTGGGCGGCGCCGATGGTTTCGCCCTTCTTGAGGACGAGGCCATCCATGCGCACCGCATGGGCAACGATGCCGCCCAGGGCTTTATCGACCGGGATGGCACCAAATTTCACGCCGAGGCTCCGATCGCCGCGCCCGCCCGCTTATCCGTTTCTGTACGGAGCGGTTTCTTGCGCAAGGACAGGATGATCTCGGCCAGAACCGAGACAGCGATTTCAGCCGGGCTGACCGCGCCGATATCCATGCCGATGGGGGCGCGGATGCGGGCGATCTGTTCTTCGGTGAAGCCTTTGGCCTGCAAGCGTTCGACGCGGCGCGCATGGGTTTTGCGCGAGCCGAGCGCGCCGACATAGAAGCAGTCGGCCGAGAGCGCCAGTTCCAAGGCCGGATCGTCGATCTTCGGATCGTGGGTGAAGCAGGCAAGGCCGCTATAGCGATCGAGCTTCAGGCCGGGCAGGACATCCTGCGGCCATTCAGCCAGCAGCTTCACGTCGGCGAAGCGCTCGGGCGTGGCGAAGGCGGTGCGCGGATCAATGACGGTCATGTCGAACCCAGCGACACGGGCGAGCGGCGCCAGCGCTTGCGAGGCATGTACGGCGCCGATGACGAAGAGCCGCACCGGCGGCACCTGCACGGTGAGGAAATAGTCCTTGCCGTTCACTTCCACCGTGCCGCTCTTGCCGGAGCGCAGCGCTGCGTCCAGCACATAGGCAAGGCTGTCAGTGGCGATGTCGGCGCCTTTCACAAGGCGCTGCGTGCCATCGGCGGCATCGGTGACGAGAATGCAGGCCCGACGCGCGGCGCGTTCAACATTCATGGCGGAAAGAAGCGCGAGGTCCATTAGTCCACCTTTTCCACATAGACCTTGATGCGGCCGCCACAGGACAGGCCAACGCGCCAGGCGGTCTCGTCGGCGACGCCGAACTCAAGCGTGCGGGACTTGCCGTCGCCGATCACGTCGAGCGCCTCGGTCACCACTTCGCCCTCGACGCAGCCGCCGGAGACGGAGCCGAGAAACAGCCCGTCCTCGTCGATGACGAGATGGCTGCCGACGGGGCGCGGGGCGGAGCCCCAGGTTTGGGTGACGGTGGCGATGGCGACGCCTTTTCCGGCCTTCCGCCATTCCTCGGCTTTGGCGAGAATGTCTTCATCGGTTGCGAGCATGGTGATCCTCACATGTCGGTCGGCGAGCGCGGCCTTGGGGCCGCTATATACCCAAGTATATAGCGTGGCGATGGAAAAATTTCCACCCAGGCCATAGCGTTTCACAGCTCGGCGGAAAGGCCGAGCGCCATGAAGACGCGTCGAAACAGAGGTTATAAGCAAAATCGCGTTTCCGTCGAAACGCGATTTGCGCCAAGTCTAGCCCTTGCGGCCATAAGCGGCGAATTGCGCGAGAACTTTCTTCATCTCGGCCTTGTCCAGGATAACAGGTTTCAGGCCGGCCGCGAGCAGATCGAGATATTCGCCGCTGAGATTTTCAACTTCCTTGGCGACGGTGAGAGCGGCCTCGAGCGTCGTGCCGAGGGCGATGACGCCGTGGTTCGACAACAGGGTCGCTTTGCGGTCTTTCAGGGCGCGAACCGCATGATCGGAGAGGGCTTGCGTGCCGAAGGTCGCATAGGGCGCGCAGCGGATGTCGTGGCCGCCGGCGATGGCGATCATATAGTGAAAAGCCGGCAGGCCGCGCCGGGCGCAGGACAAGGCCGTGGCGCGCGGCGAATGGGTGTGAACGATGGCGTTCACCTCCGGCCGGGCGCGATAGATGGCGGCGTGAAAGCGCCATTCGGACGAGGGCGGTTGTTTGCCTGCTAAAACCTTGCCATCCAGATCGAGCAAGACCAGATCGGCGGGCTTGGTCTGGGCATAGGGCAGGGCCGAGGGCGTGATCAAAAGGCCGTGAGGCGCGCGCGCCGAGACATTGCCGGATTTCGATGGCGCGAAGCCGAGATGATCCATCTCCTGCGCGATGCGGATGATGTCGCGGCGAAGGGACGTATCCGTCGTCATACGCGCTCGGCCTGGGGGTAGAGCGCGGCGAGCCCCGCTGCTGTCGCCGGCGTCACACCACGCTCGGTGATCAATGCGGTGACGAGGCGGGCGGGTGTGACGTCGAAGGCGGGGTTCGCGGCATTCGATCCGGGCGCGACAATGCGGATGGTGCGCCGCGTGCCGTCGGCATCGATGCCGGTCATGTCCGTGACTTCGCCGGCGGCGCGTTCCTCAATGGGGATTTCGTTGATGCCGTCACCAAGCGACCAGTCGATGGTCGAGAATGGCAGCGCCACATAGAAGGGCACGTGATTGTCGAAGGCAGCGAGGGCCTTGAGATAGGTGCCGATCTTGTTGGCGACATCGCCCTGCGCGGTCGTGCGGTCGGAGCCGACGATACACAGATCGACCTCGCCGTGCTGCATGAGATGGCCACCGGCATTGTCGGCGATGACGGTATGTTTGATCCCGTGGGCGCCCAGCTCATAGGCGGTCAGGGACGCGCCCTGGTTGCGCGGGCGGGTTTCATCGACCCAGACATGCACATCGATGCCAGAATCGTGAGCGAGATAGATCGGCGCCAGCGCCGTGCCGTAGTCGACGCAGGCGAGCCAGCCGGCATTGCAATGGGTGAGAATGTTGAGGGTGGCGCCATCTTTGCGTGCCGCTGCTTGACGCAACAAGGGCAGGCCTTGTTCGCCGATGGCGCGGCAGGTGGTGGCATCCTCGTCGCACAGATTGATGGCTTCAATGCGGGCGCTTGCGGCGCGTTGTTCTGGTGGGAGCGGCAGCAGCACGCTCTGCATGCGGCGCAGCGCCCAATGCAGGTTCACCGCCGTCGGCCGTGTCGCGCCCAGCGAAGCGAGGGCATAGGCCAGCGCCGCGTCGGAGGGATCGTCGCGCATGGCAAGGGCAACGCCCCAGGCGGCGGTGGCGCCGATCAGCGGCGCGCCGCGCACGATCATGTCCTTGATTGCACGCGCCGCGTCGGCGGAGGTTTTGAGCGTGAGGGTTTCCAAGGCGAACGGCAGTTTCGTCTGGTCGATGACGACGACATTTCGCCGTTCGTCTTCCCAAATGGTGCGATAGTGCCGGCCGCCGATCTGCATCAGTGACCGTCGAAAGTCATCAAGGTGCGCACGGGCACGCCAAGCGCCCGGATCTTTTTGGCACCACCGAGATCCGGCAGGTCGATGACGAAGCAGGCGGCGACCACATCGGCGCCGATGGATTTCATCAGTTTCACCGCGGCTTCCGCCGTGCCGCCGGTGGCGATGAGATCGTCGATGATGATGACGCGCTCGCCAGCGTGGATGGCGTCGCTGTGCACTTCCATTTCATCGACGCCATATTCGAGCGAATAGGCGATGGAGGCGGTCTTGTGCGGCAGCTTGCCCTTCTTGCGGATCGGCACGAAGCCGGCCGACAATTGATGCGCCACGGCGCCGCCGAGGATGAAACCGCGCGCCTCGATGCCGGCCACTTTGTCGATCTTGGTGCCAGCCACGGGCTGCACCAATTCATCGACGGCGCGGCGGAAGGCCCTGGCATCGCCGAGCAGAGTGGTGATGTCGCGGAACTGAACTCCAGGCTTGGGATAATCCGGAATAGTGCGGATCGCCTGTTTCAGATCGTTCGAATAAGGTTCGTTCATCGAGGTTCCAGTTGCGGTTTAGGCGGCAGTCGTGCGCGCCAGGATGATTTTCAGTTTGTCGAGTAGAGCGGGATCGCGCGCCGAGGGCGCGGTGATCAGGGCCGCGTCCAGCGCCCGGTCGGAGCCGATCGGGCAGGGTTCGTGTTCGGCCGGGAAATCGCGCAACACACGCGCCAGAAGTTTCGCGGCCTTGCCGGCGTTTTCATGGACGGTTTTGATCACCGAGGCGACATCGACCGCATCGTGTTCAGGATGCCAGCAATCATAATCAGTCACCATCGCTATGGTGGCGTAGGAGAGTTCCGCTTCGCGCGCCAGTTTTGCTTCGGGCATCGCGGTCATGCCGATGACGTCGTAATTTTGCGCCTTATAGGACAGGGATTCCGCATAGGAGGAGAATTGCGGCCCCTCCATGCAGACATAAGTGCCGCCCTTGATGACCGGCACGTCTTCTGCCTGCGCCGCCTGGAGTATGCGTTCGCGCAAGAGTGGCGCGACTGGGTGGGCCATGGAGACATGGGCGACGCAGCCATTGCCGAAGAAGGTCGAGGCGCGGCCATGGGTGCGATCGACGAATTGATCGACGAGGACGAACAGGCCTGGCACCAGTTCCGGCTTGAACGAGCCGCAGGCGGAGACGGAAATGACATCGGTCACGCCGACCTGTTTGAGCGCATGGATATTGGCGCGATAATTGATGCCCGAGGGGGACAGCACATGGCCACGCCCATGACGCGGCAGGAAGACCGCTTCCGTCGCGCCGATCCGGCCGAAACGCAGCGCGTCCGACGGGTCGCCGAACGGGGTCGTCAGCCTTTCCTCGCGCAGGTTTTCAAGACCTGGCAGGTCATAAATGCCCGATCCGCCGATAATGCCAACAATCGCTTTGGTCATGGGTTCCGCCTCGTCCGCCGAGTTATCCCGTCAATCGCGCTCGAATCAAGCGCTATGGGCCACCGAAGAAGCCAGCGATGACAGCCTCGTGACACCAGCTTCGGCTTCGTGATTTGCCGTGAACGGCGCTGGGTCTTAGATTCCGGGCCGGAAAACGGGCCTATTCGCGCATCCAAGCAGGCATTGCGCGCAAAAGCCCATCGGAGGCCGTTATGAACGTCATTCACCGTCGCGGGTGGGAGATTCCCGAACGTGAGGCGACGCCGGAACATTTGTTTTTCGATCGCCGTAATCTGTTGAAGGCCGGGCTGACCATCGGCGCGGGGTCGATGCTGCCGAATGTGGCCGCTGCGCAAGCTGAGAATCCATCGGCGGCGTTGTTTCCCGCCAAGCGCAACGAGACCTATACGCTCGATCGGCCGCTGACGCCGGAAGACACCGCGGCGCGCTACAATAATTTCTATGAATTCGGCCAGGTGAAGAACATCTATCAGGCGGCGCAGCGTCTGGAGACGCGGCCGTGGCTGATCAAGGTCGACGGCCTGGTCGAAAAGCCCTTCGAGATCGGCATTGACGATTTGATGGCGAAGATGGGGCTTGAGGAACGGCTCTATCGTCTGCGTTGTGTCGAGGCCTGGTCGATGGCCATTCCCTGGACCGGTTTTCCGATGAAGAAACTGGTCGAGCTGGCGAAGCCGCAATCGGGCGTGAAATATATTCGCATGGAAACCTTCCTCGATCCGAAGGTGGCGCCGGGACAACGGCAGGTCTGGTATCCTTGGCCCTATGTCGAGGGCGTGACCATGGCGGAAGCGATGAACGAGCTGACGTTCGTGGTGACGGGCGCTTATGGCAAGCCGCTGGCGAAACAGCATGGCGCGCCGATCCGTTTGCATTCACCGTGGAAATTTGGCTTCAAGGGCGTCAAGTCGATCAAGCGCATCAGCTTCACCAATGAGCGACCGAAGAGCTATTGGGAAGCCTTGCAGGCGTCTGAATATGGCTTCTGGGCCAATGTGAATCCGGAAGTGGCGCACCCCCGCTGGAGTCAGGCGACCGAGGAAGTGCTCGGCACTGGCAATCGCGTGCCGACTCTGAAGTGGAACGGCTACGGCGACTATGTCGCCGACATGTACAAGGGGCTGGAGGGCGAGAAGCTCTATATGTGAGCGATCAGGTTCGCCATCTTGGTGTCATCCCAGACGCGCGCAGCGCGATCCGGGAACCAGGGGCGACAGTTGAAGGCTCTGTTAGGTTTGCCCTTCTGACGCATCAATCAGCAGCAGTGGGCCTTTGACTCCTGGATCCCGGATCACTTGCTGCGCACGTGTCCGGGATGGCACCAAGCTGTCGGGTATGGCTCGGAAGCCGCTTACTTCTCACTTTCCGCCAAAAGATCCGCCTGATGCTGGGTGATCAACGGATCGATCACTTCGTCGAGCGCTTCGCCGGTGATGATCTTGTCGAGCTTGTAGAGCGTCAGGTTGATGCGGTGGTCGGTGACGCGACCCTGCGGGAAATTATAGGTGCGGATACGCTCGGAACGGTCGCCCGAGCCGACCTGCGATTTGCGATCGGCGGCGCGGGCGTTGTCGAGTTTCTGGCGCTGCTCGTCGTAGATGCGGGAGCGCAACAGCGCCATGGCGCGGGCGCGGTTCTTATGTTGCGAACGTTCCTCCTGCACGAAGACGATCGTGCCGGTGGGAATGTGGGTGATGCGCACGGCGGAATCGGTCTTGTTGACGTGCTGGCCGCCAGCGCCCTGGGCGCGCATCGTGTCGACCTTGAGATCGGCTTCGTTGATATCAATGTCGACCTCCTGCGCTTCCGGCAGAACGGCGACGGTAGCGGCCGAGGTGTGAATGCGTCCCTGGGTTTCCGTGTCGGGCACGCGCTGCACGCGATGGACACCGGATTCGAACTTGAGCTTTGCGAAGACGCCGCGCCCTTCCACCTGGGCGACGATTTCCTTGAAGCCGCCGGCCGTGCCTTCGCTGGTGGAGAGAACTTCCATCTTCCAGCCATGCAGTTCGGCGTAGCGCTGATACATGCGAAACAGGTCGCCCGCGAAGAGGGCGGCTTCATCGCCGCCGGTGCCGGCGCGCACTTCCAGGATGGCGCCGTGCTCGTCGGCGGCGTCCTTGGGTAACAGCGCCAGGCGCAAGGCCTGTTCAATCTGCTCGAGCCGGGCTTGCGCGTCGCGCTTCTCCTCCTCGGCAAGGGCGCGCATTTCGCCGTCGATGGCGGGATCGGCCAGCATGGCTTCGACGCCGGCGATGTCCGACTGGGCCGTGCGCCAATTGTCGACGGCGGTGGCAACCGGATCGAGCTCGGCCAGTTCGCGCGACAGCGCGACGAATTCCGCGCCGGTGGCGCCGCCGGCAAGGCGTGCGGAAATCTCCTGGTGGCGGCGGGCAATGAGATTGAGTTTGTCGGCGGGCAGCATGGAAAAACCTGAAGGCTGAGAAAAGAGAAAAGCCTGGGTTCACAACCTAGGCGCGAGACTGGGACGAGCGGAAGTAGCGTCGCTACAGCGGCACGCCTTTGGCCTCGGCGAAGGCGATCAGGTCGGGGCGCAGGGAGGTCTGGCCGGTGCGCCGATCGAGCAAGTCGCCGATGAATTCGGTGATCTCGCCGGCATTGAGCCCAAGCAGCATGGCTTTCACTGGGCCGATGCTCGCCGGCGACATGGAAAGCGAGCGATAGCCGATGCCGATGAGGGCCATGGCTTCGAGCGGCTTGCCGCCGATTTCGCCGCAGAGCGTGAGCGACTTGCCGGCCAGATTGGCGCGATCGGCGATGCGCTTGAGGGCGCGCAGCGCCGGCGGGCTCATGGGATCGTAGCGCGATGACACGCGCTTGTTGTCGCGATCGGCGGCGTAAAGATATTGCATCAGGTCGTTCGAGCCGACCGAGAGGAAGTCGGCGCGCTGCAGCAATTCATCGAGCTGCCAGAGCAGCGACGGCACTTCGATCATGACGCCGAGTTTGAGATCGGACGGCATGATATGGCCATGGCGGCGCAGATGGTCGATCTCGCGATAGACGCAGGCGCGCGCCGCATCGAACTCCTCGACCGAGGCGACCATGGGAAACATGATGCGCAATTGCCGGCCGGCGCCAGCCCGCAAAAGGGCGCGCAATTGCAGGCGCAACAGGCCGGGGCGATCGAGGCCAATGCGGATGGCGCGCCAACCCAGCGCCGGATTCTCTTCCTCGAAGGTCTTCATATACGGCAGAATTTTATCGCCGCCGATGTCGAGGGTGCGGAAGGTGACGAACCCATCCTGCACCTGTTGCATCACCGCGTTGTAGAGCGCGTATTGCTTTTCCTGGCGCGGAAACTGCGGCGCCAGCATGAATTGCAGTTCGGTGCGGAACAGGCCGATGGAGGCGACGCCGGCTTCCGCCATCAGCGGCAGATCGACCAACAGGCCGGCGTTCATATGCAGGCCGATGTCGACACCGTCCTGGGTTTTCGAGGGTGTGTCGCGCAAGGCGCGATACTGTTCCTGGCGGCGGGCACGCAGCCGCGCCTTTTCGCTATAGGCCAGTTCGACGTCGTGCTGCGGACGTAGCTGCACTTCGCCGACACTGCCATCGACGATGATGGCGTCGCCTTGTTCGACCAGGCTAGTGATATTGGCGACATCGCCGATGGTCGGAATGCCGAGCGCGCGGGCGACGATGGCGACATGGCTCGACGAGCCCGCATCTTCGAGCACGAGGCCGCGCAGACGCTTGCGATCATAGTCGAGCAAAGCAGCCGGTCCCATGCTGCGGGCAACGAGAATGGCGTTGTCGGGTAGGTTTTCGGGTGCGGTGACGAGTTCCTGCCCGGTGAGCTGATGCAGCAGCCGGTTGGCCAGTTCATCAAGGTCGTGCAGGCGCTCGCGCAGATAGGGATCGGCCTGGCGTTGCAAGCGGGCGCGCGCTTCGTTCTGCACGCGCTCGACAGCGGCCTCGGCGGTGATGCCGCCGCGCACCGCTTCGCGCAGGCGACGCAGCCAGCCGCGATCGTTGGCGACCATGCGGAAGGTTTCAAGCACTTCGCGATGTTCGCCGCCGCCCATGCCGTCGTTTTCGAGCAGTTCGTCGAGGTTGGCGCGCATCGCCTCGATGGCGGTGTTGAGGCGTTCTTCCTCGCGCTGCGTGTCCTCGGCGATGATCTGGGTAACGATGACGCGCGGCTCATGCAAAACCACATGGCCAAGGCCGACGCCTTCGGAAATCGCCGTGCCGCGCAACGCCATGGGGCGGCGATTGCCGATGTCGATGCCGGGACGGACGATCGACTGTAATTCACCCGACGCGATCATCTCGGCCAGCAGCATCGAGATGGTTTCTAGAACCTCGATCTCTTCTTCCGAATAGGTGCGCCGCGCGCGGTTCTGGACGACGAGAACGCCAAGCGTGTTGCCGCCGCGCAGGATCGGCACGCCGACGAAGGACTGGTAAATTTCTTCGCCCGTTTCCGGCTTATAAGAGAAGGCCGGATGAGCCTGGGCGTCGGTCAAGGACAGCGGTTCAGCGCGCTGGGCGATCAAGCCGACGAGACCTTCGCCAATGCGCAGGGTGGTCAGATGGACGGCTTCGCGGTTCAGACCTTCGGTGGCGAAGAGTTCGAGCCGGCCGTCGTCGCGAAGCACATAGACCGAGCAGACTTCGGCCACCATGTTGGAGGCGATCTGAACGACGATCTTGTCGAGGCGCGCCTGTGCCGTCACCGGCTCCGCCATGACCTCGCGAAGCCGGCGCAGCAGAAGGCGGGGCCCGCCAATCGCGCCGCGCGTCGTCATACGGTTAACGCCCTCACATGCGGCCCAAAATCGGCCAAATCCCGCCAATCTCTCGAAAATCGTCGACGGTGCATCGATTCACCGTCCAGATAGGAGGACTGCCCGGCCCGTATAGCATGCAAGAGCCGTGCGGCAAGTCGTCGACCAAGCGCGGATTGCCGCCGGTGAACCCGACAATTGAACCATTTTTAGTCTTTTGCGTTGCAGTGACATAGGGCCAGCCACCTTTGTCTTATATCGACTTTCGGTGGGTCACGTGTAAACTACTGATGCGGTCGGAAGGGGCCCAGAGGAGACTTCCATGAAGAGTATTTACGGTCTTGCCGTCGGCGCTTCGCTCGCAGTCGCGGCTTTTGCGTCTGCCCCGGTCGCGGCCATGCCGTTGTCCGCGGGTATGGCGCCTTCAGTTGCCGATGCTCATGCTTCGGCCTTGACTGAGCAGGTGCAATATCGCCGCGGTGGCCCGCGCGCCTACGGCGGCCGGGTGGTTGTCGGCCCGCGCTATTATGGCGGCCCGGGCTATTATCGCCGTGGTGGTATCGGCCCGGGTGGGGCGATCGCCGCTGGCGCCGCGATTGGCATTTTGGGTGCCGCT
Organism: Beijerinckia sp. 28-YEA-48; assembly: GCF_900104955.1. NCBI lineage: Bacteria > Pseudomonadati > Pseudomonadota > Alphaproteobacteria > Hyphomicrobiales > Beijerinckiaceae > Beijerinckia > Beijerinckia sp. 28-YEA-48. Next base: position 5,907,017 of record NZ_FNSI01000001.1, read on the forward strand.
GCGGCGGCTTCCGCCGCGCCGAGCTATTATCCGGCTCCTGCCTATGGTTACGGCGGCTATCCGGCCTACGGCGGTGGCTGTTATTGGGAACGCCGGCCGGTTTATGACGCGTGGGGCAATCCGCGCGGCACGCATCCGTTCCAAGTTTGTCGCTGATTATCGGCGCATTGTAGTGGCAGGCCGCTGTTATCCGACAGCGGCCTGCTTTTTAGTTTAATCGGAACGAATGTTCTTCCCACGGGTTTTGACCGTGACGCCTACGCGTCGGGGGGTACCCCTGGAGGAATTATGAATATTTTCGCAAAAGCCGCCGTCGCTCTCTCTTTCCTGGCGGGCGCATCCGTCGCCAGCTTAGGGATCGCGCAGGCCGCGCCAGCAAGCCCCAGCGTTGGCGGTTTCGAGGCTGGATTGGTTCAGCCCGTTCAATACTACAACCCCGGATACCGCCATGACCGCGAGCGCCACGAAATGCGCCGCCACATGATGCGCCGGGAAATGCATCGCGAGATGAGGCGCGAGGGCATGCATCGCGATATGCGGCATGACCGGATGCGGCGCCAGATGTATCGCGGGATGTAATTTAATAAATTCAATGAGTTAATGGCGCTCCGGCCGAGGGTTGGGGCGCCCTTTTCCTTTTTGGCAACACGGCGCGAGCAAATTGACGTGCTTTCCGCGCTCTGCGGCTTTCCGCCGAGCTCTGCATCTATTACATAACTGGGACGCCTCAGCGGCCGGTCAGGCCGCCCATTCCCCGTTTTCATGCATTCCGAGCCCATAAGATGAGCAATAAGCAAGTTCCCCAGCATGCAAAAATGATCATCGTTGGTTCCGGCCCTGCGGGTTACACCGCCGCCATCTACGCCGCGCGCGCGATGTTGGAGCCGGTCATGATTTCGGGCTTCGAGCCCGGTGGTCAGCTGATGATCACGACGGATGTCGAGAACTATCCGGGCTTCGCCGATCCGATCCAGGGTCCGTGGCTGATGGAGCAGATGAAGGCGCAGGCCGAGCATGTCGGCACGCGCATGGTCTCCGACCACATCACCGCGGTGGATCTGTCGCGCCATCCGTTCCGCCTCAAGGGCGACAGCGGCGTCGATTACACCTGCGATACACTGGTGATCGCCACGGGTGCGAAAGCCAAATGGCTCGGCATTCCCTCCGAGGAGAAGTTCAAAGGCTACGGCGTTTCGGCCTGCGCCACCTGCGACGGCTTTTTCTATCGCGGCAAGGAAGTGATCGTGGTCGGCGGCGGCAATTCGGCGGTCGAGGAAGCGCTTTATCTCGCCAATCTCGCCTCGAAGGTCACGGTCGTGCATCGCCGCGACGGGTTCAAGGCCGAGCGCATCCTGCAGGAGCGGCTGTTCAAACATCCCAAGATCGAGGTGGTCTGGGATCACGCGCTCGACGAAGTGACCGGCACGGCGACGCCGCCGGGCGTGACCCATGCGCGCCTGCGCAACGTTAAAACCGGCGAAGTGACGGAGAGGGCTGTCGACGGCGTTTTCGTCGCCATCGGCCATGAGCCGGCGTCGGAACTGTTCAAGGGGCAGATCGAGATCAAGCCGAACGGCTATATTCGCACCGCGCCCGATTCGACGGCGACCAATATTCCAGGCGTTTTCGCCGCCGGCGACGTGACCGATGACATTTACCGCCAGGCTGTCACAGCAGCCGGCATGGGCTGTATGGCGGCCCTGGAAGCGGAGCGCTGGCTTGCCGCCCACGAAGTGACCAAGGTGGCGGCGGAGTAAGCGCAGCGGGCAATCTGAAGGGCTGACACGGTGGACTGGGACAAACTGAGAATATTCCACGCGGCGGCAGAGGCCGGGTCGTTTACCCATGCCGGCGAGGCACTGGGGCTGAGCCAGTCGGCCGTTAGCCGTCAGATCAGCGCGCTCGAGGCCGATCTGCAGGTACCGCTGTTCCACCGCCATGCCCGAGGGCTGATCCTGACCGAGCAGGGCGATGTTCTGTTTCGCACGGTGCGCGATGTCGTGGTCAAGCTGGACGCCACCCGCACCCGACTGTCGGACAGCCGGGAGCGGCCGCACGGCGACTTGCGCGTCACCACGACGGTGGGAATCGGGACCAATTGGCTGACGCCGCGAATCGGTGAGTTCCTGGAGCTTTATCCGGACATCAAACTGTCGATTCTATTGTCGGACGATGAGCTTGACCTGTCGATGCGTGAGGCCGACGTAGCGATCCGGGTGCGTGAGCCGGTGCAGGCCGACATCATCCGCCGACGCATTTTTACGATGCATTTTCATGCTTATGCATCAGTGGCTTACCTGAAGCGTTTCGGCGAGCCGAAGTCGCTCGAGGATCTCGATCACCACCGCATCCTGACCTATGGGGTGTCGGCGCAAAACTACTTGAGCAGCGTCAACTCCCTGCACTTTGCCGGCCGTGATGCAAAGAACCCGCGTCCCTCGACGCTCACCGTCAACAATATCTCGGCCCTGCGCCGGGCTGTGGAAAACGGTGTCGGCATCGCGGTGCTGCCCGACTATATCGCGCTCGCCGACACCCAGCTCGTTCGCATCCTGCCGCAGGCGGATATGCCCGAGCTTGAGTGCTATCTCGCCTATGCGGAAGAAATGAAGAATGTCGCAAGGGTTCGTGTGTTCAGGGACTTCCTGGTCGCGAACGCGCAGCGGTGGGACTATTAAGCCTGTGCATGGCTGGAGCCAAGTTTGGTTACTCGCTATGCATTATCTGCACAGGCACCATGCACATTGCGGCGTTGCGACGCACGACTGCACCGCGCAATATGTCTGGGTCGGCTGAGGTTTGAGCCAAGCCCCCTCCCTTCCGGTGAGGCTCACAAAAGAACTTCATGCCGTTCCCCTCTGGAGACATCCGGCTTCCCCGCTGGATTGTCGGCCGGGCAGCAATGCCCGGCCTTTTTTTATGCAAAATTTCCCTCAAATGCCTCCGTTTGTGCGGTGTACGACTTGTCCGCTCGAAAATTCATGCTAGCGATCGCGTTGGTATGAAGAGGGAGGGAAAAGTTATGACGATGCATAGCTCGCTCAGCGACAAAACGGCTGCGTTTGTCACGCGACTGGTCGGAGCGACCGTCATTCTGGCGTTCGCCGGCAGCTTATCGGCAGCCCAAGCCCAAAGCCGCGAGGAATGGATCGCGCTCGGCACCCGCGTGCACGGTGGCTTCGGCGCGTTCATTCCCGTTGGCATTCGCATCGGGCTCGATGCCCTCCAGAAGCTCAACGCCAAGCCGCGTGAGGTCAATGTGACCTTCTGGGCCGGGCCGAAGGCGCCTTGCGCCTGCCCAGCCGATGGCATTCTGATCGCCACCACCGCCAGCCCCGGCCAGGGCTCGCTCACCGTGGCGTCGGACAAGGCGCCCGAGGGCCTGTTTGCCGTCGCGGTCATCACCCACAAGCAGAGCGGCGCCTCGGTGAAATATACGATCGCTGAGAGCTGGATGCCCCGCCTGGTGGAGATGAACAAGACGCTCGATCCGGCCGGCCGCTTCGATGCGGTGATGCAGGCCGAGGGGCTCTTTCAAGCCGAGCTGACGCCGGCAAAGCCATAGCTCAGTCAAAGCCCGCGCTGTCTGGGCTTAGGCTGTCTGTAGCCACGGTCTTGCTGGACCCGATGATCCTGCCTGGGATATGAAATAAAGACCAGGGGAGGACAATCATGATCACCAGACGCGCATTCGCGCTGTCGGGTGCGGCGGCAGCGACAACGCTGGCCGCGCCCGCGCTCGCGCAAGGTCCCACCAAAGTCAAACTCGGCGTCCCAAACGCAGCCACGGATGTGGGCTATTTCGTTGCCCATGCACGCGGCTATTTCAAAGACGAAGGACTCGACGTCGAGATGATCCCCTTCGACTCGGCGGCGCGCATGATCGCGCCGATGGCATCCGGCGATCTTCAAGTGGCGGCGGGCGGGCCGTCGGCCGGGTTCTATAACGGCTTCACGCGCGGCCTCGACATTCGCATGGTCGCCGACAAATCGCGCAACATCGTCAACCGCAGCAGCATCCGGCTGATGGTGCGCACGGCCTTGGTCCAGTCAGGGCGGGTCAAGACGATCGCCGATCTGAAGGGGCTGACCTATGCCAATGGCGCACCGGGCAGTTCCGCCAGCACGCTGTTCTACCTGCTGTTCAAGAAGGCCGGCATCCCGATGGACCAGGTGCGGGAAACGTCCATGAGCTTCCCGCAGCAGGTGGCGGCGTTGGAAAGCGGCGCGATCGATTTCGCCATGCCGCCCGATCCGGCCGGCACGCTGGCGGTGAAACGCGGGGCGGCGGTCGCTTTGATGCCGAGTTGGGAATTGATGCCGTCGCAACAAGTGGCAGTGACGCTTTATGGCGGCAAGTTCATCAAGGAGCAGAGCGAACAGGGCAAGCGCTTCCTGCGCGCCTTTCTGCGGGGCGTGCGCGATCATAATGACTCGCTCGACGACACCGGCAATTTCTCGGGCGCCAAGGGCGATGCGATCATCGACATCCTGGTGAAATACGGGCCGTTCCGCGACCCGCAGATCTATAAGTCCTTCGTGCTCGCCTATTGCGATCCCGACGGCAAGCTCGACATGCAAGCGCTGCAGACCGACATCGACATTTTTGGCGAACTGAAAATGCTGGAGCGACCAGTGGAGCTCGCCAAGGTCGTGGATATGAGCTTTCTCGATTGGGCCCTGCAGCAGCTCGGGCCCTACAAGAAAGCGGCCTAAGCGTTGAGCGTGGAGCAGATATGATGCGCGGGCGTTTGAACGTTCGCGCATCATCTATCTATAAGAATGCGTGGTGATCATCCAACAACAACAAACGCCACGATAAAAACAGGAGGAAACGATGCAGAACTTGTCTCGCCGGCACGTCATCCAGGGATTGTCGGCCGCGACCGCCATGCCCACACTCGCCGTTCCCCTTCTGACCTTGCCGGCCATCGCCCAGGATTATCCGACGCGCGATGTGAGTTTTGTCTGCGCCTTTCCAGCGGGCAGCGGCGCCGATGTCATCGTGCGCTGGTATGCGGAGAAAATGCGGCCGCTGCTCGGGCGCACTGTCATCGTCGAAAACAAGGTTGGCGCCCTCGGCAATCTGGCAACGGAATATACGGCCCGCTCAAAGCCCGACGGGCACACGATCTACGTGCATGGGGCGACGGCGCTGGCAGCCAACATGAGCCTGTTCAAAAAGCCGCCGGTCGATGCCGAAAAGGAAATCCAGATCGTCGCCACCATCAACAGGCAGCCGACCATGCTGGTGGTGCGCCCCGACGCGCCTTGGCAGACGCTGGCCGAACTCACCGCTTTTCTGAAGCAGAAGGGCGCCAAGGCGAGCTATGGCACGTCCAATCCGCTCGGCCGGGTGATGGGCTCGATCTATAACCAGACCATGGGCCTTGAGGCCGTGGAGGTCATCTATCGCACCGCCGGCGATTCATTGAACGACCTGACCAGCGGCGCGCTCGACTTCGCCACGCTCGACAATATTTTCAGTATCTCTCAAGAGCGCGAGAAGCGGGTCCGCATTCTGGCGATCAGCCCGCCCGAGCGGATGCAGGTGGTGCCGCAGTTTCCGACCATGACGGAGCTTGGCGTGCCGATGAAGATCGTCGGGTGGTTCGCGGCGATGGTGCCGATGGCGACGCCGCGCCCGATCGTCGAGCGGCTGAACCAGCTGTTCAACGAAGTCACCGGTAGCGCCGAAGGCAAGGTCTTCCTCAACAGCGTCGCCAGCGATCCCTGGATCACGACACCGGACGAGGGCCAGGCTTTCCTGCGCGAACAAATCGTCGACTGGAGAGCCTGGATCGACCAAGCGAAGATCGAGCCGCAATAATGCTCGGTCTTCGCTGAATGATGTCGGGCTGTTTGGGGATCAGCCGCGGGCGAGGCGGACGGCGACGCCGCTGACGATAACGCGCTTGAGATCGCAGGCGGACAGATCGCAGCTCTTCACGCCATCGACGGTGTAATCAACGTCGACGATGGCGTCGGCTTCGTAGTCCTTGGCCTGGTCGATGAGACGCTTGAGGGCCTGGGCTCGCAATTCCTCCGAGGTGGCACTGACCGTACCGCCCCAGCTGGTAGCCGCCGAAATGCGCCCGATCTCCCGGACAACGCGGCTGCCTTGGATTTCATGACTCGAACTGACTAACACGATACTTCTCCTGAACCCCCAACCATGCTGCTACGCGCAGCTGGTTTCTATCCCATTAATGGCAAGTTTGCGTCCGCAGTCGGTGCGAAGCCGCACCGTGCGATCACTAATAGTGAATGTGCGTGAACCGGGCCTGAACGCTGCATAGCGTTTCGCAGCTCGGCGGAGCCGCCGAGCGCCATGAAGACGCGTCAAAATAAGAGAATCTCGGCAAAATCACGTTTCTACCGAAACGTGATTTGCTCTAGTGCCGGAAGTGGCGATGTCCGGTCATCACCATGGCGAGGCCAGCCTCGTCGGCGGCCTTGATCACCTCGTCATCACGCATCGATCCGCCCGGCTGGATGATCGCGGTGGCGCCGGCTTCGGCTGCCGCCAAAAGCCCATCAGCAAAGGGGAAAAATGCATCGGAGGCGACGACCGAGCCCTTCGCCAGGGTCTCGGATAGGCCGGCCGCCTTGGCCGCTTCTGCGGCTTTCCAGGCGGCGATACGCGAGGAATCGACCCGCGACATCTGGCCCGCGCCGATGCCGACCGTGGCCCCGTCTTTGACATAGACGATGGCGTTCGACTTCACGTGTTTACACACTCTGAAAGCAAATTTGAGGTCGATCAGTTCGTGTTCGGTCGGCGCGCGCTTGGTCACAACGCGTAGATCCATGTCGTCGACCACCGCATTGTCGCGGCCCTGGACGAGCAGGCCGCCGGCGACGGTGCGTACTGTGAGCCCCAGGGCGCGCGGATCAGGCAGGCCGCCGGTCACCAGCAGGCGCAGGTTCTTCTTGGCGGCGACGAGGGCGATGGCCTCATCGTCGGCTTCCGGCGCGATGATGACCTCGGTGAAGGTCTTGACGATCTCGCGGGCCGCTTCGGCATCAAGCCGGCGGTTCAGCGCCACGATGCCGCCAAAGGCCGAAACCGGGTCGCAGCGCAGGGCTTTTTCATAGGCCTCGCGCAGCGATGCGCCCTCGGCGACGCCGCAGGGATTGGCATGTTTGATGATGGCGACGGCGGCGGTGCGGGCGGGATTGAACTCGGCCACGCATTCGAAAGCGGCGTCGGTGTCGTTGACGTTATTGTAGGAGAGCGTCTTGCCCTGCAATTGCCGGGCGGTGGCGACGCCGAAGCGGCTGTCGGGCGTGCGATAGAAGCCGGCCGACTGGTGCGGGTTCTCGCCATAGCGCATCTTCTCGGCGAGCTGGCCGCCGATGGCGCGATAGTCGGGTGCTGTTTCGCCGATGGCATTGGCGAACCAGTTGGAGATCGCCGCATCATAAGCAGCGGTGCGCGCGTAGGCTTTTTGGGCGAGGTGCTGGCGCAGCGCCAGCGTGGTGGCGCCGTCATTGGCCTTCAGCGCGTCGAGCACCGAGGCATAGTCGGCGACATCGACGATGACGGCGACATCGGCATGGTTCTTGGCGGCGCCGCGGATCATCGCTGGACCACCGATGTCGATGTTCTCGACGCAATCGTCATAGCCCGCGCCCTTCGCGACGGTCGCCTCGAACGGATAGAGGTTGACGACGAGGAGATCGATCGGGGCGATGCCATGGGCCAGCATGGCCGCCTCATGCTCCGGGTTCTCGCGAATGGCGAGCAGGCCGCCATGGACCTTCGGATGCAGGGTCTTGACCCGCCCGTCCATCATCTCCGGGAAGCCGGTGACGTCGGAGACGTCCTGCACCTTGATGCCCGCGTCGGCGATGGCCTTGCAGGTGCCGCCGGTGGAAATCAGCTCGATGCTAAGGCCGGTGAGGGCGCGGGCGAAATCGATGAGGCCGGTCTTGTCGGAAACGGAAATAAGCGCGCGGGCGACGCGGCGAAGATCGCGGGGCATGGCGGGGGATCTCGGGCAGCAGGGTGAAGCAATTGGTGGCCGGCGCTTAGCATGCGCCGGAGCCGGGGGAAAGCTTGGCTATTACGGTTACTGTTATTGTGACCGGCTCAGCACCCAGGGCACTTCCGACTGGGTGGCGGCATTGCCGTGTATGACGATCTGGGTGGTGGCGCGGGGGCCGTCGAAACCGGCGAAAAAGACGCTTTCTTCCAGGGCCAGGGGCAGGCCGGAGGCGTGGAAAATCCAGGCTTCGCCGGTGGGAAGGGCGAGCAGCACGCCCTGGCCGTTTTCGATCAGTCCAGCCCGAACCTGGGGGTGCAGGTGAAAGCGCAGGGCATAGTCGACGGAATCGAGGCCCTGGGCGTTGTTCTTGCCGATCCGCGACAGGGTGTCGGCGCCCTCCAGCCGCCAGCCGTCAGCGGCCAACGTCAGCCGGCGGCGGTGTAGGGCGCGGAAAGCGGCACTGTAGCCATCGTGGCTGACGTCGATCTCGCTCGCCAGCTCATCGTCGTTGCGACGGGTTTCGACCTGCGAGGGACCGGCGACAATGAAAGTGTCGCAGATGGCGCGGGCGAGGCTGCTGGTGGCGAAACGGCACGATGAGGTATCGGCGAGAATCAAGGTCGAATGGGCGGCCGTCAGGCGCGCCGCCTCGCGCATCGCGCCACGCATCTGGGACGGCGCGCCGCAATTGACGATGATGCGCTGCCCCTGGCTCGACAATTCAAACGACAGCGTGCCGGCATGCGCCCGGCTCGAATATTCCGGCGGCGGCGGCGCGCCAGCGTCGCAGACGACGATGGTGGTGCCACCTTCGAGCCGTTGATAGCCGGCATAATGAGCATTCAGCACGGGCTGGGCACGGGCATCGTCATAGGCGAGCACGGTGGCCAGCGTATCAGGCGCCGTCACGCCCATGCCATTGAAGAGCGCCAAGGTCGCATCGCCATGGCGCATCATGCGCAGCATCGGCATCACGCGGTCGACGCAGGAGATGAGTTCTTGCGGGATCGACAGACCACGCGCGGCGAAGGCCTGGCGCAGCGGCAGGAGATCGAGCAGGAGATCGACCAGAACCTGCGGGTTGCGCGAGATGTGGCCTCCGTCCGGCAGCACCTGGGCCTGTAGCGTGTTGACGAGCAGTTTCTCGAATTTGCGCCGGGAGCTTTCCAGGCCCGTGGCGCAAAGGCTTGCCTGCATCAGGGCCAGAACGACAGTGAGCTTTGCTTCGCCACCGAGCCCGTCGGCCACTTGACGCGACAGGAAGGTGACGTGGCGGCCGATGCTCTTCATGAAGCGGCGATAGAAATTGGCGTCGGCGCCTTCGAGCAACAGCGGCGAATGGGACAGCCAGGAGATAAGCCGGCGTGCCGCTACCTGCGGCTGCCAAGCGATGCCGCTGGTCTGGCGATTTTGTCGCGTGATCCATTCGTCGACGAGCGAGCGGGCGTTGGCGCGCGCCAGCGCGGTTTCGGCGGCGCGCAGATGGCGCAGCCAGGCAAAGCCCATCAGCGCCGTTTCCCATTCCTGCGGCGCTTCGGTGAAATCGAAGGGTGACGTGCCGTGTGAATCGACGATGCGGCCGGCGAAATGGAAGTGACCGGCGTAGATGTCGTCGGCGATGGCCGGGTCGGTGGTGCGGATGTCCTGCGGTGCGATCGCCAGGGCGCGGGGGCCCCGGGTGCTGAAATCGGCGATTTTACGGCCTGGCCACGCCAAAGCGCGCCGCGTTGTACGCAAGCCAATTCCCCACGCCAGACGAGCAACCGTCAGGCGTTCAGCAACAGACACCGCCGTCACCGCGCCAAACCTCCTTCGCAACCAGGCTGAAAGATCACCATGACCCTCTTGTCTCGACGACTCAGAGCCATTTTCTTACCTGATTGGAGGGCATTGGGCGAATGGAAGCAAATCAAGCTGGTGAGAGAAGCTGTCAGCTCGGCCGCCGTTGCAGACGAACGGCGAAGAATCCGTCAAGCCCGGCCATTCGCTTGTCCGCATGGGGCAGATGCGATGGCAGCGTGCGCACTTCGCCATCGGCATTGATGCACTCCGCCAGTCCGCCGATCTCGTCCGCCGTCACCGGTGCGCGCAGCATATCGGGATTGCGACGCAGCAGGGCGGCAATGTGCTGTTCGCCCTCCTCGGGTTCGAGCGAACAGGTGCAATAGACCAGACGGCCACCGGGCTTGAGCAGGCCGCAGGCGCGATCGAGCATTTTGGCTTGTAGCGTCGCCAGCGCGGTGATGTCGCTGATGCGCTTGGTCCAGGCCACATCAGGATGGCGGCGGATGGTGCCGGTGCTGGAGCAGGGGGCATCGAGCAGAATGGCATCGAACGGCGCTGCATCGAAGCTCAGCGCATCGCCGATGTGCAGTTCCGCCGAAAGGCCAAGGCGGGTGAGATTTTCGGCGACACGCTTCATCCGTTCGGCGGAACGGTCGAGCGCCACCACATGGGCGCCGTGAAGCGCAAGCTGGGCGGTCTTGCCGCCTGGCGCGGCGCAAAGATCAGCAACGCGTTCGCCAACGGCGACGCCGAGCAGGCGCGCCGGCAGGGCAGCGGCTGCATCCTGCACCCACCACTCGCCATCGGCATATCCGGCCAGCGTCTCGATCGGCGCATGGGTGGAGAGACGCACCGAGCCGGTCGGCAGAGCGATACCGCCAAGCCTTTGCGCCCAGCCTTCGGCGTCGGATTTCACCGTGAGATCGAGGGTCGGTTCCTGCCCATGCATCGCGGCGATGGCCTGGGCGGTCTCCTCGCCATAGATCTTGTTCCAGCGCACGGCGAGCCATTGCGGCGTGTCGACGAATGGATCGTCCTGCACGATCTCGCCGGCTTCGTTGGCGCGGACGATGGTGCGCAGAACCGCATTGGCGAGGCCCGCGAAGGCGGCCGAACGGGGATCGCGCTTGACCGCATGCACGGCTAGATCGACCGCGGCACGGTCAGGCACGTCCATAAAGAGGATTTGCGCAACGGCGGTGACAAGATGCCATTCCAGGGCGCCCGACTTCTTCGGCAGGCCTTTCTCAAGTCCCTGAGCCAGGCGTGCGCGAATGGAGCCGAGATGGCGCAAAGCCGTCGTGGCGATGGAGCGCGCCAGTGCGCGGTCGCGGGCATCGAGTTCCGATGTGCGGGTCGCGGCGAAGCGATCTTCAACCGCATGTCCCGAAGCCAGGATATCGGCGAGCGCTTGAGCGGCGGTGAGGCGTGCGGACAATCCGGGTGGCGGCGGTGGCACCGGCTCGGCAGAACGAGCACCAAATCCACCGGAACGCTTTTTTAAGTCTGGCAACCCGCACCGTCCTACAAAGTCTGTCCCGGCATCATGTGCGGGGACGGGTGAAGAGGCCGGTTGACGAATCAACTCCGCTCACCGGTTCAATCATGTTCAAGCTCTTGCGCGAAAGGCAACGCGTTGCGCCGTGTTTTGTTCCCGCTGGAGCCAATATGCACGCATCATCGGCGGTAAGTCAGGCCCATTTGTGACCAGCTGCGAAGTTGCACCCGCAATTCGCAGCTATCCCCAAGGTCCTGCTCCAAGCTCTTGCTCCAAGCTCTTGCTCAAGGCTGTAGCTCAAGGACGCTGCAAATGCGGGCACGTGATTCAAATCACAGGCAATTATCCCCAGGGTCGACTATCCCCAAGGTCCTCGACGCGGGGCCAGTGGATCGCCACCGCCCAGAAAGCCGCCGGAACGGGAAGGCGGAGGAGCGCCACGGCCGATGCCCATGCGCTGCGCCAACTCATCGAGCGCAGCGATGCGGTTTTCCACATTGGGATGGGTGGAGAAGAGATTGTCCATGCCCTGGCCGGTCAGCGGATTGACGATGAACATATGCGCCATCGCCGGATTGGCTTCCGCCGCTGCGTTGGGAATACGTTCGGCCGCGCCGGAAATTTTCGCCAGCGCCGAGGCCAGCCAGCGCGGGTTGCCGCAGATTTCCGCGCCAAGGCGGTCGGCTTCATATTCCCTCGACCGGCTGATCGCCATCTGCACGATCATGGCGGCGAGCGGCGCCAGAATCATCAAGGCGATCGAGCCGATGATGCCGAGACCGTTATTGTTGCGGTTGCCGCCAAAGAACATGCCCCACTGGGCGATGGACGAGATGGCACCGGCCAATGTGGCGGTGACGGTCATCGTCAACGTGTCGCGATGTTTGATATGCGCCAGCTCATGGGCGATGACGCCGGACAATTCCTCGCGGCTGAGCATGTTGAGCAGCCCGGTGTGCACGGCGACGGCGGAATTTTCCGGATTACGGCCGGTGGCGAAAGCGTTCGGCTGCGGATCCTCGATCACATAGACGCGGGGCGGCGGCAGGCCGGCGCGCTGGGCCAGGCCATGGACCATGTTGACCAGATCCGGCGCCGAGGTGGCGTCGACTTCATGGGCGTTGGTCGAGGCCAGCGCCATGTGGTCGGAGTTCCACAACGCGTAAAGGTTGGTCGCGGCTGCGATGGCGAGTGCGATGAGCATGCCGGTTTTGCCGCCCATCAGGGCGCCAACAACGGCAAAAATGGCAGTCATGGCAGCAAGCAGTATTGCCGTGCGCATGATATTCATGGGTTTATTCACCTCCGATGGGCCGGCTGGAAGCTTTGCCGGTCGCGTCTTATGTGGGGAGGTAAGGGGGATGAGGGCAAGCTTAGCAGTTTGCTTTGCCCGACACGCCTGTTAAAAAATGCTGTTGAAATGACCCGTAAAACTACCTGGAATTGGCCGAAAGCCCGATTTTTCGGCCGGAGACGCTGGAAATGACTGAGCCGATCGAAAAGTCCGAGTCCGTGGCGGCGCAGGCCGAGCCGCGCAAACCCTTGAGCGCGGCCGCCCAGCGCGCCCTGGCAGAGGCGCAGGAGCGCCGGCGTCAGGCCGAGGCAACGGCCAAGGCCGAGCCGGTGGAAATCAACGGTCGCGGCGGTCTCGACCCGGTGCGCTATGGCGACTGGGAGAGCAAAGGCATCACCAGTGATTTCTGAGGCCGGATTTCCGAGGTCGTTATGGACGATGTGAGTGGGATGGACGGGACGGAAGCGGTCGGCGGCACCCTGGCGCAGAACATCCTGTATTTCGCCCGGGCGCTGCGCGCTGCGGGCCTCCCCGTCGGTCCCGGCGCGGTGCTCGATGCCGTGCGCGCTGTCGAGATCGCCGGCGTGCGCCATCGCAGCGATTTCCGTGCTACGCTCGAAGCGGTGTTCGTCAACAAGCGCGAGCATTTGGTGGTGTTCGATGCCGCCTTCCGCATGTTCTGGAAGCGACGCGGTTTCTTGGAAAAGCTGATCGCGATGATGTCGCCCTTGGCGGAGCCGCAGCAGGAAGATCAGAAAGCCAGCAAACCGGAAGCGGCGGCGGCGCGCGTCGCCCAGGCCTTGATGCCGCAGCGCGAACCCGAGCAGGTGGAGCAGGAGTTCGAACTCGATCAGAGCTTCACGGTCTCGGCGTCCGAGGTGTTGCAGCAAAAGGATTTCGCCCAGATGACCGCCGAGGAGATCGCGGCGGCGGTGCGCGCCATCGACCGGCTGGATCTCAGCGACAATGAAGTGCGCACGCGCCGCTTCGTCGCCGATACGCGCGGCACGCGGATTGATCTGCGCCGTTCACTGCGGCGCTCGCTGCGTGCGGGCGGCGCGACGATTGAACTGGCGCGCCGCTCGCCGGCGGTGCGTCATCCGCCGATCGTCGCCATCTGCGATATCTCCGGTTCGATGAGCGACTACACGCGCGTGTTCCTGCATTTCCTGCATGCGCTCACCAATGAACGGCGACAGGTGCAGACATTCCTGTTCGGCACCAGGCTGACCAATGTGACGCGCGCCTTGCGCTATCGCGATCCCGATGAAGCCTTGAGCCAATGTTCGCTTGAAGTGGCCGATTGGTCGGGCGGAACGCGCATCGGTTCCTGCCTGCATCGTTTCAATCGGGATTGGTCGCGGCGGGTTCTGAGCCAAGGCGCCATCGTGCTTTTGTTCACCGATGGACTTGAGCGCGAAGGCACGGAAGAGCTGGCGCTGGAGATGGAGCGGTTGCACAAATCCAGCCGTCGCTTGATCTGGCTCAATCCGCTGTTGCGTTTCGATCGCTTCGAGGCGCGCGCCTTGGGCATTCGCGCCATGCTGCCGTATGTGGATGAATTCCGCCCGGTGCACAATCTGTCGAGCATCGCGCAATTGTGCGAGGCGCTGTCGGCGCACAGGCCGACAGCCAGTATCGATCCTAAACGCTGGCTCAAGCGCGCGGCCTGATCCAGCGTTCAGAGTGGTATTCTTAGAGGTGCGCCATCTGCATGACGGAGCGGCCATAGGCCGAGCATGTCGGGCGGGCATAGACGCCACGCTCATAGAGGCTGACGCCGGCGCATCCTGCACCGCCGCGTGCGATCGCAATCTTGAGATAGCGCGCCGCGGCTTCGACGCCGTTGCTGCAATCATAAAGCGAGCCGTGAATGCCGACGGAACGCGCCGTCGCGATCTTGAGCTGGCCGACGCCATGGGCCTGCCCGCGGCCGTTAAAGGCGTTGCAACGATAGTTGCTTTCCTTGCGGATGACGCCATGCAGCAGAGCGGGGGGAACGCCATTGCGAATGGCGGCGGCGGTGACGAGCGCATGAATGCCGGTAGCGGCAATGGGAGAGGCGCGACGCGTTGTAAACCTGGAGACCGGAGCGGCCTGCACTGGCGATGCCTCATTCTGCACCGGTGACGCATCATTCATGGTCGTGGAGAGACTGGCGAACCTGACGCGGCTCTTTCTGCTGACCTTGCTGCTCACGCGTTCCTTGCGGCTTGGTTGCGCAATGTTGGCAGGCTGCGTGTGGGTTTGAGCAAAGGCAGCGCGGTCGCGGGCGAAATATTCCGCTGACGATTCCTCTGCGCTGAGGTGAGTGGAAGCCAGCGCGAGGAGTGCAGCCGGAATCATTGCCGAGGCCATGCGGCCGCGGCGGAACAAAGTGTCCCGCATTCGTGTGGTTTCCTTAGTCGATGTGATTGGATGAAGCCGCAGAATGCCGCAGATCAGTCAGGCGGCGCGGCGGAACACGGGAGAGAACATTGCCTCTCGTCGCAGCGAAGGTGGCGAGCTTTTGCGGGCCACATGGGGCGAGAATGTGACGTGCGAGTCAAAAAGTGCCTGTGCCGCAGCGGTAATCTTTCCTAAGCTGCGTTAATGTATTATTATATCGTTGTTTTTATTAAATAAATTCTGTCGTCTTGCGTGTTATATGCGACAAGTCGAAGCATTCAGCGGGCGAGGTTTTTGCCCGCCAGCCAGGCGTTTCCTTCGCCATAAAGGCGCTCGATCTCGGCTCCATGCAGGCCCGGAAGGGAAGGATTGACCGTCCGGCCCTCCTTCGTCTGCGCGTAACCCATGAAGCGATAGCCGACCGGAAAGCGGTTCAGCAGCTGCGGATCGAGCTTCGGCTGGTGCGCGGGATCGAGCATATCGAAGCGATCTTTCTCATAGATCGGCTGCCGCAAAACGATGGCCCAACGGCCGTTACGCTCTTCGAAGAAGTCGTAGAAACGGCCGACGCAGGTGGTGTCGCACGGCATGTCTTCGAGGCTCGATCGCGACAGGATCATCATCTTGGTTTGCGCGATGGCGCGTGTGCCGGCAAGCGAGATCGAGACGCCGCCGAGAAAGTGCTGCACGATCGCGCCTTTCTCGAAGCCGGCTTTGCACCCGGCGATGAATTGCGCGGCGGAGCCTGCGAACCATGTGGCGATCATACGGCCGTCGTCATGAAAGCAGGTGGCGAGGTTTTCGAAATCGCCGCTGTCGCGCCAGATGGCCCAGTTCTCGATCACTTCGCGGATTGCGACTTTCGCTTCAACTTGCGCTTCGGCTTCGCTGCCCATGACGTTCCCCCCAAATTGTATTCGTCTTCGTCGATTATCCCCGCAGTGGCCAGAGACTCGAACTGGTAAACTCGAACACTTTATCGCCGTTCTGGTTGAGGCCTTCGTTGCGATGGAAGGCTATGCCCCAGCCTTCACGCGAGATGTTGCGCTTTTCGAGCGGCGTCGTCGAATAGCTGATGACGTCGCCGAGATAGACCGGCTGCAACCATTTGAGATCGCGGAAACCAGGCGAAGGACCAGCCGGCGTGCGCGGCAGATTGCGCCGGCGCGCTTCCGCCGCATAGGCGCTGCGAGAGGCGACAAGGCGGCTCATGCAGGCCGAAGCCGTGTGCCAGCCCGATGCCGCGAGCCCACCGAAGAAGGAGTGTTTCGCGGCTTCCTCATCGACGTGAAAGACCTGCGGATCATAGGCGCGCGCGAAGCGCAGCATGTTGTCGCGCGTGAAGGCATAGGAGCCGGTTTCAATGCGAAAGCCGACGACGAGATCATCGAGCCAGCCGGTGAGAACACCATTGGTGTCGTCGATGGTCAAGAAATCCGGCGCGAAATCCGGTAGTGCGGCGGGGGCCGGACGCTCAGGCGGCGTGCGGGGCGCCAGTGGCGGCGTGTCGCGCGTGCCCAGCATCATGAGCGAGCGCTGCCACATCACTTCCTGGCCGTCTTGATCGCGCACACCGAAACGCCACGTCAGAATGCCCATGCCGGGACGTGAGCGCGACACGCGCGCATCGAGCACTTCTGCGCGTAGGCTGAGAATATCGCCAGGACGCACGGGCTTCAGCCAGCGCAGTTCCTCGACACCGGGTGAACCGAGGCTGGCGGCATCGTGCAGAATGGTCTCGTAGATGAGGCGCATGGCAACGCTGGCGGTTTGCCAACCGGAGCCCGAAAGGCCGCCCAGAATGCTTTTCTTGCCGGCTTCCTCATCGAGGTGGAAGGGCTGGGGATCGAACTCGCGGGCGAATTCGATAATGCTGTCCTTGGTGACGTGATGGGCGCCGTATTCGCGCACGAAGCCTTTCGGGAAATCCTCGAAATACAGCGACGGCATCGGGCCTCCGTTATTGTGTTCTTGCCGTTATTGCATTGTGGCGTTTGATCGAAGCATCAAACGCCACACGGAAACGTCAAACAAAGATCTCAGGCTCAATTACATCTCTTCCGAAACGCAATTGGCTTTAATTGGCGAAGCG
Source organism: Beijerinckia sp. 28-YEA-48 (assembly GCF_900104955.1). Lineage (NCBI taxonomy): Bacteria > Pseudomonadati > Pseudomonadota > Alphaproteobacteria > Hyphomicrobiales > Beijerinckiaceae > Beijerinckia > Beijerinckia sp. 28-YEA-48. The sequence continues at coordinate 5,924,065 of NZ_FNSI01000001.1, forward strand.
GAAATGCAGCACGTCGCCGTCGGCAACCGTATAGTCCTTGCCTTCCAGGCGGAACTTGCCGGCTTCGCGGGCGCCCGCTTCGCCGTTGCAGGCGACATAATCGGCATAGGCGATCGTCTCGGCGCGGATGAAGCCCTTCTCGAAATCGGTATGAATGACGCCTGCCGCCTGCGGCGCGCGCGTCCCGGTTTCGATGGTCCAGGCGCGCGCTTCCTTCGGGCCGACCGTGAAATAGGTGATGAGACCGAGCAGCCCATAGCCGGCGCGGATGACACGATTGAGACCGGGCTCCGTGAGGCCGACGGCTTCGAGATAATCCTTTTGCTCGTCAGCTGGCAGAATGGCGATCTCACTTTCGATGCGGGCCGAGACGACGACGGCGACCGCGCCTTCCTCTTTCGCCCGCTGCTCGACCAGCGCCGAGAAATTATTGCCCTTGTCGGCGGCGGCTTCTTCGACGTTGCAGACATAGAGAACCGGCTTGGAGCTGAGCAGGCCAAGGCCGACGAAGGTCTTGTGCTCTTCCGCCTTGACCTCGACGAGGCGCGCCGGCTTGCCGTCGCGCAGCAGCACCAGGCAGCGGCTCATCAGGTCGAGCGCTTCCTTGGCTTCCTTGTCGTTCTGCTTGGCCTTTTTCTCGAGCGCCGGCACGCGCTTCTCGAGGCTGTCGAGATCGGCGAGCATCAGCTCGGTCTCGATGGTCTCGATATCGGCCACCGGATCGATCTTGCCTTCGACATGGGTGATGTCGCCGTCTTCGAAACAGCGCACCACATGGGCGATGGCGTCGCATTCACGGATATTGGCCAGGAACTGGTTGCCGAGGCCCTCGCCCTTGGAGGCGCCGCGCACCAGGCCGGCGATATCGACGAAGGTCAGGCGCGTCGGGATGATCTCTTTCGACGTGGCGATCTTGGCCAAGGCGTCCAGGCGCTCGTCGGGAACGGCGACGTCGCCGACATTGGGCTCGATCGTACAGAACGGATAATTGGCGGCCTGGGCCGCTGCCGTCTGCGTTAGCGCGTTGAAAAGGGTCGATTTGCCGACGTTAGGCAGACCGACGATGCCACATTTGAAACCCATGGAAACATCCCGCTAGCCCGCCAAGCGGGCAAAAATCAAATCCGCCACGGCATATGCTGGTCGGGCCGGCAAAAGGCAAGGAAAAGACGAGAACGGGCGGCGGAGAGGTCCGCCGCCCGCTCAAAAGCGCAAATTTGGGGTTTTGAGCCGGCTCAGTGCTTGTTCACTTCCGCCGTATAGTCTTCCATCAACGTCCGCGAGATATTCCCCGGCGTGAAGCGGTAGGGGCCGATCTCGGACACGGGGGTCACTTCGGCGCCCGTGCCGGTGAGGAAGCACTCGTTAAAGCTCGCCAATTCGTCGGGCATGATGCGGCGTTCGTGCACGCCAATGCCGCGCCGCTGGGCCAGATCGATGACCGTGCGGCGGGTGATGCCGTCGAGGAAGCAATCGGCGGTCGGCGTGTGGATGGCGCCATCCTTGGTGAAGAAGAGGTTGGCGCCAGTGCATTCGGCGACGCGCCCTTCCCAATCGAGCATCATCGCGTCGGCATAGCCTTTGCGCTCAGCGGCGTGCTTGGAGATCGTGCAGATCATGTAGAGACCGGCAGCCTTCGATTGGCACGGCGCGGTACGCGGATCGGGGCGACGATATTGGGCGATATCGAGGCGGATGCCGCGCATCTTCTCGTTGACGTCGAACATGCTCGGCCAATCCCACACGGCGATGGCCACATGGATCGTCGCGTTCTGGGCGGCGACCGCCATCATCTCGCTGCCGCGCCAGGCGATGGGGCGCACATAGCAGCTCGCCATGCCGTTCTTGTCGACGATGAGTTGCTTGGCCGCTTCGATCTCCGCGACCGAATAGGGAATGGTGAAATCGAGCAGCTTGGCCGAATTGTGAAACCGTTCGGTGTGTTCGAGGCTCTTGAAAATCTTGCCGCCATAGGCGCGCTCGCCTTCGAATACACTGGAGCCATAATGCAATCCGTGGCTGAGCACATGCAGATGTGCATCCTTCCACGGCAGCACTTTCCCGTTCATCCAGATGAAGCCTTCACGCTGGTCGAATGGTAGAACTGACATCACAACTCCTCCTAGCGAACGTGTAATCCCGTTCGATACAGGCGTTCGCTGCATTTCCGGTCACTTTGCCGGTGTTTTCGAGGCTTGACGACTAGCAATCGACCTGAAATATGTCAATAGTGCTGACGTAATGGATTAAAGCGGATCAGCCATGACGCAGGCGCTTGACGATATTCCCCTGGTAAATGGGGCGGAGCCGGCAACCGACGCATCAGCGGCGCCGCCGCACTATGATCTCATTGAGCTTCTGTTCTTCGCCTATCGCGATTTCGTCGGCGATGCCGACCGTCTGCTGGAAACTCTGCGCTTTGGCCGCGCCCACCATCGCGTGCTGCATTTTGTGCACCGCAACCCTGGCCTGACGATCGCCGAACTGCTTGATATTCTGCGCATCACCAAACAAAGCCTCAATCGCGTGTTGAAGGAATTGCTCGATGAGCGTTTCGTCGAGGCGCGAACGGGTGCGGCCGATCGCCGGCAGCGGTTGTTGTTCCTGACACCAAAGGGGAAGGCGCTGGCGCTGGAACTGTCGGTGTTGCAATCGCAACGGTTCACGCGCGTGCTGGAGGAATTGCCGCAGGGCGCTCAGCAGGCGGCGCAACAATTTCTACTGGCCATGATCGAGCCAGAGGAAAGGCCCAGAGTCGAAGCGCTGATCTGGCGCAGCGAAAGGACCGAGGAATGAGCGAAGAGCAGACCGCACCGGGCGTCGAACAACCGACTTTGGTGCCTGCCGATGATGCGGCGCATCTGCTTGTCGTTGACGACGACAAGCGGTTGCGTGAATTGCTGTCGCGCTATCTGGTGCGCGAGGGATATCGGGTGACGGCGGCTGGCGATGCGGCCGAAGCGCGGCGGCACCTGAGCAATCTCGATTTCGATCTCATCGTGCTCGATGTGATGATGCCCGGCGAGAACGGCATCGACTTCGCCCGTTCTCTACGCGAGACCTCACAGGTGCCGATCCTCATGCTGACGGCGCGGGCCGAAGCCAGCGATCGCGTGCTCGGGCTCGAAACGGGCGTCGATGACTATCTGACCAAGCCGTTCGAGGCCAAGGAACTGTCGCTGCGCATCGGCTCGATCCTGCGCCGCGTGGTGCCGAAACCGCTCAATCAACCGACCTTGGTGCGCTTTGGGCCATTCGTGTTCCATTGCGAGCGTGGCGAATTGCGCCACGGTGACGATATCGTGCGGCTGACGGAGCGCGAACGCTATATGTTGCAACTCTTGGCGAAGACGCCGGGCGAGCCGGTGGCGCGCGAACTTCTGGCCGGTTCGGCCGCGGCCGCCAATGAGCGGACCATCGACGTGCAGATCAACCGATTGCGCCGCAAGATCGAGCGTGATCCGGCCAATCCGATCTATCTGCAAACCGCCCGTGGCGCAGGCTATCGCCTGTTGCCTGAACGCTGATGAGCCTGGTGCTTCCCGGCTGGTTCGAGCGGCCACGCGGCTTGTGGCGCGACTTCACGCGTTGGCTCGCGGGCCGCATGCCGAAGGGCCTGTTCGCCCGTTCGCTGCTGATCGTCATTCTGCCGGTCGTGCTGCTGCAATCGGCCGTCGCCTATATTTTCATGGAGCGCCACTGGCAGCTCGTCACGCAGCGACTTTCGGCCGCCGTCGTGGCCGACATCGCCGCCGTGGTCGATACGTATGAGAAGTTTCCGCTCGCGACGTTTGAACAGGTGGCGAAGATTGCCGGCGAGCGTTTTGAAATGGATTTCAAACTGCTGCCGAAGGAGCCATTGCCGGCAACTCTGCCAAAACCGTTTTTCTCGCTGCTGGACAGTTCGCTCTCGCAGGAATTGTCGCGGCAGATCAACAAGCCGTTCTGGATCGATACGATCGGCAATTCCAATCTCGTCGAGATCAGGGTTGCGCTCAACGATGCGACCCTGCGGGTCATCGCCGCGCGCAGCGCCGCCTATGCGTCCAACTCGCACATCTTTCTAGGTTGGATGGTCGGCGCTTCGTTGGTTCTGTTGGCGGTCGCCATCGCTTTCTTGCGCAATCAGATCAGGCCGATCTTGCGGTTGGCCAAGGCGGCGCAGGATTTCGGCAAGGGACGCGAAGTGGAGTTCCGGCCGCATGGCGCGCGGGAAGTGCGGCAGGCCGCCTTCGCCTTCGTCGAGATGAAGCGCCGCATCGAACGGGCGATGGATCAGCGCACGACCATGCTCAATGGGGTCAGCCATGACCTGCGCACGATCCTGACCCGATTCAAACTATCGCTCGTCATGCTGCCGCAAGGTCCCGATGTGGACGCCTTGCAGAAGGATGTCGATGAAATGCAGCGCATGCTGGAAGCCTATCTGGCTTTCGCGCGCGGCGATGGCGGCGAACAGGCGTCCTCCACCGACATGCGCACCATGCTCGAAGAGCTGAAGGTGGATGCGGAGCGGCATGGCCATGCGACGTCGGTGTCGTTCAGCGGCGAGCCGATGGTGATGGTGCGGCCCGATGCCTTCCGTCGCCTGTTGACCAATCTGATTGCCAACGCCCAGCGCTATGGCGAGAACCTGGCCATCGAAGCTCTGCGCGAGCAGCGTTTTCTGACCATCCACATTGATGACGATGGGCCTGGCATCGCGCCTGACCAGCGCGAGGACGTCTTCCGGCCGTTCTTCCGCTTGGATGAAGCGCGCAATCAGGATCACGGCGGCACCGGCCTTGGCCTGGCCATCGCGCGTGACATTGCCCGTGCCCATGGCGGCGATGTCAGCCTGGCGTCGAGCCCGCTCGGCGGCCTGCGCGCGACGGTGCGTGTACCGCTTTAAGGCTGGCATTGGCGGCTTATTGGCCGCTGACGCTATACCGTTACAGCAATATCATAACATGATGCCTTGTGCCGGCGACGGTGCTATGGGGCGTTTATGGCACAGGCTCATCCGCACGATCACCAAGACCATTCCCATGATCACTCGCATGATCACTCTCCTGCGCATGCCCATGCGCAGGGTCACGACCATTCGCACGATCATGCGCATGGGCACGGCTCTGGCCATGATCACGGGCACGCTCATGGCCATTCTCCTGGCGGCCACTCCCATGGTGGTCATTCCCATGCGCCGGTGGATTTCGGTCGCGCCTTTGCCATCGGCATCATTCTCAACACGGCGTTCGTGGTGGTGGAGGCGGGCTATGGCTTCTTCAGCAATTCAATGTCGCTGTTGGCCGACGCGGGGCACAACCTTTCCGATGTTCTCGGCCTGATCGTCGCCTGGGTCGCGGCCGTTCTGGTCAAGCGGGCGGCGACCGCGCGCTACACCTATGGCCTGCGCAGTTCGTCGATCCTGGCGGCCTTGGCCAATGCGGTGCTGCTGCTTGTCGCCGTCGGCGCCATCATCCTGGAGGCGATCCAGCGGCTGCTCAACCCTGAGCCGGTCGCCGGCCTGACGATGATCGTGGTGGCCGCCATCGGTATTCTCGTCAACGGTTTCACCGCCTGGCTGTTCATGGGCGGCAAGGATGGCGATCTCAATATCCGTGGCGCCTATCTGCACATGGCCGCCGACGCGGCGATATCAGCGGGCGTCGTCGTCGCCGGTCTCATCATTCTGGCGACGGGCTGGCAGTGGGTCGATCCGGTGGTCAGCCTGATCATCGCCGTGGTGATCATCTGGGGGACCTGGGGACTACTGCGCGGCAGCCTCGCCATGTCGCTGGCGGCGGTGCCGTCTCATGTCGATCCCGAAAAGGTGCGCGCCTTTCTGCTGAAGCAGCCGGGCGTCTCCGCCTTGCACGATCTGCACATCTGGCCGCTCAGCACGACGGAAACGGCGCTCACCGTGCATCTCTGCATGTATGAAGGTTATCCGGGCGACGCCTTCTTGACGCGGCTGGCGCAGGATCTCGAAACCCATTGCACCATCCAGCACGCGACGGTCCAGATCGAAACCGATCCGCAAACCGTCTGCGTGCTGGCGCACGATCACAAGGTCTGACGCGACGTATCAGACCGGCGTGACGTCGTCGCTGTGATCAGGCGTGCGCGTTTTCGGACGCGGGCGGCCTGCCAAGACCGCATTGGCGAGCGAGCGCAGGGGCGCGGTCAGCCGCGTCATGTCGTCAAGACGGGCGGTCAGCGTTTCGCCACGGGACAATTCCCGGTCGAGCACCGCCATGGTGCGATCGAGGCCGCTCTCGTCGTCCTCGAACCAGACAGCGAGGACGCGCTGCCAGGCGATCACCAGGCCTTGCAGTTTCACGGTGCCGGCCAAGCCTTCACTGTGCAAATGCGCCGCTTCGAGCATGAAACGCATGGAGTTGAGCGCGGTCGTGTTCAGCGCCATCGCGCTCACCGGGTCTCGGCGCACCCATTGCGAGATGCCCTTGAGGCCGGCCTTGTAAGGCGCCATGGCGTCGATCCGGCGCATCAGCACGTCGAACAGCCGGTCGCGCGCGGTCTCTGCCGCGAGATCCTCGGTGGTGCCGTCCAGAACCTTGCGGTCGATCATGCGCGAGAAGCCCGCCAGCACCGCGCCTTTGGACGGGAATTGGTCGCGGAAGTCGGCCAGCGAAATGCCGGCGCGCAGCGCGACTTCGCTGATGGTGATTTCTTCCCAGGGCATTTCGCCAGCCAGCGCCATCAGCGCCGCGATAATGCGCTGTTTCTTGTCCGCCGGAGGGGCCTTCGCAGTGTCGATGGTGTCGGCCATGGGGGGCTCCTGTTTTGGTGTCCCACGTTACGCCTGGAAGCCGACAGTTCCAAGGCGAAGCCGGAGGGCAAATTGTCCTCGGGCGTTTTTGATGGCGTCAAACTGCTCGCGTCAGCCGGACAATTCGCCGGCGCGCCGTTTCGCCGCGGCAATGGCCTTGGCCATCAACGGCTCGAGGCCGTCTTTTGCCATCAGAACATCGAGAGCGGCGGCGGTGGTGCCGCCAGGCGAGGTGACGTTGACGCGCAATTGGCTGGCCGTCGTAGCGGCATCGGTGAACATCAGTTCGCCGGAGCCTTCGACGGTGGCGCGCGCCAGCCGCATGGCGAGATCGGCTGGCAGGCCGGCCGCCTCGCCGGCCTTGGCCATGCATTCGGCGAGATAGAAAACGTAAGCCGGACCAGAGCCCGAGACCGCGGTGACGGCATCGATCCAGTCTTCACGGTCGAGCCATTCGACGGCGCCGATGGCCGCGAGCAGGGCCGAGGCCGTGGCGTGTTGGCTGGGGGTAACGCCGGCGTTGGCGGCAGCGCCAGTGATGCCGCGTCCGACAGCGGCTGGCGTATTGGGCATGGCGCGCACGATGGCCTTGGCCTCAGGCAGGCGCGCGGCGATATTGGCGATGGTCTTGCCTGCCATGATCGACAGAACGAGCGTATCAGCAGTGACCAGCGGCGCGATATCGGCGGCGGCGGCATCGAGCGTCTGCGGCTTGACGGCGAGGACGAGCGCATCGGGCGCCGTGATCGTCCCGACCGGCGGATTGACCAGGATTCCGTGTGCTTTCGCCAGATCGAGCAGATCGGCGGCGGGATGGGGATCGACGATGGTGACGCCGTGGCCGTCCATGCCGAGCGCCAGCCAGCCGCGCAGCATGGCGCTACCCATCTTGCCGGCGCCGAACAGGACCAGTGTGGCCGGTAATGCGCTCGGATCGATCACGCTTCGCCCACGGTTTCAAATAGAGCCGTGTCCAGAGCTTCCTTGGCCGTGCGGCCAGACCAGAGGACGAAGTTGAAGCACTGATAGTAGCGATCGCAGGCGCTGACACCCGCTTCGATCGCCGCTTCGCATTGCTCGGACGTCGGTTCGAGGCCACCCGAGAGAATGAGCGTGTGGCGGAAGATCACCACGCCTTCTTTTTCCCAGATGCCGAAATGGCCGATCCAGAGCTGTTCGTTGATGAGCGAGACCAGCTTGTTGAGTTCGTTGCGGCGGCGCTCGTTGATCTTCACCTCGAAGGCGCAGGCCAGGTGCAGCGCTTCGACGCCTTCGAGCCAGGTGAAGGAAATCTGATAGGGCGACCAGCTGCCATCGACGGAAATGCAGATCTCGTCCTCGGCGTCGCGGGCGAATGTCCAGTCGCGGACTGAAGCAACCCGTTCGATCACGTCGACCGGGTGTTCGGAGCGGCTGGCTTCTGTTTCAATCATCATATGCTGTGGCCCAAAGGAGAAATACTCGCGTCGACACGTACGAGACGCTCGCGCGCCACACCCCTAATCCGCGGTCCAGCCAGGACTACAGATTCTTGTGACGAATCAGCGATTTGCTGGCCACCACTTTGGCCAAGGTGCGAGATTCGACTGAATCCGTCCATCCCTGCACGCGACCATGTCCACAAGGTTTGACTGGCATGAGTCAATTTGCCGCGCCGGTTTGCCGCAGGCTCGATTGCCGCAGCCCTCAGGGCTGCTTCTGGGCCAGTTTCGCTTCGAGTTCGGCGAGCCGGGCCGTGAGCTTGTCGTTTTCCTCGCGGGCGAGGATGGCCATTTCACGCACAGCTTCGAATTCGTCGCGTGTGACCACGTCCATCGACGAAAGCAGGCGCTCCATCTGGGTTTTCACCACGGTTTCGACTTCCCGGCGCATGCCGTTGGCCATACCGGCCGCATCCGTCATCAAGCGGGCGAGGTCGTCGAAAATGGGTCCGCGCGTCTGGGGCATGGGGTGCTCCATGGTTGCCGCCGTGGACATGGCAGGGGAATGCGGCCGATGCAAGGGCAGTGAGCGGCAAGCTGTCGTTTCAATAAAACGCTATCTTGCCCTCTGTCTTTGTTTTGACGCGCCTTTCGGGCGTTAACGACGTCAAACCGCAAAATACTATGGGCTTAAAAATGGCGGCTTATTTGCCCCATTTCTCCATCGCGCGGTCGTCGGCGTCCTTGGCCTCGACCCAATCGCCTTCGCTGCCGTCGGCGCGGATCTCCTTCTTCCAGAAGGGCGCCTGGGTCTTGAGATAGTCCATCAGGAAAGAGGCGGCCTCGAAGGCGGCCTCGCGATGAGAGGCGGCGGTGACGACGAGGACGATGTTTTCACCGGGACGGATGCGGCCATAGCGATGAATGACGATCGTGCCCTGCAGGGGCCAGCGCCGTTCGGCTTCGGCGGCGACGCGGGCGATCTCCTCCTCGGCCATGCCCGGATAATGTTCGAGTTCCAGCGCCGCGAGCGTGTTGTCCTCGCTGCGGCAGCGGCCGGTGAAAGTGACGACCGCGCCGACATCGGCTCGCCCGGCCGTCAAGGATGCCGCTGCGGCGGTGGCATCGAAATCCTCAGCCTGGATGCGGATGGTGGCCATGGCTTCAGCCGCCGGTCATCGGCGGGAAAAAAGCGATCTCGCGGGCGCCGGCGATCGGCGTCTCATGTTTGACATGCACCCGGTCGATGGCCGCGCGAATAATATGCGGGCGCTCGAAGGCATAAGCATATTCCTCGCCGCGCGCACTCAGCCAGGCGATGAGTTCGCCGACGGTACGCACCTGCGGCGGCGGTGTGATCTGTTCGCTGGCGAGGCCGATCCGCTCGCGCACCCAAGCGAAATAGGACAATTTCACCGCATCCGGATTCATCTGCTTCTCAATCATTGACGACGTGCTTAAGGCCCGCCTTCAGATAGTCCCAGCCAGAATAGATAGTGAGGATAGCGGAAATCCACAGCAGGGTGATCCCGATCATTTCGGTGCCGGGCAAGACTTTTTCGCCGGCGGGCCCGGCGATCAGAAAGCCGATGGCCAGCAATTGCATTGTCGTCTTCCATTTGCCGACGGCGGAGACTGGCATGGAGACGCGCAGGCCGGCGAGGAATTCGCGCAGGCCGGACACCAGGATTTCCCGGCACAGAATGATCACCCCGGCGGCCAGCGACCAGCCGGTGATCGCCTCGTCGGCGGCCAGCATCAGCAGGCAGGCGGAGACGATCAGCTTATCGGCGATCGGGTCGAGCATGCGGCCCATGAGCGATTGCTGCTGCCAGGCGCGGGCGAGGTAGCCATCGAAAAAGTCGGTGATGGCGGCGACGGCGAAGACCCCGAGCGCGGTCCAGCGCGCCCAATCTTTCTCGGGCCAGTAGAGCAGGGCGACCACGATCGGCACGGCCAAAACCCTGCCGTAGGTGAGCAGGTTGGGCAGGCTGAAATGCTTGCTGCGGGCCGGTGTTGGTGCAGTCGTCATGGAGAGAACCGAACAGTGAGTGACGCGATGCGTCAATAGCCGAGGATGCAGAGACCGGGGAAAAAGCAAAGGTTGTGGCAGGTTAGCTTGTTCTTGACCTTAAAAGCCTGGCACAGCGCGTCGATGGGCCGCCATTGGCAGCCATTGGGCCTCCTTTAACTTTCCGCTTTGGTCAGGTCGAATTCCGGAACTTGGGCGCGGAACCCGTCGAGCCAGGCCACCAGGGCCGGATGGGTGCTACGCCAGTCGACCTGTTTGCGCCAGTCGAGATAGCCCAGGGCACACGCAACCGTGATCGTGCCGACGTGAAAGGCAGCGGGATTGGGCGGGTTGGCGGCGAGGGCCGTCAGACCGCGCTCGATCTTGCCGCGCTGGAAGGCCAGCCACGGCTCGTGGTGGCGTTCTTTCGGGCGATGGCGGCTCTCATAGACCACCAGGAGTCCCGCATCCATGATGCCGTCGCCGAGCGCCTGCAGGGTGAGCGCGTCGAGGCGCGCCTCCCAATCCTGCGGCAGGAGGCGATCGCCGCCGGCCAGATGATCGAGATATTCGAGGATGACGCGGCTGTCGAAAAGACGGCGGCCGTCGTCGAGAATGAGGATCGGCATTTTGCCGAGCGGATTGTCCCGGCGCAGTACGTCGACCGGATCGAGCGGATCGGCCGGCTCCATCTTCATCCGGTCGAGCAGCTTCAGCCGCATCGCCGCCAACCGCACCTTGCGGCCGAAGGGTGAGGTTAGCGTGGCGCGCAGCAGCATAGGGCTCAGCCTTCAGGCG